>OZ245851.1:0-5690826 GCA_965228975.1 Alphaproteobacteria bacterium
CCGTAACGGGTACAAGAACGCTCATCCGGTCTCCGGTGGCAAACGCCTATCCTTTGCGCCAACCGCGCCGATCAGGGCGCGACGGGAGTCGGCCGGGATATGACAATCGTCGATGAATAGTCCATAAACCATTATGCTGCGGGCCTCGTGTCGGCGTGCTAACGCTAGCCGCCCGTCCCTCATTGCAATGCCCATTCGTCAACGCCTGATAATCGAAGAAAGTGGAATATTCGTTCTTTCAGATTTTATCGATCATTTTACGGCGATACCAATGAATCTCAAATCGGTGACGGCGTTATTCTCGCAACGCGGGGAGACCGACTCCGGTCGACTCGAAGCCGCCGTCGACCGCCACGACTTGGCCGGTGACGTAGCTTGCTTTGTCCGAGCATAGAAAGACGATGACCTCGGCGATTTCCCGTTCGACACCATAGCGGTTGAGTGGGATCGCATCGTGATAGGCGGCCCGGATTTCCGGCGTGTGGACCGCCAGCGCCAGTTTTGTGTCGACCGGACCCGGTGCGACGCAGTTCGCCCGCACGCCGAACTCGCCCCATTCGGCGGCCTGTTGCTGGGTCAGGTGGATGACGCCCGCCTTGCTGGTGCCGTAAGCGACCCGCAACGTGCTGGCACGCAGCCCCGAGATCGAGGCGATGTTCACGATCGCGCCCTGGTTTTCGATCAAGGCCGGCGCCGCCCCCTGCGAGCAGAGAAAGACCCCGTCCAGATTCGTTGCCATCACCGTGCGCCACTGCTCGAAACTCGTCTTGCCGATCGGGCCGAAATCGGCGACGCCCGCATTGTTGACCAAGGCGTCAAGCCGACTGAATTCTTTCAGCACCTCGTCGAGCATTCGGTCCACCTGCTCCGGCTGCGAGACGTCGCAGACCATCGGCAACACGTTGTCCAGGTCACGGGCCGCCGTGAGCAGGGCATCGGCATCGCGGTCGATCATGGCGACGCGCCGCCCTTCCTCAAGGAACAGCTGGGTCGTGGCCAAGCCGATGCCGCGCGCCGCGCCGGTTACGATGGCTGTCTTCTCGGTCATGTTATCCTCGGTTTTCGGATGTCATCGCGTGTTCGTGCAGACCTTACATCTTTCCGGCTGTAGCGGCAGGGCGATTCGCAGGATAGTGCCGCCACCGCTATTATTCCGCGAAGAAAGTTCATTTATCTCGACCGGGAAAGGGATGCGTCATGGCCAGCACGGATGAGGTCCGCGTGTTAGCAGGGTCCGGCGTTTGTGGTGCGGGGTTTCGCGCCGAATCGCTGGAAGAGGGGATGGGCAAGAAACCTCATTTCATCGGATGCGACGGCGGATCGACCGACCCCGGGCCCTTTCCGCTGGGCTCCGGCCAAACCAGTTTCGCCCGCACGTCGATTAAGCGGGACATGCGGTTGATGCTGCTGGCCGCGCGCAAGGCGAAGATTCCCCTTCTCTTGGGCACGGCGGGAACGTCCGGTGGCGCGCCGCATGTACAGGCTGCCCGGGAAATCCTGATGGAAATCGCCGAGGAGGAAGGGCTGAAGTTCCCTCTCGCGGTGATCCATGCGGAACAGGACAAAGAGTATCTCAAGAAACGGCTCCGCGAAGGCCGGATCAAACCGCTCGACCCGGCGCCGCATTTCGACGAGGAAACGATCGACAAGTCCGAGCGCATCGTCGGCATGATGGGCGAGGAACCGTTCATGAAGGCGTTGGACAATGGTGCCGAGGTCGTGTTGACGGGCCGGTCGAGCGACTGCGCGATCTACGCCGGCATTCCGATCCGCAACGGTATCCCGGAAGGGATCGCCTGGCATGCGGCGAAGATCCTGGAATGCGGGACGGCGGCGGTCGAGCAGCGCAAGGCGTCGGACAGCTTGTTCGCGACCTGCCGCAGCGATCATTTCGACATCGAGGCGCTGGACGACACGCTGCGCTGCACGCCGCAGAGCGTGGCCTCGCATAGCCTGTATGAAAATGCCGATCCGTTCCGGCTGGTGGAGTCGAACGGGACGATGGACCTCAGCGGTTCGACATACGAAGCGCTCGATGACAAACGGGTGCGCGTGTCGAACAGCGCCTTCGAGCCCGCCGATCGCTACACGGTGAAGCTCGAAGGGGCCGAGCTGGTCGGCTACCAGACCATCGTCATCGGCGGCGTGCGCGATCCGTACATCCTGCGTCAGCTCGATAGCTGGATCGAGAAGATCTACGCGAGCGTGCACAAGCGCGTACATGACATCTACGGCGATACGATCAGCCGCGACGACTACGTCTTCAACATCCGCGTCTACGGCAGGGACGGGGTGATGGGGCCGCTGGAACCGGAGACGGAACTGCGCACCCACGAGGTCTGCATGATCATGGAGGCGACCGCGCCGACCCAGGATATGGCGACCTCGGTTGCGACCGTCGCGCGCCACAAGGCGCTACATGAGCCGATCCCCGAGTGGAGCGGCCTGATCACCGGCCTCGCCTGCACCTACAGTCCCGCCCATCTCGAGCGTGGCGCGGTGTACCGGTTCAACGTCAACCATGTGGTCGAGCCGGACGACCCGTATGAGATGTTCCCCATCGAATACGTGAACGTGGGCTGACGGGCGGCGAGGGAGAGTGACGGCATGGCGACCCTAGGCGAACTGGCGAAACTGATCCGGTCGAAGAATGCCGGCCCGTTCGTGATGACCATCGATGTGATGTTCGGCGACGAAGAGACCTATGAAAAGGTCAAGAAGTCCGGCGTATTGAGCCGCAAGCTGATCGCCGAGACCTACAAGATTTCCGAGAACCAGGTGCAGTTCTTCGAGGTCGACAACTGCTACGCCTTCAAGGCGTCGATCCCGCGGCCTTATTTCCAGGGAGACCTGATGGATAGCGACAGTCATGCCGGTCAGCAATACGCTCCCTTCGTCGATATCGAGGTTCCGGGTACGTAACCGGGATTAGTCGTCGAACAGGCTGCGCCAGCCGGACCAGTTTTCGATGTGGGTGGCCATGATCTCATATCCCGCCGCGGTCGGGTGCAGACCGTCCGACGCCCGCAACGCGGCGTCCCATGCCGGGTCCGTGCTCAGCGGCGCATAGACATCCAGATAGGGAACATCGTGGTTCGCCGCCATATCGGCATAGGCCGCGCTATACGCGGCGATGTCGTCGTTCCGGAAGTCGTAGATGACGCCGGGCAGGCGGTCCAACGGCATCATCGCTTCGACGACCGGCGTCGGGCCGACGGAGAGGACCGGGCCGAACTCCTTTGCCTTGGTCAGCATGTCGCCGATCAGGTCGAGCGAGCGGTCGAGCGGCACGCGCTGCCCGTCCATCGCCTCGCTTTTTTCATGGGCGCTATCGTTGATGCCGACGGCGAACACCGTGGCGCAATTGTATCCGGGTTTCAGCCGGGCGCGGCATTCCGCATCCCAACGCGGTTCGATCAGCGCCGACGTATCGGCGCGAATACCGAGGTTGTAGACCGTCACGTCATGCCCGCGCGCCACTTCCGCTTGGCCGACGCGCATCGGCCAGCCGAGCAGTGTCTCGTCGCCGGTCCCATGGGTGATGCTATCGCCGATGAAGCCGATTCGGATTTGAACCATTCGATCGTGATCCTCTGTCGTGGCGTTACTTAACCGCCGCCTGAAGGTCGATCATGACCGGGGCGTTCTGCGGCAGGCGCATCATGCCGAGCACGCTGCGGGGATGTTTGCCCGCGTCGCCAAAGGCGGTCGTGAAAACGCCGGAGGCGTGATCGGCGATCCGCGAGATGCCGTCGAACTCCTCGGTGCAAGAAACATAGCAGCGAAGTTGCAGAATGCCCGCGATACGAGCCAGGTCGCCGCCCGCCGCATGTTTCATCCAGTTCAGAGCCTGCAGCGCACAAATCTGCATCTGCCGCGCGGCTTCCGCTTCGTCCACGTCACGGTCCACCTTGCCCAACGATCTTATCTCGCCGTCTTCCTTGGCGAGTTGTCCGGCCAGATACACGATGCCGTTGTGCAGCTTGTAAGGCTCGTAGTCGAATGCTGGCCGGCCCGGTTCGGGCAGGACCAAGCCGGCGTCTCGCAGTCGGGTTTCGGGATCCATTGAGCCTCCTGATTTTCTTGCGTCGGCCGGGGTCATGCGCGCCGGGCCATATAGCGTTCGTGTTGGCCGATGGCGGCGACGCCGTTGGATGCGGCCGGCAATTCGTCATAGGTCGGGATGCCGCGGTCGAGCGCGAGAGCACGGTACCGGACCTTCGCTTCCTCATAGCGCGGATTGCCGTCGGACCGAAGCACCAATAGGAAATGCGCTTTGTCCGGGTGATCGCGGCGGACACGTTCGCCCGCATCCAGGAAATTCACCATCAATTGATCACCGTCGTCCGCCTGACTGACGATGACCGACATGTTGATATGCATGACGACCGCCTGCGGCGATTCCTGTTCGAAGATGGTACGCAAGACCGTTTCCGCATCGCGCCCTTCATTGGAGATCAAGACCGGGCGCGGCGCGTCGACGGGGTTGTTGTAGGTGGCGCCCGGATCGAGCGCCAACGCGTCCAGCATGTCCACGGTCGACTGACGGAACGGCGCCACGGTGATACCCGCGCGCGCGAAGGTGTCGACGCCCAGCACGCTGGTCCCGCCACCGTTGCCGAACAGCACGGCCTCGGTCGTCGGACGGTCGGGACGCGGGGTCAAGCATTGCAGCGCCAGCAGCTTGTCGATGAATTCGTCGAAGGTCTCGGCCAAGATCGTGCCGGTCTGCCGCGACAACGCGTCCCACACCCGGTCGTCCCCGGCGAGGGCGCCGGTATGCGATACCGCGGCCGAATGGCCGAGTTCGCTGCGGCCGCCTTTGAGGATAACCACCGGCTTTACCGGCATCCGATTACGCAGGAGGTCGAACATCCGCCGGCCGTCCTTCGCGCCTTCGAGATACATCCCGATCACCCGCGTGTCGGGGTCGGCGAGATAGAACTCCAGTAAGTCTTCCGGACCGATATCGGCGCAATTGCCGACCGTCATCACACCGCTGAAACGCAGGCCGCGATGGTTGCCGCGCCGGATGGTGTCGACGCCGAGCCCGCCGCTTTGCAGGATGACCCCGACCGAGCCTCTCTCGGGCAGGGCGTCGTAGCAGAAGGTCAGGCCGCCGCGCGGCGAATGGCCGCCGTTGCAGTTCGGCCCCAGCACCCGTACGCCGGCCTCCCGTGCCGCGTCGACCAGGTCCCGTTGCAAGATGTCGTTACCGCTTTCGGTGAACCCGCTCGACGTGACATGCGCGAATTTCAGGCGACCCTTCGCCTGGCTCAGCAGGTCGGGCACCCGCGCACCCGGGATCGCGACATAGGCGTAATCGACCGGCGCCGGCGTGTCGGCGAAACTGGGATAAGCCTTCAACCCATCCAGTTCCGTCGCGGTCGGGTGGATCGCGATCAGCTTCTCGCGGTCGAAGCCGTATGTCAGCAATTGGTCGATGACAATGTTGGCGCGGTTCGGACGGTTGGTCGACGCGCCGATCACCGCCATCAGCTTCGGCGTAAACAGCGGGGCGAACCGGGCGCGGATGGTTTCGGCGTCGTAGGCGGGAAGGAGGATTTGGGATGGATGGCCGGTTCCGGTGTTGAGCACGATGCGGGCATCGGCGGCGACCGCGTTGTCGGCAGACACGATTAGCGGATTGATGTCGATTTCCCGGACTTGGTTTCGGAAACGCATCATCAGTCCGTTGCCGCCGCCGACCTGCAGGAGAACGTCCAGCAGCGCATCCTTCGACGCGACGGCGCCGCCCCGCGCGCCTTCCAGGATCGGGGCGGCAGTCAGCTCGGCCAGCATTTCCTCCGCGTCGGCCCGGTCGATCGGGCAGAGACGAAACGCCACGTCGGCGAAGATTTCAACGAACACGCCACCCAACCCGACCATGACGACGGGGCCGAATTGCGGGTCGTTGAATCCGCCGACGATCACCTCATGTCCGGCCGGCGCCATTTCCTCGACGAGGAAACCGTCGAGCGCGAGCCCCTGCGCAGCAATGGCTTTCTGCATTTCGGCGGCGGCTGCCTTCGCGTCGTCCGGCGATTTCAAATCGAGGCGTACCGCGCCCGCGTCGCTCTTGTGGACAAGTGTCGGTGCGACACCTTTTACCGCGACAGGAAAGGTCAGCGATGAACAGGCGCCGCCGACCTTCCCGGGGTCGTCTACGGTTTGGCCGCGCGGTACGGTAATGCCCAAGGCGGACAGGATCGCCTTACCGTCGGGTTCGCTGAGCGTGGGCTGGCTTCGCTCGATGGCTGCCGTGAGAAGCACGGCCGGATCGGGGCTGGACGGCGGTATGGCGGCCTCTCCGTGGATTGGGATAGCTTTTCAGGGCTCCGGCTAACCCCGAGACCTTACCGCCAATCGAGCGCATTGATCCAATCTGCCGGAATAATCACTCCGCCGCCTGTTGCAACTCCGGCTCGGGGTAGAGTTCGTCCATGGCGATGCTGCGGCCGTTGTCGAGCACGATGCGCGCGTGGTAGCGCTTCAGCAGGCGCGGCTCCGGCACACCGCAACTATGGGCGATGATGCCGATTTCCTTCTGCATGTTCTTCGCGTAATTCGCCACGCGCACGGACTTGCTGGCGGGGTCGAGGCCGTATTGCAGTTTCGGGTCGTGCGTCGTGATGCCGGTGGGGCAGGTGTTCTTGTTGCACTGGAGCGCTTGGATACAGCCGAGGGCGAACATGAAACCGCGTGCGGAATTCACGAAATCCGCGCCGGCGCAATAGGCCCAGGCCACGTCCGACGGATTGATCATCTTGCCGCTGGCGCAAACCTTCACCCGGTCGCGCAGCCCGTGCATCTTCAGGATATCAACGACCAGCGGCAGGCTTTCGCGCAACGGCATGCCCATATTGTCGATCAGGCTCATGGGGGCGGCGCCGGTACCGCCGTCCGCGCTATCGATGGTGATGAAATCGGGGGCGCTCTCCTTGCCGCGCTCGTTGATCCGTTTGCACATGGAGTCGAAAAATCCGTAGGCCCCGACCACGACCTTGAAGCCCACGGGCTTGCCGGTGACGTCGCGGATATAGTTGAGCATGTCGATCAGGTCGTCGACGGAATCGACCTCCGGATGCCGGTTCGGGCTGATGGCGTCCTGGCCGACGTGGATGCCGCGGATCTTCGAGATTTCCTCGGTGACCTTCGCCCCGGGCAGGATTCCGCCCTTCCCGGGTTTTGCGCCTTGGCTGAGTTTCAGCTCGAACATCTTGACCTGTTCATGTGCGGCCACCTCGCGCAGCTTGTCTTCGTCGAAGCCGCCCTCGGGCTTTCGGACGCCGAACTTCGCGGTGCCGATCTGGAAGACGATGTCGGCGCCGCCTTCGAGGTGATACGGCGACAGCCCGCCTTCGCCGGTATTCATCCAGACACCCGCCTTCTTCGCGCCGGCGGATAGCGCGCGGACGGCGGGGATGGAGATCGCGCCATAGCTCATGCCCGAGATGTTGAATGTGCTCGCCGTGGTGTAGGGGTGTCTGCAGTAGGGACCGATGACCACCTCGCCCGGCTCCCGCGAGTCTTCTTCCAAGGTTGGGAACGGGCAGTTCACGAAATACACCGTCCCGGCCGGGCGCAGGTCGCGGGTCGAGCCGAAGGCGACAGTGGAATCGATATCCTTTGCCGCCCGATAGACCCAGGATCGCTCGGCGCGGTTGAACGGCATTTCCTCCCGGTCGAGGGCGAAGAAATACTGTCGGAAAAACTCGCCGAGATGTTCGAAGAGATAGCGGAAGCGGGCAATGACCGGATAGTTGCGCCGCAGCGTGCTTTCCCGCTGCGTCTTGTCGCGGATATAGGTGAAGGCGAACCACAGCACGCCGATGCCGACCGCGAAAATGAACAGGAAGGACAAGACCTCCAGGACGGCAACGACGACTTGGGGGAGTTGGCTCATATCCATCGGGATTCGCTCCAAACCTATTTCTCACGGGCCGCGGCTTCCGCCCGGTTGCGGAACATTCTACCGCAAGCCTTCGCACTGCCCGATCACATTTGAGTGGCCAGATGTGTGGCAAGAACGGATCACTCGAAAACCGGCTTTTCCTTGGAATACTGTTCTTCCAACAGGGGCCGGAAGCGGGCCATCAACTCTTCGTTCGCGCCGAGCGGTGGTTGCTGATCCGCCGGCAACAGGGGGCGGTAGGTGACGTCGCCCAACTCCTCGGCATGCGTGTCCTTGGCGCGATCGACGATCTCGGGATCGATGAACGTGTCGAGCACGGAAGCCGCGAGCGTTTTCGCCCCGGCGACCGCGCCTTTATGCGCGATCGAATGCGCGAGTACCGCGCCGCCGGTCCAGTGATGATAGCTCACGCCGGGCACGTTGCTGGGAAACCACAACCGGGCGCTCGGCACTTTCCAGGTGATGTCGCCGCAGTCGTTCGACGCCATGATCATTTCCGCCGGGCCGGTCAACGGCCGGGCTTCGGTGTGCAGGCCGATTTCCGGCGCGGCGGCGGCCTTCTGCAACGCCTTGGCGAGGGCCTGTTCCTCGTCGCTCCAGTCCGGCACGCCGATCATGTCGATATTCCGCTGCACGGTTTCGGCCAGCGTGCGGTTCGCGCGGACCGGCCAGACGGCGCTTTTCACCGTGACGTCCCAGGTCGTCTTGGTCATCAGGGCCGCGCCCTCCGCGATCTTCTTGGCCTGCTCGAACAGCGCCTCGGCGCCGTCGGCGGATGGATCGCGGAAGTACCACCAGACGCTCGCCTCCGCCGGGATCACGTTCGGCTGCGTGCCGCCGTTGGTGATCGCGCGGTGCGCCCGCATCGTCGGCTCCATATGCTCGCGATACTGCGCGATCCCCATATCCATCAGGACGACCGCGTCCAGCGCGTCGCGCCCGCGCCAGGGGGCCAAGCCCGCATGCGCGGTTTCGCCGTGGAAGGTGAATTCGGCCGAGACCGCCGCGATCTGGATCTGACCGTATTCGGTGGCGAGTTCGCCCCAGATGTGATCGTGGAAGGCGGCATCGACGTCTTCGAAATAGCCGTCGCGCACGAAATACGGCCGCGCCAGCACCAGTTCCTCGGCGGGGGCCCCGAACACCTTGAGCGTACCGCCGATGCCGAACCGGTCCATCGCTTTCTGCACCGCCAGCGCCCCCGCGACCATCACGGCGGCGTTGACGTTATGTCCTTCGCAATGGCCGGGTGCGCCGGGGATGATCTCCTGTTTCTCCGCGATTCCGGAGACCTGCGAGTTTTCCGGGTTGGCGTCGTACTCGGTGTGCATCGCGATGACCGGGCTGCCGCTGCCGTAGGTCGCCAGGAAAGCGGTCGGGAAACCCGAAATGCCGCGTTCCACGGCGAAGCCGTGCTCCTCCAGGATACCGGTCATCAGCTTGACCGTCTCGATTTCCTGAAGGCCGGGTTCGGCGAAGCGGAAGATCGCATCGCCCAAGGATGCGATGGCCGCGGCGTTGCGGTCGAGATAGTCGAAGACGAAGCGCGTTTCCGCGCCGACATTGCTGGCTGGCATGGTGCTGATTCCGCTGCGCGGTGGAGACTGGTCTATATTAGGCAACGAACCGCCCGGTTGAAATTGCAATCCTGCCGTTACCGCGGCGGTGCGACGGAATAGGTGAAACATGGACGCCCTGTTGCCAGAGGAAATCGGTGCGATCCGAGATACCGTGAACCGGTTCATGGAGACCGAGGTCAATCCGGTCATGGAAGACTTCGAGGCGCGCGGCGAATTTCCGCGCGACCTGGTGAAGAAGGCGGGCGCGACCGGGCTGTACGGGTCGGTTTTCCCGGAATCTGTCGGCGGCACCGACATGGGATATCTCGCGGCGTCGGTGGTGTCCGAGGAAATGGCGCGCAACGACGTGCGGTTTTCCGCCTGTATCAACCAGCAGTCCTCGACCTGTCCGCAATGCATCTATGCCGGCGGGACGGTGGACCAGGTGATGAAATATGTGCCGCCGCTGTTGGCCGGTGAGACCATCGGTATGATGTCGCTGACCGAGCCGGACGGCGGGTCCGACCCGCTGGGGGCGATGAAGACGACCGCCAAGCGTGACGGCGATGTCTACCGGATCAACGGATCGAAGGTTTTCGCGTCGATGGCGAACGAGACCGATGTCGGGGTCTTGCTGGCCAAGACCGATCCGGACGTGGGCGCCAACGGCGTGTCGGCGTTCATCGTCGAGCCGAAGAAGTATTCCGGTTTCGACGCCCGGCCCATCGACATGCATGGACTGTCGAAGGCGCTGCGCACGTGCGCGGTCTTCCTCGACGATTTCACGGTGCCGGTGGAGAACCGCCTCGGCGAGGAAGGCGAGGGGTTCAAGATCGTGATGCGCGCGTTGCAGCCGGGCCGGGTAACGGTGGCGGCCAAGGCGCTTGGCGTCGCGCGAGCCTGTTTCGAGGATGCGGTGAAATACGCGAACGAGCGCGAGCTGCGTGGCCGGCCGATCGGCAAGTTCCAGATGATCCAATCCGAGGTCGCCGAGATGGCGGTGGCGATCGAGGCAAGCAGGGCGCTCGTCTACGAGGCGGCGCAATGCATGGATGCCGATTTGCCGTCGAACCGGATCGCGTCGCTCGCGAAATACCACGCCTCGCAGACGGCGAAGTCGGTCGCCGACCGCGCGCAGCAGATCTTCGGCGGTTACGGCCTCGCGGCCGAATACCGGGTCTCCTGGTTGAAGAATTACGCCGACCTGTTCTTCACCGGCGAGGGTACGGCAAACGTGCAGAAGATCGTCATCGCCGAAGATGCGTTGGGCTATAAGGTGGCGGACCGGCATCACGGGCGGACCGGACTGCGGGACCCGCGCAAGGACGACGTGGCCAAGGAGCGGACCGGCACCGCCGCCGACTAGGACCGCAGCAGGCGCGCGATTTCCGGTAAAGCGCCGGGCGAGTCGAACTCGCGCAGTGCTTTCAACAGCGGTCGCGCGCGGTCGCGGAGAACCGGTTCGGTCAGGGTCATGAACTTCTCCGCGAGGTCGAGCCAATCCATCGGGTTGCCGGGATGGCCGAGGGACAGCGCGGTCTCGCCCCGCAGGATGCGGCCGTCGGCCAGTGTCACCTCCACCGCGGAGTCGAGCATCTTGCGTCCTTCTTCCGGATGTACATCGACCATCGCCGTGAGCCTGCGTATGGTCGGATCATTCACGCTGTCCGCCGTGAAACTGCTTGCGCCCGCCTCGCGGCCCGATAGCGCCAGCGCGACGCAGAAGGCGACGCTGAACTTCGCTTCCAGGGGTGTCTTCGGATCGTCGAAATGGCCGACCTTCTTCACGCCCGGCGCCACATAGGCGGTGATCGCGGCAATAGCGGCCGGATCGACTTGCCCCGCTATTTCGCGTGCGGCGTCGATCGACGGATGGATGCCGTGCAGGCAGGCATAGGGTTTGAAGGATGTCTTCAGGACGGCCCAGTCCGTGCCGAGCGTCTCGGTGTCGAGAGCTGCCAACTGGGCGCTGCCGTCCTGCACGAAGGCGCGGGCGAAACCGCCGTCCGGCTCCAGCAGGTCGAGTGACGCTTCGAAGCCCGACCGGGCGAGGTTCGCGCAGACAATTCCGTCCGCCGCGGCCCGTCCGACCTGGAACGGTTTCGCCATGCTGCCGAGGGTACCGCGCAGACCCGATGCTTGGGTTGTCGCCAGCGCCACGGCGTGCGCCGCCCGGTCGACATCGAGGGCGAGAAAGGCCGCCGCGGAGGCGGACGAGGCGATGCGGCCCAGCACGCCGGATGGGTGGAACCAACGGAATTGCAGGCTGAATCCCATCCGCCGGCCGGACAATTTCGCCGCCACCTCGTAACCGGCGATGAAGGCGCGAAGCGATCGGTCGCCGTTTTCGAATTTGGGATCGGTCATCGCCAGCAACGTTGCCCAGAGGACGGCGCTGAAATGCGAATCCGTCGGGATATGGGTGTCGTCGAAGTCGAGCGCATGCGCCGCCGTACCGTTGAGCAGCGCGGCCGTTTCCGGCGCGGCATCGATGGCGAAGAGCGGTGCCGCCGCATCGTCCAGGTTCGCGTAGCGCGCGACGGCGCGCGCGACGGGTTCCCGCCCTCCGGCGATGGTGACGCCGGTCCAATCCACCAGGCATTTGAGCGCCGCATCGCGGGCGTCTTCCGCCATGGCTCCGTCGCATGCACCTGACAGGAAGCTACCGATCAAATGAGCATTGGTCATGCGCGGCCTCGCTCCCTAAGCGGCCTCGTCGCGAATGCGTTTCGCGACCAGCATCCGCAGTTCGCCTTCGAGGCACAATTCGTCCCGCTGATTGTGGACGGTCGCGCGCAATACCATGACGCCCGTCGTGCGCTGCTCGATCAGGTCGACGATTTCCAGCATCGGGTACAACGTGTCGCCGGAATAGACGCCCTTGGCGAACTTAGCCGCGCATTCCAGCATGCCGATGATCCGTATTTCGCTGTCGCCGCGCGACATGTCCGAGGCGCCCGGCGCGCATTGCGCCAGCACCTGGAAGCCATGCGCGAGCAGGCCGGGCAGTCCCAGCGACTTGCAATACTCCATGTCGTAATGCAGGGGCCGGTTGTCGCCGCTGACGAGCTGGAAGGCATAGAACAGAGATTCGGTGTGGGTCCGCGACGGTGCTTCCCAGGCTTCGCCGATTTTTAGGTCTTCGAAGTAGCGGGTCTTCTTGATCGTGCGGCGCGGCATGTGGAGCCTCCGGTTCGTGGATTTTTCGCTGTACCGTTACTAAAATCCGAATCTCGGGATTGCGCAAACCGGTTGAATTTCATGCTATCCCGCGACTTGTGCGATAATGCCCTCCCTGGCTGTTGATGGAGGTACGCATGACCGAGAACCAGATAGACGCCATCACCGTCATCCCCACCGGCAAGGCGCTGGGCGCCGAGGTTCGGGGAATCGATCTTGCCAAGGATGTGTCGGAGGAATTGATTGCCCGGATCAAGGAGATTTGGGCCGAACATATGGTGCTGCTGTTGCGTGGGCAGTTCCTGGAAAAGGAGCGGATGGCGGAACTCGCCAACCTATTCGGCGGGCTGATGGTTCCCGGATCGCACAGCTTCTACCTGAAGGATGGCCACACGCCGGGCGATTCGGCGCGGATCGCCGACGTGCCGGGGGTTACCTATATCTCGAATCTGGACAAGGCAGGGAAGCCGCAGCTCAAGACGGAAGGGTCCGGCAGCGCGGAACTGCTCTGGCACTCCGACAACTCCTATATGGAGATGCCGCCGATGGGCAGCCTGCTGAACGCGGTGCGGGTGCCGACGAACGGCGGCGGGCACACGCGTTTCTGTAATCAGTACCTGGCATATGAAACGCTGCCCGACGACCTGAAGCAGGAAATCGAAGGGAAACACATCAAACACGACCGTAGCCGCAACACGTCGGGTAAAGTACGCGTGACTTTCGAGAAGGCCGCGACCCGCGAGGACGTCATCGGACCAGTCCATCCGATCGTGCGGGTGCATCCGATCACGAAGAAACGGGCGCTCTATCTTGGGCGCCGTTACGACGGGCCGTCGTCGCACATCGTCGAACTGTCGGAACCCGAGAGCGAGGCATTGCTCGACAAGTTGTGGGCGCACGCAACGCAGGAGAAATTCGTCTGGGAACAGGACGATTGGCAGCCGGGCGACCTGATCATGTGGGACAATCAGGCGGTCATGCACGCACGCACGGCAGTCGATCACACGCAGGCGCGCCTGTTGCACCGGGTATTGGTGCAGGGCGGGCCCGTCGTGGCACCGTGGGCGGAAGAGGCGGCCGAGGGCGCCGCGGCGGAATAAAAGGCTTTCACCATGAGGTTCGATATCCGTCCGTTGTCCGATGCGCTTGGCGCCGAAGTGATCGGGCTCGATCTGTCCAAGCCGTTGGACGACGAGACCTTCGCGATGGTCCACCGGGCGCATCTCGACCATCACGTATTGGTCTTCCGCGATCAGACGCTACCGCCCCAAGCGCAGATCGATTTCTCCAAACGGTTCGGGCCGTTGGATTATCATCCGGCCGATGACGCGGTGCTCGGCGGTTTCCCCGAAGTCCTCATGGTGTCGACCAAGCGGGAAAATGGGAAATTTATCGGGCTCCCCGACGCCGGCCCGATGTGGCATTCCGACCTCGCTTACAGGGAAAAGACCGCGCTCGGCACGATGCTCTATGCCGTGGAGATACCGGACCATGGCGGCGATACGGGTTTCGCCAACATGCACGCGGCGTATGAAGCGCTACCGGCGGCGTTGCGCAACGCCGTCGAGGATAAGCGCGGCGTCTTTCTCGCTGGGCGCAACAACGCGAAGCGTTCGTTCAAACGTCCGCTGAGCCAGGCGCAAAAGGACAGGACCCCGCCGGTCACGCATCCGATCGTCCGCACCCATCCGGAGACCGGGCGGAAATCGATCTTCGCAAATTCGCAGCACACGATCGCCATCGAAGGTTTGGACGAAGCGGAATCCGACCGCATTCTGTCCGATCTGTTCGAGCATTGCGCCCGGCCGGAATTCGCCTATTTCCACAAGTGGCGGGTGGGCGACCTGACCTTCTGGGACAACCGCAGCGTCCTGCATATCGCCGACCAAAGCCGGCTCGACGATCCAACCTATATCCGCCACCTGCACCGCACCACGATCGAAGGCGATGCGCCGTTCTGAGTAAGGATGCCGTTATGACGACCGATGTCTTGCCGTTTGAAGTGTCGTTATCGGACGCGGCCGTCGGTGCCGAATGCCGGGGTGTGGACCTGTCCAAGCCGTTGGACGCGGAGTCTTTCTCCGAACTGGAATCGATTTTCAACGAACGTTCGGTGCTGTGCATTCGGGGGCAGGATCTGACCGAGCCGCAATATATCGACTTCGCGCGCCGGTTCGGCATCATCAAGAAAATCTACATGACCGATTACGCCCATCCGGATCATCCGGAAATTCTGTTCGTGTCGAACATTAAGAAAAATGGACGCGATATCGGACATGCGGATGCCGGATCCGTTTGGCACTCGGATATGTCCTTCACGGAATATCCGCCGCGGGCGACGATGCTGTATGCGATCGAGGTGCCGGTGCGCGATGGCGTCGTCCTCGGTGCGACGAACTTTGCGAGCACGGCGTCCGCCTACGACTCGCTGCCGCAGAAGATGAAAGACCGGATCGACGGTCTGACCGTGGTCCACGACGTTTTCGGCCGCCGCGCGAAGACCGGGACACACACGCAGCAGGATGCGAACCGCAGACAGCAGCCGACGGTGACGCATCCGCTGGTTCGGGTCCATCCGCATACCGGGCGCAAATGTCTCTACGTCAGTCCCGGGGAATGCACGGGTATCGTCGGTATGGACGATGCGGAAGCGCTGCCGCTAATCGAGGAACTGGCCGCGCTGATACCGGAGCCGCAATTTCGATTCAAGCATGAATGGCAACGCGGCGACGTCCTGGTCTGGGACAACTGCGCCGTCCAGCATTTGGCGACGTTCGACTACAGCTGGCCCGCGGAACGCCGTCTGATGTGGCGTATCACGGTCGGCGGCGAGACGGATGGCGAGAGTGACGATGGCCGTTGAGGCGGTAAAGCTGGACGCGCCGGCCGGTGTCGAGATTCGAGGGATCGACCTGGCGCAGCCGATGAACGACCATACCTTTGCGGTCATCCAGCGCGCTTTCGACACGCATGGGGTCGCGGTTTTCCGGAATCAGCGGATCACGCCTGAACAACAGGTCGCCTTCTGTGCCCGTTTCGGCGAGGTCGAGATTAATCACAATGGCGCCAAGTTCGGGATCGAAGGCAACCCGGAAATCTATCTCATCTCTAACATCGTCGAGGATGGCCGCCCGATCGGCACGCCGCGCGCCGGTCCGCGTTGGCATAGCGATATGTGCTATGCCAAACGCCCGGCACGCGCGACGATGCTATACGCCGTCGAGGTGCCGGAACTCTACGGATTGCCGCTCGGCGATACCGCCTTCGCAAATGCGGCGGCAGCCTGGGATGCGCTGCCCGGCGACATGCAGCGTCGCATCGAAGGATTGCGGGCCGTGTTCGATTTCCGGGGCCGCAAGCGTGGCCGGCCGATAAGTGCGGAGACGATCGCGCAATACCCGCCGGTTGAGCATCCGATGGTACGGCGGCATCCGAATACCGGGCGCAAAAGTCTGTATGTCATGCGCGACGATTGCACCGGTGTTTCGGGAATGGAGGCGGGCGAGGCGCGCGCCCTGATTGACGCTTTGGCCGACCATGTTGTCCGGCCGGAATTCGTCTATCGGCACCGATGGCGCAAAGGGGATTTAGTGGTTTGGGACAACTGCACCGTGCAGCATCGCGCGGTGATTGACTATGACTTGCCGCAGCGCCGGCTCATGTGGCGCACGACGGTAAAAGGCGACGTACCGCAATAACGTGGCGAGGGGACGGCATATGCTGAGCCAGGCGGAAATCGACACCTATCATGAAGACGGATTGGTAATCCCGGACCTTCGGCTGGACGGCGAAACGGTGGCCGCCATGCGCGATTTGATGGACGAGATGCTGCGGGACGATCCCGGGCTATCGACGGATTTCGTGCCGGGATTGGTCGAACAGGATGACCGGTGGCTCGAATATGTCCGGCTTCCCATCATCCTGGATGCCGTATCGCAGCTTATCGGCGGCAATTTTCTGAACTGGTGCTCATCGCTATTCGGCAAGCCGGCGGGCGTTGGAAAGGAAACACCCTGGCATCAGGACGGCGAGTATTGGCCGATACGCCCGCTCGCTACGTGTTCCGCCTGGATCGCCCTGGACCGGACATCGCCGGAGAACGGCTGCATGCGCTATCTGCCCGGCTCGCACAAGGACCGGGCGTTGAAACCGCATACGGTGGCGCTTGGCGACGGCAAGACGCTGGAGCGTGGGCTCGCCGACGCGGCGGCGGCGGAGGCGGAGGGTCGCGACCTGATTCTGGAGCCGGGACAGTTTGCGCTCTTCGACGTGTTCACCGCGCATGGTTCCCACGCGAACCGGTCCGACAAGCGTCGCGCCGGCGTGGTCTTCCGCTATATGCCGACGAGCTCGCATTTCGACTATGAGATCGCGGCGCAACATACCGAGGAACTCGGCCGGCCGGCCAACACATTCCGCCAACTGCATCTGATGCGGGGCGTCGACGAATGCGGCCGCAACGACTTCAATCGGAATAAGGACGCCGCGGCGGGCTGATCGGCGCCCCCCTGGTCTGGTCACCGGCGCATTCCCCCTATACGGTACGCATCTCTCCGACCGACTCCACATTTTTGACGAGGAAGTGTTATGGCCGACGACCGCCCGAATATCGTTCTGATTCTCGCCGACAACCTGGGCTGGGGCGAACTCGGCTGTTACGGCGGCGGCGTCCTGCGGGGCGCACCGACGCCGCGGATCGACGACTTGGCGACGCAAGGCCTCAAATTCCTGAATTTCAACGTGGAGAGCGATTGCGTGCCGACGCGGTCGGCCCTGATGACGGGGCGGCAGGCGATCCGCACCGGCGCCTTTCAGTCGGTGCCCGCCGGTCTGCCGCAAGGCCTGACCAAGTGGGAGGTGCTGCTGCCCGAGGTGCTGTCGGCGAACGGCTACGCGACCGCGCACTACGGCAAATGGCATCTCGGCGATATCGAGGGCCGGCTGCCGAACGACCGCGGCTTCGACGATTGGTACGGCCTGCCGCGCACGAGCAACGAGTCGATGTTCACCTCCAGCCACAGTTACGATCCGGACGTGGTGGGCCTGCCCTACATCATGGAAGGCAAGAAGGGCGGTAAGTCCTCGAACGTCAAAATCTTCGACGAGGATACCCGGCGCACCATCGACGGCGAATTGATCGACAAGACAATCGCCTTCATGACCGAGCAGACGAAGGCGGGCACGCCCTTCTTCGCCTATGTGCCGATCACCCAGTTGCATTTCCCGAACTTGCCGCATCCCGATTTCATCGGTGCCACGCCACACGGGGAAATGGCCGATTCACTGGCCGAGATGGACCATCGGGTGGGCCAAATCGTGGATGCGGTCGACGAGCTGGGCATCGCGGAGGATACGATCTTCATTTTCGGATCGGATAACGGACCGGAATTCCGCACGCCGTGGCGCGGCACCGCCGGCTATTGGCGCAGCACTTATCACACCGCGATGGAGGGAAGCCTGCGTGTGCCCTTCATGATCCGGTGGCCGGGCAAAATCCCCGCGGGCGCCATCACCGACGAAGTCGTCCATATCGCCGACCTGTTCCCCACGATCCACCGGATCATTGGCGCGGACGTGCCGGCCGACCGGCCGATCGACGGCGTCGACCAGCTCGACTTCTTTATGGGCAAGCAGGAGAAGTCGAACCGCGAAGGCTTTGTCTTCTACATCAAGGACGAGTTGCGCGCCGTTAAATGGCGCGAGTGGAAGCTGCACCTGGTGTGGGAGCCGGAAGTCAACGACGGTGCGATCAAGCTGGAGGCGCCTTATCTCTTCAACCTGATCCAGGACCCCAAGGAAGAGACCAACGTGATGATGGACAACAACTGGGTCCGCAGCGTCACAATGCGCATGGTGCACGAGTTCCGCCAGAGCCTGAAGGATTTCCCGCCCGTCCCGCCCGGCTCGCCGGACCCTTATACGCCGCCGAAATAGGCGCGGGTATCCTATGCCGTGACGGGCTTCCGCGCCGTCACGATCAGCGTGGCGCCCCGGGCGTTGGCGGGTGGATCGATTTTTTGCAGCAGTCCCGCGACGAGCCACGCGAAAATCTTGAGACGCCGTTGCGCCGGCCCGAAGTGACGCGCGCCCGGCCGCTTGAACCGGTGCGCGACCCGCGCCATCCACCACAGCCGTCTTTCCCAATGCTCGACCGGCGTCGATTGGAAGGTCAGGTGCCGTATGCCGTGCCCCTGCAAGAGGGCGCTCAGGGACTCCGCGTTCCACCAGGCGAGGTGATGCGGCGGCGCGTTGAGCGCGAAGTCCGGCAGTGCGGACACATAGGTATCCTTGTCCGGCACACCGAGGATCAGACGGCCTGCCGGCGCCAGGCATCGCAGCGCGTCCGCGATGAATTCATCCGGGTCCGGCATATGTTCTAGAACCTGGAACGCCGTGACCACTGTGTAGAATGGGCGGACGCCGCCGGTGATTTCGGCCGCGACGTCTCGCAAGGGCCGGTAGGTTACGTTTCGCCCGAGGCTGCGTGCGTCCCGAGTGGTCTTGGGGTCGAATTCGATCCCGTCGTAGGCTGCGCCGTTCACAAAATCCGCGAAGGCGCCGTCGCCCGCACCGATATCGAGAACGCGGTCCTCCGGGCCGATGACCGCGCCGGCCAGGCAATGTTCCGCCTTGTCGCCCGGGTGATACCAATCGAAGCGCCGCAGTTGCGCGTAGAAGTCGGGCGATCCGGCGATGGGCGGATGGAAGTAAACCCGCTGCGTCATGCGATCCCGGCACAGGCGGAGCTTTGGGATTCCGTCGAATAGCGGTCCAATATCGACACCGAAATCCTGCCGCCAGGTTCGCGCCAGGGCGGCGGTGTCGATCTCTTCGATCACCGCCGGTCTCGTCTCGGTTTGCAGGAAGGTGGAGCCGTCAGGCATGGGGCGATACTTTCAGGGGCGTTGCGAGCGCGGTGAACGGGTGGCGCAGGTTGCGGCCGACCAGACGGCCGCAGAGCAGGTTGCAGGAGGACGCCTTCGAACAGGCATCGATCGCAGGACGGTCGAGCGCACCGAGGATATCGGTCAGGCTGGACTCCCGCAGGTTGCCGGCATGCGGCATCGCCAGGCAGGGGGCGACATTGCCCGAGGCGTCGATGACGATGCTGTAGCGGCCCGCGTCGCAGCGGCCGAGTTTCTTGCCGCGCAGCCAGTCCGCATTGTCGCGCGCGAAGCCGCGATAATAGCCCGGCGGCAATAGGTCGTTTTCGAGCATCGCATCGAATGTCCGTGCGGCCTGTTCGCGCGAGAATGTCAGGGTGTCGTCGGTCTTGCCGTATTTGCCCACGTCCCAATGGTATGCGCCGAGAATGGGCGCGAACCCGTTGTCGCGGGCGAAGGCGCAGACCGCCTCGACATCCGCGCGGTTCTTGTCGGAGACGATGCAGGCGATGAATTTCGGGTGCGGGTAGTCTTCGAGGGCTTCGATGCCCTTCAGCACGCGCGGCAGTTGGTCCGCACCCCGGATCAGCCGGTAGAGATGCCGATCCAAGGTATCGAGGCTGACCGACACGGAGGCCCCGACGGCGGCGAGGTGGTCGACGACGGCGGGGGTCAATTTGGTGCCGTTGGTGACGAGGCAGAGTCCGAATCCGATTTCGGCGAGATCGTCCAGCACGTCCAGGGTATCGCGGCGCACCAGCGGTTCGCCCCCTTGGACGAACAGATAGCGCAACCCGTCGCGGTAGAGGCCGGTGAAGATGTCGCGAATTTCGTCGCGGCTCATTTCATAACGGCCCTGATTCAGCGGCAGATCGCAATAGCCGCAGCGAGAATTGCAGCGAAGGCATATCTCGAACACGGCCATCAAGGGCCGGCCCCGGGCCAGCGACCACAAGGGCCGGATCGTATCGCGCCAGGCCATGACTTTCCTTTACGTTTGCGTGAGGGGCCGCGCCGTATCGTTGAAACCGCTCTTTGCCGCCCTTTAATCATTCCGGTAATTGGGCAATCCGGCTTGGACCGCTGATATATGCGTCTCCCGGTAGGCTGGGAACCGCTTATGCCGGGAATGTGATTCATTGCGATTGGATCGGGAGGGTCCGGTTAGGGTTTCTTCTTTGCCGAATCGCCGAGAAGGAAATGTCGATGAGAATATTGAAACGTAATCGCGCCGCGCTGGTCGCGCTCGTCGTTGCCGCCGCCGCGATCGCCGGATGTTCCCGGGCGGAGATCGAGGCCAAATTCGTGCCCGCGTCGGACCCGCTGCCGCGCTGGGCCGCCCATAATGCGGCGGCGACCCAGACCATCGATCATGCGGCATGGGACCGGTTTCTCTTCCGCTATGTCCGGACCGACCCGGCCGGGTTGAACCGCGTTGCCTATCGCAAGGTGACGCGGGAGGACCGGACGGCGCTGCGGAACTACATCGGCATGCTCGAACGGGTCCGGATCAGTGACTACAACCGTCCGGAGCAATTCGCCTATTGGGTTAATCTTTACAACGCGGTCACGATCCGCACCGTGCTGGACGAATACCCCGTCGAGTCCATCCGCAAGATCAACGACGGCTTCTTCTCGCCCGGCCCCTGGGATCGCAAGCTGGTTTCGGTGGAAGGGCAATCGTTGAGCCTGAACGACATAGAGAGCCGCATCCTGCGCCCGTTGTGGGACGATCCGCGAACGCATTACGTGATCAATTGCGCATCGATCGGCTGCCCCAATCTCGAAGGCAGCGCCTACCGCGCCGCGGGGCTCGAAAACCGGCTCGACGCGGCCGCCCGGCGGTATATCAACAACGCGCGGGGCGTTCGGATCGAAGACGGCGAACTGATCGTCTCCAGCATCTATGCCTGGTTCCGGGACGATTTTGGCGGCACCAAGGCATCGGTGCTGTCGCACCTAAAGACCTACGCGGACGCGGACTTGAAGGCGGCACTGACGGGCCGGACGGATATCGACGGGTATGAGTATGACTGGGGTCTCAACAGGGACTGACGGGCGGTGAGGGGCATTCGCCGTCTGGTCACGGCAGTGCGCTCTCACGGTTTGCTCTTGTTATGCGTTCTCGTCGCGGCCGGAAGTGCGGCGGCTGATCCTGCGGCGGCCATCGACGATGCGCTGAGGCAGGCGGGCTGGACGCTGTTCAGCGATGACCGGTGGGCGCCCGCGCGGTTCCGGCTTCGGCCCGATGGCGCGATCGAGGCTCGCAGCGACAACAGCACGTCGCTGATCTGGAAGAAGGTCGATGACGGCGACGCGCGAAAGAGTAGGCTCGTCTGGGATTGGCGCGTCGACGAGATGATGCCGCCGACCGATATCACGGTAAAGGGCGGCGACGACCGCCCGCTGGCCCTGCATGTCTGGTTCATGAAACCGCGCGATCAGCTTAATTTTCTCGAACGTCTACGGGCGGATTTCATCGAGTTGTGGGTCGGTCTGCCGGTGCATGGCCGGCTGCTGACTTATGTCTGGGGCGGGCGCGGGAAGATCGGGGATGCGCTGCCGAATCCGCATGTCGGCGACGGCAGTTGGATGATCGTGCTGCGGGGCGGCGACGCGCGGACCGGCGTCTGGTTCTCGGAAAGCCGCGACCTTGTGGCGGATTACCGCGCCGCCTTTGGCGAGGACCCGCCGGATCGCGGCATCATCGCGCTGGCCGCCGATTCCGAGGATACGCGAACCCGCAGTCGCGCCGCCGTCCGAGCCCTGCGCTTCCAACCCTGACCGTGCGTCCGCGCCGGTTTTCGCGCCCTGGGGTTGTTTGGGTACCGCTCGTATTCATGATACAAAACAGGCATCTAACCGAAGGGTTTTCGAATGACTGACCATATGGATGGATTGGATTTCGCCGTCGCCCACGACGAGCCGATCCGATATCGTGATCGAATAAGCACCTATTATCAGACGCTTGGGTACGGCAAGCCGTATCGCTGGGCGCAGTATGCCGATGTGCCGTTCACGCCGTTGCAGCGGCCGCTGTCGGATAGCCGGGTCGCGTTGATCACGACCGCCGCCCCGTACCAGCCGGACAAGGGCGATCAAGGGCCGGGCGCGCCGTATAACGCCGCCGCGAAGTTCTACCGTGTGTACTCGGACAGCACCGAGGGCGAGCCGGACTTGCGGATTTCCCATATCGGGATCGACCGCAAGCATACGACGGCCGAGGATATCAACACGTGGTTTCCGCTGAAGCAGCTCAAGCGGCTTGCGGCGGAAGGGCGGATCGGCGAGGTCGCGCCGCGTTTCCATGGCGCGCCGACCAACCGCAGCCAGAAGACGACGATCGAACAGGATTGCGTCGATATCCTGGCGCGGGTTCGCGAGGACGAGGCCGACGTCGCGGTCATTGTCGCCAATTGACCGGTGTGTCACCAGACCGTGAGTCTGGTCGCACGGCATCTTGAAGCGAACGGCATTCCCACCGTTATCATGGGGTCGGCCAAGGATATCGTGGAGCACGCGGGCGTGCCGCGCTTCCTGTTCACCGATTTCCCGCTGGGCAACTCCGCCGGCCGGCCGAACGACGCAAAATCGCAGGCCTTCACGATGGAACTCGCGCTGACGGTGCTGGAAACGGCGCCGGGGCCGCGGACGACGGTGCAGTCGCCGCTCCGCTGGAGCGACAATCCCGATTGGAAGCTGGATTTCAGCAACATCAGCCAGCTCTCCGAGGAAGAGATCGCGCAGCGCAAGCGCGACTTCGACAAGGTCAAGGAAGTCGCGAAGGCGCGCCGCGCCGAAGACGGCTTGAAGGTCGACGCCGCCGAATAGCGGTGCGAATTACGTCATGAACCCGCCGCGCGCTCGTGATCGCGTGCGGCGGGCCTCCCCATCGCTGGAAACGCATTAAACGTAAAGAGACAATCGACATGAGTGCTGCGCTCCCCTTGGCTGGAATTCGGGTTCTCGATATCGGGCAGCTCATCGCGGGGCCGTTCGGCGCCACGATGCTCGGCGATTTCGGCGCAGAGGTGATCAAGGTGGAGCAGCCGGGCGTCGGCGATGCGCTGCGCGGGACGCCGGTGGACGGCAAGGCCAACCGGTCCGCCAACTGGATGGTCGAAGGCCGCAACAAGAAGTCGATCACCCTCAACCTGCGGGTTGCGGCCGGGCAGGAAATCCTGAAGGAACTGGTCCGGGACGCGGATGTGTTGTTCGAGAATTTCACCCCCGGCACGTTGGAACGTTGGAATCTCGGTTGGGAAGACCTGCATGCCATCAACCCTAAACTGATCATGGTGCGTGTCTCCGGCTACGGGCAGGTCGGGCCGTATTCGAAGCGTGCGGGCTATGACCGGATCGCGCTCGGCTTCTCGGGCTACATGTATCCGACCGGCTTTCCCGACCGGTTTCCGGTTCGGCCCGCATTCCCGACGGCGGACTACAACACCGGTGCATTCGGCGCGATGGCGGCGATGTTCGCGTTGTATCAGCGGGACGCCCAGCCGGACGGCGGCGAGGGGCAGATGATCGACCTGGCGCTGTACGAGCCGACCTTCCGCATCACGGCGAGCATGATGACGAACCACGCTAAGACCGGCGAGGTGCGGGAACGCATCGGCAACCGCAATCCGACCTTCTCGCCGGCCGGTACGTTCGAGACCAAGGACGGCCGCTATGTGCAGATCGCGGCGGGCGGCGACAAGGTGTGGGCGCGCCTCGCCGAGGCGATCGGCCGGCCCGAATTGATCGAGGACGAGCGATACGCCCGCAGCCGCGCCCGCATCGAGCGCGCCGACGAGTTGGAGCAACTGTTGGCGGACTGGGTTGGGCAGCACGACTATTCCGATGTCGAGGAACGCCTGGTCCCCGCCAATGTGCCCTTCGGTGGCATCTACACGGCCGCGGACATCGCGGCCGATCCGCATTACGAGGCCCGCGACAACGTGATCACGGTGGCGGATGACGACGAAGGCGAGATCACCATGCCGGGCATCCTCCCGAAACTCGCCGCCACGCCGGGACGCGTGGCGCACGCCGGCCCGCCGCTGGGCCAGCACAACGCGGAAATTTACGGCGGCCTGCTGAAGAAGAGCGACGCCGAGCTGGCCAAGCTGGCCGAGGACGGCGTGATCTAGCGCGCGTCGTCCGACGACGCCACGACGGAAGGAGTAAACGCGATGACGCCTCCATCCGATCCAGGACGTCAACTTCGCCCGAGTCCCAACGCCGACCTGGTGGGACAGGCGGGTGGGCGCAATCAGCTTTCGACGCCCTGCCTGATCCTGGATATCGACGCTTTTGAGCGCAATGTCGCGCGCATGGCCGCGCATTGCTCGGATCTGGGCATCGCGCTTCGGCCGCATGGCAAGGCGCATAAATGCGTGGAGATTGCGCGGCGCCAGGTCGCGGCCGGGGCGGTCGGGCTGTGCGTCGTGAATATCGGCGAGGCGGAAGTCTTCGCCGCCGCCGGCATCCCCGGCATCCTGATCACCTCGCCTCTCAGCACGGCGGCCAAGATGAACCGCATCGTCCGCCTCGCCGCGGAAGCGGATGTGACCATGGTGGTGGATAACCCGGACGGCGCGAACGCGTTGGCGGCGATGGCGCAGGCCGCCGGTGTCCAGGTGCCGGTCATGCTGGACCTGGATCTCGGGCGTGCCCGCACCGGCGTCGCGGATGTGGCGAAGGCGGTCGACCTTGGCAAAGAACTCGCCGTGAATCCGGCCTTCGACCTGCGGGGCATACAGGCCTATGCCGGGCACCTGTCGCACGAACCGGACCACGCGGCCCGGCGCAGCGGTGCCGTCTTCGCCGCGGTGAAGATTCGCGATGTGGTCGACGGCTTGGCGGCGCAGGGCGTCGCGATCGAGACCGTGTCCGGCGGCAGCACGGGGACGTGTTTCTTGGAGCCGCAGGCCGGCGGCATCACCGAGGCGCAGTTCGGCAGCTATATCTTCATGGATGCCGAGTATGACGAGATACCGTTGACCGAAAGGGAGGAACGCCCCTTCGAGCCGTCGCTGTTCGTCGCCGTGTCGGTGGTCCACCGGTCGCTGCTGAATCAGGCGACGGCGGACGGTGGATACAAGCATTTTCTCGGCAAATCCGCCGCGCCGCGGATCGTCCGGGGGCTCGCGGATGGTACGACGGCGAGCTACGCGCTGTGGAGTGACGAGCATGGCCGGATCGAGATCGAGGCGGGCGGCGATGAACTGGTGCCCGGGCATGGCCTCGAATGCTACGTCCCGCATTGCGACCCGACGCTCAACCTTTACGATCATCTGCACGTGGTGCGCGGGGACGACCTGATCGACATCTGGCCGATCGACGCGCGCGGCGTATATTAGGGTGTCCCTATTATCGAACGGATGGGAACGATGAGCGAAGCGGTGGATGTTGGGTTCCAGCACGACTATGTCGAAGCCGAGCTGAACTATATCGTGGACGACGGCATCCCGCCGGTCCGCTATGTGGATTGGCCGGAAGAGGAACACAAGGCGCATCGCGCGACCTACGAACCGCGCCGTGTCCGCATCCGGAACGGCCGCACGGCGGGCGAGGCCTTCAGCCTGCCGACGCATGGGTTCCGGCTCGTGGATCATCCGACGCAGATGCGGAGCTTCCTCGACGAGGACGAGATCAAGCGGGTGTACTACCCGGAGATCGAAACGCTGATCAAAGCCGAGAGCGGCGCGCGCCGCGTGCTGGTGTTCGACCACACGGTCCGCACCCCCGACACGGGCCAGCATGCGGAAGGCTGGGTGCGCGATACGGTCCGTTACGTTCACAACGACTATACCGAGACATCGGCCCCGCAACGGGTGCGCGATTTCCTGCCGCCGGACGAAGCGGAAGACGCGCTAAAGCGCCGCTTCGCGATCATCCAGGTCTGGCGGTCGATCGCGCCGCGCGTGGAATCCGAGCCGCTGGCGATGTGCGACGGGCGCACGATCCCCGAGGTCGGCTTCATCCGCAACCAGCGGCGCTATCGCGACCGCACGGCGGAGACCTATCACATCGCCTACCACCCGGATCACCGCTGGTTCTACTTCCCGCTGATGACCCGGGACGAGGCGATCGTCTTCAAGGTGTTCGACACGGACGCGGATGCGGGCGTGCGCTTCACCGCCCACACCGCCTTCGACGACCCGACCAGCCCGCCCGACGCCGCCATTCGGCAGAGCATCGAGATGCGGGCGTTGGCTTTCTTCTAGGAATTACGCGCCCGAGGCGTTCGCCAGCGCGCGGTCGAGGAAATCGAGCCGGTCCTGGCCCCAGAACAACTCGCCCTCGAAGACATAGGTCGGCGCGCCGAACACGCCCAATTCCTCCACCTCGTCGGTGTTGCGCCGGTACTCCGCGACCACGGGGTCGCTCTTCTCGATGGTGATCAGTTCCGCGCCGTCCATGCCGTTCTCGTCGGCGATCGCCTTCCGGGTTTCCGGCAGCGCCACATTGCGCTCCTCCCACCAGATGGCGCGCAGGATCGCGTGCGACAGGCGCAGGGCGTCCAATCCCAACTGTTGCGCCGCGATCACCGTGTGGCCCGGCGTCTTGTTGTCTTTCGGCGGGTAGAAGCGCGGCTTCAGGTTCATCGGCATGCCGAGATACTTGCTCCAGCGCGCCAGTTCGACCCGGTGGTAATCCTGGCGCGGCTGCGGCCGGGTCAGGATCGGGATGCCCCCGGTCTTCGGCGCGACCTCCTGAAAGTCATAGGGCTTGAGGATGATCCGCGCATGATGCCGCCGCGCGATCTCCACGATGCGCGGTCCGGCGAAATACGCCCAGGGCGAGGAAAGGGAGTAGAAGCAGTCGACGGTGAGGGGCATGGGAATTCCAGGATTAGGTTCGCCGCGCGAACGGCGGCTCCTTCGATAGTCTATCGTTGGATTCGGTTTCGCAAGAGGGATGGCGAAGCCCGCGACAGCCCGGCCCGAACACGCTAATCTTCGCGCAAGAAGAAACAGTTCCGGGTGGGGAGTAATGCGGGCGGATTATGTGATCGTGGGGGCCGGGTCGGCGGGGTGTGTGCTGGCGAACCGGTTGAGCGCGGACGGCGCGCGGGTCGTGCTGCTGGAGGCGGGGCCGCCCGACCGCAACCCGATGATCCATATCCCGGCCGGGGTGCGCACGCTGATGACGCACCCGGTGGTCAACTGGAACTACACGTCGGAGCCGGAGGAAGGCACCGCTGACCGGCGGGTCAACTGGCCGCGCGGCAAGACGCTCGGCGGGTCGAGTTCGATCAACGGCATGCTCTATGTGCGCGGCAACCCGGCGGATTACGACGGTTGGGCGCAGCGCGGCTGCCGCGGCTGGGCGTATGACGACGTGCTGCCCTACTTCAAGAAATCCGAGGATTTCCGCGGCGACGGCGACCCGGCCTACCGCAGCCGGGGCGGCGTGTTGGCAGTCGAGAATTACCGCACGATCCTGCCGCTCACCCATAAATTCGTCGAGGCGGCGCAACAGGCGGGCTTCCCGCTGTCGTCCGATTACAACGGCGCGCAGCAGGAAGGCGTCGCCTATTCGCAGATGACGCGGAACAAGCGGTTCCGGGCGTCGACCGCGCGCAGCTTCCTGGCCGAGGCGCGGCCGCGCGAACACCTGGAGGTGGTGACCGAGGCGGTCGGCACGGGGCTGCTGTTCGACGGCACGCGCTGCGTCGGCGCAACCTATCGGCAAGGCGGCGAAGACAAGGAGGTGCGCGCGGACCGCGAGGTCATCGTCTCCGGCGGCGCGGTGAACTCGCCGCATCTGCTGCACGTTTCGGGCATCGGTCCCGCCGACCATCTGCAGTCGATCGGCGTGCCGGTGCGGCACGACCTGCCCGGCGTCGGCGGCAATCTGCAGGATCACTATGTGGTCCGCATCTCGCATCGGGTCGAAGGCTTGATTTCGATCAACGAGTTGGCGCGGGCGCCCCGGGTCATCCCGGAAATCTTCCGGTATTTCCTGGTCGGGAACGGGGCGCTGACCTTCGGCGTGACCGCGGCGATGGTGTTCACCCGCAGCCGCGACGGCCTCAGCAGCCCGGACCTGCAGCTTCTGTTCACGCCGGCAAGCTACGACGCGGTCGAGATCAAGTCCTTCGACAAGGAACCGGGCATGACCATCGCGATCTGCCCGGTCCGGCCCGAGAGCCGGGGCACGATCATGGCGGCGAGCGCCGACCCGTTGCAGGCGCCGGCGATCCGGCCGAACTACCTGTCGGCGGAAAGCGACGCCCATGTGTTGCATTCGGGGTTGGAGAAATGCCGCAGCATCTTCGCCGCCCCCGCCCTGGCCGAGGTGAGCAAGGGCGAACTCGCGCCGGGGCCGGAGGTGAACTCGGTCGAGACGGTGCGCGACTACACGCGCCACAAGGGCAACACGCTGTACCACCCGGTCGGCACCTGCAAGATGGGCGACGACCCGATGGCGGTGGTTGACGACCGGCTGCGGGTCCACGGGACCCAGGGGTTGCGGGTGATTGACGCCTCGATCATGCCGACCTTGACCACCGGCAATACCAACGCGCCGACCATCATGATCGCCGAGAAGGGCGCGGACATGATCTTGGAGGACAACAAGGCGGCGTGACGGCCGGGTTTCCGGTCTTGTCTCTTACCCGAATGCGCCCTTTCGCCCGTACAAAAAGTTAATCGCCCCGCCGAAACCCGGATGCTATCTTAGCGCCGCGCGGGCCGTCCACGGCCTGCGATTCCAATAATTCTGACTGTTATTCTGGACCGAGGAAACGCGCAATGACGGCAACAGCGACAATGTCCGGGGTTTTGACGCCCGTCGTGACCCCCTTCGATGACGATCTCAAGCCGGACGCGGCCCGCCTGCTGAAGCAGTGCCAATGGCTGCAGTCGAACAATTGCGGCCTCGCCATCTTCGGCACCAATAGCGAAGGCAACTCCATGTCGACCGGCGAGCGCATCATGCTGATGGAAGCGCTGGTGGAGGGCGGGGTCGACGCGGCACAGTTGATGCCCGGTACCGGCTGCTGCGCGCTGACCGATTCGATCGAATTGTCGAAACGCGCGACCGACCTCGGCTGTGGCGGCGTATTGATGCTGCCGCCCTTCTATTACAAGGGCGCGGACGACGACGCGCTCTATCGCAGCTATGCAGAGATCATTCAGCGGGTCGGCGACGACAAGCTCAAGATCTATCTCTACCACATCCCGCAGGTCTCGAACGTGCCGATCACCCTGACGCTGATCGAGAAATTGGTAAAGGATTTCCCCGACACGGTGGTCGGCATCAAGGACAGCTCCGGCGACTGGAGCAACACCAAGGCGATGCTCGACAACTTCCCCGGTTTCGGTGTGTTCGCCGGCAGCGAGACCTTCCTGCTGCAGAACATGCGGAATGGCGGCGTCGGCTGCATCTCCGCGACGGCGAATATCAACCCGGGCGCGATCCACGATCTTTATGCGACCTGGCAGAACGACGATGCCGACGATCAGCAGGCGCGGCTCGATGAGGTCCGCGGCGTGTTCGAGGGCTTTCCGATGATTCCGGCGATGAAGGCGGCGATCGCCCATTTCGCGGGCGATGGCGTATGGAAGAACGTGCGGCCGCCGCTGATGAACCTGCCCGAGGACGCGACCAACAAGCTGCTGGGCGAACTGGACCGCATCTCCTTCAAGATCGAAGGCGTCTAAACCCCTGCACGGTGTCATTCCCGCGAAAGCGGGAATCCATTGCGACCGTCCATTCTGGATTCCCGCTTTTGCGGGAATGACGAGTGCTGCGGCGATTGTTTGTCAGGCCATTGCCGCGCGCGGCCCCCGGGTCGTGCGCCACAGCAGCAAAAGCATGATCGTGATGTTGAGCATGTTGAAGGCGATGCCGTTGATCAGCGCCGCCTGATACGAGCCGGTGGCGTCGTAGATCCAGCCCGAGAGCCAGCCGCCCAACGCCATGCCCATGATCGTCATCATCATGACGATGCCGACGCGCTGCCCCGCCTCGCGGGCGGGCAGGTATTCGCGCACGATGATCGCATAGCTCGGTACGATTCCGCCCTGCGACAGGCCGAAGATCAGCGAGACGACGTAGAGCGACGTCAAACCGTCGAACGGCAGGTACAAGGAGAGCGCGACGGCTTGCAGGATCGATCCCAGGAGCAGGGTGCGGATGCCGCCCATGTAATCGGCGAGCAGGCCGAAGATGAGCCGGCTGACCACCCCGCCGGCCAGCATCAGCGACAGCATTTCCGCGCCGCGCGCGACGCCGTAGCCGAGGTCGACGCAATAGGCGACGATATGGACCTGCGGCATCGACATGGCGACGCAACAGCCGATCCCGGCCACCGCCAGCATGATCTGCAGCAGCCGCGGCGAGATATCGATGCTGCGGCCGGGCTGCGGTCCGACGGTGCCGTCCGCCCGCACCGGGTGGTCCTGCGGCGGTGGCCGGCGCAGACAGAGCGCCAACGGCACCATCACGCAAATGCACAACACGCCGATGCCCATATAGGTCGTGCGCCACCCCTCGGTCCGGATGAAGCCTTCGATCAGGGTGGGCCAGATCGCGCCTGCGAGATAATTTCCGCTGGCGGTCGCCGCGACGGCGATACCGCGCCGTCGGCTGAACCAGTGCGAAACGTCGGCGATGAGCGGACCGAAACTGGCCGAGGTCCCGATGCCGATCAACAGACCTTGGATCACCGCGATCTGCCAGATTGCTGTGGTCATCGCCGCCAAGACGAACCCGAGCGCCAGCGCGGTCGCGGCCACGATGATCGGCAGGGTGATGCCGTACCGGTCGACGAACCGTCCGACGATCGCGTTGCCGACTGCGAAGCCGACCATCGTCAGCGTATAGGGCAGCGACGCATCCGCGCGGTCGACGCCGAATTCCTCCTGCACGGCGGGCAGCACGACGACCACCGCCCACATGCCGATGCTGCCCATCGTGGCCAGCAGGATCGACACGGCGAGGCGGAACAGGGCGTAGGGCCCGTCGATCGCGCTCGCGCGCGCACCGGAAGTGTCACTGTGTGACGTCACGTTGGCTCCGTGTGGTCGTGTATCGGAAAGGCTACCGCTCGGCGAATGGTGATTTAAAGCACGCCCTCCGCATGGGTGCCATGTCGAAATTGCGTCTAGTCGTCGTGGAAGATATATGAATGCCGCGATTCGCGGGGCGAATGGCCGCTTTTCGCGACCGCTTTCTTTTCGTTAGTATCGACGAGGATTTCGGGTGCACGCCGCCTGGAATATCCAGGGACGACCGAATGTCAGGATACTGGCGTAAAGAGGATTCGCTACGATGATACCCACCGATCCGTTCCCCGGCATCGGCCTGCCGCAGACCAACACGCTCGATACGGTCCAGACCGCGGAGTATTTTGCGGCGATGGAGAATTTTTCGCGCGTCTTTGCGATCAAGCCGGACGACAAGGTGTTGTTCCTGGCGGACGGGAAGCTCGACCCGCGCGTCATCCATGCGGTCACCGGCTTGGCGAAGGCGCGGGGTGCCGAGCACCGGGTCTACATGTCGCATACGACGCAGCACACCACCGTGCCGGAGGAGGTGAAGCCGCTGGTCGACTGGGCGAGTTTCGTCGTTTCGACCTGGTTCTGCTCGGTGATCGATCCGTATTGCATCGGTCAACGCAAGCGTGGGCAACGTTGGATCAAGATCACCTATTTCCGCAACCTCGATCTGCTCAAGACCGAGCAAGCACGGTTCCCGGTCGACTTGGTCGGCGACATCATCCTCGGTACCGCACGGCAATTCCCAAGCGGGCAGGATTTCGACCTGCATTTCGCGGATCCGCGCGGCACCGACCTGACGATCAATTTCACCGCCGAGATGAAAGAGAACCTGCTGAAGACGACGCGCTGGGCGGGACAGATGAAGGCGGACTCGCCGGGCGCCTACGTCCATTACCTCCCGACGCACGGGCCGAACCTGTACGACCGGACGTCGGTCGACAATGACGACAGCGTCGTGGTGCCGATCAACGGCGTGGTGTATCCCGAATGGGCGGTTGGGTTCGAGAAACCCTTCGAGGACCGGATCGGCGTGATCTTCAAGGACGACCGGATCACCGAGGTCGAGGGCGACGGCGAAACGGCGGACATCCTGCGCGACATGCTGGTTGGCGGACAGCTCATCGAACTCGGCTGCGGGTTCAATCCGAAAGCGCCGCGCTACACGATCTATCCGGCCGGGTCGAACTCGCCGGGCGTGCTGCATTACGGCATCGATCTGGAGAAGCCGAACGACTATATCCGCCGCGTCATGCCGGAGTGGGAGGAACCGCCCGTCCACATGGACCTGATCAGTTTCGACAGCACGGTCACGGCGGGCAACGCGACCTTGATCGACAACGGCTTCCTGACGTCGCTCAAAGACCCGGAGGTCGTGGCCGCCGCCGAAAAATTCGGCGATCCGATCGACCTGCTGGAGCGGTGGCCGGATTAGCGGGATGGCGCGCTTTTCCTTACCGGCTTTGGCGCGGAAGGCGTTTGGCGGACACCGCGACTGGCCCGAGCAGTGGCCGCAAGCGGCCCCCAAGCCGGAATACGATGTCGTGGTCGTCGGGGCGGGCGGGCATGGCCTCGGCACCGCCTACTATCTCGCCAAGGAGCATGGCATCACCAATGTCGCGGTGCTGGACAAGGGTTGGCTCGGCGGCGGCAATACCGGCCGCAACACGACGATCATCCGGTCCAACTATCTCTTCGACGAAAGCGCGCGCCTTTACGACCACGCCCTGGATTTGTGGGAAGGGTTGAGCCAGGACCTGAACTACAATGTGATGTTCTCGCAACGCGGCGTTCTGATGCTGGCGCATTCGGTGCATGACGAACAGATCGGCAAGCGCCACGTCCATGCCAATCGCATCAACGGCGTGGATAACGAATGGATCACCGCGGAGCAGGCGAAGGACTACTGTCCGCCGCTGAACATCTCCGCATCGGCCCGGTATCCGGTGATCGGCGCGGCGTTGCAGCGGCGTGGCGGGGTGGCCCGGCACGACGCCGTCGCGTGGGGCTATGCCCGGGCGGCCGCCGCGCGCGGCATCGATATCGTCCAGAACTGTCCCGTGACCGGCATCCGGCGTGCCCCCGGCGGCCAGGTCGAAGGGGTGGAGACGCCGCAAGGTTTCATCAAGGCGAAGAAGATCGCCGTCGTTGCGGCCGGCAGCACCTCGCTGGTGATGGAGATGGCCGGGTTGCGCTTCCCATTGGAGAGCTATCCCTTGCAGGCCCTGGTGTCGGAACCGATCAAGCCGGTCATGCCCTGTGTGGTGATGTCGAACGCGGTGCACGCGTATATCAGCCAGTCGGACAAGGGCGAGTTGGTCATCGGCGCGGGAACCGATCAATACCTGTCCTACAGCCAGCGCGGCGGGCTTCACATCATCGAGGACACGGTTGCCTCGATCTGCGAGATGTTCCCGATCTTCACGCGGCTGCGCATGCTGCGGAAATGGGGCGGGATCGTGGACCTGTCGCCGGACCGCTCGCCGATTATCGGCAAGACACCGGTGCCGGCCCTCTATGTGAATTGCGGATGGGGCACCGGCGGGTTCAAGGCGACGCCGGGATCGGCGCATGTCATGGCCTGGACCGTGGCGAAGGACGAGCCGCATCCGATCAACGCGCCGTTCACGCTGGACCGCTTCCGCACCGGCCGGCTGATCGACGAATCGGCCGCCGCGGCCGTGGCGCATTGAGGGCGGACGATGCTGTTGATCCGCTGCCCCTATTGCAATGTCGACTATCCCGAAATCGAGTTCAGGAATGCGGGCGAGGCGCATATCGCCCGGCCGGCTGACCCGTCGGCGCTGTCCGATGAGGAATGGAGCGCGTTCCTGTTCGAGCGGTCGAACCCGCGCGGCCTCCATTTCGAGCGCTGGGATCACGTCCATGGGTGCGGCCGCTATTTCAACGCGATCCGGGACACGGTCTCCGACCGGTTTCTGCTGACCTACCCCGCCGGACAACCGCGGCCGACCATGGCCGAGATCGAGAAGCTGCGGTCATGAGCGCGGCCCGCATTTCCGGAAGGGGGAGGGTCGACACGAATTCGCCGGTACGGTTTACGTTCAATGGGACCGCGTATTCCGGATACGCGGGCGATACCCTGGCGTCGGCACTTTTGGCGTCGGGAGAACATTTCGTCGCCCGATCGTTCAAGTATCACCGGCCCCGCGGCATTCTCTCCTGCGGGTCGGAGGAACCGAACGCGCTCGTCGGGATCGACCGGGGGCCGGGGCGGTTCGAGCCGAATGTCCGGGCGACGGTTCAGGAAGTGTTCGACGGGCTGACGGCGACGAGTCAGAACCATTGGCCGTCCCTGACGACCGACATCGGCGCGATCAACGATGTGGCGCACGCGTTGATCCCCGCCGGCTTCTATTACAAGACCTTCATGTGGCCGCGATCGTTTTGGGACAAACTTTACGAACCGATGATCCGGCGCGCCGCGGGACTGGGCCGCAGCCCGGCCGAGCCGGACCCCGACGCGTATTCCAACCGCTATGCCCATTGCGACGTGCTGGTCGTCGGGGCCGGGCCGGCCGGATTGGCGGCGGCGTTGGCGGCATCCGAGTCGGGCGCGTCGGTGATCCTGGCGGACGAGCAAGCCGAGATCGGCGGCAGCCTGCTGTCGGATGTCACCTCGGTGATCGACGGCGGGTCGGCAGGGGCCTGGATCGATGCGGTGAAGGCAAAGCTGGCGGATCGCGCCAACGTCACGGTCCTGCCCCGCACGACGGCCTTCGGCTACTACCACCAGAATTTCGTCGCGCTGGCGCAGCGGCTGACGGACCACCTCGCGGCCCCGCCCGCCGGGGCGCCGCGCGAACGCCTGTGGCAGGTGCGGGCGCGGCAGGTCGTGCTCGCGCAGGGCGCGATTGAACGGCCGCTGGTTTTCGACGGCAACGACCGACCTGGGATCATGCTGGCGGATGCGGGTCGGGGGTATCTCAACCGCTATGGCGTCGCCGTGGGGGATCTGCCGCTCGTCGTGACCGCGCATGACGCGGCCTACCGGACCGCATTCGATCTGGCCGCGGCGGACCGCCCGCCGGTGGCAATCGTCGATCTACGGCCGGACGTGCCTGATGCGCTGCGGACGAAAGCCGAGGCGTTGGGTATCGAGCTGTTATCGCATCGTGCCGTCACCGGGACCGAGGGGCGCCGGCGCGTGACGGCGGCGCAGGTGTCGCCGGTCGAGTCCGGTTCCGGCGCGGCGCGGCGCATTGCGTGCGATGCGATCTTGATGTGCGGCGGTTGGACGCCCAGCGTGCATCTCCATTCGCATGCTCAGGGGAAGCTGAATTGGCGGGAAGATTTGGATGCCTTCGTGCCAGGGGACGCGATGGAAGCGTCGAGAACGGCAGGCGCGGGCAATGGAACGTTCGACCTGTCCGCCGTGTTGGCGGAAGGCGCACGCGCCGGCGCTGCCGCGGCACGCGATGCCGGGTATGACGTCAATGAACCACCGGTCTTCGCCGTGGATGGCGCGGACCCGTGCGCCGGCGTCGCACCGCCGGCGCCGTCGGCCGGCCGCGCCTTCGTCGATTTCCAGAACGACGTAACCGCCACGGATATCCGGCTCGCGGTGCGCGAAGGGTTCCGCTCGATCGAGCATGTCAAACGCTACACCACGACCGGCATGGCGACCGACCAGGGCAAGACGTCGAACCTCAACGGATTGGCCATCGCGGCGGATGCGGTCGGCAGGCCGGCACCGGCGGTCGGTCTGACGACCTTCCGCCCGCCCTATACGCCGGTCACCTTCGGTACGTTGGCGCATGCGAACCGCGGCGCGTTGTTCGACGTGACGCGGCGCGCACCGATGGACGGATGGGCCGAGGCGCGCGGCGCGGTCTTCGAACCGGTGGGGCAATGGCGGCGGGCGCGCTATTTCCCGCGGTCCGGCGAGGACATGGCCGCCGCCGTTGCGCGCGAGTGCACCGCCACGCGCCGGTCGCTCGGCATCATGGACGCTTCGACGCTGGGCAAGATAGAGGTAGTCGGACCGGATGCCGCCGAATTCGTCGACCGGATGTATGCCGGCCCCTTCGCGAAATTGGCGGTCGGGCGCTGCCGCTACGGCCTGATGCTGGGCGAGGACGGGTTCATCCTGGACGACGGCGTGATTGGGCGGCTCGCCGAGGACCGCTTCCATGTGACCACGACGACCGGTGGAGCCGCGCGCGTGCTCGCGTTGATGGAGGATTACCGCCAGACCGAATGGCCGGACCTGAATGTCTGGCTCACGTCCGTTACCGAGCAATGGGCGGTGATAGCGGTGAATGGCCCGACCGCCCGGGATGTTCTGATGCCCCTGATCGAGGGTATCGATTTGGACAAGGACGTCTTCCCGCATATGGCGGTTCGCGAAGGGCGGATCTGCGGCGCACCCACACGCCTTTTCCGAGTCAGTTTCACCGGCGAACTCGGCTTCGAGGTGAACGTACCCGCGCGAGTCGGGCTGGCGGTATGGGAAGCCATTGTGGCGGCGGGAAAGGACGCGGGCATCACACCCTACGGGACCGAAGCGATGCATGTTATGCGTGCCGAGAAGGGCTATATCATCGTCGGTCAGGATACGGACGGGACGGTGACACCGCAGGATGCGGGCATGCCCTGGGCGGTCGGCAAGAAGAAAGTCGATTTCGTCGGCAAGCGCTCATTGTCGCGCCCCGACATCGTGGCGCCGGGCCGGAAGCAACTCGTCGGATTGTTGACGGCGGACCCGTCGGTCGTGCTGGAAGAAGGGGCGCAGGTCGCGGCGCCGAGCGACCCTCGCCGGGCGATCGGGCATGTCACTTCGTCCTATTGGAGCACGGCCACCGATCGATCGATCGCGATGGCGCTCGTGGAAGGCGGTCACGACCGGATGAACGAGGAACTGTTCGTGCCGGGCAGCACCGGGGATGCGCGGGTCACGGTGACCGGAACGGCCTTCTACGATCCGGAAGGAGCGCGGCTGAATGTCTGACCTTCGGCAGCATTGCCCGGTTCAGGACCGGCGGCATACGACACCGGACGGGTCGCTGGTGTTGGAAGCTTTGCCGGCCGAGGCACGGTTTAGTCTCCGGATCGATGCCGATAACGTGTCGCGATGCGTCGGCGCATTCGGCTGCGAATTGTCGCCGGACATTGGCGCCGCACCCGGCCGGGATGGCCGTTGCGCACTGACGTTGGGACCCGACGAATGGCTGCTGCTGGCGCCGGAGGGCGAGCGCGATGCAATTGCGGCGGGTTTTTCGGCGCTCGGGCCGGATGCGCCGCACAGTCTGGTCGATGTCGGCCACCGCAGCGTCGCGATGCGAATTGCTGGCCCCGGGGCACGGGACGCATTGAACACAGGGTGTCCCTTGGACCTGTCCGTGATTCCCATCGGCGGCTGTACGCGGAGTGTTTTTCACAAAGCGGAAGTCGTTCTGCTTCGGCTGGACGTCGATGATTTCCGTTTGGAGGTTGCCCGGTCCTTTGCCGAGTATGTCTGGTCCATGCTGGAACGCGCGGTGAATGAAGCCGGTTCCGGACTATGATCCGGCCCGGCGGCGGCATCGCTTTCGCGGTTGCCTTCCCACGCAAACGATAAGAGTATGCCGGTCATCCAGCAGACGGGGCGGGATCCGTGGCCAATAAAGTCGCATTCATTACCGGGGTTACCGGGCAGGACGGCGCTTATCTCGCCGAACTGCTGTTGGGCAAAGGGTATGAGGTGCATGGCGTCAAACGCCGGTCCTCTTCGTTCAATACGGAACGGATCGACCACCTCTATCAAGACCCGCACGACGACGACATCCGATTCACCCTACACTACGGCGATATGACGGATGCCACGAACCTGCTGCGGCTCGTTCAACAGGTGCAACCGACGGAGATCTATAACCTCGCCGCGCAATCGCATGTCATGGTGAGTTTCGAGACGCCGGAATATACCGCCAATGCGGATGCGCTCGGGACGCTTCGCATGCTGGAAGCGATTCGGATACTCGGTCTGGAGGACAGCGTCCGATTTTATCAAGCCTCCACGTCGGAGCTGTACGGCAAGGCGCAGACCACGCCGCAGAATGAAAGCACGCCGTTCTATCCCCGTAGCCCGTATGGCGCCGCCAAACTTTATGCCTATTGGATCACGGTGAACTATCGCGAAGCCTATGGCATGCACGCGAGCAATGGCATCAGCTTCAACCATGAAGGTCCGACGCGCGGGGAGACCTTCGTCACCCGCAAGATCACCCGCGCCGTCGCTGCCATCGAACAGGGGCTTCAGCCGCGCCTGTTTCTCGGCAACCTGGACGCGGAACGGGATTGGGGCCATGCGCGCGATTTCGCCGAAGGTATGTGGCGCGTGCTGCAGCAACCGGAGCCGGACGACTACGTCTTGGCGACCGGCGAGAGCCATTCCGTTCGCGAATTCGTCGAGTTGGCCTTTCAATGCGTCGACCGGACGATCGAATGGCGTGGCGCGGGCGTCGACGAGAAAGGCATAGATGCGGAAACCGGCGACGTCCTGGTCGAGATCGATCCTGTCTATTTTCGGCCGACCGAAGTCGACAAATTGTTGGGCGATCCGTCGAAGGCGCGCGAGAAACTCGGCTGGGAGGCGACCACGCCCTTCGGAAACATGGTGAGCGAAATGGTCGCCTCCGACATGGCGGTCGTCCGGGAGGAGACGGCCCGGAAGAACCGGCATGACTGATGCGGCGTTCGACCTTTCGGGCCGACGCGTCTGGGTCGCCGGCCACGCGGGCATGGTCGGTTCGGCTTTGTGCCGCCGGCTCGACTCGGAGGATTGCGAACTCGTCACCGTCGACCGCGCCACCGTCGATTTGCGCCGTCAGGCAGACGTGGAAGCCTGGATGGCGGAAACGCGGCCGGCGGCGGTGTTTCTCGCGGCGGCGACCGTTGGCGGCATCCTGGCGAACGACACACGACCGGCCGATTTTCTGTACGACAACCTGGCGATCGAGAACAACGTCATCCATGCGGCCTACACGGCCGGTGTGGAAAAGCTCCTGTTGCTGGGCTCGTCCTGCATCTATCCGCGGGAAGCCCCGCAACCGATGACCGAAGACGCGTTGCTGAGCGGCCCGCTGGAGCCGACGAACGAATGGTATGCGGTCGCGAAGATCGCCGGGATCAAACTATGCCAGGCCTACCGTCGGCATCATGGTTGCGACTTCATTGCCGCAATGCCGACGAATCTATATGGGCCGGGCGATAGCTTCGATCTCGCAACCAGCCATGTGGTGCCCGCGCTGCTGGCGAAGGCGCACCGGGCGAAATGCGACGGCGCGCCGGAAATCGAAATCTGGGGCAGCGGCAAACCGCGCCGTGAGTTCCTCTATGTGGACGATGCGGCGGATGCACTGGTGCACTTGATGCGATGCTATTCCGGCGAGCCACATATCAACGTGGGCACGGGCGAGGACCTGACAATTGATGCGCTGGCGCGAATGATATGCGATGTCGTCGGTTTCGAGGGCGAGTGCCGCTATGACGCGTCGAAGCCGGACGGGACGCCGCGGAAGCTTCTCGACGTGGGCCGCCTGACCGCCCTAGGTTGGACTGCCTCCACACCGTTGCGCGCCGGGTTGGCGCAGACCTATGACTGGTACAAAGCACAATGTGCGGGATAGCAGGCATCCTCGACGCGTCGGGCCGCCATGGCGATCCCGCGCGGCATATTCAAGCGATGACCGACACTTTGGTGCATCGCGGCCCGGACAGCAGCGGCATTTGGCAGGACAGCGATGCCGGCATCGCCTTCGGGCACCGTCGGTTGTCCATCGTCGATCTGTCCAACGCCGGTCATCAGCCGATGGCATCGGCGAACGGCCGTTGGACCGTCACCTATAACGGCGAGATTTATAACGCGAACGAATTGCGCACCGAACTCGAGTCGGGCGGCGCACGGTTTCGGGGACACTCGGATACCGAAGTCCTGGTCGAGGCCTGCGCGCAATGGGGTGTCGAGAAAACCCTGCCGAAACTGATCGGCATGTTCACCTTCGGCCTTTGGGACTCGGAAACGCGCACGCTTTTCCTTGCGCGCGACCGGCTCGGAATTAAACCATTATACTGGGGGCGCTTCGGCGACCTGTTCCTGTTCGGCTCGGAGCTGAAGGCGTTGCGGGCGCATCCGGGCTGGACCCCAGCGGTCGACCGCAACGCGCTGGCGTCTTTCATGCGGCATAACTACGTGCCGGGTCCGGGATCGATCTATCGGGATGTCGGCAAGTTGGCGCCCGGCCATCTGCTGGTGGCGAAAGCGGGCATGGCGCCGAAGATCAGCGCATTCTGGTCCTTGAAAGACGTGGTCCGGGAGGCGCAGTCGCCCCGGCTGTCGTTGACCGAAGAGGCGGCGGCTGACGAACTCGAAAAGCTGCTGAGCGATGCGATCACACGGCGCATGGTGGCCGATGTACCGCTGGGCGCCTTCCTTTCCGGCGGGATCGATTCGTCGGTCGTGGTTGCCCTCATGCAGGCCAACGCGACCCAGCCGGTGCGGACATTCTCCATCGGCTTTAACGAGCAGGGGTACAACGAGGCGCAGCATGCCAAGGAAGTGGCGGCGCATCTCGGGACCGACCATACGGAGCTGTATGTCGAGCCGCAGCATGCGATGGACACGATCCCGCGCATGGCCGAAATGTTCGACGAACCCTTCGCGGACTCGTCGCAGATCCCGACATTTCTGGTTTCGGAAATGACCCGCAAACATGTCACCGTCGCCCTGTCGGGCGACGGCGGCGACGAGTTGTTCGCCGGCTATGTCCGGTACTTCCAAGGCGTAAAGTTGTTGCCGTTCATGGACCGGGTGCCGCCGCCGGTGCGGTCGGCGATTGCCGGCGCGATACGTTTGTTGCCGCCGGCCGCCTGGTCGACCCTGCTGCAGGTCCTGCCTGACCGCTGGCGGCCCCCTCAGCCCGGCGACAAGATGCACAAGCTGGCGGGCGTGCTGACCGAGCCAGGCGACGCCTACTACCGCTATCTGGTCAGCCATTGGACCGAACCGGACAAGCTGGTTCTCGGCGGTAAGGAGCACCGGGGTCCACTCTGGGATCCGACGGTGCATGACATCGTCCCCGATGCGATCGAGCGGATGCAGTATTTGGACACGATCACCTACATGCCGGACGACATCCTGACCAAGGTCGACCGCGCTTCGATGGCGGTGTCGCTGGAGGCGCGGGTGCCCCTGATCGATCACCGTGTCGTCGCTTTCGCCTGGTCCCTGCCACCGCATCTGAAGGTGCGCGACGGCAACGGGAAATGGCTGCTGCGGCAAGTTCTACAACGGCATGTGCCGCGCAAATTGATCGACCGACCCAAGATGGGATTCGGTGTGCCCATCGATTCCTGGCTGCGCGGTCCTCTGCGCGATTGGGCGGAAGACCTGCTGTCGGAGAAACGCCTGCGCGATGACGGCTATTTCGATCCGCAGCCGATCCGCGAGAAATGGCAAGAACATCTGGGCGGAACCCGGAACTGGCACTACCTTCTTTGGGACGTGCTGATGTTCCAGCTCTGGAAAGAACGCTGGCTGTAAGGGCGCCCGATATGGCGACGGATCGAGACACACTGCCCCGTGCCCTTGTGCTGTGTGCGCACGGCAGCGGCGGCGGCAGTGCCACGGCGGAAAATCTCGCGAATATCGTCAGGGAGCGGAAACAGTTCGACCGGGTGGCGGTCTGCTGTCTCAAGGGCCGCCCCGGCGTTGCCGATGCGCTACAGGCGGTGGCTGGGTGCGAGACCGTGATGGTGCCGCTGCTGATGGCGGAAGGATTCAGCTACGACGTCGTGCTGCGCGGCCAACTTTCGGACTTCGGCCCCGCGGCCGACCGGGTGCGGCTGTCACGCCCGGTCGGTGTGCATCCCCGGCTCGCCGACATTGCGGTGGCACAGGCGCGCGATGAATGCGTGCGTAAGGGATGGGCGCAGGATGGCGTCAATATTTTGATCGCGGCGCATGGCACGCCGAAGCATCGTGCGGCCGGCAATTCCGCGCGAACGTTGGCCGCCGGAATCGAAACAAATCAGGTTTTCAATACGGTCCGCGTTGCATTCCTGGAAAGTTCGCCGTCGATCGACGAGGCGTTGCACGCGATCGCGCCCGAGCCTTGTGTGGTGGTCGGTTTTTTCCTGGACGCCGGGGATCACGCGAAGTCCGATGTGCCGGCCGCGATTGCGCGAGCACATCCCAAGGCCGGCTATACTGGTGCAATCGGACGCGACCCAGCGCTTGCAGACATCATTGTAGATCTGGCCCGCCTATAAGCTGCGTGTCTCGCCGAATGTCATCGTAGGACCAGCACCGGTATCTTGCTGAGCGCAAGCACTTTCGCGGTCTGGCTGCCAAGCAGCGCGAGGTTTATGCCGCGGCGGCCATGTGACGCCATGACGATGAGGTCGCATCCCTTCTCATTGGCAACCTCGATGATACCGTCTGCGGGGGAGCGGTCCGTGACATGCTGTGTCTCGCATTTCATCCCGGCGGCGTCGGCCGCGCTTTTCGCTCCGGCCAGAGTTTTTTGCGCGACGGCGGCGACCATATCCTCATAGCTCTTCATCGGGTTTTCGGCCCCTCGAACGGATTCGCCCGCCATTTCCACGGGCGACCAAATGTCCGTCACCGTGACGAACAGAACCGAAGCGCCAATACCCTTTGCCAGCATCAATCCGTGATCCACGGCCCTGCTCGCAAGTTCCGATCCGTCCGTGGCGATCAGCATGTTCTTGTACATCTTGTTCTCCTGCGCTTCGTCGGTATCCGGTTGGTCGACAAATCCTTCATGGAATTTCAGGCATTCCCGCCATTCCCACCATGACTTGTATCAAGCGGTCGTGGCGACCCCGTCTCTTCGCCTTTGTCGGGCATTTTGGATTGGATCGGCGGAAAATCGTCCGCGGTCAGGACCTCGTTTTCCAGCAGCAGGGCCGCACCGCGGTCCAAGTCGCCACGGCGCTTTTCCAGAATTTTCACGGCGTCCGTCAGGGCACGGTCAACCAAGGTACGGATCTCATTGTCGATCAGTTTGGCGCTGTCTTCGCTATACTCGCGTTGTTGTGAAATCCCATAGATGGAGTCCCCGAGAAAGGCCTGCCGTTGCGGCTCATACACCATCTGACCGGCTTCATCCGACATCCCGAACCGGGTCACCATGTTGCGGGCGATCTCCGTCGCCTTGTCCAGATCGTCGTTGGCGCCGGTCGAGATTTCGCCGAATACCAGGGATTCCGCCGCGCGGCCGCCGAGCAGCACGGTCATCTTGTCTTTGAGCTCCTGACGGGTCATCAGGAACCGGTCCTCGGTCGGGCGCTGCATGGTGTAGCCGAGCGCGCCGATTCCCCGTGGGATGATCGACACCTTGTGGATCGGGTCCATGCCGGGCAGGGATGCCGCGATCAAGGCATGGCCCATCTCGTGATAGGCGACGGTTTCGCGTTCGCGTGGGTTGAGGACTCGACTCTTCTTTTCCAGTCCGGCGACAATTCTCTCGATTGCGACATTAAAGTCTTCCATCGCAACCGCGTTGGTTCTGCGGCGGGTCGCCGCCAATGCGGCTTCGTTCACCAGATTGGCTAGGTCCGCACCGGAAAAACCGGGCGTCAGCGAGGCAATCTGGTCCGGGTCCACGTCGTCATCCAGAACGATCTTTTGCAGGTGCACTTTGAGGATCGCGCTTCGGCCGAGCTTGTCGGGCCGATCGACGAGAACCTGGCGGTCGAACCGGCCGGCGCGAAGCAAAGCGGGGTCGAGGATTTCCGGACGGTTCGTGGCGGCCAACAGCACGATGCCCTGGCTTGTGTCGAAACCATCCAGTTCGTTCAAGAGCTGGTTCAGCGTCTGTTCTTTCTCGTCGTACCCGCCCATGGGCGCGAAGCCGCGGGCACGGCCCAACGCGTCCAACTCGTCGATGAAGATGATGGAGGGGGCCGCCTTGCGGGCCTGTTCGAAAAGGTCGCGGACCCGCGCCGCACCGACGCCGACGAACATCTCGACGAATTCGGAGCCGGAGATCGAATAAAACGGCACGCCCGCTTCGCCGGCCACGGCGCGGGCGAGCAACGTCTTGCCGGTGCCTGGCGGCCCGACCAGCAAGACCCCCTTTGGAATTCGCGCGCCGAGCCGCCCGTAACCGTCCGGGTCGTTCAAAAAATTCACGACCTCCTGCAATTCTGCCTTCGCCTCGTCGACGCCGGCTACGTCTTCGAAGGTCACTTTCGTATCGGTCTCGACATAAACCTTGGCCTTGGACTTCCCGATTGTGGTCAGACCGCCGAATCCCTGTTTTTCGGCCATCTTTCGAATCAGGAACATCCAGACGCCGAGGAAGAAGAGCACGGGCAGAATCCAGGAAAGAATATCCCGGAGCCAGGTGTTCTGGATCGTTCCGGTGAAGCTGACGCCGTATTTGGTGAGCTGCTCCGCCATTCCCGGTTCGACGCGGACGGTTACGAAATACTGCCGTCCATCCGGCAATGGAGTTCGGAGCTTGCCTTCCAGGATTTTGTCTTGAACCGAGACTTCCTCGATTTCGCCTTGTCGCAGGAGGTCTTCGAACTTGCTGTAGGAAATCGGTTCGACCTGACGGTAACTCGCATACCAGCTCTGAAACAGGAAAATGAGGAAAAACGCCAAGAGGGCGTAGAAGATATTTATCTGGTTCTTCTTCTCCATGACGCTTCTCCCGTTGCCTCAAGCCTATTCCTTGACGATACGCCAGGTGCCATCCGGTTGACGGCAGGCGATACCGTATCCCTGCTGCGTTTTCCCGGCAATCGTGACGCTTTGCTGAAACTCACGGCAGTAGCGGCCGCTGGACGATGTGCCGTCCCGGGTGGGTGTTATGGTGCCGCTGTTGCCGGATTTGGGATTGTTCCAGGTTATCGTCTCACCCAACGGGGCGGTATGGGCCCTGCTGACGGCGCGGTTGGCGCTTAGGCGGTCCGCTCGATCGAGGCTTCGCCCGACTTCGCTGCCGGCGAGGGCGCCGATCAGAACGCCGACCGCCGTGGCCGCAAGTTTCCCGGTACCGGATCCGAACTGTGCACCGAGCAAGCCGCCGAGCGCGGCGCCGCCCAAGGTTCCAAATGTTTCCTTCTGACCCGCCCGGTCGATGCCGGAACATGCGCTGCCGATCAACGCTGTCGCCGCCAATGCTGCGATGAAACGGTTGGATAATCTGGCCATTGTCTGCCTCCATTGTTGCCCCGCGTCCGGTGTCCATTTTGGCGGAACTTGGACGGTCGGCATAATTCATTAAAGACATTCTACACTGCCGATAGTTAGAGCCCGTCCCGCGGTAGAACCGCATTGACCTCGCTCAAGACGGGTGATGCGCTCGCGGATGTCCGGTTGACGCAAATCAACGACGCGGCAATACGGAGATGGCCGATTGCAGGTGATCGATATGGAAATTCATTTCGCGTTTCTTGCTCTTGGGGGCCTTCTGCTTCTCGGCATGTTCGCCGACGAACTAGGCCGTCGAACCCGGCTGCCCCGGGTCAGTCTGATGATCCTGTTCGGAGTCGCCGTGGGATCGTCCGGTTTCGACATATTGCCGCCGGAGGTATACGGCTGGTTCGACTTTCTCGCTGCCGCCGCCCTGACAATGGTGGCCTTTCTGCTCGGAAGCCGCTTCACGCAATCGCGGTTGCGCGATCAGGGCAAGGCGATTGTCGTGATCTCACTGACTGCGGTGCTCGTTACCGCCTTGGTTGTCGGGACCGGACTGGTCCTCGTTGGCGCGCCGCTCATCGTTGCGTTGCTGTTGGGCGGGATCGCAACGGCGACCGCGCCGGCGGCGACGCAGGATATCGTCAAGCAAATGCAGGCGCAGGGGCCCTTCACCGACACGCTGTTGGGCGTCGTCGCGATTGACGATGCCTGGGGCCTGATCCTGTTCAGTGTGCTGCTGATCACGGCCAAGGCGATCGTGGGCGACGGCGGGGTCGACATCCTGACGCAAAGCCTTTGGGAACTCGGCGGTGCGGTGGCTGTCGGGACGGCGGTCGGATTGCCGGCGGCTTTTTTGACCGGCCGTTTGCATCCGGGCGAGCCGATCCAGGCGGAAGCGATCGGGGTCGTGTTCCTATGTGCAGGCTTGGCGCTATGGCTCGAAGTCTCGTTCCTGCTGAGCGGCATGATCGCCGGCGCGCTGATCGTCAATTTTGCGCGGCATCACACGCGGACCTTTCACGAGATCGAACGCATTGAATGGCCCTTCATGGTGCTGTTCTTCGTCCTGGCGGGCGCATCCCTCGATCTGGGCGCTTTGAACGCCATCGGCGTCATCGGCGCCGCGTATGTAGGGCTTCGTGTCGTTGGCCGGATTGCCGGCGGCTGGTTTGGCGGCATGGCATCGGGTGTCCCGTTGCTGCACCGGCGCTGGATCGGATTTGCTCTGCTGCCGCAGGCCGGGGTTGCGCTCGGCATGGCGCTGGTCGCGGTCATTCACTTTCCGGAGTTGGGAAAGACATTGCTCGCCGTAACGATCGGGTCGACCATTCTGTTCGAGCTGTTCGGCCCGCTGTTCACGCAAGCGGCGCTTCGAAAGACCGGTGAGGTGCGCGCGCCCTAATCCAGCGATTCGGTCAAGCCCGGCGAAACCTGCAGATGGTTTTGCAATTCTTTGACGGATGGCATGTTCTCGACCGCGACCTCGAGTGCATCCTTGTGTGCCGACGATTGCGCGAGCCCCCAAAGATGCACGACCCCGTCCTGGACCAATGCGTTGATGTAAGGGCTGGATTTCCCATCTACCTCGCGGATGGCGTTCAGGACCGACTCCCGCAATTCCAAATCGTCTTTCGCCGGCGCGCTAACCGGAACATGGCGGACGGCAAGCACCCGGATTATGTCGGCGCGGCTGACGATACCGACAAGCCGTTCGCCGCGCAGGACGGGAACTCGCTTGATCCCGTTTTCCTCGATGATGCCGGCGATTTCCGAAACCGGTGTATCTTCGCTGATCGTGATCACGTTTTGCGTCATGACGTCCCGCACGTGGACGGCATGGCTCTTGAGGTAATCGCGTGACTTCTCCTCGCTCGACACGAGCATGTCCAACCACCAGGATTGCTTCCGCTCCGTCCCGGTTTCGACGCGGCGCAGCAGGTCGCCTTCGCTGATAACGCCGATGAGGCGGCCGTCGTCGTCGACCACGGGCAGAGCGCTGACCGACCGTTCCAGTAAGACGCGCGCGACGTCGTGGATCGACTGATCGGCCCGGGCGCAGGCGACGTTGGTCGTCATAATTTCTTTTGCCAGCATTGCCCTCGCTCCTGCTTGGTTTCTACAACGGATAGTCGCGTTCCGGATCGATGCCGGCGTCTTCAAGAAATTTCCGCATCTTGCGGACATGGGCCGGCTCTAGAGAGTGGGTGTCATGCGCAAACTCGGCAAAATGACCGTTGAGGCGAATCCCTAGGCGGCCGCCGTGGCGTTGCTCGATCTCGCCACCCAACTCTTTGAAGACCGATTCGACGGCGCGGCTTGAGATGTTGGCGCTTACCGGATGGGCGAATAGGGCATGCAGGGTCTTGCGATGTTTATGGTTCATGGTTTCCGTTGGATTGTGTTTCAACGCGTGCGATGCGATACCGCACCGTCGCGCTCACTATGCGTGGCTGCGGCGGGCGCGGCTTTGACGTGGATCAACGGATGATTCCGACTGCCTTGGGACGATAGGCGACAAGAACCGAGACAATGTCGGCGATCGACATTGCATCCATCGTCCGCCGGTTGGGCCTCGTTCACACGTGGATTAGGCATGCTTGACCTTCCAGTGACTAGAGGGATTATCGTGCGCGCAGCATGCCGGTTGGCCCGGCACTCTTAACCCAATAGAGGATGAAATCTTGCCATACGTTAAGGTGAAATATGGGTTCGGGGCCGTTTGCCTGTTGGCGGCGGTATTCGCCGGAGCGAATGCCGCGATGTCGCATGGCGGTGCGACCGGCGTGGTCAAGGAACGCATGATGGCGATGAAGGACATCGGTGCCCGCATGAAGGTTTTGGCCGGAATGGTGCGCGGACGCGCGCCCTTCAATGCGTCATCAGCCAAGGAAGCGGCCGATGCGATCGCGGCGCATGCGAGGGATATACCGCGCCTTTTCCCGAAGGGCAGCCGTTTTGGGCCGACGGAAGCGGTGGAAAGGATATGGATCGAGTGGCCGGCCTTCGAGGCTGAGGCGAAGACCCTTGCGGTCCGCGCAGAGACCCTTGGGCGCCAGGCGGAAACCGCAACCTCCGGCGCCGATCTCGGGCGCGCCTTCGGCGATATCGGCCGAAGCTGCAAGAGTTGCCACAAGAGTTATCGCGAAAAGAAATAGAGAGCTGTCATGGATGCGCCTTCTTCTCTTCGGCCCGGTACGAGCCGCCGGTATGTGCTCCGGGGACTTATGGCAACGGCGTCGATTGCGTCACTTCCGCTGGGCAGCTTGGCGGCAAATAGTGGGACGGATCGATGGCGCACCATTACGGCCAAGCCCGGCAACGCGAATCTTCTTGGGTTGTCGGGAGCCGCCGGCACCAAAATTTGGGGATATGACGGAAGCGTCCCGGGACCTCTTCTGCGCTACCGGCAGGGCGACACGGTGCGCGTGCGGTTGGAGAACCGGCTGCCGGATCCAACCAGCATCCACTGGCATGGTATAGCGATCGATAATCGGATGGATGGCGTGGTGGGCTTGACCCAGGCGGCGGTCGGTCCCGGCGAGCGGTTCGATTATGAATTCACCGTGCCCGACGCCGGCACGTTTTGGTATCACACGCACAATCAGTCGTGGGAGCAAATGGCCCGCGGTCTTTACGGCGTTCTCATTGTCGATGAACACGACGCCCCTACGGTCGATCAAGATTTAATGTTCGTCATCGACGATTGGCGGTTGCGGCGCGACGGTCAGATCGATACGGATTCCTTCGGCGACTTGCACGATTGGGCGCACGGGGGCCGTCTCGGCAACAGGTTGACGGTGAACGGCGTGGATCGACCGCAGATTCCCGTTAAGTCCGGAGACCGCATTCGGCTGCGCCTCGTTAACACCGCCAACTCCCGAATCTTCCGTTTGGATCTGCGGTCGCCGGATCATTCCGGGGCGTTGGTTGCCGTCGATGGTTTCCCATTCGCCGCGCCACAGGAGCTGCCGGAAGGGATCGATCTTGCGCCGGGCCAACGGGTGGATGTGATTCTCGACATGGCGGGGAAACCGGGAGCGCAGGCCGCGGTCCGGGAAATCAGCACCGGCGCGTCGTTTGATTGCGCACATTTTGTTTATGACGACACGGGCGCCAGGAAGACGCCGAAAGACCGGCCCATTCCGTCCTTGCCGGCTTGGCGCGATCACAAGCCGGTGGACATCGCGGCGGCGCGGGAAATCGACCTTCATATGACCGGGGGCGCGATGGGGATGATGCCCGGCGCCATGCATCGCGGTCGAATGATGCCGATGGGTGCGCTCGTCGATGCGGGCAAGGTCTGGGCCTTTAACGGCGTCGCCGGCGATTTGGACAAGCCACTCGCGGCGTTGCGGCGCGGGGAACACGCCCTCATCAACATTAGGAACGACACGCGATGGCCGCACGCGATGCATCTGCACGGCCATCATTTCCAGGTTGTGCGCCGAAACGGAGCGCCGGTGGCGGCAACGCCTTGGCGGGATACCGAACTGGTCCTTCCGATGGAGCAAGTCACACTTGGTTTCGTTTCGGACAATCCCGGAAAATGGCTGTTCCATTGCCATATGCTCGAACATCAGGCTGGCGGCATGAAGACCTGGATCGACGTTCGAGCCTGAACTCCGCGACCATCGAGACAAAAATCGGCCGATCTCTATCAAACGCGTTCTATAGTACGCGCGGAACGTTGATGCGGCTCGGAGTGCGAGGGGGGTGTGGAATTGCTGCGTGAGGGATTTCGCCCGTTCTTTCTAGGTGCGGGCTTGTTTGCGGTCCTGGGAATGGTCTTGTGGCTGGGCTATTTCCAGTTCGGATGGACCTTGCCGGTCGCGGCACCGCCGGCGTTGTGGCACGGGCACGAAATGATCTTCGGCTTTGTCGCGGCCGCGATCGCCGGATTCATACTCACCGCCTTGCCGAACTGGACCAAGACGGCGCCGGTAACCGGCCGTTGGCTCGCCGCGTTGCTGGTGTTGTGGCTCTTGGGGCGGGTGCTCGTCACGACCAGCGATATTTGGCCCGCGGGATTGGTCGCCGTCGTCGACACGGCTTTTCTCTTGAGCTTGGCCGGATATGTCGGGTGGGTGCTGATCGAATCGCAAAACTGGCGCAATCTGGTCTTCCTGGTCGCGCTCTTCGCGGTGATCGGCGGGAATGTCCTGTTTCACGCCGAGCAGCTTGGCCTGGCGGACGACGGGGCCTCCGACGGCTTGCGTCTCGCGCTGAACGGCATCGCGCTGCTGATCACCATTATCGGCGGGCGAATTGTCCCGGCCTTCACGCGGAACGCGCTCGACCGGGAAGGCATCGCGCATGACATCAAGCCGCGCGCGTGGCTGGATATGGCCGTGATCGTTGCGGTCTTTGCGATCATCCCGGCGGACCTGTTAGCGCGCGGTACCTTCATGGCGGGGGCCGTCACGCTGGTCGCGGCGATCCTCAGTGCGCTGCGTTTCCTGACATGGCAAAGCGAGCGGACCCTGGGCATGCCGATCGTGTGGTCGCTTCATTTAGGTTATCTCTGGCTCGTTGTCGGCCTGTTCATGAAGGGGCTTGCCGCGTCCCTGCCGTCACTGGCCGGGATCGTCTGGATTCATGCGATCACCATCGGGGCGGTCGGAACCATGATCTTGGCCGTGATGACGCGCGCCACGCTTGGTCACACCGGCGGCGCCCTTTTGGCCAGCAGAACGACGTCGGCCGCCTATGGGGCGGTGTCGGTCAGCGCCTTGGCCCGAATCATCGCGCCGGAGGTGCCGGACGCGCTTTATCTGTTTTTCTTGGGGCTGTCCGCCCTTGCTTGGATTGCGGTCTTCGTCACCTTCGTCGTGGAGTTTTGGCCGCGTCTCGCTGGATCGCAAGACGCCGGACCGAAGCCCGAGGGGTAGACCGGGGCCCACGGTTGTGATGGCGGTATCGCGGACCACCATCGGGCAAAGCTGCCGGAGCGGACACCCGCGACAGGCGGGAGCGTGGTGACGGCACCGCCGTTGCCCGTGATGTTTCATCAACGTGTGGTGGGTATCGAAATCGGTTGCTGTCCATGTATCCGGCAGTTGCTGGGTCAGCGTGCTCCGCGCGGTCCGGATCATGGCATCCGGTGGCACGATGCCGAGGCGGCGCGCCACACGCAGGTGGTGGGTATCGACGACCAACGCTCGCATTTGCAGCCTGCTGAAGTTCAGAACGGCCGCGCTCACCTTCGGACCCACGCCGGGCAGGTCCTCAAGCCAGGTTAGAGCGTTGGCCACCGGCCATTCCTTCAGGAAATCCAAGTCCAGGCTGCCGCGCCGGGCGTGGATACATCGAAGCGCGGCCGGCAAATGTATCGCCTTCCGGTCGGCAAAGGTGAGCGGGGTGAGATAGGGAAGAAGTTCTTCCGGCGGCGTGTCTCGGACTGCTTCCCAACTGCCGAACCGCCGAATTACCGTCTCGAACACGCGCTTCGAGACCTCGGTTTGGGTTCGCGTGCCCAAGAGCGCCAAGACCAACTGGCTGAGAGGCGGCGGGCGCAACCATGCCGGGGCCGGTCCATAGTGATCCAACAACGTGCGATGTATTTGAAGGATACGTGTTGGCGACAGGGTCGGAAGCGAGTATTGCATGAGTCAATTTTCGAACAAAACAAGAACATTTCAAGATATAATTGAACCTGTGATGAAGAAACTTGCGTGTAGTTTGTTCGATCTGCATCTCAAGCCTGATTTTGATTTTTGATAACAATTAAAAATAGTTAGAAATATAGAGATACTCGTTTTGATGGCTGCGATTCGTCCCCGGTTTCGGCAAATCGATTCTTCCCTTGTCCGGCTACAGGACGCACGGGATGATGGTCGGGTCGCTCCCATCCGGGGCGTGATAAGCCGGCATCACTTGGAGGCCCAGAATGGCTGGACGTGCTTTCGACAGCGCGATGGCGCTCGCATCGGCGATCCGGAATAAGGAAATCGGCTGTGTGGAGTTGCTCGATCATTTTCTCGACCGGGTCGATCGTCACAATCCGGCGCTCAACGCCGTGGTCGTCATGGATGCCGAGGGCGCACGGGCGCGGGCGCTGGAGCTCGATGCCGCGCTGGCAGACGGTACGGTCCTTGGACCGTTGCACGGCGTGCCGATGACGGTGAAGGAATCCTTCGACATCACCGGAATGCCCACCACCTGGGGCGCGCCCTGGCTCAAGGACAACATCGCGGCCTCGGACGCGTTGGCGGTCGAGCGTTATCGCGCGGCGGGCGCCGTGATTTTCGGCAAGACGAATGTGCCCTACATGCTGGCGGACTGGCAGACCTACAACGAGATCTACGGCACGACGAATAACCCTTGGAACGTATCCCTGGCACCGGGTGGGTCGTCGGGCGGTGGGGCCGCCGCCTTGGCGGCCGGGCTCTGTGGGTTGGAGACAGGCAGCGATATCGGCGCGTCGATCCGCAATCCGGCGCATTACTGTGGCGTGTTCGGCCACAAACCGAGTTACGGTATCGCGTCGCCGCGCGGCCACGCCCTTCCGGGAACACTGACGCCGGCCGACATCTCGGTGATCGGTCCGCTGGCGCGCGGCGCCGAAGATCTTGCCGTGGCTCTCGACATCATTACCGCGCCCGATCCCTTCGACGCGCCAGGATGGCGGATCGACTTGCCGGCGGCGAGAAAGACGCGTCTCGCCGACTTCAGGATCGGTGTCATGCTTTCCGATCCCAATACCGAGGTGGATGACGAACTGACCGAGACGCTACAAGCCTTGATCGACAAGATCGCGGCCGCGGGCGCGGCCGTCAGCGAAACGGCGCGGCCGGATATAGATACCCGCCGCTTGCATCAGGTCTATGTCGCGTTGTTGCGGGCGGCGACGTCGGGCCGTCAGACCGACGAAGAAAAGGCGTGGGCGCGCGAAGCCGTCGCAAGTCTCGATCCGGATGACGACAGCTATTACGCGCAGATGATGCGCGCCAACACCATGTCGCATGCTGATTGGCTGGCGGTCCGCGAGGAGCGCAGTCATCTGCGGCTCCGCTGGCAGGCGTTTTTCGACGATTACGATATTCTGCTTTGTCCCGCCGCTTCGTCGGCCGCGCAACCGCATGATCAGGAAGGCGAGCGGTATCAGCGCACGATCCGAATCAACGGACACAACGTGCCGACGACCGACCAATTGTTCTGGGCCGGCTACAGCGGGGTGGTCTATCTCCCGTCGACCGTTGCGCCCGCCGGGCTGACGCGGTCCGGACTCCCCGTCGGCCTGCAGATCATCGGACCGTATCTCGGCGACCGGACCTGCATCGAGTTCGCACGATTGATCGAGGACGAATTTGGCGGGTTCCGGCCGCCGCCGGATTTTGAGGGCTAAACATCCTGCCCGTCGGTGCATATCGCGGGTTGGAATTTTTTCCTGCTCTGGTAGTGTCGCTGGAAATCACAGAAGGTTCGGGAGATTGACCCTCCGTCTCGTATTTCAGATTGGAGGATTGAATGAAAAGAACCACGTATTTCACGATCGGCTGTATTTGCAGCCTCGCCATGGCGGGAATTGTCTTGTTGGACGCCATCCCCGCAAACGCCGTGAGCGCCGTACAGGGCGTCGAGACCTATAAGAATATCGAGGTCAAGTTCACCAAGAATGCGCGGAAATGCGATTTCCAGAGCCTTGGGCCGTTCGAACGTTATCTCACGAACAGCCTGAGGAAGGTCGGGCTGCGCAAGACACGGAGCAGCATCGTGACGGTATCGCTCGAGATCGGCGGCATTCCCTTCGGCGCATTCGATACGCAGTGTGCGGTGGAGGCCAACCTTCATTTCCGGACGATGTTGCGGTCGGATAACATCGTGACCGACAGCCTCGCGGTTCGGGAGACCGTCAACCGCCTGCAGGTCTTCCCGATATCGCTGTATTCGGTCGGCGCGTTCGGTGTCGATACAACGCTGTACACCTACGCGGATGGGCGGAACATCACCAAAGCGGAGAAGAAGGTCTTGGATATGATCGACCGGCTCGTGATGCGGTTCGATAGGGCGCGCGGTAACTAGAGGATGGTTTAGCGACGCACTGAGTAGATCCGGAAGCCGCTCGTCGCTTCCCCGTCGGTCGGCACCGGCGTGAGCCAGTCCGGCGGATTGTCCGCCAGCAATCTGTTGTAGAGCCGGCCGGGTTCGTCATCGTCGAGATAAAAGCGGCGTTCCGCGACCGATGGGCAGATCACGATGATACCGATGTCGCGGCGTTGCACGATCTCTTGGCTTTCCGCGTCGTCGGTGGCTGCGAGCAGCCTGTAGCTGTCCCAAATGCCGTCGCCGTTGCGGTGATAGGGCGCGCCGACCACCGAATGCGATGTGCGGTACAGGATTTCGGGACCGTGGTCGAGCAATCCGCCCACCACCGCCGGTTTTGCACCGAGGCCACTCCCGTCATTCAAGAGGTCTGCGATATTCGCGACCTCGCATTCCGGGTGTTTCTCGTCGATCGCCTTATCCGGTGTGACCGCCAGGACGAAGGTCCCGGACATCAGCGCGCCGAGGATGATGAAAAAAGTCGCGCCGCATTTGACGGCGAATTGCCGCGCTCCGGTCAGGACATGTTCGCTCCACTTCATCAAGCGGCCGACCATCTCGGCGAGCGCCCACACGCTGGCGATCTCGGTAAAGGGAGCGAAGCGCAGATGTTTCAGCGACAGGATGAAATAGACGCCTAGGACAAGTGTCAGAAATGCCCAGCGAAGCGATGCCGGATGGGTGCGCTCGCGCCACAGGATGAACCCTAAGAAGATGAGACAGGGCAGCCCGGCGCCGATGAAGAACAGGAAGCGGCCAAGTGACTTCATGTCCGTCGGCACCAGGGGCCTTAGCTCGGCGACCTGATCGTGCCAGATCGGCAGGATACGAGGGTCGACCGACGCGAACGGACCGGCGAAGAAATCCGGGAAGAAGAGTCCGAAGACACCGAGGCTGGCGATTCCCGCGAGTCCGGCGACCGACATGCGCGTCCGGAGCATTGTGTCCGCGCGGTTGTGGCCATTCTGGTAGAGCGCAAGCCAGAATCCGGCCACGATGGCTGCAAGTGCTACATGCACGATCGAAAGCCGGTCATACTCAATATCGAACCAGCTGGTGACCGGTCGTTCGATGATCAAGGCTACGAGGACGGTCGCCAGAAATGTGCCGGCCACGATGAGCTGGTTTCGGGTGAACGCGCGGTCGCGCCACAACCAAACGGTTGCAAGTGTTGCCTGGCACAGCCCGACCAACAACAGCAGTTCGATGCTGACCCAGAGGGCAACGCCATAAATGGCACCGGCAGCGATCGCGGTCCGGACCGACTGCCGGTCGGCCAGAAGCCGCAATGTCGCGCCGATGCATAGGATGAATGCGACGAACTGCAGACTGTGATGATCGGCACGGCCGAGCATCGTGTAGCTGAGAACACCTGGTTGCAGCAGGAAGATTAATGCCGCCAGGATGGCGCGGTCGCGCCCGAGGACGGGCCGCGCGGCCCATGCCACCGCGATGCACGCGAAGAAGGCGACGATCGGCGACGTCACCGCCCCGGCGAAGAACAGGGCTTGTGTATCGTCGGTAAACGGCGATGCCAATGCGGCGACCGTCAGGATGATCATGTCCATCGGGCGGGTCCAGTGCAGCGCGTCGCCGTAGGGTGCGTTGCTGCGTGCGATCAGCGACTCATGCCAACCGGTGCCGCCCAGCAGTTCCCCGATCCGCACCAGCCGCATGTAGCCGTCCGGTCCCAGCAGGTGGCCGTCGAAAACCGGCGCCGCCACGGTCTTTCCCAACATGGCATGCAGAGCCGCCCATAAGCCGAAAATGATCAGCCATGGTATAAGTGTCTTGGATTTGCCCAATGCGGCCATGGGTGCGCGGTCCGTTGTGGATTGGGGCCCGCCGCAAGTCTTAATTAACAATGGTTACCAAAAGGTTGCCTGCGGCCCGACATAGAGTCCGCCGGCCCGCATAAAAGAAGGAGTGCGAAGAATGCCGACAGTACCTGCCGACCGATTGGAGAAGATTGCCGCCACGCTGCTAAAGGGTGCGGGCGCCAGCGAGGAAGAGGCCTCGATTACCGCGCGGCATAGCATCGGGGCAAATTTGGCCGGTCACGATTCGCACGGGATCATCCAAATTCCGGTCTATATCGACCGGGTGAACAAGGAGCATATCGTTCCTGGGGCGCCCTTCGACATTATCCGGGAGAAGCCTACCACGACCGTGATCGACGGCAATTGGGGCTTCGGCTACGTGGTGTCCGAAAAGGCCATGGAAATCACCATCGACAAGGCCAAGAAGAACGGCGTCGCCGCGACCACGGTGTTCCGGCAAAGTCATGTCGGCCGTGTTGCCGATTATCCGATCATGGCGGCCAAGGAAGGTCTGATCGGCATGATGACCGCCGATTCGGGCCGCTCGCCGAAATCCGTCGTGCCGTTCGGCGGACGGGAACCCCGCCTCGGCACGAACCCGATCAGCATCGCCATGCCCTCGAACCTGGACGGCCCCTTCCATATCGACATGGCGACCTCGGCGGCGGCGGCCGGTAAGCTCAAGGTCGCGCAATCCCGCGGAACCGCGATCCCCGAGGGCTGGGTGCTCGACAAGGACGGCAACCCGTCGACCGATCCCTTCGCGTTGACCAAGGGCGGCGCGGTGCTGCCGCTCGGCGGACCGGAGGGACACAAGGGATATGGCCTTTCCGCGATGATCGAGGTGTTTTCCGGTATCCTGACCGGGCTCGGATTCGGGGTCGAACCCAGCGGTCGGCATAACGACGGCGTCTTCATGGCGGCGTTTGACGTCGATGCCTTCAAGAATTTGGAAGAATTCAAGCAAGAGGTCACGGAGTTCGCCGCCTATCTCAAGGATACGCCGAAGGCTGCGGGCTTCGACGAGATCTTCTATCCCGGCGAGTTGGAATATCTGCGGACCCAAAAGGGGTTGGCCGAGGGCATCACCGTCGAGGACGCGACCTGGGAGAAGCTGGTCGGGCTCGCCAAGGAATACGGCGTCGCCGATGAATTGGAGATGAGCTGACGCACCGAAGAAACGGGAGAGTTTCGTATGGCGGAAAATGAGAGCCGGTATGTCTTCCGCGCGAGTGCCGCGCCGCTTACGGAGGCCGGTCCCACGCTGAAGATCAAGGAGGCGCACATGCTCGACGGCATGGTGCTGCGCTATCAGGAGCGCAGTTCCGGCGGTCCGCCGGACGACTCGTGGTGCGAGACTGGGCACAGCGCCTATATCCTGTCCGGGAGACTGCGCTACGAGTTCCCGGATCACACGGTCGAGATCGGCCCGGGGGACATGGTGCACATTCCCGCCGGATACGAACACCGCCACCGTCCCAGCGCGATCGGTGACGAGCCGGTGCGGTATTTTATCACCGAGTTCGAGTGAGTTAGGCCGCGAGCCGCTACCCGGCGTTACAATTGAAACAAAGCCGGGCCGATTCTGACATCGGGCCGAAAAGCCGATCATCTAGAACCCGGCGCTATGGAAACACCATGGCGCCGGGATTGTCTTGCCTCTTCCCGACGCCGCCATGGCGCATTGTCCTCGCAGTGATATTTGGGAACAGGAACTTTCACCATGAAATCCGTCATTTTCGGCGCAACCGTCTTGATAACGGCCCTGGCGAGCGCCGCGGAAGCGCGCGACCATCTGCACATCGTCAGCTCGCCCGGCGACTTCGTCTACACGTCGAAGGTCGCGGAGAGTTTTTCCCGCGAGTATCGCCAGCCTGTACCGGTCGTCCGGAGCACCGGATCGCGAACGACGGTTCGAACATTCTGCGCCGGTATCGGCGTCGACCATCCCGACATCGTCAGCCTGCCGCGGCCCATGCAGCCCGCGGAGATCGACGAATGCCAGCGGAACGGGGTCAAGCGCATCACGCAGATCAAGGTCGGCTACGAAGCCGTCGTCCTCGCCCGCCAGCGCGGTGCGTTTCGCTTCGATGTGAACAAGGTGCATCTCTTCAAGGCCCTCGCCAAGGAAGTGCCCGTCCATGGTCGCATCGTGCCGAACCCGTATAGGAAATGGAGCGAAATCGATCCGTTCCTGCCGCCGATCCCCATTCGCGTCATCGGCCCGCGAGACGGGACGGAAATCCGCCGGGCGTTCCTGAAGCTGGTCATGGACGAGGCTTGCCGGACCATGCCGGCGTTGACGGCCCTCGATGCGCCGCGCCGCGACAGGATTTGCACCACCTTTCGCAACGACGGCGCGTTTCGGGCGGTGTCGCGCGGCTATCAGGAAACCGTGCGGCTATTGGAGCGCGACTCCTCGCGGATCGCGATCATGCCGTTTTCCGTGTATCGGGAATGGGATGAATCGCTGACGACCGTGCAGGTCGACAGCGTCCCGCCCAACCCGGTGACGGTTGCACAGAGCGAATATCCGATCATTTGCCCGGTTTTCCTCTACGTGAAGACGCAGCATTTCAATCGGGTGCCGGGATTGTTGGAATTCGTCGTGGAATATACCAGCGATCACGCTTGGGGCCCGGACGGGTACCTGATCGAGGACGGTCTGATCCCGATGACCGAGCGGGATCGCCGGTGGCAGCGCGCCAACGCGATCGGCTTCACGCCGATGCGGCGTTAGGGCGCGATTGTCTTGCGGCAGAAACGACAGAGCCGGAATCCCGGGACGTGCCTGGGAATTCCGACTCTCCGTTAAACCTCCTTTCGGTCGCGCGGCTTGATCCGCACGAGGTCGTCGAGCACGCCGTCCATGCCGTTGCCGACAATGACGTTCCCGACCTTTTCGGACACCTTCTCAAGCGCCTCCAACTCCTTCAGCCGCAGGAGGATCGGGTTGTCCTCCATCAGCTTCGCGGTGTTCAGGAGGGATCGCGTCGCCGCCGTCTCCTCCCGGCGCTTGATCACGTTCGCCTGCGCGGTCTTTTCCGCCTCGATGACGCGGTTCATCAGTTCCCGCACGTCGCCGGGCAGGACGATGTCCTTGACCCCGGTCGCGGTTACCACAAGACCGTTCGCCTCGAGCTGCGGCACCAACCGCTCGGCGATCGCCGCGTTGATCCCCTGCTTGTCGCCCAGCACCTCTTCGAGGGTCCGGGTTCCGACCACCTGACGCAGAGCGAATTGAAGCTCCTTGTACAGGTAGTCCCGCAGGTCGGCCGTGACGGTCACCGCCGCCATCGGGTCGGCGATGCGGTAGACCGCGGTCACGTTGGCGCGGACGCCGATGCGGTCCTTGGTCAGCACGTCCTGACCCGTGACCTCGAGGGTCTGCAGACGCAGGTCGAGGGTCACCGCATCGACACGCTTGGCCGCCCGGATGAAGGCGTAGCGCCCCGGCGTCATCTGCCGGTCGAGCACGCCGTCCACGTACAACAGGGCGACATGTCCGGTCGGCACGTCGACGACCTGGATCAGGTCGGCGGCGTTGAGCCGGGCCAGCGGCGCCACGAGCGCCTGCGGCAGATCGATCTCCGCCTCGACGTCCAGGGACCGGATCTCGATCTCCTGCAGCGTCTTGGCGTAGAACGCCCGCTTCCCCGGGCCAACCACGTCGACCAGCTTGCCGCCGGCGAACACGAGGCCGAGCGCGTTGTCGGCCATGTCGGCGACGGCGAAGTGCTCGTCCACGACCTCCGGCCGCGTCAGGTACAACGCGTCCAGTGCCGCGTCGCGGACCGGCATCTGCCGCAGGTCCAGCTTGCGAACCTCCGTGCGGCCGGACATCTGCCGCATCCGGCGGTAGGTTCCGGGTCCCAGAACCTTCTGGAAGACCCGGTCGCGGTACAGGAGCCCCAGCTCCGTCTCCGCGATCATATCCGTACGAAAAACCATCGGTCTTCTCCTTTACTTCTTTCGCACTCGGTGGAACGGAAAAGTTCCTAATGAATGAATAATCGAGGCAACCGGACGGAAACCGGCGGTCGGCCGTGGACCGTACGATCGCGGGGCCGTCTTCCGGCGGCGCGCGGGCGGGGGTTCCGGCCAAACCTGAAACCCGATGGGTCTCAGGCCGGTCCGGCGTGCCCGCCCGCGGTCCGCAGGGATCGGGACGCGCGAGCAGCGCGGTTCGAGGCGGCGTCGTGCCTGGCCTCGGCGCGGCGGGACAAACGTCCCGCCGATCCGAAACCTGGCTTCCGTCCGGCACCCCAGAAATCAATTTGGCTATAGATTCTGCTTTAAAGGCAGTTTCTGGATGGGAGGAATCGAACCTCCGACAGCTGAATCCTAAGTTCAGTGCTCTATCCAACTGAGCTACATCATGGAGCCGATGACGGGACTCGAACCCGCGTCCTGCGGATTATGATCCGCTGCTCTACCAGCTGAGCTACATCGGCGGGCTATCCGTCGTCGCGACACACGCGGGGCGCATTACGGGCGCCGGGCGCGCCGGCCGGGCATATGGAACCCGGACCATAGGACGCGGATGATCCTGCTAAAGGACCTAACGAATAACGCCTGACAGCCTAAACTCTGGGTGCCGGCTTTCGCCTATGTGGAAAAGTTAATCATTTGTCTTGCCCTTTTCTGTGTTTGCGCGTCGAGGAGGGCAAGACGCGTCTGGCAACGGCGCGTCAGGCCCTTGATCGGCCTCGTAAATTTGGTCTGAGTTCGTTCACGGATGGACTGGCCATCATGACTTCCTTACCTGATCTTCGTTACCAAGACGTTGCCCGAAGGCGAATGGAGGGCGCTTTTACGGTGATCCACGGTTGTAGGCAACCCCAATTCGATAGAGCGGATAAAAAAGAAAAAACCGGTCGCGGCGGGCGCCGGACCGGTTCGTTTCTTGCCGGAATTCGGCCTGCCGGGTCAGTTCATTACCGGCCCTTGCGTTTGATGAAATCGGGGAAGGCGTCCTCGGCCTTGGCGCCCGGCAGGACGTGCTTGGCGTAGTCCTTCTCCAAGGTCCATTGGTCGATCAGGCTGCGGCCCTTCTGTTGCAGCAACAGGGACTTCACGCCCATGACCGATTTGCGGTCGTTGCCGGCGATCTGTTTCGCCAATTCCATGGTCTTGTCGCGCAGCTCGGCGCTCGGCACCAGATGGTTCAGCAGGCCGATGCGGTAGGCTTCCTCGGCCTTGACCACGCGGGCGCTGAACAGCAGTTCCTTGGCCATCGGCCAGCCGACCTGGTTCGGCAGGGTCCAGGTGCTGTTGATTCGGCCGTAGGCGGCGGCCAGGAAGCGGAATTCGGTGCGCTCGCAGCCGATCCGCATGTCGACCGACGACGCCAGAACCGCGCCGCCGCCATAGGCGAGCCCGTTCATCATGCCGATGGTCGGCTTCAGACAGGCGCTGACCTCGTAGCCGCTGAGCGTGCGCACGGCCGCGCTGCGGTCGAGCTTGCCTTCGGCTTCCAGCCGGTCGTTCTCACGCTGCTCGTGGATGTCGCCGCCGGCGGTGAAGGCGCGCTCGCCGGAGCCGGTGATGACGATGCAGCCGACCTCGTCGTCCTCTTCCGCGCGCAGCACCGCCGTCTGCAGTTCGGCGGTGAGCTTGTTGTTCATCGCATTCAGGACTTTCGGGCGATTCAGCGTCACGATTGCCACGCCGTCCTCTTTTTCCACCAGGATATGCTCGTAGTCGCTCATCGGCGGCGCTTCCTTTCGTTCTGATCAGATGGCCCGGCAGGCGCGGGCGGTTTTTCCAATCTTACCGTAGAGGAGCGCAAGAGCGCGATTCGGTCACGGCGCGGTGTGCGGCGGGTCAGACCTCGAAACGATAGACCTTGCCGTCGCGGCGGATATGCCCGGCGGTCGGCGTGGCGAAATGGGTACCGATGACCAGCACCGGCGTGTCCGCATACCGGTCGAGCAGTTTCTCCCGAGTCGCGCGCGCGGCGTTCGAATCCACGTCGGCGCTGCTGACCCAGTCCGGCCGCGCCATCTGGCAGGGGTGATGCATCACGTCGCCGGTGATCAGCGCTTCCTCGCCCTTCGACGCGATGCGGACGCTGACATGCCCCGGTGTGTGACCGGGCGTCGGTTCCAGCCGAACCTCGTCGCAAATCACCTCGTCCGACGCGACGAAGTCGACAAGGCCCGCATCGAACACCGGTTTGACCGAGTCCGAAAAGCAATCGTCTCCGCGTCCGTTGGGGCCGCTGTGGGCATGCCAGTGGTCCCATTCGGCCCGCCCGATCAAATAGCGCGCGTTCGGGAAGGTGGGCACCCATTTGCCGTCGACCAGCATGGTGTTCCAGCCCACGTGATCCACGTGCAGATGGGTGCACAGGACCGTATCGATCGACTCGCGCGGATAGCCCGCTTCGGCGATGTCGTCGAGGAATGGGCCGGTGCGCATGTGCCAGCCGGGAATGGCCCGCTGCTTGTCGTTGCCAAGGCACGTGTCGATCATGATCCGCCGGGTGCCCGTATCGACGATCAGCGCGTGGATGCTCATGATCAGCCGCCCGTCCGGGTCCATGAAATGCGGCTTCAGCCAGTCGATGTCCACCACGTTCTCCCGCGTTGCGTCGGGCAGGATGAACTTGGTGCCGCCGGTCACCTGAATCTCGATGACCCGGGTCACTTTGACGTCGCCGATCCGCCACGGCTCCATGATACGTTCCATTTTCGGTCGTCCTTTTCTGTGGCTCAGGCGCGATACGGGAAAGAAGTCGGGCCGAGCAGGCCGGGTAGCAGCGGCTGTGTCCATTCGATCCAGCGGCACAGCATCGGACGGGTTTCGCGCGGGTCGATTAGGTCGTGCATCGAGAAGGACTCGGCGCGCGCGGCGGGTGACTGCTTACGGGCGAGCATTTCCTCCAGTTCCTGCCGCCGGGCCTCCGGGTCGGGGGCGGCGGCGATCTCGCGTCCGTAGGCGACCGCGACGCCGCCTTCGACCGGCAAGGCGCCCATTTCCGCCGACGGCCAGGCCAGGACATAGGCGTCGGGGCCGTAATGCGCCGCCTGCGCCACGCCGAATGATTTCCGCACCACCACCGAGGCCCAGGGCACCGAACAGTCGGCAACCGCAAGCACGGCGGCGGTGCCGTAACGGATCGTGCCTGCGCGTTCGGATTCGCTGCCGATCATGAAGCCCGGTTCGTCGACGAAGCTGACGATCGGCAAATGGAAGGTTTCGCAAATCTCGACGAAACGGCGCACCTTCATCGCGCCGTTCGCGCTCATCGCACCGGCGTAGTACCGGCAGTCGTTGCCGATGACGCCGACGGGTTGGCCGTTCAGCCGGGCGAAGCCGGTGATCTGGCCGCGTCCGAAGGCGCGCGTCATCTCGAAGAAGCTGTCCCGGTCCACGATATGGGCAATGGTCTTGCGCATGTCGAAGACCTTGCGCCGGTCGCGCGGCACGATCCCGGCCAGTTCCTCGTCCTTTCGGTTCGGATCGTCGTCCGGGGCGGCGACGGGCGGCAGTTCCCAGACGTTGGATGGCAGGTAGCTCAGAAAACGGCGGATTTGATCGAAGGCGTCCGCGTCGTCCTTGGCGACGTTGTCGGCCACGCTGTTGCGGCCATGGACCTGTGCGCCGCCCAGTTCCTCCTTGGTGACCTTCTCCCGCAGGGCGCGTTCGACAACCGCCGGTCCGGCGATGAGGATCTGTGCCGTTTCCTTGGTCATGACGGAAAAATGCGCCGCGACGAAACGCGAGGCGGGCAGCCCCGCGACCGGGCCGAGCGCGGCGGTCACGACTGGCACGCTGGCCAGTGCGCGCGCCACGGAGCGAAACCGCGGCGGGGAATAGGGCGGCGTGCCGACCGTCTTGGACCCGGTCCCGGCGACGCTGCCGCCGCCGCCTTCGTGTAACCGGATCAGCGGCACCTTGTACTGACAGGCCAGTTCTTCGGCGTAGATGCTCTTGCGCAGACCGGCCTCGTTGGGCGATCCGCCACGCAAGGTGAAGTCCTCGCCGCCGATGATACAGCGGCGGCCATCGACCATGCCGAAGCCGAGCACGAAGTTCGCGGGAGAGAAGGAGTCGAGCGAGCCGTCGTCGTTCCTCTCGGCGGCCCCGGACGCGCCGCCCAGTTCGTCGAAACTGTCAGTGTCCAGCAGTCCATCGATCCGCTCGCGAACCGTCTGGCGGCCTTGCGCATGCTGCCGGGCCACGCCTTCCTCGCCGCCCAACTCCTTGGCGAGCGACCGCTTACGCTCGATGTCCTCGATTTCCTTGTCCCAACTCATACGCGCTTCCTTAAGTCGAAAAATGACGCTTCCAAATGGCAATCCGGATTCTGCGCCCTAGTTATTTTGATCAGGGGATGAGTATCACGGTCGCGGCGACTTTCCGAATGTCCGGATTTTAGGCTGTTCGTTTGATCGATTACACGGACGAACCGGCGTGAGCGCAAGTTTGTCAGTAATCGACGCGATTGCCGAAGCGGCGCTTTGTGGCTGTCGCCACTGCTGTTATAGAGTCCCCCAATTGCCTTGCGGACGATCGACGAGGGAGAGTACCGACAATGTTTAAACGATTTTTTGCTGCGCTGATCCTGGTGTTCGGGTTTGGGTCGGCGGTTGCGGCGGAGACGTTCGTCTTTACCGCCATACCCGATCAGGACGAGAGTCGCTTGAAAGAGCGTTTCGGAAAAATCGCGGACTATCTGTCCAAGGAATTGAACACGACCGTGAAATACGTGCCGGTGAAGAGCTATGCCGCCGCGGTTACGGCCTTCAAGAACAACCAGGTTCAGCTCGCGTGGTTCGGCGGCCTGTCGGGCGTGCGCGCAAGGGCTTCGGTGCCGGGGTCGGTGGCGATCGCGCAAGGATACGAGGACCAATTCTTCGAGACCTATTTCATCGCGAACGAGAAGGCCGGATTGGCGCTGTCCAAGGAATTCCCGAAAGAGATCGCTGGCAAGACCTTCACCTTCGGGTCCAAGGGGTCCACGTCGGGCCGCCTGATGCCCGAGTTCCATATCCGCCGGAACTTCGGCAAGGCACCCGAAAAGGTGTTCGAACGGGTGGGTTTCAGCGGCGATCACTCCCGGACGATCGCATTGGTGCAGTCCGGCGCGTATCAGGTCGGCGCGGTGAACTACAAGGTCTGGAAGAAGGAACTGGACGCCGGCAAGATCGATCCCAAGAAGGTCTCGATCATCTGGCGGACGCCGCCTTACCCCGACTATCAGTGGAGCATCCGCGGCGACGTGGATAAGAAATTCGGCGCGGGCTTCCAGAAGAAGGTGACGGGGGCTTTGCTGGGGATGAAGGATCCAGCGCTGCTCGAGTCCTTTCCGCGCAGCAAGTTCATTCCGGCGACCAACGACGACTACAAGATGATCGTGGATACCGGAAAGGAAATCGGTCTTATCGACTGATGGCGCTTGTCGACCTCTCTCTCGCGACCGCGGGCTACAACGGCGCGAACGTCCTGCACGACGTGTCGTTGTCGATCGAGCGGGGCGAGAAGGTCGCATTGGTCGGCCGGAGCGGGGCGGGCAAGTCCACCCTGCTTCGGCTGATATACGAGCGTATCGATGGCGAGGCCGCGATGGTTCCGCAGGAACTCGGCCTCGTCCGCGCGCTCACCGTGTTCCACAACATCTACATGGGTCAGCTCAATCGCCACAGCACCTGGCGCAATGTGGTGAACTTGGTGCGGCCCATGCAGCAGGAAGTCGAGAATATCGGCGGCATCGTGAAGACGCTTGGCCTGGAGGACGAGTTGTTCTCCGCCGTCGGTGCGTTGTCCGGCGGCCAGCAGCAGCGGACGGCCGTGGGCCGGGCCTTGTATCAGCGGACCGACATTCTGCTCGGCGACGAACCGGTATCGGCGGTGGACGAGCATCAGTCCCGGGCGATCCTGGAAAGCATCGCCGACGCGAAGCCCACGGTGATCCTGGCGATGCATGATATCGATCTCGCGCTCGCCTATTCCGATCGGGTTATCGGGTTGGACGCCGGTCGCATCGTCATGGACGAGTCGACCGACGGTATGAAAGCCACCGACCTCGACTTCCTCTATCGAGGCTGATCGGCATGCAGGCGGTTTGGCGCTATTCTCCGGCGGTTCGGACCAGTCTGACTTTCGTCGGCATCGCTTTCCTGTGTTTGGTTTTCGCCGATATCTCGATCTCGACGGTAAACCCGTGGACCGAGATGGGGCGTTTGCTGTTCGGCATCGTGACCCCGGATTTCCTGGCCACCGAAAGCCTGGTCAACGCCCTCGTGCAGACGATCGCCTTCGCAATCCTGGGCGTCGTCGTCGGGAATATCGCCGGGTTTTTCCTCGCGCTGATTTTTCACTATCGCGCCGTGCGCGTCGGTTGCGCATTCGTGCGCGCGATCCATGAGCTGTTTTGGGCGCTGATCTTTCTGCAGGTTTTCGGCCTATCGCCGATCACCGGCATACTGGCCATCGGCATCCCCTATGCAGGGATCATCGCGAAGGTCTACGCCGAGATCATGGAAGAGGCCGACACCACGCCGCTCAAATCGGTGCCGCCGAACACGACCGCTACATCCGTTTTCATCTTTGTGCGCTTGCCGGACGTATGGGCGCATTTCAAGACCTACTCGCTCTACCGTCTCGAGTGCGGATTGCGGTCGAGCGCGGTGCTCGGCTTCGTCGGCCTGCCGACGTTGGGCTATTACCTCGAAACGGCGTTCCGCCAAGGGCATTATTCGGAAGTTTCCGCCCTGTTGATCATGTTCTACATCGTGATCGCGACCATGCGGGTATGGATGCGCCGTAACTTGCTGCCGCTATACATCCTGGCCGCAATCCTGCTGCTGCCTTGGGGCGGCAACGAAATCTACGCCGACAACATCGTCCGGTTCTTCACCCAGGACATCGTCCCGCAGCCGCTGCGCGACGGCGTGTTCGCCACGGGTGCGCTAACCGGGTTCGGCGAGTGGCTGTCGACGCTGTTCTTCGATCAGGCGCTGCCCGGCGCGATCGATACGCTGCAATTGACGATGATCGCACTGGTTGCGACCGGTGTCTTGTCGCTGATCTTTTTCCCGTTGTTGTCGCCGCTGTTCTTCGGCCGCGGCGGCCGGTTGGGCGGGCATGTGTTCCTGGTCGTCGTCCGGTCCACGCCGGAATACATTCTGGCGTATGTCTGCCTGCAGCTTTGGGGGCCGTCGATGCTGCCCGCGATCATCGCCTTGTCGCTGCATAACGGCGCGATCATTGCGCATCTGATCGGCCGCTATACGGAACACATGAAAGTTCGGGTCGACGCGCCGCGCGGGCTCAATCTCTATTTCTACGAATCGGTGCCGCGCGTCTACGGGCAGCTCTTGGCGTTCCTGTTCTATCGCTGGGAAGTGATTTTACGTGAGACCGCAATTCTAGGCATGCTGGGTATCGCGACGCTCGGCTTCTATGTGGACAGCGCCTTTGCGGATATCCGGCTGGACCGCGCGTTGGTGCTGATATTGTTCACGGCCGGCCTGAATATTTGCGTCGATGCGTTGTCGCGGCACATCCGCGCGCGGCTGCGTCTCAAGACGACCATCGAACATGGGTGATCCTCGTGCAATCGACCACACCGATCCTTAAAGACCTCGTTCTCGTCGGCGGCGGCCACAGTCATGTCGGCGTGCTCCGGTCCTTCGGCATGAAGCCGATACCGGGCGTGCGCCTGACGGTCCTTTGCCGCGACGTGGACACGCCCTATTCGGGGATGTTACCGGGGCTGGTGGCGGGGCATTACACTTTCGAGGAAACCCATATCGATCTCGGTCCGCTGGCCCGCTTCGCCAATGCGCGTTTCTACAACGACGACGTGATCGGGATCGACCCGCGTCAGCGGTTGGTGTTGTGCAAGAACCGCCCGCCGGTGTCCTACGACTTGCTGTCCATCAACATCGGGTCCGCCCCGGCGACCTGGGAAACGCCGGGCGCCGAGGGCAATGTGGTGCCGGTCAAGCCGATCAACCGGTTCGTCGCGCATTGGGAACGCCTGCGTGAACGCATCCTGCTGCGCGAGGACCCGGTGCGGATCGGCATCGTCGGCGGCGGCGCGGGCGGGGTGGAATTGCTGCTCGCCATCCAATACCGGCTGAAGACCCTGTTGGCCGGCCAAGGGCGGACCGACGCGCATCTGGATTATCATCTGATCAGCGAAGAGTCGGATATCCTGACCACGCATAACCCGCTGGTCCGGTCCAAGTTCCGGCGTATCTTCAATGAGCGCGGCATCAACTTTCACGCGGATACGCGCGTCGCGTCGGTCGCGCCCGGCAAGGTAATAGCCGCCGACGGCGAGAGCATCGCGTTGGATGAAATCCTCTGGGTGACCCGGGCCGGCGCCGCATCGTGGATCAAGGAGTCCGGATTGGCGGTCGACGAGCACGGCTTCATGCAAGTCGGCGACACCCTGCAGTCGACGTCGCACCCCGAAATCTTCGGCGCGGGCGATATCGCGGCGATGGTCAATCATCCGCGCCCGAAGGCGGGCGTCTTTGCCGTGCGTCAGGGCCCGCCGTTGACGCGAAACCTGCGGCGCATGCTGGTCGGCAAGTCCGCGCGACCGTTCAGGCCGCAGCGCGAGTTCCTCAGCCTGATCAGCACGGGGGACAAATATGCGGTTGCCTCGCGTTCCAAATGGTCGGTAGAGGGCAAGCTGGTCTGGCGTTGGAAGGACTGGATCGACCGGCGTTTCATGCGCAAGTTCAGCGAGCTCCCGGAAATGGACACGGAGGAGAAGTCCGATCTGCCGCGTGGTCTGGCGGGCGAGGAGGTGATCAAGGAAATCTCCGCGGTCGCCATGCGCTGCGGCGGCTGTGGCGCCAAAGTCGGTGCGACGGTGTTGCAGCGGGCCTTGTCGCAGTTGGAGCCGGTGACGCGCGATGACGTTTTGATCGGATTACACGAACCGGACGATGCTGCGGTGGTCGAAGTGCCGCCGGGCAAGGTGATGGTGCATACGGTCGATTCGTTCCGCGCCATTGTCGACGACCCGTATCTTTTCGGCCGCATCGCCGCCAATCACAGCCTCGGCGATATCTACGCGATGGGCGCCGATCCGCAGACCGCGCTGGCAATCGCCACAGTGCCCTACGGGCTGGAGGAGAAGGTCGAGGACGTATTGTCCCAAATGCTGACCGGCGCAATGGAGGTCTTGCGGGAATCGAACACGTCGCTGGTCGGTGGCCACACCAGCGAAGGCGCGGAGCTATCGCTTGGTTTTTCCGTTAACGGCCTGATCGACCGCGAGAAGGTGTTGCGCAAGGGCGGCATGCAGCCGGGCGACCGGCTGGTGCTGACGAAGGCGATCGGAACCGGCACATTGTTCGCTGCCGACATGCGCCTGAAAGCGAAAGGGCAGTGGATCAAGGACGCCCTCGCCTCGATGGTGCTGTCGAACTACAAGGGCGCGCAATGCCTGTCCGACCACGGCGCGAATGCGTGCACCGACGTCACCGGCTTCGGGTTGTTGGGACATTTGGTAGAGATGACCAAACCGTCGGGCGTCGACGTGGAATTGGACCTCGGCGCCATCCCGTATCTCGATGGCGCGCAGGAAACAGTGGCGGCCGGCATTACCAGCACCTTGCAGCCGCAGAACCTGCGGCTCCGACGTGCCATATCCAATATTGCCGCGGTCGGCGAGGATCCGCGCTTTCCGTTGATCTTCGATCCGCAGACCGCCGGCGGTTTGCTGGCCAGCGTGCCGCAGGAGCGGGCCGAGGATTGCGTCGGCGCATTGCGTGATTTGGGATATGACCGGACGGCGATCATCGGCACCGTATTGCCCGAGGGGAACCAACTCGAACCGATTACGGTGCGTGCGTAATGTTCTATGTGAGCGCGGCGAGGAGCGACCGCCATGCGGCTTCTTCGTGCTGCGGCTTGAACAGGTGGGCGCGTTCGCGGCATTGGCGCGTCAACGTCTTTAGATAATCGCGGTCGTGCTCGATCCGGTCCAGGCAGGCCGCAAGCGCAGCCGTGTCGCCGACCGGGAAGTAACCGGCATAATCTTCGCCCAACAGTCCGATCGATCCCGATATGTCCGACGCGATCACCGGGACGTCGGCGGCAACCGCTTCCGAAACCACATTTGCGCCGCCTTCCATGATCGAACTCAGCACCATCGCGTGGGACGAATCGAAAAGCCGACGCACCTGCCATCCCGGCGCCTCGCCGCGCCAGTCGTATCTTGGGTTGGTGCTCATCTCACGGCGCGCGCGCTCGGCCCAGCTTTCGTCATGGGCTTTGCCCAGATGCACGATGCGGATACGGGAATCGTCCGGCAGCAACCGCGCGGCTTCGGCGGCGCGTAGGGGGTCCTTCTCCTCGCGCAGGTGGCCGATGACACAGATGTCCACAGTGCGCCGCGACGGGCGGCGCGTCCGGTTGAGCGGCAAGGCGGATTGGTGGATGACATGCAATTTGCCATGGAACCGGTCCGGGATGTCCCGATGCACCAATCCGTGCAGACACACCAGCGCGTCGGCGATGTCCATCGAGTGATAGGTCTCGTCCGGATGGCTCTGCTGGAACTTGTTGATATCGGTTCCCGCCAGCAAGACGATCAACGGGCGGTCCGGATACCGTTCGCGGAAGCGGAGGATCGACTTCGCGCTGCGCCAGGCATGCACGGCGATCATCGCGTCGACCGGCTCGTTCTCATACTCCGTCGCGATGATGGCCTCATGACCGAGGCGGCGCAGGATGTCCTGCCATCGCACCGCCGTCGTTCGGTTGCCGTTGCGCGATTGTTTGCCTGCGGGCGTGATAAGGCTAATCTTCAAGCCGTTTCGCATTAGATGGTTTGCCCATGACTGAACCCGTCCCCACGTCCCGCTTGATCGACATGATGACAAGCGCGCGGCGTCGCACGTTGGAAATGGTCCAAGGGTTGACCCCCGACCAGCTCGTTGGCCCCAAGCTGCCGACGTTGAATCCGTTGATTTGGGAAATCGGTCATGTCGGCTGGTTCTATGAAAACTTCATCCTGCGCCGATTGTACAATCAAGAACCGATGCTCGCGACAGGAGATGCACTTTATGACTCCATCGCGATCGCGCATGAAACGCGGTGGGATTTGCCGGTCCTGCCGCTGAACGAAATCCTCGCCTACATGCAGGATGTGCAGGATGCGTTGGTCGACCGTCTCGGCGGCAAGGAGATGGCGGACGAACGGCACAGCTATCTGTACCAGTTCACAGTCTTTCACGAAGACATGCACACAGAGGCTTTTACCTGGGCGCGGCAGACATTGGCATACCCGACGCCGGTCTTCGAGGGCGGTCCGGTTGGTCGGCGGGCACCGGAGACCGGGCCGCTGTCCGGCGACGTGGTGATCATGGGCGGTACGTACCGGATGGGCGCTGAAAAAAATGCACCCTTTCTATTCGACAATGAAAAATGGGCGCGCCCGGTGACCGTTGCGCCGTTCAAGATGGCGCGGGCGGCGGTCACGAATGGCGAATTCGCCGAATTCGTCGCGGACGGCGGATATCAGACGGAATCGCATTGGGACGCGGACGGCTGGGCCTGGCGGCAAGAAGCCGCTGCCGAACACCCGGTCTATTGGGTTCCGGACGAGAATGGCGGGTGGGGCGTCCGGCGGTTCGATCGCGTGTTCGAACTGCCGCTCCATCAGCCGGTCATCCACGTCTGCTGGCACGAGGCCAACGCCTACTGCCGTTGGGCCGGCCGGCGATTGCCGACCGAGGCGGAATGGGAGTTGGCGGCGACGACGGTACCGGAAACGACCGACGGCGTTTTGCAGAAGCGCCGGTACCCTTGGGGCGACGAGGAGCCGACGCCGGACCACGCAAACCTCGACGGCTTTGCATTGGGTTGTGTCGATGTCGCGGCGCATCCGGCGGGTGACAGCGCCTATGGTTGCCGGCAGATGATCGGCAATGTCTGGGAGTGGACGCAGGACGTCTTCAAGCCGTTTCCCGGGTTCGCGCCGGACGACTACAAGGAATACTCGCAGCCGCTGTTCGATTCGACGCGCGTGCTACGGGGCGGCGCGTGGACCACGCGGGGGCGAATGATCACGTCGCTGTACCGCAATTATTTCGGTCCGGACCGGCGCGATGTGTTCGCCGGGTTCCGGACCTGTGCCTTGTCCGCCTAACCCGCGTCGCGTTTCACGATCAGGGCGTCGACGATCGACACGCCTTCGCCGGCCGGGTGGACGAGCACCGGATTCAGGTCGATCTCCGCGATGATGTCCGCGTGATCGGCGGCGAGTTGCGAAAGTTTCACGATCAGGTCGAGCAGTGCGTCGAGGTCGGCGGGGGCGCCGCCGCGCACCCCATCCAGGATCTTCCGGCCTTTCAGCCGGTCCAATACCTGTGCCGCCGCGTCGGTGGTCAACGGCACCGGAGAGAAGGCGACGTCGCGCAGCACTTCGACATGGATGCCGCCGAGCCCGACCATCAGCATCGGGCCGAAGGCGTCATCACGATTGATCCCGAGGATGATTTCCTGACCGCGCTTCGCCATCGGCTGTACCAGCACACCGTGAATGTCCGGATTGCCGCTACCGGTTTTCTTGTGATAGGCGGTGGCGTTCTTGGTAAGGGTTGAGAAAGCTTCTTGGACGGTCGCCGCATCGTCCAAGCCGAGCGCGACCGCACCGGCATCGGTTTTGTGCAATACGTCCGGCGATTGGACCTTGAGGGCGACCGGACCGCCGATTTCGTCGAGCGCTTCCAGGGCTTCGTCCGGCGTTTTCGCCAAACGGCCGTCCGGCACGGAAATGCCGTAGGCGGCGAGAACGGGCATGGCCTGATACTCGCACAGGACGGGACCTGCATCGGCAAGCAGGGGAACGGCCGTTTCCTTGATCTTTGCAGACGTGGTCGTGATCTCCGGCGTCTTCAGGAATCGGTCGCGGAACGCACGGTAATCGGCCATCGTCGCCATCGTGCGGGCGCAGTTCCGCATGTTGGTGTAGAGCGGGTAGCCCGCGCGGTTCAGCAGCTCCATCGCCGTGCCGCGGTTCAGTGTGTAGCTGCAGAACAGGATCGGCTTCTCGCACTCTTCGGCGACCTTTCGCAGGTTTTCCTCTTCCCGCTCGTAGCCGGCGGCGTTGCGAGCCGACGTCACCACGATCACCGAATCCACTTCAGGGGATTGCGCGACCATTCCCGCGAAGTTGCCGTAGCCGACCACGCGGATTGCCTGTGCGGTGCCGTCCACCGGATTCTGCGACGTGCCGTAGGGCGGCAGGTATTCGTCGATGACCGCGCGGGTTGCGGCGTCCAACGGCGGCACCACGAGGCCGGCCGCTTCGCAGCTGTCGGCCATCCATCCGCCGCCGCCGCCCGATCCGGTGGCGATTCCGACCCGCTTGCCCAGCGGCAGTTTGTTGCGGTAGCGCGAGAACCCGGCGGCGACGTCGACGATATCCTCGATATCGTAGCCTTCGATCACGCCGTACCGGTCGAACATCGCCTTATAGGCCGTGTAGGCGCCGGTCATGGCCGCCGTGTGCGAGGCGGCGGCGCGTTGCCCGGCTTCCGACCGGCCGATCTTGGTCAGGATGATCGGCTTACCGGCGCGCAGCGCCTTCTCGGCGATGGGGGCGAAGCGTTCCGGATTCTTGATGTCCTCCATGAACATCAGGATCACCTCGGTCTTGCCGTCGTCGAGCATGTAGTCGACGAAATCCAGTCCCGAGAGGCAGGCTTCGTTGCCGGTGGTCATCACGTAGCTGAACGGCAATTCCTTCGGCCGGCCCCGGTCGTAAAAGGAGAAACCGATGCCGCCGCTTTGCGCCGTAACGCCGATATATCCGTCGGACCGGTGCGGCGGCACGAGCGGCAGGTCGGGATTATCCACCGTCGCGCTGAACGTGGCGCAGAGCGGGGCCAGCATGTTGGCGAAGCCTTCGGAATTGGGGCCGCCGACCGCGAGGTCGTATTTCTCGGCGATTGCCCGAATTTCGTCCTGCAGAACGTCGCCCGCTTCGCCGGCTTCTTCCGCGAACCCGGAACTGATGATCATTGCGGCGCGCACGCCGGCTTCGCCGCAGTCGGTCAATGCCTCCGCGACATTCTCCGCCGGGATCACAAGCACCGCGAGATCGACGCGTTCGGGGATGTCGGCGATCGTCCGGTAGGCCTTCAGGCCGTTGATCTCGTCGTTGCTGCGGCTGACGGGATAAATATTGCCGGGGAATTCGTGACAGCCGAGGACATGCATGATGCGGCCGCGAATGATGTGCGCGTTCGGCGAGGCGCCGATGACCGCTACGGATTTCGGGGACAGAAGCGCGGAGATGTCGGGCATGATGTCGGGTGTCCTGTCTGGACCTCTTGTTGTTCGGACGATAGCGGCCGGTGCTAGTGAATCAGCGCAGCCCCAGGCCACGGGCGATGATGCCGCGCAGGATTTCCCGCGTGCCGCCCTGTATGGTGAGTTTGGGTGCGATCAGTGTCGCGAAGCGCATCAGCTCGTCGAAATCAGCACGGTTGCTGGGATCGGATTGTGCAAATGCCGACAGCTCGCGTGCCTTCGCCGGCAGCGTTTGTTCCCAGTTCGTGCCGAGATCCTTGACAACCGACCCTTCGAGCACCGGCTCCTTCCCCGCCGCGAGCATGCCGTTCACCGAAATCGACATGCGGCGCAATGTATGAAGCTGCGCGACCAGGCGGCCGATGCCTTCGGCCCCGCGCACGTCCGGTTCCTTTCCGAGCACGTTGACCAGTTCCGGCAGGATGTAAATCGTCTCGAGGAATCGTTCCGGCCCGCTCCGTTCGTAGGCGAGTTCGCTGGTCGCCTGTTTCCAGGCGGAGTCGATCTCCCCCAGAACCGCGTTTTCCGGCAGTATCGCATCCTCGAAGATGACTTCGTTGAATTCGTGGTTGCCGGTCAAGTGCAGGAGCGGACGCACCGTGATGCCCGGCGTGCTCATATCCACCAGGAACTGCGTCAGGCCGTGCCGGCGGTTGTCCTCGGTCGCCGGCGATGTGCGGAACAGGCCGATCATGTAGTGCGAGCGATGCGCGTTGCTGGTCCAGACCTTGCGGCCGTTGATGCGCCAGCCGTCGGCGGTCTTCTCCGCCTTCGTCTTGGCGGCGAACAGGTCGGAGCCGGAATCCGGCTCGCTCATGCCGATGCAGAAATAGCATTCGCCGCGGGTGATGCGCGGCACGATGTCCTGCTTGACCTCTTCCGGCGCGTATTTCAGCAGCATCGGGCCGCTTTGCCGGTCGGCGGTGAAATGCGCCCGGGTCGGCGCGCCGGCGACCCGGAATTCTTCGGTCACCACGTAGCGTTCCAGGAAGCTGCGCTCGTGGCCGCCATACTCCTTGGGCCACGTCAGGCCGATCCATCCGCGTTCGCCGACTTTCCGGCTGAATTCGGGATTGAATCCTTTGCCGAGATGCGCGGTTTGCGGATCGAAGGTGCCGGCGGCGATTTCATCCTTGAGAAAGGCGCGGACTTCCTTGCGAAGCGCCTCGGCTTCGGGCGGGAGGCGGATCGGGTCGAATTCGATTGTGCTCGACATGGCGGCGCGCGTCTCCGTTGGCTCGATCGGCCCGGCGTCATTTGCAGGCATGGCGCCGAAGGCGGTAAGTGTAGATCAAGAAAGTGTCGATCCGCTGCTCGCGGGATCGCCTCGAATAATATCCGTAGCCCGGCAGTTTTGTCACATTGGCCGTGATTCCAAAGGACTAGGAACATATGAGCGATACGGACACCATCATCGTCGACACCACGACGAAGATCTTCCAGGACCTGTGTGATCCGCAGACCGTGAACAACGCGGAAGACGAGTCCTGGCGCCAGCCGCTCTGGACGGCGCTGCAGGAGTCGGGGCTGACGCTGACCTGGGTGCCGGACACGCTGGGCGGCGCCGGCGCGGAATTGCAAGACGGGTTCGATGTCCTTCGCGTCGCCGGATCTTACGCGGTGCCGGTCCCCTTGGCGGAAACGTTGCTGGCCGGATGGCTGTTGTCGCGGGCCGGTCTCGAATCGCCGATGGAGGCGATGACCATAGCGCCGGTTCGCAAGGGCGACGAACTGACGATCGCGAATGACGGTACGCTGTCGGGGACGGCGCATCAGGTGCCTTTCGCCCGCGACGCGGCGCATGTCGCCGTCGTCGCGCGGCAAGGCGATGCGGTCAAGGTCGCGCTGGTCGAACGGGCGCAGGGGACCGTCACGGAAGGGCGCAGTCTCGCGGACGAGCCGAAGGACGACATCACCTTCGACGGCGCGACGCCCGCCGCGGTCACCGACGCGCCGAACGGTTTCGACGAAGATGCGTTGTTCCTGATGGGTGCGGCGGTGCGGTCGATGCAGATGGCCGGGGCGTTGCAGGCGATCCTCGATGTGTCGGTGGAGTATTCCAAGGACCGGACCGCATTCGGGCGGGCGATCTCCAAATTTCAGGCGGTACAGCACAACCTTGCCCGGCTCGCCGGCGAGGTCTCGGCCGCGGTCGCCGTTTCCGCGTCGGCCGCGGATGCGATCCGACGCAGTGACGGGTTCGATGAGCATGTGGTGCTTGAGGTGGCATCCGCGAAGATTCGCGTCGGGGAAGCGGCCGGAGAGGGCGCGGCCATCGGCCATCAGGTGCATGGCGCGATCGGCTTCACGATCGAACATATTCTGCACCGCTATTCGCGCCGGCTGTGGTCGTGGCGCGACGACTTCGGCAGCGAAAGCGAATGGGCCGTCCGTCTCGGCACGATGATCGCGGCCAAAGGCGGCGACGAGTTGTGGCCGACGCTGACGGCGGGCTAACCGACAGGGCCTTCCCCCCGGTCAATCAAGATTGAAATATTTAAATGCGTGTTCGAAGAGCGTGGCCTTGCGCACCTCTTTGCTGCCGGCCCGGCCCGATGGGATGGCTGTGACGGCGGCAAGCCGTCGGACAGGAAATTCCCAATTCGGTACGCGTTGATAGAACCTTGCGCCTCGGTGCGTAATGCTTTGAAATGCATTCGCGGTCGAAAAGGTTCCGCATGGGGGCTGGACGCATCGTCCGAAAACAACAAACACGGCGATGCCCTTAAATTTATCTGAGACAAATCTCGGACAGGGAGATCAAGTCATGAAATCAAGAACTCTTCGGCGTATGGCCATGGGAATGGCGGGTGCTGCCGTGTTGGCGCTTGCCGGATCGCCGGCCATCGCGGGCAAGGCGGACGATTCGTTGGTCTGGGCAACCGACCGCGAGGTCAACGTACCGCTGCCCTTCTACGAGAACGTGCGTGAGATGGTCGTGATGTCGCGGCTGGTATGGGACACTCTTCTGTATCGCGACCCCAAGACCTTCGAATACAAACCGCAGCTGGCGACGGATTATAAGTGGGTCGACAACCTCACCATCGAGATGAACCTGCGCAAGGGCGTAAAATTCCACAATGGACAGGACTTCAGCGCGGATGACGTTGTCGAGACGTTCAACCATGTATCCGGACCGGACAGCGGTGTCCTGACGCGGCGTAACGTGAGCTGGATCAAGAATGCCGAGAAGCTCGGCGACTACAAGGTCCGCATCAATCTGGCGAAGCCGTTCCCGGCCGCTCTCGAATTCCTGTCGGGACCGATGGCGATCATGCCGAAAGGAATCTGGGCCAAGGCCAAGACCGACGCCAAGGGGAAGAAGGATTACGGCACCGTCCCGCCGATCGGCACCGGCCCGTACAAGATCACGAAGGTGGTGACCGGCGAGCGGATCGAGATGGAGATCAACAAGGGCTATTGGGACGGCCCGAAGGGTAAGCCGTCGATCGGCAAAGTGGTGTTCCGCACCGTTCCCGACCCGGAAACGCAAGTCGCCGAATTGTTGACCGGATCGCTCGACTGGATCTGGGACGTGGCGAAGGACAAGGCCGAGGACCTGGGTAAGACCGGTCAGGTCACGGTGAAGAACGTGCCGACGATGCGTGTCAGCTACATCACCATGGACCGCGCCGGCCGGTCGGCCAAGGACAGCCCGTTCACCAAGCTCAAGGTCCGTCAGGCGGTGGCGCATTCCATCGACCGCGCGGCCATTGCGAAGAATCTGGTCGGCGGTGCCTCGAGTGTCATCCATTCGGCATGCTTCCCGACGCAGTTCGGCTGCACCCAGGATGTGCCGCAGTACAAGTACGATCCGGCGAAGGCCAAGAAGCTGCTGGCCGAAGCGGGTTATCCGAATGGGTTCACCTCGGATATCTTCGCCTATCGTCAGCGCGAGTACACCGAGGCGGTGATGGGTTACCTCGCCAAGGTCGGCATCAAGACGAACCTGAAATACATGCAGTACAAGGCGCTGCGCGGGATCGTCTGGGAAGGGAAAGCCCCGTTCCATCAAATGACCTGGGGCTCCTATTCGATGAATGACGTGTCGGCGATCACCAGCCATTTCTTCAAGCACTCCCGGGATGACTACTGCCGCGATCCCGATGTGAAAACGTGGCTGGAAACCGGCGATACGAGCACCGATCCGGAAGTGCGTAAGGACGCCTATAAGAAGGCGCTGAGCCGCATTCAGGAAAACCTGTGCTGGTTGCCGATGTTCACCTACGCGAAATACTACGCGTGGTCGAAGGACCTGGATTTCACCCCGACGCCGGATGAGATCCCCCGTTTCTTCACCGCGAAGTGGAAATAGCCTAGGCAACAGGGGCGCGGCTCGATCGAAGCCGCGCCCTCTACCTTTGTGCGGCGGATATGCTGATTTACTCCTTGAAGCGGTTGGGCATCGCGGTGCTCGTGGCGATCGCGGTATCGCTGATCACGTTCTCCCTGTTGCGCCTGTCGGGCGATCCGGCGGCCGCGTTGGCCGGTGAGTCGGCAACCCAGGAAGATATCGAATACGTTCGAAAGCAATACGGTCTCGACCGGTCGCTGCCGGTTCAGTATCTCGATTGGGCCGGGAAGGCGCTGCAGGGTGATCTCGGTGTTTCGATCTACCTCAAGCAGCCCGTGGTCGAGGTCATCAAGGAACGCGCGCCGGTCACCATGAAACTGGGAGCCATCGCGTTGACATTCGCGCTTCTGTTGTCAGTGCCCCTCGGGGTCCTGGCGGCGATGCGGCCGAACACCATCATCGACCGGGCCGCCCTGACGCTCGCCGTGATGGGACAGGCGCTGCCCAGTTTCTTCTTTGCGCTGATCATGATCGTGATCTTCGGAATCCAGCTACGCTGGCTGCCGATCACGGGTAATGCATCCTGGCAGAATTTCATCATGCCGGCGATTGCGCTGGGGTATTACGCGACCCCGGCGATCATGCGGTTGACGCGCGCCGGTATGATGGACGTGCTCGCCTCCGACTATGTGCGGACTGCACGTGCCAAGGGCTTGCGGCCCAAGGTCGTGTTGTTCAAGCACGCGCTGCGGAACGCGGTGATACCCGTGGTGTCCGTCTCGGCGGTGCAACTCGGGTTCATGTTGGGCGGCTCGGTCGTGATCGAGACGATCTTCGCGATCAACGGGTTGGGCCGTTTCGCGTGGCAATCGATCCAACGGTCGGATTTCCAGGCGATGCAGGCGATCGTCCTGACGCTGGCGATCTTCTATGTCCTGGTCACCTATTTTGCGGATTTGCTGAACGCGTTTCTCGATCCGCGCATCCGCGTGACGGGTTGAGGAGGGATCGGACCAATGGCCGTTGCAGACTCCGCTAGCAAGCTTCCCAGCGCCGAATCCATCCTGGAACCGTCGCCGGCAGCCCTATTGCGCAAGCGTATGTTCGGGCATGCCGGCCTTACGATCGGGGGCGGGTTTCTATTGTTCATTTTCCTGGTAGCCATCTTCGCGCCGGTGTTGTCGCCGCATGATCCGCTGGCTCAGGATCTCACCAATCGGTACGTTCCGCCGTTCTGGGACGCGAAGGGGTCGTGGGAGCATCCGCTGGGCACCGACAAGTTCGGCCGCGACTACCTTTCGCGCATCATGTATGGCGCGCGCATCTCGCTGCTCATCGGATTCGCGGCGATGGCGATTTCCGGTGTCATCGGTACGGCGATGGGCGTGGCGGCGGGCTATTTCGGTGGACGCGTCGATCTGATCATCACCTTCCTGATAACCACGCGGCTCGCCATGCCGGTGGTGCTGATTGCGTTGGCGGTGATCGCGATCATCGGCAGTTCGCTGACCATCGTCATTACCGTGCTGGGCCTGCTGATCTGGGATCGTTTCGCCGTGGTGATGCGAAGTACCACCCAACAAGTGCGGAACCTGGATTATGTCGCGGCGGCGGAAGCGGCCGGCTGTTCGACGCTGCGAATTCTGATGACCGAGATCATGCCCAATGTGGCGAACGCGCTGATCGTGGTCGCGACGCTGGAGGTCGCCCACGCGATCCTGCTCGAAGCGGCGCTGTCCTTCCTGGGCCTCGGCGTGCAGCCGCCTGACCCGTCCTGGGGCTTGATGGTTTCCGAAGGGAAGGGCGACATGTATTTCAAACCCTGGGTCATCGCCATTCCCGGGACCGCCTTGTTCCTGCTCGTGCTCAGCATCAATCTGTTGGGCGACGGCATTCGCGACGTCACCGCCCCGGAGAATCGCAATTGAGCGCGTTGCTGGAAGTCGACAACCTCGCCATTGATATCCCGCTTGCCGGCGGCATGTTGCATCCGGTCCGCGGCATCAGTTTCGACGTCAACCGTGGCGAGACGCTTTGTATCGTGGGTGAGTCCGGTTGCGGCAAGTCGCTGACCTCGCTTGCGATCATGGGGCTGTTGCCGTCCACCGCGGACCGCAAGGCCGGCAAGCTGCAGCTTCTCGACTACGATCTGCAGGCGTTGTCGGAAACGGAGATGTCCGACATTCGCGGCGACCGGATGGCGATGATCTTCCAGGACCCGATGACCTGCCTGAACCCGTCCTACACCATCGGCAACCAGCTCGAGGAGGCGTTGCTGCGGCATCGTAACGTGCCGCGTAAGGAGGCGCGCGACCGGGCGGTTTACCTATTGGAAAAGGTCGGCATCACCGCGGCGGACAGCCGGTTGCGGCAGTATCCGCATCAACTGTCCGGCGGGTTGCGCCAGCGCGTGATGATCGCCATGGCGTTGATGTGCGAACCCGATCTGCTGATCGCGGACGAGCCGACCACCGCCTTGGACGTGACCATCCAGGCGCAGATCCTGTTGCTGATCCGGCAAATCCAGAAAGAGTTCAACATCGGCGTCATCCTCATCACGCATGATCTGGGCGTCGTCGCGCGGGTGGCCGACCGCGTTGCCGTCATGTATGCGGGGCAGATCGTCGAGGAAGGCACGGCCCAGGAAGTCTTCAAGAAGCCGCTTCATCCCTATACGCAGGGGCTGCTCGACTGTATCCCGATACCAGGCAAGACGGCGGCGGGCGAAGATCTGGGCTCGATCCCGGGCATCGTGCCGACCCTGCTGGGCGAGCTGAGCGGCTGCACCTTCCGCGAGCGGTGCCGCTACGCTCATGACGGATGCAGCGCCGACATCGCATTACGCGAACTCAGCGCCGCGCGCGGTTTCCGCTGCAACCTGTCGGTCGAAACCGCCGCCGCCAATCAGCCGGTGGCGGTGCGCACGTCCGACAATAGTGTCGAGGTGGCGTGATGGAACCGCCGGTCCTGCAGGCCCAAGACGTCAGCAAGATCTTTACCGTCAAGACCGGCGTGTTCGCACCGAAGCAGCCGTTGCGTGCGGTCAACGCGGTGTCGCTGTCGGTCGAACGCGGATCCGTGCTCGGGCTGGTCGGCGAGTCGGGTTGTGGCAAGACGACCATGGCCCGCATGTTGCTGGGTCTCGAAAAGCCGACGATGGGCGACATCCTGGTCGATGGTGAACCGCTATCCGGCCTCGACCGTATCGCAGTGGCCCGGCGCGTTCAGCCGATCTTTCAGGACCCGTATTCGTCGCTCAACCCGCGGAAGTCGATCGGCTCGATCATCACCTTGCCGCTGCGCGTGCATAAGGTCGGCGATTCGACCGAATGGAAGCGCAAGGGCGAGGAGATCATGGAACTGGTCGGCCTGCCGCGCAAATTGTTCAACAACTACCCAAACCAGCTTTCCGGCGGTCAGCGTCAGCGCGTGGCGATCGCCCGCGCGCTTATCATGAAGCCCGAAGTGATCATTTGCGACGAACCGACCTCGGCGCTCGACGTATCGGTTCAGGCGCAAATCCTCAACCTGCTGCAGCAGCTTCGCAGGGAGCTGGGCCTCACCTACATCGTCATCAGCCACAATCTGGCGGTGGTCGAACATATCGCGACCCGGGTTGCGGTCATGTATCTCGGCCGCATTGTCGAGGAAGCCGATACGAAAACGCTCTTCCGTGCGCCGAAACATCCGTATACAAAAGCGCTTCTGGGATCGGTTTTGACGCCGGATCCCGATCTCGACGTGCCGGATACGCATCTTGGTGCTACCTTCCCTAATCCGGTGGACCCTCCGCCGGGCTGTGCTTTTCATCCCCGGTGTGTCGACGCCATGCCGACATGCAGCAAGACCCAGCCGGAGCCGCTCGAAATAGACGGCGCCTGCGTTGAATGTCACCTGTTTTCCGATGCTGCGTTGAAGCAGGCGTCCTGACGCGCCAAAATCCGTTTTGTCGGTCGAACAATCAGCAGGAGCGATGACGATGGACGTCACCAAAATTCTGGGCGAATGGGCTGCGGAATCACCGGAAACCACGTCAGAGATCGCACGGCAGCGTGCCCGGGACGCAATTCTCGATGTGGTTGCCTGCATGGTGGCCGGCGCCGGCGACGAAGGATCGGCGCGGGTGCGTGCGACGATCGCGCCGTATGGCGGCGGGCGTTGCACGGTGTTTGGTTCGAGCGCGAAGGCGGCGGCGCCGTGGGCGGCGCTGGCCAACGGCATGGCGGCGCATGCGCTGGATTTCGACGATAACTACCTGCCGGGGCTGACCCATGCGAGCGCGGTGCTCATTCCGGCCCTGCTGCCGCTGGCGGAAGAGATCGACGCAACCGGCAAGCAATTGATCGACGCTTACATCGTCGGCCTGGAAATGCACGCCGCCATCGGGCGCGGCGTCAACCGGGCGCATTACGACATGGGCTGGCACGGCACCTCGACGGTCGGCTGTATCGGCACCGCCGCGGCCTGCGGCCGTCTCCTCGGGCTGGGCCGGGACGCGATGGTCAACGCGATCAGCCTGGGCGTCAGCATGGCGTCGGGGCCGAAGGTCCAGTTCGGCACGATGGGCAAACCGTATCACGCGGGCATGGCGGCCAAAAACGCGGTGCTGGCGGCGCAACTCGCGGCGAACGGATTCCAGGCCCGCGAGGTGGCGCTCGAAGGCAAGCTCGGGTTCCGCGATTTGTATGCCGGGGCGGATGAGAACGCCTGGGAGCATTTGAAGAAGCCGCTCGGCGACCCGCTGGCCATCGAGGAATTCGGTTTGGCGCCGAAACTCTATCCGTGTTGCGGATCGACGCACCGGGTGCTCGATGTCGTCCTGGCGCTCCGCGACGAGCATGGCTTCGGCGCCGACGAGGTGGCGAAGGTCGATACCCTGGTCGGTTTCGGCAACAAGCGAAACCTGATGTACGACAATCCGCAGCAGGAGATGGAGGCGCGCTTCTCCATGAACTACTGCATCGCGCTGGCCTTGAAGTTCGGCCGCCTGTCGCTGTCCGACTTTACGCCGGATGCGGTGCAGCGGCCCGAGGTGCGCGAGTTGATGCCGCTGGTCACGATGGATGCCTACGACAAGGATGCCGAAGGCGACGATCCGACCTTCCGGCTGCCGCATGTCGTCAAGATCGAACTCAAGGACGGCCGGGTGGTCGAGCAAGAGTCGAAATGGGCGCGCGGCACGATCCACAATCCGTTCGACGAGGCCGATCTTTCGGCGAAGTTCCGCGATTGCTGCGAAGGGTTCCTTGCGCCGGACGACTACGACGCGGCGGAACGTATCCTGCTCGATCTGGACTCGTTGGGTTCGGCGCGCGGGTTGACCCAGCATTTGATCTTCGAGGCGGGATCGGATCACGGCGAACGGTTCGCCGACCGGTATGACACGATGGCGGCCGAGTAGCGCCGCACAGGGGAGTAGACGACGATGACGCGTGAAGCCGCCGTTGAAACGGCGCTGACGTATTACGACGACGGCAAGTATTTCGAGGAGCTTCGCCGCCGGGTGGCGATTCCGACCGAATGTCAGGATCCGAAACAGGTCCCCGAACTCTATCGGTATCTTCGGGACGAGATGCAGCCCGCCTTCGAGGCGATGGGCTACAACTGCCGCATCTTCGATAACCCGATCCCGGGGCAAGGCCCGTTTTTCCTGGCGCATCGCTTCGAGAGTGAAAGCTTGCCGACGATCCTCGGCTACGGTCATGGCGATGTGGTTTTGGGGCAGGAAGGTCAATGGCTCGACGGATTGTCCCCCTGGGTGATGACCGAGCGGGGCGACAAGATTTATGGTCGCGGTATCGCCGACAACAAGGGCCAGCACACGCTGCACATGAACGCACTGGAAGCGATCATCGAGACGCGGGGCAAGCTCGGCTTCAATCACAAATTCCTGGTCGAGACCGGCGAGGAGAACGGGTCGAAAGGGCTCGACGAGTTCGTCGCGGCGAACAAGGAAGCGTTGGCGGCGGATGTGTTTCTTGCGTCCGACGGACCGCGCGTCGATATGGACAGCCCGAACCTGGTCCTCGGCAACCGCGGCATCTTCGGCTTCGAACTGTCCTGCGAGTTGCGCGAGGGCGGGCATCACTCGGGCAACTGGGGCGGGCTGCTGGCCAACCCGGCGATCATCCTGTCCCATGCGATTGCCAGCCTGATTAACGCCAAGGGCAAGATTCTCGCGCCGGACCTGCTGCCTGCGCCGATCCCCAATTCGGTGCGGGTCGCGCTCAGGGACGTCAAACGCAACGGCGGCGGCGAAGCGCCGGAGATCGATGAAGACTGGGGCGAACCGGGGCTGACCACGCCGGAACAGGTCTATGGTTGGAACAGCTTGGATATCCTGGCGATGAAGACGGGTAATCCGGACAACCCGGTCAACGCCATTCCGCCGAAGGCCTGGGCGCTGTGCCAGATTCGCTATGTGGTCGGGTCCAAGGACGACGAGTTTATGGACGCCATCCGCAAGCATCTCGACGCGAACGGGTTCGACATGGTCGAGATCCGAAAGCCGTCGGGCAGCAATACGCCCGAATTCAAGGCGGCACGGACCGACCCGGACAATCCCTGGGCGCGCTGGGCGGCGCAGGCGTTGGAGAAGGGTTGGGGCAGCAAGGTCGCCGTCCTACCGAATTCCGGCGGGTCGATCTGCAATCACACCTTCCAGAGTCATCTCGGCACGCCGACGATTTGGATACCGCTGTCCTACTCGGCCTGCTCGCAGCACGCGCCGAACGAACACATCCTCAAGAGTCTGACTCGGCAGGGCATGGAACTGGTGACCAGTGTGTATTGGGATCTCGGCGAGAATGCGCCCGCCAAATCCTAAGTCGCGTGACGTTACCAACATCGACCGACAAGCGAGAGTGCAATGAACAGGGAAGATGCCGTCGCCGCGGCGACCGCCTATTTCGACCAGGGTGACTTCGAGGCCGAACTGGGCCGGCGCGTGGCGATCAAGTCGGAAAGCCAAAACCCGGACGCCGGGGAGGAGATCGACCGCTACCTCTCCGCCGAAATGGAACCGTCGCTGAAAGCGTTGGGATTCACCTGCCAAATTCTGCAAAACCCCATGGAGGGCGGCTGGCCGATGCTGGTGGCCGAACGGATCGAGGACCCGTCGTTGCCGACGCTGCTGACTTACGGTCATGGCGACGTCGTGTTGGGGCTGCCGGAGGAATGGCGTGAAGGTCTCGACCCTTGGGAGTTGAAACGCGAGGGCGACCGCCTCTACGGGCGCGGCACCGCCGACAATAAGGGTCAGCACACGATCAATATGGCGGCGTTGCGGGCGGTGTTGGAGACGCGCGGCAAACTGGGGTTCAATTGCCGTTATCTGATCGAGATGGGCGAGGAAACCGGATCGCCCGGCCTCGGCGAGTTCTGCCAAAAGCACAAGGAACTGCTGGAGGCCGATGTGTTGATCGCGTCGGACGGTCCGCGATCCAGCTTCGAGCGGCCGACGCTGTTCCTAGGGGCGCGCGGCGGCTTCAACTTCAACATGGACGTGGACCTGCGCGAGGGCGGCCATCATTCCGGGAACTGGGGCGGCTTGCTGGCCAACCCGGCCGTGATCCTGTTGAACGCGATCGCGACGATCACGACGGCGAAGGGAAAGATCCTGATTCCCGATCTGCTGCCGCCCGGCATTCCGGACTCGGTGAAACGCGCCCTTGAGGATATCGAGCATGACGGCGGCGACGACGCGCCGGAGATCGATCCCGACTGGGGCGAACCCGGCCTGAGCACGGCGGAACAGGTGCATGCCTGGAACAGCTTCGAGGTGTTGGCGTTCACAACCGGCAACCCCGACCGTCCGGTCAACGCGGTGCCGCCGAAAGCGCGGGCGACCTGCCAGATTCGCTTTACCGTCGGCGTCGATCCCGCGACCTTCCTGGACACTCTGCGCAAACATCTGGACGACAACGGGTTCCCGATGATCGAACTCAGCATGGCGCGGAAGAACTACGCCAACGCGACCCGGCTCGACCCCGACCATCCGTGGGTGCGGTTCTGCGAATCGTCGTTGACGCGCACGACCAACAAGAAGACCGCGGTGCTGCCGAGCCTCGGCGGCACCTTACCGAACGACGTCTTCGCCGATGGATTGGAACTGCCCACGGTCTGGGTGCCGCATTCCTATACCGGTTGCTGCCAGCATGCACCCGACGAGCATTTGCTGGTGCCGGTGGCGCGCGAGGCGCTGCGCCTGATGGCCGGGTTGTTCTGGGACCTGGGCGACCCTGACATCACCGACAAACCACAGAAGGCGTAACGCCATGGCGCGGATCGCGGTCGGTGGGATGCAGCATGAGACCAACACCTTCATGCCGACGCCGACCGACTACGCGTATTTCTGTCTGCATCGCGACCGGCCGCCGCTCGTGCGCGGGGCCGACGTGATGAAATGGCTCGACGGCGGCAGTTTCGGGCTGTCTGGCTTTCTGACTGAAATGGCGGGCCGGCACGATCTGGTGCCGCTGGTGTGGGCCGGCGGAGGCGCCGGCGGCATGGTCACCGAGGACGCCTTCGAACGGATCAGCGGCGAGTTGATCGCCGCCCTGTCGCAGTCATTGCCGGTCGATGCGGTGTACCTGGATCAGCATGGCGCGATGGTGACCGCCGGATACCAGGACGCGGACGGCGAGTTGTTGCGGCGCGTGCGCGCGTGCGTCGGCCCCGATGTGCCGATCGTCGCCAGCCTCGATTACCACGCCAATATCTCACCCGAGATGGTGGCGCACGCGGATGCGCTGGTCGCCTACCGGACCTATCCGCATGTGGATCGGCGAGAGACTGGGGCGCGCGCCGCGGCGGCCATCGAGTTGATGCTGGACCGAGGCCGCCCCGCCGGGCGGGCCTTTCGCAGCTTAGGGTTCGTCGTGCCGTCGCATCAGCAGCCGACCGCGATGGAGCCGACCAAGAGCTTCGTCGACGCGTGCATCGCCGGGGAAACCGGCGACGTCTTCAACCTGTCCTATCTCGGCGGGTTCCGCTTGTCCGACATCCATCATTGCGGCGTATCGGTGGTTGCCAGCGCGTGGACACAGGCGGCGGCGGATGCTGCGGTGGATGTCGTCGCCGAGGAGATTGTCCGGCGCGAGGCCGAATTCGACGAACCGATGCTGGAACCGGACGACTGCGCGCAACACGCCATGGCGATCGCCGCGGCGGCATCAAAGCCGGTGTTGATCTGCGACCCGCAGGATAATCCCGGCGGCGGCGGCAGCGGCGACACGACGGGCATGTTGGCGGCCTTGGTCCGGAACGGGGCGAAGGACGCGGTCGTCGGCACGCTGCATGACGCGGAGGCGGCGCACGCGGCGCACGCGGCCGGCATCGGCGCGGTGCTCGCCATAGATCTGGGAGGCAAGGCGGATTTGCCGGACAACGATCCTTTTCGCGGCGAGTTCACCGTGCTGGCGCTCGGCGACGGCAGGATGCGGACGACCGGGCCGGTGGTCGGCGGACGGGACATCGATATCGGTGCGACGGCCTTGCTGGGTATCGGCGGCGTGAAGGTACTGGTGACGGAGAAACGGGTGCAGGCCTATGATCAATCCTTGTTCCGGCATGTCGGCGTCGAGCCCAAGGATCAGAAAATCCTGGGATTGAAGAGCGCGGTGCATTTTCGCGGCGATTTCGGACCGCTTGCCGAAAAGGTCCTGGTGATAAAGGCGCCTGGCGGTTGCCCGGCCGATCCACGCGACCTTCCCTACAAGAACCTGAAACGGGGCACCCGGCTCGGCCCGAAGGGGCCGCCGTTTCTACCGAACCGGTAACGCGCGAATTTGACGCACCGGGGATTGGCAAAACCGTCCAAGGATTGCCATATTCTCTGCATATAGGGGCACTACCATTGAACTCGCCCATCGTTGATCCGGCGATGAACAGTCGGACGGGGTTTGGCGGAGTGGAGGTATTATGAAATACGACCGCAGGCATTTTTTGGCCGGCGCCATGGCGAGCACGGCTCTAATCGGATTATCCGCATGCACGACCGTCAATCAGGCCACCGGCCGGTCCAGCTTTACGGGACTGTATTCCGTCGAGGACGACATCAAGCTCGGCCGCCAGGAACACCCGAAACTCGTCGAACAATTTGGCGGTGAATACGAGAATCCGCGGCTTCAGCGCTATGTCGCCGATACCGGCAAGAAGCTGGCGCGCGGCACCGAGTACCAGCAATTTCCCTACCAGTTCACCTTGCTCAACACGCCGATCGTGAATGCATTCGCCTTGCCGGGCGGGTATGTCTACGTGTCGCGCGGATTGTTGGCGCTTGCCAGCAACGAGGCGGAAATGGCCGGCGTCCTGGCGCATGAACTGGGCCATGTGAATGCGCGGCATTCCGCGGAACGGATCAGCGCGGCGCAGATGGCGCAACTCGGCGTGTTGTTGGGCGCGGTCGGCGGGTCGGCGCTTGGTCTCGACCCGGGCATCGCACAGATCGGCCAACAGATCGCGATGCTGTCGATTCAGAGCTATTCCCGCAAACAGGAATTCGAGGCCGACACGCTGGGCGTACGCTACTTGAGCCGGGCCGGATACGAGCCGGATGCGATGGTGACCTTTCTTAGCACCTTGCGGGAACAAAGCATCGTCGACGCCAAGATGCGCGGCCTGCCACCGGGAAGCGTGGACCAATTCAACATGATGTCGACGCATCCCCGCACCAAGGATCGCGTCGAGCAGGCGATCAAGGCCGCCGCCGTTGCCCGGCCCAAAAACCCGCGTATCGGCCGCGATACCTATCTCGCCAAGATCGACGGCATGTTGTTCGGCGACGATCCGAGTCAGGGTTACGTCAAAGGCCGTTTGTTCCAGCATCCTGAACTGCGGTTTCAGTTCCAGGTGCCGGAAGGCTTCCGCCTGATGAACGGCCGCGACCAGGTCGTTGCGCAGAACCAAAGCGGGGCGGCGATCATTTTCGACACCGGCAGGATCCAGCGCAGCCGGGATATGGCTTCGTATCTGCAGAACGAGTGGACGCCGAAAACGCCGCTCAGGGATGTCGAGCGCATCACCATCAACGGTCAGGAGGCCGCGACCGGCTGGGTGCGCGGGCAGGACAAGCGGGGCGGCATGGTCGACCTGCGCGGCGTCGCCATCCGGCGCAACGCCCAGTCGGTGTATCGCATGCTGTTCGTTAACCCGGCGAAAGATTCGGCCCGTTTGGCGCAAGGATACAAGGAGACGACGTACAGTTTCCGGCGGTTGAGCCAGGCGGAAGCGAGCAAGATCAAGCCGCTTCGTCTGCTGCTGATACCCGCGAACAAGTCGGATTCGATCGGCGGGCTGTCGAAGACCTTGCCTTACGGCAAGTACAACGAAAGCTGGTTCCGCCTGCTCAACGATTTGAGGCCGAACGACGCGCTGCCGCGCAATCGCCGCTTGAAGGTGGTCGCGGCCTGACCGGGCGTGATCCGTTCAGTCGTAGGTCAGCCAGTCGCGCATCAGGGCGGTGACGGCCTCGGGCTGTTCGATCGTCGATAGATGGCCGCAATCCTCCACCACGCAGAGCCGTGCGTTGGGGATCATCTCCGCCATTTCCTCGCTGACCTCCAGCGGCGTGCCCTGGTCCTGCCGGCCGCAGATCACCGTCGTCGGCGTATCGATATCGGCGAGGATGGGCCGGCTGTCGCGCCGGTTCATGATCGCGGTCATCTGCTGGATGAACACTTTAGCGCCGATCCGGTCGGCCATGCCGTAGGCGATGTCGACGTAGGTAGGATCGTCCACGCGGTCTGGGTGTAGCAGGATCGGCAGCGAGTTCTTTTTGACGGTGTCGTAGTCGCCCGCTTCGGCGAGCGCGATCATTTCCTTGCGGACCGCGGTGCGTTCCGGCGGATCGTCGCGCGCCGACGTGTCGAGCAGCGCCAATTTGGTGACGCGTTCCGGCGCCAGCCGCATCATCTCGAAGGCCATGTATCCGCCCATCGACAACCCGGCATAGGCGAATGCCGGCGGCGCCGCGTCCAGCATGCGCTTCGCCATGTCGACCAGCGAGTCGTCTTGGGTCGTGTCCACCATCGTCATATCGGCGATGTCGGCGAGGTGGGCGAATTGATGTTCCCAGAGCCTTTTGTCGTTCATGAGGCCGGGGCCAAGGACGAGAGGGATGCGGTCGGGCATGGGGGTTTCCGCCTAAGGGGTTGCAGTTGCCGTTAGTGTACCTTGTGTGCGAATACACGAGTCAAATGAGCACCGAACGAAGAGGCGATGATCGATGAGCAGTTTGAAGGAACTGGTGGCGGGACGCTACGGGGTCGAGCTGGATTGCGGCGCGGACATGGCGGCGGAAGGCGCCTTGGCGGGAATCTTGAGCCGGGGCTCGCAGCGGCACTACACCGACGAGCCGGTTACCGACGACTTATTGCAGGTCCTGCTCGCCTGCGCGCAGTCGGCGCCGACGAAATCCGACCTGCAGCAGTATTCGATCATCGTGGTCAAGGACGCGGACCTGCGCCAGAAGTTGAGCGATCAGGGTGGCGGCATGGATTGGCCGCCGAAGGCCCCGGTCTTCCTGGTTTTCTGCGCCGATATCCACCGGATCCGCAAACTCGCGGGCATTCGCGGCCACGATCACCAGAACGACAATGTCGATACCTTCATGAACGGCATTATCGACGCCGCCGTAGCGATGCAGTGCTTCATCAACGCGGCGGAGGCGGCGGGTCTTGGCACCTGTCCGATCAGTCAAATCCGCAACAAGATCGACGAGACCTGCGACCTGCTGGGCCTGCCCGAAGGGGTCTTCCCGATCGCCGGATTGGCCGTCGGCTGGCCAAAATTCCCCACGCCGCGCATTTCGCTGCGCCTGCCGCAGTCGGTCGTCGTCCATACCGACCGGTACGACGAAAGCAATATGCCGGCGGACGTGGAATCCTACGATCAACGGCGGCATGCGCATACGCCGCTTCCGGAAGCCAAGCAGCGTCACGTGGACAGATACGGCGCGCTCGACTACTGCCCCTGGTCGGAGAATGTGACTCGTCAACTTTCCCTGCCGGAGCGGCCCGGATTCCGGGAATTCCTCAACAAACACGGGTTCAAGCTGGGCTAGGTCCGCTGGACCTGACGGCGGGAGACCGGTAAAAATCGTGCCGACGAACGACACCAAAGCGCGGGAGTAAGAAGACGTGACGGATAAAATGCTGGCGGAGAAATCACCGCCGGTCGCCACCATGACCTTCAACAACCCGGCCCGGCACAACGCGGTCTCGAGTGATATGTGGGCGGCCGCTGCCGAGATCATGACCGATTTCGTTGCCGACGATGCGATCCGCGCCATCGTCGTGACCGGCGCGGGCGGCAAGGCCTTCGTCTCCGGGGCCGACATCTCGAAATTCGAGGACGAGCGCGCGAATGCCGAGGCGGAGGAGCTGTATCACGCCCGCACGACGGAAGCGCGGAAGAAGCTGATCGAAGCGCCGAAGCCGACGATCGCTAAAATCCGCGGTTATTGCATTGGTGGCGGCGTTGCGACTGCGTTGGCTTGCGATATCCGAATCTGCTCGGACAATTCCCGCTTCGCCATTCCGGCCGCCAAGCTGGGGTTGGGATACGATTACTCGGGCATCCGGAAGCTGGTCGACGTGGTCGGTCCGTCCTTCGCGAAGGAGATCTTCTATACCGCGCGGCAATTTTCGGCCGGCGAGGCCCGCGACATGGGATTGGTCGACCAGGTGGTGCCGGTGGACGACCTCGACGCCTATGTCCAGGATTACGCGGAAACCATTGCCGGCAACGCCCCGATGACGATGCATGCGTTGAAGACGAGCGTCGCCGAAATATTGCGGGATCCCGCCGACCGCGATCTGGATCTCTGCGACGAATTGGTCGATGCCGCCAATCACAGCCAGGACTATGAGGAAGGCCGCGCCGCCTTCATGGAGAAGCGCAAGCCCAATTTCGTCGGGCGTTAGACATCGCCGTCGAGATTCGCCCTGTCATGGGGCAATGTGTATTATCCCGCCCGGCACCGGCCAACCGTTTAGGTGCCGTCCCGCCAGCGGGCGGCCCGTGCATTGGGCACGCCTCGGCATCCAACAACCCCACAGTTAGAAGAAGAAAGAATGGACGCCAGATCGATCATTGCGGATGCCCGGCGCGACGGCCGCCAAGCGCTGGACGAGGAAACCGGAAAACAGCTGTTGGCCGGGTGTGGGATTGCGGTACCGCAGTCAATCGTGGTCGCCGATGGGGCGGCCGCCGCGGAAGTCGACGGCTTGTCCTATCCGGTGGTCGCCAAGGTCATGTCCGAGGAAATCCTGCACAAGAGCGATGCCGGCGGCGTCCAGATCAACCTTCAGTCTCCCGACGAGGTTCGGGCGGCGATCGACACGATGGCCGCGGCGCCGGGAATTAAAGGCCGCAAGATCGACGGTTATTTGGTCGAGGAAATGGCGCCCAAGGGCCAGGAAGTGGTCGTCGGCGCGGTGCGTGACCCGCAATTCGGCCCGATGATCATGGTAGGCCTCGGCGGTATCTTCGTCGAAGTCCTGGCGGATGTCGCGTTCCGGCTTTGCCCGATCACTGAACAAGACGCCGTCTCGATGCTGGACGAGCTGCGCGGCGGCGCCTTGCTCGACGGCGTGCGCGGTCGGGCGGCGGTGTCCCGTCAGGCCATCGTCGACGTATTGCTCAAACTCGGCGGCGCGGGCGGCCTGTTGATGGAACTGCGCGACGACCTGGCCGAAGTGGACGTGAACCCGTTGATCGTCTCGGCCGACGGGGCGGTCGCGGTCGATGCGCGGTTCATCCTCCGCGAAAAAGGCGACGAGACATCACAGGACGGCGACCCCGTCGAAGCCGGCGATTTCGAGAAGTTGTTCGCGCCGGATGCGATCGCCGTGGTCGGCGCGTCGAGCACCGGCGTTACCATCGCCAACACCTTCATCCAGCGCATGCATAACTTCGGCTTCGATAAGCCGATCTATCCGATCCATCCGAAGGCGGACGAGGTCGAGGGCCTGAAGGCCTATCCGTCCTTCGCCGACATGCCGACGCCCGCGGACTATTGCTATATCGCCGTGGGCGCGGCGAACGTGCCGCCCGTGTTGGCGAGCATGGAGAACCGGGTACGCTTCGCGCAGGTGATCTCGAGCGGATTCGCCGAGGTGTCTCATGGCGTGGACCTGGAAGCGGATTTGGTGGCATCGGCCCGCAAGGGCGGCGTCCGGGTTCTGGGACCGAACTGTCTCGGCATGTACTCGCCGCGCGGCAAGGTGACCTTTCCGGTGGCGCCGCCGAAGGAGCTGGGCACGGTCGGTGTGATCTCGCAAAGCGGCGGGCTCGGCACCGATATCATCACCCGTGGCGATCGCCGCGGTATCCGCTTCAGCGGCCTCGTCACGGTCGGTAACAGCGCGGACCTGGGGCCCAATGACCTGCTCGAATTCTATCTCGCCGATTCCGAGACCAAGGTCGTCGGCATGTATGTCGAAGGCATTCGCGACGGCCGCCGCCTGTTCGACGTATTGCGGAAGAACAACGCCGAGAAGCCGGTCGTGATCCTGAAAGGCGGCCGCACGCAGAAGGGCCTCGCGGCGGCGGCGTCGCATACCGGCTCGCTCGCGGGCGACGACCGGGTCTGGGTTGCGCTGTCGCAGCAGACCGGCTGCGTGCTGGCGGAAACGCTGGACGAGTTCCTCGATATCCTGCTGGCGTTCCAGACGCTGACGCCGCGCCGCGACAAGGCGACATCGCAGGTGGCCTTGTTCGGCAACGGCGGCGGCACCAGCGTGCTGGCGACCGACTTCTTCTATCGCCATGGTCTCGACATCGACCCGTTCGGCGACGCGGCCTATAAGGGGCTGGAAGCCCTGGACCTGCCGCCCGGCACCAGCATCGCCAATCCGGTCGACGCGCCGGTCGGCACCATGCAGCAGGAAGAAGGTCGGATCGCTGAGAAGATCCTCGACGTGATCTACGCCAACGCCAGTCCCGAGGCGTTGGTGATGCATTTGAACCTCGCCGCCTTCGTCGGGCGCGGACCGATCGACCCACTCGACAACCTGATCACCGCGGCGGAACGGGTGCAGGAGAAATATCCCGGCCAAGCGCATTTCGCGCTGGTCCTGCGGTCCAGCGGCGCGCCGGACATCGAGGAAAGCAAACAGAAATACCGTCAGCGCGCCCTCGACGTGGGCATTCCAGTCTATGACGAATTGAGCAATACGGCTTTTGCGCTGTCCGCGGTCAGCCGCTATGAAGCCTTCGTCGCCGCGCGCAATACATGACGAAATGCCGTCGTCCCGTCGGCGTCAGCGGGCTTATTGGCCTTACTTGAGCTTATCCGGAATGGGGCCGTCATTCGTCGTCGGACTGTTGACGAAGACCATCAGGGTTTCCACCGCCGGAAGGTCCGCCGCCTCGACGCCGTCCACTTCGAAGGAGTGATACCCCCGGCCCATGCCGTAGGCCTGTGAGATGAACAGGCGGCACCGCTTATCGTAGGCGCCGATCTTCACCTTCCAATGCTTGTTTGCGATGGTTTTCCGGCCGAACAGCCGTTTTTCCGTTCGGAACCAATGGGGAGTCCATTTGAAACCGTTCGCGTCGATCGGGGCGATATAGCGCCCGCGGGACTGCTGTTTGAGGCGTTCCCGCGCTTCCCAGCAAACGACGCGGGCCGCCTCGTCTCTGTGCTCGCGTTCTTCGAGGGTCTCAAGACGGCTTTGATAGTGGTTGCGGTAGAGCATCTCCAACCGGCCCAAATGCTCCTTGCGCGGTATGACCTCGATGATCGTGAAGTCGCCATATTCGTCGATCAATGGTTCGCCGTTTTCGGTTAGGTAGGTATTCACGCGGCCACCAAAATAGTCGCCGATCGAGGCCGATTTGATGATTGCCTGCAGCTTCGCTTTTCGCCTGTTCCGCTCCTTTCTGGGGAAGGAGGAAAATGTGCGCGGACGCGGATTCGTCTTGCGCCGGGGTTGTCGGATCGGGCCGCCCTGACTGGGGTCGTCGGCGACCCATTCCATGCCCGACCCGTTGCACATGACGCAAGTTCCGGCGCCGGTGACTGCGTCCCGGCCGGACCCCGAACAGTAGCTGCAGATGACCTGTTTCACGAGGCCTTCCTTTTCGGGCCAAGCGGTCTAGTCGGCGGCCGCGGGCCGGGCGGCGAGCGAACTCGACGCCGAGAAATCGATATCCTCCGGGTAGCCGGCGACCGCACGTTTCAAGGCGTTTTCCAGGCGGCCCACCACGTCGTCGATCTCCGCCTCGGTGATGATCAGCGGCGGCGCGACCCGCATGTAGTTCTTCACGCAGATCGTGATCACGCCTTCCATCGCCGCGTTGTAGCGGAACCGCTCGGCCATGGCGTAGTCGGGCGTCTTGCTCTGCTTGTCGGTGACGATGTCGAGCATCTGGTAAAGGCCCTTGCCCCGGATGTCGCCGATGCACTCGTAGCGTTCCTTCAGGCCGTCGAGCTTCCCGCGCAGGATCGCGCCCAGTTTCTCGGCTCGCCCGGCCAGGTCGTCGCGCAATATGATCTGCAGGCTCTTCAGCGCCACCGCCGACGGCAGCGGGTCTGCCGAATAGGTGCCGGCCCAGGGCAGCCCCGCGTCGCCCTCCACCGCCTCGGCGATTTCCGGCGTCGTCACGGTGCCGCAGATCGCGAGGCCGACCGACATGCCCTTGGCGAAGGTTACGATGTCGGGCATCACGTCGTTGTGCTCGAAGGCCCAGAGCTTGCCCGTCCGAGCGGGGGCCAGCTGTGCTTCGTCCAGGATCAATAGCGACCCCCAATCGTCCGCCAGCTTCCGCATGCGCGGCAGCCATTCCGCCGGCGGCACGATCATGCCGCCCGGCACCAGGATCGATTCGGCGATAATCCCCGCGACCGACTTGCTGGTCATATGCTCCATCATGTCTTCGCTGAGCTTTAGGCAGTCGATGTCGCAGGACGGGTATTCCAGGTTCACCGGGCACCGGAAGCAGAAGGGGGCGAGGATCGCGTTCGACCGCGCGGGCATCATCAACGGGCCGAGGCCGCCCTTGCGTTCGCCGCCGACGCTGGTCACCGACTCGACCGCGAGCGACCCGCCGTGCAGGCCGCGCAGCACCGATACGATGTCGTGCTTGCCGGTCTTGGCGATCGCCATGCGCATGGCGATCTCGTTCGCCTCGGACCCGGTGACCGCGAAATTCACGACCTTCAGGTTGCCGGGCAGGGTGCTGGTGATCAGCTCCGCGAACTCGACCGCCCAGGGGTTCGAGTACCAGGACGATTCGTGCACCAGCTTGCCCGCCTGTTCGCGGATCGTCTCGGTCAGTTCCGGGTGCGAATGGCCCAGCACCATGCACATCATGCCGGCGGTCAGATCGTAATAGTCGTTGCCGTCCACGTCGGTGACGAAGACGCCCTTGCCGCTCTCCAGGATGATGCGCGGTTCGTAGCGCCAGCCGAACACGGTCTCGGCATCGCGCTCCATCAGGTCGATATGCCGGTTGGAAAACGAGAAGTCTTTGGTCATTGCCGTACCCTTTCCGAATACCCTTCGGGTATTGGAACGCGGATCGGCGCTATCTGTCCAGCGGGAAGAGGCCGGCGCGCGCGTTTCGGTAGGGCAGGGTCGTCAGGTCGGCGGGTCCCCAGTCGGGCGTGTCGACGACGACGATCTCCTCGGCGATGTCCTCGTAAACCGCGCGGAAATGCGTCTTCGACCGCAGCAGGACGATGTCGAAGTCGTCAATGTCGTAGCCGAACTGGGAGAACGGGTCGAGGTCGATGGCGAACACGTAGCGCGAAACGATCGAGACGACGACGTTGCCGGTGTCGATCACCGCGGTCGGACCGAGGCGGATTTCGTAGCCGTTCCACATCTTGCCCGTGCCGCGATAGGACTTGTCCCCGGCATAGACGACGCGGCCCTTCAGCGTCACTGGCGGTCCCGCGCGGTCCGATGACCAGCCGCCGACCGTCAGCGTGACCTCCGCCCCTTCGCCCGCCGCGATGGCCTTTTCCGCCGCTGCCGCGTCCCACAGGTAGGGCACCATGACGCGGGGGCCGGGATGTTTCATCAGTTCGTCCAGGATGTGGGTCGAATCGTTCATCCGGTCGGCATGTTCCAACAGGACCACCGGCCGTTTAGCGCTTCGGGACAGGTCGACCGCACGGCGGACGCCGTCCTGCAGGCCCGATACCATGTCCTCGTGCAGCAAGGATTCGCGGGCCTGCCAAATCCGGTCCGCGAGCGCATCGGCGGCCCGGTCGGCCAGAGCCTGGTCGCCGTCCGCTACCACGACCACGCTGAACCCGACCTGCGGCACGTCTGCATAGGCGAAACCACAGAAGATCGAGACGTCGACGATGGCGTCGTGGTCGTGTTCCCAGGCGAACCCCTCGGCGACGATGTCGGACAGGGGCGGGATCGACGTGGCGGTGAAGATGCTGGGCAGCATCACGTCGGGCTTGCGGATCGCCATGACGGGCGCGATGTCGCCGCGCAGCATCCGCACCAGCGCGCGGGCGGCGCGGCGGCCCGTTTCGTCCATATCGGTATGCGGGGAGTAGTGGTAGCCGAACAGCCCGTCCGCCAAATCGCCGAAGCGCGCGTCGATATTGCCGTGCAGGTCCGACGCCACCATGACCGGCAGTTCGGGGCCGAGGGCGTACCGCACCGCGTGCATGAATTCCTGTTCGGGATCGGTGCGGGTGGGCGTCGTCATCGCGCCATGTAGGAACAGCAACACGCCGTCGACCTGGTCGCGGACGTCTGCCAATCCGGTACAGATTTCATCGCGGTAGTGGACGAAGGCGTCGTCCGACGCATTGCCGCCCGCGCCGAGGTCGGCATAGGTGAGCGGCACGATCTCGACCCCCTCGGCGTCGAGCACGTCGATGAATCCGCCGCCCGGCGACTGCGAGCCGCGCAGCCCCTCGGTCAGCGCTTCGCCGCGATATGTGACCGCCTCGAAGTCGGCGATGCTTGCCGCGCCCGGCAGGAAAGAAACGGATTCGAGCGCGAACCCGGCGACGGCGACGCGCAGGCGTTTATGGGTTTGGGAGGACATGGTGGCGCGGCTCCGGGTGGCAGGAATGCCCGATCATACCGCCACGGGTCATCGCCGCCAGTAGTTCATTGCTGAACCCTGTGACGGTCATCCCCGCGAAAGCGGGGATCCACCTGGACCGGTTTTTGGATTCCCGTTTTCGCGGGAATGACACGGAGTCGGGTATCTCCGTGCTGCCTTAAGCCGTCAACGCGCGCGCCAAATCCTCCTTGAGGTCCTCGACATCCTCCAGCCCGACCGACAGGCGCAGTAAGCCCTCGGAAATGCCCAGGCGTTCGCGTTCCTCTTCCGGCAGGCGTTGGTGGGTCGTTGTCGCCGGATGGGTGACGATGCTTTTCGTATCGCCGAGGTTGTTGGAGATGTCGATGATCTCGAGCGTGTTTTGGATTCGGTAGGCACGCTCCTTGCCGCCCTCGATCTCGAAGGCGAGCACGGAGCCGGGCTTCTTCATCTGCCATTTCGCCAGCGTGTATTGCGGATGGCTTTCCAGGCCCGGGTACAAAACGCGCTGCACGCCGGGTTGCGTCTCCAGGAATTCGGCGACCTCCTGCGCGTTTTGGCAATGCCGTTCCACCCGCAGGTCCAGCGTCTCCAACCCTTTGAGCAACAGCCAGGCGTTGAACGGGCTGCAGGCAGGGCCGGTGTGGCGGATGAGCGGTTGCAGGTTGTCTTCGTAGTAGCTCTGCGGACCCAGGATCGCACCGCCGAGCGCGCGGCCTTGCCCGTCGATATGCTTGGTCGCGGAGTAGACGATGATGTCCGCGCCGAAATCCAATGGATGCTGCAGTACCGGCGTCGCCAGTACGTTGTCGACCACCAGCTTGCCGCCCGCCGCGTGGGTCAACTCGGCGATCTTGCCGAGGTCGATGATCTCCAGCGTCGGGTTGGACGGGGTTTCGAGGAAGACGCAGTCGGCCGGCTTGGAAAGTGCTTTCTCCCACTGGTCCATGTCCGTGCCGTCGACGAATTCCGTTTCCACGCCGTAGCGTGGCAGCAACTCGGCGATGATGTAGTGGCAGGAGCCGAACAAGGCCCGCGAGGCGACGACCCGGTCGCCCGCCTTCAATAGGGCGATCAGCGATGTGAACACCGCCGACATGCCGCTTGCCGTGGCGGTGCAGAACTCCGCGCCCTCCAGCAGGCGCAGCCGTTCTTCGAAGGCCGCGACCGTCGGGTTGCCGTAGCGGGAGTAGATGAACCGGTCGGTCTCGCCCTTGAAGGCGGCCTCGGCGTCCTCCGCCCGGTCGTAGACGAAGCCCGAGGTCAGGAACAGCGCCTCCGCCGTCTCCCGGTGCGGGGATCGATCTAGCCCGCCGCGCACGAGATTTGTTTGCGGCCGGTAGGTCCGTTTGGATGACTGCTGCGATCCGTCCATTGCGTCCTCCTGCGCCGCATCCGGCGCCATGAAAAAAACCCCGACCGGTCAAACAGGTCAGGGCTCCCAACGGACGCTCCGACCTTTTAGCTGGGTTGTTTTCCGTGGCCGCAAGCCGGTCGGGCCAAATCACCACGTCCCGGGACTTTGGGCGGATGGCGGGAAAATGTCAACAGAATCTTCCATCGGCGGCCAAGCCGGGTAAACTCGCTGGCATGGCGGCAGTTCGAGGAGGATGTGATGAAACGGATAGGCATTTTGGCGGCGGCGGTTCTATTGATGGGCGCGTCGCTGGTGCAGGACGTCAACGACGCACCGTTGACCGAGAAATGGGCCCCGGGCGAATGGGGCGCGGGCGACATGATCGGTGCCGTTAACCGCACCACGCCGGAACTGGTCCTGAAGGCGGTCGGGCTGGTCAAGCAAGGCAAGGTCGCGACGCTCGGCAAGGTCTATTCCCAGGACGCGCCGGCCTTCGGATCGCGCGGCTGGAAGCTGACTATTCCGGGCCTGCCCACGGGCGGCCCGTTCGGCGGGCAGAAGCTGGTCTATAACGACGAATACGTGTCCACGGAACTCGGACAGATCGGCACGCAGTTCGACGGTCCCGGCCATATCGGCGTGCGGACGTCCAAGGGCCACTATTTCTACAACGGGCGGTTCTTGGAGGATTCGGGCGTCGGCACCTACGGGCTCGGACCGCTCGGCGTGGAGCATGTGGCGCAGAAGGGCTTCGTCTGCCGCGGCGTGCTGCTGGATGCCGTGGCGCTGCGGGGCGGCACCCTACCAGTGCCGGCGAAGGTCGGCCGCGACGACCCCGGCATCGTCACCGACGATGACGTCAAGGCGATGGTCGAGCGCCAGGGCATCGCGCCGATCGGCGAAGGCGATTGCGTTTTTCTCTATACCGGGCATGGCGACCTGTGGCATCCGAAGGATTGGGACACATTCGACGCGGCGGAAAAGAAGAAGCGCGTCGCCGCCTTCAACCGGGGCGAGCCAGGTTTCGGTATCTCCGCCTGCGAGTATCTGGCGGAGCGTAAGGTGATCCTGACGGGCGCGGATAACTGGGGTACCGAAGCCGTCGGCCCCGGCTTCGCCGGTGAGCGCAAGCAACCTTTCGAGTGTCACATCGCGTTGCAGACCAAGCGCGGCATTTGGAACATCGAGAACTTGGACCTATCCCAGCTCGTTGCGGACAAAGCCTACGAGTTCCTTTTCGTCTGGTCGCCGCTGAAGGCGAAGGGGGCGACCGGCTCGCCGGGCAATCCCGTGGCGTTGTATTAGGCGCGTCATGCCGGAAACGCCCAAGGTGCTGAACGCCGCCACTATCGTGCCGGTGCGCGATGTGGCGGCGACCCTCCGATTCTACGAAGACGTGCTTGGCTTCGAGCGTAAACTGTTGGCGGAGGATGGCAGTTTCGGGGCCGCCGAACGCGGCGGCGCTGCGGTCGAGTTCATCGCGACGGACGACGCCCGTGCGCTCAAGGCCACGGCGACCAATATCGCACTGTCGATCCGGGTGTGCGGCCTCGATGCGCTCTATATGGCGCTGAAGCCACAACTCGATACTCTGCCCGAGGGAAGGGTACGGCCGCCCTTCGATCAGCCCTACGGCGTCCGTGAGTTCCATGTGAAGGATCCGGACGGTTGCTTGCTTTTCTTCGCGGAACGGGAATAGCGCAGTCGAGGCTGCCGTTTGCGCCCCGGCGGGGCAAATGATGTAGACTCGACGGGTTGGAGCGCCGGTCGCGACGTCCCGTCGGCCGCGCAAACGCACCCGTCGAGGCATCCCATCGCCATAGCACCGCTCGCGCCGTTCAAGATACGCAGTTTCCGATTCCAATGGCCGGCCGACCTGCTGACGGCATGGGCTTTCGAGATGGAGACCCTCATTCTCGGCTGGTACATCCTGGTCGAGACGGACTCGGTGCTGCTGCTCACGATCTTCGGATCGCTGCAGTATTTCGGCACGTTGGTCGCCCCCATGCTGGGTGCATTTGCCGACCGGTTGGGACGGCGCACCCTATTGTGCCTGATGCGGGGCTTCTATGCGGTGATGGCGACGGTCGTCATGGCGCTCGGCCTGACCGACCAACTCAACCCCGTCTATGTCTTCATCACGGCTGCCTGTATGGGAATGGTGCGTCCCTCGGATCTGGTGATGCGGAATACGCTGGTGGCGGACACCATGCCGCCGGACCGGCTGGCCAACGCGATGGGACTATCGCGCGCGACACAGGATTCCGCGCGGATCGCCGGTGCGTTGGCCGGGGCCGGATTGTTCTCCGCGCTCGGGATCGGCTTTGCCTACATCTTCGTCGCCGCGTTCTATCTCTTGAGCTTGTCATTGACCTTCGGCGTCTCGCGTGTCCGGCCCGGCCGCGAGGATTCGGGCGACGCCGCCGCCGCACCGCCGCGGCGATTTCCGATCTGGCGCGAACTGCGGGAGGGCCTTGCCTATATTTGGGCCACGCCGCGCGTGCTGGCCGTCATGTGCCTCGCCTTCATGGTCAATCTGACCGCCTATCCGATTTCACACGGTTTGCTGCCCTTCGTCGCGCGCGAGGTCTATGCCCTGGATGAAAACGGGCTCGCCCATCTCGTCGCCGGGTTCGGCGCCGGCGCGTTGACCGCGTCGATGCTGATGGCCTTTGTCGGCAGCTCGCGCCGTCCGGTGCGGCTGATGCTGGTCTGCATCATCTTGTGGTATTCGACGCTGCTGCTATTCGGGCAGGCGACCGACCGGGCCTTCGGTTTGCCGATACTGTTCCTGGTCGGGGTCACGCAAGGAATTGCGATGCTGTCGATGTCCGTGGCGTTGCTCAGCACGGTGACCCCGTCGTTGCGCGGCCGGGTCATGGGCGTGCGGTCGATGGCGATCTACGGCCTGCCGATCGGGCTGGTCGGCTCGGGCGCGATGATCGAATGGATAGGATACACCGCCACGATCAACACCTACTGTGCCGTGGGGCTGTTCTTCACCGTACTGGTCGGCGTCAAATGGCGCGACGCGATCTGGCGTTGAACGCCGCCCTTTTGGCGGCTACGCGCCGGCGCCAGGCTTGCGGTCCTGATACGCATCCGGATTGCGCTTTGCGAGCAGGCTGGGATCGGACCCCGGCCGGTCGCTGGGCAGACCGAATTGCAGGCAGAGGACTTCCGCGCCGTCGGGCCCGGCGTTCATTCGCAAGACATCTTCGCCGCGATCGACCCGGATAACCGAGTCCGCCGGCAATTCCTTGCCGTCCTGGATCAGCGCCCCGCCGCAGACGAGATAATATTGACCGCCCTTTTCGGTTGGCAGGCCATCGGATACGGCGTTGCTGCCCAAACGGAACCCGACCGCGTCGACGCCATCGTCCTGCGATTCCATCAGGTCCTCGCGTTCCATTTCGCCCGCCGCGATGGGGCGGCCAAGATCGAAGGTGCCTGCAATGTTGCGGCCCGCGCGGCACGGCATGTTGTGTTTGTTGCCGGGCATCGACCAATGACCGCCGCTGGCAGCGTTCCGGAGGGTAAAGAAAGAGAACCCGTTTTCGCGCCCCACGATCGGTCCATAAGGCGTGTAGGCGTCCGCATATTGGAAGGTAATCGGGCGGATTTCCTTCTTGCCGATGCGGCCGTCCCCAGCCACGACGACCTGAAACTGATCGACATCATGAAAATGCGGGTCGACGCGTGCGCCGGCATAGGGCCGTACCACCAGAAAGGCCTGCGGATCGGCGTTAATCGTGCCGGGAGACCCGATGTAATCGTGCCGGGCGCCGGTTCCGCCTTTTCGTTCAATGACTTTGACGTTTGCCTCACTGGTAGCGACTGCCTGCATGATGCGACCCTTCCTTTGAATCGTTCCTTGGTGGAAGATAGTATTTTACTACGAATCCGAATTTTTGTCTTCTCACCGCCGGACTGACCCGGTTGACCTGGTGGCAGTTCCTCTGGACCACCGGCGTCGGAATCCTGCCGCTTACCTTTCTCATGGTGGTCGTGGGCGACAATATCGAAAGCCTCGGCTGGGCATCGTGGCTGATACTGTTTGCAGGGGGCATTGCCCTTTGGCTCGTCGTGCGCCGCAAGCTTCAGCCGCCGCCGGATGATGACGCGATAGACGCTGCGTCCATGGACGAAAAGCCGCCCGCGGGTGTCTAGCCTAACCGGCGATCGACTTCCGCAGTTTCGCCATGGTTTCCAGATTGCGCTCGTGATCGCCGGCGAATCGCAGCACCAGGTGTTGTGCGCCGGCGTCCACATAGCCTTTCAGCCACTCGACCGCCCCTTCCGCCGAGCCACCGAAACACGCCTGGCGCTTCTTCAGGAGGTCCGGCCGTTGGCCGTAATACTGTTGCAGGAAGTCGTCGATGCGGGCGTCTGCCTTGGTGGCATCGTCGTCGATCGCAAGCGTCAGATAGATCGCCGGCGTGATGTCGGATGGATTGCGCCCGGCGTCACGCGCATAACCCTGTACCTCGGCCCATTGTTCCGACCAGCGGGTCGCGTCGGGGCCGGTCGGGAACCAGCCTTCGAAATACCGCCCGGCACGCTTCAGCGCACCGGGGACCGAACCGCCGCCCCAGATCGGCGGTCCGCCCTTGCGATGCGGGACCGGCCCGAGGGTGCCGTCGGTCACCTTCCAACGGCCATCCCAATTCACCGGCTCGCCGCTCCACAACGCGCGGCAGAGGCGTAGTTGTTCGAGCATGCGGCCGACGCGCTTTTCGAAGGGGACGCCGGCGGACTCGAACTCGGCCCGGATGTTGGGCACATCGCTCGCGATCCCGACGCCGAGGATAACCCGGCCTTCGCTGATCTGGTCCAGCGTGGCAACCTGATGCGCCAGCAGGACCGGATTGCGCAAGGTCGGCAGCAGAACGGCGGTTCCCAGCTCGACGGTTTTGGTGCGGCCCGCCACACCGGCCAGCAACGTGATCGGCTCGTGTCGCGGCCGGGCGAGCAGGGAATCGCCGACCCAGACCGAATCGTATCCCAGGTCTTCGGCGCGTTCCGCCAGAGCCAGGAGCGGCGCGGCCTCGGGCCGGCCCTCCATAATCTGTTCGCGGGTGGGCAGCAGGTATCCGATCTTCGGCGCCATAGCCGGTCTCCTTCAGCGTTTCGTTCTTATTTTCGCTCGGATTATCGTTCGACGAGTTGATACAGCACGCCGTGGCTGTCGCGCGGGTGGACGAAGACCATGTTGTCGGCCTCGATCAGGTTTGCACCCTTGGCTTTCATCTCTTTCGCCGCCGCCGCGAGATCGTCGACCGCGAGAGCGACCAAATGAAGCCCTTCGCCATGGCGTTCGAGGGATCTACCGATCGCGCCGCCGTCGCCCAGTGGCTCGGCGAGTTCGATAAAGCTGCCGTCGGGCCCGATCGGGAATACCGCCCGTTTCATGCCGAGATGCGGCAGGTCTTCGGGACCCTTGCTTGCGGTCATGCCGAGTTTGTCCTGATAGTCCTTCATCCCTTGGTCCAGATCCTTGACCCGAACCACCATGTGATCGATGCGCTTGAACATTGGTCGGTTCCCTCTTCTTGCGTGCCACGGTGCGACGCGATGTCGTTGCCCGACACTGTAGCGCCGAAACTCCAGGAGGCAAAAACTTGCCCGTCACGCGATAATCTTTCGTGGCGCTCGCGGATGCCCTACGCGGTCGCGCGCGTGGCTTTCTCCGGGCACAGCCAACGTAGGACCGAATACCCCACGAGGGCGGATATCAGCGACCCGGTCAGCACACCGTATCGGACTTGCGCCATCATCTCCGGACCCGCATAGGCCAAGGTGCCGATGAACAGGCTCATGGTGAAGCCGATTCCGGCAAGGCAGGACAATCCATAGATCTGCATCCAGCTGACGCCCTCAGGGCGGCGGGCGATGCCGAATTTTACGGCGAGCAGCACGCTGCCGAAGACGCCGATCTGCTTACCGACCACAAGCCCGGCGGCAATTCCGAACGGCAACGGCGCCATGAGCGAGGCAATCGAGAACCCTTGCAGTGAGACACCGGCATTGGCGAAGGCAAATGCGGGGAGTACGCCATAGGCGACGTATGGGTGCAGGCTATGCTCCACCGCGCGCAGCGGCGACTTCTGGTCGCCGGCGCGCAACGGGATGGCCAAGGCGAGGACGACCCCCGCGAGCGTGGCATGCACGCCGGACTTGAGCACGAAGACCCATAACACGACGCCGACCATGATGTAGGGCGCCACCCTGAGCACGCCGGCCCTGTTCAGGGCGATCAATCCCGTGATGGCAATGGCTGCCCCGGCCAATGACGGGAAGGATAGGTCCGCCGTGTAGAAGGCTGCGATGATTATGATCGCGCCGAGATCGTCGAAAATCGCAATGGCCAGGAGCAGGGTCTTGATCGAGGTCGGGATGCGGTTCCCCAAGAGGGCCAATACGCCGAGCGCAAAGGCGATATCGGTTGCTGCCGGAATCGCCCAACCGTTCGCGAGGTCGGAGTCGATACCGGTAACCGACAGAAATATGACTGCGGGTATTGCCATGCCGCCTAAGGCGCCGATGGCCGGTAAGGTGACCTGCTCCCTGCTGGACAATTGTCCTTCGATCACTTCGCGTTTGATCTCCAATCCGACAAGAAAGAAGAAAACGGCCATGAGACCGTCGTTGATCCACAGCAGTAGCGGTTTATCGATGGACAAGGCGCCGACGTTGACGGAGACGGGAAGTGTCAGGAGTTGGTCGTAGATATACGCTAAGGCGGAGTTTTCGAAGATCAGTGCCAATGCGGCGGTCGCCATCAGGATCAGGCCACCGGTGGCTTCGCTGTCGATGAATCTCTTAAGCGCCCGTACAGGCATGTCTTCTCCTCCCTTGCCAACCCGGAAGCTAGGTTGGGCGGGAGTGCTTGATTTTCAATAGTTAGACGGGGTTCGCGGCCGAATTCGAGTGCAGTTTCCCGTGCTGGTAGAGAAAGAGGGAATTGTGTCGCGCCGCGTGTCAGGCTTCCGCGGCTCGGCGCGGCCGCACGGCCCAGGCACAGACCAACGTCAGGACGGCCAGGAACGCGGTCGCAGCCGCATAATTGAAGTATGCCGCCGCGATCAACGCCGCCGCGCTGGCCCAAAAGATCGATGAGAGCGCCTCCGCCAGGGTGGCCAACCGCGACGACGTTTGCCGCCGGCGGAAATCGCTGCGTTTGGCTTGGGCGCGGAACCATATCTGGATCATGGTCGCCGAGCAGGCCGAGACGACGATGCCCGCGGCCGTTATCGCGGCGAGTTTCACCGAAGCCAGCGCGAGCGCCGCCAGCAACGGCATTACGACGACCAGGACCGACCCGAGCACCGCCTCGATCTTGGCGCCCATGATCATGGGTGCGGAAACCGGGGCCGACGTCATCAGGTCCGGTGCGTCCTCGCCGGAGACCGCCAGCCAGGCGAGCCCGCCGGCCAATTGTCCCGACGCCATTACCAGAACCGGGGTCAGGATGACCAAGGGGCCGACGCTGTCGCCGAAATTGCGCCACAGCAAAAGCGCCGGCGGGAACAGGTAGAGGATCTGCATCAAGGTCTGCGACATCAGCCACGGGTCGCGCCGTAGTAATGTCCATTCCTTACGCCGCAGCGTGCGTTTTACCGACGCTTGCCGGAAGGACGACAGGCGCGGACGGCCCGCGGACGATTCGAAGGCCACGCCGGACGCTGCGACAACGTGGTCGCCGAAATTCTTGGCGCAGAGCAGGATCGTCAAGGCCAGAGCCGCCAGACCGGCCCCGATCAGGCCGATCAGTATCTGCTTGTCGCCGGCGGCCGCATAGGCGGGCCACCAGACCCAGCTGGTCAGTGGCGGTACCGCGTCGACGATCCGTTCGGAACCAAGGAAGGAAAAGCGCGATAGACTGCCGGTCGAAAGGATGGCGGCGGCCTGAATGCCGATCACGAAGGCGGCGCCAATGACGGCGGAGACGACCTGCGAAATCAGCCGGGTGCGTTTCGGCCCCAAGGATCGAAACAGTCCCACGGTCAACAACACGGCAAAGGCGGTGCAGAGGCCGGCCAGGCCGAAGATGACGCCGTACCCGGCCAACCACCGCGGTCCGTCGATATAGGCGAAGGCGTTGATGAAAGGCCCGGCCAGCACGGTGGTCAGCAGGACCGTGGCGACGGCGATGGCGAGGATGCGGACGGTGAAGATGCGCCGCGCCGAGATCGGCGACGACAGGATCAGGTCCAGGTCGGAGCGCGCGTAAAAGGCGCGGGTCACCGATTCCATCGCCTGCGAAATCATCATCGTGCAGTAGAGAAATACGCTGGCGGACACGAAGATCATCGTCGTCTTGTCGAGAACCACGCCCCCTTCGGCCAACGGCGAGATGAGGTAATGCGCCAGCAGATGGATGAAGATCAAGAAGGCGATCGCCATCAGGCCGATCAGCGACTCGCGATTGCGTTTGCCGGCGGTGAGCATGGCGACCCAATCCCGCCAGAACAGCCGGATTTCATGCCGCGCGAACCAGGATAGGGTGGCGGGCTGGCTCATGCGGCGGCGCTCTGCTCCGCGACCAAATCGAGGAAGACGTCTTCCAGGCTGGTCGCCGTTTGCCCGGTCTGGTGGCGCAGTTCGTCCAGCGTACCTTCGGCGATCAACCGGCCGGCGTCGATGACGCCGATGCGTTCCGCCATGCGCTCGGCGACCTCCAGGATATGGGTGGTCATGATCACGGTGACGCCCTCGCGGACCCGTTCGGCGAGCACCGTTTTCACCTGGCGCGAGGAGCCCGCGTCGAGACCGGTCAGCGGCTCGTCCAGGATCAGCAGCCGCGGCGAATGAACCAACGCGCCGGCGAGCGCCACCTTCTGGCGCATGCCCTTGGAAAAGCCACTGCACCGTTCATGGGCATGCGGGCCTAGACCCAGGATGTCGATGATCTCGGTGGCGTGCGCCTGCGCGGTCGCCGCATCGATGTCCCAGAGCCCGGCGACGAATTCCAGATACTCGAACGGCGTCAGTTTCTCGTAGATCAGCGGCTCGTCAGGCACCCAGGCGATCAGCCGTTTCGCCGCGATGGGATCTTCCAGCGCGTCGACGCCGAAGACCGAGACCGAACCGGCGTCCGGCCGCAGCAGTCCGGCGACGATCCGCAGCGTGGTCGTTTTGCCGGCGCCGTTGGGGCCGAGCAGGGCATAGAACTCGCCGCCGCGGACGGTCAGGTCCAAACGGTCGACCGCCGGTTTGTCGAAATGCTTTTCCAATCCTTTGAGAACGAGGGCCGGAGTATCCGAATACCTTTGTGACACGGCGCAGACTCTCCCTTTGCACGCACCCTTTTTCTATAGGCCGGAGAAGGTTGCCGAAATCTAAACGCGGACCCGGAACGGCCCGGTTTTCCCCGATATTCGTTCCCGGCCCCGCCTGGCATGGTTAACGGCGGCATCCGATCGCCGGCGCCCAACAAAAGCGTCGGTTTTACCGAAAAATTACCTTTCGACCGCCAAGGTATCGTCATTCCGGCTCGTCTACCTAAGGGTCCTGGCCGCCGAAACGGCCGGGCAACAGGAAACTTCGGAGAGAATCAATGAACCCCATGCGTTTGAAGTCCGCCACGGCCGTGATGGCCCTGGCCCTTGCGTCCTTCACCTTCGCGGCGGTGCCCGCCGATACGGCATCGGCGCGGTCGGCGTCCCTCGGCGGCGCGCAACAGGTCGTCGTGAACGTCAATTTCCAGACCCAGCTTCCGATCGAGGACCTGAGCGACGAGGCCATCGTCAAGTCGCAGGAGTCGGCTCGGGCCTTGCTGTACAAGCTGGCCAACAAGGAATGCGGATTGCTGATGGATACGATCGCAAAAACATGCCGGCTGAGCGGGCTCAGCATCAACGTCAACATGCAGAACCGCAACCGCAGCAACCAGGCGCTGACTTACCTCTACGTCAAGAGCAACGCCCGCTATTCCATCACCCTGAAGGATGCGCCGGAAAAACGATGAGCTGTTTTCGACAACGGGCAGGGTGTGCCTCTAACGATGACATCCTGCCCGATGACGCCGACGCCATGGTGACACTGGCGACGTGCGCTTCGAAACGGGGCGAGGCCGCGATTTCGGAGAAATATCTTCGAGCCGCGCTAAAACGCTCGGAGAACGCCAAGCTGCTCTTCGCTCTTGGAACGACGCTGCTGGACCAGGGAAAGTTCGGCGAGGCGCTGTGCTATTTCAAGCGCGTTCCGCCGTCGGACGAGGAGGTCTACCCGCTTGCACAGCGGAATTTGGAACGCTGCCACGCGATGCGGCGCGACCGCTAACCCTTCATCCGCGCTTCGCGCTGGCGGATCGCGGTGTCCTGGTCGAGCAGTTGCTGCGCCCGGAAGACGACCGGGTAGTCGATCATCTTGCCGTCGATTTCCAGCGAGGCGCGGCCTTCGGCGACCGCGGCCTCGAAGCCCTGGATCATGCGCTGTGCTTCCGCGACTTCCGCTTCGCTCGGGCGGAACTCCTCGTTCAGGATCGGCACGATGCTCGGGTGGATGCAGGACGCGCCCTCGAACCCGAAGCGCCGCGAGTTGCGGATGATCGTGCGCATCCCGTCGATATCGCCGTAATCCGCGACCGTGCCGATGATGCCGAGCGGCATGATCCCGGCGGCGCGGGACGCGATGATCGATTGTTGTTTCGGATAGAGCATGACATCCGGGTCCGGCACCATTCCGACGCTGGTAGCGAAATCCTCGCCGCCGAGGCCCAGCGCCGCGACGCGCGGATGCGCCTTGGCGATCTCGCCCAGCCGGAAGAAGGCGTCCGCCGTCTCGACCAAGGTGTAAAAAAGGGTGTGGCCCGGCGTCATGCCGCGCTCCGCCTCCAACTCGTCGACGATCTCGGCCAGCAGCCGTACATGGCTGGCGCTGTCCACCTTGGTCAGCGTGATCGCCTGCACCCGCGGGGAAATCGTTTCCTCCAGATCGCGGACCGCCATGCGCAGCGGCTGGTTGATCCGGACCACCACGTCGGCGCCGGCCTGCGATACGGTTTCGGCGGCTTCCTGCACCAACTTGCGCGCGTTCGCCTTCTCGCTCACCGGCACGCTGTCCTCCAGGTCGAGCTGGACGGCATCGGCACCCCGCGTATGCGCCTTGGCCACGTATTTTTCGACATTGACCGGCACATACAGCAGCGAGCGCCAGACCGGGCGCGAAGGCGTGGTATCGGGTGCGGTGGTCATGGTCCGGTCCTCCGGTTGCTATTTCTTGGATTTGTCGTCGCGCGCCCAGACGGCGCCGCTGGCGAGCAGGCCGGTCAGGTCGTCGCTGTGGATGCCGATCTGGCCGAGCAATTCGGCATTGTGCTCGCCGACCCGGGGGGCCGGATTGCGGAAGGTGCCGGGCGTGCCCGACAGCCGCGGCGTGACGTTGTGCATCGCCACCTTGCCGAGTTCGCGGTCTTCCACGTCGACGAAGATTTCGCGTTCGATGAAATGCGGGTCGGTGACGATCTGGCTGATGTCGTAGATCGGCGCGGCGGTGATGTTTTCCTGCTCGAAGAAGGCGAGCGCGTCTTTCTGGCTGCGTTGGCGAATCCAGCCGCCGACCACGGCGTCGACTTCCTCGCGGTGCCGCACGCGCGCCGCGTTCGTCGCATAGCGCGGATCGTCCAGCATTTCCCCGGCGCCGATGGCGCGCAGCAATCGTTCGGCCATCACCTGCATCGACGCGGAGATCGCGATAAAGCGGTCGTCGCTGGTGATATAGACGTTGCGCGGGGACGCCGTGTTCGAACCGTTGCCGACCCGTTCCTTGACCTCGCCGGTGAGCTGATAGGTGCCCGCCTCGGGTCCCAGAACGGAGAAGATCGGTTCCAGCAGCGAAAGGTCCATGACCTGTCCCTTGCCGCCCTTCAGGTCGCGGTTGTAGAAGGCGACCATCATCGCCATCGCGCCCGACAGGCCGGCGATCATGTCGGCCAGCGCCAAGGGCGGCAGCAGCGGTGGCCGGTCCGGAAAGCCGTTGCGCGAGGCGAAGCCGGACATGCCTTCGACCAGTGTGCCGAAGCCTGGCTTCTCGCGGTACGGTCCGGTCTGGCCGAAGCCGGAGACGCGGGCGATCACCAGGCGGGGGTTGCGCTCCAGTAAAACATCCGGCCCCAGGCCCATCCGCTCCAGCGTGCCGGGCCGGAAGTTCTCGATCATGCCGTCGGCGGTGTCGATTAGCCGCAGCAGGATTTCCTTCGCGGCGTCCTCGCGCAAGTTCAGGCCGATGCTCTTCTTATTGCGGCAGTAGACCTTCCAGTGCACTTCGACGTTATCGGCCGCCCAGTCGCGCAAGGGGTCGCCGCGCGGCGGGGTCTCGACCTTGATGACCTCCGCCCCGAAATCGGCGAGTTGCAGCGAGAGCATGTTGCCGGCGACGAGGCGCGACAGGTCGAGGATTCGGAGGCCGTCCAATGGGCCTTTGTTGTTCGGGTCGAATTTCCGCATGGTCCCCGTTAATGTGCTGATGGTCGCGCCGTAGCGGCCGACCGTATGATATATAGGGACGGTGCTGTCGGCGAATCGCTGGCCGGATGGTGCCTCCCGGATGGGACAATGGCAAGGCGCTCCCAGCAAACCTGCTGTAATGAGGATTGTTAAAGCATGAAAGTTCTCGTCACCGGCGGTGCTGGGTTTATCGGGTCCGCCGTGGTGCGCCATCTGGTGGGCGAGGCCGGATGCGCTGTCGTGAATCTGGATGCCCTGACCTATGCCGGGCGCAAGGAGTCGGTGGCACCGGTCGCGGATGACCCGTCCTATGCGTTCGAGCATGCGGATATCCGCGATGCTATCGCACTTGCCCGTATCTTCAAGGATCATGCGCCCGATGCGGTGATGCATCTTGCGGCCGAATCCCATGTGGACCGGTCGATCGACGATCCCGCCGCGTTCATCGATACAAATGTCCTCGGCACCTATACGCTGCTCGAGGCGACGTTGGGCTATCACAAGACACTGCCTGCGGCGAAAAGGGATGAATTCCGGTTTCTTCACGTCTCGACCGACGAAGTATATGGCGATCTGGCCGACGGACCGCCGGCGGACGAGATCGCACCCTACCGGCCGAGTTCGCCTTACGCGGCGAGCAAGGCCGGATCGGATCATCTGGTCCGCGCCTGGCACCGGACCTACGGTTTGCCGGTGATCCTCACGAATTGCTGCAACAATTACGGCCCGTATCAGTTCCCCGAAAAACTGATTCCCACGATGATCCTGGCAGGACTGTCGGGCGGATCGTTGCCGGTCTATGGCGGCGGCGAGAATGTGCGCGATTGGTTGCATGTGGAAGACCATGCCCAGGCGTTGCTGCACGTCTTGCGCAAGGGCCGGCCGGGGGAAACCTACAACCTCACCGGTGCGGCGGAGCGCCGGAACATCGACGTGGTGAAGGGCATCTGCACGGCGTTGGATGCGTTCCTGCCGGATTCGCCGCATCGGCCGCATGAGTCACTGATCGAGTATGTCGACGACCGGCCGGGGCATGACTTCCGCTATGCGCTGGATGGGCAAAAGGTATCTCGCGATCTGGGGTGGGTTCCCACGCGGCGGTTCGAGGACGGGCTCCGCGACACGGTGGCTTGGTATCTCGAGAATAAGGCGTGGTGGGAGCCGATCCGCCGCGATGTGTATCAAGGACAGCGACAGGGGCAGGCATCATGAGGATCGAACGGATCGACCATTTCGTGTTGAAGGTCAACGATATCGAGGAAAGCTGCGACTTCTACAAACGCGTCCTCGGGATGGAGCCGTTCAGCTTCGGCGAAGGCCGCTGGGCGCTGCGGTTCGGGCAGCACAAGATCAACCTGCATCCGAAAGATAGGGGGCCGGGCCTTGTCGCGGCGGCGCCGTCGATCGGCGGCGGGGATTTCTGCCTGATCACCGAGACGCCGATGGACGACGTGGTGAAACACCTGGAAGCGGAAGGCGTCGAGATCATCAACGGGCCGGATACGCGCTCCGGCGCGTTGGGACCGATCACCTCGGTCTATTTCCGCGATCCGGACGGTAACCTTGTCGAGGTGTCGAACTATCCGGATTAGGAAGGAAGATGCCGGAACTCTCGATACGAGCGATGACGTCGGACGATCTGCCGTCGCTCGAACCGTTGTTGGTGCAATTGGGGTATGACATCGCACCGGACGAGGTTGCACGCCGCTACATCACTGTCACGGCGGCGACGGGGCATAGCCTCGACGTCGCAGAACGGGACGGACGGGTCGTGGGGTTCATCCATTTCTATGCCCGTGCCGCCATCGAAAAACCGCCCGAGGTCATCGTGCAGGCGCTGGTCGTCGATGACGGACTGCGGGGCGGTGGTATCGGCCGCAGGCTGATGCGGCGGGCGGAAGACTGGGCCGCAGCGCATGGCTATGGGTCGGTGGCGTTGGGTACGCAGACGCGCCGCGATGACGCGCACGCGTTTTACGAGCGCCTCGGCTATCGCGTCGCCGCGACCTCGCATCTCATGCGGAAGGATATCGGCCTCGTGGAGGACTAGTTCAACGCCTGAATCCGCTAGCCGACTTTGCTGATCGAGCCGCTGGAATTCCGATGTAAATCAGGCATGTGCGTCACGGAACGCATTGAGGCGGTCGACAAGTTCGTTGCCCTGCATTCCTATGGCCGAAACAAGATATTGGCGGACAACGCCAGTCCCCGCGATCGCGGATGTATTTCCGAATTGGGCCCAGCTTTCTTCAGGCAGCCGGAGCGTCAACCGGGCAAAGTAGGTGTTCAGCCTCTGCTCGACGTCGATATTTATGACATCGGACCAGGGAACGAAGACCACCTGGTGCGCTCGGGCAACGAGATACAATCCGTTACGCGTGGCGGCGAGATTAATCCATACGCGCCAGTCGTTCGGACGCCCAATGACAAGAACGGAAATGCAGATAGCGACGACGACTAAACCGCCAAACACGAGAATAAGACCATGGTCTGCCCCGATGCCTTTTACGGCGACAGTGCCGCCGATGAAGGTGCCGATGACCAACATGACTGTCGCAAAACCGCGCAGCCAGGCGGGCGCGGCGTAAATGAACCGCGGTTCGGAAAGCATCGCCAGATCCTGCTGCGAACGAATGATTTGCGTTTCAGAAGTCAAAAAAATCCTCGTGGCCGTCGAGCTAGGGGGCCCTCAATACCCAGTTACCGTTCCGAATTCAGCGGTTGCAGAGGCGGCATCGCGGACCGGCCGGGCCATAGCCGGTCGTGACTAAACCGTGCACGGGATATTACCGGTCGAAGGTCTAAAAACTGGTAAAGCGACAGGGCTCGGCGGGCTAGCCGAGTGCCTGATCCAAGTCGTCGATCAGATCGTCGATGTCCTCGATCCCGACCGATAGGCGCACCAGGCCGTCATCGACGCCGAGCGCGGCGCGGATATCCGCCGGAATGCTGGCATGGGTCATGATCGCGGGGTGCTCGATCAGGCTTTCGACGCCGCCCAGGCTTTCGGCGAGCGCGAATAGCGTGCAGCGTTCGAGGAAGCGTTTCGTCGGGTCGAGCCCGCCTTTCACGACGGCCGAGACCATGCCGCCAAAGCCGGACATCTGCCGCTTGGCCAGATCATGCTGCGGATGGCTGGCGAGGCCCGGATAATAGACGGTCTCGATTCCCGGGTGACCTTCGAGCCACTCGGCGACGCGCATCGCGCTGCTGCAATGCCGCTCCATGCGCAGTGCCAGGGTCTTCACGCCGCGCATCGCCATATAGGCATCGAATGGGCCGGCGACGCCGCCGACCGCGTTCTGCAGGAAGGTCAATTCCTCGGCCAGGGCCGGGTTGTCGCCGACTACGACGACCCCCGCGACCACGTCGGAATGTCCATTCAGGTATTTGGTGACGGAGTGCAGCACGATGTCGATGCCCATATCGAGCGGCCGCTGAATCCAGGGCGTGGCGAAAGTATTGTCGGCGACCGTCAGAATGCCGCGTGATTTGGCCACGCTCGCCACCATCTCCAGGTCGATCAGCTTAAGCAGCGGATTGGATGGCGTCTCGACCCAGATCATCTTGGTCTCGGGCGTGATCGCCGCTTCCAGCGCCGCCCTGTCGGCCATGTCGATGAAGCTGAAGGTCAGGCCGGCGCTGCGCTTGCGGACATTCTCGAACAACCGGTAGGTGCCGCCATACAGGTCGTCGCTGGCGATGATATGCCCGCCGGCGTCCAGACATTCCAGGACCGTCGACGAGGCCGCCATGCCCGATGCGAAGGCGAAGCCCGCCGTGCCGTTTTCCAATGCGGCGATATTGCGTTCGAAGGCGAGCCGCGTCGGATTGTGGCTGCGGCTGTATTCATAGCCCTTGTGGACGCCGGGGCTTTCCTGAATGAAGGTCGAGGCGGTGTAGATCGGGGTCCAGACCGCGCCCGTGGTCGGGTCCGGCGACTGGCCGGCGTGCACCGCCTTGGTGGAAAAGCCCGGTTCCGGGGCGTTGGGACGTTTCGACTCGGTCATGCCGCACTCCGGCGCAGATAGTTCAGTAGGTCGATGCGGGTGATCAGGCCGCTGAAGGTGTCGCCGTCCTTCACGATGGCCACGTGGCCATGATCGAAGATCGGCATCAGGTCCTGAATGTTGGCCGAGGCGTCGACGGTTTCCAGCCCCTTCGTCATTGCCGTCGAGGCCGGTTCGCCGAATTTCCCCTGGTCCTCGTAGACCGCCAGCAGGATATCGGACTCATGAATGATGCCGACGATCTGGTCGTCTTCCATCACCGGCAGTTGCGACACATCGTTCAGTTTCATGCGCGAATAGACCGTCATCAACGTGTCGTTGGGACGCGCGGTGACGGTGCCGCCCTCCTCGAAAGGCCGCGATATCAAATCGCGCAGGTCACCATAGGTCTTTCGCTTCAGCAGGCCCTGGTCGAACATCCAGTAGTCGTTGAACGCCTTGGATAGATATTTATTGCCGCTGTCGCATACGAAGGTGACGACCCGTTTCGGCTCGGTCTGGTCGCGGCAGTAGCGGATGGCGGCGGCGATTAGGGTGCCGGAGGACGTCCCGGCGAGTATGCCGGTCTTCTCCAACACCTCGCGCGCGGTCTGGAAGCTTTCGGCGTCGTCCACGGTTATCGCGCGCTCGACCCGCGACAGGTCGCAGACCGGCGGCACGAAGTCTTCGCCGATGCCTTCGACAAGCCAGCTTCCGACCTCGGTCTTGAGTTCGCCGGTGTCGACATAGTCGGCGAGGATCGATCCCTTGGGGTCGGCCAGGATCATCTCGGTGTTCGGATTGACCTTCTCGAAGAAGCGACTGAGCCCGGTGATCGTTCCGCCCGATCCGACGCCGCAGATCACGGCGTCCACGTCGTGCTCCATCTGGGCCCAGATTTCCGGGCCTGTGCCGGTTTCATGCGCCAACGGGTTGGCCGGGTTCTCGAACTGGTTGATGTGGATCGCGCCCGGCGTTTCCTGCACGATGGCCGCCGCCTTGTCCTGGTAGTAGTCCGGGTGGCCCTTTCCGACGTCCGACCGGGTGAGCAGTATCTCCGCGCCCATCGCCTTTAGGTTAAAAATCTTCTCCTGACTCATCTTGTCCGGAATGACGATGATCAGGCGGTATCCTTTCTGGCCGGCGACCAGGGCGAGACCGAGGCCGGTGTTGCCGGCGGTCGCCTCGACGATCGTGCCGCCCGGTTTCAGGCGGCCGTCCCGTTCCGCGGCTTCGATCATCGATAGGCCGATGCGGTCCTTGATGGAACCGCCGGGATTCTGGTTTTCCAATTTCACGAAAAGGCGGCAGGGACCGGTATCGATCTGTCGCAATTCGACGATTGGCGTGTTGCCGATCAGTTCGATGACGGTGCGCGCGGCGGTCATGGGATGCGACCTCTTGGCTTTGCCGATCGCCAGGTTTCGGCGGATTGGGACGGATGTTCGTCTTCCGAATTACCGTATCAGCGTCGCTTGATACTGTCGCGCCAAAACCGGCGGGTCGGCTGCTCTGTCGTGTTCAGCAAAAAAATCTCGTTTTATCCCTTGAACCGCTTGTAATGCTTGATTACGTGCCTTAGCACTCGATTACATGGAGTGCTAACAGGGCGGGTTGCCGCCAAGCACCCTAATCTTTGCAAAGACTTGTCCATCGATGGGCGGAAGGATCAAACGATGAAGTTCAAACCATTGCATGATCGGGTCGCGGTTCGCCGGCTCGACGAAGATCAAAAGACTTCTGGCGGAATCATTATTCCCGACACCGCGACCGAGAAGCCGACCCAAGGCGAAATCGTCGCCGTCGGATCGGGCGGCCGGGATGAAAAAGGCAAACTGGTGCCGATGGAAGTCAAAAAAGGCGACAAGGTGCTGTTCGGCAAGTGGTCGGGCACCGAAGTGAAGATCGACGGCGAGGACCTGTTGATCATGAAGGAAAGCGACATCATGGCCGTGCTCGAGGGCGCGGCGGCCAAGCCGAAGAAAAGAAAGAAAGCGGCTTAATCCAACTCAGAGCTAATTCAGGAAAATTCCAATGGCAGCTAAAGAAGTAAAGTTTTCGACCGATGCCCGGGACCGAATGCTCAAGGGCATTGATATCCTGGCGGACGCGGTCCAGGTCACGCTCGGCCCGAAGGGCCGTAACGTGGTCCTCGACAAGTCGTTCGGCGCGCCGCGCATCTCCAAGGACGGGGTGACCGTCGCGAAGGAGATCGAGCTCAAGGACAAGTTCGAGAACATGGGCGCCCAGATGGTGCGCGAAGTGGCGAGCAAGACCAACGATCTCGCCGGCGACGGCACGACGACCGCCACGGTGTTGGCGCGTGCGATCGTGCGCGAAGGCGTCAAGGCGGTGGCCGCCGGCATGAACCCGATGGACCTCAAGCGCGGCATCGACTTGGCCGTGGAAGCGATCGTTGCTGACATCAACAAGCGATCCAAGCGCATTTCCGCCGGTTCGGAAGTCGCCCAGGTCGGGACGATTTCCGCCAATGGCGATAATGAAATTGGCGACATGATCGCCCGGGCGATGGACAAGGTCGGCAACGAAGGCGTGATCACGGTGGAAGAGGCGAAGAGCCTGGAGACCGAACTCGACGTTGTCGAGGGCATGCAGTTCGACCGGGGCTACCTGTCGCCCTACTTCATCACCAACGCCGAGAAGATGGTGTGCGAGCTGGAAAGCCCGTTCATCCTGCTGCACGAATCGAAGCTGACGAACCTGCAGCCGATGCTGCCGGTGCTGGAAGCGGTGGTGCAGTCGGGCAAGCCGCTGCTGATCATCGCCGAGGACATCGAGGGCGAGGCGCTGGCGACCCTGGTGGTGAACAAGCTGCGCGGCGGCCTGAAGGTCGCGGCGGTGAAGGCGCCGGGCTTCGGCGATCGCCGCAAGGCGATGCTGCAGGACATCGCGGTCCTGACCGGCGGCCAGGTCGTTTCCGAGGATCTCGGCATCAAGCTGGAGAACGTGACGCTCGACATGATGGGCACGGCGAAGCGCGTGTCGATCGACAAGGACAACTCGACGGTCGTCGATGGCGCCGGCAAGCGCAAGGACATCGAGGCCCGCTGCGGCCAGATCCGGGCGCAGATCGAGGAGACCTCGTCGGACTACGACCGTGAGAAGCTGCAGGAACGCCTGGCGAAGCTGGCCGGCGGCGTTGCGGTGATCCGCGTCGGCGGTGCGACGGAAGTCGAGGTGAAGGAGCGCAAGGACCGTGTCGAGGACGCGATGAACGCGACGCGGGCGGCTGTCGAAGAGGGCATCGTCCCCGGCGGCGGCACGGCGCTGCTGTACGCCACGAAGGCGCTCAATGGCGTGAAGCCCGAGAACGACGACCAGCGTGTGGGCGTCGAGATCGTGCGCCGCGCGATCCAAGCCCCGGCGAAGCAGATCGCGGCAAACGCCGGCGAAGACGGCGCGGTCGTGGTCGGCAAGTTGCTGGAAGGCAAGGACACCAAGCGAGGCTTCGACGCTCAGAGCGGCAAATACGTCGATCTGGTGAAGGCGGGCATCATCGACCCGGCGAAGGTGGTGCGCATCGCGCTGCAGGACGCCGCGTCGGTCGCGGGCCTGCTGGTGACGACCGAAGCGATGGTTGCCGAGAAACCGGAGCCCAAGGGCGATGCCCCGGCCATGCCCGACATGGGCGGCATGGGTGGCATGGGCGGCATGGGCATGTAAGTCTGTCCATTACCGGTTACGGGAAAGGGCCGCACCGTTCGGGTGCGGCCCTTTTCCATTAAATTCCATGCAATGCGGAAAATTTCCGGTAAAAATTGCAAAAAACGGAACGTTATGTTTTATTCAGTGAAATTTTGCACGTTTTGAAGGATGGGAGATCGTGATGTCGCAGGCAATCGCCGAACCGAATAAGGCTGGACAGGATTCTGCGGTGGTGGCTGCCGCCGTCGATGCGTTGGTGCGGCAGGGCCGCATCGCCATGCAGGCCTTTGAGGGGGCGGATCAGGCCCGTGTGGACGAGGCGGTCACCGCCCTGGCCTGGTCGATCTATCATCCGGATCACGCGAAGGAATTGGCCGAAACCGCGGTGCGGGACACGGGCTTGGGCAACGTCCCGGATAAGATCATCAAGAACACGCGCAAAACCTTCGGGACGCTGCGCGACCTGATGCGCGAACGCACCGTCGGAATCATCGAGGAAGACAAGGCCAAGGGTCTGGTGAAATACGCGAAGCCGGTCGGTGTCGTCGGCGCCATCACGCCCTCGACCAACCCGGCCGCCACGCCCGTGAACAAGGCCATGATGGCGGTCAAGGGCGGCAATGCGGTCATCGTGGCGCCGTCGCCGTCCGGCTATGCGACCACGGCGATGACGGTCGATTTCATGCGCGCCGAGCTGAAGAAGATCGGTTTGCCGGAAGACCTGGTACAGATCCTGCCGTCGCCGGTGACCCGCGAGATGACGACAATGCTGATGCAGGCGGTCGACCTCGTGGTGGTGACCGGCAGTCAGAACAATGTGCGCGGCGCCTATTCCAGCGGCACGCCGGCGATCGGCGTCGGCGCGGGCAACGTGCCGGTAATCATCGATTCGGATGCCGATTTCGACGACGCGGCGCAGAAGATCTGCGCGTCGAAGATCTTCGACAACGCCACGTCCTGCTCGTCGGAGAATTCCGTCACCATCGTCGAGGACTGCTACGAAGATGCCATGGCGGCGTTGGAGCGCGCGGGCGGTTATCGCGCCACCGCCGAGGAATGCACCCGCATCCGCGACACCTTGTGGAAGGACGGCAAACTGAATCGCCACATCATCGCGCGCGACCCCGACATCTTCGCTGACCTTTGCGGTCTGCCGGACGCGGCGAAGTCGGCGAAATTCTTCATGGTGGAGGACGAAGGCATCGGACCGGACCATCCGTTCTCCGGCGAAAAACTGTCCTTGGCGTTAACGGTCTACAAGGCGAAGGACTTCCAAGCCGCTAAGGACCATGTGCAGGCGATCCTGGACTACCAGGGCGCCGGGCACTCGGTCGGCATCCACACCAAGACGCCGGATCACGCCCGGTCGCTGGCCGAAGACTTGAAGGTCGTGCGCGTGCTGGTCAACCAAGCGCATACCTTCGGCAACGGCGGGTCCTTCACCAACGGCCTGAACTTCACGCTGTCGATGGGCTGCGGCACCTGGGCCGGCAATTCGATCTCGGAGAACCTGAACTGGCGGCATTTCATCAATGTCACCCATCTCGTCACCGAGATCCCCGAGGATAAGCCGAGCGAGGAAGAACTGTTCGGCGATCACTGGAAACGCTACGGGAAATAACCGATGGATTTCGAGGAATACGCGGCGAAGCCTCTGCTTGCCGCCGCCGGGATCGCTGTACCTGATAGCGCCCTGGCCACGACCGCCGACGAAGCGGCGGATGTCGCGGCGCGGATCGGACCCTGTGTGGTCAAGGCGCAGGTGCCGACCGGTAAGCGCGGTAAGGCAGGGGGAATCAAGCTAGCCGGCACGCCGGACGAGGCGCGCGCGGCCGCGGAGGCGATCATCGGCATGACCATCGGCCTCCACACCGTCGAGAAGGTCCTGGTCGAGGCGCAGGTCGACATCGGCACGGAGTATTACGCCGCCGTGATGAACGATCAGGCGAGCAAGGGCCCGTTGATCATGTTCTCGACCGAGGGCGGCATGGATATCGAGGAGGTCGCCGCCGACCATCCGGACAAGCTGGTTCGGCTGCCGGTCGATATCCGCCAAGGGGTCACCGGGGCGGCGATCGACGCCATGCTTGCGCCGCTTGGCCTGGGCGACCGTCAGGCTGCCACTTCGGCGGCGCTCGAAAAGCTCTACCAGGTGTATGCCGAGAATGACGGCGAGCTGGTCGAGATCAATCCGCTGGTCGTGACAGGGGCGGGCGACATCGTGGCGCTCGACTGCAAGTTCACGTTGGAGGATTCCGGGGCGGTGCGCCATGCGGAGTTGCGCGAGAAGGCGGCGCCCGAGAAATTGACGGCGCTCGAGGAACAGGCGCGCGCGGCGGGTCTCAAATACATCGACCTGGACGGCGATGTCGGCATCCTCGCCAACGGCGCGGGCCTCACGATGACCACCATGGATATGGTGCGGTATTACGGCGGGCAGCCGGCGAATTTCCTCGAGATCGGCGGCGAGGCCTACACGCTCGGCAAGCCGGCGCTCGAACTCGTCATGGCCAACCCGAAGATCAAGAGCCTGCTGGTGAATTTCTGCGGCGCGTTCGCCCGCACCGACGTGATGGCCGAGGGTATCGTCAACGCATGGCTCGAATTGAAGCCGGACCTTCCGGTCTTCTTCTCGATCCATGGCACCGGCGATGTCGAAGCGGTCGCCATGGTGCGCGACCGGCTGGGCATGGAGCCTTACGACAAAATGGATGACGCCGTAAAAGCGGCGGTGGCGGCAGCGAAATGATTGTTCAGAAAAACGACCGCGTTCTGGTGCAGGGGCTTACAGGCAAGCAGGGCACCTTCTGGGCCGAACGCATGATGGAATACGGCACCCAGATCATGGGCGGGGTCAATCCGCGGAAGGCCGGCACCGAGCATATCGGCCTGCCGGTCTACGGCACGGCGCAGGACGCCATGGCCGACAAGGGGTTCGAGGTCGCGGTCATGTTCATCCCGCCGCTCGGCGCGAAGGCGGCGGCGATGGACGCGATCCAGGCCGGAGTGAAGAAGATCGTCTGCCTGACCGAGCATATCCCGGTTCAGGACGTCATGTATTTCCTCGCCGCGGCGGACGAGGCCGGCTGCCAGGTGATCGGCCCGAACACGACCGGGGTGGTAACCACCGGCGAGAACTTCGTCGGCTTCATGCCGGCCTTCAACGAACGCATCATGAAGCCGGGCCGCGTCGGCGTGATCTCGCGCAGCGGCAGTCTCGGCACCTTCATCTGCATGAAGATGGTCGAGGCCGGGTTCGGCATTTCGGCCTTCATCGGCATCGGCGGCGATCCGATCATCGGGACGACCACGTTGCAGGCGCTGAAACAGCTCGACGCGCATGAAGGCACCGATCAGGTCGTCATCGTCGGCGAGATCGGCGGCACCATGGAAGAAGAGGCGGCCGAATACGCCGCATCCATGAACAAGCCGATGGTCGCCTTCGTCGCGGGCGCGGCGTCGCCCGAAGGCAAGAAGATGGGCCATGCCGGCGCGATCGTGGTGGGCGACAAGGGCACCTACGCGTCGAAGAAGGCCGCCTTCGAAGCGGCCGGGGTGCAGGTCCTCGACTCCCCGTCGATGGCGGGCGATGCGATGCGCGCGATCGTCGGCTGACCGTCTAGTGGTACCGGGGCGGTTGCCGATCCCCCGTTCCGTTGCCTAGAGTGGCCGCTTCCGAATGAGGAGGGGACCATGCTGAAATTCGCCGCCAATCTGTCGATGATGTTTCCCGAACTGGAGCCGCCGGCGCGGTTCAAGGCGGCGCGCGCGGCCGGGTTCGAGGCGGTCGAATACCTGCGGCCCTACGACAAACCGGTGGCCGAGGTGCGGCAATGGATCGACGACGCGGGCGTCGAGCTGATCCTGCTCAACTCGCCGCCGGGCGACGCCGATGCCGGCGAGAAGGGGCTCGCGGCGTTGCCGGGCCGGCAGGGCGATTTCCGCGAGAGTCTCGACATGGCGTTGGAATACGCAACCGGCCTGGGTGCGGGCATGATCCATCTGATGGCGGGCGTGGTGCCGGACGGCACACCCGCCGCCGCCTGTGAGGAAGTCTTCATCGACAACCTGATGGTCGCCGCCGAGGTGGCGAAGGCGCAGGGCGTGAAACTCAACCTGGAACCGCTGAACCTGCGCGACGTGCCGGGCTATCTGCATACGGACACGGCGCATACCCGGCGGATCATCGACGCGGTCGGCAGCGACAACCTGTTCCTGCAATACGACCTGTATCACATGCAGATCATGGAAGGGGACCTGGCCGAGGGCTTGCGGCGCAACTGGGACCTGATCAGCCATATCCAATTCTCCAGCGTGCCGGGCCGGCACGAGCCGCAATACGGCGAGGTCAACATCCCGCATATGTTCGGCGTGATCGAAGACCTCGGCTATGCCGGCTGGGTCGGCTGCGAGTATGCGCCGAAGGGCGATACGCTGGAAGGGTTGATCTGGGCCAAGCCTTACGGTCTCGGCCCGCGCTAAGCGCTCAGAACCATTTCATCAGGAAGCGGACGATCTTCTTCGTGCGTTCGCTGAATAGCGACGGGATGTAGTAGCTGCCCGCCGCGCGTTTCGAGACTTCGCTGAGCGTCGGATAGGGCGCGATCAACCCGGCGAACTTGCCGATCTTCTGTTTCTGATCGACCGCCATCACCCAGGGCAGCAGCAGTTCGCCCGCCCGCGCGCCGGCGATCGACGCGCCGAGGACGCGCCCCTTCTTGTCGGCGACCACTTTGATGAGGCCGTCGGTCTCGCGTTCCGCTTGGGCACGGTCGTTCTCGTTGAAGGCAAAGCGCAGGATGCGGATATTCTTGCCGAGCGTTTCCTTGGCCTGGGCCTCGGTCTGGCCGACATGGGCGATCTCGGGATCGGTGTAGGTGACCCAGGGCACCGCCCGGTAGTTTACTTTGGCCGGCAGCTTGAACAGCATGTTGCGGATGACGATCCCTGCATGATAGCCGGCCATGTGGGTGAACTGATAACCCCCGGCGACGTCGCCGATGGCGAAGACCTTTTTGTTGCTGGTGCGCAGCCGGTCGTCCACCTCGATGCCCTTCTTGCTGTAGGCGATGCCCGCGGCCTCCAGGTCGAGGCCATCCAGGTTCGGGCTGCGCCCGGCGGCGATCAGCAGATGGCTGCCGGCAATCTTTTCCGTCGCCCCGTCGGTCTCGATTTCGACCGACACGCCGTCACCCTCCTTGGCGACCTGCTTGATCGAGATGCCTTCGCGCAGGTCGATGCCTTCCTGCGCCATGCGCCGTTTTACGACTTCGGTCACCTCCGGGTCGTCCTTGCCGAGGATGCTGAACATCTCCAGCACGGTGACCTTCGCGCCGAGGCGGCGATGCGCTTGCGCCAACTCGCTGCCGATCGGCCCGCCGCCCACGACGATCAGATGCGTGGGCCGCTCGGTCAGGTCGAAGACCGTCTCGTTGGTCATGAAGGGCACGTCCTGCAGCCCCGGGATCGGTGGAACGCCGGCGGAGGAGCCCGTGGCGACGACCACGTATTTCGCCTTGATCCGGGTATCGCCCGCTTCGATCTCCGTCGGGCCGACGAACTTCCCGGCTTTCTGGATGACCGTCACGCCGAGGCCTTCGAACCGTTCGACGGAGTCGTGCGGGGCGATGGCGCCGATCACGCCGTGGACATGGTCGTGCACGCCTTGGAAATCCACTTGCGGCTCCTGCGAGGCGATGCCGAACTTCTGGCCGTTGCGTATCACGTGCGCCGCGTGACCGGCGGCGATCAGCGCCTTGGAGGGCACGCAACCGTAATTCAGGCAATCGCCGCCCATCTTGCCCTTTTCGAGTAGGACGGTGCGGGCGCCCATCTGCGACGCGCCGGCGGCGACGGAAAGGCCGCCCGATCCCGCGCCGATGATGCAGATATCCGTTTCTATTGTTTTGGCCATCGTGATCCTCGCTGAGTCCGCCCCTCATCGGTACGCGAGTAGTACACCAGATCGCTGATCGCGGGCCTTTAAATTTCCCGTGAGGGGGATTTGAGGATGGTCGGGCCGTTATGATTTGCCGAGCGTCTTCGATGCGATTTCGTAGACGTCGCGGGACAGGCCTTCCGTCGACACGATTTGTTCCAACGCCGCCTTCATCCGTGTTTGACGGTAATCGTCGTAGCGCCGCCACTGGCCGAAAGCGCCGACAAGCCGCGCGGCGACCTGTGGGTTCAGCGGGTCGAGTTCCCGGACGCGCTCGGCTAGGAAGTCGTAGCCGCTGCCGTCGCCGGCATGAAACCGGAGCGGGTTCGCCATGCAGAACGCGCCGATCAGGGCGCGCACCTTGTTCGGCGTCCGCATCGAGAAGGCCGGGTGGCTCAAGAGCCCCGAGACCGCTTTCAGCGTACCGGGCAGGGTCGAGATGGCTTGTAACGAGAACCATTTGTCCACCACCAAGGCGTCGTCCTTCCATTTCGCGTAGAAGGCGTCCATCGCATCGCCGCGGGCCGGACCGTCCAGGTCGTTCAGCACCGCCAGCGCGCCCATATGGTCGGTCATGTTGTCTGCAGTGTGAGTCTGTTCGACGCAGAGATCGACCATCGCAGGGTCCTCGGTCGCACCGAGATAGCTGAGCGCGATGTTGCGCAGGCGCCGCCGGCCCGCTTCCTCGGGCGTGGGTTCGTAGGGCCGGTTGCTCGCATTGCCGTGGTAGGCGGCGAGGAACGCATCCTTCAATTGGCTGCCGATGCTTCGCCGGAGCAATTCGCGCGCCGCATGGGTCGCATCCACATCCACCTGATCCATTTGCTGGCCGAGATACTCCTCGCTTGGCAGGACCAAGGTCTCGGCGATCAGCGCCTTGTCGAGCGCGCTGTCTTGTAGGACGTTGCCGAGCGCGCCGATGAAGGCGGTATCGAGGACCGGATCCTTACCCGCTTGAATCGCGGCGATCATGTCGAGCAGCAACGCCGTCCCGTATTGCTGCGCAGACTCCCAGCGCGTGAACGGGTCCGCGTCATGGGCGATCAGGCGGCGGCGCTGCTCGCCGGACAGATCCATCTTCACGGTGGCGGGCGCGGAGAACTCCCGCAGGATCGACGGGGTCGGTTCTTCCGGCACATCGGTGAAACGGAAGGTCTGTTCGGCGTCCTGCAGGTTCAAGATACGCGAGGATGCCGTACCGCCGCCGCCGTCGAGGCCGGTCGCCAGGGCCGCGCCGTCGCTGCCGAGCAATCCCACTTCGATGGGAATGTGCAGCGGTTCCTTTGTGTCCTGTCCCGGCGTCGGGGCGGTGGTTTGGGCGATGGTAAGGTCGTAGGTCTTCGCATCGGCGTCATAGGCGTCGGATACCGTGAGCGCCGGTGTTCCCGCCTGGCTGTACCAGCGCCGGAACTGTTGCAGGTCTGCGCCGTTGGCGTCTTCCATCGCCTTGACGAAATCCTCGCAGGTGACCGCCTGACCGTCGTGCCGTTCGAAGTAGAGGTCCATGCCCTTGCGGAAGCCGCCGCGGCCGAGCAGCCGGTGCATCATGCGGATGACCTCGGCCCCTTTCTCGTAAACGGTCGAGGTATAGAAGTTGTTGATTTCGATATAAGAATCCGGCCGCACCGGATGGGCCATTGGGCCCGCGTCCTCGGGGAATTGGCGCGCGCGCAGGGCGCGGACCTGCTTGATTCGCTCGACCGCCGCCGATCCCATGTCTGCGGAGAACTGCTGGTCGCGGAACACCGTCAGGCCTTCCTTCAGGCTGAGTTGGAACCAGTCGCGACAGGTGACGCGGTTGCCGGTCCAGTTGTGGAAATACTCGTGCGCAATGATCGCTTCGATATGCGCATAGTCGGCGTCGGTCGCGGTTTCCGGATTGGCCAGCACGTATTTGTCGTTGAACACGTTCAGGCCTTTGTTCTCCATCGCGCCCATGTTGAAGTCGCTGACCGCGACGATCATGTAGATGTCCAGGTCGTATTCCAGGCCGAACACGTCCTCGTCCCAGCGCATGGATTTCTTCAGCGACTCCATCGCGTGCCCGCAGCGGTCTTCCTTGCCGGGCTCGACGTACAGCCGCAAGGCGACTTCGCGGCCCGATGCGGTCGTGAACCTGTCTTCGACGCAGGCGAGGTTCCCGGCGACCAGCGCGAACAGGTAACAGGGTTTCGGGAAGGGGTCGTGCCAGACCGCGAAATGACGCCCGCCGTCGAGCTCGCCGCTGTCGGTCAGGTTGCCGTTCGACAGCAGCACGGGATAGAGCGTCTTGTCGCCGCTGATCCGCGTCGTGAAGACGGAGAGCGAGTCCGGCCGGTCGAGATACCAGGTGATTCGCCGGAAGCCTTCGGCCTCGCATTGGGTGCAGAAATTGCCGCTGGACTTAAACAGACCTTCCAGCGCCGTGTTGTTCTGCGGCTGGATGACCGCCACGGTCTCTAGGGTGAATTGCGTCGGCGGCGCATGGAGGGTGAGGGTCGTTTCGGACAGATCGTACGCGTCCACGGAGAGGGGCTGCCCGTCGATTGCGATCGAGTCCAATTTAAGATGTTCCCCGTCGAGCACCAATGGCCCGGCATCGTCGGCGGCCGCCACGATCCGCAGCCGCGCGGTCACGCGGGTGTTCTCCTCGCCGAGGGCGACATCGAGATCGGTCGTCTCGATACGGTAAGCGGGCGGCGTGTAGTCCTTGCGGTGGATCGTCGTCGGCGTGTCGGTCTTCATCGGCGTGGTCCCTGGTTAACGGGCGTGGTTCTCGGGCGGGCGCAGTGTCGGGATTGCGACAGCCGCGGTCAATCGTTGATGCGGCCCTGTCCTATTTAGGGCGCGCGGTGTTAAAATGCAGCCCTCTGGCCCCGCCGCGCGGGCCGGCAGCACAAAAGTAACCGTTCCTGAATGTTCAAAGGCTGGGCGGATTTCAGCGCCGTCACCGGCGCGTTCCGCAACCGCAATTTTGCGATCTACACGACTGGCAACATCTTCAGCCACACGGGCCTATGGGTTCAGCGGCTCGCGGTGGGTTGGCTGTCGTGGACGCTGACCGAGTCTGCCTTTTGGGTGGCGGCGGTCGCTTTCGCAGACCTTTTCCCGGTCGTCGTCTTGGGGCCGTTCGGCGGCGTGCTGGCGGATCGTATCGACCGGTTGAAGGTGGTGGTCTTCTGCCAGTCGCTTTCGGTCGTACAGTCGCTCCTGCTATTCGGCTTCGTCTTCTCCGACGCGATCACGATCGAATTGCTCTTCGCGTTGGCGTTGTTCCAGGGCGCGGTCGGCGGATTCAACCAGCCGGCACGGCAATCCCTGATCCCCAGCCTCGTGAAGAAGGAAGACCTGACATCCGCGGTCGCCATCAACTCGATCATCTTCAACGTCGCGCGGTTCATCGGCCCGGCCGTCGCCGGGGTGGTGATCGCCGCCTATGGCCTGGCGCCCGCCTTCGCGATCAACGCGGCCAGTTATCTTTGCGTCATCTTCGCCCTGCTGATCATGAAGCTGCCGCCGCGCGAGGCGCCGACCGGCCGCCAGTTGACCATTCTCGGAGACATGTTGCTGGGGTACCGCTACACCATGCGGCACGCGACGATCGGGCCGCTGATCCTGCTGTCCCTCGCGATGTCCTTGCTCGTGCGACCCATGAACGAGTTGCTGCCGGCGGCGACCGAATTGATATTCGCTGCCGGGGCGGGCGGGCTCGCCATGTTGACGGCGGCGCGCGGCGTGGGCGCGACGCTTGCCGGGCTGGTCTTGGCCAAGCGCCATAACATCGACGGGCTGGCCGCGCGCGTGGTGTTCAGCGCGTTGCTGTCGGTGATCAGCGTCATCGGCTTCATCGCGACCGAGTTCCTCTGGGTCGGCGTACTCGCGCTCGTCGTGTTCGGCTATGCGATGACCAGTTCGGGCGTCGGCACGATGACGATGATCCAGGTGAAGGTGGACAACCGCGTGCGCGGCCGCGTCCTCAGCTTCAACGGGCTGATCAACCGCGGCGTCCCCGCGCTCGGCGGCGTCGCCATGGGATGGGTCGCCGACCGGGCGGGCCTGTACTGGCCGCTCGCGGTCGGGGCCGGCCTGTGCTTCGTGGTCTTCCTGGTCGCGGCACGGTGGGAACGCCGGACGCGGGACTCATCCTAGAGCCGGAGAGTTCCACGGCGTTTCGAAATCCCATGCGTTCCAGGCTTCAAGCCGCCGGTCGATTTCAGCGTCGATGGTGTCGGATTCGCCCGCCTTCAGGCACAGTACGACGGTCATGGACAGTTGCTTGACGATCATCGCGGGCTCGATGTCGGGGAGGGCGCTGCGGTCGATACCGTATCCCGCCAGGAAGGCATCGCAGTCCGCCGCGCCGAGCCCGAAGCGTTTTTCCGCGACCAGTGTCGGTGCGATGTCCCATTCGAGGGGGCCGCGGCAGACCGAGTCGAAATCGATCAGGTGCATGTGCCCGCTCGATTGCACCGCGTTCTTCCGCAATGCGTCGCCGTGCAGGACGCCGGCGCCCAAGCGGGATTGCGTCAGGCCCGGCGCAAGCTCACGCGTCCGCGCGTAGCTCGCTTCCAGAATATCGAGATGCCGGTCCGCCAAACGGCCATCGGCTGCTAGCCGGTCGAGGCGGTTGCGGATTTTCTTCAAGGGATCGAGATCGGCGACCGGAAAGTCGAAATCGCCCGAGACCGCATGCAGGTCGCGCAACGCTGCGCCGAAGGCATGGTATCCGCCATTGGTTGCGTTGGCGGATTCATCGCTCTCCAGCCAGTCCCAGATCGTGACCTGCCGCCCGCCGATGTCGAAGGGCTGACCGGGGAAGCGGTCGGACAGGCGGACGGCGGGTAGGTCTTTCTCTTTCAGGAAACCGGCGAAGGCGATCATCAGCCGCGCCTTGGATGCGCCGTCTTCCGGGCCGTAGATACGAACGGTCAGCCCATTGCTCGGCAGCCGATAGACGGCGTTTTGGTGAAACCGGACCAGGTCGACAACGGGTTCGGCAAGACCGTGTTGATCGAGGAATGTCTCGACGATCCGAGCCGTGGCGTCAGGACTCCACGCGATACCCACGCTGTTTCGCTCCCATAACGGTGGCCTAATTGGCCAGGGAGTATACCGCGTCCAGCTCCGTGCCGCCGTTGCTGACGACGCGGCCCGTTTCGATCATGTGGATCAGGTGCGACTGCACCGAGCGTTTCGCGCCGTTATAGAGGCGCGGATCGAGGCCGACATACATCGTGTCGACCATGGACTCGATCGTGCCCTTGCCGTCGGCGAGACAGGCGGCGATCTGGTCTTCGCGGCCGTGCCGGTGCGCCAGCAGGTTGGTCACGTATTCCTTCGGGTTCTCGATGCAGGTGCCGTGGGTCGGCCAATAGACCTTCTCATCGCGCCGCAGCAGTTTTTCCAGCGACGCCATGTAGTCGGCCATGTCGCCGTCCGGCTGCGAGACCACGGTGGTGGACCAGCCCATCACCTGGTCGCCGCTGAACAGGGTGCTTTCCTCGCGAAACGAAAAGCAGAGATGGTTGGACGTGTGGCCCGGCGTGTGCACCGCCTCGACGGTCCAGTCCTTGCCTTCGATGACGTCGCCGTCCTTGACGGTGATATCCGGGCGGAAGTCGAAATCGGCGCCTTCCTCGACCTTCGGTACGTCGCGGTCGCCGCCGTGCGGGCCGTATCCGTAGGTCGGGGCGTCGGTCTCCGGCTGTAGAAGGCGGACCGCCGGCGAATGATCGCGATGGGTATGGGTGATCAGGATGTGGGTCACCGTCTCGCCCTTCAGCGCGTGCAGCAACGCGGCCACGTGGTCCTCGTCCAACGGACCGGGGTCGATCACCGCGACCTCGCCCCGGCCGATGATGTAGGTGCCGGTGCCCTTGAAGGTGAAGGCGCTGGGATTCTGCGCCACGACGCGGCGGATCATCGGCGTCAGCACCGAAACGCGGCCATAGGTGAAATTCAGTTCGCGATTGAAGGTTAAGGTCATCTCTTTGATTTCTCTTGCCAACCCGCCTGACAGATGGCGCAGATATGATGCCCGGTCAAGTCGGCCATCGATTGCCGAGGCGGAGCGCAGCCGCTAGACTCCCGCTCTCCCCTTTCGGACTTTAGGAGTCCCCGATGTTTACCACACGCCCGGAAATCCTCGGCACCTTCGGTGTCGTCTCCACCACCCATTGGCTGGCGTCCGCCGCCGGCATGGCCATGCTGGAAAAGGGCGGTAACGCCTTCGATGCGGCCGTTGCCGCCGGATTCGTCCTGCATATCGCGGAACCGCATCTGAACGGCCCGGGCGGCGATATGCCGGTGTTGATCCATCATCGCGGCAGCGACGCTTACAAGATGATCTGCGGTCAGGGCGTGGCGCCATCGGGGGCGTCGATCGAGTATTACAAGGGTCTCGGCCTGGACATGGTGCCGGGCAACGGCCTGTTGGCGACGGTGGTGCCGGGCGCGTTCGATGCTTGGCTGCTGATGCTGCGGGACTACGGCACGATGCCGTTGGATGAGGTTTGGGCGCCGGCGATCGCCTATGCGGAGAAGGGCGCGCCCATCGTCTCGCGCGTCTGCGACACGATCAGCACCGTCGAGGAGATGTTCCGCAACCATTGGACCAGCTCGGCGGCGGTGTACCTGCCGGGCGGTAACATGCCGAAGCCGGGCAAGCTGCTGGGGAATACCGGGATCGCGAAGACGTGGCGGCGCATCCTGGACGAGGCAAAGGCGGCCGGCGGCAACCGCGAGGCGCAGATCGATGCGGCGCGGAACGCGTTTTATGAAGGCTTCGTCGCGGAAGCGATCGACAAATTCTGCCGCGAGACGGCGGCGATGGACGTCACCGGCGAGGCGCATACCGGCGTCCTGACCGGCGATGACATGGCGCGCTGGCGCGCCAGCACCGAAGACCCGCTGCGGTATGACTTCCGCGGCGTGACCGTCCTCAAGGGCGGACCGTGGTCGCAGGGGCCGGTGATGCTGCAGCAACTGGCGCTGTTGAGCGGTTTCGACCTGGAGAGCATGGACCCGACCGGACCCGAATTTGTCCACATCGTGACCGAGACGGCCAAGCTGGCCTTCGCCGACCGCGAAGCCTTCTACGGCGATCCGGACCATGTGGACGTGCCTGTCGAGACGCTGCTGTCCGACGCCTATAACGACGAGCGGCGCAAACTGGTCGGGCCGGATGCGTCGCTCGACCTGCGGCCGGGCACGATCGAGGGCTATGGCGCAGCGGTCGACTACGAACGGTCGGTGCGTGCCGGTCAGGACGCGTCCGCCGCGGCCGGGATCGGCGAGCCGACGGTCGGCCGGGAAATCCCCGCCACCGGCGATACCTGTCATGTGGACGTGATCGACAAGGACGGCAACATGGTGTCGGCGACGCCGAGCGGCGGCTGGCTGCAAAGCTCGCCGGTGATTCCGGAACTCGGCTTCTGCCTGAACTCGCGCTGCCAGATGTTCTGGTTGGAGGAAGACAAACCCGCCACTTTGGTGCCGGGCAAGCGGCCGCGCTCGACCTTGTCGCCGTCGATGGTGATCCGCGACGGCAAGCCCTACATGTCCTACGGCACGCCGGGCGGCGACCAGCAGGACCAATGGCAGGCGATCTTCCTGGCGCGGCATCTGGCGCATGGCATGAACCTGCAGGAATCGATCGACGCGCCGTCCTTCCACAACGAGCATTTCCCCGGGTCCTTCTATCCGCGGGCGGCGATGCCGGGGAAGCTGGTGGTCGAGGGCAGGTTCGATCCGGCGACCGTGTCCAACCTGGAAGCGCGGGGCCACCGCGTCGAGGTGGGCGAAGATTGGTCGGAAGGCCGGCTGACCGCCGCGTCACAGGAAGACGGATTGCTCAAGGCGGGTGCCAACCCGCGCGGCATGCAGGGCTACGCCGTCGGTCGTTGATCAGCGTCCTTCGATGATGCGCTGGATCACCGTGCTGTAGTTCTTGCCGTAACCGGCGGCTTCGGCCTCCTTAAGGCGTTCGACGGTCAGTTTCGCGCCTTTCGCGTCCACGCCGGTCTCTTCCGCGAGTTTCAGCGCGTAGCTGACATCCTTGATCGCATAGGTGACCGGGAAAGCCTCTTCCGGATGGTCGTCGATGGCCATCGACTTGAGGCCGTGGTTGCGGCAAACGAAACTGTCGCCGGACCCCTTGGCGAGCGTTTCGAGGAAGAGTTGCGGCTCGATACCCGATTTCTTGGCGATGGTGACGGCCTCGGCGATGGCGTTCAGGTTCTCGAACACGACCATGTTGTTCATGAGCTTCATCACCTGTCCGGTGCCGACGCCGCCGCAATGGGTGATATCGGTCCCCATGCAGTCGAGATAGGGGCGGATGCGTTCCAGCACCGATTCCTCGCCCCCCACCATGATGCTGAGCGTCCCGTCGATCGCGGCGAAACGGGCGCGCGCGATCGGGGCGTCGGCGAAGTCGGCGGATTTTTCGGCCAGGGCGGCGGCGACCTTGCGGCCCATGCTGGGGGTGACGGTAGACGTGTCCACCAGCGTTTGGCCAGCCCGGATCGACTCGACCACACCCCCCGCGCCGAAACAGACCGCGTCGACTTCCGGCTCGCCGGGCAGGCACAGGAAAATGATGTCCACGCGGCCGACCAGATCGGCGATGGACTCGGCGGGCTCGACGCCGTCGTCTGCGAGCGCCGCGAGCATTTCCGGACGCGTATCGTAGCCGACGACGGTCTTTCCGCATTTCTTTGCGAGATTGCGGCACATGGCCCCGCCCATGACGCCCAAACCGATAAATCCAACCGCGTTCACCGCCGACATCGCCGTCTCCCATTTCGTGTTTGGACCCGAAGCGGATAGCATGAGGGTCCGTTCGTCGTGACATGTGAGAGTATCAAGGATCGCAGGTATGAGCACATCGCTGGAGTCTTATGAAATTTACGCCGTCAAATACGCCTACCGCGATGCGGTGCGTGCCAACAATCTGATCTTTTCCGACGCACATGATGTGCCGATGCCGCTCGACTATTACGTCTGGGCCATCGTGGGGAAGACCAAGACCTATGTTGTGGATACCGGGTTCGACGAGGCCGAGGCCGCGGCGCGCAAGCGCGACCATCTCCGGTCCCCGGCGGAGGGACTGCGGCTGATCGGCGTCGAGGCCGAGAATGTCGAGGAAATCATCCTAACGCATATGCACTATGACCATTGCGGGAACATGAACCAGTTCCCAAAGGCGAAGTTTTATGTGCAGGACCGTGAGATGGCCTTTGCCACCGGCCGTTTCATGGCCGAGAAAACCATCCGCCATTCCTTCGCCGTCGACTATGTCACCGACCTGGTGCGGGCACTGTATGACGACCGGGTCGATTTCGTCGACGGCGTGCGCGAGATCGCGCCGGGTCTGTCATTGCATCACGTGGGGGGGCATACCGACGGCCTGCAGGTCGTGCGGGTGTGGACCCGGCGGGGCTGGATGGTGATCGCATCCGATGCCACGCATTTCTACGACAATATGAACAGGCAAAACCCGTTCCCCATCGTTTTCAACATGGGCCATGTACTGGAAGGCTATCGCACCGTGCAGGCTTTGGCGGACTCGCCGCAACACGTCATCGCCGGGCATGATCCGCTTGTGATGGCGCGGTTTCCGGCGGTATCCAAGGAAACCGAAGGGATCGCGGTGCGGCTCGATGCCGACCCGTTGCATTGGGAATAGGGGCGTTTCGGCCTCAAGACCTTGATCCGACGGCACGGGCGTACTAACTGCATCTAGTGCTGCAGCGGCGCGGCAATTTTCACCTTTTCGGCAGGAGATCGGCGATGGCGGAACATCACCATAGCAAGGTACTCATCATTGGTTCGGGACCCGCGGGATATACCGCTGCGATCTATGCCGCGCGCGCCAACCTGTCGCCGAAGATCGTCGCCGGGCTGCAGCCGGGCGGTCAAATGACCATTACGACCGATGTCGAAAACTATCCCGGCTTCGCCGATGTCATCCAGGGTCCGTGGCTGATGGAGCAGATGCAGAAGCAGGCGGAGCATGTCGGCACCGAGATGATCTACGACATCATCACCGACGTTGATTTCACCCAGCGCCCGTTCCAGGCGACCGGGGATAGCGGCAATACCTATTCCGGCGATTCGGTGATCATCAGCACCGGCGCGCAGGCGCGCTGGCTGGGCCTCGACTCCGAACAGAAATTCCAGGGTTTCGGCGTTTCCGCCTGCGCCACCTGCGACGGCTTCTTCTTCCGCGACCAGGAGGTCACCGTGGTCGGCGGCGGCAACACCGCCGTGGAGGAAGCGATCTACCTGACCAACCATGCGTCCAAGGTGACGCTGATCCACAGGCGCGACGCGCTGCGGGCGGAGCAGATCATGCAGGATCGCCTGCTGAAGAATCCGAAGATCGAGATGGCCTGGGACAGTATCGTCGAGGAAGTGCTGGGCCAGGACGATCCGTTGGGCGTCACCGGCGTGCGGATCAAGAACGTGAAATCCGGCGAGACGCGCGAAATTCCCTGTCAGGGTTTCTTCGTCGCGATCGGCCACGACCCGGCGACACAGGTGTTCAAGGGCAAAGTCGATATGGACGACGAGGGTTATATCCTGACCAAGTCCGGCAGCACCGCGACGAATGTTCCTGGCGTATTCGCCGCCGGCGACGTGGTCGACAAGATATACCGGCAGGCCGTGACGGCGGCGGGCATGGGCTGTATGGCGGCGCTCGACGCGGAGAAATTCATCGCCGAGCACGAGGACGCCGCCAGCGAGGCGGCCGATTAGGAAAGTCGGCCAAGGCCGGACCTAGCCGCCGGACAATTTCGCCTTCGCAATCGCCTGTTGCCAGCGCACCACCTCGGTGTGGTCCGAATCCTGCCCGAATTCCGTGCGCGTCGCGGCGAAGATTTCCCTTACCAGGGCGGTGAAGGGCGCCGGGACCTCGGTTTCCCGCGCGAGGTCCTGCGCGGTCGTCAGGTCCTTGACCATCAACCCGTTGGTGAACCCGGACCCGTAGTCGTCGTTCAGGATGAACTGATGGAACTTTACCTCGGTCGCGTTGTTGCGCCCGGTCGATCGGTTGATCGTGTCCACCATCACCGCCGGGTCCAGGCCGAACTGCTTGCCGATGATCAAGGCTTCGCCGGCCGCGGCAAGGCCGATGGCGGATAGCATGTTGTTGAGCGCCTTCATCGCGTGGCCCGATCCGACCGGCCCGCATTCGAAGACCTGACCGCCCATGATGTCGAGCAACGGGCGGCACCGTTCCAGATCCGCTTCGGCGCCGCCGACCATGATGGCGAGCGATCCGTCGACGGCCCGGCGCACGCCGCCCGAAACCGGCGCGTCGACCATCGCAACGCCTTGCGAAGCCAATTCCTTTGCAAGGCTGACGGTGCCGGTCGGGTCGGAGGAACTCATGTCGAGCAATAGCGTGCCTTCGGCCATGCCTTGCGCGAGACCGTCCTCGCCGAATGTGATCTTCCGAACATCCTTGCCCGACGGCACGATGGTGATGACGATGTCGGCGTTTTCGGCAACGCTCGCGAGGCCGTTGGCCGGTGCGGCGCCGAATTCCTCTACGAAACCGTCCACGACCTCCCGGTTCAGGTCGAAAACGATAAGATCCTGTCCTGCCTTGGCGAGGTTGGCCGCCATCGGCCGACCCATGTTGCCGAGACCGATAAACCCGATCCGCATGGTGATGCTCCTTCTTCTTTGATCTTGGATTGCCCCGCCCGGATTGATGGTCGCAGCGGCTTGTGGGCTGTAGCTTTACTCAGTACGATGCCATCACACAACTTTACAAAAATCCGATGCACGGGGGGTGTACGGGCATGGCTAAGCGTGGCGAAAAGCCCGCAAAGGAAAGGCTGCCCAAGAGCGGCGAGCCTTTCTCGATTATTGCGGCGGGACTGACGATTACAGGAAAAGTCGAGAGCGAAGGCATGGTCCATATCGAGGGGTCCGTGGACGGCGACGTCTACTGCCGGCACCTGACAGTGGGCGATGGCGGCCAGGTTTCGGGCAATGTAAGCGCCCGCACGGTCGAGGTGTTGGGCGAGACGAAAGGCACGATTCAGGCCAAGAAGGTGGTCATCGCATCGTCGGCCAAGGTCTTCGGCGAGGTCATCCACGAAACGCTGGTGATCGAGAGCGGCGCGCGCCTGAATGGGTATTACCGGTGCGCCGACCGCGTCGATCCATCGGGAACGGTGGATTTCCGGCAGCGGATCGGTCCGGCCGAGCAAAAGTCCGCCCCGTCGTCGCGGCGTATCCTGCCGCCCCAACGCGATCCGAGTGAACCGCCGGTCGCGGCATCCATGAGCGGCGGCGGCAGGTCGAAGTCGCTGCACTAGGACGGAGCATCGGATGGCGGAATGGTTCGAGGAAATTCTCCACCCGGGGTTCCGAACGAAGCTGCAGGTCGACAAGGTCCTGTACGAGGGCGATAGCGAACACCAGAAGCTGTTGTTGTTCGAGAATGCGGTGTTCGGCCGCGTCCTCGCGCTGAACAACATCGTTCAGACGACCGAGCGCGACGAATTCATCTATCACGAGATGCTGGCGCATGTGCCGCTGTTCGCCCACGGTGCGGTACGCAAGGTCCTGATCATCGGCGGTGGCGATGGCGGCATGCTGGAGGAGACGTTGAAGCATCGCGGCGTCGAGAAGGTCACGATGGTGGAAATCGATGCCGCCGTGATCGAGTTCAGCAAGAAGCACCTCCGCTTTATCTGCAACGACGCCTTCGAGGACGCGCGGCTGGATCTGGTGATCGACGATGGCGTGGACCACGTCGAGACGACCAGCGAGCGCTACGATGTGGTGATCGTCGATTCCACCGATCCCGTGGGCCCCGGCGAGGTGCTGTTCACCGAGCGGTTCTATGCGGGGGCGAAGCGCTGCCTCGCGCCGGGCGGGGTGCTGGTGACGCAAAACGGCGTGCCCTTCTTTCAGGCCGACGAGCTGCGCAATACGGCGGCCTGCCTGCGGCCGCTATTCCGGGATTCGAGCTGCTATCTGGCCGCCGTTCCAGGTTATACCGGGGGCGTGATGGCCTTCGGATGGGCGACAGACAACGTGACATTGCGGCAGACTCCGTTGGACCGGTTGAGAGAGCGGGTGCGCGCCTCCGGCATCGAAACGCGGCACTATTCCGCCGAGGTCCACGCCGCCGCTTTTGCCTTGCCCCCCTGGGTCGCGTCTCTTTTGGAGCGTTCGCCGCAAGGCACAGGGAATTAAGGGATATTCGAGCATATTTTGCTTGATTTGAGCCGTGCAAAGCCCCATATGGGCGCCTTCAATTGTGTGGGATCATCTGCTTGTTTGGGAGACGGGGCATGCATAAGACCGCTGTCCAAATCGATGTCGAGAATGGCCCTGGCAGAGAGGCTGAATTCGACTATCTCGCGACCACGCCGACGGTACGGCCGCATCATTTCGAAAATCCGGTAACACCGCCGAAAGACTTCTTCATCGAGCGTAACGGAACCCGTTGTGCCGGCACGCATCTGATCATCGATCTATGGGATGCCGAGCGGCTCGACGATATCGACCATATCGAGCAGGCGATGCGCGATTGCGTCGCGGCCGCCGGGGCGACCCTGCTGCATATCCACCTGCACCATTTCACGCCGAACCTGGGTGTATCCGGTGTTGCGGTTCTGGCCGAATCCCATATCAGCGTTCATACTTGGCCCGAGACCGGTTTCGCCGCCTTTGATGTCTTCATGTGCGGCGATACGGAGCCGCAGAAGGCTGTGGATGTGTTGAAATCCGCCTTCCGGCCGAGCCGCGTCGAGGTTGGCGAACACCTTCGAGGCCGTATGGAATGACCCAGTGGACCGAAGAAGTCGATCCGGTAAACGGCGATTTCCGCGTCCAACTGCGTGTCGAAAAGGTGCTGTTCGAGCGGCAGACCCCGCATCAACATATCCTGTTGATCGAGAACCGTACCTATGGCCGGGTTCTCCTGTTCGACGGCGTCGCGCAGGTCGCCGAGAACGACGAGTTCATCTATCACGAGATGTTGTCCCACGTGCCCGTATTGGCCCATGGCGCCGTTCGCCGGGTGTTGGTCGTCGGCGGGGGCGACGGCGGGGCGATCGAGGAGTTGTTCAAGCATCCCGGTATCGAGCATGTGGACCTGGTGGAGATCGACGAGGTGGTTGTCGAGATGAGCAAGGCTCATTTTCGCTCGGTCTGCGGCGAGGCGTTCGAGGATCCGCGGCTGCGTCTGACGATCGGCGACGGTGTCGAGTATGTCGCGGCCTGTGCGGACACGTACGACCTGATCCTGGTCGATTCCAAGGATCCGACCGGCGAGACGAATGTGCTGTATAGCGAGCCGTTCTATCGGAACTGCCGAAAATGCATGACGCAAGGCGGCGTACTGGTGACGCAGAACGCGCTGCCCTTCTTCGACCGCGACTGGCTCGGCAAGCCATTGGCGCGGCTGCGAAAGATTTTTGCCGACGTCGGCTGCTATCAGGTCGCGGTGCCCAGTTTCTACGGCGGGTTCATGGCGTTCGGCTGGGCTTGTGACGATCCGGCGGTGCGCCAGGTGCCGGAAGCCGCGCTCGCCGAGCGATATGCCGCGGCGGCCTCGGAAACGAGATACTACACGCCGGCGATCCATCGCGCGGCCTTCGCCTTGCCGCCGTATGTCTCGGGGATGCTTGCGTAATGGCCGAGCGCCTGCCGACGGAACTCTGGGTCAAGGCGCACGCCGCCCGCTGTTCTGCGCAGGGGATTTCCTTCATGGTCATTCGCCGGGGCGACCAGCACCGGGGCGTGGTGATCGCCAAGCTTCACCTGATCGGCCAGGGCTTTCGCGTTGTCGCCCAGGCACGCGATCTGGATGGTGAACTGGTCTGGGCACCTGCGCTGGAAGGCACGGTCGTGCCGGAGGCGGATGCCGATGCCTATATCGAGCGCCAGGTAACCTACGACCCGGACATATGGGTAATCGAGGTCGAGTTGCGCGGCGACGATGACTGGTTCCGGGGCGCCGTCATATAGCCCACCGCCCTTGCTGGTCCCCCGCGATCGGTATATTCCAGTGTCGAACAAGGAAATAACGGTGACGGGCCGGCCGGACACAGCACCGGGCAATTCCATCCGGCCAATCCACCGACGTGAGCACCAGACAGGACGGAGAGCGGCATGGCCAAGGAGCTTTATCATTTAATCGGCGGCAACAAGGTGAATGGCACCAGCGGCCGTTTCGCCGACGTGTTCAACCCGGCGACCGGTGAGGTTTCCGCGCGGGTTCCGTTGGCCTCGACCGAGGAAGTGGATAGCGCCGTCAAGACCGCGATGGCGGCGTTCCCCGCCTGGGCCGCGACGCCCACGCCGAAGCGGGCCGCCGTCATTTTCGCGATGCGCCAACTTGTTACCGAGAACACGCCGAAGCTCGCTGAATTGATCGGCCAGGAGCACGGCAAGACGCTTGAAGACGCGCGCGGTGAAATCCAGCGTGGCATCGACGTTTTGGAGTTTGCCTGCGGCATCCCGCACCTGATGAAGGGCGAGCTGTCGACCAATGTGGGCGGCGATATCGACACCTTCTCGATCCGCGAGCCGCTCGGTGTGGTCGGCGGCATCACGCCGTTCAATTTCCCGGTCATGATCCCGTTCTGGATGGGTGCGATGGCGGTGGCCTGCGGCAACGCCTTCGTCAACAAGCCGTCGGAACGCGATCCATCCGCCGCCATGTATCTTGGCGAGCTGTGGCAACAGGCGGGCCTGCCGGACGGTGTCTGGACCGTCCTGAACGGCGATAAGGAAGCGGTCGACGGGTTGTTGAACCACCCGGACGTACCGGCGATCAGCTTCGTCGGATCCACGGCGGTCGGCGAGTATGTCTATCAGACGGGGACCGCGAACAATAAGCGCGTGCAATCCTTCTGCGGCGCGAAGAACCACATGATCATCATGCCGGACGCGAATATGGACCAGGCGGCGGATGCATTGATGGGCGCGGGCTACGGCTCCGCCGGCGAGCGCTGCATGGCGATTTCCGTCGCCGTTCCGGTTGGCGAGCAAGCGGCGGAGGAGATCGTCAAGCGATTGACCCCGCGCGTACAATCGCTGCGGATCGGACCGTATAACGATCCCGAGGCGGACATGGGGCCGCTGATTACGGCGCAGGCGAAAGACCGCGTCGAGGGATACATCGGGAAGGGTGTGGAAGAGGGCGCCGAACTGCTCGTCGATGGACGCGGCACGTCGTTGCAGGGCTATGAGAATGGCTTCTTCACGGGGGGAACCCTGTTCGATCAGGTCACGACCGATATGTCGATCTACAAGGACGAGATTTTCGGCCCGGTGTTAAGCGTCGCACGGGCGAACGACTTCGACGATGCGGTCTCCATGGTCAACGGCCATGAATACGCGAACGGCGTCGCCATCTTCACCCAGGACGGCGATGCGGCGCGGACATTCTCGAACCAGGTCGACGTGGGCATGATCGGCGTCAATGTGCCGATTCCGGTTCCCATGGCCTTCCATCATTTCGGCGGATCGAAGCGGTCGAAATTCGGTGACACGCAGATGCATGGCCCGCAGTCGGTCAATTTCTTCACCAAGATGAAGACCGTCTCCGCCCGTTGGCCGAGCGGCATTCGCGAGGGTGCGCAGTTCACGATGCCGACAAACCGGTAACGCGAAAGCCTGTGGTTCAATCCGAAATTGTGGCGGGTGCCGGTTACGTCTGCCGTTTCAACTGGAACTTCGGCTGGGTTGGCGCTGTTTGCACTTTGTTACGGTACAAAGTCATTGCAGTTTGGGTTCAAAACCGGTCTGATTGCACAACAAGGGGGTGACGCACGCGAAGCCTCGAGAGAGGCGCGTGTTGGCAACCGGGGCGAATTTTAATGGACGGCGAAGAGGGCCGTCACGAAGGGAGACCAGTAATGTTCAAATCCATTCTTTCCGCTGCGGCGCTTGCGATCGCGGCATTCGGCTTCGTCGGCACAGGGACGGCGCAGGCCGCCGATTGTCCGCGCGGGACGCTCGACAAGCAGTATTGCGACTATGACGGCGATCTGGTGGCGGATCTGCCGCTCGACAGCAAGAAATGGGTCAATCCGGACACGATTATTTTCTCCTACACGCCGGTCGAGGACCCGGCCGTGTATGCCAAGGTCTGGGACGGCTTCGTTCAGCATATGGCCAAGGTTACCGGCAAAAAGGTGGTGTTCTTTCCGGTCCAATCCTATGCCGCGCAGTATGAAGCGATGCGCTCCGGCCGTCTGCATGTCGCGGGCGTGAACACGGGTGGCAACCCGGTCGCCGTCTCCTGCGCCGGTTTCGTGCCGTTCGCAATGATGGCCTCCGCTGACGGATCCTTCGGCTACGAGATGGAAATCATCGTGCCCGCGGGCAGCAAGATCGCGTCGCCGTCCGACATCAAGGGCAAGACGCTGACCTTCACGTCGAAGACGTCCAATTCCGGCTTCAAGGCGCCGTCCGCCCTGTTGAAGAGCGAGTTCGGCATCGAGCGTGAAAAAGACTTCAAGGTCGCGTTCTCAGGCAAGCATGACAACTCGATCCTCGGCGTCGCCAACAAGGATTACGAGGCTGCTGCGGTGGCGAACTCGGTCCTGAAGCGGATGATCAACCGCAAGGTAATCGACGCCAGCAAGGTCAAGACGATCTATCGCTCGCAGACCTTCCCGACCACCGGCTATGGGCATGCCCACAATCTGCATCCCGAGGTCGTCGCGAAGATCAAGCAGGCTTTCTTTACCTTCAAATGGGAAGGCTCTTCCTTGAAGAAGGAGTTCAAGAAGGAAGACAAGTTCATCGCGATCAACCACAAGCATGACTGGAACGTCATCCGGAAGATCGATGCGGCGAACGGCGTTAAGTACAATTGTAAGTAACGCGTTTTGTCCGTACCCGAGCAAGGCGCCCCGATGCTTCGGCTGGATGGGCTCGTCAAACAGTATCCGACGGGCGATCTGGCGCTGAAGGGCGTCGATCTCGATGTGCCGAAAGGGCAGGTTATGGCCCTTATCGGCCCATCGGGGGCCGGTAAGAGCACGCTGATACGCTGCGTCAACCGGCTTGTCGAACCCAGTTCCGGACGGGTTTTCCTCGGTGGTGAGGAAATTACCGGCATCGGTAAGGGGGCGCTGCGGCGCGCCCGCCGGCGCATGGGGATGATCTTTCAAGAATATGCGCTGGTGGAGCGTTTGTCCGTGATGGAGAACGTGCTGTCGGGGCGTCTCGGCTATGTCAGTTTTTGGCGCAGCTATTTCCGCAAATTTCCGCAATCGGATGTCGACGAGGCGTTCCGCTTGCTGGAACGCGTCGGCCTCGACCATATGGTCGACAAGCGGGCCGACGAGTTGTCGGGCGGCCAACGGCAGCGGGTCGGTATCTGCCGGGCGTTGATTCAAGACCCTCAACTCCTGTTGGTCGATGAACCGACGGCCAGTCTCGATCCGAAGACCTCCCGCCAGATCATGCGGCTGATCTGCGAGTTGTGCGAGGAACGCGACCTCGCCGCCGTCATTAACATCCATGACGTCATGCTGGCGCAGATGTTCGCGCAGCGCATTGTCGGGCTGCGGCTCGGCGAAATCGTTTATGACGGCCCGCCCGACGGATTGACGCCCGAGGTTCTTACCGAAATCTACGGTGAGGAGGACTGGGAGGCGACGATTCAGAAGGACGAAGACGGCGAGGACGGCGAGTCCGATGAAATCCCACCCTCGCACGAGGAAACGGAGCGGCCGGACGAACGCATGGCGGGTCTGACATGACCGACGCTCCGGCGTCGCTCGGCCGCCGGACGTGGAAGCGGCCGCCACTGATTTCCAACCCGATGCTGCGTTGGGCGTTGATTGTCGGCGCCGCGGCGTATCTGGCCGTTGCCCTGGGCACGACCGAGGTGAACTGGGCAAGGGTCTGGGAAGGATTGCCGCGGGGTAAGAAATTCCTGCTCGCCTTCGCGCCTCCCGATTTCGCGTCGCGCTGGGACGCCATCCTCGACGGCATCCTGGAAAGCCTCTGGATGACGGCGGTGTCCACGGTCATCGGCATCCTTCTATCGGTGCCGATCGCGCTCGGCGCAGCCCGCAACATCGCGCCGTTGCCGGTCTATTACTTCTGCCGCGCCATCATCGCTGGATCGCGGAGTTTCCAGGAGGTTATTCTCGCGATCTTCTTCGTCAAACTCTTCGGCTTCGGGCCCTTTGCGGGGGTCGTAACCTTGAGCGTCGCCACCATCGGGTTTTTCGCCAAGCTGCTCGCCGAAGACATCGAGGACATGGACCCGACCCAGGCCGAGGCGGTGCGCGCCACGGGGGGCGGCTGGTTCCAATGGCTCAACTACGCGATCCAGCCGCAGGTCCTGCCGCGTTTCATCGGGCTGTCGCTGTACAGACTCGACATTAATTTCCGCGAATCCGCGATCGTCGGCATCGTCGGCGGCGGCGGCATCGGGGCGACGCTGAACACCGCCTTCGACCGGTACGAGTTCGATTCCGCGGCCGCCATCCTGATCATCATCATCGCCATCGTCATGTGCGTTGAATATACGTCCGGCTATGTCCGGAAATGGGTGCAGTGATGCCGACGGTGGCACGGGACGATACCAAGATTTGGCAGCGCCGCGACCGCAAGCGGCAATTGATGGTCTGGGCCGGCTGGTTCGTCGGCACCTTCATCTTCGTCTACTGCTTCAAGCTGATTTCCGACAAGACGACCTGGTTCTTCGTGACGGATGCAGGCCGTCAGGCGGCGGACCTGGGCCGAAGGATGGTGCCGCCGGAGTGGGGCTATATACACGAGTTGTGGCGCCCGCTTTGGGACACGATCAACATCGCGACCCTTGGCACGGTCATGGCAATCATCATCGCGGTGCCGGTGGCTTTCCTGGCGGCGCGCAACACCACGCCGAGCGTGGCCTTCGTGCGGCCGGTCGCCTTGTTGATCATCGTCTCGTCGCGGTCGATCAATTCGCTGATCTGGGCGCTGCTGCTGGTCGCCATCGTCGGGCCGGGCGTGTTCGCCGGTATCATCGCGATCGGTCTGCGGTCGATCGGCTTCGTGGCGAAGCTGCTTTACGAGGCGATCGAGGAAATCGACGAAACCCAGGTGGAGGCGATAACCGCGACCGGCGCTTCGGGGCCGCAGAGACTGTCCTTCGGGATCGTGCCGCAGATCTTGCCGGCCTTCGCCGGGATCACGGTTTTCCGCTGGGACATCAACATTCGCGAGTCGACGGTGCTTGGCCTTGTCGGGGCGGGCGGTATCGGACTGGAACTCAGCGCGAAGATCATGGAACTGGGCTGGTCCAGCGTGTCGGTGATCCTGCTGGCGATCATCGCAACGGTCGTCGTCAGCGAATGGGTCTCCGCGAAGGTCCGTCACGCCATCATCTAAGGCTGCCTCAGTCGTACTCAGGCGTAGGCGTCCAGCAGCGACGAGACAGCCTCGGCGAAACCGTCGCCGCCGCGCCGTGTCGTGATGAAGGTCGGCTCGGCGTCGAGCCGGTCCCGGAAATCCAAAACGTTGGCGACACCGATGCTGTTCTCGAAGAACCCGAACATCGGCGAATCATTCGGCGCGTCGCCGGTGAATACGAATTGAGCGTTATCCGCTTCCAGATCGATCCCGAAGACTTCGGTCATCAGATTGCGCGCCATGGTGAGCTTGTCGAAACTCCCGAACCAGCCGTTGACGTGGATCGAACTGATCTTCGCCACGGCGCCGGCTTCGACGAACAATTCGACGATGCGATCGACATCGGATTGCGGCAAGCGCGGGACATCCTCGCAGAAATCAATCGCCAAGTCGGTTTCGCGATAGGCTTGGTCGTTCGCGACGGCGCAGCCCGGTACTTCGGCCAGGATCCGCTCCTGCACGACGGAAAGGCGCTCGCGGTTCGCGGCGCGTTCCGCGTTGGATTGGTCGAACCGCCGTGTCATGCGCCGTGCATCCCGGTCGTACCGAAAATAGAAGGCGCCGTTTTCGCCGACGACGGCGTCCACCGGCCACATGCGTGCGAAATGATCGCACCATCCGGCCGGGCGGCCGGTGATGGGGACGACCATGATCTTGGCGTCCTGCAAGCGTTCCATCGCGGTATAGGCCATGGCGCCGAGGCGGCCGTCGGTCGTCAGCGTGTCGTCGATATCGGTGAACACGCAGCGGATCGCCCGCCGGTCGGCGGCGGCGAAGGTTTCCAATGGGCGGAGGGTCGACGGGTCGGTCATGGCATGCTACAGGCGCGCAGTTATCGGGCGGGCGAGACCGCATATAAGCGCATCCATTTACCCCCCGTAAACCGCGACGGGCTAAAGAATTCGCTGTGACCGACAAGTGCTATGACATTCTCATCATCGGCGGCGGCATAAATGGCGCCTGCATTGCCCGGGACGCCGCTGGGCGAGGGCTCTCGGTGTTGCTCTGCGAGATGGGTGATCTGGGCGGCGCGACCTCGTCGGCCAGCAGCAAGCTGATCCATGGCGGGCTTCGATACCTGGAACACTACGCCTTTCGGTTGGTCGGCGAGGCTTTGCGCGAGCGGCAGGTCTTGCTGCGAAGCGCGCCGCACATTGTCTGGCCGATGCGGTTTGTCCTTCCGCATGCGCCGTCTCTTCGCCCCAGTTGGATGATTCGGCTCGGCCTGTGGCTCTATGACCGGCTCGGTGGAGCGCACAAGCTGGCGCGGTCGGGCCGGGTGGACCTCACGGCGCCGACCTACGGCGCGGTGCTTGCGCCCCAGTACAAGACCGGATTCGTTTATTCGGACTGCTGGGTGGATGACGCCCGGTTCGTGTTGTTGTCCGCACTCGATGCCGCGGCGAAGGGGGCGGACATTCGTCTGCGGACGCGCTGCACGTCGGCGCGCCGTGCCGGCAACCGCTGGCAGGCTACGTTGGAAGATGCCGATGGCTCGCAAGAGGTGACCGCCCGTGTGCTGGTCAATGCCGGCGGACCGTGGGTGCAGGAGGTGATCGGCGAAGTCGCCGGCGGCAACGCCCCCGCCCAGATACGTTTGATCAAGGGCAGCCATATCGTCGTACCGAAACTATATGATGGGCCGCACGCCTTCATTCTGCAAAATGATGACAATCGGGTGATTTTCGTCATTCCTTACGAAGGCGATTTCAGCTTGATCGGCACGACCGATGTTCCCGTGGACGGCAAGCCGGGACCGGTCAAAATCTCCGATGATGAAACCGACTACCTGTGTGCCGCGGTGAACCGGTATTTCCGCACCGAGATTTCACCGGCGGATGTGGTCTGGAGCTATGCCGGCGTCCGGCCGCTTTACGACGACGGCGAGAACGACCCGTCGGCAGTGACTAGGGATTATGTCTTGTCGCTCGATGCGCCGGATGAGGCGCCGCCGATGCTGTCGATCTTCGGCGGTAAGATCACCACCGCGCGCAAGCTCGCCGAACAGGCCATGGCGAAACTGGAGCCGTTCTTTCCGGGACTGCCGCCCGGCTGGACCGCGGGCGCCGTGCTGCCGGGCGGAGACATCGGCGATTTCGATGCGTTCGTCCGTACCTTGCATCGGGACCATCCCGATCTCGACGCACAATGGCTCGAAGGGTTGGCGCATCGTCACGGCTCGCGGGCGAGGGCGATTTTGAACGGTGCGGCATCGGAGGCCGATCTCGGCATTTCCTTCGGTGGCGGGCTGTATCAGGCTGAGGTCGATTGGCTTTGCGGAGAGGAATGGGCGACGACCGCGGAGGACGTGCTGTGGCGGCGAACCAAAACCGGGCTCCACATGACGGCGGACCAACGCGCGTCGATGGCGGATTATATCTCCAGAATTCGTTCCGGGTAATCGCTGAAAACCGACTCGACACCCCATTCGAAGAGCTTCAGGGCGCGTTTCGCGTCGTTCACGGTATACGCCAGCAGGTGATAACCGGCGCCGCGGACTTCCGCCGCGATCTTGCCGTCGAGCGCCCGGTGGTTGCAGTGGATGGACAGGCAGTCCAGAGCTTGGGCCTGGTCTTGCCAATCCTTGACGGGCCGGCGCATCAGCCAGCCCCGGGGAATAGCGGGCGCGGCCTGTTGCGCGGCGGTCAGGGCGTCCACCTGGAAACTGGAGAATACCGGCGCGCGCAGGCTGTTCGGCCATTCGTCGGCGACCTGTTTCGCGACGATACCGCCCGTTTCGGTCGCCCGTCCCGGTGTCGGCTTGATTTCGACATTCGCGCCGAGGCCGAGCGAGTCGAGCAGACGGATCGTTTCCGTCAGCGTCGGGATGCGTTCGCCGGCGAAGGCATCCGAGAACCAGCGCCCGGTATCCAGCTTGCGGACTTCCTGTAGCGTCATGTCGGCCAGATTGCCGGATCCGTCGGTCGTGCGGTCGACGGTGTCGTCATGCAGCAAGACCGGAACATCGTCCTTGGTCAATGCAACGTCGAACTCGACCCAGGTCGCGCCCAGTTCGGCGGCCTTGCGGATACCGGCAAGCGTGTTCTCGGGGGCATGACCGACCGCGCCCCGATGACCGATGACGCGAGGGAAGGTGATCGACAATTCGCTCATGACAGGGCGCCGCCTCCGGTTAGATGGTCCGCCACGCGATGCTGCCAATATAGCCGATGTAGCAACATAAGAGCAGGGTGCCTTCGCGTCGGCTGATGCGCCATCCGCTGATGATGATGGGGAACAGGACGAGTGTCGCGGCCAGCAGCACCCAGAGATCGATCTGCTGCAATGCGTGGTTGAACGGGATCGGGATCACCAGCGATGCCGCGCCGAGTATACCCATCAGATTGAAGATGTTGCTGCCGATGACGTTGCCGACCGCGACATCGGTATGACCGCGCCATGCGGCGACCATGGCCGCGACCAATTCCGGCAGTGAGGTGCCGAACGCGAATACGGTCAATCCCAATACCGCATCCGGGATGCCGGCGCGGGCGCCGATCGCGGCGGCGCCGTCGACCATCATATCCGCGCCGATGCCGAGACCGACGAGACCGGAAAGCAGCATGGCGAGCACAAAAAGCATGGATTCGGGCACGACGCTGACCACCTCGCCCTCCTTCTCATGCAGGGCGGCGGGCAGGTCGGCCCATTTCCGGTCTTGTAGATAGGACCAGCCGACAAAGGCGAAGAGCATGACGATCATTATCGCTCCTTGCCAGAAAACGACCTGTCCGCTGAGGCCCAGCCCGATGCAGAGCAGTGTGGCGATAAGCATCGCGCCACCATCGCGGCGCAAGGACCGCGGCTCGCAATGCAATGGCCGGACAAGCGCCGCAGATCCGAGTATCAGCAGACTGTTGGCGATGTTGCTGCCGACGGCGTTGCCGACGGCGAAGCCCGGCTTGGCGTCTAAGGCGGCTTGGACGCTGACTACGAGTTCCGGCAGCGAAGTGCCGAAGCCGACGACCGTCAGACCGATCGCAGCCGGCGGCATGTTCAGCTTCCGTGCAAGCGCTACCGCACCGCGCAATGTGGCCTCGCCGGCGGCCACCAATACGGTGAGTCCCAGAAGGACCAGAAGAATATCGGGCATCACCGTTTCGATCTGATGGACGGGAAGCGTGTACCGCTATGTAGCGGGCTTGAACGGAATATCCAAGGGGAATGCAGCGAAGCGGTCTGGCGGCGCGTCGGATATGCGCGCAGAAAATTCACCGTTTTCCGGGAAACTGGCGTATAATCCGCGATCTTGTAATAAAACCGTAACATTCAAAGCCGCTGGAGCGACACCGGACGGCTGTCCAATCGCGATTCCTTCGAAAGGAAGAGTGCCATTTCCGCGACGATTATCTTGATGAACCTGATCGGTGCTATCGCGCTTTTGCTTTGGGCCATGCGCATGGTGCGGACGGGCATGACCCGGGCCTTTGGCGGAACGCTCCGGCTAATTCTAGGACGGCATCTGTCGAACCGGTTTGCCGCTTTTCTCGCCGGGTTGGGCGTAACGACTTTGCTGCAGAGCAGTACGGCCACCTGTCTGATGACGGCGTCCTTTGCGGGCCGGGGCCTGGTGATTTCGGCGGCGGCGCTCGCGGTGATGCTGGGCGCCGATGTCGGGACGACGTTGGTCGCGCAAGTTTTCAGTCTGAACATCGTTTGGGTCTCGCCGGTATTGATCACGGTCGGATTCATTGCGTTTCAGGGCGGGCAGCGGAAACGGACCCGCGACATCGGCCGGCTGACCATCGGGCTCGGCCTTATCCTGCTCGCTCTCAGTTTGATCGTGGCCAATTCCCAGCCGATTCGCGACTCGAAGATCGTGCTGGCGCTCGTCACGTCGCTTGGCGATGAGCCGCTCTTGGCGATCCTTCTGACCGCGCTGTTGACGTGGCTTGCACATTCGAGCTTGGCGACCGTGCTGTTGATCGCATCATTGGTGGGCGCAGGGGCGATACCGGTGGCGTTGATTTTCCCGCTCATTCTAGGGGCCAATCTCGGTGGTGCCATTCCACCGATAACCGCGACATTGGGATCGGCGGCGGCGGCGCGGCGGGTCGCTGTTGGAAACGCCTTGTTCAAGACGGTCGGCTGTATTCTGGTCTTCCCCTTCCTCGCGTATGTGGCCGAATACATCCCGCAGATCGAAGCCGATCCGGTGCGCCAAGTCGTCAATTTCCACACCGCGTTCAACCTGGGCCTGGCGGTGATCTTCATCTTCGCCATCGGTCCTGTCAGCGCGTTGATGGAGCGATTGATTCCGGACCGCGCGGTACCGTCCGATGAGGGCGAGGCGCGTTATCTGGATGCCTCGGCGGTCGACGAGCCGGCGGTCGCTCTGGCCAATGCCACCCGTGAAACGCTGCGTATTGCCGATATCTTGGACGAGATGCTGAGCGGGTCGATGGACACGTTGCGGCGTGACGACAAGGAATCGTTGAACCTCGTCACGGAGTCGGACGATATCGTCGACCGGTTGTACGAGCAGACCAAGCTGTACCTGACCGACGTGAGCCGTCAGGAATTGGGCGAGGAAGACAGCCGGCGGTGCAACGAGATTATGAGCTTCTCGACGAACCTGGAGCATATCGGCGATATCATCGACAAGAACCTGATGGAGCTTGCGGCTAAGAAGATCAAATACCGGCTGGCCTTCTCCGAGGAAGGGTTGGGCGAGATCGCGGATCTGCATCACCGGGTTCAGGAGAACCTTAAACTCGCGACCAGCGTCTTCGTGTCGGGCGATCATGCGCTGGCCCGCAAGCTGCTAATGGAAAAAGATACGTTTCGGCAGCTCGAACGCGACGCGGCCGAGAGTCATCATGAGCGGCTGAAAAGCGGCATGCGCGAGAGCATCGAAACATCGTCATTGCATCTCGATATCCTGCGCGATCTGAAACGCATCAACAGCCACCTCACATCGGCCGCATATCCGATCCTCGAAGAGGCCGGCGAGTTGCGCACATCGCGCCTGCGCAAGAGCAAGATCCGGAAGGAAGCCCCGGCCTAAGGTCCTTTAGTCGGAGGTCCGAACGCGCCGTACGGCATCCTGCCAGCCGGCATAGCGCCGTGTGCGTTCCGCCGCATCCATCGCGGGCTCGAACCGGGCGTCGCACTGCCAGGCTTCGGCCATTTCATCCGGTGAGGGATAGAGCCCTGCCTGCATCCCTGCGAGATAGGCTGCCCCCAAGACGGTGGTCTCGGTGATCGGTGGGCGTTCGACGGGAATGTCGAGTACGTCGGCCAGGAATTGCAGGAACGGATCATTCGCCGCCATTCCGCCGTCGACCCGCACGGACGCGGGGGTTGTTGCCCCGTCGGCGGACATCGCCTCGAACAGATCCCGGGTCTGATAGGCGACGGATTCGACGGTCGCTCGGACGATTTCCGCCTGGCCGGTGCCCCGCGTCAGGCCGAGGATCGCACCGCGCGCGCCGCTGTCCCAATAGGGCGCGCCGAGACCGGTAAAGGCGGGAACCATATAGACACCGCTTTCCGGGGCCGCCTGCTCGAACAGCTCGGCCGATTCCGCCGCCGACTTGATCAACCTCAGCGCGTCGCGCACCCATTGAATGGCCGCGCCTGCGATGAAGATGCTGCCTTCGATGGCGTAGGTCGTCTGGCCGGCCAGACGATACGCGACCGTCGTCAGGAGCTTGTTCTCGGATTCGAGCACCGCGCCGCCCGTATTGGTCAGGACGAAACTGCCGGTGCCATAGGTGCTTTTGATCGACCCCGGTTCGAAGCAGGCCTGGCCGATGGTGGCGGCTTGTTGGTCCCCGGCGATGCCGCGGATGGCGACCGGGGCGTCAAGCAGCCCGGGGTCGGTCGTGCCGAACTCGGCCGCGCAATCCCGAACCTCGGGGAGAATCGACCGGGGAATGTTGAACAGGGCGCAAAGATCATCGTCCCAGCACTGGCGGCGGATATCGAACAGCATGGTGCGGGAGGCGTTGGTGGCGTCCGTCGCATGCACCGTGCCGCCGGTCAGGCGCCAAAGCACGAAACTGTCCATCGTTCCGGCCGCGAGTCTTCCCTGCTCGGCGGCCGCGCGGGCGCCGTCCACCGTGTCGAGCAGCCAGGCGATCTTGGTGGCGCTGAAATAAGGATCCAACAGCAGACCGGTCTTGCCGCGAATATCGGCCTCGTGCCCGGCTTTCCGGAACGCCGCGCAGGCATCGGCGGTTCGGCGGTCCTGCCAGACGATGGCGTTATGGATGGGTTTGCCGGTATCCCGGTCCCACAACACGACGGTTTCGCGCTGATTGGTGATTCCGATGCCCGCGACCTCTGCCGGGGCGACCCCGCCTTCGTCGAGCGCCTGCCGCAATACCGTCACCGAAGCCTGCCAAATTTCTTCCGGATCATGCTCCACCCAACCGGGGCGCGGGTAGATCTGCCGAAGGTCGACATGCGCCCGGGCCATCGGCGTGCGGTTCGCATCGAAGAGGATCGCTCGTGTGCTGCTGGTGCCTTGGTCTAGGGCGATGACATGGTTGGCTGACGGCATGGCCTGCTGCTCTTCAAAGTTCGTGCGGCGTTGGAGGGTTCATCGTTGCAGAGCTTGTCCGTTTTGTCAGCCAAGAGAATGCGCTTTCCCGCCGTCCGGGCGAGGTGATATCAAGGTCCTAAACCGACCGGCGGTCATTCCGCAGGGGGGCTGGCCGTGAATGAGGATGCTGCTTTGTCCAAGACATTTCAGACGATATCGCCGGTTGACGGGCGCGTTTACGTGGAGCGTCCGCTCGCCGGCGACGCGGAGGTTTCGGCGGCGTTGGAGCGGGCGCGGGCGGCGCAGCGCGACTGGCGCAACGCGGGACTGGAAGCGCGGTTGCGTGCCCTGGTCAAGGCGGTCGACGCCTTCGTCGACGACACGCCGGCGATCGCCGAGGAATTGACCTGGCAGATGGGCAGGCCGATCAGCCAGGCGCCGGGCGAGGTTCGGGGGTTCGAGGAACGGGCGCGGCATATGATCGACATCGCGCCGGAGGCCTTGGCCGACATCGCGGCGGCGCCGATGGATGGGTTCGAACGATTCATTCGGCGCGAGCCGCATGGCGTCGTTTTCGTCCTGGCGCCGTGGAATTATCCGTATTTGACCTCCGTCAACTCGATTATCCCCGCGCTTGCGGCCGGAAACGCCGTGATCCTCAAACCGTCGCACCAGACCCCGTTGACGGCGGAACGTCTCGCCGGGGCCTTTGCCAAGGCCGGTCTCCCCGATGGCGTATTCCAATACCTCTATCTGGATCATGGAAGAGCGGCCGAACTCATGGCACGGGACGGGATCGGCTTCGTCGCCTTTACCGGGTCCGTTGCGGGCGGCCGCGCCGTTCAACATGCCATGGCCGACCGTTTCGTGGGGGCGGGTCTCGAATTGGGCGGCAAGGATCCGGCCTATGTCCGTGCCGACGCGGATTTGGACCTTGCGGTCGAGACGCTCGTGGACGGGGCGTTCTTCAACAGCGGGCAGTCCTGCTGCGGAATCGAGCGAGTTTACGTGCAACAGCCAGTATTTGATAATTTCGTCGACGCGTACGCCGATTTGGTTAGCCAATACAATCTCGGGAGTCCGACAGAAAACACCGTAAATATAGGCCCCATGGCACGGGGGTCGCTTGCCGAAGAAGTACGCGTACAGACGGAAGAAGCGATTTCCGCCGGTGCGCGTCCTTTGGTCGATGGCGGCCGTTTCCCGGCGGCGGCATCCGGATCGCCCTATATCGCACCGCAGGTCCTGACCGATGTCAGCCATGATATGCGGATCATGCGGGAGGAAACTTTCGGTCCCGTGGTCGGAATCATGCCGGTCGGGTCGGATGACGAGGCGATTGCCTTGATGAACGACAGCGCCTATGGCCTGACGGCATCGGTCTGGACGCAGGATGTCTCGGCGGCCAAGAGCATCGGAGACCGGGTCGAAACGGGAACCTGGTTCATGAACCGATGCGACTATCTCGATCCGGCGTTGGCCTGGACGGGGGTCAAGAACTCCGGTCGCGGATGCACCCTTTCGCGGGTAGGATACGAACAGCTGACACGCCCGAAATCCTTTCATTTACGGTTGAATTAGTCTGGGAGCGGTAATGAGCGGCAATTTGGATGTTCCCGGCCTGCGGGCCGATGTCGAAAGCGGGGAGATCGACACCGTTCTCGTCTGTTTCCCCGATATGCAGGGCCGATTGATCGGCAAGCGCGTTACCGGGCGGTTTTTCGTCGAAAAATGTCTCGATGAGATGCATGTCTGCGATTATCTGCTGACCGTCGACATGGATATGGAGCCCGTGCCGGGGTATCAGGCCGCGTCCTGGGACACCGGATACGGGGACTTTGCCCTGAAGCCGGACCTCGCCACCTTGCGCCGGATTCCATGGCTCGAAGCGACCGCGCTGGTGATGGCCGATTGTCAGGACCACCATGGCGTGGATCTGCCGCATGCGCCGCGGTCGATGCTGAAGAAACAGTTGGCGCGCGCGCGCGACATGGGTTTCACCGTGAAGATGGGGTCGGAACTCGAGCTGTATGTGTTCGACGAGACGTATGAAACCGCGCGGGAAAAGAACTATCAGGATCTCAAGACCGCGGGCTGGTATATCGAGGACTACCACATCTTCCAGACCACGAAGGAAGAGGATCTGATCCGTGCCATCCGTAACGGCATGGATGGCGCGGCGGTGCCGGTCGAATTCTCGAAGGGCGAGTGGGGCCCGGGACAGGAGGAGATCAACCTGCAATATGCCGAGGCGCTGGAGATGGCGGACCGCCATTCGATCTATAAGAACGGCGCGAAGGAAATCGCCTATGGTCAAGGCAAGGCGGTCACCTTCATGGCCAAGTGGAACCTGGACCTAGCCGGCAACAGTTGTCATCTACATTCGTCGTTATGGGATTCGGAGACCGATAAAGCATTGTTTTTCGACGAAAAAGCGGAAGACGGTATGTCCCCGCTATTCCGTCACTATCTCGCCGGTCAACTCGCCCTGGTGCGTGACGTGACCTATTTCTACGCGCCCTTCATCAACTCCTACAAACGATTCCAGGCGGGTTCCTTCGCGCCGACGAAGGCGGCATGGAGCCGGGATAACCGCACGGCGGGCTTCCGGACCGTCGGGCAGGGCCCTGCCTTGCGGGTCGAATGCCGGATCCCGGGCGCCGACGTGAATCCGTATCTGGCCTTCGCCGCGACAGTGGCGGCTGGCCTCCACGGCATCGAGAACAAATTGGAGTTGGAACCGGCCATTTCCGGCAATATCTATGAGATGGATACCGTCGATGATGTCCCGCGGACCTTGCGCGAGGCGTTGGCGGCGCTGGAGAAATCATCCGTATTGCGCGATGTTCTGGGAAACGACGTCGTCGAGCATTATCTGCATACCGGACGATGGGAGCAGAGCGAATACGATCGCCGGGTCACCGATTGGGAATTGCGCCGCACTTTCGAGCGTGGCTAGGTGAATGCGGTCAAGGCCGGATTAACGGACTACAGATGCAGATCGACCCAGAGTCACTGACGGGCAACTGGAACTACCCGACGAGTGTCCGGTTCGGGCCGGGACGTCTCGCGGAGTTGCCGACAGTCTGTGCGGAAATCGGCCTCAAACGGCCCTTGTTGGTGACCGATCCGGGTTTGGCCGCGTTGCCGCTGGTTCGGGATGTGACCGATGCCTGCGGCAATCAGGGCCTCGATATCGCAATTTTCTCCGACGTTCAGCCCAATCCGCGGGATGCCAACGTGACGGCCGGGGTGACCGTATTCCGTGGCGGCAAGCATGACGGCGTCATCGCGTTCGGCGGCGGCAGCGCACTGGATGCCGGCAAGGCGATCGCCTTCATGACGGGACAATCTCGGCCGATCGGCGATTTCGAGGATATCGGCGACAACTGGTTGCGCGCCGACACCGGCGCGATCGCGCCCATCATTGCCGTCCCGACGACGGCGGGAACCGGGTCGGAGGTCGGCCGGGCGGCCATCATCGCGGACGATACCGACGGGAGAAAGCGGGTCATCTTCCATCCCGACATGATGGCGAGGGTCGTGATCGACGATCCCGCGACAACCTTGGCCTTGCCCCCGGCGTTGACGGCTTCGACCGGATTGGATGCTTTCATTCACAATTTCGAGGCGTATTGCGCGCCGGGATATCATCCGCTCGCCGACGGCATTGCGCTCGAAGGTATGCGCCTGTTGGCCGAATGGTTGCCGGTAGCGTACGCATACGGCGACGATTTGCAGGCACGAAGCCACGTCCTGGCGGCTGCGTCCATGGGGGCAACCGCCTTTCAGAAAGGGTTGGGCGGCGTCCATGCGATCAGCCATGCGGTCGGCAGCCTGTACGGCACGCATCACGGGCTCACGAACGCGGTCGTTCTGCCCTATGTTTTGCAGCACAATGCGGACGCAATAGGTCATCAGGCACAACAGGTTATGCGACTGCTTGGTGCACCCAAGGATACCGTGGAGGCGTTGACGGACTTTATTCTCGATTTCCGTAAGACGTTGGAAATCCCGAACACTCTTGGGGATATTGGCGTTCCGGACGACCGTGCGGATATGGTCGCGCAGCTTGCCTTTGACGATCCGACGCGGCCCGGTAATCCAAAACCACTCACCATCGACGATTTACGTACGATTTTTGTGAATGCCGTGCGAGGTGTTTTGTGAGTCGATGGACGGAAAATCACATGGAATCAACAAGTAAAGTCGGTCGACGATCACCGCTCCCGCATCGCTGCGTAAACTCCGGCGAAGTACAAATGCGTTGGCTTGGGGATGTACGCATGATGTCGGCCGGATTGATACGTACGATCCTCGTTCTGATTTCCATTGTGCTTTACACCGGCGGTACGGTTTATGCGCAGACCGATGGCTTTCGTACAGGCGAAGACCGCATTCACCCCGTGTTGGGGCGGTCCGGCATGGTGGCGTCCCAGGAGGCGAATGCGACTCGGGTCGGACTGGATATCCTGCAGCGGGGCGGTAACGCGGTGGATGCGGCGGTTGCGGTGGGGTTTGCCCTCGCGGCGACGCTGCCGCGGGCCGGTAATCTCGGCGGCGGCGGGTTCATGATGATCCATGATGCCAAGACGGGCCGGACCGTCGCCATCGACTACCGCGAAACCGCCCCGGCGGCCGCGACCCGGGACATGTATCTCGATGCGGCGGGCGATGTCGATAAGGAGGCGTTCCAATACAGCCATAAGGCGGTCGGCGTTCCGGGCACCGTTGCGGGCCTGACGCTGGCGCTTCGCAAATACGGCACCATGACGTTGAAAGATGTAATGGCGCCGGCGCTACGGTTGTCGGGCGATGGCTTCCTCGTCAGCAATGACATGGCGCGCCAGTTGGAACGGCGTAAAGAGCGACTTGCACGGTCGGCGGCGACCCGAAAGATCTTCTTCGGCGAGGATGATACGCCGCTTAAGGCGGGTGCCCGGCTGGTCCAAAACGATCTGTCGAACTCGCTCAGGGCGATCTCGGAAGAGGGGCCTTCCGCTTTCTACCGCGGGACGATCGCCAAGCGTATCGTTGCCGAAATGCAGGCCCATGGCGGCGTCATGACGCTAGCGGATTTGGCCGCGTATGCGCCGGTCGAGCGCGACGCCGTGCGCGGCACCTACCGGGGATATGAAATCCAGTCCATGCCCCCGCCGAGTTCCGGGGGCATCCACATCGTGCAGATCCTCAACATGCTCGAAGGCTACGATCTGGCGGCGCTCGGGCACAACAGCGCCGACGGTCTGCACCTGATGGCGGAGGCGATGAAACGCGCTTATGCTGACCGGTCGAAACATTTGGGCGACCCGGGCTACTGGAAGGTCCCGGTGCGCGGTTTGGTGTCCAAGGAATACGCGGCGGTTCTGCGGCGCGGCATCGACCCGAAAAAGGCGACGTCGTCCACCGACATCCTGCCCGGCGATCCGCTGCCGTATGAGGGGCCGAACACTACCCACTACACGGTGATGGACCGGTTCGGAAATACGGTGTCGAACACCTATACGCTGAACTTCAGCTACGGTACCGGCATCGTCGCGGCGGGGACCGGCATCCTGCTGAACAACGAAATGGCGGATTTTTCCGCCAAGCCCGGCGTGCCGAACGCCTACGGTTTGATCGGAGGAGATGCAAACGCTGTCGGTGGCGGCAAGCGACCTTTGAGTTCGATGAGCCCGACCATCGTTTTGAAGGACGGCAAGGTGCTGCTCGCCACGGGCAGCCCTGGCGGCAGCCGGATCATCACCACCGTGTTGCAGCTTCTGATTAACGTGATCGACCATAAGATGAACATTGCGGAGGCGACGCACGCGCCGCGCGTTCATCATCAGTGGCAGCCGGACACGTTGCGGATCGAGGAAGGGATAAGTTCCGATACGCAACGTCTCCTGCGGGCGATGGGGCACACGCTCAAGCAGGGGCGGCCGATGGGCAGCCTGCAATCGATCATGCGGGTGGACGGATTCCTGTACGGCGCGTCCGATCCGCGACGGCCCGACGCGCTGACCCTGGGGTATTAGTCTTATGCAAGTCGACGGCACCGCATATCGAACGATCTGGGTCGCCGCGGATGGCTGGTCAGTCGAGATCATCGACCAAACGCGCCTGCCACATGAATTCGTGCAGGTCGGACTGCGCGCGGTCGAGGACGCCGCCCGTGCGATCGAGACCATGCAGGTTCGGGGCGCGCCGTTGATCGGCGCCACGGCAGCCTATGGGGTTGCGCTGGCGATGCACGAAGACCCCGGCGACGCATCGCTGTCGGCTGCCCTAATGCGGTTGGGCAGGACGCGTCCGACCGCGGTCAATCTGCGCTGGGCGCTCGACGAGATGCGCCGGCTTCTGGAGCCGCTGGGGGAGAATGCCCGGACCGCGGCGGCCTATGCCCGCGCCGCCGAGATTTGCGACGAAGACGTGGCCATCAACCGGCGGATCGGCGAGCACGGTCTCGCCGTGATCCGGGCCGCGGCGGCGGCGAAACCGGACGGGCCTATCAACATACTGACGCATTGCAACGCCGGCTGGCTCGCCACCGTCGATTGGGGCACTGCCACGTCGCCGATCTATCAAGCCCATGACGCGGGCTTGAACGTTCATGTCTGGGTCGACGAAACACGGCCGCGCAACCAGGGCGCCAGCCTGACCGCCTGGGAACTCGGCCGGCACGGCGTGCCGCATACGGTGATCGCCGACAATGTGGGCGGGCATCTGATGCAGCACGGCAAGGTCGACCTGTGCATTACGGGTACCGACCGCACGACCGCGCATGGCGATGTGGCGAACAAGATCGGCACCTATCTCAAGGCGCTTGCGGCATTCGACAATGACGTGCCGTTCTACGTTGCGCTGCCGTCGCCAACCATCGATTGGACGATCGCGGATGGTGTGGCGTCCATTCCGATCGAGGAACGGTCCGCCGAAGAGGTTTCGCACGTGACCGGGCGGACGCAGGACGGCGCGATTGAAACCGTTTCGATCGTTCCCGAAGGGTCCGGCTGCGCGAATTTCGCCTTCGATGTCACGCCTGCGCGTCTGGTGACGGGGCTGATCACCGAACGCGGTATTGCGGCGGCCAGCCGGAAAGGCCTCGCCGGGCTGTTCCCGGAACGGGCGGAAGCGTGATGCCGGAGGATACCCCAGACCGTCGGCAGGACATCATCGACGCTTGCCTGAAAATGAACGCCCTTGGCATCAACCAAGGCAGCGCCGGCAACATAAGCGTACGGGTCGACGGCGGACTGCTTATCACGCCATCCGGCATGCCGTATGACACCCTGATGCCCGACGACATCGTCTTCATGGCGGCGGATGGGACGGTGCCGGCGGGGCAGAAGGCACCGTCGAGCGAATGGCGGTTTCATCTGGATATCCTCAACGCGCGCGACGATGCGGGGGCGGTCGTTCATACCCATGCGATGTTCGCCACGACGCTGGCCTGCCTGCATCGCGAAATTCCATCCTTTCATTACATGGTTGCGACCGCCGGCGGTGATTCGATCCGCTGCGCGCCCTATGCCACCTTTGGGACACAGGCGCTGTCGGACCACGCATTGGAGGCGCTGCGGGACCGCCGGGCCTGTCTGCTGGCGAACCACGGCATGATCGCCCTCGGCGCCACCTTGCCGAAGGCGCTTGCGCTTGCGGTCGAGGTCGAAACCCTGGCCGCCCAATATTGGCGCGCCTTGCAGGCCGGGGAGCCGGTTCTTCTTCCCGCCGATGAAATGCGGCGTGTCCTGGAAAAATTCCGGACCTACGGCGCTCAACCCGACGACGGGTCCTGAAGGATTCGAAGGAGCGCGTCGTTGAAGGCTTCCGCCGCTTCGACGTTGGGCATATGCCCGGCATTCTCGATCATCGTGACCGGTAGGGTCGATGTCAGCCGTTCCGCATGGACCGGCGGCGCGATCCGATCGTGGCGCCCCCAGATGAGATGGATCGGCATGGCGAGGTCCTGCAGCCGCTCCGTGTAGGTGTAGCGTTGCCTGCCGTCGGGAAAGTTCGCTTCGGTCATGCGCGCGATCCCGGCGCGGAAGTCGGGGTTTTGGCGGGCCATCACCGCGTAGCTGACCATCGCGTCGTTCACGCGGCGGTCGTCGTGAAACAGGATTGAGATGTTCGGCCGCATCGCCTGCATGGTTTCGGCGCGCAGATAGCCGTTGATGAAATCCGTGTTGATCTCCTCGCCGAACCCAGCCGAACTGACGCAGGTCAGGCTTCGCAGCCGGTCGCCATAGTGAAGCGCGAGTTCGAACGCCACCGCACCGCCCATCGACAACCCCACCAGGTCGAACCGGTCGATGTTCAGGGCGTCCGGCAGATCGGCGATCAGCCGCGCGATCGATGGAATGTCGCCGCCGCCGATCGAGCGGGACGAGCCGCCGTGTCCCGGCAGATCGATGGCGACGACGCGCCGCGATTCCGCAAGCGCCTTTTGGTTCAAGGTCCAACTCGTCGCATCGCCGCCGAGGCCATGGATCAGTATGACCGTCTCGCCGTGGCCCTTTTGACGGGTACGGATGCGCAGGCCGTTGACGTCCACCATTGCGACGACGCTTCGATCGGACTTGGTACCGTCAGATGGCACGGGTCGGGGTCCTTGGGTCACAGTTTCGACAAAGTTTCATGAGCCTATTTGAGAAGATGCGCCCAGGGGCAGAATGTCTTATTTTGTCGGCGCGAAATGGATGAACTAACGTAAGGCATCTTGATGCTTCTCAGACGTTTCTTTTTAATTGCGGTCGCTGCCATTTGTTTGTGGCATAGTCCCGTCATAGCAGCAGATAAAGAAAACATGATCTATCTTGAACTTAAAGATGGCCGCGTGGCCATTGAACTGTTTTCCGACAAGGCTCCCAATCACGTCGCACGCATCAAGGAACTCGCGCGCGAAGGGTTCTACGACGGTATCGTTTTCCATCGTGTGATCGATGGATTCATGGCGCAGGCCGGCGATCCTACTGGAACCGGACGTGGCGGCTCGGACAAGCCCGACCTAAAGGCGGAATTCAACGACGTCAAGCATAGCGAGGGCGTGTTGTCGATGGCTCGGACGGCGGATCCGAACAGCGCCAACAGCCAGTTCTTCATTATGTTCGCCGACGCGCCGCACTTGGACGGCCAATACACTGCGTGGGGCCGCGTCGTCGAAGGCATGGAATTCGTGCATAAGATCAAGAAGGGATCGGCCAGCGCCAACGGACTGGTCGACGACCCCGACAAGATCATCAGCATGAAGGTCGCGGCGGACGTCGATAAGTAGGCGTCGACGGACAGGCGATGGCGGCCGGTTCCTAGCGATTTGTTAACTCAAATCCGATAAGCGTCATGTCTCATGCAGGACGGCAACGGAATGGAACCGGATGTCAGACATAGTAGCCAGTTCGCTCGCAGTGCGGCAGGACACTAGCATCCTGGCGCTCAAACTGCAGGCGCAGCGTGAGCAGCAGGTCGTGGCGTTGGTCCAGGAAGCGACCCAGTCGGCGGCTCAATCGTTGAGTTCCGGCGCGGCGTCCGGTAACGGCCAGCTGGTCGATATCCTCGTCTAACGTGCTGATGTAGCGGCACCGCCTGCCGGATATCGGCATCCTACCGCGGGGCGGAATGGCACGAAGTTCCTTCACAAGATTGATCGTTTTTTGCCTGAAGGCCGCCGTTACGGTCGGCCTGATCTGGCTGGTTGTCGGCAGTGTCGACATCGGGGATACGGTGGACCGGATCCGCGGCATTCCAATTTGGATCGCGCCGGTCGCGCTGACGCTCATGCTGATGCAGTTTCTGCTGGCGACGTGGCGTTGGCGGATCGTCATGCGTCAATTCGACCAGGATTTGCCGTTCAAGACCGCATTCCGTTTCTTCTTCGAAGGGATGTTCTTCAACCAGGCGCTGCCGTCTACCGTCGGCGGCGACGGAATTCGCATTTACCGGTCCTTCCGGGCGGGCCTGCCGTTGGAAACGGCAATCAACAGCGTCATCCTGGACCGGGTACTGGGCCTCGCAAGTCAGGTCCTTCTCGTCGCCGTGGCCCAGCCGCTGTTCTACCAACGGGTGGACGATCCCGCGGCGCGGTTGACCTTCACGTTGATCTTCATCCTCGCGGCGGCCGGTATCTCCATGTTGTTGTTGATGTCCTGGATGCCGGTTCAGCTTCACCGCTGGTCGATTTTCCGCGGATTGACCGCCCTTTCCGTGGCCGCCCGCCTGGCATTTTCCCGTCCCAAGGTATTGCTGCCCGTCGTCGCGCTTTCGGTGGCGGGGCATCTTTTGACGGTTACCGTTTTCTATCTGCTGTTCTGGTCCCTCGATCTGCCGGCGACCTTCATGGATAGCCTCGTGTTGGTGCCGTCCATCCTGTTACTCGCGACGGTCCCGGTGTCGGTGGCGGGATGGGGGCTGCGCGAGGGCGCGATGGTTGCGGCGTTCGGACTGATAGGTGTCGCTGCCGGCGGCGCGGCGGCAGTTTCCGTGTTGTTCGGCTTGGGGCTGATCGTGCTTAGCCTACCGGGCGGCCTATTGTGGTTCATCGGGTCGGACCGGCGCGTTGCCGATGTTTCGCACCTGACGCCCGAAGAACACGCGTCCCCCTAAATCTCGCGTTTTTCCCTGATCGGCGGCACCGCGCCATTAGGCGGTTGTTCCGCGTTTCGGTTACCCTTTTCCTGAGGCAGCAAGGAAGGGACAGTGATGGACGCGAAACGCATTCGCAACACCGTGCGCCGCTGGATGTTCCCGACGGAAGGCGGGAGCTATATGGGCGGGTTGGAGAACCGGCCTGTCCTGCAGCGTTCCTACGGCAGCACGGTTGTCGATACGGATGGGAAGGAGTATCTCGATTTCCAATCGGGGCAGATGGGCGCCGCGCTCGGCCATCAGCATCCGCGCATGGTCGCGGTCATCGAGAAGACGATGAAAACGATGCTGCACGCCAGCAACACGATGCTGAACGTGCCGCGCCTCCGCTTGCACGAACGACTCGGCAAACTGCTGCCGAAGCCGTTGGAAAAATCCCTGTTCCTGGTCAGCGGCAGTGATTCCATCGAGGCGTCGATCGATTTGGCGCGGAAGGCGACCGGCGGTATGGATGTGATTGGGCTGCACGCCGGTTTGCATGGCTCCACGTCTTACCTGACCCGGTCGGTATCGTTCAATTGGGACCGGCGGAAACACAGCGTGGTGGCGCCCGCGACTGCATCGATCCTCACACCCTATTGCTACCGGTGTCCGCTGCGGCTGAAGTTCCCGAGCTGCAAGTTGCAATGCCTGACGTCGAGCCTCGAACTGGCGGACGCGAATTTCACAGGCAAACCGGCCGCGTTCATCGGCGAGCCGGTGTTGAGCGCCGGTGGGATCATCGTACCGCCCAAGGGATATTACAAGGCGGTGCGCGAGGCTTGCGACGCACGGGGCATGCTGCTCATCTTCGACGAGGCGCAGACCGGTCTCGGCAAGACCGGAAAGTTGTTCGGCTTTCAGCATGAAGAGGGTGTTTCGCCGGACATCATCGCAATCTCGAAACATTTCGGGGGCGGACTGCCGATCAGCGGTGTTTGCAGTACCGCGGCGGTCGCCGAGAAGGCCGTGGCGAACGGTTACTTCGCGACGCGCAGCCATGCCACCGATCCATTGCTCTGCGCCGCCGGCGAGGAAAGCCTGAAAATCGTCGTGGACGAAGACATGCCGGGCCGCGCCGCGCGGATCGAACGCCGAATCAAAAAGGCGCTTCGGCAGATGGCGAAGGAATTCGAGATCATCGGCGACATTCGCGGCCGCGGCGTTTTGCTCGGAATCGAGTTCGTGACCGACCGGAAGCAAAAAACACCGGCGAATGACGAAACGAAACAAATCTACGATTACTGTCTCGAAAAAGGGCTGATCTTCCAGATCCGTGGGGTCCGGGATTTGAAAAATGTCGTGCGCCTCGTGCCGCCGATGACGACCACGACGGACGAGGTCGATCGCGCCATGTCGGTATTTTACGACGCCTTGAAATCGCTGGGACAACGACGTAGAAGGCGCAAGTCAAAACGCTGAAACTGCTTGGCAGCACGGCAAAATTTGGCGTTAATCTGTGCCCAACGGTGCGCCGGTAGTCATCGTCCGCACCATCTTCGGCAGTCGGGGAGGCGAGCATGAAGATACCTACGCCCTATTTGATGTTCCTTGGTGATGCGCCCGATCAACTGGCGGCAAAGACCGCGGCCGGCGTGGCGCAGTGGCGTCCGGAGTGGTGTGTCGGGCAGTTGCGGTTGGATGGATGTCAGGCCGATCTCGGCCTGCCGGACAAAACGCTGCAGGAAGCGGCGGAGGCGGGTGCCCGCACATTGTTGGTCGGCGTCGTGAATCAAGGCGGCTACTTCAACGACGAATGGTCCAATACGCTGCTGGCGGCGGTCGACCTTGGCTACAACATCGCCAGCGGCCTGCATTCGAAGCTCGGCGATGTTCCCGGTCTGGCCGAGGCGGCCGCGGCGAAAGGCGTCGCCCTGTTCGACGTGCGGCATTCGATCGAGAAGTTCGACACCGGCAAGGGTCACAAGCGGACCGGCAAGCGGTTCCTGACCGTCGGCACCGACGTGTCGGTCGGCAAGATGTACACGTCGCTCGCCGTCGAGCGCGAGATGCATGCGCGCGGCATGAAGGCGACCTTCCGCGCGACCGGACAGACCGGCATTTTCATCGCGGGCGAAGGGGTGTCGGTCGATGCCGTGGTGTCGGATTTCGTCTCGGGTGTCGCGGAGAAACTGTCGCCCGACAACGAACCGGATCATTGGGATGTGGTCGAAGGACAAGGTTCGCTGTTCCACGCGGCCTATGCCGGTGTGACGCTCGGCCTGCTGCATGGCTCGCAGCCCGACGCGGTCGTCGTGTGTCACGACCCGGGCCGGCCGCATATGCGGGGGACGCCGACGATACCGGTCCACAGCCTGACGGAAACGATCGACGCGAATATCGCCGCCGGGCGACTGACCAATCCTGACATCCGTTGCGTCGGCGTTGCGATCAATACCTCGCGCCTGTCCGAGGCCGAAACCGCGGACATATTGGGGGCGGCGGAGGCGGAGACCGGGCTGCCGGCGGTCGATCCGTTGAAGAACGGCGTCGCCCGTATCGTCGACGCGCTGACCTGATGCAGGTAACGGTACGATCGGAAGTCTGGCCGCTCGCGGCTGCCTTCAAGATCTCCCGCGGGACGCGGACGCAGACCGAAATCGTCGTCGTCGAATTGAACGACGGGTCTCATGTCGGCCGCGGTGAATGTATGGCCAATCCGCGTTACGACGAGAGCCAGGAAAGCGTCACCGCTGCCCTCGAAACGATCGCCCCCGCGGTGGAAGGCGGCGCCTTGGATCGTCACTTGCTGCAGGAAGCGATGCCGCCGGGGGCCGCGCGCAACGCCCTCGACTGCGCCTTCTGGGACATCGAGGCGAAACGGGCGGGTGTACGGGCGTGGACACTGGCCGGGATAGACGATCTGCAGACGGTCGAGACCGCGTACACGATCAGCGTCGATACACCGGAAATTATGGCCGAAAAAGCGCGTGCGAACGCGTACCGGCCGCTGTTGAAGATCAAGCTGACCGGCGAAGGTGATCTGGATCGGGTCGCCGCCGTACGTGAAAACGCCCCGAAAGCGCGTTTGATCGTCGATGCGAACGAGGGTTGGACCGTCGACATGGTCGAACCGTTCTCCGAAGAACTCAAGAAACTACATGTGCAGATGATCGAGCAACCCTTGCCGGAAGGCGATGACGACATGCTGTCCGAGGTGGCGCATCCGGTGCCGATCTGCGCCGACGAATCCTGCCATACGCGGCAGGACGTCGATCGCATGGCGAAGCTGTACGACGTCATCAACATCAAGCTGGACAAGACCGGCGGCCTGACCGAGGCGCTGGCGCTGCGCGCGGCCGCACGGGCTGCAGGCCTGAAGATCATGGTGGGCTGCATGATCTCGACGTCGTTGGCCATGGCCCCCGCGCTGCTCGTGGCGCAGGGTGCGGCTTTCGTGGATCTGGATGGCCCGCTGTTGTTGGCGGAGGACCGGGACCCGCCGCTCCGCTTCGAGGGCAACGTCATCCACCCGCCGGTGCCCGCGTTGTGGGGCTAAATCGCGGGCGAACGCGCGTACGACCGTTCGAACCGCATAGTCCCGCCCAAGTTGGGGGGATTTCAGCAAACACATACGCGTACGATATGAGATTCTAGCGCTTTTTCGCGCCTTGCCGCGCTTCCATGGCCCAAATGCGGGCGAGGTTCTGGGCGCGGCGTTGATCTCTGACGCTGCGCGGCGGCCAATTCGACAGGTAATTGCCGGCTTTCTTCGGCGTCGCGTCGGATTTCCGCAGTGCGGCGGCGCGGCTGGGTCGCGTATACCGCGATACCTTCGCCCGATGCGCACGCTCGATCTGGCGTCCGGTCCGTTGCAGGCGGGTCCGCGCGGTGGTGGCGCCCGGCCGGGAAGCCTGGCGTTTGCTGTCCTGCCATGCGGCATACACCTTGTTCTGGTAGGGGACGCGTTTGGACGGTGTCGCCGAATGGTAGTGCTGCACCGCCTTACGCCATGTTCGATGCTCACGCTTCAGCCTGGTCAGGAACTTGGCCGCATAGTCGGCGTTGCGTTTGGGATCGAAGGCGGCGCTCAGTGATTTGAAGGCGTTCGGATGATAGTGAAGGTTCACCTGCATGCAGCCGACGTCGATCACACGGATGCCCTGACCCTTGAGCTTCATCACATGGGCGATCGCTGCCTGCTTGGTGGGAAAATAGCGCCCCTTGCCGTTCGCCGTTACCGTCCAAGGCCAGGCGACCTTGCGGCGGGTTTTCGGGTCCCAGCGCCCGGACTCGACCATCGAAATCGCCTGCAACAGCTTTTTCGGGATCTTGTGCCGTGCCTCCTGCCGGTCGATGGCGGCGGCGCATAAGCCCTGCATCGGCAAGCGTTTTTGGACCGTTCGCGCATCCGCGTCCGGGGCGGTCGCCGCGCCTGCCACGACAATGCCCGCAAGGAGCATTCCGGCCGGGATGTGACGGATGGAATGGAATTTCGGCATACTTTCGTCTCCCCTACACGGGAGTCGAAGCAAAGCCTATGCCATTGCCGGGGTGTTCCGGTCGGCGGGCGGGGTGGCGTTGCCGTCCCCCAAGGCCCGTTGCATGAGGATTATGTCCACCCAACGGTCCTGCTTGAATCCGATCGACGCGAAACTCCCGACCTTGGTGAAGCCGAGCGCGCCATGCAGGCCGATCGAACTGGCATTCCCGCTGTCGCCGATCACGGCGACCATCTGGCGGTATCCCAATAGTGTGCAGCGGTCGATCAATTCGGACAGCAGCAGCCGGCCATAGCCGCGCCGGGCGTGATCCGGCGACACGTAGACCGAATCCTCGACCGAAAACCGGTAGGCATGGCGTGGACGGTAGAGGCCGGCGTAGCAATATCCCTGGACCCTGCCGTCGACCTCGCAGACCAGATACGGCAAGCCTGCGTCGGTGACCGCCCGCCATCGCCGGGTCATTTCATCGAGCGTCGGGGCGATCTCCTCGAAGGTCCCGAGGCTGTTTTCCACGTGATGCGCGTAGAGCGCCAGGATGCTGGATATGTCGCCGATTTCGGCATTCCGGATATGGGCCGCGGACATCGTAATTTTGCCTCATTTTTGGCCTGATTCAGGCCGTTTGGAACCCGCCGCCAGCCTGAAAAAGCAAATACTCCCCAGTGTTTACACTTTGGAAAGATAAGAAGCGATAAAACAATTTACACCGCTTTGTCAGCGGCTGTGACAGGGCCCCGTTTCAGGGTTAGGAGCGATCGACGTGACGGTCAAGGCCGAACGCCTCGTGGAAAGTGATGCGCCGCATATCCTCATCGTCGAAGACGATGAGGCGATGCGCGAGTTCCTCGCGCAGGCGATCTCGCGTTCCGGATATTACGTTGAAGCCGTGCCCGACGGGGCCGAGGCGCTGCGCCGGGTCGAGGAAGATCATTTCGACCTGCTGCTGACCGATATCCGCATGCCCGGTCTGGACGGGATCGAGCTGGCGCGGCAGGCGCGCCGGCGCGTGCCGGGGCTCTGTGTCCTGCTGGTGACGGCCTATGCTCATGACGCGCTGGGCGCCGGCGACCTCGACGGCAACCGTATCGACGTCTTGTCCAAGCCGTTCAACCTCAACGAACTGATCGACCGGGTCGAGACCTTCCTGCCGCATTAGCCGTGGCCGAATCGTGCCCGGAGCGCACCAATCTGTTAGAGAGCGCTGATCGGGGCCGGAAAGCGCGTGCAAAGGCTTGCCTTGCCCGCAAGTTTGGTGGTAATTCCCCATGCTTCGGCAGGGACCATCCCGGCCGTCGATACGCTCATCAAAACACCGGGCGATCGGGCGCGTAGCTCAGCGGGAGAGCACTACGTTGACATCGTAGGGGTCGCTGGTTCAATCCCAGCCGCGCCCACCATTCCTTAAAGGTTTTCTGTCAAAGATCGGCTTTGGAACGGGGCGGGTGCCGGCTCCGTGGCTGCTGGGCAGTACTGCAATGCGATTCCGGTCCATTTGCTCATTGGTTTGCGTGTTGGTCGCCGCGACGTTCGGCCTTGCCGTTTCCGGCGCGCCGGCCGCCGCGCGGGATGTGCGCATGCAGGAACGGTACAACGTCGGCGCATACATCGACGTCGGCAGAACCGATCCGTATCGGTTGGCGCCGCATGCCGACCCCCGGCCGCTGCCGCGCCGGGCACCGGGCGAGATGTCGGCGGGCGATAGAGCCGCCGTGTCGGCGGCCGAGGCGTATCTGAAGCAGTATCCCGAGACGACCGGAGTCCTGTTGATCGATCGCGGCCGCGTCATCTTCGAGGGATACCAGGGCATGGGCGGGCCGGGGCGCGAATTCTACGGCATGAGCATCGGCAAGAGCATGACGAGCTTGGCGGTCGGTCGGGCGCTCTGCGCCGGCGTGTTGCCGACGTTGGACGCCGCCGCCGCCCGCTATGTGCCGGAGATGGCGGGCAATAATTTCGGCAGGAGCACGGTCCGCCAGCTTCTGGCCATGAGTTCCGGCGCTTACCAAAGCAAGGCGACGGCCGGCGGTCAGCCGGATTTCGGTGGCAAGCTGTTGGGGAAATATGGTGGCGTCACCTGGCCGTTGCGGCTCGGTGTGCTGACCGTCGACGAGACTCTATGGGGCTGGGTCTGGGACGAGATGCGGAATCGTAATGTCCATCCGCCGGGCGACCGTTTTATCTACAAGTCGGGCGATACCCTGGCGCTTGCTCGGGCGGTAGAACGGGCAACCGGTGAGCGGTTGGCGGCATATTTCGACAAAACCGTTTGGCGCTTTGTACGCGCCGGGCACCGTGCCCATTGGGAATCCGACAGCACGGGCTCGGCGCTGGCGCATGCCGGTTTTCAGGCCCGGCTCGCCGACTGGGGACGTCTCGCCCTGTGGCTTTTGGAAGAACGGGCGAAGCCAGGGTGTTACGGCGACTATTTGCGGGCGGCGACGGTCACGCAGATTGCCACCGGAAGCGGGTTCTTTCGCGGATACGGCTATCAATGGTGGACCGACCACAAATCCGCTCCCGGGTTTTGGGGACTCGGCTATGCCGGGCAGGCCTTTGGGGTGGACCCGGAGAGCGGCAAAGTGCTGGTCAAGTTCAGCTATGCGAAATACGGCCGCAGCGCCGGCGACCTGTTTCGGATTTTCCGGGATTGGGTCGATAGCGGAGAGTCCTGAACGGTTCTTCAAACCATTCCACGCACTGCACGTAATAAGAGTAATAATAGTTTGAATCACTAACGTATCGGACTGTTGGCGGCTCGAAATCCCTTACAGCGCGTAACGCAACGCCTTTCTCGATACCGCGGCGTCGACCTGTGATCGCGGTCATTTCGGTAAAATCCAGGTCCGTTATGATATTCGTTTCATTACTTAAAGTGGCAGTCGACATTTGTCGAAACTCGACAAGATTGTCGATGGGGGGCGCTATTAGGCAAGGACTTTGCTGAATGGTTAACAGTATCCTATGGCCGCTTGATCGGAAGGGTTGCCGTCGCCGAGAGATTTTCCTGGTGGGCGGCAGTTCCACAGTGTGAGAATGCCAGAGCCGGAGAAATCTCTCGATGAGGCCGAACTCGAGCGCGCCCGGCGTTTCTTGAGTCAGCGTGCCGAATATTACGCCGTTCGGCGCGCCGAGGGATTCGTCGCCATCGAGGTCATCATCATGGATATGGTCGCCTTAGGACACCTGGAACGGCGCCCATTCGATGAGTCGTCGCTTGCCGCGGCGATGGAGATGCCTCGGACGACGATCATTTCCTATGTCCGAAAACTGGCGGGGATTGGTTGGATCCGAAAGCGCCGGCGCGGGCGCCGCAGCCTGCTCTACATCCAGGAAACCCGATTGGAATCGTTCCTGCGGCCGATCTGCCGCGCCTTCTCGACAAATTGACGTTTGGAACCAACGACCATGCGGGATGATCCGGATTGGCTTGAAAAACTCCGCGCATCCGGAAAGCGGCTCGAACATTTCAAGCGCTGCGCCGAGACGGAAATGGGGCTTCCGAACGTCTATCTCGTCAAACAGGCGCAGGCGGAATTTCACGATTTGTGCACGCCCGACCGGATTGCGCTTCTGATCGACGCGGCGACGGCGAAGGACGCGGCCGAGGCCGAAGCGGTTACGTGGCGGCGCGCACTTGTCTTGGCGCATTCACTGACGCATTCGCACGAGACCCATGCCGATCGACGGCTTGACGATCAGTTGGAAGCGGCCCTTTCATCGCAGAAAGAGTCCGACACAAACGGGCGCATCAGATTGTTGGAGCAGGTGTTGATCGATATCTGCGCCAGTCCCGACGCCGTCTTGCCGCAAACCCTTCGAGAGAGAATTGAGAACCTGGTCGACGTCACCGCGCGGCGCGGCGGCGGTCCATCGGCCGCCGAGGTTGCCGGCGAGGAATGAGTCGGCGGCGCGCCGATGTGCCGTAAATACGATCCGGTGCAGAAATTCATCACGATATGATTGCTCCCCTTCGACGTTTCTGTCTATCCTTCCGATACGCAGTTTCCAAAACGCAATGCGCCGTCGACATGAACGGCCTGAATAAGAAAAACAATAAGAACTAGAATGTATGCAATGGGAGGAGACCCTAAATATGCTACGGAAGATTAGTGTCTGTGCGGCAGGTGCCGCATTGTTCGCCGTCTCGCTTGGCGCCGGGGCGGCACTCGCGCAGAAGAACGGCGGCACGCTCAAGGTGTATCACCGCGGAACGCCGCCGAGCGGATCGATCCATGAGGAAGCGACGAACTCTACGCTGTCGCCCTACATGCCGGTCTTCAACAACCTGATCATGTACGATCAGAGCAAGCCGACAAATAGCATCGACACCATTGTCCCGGATCTCGCGACCAAATGGTCCTGGAATGGGGACAAGACGAAACTGACTTTCAATCTGCGCTCGGGCGTCAAATGGCATGACGGCAAACCCTTCAGCGCAAAGGACGTCGTGTGCACCTGGGATCTGCTTCAGGGCAAACGGAAAGCCAAACTGCGCAAGAACCCGCGCAAATCCTGGTACCGGAACCTCGACAAGGTTACGGCCGATAGCGATACGCAGGTGACGTTCCACTTGAAGCGCAAGCAGCCGGCGTTCGTGACTTTGTTGGCGTCGGGTTACTCGCCGGTTTACCCGTGCCATGTTCCGCCCAAGAAGATGCGCACGCATCCGGTCGGGACCGGCCCCTTCAAGTTCGTCCAGTTGAAGCAGAACGAATTCGTCAAGTTCAAGAAGAACGACAACTACTGGAAAAAGGGTCTGCCGCGGCTCGACGCGATCGAATACACCATCATCAAGAGCCGTTCGACCCGCGTCCTCGCCTTCATCGCCGGCAAATTCGACATGACGTTCAACTCCGACGTGACGATTCCGTTGCTGAAGGACGTCAAGGAACAGGCGCCGAACGCGGTGTGCAAGCTTCGCACCACGAATGTGTCGACCAATCTGATCGTCAATCAGGACAAGCCGCCGTTCAACGATCCCGACATCCGGCGTGCGATGGTTATGGCGATTGACCGCGACGCCTTCATCAAGATCCTGGGCCATGGCCAGTTCATCAAGAGTGGGGCCTTGCTGCCGCCGCCGGGTGGTGTCTGGGGCATGCCGCCGGAATTCTTGAATACGGTCGCGGGGTATAATCCCGACGTGAACGCGAACCGCGAAAAGGCCCGCGAGATCATGAAGTCGAAGGGCTACAGCGACAGCAACCGGCTCAAGGTCAAGGTTGCGACCCGGAACATCGCGATCTATCGCGACCCGGCGGTCATCCTGATCGACCATCTGAAGAGCATCTATGTCGATGCCGAGCTTGAGACGGTCGAGACCAGTAACTGGCATGCCAAAGTGGCCCGTAAGGACTACTCGGTCGGCCTGAACCTGACCGGTATCGGCGTGGACGATCCGGACGCCATGTTCTACGAGAACTATGCGTGCGGCTCGCAGCGTAATTACACCGGTTACTGCAACGCCGATCTCGAAAAGCTCTTCGAGAAGCAGTCGATGATGGAAGACGTTGACGCCCGCAAGAAAATCGTGTGGGAAATCGACAAGAAGCTGCAGGAAGACGCGGCTCGGCCAATCATCTTCAACAACAAGTCGGCGACCTGTTGGCAGCCATACGTGAAGAACTTCACGACGATGACCAACAGTGTCTACAACGGCTGGCGTATGGAAGACGTCTGGCTGGATAAGTAACCGCGACGGACGAACGAGAGAAGCCAACCGGGTCAAATCAAACCTGGTTGGCTTCGTTCGTCCCTGTTTATCGCCGGCGGTTTCGCATGGTGCGTGAACATCATATCCCCATGAATGGAGGCAGGCCGTGACAAGCTACTTGGTGAGGCGCTTCTTTTTGATGTTGCTGACACTGATCGGCATGTCGATCGTGATCTTCCTGTTGCTTCGTCTGATGCCCGGCAACATCGCCGACATCATGTTCGATTCCGCAGGTTTCGTTGACCCGGCCGAAAAAGCAGCGCTGGAAAAGGAACTCGGTCTCGATCTGCCGATTCCAGTGCAGTACTGGGATTGGATCAGCGCGCTTGTCGTGGGCGATCTCGGTTTTTCCTATGTCTCCGAAATGCCGGCGATCGACGAACTCGGCCCGCGTATACCGATCACCGTGAAACTCGCCGTCATGGCGTTGGGGTTTTCGGTGTTGTTCGGATTGCCGCTCGGCGTGATCAGCGCGGTCCGGCAGGACACGCCGCTGGATTACGTCCTGCGGGTGATCAGCCTGAGCGGGCTATCGTTGCCGTCTTTCTGGCTGGCTCTGCTGATCCTGATGGCCTTCGTCACCTATCTGGGCGAGATACCAATCTATACCGATCCGCCGGATAACCTCTGGGACGAGTTGTTGCTCTATACGATCCCCGCCGCCGCCGTCGGTTTCCGGGCGTCTGCGATCATCATGCGGCTGACGCGGTCCTCCATGCTCGAGGTGTTGCGCCAGGACTACATCCGCACCGCGCGGTCCAAGGGCGCCTCCGATAATTCGGTGAACTACTACCATGCGCTCAAGAACGCGGTCCTGCCGGTGACGACGATCATCGGTTTCGAGGCGGCCTTCCTGATCGGCGGCCTCATCATTACGGAAACCGTCTTCAATATTCCCGGCGTCGCGCATTTCTTGGTCGAAGCGATCCTGATGCGCGATTATCCGATCGTTCAGAATCTGGTCATGTTCATCGCGGTCGTCGTGGTGGTCATCAACTTCATCGTCGATTTGATGTATGCGGTCCTCGATCCGCGCATCAAATACGCCGACTAGCGAAGCGGGAGAACGGACAATGGCTGCGACCATCGATCATGATGCCGAACTTGCCAAAGCCGGCGCCGGCGTCGAAGGAAAATGGGGTTCATTCCTCTACTTCTGCCGCCGCTATCCGCTCGGCGCGGCCGGCGGGGTTATCTTTGCGATCTTCGTGCTCGCCGCGATCTTCGCCGATGTCATCGCGCCGCATGATCCGCTGGCGACAAAGGCGGCCGCGTCGCTTGCCGCGCCCGATCAAGAGTTCATGATGGGTGCGGACATGATGGGCCGGGACGTGTACAGCCGGATCATTCATGGCGCGCGCATTTCGCTTGCCGTCGGCATTGGCTCGACGCTGCTCGGCGGTCTGCTCGGCGTGATCATCGGCTTGATGTCCGGTTATCTGCTGGGCTGGTTCGATCTGGTCACACAGCGCATCATCGACATCATGCAGGCGCTGCCGTTGCTCGTGATGGCGTTGGTCATGGCCGCGTCGCTCGGGCCATCGCTCGAAAATACCATCATCGCTATATCGATACCCTTGATACCGCAGGTCGCCCGCGTCATTCGGTCGAACACGTTGTCATTGCGGGAAATGCCATTCGTCGAAGCGGCGCAGGCCCTCGGCATGAGCGAAATCCGCATCGCAATCCGCCATATCCTGCCGAACACGATGGCGCCGTTCATCGTGCTGGCCACCGCGCAGTTGAGTTCGGCCATCTTGACCGAGGCGTCCTTGTCCTTCCTGGGGTTGGGCATACCGGAACCGCACCCGTCCTGGGGCCGCATGCTGTCGGAATCGGCGGCAGAGTATGTGCGCACGGCGCCCTGGCTGGTCATCTTCCCCGGGATCGCGATCAGTCTCGCGGTGTTCGGTACGAACCTCCTGGGGGACGCGATCCGTGATCTGCTCGATCCGCGGCAGCGAAACTAGGATTTTCACCGCCTACCCGTGAACAACAATAGTGCATAGAAGGCGAAGCGATGGTCGATACGGTGAATGACGACGCGGCATCCGGGGTTGGGGCTCGGCCGGCCGCGGTGACACAGGAAAACATCCTCGAGGTGGACCGGCTCCAGACCTACTTCTACACCCGAGGGGGCATCGTGAAGGCGGTGGATGACGTTTCCTTCCAGTTGGGGCGCGGCGAAACGCTTGGCATCGTCGGCGAGTCCGGCTGCGGCAAGAGCATCACCGCCCTGTCGATCATGCGGCTGGTACCGTCGCCGCCGGGTAGGATTATCGGCGGCGAAGTCCGGCTGGAGGGCCGGAACCTGCTCGACTGCGACGAAGACGAGATGCGCGATATTCGCGGCAATGAGATCTCGATGATCTTTCAGGAGCCGATGACGTCGCTCAACCCGGTCATCACGATCGGCCGGCAGATCGGCGAAGCCCTGGTCCTTCACCAGGGCATGAACCAGAACGAGGCGATGGAGAAGGCGGTTGAGATGCTGGCACTTGTCCGCATTCCCGAACCGCAGCAGCGCGTAAAGGAATATCCTCATCAACTCTCCGGCGGCATGCGCCAGCGGGTGATGATCGCCATGGCGTTGTCCTGCAATCCGAAGGTGTTGATCGCCGACGAACCGACGACGGCGCTCGATGTGACCATTCAGGCGCAGATTCTGGAGCTGATCGTCGAACTGAAGGAGAAACTAGGGACGGCCGTCATCCTGATTACCCATGATTTGGGTGTGGTCGCGGAAACGACCCAGCGCGTGGTCGTCATGTATGCGGGCAAGAAAGTGGAGGAGGCCGACGTTCTCGACCTGTTTCAGAACCCGATGCATCCCTATACGAAGGGGCTGCTGTCCTCCATACCGAGCCTCGGCATTCTGAGTGGTGACTCCACGCAAGGCGAAGAACGGCTGACCGAGATTCCCGGCATGGTGCCTGCGTTGAACGACCTGCCGGTCGGCTGCTCCTTTGCACCACGTTGCCCCTATGCGGATGACCAGTGCACGGCGGCGTACCCGCCATACGAGGAACGATCGACCGGGCATTGGGCGGCCTGTTGGCATTCGGACAAGTTGAGGGAGGCGACCAATGGCTGACGCGACCGTGACGCAAGAGGATTCGGAGACCCGGCCGCGCAGCAACGATGCGCCGGTGCTGGAAGTCGACGGATTGAAGAAGCATTTCCCGATCAAGAAAGGCATCATTTCCCGCACGGTCGGACATGTGTACGCCGTCGACGGGGTCAGCTTTTCGATCAACCAGGGCGAAACGCTGGGGTTGGTGGGGGAAAGCGGTTGCGGCAAGTCCACCGTGGGGCGCACCGTGTTACGGTTGTTGGAGCCGACCGAAGGACGCATCAAGCTCGAGGGGCAGGATATAACCAACCTCGACAAGGAAAAGATGCGGCCGATCCGCCGTCAGATGCAGATCATCTTTCAGGATCCGTATTCGTCGCTCAACCCGCGCATGCCCGTCGGCCGGATTGTCGGCGAAGCGCTGGAGATTCACGACATTGCCAGCGGCAAGGAGAGGGAGGAAAGGGTCGCCGAGATTTTCGACCGGGTCGGATTACGGCGGTCCCAGATGGAGAGTTTTCCGCACGAGTTCTCCGGCGGACAACGCCAGCGGATCGGCATCGCCCGCGCCCTGGCGCTGAACCCGAAGGTCATCATCGGGGATGAGCCGGTCTCGGCGCTCGACGTGTCGATCCAGGCGCAGGTGATCAATCTGTTGATGGACCTTCAGGACGAATACCGGCTGTCCTACCTGTTCATCGCGCATGATCTGGCGGTGGTCGAACATATCAGTCACCGGATCGCGGTGATGTATCTCGGGCGGATCGTGGAATACACGGATAAGAGGACATTGTTCACGGACCCGCAGCACCCGTATACCGAGGCGCTGTTGTCGGCCGTGCCGATTCCCAACCCGGCGGTGCGGCGCGAAAAGCGGGTTCTGGAAGGCGACGTGCCGAGCCCGATCACGCCGCCGCCCGGATGCCATTTCCACACCCGCTGCCCCTATGCGGAGGAGCGTTGCCGCGTCGAGGAACCCGAGTTGAAGGAAATCCGCCCAGGGCATCTAGTGGCCTGCCATCTGCGTTAAACAGGTAACAAGCGAAACGGTCGCCGGTCGCTACGACCCGCGCCTCAGGCGGCTACCGAACCAGAGACCGAGGCACAGCATGCCGACTCCGCAGGCGATGAAGGCGGGCGTATAGCCGAAGCCGTCGACGACCGGCGCCAGCAAGGCCACACCGGACGCCTGACCCAGGAAAAGCGAGAAAGCGAAGAGCGATACCGCCGATCCGCGGCTATCGGGTGCCATTTGCGTGGCATTCGTTTGCAGCGTGTTGTGCAGCATGAAGAAGCCGAATCCCAAGAGGAAATTGCCCAGCGCGGCGAATTGCCAAGCGGGCAACAGGATCAACATTAGGTATCCGGTCAATGCCGAGCAACCGCCGAGGCGGACCATGCCGCTTTCACCCAACAGGCGGATGATGGGGCGTGACGCCAGGATGTAACACAACCCGCCGATGCCGAAACCGGACAACAACAGACCGATGGTCGCGTAGTCGATGGCGAATTTGTGCCGCAGGAAGGCGCCGAGGTAGGCGACGCCGCCGTACAGGAAAAAGCCCTCGAGGAAGACGGTCAGCAGCACCCGCTTCGGATGCGGGCGGATTGCGATCGATCGGAATTGCGCCAAGACGTTCTTGATTCGCACGGGAACCGGACTTTTCCGGCGATCGACACGTACCGACCGTAGTTCGAGGATACAGAGCGCCGTCATCAGCGCGTAGAGGCCCCCCATGACTAAGAAGACCGAGCGCCAACCCGCGAGTTCGATGATCAGGCCACCCGCGGCTTGGCCGAACATGAGGCCGAGAATGGTGCCGGTGATATAGCGCGCCAGTACCTGCTGCCGCCGTTCATAGGGCACGATATCGCCGATATAGGCCAGCGACAGGGGAATGACCGCTGCGGTTGCGGCTCCGGTGGCAAAGCGGAGCCAGGCGAGAATCGAGAGGGAGTCCGCCAAGGCGGTCGCCGTGACCATCACGGTCGCGGCGGCGAGGGAGATCGTGATGATCAGAAACTTGCCGTAGCGGTCTCCGAACGGGCCAGAGAATATTTGGCAGACGCCATAGGCCAACGCGAAGGCGGTCGCCATAATCGATGCGGCGCCGACCGTCGTCCCGAATTCTTGGGCGACCTCGGGCAGGATTGGTTCGGAGACGCGCAACACGGCCATGGCGCAGAAGCTGGCCATGCTGAGCAATACGATGGGCCGTACACTCACCCTCTCGGCCGTGTTCTCGGCTGCACCCATGTCCGTTCCGTTTAAAGGGAGGCGCCGCGCGTCATCGGCGGGGCGTCATGTTCCGATTGGACCGGAAGGGTACTGCGGAGCCGGCGGCAAGACTATGGGAAATTGAAACGTTCGACTGTGAGGTGCCGGCGACCGGTCCTATTCCTTGTCCGCGAGTTCCGGATACAGGTTTTGATATCCTAGCTTTACCCGGTCTTCGGCGCGCTGGCGCGCGCGCTCGGGCGTCATCGGGGTGAATCCGTGACCTTCGAGGATGCGCTGCATGAAACACATTCGGGCGGTCACCGCGATGGCATCGTGCAGCGCCTTCTCGTCCCAGCCCGCATCGAATACGGCGTCCGCGTCGGCCTGCGTCACTTTGTTTGGGGTCAGCGTCAGGACACGGACGAAGGCGAGCAGCGGCTTGAACCGGTCTTCCACCGGCGCGCTGTCCAGATCGGTGACCAACTTGTCGATCAGTCCGTCCTCGATGCCCCAGGCATAGGCGACGGCGGTGTGGGCGACATAGGCGAATTCACACTCGGCGAGGCCGACGACATAGGCCGCAATCATTTCGCGTTCGCCCGGCGTCAATGGGGACGGACCGTTCATCAGGGCCTCGCCCATCCTCGCCCAATGCTGGTAGATCTCGGGATAGGCGGTGAAGACCGCCGGCGGCCCGGCATCCGCCGGGTGCGATTTGAAGTAGGGCATGGCGCTGTCCTGCGTGGTTCGTTACTGACCGAATTATGAAAGTCGGACTGTAACGCAGCCGGCGGTGCCCGCCCAAATTGGACGGGGTCGGGTCACAAGGATGGATCAGGGTGTATCGACCGCCGGAAGGCGGATTACGAGCGATCGAAAGGGCGGCTGCCTTAGGCCCAGAAGGCCCAGCCCAACGCGAGACCGAGCCAGAACATGCTGCCGCAGAACACGCCAACGATGACGCCGGTGGCGGGGGCTCGATCGGGGACCGTGAAGATATCCGCGGGAGCGTCCGCGGTGACCAGCCGTAATTTCATCAGGTGCCTTTCGTCGCGCCATGTTGAAATATCGCCGGTAAGAGTCGTCGACACGGGTTAATCCTTCGTTAATTTCGCCGGGTTTCGGTCCGGAACTCCTTGGTATCTATGGTTAATTTAAAAAGGGAATACGGCAAAAAAAAGGCCGCGCTGTGGCGCGGCCGAGGCTGAGTGCATCGCGGATTAATAACGATAAAATGCAATTTAGATAATTTTTCGCAAAAGGTCTGTGATCCCCGTCACCGGGCGGGGATTTTTTCGGATTCCCGGGAAACCCGAAAATATGTTTGTTGACAGTAGCTTGCCGGTTGCCCGGTCGGGTCAATGAACGAGGATTTGGCTCAGGAAAAGCTTGGTCCGGTCGTTCTCGGGATTCTCGAAAAAGACCTCGGGCGTGGCGACCTCGACGATCTCTGCGTCGTCCATGAACACCATTTTGTCCGCAACGGTCTTTGCAAACCCCATTTCATGGGTCACGACGATCATCGTCATGCCGCTTTCCGCCAATTCGACCATCACGTCCAGCACTTCCTTGATCATCTCGGGGTCGAGGGCGGAGGTGGGTTCGTCGAACAGCATGATCTTCGGCTGCATGCAAAGCGCCCGCGCTATGGCGACGCGTTGTTGCTGGCCGCCCGACAGTTGGCCGGGGAACTTGTAGGCCTGCTCGGGAATTTGCACGCGCTCGAGATATTGCATTGCGAGGTCTTCGGCATCCTTCTTGGGCATCTTTCGCACCCACATGGGCGCCAGCGTCAGGTTGTCGATCACGCGAAGGTGCGGAAACAGGTTGAAGGACTGGAACACCATGCCGACTTCACTGCGGATCGCCTCGATATTCTTGAGGTTGTCGGTCAGCTCGATGCCGTCGACGACGATCGTTCCGCGTTGATGTTCTTCGAGGCGATTGATGCAGCGGATCATCGTCGACTTACCCGATCCCGACGGGCCGCAGACCACCACGCGCTCACCCCGGTCGACGGTCAAGTTAATGTCCCGTAGTGCCTGAAACTCGCCGTACCATTTGTTCACGTCGGTGAGTTGGATGACCGGCTCTGCGGCCGCGGATTGCGCGATGGCGGATTCGCTCATTTAGATGTCTCCCAAATCAGAACCGGCGTCCTTCGCTCAGCCAACCTTCAACCTTTTGGCTGTATTTCGAAAGCGCGTAACAGAAGATGAAGTACACCACCGCGACAAACAGATAGGCCTCGACGAAGAAGCGGCGCCACAGCGGGTCCTGCATGACCGCGGTGGTTGCTGTCAGGATGTCGAACAGGCCGATGATGAGAACGAAGGACGTGTTCTTCAGCGCGGCGATGATGTGATTGACGATCCCCGGCAGGCAGATGCGCAGGGCCTGCGGCAGGATGATCTTGACCGTGTGTTGCCAGTATCCGAGGCCAAGCGCTTCGGCGGCTTCGTATTGACCGCGCGGGATGGCCTGAAGGCCGCCGCGGATGACCTCCGCCTGGTAGCAGGCGAAGAAGATCGCCATGCCAACGATCACCCGGAACAGCTGGTCGATTTCCATGCCTTCCGGCAGGAACAGCGGGAAGACGTTTACGGCGACGAACAGGATTGTGATCAAGGGTACGCCGCGCATGCTTTCGATCAAGGTGACGCAAATCGCCTTGACCGCCGGCAGGTGCGACCGCCGACCCAGGGCGAATAGGATGGCGATGGGGAAACCCAACACGACCGTGCCGGTGAACAGAACCATGGTCAGCGGCAACCCGCCCCATTGGCTCGAGTCGACATAGGTGAGGCCGAACAATCCGCCCCACAGCATCAATCCGACGATGCCGCCGCCGACGATCCAGAGCGGAACCAGGAACTTCATGTTCCAGAACCGTGGGGTCAGCGTCATGATGACGGTGATCATGTACGCGATGAGGGCGATGACCAGTCGCCAATGCTCTTCATACGGATACACGCCGAATAGCATTGGCCGGTGTTTTTCCGCGACGACCGCCCAACACGCGCCGTCGGCCTCACGGCACACGTTGTGGTCCGGCGTGTACCAGACCGCGTCCATGATCCCCCATTGGATGAAGCTCGGGATCCAATCGGCGAGCAGGAAAAGCATGATGATCGTCAGCACCGTGTTGAATGGGCTGCTGAACAGATTTTCCCTGAGCCATCGCAGGATGCCGATCTTCTCTACCGGTGGCGGCGTTGTTGTTTTCGTTACCGCAGGGTCTGCGGCGGGTTTTTGGCCCGGCAAGGGGGCGGCGCTATCGACCATCTTCCGTTCCCCCTAGCGTTCTTTAATCGCGACGACGCGATTATAGATATTCATGAAGACCGAGATCGTCAGGCTGATCAGCAGATAGACCAGCATCATGATCGCGATCGCTTCGACCGCCTGTCCGGTTTGATTGAGTGTCGTGTTCCCGACATTCACCAAATCGGGATATCCGATCAGCACACCGAGCGAGCTGTTCTTCGTGAGGCTTAGATACTGGCTTGTGGTCGGCGGCACGATAACGCGCAGCGCCTGCGGCAGGATGACGAGCCGCATCACCAGCCCGGGGCGCAGCCCGAGCGACCGCGCGGCCTCGACCTGGCCGTGCTGCACCGATTGGATGCCGGCGCGGACGATTTCGGCGATGAAGGCCCCGGTGTACACCGTGATGCCGATCAGCAGGGCGACGAATTCAGGGGTAAGCGACGCGCCGCCCTGGTAGTTGAACCCGCGCAGGGCAGGAACGTTCCATTCCAGGGGGGCGCCCGCGGCGAGCCAGACAATCGTCGGCAATCCGACGATCAAGCCCAGGCCCGGCCAAAAGGTCGGGATGTACTGTCCGGTTTCTTCGCGGCGCTTCTGGGCGCGGCGGCCGAGGATGATGGCGCCGATGATGCCGGCAACCAAGGCGACGCCGAGCCAAGGATAAATGCCGTGCGCTTCTGGAATCGGGTAGATGATGCCCCGATTGGTAATGAAGATGCCCTCCATGGGCGTGATCGCCTGCCGCGGCGAAGGCAGATTACGGATGATCGAAGCCCAGAAGATGACGTGCAGGACGACCGGCACGTTCCGGCAAGCTTCGACGTAGGCGGAGGCGAGTTTGGAAATAAGCCAGTTTCGCGAGACGCGGGCGATGCCCATCAACACGCCGACGATCGTCGCCAGGAATATGCCGACGATGGCGACATGCAACGTGTTCAGAATGCCGGCTACCAGAACCCGGCCGTAACTTTGGCTGGAGTCGAAGGGGATGACGGACTCGCCAATGTCGAATCCCGCGTCTTCGGTGAGGAAATCGAAGCCGGTTGCAATGCCCTGTCGTTCCAGGTTCGCATTGACGTTGATGTAGAGATACCAGCCGATCAGGATGACGCCCGCTGCCAGCAGGACTTGGTAGGCTATCCCGCGAAAGGCGAGGCTGTTCAGGATCGACGTGTTGCTCTTGCGTGGCGCTTGGATGTCCGCCATGGCCTTTGCACTCCAATCATTCGGTTCCGGTAATGCCGGAACGCAGCGTTCGGCCGGGCCGTCCGCCGGAAAAGAAACCGCCGCCACCGGAGGGCCGGTGGCGGCGGGTCATTGGAGCTTACTTCATCGGCATGCCGTACAAGATACCGCCGTCGTTCCACTGCGCGTTCAGCCCGCGCGGCAGTTTCAACGGCGATTTTTCGCCGAAGTTGACTTCGTAGATATCCTTATAGCTTCCGACTTGCTTGATGACCCGGTAGGACCAATCCGGATCCAGGCCGAGTTTCTTGCCAAGGTCGCCGGACTTGCCGAGCAAGCGCTGGATGTTCGGATTCTTCGAGTTCTTCATCTTGTCCACATTGGCTCTGTGAACGTCCAGCTCTTCCGCGTTAAAGGTCGCATAGGTGACGTATTTGATGATGTCGTACCACTGGTCGTCGCCATGGCGCACGCCGATGGCAAGCGGCTCTTTCGAGAACACGCCGTCGAGGATCAGATGCTCGTCGGGGTTCTTCGCATCGTACCGTTGATGGCCCGGTAGTCCGGCCTGGTCCATCGCGAGCACGTCACAACGGCCGGACATGTACGCGCCCACCAGTTCTTTCGAGTTCTCGATGACGACCGGCGTAAACTTCATGCCTTTCGACTTGAAGAGCGCCGACACGTTCTTTTCGGTCGTGCTGCCCGGGAAGACGCAGACGCTGGCCCCGTCGAGTTGGTCGACTTTGGTGACCTTGATGTCCTTACGCACCATGAAGCCGGTGCCCGTGTAGAAGGTCGGCGGGCCGAAGTTGAAGCCGAGGGCGGCATCGCGGGTCAGCGTCACCGTCGTCGTGCGGGACAGCATGTCCACCTCGCCCGACTGCAAGGCCGGGAAGCGTTGGACGCTGCCGAGCGGGATGTATTTCACTTTTTCGGAATCGCCGAGAACGGCCGCGGCGACTGCGCGGCAGAAGTCTACGTCTAGGCCAACCCATTTGCCTTTACTGTCGGCGACGGCAAATCCGTAGCGGCCTTGATGCACGCCGCACACCAATTGGCCCCGCTCCTTAACGGTTTTCAGCGTGGGTCCGTCCGCGGCATGCGCCGGGGCGGCCTGCTGCGCGATCACCAATGCGGCGGCGATAGCCGTCAATTTTAGGCTTTTCATAGAACTCTCCCTGTCAGACGTTCGGGGAAGCCTGGCAAAAAATCCGACAGCCATCGCTTCCATCGAAGGGAATGTTAGCTTTGCTTTGTGGGACTCACAACGCCTGACCGCCCGAATTCGCCGGATCGGTGCGATATGAGGACGATTAATTGATTGTTGGAAAAAGATTAATCACCCTGCACAAAAGGAAGCCCAGGATTTGTGCAGAGGATTTGGTTGAAGACTAGAAAAAATATTCTAAATAGAGGCGCGCCAAGGGCATCCAATACATCTTAATCGAGAAAAATGCGCCGCCGGTGGGACATCGGCGGCGCTGGGGGAAAGCTCGAACACAAAGAGGGATGCGTTCTTGGGGTTTACGAAGCCGACCCCGCAACTTTGAGAGGATCGCCCTCAGTTCCCGGAACACTGTTCCTCCGGGCTAGAATTTTGTGCAGCGGAAGACTACTCCTTGGCCTTCGTTTCACCTTGCGCGCCGTTGCGCGCGTCGGCATTCGTAATTCGGTGATTTATACGGTCGACGGCGTGCGCACGCATTGATGTGTCTCAATGCCCGAAGGCGATATCGGCACCAGTTTCGAGACCCGCCGAACCGGACGGGCGCGAGCAAGTCATCGACAAGGAGTTTCGCGTGGGCGATATCGCCGAGGATCAGCAACAGGTCATTGATTTCCTCTCCGATCCGGCGAGCCATGGGGGCGATCCGGTCGAGACGATCCGGACGCATGGCGCCTACGTCTTTCTTGCCGGTGGGCGCGCGATTAAGCTCAAGCGCGCCGTTAAGTTTCCGTATATGGATTTTTCCACCGTCGCCAGGCGGCGGGCAGTGTGCGAGGCGGAGCTGCGGCTGAATCGCCGGACCGCACCCACGCTCTACCGATCGGTCGCGCCGGTAACCGAGGACGCCGGCGGCGGGTTGAAGCTTGGCGGTGATGGGCAAGTGCGCGATTGGGTCGTGATCATGGAGCGGTTCGATCAGGCGACGTTATTCGACCGTCTAGCGGAAACGGGGGCGTTGACCGTACCGCTTATGGAGTCGCTGGCGGACGAAATCGCTTTGTTTCATGCGTCGGCCGAGGTCGCGGCCCGGGTCGATCTTCCGGCTGAGATACGCGATGTCGTTCGCGGCAACACCGCCAACCTGCGGAAATCAAGCCCGTCCGTATTCTCTGGCACCGGGGTCGATCGGCTGGATGAGGTATGCGCGGCGATGATCGAAACGCATCGGGATTTGCTCCGCCAGCGCGCCCGCGACGGGTTTGTGCGCCGGTGTCATGGCGATTTGCATCTTCGGAATGTCTGTTTGGTCGATGGTGTGCCGACCCTGTTCGATTGCTTGGAGTTCAGCGAGCGTCTGGCCACGATCGACGTGGCCTATGACCTTGCGTTCCTGCTGATGGATCTCGAACACCGCGGTCTGCGCTGGGCGGCAAATCGGGTGCTGAACCGCTATCTGGCGCGCACCGCCGACTATGGTTGCTTGGCGCTCTTGCCGCTGTACATGTCGGTTCGCGCTGCGGTGCGGGCCCATGTCAGCGTGGCGGCCGATCAACTTGACGCCGCGCGTGAGTATTTTCAGTTGGCCCTTGGAATGATCGAACCGGTGCCGCCGCGCCTGGTTGCGGTCGGGGGCCTATCGGGCAGCGGCAAGAGCACGCTCGCCGCGGAACTCGCGCCGGCGTTGGGTCGCGCGCCCGGCGCGATGATCATTCGGTCGGATGTCCTGCGCAAGCAGCTCGCGGGCGCCGACCTGTTCGAGACGTTGCCGCCGAACACGTACACCCAGGAACAGAGCGACGCGGTCTATACGCGTCTGGACGACGTTTGCCGGTCGGCGTTGATGGCCGGGTTCGCGGCAGTGGCGGATGCCGTGTTCGGCCGCGACACCGAACGGCAAGCAATCGCCGACGTGGCGGCCGATGCAAAGGTTCCGTTTCTTGGACTATGGCTCGACATCGGGGCGAAGGAGCAGGACCGTCGGCTGGCGGCGCGGGCCGCCGATGTATCGGACGCGACGCCGTCGGTGGGCAAGCGGCAGCGGGCAACGGTCGATCCGGTTCGCGATTGGTGTCGGATTGATGCCGGACGTGACCGACGCGAAACCTTGGCCGATGCGCAAGCGGTGGTTTTCGAAGGCGATTGAACCTTTCCGTTCCGGGCCGCCGAGTTCGGATACGGTACCTTGGCTGCGTAAATCCGTCGCAGGAAACAGCCTATGGTAATGTCGCGCAAAGACAGGCAAGATCGTTCAAACAAAACAAGTCTGACGCTACCAGGGAGAAAACGATCATGAAGCATGCGATCCTCAAATCATTGGCCGTCGGGGCGGTGGCCGGCGCGGTTGCGCTTGGCGCCGGAACGACCGCGGCAAGCGCCGAGGACAAGAAGGTCCGCCTCAACATGGGCAGCGCCTTCCCCGGGAAGCTCGTTCAACTTGGCAGCCTGGGCAAAAGCCTGTCGAAAAAGGTGCAGCTCATTTCCGGCGGCAGCGTTCAACTGAAATTTTTCGAGCCGAAGGCCTTGGTGCCGCCGCTTGAGATGTTCGACGCGATTTCGTCGGGATCGCTGGATGCCGCATGGTCCACGCCGGGTTATTGGTTCGGCAAGGAGCCGGCCTTGGCGGTTTTCTCGGCCGTCCCGTTCGGTCCGCGGGCCGGTGAGTATCTCGCTTGGTACTACTATGGCGGCGGCAAGAAGTTGATGGAGGACATTTACGCCAAGCACAAGATTCATTCGATCATGTGCGGCGTGATCGCGCCCGAGGCATCCGGCTGGTTCCGCAAGGAGATCAAATCGGTCGAAGACCTCAAAGGTTTGAAGATGCGCTTCTTCGGTCTCGGCGCAAAAGTTATGCAGAAGGTCGGCGTTTCGACCCAGTTGATCGCCGGGGGTGATATCTATCCGGCGCTCGAGCGGGGCTCGATCGATGCGACCGAGTTTTCGATGCCGGCCATCGATTTAAACCTCGGGTTCTATCAAATCGCCAAGCATTACTACTTCCCCGGATGGCATCAGCAAGCGACGTTGTTCGACCTGATGATCAGCGACAAGAAGTGGAAGGAACTCTCCAAGACTCAGAAGGCGCAGCTCGAAGTCGCGTGCGGCGACAACATCCGCGAAGGTCTGGCGGAGGGTGAGGCCATTCAGGGCAAGGCATTGGCCGAGCTGAAGAAGAAGGGCGTCACGATCCACCGGTGGTCGCCGGAAGTTCTGGCCGACCTGGAGAAGGCCTGGAAGGAAGTCGTTGGCGAACTGACGGCCAGCAATGCCGACTTCAAGAAAGTCTGGGCGTCGTTCAGCAAGTTCCGCGGCGAATACGAAGTCTGGAAAGAGCTTGGCTATCTCTGAGTCGGTAAGGAAAGAACCGCAAGCCGATTGTTGAAAGGATGACGGGATCCGGCATGGGGTCCCGTCGCCTTTCGCCTAACCGGAGACACGGCTTGCGGGCATTCTTATGAAACACCTCGTTATCCTCAGCGATTTTCTCGATCGCTGGATCACGCGCATCGGCAAGACCGCGGCATGGGCAGGTGTCTTGCTGATCGCCGTTACGATCTTCGACGTGGTAACGCGCCGCTTCTTCGTCCTGGGCTCGACCAAGCTGCAGGAGTTCGAATGGCATCTGCACACCGTCCTGTTCGCATTCTGTCTCGGTTTTGCCTATCTCGCGAATGCGCATGTCCGCATTGATCTGGTGCGCAACGCGCTGAGCAAACGGACCCAATGGTGGATCGAGCTGTTGGGCGTTCTGCTTTTCATGCTGCCGTATTGCGCGGTGATCATCTATTACGGCATCGATTTCACGCATCGGTCCTTTATCCAGAACGAGGCATCCGCCTCGGCAACCGGTCTCGGCCATCGCTGGATCATCAAATCGGTCATTCCGATCGGATTTGGGTTGTTGTTCCTGTCCGGCGTCGCGGTGATGTTGCGGAAGATCGTCGAGTTGTTCGGGCCGCCGGATCTGCGCGAGCAGGTCAGCGAGACCGAGCAGGAAGAAGCTCAGCCGCTCGACGAAGCCGATATGGCCGCGGTACGGCCAGGCACGCCCGATGCCGTCCGTGGGGACGGCTGATGGACATCATCGACCTTCTGCCGGTCTTGATGTTCGGCGCCTTGGGCATCCTGCTCTTCAGCGGATATCCCGTGGCCTTCGTCTTGGGGGGTGTTGCGCTCGGCTTCGCCGCGCTGGGTATCGCCTACGACGTGTTCGTGCCGCTGCAACTCTTCAATCTGCTGCCGCGGATTTGGGGCGGCATCGCCGAGAACCTCATTCTCACCGCGATACCCATGTTCATATTCATGGGTACCATGCTCGAAAAAAGCGGCGTCGCGAGCGACCTGTTGCACTGCTTGCAGGTGCTGCTTCGCCGGGTGCCCGGCGGACTGGCGTTGTCCGTGACGGTGATGGGCACGATCATGGCCGCGACGACGGGGATCATCGGGGCGTCGGTCGTCATGATGACCTTGTTGGCCCTGCCGGTAATGATGCAACAGAAATACAGCAACGAATTGTCCACCGGCACGATCGCTGCGTCGGGCACTCTGGGTATCCTGATCCCGCCGAGCATCATGCTGGTCGTGATGGCCGACCTGCTCGCGCGGTCGGTCGGCAATCTTTTCGTCGCGGCACTGCTGCCGGGTCTGATGCTGTCGGGGATGTATTTCGTCTATATCTTCACGGTCAGCCGCATCAAACCCGGCATCGCGCCGCCGCTGCCGAGCGATGTCGGGCCGGAATCGACAGGGCAACTTCTGTTGCTTGTCGTCCGCAGTTTCATCCCGCCGGTCATCCTCATTTTCCTGGTATTGGGCTCCATCCTGTTCGGCTGGGCAACGCCGACCGAGGCCGCCGGCGTGGGCGCGGCGGGGGCGACGGTCCTCGCGCTGGTACGCCGCAAGCTTTCGCTGTCGGTCTTGAAGGACGTCGTCGAACGCAGTGCCCTGACCGGCGGCATGCTCTTCATGATTTTCCTATGCGCGACCGCGTTCTCCTATGTCTTCCGCGCGCTTGGCGGGGACGACGTGGTGATCGGCACGGTGGAGGCCGCGGAACTGGGCTCTTGGGGCATTCTGTTCGCCTTGATGCTGCTGGTCTTTATCCTGGGCTTTTTCTTCGACTGGATCGAGATCACGCTGATCGTCTTGCCGGTGTTCACGCCGATCATCGAGTTGCTCGATTTCGGCGATCACATCATGAAGAAGGACATCGTGTATTGGTTCGCGATTCTACTCGCGGTCAATCTGCAGACGTCCTTCCTGACGCCCCCATTCGGATTCGCGTTGTTCTACATGAAGGGGGTTGCGCCGCCTGGCCTCAGGATGATCGAGGTCTATCGCGGCATCATTCCATTCGTCGTCCTTCAGCTCATCGGGCTTGCCGCTGTGATGGCCTTCCCGGACATCGCGATGTGGCTGCCGAACAAGCTGCTGGATTGATCCTTCGGCCTCGGCGCGGCGGTGTCAGTGAATGTCCTCGCCGTCCGCCATCGCTTTGCGCAATGCATCGACGGTGAAATCACCGCTGCGCGCGGCCTCCAGGATGAAGCTCTCCTTCTTTTCGATCACCGTGATCGCGGCCGGCAGGTCATTGGCCACCGCATGGGGGATGACAACGGCGCCGTGGTGATCCGCATGGATCAGATCCCCGTGCTTCACCGACATACCGAACAGGTTTACCTGCGTGCCGAATTCGACGACATGAACATGCGCATGGCTCGGCCCGACCTCGCCACCAATCAGGTGGAACCCTTCCGCTAGGGCGTCGAGATCGCGGATCGACCCGTTGGTGACCGCCCCGGGGCAACCGAGGGCCTTATGCACGTTCGTCTGCACCTCGCCCCAGAAAGCACCGAAGCCCGGGACCGGATCGATGTCCTGGATCACCGGGATCGTCGGACCGTCGCCCGACGCCACGTATTCGTAGTAGCCGAGGCGCTTTTCCTTGGCTTCCTGTGGTGACATGGCCGGCGGCTCGACAGCGCGGATCAGACATGTGCGCGCATAACCGACGATTGGCGGCAGCGACGGATCGCAGGACACCATCTGCGATGTCGTGAATCCGGTCGCGCGGCGTTCCGGCGCGACGATCTCCAGCCCGTTGCAGATCGTCGGCGTGTCGTATTTGCGCAGCGTGTCCAGCAACGCGGTGTCCAGGGGAGTGTCGGTCATCGATGGCGTCCTTTCGGATCGTTAATGGCGGTATGTCATTTGGTCGTGGAGTGTACAGATTCGATGCGGGCGATTGCAAAGCCGCCGCATATCCTGCTATGCAATTTGGCGACGGCGCAAGGCCGCACCATAGGATTTCACGACGGATCGTCTCCTTCCGGTTTCCCTTCGCTGGACATGACGCCCGCGCGAGCGATGGCCCACTCGAAGCGGCCGCGGAGAACGCATGACGCAAAATCAACACAAGGTTCTCGTCATCGGGGAGTTGCCGGCAGCGGCGCTCGATCTCTTCGGTGCGCGCGACGACATCACGGTGGAACGCATCACGGACGTTTCCGAGGGATCGCTTCAGGCGGCGTTTCCGGGAACCTCCGGCGTCGCGTTGCGCGCCGCCGTGGTCACCGGCGACATGATCCGGTCCGCGCCGGAGTTGAAAGTGGTGTCACGCTATGGTGTCGGCTACGACAATGTCGACTTAGACGCGCTGAACGACTGCGGCGTGCCGCTGACCGTCGTCGGCGAGGCCAATGCGGTCAACGTTGCCGAGCTGGCAATCTACATGATGCTTGAACTCGCCAAGCGCGGCCGGGACCATGACCGGGCCGTTCGCGGCGACGACTGGACGTTCAAGTTCCAGGCCAACATGATCGAACTATGGCGGAAGACGCTTCTGATCATCGGATTCGGCCGGATCGGCCGCCGGGTCGCGGCGCGCTGCAAGGCGTTCGAGATGAATGTGCTGGCCTGCGATCCGTATATCGACCAGCAGATTATCCGCGATGCCGGATGCACGCCGGTCGCCGACTATCGGTCCGTGCTGGACGAGGTCGACTACCTGACCGTCCACGTGCCCAAGAACGACGAGACCGTCGGCATGATCGGCGCCGGTGAGTTGGCGGCATTGAAGGACACGGCCATTGTCATCAACTGTGCCCGCGGCGGTCTCGTGGACGAGGCGGCGCTGCTGGATGCGTTGACGAATGGCCGGCTGTTCGGCGTGGGACTGGACGTGTTCGCGGTGGAACCGCCGGCGGCGGACCATCCCCTTTTCGCTTTCGACAATGTCCTATGCGCGCCGCATATGGGCGGGTCGAGCAAGGAAGCGTCATTGCGGATGGGCATGGTCTGTGTCCAGAATGTCCTCGACGCGATCGACGGAAATTTGAATCTCGACATGGTCATCAACCCGGACGTTCTCGATAGAGCGTAGCGGCCGGGTATCGGAGAACAACACTTAATCAGTTTCAGGGAGGAATTCATGCGTGCAAACAATGTCCGCCGGATGTGGCGGGCCAAGAAAGGGGTCATTAACGGTTGGTGCGGCATCCCCAATAGCTTTTCCGCCGAAGTCATGGCCCATCAGGGCTTCGATTCCGTCACCGTCGACCTGCAGCACGGCATCGTCCACTACGACACCGCCGTTCCGATGCTTCAGGCGATCAGCACGACCAAGGCGACGCCGATGGCGCGCGTGCCGTGGCTCGAGGAAGGCATCATCATGAAGATGCTGGACGCCGGCTGCTACGGCATCATTTGTCCGATGATCAACAACAAGGAGGACGCGGAGCGTCTGGTCGCCGCCTGCCGGTATCCGCCGAAGGGCCAGCGCAGCTTCGGTCCGGCGCGGGCCGCGATGTATGCCGGCGACGATTACGCGGCGAAGGCGAACGCGACCGTCCTGGCGATCGGCATGATCGAGACCGAGGACGGCCTCGCCAATCTCGACGACATCCTGTCGGTGAAGGGGTTGGATGCTGTCTACGTCGGACCGTCGGACCTGGGCTTGGCACTCGGCAAGATTCCGAAATTGGACCAGACCGATCCGGTCGTCGTGAAAGAGATCAAGCGCATCCTGCGCCAGGCCAAGAAGCATGGCGTGAATGCGGGCATCCATTGCGCCTCTTCGGAATACGCCAAGAAGATGCTGAAGACCGGCTTCGATCTGGTGACGCTTTCGGTCGATTACCGCATCCTCGGCGCCGCGGCGGCGGAGATGGTCAAACAGGCGCGGTGACGCATGGCCGCCGGCTGACGTCGTCTAAGTCTGTTGGAAAGCGAAGACCCCGCTCACGTCGGCGACGTCTTCGATGGCGAGGATCGTTTCGATTGCGCGGTCGCATTGCGCGGCCGACAACGGATGAACGCCCGATGCCGTGCAGTCCCGGAACTTATCCTTCAGGTCGTCCAGGCTCATGGGGTTTTCAGGGCTTCCCGGCGTGTGGGCCGCGTGATGATCGAACTCGCGCCCGTCGGGCGTGCGGATTTGCAGATCACAGGGCGCGAACTTCCCGGGCCAACCGTCGTTTACGCGCACCGATATTTTTTGCGCGAGGGCATTGATCGATGGGTCGGCAATGACGTCGTCCTGGATTTCCGCGATGCCCAGCCGTCCGCGCGCGATCGCGCAGGCGACCGAGTACTGGACCGAGAATTGCGCCGCGACTTGCGGATTGTCGGCGGGGTCGAATGGGGCCCCAACCAGCCCGTCCATGAAGGGCGAGATCGTAACGGTTCCGCCGTCGATGTCGTCCGCTGTGAGACCATGTGCCTCGCGCAAGGCGAGCGCCGCCTCGATGGCGACATGGTTGGCGGTACAACTCGGATATTTCTTCGTCACGGTATCGACATTCTCGTACCGCTCGCCGAGTCGATCCAGCAACGTGTTGCACTCGCCGTCGCCGTACAGGGTGTGGAAGCCGAATGGCCCTTCGAAAACCTCTTTCGGTGCGGACACGCCTTGCTGGGCGGCGAGGGCGGCAAACACCGCAGCACGGGCGGCCATGCCGGACAGCATGCGCTTGACGAGGCTTTTTTCAACGAGCGCCTGTTGCGAACCCGCGGCCTGACTGAAGGCAAGACCCAGGGCATCTGCTGTCTGACCCGTATCCAGCCGCAGGAGCTTCGCGGCTGCTGCGGCGCCGCCGAAGACTCCATGAATAGCGGTGTTGAACCAGCCGCGGTTGCCCGCCATCGCGCCGCCGGACCGGCACGAGACGTCGTTGCCGAGGGTCAGGGCCGTCAATAAATCCCGGCCGCTCGCATGTTGTTGTTCCGCAATGGCCAGCGCCGCCGGCAGGGTGACGATGTCGGGATGCACCGATCCCTTTTCATATACCCCGTCGAAATCCAGCGCACCCGCATACATGCCGTTTAACAACGCGGCCGATGTCGGCGGCAGTCGGCGGTCCGAGGCGATTTCCGTGCAGTCGCCGGTTGCGTTGTCCGCGAGCACGGTCCGCCGCAGCGCGTCGGCGCCGGGCGCCCCGGTTCCCGCCCATGCGACGCCGATCGTATCCAGCAAAAACCATTTCGCCGCGTCGATAGCGGGTGTCGGCAAGTCGTCGTATTGCGTCTGCACGACGTGCCGGGCAAGTGTTTGCGATGCGCTTTCCATGACCTTGATCTTCTTCGTCCCGTTCGCGGCCGGCGCTACGCGAGCGCCGTGCCCCGCAGTGTGGTGCGGTGCATGTAACGCCGCTGCGGCAGGGCATAGTCCTGGATCGCCAGATGCTGCGTCGGGATATTGTCCCACATGACCACGTCGCCTTTGCGCCACTTGTGGCGATAGGTGTATGCCGGCCGCGCAATATGGCTGAAGAGCGTGTCGAGCAGGTTGCGGCTTTCCGCATCGGACATGTCGAGCAGCCGCGCCGTCTGGCCTTCGTTGACATAGAGAACGCGCCGGCCGGTAACGGGGTGGGTTTGCACGATCCGGTGGACCACTTCCGGCGCCCGTTCCTGCTGGTCCTCCGTCATCGCCGCGTCCGTGTCGCCGTCCGCGACGAGGCGCGAGAACCGGTGCCCGAGGCTGTAGACCGCCTCGATGTTCTCGATGCGCTCTTTCAGTTCGTCCGTCAACGCGTCATAAGCGGCCGTCGTGCTGGTGAAAAGCGTATCGCCCAGCGGCTCGCCATTCTCCGTCGGCACCTCGATCGCGTGGAGCATCGAGCCACGGCTCGGCACCTTCATGTAGGAAAGGTCGGTATGCCAGTATTTCCCGGCATCGTAGATCCCGACGTGTCGCTCGCCGTCCATGATATTGGAGACGATCAGGATTTCCGGGAACTCCGGATGGTTGTATTGGTCCAGAACGTGGACTTCGAGATCGCCGAAGCGCCGGGTGAAGGCCACCTGCTCGTCGGCGGAAAGCGATTGGTCGCGGAACAGCAAGACCGAGTGGGCATAGAAGGCTTCCTCGATCCGCTCGAATGTTCCGTCGTCCAGCGGTTGCGACAGGTCGACCCCCTGAATTTCCGCGCCCAGCGAATCGGTCAGCGGTGTAATTGAAAACGTCATTTGTTTCAGGCCTCCTCGCCCTTGCGAACCATGTTAGTGGGGAATATCGCCGGCCGCCGTCGTGCGATACATCAGCCGTGGCATCGTGTCGTCGTAGTCGCGCACGGCGTAGTGCATGGCGCACCGGTTATCCCACATCAATACGTCGCCGACCTGCCACTGGTGCCGATAGACGTTTTCCGGGCGGGTGGCCCGCGCGGTCAGCATGTCGAGCAACGGTTGGCTTTCCTCGGGCGTCCAACCTTTGAAGTTCAGCGTGTAGTGCGGATTGACATAGAGCGCCTTGCGCCCGGTGCCGACATGGGTCCGTACGACCGGATGCTCCACCGCCGCCGGCGCGACGTCCACGGACAGCCGGTTCGGCACCTCCTGGACGAGTTTTTCGGCGGAATGCATCGCCGTCATGCCGTCCAGCATGCCGCGCAGGCCTTCGGACAAACCCTCGTAGGCGTCATACATGTTGCAGAACATCGTGTCGCCGCGGCCTTCGGTAATCTTGATCGAGTACAGGATCGATCCCAACGGCGGTTTGTCGCCGAATGAAATGTCCGAATGCCAGAAGTCGTTGCGCGGCCCAAGCTTGCCCGGCTTGTTCTCGAGGATCATGACTTCGGGCTGCCCGTCCAAGCCGCGCCGCGAGCCGAGCGGATGCGGTTCGACTGCGCCGAAGCGTTTCGTGAACCTGACCAGGTCGGCCGGTTCGATCGTCTGGTTCCGGAGAACGATGACAAGATGTTCGTGGAAGGCGTGCTCGATTTCCGCGAAGACGACATCCTCCAGCGGTTTCGACAGGTCGACGCCGGTGATTTCCGCGCCCAAGGTGCCTGCACGCGGGCGCACGCCGATCCGATTGTACTGCCCGGAAGATGCAAGCTTGGCGATTTGGGTCATGGTCCTTCCTCCCGTTCGGTCTGCCGTTGTGGTCGGCGCCGCCTTGGTAATTGATCTCGGGTCACGGTAGGGACCGACGCGTGATATGGCAAATACGTTTTTCTTTGCCATTGTGATATGAAAATCCTATCACATTGACAGTTCGGCGACAGGAGGCTGCGATGCCCGACATCCGTCAACTCGAGCGATTTATCGCGGTCGCGAAGGAACGCAGTTTCCGGCGCGCGGCAGCCCAATTGCATATCTCGCAACCGCCGTTGAGCGACGCCATCCGCAAGCTGGAGGCGGAAATCGGGACGCCGTTGTTCTTGCGCGACCGGCATCGGGTCGAACTGACCCGGGCCGGGGAGGTCTTCCTCGGTCGCGCGGAATTGCTTCTGTCCCAGTTGGACGACAGCGTGGCCGAGGCGCAAGCGGTCGCGACGGGATTGAGCGGCCAAATCACCGTCGGGTTCTTCCCGACGGCGACCTATGACGTGTTGCCCCGAATCCTCCGGACCTTCCGCGACCGGCACCCCGAGGTGGGCCTGCGGTTTACCGAAATCACCACACCGGAGCAGCCCGAGGCGCTGCGCATGAAGCAAATCGACGTGGCGCTCTTCCTTGCACCGATGGCGTCCGTCAAAGGGGTGGCGCAACAAGTATTCCACAAGGAGCCGTTGATCGTCGCCGTTCCTGAAGACCACTGCCTGGCGCGGCGCAAGGACATCGGTATTACCGACCTGCGGGATGAGCCCTTTGTCTTCATTCCGCCGCGCTGGGGCACGGGCCTTCACGCGCACGTATCCTCGGCCTTCGCGGAAGCGGGATTCGCCCCAAAGGTGGTCGAAGAGGTGCAGCATCTCCACACGATGGTAAGCTTGGTCGCGGCGGGGATCGGCGTTGCGGTCGGCGCGGCGTCGCTGCGGCATTTCAATCCGCCGGGCGTGGTTTTCCGACATCTCAGGACGCGGTCTTCGTCCCGCTATGTCGAGTTCGGCGTCGCGTGGCGGCAGGACGACGCGTCCCCCGCGGTCACCCGTTTCCTTGACATAGCCCGCGAGACCGGGACGCTAACAGGGTCCCGGAAGCGCGTCGCCTGACCGTCGGGCGGTCGTTCCGGTTACAGCCGTGCCGGACGTGGGTGTGACTCCTTGCCACGCGAAAGCACGGGACCAGCCCTGTCATTCGCCGTATGGTTGCCTAATCTTTACGGGGAGTGCGCCGTCCGTCCTGTTCGATGAAGGGTCGACTGATGTCCAGAATATTTAGATCATTCATGCAACCGCTAACGGCAGGTTTCCTTGCCGTTCTACCCATTCTTTTGACCGCGGTCGTCGTTGTTTGGCTCGCCGGATTCATCCGGGATTACCTCGGCCCCGGCAGTGTTTTCGGCCGGTTTCTCTCCAAGCTCGGCGTGACCATCCTGCGCGACGAGACGATCGCATACGGCGTCGGCGTCGTCGCCTTGCTGCTGGTCTTCTATTTGGTCGGGCTCGTCGTCATGTCGACCCTGCGCGGACGGTTCAAGGCCTTCCTCGACAACACGATCGGTCGCGTCCCGCTGATCGGCAGCATGTATAGCCTTTCCAATCGTTTCATCGGCATGCTGGAGCGCGGGGAAGAGGTCGATCTGAAAGCGATGAGTCCCGTGTGGTGTTTCTTCGGCGGTGATGCCGGCGCCGCCGTGCTTGCCCTGATGCCCACATCCGAGATCGTCCATCTCAAGGAGAAGCCTTATTGCGGTGTCCTCATTCCCACGGCACCGATTCCGTTCGGTGGCGGCTTGATCTTCGTCCCGACGGATTGGATCGAGCCCGCCGATTTCGGCGTCGAGGCGCTGACGCAAATCTACGTCTCGATGGGGTTGACGGCGCCGCAGTACCAGACCAAGGCTCCGATGGAGCCGCGCGAGTGACGGCCCGCGGGACGTTCGGTCACCCGGAACCGCCGCGAGGTTCCGACCGTCACTTCTCCGCGCGCCACTCCTCGATCCACAGGCTTGCCGGATATTGATGGCCGGTGGGGCGCACGCCTTTCAGCCACGTCGGCATGATGTGTGGCTCGGCGCGAAAATATAGCGGCAGCGCCGGCAGTTCCTCCATGTAGAGCTTCTGCAGGTCGTGCCACAGCCGCATGTTTTCCTGCGGCTCGCAGTTGGTTTCGAGGCCGTCGAGCACGGCGTCGAACGCGGGGCTGCGCAGGCCCGGGTAGTTCTGCCCCGACCATCCGCCTTCTTCGTTTGGGATTTCCTCGGAGTGAAGCTGGTTGCGCGGTACGTTCTGCGGCGAGGACAGCCAGGCGTACATAGCGAGCCCGGTGAATTTCCGGCGCCGCACCGTTTTGCCGAAGAAGACGCGGGCGGGCTCGTTGCGGATGCGCATGTCGATGCCGACCTGCCGCCAGTTGCTTTGCAGGACTTGTTGGACCAGTTCCCGCGTCTTGTTGCCGGCCGTCGTCATGATCATGAGTTGCAGCCGCTTGCCCTTGTCGTTGTAGCGGATGCCGTCGTCGCGCAGCCGCCACCCGGCGGCGTCCAGCAGCGCCGCGGCCTTCTCGCGGTCGAGCGGATAGCGCGGTGCGTTGGCGCTATAGATAACGTCGAGCGGGTTGATCGAACTGGTGGCAACCGGCTGGTACCCATCGAACAGTTGCGTGCTGATCGCCTTGCGGTCGATGGCGTAGAGTAGGGCGCGCCGGACGCGGCGGTCGGCGAGGATGGGGTTGTCCAGGTTCACGTCGATATGCTCGTAGACCAGGCTTGGCTTGAAGACGAATTTGAACCGGTCGCCGTGACGGCCTTTCAACGCCATCGCCTGGTCCAGCGTCATCCCGACTTCACCCGCGATATAGTCGATTCCCCCGGCGAGAAGGTTGGCGGTCATGGCCGATGTGTTCTGGATCACCTTGACGATGACCCGGTCGAATGCCGGCTTGCGCCCCCACCAGGTCGGATTGCGCTCCAGCACGACATGCGAACCGGCCTCGACCTCGGCGACCCTGTAGGGGCCGAACCAAAGCCCCGGATTGGTCGTGTCGGATTCATAGGCGCTGCGCCGGTTGTAGGCGCTGGGGTTCTCGAACTTCGGTTTCTCCAGATGCGCGGGGACGATGTGGAAATCGTTGGCGTTGGCGTAAGTGCAGGTCCGCTTGTTCTTGTGCAGCGTGAAGGTGTGATCGTCCTTCACGTCGATCCGGTCGATCCGGCGGTAGAATTCGGCGTTGCTGACGCCGCTCAACGGATGTTTGCCGATCTGCCAACTCAGCACCACGTCTTTGGTGGTGATCGGCGTGCCGTCGCCCCAGCGTGCGTCTCGCCGCAGGGTATAGGTCACGGCAACCCCGTCCTTACCGTCCTTGGTCTTCTCGTATCGCGCGGTGCCTTTCTCCATGCTCGGCAGCTCGGTGCACAGCATGCAGATCAGGTTCCAGTCCGCGTCGAAGGTGGTCACCGGCCGTCGGGCCATGGCCAAGATATACGACTTGGCCGCCATCGAGTTGATCTTGGGATTGAAGTTGTCTGGGAATTGGCTGATGCCGATGACGAGCTGATCCTTTGCCTGGACAGGTGGCCCAGCCGGGCTGACGATTGCGGCAAGAAATAGGGCTGCTCCGGCCAATCGGCGAACAGATCGGATCGCGGCGGTCATTCTTCTTATTGCTCCGGAGTTTCCCAGGGGAGATGGAGGGCGAGCCAAACGGTCGGCTCGTCCGAGCTGGTCCATTCTACGCGGTGGCGGGCATGCGGTGGGATCAATAGATGATCGCCGGGTTCAAGAATGCGTGTATCCGGCTCATCCTCGAACAACAACGCCGCCCGGCCTTTGACCACTAGCACCCACTCGGCCTGCGGCTGGTCGTACCAGTCGCCGGGGGCGGTGCTGTGCCCCGTGGATACGATCCGTTCGAGTTTCACTTCACCGGACCGGAGGAGCGTCTCGAACCGTTCTTCGGGCAATTGTTCCGGCAGATCCGCGAGGAGATTGGCGATCGCATTCTGTGTCATGCCTAGGATTCCGGCGTACGGTTGTTGGCGCGACGCACTCTAGACGTAGCTGGTGGGCCATGCCTCCAGCTTATGCTCCCCGATCCCGTTGCTGAGACGGGACCGGTGGATGTCCAGCATGTCGATGAGATAGGCCCGGGTTTCGCGCGGGTCCAGGACCTCTTTCACGCCATACACCGCAGCAAGGTCGTATGCGCCGCCATCGCGTGCCATCTCTTTCAGCAATTCCCGGTACCGCTCGGGATCGTCCTCTTCCTCGATCCCATGCACCACGGCCACCGCCGAGCGCGGGTCCATGAAGCTGACCTCCGCGCTCCACCACGCGGCGATTTCCTCGACGGTATTGGCGGCCCCCATGTTGATAAAGCCGCGGCCGTAGCTCTTGCGCATGATGATCGTGACCTTGGGCACCGTCGTCTGCAGCATCGCGTTCATCCAGTTGATGATCTTGCCGATGATGCCTTGCTTCTCGGCCTCGGGGCCGATCAGGAAACCCGGCTGATCCTGTAGGAAGACGATCGGGATGTTGTAGGAGTCGCACAGCACCAGAAAGCTCGTGGCCTTGGTGCAGGCCTGCGCATCCATGGCGCCACCCTTGAACTGCGGGTTGTTGGCGATGAAGCCCACGCTCTTGCCGTCGATGCGGGCGAGGGCCGTGCACATGCTGCGCCCGAACCGCGCCTTGATCTCGAAGAAGCTGTCCGTGTCCACGAAGGCCTGGATGATCTTGCGCACGTCATACACCTTCGCCGCCGACTCCGGGAACAGGTCGAGGATGGACTTGCAGGCGTCGTCCGACCCGTCGGGGACGGGTATGACCGGCGGCGCTTCGTTCTGGTGGCTCGGCATGTAGCTGAGGAATTTCTTGACCGTGTCGATCGCTTCCTCGTCGGTGTCGACCACGACGTCGGCGAATCCCGTATGGTCCGCATGGATCCGCCAGCCGCCAAGGTCTTCGCCGCTGATTTCCTGGCCGACGGCGCGCGACACCATGCGCGGGCTGGACACCGCCATGACCGCACCCTTGCGCATCACGTTGAAATCGGAACAGACGGCGTGCCACGCGGCGGACCCGAAGCACGGGCCGAGCTGTGCGCAGACCCATGGCGCGGTTCGGGTACGCAGGAAGCGGCGGCCTTCGTCGGTGAAGCCCATGCCTTCGCCCATCACGTCCGGCATGCGGACGCCGGTGGACTCGGTCATGAACACCACGGGGAAGCCGCGCTTCGTGCCCATCTCCTTGATGTGCGACATCTTGCGGTTGTTGGTGTAGCTGCTGGACGACCCTTTCACCGTGAAGTCGTAGGCGACGACCCCGACCTTGCGGCCCGCCACATCGCCGAAGCCGGTCACCTTGCCGTCGGTTGGCGTTTGGTCGCGCATCTCCGGAATATAGGACACGCCATAGAGGCCCGATTCCCGGAAGGTGCCGGCGTCATACAGATAGTCGACGCGCTCGCGCGCGTTCAGCAAACCGTTGTCGCGGCGTCGTTCCAGTTTGTCGGGACCGCCCATGGCCGTCGCGCGTTTCGTGCGTTCTTCGTGCTCCTTGATCTTGTCTTCGAAGGCCACGGTTCTGTCCTCTGTTGGTGCATTTCCGAACAATAACGGGGCGGTTTCGCCGCGTCGAACCGGCGTCGGCTAGCGCCGGGGCGGATCCGGGCGCCGGTGACGCGCTGGCGGGCAAGGGCCAGCGCGCTGGTTTCCGTATCCCCGCCCAGCCCGTTGATCGCTGTGAATGCGTGCCACGATAGATCGGCTCAGCTGATCCGGTCCAATTCGGCGAAGAGCCGGTCGATATCCTCCGCGGTATTGAAGATATGCGGGCTGACGCGCAAGGAATCGCCGCGCAGGCTGATATGGATGTTCTTTTCGGCCAGCCGCTCATCCGCGCGGTCGGGCAGGCCATTGGGCATCCGCATCCCGATAAAGTGCGCCACGCGGTGCGCGTCCGGCGGCACCGCATAGCCCCGGTCACGCGCCGCCGCGGCGACCCGGTCGGTCAGCGGCTTGATCGTTTCGGCGATTTCGGCTGGTTTCCAAGCGATCAGCTGCTGCAACGCGGTGGCGGCCATCATCAGGTTGATCGGATTGTTGCGTTCGCCCATGTCGTAGCGGCGCGCGCCGTCCGCCGTCGAGCCGGGCAAACGGTCGGGAGAGCGGTTCTCCATCCCCGATACCGCCCACTCATGGAACTCGATGGGCCGGCCCGATTGCCGGTGCGGCGCGGCATAGAGGAAGCCGAGCGTGTAGGGGCATAACAGCCATTTGTAGGCGGATGAAACAAGGAAGTCCGGCTGCAATCGCTGTACGTCGATGGGGGCGGCGCCGGCGGCCTGGGTTGCGTCGATCACGAACGCGGCGCCGACGGCGCGGCAGCGTTCGCCGATCGCTTCGAGGTCGAGCGCGCTGCCGTCGGTCCAGTGACACGGCGGCAGGGCGACGATCGCCGTGTTGCCCTCGATCGCCGCCAACACGGCGCTGGTCCAGTCACCGTCATCGGGGCGAGCGACCTGATGGAAATCGGCGCCGGCGTCTTCGGCCGATACGCGCCAGGCGTGGAAATTCGACGGGAACTGGTTGTCCAGCGTCACCACGCGTTGTCCAGTGGCCAACGGCAGGTTCCGCGCCGCCACCGAGATGCCGTAGCTGGTTGCCGGGACGATGGCGACATCGTCGGCGGTGGCGCCGATCAATTGGGCGAACAGGCCGCGCGTGCGTTCCGCATTGTCGGCGGCTTCGGTACGGAAGTCCGTCCAGGGGTGCGCCTTGCGCAACACACCTTCTTCCCCCGCACGGCAAACGCTGTTCAGCAGCGGCGACTGCGATGCACAGTTGAGGTAGACGATCTCGTCGGGAATGTCGAACTGATCGCGTTGGTTGGGAATCACCGTTCTGATTGCTCCCTACCAGTCGTTGCGGAGTTCGCGCAGCTTCAGGAAGACGGTCTTGGGGTCCGGATTTTCCGGCAGGTCGCTGAACTTCTCCTGTAGCGCCTTGATCACCGATGGGTTCTGCAAGCGGAAGAAGGTGTTGATTTCCTTCTCCAACGCCATCGTCGAGACGAGCGGATGGTTGGTGTCCTGATTCTCGACTTCCTTCAACAAAGACCCTGCGCGGGGATTGTCGGGTTCGCGGTCCAGCGTGAATTCCAGGTTGTTGGCGATGTAGTCATGTCCCGGATAGATCAGCGTCTCGTCCGGCAGCTTGGCGAGCTGGTTCGCGAAGGTGTCGTAGAGTTCGGCCGGATGTCCGCCGTTGTGACAGTTCCCCGCGCCGGCATTGAACAGCGTGTCGCCGCAGAACAGGGCCGGCGTATCGGTGCGCGACATCAGGCAGATATGACTCATCGTGTGGCCCGGCGTGTCGAGGCATTCCAACTCGACCGTATTGCCGATCTTGATGACGTCCCCCGCACCGAGGCCGCGGTCCATGTTCGGGATTTTGTCCGATGCGCCCGCATGGGCGAGGATTTTCGCGCCGGTCGCGTCGACCACCGGGCCGTTACCGCCGATATGGTCGCCGTGGTGGTGCGTATTCAGAATCTGCGTGATCTCCCAACCTTTGTCCTTGGCGGCGGCCAGGCATTTCTCGTGGTCCAACGGGTCGATTGCCATCGCTTCGCCGGTATCCGGGCAGACGATGAGGTAATTGAAGTTGCGGTAGGCGTTATTCGTCCAAATCTGCTCTACGATCATGGTGCGATCTCGGTCCTCTGTGGCTGGCTTGGGAAAACAGTAACATAGTTCGGCGGCCTAGGAAGTCCTGCCCGCGGCGGCGGCCGCCCGTTGTTCCCGATGCAGAATGTACAGCCCGCTTGCAACGACCGCCAGCGCGCCGAAGATGATCCAGCGGTCCGGCAGATGGCCCCAAATCAGGAATCCGAACAGCGTGGCCCAAAGCAGCATCGAGTATTTGAAGGGTGCCACGACCGGGGCCTGCGCATGCCGGTAGGATTCGATAATCAGGAAATGCGCGGTTCCGTTGACCAACCCGTTCAGCATGAACAGGCCGGTCGCCGTCCAGGTTAAGGGCTCCCATCCCCAGGGTATCGTCGTCATGCCGCCGATGATCACGGCGATGGACGAAAAGAACAGGATCGAGATCGATGTATCGGTCTTGCTGAGCCATCGCGTCGAGACATCGCGCAATGCCGCCGAAAAGGCAGCGGCGAGCGGGATCAGCCCGATCCATTGAATGCCCGCGCCGGTCGGTCGCAACATGATGAGCACGCCGGCGAACCCGAACAGAATCGCCGTCCAGCGGCGCCAGCCGACCGACTCGCCCAGTAGAAAGGGCGACATCGCGGCGATGAAGATCGGTCCCGCGAAGGCGATAGCGTGCACGTCGGCCAACGGCAGATAGGTGATGCCGGTCACGAAGAATGCGGCGGACGCGACATGGAACCCCGCCCGCATCGTTTGCCCGCCCCAATTCTTGACCCGCAGGTCGCCGAAGCTGTTCCGGTGCCAGACCACGATGAGGATCGGGATCATGACGAAGACGTTGCGCATGCTCATGATCTGGCCGATGGGATAGGTCTGGCTCAGCCATTTGGAGACCGCGTCGCTCATCATCAGGAAGGCGCAGCCGGCAACCATCAGGCCGATGCCTCGGATCGCGGCGGGGCGCGCGGTGGGCGTACTGGCGGACATGGGACTCCGGATGCGGCGGCACAGAAAGGTGAGGACAGTTGTCGCAGCTTACGGCAAAACGCGGCGAGGGGTCTCACTATTCAGGATGGACACCTTTGCCGACCGGTGCATCCGGTCTAGCCGGCGGGGTTTTGCGCCAGAACCACGCGCGTGTGAAAGCCGCGATAGAGCCGCTCGAATCCTGGAAAGGTCTTGGCCAGCGGCGAGGCAATCCGCGATATCGTAGAGATCGATCGGGTCGCGTCCAGGAAGGCGCGCTCGGCGAAATGGACGTCGGCGAATACCGATTGCCAAAGACGCCGGATCGTCCCGCCGCTCAGGTAATTGATGCCTTCGGCGCAATAAACCAGGTTCCTAGTAACGGTTTCATCTGCGGTGAACGACTGCTGATACTCATTGCGGATGCCCAAACCGGCCCAGATCGAAAGCCAGAGCCGATTTTGCAGGATACCGCCGAGCGGCACCTTGATGTGCGGCTCGATTGGTCGCCAACGCGATGGGAAGATGTGCAAAGTAGCGCCGCCGGGTTTCAGTACCCGTCCGATTTCGGCGATGGCATCCGCTTGATTCTGCACATGTTCGAAGACCGACGTGGAGACGACGAAATCGAAGGTGTTGTCGGCGACCGGTATTCGGTATCCCTCGCTCACGTCATGATACAAGAAGTGGCACCGGTCGGCCGGGTCGCGTAACTGGGTATAATTCTGGACGTCGAACCCGATGACGCGACTGTACCCGGCGTCGAGATATTCATAGGTGTGCCGTCCGGACCCGCATCCGAAATCGAGGATATCCGCGTCCCGATCCAGAACAACCCCGTAGCTTCGCAGAATAAAGTCGTTGAGGCCGACAGTCTTTTGACTGTCTTCCAAAGCCCCCGCTTCCATCGAACGCATACCCCTCTGACCTGTCGCGGAATTCTACACAATACGGTTCTTGCGGGCGCGTCCTAAATTCTCCGGTTTGCCATGCCGACTAGCCATGTGGGTGTCGATGTCCGACAATCAGGCTTTCCTCAAATGGCCCGGCATAGCCGTTGATCGGATGCCGGCCGGAATTACTGCAATGGGAGATTGAATGATGGCGATGGTGGAAACGGAGCGCCGCGGGCAGATCATGACGATCCGGCTGAACCGGCCCGAACGGATGAATGCGTTGGGGTTCCAGCTTCGGAGCGAGATGGCGGCGGCCTTCACCGAGTTCAAGGATGACCCGGAGTTGGAGGTCGCGGTCTTCACCGGCACCGGGCGGGCCTTTTGCGCGGGCGAGGATATGAAGGAATCGCTTGAGCGGGGTGCGCCCGGCAGTGACGGCGCCCCCGTCCACGATCCGTGGAAGGCAGGCGAGATCGATAAGCCGGTCATCGCCGCGGTGAACGGTTTCGCGATGGGCGGCGGGTTCATGCTGGTGGAACGGACCGATCTGCGGGTCGCCGTGCGCGGCGCGGTGTTCGAGGTCTCGGAAGCCAAGCGTTGGCTGCTCGGCGGGTACAATCATGGTCATTTCGCCGGCTTGCCGCATCCGGTGGCGACGGAAATGGCGCTCGGCTTCCGCTTCACCGCCGAGCGTCTTTACGAGGTGGGCTATATCAACCGGCTCGTCGATCCCGACGACCTGATGCCGACCGCCTACGAGATGGCGGAGCATCTGCTGACCCTGCCGCCGGCGTCGCGCGTCAACACGGTGTACATGATGCGACAGATGCGCCCGGCCGTTGCGCCCGATTTGGAGAAACTCGCGGCCGCGCTGCATGAGCATGGGGACAAGAACGACCGCATGGAATCGCGGGCCGCCTTCGCCGAGAAGCGTAAGCCGAACTACAAGGGATGGCTCAACCCCGAGGACCGCTACAACATGCCGACACTGGAGTCGGTGCGCGAAAGCGGGGACGACTAGGCTGTGCATAAATAGAAAACTGAGTGGGGATGACCGCGTTCCGGAAACGCGTCAAAACCACAAGTCCTTCACCGTCCGCCCGTCACGCGGAAGTTCCGTAAAGCTATCGTGCCCCTCGAAGTGACGGATGGGCAGCTTGCCGATCGGAGAAGGATCGGACATCCGAAGATTTACGGCAGCCCGAATGCGCCCGCTATCATCCTCGGCTTTGGCAACGTAGTGCGTCACACACCCGCATGCGGGGCAGAAGTGGAAATAGATGTCCCCGCTATCGCGACGCAGATAAGGAACTGTTTGCCCCGTCGTTTGAATATCATCGCCAATGTAGCCGTAGGCCCACAGGGCGCCGTAGCGGCGACAAATCGTGCAGTTGCAGGCCGTGGCCGACTTCGGCGATGTTTCGAGTGCCCAGCCGACTTCACCGCAGTGGCACTTTCCCTCCAGCATATTCCGATCTCCTCTCTCGGCGCATCGTAACGCGGTATGAGAAACACGCTGGCAATTTCAACGCCTTCGTCAAGCGCGTTGTCATCTGGCTCTGGCCTCGGGTTTTGAGTCCACGCCCTCGGGTTTAGCTACCGTAGATCAACGCTTGAAACCCGATCACGAGACAGGTCGCGGCGGCAATGCCGATGACATTCAACGTCGCCACCATGCCCCCGACCCGTGCTATCGACCGGGGGGTGAGCGATGTCAAGGCGACGGCATGCATCGCCCGTCCGATGACGAGCGCGATGCCGAGTCCATGGATTAGCCAGGATGGGCTGCCGCCCGCTTCGGCCAAGGCGATCAAGATCAGAGCGACCGGCACGTACTCCGCGAAATTTCCATGCGCCCGGATCCGGCGCTCCAAAAGAGTGTTCCCGCCGTCGCCCAGGCTGATATTATCCGCGCGGCGGATTCGGATGACGTTGGCCGCGAGCGGCAGATACAGAATCCCGAGAATTCCGGCGTAAAGGGCTGTAATAGTCATGGCGGCATGCCTCGCTGTCGGCGGCGTTTGCCCATCCTCCCCGTATTACGCGGACGGACGTTCGACGGATCAGCAGGCAATGCGGTCAGGCCGCGGTCCAGCCGCCGTCGAGCAACAGCGCGGAGCCGGTGACGAGGGCTGACGCGTCCGAGGCGAGATAGACCACCGCGCCCATGACGTCCTCGACCCGGCCGAGTTTTCCGTTGGCGATTTTCGACTCCACGAAGTCGCGGAACTCCGTATCTTCGAACATCGGCGCCGTCAGCGGTGTATGGATGAAGGTGGGGCCGACGGTGTTCACCCGAATGTCGTGTTCGGCCAGTTCCCAGGCCATCGCTTTGGTTGCGCCCTCGAGCGCGTGTTTCGTCGCGCAATAGACGGTCCGCTTCGGCCCGCCGACATGCCCCATCTGCGAGGAGATGTTGATGATCGACCCCGGCAGCTTGGCGGCGATCAAATTCTTGGCGACCGCCTGCGTCAGGAACAGGGCGGCGCGCAGGTTCAGGTCGGCAACCGCGTCGAAGTCGTCTTCCTTGATATCCAGGAAGTGATCCAGCCGGTTGGTGCCGGCGTTGTTGATCAGGATTTGGAACGGCCCCTTGCCCTCCACCAACGCCGCCGCCGCGGCCGTATCGGTCACATCGAGCGTTACGGCCTCGGCTTTCTCGCCGCGCGCCCGGATGGCCTCCGCGACCGCGTCGACTTCCGCGAAGGTGCGGGCCGCCAGCACGACATCGGCCCCGGCCTCGGCCAGGGCGGCGGCCATCGGTACGCCCAGGCCGCGTCCTGCGCCTGTTACCAGCGCCCGCCGGCCGTCGAGCCGGAAGCTCGGTGTTTTCGGCAGGACCACCGGGTCGGTCATCGCTTCGCCACCGCGCCATACGGTTCCACGTTGCCGCCGCCGTAACGCCGCACGCGGATGTTGGCCTGTTCGCCGTGGCCGGCGAACCCTTCGATGGCGCAGAGCCGCGAGCAGTAGCCGCCGATCATCGCGGATGCTTCGTCGGTCAGCACTTTCTGATAGGTGCAGGTCTTCATGAACTTGCCGACCCAAAGACCGCCGGTGTAACGCGCCGCTTTTTTCGTCGGCAGCGTGTGGTTCGTGCCGATGACCTTGTCGCCGTAGGACACGTTGGTGCGCGGGCCCAGGAAAAGCGCGCCGTAGTTGCTCATGTTGTCGGCGAAATAGTCGGGATCCTCGGTCATCACCTGGACATGCTCGTAGGCCAGCTTGTCCGCTTCCTCGACCATCTCGTCGAGGGTGTCGCACAGAATCACCGAGCCGTAATCCTGCCAGGCTTGGCGCGCGATGTCCGCGGTCGGCAGGATACCCAGTTGCCGTTCGACCTCCGCCATCGTTTCCTCGGCAAGTTTACGGGAATTGGTCAGCAACGCGGCGGGTGATGTCGGGCCATGCTCCGCCTGGCCCAACAGGTCGACCGCGCAGATTTCCGCATCGACCGAATCGTCGGCGATGATCAGCGTTTCGGTCGGACCTGCGAACAGGTCGATCCCGACACGGCCGAACAATTGGCGCTTGGCCTCGGCGACGAACATGTTGCCGGGGCCGACCAGCATATCGACGCCGTCGATCGTCTCGGTGCCGAGCGCCATCGCGCCGACCGCCTGCACGCCGCCCAGCAACAGGATTTCATCCGCCCCGGCCATATGCATGGCCGCGACGACCGCGGGATGCGGTTTGCCGTCCTGCGGCGGGGCGGAGGCGACGATCCGTTTCACGCCCGCGACCTTGGCGGTCACGACGCTCATATGCGCCGAAGCCACCATCGGATATTTGCCGCCGGGCACATAGCAGCCGACGGATTTCACCGGCACGTTCTTGTGGCCGAGAATGACGCCCGGCAGTGTCTCGACCTCCAGGTCCTGTAGGCATTCCTTCTGTTTCTGCGCGAAGTTCCGGATTTGGGTCTGGGCGAATTCGATATCGGCGATGTCGTCCGGGGAAACCTGGGCGACCGCTTCGGCGATCTCGTCCGCGCTCAGCCGCGCATCCTCGCGCGCGGTACCGTCGAATTTCCGGGCCAGCTCGCGCACGGCGTCGTCGCCGCGTTTCTCGATATCACCCAGGATCCCCTCGACCGTCTGGCGGACCTTGGCATCATCCTCGGCAACTTCATCGGCGCTCTTGCCGCGTTTCAAGTAGGTCGTCATGTCGGTTTCACTCCTGCGTCATTCGGGGCGGCCACGATCGCCGGACATACTGTTCGGGGATCGCGGAAGTCAGTCAACCCACGGCGGGAATTGCCGGCGCTACTGGCCGGGGATCATGGGCGCACCTCGGGTGTTGGTTTGTATTCGATAGACCGAGGTCGATGCGGTGATGAACAGGGCCGTCCGGTCCGGCCCGCCGAAACAAAAGTTGGTCGACTTCTCGGGTGTTCTGATGACGCCAAGGCAGAGGCCGTCCGGGGCGAAGACATGCACGCCGCCGGGGCCGTTGCAGAAAATCCGGTCCTGCAGATCGGTCTTCATGCCGTCTGGTACCCCTTCGCCGTCGCCGGTCACGGTGGCCCAGACATCGCCGCCGCTCAGCGTTCCGTCGTCGTCGACGGTAAAGCTGCGAATCGTCGGACCCCAACTGTCGTTGATGAACAGCGTCGATTCGTCCGACGAGAAACACAGGCCGTTCGGTTGCTGGAAATCGTCGGCGACGAGCGTCAGGAGACCGTCCGGGTCGAGGCGGAAGACGCCTTGGATGTCCAACTGCTGGTCACGCAGGATACCCAGGTCCTCGCGGATTCGGCCGAAGACCGGATCGGTGAACCAGATGCGGCCCCGGCTGTCGACGACGACATCGTTTGGGCTATTCAGTTCCTTGCCTTCGTAATGTGTGGCGATGGGCTGGATCAGTTTGCCGCCATGGTCGTGGCGGACCAGGCGGGAAGCCGCATGCTCGCCGCTGACCATCCGGCCGTCCCGGTCGAAGGCGTTGCCGTTCGCCTGGTTCGATGGGCAACGGAAAACCGTCAATCCCTCGCTTTCCGACCACCGGTACTGACGGCTTTCGGCGATGTCGGAAAAGACGAGCCAATGCTCGGTCGGGTGCCAGATCGGGCCTTCGGTGAAGGTGAAGCCGTCGGCGACGGTCTCCATCTTGGCGTTCTCTGCAACGATGTCGTGAAAGGACGGATCGCGGATTTCGAACATATAGGGGTCTTTCGGTTTCTTACGAATCAGGGCGGTGTCATGACGGACCCGCGCTCATAACAAGATCTGGCAGGAAAAGCACGACGATACAAAGCTGATGTTTCTATTGCTGCGGTTGTTGCTGCCGTATCCAATACAGCAATCCGAGCACCAGCATCACGGCGACGACGCCATGAAGGAATTGCGCGGAGACCACGGCCAGCGCGAACCCCGTCGTCAGGGGGCCGATTGCTGCGCCGAGATCGCGCCACGCTTGCATGCGGGCAAGGGGGCCGATCGCCGTGTCGTCTTCGGCGAGACCGTCGACGATGATCGCCGGGCCCAACGACGCGAGAGCGCCCCGGAAGACCAGCATGGCGATGGCGCCGACCACAGTGAGACCAACGGCGATGCAGGCGAAACCGGCGATCGTCAAGACGGCGGAAGCGATGAATACCCGGCGTGCCCCGAACCGGTCGGCGGCCCACCCGAATACCGGCGCGGCCACCGCACCGGCAAGATGCCGCATCGCCAGGATCGCACCGCCGGACATCACGGCGACCGCGGCGGACGTCTCCTGCGCGAAGATCAGGGCGATACTGATGGCGAAGACGCCGTCGACGCCGAACCCCAACAGGAAAAACACGAGATCGACCGGATAGGGGCGGCCGAGACGCGTCGGCGCAGTTTGATGTTGCTCGCCGTCGCGCCGGGCCGGAAGGCTTATGGCGAGGGGGATGGCCAGAACGGAAAGGCCCGCCAGTACGAGGAAAACTTCGGTCGGCCCGATCAGCCCGGTCAGCCACGCGCCGCCCAACAAGGCGGCGATGGGGCCGGTCCTTTGTATCGCGACGCTGACACCTACGCGCGTGCCGGCCTGTTTGCGGAACTCGACCGCGTAGTCCAGCGTGACCAGCAACAGAATGGCATAGGTCACGCCCCAAAGTACGCGGCCGACGAGAAGGATCCAGAATCCCTGACCGATGCCGTAGGTCGCGGTCGAAATGACGGCGAGGATTGCCGCGATGACGCACATGCGGCGGCTGCCCACCCTGTAGGTCAATGTCGCGACGGCGCCGTAGGCAAAGACGCGGACGAACCGGTTGGCGGAGAGAAGGATGCCGACCATCGCGATGCTGACGCCGAAGGACGCGGCGTAGACCGGCAGCACGGCATAGATCAAGGCGTCCCCGAGCAACGCAAGCGAGAGCACCGATGAGGCGGTGACGACGGCGCGCCAGCTTCCGGATGCGCCGCTCATGTGCTCACTCGATGAAGCTAAGGGCGAAGAATACGCCGGCGGACAGTAGGGCGGTTGCCGGCACGGTAATGACCCAGGCGGCCACGATGGTCAGGAAATGCGCCCGGCGCACCAGTTTGCGGTGCTGCAGTTCCTCGGGCCCGAGTTGCCGTTCGCCGTTCTCGTCGAGAGGTCGGCGTGGCCGCACCATGGCGCGCCGCCGCCTGCTGTGTCGGGTGTAGTATTCGCGGAAGAAGCCGACACCGAAAACCGCGCCGACGGCGATATGCGTCGAACTGACCGGCAATCCGAGCCAGGAGGCGATGATCACAGTGATGGCGGCGGACAAGGCGACGCAATAGGCCCGCATCGGGTTCATCTTGGTGATCTGCGCCCCGACCATGCGAATCAGCTTGGGACCGTAAAGAAACAAGCCGAGACTGATTCCGAACGCGCCGATCAACATGACCCAGACGGGGATCGAGACTTTCGTGGCGATGTCGCCGAATTGGGCGCTGTGCAGGATCGCTGCCAGCGGGCCGATGGCATTGGCCACGTCGTTCGCGCCATGTGCGAAGGAGAGCAAGGCGGCGGAGCAGATCAGCGGAATTCGGAACAGTGTGCGGAGCGATTGGTTGCGGTTCTCCATCCCTTCGGATTGCCGTCGGATCAACGGACGCATCACCGCCCACACGGCAAAGAAGATCGCGAAACCGACGAAGACGACCGTGGCTGCATCGGGTCGCCAGACGCGTTTGAATCCCTTGATCGACAGGTAACAGCCGAAGGCGCCCGCCATGATCGCCACCAGCAGTGGGACCCAGCGCCGCGCCGCCGCGATCTTGTCCGGCTGATAGATCAGGTTGACCTTGATGAAGGCGAGGAAGGCCGCGGCGATCACGCCGCCCAAAAGCGGCGAGATGACCCAACTTGCCGCAATCGCCCCCATTGTGGCCCAGTTGACGAGCTGGAACCCCACGGCGGCGATTCCCGCCCCCATGACGCCGCCGACCACGGCATGGGTCGTCGAGACCGGTGCGCCGATATAGGTCGCGATATTGACCCAAACGGCGGAGGAGATCAGTGCCGCCATCATCGCCCAGATGAAGACGGAGTTGTCCTTCACCATCGACGGATCGATGATGCCTTTCGAGATCGTCTTGACGACATCACCGCCGGCGATCAACGCGCCGGCGCTCTCGAAAATCGCGGCGATGACCAATGCGCCGACCAGGGTGAGGGCGCGCGCGCCGACCGCGGGGCCGACGTTGTTGGCGACGTCGTTCGCACCGATGTTGAGCGCCATATACGCGCCGAGGATCGCAGCAACGACGACGAGCGCCGCGTCCGACGTAACGCCGGAATAGATACTGGCGATGAGCGCCGTGATGCCCAGGAAGAGGAACGCGATGCCGTGGGACCGAACGCCGCTGGCCGTCTCGCGTGTCGCGGCCTCGACATGGACCAGTTTTTCGAGGTCCTTGTCGAGTGATTTTTTCGTCAGGTCCATGATGTCTCGTTACGCTGATACGGAGGTGCCGGCGGCCGCCATCGTTTCCGACACGAAGGTATGCAGACATTCACCGTCGGTTGCGGCCAAATCTAGCAGAACCTGGCTCACGCCTTGATCGTCGACATGGTCCGCCGCGTCGGAAAGCGAGAGCCACTTGAACGCCCGTTCCGATTGCTCGCGCCATGCCAATGTGTGCTGCATGACGAGAAGCGGGTAGATGTAGACACGGCACGGAACCGGGTAGCCGGGTTTCACGTTCTTAGAATAATCGTAGCTGCCGACCGTTTCAGTCTGAACCGGCCCGAGCACTCCGGCTTCCTCGGAGGCTTCCTTGGCGGCGGATTCCGGCAAGGAGAGATTTTTCGTCGGCCATCCTTTCGGTAGGATCCACCGCTTGCGCCGGCGCGACGTGATCAACAACACGTCGATCGTGTTGCCGGTAGGGACAAAGGGCAGCGCGGCAACCTGCTGCACCGATTTGAATCCAAATAATGCGATCGGACTTACGTTGATTGTTACGGAATTATGGCGACAGCTAATACAAGTGTGCCCCGAATCGGTCAAGCGGGGTCGAATGCCCGTCGGCAAAGCCATGCTGGCCAAGCAATACCAGCGCAGATGCCCTTTCGGGTGAGGTTTGCTGTCGTGTTGGATTGCAAAGAATGATTCGCAAAACGGTTGATTCGCCCGGATGAAACGCAATCGCTGCGTATTTGCGACAGCCGGGTGATGGCGCTACGCTTCTTGCTCGATAGATTCAATCGTCATCTCGAAAAGGAAACGGCTATGTCGCAGGCCACAGTGTCGACGGAGGGAGACTCCGCCGATTTCGCGGCGATCCGCGAGAGCTTTCCCGGCGCGCAAGACAAGGTCTACATGAACGCAGCCGCGCGCGGGCTTCCGTGCCGCGAGTCGCGGGCGGCGCTCGACGCGTATCTCGACAAGCTTACCGACGGGCGCGTCGACAAGGCCGCCAATTTCGACATGATCGAGCGTGTGCGTGAGAAATACGCCCGGCTGATCAATGCCGACAGCGACGAGATCGCCTTCACCAAGAACGTCTCCGACGGATTGAACATGATCGCGGCGTCGGTCCCGCTGGCCGCGGGCGACAACGTGGTGCTGTGCCGCAACCTGGAACATCCGAACAACATCTACCCGTGGCTCAACTTGGGCCAGACCAAGGGTGTCGAAATCCGCGACATTGCGGACCGCGACGGATTCATCGACGTGGACGGCATCATTGCCGCGATGGACGACCGGACACGGCTCGTGACCGTGGCGACGGTGACCTTCGCGCCCGGCTTCCGCACGGATGTCGCGAAGCTGGGGGCGGCCTGCCGGGAGCGGGACGTGTTCTTGTTGGTGGATGGCGTGCAGTCGGTCGGCATCGTGGAGACCGACGTAAAGGCCCTGAAGGTGGATGCCCTGGCTGTGTCCACACAGAAAGCGCTGCTCGGCCTATACGGTATGGGCTTCATCTATTGCCGCCGCGAATGGGCGGAAAAGATCACGCCGGCCGCGCTCGCCCGATTCAGCGTTGACCTGGGCGAGGGCACGCACGAGGCGACGATGGGCGGCGATACCTATGCCCTGATGCCGGGCGCGCGGCGCTTCGACCTGGGGAACTACAATTTTCCGGCGGCGGCGATGGTGGAGCCGGCGCTAGACCTGCTGCTTGCGGTCGGTCCGGCGGCGATCGAATCCTATGTCTGCGGCTTGTCGCATAGGCTTGCCGCCGGGCTGCATCAATTGGGCCTGCCGGTCAGCGGCGGCCCGCCGGGTCCGCACCTGGCGCATATCGTGACCGCGGGTCAGTACACGCAGGACACTCATGACGGCGCCGGCGATGCCGATACCGACGCGCTTTACCATTATCTGACCGAGAATAACGTGGTACTGACCGTACGCCGCGGCATGCTGCGCTTCGCGCTTCACCTCTACAACACCGAGGAAGACGTGGACCGCGTGCTCGATCTGGTCCGGGATTGGCAGGCCGCGCAGAAGGCGGCCTAACGTCCGGTTACCGGGCGCTGCCGGAATAGGGCGACACGTCGCGCATATCCTGCAACAGGTGCAGCATCGCGGGGCCGTCGACCGCCATCATCTCTTCCAAGGCGCCGGCGAATTCTTCGGTCTTCGAAACTGTCCAGGCAGGCATACCGAAGCCGCGGCCAATCGCCGCGAAGTCAGGGCTTTCCAACCGTGTGCCGAAATCCCAGCCGTCGAATGTCTTCTGCTGGTGGACCAGGATCGAACCCCAGCAGCTGTTGTCGCAGACGATGAGCTTCACCGGCAGTTTTTCCTGCGCGATGACGGCGCATTCGTTGCCGGTCATCAGGAAACCGCCGTCGCCCACCCAGACGAAAACCGGATCGTCGGGATTGGCCACCTGTGCGCCGATGCCGCCGGGCACGCCGTAGCCCATGGCGCCGCTCACCGGTGAAAGTTCGGTATTCGGCTCGTTGAATCGGTAGTAACGCGTGATCCATCGCCCGAATGTTCCGGCATCCGACACCATCACGGATTCCTTCGGCACCGCGTTGTTGAAATGCTCGATGACCTGGGCCATGTCGATGTCGCCCTGGATTTCGATCTCGCCGGGCTTCGCGAAGTCGACTTCTTCTTGATGGACTTTGTCGCGCCATGCGACCCGGTCGGGCGGCGGCGGGGCGGAGAGCGCGTTGGCGATCGCTTCCATCGCCGGGATGACGTTGGAGCCCAATGCGGCATCCGCCTGCCATTGCGCGAAGGCGGACGGGTCCGGATAGATCATGACCAGCTTCTGGTCCGGCCGCAGCATCGTGTAGTCGGCGGTCGTCACGCTGTCGAGGCGGCTGCCGACCGCGATGATCAGGTCCGACTCCTTCAGCGCCTGTTCCTGGAAGGGCAGTCGGTTGATCGATAGATGCCCGAAATGCGCTGGATGATCCGCGCGGATCGAATCCTGTTGCCGGTATGCGGTTAGGACGCCGGCGCCGGTCGCATCCGCGAATTTTTCCAATTCTTCGTTGGCGCTTTCGAAGCCGACCATCTCGCCGGCCAGGATGATCGGGTGTTTCGACGATTCGATCAGCCGCGCAGCGCGGTCAACCGCCAACGGGTCCGGCCCCACGCGAACCGGGGCTGCCGGTTTCGGAATGAGGGGATCGTCCGCTTTCTCGTCGAGGATGTCCTTCGAAATGGCGACCACGACAGGGCCGGGTCGTCCGGAGACGGAAATGTCGAGCGCGCGGGCGACGTCACCGGCGAGTTCGTCGAGCGAGTTGACGTCGATCACCGCCTTCGCGATCGGCGCGTACATTTCCAGATAGTTGATTTCCTGGAACGCTTCGCGCCCTTTCATCCGGCGTGGAATATTGGTGATGAACAGCACGACCGGCCGCGATGCCTGCATCGCGGTGTGTATGCCGATCGAGGCGTTGGTGGCGCCGGGCGCTCGGCTGCAGACGACGCAGGCGGGTTTCTTTCGGATCGCGCTATACGCGTCGGCGGCGAAGACCGCGGAGGATTCGAGCCGGGTTGGCACCGACCGAATCTTGTTCTGATTCCGGCTGAGCGCTTCCAGAACCGTCACGTTCGTGCCGCCGGGCACGAAGAATACGGTATCGACACCGCGCGACAGCCATGTTTCGACGACAATTTCACCACCGTGCATCCGTTTTTCTCCCTGCGCGAACGGTGTTCCGTCGCTCGCGTCTTCCTGCGATTCATCGCCGTGCGCTGGCGTAAGAGTGTGTTAAAGTTCTGGCCCAGTGATACCGAAAAACCGGACCAAGCACAAAATGCAGGATGGTGGAAACGGCGCGCACGCGGGTGGCGCCAACAATGCGGGCGATGGAATAGGCGCTTCGGTGCCGCGGCGCGAGGATGCTGCGCTGCTGACCGGGCGAGGCCGGTTCATCGACGACATTGACCTTGCGGGGCAGCTCCACGCGAGTTTCGTGCGGTCACCCTACGGCCATGCGCGGATCGGCGGTATCGACACCGCCGTGGCCGAATCGATGCCGGGCGTGGTCGCGGTTCTGACGGGAGCGGAACTTTGCGCCGACGGGATTGGATTGATGCAGGCGCCGGCGTCCCCGGCCGGCAAGGACGGCACGCCGATCCATAACCCGCCGCAGCCCGCCATGCCGACCGATAAAGCACGCCACGTCGGCGACACGGTCGCCATGGTCGTTGCCGAGACCCGCGCCGCCGCCCAGGCCGCCGCTGAGGCCGTGGAAGTGGACTGGCAGGAACTGCCCTGCGTGACCGCCGGGGTCGATGCTCTGGACCCGCAATCGCCGAAGGTTTGGGACGATCTGCCGTCGAATATCGCCGTAGATTGGGAGATGGGCGACAAGGCCGCCGTCGAGGATGCCTTTTCCCGGGCGCACCATGTCACGACCTTGGAACTGGTGCATAACCGTATCGTGGTCGCCGCGTTGGAGCCGCGCGGCGCGCTTGGCGTCCATGACCCGGCGGGCGACCGCTATACGATCTACACGCCGACCGGCGGCGGCACAGCGATCCAATCCGGCCTTTCCGGAAACGGTTTGGGCGTGCCCGCCGCGAATATCCGCGTGGTGACGCCGGATGTGGGTGGCGGGTTCGGCATCAAGAATTACATCTATTCGGAGCAGATACTGGTCTGCTGGGCGGCAAAAAGGCTCGGCCGGCCGGTGAAATGGTACGCGGATCGCGACGACAGTTTCCTGACAGACCGGCAAGCGCGGGACCACGTCATGCACGCGGCGCTGGCGTTGGATGCAGAGGGGAAATTCCTGGCGATCCGTTGCCGCACGATCTCCAACATGGGTGCGTATCTCACCGCGTCGGGGCCGGTGATCCCGACCGGCGGCGGGACGCGGATGCTGACCAACGTCTATCGCATCGATAAGGTCTATGCCGAGACGCAATGCGTATTCACCAACACCACGTCGATTGCCGCCTACCGCGGCGCGGGCAAACCGGAATTCTGCTACATGGTCGAACGGTTGGTGGATGCCGCCGCACGCGAGACGGGCATCGACCCCGCGGACCTGCGCCGGCGCAATCTCATTCGCGAGGAAGACCTGCCCTACCGCACGCCGACCGGGCTGGTCTATGACAGCGGGGATTTCCAGGAAAATTTGGATGCTGCGCTGGTCCAGGCGGATCGGGACGGTTTTGCCGCCCGGGCCGCCACCGCCCGCGCCGCCGGGAAACGCCTCGGCTTCGGATTCTCCGTCTATACCGAACCGGACGGATTCAAGGACAACCGCGCTGGGTTGCAGTTCGATCCGAGCGGCCACCTGACGGTGACATCGACTGGGCAAACCAATGGCCAAGGTCACGAAACCACCTTTGCACAGGTGGCGGCGAGCCAGTTGGGGGTACCGGCCGATCAAATCACCGTGGTGCAGGGCGACACGGACCGGGTCGGACGTGGGTCCGGCTCCGGCGGATCGCGGACGGCGACCGTGATGGGCGCCGCCATCTATCACGCATCCCGCGACATCGTCGAACAAGGCAAGGCGATCGCCGGGCAACTGTTGCAGTCGAACGCCGACGATATCGAGTTCGACCACGGCATGTTCCGTGTCGCCGGGACGGACCAAGCGGTCGGGATCGCGGAAGTGGCGCGCGCGTCCTACGATGAAACGGTAATGCCGTCGGGTGCCGGGCTCGGGCTCGAAGCGAGCTATCACTTCAACGCCGAAGCCTATAGCTACCCCTGTGGCTGTCATGTCGCCGAAGTCGAAGTGGACGAGGCAACCGGCTTAGTCGACGTGGTTCGCTATACCCTGGTCAGCGATTTCGGCACGGTCATCAACCCGATGCTGCTGCGAGGGCAGCTCCATGGCGGGATCGCGCAGGGCATCGGCCAGATCATGTATGAAGACTGCCTCTACGACGGTGACAGTGGGCAGCTCCTGACCGGGTCTTTCATGGACTACTGCATTCCGCGGGCGACCCATCTACCGATGTTCGATTGGGGACAGACCGAGACTTTCTGCAAGACCAATCCGCTGGGGGTCAAAGGCTGCGGCGAATCCGGCCCGACGGCCGCATTGCCGGCGGTCATGAATGCCGTGCTGGATGCGCTATCGGACTGCGACACCGCGGGCCTGGACATGCCCGTGACGCCTGAGAAGGTTTGGCGCGTGATGCAGACGGCACAATAAATCAAAGAACAAAAGGGAGGCAGGCATGGACGTTCGATTGACCCTCGACGAGGTGTACCAACTGACGACAGAAACGCTGACGGCCTTGGGTGCGTCCGACGACAACGCGGCGGCGGTCGCCGACGTCATCACTTCGGCGGAACGCGACGACTGCAAGTCGCACGGCCTGTTCCGTCTGCCGGGTTACAGCATCGCGCTCAAGAACGGCCGCATCGACGGCAAATCGGTCCCGGAGGTCAACGAACTCGCCCCCGCGGTCGTGCAGGTCGACGCCAAGGGCGGGTTTGCACCGCTGGCGCTGAAGGTCGGGCGTGCGCCGCTGGCCGAAAAAGCGCGCAATCAGGGCATTGCGGCCATGCCGATTGTCAACTCGCACCATTTTGCGGCCCTCTGGTTCGAAGTCGAGGCGCTGGCGGCCGACGGACTGGTCGCGTTCGCCTTTGTCAACTCCCGCAGCTTCGTGGCGCCGGCCGGCGGGTCGAAGCCGATCTTCGGGACGAACCCCATGTCCTTCGGCTGGCCGCGCAAAGGCAAGCCGCCACTGGTCTTCGATCAGGCGTCGAGCGCCAGTGCCCGCGGCGAGATCATGATCCACAAACGCGACGGCAAATCGATTCCCGAAGGCTGGGCGGTCGATGCGGACGGGAATCCGACGACGGATCCCGAAGCGGGGCTCGCCGGCGCGCAACTGCCGTTCGGCGGCTACAAGGGGTCGGCGATTGCCTTGATGGTCGAATTGATGGCGGCGGGACTGCCGCGTAATCATCTGGCGTTCGAAGCGGCGGCCGACGATCCTGGCGACGGCGGACCGTCGAAAGGCGGCGAATTGCTGATGGCGATGGATCCGTCGCGCTTCGTCGGCGATGGGGATGCCGACGCGTCGCTCGACCATGTCGAGCCGTTGTTCGAGCGTATCCTTGCGCAGGGCGGCACGCGCTTGCCGTCGGACCGGCGCTACGAGGCGCGCAAACGCACACCGACCGAGGGAATCACGATCCCCCAAAAACTCCACGACGACATCCTCGCCTTGCGGGACTCGGCGTGAGCGATCGACGAATAATCCACCACAACTGAAACCGAGGGAGTACCCGCATGAGTATCGAACGGATCGATCCGAACCAGACCATGAGCCGCGCCGTGGTGAACAACGGGGTTGTCTACATCTGCGGTCTGACCGCCGACGACCAGACCGCGTCGATGAAGGAGCAGACCGCGAATGTCCTGCAGAAGATCGACGGGTATCTCGCCAAGGCCGGCACCGACAAGTCGAAACTGTTGACTGCGATGGTCTATGTTTCGGACATGTCCAAGAAGAGCGAAATGAATGACGCCTGGCACGAGTGGATCGACCCGGCCAATCCCCCGACGCGGGCGACTGTCGGCACCGTACTGGGCTCGCCGGAAACGCTGGTCGAGATCGTCGTCAGCGCGTCGATAGAGTAAAAAGGACGCGCTATTTCTGGGCGGCGAGGTAGGCGTCGAACGCTGCGATGCCTGCCTCGCACGCCGCGATATCCTCTTCGCCGTTGCCGCCCGAGGCGCCGATCCCGCCGACCACCTCGCCATCCGCTTCGATCGGGAAACCGCCAACGAACACCGTCAGCCGGCCGCCATGCTGGGTGAATATGCCCCAGGCTTCCTCGCCGGGATAGGTGTTGGTGAAGGTATGCGTCTTGCGGCGATGCCCCGCCGCCGTGAAGGCCTTGTTCTCGGCGATCTGGACGCTGGTCACCTTGCCGCCGTCGAGACGGCGCAGCGCGATCGGGTAGCCGGCGTTGTCGGCGACGCACAGGACATGGGCGACGCCGATTTCTTCCGACTTCGCCTGTGCCGCGTCGAGGATAAGGTTGGCTTCGGCGAGCGACAGGGTTTTGACGGTCCTCATTCGGCGGCCGCGCTTTGGGGTGCCACATACTCGTCGTAGAGCGCATCGAGATAGAGCCGCCGCATCAAAGTCGCCTCGCGCACCGCGCGCAGGCAGGCTTGTTGTTTTTCCTCGGTATCGGCGAGCCGCTCGACGATCTCATACCCGCGTTTGCCATGCTCGGTGTCCGCGACGATGTGCAGGCGGAAGAACACGATATCCTCTTCGCTAAAGCCGTATTTCTCGACCAGCGGCGGTGTCGTGCGCTTGTAGATCTGCGGCACCTGGCTCTCGAGCCCGACGAGGAGGCCGGCGATGGCTTCATGCGTGGGCTTCGTGGATTGGACGGTGCACCAGGATTGCAGCCCCAGCAAACCGGCCATCAACTCACCATTCTTCTGCGCGTCCTTGATCGCTTGGCGGTCCTTACCGCAGGCCTCGCCGAAATTCAGCAGCAGGTCCACATGTTTGGCGGCCGGGAAGCCGCCCTCCTCGACGAAACCTTCTTCCTCCATGATGTTCTCGACCAGGAAATGGTTGGTTTCCTCGTCCTGGCAGTTGGCGAAGATGGCGCCGCACCACTGCGAGAAATGGCCGACATAGTGATAATGCTGCGTTACCCATTCGCCGAGAATCTGTCGGTTCAAGCCGCCCGTGACCCAGGCTTCGCTGAAAGGATGAATCTTGGAATGGCGTTGCTCGACCATATCCTTGAGGGCAGTCCGGAACGCGCTTTTGGCCATAATGGATGTCTCCTCTGATTCCCGATGTGATCTTTTCTGTGTCGACACGGTTTTGTAACAGCCTAGCACAGCATTGGCGCAAGGGTCAGAATTTGCGTGGAAGTTCGGTGTTTTGAAGGTCGGAGGTAGCGCTGCTGCCCCCGAAATGCCCCATAAATGCAGTTGCCGAAAAGCCAGCTTCGGCTCATATTCAGACTTCAGAGGTTATCGTCATAGTGAGTGGATGTTGTCGGATTTTCGTTACTTTGTCGTAGCGCTTCTGCTGTTTTCGTTGGCCGGGTGTTCGTCGGTGGCACGGGCGCCGGGACCGGAGGCACAAGAGGCCGCAAAACGGCTTTCCAGTGATATCGTCAGTTATCGCAACGGCGTGGACAAGGTCAAAGCCCGTCAGGACGCGAGCGTCCTGGTTCGGGGCGCCAACCTATTCGCCCAGGTTTACGAAAAGGTTCGCGTCCATTACGTCCGCGATATCGACGACGAGGCCTTGATCGAGGCCGCGACGCAGGAAATCCGTAAGCGCCATCCCGAACCGCAAGAGGCCGAGGACAAGGAGCTTGTCGAGGCCGCCATCCACGGCATGCTGGGATCCCTCGACAACTACAGCAGCTATTTGGACAAGAAGCATCTGAAAGCGCTTCGCGAACAGACCCGGGGGCGGTTCGGCGGACTGGGGATCGAGGTTCGCAAGGGCGACACGTATATCGATATCGTCGCACCGATCGACGGTACGCCGGCCCAACGGGCAGGTCTGAAGTCCGGCGACCATATCGTCCGGGCCGACGGCAAATCGCTGAAGGACGCGTTGCTGCGGGATGCGGTGCTTCTGCTTCGCGGCGCGCCGGGATCGGACGTGACCCTGTCGATCCAGCGCGGCGAGAAGGCGCCCTTCGACGTCACGATCACGCGGGCGATCATCAATGTCGCTTCCGTGCGGTGGCGGGCCGAGGGTGATATCGGGTATCTGCGGATCACCAGTTTTTCCGAACGCGTCGGCGAAGAGGTGGCGTCTTCGGTAATGTCGCTCAAGACGGCGATTGGCCGGCGGATGCGCGGCCTGGTCCTGGATTTGCGGAACAACCCGGGCGGGCTGCTCGATCAGTCGATCGAGGTTGCCGATGTCTTTTTGAACGATGGCCGGGTCGTTTCCACGCGTGAGCGTCATTACGAACAGCACTACAGCGCCACGAAGGGCGATTTGACCGACGGCCTGCCGATGGTGGTGTTGATTAACAACGGATCGGCGTCGGCGGCGGAAATCGTTGCGGGCGCGCTCCGGGATCATCACCGGGCGACGCTGATCGGCACCCGCAGCTTCGGCAAGGGTACGGTGCAAACCATTCTGCCGCTGAGCAGCACGGATGCGGTGAAGCTGACGACGGCGATCTACCTGACGCCGTCCGGCGTCTCGGTCGAGGGCGGGATCACTCCCGACCATACGGTCGAGTTGGACGACGAACGGGAGGGCGACGAACAGCTAGAGCGTGCGCTTCAGCTCTTGTCGGCCCAAACCGTTAGCGCGCCGACCGGCGTGATCAGCCGGTAGCACGCATATCGCATCTCCAGGGTTATTCCGCCGTTCGGGTTAGGCGGTTGCGTTGGCTTCCGTAATGTACTGATCGCCGTTGGCGGAAGCTTGGCGAACAAGCCGCGCACCATCGAAAACCGGCCAGCCTTGCAGCCATTTCTCCGTGATGTTCGGATCGGCGAGGGCAACCGCCATGGCAGCCGTGAATTCGAGCGGGTCGGCGCTCAGCCCTTCCGCCTTCAACGCACCGGCCATGCCGACTTGTGCGCTGTCATACAGCATTTTCGGGATCAGCATGTAACGACCGTCCACGCTGCCGTCGGCCACGCCCTGTTGTGTGCTCTCGCGGTCTTCGAACAGGCTGCGGCAATACTCGACATCTTCGGAATAGCCGCCGCGGCACTGTAGCGGACGGGCGGGATAGATCGAGCAGATATCGTCGACGAGAAAGGCGCAGGCGATCCGGCTGTCCATGCGCTCGTTGCTCGAGCGGCCCTCGATCTCCTTCGCACGGTCGGCGACGCGGGCTTGCAGTTGGTCGATCTCCGCCTCGGAGAGGTTGTCGCGCAGCAGCTTGACGGTCGTCAGCACCTCCGGTGCGGTCACCATCACGGACTGATGACAGCACATGGAACATCCCTTGCGGCAGGCGGCGGGTTCGGAGTCCTCGGCGAGGTTGCCCCAGACTTCGGCCATCGTCTTCATTGCATTCTGGACCAGGGCGTAGAGGCTATCCGGTGTGCGGCTTCGCCCGATGATCTCCTCGGTGTCTTCGTAGATCGCCCGCATGGTGGCCGGCTCGAGCATCCGCTCGGCCAACTCTTCGGAGTCGACCGCCAGGATTTCATTGAGTGTCGGTTCTTGATTGAGTGCCTGTGCTTGCATCTGCCTCTGTCTCCGCCTAACGCAATTCTATGGCGATAAATGCAAGAAACTTGCCGGTTGCCGGACTCTTTCCGTAATCAACTGAATCTGATGAAGAAACGACGTTGCACGGCCCATCGGCGTCGGGAAAACATCAATGCGTTTTGCCCAGCGGTCCGGTTGATCGACGACTACGGGAAAATATTGCCGGGCTCAGACGGCGAAAAGCAGCGAACAGATAAAGACCGCGGCGACGATTCCGGCGAAATCGGCGGTCAGTCCCGCCGCCAGGGCGTGTCGTATCCGGCGAATCTGCACCGCGCCGAAATAAACGGCGAGGACATAGAATGTGGTCTCGGTCGACCCTTGCAAGGTGCTGACCAGGAATCCGGTGTAGCTGTCCGGTCCGATCGCGGGGTCCTGAATGATCGCGCTGAGATAGCCATACGCCCCGGAGCCGGACAACGGGCGCAACAACGCCATGGGCAGCGCCTCGGCCGGCAGCCCGACCAGTTCCGTCAGCGCGCCGAGCGGACCGACCACCAGTTCCATCGCCCCGCTCGCCCGGAACATGCCCACGGCGACCAGGATCGCGACGAGATAGGGGATGATGCGGATGGCGACCTGGAAGCCGTCCTTCGCACCCTCGACGAAGACCTCGTAGATCGGCACGCGCCGGATGACGCCGAAGCCGAGCAGCGTGACGATCAGGCCGGGGATGATCCATGGCGAGATGGCCCGGCCGTACAGGATGGACAACGGAATCAGCGCCAGGACGCAGAGGATGGCCGTGACCGTCGCCCACATCGGGTAGGATTCGGCGCTGGAAACGCTCGCCGCCGCGTCGGCGACGGCTTCGCTGTCGGTCTCAACGTCTTCGGCGGGGGTGTCCGGCTCGGCTTCCGTCTGCGTCGGTTCGGGGGTGGCGGGCGCGGATGCCGTCCAGTAGCGGCCGTACAGCTTGGCCGCGATGATGGCGACGATGGTCGAGCAGACCGTGGCGAACAGCGTGGTCGGCAGGATTCCCGCGGGGTCGTCCGATCCTGCCGCCGCCCGCAGCGCGATGACGCCGGTCGGCAGGACGGTGATGCTCGACGTGTTGATGGCGAGGAACAGCGCCATCGAATTCGTCGCGGTACCTTTCACCGGGTTGAGTTTGTCGAGTTCCTGCATGGCCCGGATGCCGAACGGCGTCGCCGCATTGCCGAGGCCCATGACATTGGCCGACAGGTTCATGATGATCGCGCCCATCGCCGGATGCTCCGCCGGGACGTCCGGGAACAACCGCACCATGATCGGCCGCATCAATCGCGCGATGATGGTCAGCAGCCCGCCGGCCTCCGCGACCTTCATCAGGCCGAGGAACAGCGCCATAACGCCGATCAGGCCGAGCGCCAGGGTGACCGAGCCTTTCGCGGCCTCGATGGTGCCGGTCGACAGCAGATCCATCGGCGTCGGCTGGCCCGCGGCCGTCGTTACGGCGAACTGCCGGTAACCCGCGATCAGGAAGGAGATCAGGACGATGGCAAAGAAGATGACGTTCAAGAACCGACCTTTCGCGCCGAAGTCCGATACCCGCGCGCGGCGATGCCTTGTCGTAGGGCACGCCGATGGGTAAGAAGGACGTGCCAAGAATACAGGCATTGAAAGGAAAAGAAACGATGAAGGGTCCGCTCACCGGCTTAGTTGTGTTCGATCTCACGCGGATTCTCGCGGGACCGCACTGCACGCAAATACTCGGCGACTTGGGCGCCGAGGTGATCAAGATCGAGCGGCCCGGCGTGGGCGACGATACCCGCAACTTCGCGCCGCCCTATCTGCCGCTGCCCGGCGGCGAAGACAGCGAGGAAAGTGCCTATTTCGCGGGGACGAACCGGAACAAGCGGTCGATGACGCTGAACCTCAGCGATCCGGAAGGACAAGCGATCGCCAAACGCCTCGTCGCCAAGGCCGATATCCTCGCCGAGAACTTCAAGACGGGCACCTTGGCGAAATACGGCCTGGGCTATGACGACCTCAAGGCGGAGCATCCGCGCCTGATCTACTGTTCGGTGACCGGATTCGGCCACACCGGCCCCTATGCGGCGCGTCCGGCTTATGACGCGCTGATCCAGGCGATGGGCGGCGTGATGAGCCTGACCGGGGAACCGGCCGGCGAGCCGATGAAGGTGGGCGTGTCGATCGCCGATCTGATGTCCGGCATGTATGCGGCCGTCGCGATCCTCGCCGCCGTCCGCCATCAGCAGCTCACCGGGGAAGGGCAGCATCTCGATATCAGTATGCTGGACGCGCATGTCGCCTGGCTCGCCAACCAGGGCATGAACTACCTGGCGACTGGCGAGAACCCCGACCGCCTGGGTAATCAGCATCCGAACATCGTGCCGTATCAGGTGATGCCGTCGGCGGACGGGTATTTCGTGTTGTCGGTCGGCAACGATCCGACCTTCGAGCGGTTCTGCAAGGTGGCGGGCTGCGAGAATCTGCTGAATGACGACCGCTTCAAGACGGCGGTCGAGCGGGTCCGCAACCGGGACGCGGTGACCGAGACGCTGAACGACATCACCCGCACCAAGCCGTCCGCGTGGTGGATCGAGAACCTGGAGAAGGAAAAGATCGGCTGCGGCCCCATCAACGAGCTGAGCGACGTGTTCGACGATCCGCAGGTCAAGGCGCGCGAGATGGTGATCGAGATGGATCACCCGGCGACCGGCGGCCGCCCGGCCAAGCTGATCGCCAGCCCGATCAAGATGTCGGGCACCCCGGTCAGCTACCGGCAATCCCCGCCGACGCTGGGTCAGCACACAGACGAACTGCTCGGCGAATATCTCGACATGGATTCGGCGGCGGTCGAGGATTTGCGGTCCCGCGGGGTGGTGTAGGCCGCCATTCGCCGCGCGATTGCGGCCTTCCCGATCAAATCTTCTGTCCTATGAGGACCGAACCGCCCGGCGGCCGCTGCTTGCGGTGGTGTTTTGCGCTCTATATTCATAAATATATGAATGTTTTCAGAGCATTATTAGGAAAAATTTCGGCATTCAAAGGTTAAGCATGCGTTAATCTGTTTTTCCTAGTCTGAGCCGGATTTCAACAATTATAGGCAGCGGTTTCGGTGGTGAGTATGTCTCAGCAAGTCGCCTCCAATGCGGCTTCCGATGTCGGCCAAGGCGACGATTACGTTCCCTTTGCCGTCCGTTTTCGCGCCTGGTGGGATGGCGTGGAGCCCGGCGCCATGGTGCGCCAGGGGCAGTCGGCGTCGGTTCGCCGCAACAAGCTGATCGTGGTCGACGCGCCGACGGCGGAAAGCGGCAACAGCGAGGAATGGGCGGACCTGCGCTATCGCCTATGGTCGCGTCTCTATGGCGAAGGATTTTCCTTGCCCGGCGGCCAGGAAGTCACGACCCAGTTCCTGAAATACATCGATCTCCAAAAGACCCACACGGTGCTCGACCTCGCGGCGGGCCTCGGCGGGACAATCCGCGCGGCCGCATTGCAGTTCGGCGCGACGGTGATGGGGCTGGAGCCGGATGCCGATGTGGCCGAGTTGGGGATGAAGATTTCCCTGATCCGGGGCCTGGAGGCGCGGGTGCCGATTTCCACCTATGATCCCGAGACGATTTCCCTGGCGGATCAGGCGTATGACGTGGTCATCATTCGCGAGCGCCTGGCCCAGATGGCCGGCCGTGAACGGCTTCTGGCCCAAGCGGAGAAAGCGCTGGCATCGAATGGCCGGCTCGTGGTGACCGATCTGCTGCTCAGCCGGACCGATCTGCGGTCCAGCGCCCCGATGCAGGCGCTGGCGGATGACACCGAGACCGAGCCGTGGACGCTGGGCGAATTCCAGGAAGAATGCGGCCGTTCGGGCCTGCAAATCGCGCATTTCCGCGATGAAACAGATGGATATCGGCGGCTGTTACTCGACAGTTGGACGGACTTTTCCAACAATATCACCAAGGAAACGCTCGACCGGCCCTTCGTGGACGCCCTGATGCGTGAAGCCGAGATGATGAAACGCCGGATCGCCGCCATCAATAGCGGTTGTCTGCGTTACGGCTACATGGAATTAGGCCGCGCCAACAGCAAATCCTGACGGCCGGAATTTCCACTCCGACGGAGCTCGAATCGGCTCGCTTGGCATTGACAAGCGGGCCGCTGCTCCATATTGTCCGCCGCTGTCGAGATACAGGATAAGAGCCCGGGAGCGGACCATGAAAGTCGTGAACTCGCTGAAGACCATGAAAACGCGGCACAAGGAATGCCGTGTCGTGCGTCGCAAAGGCCGTGTCTACGTGATCAACAAGCGGAACCCGCGATTCAAAGCCCGTCAGGGTTAGGGATAGCGCGGGGTCTTTCCGCGTGTTCGAACCAACCGCGCCTTTGGCGCGGTTTTTTGTTGCCGCCTTGTCCGCCCCGCCCCGAGCAATTTTGCATGGCGTTTCCAGGCCGGAACGCCCATGATGTCCCGGAATTGAGGTTAACGACCCCGAGTGTCTCGCCATGAAAATGCCCGATCCGGACCAAGACATCATCGCGCGGCGGCTCGAGATCGCCGCGGCGCTCCGTGCGATTGTCCCGGGCGAAGGCGTCATCGTCGAGGAAAACGAACTCCGGCCCTATGAAAGCGACGGGCTGACCGCTTACCAACAACTGCCGATGATCGTTGTGCTGCCCGAAACGACACAGCAGGTCAGCGACGTCTTGCGCTATTGCCACGAGAACGGTGTGAAGGTCGTGCCGCGCGGCGCGGGGACCTCGCTGTCGGGCGGGGCGCTGCCGTTGGAGGACGGCATCCTGCTGGGCATGGCGAAATTCAACCGCATCCTGGACGTCGATTTCGACAACCGCTGCGCCGTCGTGCAACCGGGCGTCACCAACCTGGCGATCAGCGACGCCGTCAGCGACAACGATTTCTACTATGCGCCGGACCCATCGAGCCAGATCGCCTGTACGATCGGCGGCAACATCGCCGAGAATTCGGGCGGGGTGCACTGCCTGAAATACGGCCTGACCACCAATAATGTACTCGGCTTGGAACTGGTGCTGATCGATGGCGAGGTAATCCGCATCGGCGGCCCGCACCTGGATGCCGAAGGATACGATCTGCTCGGCGTGTTGACCGGATCGGAGGGGTTGCTGGGCGTGGTCACCGAGGTGACCGTCCGCTTATTGCGCAAGCCGGAAACCGCGCGTGCCGTGCTGGTCGGTTTCCCCACCAGCGAGGACGCGGGCGCTTGCGTCGCAGGGGTGATCGGCGCCGGGATCATCCCCGGCGGTATGGAAATGATGGATCGCCCGGCAATCCATGCGGCGGAGGATTTCGTCCATGCCGGCTATCCGCTGGATGTGGAAGCGCTGTTGATCGTGGAACTGGACGGCCCCGAGAGCGAGGTCGATTATCTGATCGGCCGGGTCGAGGAGATCGCCAAGGCGAACAAGGCGGTCACCGTCCGCGTGTCGCAGGACGAAGAGGAGCGGACCCGGTTCTGGGCCGGGCGCAAGGCGGCCTTCCCGGCGGTCGGCCGGATTTCGCCGGACTACTACTGCATGGACGGCACGATCCCGCGCGGCAAGCTGCCGATTGTTCTGACCCGGATGAACGAGTTGTCGCGGAAATACGGCCTGCGCGTCGCGAACGTGTTCCACGCGGGCGACGGCAATCTGCATCCGTTGATTCTGTATGATGCCAACGAGCCCGGCGAACTGGAGAAGGCGGAGGATTTCGGGTCCGACATTCTCAAGCTCTGCGTCGAGGTCGGCGGCGTGCTGACGGGCGAGCACGGGGTCGGCGTCGAAAAGCGCGATCTCATGCCGGCGATGTTCAGCGAGGACGATCTGAAGCAGCAGCAACGGGTCAAATGCGCCTTCGATCCCGACAATCTGCTCAATCCCGGTAAGGTCTTCCCGACCCTGCATCGCTGCGCCGAATTGGGCCGCATGCATATCCACGGCGGGCAACTGCCCTTCCCGGATATCCCGCGCTTCTAAGGTCACCGGATGGCGGAGCATTTCAAGCCGGAAACCCCGGAACAGGTGAAGGATGCGATGGCGTGGGCTATCGCCGAAGAGATTCCGTTGGAGGTTATCGGCGGCGGCAGCAAGCGCAGCCTTGGCCGGCCGAGCAACGCGGAAACGGTGCTGGAGCTATCCGCCCTCAAGGGGATCACCCTTTACGAAGCCGAGGAACTTGTGCTGAGCGCTGGTCCCGGCACCTTGCTGTCGGAGATCGAGGCGACGCTGGCGGAGTCGCGCCAGCAACTCGCCTTCGAGCCGCCGGACTACGGACCGTTGCTTGGCGGACCGGCGCAGGCCGGCACGCTGGGCGGGATGATCGCCTGCAACCTGTCCGGTCCGCGGCGCATCCAAGCCGGTGCGGCGCGCGACCATTTCCTGGGCTTCGGCGCGGTCAGCGGCCGCGGCGAGGCGTTCAAGTCCGGCGGCCGGGTCGTCAAGAATGTGACCGGGTATGACCTGTCGAAACTGCTCTGCGGGTCCTGGGGCACGCTGGGGGCGATGACCGACCTAACGGTCAAGGTTCTGCCGGTAGCGGAAAAGACCTGGACGGTGTTGGTGCTTGGACTCGACCTTGAGACGGCGGGCCAGGCGATGACGGCGGCATTGAAGAGTCCTTATGAGGTATCGGGCGCGGCCTATCTCCCCGAGAACCTGGCGGCGATGTCGAAGACGTCCTACGTGGCGGAGGCGGGCGGCGGCGTCACGGCGATCCGGGTCGAAGGACCGGGGCCGTCGGTCGAATACCGGGTTGCGGCGTTGCGCAGGCAATTGTCGGCGTTCGGCGAGACGGAAGAATTGCACAGCCACAACAGCGGCGAATTCTGGCGCGAGCTGCGCGATGTCCGTCCCTTTGCGGCGGCGGGCGATAGCCGCTGCGTCTGGAAGATTTCCGTGGCCCCCACGGCGGGACCCGCAGTGGCAGGGAAATTGACGGAATCGCTCGGCGGTGATGCCTTTCTCGATTGGGGCGGCGGACTGGTCTGGCTGGCGGTGGACGCGCCGCAGGATGGCGCGGCCGAACCGGTCCGTGCCGCGGTCGATGCGGTCGGCGGCCACGCCACCTTGATCCGCGCGCCGGAGCCGGTGCGCGCCGCGGTGCCGGTGTTTCATCCGTCTTCGGCCGGCGTCGCCGCCTTGTCGAAGCGGGTGAAGGAAAATTTCGATCCGCGCGGCCTGCTCAATCCCGGCCGCATGTATGCAGATTTTTAGCGGGGCGGCATGCGAACCGAATTCTCCATAGCGCAGCTTGCCGACCCGGACCTGGCGGAGGCCAATTCGATCCTCCGCAATTGCGTGCATTGCGGCTTCTGTACCGCGACCTGCCCGACCTATGTGCTGTTGGGGGATGAGTTGGACAGCCCCCGTGGCCGCATCTACCTGATCAAGGACATGCTGGAAAAAGGCAAGGCCGCGACCGGTGACGTGGTGAAACATGTCGACCGCTGTCTCACCTGCCTGTCCTGTATGACGACCTGTCCGTCGGGCGTCCACTATCAGCATTTGGTCGACCATGCGCGCGTTCATATCGAAAAGACCTACCGACGCCCGCTCTTCGATCGGCTGCTCCGCGCGGCCCTCGCGGCCATCCTGCCGTATCCGCGGCGGTTTCGCTTGGGCATGGTGGCAGGCTGGGCGGCGCGCCCGTTGGGGCGCGTCTTGCCGGGTCGCCTGGGCGCGATGCTGTCGCTGATGCCGGCTTCGCTGCCGTCGCCGTCGCCGACCGAGAGGATGGAAGTATTTCCGGCGATCGGGCGGCACAAGGGCCGGGTCGCATTGTTGGCGGGCTGCGCCCAACGGGTGCTGTCGCCGTCGATCAACGAAGCGACGATCCGCTTGTTGCAACGCCATGGCCGCGAGGTGGTCATTCCGAAATCCGCCGGGTGTTGCGGTGCGCTGGTCCACCATATGGGCCGGGACGGCGACTCGCACGACCAGGCGAAGGCCAATATCACCGCCTGGCAGGCGGAGATCGACGGCGAGGGGCTGGACGCCATCATCATCAACGCCAGCGGTTGCGGCACGACGGTCAAGGACTACGGCTTCATGCTGCGGAACGACCCGGAGTTCAAGGACTCCGCTGCGGCGATATCGGCGATGACGCGGGACATCTCGGAATACATGGACGAGATCGGCATGGACATGCCGGTCCGGGTCAGCGACATGACGGTCGCTTATCACGCGGCTTGCTCCCTGCAGCATGGCCAGAAGATCACGCAGCCGCCGAAAGCGTTGCTGAAACAGGCGGGATTCAATGTCGTGGAGCCGAAGGAATCGCATCTCTGCTGCGGCTCGGCGGGCACCTACAACATCCTGCAACCGTCGATCGCCGGGCGGTTGCGGGACCGTAAGATCGACAATCTGACGGCCACGCGGCCGCAGGTTATCACCACGGGCAATATCGGATGCCTGACGCAGCTTGCCGGCGGCACGGACACGCCGGTGGTCCATACCGTGGAACTGCTCGACTGGGCGACCGGCGGCCCGGCACCTGCAAAGTTGAGCGACGCTGTGTGAGATGTCCCAGGCGGAAATCGAACGGCGCATCCTTGAGGTCTTGACGGCCACGTTGCAGCAGGACGATGTGCCAGCCGGACAGCGGCTCGACGATGCTTTCCAGGTGATTGCCGCCTTTCGCGCCGCGCGGTTGAAAGCGCCGTTGTTCCGCCTGATCGGCGCGACCGTTCAATCGGGTCCTTTCGCCGGAATGACCTTTCTGGATCGCGTCTCGGAAGGCGCCTATATCCCGAAACTGCTCGGCTCGTATGAAGCCGAACTGCACGGGGTGATCGAACAGATCTGCACGGCGGGATACGACACAGTGGTGAATGTCGGCTGTGCGGAAGGCTATTATGCCGTTGGTTTGGCACGACGATTGCCTGATGCCCGAGTTCACGCATTCGATATCGACGTCCGCGCGCGGCAGTTGTGCGGCGAACTCGCCGCGATGAACGGTGTTGCCGATCGTGTGAAGATAGGCGGCGAGCTGACTGGAGCAGACTTTGCGACTTTGTGCGACGGGCGGATGTTAGTGCTCTGCGATATCGAAGGTGAGGAGATCGACTTGCTCGACCCCGTCCGGCACCCGGTGCTGCGGACGATGGATCTGTTGGTGGAAATCCACTGCATCGCCGGCGCCTGGACCTCGGACGTCCTATATCCGCGGTTCGAGGGCAGCCATTCGATCAACGAATGCCGGCCGACGCCGCGTCATGCAACCCAGTATCCGGCGCTCGAGACGCTGGATGCGGTTGATCAGTTCTTTGCCCTGCTCGAACGGACCGAGCCGACCCGCTGGGCATATTTCGCCGCAACGGAGCCGAAGGCTTAGCCGGGCGACCGCCGATTCCCGGCTGCGGTTACCGCGCGATTCCCTTCAGGAACGACGTCCGCTGCTTACCGGCGGCGATCATGAAGCTCGTGTCCGAACCGCCGAGCAGGAATTGCGCGCCCATCTTGATGTAACGCTCCATCGTGTCGTGGTCGTAGATGCCGCCCATGCCGGCGAACTTGCCGTTGTTGCGCGCGGCCGAGATCGTCGCGTCGTAGGCGGCGACGATCTTGTCGTCGTTGTATTCGCCGGGGATGCCCATTTCGGCGCTGAGATCGTTGCTGCCGATCAGCAGCACGTCGACGCCGTCCACGGCGGCGATCGCGTCGGCATTGGCGATTGCTTCCGGCGTTTCGAGCATCACCGTGACCATCGTGTTCTCGTTCATGACCTTGGGCAGTTCGGCCTTGCCGGGATTTTCGAAGCCGAGCTGCGGCAGCAGGCCGGTCATCGACCGGTGGCCGATGGGCGGGAATTTGGCGTGATCGACCGCGGCGCTTGCCTGTTCCGCTGTGTCCACATGCGGCACCACGACGCCCATCGCGCCGCCGTCCAGCACGCGGGCCGCATGGAAATGCTGATGCCCGGGCACCCGCACGATCGGCGTGATCTCCGTATCCAGCGCGGCGACGCTGATCTGGCAGACCATGTCGATGTCGAAGCTGCCGTGCTCCATGTCGATGAACAGCCAGTCGAAACCGCAGGTCTTGGCGATCTTGGCGATATCGGTCGTGCGGGTCGACCGCAAGCCGAAGCCGATTGCGAGTTCGCCGGCCTGGAGTTTCTGCTTTGCGACGTTCGGGGTGATGCTCATTCTGAAAACTCCTGTTTCTCGTTTGCGAACCGTTCGGCCGGGGAGGAACCGCCGGCCATAGGGTTGAATTTCGTGACCAATCGGCGGCGCCGTTCAGGCGCCCCATACGTCCTTCAAAACGCGCAGCCAATTCTCCCCCATCACTTTGCGGATGCGGTCTTCCGGCCAGCCGCGCTTCTCCATTGCGGCGGTAAGGTTCGGGAAATCGCCGATGGTGCGTAGTCCCTGCGGCATCTTCACCGTCCCGTCGCCGGGCCGTTTCGGGACGACGCGGCGCGCGTAGCTCTTGTCCAGTGATAGGTAATCAAAGAAGGCGCCGTCCTGGTCCTGGGTGAAATCGGTGCCGATGCCGACCGTGTCCTCGCCGACCAGATTGATCAGATACTCGAAGGTGTCGACGCAATCCTCGACGGTGGAATCGGTACCCTGCGCCATGAAGGGCGGGTAGGTCGCGAACCCGACGAAGCCGCCCTTGTCGGCGATGAAGCGAAGCTGCTCGTCGGTCTTGTTGCGCGGATGGTCGAGCAGCCCGGCGGGGGCGCAATGGGTGTAGGCGACCGGTTTCTTGGAATGCTCGATCGCGTCCTGGCTGGTCATCGCACCGACATGCGACAGGTCGACCATGATGCCGACGGCGTTCATCTCGTCCACCACCTCGCGGCCGAAGTCGGAGAGTCCTGCATCGATGCTTTCCCAACAGCCGGTGCCGACCAGATTGCGCGTGTTGTAGGTGAGCTGCATCACGCCGACGCCGAGATCCTTGAAAATCCGCAGATAGTCGATGCGATCCTCGATGCCCCAAGTGTTCTGCCAGCCGAGATAGATACCGGTCTTGTTCTCGGCCTTGGCGCGGCGGATGTCTTCGGTCGTGTGGACCTGCAGGATGATGTCGTCGTTATCCCGGAACCATTGTTTCCACTGGGCCACATTATCGAGCGATCCGCGAATGTCTTCCCAGACCGAACAGGTCGCGTTGACCGCGGTGAGGCCGCCTTTGCGCATGTCCTCGAACACCGCCCGGCTCCAGTTACAGATTTCCAGGCCGTCGATGATGATGGCGTCGCGATGAAGGTCTGACATGGCGTTTCCGCTCCCGATGTATGTGCTTTTCGATTCGTTTAGCACCCGAGTGTACGGAGCGGTAGACTGTGCGCCAAATTAGCGACGAAATTCACAATTTCGGGATTTACGGCGCTGCGTATTGGAATTCGCGCGGGACTGGTCTAAGTCGCTGAAAATCAATTTTCCTAGAAGGACTTCAACAATGCCACGGTCGGAAAAGGTCGAATTTGCCGGTTCACAAGGCCACACGCTGGCTGCCCGGCTTGAATTGCCGGACGGCGCGCCACGCGCCTACGCGCTGTTCGCGCATTGCTTCACCTGCTCGAAGGACATCTTTGCAGCGGCGCGGATCGCGACCGGGCTCGCCGAGCAGGGGATCGCGGTGCTCCGGTTCGATTTCACGGGCCTGGGCGCCAGCGACGGCGAGTTCGCCAACACCAATTTCTCTTCGAACGTGGACGACCTCATCCGCGCGGCCGATTACCTGCGAGACGATCACGGCGCGCCATGCATCATCATCGGCCACAGTCTCGGCGGGGCGGCGGTCCTCGCCGCGGCGGGACGCATTCCGGAAATCAAGGCGGTGGCGACGATCGGCGCGCCCGCCGATCCCGCGCATGTCCAGCATCTGTTCGCCGAAGCCCGGCCCGAGATCGAGGCCCAAGGCGAAGCGGAGGTGAAACTCGCCGGCCGCACCTTCCGGATCCAGAAACAGTTTCTCGACGATATCGAAAGCCACAGGCTGTCCGATGCGATTGCGACGATGAAGAAACCGTTGCTGGTGTTCCATTCGCCGCTCGACAACACCGTTGGCATCGAAAACGCCAGCGCGATCTTCTTGGCCGCAAAGCATCCGAAGAGCTTCGTGTCGTTGGACGCCGCGGATCATCTGCTGAGCCGGCGCGAGGATGCGATCTATGTGGCTGATGTCCTGTCCGCGTGGGCGACGCGGTATCTGGGCGAAACCGACAAGAAGGCGGAGGACACGGCCACGACCGAGGATGGGGTCGTCGTCGTGCGCGAGACCGGCAACGGTACCTTCCAGCAGGAGGTCCTGAACGGACCGCACCGCTTGCTGGCCGATGAGCCGCCGTCGGTCGGTGGCACGAACACTGGACCGACGCCCTATGGTTACCTCTTGGCGGGTCTCGGCGCCTGCACGTCGATGACGATGCGGATGTACGCAAATCGCAAGAAATGGCCGTTGGAACGGGCGTCGGTGGCGCTTAAACACGACAAGATCCATGCAGCGGATTGCGAAGACTGCGAAACCCGGGACGGCAAGGTCGACCTTATCGAGCGCGAGATCGAGCTGACCGGACCGCTCGACGACGAGCAGCGCGCGAAACTGATCGAGATCGCCGACAAATGTCCGGTTCACCGGACGCTGCACTCAGAGATCAAGATCACGACGGCGTTAAAGGGGTGACGGCCGGCGTTATGTGCTCTTGGGTAAGGACAGTAGGACGTGCTGGATGACGCCTTGCGCGGAGCGCCAGGCCTGTTCCCGCCAATCCGTCGTATCCGGGTAGAACACCCCGCCACTGCCGGCGGAAAGGACCGAGCGCATCGAATAGGTGCCGAATTCGAGGACGGCGGCGGTCAGGTCGCTGCGCTCAAGTGCAGTGATCAGGCCATGGGCCAAGTCGCCGGGTGTGCCGTGCGGTGCCGGCGCGGACTGTTCTTCCCTGGTGCCGAAGAGTTGCGCCGCGCGTTGCATCGCGGGATCGCTGTGGGTTCGGCAAGCCAGCAGGTCGGCTTCGCCGTAAAACCCGGGTCCGGTCCGCAGGTCGATCAGGCTGATCGATTGCGCCTTGGCAAAATAAGCCTCCGCAATTTGGCAGAGAACCCGCGCCTGCCAAGGGATGCTGCTTGCGCCACCCTGTTTCGGCGTATGCGTTTCCTGGACATAGGATGCAAAGCGGTTTTCCGCAGCGGCCAGGGCGTGATTGCTCCATTCCCGGATCGAAGTGTCCGATACCGCGGGGCCCCGGTTGCCGAGCCCGGAGAGGCCCGCCGGCGCGACTGCATGAACCAAGACGAGCGCAATGTCGTTGCGTCCGATACGGCCCAGCCCTTCGCGCAACAGCGCGGTTTGAATTCCTGATGCGCAGAGGCCTTCGTCGACCCACGATCCGTTGGTCAGGGCGAGGACGATCGGCGCTTTGTGCGGGCCGACGCGGGTGACGTCGATGATGGGTTCGCCGCTATCGTCGATGGTTCTTGGCGCGTAATAGGACGAAAAATCCAGATTCAGCGCGTTGCAGGCGGCGACGAACTGTGCTCTCGCCTCCAGTCGGTCTGATGCGAAGTATCGGGAAACGGACATTCGATCACTATCGGTTGCGCTGCGATTTGGCCTCACCATGCCTCGCGTTTTCGCTATCGGCAATCGCCAAATTGTGGATTGCCAGAAAGTACCGGATTTCTTCATACTTAGCGGATGCTTCGCGCAGCAATCATCGTTTTGGGACTTCTGTGCTGGGCCGGTACGCCGGCTACCGCCGAATCGACTGGTTCGCAGGCCCTGGACCGGCTGTTCGACGCCTTGAAGGGCGCGCAGGACGCGTCGGAGGGCAATCGCCTGACGTCGCTGATCTGGCAGATCTGGAATCACCCGGAAGATCCGGAAACCGGCGAGCTGATGGCCGAGGGGCGGAACGCTTTGGAAAAACTTGATTTTGGTACAGCGCTCGACCGGTTCGACGAGGTCATCAGGCGTGCGCCCGAACTGGCGGAAGGGTGGAACAAACGCGCGACCGTCTACTACGTCATGGGTGATTTCGAGGCCTCCATTCGCGATATCCAACAGGTCTTGCGGCTCGAACCGCGGCATTTCGGGGCGCTGGCAGGCCTCGGCATGAATTACGACGCGCTTGGGGACAAACACCAGGCATTGAACGCCTGGCGGCGGGCGCTGGACGCCAATCCTCATCTCGAGGACGCGCCGGTTCGCATTCGCCAGCTCGAGAAAGACCTGCAACAGCAGAATATCTGACGGCGCGCAACGACCCGGACCACACCGTGGCGGCATCTGCGCGAACGCGGTATTGTTCGCGCAATCGTCGTTTTCGAGCCTCGAACAATGCATGACCTGCCGCAGGATCTCAGAGCCGCTCTGATCCGCCTCGACTTGCTTGCCGCCGAAACGCCCGCGACCGCGGAGCCGCTTGCCGGCGGCGTGTCGTCGGATATCTGGCGCGTCGACCTGCCGGAGGGCCCGATTTGCGTTAAGCGGGCGTTGGCGAAACTGAAGGTCGAAGCGGATTGGCAAGTCCCGGTCGAACGCAATAAATACGAGATATCCTGGTTGGAAACCGTGTCGGCGATTGTACCGGCGGCGGCGCCGCGTCTTTTGGGGCGATCCGACGATGACGGGCTTTTCGCCATGGAATTTCTCGACCCGGCGGTCTTTCCGCTCTGGAAAGCGGAGTTGATGGATGGCCGCGCCGAGGCCGATTTCGCCGCGACGGTTGGCGCCACGCTCGGCCGAATTCATGCCGCGACGGCGGATGACGCATCGGTCGAATCCCGGTTCGACAGCGCGGAAATTTTCCACGCGATACGCTTGGAACCCTATCTGGAAGCGGCGGCACGCCGGCACCCGGATCTTGCCGATGCCCTGCGGCGGTTGATCGCCGTCACGGCGGACACCCGGCGGGTTCTGGTCCACGGAGACGTGAGCCCCAAGAACATCCTGGTTGGCGAAGAGGGACCGGTGTTTTTGGACGCGGAGTGCGCCACTTTCGGTGACCCTGCCTTCGACGTTGCGTTCTGCCTCAATCATCTACTGCTGAAATGCCTATACCGGCCGGCTGACGCTGCGGCGTATCTCCGCTGTTTCGGCGCATTGTCCGGTGCTTACCTGCCAGTTGTGGATTGGGAAGATCGAGCCGAATTGGAGTGTCGCGTCGCACATTTGCTGCCGGGGTTGCTGTTGGCCCGAGTTGACGGAAAATCGCCGGTCGAATATCTCGAAGACCCAAGGCAGCACGACTGCGTTCGCAATTTCGCCCGAACTATGCTGGATACGCCGGTCCCGAAACTCGACGTCCTGCGAGACCGGTGGGCCGATGCGATCACCACCTACCGAGGAGGCCCAGCGTGAGCCTATCGACTATTTCCAATGTCCATGCCCGGCGCGTTTGGGATTCCCGCGGGCGCCCGACGCTGGAGGTCGAGGTGACGACATCGTCCGGCGCCGTGGGCCGGGCCATCGCGCCGGCGGGCGCGTCCACGGGATCGGGCGAAGCTGTCGACCGGCGCGACGGCGGCGACGCCTTTGGCGGCTACGATGTGACCAAGGCCATCGCGGCGGTGAATGACGAAATCGCCGATACGCTGATCGGTCTCGACGCGGAAGATCAGGACGATGCCGATACGGCCCTGGTCGACCTGGACGGAACGCCAGACAAGCGCCGGCTCGGCGGCAATGCGATGATCGCCGCGTCGATGGCGGTCGCGCACGCCGCGGCGGCGGCGGCCGGCATACCGCTCTGGCGCCATCTCGGCGGCCTGGCCGCGCATACGCTGCCGCTGCCCGAAATTCAGATTTTCGGCGGCGGGGCCCATGCGGCGTCGCGCGTCGACATCCAGGATTTCATGGTGATCGCCGTGGGCGCGGAGGACTATGCGCAGACACTCGACTGGACGGCGGAGGTCTATCGCGCGGCCGGCACGCTGATGGCCGAAAAGGGGTTGCTGCAAGGCGTTGCCGATGAGGGCGGCTTTTGGCCCGCCTTCGACAGCAACGAGGCCGCCTTGGATATGTTGTTGCAGTCGATCGAGCGTGCGGGGTTCCGGCCGGGCGAGGAGGTGGCCATATCCCTGGATATCGCCGCGTCTGAATTCGGCGAGGACGGACGTTATACCCTGGGTCTCGAAAAGCGCGAACTGGACAGCGATGGGCTTATCGAGATGCTGCTCGGCTGGATCGATCGCTATCCGATCGTCTCCATCGAAGACCCGCTGGGAGAGGATGACGAGGACGGTCTCATCCGGTTCACGGCGGCGGCGGGCGACAAGGTCCAGATTATCGGCGATGATTACCTGGTCACCCATGCGGAACGGGTGACCCGCGCGGCGGAAGTCGGCGCCTGCAACGCGGTGCTCGTGAAACCGAACCAGGCCGGGACGCTGACGGAAACCCGGGCGGCCTTCGATGCGGCCCGGGCCGCGGGTTGGGGTGCGGTGGTTTCGGCCCGTTCCGGCGAGACCGAAGATGTGACGATCGTCCATTTGGCGGTCGGTTGGGGCGCCCATCAACTCAAGGTCGGTTCGTTCGCCCGCTCCGAGCGGATGGCCAAATGGAATGAAGGGCTGCGGGTCGCCGATGCGCTCGGCGAGCGCGGTCAGCTGGCGGCGCGCACGCTTTTCCCCTGGGGACGTTAAAGAAGGACCGGCATCGGTGACCGAGTACACGACATTGAAAGATCTGGAAGCGGCGATCGCCAAGGAATTGGCCTATATGGATTTTCCGCCGAAGGACTGGATGCTCGAGCACCGGCACCCGAGCGGCGATCCCGTCTACGACGTGGTGATCGAAGGCGCCGGCATGCAGGGATTGGCGATCGCGCATGCCCTCATCCGGCAACGGGTCCGCAATGTCGTATTGCTCGATGAGAATGCCGTTGGCCGAGAAGGGCCGTGGATTACCTATGCCAGGATGCAATCGCTGCGGACGCCCAAGATCTTCGTCGGTCCCGATCTCGGCCAGCTCAATCTCGCCGTGCGCACCTGGTACGACATCAAGCATGGCGCCGGGGCTTGGGACAAACTGGTCAAGGTGCCGAAAGACGAGTGGATGGATTATCTCAATTGGTTCCGCGAGGTGCTGCGGCTGCCGGTGGAGAACGAAGTGACGCTGAAATTGGTCGAGCCCGACGGTGACTTCCTGCGGCTCAGCATCGAACAGGGCGGTGCGACGCGGACGGTCTATGCCCGGAAATTAGTGCGCACCGCCGGTATTGCCGGCTGCGGCGGCAAGCATGTTCCGTCGATTGTTTCCGACGGGCTGCCGCCCGACCGCTATGCGCACAGCGCGGACATGATCGATTTCGCCGCATTGAAGGGGCGGGACGTCGGCGTCATCGGCTGCGGCGCGTCAGCCTTCGACAACGCGGCCACGGCGCTGGAACAGGGGGCGACGTCGGTTCACATGCTGATGCGGCGGAAACGGCTGCAAACGGTCGTCATCTCCCGCGCGATGCACTCGGTTGGCTATCTCCAGCATTTCGGCGATCTGGGCGATGCGCAGCGATGGGAGATCATGAACCACTTTTCCGGATTCACGCCGCCACCGCCGGAGGAAACGCTTGCGCGCACCACCCGCCATGACAATTTCCATCTGCGTGCCGATAGCGCGTTGGAGTCGGTCGGGTTGGCCGGCGACAAGATTCATGTCGATACCGCATCGGGACCGATTGACCTGGATTTTTTGATTTGCGCGACCGGCTTTACGATCGACGTCGCCAAGGTGCCCGAGCTTACGCCCCTGGCGGATGACATCATGGTATGGCGGGACCGCTACGACCCGCCGGCCGGACAGGAGAATCCGGACCTGGGCCTGCACCCTTATCTAGGCCCGAATTTCCAATTCATCGCGAAGGACCCGGAACGGACTCCGCGCATCGCCGATATCCACGAATACGGCATCGCGTCGATTTCCAGCCTGGGGCCGATTTGCACCGGCTTGCACGGAATGGCCTTCGGCGTCGAACGGTTGGTGCGCGGCATCACGCGTGACCTGTTCGTGGCGGATGGCGATGCGCATGTCGCGCAGATCCTGAACGTCAATGAGCCGCCGGTGGCGCCGGACAGCGAAGAAGACTGGACCATCTGACCGGGAACGATCGCAGTACTTGCGGAATGCCGCGCGGTCATAGAGGGTGGCGGCGCACAGGACGCGCGCCGACCTATCGCAGAAGAGGAATTAGCGCATGCCACGGCGTTTCTGGTTCGAGTTCGATTTGGACCCCGACGATGACAACATTCCGGTCTATTTGCGGCATGGCTGCGGGGTGACCGCGGAGGATTACGAGGACGCGGTCAAGATCGTACACGAGCGGGTGTTCCGTGGGGCGCCGTTGCCGCCGATCGTCAAGATGATCGAAGACGTGGATGTCGCCACGCTGGACGGCAACCATGTCCTGCCGAATATGGGTTTGCCGCTGATCCGCGGCATCTGGTTCCCGCTCGGGTTCAACAAGGGTTTCGAATAGCGGCGTGCGGTCTCGCTAACGCCGGCGGCTGCCAGGCGCTTCGACGCGGGCGATGCGGAGGATATTTGTCGAACCCGGCGTGCCGAACGGAAATCCCGCGGTGATCACGATCCGGTCGCCGGGATTTGCAAATCCGTCGGTCAGTGCGTGCTGGCTGGCATTCTCGACCATATCCAGAAAATCGCGGGCATCCGCCGAATGGACGCTGTGTACGCCCCAGACGACCGCGAGGCGTCGCGCCGTATCCCGGTTAGGGGTCAGTCCGATCACAGGGACGTCCGGCCGTTCGCGCGCGGCGCGTAACGTGGTCGAACCGGATGTGGTGTAGCTGACGATCGCCTTGACCGAGAGGGTATTGGCAACCTGACGCGCGGCCGCGCTGATCGCGTCGGCGGATGTCGCGTCCGGATCTAGGCGGGATGCGTCGCCGATCCGACGGTACAGCGGGTCCTGTTCCGTGTGTTCGATGATCCGGTTCATCATCTGTACCGCTTCGATCGGGTAGTCGCCGGCGGCGGATTCGGCAGACAGCATCACCGCGTCCGCGCCGTCATAAACCGCGGTGGCGACGTCGGAGGCTTCGGCGCGGGTCGGCGTCGGCGATTTCACCATGGATTCGAGCATCTGTGTCGCGACGATCACCGGCTTGCCGGCATCGCGGCATGCGCCGATGATGCGCTTTTGCAGGACGGGAACCTCTTCCGGCGGCATCTCGACGCCGAGATCACCGCGCGCGACCATGACCACGTCGGACAACTCGACGATTTCCTTGAGGCTGTCGATCGCGGCGGGTTTTTCGAGTTTTGCCAGAAGCGCGGCACGGCCGGCGATCAGACGGCGGGCGTCGGCGATATCTTGGGCGCGTTGGACGAAGGACAACGCAACATAGTCGACGCCTTGGTTGAGGCCGAACTGCAAATCGGACTGATCCTTATCGGTCAGGGGCGACAGCGGCAGCACCACCCCTGGCACATTGACGCCCTTGCGGTTCGAGATGACGCCGCCGTTGACCACCGTGGTGTCGGCCGATTTGCCGTCGCAATCATCGACGCGCAGCCGGACCTTGCCGTCGTCGATCAACAGGTCGGTCGGTGCGCTCAGCGCTTGAAAGATTTCCTTATGCGGCAGTTGGACCCGGTCCTGCGTGCCCTGCGCGTCATCCATGTCGAGGCGGAACTTCGCACCGGCTTCCAGGGTGACCTGATCGTTTTCGAAGGTACCGATCCGAAGTTTCGGTCCTTGCAGGTCCATCATGATTGCGATCGGGCGTCCGGTTTCCTCCTCGAGTGCGCGGATCGCCTCGATCAGGGGAATTTTATCTTCCTGCGATCCGTGGCTGAAATTGAGACGGAATACGTCGACACCGGCTTCGAACAGGGAACGGATGATGGCCGGGTCCGAACTCGCAGGCCCGAGGGTGGCGACGATCTTCGTCAGGTGTGTGCGCCGCATCTTCTTTGGTTTCCCTGTTCCCGAGGCGGCCGTTCCCGGCCGGTACGTTTTGGCGGTTTATCCTATTGCTTATACGGAAACTATGGTTTTTTGGTTAACAAATCTTAACCACGAATGGGCCCAACTAACGGGAGGGTTATCGTCCCGCCGCGTTTCGGTCAGGATGTGGGCGCAAGATCGATCGATTGAAGCCTGCGTTCGTGATCCTCCATGGCGGCTTCCTCGCTATATTTCCAGACGATCATGCCGGTAAGACGGCCGCGAATGGCCTGTTCGGGCGCTTCCCGGAATCCGTCGAAGATGGAGTCGTCATGTTCGAGTTCCGCATGGGCGGCGGCGACCACGGAATCGCTGAGCGCGATATCGGTGCCCAGGTCGCGCGTGAGATGCTCGATGCGGCTTGCGACATTGACCGTGTCCCCGATGACAGCGAATTCAAGACGTTCCGCCGTGCCGATGTCGCCCATGATCACCGTGCCGTAATGCACGCCGATCCCGACATCGATCCGCTGGTAGCCGAATTCGTCCCGTTCCCGGTTCCATTCCACGATGGCGTTTCGCATCGCAAGCGCGCAGGCGATGGCGTTCGTGGCGTCCCGCGCGCCTTTCTTCGGCACGCCGAACGTCGCCATCAATCCATCGCCAATGTATTTGTCGAGCGTGCCGCCATGGGCGAACACCTCATTCGACATGCGGCTGTGAAAACTGCGGAGCAGTTCGAGCGTGTCCTGCGGCGACAATTGTTCGGCGAAAGCGGTGAAGCCCCGGATATCGAGAAACATGACCGCCGCGTCCTGTATGTACTCGTTCCCGAGCGTGTCGTGATCCCGGGTCAGCTCCTCGACGAGATTAGGCGAAAAATACCGGGCGAGGTTCGCGCGCTGCCGCTCCACGTCGGCTTGTTCGAAGGCGAGTCGGCGCATCCGCCAAACCACCGAGGCAAGCACGCCCGTGACGACGAGGACAATGAACACGTCCTTGAAGGCGGCCGGCACATCCACGAATGTCGGATACAGGAAGGTTTGCAGTTGGGTTTCCGGCGCAAGGTCGTCCCAAGCCGGATAATCCGAATGCGTCAAGGTATCGGGCAGCAGCGATATCGCGAGAATGGCGGCGCCCCACAGCAATGAAATCGTCACCCCGGCCCAAATGACCTGCCGTGGCGAATAGGTCAGCAATGTGCCGGCCAGGAAAATGTAGAAATATGGGAAGTTCCCCATCCGGAGCGCCATCTGCTGCGGCCAGTCGCCGTAATAGATCGGACTCGGGAAAAGCAGGATCGCCGCCAACAACACGATATCCAGCGTGATGAAAAGATATCCCGGCCAGGACCGTGTCGGGTCACGCTCGATTACCAGCTGATGCGCGAGCCCGATGGCCACGAACAAGACCAGCGTGAACAGATAGAAGGAGGCGGTTGGAAAGGGGACTTGTGTTGCGATCCACACGCCGATGGCCGCCATCGCCGCCGTTCGCGTCCAGGTTGCCTGTTTCAGCCCGGCAATAGCTTCCCGTTCGATCTTGCGCTCGATGCGCGATTCGATTCGGGTTTTCAGCTCGGTCACGCTTACCGGTGGCATGGCCTAAGCATATCCTTTCCGCGCGATGAAGATTCCCCACAGAATAATCGCCCCGCCGACCGTCTGCCATGCCGTGATGGGTTCCGCAAGGATGAAAAACGCCAACACCGCGGCGGCCACGGGCTCGGTCAGCAGCCCGACGGCCGCTAATCCCGCGGGCAGGTGCGCGAGCGCATACACGACGAAACCTTGCCCCGCCGCGTGACTGACCCACGCGAGGGCCAGCAGGACGGCCCAACCGTAGGCCGTAAGGGCGATCATCGTTTCACCGCTGAGCACGGCGACAGGCAGCAGGAACGCCGAAGTGGCGACCGATGTCCACAGCAGGATCGTAGCGGTGCCGAAGACCGGGCGCAGCCGTTCGACCGTCATAAGGTAACTGCCCAGGAACACGGCGGTCACGATACCGTAGAAATCGCCAATCAGATTGTCGGGGTTCAGCGCAAAGCTGCCGCCGACGAGACACGCCCCGCCGAACAGCGACAGGACGAGGCCGAGGACGAAGGTCCGCCCGATCGACCGCCGGAAGAGCAACCAATCCGCCAGCACCACCACGACCGGCGCCGAATTGGCGAACAGGGTCGCGTTCGCGACGGAGGTGTGATGCAGCGACAAATGCCAAAAGGCGAGGTCGCCTGCGAAGAATGCGCCGGCCAGGACGAGGAGGCCGTAATCCCTGGCCGACGCGGCGCGCTGTTTGATGTCGGTTTTTGGGCGCAACGCCAGCCACAGCCAAACAGCCGGAATTGCCAGAAACGGCCGGTAAAAGGCGGAGGAAATGGGCCCCAGCTCGCTTAGTCGAACGAAAATCGCGGATGCGCCGACCGCAACGGCGCCGACCAGCAACGCCGCCAGCGCGAGTGTGTCGACGCGGCGGGCCGTCAAGGGGAGCTCGGACTGTGGCATGGCGCGACTATATCGAAAAAACCCTTTATGGCTCTAGCGACAGCGACCATGACGGACTGTCCATCAAATCCCCAAGCCGCCTCAAGACGTCCAAAGCGCCGGCCGAAGCCAAGGCTTCGGCAGACAGAGCTTGCCCCGCGCCGGCTGCTCGGCGCCGGGAAATCTCGCCGATTGCCATGCATTGCGCCATTCCACTGGCAGGGGGTATGGGGGAGCGACATGGGTTTCCGGCCGAAATCCGAACCGTCCGTAATAGGTGGGATCGCCGAGCACATAAACATGGCTCACGCCGCAATTTTCCAGTCTTTCAAATCCGGCCTGGACGAGTGCGGTGCCGATCCCCTTTCTCTGCCAAGTGGTGGCAACCGCAAGGGGGCCTAGAAGGGCGGCATTGTCGCGGCCGGCGGCGGCGCTGCATGGCGTGAAGATAACGTGTCCCACGAGCGATGAATCGACTACACCGACGAGTGAAAGGATGGATGACGTGTCCTGAAACAGCTCCCTCAACAGGGGGAGCAGGTCCTCGTCCGGGAACGCGTCCGGATATAGCACCTCGATCGATTCCCAATCGGCCGGCACACTCTCGCGGATTTCGATTCTTTCGGTCACCTCGTCTTTTCCCATCAACCGATCGTCTCCCAGTAGGTTGACACTTGTAGCTCGTAAATACACGATTTGCCGTACCCCAGCCGCTGACCTCCTACCAAACCCGCGGTCAAGCCAACAACCGTCGCGGCACAACGACCGCTCGTTTCCGGGTATCGAGCCGGACTATTGCGCCTGTACCAACGGGACCTTTATTCGTCTCGGCCATTCGATATAGTGCGGCCTATGTCTGCTCTTTCGAAACAAGCGGGTGGGGGCGTTCCTTTGCTCGGCCCCGCCGACCCGCCCCCCGTTTCCGTGATCGAAGGCTCGCCCGAGTCCGAAGTCATGCTGATCTGCGACCATGCCAGCGCCGCCCTTCCGGAATCGCTGGGCACACTTGGCCTGGCCGAGTCCGAAATGGGGCGTCATATCGCGATCGATATTGGCGCGGCCCCTTTGACGCGGAACCTGGCCGACCATTTCAAGGCGACGGCCGTGTTGGCTGGGTATTCCCGGCTGCTGATCGACTGCAACCGAGAGGTGGACGACCATACCTCGATCCGCGAGATCAGCGAGGGAACGATTATTCCCGGAAACCGCCGGCTTTCCGCGGAAGACCGCGCGGCACGGATCGAGGCCGTCTTTCACCCGTATCATGCGGCGATCCGGGACTGCCTACAGTCGCTGGAGCGGAACGGCCAACGGCCGGCGGTGGTCGCGATCCACACCTTCACCCCCAGCTTTCACGGTATCGAACGGCCTTGGGAGGTCGGGATCTTGTCCGGCCGCGATCGCCGTATCGCCGACCCGCTGATCGCCGCGCTCGAGGCGGAATCGCTGACCGTCGGGGACAATCAACCGTATTCGGCGTTGGCGTTCGCCGGCTATACGATCGAGGCACACGCCATGGCGGCCGGCCTTGCCAACGTGATGATCGAGGTGCGCCAGGACTTGGTGGCGGACGACGACGGTGTCCGTCGTTGGACCGAGATCCTGTGCCGCGTGCTGGACCCGATCCTAACCGACGTCCGTCTTTTCGCATCCGGCCAAACGGGAGTTGGGAAAGCATGACCGTATCCGACCAACCCCTGACCATCGGGATCGAGGAGGAATATCTGCTCGTCGATCCGGTGACCCGCGACCTGGTCGCCGATCCGCCGCGTGACCTGTTGGAGGATTGCAAGAAGCGGATCGGCGCGGATGTCGGGAACGTCACGCCGGAATTCCTGCGCGCCCAGATCGAGGTCGATACGTCGGTCTGCGGGACGCTCGCCGAATGCCGCGAGAAACTTGCGATGCTGCGGCATTGCACGGCCGAGGCGGCGGGACGCCATGGGCTGCGTATCATTGCCGCGTCGACCCATCCTTTCGCCGAGTGGACGGAGCAGCAGCATACGGACCGCGACCGGTACAATCTGTTGGCCGAGGATCTTCAGGCCGTCGCGAACCGGTTGCTGATCTGTGGCATGCATGTGCATGTCGGCGTCGACGATGACGAATTGCGGAACGATCTGCTGAACCAGGTCAGCTATTTTCTCCCGCATCTGTTGGCACTCAGCACATCGTCGCCGTTCTGGCAGGGGCGGCATACGGGATTGCGTAGCTACCGGCTCAGCGTGTTCGACGAGCTTCCGCGCACCGGTCTGCCCGAAAAATTCGACAGCTTCGGCGAGTATACCCGCCACGTCGATTCGCTGGTCAGTGCGGGCGTCATCGAGGATTCGACGAAAATCTGGTGGGACATCCGCCCAAGCGCCCGCTTCCCCACCCTGGAGGTGCGTGTCAGCGACATCTGCACGCGCCTCGACCACGGCATTACCGTCGCCGCGATATATGCCTGCCTGTTGTCGATGCTTCGCCGGCTGCGGCGCAACAATCAGCGCTGGCGGGTCTATGCGAATATGCTGATCCAGGAAAACCGTTGGCGGGCGCAACGGTACGGCACGGACGAAGGCTTGGTCGATTTCGGCCGGGGGGAAATTGTGCCCTACAACGAACTGCTGGAAGAGATCCTCGAACTACTTGCGGAAGACGCGGAGCGGCTGGGATGCGTTGACGAGATCAACGGTGCGCGCGATATCCTGAAGGAAGGGACCAGCGCCCATCGCCAGGTACGGGTCTACGAAGCGTCCCTGCAAGCGGGTGCGGACGAGAAGGAGGCGCTTAATGCCGTCGTCGACTGGCTGATCGAAGAAACACTGAACGGTGTGGATGCGTGAAGGGGCTGATTTTTCGGCCGGACGACACCAAGTTAGGAACCAGTGGTTGGAATAGCTCGGGAAGACCAAAGAAATGGATGACAAAACACGGATCGAACTGGAGGCGGCGACTTTTCGCCGGTTGCGTGATCACCTGCGCGAAAACACGGATGTTCAGAATATCGACCTGATGAACCTCGCGGATTTTTGCCGGAACTGTTTGTCGAAGTGGTACAAGGCGGAAGCCGACGAGCGCGGTGTCGACCTTGAGTATGAAGCCGCCCGCGAAATCGTCTACGGGATGCCGTATGGCGAGTGGAAATCCAAATATCAGACCGAGGCCACGCCGGAGCAGAAGGCGAAATTCGAAGCGTCTAAGAAGCACTGATCGGCATCTAGAGCTTTCGTTTCGTTACAGAGTTTCTGCAGGTATTGGTGAAGCTATCGGCTTGCCATTGTGCGCTTGTCCGGACCGGTAGGCTGGTCTAATGTCGCGCTCCAAATCAACAAACCGACACTCCAGGGGGTGAGTATGGCCGAAGGCGACGGCGCCGCGGGCGAACGTCTACGGTCGTTCATTCAACGCATTGAACGGCTGGAAGAAGAGAAGAAGACGATCAGCGACGATATCCGCGAAGTGTATGCGGAAGCCAAATCGAATGGCTACGATCCCAAGATCATGCGCCAGGTCGTGCGGATCCGAAAAATGGACGATGCCGACCGCCAGGAACAGGAAGCCATCCTCGAAACCTACATGTCCGCGCTCGGGATGTAACGCGGTCTAGCTCTCCGGCGCCGGCAGTTTCGCGAGATTGTGCGCCAGCCGGGCATAGAGCGCACGGGTCCATTCCGACCCGTCCTTCGCACGCGGCGGTTTGTGGGACCGAAAATCGTGCGGCGCGATCAGGATTTCCGTGTTCGTTACGCCGGTATCGGCCACCAGCGTGAAGACCTCTTCCACCGCATCTTCGTCCAGTGCCAGGCATCCTTCCGTTCCCGTGGTCGGCCCGTGAATGACGATGTCGCCGCCGAGTTTGGTCCGGCCATCCTTTTGCGCCCGTGCTTTGTCGAAGGCATTGGGATATCCGATCATCAAGGAAACGTAGGCGGCTGAGTTGGGGTTCAAATACCGCAAGCGATACCGGCCCTCCGGCACCTGACGATCACCGGCACGCAGCTTGGGTCCGGGCCCGCCGGCGGCCGCGACAATGCGATGATCCATGACATAGCGCAGCGCGCCGTCGCGGCCCGGTGCGTAAATCTGAAGCCGCCGCTCTTCCTTGAGCCCCACGAGCACGATGCGCGCCGGAGGATACGGAACCTGCGCCCGCAGGAAATGCGAGAGCAGCCGATTGCGCGCCGCCGATCCGAACTCGTCCAGGCGATCGTCTATACTGTGTTGCTGCCGCGGTATCTGGCTCAACGGAAACCAAACCATGGCGAGCGGCGCCGTCAGGACGACGATGGCGATGCCGATTGCATAAAGTCGTGCAGTCATGGCGCGTTTGTGGCGGTAAATCCCGGCGACATTGGGGCAAGCCTGTGAATTTTCGTTGGCCGCGCGGGACTACTCCGCTGCGCTGACCACCGCCGCGGTCTGAGGGTCGCGATAGGCAGCGATTAATTCGTCCTGCCGGGACCGCGCACAGGCGATGCTCGCCTCCTTGACGTGACCGTAGCCGCGGATCTGTTCCGGAATGCTGGCGATCTGAATGGCAAGGTCCTGGTTCTGCGGCGTTAGCGTTTCCAGAAGCGATTCGACGGTTGCTTCATAGTCTGAGATCAATTGCCGCTCGGTCTTGCGCTCCTCGGTGTATCCGAAGGGGTCGAAGGGTGTCCCGCGCAGGAACTTCAGTTTCGTGAGCATCCCAAATGCCTTCAAGACCCATGGCCCGTATTCGCGCTTGCGCAATTCGCCCGTTGCCGGATCTTTCGGCGCGAGCAGCGGCGGTGCCAGATGGAATTTCAGCTTGAAATCCCCTTCGAAGGCGGCGTTGAGTCGCTCTTGAAACCCTGGATCGGTGTAGAGCCGGGCAACTTCATATTCGTCCTTATAGGCAAGCAACTTGAAGAAATACCGGGCAACCGTTTCCGTTAGCCCCTGATCCTGCGGTGTGCTGACCGCTTGGACGGTACGGACCCGGTCGACCAAGCGCGTATAGCGTTCCGCGTATTGCGCGTTCTGATAGTCCGTTAGATACGCGATGCGGTCCTCGATCAGATCGCGTAGCCGCGTTGTCGGATCGGCGGGTTCGGCGGGTGTCGTTTCGGTCGGCGATGCGATGCGTTTTACCGCTTCCACGTCATGCGCGGCGCGCCGGCCCCAGGTGAACGCGCTTTGGTTAGCTTGCACGGCGACGCCGTTCAGTTCGATCGCCTTGAAGATGGCTTCCGCCGAAATCGGGATCAGCCCCTTCTGGAACGCGAAGCCCAGCATGAACATGTTGGAGGCGATGGAATCCCCCATCAGCTCGGTCGCCAGCCGTGTGGCGTCGACGAAATGCGTCTTCTTCGGTCCGACGGTGTTCTCGATATTCGAATGCAACTCCTCGGTGGGAAACTGGAAATCGGGGTTGCGGGTGAAGTCGCCGGTGATGGTCTCGTAGGTATTGATGACGGCGCTGGTTTCGCCGGGGTTCACCTTGCTGAGGTTGTCGCCCCGTGCGGCGACGATGATATCGCAGCCGAGGATGAGTTTGGCGCCGCCGGATGCCAGGCGGACGGCATGTATGTCTTCCGGTTGCTTGGCCAGACGCACATGGCTGACCACGGCGCCGCCTTTTTGCGCCAAGCCAATCATGTCGAGGATCGAGCAGCCCTTGCCCTCGATATGCGCCGCCATGCCAAGCAGGGCGCCGACCGTGACGACACCGGTGCCGCCGACACCGGTCACGAGAATGCCGTACGGTTTGTCGATTTCCGGTATCTTGGGGTCGGGGAGCGCTTCGAAGATATCGGGCTGCGTTCCGTCCACGCCCCGGCGCTTGCCCTTTTTGGGTGAACCGCCGTGTACCGTGACAAAGCTGGGGCAGAAGCCGTTGACGCAGGAAAAATCCTTGTTGCAGCTCGATTGGTCGATCTTGCGCTTGCGGCCATATTCCGTTTCGACCGGGACCACCGACAGGCAGTTCGATTTGGCCGAACAATCGCCGCAGCCTTCGCAGACGAGTTCGTTGATGAAGGCGCGCTTGGGCGGGTCCGGATACAAGCCGCGTTTCCGCCGGCGCCTTTTCTCCGCGGCGCAGGTCTGATCATAGATCATGACCGTGACTCCGGGCGTGTCGCGCAGCTTTCTCTGGACCGCATCCAGATCGTCTCGGTGATGGACGGTAACCCCCGCCGCGAAATCGGTCTTGCGGTCGTATTTGTCGGGCTCGTCGCTCACCACGACGATGGTTTCGACACCTTCGCCATGCAATTGCTGGGTGATCCGCGGAACGGTCAGCGGGCCGTCGACCGGCTGTCCGCCCGTCATCGCGACCGCATCGTTGAACAGGATCTTGTAGGTGACCTTGACCTTCGAGGCGACGGCCATTCGGATTGCCAGGAGACCCGAATGATAATAGGTGCCGTCACCGAGATTAACGAAAACGTGGTCGGTTTCGGTGAAGGGCGCTTGTCCGATCCAGGTCACCCCTTCGCCGCCCATATGAGTATAGGTCTCGGTGTTGCGGTCCATCCACTGAGCCATGTAATGGCAGCCGATACCGGCGAGCGCGCGGCTTCCCTCCGGCACCTTGGTGGAGGTGTTGTGCGGGCAGCCGGAACAGAAATACGGTGTCCGCAAGACGCTTGGGTCTCGTCCCTTGAGGGTGCGTTCCTGTTCTTGCAGGAAGGCGACGCGTTCCTCGATCTGCGGGCTGGTATGGAAGCGTTTCAGCCGGTCGGCGATCACCTGCGCGATCCGGCCCGGGGTCAGTTCGCCGTTCGACGGCAGGATAAAGTCGCGGTTCTCGTCGAACTTGCCGACGACGACGGGACGGACGTCGGCCCGCCAATTGTACAGTTGTTCCTTGAGTTGGTTCTCGATGAGGGCGCGCTTCTCCTCGATGACGAGGATTTCCTCCAGGCCCTCGGCGAATTCGCGTATGCCGTCGCGTTCGAGCGGCCAGGTCATGCCGACCTTGTAAATGGAAAGCCCGATGTCCTGGGCATAGGTTTCGTCGATGCCGAGATCCTCGAGCGCCTGTCGCACGTCGAGATAGGACTTGCCGCAAGTCACGATGCCGATGCGCCGTTTCGGTCCGTCGATCACGGGCCGGTTCAGGTTGTTCGCACGGGCGAAGGCGAGCGCGGCATACAGCTTGTGGTGATGCAGGCGTTCTTCCTGTTCGAGCCAGCCGTCCGGCCAGCGGATATTGAGGCCGCCCGGCGGCATGTCGAAGTCTTCGGGCAGTTTGATGTCGATGCGGTGCGGATCGACATAGACGGATGCGGAAGTATCGACCGTCTCCGCTACCACCTTGAAGGCGACCCAGCATCCCGAGTAACGCGACATCGCCCAGCCGAAGAGCCCCATATCCAGGAATTCCTGGACGCCCGACGGGTTCAGCACCGGGATCATCGTGTCGACGAAGCCGTACTCGGTCTGATGCGCGGTCGTGGAGGATTTCGACGTGTGGTCGTCGCCGGCGAGCAGTAGGACGCCGCCATGCGGCGCGGTGCCGGCCAGATTCGCATGCCGCAGCGCATCGCCGGACCGGTCGATGCCGGGACCCTTGCCGTAGAACATGCCGTAGACTCCGTCGACGGTAGCGCCCGGGAAGAGGCCAAGCTGCTGCGACCCCCAGATCGCCGTGACGGCCAGGTCTTCGTTCACGCCGGGTTGGAATTCAATGTTGTGTTTCTTGAGGAACTCGCGCGCCTGCCAAAGTTGCTGGTCGAGTGCGCCGAGCGGCGATCCGCGATAGCCGGAAATGAAACAGCCCGTATTCAGGCCGGCCGCGTCGTCCCGCCGACGTTGCATCATCGGCAGGCGAACCAACGCTTGCGTGCCGGTCAAGAAGACCCGCCCGCTTTCAAGCGTATACTTATCGTCTAGCGTTACCGCCGATATTGTCATTCCCGGACCTTACCCTCCCGGTACTAAAAAAATAATGAGCACGGCGGCATTTTCAAACGGTTATGGTCATGCCGCCACACTTTGCAACAAAGCAACGAGCGGTGTCCAACAACGGGGGATTTGTTGCGTCCTGCTTGTCGCCAAAGTTGTGATATTGCGCGACTCCAGCCCGGCAGGTATGCCAAACGCCGCATCCAAGGCGTGAGTCTGAGTCAAAGCCGCGCTATATGGTGGCGGCGAAAACCACGGAGCATGTGAATGTCTGTTCTTGTGACCGGCGCGGCCGGCTTTATCGGTTCCCATGTCGCCCACGCCTTGTTGGCGCGGGGGGAGCGGGTAATCGGCCTCGACAACCTCAATGACTATTACGAAGTGAGCCTGAAAGAGGCCCGCCGAGACAACTTGTTGCGGCACAACGCTTTTTCATTCGAGCATTCGGATATCGCGGATCGTACCGCCATGGAATCGCTGGCGGTGAAACACCCGGAGATCACGCGCGTCGTCCATCTCGCGGCGCAGGCCGGGGTCCGGTATTCCTTGGAAAACCCGTTTGCCTACCTTCATTCGAATCTGCTCGGCCATCTCGTGGTATTGGAATTTTGCCGCCACCTCGACCGGCTCGACCATCTCGTCTACGCGAGTTCGTCCTCCGTCTATGGCGGCAATAAGAAGGTGCCGTTTTCGACGTCGGACAGGACCGATACGCCGATTTCGCTCTACGCGGCGACGAAAAAAGCCGATGAGCATATTTCGCATTGCTACAGCCATCTTTACCGGATGCCGTCGACCGGACTGCGGTTCTTCACGGTGTACGGGCCTTGGGGGCGCCCCGACATGGCCGCATATATCTTCACCAAGGCGATTTATGAAGGACGTCCGATCCAGCTTTTCAACAATGGCGATATGATGCGCGATTTCACCTATATCGACGACATCGTGAACGGCGTTTTGGGATGCCTCGACAAACCCCCCGCTGACGACGGAGAAAACGCGCCGCATCGGGTGTACAACATCGGCAACAATCGTTCGGAAAAGTTGACTCGGTTCGTCGAGATCATCGAGGAGACGATCGGCAAAAAGGCACAGATCGAACACGCGCCAATGCAGCCTGGTGACGTCAAGGAGACGAGTGCCGATATCTCCGACACGCAACGGGATTTCGGATTCACGCCGCAGACCCCCATTGAGGTCGGACTGCCGAAGTTCATCGAATGGTATCGCGACTATCACGGAATGTAGCGCCGCAGCCGACGCATACGGCGTTAACGCTGCGAACCGTTTCGCACGATTCGCAAGCGATCGATCACTTTCTTGATGCCTTTGACCTGTTTAATGACGGCGAGCGCCCGGTTGTGTTCCCATTCCGAATTTGCATGACCGAACACATAGACCATGCCGTCGGTGACCCGGTAGCTTAGGCGCGGCATCCGATTCCCGAACACACGGGTCAGTGAGGCCTTGATCTGGCGCTCCAGGTTTAGATCGTCGATGGCTTGGCGCATCGTCGCGGTTTTTCCGACGTGGATTTCGTTGATCACCGTTTGGACACCGGGAACGCTGCGGACAAGGGCGGAGGCACGCCGTTTGTCTTTCGGGTCGGCGACGCGGCCGCTGAGCAGGACATCGCCGCCGATAACGTCGATGCTGATATCGGCGTAAAACCGAGCGCGAGCATCGAGCATACGGGTCTTTATCTGCTGTGATAATACGCGGTCGGGCCGCTGCTGAGTGCCGTCGTTGAGTACGATTGCCGATCCGCGCGGGCGCTCGGCCGCCGCTGCCGTCGCTAGCGGCATTGTCGCCGACATGAGGCTTACGGTCAGGACGAGGGCGGGAAGGATCGGTCTCATTTCCACTCGCAGGATAATGCGGATGCGTTTGGGCCGGTGGTGCTTCCGGGGTGGTCTGCGGAGGACCCTCTTCTCGACCGCCGCCCTTTCGATCAATGGCCGTACAGCCCCTCCAACGCGTCACCGTAGGTCGCTTTGATGACATGGCGCCGCAATTTCATCGTTGGCGTCATCATCTCATTCTCGATGGTGAACGCTTCCGGTGCGATTTTGAGATGCCGCACCCGTTCGACGACAGATAGTTTTGCGTTGACCCGGTTCAGGACGTCTTGCAGCGTCTTTTGCAAATCGGGGTCGTCGGCCAACTCCACAAGATCACCGGATTTGCCGTTTTCTTTCGACCAATCCACCATGAAGTCAGGGTCCGGCACGACGAGCGCCACAAGATGGGGCCGTTGATCGCCATACACCATCGCTTGGCCGATCTCGGGTTCAGCGGTCAAAATGCCTTCCACGCGTGCGGGTGACACGTTATCGCCGCCGGAATTGACGATGATGTCTTTCTTCCTGTCGGTGATCCGAATGTATCCGTCTTCGTCGATCTCACCGATGTCGCCGGTGTGAAGCCATCCGTCGCGGATCGTTGCCGCGGTCGCTTCCGGATTGTTCCAGTAGCCCTGCATCACCAACTCGCCCTGGACGAGGATTTCGCCGTCCTCCGCGATGCGGACGTCCACGCCGCGCAACGGCGGCCCCACGGTTTGCAGCTTGTTCAGGGTGAACGGATTGCAACTGACGACGGGGGCGGCTTCGGTCTGGCCGTAGCCTTGAAGGATTTGCAGACCCAGCGCCGTGAAAAACACGCCGATGTCGTAGTTCAACGGCGCGCCGCCGGAGACAAACGCCTTGAGCCGTCCACCGAAGCGCTCCTTGACCTTCTTACGGACGAGCGAGTCGAGCATGCAGTTCGTCACCTTTTCGCCCATCGTCAAACTACCCGGGGCTTCATACGATTTCCGGCCGAGTTCGACGGCGCGCTCGAAAAGCGTTTGTTTCAATCCGCCGGTGCGTTCAACGCCGCGTCGGACACGGTTATGCATCGCTTCGTAAAGCCGCGGGACCGCAGTCATGATCGTCGGGCGCACCTCGGCGATATTCGCGGTCAGTTTGTCGATTCCCTCTGCGTAGTAGATTTCCGCGCCGATCGATATGGGAAAGAACTGTCCGGCGCTGTGTTCGTAGGAATGCGAGAGCGGCAGGAAGGACAGGAAGACCTCTGTCTCTTGCTTGAATCCCGGCAGGTCATGCAGGAAGTGATAGGCGCCTTCGCAATTGCACAGGATTGCACCATGGCTCAGCATGACGCCTTTCGGCTTGCCTGAGGTTCCCGAGGTGTAGATCAAGCAACAGGTGCTGGTCCGTTCTATGGCCGCGATATCCTGTGCGAGGTCGCCTTCGGCGGCTTGCCCGTTGGCGATGACGTCGTCCCAACTAAGGTGCCGGATGCCGTCCGGGATCGCTTGCGTCAATGGGTCGATGGATATCACGGTCTTGGTGTCGGGGGCCTGGGCCGCCGCGGGCAGCAGCGTTTCGGCCAGCCCGGGCGTCGACACGATCGCGGCAATGCTGCCGCTGTCCGACAGTACATGCTGATGGTCGGCGACGGTGTTCGTTGTATAGGCGGGCACCGCGATTGCGCCGACCGACATGATCGCCAGATCCGCGATCAGCCATTCCGGCCGGCTTTCCGATACCAGCGTCACCCGGTCGCCGCGGTTGACCCCGATGGCGCGCAACCCATGGGTCAACGCGGTCACCTTGTCCGCGACCTCGCGCCATGTCAGCGAGTGCCAGTCATCATCCTGTTTCCGCCAAAGAAACGGCCGGTCGCCGAAAGTCTCGGCCCGTTCGAAGAACAGGGCCGGCAGATTGCGTATTGCCGCGTAGTCCATGCTTTTCCGTTTCCCCCCAATTGGCGGTTCGTCTTGGCGTCGTCTCCTGACGAAGGTCAGGTTGGCCGCGGTTCGGACGCCAAGCCGACGCAGCGATATTCTAGTGCTATTAAATCAAAAAAAGAAGCATTCGAAGTTGTATTGAAGAAATTACCTAAAATGCAATAATGAAATTTTTTTATATTTATTTTTATTTGTATTGGGCGGTATTGCCGAATGAAAAACATCATTTGTTCAAGAAATTCGTGCCATGTTTTCTCGTTCGGTGATGTGGCGATGCCCGCAAATCTGCGATATGTACCTCGCGCTCCCGGGACGGGGCCGGATTGACCAAATATGGTTCGGATGATCGAAATCTCCAGACAGAATATTTGCCGAAGGTTTGCAGCCCACCGTTCATTTGGAGCGCTTCGGTGACACGCAGGATTGAAGCCGGGCTGGAAATCCTCACGCGGCGTCCGGCCGGGCGCGCCGGGCCCACTCCCCTGTTGTTCGTGCATGGCGCCTTTGCCGGCGCGTGGTGTTGGGACACATATTTCCTGCCGTGGTTCGCGAAGCGGGGTTATGCGGCACATGCGGTCAGCCTCCGAGGACATGGGGACAGCTATGGGCAGGACACGATCCATAGTTGGTCCATTCAGGACTATGCGGAGGATGTCGCCGCCGTCGGTCGGCAATTCGAGCAGCCTCCGGTTCTCATCGGGCACTCGATGGGCGGGTTCGTCGTGCAGCATTGCGTCGCTGAAGAAGAAGTTGCGGGCGCCGTGCTGATGGCGTCGGTGCCGCCGAACGGACTCGCCGGGCCGGGCCTGTCGCTGGCGGTCTGGAATCCGGCGGTGGCGTTCAATATCGGGTCGGTCCAGGCCATGGGCGGCGATTGGGGGTCGCCGTCGGTCATGCGGGATGCCTTGTTCTCACCCCGTTTGCACCAGCAATCCGCATACGAGTTTCTCGCCAAGATGGGGCCGGAGTCGACGCGGGCGATGATGGATATGTATGGAGGCGACCTGCCCGCGGTCGACATGCCGCTGTCGGTTCCGATCCATGTCCTGGGCGCGTCGGACGATGAACTGATTCCATCCGCCTTTGTGCGCGCGACCGCCCGGCGCTTCGGGGCGACGCCGCATATCCTGGACGATATGGGCCATCTGATGATGCTCGACGCCGGGTGGGAATACGCGGCGGAATCCCTTCTGGACTGGTTGCATCGAAACGGGCTTTAGTATCGGCCGGGAGGATCGGTCGAACAATGTCGACATCGGAAGACGTTTCGCCGCGCCGCATCGGTGTGATCGGCGGCGGCATTACCGGCATTAGCACCGCGCATTTCCTGCGCAAGGACGGTCACGACGTCACCGTATTCGATCCCGGCGATCCGGGCACGGGGACGTCTTCCGGCAATTCCGGCGTCATCAGCACTGGGAGCGTGGTGCCGACGGCTACGCCGGATATCCTCATGCGGGTCCCGAAGATGCTGCTGGATCCCTATGGCCCGCTGTCGGTGCGGTGGCGCTACCTCCCCCGAATTGCGCCGTGGCTGTTCAGTTTGGTCCGCAACGGCATGCCGGCGCGCATCGAGGCGAACGCCAAGGCGAAAGCGGTACTTTTGGATCACGCGTACGACACATATCGCGTGATGTTGGCCGACACCGGCACCAACGGGTTCGTGCGCGAGATCGGGTCGATGGCCGTTTGGGAGTCGGACGCGGCGTGGCAAAACGCGCAGTGGACCATCGATCTGATGCGGACTTGCGAGCGGAAATTCGACATCCTGTCGGAAGATGACATCCGTCAGATGGAGCCCGGCCTGCAGCCGATTTTCAAGCACGGCTATTTCATTCCCGGCAACGGCGCGATTTCGCATCCCGGCGATTTGGTCACGGCGCTGCATGCGGCGTTCGTCGCGCAGGGCGGGACAATCGTGAAGCAGCCGGTCGATCGGATCGAGCGGATCGACGGCGCGCCGCGCCGCCTGGTCACCGGCGAAACCGCTCACGACTTCGATATCCTCGTCATCAGCGCGGGGGCTTGGTCGAACACGTTCCTGAAGCAGATCGGGCACAGTGTCTTGCTCGATGCGGAGCGTGGTTATCACATCATGTTGCCGCAACCGGACCCGGGACTGAACCGGCCGGTGCTGATCGCCCAGGACACGATGTTCCTGTCGCCGATGGCCCATGGCATGCGGTTGACGACAGGGGTCGAGTTGGCCGGGACCGAGGCGCCGCCGGACTATACCCGGGCGCGCCGGATGGTGAGCCGGGCCGCCCGCGCTGTGCGGAATTTGGATGAAACGGAACAGAGCGCTTGGCTCGGGTTCCGGCCGTCGACGCCCACATCGGTACCCATTCTCGGCGCAGCGCCCGGCGAGGACAATGTGTATTGCGCCTTCGGGGGCGGCCATATCGGCATGACCCTGGGGCCGATCAGCGGGCGGGTGATTGCCGATCTCGTGGCCGGCCGCGATCCGGGGATCGACCTGTCCCGCTATGCGGTGAAACGATGAACGAACAAGTGGCGAAACGGGCGATCATTATCGGCGCCGGCATGGTCGGCGCGAGTTGCGCGCATTTCCTGCAACGCGACGGGCACGCGGTGACGATCGTCGATCCGAACGAGCCCGGCACGGGCGCGTCCTTTGGCAATGCCGGCCTGATCAGCCAGAGTGGCGTGATGCCGTCCGCGCAGCCCGGCCTCGTGAAGCGCATTCCCAAGATGCTGGTGGATCCGACTAGCCCGCTGGTGTTGCGGTGGCGCTATGTGCCGCGGCTGCTGCCGTGGCTGATCGGCTTCCTCGCCAATTCGAAGCGCGACCGGGTCGAGCGCAACTGCCTCGCGACAATGGAGATTTTCCGTCACGTCCTGAGTGCTTATGACGCGCTGATTCAGGAGACAGGCTGCGGTGAACTGATCCGGTCCGCCGGGACGCTCAAGGTTTTCGAGACCGATGCGGCCTTCGAGGGGAACGCCTTCGAGCGGGCGATGATGGATCGATGCGGTTGCCGCTATCAGATTCTCACGCCGGACGACATTCGGGATGCGGAGCCGAATCTGGCGCCCTTGTTCCGTCACGGCGTAATGATGCCTGACTCGCGCCACATCAAGAATCCTGGACGGCTGGTCGAGACGGTGGCCAAGTCGGTCTTCGATCGCGGCGGGGCGCTGTTGCGGGAACGCGTCGAACGCGTCGACGTAAATGCCGACGGCAAGCCGGTGGTCGTTACCGACGCCGGCCGGCACGAGACCGACTTTGTGGTGGTTGCGGCCGGCGTGCGGTCCGGCAAGTTGGCCCGTCAGCTTGGCGCGAAAGTCGTACTGGATGCCGAGCGCGGCTATCACGTGATGCTGCCGACGCCGGAGAAATCGGTCGGCAACTACGTTCAACTGGCGGAACGCAAATTCTCATTGTCACAGCATGAGGGCGGCATTCGTATGACCGCGCTCGTCGAACTGGCGAGCGTCGATGCGCCGCCGGACTACCGGCGCATCCGGTCGCTGCTGCCACTGGCACAGACGGCGTTGCCCGGCCTGTCCATCGAGGAGCAAAGTATTTGGATGGGGCCGCGGCCGTCGACGCCGGACAATGTGCCGGTGATTGGAAAATCGCCGAAGCATGACTCTGTCTACTTCGCCTTCGGACATAGCCATTTGGGGATGACGATGGCGCCGGCCACCGGCCGGATCATCGCCGATCTGGTCGCGGGCCGCGATCCGGGGCTGGACATGGCGCCCTACACCCCGGTGCGGCCATTGTTGTAGGGCGGTCTACGCGTTGAGCCGAAACACGAGCGTCACGTTGGTGCGATCCTGCGCCATCGCAGGGTGCGGGTCTTGGCGAAAATACACCGTGTCGATCTTGCCTTCGAACAGCCGCATCAATTGGCCTGAATTGAAAAACTGCGAGTCGGTCTTTTTGCCGTCGGGTGCGACCACGGGAACGCCGCCGATGGCGGTTGCCGCCTGGTCTTCGCCGGGACGCCCTTGTATTTCCGCGGCGCAGCCGACAGCGATAATGCCGCCCGGTTTCGCGACGCGGACCGCTTCGTTTGCGGCGGTCTGATTGTCGGAACTGTAAGCCAGGACCCAGCCGATGATGACGATATCGAAACTGTCGTCATCGAACGGCATGGCGTGCATATCGCCGATTTGCACAAAATCGGAATAGGAGATCAGGTCGAGCCCGGTAATGTTCTCGGCTGCGAATCCGGCCGCGATAAGCGAGAAGATTTCAGATTCCGTGCGCGGTCCGACGGTCAGCACCTTCAAGGTCTCGGCATTGCGGACAACATATTCGATACCGCGTAACGGGTAGACGAGGATGGAAGGGCGCTCGATGGCTTCCATCCGCCGAAGATTGTTCAAGTTGTGCGCAAGCGCATGCGATCGGACCGCCTCGCTCGTTTCGTCCAAGGTTTCGAGCGCGGCGGGTTCCGCCTGTTCGAAACGCGATTTCGCGAGCAAGGCTCGAACCGTGGGAATCTGCAACAGGTCGGCCGGATTGGATTGGATGTGGCCGATGATCTGTTTCGAGTCCTCTGCGGTGAGGTTGAGCGTGCGGGGAATCTTCCCGGCGGCGGGCGGCTTGCTCATCGCGATTATCCTTCCGACGTTAGGGGGTACGCGTCCGCTGCCGTTTTCGCCGGCCAGTTTCGGTCCACGCAGGGCCAATCGTGGTTGTTACGCGGGATGGCGAATCGGCTGCATGCGTCGCGCCAGGCGACCGGGCTTGGGACGATGCAAATCTGAAGCAGATAGCGCGGACCCTTTGTCGGCCACACGCCCTTGTGCAGGATGTTGGCCGGTTCGAACAGAATGGCGTCGCCCTCGGAAAGCCGTGCCCGCAGGGGTTGGTAGGGAATACCGTGTTCGCGGCTCAAGGCCGACAGGTCGCCGATGCGCTCCCGGATGTCGCAAAAAACATAGCCGATGGACTTGAAGGCGTCGGTCGTATCGCGATTGAGAAATTGGGTGTTGCCGCCGTGTTCGTCGCTGCTGTTTAGGTAAAGCAGGATCTTTAGATGCTTGCTGGGTCCGCCGTCGCAGTGCCACCGGAACGACACGCTTTGGTCGCCGCCCGGATCGTTCCGGGATGCCCGGCACCAAAGCGGCAGGTATTCGCTGCCGAAGTAGTCGGTGATTCGGTGGTCGACCGCGTCGGTAAAAACTTTCTCCAACAGCGCGCGCAAATAGAGCCTGTTGGACAAAAACGGCGATCCAAGGTCGATCATTTGGCGCAGCGCGGCACTGTCTTCGGACGTCAGGACCGAGAGCTTCTCCATCCCGTTCCGGGATAGGTGGCTTGTGCCGCCGGTGGCCGGACGCTGAAAGGCCTGCTGGCACACGGTATGAAGCCGCGCGTAGCCTGCATCGCGATCGTAGAGCATCTTGATCCGAGCGTCTCCGCCCGGGTTGAGCGTTACCGCCATCAAACCCCCTTGCGGCGGGAGAGTAGCAAATAGGACCTCCGAGGACTATCTATCCTTCCATGGCGGATGAAGATGACAATTCGGTCTCGGGGCGCGTGCGGCGATACGCGCGCGTCGGCACCGCTGTGGGCGGATTGGCGGCGCGCCTCGCCGGCGCCCGTTATCTCGGTTTCGATCTGGATAAAGGCCAGCATGCGCAGGACCTGACAGCGGCTCTGGGCGGGTTGAAGGGGCCGCTGATGAAGGTCGCCCAGCTCATGGCGACGATTCCCGACGCCTTGCCGGCTGAGTATGTCGAGGAGTTGAAGCAGCTTCAGGCGCACGCCCCGGCGATGGGCTGGCCTTTCGTGCGGCGGCGCATGGCTGCGGAGCTGGGCCCGGACTGGCGATCGCGTTTCGCCTCCTTCGATCGGACGGCGGCGCATGCGGCGTCGCTGGGTCAGGTGCATAAAGCCGAGTCCAAGGAGGGTCAGGTTCTCGCGTGCAAGCTGCAGTACCCGGATATGGCGTCCGCGGTGGAGGCCGACCTCAACCAGTTGTCGCTAATCTTTTCGGTCTATGAGCGCGGCGACAAGGCGATCGCGACGCAGCAGATCCATGCGGAAATCTCGGCGCGGCTGCGCGAGGAACTCGACTATGGGCTGGAGCGGCGGCATATGGCGCTGTATGCGGCGATGCTGGCGGATCAGCCGGACGTGCACGTGCCGGTGGGCATCGACGATTTGAGTACGGACCGGCTGCTTACGATGACCTGGCTCGACGGCCGGCCCTTGATGGATTTCAAGGAGGCCGACGCGGAGGTCCGGAACGCCATCGCCCGCAACATGTTCCACGGCTGGTATGTGCCTTTCTACTTCTACGGGGTGATTCATGGCGATCCGCATCTCGGCAACTACAGCATCCGGCCCGACTATGGGATCAATCTCCTGGATTTCGGATGCGTTCGTGTCTTTCCGCCGCATTTCGTCCGGGGCGTGATCGACCTGTACCGGGCGCTGCGCGACGGCGATCATGAACTGGCGGTGCATGCCTACGAGACCTGGGGTTTCTCCGACCTCCGCAAGGAAGTGATCGACGTCCTCAACATTTGGGCGGAGTTCGTCTACGCACCGTTGCTGAAGGACGAGGTTGCGCGCATCCAGGAATCCGAAAGCGGCCTCTATGGCGCCCAGGTCGCGAGCCGGGTCCAGCGGGAATTGCGGGCGTTGGGCGGCGTCGCCCCGCCGCGCGAGTTCGTCTTCATGGATCGCGCCGCCATCGGCCTCGGCTCGGTCTTCATGCATCTGAAGGCGGAGATCAACTGGCACCGCATGTTCCACGACCTGATCGACGACTTCGAGGAGGCAGTGTTGGCCGAGCGTCAGGGCGCCGCGCTTACCGCCGCGGGCGTGCCGTTGCCGGAATAAGTTCGCCGGGTATACTCCCGACAGAAAAATCCGGGGAGGCACGGCATGGGCCGCAAGATTCTATTCATCACCACCGACCAGCAGCGCTACGACGCGCTCGGCTGTAACGGCGGGACGGTCGCGCGGACGCCGGTGATCGACGGGTTGGCGGCGTCGGGCATCAACTATCACAGGGCGCATAACCAGAACACGGTCTGCATGCCGGCGCGGTCGACGATGCTGACCGGGCAGTATGTCGGGACCCACGGTGTCATCACCAACGGTATTCCGCTGCCGCTCGACGGGCCGGACGTGGCGGCGACGCTGCGCGAGGATGGCGGCTACCGCACGGCGTTGATCGGCAAGGCGCATTTCGAGCCCTCGTCCGATCCGAACGGGTCCTTCTTCGAGAACTGGGCCGCGACGCGGGACACGACCGGGCCGCACCGCGGGTTCGAGCGCATGGAACTCGCCGCGCATACCGGGCGCGAGGGGCGCAGCCTGTACCACTATCCGAAATGGCTGAAGGAGAACCATCCCGACGCGGTCGACGGGTTCTTCGAATACGTCACCGCCGACAAGCAGGTCAGTGGTCGGGGCGGCGGCGATTGCGGTGCGCCGCAGGTCTGGTTCAACCCGATCCCGCGGGAGTATTACCACACCGATTGGGTCGCCGACCGGGCGATCGCCTGGCTCGACTCCCTCGATGCCGACGAGGATTGGTTCCTGTGGCTGAGTTTCCCGGATCCGCATCACCCTTGGGACCCGCCGCAATCGGAGTTGTCCCGCGTGAACTGGCGCGATCTGGACCTGCCCGCCGGGTATCCCGGCTCGCGGGAGAAAACGGCGGCAATCCTGGCGCAGAAGCCGCGGCATTGGCTCGAATGGTACGAGGGGCGTGGGCAGTTCAATTTCGAGGTCCCGCCCAGCTTCCGGCCCTGCGACCTGACCGGGGACCAGATTCGCGAAGTCAACGCGATCGTCCATGTGGAGAACGAGTTGATCGACGAGGCCTGCGGCCGAGTGATGGCGTCGATCGAGCGCCGTGGCTGGAACGACGACACGGACGTGCTGTTCACGACCGACCATGGCGAGATGCAGGGCGATTTCGGCATGTTGTTCAAGGGGCCGTATCACGTTGATGCGCTGATGCGGGTGCCGCTGATCTGGCGTCCCGCGCCGTCGGCGGGAATCGCGCCCGCAGCGTTGCAAGACCCGGTCGGGCATGTGGATCTTGCCCCGACATTCTGCGAGATCGCGGGTGTGAAGACGCCGGCCGCGATGCAGGGCCGGACTCTGCCGGTCGAGCCGGACAACAGCCGTGAGCGCGTGATCACCGAATGGGACAGCGACTTCGGCGGCGCCGGGATTTATCTGCGCAGCGTTTACCGGGACGGTTTCCTCTGCACCGTCTATGAGGCGAGCAACTTCTACGACGGCACGGAAGGTGAGTTATACGATCTGGCGGAGGACCCGCTGCAATGGCGAAACTTGTGGGACGATCCCGCGCGGCAGTCGCTTCGTGACGACTTGGTCGCCGATTTGCGCGACAATTTGCCACCCCGGCGCAGCGAAGCACTGAAGCAGGTCGCTCCTGTATAATTGCCACGTTCGAAATGAAATCTTCGCCGAATTTCAATTCCATCCTTGGCAAGTGCCGCCGTAGCTGGCATATCGCTTGGAATATTGGGGGTGTGGTGGACAATAGAATTTATCCGGGCAAGCCAGAATGAAGATTGCGGTACTCAAAGAGAGGTGGCCGAACGAGACGCGTGTGGCCGCGTCGCCTGAAACGGTCAAGAAATTCTGCGGCCTCGGTGCCGAGGTTGCCGTCGAAAAGGGTGCGGGTAAGGGCGCGTCCATTCCCGACGCCGAGTTCAAGGAGGCGGGCGCCAGCATCTCGGCGACGGCCAAGGCGACCCTGAAGGATGCGGACGTTGTCCTCAAAGTGCGCCGCCCGATGATCGAGGGCGAGGGTGAGAACGAACTGGCCAATTTCGCCAAGGGCCAGGCGTTGTGCTGTCAGATCAATGCGCTGACCGAACCCGATTTCGTCGACGCGATGGCCAAGGCCGGCGTGACCGGCTTCGCCATGGAATTGATGCCGCGGATTTCGCGCGCCCAGTCGATGGACATCCTGTCGTCGCAGTCGAATCTAGCTGGCTACAAGTCGGTGCTGGACGCCGCGGGCGAATTTGGCCGCGCCTTCCCGATGATGATGACGGCGGCGGGAACCGTCCCGCCGGCCCGCGTGTTCGTCATGGGTGTCGGTGTCGCCGGGTTGCAGGCCATTGCGACCGCGCGGCGCTTGGGGGCGATCGTGTCGGCGACCGACGTCCGTCCCGCCACCAAGGAGCAGGTGGAATCGCTCGGCGCGTCCTTCGTCGCGGTCGAGGACGAGGAGTTCGCGCAGGCGCAGACCGAGGGCGGTTACGCCAAAGAAATGAGCGACGCCTACAAGGCCAAACAGGCGGCGTTGATCGCCGAGACCATCGCCAAGCAGGACATCGTGATCTGCACCGCCTTGATCCCGGGCCGCCCCGCGCCGCGCCTGGTCGACGAAGATATGCTGAAGTCGATGAAGCCAGGGTCGGTGGTCGTCGATTTGGCGGTCGAAGCCGGCGGCAACTGTGCCGGATCGACGCCGGGCAAGGTCGTGACCAAGCACGGGGTCAAGATCGTCGGTCATATCAACGTGCCGGGTCGCATCGCGGAGGATGCCAGCAAGCTGTTCGCCAAGAATCTGCTCAATTTCCTGACACCGATGATCGACGAGGAAACCAAGTCCCTGAAAATCGACCTCGAGGACGAGGTGGTCAGCGGCACGCTGGTGACGAAGGACGGCAAGATCGTCCATCCGTTCCTCACCGAGCAAGACGACACCACGGACAAAGCCGAGGATGCGGCGGGGGCCGACGATAAAGCGGAAGACGCCGACGCCGAAAGCGTATCCGACGACAGCGCGGATGCCGCGGACGCCAAGGCGAAAGGAGACTGATCCTGATGCAAGGCCAGGACCTCATTCAGAAAGCCGAAGAGATTTCGCGCCGCGCCGCGGAACTCTCCGTGGAAGCGGACGCCCTGCTGGAACAGGCCGTGCGCAGCGCGACCGCCGCGGCGGGCGGCGGCGAGCCGTTCATCTTCATGTTCACGATCTTCGCGCTGGCGGTGTTCGTCGGCTACTACGTGGTCTGGAACGTGACGCCGGCGCTGCATTCACCCCTGATGGGCGTCACCAACGCGATTTCGTCGGTGATCATCGTGGGCGCGCTGATCGCCGCCGGTCCGGCCGACATGAGCCTGTCCAAGGTCTTCGGCTTCATCGCGGTCGTCCTGGCGTCGGTCAACATTTTCGGCGGTTTCATCGTGACGCAACGCATGCTTCAGATGTTCAAGAAGAAACCGAAGAGCTAACGGAGCGGCGGAACCGTCATGAGTGAGAATTTTTCGGCTTTTGCCTATTTGATCGCCAGCATCTGTTTCATCATGGCGCTGCGCGGCCTGTCTTCGCCGGATACCGCACGGACCGGCAATGTCTACGGTATCGTCGGCATGGTGATCGCCGTCGTGACCACTCTGGCCGCACCGGGTGTGTTGAGCTTCTCGATGATCATCCTGGGCGTGCTGATCGGCGGTACGATCGGGACCGTCGTCGCGCTCAAAATCCAGATGACCGCATTGCCGCAGCTCGTAGCGGCCTTCCACAGTCTCGTCGGTCTCGCCGCCGTCTTCGTCGCAGCGGCGGCCTTCTTCCAGCCGTCCGCGTATGGCCTCGGAAGCTACGGCCAGATTCCGGTCACCAGCCTGATCGAGATGAGTATCGGAACGGCGATCGGTGCGATCACTTTTACCGGGTCGATCATCGCCTTCGGCAAGCTGCAAGGCATCATGAGCGGCTCGCCCATCGTATTCTCCGGCCAGCACCCGCTGAACGCCCTGTTGGGCATTCTGCTGGTCGTGCTTGTCGTCTGGATGTGCCTTGACCAGGGCGCGGGCTTGTTCTGGACGATCGTGCTGCTGTCGTTGGCCATCGGCGTGCTCATCATTATCCCGATCGGCGGGGCTGACATGCCCGTCGTGGTTTCGATGCTGAACAGCTATTCGGGCTGGGCCGCATGCGGGATCGGCTTCACGCTCGGCAATACGGCGCTCATCATCACCGGCGCGCTCGTGGGATCGTCCGGCGCCATCCTCAGTTACATCATGTGCAAGGGGATGAACCGCTCCTTCTTCAACGTCATTTTGGGCGGTTTCGGCGGCGAGTCCGCGGGCCCGGACGCGGCGGCGATGCAGGACCGAAATGTTCGGACCGGCAGCGCCGACGACGCCGCGTTCATCATGAAGAACGCCGGCAGCGTGATCATCGTGCCGGGTTATGGCATGGCGGTCGCGCAGGCCCAGCACGCGCTTCGGGAAATGGCCGACCTACTCAAGGCCGAGGGTATTTCGGTGCGTTACGCCATCCATCCCGTCGCCGGCCGGATGCCGGGCCACATGAACGTGCTGTTGGCCGAGGCCAATGTGCCATATGACGAGGTGCTGGAGCTGGAAGAAATCAACCGCGATTTCGCGGGCGCGGACGTGGCCTTCGTGATCGGGGCGAATGACGTGACCAATCCGGCAGCCAAGACCGATCCGCAGAGCGCCATCTACGGCATGCCGATTTTGGATGTCGAAAAGGCGGGTACCGTACTGTTCGTGAAGCGGTCGTTAGGGTCCGGCTATGCCGGGATCGAGAACGAACTGTTCTTCCGGGACAATACGATGATGCTTCTGGGCGATGCGAAGGCGATGTGCGAGGACATCGTCAAGTCGCTCGAATAGAGGCCGAACCTCGGCAAAAGCCCCGAAGGGCCCACCGCGCGAGGCGCGGTGGCATGCGGGCCTTAGATTAAAGGCGGGCGATGATATGCTGCGGGATCTGATCGCGCGTCAGGTTCAGGGCGGCGAGGGATTCGTCGCTCATGTTGCTCAGACGCTCGAATTCGAGATGCGCATCTACGGCTCGACCTAAGGTGGCGAAGAAGCTGCGCCGGCCCGATTTGGCTTTATTGGCGTGTGCCATTGCTCTCTCCATCAATACAATTTGACTTAATGTCTAAGGTTATATGGCAGTTAACCGCCATTTTTGCAGACCAAATGCTGCATTGCAGCATTGCAGCCGATGCATAGCGACTTTGCTGTAGAATCTATTAAGAAATAACTATTTATGGATGTGAGAGTCGGGCTTGAACGCGTAAAACGCGAAGGCGAAGTCCACGAAATAGGGGATATCGATCAAACCGTCCTTCGTCATGCGCTGGACCGTCACGTTCCCGACATCTTTTCCGTCCGCGATGACACTGGCATCCAGTGCGGAATTCTGGCCCGGTTCCCAACGGATGACCGTCTTATCGTCAAGGCGCACCTCACGATGGCGCTTCAGGTAGTCCAAGCTCCATGCCTGATCCTTCTTTTCCAGCGACACGACGCGGGACAGCGGGGCGATGCCTTCCGGCATCTCGCCGTTATAAAGGAAGGGGCGCGGCAGGGAGTCGTATCCGCTGTAGGGATTCATGCCATAGGCGCGGATTCCCGGGTTGTTGGGTACCAGCACCATGCCCTTCGGCGCCCGGGCCTTGAACTTCGCCCAGGATTCGAGCCGAGCCGGCAATACGTTCAGTGTCTTCCCGGTCATGGATCCGACGATTCCCTCGCCAAGAAACTGCTGCCACCAGCTCTCGGTCTGCCGGTCATACATGACAAGGTCCGACAGGCGTAGTTTTCCGGTGGTCCCGAAATCGTAGACCTTTCCCTCGAGCCGGCGGTCGAAAACGATTGCTGCGTTGCACAACGGGCAGAACGTGACGGATACGGGGACGCCGCCGAGTTCGTCGTTTACGATCTCGTGCCACATCAGGATGCGCAACGGGTAGGCCTTGGTCTCGCCGTTGACCGTCAGGCCGATGACCGGCTCGGTGTCCTTGAGATTCTCGATGTCGGCGACGGGTTTGAAAGCCGGATCGTCGATTGCGGGAATGCCGTCTTTCGGCGGGCCGCCCGAAAGGATGTCCTTGAATTCGACGGATTTCTTGGAAAAATCCGTTTTCGGCCATTCATACCGCCATGACTCGGGGTTCGCGACGGCCTGGCCAAGGCTGCCCAACAGGATCAAGAAGGCAAGAAAACAGCGCTGCATACCGCACAGTCTGGCCAGGAGCCAGAGCACGGGCAAGTCACGCTTGTGTGAGGGTAGGTTTTATCGGGCGGGTCGGACGGGCGTGATCGCCATGGCTGCTTGCGGGCAGCCGTGGTCTAATCGGGGCTAGTAGCCCTCGCGGTCCAACCGTTTACGCAACAGCTTGCGATGACGCCGCACGGCCTCGGCCTTTTCGCGGGCCTTGCGTTCGGACGGCTTCTCATACGCACGACGGAGCTTCATTTCCCGGAAGACACCTTCGCGCTGCATCTTCTTTTTCAGGGCCTTGAGCGCCTGATCGACGTTATTGTCCCGGACTACTACGTTAACGATGACACAAACTCCTTATCCGCCCCTACGGCGACCATTCAGCATGGATTCGGGTGTTGCCCCGACGACTTGTCATGGGCGCGCGGCTTATAGCATAGCCAAATGGCGATGTGAAGGGACGCTTTGCCCTTCTTTCCGCGCTTTACCAGTTCGTAGTGAAACCCCATATTACCGCCATGGCAATCCTAAAAATAGCCCGAATGGGCCATCCGGTGCTGCGCGCGCCGGCATCGCCGGTCCCGGACCCCGCATCGCCGGATATCCAGACCTTGGTGCGGGACATGGTGGAAACCATGGAAGACGCGGACGGCGCCGGCTTGGCGGCGCCCCAGGTCCATGTGCCGCTGCGGCTGGTGATCTTCCACGTTCCGGCGGAGCGGGAACACCCGGATGAAGCACCCGACGCGGATGGCGGCGACGCGGGCGTCCCGTTGACCATTTTGATGAACCCCGTGATCGAGCCCCTGACCGAAGAACAGGATATGGGCTGGGAAGGCTGTCTGTCGGTGCCGGGTCTCGTGGGGGCGGTGCCGCGGTTCACGAAAATCCGCTACCGCGGCGTCACATTGGGCGGCGCGCCGATCGACCGAATCGCCGAGGGCTTCCACGCCCGCGTGGTGCAGCATGAATGCGATCACCTCGACGGCATTCTGTATCCTCAGCGCATGACCGACCTGTCGCTGCTGATGTTCCGCGAGGAAATGAAATACGGCGCTCCGGGCGCCGCGGAAGACGAGGTTATCGGCGAAATGGAGGCGGAAGAGTCATGAGTGACGACCTGATGACACTGCGCGACAAGATCGTCGAGGCGGCCTTGCCGCATGTTCCCTTCGACGGGTGGACGCCGCGGGCGGCACGCCGCGCCGCCGCCGATCTGGGCCTGACGAAGGCCGATGCGTTGCGTGCATTTCCCTACGGCGCCGCGGATATGGTGGCGCATTACAGCGACTTGGCCGACCGGCGAATGGTCGCCGAACTGGATCGCCGCGATATCGGGTCGATGAAAATCCGCGAACGGATCGCCACCGCCGTCCGTGTGCGGTTGGAGCAGGCCGCACCGCACCGCGAAGCGGTCCGCAGGGCCTTAGCCGTTCTGGCGTTGCCGCCCAATGTTGTCCTTGGCGGCAAATGCCTTTACCGGACCGTCGATGCCATGTGGGTTGCGGCGGGCGATCGGTCGGCGGATTGGAATTTCTACAGCAAACGCAGCCTGCTGGCCGGGGTGTACAGCTCGACCGTCCTGTACTGGTTGGATGACCGGTCGGACGACTTGGCCGGTACATGGGCCTTCCTCGACCGCCGCATCGCCGATGTCATGCGAATCCCGAAGGTGACAGGACGCGTGCGGTCGTTCGTCGACCGGCTTACCAGTCCCGCGCGGTTGTGCCGGCCCGGGTACCGCTACACGCCGCGGACCGGCGCCTAGGTCTCGTCCTTGCGTTCGGACAGCCGCGTGACGTGCCCCATCTTGCGGCCTTCGCGGATTTCCGACTTTCCATAAAGATGCAGGCGCGCGCCAGGCTCGCTGAGCACAGTGCGCCAGGTCTCAACCTCCGCGCCGATCAGGTTCTTCATCACCGCGTCCGAATGCCGTTCGGTCGACCCCAGCGGCAGCCCGCAGATCGCCCGGACAAGCTGCTGGAACTGGCTTATGGCGCAGGCGTCGATCGTCCAGTGGCCTGAATTGTGCGGCCGGGGCGCGACCTCGTTGACCAGCACGTCGCCGTCCCAGGTCACGAACATCTCGACCGCGAGCAGCCCGACGACGCCCATCTGTTCCGCTGCGTGCCGGGCGATCTCGCCGGCCTTGGCTGCGATGCCGGGCGATACGCCCGCCGGGGCGATCGTCGTGTCGAGGATGTGATTGACGTGCCGGTTCTCGACGGGAATGTAGGAAACCGTTTCGCCGGTCAGGCCGTGCGCCACGATGACGGAAATCTCCAGGGCGTAATCGATCCAGCCTTCAAGCACGGTGTGTTTCGAATTGATCTGGCGGAACACCTGCGCGAGGCTCGAATCGCCGTCGATGAGGATCTGTCCCTTGCCGTCATAGCCGAACTGCGCCGTCTTGAGGACGCTGGGCCGGCCGATGGCGTCGACCGCTTTCTCGAGCGACGGTAGGTCGGTGACGTGAGCATAAGGCGCGGTCAGGATGCCAACGCTGTTCAGAAAATTCTTCTCGAGCAATCGGTCCTGCGCGATGGCGAGGACTTCGGGGCCAGGCCGGACCGGCACGCGTTCCGCGAGGTAGCGGACCGAGGCTTCCGGCACGTTCTCGAACTCCAGGGTGACCACGTCCACCGCATCCGCGAAGCTGTCGAGCGCCTGCTGGTCGCCGTAGTCGGCGACGGTCGAAGCGGCGCAGACCTGCGCGGCGGGGCTGTCCGGACGATCGGCGAAAGTATGACAGCGGTATCCTAGGCGCGCGGCGGCAAGCGCGATCATCCGGCCAAGTTGGCCGTCGCCGAGGATGCCAATCGTCGATCCGGGGTCCAGCCGTTGCGCCGTGTCGTCCGCCATCGTCAGTCGTCTGCCGGGCTGTCGGCGACCGAGGCCGTCTGATCCGCGCGCCAATCGTCCAGCGCCTTGGCCACGGCCGGTTCGGACAATGCGACCACCGCGGCCGCCAGCAGGGCGGCGTTGACGGCGCCGGCGCGGCCGATCGCCAAGGTGCCGACGGGAATGCCCGCGGGCATCTGGACGATGGACAACAAGCTGTCCATGCCACTGAGCGCCTTGCTCTCGACAGGCACGCCGAAGACGGGCAGGGGCGTCATCGCTGCGGTCATGCCGGGCAGATGCGCGGCACCGCCGGCGCCGGCGATCACCGCCTTCAGGCCGCGATCGCGCGCGCCTTCGGCATAGTCGACGAGCCGCTTCGGCGTGCGGTGCGCGGAGACGATGCGGGTCTCGAACGGCACGCCTAAGCTCTCGAGCGTTTCGGCGGCATGTTGCATAGTCGACCAGTCGGACTGGCTTCCCATGATGATTCCGACCTGCGGTGCGTCGGTCATGGCGCACGTCTTTCCTTGTTAAGCGGCGGTACTGCGTTGAAGCGGCGCATTATAGGTTGCGGCCCCGTGGGTGCAAGCAGATCGCGATGCATCGGCGGCGGCAATTCTAGCGCGCGGGGGGCGATACGTAGGCCGACAGGCCGCGCGTGTTCTCGTTCACGTCCAGCTTGTGGTGTACCGGCGGGAACGCCCGTTGGCGGCAATCCATGCGTTCGCAGGCCCGGCATTGCACGCCGGCGGGGACGGCTTGGTCCGGATTGTCGAGGTCGATGCCGTCCGAGTAGACCAACTCCCGTGCCCGGGACAGTTCGCAGCCGAGCCCGATCGACAGGATGCTTTGCGGGGAGCCGTGGCCGCCACCGCGTTTTTGAAGCGTCCGTGCGATGCAGAAATACCCGTTACCGTCGCCCATCCGCGAGACCTGGGCATGGATGACGTCCGGCGTCAGGAAGGCCGTGTAGACGTTCCATCGGGGGCAGGCGCCACCGTGCCTTGGAATACGCAATCCCGAGGCCGAGAACCGCTTCGAAATATTGCCGGCGATGTCGACCCGCAGCATGTGGAACGGAATGCCCCGCGCGGCCGGCTTGTGCAACGTCGTCAAGCGGTGGCAGACCTGCTCGAAATTGGCGTTGTAGTGGTGCTGCAGCAGTTCGATGTCGTAGCGCAGCCCCTCGGCCATTCCAAGGAAGTCGTCGTAGGGCATCATCAGCGCCGCCGCGAAGTAATTGGCCAGGCTGATCCGTCCCAGCCGCCGCGCCTCCGCCGACTTCACGCCGCCTTCGATGAGCAGGGTATCGAACACGGGGCTGATCGACAGCAGCCCGATCTGGTGGGCTAGTTGGAAGATACGGCTGCTGCGCGGCAGCATCTCGGAAATTTCCAGGACGCGCGATGTGGAGTCATAGCGCCGCATGGTTTCGAATCCGGGCGCGGGCGGCAACACGGCGACGCGGACGCCGAAAGCGTCGCGCAGATAGGCGGTCATGCTCGCGATGGGGTTCTGCCTGTCGAACTTCGCGTCTTGCCCTACTCGGTCGGCTTCCTCCTCGATATCCGGGAAGTAGTTCCCGGCGCTTTGAATGAAGTCGGACACCAGGTCGGCGGGCATCCGGGATTCGAAGTCGAGCAACGCCCCCGCTTCGTCTGAAAGTTGATCCGCGAGGCTGCGCATATCCGTCTGTTGGGTCCGATAGGCGTCGTAGAGCGCCAAGATCGCCTTTGCCGCCACCGGGGCCGCCCCGACCAACTCGCGGATTTCGACGTTGGTCAGGTCGATTTCCTCGAACAATGCGTCGTCGAACGCCTCCATCAAGTTGGAGACCAGATGACTTTCGTCGTCTTCGGCCAACTCGTTGATGTTGAGCTGGAAAACTTCCGCCAACTTGAGCAACAGACCGACCGTCACGTTGCGGTGGTTGTGTTCGATCAGATTCAGATAGCTGGCGGAAATGCCCAGCCGCTCGGCCAGTTGTGCCTGGTTCATGCGGTAATCGCGCCGCAGGCGCCTGATCTTTGCGCCAAGCCGGACCTTGACCCGGTTGCCGGGGGCGCTTGCCGTCGCGCTCATTCGCCTGTCCTCATTAAATATTTACAAAATTTACATTTTACAAAAAATATTATTCTTATCATTTACATCTAAAACTTTTGTATAGCAAGAAGTTATAGATAATTTTTTCGATAAGTGATGAATTTACTAAATCGAATTTGCTTCGACGTTGGGACGCTGAATTCTGCGGCAATTGGTTGGACCGCTGGATCGTTCAGACGGGGAGAAGCGGACGGATCAAACCCAATTTGCAATGAGCGAGGCTGTTATGAACAAGATAATCGACACCCTGGAACCCGAATCACTCTTGGAACGCCCGGACCGCGACTGGCCGGCCGCCGCACCGGGCCGCTGGGACCATGTGCAGCGCGACTACACGCCGGCCGAGGTGGAACGGCTGCGTGGCTCCTTTCGCGAGCGCCACAGCATCGCCGAGGCCGGTGCGCGCAAGCTTTGGTCCCTGCTGCAAACCGAGAAATATGTGCCGACCTTCGGCGCCTTCACCGGCAACCAGGCCGTCCAGCATGCCAAGGCGGGGCTGAAGGCGATCTACCTGTCGGGTTGGCAGGTTGCGGCCGACGCGAACAGCGCCGGGCAGATGTATCCGGACCAAAGCCTGTACCCGGTGGACAGCGTGCCGAAGGTGATCCGCCGCATGAACCAGGCCTTGATGCGGGCCGATCAGGTTCAGCATATGGAACGGATCGACGGCGTATCGAACGAACAGATCGACTACATGCTGCCGATCATCGCGGATGCGGAAGCCGGGTTCGGCGGGCCGCTCAACGCCTTCGAACTGACCAAGGCGATGATCGAGGCGGGCGCCAGCGGCATTCATTTCGAGGATCAGCTTGCGTCCGAGAAGAAATGCGGCCATCTGGGCGGCAAGGTGCTGATCCCCACCGGCGCGTTCATCCGCACGTTGACCGCGGCGCGGCTCGCGGCGGACTCGATGGGCGTCTCGACCGTGCTGATGGCGCGGACGGATGCGGATGCGGCGCGGCTGATCACCAGCGATATCGACGACCGTGACAGGCCCTTCCTGACCGGCGAGCGGACGGCCGAGGGTTTCTACCGGATGACCGGCGGTATCGAGATGGCGATCGCCCGCGGGCTGGCGGTGGCGCCCTATGCCGATCTGATCTGGTGCGAGACTTCGACCCCCGACCTGTCGGAAGCGCGGCAGTTCGCCGAGGCGGTCCGCAAGGAATTCCCGGAACAGATGCTGGCCTATAACTGCTCGCCTTCCTTCAACTGGGCGAAGCATATGGACGAGGCGCAGATGGAAGCGTTCCAGCGCGAGATCGCGGCGATGGGCTACAAGTACCAGTTCATCACGCTCGCCGGGTTCCACAGCCTGAACTACAACACCTTCCGTCTGGCCCGCGACTATCGGGACCGGGGGATGGCGGCCTATTCCGAGCTGCAGCAGGCCGAGTTCGCGGCGGAGGCCGACGGCTACTCCGCGACCCGTCATCAGCGAGAAGTGGGCACCGGCTACTTCGACGCGGTCTCCAACACGGTGACCGGTGGCAAGTCGTCGACCACCGCCATGGCGGGCTCGACGGAAACGGCCCAGTTCTAAAGGGGCGTTTGATCCGCGTTGGACGTCCCCTGAGGGCCGGTTGCCAATCAATGGCAGCCGGCCCTTTCTCATTTCCGATGGGGTGAAGCGTTCAAAGCGAACGGAAATCTCCTCGGGCATGTAGGTGGATTTGACACCGTGCGGCGTTCGCTGTGCCATTGTGTGCGCCGACGTTATCCCACCCATCAGCGTAAAGGACAGAACATGCTCGACCCGCAACCGCTCAAAGGCCGCACCGCGCTCGTCACCGGATCGGGTCAGAATATCGGCGAAGCCATCGTAAAACTGTTCGCGGCCGCCGGGGCCAATGTCGTGGTCAACGGGCATTCGTCCCGCGAGAAGGTCGATAAGGTCGTCGCCGATATCGAGGCGGCGGGGGGCAAGGCCCTCGGCGTCATGGCCGATGTCGGCGATGCGGCCGCCGTCGAGGCGATGGTGGACCAGGCGGCGGACAAATTCGGCACCGTCGACATCGCGGTCTCGAATGTCTCGATCCGGAAGAAGCAGCCGGTCGAGGACATCTCCGTCGAGGATTGGCAGGACACGATCAACACGAATTTGAACTCCGCCTTCTATCTGGCGCGCTGCGTCGTGCCGTTGATGAAAAAGGGCGGATGGGGCCGCATCATCCATATTTCCGGGGTCGATGGGTTCGCGGCCCATGTGCCGACCCGCACCCACAACATCACCTGCAAGGCGGGCGTGCATGCCTTCGCCAAGGCGTTGGCGCTCGAACTCGGGCCGCACGGCATCACCGCGAACACTGTCTCGCCGGGTGCGATCGACACTACCCGCGACTGGAGCCAGTATGACGATCCCGAGGTCTGGCGGAAGGCCCGTATCGAGGCCATCCCGGTAAAACGGATCGGCACCGTGGACGATATCGCCAACGCATGCCTTTACCTTGCCGGCGAAACGGGTGGCTTCGTTACCGGCGAAGTCATTCACGTAAACGGCGGACAATTCCGGTTCTAGGCCGCAACGCCGGACGAAGTGCGGTCAGGCGATGATGTCCGGCAGCAGCAGGTCTTCGAGCCGGCTGATCTCGTCCTTGAGGATGAGTTTTCTTTTCTTCAGCCGTTGCACCTTCAATTGATCGTAAGGCGGGTTTTCCAACACCCGTGCGATCGCGTCGTCCAGGTCGCGATGTTCGAGCTTGAGTTCCTCGAGCTGCCGTCGAATGGTGTCTTGTTTGCTCATCGTTTGGCCGCGTCGCCTGTTCCGATCTGGCTCGTATTGTAACAAAATAATCGTGGCTTGGGGTCTTCCTGTGCGTAAGGATATCCAGGCCAGTTCCGGCGAATCAATGGGGGTTACAGTGAGCGACATTAAACGTATCGGCGTGCTGACCAGCGGCGGGGATTGCGCCGGGCTCAACGCTGTCCTGCGTGCGGTCGTATACCGCGCTGTCCTGGGTTTTGGCTGGGAGGTGATCGGCATCGAACACGGAACGCGGGGTTTGATGGAACGCCCGGTGCGGGCGCGTCCGCTCACCGTGGAGGAATTCGACGGGACGTTGCTGCGGCGAGGCGGCACGATCCTGGGCAGTACCAACCGCGGCGATCCCTACGCCTATCCGATGCGGGACGGCAGTATCGTCGACCGTTCGGAGGAGGTCATCGAGGGCTACCGCGAGCTTGGGCTGGATGCGTTGATCGGTATCGGCGGCGACGGCAGCCAGGCCCTCTTGCGGCGGCTGGCGCAGCAAGGCGGGATAAACCTGGTCTGCATCCCGAAGACCATCGACAACGACGTCGGCGAGACCGAGGTTTCGATCGGTTACGATACGGCCGTGCACGCGGCGACAACAGCGCTCGACAGTCTGCAACCGACCGCGGCCAGCCATGACCGGGTTATGATCCTGGAGGTCATGGGGCGCGATGCCGGCCATATCGCGATTGTCGCGGGAATCGCCGGTGGCGCGGATGTGATCCTGATTCCGGAAATCCCGTACGCGCTGGAGCATGTGGCGCGGAAGATCGATCGCGTCCGCCGCCACGGGCGCAATTTTTCCTTGGTCGTCGTCGCCGAGGCGGTCAAGACGGAAACCGGCGAGCCAGTTACAGTGAAAAGCGCGGAGAAGCATCGATACGGCGGGATCGGTCACTACATCGCCGATAAGTTGGCCGACCATATCGATGCGGAAACCCGGGTGACCGTGCTCGGCCATATACAGCGCGGCGGTACGCCGGATGCCCGCGACCGGCTGATGGCGTCGGCCTTCGGTGTCCATGCCGTCGACTTGGTGGCGGCCGGGAAATTTGACCGGATGGTCGGATGGCGCAATCGTGGACTTATCGACGTGCCTTTGGCCGCCGCGACCGCTCAGCCGCATGTGGTGGACGTGAATGGCCCCATCGTGGCGACGGCGCGCGCTTTGGATATCTGCCTGGGGGATCAGTGACCGAGGACCCGATGAGTAACCCGACGAAAAACCCATTCTGGGACTTCTCGGTGACGGCCTATCGGGTCGATGGCGTGGCGGAGGCGTGCCTTCGCCTGCAGGACCGCCATGGTGTGGATGTGAATCTTTTCTTCTACTTTTGCTGGCTGGGCACGGTACGCGACTCGGCGGTCGAAAGCGGCGAGGTTGCGGCGGTGGTGGAGGCGACGGCGGATTGGCGCGAGCAGGTGGTCCGACCGTTGCGCGAGGTGCGACGGCGGATGAAATCAGGCTTCCCCGGAATGGCCGCCGCCGAGGTCGAATCGCTGCGCTCGCGGGTCAAGCGGATCGAACTGGAAAGCGAGCGCCAGCAGCAGGATTATCTATACGCGATCACAAAAAATATTAATGAAAAAAAGGATTTAAGTGTTCTTGCGGCGGCCCGTGCGGACCGGAATGTCAGGCGCTATTTGGGCGAAATCGATGTGTCGCCGGAACCGGCGGACGAGGGGGATTGCGAGACCATTCTCGCAGGATGTTTCAGGTCGGGGCCGACCGCGGCCGATTAGGGCCAATCGGCAGGAATCTAAGCCTTCACCCGTGGTGACAAGCCGTTTCTGGCACGATACGATGTAAAGGACCGAGGTGGGCGGTGAAGTGAGGTAATTGGTAGCATTCACGGCTAAGTGGAGGTGTATATGTCCAACACAATGACAGAAGGCGTCACGGTAGGTGACCTTTCTCTCGAAGATCAAATTCAGACTTTAGAAAAACAGCATTGCGATCTTGATGCCGCCTTACGCGAGGAGGAGGCACGACCATTACCGGACTCACTCGAAATTTCAGATCTTAAACGCAAGAAACTCGCGGTCAAAGACCAACTGGCGCAGCTTACCGGGACCGAATAGGCCCCGTTCGTAGACCCCGTGACGAAGCGGCCCGCACCGGTTTGACGTCGGTGTAGGGAAAAGAGATATTTGGCCGGTTTCGCGCCGATAACACGGCCCCGGCGACACTCTCGGGCCATCTCCTAGCCTTTTCCTAAGGTGCCGTTTCATGCCCGGTTCGCTTGCGGGATACCGCATCCTCGATTTAACGTCCGTCTTTCTCGGACCGTTCGCGACCCAGATTCTCGGCGACAACGGCGCCGACGTCATCAAGATCGAAGCGCCGGAAGGCGACATCACCCGCGATATTCAGCCCGCGCGCCACCGCGGCATGGGCACCGTTTTCCTGAACGCCAACCGAAACAAGCGAAGCCTCGTCCTCGACCTCAAGAAGCCAGCTGGCTGCGATGCGCTGCTGCGGTTGGTGAAGTCCGCGGACGTCCTCGTCTACTCGGTCCGGCCCGAGGCGATGGAGCGGCTGGGCCTCGGCTACGACGTCTGCCGTGACGCCAATCCAAAGATCATTTACGCCGGTGCCCTGGGGTTCCGGCCGGGCGGCCCGTATTCCGGCAAGGCGGCTTACGACGACATCATCCAGGGATTGTCCGGCCTCGTCGCGACCCAGGCCTTTACGACCGGCGAGCCCCGCTATATCCCGTCCTCGATCGTCGACAAGATCGTCGGCGTGCATCTTGTGTACACGATCACCATGGCGTTGCTGCACCGCGAGCGCACGGGCGAAGGGCAGCATGTCGAGGTCCCCATGCTCGAAAGCATGGTCGGGTTCAACATGCTCGAACACGCCGCGGGCATGCTGTTCGATCCGCCGCTCGGCGAGCCGGGTTATTCCCGATCGCGCGCGCCGTTCCGCCGTCCCTTCGCGACCCGGGACGGGCATGTCTGCATGCTGCCTTATACCCTGCGTCACTGGCAGAATTTCTTCCGCATGATCGGCAAGGACGACATGGTGGACGATTCGCGTATTACCGATCCCGCGAAACGCAGCGAGTCCGTGGACGAGCTGTATCGGATGGTGGCCGCCGCCGTTGCCGAGTGGACCACGCAGGATCTTCTGACGGCGCTCGACGAGGCGGACATTCCCGCCGGTGCGGTGAACCGGCTCGAAGATCTGTTCGAGGATCCGCAACTCAAGGCGACCGGTTTCTTCCGGACAGTCGACCATCCGACCGAAGGGCGCATCATTCTCGCCGATGTGCCTACGGCCTTTTCGAAATCGCCGGGCGGCATCGACCGTCACGCGCCGCTTCTCGGCGAGCACAGTGTCGAGTTGCTGCGCGAAGCGGGCCTGACCGATGACGAGATCGACGCGATGGTTCGGGATGGCGTGACGGTGGCCGCCGGACGCGACCAATGACCACACCACGACCGCCAATAGGTTCAGTTGGGAGATCATGAAATGACCGGACCGCTTTCCGGGTATCGGATCATCGATATGACGACGGTTATCATGGGGCCGATGGCGTCCATGATGATGGGCGAAATGGGCGCGGACGTGATCAAGATCGAATCGCCGGCGGGCGACCAGACGCGCAACTATGCGCAGGGCAAGACGCCGGGCATGAGGTCGATCTACATGAACCTCAACAAGAACAAGCGCAGCGTCATGCTGGACCTGAAGCAACCGGCCGGTCGCGACGCCTTGCTGCGGCTGCTCAAGGATGCCGATGTGTTGCTCTATTCGATTCGGCCGCAGGCCATGGATCGGTTGGGTTTGGGTTATGAAGAATGCCGCGCGGTCAATCCCAAGCTGATCTATTGCGGCGCCTATGGCTTCCGGCAGGACGGTCCCTACGCGGCGCGCCCGGCCTATGACGACATCATTCAGGGCCTGTGCGGCACCGCGTCGAACCTGTCCTGGATTACCGATGAACCTCGGTTGATGCCCGCGATGAATTGCGACAAGACGACCGGATTGTACGTGGTGCACGCGGTGATCGCCGCGCTGCTGCATCGCGAACGCACGGGCGAAGCGCAGGCGGTCGAGGTGCCGATGTTCGAATCCAATGTCCACTTCAACTTGATGGAGCATTGGGCCGACATGATCTACGACCCGCCCGCCGGTCCTGCGGGGTATAGCCGCGCCAAGCTGCCCAACCGGAAACCTTTCAAGACCAAGGACGGGTATCTGTGCATCCTGCCGGGATCCACCAAGCATTGGGTCAATTTTTTCACCGCGGTCGGGCGGGACGATCTGGCGGCGGACCCGCGCGTAAGCGACCCGGCCGTGCGCTATCAGAACGCGGACGAGTTTTACCGCACGTTGGCCGGCATCGTTGCCGAATGGGAGACCGAGGCGTTGCGCGAAGCGCTGGAAAAGGCCGATGTACCCTGCGGGCCGATCTATGCCTACGAAGACCTGCCGGACGATCCGCATTTGAAGGCGGTCGGGTATTTCCAGGACATGACGCACCCGACCGAGGGGCCGCTCAAGATTCCCGACATCCCCGTCCGCTTCGCCGCCAGTCCCGGCGGCCAGTCCCGACCCGCGCCCGCGCATGGCGAGCACAGCGCGGAACTGCTGCGCGAGGTCGGCTATTCGGACGAGGAGATCGCCGCGATGGTGAAGACCGGCGCGACGGCCGGAGAAAACTGATCGGGTCTTAGCCCTGCGCCACCCGGTCGCGCAGCACGAATTTCTGGACCTTGCCGGTCGAGGTCTTCGGCAGCGGGCCGAACACCACCTGTTTCGGGCATTTGAAATGCGCCATGACGTCCCGGCAGAAATCGATGATTTCCTGCTCGGTCGCGTCCTCACCGTCCTTCAGGGTGACGAAGGCGCAGGGCACTTCGCCCCAATGGTCGTCGGGTTTGGCGACGACGGCGGCTTCCAGCACCTTCGGGTGCCGGTAGAGCGCGCCTTCGACCTCGATGGTCGAGATGTTTTCTCCGCCCGAGATGATGATGTCTTTCGACCGGTCGCGCAGCGCGATATAGCCGTCGGGCTCCCACACGCCCAGGTCCCCGGTATGGAACCAGCCGCCGGCGAAAGCTTCCTCGGTCGCGGCCGGGTTCTTGAGATAGCCCTTCATCACCACGTTGCCGCGCATGAACACTTCGCCCAGTTGCTCGCCGTTGCGCGCGACCGGCTCCAGGGTCTTGGCATCGGCGACCATCAGGTCCTCGAGCACGGCGTAGGGGACGCCTTGGCGCGATTTCTTGAGCGCCCGGTCGTCCGGCGACAGGTCGTTCCAGTCGTCATTCCAGACGCAGACGACCGACGGCCCATAGGATTCGGTCAACCCGTAGACATGGGTGATGTGGAAGCCGTCCTCTTCCATCCGCTGCAGCACGGCGGGCGGCGGCGGCGCGGCGGCGGTCATCACCTCGACCGTGCGCGGCAAGGCGCGGCGTTCTTCCGGCTTGGCGTTGATCACCATGTTGAGGACGACCGGCGCGCCGCAGAAATGCGTGACGCCTTCGTCCGCGATGGCGTCGAAGATCGCCGCCGGCTCGACCCGGCGCGCGCAGACGCTGGTCCCGCCGTTCGCCGCCAGCGTCCACGGGAAGCACCATCCGTTGCAGTGGAACATCGGCAGCGTCCACAGGTAGGTGGCGTGCACAGGCATGTTCCAGGCGAGGATGTTGCCGAGCGCCAGCAGGTAGGCTCCGCGGTGATGATAGACCACGCCCTTCGGATTGCCTGTGGTGCCCGACGTGTAGTTCAGCGAGATCGCGTCCCACTCGTCGTCCGGCAGCGACCATTCGAAGCCGGGATCGCCTTCCGTCAGGAAATCCTCGTAAGTGATGTCGCCGAGCAGGTCGCCGCCGTCGGCCAGCGGGTCGTCGATGTCGATGACCAGCGGAGGGGTCTTGCATTTCTCGAGCGCCGCTTTGATCGTCGGCGAGAATTCGCGGTCGGTGATCAGTACTTTCGCCTCGCCGTGGTCCAACGTGAAGGCGATGGTGTCGGCGTCGAGCCGGACATTCAGCGTATTCAACACCGCGCCCGCCATCGGCACGCCGTAATGCGCGTCGTAGATCGCAGGGACGTTGGGCGCCATGACCGCGACGGTATCGTTCTTGCCGATGCCGCGCCGTTGCAGGGCGCTTGCCAACCGCCGCGCGCGGCCATACGCCTCGGACCAGGTGATTCGCCAATCGCCATGGACGACGGCGTCCCGGTTGGGATAAACCGCGGCGGCCCGCCGGATGAATGTCAACGGCGATAACGGCATGAAATTGGCGCCGTTCTTGTCGAGATCGGTGTCGTAGGGACTCCCGGTCATGGCGAAACCTCGGTGCAGTCAATCGACGCGGTTTGTCCGCGTTCCAGTCTGAATGCCACCACTATGAGGTATTCGACTGGTGTTTTGCAAAGGGTGAGCGCATCCTATACTCGTTCTTGAGTGCGCCGGAGGCAGCGCAGCACGGGGCGGCGGCGAACGATCTCGTGCGCGGGCGGTGCGGCAGGGTTGATGAGCTTCAAAAAGGTGGTCGGTCATGGCCGGAAAATTCGATGAAATCTACGCCCGTTCCATAAACGACCCTGAGGGGTTTTGGGCGGAGGCGGCCGAAGACGTGCATTGGTATAAGCGTTGGGACAAGGTGCTGGACGATAGCAATCCGCCCTTTTACCGATGGTTCCCCGGCGCCGAGACCAACACGTGCTACAACGCGGTCGACCGTCACGTGGAGGGCGGCCGCGCCGATCAGAACGCGATCATCTACGACAGCCCGATCACCGGCGGCGTGCAGCGCAAGATCACCTATGCCGAGCTGCAGGATCAGGTCGCGCGTTTCGCCGGCATACTTCAGTCCGAAGGCGTCGGGTATGGCGACCGGGTGATCATCTACATGCCGATGGTGCCGGAGGCGGCGATCGCCATGCTCGCCTGCGCGCGCATCGGCGCGATCCATTGCGTCGTGTTCGGCGGGTTCGCGCCGCAGGAACTGGCGACCCGGATCGACGATTCCGGAGCCAAGCTGATCGTCACCGCCACCTGCGGGATCGAGCCCGGCCGCATCGTCGAATACATGCCGATGGTGGCCGAGGCGATCGACCTGGCGAAGCACAAGATCGGGCGGGTCGTGCTGCTGCAGCGCGAGCAGCATCCGGTCGCCCCGGTCGAGGGGCGCGATGTCGATTGGCACGAGGCGATGTCCTCGGCCACGCCTGCCGATTGCGTGCCGGTCAAGGCGACGGACCCGCTCTACATCCTCTACACCTCTGGGACGACCGGACAGCCGAAGGGCGTCATCCGTGACACCGGCGGGCATATCGTCGCCCTGAAATGGTCGATGAAGAACATCTACGGCGTCGACCCCGGCGAGGTCTACTGGGCGGCGTCGGACGTCGGCTGGGTGGTCGGGCACTCGTATATCGTTTATGCGCCCCTGTTCCACGGCAGCACGACGATTCTGTTCGAAGGGAAGCCCGTCGGCACGCCGGACGCGGGCGTCTTCTGGCGCGTGCTTTCCGAGCACAAGGTGAGCGTGATGTTCACCGCGCCGACCGCCTTCCGCGCGATCAAGCGGGAAGACCCGGAAGGCAAGCTGATCAAGGACTACGATCTCGGCACCTTCCGCACCCTGTTTTTGGCGGGCGAGCGCACCGATCCCGACACGCTGCATTGGGCCGAGGACAACCTTAAGGTCCCGGTCATCGATCATTGGTGGCAGACGGAGACCGGCTGGTCGATCGGAACCAACTGCATCGGGATCGAGATGCTGCCGGTAAAGGCCGGCTCGCCGACGCGGGCCGCGCCGGGATACGACGTGCAGATCCTGGACAACGACGGATCGGAACTGCCGCGTGGCGAGATGGGCGCGATCTGCGTCAAGCTTCCGTTGCCGCCGTCCTGTTTCCCCAATCTGTGGAATGCGTCGGACCGCTACGTCGAGTCCTACATGGCCGAGTTTCCCGGCTACTACAAGACCGGCGACGCGGGCTATCTGGACGAGGACGGTTACATCTTCGTCATGACCCGGACCGACGACGTCATCAACGTGGCAGGGCATCGCCTATCGACCGGCGCGATCGAGGAGGTCCTGGCCTCACACCCGGATGTGGCGGAATGCGCGGTGATCGGTGTCGCCGACCAGCTCAAAGGGCAATTGCCACTCGGCTTCTTGGTACTGAATGCGGGGGTCGCCCGCGACGAGCAGGACATCGCCGACGAAGCGGTGAAGCTGGTGCGGCAGGAAATCGGTCCGGTCGCCGCCTTCAAGACGGTGACGGTCGTGGACCGGTTGCCGAAAACGCGATCCGGCAAGATCCTGCGCGGCACGATGCAGAAGATCGCCGATGCCGAGGACTTTAAGATGCCGGCGACCATCGACGACCCGGTGATCCTGGACGAGATCGAAGGCGCGCTGAAGACCGTCGGCTACGCGCAAAGCTGACCGGCGACGCGGGCACGCCCGCGCCGGTCAGGCGATTATTCGGTGGTGTTCTGGAAAGGGTTTTGCGGAACGGCCGTATCGGTTTGCGGCTCGACCCCGGACAGTTCCTGCTGCGGCTCGGCATTTTCCTCTACCGGGGGGAACTGGCTCGGCTGCGGCGCCGGCTTTCCTTCGCGCTTGGCTTTCCGCGCGGCGGCTTTCTGCGCCTTCTCCAACGCGATGCTGAGATCTTCATGCTTGCTGAGCCCCAACTCGACCGGGCTGCGCGGCCGCAGGTTCGGCGAATTCCAATGGGTCCGGTCCCGGACCGCGTTGATCGTCGGTTTGGTCGTGCCGATCAGGCGGCCGATCTGGGCATCGGACAGTTCCGGATAGTGCCGTAGCAGCCAGGCGATGGCGTCCGGTTTATCTTGCCGCTTCGAAAGCGGCGTGTATCGCGGTCCCGCGCCCCGCGCCGTCGGTTGCGGAATGTCCGACTTCAACATTTCGAGGCGCGTGCTGGGGTCGCCCTCGCAGCGCTCGATTTCCTCTTTGGTGACCTGGCCGTTGGCGATCGGGTCCATCCCCTGCATGCCGATGGCGACTTCCTCGTCCGCGATTGCCTGGACCTCCAGCATATGGAGACCGCAGAAATCGGCGATTTGGTCGAATGTCAGAGCGGTGTTTTCGACAAGCCACACGGCCGTCGCCTTTGGCATCAATGGTTTATTCATGAGGTCCCCCAAAAGACGCACCCGCCGCCCGGAAAATAACCGGACCGGCCGGAACGCGCCGTTTGATTACGCCAGAGTTTGTAATATGCGGTCGCGCATAGCGGACCGCAAGTGGTGATGTTGCGATGATTTTCTATGAATTTCCTACGGTCAGCATGATTTTTCCGATATGGGCGCTCGATTCCATTAGCCGGTGCGCCTCCGAGACCTCCGCCAGCGGAAAAGTCTTGTAGACCATGGAGCGGATTTTGCCCTCGTCCAGCAACGGCCAGACCTGTTCCCGCAATTCGCGGGCCATCACCGCCTTGTCCTCGTCCGACTGCGGCCGCAGCGTGGAGGCGGTCATCGTCTGCCGTTTGATCATGAAGAGCGCCAGATTGACTTCGACCTTCGAACCTTTCAGGAAGGCGATATTCACGATGCGGCCGTCCCAGGCGAGGCAGCTCAGATTCTTCTGCACATAATCGCCGCCGACCATGTCGAGGATCAGATCGACGCCTTTCTTCCCTGTGAACTCCTTGACGACCGCCGGCCAGTCCTGTTCGCGGTAGTTGATCGCGAGATCGGCGCCGAGCTCTTCGCAAGCCTTGCATTTTTCGTCGCTACCCGCGGTCGTGATGACGGTCGCGCCGAATTGCTTGGCCAGTTGGATCGCCGTGGTCCCGATTCCGCTCGACCCGCCGTGGACCAGGAAGGTTTCGCCCGCTTTCAGGCCGCCGCGCTGGAACACGTTGTGCCAAACGGTGAAGAAGGTTTCCGGCAGCGAACCGGCCTGCACCATGTCGTATCCCTTGGGTATCGGCAGACAGTGGGCCGCAGGCGTGATGCAGTATTCCGCATATCCACCGCCCGGCGTGAGCGCGCAGACGTCGTTGCCGACGCTCCAATCGGTGACGGCATCGCCGACCGCGACGATTGTGCCGGCCACTTCGAGGCCCAGCAGGTCGGTCGCCCCCGGCGGCGGCGGATAAGCGCCGGCGCGTTGGAACACGTCTGGCCGGTTGACGCCGGCGGCCGCGACCTTGATCAGCACGTCGTCCGGTCCCGGTGTCGGCACGGGACGCGTTCCCACCGTCATGGCGTCCGCGTCGCCCGCCTCGGGCACTTCGATAACGGTCATTGAGTCCGGCAAAGTCATGGGGGTTTACCTGGAGTCCTGGTCGATATGAAAATGTCTTAGCAGGGTTGCAGGTCTAGCCGCTAGCCACCACACTTGCAAGACGGCAGCGCGATTGACGGAGGAAATGATGGAAGAACAGGACCTTGAACCGCGGACCCAGCGGAAGAAACCGAAAGATCTGGAAATCATGTCCATCGAAGCGCTGGAGGAATACATCGCCGAAATGGAGGCCGAGATCGAGCGGGCGCGGGCGGAAATTGCCGCCAAACGGGACTATCGCAGCGCCGCCGAGGATGTCTTCAAGAAATAGGCAGTTCGGATGGGGGCCGGTGCGGGTAAACGTTAATGTTGGGCGTTCCGGTGGCCGAATTTGCACGTTTACCTCTACTTTTCCTCTTTAAAGTTACATAAAATCAAATGGTTGCAGAAATATTGCCGTTGGGCGAGGCGTTAACACTTTGTTAGGGCTTTGGGGCGATAACAGGGCCAGCACACTTGTGCCACTTAAGTGCCTCACGTGGGTCTCTCGGATCCACTTAGTACTTGATACCTCCCTGTCTCTTGCCGAGCCCTCTGGGCTCGGCTTTTTTTTCCGCAACTTGCGGCGCGCCATTGAGCCACCGCCACCCCCTCGCTACTGTCGCCGCGGTGAGGCTGTTCACACGTATTCGAAGCGGTGACCCATGGAAAACCTATCCGTTCGCGGCGAGAATGTCCGCGTTGCCGGCGTCTTGCCGGATGCCGATGCGAATGCCCCGATAACCCTGTTCGTGCACGGTGCCGGGATGGACCACACGGTCTGGAGCCCGGTGACCGCCGCGTTCACGGAGGCCGGCCGGCCCTGGGTGGCGGTCGATCTGCCGGGGCATGGCGGCAGCGCAGGCAGCCTTCTCGGAACCATCGGTGACATGGCGGATTGGCTGGCCGAAGTCGTCCATGTACTCGGCGACGCCGCGGTGATCGCCGTCGGTCATTCGATGGGCGCCTTGGTGGTTCTGGAACTGGCGGGCCGGCATCCAGGTAAGGTCCGTGCGGCGGCCCTTTTGGGTGTCGCGGCGCAAATGCCGGTTCATCCCGATCTCCTGGCGATGGCGCAGGCGAACGATCCCAAGGTGGCGGCCTTGATCGCCAAATGGGGCGTGGGGGCAGGCGCTCAGGGCGACGTCGCGCCTCAGGTGGCGGCCTGCGTGACAGATGCACCGGCGGGCGCGCTGTATGCCGATTTCGCAGCCTGCGATGCCTATCGCGATGCGGCATCAATGGCAGCCCAAGTTGCCTGTCGGATGCTGTTGGTACTGGGCGAAGAGGACCGGATGACGCCGGCCGCTAAGGCGGCGCCGCTGGTTCAGGCGGCCAAGGACGCCTGCCGGACCGTGTTATCCGAAACCGGGCATATGATGATGCTCGAAGCGCCGGGCGCTTGCGCCGAGGCGTTGTTTGCCATGCAGGAGACCGAATTGTGAGCGACTCCGACCCCAAGGGTCGCGGATATTATCCGCATTTCCGCGCCATACCGACCCGCTGGATGGACAATGACGTTTACGGGCATGTGAACAACGTCGTCTATTACTCCTACTTCGACACGGCGGTGAACGGGCATCTGATGGAGCATGGCGTGCTCGACTATGCCGCTGGCGAGATCTTCGGCATCGTGGTCGAGACCAAATGCCAATTCCTTAAGGAACTGGCCTTTCCCGAGGTCGTCGAGGCGGGCCTTCGGATCGCGAAGCTCGGCAATTCCAGCGTGACATACGACATCGGGTTGTTCCGCCAGGACGAACCCGACGCGGCTGCCATCGGCCATTTCATTCATGTCTATGTGGATCGGGAGAACCGGCGGCCGGTTCGAATTCCCGATCCCGTAAGGGCGGTGATGGCGTCGCTGGTCGTGCCAGGCGATTGCTAGCCCGCAGCGATTTACACCGCCCGAACGAAACGCGCCCCGACGAAGCGGGGCGCGTTAAGGGGTAGGGAGTTTACCAGGTGATGGTTAGGCGGCCTTTTTCTCAATCTTGGCCGTCTTGCCCTTGCCGGTCGTGATCGCGATGTTGCGGGGCTTCATCGCCTCCGGGACCTCGCGGACGAGTTCGACATGCAGAAGCCCGTTCTCAAGCGACGCCGTCGCGACCTTAACGTGGTCGGCGAGGCTGAACGTGCGCTCGAAGGCCCGCTCGGCGATGCCACGGTGCAGGAAGGCGCGGGACTCGTCGTCCTCGCTCTTCTCCACGCGTCCGGCGATCACGAGCTTGTTTTCCTGGGTTCGGATGTCGATGTCGTTTTCCCCGAATCCGGCTACCGCCATGGTGATTCGATAGGAATCTTCTCCGGTTTTCTCGATATTGTAGGGCGGATAGCCGGTGGCCTGTTCGCCGGGAATGTTATCGAGAACCCGAGCCAGATGGTCGAATCCAACGGTGCTGCGGAAAAGGGGTGAAAAATCGTACCTGCGCATTGCCATATCCTCCTTGCAAGCGATACGGGATCAATGGAGCCGCCAAATGGCCAAACTCCGGTTCAAACGCCGCCCGACCCACAATTGGCATCGGGTGACAAAATCTAGGTGGGAATGCGCACCGGACTTGTCAAGATATCGCCGATTCCGCGGCTCGTACCAAAGGGATAGCGCTTAATTACATGTGACTGCCGGATTTGATTAACCAATAATAATAAAAGCTTAGTGGTTCACCCCCGCACCACGGGCTTTATACTTAAGAGTAAGGGCGCGGGCGGAGAAATCCGGCCGAAAGACCCAAGGGACACTGTGTAATAAGGGAGACGCCGGCCCGTGCAAAAGGCGCAATCGGCATTCTTGCTCGAGTCCACGTATGAAGAGGCATATGACCTCTTGATCGAGGCGCGCGACTATATCGGGACCAAGGTCCCGGAGGTCCGCAAGAACGCCAGTCAAGCTTATCAGATGGTCATCAGCGTCGAGACGATGCGCCTGACCACCCGACTGACCCAGGTGATGGCATGGCTGCTGACGCAGAAAGCCGTGTATTTGGAGGAAATGTCGCCGGAACAGGCGGCAAAGCATACCTATCGCCTGGGCGGGCAGAAGATGTGCCTCGATCGCGGGCGTGCCGACTACGAAATCCTGCCGATCCAACTCCGTCGTCTTTTGGAGCGGAGCCACGATCTGTATCTTCGGATCAACCGTTTGGATCAGCAGCTCGCCGCCGCCGACTAGGAAAACCTCGGCAGTGCGGCATTAAAAAAGGCGCCTAAAGGCGCCTTTCTTCGTTTCAACGGCCGGATCGTCAGGATTTCAGGCCGAAACCCTCGAACCGTTTGTTGAACTTGGCAAGCTGACCGCCGCTATCGACCAGGCGGTGCACGCCGGTCCAGGCCGGGTGCGACTTCGGGTCGATTTCCAGCTTCAGCGTATCGCCGGGCTTGCCCCAGGTCGAAAACGTCTTGTAGCTGGATCCATCGGTCAACTGGACCGTGATCTCGTGATAATCCGGATGGGTTTCTTTTTTCATCATACAGGCTCCACAGCTCGGGCGGCTATATAGCCGAGGCGGCCGGGGTTTGCAAGGATTCTCATGCCGAAGTCGCGGCGGCTGGGCCGCCGGGACTTCGGGGCTAAAGTTCTGTGGTTTGCGGGCAGCAGGCGCCACCGGCATCGGCCGAAAGCTCCTCGCGCTTCACCCGATCCTCGCCATAAACCGTGATCTGCCCGAAGGTGCGGAACGTCTCCCAAGCGATGTCCTGCGGATCGGACACCCACGCCTTGTCGCCTTCGGCATAGCAGCACTGCGCCGACTTTTGCTCGACGATGGGCCGACCGGCCTCTTCGAGCCGCTCGGACAGCTCCGACAACTCGCTCTCCTCATCGACCTGAATGCCCAAATGGCTCAGGCCCGGTGTCACGCCGCAGCGTTCCGAAATGGCGAAGTTGACGCTGGGATCGTCGAGCATCCATTTCGCATAATCGGATTCCGTCACCGTCGGCGTGGCGCCGAACAGGGTCGAGTAAAAGCCGATCGATTCATCGAGGTCCTTGACCGTCACGTGGACATGCAGGCGTTTCATGGGGATCAGTCTCCTTGGGTCGCGTCCGCCGCCACGATGGCGGTGTCGGAAGGGATGGGGCCGCAGGCGGATTCGTCGCCGCGGCAGCAATTCTCGGTCAGATAGGCCATCAGATCGGTCATCGCCGGATAGTTCGCCGAATAGATCAGCGAGCGTCCCTCGCGCACGCAGGACAACAAGCCCGCCTGTTTGAGCTGACTCAAGTGGAAGGACAGCGTGGCGCCCGGCAAGCCCATTTCGTCGGCGATCTCGCCGGCCGGCGCGCCGCGCGGGCCCCGCTCCACCAGCCAGCGGAAGATCAGCAGGCGGGTCTCCTGAGCGAGCGCCGAGAGCGCGGTGACAGCATCATTCGTTTCCATATTTCCAGATATATGGAAATAAAGTAGAAAGTCAAGCGCGGCTTTTTTTGGGGCACCGGTGACGGGTTTCGCCGGCGCGGAAACGCGTTACACTCCCGCTCGCTCGGCTCAGAGACGTTCTTCCGATAAAGAAAGGCCGTATATCTTGCGCATCTATCTTGTCCGCCACGGCGAAACCATGTGGAACCGTGAAGGCCGCATGCAAGGTCACCTTGACTCTCCGCTTACCCGCGCAGGCGTGGAGCAGGCGCAGCGGGTCGGCCGCGCGCTCGGCGCTCATCTCTCCGACAGCAAGGACCAAAGGATGGTCGCGAGCCCGCTCGGCCGTTGCCGCCAAACCGCCGCGCTGATTTGCGAGGAGGCTGGCTTGGACTATACGGCTTGCGAATTCCACGATGACTTGATGGAGATTTGCTGGGGCGAATGGGATGGCCATACCTTTACGGAAATCGACGCTAAATACCCGGGTGAGCTGGACCGCCGTCGCACCGCGCGCTGGGACTATGTACCGCCGGACGGCGAGAGCTATGGCATGCTCGCGGCACGGGTCGGCCGCTGGCTCAAGGCGCTGCCGAATGGCGGGTCGCGGATCGTCGTCGCCCATGGCGGTGTCGGCCGGGTTCTTCGCGGGGTTTATGCCGGACTGGACCCGCAGGACATGATGGACCTGGAACAGCCGCAGGATGCTTTCTACCTGTTGGAGGGCGGAGAGATCGCGAAGGTCGACGCGGGCGATTGACCTCTCTTGGTTCGGAAGTCTCGGCGGCCGTTCGGCGGCGTATAGTCCGCGTGGCGGCGCGCCGCTCTATTCCGCCCAATCCGGGTGTTCGCGCAGGGGAAATTTTCGCTTATAGGGCCGCGCGACGAACTTCAACGGAACGTCCCGGAAATCGACGATGAACGGCGTTCGAACCTCCCGGTCCAATGCCTGCAAGGCCCGCTGGCCCCAGACCGATGCAAAACACATCAGATATTTGTTGTTCGGCGGCGCAATGGCCGGATCCCGCGAAATCCGTTCGTAGGCCACGATCAGTGTATCCAGCGCATTTTCAGGGTCGCCGATTTTGAAAAGCAGGATCCCTTTGAGCAATGTCAGCTCTGACCGCGATGCGCCGAGGGCCTCCATCTCACGGACGACCTCCAAGGCGGCGGAGAAGCTACCGTTCGCGGCCAAATCCAGCGCCTGACTCCACATTCTTGCGATCCGAATGACAAGTTTAATCCGCTCGATGAAGTTTTGCATTGATGAGGTCTGTTATTCGGTTGCGGCGCGGGGCCGGTAGTGGGTGTTCGCCAACGGTGTGTTGCAGGATTAGGATGCTGTTTAGATCAATTTCGCAAAAAGAGGAACGCCGTGACCGACACTAATCGCCGTTGGGTTCTCGCCACCTATCCCGAAGGCATGCCGACGGAGGCCGACTGGCGGCTCGAGGAATCGCCGATGCGCGAGCCGCGCGACGGGCAAGTGCTGATCCGCTCGCTGTATCTGTCGGTCGACCCGTATATGCGCGGCCGAATCAGCCCTGCCAAGAACTACGCGGCGAGTGTCGAGTTGGGCCATGTCATGCGCGGCGGCGGGGTCGGCGAGGTGATCGCCTCCAAACACCCCGACTGGAAACCCGGCGATATCGTAGAGAGTATGGGATTCGGCTGGCAGGAATACCCGGTGCTGAAGGGCGAGCATCTGCGCCGGGTGGACCCGTCGATCGCGCCGATCCAAAGCGCGGTGAGCTATCTCGGCATGCCGGGATTGACCGCCTATTTCGCGTTGCTCGACCTGGGGCGGCCGAAGCCGGGGGAGACCGTGTTGGTCTCTGCCGCGTCGGGCGCCGTCGGACAGGTGGTCGGACAGATCGCCAAGATCATGGGCTGCCGCGCCATCGCGATTGCCAGCAGCGCGGCCAAGCTCGACTGGTGCCGCGAGATCGGCTACGACGGCGGAATCAACTATCGCGAGGCAGAGGACCTGCCCGCCGCCGTCGCGGAGATGTGCCCGGCCGGCGTCGACATCTATTTCGACAATACCGGCGGGCCGATCCACGATGCGGCGATGTTGAACCTGGCCCTCAACGCCCGGATCATCATCTGCGGTCTGGTCTCGCTCTCCGGCAAGTTCGAGCAACCGGACATCGGGCTGCGCCATCACCGGCAACTCCTCATCAACCGTGCCCGCATGGAGGGCTTCCTCGTCAGCGACTATGCCGACCGGTTCGACGAAGGCATCGAACAGTTGGCGGCATGGTACCGCGAGGGCCGGCTCAGGTTCCGCGAGGATGTGATGGAGGGGATCGAGTCCATGCCCGCTGCCTTCCTGCGGTTGCTGACCAGCGAGAATTTCGGCAAGCAGCTGGTCAAGTTGGGCGAGCCGTCCGGCTAGGCTCGGCGTGGCCGATGGTCTTAAACTTGGCGCGCCGTGCTTTTGATGCTTGAATCGGAACTCTGTCATTCTCAGAGGTGAATCCCATGGCCGCGCTGACGATTGAGAAAATCCATCCGGAATTCGGCGCCCGCGTCACTGGCGTCGATCTTCGCGAACCGATGAGCGATGAACTCGTCGAGGAAATCCGCGCCGCGATCGACGAGTACTCATTCCTTCATTTTCCCGACCAGCCGTTCGACGACGAGCATCAGCTTGCGGTCACGAAGGCGCTCGGCGAGCCGGAGCCGAGCCATGTGAAGCTGGGTCAGGAAGGCATCATCGAGTATTTCGGCACCATCGGTAACGTGATGCAGGATGGTAAAGTGCTCGACAATGCGCATAAGCGCACGCGCTTCCAGACCGGCAATAACATGTGGCATTCGGATTCATCATTCCGTGAGGTTCCGACCTACGTTTCGATCATGTGTGCATACGAGGTGCCGGCGGAAGGCGGGCGGACCGAGTTCGTCAGCGGACGCGCCGCCTACGATCGTCTATCGAAGGAAGAGCAGGAAAAGGTCGATCCGCTGGTGGCGGAACACGACTATGTCTTTTCCCGATCCAAGGTCGGGCCCGACGCGGTGACGCCGTCGCATGCGGCGTCTCTGCCGCCGGTAAAGCAGAAGCTCGTACGGCGCAATCCGCGCACCGGGGCGAAGAATATCTTCGTCGGCTCGCACGCCAAGTCGATCGTCGGCTGGAGTTTCGAAGACAGCCGCGCCCTGTTGGACGATTTGCTGGACCGGGCGACGCAGGACGAACATGTCTATTCCCATGCGTGGCAGCCGGGCGACCTGGTGATTTGGGACAATCGTTGTCTTCTCCACCGTGGCAGCGGCTACGATGCGGACAAATACCGGCGGTATATGCGGCAGACGCGCGTCAAGGGCGCGGGATCGAGTCTACGCGAATAGGAACGAACGACATACCGTGCCACCCGGCACAAGAAAAAGAAGGACTGTAAATCATGCCGGATGAAGGCTTTCGGAAATGGCTCGGCGTCGAGTACGAGGTAATGGAGGACGGTCACGCCGTCGTCGGCATGCCCGTGCGAGAGGAGATGCGCAACTTGCGCGGCGTGGTGCAGGGCGGGGTGATCGCGTCGCTGGTCGATGTGGCGATGGCGACGGCCGCGGCCGGCGGCAACTACGATACGCGCAAGCGGCCGATGGCGACGCTGGAGATTAAGGTCAACTATCTGGCCGCGGCCAAAGGGGACCGGCTGACCGGCACCGCCGATGTCATCCGCGCGGGATCACGGTCGGCGGTCGTGCGATGCGAGATCGTCGATGGCACGGGCAATGTTTGCGCCGCGGGTCTCGGCACCTTCATGACGCGCCGCGTCCATGCGACCGATCCGAAGGACATGCCCCCGGCGAAAGGCTAGCGGCGGCAATTGTCGTTCCCGGCTCTTCCAGGGAGTGATGCTGAGCCGCGGTTCGGAGGGTTGCCGTCGTCGGGCGATTGCGCAACCATCGACGCCGACCTGCTTCAATCGGAGGATGCCATGATGACAGATGCCATTGATATCGAAGCCGTGCTTGCCAACCAAAAGTTCCTTGAAGGCCGCACCCGGTTCTCCGACACCACCGGTGTCTTTGCGCGTATGGCAGAGTACCGCGATGGCGCCATCTTCGCAGGCGGTTTCTCCGGCGTGAGCCAATGGGAACGGCATCCGAACGGAGATGAGATCGTGCAGATCCTTAAAGGCAGCGTAACCCTGGCCTTGCGGGACGACGACGGCAATGAAGAGAAGTTGGATCTCGTGCAAGGCATGATCGCCATCGTGCCGCAGAATACCTGGCACCAGTTCCATGCGCCGGACGGCGTGACGATCATGACGACGACACCACAGCCGACCGAACACATCACCGATGAAGAGCCGCCAACCGCGGGGTAGTGCAATCGGTCGTGATCGGGCATTTCGGAAAACTGGCGCGACCGTGCCGGTCTCAGCCACAGACTTATAGTTCATGTCGCTCATCAGCTATCTGCGCCTGATCGGCGCGCATCCCCGTTTCCTGGGTTTCGGTTTTACGATGACCTTCGCCGCGAGCGCGGGACAGACGGTGATCGTGGGCACCTTCGGGCCGGCGGTGCGGGGCGAATACGGTCTCAGTCATACCGAGTGGAGCGGCATCTACATGATCGGCACGTTGGCGAGCGCGCTGGTGTTGCCGTGGACCGGCCAGCAGATCGACCGGTATCCGCTGCGCGCCTTCGCTATCGTCGTGTGCTTTGGCCTTGCGTTCGCCTCGGCCTTCATGGCGTTGGTGCCGTCGGCAGCTTTCCTCATAGTTGCGATCTTCCTGCTGCGGCAGATGGGACAGGGATTGGCGAGCCATACCGGCAAAACGGCGACCGCACGCTTCTTCCACATTGATCGCGGCAAGGCGATCGCGTTGGTCCTACTGGGCGACGGTGTCGGCAAGGCGGTGTTGCCTGTGCTGGCGGTTCTGTCGATTGCCGCCTTCGGTTGGCGCGAGACCTACGGTATCACCGCGGTGATCCTGGCGGCCGGCATCCTGCCGCTGGTGTGGTGGTTATTGCGCGGGCATGGCGCGCAGCAAGAGGCACCGGTGCAGGCCGGGTCGGGATCGCAGTCTCGCACCAGGGAGCCGGAGCAGTGGTCGCGCAAGCAGGTTTTGCGGGACGCGCGCTTTTACATGCTGCTGCCGGCCGTCCTTGCGCCGGCCTTCGTCAGCACCGCACTGTTCTTCCATAATTTGGAGATCGCCACCGTCAAAGGATGGAGCGCGGCGTGGATGACCGGCAATTATTGGATCTATGCCGGAGGATCGATCTTTGCGTCTCTCGCGTCCGGGCCGCTGATCGATCGCATCACGGCGGCGCGGGTGTTGCCCGCCTTCCTGTTGCCGATTGTCTTGGGACTCTTGATCATCTGGGCCTTCGATGCGCGCTTTTGGGTCTTGCCGTATCTCTTGCTGGTCGGGCTGACCAGCGGTGTCGGGAACACGGCGGTCACGTCGCTCTGGGCCGAGGTGTATGGCGTCCGTCACCTGGGCGCGATCCGGTCGCTTGCCGTGTCGCTCATGGTGTTCTCGTCGGCGCTCGGCCCGCTGGCGATGGGGGCCTTGATGGACTGGGACGTGTCCGTGGAATCGATCTGCGTGCTGATGGCGCTATACTGTGTGGCGGCCACCGGTTTGATGCTGTTCGCCTTAAACGGTTACAAACGTCCTGCATCCGCACTGGAGCCGCGGTCGTAGCCGCAAACGAAAATCAACTGTATTGGGAGACGCCCTCATGTCCGAACAAGTGGTCAAAGAACTCGCCCCGAACGGGGTCCTGCGCGTCGGGGTCAACATGGGCAATTTCCTGCTCGTCACCGGCAAGACGCCGTCGGGCGATCCAGCCGGGGTTTCGCCCGATATGGGTGCGGAACTCGCCCGGCGCTTGGGGGTCGAGGTCGCCTATGTGCCGTACGAATCGCCGGGCCTCGTGGTGGCCGCCGCGGGTAAGGACGAATGGGACATCGGCAATGTGGGCGCGGAACCGCAGCGCATGGAGAAGATGGCCTTCACCGCCGCCTATGCCGAAATCGAGGCGACCTACATGGTGCATGAGGACTCACCGCTGAAGCATGCCGACGAGGTCGACCGCGAGGGAAATACGATCATCGTGCGCGGTGAGGCCGCCTACGGCTTATGGCTTGCCGCCAATATCAAGAACGCGACGCTGATCACCACGGATAAGGGCGAGGAAGCCAAGGAACGCTTCATGTCGGAGAAAATCGATGCGCTGGCCGGATTGAGGCCGGGTCAGTTGGACGACCTGGAGAAAATGCCAGGGACGCGGATCCTCGACGGCAAGTTCGCCGAGGTGCAGCAGGCGATCGGCACGTTGAAGACCAACACCGCGGCGATCCCCTACCTGCACGATTTCGTGGAGGACTGTAAGGCGTCGGGCCTGGTCGCTAGCATGATCGAGAAGCATGGCGTGACCGGCCGGCTGGCCGTCGCGGCGCCGGGTTAGTCTGCCGGCGCACGACGGCGCCTAATAACGGTTCTTGATCTCCGTCGCGCCGTGCTTCTTCTGGTGGAAGTAATTGGCGCTGAAGAATTCCATGATCAGGTCGGCGTAAAGCGCAGGCTTGTATTTCGGCGGGTTGTCCGCGTCGATGCAGCTCGGCAGCACCTCGATGTCTCGGTACGGGTTCGGGCTGTGGAAGTAGGCAATGGAGTACCGGTCCCGGTCGCCGTCGACGATCACGCCATGCGGGGTGGACAGGAAGCGGTTGTTCGACATCCGCCGCATGATGTTGCCGAGATTGACCAGGAAGGTACCGTCGATCAGCGGTGGCGTGACCCATTCGCCCGATGGCAGGCGGATCGCAAGGCCCGGCACTTCCGAGCGTGCCAGGATCGTCAGGAAGCTGTTGTCCGTATGCGGCCCGGCGCCGAAGTCGTTGTCCTCCAGCTTTGTCGGCGGGTAGTGCAGTATCCGCAACGTCGCGTGGTTTTCGTCCGAGAACAGCGGCGTGAAATGATCGGCCGGCATGTCGAGCGCCACGGCGAAGGCCGGCAGCATGCGCTGCCCCAGGTCGTGGACCGCCTTGAAATAGGCCATCACGCCCTCGCGGAAGCCGGGTAGATCGTCCGGCCAGTAATTGCCGCCGCGCAATGGCTTTCCGGCGACCCGGTCCGGGTGGTCGGCCGGCCGGTCGTGGGTGACGAAGAAGGATTCGTTCTGGTTCGGTTTGGTGGCTTTATGGACCGTCGAATGCGCCTGCATGCTGGTGTTCATTTCCAGATAGCCGACATTGTACTGGTCCAGCTTCAGCTTGCGCTTTTCCGCCAATGGCATTGCATGGAACCGTTTCGACTGTTCGAACGCCCGGTCGATCAGGTCCTGCGCTACCCCATGGTTCTTGATGTAGAGGAAGCCGATCGTTTCGCAGGCATGCCGAACCTCGTCGGCCAGTGCTTCCAACGCGCCGTCCTGGCCGGCGAAATACGGGCCGAAGTCGATCACCGGGATTTGCGCGATCGCTGCATCCATGTCGGCTGGGGCGTTTTCCTTGAACAGATGCATGGCGTCCGATCCTTCGAGGTTAGCCGATTCGGCAACATTGCGAGAAAGCCGTACGATCACAAATATTTTTGCTGCACCGTGGTTGAGAAAGGTATCCAATTATACCCATGGAGTCCCGTTTCTTCATTCTTAGGAGCACTGGCGATGACCAATAAGAACATCGACCCACGCGTTTACGATCTCTATGACGATTATTGTCATGGCCGGATCGACCGGCGCGAGTTCTTCGGCAAGGCGGCGGCGATCACGGTCGGCGGGGTTTCCGCCCTGGCGATGGCGCAAAGCCTGTTGCCGAATTACGCAGCGGCACAGACGATCTCCTTCACCGACAAGCGGATCAAGGCGCGATACGTGGAATACCCGTCACCGGGTGGCACGTCGGGAACCATGCGCGGCTATTTGGTCGCCCCGCGCGGCGACGGGCCCTTCCCGGCGGTCCTGGTGATCCACGAGAATCGCGGGTTGAACCCCTATATCGAGGACGTGGCGCGCCGGGCGGCGACGGAAGGTTTCCTTGCGCTCGCCCCGGACGGCTTGTATCCGGCCGGCGGCTATCCCGGCAATGACGACGATGGCCGCGTGATGCAAAAGCAGCTCAAGCAGTCGGAACTAAAGCAGGATATGGTCAACAGCGCCCGCTTCGTGAAACAACATAATCTGTCGACCGGCAAGCTGGGCACGACGGGCTTCTGCTGGGGCGGGGCGACGACGAACCATGTTGCCGTCACTCTCGGATCGGAACTCAGCGCCGGCGCGCCCTATTACGGCCGCGCGCCGAAAACGGCGGATGTCGAGAAGATTCGCGCCGCGATGCTGATTCACTACGCGGAGAACGATCCCAAGGTGAACGCCACCCGGCCGGATTACGAGGCGGCGTTGAAAGCCAACAAGGTGGACTTCCAGATGCACCTCTATCCCGGCACCCGGCACGGCTTCCACAACAATTCGACGCCGCGCTACGACGAGGCGGCCGCGAAGCTGTCCTGGGACCGCACGATGGCCTTCTTCAAGAAGCATCTGGCGTAGGCGAAGCGCCGGTCGGCGGCTCTACAACGCGTCCTTCCCTTGAACCTCGGGGATGATCTTCTCCGACAGCAGGCGCGTCTGCTCGATGATGTCGTCGTCGTCCTTGCCGATCGGGCGCAGGATGAATTTGTAGATGCCGGCGTCGGCGAATTCCTTGATGCGGTGGATGATATCCTCCGCGCCGCCGATCGCCATATGGTGGCGCGGGTCCTTGTTGGGCGCGCGCCGCCGGTATGAATCGGCGTAGCGGCCGGAAATCTCCTCGTCCCAGGATCCGAAGCGGTAGTGGAAGCCGGTGCCGAAATGGTCCTCGTCGATGTTGCGGCCGTATTCCTTGGCCTTTTCCTTGATCGCGGCGACGACCGGGCCGACCTCCGCAGGGGTTTCGTTGCCGGCCTGCCAGCCGGTGCCGAGGCGCGCGGTGCGGCGGATCGCCGGCTTGCTGGACCCGCCGATCCACAGCGGCAGGTTCTTCTGCACCGGGCGGGGCGAGATGGTAGCGTCGGTTACCTGATAGAACTTGCCGTGGAAGGTGACGTTCTCTTCCTTCCACAAACGGGCGATGATCTCCATGCCTTCCTCCGCCTTGGCGCCGCTGCCCTTGAATTCGTTTCCGGTCACCCGCCAATAGGGATTGGTCTTGCTGCCGACGCCGAAGGCCGGCAGAAGGCGGCCGTTGCTGAGCACGTCGATGGTCGCGCACTCCTTGGCCAGCACGATGGGATCGCGCTGCGCCACCGAGGCCACGTTCATGCCGAATTTGAGCCGTTGCGTGCGTCCGGCGAGTGCGGCCATCACGCTCATGCAATCGAGGAAGGGTTGGGAGGACAGCACCCGGTCGGTCTGCCACAACGAGTCGATGCCGGTATCTTCGCAGAGGTCGACCCAGCGCCAGAAGGCGTCGACGGTCGAAAACGGGAAATTCGCGAGGCCGAGTCCGACGCCGATTCCCATTTTTCTATCCTCCTCGTTCTGTCCCTATGTCCTTGCGTCTCAGTAGCGCTTGGTGACGCCGCCGCGGCTGCCGGTGTTCAGGCGGTCGGCGAATTCGGGCGCCAGCGGCCTGCCATTCGGCACATTAACCCAGAGCCGGAGCAGAAAGCGCTTCTTTTCGGGTTCGTCGAAATCCTCGTACCCGGTGCGGGAGTGCAGGGTGCAGTGGTTGTTCAGCAGTTGGATGTCGCCCGGCTGGAAATCCATGTGCAGCAACAGATCCTCGCGGATCGACAGTTCCCGGACATAAGCGATCGCGTCTTGCTGCAATTGCGTCAACGGGATGCCGCATTTCTCCGCGCCCAGCTCGATTTGCTGCTTGTTGAACCGGCAGCTCAGGATATCCCCGTAATAGCTGTAGACGGGGATCTTGCTGTTGCTGACCTCGATCGCCTTGGTCCCCTTGCCGATCAGGTCGAAATGGAAGCCCGATGTCAGCGGTTCGATGAATTCCGGCCGGGTGGCCAGGATTTCGTTGTAGATCGCCATCGAGCTCGTGACCATGCTGAACCCGCCGCGCTTCGCGGGGCGCACGCACATCAGGCCGACAACATCGGAGCTGTCGCTGTGCGGCTTCAGGTCGGCATTGGTGCGGTGGCCGCGTACGTTTTCCTCGTAGTAACCGCCGTCGGCGTATTTGCCGTTCTCGAAGTCGGTCACGACGCCCAATAGGTCGCCTTGCGAATTCTGCGAGATGATTTCGCCGAGATGCGTGCCGAGCCCCCAATACAGGACCTTCAACGTGTCGAGGTCGTAGTCTTCCACATTCAGGCCGCGCACCAGGACGAATCCCCGGCCAAACTCGATTTCGTGCAAAAGCTTTTCGATCTTTGGGCCGAGGGAGGGCAGCGGGAAATCCGTTTTGGTGAATTCCAGAGGTTTCAGGCCCCTGTCCTTCAACGCATGCGTGGCGGTGTTCAACTCCCGCAGATCGCTGTCGATCAATTGGAAGATCCAGGATTCGTCGTTGATGAAATCGGTACCTTTCCAGGCGGACGGCCCGGTAACGGGCTGGCGCAGGACTTCGGGCATGGGGCGTATCTCGTCGTTCGTGGAATGCGATCGGTAATCGCGGCCTTTATAGGCCAATTCCCTGGCCGGCGGCAAAACGATGGGATGTATTAATCCAGATAGATCAGGCCGGAGAGCAGGGAGTCACCGTTGCGGCGCAGCGCCAACGTGTTTCCGACCGCGAGCGGCGGCGCCTCCGCTGCGATATCCTTTTCCTCGTCGATGGCGACCCGGCCGTTTTCAACCGTGAGAACCGCGACCAAGGCGTTGTCGGATATTAGTTCCAGCCGTTCGCCGTCGGGCAGGTCCAATCCGCGGCAGCGGAACTTCAGACGCTGTTTGCCGTCGCCATAATGCTTGTATTCGAGCTTGCCGGTGGCGTCGCGAATTTCGGGCGATAGCCCGTCCGGGGTCAGCTTTGCTTCCAACTCCTTCAACACGCGGCGGAAAATCATCGAATCGTCCTTCCAAGAGACTCCAGCGGCGACAGCTTCTCACCGAGTTTGACGAGAATCACTCTTACAATCGTAGTGGAATCACCTTGTTAACCAATTCTAGCCGGTGTTGTTCGATGGCCGTACCTATCGCTTGGGACGCGTGACGGGTAGGCTGCGGCCGTGGCGATGCCAGACAGGGAGGGGACGCTATGACATCCGAACAACAGGGGCAGTCGGAACGGCAGGGACCGTTGCGGAACATCCGAATTCTCGATCTGGCAACGATCATCGCCGGTCCGCTGGCAGCAGGGTTGCTCGCCGATTTCGGCGCCGAGGTGCTGAAGGTCGAAATGCCGGGCAAGGGCGACGGGTTGCGCGCGCTGCGGCCGCATAAGGATGGCGTTTCCCTCTGGGCGAAGGTCGTCAACCGGAACAAGCGGGGCATTACCTTGGATCTGCGGACACCCGAGGGCGTCGATATTGTGAAGCGCTTGGTGGCGGACTGCGATGTTCTGGTCGAGAATTTCCGGCCCGGCACGATGGAGCGTTGGGGGCTGTCGCCGGAGGTTCTATGGGCGTCGAACCCGAAACTCACCATCCTCCGGGTCAGCGCCTTCGGTCAGGAGGGGCCATATGCCGAGAAACCCGGGTTCGCGCGTGTTGCCGACGCCATGTCCGGTTTCCTGTCGCTTTGCGGTCCGGCGGACGGCGCGCCGATCCACGCCGGCTATCCCATTGCCGATTCCGTCACCGGGTTGTTCGGGGCGCTCGGCATCCTGACGGCACTGTTGGAGCGGAAGGAAAACCCGGATGCGCCCGGTCAGGTCGTGGCGGTGTCGCTGTTCGAATCGATGTTCCGAATCCTCGACTTCCTGGCGGTCGAATACGATCAGCTCGGCGAAGTGCGGCAGCGATCCGGCAACCGCAATCCCTACGCCGCGCCCGGAAATGTGTACCGGACACGCGATGGCCAATGGTGCACGCTGGCCGCCAGCACCCAATCCGTCTTCGAGCGGCTCGCCGGCGCGATCGGCAGGCCGGACCTGATCGGCGACCCGCGATTTGCGGCCAATACCGACCGACTGGCCAATCACGACGCGCTCGATACCATAATTGGCGAGTGGTTTGCCGCGCATGATGCGGACGACGCCTGCGCCCAGCTCGACGCCGCCGAGGTGAGCGCGGCCCGGGTACGGACCATCGATGACCTGTTTGCCGACCCGCAGGTCCAGGCTTCCGGTATGCTCGTGCGCGTGGCCGACCCGGAACTGGGCGCGCTGCGTATGCAGGGGGTTACGCCCCGATTTTCCCGGACGCCCGGCGCGGTTTACCGATCCGGGCCGATGCTCGGCGGGGACAATGAGGCCATTTATCGGCGATTGCTGGGGTTGAGCGAGTTGGAAATCGCCGATCTTAAGGCTAAATCGGTTATCTGAGGTCGCCCCGTTGTGGCCGTCATGGTATTACAACTTGCGTCGATATTTCCCCCGACGCTAGACTTGAGGTTAAGCGAATCAATCCATCTCCTTCGGCCGGACCAAACGCCTTCGGGCGGGTTGTGGTCGAACGGGTGAGAGCGGTCAGCGCCGTTGCCCGGTTTCCTTCGAAAATGCGCCGGAATTGTGGGAACGCGCGCCGCTGTGAAAGGGTCTTCAAATGAACGAGATTAAGAGTCCATATAAATTCGTCGGTACCGCTCCTGTTCGTCCGGACGGCGTGCCGAAGGTGACCGGCGTTGCCAAATTCGGTAACGACTTCAACCTTCCCGGCATGTTGCACGGCAAGATCCTTCGCAGCCCGCATGCGCATGCGCTGATCAAATCGATCGATACCTCCAAGGCGGAGGCGCTGCCGGGTGTCAAGGCGGTGATGACCGCGGAAGACTTTCCCGACCAGAATTTCGCCTATGTCGGTCCGGCGCGTGTCCAGGTCAATTTCTGGCATATCACCCGGAACATCATGGCGCGTGAAAAGGCGATGTATGACGGACACGCCGTCGCCGCCGTCGCCGCCACGAGTGCGGCGATCGCGAACGAAGCGATCTCGTTGATCGAGGTCGATTACGAAGTTCTGCCGCATGTGATCGACGTCGATGAGGCGATGGCGCCCGACGCGCCCTTGTTGTTCGAAGATATGATCACGCGTGGCGTCGAACCGGCCCCGACCAAGCCGTCCAACGTGGCCCGCAATGTGGTGTTCGAGATTGGCGACATCGACGCCGGCTTCGCGGAGGCGGATGAAATCGTCGAACATGAGTTCAAGACCAAGCCGGTACATCAGGCCTATATCGAGCCGCACGCCTGCCTCGCCCGCTACGACCCGGACGGCCAGGGCGAGTTGTGGAGCGCGAGCCAGGGGCATTTCGTGGTTCGCAATCTGACGGCAAAGATCGTCGGCATGAAGCTCGGCAACCTCAAGGTCAACCCGGCCGAGATCGGCGGTGGCTTCGGCGGCAAGACGGTCGTGTATGTCGAGCCCGTGGCGATGGTGCTGTCGAAGAAAGCAGGTGCGCCGGTCCGGCTCGCCATGTCGCGCGACGAGGTGTTCCGGGCGACCGGGCCGACCTCCGGCTCGTCGATGTGGATCAAGGTCGGTGCCAAGAAGGACGGAACGATCACGGCGGCGCAAGGCGTTTTCAAGTTCCAGTCCGGGGCCTTCCCGGGCTCGCCGGTCATGAATGCTTGTATGTGCGCCTTTGCGCCCTACGACATCCCGAACCAGCGGACCGAAGGCTTCGATGTTGTGTCGAACCGGCCGAAGGCGGCCGCGTATCGCGCGCCGGGATCGCCGATCTCGAATTTCGCGGCGGAAAGTGCGCTGGATATCCTGGCCAAGAAGATCGGCATGGACCCGTTGGAATTCCGCCACAAGAACGCGGCGCATATCGGCACGCCAACCATCGCGGGACCGAAACTCGCCCACGAAGGGTATGCCGAGACCGTCGAGGCGATCCTGGAACATCCCGGCTATAAGGAGAAGCTGGGGCCGAACCAAGGGCGCGGCGTTGCGTCCGGGTACTGGTTCAACGGTGCAGGTGAATCCGGCGCGACCGTCTATGTGAATGCGGACGGCACCGTGGTGGTCGCCACGGGCAGCCCGGATATCGGCGGGTCGCGGGCCTCTATGGCGATCATGGCGGCCGAGACGCTGGGCATCGACTATGACCAGGTTCGCGCCACCGTGAACGACACCACGTCGGTGCCTTATACCCATGTCACCGGCGGGTCGCGGGTAACTTATGCCAGCGGCATGGCGGTGATCGGCGCCTGCGAGAAGGTGATCGAGGATCTGCGTGCGCGCGCCGCGATCATCTGGGATGTCGATGTGGACGCCGTGGTTTGGGAGGATGGACAAGCCCGTCCGGCCAGCAGCAATGTCGGCGACTTCGATCCGTTGACGATCGGGGACATCGCGGCCAAGGCGGCCGCGACGGGCGGTCCGATCGGCACGTCGAATTCCGTCGCCGCAGGCGGTCAGGCACCGGGCTTCGCGACCCAGTTCATCGACGTCGAGGTCGATCCGGACACCGGCAAGGTGACGATCCTTCGGGCCGTTTGCGCGCAGGACGCGGGCCGGGCGATCCATAAAGGCTATGTCGAAGGCCAGATGCAGGGCGGTGTCGTCCAGGGCATTGGCTGGGCGCTGAACGAGGAATACATCTACGACGACAAAGGCCGGCTCTCGAACCCGGGATTCCTCGACTATCGTGTCCCGGTCGCCTCGGACCTGCCTTACATCGAAACGGTCGTCGTCGAGGTGCCGAACCCGAACCATCCCTTCGGCGTGAAGGGCGTCGGCGAGGTCAACATCTGTCCGACCATGGCGGCCATCGCGAACGCGATCGCCAACGCGACCGGACGGCGGATGGACTCGTTGCCCATGTCGCCGCCGAAACTGCTGGAAGCGCTCGACCACCGTGAAGGGGGCGAACTGTAGGTCATGGATGGCGACGTCACCGTACGCGTCGTGTTTACCGATGGACTGAGCCACCTCTATACGGGTGGTAAGAAAGAGTTCGAGATTCAGGCCCGGAATCTGCGCGGCGTCATCAAGGCGCTGGATGCGCAGTTTCCGGGTCTGGCCGAACATCTCGAAGAGGAAACGACCGTTGCCATCGACGGCGAGATTCACGAGTCCGGCAACTATGTCCAGCCGGTCCATGAAGGCAGCGAAGTCTTCTTTATCCCGAAACTCGAAGGCGGCTGATCCCGCCGATTTGTCGCCGATCCGGCGTTAGCGATACAGTTTTGGTCATCTTTCGTTTGTCGGAGACTGAAGCATCATGGGTATCGACTATATCGTTGTCGGCGCGGGGTCGGCCGGCTGCGTTATGGCCAATCGTCTCAGCGAGGATGGCGCCAGTGTCGTCTTGCTCGAAGCTGGCCCGAAGGACCGTAATCCGTTCATCCATATTCCGGCCGGTGTGCGGACGCTTCTGTACAACAAGTCCATAAACTGGATGTACAGCAGCGAACCCGAACCGGGCAGTGGCGGCCGCCGTATCCATTGGCCGCGCGGCAAGGTGCTGGGCGGGTCCAGTTCGATCAACGGCATGCAATACGTGCGCGGCAACCGCACCGACTACGACGGCTGGGCGCAGCGCGGCTGTAAGGGGTGGTCCTACGACGAAATCTTGCCGTTTTTCCGGAAATCCGAGGACTTTCTGGAAGGCGGGGATACCGCCTATCGGGGCAAGGGCGGTCCGCTCAAGGTCGAAGAGGCGCGGACAATCCTGCCGCTGACCGACGTCTTCGTGGAAGCGGCGCAACAGGCCGGGTTCCCGTTGACGGCGGATTACAACGGCGCGCAGCAGGAAGGGGTGGGCTATTCGCAGATGACGCGGATGGGCCGGCGCCGGGCATCCACGGCGCAGACCTTCCTTGCGGCGGCGAAGGGGCGGCCGAATCTCAAGATCGAAACCGATGCGATGGCGGCGAAGTTGCTGTTCGAAGGTAAGAAATGCGTCGGCGTTTCTTTCCGGCAAGGCGGCCGGATGCGCGAACTCCGCGCAGATCGAGAAATCGTCGTGTGCGGCGGCGCGATCAACTCACCGCAGCTTCTGCAGGTGTCCGGTATCGGGCCGGGCGCACACCTGCAATCGCTCGGAATCGAGACGCTGCATGACCTGCCGGGCGTGGGCGACAATCTGTCGGATCACTATGTGGTCCGTATCGCGCACCGGGTGAAAAACGCGGTGTCGATGAATCAGCAGGCGCGGTTCCCACGCGTCGTGCCGGAGGTGATCAAATGGGTGCTGCGCGGCGACGGTGCGCTGACCTTCGGCGCCACCAGCGCGATGATGTTCACCCGTAGCCGCGAAGGGTTGAGCAGCCCGGACCTGCAATTGCTCTTCGCACCGGTCAGTTTCGAGCCCGACCGCAAGAACGTGCTCGAGCGCTTGCCCGGCATGGCGGTCGCGATCTGCCCGGCACGGCCGGAAAGCCGCGGAACGATCATGGCCGGCAGCGCCGACCCGTTCGAACCGCCGATTATCCGACCCAACTACCTAACGGCGGAAAGCGATCTGCATGTCCTGAAAGCGGGTATCGAGCAGACGCGCAAGGTCTTCGCCGCGCCGGCGATGGCGAACTACACCGAAGGCGAAGTGCGCCCCGGCACGCCGATGGACACCATCGACCAAGTGCGCGAATTCGCACAAAGCCAGGGCACGACAATCTATCACCCCGTCGGTACCTGCAAGATGGGCGAGGATCCGATGGCGGTGGTCGATTCCCGGCTGCGCGTCCACGGCATCGGCGGATTGCGCGTGGTCGACGCGTCGGTCATGCCGACCGTGACCACCGGCAACACCAACGCGCCGACGATCATGATCGCGGAAAAGGCCGCGGCGATGATCCGCGAGGACGCGGCAGCGTAAAGCTCGAAAGCGATTGGGTCTAAACTGGCCGTTCGCCTGCGACCTGCACCTTGTGCAGCCGTCGCCGGTCCGCCGGGTCGAACGGGTCGCGGTGATGCATCGTGACCCGATTGTCCCAAACCAGTGTATCGCCGAGCGACCACGTGTGCGACCAGATCCGGTGGTCTTGCACGGTATGATCCCATAGCGCATCCAGCAGGGCCTCGCTCTCCGCCACGGGAAGACCGACGACATAGGCGCTCAACCGGCGACCGAGATAGAGGCATTCCTGCCCGGTTTCGGGAATCGTGCGGATGATCGGATGTTCCGGTCCGGGCGCCTGGGTGATGTCGCTGACTTCGTCATAGGCGGGCCGCTTCTTCCCGGTGCTGTCATAGACCTGCGAGTGACGGATGCGTTGCCCTTCGATCCGGGCGCGGAGATCGGCCGGCAACGTCTCCAGCGCGTCGATCATATCGAGGAAGGCGGTGTTGCCTCCGTTGGCCGGCAGTTCGACCGCGTGCAATACGCTTGCCGACGGCGGCGTTTCAGTGAAACCGCTGTCGGTATGCCAGAAACACTCGCCGTCGCCGAGACCGCCGATCTTCTTACCGTCGATCTCGATGTTCGAGATGACGCTCATACATTCCGGGATTTCATTCGGCTGATAATCCCGTTTTCCCAGGCCGAGCAAGGTGTCGGCGATCGCACCGAGATCGCCGAAGCACTGTGCGAATCGGATATGGTCGTCGACCGCAAGGGATCGGCCCCGGAACAACAGCACCGAGTGATCCGACAGGGCCGCGCGAAGTTCTTCCTGTGTCTCGGGATCAAGCTTTACCGACGGATCGATGCCGCGAATTTCTGCGCCGAGTTTTGCGCCGGTGGGAACAATCTCCAGTGTCACCGTTTTACCCTCTAATTGGCCGCCTTCTTCCAAGCGTGTTCATTTTACAGGCCCGGCCTGGACGATCAAAATCCAGCCGGCTCCGTTCGGTTTTCTCGGGTTTCGAACGGTCGCGGGGCAGCGACGGCACCTCACCGATACAATGGCGCGCTGGACAACGATTTGCTCTCAGATGGCTGCGCGGTCAAAATTGGTTGCGCGACACTGCTATGCGGCAGACGGAGGTTGGCAATGAGTGCAACAGACATTACCGGCGGTGGGACATATACCGAGGGATCTGTATCGCCCTTCACCGTTACTCCCGTGGGCCGGGTGATGGCGGCGGAGATCGGCGGCATCGACCTCTCCCAGCCGTTCGATGACTTAACCCGTGACGCGATCTTGGATGCACTGAACGCGCATCAGATACTCATCTTTCCCGACCAGGGATTGAGCAAGGACGCGCAAATCGCCTTCACGATGCGATTCGGCGACGTGGAGCAGCATGTGGCGCGCAACTACGACGGAAAAACGTTTGGCGATGTGCACCTTGTGTCCAATCTGGATCCGGAGGGAAAACCCACGAAGACGCCCCGCAGCAGCGGTAATTTCTTCTGGCACACCGACAAGTCGTATCACGAGATTCCATCGCTCTCGACGATTCTACATGCGATCGAGGTGCCGCCCGAAGGGGGCGGTACACAATTCGCGAATATGCAATTGGCGTATGAGGCGTTGCCGGAAGAAACGAAGGAAAGGATCGCCGGACTGCGCGCGGTGCATAGTTGGGAGGCAAGTCGCAACAACACCTTTAATCGGCCGGCGACCGAGCAGCAGAAAAAGGAGCGCCCGCCCGTCACGCACCCCATGGTTCGCACGCATCCCGGTACCGGCCGAAAAACGCTCTACATCGGTACCCATACGTCGCACATCGAGGGAATGGCGGTCGGCGAGGGCCGGGCGCTGTTGTACCAACTCCTGGATTTCGCAACACATCCCCGTTTTCAATACACGCATTATTGGAAAAAGGGACAGGTCGTGATGTGGGACAATCGCTGCTTGTTGCATCGTGCGACCGCCGATTTCGAGATGGACAAATATCCACGGTTGCTGCACCGCACCGTCGTTCGCGGCACGAAGCCGTACTAACGGACGGCAACGTGGCGCGGTGTAATGGGTTGGCCGGCTGCTACCGGCAGGACAGGGGTTCCCCAAAGCAAGCTTAATGGTCTGAGACTCTGCCGGGTCACAGAACTACCTTTCAAAACCGATGCGCAGTGAAGGAGAGGCCATGACCCTACCGCTCGACGGGATCAAGGTTGTTGAATTGGGCCAGAATTTTGCCGGGCCGTTGACCGGGCAGATTCTCGGCATGCTGGGCGCGGATGTGGTCAAGGTCGAACGGCCGGAGAAAGGCGACGATGCGCGCGGCTGGGGGCCGCCCTTCGTCGACGAGTCCTCCGCCTCATTCCACGCGGTCAACCAGAATAAGCGGTCGATCACGCTCAACCTCAAGGATCCGCGGCACCTCGAATGGCTCAAGGACTATCTCGGGCAGGCCGACGTCATGGTGCAGAACCTGCGGCCCGGCGTTGCGGACGAGCTCGGGCTGACCGGTGAGGCGTTGCGCGAGCGGTGCCCGCGGTTGATCGTCTGTGCGCTCTGGGCCTACGGCAGCACCGGACCGATGAAGATGCGCCCGGGCTACGAGCCGATCGTGCAGGCCTTCTCGGGGTTGATGTTCCAAAGCGGCGAGGATGGTGGCCCGCCGGTGCGCATGGGCACGCAGATTCTCGACCAGGGCACCGCCATGTGGTCCTCGATCGGCATTCTTGCCGCATTGGCGCAGCGGGAGCGCACGGGGCGCGGGTGCGATGTCGATACATCCTTGTTCGAAACCGCACTTGGCTGGCTGACGGTGGCGTTTTCCCGCTACAGCGTGACCGGAAAACTGCCGCCCCGTCATCCCACGGGCAGCAATCAGCTTATCGTGTTCCAAGCTTTCGAGACGAAGAACGGTCCCTTAGTCGTTGCGGCCGCGAATGACCGCTTGTTCGCCAAATTGGCGGCGGCGTTGGGCCGGCCGGAATGGGCGGAAGATCCGAGATTTACGACGAATGCCGCCCGCGTCGAGAACCGCGACGGGTTGTTGGCCGATGTGGCGGATATCATGGCGACGCGGACGCGGGGAGAATGGCTCGATGTGCTGTCCGAGGCCGGTATTCCCTGTTCGCCGGTCCACAATCTGCACGAGGTCGATACGCACGAACAGACTGCCGCGATCGGGATGATCCAGTCGCCGCCGGGACTCGACTGTCGCACCATGGGCCTACCGATCAATATCGACGGCCACCGGCCGCTGCTGACCCGTACCGCGCCGAAGCTCGGCGAGCATAATGCGGAGATTATCGGCGACGCCCTCGATTGACACGGATCGCTCCTCACCATCATCGGAGTAGCCGAGCGTTTCCTTGATTGCCGAGGCCGGGCAACACTGTTAGGGTCCGTCGCGAAACGAGGCCCGGCCGGTTTTTTTTACGGTCTACAATCTGTCGGCCGACCTAGGTTCGGTATGTCGCCAGAGGAAGCGCGATCCATGCGCGCTACGAACAAGGAGACATGCCATGGCACAAGCAGCGGTCGGCGATACCGTTCATCTGCACTACACCGGAAAACTGAAGGACGGAACCGAGTTCGGAACGTCCCGAGGGCAAGACCCGTTGCAGTTCAAGATCGGTGAGAACACGATCATCCCGAAACTGGAGACATCGGTTGTCGGCATGGCGGTCGGCGATACCGCTACGGTCGAAATTGCCGCGGCGGATGGTTATGGGCCGCGACAGCCGGAAGCCATTGAAACCGTCGACCGGTCGGCGTTGCCGGCGGAGGTCGAATTGGTCGTCGGCAACCAGCTTCAGGCGCAGACGCAGGATGGCCATACGCTGATCGTCACGATCATTGCGATCGACGACGCATCGGTCACGCTCGACGGCAATCATCCGCTTGCCGGCGAGGACCTAACCTTCGAAATCGAACTCGTCGAGATCGCCGCGGGCGCCGGATAACGATCTTCGTTACGCTGCCGGCCCGGCAGGTCGGTGAACAGGCCATGCATATTGCCGTCGGTGGCTGTATGATCCCCCCGTCTTGCGTTCGTTCCTCGGGGTCTCATGCGCGTTCTCGTCCTCGGCGCTAACGGGTTTATCGGTTCGGCCGTGGTCGCCGCGCTGCTGCGCGCGGGGTTCGCCGTGCGGGCGGTTGTCCGCAAACCTGCAACATTCCAGAACCGGTTCCCGTCCGCCGAAACACTGGCCGCCGATCTGTGCGACGACGCGGCCAGCGTGGCTGGCTACTGGAAAGCGGCGCTCGACGATGTCGATGCGGTCGTGAATGCCGCTGGCGTATTGCAGCCGCGCCGTGCCCCCGATGCGTTTGCTGTGCATGTTCGGGCGCCGGATGCCTTGTTCGCGGCCTGCGAAGACCTCGGCGTCCGGCGCGTCATCCAGATTTCTGCCGTGGGCGTGGACGAAGGGGAGACGCTGTTCGCCCGGTCGAAGAAAGAGGGCGACGTGGGTCTGATGGAGCGCGCCCTGGACTGGACGGTCTTGCGGCCCGCGATCGTGGTGGGCGATGGCTCCTATGGCGGCACGTCGATGCTGCGGGCGATTGCCGCCTGTCCGATGGTCACACCCGTCATCGGCGACGGCGCGACGCCACTAGATGTCATTCACAAGGACGATCTGGCGCTGGGCATCGTCCGGCTGCTGCAAACCGGTGCCGCCACCAAAGCGGTCCTGGAGCCTGCAGGCCCGGAGCGGTTGGACCTCACGGCCGCCGTGCAAGCCTACCGGCGCTGGCTTGGGCTCCCGGCGAAGGCGATTCTTTCGGTACCGGACGGCGTTGCAACGGCGTTGGCGCGGCTCGGCGATGTCTGCAAGCTCGATCCGATCAACACCACCGCGTTGGCGCAGTTCAAGACTCGGCTGACCGGCGACGCGGAGAGTTTTGCCGCCGCCACCGGCGTTGCCCCTCGTTCGTTGACCGAGATTCTTGCTGCTCGCCCCTCGGAGACGCAGGACTTGTGGCACGCGCGGCTCTTTTTGCTCCGCCCGCTCGTGCGGTTGAGTTTGGCGCTGTTGTGGCTTGTGTCGGGACTGCTCGGCCTGTTCGCCGGGACCGGGTTCTTCATCTCGGTGCTGAATCCGTTGATATCCAACGAAACGCTCGCGACCGTCGTTGCGATTGCGGCGAGCCTCGCCGACCTCGCCATTGCCGCCGCATTGTTCGTCGGTTGGCGTCTTCGCGCGATGGCAGCGGTGCAGCTTGCGATGGTAATCGGCTACACGGTGATTCTGACGGTTCTGGCGCCGTCCTTGTGGGGCGACCCGTTCGGCGTGTTGTTGAAGAATGTGCCGATCATCGCCTTGATCCTGGTGCATCGCGTTTTGGAAGAGGAACGGTGAGCGACCCATATCTCTGGATAAAATGGCTTCATATCCTGAGCGCCACCGTCCTGTTCGGCACCGGCCTCGGCACGGCCTTTCATATGCTGATGACCCATCTCCGGGGCGATGTGTCGGCAATTGCAGCGGCGACGCGAAACACGGTCTTGGCGGATTGGCTGTTCACCGCGACCTCCGGCGTCGTGCAGCCGGTGACCGGCCTCGTCCTGGTGTATATGGCGGGCTTCGATCCGTTCGAGAGCTGGCTTGTCTTGACCTACGTGCTCTACGGCGTCGCCGGACTATGCTGGCTGAAGGTGGTCCAACTGCAATACCGCATGCGCGACCTCGTTGCCGCCGCGGTCGCGCGAGGCGCGCCGCTACCAGCCGACTATGACAAATCGGTACGTCTTTGGTTCATACTGGGTTGGCCCGCCTTCTTCAGCCTGGCGGCGGTCTTCGCGTTGATGGTGATGAAGCCGGCGCTCTGGTGACAGTTTGCTGCCGGGTCGGCACGATGTCTCAGTCGCGCCGAATATCGAGCCTGGCCGACATGCTGGGATGGAAACGGCAGAAGTACTTGTCCGTTTGATCCGCTTTGACGGTGTGGGTGTAGGTTGCGCCCTGGGCCATCTCGCCTGAATCCCAGCTCTCGTCCGCTGCGGTGACCGTGTGCGGGGCGATGTCGCGATTGATCCAGGTGATGCGATCGCCGGGTCGGACCCTCAGTGTCGCCGGGACGAATGCGAAATCCCGAATCTCCACAACATGCTCCGTTGCAGGGCGGACCGCGATCCGACGTTCTTCAGATTGGACGCGGGAAATGACGCCGACGACCAGCGCCATGATGGCTATCGCCATCATGAACGCCGGCCGGGCCGTTTCATAAACCGAATTGCGCATTACTTCAGCTTCTTGACCATCATTTCGGCGTGGCCTTCGTGGACTTTGAAGATTTTGAGACCGGCCTTGAAAAGATCCTTCACCTCTGGATTCTCGATGTTCGGGATAAAGGTCTTCTCGACCAGTTCGTTGACCGCCTTATGATATGCAAGCTCGTTCTCGGCGTAGCGACGGTCGAACGCCTTGCCACGCAGCTTGCTCATCTCGTCGACCAGCTTGTGCGACCCTTCCGTAAGGGACTGACTCAGGAAATTGTCCTGGGCCTTGGCGTTGAGCTTCTTGAGCAATCCGAGCGCCTGCTCGTTAACCGCGGTGTGATCGCGGATCATCGTTTGCGCAAACTTACGGACGTCCGGGTTACTTGAAATTGCCAGCGCCAGGTGGGCATAGCGGATATCGATGTTGTCGGCAGTGTAGGCGACATGTGCGATTTCAAGGTCGTTCAGTTCGGCTGCGGTTTTTGCCATGCTGGCGCCGGCGCTCAGCGCCAGCATCAAGCCGGCCGCGATGGCCGTCGAAAGTGCTTTCATGGAATCCTCCTGTTGGTCGGTTGCGGCGGCAACGGGCCGTTTGGCCGGTGCGGTGCCGCGGTGTGGGAGGAACCTAAGAAGGGCAGGACGGTCTGCCAATTGACCGCCTTATTTTACGGACTGAAAGCAAATTATTGTGGACGCACTGCAAATTAATCTCGGGTCAGGGGTTGTTCGATACGTGAAATAGCGTGCTTTCCGGTGGACTGTTAGACTGGAGAAAATGCCGGTCGCAACCGGGCAATGCCATCATGGGAGGAACGGATGCCGAAAACGCCTGATTATTTCAAGGGAAAGACGATCGTCATCACCGGTGCGGGCAGCGGGATCGGCTTGGCGACCGCGAAAATATTTGGGCGGGAAGGCGCGAACGTGCTATGCGCCGATGTGAACGAGCAGGCGGCGAACCAGGCTGCGCGGGCCGTTGACGAGGCCGGAGGGGCCGGTGCCGCGGTCTTCGCCGACGTGACGCAGCGCGAAGACGTCAAGAAGATGATCGCCGCGGCCATCGAGAAATTCGGCCAGGTGCATTTTCTGTTCAACTCCGCCGGGTCCGCGATCCGCCGCGCCAAGTTCCTCGAGATCGACGACGAGCTTTGGGATAAGACCTACGATCTCAACGTCAAGGGCACTTTCTACGGTATGCAGGAGGTCATCCCGCACATGCTGGAAAAGGGCTTCGGCGTCATCGTGAATGTGGCCAGCACCGCGGCGAAGGGCGGCGGTCCGGCGAAGTCGCCCCACTACGCGTCGTCGAAAGGTGCGGTCAACACATTGACGATGGGTGCAGCGCGCGAATTCGCCGATCAGGGCATCCGGATTCTGTCGGTGTCGCCCGCCATCGTGGATACGGCGTTTCAGGATATCAACGAAGAAGGCATGTTCGACGCGGCGGTTTCAAACGTCCCGTTGAAGCGCGCGGGGCAGGCCGATGAGATCGGTGAGTTGGTGCAGTTCCTATGCTCTGACGCCTGCGAATTCATGGTCGCGGATACGGTGATGGTGACCGGCGGCGGCGGTTTCCGTTAAGGCGCGGCGATTCAAGAATATTTATGGAAGGAGGACGACCGATGACGACGGACACGACGACGGTGGGCAAGCCGTTGGCCGGTGAGACGGAAGGTCCGGCCGACCCGCCCGTGGCGCAGGTCAAGAAGGTGCAGATGTTCAAGTATGAGCGCCCGGACGTTACGGCCCCCAAAGGAATCATGCGGCTCGCGCAGACGGACTTGGTGAAGGGCGCGGTGCAAATCGTTCGCGAAGGCGGTGACAACAATCTGCACAGCCATGCCGCGGTCGATACCTTCTGGATGGTGCTGAAGGGGCGGGCGCGTTTCTATAGCAGCGATACCGACGTCATTTCCGAGTTCGGTCCGCATGAAGGGATCGTGACGCCTCGTGGGACGCCCTACTGGTTCGAAAGCGTCGACCCGGACGAGGATCTCGAACTGCTGCAGGTCGCGGCATACGAAAAGGGCGTGAAGGATATCCGCACCAATCACTCGCCGCGCCTGAAGAACCGGGGCAGCCAGAACGAGCGGTTCAGCGGCCGGATTCGGTAGGCGGGCGGATCGCATGAAGTTCGGATTTACGGTGCCGACGCGGGGGCCGCTGGCCACGCGGGAAAGCATCAAGGCGATCATCGAGAAGGGTGAGGCGCTCGGCTTCGCCTATGCCACGGTCAACGACCATATCGTCGTACCGAAGGACGTGGAATCGCGCTATCCCTATAGTGAGGGTGGGGACTGGGCCGGCGGGCGTTTCGGCGAGGCGCTGGAACAGGTTTCGATGCTGGCCTTTTTGGCCGGGGTCAGCGAGACGCTGCGGCTCGTCACGGCGGTGATGGTCGTGCCCTACCGGAACCCGGTGCTGGTCGCCCGGATGCTGGCCACGGCGGACGTGCTGTCGAATGGGCGTATCACCGTCGGCTGTGGCGTCGGGTGGATGCGCGAGGAATTCGAGGCCGTCGGCGCGCCGCCTTTCGACGAGCGAGGCCGCGTCGCTGACGAATATCTGCGCGTTTTCAAGGAAATTTGGTGCAACGGCGAACCGTCCTACGACGGGACATACGCGCGGTTCGACAATATTTCCGCGCTGCCCTTACCGGTTCAGGATCCGCATCCGCCGATCTGGATCGGCGGCGAGAGCGGTCCGGCCCTGCGGCGGACGGCGTCCTTGGGTGACGGCTGGTTTCCGATCGGCAGCAATCCGCGGCATCCGCTCGACACACGGGAGCGCTACGCCGCGGCTCTTGGGCGTTTGCATCAAGCGGCGGAGGCACGTGGGCGCGATCCAAGCGAGATCGACCTGGCCTATAGCGCGAATTGGACCTACGGCGCGGATGCGATGACGGCGGATACCGGCGAACGCCACGCCTTCACGGGAACGGCTACTGAATTGCTGGACGACATCAACGCGTTCGGAGAGATGGGCGTGCGGCATCTGATGCTCAATTTCCAGAGCCGGTCGTTCGAGCGCACCATCACGCGGATGGAGGCTTTCGCCGACGAGGTGATCGCGAAGGTCGCCTAAGGCATGACCGCCAAAGAATGGACTAGACGCGCCACCGCCATTTCTTGAAATGCGGCAGCAGGCAGGCGTGAACGCGGTTGGCGCTCATGTCGCCGTTCTGATTGCCGGTGGGAGAGATGAAAACCTGTTCATGGCGCATCGGCGGGGGCAGCCGGTTCTTGGTGCGTTGGGTGGCGATCCAACAGGCGAAGGACAGCATCCCGAAGGCGGCGGCCGGAATGATGATCAGCGCGGCCCCGGACGTGATTCCGACGGCCAGGTTCAACATCGTCAGCACGAGCAGAAAAGGTATGACCTGCATGACGAAGGCGATCACCAGAATGGTGAGCCACAGGCTCGCATGCAGTATACGGGAGATTCCGCCTTCTTCGGTCGTTGAACTCATCCTCTAGGCTTTCCTTGCAAAAATGCCACGCCACTCGACGGGCATAGTGTGCCATCAAAAGATTAAGGAATAAACGGCCTTTTAGCTCGATGACCCAAGCGTGAATGGTTGGAATTCAACGGTATTCAGATACGCTCTGGCGAGAATCTCGATTTAGAGCGGCTCTTTCGCCAGGCGGGTCTCGACCAGCCGCGACCAATAGCTGGCGCCGAGCGACAGGATTTCGTCGTTGAAGTCGTATCCCGGGTTATGGACCATGCAGGTCCCTTCGCCGTCGCCATTGCCGATGTTGATATAGGCGCCGGGACAGGCATCCAGCATGTAGCTGAAGTCCTCCGACGCCATGATCAGCGAACGGTTCCGGTTGACGTTGTCGTCGCCGACGATGCCGGCGGCGATATCGGCCGCGAATTCGGTTTCGTCCGGCGTATTGACCAACGGCAGGAAGACCTCGCGGTAGTCGACCTCGACGGTCGCCCCGAACCCGGCGACCAGCCCTTCGGCGATCGCGCGCATGCGGTCCTCGACCAATTGCATGGTCTCGCGCCGGAAGACGCGGACGGTGCCGCTCAAGCTGGCCGTGTGGGGAATCACGTTATAGGCGTCGCCGCCGTGGATCTGCGTGATGCTGACGACCGCGGTATCGACCGGGTTGACGTTGCGCGACACGATGCTCTGCAGCGCCATGGTGATCTGCGCCGCGATGACGACGGGATCGGTGCCGGATTCCGGGCGGGCGGCGTGCGCGCCGTTGCCCGTGATCCGGATATCGAAGAACGCCCCGCCGGCCATCATCGGCCCCGGGCGAATGGCGAATTTTCCCGTCGGCAGGCCCGGCGAGTTATGCATGCCGAAAACGGCTTCCATCGGGAATTGCTCGAACAGGCCTTCTTCGACCATCGCCTTGGCGCCGCCGAGCCCTTCTTCCGCCGGCTGGAAGATGAAATGGACACAGCCGTTGAAGTTCTGCGTTTCGGATAGATAACGTGCCGCGCCCAACAGCATCGTGGTATGGCCGTCATGGCCGCAGGCATGCATCTTTCCCTCGTAACGGGACCGGTGGTCGAAGGTGTTGCCTTCGACGATCGGCAGCGCGTCCATGTCGGCGCGCAGGCCGATCGTCTTGGGGCTGTTGCCGACGCGCAGCGATCCGACCACGCCGGTCGTACCCAGGCCGCGATGCACCTCCAGGCCGAAATCTTCCAACTTCTCGGCGACGATATCGGATGTACGGTTTTCCTCGAAGCCGAGTTCGGGATGCGCATGGATATCCCGACGCCAAGCGGTCATGTCGTCTTGAAAGGCGGCGATTTCGTCGATGATCTTCATGGCGTCCCGGCGCTCCCTTTGCTGGTATGGGGCGCCCGATCGGTGACGCCACAAGGGATCATGCCGAGATTGGCACCGAGGCTCAACCGCTGGATAGCGCCAGCGGGTGCCCGAACATGTATGCGCCGACCGTGCGGAAGTGATCTCGCCGGCCCTGCATTTGTTGCGTGACGGTGTGCAGGTCTCGGAAGCGGCGCTCGAAGGCATTGTCGTTGAAGATGGCGGTTGCCCCGGCGGCATCGTAAACCGTGTCGGCAACCGCTTTCGCTTCGTGGATACCGAATGTCGAGGCGAGCCGCATGCGGGCGCGGTGGTCATCGGTCAGCGGCGCGCCGCCGCGGACCTCTTCCCAGATTTCCGTGGTTTCCTTCAGGATGAAGGCGCGTGCGGCCTTGAGACGCGCATCGCCGATCGCAACCTCGGACTGAACGACGGCGTTGTCGCGCAGGACATGCGGCATGTTGCGCGGCGCTTTGTCGGCGGCAAGCTTCATGAAGGAATCGTGCATCGTACGGGCGATGCCCTGCGCCACGCCGGAGAAGCCGGTCGCATATAGATTGCTCGTGATGAAGTTATAGAGCGCACCATGGTATTGGCGTTCGGCCGGGTTGTCCCGGGAGACGGCGTGATCCGCCGGAACATACAGGTCCTCGACGGCAAAGGCGTCGCTGGCGGTTCCGCGCAGGCCCATCACGTTCCAGATGTCCGTGATTTCGGCCGACGCGGCGGGGAACAGCATGGTTCGCGACACCGGCTTGCCGTTGTCGTCCATGCGCGGCGTGCCGTCTGCTTCGATGACGGGGGAATGCGCGCCGAGCCATGTTGCGTGCCGCATGCCGCTGGCAAAGGACCATTTCCCGGTTACGCGATAACCGTCGCCCTCGACTACCGCTTGTCCCTTGCCGGGTCCCCAGGCGAGCACGGCGTGGGGATCCTGTCCCCAAATCTCGTTGGCGACCGCGGGATAGAGATATGCGGCGGCCATGGAACAGCCATTGGCCTGGCCGATGCACCACGCGGTGCTCGCGTCATGCTGCGCAAGCGCGAATGTGAGCCGGTAGAAATCGGGCGGGGCAATTTCCAGACCGCCATAGTCCTTCGGCAGGAGCAGCCGGAACAGCTTGGCGTCGTGGAGCGCGTCCAGCAATTCCGGCGGCAGGCGGCGGTCTTCCTCGATCTGCGCGCTCAGGCCTTCGATCATCCCTGAAAGGTCCTGGACCCGGCCGAGAAGGTCTTCGACCGACACGTCCGGATTTGGGCTCATGGTTGCGTGCTGTGACATCTCTCCTCCGCGACTGAAATGCGCCGTGTGCATTCCCTTAAACGAGGCCACCTAAGCTATTGAAGGGCAAAGGTCGGTTTCGATCAAGTTAGGCGAATTCTGACGGCTCGCCCGCCGCGGAGTGTCGCCACGCTGCAACGCCGGATGGCGCTCCGGGAGTAGCCCTGCTATAGGAGGTTTCGGGAATACCGTACCACGGGAGTTCGTCTTTGCGTCACCCCACCTATATGGACAAATCCGCCTCGGAGCAGCGTTCCGGTAGCCGGGATTTCGGCGTTTTGCGGCCGTTGTTAGGCTATTTGAAGCCTTATCGGCTGCATATCGCCGGGGCCGTACTGGCGCTCGTGGTCGCCGCGGGGACTGTCTTATCGTTGGGGCAGGGATTGCGGTTCCTGATCGATCAGGGCTTTGCGGCCGGTGACGGGGCGTTGTTGAATACCGCATTGCTGGTCCTGCTCGGCGCCGTGGTCGTGTTGGCCATCGCCACCTACAGCCGGTTTTCGCTCGTGTCTTGGATCGGCGAGCGGGTCGTTGCCGATCTACGGCGCGATGTCTTCAGCCATGTCATCCGGTTGAGCCCGGGATTCTTCGAAATTACGCGAACCGGCGAGGTGCTGTCGCGGCTCACGACCGATACAACCCTGTTGCAGGTGGTGATCGGCTCGGCGGTATCGGTAGCATTGCGGAATATCCTATTGTTCATCGGCGGCACGGTGCTGTTGATTGTCACCAGCCCGACCCTGACCGGGTATGTCCTCCTGTTCGTGCCGCTCGTCGTGGCGCCGATCGTGATCATCGGCCGCATGGTCCGCCGGCTGAGCAAGGAGACCCAGGAACGCATCGCAGACGTTAGTTCTTTCGCCGACGAATCCTTGAACGGCGTCCGCATCATGCAGGCGTTCACCCATGAACCGGTTGACCGCGAACGCTTCGGCGACCGGGTCGAGATTGCGTTCCGCACGTCGATCCGGCGGATACGGGCGCGGGCGCTCTTGACCGCGATCGTGATCCTTCTGGTGTTCGGTGCGATTGGCGTCGTTCTGTGGCTGGGCGGGCGCGCGGTGATCGCCGGAGATATGACCGGCGGCGACCTGTCCGCCTTCGTCTTCTACTCCATCGTCGTGGCTGGTGCGGTCGGCGCGATTTCCGAGGTCGTCGGGGATCTTCAGCGGGCGGCCGGCGGGGCTGAGCGTCTTTTCGAACTGCTCGATACCGAGCCGGAAATCCAGGCGCCCGAGAATCCGGTCGCCTTCCCGGAACCGGCACGCGGGGCGGTCGCGTTCGACTCCGTAACGTTTCAATATCCGTCGCGGCCGCAGGTCAATGCGCTGGACGGTTTCTCGCTGGAGGTATCGCCGGGTGAGACGGTGGCGCTGGTCGGCCCGTCGGGTGCGGGCAAGACGACGGTGTTGCAGCTCCTGCTGCGCTTTTACGAGCCTGCGAGCGGAACGGTCCGGGTCGACGGCGTCGACTTACGCGATGCCGATCCGATGGACCTTCGCGCGCGTATCGGTTTCGTGCCGCAGGACCCGGTGATCTTCTCCTGCGATGTCGCGGACAACGTGCGCTACGGCCGGCCGGATGCCACAGACGCCGAGATCGATGCCGCGGTGAAGGCGGCCGCGGCGGACGAATTCATCGACGCGATGCCGGACGGCATGGCGACGCATCTCGGCGAACGCGGTGTGCGTCTGTCGGGCGGGCAACGCCAGCGGATCGCCATCGCGCGGGCGATCCTGCGCGATCCGTCTTTGTTGCTGCTCGACGAGGCGACCAGCGCGTTGGATGCGGAATCCGAGCGGCTTGTCCAGGAGGCCTTGGATCGCCTGATGACGGACCGCACGACCATCGTCATAGCGCACCGCTTGGCGACCGTTTTGAAAGCCGACCGCATCGTGGTCGTCGACGAAGGGAAGATCGTGGCCACCGGCACGCATGCGGAATTGCTGGCGGAAGGGGGGCTATACGCCCGGCTTGCACGGTTGCAGTTCGAGGCAGGGCGCCAGGCGCTCGACGACGTAACGCCGCCCGGCCCGCGTATCGTGGCCGGCTCGTAGCGTCTAGCGCTGATCCATCTTCATTTCGATCCGGCGATTGCGCAGCCGGGCCGCGTCGTCGGTATTCGGCTCCAGCGGATGGAATTCGCCGAACCCGGCGGCGGCCAATCGGTTCGCGGGAATGCCCTGCTGCGTCAGGAATTTGACGACCGAGATGGCGCGCGCCGATGACAATTCCCAGTTCGACGGGAAGCGGGCGGTCGAAATCGGGACATTGTCCGTATGACCGTCTATACGCAGCACCCAGTTGATGCCGGGTGGGATTTTGCCGCTGATGGACTTCAATGTTCCGGCGAGACGGCCGAGTTGTTGCTTGCCTTCGGCGCCAAGTTCCGCCGAGCCCGAGGCGAACAAGACTTCAGACTGGAAGACGAACCGGTCGCCGACGACGCGGATATCCTGCCGATTGCCCAGGACGACGCGCAGCCGACCGAAGAATTCGGACCGGTACCGTGATAGCTCCTGCACTTTGCGGGCAAGGGCCGCATTCAGTTTCTTGCCGAGATCGGCGATCTTGGCATTCTGTTGAATGTCTTTTTCCTTGGACGCGTCGAGCGCGGCATTGAGCTGCGCGATCTGTTTTCGCAACGCTGCCATTTGCTGATTCAACAAGGCCACCTGCGCTTGCGCCGCAATGGAAATCTCGCGTTCCGCCGCGACGGCGCTCCGCTGGGTTTCGGTGGCGGTCTTCGCCTCTTTCAACTCTTTCTCGAGTTGCTCCTTGAGCGCCTGAAGGGCGATGATGTCCTGCTCCAATGCCGCGAGTTTGCGGAGTTGGATTTCGACCTTTGCCTTGTTGGCGTCAACGACCTTATAGGCATCGGCTAGTTTCTCGGCGAGTTTGGCGCGCTCGTCCTCGACGGATTTCCGCGCGTCCGCCAGTTCCTCGCCGAGGAAGGTCATTTGCGATTGCATCTCATCGCGTTGGGAGAGGCTGCTTTGCAGTTCGGACGATAGTTCGGCGAGGTCGCGCCGCAGGTCGGTATTGCTCTTGCGCTCGAGGTCGAGCAGTTCGGCGAGTTCGGCGACTTGCTTGTTGAGGCTGTCGAGCGCCTTGTCGCGGCCGAGCAGAGCGTCGTTCAAATAGAACTGCGCGACCACGAAGATCATCAGAAGAAAGATGATGACCATCAGCAGCGTGGCCAGGGCGTCGACGAATCCAGGCCAGATGTCTAGGGCATTGCGCGGGCGTCGTGCGTTGAGCGACATGGCAGCGGCCTAGGGCTCGGCCTCCTCGGCGAGCGCGGCGATGGTGCGCGCGAGGAGGCGAATTTCCGAACGAATTTCCTGAACGGTTTCGATGCGGCCGTTGGCCAGTTCTTCGGCGATGCGTCCGACCAACGCTTCGAGTGTGCGGTAATGTTCGGGATGGGGAGCCGCACCGCCGCCGCTCATTTCGCTCAGCCGGAGCAGGGCCGGCTTGAGCTCCATCTGGCCTTCGGCCAATTTCAGCATAAGATTCTGTTCGGTTCGGATCGTGTCGCCGAGCGACGCGATCGCTTCGCTCAATTCGAGCATCCGGCGGTTGTCTTCGCCGCGGCTGTCCTCGTTCCGCGCGATGGTCCGTTGCAAGTTCTCGAGGCCGTCCGCCGTTTGCTCGAGCAGTGCTTGGATATAAGCGGGGATCGGCTGGTCGCCTTCGCCGCCGATGCCGCCGCGCCCCAGTTTGGTTTGGCCCGACAGCCACTCCTCAAGATCGTTGTAGAACCGGTTTTGCGCTTGTCCTGCCTGCAGGGCGAGGAACCCCAGGACCAGGGATCCGGCCAAACCGAACAACGACGAGCTGAACGCGGTGCCCATGCCCGCCAACGGAGCTTTGAGGCCGGACTTCAATTCTTCGAAGGCGGTGGAGGCGGCGCTGCCGGCCGTCAAACTGCCGATGACGTCGCTGATCGAGTCGACGGTGCCCAGAAGTCCCCAGAAGGTACCCAGCAGGCCGAGAAACACCAACAGGCCGATCATATAGCGCGATATCTCGCGGCCCTCTTCCAGACGCGTGGCGATACCGTCGAGCAGTGATCGCATGGCGATCGTGGAAAGGTTGAGACGCTCCGGCTTGTGTTCGCCCAGCATGGTCGCCATCGGCGCCAGCAGACGCGGTGTCGCAGCGCTTTCCGCGATGATGTCTTCCCGCTGAAAATCGTCTAGCCACTCGACTTCGCGGCTCAGCATGGTGACGTTGCGGAAGGTATGGATGATCCCGATTAGCAGCGCCCCGAGAATCACCCCGTTCAGGACCGCATTCGCCATGAAGGCAAGGCGCAACGGCGGAAACAGAAACCCGACCGCCACGGTGACGATCAATAGGAACACCACCATGCGAGTGAGGTAGCGATTCGGCTTGGTCATGTGGTCTACCGGAACTGTCCGCTATTTTCGGATTACGGCATCGACGCGGTCGAGCGTGCCGTCTTTGACGCGATTGCCGAGCGCCCGCACGTCCATTCGCGTGCTGCGGATGCCCTGTTTCATCAAATAAGTGCGGACCGACAAGGCTCGGAAGAGCGAAAGCCGCCGAGCCTTACTCGCCGAATCCTTGGTGCTGCCCGCATATCCCAGCAACTGGATACGGATGGCGCTGTCGTTTTTCATCAACTGCGCCAGCTTCGAGAGCTGTCCCTGACCGGCATTCGGAATATCCGACGAAGTCGAGTCGAACGGGATGCGGAAGAGTTTCCCGTCGTCCAGCACTTGCGGCGGCTCGGCCTTCGACGGCGTCAGTGCCGCGACTTGTGTATCCGATCCCGTGGAAGCCTTCGGAGGGCTCGGCGGCTCGACGACCGGTGCACGCGGCTGCAAGGGCCGCGGGGTGGCCTTCGGAGTCGGTTTGGCGGCCGCGACGACCGGCGGCGTGGAAACCTTCGGCACGCCCGGTGGCGTCGGCGTCACGACCTCCGGCACGGATGGGGCTTTCGGTGGTGACGGCGGTACGATTGCCGGAACACTGGGTGCTTTCGGCGGCTGTGGCGTTACCGTCGCTGCGACCGGCGGCGCTTTCGGCGTTTCGGGGGCTTTAACCGCCGGCACGGCTACCTTCGGCGCCGCGGGTGGCTCGATTTTCGGTACGGCGGGCGTCTTCGGGACCGACGGTGATGCAATCTTCGGCGTTGAAGGCGCTTTCGGAACCGTTGGCGCCGGAATCTTCGGTGTCGCGGGCGGCGTCGGGGTGGCGACTTTCGGTGCGGTCGGCGCGCTGGGCGCTGGCGGCGCCTTCGGCAAGGCGGCGACCGGCGGCGGCGCAAGCGGTTGGCTCAGCGCCCTCGCGGGAGCCTTAGGTGGCTCCGGTGTGGCCGGTTTCGCGACCTCGGGCGGAGGGCTCACAGGTTGTGGTTTGACCACCGGCGCAGCCGGCGGCCGGGCCGCGATCTGCGGCGCTGCGACCGGCCGCGAGACGACGGGCGTCCGCGGCGCCGAAGTGACCCGGGCGCGGCGCGTCGGTTCCGGCGTCACCGGCTGCGATGCGCCCGGTACCATGATGCGCGATTTCGGCCTGACCGGCGGCGGCGGCAACAGTTGACCCGTTTGCACCCTCGTCGGGGATCCTTGCGACGACCGGTATCCTGGTTGCTGGGCCGGCCGGTATCGTTGCGGTTGCGGGCGAACGATGGCATCCGGCAAGGATTGCGGCGGCGGTCCAAGTTTGTCCAAAACCGATTCGTCGACGACGACGCTGGGCGCCCCATAGGACTGTGCGCCAGCCGGTCGATCGGCGGCGCTGACAATCAATAGTGCGGCGAACACGCCCGCCAAGACACCTTGTCCGACGGGAATTCGGGAAGCGCGCTCGTACATGGAACCTCTGACCGTATATTGTGTTCCTGTCGCTGGTTAATGCTCCCGACTCAACCGGGTCATTTTCATTTGCTTATTCAGCCCGGTTTGAGTGTCGAACATAACGCAGCGCCGGTTTTAGAACAACTCTCCGTCCTACTCGTCTTTCGCCGATGCGTTCGCGAACAAACCCACCAGCGGTTCGTGCAATGAGTCGTTCGCGGCGAGAATGTCCGGGGCGCCGAGTTCATATCGCCGCCCGTTGATTTCAGTCACGAACCCGCCGGCCTCTCTGACGATCAAAACACCGGCGGCAACATCCCATTGGTTGAGACCGTTCTCCCAGTATCCGTCATACCGGCCTGCGGCAACATACGCTAAATCCAACGCCGCGGAACCGAACCGGCGAACACCGGACAGCCGATTCATAACAGTCTGAAGCTGCGCGATGAATTTTTCGTTAACCTTATTTCCCTCATGAATCCTAAAGGGAATCCCCGTTGCGAGCACCGAATCGGAGAGTTGCTTGCGGGCCGATACACGCAAACGGCGATCGTTGAGATAGGCACCCTGGTTCTTTTCCGCCCAGAACACTTCGTCCTTGATCGGATCGTAGATCACGCCGGCCACGACTTCGTTGTGCTGCGCGAGGCCGATCGACACGCAGAAATGCGGCAAGCCGTGCAGAAAATTCGTCGTTCCGTCCAACGGGTCGACGATCCACGTGAAGTCGGGATTGCTGCCTTTCGTCTCGCCGCTTTCCTCCATCAGGAAATTGTAACCGGGGCGGGCGCGTTCGAGTTCTCGCCGCACGGTCTTTTCGGCCTTGAGGTCCGCCGTGCTGACGAAATCCGCCGGTCCCTTGCGGCTGACCTGCAGTTGTTCGACCTCGCCGAAATCTCGGATGAGGGCCCGACCGGCGCGCTCGGCCGCCTGGATCATGACGTTGAGGAGGGCGGAACGGCGGGCCATAAGGGTGGATCAGTCCTTCGCCCGCTCGACGTAACTTCCGTCGGCGGTGTTGATCACGACCCGTGTGCCCGCGGCGATATGCGGCGGCACCAACGTCTTGACCCCGTTCTCCAGTACCGCCGGCTTGTAGGACGACGATGCGGTTTGGCCCTTTACGACGGCATCGGCTTCGACGATTTCCAGCACCACTTGTTCCGGTAGCGTGACGCTGATGGGCGACCCTTCATAGGATTCGATTATCACCGTCATACCGTCCTGGAGATAGGCGACGGCCTCGTCGCCGATCATCGAGCGGTCCAGAGTGACCTGGTCATAGGTCTCGTTGTCCATAAAGGTGTGCGCGTCGCCGTCGGCATAGAGGAACTGATGCTCCTTTTGATCGAGGCGCACCCGTTCCACCGACTCGGACGAGCGGAACCGTTCGTTCAGCTTGGTCCCGTCGCGGACTTCCTTGAGTTCCACCTGCAGAAAGGCGCCGCCTTTGCCCGGCTTCACATGCTGGGTTTTCACGGCGCGCCACAGTCGACCCTGGTGCTCGATCACGTTGCCGGGTCGAATTTCGTTCCCATCGATCTTCATGGGTCTAAACCTTGTTCTTGGGATTGCTTACGGCGGCGCGGTTATAGCGGTTTGCGGGAAGTCAGGCAATCTCGGCAATCGCTTCGTTGAAGGCCCGGACCGCCGCCGCCGGACCGTCCGGATAATCCCAAACCCCCGAGACCACTGCCAGGAAATCGGCTCCGGCGGCGACCAGCGGGCCGCAGTTCTCGATCGTGATCCCGCCGATGCCAACGCTGGGCACGGTCATCAGGCCGCTCCACCACTCGAGGATTTCGGGTTCGGCGGTGTTCTTCGGCGGCTTCGTCGTCGAATGGAAGAAGGCGCCGAACGCGACGTAGTCCGCCCCTCGTTCCGCCGCTTCCATCGCAAGATGCCGTGAATTCTTGCAGGTGACGCCGACAATCGCATCGTTGCCCACCAAAGCCCGGGCGTCGTCGTAGGACGCGTCTTCCTGGCCGACATGGACCCCGTCACAACCCGTCTCCACCGCCAAATCCGGGCGGTCGTTCATGATGAAAGCGACGTCGCGTTCTTGCGCGATGGGCCGCAGGACTTCTGCGGCGATGCGGATTTGATCGTCGTCGGCATCCTTGAGGCGAAGCTGGACGCACCCCACGTCGCCGGCATCCAATGCCGCCGAAAGCGGATCGGCGAAGGCCGCCGGGTCGATCCGGGGTGGCGTGATTAGGTAAAGCCGGCAGCGGCTGTCTTCGGTCAAGCTTTGCCCTGGTAGATCTTGATGATGGTGTCCAGCATCGACAGCGCTTCGTCGCGCGGCCGCTGGAACGTGTTCCGTCCGATGATCGACCCGTTACCGCCGCCGTCGCGAACTTGGCGGATTTCTTCGAGAACACCGTCCAGGTCCTTGGCCGCGCCCCCGGAGAAGACGACCAGACGGCGGCCGTTGAACGCGGACTGCATCACATGGGCGATCCGCGCCGGCAGCGTCGATACGTCGATCCCTTCGGCTTCGTACACTTTTCGGGCGTCGTCCTGCTCGATGTCCGCCATCGGCGGCTTCACTTTGATGATATGTGCGCCCATTTCGGCGGCGAGATGGGCCGCATAGGCGGTCACGTCGATGGCGGTTTCGCCGGTCTTGGACAGGTTGCCGCCCCGTGGGTAGGACCACAACACGACGGCAAGGCCGACCGCCTTTGCCTCCTCGGCGAGTTCGCGGAACTCTTCCATCATTTCGAACTGGTCGTCCGCGCCCGGGTAGATCGTGAAGCCGACGGCGGCGCACCCGAGCCGAAGGGCATCGCCGATGCTGCCGTAAACCGCCTGGTCCTTGGACGTGGCGTGGCTGTTCGAGCTGTTGAGCTTGAGGATCGTAGGGACGGCGCCGGCGAAACTGTCGGCACCCGCTTCCAGCATGCCAAGTGGCGCCGCATAGGCGTTCAATCCGGCATCGACCGCGAGCTGATAATGGTAGTGAGGGTCATAGGCGGGCGCGTTCTTGGCGAAACTGCGCGCCGGGCCATGCTCGAAACCTTGATCCACCGGCAGAATGACCATCTTACCACTGCCGCCCAACCGGCCGTGCATCAGGATTCTGGCAAGGTTGGATTTGGTGCCCGGGTTATCGCTCTCGTAATTCGCGAGTATCTTGCGAACGCGCTGTGTGACCTTCATTTTGGCCTATTCCTCATCTCGGATTATCCGTCAATTCTTCTTCGACGACATACCCGAGTGGTGGGTTTTTGGCAATGCCACCAGGGGGCGCAGACCCTACCGAGACGAGGTAAACCGGAAGATTTCAGTCTTCGGTTTCCCGCGCGGCGACGAAGCGTAACCCTTGCAAGGCGGTGTTGAATCGCTCATCGGTCCGGTCGTTGTTGTAGATCATATGGATGCGGTGCTGGAACCGGGCGGCGGCGTCGGCAATCCGCAGGTGGCCACTTTCCAACGGCTCTCGGACCAGCCGAGTCGGAAAATATCCGGCACCGCCGTTTTCGAGGATATAGGTCAAACCGAACTGACTCGGACTGACGGTCAGGGCCGGCGTATCGGCGCTGGGATAGGCGTTTTCATGGTCGAGCCGGAAGGATGTTCCCCAGTCGACGAAGACATAGGACCGGTGCCCCGGCACGATTGCTTCGTTGCCGGTCGATACAAGGACGAGTTCCTCGTCGAGCAGTGTCTCGACCTCGAGCCCGGGCCGGTTAATGGGTGCATACATGATGCCGAGGTCGATCGAACCCTCGGCCAACCGAAGCATCAGGCTTTCCATCTGCAGCACCTCGGCGCGGACGGCGACATCGGGCAGCGATGACCGCATCCAAGGCAGCCACCGCAGCAGAAGCTGATCCCATAGCGTCAACTCGCCGGCGACGCTGATCATCGATTGGTATTCGGACGGCGTGCCGACCTGCTGACGGGCCTGTTCCCAAACTCGGATCATCATCTCCGCTGAACTTTTGAATTTGCTGCCTGCCGGCGTCAACGTCGTTCCGGTCTTGCTGCGCACGAACAAAGGTTGTCCGAGCAGGTCTTCGAGCGTTTTGATGCGGGCGCTAATCGTGGACTGCGTCACGTTCAAAGCGCGAGCGGCTTTGCCGAAATGTGCGGTTTCGGTGATGGTCAGGAATGTGCGTGCTAAGTCTACATCCATAGGCCAATCCCTCTGTGGGCAGACCGGGCGACACCCCATGCGCGACAAGTGCCACGGCCGAAATGATAATTGCGAAATACAGCAGACCTCTTCTGCTTACCTTTTGACTTAGTCGCGCGTCAACGGAATGCAACGAACTAAAAGAACAAAGCGCTTTTTCGACTTAAAGTTATGAACATTGTGATCGGAATTTTCGATTGAACGTTGATATCGCGACCGGGAACTCGAGATTTGTTATATTACGAGACCTTAGGATTGGTCAGCGGTATCAACCTAGTGTTAGGGCGCGGTAGCACTGTAATTCAGCGTCGGACCCGGTCGTGAACGGCCGCTGCGGCGCGGCGCTTTCATGTCACGCAATCGTTATGTTTCCGTGAATGTCGATGGCGTTGATCGAATACGATGATGATTTGAATTCGACGGCGAGAGGGTCGCTGCAACTTGTAAGCCGTATGGCCGCGCCCCATTTTTTGCCAGCGCGGGCAAATTTCCCTCCCGCCGGCGCCGTGGGTCGACTATCATCGCGCAACCGAGGGACATCCTGGCGAAAGAGGTTGTTGGAATGTGGAGTTTGTTCGGTCAGCGCAAAGCGCTGGATAAGGAAGTGTACGATACGCTGACGCCGGGCAGCCTGTACGGCGGCGATCACCGTACCGGCTGGCAGCCCGAGGATCTGGTTCGCTACCTGTTTCTCGCCAATATTCCGGCCTGCACCTTCTTTTCGATCGTGATGACCCGTGTCGATGCGGCCAACAGGGCTTATGAGGATATCAATGCCGCGGTTTGGCTGACCGCGGTCGGGACGCTCATTGCGTTTGCCGCCTGGACGTTGTTCCGTTTATCGCGATCGGGCGAGGCAAGGGCGCTTAAGGAACAGGGCCCCGAGACGCCGCGTGAAGAGGTCCGACCGGACGTGCGGGCAATCTTGAAACGGGCGGCGACGCAGAAACTCCTCGCCTTCCGCGTCATGATCGTATCCGGGATTTCCTTCTGCGTTGGCCTCTATACGGGAATTAAGGGCCTCATCCTTCTCTGAGGCGGACCCGTCTAGCCGTCGCGCATCCAATCACAACAGGCTTTATCCAGATCATCGCCATCGGCTTCAATCGCGCCCAGGTCGAGGGATGAGGGCCGTTCCCGTTGAACCGTGGCACCGATCTGACCGGCAATGTCGCGGACGGCGTCGGCGGCAGGCCCATCGTAACGGATTGCCCTATAGCCATGTCGGAGCGCGGCCGCCGCAAATCCCGGCGACCTACCGCAGTCCAGCATCGCTTCGATCTCGACCGTTGGATAGGCCCGCTGTGCGGCCTCCACCATCGACAGGAAAACGGCCGGGCCAAGGGTACCGGCCGCATCGGGCGGGCTTAGCAGCACGATCCGCCGCCCGACGGCAGCCGCCGCGGAGGCTGCGGCCATCGCGTGGCGGAGATTGTGGACCGTGACTGCTTTTGCCGTTTCGTTCAGTCGAGTTTTCCAATCGCGGCGGCCGTGTCCGACATCCGGTTGGAGAAGCCCCACTCGTTGTCGTACCACGACAGCACGCGGACGAGCCTGCCGTCGATGACCTGCGTTTGCGTCAGGTCGAAGACGGAGCTTGCCGCATTGTGGTTGAAATCGATCGAGACCAACGGTTCTTCGTTGGTGGCGAGCACGCCGTCGAGCGCGCCGGCGGCGGCTTGCTTGATCGCCCCATTGACTTCTTCGGGGTCGGTGTCGCGCGATGCATCGAATTTCAAGTCGATCATCGACACGTTGGGCGTCGGTACGCGAATGGCGGTCCCGTCGAGTTTGCCGTTCAGTTCCGGCAGCACCAGGCCGACGGCTTTCGCGGCGCCCGTCGAGGTTGGGATCATCGACGCCGATGCGGCACGCGCCCGGCGAAGATCGCTGTGCAACGTGTCTACCGTCGACTGGTCACCGGTGAAGGCGTGCACCGTCGTCATAAACCCGCGGTCGATGCCGATCGCTTGGTTCAGGACGTATGCGACCGGCGCCAGGCAGTTGGTCGTGCAGGACGCGTTGGAGATAATCGTGTGTTCGGCCGAAAGTTGGTCGTGGTTCACGCCATAGACGACGGTGAGGTCCGCGCCGCTGGCCGGTGCCGACACCAAAACGCGTTTCGCCCCGGCTTCCAGATGCAGCGCCGCCTGATCGCGGTCGGTGAAGATGCCGGTGCATTCCAGCGCGACGTCGACGCCGAGTTCCTTCCACGGCAATTTGGCCGGGTCACGCTCGGACGTGACCTTGATCTTGCCCTTGCCCAAGTCCATCCAGTCGTCGCCGGTCTTGATGTCGGCGTCGAGGCGGCCGTGGACCGTATCGTATTTGACCAAATGTGCGTTGGACGCGACCGGGCCCAGGTCGTTGATGCCGACGAACTCTACATCCGTCCGGCCCGATTCGTAGGCGGCCCGCAAGACCAAGCGCCCGATCCGGCCAAATCCATTAATTGCAACGCGAACTGCCATCGATGCTTCTCCCGAAAGTCAGAATGTGTCTCGTTTTCTCCGTCTTGAATGTTCAACCCCGCAATCTTCCGGCGGGGGGCGCCGGGCTCACATGATGCCGACTGGCGGCGTGGCGCCGACTTTTATCCCTATTATTTACAATTGCGTCTTTATCGCGTCGACCACTGCCGTCGGGGTAATGCCGAAATGCTCGTAAAGCTGGTCCGCGGGCGCCGATGCGCCGAAACCCGACATCCCGATAAATGCGCCGCGGCCGGCAAGGTACCGGTCCCATCCCATCGCCGTGGCCGCCTCTACGGCGACCACCGCGCTGCCCGGCGCCAGCACCGACGTCCGGTAGGCTGCATCCTGCTGATCGAATAGCTCCAAACAAGGGGCCGATACGACCGTCGTCCCGATCCCGTCCCGTTCAAGGCGGTCCCTGGCGGCAAGCGCGATCTCGACCTCCGATCCGGTTGCGATGATGGTCGCCTGCCGGGTGCCTTCGGCGTCGGCCAGGATGTACGCACCCCGCGCGCAACGATTCTCTTCCGTGAAGGCGGTACGCACGGGCGGCACGCCCTGACGGGTCAGTGCCAGCACCGACGGCGCGTCCCGGCTTTCCAGGGCGATCGCCCAGCATTCCAGCGTCTCCGTCGCGTCGCAGGGGCGGAACACCTGCAGGTTCGGAATAGCACGCAGGCTGGCCAGATGTTCGACCGGCTGATGGGTCGGTCCATCCTCGCCGAGCCCGATCGAATCGTGGGTCATGACATAGACGACGCGTTGTTCCATCAGCGCCGACAACCGAATGGACGGGCGGCAGTAATCGGTGAAGACGAGGAAGGTGCCGCCGAACGGAATGAACCCGCCGTGCAGCGCGATCCCGTTCATGACCGCTGCCATGCCATGCTCGCGCACGCCATAGTAAATGTATTGCCCGCTGAAATCGTCACGGGAAACGTCGGCCATCGTCGCGGCCTTTGTGAGGTTCGATCCGGTCAGGTCGGCGGAACCGCCGACGAGCGACGGCACCGCCTCGACCAGCATGTCGAGGGTGTTCTTCGAGGATTGGCGCGTCGCCAATTTCGGCGGATCGTCAGCCAGGGCCTGTTTCATGGCGGTCACGGCGCTCTGAAATCCTTCCGGCAGGTCACCGGCCATCATTTGTTTGAAGTTGGCCGCCGTTTCGCCGTCGACCGATGCCAGCCGATCCTGCCAACTCGCCAGTTTCCGCGCGCCGCGCGCACCGGCCTGCCGCCAGCCGTCCAGCGTTTCGTTGGGTATGACGAAGGGATCGTGCGGCCAACCCAACGCATCGCGTGTGGCCTGGACCTCGTCGGCGCCCAATGCCGCGCCATGCGTCGATGCGGTGCCTTGCTTGTTGGGCGCGCCGTATCCGATGACGGTGCGGCAGGCGATCATCGACGGTGCGTCGTCGGCTTGCGCCGCCTCGATGGCGGCGGCGATCGCGTCCGGGTCGTGACCGTCGATCGATTGCACATGCCAGCCGCTCGCCCGGAACCGCATGGCCTGATCGTCGCCGGTGGTCAGGTCGGTCGCGCCGTCGATCGAAATGGAATTGTCGTCGAAGAAGACGATCAGTTTGCCGAGGCCCAAGTGGCCGGCCAGCGAAATCGCTTCCTGACTGATGCCCTCCATCAAACAGCCGTCGCCGGTGAAGACATAGGTGTAATGATCGACCAGTTCCGGGCCGAACCGGGCCGCCAACATGCGTTCCGCCAAGGCCATGCCGACCGCGTTGGCCAAGCCTTGGCCCAAGGGGCCGGTCGTGGTTTCGATGCCGGGCGCATGGCCGTATTCGGGATGGCCGGCTGTCTTGCTGCCAAGCTGGCGAAAATTCTTGATCTGCTCGATATCCATGCCGGGATAGCCGGTCAGGTAAAGCAACGCGTAGAGCAGCATCGATCCGTGGCCGTTCGACAGGACGAAGCGGTCGCGGTCGGGCCAATTCGGATCGGCCGGATCGAACTTCATATAACGGCTGAAAAGCACCGTCGCGATGTCCGCCATGCCCATCGGCATGCCCGGATGACCGGAATTGGCCTTCTCGACCGCATCCATCGCAAGGAAACGTATCGCGTTGGCCATATCCATATGGCTTGGCGACGACGCCGTGTTTGAGTCGGCGGCTGTCATTGGGCGGTATCCACTTTCCTATACGTCTATAGGTTTTTCTGACGGTGCCGGTTGACGGATGTCGGATAGACGACGAGGCGTTTGCGGCCAACACCGGCGGCACCATGCCGCTCCCGTTAACGTCCGTCAATGCCGGAGGCCCTGCGTGGCCGGTGCGATGGTCTCCCGGTGCGGATGGGCAGGGGATGTGTGGGCCGCGACGGAGCGATCGAACGGGCAAAAATCCAACCAAAATTTGCATTCGGCCGAATTTCTTGTGGAACGTGCAGGCGGCGTGACTTATGCTGCTGCCCCAATGCAACATCTTGAATTCTAATTGATATCGAGTAGGCATAATGTCTCGATTACAAGAGGCTCACGAACGTCTGGAAACTGCGGTAACACGGCTCGATCAAGCCGTGGAGAAGCGGTTTACCGTCGTCGACACGCAACAGGATGCAGCGGCGTTGTCGGAGGAGCTGGACGCTGTCCGATCCGACAATACGCGGCTCCAGGCGGTTACATCGACGCTGGCGAGTCGCCTGGACAGTACGATAGACCGGTTGCGCAAGGTTCTGGACGAGTGACTGCGCACCTTACTTAAACGACTTCTGCGGAATAAAGCCGTCTCACCATGAGCCAAATCTCCATAACGATAAACGGCCGCGACTACTCCATCGTTTGCGACGACGGACAGGAAACCCATCTTGCGCGTCTCGCGGAGTATCTTGATCGCCGCGTCGCAGAATTGGTCGAGTCCGTCGGACAGATCGGCGATAGCCGGCTGTTGTTGATGGTCGGATTGTTGATCGCCGATGAACTGTCCGATGCCTATGCCGAACTGGCGGTGACGCGTGGCGAAGCGGACAGCGACGTGTTGTCGCGTCTCAACGATTCCAAGACCGCACAGATCACGGAAGAGATGGCGGCGGCCCTGGAAACGACGTCGGCGCAGCTAGAAGCTATTGCCGCCCGGTTGGAAGAGGCCTAGGTATACATTGGGCGGTGGCTGCGCGGTTCGCCCGGTCACACATTGTCCCGGGGGCTTAAATCGTTTGCAGGGAGCTGTCACTGTCGGGATCCTGGTCTCGATACACGGCGCCCACCTGGTTAACCAGGTCCCAAACGGACTTTCCCGACCAACGGCCGAGGCGGCGCCGCCCACCTTCTATCAATGAATGGCCATCGCGTGACCTTGGATAGCGATACATCGCTGCAGGAGGAGAAGAAGGCGCTGCGCAACGTGTTGCGGGCGCGCCGGGCCAAGGTCGCCGCGCGGGCCGGGCGGGCCGGGACGGCCCTGCGGGACGTTTTGGCGGCCGCGCTATCGTTGCCGGCCAATGGGGTGGTCGCGGGGTACCTGCCGATGGGCGACGAGATCGACGTGTTGCCCACGGTGTTGGCCTTGCGGGCATCCGGGCATGAGATCGGAATGCCGGTCGTGATTGGGCGCGGCAAACCCTTGCAGTTCAGGCGATGGCGGCCGGAAGATCCATTGGAGGATGGCCCGCTGGGAACCAAACAACCGTGCGGATCTGCACCGGTCGTTCGGCCCGATGTGTTGATCGTGCCGCTCCTCGGATATGATCGGCGCGGCTATCGCCTGGGGTATGGTGGGGGCTTTTACGACCGGACGGTCGCGGCATTGCGGGCGGCCGGAGAGATCCTTGCGATCGGCGTCGGGTTCCCCGACCAGGAAGTCGCGCATGTTCCGCGCGGACCGCAGGATGAAGCAATGGACTGGATCGTAACGCCACAGGAAGCGTTCCGAGTCGAAGGGGAAGCCTGATGCGGCTGTTATTTTGCGGTGATGTCGTGGGGCGCAGCGGCCGGGACGCGGTAACTGCCGCCTTGCCCGAATTACGGAAGGACCTTGGTCTCGATTTCGTGGTCGTCAACGGCGAGAACGCGGCGCATGGGTTCGGTCTGACCGAAAAAATCTGCAATGAGTTGTTCGACGCCGGCGCGGATGTCATCACCGGCGGCAATCACACCTGGGACAAGGCGGAGATCATTCCGGCTCTGAACGAGGATCGCCGTCTGCTGCGCCCTTTGAATTATCCGGCGGGAACCCCAGGGCGGGGCGAGCATGATTATCAGGACGGCCGGGGGCGCCGGATTAAGGTGGTCAACGTGATGTGCCGCCTCTTCATGGAACTGCTGGATGATCCGTTTGCGGCGCTGGAAAAAGCGCTGCCGCAGGGTACGCCGAAATCAGCTGGATACGATGCCATCCTTGTCGACGTTCACGGCGAGGCGACCAGCGAGAAATCCGCCTTGGGCATCGTGGCGGACGGGCACGCGACGCTCGTGGTCGGTACGCACACCCATGTGCCGACGGCCGATGCGCGGGTGCTGGGCGGCGGCACCGCCTATCAGACGGACGCGGGCATGTGCGGCGATTACGAGTCGGTGATCGGGATGGAGCCGCGCGCGTCGATCCGGAATTTTCAACGGCGATTCCCGAAAGAGCGGCTTAGTCCCGCGACGGGGGAGGGGACGCTGTGCGGCACCTTCGTGGAAACCGACCCGGCCACCGGACTGGCGGCCCGCGTCGAGCCGGTTCGCGTCGGCGGGCGCCTCAGCAAATCGGTGCCGGATGCGGGTTAGTCGACCCGGCGTCCGATTTTGTCTTCCAAGGATTGAAGGATCTCGCGGCCTTTGCCGCCGCCGTCGCCCGTGGCCTCGTTTTCGATGATCGCCTCGATCGCGTCGATATGGGCGTTCAGGTCCGAGACGAGCCCGTTGGTATCCGGCGACATCTTCAGCGTCCCGGATATCGATTGTGCGACCTGTGTGATCAAGGGATAACCGAAGGTGCTGCCCTGACCGCGCATGTCGTGCGCGATCGATCGGACCTTGGCGATGGCTTCATCGCGTTTGGCATCGGCGGAAAGGGACGCGACACAACCGCGCAGCGTCTCGATGTCGCTCAACGCCCAGTCCCGATACTGCTCGGACAGTTTGCTGACGGCTTCCTCCGCACGCTTGAACGTATCCGCGTTGATGACGCTATTGTTCTGCGACGGTGCCGCGGCCGTGTTCTGCGTCGTGCGCCGTTGCATGGCCGCACCTTTCCATTGGGTCCTGGGGCGGGGACCGTATCGCCGGGCATGCGCCGGGGCCGGTCGCCGAATTACCGACCGAATCAATCGCAAGTCAGGGTGAAGAAATCGTTAATCCGCCTCGTCCGTGGGACGTCGCGGATGCAGTTGATTACGCGGCCGCAACGACGCGTACCGGTCGCGGTAATCCCCGGAAACGCCGCAAATTTGCCATATTGGATTGTTAACAGACGCTATCAGCGGTTTATTTGCGTACAAAATGTGGTGTATAGACCGGCTATATTACTCATTGGCTTGAGGGCGTCCGCGCGGGCGCAGGAGCAATGGCTGGTCATTCCCAATTCAAGAACATCATGTACCGCAAGGGCGCGCAGGACAAAAAGCGCGCCAAGCTGTTCTCGAAACTCGGGCGCGAACTCACGGTCGCGGCCAAACAGGGCGGCGACGATCCGTCGGCGAATCCGCGCCTGCGTTCCGCGATCTCGGCGGCCCGGTCGGCGAACATGCCGAAAGATAACATCGACCGCGCCATTAAGAAGGGCGCGGGTGGCACCGACGATACGAATTTCGAAGAGATGCGCTACGAGGGCTACGGCCCGGGCGGCATCGCGGTGATCGTGGAAGCGCTCACCGACAACCGAAACCGCACGGCATCGGAACTTCGCTCCGCCTTTAGTAAGAACGGCGGCAATCTGGCGGAGTCGGGGTCGGTCAGCTTCATGTTCGACCGGGTCGGGGAAATCCGCTACACGGCGGACGTAGCGGACGACGATGGCATGTTCGAAGCCGCCCTCGAGGCCGGCGCCGAAGATGTCCAATCCACCGCTGACGGGCATGAGATCATCTGCGCGGCGGAAGAACTGCATGCGGTGGCCGGCGCCTTGGCCGACACATTCGGGGATCCGGTGTCAGCCAATCTTGTGTGGCGTCCGCAAACGACGGTAACCGTCGGCGAGAAGGAAGCATCGACCTTGTTCGGCCTGATGGACGCGCTGGATGACAATGACGATGTGCAGACGGTTTCGGCCAACTACGATATCGAAGAAGAGACATTGGCACGGTTGACGGCTTGAAACACGGAACCTCCATGCGTTTGATCGGTCTCGACCCCGGCTTGCGGAGCACGGGATGGGGCATCATCGACGTATCGGGCAATCGGTTGGCCCATGTCGCCGACGGGGCGGTCCGGCCGGACCCGAAAGAGCCGCTGGCATGGCGTCTGCGCGCCTTGCATGACGGGCTGATGGAGATATTGGAACAGTATGCGCCGCACGAAGCGGCGGTCGAGGAGACATTCGTCAACAAGAACCCGTCGTCGACCCTGAAGCTGGGTGAAGCGCGCGGCGTCGTCCTGGTGGTGCCGGCGTTGGCCGGGCTGGCCGTCGCGGAGTATTCGGCGAACCGTATCAAGAAATCGGTCGTCGGCGCGGGGCACGCGAACAAGGATCAGGTTCAGCACATGGTGTCGCGATTGTTGCCCGGATGTACGATTTCGGGACCCGATGCGGCGGATGCACTTGCGGTCGCGATATGCCATGCGCATTTTGCCGAAACCTCGGCCGTCTGGTCGGGATCGCGGCAGGGAGTTGCGGGATGATTGCGTCATTGCGCGGCGTCTTGGAGTCGCTTGGCGAGGATAGCGCCATCGTCGATGTCGGCGGTGTCGGCTACCTGGTTTTCTGCTCGTCGCGGACCCTGGGCGATCTACCCGCGCCCGGAGGCACGGTGCGGTTCCACGTCGAAACGCATGTCCGGGAAGATCACATTCATTTGTATGGTTTCCTGGAAGAGGCCGAACGATCCTGGTTCCGGTTGTTGACCCGGGTACAGGGTGTCGGTGCGAAAGTGGCGTTGGCGATCCTCAGCGCGGTCTCGACCGAAGAGTTGTTTCAGGCGGTCGCGGCGCAAGACAAGGCGACGGTCGCGCGGGCGAACGGCGTCGGTCCCAAACTGGCGGCGCGAATCGTCACCGAGTTGAAGGACAAGGTCGGTGCGTTGTCTTTCAGCCCCGCCGCATGGGGCGCACAGGCGCCGGTCGCGGCGGAAGGGCCGTCGAATGAGGAAGCGGTGTCGGCACTCGTTAATCTTGGATTCTCGCGGACCGAAGCGTTCGGCGCCGTGGCGCGGGCGGGGCAGACGCTCGGCGAAACGGCGGCCGTCGATGATTTGATCCGTATCGGCTTGAAGGAGTTGGCGCAGTGAGTCCGAACACGGACCGTGTTGTCGAGGCGTCTTTCGCCGAGGAAGACGCGTCCGAAGCGTCGATCCGGCCGCAAAGCCTCGCCGATTTCATCGGTCAGCCGACGGTCCGGGAAAATTTGGCCGTCTTTATCGAAGCGGCGCGGGCGCGGTCCGAGGCGCTCGACCATACGCTGCTGCACGGGCCGCCGGGACTCGGCAAAACCACGCTGGCGCAGATCGTGGCGCGCGAATTGGGCGTCAGCTTTCGCGCGACGTCGGGACCGGTCATCGCGAAGGCCGGGGACCTAGCGGCAATCCTGACGAATCTGCAGCCGCACGATGTCTTGTTCATCGACGAGATTCACCGGCTCAATCCCGCCGTCGAGGAAATCCTGTACCCGGCGATGGAGGATTTTCAGTTGGATCTCATCATCGGCGAAGGGCCGTCCGCCCGGTCCATCCGGATCGACCTGCCGCCGTTCACGCTGGTCGCGGCGACGACCCGGTCGGGGCTGATCACGACCCCGCTGCGCGAACGCTTCGGCATCCACCTTCGCATGAACTTCTACAGCGAAGAGGACCTGTGCAAGGTCGTGCAGCGCGGCGCACGCGTCCTGGGCATGACGCTGACGCCGGAGGGCGCGGGCGAGATCGCCCGGCGCAGCCGTGGCACTCCGCGCGTCGCCGGCCGTTTGTTGCGCCGCGTGCGCGATTTCGCCTTGGTCGACGGCGACGGCGATGTCGACCAGAAGGCGGCGGACGCGGCATTGAGCCGTCTCGGCGTCGACCCAGACGGCCTCGACGCCATGGACCGGCGTTATCTCAATTATCTCGCTGTGAATTGCGCGGGCGGTCCGGCCGGTGTGGAAACGCTTGCGGCGGCGCTTGCGGACCAGCGCGATGTGCTGGAAGACGTGATCGAGCCGTATCTCATCCAACAGGGATACCTGCAGCGGACACAGCGCGGCCGCATGTTGACGTTGCAGGGCTGGCGCTACCTCGGAATGGATGCGCCGAAATCGGCCGCGCAACAGCTTGAACTCATCGAGGGCGAGGACGACATACCGGAGGCCGGTAATGGCTGAGGCCGTATCGGATGACGTTCATGTCTTTCCGTTTCGGGTCTATTACGAGGATACAGACGCGGGCGGGGTTGTTTATTACGCGAACTATCTCAAATTTGCGGAGCGCGCGCGCAGCGAGCTTCTCCGGCATCTTGGGACCGACAACACGGCGCTATTGAAGAAATACGAGGTGATGTTTGCCGTCCGGGATTGTTCCGTTACCTATTTCAAGCCGGCGCATCTGGACGAGGCGCTGGAAGTGCATACGCGTATCACCGGGGTCGGCGGTGCGACGTTGTCGGCGCATCAGAGCGTCATGCGCGACGGTAAGCTTCTGACCGATATGTCGGTACGACTTGCATGCCTTAGTCCGGCCGGCCGGCCGGCGCGCCTGCCGGCGGAGATCCGATCGGTTTTGGCGACACTGCATAAACGGAGTTAGCGAGCGAAAGATATGGAACAAGGGATTGTTGACTCGGTTGCCTTGGCCGGTTCCACGGGCGCAAACGACCTGACGATATGGAGCCTGTTTCTGCGGGCCGATTGGATCGTAAAAGTGGTCATGGGCGTGTTGGTGCTTGCGTCGATTTGGACGTGGGCGATCATCCTGGACAAGTTGTGGCGTCTGCGCCGCTTGGAAACGCGGGCGCTGCGTTTCGAAGACGCATTCTGGTCGGGCGGCTCGCTGGACGACCTTTATGAGCGCGTCGGACAGCGGCCTTCCGACCCCATGACGGCCGTGTTTTCCTCGGCCATGCGGGAATGGCGGCGCTCGGCGGCAAAAGGGCTGGTGCAGCAGGCAACGGCGCGCGCCGGGCTGCAGGCGCGGATCGACCGCGTCATGCAGGTGACGCTCGGCCGTGAGATGGACCGCCTCGAGCGTTACATGATCTTTCTGGCCTCGGTCGGCTCGACGGCGCCGTTCATCGGCCTGTTCGGCACCGTCTGGGGCATCATGAACAGCTTTCAGGCGATCGCGGTGACCAAGCAGACCAATTTGGCCGTGGTGGCGCCCGGCATCGCCGAGGCATTGTTCGCGACGGCGTTGGGCCTGATCGCCGCTATCCCGGCGGTGGTCGCCTACAACAAGATTTCCAACGACTTGGGCCGCTACGGCGGCCGCCTGGAGGCCTTCGCTGTCGAATTCAGCGCGATCCTCTCGCGGCAATTGGAAGAGGGGGAGTAGCCGGTGGCAGGTCCCGTCGAAGGGCAAGGCTCGTATTCGCGGCGCGACAGCAAGTTCCGCCGCCGGCCCATGTCCGAAATCAACGTGACGCCGTTCGTCGACGTCATGTTGGTGCTGCTCATCGTGTTCATGGTCACGGCGCCGTTGTTGTCGGTCGGTGTGCCGGTCGATTTGCCGAAGACCAAGGCCGCGTCGTTGAACGATTCCCAGGAACCGCTCGTCATCAGTATCGACGGCGAAGGCGTTGTCTATATCCAGCAGAAGGCGGTGGAGATGGAACAGTTGATTCCACGGCTCGTCGCCATAACTGGGGCCAAGCCGGACACCAAGATCTTCGTTCGGGGCGACCGGGCAATTCAGTACGGCACGGTGATGCAGGTTATGGGCGAAATCAGTTCGGCCGGTTTTAAGAAGGTCTCGCTGCTGGCGGAATTGCCCAAGCCCGGAAACGCGAAATCTAAATAGTCGAGTGCTATGCGCGGACCATTCATCCTATCCACGGTGTTGCATGTCGCGGTCGTCCTGCTGGCATGGATAGGATTGCCGTCTTTCGCGCCGGATCGCGTTATCGAACCGCGGCAGGTCATCGACGTGGCCGTGGTGACGGATATCGCGACCAAGATTCCGCCGACGCCGCCAAAGCCGGTCGTCAAGGCGGAACCCAAACCCGAACCGAAACCGAAGCCCAAACCCAAGAAGGCGCCGCCGCGGCCGAAACCGCAGGCGTCGCTGCCGAAGCCGCCGGCGCCGCCACCCCCGCCGCCCGATGCCGTTTCGTTGCCGGAAAAACCGAAGCCCAAGAAACCCGAGCCCAAGCCGAAGCCGGAACCCAAACCGGTGGTCAAGCCGGAGCCGAAGCCCGAGCCGAAGCCGGTGGTAAAGCCGAAACCGGAGCCCAAACCAAAAGAGCCGCCCAAGAAGGTGGCGAAACCCGATGTGAAGGCGCCCCCCAGGCCGCGGCGCAAGCCCAAGCCGCCGCCCGAGGACGACTTCGCCTCGGTTTTGAAAACCGTCGAAAAGCTAAAGAAACAGCCCAAGCCGAAGAAGGCCGAGAAATCCTTCGACGAGTCGATAGCGGAAGCCCTGAAGAAGCACGACAGCAGCAGCAAACCGCAGTCGCAGCAGGTCAGCCGCCTCGACCAGCGCTTGTCGATGAGCGAGGTCGACGCGCTGAAGCGACAGATCGAGGGCTGCTGGAACCCGCCGGCCGGGGCGCCGGAAGCCGAAAACTTGGTCGTCGAGGTCCGGTTGGTGATCAATCGGGACCGGACGGTTCAGTCCGCGCAGATCGTCGATACATCGCGAATGTTCCGCGAGCCCTTTTACCGGGCCGCCGCGGAAAGCGTGATCCGGGCAATCAAGAACCCGCGTTGCACGCCGCTCGAGTTACCACAGGGAAAGTATGATCTTTGGAAAGAAACACGACTCACATTCGATCCGAGAGAATTGGTTGGACGCTGATGAGATTCTTTGACGACATATTTTCGTGTCTGGCGCGACGCGCAATGGCGATTGCCGCGTCGATCGTTCTTGTTGTCGCGGCACTGCCTGCCGCCGCCGAATTGCAGGTGGACATTACCCGCGGCCATTTGCAGCCGCTGCCGATCGCGGTTGCCGATTTCCATGGCACGCAGTCGACCGAAACGCAGGTGGGGCGCGATATCGCGACCGTGGTGGCCGCGGACCTGGAACGGTCGGGCCTGTTCAAACCCGTGGACAAGCGCGCCTTCCTCCAGGACGCCGCGTCGCTGCAGGTGCAGCCGCGCTTCGCCGACTGGCGCGTGATCAATGCGCAAGCCTTGGTGAACGGCGCGATCCGGGTTCAGGGCGACGGCCGGTTGAAGGTCGAGTTCCGTCTTTGGGATGTATTTGCAGAGGCGCAGATGGCGGGCCTGCAATATACGACGCGCCGGGAAAACTGGCGCCGTGTCGCGCATATCATCGCCGATGCGATCTACAAGCGGATCACCGGCGAGGAAGGGTATTTCGACACGCGCATCGTCTACGTCGCCGAAAGCGGTCCGGCGAACCGACGCATCAAGCGGCTCGCCATCATGGACCAGGACGGGGCTAATCACCGGCATTTGACCGACGGACGGTCGCTTGTCCTGACGCCGCGCTTCTCGCGGTCGGCGCAGGAAATCACGTATTTGTCCTATTTCAACAACACGCCGCGTGTGTATCTGTTCAACATCGACACCGGGCGACAGGAAGTGTTGGGCGCGTTCAAGGGGATGACATTTGCGCCCCGCTTCGCGCCGAATGGGAATTCGGTGATCATGTCGCATGCCGAGAACGGCAACTCCGACATCTACACGATGGATTTGCGGACGCGGAAATCGAAGCGCCTGACATCGCATCCGGCGATCGACACCTCGCCGAGCTTCTCGCCGGACGGCAAGCGCGTCGTGTTCAATTCCGACCGGGGTGGGAGTCCCCAGGTCTATGTCATGAGCGCAAGTGGCGGCAATGTCCGCCGAATCAGTTTCAATCGCGGTCGTTACGCGACACCGGTCTGGTCGCCGCGCGGAGACTTGATCGCGTTCACCAAACAAAGCGGCGGCCGGTTCTTTATCGGCGTGATGCGGCCCGACGGGAGCGGCGAGCGCCTGCTGAGCGAGAGTTTCCTGGAAGAGTCGCCGACGTGGGCCCCGAACGGCCGGGTCATCATGTTCTTTCGACAGGAACCGACGAATAAACAGGGCGGCGGTGGCGCCGTGCATTTGTATTCGGTCGACCTGACCGGACACAATCTTCGCCGTGTCGTCACGCCCGGCCAGGCGTCGGATCCGGCGTGGTCTCCAATAATTCCGTAAAGTATGTGTCAGAATTCAGGCAAGAAAATGGCAGATATTGCTTTGATGCAACGGAGTTATTTTTTAGTATTCACCTGTTGTGTTTCAAAGGATGACTGTTTAAGTTTGGGCCGTCGACCTATTGTCGGCGCGGGAACTTTTTGTTTGTCCTCCGAGGGGGTATTTTAGATGCGGTTTAAACTATTAAGCCTGCTGGCGGCGTTGTTGCTGGTGTCGGCGTGTGCGACCGACCCAGAAGACACCGACGGCCAGACAGGTGGCGGCGCTGCGGCACAGACTGGGGGGTCGACGTCTGGCAGTGCACCCGTTCAGGTCGTTCCAGGTTCGATACAGGACTTTATCGTTAACGTTGGCGACCGCGTATTCTTTGATTTCGACAAGTCCACGCTAACGGCCAAGGCGCAGGAAACTCTGGACAAACAGGCAGCTTGGCTGTCCCGGATTTCTACCGCGACGATCACGGTCGAAGGCCATGCCGACGAACGCGGGACGCGTGAGTACAACTTGGCATTGGGCGATCGGCGGGCAAACGCCGTGAAAGATTATCTGATCAGCAAAGGGGTCGCGGCGAGCCGGATCAAGACCATCAGTTACGGCAAGGAACGCCCGGCGGTCCTTGGCTCGAACGAATGGGCTTGGTCGCAAAACCGGCGATCCGTTACCACGATCACCGGTGGGGCGAAGAGCTGACGAACTGTGGACGGCGGTCACCGCGGTGGTCGCCAACGCAGTCGACGTCGTACACCAGCCGTCTTCGCCCGGTTAAAGTGCAATTATGAACGGGCGACAGATGTTTCAGATTACTAGTGGGGCCGCCGGATTACCGCGTCTGGCGGTCCGCGCGCGTCCGCGCCGCAATCGAATTCACGGTATTGCGCGCCGGGTTCTGCCCGGCGCGTTAGCCGTGTTTATGGCGATCTTGACCGGGCCCGCCGCGGCGCAGGATTCCGAACTGGCATTGCAACTGCAACGCCTCAGGCGCGACCTCAGCGATCTACAGGCCTACGTCTATTCCGGCAAAGCTCCGAAGCGCGATCCGATCGAAGGGGCCGCACCATCGGCCAGCGGCGATGGCGCGTCGGTCTCCCGGATGCAGGTCCAGATCCAGAACCTCGAGGGGCAGATGCGGGACCTGACCGGCCGTATCGAGGAAGTCGAATTCGGCGTCAACTCCATCAAGGACCGGCTGGAGAAGCTGATCTCCGACGTGGACCAACGGTTCCGGGCGCTCGAAAACGGCGCGGCCGGACAGAAGTCCGGCAGCCTGCCGTCTGGCGGCACGCAAGCGGCGGCAGACGCCGGCTCGGCGAAGGCCGGCGCCGCCGCGAAGGGAATCAAGCCGATCACGGGCGTCGGCCCCGGTGGAAAGGCCGCATCCGGACAACCGCTGCAGCCGGGCCAACAAGTCTTGGGCACACTGTCGCGTTCCGGTGGCGCGACGGTCGTCAAGCCGCCGGTGAAATCATTGCCGGACGCGCCCGCGGGCTCGCAGATCGCGTCGGCGGGCAAGGCAACTGAAACGCCGCGGCAGCAATATGACCGCGCATTCAGTTTGTTGCAGCGGCGCGACTTCGCCGCGGCCGCGACAGCATTCCGGGGATTCGTCGACGGCAATCCGGATAGTCCTCTGGCCAGCAACGCGCTTTATTGGCTGGGCGAAACTCACTATTTCCGTAACGACTATGCGGAGGCCGCGCGGGTGTTCCTCGACGGGTACAAGAAATACCCGAAAGGCAACAAAGCGCCGGACAGTCTTTTCAAGCTTGGCAAATCCTTGTCGGGGATCAACGAAAAGAAATCAGCCTGTGCGGCTTGGAAGAAGCTGGTGAAGTCCTTCCCGAAAGCCAACAAACGGTTACTCGCCAACGCCAAGAGCGAGATAAAGAGTTCCGGCTGTTCCTAGACGGCGAGAGATGACGGTGGATAGCGATGTCACTGCCGCCGCGCCCATCGGGCGCGGCGAGTTCGACTGCTTGATGGCCAGGGTCGGGCCGTTTGAAGCCGCGCCGCGACTGGCCGTTGGCTGTTCCGGTGGCGCCGACAGCATGGCGCTGACACTCCTGATGCAGGATTGGGTGGCCGACCAGGGCGGGTCTATGACCGCGCTGACGGTCGATCATCGGTTGCGTCCGGACTCCACCGCAGAAGCGAACCGTGTCGCCGCTTTGCTGGGTTCTCGAAACATCCCGCATGAAATTCTGACCCGGCCGGAGACCCGGGTCGACGGGAACCTGCAAGCAACGGCCCGCGCCGCCCGGTACGATCTGATGTCACGCTGGTGCGTCCGGCATGGGGTGCTGCATCTTGGATTGGCGCATCATTGCGAGGATCAGGCTGAAACGGTGTTGCTTCGCCTGTCACGCGGCAGCGGCGTCGACGGGTTGTCAGCCATGGCACCGGTTGCGGAGACCGCTTCGGTCCGGCTGCTGAGGCCCTTGCTCGATCTGCCGAAGGCACGGCTGCGGGCGACTTTGACGGCGCATGGTGCAGAGCATGTGGACGATCCCTCGAACGAAAACGAGTCATTCGCGCGCGTGCGGTTTCGCCGCTCGGCGCCGATGCTTGCGTCGGAAGGGCTCACGGTAAGGCGGTTATGCGATACGGCCCGCCGGATGGCGCGTGCCCGCCAGGCGCTGGACCGGGGGGCGTCCGATCTCCTGGCGCGGTCGGCGACGCTCCATCCCGAAGGATACGGATATCTCGACCGGGCCGCCCTGTGCGGCGCGCCCGAGGAGGTCGCGTTGCGGGCCCTGGCAAGGATGCTCGGTTGCATTGGTGGTACACCCTATCCGCCGCGCCTCGAAAGGCTGGAACGGCTCTATGCCGCGCTAACGGCGCCGACGGGGCTCGTTAGCGCGCGGACGTTGATGGGATGTCGCATTGCACCGGTGCATGACCAATTGTTGATCTGCCGTGAGCCGCGGGCAGCCAAGGATTCCCTAGTCGCGGACGGGGATTTAGTGTGGGACGGCCGGTTCAGGCTCACGGTCGACGGCGACCCTCGTTTCGAATTGCGGCGGCTTGGCCGAAAGGGGTGGGCCGAAATCGTCAAGGCGAACCCGGAAATGCGGAAAACGGCAATTCCAGCGGCTGTCCGCCCGTCGCTTCCTACTTTTTGGCATCTTGACGTGGTCGCGTCCGTACCCCACTTGAGTTATGTGTATCGCGGGACCGAGTTCGTCCCACCTCGCGTTCGGGATTTGCGGTTTGCGCCGGTTCGGCCCCTCAGTATGGCCCGGGTCGCCGAATCGGGCTCGGTAGCAAATGCTTAACCTGCGGTATGGCTTTGTGTTAATGAAGGATTAGGCCAGGACGGCGACCGGCGCACTGCGTCTGTAGGATCCCAGAATTTGGCCTGTAAACCGATGGAGACTTGGCGCTGTTCGGCAGGAATATAGCACTTTGGATTGTGATCCTGATCCTTCTGATCGGGCTCTTTAATCTATTTCAGGGATCGACGCATCGGTCGGCGGATATGCCAATTCCGTATTCGGCCTTCCTCGATAAGGTCGAAGCGGGTGACGTAAAGAAAGTCACCATCGAAGGCCGTAAGATTTCGATCATCGATAACGCCGGGGCGAATTTCATCACCAATGCGCCCGATGATCCGAACCTCGTCGACAAACTCGTCAAACATAAAGTGACGATCGAGGCGGAGCCGCCGGAAGAAGGCATGCCGACACTGTTCGCGGTGCTGCTGAATTGGTTCCCGATCCTGCTGCTGATCGGCGTATGGATCTTCTTTATGCGCCAGATGCAGTCCGGTGGCGGCCGCGCCATGGGCTTCGGGAAGTCGCGGGCGCGCCTGCTGACCGAGAAGACCGGCCGCGTCACCTTCGAGGATGTCGCTGGAATCGACGAGGCCAAGCAGGAGCTTGAAGAGATCGTCGAGTTCTTGCGCGATCCGCAGAAGTTCCAACGGCTCGGCGGCCGCATTCCGAAAGGCGTGCTGCTGGTCGGCCCGCCGGGCACCGGTAAAACGTTGCTGGCCCGCGCCATCGCCGGTGAGGCGAACGTACCGTTCTTCACGATTTCCGGTTCCGAATTCGTCGAAATGTTCGTCGGTGTCGGCGCATCGCGTGTGCGCGACATGTTCGAGCAGGCGAAGAAGAATGCGCCCTGTCTGGTCTTCATCGATGAAATCGACGCTGTCGGCCGTCATCGCGGCGCTGGTCTTGGGGGCGGCAACGACGAACGCGAACAGACCCTCAACCAGTTGCTGGTCGAGATGGACGGCTTCGAAGCGAACGAAGGCGTTATCCTGATCGCCGCGACGAACCGTCCGGATGTTCTTGACCCGGCGCTGTTGCGGCCCGGCCGCTTCGACCGTCAGGTCGTGGTGCCGAACCCCGATGTGCTTGGCCGCGAGAAGATCTTGAAGGTGCATTTGCGGAAAGTGCCGCTGGCGCCGAATGTCGACGCCCGCATCATCGCCCGCGGGACACCCGGATTCTCCGGCGCCGATCTTGCGAACCTGGTGAACGAGGCCGCCTTGCTCGCCGCGCGCAAGAACCGCCGCGTCGTCTCCATGCAGGAGTTGGAGGATGCCAAGGACAAGGTCATGATGGGTACCGAACGGCGGTCCATGGTCATGACCGAAGAGGAGAAACGCCTGACCGCCTATCACGAAGCCGGGCATGCGATCGCCTCGCTGCACTGTGAAGCCTCCGATCCGATCCACAAGGCAACGATCATTCCCCGCGGGCGCGCGCTCGGCATGGTCATGCGGTTGCCGGAGAAGGATCAATACGCCATGTCGCGCGATCAGCTCGAGGCCAATCTGGTGGTCGCGATGGGCGGCCGGGTTGCGGAAGACCTTATCTTCGGGCGCGAGAAGGTAACGACCGGCGCCTCGAACGATATCGCCCAAGCGACGGACATCGCCCGTAAGATGGTCACCGAATGGGGCATGAGCGATAAGCTCGGCCCGCTGCGTTACAACGAAAACCAGGAAGAGATTTTCCTCGGCCATTCCGTGGCGCAGACCAAGAACGTGTCCGACGCGACCGCCGAGGTCATCGACCAGGAGGTTCGGGACATCGTCGACGGCGCCGATGGGCAATGCCGGAAAATCCTTACCGAGAATATCGACGACCTGCATACGCTCGCCAAGGCGTTGCTCGAGTATGAGACGCTGTCCGGTGACGAAATCAACGCGCTGCTGCGCGGTGAGGAGATTGTCCGCGAAAAGGACGATGACACGCCGCCGCCCAGCGGTGTCCGTTCCTCGGTTCCGACAACGGACGGAACCGGCGGCGCGGGTGGCCCCGTCGGCCCCGGCCCGGAACCGGAACCGCAGGGCGGATAACAAGACTGTTTGGGTGCGGCCCGCTGAGAAGATCGGCGGGCCGTTGCCTTGTCAGCGCCCTATTTCCCCGTTAAACAGCGCATTCTGTCGCATTCCGGCGCTGTGATACGCTTTCGGGTAGCCGCAATGCCGAATAGTCCTGCGCCGGTGGGATAAAGTTGGAGGAGGTCATGAGCCGTAAGTTCTTCGGCACGGACGGTGTCCGCGGATTAGCCAATGAAGAACCCATTACGCCGCAAACCGTCTTGCGTCTGTCGATGGCGGCGGCCGAACGGTTCAGGCGCGGCGATCACCGCCACACGGTCGTCATCGGCAAAGATACACGGCTGTCCGGTTATATGTTGGAACCGGCGCTGACTGCCGGGTTCGTCGCGATGGGCATGGACGTGGCGCTGGTCGGACCGATGCCGACCCCGGCGGTGGCCATGCTGACCCGGTCGCTCAGGGCCGACCTCGGCGTCGTCATATCCGCTTCGCACAATCTCTATCAGGACAACGGCATCAAACTGTTCGGTCCCGACGGGTACAAGTTGTCGGATGAGGACGAGTCCGAGATCGAGACATTGATGGAGAACGGCGACTTTGCGCTTGCGGGATCGTCGGGCCTCGGCCGGGCGCGCCGCATGGAAGATGCGCCGGGCCGGTATGTCGAATTCGTCAAGCAGTCGTTTCCGCGGGGTATGCGGCTCGACGGCCTGAAGATCGTCGTCGATTGCGCGAACGGCGCCGCTTACAGGGTTGCGCCCAGCGTGTTCTGGGAGTTGGGAGCGGATGTCGTCCCGGTCGCGGTGCAGCCGGACGGGTTGAACATCAACAAGAAATGCGGCGCGACCGATCCATCGCATATGTGCGAACAGGTGGTGGCGCATGGCGCGCATATCGGCATCGCCTTGGACGGCGATGCGGACCGCCTGATCATCGCCGACGAGAACGGGCAACGCCTCGACGGCGACCAACTGATGGCGTTGATCGCTTCGAACTGGCATCGACAGGGCCGCCTGCAAGGCGGCGGCGTTGTCGGCACGGTTATGTCGAACCTCGGTTTCGAGCGGTTCCTCGGCACGGTCGGGCTGGATCTCGTGCGCACGCCGGTCGGCGACCGCTATGTCGTCGAACATATGCGCCGGCACGATTTTAACGTCGGTGGCGAGCAGTCGGGGCACATTATCCTGAACGATTATGTGACCACGGGCGATGCGCTGATCGCGGCGCTCCAGGTCCTGGCGGTTGTGGCCGAACAGGGACGTCCTGTCAGCGATGTTTGCCGCGTGTTCGAGCCGGTACCGCAGCTTCTGCGCAACGTGAAGTTCAACGGCGGCGCGCCGCTGGAAGCGGACGCGGTCAAGGCGGCGATCGCGGAAGGCGAGACCCAGTTGGGAGCCGGTGGACGATTGGTAATCCGCCCGTCGGGCACGGAACCGGTAATTCGCGTCATGGCCGAGGGCGACGACTCCGCGTTGGTCGATTCCGTGGTCGGCAATATCGTCGATACGATCAAACGCACCGCGGCCTCGTGACCCAAACGCCTCCGCAAAAGGCTCGTGTTCTGGTCATCGCTGGGTCCGATTCCGGCGGCGGAGCCGGCATCCAAGCCGATATCAAGACGGTCACCGCGCTCGGCGGGTATGCCATGACGGCGGTGACGGCTCTGACGGCGCAGAACACCCAAGGCGTGTTCGATGTGATGGGCGTCGACCCGGGTTTCATCGCACAGCAAATGCGGCTGGTGTTGGATGATATCGGCGCGGATGCGCTGAAGACGGGGATGCTGCACAACGCGGCGGTTATCGAGACGGTGGCGGACACGATCGCCGAATCCGCGCCGGCATGTCCGTTGGTGGTCGATCCGGTCATGTTCGCCAAGGGCGGGCATTCGCTGCTCGAGGATACCGCCATGACCGCGCTGAAGCAGCGTCTGTTGCCGATGGCCGCCGTGCTGACCCCGAACATTCCGGAAGCCGAAGCGCTCTGCGGGGCGTCGATCGGCGATGTGGACGCCATGGCCGACGCGGCACGAAGCATCGCCGCGTTGGGACCTTCGGCCGTGTTGGTAAAGGGTGGGCATCTTCCGGGCGGGCATGTGACCGACGTGCTCTTTCAGGACGGCGCGGTGGAGGTCTTTCCCGATACCCGCATCGACACGCCGCATACCCATGGCACCGGGTGTACGCTGGCGTCGGCCATTGCCACCGGATTGGCGCAGGGACTGGCCTTGACGGATTCGGTCCGACGCGCGCGCGCCTATGTCCGCGTCGCCATCGCAACAGCGCCGGGCCTCGGCGCCGGCCATGGACCGTTGAACCACGGTCATACGGTCAGGTCGTTCGACGGCTAGGCGAAGGATGCCCCGGCGCAGGCCGGATCCATCAACATATTCTCGATCGTCTCCAGGCCGGCCTTGAGTTCGTCGCGTGTGCGCGGCATGCCGAAACAGAGGCGCACGGCATGCGGCGTGCTGTTGCGGCCGACCGCGAAACTCTCGGCCGGTGTAACGGCGACATGCCGACGTCGTGCTTCGGTAACAAAATCGTTGGCGCGCCATGGGTCCGGAAGTTGAAGCCAGAGATGGATCGGACCGCACCGAATCATCCGCCCGTCGACCGGCAGTATTTCATCGCACATCGTCATTCGCGCCGCGATCTCGGCTTTCCGGCCGTCGAGGATGCGCTCGGCGGCACCGCTCTCGATCCAGCGCGCGGCGATCTCGGTGGTGACCGGTGTCGCGGTCCAGCAGGTCGCCCAGATCGCGGCGGACAATCGATCTGTCATCGCCGCGGGTGCGGCGATATACCCAACCCGCAGACCCGGCGCGATCGTCTTCGAGAGACTTGTGATGTAATAGCTCCGTTCCGGCGCGTAGGTTGCGATGGGTGGCAGCGGTGCCTCGAACAGGTATGCGAGTATATCGTCCTCGATGATGCTCACGTCATGGCGCCGCGCGATGTCGGCGATTTCCTTGCGGCGTTCGACCGGCATCACGGCGGTGGTCGGGTTCTGACCGGTCGGAATACAGTAAAGCACACGGACCTGACCGTCCCGGCACGCGTCTTCGAAGGCACCGGGGATCACCCCGTCTTCGTCCATCGGCAGGCCGTCGAGCCGCAAGCCAAGCGTCGCCGCAACGGATTTAACGCCGGAATAGGTTAGGCATTCGGTGACGACACGGTCGCCCGGCCGGGTCAGGGCACTGAGGGAAACAAGGATGCCATGTTGCGCCCCGGCGGTCTGCACCACCTGCTGCGGCGATACGTCGAGCCCTACCTTCGCTATCCATTGCGCCCCTGCCGCGCGTTGGCGTTCGGTTCCGGCATTCGGTTGGTAGTCCAACAGCGCGCCGCAATTCGGGTCCGACGACAAATCCTGCAGCGTTTCTGCGAGCTGGCGTTCCTCTTCGGCGCCTGGCGGGGGAAAGGCGTAGGTGAGATCGGTCAGCCCCGGCTCGGGTTCCGCGTGCACCGGGTGTTGGTGCCGGTACCCGGGCCGCATCACATAGGTGCCCCGACCGACCTCGCCCTTGACCAAGCCGGCGCGTTCCGCGTCCGCATAGGCCCGGCTGACCGTGCCGACGGTGACCCCGAGGGCCCAGGCCAATTCGCGCTGCGGCGGCAATCGTTCGCCGGACGCCAACCGCCCTTCGGCAATATCGGCGGCAATGGACTGGGAGATCGCCCGGTACTTCGGGCCTGCGTGATCTTCGAGTGAAGGTTTCCACATTGTCATGGTGACAATATACAAATTGACACCGTATTTGCACAAGAATAAAAGCAAAATCACACCAATCAAGGCCAAATGTGCTGAATTGGGGGCGATGAATGGGTGCAATATCAAAATGTCCGGAAATTGAACCAAGATTGGCCATCGGCGGTCTTGGACCGACGGTTGCCGAACGGCTTGTCGGCGTTTTCGATCTTCTCCAGACCTGGCAGGAGCGGGCCAATCAGCGGCGTCAATTAGCGGCGCTCGACGATCGCATGCGGCGCGACATCGGTGTCAGCACGGCGGATGTTGAGCGGGAATCCGGGAAATGGTTCTGGCAGCGCTAGGCGAAATACCAACGCGTCCTCCGAAGTGGGGCGACGACAGGAGGCAGTAATGACCGAAATACCGATTTATCAGGTCGACGCATTCGCGGACCATGTCTTTGCAGGGAATCCGGCGGCGGTCTGTCCGCTTGACGACTGGCTTCCGGCGGAGACGATGCAGAACATCGCAGCGGAGAACAATCTTTCGGAAACCGCGTTCTTCGTCCGGAACAATGATCATTTCGATATCCGCTGGTTCACACCGGTCGCGGAAATCGACTTGGCCGGGCATCCCACGCTCGCGACCGCTCATATCATTTTCACCGAGTTGGAACCTTGCCGGCGCGATATTCGGTTTCGCAGCAAACTTGGCGATTCCCTCGTCGTTCAGCGCGCCAAGGATCGCCTGTTGATGGACTTCCCGTCCAGAGCGCCGGAACAGGTCAACGGGCTTGGCGACGTGGCGCGTGCGCTGGGCGCGGCGCCGGCCGAGTTGCTGCGGGCGCGAGACGGTTTCGCAGTGTTCGAGACGGAAGCGCGCGTTCGGGGTCTGCGGCCCGATATGGCCCGTGTCGCCGGGTTGGACTTGCATGGTTTGATCGTCACGGCGCCGGGCGATGACTGCGATTTTGTATCTCGCTTCTTTGCCCCCCGGATGGGCATTCCGGAAGATCCCGTGACCGGTTCCGCGCATTGCACGCTCATTCCGTATTGGGCGAAACGCCTCGACAAGACGGAGCTGCACGCCCGGCAAATTTCGGCGCGCGGCGGTGAATTATTCTGCCGTTATCGCGGCGACCGTGTTGAAATCGGCGGTCACGCGGCGTTGTATATGAAGGGCACGATCTACGTCTAGGCGGGGCGGACAATATGGCAGACCCGGTGATCAGGATCGCGGAAACCGACGACCACTTCCGGCAGGCGCGGGCGCTTGTGCACGAGTATGCCGCCTGGCTCGACGTCGATCTTTGTTTTCAAGGCTTCGACGAGGAAATGGCGCATTTTGCGTCCATCTATGCGCCGCCGCGCGGCCGCCTGCTGTTGGCGATGGACGGCGCCGAGGCGGTGGGGTGTGTCGGCCTCCGGCCGATGTCCGTGGCCGAGGAGGGGGAAATCAAGCGATTGTTCGTCCGTCCGTCGCATCGGCGCATGGGATTGGGCAACGCGCTTTTCGCCGAGATAATCGCTACGGCGCGGGGTTTAGGATACAGACGCTTGCGGCTCGATACACTGCCGCGGCGAATGCCGGCCGCCGATGCCATGTACCAACGCCTGGGTTGGGTCGAAACGCCGGCCTATTACGACAATCCGATCCCCGATATCGTCTTCTATAAGCTTGAACTGGCGTCATAAAAGCATCGCAAGATTCGGGTGGCGGCAGCCGGGCTTTTCTCCGTAAGCTGGCGCCATGATGACCGAGATCACCGACCAGAAAACCTACGAGCGGATCGAACAGGCCATTCATTGGCTCGCCGATCATTATGTCGAACAGCCCAGCCTAGCCCTCGCGGCGTCGGAAGCGGGGTTGAGCGAATATCACTTCCAGCGCCTGTTCTCGCGATGGGTCGGGGTCAGCCCGAAGAAGTTTCTGCAATATTTGACTTTGTCGCACGCCAAGGAACGGTTAGCGGCCAGCGATAGCGTTCTCGATGCGGCCTATGACGCGGGCCTGTCGGGGCCGAGCCGCTTGCATGACCTGTTCGTCACGCATGAGGCGATGACCCCCGGCGAATGGAAGGCAATGGGGACGGGGCTGACGCTGTCCTACGGTTGGCACGATAGTCCGTTCGGGGACAGCCTGTTGGTGGCCACGGACCGCGGTCTCTGCGGTCTTGCGTTCGTTCTGAACGAAGGCCGGCGGGCGACGGAAGAGGACCTGCTGTCCCGTTGGGGGGAGGCAACGATCGTCGAGGACCCCGAGAAGACGAAGGAGTTTGCCGCCGCCGCCTTCGGGTTCGGGGAAGACAAGCTTCATCTGGTGCTGCGCGGTACGCCCTTCCAGACCAAGGTCTGGGAAGCGCTGTTGCGTATCCCGCCCGGCGCGGTCGTCAGCTATGAACGGCTGGCCAAACATCTGGGGAAACCGCAAGGCGCGCGCGCCGTCGCCGGGGCCGTGGCGTTGAACCCGGTGTCGTGGATCGTGCCGTGCCATCGCGTCATTCGCAGTACCGGTGCGATCACCGGCTATCGCTGGGGATCGGACCGTAAGCGCGTCATCCTGGGTTGGGAAGCGGCGGCGGCCGACCGCGTCGGGTCTACCGCATAGCGAAGCCCGCCCCAGGCGATAAATCCCGGATTCCGAAAACCGTTCTTGCCGTACACGAAGGGATCGCCGTCGGTCGTCGTCAGGTCGCCCCCCGCGGCGGCCAGCACCGCATGCCCGGCGGCGGTATCCCATTCCATCGTCGGCCCGAAACGCGGGTAGAGATCGGCGTCACCCGCCGCAACGAGGCAGAATTTGAGCGAACTGCCGCAAATGATCCGGTCGGCGACGGTGTAGCCCCGTAAGAAGCGTTCCAGTTCGGAGTCGCTGCCGTGCCGTCGGCTCGAGGCGATGGTGAGCCCGGTCTCAGGCGGTGTCCGGACGGCGATGGTCTCGGCTGCACCGTCGCCGTCTCGGATCGTGGCGCCGTTGCCGACGATACCCGTGTAGGTGACGTCGCGTGCTGGGGCATGGACGACGCCCAGGACAGGTTGGCCATCGCGGACAAGGGCGATATTCACCGTGAACTCGCCGTTGCGGTTCAGGAATTCCCGTGTGCCGTCCAGCGGATCGACCAGCCAGAATGCATCGCCGACGGCGGGTATCTTGCCGGCCGCTGCCTCTTCCTCGGCGACGACGGGAATGTTCGGCGTAAGTGCTTGCAGGGCATTCAAGATGACGGCCTCGGCCTTGACGTCGGCTTCCGTCACCGGAGAATCATCGTCCTTCTGGTCGACATCGAAGTCGGTTTCGTAAATATCGAGGATCACGTCGCCGGCTTGCAAGGCGGCCTTTTCGATCGCGGCGAGAAGCGCCGCCGGGTCGATCATCCGAACCCCCCGACGGAGGTCGCCGTCGACTTGCCGGTTGTGCGCGTTTTCATTTGGATTTCCGTTCGCCGATTGACGTGGCGATCATAGGGATGGCTGGGGCGGCGTGAAAGCCTTATCTAGGATGCGGTTTTCATCCGGTGTGTCGCGGCGGCATTCAAGACCACCGTGCCGAGGGACCGTGCCATGAACCGGGACGCCTGGTCCTTCGAGGAGTGGAGCGGCCGGTCGATGCCGGCTTTCTTCTTGAGATGGTCGACGAATTCCCGCGGATCCTGAAGGTCGATCCAGACTTGTGGCAAGAACAGACCGCGCGTATCTCCGGACTGAATCAAAAGGCCGTCGTTTGGGCGCCGCAGCTGACGCACGAGATCTTCCTCGTCGGTGAAATCGATCCGTTGTATCGGCGAGATCAGGGAGATCGAAATACTGAGGTCGGTGAGTTCGTCGTAGGTGAGTGGCGGGAAACGCGGGTCCTTGAAGCCCGCGCTGAAGGTGTTTTCCACGACATCCACAACCAGGGACCGCCTCGGTTCGACTGTGCCGATGCAACCGCGCAACTTCGACCCGTGTTTCAACGTTACGAAGGTCGCAGCCGCGGGGCGTAGTGGATCGGGCACTTTCGATAGGTCGATCCGGGGGGCTTTCCCGAATCGGACCGCGTAGCGCAGCGTCGACGAGGCGCTCCGGAGCAGCCGTTTGGCGTGCGGTAGGATTTGCGCTTGCGGATCGACCCGCCGGTCGCGCGGCGGCGCCTTCGCCGAACGGGTCTCGCGGAATGCCCAGGATCCGTACCCGACCACCCGGTCGCGCGGGCCGCCGGTGTCGCCGGAATTGCATAGATCCAGACGATCAACGGAGAGATTGTGACGCTGTGCGCTCAGCAGCATTCCGGCGATCGGCAGACGTCCGCATGCCTGGTCGGCCGAAAGGGCGTCGGGTGAAAGCGATTCGATCGCCTTCGCGGCCTTGCCGTCCAAATCCTGCGCGGTGTCGTAATCGTGGTAGTGGCTCAGGTCCGAACTGATGACGATCAGCGTCTCCTGGCCGCCCCAAAGGCGGTCCAGAAGGTCGGCGAGCTGTTCCGGGCTCGCGCCGCCGACGACCAGCGGCACGAGCGTGAAGTCGCCGAGCACCCGTTGTAGGAACGGTAGCTGGACTTCGAGGCAATGTTCCTCACGGTGAGCATCGTCGCGCAACTCGACATAGGGTAGCCCGGCGATGGCATCGATCGACGGACGATCCAGTGGCACCGTACCCAAGGGTGTCTGAAAGGCATCGGCGGTGGGGGCGGCGACGCCAGGGATCGCCACGCGATGGCCGGGCCCCAGCAGGACAACCCGCCGGATGCGGTTGGCGGCCTGGCGGAGTTGGGCGTAGGCCGGCGCGGCGACGGCGGCGGAATAGACATAGCCGGCATGGGGAACGATGATGGCCTTGGGTGCCGACTCCATCGTTACGGGGCGTGCCGACAGGTATCCGTCGACGTCGTGGGACAACGTCTCGGCATCGGCCGGATAGAAGAAACCGGCAACGGCAGGCGGTCGCACCGCAGTCATTCCCGCGGACCTCCTTCGAACTCGATCAAGCGCCGGAACGCCCTTACCGAATATTAAAGCCCGGGTCGTAGCGTCCGATAAAGGATTGCCGGCACGGAGTCTTGAGGCGCAGCAATCCAGCGCTACATCATAGGAACAGGATCATAACACCTGGTTAACCGAAATGGGGCGTATAGAGGGATTTAGCGGCCGATATTGGACGCCGGTCGGGGATGGCCGGCTGCAGTGCGATGTCTGTCCGCGCGAATGCAAGCTGCAGGACGGCCAGCGCGGTCTGTGCTTCGTCCGGGGGCGTGCCGGCGACGAGATCGTTCTCACCACCTACGGACGATCCAGCGGGTTTTGCATCGACCCGATCGAGAAGAAGCCGTTGAACCATTTTCTGCCGGGGACGCCGGTCCTGTCCTTCGGCACGGCGGGGTGCAACCTCACCTGCAAGTTTTGCCAGAACTGGGATATCTCGAAATCCCGGGAGATGGATCGGTTGATGGACCAAGCCGCGCCGGAAACGATCGCGGAGGCGGCGGTCCGCACCGGATGCCGTTCGGTCGCCTACACCTACAACGATCCGGTCATTTTCCTGGAATACGCCGTCGATGTCGCGGCGGCCTGCCGTGCGCGTGGCATCCGAAACGTGGCGGTGACGGCGGGTTATATGAAGGCGGCGGCGCGGGAAGAGTTCTTCGGGGCGATGGATGCAGCGAATATCGACCTCAAGGCGTTTACGGAGGGCTTTTACCGGTCGCTCTGTACCGCATCGTTGGGGCCGGTGCTGGAGACCCTATGTTATCTCAAGCATGAGACGGACGTATGGGTCGAGATCACTACGCTGCTGATTCCCGGCGAGAACGATTCCGCGGGCGAGATCGAGTCGCTTTCCCAGTGGATCATGGACAATCTCGGTCCGGACGTACCGCTCCATTTCTCGGCATTTCATCCCGATTACCGGATGACCGGCACGCCGGCCACCCCGGCCGGCACGTTGCAGCGCGCGCGCGAAATCGCCCGGGCAAACGGGCTGCGTTATGTCTACACGGGCAACATTCATGATAAGGCGGGCGGCAGCACCTATTGCCATGCCTGTGGCGAATGCCTGATCGGCCGTGATTGGTATGCCCTCTCCGACTGGAATATCGAGAATGGGCATTGCGCTTCCTGTGGGACGCCGGTGGCGGGGCATTTCGACGCGAGTCCCGGCAGTTGGGGCCGCAAGCGGCAACCGGTCCGGATCTCCGCCTTTGCATAGTGATCCCGGCCCCGAAGTTACCCTTCCTTAATCATCGTCGGATAGCGTGTTCCGTCCACCGCCCTGACCGCAGCGAAACGGCGTGACATAAGATGAATCTCGAAGAGCTCGGGGAAAAGATACGCGCCTACTATGAGCCGCGCCTGGCGTCGGCCGGCGACTGCTACGAGGCGGTCGGTTATCCGGCACCGGAACTCGCCAGGACCCGGCATGCGATCATCTGCGAGCTTGGCGACTTCTCCACCGCGTCCGTATTGGAGGTCGGTTGCGGCGTTGGAAATCTCCTCGCCTACATGAAGGAAAACGGCTTCAAAGGCGACTACACCGGCCTCGACCTGATGCCCGAGATGCTTGCGCAGGCGCGGCAACGGCATCCGGAATCACGGTTCATCGAAGGCGATCTGCTGCAGATGAAGAACGGTGAGGCGGCCGATTATGTCGTTGCGAGCGGCGTCTATCAGCACGCATCGAAAGAGCTGTTTCAGAAGTCGATCGCCGCGATGTTTCAGCGATGCAAGGTGGCGGTCGCGTTCAACATGTTTTCCATATGGTGCCCGGCCGAGAGCCGGAACGAGTACCTGTTTGCGGACCCGTTGGAAACCGTGGAGTTTTGCCGGCAATTCACGCAACATCTGCTCCTGCGGCACGAATACATGCCGCACGATTTCACGATCTATATGTATCGCTGATCAACGGCCGGGTATTGGTTTGCGGACGGCGGTCGTGGCCAACGTGTTCCAATCCTTCCGTTGCGAAAGATTGGCGGCGGTCACCAATGCCGAATAGACCGTCACGGCGACGAAGGTTTCCGTAGACCATTCGATGCGTGTGTCGAACTGTTGCAATCCGAAAACCAGGGCCGGGCCGAAAGCGGTAATGACGCGAGCATTGAGGGGGCTGATCTTCGCCATCCCAACCTGGTTGAACCAAACCGGTACGGCGATGAGCAGGAGGGCCGCGGACGCCACGACGAAAAGACCTGGAGCGTCCATGCCGGTTGCGATCGGCGTCCCTTCGTTGGCCAATCCGCATCCCGCGACGGCGAGCAAGCCGAAAAAGCGAGTTCCGAGGAGGGCCGGCGGGGCGGCACCACGCTCGTCGAGCCGCTTTGCGTAAAGATGGCTGACGGTAATCAGCGCGCCGGCGACCAACGCAAGCATCGCGCTGCCCAATGCCATCCGGCCGTCGCCAATCTGAAAGCCCGACCGGCCGCTGACGACGATCCACACCAGAACGAACAATGTGCATACGATTCCAGCCTGCAGGATACGCTGTAACGGTGTGCTGTAGCTTGGCCGGGCGATGTTGAAACGGATACCGCCGAACGCAATCACAACGAAGGGTCCGATGCCGGCGAACAGCGTGTTGACGATTGACGGATCGAGAAACTTCAGGGCGAAGAAATAAGAGAACCATGCGCCGGCGGTGGCAAGGTTCATCATCGCGGTATCCGTTGGCGCCTCCACGATGATCTTCAGGCTCGCACGGTCCTTCCAAGCGGCAACCGTCAGCCCGGCGAACGTCATCGAGCCGAAGGCGATCAGCAGCACGAGAAATACGCTGACCGATTGGAACGCACCGCCGAAATAAACGTCCCGGACGGCGCTGCAAAGAACGAAGATGAAGACGCAAATTGCGCCGATGTCGGCCGGTGATCGTGGTTTCATCCCGCCACTGTCGCGGCCGCGGCCGATTCGATCCACCCGGTTCTTGCGATCGGCCGGCGATATGGCGGCGCGAAAAAAATCCCCTGCCCGGGGCACCGGGACAGGGGATTAGGCTGCCCTGGAAAGGGCTGCTCAGAAGGAACGGGTCAGTCGAAGGCCTCTTCCCAGGTACCTTGCGTCGACGCCCGGGAATACTCGGTAGCCCTGTTTTCGAAGAAATTCGTATGCTCCACCCCGTTCAGCATGTCATCCAGCCACGGCAGTGGGTTCGTATCGACGTGAAAGATCGGTTGCAGGCTGAGCTGCATGAGCCGCCGGTCGGCGATGTAGCGAATGTACTGCTTGACCTCTTCGGCTTCCAATCCTTCGACGCTCCCCAAGCCGAAAGCAAGGTCGATGAAAGCATCCTCATGGTCGACGATGGTCGAGCACGCGCGGTACAGATCGCGTTGCAGCTCCTCGGTCCAGACGTCCGGGTTTTCGCTGCGAAACGTCTGAAACAACTGGATGATCGAGTTGGTGTGCAGGCTTTCGTCGCGCACCGACCAACTGATGATCTGCCCCATGCCCTTCATCTTGTTGAAGCGCGGGAAATTGAGCAGCATGGCGAAGCTGGCGAAGAGCTGTAGGCCTTCCGTGAACGCACCGAACACCGCGAGCGTCTTCGCAATATCCTCGTTCGTCTCGACGCCCCATTGCTGCATGTAATCGTATTTGTCCTTCATCTCCTTGTACTTCAGGAACGCCTGATACTCGGTCTCGGGCATACCCAGCGTATCGAGGAGATGGGAGTAGGCGGAGATATGAATGGTCTCCGTATTCGAGAAGGACGCGAGCATCATCAGCACCTCGGTCGGCTTGAAGACCCGGCTGTAGTGCTGCATGTAGCAGTTGTTGACCTCGACATCCGCTTGCGTGAAGAAACGAAAAATCTGCGTCAACAGGTTCCGCTCGGATTCGCTGAGGTTATGCCGCCAATCCTTTACGTCGTCGGCGAGCGGCACTTCCTCCGGAAGCCAATGGATGCGTTGCTGCGTCAACCAGGCGTCATACGCCCACGGATAGTGGAAGGGCTTGTAGATCGGATCGGAGTCGAGCAACGACATTTTCTTATGGCTTCCTGTGAAAATTGATTATTGGCAGGCCAGGCATTCTTCATAATCGTTCGCGGCCTGCAGCGAATCCTCACCGTTTACCTTGCCCAAATGAGGCACTGTCGGCAGCGCGGCGTTGGCGCCGTTGTTCGCCACCACCTCGGCCCGCTGGATCGATTTCGAACGGCAGTAGTAGAGCGTCTTGACGCCCTTCTTCCAGGCCTGGAGATGAATTTGGTGCAGGTCCCGTTTATGCACGTCCGCCGGCAAGAACACGTTGACCGATTGCGCCTGGCAAATATACGGCGCGCGGTCGGCGGCGTGTTCGATGACCCATCGCTGATCCAGTTCAAAGGCGGTATGGAAGACCGCTTTTTCGTCGTCGGTCAGGAAATCGAGATGCTGGACCGACCCTTCGTTGGTGGTGATCGAGGACCAGGTCTCGTCGTCGTCGCGGTCTTTCTCGGCGAGCAGTTCCTTCAGATACTTGTTGCGCACGTTGAAGGAGCCGGACAGCGTCTTGTGCGTATAGCTGTTGGCCGCGTTCGGTTCGATGCCCGGCGACGCGCCGCCGCAGATGATCGATACGGATGCCGTCGGCGCAATCGCCATCTTGTTCGAGAAACGCTCTTCGATGCCGTATTCGGCGGCGTCCGGACAGGCGCCGCGTTCCTCGGCGAGGGCCTTGGACGCCGTGTCGGCCTGTTCGCGGATATGCTTGAACATCCGTTTGTTCCAGACCTTCGCCATGACGCCTTCCATTGGAATGCGCATTTTCTGCAGGAAGGAATGGAAGCCCATGACGCCGAGGCCGACCGACCGTTCCCGCATCGCCGAATAGGTCGCGCGCTCGAAATCGTTCGGCGCGTTGTCGATGAAGTCCTGAAGCACGTTATCGAGGAACCGCATGATGTCCTCGATGAATTGCGGCTCCGACTCCCACTCGTCGTAGCGTTCGAGGTTGACCGAGGTGATACAGCAGACCGCCGTGCGTTCCTGATCGTCCTTATCCTTACCGGTCGGCAGGGTGATCTCGGTGCACAGGTTCGATGTCTTGACGTTCAGCCCGGCCAGCTTGTGGTGTTCCGGAATTGCCCGGTTCACGTGATCGATGAACACCATGTAAGGCTCGCCGGTCTCGACCCGCGCGGTCAGGATGCGGATCCACAGGTCGCGCGCCGACACCTTACGTTGCACGGCGCGGTCCTTCGGGCTGACCAGCGCCCATTCCTCGTCTTCCTCGACGGCGCGCATGAATGCGTCGGTCAGGAGGATGCCGTGATGCAGATTGAGCGCCTTGCGGTTCGGGTCGCCGCCGGTCGGCCGGCGAATCTCGATGAATTCCTCGATCTCGGGATGGTCGATCGGCATGTAGACGGCCGCGCTGCCGCGCCGGAGCGAGCCTTGCGAAATCGCCAGGGTCAGCGAGTCCATGACGCGGATGAACGGGACCACGCCCGAGGTCTTGCCGTTGTGGCCGACGCGCTCTCCGATGGAGCGGAGATTGCCCCAATAGCTGCCGATGCCGCCGCCGCGGGCGGCCAGCCAAACATTCTCGTTCCAGAGGCCGACGATGCCGCGCAGGCTGTCATTTGCCTCGTTCAGGAAGCAGGAAATGGGAAGGCCGCGCGTGGTGCCGCCATTCGACAGGATGGGTGTCGACGGCATGAACCACAGATTGCTCATATAGTCGTAAAGGCGCTGTGCATGGTCCGAATCGTCGGCAAAGTGCATCGCCACGCGCGCGAACAAATCCTGATAGCTCTCGCCCGGCATCAAGTAACGGTCCGACAAGGTTTCCTTGCCGAATTGCGTCAGGTTATCGTCCCGACCCCGGTCGATCTCAACCCGCACGCCGCGCTCGTTTTGTGCGAAATCGAGCATGGCCGCATAGGAATCTTCCTCCTCAACCGGCTCCAGCATATCCTGCAGGACTTCTGGTTCTTCTTGTACTAAGTTGTCCACAGGCACTTCTTCCCGCGCCAAAGCGTCGGTTGCGTCCACCATTCCCCCTCCTGTCCACAGCTGTGGAAAGAATTAAATGTGAATAAGCACTACATATCGTGCTTTATTGAAGACGCGATACTAAATGTGCCAAAACTATCTCGCAAGATTTTCGTCAAAAAACTTTCGTTTTTTTGCTTTGAGCGTCGTCGGTTAGGTGCCGAAGTCTTGGGAAACCGGCAGTTTCGCTTACTCCAGTAACGGGTGGACCGACATGCGTTTAAATCTAGGGTGTGGCTTCAACAAGCGGGACGGTTTCCATAACGTCGACAAGTTCAAGGACTGTTCGCCGGACGAGGTCGTCGATTTGGAGCAATTCCCTTGGCCTTGGCCCGACGACTCGGTGGATGAAATTTACCTGTCCCATGTGTTGGAGCATCTGGGCGCGACATCGGAGGTGTATTTCGATGTCATTCGGGAGATGTATCGCGTGTGCCGCGACGGCGCGACGGTGACGATTACGGTGCCGCACCCGCGCCACGACAGTTTCATCAACGACCCGACGCATGTGCGCATCGTCACCTTCGACGGTCTCGCCATGTTCTCGCGCCGGCAGTGCGAAATCTGGATTAGGGACGGCGCCTCCAACACGCCGATTGCCTTGATGATCGGCGTCGATTTCGATATCGAATCGACGCAGCTCGTGCTCGAGCCCATCTGGCGCAGCAAGTTGGACCTTAAACAGGTCACTGAGACCGAGTTGCTGCTGGCGATCCGCGAACGCAACAATGTGGTGCAGGAAATGACCGCGGTGCTGCGGGCGGTGAAGGGACCGCGCTGATTCGAGAATGAGGTTTTGACAGAGTGGAGGATCGGTAAACGCATGTGCGGACGCTATAGCCTGACGACACCGGTCGAGGCGTTGCGCGCCCTGTTCGGGTTCGACGAATTGCCGAACCTGGAGCCGCGGTACAACATCGCCCCGACGCAGGGTGTCGTGGCGGTGCGGGTTGCGGCGTCCGGCGCGAAACGCGAACTGACCGCGTTTCGCTGGGGACTGGTTCCGTCCTGGGCCAAGGATCCGTCGATCGGCAGCCGCATGATCAATGCCCGTGCCGAGACGGTCGCCGAGAAACCGGCTTACCGCAATGCGTTCAAACGCCGCCGATGCTTGATTCCCGCCGACGGTTTCTACGAATGGAAGAAGGCACCGGACGGCGGCAAGCAGCCGTGGCGGATTGCCCTCGATGGCGATGCGCCATTCGCCTTCGCCGGATTGTGGGAGCAATGGATGGCGCCCGAAGGGAGCGAGATCGAAAGCTGCACGATCGTGACGACCGAGGCCGCCCCCGACATCGCCGCGATCCATCATCGCATGCCGGTCATTCTCGATCCGGACGGGTATGACACATGGTTGAACGGCGAGCCAGAGGAGGCGCAGGCGCTCTTGCACCCGTACGGCGGAAAGCTGCGGGCCTATCGCGTGAGCCGGCAGGTCAACAACGTCCGCAACGACGGGCCCAGCCTTTTCGACCCGGCGCCCGAGAACGACGGGGCCGTCGCGGAACAGCTCGACCTCCTGTAACCGGCTGTCCGGCTGTTCAGGATCGACGCTTTTCGGTAGTTTGAGGACACACGCGGAATCGCCGCTATGGCGGCGGGAAAGAGGAGTGTTTGCATGACGGTCGAGATTCGAAAACTGGGTGAGGCGGCCGGCGCCGAAGTCGTGGGACTCGATATGTTCGAGTCTTGGGATGCGGCGACGCGCGACATCGTCTACCAAGCCTATCTCGACAATCTGGTTCTGGTGTTCCGTGACCAGGCGCTGACGGCGCCCGAATTCATGGCGTTTGCCCGGAATTTCGGCGATCTGCAGCCGCATGTAGCCAAAAAGTACCGGCATCCCGAGGCCAAGGATATCGTCATGATGACGAATGTGGACAAACAGGGGAAGTTCGACGAGGTGGGGGCCAATCGCGGGGTCGGCTGGCACTCCGACCTCAGCTACGACCAGGTCCCGGCGAACGGGACGCTGTTGCATGCGGTCGAACTACCGGACCGAGGCGGCGACACTTGGTTCTGCAACATGTACCAAGCCTACGAAACCATGCCGAAGGCGCTGAAGCGCCGGATCGCCGGCAGGATGGCCTTGTTTCGCTACGGCGGCCGGTACGGTCAGAGTACCGAGCACCTGCTGCCGAAGGACAAGGCAAAACCCGACGTCATCCATCCGGTCGTGCGCCTGCACCCGGAGACCGGGCGTCCGGCGGTCTACGTGAACCCGTATCACACGGTGCGGATCATCGGAATGACGCGTCCGGAAAGCGACGCGTTGCTCGACGAGATATTCGCCTGGTGCGACCAAGCGGCTTTCCAGTGGCATCATGCGTGGCGTATGGGCGATACGATCATCTGGGAGAACCGGTCGGCGGTTCATTCCGGAAAGCTGGACTATCCGTTGGATCAACGGCGGATATTCATGCGCGCGACCGTGCGCGGCACCAATACCCTCGCCGAGGCGCGCCTGCCCGCGGCGGATACCGATCTGGCGGCGTAAGACCGCGGATCTTCGAGACGCACAACTAGAGAGTTGGATGGAGGTCCCATGCCCAAGGACAGCGACACCGAAAGCCGGACGACGAGCGAGACGATCGAGATACTGCACAACCGGGTCAGCGTGCGGAGGTACAGCGACGACCCGGTTTCCGACGAACAGATTAGTGCGGTGCTGCAGGCCGCTTTCCGGGCGCCGACATCGTCGAACATTCAGGCCTACAGCGTTGTTGTGGTGCGCGACGAAGCCGCCCGGCAGGCGCTTTCCGTGACGACGGGGAACCAGAAGCATGTCGCCGAGGCGCCCGTCTTTCTCGCCTTCTGCGCCGACCTGCGCCGGATGGAGCACGCATTGCAGCGCCATGGGCATGACATGAACGACAACCTGCTGGAGATTGGGCTGGTTTCGACGATCGACGCGTCGCTGGTTGGGATGTCGGCTTATCTCGCGGCGGATTCCCTGGGCCTTAAAGGCCTCATGATCGGCGCTGTCCGAAACGATCCGATCGAGGTTGCGCGCATTCTCGAACTGCCGCAGCGCGTGTATTGCGTCTTCGGCATGTGCTTGGGATGGCCGGCGGAAGCGCCACCGCAAAAACCGCGGATGGATACCGGACTGACCGTCCACTACGAGACCTATGACCCGGACGGGTTGGAAGCGGAACTGGACGCCTACGACAGGGACTTGGCCGCGCACTACGACCGTTTGGGAAAACCGACCACGCCGGATTCCTGGACCAACGATATCGACAAGAAATTCGCCTCGCCTCGCCGTGCTGCACTGCGCCAACAGCTCAAGGAACGCGGGTTCGATTTCCGCTAGCGATCGGTCTCAGGCCGGGGGTTCGTAGCAGCCCGCGGCGCGGGCCTTCACCCGCGTCAGGGCATAGATCATGTCGCATATCGGCGTTTTGACGCTCGCGCGGCGGCCGAGTTCGCCGATCACGCCTAATATCGCGTCGAGTTCGATCGTCTTACCCGCTTCGAAATCCTGCAGCATCGACGTCTTGATGGTGCCGAGTTGCCGGAACGTCTCCAGGCGCTCGCCGACGTCCGGGGCGATTTCGCAGCCGCTTGCCGCTGCGACGCGCCCGGCTTCGATCATCATGTCACCCATGATGCGGCAGGCATCTTCGTCCTGACCCAACTGTTCGCAGTTGGCCTGGCACAAGACGCTCATCGGATTGCCGGACAGGTTGCCCCAGAGTTTCGTCCACACCTCCCGCCGGATGTCGGTCGACAGGACGCCTTCGAGGCCGCCGCGCATGAGCAGGTCGACCACGCTTTTGGCGCGCGCGCTCCGGCTGCCGTCCGGTTCCCCGACGATATAGGTGCCGCCATTGTTGTGCTCGACCACGCCGGGTTCGGGAATATTGGCGCCGACATAGACAACGCAGCCGACTGCCTTTTCTGGCCCGAGCGCCGCTGCGATTCGGCCGCTGGGATCGACCGAGTCGAGGTACGGCTTCGGCCAATCGCCCGGCAGGGCGTGGAAATACCACCAAGGGATTCCGTTTACCGTGTGGACAATGCCCGTGTCCGGCCCGATCAAGGGGGCGAGTTGATCCAGGGCAGCGCCGACGGTGTGCGCCTTCAACCCCAGGATGACGATGTCCTGAACGCCGAGCGCGGTGGTGTCGTCGGTGGCGTCTATCGGAACGGTCCATTCGCCGTCGCCGTCGCCGTCGCGTACCGTCAGGCCACTCTTCCGGATGGCCGCCAGGTGATCGCCCCGCGCCACGACGCTGAGATTCTCCGTGCCGGCCCGCGCCATCCGCGCCGCCGCCAAACCGGCGACGGCGCCCGCGCCGAATATGCAGATCTTCATCGATGGTCCACGTGTGTTTTCAAGAGATGCATGATGACGCCGGGGAGCGCCGTCGCCAACAGTAACCAGATGGGGCGGTATCCTAAATCAACGCCGTCAGGACATCATCCCAGCTTTCGACCCGATGGACGCGATGCAGGTGGCGGGCGTGCTTTTCCACCTCTTCCGCGGTTGGATGGAAGAGATACAGGTTTGGCACAGATGTCAGATATCCCAAGACCTCCAGCCGGTCGTCGATGAAATGCGTCAGCCCAAGTGTCTCGCAGATCGGCGCTTTTTCCTGCCGTTGGCGGCAGAAATGGAGATGCGCCGGATCCACGCCCGTCGTGCCGAAGAAGTCGTGATGCGCGAGCCAGTCGCGCGATTTCTGTTCTGTCCGGGGACCGCATTTGGACACGAGATGGATTTGACGGTCGAACCGCTGTTCGGCCAGCCGCCTTAATGCGTCGAAGGCGCCCGGAACCGCCGTTGTCCGCAGGTAGTTGTCACCGAAAAACGACGTGTCGGTATCGTCGTTGATCCGGTCGATCAGCACGCCGCCAATGTCCACTCCAAGCCGCTCGGTAATCGATATGTCCCCGTTTGGCAAAGGGTTTACCGGATCGGCGGCGCGTACAGAATGCCGCCGCGTGTCCATAAGGCGTTGATGCCGCGATCGATCTTCAACGACGATTTGCTGCCGAGATTGCTCTCGAAAATCTCATCGTAATTGCCGACTTGGCGGATGGCGCGAAAGGCCCATTTCGCGTCGAGCCCCAATTTCTTGCCGATCCCACCCTCTACGCCCAACAAGCGCCTGATCGCCGGCGTTTTCGATTCCCGGCTGAGCTTCAACGCGTTCGCGGCGGTGATGCCCAATTCCTCGGCATTGATCAATGCGAACAGCGTCCATTTGACGATCTCGAACCACCGATCGTCGCCTTGTCGGACCACCGGTCCTAGGGGCTCTTTCGAGATGATTGCGGGCAAGATCGTATGTTCGCTCGGTGTTTCAAGCCGTGACCGTTGGGCATAGAGCGCCGAATGGCCGGCGGTATAGACGTCGCACTCGCCATCTTGATAGGCCGCGAGAGCATCGTCGGACCTTTCGAACGCCTTCAGCGTGAACTGCATGCCGCGCGACAGGAAGAAGTCGTTAATATTGGCCTCGGTGGTCGTGCCCGTGTTCAGGCAGGCGGTAATGCCGTCCAGTTCCAAGGCATTCTTCACGCCAAGTTCTCGGCGCACCATGAATCCTTGGCCGTCATGATACAAGACACCGGCGAAATTCACCCCAAGCTCCGTCTCCCGGCTCAGCGTCCAGGTCGTGTTTCGCGTGAGAATGTCGATCTCGCCCGATTTCAAAGCGTCGAAACGCTTTTGACTCGTTAACGGTCGAAGCTTGATCTTGCCGGCTTTACCCAGGACTGCGGCCGCCACCGCGCGGCAAAAATCGACGTCGAGGCCGGACCAACGCCCTTTCTCGTCCTTGAGGGAGAATCCCGGGAGGCCCTGGCTGACACCGCAGATCAGATGACCGCGCGCCTTCACTTTGGCAAGCGTATCGTTTGCGGCGACGGAGGGGGCGGCGAGAATGGCGCAACTTATGGCGGCCATCGCCGCGGTGCGAATTGAATGCGCCTTCATGATATCCTTTGATCGTAATCGCACCGGCAGAGATAGTGACGACGGTGTCGCAATACGAGGTTTCCGTAAAATTATTTTCCGTTGGTCCGCGCGCCGCTCATACGGTGCTTACACCATGGCGAAGCCGCCGTTCACGCTGAGCACTTGCCCGGTGACGTGGCGCCCACGGTCCGACGCCAGATAGAGAACCGCGTTGCTGACGTCCTCCATCTCGCCGATCCGGCGCAGCGGATAGACTCGTTTCACCTTTTCCTCCCGGGCGGCGACACGTTCCTCGCCCATGCTTTCGCGCATCTTGTCGAGTATGGCATTTCGCATCGGCGAGTTGGTTGCGCCGGGCGAGACGACGTTAATATTCACGTTGTTCTTGCCGACCTCTTTCGCGACGGATTTCGAGAAGGAAATCACGCCGCCTTTGGCCGCCGCGTAGACGGCCTCGCGTTCCTGCCCGATCCGTGCGGCATCGGTCGCGATGTTGACGATCTTGCCGTAGGAGCGTTCGATCATGCCCGGCAACACTGCCCGCACGCAGTTGATCGTGCCGTAAAGCGTTACTTTGATCTCTTGGTCGCATTGTTCGATCGATTTTTCGAGAAACAATGCATGTTTGGTCATGACCGCCGCGTTGTTTACCAGCACATCCACGCGGCCCCATTGTTGTTCGATGGCCGCAATCATGGCGGCGACGGCGTCCGTGTCGGTGATGTCGCAGGGTGCCGCCATCCCGGTGCCGCCGGCTTCGTCGATCATGCCAAGCGTCGCCTCGATCCCGTCCGCCGCGATGTCGTTGACGGCGACGCTGGCTCCCTCGCGGGCGAAGGCGACGGCCATGTTCTGCCCGATTCCGCTGCCGCTGCCGGTGATAAGGACGACTTTTCCTTTGTAGTCGAGATCCATTGTTGCTTTTCCTTTTAGCGTTTGCGGCCTTTAGCGTTGCGCCGGGTTTTCTTGGTTTTGGGCGGCGAAGATGGAGACATACCCATCTCGCGACCAATCAGGTGGGATGCGGCATGGCCGGGGATCGTTATGTGACCATTGGGCCGGTTCGCCGCGAACGATCTCTCCCGTATGGGCCGTTGGCGTCGGCGGCGCACAGAGGGCGAAAGCATCCGCCGACGAGTAAACATTCAACAGCAACGGGCGCGCATGTTTTCCGGTATTCGGTTGCGAGCCGTGGATGGTGCGGCAGTTGACGATCGCCAGCGTTCCCGCAGGCCCTTTCATTTCGTCGGCCGTGTCCAGGGCGACGGCGCTCAGATCCCGGTCGGCGATATAGCCGGTCCAGGCACCGTTTTCCCCGAAATGGTCGAATAGATCGAGGTCATGACTGCCCGGAATCGCCGCCAGGGGGCCGTCGGCCGTTGCGACGTCTTCGAGATAAATTCCGATGGTGACCGGGCTGAAATTGCTGTGCGGCCAAGCCGGGATGTCTTGATGCCATTTAACCTCGTCGCCAGTGTCGGGCCATTTGAAATTCAGTTTCGCGCTGTGAAATTTCACGTTCGGACCGACAAGGTCGGCGGCGATATCGGTCATGCAGGGCGAGGACGCAAATTTCCAATAGGCCGGGTGCTGATCGACGGCGGCGCGGATGCGGCGGGGCCGGGGTGCCTCCGCGCAATGGTGCGGCGCGAGATCGAACCGGTCGTTTGATGCGGAGAGGCCCGCGGACTCATCGACAAGGTTCCGCGTCGCCTTTCGTAGCGTTTCAAGGACACCTTGGGGGATTACGTCATGTACCGCGAGATATCCGTTCTCGAAGTAGAACTCGCGCTGCCGCTGACTGAGGGTCAAGGGTGGATGTGCCAAGATTTCATCGGGCGTCATGGGCTTCGGTTCCGGGAATTCGTGCCTTTGCTGTATCGTATCACGAACAACGGTGGCGGATCGAAGTAGAACCCGGGCGTTGGCGCAAGGCGATGAGGAGAATTCTGAATGAGCGAACGGATCGATACCGTTCTGGTCGCGGGGTACGGGGAAATGGGACGCGGCATCGTGGCGTCCTTCGCCGGCGGCGGCCATCGCACGATCGTGCTAAGCCGCGATCCATCGAAAGTGGAGAATTTGCCGGATGGCGTGACCGTAACGGCCGACCTTCCCGGTGCCGCGCCGGACTTGGTGATCGAAACCATTCCCGAGGATATGGCGCTGAAGCGGGAATTCTTCGGGCGCATCGAAGCCGCTTACGGCGGCGGGACGATACTGGCAACGAACACGTCGGGCCTGCCGTTGCAGGATATGGCGGATGGGCTACGACACCCGGAGCGGTTTCTGGGTATCCACTACTTCCACCCGGCGGATGCTTTTCCGATGGTTGAGGCGATACGATGCGCTCAAACCGATGATGGTGCATTCGCGTTATGCATCGAAGCGTTGCGGCGGAACGGCCAGGAACCCGTCATCGTGAACAAGCCGGTCAACGGGTTCCTATTGAACCGGATCCAGCACGCCATGATGCACGAGGCGTTCTATCTGATTCAGGACGGCGTTTGCAGCCTGGAGGACGTGGACAATGTCTGCCGCCTGGTCTTGGGGCCGCGCATGTGCGTTAACGGTTTGATCAAGCAAAAGGACATCAGCGGCGTGAATACGACGGCGGCATCGCAGCGCGCCATCGTGCCCACGCTCTATCACAACCACGAGCCCTGTGCCTTGGTGCAGGATATTGCCGCGCGCGGCGATTTCGGGGTCAAGACGGGCAAGGGCTTCTATGATTGGACCGGCATCGACGTAAAGGCCACTTTGGCCAAGGCGGCGGACAAGATGCACCGTATACTTGCGATCGCGCGTGAGAAGTGAACCGCATGACCAGGGGACCTGCATAAGAGATGGCCGATACGGTACGTTTCGCCTTCGGGGAGAATTGGCAGAGTTTCGCGGATACGCTCGATCCCGATAAAATCGACGAAGCCGTCGCCTCTTTGCGGGCTTTCTTTCCGGAGGACCGGATTAGGGGTGCGCGATTTCTCGATATTGGATGCGGGTCCGGCCTCTTTTCGCTTGGCGCGGTCAAGTTGGGTGCCCGTGAAGTGGTGGCCGTCGACTATGATCCGAATTCGGTGGCCGCCGCGACATCGGTTCTGGAAAGACATGCGCCGCCCGGGACGTGGCAGTGCATGCGCGATGACGTGCTCACCATGACGCCGGAGCGTCATGGTGCGTTCGATATCGTCTATTCCTGGGGTGTGCTGCATCACACCGGTGACATGTATCGCGCCATCGACTCGGCTTCGAAATTCGTCAAGCCGGGCGGATTGTTGATGATCGCGCTGTACGGCAAGACCCGGTTTTGCGGCTTTTGGCGTTGGGAGAAGCGGTGCTACGCGCGGTTTAAACCTTGGTTCCCGGTGCTCGCGAAATGCATTTACAAGCCGCTTGTGTTGCTGCGGTTGCTTTTGGGCGGGCAGAATCCGAAACGTTATATCGAGACCTACCGCACGCGGCGAGGCATGAACTGGCACCACGATGTGGAAGATTGGCTGGGCGGCTATCCCTATGAATCGATAACGCCGGAGGATGCGATAGGTTTCGTGACGGCCCGTGGATTCTCGTGCCGGCGAAGCGTTACCGCGTCGAGGATCGGTGTTTTCGGCACCGGTTGCGACGAGTATCTGTTCCAACGTAATCCGGAGCCGAGCGAGCCTGCCGCCGATGCCTGATACGGGCAGCTTCGCATTGGCGGACGTCAGCTTGGCGACGCTAATGCTGGTTGCCCTTGTCGCCTATGTCAGCTCCGTGCTCGGCGGTCTGGCGGGAACCGGCGTAAGTTTGTTGATGTTGCCGATGCTGGTGCCCTTGGTTGGCATCAAGGGCGTAATACCGGTGATCGCGGTCGCAATGCTGCTGGGCAGCACCTCTCGGCTTTGGGTTTTCCGTCACTCGGTCCAATGGCCGATCGCCGGCCGCATTCTGATCGGGGGATCGGTCGGGGTGTTGCTGGGAGCGTCGATATACGACTGGCTGCCGGCCGATATCCTGACCTTGTTGGTGGGCGCCTTCCTGGTGCTGTCGGTGCCGGTCCGGCGTCTGTACGGGCGCCGCGAACGCATCATCCGGCCATCGCCCGCGGGCACGACGGTATTCGGATTTGGATACGGTATTGCATCGGGCACCATATCGGGTGGCGGGCCGATCCTCGTCGCGTTGTTGTTGGGGATGGGTTTGCGCGGTGCCGCGGTGATTGGCACCAAGGCGGGCACCAGCATCGTCATGCACACACTGAAGACGATCGCGTTCGGCGTTTACGGGCTGATCACCTTGGAATTGGCGTTGGCCGCGATCCTGATCGGGGTGTGCACGTTGCCGGGCGCTTACACCGCGAAATGGATGGTCGACCGGATGAAGGTCAAGCTGCACACGCTGATCGTCGATGTTGCGGTGATGTTCGGCGGGTTGTCGTTGCTGTGGCAGTTGGTGTAAGCCGCCGCTAGCCGGCGTCGTCCATGATCTGGTCGATTTGCGATTGCGCGCTTCGATCTTCGTTGCCGTGAATGATCGAGCCGGCACGGTCCACGAGGTCGCCCAGTATCGTGGAAACCTCCGTGCACAGGAGCCGGATGTCGTCCGAACGCTCCTGTTCGATCAGTTTGCCAAGGGCATCGATGGTCGTCGCGATGCATCGGTTCGCCGAATCGATCGTCTGTTCGAACCGGAGGCGAAACCGCTCGGGCGACCATTCGTAGGCTTCGATCGCCAGTTCCTTGTCCGCGAAACTGCTGTCGCGGAAATGCTCCGCATAGGTCTTGGGCTGCCATTCGGCGAGTTCGTCCAAGAGCTCCGGCACGTCCGCGACCATTTCCAGCAGCATGATCGGTTCGTTGATGTGATTCAGGTAGTCGGTCGCAAGCAAGGTTTGCTCGCAGATGTTCGTGCCCTTCACGCGCTGCTGGAAATCTTCGAAGGACGGGACGGGATCGGACATGGGGGCTGAATCGTGGTTGGCGCGGATTTGGCCATGATGACGAAGGCGATTCATCGCATGATTTTGATTAACTACGCGTTAAGCGAGTGAGCACGGGTACACGCCTGGGTCGAGTTTGGCGTTCTGTTAACCGTTTTTCGCTATCTGGTAGAACTTGGAGTAAGTCACCACAGGCTAGCGCTGTTGGCGAAACGCTGCCGCTTGGATGGGATGAACCGGGTGGTGATTCGGTCACACCGGCAATTTCGGATTTCTCCTTTGTGGCCTAGATGACTATAAATAGGGAGATGCACCGATATCGAGCGGTCGATTGGTGTGGGCAACAGCCCGGTCGACCGCGAGTGCAGCGCACGTTCCGTAGCGCTGCCCGTCTGTGAGATGAGAATGGAACTATCGACGGCCCCACGGAGGCCAAACCTTGCCTGACGCGAACGATGCACCGGTGCCGGCGCAGACCAAGAAGGAAAGCGGGAAGCTTCCTTTCACGACGCGGCGCTTTTTGCGCGGGTTGTCGCATGATGTCGGTAAACGCCGGCATTTGAAGCTGCAGCATATAGTAGCCGCAGTCGTGATCGTTGCTGCAGGGACATGGGCAGCGTTGGAGGTTCATGAACGTGTCACCCATGTTTACGAATATGATGCACGGATCACCGGGAATCTCATTACCGTCAGCAGCCGCGTCGCGGGCTGGGTGACCAAAATCGCTGTTATCGAAGGAGCCGCCGTCAACACCGGGCAGGTGTTGATCACGATCGATTCCCGTGAATCCAAGCTGCAGTTGCGGGAGATCGAATCCCGTCGGCAGCGGATCAACGCGGACCGGGCGAGGATGCGGACGGAACGCGGTCTGATCGATCAGCAAACGCAGACGCGCTACCAAACGTTGGTTTCGGCGCGCGGTGCGGCGTCGGCGGCCGTGGCGGCGCTCGAGCCGCAGCTCGATTTGGCGAAAAGGAACCTCGCACGCGCGAATTCGCTATTCGAAAAAAAGGTCATCCCACGTCGGCAGCTCGATGAAGCACGCACAAACATGCGCAAGATCGACGGGGACTACAGGCAGGCGGTCGCCGTCCTCGAACAGTCGCGCGCCCGTTTGCTCGAGGCGAAGGCGGATCGAGCGCGGCTTGATGTTCTCGACGGCGAGATCGAAATGCTCCGTTTCGAAGAAGCGGAGCTTCAGGCGAAGGAAGACCAGCAGAAACTCGATATTGCGGATCGCACGATTCGGGCGCCGGTCGACGGTGTCGTCGACAAGACGTTCGTCGAGACAGGCGAGTATGTGACGCCGGGTCAACGGCTTGCCATCGTCCATGACCCGACCGAAATCTGGATCGAGGCCAACATCAAGGAAACCGAAATTCGGAAGCTGAAGATTGGCCAGCCGGTTCACGTCCTCGTGGATGCGTATCCGGACGAGACCTTCGTTGGCAAGGTCGCCGTGATCGGCAGTTCCACGACAAGTGAATTCGCGTTGTTGCCGACGCCGAATCCCAGCGGCAACTTCACGAAAATCACTCAACGCCTTCCCGTTCGAATTGCGATCGACCAGCAGGCTCGGAAACTGCGGCCGGGCATGATGGTCGAGGTCAATATTGATATCCGGGGACGTTGACGCCCTATTTGAGCGGTACGGACCTTCTTATCGCTGGTTTGTAACCCTCGCCGGCGTCACCGGCGCGGTCGCGATGATTCTGTCGGCGACGATCGTCAACGTGGCGGTTCCGAGCGTGATGGGCGCTTTCGGAATCGGACAGGACCGGGCGCAATGGATCGCCACGGCGTTCATCGCGACGATGGTCGCGAGCCAGTTGTTGAGTGCCTGGCTCGCCAACAGTCTCGGCGAAAAACTCGCCTTCCTCATCATCAACTTGATCTTCTTGGTTGGGACGGCGATCACGATTTCGGCGACCAATCTGGAACTCCTGATTCTGGGGCGGGTGATCCAAGGGTTCGCCGCGGGCGCCATCCAGCCGATGGTCATGGCGCTGATCTTCCGGGTATTTCCGGCGCAACGGCGGGGGTTGGCCATGGGCGTCTACGGCATGGGCATTCAGATCGCACCCATGTTGGGTCCCATGTTCGGCGGGATCGTGATCGACGCGATCAGCTGGCGGCAGATATTCCTCGTGCCGGTGCCGTTGTGTCTGATTTCCATGACACTCGGGCTCATTTTCATGCCGGGCCGGCTCACGTTCGGCAAGCTGCCCCACTTCGATTGGTCCGGCTTTATCCTGCTGTGCACCGCGCTGGTCTTTCTCTTGTCGGCCGGGGCCAACGGTCAGCGGTTCGGCTGGTTCTCCGACACGCTTCTGTTGATGGTGACGGCCGGTCTTGGGGCCGCCGCGTGGTTCGTCATTCTGCAATTGCGCTCGTCGTCGCCATTGCTGGATTTCTCGTTGTTCCGCAATGCGCAGTTCGCGTCGGCGGTCCTGGTGTCGTTCGTGTTCGGGATCGGTAATTTCGCCTCCAATTACATCATCCCGATCTTCGTCCAGGAGGTACAAGGGTTCTCGCCGAGCTTGGCCGGGTTCCTGTTGGTGCCGGCGGGGATCCTCGTGATTTCGGGCACACCCTTGTTCGGCCGGCTGGTGGACCGCTTCCCCGCCCATATCATGGTGATGGTGGGAGTCAGTCTATTCGCCTTGGGGAACTTTCTGATGAGCGGCGCCGACGTCAACACGTCCTTCTGGACGTTGAGCCTTTTCATCGTGGTCGCCCGGTCCGGCATGGCGCTGATCATGCCGTCGGTCAATGCCGCGGCGTTGCGGGCTTTGACGCCGGAGCAGCTCAGCAAGGGCTCCGGCACGATGAATTTCTGTCGCCAGTTCGGCGGGTCCTGCGGGATCGCCTCTCTCGTGGTGTTCATGGAACAGCGCACCCAATTCCACGGGGAAGCGCTGACCGCGACCCAAACCGCCGCCAATCCGGCGAGCCGAGAATTGCTCGATCAAGTGGCCGGCATCATGAACGAGGCGGGCGTGCCCGAAGCGCTGCACCAGCCGGGCGCGTTGCACTACCTGGGTCAGGTGATCGAAGCGCAAGCCGAAACGCTGGGGTTCCAGGATGGGTTCGTCATGATAACCGTGATGTTCGTGCTGACCTTGATTCCCGCGTGGATCCTGGGCCGGGCGAAACCAAAGGATCGATTGGACGGCGATGGCGACTGACGGCGATTATTCGACGCTATAGGTCCTTCAGAATGGTCTCGGCGCTGGATATGCCATAACTGCCATCCGGCTCTAGGTTGAGCTTCCTGATCACGCCATCGTCGACGACCATGGCATAGCGCTTGGACCGCAGGCCCATGCCGCTTGCGCTGCGGTCGATTTCCATGCCGACCGCCATCGTGAAGTCGGCATTCCCGTCCGATAGCATCGTGATGGACCGGCCCTCGTCCTGCGCCTTGCCCCAGGCGTCCATCACCGCCGCGTCGTTCACCGCGATGCAGACGATTTCGTCGACGCCTTTCGCCTTGATCGCGTCGGCATGCTTCACGAACCCGGGAAGGTGCCGGGCGGAGCAGGTTTGAGTGAATGCGCCGGGAACTGCAAAAAGGACGACGCGTTTCCCGGCAAAATACTCATCGGTCGACAGCGGCTTCGGCGCACCGTCGTCCCCAAGCCGATGCAATGTTTCAGAGGGGAGGGGGTCGCCTTCCTTGATCGCCATAATGCGGTGCTCTCTCGCGTGCCTCGTTGCAGCAATCCATGACGCGCCGATCGGCGGCATGCCGAGGCGCCGGGCGAACGGTATCACGGAAATCTGGCGTGGACGAGTCGCGGGCGCCGACAATGCCGGCCGCAACGGAATGCGCAGTGCCGATCGGGCGCGAGTATTGCGACGGGATCGGCGGCTAGCTTTTCGCTTGCACCTGCTTCGGTTTCCAGGCTTCGACGCGGCGCTCCGCGTCTTCGCGCTGTTCGGCCGACAGGGTCGGGCCGATCTCGTCCCGCTTATCGGCTGCCGATTTGTTGCCGCCGCGAGCCGAAAGGGTCAACCACATGAATGCGGCGACAATGTCCTTCTCGACGCCGTCGCCATTTGCCATGCGAACGCCGATCCGGTGCTGCGCCCGAACATGTCCTTGGCGGGCGGCCTCGAGGAACCACCGTGCGGATTCGGCTTTGTCCGTCTTTACGCCGAAACCGTCCCGGTATCGCTTGCCCATATTGTATTGGGCCTTATCGAAACCTTGTTTCGCGGCCATCAATATCCATTTGGACGCTTCCGTTTCGCTCTTGTCGACCCCGAAACCGTAATCGTACATGCGGCCGAGGGCGTATTGCGATCGGACCAATCCTTGTCCGGCCGCCTTCTTGAGCCAGTCGACGGCCATTCCGTAATCCTGGTTGACGCCGGTGCCGGCCAAATAGGCGAGGCCGAGATTATGCTGCGCTTGCGAGTCGCCCTGGTCAGCAGCCTTGGTCCACCATTCGATCGCCTTGCTGCGGTCCTGGTGCAACCCTTTTCCTTCGTCGTACATCACGCCGATGTTGAACTGCGCGCGGGAGTCCCCTTGCGCCGCGAGCGGCTGCCATTCGTTGAACGCGGTCAGAAAATCGCCGCGCTGATATGCCTGCCACCCGTCGTCAAATCCAGCGGAAGCATTCGATACGGCAGCCATGCTGCTTAACGCCATAACGGCGACGATGGCGATTCCGGCCGATTTGATCTTCCGCACCAGGTCGGGCGCCCACACGCCGCTGGCCTGTATTTGATTAATCCGCGTTTTCATAGCGCTCCTCCAACATCGCCAGACTTATGAGGATCTCGCCGAGAATGACGATACTTTCGCCCGAAGGATTTCAATGAGTCCCACGACCCCTTCCTTGCGGACGATTGTCTCGAACTCCGATCGCTGTGCTGCCGCCATGCTGACCCCTTCGACCATGACGTCGATTATTTTATGGCCATTCCCTCTGTTTCGAACCCGCCAACCCGCCTTTAGGGGCGGCCCTGCCTGGCGGGCAATTTCCGTAACGACGATTGCGTCGCGCCGCCCGAGCGGTTTTGCCGAGGTGATAGAAAATGTCTCCCCTGCGTAGCCACCCAGCCGGATTGCATACGTGCGAACCACGAACTCGCTGAAGAGGTTTAGATACTCTTCGCGCTGATCCGGTGTTGCGGTTCGCCAATTCTTGCTCAGTACAAACCGTCCGATCGTCGTCAGGTCGAAATGTTGCCGCAACAGATCGCGTATTTTCGCTTCTCGCTCGGATAGAGGTATTCCCTTATCGGCAAGGAGCTTGACCGCATTATCCCCAAGTTCCTGTATGAATTTCGACGCTTCTTCTGGTGAGGTTTTGTCCGCCGCCGTGACGGGTTGAAACGCCATCGCGCAGAACAAAAGGCTCAAAACTATAAGCCGGCTCAAAGTCATCCGACCTCCAATTACTTGACCCATATGTACGGGTTTGTTCGCCACCCGTATTCCCCATCCGGAGCCCCTCTCGGATGGAGGGCGATCATATAGGAAGCGGCCGCTTAATACAATTCAGTATTCGTCCTTTAGGGGTAATAAAAGTCAAAGTAAATAGCGTTGTTAACCAAGCGTTATTATTCAATTTCCGCAAGTGATGAACCAATATCCAGGCAAATAGACCCCTCAAATATCCACTTAGTACGAGAGGGCTAATTCGGATTTGCCGTACCTCCCGGCATGGTCCGAAGGGCAAAATAAGAAAAAAGGATACGGAGGGAGCGACCATGACGGTAACCATGCTGTCCGCCCTTATTGGATTAGGCGTTAGCCTTGCTCTTGTATACGTGGTCTACGTTCGCCGCCGTGCGCACCGGCGCGACGAATCGGCGTATTCGGAGGCTGGCGCCGACGTGTTCGGGATCCGGCCCGGCGAGTTGGACGAATTCCGCCGGTCCGCGCGCGATCAACTGCACAGTCAGCGCGAGCAATGGGACCGCGACTATCATCCCGAAGCGGCCACCGCGCTCCCCGGACGGGTCGCCGGAATTCCGCGGGCGTTGCGGGTCAGGTAGGCGCGAGCGGCGTCGACCAACTACCCCCGACATGCCATTTCGGTCCGGATGCAATTCGGACTAATACCGCTGCGCCGGGGGACTGTGCTCATGGATGTTTGAAGCCCGCCGGTCAACTCTTATACGCTTGAAATATAACAAAGAATAGAATCGCACCGGAGAAATCTGGAATGCCTTGGTCGGAGTCGGTCGTCATGATGACGCGGTTGGTGTGTTTCACCGCAATCGTGACCTCACCCGCCTGGATGTTTGCGGTCTATTTCGTATATCGCGGATGACCGCATGGACGCGGTCATCCGGACGAATCGGGCGTGGAAGGTCTGGACGCCCGACGAATGACGGCGGCGGCAAGCGGCGGAAATCGACCCCCTCGGGCGTCATATTGTCGTTCGATTTGCTGCATGTTTAATGGCTGGCTTGGCGTGCGGACCGATGATGAACCCGGCGCGTGCCGGCGAGAGGACGGGTAACGGATCATGAGCGACACTGGGTCGTTCACAAACGAAACGGAACGGGACGACGCCGAGCGCGCGGGCGGCGACGCGGCGAATGGCGACCGACTGCTGCGCAAGGATCTCATCCTTTTGGGCGACGCGCTGGATCTCATTACCCTGTCGCAGGGTTATCACTCACCGGCGGTACCGCCACTTCTCCGGACATTGATCCGCGACGTACGGAAACTCGAAGAAACGGATGAGGCCGTGCCGGCAGCCGGTGAGGCAGATACCGGGACCGCGCCACCGGACGCCACCGAAGTGGACCAAGACGCTGCTGCGGCGGAGGCCGGTTCGGGCGCTGAGACGCCGGAAGAAGTGCCGGCGGAAACGAAAGAGGCGCCGAATTCGGATGAGATCTCGGCCCTGCAGAATCGGGTCAAGTCCGCCGACGACAAGCTGGCGGCGTTGACGGGGGCCGTAGGGCAACTGATCGACGTGCTGCAGCGGAATGCCACGGCCGGCGTCCGTGGCGGTGCGGACCGGCGGCAGTCCTTTCGGGTTCCCGGCGTCAACGCCAAGGTCATCGTCCGCGGCCGAGATTACGAGGTCGTGAACTGGAGCAAGTCCGGCTTTCTGATCAAAGCGGGCGACACCGATCGGTTCAGCCGACGCGGCTTCGATTTTCATTTCGTCCTGGAGCTGCCCGACGAGGTGATCGAATTCCAAGGGCGCGCGACCCCGGTGCGTATCGAGCGCGAAACGCTGGCGGCGGAGTTCAGCAATCTCGACGAAGCGACCGCCGAGAAGATGGGCGCCGTGGCCGATGCGCTGGGCGCCGGCGGCTAGGTCGGTAGGGCAAATCCCCAAACAGCTACGATCGGTGCCGGCGGGTAGAGCGTTCGGATCATGGGTTTCGCCGCGCGCCGCGTGCCGGTAAGGTTGCGCCGCCGACCACGCTGGACGAGGGCGCATAGGTGCCGACGTTGCTGACTCTTCATCGCCAACCCTTTGTCGTTGCCGCCTTCCTGCTGCCGTTTGCCGCGCTGTTTCAGAACAAGCTGCTCACGGTTGTTCTGTTGGCGCTGACGGCGGCGGTTCTTATCCTGTCCCGTTGCTGGCTCGCCGCCCGTGACTGGCGGCCCGCATGGCCGATCCTTACCGGTCTCGCGTTGCTTTTGCTGTGGGCGTTGGCATCGGCTTTGTGGTCGATCGATGCAGCGCATTCCTTGAAGCGGTTCGGACGACTGCTCCCGACGGTTTTGGCGGGCATCGTTATTGGATTTGCGGCGTTGTCCGTCGACCGCGACCAACGGAGATGTCTGGTCGTGGCGACCGCGGCCGGAATGTTGATTGCCGGTGTACTCGCACTCTTTGGCGAAATCGCAAGGTCGGGGGCCATGGGAGATTCCAAGGTGAATCCGGTCCTGAACTGGATGGCGTATTGGCATTTCCGTCCCTTCAGCGCACTTGCCGCAATCATGATCTTTCCCATGATGGCGGCGGCGGTACGGGGCACTCATCGGGCGCTGATCCTCATGGCAATCGCCGCGATGGGTTGCGCTATCGTTTTTGCCGGTGCGTCGGCGTCCAAGCTCGCGCTTGTTCTCGGTTTACCGGTATTCCTGTTGGCATGGCGTTGGGGACGACCGACGCTGCGTGTGCTGGCGATCGGTCTCCCGGTCGCTTTCATTTTTCTTCCCGGGCTTGTCACCGCGCTCGATTTGCCGTCGTTGTTGAGCGCGCAGGATCGAACGATCCATAGTTCGGCCGCGCATCGTTTGGCGATCATGCGCTTCGTGAACGAGCGGATCGACGAGCGGCCGACCCTCGGTTGGGGATTACACACATCGCGACTCCTGCCCGGCGGGGGGGCGGACGCGCGAATCGATCCACGCTATGCCGATATCATGGCGGTAATGTCGAAGGTTCCCACGACGGAAGTCGAATTGCTGTCGTTGCATCCGCATAACGCATCGCAACAAATGCGGGTCGAACTCGGTATCCCGGGCTTACTGTTATATGCGCTGTTGTTCGCAGTGTGCGGCATGGCGCTTCTGCGCCGGTTCCCCGAGGGGCCGCCGCTCGCCGCCGGAGGCGGTGCGCTTGTGGCGGTATTCGTGATCGGGCAACTGAGTTTCAGCGCCTGGCAGAGTTGGTGGATCAGCGCGCAGCTTCTCTGTGTTTGCCTGTTTCTGGCCATGATGGCCCCGCGGCAGGTTGGCGTTTCAGCCGATGACGAGGTTACCGCAGCGGGATAGTCGGCAACGGCAAAGGCCCGGCGTCGAGCGTCGCCGGGCCTTCGTCTTTTCGAAACTCCGTCGAAAGGTTTAGTTCTTACCGAGCAGGGCCTCGCGGAACTTGCCCTTGATCCAGGACGCATCGCGCGACCGGAAGATCTTCGGCGCGTCGGTCGGGGCGACCTTCAACAGAACGAAGGACGTACCGTTCGATTCCCGCAGCATCTTGGCGGCTTCGGCGATCTGCGAGTCCTCGGTCACGGTCCGCACGTTCTTGATGGCGCCGCCTTCGGCCATTTTGGCGATATCGACGCCGCGCGCAGTATGGCCTTCCTGCCAGCCTGTTTCGCCGTAATGCCCGTTGTCGACGCAGACAATGCTGAGGTTCGGCGGGTTCATCACGCCGATCGTCGCCAGCGTGCCGACGTTCATCAGCAATTCGCCGTCGCCGGTCAGGACCACGACGCGCCGGTCCGGTTGCGCGAGCGCGAGCCCCAATCCCATGGCGGCGGCCGCCCCCATGGCGCCGCTCAACGTGAATGCCCTCGGAACGTCGCCGAAGGTGGCGAGGACGTCGTCTTTCGTTCCGGCAAGGCCGGTGACATACAACACGTCGTCCGGATCGTCGCCGATCAATTTTTTGACGGCATCGCGGCGTTCCAGTTGGCCCTTGGTGGCTTTCTCGTCCGGGCCGGTGCGAAGATTTGGTTTGCTGGACATGATACCTACTCCGTCGAGAATGCTTTGGCGCCGAGCAGCTTCTGCGTCAGCAGGACGGCAACCGCATGTTCGGATTGATAGACCATGGTGCAGGCCGCATCCGCGACCTTGATGACCTCGTCCTCGGTTTCGGCGCGCAGGCATCGGATGCCGCTCGCTTCGAGGACGGGCTGCGTCGCTTCGCCCATGGCGATCTGCCACGGATTGCCCTCGCCGAAATCGCCCCGCATGCTGACCAGGGTCAGGAACGGGAAGCGGCCGTGCTTGACCAGCGAGAAGAAGTTCACGCAGTTGCCGACGCCGCTGCTCTGCATCATCAGCACGCCGCGCGCGCCGCCGAGATGCGCACCGGCGCACAAGGCCACGCCTTCTTCCTCGGTGGTGAGCGAGACGGAATGCACATCCGCGTCCTCGATCGATCGGTTGATCAGGGTTCTGTGTCCCGCGTCGGGGACATAGGCGAACTGCGTAACATCGTAGCTTCGCAGCAAGTCGTATAGCTCGCCCTGCCACGCAGGTGCGTCGGCCATGATTATCCTCCCTCGTGTCGAGCCGGACCGAGCAGCGCTGAACGCGCCGTTCCCGGCTTCTCGATTTGTCCGGCGTCTTGCAGCGACGCCCTAAATGGGATCATACCCCGGCTTTCGCGACGATTACCGCCAGCCGGCAAAGCCCGGGACACCTGACGAGCAGGCGTATTCGAGAGTACCGGTTAATCCGAGGGAGGTCCAATTTCCGGGAATCCAAAACCCCATTCCAAAATCCGCGCCGTTTTGCGACACTGCGCGCCGTCACCATAGGGAGAATGCCCTCATGCCAGCGGATAGCGGCTCGAAAGACGTTCATTTTCTGGGTCTTGCACCCCGGTTTCTCGGCGGCGTGCTGGAGGTTCCCGTCTATCATATGCGGGGTGGGACCTCGACGGGCATCGTGTTGTACGAAAAACACTTGCCGGCCGATTTGGCGCTGCGCGAGGAGTTGATCCGCCGCATCATGGGCGTCCCATTGGACGGCGAAGTCGCGGGTAACCGGCAAATCACCGGACTCGGCCGCGGCATTCCGCAAAGCTGCAAGGTCTTCATCGTCGACCGGTCGGACCGCGACGACGCGGAGATCGACAGCACCCTGGCCCAGCTCGCGCCCGACAAGGCGGCCATCGATTGGAGCGTGAATTGCGGCAACATGTCCGCGGCGTTGCCGGTCTTCGCCGGTGAGGTGGGCCTGCTGTCGCTGGAACCCGGCACGAACCGGGTGCGGATCCACAACACGAATACCGGCGTGGTCGCCCATGCCCTGGTCGAGGTGCCCGAGCCGGGCGCGCCGATGACCGCCGAAACGGAGATACCCGGCGTGATGGGCCAATGGCCGGGCGTGCAGCTCGCGCTGCTGGAGCCGGTCGGGGCCAAGACCGGCGCATTGCTGCCGACCGGCAACCCGACCGACACCGTCGACGGCATCGAAGTGTCCTGCGTCGATCTGGCCGTGCCGATGGTGATCGTCCGCGCGAGCGACCTCGGCAAGACCGCATCGGAAACGCCCGACGCGCTCGATGGCGACGCGGCGTTCAAGTCGCGCCTGCAAAAAATCTGGGTCGAGGCGGGCCAAAAGATGGACTTGAAGAACACCGACGGCAGCCCGATGACCGAGGCGCAGTTGGCGGCGAGCGAGACCATTCCGAAGATCTGCATCGTCGCCGAGCCGTCCCAGGAGGAGGCCGACCGCGGCGCCAATATCCGCGTCCGCTATTTCACGCCGCAGGCGGGGCACAAATCGCTGGCGGTCACGGGGGGCGCCTGTCTGGCGGCGGGATGTCTCATCCCCGGAACGGTCGCGAACGCGATCGTCCAGAATGTCAGTGCGCTGGGTCCGGTGGAGCAGGATCACGTGGTCCGCATGGCGAACCCGGCCGGCCTGCTCAAGGCGACGATCACCGGGTCGATGCGGGACGGTGAGATTTCGATGCCGAGCGCGGCCTACGAGCGCAGCACGCAAATCCTGCTGCGCGGCCACACGCCGATCTACAACGCATCGCCCGCGTTGCTAGATGCGTATAAGGCGTTGGCCGCCGCGGCCTAGGCTCTACAGCGTCACGTAACGTTTCAGATGGTGGTTGTGGTCGCCGAACATCACGTCGATCATGGCGAGGCGCTTGAAGTAGTGGCCGATCTGCATTTCGTCGGTCATGCCCATGCCGCCGTGCAGCTGGATCGCGTTTTCGCCGATGAACTTGCCGGATTGGCCGATCTTGACCTTGGCCGCCGACACGGCTTTCTCGCGCCGGGCTTCGTCCTCGTCGTCCAATCGCAAAGTCGCGACCAGCATGCTGGAGCGTGATTCCTCACAGCCGATCAGGATATCGACCATGCGGTGCTGCAGCACCTGGAACTTGCCGATCGGCCGGCCGAACTGCTCGCGTGTCTGCAGGTAGTCGTTGGTCAGGGTCTGCATGGTGTCCATGATCCCGACCGCTTCCGCCGATAACGCCGCCATGCTGCGGCGGGCCACATCGTTCATGAGCGAGAGGCCGCCGTCGACCGCGCCGAGCACCGCGTCGCCACCGACCTCGACATTCTCGAGGCCGACTTCGGCGGCGCGCAAGCCGTCGATGGTTTGGTAGTCGCGGACGGATACGCCATTGGCGCCGGCGTCGATGATGAACAGTGTGATGCCGTCCTTGTCGCGGGCGCCGCCGCCGGTTCGGGCCGACACGATGAACTTGTCCGCCGTTCCGCCGTGGATGACCACGCCCTTATGACCGTTCAGGATATAGCCGCTGCCGCTCTTCTTCGCCGTGCTTTCCACGTCGAACAGATCGTAGCGCGACTGCCGTTCCGCGTAGCCGAAGGCGAGCATCAATTTGCCTTCGGCGAGGTCGGGGAGGAGCGCCGTCTTCTGCTCGTCGCTGCCGCCTTGCAGAATCAGGTTCCCGCCCATCACGGCGGTTGCGTAGTAGGGCTCGACGACGAGGCCGCGCCCGAACCCTTCCATCAGCACCATGGCTTCGACGGGGCCGCCGCCGATGCCGCCGTATTCCTCGGGTAGGGCCGCGCCCAGCCAGCCGAGTTCGGCCATGGTCGCCCAGTGATCGCGGCTGAACCCGTCCTTGCTGGCCACCAGTTCTCGCCGTTGGCTGAGTTCGTAATTCTCGCGGACGAACCGGTCGACGCTGTCTTTCAACAGTTGTTGTTCTTCATTGAGTGAGAAATCCATGGTCTGTCGTGCGTCCCCTCAGAGGCCAAGAACCATCTTGGCGATGATATTGCGTTGAATCTCGTTCGACCCGCCGTAGATCGACGCCTTTCGGATGTTGAAATAATGCGAGGCCAGCGGCGCGGCGTAATCGGGGCCGACCGGTTCCTCGTTGTAGCCGTACTCCTTCGCTTCGGGCACGAAGGGCATCGCGTAATAGCCCAGCGTCTGCATCAGAAGCTGAGCGATGCGCTGCTGCAGTTCGGTGCCGCGAATTTTCAGGACATTCGCTTCCGGGCCCGGGGATTCGCCCTTGGCCGCCGACATCAACGCCCTCAGTTCCGTGTATTCGAGCGTGTGCAGGTCGATCTCGACCTGGGCGACATCGCGTTTGAAATCTTCGTCGTCGATCAGCAGGCCGTCGCCGCAGCGTTCTTTTGCCGCGATCTCCAGCAGCTTGGCGAGCTGCGCCTTGGACGCGCCGATCCGGGCGATGCCCGACCGTTCATGACCCAGCAGGAACTTGGCGTAGGTCCAGCCCTTGTTCTCCTCGCCGACCCGGTCCGCGACCGGCACTTTCACGTCGGTGAGGAACACCGTGTTGATTTCCTGTCCGCCGTCCAACGTGCGGATCGGGCTGACCTCGATCCCCGGCTGATGCATGTCGATCAGCAGAAACGAGATGCCTTCCTGAAATTTCACGTCGGGGTCGGTGCGGCAGAGGCAGAACATTTTGTCCGCGTAGTGCGCCATCGTCGTCCAGGTCTTGGTGCCGTTGACGATATAATGGTCGCCGTCGCGGACCGCGCGGGTCTGCAACGAGGCGAGGTCAGACCCGGAACCCGGCTCCGAATAGCCCTGACACCAGAAATCTTCCTGATTCAGAATTCGCGGCAGGTATTTCTGTTTCTGTTCGTCGCTGCCGAAGGTGTAGATCACCGGCCCGACCATTTTGAGCCCGAAGGCGATCAGCCGCGGCGCATAGGCCCGGGCGGATTCCTCGTTGAAGATATAGCGCTGGACCGGGCTCCAGTCGGTGCCGCCATGTTCCTTCGGCCATTCCGGCGCAAGCCAGCCCTGCTTGAACAGGATCGTCTGCCACCGGACGTAGTCATCCTTGCCCAACGCAAGGCCGCCTTTCACCTTATCGCGGATATCGGTCGGCAGATTCTTTTCAAGGAACTTCCGGACGGTTTGCTGGAACTCTAGATCGGTGTCCGAAAATTGGAGGTCCATAGGGGGTCTCCTCACGCGTGGTCTGATGATGCGCCATTTGGCAGGATTTCTATGCGACGGCCCCTATATCGCCCATGCTTGTGCGGTGCCGTCAAGGGAGCGCAAGATGCAATCGTGAGTTGCTGATCATGCGCAATTTTCCTGCCTATGGTCTACATGCCGAGAACACCCTTCGCGATGATATTGCGCTGGATTTCGTTGGTTCCGCCGACGATAGACGCCTTGCGGGTTGAGAAATAGTTTGCGCCCAGGGATGCCGAATAGTCGGGACCCACCGGCTCTTCGTTCCAACCGGCTTCCATCGCTTCAGGGATGAACGGCGCGCTGTAGTAGTCGACCGCTTGCATCAGCAGGTTGGAGATCGACTGGGCGACCTCGGTCCCCTTGATCTTCAGGACGCTGGCCTCGGGACCGGGCGCATCGCCGCGCGCCGTCGCCATGACCGCGCGCAGTTCCGTATGCTGCAGCGAGTCGAGGTCGATTTCGAGTTGCGCGATCTTGCTCGCGAAATCCATATCGTCGATCAAACGCCCGCCGCTGGACGGTTGCAGCGCCGCGATCTCTTTCAGTTTGCCGAGTTGCGCTTTCGAATACCCGATCTTGGCGATGCCGATCCGTTCGTGGCTCAACAGGAATTTGGCATAGGTCCAGCCCTTGTTCTCCTCGCCGACGAGGTCTTCGACCGGCACCTTCACGTCGGTCAGGTAGACCGTGTTCACATGGTGAGTTCCCTCCATCATGATGATCGGCTTTACCTCGACTCCCGGCTGGTCCATGTCGATCAGCAGGAAGGAGATACCTTCCTGGAACTTGACGTCCGGATCGGTGCGGCAGAGGCAGAACATGCGGTCGGCGAAATGCGCATGCGAGGTCCAGGTCTTGGTGCCGTTGACGATGTAATGGTCGCCGTCGCGGACTGCGCGGGTTTGCAGCGAGGCGAGGTCCGATCCCGATCCGGGTTCCGAATACCCCTGGCACCAGATGTCGTCGCTGTTGATGATCCGCGGCAGGTATTTCTTCTTCTGTTCGTCCGTGCCGAAGGTGTAGATGACGGGGCCGACCATGCGAACCCCTTGGTTGATCAGCAACGGGGCATAGGCGCGGGTTAACTCCTCGGTCAGGATATAACGTTGGACCGGCGTCAGCGGGGAGCCGCCGTACTCTTCCGGCCATTCGGGGACCAGCCATCCCTTGCTTGCGAGAATCCGCATCCAGCGGACATAATCCTCGCGCCGCATCTTCAGGCCCATCTTCATCTTTTCCTGGATATCGGCCGGCAGGCCGTCGGGGATGAAATCCCGAACCTCCCGCTGGAAGGCCCGGTCCTGTTCCGAGAATTTCAGATCCACGATTTTTCTCCCACAGAACAACGTATTCCGTCGTTCGTATCAATTCAAACGAAGGCCGGTCATCGTTCCCATCTTTCAATGGGATGGCCGCTTGCCGTCCTTTCGGTGATGCTACAAGTTGTAAGGACACTCTATCAGACAGTCGGGCATCGTGCAGAACCCGTCGCAGGATTACACCGAGTGAGGAGACGCCGATGGGATACGACGCCCCGTATAAGGGTCTGAAAGTGGTTGACCTGAGCCAAGGGGTCGCCGGGCCGTATACCGGAATGCTGATGGCACAGTACGGCGCCGACGTCATCAAGGTGGAACCGCATGAAGGCGATTGGGGCCGCCGCATTTCCCGGAGTTTCGATGGCCATTCCGCCTATTCCGTTCCATCGAATCTCGGCAAGCGCAGTATCGCGCTGGATTTGAAGTCTCAGGACGGCAAGGACATCGTCTATCGTCTGCTCCAGGACGCGGATCTGTTCATCGAAGGCTTTCGGCCCGGCGTCGCGGCGCGGCTGGGCGTCGGCTACGAAGCGGTTGCCGCCGCCAATCCGGATATCCTGTATCTCTCGATCTCCGGTTTCGGGCAGGACGGCCCGATGCGGGACCGGCCGGCGATGGACCCGGTGTTGCAGGCCTTCAGCGGCCTGATGTCGGTGAACAAGGGACCCACCGGCGTGCCGCAGCGGTTCGGCGTGATCGTGTGCGACATGGCGACGGCGCTCTATGCCTTCCAGGCGGTCGCCGTCTCGCTCTATGCGCGGCGCGACGCGCGGGAAGGCCGCTACATCCAGGCTAATTTGATGCAGGCCGCCGGGTGCTTTCAGTCGATCCGCATGCTGTTGAACTACATGGAGGGCGGCAAGATGGTGCCGGGCCGGGTGCCGTCGGCGATCTTCCCGACCAAGGACGGATGGGTCCTCATCCTGGTGTTTAAGGAGGAGGAATTCCCCGCCCTCTGCGAGATCATCGGTGAGCCGGCGCTGGCCGAAGACCCACGGTTCATCGACAATACGGCGCGGATCGCGAACGAGGCCGACCTTGTGCCGTTGCTGAACGAGGCGTGCGGCAGGATCGATAGCGAGACGCTTTGTGCCGGTCTCGCCGGGGCCCGTATCATGCACGAGAAGGTCAACGAGTTTGCCGACTTCCTCAAGCACCCGCAGGTCGAGGCAACGGGTCTGGTCTCTTGGTTGGAACATCCGGGCATGGGGCGCATTCCCATTCCGAACGTACCGGGATTACAGGTGCTGGCGGATGGCGCGCCGCTCGCCCTGGCGCCGGGTATCGGGCAACACACGCGCCAAATTCTCGGCGCGCATGGCTACGCCGATCCGGAAATTGACGCTTTTGTCGACCGGGGTGTGATCGCAATCTGAACGCCCGCGCATCCGGTTGGAGTCATTCCCCCGACTTTCGCGCAAATTTTTCGACCAGCTCGGCTGTCGATTCCAAGAAAACCGCCGCGTCTTGCGACCGAGCTTCGTCGGCGATCGCCCGAAGCTGTTCGGCGACGCCGATAAGCCGATCTTCGAGCCTGCCTTCCATTTGTATCATTAACCTGGACTCCACAAATCCAGAAATAACGATAACAATAATCCAAGTATATTGAAGTAATATTACAGGTTATTACTTTATTGAGAGACTGATTTGGAATTGTTCTCGGGTAAAATTTGCAGCTCGTGCGAATATTACCCGAAGAAGTCTAACCGCGTTTTGGGTTGCGGAACTGCGGCCCCTGGCGATGTGGAAATTTTGCCGTTAGGATCGCGGCACCGAAGTCATTACCGAGGAACAGCATCGGCAGGGCGGTTTGGCGGAAAGAAATCTAAGCGAATTCGTTCGCGTCTATGACGGCGTGTTGAGCGACGCACTGTGCGACGAAGTCGTGCGCCGCTTCGAGGAAGATACCGCAAATCATTCGGGGCCGGGCGGCGTGCCGCTTGGGACGGCGCATGCCGACGCACGATCCAGTTGGACGGAATTGAATATCCAATCGCTGGATCATTGGGGCGACGTTCTTAGCCAATTGCTGCCGGCGACAACTCGGTTTTCGGAGCGCTATGCGGAAGACTGTCAGGTCTGGTTCCCGTCGCGCGCCAAGCTTGAGGATTACCGGATCAAGCGCTACCAGCCCGATCCCGGCGATCAGTTCCACCCGCATGTGGATATCGATTGTCTCGATCACGCGAAGCGGTTTCTGGTTCTGTTTTGGTATTTGACCGATGTGGACGAGGGCGGGGAGACCTTTTTCAACGATCTCGATTATGGGGTTAAACCGAAGAAGGGCCGTATGCTCATGTTCCCGCCGTTTTGGATGTATCCGCATACGGGTGTACGTCCCGTTTCCGGTACAAAATACATTCTCGGGACATATCTCAATTTCGCTGAGTAGCGGGTAGTAACGAGTCCACAAGTTAAACCGTCGGTAGCGATGCGGATTGCGACCGGGTTTTCGGCCGGCATCTGTCGCCGAAGCGCTCAGATTCGTCATGCAGGAAAGATCATGGTCGATTCAGGGGCTTACCGTGCATGATTTCAATCGGAGACAGCGATTTCGGTTTGGTTGTTCGCATGGTGATTGCATTTAACCCTTTGAATTAACGGAATTTAAACCTGCCGAAGTCACCCTCTGAGTGGGCTGGATCACCGGCCATCAGTCATCATGAACGGAAACCATGGCTCAGTCGGAAAAGCCGGGTTCAACCGCAGGATCGCGGTCTGGCTCGCAGTCGAATTTCACCTTCGATACGGATCGATCGCCGGGATTTAACGGTGACGCCGCCGGTACATCTGTACCGTCGGCCCAACCGCCTTGCGGTATGGCGAAGCGCGATGAGCTCCGGGAATCCGAACTCACGTATCGTAAGCTCGCCCAGATCGGCTCCGATTGGATTTGGGAGACGGATGATCAATTCCGGCTCGTCTCGACAATCCGTCACAAAGCGAAACTGGCGGATTTCCTGTCAAACATCGAGGGATTGACCCTTTGGGAACTGGCTGCCGCCGATCCCGTAAACGACCCTGCATGGGCGGCGCATCTTGCGGATCTGAAGGCGCATCGGCCGTTTCGGGATTTCCGGTTTTCCTTTCAACCGCCGGCGCGGCAGGAAAACCATTATCGGGTCAGCGGCAAACACGATTTCAACGATGCCGGTCAGGTCATCGGGTATCGCAGTCTGAATAAGAATGACGGCGGACGCGTCCACGTCAGCATCAGCGGATTTCCGGTGTTCGGGCCGAACGACGTCTTTACGGGGTACCGGGGTACGGCGCGCGATATAACCGAGACGGTCGTCGCGGAGGAAACCGCCGCGCAGGCGCATCAGCGGATGCTCGACGCGATCGAGGCGCTTCCCGAGAGTTTCATCCTGTGCGACGCGGAAGACCGGATTGTCCTCTGCAACAGCGCTACCCGGACGAAAATGCCATGGTGCAATATCCTGACCGAACCGGGAATGAAGTTCGAGGACCGATTGCGCGATCTCGTTTTCTCGGGAACCGTTCCGGATGCGATCGGGCGTGAAGAGGAATGGATCCGGGCCCGGATGGAACAACATCGCAATGATCCCGGCATGCGCGAGTCCAAACGGGCGGACGGCCGCTGGGTCCAAATCACCGAACGCAGAACGGCCGATGGCGGGACGGTCCTCATTCATGCCGATGTAACGGAGCAGAAACGAAATGAACTGGAACGGGAAGCGGCGCTGACTCGCGCGACGGAGGAGAACCGCGCCAAATCGACCTTCCTGGCAAACTTGACGCACGAGCTGCGTGATCCGCTAACCGCCATCTTGGGCGCCGTCGATCAGCTGTCCGATGATTGGGATGCGTCGCAGGGCATCCAGCAACAGAAAAGGTCCATCCGGGATGCCGCGCGGCATCTCCTTGCCTTGGTGAACAACGCCCTCGACATATCGCGTATCGACGTCGGCAAGTACACGGTCGAGCCCAGCGTCATCGAGATTGCCGCTATCATCGGGGAATGCAAGGCGGCCATTTGGGACGACGGAGCGAATAGCGGGCCGGCGTTGGTTCTGGAACTGCCGGACGACCTGGGATCCGTCTATGCCGATGAGCGGACGTGTCGTCAGATATTCATGAATATCCTGGGCGACGCGTGCCGTTTGGCGCCGCCGGATTGCACGGTCCGAGTAACGGGACAGAACCACGAGGGCTATGTCGAGATTGCCGTCGAGGACAATGGTCCCGGGCCGAGCGAGACGGATGTGGGATCCCTGATGAATCCCTTCGATTGGCCGGGCAGCGGCGATGGCCTGATGGACCAAGGGCGATGGAATGGCATCGGGCTTCGGCTTACCGCCGCGGATGCGATGGCGCGGCATCTTGGCGGCCTTCTCTCAGTAACGACCCCAGCGGACGGCGGCACCATCATCACCGTCAGGCTTCCCCGCCCGGTCGATGAACAGGCCGCCGACTGACTCGCGTACCGGCCGCCGAGAGCCTTCCGATCGTCATGGGTTGTCGCTGAGCCGCAGTCCCGCCGGGTCATGCGCGCGGAGGCGTATTGCCGGTCTGGCGGGATTATGCGAATTGATAAGCCGCAGAAAAATGAATAGCGACGGAAGGGGCAAGCGCCATGTCCGAGCAACCGATGGGAAGTCCCGATGACGCTTCCGCAGCGCCGGGCGCCGCGGTAACCAGCGGTACGATCCGCGATCCGATCGCCGAGCACGAGCTTGGGTCGGTCACCCTCAGTCCCGATGGCGCCTTCGAAGCCGGGTCGCATGTCACGTTCACGCTGACCTACACGGCCGGTAAATTCGGCATCGATGACAGCGGCTCGCTGCGGATCTGTTTCCGGTTCGCCTCGGATCAGACGCGGCCGCAGTTCGAGGACCCGAAACGGCCCAACTACACCACCGTCGAAGCATCGAACAATGCGGTGCTGCAGTATCACTACGACCCGAAGGGCAATGTCCGCCCGTGGGACCGTACGCTTTACATCAAGGTCGTGAATGGGTTCCTGCGCGAAGGCGATACCATCACCGTTCGTTTCGGCGTGACCGACGGCGGGTCGCCGGGCATGCGGTTGCAGACCTTCTGCGAGGATACCTTCGAATTCAGGGTGCTGGTGGATCCCATCGCCACCTACAACTATCAGCCGCTGCCCGAACAACCGACGATCGCCGTCGTCGCGGGCAAACCCGAAAGCTATGTCGCGGTCATGCCGACCTTGCGCCGGGTGGGCGAATCCTTTTCGCTGAAACTGCGCGGCGAGGACATGTGGGGCAACCCGTCGGATCAATGCGACATCACGCTTCAATTGCGGGCAAGCGCCGCCGTCGCCAACCTCCCCGACAGCGTGACGTTCAAGCCCGGTGAGTTCGCCGTCGAGCTTCCAGACCTTTCCGTCGCCGAGGCGGGAGACGTCCGGATCGAGTTGGTCGATGCGGCCGGGAATACCGTGGCCGAAGCCAATCCGTTGCGCGTGGTGGACGCCGCCGACCTGATTCCGTTTTGGGCCGATATGCACGGCCAATCGGAAGAAACGATCGGCACCAACAGTGCGCGCCAGTTTTTCGATTTCGCCCGCAACAAGGCATTCGTCGATGCTGCCGGCCATCAGGGGAACGACTTTCAGATCACGACCGGGTTCTGGGACGACCTGAACAAGGTAACGGCCGAGTACAACGAAGACGGCCGGTTCGTGACGCTGCCCGGCTATGAGTGGTCGGGCAACACCGGGCTCGGCGGCGATCGCAACATCTTCTTCCCGCACGAAGACCGACAGATCCGCCGCTCGTCCCACGCCCTGATCCCGGACAAAAGCGACATCGAAACCGACTGCAATCGTGCGTCCGAGCTGTTCGAGGCCTTTATCGAGAACAAGGAAACCGATGTCGTCGCTTATGCGCATTGCGGCGGCCGCTACGCGGACGTGAAACTGGCGCATGACGGGCGGATCGAGAAATCGATGGAAATTCATTCGTCCTGGGGCACCTTCGAATGGCTGGTGCAGGACGCGTTCGAGATGGGCTATCGGGTCGGCATCGTGGCCAACTCCGACGGGCACAAGGGGCGTCCGGGCGCGAGCTATCCCGGTGCGTCGTTGTTCGGCGCCGTCGGCGGCCTGACCTGTCTTCTGACGGACGAGTTGTCCCGTGAATCAGTGTTGGATTGCCTGCGGAAACGGCGGCATTATTGCAGCACCGGCGGGCATGGCGGGCGCATGGTGATCGACCTACAGGCACGTTTCTCCGGCGACGCGACGCTCTATCACGATGATCCGGCGCTCGGCCCGGCGGAGGGACATTCCACCCAAACCGCCATGATGGGCGATATCGTTCACCTGCCGTCCGGCGACGCCGAGATCGACGTCGATATCCTCGCCGCGGCACCGATCGAACGGGTCGACATCTTCAACGGTCTCGACCACGTGGAGACGATCCGCCCGTATACGCAAGATGAGTTGGGCAACCGCATCCGCGTCGTCTGGGAAGGTGCCGAATATCGCGGCCGTTTCCGCCAAGTGATCTGGGACGGCACTGCGCATCTTTCGGACAACGAGATCATCGATGCACGGCCGATCAATTTCTTCAATCGCGACAAGACGCTGGATCGTGTCGGCGATGCCGGTTTGGAGTGGCGCGCATTGACCACCGGCAACATCGGCGGTTTCGACATGTGGGTCGACGATGCCTACGGCGGTACGTTGAAGCTGGAAACGCCGCTGATCAAATGCGGCGTCCCGTTGGAAGAGATCGGCTACGAGGATGAGGTTTGCGACAATAGCGATGTCCTGCCGCGATTCCTCAAGCTGTTCCGGATGCCGTCGGAAAACCCGCACCGAGCGATGAAGTTCTCGCGCAAGATCGACCTGAAGGACAGCGGGGACAACCCGATCTTCATTCGCCTGACACAGGAAGACGGCACGATCGCCTGGACCAGCCCGATCTACGTCTACCGCTAGGCGGCGCGCGTCAGCCGAGTTCTTTCAGAAATGCGACGAGCAACCGGGTCGCTTCGGCGAAATCCTCGATCTCCATCGTCTCGTCGGCGTTGTGGCTGCCCTTGTCGTTGCGGATGAAGATCATCGCCGTCGGCACACCCTCGTTGGCGAAGGTGGCGCAGTCATGGCCGGCGCCGCTGGACAAGTCCATCGCGGGGATACCCAGTTTCTCGACCTGCCCTTGCAGGATGGCGCGCAGGTCCGCGTCCATGATGCCGGGTTTGGCGTTGGTGAACTCGCCGAGGTCGATGGTGACGCCGCGCTCTCGGCCGATGCGCGCGGCCTGCTCCCGCAGATAGGCGTCCGTCTCCAGTAGCACCTCGTTGTCGAGACTGCGGATGTCCATGGTGAAGCGCAGCTCGCCGGAAATCTTGGTCATCGCGTGGTGGGTCGGGTTGGTGTGGAACTCGCCCATGGTACAGACGAAGTCGATGCCGTCCTTGTCGCGCTGGTCCCAATGCTCTTCCAGCACCCGGCCGAACTCGATCGCGGCGAACACGGCGTCATGCCGGAAGGCCCGCGGCACGGCCCCCGCGTGGCTGTAGGTGCCGTCGACCCGGCAGAAGCGATAGCGCAGGTTGCCGCGGATGCCGGTCACGATGCCGACCGGCAATCCGGCTTCGAATAATGCCGGCCCCTGCTCGATATGCGGCTCGATGTAGCAGCGGATTTTGGAGCCGTCGAGATAGGTTTTTCCGGCCTTGAGCGCGTCGGCGTCGAAGCCGAGATCGTTGATGTGATCGCCGAGGCTGCGGCCCGTATCGGACCGCTTCAGGTCGTCATAGTCCGATGCGGGCAGCAAGCCGAAGGCCATCCGGCTCCCGGCATACGGCGTCGGGAACCACACCAGTTCCTCGGCGCGGATCGCCATCACCGTGATGTCTTGTGCCGGGGTCCAGCCGTCGCCGCACAACCGGTGCAGCGCCGCCATCCCCATAATGACGCCGGCCGCGCCGTCGTAGTTGCCGCCGTGAGGCACCGAATCCATGTGCGAGCCGATCATGATCGACGGCGCATCGCGGTCCTTGCCGGGCAGGGTCATGTATTGATTGCCCGCATAGTCGTGGGCGATCTCAAGGTTCAGGTCGCGCGCGACATCCGCCACCAATCCGTGAGCGATGTTCTCGCCATCGCCGAAGGATTTGCGCGTCACGCCCGGTGGGTCTGCCGTTTTTTCGCGCATCTCATCGAATACTTTTTGGGCGACATCGATTTCCGACACGGTGATTCCTCTTGATCTGTTGGCGGTTGCCCGGTCATCCTCGACGAGAACTAGCAATACGCGGGCCATTGCGGGATCATCGTAACCGCTGTGCAGCGACTGTCACGGCAATTGCAATCCCTGTATTCCCAAGCCCATCGTTGCCGTCGGGCAACCAAACAAGACAATAGGAACGCCGTCATGCCTGAATCCAATCCGCGCATCCCGTTCGAGATGATGACCGACCGCAAGGCACTCGCGCCGTTGAATGGCAAATCCCTGATCGTGCATGTGGTGTTGAATGTCGAGTATTGGCCTTTCGACCAAGCGATGCCGCGGACGGTTATGCCCGCGCCGCACGGGCAGTCGCCGGTGCCCGACGTCGGCAACTTCGCCTGGGCGGAATATGGTGTTCGGGTCGGCGTGCCGCGCATCCTCGGTATACTGTCCGACCGCGGGGTCAAGGCCAGCGCCTTCATCAACGCCTATTGCTGCGACATTTATGCCAGCGCGTCGGAAGCGATGCTCAAGGCTGGATGGGAGTTTGTTGGGCACGGTTGGATTCAGCGGTCGCTCTTGCGCGAGGATGACGAGACGGCGGTGATCCAGCAATGCCTCGAGCGGCTGGAATCGTTCACCGGCGAGAAAGTGCGGGGCTGGCTCGGCCCGGGCATCGGCGAGACCTTCGACACGCCGGATGTCTTGAAGGCGCAGGGCATCGATTGGTTGGCCGACTTCTTCGTGGATGACCTGCCCTGTTGGATGCGGACCAAGCACGGCCCGCTGGTCGGTTTGCCCTACACCGTGGAATTCAACGACTCTGCGATCACAGCGGTCGAGAAGCACAGGTCGGACGAGATGTTTCGGCGGCTGGAGGCCACGTTGCCTGTCTTCGAACGGGAAATGGCGGATAACCCAAAGGTACTGACGCTCGCCTTGCACCCGCATCTGACCGGTCCGGCGCATCGGGCTTATTACTTGGAGAAGATGCTGGACCTGTTGTTAGCGCGCGACGATACGGTATTCGTGACAGGCAGCGAGATTTGCGATTGGTTCATCGAAGCGGACGGTACCGATGGCGCGGCGGTCGCGTAGTAACGGCGGCGGGGGCACGCATCGATGACCGATCGCAAGCGGCTTGGCATGCTGACGCCGTCGTCGAACACGGCACTGGAGCCGCTGACCGCCGCCATGTTGCACGGTCTGCCGGACATCACCGCCCATTTCGGACGATTCCAGGTGACGGAAATCTCGCTCTCCGAATACGGGTTGGGTCAGTTCGAGCTCGAACCGATGCTCACTGCGGCCCGCATGCTCGCCGAAGCGCATGTGCACGTCATCTGCTGGAACGGTACGTCCTCGGGGTGGCGGGGTTTCGAGACTGACGAGGAACTATGCCGCCGGATCACCGAGGAAACGGGTATCCCCGCGACGACATCGGTTTTGGCATTGAACGACGTGTTGCGGGATACGGGGGTGGAGCGGCTTGGCTTGGTTACGCCCTACAGTCACGGTGTGCAGGAAGCCATCGTCGCCAACTACGCCAAGAGCGGGATCGATTGCAGCGCCGAACGGCATCTCGACATCGAGGTGAATTTCGACTTCGCGGAAGTCGGGGAATCGGTGATCGAGGACATGGTGCGTGATGTCGCCAGAGCCGGACCGCAGGCGATCACGACATTTTCGACCAATCTGAAAAGCGCGCAGTTGGCGGAAAAGCTGGAAGCGGAAACGAGCCTGCCGATCTATGACACGGTGTCGACCGCGTTGTGGAAGTCCATGAAGATGGCGGGCGCGGACCCGGCGCGGGTAACCGGGTGGGGCCGGTTGTTCCGCCAACCCTAGGAAAAGCCGAGGAGAACGACGGCATGGCCGACACACGCGACTTCAAAGGGTATGGCGAAACGCCGCCGCAGGCCGGCTGGCCGAACGGGGCGCGGGTGGCGGTCTCGCTGGTCGTCAACGTGGAGGAGGGTGCGGAACTCAGCGTTTCCGATGGTGACGAACGGAACGAGGGCACCTATGAGGCGAAAGCGAGTGACGAGGTCACCGGTCTTCCCGACCTGTGCATGGAATCCCATTTCGAATACGGCACGCGCGCGGCCTATTGGCGGATCGTGCGGGTACTCGAGGAGCGCGGCATTGCGGCGACGATGAGCTGTTGCGCCCGGGCGTTGAAGCGGTCGCCGTGGCTGGCCGAGGATATGCGGCGGCGCGGTCATGAAATTTCGGCGCATAGCTACCGCTGGGAAACGCACTCGGGTATGGAGGAAGACCACGAACGTCAGGTGATCGCCGACACGGTGGCGACGATCCGCGAGGTCGCCGGCGTGCGCCCGCTCGGCTGGCATACCCGGTCGGCCACGTCGGTGAACACCCGCCGCCTGTTGGTCGAGGAGGGCGGATTCCTATACGATTCCAACGCCTACAACGACGACTTGCCGTACATCGAATCCGTCGCCGACCGGCCGCATGTCGTCTTGCCCTACGCGTTCGATACCAATGACATGCGGTTCAACCCCGGTGCCGGCTTTGTGCATGGCGAGGACTTTGCGCATTACTGCATCGATGCCTTCGACTGCCTATGGCGGGAAGGGAAGACCACGCCGAAGATGATGTCGGTCGGACTGCATCTGCGGCTGATCGGGCGCCCCGGCCGGATCGGCGGGCTGGAATCTTTGCTCGATCACATGAACGACAAGGGCGGCGTGTGGTTCGCGCGGCGCGAACAGATCGCCCGTCATTGGCGCCGGCTCAAGGGGCTGCCGGATTGGCCGGACGCCGGCTAGGCGCTATCGCTGCACCATGTATTTCGGCAGGAAGGTCGCGATCTCGGGGAACACCGCGAGGACGACGATACTTGCCAGCATGACGCAGAAGAAGGGAATCGACGCTTTCGTGACCTGGACGATATCCCGCCCCGTCATTCCTTGTAGGACGAATAGATTGAAGCCGACCGGCGGCGTGATCTGCGCCATCTCGACCACGATCACGATATAGATTCCGAACCAGATCAGGTCGATCCCGGCATTCTGTACCATCGGCAGGACGACGGATGCGGTCAGCACCATCATCGATACGCCGTCGAGGAAACAGCCCAGGATGATGAAGAATATCGTGAGCACGCAGAGCAAGGCGGGCACGGATAGGCCGAGTCCGTTGACCCAGCCGGCGAGCGCGCGGGGCAGTCCGGTGAAGCCCATCGAGATCGACAGGAACGCCGCGGCGACCAGGATGAAGGCGATCATGCAGCTTGTCTTCATCGCCGACATAAGGCTGTCGAGAAAGGTTGCCCAACTCAGGTTGCCGCTGACCGCGGCCAACACCAGTGCACCGATCACGCCGAGAGTCGCCGCCTCGGTCGGTGTCGCGATGCCGCCGTAGATCGAGCCGATGACGGCGATAATGAGACAAATTACGGGGATGAGACGGCGCGAACTCCAAATCTTTTCGCGGAATGACATGCGGATATCGCTGGCCGGGGTCTTGTCCGGATAGATCCACGACCAGATGATCACGAAACCCATGAACATCAGGACCAACAGGATGCCCGGCAGAATACCCGCAATGAACATGCGCGCGATCGACTGCTGCGCGACGACACCGTAGACGATCAGCATGATCGACGGCGGTATCAACAGGCCCAGGGTGCCCGATCCGGCCAGCGTGCCGATGCACATTTTTTCGTCGTAGCCGCGTTTCTTCAGCTCCGGAATGCTCATACGGCCGACCGTGGCGCAGGTCACCGCCGACGATCCCGCGACCGCCGCCATGACACCGCAGCCGACGATGTTCACATGCAACAGCCGGCCCGGCAGCCAACTCAGCCAAGGGGCGAGACCCTTGAACATGTCTTCGGAAAGGCGCGACCGGAAGAGGATTTCCCCCATCCAGATGAACAGCGGCAAGGCGGTCAGCGCCCAATTCCAACTCGCGTCCCAGATCGTGGATGCCATCAGCGATCCGGCCGGGGCCGGTGTGAAGAATTCGAGTGCGACATAGCCGACGGCGAGAAGCGAGACGGCGACCCAGATGCCGCTCCCGAGAAACAGGAACATGACGGCGACGAGAACGATCGAGGTGACGGCGGTTCCCACGGCGGAGTCCTATGACGCTTTTTGTTCTTCGGGGAGCGGCTCATCGCCGAGAACTGCGTCGATGTTCTCTTCGTAGCTTGGCGTTCTCCCCCTTGCGATATGAACGAACTCATCGATCAGCGCGATTGTTAGGACCATCGCGCCGATGGCCATGCCCGATTGCGGAATCCAAAAGGGCGCGGCGATCAGGCCGGGACTCTTGTCGCCGAATTCGAAGGATTCGTATGCAAACAGTGCGGCATTGTAAGCGAAATAACCGACCGCAACCGCCCCTGCACCGCAGCACCAAAGCTCGATCGCTTTCTTCGCCTTGCCGCGAATATTCCGGATCAGCAGGTTGACCCGTACATGCGTTCCGCCCTTGAGCGCATAGGCCAATCCCAGAAAGGAACTCGCGGCCAGGCAAAATCCGGACAGTTCGGTGGAGTCGATTGCGACACCGAAGAATCTGCCGATGATCTGCAGAACGATCGTGGCACCGATCGCGAACAGAAAGAATGCCGCAAGATATCCGCTGATCAGATAGAGCCGATCGAGGAATTTACGCATGTCGGCCCTCACCGCGCCGGGACGGTTGTGCTGAAATATCAGCACGTCTGTCCCGGCATTTGGTTGGAGTTAACCTTATCGGTTACTTCAGATATTCGGCGAGGACGGCCTTCGCTTCCGGACTGGCGGTCTTCTTCCAGTCTTCCATCATGGACTTGCCGATATCCTTCATGTCCGAGATGAGGCCGGCCGGAGCGTCGGCGACTTTCATACCGTTCTTCGTAAGGATGCCCTTTTGCTTTTCCGTGGTTTCCTTACTCATCTCCCAGGCGCGTTTTTCGGCGGTCGCGGCAGCGTCCATGACAACCTTTTGCACGTCCGCGGGCAGCTTCTTGAAGGCGCGGGCGTTCACGACCACGGCGTTCTTCGACAGGATGGCGCCGGCATAGGTGAAGTGGGAGGTGTTGTCCCAGGCCTGAATATCGATGCCGGTCTGCGGACTGGTGAACAGGGCTTCGATAAGGCCGGTGGAGAAGGCTTGCGGGATTTCCGCAAACGGCAGGATGGTTGCGTTGAAGCCAAGCATCTCGCCCATCTTCTTGGTCGCCGTCGAATAGATACGCAGCTTCTTGCCTTTGAAGTCCGCGGTCTGTTTCACCGGAAACTTGGTGTAGAAGCCTTGTCCGGGCCAGGGCGAATAGAACAGGATCTTCATGCCGTTCTTAGCGAACAGCTTATCGAAATACGGCTTCTGGACGTCCTTCAACTTCCAGGCCTCGTCATACGTGCCGGCAATGAAGGGCAGACCCGCGAGGATGTACATAGGGTCCTCGTTGCCGTAGACGCCGAGCCGGATTTCACCGATGGGAATCTGGTTGGACTGAACCGCGCGCTTGGTGGCATCGAGTTTGATTAGCGTGCCGTTCGAATGCAGGGTGATCTTCAATTTGCCGCCGGACTTCGACTGCACCTCGTCGATAAATTTCTTGATGTTCATCGTGTGGAAATTGTTGTCCGGATAGCCGCTAGACATGACCCATTCCGCCGCTGAAACCGGCATGGCGGCGACGCACGCGGTAGCCGCTGCGATGGCCAATTTTCGTAGTGAAAGCATTTGAAGCCCTCCTGTCAGATTTTTGTTGCCGCTTACACGCAACGGGACAGTGTATCGAAATGACGAAGTCATGCCGTCCCGTGTTGCCGTAATCAACTAAGCCGTGACCTGCTCTGCAACTGGCAGGCCAACAATGCGAGTCGCAAGGGTTTCCGGGTATCGAAAGTCCTCGTCGGCACCGCCCCTGCTCATTTTTTGACCATTGCATTGTAGGGGCCGGATATTTCCTGTGCAAAATAAATAAGTTCGGCGGTTTTCGTGGTTTTTGCGCCACGGCGCCGCGATAGCCGTGCATAGCCCATTTGGACGAGGTCTCTCGTCCTTTTGGACGATAGGGGCATCATTGCCGATCGGTGAAAATGGGGTCAGAGCAGCGGAAAAGAAAAATGAATCGCTGCCGGGGAAGGAGGCCCCATGCGCAGCACAAGTATTGCGCCGTTCCAAGCGTTAACGGTCCCGGTGCCGAAACCCCGGGTGTCGCGCGCGGTCCGCAAGGTCGCACCGCCCGCCGCCGTCGTCCGAATGGATGCGCACCGTATGATCGGCGAGGACAGCGCCCGTTTCACCTTGGCCCTTCGGGCAGCGCAAGGCGGCGGTTGTCGTGGCCATCTGGTGGACGTTTTGGTCTAACCGGAACGGACCTGTGCGGCCCGCCGGCGTTCACGCCGTGCCGGTGATGAACGTGTGAAATTCGTAGACATCGTGCAGAGCCAATGCCGCAAAGCCGGCGGTCGTCAGCTCGTCCTGTAGGCGGGCCACGGGGACACGCCGTCCAACGGGCGGACTCTTGCCGTTGTCGGCATCGGCCCAATCCACGATGGCGATTGTCCCGCCCGGGCGCAGCAGCCGCTTGCATTCGCCCAGCAAGGGGGCGGGCTCATCCAATTCATGATGAAGCTGCGCCATCACGACGATGTCGGCTGAGTCATCCGGCAGGGCGATCGAATTCGGCTGCATGACGATCCCGTGGACATTGTCGAGGCCGCGCGCGGCCGCGTCTTCCGCCAATAACTCGATCATGCCGTCGAGAATATCGCAGCCGTAGACGGTGGCGTCGGGGTATCGCTCGGCGAAGGGCAGGGCGACGAAGCCGACGCCGGTGCCGATATCGATCACCGCGCAGTCGGGCGTCGGGTTCAGCTCATCCCAAATCTTGTCCGGATCGAAGTATTCCAACCGGTCGGGACTGCGCAGCCGCTCGATACGGGCGGGATCCATGCCAAGTCTGTCGGCCATGATCGTTCCTCAATTGGGAAAACGGCGATGCAGGTCCGCGACCTGTTCCGGTGTGAGATACCGCGTCTTCTGCTGATGCAGCAACAGAAACAGTTTCGCCGTCTCTTCCAGTTCCTCGGTGGCGTAGACGGCGTCCTCCAGCGATTTGCCGGCGACGACCGGTCCGTGGTTCGCGAGCAGGACGGCGTGATGATCCGACGCCATTTCGCGCACCGCCTTGGCGAGGTCCAGGTCGCCGGGCGCGAAATAGGGGACCAGCGGCAGCGTTCCGACGCGCATTACGTAATAGGCCGTGATCGGCGGCATCACATTGGCCGGGTCGATGCCCTCCAGGCAGCTCACCGCGACCGAATGGGTCGAGTGGAGATGCACCACCGCTTCGCAATCCTGCCGCTGCTCGTACATCGCGGCGTGCAAGAAGGTTTCCTTGGTGGGTTTGTCGCCGGAAAGATGGGAGCCATCCGCCCCCAGCTTCGATAGGCGGGCAGGGTCGAGTTCGCCCATCGACGATCCGGTCGGCGTCATCAGCCAACCGTCCTCGACGCGGACGCTGATATTGCCCGACGATCCGAAGGTCAGGCCCCGGTCGTAGATCGACTTGGCGAGCGTGACGATCCTTTCGCGCAGTTTCGTCTCGGTCATGGATGCATCTCCAATGCCTTGGCGAAGAAATCTTCGCCGCCGAAATTTCCCGACTTGAGCGCCAGCGCAATCGTCGCGCCGCCCAGTGTTCGGATCCCCAGAGTCTCCGTCCAAGGTACGCCTGTATCGATCTCGGGGCCAATCCGGAGCGCCTCCACGCCGAGCGCGGAGACGACCGCGCCCGCCGTTTCTCCACCGGCAACCACGATGCGCCGCGCGCCCTGGGCAGCCAGACCGGCCGCGACCTCGCCGATTACCTTTTCGACCATTTCGCCGGCTTCGGTCACGCCGTATTGCGCCTGGATGGCGGCGACTTCGTCGGGGTCGGCGGAACCGTAGATAAGAACCGGCGTCGACTCATCCTGCGACGCCGCCCAGTCGAGTATGTCGGCTGCCACCGGATCGCCTGCCGCGATGCTGTGGACGTCGATTTTCCGGTGTGGCCAATCTTTTCGGGCCACCGCGATCTGCCGCCGCGTGGCCTGGCTGCAACTTCCCGCCAGCACGGCGGCGCGCCCGGTCACGCGCGGCAGCGTCGCTGCGACCGGTTCGCCGAGCAGACCGGCATCACGGAAATTCTGGGGCAAACCCATGGCCGCGCCGGATCCGCCGGTGACGAGGGCGTGATCCGACGCCGCCGCGCCGATCGCGCGAAGGTCCGCGTTGCTTTCGGTATCGATAACGCCGTAGGTGACGCCATCCCGCCGCAGCGCGTCGGCCGCGGATGCGATGGCGGCGGGTCCATTGGATACGGTCGCCTGCGTGATCAGGCCGACCGTCCGGTCCGTTTGCACCCGCATCAGTTCCACGACCCGCGAGTCCCGCATTGGGGTCAGCGGATGATCCTTCATGGGGGAGTTCTCCAGCAACTCGCCGTTCACATAGAGCAGGCCATCGCGGACGACCCGGCCGTTGTCCGGAAAAGCCGGGCACAGGAAGGCGAAGTCCGTATCCAAGTCCATCAGCAACGCGTCGGCAACCGGCCCGATATTGCCCGCGGGTGTAGAATCGAAGGTGGAGCAATACTTGAAGAAGAACTGCCGAGGCCCCAACCCGCGCAGCCAGTTCAGTGCCGCGCGCGATTCGTCGACCGCATCCTTGACCGGCGCCGTCCTCGACTTCAAGGCGACGACAACGGCGTCGGCATCGCCCAGGTCGATACCGTGCGCTGGCACGCCGATGGTTTGAACGGCACGCATTCCTTCCTTGACCAGGGTGTTGGCAAGGTCGGTCGCGCCGGTCGAATCGTCGGCGATTGCGCCGAGAAGAACAGCCATGGCTATGGCCCTGTCCGGTTGCGATTGCCGTATATCATGTCGCTCTCCCGCTTTTCCTACCGAATCAGGCTGAGTAGTTCGCTGGTCACGGCGGTCGTGCCCATGTCGCCACCGAACTCCATGGGGCGGATCCGGTTTTCGGCGAAGCCGGCTTGGACGGCGTCCTCGATGACGCCGGCCGCATCCGCCAACTGCGGTTGGTCGGACTTCTGCGCCAGGTAATCGAGCATCATCGCACCGCTCAGGATCGCGGCCAGCGGATTTGCTTTGTTCTTCCCCATGATATCGGGCGCGCTGCCATGCGCCGGCTGGAACAATCCATGCTCATCGCCGATTTCACCGCAAGCCGCCATCCCCATGCCGCCGACGAGGCCGCCGCCCAAGTCCGACAGGATATCGCCGAACATATTCTCCATCACCAGCACGTCGAAGTCCCAGGGACGCCGGATTAGGTCCAGGGCTTGCGCATCCACATAATTGTAGCGGCGCTCCACATCCGGGAATTTCGCCGCCCGTTCGTCGAAGATCTGACGGAAGAACGCCATCGACCGGAACACGTTAGCCTTGTCGACGCAGGTGAGGGACCCACCGCGGCCTTTCGCCTTGCGCCGTTGGGCGAGGCGGAAGGCGAAGTCATGCAATTTTTCCGTCGTCGGCCGGGTGATCCGTAGGACGTCCTGAACCTCGTCGTCGTTGGCGATCGGGTTCCGGTTGTGCGCCGCGGCGGTATAGAACAATCCCTCCGTCGATTCCCGAAGGATGATCAGATCGATACCAGCAGCCCGCGGGTCGGCGAGGCGGCAGGGTACGTTCGGATACGCCTTGACCGGTCGGACGCCGGCGTAGAGCTGGAACATCTCCCGTAAGCGCAGGTGCGGTGAAATCTCCGTCCCGTCCTCGTGACGGACCTCCGGCAGGCCGATGGCGCCCAGGAAGATCGCATCGGCCGCGCCTGCGGCGTCTTCCGCGCCCGGCGCCATGTCTTGCCCGCTTTCCCGGTAATACGCCGCTCCGCCGATAAGATCGATATAGGTGAGGCGAAAGCCGCCGACCCGGTCGCGCGCGGCCTCGATCACCGCGAGCGTCGCATCGGTCACATCGACGCCGATGCCGTCGCCACGGATGACCGCAATTTGAAAAGTCGGTTCGTTCATGGTCGGGCCTCGGCTGATCCTGCGGCGCCATTGTTGTTTGCGTCGTAGGGTTGGTTCAACAACGGCGACCGAAGGATGAAGTCCGACGTCGCCCGGTTGCAAGCGATAACCGTCTCATGCAGCGTCGAAACACGCAGCAGGGCCTTCACGTCGACATCGTGCGGCAGCGCCGCCAAGGGGTCGGTGAAGAAGACCAACAGGTCGATCTTCCCTTCGGCGATCATCGCGCCAAGCTGCTGGTCGCCGCCCTGCGGGCCGCTCATGAGGCGAGTCACGGAAAGCCCGGTCCGGTCGGCTATCAGGGCACCGGTCGTGCCGGTTGCCCAGAGATCGTGTTGGCCCAGGACGGCTTTGTTCCGATCCGCCCAATTGGTTATGGCGGTTTTCCGCGAGTCATGCGCCACCAGGGCGATCCTTTTGCGTGCTTTCATTTTCCTCTCTCCGTGTCGCGTCCTGGGATCTACGGATCGGGCCGACGGGCTATCCGGCGACTGCATCGGCCACGGCCTTCGCGAAGGCTTGGGTGCCGAGCGTGCCGCCCAGGTCCGCGGTCCGGCTGGCGGGATCGGCCAAGACGGTATCGATCGCGCTGTCCATGCGTGCCGCCGCCGCGGTCATGTCGTCGCGGCCGTGCCGGTTGCCCAGCCAATCCAGCAGCATCGCGGTCGATAGGATCATCGATGTCGGGTTGGCCTTATCCTGTCCGGCGATGTCCGGCGCCGATCCGTGCTGCGCCTGGGCGCAGCAGAGGGTCTCGCCGGCGTTGATGGATCCAGCGAGACCGAGGCTCCCGGACAGCTCCGACGTGAGGTCCGACAGGATGTCGGCGTGAAAATTGGTCGCGCAAATCACATCGAACCGGGCCGGGTCGCGAACGAGGATCGCGGCGGAGGCGTCGATGATCATCTCTTCGACTTCGACCTCGGGGAAGTCGCGGGCGACTTTCCGGACCTCCTCCAGGAACAATCCGTCCGACAGGATGAAGTTGTTTGCCTTATGGATCGCGGTGACCTTCTTGCGGCGCGTCATGGCGAGTTCGAAGGCGCGGCGGGCGATGCGGTTGCAGCCGCCGCGGGTCAGTTTGCGCATCGAGATCGCCACGTCCTCGGTCGGCATGAATTCGCCCTTGCCGGCGAACATGTTTCGGTCGGGATAGAATCCTTCGGTCGCCTCCCGCATGATGACGAGATCGAAATCCCCCACCTTGTTGGGCAGGCCCTTGCGTGTCCGCGCGGGCCGGACGTTGGCATAGAGATCGAGTGCGACGCGCACGACCGCCGACACGTTGACGCCGCCCTTGTCGCGGTCGGGATAGTCCATATGCGAGACCGGCCCCAGGATGATGCCGTCGCTGTTGCGGCAGCGCTCCAGCACGCGGTCGGGTAGGGTGGTACCCGTCTTGTCGTAGGACGCGAAGCCGATCTCCTCGACCTGATAGGTCAATCCCAGCGGCGATATCGTGTCGACCGCGTCGAGCACGGTCATGCCCGCTTGGATGATCTCTTCGCCGATGCCGTCACCGGGCAGAACCACGATATCCATGATCTCTCTCCTGTCGTCCCGTCGTCGTCTGCGAGTAAGGATAGGACGGAAAAGAAAATAGGAAAAATATGTTTTTCTTAATTTAAAAATAAGTTTTTATATTTTTATGGATACGCGCTTCTTGGAGAGTTTCATCGTCGTCGTCGATCGCGGATCGATCGCACAGGCGGCACAGGTGCAGAATCTGACACCGGCGGCGGTGGCCCAACGCATCCGCGCACTGGAGAACGACATCGGTGCAGCCTTGATTTCCCGGTCCGGCCGTACCGTGCAGCCGACGAAGGCGGGATGGGCGATCCTAGATCGTGCGCGGGACTTCGTGAAACAGGTGTCGGACTTGCAGGCGCTGGCCGCCGTCGACGAGCCGTCGGGCGAGATTCGGATTGGCGCGAGTTCGACCGCGATTGCCGGGATGCTGCCCGGCATTCTGCAGCGATTGAGCGGCAAGCACCCAAATCTCGACTTTCAGATCACGCGGGGTCATTCGGGCCAACTCTATCGGGACGTGATGGACCAGCAGCTCGATGCTGCGATCATTGCGGAGCCCAGCTTTGCCATTCCGAAGGCCTGCGGCTGGCGCGACCTGCGCCGGGAGCCGCTGATCCTGCTCACCCCGTCGGACACGCCACGGCGGACGGCGAAAACGGTGCTGCGCAACAATCCCTATATCCGATTCAGCCAGGGCCGGTGGGGCAAGCAGCCCGCCGACGTGTATCTGCGCGACGCCGGGCTCAACCCCGCCGTCCGGTTCGAGCTGGACGCGCTCGACGCCATCGCCGTGATGGTCCACGAAGGTCTCGGCGTATCCTTGGTCCCCGACTGGGCGCCGCCCTGGCCCGAAGATCTGGCGATCCGGAAGACGCAGGTCGGCGGCATGACCTACGCGCGCAAGACCGGCGTGATCTGGTTGCGGTCGTCGGCGCGCATTCGCCTGATCGACGCGTTCCTCGACGAGGCGGGGACGTTTTGACGGATGCCTGAAAAACCGCGAGGCTCGTTTCCGGAATGTCATCCATGAAAGCAACAGTGCGAGCGGTAAGGGAGGAGAGCCATGCGCGCGTTGGAAGTGGAGGAATTCGGGGGTCTGGACAAGCTGAAGGTCCGCGATGTCCCGGTGCCGGAAGCGGGCGACGGCGAGGTGCTGGTGAAGAACGCCTATGCGGGCGTGAACTTCACCGACATCTATCGCTCCCGCGGCGACTACAAGGATTCGCCGACATACCCCACGCCGCTTCCCTACCGTCTTGGCGGTGAAGGCTGCGGGTGGGTCGAGGCCGTCGGCAAGGGCGTGACCCGCGTCAAGCAAGGCGATCGGATCGCCTACAGCCGGGTCCACGGGGCGCAGGCGGACTATGTCGCGATCCCGGCGATCCGGGCGACCAAGTTGCCGGATGATGTTTCCTTCCAGAAAGGGATGTCGGTGATGACCCATGGCATCACCGCGCATTACCTCGCTTTCGATGCCTATCCCCTGGAATCCGGCAGCACGTGCTTGATCCATGCGGCGGCCGGCGGGGTCGGGCAAATTCTGGTTCAGCTCGCCAAGAAGCAGGGTGCCAAAGTGTTTGCCACCGTCGGCAGCGCGGATAAGGTCGACATCGCGAAGCAGCGCGGCGCCGATCACGTGATCGAATATACGAAGGTCGATTTCCGCGACGAAGTGATGCGGCTCACCGGCGGGGCCGGGGTCGATGTGGTCTACGATTCGGTCGGCAAGGATACGCTGATCCGATCGCTGAATTCACTGCGCCTGCGGGGCTATTGCATTCTTTACGGCCATGCGTCGGGCAAGGTGGAGAATTTCGACCTGCTGGAGCTTGCGGAAGCCGGCTCCGTCTTCATCACCCGGCCGCATATGCAGCATTACGTGCCGACGGAAGAAGCCTACCAGGCCCGGGCCGACGATCTCCTGCGATGGCTGCAGGACGGTAGCGTCGACGTCACCATCGACCGGATATTCAAACTGGAAGAAGCCGCCGACGCCCTCGGCATGATGATGCGCCGCCAGAGCAAAGGCAAAATCCTGTACGAGCTTTTCGGGGAAGGCTGATTAGCCATATCGGGAGAGGGTGCACTCCCGCGGAGATAGCCGTGCCTTCTTTGTTCGAGTGTCGGGTCCGTTTAGTCATGGAACGGCACAGGCCGGGGGAGGACGAATTCGCCTCCCCGGCCCAGAGATTGGCGCCGCTAGGACGAGCATTCCTTGCCGTTGTCTTTCGCGGATTTAATTTCGGCATCCACAGCCTTTATGAACTTCTCGCCGCTGGTCTTACTGCCAGCGATTAACGCGAATTGAGCCTTGGTTGTTTTGTTGAGCGCGAGCAGTTTCTGAAGTGCTTCCGCCGATCGTTCCTTCCAAATACCATCGTCATTCTTCTTGCCGTCCGCGCGCTTTGCAGGGAGGCATTTGAGCCTGATCAACTCCGCCTGAACGCGAGTAATTTCGGCTTTCTCTTTGGCGGTAACTTGCGGCGGCTTTGTCGGTTCGGCGCTTTTGGCGCCCGTTGGATCCAGAACGACTTGCAACTTGGCTGTGGCAGGCGTGTTTTCGTCTCGAATCTTTAGTTGAAATGCCCCATTTGCATTTTTCGTGCTCTCCAACTTTAGGACCGCTCGGCCTCCACCTGTATGACTTGGAGCGGTGAGCGTAACCAGTTTGCCTGGGTCTTGGCCTACCCAGTCGGCGTGGTAGGGACCTTTCCCGCCTTTGATCTCAATCTTGGCCACCGGCTTGTCCGTGGAGGTGTCGATCACAACGGTGTTTGGCGGGTCCGTTTCGAACAGCAGACCTGTGGCTGCCGTGTCGATCTCGCACGCTGCGATATCGGATTCGCTGGGCGCTGCCCCGATTTTCGCCAGGTTTGATTCCACGTCCAGTCCGGCATTGGTTGCTGCGAAGATGGCTGATTGAAGTCTCTCAAGAACTGGGTTCTTCTTTAGATTAAATTTGCGTGTTTGGTCTTGCGGCATCTGTTGGCCGATTGGAAGGCCGGTAAGAAGTCCGGCGTTAGCAGGTATGGTCTTACCCAATGTTTGTACGAGTTCGGCAATGTCCGGCTCGGATTTGAGCAGAGCGGAGTATACGATCGACCGAATACTCTGCACCGCGTCGTAGAGGCGGACGCCTGCACCGCTGAGCCGGCCCAGCGCCGACCGCCCGCGGGTCAGGGTATCTGAAGCGGATGTACTGACCTGCCGTCCTCGGCTTAATAGGGTCCGTTTTTCGACTGAATTAGGTTCGGATGATGCGGCTGCAATTGCAGCATCTAATGCCGAAACCGCCGCACCCAATGTGTTCAGTTGCGTTTGAAGAGTGGTTTGGCTAGCAGCACGTAACGGACCGAACACGCCTAACGTGCAGGTTACGGCCTTCGCACCCTCATTGTAGGCGCGGAGCCGTGCTTCCTTGTACAACACAGTGTTAGCGGCGAAGAGGCTCGCGCCGCCGATACCGAGTCCGGTGATCAAGTTGCCGCCGCCGCCCGTAATTGCCAGACCCGCGGCGCTTCCGGCAAGTCCGACAATGCCGAGACTGCTCGCCCGGTTGAGCATCGTATGTTCGCTGATCGCTCGATAATACGCTTCGCGTGTATCTTCGGCGTATGTCACAGCGTTTTCGATGGATTTGGTGCTGCGGAATGAATTAGCACTTGGTGCGACATACGGATCGACAATTGACATACAACCGGACATTAGTCCCGCTGCCAGGATCACTGTCGCAATCTTTAGCTTTGAAGATGCGCTTGCCATGATTGTTCCCTCCCCACCGGTGTTCCGCTTTTTGTATTGTTTCTGTACTGGCTCGCTACCTCCAGTGCTGGCATCTGAACGCCATTCGGTTGTAATGAATAATATTTTACACTATTTTAAGTGGGTGTAAACTTGTGCCATGGTCTTCGTCACCCACGGAGACGCGGCGTGGGTTTTCCGGACCTATCGTTGACCGAGGATTTCTGAATGGCATACATGATTCCGAGGCAACTGGATGACTACCGGCGCCTAAGTGCATGGCTCCGCGGTGGTTTGCCTCGTCTAGAGTCAACCGATTCCCATGTATGGACAGCGCTCAAAAGTCATTGGCCGAGCACCAACCCTCCTGATGTTCGCACTGCCGTCGATTTCGGGAACCCACCGTTGGTTTATATCGAACGCTTACCGCTTTCTACCGGCCACCACGATAGCGCGGAAGGCGACATCCTCCGCATTGATGAGGATATGGTGAAGAATTATGAGAAGAATGATAGCGCTGAAGGACCCGAGATAACCGAAGCAACGGTTTTGCACGAGCTACTTCACTGGGCATGGGGCAAGGCCGGCCAAGTTGAAAAGAAGTACGGCAAGCTTGTCGAAATAGGCGATGAATTCGAGAAAGTTGCTTATCCGGACGGCATTGAGTTTAGCGCCGAATCGACAACGGGCGTCGGACGCATCGCGCCACTTCATGACGGTCTAAATCCGACCACCGAAATTGGACGCCGTCTGGACATCGAGCACGCCCAGCTCGGTCAGCTGTCGCGTCAATACGAGGCGCGGTCGAACCCGGCGGCCTTCGGGTTTGATGGTACCGGTGGTTGGTCTTACGGGTTGTATCAGCTCTCGGCGAGGCGGGGGACGGTCGGCCGGTTCCTGAGTTTCTTGTCGACGGGTGAGGCCGACTACGCCGGGTTTGCCCGCGCGTTGCAATCGGCCGGCGGTAGCGAGGCGGCGCTCCGGGGAGACGACGCCTTTAAGGATACCTGGAAGCAACTGGCGCGAGACCCTGCATTTTCGCGCGCGCAGCATGAGTTCATTAAGGCGACGCACTACGACCCCTTCGTTTTGAATCTACGCGCCGATGGAATCGATCTCACGGTGTACAAGCCGGTTCTCAAGGATGTGGCATGGTCGGTGAGCGTCCAGCATGGTCCGAGGAGCACGAATATTTTTACGCGTGCCTTCGACACGCTGTTGCCATCTGAACGACGGGACAATGCGAAAGTCATCGACGCGATTTATACGGAACGGTCGAAAGTAGATATCTACTTCAAGAGTTCCAGCAGTGATGTTCAGGCTTCGGTACTCAATCGATTCGTCGAGGAACGCGCGGCGGCCCTCCTAAGGGTGTGAAAACCGTATTCTATGAATCCCGATCACGCGGCATTACGGTCGCGCGCCGCTTTCAATTCGTTGATGAGCCGCGGGAAGAAATCCGGATCCGTCATTGCCCCAAAAATCAGGACCCGATCCTCCGGTGCGAAATGCTTGTCGAGGAAGCGGTCGATCGCTGTTCTCGTCGGCAGATCAAGCAAGCCGGTAAGCGCCGATACGCCGTCTTGAATTTCACCGAGTTCTGTCAGAAGAGTCTGAACCTGGGAGATTGTTGCGTCGGGGGCGCCAAGTTCGCCGGCGCCGTGCGAATTCTCCCTGACATCTTTTACGATTTGATCCGCGAGCTTCTTCCGTTCTTCGGCGGTTGTGGCGTCGTCCTTCCCCGACAGTCGTGTTTCGGCGGGAGGCGTACCGCCGAAAGCCTTGCGGATTTCGCCAAGTCGTTTCGCGACATCGAACCAAAACGGTGCGCCAAGGCCGATCAATAGTCCGGCAACGATCACCTTGACGGCCCAAACCAGGTGCGCGCCAAACCCATAGCCGTTTTTCGAATTGCTATCGCCTATCTCGCCCTTGGATTTAGCGGGAGCGTCCTTATCGCCGTAGGGCCAATATTCCCAACCGACCGGCACCCCCAATTGCACCAAATCTCGGAAGGATGTGTGTGCCGATTGAACAGCAAGCCTTTTACTCTCGACTTCCTTTGCCGCCTTTTCAACACTCTTCAATGCGGCGGCGTCGGGCGGGTTTGACTTTTTATATTCCGCTTCTTTCTCGGCGAGCGTTCTCTCCGCTTCGGCAAGGGCGGCCCGCGCTTTTTCGGTTTCTGCCGCGCTTTTCTCCAGCCTACTCTGCTGCGCGATGATCTTTGCGGCGACCTTGTTGTCGGTCTTGTAGGTGTCGAAAATGCGCACCGCATCGACATTCGCGGAAAATGCGAAAGCAATGCCGAGAATTACGGACCAAAATTGCGCGCGGCGTTTAAAGAACGCGGAATTGCCGGAGCGAATTTCTTGATACTGGCGGGCGACTCGATCTAATTCGGCCGACGCCCGCTCGGGATGTTGCGTTGCGAGCGCAGTCATTGAAGGAAGTTCTGCTAGCCTGCGCAATACATGCTCGAGCGAAATCCAATTGTAGACGCCCGAAAACCGATACCACCACTTGTGTTTCATTGGTTCGCCGGGGCGGCCGTCGGCCGGTGTGCTCGCCGGAAGACCTGGGAAATCCGATGAAGGGTTGTTCAAGGTTTGCGCCACCAACCTCCAGCGCTCATCTTCGCTAAGCACCGGTAAATTCCGGCACAATCTGCTAAGAACCCAGATGAGGTTCCGCTCCCGAATCTTCAGCAATCGGTGCAGGGTTTCCATGATGATAGTGACGACGGTGGCCAGCGCACCGAGTGTCAGCGCGAATGCAAGAGCCGCATCCAGCAATTCCATTGTCCGCTCCCCTGAAATTGCGGTCGCTTTGGGCAATCGTACTTCTTAACGCCGCAAAATCGATTCTGCCGCAACGCTCAACAATTAAAATTAGCATAATAATAGAAATACTACACGTTTATAGGGTATTTAGATGGTTTTAGGTTGGGAGTATCTGGGCAATGCACTAGCGAATAGGAAATTTCCTGTCCGGGTGGCTGTGTTGAAACAATACTGGGCCAGTCCGGAATCCTGATGCGATCCGAATCTTGAGAAGTCAGCATGTGGTTAGAGGCGACGCGAAATCGCAAACTTTGCTGAGAGCGTCAGGTCATTGCGAGAATTGTCACTTGAAATCAATGGTGGGCGCGGCTGGGATTGAACCAGCGACCCCCGCCGTGTGAAGACGGTGCTCTCCCGCTGAGCTACGCGCCCGCCGTAAATAGGCGGACCGCACATCTACGCTTGGGTTCGCGGGCTGTCAAGGGAGGGTGCTTGACCTGCCGGGCGGATGCCGTATGTCTAGGCTATGCGCCACGTTTCAGACAGGAGAGTTTTACCGAGGATCGGGAGGTCCCCGCTTGCGGTCGCCCTTTTTGCGGCCCTGGTCTCGGGGTCGCCGGCGAAGGCGGCCGACGAGCCGGTGCGGCTGGCCTACGACGCCTACCTCGGCCCCTTCTATGTGCTGTCGGCCGAGGCCGATCTGGAACTGTCGGGCGACCGCTATAGGGTCGTCACCCGCGCCAAGAGCCAGGGTGTCGCCTCGTGGTTTTTCGAGTGGCATAGCGAGGCGCGCACCGAAGGCGGGCTGGCGGCTGGCAAGCTGCAACCCCGCCGGCACGAAGTGGACGGCCAATGGCGCGGCGAACTCCGCAAGGTGCGGCTCGCCTATCCCGACGGCTTCGGCAGCGGGGCGCCGGTCAAATTCGATGTCTCCCCGCGCCCCGACGGCACCGAGCGGGACCCCGTTCCGCCGCCGCTGACCAAAGATACGATCGATCCGCTGTCCGCGACGTTGACCATGCTGATGAAGCTGGCGCAGGGCGAACGCTGCGAGGGCGCGTTCCGCGTGTTCGACGGTCGCCGGCGCTATGACATGGCGGTGTCGAGCGGCGGGCAGACGGTTTTGCCGCGGCTTCATTCATCGGTCTTTGCCGGCGCGGCGCAGAGCTGCACCTTTCAGCTCAAGCGGATTGCCGGATTCTGGAAGAACCCGGATGACAAACCCCGCCAGCGGGTGACCGAGCCGACGTTGTGGGTCGCAAGCCCGATGGCGACGGTTCCGCCCGTGCCTGTCCGTTTCACGGCTGATACCGGCCTCGGTGAGTTACGCATCCATCTGGTGCGGGTGCAGCGCGGCAAGAAGGTGATCGCGGTCGATCCTTCCAAGGGAGGGTCATGACCGTGCGGCCGTGAGGTCCCGCGTACGCCCCGCGCGCCAACTTGCGCCATATCGGCATCTGTGCTTTTTCGAAGGCAGGCGACGGACAACGAGAATTGGGGCTAGGGATGGATTTCGGCCTGTTTAACCTGTTGCAGCACCGCGACCGGTCGAAGACCTCGCAGGATCTGATCAACGAGGCGCTGGATCATACGCGCGCCGCAGAGGAACTCGGCTTCAGCCGGGTCTGGTTCGCCGAGCATCATTTTTCGAATTACAGCTTGGTGCCGTCGCCGCTGATGATGTGCGCCCATGTCGCGGCGATTACCAAGCGTATCCGGGTCGGCAGCGCCGTGGTGATCCTGCCGCTTCATACGCCGGCACGGCTGATCGCGGAAATCGCCATGGTCGACGCGTTGTCCGGCGGGCGGCTCGATGTCGGCGTCGGCAGCGGCTATCAGAATTACGAATTCGAACGGCTCGGTGCCGACATCGCCAACAACAAGGTGATGTTTCACGAGATGCTCGACATGATCGAGTTGGGGTTGCGGCAACCGACCTTCAGTTATGATGGCACCTATTTCCAGCAGAAGCAGACGGCGATCAACATCCGCCCGGTCCAGGAGCCGAGGCCGCCGATCTGGATTGCCGGCAAGGATCCTGAGAGCCACCGGCGATGCGCGCGCGACGGCTATGTTCCCTTCATTTCGGGCGGCATCGGCAGCCCGAAGAAGATTCGCGATCTGCGCAATCAGATCGAAGAGTGTTATCGCGAGGAAGGTAAGGACCCGGCAGGGATACCGATCGGCGTATTGCGGTTCCTCTGCGTGAGCGACGATCGTAAAGAGGTCGAGCGGTATGTCGACGGCGCGCGTTATCAGCAACGCATCGCCGTTTCATTGCGCAGCCGGCGTGAGGTCGTGGTCGACGATTACATGGTCGAGGAGGCGGCGTTCGAGGGTGAGCCGCCGCTGGACCGGGTGGAACGCAATATCCTCGCGGGCGATGTGGATACCGTGGCGGAGAAGCTCTGCGCCGAGATCGAGCTTTACGCTCCAAGCCACATCAATTGTTATTTTCAGGTCGGTGACGTGCCGAGCGCGACCGCCTTGAAGTCGATGGAACTGCTGGCCGGGAAGGTCGTCCCGCTGATCGAGAAACATTTCGGCAAACCGTTGGCCGAGATCAATCCGGCGGCAATGCCCACGCCCAAGCCGCTGGCACTCGCCGCCGAATAAACGTCATTCGTGGACGGAGCGCCGGCGGTGGTCGGTTGATGCCCGGAGTCATTTCGGTCACACTCGCGATCTAGAGTACCGATCAAAACAACGCGTAAGAAGACGCGATGACCCGAGAGTATCCTGCAGGCTCCGCACTGTTCCAAGAGGGCGACCCGAGCGATGTCGTCTATCTCGTCCGGTCGGGCACCGTTGCCGTCATCAAGGAACGCGGCGACTCGCCGGTCCTGCTCGGTCGTGTGCGCACGGGCGAATTCCTCGGCGAGATGGGCGTGGTCGAAGGATTGCCGCGCAGCGCGACCGCCCGCGCGGAAACCCCGGTTACGGCCGATATCTACGAAAGCGGTCAATTCCTGGAGTTGGTCGCATCGGACAGCGAGCTGGCACTGAACCTGATCCGCCGCTTGAGCGTTCGGCTGCGAAAGGTCGACAATCGCGTGGCCCAGTTGCTGCCCGGATCCGAATCCGTTCCGCCCGCGGCGGACCCGCCGAAACCTGCCGACGGCGGTGGGGGTTGGTCAGGGGTCGCACCCGTGCCGGTGACGATCCGTGGCGGCAGCTATGCGCTTCAGATGTATATCGGGACTGACCCGATCAAGGTCGGGAAAATGCCGTTCACGGTCGGGCGGGTGCCGGAAAAACCGAGTGCGAACGACGGCGCCGAGCCCGATCTCGGTATTCTCGACCCGAAACCGCATCGTTTGTCGCCGGCCCATTTCATCCTATTCGAAGACCACAAACGGATTTTCGTACGTGACTGCAACAGCGAGCTGGGGACGGTCGTGAACGACCGCAATCTGGGGCGCGATTTTCCGATTGACCAGATCGCGCTTAAGCCCGGCGAGAACACGATCATCGCGGGCGGTGACGGGTCGCCGTATAAATTCCTGATCGACGTTTAGACCGCGGCCGGACAGGCGATGACTCCGACCGGCAGTACACCCGACGGTATCGAATTCAGTATCATCGACCTGACCCCGCCGTGGCGCGAAGCGCCCGAGACCATTCTGTTCCATCACGGGATCGGGACTTGCGCCGACTGTTGGGTGGATTGGCTGCCGGTGCTGGCGGACCGATACCGCGTCGTCACCTTCGACTTGCCGGGGCATGGCGCGCGGCCAGTGCCGGACGGTATCACCTGGGAATGGCAGAAGCTGATCGACGACGTGCTGGCGGTGGCCGACGCGGCCGAGGCGTCGCGCTTTCATCTCGTCGGCGAATCAACCGGCGGCACGGTCGCCCTGGCCTGCGCAGCCGATCATCCGGATCGGGTTGCCGGCGTCGGCGTCAGCAACGCTTCGTACAAGGGCGGGTCGATCCAGAATGTCTCCGCCTGGCAAGATGTGATCGACGGTGGCGGGATGACGGCTTGGTCCGATTTCATGATGCCGCTGCGGTTCTTCGATGACTCGGTGCCGGCGGAGAAACGCCGCTGGTATCGAGAGCAACAGGCGGCCTGCGAACCATCGGCTGTCCTCGGCGTTCTTGATGCGCTGCGCCAAGCCGATCTGACCGACCGACTCGGAACGATCGCGCAGCCCTCTCTGATCCTGCATCCGGATTCCAGTCCCTTTGTCCCGGTCGAGATGGCCGTCACGTTGCAGCAGGCGATGCCGGATGCCCGCCTCCAGGTCTTCCCGCATGCCCGCCATGGATTGCCGTTTTCGCACGGCGCGGAGTGTGCCGCGGTGCTGCGGCGTTTTCTGGACGAGCTCGCGGACGGCTAGTCGGTCAGGTTGGCCAGCGCGTCGGGCAAGGCGTCGAACCGGTCGATCAGGACGTCGGCGCCTAGTTCCGCATGGGGAACATTCGAGTATCCATAGGTCACGGCGACCGACCGGACCTCGGCGGCGATCGCGCAGCCGATGTCGTTCGGGCTGTCGCCGATCATGATGGCATGCGACGGCGTCGTGCCGAGTATCTCCAGGACGCCGAGCAGATGGCCCGGGTCCGGCTTGCGGACCGGGAAGGAATCGCCGCCGGCGACCGCTTCGAAATAGTCCGCGATCTCAAGGCCCTTCAGAATCCGCATGGTGGCCCGGTACGGTTTGTTGGTGCAGATCGCGATCCGGTGACCCGCATCCCGCAGAAGGCCGAGTGTGGGACGGACGCCGTCGTATAGAGTGTCTTCGACCGGGGCGGCGTAATAATGCGCCATGAACTGCTCCATCGTGGCATCCAGATCCGCCGGTGCGCCGCCTGTCGCATTAAATCCACGTTCGACCAATTTTTTGACACCATTGCCGATCATCGTCTTAACGGCTTCGACGGGCAGGGCGGATCGCCCGTGTTCCGTGAGGACCGCGTTGAGGCAGTGTTGCAGTTCCGGCGCGCTGTCGATGAGCGTGCCGTCGAAGTCGAAGACGAGAACAGGAAGCGGGTCGGTCATGGTAAAGTTTATGTCTTTTTTAACAGTATGTTGGGTAGAATGTGCCCGGATAGGACGGGTGTCGCGTGGCCCCACGTTCTAGCGGGTTGTCGGCCGGCGTCCAAGGGGATTCACGTTTCCGCGCGTCTGCCGTCGCCGCGTAGGACTAGTACGAGAGCGATGCCCGATCCATTGAAAAACTGCGAAATAATATGTGACTTGGCCCTATCGGCCCCCTATGGCAACTTCCGCAGCCGAACGACCGATATGGTTAATGCACCTGGATTTTACGACGAATGAGCACTGGCGAAACCGCTGCCGTGATACTTGCCGCCGGCAAGGGCACCCGGATGAATTCGAACCTGCCGAAGGCGCTGCACCCGGTCGCCGGGCGGTCGATGGTCGGACATGTCCTGGCCGCGTTGGAGCCGCTGGACGTCGCCCGTGTGGTTGTCGTTGCCGGTCCCGACATGAAAGTGCTGGAGGAAGCGGTGGCGCCGCACCCGACCGCCATCCAAAACGTCCAGAAGGGGACGGCGCATGCCGTCGCGGCCGCGCGGGACGCGCTGTCCGATATTGCGCCGGACACGGTGCTGGTCCTCTACGGCGATACACCCCTGATCCAGACGGATACGCTGCAGGACATGCTGGACGAACGGGCCGATGGCGCATCGATCGTGGTGCTGGGTTTCAGAACCGACGACACCGAAGGATATGGCCGGGTCATTTGCGACCAGGATGGCAACGTCAACGCCATCGTCGAGGATCAGGACGCGACGCCGGGCCAGAAGAGGATCGATCTCTGTAACTCCGGCGTCATGGCGATCGACGGTGGCATCATCTTTTCGCTGATCGACCGGGTCGGTAACGATAACGCCAAGAACGAGTATTACCTGACGGACCTGATCGGGCTGGCGCGGGCGGAAGGGCTGCGCTGCCGGCTCGTTGAGGCGGACGCGGATGAATTGATGGGCGTCGACAGCCGGCTCGCCCTTGCCGAGGCCGAAGCGGTTTGGCAATGCGACCGCCGCGAGCGGGCGCTGGAAGAAGGCGCGACACTGACCGATCCGGATACTGTCTGGTTCAGCTATGACACGGTCATCGGCCGTGACGTGACGATCGGCCCGAATGTGGTCTTCGGCCCTGGCGTGACGATCGAGGACGAGGTGGTTATCGACGCGTTCTGCCACATCTCCGAAGCGACTGTTGGGCGGGGCGGGCATATCGGGCCGTTCGCGCGGCTGCGGCCGGGTGCCGAGCTCGACGAGGATGTCCATATCGGCAACTTCGTCGAGGTCAAGAACGCGATCCTCGGCAAAGGCGTGAAGGCCAACCATCTCTCTTATATCGGCGATTCGGATATCGGCGCCGGTACCAACGTTGGGGCGGGAACGATCACCTGCAACTACGACGGATTCAACAAGCACCGGACGGTTATCGGCAAGGCGGCCTTCATCGGGTCGAACACCGCCATCGTCGCGCCGGTGCGGATCGGCGACGGTGCGATCATCGGGGCGGGCAGCACGGTGGTTCGGGACGTTCCCTGCGGCGCGCTGACGATCGGCCGCGGCGAACAGGTGGACCTGCCGGACAGGGCCGCCCCCATGCGCGAGCGGCTCGCGGCCGAGAAAAAGGAACGGGCGAAGGACAAAGGCTGAATGTGCGGGATCATCGGAATAATCGGTAAGGCGCCTGTCGCGCCGTTGCTCGTGGACGGGCTCAAGCGGCTGGAGTATCGCGGTTACGATTCGGCGGGCGTCGCGACGCTGGTCAACGGCAGCATCGAGCGCCGGCGCGCCGAAGGGAAGCTCGTCAACCTCGCGAACCTGATCGACGATGATCCGGTCGCCGGGACGATCGGGATCGGACATACCCGCTGGGCCACCCATGGCGTTCCCAGCGAGGCGAATGCACATCCGCATGCGACCGACCGCGTCGCGGTGGTGCACAACGGCATTATCGAGAATTTCCAGGAACTGCGGGACGAGTTGACCGCCCGCGGCAACCAGTTCGTGACCGACACGGATACCGAGGTCGTGGTCCATCTGGTCACCCGCTATCTGGAAGACGGCTGCACGCCCCGCGACGCGGTCTCCGCGACGCTGCGCAAGCTCGAAGGGGCGTTTGCCCTGGTGCTGATCTTCAGCGGTCATCATGACCTGATGATCGGCGCGCGGCAGGGCAGCCCGCTGGCCATCGGGTATGGTGACGGCGAGATGTATTTCGGGTCGGATGCGCTGGCTCTCGCGCCGTTGACGCAGCGGATCTGTTATCTAGAAGAGGGCGATTGGGCCGTCGTATCGGAAAGCGATGCGACGATCTACGACTGGACGGGTGCGGAAGCGGACCGGCCGATCGTTCAGACCGCGGTTTCCGGCGCGCTGATCGGCAAGGGCAACTACCGCCACTTCATGCAGAAGGAGATCTTCGAGCAGCCGGCGGTGATCGGCGACACGCTGCACGCGGTGCTCGAGCCGGCGGAACGGACGATTACCTTGCCGCCGCTGCCGATCGATCTGGCGGCGGTGCCGCGGGTTTCGATCAGCGCGTGCGGCACGGCCTACTATGCGGGACTGGTCGGCAAGTATTGGATCGAGGAAACGGCCCGGTTGCCTGTCGAGATCGACGTGGCCTCGGAATTCCGCTACCGCAACATGCCGATGGAACCGGGCGGTCTGTCAATCTTCATCAGCCAATCCGGCGAGACCATGGATACCCTGTCGGCGTTGCGCTACGCCGCGTCGCAGGAACAGGGCATTGTCTCCGTGGTGAACGTGCCGGAATCGACCATCGCGCGCGAATCGCACGGCGTTCTCCGCACCTTGGCCGGGCCGGAGATCGGGGTCGCATCGACCAAGGCCTTCACGACGCAGTTGACGGTGCTGGCCTGTTTCGCCATCGCCTTCGGCCGCGCGCGCGGCACGTTGGACGTGGAACGGGCGGCGCATCTGACCGGCGCGCTGGCGGAGATTCCCGGACGCACCGCCGAGGTGTTGAGCGACGTGACCGCCATCGCCGACATCGCCGAGGAATTGGTCGAAGCCCACGACGTGCTCTATCTCGGCCGTGGCACCAGCTTCGCGATCGCGATGGAGGGCGCGCTCAAGCTGAAGGAAATCTCCTATATCCACGCCGAGGGCTATGCCGCCGGTGAGATGAAGCACGGTCCGATCGCGCTGATCGACGAGGCCGTGCCGGTGATCGTGATCGCGCCTGGCAACGATCCGCTCTTCGAAAAGACCGCGTCGAACGTGCAGGAAGTGATCGCCCGCGGCGGCCGCGTCATCTTCATCTCCGACAAACAGGGCATCCAGCGGCTGGAGAGCCAGGCCGAACCGGCGGCCACCATCGAGATGCCGCAGGTCGATCCCTTCGTCGCGCCGATCCTCTATTCGATCCCGGTGCAGCTTCTCGCCTACCACACAGCGGTGCTCAAGGGCACGGACGTGGACCAGCCGCGCAATCTGGCGAAATCGGTGACGGTGGAGTAAGGGCGCTACGCCGGGTCTTCCCGTTTCGCGTCGACGAGTTGCATACGCCAGCCGTCCGGGTCGCGCAGGTTGATCGTCGTGCGGCCGGTGGCTTCCACGTAATTCGGTTCCCGAAACTTGATCGGGGTTTTCTTCAGCGCTTCATGTGCGTCTTTCACGTTGTCGACGCGGAAGGCGATATGGTTGACGCCGATCACTTCCTCGCCGGTCGCCTCATGTATCTCGAAGATCGGCTGGTTCTCCCCCTCGGCCTGCAACTCGGCGGATTCGCCATGATGGCTCGTCCGGGTCAGCATTTTGAACCCGAGGCTTTGCAGGAATTCGATATACTCGTCGAAGTCCCGGACGATCAGTTCGATATGGTCGATTCCCTTAATCATGACGCGGCTCCCTCCGATGGTGCGTTGCGCTCCGAAGATGCGATGCTTCAATCGCTGTACTGAACCATCCTAGTCTTGCCACGCGGCTTGCGCTAATCGCTGGGCTGCCTGTGCATGGGGAAGGCATTGCCGCCGCCGCGCACACGCGCTACCAATTTCGTCTCTCCTTGGCTCATCGGGAGCCGCCGACCATCGGCGCGATCGTTCCGGTGGGTTTTCCTGAACGATGGTGACCCAACGCCGAAGGGAAGGATTCCATCCATGTTCGATGATACGAAACTCAGCCGCGCCGGTACGGATTCCGACGGCAATGCCGGCATCCTGAACCCGCCAATCTATCGCGCGTCGACAATCCATTTTCCCACGATCGAAGCTTTCGACAGCCGCTTCGAACGGCGCTTCGAGGATGTCGTCTACGGATCATACGGGACGCCGACGACGAAGGCGCTGGAAGCCGCGGTGACCGAGATCGAGAACGGCAGTCGGTCAATCGTTTTCGCGTCTGGCACCGCCGCGATCACGCTGTCCTTCATGGCTTGTTTGAAGCCGGGCGACCATGTGCTGGTGACCGATAGCGCCTATAAGTCGACGCGGACCTTGTGCGAAACGCTGATGAAACGTCTCGGCGTTACGGCAAGTTATTTCCGTCCCGACGCGGGCGGCGCGATCGAGGACGACATCCGTCCCGAAACCCGTTTGGTTTTCCTGGAGTCCCCGGGTTCCTACACGTTCGAGATTCAGGACATTCCGGCGATCACCGAGGTTTGCCGTCGCCGGGGCGTCCTGACCGCCATCGACAACACCTGGGCATCGCCGGTGTTCTTCAAGCCGCTGGATCACGGCGTCGATATCTCGATACACGCCGCGACCAAATATCTCTGTGGGCATTCCGATGTCATGTTGGGCACGATCGCGGTCAACGACGAAGCGCTCTACCGGAACCTCAAGGATGTGGCGACACAGTTCGGCAATAACGTCAGCCCGGGCGACTGTTATCTGGCGCTCCGGGGCATGCGGACGATGGGGGTTCGGTTGCGGCAGCATCAGGAAACGGCGCTGCGCCTCGTCGAATGGTTCGCGGCCCGGCCGGAAGTCGAAGACGTGCTGTACCCCGCGTGGCGGTCCGATCCGGGGCATGAAATCTGGAAACGGGATTTCCTCGGCGCCTCGGGGTTGTTCGGCGTCGTCTTGAAGCCGGCGAGCAAGGCCGCGGTCGCAGCGCTGGTCGAAGGACGGGCGCATTTCCGGATCGGCGCAAGCTGGGGTGGGTTCGAGAGCTTGATGATCCCGGCCTATCCGGTCCGGTCCTTCGCCACGCCGTCATGGGACGAACGCGGCCCACTCCTGCGCGTGCATGCCGGGCTGGAGGATGCGCGCGACCTGATCGCGGACCTGGAGCGGGGTTTCAGCAGCTTTCACGCCGCCGGGTAATTCCTCCTGAATGGTGCCACGTTGCCCGTTGGTTTGATCTGCCGGTTCGCGCCGCAACGGCGTCGATGGTAGATTTCCCGGGTTGAGGGCTATCCTCGGCGTGCGGCAACAACAGCAAGAATATCGGGGGCAGCATGACCGACAGCACACCGTCGGAAACATCGGATCACGATTGGGACGAGGAGACCGATGTCATCGTCGTCGGTTTTGGATTTGCCGGCGGGGCGGCGGCGATTTCCGCACATGACGAAGGCTCCGACGTATTGATCGTCGAGAAGATGGCGCATCCGGGCGGGATATCGATTTGTTCGGCCGGCGGCGTCCGGATCTCGCGCGATCCCGACGGCACATTCGAATATCTCAAGGCGACGAACGCGGGCACCACACCGGACGACGTGCTGCGCCGGTTTGCGGAGGGCATGGCGGAGGTCGAGGAGTTCATCCGCGAACTGGCCACCGTGAACAATGCGACCGTGATCAACCGGGCCGGTCTCGGCAACTATCCGTTTCCCGGCCGCAACAGTTTCGCCTATGTGATGATCGAGGATATTCCCGGCGTCGACATCGACGAGGCCTATCCGCATGTGCGCTCGCTCGGCGCGGGGTCGCGCCTCTTCAAGGTGGTCGAGGACAACGTCAAGCATCGCCGCATTCCGGTCTACACCTCCTGCCGGGCGCATCGCCTCGTCACTGGTCCGGACCGGTCGGTCCGGGGATTGGTGGTCGAGCGCGACGGTGAAAAGCGCCGTATCCGGGCGCGGCGCGGCGTGGTCCTCGCCTGCGGCGGGTTCGAGGCGGATCCGTCGATGCAGAAGCAGTATTGGCAGGGCCAACCGGTTTTCTCGACCGCGTTCCGCGGCAACACCGGGGACGGCATCCGCATGGCGCAGGACGTGGGCGCGGACCTGTGGCACATGTGGCATTACCACGGCACCTATGGGTTCAAGCACACCGACCCGGAATACCCTTTCGGCATCCGAACCAAGCGTTTGCCGGACTGGTTCCCGGTCGCGGAAGGCGAGGACACGGTCGAATGGGACAGCGGGTTTGCGGGCGATCGCGCGGTCCGGATGCCGTGGATTCTCCTGGACCGCGACGGGGTCCGCTTCATGAACGAGTACGAGCCCTATATGCAGGACACCGGGCACCGGCCGATGCAGCGGTTCCGGCCGGAAACGCAGGACTATCCGGCTTTGCCGGGCTGGTTCGTTTTTGACGACGAGGGGCGGAAGACTTTTCCCGTCGGGCAGCCGCTCTACAACGAAGAAGGGCTGGATTTCCGCTGGAGCCAGGACAATCAGACGGAAGTTCAGATGGGGATCCTCAAATCCGCCGGATCGCTGGCGGCGTTGGCGGCGGCGCTGTCGATCGACGAGGCGGTGCTGTCGGCAACGCTGCAGCGATACAATGCGGACTGTGCGGCGGGCGAAGACGCGGCATTCGGCCGGCCCGCGTCCAGTATGATGCCGATCGAGACGCCACCCTTCTATTACGCGGCCGCGTGGCCGCTTGTCTCCAACACGCAGGGCGGGCCGGTGCACGATTCCCGGCAACGCATCCTCGATGTCTACGGCGACCCGATCCCGAGGCTTTACGCCGCGGGGGAACTCGGCAGTGTCTTCGGTCATCTCTATATCGGCGGCTGCAACCTTTCCGAATGCTTTGTCGGCGGTCGCGCCGCGGGCGCCGGTGCGGCAGGCGAAGAAGCGCTCTGAAGCCCAAATTCGCGGTGTTTCAATGCCGTCCTTGGCCGGACACAGATTCCATCGCCGAATCGGTGGCCCGCCGGCGGCTCGACGCCTATATTGTCGGGTAACGAATTCTAATTATCACAATCCCAACCACGGGGAGCGGCACCATGAAACTGAAAGATCCCAGCCTGTTCCGCCAACAATGCTATATCGACGGCGCGTGGGCGGACGCGGACAGCGGCGAGACGATTCCCGTCAACAATCCGGCGACAGACGAGATCATCGGGACGGTCCCCCGGATGGGCACGGACGAAACCCGCCGTGCGATCGAAGCGGCGAACCGGGCCTATCCGGCATGGCGCAAGCGCACCGCGAAGGAGCGCGGGGAGATCTTGCGCAAGTGGTACGATCTCATGCTCGAAAACCAGGACGACCTTGCGGTCCTGATGACCGCGGAACAAGGCAAGCCGTTGGCCGAGGCGAAGGGCGAGATCACCTATGCCGCGGCCTTCATAGACTGGTTCGCCGAGGAAGGGAAACGGGTCTACGGCGACACGATCCCGTCGCCGAACGATGATTGGCGCATCGTGGTTACGAAGGAGCCGGTCGGCGTCTGCGCCGCGATTACGCCGTGGAACTTCCCGGCGGCGATGATCGCGCGGAAGGTCGGCCCGGCCCTGGCCGCCGGCTGCACGATGGTTGCGAAGCCGGCGACGATGACGCCTTATTCGGCGTTCGCCCTGGCTGAATTGGCCGAACGCGCGGGTGTTCCGAAGGGTGTTTTCAGCGTGCTCACCGGCGATTCCGGCGCGATCGGCGGCGAGATGACCGGCAATCCCATCGTCCGCAAGATCACCTTCACCGGCTCGACCGAGATCGGGAAGCTGCTGATGCAGCAGGCCGCGGGCACAGTTAAGAAGGTCAGCATGGAATTGGGCGGCAACGCGCCGTTCATTGTCTTCGACGACGCCGACCTGGAAGCGGCGGTCGAAGGGGCGATGGTTTCCAAGTTCCGCAACACGGGCCAGACCTGCGTCTGCGCCAACCGGCTGTTGGTGCAGGAGGGCGTCTATGACGAGTTTTCCGAGATGTTGCGGAAACGCGTCGCCGAAATGCGCGTCGGCAACGGCATGGAGGAAGGCGTCACTCAAGGGCCGCTGATCGATCTGAACGCGGTCGAGAAGGTCGAGGAACATATCGCCGATGCGGTCGGCAAGGGCGCCCGTGTCGTGGTCGGCGGCAGCCGGCATTCACTGGGCGGCAGCTACTTCGAACCGACCGTGCTCGCCGATGTCGACACGTCGATGATGGTGACGCGCGAAGAAACCTTCGGCCCGGTGGCACCCCTGTTTCGGTTCAAGACCGAGGAAGAGGCGATTGCCATGGCGAACGATACCGAGTTCGGTCTGGCGGCTTTCTTCTTCAGCCGTGACATCGGCCGTGTCTGGCGAGTCTCGGAGGCCTTGGAGGCGGGACTCGTCGGTGTCAATGCGGGCGTGATCTCGACCGTCGAGGCGCCGTTCGGCGGGTTCAAGGAATCCGGTGTCGGACGCGAAGGTTCGAAATACGGAATCGACGACTATATCGAAACCAAATATGTCTGCATGGCCGGCGTGAGCACCTAGCAGCGTCAGCCGGCGACCGTTTCCAACTCCCGCGTCGCGTTATTCCGGAGGCCGATTGTTATGCCCAGTTACGACTATGATCTCTTCACCATCGGCGCCGGGTCGGGCGGCGTCCGGGCGAGCCGGTTCGCGGCCGGCTTCGGCGCGCGCGTCGGAGTCGCCGAGGAACGCTATCTCGGCGGCACCTGCGTCAATGTCGGGTGTATCCCGAAGAAACTGTTCTCCTATGCCGCCCATTTCGCGGAGGATTTCGAGGACGCCGCGGGCTACGGCTGGACCGTCGGCGAGCGGACGTTCGACTGGCAGACGTTGGTCCGCAACAAGGATACGGAGATCAACCGGCTCAACGGAATCTACGATCGTTTGTTGAAGGCGGCGGGCGTCGATGTCTTCGAGACGCGGGCGGAGGTCGTCGATCCGCATACGGTCCGCATCGGCGATAAGACGATCACCGCCGACAAGATTTTGGTGGCGACCGGTGGCTGGCCGGTCGTACCCGACATCCCGGGAAAGGAACTGGCGATCACGTCGAACGAGGCCTTCTACCTCGACAAGCTGCCCGAGAAGGTCGTGATCGTCGGCGGCGGCTATATCGCGGTGGAATTCGCCGGCATCTTCAACGGGCTCGGCGTCGACGTGTCGTTGATCTATCGCGGGCCGACCTTCCTGCGCGGCTTCGATGACGACGTCCGCCATTTCCTGGCGGACGAGATGCGCAAGAAGGGCGTGGATCTGCAGTTCAACCAGAACATCGCCTGTATCGAAGAGCGGGGCGACGGCTTTTCCGCGATGCTGGAAAACGGGCGCGAGATCGAGACCGGGCTGGTGATGTACTGCACCGGCCGCGCGCCGTTGAGCCGCGGTTTCGGCGTCGAGGAAACCGGTGTCGCGATGGCCGAAAACGGCGCGATCCAGGTGGACGATTACTTCCAGACGTCGGTGCCGTCGATCTATGCCATCGGCGACGTGATCGACCGGGTGCAGTTGACGCCGGTGGCGCTGGAAGAGGGCATGGCCCTGGCGAACACGCTGTTCAACGATAAGCCGACGGTGGTCGACTACGAGAACATCGCGACGGCGGTGTTCAGCAACCCGAATATCGGCACCGTGGGGTTGACCGAATTGGCGGCGCGCGAGAAATACGGCCATCTCCGCATCTTCGCCAGCGACTTCACGCCGCTCAAACACACCCTGACGGAGAGCACCGAACGCACCTTCATGAAGCTTATCGTTCACCGCGAGAATGACAAAGTGCTCGGCTGCCACATGGTCGGCCCCGACGCGGGCGAGATCGTGCAGGGCATCGGGATCGCCCTGAAATGCGGCGCGACGAAGGCCGATTTCGACGCGACCATCGGTGTCCATCCGACCCTCGCCGAGGAATTCGTGACGATGCGCGAGGAAATCCCCGACGAAGAAGAGGTCGACGACGCCGCGGCGGAGTAGGTACGGCGGCTATAGCCGCAGCACGCCCACGCCGCCGGTGATTAGTAGCGCGGCGGCGATGCGCCAGGCGGTCAGCTTTTCCTTCATCACGACGGTCGCGATGGCGACGGCGAACAGGACGCTCGTTTCGCGCAGGGCGGCAACGGCCGCGATCGGCGCTTGGGTCATGGCCCAGACGACGATCCAATAGGCGCTCAACGAAAGCACGCCGCCGATGCAGCCGCCCTTCCAGGCGGGACCGGCCGTGCGAAGGTCCGAAACGCCGCGGGATGCCAGGTAGACGATGCCGATGGCGACACCCTCGAGGATGGCGAGGTAGATCATGAAGCTTGCCGCCGATGCCGCTTGCCGGGCGCCGACCCCGTCGACCACCGTGTAGCCTGCAATGAAGCAGGACGTGCCCAGGGCGGCCAAGACGGCGGACCGATTGATCCGGCGAAGGTTTTGCCCGCCCCGCAACGCCATGAGCCAGATGCCGCCGACCAGGACGACAATCCCCGCGAAGACGCTCGGTGTTACCTCGCCGGCGAGGAATACCAGGCTGACGAGCGCGACGATCAACGGTGCGGTGCCGCGCGCCAATGGATAGACCTGAACCAAATCGCCAAGCGAGTAGGTCTTGATCAGGAAGAGTTTGTATCCGGTGTGCAGGATCGTCGAGGCCACGATCCAATACCACACCGTGAGGGACGGCCACTCCGCGAGCGGCGACAGGAAAATGCACACGCTGGCCGATGCCGCCGACATGATCGTCATCGTCGTGAACCGGTCGCTGCCGGACTTGATGACGGCGTTCCATCCCGCATGCATGGCGGCGGCGGCGAGAACGCTGAAGAAAACGAGGGAATCCATGCCGGCAATCTGTGTGAGAAATGGCAGTCTTGAATGTAGAGGTTGTGTCTAAACGATTATTCAAGAACGCAAAATCGATTTAATTTCACCGATGATGTGATAAAAACTCACATAACATGGTCAGGCAACTGCCACCGTTGAATGCGCTCCGGGCCTTCGAGGCCGCGGCGCGGCATGGCCGGATCGTCGATGCGGCCGCCGAGCTTTGCGTGACCCACGGCGCGGTGAGCCGCCAGGTGAAGCAGCTTGAGCAGGCGTTGGGTGTGCAACTCTTTCGGCGCGCCGGGACGGGGGTCGCGTTGACCGATGCCGGCGCGCGGCTGCTGCCCGCCCTGTCGTCGGCATTCGATCTGATCGAGACGGGGGTGGACCGGGTCCGGCCTTCTTCTTCCGGCGCCTTGCTGGTTTCCTGTATCGGCACCTTCATCATCCGATGGCTGATCCCGCGCCTGCATGGGTTCCGGTCGCGGCATCCGGATATCGAAATCCGATTGTCCGAATCCGATGGGCCGGTCGATTTCACGCAAGACGCCGCCGACCTCGCCATCCGCACGATACGGCCGCCCTGGCCCGAGGACATGATCACCACGCCGATCTTCGGCGAAGAGGTCGGCCCGGTGTTGAGTTCGGAATTGCAAGCGGAGTTGGAAATTCGAAATGTCGACGACCTGGCGCGGGCGCCGCTGCTGCATACCGAAACGCGCGCGTCTGCATGGTCCGACTGGCTCGCTGCCGCCGGCCGTGCGGATATCGATCCCGGGCCGGGCGATCGCTTCGAGCACTTCTACTACATGCTGCAGGCGGCAGCCTCCGGGCTCGGCGTCGCGATCGGTCCGCGGCCATTGGTGGACGACGATATCGTCACCGGGCGGTTGGTCGCCCCCCTGGGATACATCGAGAGCGGCTTCCATTACGTCGTCTTGCGCCCGGTGCGGGACGATCCCCGCGCGGAGGCGTTTGTCGCATGGCTGGCCGACGCCGCGGTGGAGGCATAGGCGCTCGCCGAGCGCTTTTTGGGCCCATGCCGGTGGAAACGCCCCGCCGGACACCTAGATCGGCATGTATCGTTTGCGGCGATGGCCGCGGATTTGTTGCAGAGAGGGGAACATGCCGTCAGCGTCATCGGTTGAAACGGTCATCTTGCCGCGGTCTACGGATCTCGGCGGGTTCGAGGTCAAGCGGGTCCTGCCGTCGTCGCGGCGGCGGATGGTCGGGCCGTTCATTTTCCTGGATCAAATGGGTCCGGCGGATTTCGAAACCGATACCGGTGTCGATGTCCGGCCGCATCCGCATATCGGATTGTCGACGGTGACCTGGCTGTTGGAGGGCGAAATCCTTCATCGCGATAGCGTGGGATCGATCCAGAACATCCGGCCGGGGGAGGTGAATTGGATGACCGCCGGATCGGGCATCGCGCATTCGGAGCGCACGCCCGACGCGCTGCGCCCGGGCGGGTCCCGTCTTTACGGTTTGCAGACCTGGCTGGCGCTGCCCGAACCCTATGAAGAAACTGAACCGTTTTTCGAGCATTTCGGCGCGGACACGCTGCCGACACTCGACGGCGACGGTCTGGCCGCGACCCTGATCGCCGGCAGCGGCTGGGGCAAACGGTCGCCGGTGCAGGTTTTCTCCGAAACGGTCTATGCGGATGTGCGGATTGCCGGCGGTGCGACGTTGCCGGTTCCGCCCGAGCATGAGGAACGCGCGGTCTATGTCCTCGAGGGGTCGGTCGCCGTGGACGGCGAGGATTACGAATCCGGAAGCCTGATGGTGTTCCGACCGGGGGACGCGATCGACATTCGGGCGGCGGCCGACGCGCGGGTTATGGTGCTCGGCGGCGAGGCGGCGGACGGCCCGCGTCATATTTGGTGGAACTTCGTGTCGAGCCGGCCCGAGCGGATCGAGCAGGCGAAACGCGATTGGGAGGAAAAAAGGTTTGCCGATGTTGTGGACGACGATGAGTTCATTCCGTTGCCGAAGGACTGATCGGGCGATCCGGCGGTGTGGTTGCCAAGGACACTGGACGCGGCCATGTCGCTTCTAGTGCAGTCGGCGATCTTCCTCGGCGCGGCGGTCATCGCCGTGCCGATCTCGCGGCGGCTCGGCCTCGGGTCGGTATTGGGCTATTTGGCGGCCGGCGCGGCGATCGGGCCGTGGGGCCTCAGCCTGGTCAGCGACGTCGAGAATATTCTGCATTTCGCCGAATTCGGCGTCGTGCTGCTGTTGTTCGTGATCGGTCTCGAACTGCAGCCGTCGCGGCTCTGGACGATGCGCCGGCCGGTGTTCGGGCTTGGCGGACTGCAGGTCACGATTACCGCGTTGCTGATCGCGGCGGCTGCGTTGGCGTTCGGGTTGGAATGGCGTGCGGCGTTGGTCACGGGGCTCGCGTTGTCGCTGTCCTCCACCGCCTTCGCCTTGCAGCTCTTGGCGGAGAAGAAACAAATGACGACGCGGCATGGCCGGACCGCGTTTTCCATTCTGCTGTTCCAGGACATCGCGGTCATTCCGGTATTGGCGCTGGTGCCGCTCTTGGGTGTGAACGATGCAGGTGCGCTTACGCCGTTGGACGTCTTGGTCGGCGTGGCGAAGGTCGCCGGCATCATTGCCGCTGTCATTTTCGTCGGCCGCTTCGCCTTGCGTCATGTCTTCCGGCTGGTCGCGCGGTCGGGCATCCATGAAGTCTTTACCGCTTGCGGGCTGCTGACAGTGATCGGCACGGCGTTGATCATGGACGGGGCCGGTCTGTCCATGGCGCTGGGCGCCTTTCTTGCCGGCGTGTTGCTGGCCGATTCCGAGTTTCGGCATGCACTCGAAGCGGATATCGAGCCCTTCAAGGGGTTGCTACTGGGGCTTTTCTTCATCGCGGTCGGTATGTCGGTGAATTTCGGGCTGCTCGCGACGGAATTGTGGCTGGTGCTCGCGCTGGTGCTGGGCCTGACGGCTCTCAAGTTTGCGGTGTTGTATGGACTCGGCGCGGTTTCCGGGCATCCGCCGCGGTCGGGGGCCTATCTGGCGATCTCACTGTCGCAGGGAGGCGAATTCGCCTTCGTCATTCTGACGATTGCCGTGGCCGCCGCAGTCGTTCCAAGCAGTCTGTCGGAGCTTTTGATTTTGGTCGTCACCTTCTCCATGGCGCTGACGCCGGTTTTGTACGTGCTTTACGAACGCAGTCTTGCCGCGTGGATGATGGAAACATCGGACAAACCGTATGACGTGCCGGAGGACGAAGACAACAAGGTCATCATCGCCGGGTTCGGCCGGTTCGGGCAGATCATCGGTCGTATTCTGCAGGCACAGAAGATCGCCTTTACCGCGCTCGAATCGGACTCGCAGCAGGTGGACTTCGTCGCGAACTACGGCAACAAGGTCTATTACGGCGACGCGGGGCGAGCCGATCTGTTGCGCGCTGCCGGCGCGGGTAAGGCGACGATCTTTATCATCGCGGTGGAGGACACCGACACCTCCGTACGAATTGCCCGGGCCGTGGTCGACAATTTTCCCGACCTGACGGTTCTGGCGCGGGCGCGCAACCGGCAGCATGCCTATCGGCTCATGGATGTAGGGGTTACCCGGATCTGGCGCGAGACCTTTCATTCCAGCCTGGAGACGGCCCGTCACACACTGACGCAGCTCGGGTTTTCCGATAGCGAGGCCGAGCACACGGTGCGGACATTTCAAGAGCATGACGAGGCGCGCCTGGCCGAGCAGCACGGGATGCAGGACCCGGTAAAGGCCGCGGCGCAGGCGCGGGAATGGGCGCGGGAACTCGAGGAAATCCTGGCCCAGGACAAGGAAGACGAAAAGGCCGACTAGACCCCGGTTGGAGTGGGCCGGTCTATTTTTCGAGGTTTTCGATCGCACCCAGCATGTCGTTCACACGGTACGACAAGATGCTCGCGATATTCTTCACCAGATGGATCGCGGCGCGTGGCTGCATTTCGCAGAATTTCTCGAAGTCGACCTTTTCCAGCCGGTATCCGATGACGTCGGTTTCGGCGATGACGTCCGCGGTGCGCGGCTGGTCGGTCAACAGCGCCATTTCGCCGAGGATGACGCCGGGCCGTCGCGTCGCCAAATGCAGCGCGCGGTCCTCCCCCTCAATCATGCGCTGGATGCGGACGCTGCCTTGAAGCAGGAAAATCATGAAATCGGATTCGTCGCCGTATTCGATCAGCGGCGTTCCGGCCTCATAGGTGCAGCGGGTCAAGCTCGACTCCAACGCCTTCAATTCACCGGGCGTGAAGTTCGCTAAAATGGCGAAGTCGCGAAGCGGTACCTCGTCCTCGCCGATCCGGCAGATATACTTGCGGCTCAGGATATCGTCTTCGGCATGGCGCAAGGCGGTGTCCAGGTCGTCATGGACCCGGCTTTCGCGGTACGGCCGTTCGACGCCCATGTTGATGAGGAATTCCCGCATGCCCTCGCCATAAGGGATATGACTCAACAGCAGCGTCTTATTGTACCGATCGAACAGGTTGTCGAACCGCCGCAGCACGAAGGCGCCGCTGGCGTCGATATCGGAGACGCGGCGGAAATCCAGGATGACCGTCTCGACCTCCTGCAGGACTTTCTCGATATCCTCGGCAAGCTGATCGGCGGTGCCGAAAAACACCGGCCCTTGGATTTCGAAGATCGCGATCTGCCCGCCGTGTTCGTTGAGGTATTCGGTTTCGTCGCTGGCGCGCTCGGTGCGGGAATGGATCGTATCGCCATAGGTGCTGCGGCGAAGCACCAGTTCGCGGCTGCGCTGGAAGAACACCAGCAGCGAGATGATCATGCCGGCGAGAATGGCTTCGATGATACCGACGACCAGCACCATGCCGGTCACGAATAAGCTGACGGAGAAACTCAGCAATAGGGCGCGGCTGACATTCGACGTGCGATGGATGATCACGCGGAGGAACAACTGCCGGGACCAGCCGTCGATGATCGCGATGGATCCGAACATGATCACCGCGGCAATGGCGGCTTTCGGAATGTACTGCATGATCCAGGGAACCTGGGTCACGATGAACAGCAGGACCAAGCCGGATATCAGCGTCACCGCTTTCGCGACACCGCCGATCTCATGGATCATCCGGGTAATCCCGATCGATCCGCTGCTCGGCAGTCCGCCGAATGCGCCCGAAGCGATCAGGCCGACGCCTTGCGCTACCAGTTCGCGGTTCCGGTCGGTCCGCACGCCTTGCAACGTATCGACGACAGTCAAACTGACGAGCGATTGGAATGATCCGATCAGCGCGATCACCATGGCGGTACCGCCGATCTTCATCAGCAATCCCAAGAGCTGGTCGGAGTCGAGCAACGTGAAAATTTCCAGATATGTGCCGGGAAGGGGAATGCCGGCCCGGATCTCGCTGGCCGCCGAGGCGACGGTATCGACCGGCTGGGTCGGGAATACCAACTGATACACCAGCACGCCGACGCAGATGCCGATCAACGCATTGGGCGTCCGCTTGAAGAAGCGCCGCATCAGGATGATCGCGAGATAGACCGCGAGGCCGATCAGCGCTGCCACGCCCAGCATCTCGTTGTCGGTCTCGATGACTTGCGCGACGCCGTCACCGGGGCTTGCGCCCAGAACGACGGGTAGTTGACCTAGGAAGATGAGGCAGGCGATGCCGTTCATGAAGCCCGCGACCACGGGATACGGAATGAAGGTCACCAGCACGCCGAGCCGCAGCACCGCGAATAGGATTTGCAGCACCCCGGCGAGCATGATGCAGATCGCGATCGTGCCCAAATAGAAGATCGCCAGATCGCCCTGATAGGCACTCACCAGCGCCTGAATCGCGGGATCCTCGGCGAACTGGGCGAATAGCCCGGCGACCAGGATGGCAAGCGACGACTTCGGCAGGGAAATCAGCGATTGCGATTTGCTCGTGACCGATGCCGCGAAGACGCCGATGACGCCGGCGCTGATGCCGGCCGCGATGCCGACCGAGGTGTATTCCGGGCCGAGCGGGGCGACCGCCACCAAACCCGAGCCTATGACGATGGGGAAAAGATTGGCGCTGCAGGTCAGGCCGCCGAGCACGTTGTATATCAGCAGCCGCAGGCGTGCGCCCAGCGACGAATCGGATATTGCGCTGTTGGCCATCTCTCTCCCCATGGTCAGGCCGGTCAATAAAACAGCAACGAAGATAGACTGTTATTGAAAACTACGTGAGGGGCAAGTGAACGTCCGTACCGGCCTGCCCTCAGTTGACGCCGACCGCGTCGCCCAGTGTCGGGCCGATTTCCTCGTTCAACACCAGGTCGGCGTAGCGGTCCAGATCGGTCGGTTCGCGGTTCAGGATCACCATCGATGCACCATGCTCCTTGGCGATCAGCGGGAAGCCGGCGGCAGGGTAGACGACCAGCGACGATCCGATCGCGATGAAAAGATCACATTGCAGCGTTTCGATCTGTGCCGCGCGCATGGCATCTTCCGGCATCGCTTGGCCGAAGGAGATCGTCGCGGTCTTCACCACTCCGCCGCAAGCGTCGCAGACCGGCAGTGTCTCGTCGGCGAGGAAGGCGTCCCGGATCGGATCGTTTTCATACCGCTGCCCGCAGTCCAGGCAGGTCGAATAGGTCGAGTTGCCGTGCAGTTCGATGACCTGCTCGTCCGGGACGCCGGATTTTTGGTGAAGGCCATCGATATTCTGCGTGATCACGGCCGAGACCTTGCCGCTCCGCACCAGCTTCTCGACCGCGCGGTGGCCGCGGTTCGGTTCCGCCTCGCGCATGTCGCCGGCCCGGGCGAACCGCTGGCGCCAGTATTCGCGTTTGGCGTCGTCCGACGCCATGAAATCGTCGTACATCACCGGTTTGTATTTCTCCCAGACGCCGCCGGGGCTGCGGAAATCGGGGATGCCCGATTCCGTGCTGATGCCCGCGCCGGTGAAGATAACGGCGCGTTGGCTGTCGTCGAGCAGCCGCCGTAGCGCCTCTGACATGTTCGCGTTTTCGTTCATGCCCTCGCTTTCCTGGTTTGGCCATGGAACCACACTGTGTCATCTTAGCAGGAACGGCGGGTTTAAGCCCCTTTAGCGGTGGAAAACGGGGTGCAAAGGGCGTAAAAGCACCGTCTTGGTGGGAGCGAACGAAAGATGAGAGGCTGATTATGGCCCAGGATTGGACACCGGATAGCTGGCGCGGTCTTCCGATACGACAGGTGCCGGATTACAACGACAGCGCAAAGGTCGAGGCCGTCGAGGCGGAGCTTCGGCGGCAGCCGCCGCTGGTCTTCGCCGGCGAGGCGCGGCGTTTGAAACAGCAACTGGCCAATGTGGCGGACGGCAAGGCCTTCCTGCTTCAGGGCGGCGATTGCGCCGAAAGCTTTGCCGAATTCAGCGCCAACAATATCCGGGACACGTTTCGCGTGATCCTGCAGATGGCGGTGGTGCTGACCTTCGGCGCCGCCTGCCCGGTGGTCAAGGTCGGGCGCATGGCGGGGCAGTTCGCCAAGCCGCGGTCCGAGCCGGTCGAGGTGCAGGACGGTGTCGAACTGCCGAGTTACCGTGGCGACATCGTCAACGGCATCGAGTTCGAATCCGGCCGCCGGGAGCCCGATCCCGAGCGCATGCTCAAGGCCTATCATCAGGCGTCGGCGACGCTGAACCTGCTGCGCGCTTTCGCGCAGGGCGGTTTCGCCGATCTTCACAAGGTCCATCAATGGAATCTGGATTTCGTGGCCGACAGCCCCGAAGGCGAGCGTTACGAGGCGCTTGCCGAACGTATCGGGGAGACGCTGGACTTCATGGAGGCGTGCGGCCTGACCGGCGACGCCGTGGCGCAACTGCGCGAGACCGAGTTCTATACCAGCCACGAAGGGCTGTTGCTGCGCTACGAAGAAGCATTGACCCGGCAGGATAGCCTGACCGGCGGCTGGTACGACTGTTCGGCGCATTTGGTCTGGATCGGCGACCGCACGCGGCAGCCCGACGGCGCGCATGTGGAGTTCTTCCGGGGAATCGAGAACCCCATTGGCATCAAGTGCGGGCCGACGCTGGAAACCGACGACCTGATGAAGCTCATCGAGATTTTGAACCCGGAGAACGAGCCGGGCCGCATCACGCTGATCTCGCGCATGGGCCATGAGAATGTCGAGAAATACCTCCCGGCGCTAATCCGGGCGGTCCAGCGCGAAGGCTTCTCCGTCGTCTGGTCTTCGGACCCGATGCATGGCAACACGATCAAGGCGTCGACCGGCTATAAGACCCGTCCGTTCGACCGCATCCTGTCGGAAGTGCGGAAAGTGTTCGCCGTCCACAGTGCCGAAGGCAGCTATGCGGGCGGTATTCACGTGGAGATGACCGGCCAGGATGTCACGGAATGCCTCGGCGGGGCTCAGGCGATCGACGATGATGGCTTGTCGCAGCGCTACCATACGCATTGCGATCCGCGATTGAACGCGATGCAGGCGCTAGAACTGGCGTTCCTCATTTCCGAGGAGCTGAAGGAACAGCGCGCGGGCCAGGGACAGAAGGTCGCCGCCGCCGCGTCCTAGCTGCCCGGCGGACCATATTTGCCGTTAGGATCGGGAGGGGGCTGTATGGCCCCCTTCTCGTTGCAGACGGGCGAGGCGCCGCCGCCGTCCGGCCCGCATGCGCTGCGCCAATACCAGGCTGCTCTCGACGAAGGCCCACAACGACAGGGCGCAATACAAGGCGAAGCCGATCCCCAGATACCCGCCGAGTTTTTGCGCGGCACCGGAGGCGATCATCGCGATCAAAATAAAGACCAGCAAGGGGCCGGAGCAGGCGAACAACAGCAGGTAAAGGATCACCGCCTGTTTGCCGAGATTGTCGACCGCGGCGCCGGTCATCAGGGACAGGCTCCACACCCGGCGTCCATTGCGCCATCGGTTCAGGCCGTCGAGCGAGAACACGCTTTCCGCCGATGGCAGGTCGATCATCATCCGTCTGCGCAGAAAGGCGAAGGGCGCATTGTTGATCCGAAGGACCGCGACGATCGCGACATAGATCGTCAGGAGATGGGCTACGACCGCCAGCGGGAAACTCATCACCGCCATATACAGGTTCAGAATGTCGAAGATGAAGAAATGGATGCCGAAGAAAAGTAGCGCCACGCCGATCAGCATTTCATAGGTTTCGGTCCGCAGCAGTTTCGCGATGTCCTGCGGGCCGACGATCCGGGCATGGCGCAGGTGCCAGGGCATCCGGCAAACCGACGGCAGGAACGCGATCTCGCCGCTCGGCAGCTTCTGGAAGAATCCCGAACCGGTGCGCAGGAACTCGCCGGGGGGCAGGTTGAGGATCTTGTTCTGGGACATGCCGGACATGGTCAGAAGGACGCGTTACGCGCCGCCATCCTCCCGCATGATTTCCATATAATCGCGGTCCAGGGCCTGCAACATCGAGTAGACCGCCGCGACATGGCTATGGTTATAGCGTTTGCCCAGGCTCTGTCGTCCTTCATCGCTGTCCAGCGCTGTCCGCAGACCGAAATACAGCGCATCCATCAGCATATGGAATTCACGGTCGCCGAACCGCCAGTCCCCATCGGCGTCCCTGGTCGACGCGGGCAGGGCGGATGTGATCAGGTCGACCATCCATCGCCGCCGTTTCCGCATGTTCAGGAAATGCCTGCTGATATAGACCAGCACGTCGTTCACGACGGTTTGAGCCGTAGGTTCCTCCAGCACCATGTCCCAGCTGAAATCCGCCCGATGCCGGTTCTGCAGCCGGCCGACCATCCGGTTGCAGCCCGCTTCGTACTGGTCGAAGGTCTCGGGCCCGAGAAGCTGCCGCAAGGCGTTGAGGAAGGGACCGACGATACTGCGCGAAACATGCTTGCCTTGGACCGGCTGTTCGCCGACCGGCGGCAGCAGATGGGCGAAGTTGTTCATGACCAAGCGTTCGAGCGGACGCGTCCGGTCCTTCTCCCATTTCTCGGCGTCGACCGTCCGCACGCATTGCTTCCAGGCTTCCCGGTAGAATGCGGTCAGGGCTTCGCTCGGCTGCGCCCTATACGCTGCGGCCTCGGCTTCGATGTCCGCAAGGGTCAGGCGCTTGTCCGGCTGGTTCTGCATGGATTGGCGCAGATTTTCGAGGAAGCGATCGATGCCGTCCTCGACGACCCGTTGGATCATGTCGGGGCCGCGCCGGCTCGGCTGGCGCGTCTTGGTCGCGGCGGCGATGGCCTCGGTCGCCTCCCGGTCGAAACCGTGTCCCTGCTCGGCGCCATCCGTCGTATCCGGAGTATCGTCCGGCAGTTGGAACGAGGCGGGGTCCTGGTCCATATCGCGGTGCTCCTGCGAATCCATTGGTGCGGCGCTGGAAACTCTTGATTTTTCGCGGTCGGTCGCGATTATCCGCGTCAGGTTCATGTCGTCTGACGTCACGATCGATCAGCCTAGAGCGAATTTATGACCGAGCGGTTAACCATAGCCTTGGCCCAGCGAAACCCCACCGTCGGGGACATCGAGGGCAATATCGCCCTGATTCTGGATTCCGCGGCCGCCTGCAAGGATGTCGACCTTGTGGTGTTCCCGGAACTGGTGGTTTCGGGATATCCACCGGAAGATCTTGTTTTAAAGCCGTTTTTCCAGGACAAGGTCGAGGCGGCGGTCGAGGCGCTGGCGGCGGAAACCGCGAATGGCGGGCCGGCGCTCCTGGTGCCGACGCCATGGCGCGAGGAGGGCAAGCTCTACAACGCCGTGGTGCTGCTGGAAGACGGAAAGATTACCGCCACCCGGTTCAAGCACGACCTGCCGAATTACGGTGTTTTCGACGAAAAACGCGTTTTCGCATCGGGGCCGATGCCCGGTCCGATCAATTTCCGCGGCGTGCGGCTCGGCGTCCCGATCTGCGAGGATATCTGGAAGCCGGACGTGGTCGAGTGCCTGGAGGAGTCCGGCGCGGAGATCCTGGTGGTCCCGAACGGATCGCCCTACGAATCGGACAAGCACGAGGATCGCCAGATGCATGCGGTGGCCCGCGTGACCGAGACCGGCTTGCCGCTGGTCTACGTCAATCAGGTGGGCGGCCAGGACGAACTGGTGTTCGACGGCGGGTCCTTCGTGCTGAACGCCGATCATTCGCTGGCGGTGCAGGCGCCGTCGTGGCGCGAGGCGACCGTCGTGACCGAATGGACGCGGGACGACGCCGGCGGATGGCATTGCGCGACCACCGAGGTGACGAAACCGTCGGAAGGGCTCGACGCGATTTATAACGCCATGATGCTGGGCCTCCGCGACTATGTCCGCAAGAACGGCTTTCCCGGAATCGTCCTCGGCATGTCGGGCGGGATCGATTCCGGGCTCAGCGCCGCCGTGGCCGTCGATGCGCTGGGGCCGGAAAACGTGCACGCGGTCATGATGCCGTCGCCGTATACCAGCCGCGAAAGCCTGGAAGACGCGGAAGAGGCGGCCACGCTGATGGGCATCCGCTACGACTCCGTCGGGATCGAGCCGGCGATGACGGCCTTCGAGACGATGCTGAAGCCGATCTTCGGGGACCGTGCGGCGGACATCACCGAGGAGAATATCCAGGCGCGCAGCCGTGGACTGTTGTTGATGAGCATCTCCAACAAGTTCGGCTCGATGCTGCTGACCACGGGCAACAAGTCCGAGATGGCGGTCGGCTATGCGACGCTCTACGGCGATATGAGCGGTGGCTATTCGGTGCTGAAGGACGTCTACAAGACGGACGTGTTTCGGCTCTCCTCCTGGCGCAACCAGCACCGGCCGGAAGGGGCGCTCGGGCCGGAAGGGCGGATCATCCCCGAACGCATCATCACCAAGCCGCCCTCGGCCGAACTGAAGCCGGACCAGAAGGACGAGGACACGCTGCCGCCGTATGACGAACTCGACGATATCCTGCGATGTTTGATCGAACATGAAATGGGCATCGCCGAAATTACCGATCGGGGACATGACGCCGAAACGGTGCAGCGGGTCTGGCGCATGCTGGACCTCGCCGAATACAAGCGTCGGCAGGCGCCGCCGGGTGTCAAGGTTACGGCCCGGGCCTTCGGCAAGGACCGCCGCTATCCGATCACCAACGCGTTCCGGCGCATTCTTTAGGCCGGAAATTTACACGTCGGCGTGAGAACGGGCAGGTTTCGGCCTCAAACGGCCCCGTTAATCTTGAATCCATCCGCCGATGCTGGCATAGCTTGCCGGCCTTTGAAGACGGGATTTCCCAATGGTACTGCAGATCTATAACACCATGAGCCGCCGCAAGGAGGCGTTCAAGCCGCTCGATATCGGACATGTGGGCATGTATGTCTGCGGACCCACCGTTTACGACTTCGCGCATATCGGCAATGCGCGGCCTGTGGTCGTGTTCGATGTGCTGTACCGGTTGCTGCAGCGCCTGTACCGAAAGGTCACCTATGTCCGGAACATCACCGACGTGGACGACAAGATCAACGCGCGGGCGGCGGAGACCGGCGAGGATATCCGCAGCCTGACCGAGCGGACGGCGGACCAGTTCCATCAGGACATCGCGGCGCTCGGCGCGATCCCGCCGGATGTGGAGCCGCGCGCGACCGATCATATCGCCGAGATGATCGTCATCATCGGCGACCTGATCGACAAGGGTTACGCCTATGTCGGCGACGGCCATGTCCTGTTCCATGTGCCGCAGATGCAGGACTACGGCGCGCTGTCGGGACACAGCCGTGACGAGTTGATCGCCGGCGCGCGCGTCGAGGTGGCGCCCTATAAGAAGGACCCCGCCGACTTCGTGCTGTGGAAGCCGAGCGAGGAAGGGCTCCCCGGATGGGACAGCCCCTGGGGACGGGGCCGGCCGGGCTGGCATATCGAATGCTCGGCGATGAGCATGAAGTATCTCGGGGAAAGCTTCGACATCCACGGCGGCGGCCGCGACTTGATCTTCCCGCATCATGAAAACGAGATCGCGCAGAGCCGCTGCGCGCATCCGAATTCGCATTTTGCGCGCTACTGGATGCATAACGGCTATCTGATGGCCGAGGGCGAGAAGATGTCGAAATCGCTCGGCAACTTCTACACGATCCATGAGTTATTGCAGGAATTCCCCGGCGAGGCGATCCGGCTGACGCTGCTGCAAACCCATTACCGCCAGCCGCTCGACTTCACCAAGGATAGCTTGCGGCAATCCAAGCAGACGCTCGACCGGTTCTATGGGGCGTTGCGCGACGTTGCCGACATCGAGGCGTCGGAAACCGAAGCGGAAACGGTGCGCGACGCGCTGATGGACGACCTGAACACGCCGCTCGCCCTGTCCGGGATGCACGCGCTGTTGGGCGACCTGAACAAGGCGGAGGATGACGCCAAGAGGGCACGGCTCAAGGGGGCGTTGCTCGACGGCGGCGCGCTGCTCGGGCTGCTGCAGGATGATCCAGAGGCGTGGCTGCGTCAGGGAGCGAGCGCCGACGGTTTGAGCGATGCGGATATCGACGCCATGATCGCCGCCCGGAACGACGCTCGAAAATCCAAGGATTTTGCCGAAGCCGACAGAATCCGCGATGATCTTGCGGAACAGGGTGTCATTCTCGAAGACAAGCCGGAGGGCACGATCTGGCGGCGGGCATGAGTCCCTGACAACCGGATGCATCAACCGGCGGCAAGCCGGATCGGGAGGAAGGATCACATGCTCGGCGGCAGAACGGCACTCATTTCAGGATCGACCGGCGGCATCGGGCACGGCACGGCCGACGCGTTGGCCGCGCAGGGCTGCCAGGTCATGCTCAACGGGTTCGGCGATCCGGACGAGATCGAGACGATCCGTGCGGCGCTGGAAGACAAGCATGGCGTCAAGATCGGCTATCACGGGGCGGACCTTCGAAAGCTCGATGAAATCGGGGACTTGGTCGCCACGACCGAGCGCGAACTGGGGCCGGTCGACATCCTCGTTAACAACGCGGTGGTGCGGAATTTCGCCCCGATTGAGGAATTCGACCCGGCGGTCTGGCAGGACGCGCTCGACGTCAATCTCACATCCGGGTTCAACCTGATTCGGTTGACCCTGGGCGGGATGCGTGAACGCGGCTACGGGCGGATCGTCAATTTGGCGTCGACGCTGGGCATCATGGCGATGCCGGACCGAATCGACTACATCGTGACCAAGACCGCGTTGATGGGCCTCGCGCGCGGCGTCGCGATCGAAACGCAGGACGAGCCCAACATCACCGTCAACGCGATCTGCCCTGGCGCGGTCCGCACCCCTGCGGCGGAGACGCGCGTCGCCAATCTGGCGGACAGCAAGTCGATCAGCCTGGAAGAGGCGACCAAGGAATTCCTCGCCGGGCGTCAGCCCACCGACCGGTTCATCGAACCGGCGCAGGTCGGCGCGTTGATCGCGTTTCTGTGCAGCGACGCGGCGAATGTTATCACCGGCACATCGATCCCGATCGACGACGGTTGGACGATTTCGCCCTAACGATCCGGCCGATTAATCGAGGCGGTCCAGGAACCGCCACCAGTTCATCCGCACCCGGGCCATTGGGATCAACAACGACCGCATTGGGACCGGTTTCAAGGGCGAGACCGGAACCGGCAGGTCCGACGCCGGCGTGCCTTGCACCCGCTCGGACAGCAGCTTGCCCATCGCCGTCGCCATCGCGATGCCGCGGCCGCTGTAGCCCAGGCCGGCGTAGACGCCTTCCGCCACTTCGTGGAACCGGGGCAGCCGGTCCAGCGTGACCGCCACCTTGCCGTCCCAGAGGTGCTCGAACTCGGCATTGTCGGCCTGTGGAAACACGGCCTTAAGCTGCGCGGCGCAGAGGTCCCGCAGCGGGCCTCGATACCCGGGGACGAGCGGCGCGGCGCCGGTGACGATCCGGCCCGCGCCATCTTTCCGGAACGCCCATAGCACGCGCCGCGCATCGGAAATGCCCTGACGTTCCGGCAGGATCGTGCGGGCGACGTTATCGCCGAGCGGTTTCGTCGCCGCCTGCAACAATCGCAGCGGCACGACGCTGCGCGCCAGTCCGGGCCAGAGGTCGCCGGAATAGGCGTTGGTCGCGAGGATCACATTGTCGGCCTCGACGGCGCCATTCGGTGTCGTGACGCGCCATGAGCCACCGGTGCGCTCGACCGCTGTCGCCGGAGAGGCGGCGTGGATGGCCGCGCCTGCATTCAACGCCGCCCGCGCGAGCCCGCGCGTATACGCAAGCGGATTGATATTGCCGCCGCCGCGATGGAGCCACGCACCGATATAGTGTTCGCTGCCGGTGATCGCCGCCGTTTCGGCCCGATCCAGCAACGCGACCGGCGCGCCGCGCGCGGCCCATTGGTCGTGTTTCGCCCGAGCGACCGCGAGGCGCGACTCCGAATGCGCCGGCATCAGCCAGCCGTTATTCGAGGCATCGCAGTCGATCTTATGCCGTTCGATCAGGTCGAAGACCAGGGCTGCCGCGCCTTGCACCCAGGCGTTCAAGGCCTCGCCGCGTTCGCGGCCGAACTCGGTCACGACCTCGTCCGGATTATGGCGGCTATAGGCGGGGACGACCTGCCCGTTGTTCCGCCCCGACGCGCCGAAGCCGGGCGCTTCGGCCTCCACGAGAACCGTGTTCATGCCCGCTTCGGCGAGATGCAGCGCCGCCGACAGTCCCGTGAACCCGCCGCCGATCACCACCGCGTCGGCCCGACGGTCGCCGGGCAGCGGCGGCGTGTCCGGCGGCGGCGCGGATGTCGACGACCAAAGGGCGGATCGGGGGTCGGATGTTTTCATCATTGTGGGCGGTGCGGCGGCGCTCGTCGGCTACAGCACGGCGACGAACTCAAGCTGGATCTGCATCGGATCGTCCAGATCGCTCTTGACCGCATGGCGCGCGGGCATGTTCTTCTCGTCGGGGAAGAGCGCAAGCCATTCGCGGTTCACCGGCTCTCGGTTTGCGCGGGTCTTCAGGAACACCGTGACGTGGGCGACGTCATCGAGCGTCGCGCCCGACCCTTCGACCATCTTGCGCATGTTGGCGAAGGCGCATTTCGTCTGCTCGTCCAGCGTTTCCGGGATGTTGCCTTCCGCGTCATACCCGATGATCCCGCCGGAAAAGATCATGTTGCCGGTCCGCGAGACATGCGGGATGGGGTTCTTGTGCGGCACGAGTCCGGGGATGTCCATGCTTTCGCGTTTCGCCATTGAGTGCTCCAGAGATTTATTGGGAATTATAGGATGGCCTCCATGGTGCCGCGTGGGGCGGCCGGATGCAATTCACATGAACATTATGCGTGTGGAGCATGGCGAAACGGGAGCGGGATCGCTAAAACAGCCGCATGGCAGGAACCGATCGTTCCAAACAATCGCACACCGGCGGCCCTGTCGTGGTGCTGGTGCAGCCGCAGCTCGGCGAGAATATCGGATTCGCCGCGCGGGCGATGCTGAATTGCGGCCTGACCGAGATGCGGCTCGTCGCCCCGCGCGACGGCTGGCCGAACGAAAAAGCTCGGGCCGCCGCCGCAGGCGCCGATACCGTGATCGACGGTGTCCGGCTATTCGACACGACGGCGGAGGCCGTGGCCGACCTGTCACGTGTATTCGCGGCCACCGCGCGCAATCGCGACATGATCAAGCCGGTAATGACGCCGCGTCGCGCGGCGGCGGACCTGCGCGCCGAAGACAAGGCCGGTTTTCCCTGTGGGTTGCTGTTCGGGCCGGAGCGCTCGGGCCTGACCAATGACGACATCGCGCTCGCGGACACGATTGTGCAGGTGCCGTTGAATCCTGGTTTCAGCTCATTGAGCCTGCCGCAGGCGGTCCTGCTGTTGGCCTACGAATGGTTCCAGGCGGGAGATGACACGCCCGGCGAGGAACTGGTGACCGGCCGGACCGAGCCGGCGAACAAGGGCGATCTGGAGAACTTCTTTCTCCGCCTCGAAGCCGCACTCGACGCCCGCAATTTTTTCCACGTCGACGAGAAGCGCGCCAGCATGGTCCGCAATATCCGCAACTCGTTTCAGCGCAACCGCCTGACGGCGCAGGAGGTACGAACCCTGCATGGGATCGTTTCCGCCCTCAACGGAGATCGGAGTGGTGATGAAGAGACGTGATCCGGTTAGTACTGAATGCGCGTCGTCGCCGCGCCGTCCACGATCAGGTTCGTGCCGCTGATATAGCTGGCGGCGGGGCTGGCAAGGAACACGACCGCGTTCGCGACCTCGTCCGGCGTTCCCAACCGCCCCATCGGGCTGCGTTTGATGGCGTTGGCGTACATTTCCGGCTTTTCGCGTTTCCGGTAATCCCAAACGCCGCCGTCGAAATAGATCGCGCCGGGAGATACCGTATTCGCCCGGATACCCTTTGGCCCGGCAATGTTGCTGATCCCGGACATGTAGCTGATGATCGCTGCTTTCAAGCCACTGTAAGCGCGGACGCTGCCGGAAGTGTTTACCGCCGCCGTGCTGGCGATCGAGACGATCGACGCGCAGTCCGATTGCTCCAGAAACGGCATGGCGGCCTCTACGGCGCGAACGGTGCCGAGGACGTCGACCTCGAGGCCGAGCCGCCATTCCTCTTCGGTGGCGCCGGTGACGAGGGCGCTGGCATTGGGAATGAGAATATCGAGACCGTCCAGTGCTTCCGCCGTGCCGGTAATCCACGTCCGCAAGGCCTCGCTGTCGGAGACGTCCAACCGACCGCCGATGACTGCCGGCCCATTACCGGACAGCGCCTTAACCGCGTCGTCGACTTCGTCCGAGTCGCGGGCGCAGAGGCCGACGTTGCATCCCTCGGCGACGAGGAGGTCCACGATCTTCCGGCCGATACCGCGCGTCCCGCCGGTCACGATGGCGCGCTTTCCCTGTAATCCCAATTCCATGTTTGATCGTCTCCTGTAGATCGATGTCGGTTCTAGCGGCTTTACCGGGCAGCGCGCTAACGTCGTTTGGTCTACTGTACTGCCTGTGTGCGGCAGAGACGAGCCAGGCTATACGGGAGGTGCGAGACTAAATGAACGACCATGATTTCAGCGGCCAAACCGCGGTTGTGACCGGCGGGGCTAACGGTATCGGGTACGCGGTGGCCGAACGGCTATGCCGCACTGGCGCGCAAGTTGCGGTTTGGGATTTGAACGAGGTTTCCGGCGAGAGCGCGGTAGAGGATCTGAAAGCGGTCGGCAAGGTGGCGTTCGTATCCACCGACGTTACCGATCCGGACAGCGTTGCCGAAGCCTTGGCGCAAACCGAGCGCGCCATAGGTCCTGTCGATATCGCCGTGAATAGCGCCGGCATCGCGGGGATGAACGCGACCGTGGACGAATACCCCATCGACGAATGGAAACGGGTGCTCGACGTCAATCTGAATGGCACATTCTATGTCAACCGTGCGGTGGTGCCCGGCATGCGGGAACGGAACTACGGCCGTATCTGCAATATCGCATCAATCGCCGGCAAGGAAGGCAATCCGAACGCGTCGGCCTACAGCGCGTCCAAAGGAGGCGTGATCGCGTTGACCAAGTCGCTGGGAAAAGAATTGGCCGGCTACGATGTCGCGGTGAATTGCGTTACGCCGGCGGCGGCGCGAACTCGGATTTTCGATCAGATGACCGAGGAGCATATCGGATACATGCTATCGAAGATTCCTCGGAACCGCTTTGTCGAGGTCGAGGAAATCGCTTCCATGGTCGCGTGGATCGTGTCCCGCGAGAACAGCTTCACGACGGCCGGGGTCTTCGATATTTCCGGTGGCCGAGCGACCTACTGAAACGGAAGGCGCTCAGGCCCGGTAGTGCCGGTACCAGGGATGCGGTTGCCCCGGCGTCTTCATCCGCATCGTATAGACGGAGGTCCTGGCGGTCACGAACAAGGTCCGCAGATCGCTGCCGCCAAATGTAAAGTTGACCGCCTGTTCCGGCAGGCGGATGGTGCCGATGTGGCGTCCGTCAGGTTCCAGCACCCAAATGCCGCCGGGCCCGGTGCAATAGACGCGGCCCAGGGAATCCACTTTTATGCCATCCGGCGCGCCGGGTTCGTCGCCCGCGCTGAGGTCGGCGAAGATGCGCCGTCGCTGCATTACGCCGCTCGCGTCGATATCGACGGCAAGCACGTATTTCGTCCAGCGCGTGTTGGCGATGTAGAGCGTTCGCTCGTCCGGTGATAACGCGAGTCCGTTCGGGTACTCCACGCTCACCACGGCGGTCAGTGCTCCGTCGGGTGCGATCCGATAAACCCGTGCGCCGCCCCAAACACCGTCCTCGCCGTCGGGTTTCGGCTGCTCGCGGTCGGTAATCGGAATGCGCATCGCCGGATCGGTGAAATACAGGCTGCCGTCGGAATGGCAGATGACATCGTTCGGCCGATTGAACCGCCCGCCTTCGAATTCATCGACGAGCACGGAGACGGTGCCGTCCTCGCCGGTGCGGGTCACGCAGCGGCCGCTGCCCTCGCAGTGGATCAGACGGCCTTCGAGGTCGAAGGTCATCCCGTTGCCGCCCTCCGTCTTACGGATCAGCTCCGGGGCTTCGCCGAGCGTCAGGCGGTACAAGGCGCCGGGACGGATATCATTGAAGTAATAGAAGCCGTCCGGATGCCACAGCGGTCCTTCCGTAAAGACGTAGCCGGTCGCATGTCGTTCGGCCTCGGGCGACTCCAGGATATCCGAGAGGTCGGTCATGGCCGGTCCTTTTCGTGAAGGGTCAGCATTGCATCAGTTCGATACTGACGCCGTCGGGCGCTGCGACATAGCAAAGCAGGCTTCCGTTGCCGCTTTTCTTCAACGCGACGGGAAAGGTGACGCCCTTCGCTTTCAGCTCCTCGCAGAAGGCGGTGAGGTCGCCGTCGTAGAGAAACCCGAAATGATCGGTGCCATAGGCGTTATGGCTGGAATGATCCTCGTATTGTTCGACGGGCCGGGCCGGCACCGGGTCTTCGCCCGGCCGTTTGCCGCGGATGATGATGATCGCGCCGGCGAGTTCGACGAAGATTTGCGGCGCGCCGCGGGAAACCGTTTCGGCGGTGATGGTTGCGCCGAACTTGTCCACATACCAGTCGGCCGACGCCTTTGGCGTCTCGCTGATGATGTGGATATGGTCGAACCTTAAGGGTGGTTTGGTCACACTCTTTCCAATCGGTTGTCTGGCATGGTCCGATCCCTAAATCGGTACTTTGCCCAGGAAGCTCTTCCCCTTTTCGCCCTGCATCGCATCGGCGAGCCAGCCGTCCCAGTCGGCTTGCGAGGGACCATGGGCGGTCGGATCGCGCGCGACGCCCAGGTCGTCCATGAAAGATTCGAACCGCTTCACGCCGGCATGCAAATCCTCGCCGAACACGTCCGCGAGCCCCTGATCGCAGGTCTCGTCATGGCCGATGGCCCATTCCATCACCATCGGGAGCGAGAAGCCACAGGCGATCCCGTGCGGCACGCCGTGGTGCATGGTGAGGGGATAGGACATTTGATGGGCGATCGATGTGCGGGTCTGCGACAGGGCGATGCCCGCGAGCATCGCGGCATTCGCGATGCGTGTTCGAAGCTCGATGTTGCCGAGGTCATCGCTCAGCGCGGGCAGGTATTTCAGCACGTCGCGTGCGGCCTGCGCGGCGATCGGTTGCGTGACTAGGTTCCGCTTTACGGTCCAGATGCTCTCGAGGGCGTGGCTCATGGCGTCCAGCGCCGTGCTGATCGTCTGGTCGCGCGGCAGGCTCAGCGTCAGTTCCGGATCGACCACGGCATATTCCGCATAGGCTTTCGGCGTGCGTACGCCCCATTTGCCGTTATTGGCGCGGTCCCAGATGACGGCGCCTATGCTGACCTCGCTGCCGGTGCCCGCGGTCGTGGGGACGGCGATGATGCAGGGCCCTTGCAGGTCGTCCGCGCGGTCGCCCTCGGATTCCAAGTGCTCTTTCAAGAGATCCCAGTCCCCGCCGGACGTCGCCAGCGCCTTCGCCGTGTCGATCGCCGAGCCGCCGCCGAGGCCGATATAGACGTCCGGCAACGCGTCCAGTTCAGCCAGTTTTTCACAACCGATCTTCACTTCCGGGAAATCGGGATTGGCCATCACGTTGTCGATGACGATGGCTGCGCGGCCGGCCGCTTGTTCCAATCGGTCGACGAGCCCGGCGAAATAGGGTTCGTCATAGGTCACGACGGCATAGGAACGGCCGGCGATTAGTTCGGGCAGCCGATCGAAACTCCCCGCACCGAAAATCGCCTTCACCGGGTTGTAGAATTCTCCCATTTTCTTCTCCTTGAGGCCGAGGGGCCTGTGTGTCGATAACCCGGGCTACGCGGCCAACAACGGCGTGCCTTCCAGCGATTTCGATTTGCGGCCGTCGACGCCGTACGGGATCTCTCCTACCGTCGTCGTTCGGAAGAGTTGCCGGTCGTAATCGGTGCGTTGGATGTCGCGCGGGGCGAGGTGAGCGGTGGTCCGGTTGTCCCACATCGCGACCGATCCGGATGTCCATTTGAACCGCAGCGTGAACTCCGGACGCACCGCATGCGATTTCAACATGGCGAGCATCGCTTCGTTCTCGGTCGGTGACAGGCCGACGATGCTCTGCAGGAATTTCGGGCTGACCCACAGCGCCCGGCGTCCCGTCTCCGGATGCACGCGGACGATGGGGTGTTCCGTGGTTTTTTGATTGGCGGCGATCCGGTCGCGCAAATCCTGCGTCATCGTGACGCCGGCATAGGTCATGTAGGTGTGCACGCCGCGGAGGTCGTCGACGATACCCTGCATGGTGGGTGACAGCGCATCGTAGGCGGCGGCGAGGTTGGTCCACTGCGTATCCCCGCCGTAGGGCGGCACGACATCGCCCCAAAGGATCGTGGCGGTCGGCGGGTTGATCGCGGGGGTCAGGTCGGTATGCCAGCCGGTCCACGGGTCGAAGGCGGGTACGCCGGTCAGACGGCCCTTCTGGCGGCCGCGCACCACCTGATAGATCTCCGGATGATCCGGGTCCGGCGTATGAATGTTATGCCCGCGGTTAAGTTGACCGAACTGCCGCGACATGGCGACGAAGCTGGCCTTGTCCAGGTTCTGGTCGCGGAAAAAGATGACCTTCCAAGTGTTGAAGGCATCCCAGATCTCGGCGCGCTGTTCCTCCGAAAGCGGTTGGGACAGGTCGACGCCGCCAATTTCCGCGCCGATGTCCACCGCAAGCGGGTTAATCGTGATGGATTTCGGTGTGTGTTCGACATTTGCTCCGGTTGCCGACATGACATCACTCCTGCGTGGGACGTACGGACAAGTATTACAGGGCCAGCGCCGACCGGCGTCAAATCCCGTGCCGGGCTAGGAGGCTGCCGGCCGAAGCGGTAGAAGCGTGCCGGCGCCGGACTGTTCGGCGCGGCGTAGGATTTCGATCCCGGTGGCGAGGTCCTCCAAGGCGATCCCCAGATTGAAAGCTAGGATCCGCTGGCCGTCGGATGTGCGCCGCCCGGTCCCATGCGCGACGAGGTCCGCGACCGTGGCGTCGATGCGTGTGACACCGGGAAATTTCCCCTCGTTCCGGCGGGCATCCTCGATCTGACCCTGGTCGTCGGTGAGGATCAGGTCCATCGCATCGATGGCGGCGTCGGTGACGTAGCTGTCATAGTCGATCGTCACGACCAAGGCGCCGGGTTTGATCCAATCCGGTTCGATCGTGGGATTGCGCTTGTCCGCGATCGGGCCGCCGGTGACCAGGACGTCTGCCGCCTTCGCGACCTCTTCGGCACCGGTGGCGCCGTCGATTCTGTGTCCGAATTTGCCGCCCATTTCCTCCATGAACCGCTGCTGACGATCCGGGCGCAGGTCGTAGCAGATGCAGTGGTCGATATCCGGCCGCACCGCATGGATCGCCTCCAGATGCTTTCGACCCTGCAGGCCGCATCCGAGTATGCCGAGCGTGGCCGCGCCGCTTCGGGCGAGATATTTGACCACGAGGCCGGATGCGGCGGCGGTGCGGTTCCCGGTGATCCACTCCGCGTCCATGATGGCGCGCATCTGGCCAGTCGCGTCTTCGGTCAGGATATAGAGGCCTTGGATATATGGCAGATCGCGGCCCGGGTTGTCCGGATCGCCGCTTTGCCACTTGCATCCGGCGAAGCCCAGGTCGGGGCTGGCACTGACCATCGAACTGTAGAATCGCGGGCCATGCCGATGGAAAAAGATTTTCGGCGGCATCATGACATCGCCGGTCGCCTTGACGCGAAACGCCTCTTCAAGGATGCCGATGATCTCCGCCATGGTCAGCCCAAGCGTATCGAGGTCTGTTGCGCTGAGAAAGCGAATGTCCGTGTGGATTTTGGTCATGCCGCGTGCCCTGTCCGTGTTTGTCACCCCGGATCCGCCGATCATAGCATCGGTCTCACCATCCGCTCCGAAATCGTGACCGGTGAACGGATGAAACATCGGCATCGCAATGCGTTGTGCGATCTGTTACCGTTTTGCGGGATTGAGATACCAATTCGGCATTTCACGTTTGGCGCGAATGCCAAATCGGTTGGGGGAAACTGGGAGGCACAAGGGGACAATCTTGTACGGACGGCGCGGCCCGCGATCCGTTTAATCGACTAATTTCAAAGACCGGGAAGCGTCGGCACCGTCACCCCTGAGTGCGAATTCAACACGAATAGGGGGACGAAACGATGGAATTTCTGAGAGCGGTATTCGGCTCGATTGGCGATGGGACCTGGGGATGGGCACTGATCCCGTTCCTCGTTGTTCTTGGCCTGTTTTTCACCATTGCTTCCGGTTTCGTCCAATTCCGATTCTTCGGGCGTATGTTCCAGGTGCTGTTCCCCGGCGGCCAGCCCAGCGGGGAAGGGCATGTCAGTTCGCGAGAGGCGTTGTTCGTCAGCGTCGGGGGCCGGGTCGGCGGCGGCAACATCGCCGGCGTTGCGGTCGCGATCACGCTGGGCGGGCCGGGCGCGGTTTTCTGGATGTGGGCGATCGCCTTGGTCGGCATGGCGACCAGCCTGATCGAATGCACGCTGGCCCAGCTCTACAAACGCACCGACGAGAACGGCACCTATCGCGGCGGGCCCGCGCAGTACATCCTGCACGGCCTCGGGAGCGAGTATAAATGGCTGGCGATCATCTATGCGGTGTCGCTGATCGCGGCCTTCGCGCTGGGCTTCAACGCGTTCCAAGGCAATACGGTAGCCGGCGCCGTTCAGGAAAGCTTCGGTCTCGAACGCATCTGGACCGGCGGTGCGCTCGCCATCGTCACGGGGTTCGTCGTCTACGGCGGCATCAAGCGGATCGCGCATGTGGCGGACGTGATCGTGCCGATCATGGCCATCGGCTATATCGGCATGGCCCTGCTCATCATCGTCCTCAATATCACTGAGATTCCCGCCGTTATCGCGATGATCGTGAAGAACGCCTTCGGCCTCGAAGAAGCCGTCGGCGGCGGCATGGGGGCCGCGGTCGCGCAAGGTCTTCGCCGTGGGCTGTTCTCGAACGAGGCGGGTTTGGGCAGCGCGCCCAACGTCGCGGCCGTAGCGCATGTCCGGCATCCGATCAGCCAGGGGATCGTGCAGTCGCTTTCCGTGTTCATCGATACCATCATCATCTGTTCCTGCACGGCCTTCGTCATTCTGCTGGGCGATGTGTATGTGGCCGGTGCGTCGGGGATCGACGGGGTCGTGTTGACGCAGAAGTCGATGGTCTCGCATGTCGGCGAGTGGAGCCAGTACTTCCTGGCCATCGCGATCATGCTCTTCGCCTTCAGCTCGATCATCTACAACTACTATCTCGGGGAGAACGCATTAACGGTGTTCACCGAGAATCCGATCTCGCGCCATGTCCTGCGCATCCTCATCGTCGGATTGGTGTTTCTCGGCTCGTCGGCGCCGGGTGCGACCTCGGTCTTCTTCTTCTCCGACCCGATGATGGGCGTTCTGGCGATGGTCAACTTGCTCGCCATCATGATGCTGTTCCCGGTCGGCATGCGCGTGCTGAACGACTACCGGAGCCAGTTGAAGGAGGGCAAGGAACACCCGGTTTTCGATCCCGAGAAGTTCTCGGACCTGGATATCGACGCCAGCGCGTGGAAGCAGGACTGACCGTCCGGCGCTAGCGGCTGCCGGACGCGAATTTGACTCCTCCCGCGATGCGGCGACACTTGACCGTGTCATCGTTCATCGCGGGAGGATCCAATGCCCATCACCTATGAGAAGAATGGCGCGGTCGGCGTCGTGACGCTGAGCCGGCCGGACGCGCGCAACGCCTGGGGACAGGACTATTACGAGGGACTCCTCGACTATTTCACCGAGATGGAGGACGACGACGAAATCTGCTGCGCCATTCTTACCGGCGACGAAGCGGGTGGTGCGTTTTCCGCCGGGGCCAACCTGAAGGATCGGAAGACCCATTCGCTGGACTCGACCGCCGAGTTCATCAAGCGGCTGCCGAAGCGCCGGGTCAGCCCGTTCAACGTTCTGTCCAATTTTCCGAAGCCGATCGTGGCTGCCGTGAACGGCTATGCCATCGGGATCGGCTGCATCCTCACCTTCTGCTGCGATCTGATCGTGGCGTCGGAGCGGGCGGAATGGCGGCTGCCGCAGGTCGCGCTCGGCATCATGCCGGCCTATGGCGGCGGGCCGCGGCTCGCCCGCTGGGTCGGGAAGGGGCAGGCGACCAAACTGGCCATGGGCTTCCCGCTCTCCGCCGAAGAGGCCTACCGTATCGGCCTCGCGCAATGGCTGGTGCCGCATGACAAGCTGATGGGGCAGGCGATGGAGGTGGCCGAGCATATCGCCGGCATGCCGCCGCTGGCGTCCCGCATGGTCAAGGAATCGATCCAGCACGGCCTGGACGTGCCCAATATTGCCGATGCCTCGCTGACCGATCTCTATCGCTTCATGGCCTTGGAATTCACCCAGGACAAGGAAGAGGCGCATCAGGCCTGGCGCGACCGCCGGTCTCCGGTTTTCAAGGGCGAATAGGGCCGTTTCGGCGTTTGACAATTTTGCCGGAAGCCTTATAGTCCGCGCACTTTTCCGGTAACGCGGGTCGGTTTCGGACCCCGCCGTCCTGGCATTCGGCCGGTCGGCTGACTGGAAGCAACAAGAACTCCGGGAAAACCAGGGGTTAAAGGTGATATGAGCAAACGCGTAAAGTCGAAGTACAAGATTAACCGCCGTCTCGGCGTTAATCTCTGGGGACGCCCCCGCAGCCCCGTCAACAAGCGGGATTATGGCCCGGGCCAGCACGGCCAGCGCCGCCGCAAGCCCTCGGATTTCGGAACCCAGCTTGCCGCCAAGCAGAAGCTCAAGGGCTATTACGGCAATATCGGCGAGAAGCAGTTCCGGCGCTATTACAAGATGGCCGACCAGCGGAACGGCGACACCGGCGAAAACCTGATCGAAATCCTGGAACGCCGGCTGGACGCCGTCGTGTACCGGGCCAAGTTCGTGCCGACTGTCTTTTCCGCCCGGCAGTTCGTGAACCACGGCCACGTCATGGTGAACGGCCGCCGCGTCAACATTCCCTCCTATCAGGTCAAGGACGGCGACGTGGTGCAGGTGCGCGACAAGAGCGTGCAGATTCCGATGGTATTGGACGCGACGGCCTCGACCGAGCGTGAAGTTCCCGACTACGTCTCGGTGGATCAACGCAAGATGGCGGCCACCTTCGTCCGTGCGCCGAAATTGGAAGACGTGCCGTATCCGGTCCGCATGGAACCGAACCTCGTCATCGAATTCTACTCGCGCTAACCCGACGACCGTTGCAATCCGACGGCGGCTCGGCGATCCTCCCTTGGATTGATCGCCGGGGCGCTCCCGGCTTGCCTGAACGGAGAGTAGGATGGCCGCGAAACCCTCCATCAAGTTCCAGCGCTCGACCCCGATCCTGAAGTCTTCCGACTATGCCCGGTCGAAGGCGTTCTACACCGAGAAACTCGGCTACACCGTGGTCGAGGAAGGCGGCGAACCGCCCAAGTTCGGCATCTTCGACCGCGATACCAGCGTGTTGTTCGTCAACGCCTGGCAAGGCGGCCCGACGCCGGTGCCGGGGGCCTGGGACGCCTATATCCATGTCGCGGGCGTCGCGGCCGTACAGGATGAACTCGCCGCCGCCGGGGTGGAGATCACCCGCCCGCTCGAGGTGACGGTCTACGGCATGCGCGAATTCGAAATCCGCGATCCGGACGGCAACGTGTTGTGCTTCGGCGAGGACGCGGAGAAATCGGCGGGCTAGCACGCCCTGTGCTAGGGTGCGGCGGCGAAAATTCAGCAGGGAGAGAGCAATGCGTCTAGGTCTCGTTCACGGCAGCGGGGCGGCCGGTTTTTCGGTCGATATGGAGATGATCCTGGAGGCCGAGAGCCTCGGCTATCATTCGGTGTGGACGTCCGAATCCTATGGGGCCGATGCGGTCACACCGGCGGCCTGGATCCTGGCGCGCACGACGAAGATCAACGTGGGCACGGGCATCATCCAGATGCCGACGCGGACGCCGACCATGACGGCGATGACCGCGAACACCTTGCAGGCGATGTCCGGCGGCCGGTTCATCCTGGGGCTCGGGGCGTCGGGGCCGCAGGTGATCGAGGGGTGGCACGGCGTGCCCTACGGCCGGCCGCTGACCCGAACCCGCGAATACATCTCCATCGTCCGGCAAATCCTGGAGCGCAAGGGCCCGGCGGTCCACGAGGGCTATCACTATCATCTGCCGAACAAGGGCGAGGGGACGACCGGCCTCGGCATTCCGCAGAAAAGCATCCTGCACGGCGATCCGTCGCTGAAGATCTACACCGCCTCGATCACGCCCAAGGGCGTGGCGACCGCGGCGGAGGTCGCCGACGGTTTTCTGCCGATCTACATGAACCCGGACCGCTACGACGTGTTCGAGGCGGCGATCGACGCGGGGCTGGCCAAGGCGGGCAACGGCAAGAGCCTGAAGGATTTCGACGTCGCCCCCTACGTGAACATCATCCTGGGCGATGACCTGGACGCTTGCCGCGCGCCGATCAAGGCGCAGTTGGCGCTCTATGTCGGCGGCATGGGGGCGCGGAACAAGAATTTCTACAACGATCTCGCCAAGCGCATGGGCTACGAGGACGCCGCGGTCGAGGTGCAGGATTTCTTCCTGGACGGCAAGAAGGCCGAAGCCGCCGCCGCCATTCCCGACTCCCTGGTCGACGAGGTGGCCCTGGTCGGCCCGGCGGACCGGATCCGCGAACGCCTGGGCGCCTGGAAAGCCGCCGGCGCCGACGGCAAGGTCGGCACGCTGCTGCTGCGCAAGCCGAGCGTCGAGGCGCTGCGGCTGGTGGCGGAAGAGGTGTTGTAGGCGGGAACCACGGCACCAAACAAAAAGGGCCGCGATGCGGCCCTTTTCGATTCCGGTTCGGGTAACCGTCAGGCGGTTTGCTGAACGGCGACGCCTTTGGTTTTCATCAACTCCTGCAGCTCGCCCGTGTCGTACATTTCGCGCACGATGTCGCAGCCGCCGACGAATTCGCCTTTGACGTAGAGCTGTGGGACGGTCGGCCAGTTGCTGAAGTCCTTGATGCCCTGGCGCAGGCTCGGGTCTTCCAGCACGTCGATGCCTTTGAACTTGGTGCCGAGTTCGCTGAGCACCTGGACCACCGCGGCGGAAAAACCGCATTGCGGGAATACCGGCGTGCCCTTCATGAACAGGACGATCTCGTTGCCGTCGATCTCGTCTTGAATGCGTTGCGTTACTGTCGTGTCGCTCATTGCGCCGTCCTTTTCTCTTTCTGCGGTTATGCGTTGTCCGGGATTGCCGTCTGCAGCGCCAGGGCGTGCAGTTCATTTCCCATCCGGCCCCGCAACGCATCGTAAACCATCTGATGTTGCTGTACGCGCGACTTGCCCTTGAATGCGGCGGCTGTCACCAGCGCGGCATAATGATCGCCATCGCCGCGCAGATCGGAAATCTGTACGTCCGCCTCCGGAATGGCTTCCTTGATCATCTGCTCTATCTCACCCGCACTCATCGGCATGGTCGTGGTCCTCCCCCGGTCTTGTTTAGGGCTGTCCCATGTAACCGGGCAGCCAGCCTTCATGGGCGTCGCGCAAATCCTCCAGCGATATGGTGGTCCCGCCGTTCAGTGTCAACGCCGACCCGCCGGTTTGGCCGATCGCCTGAGCCGGGATTCCGGCCTTTTCCGCTGCCTTCAGGACGGATTGCGCGTCCGCCACGGTAACAATGTAGCGGCCCTGATCCTCGCTGAACAGCCAGCAATGGTCGGGCAGGTCCGTCTTCGGGATGTCGATTTCGGCCCCGATGCCGCCCGCCAGCGCCATTTCCGCCAATGCGACCAAGACGCCGCCGTCGGCCACGTCGTGGCAGGTCGTGACCGTGCCGGCCGTGATCAGACCGCGCACGAACAGGCCCGTCGCCTTTTCCCGGTCCAGGTCGACCGGCGGCGGTGCGCCCTCTGTCCGTCCTTCGATATCCCGCAGGAAAATCGACGCGCCCATGTGGCCCGCCGTCTCGCCGATCAGCAGGATCGTACGGTCCGCTTCGGCGAAGGCCATGATGGTCGCGTGCGCCAGGTCGTCGATCAGGCCGAGGCCGCCGATGACCGGCGTCGGCAGGATCGCCTCGCCCTCGGTCTCGTTGTAGAGCGAGACGTTGCCCGAGACGACCGGGAAGTCGAGCGCCGCCGCGGCCCCGCCCATGCCTTGGACGCAGCCAACCAACTGGCCCATGATCGGCGGCCGTTCCGGATTGCCGAAATTCAGGTTGTTGGTGATCGCCAGCGGATTCGCGCCCGCGGCGATGAGGTTTCGCCACGCCTCGGCGACGGCCTGCCGTCCGCCGGTTTCCGGGTCGGCGAGGCAATAGCGCGGCGTCGAGTCGGTCGTGATGGCGAGGCCCCGGTTGGTGCCGTGCACCCGCACCACGGCGGCGTCGCCGCCCGGGCCGCGCGCGGTGTCGGCCATCACCATGTGGTCGTATTGTTCCCAGATCCAGCGGCGGCTGCACAGGTCCGCCGAACCCAGCAGTTGGCGCAGCGTCTGCAACGGATCGTCCGGCGCGGCGATGGTCGCGAGGTCGAGGTTCGGTTGCGGCGGGGTCGGCTCCCACGGCCGGTCGTATTCGGGGGCGGCGCTGACCAAGGGGTCGACCGGGATGTCCGCTTCGATGATTCCGTCCTTGCGCAGCACCAAATGGCCGGTCTCAGTGATCCGCCCGATCACCGCGAAGTCCAGTTCCCACTTCTCGAAGATGGCGCGCGCCGCATCCTCGTGGCCCGGCTTCAGGACCATCAGCATGCGTTCCTGGCTTTCCGACAGCATCAGCTCGTAGGCGGTCATGCCGTCTTCGCGCATCGGCACCTGGTCCAGGTCCAACTCGACGCCGACGCCGCCCTTCGACGCCATCTCGACCGAGGAAGAGGTGAGGCCCGCAGCACCCATGTCCTGGATGGCGACGATGGCGTCGGTCGCCATCAGTTCAAGGCAGGCTTCCAGCAATAGCTTCTCGGTGAACGGGTCGCCGACCTGGACGGTCGGGCGCTTCTCTTCCGAGTCTTCGGAGAATTCCGCCGATGCCATGGTGGCGCCGTGGATGCCGTCGCGTCCGGTCTTCGACCCGACATAGACGACCGGGTTGCCGGGGCCGCCCGCCGCCGAATAGAAAATCCGGTCCGCGTCCGCGATCCCCACGGTCATGGCGTTGACCAGGATGTTGCCGTTATAGGCAGGGTCGAAATTGGTCTCGCCGCCGACGGTCGGAATGCCGATGCAGTTGCCGTACCCGCCGATGCCCGCGACGACTCCGGCGACCAGATGCTTTGTCTTCGGGTGCGACGGTTCGCCGAAGCGCAGCGCGTTCATGTTGGCCACCGGCCGCGCGCCCATGGTGAAGACATCCCGCAGGATACCGCCCACGCCGGTCGCCGCCCCTTGGTATGGCTCGATGAAGCTCGGGTGGTTGTGACTCTCGATCTTGAAGATCGCCGCCTGGCCATGGCCGATATCGACCACCCCGGCGTTCTCGCCCGGTCCGCAGATCACCTGCGGCCCTTCGGTCGGCAGGGTCTTCAGCCATTTCTTGGAGGATTTGTAGGAGCAATGCTCGGACCACATGACCGAGAAGATGCCGAGTTCGGTCATGCTGGGGTTGCGGCCCAGGATGCCCAGCAGCGTCTCGAACTCTCCCGGCGTCAGGCCGTGCTCGGCGACCAGTTCCTGGGTGATGGCGGCGGGTTCGGGGCCGTTCGGCGTGGCGGACACGGTCACAGCGCTCCTGCAAGCGCGTCGAACATGGCCTTGCCGTCGGTGCCGCCATGCTGCGCATCGGCGGCGCGCTCCGGATGCGGCATCATACCGAGCACCGTTTTCGTCTCGTTGAAGATGCCGGCGATGTCGCGGGCCGACCCATTCGGATTGCCGTCGGCACCGTTCGTCGTGTCGTACGTGAAGGCGACGCGGCCGTCGCCTTCGAGCCGGTCCAGCGTCTCGTCGTCGGCGAAGTAGTTGCCGTCGTGATGGGCGACCGGGATGTTCACCGTCTGGCCGGCGTCGTAACCCGCCGTGAACAGGGTCTGGCTGTTCTCGACGCGCAGCGTGACCGTGCGGCAGACATATTTGAGGGCCGCGTTGCGCATCAGCGCGCCCGGCAGCAGCCCGACCTCGGCCAGGATTTGGAACCCGTTGCAAATGCCGAGCGTCGGTACGCCGTCTTCCGCGCGTTTCGTCACCTCGCGCATGATCGGCGAGTTGCCGGCCATGGCGCCGGGGCGCAGATAGTCGCCGTAGGAGAACCCGCCCGGTATGACGATGAGGTCGAGTTCCGGCAGCTCGGTATCCCGATGCCAGATCATCGCCGGCGCTTGGCCGGTGGCGTTTCGGAGTGCTACCGCGGCGTCGCGGTCGCAGTTAGATCCGGGAAAGACGATGACCGCGGTTTTCACGGCGGCGTTCGCTCCTCTTTTGATTACGGGTGGTTGGCGCCCGCATCGGCATCAGTCGAGATCGATCACGTAGTTTTCGATGACGGTGTTCGCCAACAGCTTTCGGCACATTTCATCGACCTGCTCGCGGGCCTTGGCCGGGTCTTCCTCGACCAGGTCGATCTCGATGACCTTGCCCTGGCGCGCATCGGTGACGCCCTCGAAGCCGAGCGCCTCCAAGGCGTGGCAAATCGCTTTGCCTTGCGGGTCGAGGACACCGGTCTTCAGGGTGATATGAACGCGTGCTCTCACGAGAATGTGTGTCCTATTGAACCATGTCTGGAGCTTTGAGGTCGCCCGGTCCGCCTTCCGGCAGGATGCCGAGCCGGCGCGCGACCTCCTGGTAGGCTTCTTCGACCTCGCCCATGTCGTGACGGAAGCGGTCCTTGTCGAGCTTCTCGTTGGTCTCGAGGTCCCAGAGGCGGCAGCTGTCCGGGCTGATCTCGTCGGCCAGCACGACGCGCATGTCGCCGTTCTCCTCGTAGAGCCGTCCGAACTCCAGTTTGAAATCGATCAGCTTCAGGTTGACGCCCAGGAACAGGCCGCCGAGGAAATCGTTGATCCGCAGCGCCAGTGCCAGCATGTCGTCGATATCTTGCGGCGCCGCCCATCCGAAGGCGGTGATATGCTCTTCGGAGACAAGCGGATCGTCCAGCTCGTCGGCCTTGTAGTAATACTCGACGATCGACCGCGGCAGCGGCGAGCCTTCGGGCAGGTTGAACCGCTTCGACAGCGAGCCGGCGGCGACGTTCCGCACGACCACCTCGATGGGAATGATCTCCACCTCGCGGACCAATTGTTCGCGCATATTCAGGCGGCGGACGAAATGGGTCGGGATGCCGATCTCGCCAAGCCGGACCATCAGGTATTCGGAAATCCGGTTGTTCAGGACGCCTTTGCCCGTGATCGTACCGGTTTTTTTCCGGTTGAAGGCGCTGGCGTCGTCCTTGAAATACTGCACCAGGGTGCCGGGTTCCGGCCCTTCGAACAGGATCTTGGCCTTGCCTTCGTAAATCCGTCTCCGTCTCGGCATATCGGAAAAACCTTGTGGTGAGGCGCCGGACCGGCCCCTCGATCAAGTCTCATATAGCAATAGACCAGCCAGGGCACAATGACGCCTTCCGGGGGTCGATTGAGTGCAAAAGAACCTTTTTATTGCAATTGTTTATCGAAAATTCCAGTTAACCATGCCATTGCTGTCAATCCCGGTCCGACCCTGGAAGGCGGATCGGAGTCCCGCCGTTCCGCCTACGAAGATTGGCGCTGCGTGAGATCCGGCCAGAAGGCGTCCGCCCCTCGGGCCGCGACGCGGCGTCCGAGTTCCTCGGCCCATTGGCTCTCCGGTCCGAATTCCGGCCGCCAGGACCACAGCCGCCGGGTGGTGAAATGCAATGCATGCTCATAGGTAAAGCCGATCGCGCCGTGTACCTGATGGGCGATGGTCGTCGCGGTTTTCGCGGTCTCTCCGGCGATGATCTTGGCCGTCGCGACCTCGAATTGCGGATCGCCACGGTCGGCGGCGCGGCACGCGCTGGCGGCGGCAATGGTTGCCTGCGCCGATTGCGCGGCCAACTGCGCCAATTGGTGCTGGATCGATTGGAATTTCGAAATCGGTTGGCCGAACTGGGTCCGGTCCTGGGCGTATTGAACCGCTTCCGCGACGGCCCGTTCGACCGCGCCCGCCATTTGAACGGATCGGACAAGCGCGCCATAGAGCCGGATCGGGTTCGTCGTGCCGGTCGAGGAGGCGGGACCGCCGATCTCCACCGGGGCGCCGTCGAACGTCAGCGTGTCGCGCGGCTCGCGTGCCATGTTGCGGTTGCCGGAAACGGTCGCGTCGGACGTTTTCGCCATCGCGATGCACGGCGCGCCGTCCTTCTCGGCCAGCAAGACGACGTGCCCGGCGGTGCTGCCCCAGGGTACCGCCGTCAGCGTCCCGGACAACCGCCATGCGCCGCCGTCCGGCCGGACGTCGAGGTCGCCTGCGCCGGATATGTCGGCGAGGGTCATCGGACCGCCCGGAAGGTCCAATCCCGCCCCGCCGGCCAGCCAATTGGCCACGATGGTCTCGGCCAGCGGCACCGGCGCCGCCGAGTGGCCCGCGGCCTTCAGGATCACGAAGGTCTCGTCCCAGGATGCGCCGACCCCGCCCAGTTCTTCCGCCGACAGCGGATTGGTCAGGCCGTTCTCCTCCAAGGCCGACCATAATGCGTCGGGCCAGGTGCCGTTCTCGGCGTCGGTCAACACGTCGCGCGTGACCATGTCGCCGAACAGGCGCGTGACCGATTCTTCCAGGATGTCCTTGAGCTCGCTCATCGCAGGCCGAGCCCCCGGGCGATGATGCCGCGGACGATTTCCCGTGTGCCGCCGCGCAGCGAGAAGGATACGGACGCCTGCGTGGCGTAGGCCAGCGATTCGTCGTAGTCGCTGGCGCCGTCCAGCATGGGTTGCGTGCCGAACAGGTCATGCGCGATGTGGGGAATCTCCTGCTCGAAGCTGACGCCCACTTCCTTGACCACGCTGCCTTGCAGCGCCGGATCCTTGCCGGCCTGCTGCATGCCCGCGACGGAGAGCGACATCTCGCGCAGGGTCGCGATTTGCGCCGCCATGCGGCCGATTCCTTCGGCGGTGCGCTCGCCCGGATCCTGCGTCGCTTCCCGTACCATCTGGGTGATCATCGGGAAGTTGCTCATATAGCGTTCCGGTCCGGCGCGTTCGAAGGCGAGTTCCGCGATCACCTGCTTCCAGCCGTCGCCCGGCGCGCCGACGATACTGTCATCCGGCAGGAAGGCGTCTTCGAAATGGACCTGATTGAAGTCGTGATCGCCGGTCAGGTTGTGGATCGGGCTGATCGTGATCCCCGGATTGTCGAGATCGATGAGGAATTGCGATAGGCCTTCGTGTTTCTTCTCGACCGTGCTGTCGGTACGGATCAGTCCGATCATGTATTGGCATTTATGGGCGTAGGAGGTCCAAACCTTCGTGCCGTTCACGACCCACCCGCCATCGACCTTTTCCGCCTTGGTTCGGACGGAGGCGAGATCGGAACCCGAATCCGGTTCGCTCATGCCGATGCAGAAGAATGCCTCGCCCCGGGCGATCTTGGGCAGCACTTTCCGGCGTTGTTCCTCGGTGCCGAATTCGAGGATCAGCGGCCCGCTCTGCCGGTCCGCGACCCAGTGCAATCCGACCGGGGCGCCCACGGCCAGCATCTCCTCGACCATCACGTAGCGTTCGATCGCCGACCGTTCATGACCGCCGTATTCCTTCGGCCAGGTCATGCCGATCCAACCTCGTTCCCCCACCTTGCGGCTGAACGCCGGATCGCCGTGGACCCAGGACTTCGCGAGGATTCCTGCCGGATAGTCCTTGAGATTTTCCGCGAGGAACTCCCGTACTTCCTGGCGCAGCGTTTCCGTTTCGGGCGGAAGGTCGTTCGGTTCGAACTGCAACGGCGTCGTCATGCGATCTTTCCTTGATCTGGGCGGGATTGCATTGTGCCGGATACTCTAACGAAATTAGGTCGGCGGCTCATGTGGGCAAAGGGATGCGCTCGAATGGCGCGGTGTCGGGCCGGCCGGCCGCAAACAGCCAGATATTCTCGACATTCTCGCTCGCCGCTTCGGGCGAGGCGAGGGCGATCAGACTGCTGGAAACCGTGCCGTAGCCGTAGTCGGTCACGATGCACATGGCGCCGCTGGTGCCGTGGCCGGGCGCACCATACGGGTCCTGTAGGATCGCGGTCCAGCCGGACCAGTCTCCGGTGTCGGGATCGGGAACGGTGGCCGCTTCGAATTGCGGCAAATAGGTTTCGATCCGGCCATGCGAGGTGTCGTTCAGGTCCGCCGAGGTCAGCATCGAGATGCCCTCCGGTAGGGCCGTCATCTCCACGGTACGCGCACCGTCGCGGCTGCTCAGCCAGAAGGCGTCCCGATTGTCAGCGATCACCAGGTTGAAACTCCGATAAGCGGTAGGATCGAGCGCCGATAACGCCTCAGCGGCCTCCCGCGCGTCCGCATAGTCCAGAGCATCCAGCACGAGTTCGCCTCGGCTTCGCTTATCGTTCGCCGGTCCCAGCGATCCCTCCCGGTTCAGCACCGCCGCCGTCACGCCGGTGGCGTTCCAGCCGAGCCAGGTGCCGCCGGCCAGTCGATCGCGTCCGGCGATCACGTCGGGGCGGTCGGACCAATGCGGCCCGGGAGGGTCCCAGGGCCGGTCCAACATCTCATCTCGATTTGCGGCGATCAGCACGGGCCAGCGGTGGCCGGTACGGCGGAGAAGGGTCACTGTGCACATTTCGGACCTCGCATAGCATAGAAATGTCGCGGGCGCGAAACCCCGGGATATGGAAAATCGGTGCAAAGATGGTTATATGCAGTTAAAGAGATGTCCCGGCGGTATGCGCCAACGGAGCCCCAAGAAGTAAGGTAGGTTGATATGACCCAGTTCAATGATCGCGAAAAGGCGTTTGAAGCGAAATTCCAACGAGATCAAGAGCTTCAGTTCAAGGTGAAGGCGCGACGCAACCGATTGTTGGGGTTGTGGGCCGCGGAACAGATCGGGCTCGATGGTAAGGACGCCGAAGCTTACGCGAAGGATGTCGTCGCGTCGGATTTCGACGAACCGGGCGATGACGATGTGTTGCGGAAGGTTGTCGCAGACCTACAGGGCAAGGGTGCCGATGCGGACGAAAAGGCGGTTCGGAAGCAGATGGCCGTATTGTTCGAAACGGCGAAGCAACAGCTCGCCGAAGACGCCTAGTGGACCTGATCGGCGCGGGATTCTCCCGGCACTTACGGCGTTCGCTTGTTGAAACTTTCCGGCCGTAGCAGCGATCTGTCCTTTTTCGCTGACTTCTTCGCTTCCTGCGTTCGATGCGGAATCGACAAAGCAATTTGGTGATAGGCGTGGGCGCGGCCTGACGGGTGGCTAATTTTACGGGCCGCGCGCAGCGCCAACGGTCCTTGACCGCGTTTCACGGCAGCAACCGCCACAGCCGTGAGCGCTTTGTATTTCGGCAGATCGCGGATTTCGGCCCGCGTTACCGAAACATCGGGGTCTGCGGAAAGGCCGTCCGGAATTCGCGCGGCCGTATCGAAGGCCAGAAGCAATTCGCCGATGTCGAGTTGGGCGCGCGCGATCTGGTTCAAAAGTTCGGGGAATACTTCCTGATCCTTGCTGAACCAGGCGATGCGCCACGCAAGTCCCAGTGACCGTTCGGCGGCTTCTTTCTTGTCTTCGCGAATTTCGGCCTGTGCGATACGAGTCATCACGGGAACCTTGAGCGGCTTGTCCGGAATGATCCGCAAATTGTCGGCGATCTGCAGCAGGATTTCATCCCGGTTGGGCGTATTCCCGATCTCGGTGAGCACCTCGCGGACGAGCGGTATCGCGTCGATCAACATTTCCGGTTTGGGGGCGACGCCGGTTGGCGCAAGGGCCTTGCCCAACAGTTCAGCGCCTGCGGCGCGACTGCCCAGCTTCGCGCGGTGCCGGGCGGCGTGCGCGAAGAGTTGCGCGCGCATGCCGACGTTCGGGATGTAGTCCACAAGCTTGAGCGCTTCCTCCGGCTTGTCCATTTCCAGAAGGACTTTTCCCATCGCGAACATCATGCCCTGTTGATACTTCTTGTCCTTCACCTGCCCGATCGCCGTGAAGGCATCGGCAAGCCGGCCCGCGCGGGTTTGCTCCTTGATGATGTGCGTCAGCAGGTCGCGTTTGACCAATGGGTCGGTGATCGCCTCGAGGTCCTGGAGCGCGAGGAAGAAGAGCGGCGCCGCCCCTTCGATCGACCCGTTCATGGCGATGGCCCGAGCGATCGACGCCAACGTCCGGGCGTGTTCCGTCTCTTGCTTGAGGGACCGCAGGATGTTCATCGCGCGGACGGTATTGCCGGCATCCACGAATGCCGCGGCAAGGCTCGCCAGCAGTTTCGTATGGTCGCCGATCCGGACCTGATGAAGATAGCGATAGGCGTATTCGAGCGTTTTGATCGCAAGGGGCTTTTGTTTATGGTTCGCCATCGCCTGCGCCACACGCAGCAGCAGGCGGACACGTTCCGCACGCCCCGCTTGGATTTCCTTCGCTTCCGAAAAAGCCAGCAAGAACGTGGTTCGGGCATCCTTTGAGGTACTGGGAATCGGCGAGCCAGCTTGCATCCGCGCCAGTCCTAGGAGTTTATCGACGCGCTCGACCGGTTCGGGAATGCGTTTCGCCGTTCGCCGTGCACCCGTGAAATCAGCGTATTCCGCCTGTCGTTGACTGATTAGGCTAAGGACGTGGCCCTTGTCCCGTCCCTCGATATCGTCGCTGATAAGCTTCGAGGCGTCACGGAGGATGCTGCGCGCCCTTGAGATGCCGTTTTTTTTGAGTTCGTATCCGGCGAAATGAACGAGCGCGTGCGCCTTCCAGAGCGGCGTGCTGATGACCTTGAAGTCGATTTGTGCGTCCTTGATCCGGCCATGTTTCAGGAAGGCGCCGACGATTCCGGATAAGGCTTCACCCTGGTCCTCCGGATCGCTCAAGGCGATGGCCGCAATTCGCAATTGCGTCAGGATATCCTGCCGGACGGCTTCGGTGACGGGATCGACCGCGGCCTTTCCCTCATTTACCGCCGGCTTCGGCGATGTCGAGGGGATGTCTTCGGCGCCCATCGCCGCGCCCGCCACGCTAAGCAGCAAGGCCGGCAGAAACAGCAGCGCCGGGCGCACCATCATGGTCTCCTACGAAGACCCGAACACGCGGGTGAAGATCGTATCCACGTGTTTCGTGTGATAGCCCATGTCGAACAGTCCTTCGAGTTCGTCTTGCGCCAGGTATTCCGCGATTTCCCGATCTCCTTTCAGGAGATTCAGAAAGGCGCCGTTGCCGTGCCAGACGTCCATCGCGTTCCGCTGAACCGCTTTATAGGCGCTTTCGCGGCTCATGCCCTTCTGCGTCAGGGCGAGCAGCACGCGTTGCGAATTATGCAGTCCGCCGAGTTTCTCCAGATTGGCCTTCATTGCGTCCGGGTAGACCAACAGTTTCTCGACCACGCCGGTCAGGCGCGCCAACGCGAAATCCAGGTTGACGGTGGTGTCTGGTCCGATGACCCGTTCCACTGAGGAATGCGAGATGTCGCGCTCGTGCCAGACGGCGACATTCTCCAGCGCAGGCGTCACGGCCGAGCGGACGAGACGAGCGAGACCGCAGAGGTTCTCGGTCAGCACCGGATTGCGCTTATGCGGCATCGCGGACGATCCTTTTTGACCGGGCGCGAAATACTCCTCCGCTTCGCGTAGCTCGGTGCGCTGCAAATGCCGGACTTCGGTTGCCAGCCGCTCGATTGCAGACGCGATGACGCCCAATGTCGCGAAAAAGGCCGCGTGCCGGTCGCGCGGGATGATCTGTGTCGAGACAGGTTCGGCCTGCAACCCCAGCTTCTCGGCAACATGTACCTCGACCTCCGGGTCGATATTGGCGAAGGTGCCGACCGCGCCGGAGATCGCGCAGGTGGCGATTTCCGCGCGGGCGACTTCCAGGCGGTCGCGGCAACGGGCGAATTCCGCATAATGGCCTGCGAGCTTGACGCCGAAGGTCGTTGGCTCCGCGTGGATGCCGTGGCTGCGGCCGATGCACACGGTGAGTTTGTGTTCGCGCGCCCGCGTCTCGATCGCATCCAGAAGCTTCGTCAGATCGGCGAGCAGGATGTCCGCTGCCTGCTTCATTTGCACCGCGAGGCAGGTATCGAGCACGTCCGACGACGTCATGCCCTGATGGACGAAACGCGCCTCGTCGCCGACATGTTCGGCCAGCTCGGTCAGGAAGGCGATGACGTCATGATGCGTCTCGCGTTCGATCTCGTCGATGCGGGCGATCCGGTCGGCGGTGTAGCTCTTGTCTCCGCGCTGCCAAACCGCTTCCGCCGCTGCCGTGGGAATGACCCCGAGTTTGGCCTGCGCGTCGCAGGCATGGGCCTCGATCTCGAACCAAATGCGAAATCGGTTGGCCGGTTCCCATATCGCCGCCATTTCCGGACGGCTGTAGCGTGGAATCATCTAGGCATTCTCTTGCGTCATGTGCGGATGGCCATGGTTATGCCAGAGCCTGCCGGACTTGCAAAGCACTCATCCGATGTTTGCGCAGGCCCGCTAACGTCCTAATATTCAAGCGGAAGCCGTGAACAAAGGATTAACCGATGACCGTGTTGAGCGACGCCGACATTCAGGCCTGCCGAATCGATCTGGCCGCCGCCTTTCGCTGGGCCGTGCGCCATGGCCTGAACGAGGGCATCTGCAATCACTTCAGCATGGACGTGGGCGGTGACCGGTTCCTGGTCAATCCATGGGGCTGGCATTGGTCGGAACTTACCGCATCGAGTCTGCTGCTCGCGGATTTCGACGGCACCGTGCTGGACGGGGAGGGTGATATCGAACCCACAGCCTTCTACATTCATAGCCGGATGCACAAGGCCTGCCCGCAGGCTCGCGTCATCCTGCACACGCATATGCCGTATGCGACGGCGCTGACCATGGTCGAAGGCGGACGAATCGAACCGTGCGAGCAAAAGGCGATCCGGCTGGCGCAGGCGACCGCCTATGACGACGACTACAATGGGATCGCGCTCGACAACGACGAAGGCGACCGCATGGCGGCGGCGCTCGGCGACAAGCGTATCCTCTTCCTGGCGAGCCACGGGATCATCGTGACCCACCGCAGCGTCGCCGAGGCCTATGACGATCTCTACTATCTGGAGCGCGCCTGCCAGGTGCAGGTTCTGGCGCGGCAGACCGGCCTGCCGCTGCGGAAACTGCCGGGGCAGGTGTTGACGCGAACGCAGCGCCAATCGTCCGGCGACCGTACCAGCGCACCGATGCATTTCGCCTCGCTCAAGCGCGTGCTCGACCGGGAAGAGCCTGATTACGCTTCGTAGAGCCACCTCTGGACGAATGGCCCCAGGCCCATTAAGTCTTTAAGAGGAAGATATTGGTAGGACGCGTCAATGCTACGGCAATCGGTGAAATTCGGCGGTTTGGGAGTGCTTGCGGGGGTCGTCGCGATCGCCGCCTTCGTGCTGCTGAACATGAATGTCGCCGGATTCGCCGCAAGCATGGAATCCACCCAAGGCTCGGTCTACCTCAGCAGCCATTTCTGTTTCTGATCGCCCGGTCATACCTCGCCCGCTTTTTTCAGCGCCGTGCGGATTTTTGCCGCCATCGCATCCGGCCCGATATTGGGCGGGACGACGGTCAGGAAGTTCCCGTCGCGCCCCATCAGATATGACAATGCGGAGTGGTCCATCTGATAGGAGTCGCCGGATTTGGCGTCGACCTTGCGGTAGGACACGCCGAACACCTTGGCCGCCTGGGCGACCTGTTCCGGCGTTCCGGTCAGTCCGATCATCGTGTCGCTGAAATGGGTGACATAGCCCTTCAATAGCTCGACGGTATCGCGCTCCGGATCGATCGAGATGAAGATGGGCTGAATCTTCTTGCCGAGGGGACCGAGCCGGTCGAGCGCCTGCATCGTATCGATCAAATGGGTCGGGCAGATGTCGGGGCAGAATGTGTAGCCGAAATAGATCAGGGTCGGCTGGCCCTTGAGCTTGTTCTGGGTGAAGGGCCTGCCGGTGTGATCGGTCAGGATGAACGCGCCGCCCGGCTCGCGGGTGACGAAGGGCAGGCTGAGGTCTAGGCCGGCGCGGTCCGCGATCGTAAGCCCCAGCCAGACCGTGCCACCGAATCCGACGGCAAAAACCAGTCCCGCAAAGGAAAGACGCAGAAATCTATTCATTTGGCATTTACGACCAAGCGATCATCGACCGTGATTTGCCGGCCGGTCTTCAACTATGATCTAACGCGACAATGGCGGAAAACCAATACCGACGGCGGAGATCGATCATGGTGGATATCGGATTGACGGTGGCATGCTGGGACTATGACCGGACGAAGGCCCTGCTCGACGGGCGCGTGGGGATAGAGGGATGTCGCGTGATTCCCGTGACCATCGGCACCGAAGACGCCTTTCCCCGCGCCGTGACGCGCCAGGACTTCGACGTGTCGGAACTGTCGATGAGCAGCTACCTGTTGCAGCTCTCGCGCGGCGAGTGTCCCTATATCGCCATTCCGGCTTTCCTGTCGCGCGCCTTCCGCCACGATGCCTATTACATTCGCACCGACCGGGGTATCGAGACGCCGAAGGACCTGGAAGGCAAGGTGGTCGGCGTGCCGGAATACCAGATGACCCTGGCGTTGTGGGCGCGGGGAATCCTGCAGGATGAGTACGGCGTGGATTTCCGCAAGCTGCGCTACCGCACCGGCGGCACCAACAAGCCTGGCCGTAAGGAGCGCTTGCCGCTCAACCTGCCCGATCATATGGACGTGGTGCCGATTCCGCCCGACAAATGCCTGAACGACCTGCTGGTCTCCGGCGAGTTGGACGCGGTGATGTCGCCGGGCCCGCCGCGCGCCTATTTCGAGGGCGATCCGATCGTGCGGCGGCTCATCCCGAACACGACCGAGGCCGAGAAAGCCTATTTCAAGAAGACCGGCTTCTTCCCGATCATGCATTTCGTCGGCATCCGCCGCGAACTGGTCGAGCAGCACCCTTGGCTGCCGGAACGCGTCTTCGCCGCCTTCGTCGAGGCCAAGAAGATCGCGATGGCGGAGATCGACGAGGTCATGTCGCTGTCGGCCAACAAGATCAGCATGCCCTGGTTCGCCGCCGAGATGGAGGCGACCCGCCGGCTGATGGGCGAGGACTACTGGTCCTATGGTGTCGCTGACAACCGGGCGGAACTGGAAGCGATCTGCCGATACTCGCAGGAACAATACCTAGCCGAACGCCCGATCACCGTCGACGAGTTGTTCGCGCCGGAAACGTTGGAGATGCCGGGCGTTTGACGGGTTGTGACCGTCGTCGTTTGCCTTAGCTTTCTGTCATGGCGATAATGCCCGAAGCGCCGATCGCGCCGATTTCAGGGATAATTTGGAGGATCGCATGGCCACCGCATTGAAAGAGGTGAAGCGTCCGCAGGACGTCTCCGACGAGGAATGGGATACCCGGGTCGAACTGGCGGCATGTTACCGGCTGGTCCACAAGATGGGCTGGGCCGATCATCTGGCGACGCATATCTCGGCCCGCGTGCCGGGGCCGGAGGATCATTTCCTGCTGAACCCCTACGGCCTGATGTTCGACGAGATCACCGCGTCGTCGCTGGTCAAGATCGACGTGGACGGCAACATCATCGGCGACAGCAACGGCTATTCGGTCAACCCGGCGGGCTTCGTCATCCACAGCGCAGTGCATATGGCGGCACCCCATCTGCTCTGCGCGCTGCACACGCACACCTATGCGGGCGTCGGCGTGTCCTGCCAGAAGGACGGGATCTTGCCGCTCAGCCAGATGCAGCTCGTGATCTGGGACGAGATCGCCTATCACGACTACGAGGGTGCCGCCGAACAGTTGGACGAGCGCGAGCGGATCGTGGCCGACCTCGGCGATAAGCGCATGTTGGTGCTGCGCAACCACGGCCTGATGACCGTGGGCGAGACCATCGGCGAGGCCTTCGTGCATATGTTCAAGCTGGAGCGCGCCTGCCGCATGCAGCTACACTTCCAGCAGTCGGGCGCGGAATGGGCCGAACTGTCCGACGACACGATCCGCAAGACGGCGGAGCAGGGCAAGCGCTTCTCCGGCAAGGACGGCCACCGTCCGGTGGGTACCGTCGAATGGGACGCCTTCAAACGCATGCTCGACCGCGACGACACGAGCTACCGGACGTAGGGTCTTCGCGACTCCAACAAAAAGCCCCGGTCCAATTGGCCGGGGCTTTTTCCGTATGGATGGGCGGCGGCTTATAACCCATCTTCCCGAAGCTGCTCCTTATATACCTTCCAGCGGCGGACGTAATTGCCGGGGATGCGCTTGACCATCTCGATATGTTTGTCCTCGACTTCCTTCACCACCTTGCCGGGGGAACCGAAGACGACGGAGCGGTCGGGAATTTCCTTGCCTTCGGGGATGAAGGCGTTGGCGCCGATGACGCAGTTCTTGCCGATCTTCGCGCCGTTCAGGATGACGGCGCCGATGCCGATCAGGGTTTCGTCGTCGACGGTGCAGCCGTGCAGCATGACCGAATGGCCGATGCTGACATTGTCGCCCAGCGTGCAGGGGAAGCCCGGGTCGGCGTGGATCACGGTGCCGTCCTGCACCTGGGTGTTCTCGCCCAGCGTGATCGGGTCGTTGTCGCCGCGCAGCACGCAGTTCCACCACACGCTGGCGTTCTTCTTGAGGATCACGTTGCCGATGACCGCGGCGTTGGGGGCGATCCAGTAGTTGTCGCCGTCCGTCTGGACGCGCGTGTCGCCGAGGGCGTATTTCATTCGTTACTCTCCGGTTCTAATGGGCCTGATGGACTCCCGCTTCCGCGGGAGTGACGCTGAGAGATGGTCCTCCGCTTGATCGTCATTCCCGCGAAAGCGGGAATCCAGAAACAATGAATGTCATCGCCGGTGTCGTCCTGTCCTCAGCCGTCACGCCGACTTCGCCATCTCGGGCGGGTCGAAGGCGGTGACCTGCGGCGCGTCCTCGTCATACAGCTCGATCTCGACCAGCGCGCTATGGGCGATCGGGCCTTGCGCCAGTTTCGAGGTGCCGCGGTCCGGCGTCAGCACGTTGGGATTGCCGTGTTTCTCCAGGCTGCCGATCCGGCCCGGCTCGGCCGGGTCGTACCATGCGCCGGTGGAGATACGGATGACGCCGGGGCGCGTGTCTTTGGACAGCACCGCCGCCGACAGGGTCGCGCCGCGGTCGTTGTAGATGCGGACGATGTCGCCGTCTTTGATGCCGCGCGCCGCCGCGTCGTCGGGATGCATGACGACCGGCTCGCGGCCCTTCACCTTGCTCTCGACGCTGACGCGGCCGTCGTCCAGTTGGCCGTGCAGCTTGCTCACCGGCTGGTTCGAGACCATGTGCAGCGGGTAGGCCGATGCCCGGTCGCCGCCGAGCCATTCGGTCGGCTCCATCCAGGTCGGATGGCCGGGGCAGTCCTCGTAGCCATAGCCGGCAATGGTTTCGGAATAGATCTCCACCTTGCCCGACGGTGTGCGCAAAGGGTTGTTCTCCGGATCGTTGCGGAATGCCTCGAAGGCGATGTAGGCGCCGTCCGGTTCCGGGGTCTCCACATAGCCTTGTTCCCAGAAATCCTCGAAATTCGGCAGTTCGATGCGCTTCTTCGCCGCCTGTTGGCGCGACACGTTGTAGAGATGGCGCAGCCATTCGCCCTCGTTGCGGCCTTCGGTGAAGCGTTCCTCGAAGCCAAGCCGCTTCGCCAGGCCGGTGAAGATATCGAAGTCGTTGCGCGCATCGCCGACCGGCTCGACCGCTTGCTGCATGGCCATAATGAAACGGTCGCGCGAACTGGCGCCGATGTCGTTGCGTTCCAGCGTCGTCGTCGCGGGCAGCACGATGTCCGCGTGCCGCGCGGTCGCCGTCCACCAGATTTCGTTCAGCACGATGGTTTCCGGCTTCTGCCACGCCTCGACAAGCTTGTTCAGATCTTGATGGTGATGGAACGGGTTGCCGCCGCACCAGTAGACGAGGCGGGTGTCCGGGTAAGTCCGGTCCATGCCGTTGAACTGATAGGAGCCGCCGGGATTGAGCAGCAGGTCGGAAATCCGCGCGACGGGAATGTAGCTGCGGGTCGGGTTCTCGCCGCTCGGCATCGCGGGCACGGCGAAGCGGTCCACCGGATTGCCGTAGCCGTTCATGCTGCCGTAGCCGAAGCCGCAGCCACCGCCGGGTAGGCCGATCTGCCCCAGCATCGCGGCGAGCGTCGTGGTCATCCAATAGGTCTGCTCGCCGTGTTCGGCGCGTTGCAGCGCGTAGGCGGTGCCGATCATCGTGCGCCCGGCCGCCATCCGGCGCGCCAGCTCGCGGATCGTGTCCGCATCGATCTCGCAGATCGCGGCGGCCCAGTCGGCGGTCTTCGGCTGGCCGTCGGTCTCGCCCAGCAGATAGGGTTCGAACTTTTCGTAGCCGGTGCAGAACCGGTCGAGCGCCGCGCGGTCGTGCAGGCCTTCCTCGACCAAGGTATGCGCGATGCCCATCATCAGGGCGACGTCGCTGCCGGGCCGCGGCGCCAACCAGTCCGCGTCCAGGAAATCCGCGGTGTCGTCGCGCAGCGGTGTGATGCTGACGAACTTCGTGCGGCCGTTCTTCAGCTTGTTAAGCCATTTATGGGTGCCGTGCTCGCCCATGCCGCCGGGTTCGACCTGCGTGTTCTTGAGACCGAGCCCGCCGAACGAAACGAACAGGTCGCAGTGATCGGCGATGCTGTCCCAGGACGTGAACGGCCCCCGGCCCAGGCCGGGATCGCCGAAGATATAGGGCAGGATCGCGTGCCCGGCGGCGTTGCTGTAGCTGTGCACCTGGCCGGTGTAACCGCCGAACATGCCGAGGAAACGCTGCAACTGCGTCTTGGCATGATGGAACCGTCCGGCGCTGGACCAGCCGTAGGAGCCGCCGAAGATGGACTCGTTGCCGAACGCCTCCTTGACCCGTTTGAGTTCGGCCGCCAGCAGGTCGAGCGCCTCGTCCCACGATACGGGGACGAACGGTTCCGCGCCGCGCCGGTCGGTGCGGGCACCGGGGCCGTCCTTCAGCCAGCTTGCCCGGATCATCGGTTGTTTGATGCGCGTCTCGGCATAAAGCGAGTCCGGGATCGATTCGATGATGCGCGACGGGTGCGCGTCCTTCTCGAAGGGTTCGACGCCGACCAGCTTGCCGTCCTTGACCAGGGCGTTGAACGCCCCCCAATGGGACGAATGCCGTCGGCGGATAATCGATGGATCTGCGTCGCTCATGCCTCAAAGTCCTTTGCGCAGCGGTGGTTACGGCAGCCGGGGCGGGCCGGAATTATCCTGCCGTCTGTGATACCCGAAAAATGGATGTCTCGCCAGACCGGCCGCGACGGTGTATGAGAACGGCCACTCTTCCATACCTTGGCTCATTGCGCGCCATGGCAAGACCCAGGAGGCCCTGCGCCATGTCGGAACCTGTCCACGGTCCCACCTCGCACAGCTATTTCTCGCAACGGCTGCGGCTGCACTATGTCGACTGGGGCAATGCCGGTGCGCCGCCGCTGTTGCTGGTGCACGGCGGACGCGATCATTGCCGCAATTGGGACTGGGTCGCGGAGGCGCTGCGGCGTGACTACCACATCATCGCGCCGGACCTGCGCGGCCACGGGGATTCGCAGTGGATGCTGGGCGGCAGCTACTCGATCTCTGAATACGTCTTCGACATCGCGCAGCTTCTGCATCAGACCGAGCTGACGCCGCTTAAGATCATCGGTCATTCGCTCGGCGGGGCGATCAGCCTGCGCTATGCGGGTCTCTATCCGGATATCGTTGAGAAGGTGGTGGCGATCGAAGGCGTCGGCCCGCCGCCGGACCGCGAGAAGGAAGACGCCGACCTAACCGCGCAGGGGCGCGTTACGCGCTGGGTCGATCAGCTGCGCAATCTTGCCGGCCGGGTGCCGCGGCGCTACAAGACGCTGGAAGACGCGTGGGCGCGGATGCAGGAGGCAAACCCGCACCTGACGCCGGACCAGGCGCGCCACCTCACCATCCATGGCGTCAACCAGAACGAGGACCGCACCTATAGCTGGAAATACGACAACTACACCCGCGCGACGCCCCCTTTCACCATGCCCAGCGCGGCGACCAAGGAGTTGTGGGGCGCCATCGCCTGCCCGACGCTGCTGATCCACGGTACCGACAGCTGGGCGACCGACCCGCGCAAGGACGGCCGCGCCGCCTATTTCAAGAACGCCACCGTCGAAGAGGTGAGCGGCGCCGGGCATTGGGTGCATCACGACCAGCTCGACGTATTCCTCAAGCTGGTGCGGGATTTTCTGAAAGACTGACGGCCGTTCGGCCGCGGGTATCGCCACGACAGATAACACATATCGAATAAAAAGATTTTTCACGGATGGCGCCGCCGCGTAGCCTTTCGGGAAATGGAAACTCGGCGGTATTCGGCCGCAAACTGGAAGGGATATCGCGATGTGGCCCAAGACCGATTTGCTGGAACTGCTCGGCATCGACCATCCGATCATTCAGGCGCCGATGGCGGGATCGACCACGCCGGCCTTGGTCGGCGCGGTCTCGAACGCGGGCGGGCTCGGCTCGCTCGGCTGCGCGCGGCAGACGCCGGACGGGTTGCGGACGCTATACGCCGATATCCGCAAGGCGACCAACCGGCCGTTCAATCTGAATTTCTTCGCGCATGAAGAACCGGAACTCGACGAAGCGGCGGCGGAGGAAATGCGGGATCGCTTGGCCCCTTATTATAAGGAATTGGGCATCGGCGAAGTGCCGCCAGCGACCGTGCCCTATGGCGGGTTCGACGATGCCATCCTGGAGGTCATGCTGGACCTGCGCCCGCCGGTGATCAGCTTCCATTTCGGATTGCCGGACGAGGCGGCGCTCCAGGCGCTGAAGGAGGCCGGAATCATCCTGATCGCCAGCGCCACCACGGTGGCGGAGGCGCGGTTGCTGGAATCGTCCGGCATGGACGCGATCATCGCGCAGGGCTACGAGGCGGGCGGCCATCGCGGCACTTTCGCCGGGCCGATGGAGACGGGCACGGTCTCGACCTTCCCGCTGGTGCCGCAGGTCGCCGATGCGGTCGGCGTGCCGGTGATCGCCGCCGGCGGCATCGCCGACGGGCGCGGCATCGCGGCGGCAATGGCGCTGGGGGCGAGCGGCGTTCAGATGGGCACGGCCTTCCTCACCTGCGACGAGGCCTCGGTACATCCGATGTGGCAGGCTGCCCTGGTGAACGGCCAAGCCGAGGACACGATGGTGACCGCGCTGTCCTCGGGCCGGCCCGCGCGGCTGGTGCGGAACCGCCTCTATGACGAACTGGCCGACCTGGAACACACGGCACCGCCCTTCCCGGTGCATTACAGCCTGGTCGCGCCGTTGCGTACGGCGGGCGGGTCACAGGACACGCCGGACTTCCAGGCGATGTATGCCGGGCAGGCGATGGCGATGAACCGGGCGATGCCCGCCGCCGAGTTGATGGAAACGCTGGTCGCCGAAACCCGCGACGTGTTGGCGAAGCTGTAGATGAAAGTCAAAATCGTGTCATTCCGGACGCGGCTTTCCGCCAAATCTACGATTTGGTCAGGAAAGGCAGTGATCCGGAATCCAGGGGCTCGGTGATTGCGGCGCAGAAATGGATTCCGGATCGTAAGGCTTGCACACGAAAAATCGACGATTTTTCGGCTCGCCTAACGTCCGGAATGACGCCGGCAAGGTGCAGGCATTGCCAACTTACCCGCCGCAGCCGAGGGTGCCGAGCGCGTCGACCTCCACCTTCATTTCCGGGCGGACCAGCTTGCTCACCTCGAACAGGGTCGAGACGGGGAAGGGCTCGGTGAAGAATTCGCGCCGCGCCTTCCACACCGCGTCGCGGTCGTCGATATCGGTCAGGTAGACGACGATCTTGGTCAGGTCGTCCATCGACCCGCCGGCGGCTTCGATCAGGTGTTTGATCTTCTGGAAGATCGCCTTCGCCTGGGCATAGGCGTCGCTCTCGCCCATGTCGTCATCGAAGGATGCGCCCCGCGCGGTCATCCCGGCGATCGAGACTTGATCGCCGACGACGAGGCAGTTCGACCAGGTGCCCTCGGGCGGTTCGCCCACATTCTCGCTGATGACGCGGCGTTTCTTCGGTGCTGTTCCTTCGGTCATAACAATCCTCTCGCGCGGAAGCTTTCGTGGCCGTGGCGGCCGATGACCAGGTGATCGTGCAACGCGATGCCGATTTTTTCCAGCGCCTCGCGCAATTCCTTCGTCATGCGGATGTCGCCCTGGCTCGGCGTGGCGTCGCCGGACGGATGGTTGTGCACGATGATTAGGGCGCTCGCGCCGAGGTCCAGCGCACGCTTCACGACCTCGCGGGTGTAGAGCGGGGTGTGGTCGACGGTCCCTTGCTGCTGTATCTCGTCGGCGATCAGGACGTTCTTGCGGTCGAGGAACAGCAGGCGGAGCTGTTCGACCGGCTCGTGGGCCATCGCGGCGGTGCAGTAGTCGACCAGCCGGTCCCAGCTATCGATCACGTCTCGCCCGAGCACCTGCTGTTGCAGCAGCCGGACGGCGGCGGCCTGCACGACCTTGAGCGCGATGGCCGAGCTGTCGCCCATCCCCTTGACGGCGGCAAGCCGGCCGGGGTCGGCGGCGATCACGCCCGCGAAGCTGCCGAACCGCGTCAGCAGGTCCTTGGCGAGCGGTTTCACGTCGCGGCGCGGGATCGCCTGCGCCAGCAATAGTTCCAGGAGTTCGTAATCCGGCATGCCGTCGCCGCCGGTCGCGGTGAAACGGTCGCGCAGGCGCTGCCGGTGGCCGTGATAATGCGGGCGTTTCTCGGCCGAACTGTCGGCGGGAGGGGCGGCGGGATCGTCCGGTGTGCGCGGCATGGTGTCCTCTGCCGCCGCGCAACGCCCTAGCTGTAGGGCGGCGCGGTGTGGCCGGCGGGCGAGAGCGTGAAGATCTCGAAGCCGTCGGCGGTGACGGCGATGGTGTGTTCGAACTGCGCCGACAGACTGCGGTCCTTGGTGACCGCGGTCCAGCCGTCGCCCAGGATTTTCACGTCGAAACGGCCCGCGTTGATCATCGGTTCGACGGTGAAGAACATGCCTTCTTCCAGCGGCATGCCTTTGCCGGGTGCGCCGAAATGCAGGACGCTCGGCGCGCAATGGAAAATCTTGCCGATGCCGTGCCCACAGAAATCGCGCACCACGGAAAAGCGTTTGGATTCCGCATAGGATTGGATGGCGTGACCGATATCGCCCAGCGTCGCGCCGGGACGCACCACGTCGATCCCCATCATCATCGCGTCATAGGTGGTCTGCACGAGGTTGCGCGCCTTGACCCCGACCTTGTCGCCGACATGGAACATGCGGCTCGTGTCGCCGTGCCAGCCGTCGATGATCACGGTGATGTCGATGTTGATGATGTCGCCGTTGCCGAGCTTCTTCGCGTCGTCGGGGATGCCGTGGCAAACCACGTGATTGACCGAGGTGCAGATCGATTTCGGGAATCCGCGATAGTTCAGCGGCGCCGGAATCGCCTCACGTTCGATGATGTAGTCGTGGCACAGCCGGTCCAACTCGCCGGTGGATACGCCGGGGATCACGTGCGGCGTGATGAAGTCGAGCACCTCGGCGGCGAGGCGGCCCGCCACCCGCATGCCTTCGTAGTCGGCCGCGTCGTGGATGGGCACGGTGTCGTAGGATCGGCGCTCGCTGCGTTGTGCTTCGGTCATAAGGTCGGCTTGATCTCGTTATTGCAATTGGTGGTAACTTAGGCCGTCGCCCGGGTTATGTGTAGGTCTGGCAGGAAATAGTTGGGGATTGGTAAACCGAACCCCGGGATTTCCGCACCTTTCCCGAAACCCGCAGAAAACCCCGCATGACATCGGAACGCAAGGAAAAATAGGGATATGACCGTGGATCAGGACGCCTTGGACGATTGGATCGGCCGGACCGAAACGGCGGCGGACGAGGCGACCGCCGCGCCCTTGGCCGGGCTGGCGGCGACGCTGGATCACGAGCCGCCGGCCCTGAAACCGGGCGATGCCGCCCCCGTCGGGGCGCATTGGATGTATTTCCATACCCGCGTGCCGCAGTCGCGGTTGGATTCGCGCGGCCATCCCCAAGGCGACGATTTCCTGCCGCCGGCGCCCTTGCCGCGCCGCATGTGGGGCGGGGGGCGATTGACCTTCCATCAGCCGCTGCGGGTCGGCGAGCGGATCCGGCGGGTTTCGACGATCAAGAACATCGCGGCCAAGAAAGGCCGCAGCGGCGCGTTGGTCTTCGTCGTGGTGCATCATGCGATTAGCGGCAAAGGTGGCCTCGCCGTCGAGGAGGAACACGACATCGTCTACCGCGAGGCGGCCAAACCGGACGCGCCGCCGCCGAAACCGCAGCCCGCCCCGGCCGACGCCGCCTGGTCGCAAACCGTCGAAGCGGACCCGACGCAGATGTTCCGGTTCTCCGCGCTGACCTTCAACGCGGCCCGCATCCATTACGACCGGCGCTATGTGACGGAGGTCGAGAAGTATCCCGGCCTGATCGTGAACGCCCGGCTGGTCGCCATGATGCTGATCGAGATGAGCCAGGCCAAATTCCCCGGGCGCGATATGACCGGCTTCGACTTCCGCTTCGGCCGGCCGCTATTCGACACCGCGCCCTTCACCATCGCCGGAAAACCCGGCGACGACGGCGACAGCGCCACCCTCTGGGCCGCGGACGGCGAGGGCAACCTGTCGCTCAACGCCGAGGCGCGGTTCGGGTAGAGCGCGCCGGTTCGCTACGAAGCGGATAACCAACTCGTGATTGCCTGGTTTCTATTCAGTTGACGGTCGCTGCGGTAGCCTGATCCCCAGAAAGCGTGAATCCTGGGAGGGTGTCTAATGAAGCGATTGTCATGGTTGCTTGTTTTGGGTGTGCTGGTTGGTTGTCAAACCAACTCGGCGGTTAGACCGAATATCGTTCGGCCGGATCCCTCCAAACCCATCGTAAAGAATTCGGAAGTGGAGAAGACGTGGACCTACAGCGAGAGCATGGTGCCGATATCGCTGACACGCGGCCCGTTCGCACGGCTTGTCCAAATCTGGACGATCAAGGGGGAAAATTGGGACGCCTGGGTAGAGCGGGAGGTTCTAAAACCCGGCGCGAAAGTGCCGGTCCTAATTTATGCGCATGGATGCGCGGGTCTGAGTACCAGCCATGACCAGTCCTATTTGGGCTATTTCATGCACCTTGGTTTCGTCGTCATAGCGCCTAATAGTTTCGCCCGGACCGGCAGAGAGGAAATGTGCCATACCGGGGGGCGGCCGAAACTGAAAATGCGCCTTGAGGAGCTTGAGTACGCATTTGATCAACTGAAATCGGTGAGCTGGATCGATCATGACCGCATCGTTTTAGCCGGGCACAGTGAAGGCGGTGCGACGGTAGCGACGTGGTGGCGGCACGGCATTGCCGCGGTGATTATTTCCGGGTCGAATTGTCCGGCGACGGGCGGGTTTCCGACGGCGCCGATGACCGTACCCGTCCTGAATATCGTCGGGGAAAACGACCCGAACCACAGTGGAGAGTCATGCGCCGTATCCTGGTGGGGGCCGGGTTCCAAGGTCGCGGAAATTTCCGGCGCCGGTCATATGCTTGGCCGGGAACCTGAAACACGCGAGGAAATCAGAAAGTTTTTGACGACATGTTGCGGTTTCAAGTTCGAGGGCGCTTAGAAAATTTGCCGATTTCACCCGCCAGAGCGGGCGATTTCGGCAAAAGATTTTTTACGAAACCCTCAACATTCGGCAAAGACGCGCGGTTCGCCTCGCGCTTCCCGTACCGTCCTACCGGCCGTAGAACTTCTTGACCGTGTCGTCCGCGACCTGCTGCAGGAAGGCGAGGTCGTCCTTGCCGATCTTGCCGAAGTAGTCGTACGGATTGCCGACCGGAGATTGGCCATACAGGCTGGCGAACACGGTCGCTGCCGCCAGGTAGGTGCCTATCAGGGACGGATGGCTGCCATCAAATGGCTTGTGCAGCTTCATATCTGGACGCCGGCGGTAGGCCTCGTCGAAGGCCAAGCCGACCGGGATCACCAGCGAACCGGTTTCGTTGCCGGCCGTGACATAGAGCTTCGCAATGGCGTCGATCATGTCCGGGTCGAACCGCTTATGCGGTTTCACGTAGGCATGCGTCATGTAGAGCGCGGTCTCGCCGCCCGCCGCCTCGATCTTCTTGCTGAACTCGGCGACCGTGTCGCGGAACTTCACGTCGCGGCCTTTCCGCCACGGCGCGGCGCTGCCGCCTTGCAGGATGACCACCTGGAACGGTTTCTTGACCCGCAGCTTGCCGGGCTCGAGATAGCTGTCGATGTTGTGGTCGAAGATCGCCGAGCCGCTGATCGTCGCGGACTTGTATTTGAGCTTTTTCTTCTTGTAGAGGCCCGCCGCGATGACCATGCGGCGCACGTGATTGTGCAGGCTGTCTCCATAATACAGATAGCTGTTTCCGACGAAGAGCAGCCGCTGCGGTTTCTCGACTTTCAGCGCCTTGACGGTCGGGGTCGGCGTTTCGGCGCGGACGGCGGTGGATAGGAGCGCCGCGACGGCAACGGTCGAGACGATTAAAGACATCGATAGTCGTGGAATGACGCGAAATTGCATCGGGCGTTCCCTTCAATGAAAAGTTTTAATTCTTTCGATTGATACAAGTATTAAGGGGTCGTTGCAAATTCTCATTGAGTTATAAACCGTTAGCGCGGTCCGATTGGCACCGGTCCCGCGCGGTATCCGAACGTCTTGGCGACGCCCTGATTTTGGTCCTGACGCCATTGCGGATAAACTAGCGGCACGCCAAATCGCCGATCGGCGCGACCATCAAAATCGATATAGGAAAGGGCCAATCCATGCCGCCGGAAGCGCCGCACCAGGACGTCGAGACATCCTCGATCGAGGTTTCGCCACTCTCCATTCACATCGGCGCGGAGATTGGCGGTGTCGACTTGACGAAGCCGTTGCCGCCGGAGCAGGTGCGCGATATCCGTGCGGCTTGGCTGAAGTGGAAGGTCGTGTTCTTCCGCGACCAGCGGATGACCCACCGGCAGCATATCGATTTTTCGGCGCAGTTCGGCGAGGTCACGCCGGGGCATGTGGTCTACGGCAGCGACAGCGAGTATCCGGAAATCTATTCGATTGCGAAGAACCGCACCGCGAACCATTTTCGCGATCAGGTTCTGTTGCGTGCCTGGACCGGCTGGCACACCGACATCACCGCTGCGATCAATCCGCCGATGGCATCGATCCTGCGCGGCGACATCGTCCCGCCCTATGGCGGCGACACGCAGTTCACCAGCATGATGGCGGCGTATAACGCGATGTCGCCGGCGATGCGGGCCTTCGTCGACGGCCTGCGCGGCATCCACCGGAACGGGCAGCCGCAGAACGTGGAGACGAGCAAGGACTATAACGACAAGATCAAGAATCGATTCATGGAGTCGGAACACCCGCTGGTCCGCGTCCACCCGGAAACCGGCGAGCGCGCGCTCTACGCCGGGCCGAGTCATCTCAAATCCATCGTCGGCCTGACGCCGCGGGAAAGTCAGGGCCTCTTGGAACTGTTGTGGGAGCATCTGGTGCGCCCGGAATTCACCGTGCGGTTCAAGTGGGAGCCCGGCAGCGTCGCCTTCTGGGACAACCGGTCCGTCTGCCATCTGGCGCCCCGCGATATCTTCGATTCGGACTTCCCGCGAGAGTTCTACCGGACCACGCTGGTCGGCGACGTGCCGGTCGGGATCGACGGCAAGAAGTCGAAATCGCTGAAGGGCGAGCCGATAATGGCGGCGTAGACGGCGCGACGAATTTCATTTGCGGGGGACGGTACATAACAATGTCGAAACAATCGACACAGGGCGGTGCGCTGAACGGAATCCGGGTCATCGATTTCAGCCGCGTCGTCGCCGGTCCGCACTGCACGATGTGCCTCGGGGATTTCGGCGCCGAGGTCATCAAACTTGAAGATACGAAGGAGGGTGACGATCTGCGCCATCATAAGGCGCCCACGATCGAATGTGATTCGCCCTATTTCCTGTCGCTGAACCGGAACAAGGTTTCGGTCGGCGTCGACTTCAGCACCGAGGCTGGCAAGAAAGTCGTGCATGACTTGCTCGCCACCGCCGATGTGCTGGTTGAGAACTTCCGCACCGGTGTGATGGAACGGCACGGTTTCGGACAGGAAGCGATCCGGGAGAAATACCCGCGCCTGATCTACTGCTCGATCTCCGGCTACGGGCGGCAGGGTTCGCGGGCGACGCGGGCGGCCTATGACCCCGTGGTGCAGGCGGAAAGCGGCCAGATGGCAACCAACGGCGGTCCGGAATCAGGCCCGATGCGGACGGGTCAGGCGGTGATCGACATGCAGACCGGGCACTATGCGGCGCAGGCCATACTCGCCGCCCTGTTCGCCCGTGAACGCACCGGCCGTGGGCAATTGATAGAAGTGGCGTTGTTTGATGTCGCGGTGTCGGCGTTATCGCATTACGGCATTCGATACCTGCTGGACGGCACGGAAATGCCCCGGGTGGGCAACGGCAGCAACGCGGCGCAGCCGATCGGAATTTTCGCCGCCAAGGACGGCAAGCTGATCCAGGTGACTTGCGCGGGCGAGCGTAGTTTCGTTCAGTTCGCGAAAGCGCTGGGTCGGCCCGACCTGTGCGACGATCCCCGTTTTTCGAGCAACCCGGTCCGTTTGGAGAACCGGGAGGCTCTCCGGCACGTCATCTCGGAAATCCTGGCGACGGACACGCGCGACGCCTGGATTGCGAAGATGAACGAACATGGCGCGCCGGTCGGTCCGGTCAATGAAATGGGCGATGCGCTTATGAATGATTTCGTCAAGGAGCGGCAGCTCACCGAGACCCTATCGCACCCGTTGGTCGGCACGGTGCCGAATCTGCGCTCGCCGATCCATCTGTCGGAGACGCCGATCCGTCCCGCGATCGCGCCGCCGATGCATGCGCAGCATACCGATCAGGTGTTGCGCGACGTGCTGGGCTACGACGATGAGCGGATCGCCGCGTTGAAGGAGTCGGGCGCCGTCGCGTCTACGACGTGAACTTCATGTCCGCCATCGCTTCGATGGTGGCGGCGGCCTCGTCGAGATTGGCGCCGTCGCCGGCCTCGTAGTGGGCGGCCTGCAGAAGGCCCCGGGTCGCGTTGGCGACCATCATCGGCGCGCCGCAGTTGATCCCGAGTTGGGTCGCCAGGCCCACGTCCTTCAGCATCAGCGCCAGTGCGAATTTCGAACTCGGCTCGCCCTCGATCATCTTGGGCAGCATCCGTTCGGTGGCGCCGTTGCGGCCGGAACTCTTGTTGATCACCTCGGTCATCTTCTCCAGCGACAGGCCGTATTTGCGCCCCATGGCGACGGCTTCCAGTGTCGCGATGCGGCAGCAGGCGGCGATCGTATTGTTGACCAGCTTCAGGACATGCGCGTTGCCGACGTCGCCGCAATGGAACACGTTCGGGCTAATCGATTCGAAAACCGGTTTTACCGTTTCGAAGACATCCATCGGACCTGCGGCCATGATCGCGATGGTGCCCGCCGTCGCGCCGTCCGGGCCGCCGGAAACCGGAGCGTCGATGAAGGTGATGTCCTTTTCCGCCAGTTCGGCGGCAATCGCCCGAGTTTCGTCCGGGTCGCCGCTGGTCTGGTCGACGACGATCTTGCCCGGCTCCAGCCCTTCGATGAGCCCGCCCGGCCCGAAGATCGCCTCGCGGACATCGGCGGATCGCGGCAGGCAGAGCAAGATGACGTCGCACTCGCGCGCCAGGGATGCGCCGTCCTGCGCCGGCACCGCGCCGTCCTTCGCGAAATCCGCGACCACATCCGGCCGCAGGTCCAGCACCCGCAGTTTGTGCGACAGCATCAGCCGCCGCGCCAAGGCGCCGCCCATGGCGCCCAAACCGATATATCCCAGTTCCATAACCAATCCTTCCTTGAATAGACACGCGGCGGGTCAGGCGCCGCGGAATTCCGGTTTCCGTTTCTCGACGAAGGCGCGCCGGGCTTCCTTGGCGTCCTCCGAACTTTGCAGGATGCCGCCGACATTCGACGTCAGGACCATGGTGGTCTCGAGACTGCTGTCGAGCGCGGCGCGCATGATCCGCTTGCTGGTCCATTGCACCATCGGCGGCTGTGCGATGATCCGCGCGCAGAGATCGCGCGTGGTCGCTTCCAGCTCCTCCGAGGAAACCAGATGATTGAGCATGCCCCACTCATAGGCCCGTTCCGCTGACAGCGTTCCAGTGTAGGCGAATTCGAGCGCCCGGCCGAGGCCGACCATCTTCGGCAGGTAGTAACAGCCGCCGTTCTCCATGATCTGTCCGGCCTGCTGATAGCCGATGAAGCGGGTTTTCTCGCAACCGATCCGGATATCGCAATGCAGCGCCATGTCCATGCCGGAGCCGACCGCAGCACCATTGATCATCGCGATGGTGGGCTTCCGGATGACGGAGATGTCGCGGTGCAGCTTGGTGAAGCCGTGATAGAAATGCTGGCGCATCCGGTCCACCCCATCCTGGAGGTTCCGCGCCCCTTCCACGTTCGGGCCGATCTCGTCCTCGGTCGGCCGGGTCTTGAGGTCCGCGCCGGAACAGAAGCCGCGTCCGACGCCGGTCAGGACGATCACCCGCACGTCCGGGTCGTCGTCCGCCGCCCGCATATATTCGCCGACCTTGGCGACGGTGCTGTTTCCTTCCGCCGTGCCGTACAGCGCGTTCATCTTTTCCGGGCGGTTGAACTTGATCCAGAGGATGCCGTCATCCTCCTTCTCGTACAGCAGATAGTCGACGAGCTGCGGTCCCATGTCGGTCTCCTCCGTTCCAATGGCGTGCGACCACTATACGGGGAGGGCGGCCATGCCGTCATTTCCGGCCCGGCACGGCAGGGTGCGGTTACGCCGGTTGGAGGATCTCCGCCAGCGCGGCGCGCGGCGTGAGCAGGTCGGCCAGCGTATGGCGGTCGAGCACCGCCAGGAAGGCATCCAACGCTGCGTCGAGGATGGACGGCAGCGCGCAGGCGCCCGCGATGCGGCAGGTGTTTGTTTTCGCATCGAAGCATTCGACCAGCCGCATGTCGTCCTCGCACCGCCGCACCAGGTCGCCCAGATTGATTTCCTCCGGCGCCATCGCGAGGGCCATGCCGCCCTGACGGCCGCGGACGGTGCGGACGTATCCCATCTGCCCCAACTGGTGGACGACTTTCATCAAATGGTTCTCGGAGATGCCGTACTGCGTTGCGATCTCCTTGATCGTGGACAGGTCTCCGGCGGGCCGTAGGCCCAGATAGGTCAGCACGCGCAACGAGTAGTCGGTGTAGCGGGTCAGCCGCATGACGGTCTCCGAAAAAATCTTAATAAGATGTATTTTATATATTGCTTTTATGCAAGCGGTCATTATATAAGATGTATAGAAAATACATCTTAAAGACAGAGGCAAGATCATGGGCGCAATTCCTGAAACGACCTTCCCGGCTAACCAAGCCGACCATCGGCCACCGGAAAACCTTAGCGACCGCGTCGCATACGGTTTCGTGAAGACCTTGCGCTTCGTCGCGGACCGGTTCTTCGCGGGGCGCTATGGCCACCGGGCCGTGGTTCTGGAGACCGTCGCCGCCGTGCCGGGCATGGTCGGCGGTCTGCTGCAGCACCTGAAGGCGCTGCGCTATATCCGCGACGATCGAGGGTGGGTGCGCGAACTGCTCGACGAGGCGGAGAACGAGCGCATGCATCTCATGACCTTCGTCCAGGTCGCGAAGCCGACCGTGCTGGAACGCATCGTGATCATGGTGACGCAAGCGGTCTTCTATAACTTCTATTTCTGGCTCTACCTGTTCGCGCCGAAGACCGCGCACCGGGTCGTCGGTTATTTCGAAGAGGAAGCCGTCGCCAGCTATACCCACTATCTCGCCGATATCGACGAAGGCCGGCATCCTAATCCACCGGCGCCGCAGATCGCCCGGGATTATTGGAAACTGCCGCCCGAAGCCACGCTGCGGGATGTCGTGCTGGTCGTTCGCGAAGACGAGGCGGGACACCGCGACCGCAATCACGGCTTTGCCGATATCCTCGAACGGGGCGGTGTGCCAACGGGCCGGCTGGCCGCGGCGGACTGAGGAGGGCGCATCATGCAAGCGAGTCAAATGACCGGGACCGGCGCAACGTACGGATCCGATTCCGCCGCGCCTGTCGTCGACGACGCGTCGATCGAGCGTTTGGTCCGCCACTTCTATGCCCGGGTGCGCCGCGACCCCGATCTGGGGCCTGTTTTCGCGGCGGCGATTCCCGGCGACTGGGAACCGCATCTGCGCACGATGACCGATTTCTGGTCCTCGGTGATGCTCCGGACAGGCCGATTCAAGGGGCGGCCCGTGCAGAAACACCGGGCGCTCACTGGTGTGACGCCGGACCATTTCGTGACCTGGCTCCGATTGTTCGATGCCAGCGCGCGGGCGATCTATCCCGCCGCGATTGCCGCGCAATTCGTCGATCGGGCCGGGCGCGTCGCCGACAGTTTGCAGCGGGCGATGTTTCCGTGCGCAGGCATGCGGCCGTCCCATCGACCGACGGGAAAGAGACCATGAAGAGTATTCCGGAAACCGCGCGCGCTTACTCCCGCACCAAGACCTTCACCGAAACGACGCTGCCGGCGAAGATACGCGAGAACCATCAGACGGCGCCGGGCGTCTGGGGCCTGATTACCGTGGTGAGCGGCGAGGTCCGATACGAAATCCCGAGCGCTGCAGAAACCCACGTTCTCGTACCCGGCACGCCGGGGATTGTCGAACCCGAGGTTCCGCATCGCGCGAACCCTGTCGGGGAGGCTTCCTTCTTTATCGAATTCTATCGCTAGGCCTGAAATTTCCCGGCCATTGAGCCGGATGGAGATGAAATCATGGATACGCTAACGATTTTTCTGACACAGTTCATTTTAAGCATCCTTGTCTACTCGCTCATCGCCCGGTGGTACGCGGCGCCGTGGCTCGCGGGGAAATCGCTTGAGACCGCATTGATGCTGCTGATCCTGCCGCACGCCTTTAGGCATTTAGGGTTGGGTTTCATGGTGCCGGGACTGGTCGGCGATCCGTTGCCCGATCTGTTTGCCGGTGGTGCCGCCTACGGCGATTTCGCGGCCGGCCTTTTGGCGATCACCGCCTTGATCGCCTTACGCAATGGATGGGGTTTGGCCATCCCCCTGGTGTGGGTTTTCAATGTCGTCGGCGCCGCCGACCTGATGAACGCCCTGCGCCAGGTGGATGCGGTCCCCAATCTCGGCGTCATGTGGTTCGTGCCGACATTCATCGTGCCGCTGCTGCTGGTCACCCATGCGATGATCTTCGCCCGCTTGGTGAAGGCGGCGCGGCCTTCCGATATCGAGGCGCCGTGTGCCCTGCGGCGGCAGAAACCGGCGTCGGCATCCGGCATTTAGGCGGATTGCGCACTGAAAACCGGCCGGCGCTTTCGTCAGCGCGTGTCAGCCACGAACAGGCGTCGTGCTGAGGTCTTCGTAACCTCGATATACCTTTTCTGCGGCCAGCCACAGTCCCCGGTGAGCAGTTCCCATTGGCGGATGGACAGCATGGCCCATAAGGCATCCGTCGCCTGTTTGACGGGAAGGTCGGAGGTGAGAACGCCGTCCTTCTTCAGGGCCAGGATCGCCGCGTGACAGCCTTGGCGGACGGCCTGCATCCGGTCGTCCCAGGCCTCGGCGGCGGCGTCGTCCGTCTCCTTTAACGCCAGCAGGGCCTTCGCGACACCATAAATCTCGGGGATGTAATTGCCCCACGCCTCGATGAAGGCGTCCAGGCGATCGACGCCTGTTGCGGCCGTCCGGCTCGCCGTCAGCCGTTCGTCGACTTTCTTGACCTCGTCCAGGTGGCGCGTCGTGGCGATGAGCAGGTCCGACCGTGCCGGGAAATGGAGGTAGACCGCCTGCCGGCTCACGCCCGCGTCCTTCGCGATGTCGGCCATACGGACACCCGTGCCGCCGCCGGCTTCCAGGAGTTTCCATGCGGAATTCAGGATTCGGGTGCGTGTGTCGATTTTTATGCTTGACATCATGTAAAGTAACATCTACTTGACACGTTGTCAATTTACACCGTGTCAAGTGAAAGGGAATTGCCATGACAAACCGAATCTTCATCTGGGTGGCCCACCCGAAATCGGACTCGCTTTGCGCCGGGCTCGCGGACGCCTATCAGGCGGCGGCCGAAAGGGGCGGGTCGGAAGTGCGGCGGCTCGATCTGAGCCACATGTCCTTCGATCCGTCCTGTGACGGATATGGCGACGACATGCCGCCCCTGGAGCCGGACCTTCGGGCTTGGCAGGACGGGATCGCCTGGGCGGACCACCTGCTTTTCGTGCATCCCTATTGGTGGGGGGCCATGCCGACCAAGGCGAAGGCCGTCATCGACCGGGCCCTCGCGCCGGGTTTCGGGTTCAAGTATCACGCGAAGGGCGTGGCCTGGGACAAGCTGCTTACCGGAAAGACGGCGGACGTTATCATCACGTCGGACACGCCGCCGCTGTTGGACACGATCTTGTATCGCCGTCCGGCCCGGCGGGTGATGAAGAATCAGGTCTTGGGGTTCTGTGGAATCAAAACCAAACGGATGGCGCAGTTCGGCTCCGTGAAGCTCGCCGATGCGACGAAGATCGGCAAGTGGATCGGCAAGGCGGATCGAATGGGCGCCGTGGCGGCTGCGGCGTAGTTGGGCCGGGCCCGTGCCGGGTCTGATTCCATGTCCTCTACCGCCTGTGATATGGTTTCGCTTGTTGCGCGGTTCACCGCGCAATCGGCAACACCAAGCAAAGAACCGGAGAGGCCGCCGTGGCAGCACCGCGCACCATGTTCGAGAAGATCTGGGATCGGGCCTGCATCCTGACGCGCGACGACGGGCAGTCGCTGCTTTATGTGGACCGCCATCTGGCGCACGAAGGGTCGGGGCGGGGATTCGGCCGGTTGCGCGCCGAAGGGCGGAAACTGCGGCGGCCCGACCTGACCTTCGGCACGGCGGATCACTACATCTCGACCAAGGGGACGACGCTCGACGATATCGACGATCCGGACCGGCGCGAGCGCGTCGCCTTGTGCGGCCCGAATGCCGAGGAGTTCGGCGTCACGTTCTTCACGCTCGGCGACCCGCGGCGCGGCATCGTGCATGTGGTCGGGCCGGAACAGGGACTGACCCAACCGGGCCTGTTGATCGTCTGCGGCGATTCACACACCTCGACGCATGGCGCGCTCGGCGCCTTCGCCTTCGGGATCGGTTCGACCGAGCATTACCATGTGATGGCGACGCAATGCCTGTGGCAGCGCAAACCGAAGACGATGCGAATTTCCGTGGACGGCACGCTTGGGTTTGGCGTCACCGCAAAGGACGTGATCCTGCACATTATCGGTGAAATCGGCGCGCAGGGTGCGACCGGCCATGTCATCGAGTATGCGGGGACGACGATCCGCAACATGTCGATCGAGGAGCGCCTGACCGTCTGCAATATGTCGATCGAAGCCGGCGGTCGGGCCGGTATGATCGCGCCGGATGACGTGACCTATAATTATCTCAAGGGGCGTCCTTTCGCGCCGCAGGATGCGGAGTGGGATAAGGCGCTCGCCTTCTGGAAGACCTTGCCGACCGACGACGGGGCCGTGTTCGACCGCGAGGTGTCTATCGACGCAGGCGACATCGCCCCGACAGTGACCTGGGGCACCAGCCCGGAGAATGCGTTGCCGGTGACCGGCGCGGTGCCCGATCCCGCCGACGAGGGCGACGCCACGCGTCGGGCGGCGCTGGAGAGCACGATCGACTACATGGGATTGCAGGCGGGGGCGCCGTTGAGCGATCTCGCCGTGGATGGCGTGTTCATCGGCTCCTGCACGAACGGCCGGCTTTCGGACCTGCGGGCCGCCGCCGCGGTAGTGAAGGGCCGGAAGGCCGCGACCTTCGCGATGGTCGTGCCGGGGTCCGGCCAGGTCAAGGCGCAGGCGGAGGCTGAGGGCCTCGACCGGATTTTCACCGATGCCGGGTTCGAGTGGCGCGAGGCCGGCTGCTCCATGTGCTGCGGCTTCAACGGGGATATCGGCAAACCGCAGGAGCGTTGGGCCTCCACGTCCAACCGGAACTTCGTCGGCCGTCAGGGACCGGGCGTCCGCACCCATTTGATGAGCGCCGCGATGGCGGCGGCCGCTGCGGTGACCGGCAGGTTCACCGATGTCCGCACGTTGCAGGAGAACGCCTGATGGAAGCCTTCACCACGCTGACGGCGGTCGCCGCTCCCTTCGATCGCCCGAATACCGACACGGACCAGATCACGCCCGGGCGGTTCCTGAAACGGTGGGACGCGGATTGGGCCAACGTGTTGTTTCACGATTTGCGGTTCGACCAGAATGAGGCCGAACGCCCGGACTTCATCCTCAACCAGGCGGCATTCCGCGATGCCAAAATTCTGGTCGCGAACATCAATTTCGCTTGCGGGTCGTCGCGCGAGAGCGCGGTTCATGCCTTGGTCGCCTATGGGTTTCGGGCCGTGATCGCCCCCAGCTTCGGCGATATCTTCTTCAACAACGCCAGCAAGAACGGGTTGCTGACTTTCGTACAGGACACGGACACCTGCGACCGGCTGCGGGATCAATTGCATGCGGATCCCGGGGCGGAAATGAGTATCGACCTCGACGCCCAGCGCTACACCGGACCCGACGGCACGTCGTATGCCTTCGAGATCGACAGCTTTCGCAAATACGTGCTGTTGAACGGCTTGGACGACATCGATCTCACCATGCAGTACGAGGATGAGATCGCCGCCCATGAAGCGGCGTTGAAGACCGAGATACCGTGGCTTTCCGCCAAGGCGTGAAATTGCAGGGTGTGAGGCTGACGAAAGGGATGTAGCGATGCCGAAGGTTCTTTCCGACGACGCGGTCGAGCATTTCCATACGCAGGGTTTCCTCTCGCCGGTCCCGGTGTTGTCGGCGGAGGAGGTGGCGCATTTCCGCGGCTGTCTCGAACGGTTCGAGGCGAAATACCCGGACGACGTCAAGAAGCTGAAAAGCAAGTCGCATCTGCTGTGTCCGTGGGTCGAGGATATCGCGCGGCACCCGGGCATCCTGGATGTCTACGAGGATCTGATCGGGCCGAACATCCTCTGCTACAGCATGGCTTTCCGCATCAAAGACCCGGACGGACGGACGCATGCCGGCTGGCATCAGGACGGCGCCTACAATCCGATCAAGCCGATCCTGGTGATCGGTGCGCTGGCGCTTGCGGAATGCACCGTGGCGCATGGCTGCCTTAAGGTCATTCCCGGCTCGCACAAGACCGGGGTCCTTCCGCATAAGGATACGGGTAACCCCGAAAGCATCTTGTCGCGCGGCCAATACATCACCGCCGACATCGACGAGTCGAAAGCCGTGGACATCGTCCTGAAGCCAGGCGAGATCGGCCTGTTCAATGCCGGGATCATCCACGGCTCCGGCGTCAACGTGTCGGACGCGCGCCGTCTTATCCTGTTGGTGGAAATGATGCCCACGAATACGGAAGTTCGGGCGCACCGCGATTCCGCGATGCTGGTACGCGGCGTCGACACTTACGGCAACGTCGATATCGATCCGTCGCCGACGGTGGAGTTCGGTGCGGCGGAACTGGCGGCGTGGCGCAACACGACCAAGAAGACCGGAAAGAACATCTTCGAGGGCAGCCCCCTGCCGCCGACCGAGGTGTATGGCGGCGCGGACCCCAACCGCACCTGAGTTGAGGCGCAGTTTCGAAATTCGGTGACTCGCCGATGCCAGCGGTGGACAATGCCATTCGTTGTTCGGCCGAACGCTCATCACCGGAACCGGAAAGGATTGAGACATGACGGTCGCGGATCCCAATCGCGTGTTGTTGACCGGCGAAAACCCATTCATTCGGCTCAGTGTCGACGATAGCGACGATTACACGACGAATGCCAGTTTCTGGCGCATCATTTTCAGTCCGAAGGGGGGCGGTCATGTCCTCTTCGTCAAGAGCGAGCTGACGCAGAACGGCTGGCGCATCTACTCCGACAACGGGGACATGACGCGCTGGCTGCAGTCCGGCATTCAGGGGATCCTCAATCCGGAACTGACGGATCAGGGCATCGCCATGATCGATGCGGCGTTCACCAAGTCCGGCGATGCCCAGAAGGATTGGACCGAAACCATACGCTCGGCGGACGAGGAAGTGGTGCTTTCGTGGCGCGACCTCGGCGACCCGATGCTCATCCACACCTATCCTAGCGATAAACCCGGGGAACGGCCGGTGGGTGTGTGCACCGTGTTCGTGCCGGCGCTCAGTGCGGGGTTGTCGATCAATGGCGAGGACGCACCCGGGCAGGCGTGGCCACGGGAGCGGGAAGGCCGGCCCTTCAGTACCTGTTCGCTGGCGTTCTCCGAGAGTTGGACCGAGGCACGCTAGCGTCCAATTACCGTGCGGATTGCTTCTTTCAATGTCCAGAATATGCGGCTTCGCGTTCACGACGGCGTGGCCCATCTGGATGGCGCGCGGGACCAGGATATCGAAGAGGATGTTGGTGCTGAGGCCGCGGCGCTCGACGGCATCGACCGGAGCCTGACCGCCGGCGTTTTGAAGAAGGCGAACGCCGATATCATCAGCCTGCAAGAGGTCTTCAATCAGGCCACGCTCGATTATTTCCACGACGAGATTCTCGTGCCGAGCGGTGTGCCGCCGTATCCCCATCGCGTGTGTCTGCCGGGAAACGACGGACGCGGTCTGGACGTCGCCGTGATGAGCCGGTTGCCGATACACGACGTTACAAGTCACGCGGCGGAGACTCCTGTGTCGCTCGGTTTGGAGGCGTCCGACGCCGTTGGTGCCGGTGACCGCATCTTCCGGCGCGACTGCCTTGAGGTGTCGGTCGGGCGGTTGACGGTATTCGTGTGCCATTTCAAGGCGCCATACCCGGACACGGACTCGGTATTCGAGATTCGCCGCATGGAAGCGCTCGCGGTTCGGCGCCTCATCGAGCGGCGGTTCGAGACGCCGGCGGAAAACCTCTGGCTCATCGTCGGAGACCTGAACGAACCCGCCGTTGCCGAAACGGATCCGGCGCGGTCGATCGCTTCGGTCTTCCAGGGCTTCGCCGTGGATTTGGTGTCGCGGATTCCATCAGAAGAGCGGTGGACTTTCCACCAGCCACACTCAACGGTTTACACTTGTCCGGATGCCCTCTTGGCGTCACCGGCGCTTGCCGCGCGGTGGCCGGATGCGCGGCCGGAGATACTGCGGATCGGTCTCGACCGGGACGCCGAGCGGTACACGGGTGACCGGCTGGCGGGCGTCGGCGCCCATCGGCCGCACGCCAGCGATCATGCCGCCCTGGTCGTCGACTTCCCCGGTCTGAATTAGCGACCGGGCTGCGCTTGGATCAGAGTTCGACCGGAATTGCGTCCGCCACGTCGATGCCGTCCTTCCGCATGTCGCAAACATAGCAGAGGACTTCCACGCCTGCCTTCGTCGCGGTATCGAGCGCCTCGGCGTAGGCCGGGTCGATATCGCCGGCGATGCGCAAATGATCGCAATCGCCGCGCTGCACCAGATACAGCATCACGGCGCGATGCCCGTCGGCCACCATGTCGCCGAGTTCGACAAGATGCTTCGCGCCGCGTTTGGTGACGGCGTCGGGGAATTCGGCGGCGGTCTCGCGGCCCGGCTGGGCGCGCTTCAGGTTCACGTTCTTGATCTCGACATAGCAGTCGGATTTGGCCGCATCCTCCAGCAGGATGTCGATCCGGCTGTTCTGACCGTATTTCACCTCGCGCCGCAACCTATCGTAGCCGGTCAATTCGGCGATTCCGTTGCGGCTGATGGCTTCTTCCACCAGCTTGTTGGGGTGCGACGTGTTCACGCCGACCAGATGGTCGCCGACGGTCACCATCTCCCATCGCCAGTCCAGCTTGGCCTTCGGGTTGCGGTTCGGCGACAGCCAAACCTCCGAGCCGGGTTCCGCCAAACCGATCATCGAACCGGGATTGGCGACATGGGCGGTGATCGTCTCGCCGCCCTCCATTTCGATATCGCTGAGAAACCGCTTGTAGCGCTGGATCAGCGTGCCGCGCACCAGCGGGTCGGGGAATTGCATGCCGCGGTTGTCCTAATAGGTTTCGAACATACGCTGGATTTCCGCCGGATCGTCCGAGCGGGTCAGCGCCAGCATCAGCAGGATGCGCGCTTTCTGCGGCGGCAGGTTGTCGGCCAGCACGCAGGTGTCGGGTCGGCCGCTATTCACCTTCACGACGCGGCCACTGCTGTTGCGCGTGCTCTGCGCGACGACGACGCCTTTCGCGACGGCGGCGTTATAGGTCTCGATCTGCGCCTTGGTGTTGAAGCCCGGCAACAATCCGGCGGCAACCAGCCCCTTCGCACCCGCCGCGACGAAGGCGTCGATCGCCACGCCGTCCGCACCGGCATATCCCGGCACGATGTCGACGCGGGGCAGGCTGTCCAGTCCGGCGACATCGAATTCCGTATCCGGCGCGCGCTTGCGCACCGGCGTTCGGTAGTAGATCACTTGATCCGCGTCGGCATGGCCGAGCAGGCCGAAGTCCGGGCTCTTGAACGTCTGTAGCCGCAGCGTCGAGGTCTTGGTGACGTCGCGTCCGCTGTGGATCTCGTCGTTCAGCACGGCGAGGACGCCGAGGCCGCGCGACTGTGGTGCGCCGGCGACCCGGATCGCGTTGACCAGGTTCAGCCCGGCGTCCGTGCTGATCGAGGAGGCCGGCCGCTGCGCGCCGACCAGCACGACCGGGATGCCCAGTTTCACCGTCAGGTTCAGGAAATAGGCGGTTTCCTCGAGCGTCGCCGTGCCGTGGGTCAGCACGATCCCGGCAAGGTCGGGGTTGTCGGCCGCGGTCTTGTGGATCAAGGCGTGTAGTTCGAGCCATTCCGCCGGGCCGATCTCGGTGCTGCCGACCGCGCGGAAGCGGATCATCAACAGATCGCCGACCTGCGAGGTCTCCGGAAACTGCGCCAGCAATTCGTCGACCTCGTATTTCTTCTTGTTCTCCGCATAGGTCGCGATGTCCATGCTGTTCTTGCCGACCGAGGAGATGGTTCCGCCGGTGCCGATAACCGCGACGCGCGGCAATGTCGCTTGTGCCGTCATGATGTTCCGCCCAATTGAGTTCAGAAGTCAGTCGCCCAACCGTCGCATAGGTCCCGGGCCGGGGCAATGTCTCCGTCAGATCGCTGTCAGGTCGACGAGGCGGTCGATGCTCTTGGCCTTGTCGATCGACCAGATCAGGTCGGCCATCTCGTTGCGGGCGTCCTCCGGCAGGCTCGCCGACCCGAGGAGATGGAACTTGTCCTCGAAAGCCTGTTTCGACGGGCCGCGCTCGATGTCGCGCAACGTTTGCCGATGCCGCACGGAGATTTCCTTGCCGCCCTTGGTCGTTGCGATCAGACGGCAGGTCCGGGTCGCGGGCGCGACCTTCTCGAAGTCGTCGTTCAGCGTGATCTCCTGCCGCTTGATCAACGCCAGGATGTCCTTGTCGAGATAGCGCCCGCTTGCGAACGTCGCCGGCGTCACCGCGCCGTCGATCATCGCCGCCGCGACGCAGAAGGGCAGGGAGTGATCGGCGGACTCGCGGGTCTTCGGCGTCCAAAGCGCCTTGTCCTTCATCGGCGCGGCGAAATGCTTGGCGTAGGTGTCGATGCGAAGTGATTGGATATCGGCAACGTCTACTTTCTCGCGCAGTTTCAGCGCGGCCATGATCGGTACCTGGATCGCGTCGCGGACGGGGAAGGTCTTGATGTTGGTTTGTTCGATGATGAATTTGTGGCCTTTGAGACTTTTCGGAATCTGTACCGCGTGGCGTTTGCCCACGGTCTGATTCCACAAGCCGACCGGTCCGTCGAACGGGTCTTGCGGGCCGGTCATCCCGGCGGCGGCGAGTTGTGCGGCGAAGACGCCTTGGCGGGCTGCATTCGGCCCGGCGACGCCCTTCCACATGGAAAGCTGTCCATTCCGCGTCTGGTTGCTGGCGAGGTTCGGCACCACGGCGAGCGCAAGCGCATCGCGAAGCCGGTCCTTGTCGAGGCCCAACATCCAACCCGCCGCCATCGCGGCGCCGGGTGCGCCGGCGACGGGCTGGTCCCAACCCGCAACCTGGAACGGGGCGGCCTGGCAGAGGCGGCACTGCACCTCGTAGGAGATCACGATTGCCTGAATCAGTTCTTTCCCGGATGCGCCGGTTTGCTCGGCGATGGCGATCAGTCCCGGAATGTTGTCGGACGGATGCGCCGTGCTGGTCATCAGATAGGCGTCGCTCATGTCCAGGTAACGCACCATCGCGCCGTTGACGAGCGCCGCGAGGTCCGGTGTGGTGCGCGTCAGCGTGCCGAAGATCCGCGCGCCGTCGGTACCGGCGATCGGATAGGCAAGCTTGCGCGCGGCGCGCACCGGGGGTGCCAGCACCGCCGCCATGGCGCAACCCATGGAGTCCAGCAGTCGCCCTTTCGCTGCCTTGACCGTCGATGCGGGGATATCGGAATAGCGCAGGCCCGCCGTGAAATCGACGAGCTGGGCGGCGGTTTTGTCCATGAGGGACGTCCTCGATTATTCTGTGGTCGTTAGACTGCTGTATCGCAATCTAATCAAAATTCCACGAATCGAACAGGAACGGGCCGATGAAGAGCAAAGGACGTCGTTTCAAGGAGCTGTTGGAAGCGCCCGAAATCCTGGTCGCACCTGGGGTTTACGACGGGTTCAGCGCCCGCGTGGTAGAGGCCGCCGGATTCGAGGCCGCGACGATCAGCGGGGCCGGCGTATCCGAGAGCAATCTTGGCTGGGCCGACAAGGGCATCATGGGGGCGCAGGACAACATGCGCGCCGGCCGGGCGATCGCCGAGTGCACGAACCTGCTGCTGCGGGCCGACGCCGACACCGGTTACGGCAACGCGGTGAACGTCTATTTCACCGTGCGGGGTTTCGAGGACGCCGGCATGGCCGCCGTCATGATCGAGGATCAGGTCTGGCCGAAACGATGCGGCCATATGCAGGGTAAGGATGTCATCCCCGCCGCCGAGATGGTGCAGAAGGTAAAGGCCGCCTGCGATGCCCGTCGCGATCCCGACACGGTTATCATGGCCCGCACCGATGCGGCCGGGGTGACCGATGTCGAAGATGCCATCGACCGGCTGATCCGCTATGCCGAGGCCGGGGCCGACGCGCTCTACGCCGATGCATTGTTGTCCGCGGACGATATCGAGAAGGTCGCGCGCGCCGTGCCCCGGCCCTACGTCTGCAACATGGGCTTCGGCTTGCAGGCGCGCTCGACGACGCCGTTGCTGACCGCCAAGCAATTGCAGGGAATGGGGGTCGCCATGGTGACCTATCCCCGGATGCTCAGTTCGGCGGCGGTCCATGGCATGATGACCGCGATGCAGGCGTTCAAGGACGGCGCCTACGCGGACGAGCCGGTGGAACGGCCCGATCTGCAGGTCGACTTCGCGCAGTTGAGCGCCCTCATGGGGCTTACCGAACTCGACGCTATGGAATCCAAATACGACCCCGGCGACTGACCGGCGACGCACACTGCTTGGGGTGGTCTAGGATGCCTTGCCGGTAGCCAGCCGCCGCAATTTCTGCACCGCGATCTTCGGGTCTTCGCGGAAGGCGATCGTGCCCTGAAAGCTGCCGTCCCGACGGACCAGGTAGATCGACGCGGTATGGTCCATCGTGTAGTCGCCGTCATCCAGCGGGATCTTCTTGGCGTAGACGCGCCACGCCTTGATGAGTTTCGCGATTTCCGCCGGATCCCCTGTGATCCCCGTGATGCGCGGCGAGAAGGCCGTGACGTAGTTCTTCATCAGTTCGGGCGTATCCCGTTCCGGATCGACGGTCACGAAGAAGGCCTTGAGCGGCGCGCCGTCTTCCCCCAGGTCGTCGAGCAGGATCGCGAGTTCGTTGAGACTGGTCGGGCAGACCTCCGGACAATGGGTGAATCCGAAGAACAAGGCTATCGGATGGTTCGCGAAAGCTTTTTCCGAGATAGGGTTGCCATTGTGATCGATGAGGTTGAAGGGCGCTCCCAATCGCGCTGCCGAGACGACCGACTTCTCGGTACCCTTGTAGATGGACTGGTAGATCATGACGCCGCTCAAAAGAAGGGTTAGGGCGGCAACCGCCACCCACGCCCCTAGTCGAAGAGTTTTCAAGGTCATCTTTCAACCTCTCCCTATTTGTCCTTCATGCCGCGGCCGCGGTGCTTCATGCTCCTGCCCATGCTCTTGACCGCGAAAGGCAGGTCGACTTTGCCGGCTTTCTCGAAGACTAGCGTCGCGGTCCGTTTTTCGCCTTCCTTCAACTGTTCCTTGAGCTTCATGAACATCACGTGATAGCCGCCGGGTTTGAGCGTGACGGATCCTTTCCCCGGAATCTCCAGTCCGCCGGCGACTTCGCGCATTCTCATGACATCGCCTTGCATCTTCATCTCGTGAATTTCGACCTTGCCGGCAAAGGGTGCCGACCCGCCGACGAGCCGGTCCGGCTGCGATCCCGTGTTGGTGATCGTCATGTAGCCGCCCGCGACCGGTGCGCCGGGAACGGTTGCCCGGGCATACGGTTGGTCGATCCTGAGGTCGCCGACGGTGATCTCACCGGCTAAGGCGGCGCCGGATAAGGTGACGGCGATCAGGGCGGCGGTGAGGGCGATACGTTTCATTTGGTTCTCCTGCTGCACAAGAAAAAGAGCATGCGCGGCCATGGGATCGTCGCCGCGGTCTCTTTCCATGCGTCTTAAGATATTGTGACCGGCGCCGATGAGCGGCATACCGTCAAGCGCCTGTCGATTCAGGTGTTTTGGAAAGTCGTTGGGAGGTTAGACGGGCGGCGGGCCGCGCAATGGGGCGTCGGGCCGGTGCCCCGTCGCGAAGGGGCGGTCATCGTGCGCCGCCGTAAGGTCGACGGCGACGGACCGGACAACCGGCTCGGGCACGCATGCCGGCGGCGGCAACAGGACGGCCCCAACGATGCGGCAGAATTCGCAAGGCCCGAGAACGGATCCGGTTTCGCGGCTTTCTCCCAGTCTGGAGATGCAAAGCTGCGGCAGGCTTCCGTCGGGCAATGTATAGGTCGCGCGGTCGGCCGTGCGGGCGTCCGGGATACCGGACACGGCGGCCGGTTGATGTGCAAACGCAACGAGAATCAACGCGAAGGCACAGAACCCGCGCACCAAATATCCCGTAATTTTGCGGCCGTATGTCACCCGTGGACCTGTCCGGATCGGGTTGCACGTCAACGCGTATTTGAATAGGGCGCGGCCGCGCCGTCCGCCATGCGGCAATTGACCGCAAGACGGTCGCCGGCGTCGTGGCGGAGGGTCGTAAGGCATTCGTGACGTGGTCGTTTTGTCCTTGGGCCGCGTCACCGCTATTGTTGCGCCATAGCCGTATGGTGGCGGGTCGAGCCGCCACCGGGCCGTGCACCGTACACAGATGGAGGGATAAAGATGCCAAGCAAAGGACGCCGCCTGAAGGAATTGCTTGAAGGACCGGATATCCTGATTTCGCCCGGCGTGTATGACGGTTACAGCGCCCGGCTGGTGCAGGCGCGCGGGTTCAAAAGCGGCGCGATTTCCGGTGCGGGGCTCTCCGAATGCCATCTCGGCTGGTCGGACAAGGGCATCATGGGGCTGGAAGACAATTTGCGGTTCTGCCGTGCGATCGCCGAATGCGCCGAAGACCTGCTGCTGCATGCCGACGCCGATACCGGCTACGGCAACGCGGTCAACGTTCATTTCGTGACGCGCGCCTTCGAGCAGGCGGGAGTCGCCGCGGTGATGTTCGAGGACCAGGTCTGGCCCAAGCGGTGCGGCCACATGGTCGGCAAGGACGTGATCCCGGCTGAGGAAATGGTCCAGAAGGTCAAGGCAGCGTGCGATGCGCGCCGCGACGACGATTTCGTCATCAAGGCACGGACCGACGCCGCCGGCGTTCTAGGTTTGAACGCGGCCATCGACCGGCTGAACATGTATGCGGCGGCGGGAGCGGATCTACTCTTCGCCGATGCGCTGCTGTCGGCGGAGGATATCGAGAAGGTGGCGCGAAACGTGCCCAAGCCGCTGACCGTGAACATGGGGCTCGGCATCCGGTCGCGACCGACCACGCCGCTAATCTCGCCGGGCCGCCTGCAGGAGATGGGCGTCGCGGCGGTGAGCTATCCGCGGCTGCTGTCGACCTCGGCGGTGCGTGGCATGATGAACGCCATGGATGCCTTCCAGGAGATGGTGGCCAGCAACGAAGAGGTGGACCGGCCCGACCTGCTGGTCTCGTTCGACGAGGTCAACGCCTTGGTCGGATACGACACGTTGACCGAGATGGAACATCGGTATGCGGTCGAGGGGGATTCCGCGCCGAAAAGCGCGGCGGGCGACTAGCGGGTGCGAAGGAAAACGCCATGGGCATGACCATCATCGAGAAAATCCTCGCCCGGCAAAGCGGGCAGGCTCGTGTGCGGCCGGGCGACCTGGTCACCGTCAACGTCGATACGGTGGTCATGTTCGACAACAATTTCATGGACAGCGTGTGGCGCGAAATTCTGCATGTGATCGATCCGGACCGCGTGGTCGTCGCCTTCGATCACCGTGCGCCCGCGGCCCATGTGGCCAGCGCCACCGCGCACCAGACCGGCCGGCGTTTCGTCGAGAAATTCGGCATCAAGCGTTTCCACGATGTGGGGCGGCGGCAGGGTATCGCTCATGTCCTGGTCGCGGACCATGCCTATGCGATGCCCGGTACGGTCCTGTTGTGCAGCGATTCGCATACCTGCAGCGCGGGGGCGTTCAATTGCATCGCCCGGGGTGTCGGCGCGCCCGACATCACCTATGCGCTGACCAAGGGCGAGACCTGGTTCCGGGTCGGCGAGACCGTCCGCTATGACCTGGAGGGCGGCTTCAAACCGGCGGTTTCGATGAAGGACGTGTTTTTGCATATTGCGGGAACCTACGGCGGGCATGAAACGATGAATGTCGAGTTCGGCGGGGCCGCCTTGCCGCAACTCAACATGAACGCGCGGCGTACGTTGACCACCATGGGCGCGGAACTGAGCGCCGAGTTCGCGACCTTCGAGCCCGATCAAATCCTGTTCGATCACATCGACGACCACAACCCGGACCATCCGGCCTACGAGGCGCAGTATCCGGACGCGGACGCGTCCTATGCCGACCGGCGCACGATCCGTCTCGACGAAATCGAGCCGCTCGTGGCATTGCCCGACAGCGTTCTGGACAATTCCCGGCCGGTCGGTGACCTCGCCGGGACCGCGATCGACCAGGCCTTCATCGGGTCCTGCGCCAACGGCACGATCGACGATTTGGAATGCGCGGCGAAGGTGCTGGCAGGGCGGCAGGTGTCGGACAAGGTGCGCCTCATTGTCACGCCGGGGTCGCAGACCATCTACCGGCAGGCGGCCAAGAGCGGGGTATTGTCGACTCTCGTCGAAGCCGGCGCGGTGGTGACCAATGCGACCTGCGGAGCCTGCGGCGGTGGGCATCTTGGGGTGTTGGCGGCCGGCGAGACTTGCATCACGGCGAGCACGCGCAACTTCAAGGGCCGCATGGGCGATCCCAGCGCGAAGATCTACATGGGGTCGCCGGCGACGGTGGCCGCCTCGGCGATCAAGGGCGCGATCGCCGACCCCAGTGAATTTCTCGGACGGGGAGGCTAGTCCATGGAATTCGAAGGCAAGACCTGGCGCTTCGAGGCCAACATCAACACCGATTTGATTCTGCCGAGCCGCTGCTACTACCTGCCGCCGGAAGAACAGATCAACTATATCTTCTCGGCGAACCGTCCCGGCTGGGTCGACGAGATGAGCAAGGGCGACATCATCATAGCCGAGCCGAATTTCGGCATGGGATCGTCGCGCCCCGCCGCCCGGAACCTGCGCTTGCTCGGCGTCGCCTGCCTCGTGGCGGAATCGATCAACGGGCTGTTTTACCGGAACTGCATCAATTTCGGTTTTCCGGCGTTGGAATGCCCGGGTGTGACGGACCTTTTCGCGGAGGGCGACATCGCCGCCGTGTCCTTCGAGGACTTTTCGGTCCGGAATGTCACCACGGGGGCATCGCTCGAGGCGAAGCCCATACCGGACGCGTTGCTTCGCATCCTGACCGCTGGCGGTATCTATCCGTTGCTGGAAAAGGAAGGGTTGGTGGCGCCGCCGGAAGCAGGCTAACCGACCGCTTCTTTCGGGGGCGATTGACCGGGAGGTGACTGTCCGGGGATCGAGATCGGCAACTCGATCCTCACCGAGGTGCCGCGGCCGGGCGCGCTGCGCAGGTCGATTTCCCCGCCAAGCAATTCGATCAGCTTGCGGGCGATCGGCAGGCCGAGACCGGTGCCTTTGTCGTCATGAGAGCCCCGCTTATACGGTTTCATGACTTCGTGCAGATTCTCGGCTGTCATGCCGATGCCGGTATCCGACACGACCAGGACCAGGACGCCTTCTTTCTCGGCGCGCTTCGCCGACAGCATGACGCGGCCGTGCTCCGGTGTGTATTTGATCGCGTTGGACACGAGATTGACCAGCACCTGTTTCAGTTTGCGCTTGTCGGTCTCGATGACCGGCAGATCGGGCTCGATGTCGATTTCTAGATTGATGTTGGCGTCGGCCGCGAGTTGGCCGAGCATCTCGGTGGTTTCCTCGATGACGCTGTTGACGCTGACATCTTCGATCTCGAGCGGCTCGGCGCCGACCTCGATACGGGTCAGATCGAGCCGCGAGTCGATAATGCCAAGCAGGTGCTGGCCCGCATCGAAGATGTTGCTGGCATATTCCTTGTACTTGCCGTCGGGCATGGGGCCGAATGATTCCTGTCGCATGGCATCGGACATGCCGCAGATCGCATTGAGCGGCGTGCGCAATTCGTGATGCGTTTCGGCGAAATAGTCGATGCGCTCGCGGTTCTCGGACCGGACCGACTCGAGTTCGCTGGCCAGCCGTTTCTCCGTTTCCTTCAACAAAGCGAGCGCGCTGTCGAGGCGCTTGGTTCGGCGAACCAGCTTCGCTTGAATTTGCGCGTGCGATTGCACCCGAGCGATCAGTTCGATGGGATCGAGCGGCAGCGAGACGAAGTCGGTGCCGACGTAGGAGAGCAATTCCCGATGGCCGGTATGATCCGACGCTTCCGTAAAGAACAGGATCGGACCCGAATAGATTTCACCGTTATCGTTAAGACCGTCGATAAGGGCGAGACCGTCGGCGTTGGCTTTCCCGGGCACGGCCAAAATGACGCTCGGCGGAGCGGACGCGATTTCAGCGAGCGCGGTCTTAGTGTCGCTGGTAACAATCGCCGATTCGAACCCCGCTTTTTGCAGGATTCCCAATGCTTGTGGCCCGACGGTGCCTGTCTGATCGACGATCAATACCGCAGCGTCGGCCGCCCGGACGCCGCTCGCTGGCGTGCCGTTTGCCGGGGTCTCTTTTGGCTGCTCGGTGTCGTCTTTATCGGCCATGATTGGAAACGAAATTAAATATGAATACTGGCGTTAACCTTATTCCCGATGTCTTAACATCGACTTACCCCTGCGCGCAGAAAAGCCCCCCTATTCCGCCCAGGTTGTAGAGCCACTGAATATGCAGATAAAATTCCTATTATCGGCAATTCTTTGATGTTTACCCTGCTTCCTGTTCGAAAAGAAGCGAACAATACGGGTTTTTTGGGTGATCTCTCACCCTGCGGTAGCAAATTGGGGAAAACAGATGGGAAAAAGTGCGCCAAAGCGTCTTGGCGGCATCACCACGTCCGTTTGAATTCCGTGAATGGCGTCGGGATTTTCTGCAGGCCCTGGATGATCTCGCCCGGCAGCGAAACGTCCACGTCGGCCGACATGCTGGCGTTCAGCGTGTCGGAAACGCCGCCGAAACGCGCCTCGACGGCACCGACGATCTCGTCGTAGCTGCCGACGGCGGCGAACAAATGCACGATGTCGTCGGGGATTTCGGCGGCCATCTTGTCCCACTCGCCGCGCTTCGACATCTCGTGCAGCTTCATGCCGAGATCTTGCTGATCGTGCAGTTCCCAGACGGGGAAATAGCTGCGCGTGGAGCCGTAGAAGGCGACGCGGTAGCGCACCCATTCGAACAGCTTGTCGATGCTTTCCTGATCCGGGCCCGTGACGATGTAACCGCCGCCGGTGATCTCGAAGTTCTCCCGCTTGGTGCCGCCCTTGGCGAAACCTTCCTCCAAGCGCGGCATCACGATCTCTTCGAGGTAGCGCCGGGTGCAGAACGGATGCAGCCGCACGCCGTCGCAGACCCGCCCGGCGAGCCGCAACATCGCCGGCCCAACGGCGGCAATCGTCACCGGGATCGGCGGCAGGCCGTTCCGGTCGGGAATGAAGTTCGGCGTCATCAGGGTGAATTGATAGTGCTCGCCGACATAGTTCAGCTTCTCGCCCTTCTCCCAGCACCGCCAGATCGCGCGCAGGCCTTCGATGTATTCGCGCAGGCGCGGCACCGGCGGGCTCCACGGCACGCTGAACCTCCGCTCGTTATGGCCCTTGACCTGCGAGCCCAGTCCCAGCGCGAAACGGCCGTTCGACGCCGTTTGCAGGTCATGTGCGGTCTCGGCGACGACCATGGGGCTGCGGGCGAAGGCGATCGCGATGCCGGTGGACAACTCGATTCGCTTTGTCGCCGTCGCGGCCACGGCGAGCGGCAGAAACGGCTCGTATTTATTCTCCATGGTGACGGCGCCGTCGTAGCCGGCGGCTTCGATCGCGGCCGCCTCGGCCGGGACGTCCTGCAGGTTATGTTGCGGCAGGATCGTGAGAACGCGCATATCGGAAAATCCCCTAAAAAGCCGGAACTGTCAGGAAAATGGACCATGTGGTGCCGTTTGGCCGGCCGGTGCGATCCTATGTTATACTACGAATTCGGTCGTCCTGCGGCCCGTCCATTTCTTAATCAGTTTATCCGAGAGAGGAATCGCTTATGTCAGCGCTGGCAGCAATCGATGTGCGCCCGGAAGACATCCCGACGATGCGGGAAAAGGTGTCGCCGGAAGAATGGAAAACACGCGTGGACCTGGCCGCCTGTTACCGGCTGGTCGATTACTACGGCATGTCCGATCTGACGGGCACGCATATTTCGGCGCGGGTTCCGGGCGAAGAAGACACGTTCCTGATCAATCCATACGGCCTGTTCTTCGACGAGATCACGGCGTCGAGCCTGGTCAAGATCGACATGGACGGCAACATCCTGAGCGATACCGAGTACCGTATCAACGCCGCGGGCTACACGATCCACAGCGCCGTGCACGGCGCGCGTCACGACGTGCAATGCGTGCTGCACACGCATACCCGGGCCGGGATGGCGGTCTCCATGTTGAAATGCGGCCTGTTGCCGATCACGCAGCATTCGGCGCGGTTCATCGGCAACACCGGTTACCACGACTATGAGGGCGTCGCGACGAACCTCGATGAGCGCGAGCGTCTGGTCGCCGACCTGGGGCCGACGAACCTTGCGATGATCCTGCACAATCACGGTCTCATGACCTGCGGCTACAACATCCCGCATGCCTTCTGGCTGATCCATAAGCTGGAGAAGGCCTGTCAGGCGCAGATCGACGCCATGGCGGCGGGCGCCAAGGTTACGGAAATCTCGCAGTCGGTGCAGGACAGCACCGCGGAGCATTTCCGGAAGGGCGGCACCGCCGGTGCGGACCGGGGCTGGCCCGGCCACTTGCGTCAGCTCGACCGCGTCGATCCCAGCTACAAGCATTGAGACGAGAAGGAAGCTAGCAAATGTCACTACGCGATCGCGTAACCCCCGAGGAATGGCAGACCCGCGTCGACCTGGCCGCCTGCTATCGTCTTTTGGATTTCTACGACATGTCCGACCTGACCGGCACGCATGTCGGCGCCCGGGTGCCGGGCGAGCCGGATGCCTTTCTGCTGAATCCGCACGGGATGTTCTTCGAGGAGATCACCGCCTCCAGTTTGGTCAAGGTGAACTTCGACGGCGATATCCTGACCGAAGACAGCGAGTACGGCGTCAACGCCGCCGGCTTCACCATCCACAGCGCCGTGTTGGGCGGCCGGGACGATGTGGCCTGTTCGCTGCACACGCATACCCGTGCCGGCATGGCCGTGTCCGCGATGGACTGCGGCTTGCTGCCGCTGTCGCAACATTCGATGTTGTTCTACGACGCGATCTCGTATCACGACTACGAAGGCGTCGCGACGAACCTGGATGAATGCCAGCGGCTGCAACGAGATCTCGGCGAAACGAATATGGCGTTGATTCTCAAGAATCACGGCCTGCTGACCTGCGGGCGCAATATTCAAGAGGCGTTCTGGATGATGTTCCGGCTGGAGAAATCCTGTCAGGCCCAGGTCGACGCGATGTCGACCGGGGCGGAACTGATCCATGTGTCCAAGGACGTCGGTGAGCATACCCGCGGCCAGATGGTGTCGCGCGGCACCGCGTTCGGCGACATGGGCTGGCCCGGGCATCTGCGCCGGCTCGACCGGATGGACCCGAGCTACGCGCATTGATCGGCGCGGCCGGTGGGCCGCCTGAGCGCACCGAAAATTGAAGGATGCCGCCGTTTCCATGGGTGACTCGGCGGCATCCTTCGTTATGATCGCAAGCCTTCCTTTCGCCTGATCCGGACCGTTCCATGAAGACGCCTAAGAAAACCGTTACCGCCGCCGTCATCGTCATCGGCAATGAAATCCTGTCCGGCAGGACTCAGGACAAGAATGTCGCGCATATCGCCGTGACGCTGAACGAAGTCGGCGTCCGCCTTTCCGAAGTGCGGGTCGTGCCCGATATCGAGGCGGAAATCGTCGACGCGGTGAATACGCTGCGCGCGAAATTCGATTATGTCTTCACGACCGGCGGCATCGGTCCGACGCATGACGACATCACCGCCGAGTGCGTCGCCAAGGCGTTCGGCCAGAAGCTGATCCAGAACCCGGAGGCGACGCGTCGCCTGATGGAGCATTACGAGCATAGCGAGATGGAGCTGAACGCGGCGCGGATGCGGATGGCGAACACGCCGGAACACGCCACGCTGATCGACAATCCGATCTCGACCGCGCCGGGATTCCAGGTGGAGAATGTCTTCGTCATGGCCGGCGTGCCGTCGATCATGCGCGCCATGCTGGACGGCGTAAAAGGTGGCCTCGTCGGCGGCGTGCCGGTGCTGTCGCGTACGGTTCTCTGCAATTTGGGGGAGGGCATGGTCGCCGGCGGACTCGGCGAAATCCAGGAGCGCTACCCGGAGGTCGATATCGGCAGCTATCCGCAATACGCGCGGGGCGAGTTCCGCGTGAGCCTCGTCATGCGCGGCACCGACGCCGCCGAACTCGACGCCTGTGCCGACGAGGTCCGGGCGATGGTCACCGGTCTCGGCGGCACGCCGAAGGACCTCGACGAAGACGAGGCGTGATCCTATGCCGGCGAACCGACGGGTCCTGATTCTCGCTTTCGACGCTTTGCGGCCGGATATGGTTACGCCCGATTTGATGCCGAACCTCTGCGCGTTCACCGAGGCAGGCTTCGCCTTTCCCAACAGCCGCTCGACCTTTCCCACCGAGACGCGCGTCAACCAGTCGGCGATGATCACCGGCTGCTACCCGCAGCGTCACGGCATTGTCGGCAACAAGTTCCTGGACCCGGTGGCTGCGCCCGACGGCTTGTTCAATACCGGTGACGAGACGCAATTGGCCGAGGGCGACCGGCGGCTCGGTGGCAAGCTGGTCGACGTGCCGGTGATGGGCGAATTGCTGGCGGACGCGGGTAAGACGCTGGCGGTCTTGAGCGCGGGGACGCCCGGCGGCTGCCGCATGCTGCACCATAAGGCCGAGGCGATGGACATGTTCCGCCTAGCGCTGCACCGGCCCGATGCGTCGGTGCCGGCGGCGCGGATCGCCGAGGTGCTCGACCGGGTTGGGCCGATCCCGAAGCATGAAATCCCGTCCTTGTCATGGCTGACCTATGCGACGGATGTGTATCTCGACTACATCGAGCCGGAGCTGCAGCCGGACGTCACCGTCCTGTGGTATTGCGAGCCGGACAACAGCTATCACTACAAGGGCATCGGAACCGACCCGAACCTGCAGGCGCTACGGCACTTGGATGCGGAGTTCGGCCGTCTGCTGAAGTGGCGGGCGACCGACGGGCCGGGCGACGCGTTGCAGGTCATCACGCTATCCGACCATGGGCAGATCACCGTGGCGGAGGAAAGCGTCGACCTCGCCGGAAAATTCCGCGCGGCAGGGTTCAGCGTCGGCAAGACGGTGACCGAGGGCGCCGACATCGCGATCGCCTTGTCCAACGGCGGCGGCGTCTATGTGCGGGAGTCGGACCCGGCGTTGATCCGAAAGGTGGTCGACTGGCTGCAAGCGCAACCGTGGTGCGGGCCGGTATCGACCCGCGACGGCGTCGGCGCGCTGCACCACAGTCATTTGCAGATCGACCATCCGCGGGCACCCGACATCGGACTGATCCTCGCCAGCGACGACCGGCCGAATTCGGCGGGCCTGACGGGGCATACGTTGCAGAACGCCGCCTATCCGGTGGACGGCGGCTTGCATGGCGGCCTGCATGCGATCGAGTTGAGCAACTGGCTCGCGGTGTCGGGCGATGCCTTCCGTGCCGGCGGTGCGTCCGAGCTTCGGGCCGGGATCGTCGATGTCCTGCCGACCGTGTTGACGCTACTGGGGATCGATGTGCCCGCGCATGTGCAGGGCCGCGTCCTGTCGGAAGCCATGCCCGATGCATCCGGCGATCTGCCGGAACAGGAAACCGATACCGTCACCGTCAATGGCGCGGCAGGGTATCGCGTGCACCTGACGCATAGCAGGGTGGGCGACACGCCGTATCTCGATCGGGGTTGGGTCGAACGGGCGGACTAACCGGATACGGCCGTCGACGGGTTTCCCGACGCGTCGTCGCGCGCCGCCAGTTCGAAGGCGTCCGCGTGGATGTCCGCCAGGCGCGCGCCCTGGAGATACGCCTGTTTGCGGGCCGCGTGCACCATGTCCGGCAGTCCGCAGAGGAACACCCGCCAGCCGCTTAGGTCGCCGAAATCCCCCAATGCGATGTCGTCCGCACGACCGGCGATGCAGTCGTCCGGCACATCCCGGCCCGAGACGCAGGGATGATAATGGAAATTGCCGTGCGCGGCGTGCATGTCGCGCAGCGGATGGTGAAGGTACAGACCCCCCTGCGTGCGGCTGCCGTGATAGAGATGGATGTCGCCTTGATGTCCGGCGAGCAGCGCGTCCCGCGCGATACCGAACAGCGGCGCCAAGCCGGTTCCCGTCCCGATCAGCAGCACGTTCTGCGGCTTGCGCGCCGGCATATAAAAACAGGTGCCCGTCGGCGTCCCAATTTCGACCGTGTCGCCGGGCCGCAGCGTGTCGCATATCCAATTGCTGACCGCGCCGCCCGGCAGGCGTTTGACGTGGATTTCCAGTTCCGGCACGGGGCCCGGCAGGCTGGCGAGCGAGTAGCTGCGGATCGGGCCGTCCGGCCGGCGCAGATTGACGAACTGTCCGGCACGATAGCGGAGCGGCGTCTCCGGCCGCAGGACCACGCGCTGCACCGCGTCGGCGAGCGGCTCGGTGAAGACCACGATGGCTTGCTGGAACGGGCTCGCTGCGGCCGGCGACCCCAGGGTAAGGTCGCCGTCGGGCCGACATTGGCAGGCGAGGAAGTATCCTTCGTGGACGAAAGTCTCCTTGAGGCCCGCTTGCGCCTTGGCCGGGACGGGACCGTCCATCGCCCGCATCATGCAGGACTGGCAGGCACCCTTGCGGCAGGAATTCGGCACTGTGACGCCCTGGCGCGACAGTGCCTCCAGCACCGTCTCGTCATCGGCGCAGTCATACGGAGTTCCGGCGACGGTCAGGGTCGGCATGAGTTAAGGCGGCGTCCGATCAGCGGTTGAGGACGTCGTCGCGCACGCTGTCGGCGACACCGAGGACCGTCTTCAGAAGATTTTCCGGCACGCCGAGTTCTTCCAGCGTCTCCTTGAGATGCTTGCAGACCGCGTCGAAATGCTTGTCGTTCAGGCCGCGCGACACCAGACCCGCATGGGCGGTCCGCATGTCCTTGCCGGTGTATTCGTTCGGTCCGCCGAACGCCATGGTCAAAAAGGCCTTCTGCTTCGCTTCCTGGTCGTCCATATCGACGGAATCGAAGAAATGGCTGATGGTCGAATCGGTCAGAACCTTGCGATAGAAAATATCGACCGCAGCATCGACCGCGGCGGCGCCGCCGATCTGTTCGTAGATGCTCTTGTCCATCCTGCGTCTCCAAAAAACCTGCTCGAAAGGCGGGGTCCGCCTTTCTATCGGCGCGCAGGGTAGGGGGATCGCATTAACCAAACATTACCGTAGTGGTTGATTTTGCTGGATTTGTATCGCGACAAACAGGCAAAGCGTGAAATTCCCCGCGGTTTTGGGGGGGTTAGCGGCTCAGCGCGTTGACCAGCAACAGCACGCCCAGCACCAGGAAAATCGCGAGCGCGATCAACGAATACCCCTTCATGCCGGCCGCGCCGCGGGCGCGCATGACGAACAGAAGCAGCGCCGCGCCGGCGATGAAGTAGGCGAAATACTGCCAGTTCCAGTCCATGTTTTGCTCTGCCGTTCCACGTTGCCGCAATCGTGTCTGGCCTTTGCCAGGCGCGGGAGTATATCTCAGGAATGGACAAACACCCGATATCGCGGCGCGGCATGATCGCCCAGCTGGTTGCCGCCGGGGCGGGCGCGGTGCTCGTGGCCGCCTGCGAGTCCAAGCCCCCGATCCGCATCGAAGGCAAGGGCGGCTCGAAGACTAAGCCCCGGGTCAAGGTGAAGGTGTTGTACTGAAGCTCGTTCGGACTGTCGTGCCGCCGAAACGGCGTTACGCCGATTTCGCAACGCTGTCGTCAATATCTGACGAATCTTCTCGACGGACCGGAAGTCTGAGCGTTGCCGTTGTTCCGGTGCCGGGCACGCTTTCGTATTCGATACTTCCGCCATGCAGACGCGCCAGTTCGGCGGCGATCGGAACGCCCAATCCCGTGCCTTCGTGTTTCTTGTTGAAGGCGCCGTCGAGTTGCTTGAACGGCTGAAAGATTTCGGCGATTCGGCCGGCGTCAATGCCGACACCGCTGTCGGCAATCGAGATGGAAATGCCGTCGGCGTCGTTGGCCTCGGCCATAACGCGGACGCTTCCGCCATCAGGGGTAAATTTGACGGCGTTCGAGAGCAGGTTGAGAAGTATCTGCACGAGCCGGCGGGAGTCGCCGCGGATGGTCGGCAACGGGCTCTGGGCCTCGTCGCTCAGCGATATGCCATTCTGTTCCGCGGAAGGGCCAATTTGCCTGATAGCGGTGTCGATTACCTCACGGAGGTCGACATCCTCGTCGGCCAATTCGAGTTTGCCGGAGACGGCCCGGCTCATGTCGAGGACGTCGTCGATAATGTCCAAGAGGTGTTGGCCGCTCTCATGTATGTTTTTCGCGTAGTCCTGATATTGGGCTGTCCCATCCGGACCGAAGTGCTGGTCCTTGATGACCTCCGAGAATCCGAGGATGGCGTTGAGCGGCGTTCGCAACTCATGGCTCATATTGGCCAGAAAATGCGTTTTCGCCAGGTTCGCGGCTTCGGCTTTCGATTTCGCATCGCGGAGTTCCTGTTCGGCCTGGTGCCGGCGAAGAAGGAATTTTACGCGATATTGCAAGAGGTTCCACACCGTCGGCTTAGCGATGGTATCGGTCGCGCCCGCTTTGAAGCATTTGTCGAGCGCGGCCGTATTGTCCAATCCGGTCGCCATCAGAACGGGCGTGTGGGTCAGTATCTTGTCGTCGCGGATTTGACGGCAGACATCCAAGCCATTCAGTTTCGGCATGACCACGTCGAGGAGGATGAGGTCCGGGCACAACCGCCGTGCGGTCTCCAATCCTTCGAGCCCGTCACTCGCTTCCTCGACGCGGTAGCCCGCTTGGTTCAGATAGCGCTTCGTGATCGTACGTTGCGTTGGATCGTCATCGATAACCAGGATCAAAGCGGCGTCGTCGGCAACGGGTTTTACGCGCCTCGGGACGCGATTCATGCCGAAGGATCGCGATTTCGTCATCTCGACGGCCAGGGTCGAGCATGTCTTATCGAACTCCTCCGAGATGGCAACGATCAGGTCGCCAACTGCCGGCAAGGCCCCCGGGTCTGCTTTATTTTCCAGATCCTTGCAAAGTTGCGACAGAGTGACCGCCCCTAAGTTCGCGCTGCTGGACCGCAGGGAATGCGCGATTTGTGCGATTGTCTCGGTGTCCCGTGTGTCGAATGCTTCCTGCAGCCGGTCGATTTGTTTTCTCGAACTTTCGAGGAATGTGTTGACGAGACCAATGAAGCCGTAGGGCGTCTCGGCCGTATCCAGGATCCGAAGCGCATCGAGCGTGTTTTTGTCGACGCCGTTGACGATGGATGAATCCTTTTCATAGCCGTCCAACGTCGAATTCGATTGATCGGCGTATTCGTCGTCTTGATCCCGTTGGAAGCGTTCGGGAAGCCATCGCGACAACGCGTGGCGTAGCTGGTCAAGCGTGAACGGTTTCGTGATGAAGTCGTTCATGCCCACGGTGAGACATTGTTCCCGGACTTCCTCGGTCGCGCTCGCCGTCAACGCGATGATCGGGATTCCGTCCCTGCATTTCAGTTGATTGGGGAATTCTCGAATATGCTTGCTGGTCTGAAAGCCATCGAGGTTCGGCATCTGGCAATCCATGAACACGATGTCATAGGGTGCGCTCTGCAGGGCGTGTATCGCTTGCAGGCCGTCAGTCGCAACGTCCGCCGTGCAGCCGAGGCGCTCTAGGCAACGCCGGGCCAGCTCCAGGTTCGTTTCGTTATCGTCCGCGACGAGCACGCGGATAGCGGTGTGCTGCCGATTTGAGTTCATCTGCCGGGTACTTTCCGATCAAATCCGCGATGTACCAGTTGGTGGCAAAACCTGTCGCGGTTCGCCATTGCACCCTCGACCATCAGGATTCCGGTTTTCGGCGAGGTGACGGTTGGCATCATGACGCAATCGCCTCCTTGGGTCTCGATCGCTCGATCCGCTGAATCGGCAGGATAACCGTGAATTCGGAACCAACGCCTTCCCGGCTCTCGGCTTCCAGCCGCCCTCCCAGCAATGTCGCAAAGCGTTTGCTCAATGCTAGACCCAATCCGGTACCGCCGTATTCCTTGCTGATCGACGGTTCACCTTGGACGAACGGTTCGAATACCTTCGCGAGTTGATCTTCCGACATGCCGACGCCGGTATCCGATACGCGGAAGCGTAGACAATCGTCGCCGTCACGATCGACGGACAATCGGATGTCGCCCTCCGTAGTGAATTTTGCGGCGTTGCTGAGAAGATTGAGGAGTATCTGACGCAACTTTTGGCTGTCGGTATAAAGCGTCGGTCGGTCGGCGTTGTTTTCGATACAGAAAGTATTGCGTTTCTCCGCGACAGCCGGGTTCATGATGTCCGCCACTTCATCGAGCAAGGTATCCAGCGAAACAGGACTGAAGCTCGCTTCCATCATGTTGGCTTCGATCTTGGATATATCGAGGATGTCGTTGACCAGTTCGAGAAGCTGGCGGCCAGCATTGTCGATCTTGGAAAGGTCGTCGAGGAGTTGCCGGTCTGTGCTGTCGTGTGCCTCTTCCCGCAACAATTCGGAATAGCCGATGATGGCGTTCAGCGGCGTTCGTAATTCATGGCTCATGTCGGCCAGGAAGTCGGATTTGGCCCGGCTCGCGGATTCCGCTTCCCGGCGAGCCTCTACGAGCTCTGTGATGTCGTTGCCGGTTCCGCGGAATCCCATGAAGCGTCCGTCGCTGCTGGTATAGGGGACACCGTTGATCGATAGCCAAACGGTCGATCCGTCGGGCTTTTTCCGGGGATGGATGAAGTTGCGGAAGGGACGCCGGTTGTGCAGGGCATCAAGGTGGCGTCGCCACTGTTCGGGGTCCACGTCCGGCACGCCGGTTTCTTCGCGGGTCTTGCCCAATAGCATCGACACATCCACGCCGGTAACGTCGCTGAACCGATCGGAGAAATACGAGAACCGCAGATCCTCGTCCATTTCCCAATACCAGTCGGACGAGGCTTTGGCGAAATCCCGAAAGCGCTGTTCGCTGTCGGACAAGGCAATTCCCCGAGCGTGCAGTTCCGCGGTGCGTGTGCGGACGCGCTCTTCCAAATTGGCATTGAGCCGCTTGAACTCGTCCTGCGACAGGTGCAGGGCACGGTTCGTTTCTTTGAGCGCCTGCTCACGCTCGATCTCGCGGTCTAGAAGATCGTTATAGGCCAACGCGACTACACCCAATTCGTCCGAACTCGAGACCTCGACCGGGACACGCTCCCCGCTGTCGGCATTTCGTCGGATGGCGAGAACCATTTTTTGCAACGGGCGCGTCACGATTTGCCGGAAGCATAGGGCTGCGGCGACCGTCGCGAACAAGAAGGCGCAAACGACGACCAGGATCGTCAGCGTTTGGCGCAGTCTCGTGGCTTCTGCGATTTCCGCATCCGAGAATTGGACGGTGAGTGTGAATTGCCCGTCGTCGTCAATTTCCAAATCCAGCCGGTTGCCTTTGGCCTGTCGCATGCAGCCGATCTTGGCCGGAACCGCCGCGACAAAGTCGGGCAGGCCCTGCCGGCGGATTTCGGCACATAAAAAGGCCCGGTCTGCCGCCAGCGGAGCCAGCAGATCGCGGGCGAGCGACGGGTTGTTCTGCGCGCCATGACGCAGGAAGGCCGCGGCCGACCGCGCCGCCTGGTTGCCCACCCGTGATGACAAGGTCTCTTGATGCGTGCGCAGTTCGAAAAATACGATCGCCGTCAATCCCGGCACTGCAAGCAGAAGAAAGACCGGTATGAGCACGGATAGGTACTTCGCGAACAATCCGAAGCGTTTTTTCCGAGAAGCCATCGAATATTTACTGGGCGAAACACGCGCATGGAAACTGCCCGCCGACCGGCGGATCAGTCCATTCGGGTGACCTTCCCTTTCTTGACCAGCGCCATGAGCTGATCTCGATTATCCACTTCGCTGTGAAACACGACATAGGATTTGCCGCGCCGGGCGAAGTAATAGTCGATATTGATTGATTTTCCGTCCTTGTCCTGAAAATCGGAACAGAGCACGAAATACTTGCCCATCTTCAGGATGACGGGATGTGCCTTTACCAGCGCCAATTCGCGCACGACGCCCTTCGCCATGTCGAAATGAAGGTATGAACCGTCCACGAGACTACGCTCGATATGTTTCTGCATCGCCGCCTGAAGGGCTGTTTTCTGGCTCAATTTGCTGATCTGATCGGCCGGTGCCCCGGAACTCATGAGAATTGTGAGAAGGGCGGCAAGAAAAATGTGGCGCATGGATTTCATAGCGGCGCTCCAATAGATTGTTGCGCCCAATTTTTTACGCGCTATCCGTTAAATTCCGTTTAAATATTCAATTTGGTTAATTTGGTCTGCCTTGTACGGACGCTGGCTTGCGGACGCCGCTGGCACACGTGCCGGCCGCGCATCGTCACGATTTCCCCGACGCCCGAGATTGAGTATGGTGCGCCCGTCTATCGCGCGCCTGCGCACCCGGTTTGCCCGCTTGGCGGAATTGGTAGACGCAAGGGACTTAAAATCCCTCGGCCGCTCAGGCCATCCCGGTTCGAGTCCGGGAGCGGGCACCATATTCGAGATTTGTCGCTGAATCCGGTTTCAGTGGCTATGCGCACTCAATGCGAAGACCGGTGTTTAGTCCGCTAATGACCCAAAGCGGTCGTCGTTTGCGACGATTGCAGCGTCGAACCTCAAAGTTTTTTAATCCACTCGATAATTTCGCTGATGCTGCGATTTGCCGTACGTCGATGTCCACCCGAATTCTCAATAAACCTGTGTTTTGGATGATGCGGCAGCGTCCTGAATTGTTGTGCTGCGCGCCGCGCAGACTTGTCACGATCTCCTTTTATCCAGAGGACCGGTATCCCAGGTTTCAGTTGTCTGGTGTTCCTTCCCAGCGCAGGACCATCCATGCTGTAGAAGCTGTTATAGATCGTCGCAGTGGTTTCGTACTCTCCACCCTGGAATTGATTCAGGTCTGAGAAACTTTCGGTACTCTCACCTTGACCATTTGCAATCATCTTTCGTGCTTTTTCGACGCTCTTTTGGATTTTCGGCAATGTATTGAGATATTCGACGTTATGCGCCGGAGCTGACGCGATGATACCGTCAATATTTCCGAACATTGCCCCATATCCTAGTGCGACGTTGCCGCCCAGACTGTGTCCTCCTAATAAAATTTTTTCAGCGCCACTCGCTTTCGCTGAGTCTAGGAGACTTCGAATTTTGACAAGCGATTCTTGATAGGATTGGTCGAACCTTCGATCCCGTGACCACGGCATTTCAGGAATTAGTAGCGTTAACCCAGCGTCCTGAAACTCTTCTTGAAGTTCGATGTAGTCACGTCGGTCGGGCCATCCTCCCTTTCCATGCAAAAAGATGACTGTGATTTTTGAGTCATTGGCTCTTAGTCCGGAGTTACTTGTTGGCGCAAAGTGCAGCAATACAAAGCATCCGAAAAAGGCGACCACAAAGGCTAAATTTTTATGCACGAGGTTTCTGTCCCTTACAACGCTCAAAACATTTGTTCACCGAATACGAATATCTTTGGATCGTTTGCATGGGTGCGTTCCCGGTACCTAGTATACAGAAAATTTAACTTGGGCCGCATAAGCCATTCTCTGAGATAGGCTTCTGTCGAAGTACCACTACGGTCGGGCAAGATTTTTGGCTTAGAAGAATAGGTTAAACAGCTAAATTGAGTAATGCCCGCTTCTGGCTAAATTCGGACATCAAGTTGTCTACTCTCGACTTCTGCTAATGAGACGCTAATAAAAAAAACTCGAAACAACGCGTTGGGGATTATGTGTTGATGCATGTAGCTCGCAAAACTTACACATTTTCTTACACATTCTGAGGAGTGAGATCAGAATACGATTCAAAATCAATGCGTTATGATAATACGTAAGGGACTTAAAATCCCTCGGCCGCTTAGGCCATCCCGGTTCGAGTCCGGGAGCGGGCACCATTTTCGGGGATTGCAATCGCGTCCGGTTTCGGTGGCTAATCGGAATCAATTCGACGACCGAGATTTGGTCGGCCAATGAGCCGAAGCGGTCGGAGATCGCTAAAGATTTTGTGCAACTAAATCAGCCGCCAGATTGTGTAGGTCACTACGCAGAGTAGCTTCCTCGTCTTCCAAGAACTTTTCTTTTGAGGCCATGCTGCCCGTCATTGTCATCGCCAAGTTAGTCATCGCCACGACGTAAACGTCTTCCTGCGGCTTACATGCTGAAACAACGAACTCGGTCGCCTTCTCGACAGCCAGTTCACCACTATTGTATCTCGCTGATAGGATCTCTACCTGATTGAGGACACAGGTATTGTACTGTTCATTTTCAACGCCCGCCTTGGTAAGGGCCTGTCCCAAGCCGCACCCAGTCAAAACAAAAAGGGACAAGCCAATTGCAATTTTCCTAATCATGAATTGTTCTCTTTTTTAACATAGAGGCGCTCATGGGCCTCCGAGGGTTGAATTTTATGCGTCGAAGGGTGGGTAGATTTCTGTACCGAGCTCGACGCCATCCATGTCAGACATTTTAAGATATCCGCTAACCTTCAGCTGTCTCTGCTAGAGTTCTGCTTGATGCCGGACCAAGGCTACGGGCGGTCCGATTTCGATAGGCGCTTGGGCTGAGGGGCGGGGCTTAGCGACAAAAAGATGGATAAGCACTTCCGCGGCTAGAATGTTCAGAACCCAACAAAGCACCATAAAACAATCTCTTAAGAAGCCTGTAGGCTCAGTGCCAAACGTGACGATCCACGCTATTCCAAGTAACGCTTGTGTTGAGGCGCCCTGGCCAATGGCATAGGCCCTAAGCATCGAAGCTCCGTGCCTTTTGAAGGAACGTTCCCTAACAGCAATGATCGCCCACCCGAGCAGTCCGATCATTGCGAAACTTAGGATAATCCGCGCGGAGAAAAGGAGGTTTCCTTGAATAGCGTCGGGGAAGGTAAAAAAGCAGGTCATCCACAATCCGGTGACCGCCGACAGAAATCCTGCAATTACCATCACGCGACCGATTAATCGGTGTGTCTTCGGGTGATGGCGCCTCAAACTTGGCAGAAACTGTATTGCACCCGCCATGCAAAACACGAAACTACCCAAGATATGCAAAATGACTGGCCAAGGATCAGCTAGGGCGCGCGGATTTCCGGGAAGCATAGAAGGGCCGCCGGCAAGCTCAAAAAGCCTTATCAGGCCACCGAATGTGGGGATCGACGAGAAAACAACAATCAGAATCAATGTTGTCCATTCACGTCCGGTAAAAACGTTCATCATAGGCCCTCTAATTTGACCCAAGGTCAGGATCAACCTTCGTCCACAGCGGCCATATCATCATTGGGTTGACCGGTGTATTTGGGGGTTGTTCGGTTCCCAATATCAATCCGGTCTCGCGTATCCGAGTGCTTTCGCAGTGGAGATGAGGGTCTTCTACATCTTCAAAATCAAATTAGAAATTGCCAAAATCCGCATTTCTGATATTCATTTTTGAATGAGAAATCGAGCCTCCGCATTCGACTGGTCGCAAGCGCAAGCCTTCCTGGCTACGGCTGAAACAGGATCATTTTCCGGAGCCGCCGAACTTTTGGGATTGTCTCAACCGACCGTGGGGCGGCATGTCGCTGCCCTTGAGAGTGATCTTGGTCTGTTGCTGTTCGATCGGGTCGGAAAGTCTTTGGCGATCAACGATAAAGGGCTTGCCCTGGTCGCTCACGTGAAAGCGATGAAGGAAGCGGCGGACCTGTTGAGTCTTGCGGCGTTGGGCCAGGATCAAATGATCGCCGGCCCTGTCAGCGTCACCGCAAGTGACGTCTTTTGCGCCTATATCTTACCACCAATCATTGAGCGCATCCGGTTTTCCTATCCCGAGGTTCAGGTGGAGATCGTTTCCTCCAACGAGGTGCAAGACTTGCGGCGGCGTGACGCGGATATTGCAATCCGCAACCTTGAGCCGACGCATCCTGATCTTTATGCGAAGCGAGTACGGACCACGAAAGCCTATCTCTACGGAGCAAGCTCTTATCTCGACGTTGTAGGCCGCCCGGCGACGATCAATGATATTAGTGAGCGAACGACCTTCCTTGGGGACACCTCCGGGCGCGTCTTTCAGATGTTGAGCGCAATGAACGGAGCCATCGCGGCCGAGCAATTCAGCTTCGTTGCCAATAGTGGGGTGGCAATATGGGAGTTGGTTAAGCGAGGACTGGGCCTCACAGTTATGTTCGAGGATCTCGCGAAGATGACACCTGAGGTTGAGGCTGTCCTAACAAAGGAAGTATCTGCCGAAGTTCCTGTCTGGCTTGTTACTCACGGAGAACTCAAGACCAATGCCAGGATACGCGCCATCTTCGAAATCTTGTCCGAGGAACTTGCCGCCGGAGCGTCAAACAGATAACTGCAACGAGCCTTCTACAATGTCCGTCTCTGGCTAAGCGCGGACCTCAGGGCAGCCCTAGCCGAACTTCTGCTCTTGGGAAACTAACGGATATACCTCACTAACGGTTATTTTTAGTCGGTTCTAAACCGTAGAACTTACACATTTTCTTACACATTCTGAGGAGTTTGATCAGAATGTCAGCTAGTATCAATGGTTTAAGTCAATACCCAAGGGACTTAAAATCCCTCGGCCGCTTAGGCCATCCCGGTTCGAGTTCGGGAGCGGGCACCATTTTGGAGATTTGTCGCTGCATCCGGTTACGGAGCGATGTGCACACCGAACGTAATCATTGAAATGTCCGTTTTTGACCCTAATCGGACTATCCTGATGATCTTCCTCAATGCCAGAAGGCGGCGGGGAATCCATGATGCCGCATGTTTCGCCGATGCCTTCGATATAATTCAAGCATACGTTGGAAAACCGCGCTGGTGGTCGCTCTGATAGCCAGCAGCTGCGCAACTAATTATTTTGAACCCAACCTACCTAGATCTCAGTTGGCTGTTGTAACCGTCGTCAGTCCCAACATGAAGATCGAAACAGTCGATGCGTTAAGTGTAGATGGCGAAGGGTCAATCAAAGTGCCGCCAGGCTTGCATGCTTTCAAGATTTCTCATCGCCCCGCTTCTTGGGGCGGTCCATTGACAAGTGTGATTGCCTTTAGCGCACGTGCAGGACACGAGTATCAGTTCAAAGCGGAGATTTCGGAGTCGGGTGAGTTTTTCTTGTGGGTAACTGACAAGTCCACTGGTGAAACGGCAGTTGGTAGGCCACCCCGCAAAGAGGCAGATTCACATTGATTGGTTGCAGGCTCTTTGAATGTCCCAGCATTGCTCTCTCGCTATAGTTTTTCTTCTGCTGGCCGCTCTTTCGGGCTGTACAGCTACAGAGCGTGTATACAAAGGAGAGAAACTTTCTGACGAAGAAATCGGCCACGTGTCAACGGCAGGCGCAATTGCGTTATTTTATAATAAAGTTATTTATATTCATAAAATAAATGATCTAAACGTAGGTTCATTTGTAACAGAGGCAGAATTATTGCCAGGCAGGCATAGTATTAAAGTAAAAATGACAATAGTAGTTCCGCGCGTTAGTGCATCGACCTGGGGTTTTATCGATCTTGATGTGAAAGCTGGCCACTCCTATCAAATTGACATGAACTTTCACTATATTTGGGCTGAAGACCAAGCGACCGGCAAGGTTGTTGCCGGTGTAAGGCCGGCAAAAAGTTAGATTAAATTGCCGAAATAGAACGGGCTTTCGGGTTCGCATTTGCGTCCGCTGGTGGCTATTAGCGGACATTCAAGCCGCCGGGGTCGATGTCCGTTAACGACCCGGAGGAGACATTCTTGGCAACCGTGCTATGGCGCCGCTCGTGACTCACCATAGAAGTGTATTGGTCCCTTTACTCTGGTATTCCCGCCTTGCGTAGCCCCTCCTTGACAAGCGACAGGTACCCGGAATCTTGGATAAGCCCCGTATTAACGATAGTCGCTATGGTTCCGTCGAAGCCCATGACCTGCAACTCATCGACCTGCCACTCGGCATCTTCCAGCCGTCCGGCCTGGGCGTAAGCCGCCGCCAGCCAGAAGCGGACGAAGTGCACCGTCGGACTTTTCTCCAATGCCGACTCGAAATCCGCAATCGCCGACTTGTAATCCTCGACGACAAAATAGGTCATCCCACGCATAAAGGGATACCAGAAAGGATAACGCGGGTTGAGCCGCATAGCGGTCTCTATGGACCTGAGACCGTCCTTGGCGCGGCCGCCCCCAACGTAAAGAACCGCCAAAAAAGCATAGGCATCGGCGTAATCCGGATCCAACTCGATGGCCTGTTTCAAGGCCTTGATGCCTCGCTCCAGCGTCTCCGGCGTCCTGAGCCGCGCTATGCTCCGTCCTAGGCTCCAGTGAAGGTACGGGTTTTGCGGATCAAGAACGACGGCCTTTTCAGCCAGTTCGACAGCCTTTTCGAGATCGGGCTGGACGTTGCCCGACCATCCATTGCGGGCATTCAATTGGAGGATATTGGCAATGCGCGTATAGGGCAGCGCATAGTCGGGATCTATCGACAACGCCTGTTCGTAGAACTGCACGGCCTTCCGGTTACCTTCGCGGGTAAAATCGGACTCTAAGAAAAGGCCGCGCAGATAGAGATCGTGTGCCGCGACGCTGCCGGTCCCTCTTTTCGCGAGACGTTGACGATCGGTTCCGGATAGCGTGAGCGCCAGCGAACCGACGATCTTTTCCAACACCTGATCTTGGAGGTTGAAGATATCGTTCAGGTCACCGTCGTAGCGCTCGGCCCAAAGCTGGCCGCCGGTCGTCGCATCGATCAGCTGGGCATTGATACGAACCCGCTCCCCCGCTTTGCGCACGCTACCCTCGATCACGCATCGGACATTGAGCGCCTTGCCGACGTCCCGGATATCAATCTTCCTGCCCTTGTAACCGGATGTCGAGGTCCGTGAAATTACGGTCAGGTTCGATATCTTGGACAGGTCGGTGATCAGGTCCTCTGTCATGCCGTCCGAGAAGTACTCCTGTTTTTCATCTCCGCTGATGTTGGCGAAGGGCAATACTGCGACGGACGGTTTGCCCGGAGATAAGGCGCAAGCTACCGGCTCAGTCGGCTGGGTCTTCGGCGCGAACCAAGGGAGCAGGCCCCTCCCGCTGACGAGCACACCCACGCCGAGAACGAGAAGAACGATGACTACAGCACGGACCCAGAGGTGTTTCTTGTACGTGGCGGTCAGAGCCGTCGGGCTTGTAATTCGTGTCGGTTGCGTTCCGGTATCCGGCACAATCCGAACGCTTGACACCGGCACAATTTCATCTTGCCTGATCTCCTCGAACAGAGCCCGGGTCGCCGCGTCGGGCGCGACCTGAAGCTCCGCATTCAGGATATCGGCGCATGCCTGGTACTGGCGCAGCGCCGCGACGCGGTCGCCGGATTCATGCAGATATCGCATCAGGCAGCGGTGTCCATCCTCGCGCAGCGGATCAAGCGCCACGAGACGTTGCGCGGCTTCGAGAGCTTGTCGGATATCGCCCCGACCGGCGGCGGCATCGGCGGCGCGATGCAGTGTATCGCAGGCATCCGCCTCAAGCGCCGACCGCGTAGCGGTCAGCCATTCCTCGAAGGCCGGGTCCGGGATCGACAACCCGTCGAGGAACGGTCCATCGTAAAGGACTGCCGCCGCGGCTGGGTCGTCGGCGCGCAGTGCCTGGAATCGTCCAACGTCGTGTTCCAAGGCCGCACCATGCAGCGTCACCTGCTCGCCGTCGCTTTCAAGAAGCGTGTGGCTCCCGTCATTTGGTAATGCCCGGATCAACTTAAGCGCATAGTTCAGGCTCTGCCGCGCTTGCCGTTCGCTACGGTCGCTCCACAGAAGCCCCATCAAGCGCTCGCGTGGTTGCGGTTTGTCCGCATTGATCGCGAGATAGGCGAGAAGAGCGCGCGTTTTGCGGGTCCGTACGGACAACACAGTCCCTGATCCGTCCCGGACCGAAAACGCACCAAACATCTTCAGTGATAGGCCCATCAAAATTGTCTTTTGTCAGTTATTCGTTGGAATTCGGGCGTCAACGTACAACAAAATACCGAATTCACCCATTTCTCCCTGCCAGATCCCTACGGCCTCACCCGGCGTTTATCACCGCCGGATAGCTTACCTCGGCACGTACACGAATCCATTAATTGTAATTCATGTGGAGGCTTATCATGCAACGCACTCACAACCGTTCCTATCTTGCCCTGACCGCGGTAGTTATCGGTTTGACCTGGATTGGCGGCAGTAATGCCGATGATGGATCGCGCGACGCGATCGTCGCGAAAACGACAGCGGTCCAGTCGACAGCCAAGGTTACCAGCGAGCAACGTTTTGATCTTCGGGCGTATGGCGACCGTTTCAAACTGGCGATCGAGGCCATTGAAAACGATTCACGGAAGCCCGAATGGACATGGGACGATAGCGACGACGACGGACGCATTGCAAAAAAGAGATGATGTTGAAGATGCGAATACGGGAAGAGGGCAAACCAGCCGCGGCAAGGGGCGTTGCTACAAGGGCCTTGCCGTGGCCAGCACTCTCCAATGCTCGCGGCAGCCCTAGGCGTATAATGTTTTATTCGACTGAGCGGTCCGAATTGATGGCCGGCCCGCACTCGAACGTGGAGTTCAGGTTTACCGAAGCGCAGCAAATGGCTGCCGTTTCAAACTCTGGGTGCGATATTAGCGGACATAGGACGCCCGCTATCAACGTCCGCTTTTCAATCAGAAACGGACATTAAGACAAGAATGTCCGCAGATGACGTTAAGTGGAAGGGCTTCCGACCGAAATGATACTTTCGGAACATGGCACGCAACATCGCCGAGCTAACTCCGCAGGAACTGACCTTCTGCCGTCTCCGGGCACAGGGCTACGACCAGACCAACGCCTACCGGCACGCGTTCGACAAGCCAAGGATGCAGGCCAAGAGCGTCACCGAGGCGGCGTCCCGGCTGGCGGCCAAGCCGCAAGTTCATGCAATGCTGCGAGAATTGTTCCGCGAGGCGAAGAAGTCCACGCTTCTATCCCACGCCGAGTACCTCGACTCTCTAAGGGCCGACCACGCTGCCGCGAAGGAGGCGGGCAACTGGACGGTGGCCGCATCCTTTCAACGTCTGATCGGTCTGGCCATCGGCTCGTTGAGCAATACCCTGCGCGTTCAGGAAGAGCGCCCCGATCCAGAGGTATTGATCAATCGCATTGCTGGGACCAATACCGAGCTTGCAGCGATGCTGCGGGAGGTGCTCGGGGCACGGGCGGATTTTGATGCTTAGGGTTGCTTGAGAGATCACTACTGAGCGGCGCCCGCATTGCCAAGAGAAGCGGAAACTCCTCTACCGATGTCCGCTTTTCCTTCGATTAGGTCTGCTTCTCCCCCGAAAGCGGACATAGCTCCGATAGAATTCGATGTCCGTTCATGACCCGGAGCGGACATTCAGTGGCGAAAAATTTGGCAACCAAGACGAATCGTGTTCGTTTTGCGATCAACTTTTGATCTAAATCACGATAAGCATACTCAATTCTTAGGTATCAATTTCAGCAAAGCAAAACTCTAGAGGCGTGGATCGCTTGCCGCAATCAACGTTTATTAAAGGCGTCTTGCTATGAGAATAATGCGAGCTGTTGTGTGTGCAATGTGTGTCCTCACGTCGACATTGACGAGCGCAGCGCATGCCGTAGTCGTCGAATCGGTATCATGTGGTGCTGGCCGCCCAGATATATGTCTGACTGGGATTAAGGGATTAGAAGTATCTGGAACACTGTACAATGTCAGACTCATAGAGGACTCTTTCGAGAACCTTTTCGGCGACCCATTATCGCCGGATTTCGTGGCTCCTACTTTTTGGGAGGACGAAGCAACTGCGGTCGCTGTACTTACTGCGATCGGCGACCTCATGGCGCCAAACGGGCTATCCCTATTCAGAATGGACAATACAGGCACTGTTTGGGGTGATGTTCTCATTCATTACGACATACATCCTTTTTTAGGTGCCGCCACTAGTGATGTGCTGGTTCGTTGCGGTATAGATTTTCTTGGAGATCTTTGTGATCCCACCGTAATTACTGACTTCGCCAGCTCATATGAAGATATTCGTCCTACTGCGCTCATTTCTGTTGTTCCAGTTCCCGCGGCGCTACCGCTTTTCCTTTCAGCAATAGCCATCCTAGGCTGGTTCGGGTGGCGAAGGGCAAACTCGGCCTAAATCAGCACAATTCAGTTTCATGAGCGGTGTTGATGCGGTGGGCAGTTCCGATCTCGGTTGAAAGTTCCGGATGCGCCGAACGCTTCTAAGCGCACCAAGCTCGTGAAGCGAGCGACGGGCGCTTGAGAGCGGCTACCCGTCGAACAATGCTCCGCACACCATCAATCCCGACCGTGCCGTGTCGTACCACCGGGCAAGTATTTTTTAACCCTTCGGTTGCATACATTTATGCGAGTGAGACTTCTGCCTATCGCTAAATCCGCTCGAAACGAGAAGCCATCTGTAAACTTTCCATGCCGATTTTTTCCAAACTTCAATTGCTGGCCGGGTTGCTGGCTCTCTTTATCATTGCGCCGGGACAGTTGGCGTATAGCGATGACGATTCAGCGCCAATCCTTATCGGTCTCGATGCCGATATGTCGTCGGGGGCCGCGCAAAGCGGGGAGGCGATTCGGCGCGGGGCGCTTGTCGCAATCGACGAGATCAACGCTGCCGGCGGCGTGCTCAATCGACCATTGAAACTCGTGGTAAAGGATCACCGGGGAAATCCGGCGCGTGGTATCGACAATATCGATGCGTTTGCTGAAATGAATGATTTGGTTGCCGTGCTCGGCGGCATTCATACGCCGGTCGCGCTTGCGGAACTCGATGCGATTCACCGTCACAGGATCATTTATTTGGGACCGTGGGCCGCAGGTACACCGATCGTGGCGAACGAATACGATCCGAATTTCGTGTTTCGCGTTTCTGTTCGTGACGAACACGCCGGTGGCTATCTAATTACGACCGCACGCAATCGCGGCTTCAATCGGCCAGGTCTTTTGTTGTGGCAGACCGGCTGGGGGCGTTCCAACGAAAAAGCCATGAAAGCCGCAATGCGGGAAATCGGAATGCAACCCGCCGGCATCGAATGGTTCAACAGCGGCGAACCGAACATGACGAAGCAAATCGATGCCTTGGTCAAAGACGGTGCCGATGTGATCATGTTGGTGGCGAATCCGACGGATGGTCTCGTGGTCGTTCGCAACATTGCCGAGATGGCAGCGGACCGCAAACTGCCGGTTATCTCGCACTGGGGCATCACCGGCGGCAATTTCTACGATCGGGCATCCGCCGACATATCAGCAATTGATTTGACCTTTTTGCAGACGTTCTCGTTTCTCGATCCTCCGTTTCCCGCCCGGGCAGAGCGCGTTTTCAAGCGCTATTGCGCTCTCTTCGGGCCTTGCGAATCTGTCAAGGATGTACGGTCGCCCGTCGGCACGGCACATGCTTATGATTTGGTCCATCTTCTTCGCCTGGCCATCGAAAAAACCGGTTCAGTCGATCGCCAGAAGGTCCGAGACTCACTTGAATCATTGCCAACCCATCAAGGATTAATGCGTGACTATGATCCGCCATTCACGCCAAAGCGCCACGATGCACTAGACGCCAGCGATTTTCGCATCAGCCGATTTGACGACGAGGGGGCAATCGTTCCGGTAGTCGGTCCATGAGGGGGATTTTTCGTTCCAATCGGCTACTGCCGCGCGTACTGATTCAAGTCTTGCCGGCGACTATCGCCGCGCTGCTGGCAATCGGATTTTTTGCGGTCTGGGTGGTTGACCGAATCGCAATTGACGAACGTCAGACTCGTCTGGAACGTCTCGCCGCACAATCGTCGACCGCCGTAGCGCTCACTCTGCAGGGCATCATCGATACCGCCCAGACTTTGGCGACAAATGACTTGGTGATCAACAGTCTGGTCGATGTTAGCGAGCGCGACCGCTACATCCCGACCCTTTTCCACTCGCTTCGAGTTCCTGGCTCGGCAGACGCGCATGTGACCCTCGCCGACTATCGTGGGCGGCCGATCGCCTCCAACACGCCCAAAGTGACGTTCGTTGACGCGCCTTGGATCGACGATGTCATGGCGGGGCAGCGGTTGATCGAAACGACGGCGAGAGGCATGACGGTGGCTGTTCCGGTGTCTTTCTCGAACCTTCCCGAAGGCATCATCGTCATTGAATTCGATGCCAACGGTTTCGCTGATCTGGTGAAGCTGCCGATCCAGGCCGACGCATACACAATCATGACCGCGGATGGCGCGGTTATTTATTCCTCTGACGCAGCCTTCATTCCGGCGTCGCGCGGCGCAGCAATCGCCAGCGAGAATGAAGGGTGGGTATGGGCGGAAACGACGGTGCAGGGTTTCCCGAGCCTGCGGCTCGTCGTTGCCGATACAGTCGCGAACGCACTCGTTTCGGCACGGCAGCAACAGATATTTCTTTTGCTGGCAATCGTGTTGAGCATTGTCGCCGTTACCATCGGCCTCGTGGTTACGGCGGTTAAAGTCGTCAAACCGATCATCGGTTTCGTGAAGGACGTCGAACGGGTCGGAGAGTCGGCGGACCTGAGCTATGAGGTGAAGTCATCGGGAACCGATGAATTTCGGACGCTTACCGCAGCTTTTAACAATATGCTCTCACGGATCGAAAGTGCGACTCGGTCGAGCGATCATGTCGACAGTATGCTGAACTCGATGAACGAGTTCATGCTGGAGGTATCCCCTCGCGGCAGAATTCGTTCCGGCAATCGGGCAATTGCGCAGGCGCTCGGTTGCACCGTCGAAGAACTGCCGGGTTGGCATGTTTCTTCATTTCTATCTGGCGAATGGGACGACGTCGCCACCCTCATCAACGCTCAGAATTCGACGGTTGAGCGCGTGTTGACCACTCAGAAAGGTGAAAAGATCCCGGTTCTCATCTCGGTTTCCGAGCTAGATCGTAGGAACCGGAGCTCGAAAAATCTGATTCTCGTTCTCAAAGACATTACCGAACAAGTCCGTGCCAAGAGGATCATCGACCAACAGATCAGCGAACTGGAACGGTCGAACACCGACTTGGAGCAGTTCGCCTATGTCGCCTCTCATGACCTCAAAGCCCCATTGCGTGCCATCGACCATCTGGCGCAATGGATCGAAGAAGATGTCGCCGATCGAATGTCTGAGACGAGCCGCGATCATATGACGTTGCTCCGCGGCAGGGTTAGCCGCCTCGAAGCGCTGCTGGACGGGCTTTTGCAATACGCACGTGCCAGCGACCGTAAAGCGGATATCTCGTGGATCGACACGCAAATGCTTGTTACCGAGGTCGTTGAGTTGCTCAACCCGCCAGAATCCATCCAGGTCAAAATAGCGGCCGATTTGCCCCGGCTTCTCTCCAGTCCGGCGCCATTGCAGCAGGTATTCCACAATTTGATTGGCAACGCGATTAAGCACAATGACCGCGATTACGGTGTAATCGAGATTACTGGCCAGGACCTAGGGTCGCATTGCGAGTTTACGGTCCGCGACGATGGTCCGGGTATTGCGGAACAGCATCACAATCGAATTTTCCAGATGTTCCAGACGCTGAAGCGGCGCGACGAGGTGGAAGGAAGTGGCATCGGCCTCGCCGTGGTGGAAAAACGGGTGAGAACTTATGGCGGCACTATCTCGATTGTCTCGCAATCAGGGAATCGAGGCACTGCTTTCCGCTTCACCTGGGTTAAGCATGACTCGCTGAAGGAGGGCAAACATGCCGCATAGCCAGGTGACGTTTTTGCTGGTCGAAGATGACGACGTCGATGTGATGTGTCTACAACGCACCTTTCGCCGCTTGGGAATTGCGAACCAATTGGTCGTCGCAAACGATGGCGTCGAAGCGCTCGAGATGCTCCGTGGTGCAAACGGACACGATCCGATTCCCAAGCCCTATATCATTTTGCTCGATCTGAACATGCCGCGAATGAACGGCATCGAATTCTTGGCCGAACTGCGCAGGGATCCGGAGATCAAGCACTCCGTCGTGTTTGTCCTAACCACGTCGGACGACGAGCAGGACAAGATCAGCGCCTACGAGAATCATGTAGCGGGATACATCGTCAAGAGCGATGCAGGGCAAGCATTGCAGCCAGCCCTCGAGATGCTCGATCGTTACTGGCGTGTCGTGGAGCTTCCGTCAGGATGAGCGGTCAAATTGATAATCTGCTCGTGGAGGACGACAACAACGATCGCATGATGGTTCGGCGGGCACCAACGTTCGAGACGCATGTTTCATTTCTTATGTTTGCCGTTGGTCGTATTGACCGCACAGTCATCGGCGCCAACCGCAGCCATCACCTTCCTGCGTAGAGGCCGAGCGCGCGGAAAGCGCACCAGCGGTCGCCTTATCCCGGCCAGAGTGCAGTTTGCGGATGGAACTGCGACCAGGCGAACCAGAACGCCTGATGGCTCCCAAGATCGGAACCATCTTCATCCACCGCTCTTATGCCACCGGCATCGAGCTTCAGGCGGATGTTCTCATAGGCAATCACATCGCCTTTTTTCAATGCCAGAAACGCCTTGCTTCGCTGAAAGGCCACCGGCTTCCCGGACGCCGTGATCACGCCGATGATGTCCTCGTGAACGGGCAGCCGCGGGTCGACATCGCCGACCGGAAATATCGGACCGTTGGCATCCCGGCCATTGCGGAAATCGGGATCGCGGCCAAGCGCCAGCGCCTCGACCAGCACCGTCGTCTCGGGGTGCGCTTTCTTCCAGGTGCCCCAGTCGGTCGTCACGACGGTGGTTTGCTTCAGTCGCAGTTTCTTCTCCGCAAGGGGCCCCGTCACCGCTTTGCCCAGGAACGTATCGAACACCGAATGGGTATTGATGTCGTACATCACCTTGTTCGACCGGATCAGCAGTCCCGACGTGCGCAGGATCGGCCGGTCGATTCCCTCGGGCAGCCGATCGGTGAAATAGGCCTGTGCCGCACCGCACAAGGTGCAATAGGGAATGCCGAGATGCCGTCCGCCCAACGTGTCGTTGACCATCTCGCGCACTTCCATGATGCGCCGCGGATAGGCCCGATACTCGCCGTTCACCGCGATGCCGAAAACGATATCGTCGTCTTTAAGCCACGTGGCGTTTTTTGCGCTGCTCACTTCGGGGTTGTCCGCCGCGGGAATGCATCTGCACGGTTCATCGGTCGTGTCGTATTCGCGGGCGTCGATCAGCACACCGCCCCAGGAGACATGCCGCCAGTCGATATCGCCCTCGACGAAGATCTTGTCCCAGCCCGGCACGAATCCGGTGAAAATGGTTCGCTTCGCCCGGAGGTAATCCGGGGGCGCCGGAATGTCCCATGCGATGAGATGATCGGTAACCACCCCCCAGCGATTTTCATTCGGCGGCTCGATATTCAGTAACGTAGCAGCGGAGGCCGTAAGTATCGCGCTCAACTCCCCTCTGGGGATGAAGCGCATCAAATCGCCGATAAGCCAGGCAATTCGAGGGTCTCTCGACTTGGTGATTTCGTCCAGAGCGATCATCTGATCTTTTTCCCAGGACGATTGAATCACACTGTCGATGAAGACCGTCTTCACGGCGGATTGCAGCTCTTTGGACAATGGGCCTTTCGGCACTGCAGGCGGTTTGCCGAATTCCTTGATCACATAGTCGGGCAAGGGCTTCGCTTCCTGGGCCCGTAGCGCACCGACGCAGAACAGAGAAAGCGCTACCAACGACGCAATTAAGAGGATGTGGGATTTGGGGCTGATTGCCGATGCCATAGAAGCGCCTTTCCCGTGCCTGTTTGATCCTCAAGACGGAAAAGCCGTCAAAGAGTTCGCCTGTGCCAACCGCGGCGGTCAGCCCGGAAAGATCGAGTCTCAACCGAGAAACAGAGCACACCGCGTTACGATCAATTGTGGCGTCAACTCTCCGCATCGCCAATCACGATGCATCAGCATCCGGTGAGCATCGGCCGTGGCATTTCTACAGTTCGTACCGTGTTGGCGGCATCGATGCGCCCTCGATGCGCGCCACGCAGTCGATACATTCCGTTCCTGGAACTTGCGCTGGTTGGGTCGTCAATGCTTTGATTATGCCTCGCGCGTTGAAAAACATCGTTGCGACTCTCCGTTTGCGGGCTGGCAACTGCGTGCCCGACGGACAAAACCAATAAAAATCAAAAATGAAACGACACATAGGGAGAACTGAACCATGTTTAGGAGGACCTTTTTCACAGCCGTTGCGAGCGCCGTTGGCGGCCTTGCACTTAGCTTGACGGGCGTTGCGACTGCCAATGCCGTTGATTTTAAGGGCAAGCGGATCACGATCGTCGTGCCGTTCAACGAGGGCGGCGGCACCGATAGTCTCACGCGGTTTATGCAGCCGTTTTACGAAAAGCACCTGCCGGGCAATCCGAAAATCATCGTGCTGAACAAACCCGGCGCGGGCGGCATCATCGGCGGCAACTACTTTGAACAGAAGGCCGAGAACGACGGTACCTGGGTGATGGCGCTGTCGACGTCGACCATCTTTAACTATGTCCTGCGCGATCCGCGCGTGAAGTTCTCGATTCCGAATTGGGTTCCGATTCTGTTGGCGCCACGCGGCAACATGATCTACACGCACGAGAAACTCGGGATACATAAGGCCGAGGGCATCAAGGCCAAAGTCGAGGCATTGAGGAAAGTCCCGGTCGAGGAGCTGGTCTTCGGCGGCAAGACCCCGACATCGTCGGCGATCAACAAGCGCATTGCGCTCGCGTCTATCGGTGTCAGCGTCAAGAACGTTTGGGGCATGAAAGGCAACGGCCCGATGGCGCTTGCGTTCGAGCGTGGCGAATTTACGATCAACTTCGACAATTCGCTGTCCTATCTGAACAATCGCAAGGCGCTGATCGAAAAAGGCTTGGCCCAGCCATTGTTTACCCTTGGCGCTCCGGATGCGAATGGCAAATGGGGACGGGATCCGGTTCATCCGGATACGCCGACGATTTATGAGTTCTACCAAGCCGTCCACGGCAAGGATGTCTCCGGCGGCATGGGGGCCGCACTCGATTCGCTGGTACAACTTGGTGTCGGCGCCAATAAATCGTTCCACCTGCCGAAAGGCACGTCGGCCGAGGTCGTGGAAGCGTGGCGCGAGGCGTCGCGCAAGATGTTCAAGGATCCTGATTTCGTGAAGCGGAAAAACGTGATCCTTGGGCCGTATGACGCAACCATCGGCGAGCCCGCGAAGCAGCTCATCCACAGCAAACTTAAGCTTCCCGACGACGCGAAGGATTGGCTTACGGGCTTTGCGAAAACGCGTTATGGCGTCGAGCTCAAATTCGAACCCCGTGTGAATTAGGGGAATAAAGAGCGAACTCAAACCTTCCTGAAGTTTGTATCTGATCATCCTCGATGGTCGCGGAGCGCATCCGGAAAAGGGGCGCTCCCGACCTTCGGGGATTTTTTTCGGGCAAATTTTTTGCTGCCGCAATTCGTTCTGCTATTGGGCTGACGGTGCCTCCGGGGACTGCGCCGCCGCTTTTCCCCAATTGGCTGTTTGCAGAGGTTTCGGGCGTCCGACGGCGCCGACCGGGTCTTTCCATATTGCCCCCGTTCCAGGAGCGGGCACCATTTTTCGGAAAAGTACAGCGTCACGATTTGGAGGTTAAGTGGACTCAATCCGACGTGCGAAGAGTGGTCCACGTTGGAGCCAAAGCGGACCCCTGGATTGATGTTGTAAGGCCCATTGGCGCGTTGCTTCGTTCATTCCGCGACCTTCAAAGGTAACTTGGTGGTGTACTTGATCTGCTCGATGGCGAAAGTCGAGCTGATATCCTTGAGTTTCGCCGCGGCGATCAGTTTCTTATAGAATTTATCGTATGCATCTATGTCCGGCACCACCACGCGGAGCAGATAGTCGACCTGTCCGCTCATCCGGTAGAACTCGACCACCTCGGGAAATCCCTCCACAGCACTATGGAACTTATCCAACCATTCCTGACTATGTTCGGGCGCCGTCATGGCCACAAACACGGTCATGTTCGCGCCGACCTTGCGGGGGTTAAGCAGGGTTACCCGTTCCAGAATGACGCCGTCGTCCGCAAGGCGTTTGATGCGATCGGCACAAGAATTTTCGTCCAAACCGGTCTGTTCCGCGACCTCCTTCGGAGAAAGTGTGGCGTCGGCTTGCAGAACGTCTAGAATCTTGGCGTCTGTTTGGTCCATTTCACAATTTGTCCGTATGTAACAAGTGTTCGCTCTGGGCTGGAATAACCCGCCGATTTTAGGCGCGTCACAGCTTATGTGAAACACATAAGATGGCACCGCGGCGGATAGGTTGACTGCCGCGTCGGTTTGATTGGGAGACGTGTGAAGCGTGCTCGAATTCGTCAACGTGACACCGGAGTTTGCAATCGGTGCGCAAATATCGGCCGAAGATTTTAAGCCGCTCCGAGCGGCCGGATTTGCGTCTGTCCTGAACGCACGGCCCGACGGCGAGACCGAATCATATCTCCTCGCGCAAGAGGCGGCGCAATTGGCGCAGGCCGTCGGTCTCGAATATCGCCACAGCCCAACTGAGAATCATGCGATTTTCGAGCCCGAGGTCATCAACCGGTTCGAGGAAGCGCTGGCCGAACTTCCGAAGCCGATATTCGCACACTGCAAATCGGGCACACGGGCCGCGATACTCTGGGCGCTCGTTGCATCGCGTTACCGCCCCGTTGAGGATGTCATTGTCACGCTACGGGCGGCCGGTCAGGAGCTCGATTTCTTGGAGCAAGAACTCCGCGAATCCGCCGAAGCAACTCGCCAATCACCCTTCCGTCTAAAAGAAGATGCGCTGCTTGGCATGGGCAAGTCCAGCTTGCTTAGCGGTGGCTAGACCGGGTCTCGCCCGATCCCGACCTGGTCTTTCCGTATTGCCCCGTTGCGGGGGCGGGCTCCGCATCCGGTATCCATCCGGCGCGCAATTTGGTTCGATGGCCCGCGAACGGGTTGCGCCCTGAGCGGAATTGCCGGAGAAACGATGCTTGGCCCGCTACGCGACAGAGGGCGTAAATGCATTTCCTAAAGCTTCATGTCTGGGCGGTCATGCAGAGCCGTGATCGTAGCCGTCATCGAAGCTATTAATGCTTCGCCTTCTTCGTAAACAGCCCACGCACGCCCCTCACAGAACGACAAATTTCTTCCCGGCTTTACGACCGTTCCCTGGAACCGAAATCGCGAACCTTTTGCGGGCGCGATCAAATTCGTCTTCAATTCCACGGTGAGGACGGCCGCGCCCGGTGGCATTAGGGAGAATGCCGCGTAAGCGCAAGCACTATCGAGCGCCGTTGTCGTAACGCCCCCATGAATGAACCCATGTTGCTGCGTATAGGCCTTATTGAATGGCATCGCGAGTTCCACCTTGCCGGGTGCGACGCGCACTAAATCGATGCCCATCGTTCGCATCACGGTTTGCTTCCTGAAGCTCTTGGCCACGCGCTCTTCGAAGGCTGGGTCTTGAGGCTGAAAAGGGTGCACCGAGGGCTCGGATGCTGCGATCATTGGCTGGAAGTTCTCATTTTGTAGGGATTACCTGCAGGGAGGCCGCGGAATTGATCTTGCCGATCAAAATATCCATGCGTGCTCTCCATGCATTGTTCGCCGGGAATGGTCCAAGCTCCGGCAAGACTCACCATTCCTTCATGCGATTGGATCGGATTTGGAAATAATTTATGGCATTCAGTAGGAGCGCTATTGAATGAAATTGCGTTCCGCGGCTCAATTCTATTCAAGACGGAATTGAAGGGGCCGATAAAGTCAAAGCAAGGTCTTATGGATCGAGGATATGGGAAGAACGTGAAAGAAGGCACTTCTATAAGGTGTAACGATTGGGCAACTTGTTGGAGCTTTCCAAGTTGTGGTCGCATGGTTTTCTACCATGGACGCTACAATCAAACATTTATGGAACATACGCATCTGTGCGCTACGGTGCTTCTCGTAACAGCGGGCGTCGTGTGCGTCACCATCCAAGGCAAGGATCGCATTCTACGGTCGGGGCAAATGGCCATAATTGGGCCCTTACAGGTTCACGCCGCGCGACCGGTCGATACAAATGGTTGGAAGATGAGGAGCTTGCAGATCCTGCTCCCTCCGGCTTTCACGTATAAACCCCCATACAGACCAATTGGAGCGTCAGACCCTGTTCGCGATACCCGCGACGAACTTGCGAGTTGGTTTCGTGCGCTGCATATGAAGGCCGAGCAGCTCTATGTGACTGGTCAAATCGACAGTGATCTGGAGGGTGCTTTTCAGGAACTGGTCGAAAAGATTTCCGGCTCGTTCGAACGCGTACCAAAACTAGATTATTGGAATGACAAAGCGATACTGGCGCGGTCTTTGTTGAAAGACCAAAAGTATGAAAACGTAAGCATGAAAGAAATTGCCCGTGCGGTTTGTATTTCCGAATCGGAACTGATCCGCAGCTTTCGCCGGAATTTCGGCATAAGCCCAAACAGGTGGCGAATGCAATTACGGGCAAATGAAGTCGCTAGAGCTTTGCGCAAAAGCGGCAACTTAGCCGACGTATCGGTCGATTGTGGGTTTTCCGATCAAGCGCACATGTCCCGAACCTTCAAAAGAGTTTTTGGCGTTACGCCGGGTCAATTTGCGCGAAATTGTTGAAATTTGAGTTCTGCGTGAGGCCGGTTTAACGCGCTTTTGGTATTCGGCTGCATGATCGATCGGAAGCTTATCTGAATAACCTATGAAAATTTGCCGGGGAGAACGCGTGAGCTTCGAGCAGTCTTCTTGGCGACAATCGGCTTTGAGCCTAATCGGTTGCTGAACGTATTAGCGCCAGATGAGCTTCCAAGTGTTGATGGAAGTGAACCGCAGATTTTTCATAACGGCCAAAAGTGAAATGACTGTTGGCCTCGGTCTTCAACCCTTCCTGTATGGCACAAGCGGCTTCCCGGTCCTCGATTTGGCCGGTGTCCTTGACGAATTCAGAATCCTTTAGCGTTTCGGACATATCGACCTGCTGGCCGTTCCGCATGGGCGGCGTCAAGCGGAAGATTTCCGTCCGCGAGCAGTTCGGCGCGACCGGTTCGATGATAATCAACTGGTGGTGGCTTGAAACCATCGAGACTCGGGTGTTGGGGAACAGATGGTAGACATAGGTAAGCACGCCGTCGGCATGGCGTTCAGCCGGTGGCACTTGGCGTAACTTCTCGACTCGGCGGAAGGGAAAGACCAGGCGTGAATTCGGTCCGTAGGTTTCGACCACATTGAGGTTGTCGTATCCGTATGGATAGAAACTCTTCGTGTGCAGAGGCTTGATATGGTACCCCTCCATGGCTGCCTCGGACACGATTTTCCAGTTGGCCGCATCTTCGAACTGGTTGTAATCGAAAACTTTCTGCTCAGGTTTCAGAATGTCAGGGACAGCCGCCAGGGCGCCCTCGGCTATCGGGTCTTTTTGTGTCACGAATACGAGTCCGCCGCGCTCCTCGGCCAGCACTTCAACGAGGCCGTGCTTGTCCGTATCAAGGCCAGGGAAACCCTCTGCGCCGGACACATGCTTCAAACGGCCGTCTAAGCCATACGCCCAAGCGTGATAGCGGCAGACGAAAGCGCCGACTTTACCCATGCCTTCGGCCAAAGCCATGCCCCGATGCCGGCAAGAATTGTGAAAGGCGCGAACTTTTCCATCGTTGCCGCGTACCGCCAGGATCGGTACGCCGGCCGTCGTACGGGCAACGTATGATCCGGGTTCCGACAATGCTACGGATGGACAAAAGACCGTGGGTAGGCGGCGGAACATCTCCAATTCGTCCGCAAAATGCGCGTCTGACATATAGTTCTCAACAGGCGCGTGCCAAACCGTGTCGCCCAGGTCGGTCGTATTATTGTCGATGTGATCGAAAACGCGCTGGATCACGTCAGCGTCACTCATCAGAATTTTCATAGCGCAACCTAGCGATTCAGATTTCGCGTCTTTCGACTACCGCACGGTGACAACGTATTGGGATCGATCCGGGCGATATTGAATGAAACTGCGCGATCTGGCGCTGTATGCCCGACCCCGACTCTTTCGCAAAATCCCTGCTCTGGCGTAGGACCCGCATCCGGTATCCATCCGGCGCGCAATTTGGTTCGATGGCCCGCGAACGGGTTGCGCCCTGAGCGGAATTGCCGGAGAAACGACACTTGGCCCGCTACGCGACAGAGGGAGTAAATGCATGTCGGAAATTCGGAACACCGCAGACATCGAACAAGCGCGCGCCGACGCGGAAGCGCATTTCTGGCCGCACTCCCAACAGGCCGGCAACCTGTCGAAGGAAACCGGCGTACAACTCGTGACCGGCGGGCAGGGGGTCTGGGTCGAGGATGGGGACGGCGAGCGGTGGTTCGACACGCTTTCCGGTCTGTGGCTGGTCAATGTGGGACACGGCCGGCGGGAGATCGCCGATGCCGTCTACAAACAAATGACGACGCTGGCGTTTTCGCCGAACGACACCGTCAGTCCCGTCACGGCGGCGCTCTCCGCCAAGCTCGCCGAATACTCCGGCGACGACCGCGCGCGGGTCTATTATGTGAGCGGCGGGTCGGAGGCGAATGAAACCGCGCTCAAGATCGCCAAGAACTATCACCATCTCAAGGGCGAGCCGAACCGCTGGAAGGTGATCAGCCGGCGCGGGTCCTATCATGGTGCGACGCTCGCCTGCACCAGCCTCGGCCGCGGCGGACCGGGTGGCGGCAGCGTTCCCGCGGAATTTGGACCGTTGGTGCCCGGCAATGTTCACGTGGCGCAACCCGCCCCGTACCGCTGCCACCTGTGCGCCGCCGCGGGCGACTGTAATCTCGAATGCGCCGCCGATGTCGAGCGGGCGATCCAGCATGAGGGCCCGTCGACCGTCGCGGCGGTGATCGCCGAGCCGATCTCGGCGGCTGCCGGCATCCACGTTCCGCATCCCGAGTACTGGCCCAAGCTTCGGGAGATATGCGACCGCTGTGGCGTGTTGCTGATCGGCGACGAGGTCATCACCGGTTTCTGCCGCACCGGCAAGATGTTCGCCCTGGACCACTGGGGGGTGAAGCCGGATATCCGCACGGTCGCCAAGGGCCTGACGAGCGGTTACATCCCGATCGGCGCCGCCATCGTAAGCGGTAAGGTCGCCGACGCCTTCATCGGCGCGGACGAGCAGACGTTCAAGCATCTCATCACGTTCGGCGGCAATCCGGTCTCTTGTGCGGCGGCGCTGGCGAATCTGGAAATCATGGAGAAGGAAGACTTGGCCCAGCGTTCGGCCGAGATGGGGGACTACTTGTTCGAGCGTTTGCAGACGTTGCGCGGCCATCGGATCGTCGGCGACGTTCGCGGCGGTAAGGGGCTCCTCTGCGTCCTCGAACTCGTGAAGGACAAGGATACGCGGGAGCCATTTCCGAAAGCGGCGAATCTCGATCGTCTCGCCGTCCATGCAATGCGCGAGAACCGGATGCTCGGCCGCGCCGGCAACGTCATTCCCATCGCGCCGCCGCTTTGCATCACGCGCGACGAAATCGATGACGCCGTGACCCGGTTGGGCCGGGTTCTGGACACCCTGGAAGAGAAACTCACCGAATTTTTGGAAGAGGGGAAGAGCAAATGACGGTACGCACGGACCCAAGACCGGACCTGCCGACGCTGTTCCGGCCGAAGGAGGGCCGAAATGCCGCGCTGAGGAAGAGCCTCTCCGGCACGGAATTAGTCGTTGCGCCGGGATCTTATGACTGCATCACCGCGCGCCTGGTCGAGCAGGCCGGGTTTCCAGCGACCTATGTGACCGGCTCCGGTGTTTCGCTCTCCGCATTGGGGGCGCCCGATGTTGCGCTGATGTCGTTCGATGAAGTCATGGACCGGATCAAGCGGATCGCGGACAGCGTTTCGATCCCCGTTATCGCCGATGTCGACACCGGATACGGCGGCCCTCTCAACATCGCGCGGACCGTGATGGAGATGGAGCGCTCGGGCATCAGCGCGATCCAACTCGAGGACCAAGCCTGGCCCAAGAAATGCGGCCATGAACCGGGCCGCAAGCTGGTCTCCGTCGAGGAAATGTGCGGGCGCCTGAAGGCCGCGGCCGATGTCCGCCGCGACCGGGACTTCATCATCATCGCGCGGACCGATGCCCGCAGCGACCTCGGTATCGAGGCGGCGTTGGAGCGTGGTGCGATCTTTGCGGAGAATGGGGCCGACGTCGTTTTCGTGGAGTCGCCCGAAAGTGAAGAGGAGATGGCGCGGGTCGCGAGCACGCTTTCGGTGCCGGTGCTCGCCAACATGGTTGAAGGTGGCCGGACGCCCTTGCTCCCGGCAAGTAAACTGGAGGCCCTGGGCTTTCGCCTCGCAATCTATCCGAATTCGCTCACCAGGCTGATCGGAAAGGTCGGGGCGGACCTCATGCAAAGCCTCCGCCGTGATGGCCACACCCAGAACATGAGCGACAGCATGCTCGATCACCGCGAGCTTTGGGATCTCTTCGATTATCCGCGTTGGGTCGAGACAGAAGGGCGACTGTCGTAAGCTGAGATCGACGAAGCAGGGAAGGCGGTGCGTTGCAGGAAATGGCGAGACGCGATGGGTTTCATTGGCGTAGGACGATCCAAACTCGTGCGACCGGTTCTGACCCGAAGGCCGCTAATTCGATCTTTTCACGGTCGACATTGTTGTTGGTGTAACCTCTTCGAATGACCCAAATTGAAAAATCCGGAGATCACCGCATCATTAACGCGCGCGGGCCCTTCACGCCGCTCGGCGTCTCCCGTTCCCCGGAACCGGTCGCGTTGGCCGTTGCTCAGGCACTCCAGAACTTCGCGGATATCTCCGCTCTTCAAGAGGCGGCGAACACCGCCTTGAGGGAACACGCGGGCTCGGAAGCCGGGACCGTCGTGCATTGTGCCGCGGCGGGGATAACCCTGGCCGTGGCGGCGGCGATGACCGGATCGGATCCGGAGAGCGTGGCGGCTCTTCCGTCTACGGCCGGGATGCGGAATCGCGTCGTTCTGCCCGCGGGGCACGCCGTGAACTATGGCCATCCCCTGGAGCAGGCGATCAGGCTCGCCGGCGCGACGCCGGTCTTGGCGGGCGACGCGGCCGGTTGCCCGACCTCGGAAATCGCGCAGGCGATCGCGCATCCGGATACCTGTTGCTTGCTGCTGGTCGTCTCTCGCCTGACCGAAGGGGCGCCGGTCGATCTCGAAGCCGCGATCGCGGCGGCGCGCGACGTGAATGTTCCCGTGGTGATCGATGGGGCTGCCCAGATTTTCAGGGCTCGTCAGCTCATCGCTGCCGGTGCCGATCTGCTAATCGTCAGCGGACAGAAATACCTGGGAAGTCCGACCGCAGGCCTCGTGTATGGCCGGGCCGACCTGGTTGCAGGCGTTCGGGCGCAAGACAAGGGGATCGGTCGGGGCATGAAAGCGTCCAAGGAAGCCCTGTGCGGCGTCATCGAGGCGCTCGAACAATGGAAGGACCGGAACGAACGGTTATGGGCCGATCGTCAGGCCGATAAGGTTTCGCGCCTCATCGAAAGGCTCGACCCGCTGGCGGGAGTGGTCGCGGCGAGCGAACCCGACACGACGGGCGCGCCATTTCCTCGTGCTTGCCTGAAGATCGACCCTACGCGGGCGTGTCGCACCGCGGCCGAAGTCGTCGCAGACTTGAGGGCCGGCTCGGCACCGATCTGGGTCATGGACCACCGCGTCGCCAACGATGAGATCTTGCTTGAGCTGGTGCCGCTTCAATCCGATGAACTGGACGTGCTGTCGGAACGGCTATCCGAGATTTTGAGCTGATCGGTTTCTTTTGCTTTCGGCTGCGAACGGACCTTCGAAGGCGGACCCCACACCCATCGAAATCGACGAAGGGGGGTATCGCGACATACTGATCGTGGCGGGCGGGCCGTTCCCGTACAGTGACTCCAGTGTTCACGATTGGAAGGTCGATGCAGATGAATAGGGTATCGCTTGGAGTTTCCAGATTGGCAAAGGCCGTGCAGTATGGATTGCACGTGAATGCGGCGGTGCAGGATATTCAGGATCAGGGATGGCGTTCGCTCCGTACTTGCGCCCTCGAAACCGAGTACTTGACCCCCGCAAGCGGAAGGACTGATCGAAAGACGTATCGTCTGTGACGCTGCCGTGTTCGTCACCGGAATGATGCGCAGGCCGGTGAATGCGGGATTTCAACCTCGTAACGATTCGACTGTTCGTGGCGGTGGCTCAACTCGGGAGTTTTGCGGCCGCCGCGCGGCGTGAACATATCGCCGCCTCGGCGATCAGCTATCGGATAAGCGAATTGGAGTTGGCCACCGGGACGAAGCTGTTCCGGCGGATGCCGCGCGGGGTCGAATTGACCGAGGCCGGGCAGGTCTTCCTCGACCGCAGCCAAGCGATCCTGGCCCAGCTTCGCGATCTCGAACAGGATCTGAAGCCTTTTTCGCAAGGCAGTTCGGGGAGCGTGCGCGTGGCCGCCGGCACGACGGCGATCACCGGGAAACTGGCTAAGCTTCTCAAGAAATTCACCGACCAGTATCCCGATATCCATGTCGATCTGATCGAGCTATACAGTCCCGAGGCGCTCGACGCCGTTCGCAATGGCGAGTGTGATCTCGCCCTCGTCGCCGATATCAAGAACCGGGCCGGATTGGAGGTATGCCACTTCGGAAACGATCCGGTATGGGTCATCGGTCCCCAGGGTCATCCGCTCTTCGACGGCCGGGAATCGGAAGCGAGCATCCCCTTCTCGGCAGCGGTCAAGCATCAGGTGATTTCCTTGCACGAAGGTGGCGTTCTCGACGAATTGGTGCTGAAAGCCGCGCGGAAGTCGGGTGTGACGCTCAAACGCGCCTATCGTGTTTCCCGCTTCGACTCGCTCCGCCGCCTTGTGGAAGAGGGCATGGGGATTGGCTTCCTGCGCGAGAGCAACATAAGACCGTTCCTGAAAGCATATACGTTGCAAGCGGCTCCGATCGCGGATGGTTGGGGGCAACAGGAGCTCAAGATGGTTTGGTTGCGCGGCGCGACGCTCGATCCGGCGGCGCGGCAGTTTATCGACTACCTCAAATCGAAGGTTTGAGGTATCCGGGCGTGCGGCCGGTGTCGACCTTTCTGCCCCCAATCGATGAATTCATTGACGCGGCTTTCTATGTAAGAGTGCTTAGAGCGTTGTCCGCGTGCGGACAGCCGACCGACCGGTCTCCGGCGGCCTGTGCATGAAAGAAGAAAATCCGACACCCCATGGAACCTTTTCAAGACGATACCTTGCCGACGGGCATACGCGCGCGCTTCGTTGACGATGTGAACGGCCTTCGAATGCATGTGCTGGAAGCCGGACACGATGCGGCGGATCGGCCGGTCGTGCTGCTTCTGCACGGTTTTCCCGAACTCGCCTATAGCTGGCGCAAGGTGATGCTTCCCCTGGCCGTGGCCGGATATCATGTCGTCGCGCCCGACCAGCGGGGGTATGGCCGGACCAGCGGGTGGCAGCCGGGGTATGACGTGGACCTGCGGTCCTTCAACATGGTCAACCTGACGCGCGACATCGTCGCCTTGATGGGCGCTTTGCAGATACGGAATGCGGCTGCGGTGGTCGGGCATGACTTCGGCGCGTCCGTGGCGGCCTACTGCGCCGTTATCCGGCCGGACCTTTTCGGCAAGGTCGTGTTGATGAGCGCGCCCTTCCAGGGACCGCCCGCCTTTCCGTCGTCCGACGATGCGACAACGGCGGACATTCATACAGCACTTGCGGCGCTGGACCGGCCGCGTAAGCACTATCACAAATATTATTCGACGCCGGCGGCCGACGACGACATGTGCCGGTGTCCGCAGGGCTTGTCGGATTTCCTGCGCGGGTATTTCCACGCCAAGAGCGCCGATTGGCCCGGCAACGACCCACACCCCCTCGTCGCCTGGCGGGCTGAGGTGATTGCGGAAATGCCGACCTACTACATCATGAACCTGGACCAATCCATGGCGGAGACGGCCGCGGACTACATGCCGGGTCCGGCTGAGGTTTCCGCGAATGCCTGGCTGACCGACGCCGAATTGGCCGTCTATGCAGGGGAGTTTTCCCGAACCGGCCTGCAAGGCGGGCTCAACTGGTACCGCTGCCGGTTCGAGGATGACCTGCTCGACGAGTTGCGGCTCTTCGGTGGGAAGGCCATCGACCAGCCGGCCTGTTTCATCGCCGGGGACAAGGACTGGGGCGCCCATCAACGGCCGGGGGCGTTGGAGAGAATGCAGCAACACGCCTTTACGCGCATGAAGGATGTCCACTTCGTCTCCGGCGCGGGCCATTGGGTCCAACAGGAACAGCCGCAAACGACGGGTCGGCTACTCTTGGATTTTCTCGCAGAATAGCGACGGTCCCGTCCGGAGACCTGTCGAGCGGGCGCGTTACGGTGCGGTATCCGAATTGTCTCGGTGACAATGATTTCCTTGTTCGGCGCAGTACCGGCTTGCTACATGGGCGCCATCGAGGAGTGACACCCATGCCTGATCTTTCGACCGTTCATCGCATGATGGCCTATACGGCCTGGGCCGACGATGTGATGCTGCGAAATGCCCAAAAACTCGCGGATGACGCGCTGACGGCGCCGTGCGATGCCCTATTCGGAAGTATCGCCGGAACCTTCGATCACATACTCGTCGTGGCGGAGATATTTCAGGCCCATCTCGAAGGGCGCGATCATTCGCACGACGCGCGTCATCGAAGCCAGGCGCTTCCTTTTCCGGAGGTGGCGCGGCGTCTCCGGGACATGAACGAATACTATGTAGGGCTGGCGCGGCGCTGGACGGGACCGGAGTTGGCGGAGACGATCACCTTCGCCTTCGTCGGCGGCGGAGAGGGGGCGATGACGCGAGAGGATATTCTCTTGCACCTCGCGAACCACGCCACGTATCACCGGGGCTTCGTCAGTACGTTGCTCTATCCGCACAGGGTCAACGGGACGGCGAGCGACCTGACCGTGTTCTTGCGCGACGTGTGGCCGGAATTGTCCCGCGCGGTTCGAGAGAACGCGGCGTAAGTGCGATGGCCGAAATCCGGCGATTGATCCTGGTCAATTTCGATGGCGATATAGGCCGATAAACTGCGGCCTCGATCTTGAAAAATGCAAACCACATGAGTGTTCCGAAATCATGTCCGTCGATGTAACCCCTTTCTACGACGAGGCGACCGGTACGGTCACCTATGTGGTCGCGGACCCGTCGAGCCGTCACTGCGCGATCATCGATCCCGTTCTCGACTATGACGCCAGTTCGGGACGGACGGCGACCGGCGGTGCCGATACGGTGGCGCAGTTCGTCGCGAAGCAGGAATACACGGTTGATTGGATCCTCGAGACGCATGTCCACGCCGATCACTTGACGGGTGCGTGCCACCTGCAAGGCAAGCTTGGCGGGCAGCGCGGTATCGGTGCGGAGATCGTGACAGTGCAACGGACCTTTGCGGAAGTCTTCAATCTCGGATCGGAATTTCCGACGGACGGCTCGCAGTTCGATCGCTTGTTCGAGGATGGTGCTGAATTTCCGTTAGGCGAGTTGACAGTGAAAGTGCTGCATTCGCCTGGGCACACCCCGGCCTGTGTCTGCTACCGGATCGGCGACGCGGTCTTCACCGGCGATACGGTCTTCATGCCGGATTTCGGCACGGCGCGTTGCGATTTTCCCGGTGGGGATGCCCGCACGCTCTTCCGTTCGATTCGCCGTATTCTCGAACTGCCGCCGGAAACCCGCGTTTTCGTCGGTCACGACTATGGCCTGGAGGATCGGTCGCCGGTTTGGGAAACCACGATTGCGGCCGAGCGCGACGGCAACATTCACGTGCGCGACGAAGTTTCCGAAGAGGACTTCGTGGCCATGCGCGAGGCGCGTGACGCCGAATTGGATTTTCCGAAACTGATCTTGCCGTCGATCCAAGTCAACCTGCGGGGCGGCAAGTTCCCGGATCCTGAGTCGAACGGTGTTTCCTACCTGAAGATTCCCCTGAACGCGCTTTAAATCCCATATCGCATTGCACCGCAGCGGGACGATCTGCACTTCCTGGAATTTCGAAAGTCGTTGTGAGTCGATGCAACTCCACCACGTGTCGCGATATTGAATTTGCCGGCGCTCCGCTATCATGGCGCGGCGGTCGACATTCGCAGCTACTACCAATGGACATTTCACTATGATCGACTTCATCGGACAGCCGGAACCGGACTCCATCCGGCCCTTCAGCCGTGCGACGCGGGCAGCCGGATTGATATTCGTTTCCGGACATTCCGCGCCGCACGATCCCGCGAACGGGATTGAGCGCGGCGCGACCCCGGCCGAGCAGGTTCGGAATTCGCTGACCTTCATCGACAAGATTCTACGGGAGCAAGGCAGCTCGCTCCGGCGCGTGGTGCAGGTCACGATGTTGATCACCGACCCCGCGAACTACGCCGCCTGCAACGAAGAATACGTGAAGCACTTTCCGGATGGATTGCCGGCGCGCCATACCGTTCGTTTCGGCGTCCCGACTGAGGCGATGGTCGGATTCTCCTGTATTGCGCTGGCGCCGGATGACTAGCCGGACGATGGCCTAAAGGAGGAGGGCATGACCGGAAAAGGAACGCCGCGAAGGGCGGCCGTCGGCGTTACCGAGCACGGCAACTCGGCGGAGCTCGTGACGGTCGCGTCCGATGGCGCGCTCCTGGATCGCCGCCGTATTGATCTGACCGACGGCGATCTGCCGACCCATCCTCATCATCACGAAGGTTCTTGGGCGGTGGGCCGGTATACGAACAGTCCATGGGCGCGGGAGATAACGCTTGCCGAGGCGATCGAACTCGTCGACCGCGTGCGGGAGGCGGCGGCGCGCGGCGCGGAAGAGTGTCTGGGTGCGCTGACGCAAACGGTGACGACACCGATTACCCGCATTGCGATCCGCGAATGCCCGCCACTGCCGCCCACGACCGAGGAACGCATCGCCGATAATCGCGCGCAAACCGTCGCCGATTCGGTCATGTACCGCGAGGCCCTCGCGACGGCGGCCGAAGCGCGCGGCTGGTCCGTGTATTGGTATGACCGCGAGCGCGTATTCAGGGACGCGGCGATAGTACTCGGTTGCGAGGATATCGAACCGGTGCTCTTGGAAATGGGCCGGTCGGTCGGGCCGCCGTGGCGGGCCCGGCACAAACTTGCGGCGGCGGCGGCGATTGTCGCGACGGGGTCTACGGTCAAGTGAAGGAATGGCCGGTGAAGCATCGGCCGTGCTTCGCGGGGCACGAGGCCGCTAGTCGCAAGTTTCAATTTCCGCGATGCTCTCCAGATGCCACACTTTTGAAACGATCTTCCATCCGTCCGGGCCTTTGACGAAGGCAAGGTGATCGACGAACACCTTCTCGTGGGATTGCAGCCGTAGTTTCACGACGGCGCTCAAATCCGAAAGCCAATCGATCGCGATGATCTCGTCGTGCCGTGTCTGGTTCCGTCCTGCCGGGGACGGGCGGCTGCCGACATCCGCGCGGAAGCTGGCGATCGGATCGACGAAGATCTTTCCCTCGTCGGCATCGAACAGGCTGGAAGCCTCGTGAAAGACCGCATCCAGTTTTTCAACATCGCAGTGGTAGATGGCATCGAAATAGACGGAAACGGCGTCCAATAGGGTGGGTATCTGGTTCATTTGAATTCTCCTTTGGCTCTTGTCATTATTTCCAAATGAGTTGGAATCCTGCCATTCGGGAATGTGCCAAATGCGATGGAAATCATGACAGTTTCGGCGCCGCGCGCATCGAATCCCGCTGCGAGGAATGTCGTCGCCCTCGTGTATGACGGCCTGTGTACCTTCGAATACGGCATCGTGGCCGAGGTCTTCGGACTGCCGCGGCCCGAGATCGTCGGGGAGTGGTATCGGTTCGAATCCGTTGCGCTGGAGAAGGGGCCGCTTCGCGCCGCCGGCGGGCTGGAATTCACCGCGACCGGGTCCGAGGAGGACTTCGATGCGGCGGACACCATCGTCATTCCGGGATGGCGGGGAAAAGACGAACCGGTGCCGTCGGCCCTTTGCGATGCCCTACGCGACGCGCACCGGCGCGGCGCGCGTCTCGTCACCATCTGCTCCGGAGTCTATGTCCTGGCCGCCGCCGGTTTGCTCGACGGGCGGCGGGCGGCCACCCATTGGCGGTATGCGGAAGACTTCTCGCGCCGGTATCCGACCGTGCACCTCGAGACCGATAGCCTTTACGTCGACGACGGCGATATTCTGTCGTCGGCGGGAAGCTCGGCCGGGCTGGACCTCTGCCTGCATATCGTCCGAAGCGACTTCGGGGCGAAGATCGCGAATTCGGTCGCGCGGCGCTTGGTCATGCATGCGCACCGGCAGGGCGGGCAAGCCCAATTCATCGAGCAGCCGGTGCCGGCGGAGAACGAAGCGCATCGCCTGTCGGCGACCGTGGACTACATTCGCGCCGGGCTGAACCGTCCGCATAGCATCGCATCTCTCGCCGAGGTTTCGGGCATGAGTCCGCGGACGTTCCAGCGAAAATTTGCGGCGCTGACCGGAATACCGGTCGGTACCTGGATCGCCCAGGAACGGTTGGCCAGAGCGTGCACGCTTTTGGAGACGACACAGGCGTCGCTGGACGACATCGCGGATGCGGTGGGTCTCTCCAACCCGCAGAACCTGCGCTACCATTTCCGCAAGAAGTTCGACGTCAGCCCCAGCCAGTACCGCAAACGCTTCGCGGCTTACACGGAATGAGCGGGTCGATCCCCGGGCAACGCTAGTCTTTTTTCGCCGGGCCAGAGGCGATCGCGCCCTCGGACTCGAGCGCGTCCAACGCCGCGTCGGACAGGCCCAGATTGCCGGCAAGGACGGCGCGGGTGTCGTGGCCGATGGACTGGCCCGTCCAGCGCAGCGTGCCGGGTGTGCGAGAGAATTTGGGCGCGATTCCCGACAGCTTCAGCGAGCCGACTTCTTCGTCCGGCACGTCGACGATCATGTCCCGCGCCGCGAATTGAGGGTCGGAGAACACGTCCGCGACGGAATAGATCGGCGCCGCCGGGATGTCCTTCTCGACCAGATATTCGTAGAGTTCCCCCAGACTCCATGTTTGCGTCCATTCACCGATGATCCGGACCAGTTCCTCCTCGTTCGCCAGCCGGCCGGGGCTTTCCGCGAAGCGCGGGTCCTCCGCCAGTTCCGGCTGATCCATAGCCGCCGCGAGCCGTCGGAACGTGGACGTGTTGCCGGCGGCGATGTGGATCCACTCGTCGTTTTTCACGGGGAACAGGCTGTTCGGCACATGCCCGTGCAGGCGCGAGCCGACCCGGTGCGGTACGATCCCCAATTTGTCGAACGCCGGGATGAAGGATTCCATCATCGAAAACGCCGCCTCATAGAGCGCGACGTCGACGACCTGTCCGCGCCCGGTCCGGTTCCGCTCGTGCAGCGCGGCGGCAGCGCCGAAAGCGCCGTATATACCGGCCACGTAGTCGGTCAACGGTGTGGCCACGCGGGACGGCGGTCGATCCGGCTCACCGGTGATCGACCGGATTCCGCTCAGGGATTCTCCGATGATGCCGTATCCGGCCCGTTCGCTATAGGGCCCGGTCTGCCCGAAACCGCTGATCCGCACGAGGATCAATCCGGGATGGTCCTTTGCGATCTCCTCGTAGCCCAGGCCCCATTTCTCCAGCGTACCGGGTTTGAAGTTTTCGATGACGATGTCGAAGTGAGGGACGAGCCGCCGCACGATGTCCCGGCCGGAATCCGATTTCAGGTTGATCGCGATGGCCTTCTTGTTGCGATGGATGCTGGCCCACCACAGGGACTTGCCTTCGTAATGGCGACCGAGGCTGCGCAGGGAATCGCCGTCCGGCCTTTCCACGTTGACGACCTCCGCGCCGAGGTCGGCGAACAGCCGGCCGCAGAAGGGGGCGGCGACCGTCGATCCTAGCTCTAGAACCCGGCAGCCCGCGAGCGGACCTTGGGCCTCGTCTTTGGTGTTACCGCTCATCGCAAACGTCCTCTCGTCGCGGTGCCCGATGTTCCGGGCCCGTCTTCGCCATCGGCTTATGGGCCACCGGCTGTTCTTTCCGCCGCGATGCGGTCTTCCGGATGCTGCCATTGCGGCGTCGTGTCGCGGGCGCTTCGGGTGTCGCCGCCGTCGGCCCGCATGGCTTCCGCCTTCCAGTCATCGTCGTCCGACCACCGTCGGCCAAGATCGGTGATGACCCCTGGTTTCTCGATCGTTTCCAATCCCCCAAGGGCGGCGCGGGTAATCTCGTACTGATCGTCGGGATCGAAGGGACGGCCGGACGTATGCCCGAGCGGATAGTCGACAAACAGCGCGCGCGGCGGGTTGCCGGCGGACGTAATGTCATGCGCGCTGGTCAGGGAAACGGTCGGCGTGCCGGCTGCTTCGAGGTGACGGGCGATCAGACACACGGTCTGATGGCACACCGGTCACATGGGTATGAGGAAGACCGCGTCGACCGATTGCGCTTCGAATCGTGCCGCCAGGTCCGGGATCAGTTCCTCGCGCACCCGCCGCTGCGAATAAATGCCGCCCATGCAGGACAAGGCTTCGTCCGCCACGTCGCCGACGAACCCTTCGTCTTCGAGGCGGGTCAAGGCCGTCAGCGGCAGGACGCATTCCGAATCACGCCGCGGATCGACCAGGTAGTTTTCCGTGATGTGGGAAAACCGGATGTCCTGTTTCGGCGTCGTCTTCGGGATCGCCCGGACACCGGTGTCGTCCTTGTAGTGAAAAGCGGTCTGTCCAAGCGCATAGGCGCCCGATGTGGTCAGTACACCGATCCGCGCTTCCGATAACGGCTTATTCAGCGGCGTAAAGGCCGGTGGGTCCTCGGCATAGACCCAGCGATAGGGCTCATACCCAAGATTTGTGTACCGTGCCGTGATTGCGTCGATATAGCGGACGGGCATTGGGGGACTCTCTTTTCGATCATGACGGGCGTTAGCCCGTAATTTGCAGGCGGGCCATCCTCGGGAAGCGGTTCCGTATTCTATCCGTAGGCCTGCCGCCGAGGCCAAACATGATTTTGGACAGTTCCCCTCCGTCCGGTTACGCTAGGTCTCGATTGTCGTGTGAGGGACAACGAATCGGGCCGCCAAACCCCGGCGGTGCACCCTGAAAGCCTTCGGAATTGCTTGGAGATCACCCATGACAGAACGCCCCCCTGCCTTTCGCGGTATCCGGCACGTTGCCTTCCGGGTGAACAACCTGGAGGAATGCGAAAAGTTCTATACCGATGTGATGGGGATGGAGCTTCTCTATCGCGCTAATGAGAACCTCGTGTACCTGACCTGCGGCAACGACAACCTGTCGTTGGCGCGTGCCAAGTCCGATCCGGAAGAGGGTGGGGTTTTCGACCATTACGGGTTCATCGTCGAGAGCAAGGAATCCCTGGACGCCTGGCATGCCTACTTCACGTTGATCGACGTGCCGGTTCTCGACCAGCCCCACGATCACGCGGACGGCGCTCGCAGCTTCCATATCAAGGACCCGGCGGGAAACATCATCCAGCCGATCTATCATCCGGCGATTTCGGCGCAACGGTTCGAATGAGTATTCGACCAACGATGACTGACACCAAGCGACAACCCCTCCTGTTCACGCCGATCACGATCCGCGGTGTGACATCGAAGAACCGCATCGTCGTCTCGCCGATGTGCCAGTACAATTCGGACGACGGCGGGCCCGGCGATTGGCAGATGATGCATCTCGGCCGGCTTGCCGTCGGTGGGGCAGGCATCGTTTTCGGCGAGGAGACGGCGGTCGAGGCGATCGGGCGCAAGACCTACAAATGCGCCGGTATCTATGACGACAAGCATATCCCGCAATATCGCAAGCTGACCGACTTCATCAAGGAGCAGGACGCGATCCCGGCCATCCAGTTGGGCCATGCGGGGCGCAAGGCCTCCTGTCATACGGCGACGCAGGATTGGCGGCCGCTGACCGACGAGGATGCGAAGGATGGTCTGGCGCCCTGGCAGGGATTAGCGCCGAGCGCGTTGGATCAATTGCCGCGACGGTTTACGCCGAAGGCGATGGACCGGGACGATATCCGCCATAACCTCGATGCATGGCGCGAGGCCACCCGCCGCAGTATGGATGCGGGGTTCGATATACTCGAAATCCATGGGGCGCACGGTTACCTGATCCACCAATTCCTCTCGCCGGTGAGCAATCACCGGAACGATGCCTATGGCGGCGATCGGCAAGGGCGGATGCGTTTCGCCCTCGAAGTGGCCGAAGTCGTTCGCGACGCCTGGCCGCAGGACAAACCGCTGTTCTTCCGCGTGTCGTCGGTCGACGGTCAGGGCGGCATATGGAACTTGGACGACACGGTGGCCTTGTCGAAGGAGTTGAAGGACCGCGACATCGATCTCATCGATTGTTCCTCCGGCGGCATCTTCGGCGACAGCGAGATGCCGATGGTGCCCCGGATCGAACAGTTCCAAGCCGGATTTGCCGAACGGGTGCGGCGTGAGGTCGGGATCATGACGATCGCCGTCGGCGGGATCACCGAGGCGCAACAGGCCGAAAACATCCTGCAATCCGGCCGCGCCGACCTGGTCGCGCTGGCCCGCGAATTCCTGTGGAACGCCGATTGGGCAGCGCATGCGGCGAAAGAGCTGCACGCCACCGATCCATACGGTCAGATGCCGCACGAATACGCGTATCGTCTGCGCCAGCGCGAGAAGCAGAAGGAAATGCCGATCAATCAAGGGGGCGCCGAGACCCAGGCGGCCTATCAGAAGATTTTCGGGCCGGAGTAGGATCCGAATAGGTTCGGCCGTGCGATCCTCATCAGTCGAGAGTGTTAGCAATGCATACGGTATTTCCGACCGGCACGACGATCTACAAGCCCGAAAAATGCTTCAACGGATACACGTTGTATCCGTCCAAGAAACAGGGCGTCGGCGCGGTCCTGGTCGACATGAACGGCAATGTGGTCCGGAACTGGCCCAAGTTCGACGGATACATGATCAACATGCTGCCGGAAGGCCGGATCCTCGGCGGTCAGATCGGCCGGGTGACCCAGGAATACGACCATCACGTCGGCTGCGACGACGTCGTCCAGGAGGACTGGGACGGGAATGTCGAATGGAAATTCGAAAAGGCGGACGAGATCGACGTCGGCGGCAAACGTGCTTGGTCGGCGCGGCAGAACCACGACCTCGTGCGCGAAGGATGCCCGGTCGGGTATTACGTGCCCGGCATGACCCCGAAACTCCAGGACGGTAACACCTTGATGCTGAGTTACCGGAGCGGGACCTGGCCCGACATCAGCCGGGATTATCTGCCGCGCTCCACCCGTATGTTGGAAGTGACGTGGGGCGGCGAGATCTCGTGGGATTGGATGCCGGCCGATCATTTCGAGGATTTCGGGCATTCCGAAGCGGCCAAGAACGCGATCATGCGCCATTGCCGCAATCAGCACGCCGTCTTCCAGAACACCATTTCCTATGTCGGGCCGAACAAATGGTTCGATGCCGGGGACGAGCGGTTCGATCCCGAGAACATCATCACGGACGACCGCGGCACCATCCTCTACATCATCTCGAAGAAGACCGGCGAGATCGTCTGGAAGATCGGCCCCGACTATGCCAGTTCGCCGGAACTTAAGGCGCTGGGCTGTATCATCGGGCCGCACCATGCCCACATCATCCCGAAGGGTCTGCCAGGCGAAGGAAACATCCTGGTGTTCGACAACGGAGGGGCCGCGGGTTTCGGCAGCCCGAACCCCGGAGCGCCGGACGGGACGTGGAATGCGCTGCGGGACAGTTCCAGGGTCTTGGAGATCGATCCGATCTCGCTCGATCTGGTTTGGGAGTATTCCGCGAAGACCGCCGGCTTCCCGTCGGAGGGCGAGGACGTCCGGTTCTACAGCCGCTACGAAAGCGCGGCGCAGCGCCTACCGAACGGCAACACGTTGATCACCGAGTCACGATGCGGCCGGGTCATCGAGGTCACGCCGGCGTGCGAGATCGTTTGGGAATATGTCTGCCCCTACAATCTGATGGATGGCGATGCGCAATTCCTGAGCGATGTCTTCCGGGCCTACCGCTATCCATACGACTGGGTGCCGCAGGTCGACCCTCCGCGCGAACGGGCGGTCGTGCCGCCGGCGAACGGCGAATTCCGGATAGAGCCGGTCCCGGATTAGGAAAGGCAGAGTTCGGTCGACGCCGTTGCGGTTATTCCTTCCAGCCGACCGCTTCGCACCACACAATCGCCATGAAGGCGTCTTCGTGGTCACCCCAGGCCTTGAGGGCGCGCGCGGTGTCATCCATCTGGGCCTGATTCGCCCAGCCCATCTCGATTGCGGTTTCGGCGATCCGCGGGCCGGTGAACTCGCTGGTCAACGCCGCCGTCATTGTTCGGGTCGATTGCGGCGTGCCCCAGCTTTCGCTCGATCCGGTCCCGATCGTTCTCACGAAGCCCGCTTCCCGGAGTAGCGTTCGAAGGCGGCGGCCCATGAACGGGTCCCCGCCGCAATGCCGCCTGAACTTGCGCCAGATATCGTGTGCCTTGGTCAGAACGGGATCGTCCGGCGCAATGAGCGTCGCGCCTAGGTCGATCGACCGGATACCCACCAGCCCGCCCGGTTTTAGAACCCGGCGCATTTCCGTTAAGACGGCAATCGGGTCATACATGTGTTCGAGCATGGCATGGCTGAACACCGCGTCGAACCCGTCGTCTTGATACGGAAGATCGTACGCGTCGCCGCATTCGAATATCACATTGCCGATGCCGAGTTTGGTGGCGTTCTCGCGGGCAATCTCCAACTGGCTTTTCTCGAAGTCGATCCCGGTCACGGCCCCCGGGGCGGTTGCCCGGGCCAAGCCCACGGTGATCGTACCGGGGCCGCAACCACAGTCCAGCAGCGTCATCCCGGCGTGGAGATACGGCAGGAAAAACGCGCCGTGGACATCGGCGGTGCGCCCGGCGATGATCTGCTCGGTCAGCGCGCCGTCATAGTCGTGCATATAGTTTTCGTGCTCATCCGGCGGCCGAGTGTCGCGTACCAATTTCGCTCTCCGATGTTCTTTGGGCTTGTAAACGATTGCCCCAATTTCGTCGTCGAATTCTATGGTCAGTTCCGATTGCGTGGAAGTCGCGCGCATGCCGATAGCAGGGAAGGCTTCCCGGTCGTGCTCGCTCGTCCTACACTTCATTTCTAACGGACTGCCTAAGGAACGGAATCAATGAAAGTCACCGGCAAGTGCCATTGCGGCGCCATCTCCTACAAAGCAGAGGTCAACCCGAAGCATGTGATCATCTGTCACTGCACCGATTGCCAGGAATTCTCGGGCTCGGCCTATCGCACGATCGCGCCGGCGCGGGGCGATACGTTCGAACTGCTGTCCGGCACACCGAAACACTATGTGAAGACGGCGGACAGCGGGACGAAACGGGTGCAGGCCTTCTGCCCGGACTGCGGCACGTCGCTGTATTCGACGTCGGACGAGCCGAACCCGGAGATTATCGCCCTCAGGCCGGCGACCCTCGATTACCGCGACGACCTGCCGCCGCAGAACCAGATCTGGACCAGTTCGGCGCAGCCGTGGTCCGGTGACCTCAGCGGCCTCAGGGGATTCCCAAAGCAGTTCGGTTCTTGAAGGTGGCGTAATATTTTTTCCGTCGATCAATAGGTTAGGAAATTCGGCCGGGTATCACAGCCATGGTCCGGCCTCCGCCGATTAACGCTTTCTCAAGGGTTTCGGCGGACCTTCCTTGCGGGCGGCCGTATTGCGCGCCGCGGCGGCGAGGGGACTAGGACCGATGGCCTATATCATCATTTCGATTGTCTGTGTCGTGGCCTTTGTGGTGGGGCTGCTGGTGCGGCGCGTGCGTCTGATCGTGCCGCCGGTCGCCGCCGTCGTCTGGGGAATCGCCACGTTGGTGGCCAGCATCATCACCGTATCCCCTGGCATGGTCGCCGTTGCCGACCTGTTCGGTAAGGTCCAGACAGAGACCTATGGCGAAGGGCTGCATCTGATCAATCCGCTGTACACCACGCGGCAGATGACGATCCGGCGTCAAAGCCTGCATTTCACCTCGACCTCGCGTGACGGCAAGAGCGTCACGGCGTTGTCGGCGGACCGTAACCCGCTGGAGATCGACGTATCCTTTCCCTTCCGGCTCAACGGCGCGGTGGCGTGGAAGATCTATCAGCGGGTCGGCGGCACCGGATACTATCGGGGCCAGTTGATCTTCCCGTCGGCCCGGTCGGCGGTGCGCGACGCTGTCTCGCAATTCCCCTGGGCCGAGGCGAGCATAGAAAAACTGCCCGAAGTCGCCGCATTGATGCAGCAGAAATTCGAGGACCGTTTGATCCAGGATCTGATCAAGGTCGGTTTCACCGAACAGGAGGCCCGGACCTCTTTCAGCATCATGCCGGTGCAGTTGCGCAAGATCCTGCCGGACGCCAAGGTGCGGAATGCGATCGCTGAGCGCGTCGCGGCCGAGGAAGACCTGAAACGCCAAGTCGTGCTGACCAAGATCGCCAAACAGGAAGCCGAGCGTCGCGCCAACGAGGGCCTCGGCGTGAAGAAGTTGTTCGCCGAACTGCCGAAGGATTTCAACGCGAGCGAAATCCGCCAGGTGTTGTCGGCGATTTCCGAAAAGGTGCGGGCGGACGCGATCATGAAAGCGGTCGAGAACGAGCGTATCCAAACGCTCGTCATCACCGGCGACGCGCCGGTTTCGATCCCTGCGAAATAGGCGGCCTGCCGCGTTTCCCTATACGGCTTCAGGATCAGCCCATGATGCGACCGGTCCCGCTTTGATGAATCAGTGGGCCTGCTATTTGTCGGCGAACAATTCGCCGCCGACGCCCCAGTTTTCCTGACTCACCTCGTCGACGATGACATGCACCTGGTCGGGCTTGCCGCCGCAGGTCTCGATGAAGCAATCTGTCACCGCCTTCACCAGGTTTCGTTTCTGCTCGATGGTGCGGCCTTCGAACATCTCGACACGGATCATGGGCATTGGTTCACTCCCGGAAAGATTCATGGATGATCTTTCCCGGTTTTAACGGAAATGCGCCGTCCGGGAAAACGCGGCCGGGTCAGCCGGTGGTGCGTCCGGACATGTCGTAGCCGGCGAGGGCCTTTTCGATCAGGGAGTCGCATTTCTCGAAATCGTAATTCCACATGAAGCGGTTCTTCACGATGAACGGCGCGCCGGCATAGAATTTCTCGTACTGCTCGTGGCGGCCGGCGAATTCCGATCCGACCGCGTCCCAGGCCAGCTTCATCAGTTTCACCCGGTCTTCCGCCGGCATGTCCGGCGATTGGATGTAGCGGCGGATATCCTCGCCGGATTCTCCGCCGTCGAAGTCCCGCACGTCGGACGGCAATTGGATGAGGCCGCCGCCCGCGAGTTCCCGAAGGATATTCAGGACTTCGGGATAGAGACGGGATTGCAGCGCCATCGCCGCGTAATGTATTTGCGGGTTCGGGACATACACGCCGTTCTGGTTCGGCGCCGCCGTCGCGATCTGTCCGTCGAGCAGGCCTTCGTACATCGCTGCTTGAACGGTAATATCGGCAATCTGCGCCTGCACCGGCGGCATCGGCCATACCCCGTTCATTTCCGTTATCCGTTTGGCGAGCCCCGTCAGGAACCGGAGTTTGGTTACGAAACGGATCTGCGCCTGATTGTTCCCGAGGATATGCGCCGGCGTTTCGAACCATTGATCGCGGCAAATCTTCGTGTTCTTGAAAACAAAGACATGTTCCCACGGCACGAAGACGGAATCGTAGACGACGAGCGAGTCCGTTTCGTCGAACTGTGACGCCATCGGATAGTCGAAGACGCTCGACGCCGCGCCGGCGTAGGACCGCCGAGAATAGATTTTCACGCCGGGCGCGTTGCACGGGACGATCAGCGAGATCGCATAGTTTTCGTCGCCGGGCCGCAGGGGATGGATCGTCGACAGATGGACGTAATCGGATAATACGGTGCCGGTGCCGAGCATCTGTGCGCCGCGGATGACGATCCCGTCGTCCCGCTCATCGACGACGCCGGCGTAGAGATCGGGCGGATCCTGCTCATGCGCCGGTTTCGAACGGTCGATCTGCGGCGGTACGATCGTGTAACTGATGTAGACATCGTTATCGCGCAGGAATTCGTAAATCCGGACCGCGTTCTCGGCGAAACCATCGTTGCCATCCTGCGCCAGGGTTTGCGGCTCGGCGGCGTACCCGGCGAAAAATCCGGCGACGTGATCCGGGGACCGCCCCATGTAGCCGAAACTTTCCTCGGACCAGCGTTCGATCGCGGCCCGGCGTTTCTGCAGGTCGTCGACGGAATACGGCAATTGCCATATCCGGTTTACCGGGTCACCGGTCGTCGGCGATGGGTAGGTCATCAGTTCCCGGTTGGCCGGGTCGCTCGCGATGTCGAACAGACGCGCGATCGTTTTTGCGGGACCCGCGAAGGCGGGATGAACCGTGACGTCGTTTACCTCTTCGCCGTCGATGAAAACGCGCCGCCCGTCGTTGCGAAGCGCGTCGAGATATTGCGCGCCGGTTCGAAGGCCGCCTGGAAACCGGTCGTCCGTCAGGCCGCCAGCCTGCGATTTCTTGGATCGGGGCATCGCCTACCATCTCCATTGTGCAATATCGGGCCGCAAGAATAGCAATGAGACATAGCTATTTCAATCTGGTACGGTGGCCGTCCCGAGTCCGCCCATACCGCGTTCCAAAGGCGAGAGTTGAGCCATGACAACCAAAGACCGTGCGCTGACCGTCTCCATCGACGCCCTTCTGGTCGGGGGCGAGGATCATGAATTCAGGGAATTGATCGCCCTGCTGTTCGCCGCATCGGGCCGGCTGCAGGCGATGCGGCGCGAATTATCAAAAGCCTTGTCGGTCAGCATCGCGGAGTTTTCCGTGCTGACCGCGCTGATGCATCTTCAGCAACAGGGGAATGTGCGTGTGCGCACCATCGCCGATCACCTGCATGTCGCCGCGGCGCAGGTTACCGCGATCGTCATGAAGCTGGAGGCGTCGGGTTGGGTCGAGAAATCGACGGACCCGGCCGACAACCGGGCTGTCTCGTTGCGGATGACGCCGCAGGCGCTCGAGCGGCTGAACGCCTTCGCGCCCACGCTGCGCGGCGTCAACGACCGGTGGTTCGAAGGGATGAGCGCCGCCGAGCTGATTGTCGTGAAGGACTTTCTGCGCCGGCTGGTCGGGCAGTTCGATCCGGCGGTCGCGATGGCGAAGGAAAGCGCCGACGCTTAGGTGCGGGCGGGCCGATCAGTCCGAGTCGGGTTCGTAATAATAGTGCGTCTCGTAGAGCACGCAGCCGCCCTCCGATTTGAACGGACCGTGATAGACGCCTGGCGGCCGGCAGGCATAGGTCGGCGCGCTGAACGCTTCGCCGCCATTTCCTTCCGCGTCGTTCCCGACGGTCAGGTCGCCGCTCACCAGATACACTTCCTCCCAGTGATCGTGGACGAAGGGCTCCGTCGAAAAGGCGCCGGGGTCGAACCGCAGCAGGCGCGAGCGGGAGCCGGTCTTGTTCGTCTCGTCGATATCCGCGGCGAGGATCTTTTGCTTGATGCCGTCCGGATAACCGGGCGGTGTTTCCCATCCGCTGTCCATGTCCAGGGCGGTGAACTCGATATGGGGTTTTCCCTGTCCCATCCTTACCTCCTATCCCGGCCGGTTAAGCGGCCCAGAGTTCCGAGAATCGCGTTGCGACGACGCTTTCATACGGGACCTGTTCGTCAAGCCAGCCGAGCGAAATCATGAACTCGTTCATGCCGTGGACGAACTCAGGCGAAATCGCGGCGTCATAATACGGCAGGTCGCGGGCGACGACGTCCGCGATCATGGCGGCGTCGGAAGGCGGAAAATGGGCTTCGCCGACTTTGGTCGCCAAACTGATATCCGCCTTGATCGCCGCCTGCGTGCGTACGATCGCCCGGACCGCGGCTGCCGCGGCATCCGGATCCCGTTCGATCAAGGCATCGGTGCACAGCAGCGCCGGCATCGTGTAGTTGAAGGCCTTGGTCGGCTCGTCGCCGCGCCGGATATCCACCAGGACCTTGCCGACACCTTGCCGGACCGCATTCTCCGCGCCCATGCCGTTGGCCCAGAAGGCGTCGATCTTACCGTCCGCCAGCGCTTGTGCGGCGGTTACGCCAAAAGAAACGCCGGGTTGGATCGCACCTGGTACCGGCGCAATGTTCACCTTGTCCGCTTCGATGTCGATACCGGCTTCCGTCAACATGCCCCGCAGTCCAAGCTCGACGAATGGCGCGGCGCCGATGTTAAGCCCCTTAACTGCCGAGATATCACCGCGATCCGCTTCGAGATCGGCCCGGACGACCAGCAGCCAGTACATGCCCTGCGCCAGGGAGGCGAGGATCTTCGCGCCCTTCCAGTTCGGGAAGGCGGCGAGGGCGCTGTGGGCGGAGCCCGCGACCATGTCGAACGCGCCGTCGCGCATCATTTCGCAACATTTGTCGACCGGGAAGACATGCTCGAATTCCATGTCCAGGCCTTCGTCGCGGAAGAAACCGAGTTCGACCGCCGCGATCGCCGGGAAATATGAATTGGAAATAAGGTCCGGTACCGCCAGTTTCACGGGCTGTTCCTTTTCGGGATTCTGGGTCAGGTGGCCTTCTCGATTGCGCCCATATACTATGCCACATTGCTAATGCCATAGATAGGGGCCGGGTCGAAGGGCCGGGGTTCGCAGAGACGCAGCATGGCCTATAGAGATTTGCGAGACTATTTAAAGGAACTGAAGCGCCGCGACCTTGTTCATGTGATCGACGAGCAGGTTTGCAAGGACACGGAGTTGGTCCCCCTCGTCCGGCTGCAATTCCGCGGCCTTCCGGAGCCCGAGCGGAAAGCGTTCTGGTTTCGCAACGTCACGGATCCGCGCGGCCGTGACTATGATGGTTCGGTGGTGCTGGGGTCGCTGGGGTGTTCGCGGGATGTTTACGGTGCGGCGCTGGGCGTTGAGAGTTCGGAAATTGCGGGGAAATGGGCCGCCGCGCATGGCAACCATATGCCGCCGGAATCGGTTGCGGCCGCCGATGCGCCGGTCAAGGATGTGGTGCTCACGGCGCCGGATCTGGAGGGAGGCGTCGACCGGTTTCCGCATCTCATTTCGACCCCGGGTTTCGACCCGTCGCCGTTCATCACCGCCGGCGTATGGGTGACGCGCGATCCGGAGACCGGTGCGTATAACCTCGGCATCTATCGCGGCATGATCAAGGCGCCGGACCGCGTCGGATGCGCAACCGACGTGCCGACGCAGCATCTGGCAATCCAATGGGAAAAGGCGCGCCGCGCCGGCAAGCCGCTGGAGGCGGCGATCTTCATTGGCGGTCCGCCGTCGCTATTGCTGGCCGGCGCCAGCAAGGTGCCCTATGGCGTCGACGAATACGGTTTGGCCGGGGCGCTGAACGGGGCGCCCATCGAGGTCGTCCAGGCTGAAACGGTCGATTGCTTGGTGCCGGCCCACGCGGAGATCGTGATCGAGGGGACGATCCGTACGGATGTCCTGGAACCCGAAGCACCCTTCGGCGAAGCCAGCGGATACATCGGCCCGCGCAAGATGGAAAAGGTGTTCGACGTCACCGCCGTGACGCATCGGCGAAAGCCGGTCTATCAGGGCATCATCAGCGAGTATCCGCCGAGCGAAAGCACCGTCATCCGCAAGGTCGCGTTCGATGCGATCTATCTCAATCACCTTAAGAATGCCTGCAACATCCCGTCGGTGACGAAAGTGGCCTGCCACGAGATGGCGAGCTGCAATATGCTTTTCGTCATTCAGCTCGACAATCCCGCGATCGGGCAGCCGTGGCAGGCGCTCCGGTCGGCGGCGGGGTTCGATGCGTCGCTGGGGAAGATGTTCATCGCGGTCGATTCCGACGTGGACCCGGATTCGATGGAATCGGTCCTTTGGGCCCTGTCCTACAGCATGCAGCCGCATCGCGATGTCGAGGTCATTCGTGGCAAGGTGCCGCGCCTTGATCCTTCCGTGTCGCCGGGACCGGACGAACACTACCCGGAGGGGCGGGGTGCGTCGGCTATTCTGATCAATGCCTGCCGGGAACATCCCTATCTGCCGGTGTCGCTCCCGTCCCAGGATTTGATGGAGGCCGCGAAGGTGCGGTGGGAGTCTTTGGCATTACCGCCGCTGGACCTGAAGGCGCCGTGGCATGGGTATCCCTTGGATGGGTGGACCGCGGAAAACGAAGCAGAGGCGTCGTTGGCGCTGGTGGGCCAATATTTCGAGACGGGGGAGAAACTGGCCGGCCGCAGGAAGAAATTAGACGGCGACGAAGACGGCTGATCGGCGGGCCGGCTACGCTTCGACCAGCAAACGGCGGATCAGCGCTTCGCCGATGGCGGGGTCGAAATATCCGAATTCCTGCAGACGGATCATCCCGGTCTTGTCGATGATGGCCATTTCCGGCGTGCCCCGGGTGCGGAAGCGGCGCATGGTTTCCGGGACATGGCTGCCGTCGACGTGGCGGTCGATGCCGACCGGATGAAGGATCTTCTTCTTGCGGATGAATCGCTTGAGCCGTTCCGGTGTCTGATAGCCGTGCCCTTCGAAGACGGTGTGGATACTGACGAAGGCGAGTTGGCCGGCCTTCACCTCCTTCGCGAAATCCGCCTCCCATTGGTTCGTCAGCGGGATGGAAAAGGCGATACAGCCCGGGCACCAGAGCTGGAAAAAATCGATCACGATGACCGTTCCGCGCAGGGCGTCGACATTGCGCCCATCGCCGTTCAGCCACTCCGAGACATCCCATTGAGGTGCGCGACGGGGCGTCGGGACGGCGGGCACGGCGGACGCCGCGCCGGCAGTCGTGAGCGTCACCGCGGCCCCGGCTAGCATGCCGGTCAGGAGGGGGCGGCGGCCGATTGCGGGGTCGAGTTTGCGCATGATCCAATTCCTCGAATGGTCCATGCACGGCTATAGCATCGCGGCCCCGGGCGGCTCCATTCAAGCTCTTGTGAGGGTAGCGGGGTGTGCACCCGGGCCCCGGGGCTCGGCTATTTCATCGTGAATTGTACGGTGCCGCATTGCTGCTGTGCGTAGCCCCCCTTGAGCCAGGCGGCCCGGCGGATCGACCAGCGGATATGGCCTTTCTTGCCGGCGGGCCCGATCTTCTGCCCTTGCTGCACCACGATCATGCACATCTGATTGCGGATCAGTTTCCGGCCGTCGGTCGCCGCCGAGTAGACTTTTCCGGCATACATGGTTCCGCCCGAGCCCGTAACGGAGTAGAGGCCCCGCCGATCGTAGTAGTAGCCGCCGCGCGGTCTCGTATGCGGAATTTTCAGTTCGACCTTCGTGTCGCAGGGGTGCGACAGCCCCTCGCGTCGCATGAAAGCCAGCGCCTTGGGGAAGGTGAAATAGAAGCAAACTTGCTCGGTATGGGGTAGGTTAAGACTGGTGAGGGACCGGCGGTGGGTCAGCACCGGAACCGTAAACGGTCCGGATTGCGGCGGGTTGGCTTTATCCCAGATGTCGTAGATTCGTTTTACGGATCGATCCAGCCCGGACCCGGTGAAGGTGTAGGCGGTGACGCGGGCCAGTTTGATGGATTTGCAGGAACAGTCGGCCTTCCGCGCCTCGTCCTGATGCTCCTTCGTGATTTGGCCGACCCATTCCTTGCCCGCCTCGATCACGTGGCCTTTCGGCAATTTGGGGGGCAGGATGGACGCGGCCGCGCCGGCATTGGGTTTCAGGGCCGAGAATAACCGCATCCGGTAATAGGGTTTGATCTGTGCGACGATCCGGGCCCGGTCTGCGCTGGATTTGCCTGCGGTCTCGGCGGCTTGCAGCTTGTTCAGCAGGTCGATGATCTTGGTATGTTTGGCGCGGAAATCCCTCATGCCCCGCGCCAACTTGTCATACGCGGCCCCGTCGACGCGAGCGGAGTTCTGTGCGGCGATGCGCGAGTCCAGCAGGGCCCGCCGATGAATCGGATAGAACCGGTCACTGCGCCGCAACTCCGCTGTTTGGCCGCCGGTTTGCGTGCCGCGATACCGTTCGAGAAGCTGATAGTAGGCGTTTACTTCGTCATGCCATGTCTGGATGACGGCGGCGGCGGCAGTGGGCTCGACCGCTTGTTGTGCGTGCGCCGGTGCGGTCATGAGCATCGCGATCAACAATAAGGTCAACGGATGGCGACCCAGGTGGCTCATGGCATTCTCCTGATCCGACAGCTCGCCGGTCTAAACCGGGTCATCACGATCATTTTGGCCTCGGATTTGGCTCGGTCTCGCTACCCATCACAACGACGGCGGCCGTGACCCACGCCCGGACGCGGGGGAGCGCTGCGATCTCATTGTCGTCAAGCGTTTCAAGGGCCGCAGCAACGTCTCCGGATTCGGCCTGCGCTTCGGCGATCTGTGCGAGCGCGATAGACCGCCTATTTGTGTCTTTTCCCGTTCGCGCCAAGGATACGGCTTCGCTGAAGAGGCGTTGGGACTCCGCCTTTTCGCCGGCTATGGCGAGCGCCTTGGCGGCATCGCCCAGCCGGATCGCCCGGTCGAGCGGTTTCTTGATGTCGCGTGCCGCCGAGGCCGCAGCCCGTGCGGTGGACCGGGCGGCGACGGCGCCGACTGCCGCTACTTGCATCTCAGCGATCCGGCTCAGGACCGGTGCTCGGTAATAGGGATTTCGGACACTCATGGCCGCCAGGAAGGCGGCGTCGAGCGTCGATAGGGCGGATTGGCGGTCGCCGATTGCGAAGGAAGCGCTTGCGATCTTGGTCAATTCCTGGGCGCGGAAGAGGGCATTGAGATTATCCGTCGCGAGACGCAGATGGTTCAAATTGTCGATTGCTGTATCGCGCTCGCCGGCTTTCGCTTGTGCGGTCGCGACCGTGGCCCCGGCCCAAGGGTAATATCCTTCGCGCGTTCCCGTTCGGGCCGCGGCGGCGGCCATCGCGAGATCGCCGGCCACGGCGGCGGCCTCGGCGACGAGATTGCTGATCCGCCTTTGTTTCCATTCATCGGCAATGTTCTTCGCTGCTGCGACGGCCTTGGCAAGAACCGATTTTGCGGCCGCCGCGTTGCCGATTTCGGTATAGGCACCTGCCAGCGTTGTCATTGCCTCGGCGCGGGCGCCGGCGTCGGTGAGCCCTTCCGCGTGTTTCAGCGCGTTCGATAGCACGATTTCAGCGCCGTCGCTGTCGCCGGATACGGAGCGCGCCGTTGCGGCATCTCCGGCCAGCGCGGCATATCGACGGGCCAGTGCCGGCGGAGGTTTTCCCGGCGTCCTGTGTGAAAGGGAAGGTATGTCCGCGGCGGCGGCATCGATCGCGGACATTGCCGCGGTCCGGTTCCCGGATTTGGCATAGGCGTTCGCGACGGCGAGCAGCGCCGGCGCCCGGGCGGTCTTCGGTGTAATCGTGGCCGCCGCCGATTGCGCTTTGGCCAGGATACTGTCTGCGGTCGGGCTTGGTTCGGCATGGACTGCTTGTATGCAGAAGACGATTGCCGCTGCAGGAAGTGCTGCGCGCCGTATCGCGGTTATGATGGTCTGAGATCGCAGTTCATACATCAGGACCCACCGGGGCCGGTCGCCGATCAAATCGCTTCGATCGGCACGCCTTCCAATGCCGTCGATGGTTTGCCGTCCACGCCGACCGGCACGTCGCCCATGAGCGTAACCCGATAGAACTGGCGATCGAAATCGGAATCGAAGATGTCGCGCGGCGCCAGATGGGCGGTCGACCGGTTGTCCCAGAAGGCGACGCTGCCAGCTTCCCATTTGAAGCGTACGGTGAATTCGGGCCGAACCGCGTGCTCCCACAGGATTTCGAGTAAGCCCTGGCTTTCGCGCGGTGTCAGGCCGGCGATCGTTTTCAGGAAGGACGGGCTGATATAGAGCACGCGTTCGCCGGACTCGGGGTGAACGCGGATCAATGGGTGCTCGGTCACGAGCGTCCGCTTGCGCATGAGATCGCGGTATTCATCGGACGCCTCGACGCCTGGCGGCGGCGCGAACCGGTGCTGTCCCCGCAGGCCGTCGAGGAAACCCCGCATCGCCGGCGATAGAGCGTTGTAGGCCGCGGCGAGGTTGGTCCATTGCGTGTCCCCTCCATAGGGCGGGACGACGTCGCCGCGCAGGATCGACGCGAATGGTGGATTGATCGCGGCGGTGATGTCCGCGTGCCATCCCGACCACGGACGATACATGACTTCGCCCTGGAACCGGTTTGCCTTGCGGTTCTTCGCGACGGCATAGATTTCCGGATGGGTGTCGGTGTTGCCGTAGACGACATGGCCGGGCGTGGTTTCGCCGAATTGGCGCGCAAACGCAATCTGCTGATCGTGGGTCAGTTGTTGGTCTCGGAAGAAAATCACTTTCCATTGCACAAGCGCTGCCCGAATTTCCGAGACCTGTTGCGGGGAAAGGGGCGACCGGAGATCAACCCCACCGATGTTCGCGCCGATATGGATGGAGAGCGGATCGACCTGGATCGTCGACGGTTCGACTGCAAGGTCGTCATGGGTTTCTTCGAGTGCCATGGATTTCCTCCTATGCCGTGGGGCGAGAGTGCCTTCAACCTACGGAGAGGTCTCATTCTCCCACAATTTGACCGGGAGCAAAAATATATGCGCTGGTTGGCCCGCAACGGCACTCCCGGGTCGAAAGCGCGGATTTCCGATAGCGGCGAGATCACTGGAAAGTTGAAGATTTCTTGACGTTCATGCCATGAACATGGTACTGAACGATCGCACGCCCGGTGAAAAACCGTTTCACCCGGCGTGCGGTAGCGTTGGGCGAACCCGCCTTGCGAATCTTCGGAAAAGCGAATGGTTGACAAGAACTCTGCGCCTGTACGGGTCGCGGTAGCCGGTTGTGGCTATTGGGGCAAAAATCTCGTCCGCAATTTTGGCGAACTCAATGCCCTTTGCGCGATCCACGATCCCTCGGAAGAGATCGCTCGCGCGCAATCCGAGGCGGCCGGCGTCCCGGCTCGGGGTTGGGCGGAATTGCTCGACGATCCGGTAGTCGATGCAATCGCGATCGCTTCGCCGGCGGTACTGCATGGCGCTTTGACGAGAGAGGCGCTAGACGCCGGAAAGCATGTCTTCGTCGAGAAGCCGCTTGCGCTCGACCCGAAGGAGGCAGAGACGCTTTGTGACGTCGCGGATGAAGTCGACCGCCGCCTAATGGTTGGTCACTTGCTGCAATATCATCCGGCCTTCTTGAAGTTAAAAGATCTCGTAAGGCAGGGCGATCTTGGCCGTCTGCAATACATCTATTCCAATCGACTCAACCTCGGGAAGGTGCGGCGCGAAGAAAACATTCTGTGGAGCTTTGCACCGCATGATATTTCCATGATCCTGTCGTTGGTCGGGGATGCCCCAGAGTCGGTGGAGGCAACCGGTGCGAATTATTTGCATCAGGTCATTGCCGACGTCACAACGACTCACATGAGATTTGCGAACGGTGTTCAGGCACATGTTTTCGTGTCCTGGCTGCACCCGTTCAAGGAGCAGAAGCTCGTGGCAGTGGGCGACCGCGCCATGGCTGTCTTCGATGACGGTGCGCCATGGGCCGAAAAACTCCTATTGTATCCGCATCGGATCGACTGGATCGACGGAATGCCCCAACCGGCAAAAGCCGACGCCGTTGCCGTCGAACTGGACGAAGCGGAACCGCTTCGGCTCGAGTGTCAACACTTCTTGGATTGCGTCGCCGACGGCACCACGCCAAGGACCGATGGCCGTGAAGGCCTCCGGGTTCTCAGGGTCCTGCATGCCGCCGAGGTGTCGATGTCTGGAGAGACATCGGGTGAAGACAAGGTCGATACGGGAATTACGGCGCATCCGGATGTCATGGTTCACGACACAGCGGTGGTTGACGATCCATGTTCGATTGGCGCCGGGACGAAGATTTGGCATTTCAGTCACGTTCTCGCGAATGTTCAGATCGGGCGGAATTGCGTGATTGGGCAAAATGTCATGATCGGCCCGGACGTCTCGGTGGGCGATGGTTGCAAAATTCAAAACAATGTCAGTCTCTATAAAGGGGTCACATTGGAAGACGGTGTGTTCTGCGGGCCGTCCTGCGTCTTCACTAACGTGAAGACGCCGCGTGCAGAAGTCGAACGCAAAGAGGAATTCCTACCGACAACGGTCGGCCGTGGCGCTTCCATCGGCGCGAATTCGACGATCGTCTGCGGCCACGATATCGGCGCGTACAGCATGGTCGCGGCGGGCGCGGTCGTGACATCGGCCGTGGCACCGCATGCCCTGGTAGCCGGTATACCCGCCCGGCGGATTGGGTGGGTGTCGCATGCCGGTGATCGGCTGGGCGACGATCTTGTTTGTCCCCGGACCGGGACGCGATACCAGGAAACGGGTCCGGATCGATTGGAGGTTTTGGAGGAATGACGAAGAGCAACATCAGTTCGGCGAAACTATCGGACGATCCATCGGCCGGACCGATCCCTTTCATCGACCTCAAGGCGCAACGCCGACGGCTCGGTGATCGTATCGATGACGCCGTGATGCGGGTCGTCGATCACGGCAAGTACATCATGGGTCCGGAGGTCCGGGAGTTGGAAGTTGAACTGGCGGCCTTCGCCGGCGCGTCACATGCGGTTAGCTGTTCAAGCGGGACCGATGCTCTTCTCTTGGCGTTGATGGCCTGGGACGTTGGATCCGGTGACGCCGTAATCCTGCCCACATTCACCTTCGCGGCGACCGCGGAAGTTGTCGCTTTTTTGGGGGCGACACCGATCTTCTGTGATGTGCTTGAAGACACCTTCAATATCGATCCGGAGAGCGTCATGGCTGCCGTGGAGACGGCCAGGGCGGCCTCGCTTCGGCCAAAGGTGATCATCGCAGTCGATCTTTTTGGGCAGCCCGCCGATTACCGGAAGATCACGCAGATCGCCCGCGATAATAACGTAAAGCTGCTGGCGGATGCGGCGCAGAGTTACGGTGCATCACTTGATGGTCGTCGTGTCGGTACTTTCGGCGATGCAACGGCGATCAGTTTCTTTCCGGCAAAGCCGCTCGGCTGCTACGGTGATGGCGGCGCGGTTCTCACCGACGACGAGCCGATGGCTCAAGTGCTGGATAGTCTGCGGGCTCACGGCAAGGGAAGCGACAAATACGACAACCAACGTATCGGTCTGAACGGACGGCTGGACACGATGCAGGCGGCGGTCCTGCTGCAAAAACTGTCGATCTTCGAGGACGAGATCGAGGCGCGCCAGCGGGTCGCGGACCGATACAACGACGAACTGGGAAATATCGTGGGAACCCCACGGCTGATGTCCGGGGCAACCTCCGTATGGGCGCAGTATACGGTGACGACGGACCGCCGGGATGACATGGTCAGATATCTCGGTGAAGTTGGCATTCCGACAGCGATCTATTACCCGTTGCCGCTTCATCGTCAGACCGCCTATCGGAACTACCCGTCGGTCAGCGGCGGGACGCCCGTATCCGACCGATTGTCGGAACGTGTATTTGCGCTTCCCATGCATCCCTATCTCGACACGGCGACGCAAGACCGGATCGTCAATGCTGTCCGGCAAGGACCTTAGGTCCCGGCTCGAAATCGAAAAGCGAAAGGCAAGAAAAAGACATGGATATTCGCGGCAAGAAACTTGTCGTCATCGGTGGCGCCGGACTTATCGGGTCGCATACTGTCGATCGGCTGGTGCGGGAAGATGTCGGCGAGATCGTCATTTACGATAACTTCGCGCGCGGTACCGCCGAGAATCTTGCAACGGCGCTGAAAGATCCACGGGTCAAGGTTTACGATGTCGGTGGTGATATCTGTCAGCCTGATATTTTGGGATCGGCATTGAAGGGCGCCGATGGCGTATTTCATTTCGCGGCATTGTGGCTGTTGCAGTGCCACGAATATCCGCGGTCGGCGTTCGAGGTGAATGTCGGCGGAACATTCAATGTTCTTGAAGCCTGCGTCGCAAACAATGTCGGCCGGTTGGTCTATTCCTCCTCGGCATCCGTCTACGGTGACGCGCTCGAAGAGCCGATGACCGAAGATCATCCGTTCAACAATAAGAACTTCTATGGCGCGACGAAGATTGCCGGCGAGGCGATGGCGACGGCTTTTCACTATCGCTACGGGCTGCCGGTGGTCGGGCTGCGGTACATGAATGTCTATGGACCACGCCAGGACTATCAAGGCGCCTATATCGCGGTGATTATGAAGATGCTGGATGCGTTAGATCGCGGTGAAGGGCCGACTATTTTCGGGGACGGCAGTGAAGCGTTCGACTTTATATATGTCGGCGATTGCGGCCTTGCGAACTTATGCGCGATGAAGTCCGATGTAGCCGCCCAGTATTACAATGTCGGGACCGGCAAGCGGACCTCGCTGAAGGAGCTGGCCGAGATGCTGCTCCGATTGACCGGCAGCAACCAGGCCATCAACTATCAGGAACGCAGCCAGGCGACGTTGGTGCGCAATCGCATTGGTAGCCCGGATCGGGCGACCGCTGAAATCGGGTTCGTCGCGGAGAAGGACCTCGAAGAGGGTCTGCAGGAACTGATTGAGTGGCGCGCTTCGCACATGGCGGAAGTCGAGGCGCGGCGTCAGCGGGCGCGGTGATGACGATCGACACGCCGGAATACGGTCAGGAACCGCCGGCGAGCGTCTATGAAAGAGCGGTAAATGCGGCGGGCCTGACGCTATCCAAAGATGCCTGCATTCTGGATTTTTGCTGCGGCGCCGGGGCGGATGCCTACCGATTTTGCGATCGCGGATACGCAAATGTCCACGCCTACGATGTACGGGATTACGTGGATCGACGGGCCGATGGCCCCCAGCCGAATTTTCGGTTCAGTGACGCGGAAGGCGGCATTACGTTGCCATTTCCGGATGACTATTTCGATTTCATCTACTCGAACCAGGTTCTCGAACATGTCCAGGATTTGGATGTGGCCCTGTCGGAACTATCGCGGTGCCTGAAGCGGGACGGATTTAGCTTCCACGTATTCCCGTCGAAATGGCAACCGATCGAATGTCACATCCATGTCCCGTTTGGCGGCGCTATAACATCGGACGCGTATCTTCGATTTTGGGCGCTTATGGGTATACGGAACGAGTATCAGAAAGATAAGAGCGCCGAGGAAACCGCGGTGTCGAATATTCGCTATAGCCATGACAGCTTGAATTATAAAACGGGGACTGAGTTGGCACTTTTGTTCAATCGGCATTTCGGATCTTTCGAATACGCCGACATCCATCTCTTGAAACACAGTCTTGGTAAGGGTCGCTGGATTTACCCCATCGCCAAGATATTTCCGCCCTTGTTGTGGCTATACCGATTTGCGCATATGCGGGTGGTGTTGTTGTTCAATGGAACTGAACGAAGGGAATTGGCAAGCTCATGAGCCGGCGGCGCATAGACATCGCCAAACCAAAATTCGGCGACGAGGAATGGCAGGCCCTACGAGGACCGCTGGAAAGCGGCTGGCTGACGCAAGGGCCCGAGGTCAGCGCGTTTGAGCAGGAATTCGCGAAACGCCACGAGGTCGGGCATGCCCTTGCGACGACCAGTTGTACGACGGCGTTGCACTTGGCGCTTGCCGCGCTGGAGGTCGGACCCGGCGATGAGGTGATTGTGCCGGCCTTCACCTGGGTCGCCACGGCGAATGTCGTCCTGTATTGCGGTGCGACGCCGGTCTTGGTGGACGTGGATCGCGACACATTTAATCTCGACGTTAGTCAGATCGCTCAGAAAGTTACCAAGCATACGAAGGCGGTAATTCCCGTTCATCTCTTCGGCCTCTGCGCCGACATGGATGGGTTGCGGGCGGTGTTGCCGGATACGGTGGCGGTAGTCGAAGATGCCGCCTGTGCTGCGGGGGCCAGTTACAAGGGCAAACCGGCAGGCGGGCTCGGCGATTTCGCGGCTTTTTCTTTTCATCCGAGGAAGTCCATTACGACCGGCGAAGGCGGCATGTTGACGGCGACCGACGCTGACTTGGCGGGAAAGGCTGAGATACTGCGCAATCATGGTGCGTCCATCTCTGAAGAACAGCGGCATCACGGGCCGCAGCCGTATATCCTTCCGGACTTCAACCTGCTCGGCTTCAACTATCGTATGAGCGACCTGCAGGGTGCGGTCGGTCGCGTACAGCTTGAGCGGCTCGACGGGTTCATCGCAGAGCGAGAACATTGGAGCGGATTCTACGACGAGGCCTTCGCCGATATCCCCTGGATTCGCGTGCCGGCCCGTCCGAAAGCGGGGCAGCATGCCTGGCAGGCCTACGTCACCTATGTAGACCCGGCGCGGGCGCCGAAGTCGCGGAACGAAATCATGCAGATATTACATGAGAGCGGAATTGCGACCCGGCCCGGCACCCATGCGGTTCACATGCTCGGCTATTATCAGGACAAATACGGTTTCGCGCCCGATGACTTTCCCGGTGCGCGCGATTGCGAGCGAAACAGTATGGCGCTGCCTCTACATAACCAAATGACGCAAGAGGACTACGAGTTTGTCGTCTCCGCCATCAGGTCCCTTTGACGGCGCACCCGACTGGTTCTGGGCCTTGCTCGGGGCCGCGGAGGCCGGTCAGATCCAATCCCGGTTGCAGGCGCTTGGTCTGGAGATGCGGGATGGATTGCCGCGTGGCATCGATACGGAATCGGATACCCAGGCGCAGACCCGCGACACGTTCGGATACAAATGGCATCGTCGGGAGACGTATGAGTCCGAGAGCGGCCTGGCGCACATGCGGGCATGGCTGATCGAACGCTATGGCCAACCCGAGAAGTTTGCTCTCCTGCAAGGCGCATCCGAAAAACCCGTGGTGCTGGATGCGGGTTGTGGTGCAGGGTATTCCGCGTTGGAACTGTTCAGCCCGATCCAGGATCAAATACGGTACATCGGGGCGGATATTTCGACCGCCGTCGATGTCGCAAGGTCTCGCTTCGCCGAACGTGGCTTCGGTAACGCGGCATTCATCCAGGCCGATATTACGAACCTTCCGCTTGCTGCCGAAAGCGTGGATGCCATCTTCTCCGAAGGTGTGCTGCATCATACGGACTCGACGAAGAACGCCTTGTTGGCGCTCGCGCCGAAATTGAAACCCGGCGGACGGTTCATGTTCTATGTCTACCGCCGGAAAGGGCCGATCCGGGAATTCACGGACGACTATATCCGCGACAAGCTGCAATCGATGGAGCCGGAAGAGGCATGGAAGGCGCTTGAGCCGTTGAGCCGGCTGGGCCGGGCCTTGGGCGAGTTGAATATCGAGGTCGATGTGCCGGAAGATATCGACCTGCTCGAAATTCCTGCGGGCAAGATCAATCTGCAGCGGCTTTTTTACTGGCATATCTTCAAAGCCTTCTATCGGCCGGACATGGACCTTGACGAGATGAACCACATCAATTTCGATTGGTATGCGCCGGTCAATGCGCATCGTCAAACCGCCGACGAGGTTCGGCAATGGTGTGACGAGGCGGGAATGGAAATCGAGCGTGAACGTGTCGAGGATGCCGGTATTACCGTGATCGCGCGGAAATTGGGGGCCTGACCGGCGATGTGCGGAATCGCGGGATATCTAAACCTTGACGGTACGCCGGCATCGGCAGGCGTGGCGAAATCCATGGCCGACCTGCTGGGCCACCGCGGTCCAGATGATGCTGGCGAATTCGCCAGCGGCGCAGTGGCCTTTGGTCACCGGCGGCTGTCCATCATCGATCTGACCGCCGCAGCGCGACAGCCCATGGCGACTGACGACGACCGGTACGTTATCACCTACAACGGCGAAATCTATAATTTCCGGGAGCTGCGAGCCGAGTTGGAGTCGCTGGGCGTTACCTTCCGGACGCGATCCGATACCGAGGTGCTGCTCAAAGGATACATGCAGTGGGGCGAGGATGTGGTCGCGCGCCTGAACGGGATGTTCGCCTTCGCGGTTTGGGACAACCACAAGAAAAGAATGTTCCTCGCACGGGATCGATACGGCGTGAAGCCGCTTTATGTCTGTCGAATCGGCAATGCCTTCTTGTTCGCCTCGGAAATAAAGGCGTTTCTGGCGCACCCGGCCTATTCGGCTGATATCGATACCGAAGGGCTTGTCGAGTATTTCGCATTTCAGAATTTCTTCACGGACCGCACGCTCTTCACCAACGTCAGGACATTTCCGGCGGGTCATTTCCAGATTATCGAATGCAGCGCAGGTGCGGACGGTATCGGAGATCCAATCCAGTATTGGGATTACCGCTTCATCCAGCCGGACAGCGCGGGCGACCGGGACGAATATCTTGAGGAGTTCGACCGCTTGTTTGTCCAAGCGGTCGGGCGGCAGTTGGTCAGCGATGTCGAGATCGGTAGCTACTTGTCCGGTGGAATGGACTCAGGATCGATAACCGCAATTGCCCGCCGCGACCTGGAACACCTGAAGACATTCACGGTCGGTTTCGATCTACACTCGGCATCGGGTCTGGAATTAGTGTTCGATGAGCGCGAGCGGGCCGAGTTCATGTCCTATCACATCGGCACCGAGCATTATGAAATGGTGCTCAAGGCCGGCGATATGGAGCGTTGCATGCAGCGTCTCACGTGGCATTTGGAAGAGCCACGTGTCGGCCAAAGCTATCCGAATTTTTACGCCGCCAATCTCTCCAGCCGGTTTTGTAAGGTCGTTCTGGCGGGCGCTGGTGGTGATGAGTTATTCGGTGGCTATCCCTGGCGGTACTACCGCGCCGTGGTCAATGACGATTTCCCGCACTATGTCGGGAAATACTACAGCTACTGGAAACGACTTTTGCCCGAAGGCGTCCTGGAAAAATTCCTCGACCCTCTTGGGAGCGTGGTGGATGCGGTGGATCTGCGCGGTATCTTTGCCGGGGTCTTCACTTCTCATGCCGACACGCTGACGACACCGCAGGATTATGTGAATCATTCGCTTTATTTCGAGGCCAAGACATTCCTGCATGGCCTGTTGACGGTGGAGGACAAGCTGTCGATGGCGCACGGGCTCGAGTCCCGCGTGCCGTTTCTTGACAATGACCTGGTCGAATTTGCGATGAGGGTTCCGGTCGAGATGAAGTTGGGAAATCTCGGCGAGGTGGTTGCGCATAATGAGAACGAGCCTGGACCGAAGACACGGAAATATTTTCAGAAAACCCGCGATGGGAAACTGTTGCTGCGGGATGCCATGCGGCGGTACATCCCGGACGAGATTACGCAAAGCGTTAAGCAGGGTTTTTCGGCCCCGGATGCGAGCTGGTTCAAAGGCGAGAGCATCGACTACGTCCGCAAGCGGATCATGGGCAAGGACGCCGGTATTTTTGAATTCGTCGACCGCGCCACCGTACACAATCTCGTCGAAGACCATCTGCAGGGGCGTGAGAACCGGCGTCTCCTGATCTGGTCACTCTTGGCCGTCGAAGAATGGATCGAGACGTTTTTGAATCAACGCTCCAGCGACGTTGCGATGGCGGCTGGAGAAGTCTAGGGCGGCTGGGATGAGAGTTGTGATCGTCAACAGCGGCGTCGCCAATGTTCGTTCCGTTGCAAATATGCTGCGGCGGTTGAAAACCGAGAGTGAGATCAGCGATGATCCCTCCGTCGTTGCCACTGCGGATGTATTGATTCTGCCGGGCGTCGGTAGTTTCGATGCGGCGGTACGGAAATTCCGCGAACGTCGGCTTATTGATCCACTGAACGAAAAAGTGCTGGGGCAAGGAACGCCGGTGCTGGGTTTGTGCCTCGGTATGCAGTTGATGGGGTGTTCCAGCGAAGAAGGTAAGGAGCCGGGACTGGGATGGATTCCGGGACACCTGAAAAAACTCTCTCCGGAGTCCGAGGACGGTACACGAATTCGGGTGCCGCATATGGGATGGAACATCATCGGCGACCGCGAGGGTTGCTTGTTGTATGACGGCATGGGCGACGAGGTTCGGTTTTACTTCGACCATTCCTACTATTTCATTCCCGATGCGCCTGAGAACTACTGCGGGACAGTCGAGCATGGTCGCCGGTTTGCAGCCGGAATTCGCAGTGGAAATATCTTCGGCGTGCAGTTCCATCCGGAAAAAAGCCACCGCTTCGGCTTGGCGCTTTTTGAGAATTTCATTGCGCATGCGCGGGATCATGTGCGGTCTCCTGTTGGAGTGACTGGCTAATGACCCGTGAAAAGAAAGTGCCGGCGGAGCCTTGGGGTGACCGGATCAGGCAGGCTTATGAGGACGCGGACACCCAGCTTCGGCGCGAGCACGATCGCAGCTTGCCCTTCCAGGATGCGATGTTCGACCGATGGGAACGTGCGCGGAAACTAGGCTTTGGTGCGAAGGCGAGCATCTACAACAGCGCGGTAATCTTCGGTTCGGTCACAGTCGGCGAGGAAAGTTGGATCGGCCCTTATGTAGTGCTGGATGGTGCGGGCGGTGGTATCCGGATCGGCAGCACAGTTTCGATATCCTGCGGCGTGCATATCTATACGCATGACACCATTGCCTGGGCGTTGTCTGGCGGGGCGATTGATCCGCGGCGCGGCGCCGTTTCGATCGGGGATCGCTGCTACATCGGCAGCCAGTGCGTCATTACCGCGGGGGTTACCATCGGGGACGGATGCGTCGTCGCGGCAAACAGCGTGGTGAACAAGGATGTTCCCGACGGCGTTGTCGTGGGCGGCAGTCCCGCGCGGCGCCTGGGGCGGGTCGACATGCGGGACGGCCAGCCGGTTCTGGTCTACGACGACGGAACTGAGACATTCGTGGCAGATGGGTTTTAGCGATGGCCGGGAACGTGAACCTCATGAATGCGCTTGAAAAAATATTGTCCCGGCTAAAGATGGACCAATTCGGTGGCCGCGATGCGCCGGTCGTCAGCTTGGCGGCTGGCACCGAGGTTGATGCAAACGGAATCCTTCAAGGCGCCCTGGAAGTCCACATCCCGCGCAAGGATGGCGAGCTGGTGTTGATCCACACCGAACTGTTAGACGGTGTTTCCGACGAAACGGCGTTGCGGAACGCCCTTTCGGAGGCGCTTAGCAAAGTCTTGTCGGTTCATGATACGTGGCCGCGTTGAATGCGGGCGCCGCGACAATCCGAGTGAGTGAATGAATGGGTGTCATCAGTAAAATCCGAACGGTCTCCCGGATCGCCAAGGCGAACCCGAAGGGCTGGCAATCCTTTGTTTGGAATACCGGCATGGCGCAGATGGGCCGGGTTGGCCCGTTGATGGCGCCGGTTCATATCGCAATCGAGCCGACCAATGCCTGCAACGCCAAATGCCCTGTCTGCGAGACCGGCAAGAACGAGATGGATCGCCGGAAAGGCATGCTGGACAAGCAGGCCTATGAGACGTTTGTCGACCAGACGGCCAAACACACGAATTCATTGTTGTACTACTTCATGGGCGAACCGTTCCTGAACAAGCACGCCTACGACATGATCCGCTATACCCGGGGCAAAGGCATCTACGTCGAGACCTGTACCAACGGTGATTTCGTCGATCCGCTCGGCGTTATCTATTCCGACATAAACAAGATCAGTTTCCAGCTCGGCGGGATGACCGAGGAAACGCATAGCCGCTACCGGGTCGCGAGCAGCTTGAAGAAGGCCCATGAGAACTTGTATGCGCTGATCGAAGAACGGCGCAAACATCCCGAGACCAACGTCCAGATTGAGGTCGGCTTCATCGTTATGCGTCATAACGAGCATGAGGTGCCTGAGTTTCTGAAATGGGCCGAAGAGATCGGCGTCGACGTGGCCAACGTGGTCGACCCCTGTGTGCGCAACATGCTCGAAGGGTACGCGTACCTGCCGCGCGACAAGAAGTATTGGTACTACGACGAGCAGGCCTTCGAGCAAGGGACGCTCCGGCCGAAGGTCGTTCCGGAAAACGAATGTGTGTGGATCTGGAACTCGATGCAGATCAACTGGAACGGCGATGCCGTTCCATGCTGCCGCGACCCGAACGGCCATCACGTCCTCGGCAATGTCTTCGAAGACGGCGTTCTGCGGACGTTCAACAGCCAGCGCTCCCGCGAGTTCCGGCGGCGCATCCTGACCGATCAGGGGAACATCGATATCTGCCGCCTGTGTTCGAGTTATGGCATGCCGGATCTTACGAAAGAAAAACCACCGTCCTTCTCGGTGCAACGGCATACGATGAATCCGGAAATTGCATCGACCGTCGAGGAAGCGGCGGAACGCGCCGTTGGCTGAGCAATTAGATGACTCGAAAGACCTATATTGACCCCACGGCGATTGTTCACCCAACCGCGAAGATCGGCAAAGGCTCGATGGTCTGGAATTGGACGAAAATTCGCGAGCGGGCAGTCATCGGCGTCGATTGCAACATCGGTCAGTCTGCCTATGTCGACTTCGAGACTCGGATCGGCGATCGTTGCAAGATCCAAAATGGCGTATCCGTCTATCACGGCGTGACGATCGGCAATGACGTATTCGTCGGGCCGAATGCGACATTCACAAACGATCTCCGCCCGAGGGCCCATGCCGACGATTGGCGGGTCACTGAAACGGTCGTCGAGGACGGCGCAAGCGTCGGTGCGAATTCAACGATCGTATGCGGCGTCATTTTGGGTCGGCATTGCATGGTCGGGGCGGGGGCGGTGGTGACGGCGGATGTCCCGCCGCATGCCTTGGTCCTTGGTTGTCCGGCGCGCGTGGTCGATTACGTCACGGTGGCCGGGCATCGGCTGCACGTTTCGCCTGCCGAGGGCTTGCCGGATCCAGACCGCCTCAACGATAAGAATACTCGGGGGTCGTGACCGGATGACAAGGAGGCAAGGGTCAGCAGGTGCGATGAAGGGTCCGGTACGGATTGCGGTCATCGGCGCCGGGAATATGGGGCGCAATCACCTCCGCGTATATGGAATGCTCAAGAATGCGGACCTGGTCGGTGTCTACGATCTCGATGCCGCGGTCACCGCGGCGGCCGCCGAACAGTTCGACTGCAGTCCGTTCGCAACGCTGGATGAAGTCCTTGATCAGGTGGATGCGGTCAGTATCTGTTCTCCGACGTCGACGCACCGGGACGTCGGGCTAAAGATGCTGGAGGCTGGCGTTCATTGTCTGATCGAAAAACCGCTGGCTGCGACCGAGGACGAGTGTACCGATTTGATTGATGCCGCCGAGGCATCGAAGGCAAAACTCCTAGTCGGCCATATCGAGCGATTCAATCCTGCCGTACAGCAATTATCGATTCTGCTGGATGGTAATCAGACCATCCAGGCGATTGACGCCCGGCGCCTTAGCTCCGTTGGCAAGCGGATAACCGATGTCGACGTGGTCGCGGACCTTATGGTCCATGACTTGGACATCGTGATGGCCCTGGTGAAATCAGAAGTCGTCTCCGTCGAAGCGCAAGCGGTACGCACCTTCGGGTCGCCCGGCGGTGATCATGTGATTGCATTGCTGCGTTTCGCCAATGACTCTGTTGCCTGCCTCACGGCAAGCCGGATCACGCAGAACACGGTTCGAAAGCTGACCGTGACGACGGATGTCGGGTATATCGACGTCGACTATATCGACCAGAGCATCGAAGTCTACCATCAGGATCGGATTAAGGTGCCAAAGGAGGGCGTGTCCGGGTTTGGAGATTATGCCCTCGATATCGCAATGGAACGTGTTCATGTTCGCCGGACGGAGCCATTACAGATGGAGTTGAGCCACTTTGTGCAGGTTGTTATGGAGGGGGCACGCCCGCTCACGCCAGGCCAAGATGGTTTGGCTGTGCTGCGCCTCGTTCGTCTCATACAAGACTGTCTGCAGGAAGGGTGACGAAGATGGCGGCGTCCCAACGACCGGACTTTACGGGTATGCGTGCCGTCGTAACCGGCGGCGCCGGATTCGTCGGAAGCCATTTGGTGGATGCCCTTATGGACGCGGGCTGTGCCCGGGTTGCGGTGGTCGACAATTTCTTTCTCGGGAAGATGGAAAATATCGAAACGGCCGCTGAGCAACAGGAGCGTTTCAAGCTCTATCGCGAAGACGCCGGCGAACGAACGGCGATGGAAGCGGTGGTTGACGCCGAGAAGCCGGATATTGTTTTCAACCTGGCAACCAAGGCACTGCTCTATTCGTTCTTCAATCCCGCCGGTGCCTGCAGCGTCAATCTGGATATCGCTCTTATCCTGGCGGACTTGCTGCGCGGCGGAGCCTATGATCGGCTTGTCCATGTTTCGACGTCCGAAGTATATGGATCGGCCGTGCGGACCCCTATGGACGAAGACCATCCCATGTTGGCAGAAACGACCTATGCGGCGGGAAAAGCGGCAGCCGACCTCGCGCTTGCGTCCTACGTCAACCAATACGACATCAACGTCACGACGGTGCGGCCGTTCAATAACTATGGTCCGCGCCAGAACGATGGCGCATTGGCGGCGATCGTACCGCTCACGATCAAACGCATCCTCAACGGCGATAAGCCGGTCATTCAGGGCGACGGATTGCAGACGCGCGATTTCGTTTATGTTCAAGATACGGTCGATGGACTATTGCGCTTCGCGAAATGCGACGATGCCCGGGGCGGAGTCTTCAACCTGGCCAGCGGCCGGGAGACGACAATCAAGGCGATTGTCGAAGGCATCAGCGAGGCGCTTGATTATGACGGCGAAATCGATTGGCAACCCAGCCGGACCGCCGATGTCCGGCGGCATTTGGCGGGCGTGGAAAAGGCGCGGGCGCTGATCGGCGATGTCGCGCCGACCGGCCTGGAAGACGGGCTATCGAAAACCGTCGAGTGGTATAGGAGCCGAAACCGGCGATGATCCCGCTGATTAAGCCCGATATTTCGTTCGACGAAGTCGCGGATGACATCAAGGCAATACTTGAATCCGGTCGCCTTACGTCAGGCCCCTATGTGGCTGCCTTCGAACGCGAGTTCGCGGACTACATCGGCGTAAAGTACGCGGCAACCACCACCTCGGCGACGACTGCGCTTCATATGTGTCTGGTGGCATATGGCATCGGAACGGATGATGAAGTCCTTGTTTCTGATTTCACATTTCCGGCGTCCGGAAACGCGATCATACAAACTGGTGCTACTCCGGTACTTGTCGATTGTATGCCGGGCCGCTTCGAACTGGACTTGGATGACGCACGGGCGAAAGTGACGCCCCGGACCAGGGCGATCATGATCATCCACCCTTTCGGTCAACCGGTTCCGGCGGCGGAGATACAGCGATTTGCCGACGATACGAATCTCTGGATTCTCGAAGATGCCGCTTGCGCGGTCACGTCAAACTCGAATGGCGTGCGTTGCGGCGCTGTCGGTGGGGCAGCGGCCTTCAGTTTTCATCCCCGCAAGATACTGACTACCGGTGAAGGGGGCATGATCACGACGAATGACGATCGTCTGCACACAACCCTTGGCATCCTTCGGAACCATGGCAGCAAAGTTGTGGATGGTGCGATGCAGTTCGTCGAGAATGGCTTCAATTACCGTATGAGCGAATTGCAGGCGGCGCTCGGTCTGGCGCAACTCAAGCGCATCGATGCTGTCGTTGACGAGCGTCGGCGCGTGGCACAGTTGTATTTGCAGAGGCTGGCTTCGCTGAATTTTGTGTCTGTTCCTCTTAGCGGCACTGTTCAAGAGCTGTCGTTCCAATCCTTCGTAATTTTGCTTGCGGATAGGGTCGATCGGGATCAAGTCATTTCATCACTTAAGGAAAGCGGCATCGAGACGACGCTTGGTACATATGCGATGCATGCGCATCCAGCTTTCTCTCGATTTGGATATCATCCCGGTTCGCTTCCGAACTCACTCAACGCAGAGCGGCAGTCCCTGACGCTGCCTTTGGTTAGTGGAATGACCGAAGATGACGTGGACATGGTGGTGGAAAAATTGCGTTTGGCCGTGGCGAGGGGTTGAGATGACGGTCGCCTCTATGTCCGGTGATTTTCACGTCGAGGAAGAGCGTTGAAATCGGACGTGATAGAAGGCGCGGCTCGTGACGAGCCGAGCATCCGCGCCTTTATTGAGGCGCACGATGGGTCTCAGCTTTACCATTCCGCAACATGGCGGAAGACTATCGAGCGCGAGACTGAAAGCTCGGCCGTTTCAATCGTTACGCGGGATAGCGACGAAGGTATCGTCGGATGGATGCCGATATTTTTGAAAAAAGGACCAGTTGGGGTTATTGCGAACTCTAGCCCGTATTTTGGATCCCATGGGGGAATCCTTGCGAAATCGCCAGAAGCATTTGATGCAACCCTCGGGGTCGCGGTCGACTATCTTCGAAGCGCGAAGGTAATGAGCCTCAACGTAATCCATCCGCTCAAGGACGAGTTTCGAAGTCGATATGCCGATCGGGTCGCTATTGCGGGGAAATCCGCAAGAGTCGCGCATGTTAAGTCTCTGGATGGGATGGACAACAAAGAATCACTCTACGAGAGTCTTTCGGGACTGACGCGGTCAAATCTTCGTCGCAAATGTTGGAAAAGCGGAATTACCGTCGAGCGGGATGAATCCGAGGACGCGGTGTCACAGCTGCTTATGTGGCACCAGTCACAGATGCGGGTGATGGGCGTTCAACCGAAATCGCGCGCTTTCTTCGACGGACTAATATCTGGATTAGCAGAAGATTCCGTGGAAGGTCGCCTCTATCTTGGGCGGCGGGATGGCGAAGCGGTTGCGGCGCTATTTGTTTGTACCTGGCGCGATTGGGTCGAGTATCTAACACCCGCGTTCGATTTGGAGCACCGAAACGTCCAACCGCTTTCGGCGGTAATATTTGAGAGTATGCTTGATTGCGCCGCGGATGGGTTCAAGTCATGGAACTTCGGCGGATCCGGGACCAATTTGACGGGTGTTCGAGCCTTCAAAGAGAGCTGGAACGGACAAAACATCGACTACAGCTACTTTGTCATCGACACTGGTGGTGTAGACGAGGTCCGGCGCTACGCACAGGAAAACGGTACCCGTGGTTACGAGGGGTATTTCCTTTACCCCTTCTAAGGAAGATCGCAGTTAGCCGAGATGCCCAAGATTGATCCATTACTGGGGAAAGTTGAGAAATTCTACTCGGATGCGATTACCGAATACGGTGCTGTGGCTTCCGGTGTGAACTGGAAGAGCAAGCGAGAACAGGAAATCAGATTTGAATATCTCGCGAGGGTCGTACCGGACGGAACCGCGCCGGTCGATGTTGCCGACATCGGTTGCGGTTACGCGGCCTTGTACTCTTTCCTAAAAGACCGCGGCGTGCCGCTTGTTCGATACTTTGGTTACGATGTTTCATCGGCAATGGTTAAGTCCGCACAGGAGCGAACCACTGGTGCGAAAGATGCGGAATTTTTTGTGGGCGACAGCATTGACCGGGAGGTCGACTACGCGTTCGCATCCGGAATCTTCAACGTGTCGTTGGGGCAAAGCGAAGGCGCTTGGACGAAACTTGTAAAGACAGTCTTGGACAATATGAATGCCATGTCCCGGCGTGGATTTGCCTTCAACATGATGACTGACAAGGTCGATTGGAGAGTGGATGATCTCTTCTATGCAAACCCGGGGATTTGGTTAGAGCACTGTTTGTCGCACTATTCGCGGCGTGTGACGCTTTATCATGATATGCCGTTTTTTGAGTGGACGATGATTGTCCGAAAGGATGAGGAGAAGGACCCAATGGTGGTTCGGCATGGCGATGACGATGTCCGATAAGAAGCCATTGATTCTGTTCGGTGGCGATCCGGATCTCATCGAGCTTACGAAGTACTATTTCGAAAGCGATAGTGATTATGAGGTTGCTGCACTGACCATGGACGGCCAATACATAAATGGCGACTCCATGTTTGGCTTGCCGATTGAGCCATTTGAGGATATCGAAAAAAAACGGCCGGCCGAGGAGTATGATCTCTTTGTTGCGTTGAGTTATTCGAAGGTGAATGCGAACCGTCGTTTGAAATGTGAGGAAGCGCGCGCCAAAGGATACTCATTGCCGAGCTATGTTTCTTCGCGGGCCACAACATTCTCGACGTTGGCTCACGGTTTCAACTGCTTCATCCTTGAAGACAATACGATCCAGCCGTTTGCTCGTATCGGAAATGGCGTTACGCTCTGGAGCGGCAATCATATTGGGCATCATTCCGTCCTCGGTGACTACTGCTTCGTTACGTCTCATGTAGTCATTTCCGGCGCCGTCGTTGTCGGAGAGCAGACATTCCTCGGCGTTAACAGCACGGTAAATGATTCGGTCGTGATCGGCAGTGCGTGCGTGATCGGCTCTGGTAGCCTCATTGCAAATGACGTTGCGGACAATTCCGTTTTGTCGGCGAAACCGGCGGAACTCTCCCGTGTGCCAAGCAATCGGTTGCGCGGCTTTTAGAATACTATGCAAATCATCAAGATCGGACTCGTGCTGCCGCCGGAGAGGTTTGCACCGTGGATGACTTCGCATGCAGCTTATCCAACACCTTTTCACCTAGCTGATGAAACGATCAGGGTGTTCTTCGTTTCGCGGGATGTAGATTCCCGTGGGCAGGTCGGTTGGTGCGATGTATCGGCATCGGATCCGACCAATGTATTGCAAATATCAACAGAGCCGATCTTGCGGCCCGGAAAGGCTGGTGCATTCGACGATAGCGGCGTTGCCATTGGCAATATCGTAACCGGTGAAGATGGTCTCTATTTGTACTACATGGGCTGGAATCGCGGCGTGACCGTTCCGTTCCGTAACGCGGTCGGCGTAGCGGTAAGCAGAGATGGGCGGGGCGAGCATTTTGAACGGTTGTTTCCCGGGCCGTTGATCGATCGCAATCCGCATGACCCCTACTCATTGAGCTACCCCTTCGTCTCTAGATCCGGTGATGCATGGGAAATGCTGTACGGAAGTCACCGCGGCGATACGTATTCACCGATGCATCACGTGTTGTGCCGTGCGACGTCCGACGATGGCACTCGCTGGAAGACCTCGGATGACCGGGCGCTCGACTTGATGGATGGTGAATCCGCGTTGTGTCGTCCGTGGCGTTTCGAGGGGGCGGACGGCCGCCAGTATCTACTGTTTAGTTCTGACCGCGGACGTTATGACATTGGCTGTGCGGTCAAGGACGGGGCTGTGTCCTGGCGCCGGATAACCGTCGATACTGGATCGCTGGGCAAGGATTCTTGGGAGAATGAGGAACTTTGCTATGCGGCTCACATAAAGGTGCATGGCCGTCACCTGGTTTTTTACAACGGAAATGGTTATGGCGAGACAGGATTTGGCGTGTGCGAATTGGTCTTCTGATATACGGGATCGCTATAGGAATGTCGCAGTGAAGGCGTCTTGGTCCGGTCGGCTTAATCGCGAGACAGGAGTCTGTATGACTATTGGGTTCGGTGTCGCGAACGCCATGAGCCGCATGGCTGGTGTTTGTACGCTCTCGCGTGTGGCAACACGATGAGTCTACAGGTCTCGCAGAAGAATCTCAGAACGTGCACACGGTGCACCTACGACGAGATGGTGCCGAGGATCGAATTCGATTTCGATGGAGTTTGTAACTACTGCCATATCCACGACCAGCTTAACGCCGAATATCCAACAGGAGCCGCAGGCCAAGCGTGGTTGGACGCATTCGCTGCTAAATTGAAACGGGAAAATCGTGGGCGGAAATATGACTGCGTGGTTGGGGTTAGCGGTGGATGTGACTCGTCTTATTTGATCGTTCGCATGGTGGAGATGGGGCTTAGGCCGCTTGCGGTACATTTCGACAACACCTGGAACTCCCCGGTTTCGACCCAGAATATCTACAACGTTCTCGAACGGCTGAATGTCGATCTTCACACCTATGTGGTCGACAGCCGCGAATATGATGACATTCTGCGGTCATTCATTCTGTCGGGGGTGAAGGACATAGATGCGCCGACGGATCTCGGCCTTGCTTCGGTGCTTTATCAAACAGCTGAGAAGCATGGAATAAAATACATTATTGAAGGGCATTCTTTTCGGACGGAAGGCATCGCGCCGCTTGATTGGATCTACATGGATGGGCGGTATATCAGGTCCGTCCATAAGCAATTCGGACGGATGCCGATGAAGACGTATCCCAATATGTCGATCGCTCAGTTCATCCGCTGGACCGCATTTCGGGGAATTCAGCGCATCCGTCCCCTGTACTACATGGACTATGACAAGGAACAGGTTAAACGGATGCTGGCCGATAAGTATGGATGGGAGTGGTATGGCGGGCATCATCTTGAGAACCGTTACACGGCATTTGTTCACCTGTACTTTCTACCGCGCCGATGGAATGCCGACTTACGGCACTTGGGCCATGCGGCGACCGTCCGATCCGGACAAATGCCACGTGAGACCGCCCTCGCGGAATTACGGGAAGATGTCGTATGTCCTGATGAATTGCTGGAAATGGTGAGGAAGCGTCTGGGCTTTTCAGAAGAAAGTTTAGAGCAGGCAATGCAAATGCCGAAAAAGTATTGGCATGACTATCCTAACTACAAGAAGACCTTCGAGCGCTTGCGCCCACTGTTTGCAATGTTGGTGAAATCCGGAAAGGTTCCGCAGAGCTTTTACATGAAGTTCTGCTTCCCGAAACAGTTCGGCGAAGAATGACGTTCGAATCCTTCGTTGGTACTGACCCCGCTATGGCAAAGAAGAAAAGGATATTTATCGGCTATCTCGATCACTGTTCGTATTTTTCCAGTGTTCTAACGGGGCTTCGCGAAATTGGATGCGAGGCACATCTTCTTCACCGGGGCGAAGCAATATCCACGGGCTGGTCCGCCGACCAGTTACCGTTGACGCCGAAATATTACTATCGTGCGTACAAACACTTTTGGTCGACCCGCCAATTTGCACGTATGTCGCCGAGGCGATTGTCGGCAACAGCCAATGTGCTCCTGTCTCAAATTTTACTGCTGTGTTGGATGGTGCTGAAGATCGATGCAGTGATCCTTAAATCCGGCGACTCAATCTACGCCAATGCATTCGATATCAAGGTCCTGCGGTTTTTCCGGAAAACAATTGTTTTCTTCTTCGTGGGCAGCGACTCACGCCCACCCTACCTCGCCGGCATCGCCTGCAAAGATGACGAGATGGATGCGCTGCATGAAATGACGCAGCGTATATACAGAAATCTCAAGAAGGTCGAACATCTAGCCGACGTGGTCATCGCAAATCCGTTGTCTTCCCAGTTTCACACGGGAGCGATCTGTATTGCTCAGATGATCGGCAATACCATCGATCCGCCCAAGCTCCAGCCGGGCTACGACTACCTGGAAGCCAATAAGGAACAACAAAAACGCGGGAAGTTCCGCATTCTACACGCTCCGTCTATGCCTGCTCTTAAAGGAAGCGACCGAATCCGGGCCGCGATTGAAAAATTGCGCGGTGAAGGTTTCCCGATTGACTATGTGGAAGTCACCGGGCGGCCGCATGGCGAGGTCATGGTGGAATTAGCCAAATGCGACCTGGTAATTGATGAGCTGTACAGTGATTCCCATGCGGGCGTATTGGCGGTAGAAGCGTGCGCGTTTGGCAAACCGGTGGTCGTGTGTGGCTATGGGGCAGCTGAACTGGATCGATTGCTCCCAGCGGACGCGACGGTGCCAACCGTATTCCAACACCCTAATTTGCTCGTGAATACGGTTCGCGGTTTGCTTGTGGATGACACTGAGAGAGACGAGGCCGGACGCCGAGCCAGCGACTATTTCCTGCGGCTCAACCCGGGGGAGGTTGCCAAACGATTTCTTACGGTCATCAATCGTGAGGCACCGCATGATTGGTTTATCCAGGCCGATGACATTCAGTATACCGGTGGTGTCTGTGGACCGATCGAGCTGATTGCGGACAATATTCGCAGGTACGTCAAAAAGTTCGGTGACCAGGCGCTTCTCCTAGACGACAAGCCGGTACTGAAGCAGCGTGTTCTTGATTTGGCACTTCGGTCGAACCATGAAATGAAGGAAACGGCCGCCGCGAACGAAAGTTGATCGTTCTGCTCCTGAAGCTGTCGCAAATCGCCTGCATGTTAATCCCCCGCGTCATACCCTGCCTGTTGATCGAAGACGGGGGAATGGTCAAGACCCGTCGCTTCGGCAAGCGCACGTATCTTGGCGACCCGGTCAATGTCATCAACCTCTTCAATCAGTTCGAGGTCGATGAAATCGTTCTCCTGGACATCGGCGCCACGGTTGCTGGCCGCAGTCCGGATTTCGAATTGATCGAGAGCGTCGCCGGTGAATGTTGGGTCCCGCTGACCTATGGCGGCGGCATTCGATCGACGTTCGATATCGAGCGGATCATCTTGTCCGGCGTTGAAAAGGTGGTCATCGGTCATTCAGCCGCGGACAACATCGAACTTGTTGCGGAAGCGGCTTCGACCTTCGGCAGCCAGTGCATCGTCGGCAGCGTGGATGCAAAGCGCAAACTGTTTGGTGGGTACGAGGTCCGCGTGACCAATGCTAAACGCAAACTCGGGATGGGTCCCGGCGCACGGGCGCGCCAGTTGGAGGTTGCCGGGGCCGGGGAAATCCTGCTTCAGTCGATTGATCGCGACGGTGAAATGAACGGATATGACCTAGACCTCATAAGAGAGGTGACCGAGGCAACGACAATTCCCGTTGTCGCCTGTGGCGGCGCCGGGGAGCGGACGGAGCTTGTGCAGCCGATCCGGGACGCCGGGGCGTCCGCAGCCGCGGCTGGAAGTCTTTTCGTCTTTTCCGGCCGGGAGCGCGGTGTGCTCATCAACTTTCCCGAACGAATGTTTCTTGAAGAGCTGTTGGGCGACGTTTCGGGCGTGCCGAGTCAAACCCTCTAGACTGATCGAGCCGGAATCTCTGCAGCTTGCCTGTGTCCGACGCATTCCCTGAAATTTGGAGCCATCTGGTTGCGGTTTTCGTGCTTGTTCCGGTCTTTCTCGCCGTACGGATTTACCCGATTTGGCCACGCCGATTCCAAGGATGCGACGCTTACAACATTCTTCTCAATGCGGAATGTCTGCGCGAACGGAAACGGTTACCCATTCGGCTGCCGCCGGTATTCATGCTGGAGAATCAAGATCAATGGTATCCGCCGGGCTTCCTGATTCTATGTGCGCTGCTGCCGAAAGCTTGGCTTGAAAAAAAATATTGGGCCGTGAACCATTTGATCGATCTCGGCTCGGCCTTGCTCGTCTACATCGCAGCCGTCTGGTTTGGGGCGCCGGCCGTGGTCGCCCTGACGGTTGCGATATTTTATGCGGCAGTCGCGGGACTGGTGACGGAATTCGCCAGCTTGAATGTTCGCCCAATCGGGCTTCTCCTCGCCAACCTCTTAATGCTTGCTGGGTTCGCGGCGACACAAAACCCCTATTGGCTGCTCGGTGCCGGAGCGGTCTCGGTCGCGACCTTTTTCAGCCATAAGCTCACGGTCCAGCAGCTCTGGTTCACGTTGCCGACTCTGAGCGCCGTCACCGGCTCCTGGGTCTGGCTGTCGCTGCTTGGGATGCTTTATGTGATTCCCTTCGTGATTTGGCCAAAGGGAGCGTGGCGTGTCCTGCGCGGGCATTGGGTCATTGTTCGGTTTTGGCGCCGCAACTGGGCCAGGCTTGGTGCGCATGCCGTCCGCCAATCGCCGGTCTATGGCGACGGGCATACGCGGCACGACTTCTATGGGGATGAGACGTCGGGGTCGTGGCTGGCCTATTTGAAGGACGGGCTTCACCAGAATTATTTTATTCTTCCGGTACTCGCCACCGTCCTTATCGAGCGGACGACGGCATCACCGGAATACATGTTTCTTTGGGTGTGGATCGCATCGGTCTATGGAGCGGCAGTGCTGATCCACTTCGTCAAGCCGCTGCGCGGGATCGGCTTGGGCCGGCAGTATTTCAAGTTTGCGTTGGCGCCAAGCTTGATTGTTACAGCGGTCGCCGTTTCAAATACCGGCAGCCCGGTCATATGGGGCGCCGCTGCAGTCGCCGCCGCATTGACCTTGCGGCAATATTTCTTGATTGCGCGGCTGATGCGTCAGACGGGGGGCGCCAATACAGGATCGGAGAGTGACGAACTTGAACGACTGTTGGACCGTGTCGCCGCGGACGATGCGGCGCGTGTGATGGCGCTGCCGGTCCATCTGTGTGATTTGGTGGCCTATCGCACGCGGAGGCCCGTTTACTGGGGAACGCATAGCGACGTGTTCGACGACCGGCTTGAAGCGTTCTTTCCCGTGTTGAAGCATGACCTGAGCCATTACGTGCGCGACGGCGTCACGCGGCTGCTGCTCGATACCGGCTATTCGACGCCGGAGGAGTTGCGGTTGTCTGAGTCCGCGTTGATCGACAGCAGCGGGTACTACGCGCTCTATGACCTGACGGTGCGGGATGCAATTTCGACGGCGGTACCGCGATGATGACAATTGCCACCGACATCAGTCCTGACCACGGGATGGAGTCTACGGGGCGAGCGGGCAACCTGAAGATTGCGAACTTCATGGACTCCAGCCTGATAGACTTGGAGAAGAAGGGCGTGCTCGCGAACGTACCCGATATCTATAACCCGGACCGCGCTTATGGGTCGGTTTTACATTTTACGCCGCATGAACAGGATATTGAACTCAGCGGATTTTTTGCGCCGCAAGGGATTAAACTTGTTCATCACCCATCGGCTTGGCTCAGCCCGGTCCGATTTTTCCGGTCAATTTTTCAAGCAATGCGATTGTTCCGCTCCGAAAAAATCGACCTTGTGCGTGGGCGACTACCCTATCTGGGCAGCCTCGTCGGTGGTGTCGCGGCGCGGCTGTGTGGCGTTCCATTTGTGGTATCCCTGGGCGGTGACAACCGAATCGTGCAGGAGCGAAACCGATCCTACAACTACGGTAGCCGGAGCATCTCGTATGGAATGGAATGGTTGGTTCTAAAACTTGCGCACCGGATTATCGTTCCCAACCGTTTCACACGGACCTATGTTGAAAACATAATTGGCCAGCGGGGCGCCGCGAAATGCGCCCAAATTCCGTGGTTGAGCACACCGCTTCTCGAGTCCTCTGCTTCTGACGACGCCATGATGGCCGAGCTGGCGCTGCCGCCGGAGTTGGCAATCGTACCAATCGTTGGGTTTCTGAATTCGTATAAGTTCACAGACGTTCTCTTCGACGCCATCGACGGCCTGAACCTCAAGACGGCGGACGGGCGGGAAGTCTGTTTCTGTTTCTGTGGCGATGGGCCGTTGCGGGAGGCGGGTGATGCGCGCTTTGAGAGTCAGCCAAACGTCAGCTTCTTGGGCTGGCAGGCGAGTGCTACCGTTCACGCGCTGCTACGACGGGCCGAGATGGTGCTGATTCCCATGTCCGGTTTCGTATTGCTCGAAGCGGCCAGTATTGGGAAGCCTGTGGTCACGAGCAATGTGGAATGGCACACCGAAATGGTTCAAGACGGGCAAAGTGGCCTCGCGGTCGACCCTCATGATCCCCATGCTTGGCGTGTCGCGATCGGGCGGATGCTGTCGGATGCGGCGCAGGCTTCCGCCATGGGTGGTCGGCTGAAGGAAGTTTATTGGCGCGACTATGCGCCGCAACGCTGCAAGGACGCCGAAGTCGACCTGTATTTGAGTTTGACCGGAAGCAGGGCGAAGCCGTGAAGATTGTCAGCATTGTCGGCGCCCGTCCGCAGTTCATCAAGGCGGCGCCCGTTTGCAAGGCTTTCCAAAAAGCCGGCATCGACGAATGTCTTGTGGACACCGGTCAGCACTACGACGACGACATGGCGGGTGCGTTTTTCCGGGAATTGGACTTGCCGAAGCCGGTTCATAGCCTCGGTGTTGGAAGTGGTTCACATGGCCAAATGACCGGGCGCATTCTTGAAAATGTTGAAGGGGTACTCGAAGAAGAGATTCCGGACGCGGTATTGGTATATGGCGACACCAACAGCACGATTGCCGGAGCGTTGGCGGCAGCGAAGTTGGCGATCCCCGTTATCCACGTCGAGGCGGGTTTGCGCAGTTACCGCGCGTCCATGCCGGAGGAAATCAACCGCCGCCTGACCGATCACGTTTCGAGTCTGCTGTTCTGCCCGACGGCGTCAGCGGTCGAGAATCTGCGAAAGGAAAGCGTGGCTGGTCCGGAGGTCACCTCCGAATTATTGTCACTGGACGCATGCGGGGCTTTGCGGCCGGCCGGAAGACCCATCGTGGCGAACGTTGGTGACGTGATGATGGATGCGCTTCTGGCGATCCGTAACCGGGAAGTCGAGGACGCATTGATCGACACCCTGGCACCGCAAGGGTATGCGCTCGTGACGCTACACCGTGCCGAGAGCACGGATGACGATGCCATTCTGAAATCCCTTCTGGAATCCATCTCCGAATTGTCTGAAGCGATGCCGGTATTGTTTCCGATGCACCCGCGGACGAAATCGAGCCTCGAGCGGGCTGGATTAAACAGCATTGTGGATGACAGGCCGGGCCTTCATTGCGTGCCGCCGATGTCCTATGGCCGGTTCATTCGCGCTCAAGCGGAGTCGCGAGTGGTGGTGACGGATTCGGGTGGCGTGCAGAAAGAAGCCTATATGCTCGGGGTGCCCTGTCTGACGTTGCGGGAAGAGACGGAATGGCCGGAAACGATTACCAGTGGTTGGAACCGGTTGTTGGGGCTCTGCCCTGCCGACCTGTCGGCGGATTGCCGCGAGGTCAGCATGCCGGATGGCGAGGCGGTCGCGTGGTTCGGGGACGGCCGTGCTGCCGAGCGGATCGCCGTGGCCGTTGGCGCGGTTTTGGGCGGGTGACGCAATTTGTCGTCCGATCAAATTTGAGCCAATGACCGATTTCGAAACCCAACCCGTAATCGGCGATGGCGGAATCAGGTGTCCGACGATTCTTTATCTCACGTTCGATGTTGGGTTTGTAAATCCGACCCGTGAGTTGCTTTGCGATATCCTGCGCAACATTGCTGACGTAACGTTTTATGGTCCCGGCTATATGCGGCCGGATGAATTGAGCAAGGGAATAGAGTCGTTCGTCGCGGCCAAGGGGCCATATGATTTCATTTTATGCGATGAAACGGCCATCGAGGATTTCAGCATCCTCGATCAAGGGCGGGACTTGAGATTTCGGAACCACGCATGCAGGTTCGACCCTTCGCTCCTTAACATGGGCCGCGATTATCAGGAATTTTTGCGAAGGTATGACGGCGAGCGGATCGTTGCCCTGCTGCAATCCGACTACTACAACTTTTCAAGCCAACGGATTGAAACGCTAGAATCGATAGGCGACTATTTTATTGCGTGGGGAATCGAGTTCATTGATTCGTTCGCTGATCTGGACCCGGCAAGCATGATTGACGGCGGCGTAAATTTGCAGGCTTACGGCGAGTGCAACGATCGATATTTACAGTTTCTCGAGGAGCATCCCGAAAAGATCATCTCATGCCCACATTTTGTCTCCGAAGCGGAGATTGATAGTAATCCACTTGCAGCTCGTCGCTATGACTGGAGTGTTCTTGGCGCTGCCTACGATGCGCGAATCCTGGCGCGTGAGTCCTTAGACAATGCAGGGCTTGAGCGGGGCGGTGATTGGATCAATTATACCCTTAGCGTCGCGCAGAAACTGAAGATCAACCTCTACAACAAATACGTAACGATAAAATTGCTGCAGTGGACGTTCCGCCGTGCGCTCCGGCAATCGAAGTTCAGCTTCACGTGCGGCAGTTTTGTCAACTGGCCGATCCGTAAGTACTACGAGATACCGGCGAACGGGTGCGTCTTGGTTTGCGAGCGGTCAAATGGTTTCGGGGATCTGGGATTTGTGGACAAGGAGAATTCGGTTGTGTGCGGCGGCGGCGATATTCTTGATGCGCATGCTTGGCTAACGGCTGACTTGGAGCGCGCGCAATCGATCGCCGATGCTGGCCGTCACTTGGTTCAAGAACGGCACAGCGTTAACGCGCGGGGACGACAGATCGCATCGGCGCTCCGGCGCATACAGGAGAATACCTTCGCGGGAAGCCGTTGGCGCGGTGGCGAGTTCGAAATACTGGAACAATGATTTCGTTGTACGGCCGCTCCAACAAGACAGAAATTTATGTTTAGCGCCATAATGCGAGACAGTTACCGGTGCCTCGGGTACCGTGTCCCGTTGCTGGTCGTCTTGATGTGCATGGCGTCGCTGCTGGAAGGCATCGGTCTCACAATGCTGTTGCCGCTCTTGTCCAGATTCGGTCTGGGCAGCGAAGGCGATGCCAATTTCCTGAACGAAACCGTTGATCGGTTTCTTGCTGCGCTGTCGATACCGCCGGAGTTAGAGCCGTTGCTCGCGATCATGGTCGGTGTGTTGGTGCTGCAGGTATGTGCGACTTTTGCTCGAACGTGGTTTGAGGTGGTTTGCACCAACAAATACACGGCGGATTGGCGACACCGTCTTTTCAACACGGTGATCACGGCGGATTGGCCTTATCTCATGCGGACAGAGGCTAGCCGACAAGCGAACATTATCGTGAGCGAAACCTCACGGATCAGTGCAGCTCTCAGTATGGCGCTGCAACTTATCAATTCGGCGTTGTTCATTCTGGTTTACGCTGCAATCTCGCTTGCGGCAGCATGGCAAATGGTTGCCTTCCTCACGGTGTTTGGAATGGGCGTATTTCTTCTGACGCGCCCTTTAAGCCGGAAAAGTCGAAGAGTGGGCGAGGACGTAACCACGGTTTCCGAGCGGGTATTACATCACGCACAAGAGTTTCTCGTGAGTGCTAAGCTGATCAAGGCGACCGCGACGGAAGCGACTGCGCAGTCCGTGATGCGAGATGCGATCGAACGATATCGCCAAACCTACGTGACGGCCGGCGTGATTCCGGCGGTGGTCATGTTGATCTATATGTCCCTTGGATACGTGATGTTGGGGTTGGGTGTCTGGCTTGCGCTGGAATACGCGACGATCAGCGTGGCTTCGATAATCGTTTCGATCTACGTCTTCTTGCGCTTGTATATGCAACTCTCGACATTTCAGCAGTTTCGGCAATCTTTCGCGTTGTCGGCGCCGGCATTGATTTCGACCCAACGTGAATTTGAGAATGCTACTGCGGCTGCTGAACATAGGACCGACGGTATTACGCTGCTGTCGACGGCTCCCGCTGAGATCTCGATTTCGGGTCTTACTGTCCGTTACGACGATCAGCCGGCTCTGTCCGATGTCTCCGTCGATATCTCGGCCGGCTCGGTAGTCGGTCTCACTGGGCCGTCCGGAGCAGGAAAGTCGACATTTGTCGATGCGATCGTCGGTTTGGTCACGCCGGCACAGGGAACAGCCGTGATTGACGGTAATGCCGTGCAGAGCCTGAATTTGCGTGCGTGGCGACATCAGATCGGCTACGTGGCACAGGAGACTCTGCTGTTGCAGGGGACAGTCGCCGAGAACATAGCGTGGGGGGCCAAGGACGTCGTTGCTGCGGACGTGCAGCGAGCTGCGGTTCTCGCAAACGCGGATGAGTTCATACGGAATTTTCCCGAGGGATACGATACGGTAATCGGGGGTCGCAGTGTGCGCATGTCGGGCGGTCAGCGGCAACGGATCGGTCTCGCAAGGGCCTTATACGGGAACAAGCGATTGATCATTCTCGACGAAGCGACCAGCGCGCTGGATTCCGAAAGCGAGCAGCAGGTTCTGAGGGCAATCGATACGTTACGCGGCAAAGTGACAATTGTAATGATCGCGCATCGCCTTTCGACTCTACGGAAGGCGGATCGAATTCTGGTGTTTGAAGATGGCCATATCGTTGAGTCGGGAGAATTCGAAGCATTGATACGAACTGATGGCCCATTCCGCCGCTTGTGGGAGTTTCAAGCTGCGCAAGACAATACGGCGGAAACTTTGACATGATCCGTGCGTCGAAAATTGCGTCCTTTTTGGGTTGCCCCTTAGCCGGTTCGGATATTGAAATCACTACCGCCCGGTCGCTGGCATCGGCGGAAGCAGGCGCTGTCGTTTTCCTCAATAAGGCCGATCGGTCTGCAATTGCGGCGTTGAATGAACTATCGGCGGCTCTATGCATTACGATGCCGGAGATTGCCTCGGACCTGACGTGTGCCGTTGTGTCCTGTGACAATCCTAGGCTTGCGTTTTGCAAGATGCTGAATGAATTTTTCCCGGAGCCGGGTCCAGCGCGTGCCACTAAGGCTGCAACGGTTTCGGACACTGCCGTTCTCGGGGAAGATGTTGTGTTCGGAGCAGGCGTCTGTATCGGTGATGACGTGGTGATCGGGTCCGGGACAATAATCGGCGCCAACGTCGTAATCGAGGCGCGGACCGTTGTCGGAAACGATTGCGTCATCAAACCAAACTCGACAATCGGCGCCCGTGGCTTCGGGTTCGTTAGGGACGACGACAACGCGCCAATCTCCTTTCCGCATATCGGGATGGTCCGGATCGGCGATGGTGTCGAGATTGGCGCGAATTGCACGGTGGTCCGGGCGGCCCTCGACGAAACCTCGGTCAATGATCATGTAAAGACGGACGATCATGTCCACATCGCACATAACTGCAGTATCGGCGCCCGAACGTTCCTTGCGGCTGGTGTCGTGGTGTCCGGCAGCGTGACCATTGGCGCGGATGTCTGGATTGGGCCGAACGCAACCATTGTCGATTATATTTCGGTCGGGGACGGCGCCCATATCGCTTTGGGCAGCGTCGTAATGCGCCCGGTTGATCCCGGTGAGAAGGTGCTCGGTAATCCTGCGAAACGCATCCCCGGTAGCCGCAAATAGAACTACATGACGTTTGTTACGGCCGCGGAATATAGGAGTTAGTCAATACTGATGCCCCGTTCATCCAGCGGCGAGGAACACGCCGAAGAGAATGATTTTACGGAATCCAACTATGGACGGTTGCTTCAACTCGCGGCATCCAAGTATCGATTCGAATCATATGGCGCTGCGCCTGATTCGCCGTTCGTGATTTGGCGGCACGACGTCGATTACAGCCCGCAACGCGCTCTCGCATTTGCAAAAATTGAAGCGAGGCTTGGATTGCGGTGCATTTATCATGTACTGGCAAGCAGCCGTTACTACAATATCCTCGAGCCGGATACCGGCGGCGTTGTCCGGCAAATTGCCGCGTTGGGACATGACATCGGCTTACATTTCGATATGGATGTCGTCTTGGAGAGCGGGGCAGTATCGCAAGAGCAAATACTCGATCGCATTGAATTGGAAAAGCGTCTCATCGAGGCGGTTGCCGGCGCGCCTGTCACCACGATGTCCTTTCACAACTACGTTCTGCATCGGTCACGGCTCGACCGAGCGGAAGAAATCTGTGGCATGCTTAATTCCAGCACGAAGACCTATCAGGACGGCTACAAATACGTTTCCGATTCGAATGGAATTTGGCGCTTCGACCGGCTTGAAGACGTGTTGTCCGAACCTCCCTTTCCGCGGCTGCATGTGTTGACGCATCCTGTTTGGTGGACGCCGGAGCCGATGCCTCCGGTGATGCGCTTGCACCGCGTTGTGGATGGTCGCGCCAAGGCAAATTACGAATTCTATGCCGCCGTGATGGAACGGGATGGGCGTTTCAAGGCGCTGGCCGAACGGCTCGGATTCCCCGCGGCACCGCACGATGGAGAATAGTACGGCGGGTCAAAAAGACCCGATTTCCCTGTTGGTGGTCGCATGCGGATTCGGAACGGGCGGGACGGAGCGGCATTTGTCATTGCTCCTGCCGCGGCTTCTCGCGCGGGGGATTAAGCCACGGGTTTATGCGCTTGGCGATGAAGGGGCCATGGCGCAGCCCATTCGGGATGCCGGAATCACCATTGATTTTCCCCTGGGCGACCAACCATTGGTCACCAAACTGCCGCCGCCATTTCGCGGCTTGGCGGTGTATGCCATCGAGATTTTCAGGTTGCGGAAGATCATCAAGCAGGAAAAACCGGACATCTGCCATTGTTTTCTGCCGATGGCGACGATCATCGGAGGCGCTGCCGCGCGGCTTGTTCGGCATCCTGTCGTGTTGGCGAGCCGTCGGTCATTGCGCAACTATCAAGCGGATAATCCGACGCTGGCGCGGGTGGAACGCCGTCTTATTCGCGGTATGAATGCTGTGTTGGGAAATTCACGCGCGGTGATCGAGCAGCTTGCCGAAGAGGGAGTGCCCAGGAATCGTATCGGACTGATCTACAATGGCGTGCCGGTCGAAGCGGCAAGGACAGAGCAGAGCCGACTCTCGATGCGTCGCCGTCTCGGCATAGACGATGATGCGTTGGTGCTGGTCTCGGTTGCAAATCTTATCCCTTACAAAGGACACCGCGATCTATTCGAGGGACTGTCCAGTATCGCGGCGGAATTGCCGCCGCGGTGGGAATTATTGTGCGCTGGCCGGGATAGCGGCATTGCGGCCGATCTCGAGCATTACGCTGAGGAGCTCGGCATCCGGTCCAATGTGCGCCTCTTGGGCGATTTTGATGATGTCGAGGGCCTGTATTCGGCAGCGGATATCTCGATTCTTGCATCACATCAAGAAGGGTTCTCCAATGCTGTGGTCGAATCATTGATGGTTGGTGTGCCTATGGTTGCGACGGCTGTCGGCGGCAACAGGGAGGCGATCGGCGACAACAATGTTGGACGCTTAGTGCCGCCGCGGTCTCCGGAGTTGTTGGCCGCGGCGATTCGGGAACTTGCCGGGAGAGCGGATTTGCGCCAACGATTGGGAGCCGCCGCTCGAGATCGCGCCCGCGCATTGTTTGCGATTGACGACTGCGTGGGTCGGTACGAGAAATTGTACCGCGGACTACTCTCCGCTTCGGATAGACCAGTGAAAGTGTTGGTCGACGATAATGAATGGACCTCATCGTGACCGAACACACACAGACGACCAAGCCTGTTGATGCATTTGCTTTCGGCGAGAATTGGCAACGGTTTCTCCATGATCTTGACGACGACCGCATAGACAAGGCGGAACGATCGTTGGTCGAAATGCTCGAACTCGAAAGTCTCACCGGCAAGCGATTCCTCGATATTGGTTCAGGAAGTGGACTATTTTCGCTCGTTGCGCGTCGGCTTGGTGCAACGGTGCGATCGTTCGACGTGGACCCGGATTCTGTTGCCTGTGCAAAGGCCTTGCGAGACCGGTACCGCTACGACGATCCGGACTGGGAAATCAGCGCCGGATCGGCCCTTGATCCAAAATTCCTCAATACGTTGGGCCAGTGGGATATCGTCTATTCCTGGGGCGTCCTTCATCATACGGGAGCGATGTGGGAAGCGCTCGAGAACGTTAATTCTCTGGTGGCTGAGAACGGCATTCTCTTCATCGCGATATACAATCATCAGGGAGGGCCAACCCGGCGTTGGACGTGGATTAAGAAGACCTACGTTGGCTTGCCTTCCTACCTTCGGTTTCTGATTCTGTGGCCTTGTTTCGTACGTATGTGGGGCAAGGCATTTTTGCGCGATGTGCTGCTTGGCCATCCCGTTCGGGCTTGGCGGGAGTATTCCCGCGAGCGCGGTATGTCGCCGTGGCGCGACGTTGTCGACTGGGTTGGTGGATATCCCTTCGAGGCAAGCACGCCCGAAGATATTTTCGACTTTTATAAGAAAAAGGGTTACGTGCTTCGAAAACTCAGGACGCGCAATGGGCACGGCTGCAACGAGTTCGTGTTCCAGAAATCAGGTTAGCTGGCACATCCGTACTCAAAAACGATCTTGTTCGCCGATACGCGACTTTCCGGTATGAAAATCATGTTTCTCGTCCGGTCGCTGGATCTCGGCGGTGCGCAACGTCAATTGACCGTGCTTGCCGTTGGGTTGCGGGAGCGGGGACACGATGTATCCGTCGTAACGTTTTACGACGGTGGTGCGTTCGCCGCGGAATTGAACGATGCGGGAGTTCGGCACGTCAGCCTCGCTAAACGTCGGCGTTGGGACTTCGTCGGATTTGGACTTCGCTACCGCCGTTGTCTGCGGGCCGAGCGGCCCGAGGTTCTTCATGGGTATCTGCCGACCGCTAACATCATTGCTGCGCTGTCACGTGGAATGGTCCGGGATCGTCCTCGTGTCATATGGGGCATTCGTGCTTCCGACATGCAGCTTGACCGCTATGACTGGATGGCACGGCTGAGCTATATGGTCGAGGCACGTCTCTCGCGTTTCGCGGATTGCATAATTTTCAACTCGCAACGTGGGCTGGAGGCCGCGGCCGAACGTGGAATTGTGACGGATCGGGCTGTGGTCATTCCCAATGGCATCCAAATCGAGCGTTTCAAACCTGATGCCAGCAAGAGAATTGCCATTCGAGCCGAACTCGGCGTTCAGGATTCAGCTCTGCTAATTGGCTTGCCTGCCCGGTTCGACCCCATGAAGGATCATGCAAATTTCTTGACGGCACTGCGGCGGTTGGCGGATCAGGGGAAGGATTTTTCCTTCGTGCTTGTTGGCACCGGTACCGGTCAAGAAAACAGCGAGCTAAGCGACCTAGTGGAGTCTCGGAATCTCCAAAATCGGGCTTGTCGCTTGGGCCCTCGGGTCGATATGCCGGCCATTTTAGCTGCGCTGGATATCGTCTGTTTGCCGTCGGCGTTCGGGGAAGGATTTTCCAACGTCCTGGGCGAATCCATGGCGTCCGGTGTGCCTTGCGTTGCGACCGATATTGGCGATGCGCGTCGGATCATTGGGGAAACGGGAGAGATCGTCCCGGCAATGGATCCGATCGCGCTCGCGGATGGCATCAACCGGTTGGTCGATCGGTTGAATGCCAGGCCCGCAGCCGTTCGCGCTGATGCTCGGGCGCGTATCGTCGAGAATTTCAGCTTGAATAGGATGATTGACCAAACGGTTGCGGCATTGGGCACGGAGAGGGTTTAGGTTCCTCGTAACCGATATTCGACCCCGTTCGGCAAATCCGGCTAGACTGCGCAACATATAAGAAATCACGCCAACAACCCGATACGGTGTCGCATGAAACTCCATACAAGCAGTGTTGCCCCCAACCCGCGCCGGGTTGCGATTTTCCTGGGCGAGAAAGGTATCGAGGTGCCGACGGCCGAGATCGATCTCGCGGAGAGGCAGAATTTCGATCCGGATTTCGTCGCGTTGAACCCGCTGGCACGCGTGCCGGTTCTCGAACTTGACGATGGAACCTGCATTTCCGAATCCGTTGCGATTTGCCGATACTTCGAAGAGGAGCAGCCCGAGCCGCCGTTGTTCGGGACCGGCTCTGTCGGCAAGGCGGTTGTTGAGATGTGGAACCGGCGTATGGAATTCGAGGTGGTGGGGAACATCTCCTTCGCTTTCCGCCATGGGCATCCCTATTGGGAAGGCAGGATCGAACAGGTGCCCGACTTCGCCGATCTCTGCCGGCGCACGATCGAGGAGCGTATGGCGTGGCTTGACGATGAGCTGACGGATCGGGAGTACATCGCGGGCGATGCCTACTCGATCGCGGATATCACCGCCATATGCGGGTTTGATCTGGGGCGCGTGGCGAAAATCCGCATTCCGGAAAACCTGTCCAATCTTAGCCGATGGTATGCGGCGGTGGCGGCGCGTCCGGCGGTGGCGGCGACCGTGCCCTCGCGCAAGAAGAAGTAGTGCGTCGAAAGTCGAACACAAGAAACCCCGGATGCGGCGACATCCGGGGTTTTTCTTTTTCGATTGGTGATTGTTAGTAAGCGCCGGTTCCGCGAACGACCGTCACGATCGTACGCATCAAGACATAGAGGTCGAGCCACAGCGACCAGTTCCGGATGTAGTAGCTGTCGAGCGATTCCTGCACGGCAAGGTCGCCGTCGCTGCGTGCGGAGACCTGCCATAGACCGGTCAGACCCGGTTGGACACTGGCGCGGAAGTCACAGAAGCGCTGATCGAAGTGACACAGGTGGTATTCCGGGAACGGTCGTGGGCCGACCAGGGACATGTCTCCGCGCAAGACGTTGAAGATCTGCGGCAGCTCGTCGAGGCTGGTGCGGCGCAGGAAGGAACCGACGCCGGGCAGAACGCGCGGGTCCTTCTTCAGCTTGAAGAAGCGTTGCCACTCCTCGCGCGCTTCCGGATTGTCGGCGAGGTGCTTTTCCAACCGTTGTTCGGCGTCACGGTACATGGTGCGCAGCTTCAAGACCTTGATGGTCTTTCCGCGGAAACCGCGCCGTTCCTGCGTGAAGAAGATCGGCGCGCCGTCGACCAGCATGATCCACAAGGCGGACACCAACAGGACCGGCAGCGAGAGGATGGCGGCCGGGATCGATACGGCATAGTCGAGCAGCCGTTTGATCACATAGTTGTGCGGCAGCGAGAGATTGTTCGTCACCTGGAGGCCGACGACGCCGTCGAGATCGATGGGCGAGACCCAAAGGCTTTGCACGCCGAACAGACGCGGTACGATGATGACATTCTCGAAGCGAAGCTTGTCCAGAACGTCGGCGGCCAGTTGCCCGTCGTCCATCGGCACGGCCAGGATTGCGGTCCGGATCCGGGACTGATCGAGCGAGGCCGCATGGGCCAGGGGGCCGAGAATTTCGACGCCGCCGACCTGCTTGCCCCACTTCGTCGAATCGTCGTCGAACATCGCCACCGGCACCATGCCCAGTTCGGGACGGCGCTGCAGCAGTTCGATCATGTTCGTGCCCGTGTCTCCGGCTCCGAGAACGATCGTCGGCTGTCCCCACATCTTGAGCTTAATGAGAATCTTTCGCGCGACAGCTTCGATCAGGAAGGGGAGTATCAACGCGTAGGCCATCGAGGCGATCAAGATACCGCGTGAGAGCTCTTCGCTTCGTTCCAGATAATTCCAGGCGATGAGAACGCCGAACAACACGAAACTCGCCATGACCCGTTGTCGCAACCGGACGATCGGGCTGATGCCATAGCCGGGATACATACCCATGAAATGGAGGGCGACGGGAAGCGCCAGAACACCGAGCGCGATGGCGGCGAACTGATCGGTGCTGATGGCGATCGGCCAAATCGGGCTGAGCGCCAAGCGCGTCAAATAGCCGAGCAAAACGCACAGCTCCAGCGCCACCACATCCGCCAGAAGCATGATAAGCCAAATGGACCGTCGCTCCCGCAGGTCGCGGGCGAGGTCTCGAAAATCGACAAAGCTTTTGGCGATGACCGAATCTAACGGCACTACGCTCTCCCCCCTTAATTTTGACATCGTCTTTATAAGCCCTTTAATTGAAAGGACAATTTCACTAAGGGGCCGTGCCGGTATTCTTAAATTTTGCGATCTATTCCGTCCCATCCAGCTCGAAAAATGAGCTGGCCACCCATACGGACTAGAAAGGTAGAGACACTGATACTGACCAAAAACGGGTGGCCAGACGCATCTCGACAACACCGTAACCCTTTATATTGTCAGTATGATTCGCCGAGATTTTTGGCGCAAAGTGAATTGGGGGTTATAGAACGTCTCAATAGTAGTAAAGAACTGGGGGTAGATAGATTGTATTTTCGATAAAATTTATAGGTTTTGAGGCGGGAACTATTTGAAAATGCCCGGCTTTTATTCGAACGGCTTGGGGGTGGAAAGGCGGGCGACGATCGCTTAGGCGACCGATATCGCCGCGGTTTTTCGCTGACGCAGAGGGGGTAGCTGGAGGCAATAGAATATCCCCGGCAAGTTCTCCCGGAGATTATGCCGGTCGTCCAACTCCAGAAGATGGATCTTGAAATAGTTCTGGAGCAGCGTGAGTTCGCGGCCGAGGTCGCTGTCCAATTGGTCGATCATGATGTCCTTCTGGTGCAGGGCTGTGCCCACCTCGGATAGGAACATCCAATTCAGGAAGATCGATTTGTAGTCGTCCGGCTTGGCGCTCAAAAGGTTTTTGAGTTCGCTGTTGATCCGCATCGCCGACTCGACCGAATAGTCGGGCGTTACCTCGCCGAGCTCGCCATCCAATACGTCGTGGAGGAACCCGTCTCGGATTCGCCGCGCACGACGGAGCGGGTCACTCTTGAAGTTCTCTTCGAGGGCGTCGAGCGTTTCGCTCGCGCCGGCGGTGTGCGCGCCCAACTCCAGCGATAGATCGTCGGTTCCGAAGATCTGCGCGAATGCTGATTTCCGCTTGCGGCGGCTGTTGCCGTAAACCAACACGCCGGCGATGACCAGCAGCGCGACGCCGGCGGGGATAGCGATCCTATCCCAGCTGTCCAACCGAATGTTTACGTTGATCAAGGGCGGCTTTGCCGCCGACACGGTCGGTTGGGCGGTGCTCGGAGCGGGTGTCGCGGTCGGGGGCCGCGCAATGGCGACGTCCCGGCCATCCGTTGCTAAGGTCGATTTTTCCTTCTTTTGAGTCGCCTCGGAAGGTGATTTCGTTGAGTCCGGTACGGTCGGCCGTGCCGACACCGTTGTTGCGGAGGCCGTGGCCGTTGCCTCGACGGAATTCGTTGGCGCTGCGGGCGGTGTTGGGATCGCGGCGGTCGCGGTGGGTTTTCCCGGCGCGGCGGCGGGCGCACCCGCAGGTGACTTGGCAGCCGAGTCCGCATCTGTCGGCAAATTCGATTGCACGGCCGGTGCCGGCGGGGCGGCCGGCACAGGGGCAATGGCGACGTTGCGATCTCGTTCTTCTTTGTTGCTATTGTCCGCCTTGTGATCCGTCGCGCCCGTTCCGATTGCCGCAACATCGGGCTTCCCCGGTTCCGGTTTGGACGGCTCGGTTGCGGCCGGAGCGGATGCGGTCGGGCTTGTCTGCGCCGCCTCGGGGTTCGGTGCGGTTCGCGGGTCCGACTCAGGCTTTTCGATTTGCGTCACCGGCGGATTGTCGGATGCAGCCGGCTCCGTTTTCGGGCCTTCCGATGCCTTTGGGGTATCCGCGGTCGTTTTTTCCGGGCGCGACACACCGGCGCCTTCGGCGAGTTTCCTGTCGTCGTCGAGACGGGATCGTTGATCCGGCTTGTTCGGATCCAACGGAATCACGGCATTCGGATCCTTGATCGCACTTAGGTTCCGTCGCGTGGTGACGCATGTCTGCCCATTGCGCTTGAGCAGTGAGCATAGGACCACGGCGGTCTCCCGGTCCCGCACGGGGCCCACGAGGATGCGATAGAAGATGCCTCGGCCCTTGATATTGGCCTTCTCGAAATAAACGTTCTCGGCCCCCAGCGCGGCGCGGTTGGAATCGCGAATGCGCCGCCATTCCCGACGGGCGGCTTGCGAATCGCGCAACGACGCAACTTGTACGAAATACAACAACCGGTCATTCGCCGGCCTGGTCCGCGCGACCTGTTTGGGTGCGGCCGTTGGTTCCTGGGAAGCTGCCTTCGGTGCGGCGGCCGGTTCTGGCTCCGCCTTCGCCGGAACCGTCGTCGGTGGCGGGACGGCGGCCTTTGGGATTGGCGGTTTGGCCGGCGGTCGCGTCACCGGCTTGGCGACAACCTTGGGCACGGGGCGCTCGTCCGGTTTCGTTGCGACCGGCGGGGGTTTGCCGGTTTCCGGTCTCGGAACAGGCGGGGCCGTCACTTTTGGCACCGGCGGTGCAGAAACTTTCGGGACCGATGCCGGGGCGGTTTTGGGCTTCGGCGTCGGTTCGACCTTTGGCGCCGCCGCTGCGGCGACTTGCGGTTGCCTCGGCTTCGATGCGGACATGCGGGCCAGCGCCGCAAGAATTTCGGAAACGAGCATTTCGTTGTTGCGGGGCGGCGTGGTGATGCCGGAGGTTTTTTGGAAATTCTTGATCGCAACTGCCGTGTCGTCGCCGAAGACGCCGTCGACCCGTTTCGGGTCGGCGCTTGCGTATTTTTCGGGGTAACGTGTGGAGAGCAGTTTCAGAAGCCGCTGCACATTTTGAATCTCCGCTCGCGTGCCTTTTCCGACCGGTGCGCTTGCCTGTGCGATCAAACGCGGGACGGCGTTGTCAGCCGCGGCGGTGGCGCCGACAACGGCGAACAGGATCAAGGCGCCGGACAGAAGCGCCCGAATCGCTGGTGCCCCATAAGCGATCATTTGGCCCTCGTAGAGCATCGAATTTTGCACGCCAAGGATCGTTGTCCCATGGCGGAAAGGTTCGGTCTTATACGACTCATTATGAAAGCGCTAGCGTCCTAATTAATCGTCGCATTCGAGGTACGCCAAATGACGGAACATGATGGTACAGGAATGCGAAAATGGTGCTCGTCTATCGTAAGTTTCTATCGTCAATACAATTACATCAAACCGGGTCATAGCCAACGGCTATTGTCCAATTTGATGACGTGGAGGGTGGCGATTTCGAACTACACCGCTGCGTGAAAGTTGAAAGAACCTGCAAGCGAACGACCAACAATTGTCGTCGGCACCCGGTCCAGGCGGTCGTTGGGTAGATTATCCGGCGCTACGGCAATGCCGGCTGTGGGGCGTTTAACCGCTTCAGGCACGGTCCGATAACGCACAGCATCATGATGATGATAGTCACCGCAAGTCCGATCATCACGCCGTGCAGATCGAAGTACAGGACGAGGAAATAGGAGGCGAGGATGCCGAAGACCGCTTCGAGCACGGCGCTCACGAAATAGGGCTTGGTGTATTCGAATATCTTCAGCCCGGCGCCGAACGGGAAGACGGTGATATGAACTACATTGATCGCGGCGAGCCAGTAAATCAGATAGGTGTACGGTACGAATTCCGGGCCGTAGACGTAGAACATGATCTCTTCGGCGAAGATCACGGCGACCAGCGCGATGCAGACGTCGAACGTGGTCATGAAGACGCCGACCTTTGCGAGATACCGCCGCAAGTCCCGCGTTCCGTCGTGATGCAGGATCGTCGACCCTTTCACGATGACGATATTCGTCAATCCGTTGATCAGGACGTTTCTGGGGGCGAGGATATTCATAGCGGCTCGGACCGCGCCGATCGCTTGCGCGCCCAGCAACGCACCCCCCATAAGGACGATAAGATTGCCCGAAAGCCAACGCAGAACGGAAGTTCCCACCGTCCATCTCGAGACGGCCCAATGACGTCGGGCGATGGCGGTCAGCCATGCCCGGTCGATCTGGAACCGGTCGAGCATGAACATGCCGATAGCCGCCGGGACAATGGAACAGGCGAACAGCACCCACAGTATCTCTGCGCTTAGGACCGGATGGTATTGCCACAACAGGAATAATATGATTAAGCGGCTGATATAACTGATAAAATCGTTGAAGAAGGCCGCGACATGCCGGTTGTTGGTATAGAAATACCGGCGCATGAAATCTTGCAACTCATCGGCAAGAACGGCGGCGGCGAGCGGCAACGTCAGTTCCCACAGGTTCAGGTCCGGGAAAAAGCCACTGGAGGCGGCCATGCCGATCAACACCACCAGGAAGCTTGCTCCGGTGAATAACGATTGCTGGGCGAAGACCGCGCCATAGTATTTCGGCAGATCCTCCCGGTTCTGCTTGGGCCCGATGCTCATCATCGTGGGTTCGAGCAGGGATGTCTGCAGGTCCTTGAAGAGGAGGATGACAATCCACGCGATCATGAATCGTCCGAATTCCTCGATGCCGACCATCCGGGCGACGATGACAGACGTCAGGAAATTGGACGCGCTTACGACAGCCTGGTCCGAAAGGGCCCAATGCAGGCTGCTGTGCGAGCGGAATCGATCGACTAGAGCTCGGAACACGCGGACTTTTCCACACTAGCTGAGAAATGCCATCGGCATTCGGAATTCGGGCCGGATGCCCAGGCATAGATTTCGTCGTAGGCGGATTTCATACCGGGCACGCGGAACTGCAGAATCAACGGAAAAGAGTATCGTGCCGGACGGAAAATTAGCAGGTTCCTCATGGCTTAACCGGTTGCCGCGTATCAAGAAATTTTTGCATAGATTCAGTCGAATACGGGAGGTTTAACGGGTATCTCACAATTTAATATGAACACCGAGAGATTACCGTGAGATTATTGTGACCGTGCCCACGTTGACCATGCCCATAACGCGGAGAACATTCATCCCGACACCGGTACAACCTGCCGCTAATCGATTCTATTATTACTGTCATCAAACATAGCGACATAATTTTAAAATGACCAAGGCCTGTACGTCGTTTTTTACATGTGTTGTCTGGTTATTTAGTACAGTCTTATGTGTTTAGTGCGTTCGTATATTGCAAATACAAGTATTATTATTCATGGATTTTGGTGGCTGTGACCTGGGTGAGTGTGGCCAAGCGTCTGGCGATTACCCGGTGGCTGCGCCGAGTGGAATTTGAAACTTTTCGCAATTTTATAGGTTTACATGATTTTCGCATTGGAATTTTTGGAAACCATACTGAATTTCCTGATGCCTGCGGCTCCGGGAATTCTGCGGACCGATTGGCGGGTTGGCCGGGAAAAACGACGTTTCCGCGTGGTGATCACGCATTGCCTCTCCGATTCCAACAAGGGCGTCGTGGCCGTCTTGTTCGCCACCATACGAAAGATTCGCCAGCATTATCCGGATGCGGAAATTGTGCTCCACTCAATGTATCCGGAGGGTCACAAGCGCTTCGCCTATCACAATCGGTTTGTCAGTCAAATGAAGGTGACGGTCCAGGAAGGAGTCCTGCCGACGCCCTACCTCGATGACGCCGCTGCGGGCCTCCTGTCGGATGTTCCGGCGATCTTCCGGCTATTCAGGAACATCGTGGCCGCCGTGACCATACCGTATTTGCCGCTCTTGGTTGCGCGCTGGCTGCACCCCCGTCAGACGCAGGCGTATGAAACGCTGCAATCGGCCGACTTGATCCTCATGAAGGGTGGTCACGACATCGGCGACGAGCCAGGCGGTCTCCGTGGCCGGTTGTACTTCTGGCGAATCCTCAAAATTATCGCCAAATCCACCCAGTCGTCCGCTCCGGTCGTAATCCTGGGGCAGAGCATTGGCAGACTCCGCGGCGAGGCGGACGGCCGCCGGGTCCGTAAGGTCCTGCAGCGCTGCCACAAGGTTGTCGTGCGCGACGACATCAGCAAAGGGATTCTGATGGATGTCGGACTCACGGAGAACGTCTCGGTTACGCCCGATATCGGATTTCTGACCGAGCCGGACCCGTCGAGTGCGGTTGCATTCGGTCAGTTGCCCGGCAAATTTGTGGGCGTCACGGTTGTCAATTGGCCGTATGGCGATCCGGACGGCGCCACGGGCGAAACGATGATGGAACGTTATACGGCGGCGCTCACCGATGCGCTGGAGCGAACCTATAGGGAGTTTAACGCGACGCCCGTCTTCGTTCTGCAGGATATGACGACCTTCCATGGCAAGAGTGATGTCCAGGTCATCCGCGATCTGTGTGAACGGCTGCGCCGTCGCGATGTGCCGGTCGACATAGTGGATCAAGACCTTCCACCATCGGCATTAGCTGAAGTTTACCGCCGATGCGAACTCGTCATTGGAACCCGGTTTCATTCCTGCGTCTTGGCGGCCGCGGCAGGAACGCCGGCAATCGCGATCGAATACCAGGGGACCAAGACGCGCGGTCTGCTGCGCAGTCTCGGCTTTGAGGACCACGTCCACGCCTTGCAGACCCTGACCGGTGAAGCCTTGATGGATGATATTCGGGCCGTGTTCGAGAACCGGTCGGCAATGACGGTGGCCCTTCAGGCCAATGTCGCGTCCTTCCGGTCGTCGATCGACGCCGCGGTCTCCGAAATTCTCGAAGAGTCGGGGTTGGCAAGTGAACAGGCATCGCCACCATCCGGATTTGGCGAAGGGTCCGGCAAAGAGTAACTTAATTATTTGATATTAAATAATTAACCGGCGTCTCCTATTGCTGCTCGCGGCGGTGTCCGTGCGGGCCGTTCATCTGCAAATGGGTACTACCAATGTGGCATATCCGGACCCAACCGAATTAAGTACTGATTTATCTATGAAGTAGCTTGAACGGGCGCTTCCAACAGATGGGTGGATTTCGATGAGCGGTATCAAAGCGGTCATTCAAGCGGGTGGCCAAGGGACCCGGCTGTATCCCTATTCGACGGTCTTACCGAAGGCGTTGATGCCGATTGGCGATGGAACGGTCGCCGATAAGTTGATCGAGATGTTCGGCTCTGCCGGCGTGGAAGACGTCTACATCACGCTGAGCGAGATGAACAAGATCAGCAGTCTGATAAAGAGCTACTGCGGCGACGGCAGCCGCTACGGCCTCAAAATTCACTACATCACGGAGACCGAGCCGCTGGGGACGATCGGGCCACTGCGGCTGTTCGCCTCCGAATTGGACACCAGTTTCATGGTCACCAACTCGGACGTTGCCGTCGATATGGATGTCAGCGAGTTCATCGAATTTCACCGCAAAACGGAATCCCTGCTGACGGTCGCCGTCGCGAAGCAGACGGTGTCGATCGAGTATGGCGTGATGGAGATCGATGACGGTCGGGTCTTCGGGTTTCGGGAGAAGCCGACGGAGCAATTCTGCGTCAGCACCGGCGTCTATTGTATGGAGCCGCGGATTCTGGACTACGTGCCCGAAGGGCGGGCCTACGGGTTCGATGGATTGATCGAGACACTGCTCGAGAATAATGAGCGGGTCATGGCCTTCGACCGGACGGAGAACTGGATCGACATCGGGCGTATCGAAGATTTGCGCCGGGCCCAAGAGCAGGCCGCGCAGGGACTCCTTTAAGAAATAATCGAGGTAGCCGTGGATAAGAACAGTATCGTTGAGCTTGGTCCGCCCCGGCTGGGCCAGGCAGAGAAAGATGCGCTCAACGCCGTCATCGACAGCGGCTGGATCACGATGGGCGACCGCGTGCGCCAGTTCGAAACCGCGTTCGGACAACTACATCAGACCGTTCCGGAAAACGCCGTTGCAGTGAGTTCCGCGACGGCGGCCCTGCACCTGAGCCTCGTTGCTTTGGGGATCGGTGCCGGTGACGAGGTGTTGGTTCCGTCCATGACATTCGTGGCCACGGCCAACACTGTCATGCATGCGGGCGGGGAACCGGTTTTCGTGGATATCGAATCGCCGGTTCGGCCGCATATGTCCATCGCCGACGCGGAGGCGAAGGTGACCGACCGGACGCGCGCCGTCGTGATCATGCATTACGGCGGATACATGATGGACGTCGCCGAGTGGCGCCGCTTCGCCGACAAGCATGACTTGTTCCTGATCGAGGACGCGGCCCATGTCGCCGGCGTGCCGGCTGCGGGCCAAGGCAGCGACGCCGCCGCGTTCAGCTTTTTCGGCAACAAGAATATGACGACCGCCGAAGGCGGGATGGTTCTGTTGCGGGACGCCGGCGTGGCGGAACGGATCCGTAAGATGCGGACGCATGGCATGACCAGCGTGACGCTGGACCGTGTTCGCGGCCGCGCTGTGAGCTATGACGTCGTCGAGTGCGGCTACAACTATCGGATCGACGAGCTGCGCGCCGCGTTGGGCCTGGTCCAGCTCGAGGAATTGCCCGGATGGAACGACAAACGGGTGGAAATCATCGGTGAATACCGGACGGCGCTCGGCGCTTCGGTTGACACGATGGTCGTGCCTTTCGACCGCGAGCATCTCTCCTCCGGCCATATCATGCCCACGGTTCTGCCGGTCGATGCGGATCGGCTTGCGGTCATGGAGCATCTGAAATCCGAAGGGATTCAAAGCAGCATTCATTATCCGCCGGTCCATACCTTCAGCTATTTCCTGGAGCGTTTCGGCGAAATCAGCTTGCCGAATACCGAGGAATTCGGCGCACGGCAGCTCACGCTACCGCTGCATCCGGGCCTCGACTCCTACGATGTTAAGCGGGTCGTAACGGCCGTAACGGATGCCTTGAGCAAGGCTTGAGTTAACCTCACGAGACTTCTCATCGACCGGGAAGGGCGCCGATCGGCGCCCTTTCTCATGCCAACTTGTCGGCTGGACGGTGCGACCGTTCTGAAAATCGGGTCACAAGAAAACCGCCCCGCACGACGGTGCGAGGCGGTTGAGGTCGGGCGATCCGGGCGCCGTGCATTGGCGGGCCGGTGTTTAGCCGGCGGCGACCTTTGCGATCGATTCCGGAATCTCGTAGTTGCCGTAGCGATTGCCGGAGCGGCTTGGCGTGAAGACGCCGTTCTCAACCGCATTGATCAGGCTCGGTACATACCGCTCGACGCTGTAGTCGCAGGTGAAGCCGATCTGATTCGCAATCTTGTCGAACGAGACGCGATAGTTGCGGGGATCCGTGTCGCCGGAAACATAGCTTACGTCCCGCTCGCCGAGATGCTTGAGAGCCTCGTCGACGATCATCCGCTTGGTGAATTGCTGACCGGTGTCACCGACGTTGAACACCTCGCCGCTTACCTTGGCTTCGTCCTCGGCGAGGACGGTCATGATCGATTTCGAGAGGTCGCGAACATGGCAATACGGCCGCCATGTGTCGGGATCGTAGACGTCCAGGGAACCGCCGACCGCGAGTTCGCTGGCGAAATGCGAGACGGTCAGGTCGAAGCGCATCCGAGGCGAAAATCCATAGGCGGTCGCGAAGCGCAGGATCGTCGGCGCATACGGCAGCTTCGCCGCATTCTCGAGAATGTAGGTCTCGACGGCGATCTTGGTTTCCGCGTAGATCGACTGCGGGTTCAGCTCCGATGTTTCGGTGGCCAATTCGTCCCCTTCGTGAATGCCGTAGTTGCTGCATGTCGAGGCGAAGGTGAACCGCTCGGTGCCCTTGTCGGCCATCGAGTCGATCAAATGCTGGGTCGCGTCGCGGTTGACCCTGACGGCCAACTCCGGATAGCGCTTGCAGATGGGGTCGCCGACCAGCGACGCCAACAGGACGACATCCGACATTCCGTCCAGGGCGCTGCTGATGACGCCGCTGTCGGAAAAATCGTCATTGATGAACGAGAAATTGGGCTCGTCGAAATAGTGCTGAAGCGAGTAACCGTTGTCGTAGATCAGATGGTCAAGCACCCGAACCTTTGCGCCCGCCTGCATCAACTTGCCAACGAGGACCGAGCCGATATAGCCTGCCCCGCCAATCACTAACACATTGCGATTGTTGAATTTTTCTAGCTGCACGAGATCACCTTAAAATTAGAGAATTGTGGCATCGATACTTGTACTATGGTGCATATGTTTAAGATCTGCACCGAAATCATCAAGTATTCTTTCGGATTATTTTTTAATTATATTATGTTTCTGAAATTAAGTATTTTAGTTAATAAATGTGACGGCGATATTTCAATACAATTTTAGAAATGGCCAAGTATTGTCCGGTCATTGTAGCCGGCTGATCCGGCAGCGCACCGTCTCTCAACAATATATGAGACTTATGCCGTCGAGAGAACCGACTATGACGTGGTCGCGTTGTCAAAGGCGATAGCCGGCGCGCGGGCCGGTGCTACCTCTTCGATCGCGTCCCGGTAGACCCCGGTGAGAATCTCGAGATTTTGTTTCGGGGAGAATTTGGATTCGTAAATCCGCCGGGCGTTCCGTCCAAAATCCCGCATCTTGTCGGGATTTTCGGATGCCCATTTGATCTTCGCCGCCAGGTCGCTTGCGTCGCCGGGGGTGAAGTGCAGACCGGTAACCCCGTCTTCGATGATTTCCTGCATGCCGCCATGACGGGACGCGATGATCGGGATGCCCATGGAGAAGGCTTCCGGAATGACCATCGGAAATCCCTCATAGACGATGGAGGGCAGGACGAGAAACAGGGCAGACTCCTGAATTCGGTGCATATCCTCGTCGTTGACGTAACCGTGCACATGCAAATTGTCGGGTGCGGCTGCCTGAACCGCTTCGAGCTTCGGGCCGGAACCGATCAGATCGATCGAAGTGCTGCATTTCCGTGCCGCATCCACCAGAACATCGATACCCTTTTCGTGGCTAAGACGCCCTACGAACAGACCCCGGCTGCGATCCGCATTGGATGTCGTGGTCGAGGATGAATCGGGGCAGAAGTTCGGTTTGACGACGAGGCGTTCCGCAGGGTAACCGGCGGTGATCAGTTTGTTGCGCTGGAAATTCGTCAGCGTGATGTAGCGTGTCACCTTATTGTGCCAGGTTCCCAACGCATGGTGAATCGACAACATGCTTGCAACGGTTGCACTGGCAAGACGGCTGTTGCGGTAACAGCCGTGCACTACGCCCGGCCATTTTATCTTTTTTTCGACGCATTTCTCACAGATCGCGCCGTTACGCATCAACATGCCGTCGACGCAGACCATACGGAAGTTATGCAAAGTCTGGACGATAGGAATATTTTCTGCATGCGCGGCGTAGAAGATCGCCGGGGAAATTCGCGGTACGTAGTTGTGAACGTGGACGATGTCGGGTTTTGACTTCTGAAACGTCGCACGCAACTCCTTGTAGGATTGGTGCGCCCAAATCGCGTCGATCGCAACGCTGATCGATCCGTGCTTCTTGATGGATTCGTTGGATTTCGTGTATTCCAGCACCTCGTGCCCATTTTCGCGCAGAAGGTCGCCCTCGGCGAGAAAAACGGAATCCTCGCCGCCTTTGTGTTGGTATCGGTTATGTGCCAGGAGAATGCGCATAGGGCCGGTTGACATTTCTTTCTAAGGATAACTAGAGGTAGTATTGGTGCGGTTCGGTAATCGCCATATTCACGACTTCCAAAAAGTCTACACCACGCGTGGGCTGCGGTTGTTTACGGGCATTTTGTAAAATTTTTACTCCCCTGCGCTGTATACCTAACGCCTTGCATACTTCCAGTCGACGTCCGATGAGCCCGCAGATGATTTCTTTCCCAATTAACGATATACGGTCTTGCTTTGATGAGCATTACTTTCACAAGCCCTAGTTGATGGGATATGGGCTTAACCCCAAAGGATGAGGCCCGTTTCGTACGTTTTCGACTACGATGACCACGGCCGGTATAGGCCGGAAATCAGTCGCTCTTGTAGAACCAACAAGGACCCAAATCGGATGAGCCTGAAACGCTCAATTCAAATGGCAATCCGCCAAATACATAAATTTGCCGCATACCGCGAGGTTCCCGAAAAGCTAGGGCTATACTTTCATGAGTTGGAGGAAGCTCAGTATCCGATCTTTAGTGACTGTATACGATATTGGACTGAGCTGGGCTACGAATTCGTAAATGCGGATGAATTCGTGGACCGTAATGACGGAAAGATTTTGTTTATCTCCTTCGACGACAATTTCAAGAGTTGGCATACGGCATTGCCGCTGTTCGAGTCGTTGGGCGCGAAGGTAACTTTTTATGTCAATACTTTGCCGATTCGGGGCAAGGCCGATGCGGATGCAATTAACGGATTCTTCGACCGAATCCGGCATACGGGAGAGCGGGTGACGTTGTCCGAGGACGAAATCCGAGAAATCTCTTCCGCTGGTCATACCATTGGGTGTCACAGTCATTCCCATTTTGACTTGGGGGCGGTCCCGGAAGAAAAGGCAAAATCGGAAATCATGATCTCCAAGGAAATACTCGAGGATATCGTTCAACGGCCGATCACGGATTTTTCCTATCCGTTCGGGATGCGGCGGAATTTCACCGATGGTCTCAGGGATTTCTGTCTGGAAAACGGATTCAGGACGGTTTGCAACGCCATTCCCGGCCGACTTCACGAGGCGCCGACGGCGCGTTTTATCAACCGTTCTCCTTGGGACTTAAGCCAGTCGCTGAGTTATAACATCGAGAACATTCGCATCGACGGGCGGATGTTCGAGCAGATGACGGGCCGAAGCGCGGTCGTTTGACCGCCGATGTGCGGCGATACGGCGGTCGTCATTAGGTTGAGCAAGTGAGAATGGTTAGCGATAGATCTCCGACGATGCAGGTCACGCAGATTTCCTCGGATTGCGATCAAACTCTATTGCCGGGACCGTCGATCTTGCGCCGGCTTGCGGCGCTCTAATACGGTGTATTGATGTCAGTCTCCCGGTTCTTCCTCATCGCGATGGGCATCCTGTTGATCGGCTATGCCGTCTTCAACAAGGGTTTCGCCTATGTCGGTGTGCCGCCGATTTTCATCGGTGAAGTATTCCTGGGATTCAGCTTCTTCCTTTTGCTGGCCGGCAGCTATAGCAGTCGGATTTTCTCGTCGCCCCTAATGTGGCTGATCATCCTGTTCATCACATGGGGGGCGATCCGGACATTCCCCTATATAGAGTCGTATGGATTGAACGCGCTTCGCGATGCGGTCGTTTGGGGATACGCTTTTTATGCGGTCTTTGTCGCCGGCGCGTTGCTGCAAGGGCGGCTGGTCGGTCAGGTACCGCGATGGTTTTCGGCCTGGTTCCCGTGGTTCCTCGTCATCGCACCCATCCTTTATATGATGGGGCAGCTAATTCCGGACCGGCTTCCGAAATGGCCCGGGACGGAAACCGCAATCATCCACATGAAGCCGGGCGACATGGCGGTGCACCTTGCCGGCGTCGCGGGATTTCTGGGACTCGGACTTCACCGGCGTTTCTTGAAGGCGGGCCAGCGTATTTCGCAGGCGAAGGAGTTCAGTCTCTGGATGATCTGGGGGATCGGCGTGATCGCCGCCGGGTCGCGAAATCGCGGCGGCATGATGTCGGTCTTTTTGGCGTGCTGCATCATATTGTTGTTCAAGCCCATGGGCCGCTTGAACCGCGTCATTCTGCCGGCTTTGATCGTGGTCTTCCTTGGTTTGGCCTTCGACATCAAGGTTCCCGTGGGCGGGGACCGGTATTTCTCGGTCCAGCAGATTCTCGACAACATCGAAAGTGTCGTCTCTAAATCGGACAAGTCGGAACTCACGGGCACCGCGTCCTGGCGCCTCGAATGGTGGACCAAGATCTATCAGGAAACGGTGCATGGCGAGTATTTCTGGGATGGACGAGGCTATGGTGTGGACCTGTCCCAGGTGCACAATTTCGCGGATGCGACGAAGAACCGGAGCCCGCATAACGGGCACCTAACGATCCTGGCGCGGTCCGGTATGCCGGGACTGGTCCTTTGGGTCATCTTCCTCGGGTTGGTCGGGTTGCTGTTGTTGCAAGGATACTTCCGAATGCGATCGCTGGGTCATTACGATCTGGCGGACCTCAATGTCTGGTGTATGGCCTACATGTCGGCGTTCATGGTGAACTCCTCCTTCGACGTCTATCTGGAAGGCCCGCAAGGGGGAATTTGGTTCTGGGCGCTTATGGGCTTCGTCGTCGCGCTGACCGAGGAGCAGCGGTTGCTGTATGCGCAGTCGGTCGCGTCTTTGCGGCCTGAACCTGGTGCGTCGCCCGGCCGCCTGTAGAGGCACATGCCCAGATTCCCACATAACCAATCAATTTAGGGCTGCTGCGCTTCGGCGATGCACGTCGCGCCGGCGATGCCGCCTGGCCGGACCGGTCGGTGTTGCGATTCTCGCCGTACACATGTGCGTATTCTGGACGGCCTCCGGCCGGGGCGTGTATTGCGTCGGGGCCGTCCTGGTTTTGGGATTGGGGAACCTTCAAGCAAGCAGCGAAAAGGGCGCACGCGGCGCCCCTCTTATCGTCGTATTGTTCGTGAGGCGGATGCGGTGTTTCTTTCCGAAACGCCGGCCCGCCATCACGGTGAGCGGCCAATCGCCCCGCGGCTTACTTCCGCGGTGTCATATGGGCCCAAAGGTGCCAGCCCATCAGACTGGAACCCGGCAAGCGGTTCACCGGCAAAGGCGGCGCATGCATGTGTTCCTTGTGGACGCGTTCCATCTCGAACAACGGGAAGTCCGCCTCGATTTCCTTGGCAGTATAGACCTTGCTGTAAGGGTTGAGCGGACCGTCGGTGTTGCGATGGATGAAATTGTCCATCTTCAGATACTCGAGCAACCCGATCTTTTTTGCGAGTTCGTAGTGCTCGTCATAAATCTTGCCGAGGCTCACGCCGGTTGCATACAGAAAAATCAGGCCAAGGCGCCGCAGCAGGCAGATCGACAACAGATAGTTCAGCGATACCTTCGCATACATCATGATGACGAGTTTGCCGTCCGGCTTCAGGACACGGGCGATTTCCTTTTGTGCTTGGTGGATGTCCGGAACGTGATGCAGGACGCCGTGCGAAAAGACGATGTCGAAGGAATTGTCCTCGAACGGGGCGTCCAGAATGCTGCCGCACTTCAGTTCATCATAATCCAGACCGCGGATCTCCATGCGCGTCTGTAACCGGGAAATGGATTCGGGCGTGAGGTCCAGTCCGCTCCAGCGTCCGCCGCGGCGGATGATCTGTTCGCTGTCCGCGCCTTCGCCCAATCCGATTTCAAGCACACGCTTGTCCTGGAAGCCGACCTCGTCGAGACACCGAAGAATGTGACTCTCCGTCTTGTACCGGAACGCGTCGTATTTATTGAAGAAATCTTCGTAATCGTCCTTAAGGCCGCCAACCTGCTGATCGCCGCAAGGATGCGTGTTCCAAAAATCTTTAATTGCCGCTTCGTTCATCATCGAATCACCGAAAACATCGCATTGTTTTGCAACGAATTTATGTAGATCGCTTCTAATTTGAATAGGATCATGCGCTGCAAAGAGGAGAGTGCATATAGTCCGATCGCTTTACCTACTTGGTGCTAGATTTGGTTGGCTACTGAATTCGATTTCTGAGCCGGGTAGGATGGCTGGCGGGGCCGAGATTCTCCCGCATCGCTTATTCAAGGCCGACCTAATTTTTATTGTTCTAGTCAGATTTCGTCAGAAACGCGAGCGATTTGGCTGCCTGGCGTGTGGATTTGCCCATGTCTCCGCCATGCTACCGATATCCACGTGGTTGGGCGCTTTCCGTTGGCTTCTTGTGCATTCAAAGCTTTCGGGACCTTCGGACGGTTCCTATGGGTATAAAACGTGTGATGACGGGCGTGGATGTCGCTTCAATCTATATTATCTATCCGGATGCATCAAAAGTAGAGCCGAACCCCAAAATATACATAAATAAAAAGATTAACTTTATGAAAATATAGGGCTAAAAATCCACATTATTATTTCGCTATATTGAAATCAATTTGAATTATTCATTAATTACTATAATAGCAAATAATAAAATTTTGATGCGCCCGTTTTTTTATTTGAGGTTCGTAGTTTTACTACGAATGATCTTCTCAATTACCCCTAAAGGGGTGTGATGTTGGCGCAAAATTGACGGAAAATCAGTTCGGATCGCGCTGCTGGCAGGAAATTGCCGGCGGCGCATCTGCATGATTTGCCACTGCGGCGAGGGCGCGAGCCGAGGATAGGATGACGAAATTGGTTAAGAGGATGAGTACCACCGCCAAGTGGCTGTCGATCGCCATGATCCTGTTGATGGCGGGCGCGGCAGGATATGCCTTGCGAAGCCATGGCGCCGCCGCCTTCTCCGAGCGTGTCCCGCTCGATAGGCAGGTCGTCGTCAGTCCGGGCGATAACGTCACCAAAATCGTCGAAGAGCATCCCAGCGGGACCATGTTCGTTTTCGAGCCGGGATTGTATCGGGGAAACGTCATTGTTCCCAAGGATCGTCAGCAGTTCTTCGGCACCGGCGAGGTAATTATCAGCGGCGCGGCCATCGTAGACAAATGGCGGCGCGAGGGGGACCATTGGATCGCGGCGGGGCTGCCCGATCCGCTGCGGCCGCACGGCGAGTGCCGCGAGGGTTATGAGCAATGCAAATTCCGCGAAGACCTGTTTTTTAACGACAAGTTGTTCCACCGCGTCGCCTCCAAGGACAAGTTGGTCGCGGGCACATGGTATTACGAGGCCAACCAGGCTTTCATCGTCGACGATCCGCAGGGCGCGAAGATTGAATTGAGCTACCTCCCGGTCGCCTTCACCGGTGGTGCGAAGGATGTACGGCTCGAGAACCTAATCGTCGAAAAATACGCGTCCCAGGCTCAGTCGGGCGCGATCGACGGCAAGGGGAGCGAACGGTGGGTGGTCTCCAACGTGAGCGCCCGTTGGAACCATGGACTAGGCCTGTTCATCGGGAAGGAGATGCGCGTTTCCGGCGGGTCCTACAACAACAACGGCCAGATGGGCATGGCTGGCAGTGGCGACAACGCTGTGATCGAGGGCGTCGAGATCGCCTACAACAACTACGCCAACTTTGCCTATGGATGGGAAGCTGGCGGTTTTAAATTCGATAACTCCCGGGATCTCGTGGTGCGCAATTCCTGCATTCACAATAATAACGGTGTCGGGATGTGGAACGATATCGACAACATCGATACGATTTTCGAAGGCAATCGCGTGTTCGGGAACGCGCGGGTCGGAATCGCCAATGAAATTTCGTATGCGATGGTGATCCGCAACAACATCGTCGCCCGAAACGCATCGGACCGGGACGGTTGGTTATGGGGCTCGCAAATCCTGGTGCTGAACAGCCAGGACACGGAAGTATACGGCAATGTCGTCGAAGTCGCCGCCGGCTACGGCAACGGGATCACGATCATCCATCAGAAGCGCGGCACCGGCGAATATGGCGAATACCTGAGCCAGAACAACTACATCCACAACAACCGGATCATCCATCTGGGCAATCGCGGCCGAAACGGCATGATCGCCGACTATCAGGAAAAATGGTTCGAAACAAAGTCCAATAACCGTTTCGATCGGAACACCTATGTCATGCCGAAGCGAGATTTGAAGGGTTTTGCGATCCTGGACGGGTTTCGGACGTGGAAGGTATTCCGGGAAAACGGTATGGAGGCGAACGGCCAGCTTATCGAAAAGCAATCGCAGCCGATGAAGCTGTCTTGCCGTAGTTGAGGCTTGGCGAGTGTTCAGGCACCTGACGCAGACAGGCGCCTGAGCGCGGTTTCATAGATCGCCATGAGCTCGGCGTAATTTTTCTTCGCTGAGAATTTTTCCAAATAGGTATTCCGCGCATTCCGGCCGTATGCGCGCATTTCGCCTTCGTGACCGGCGGCCCATTGAGCCTTCTCCGCAAGGTCTTGAACGTCTCCGGGCTTGAAATGAAGCCCGTTGTGATGGTCCTTGATGATTTCGGCCATTGCACCGAGCCGCGAGGCGATAACGGGCTTGCCCTTGGCGAACGCTTCCACCGCGACCAGCCCGAATGTTTCGAACCATTCCGATGGGAAAACCAGATAAGCGCATTTATCCAGCAGTGCGAATACCTGTTCCCGCTCGACCCGGCCGACGTATTCGATTGCCGGGTTCTGCGCGGCTGCCTTTTCGACAGCGCCGCGCAAGGGACCGTCGCCGGCGATCTTCAGAGTCACCGCTGGCGAAAGTCTCTCCCAGGCCGCCAGAAGTGTCTCGATCCCCTTTTCCCGGGTCAGCCGACCGAGGAATAGAGCATAACCGTCGGATTGCGTACTGACCCCAGGGTCGGGATCGACGAAATTGGGTTTAACCGTGATGAGGGGGCCGGAGATGCCACCGTCGATCAATTGTTGCCGTGCGAATTCGGTAATGGCGATGAACGCATCGACCTGCTTATGCCATGTCCCCATAGCCCTATGGGCGGCGAGCATGGTGGTCACGACGGTGGATGCCAAGCGATCGTCTCGGTAACACGCATACAGGATTGCAGGCCACGCCACCGCCTTTCCCACGCATGCGTCGCAGACGCGATCGTCGCGAGTCATGATTCCCGATGGACAGACCAAACGGTAGTTGTGGACGGTTTGAACCACCGCGGCGCCTTCGGACCGGGCTGCATAATAGGCCGCCGGCGATATAAGTGGTAAAGTATTGTGGAAGTGTGCGACATCAATTTTATTTTCTTTTACTATAGTTTTTATTTTTGAATATGAGTTTTTATTCCAAATTGCTTTGGTCGATAAGGAGATATAATTGAAATCTTTTATATTCTTATTTTCTTCAATATAGCAGGTCACGTCGTGCCCGTTGTCCCGCAACAGTTTCGCCTCCGCGGCGAAACACGTGTCTTCGCCGCCGGGCTGCTGATAGTAGTTGTGGGCCAATAGGATATTCATGATGGCGGAGCGTATCGTGTACCGGGAGACGACTTATTAACGGTCGCGTCCGATTGGCGTTTTGGCTCTTACCTCATGAGGTTGCGCGGTGTGGGAAACTCGCCGCGATATGGTTGGGCAGTGTATTGTCGGGTGACTGTTCCATGCAAATCACGCAAGCCGGATAAGCGCTCCGCAGAGCAACCGACATGTGCTCGGATGTTTATCATGACCTCGAATGTTTACTTGGTATCGGCAGAGTCTTGGAGCCCGCGTTTGAAATAGCGGAGCCAGATGGCACACAGAAGCAGGGCCTGGAATGTATAGATGGCAAGGCAGGCCATCGGGGAGATGAGGAATACCAGCATCGCCAGGACGACGACCTGGTGATCGATAAGACCCTTGAGAACTTCTCGGGCGACGCTGGGTTCGTCCTTGCTGCCTTCATAGGTTTCCGGGAGCAGGTGCAGGAAAAACTGCCACACGGTGAACCGCGCCAGATAGAAGAACACGAAGGTGAGGCCGCCGAAGAGCCACAGCTGGGCCTCGAATGTGGAACCCGTGGCCATATAGTAGCGATAAATGAATATGAAAAAGGCACTGTATTGCAGTTGAATGCCGACCAGATCCATGGCGCGGTCCAGAAAAGCGCCATACGGCGACGTGGTTCCGGTGGCGCGCGCTAGCTGGCCGTCGGCGCAATCCAGGATGTAGGAAATCTGCGATAGGACGAATATGGTCAGCACGGGCGCGGTTGCGCTTTCGGTCCCCATCGTGGCGGCCGCGATGAGGGCGAACAGACTGAAAAGGCCCGATCCCGCTGAAATATGGTTGGCCGTCAGGTTCAACCGATATCCGGCATAGGCGAAGAAAATCGAGATGTTGTGGATCGTGAGACGGTCCAGCAACAATTGGCTGTCAAGATTGCGCCCTTGCCAAAACTCCGTCAGCGAAATTCTGTCGCGATTATCGGAGCTTGCGATCGACGCCTTAGGGTCGCTAATTGTTTGTTTTACTTCGTTCATTTTTCTCATCGGCCGGCGTTATGACGCGAATAAAATCTGCAAATGACTTTTGTTTTGGGGTCAGCAATTCGTAGTCCTGTTCACGGATAATCGGCTCGCTGCCGATCGCGCGCTGAATTGGGTGCAGACCGGTGTTGATCATCAAGGCGCGGCGCGCATGTTTTTGCGGCTTCTGCGCGCGATGAAACGCTGTGGGATTCGCGATGATAAGGTCGCCCGCCCGCGCCGTAATGCGGTGGACCGAATCCGCGCCGAACGTATTCTTAATGTCGGTCAGGGTTCGATTGTTGTTCATGCGCCAGCCGGCGGGTTTTCGGCGATGGCTGCCCTTCACGATGCAGAATGGGCCCGTTTCTTCGTCAACGTCGCTTGGGTAAACGAAGAACTTGATGAATCTCGGACTCTGAACGTCGACATGAAACATGTTGTACCCGGCTTCGGGCAGATCGTTTACGAAACTCTTCAAGAGGTTGCATCCGGTGATTGCCGGCCGCGCGCCGTAGAACTCCGTCGCGATGTCGATGACGACATCGGAAAAGACGATATCGAGCGTCGATCGGCAGGTGACGAGCGGATCTTGGACATAGGCGATGTTGGCGTGTTGGGCGATGTAGTCCTCGCCCCGCGCAAGTTCCGCAGCGGACAGATATGCCGAACGGGCGTCGTCCTGCTGTGTGCGCCAAACGGGGAACATTAGATTCGACGCGAGGGCCGCGTCCATCTCGTCGCCAAGCGCTTCGATCGCATCCTGGGGTATCGCCCCCGGCACGACCGCAAATCCATTTGCCGCCAGCGACGCCTTAACGTCCGGATAGCTCGTGGTATCGAATGCCGTTCGGCTGGCAGGATGAGCGCGGCTTCGTTGGGCCATTGCATATTGCGCCCGTCGATATTGCGCCCGACCGGTCTGGTTGATCAGGCGTGCAACGGACCGTAGGTCGGCCGGCAAATGCTCGCGCAGGTTCATTATGCAAACTTTATTACAATAATTTTACAGTTTGAGTATGACCCGGCCTTAGCAAAAATAAATAACCCTTTCGAGTGTTGAACTAACCATCATGGGGATATTGTCCGGGCGTGGCGGTAGCTTATTCTCGGGTTGTTATTCAAGCTGCCATTAGACAAAAAAATCAAATAAATCAATTAATTATAAATCACCCTGTTGCATGAAATGGCCCACGTAACGAATTCGTTCAAACCCGGCGTAAAGGTGCCCAAGCGCGTTCGGCTGGTGTCGGCCGACGATGCGTTTCGGGTGATCCGGATGGCCTTGATCGCTTTGGCGTCGTGGGTAACGCCGGTGCGTTTTTGGTCTGGGCTATCGAATATGCTGGCTGATGTCGACGTTCGGATGCGTCCCGTTGAAATGACCGATCGCGCACGGGAAATCTCGGACGTCTTGGGGCCATGGGTCGATTTCGATGTGGACGAGGTCGTTCGCGCCAGCATGGCGGCTCACTGCGAAAGCCAATTGCAGCATTTCCGCTGCTACAGACCCGGGAATTGGCTGCCCGATACCCATGTTGTCGGCCGCGATCATATCGACAACGGTTTGGTGCAGGGTAACGGCGTGATCCTTTGGATCAGCAATTTCACGTTCAACGACTTGGTTTCCAAAATCGCGCTGGCGGAGGCGGGAATTGGGGTTACGCACCTAAGCCGCCCCACCCATGGCTACTCGATCACTCGGTTCGGCATACGCTTCCTCAATCCGCTTCAGTCGTATATCGAGGATCGCTTTCTTAAAGAGCGGGTCAAGATCCTGGACCGTGGGCCGGTGCGCGCCTTGATGACGCTGCGTGAACGGCTGCGGAAAAATGGCGTTGTCTCGATTACGGTGGGCGATAAGGCGCAACGGGTCGTGCAAGCGCCTTTCATGAATGGTGTGATCAACTTGTCCACCGGACCGGCGGAGTTGGCCCGTATGACCGGCGCCGCGCTGCTGCCGGTATTCGCGGTGCGGGACGGTGACGGCGGTTATGCCGTGCATGTCGGCAGTCCGCTCGGCACGACCGATGCGGATGCGAATGAGTTATATCAAACGGTGGCGGCGGAATATGCGGATCAACTGGCACCCTTCGTACTCGACCATCCCGATTGCTGGAAGAGCTGGGAAATGGTCAGTTTCGACGAGGCGGTGTCCTAAGTCTTCAATCCTGGCAATTCCCGCGGCGCGAAGCAGGCGTGTCAGCGCCGCTTCTTTATCATGGCCTGGATCGCACCGATCGCTTTCAGGCAGAGTTGTCGCTGGAGGACGATGGCGGCGAGGCCGAAGCAAACCACGTAAATCGTGCCGTTGATGACGGCGCTGAAAACGGGGTGGCCCGGGGTGGGCAATACGGCGGCGGCACCCCAGGCCCCGGCCAATCCAATGATGCCGATGATGTAAGGCCAGTATACCGTTTGCAGAAGGCGGTGGTTGGAAACGGCGACATACCGGCCGCCGATCAGCAAGTAGGCGATCGCGCTGATCACGAAGTAGGCGCCGACCGTGTAGGTGATCTCCATAAGCCCGCCGAGCATGGCGCCGATTGCCGCCGCCGCCATGATGCCGGCCGCGTCGACGCAGGACAGGACGGTCGTGATTCTCCAGAGACCGCGTGCTTCGAGCATGGCGCGCACGACGATCGTCACCGCCGGACGGGTTGCGGTGATGGCCATGATTTCGACCACCGGAATGGAATCGTCCCATTTGCCGCTCCAAACGAATCCGATCGTCGGCTCGGCGACCGCGGCGATTGCGAAACCGAGGAAGAACATGACGAATGTGCTCATCTCCATCGATTGCACGAACGCGCGATCCCGTTGTTCGGGTAGCTTTTTCAGCGTCGCGAGCGATGGCGTGAAAACGGAATACAGGCTTTGGGAAACGATCGTGAAGACGCCCAGCGTGAGCTGAAATCCGAAGAAGTACAGGCCGATGGTCGTCTTATCCTCAAGCGCGCCGATCACCATATAGGCGCCGTTGCCGATCAGGGACATTGCCACCAACCCGGGAATGATCCAGGCGCATTGACGCATCGTCGGCCAGAAAATACGCATCTTCGGCAAGGTCGGACGCCAGTCGATCCGCGTGTATCGCAGCAGGAAAACCCATTCGAAGAGGCCAACCAGCACGAATGGCCAGGCCAGGCTGTAGGGCCCGAAACCGAACACGGCGAGCAGGATGATGGACAGATTCCGGACCAGCGCCGAGTATCCGTTGAGCACGGATAGTTCGCCGAACCGCAGGCCGACGGCCAGCTCGGCACGAAGCAACCGCGGTATCGTTTCTGCCGGCACGCTGCAGCCGATGATGATCAGCAGCCAGACGACGTCGCTGCTGTCATAGGTATCGCCGATCGCCGGCGCGATCGCCAGGACGATGGCGAGCAGCCCGATGTTGATGGCGAAGGAAAGCCCGCACAGCGGGCCATAGAGATATCGGAAGGCCTTTCCGCGATAGATCAGGATCTTCTGCATGCCACCGTTGGTCACGAATCCGAATATTTCGCCCCATGCGACGGCGATCGCGAACAGGGCGAAATCCTCGGCCGACAACATCAATCCGGTGACATAGAGCGTGCCGATGCCGAGCAATTTGGCGGCCAAATTGGTCGAAAACAGCATCGTCGCGCCACGGGTCGTGGTTTCGCTGTAGCTGCGTTGCGATGGCTCGATTTCTGTCATCGGTGTCGATGGCCCAAGACGAATGGTTACGGCAAGGTTTGGGAACGGGTGCCGCAAGCGGCGGTCGCATGCGCCGATTGACGCCTCGGCGCCGCAAACCTACGGCACATCATGGCTGCGCGCATCAAATATCCGGCATACGCCCGCGGTTATTGCCTCGGCCGTTGGCATTGCTTGGTACAGTCGTGTTTGATTGTTTCGGTACATGAATGATCCGGGCCCAACATTTTGCGAGACGCCCAAGCGGTAGATGCAATCTCGGTAAATATAAATAGGCCAGTATTATTAATATTTTGGAAGAATAAAGCTCTCAATACTCCAAACATCAAAAAATGTAATTAAGGAATTCTCATATACTGCGGATTGAAAATTTCGATTATATATATTTATGTAATGAACTTAATAAAACAATGAAATTGAAAAACAAACGCATTAATGATTAAATATTGTAGATATCGAATTTATAGTAATTGTCAAAATTGGCATTGTCATATGAAGTAAATATGAATATTCATTGTCTTTTATTTGGATATTTTAAATAATTATTGGAGTTAATGTTTTCTGGATAGCGAGCAAAAAGTGCTAAGTCATATTAATTTCCACCGTTATTTCATAATCTGATAGACGGTATGTTCAAGCATAATTGTGCATGAATTAGACCTTGATACTGGTCTTGCTGCGCCGGTTGGCTGTCATAGCCGGAATTGCGAAATCAAGTGTTTGCTTCATGGGGAGTTTAGGCGCGTGGCGCGGCTATCGGTATTAGGGTGTGAGAATGGCGCTTGATTTCACTGAGTTGACTTCCGAAAACCTGCATTCGGTGGAAGGTATCTTACTCCCCTATATAGATCGGCAATGGTCGCGGCCGTTCATCGACGATTTTCTCCAATGGCGTTTCCTTGGAACGGATTGCATGGAGACGGCTTTAGCGCTCGACGGCGACCGATGTGTCGCCATGGTCAATAGCTGCACAAAGCCGCACTTGGTGGCAGGCCAGAAGACCGATATTCGTGAGACCGACCTCTGGCTCAGCTTGCCGGAAGCCCGGCCGTTCGCAAGTGTTCGCGTTATGCAGATGATGATGAAGAAGGGACAGCCGGTCTGCACGGTTACCGAGCAAGATTACGTTCGGTCGATTTTGGAGCGTCTTAAGTGGAAGAAGCTGAAGGCCGCACGTCAAATGCTACTGCTGCTGCGTGGACGCGCGGCCATCAAGGCAATCGCGAAGAAGCTTAATAAGACTGTCGTCGATGTGCCATCGGCGCTGACATGGCCGCTTGGCTTTAGAATTGGGGGTCCGAAATCTCAGCCGGCGCCGGTATCGGGGGCGACTGTTGAACGAATCGAGGAAGCCGCCGATATACCGGAGATTCTGCCACCCGCCTCGACGTATTCGGTGATGCCGGTGGCCAATCGGCAGCACTTCGATTGGTATGAGGCCGCCCCCGCCGCCATGGGGGAGTTCCTCTGGCTTAAGTTCGCCATCGACGGTGAACCGACCGCTATCACCATCAGTCGAATCTATCCCGAGGGCGGCTGTGTCGGCGGCAAACTGCTGCATATTCAGTCAGCCAGAGCGGACGTAAGCAGTTATGCCTGGATCATCGGCGAAACCTCCGCTCAGATTGCGGCCCGTGGCGCCGATTGGATCGATGCACGTTTTTCCTGCGCGAATGTTTGCGACGCGCTGGCGAAGGTCGGCTATTTGCCGGGCGGACCAGATACGCCGTTTTGGTGGGCTCCCGACGAATCGATTGATTTAGATCGCGCTTTTGTCTCGACCCTATACCGGGGTGAGGGTCTGGAACCGTATCCTGTCTGACCGCCCTTGAATTAATTCCGATATATTGACGGTATTATTTTACCGTTCAAAATTGTGGTACCACCTAAAGAGGGTTCCAAATTTCTCGATATCGTGGGCACAATTCCACTGCAAAGTCATATATTTAGATAAAGATGATTCGCGGTCATGAACGCTCCCTCATTGAAACATAAGCACTTTAAGATCTATTCCACATCACCTCAGTCGAAGGACCTGCCGCAGGAAGACTATGTCGACCAAACGGTTAGAGTTGCGCAGTGGAGTGAGGAGTTCGGTTGCGAGGGCATACTGGTCTATACGGACAATGGCCTCGTCGATCCTTGGCATGTCGCCCAACTGATCTTGGAGCACACGACGACGTTGTGTCCGCTGGTTGCCGTTCAGCCGATCTATATGCACCCGTATACCGCGGCGAAGAAGATCGCGACGCTCGCGCACATGTATCGCCGCAAGATTTGCCTCAATATGCTGGCCGGCGGTTTCAAGAACGATCTGTTGGCGCTTGGCGACGATACGCCGCACGATGATCGGTATGTCCGAACGACCGAATACACGCTGATCCTCCGGCGACTGCTGGAAGGTAAGGGGCCGGTCACGTTCAAGGGTAAGTACTACAACGTCGAAAACCTGAAGCTGACGCCGGAACTGCCCGAGGAGCTTTTCCCCGGAATCTTGATTTCCGGGTCGTCCGATGCCGGCATGCAAGCCGCCCGGGATATCGAGGCGACGGCGATCAAGTATCCGAAGGCGCCGTCGGATGAATCCGCGGATGCGGTCGACGAGCCGATGGAATGCGGCATTCGCGTCGGGATCGTTGCCCGCGACAGTGACGATGAAGCCTGGCGGGTTGCGCTGGAACGTTTCCCGGAGGACCGCAAGGGCCAGATCACCCACAAACTGGCCATGAATGTCAGCGATTCGAGTTGGCACAAACAGCTTTCGGAAATCGAGGGCGAGGGATCTCCCAGCGAAGGACGCAGCCCGTATTGGCTCGGACCGTTTCAGAACTACAGGACTTTCTGCCCGTATCTCGTAGGCAGCTACGAACGTCTGGGCGATGAAATCGGCAAGTACTATCAGCGGGGATACCGGACGGTAATCCTCGATATCCCGCCGAACCAGGAAGAACTTGAACACACCGACCGGGCCTTCACGGAAGCGTCCAGACGGGTAGAGGCGTAGCCGCCATGTTGATGCAGGGCCTAGTCTCCGGCACGGCGGAGGCGCGTCCGGACGCAACCGCGTTGGTGATGGGCGCTGACCGGATTTCCTATGGTGACCTGGAAACGGCGAGCGACCGCACCGCGAACATGCTGCGTGAAATGGGCTGTAAGCCCGGTGACCGGGTCTGTCTGTTGTTGCCCAAGGCAATCCCGACGATCGTCGCCATGCTCGGCACGCTGAAGGCCGGCTGCATGTATGTGCCGATGGATCAGGAGAGCCCGACGGAACGGTTGGCGCGCATCGCAAAGGCGTGCGAGCCGTCCGTTGTTCTGGTGTCGAAGGAGTCGGTCAAACAGTATGCGGCTCTTTGCGAAGTCTCGCCCGAAGCAAAAGCAGCGCGTTGCGGGACCCTCGCGGACGATCTCGAATCCGCCGTGGGCGTCGATTTTGCGTTCACGGGATCGGATATCGCGCAGATGCCGGCGACGACATTCGACTGCAAGCGCCAGCCCGGCGATACGGCGCATATCCTATTCACCTCCGGTTCGACCGGCGACCCGAAGGGCGTGCAAATCTCGCACGAGAACGTCGTGTCCTTCGTCGATTGGGGGCGAAACTACTTCGATATCGGTCCGGAGGATCGTAATTCCGGTCAGCCGCCGTTGCATTTCGATCTGTCGACATTCGATATTTTTGGATCGCTTTCCGCCGGCGCCGAACTGCATCTCGTTCCGGGATCGCTGAACCTGTTTCCCAACAAGATGGCGGACTTCATCCGCGAGGCCCGGTTGACGCAATGGTTCTCCGTGCCGTCGTTGCTCTCCTACATGATGAAGTTCGATGTGGTGAAGCAGGACGACTTCCCCGATCTCAAGCGCTTGCTCTGGTGCGGCGAAGTGTTTCCGACGCCGGGATTGATCTATTGGATGGAACGGCTGCCGCACGTCACGTTCACCAACCTATACGGGCCGACCGAGGCGACGATCGCGAGCAGTTACCACACCGTCCCGTCCTGTCCGCCGGACGCATCGTGGCAGACGCCGATCGGAAAGGCCTGTGGCGGCGAAGAATTGCTGGTGCTGGACGAAGCGCTTAAGCCCGTCAAAGACGGGGAGATCGGCGATCTTTATATCGCCGGTAAGGGGCTTAGTCCTGGGTATTGGAAGGACCCGGCCAAGACCGCGGCAGTATTCATCGACGACCCGCGAAGCGACGGGGCCGGCAAGCGTATCTATAAGACCGGCGACCTGGCGACCACGAAAGAGGACGGGCTCGTCTATTTCCTCGGCCGGGCGGACAGTCAGATCAAGTCGCGCGGATACCGGATCGAACTCGGCGAGATCGAAACGGCGGCGAATGCGGTCGACGCGGTCGGCGAGGCGGCGATCGTTGCCATCGAGGGCGAAGGATTCGAAGGTGCGATCATCTGCTGCGCCTATGCAAACATGGAATCACAGGATTTGCCGCCGGCCGAATTACGGCGGGCGCTGACCGAGAAGTTACCGAGCTACATGCTGCCATCTCGCTGGCTTGTGCTCGATCCGTTGCCAAAGAATGCAAACGGCAAGATTGATAGAAAAAACCTCAGGGAGCGATTTAGCGATGGTTTGGGTCAGACCGCTTGAACGGGATGATCTAGAGTTGGCGGCCGAATGGCTGTCGAACGAGCGCAACTATGCCTGGCTCGATTTCGGGGGAGGTGTGCAGCACTTGTCGCCGCTTGCCTTGGCGGCGATGTCGCAACGCGATGCGCACGACTTGGTCGTCTATGGCATCGATGGAGATCCGACGCCGATCGGACTGATTGGTGTTAGTAACATTGCGCCAATGTTTGGTTCGGGTACGCTCTGGTATGTATTGGGGGAGAAGTCGTTCGAAACGCGAGGGATCACCAGTCAGGCCGTCGGAAAAGCGCTCGACCGTGCCTTCGGAACGCTCAAATTAGAAAGCGTGAATGCTTGGGTCGTGGCCAATAACCTAGGATCGATCAGAGTGTTGACGAAGAACGGCTTTCAGCAGATTGGACGACAAAGAAGATGCCACCGGATTGGCGCAGAACTGGTGGACCGGATTCATTTCGATAAGTTGGCCGAAGAGCATACACAGGCTGGCTGGAGCGATGTGGATCTGCCATTCGGGGACACACTGAACGAGCAAAACGAGCATCAACGATAGATCGCATTAGGGGCACTCGGCGGGAGAGAGAGGAGCAAAGTGAGTCATAACGTAGCATCGGGTGGGTGCAGCGAAACGACCGATCGGATTTTGAACATCCTGACGGACCAGTTGAACCTGACAGTTCCGACACCACAGACAGACTTGATCGGCGAGGGGATTCTCGATTCCCTGGCGCTGGTGGATTTGATTATGCATCTCGAGGGCGAATTCGGGTTTGCCGTCGAACCGGACCAACTCGAGCTGGATAATTTCCAGACCGTCGAACGCATCGGACAGATGGTCTTGCAGTCGACCGCCGCGCTGGAAAACGCCGCCGTCTAAGCGAACGCCGTGCAACGACGGCTGGGCCGTCGGTTTGCATCAGACACGAGAAACGCCGCCGGAATTGCCGGCGGCGTTTTAGTATCCGAGTATCTGTAGTCGGGTTCCGGTATTGGCGACCCGGCGTTTCCAGCCTAGGTGTTACGCCGCAGTAGGTCTTCGAAGAACGCGACGGTTTTCACCAACCCTTCATCGAGGGGGATTTTCGGCTCCCAGTCGAGATGCTTCTTTGCAGCGGCGATATCCGGGCAGCGCTGGGTCGGATCGTCCTGCGGGAGCGGATGATAGCTGATCTCGGATTTCGAGCCGGTCATCTCGACGACCTTCTCGGCCAACTGCTTGATCGTGAATTCGCCCGGATTGCCGAGGTTCATCGGGCCCGTGACCTCGCTCGGCGCGTCCATCAGGCCTAAGAAACCGCGGATCAGGTCGTCGACATAGCAGAAGGAGCGGGTCTGGCTGCCGTCGCCGAAGATGGTGATCGGCTGGTTTTGCAGTGCCTGCATGATGAAGTTGGACACCACGCGCCCGTCGTTCGGCAGCATGCGCGGACCGTAGGTGTTGAAGATACGGGCGACGCGGATATCGACCTTGTGCTGGCGGTGGTAGTCGAAGAACAGCGTTTCGGCGCAGCGCTTGCCCTCGTCGTAGCAGGCGCGCGGGCCGATCGTGTTCACGTTGCCATGATAGTCCTCGGTCTGCGGATGAACGTCCGGGTCGCCGTAGACCTCGCTGGTCGATGCTTGGAAGATCTTCGCCCGGACCCGCTTCGCCAGCCCCAGCATGTTGATCGCGCCATGGACCGATGTCTTGGTCGTCTGCACCGGGTCGAACTGATAATGAACCGGCGAGGCCGGGCAGGCCAGGTTGTAGATCTCGTTGACCTCGACATAGAGCGGAAAGGTCACGTCGTGACGCATGACCTCGAAATAAGGGTTGTCCAGGAGATGGGCGATATTGTCCTTCGTGCCGGTGAAATAGTTGTCGACGCAGAGAACGTCGTGGCCGCGCTCCAACAATTGCTCGCACAGATGCGAACCCAGAAATCCGGCGCCACCGGTTACCAATACGCGCTTACGCACTTTCGCTTCTCCTAATACTCAAAATCTAAATCCGGCGCCGAGGCTGGACCATTGGCACGGACTACAGCCTCGGCAATTGTCATTAAATTACGGTTAACCAATAACGATTTGCGTCGTCCTATCCGCCATGTCCGTCCTTGGCGACCTGCAGTCGGTCTTCGCTGCCGCGCGGAGTCTTGAACCGGCCGAAGATAGCGTCATAGGCGGTCAGCAGCGGCGGCACCGAATGTTGCCACACCAGCTTCTCCCGCACGCGGTTGGAGCCGTATTCCGACATGCGCTTGCGCGTTTCCGGGTCGTCCAGCAGTTTGGCGACCTCTTGGGCGAGGGCCGCTTCGGAATTGGACTCGGCGTAGATCGCGGCGTCCTGCGCCGACACCCGATGCTCCGTCAGGTCGTAGGACACGATCGGCAGGCCGAAGAACATATACTCCATGATCTTGTTCATGGTGCTCTTGTCCGACCAGTCGGTCTTCGGGTCCGGGTCCACGGCCACGTCCGCCGAGGACAGGATGCGGCAGAGGTCCTCGTCACTGACCCGGCCGGTGAAGGTACAGATATCGCCGACACCTTGCTCGTCCGCGTATTCCTTGAGCAGCGGCTGTTCCGGTCCGCCGCCGACGAAGACGGACTGGACGTCGTCGCGTCCTAGGTCTTCACGCAGAATTTTTACGGCCCGGACCAGATGGTCCACACCGTCCTGCTTGCACATTTCGCCGAGATAGACGATCGCGAACGGCTTGCCGTTTTTCCAACTCGGATCGGGATCGTAGACCTTGAAGCGGCTGACATCCGGACCCGATCGCACGACGTAGACGTCCTCGGCCGCCATGCCGCCGCGGTCCTGGGCGATCTTCTTGTGGCTTTCGTTGGTCGTGATGACAACATCCGCCGTCTTGAAGGTCATGCGCTCAAGGAACAGCAAGCCCCGGTACATCAGACCGCCTTCACGCTCGAACTTGGCCGCATACATTTCCGGCGAGAGGTCGTGGTGATCGAACAAGAATCGCTTGCCGAAAACCCGCCAGAACCAGCCGAGCAGCCAGAACGTCTCGGGGGGGTTGCAGGCATGAATAATGTCGAAGCCACGGCCGGAGACGGCGATGCGGACCGACTTCATGAAGCTTCGGATGAAGCACCACGCAAATTCCATCACGAAACCGAGCGCGCCCTGCGCATCAATCGGCAGGTCGTAGCGGTAGATGTCGACGCCTTCCAGGGTTTCGAAGGATGTGTTGTAGCCCTTCGCCTTGGGGCAGATGACGCTGACGCTGTAACCCGCTTCGGTGAGCGACGTCGCTTCGAGCCACACCCGCCGGTCGAACGGGACCGGCAGGTTCTGGACGATGATCAGGACGCGTCGGCCGTTACCAGCAGATGCCATTGTAGCCACCATTCGCATTCGCTTCATTTTCGATACGCACCAGGTCGATGACCCGCTGTGAGTCGTTCAGCCGCCCGACCACTTCCGAGAAACGGCTGTCGCTGTTGCCGATCACGATGGTGCCGCCGTGGGTCACCACGTCGTCCATTTCGTCGACCATCAGCTTCGCGATGTGCGGCAGATGCTCGTAGATATAGGCGCGGTTCGCGCCGACCAGACGGCTGAGGTTGACGTTCTGGTCGAAGATGCGGATTTCGTGACCCTTGCCGAGGAGGCGTTCCACCAGCTCGACCATCGGGCTTTCCCGCAGGTCATCCGTTCCCGCTTTGAAGCTGAGGCCCAGGACGCCGACATTCTTCTCGTTCAGGTCCATGATCATCTGCATCGCGCGGTCGATGTGGCTGCGGTTGCTGGGCATGATCGAGTTGATCAGCGGCAATTCCAGGTCGAGGCTGCGGCCCTTGTAGTTAAGCGCGCGCACGTCCTTCGGCAGGCAGGAACCGCCGAAGGCGAAGCCCGGCCGGAGATATTTGGACGAGATGTTCAGCTTCGTGTCCTGACAGAAGATGTCCATCACCGCGCCGCCGTCGATGTCGAGCGCCTTGCTGATGCTGCCGATTTCGTTGCCGAAGGCGACCTTCAAGGCATGCCATGTGTTGTCGGCGTATTTGACCATTTCGGCGACTTCATAGTCGGCGCAGCTCAGCGGCGCGTCGAAGTCGGCGTTGAGCGATTCCAGCATCTCGCGGGTGCGGTCGTCGCTGGCCGCGATGACGACTTTCGGCGGATTGTAGAAATCGTAGACCGCCGTGCTCTCGCGCAGGAATTCCGGGAAGAAGCCGACGCCGAAATCCTCGCCGGCCTTCTTGCCGGACGCCTTTTCCAGGGTCGGGATCACCAGCGTGCGAAGGGTGCCGGGCAGGACCGTGCTGCGGATGATGATGGCCGTGAAGCCGTCCTTGTCGCGCAACTCCTCGCCGATGTCCTCGCAGACGCGCTGAACGAAATCCAGGTTCAGGTTGCCGTTGACGGCGCTCGGCGTGCCGACGCAGACGATGGCGAGCTCACTGTCGCGGATCGCCGCGCGGTTGTCCGTGGTCGCCCGCAGCGTGCCCTTGCTGACCGCCTCGGCGATCATTTCGTCGACATCTTTTTCGACGACCGGACTCTTACCTTTATTAATGAGATCGGTCTTGCTGTCGTTGAAATCGACGCCGATGACGTTATGCCCCTCCTTCGACAGGCACGCCGCCGAGACGGCGCCCACATAGCCTAGGCCGAAAATCGCAATATCCATTTTTCGTTCTTTCCTTCTTTTACGAAACGGTCGAGGCTTCGGCTTCGTCCGCCGAGGCACGGGATACGCTTCGATCCTTCAAATCAATTTTGATATCGGTGATCAGTGAGTCGCCGCCGCCGGTCTGACCTTTTCCGACCAGCGTCGTGATCGGCATCTTGGCGCCGAAACATGGGGAGTACCATCCGAGCGGTGGTTCGGTTTGTCCGCGCACGGTGGACCATTCCAAGGTCACGGGCAGTTGCATCGTCGCGCGCCGCGTTCCGTCGGCGGTCTGCCAACGCAACTGGGCCACGTTGCCATCCAGGTAACAATCGACCTCGGGCCCGAGATGAAAGGCGAGGCGGCACTCCAACTGTCCCGCGCTTTCGACGATGTCCTCGATGACCAATCGCCCGTCGCCGCGTACCAACCTTACGCTGCGTTGGTGCTGCGCCGACGGCGTCAACCGCGCATAGCCGCGATGGGCCGCGGTCCAGATCGCTTCGTCACCGTCCTGCAGGCCGGCGGTTGCGACGGCTTCGCCGTCGGTCGACTTGAGCCACATGAACGGACCGCCGGGTTGCGATTGGTCCTCGCCACCGAGTTCAAGACAGTTATGGCCGATCGTCGAGCGGAAGTAGGACCGCCATTCGGCTTCGCCCTGATAGGTGTAAGTCCCGGGATCGACCAGGATTTCGACCCCGCCGCAGCGCAGTTCGACCGACAGCGCGTCCGCATGGGCGTGCGCTGCGATCGACAGGAAGCCATGCGGCCCCTCGTCGCAACGGCACCATATCTCATCGTCGCTGCCGGTGTTGTCGCGCAGGATGACCATGCCTGCATCCGCGAAACGGCGTGGCACGACATCCGGACGCGGACCGCCCGGCATCGGGCCGTCGATCAGGTTACGCCACAACAGAGTGCGCAGATCGTCCGGTCCGGCCTCCGGCCACCAATCCCGTTTTCCGAAGATTGCCGCGCCGGTCGCCAGCAGCGACGGGCAGGGGTTGGCGTTCGGGTCGTCCAGCACAAGACCGCGGCCCTCGTCGCCGTCGCCCTGACGGGGCGTCCGGCTTCGCACATCGATCATCGCGGCCAGGGCATCGGTCATGGCGCAGATGCAGTGCCAGAAGGGCGAGCCCAACGGCGTGCCGGCGGCTTCGCCTTCGATCGCGGCGGCGAGGAACAGTTCCAGGACGAAGACGTGGTAGCTGGAGGCTAGTTCCTTGTTGATGCCGGACGCGAAGGTCTGGAGTTCCGCTTCGCGGCGCAGAGCGGTCGCCGAGTGTTCGCGCCAGGATGCCGATTCCGGGAAAAAGGGGAAGGCGCAGCTCGCGGCGAACTGGCCGGCTTCCTCGGCGATCACGTGGTTGTTCGCCGATGAACCATGGCTCGGTAACGCCGCCAGATATTCCTGATGATGATGAAGCTGACGCAGAAACGCCGGATTGTCTTCGAAGAGATCCTTGGCCCGGGGCCAGCCGTCGAGCAACCGGCGGATCCAGACCCATGAGATCAAGCGGCAGCCCAACTCGATGCCGCTGGTCCAATGGACGCCGGACAGGAACGGGTTGTTTTGCCACCAAGACCGGAGCTGGTCGGCCACGAACTCGGCATAACGGTCGTCCGATGTCAGCAGATAGGCCGCTGCCAGCACGGTGAGTTGATAGTGCCGCGACGGTTCCCAGACATACTTGATCGTGCCGACCTGATCGACGTTGCGGTGATCAATGTCAAAGGCGTAGAGGTCGTCGGGCGCGCGCCGGCCGGTCCGGATATCCAGAAACCAGTCGGGATCGCGGTTCAAGTCGTCATGTTCGCGGTCGAAGAAATGGAAGCGTCCCGTGAGCGCGGCATCGGCGGCCCGAAGCAGGCGCGTCCGGCTGTCCGCCGACAGCGTGTCGGGGTCGAAGTCGCGGAGCGGCGTCCGAAAGGGCGCAACGGAAGCGGGCAACGGCAACGGGTCGTCCTGACCCGGCCGAATCTGCCGGCTCCGCCAGCGGCGTTTGATCCACTGGTCGCCGACCCTGCCCTTGATTTCCGCTGGGGACATCCGGGCCAGTCGACGCATGTACCACGTCAGGTTCATTGCGCGGCCTCGGCTTCGCGAAGGCCGTCGTCGTCTATGTCGCGCGGTTCCCAATCGTTGACCTGTTCGGGACGGCCGGAGGCGATGCTGCGCCCGACGGCGAAGGTCGCCGCTGTCGTCGCCATCAGCGATGCCAGCGGATTCGGCATTTCGCCGCCGCTCTTGATCGCGTCGACGAAGGCCTCGAGTTGGTACTTCTGGCCCTTGTCGATATTGGCCGCACGGTTGGTTTTGCATTTGCCGCCGCGCCACACCTCGGTGCGCTTGAAGTTCTGCAGACGCGCCACGCGGCCGTCGCCGAAGACTTCCATCATTTCCTTCGGGTATTTCGGGTCGCCGTTCGTCGCATACGCGATCTTGGCGACCGAGCCGTCGGGGTACGTCAGCAGGGCAATCAGGTTGTCCGGATCGTCCGGCGTGGCAATGGCGTGTGCCGACACGGGATCGGCGCCGAGCCACCACGACACGGTGTCGATGAAGTGGCCGCCTTCGCCCGCGAAGCGCGTGCCTTGCGTGTCGGTCTGATTGTACCAGCTGCCGGCTTCGAGCGGTCCGGCGTTGACGGTGTAATGGACCATCTGCGGTCCGGCACAGTCGCCCCAGGCGTCTTTCAGACCGGTCAGGACTTTCGCGAAGCGACGGTTGAAGCCGACCATCAGGCGATCGTTGCCGGTCTCATGGATCGTATCGCGCACGGCTGCGAGTTGTTCCGCCGTGACCGCAAGCGGTTTTTCGACGAAAACGGCCTTACCGGCGCGCAGTGCTTCGCACACCATATAAGAGTGACTGTCGTGACGGGTGGCGATCAACACGGCGTCGATCTCACGGTCCGCAAGCAAACCCTGGTAGTCAGTGGACATGCGGTCGAAGTTGAACTTCGACTGCGCATTGGCCGCCGACAAGGAGGTCGCGGTGGCGACTTCGACGAGGTCCACGTCCGAGCGGCTCTTGAGATGCGGCAGCAACATGGTCGTCGCATAGTTGCCGCAGCCGATGACGCCCACGCGGACCCGGTCCATGCCCGATGGGTGCAGGCGCAGCGCCTGCGCCGGAGCGGGCTTCGGTGCCGGGATTTCTTCGACGTCGGCGCCTTCCAGCGGATACTTGAAGACCACGCCGAGACCTTGCAGCTCGCCGGCATTGATCCGCTCGTAGACGGAAACGGCGTCGTCGAAGTCGACGACGTCGCTTGTGATCACGTCGAAATCGAGCTTGCCCGCCGCCAACAGGTCGATGATGCATTCCATGTTGCGGCGCTCGGTCCAGCGCACGTAACCGATCGGATAATCGACGCCGCCTTCCTCGTAAGTCGGGTCGTACCGGCCGGGGCCATAGGACCGTGAGAAGCGAACATCGAGTTCCTTTTCGTAATAGGCGTTCCACGGCAGGTCGAGCTTGCACTTGCCGATGTCGACGATGCGGGCGCGGTCTCGCGCCAATTCGGCGGCGATTTCGACCGGCTGATTAGTGTTACCGCCCGCCGTCAGGAAGACGTGATCCGCGCCGGCGCCGTTGGTCAGCGACATCAGCGTCGCCTTCATCGCGTCGAACGAGGTCTGACCGGGAATGCCGCAGGCGGCCGCGCCGCTGGCAACCGCTTGGTCGCAGCGTTCGGTGGACACGTCGATGCCGACGACATGAACGCCGGCAGCCCGGAGGATTTGCACCAGGATCTGGCCGACCAGGCCGAGGCCGATGACGCAGGCGGTTTCGCCGAGCGCCGCTTCGGATTGCCGGAAGCCTTGCATCGAGATCGAGCCGACGGTGGCGTAGCTGGCGTGCAGCGACGACACATTGTCCGGAATCGCGACGCACATGTTGGTCGGGACCCAATTGTATTCGGCATGCAGGGCGAACTGGTTGCCGCCGCAGGCAACGCGCTGGCCGACCTTGAACTCTTCGACGCCGGAACCGACGGCGACCACCACGCCGGACAGCGAGTAACCGAGCGGCGTATAGCTGTCGAGCCGGTTCATGACTTTCTTATAGGTCGCGACCGGACCCTGCTGCGCCATCGTCTGCATGACCTTCTTGACCTGGTCCGGACGGGCGCGCGCCTTGCCGATGAGCGACAGTTTGCTCTCGTGAATCTTCATGGCTTCGGTGCCCATGGAGATGAGCGAATAGTCGCTGCGAACCAGCACACCGCCGGACTTGCAGGCGGGGACGGGAACGTCGAGCAGGGAGATTTCCCCGGATTTATAATTTTGTGCGATTTGCTTCATGGTCTTGTGCCTGAACACACCCTGTTAAGTGTCGTTACGATAAAGAATTACGGGTTAACGGTTATTTTTTTCTCGCGGTTATAGCGTCGCCGACTGTTTGCGAAGCCAGCTTTCCAGCGTCATCAATTGCCAGATTTCCTTCGAGCGGTCGGCCGTGCCGGCGCGGTCTTCGTCAACCATGCGGCGCAAGGTCTTTCCGTTCAGGAAACCCGACTTCACCATATCGCCGTCGATCAGCAGGTCTTCCACCATTTCCTTGAGATCGCGGCGGATCCAGGCGCGCAGCGGCGCACTGAACAGGCCCTTGGGCCGGTAGATGACCTCCTTGGGCAGATACTGCTCCGCGGCCTTCTTGAGGACCGACTTGGTTTCGCGGCCGTCGATCTTGCGCTTGCCGGAAATGCCGAAGGCGGCGGCGACGACTTCACGGTCCACATAGGGCACGCGCACTTCGGTCGATGCGGCCATGCTGGCCCGGTCGGTATAGGCGAGGTTCAAGCCCGGCAGGAAATGGCGCGTATCGGTATAGCACATGCTGTTGACCTGATCGCCGCAGTTCGCCGTCCGGTATTCGTTGTATAGGTCCGCATGTTCGTCGACGAGCGTGTCGACCGCGCCGTATAGGTCCGGGTTCAGAAGTTCATGGAATTCGGGCACGCCGTAATGCGTGTAGCTGCGGCGGAACGCGGTTTCCTCCGGCATGTCGGCGAAGGCAAGGAAGCGTTTCGCCCAACGGACGGTCCGGAAGCCGCGATCCTTGTAGGCGACCGGCAGACGATCGACCGTCGGACGGATCATGCCTTGCCGCACAAAGCCGGGAATTTTGCGGTACTGTGCGGCCAGCATGCAGGCGAGATGCTTGCGGTAACCGCCGAACAGCTCGTCGGCACCCATGCCGGACAGCAGGACCTTGGTCCCCGTGTCCCGGGCCGCCTTGCAAATCAGGTAGGCGTTGATCGCGGCCGCGTCGCCGATCGGCTCGTCGAGCATGTCCACCACCTTGGGCAACATGTCGGCCACGTCGGGCGCGATCTCGATCTCGTGCAGTTTCAGGTCATAGGCCTTGGCGATCTTCCGCGCGTAGAAGAGGTCGTCGGGCATCGCCTCGAGTTTCTGATCCTCTTCGCGGAAGGAGATCGTGTAACCCTCGACATTATGACCCTGCCGGGCGGCGATCGCGGTGATCAGGCTTGAGTCGAGCCCGCCGGACAGGAAGGCCGAGACGGGGACGTCGGCGACCATATGGGCCTCGACCGAGTCCTCGATGATCGTGCGCAGCCGGTCGACCGTGATCTCCTCGTAGGAGTCGTGGATCAACTCGCGTTGCGGATCGTAGTAGCACTGCTCGCTGTAGTCGCCGTTCGGGGAAATCTCCGCCCAGTACCCCGGCGGCAGTTTTTCCACGCCCTCGTAGACGCAGTGTCCTTCCGGGATCCAGTAGTACATCAGCGATGAAATAAGCGCCGTCGCGTTGACCTTTAGGTCGTTGCCGAGCGCCGGGGTGATCGCTTTCAGTTCGGATGCGAACACAAGGCCGCCGTTGCGCCGCGCGATAAACAGCGGCTTGATGCCGAAGGGGTCGCGCGCCAGCACCAGACGGCCGGTGCGCGTGTCGAGCATCGCGAAGGCGAACATGCCGCGGAAGCGGTTTAGGCAATCGGCGCCCCACTTACGCCAGGCCTCCAAGACGACTTCGGTATCCGATGTGGTCCGGAACTGGACGCCCGAGGCGCGGAGTTCTTCGCCGAGCTCTTTATAATTATAGAGTTCACCGTTGTAGACGATGATGAGGCCGTCTTTCTCGAATGGCTGGTTGGCAGCCTCCGACAAATCGATGATCGAGAGGCGTCGATGTCCGAGCCGGACGTCCGCGCCATGGCTCACAATTTCGTGAACGCCTTCGGCATCGGGGCCCCGGTGGGCGATCGCATCGAGCATGCGCGGCAAAACGTCCGCGTCGGCCGGGATTCCGTATAGGCCGGCTATTCCGCACATGGCTGAAATTCTCCTTGCTTGCCAAATCGCGCCGCCGAGTCGCTGAGCGTGCCGGCCGGGATTACGGTCCGTGCAGAGACACCATTTCGGCCGACTGTCGCCGTGCCAGCCGTGCCACCGTCCGAATTGACGTGCGGCGGTTGCTTCGAGTTTGGCAAGGTTGCCTCAAATAAACCATTGTAAAAACGTGGGGAAATCCGTCCCGAAATCGGCGAATTCCCGGCGTTTTTGTCGCCGCGACGCGCCTTCGGTTCGACTGTCTGTGTATGGTCCCCCATACCGAATACTCCCCCCGGAGCTAGCCCGTTCACGTCGGGTGCCCCACAAGAATTGTCTTAACCCGGCGGAGTTTGGGCTAAGAACGTCTTGTTGACATTAATCCATTCGAAATAACCCCTTTGGTCGCTGCCATCGCTCTGAAATCTGTGGCTTATGGGGGTATTGGCGATTTGCTCTCACGGAATACGAGCAGCGTGTCGTCCGGAGACCTAGACTTTCTGAGGAGGTCGGCGTTACGCCGAAAATTTAACTGCAAAGGTGGTAACACCATTGCGAAATTGTCTCTGCAAAATATTGATTTACCTTAGAAATCTTAGTCGACGGGAAATCAAGTAGAGATTTGGTTCTAGAAAAAAACTTATACTAGATTTCGGCTGCCTTGAGGCCCATTCGTAATGCACCCGATTGACAAAAAGATATTCACGCGATTGATCCGCCTTTTACGCAAAAATCGGCGGACGGCAACGCCTTCGGAAGTTGTTGACGTGGTTGAAATGATCGATCCGATCCTCGGATTGCCGACCTCCGGCAAGCCAGGGGCGGCAACCAGCGGTAGTGCGCGGCGCGATGGTCGGAAAGCGGCTAAATCGGTCCAATCCAAACGGGGTCGAGAGATGTTGGGAGAGGACCTGCGGTCGGACGACCCCGGAGGTGTCGACGTCGAAGCCGCCGTGTCCGAGCGGCGCCAAGCGGCCGACAATCAGAACGAAGGTCCGCGTGCAGCGGATGCCGGTGCAGCAGAGGACCTTAGCGGGGCGGAACAGAAAAGCACGATGCTGCGGACGGTGTCGTTCCGCCAGACCGAACTCGCCAAGCACGAGAGCACGCTGCCGGAAGCGCCATCCTTCAATATCGTCGCCAATGCGCGGCTCTGGCGCCGGGACCAGGGCAATCTGAATTACTCCGGCGAAGTCGCGAAACTCTACCGCGACGTTTTCACGCCGACACGTCCCAAGCGTGTCTATAAGGATTTTTCGGGCCGCCGCGACATGATCGAAGCGGTCATCCAGGCGGTCGAGGAAGAGAAGACGCATGTCGTGCTTCTCGGCGAAAAGGGAATCGGCAAGACCTCGCTCGCAAATATCGTCGGTGAATGCGCGAAGGAAGCGGGATATCTGGTGGCGCGGGTGACGTGCTCCGCAGATCTTACTTTCGAGCATCTCATGCGGTCGATCCTGGAACAGTTCTCCAATCGCATCGCGGAGGCGCCGGTCGGCGACCTGCTTCAGAAACGACTCGGTGCCACGGACCTTATCGACCTCGTCGAGGACGATGTCTACGATGTTCCGTCGGCGATCCGCGTATTCCAGAAACTTGCTGAAAATCAAGCGGTTGTCCTAATCGATGATTTCGAGCGGATCGAGTGCAATGAGTTCAAGGTCAAGATCGCCGAACTCATGGAAGTCCTTTCCGACCAGGGTGCTTGGCTCTCGTTGCTCATCTTCGGGCGCGGCTCGCGGGCGGTTGATATCCTGCCGGACGCATTCGAGACGGTACCCAATGTCACGTGGCTCAAACTGCAGCGCATGACCGAAGAGGAGTGCGGACAGGTCATCCGGCGTGGTGCGGCATCGGTCGGAATCAGATTTGAAGACTCGGTTGTCGACGCCCTGATTCATCTGTCACAGGGCGTGCCGTCAGCACTGCAGTGGCTCTGCTTACTGTCGATTCGTCAGGCGACGCAGCGTTATGCGTCCGACGTCGAGTTGCAGGATTTGGCCGAGATCGTCGGGCATGCGGCGAACAAGGTCGATCCGAAACTCAGTGCCTGCTACGACGATTTGTGCGGTACCACCCGAGGGCGGTCGATCGACGATACGCTGTATTTGGCGGTTCAGACGCCGACCGATCCGAACGGACTTTTCTCGACCGACAGCATGAGCCAAATCTCCTTCGATGCGATTGGGCGCTCCATGGTGGAACTGCCGCTGCATAAAGCGCTGAGCCGGCTTACGAGGAATGGCGGCGATCAGCCACCGGTCCTGGAGAAAGTGCAGGCATCGGGTGGGACCTGCTACCGCTTTGTCAGCCCGACGATGCGGTCCATCGTGATGATGAAGAATGTCGGCCGATTGGCCAATATGCCGGACTCATTGCTCGAAAAAGTTGATGATATCGAGCTGCTGCCGTCGCCGGGCGCCGCATAGGGCCTTTCTCACCCTATTATGGTTAATGTTGGTCCGGCCGGCTTGCCGGGCAGTGTTATCTAATTGTCACAGTTCTCTAGACAATCTCAAAAGTTGTGAAGTGAGTGTTTGTCAGCCCTCGCTCTCTCAGGGTAGATTACGTCAACAATTGTGTGGTTGATGGGAAGGGGCTATGTGGGGAAAGCTCTCGTGTCCGGATTTGCGTGTTGCGCCGACGGGCCTCGCGCTTAGTGTCCTGGGACTTGGATTAAGTTTGAGCATCGGTGTGTTGTCCGCCACGGCGGCAAACGCACAGATTGTTCCCGATAATCGTAATATTTTCGATTCTGACTTGCAGCGGCGCGGAAGCGTATTCGATTCCGATATTCCGCGCGGCGAAACGGTACGCAGCCGGGCGCGTCCGGAACTTGACGCACTCGGTGTACGCGGCGGCGGATTTTTGGTGTTTCCGTCTTTGACGGGTGGTGTCAGCTACAACGACAACATCTTTGCCACCGACGGCAACGAGACGGATGACTTCATTTTCCAACTCCAGCCGGAACTCGATGTCCGATCGGATTGGAACAACCATGAAGTCGTGCTCAATGTCGGCGGCGATGTCGGATTTTTCGCGGATAACACGGACGAGAATTTTCAGGACGTGCGTTTGTCGGCGGCCGGTCGTCTTGACGTAAAGCGCAGCACGGCGGTGCGCGGCAATATCGGGTTTGCCCGCGAGCACGAAGAACGCAGCGATCCGGACGATGTCGGTGGAACGGAGCCGACGATTTTCCGCTCGTTCGATGCGGGCGCCAGCGTCCGGCATCGGATCAATCGCGTTTCCATCTCCGGCGGCGGTGCGGTCCAATATCTCGACTATGACGATACGCCGACCACTACCGTGGATATCAACAACGATGACCGCGACCGGTTGGTGGTCAGCCCGAGCGTTCGGGTCGGCTATGAAATCGTTCCGAGCTATGAGGCCTTTGTTCGCGTCGACGGCGAATTCACCCGGTACGACAAGAGCCGGGATGACGCCGGATTCAAGCGGGATTCGGAAGGATTCGATATCGTTGGCGGCGCGGCGGTCGACTTGACCGGCCTGTTGTTCGGCGATTTCTTCGTCGGATACCGGCAGCGGCATTTCGATGACTCGCGGTTCGACACGCTTAGAGGGCCGGTCGTCGGATCGAAATTGACCTGGATCCCGACGGGACTGACCACGGTCACGCTCGATATCAACAGCGAAATCGTCGAGTCGACGCAGTCGGGATCGTCGGGCTACCAGAGCACGGCGGGGACGGTCGGGGTCGATCACGAGTTGCTGCGGAACCTCATCCTCGGCGGTGAAGCATCGATCCGGTATGACGACTACGAGGGTATTTCTCGCGAAGAGATTAACTACGGTCTTGGTATTTCCGCAGACTATCTGTGGAACCGTTACCTGACGCTCGGAGCGGCCTACAATTTCCGTTACCGGGAGAGCGATGCGGCCAATCAGGATTTGATCCGCAATATCGTTTCGGTCTTCCTGAAGGCGCAACTCTAGAGCGCTTTTACGGCCTCATAATCGGTACGTGCTTGGCCGCGTCGATGGCGACATCGACGCGGCCATTTGCATGATGCGCTGCTCATTCTATCGATTGGATAACGGGCCGCCGTATGCAATCGTATTGGCGCGGCAAAACGGCGCAATCGACGGTCGATCATTACGGTCGGGGATACGTGTCAGTTTTTGGTAGTAATACTAAAGCACAGCTTAGTTCTCTGAACTTCTTATTATAATCAAAGCAAGAGATTTTAGCCGGATGCGGCCGATTTCGGTCATGCCGCAGACGGCGTGCGGAAACGTGAGACGATGGTTAAAGATCGTTTTTCGCATCGCATTCGAAATCTGGAACCAAAGATACGACGATTTTAAAGGCGCTAGTCATGATGAAAATGATGCGTTCGATTTTTGCGGTTTTCCTGATTGTCGGCTTTTCGGCATCCGCGTGGGCCGGCGATTCCACCTATAGTTTGGGCGCTGGCGACAAGGTCCGGATCACGGTATTCGGCGAGGCGGATCTGACCGGCGAGTATGAGGTCGACGGATCCGGCGTTGTGGCATTCCCGCTGGTCGGCGAAGTCCCGGCCGCGAACGGAACGGCGCGGGATTTGGAGAAAAAGATCGTCGCGAAGCTACAGGAAGGGTACCTGAAGAACCCGACGGTCAACGTCGAAGTGTTAACCTATCGGCCGTTCTTCATTATGGGTGAGGTCAAGTCGCCGGGTGGTTATGCATATCGCAATGGACTGACGCTGATGAACGCTGTCGCCATGGCGGGAGGATATACCTACCGTGCGAAATCCAACCTGTGGGTAATTACGCGGGACGGGGCCCAGAAGATGCAGGCGAAGGAAATTGCCAACGGTAATTTCCGCGTCCAGCCGGGCGATACCATCTTCATCCCGGAGCGTTTCTTCTAAGACCGTTTCGTCCCCCGGCAAGGGGTTAAGGGCGACGTTGCGATCGAACGGATCCATTTCGTCAGCGTCCGTTCGAATTCAGGTCCGTTTATGTCTTTTTTGACCTGCTAACTTTTTTATTACCGCCTTTGCTCCTTTCGTATCGAATCTGGCCATGGGGTATACATTCTTTAGATAATTAGCGATTTGGTCCGGTAATCGCATGACCGCCGGTTCAAATAAAAATTTGAGTGTGAAGTCGTTTATTTAGAGCCGACCTAGTCGGCTTGGGAGTTTAAGAGGGGAGATGCAGAATCAATCCAATCCGTTCGGGGACGCAAGCCGGGAAAAAACCGGCGGCCCGGTGCGACGGTTGATTGCTCTGCTTTCTGGTCCTGTGAGTGTTCGCGAAACCTGGTGGAACCCTGTTCGGACGAGTCTCAAATAATGCAACGTAAGATCGCGTTTCAGCCCAATCAAGAAGATGTCGTTGATCGGCCGATTATCGACGTTACCCCGGAACCCGTAGATGAGGTTAGCCTCAGGGATGTTCTCGACCGGCTTCGCCGTCGTTGGGGCATCATGCTCAGCATCGTCTGCATCGCGCTGGTCATCACGACGGTGTTCCTGTTTTCTGTCAAACCGACCTATACGGCGATGGGGCAATTGCTGCTCGACAACCGCGCCAATCAGGTGACCAACATCCGCTCGGTGGTCGAAACATCAACGTCAGACCTCGCCGACGTCCCGAACGAGGTCGAGATTCTCAAGTCGAGCATTCTCGCGAGCATGGTGGTTGAGGAGCTTGAGCTCCATAAGGACCCCGAGTTCAATATTGCTCTGCGCAAGAAAACCCTCGAGGACAAGTCACCCTGGCAACAATTCCTTTTCACGGTCGAGCAGACCGTTCAGGACTTCTTCACGGACGACGAAGAAAAGTCGGCGATGAAGCCAGAAGAAAAGAAGAAGATCGACGACCAGGTTGTCATCGGGACGCCGAACATCGACCGCGCCCATATTAACGAACGGTTTGCGAAACACCTGACCATCAAGGCGACCGAGCGCGCCCGCATCATCGACGTGGAATTCGAATCCAAGGATCCGGTGAAGGCGTCGAAAGTGGTCAATGTCCTGATGCGCATTTATCTGGCCAATCAGGTGCAGTACCAGAAGCGTGGCATTCAGAAAGCAACGGAACGGTTGGAAAAAATCGTTGCGGAGCTTAAGGGCGAAGTGCTGGCCGCGGAAGACTCCGTGCAGGCATTCCGGTCCAAGTCGCGGCTGATCGAAGCGAAGGGCACCAGTGTCACGGCACAGCAGTTGGCCGAACTGAACTCGCAGCTCGTGCAGGCTCGCGCCGACGAAGCCGCGGCGGCGGCGCGTCTGTCGCAAGTATCGCGGTTGCTCAAGGTTCCGGGCAGCATGGACGCGGCGCCGGATGTTCTGGCCTCTCCGCTGATCCAGTCGCTGCGCAACACGGAAGTCACGCTCATCCGCGAGCGGTCAGACCTTTCGAGCCGCTATGGACCGAAACACCCGAAGATGATCAAGATCCGGAGCGAGATTCGCGATTTGCGGTCGAAAATCCGGGAGGAGATCAACAAGATCGTCGAAGGCCTTTCGAACGAAGTCGCTGTCGCCCGAGCGAAGCTCTCGGCGCTGCAGCGTGGCCTCGGCAAGCTCGAGGGCGAAGCGATCGACATCAACAAGTCGGAAATTCGCCTGCGCGAGTTGGAGCGGGAAGCCACGTCGAAGCGTGAGCTGCACCGCACCTTCATCATCCGCCTGCGTGAGACGAGCGCTCGGGAGGAAATGATCGAGCCGACGGCCCGCGTCGTTTCCTTTGCCGAACCGCCGCGCAAGCCGTCCTTCCCGAAGACCGGAAAGACGCTGGCGATCGCCACGATGCTGTCCGCGTTGTTCGCGATTGCGGCGGCCCTGGTCCTGGAAGGACTGCGGCGTAACTTCGAGACGGCGGAAGAGGTCGAGAAGATCACCGGGTATCGGTGCCTGGGCGTGTTGCCGCGGACGCAGAAGGCCCTCGCGACATTGCAGCCGGGCGAGCACAAGCGGCTCATGAACCCGTACTCACGTCTCAACCAGGCAATACAGAACGTCCGATCTACGCTCTACCTGTCAAACGAATCGCGTCATCCGAAGACGCTGCTCGTGACCTCGGCGTTGCCGCGGGAAGGGAAGTCCACCTTCGCCATGTGGTACGCGACCTTCTGTGCGAGTACCGGCAAGAAAGTGCTGTTGATCGATTGCGATTTCGAGCGGCCCAAGATCCATAAGATGCTGGGCGCGGCCAACGATAAGGGATTGATCAACGTTTTCGCCGATAACCTCGACGTGAAGGATGTCATCCGCGACGACGCCAAGCGGGGAATCAGCTTCATCTCCGCCGGCAGCGGACACGGCAATGCGTCCAAGGTCATCGAGTCGGCGAAGATGCAGGATATTCTCGACACGCTGGCTTGGGACTATGACCTGATCGTCATCGACTCGGCACCGGTCCTTGCGCTCACCGACGCGCACATTATCGCGAAGTTGGTGGACAGCACCGTGTTCGTTCTGCAGTGGCGGCGGACGCGGCGTGATCTGGCGGTTGCCGCGGCGCGGCGGCTGGAGAGCATTGATGTGACGTCGCTCGGCGGGTTCATCCTGACCCAGGTCAGCCCCAGCAAGAGCGCTGGCGTCATCGGCTATGCGCCCTACACCAGCGACATGGACGGAGACACCGGCGGCGCCTTCAAGCGCTACGTCCGGCGCTTGACCGGCCGTGGCCCGTCGGCGGAAGGCACGCGTGTGCCGCCGCGGATCGAGGCCTAGTGTTCGGCGGTTAGGCTCGATAGCCAATCTACGAAAGGCGGCGGATTGTTCCGCCGCCTTTTCGATTCCGTAGAAGGCCGTGATCCGGTCTAAGCGAGGCTGGCTACCGGGATGTGTTCACGGCATTGTGCCACTGAGATGATGCCGGTGAGGGTTGACAGTTTTGTTGTGATATTTATGTGCTAGCTGCCAGGAGTATTTATCCGCAGCATCTGATAATATCCCTGCAATTCGACTGACTAATTGCACTGAGGTTACCAAATACCGATATGCCAGCCAGACGGTACCGTGCGCTATTGCTGATCCCGGCTTTCCTTATTCTGCTCATGGGGCCGGTCTCCGCGCCGAAGGCCAACCCTCTAGTCATGGGGTGGATAGAGCGCGTTGAAATCCGTTCCCATGGCCTCCTGATAGAGGCGAAGTTGGATACGGGGGCCAAGAATTCGTCCATAGACGCGGCGAATATTGTCGAGTTCGTCCGCGGCGGGGAAAAATGGGTTCGATTCGACGTGTCCGACAGGAAGGGCCGGACGGTGTCGTTTGAACGGCCGGTTTTTCGTACCGCCCGCATCAAGCGGTCGGCGGCGAGAACGTCGTCGCGCCCTGTCGTAAAGCTACCGCTCTGCATCGGCTCATTTTTGCAGGAAGTGGAAGTTAACCTCGCCAAACGAACGCATCTGAACTATCCGTTGCTGGTCGGCCGGTCGGCCATGGCCGGGAAGGTGTTTGTCGATTCTTCTCGCACGTTCACGAAAGATCCGATTTGCCAGGGACAAAAGCCGGGTAAGGGATGAAGAACACCCATCCTTATTTTCTCGCTGCCGTACTGGCGGTGATCGGGATCTCCATCTTTGCCTACAAGTATGTCGGATTGGGCCTGCCGCTGACCCAAGAAGAGACCTCGCAAACCTGGCAGGTCGAGACGCGCATTGCATTCCGTGCCGGAATGGGGCCGACGAAGGTCGAGTTGCAGTACCCCAACAACACGGGCCGCTTCGCGATAATCGACCAGAACTTCGTGGCGCCCGGCTACGGGTTGTTTACCCAGGCGGAAGGAGCGAATCGCCAGTCGGTCTTCGCGATCCGCGATGCGTTGGGCGAACAAGTTCTCTACGCCAGTTTCGTGGCCCATCTCGTTCCACGGTCGACGGAATTCATTCCGATGGAGGAATCGCCGCCGGAAGCGACAAATCGCCTCGCCGGTGCAAAGCTGTTGGCTGGAGAATCGGTCCTCGAAGCCGCGCGGTCGAAATCCGCCGATACGCCGACGCTCGTTCTCGCGGTCCTGGCGCGTCTTCGACTGGCCGGGTCGGATGACCGGGTCGATGTATTGCTTGAGAATCAGAACTCGCAGGAGCAGGTGGCCCGTGCGGCGGTGGAGGTGCTCGGGCTTGCCGGTGTTCCGGCCCGCGTGGTGCATGGAATTCGCCTCGTACCCGGCGAGCGGAATGTCCGCTTCATCCATTGGATAGAATCGTATAGCGAAGGTTACTGGCGGCCCTATCGCCTGAATGCAGAGCAGCCGGGGCTGCCCGAGAACTACTTTCCATGGTGGCGCGGTGACTCGCCCTTCGTTCAGTCGAACATCATGGGGCCGATCGATACGCTGGTCACGGTCGCGCGTGCGACCGAAACGACGGGCAGGTCCGCGCTCGTGCCGTTGAGTTTCATGGAGCGCAACCTGTTGGAGTTTTCCCTCTTCACGTTGCCGTTGGATGTCCAACAGGTATTTCGGGTGATCTTGATGGTCCCGCTTGGCGCCTTGATCCTCGTATTCCTGCGCAACGTGATTGGGGTCAGCATGTTCGGAACATTCATGCCGGTTCTGATCGGCTTGGCGTTCCGGGAAACCACGCTGCTGTGGGGGATCTTCCTGTTCACCGTGGTGGTTGGGTGCGGCTTGCTGGTGCGCGCCTATCTGGAATACCTGAAACTACTGATCGTGCCGCGTCTCGCTTGTGTCCTGATCGTCGTGATCATTCTCATGACGTTCCTCAGCGTATTGACGCACAAGCTTGGGGTCGATCGCGGGTTGTCGCTGGCGCTTTTCCCATTGGTCATCATCACGATGACGATCGAACGCATGTCGATCGTCTGGGACGAGAACGGGCCTGCCACGGCATTGAAACAAGGCCTGGGGAGTCTCTTGGCGGCGACCTTGTGCCATTTCGTTATGACGATCGGTTACCTGGAGCATTTGTTCTTCGTTTATCCGGAGATCCTGATCGTATTGCTCGCTATTTCGATCCTGATGGGTCGGTACAGCGGGTATCGTTTGACGGAACTGTGGCGGTTCCGGGAATTCGTCAAGCTGGCTAACTGATGCTACAGACGTACAAGACACTGAAGAAATTGGGCATCGTCGGGCTGAATTCCCGCAATGCGCAATACATCCTGCCGAACAACGCTCGTGAAAATTATCCGGCGGTCGACGATAAGTTACGGACCAAGGAGATCGCGAAAGCGGCCGGGCTCGCGGTGCCGGAACTATACGATGTTATCCGGTTTAACCACGAAATAAAGGAGCTCGGCGATCGTATCGCTGGGCTGGATGATTTCGTTATCAAGCCGGCACAGGGCGCCGGCGGGGATGGCATTATCGTTGTCGTCGGCCGGTCGGGTGACCGATTCCGGCTTGCGTCCGGCGAGATACTGACGCTGGACGAGATCTCCTATCACGTGCACATGATTTTGGCCGGCGTATACAGTCTTGGCGGCCAGCCGGACAAGGCGTTGTTCGAGTATCGCGTTCAATTCGATCCGCTTTTCGAGAAGATTTCTTATCAGGGCGTGCCCGATGTCCGGATCATTACCTATTTGGGGGTTCCGGCCATGGCAATGGTGCGCCTGCCGACGCGCCAATCGCGCGGCAAGGCGAATCTCCATCAAGGCGCCATCGGCGCGGGTATCGATATGGGGACCGGGGAGACGCTGACCGCCGTCTGGAACAGTCGTATCGTGACCGAGCACCCGGATACAGGTAACCCCGTCTCGGGCCTGATAATTCCGAATTGGGACGAGATGCTGCTGCTTGCGGCGAAATCGCAGCAGCTAACCAAACTCTGCTATCAGGGTATCGATATCGTCCTCGATCGTGACCTAGGGCCGCTCATCCTCGAGCTGAATGCCCGACCGGGGCTGGCGATCCAGATCGCCAATCAGGCGGGTCTCAAACCCCGTTTCGATATCATCGATGCATATGTCGGAACCCATGCGGACGACGCCGCTCGGGTCGTTTTCGCCAAGGAACGGTTCAGCGTTCAGGCGCTGAAATCCCAGCCGGGAACTTAAAATCTCGAGTCACGTTAACTATATATCGTTACAGGCCAACCGGCTCGGTTCCGAATTGAGCAGAGCGATCCCAAATTAAATGGCGCAAAATCAATGCCTAAGGGAAATCTATCTTAAAGAGCTACTCCTTTAGTAATAAACGGGCAATCTAAATTTAGTTCAAAAGCAGTAATCTAAAATTCGTCCTAATTACCTCTAAATCTGAATACACCCCAAACGGATCATTCGATAAAGTGAAATCATATTCGAAGGGATAAGGCCGTTGGGGTGGGGATGCTCCTTCCGGTCGTTGGCGTCGAAAAACGAATTCAGGGGTGTCGAAATGAATTGTGTCTCGGTTGGCTTGGTCAGCAGCGACCAGTTTTTCCGCGAGGGCCTAAAGGCTCTGTTGGAAGAGAATGGATACAAGGTAACGGCCAGCGTTGCCGATCAGCGCGAACTGGATGCGACGATGTCGCCGGCCGATACGCCCGTTCTTGTCCTGATCGACCTGGCGCGTGATATTGATACGGCCGCCGATCAGCTGAGTTATCTCAACAGCAATCTGCCGGGTGTCGGCATCGTTTCCTTCAGCGACGAACGGGACGGCGACTGGCTGACGATCTGTGAGGATTACGAGGCGAGCGCCTTATTGCGGAAACAGGTTTCCTTTAAGGCGCTGCTGCATTGCCTTGAACTCGTGATGATCGGTGAGAAAGTGTTGCCGACGGATGTTCCCAGGACCTCGCGCGAACGGTCGAGCGAGGCCGGACGCGGCGCGAACGCGCAGAGCGCGGAGCCGAAAGGCGACGTTATCCCCTGCATGACTTGCAGTCAGCCGTTCGAGACGGAAGACCGGCGCGCCAACCGGATCTGCTCCGGCTGTAAGTCACGGATGTCGCGGATCAGCAGCGTGTCCGAGCATACGCTCCACTACTAAACGCTTTTCACATTACTCCCTCGTGAGGCCCGGACGCCGGACCGCTTGATTGCGGTTCGGCGTTCAGCCTTTCGGCCGGAGGATTGCGCGGTCGCCATCCACCGCAAGGTCGACGCCGAGATCGGCGGACGCGGCCTGCAGCAACCCAAATTCTTCCGTTTCATCCTGCACGCTGCGCTGGTAGGTCTCGTTCCGGTCATTATGCCGAACGAACGTAAAGGCCGCCTGATCGAGGCGTCCATCCGTTACCGTCAGGTCGACCATAAGGCCGATCCAATCCGGATGTAGATTGCCCCGGTGTCCGGTTTCGAAGGAAAAACTGCCGAGGCCGTAGAACACCGGTTTGTCTTTATAGATCTCCATAGCGTTCGGGACATGCGGGCCATGTCCCATGACGACATCAGCCCCTGCGTCGATGGCGGTATGGGCAATTTCCCGTTGATATTTCAGGACGTCCCGATCCAATCCCCAATGATTGCTCGAGACGACGATGTCCGCTTTCTGTCGAAGTGCCGCGATATCGGCACGGAAATGATCGAGGGCCTCGGGTTCGGTCCATGTGATGATTTCCGGCGCAACGCCGGGCCGCGTCAGGGCCCTGAGATTTTCGATCGGAGGACGATAGGCCGTATGTGCCTGGATTGTTGCCACGCCTGGGTAGTCGTCCGTTGCCGCATGACCGTGGGAATGAAATACGGACGTGCGCTGCATGAAACCGAACCGTACGCCATCCCTTTCGATTATGATGGGTTCGGCGGCGGCTTCGCGGTCGGTACCCGCCCCGCAATGAGGCACGCCGGCGTCATCCAGCGCCTGTAACGACGATCGGATCGCCGGCGCGCCGAAATTAACGTTGTTGGCGTTTCCGACCCCATGAACACCGGCAATGTTGAGCGCTTCGACAGTCCTTGGCGGCGCATAAAACCCCTCGTCCTCTACCGAACGCTCCAGTTCGGGCTCGTAGAAGCAGCATTCCAGATTGGCGAATACCACGTCACCCGCTTGCAACGTGTCCTTGATCTTGGCGAACGGGATGTTGGGATCGGAAACACCCATCAGATTGATGTCGCCGACCAAAATGACCTTATGCTGCATCACCGTGCTCCTAGCTTGAACCTGTAATCTGCGATTGTTCCACCGTGGCTCCTAAACCCACAAAAAAGTCCTGATTTGCGCGGTTATCGAGCGACATGGCATCATATCCGCGTTCACGCAACCACACCAAATCGAGGCATATTGGCGGGCACGGTCGCCGGAGGGACGCGGTGCTCGACCTCCTTGGCCGATTGTGGAAAGGAATTCGCTATGAGCGTGCAGCACGCCATCCAACCGAACTCCGACGGGCCGACGAAGGCGCTTTGCCGTTGGGCAACGGACCTACGATTCGAGGAACTTGACCCGATAACCCTTGCCCGGACGCGGGCGCACACGCTGGATTCGATCGGTGTCTGTGTTGCGGGCAGCCAGGAAGATGTAGCCCGGATCGCCGCGGCAACTCTATCCGACGTCGGGGTATCGGGCAGTGTCCCGGTCGCCGGCACCGGCCTTCAGGCCGATATGCTGTCCGCGTCCTTCTTGATGGGGACCGGTTGTCATGGCCTTGAACTCGACGACGGATTTCGCCCCGGCGGCGTGCATCCCGGTTGCGTTGTGATCCCGGCCGCGCTTGCGGTCGCTGCCACCGTCAACCCGAGCGGTCAACGATTCCTGACCGCGATCGTGGCGGGGTACGAGGTGGCGTCCCGGATTTCCGCACTGGTCCATCCGAAGCCGCGTTGGCGGGGATTCCACAACACGTCGGCGGTGGGAGTCTTTGCCGCCGCGACGGTCACGGCGGTGCTCAAGGGGCTCGATGCCGCTACGCTGGAAAACGCGTTCGGGTTGGCCGCCAGCAGTTCGTCGGGTATCCGCAGCTATGCGGACGGCGGTGACGTTAAACGCATCCACCCGGGTCTGGCGGCGCGGGACGGGATCCTGTCCGCGTTGCTGGCGGAGAAGGGGCATCAAGGGGCACCGGACGTACTGGAAATTCCCAGCGGCTTCTTTCACGCCTTTGCCGGAGACGAGGTTGAGGTCGCCGATGTCGACGTCTTGCAGGCGGGCGGCCGGACGAATGCCCGCTTCGCCATCGCGGACTGCTACGTGAAACCGCATGCCTGCTGCCGTCATCTCCATCCGGGGATCGATGCCGTGCTGGAAATCGTGATGGAAAACGATTTGGCAGCGGAGGATGTGGCGTCGATCGACGTCGGCACCTACCGCGTTGCGGCGACCCACGGCACCATCGGCTGGAGCGAGATGACGACCGCACAGATGAGCTATCCCTTTGTTCTGGCGGCGGCGATACAACATCGCTCCGTGGCGTTGCGGCATTTCTGGGATGCCGGGCGGCAAGACGAATCGGTTTTGCGCCATTGCGACAAAGTAAGGGTGGCCGCGGATGACGTGCTTGACGCGACATATCCGGAGAAGCGGCCCGCGCGAGTCGAGCTTCGAACCGCGGATGGCCGGTCGTTTTCCAAACAGGTGGACGAGCCGCTCGGTTCCGCAACCAACCAGCTTTCCGACGACCGTTTGCGGGAGAAGTTTGTTGGACTGGCGTCTCCTGTGATTGGGGGCGATGCCGCCAATGACGTGATCGAATTGGTTTGGGCGCTGGATAACTCGAGGTCGGTTCAGCCGCTTATCGAGCGGTTGCGCGCCGGCAATTAGTTTGCGGAGGGACACGTTTCACTCATGAACGACTCAGCATCGGAAATCAGCCTGCCCATGCGGGACCTTTGCGCCTATCTCGCCGACGCATTATCGCGACCGGTTCCGGATGAGGTCGCCGAGAAGGGCAAACAGCATCTTCTGGATACAATTGCGGCAATGGTATCCGGCTCGCGTCTTCACCCTGGTGAGATGACCTTGCGCTACGCCGCGACATTGGGCGGTACCGAGGAGTCGGTCGTCGTCGGGAGCAGGATCGTGACGACGGCGGTCAATGCCGCCTTGTTGAACGGGATGCTTTCGCACGCGGATGAGACGGACGACTCGCACAAGGCGTCCCGCAGCCACCTCGGGTGCGGTGTCGTGCCGTCGGCGCTCGCGATGGCGGAACGTGAGGAAGCGTCCGGGGAGGCGTTATTGCGGTCGGTCATCTTGGGCTACGACATCGGCGCGCGCATCAGCTTTGCATTGGATACACACCGCTTCTACGACGCTGGACACAGCACGCATACCTTCGCGCCCCTATTCGGCGCGGCGGCATCGGCGGCGGCCTTGGCGCGCCTCGACGCCGACCAAATGCGCTGGATGCTGTCTTACACCGCGCAACAGGCGTCGGGCGTGAATTGCTGGCAGCGCGATCTGGATCACATCGAGAAGGCATTCGATTTTGGCGGTATGGCCGGGCGAAACGGGGTGACGTCTGCCACGATGGTACAGTGCGGATTCACTGGCGTGGACGATGTATTCTCCGGCCCGCGCAATTTCTTCTTCGCATTCTCGGATAATCCCAAACTGGGCGAGTTGACGGACGGTTTGGGTTCCCGGTTCGAGGTGATGCTGACGAACATCAAGAAATGGTCGGTAGGATCGCCGATCCAAGCGCCATTGGACTGTATCGAGGCAATTCTGACAGCCAACGAGGTGCCGCCGGAAACGGTGGAGCACGTATCGCTGCGGCTCTCGGATCTCGAACACAGCGTCGTCGATAATCGGCACATGCCGGATATCTGCATTCAGCACATGGTCGCGATGATGCTGCTGGACGGTACGGTGACATTCGCCTCGTCGCATGACGAGGCGCGGATGGACGATCCTGCGGTGCAGGCGATGCGGGGCCGGATCGAGTTGGTTGCGCAATCGGACAGGGAACGCCGGACCGCGGAAGTCGAAATCAGGCTGGCAGACGGCCGGTCATTGACGGAGACGCAGGATGCCGTTCGGGGGACTCCCGACAACCCGATGGAGCGGGAAGAAGTCGACCGGAAGGCGCATGACCTGATGGCCCCGATCCTGGGCACGGACCGTAGCCGGAGGTTGATCGATCACGTTTGGTCGATCGAAACGCTGGACAATGCGCGGGATCTGCAGCCGCTTTTGATGGCCTAAACGGCCCGCCGGCGGCTTCTCCCTAGCCGCCTAACCACCACGGCATGTCGATAACGGTCTGCAGCAGGCCCGGCGGATACCGCAGGGTCAGGAAATGCGACATGATCCCAAGGAAGGTGACGCCGGAGATGCCAAGTACCGCATTCCGGATCATCGATCCATCGGCCTTCTTCGTAATGAAGATGAAGATGAACAGGGCACAGCCGATCGGGAAGCCGACAACGGCTACGATCGCCAGCATACCGATTATCCAAGCGAGATAATGGTACTCATTATGCTCGACCGTTAATCCGCGTTCATTGTCATAAAGGACCGCGTCCGCCGCCTTCTGTCGCAGGATGGATATGATGAGCGGGATCGACAGGGCGAGGCAGATCAACGAAACGGTCATCGGGAAGATGGCGCCGCGCGGATGATACTGGAAGCTGTCGACCAGCGCGAACAAGGCAAAGGCGACCACGGAACCCGCGAATATGAGTTGCGGTTTCTTGTTCCCGAAGCCGTGCGGACCTTCCTGCTCGTAGGTCTTGCCGCGATTCGGCGAGAACCGCCAAGCTGAATAGATCGAAAGGACCGTAAGGATGAAGAGCACGATCACGATCGGGCGTTCGAAGAAGCTCCAGCCGTAGACCTGGGCCGCCTGATAGATTTTCGGTTCCAGCCGCGGCGCCAGGAAGTAGCCGATCAGCAATGCTGGCCGCGACCAGCCGAACCGCTTCATGAATCCACCCAACGTGCCCATGATGAACAGGGCGATCAGGTCCTGCCAATCGCGCGTCGCCTGGAATGCGGCGAAGAAGATGAGCATGATCATGAACGGTGCCAACAACGCATAGCGGATCGTCGTCAGCAACGCGACATAGTTCGCCAAGGCGAGACACAGCCCGGCGCCGATGACATTGGCCAGCGCCAGCGACCAGATCATCACGAAGGTAAGGTTGAGATGCTCGGTGATCATCGTGACGCCAGGCTCGACGCCGACGAGGATGAAACCGCCGAGCAGGATGGCCATGCTGCCGGAGCCGGGAATGCCGAACAGCAGGGTCGGGATCAGCGCGCCGCCTTCCTTGGCATTGTTGGCGGCTTCCGGCGCGAGGACGCCGCGAATGTCGCCTTTACCGAATCCATCGCGATCCTTGGTTGTTTGGACGATGTGCCCGTAAGCGATCCAGTCGACCACAGAACCACCGAGGCCCGGCAGGGCGCCGACGATGCAGCCGATGACGGCGCAACGCAATACGATCCACTTATGTTTGACGGCGTCCTTGAAGCCTTGCGCCCAGCCCTTGCCGAGCGTTCCGGTCTCGGAAATTGCCGAACCGCGCCGCAGCAGGTCGACGATCTCCGGCATCGCGAACATGCCGAGACCGACGATCACGATGGGAATGCCTTCGCTCAGATAGATGGACCCCATCGTCATGCGAAATTCACCGGTGGCCGGTGCGGCGCCGATGCTGCCGAGCAACAAGCCGAAGGCGCAGGTCGCAAGCCCTTTCAGGGCGCTGGTGCCGGTCAGCATGCCGATCATGCTGAGCGCCAATATGATTAGAAGAAGCTGCTCGCCGAAGCCCATGGCGAGGATAATCGGGCGGGCGGCGAAAATTGCGCCCGTCAGGACCATGGCGCCGAACAGGCCGCCGAAAAGCGACGCCGTAAAAGCGGCGCCGAGGGCGCGCGCGCCTTCGCCGCGCTTTGACATCGGGAAGCCGTCGACGACGGTCGCCTGCGATCCCGCGGTGCCGGGGATACCCATGAGCACCGATGGAAATGTGTCTGAAGTCGTGGTCGGCGCGAGAAGTCCGATCATCATCGACAATGCGTGCGATTCCTCCATGCCGAAAATGAAGGGCAGGATGATCGACAGGCCGGCGATGCCGCCAAGCCCCGGCAAGATACCCACGACAAGGCCGAGGACTGTTCCCAAGACCAGGAAGAACAGATGGGTGAACGTGAACATGTCCGTAAGGGCTTGGAAAAAGAAATCGACTTCAGGCATGGCCGTTTCCTTAGTTACCGCTTGCCCGAGCTAGGCTCGAAGATGCGGATGGCTTTATTGAGTTTTTTGATCTGCAATCTATGCCCCAACGCCCGGCGGAAAACCGCCGGGCGTTGGAACTTAGTTTTCGTCATTGCCTTTCGGCTTACTTGCCGAGGGTTACGCCGTAACGGGCTTTGACGTAGTTCCCCAGCCACTTCTTGGCTGTCGGCGAAAGGGTTGTGGCGGCGTCGCGAATGGCATAGGCGCCGTCACCGATGGTTTGCCGATAGGCTCCGAACATTTTTTCCTTCTTCTCAAGGAATTTCGGATCCTTCAGCATTTTCTTCGCCGCGCTGCGATAGGCCTCGACGATATCCTTCGGCGTGCCGGCCGGCAGGTTCCAGGACTTCGACATGGTCACGCTCATCTGATAGAGCGAATACCATGCTTCAAACGCGTCACCAGACGGCTTCTTGCCGTTAACGGCCTGATACACTTCCATGAAATGCGGCACGTTCGGATGTGCGGGATCGCGCACGATCGAGCCATCCTCATTCACCACGCCGAGGGTGTACAGCGGAATCGCGATACCGTCGGCGATCAGTTTCTTGCGGTTGTTCTTGAACGACAGCGAATTGTCGTAGTTGACCGTGAACTCGCCGCGTTCGAAGGCTAGCGCCATCGGGCCATTACCCTTCATGCCCCAGACGCTCTTGACCTCGATGCCGAGCAAGCTCAGCGCGACGCGCAGGTTAAGACCGCCCGATGTCGGCGTCTTGCCGCCGAAGATCAATTCGTCCGGCGTATAGGAGCGCATCTTCTCGATCTTGGCCTTGATCGTTTTCTCGTTCTGAATGCCGAGATCCTTCCGCACATACTGCATAATGCCGCGCGGCGACAGGATGATCGGAATGAACTCGTTCAGTTTGTACTTCACGCGCGGGTCGCCCAGCGCGTAGTTCGAAATGGTGGACGTGGACAGCGCGAAGACCGTTTCGCCGTTCGGCTTGGCCCGTTGCTGGAAGTAGTTGGCGCCGAGAATGCCACCGGCGCCCGGCTTGTTCACGACCAAAATCTTCGGGTTGCCCGGAAGATACTTCGTGAAGAACGGTTGCATGAAGCGCGTGTAGCTATCGGTTCCGCCGCCTTCGTTGAACGGCACGATAATCGTGATGCGCTTACCTGAGAAATCGGCAGCAACGGCATCCTGGGCGGGAACCGCCGTTATGCCGACTGCCGCGGCAGCAACGGCAAATGCACCCGCCACGCCGCCAAGCGTCAATTTCTTGAACATTACTTACAAACCTCCCTGTCGAAGAACGACATACAAATTACGTCGATTGATTTCCGGAGTGTACCTCAAACGGCACCCCGACGCCTAATGCATGCGTCTCTCCAGGCAATCGACACCTCCGATACATAATGACACGTTAAACAACCTTCCCCTCATCTTGCAAGCGGACTAGAGAGGTTGGCGATAAATTCGCCGGAATTGGGTAGCGTCACGATTGTCGCAACGACTTAGTGCGCCCTTACGATTGCGATGGTTAGGTTGCAGAACAACTTATGATTATTCCAATTTACATTATCTGCGCTTCGCTTGACATTCAGGCGGTCGACGCACTGCAATGTTGGACCATCCCGAGTCGAAACTGAGACAAACCCGAGGCAATCATGTCCGATCTACCGCAGCGTATCGATGTTCAGGAAGAAGGCCCCCGCGAGGGCTTCCAGTTCGAAAAAGGGCCGATTCCAACGGCGCGCAAGATCGAGCTGATCGATGCTTTGTCCGGAACCGGTCTCAGCGAGATTCAGGTCGGCTCCTACGTGAATCCGAAACGCGTGCCCGGCTGGGCGGATGTCGAGGACGTCGTCTCAGGAATCAAACGACGGGACGGGGTTCGCTATACGGCGCTGTGGCTCAACGAAAGAGGTTTGGAACGGGCGTTGGAGGCGGAGGGCCTTTTCCTGAAGGGATCGATCGGAACGTCGGCCTCTGAAACCTTCATGAAGCTCAACCAGAATCGCGGCTATGCCGACAATGAGAAGGTTCAGCACAATCAGGTTGCACTTTATAAAGAACATGAAATCGCCTATTTCCGCGGTTCGATGATGGCCGCGTTCGGCTGTAATTTCGAAGGCGACGTGCCGGTCGCGAAAGTGATCGAGCAGGCGGAGTTCATTCGCCGAATCGCCGAGGAAAATGACGTGACGGTCGATATCCTGTCGCTGGCGGATACTATGGCCTGGGCGACGCCGGAATCGATCAAGCAGGTCGTCGGTGCCGTGCGTGACCGCTGGCCGGATTGGCGCATTACGCTGCATCTCCACGATACCCGCGGTCTTGGCGTCGCGAATGCCTATGCCGGTCTGCAGATGGGCGTCGATAGTTTCGATTCGAGCGTCGCCGGTCTGGGCGGCTGTCCCTTTGCCGGCCACAAGGGGGCTGCCGGAAACGTGTGCACCGAGGATCTGGTTTTCATGTGTCAGGAAATGGGGATCGACACCGGCATCGATCTGGAGGCGCTCTTGGATGCCGCGCGGTTGGCCGAAGATGTGGTCGGACATGACCTGCCGGGATCGGTGAAGCGGGGCGGCAGCTTGGACGCACTGCGGAAAAAATTGAACTAGTATCCCGCTACCGCTCAATAATCTGTGGCGGGCGCTTGCGCCGGCAAAATTTGAGCAACCGATTCCAAGGCGACTCAATGGTTTCAGTTGGTTCGGCGCGGTCGAATGGGTCAAACCGCTTGCCTCGCCCTATCTTTGCGGCCTAGCATTCTTGTGAATACGAAAACGCTCCGCATGGCGGTAGCGTAAAAAAACGTGCGCAGAAAAAGACTTGATGACAAAGGAGCGTGCGCAACTCGAATAGTGGAGGAATGCTTATGATGTCGGGAAAATTCACCCTTGATCGCCGCACGATGCTGCGGGGCGGCGCGGCGGCCGTAGGCGGCGCGGCGTTGACGGCGTCGCCCTTGGCGAGCGCATTCGCCGACAAATTTCCATCGCGTAACCTGAGCGTCATGGTCGCAACGCGTGAAGGCGGCGGCGCCGACCGGAACCTTCGGGCGTTCTGGAGCGTTTGGAAGAAATATCTCAAGACCGATATGGAGGCGTCATTCTATCCGGGTGCTGCCGGCAGGGTCGGGTATCAGAAATACATGGGCATCGCCAAACCCGACTGTTACACGCTTCTGTTCGGGAATATGGGGCCTGAAACCTTGAACTGGGTCGTCAAGAAGCCGACCGGGTTCAACTTCCCCGGGGATTATGTCTATTTCAACCGAGTCGATGTCGACCCGAGTTGCATTTTCGTCGATGCGAAGCGAAGCAAGTTCAAGTCCATCGACGATATCGTCGCCGAGGGTAAAAAGCGCACGTTGAATGTCGGCGTCAGCCGTATCGCGCATCCCGCCTCGCTTGGCGTGCTGGCACTTGGACGACACACCGGGGCCAAGTTCAATCTGATTCCGCTGTCGGGCGGCAAGAACACCTATGCCGGCGTGAAGTCGGGCGAGATGGACTTCGGTGCGCTGCCGTTGTCCGGAACGGCGAAGCGTCACAAGACGTTCAACACAATGCTCATTTTCGACGACAATACATACAGCGACGACTTGATGAAGAAGCTCAACAATGCGCCGCTGGCGAACAAGCATTTCGGCATGAAACTGCCGCCGCTCGTGTCGGCCCGCGCCTTCGCCATCAAGACCGAAGCCGTCGAAAAGTATCCGGATCGTTTCAAGATTCTTCAGGAAACCGCCGAAAAGGTTTTCAAGGACCCGGATTACAAGGCGGCGGTCAAGAAAGCCAAGGCGCCGTGGGAGTTGATCCGGTACGGCGATCCGAAAGAATGCGCCGACTACGCCAAGAACATCATGGCGATCGGCGAGCAATACAAAGACCTGCTGAGCGGGAAGGCCTAGAGCGGCCGATTTTTATATGGCGGACCGGCGGCCGATGCTTCGCATGGGTCGCCGGAGTCGCCGGCATGGAGCCATGGGGCGAATATCCTGCCTGTGCGGTAGGCGCCCCGTCGCTGCCGTTCCGTCCCGTTCAATTTGAAACAGGGAAGGTATCCCAATGTCCGTTGAGCCTTCGCCCGATGGGCCGGGCAAGAAGTCGCTTGGCCCCGATCTGATCATTCCCGTCGCCGCGATCCTCTTCACCCTCTACTATTTCTCGACGATCATCGATTCGCCCTGGACCGCACAAGTCAGTGCGTTCTTCGTGGGCGCGATCCTGTTGGTGCTGTCGATGGCGTTTCTGGTCATCACCGGAATCCGGGTCATACGCGGGCAGGCTGATTTGCGGATGGGCGAATTAATTGCGCCCCGTTCGGTCGCGATGCGTCGACTGGCGCTTTTCGTCCTCACGCTCTCCTATATTTTCTGTATCGATTGGCTCGGCTTCACCATCACGACGTTCTTGTTCATCTTACTCGGCATGCTGCTTTTGTCGGGTAGGGATCGTGCGAACAAGCGGCTGATCCTGGTGCTGTCGGCTGTACTGTCCGTCGGCGGTTATCTTCTCTTCGTCGTGGCGTTCCAACGGCGTTTCCCGGAAGGTCCCTTCGAGCAAGCGTTCAAGGCGCTTTTCAACTCCGTTGGCGGGGGCTGATATGGGAGATGTCGGCCTTTCCTTCTTCGTCGAGCTATTCGCCCATACGTTTAGCTTTTGGTGGGTCATTATTCCCGCCATCTTCCTCGGCCTGATCGTTGGGGCGATCCCTGGTTTCAGCGCCGCCAACACGATCATCATCCTCCTGCCGCTGACGCTCGCAATGGGCGAAGAGATCGGCCTGATCTTCATGGTGGCGCTCTATTGCTCCTCGCGGATGGGCGCCGGCATTCCGGCGATTCTGGTCAATATTCCCGGCACGGCCGGCGCGGCGGCGACACCGCTCGATGGTTATCCGATGACCCAGCAAGGCAAGGGACCGCAGGCGCTTGCCATCTCCTTTGTCTCCTCGACCTTGGGCGGATTGCTGACCACCATCGCGGTGCTGTTCGTCATGCCCTATGTGGCACAAGTGGTTTATTACCTGCACAGCGTCGAGATGATCGTCGTCATGCTGTTCGGCATATCGTTGATCGCGACCATCGCGGCGCGCGATACGCTGAAAGGGCTGATCGCCGGATTCTTCGGGTTGATGATCGGCGCGATCGGCGCGGACCACGTCTACGCGACGCCGCGCGGCACGCTCGGGTTCCTGGAACTATACGACGGGGTTCCGCTCATCCCCGCGCTCGTCGGCCTGTTTGCGATTTCCGAAGCCTTCCTGATCATCGAGGGCGAATCGATCTTGTCCAAGAAGGGACAGGCGTTGATGCGCGACGCCAAATGGGCCGAAACCATCGAAGGTGCGCGCGAGGCTTTGAAGCGCTGGTGGCATATCGTCTGGACGAGCCTCATCGGACTCGTCATCGGTGTCGTGCCCGGCGCCGGAGCGGCGATCGCATCCTTCGTCGCCTATCAACAATCGAAAACCTTTTCAAAGACACCGGAACTATATGGCACCGGCCATATCGAGGGGCTGGTGGCCCCGGAATCCGCCAACAACGGCGTCACCTCCGGTACGCTCGTTCCGTTGCTCGTGATCGGCATCCCCGGCGGGGCGACGGCGGCCATCATGCTGGTTGTCCTTCAGTTCCATGGCACGACGGTCGGTCCCGATCTCTTCATCCAGAAACCCTTGCTGGCCTACGGTGTATTCTCGTCGATGGCGGTGACGTATTTCCTGATGATCCTGTCCGTGTTCCCGCTTGCGCGGTACATGTCCCGGGTGACGATGGTGTCGACGATTTACATCGCGCCGGTGATCATCTCGTTCACGCTGGTCGGCTCCTTCGTGCCGCGCGCCTATGTCTTCGACATGTATCTGGCCTTGGCCTTCGGCGTCATCGGTTATGTTGCGCGGAAGACCGGCTATCATGTCGCCGCAATTTTGATCGGCGTGATCCTTGGGCCGCTGCTGGAGCAGTATTTCCTGCGGGCGCTGAAGATGTCGCAGGGCGACATCATGGTGATATTCTCGTCCAATATCGGCAACGTCTTGTGGGTCTGTCTCGCGCTGTCGCTCGCCATCCCGTTTCTCAAGGATCACCATCGGAAGCGCAGCGCGGCGCGGGAAGCCTTGCGCCGTGGCGAGGATGCGGAAATGGGCGGTACAACCGAATAGCGCAACGAAAGGGAGGGCACGATGGCGCAACAGGCTGTTGCTCGCAACGTGAAACGCATCGCCCATATGGATATGCCGGGCGGCGGTCAGGTCATCGTCGATGGCGACTATGCCTATGTCGGCCACATGGCGCCGCCGCATGGCACGTCGATCATCGACGTGTCGGACCCGAAGAATTCGCGTGTCGTCAGCACCATCGAACTCGACGGCGACGATTCGCATTCGCACAAGGTTCGGGTGAACGGCGATATCATGATCACGAACGTGGAGCGCAACAAACGCCATTTGCGGCGCAAGGGTGACCGGCTGCCCGACCTTCGGAAATCGCTGACGGCCGACCTGGGACATGCGCCGAGCGATGCCGAATTGGCCGCGGCGCTGGATGTCCGGGAGGATCAGATCGCCGAACTCGATGCGGCGCGCGAACGCGGGTATCACGACGGCGGCTTCCGGCTCTGGGACGTGTCCGACAAGACCAACCCGAAACTGATCCATCATGAACGCACGCACGGCTTTGGCGTTCATCGCTTCGACGCAGACGATAACTACGCCTACATCTCGACGGAGATGGAGGGCTATGTCGGCAACATCCTCGTGATCTACGATGTCCGCGATCCGGCCAAACCGGCCGAAGTGTCGCGCTGGTGGTTGCCCGGCCAGCATCTGGCCGGCGGCGAAACGCCGACCTGGACGGGGTACAGTAACCGGCTGCATCACGCGATGAAGGTGGGGGACGAGTTATGGGGTGCGTTCTGGCATGCGGGGTTCAGGGTGCTCGACGTGTCGGACATGCGAACCCCGACTCTCATTGGGGAGTATGACTACCATCCGCCGTTCATGGAGCCGTCGCACACCATCATGCCGCTGGAATCGCCGGTCGATGGGCGGCGCATCGCGATCGGGGTCGACGAGGAGCATGATCATATACCGGGACAGGCGCATGCCTGCATGTGGGTGTTCGACGTGACCGACGTCGGCAACTTTCAGCCGCTCTCGACCTTCCATGTCAGCGAGATGGATTCGCCGTGGAGCCGGGCCAAGCCGGGACGGTTCGGTGCACATCAGTTCCGCGAAAAACTCGACGGTACGCTGGTCTACGTCACCTGGTTCAGCGGCGGATTGCGGATCGTCGACGTGGCGGATCCGCGGGTTCCGCGCGAGGTCGGCTCCTTCATCCCCGAGCCGGTCGCCGGCGAGGCGAGCCCGCAAAGCAACGACGTGGAGGTGGACGGGCGGGGCCTGATCTACCTGATCGACCGTAACAATGGTTTCGATATTCTGGAATTCGAGGGTTAGGAGAAACGCATGAAGTATCGCGAACTGGGCAGAACCGGCGCACGGGTATCGGCGATCGGACTCGGCTGCGCCGGTTTTTCGCCGGATCGGCTGGCCCGTGACGATGACGCCGGCATCGCGACGATACGCCGGGCGCTGGACCTAGGCGTCACCCTGCTGGACAGTTCGGACGCCTACGGCGGCGGGCATAACGAGGAATTGGTGGGCCGGGCCATCGCGGATCGTCGCGACGATGTCTTCCTGACCACGAAGTTCGGCAACATCCGTGGCCCACAGGGTCAGCGCGGCGGCACCAACGGCCGGCCGGACTACGTGCCGGTCGCCTGCGACGCGAGCCTGAAGCGGCTCGGCGTCGACGTGATCGACCTGTACTACCTGCACCGTGTCGACCCGGAGGTGCCGATCGAGGAGACGGTCGGCGCGATGGCCCGACTGGTCGACGCGGGCAAGGTGCGCTTTCTGGGATTATCCGAGGCCAAGCCCGATATTCTGCGGCGCGCCCATGCGGTGCATCCGATTTCGGCACTGGAATCGGAATATTCGCTTTGGTCGCGCGAGCCGGAACTGGCGATCATGCCGACCTGCCGGGAGCTCGGCGTGACCTACGTCGCCTATTCGCCGCTCGGGCGCGGATTCCTCAGCGGCAAGGTGCGGCAGGTGGACGATCTGCCCGAAGGCGACCGGCGGCACGACCATCCCCGCTTCCATGACGAAAACCTGAACCGGAACTTATCGCTGCTTGAACCGCTGGATGCACTGGCAGCCGAAAAGGGCTGCACGCAGGCGCAGATCGCGCTGGCCTGGGTTCTGTCGCGGGGCGAGGATGTGGTGCCGATCCCCGGCAGCCGCCGGCAGGAGCATCTGGAGAGCAATGTCGCGGCCTTGGAAGTGTCGCTGAGCGAGGCGGACTGCGCCGCGTTGGAAGCGGTGTTCGAGATCGGCGCGACCCACGGCACCCGCTATCCGGAAAGCCAGATGAAGCTGATGAGTTTCTGACGACCTTTTTGCGGACGAGGAGCGATCCCATGACCGATATCACCAGCGACGAATATTGGACCACCAAAGGCGACGTGGAACTTTACTTGTACCGCAAGCGCCCGGCGGGCGAGGAGGGCTGTCCTGCCTTTTTCCTGGTGCATGGCTCCACCTTCGGCGGCCGCACCAGCTTCGATCTGACGGTGGAAGGCCGGAACCACTATTCCATGATGGATCGCTTTGTCGAGCGCGGCTTCGACGTCTGGACCATGGATCACGAGGGATATGGCCGGTCGTCACGCACCCAGGGGAATTCTGACATTGCGAGCGGTGTCGAGGATCTGAAAGCGGCGCTGGCTGTGGTAGAGCGGGAGACGGGACAGAAATGCGTGATGATGTATGGCCAATCGTCGGGCGCGCTGCGTGCGGCAGCCTTCGCGGAAGCCTGCCCGGATCGGGTTGATCGTGTGATACTCGATGCCTTCGTCTGGACCGGCAAGGATGCGCCGACACTGATCAAGCGGGCGGAGAATCTGGAATATTTCCGCACGCACAATACGCGTCCGGTCGACCGCCCGTTTTATCAAAGCATCTTCACCCGCGATAAGCCCGGCACGTCGGAGGCGATCATCGGCGACGCCATCGCGGATGTCGAAGAACAGTTCGGCGATTCCGTCCCCACGGGCACATATCTCGACATGTGCGCGAACCTACCGCTGGTCGACCCCGAGAACGTTCAATGTCCCGTGCTGATCGTGCGCGGCGAGCATGACGGCATCGCGACCGAGGACGACCTGCTCGCCTTCTATAAGAAGCTGCCGAATATGGACAAGCAGTTCGTCATCGTTGCCGGGCAGGCTCATTCCGCGCCGCTCGGCGTCAACCGGGACCGGTTCTTCCACATCGTGCACGGATTTTTGACACTGCCGCCGCGCGTCGATATCTAGGCCGCTGCCTTACGCCTTGCTCAACAGCCGGGGAATGTCGCCCGCGTCCTTCAGGTCTTCCATGTTCAAGATCGCGTCGCGCAGTTCGGCCATCTGCGCGTCGGGCAGGGTGTGTTTCGCGAGTTTCTCGAATTTCGCCGCCACGTCGGCTTCCGAGGCGAAACTGAACTCGCTGCCGCGCGGCGCTTCGCAGCGTTCCTGCATGTGCGTGCCGTCCTTGAGGAAGACCTCGACCCAGACCTCGTGGCGGGCGGTCGAGCCCTTGGCGGTGATTTCGGGGTCGTGCATCGTCTCCACCCGTTCGGAATAGGCCATGCGTTCCGGGTCGGCGACGCAATCCTCGGTGAACTGCTCGACGAAGCAGTCGCCTTCCAGCATGTAGGTCGCGACGCAGAAGGGCAGGTTGAGCTGTGCCGATGTCAGGCCCTCGGGTTTGTATTCCCAGCCGACGTGATCGACCGTCACCTGCGAGCCGTGGACGACAAAGCGGTCAACGTCCTCCGCGCCGAAGGGGTGGCGTTCCTGCATGGTGCGGATTGCGTCCAGCGTGGTGTGGTTGCTGCCGACGCAGGAGTAGAACTTCAAGCTGATCCGCATGGTCTCCCAGTCGCTGCCGAGACCCTTGGTTAGTTCGGTCAGGTCGAACCGATCCTGCGAGCGCGAGAAGGTGGAACAGAAGCCGCCGTATTCGCTTTCCAGCACGTCGACGATCCCGGTGAAGCCGTTAGCGGCCAGCAGTGCGCCGTAGAGCCCACTTTGCGAGGAACGGCCCGCGTGCATGCGTTTCACCATCGCGCCGTACTGCGCGGCCATCAGGCCGGCGGACTGCGTCCCGGCGACGCCGAGCGCGTGGATCGTCTGTTCCGATGACAGCTTGAGCCCCCGTGCCGCGCCCGCCGCGGCGGAGAAGACGCCTAGCGTGGCGCCCGAATGCCAGCCCTGGCCGATATGTTCCTGGCCCATGCAAATGCCGACGCGCGGCCCGATCTCGTAGCCGGCGACGGCGGCGGTCAGGAAATCCTTGCCGTCGAGGCCGCCCTTCATTTCCGTGACCGCGATCAGGGCGGGCAGCACGACCGCGCCCACGTGCATCACGCCGCGCCGATGCACGTCGTCCAACTCGAAGCCCTGCACCATGGTCCCGTTGATCAGCGCGGCATGGGGCGCCGAGAGCTTCTTGTCGGTGCCCCAGAGGCGGCAACCGTCGGTCGTGCGGTCGATCGCCTGCATGGTTTCCCGGACGATCCGCGTCCACTCCAGATCGACGCCGTAGAGGCCGCAACCCAGGGAATCGAGCATCAGCAGCTTGATGCGTTGGCGCACGTCCGCCGGAATGTCGTCATAGGTCAGGCCGGCGACGAATTCCGCCATGCCGCGTGTGTAAGGGTTGTCCCGGACGCCGTCGTGGGCCATGCGATCCTCCGTTTTTTGCTTTATTTGCCGCGATTGTCGTTTGGCGATTAACCTGTCCGGACATTACCACAAGGCGGGAGTCGAGGCATGTCGGGCAGCGGGAGCGAGGAATTCGACGTGGTCGTGGTCGGCTGTGGCGTGGCGGGCCTGTCGGCGGCGGTAGCCGCGCTGGAAACCGGCGCCCGCGTCGCGGTGTTGGAACGCGCGCCAGTGGCGGAGCGCGGCGGTAACACGCGCTACACGACCGCCGCGATCCGCATGTCCAGCGAGACGGAGATTTCGCCGGACTTCGAGGACATGTTCGCCGCCAATTCGGGCTACCATGTCGATCCGGCGATGGCCGCGGAAACCGCTGCCGACTACCAGAACTGGCCCGGCGTGGTGAAGACCATGCCCTTCGCCGATCCGGAACTCGTCGCCACCTTCGCGGAAGGCGCGCCGCCGACCATCGCCTGGCTCAAGGAGCAGGGCGTACGCTTCGGCGATATCGGCTATTTCGGCCTGACCGAACGGTCGTCGCCGCGTATCGGGATCAGCGGCGGCGGACTGGCCCTGGTGGAGACGATGGCGCCGCTCGCCGAGGAACGCGGTGCCGTGTTCTTTTACGAAACCACCGCGCAATCCTTACTGCAGGGCGAGGACGGGCAGGTGGTCGGTTTGAACGCGACGGGAAAAGATAACCGGCCGGTTCGCTTAAAGGCGGGCGCGGTCATCCTGGCGTGTGGCGGATTCGAAGGTAACCCGGAGATGGTCGCGCATTATCTCGGCGAAAGCGGACGCTACATGCGGCCCGTTGCGCGTGGCGGCTATTACAACAAGGGTGAAGGGATCCGAATGGGGCTCGACATCGGCGCGTCACCGGCCGGCGATTACAGCGAGTACCACGCACAGCCGATCGACCCGCGCTCGGGTGCGACCGAACCGATCGTGATGATCTTCACCCAGGGAATTTTGGTCAACCGGGACGGCTTGCGATTCACCGACGAAGCGCCGGGATCGGTCGACGCCAACTACGAGGAGATCGCGCGCACGATCCGCAAGCAGCCCGGCGGGATCGCCTGGTGCATTCTGGATACGGCGGTCGACGAAATCGAGAATTGGCAGCGCTGCGTGCGGTCCGACCAGCCCCCGGTCGAGGCGGCGTCGTTGGAGGCCCTAGCCTCCGAGATCGGCATTCCCGCGGGAACCCTGCAGGTTACCGTGGGGTCCTATAACGCGGCCTGCGGCGACGAAGAGACCGATCCGTATACGGTGGACGGAGTGTCGACCCGTGACCTGTCGCCACCGAAATCCAACTGGGCCGCGCCGATCGCCCGGCCACCGTTTAAGGCCTATCCGATCATCTCGTCGAACACCTTCACCTTCGGCGGGTTGAAGACGACAAAAGACGCCCAGGTCCTCAACACCAGCGGCGAAGTCATCCCCGGCCTCTACGCGGCGGGGGAGACGGCGGGCCTGTATTACGGCAAGTATCCCGGCGCAACCTCGGTCCTGCGCGGCGCGGTCTTCGGCCGCCGGGCCGGCCTGCATGCAGGGCGGGCGAATGCGGCGATCTAGAAGGGCGTTCGAGGAAGCGACGGTCGGGTTGAAACACACGAAGCGACCATTAGCTCGCGTTTCTCTTCGTTGCGAAATCGACGGACACAAGATTGGATGGTCCGAACCATCTTTCCAGACGCTCCAGCGCGATCCAGAACCCTTCGCCGCCGTTGGCGTGTCCCTGCCAAACCTCGGGGATAAATCCGATATTCGGTGCAGTATCCGCCAACAACGCCGACACCGAGGCAAAATCGATTTCACCGTCTAGAATTTGAAGCCCCTCCGACGCGACGTCGATAGCGTCCGAGATATGGAGGTGCGCGACATGCGGAATCAACTGCGCAATGTAATCGTTAAGGGACCAATTGAACTGGTTGCAGGCGAGTTTCGCGTGAGAGATATCAAGGCAAACTCGATACCCATGGTCACGGCAGAACGTTGCGATGGACTCGGAATCGACGAAAAGATTGTGGAACCTTTGACCGCCGAAATGCCACGGAAACGGCGGCATTGTTTGCGGCAAAATTTCAACACCGGTCGTGTCCAGCCGGTCCAGGCTTTCCAACAAGATCGATTTCCGTGTTTCGGTATCGCATGGCGGCAGGTTGGCATCTTGCGAAAAGCCGCCGACATTCGTGACTATCATCGGACGCGATGTCTTGATGAATCGGGACTTCATTGCGTTTGTCAGGTCGATGACCCGTTGGAGATGCCTAATTGATAACTGCCGATGCTCGTCGTCCGGCGAGCACAGGTCCAGCACATGGTCGTTTCGAAACAACTCCGGACAATGCACCACGAAGTCCAGGTCCGTATTCACATGGATGTAATTGCGGAAATCCAGTTCTAGATCCCGGTAGCTGAGGTGGAACTCGACGAAATCGGGATTGCTGAGTGTGACCAGCTCCTCGAAATCATGGTACCGGACCGGTATCCCCCAAGGGCGGTCGAATCGATACCGTCGTGCACCGGACCGGCCATGATCCAGATTCTCCGGATAAATGAAATCACCCACGCGAATGTTGCGGGCGGCACGGCGCCCAATAACGGTTGCACGCCGATTGGGCTGAATACCGCGTCCTGGACTCTTCATATCCAGCATTTCGGCGGTGATAGTCTCACCCTCGACGATTGACCGCTTCGCAACGATGCTTTTCGCCAAGACCTCGCGGTTGATCATTTCGCCTTGGGATATGGATCGGGGCTTGGCGGTGCCCATACTTTCCTCCACTTGGCGAATTCCACTGACCAGTGCTTGAAATTCACCGGGAAGGAGACTGGCTTTGTGGTCGCTTCCTTCTAGCGATTTGTCGAGCGTGAGATGCTTCTCGATCACCTTCGCGCCAAGCGGGATTGCCGCGATGGCGATGTGTATTCCGCGTTCGTGACCGGAATAGCCGACGAGACAACGTCCGATCTCCGCCAGCCGTGTTAGGTAGGCGAGATTGATATCCTTGTACGGTGCCGGATAGGTTGAGTTGCAATGGAGCAGGACATATATGGCGCCGCGCTCGGAAAGCAGATCGACTGTTTCGGCGATCTCCTGTTCGGTCGACATGCCGGTCGACAGAAGCATCGGTCGCCGTGTTTCCGACACGCGTTGCACCAAATCATGATAGGTGAGGTCGGCCGAGGCGATCTTGAATGCGCGGATGCCGTAGCGCTCGAGTATGTCGACGCTCGCGATGTCCCAGGGCGTGCAAAGCGGTTCGATCCCACAGTCGTGGCAATAGTCGAAAATCCGAAGGAGATCGTCGTTGCAAAGGGAAAATCGATTGAGATTGTCCAAGGTGTATTGGGTACCGAGGTCTTCGCAGTCGCCATTTAGATTTCCGAATTTTCGGTATGTTTGATTTAGCTGGCGCATCTGAAATTTCACACAGTCAGCGCCGCTCGCCACGCTTTTGTCGACAAGCAGCTTCGCCATTTCGAAGTCGCCATTGTGATTGTTGCCGATCTCGGCGACGATGAGCGCAGGATGGCCTTCACCGATTAATCGATTGGCAATCCGTATTTCAGATTTTTCCGGTCTGGCAATAGCAACCAGATGTCCATATTTGTCGACGAGCGGTAGAATGCGGACCGCGTCGGTGAACATACTGGCCAGTTTCTCTTGGCGATCGCCGAACTGTCCGACAACGACTTTCTTCAATGCGACGGACCGCACGGGCCGGGAAAGGTCTATGTCCTGGTTTGCCATGACCCATCGGCGAAAATCGCCATCCGACATGACGCCGACGAGTTTGCCCGCGTCGTCCACCGTGAAGACTATTTGCGACTTGTTGGAATTGATCCGGCGAAGGGCTTCGTCCAAGCTAACGTCTTGATGTACCGTATAGGATGAAATGTCTCTGTCTATGACCATCTCAGAATCCTTGGATTGACCATGCGACCGTCGGCACGGTGTCTTCGCCTAACCGGTATTCATCGATGACGCGTTTCCTTTGCGTCATACCGGTTCGATGTGGGTCGCGTGGAATTCCGCACAAGAATGTCAAACCGCTTGGTGGCAAGCCGCTGATGGCTTGGACGATAGAACAGGCCGTTTCCTGTCCGCGACTGGATCGAGTAATCGTATCTACTGATTCGCGGGAATACGCAACGGTCGCAAAAGAATTCGGTGCCGAAGTTCCGTTTATGCGGCCCGATGCGCTCGCGACTGCCGAGTGTGCGACCGAACCGGTCCTCCTTCACGCGCTGCAGGAGCTTGAAAAGGAAGGGTACGTGCCCGATGCGGTCGTCCTGCTTCAGGCGACAAGTCCCTTTCGTGCGCCGGAGACGATCGCGAATGCTATCGATTCCTATGAGAAGAGCGACGCCGATTCGTTGTTCACGGCCGTTCCCACCACGCCCTTGATGTGGAAGAACGCCGCAGAACCCGAGCCGCTTTACGATTACATGAACCGGCCACGGCGCCAGGATTTTTCACCCGAAGACCAACTTTTTCGAGAGAACGGCTCGATCTTCATTACGAAGACGGCGCTCTTGAAGCGGACGGGGAACAGGCTCGGCGGGAAAATGATCCTTTATCCGATGGAAAATCTGGAAGCGTTCGACATCGACAGCAATGACGATTTTGCGATGGCCGAGCGTCTTGTCGAATACTGGCCGCACCGATAGAGGGCCGTGTTAGCGACTGTTCCTAACCGGCCAGTTTGAGGTTTTCGAAGTTCATGCCCAGACCTTGTTTCTCCCTATCGTCGCCGCCGAAGCGCGCGGCGAGTGAAGGGTCCTCGGCGATGACGACATCTTTATAGAACAGGCTGGCAAGCAATTCGGCATTTCCCGGTTCGAAGGTATCGGCGGAGAAGGATTTGCCATTGTCCCGATGGCGGATAAGAAACTCGGCCGTCTCGTTCGAGATGCTGATCGTGTTTCCCCAACGAATGTTGACAAGGCAGAAACCCTGCTCGCGGCGAAATCGAAGTCTTTTCGGCGCGATAAACGCCATCCCATCGTCCATTGCCGCGAAAATGTCGTTGTTCGGCACCGGCTCGTAGTGTTGGTCGAATGCATGTGGCCCGACGAAGAGCGGATCTTTCGCAGCATGGTCGCCGTAATGGCCGAGGGACGCCATACTGCATCCTGATTCGCATACGTCGATGTAACGGCATCCGGCGCATCCGTCGAAATGGAACCGGCCGTCATGCCAGCGCCGCATTTTGCCCTGGTAAACGTCTTCTATGGATTGTTCCAGAATATTGCCGTAACCGTCCTCTTCATGAACGCAGGCGTGAACGTCTCCGTTCGCATTGACGCTCATCCGGTGGCCGGATTGCGACGGGCAGCCCCGGCCAACGAAATCCTTGTATCGATCGAGGTCGCCGAGGAAACAAAGCGGGTAACTGACCAAGGATCCGACGCGGATACCGAAATCGTCGCGCGCGCGTAGCGCGGCGTCCAAGCATTCCTTTGTTTCCTCTGCGCTGAGCGAATAGTCGTCGACCTGCTTTGTATCCGAATAGGTCGGCGGCACGGACCGCGTGACGAAGAGTTTCTCGCAACCAAGTTCCTTTGCCAGTCTTGCTGTGCCGTAGACCTGATCCTGCGTTCGGCGGGTGACGACCATATTCGCGCTTACCCGCATGCCGTTGCGTGTTGCGCAGGATATCCCGCGATTGACCCGTTCGAACGCGCCGACCTGCGCCATGACATAGTCTGTGACCGTTGGGTCGTATGACGGTAGGCTCGTTAGGATATGATCCAACCCGAGATCTAGGAGACGCATTATCCGGTCATCCCTGGCGAGCATCAGATTACTGTTCACGCTGATCGAAACGCCGCGCCGTATGAGCTCTTCGACCGCATACTCAAGAAGGTTGAATTGAGCGAATGGCTCTCCGCCCGACAAGATGACGTGAAAGACATTCGCTTCGACAACACGATCGAAGATTAGGTCCAGCTTGTCGGTATCCAGCGAAACCGAACCCATGCTCTCGTCGCGCCAAAAGTTATAGCAGTGTCGACACTTGGCGTTGCACAGCTCGGTGAGTTCCAGGTTCAGGGTGGTCGGCGCCGAGAAGAGTCGCTTCATGATCGCATCAGATCCTAAGGGTCAAGAGGTGGGCCGTCGTTGTGTTCCAAGATGGGGGCAGGCGGGGCGCATCGTCATGGTTTTACGACGAACGCAATATTGCTCGAATATGCCAACTTCTGTACCGAGACGGGCATTTCGGAAAAAAATTCGTCGATGGCTTTGTTCGCGCCGGGAAACGCGCCGTAATCGTCAAGGATGATGACGCCGCCCCGTACGACATGAGGGTATAAGTGCGTGAGACATGCGGCCGTCGGCTCGAAGAGATCGACGTCGACATGCAGCATCGCGATCTTCAACTGTGTGTTTGCCGCAATAAACTCAGGGATGGTTTGACATAAGTCGCCTTCGATCAATTCGATATTCTCGAACAACATTTGTTGTTGCAGAATATCGACTAGAGCCGCCCGGCGGATGCTCTCGTCGCCGGCGGCCGCCACGAACCGGTCCCTGCATTCGCGGTCATCTTCAAATCCCGCTTCGGGAAATTTTCCAAACGTGTCGAATGCGACGATGCGTCGGCTGAAGGCGTTCTCCAAGAGCGCGCGAAACTTGATCCAACGGAACAGCGACGTGCCCTTGAACACGCCGCACTCGACGATTTCGCCGGGTAAGGATGATATCCGCCGAAATAAATCGAGATGGGTGGCGAACTTGCCAATTCTGGCGATGGACGCGGATTGATAAAACGCGTTTTCGATGTCGAATGGATTTTCGTTATTCCCGATGCTGTATTCCCCCATTACATCGGTTCCCAGATAGCGCTTCCAGGCGAAACTATGGCACCAAAAATCAAAGTCACCTTCTACCTTGCCAGCAGGAAGCCCCAAAATTTGTATGGGACTGCGAGTGGTCAGATCGCGACAACCGAAAGTTCGAGTGATTCGCACTGAAGTTCAATGAAAATTGTTTGAAATCTTCAAAAAGTCTCGTAAAACATCACCCTGTGTAAAAGTAGTAATGCCACACTAGTGATGTATTAATGCGCCTCCATTCAAGGAACTAAAATGCGTATTGAGAATGAAGACGCAAATGCTTTTGCATCATTTTGCAAACAAAACATGAAGTATTGGGATATTGATTCCCGTTCGAAGAAAATCGATTCTGAAAAAGTGATTCTTGTCGAATTGTTCGACAGCAATAGAGATTCGTTATTCAGATCCATCATACTCGCTAAATTTTTGCAGAATTATTACGGCTACAAAATTGTCGCGCTGACCGGCACGACCGCGTTAAGGCGGTCGCTATACGAGCCAAAGACCGAAAACTGTCTCGAAACTTTCGCGAAAACTTTTGGCATCACCGATTTTCTGTATGTCGACACGCCCGAGACCGACGACATGTCTGTGGCCGTGTCCACAGCGGATAGCATTTCCGATCGGGCGGTTGGCGATCTTGTCGATAGCATTAGTCTCTCGGACGAGAGCGGCGATAAAGAAAAGATACTAAGCTGGGTTACGGAAAGAGGCGTAAATATTGGAAAATACATATTTGATACTTGTCAAAGATGTTGTTTGTCCCCGAAATACGATTTGTATAAAGAAAAATTGCCGTATTTTATAAAAGAGACGGCTTTTTTACATAACACTTATAGTAATTTATTTCGTACTTTAAATGTTGCGAAGGTCGTCACAAGCCATATCGACTATAATCTTTGGGGATTGCTCGGTGAGATTGCGCTGCAAAACGACATCGACGTTTTTTATCAGCGGATCGAGGGAAATCTCTCCGTTTTTGTCCTGAAGGAGCCGCCGAAACACCCCAATTCACTCGGCAGCATTAGCCGCGAAGGAGAAACCTTCGCGTTCGAGCGGTTCATCTGGCCCTATCGGGCGAAACTAAGCGATTTGTCGGATAAGGTTGTCGACCTCATAAACTCCGGCGAGGTGCTTTATCCGCCTTGGTGGACTCAGCAGACGCTGGAAGACGACGTCCAACACAAATCGCGGATGGAAATTTTGTCCCGGATAGGACTGGCGGACGATAGGCCGGTGTTCATCCTATTCAGCCACGCGCTTACCGATGAGGTCCGTTTCGACACGCAGCCTTTCCCGGATTGCTATGACTGGTTGAAATATTCTCTGAAGTCCGCCGCAGGCGACCCGACGAGAAATTGGATTCTGAAGGTTCATCCGCATGACGATTTGTACGATCGAAGCGGCGCAATCGCCGATCTTCGGAACGAATTCGGCGACGCACCGAATATTCGTTTCATCGACGACGAATTGACGAAGACCGAGGTTTTCGAGATTTGCGATGTCGGCCTCACGATAAGGGGCAGTCTCGGGTTCGAATTGGCTGCCGCCGGAATTCCTGTCATTCTCGCCGGACGATCCCGCATGTCTGACATTGGGTTTGCATTCATCGCGGATGATATACCCACGTATGACTCCTATCTCGCTTCTTCGCTCGACGATCTGAGATTGAGCGAAGAGCAGATTTACCGGGCGCGGCTCTACATCATGTACAATCGGCTGGTTTCGACCGTTAGTTCGGCGTTCATTCCCTATTGCGGGATCTATCCGTCGATTGATTTTTGGCGCGAAGCGCAGAACCGCCTTCGATCGAATTGCGTCGAGATCGATGTGTTCTATCGAAACCTGGTCCGGTCTATCGAGTTGGATTTGCCCCGAGTCCTTAACTGCGACTTCGTGCAATCGTTGGTCCCGCAGCCGCAACGCGAGGGCGCCGCGGCTGTGGCCGAGCATTCAGCGGCGTGACCGCACTGTCGCCAGGGTGTAGCCCGCCAAATCCGACATGATGTCGGGATGGAGCGACGGGCCGGTCCACTGGAACCGCTTGACGGCGGCGATGTCGATCGGGTCGTAGCTCGAGAGCTGCTTCAGCAGTTTCTCCACCGCGGGCTCCAGGTCGTCCGGCGCGAAGACCCGGCTGACCAGGCCCGAGGCAAGCGCCGTTTGCGCGTCGATCTCCTCCACCGAATAGACCAGATCGGTCACCGTCTTCGGCGCGACCTTGGCCAGCGCCGCCATGGCGAGAGTCGGGGCGGTGCCATGCAGCATTTCGGGCAGGGCGAACCGCGCCTGATCCGAGGCGTAGGCGACGTCCGACCCGCCGACCAATGCGCAGCCGAAGCCAAGGGCCTTGCCGTGCACGACCGAAATGATCGGGATCGGGCAGTTCCGGAAGGCGGTGTAGACGGCAAGGATCTTGCTCATGGCGCGCGCGTGCAGGTCGAAGCCGTTCTTCGGCGGGCCGCCGGGCAGCTTCTGTTCGCGGCCGTGGCAGAAATCCTTGCCGTTGCCGCGCAGCACGATGGCGCAGGTCTTCCCGTCGCGCCCGAGGTCGTTCACCGTATCGGTGAGGAACTCTTTCATCCTGGTGCTCATCAGGTTGCCCTTACGGGGCCGGTTGAGCGTGATATGTACGATCCGGCCTTTCTTTTCGATCAGGATCTGCTTGGCCATGTGGTCCTCCCGGATTTTTCGTTTTGATTTTTTGGTTATTCAGTCGCGGTCGCGTCCCCGCGCGATCAGGTCGAGCAGGTATTCCGGCGTCACCGGCACCTGCGTGATCTTGACGCCGAACGGGCGCAACGCGTCGTCGATGGCGGATGCGATAACGGCGGCGGCGGGGATCGTGCCGCCTTCACCCGCGCCCTTGACGCCGAGCGGGTTCAGCGGCGTCGGCGATTCGATATGGGTCTGTTCGATATTCGGCATCTCGGTCGCCATCGGCAGCAGGTATTCGCCGAAATTCACCGTCGTCGGCTGCGCGCCGTCGTCGTAGCGCATCCATTCGAAGAGCGCGTTGCCGATGCCGTGCACGACGCCGCCGGCGACCTGACCCTCCACCATCATCGGGTTGATGATCGTGCCGCAATCATGGGCGGTGACGTAGCGTAGGATCGCGACATTCCCGGTTTCGATGTCCACCTCGACCTCGACGACGTGGCAGCCGTTGGCATAGGTCGACCGTTCCGGCTTGAAATAGGTCGTGTCGTCGAGCCCGACAGAAATGCCGTCGGGCATCGAGAAGCCGGGCATGCCGTTGGCGACGACCGCGATCTCGCCGAAACTTTTGCTCATCTCGGGCACGCCCTTCACGAAGACGCGGCCGCCTTCCAGGTCCAGATCCTCTTCGGAGGCTTCCAGCAGGTTGGCCGCGATCTTGAGGATCTTCTCGCGCACATTGTTGGCGGCGACATGGGCCGACGATCCGGCGTTCGCCGTTACGCGGCTGGCGAAGGTGCCGATGCCATGCGCCAGGTCCGCACTGTTGCCGCCGGTGACGGTCACGTCGTCCGGCGTGACCCCGAGCCGGTCGGCGACGATCTGCGCGAACATGGTGCGGTGGCCCTGACCCTGTGCCGAGGCACCGATCTGCGCGATGACATGTCCGCCCGGCGTGACCTTGACGGTCGCTCCCTCGAACGGGCCGAGGCCGGTGCCTTCTACATAGCTGCCGACGCCGATACCAATATAGCGGCCCTTGTTCCGCGCCGCTGCTTGTTTCGCGCGGAAGGCGTCATAGTCGGAAAGCTCCAGCGCCTTCGCCTGGCAGGCGGGATAGTCGCCGCTGTCATAGACGACCGGGCTGCCGTCGCGGAAGGTCAGTCCGACCGCATAGGGCATCGCCTCCGCCGGGACGTAGTTGCGCCGTCGCACCTCGGCCGGATCCAGGTCGAGTTCACGGGCGATCCGGTCCATCAGCCGTTCCATCGCGAAGGTCGCCTGCGGCCGCCCGGCACCCCGCACAGGCGTCGTCGCGACCTTGTTGGTGAAGATACAGGTGACGTCGAGTTTGTAGTTCGGCAACACATACGGCCCCGGCGTCGTCGAGGCGGAGATGAAGGGCGTGATGATGCCCCAGGGCAGATAGGCGCCGCTGTCGTGCAGCAGTTTGCCGCGCACGCCGAGGATCTTCGCATCCGCGTCGACGGCGATCTCCAGGTCCCAGAACTGGTCGCGTTCCTGATGGGTGGCGAGGAAATGCTCGCGCCGGTCCTCGATATATTTCACGGGCCGGCCGAGCTTCGTGGCCGCGGCGGCGATCGCCATATGCTCGGGATAGGCTTGCACTTTGGACCCGAACCCGCCGCCGGTATCCGGCGAGATCACGCGAACCTGATTGTCCGCCGCTCCGGTCATTCGGCAGTAGACATCGCGCAGGCGGTGCGGCGCTTGCGTGTTGGCCCAGATGGTCAGCGTGTCGGTGACCGGGTCATGCGCGGCCAGCATGGTGCGGCACTCGATGGGATGGCCCGCGCCCCGATGCTGGAACAGTTCCTCCCGGAAGACATGCGCGGCGTCGGCGAAGGCGGCGTCGACATCGCCATAAACCTGGCTGAACTCTGCGGCAACGTTGTCGTCCCGTTCCGCATGCGCGGTTGGTGCGCCGGGCTCGAGCGCGGCGCGGAAATCGCCGGCCGCGGGCAAGGGATCGTAATCGACCATGATCCGCTCGGCGGCATCCTCGGCGATGTACCGGTCGTCGGCGACGACCACGGCGATCGCCTCGCCCGCGAACCGCACCGTATCCTTGGCCAGCACGTATTGCATCACGGGATAGTGGATCGCCGGGTTGGGAACCAGCAGCGGGATCTGAGCCTGTAATGCATCCGGCAGGTCGGCATGCGTGATGACGGCGTGCACGCCGGGCAGGGCGAGCGCCTCAGACGCGTCTATCGCGCCAACCTTGGCATGGGCGTAGGGGCTGCGCAGGACCGCCGCCTCGACCATGTTCGGCAGATGGATGTCGTCTACAAACTGGCCCTTGCCCTGCAGCAGGGCCGGGTCCTCAACCCGTTTGACCGCGCTGCCGACCCAGCTCACGGGGCCTTCCCCTGCAGGGCCTTGGCGGCGGCGAGGGCGGCATCGACAATTCCCTGATAGCCAGTGCAGCGGCAGGCATTCCCCGACAGCCATTCGCGGACTTCCTGCTCCGTCGGGTCGGGATTGGTGTTCAATAGTTCGGTAATCGTGGCGAGCATTCCCGGCGTGCAGAAGCCACACTGCAGGCCGTGCTGGTCGATGAAGGCCTGTTGCAGCGGCGACAGATCGTCGCCGTCGGCCATGCCTTCGATGGTGTCGATCGATTGACCGTCCGCTTGCACCGCGAGGGTGAGGCAGGATCGCGCCGTCCGCCCGTTCATCAAGATGGTACACGCGCCGCAAACGCCGTGCTCGCAGCCGAGATGGGTGCCGGTCAGTTCCAATTCGTGCCGCAGGAAATCGGCGAGGGTCATCCGGACCGGAACCTCGCGCGAGAGTGCGTCGCCATTGACGGTCAGCGATATCGTCATGCGCTCAGTCATTGCCGCCTCCCTGGATCTGCGCATGGGCCTGCGCCAGGGCGCGCTTGGTCATGACGATAGCGAGCTTCCGCCGGTATTCCTTCGATGCGTGCACGTCGTCGAGCCCGGGCACCACGCCGGCGGTCTGCGCTGCCTCGGCGAACAATGTCTCGCTTGGCGTCTGACCGGTCAACGTCGCTTCGGCCTCATGCAGCCGGACAGGGCCAACATCCACACCGGTGACCGCAAGGGCCGCGCGGTCGATCGTGCCGGACGGCGACAGGGCGAGCATCGCCGCCGTGCCCGCCATCGCGAAATCGCCATGGCGGCGCGCGAACTCGACGAAGCCGGCGCCGTGGCCGGCAGGCCATACGGGGATCGTGATCGCGGTCAGCATTTCGTCCATTTCGAGATTGGGTGTCATGTAGCCCATCGCCCAGTCCTTGATGGCAACGTTTCGCGTGCCGCGTTTGCTGCCGACGTGCAATGTCGCGTCCAGCGCCATCAGGGCGGCGGGCAACTCCGCCGCCGGGTCGAGATGCGACAGGCTGCCGCCGATCGTACCCCGGTTACGGGTTTGGACGTGGCCGACGTTCAGCAGCGCCGCATGCAGCAGCGGGCAGCGCGCCTTCACGAGGTCGGACAATTCCAGGTCGCGCTGCCGTACCATCGCGCCGATGCGCAGCGTCTCGCCGCTGTCCTCGATTCCGCTCAAAGCGTCGATCCGGTTGAGGTCGATCAGATTGGCCGGCATGACGTAGCGGAAATTCATCATCGGCATCAGCGATTGCCCACCCGCGAGGATCTTCGGGTCGTCGAGCGTCGCTAGCAGGCCCAATGCCTCGTCGATGCTGTCCGGCCGGTGGTAGGAAAAGGGTGGTGGTTTCATCGTTTCAGGCCTTGCCGAACAAGCCGGCGAAGAACCGGCGGATCATGCGCATTACAGCACCGATGCCGATGCTCACGCCGGATGCGGGCGGCGGAGTGTCGGTGGCGGGAGATGGTGTCAAATCATCGGAGGCACCCGGGGTCTCGGCGGCAAGGATGTCTTTTTTGAGAGCCGCCGCAAACCGGTCGATCATCTCTTCCGAAACGCTCAGGATGACGCCCTGGCTGCGGCCGTATTGGGCGACCGGACCGGAAAGCTGCAACTCGGTCTCGATACGGACCAGCGTCCCGTCGCCTTGCGGTTCCAGCGCGAAGGTGACGTCGGCATCCGCGGTGCCGCGGTTCCGGGTCTCCCGCCCGTTGGCGCGCAGCTTGGCGGTATGGGCGTCGTCGTCGCGCTCGGTGAACTGCGCCTTGCCGTCGAAGGCGAGGCTGACCGGCCCCAGCTTGACCTGCATCGTGCCCTTATAGGCATCGTCGTCCAGTACCTCGGTCAGTCGTGCGCCCGGGACGCAGGGCGCGATCCGTTCCACGTCGGTCAGAATCCGCCATGCCTCCGCCGGGGCGACGGGAACGTCGAAAGAGTTTTCCAGGCGCACGATGTGTCCCTGCGATGCATTCTTGTCTCGGCGTGCACAGTAACATCGGTTCGGGAAACGCCAAAACCGAGGTTTGCCCGGAGGTATGTCGCCCGGCTATGAGACTTCCTTGATGATTTTCGGGATGTCGCCCAGCGACCGCGCCACATGCGCGCCCGCGTCTTCCAGCATCTTGCGTTTGGACGAGACCGTGTCGGACTCCGACTGGATCATGGCCGCGACATGGCCGAAGCTGACGCCTTCCGGATAGTTTTCCTGAAATTCCCCGGCCAGCAATGCGACCAGCGGTTTCCCGCATTTTCCGGCACGCAGAAAATCCGCGACCTCGTGTTCCGCCGTCGTGCCCGGTTCGCCGAAGACCACGATGGCATCGGTGTCCGGGTCGGCGTTAAACATTTCAACATAGCGGACCATCGGCGTGCCGGGCGTCACGTCGCCGCCCATCGAGATGCATGTCGACACGCCGAGACCGCCGCGTTTGAGGGCCAGGGCCAGTTCCGCCGACATACCGCCGGACCGCGAGCAGATGCCGACCCGGCCAGGCACGAACACCTCGTCCGGATCGTCGCCGCCGATCGCGCCGAGTTTGCTTTTTCCGGCGGAGATTAGCCCGTTTGTGTTGCAGCCGACGACGGTTGCGCCGGCCTTTTCGGCCGCGGCGCGCACGATCACCGTATCGTGGCGCGGGACGAACTCGGCCAATGCGCAGATCAGCTTCACGCCCGCGTCCAGCGCTTCGAGGATGGCGTCCTTGGTCCGCATCGGCGGCGCGTAGATTACCGATGCGTCGATATCGTGCTGTGCCACGGCTTCGGCGACCGTGTTGTAGACCGGTAAGCCATACACGTCTTCGCCGCCCTTGCCCGGGGTGACGCCGCAGGTGATCTTGGTGCCGTAATCGAGGCAGAAGCGCGCGTCGCGGCGTCCCTGCGTCCCGGTCAGCCCCTGTGCCAGCACCCGTGTGTTCTCGTCGATCAGGATGCTCATGCCGATGCTCCTTCCGACACGACCCGGTTTCGGGTTTCGACCGCCGCCTTGACGGCATCGTCGAGCGACGCATCGAACGGGAGATAGACAATTCCGGGGTATTCGCTGGCGAGGGCGTGCGCCTCTTCCTCGCCGGGGCCGACGAGTCGGATGATGATGGGAAATTTGCCGGCATCGACGTTGCGCTCGCGCAGGACTTCCAGCAGCGGGATGACCTTGCGGTCGCAGCGCGTCAATTGCTGATGATTGAAGCTGACCAGCAGGCATTTCGCCTGCGGATTGTCGAGGATCGCGTTGACCACGACCTTGAACTTCTCCTCGATCCCGGCGCCGGGATTCGTGTCCGTGTGGTTCGCCGGGCGTCCGCCGGCGGCCAGCATCATGTCGTGCTGCAGCAGCCCGGCCCCGCCGCCCCCGACCAGCAGCGCGATGTCGCCGTCGAGCTCGGTGTAGCGGATGGCACCGCCCTTGATGCGCCGGTTGGCCTCGGCGACCCGTTTCTCACGCTCGTTGAAGCCGCGCCAGGCGGCGATCAGACTGCCGTCGGCGTCGTCCGCCCAATCCTCATGGCGCGCTAGCCCATTCTCGTCGATGCCCATCATCGCGCCGACCAGCGACGGCGCGCCGCCCGCATCCAGCGCAATCGGGTTCAACTCCATCATCACCGCGTCGGCGGCGACGAAGGCGCGGTAAAGATTGGCGGTCAGCGGCGCCAGCACCTTCACCTGACCCGCTTCCAGACCGCAGCGCTGCCAGATTTCCGCGGCGACCGACTCCGTGACGCCGTCGATCGGGTCGATGTCGTGCGAGATCACGGCATCCGGGTTATTGCGGTGCGTTTCTTCGATATCGACCCCGCCTTCGCGGCTGGCCAGCAGTTTCGGCGGATAGCAATCGATGGTGAAGCTGAGATAGAACTCGTCTGCGATGTCGACCTGTTCCTCGACATAGACCCGCTCGACCTTGAAGCCGTGGACTTCGGTGCCGATCATGTCGGCGGCGGCCTTTTCGGCTTGCGCCGGGCTGTCCACCAACCGGACCGCACCGGCCTTGCCGCGGCGGCCGGTTGGGATCAGTGCTTTGATCACGGCTTTCCCATCGAATCCGTCGGCTATCCTTGCGGCTTCGTCGGGCGATGCGGCGGCTTGGCCGCGCGGGGCAGGGAGGCTGGATGTCGCAAGCCACTCCTTCGCCCGGTCTTCCGTGAGCGAGTACACGGTTCCCTCCTTTAAATCGTTTGCCGGCAATGCGATTTGCGAGCTGCGCTTGACGGCGGTCGGGATGAAATGCTGACTCTAGGATGCATCTCGCCGCTCTGCCGTCAAAAAGTGGGGCCAGGACGACCCCGGAATGGGCATGGTTGTCCTACTTCAAACCAATCGAAAAGACAACGGAACCCATGAGCTGGAAAACCGAAGTAGACGAACTGAACCAACGCCGAGAAAATGCCCGGAAATTGGGCGGCCAAAAAGGCATCGACTACCAGCACAAGCTCGGCAAGTACACCGTGCGCGAGCGTGTGGACAAGCTAGTCGACGATGGCACTTTCCGGGAGTTGGGCATGATCTCGGGCAAGGCCGAATACGATGCCGACGGTACCTTCGTCGATTCGACGCCGTCCAACGCGATCATGGGCCGGGGTAAGATCGACGGCCGGCGCGTGGTCGTGTCGGCGGACGATTTTACGATCCGCGGCGGGTCTTCCGAAGCCACCATCTCCGACAAATGGGTTTATGCCGAGCGTTATGCGCATGAGATGCAGATGCCGCTGGTGCGGCTGGTGGATACGGCGGGCGGCAGCGTCAAACTCCTGGAGCAGATGGGGTCGACCAAGATCCCCGGTTACCCCACCTGGCCGGTCATGCAGCTCATGGGTACGGTGCCGGTGGTCGGCGTGGCGCTCGGATCCTGCGCCGGGCTCGGCGCGATCAAGGTCTGCGCCTCGCATTTTTCGGTCATGGTCAAGGACACGAGCCAGGTCTTTGCGGCGGGGCCCCCCGTCGTCAAGGCGGCGCTGCGCGAGGATATCGACAAGAACGACCTCGGTGGCTGGAAGGTTCAGGCCGGGGACGGCGGCGCGGTCAACAACGTGGCCGAGAACGAGGACGACGCCATCGAGCAGGTCCAGCGCTTTCTGTCCTACCTGCCGACCAATGTCCATGCCGTGCCGGAACGCAAGCCGACGGGCGACGACCCGGAACGTACGGAGGAAAAACTCCTCACCGTGATTCCGCGGAACCGGCGGCAGGTTTATAAGGTGCGGGACATCCTCGACATGGTGCTGGACAAGGGCTCGATGTTCGAGATCGGGCGCTACAATGGCCCGTCGACGGTGTGCTGCCTGGCGCGGTTGGACGGCTATACCGTCGGTGTCATGGCGAACGATCCGATGCGCTCCGGCGGCGCGATGACCCGGTCGTCGGCAATCAAGGTCGAGAAGTTCGTCGACATCTGCGACACCTTCCACATCCCGATCGTCAATTTCACCGACCAGCCGGGCGTCATGCCGGGCATGGCGGCGGAAAGCTCGGGCACGATCGGCGCGGTGATGAAATGCCTGGGCGCGATCGAGCAGAGTCAGACGCCTTGGGTGTCGATCATCATGCGCCGTGCCTTCGGGTTGGCGGGCGGCATGCACGGGCGCAAACGCTCGGTCAATCTGCGGTTCGCATGGCCCTCGGCCTATTGGGGATCGATCCCGTTGGAGGGGGGAATATGGGCCGCCCACCGCAAGGAATTGGAAGCCGCCGACGATCCGGAGGAACGCCTCGCCGAGTTGGAAAAACACTATTCCAAGTTCACCTCGCCGTTCCGCACCGCCGAGAAATTCTCGGTCATCGATATCATCGACCCGCGGGAGACTCGTTCGATCCTCTGTGATTGGGTCGAGGAGGCTTATGAGGTGACGAAGATGCAGGTCGGCGAGGTCAGCCGCACGATGCGGCCGTGATCGGCAGCGCGCAATCGAAGCCGGACTTCGAGTGCGTTTAGCGATACCATTGCCGACGTAGCATACGGAGGGTCGGTATGTACGACGTCATCGTCGTGGGGGCGGGATTGCATGGCTGTTCGGCCGCGCTGCATTTGGCGATGCGTGGGAAGTCGGTTCTGTTGCTCGAAAAGAATGCCGCCGGCCGGCATGCGTCCGGTGTGAACGCCGGTGGCGTGCGACGGTTGGGCCGGCATCCGGCGGAGATTCCGCTGTCGGTTGAAAGCATGGAGATTTGGCACCGTATCGAATCCCTGGTGGACAACGATTGCGGATTCCAGGAGAGCGGCCAGGTCAAGATCGCCGAGAACGATGCCGAATTGGCCGAACTGGAAAAGCGTGCGGCGATGGTGCGGTCGCTCGGTTTCGACCACGAGGAAATGATTGACCGGACGGAGTTGCGCCGGCTGTGCCCGGCGGTGGCGGAACACTGCGTCGGCGGCGTGGTATCGCGGCGGGACGGCTTCGCCAACCCCTATCGGACAACGTGGTCGTTCCGGCAGAAGGCGGTCGCGTTGGGCGTCACGCTGCACGAGGGGGTCCGCGTGCTTGGGATCGACCGTAAGGGCGACCGTTGGGAAGTCGGCACGTCGATCGGCCGGTTCGAGGCCGTGACCCTGGTCAACAGCGCCGGTGCGTGGGGCGACCAATTGGCGGCGATGATGGGCGATGCCGTGCCGCTGTCCCCCGAGGCACCGATGATGATGGTCACCGCGCCGGTACCGCATTTCTTGGACCCTGTCGTCGGATTGGCCGGGCGGCCGCTCTCCTTCAAACAAGGCGCCAACGGTACGGTGGTGATCGGCGGCGGGCATCGCGGCGTGGCCGACCGGGATGCGGAGACGACGACGCTCAACTTCAAGGGTTTGAAACTGAGCGCCCGCACCGTCGTCGATGTCTTTCCCCATATGCGGGACGTGCCGATCGTGCGCTGCTGGTCCGGGATCGAGGGTATCATGCCGGACCAAATCCCGGTCATCGGACCGAGCCGCAACGCGCCGAACGCATTCCACTCTTTTGGATTTTCCGCACACGGGTTTCAGATGGGGCCGATCGTGGGGCGCATCACGTCGGAACTCATCGTGGATGGAGTAACAGACCTGCCGATCGAGGCGTTTCGCGTGGACCGGTTCAACACCGTTGATGGCGCCGCTAACGCGTCGGCCTAGACGAGCAGCGGGGCCTGAATGAAGGGAGGCCCCGCTGTCCGCCTATTTACAACGGGGCCTCCACAGTCCGGAACACCTTTCCGCTTAACAAATACAAGCAGCCAGGACACGTCCGGGACGACCAAAGGCTTTGAGGGAATTGGCCGCCAGGGGAGATCCCGCAACGTGGCCGCTCAGGATGGGTGCGTGAGTGACCATCCGCCGCGGGAAACTGACCCCTAGATCGTCTACGTCGAACCCTGTCTCTTGGATCACATGTGCCAGTCAGACTCAGTCTCTGACTCTCGAATCCTCAAGCGTGGAAACGGTAGGCGGTAGATTGGGCGAAAATGCGGCGAGACTGTGGATTTTGCCGGTCAGACCGATTGCGGTCGTTTTCAGCCGTCGTTCCATGGGGACAGGGCCGCGGCCTCGCGGCCGGCGATCCGGCCGCCGACGAAACATTCGGTCAGATTGGCGCCGCCGCAGTAGAGGAAGCCCCAGATGCCCCCGCATTCCCCGGCCTCGAACAGGCGCGGGATCGGCTCGCCGAACGGGTTCATGACCCGGTTTCGTTCGTCATGGACCGGGCCGCCCTGGGTGTTGGACACGACCGGCCAAATCATGCCGGTGTAAAAGGGCGGCTCCTTGATCGGCATCATCGTCTTGGGACTGCGCCCGAAATCGTCATCCGTGCCGCGTTCGCAGGCGGCGTTCCATCGGCCGATGGTGGCTTTGAGGGTGTCCGCATCGCAATCCAGGAGTTTGGCCAGTTCATCCAGCGTATCGGCTTTCTTCAGAATACCGTTCTCGATTTCCTTTTGGTTGTCGTCGCTCCAGAAATAGGGCTCGATCTCGGTATCGTTGAAGATTGTGGTGCCGAGCGGGTAGCGCGTGCGGCCGACCTCGTCGACGATCATGTGGCATGGCACATACGGGAAGGAGTTTGTGACCGTGTCGTAGTAATCGAGTGGGCGGTGCCCGGTGTCCTGCGCATAGGGCATATACTCGTTCATGAACCGCTTGCCGCCCTTGTCGACGAGGATCCATGCCATTTCCACCTCGGGTTCCTGGACCGTCGGGGTCCAGTCCGGCAGGCGTTTTACGCGGATGGAAAACGGATAATCGGGGTCCGGATGCCGGAAGCCATAAGATCCATGATAGTGCCACATATGCCAGAGGTCGGCGCCGACATCGAGGGCCATCTGGATCCCGTCGCCGGTGTTGCCGCGGAAGGCTGCCGTGATCACCGGGTGCACTTGCCAGTACTGGCGCTGCATCTCGTAGTTCGCTTCGAATCCGCCGCAGGCGAGGATGACGCCGCGGCGCGCGCCGATTGCCTTCCGGCCATCCGGTCCGTCGACCCAAAGGCCACGGACCTCGTTGCCGTTATCGGTTATCAACCGCTGTGCGGCCGTGCCGAGGCGGACTTCGATGCCGCGTTCGTCGACGTTGTCGTGCAGCACCTTGAAAAGTTTCGTGCCATTGCGATGCGACCGGGCGCTAGGGTAGGCGGTGACTCCGTCGAAGCCGGGAATGTCGCCGATCTCAAGGAAAAACATCTCGTCATGGCCGGGGAAGGGATAATTGCCTGGCCGGTCGATCAGGACGATCTCGCCGCCGTTTACCGTGGCCAGATCGCGGACGTAGTCTTCCAGACCCATCATCTCATCGACGAAGGCCTCATGAACGTTACGCGGTGTCGTGCCGTCGTTCGTTGCTTCGAAGTAGCGGATCGCTGAGTCGCGGTTTTTCGACAACCGGATGCCGCCGCCGGCACAGATCGAGATGCCCCCGGGCGCGTTCATTTTCTCGATCAGCAGAACATTCGCGCCTGCATCATGGGCGTCGATAGCGGCCACCCCGCCGGCATAACCGAAACCGACAACAACAACGTCAAAAATTTCGTCAAAGGAATCGACGGTCTTTGGCGGCATATTGTTCTTGGGCATTTGACGAAGCCTCGCGGTTTGCGGTGGGAACAGGGAAGCATGTGGAAACGCTGCTTATTGCATCGTTCCGCGCCCGGTAATGTCAAGTTCACCCCGAACGAGACGGGAATTGGGACGTTAGGAGAGGCGGTTAATGCCGTCGAAGGCGGCGGTCTTATAGCATTCCGCCAGTGTCGGATAGTTGAATACCGTGTCGACGAAATAGTCGATCGTGCCGTTCATCGCCAAGACCGCCTGACCGATATGCACGAGTTCACTGGCGCCTTCGCCGAGAATGCAAACACCCAAGAGTTTGCGCGTTTCAATATGAAACAGCAGTTTCAGCAGGCCGGTGGTATCACCGATGATCTGGCCTCGGGCGATCTCCTTGTAAGCCGCCTTGCCGACTTCGTAAGGGACGCCGTCTCGGGTCAACTCTTCCTCGTTGCGGCCGACGGTGGAAATTTCAGGGATCGTGTAGATGCCATAGGGGAATAAGTCGGGTACGGCCTCGGCTTCGACATCGAAGGCGTGGCAGGCTGCTTGGCGACCCTGTTCCATGGATGTCGAGGCTAGGCTGGGAAACCCGATGACGTCGCCTACCGCGTAAATATGCGGTACCTCGGTTTGGAAGTATTCGTTGACTTCCAGCAGGCCGCGGTCGAGTGTCGAGAGGTTCGCATTCTGCAGGTTTAGGGCCGAGGTCGCCCCGGTTCGGCCAATGCTGTAGAGGACCTTCTCGGCAGTAATTTTCTTGCCGCTGTCGAGCTCGACGCAGATGTGGTCGCTGTGCCCGTTGGTGCCGCGCGCGACGGACTTGACGCCCTCCTGCATCCGCAAGGTAACTCGCGAATCGCGCATGTGGTAGATGAGCGCGTCGATGACTTCAGAGTCCACGAAGGGCAGCAGGCGGGGCCGTTTATCCACCACGGTGACGCGTACGCCTAGCGCGGCGAATATGGTCGCATATTCCAGACCGATCACGCCGGCGCCGATCACCGCAAGGGTCCGCGGCAACGTCTCAAGGCATAGGATATCGTCGCTCGTGAACACGTTTTGGCCGTCGAACGGAATATGGGGATCACGGGTCGTTTCCGTTCCGACTGCCAAAATGATTTTCTCGGCGGTGATCTCGCGCTCGGCTTGCCCGTTCAGCGAGGCGAGACATAGAGTATGAGGATCTTTGAACGAGCCGCGTCCGTCGAGAACGTCGACGCCGTTGCGTTGGAGCTGATGGCGGGTGACGTCGATCTCGTGCTTGATCACTTGGTCCGCCCGAAACAACAGGTCGCCCATCGTGATATCATGTTTGACGGTATAAGATGCGCCGTAGATGCTGCGTTCGCGATAACCGGAAAGATGAAGCACTGCCTCGCGCAAGGTCTTGCTGGGAATTGTGCCCGTATTGATGCAGACGCCGCCGACCACGGCGCGGTGCTCTGCTACCGCCGCGCGCTTTCCCAGTTTTGCGGCCTGGATTGCGGCGCGTTGACCGGCCGGTCCGGAACCAAGAACAATGAGATCGTAGTCGTAACCTGTCATGTTGGAGCCCAGCAGCCGGTCTCTCAAGTCGGGTTGGCAATTGTGCAACCTATTGTGCGGACAGTTACAACTCCGTTAACTCTAATTCCAGGCGTTTGGCATATGCTCCAGGCACATGAATTCTACGTGAGACTGCTATTCTCAATTTCGCGATTGCATGGCATATACTGCGCCGATATGCGGTGAGGGAGAGTTTTTTGATGAGCACGGTTATCAAGCCTGCTGTATTTCAGCGCAATATTGGCGCGGGATCGACGTCGGTATCGGAGCGATTTGCCCATTATGCTGCAACGTTCGATATCGAGCGGGTACCCAATGATGTTGTGTATCTCGCGAAGCTCCATCTTCTGGATAGTTTCGGGATCGCCCTGGCGTCGACGACCCGTGAATTCGCGCAACGGGCATTGATGGCGGCGCGCGGTTTGGCCGGGGATGGGGATTCGCCGGTCATTGGAATGTCGGTACGGTTACCGATGCGCGACGCCGCGATGGTGAACGGCGCCCTGGTCCACGGCCTTGCTTTCGACGATACATATACCGCCGGCATTTATCATGCGTCGTCGAGTGCCGTCCCGACCATGCTGGCGGCCGCGCTGGCAAATCGGAAGAGTGGGCGGGACGCGTTGGCCGCCTATATCATCGGCATTGAGGTCGGTACCCGGATCGCCAAGGCCGCCGGTGGCAATTTCCACGTTGCCGGGTTCCATTCGACGTCCATTGTCGGCACATATGCAAGCGCGATGATCGCCGGCCGGCTCATGGACCTAACCGAGCAACAACTCACCCATGCACAGGGATTGGCGCACAGTATGGCCGGCGGAATGCGCGAGTATCACACGGACGGCGCCTGGTCGAAGCGTATCCATCCGGGGCTTGCGGCGTCCAACGGCCTGACATCCGCGGCCTGGGCCAAGCATGGTTTTACCGGTCCGCGCACGTGTTACGAGGGCAAGTATGGCCTCTACAATTGCATGACCGACCAATCAGAGACCGATATCGAGGCCTGCACCTACGGTTTGGGCGAGGAATGGGAAATCATCAACGTCGCCTTCAAGCCGTACCCGGCGTGCAATTGGACAGACGCGTATATCGATTGTGCATTGGCGATCCGCGAAGAACACAATCTGCAGCCGGATGAAATCGAATCTGTCACCGCCTATGTGCATAAGGATCAGATGGCGATCTGCGAGCCTGAAAACCAGAAACGGCGGCCGCAGAACTCCTATTCGTCGCAATTCAGCATTCACTACACGATCGCGGCGGCGCTCACACGGGGCCGTTTCACCTTGACGGAGATTCAGCCGACCGCCTTCCTCGATCCGGACATTGCCAGTCTCAGCGACCGGGTCAGTTACGAGGTAACCGATGGTACGTTGTTCCCGGAGTATTTTTCCGGTGCCGTTTCGATCCGAACCACGGATGGCCGGGAGTTATCCCATAGTCAGCAATACAATCGAGGATCGGATCTCAGCCCGATTTCAGCGACCGAGGTTGCGGAGAAATTCGAGGACAACGCACGGCATGCGGTCAGCGAACGACGGGCGAGGCGCATTCGGAAGGCGATTATAGGGCTGGAGACCGCCGACGATTTGCTGGAACTCGATAACGCGATCTGCCTCGCGGCGAATTGAACCGAGATCGGTCGGGACCCTATAGGTGCGGGCTCGGCGCTAGCTCTATGTCGAAAAAGCGCTGCAGAATATCGGCGATTTGATCGAAACAGACGCCCCATCGCAGCACTTCGAAGTTGGCGAGATCGATAATCGTACTCGAGGTGCCGATCGGGTTGTGGTAGCGGCACAGGCCGTAGTCGATGATCAGGTCCGCCGCGTCTCGCACGCCTGGGTCGACGTCTTCCGCTCGGAACTTGCTGCCGGTTTCGGACTTGTTCGCCGACGATCCCAGAACGGGCGTTCCCCGCTCGAGGCTCATGTCCGCCAACTTGTTGGCCAGCGGCCCGGCGTTCAAAAGGATGTCCTGCGTTCCCGCCTTGGTGGATCGTTCGATAGCGAAGGGCTCCAGCCCGGCCAGGATCGGTGCATCGGGACGGAAGGGCGCGACGACGGATAGCGGTAAGTCGAAATCCTGCGTGACGGCGCGTGTTACCTCCTTGGCCTTGTCCGACGTGATCAGCAACTGTTCGAAGATTTCATAGTTAGCCAGCATGCCGTTCGGCTTCTCGAAGGTGCGTCCCTTGGCTTCGAAGATTCGGGCGATCGCGTCTGCCTTGTTGCCGCAAACAAGATAGGCCACATCGAGTTGGAGCACGGCGATGCCGCCGCCCTCGATGGTTTCCATGACTCTTTTCGCGTCGTCTTCCAGGTTGAGAAGCGGCATTTGGCGTCCTGTCTTTGTGTTTGTATCGAGAAGTGAGAGCTATGTCCGGGCGAACAACCCGACCAACGCGTTGGCATCCGGTGCGTCGGAAAAATCCTCGACGGCGTCGAACACCGACTTCGGATCGAGGCCCGGCATGACCGTGCCGGCCAGACCGGCGAACTTGTCGCGCAGCGCATCGTCCGGCATCGGGCGGGCCGCGGTGCCGTAGCTGTCGAGAACGTCGGCCCGGCGGGTTTCGCCGTCACGCGTGGTCACCTCGACCCAGCTTCCGAAATGCGCGGGGAAGGCGTCATCGAGCTTGTCCTCCACCACGGCGTCGACGCGGTCTCCAAGGTCCAGGATGGCGCCGTTGTCGAGTTGGTCTTCCGCGTAGGATTCATAGGCATGCGGGTTCTTCAGAAGGCTCGTGGCGAGCGCGAATGGCAGGCTGTATTGCGCCGCCATGACACTGGTTGGCCGCCGCATAAGATGTTGCGTCACCATGATCGTCGGGCCGCCGACGAGGATCCTTTCGATCTGGTCGGGCGCAAGCGTCATGCCGTCGGTCGTCTCCGACAACGCATCGATCGTCGAATGGAAAAGCCGGCAACACGGATAGGGCTTGATGCTGATGTTGTGGATTTCCAGCCGGGCGTTGGATTTCTTGGTCAGCTTCTCCGGTTGCGGCGTCTGGCCATACATGTTGCAGAGACCGTAGGTGCCGTCGAACGCCTGCTTCGGCCCGTCGATGCCGAGCTTCGCGAACTGCGCGGCCATCGTACCGTTATGTGCGCCGTAGCCCCCGTGCAACCGTTTGACCGTGGTCCCGTGCGGGTCCTCCGCGAACTGCATCGAACCACCGGCCATGGAGAGCATCAGGCCCCAGGCCGAGCAGAGGCCTGCCGCGTCGAGTCCCAGCAGTTTGCCGGCCGCCGTGGCTGCGCCGAAGCCACCGAACAAGGCGGTCGGGTGAAACCCATGCTCGATCATGTTGGCGACATCCGCCGCCGGGCCGATCCGCGCCATCACCTCGTATCCCGCCGCAATTGCCGCCAGGATCTCCGCACCGCTGCGGTTTTCCGCGCTGCCGACGGCCAATGCCGTCGCGATCACCACTGCACCCGGATGGGTTATCGATTCGTCATGGGTGTCGTCCATTTCGAGGCCGTGCGCCGCCGTCGCGTTGACCAGCGCGGCCACCGGCGGGGGCGCGCGAAATTTTGTGCCGAAGATGACGCAAGGGCCGGACGTGCCATACGGTTCGGCCCAGTCGTTGAGCGCTTCGCCCCAGGGCAGCGACGATCCGCGGATGCAAACGCCCAGATGATCCAGCAGCAGGCGCTTCAATTGCGCGACATCGTCCGTGCCGAGGTCGCCGGGTTCCAGGGCGATTGCTTCGTCGGCGAGTTGCCGGGTCCGGTCCGGTGCGTTCGAATTCGCGGCGGATTGCTGCACAATGGAACTCCTCAACGATAGGCCGCGCCGGGTTGGGTGGCAGGCCGATGAACCGGGCCGACTTTATCGTCCTGCCTGGAAGCCGGCAACTTGTCCGTACAAATTTTCATCGGGGTATCGATAAGTTTGGCGGTCCTGTCATTCGTCTTATAGCCTTGCAGGAATTGCCCCTTAACGATCTAGGAATTACTCGCCATGGATTTGCCCCTGAAGGGCTTGAAAGTTCTTGATATTAGCCAGGGAATCGCCGGCCCGCATTGCGGCATGCTGCTTGCGCTGTATGGCGCGGAGGTCGTCAAGATCGAACCGCCCGCCGGCGATTGGATTCGTGCAATCGGCGTCCGGTACGGCACCCAAACGGCGCTGTCCGCGTCCTATAACCGCGGCAAGAAGAGCATCGTTCTGGATCTGAAGAAACCGGCGGCTCTGGATGTGGCACAGCGTATGGCCAGAGAGGCGGATATTTTCATCGAGAATTTCCGCCCCGGCGCGGTGGCCCGGCTCGGTCTCGGATATGACGCGGTCGCCGAGAAAAATCCGGGCATCATCTATGTATCGATCAGCGGCTATGGGCAGGAGGGACCGTATCGCGATCTCCCTTGCACCGACACCGTGGCCCAGGCGTTCTCCGGGATGATGTCGGTCAACCGCTCCAGCGAAGACGAGCCGACCAAGACCGGGGCCTTTCTTATCGACTTGTTGACGGGCTTGTACGCCTTCCAGGCTGTGTCCATGGCGCTGATCGGGCGGCAAAACGGCGGGACCGGACGCTATCTCGATGTTAGCCTGATGCAGACCACCGCGGCGGTTCTCGCGCCGAATATCCTGGAACATTATCTCGTTGGAGGCCCGCCGCGTTTGCCGAACGTGCCCGGTGGCGTGTTCCCGACGAAGGATGGTTGGGTCCTGGTGACATTGCTGCAGGAAGAGAAATACAAGGAAATCTGCCGTGTCCTCGGCGTGCCCGAGCTGGCCGAAGACCCGCGCTTCGACAGTTTCGAGACCCGGGCGACCAACAAGGACATCCTGCTGCCGCTGCTGCGGGAGGCCTATCGGAAGGAAACCACCGCGGTTTGGGTGGAGCGTATGAAAGAAGTCGATGTGCTGTGCAGCCCGGTCCAATCACCGCTGGATTGGCTCGACGATTTGCATGTACAGGCGGTCAACGCCGCGCCGATGATCACGCAGCCGGGCGTGGGAACCGTCCCGGTGCCGAGCATTCCGGGCGCCCCGCCAAGCCGAGACGGTGACCCGCTCTACCGCTTGCCGGAAGTCGGCGAGCACACGCGGGAAGTGCTCGTAGGTCTGGGACTGAGCGCCGGCGACATCAAGGCGCTGTGCGGCTCGGCGGCGGCCGACTAGCCCACATCTCCCGACAGCAGGTCGTTCGCATCGCCCAGTTTCGGATAACCGGCCTCTTTCTCGTCATTGCGGAACTGCGGGGCGATGGGGACGGGGATCGCCGTGATCGCCTCGCCGCCGTCGACGACGCGCCGGTCGAACAGGCCGCGGTCCTTGAAATGGGGATCGGCCAAGGCTTCCGCCATGTCTTGGACGATGGTGCAGCAAGTATCGCGGGACGCGAAGAGATGTCGCCAATGATCGGCGGGCTTGGAGGCGATGATCTCGGCGATGGCGTCGCGCGTGGCGTCGGGGTCCTTGGCGTCGTCCCGGAAGGAATCGGGCAGGTCGATCAGGTCGCACAAGTTCTCCCAAAATTTCTGCTCCAGCGCGGCGATGGCGGCAAACCGTCCGTCGGCCGTGCGATAGATCTGATAGCGCGGCGTGCCGCCGGTAACCAGGTCGCGGCCCGGTTTCGGCGCGCGGCCGGTGATGCCGACTGCACCGATTGCCCAATACTGCCAGGCAAACAGGCCATCGCACATGGCGATGTCGAGATGCGTGCCGTTGCCGGTCTTCTCGGCCTGCCGCAGGGCCAGCAGGATGTTGATCACCGCGGGCAGCGTGCCGCCGCCGATATCGGCGATCAGGCCCGGCGGCGGGATCGGTGCGCCGTCGCGGTCGCCGGAGAGGGCGAGCATGCCCGTATCGCCGATATAGTTCAGGTCGTGCGCGGCAGTCTGCGCCTTCGGGCCGTCTTGTCCGTAGCCGGTGATCGAGCAATAGACGATCGCCGGATTGATCGCCTTGATCGCCTCGTAGCCGAGCCCGAGGCGATCCATAACGCCGGGCCGGAACTGCTCCAGGATCACCTGTGAGTCGGCGATCAACGGCTTGAGCTTCTCGATGACCGCCGGATCCTTTAGGTCGAGCGCCAGGCTGCGCTTGCCGCGGTTCAATACGGCGAAGTTCAAGCTGGTGTCGCTGAATCGCGGCTCGTAAAGCCGCATTTCCTCGCCGTAGTCGGCGCGCTCGACCTTGATCACGTCGGCGCCCGCCTCGGCGAGTAGCAAGCCGGCCAGCGGACCCGGCAGCAGGGTCGAGAAATCGAGAACGCGGACGCCGTCCAACGGTTGCATGGCTGTCTCCTTGAGCGCCGGGTGCGGATTAGAGAATTTTATGGACGCCTTGCGCGGTCGCCAAGATTTTGCCGCTCGCGTCTTCGAATACCTTGTTCTCCGTGAAGAAGGTGGAGCGGCCTTTCCGGACGAGACGGCCCTCGGTGCGAATGATGTCTTCCTGGGTGCCGGCGATGAAGTTGCAGGACATGTTCACCGTCACGGTGGCGGTCGGCCCCGCTTCGCTATGGTTGCCGGCGAAGGTGCTGGCGATGTCGAGCAGACTCAGGATAACGCCGCCATGAATCCAGCCCTGCCGGTTCCGGTGTTTCCTCTGCACCTGCAATTCCAGTTCGACATAACCGTCCCGCCATTCGCGGAATGTGTAGCCAAGCAGGTCATGAAAGGTGTTTTCCGTGTCCGGAAGCGTCTTGAAGGTCGCCATGGGAGTCCGTTTTGTTGTTATTTTTCGAGGAAGCTGCGGCCGATGAGCTGCCGGTGGACCTGGTTCGTGCCTTCCCAGATCTGCGTGACCTTGGCGTCCCGCATCAGGCGTTCGACCCGGTATTCCTTGATATAGCCGTAGCCGCCGTGGAACTGGACTGCGTCGGTCGCAATCCGCATTGCGAGGTCCGAGGCACGCATCTTCAGCATCGAGGCCTCGACGCCGAAATCGTCCGCTCCGCCGTCGATCAGCCGGCCCACATGCCAGAGCCAGTTTTCGCACATCGCCAGATCGGTCGCCATGTCCGCCAGCATGAACTGGATGCCTTGGAACTCGACGATGCGGCGGCCGGATTGGCTGCGTTGGTTGATATAGGCGACCCCATCCTCGAAGGCTGCACGGGCGATGCCGAGCGCGTGCGCCGCGACGCTGGGGCGGGACTTGTTGAGCGATGCCAGCAGGATCGGCAACCCGTCGCCCGGTTTGCCAAGCAGGTTTTCCATCGGAACGCGGCAGTTGTCGAACACCAGGCCAGAGGTAGAGGACGCGCGCAACCCCATCTTGTCTTCCGGCGTTGTCGTGCTGAAACCCGGCGTGTCTTTTTCGACGATCAGGGCGGTGATCGCGCCGCGCGGATCGTCGATCTCGCTCCATTTGCCGAAGACGAGATAGAAGTCCGATGCGCCGCCATTCGTGATGAAGGTCTTGCCGCCGCTGACGAGAATTTCGTCGCCGTCCGGCGTGAACTTGGTCTGCATGCCGGTTGCGTCCGATCCGGCGTTCGGCTCGGTGATGCAGAGCGAGGCGAGCGCACCCTCCGCCATGCGCGGCAGGAACTTCTGCCGCAAGGCCTCGCTGCCGAGATCGATCACCGGCTTCATCGCGTGGAAGTTGGTCGCCCAGATTACACCGGTCGACGCGCAGGCCTTGGAGATTTCACGGACGCAGGCGAGATAGACGCAGTAGGATAAGGCCGCGCCGCCATACGCCTCCGGAATGAACATGGCGTTCAGGCCGAGCGCGTTGATGTCCGCCACGTTGTCCCACGGAAAGCTGCCATCACGGTCATGCCCTTCCGCGCGCGGCGCGATTTTGTCGCGCGCCAGGGTGCGGACGCTGTCGAGCAGCAGCGACTCCTCTTCGTTCAGCCGCAGCGTATCGTCGAGTTGGGCAAAGACCCTCACAGGGCCATCCCTTGGCCGCCGTCGACATAGATCGTCTCGCCGGTCAGGAAGGCGACGTCTTCGGTGAACAATGATGCGACGATTCGAGCGATTTCTTCTGTCGTGCCTGGTCGGCGGACCGGTGATCGACCGTTGAGCCAGGTCTGGAATTTTTCTTCGTGCACTACGTCACTATTGAGATCTGTTGCGATGAATCCGGGGGCTACATTCATCACACTGATGCCTGCCTTGGCCCATTCGGCGGCGAGGCAGCGGGTCATCGCCGCAACCGCAGCCTTCGATGCGCAATAGGCGAGGGTGCGGGGCACGCCGAGCTTGTCGTAGAAGGAGCCGATATTGACGATCCGGCCGCCCTGTTTTTCCAGATGCGGATAGGCCTCGCGGCTGACGATCATTACCGATGTCGCGTTGGTCTCCATGATTTCGGCGTAGTCGTCGGTCGTCAGGTCCCGGCTCCGGGTTTCCCGGTGAATGCCCGCGTTGTTGACCACGCCCGCAAGACCGCCCGCCTCCTCGGCCACGGCGGCGAGGGCGTCACGGATACTGGCTTCGTCGGTGACGTCGCATTGTGCGGGGATGAATTTCTCCGACGCCTCCGCGCCGTCGGGCAGGCCGCCGCCGCGCGACAGGCACCCGACGGTCAACCCGCGCGCGGCGAGTTCGCGCGCGATGGCTGCGCCGATGCCGCGGCTCGATCCGGTAACGGCTACGGCACCTTTAGGCATCCTTGAACTCCGCTTTGCGTTTCTCGATGAAGGCGTTCATGCCCTCGACCACATCCTCGGTCTGAAAGGCCAGCGTGTTGAGATCGGCTTCGATCCGCAAACCTTCATTGATCGGATTGTCGGATGCGCGGGTGACGGCCTCGCGGGCAAAGCCCAGCACCGGCAGGCTGAAACCCGCGAACTCCCGCGCAAAGGCGACGGCGGCGTCCAGGGTGTCGCCGTCGGCGATCCGGTTGACCAGCCCTATCCGCTCGGCCTCGGCGGCGTCGACGGTCCGGCCGGTCATGATCATGTCGAGGGCGCGGCTCTCGCCGACGACGCGCGGCAGCCGCTGCGTACCCCCGTACCCGGGGATCGCGCCGAGCTTGATTTCCGGCAGCCCCATCTTGGCGTTCGCGCTCGCCACGCGGAACGTGCAGGCGAGGGCCAGTTCCAGCCCGCCGCCGAAGGCGTAGCCGTTAATCGCGGCGATCGACGGTATCGGCATCCGGTCCAACTCGGCGAAGGTCCATTGGCCGAGCTCAGCGCCATGTTTGGCTTCGATCAGAGAGCGGCCGAGTAGTTCCTTGATATCCGCGCCGGCGCAGAATGCTTTGTCGCCCTCACCCGTAACGATCAGCGCGCGCGCATCGGATGCGCCAGCCTCGTGGATCGCCTTGCCGATATCCCTGATCATCTGGACATTCAGCGCGTTCAACGCCTCGGGGCGCGACAGCGTGATGACGGCGAATTCATCCCGGCGGCTTAGTTCGATGGACATGTCTATGCGTTCCTCTCAGGCGTCGGGTTCGGTGAAGCGGACCGGATCCGGTTTGATTCTGCCGCTGCGCGCCCAGTCTGCCAGTTCGCGTTTCAGGATCTTGCCGCTCGCCGTCAGGGGGAAATTCTCCATGACGATGAAGTATTCCGGCATGTCGTACTTCGACAGGCCCGCGGTGTGCAGGTGGTTGAGGACTTCGTCGCCCACGGGAGCGGGCGATTGTACCGGCATGACCGCTAGCCCGACCTTCTCGCCCAACCGCTCGTCCGGAACGGCGAAGGCGGCTGCCTTTTCGATATTGGGATGCTTGATCGCCAGGTCCTCGATACGCGCCGGATGGATGTTGTGGCCGCCCCGAATGATGATGTCTTTCATCCGTCCGACGATGGCGAGGTTGCCGTGCTCGTCCAGCCGTCCCAGGTCGCCCGAGAGGAACCAGCCGTCGCGGTTGAAGGAGTCCTCGGTGGCGGTCTGGTTGTCGAAGTATCCCAGCATCAGGCAGGCGCCCTTGCCGCCGATCTGCCCCACCTCGCCGACGGGGACTTCCTCGTCGCGGTTGTCCTGGGCGAACAGCTTGACCTCGTAGCTCCGTCCGCCGCGGCCGCATGTCTCGCAGATTGTCACCGGATCGTCGTCGGGATAGGTGTATTGATGCGACGAGTTTTCGGTCATGCCGTAGACGTTTTGCGGTTTGATGCCCTGGGTCAGGAAGGCCTCGGCGGTGACCGGCGGGATCGGCGCCCCCGCCATGTAGAAGGTCGCGACCTTGCCGAGACGGTCCAGCCCGCGCGCTTTTTGGTCGGCCAGGATGTCCATTCCGTGGGTCGGCACGCCCATGACATAGGTCGCCCCGGTCTCGACGATCCAGTCGAGCGGTTTCATGCCGTCCGGCGGGTCGTTCAACACCATCTCGCCGCCGCAGACCATGATCTCGCACGCCGCCACCCACGCGATGTGATGGCTCAGCGGGCTCAGCGTCAGGATCACCGTGTCCTTGTCGTGGTTCCAGTCCCGGACCATGTCGCGCGCATTGGCGAGCAGCGTGTTGTCCGAATGCAGCACGCCCTTGGGTGTGCCGGTCGTTCCCGACGTGAAGGCCAGGTAGAACGGCTTGTCGGGGCTCGGGTCCGGGTCCGGCCGTTCGCGCCCGTAATCCATGATCTCGGGGAAATCGCTGCCGCTCGTCCGTCCTGCCGGCAGCCGAAAGACCCGCTTCATCGAGGATAGTCCTTCGATCGATTTCAGCACCTCGGGCGTGGCCGCGCCGTAGCCTTCCTCGACGACGAGTGCGGACACCCGGACGGCGTCCAGCAGGCCGACGATCTCGTCCCCGGCGTAGTTCAGATGCAGCGACGGATTACAGATATAGCCATTGCGTGCGCAGGCGAGCATCGTGACGACCGCTTCCACCCGGTTCGGCTGCCAGAGCGAGACACGCTGTCCCTTGACCAGGCCGCTTTCATGCAGAACCGCCGCCATTGAGTCGGTCCAGTCCTTGAGCTGCCACCATGTGAGCCGCCGCCCGCTGTCCCGCACCGCGTAGCCGTCCGGGCGGTCCCGCGCATGGGCGCTGAGTAGCGAATACAGGGTGTCCGATTGCCACATTCCGGCATCGTAATAGTGCCGGGCCGTGGCGGGGTCGTGCAGCGTCAGAGTCCGGTTGGTCACGGGATCGTCCTCAGTGGCCGAACTTCTTCGAATCCGGTTTGCGGCGCTCGCCGAAGGACGCGCCCAATTCCTTAGACTCTTCGGAATCGAGGTATTGCCGCAGCAGCAGGTCATGCGCCATTCGGCCCAATCCGTTGACCCCGGTCGTCCGCACGCTGAAGGAATGCTTGATCGAGGCCAGCGCCACCGAACCCCGGTCGGCGATATGCAGCGCCCAGGCCTTGGTTTCCTCCTTCAGTTTATCGTCCGGCACCACCCGGTTGATCAGGCCCATCGCGAGGGCTTCCTCGGCGGTGTATTTGTCGTTGCAGAACCACATCTCCTTGGCGCGCTTCTTGCCGATCTGGTCTTCGAGATACCAGGTGCCGACCCCGGCGTCGAAGCTGCCCATCGACGGGCCGACCTGCCGGAAGATCGCGCTTTCCGCGGCGATGGTCAGGTCGCACACGACCTGCAGCACGTTGCCGCCGCCGACGGCGTAGCCGTTGACGCTGGCGATCACCGGCTTCTGGGATCGCTCGATGCTCTCATACATGTCGAGGACCGGGATGACGCCGGAATAGGTCAGGCTGTCCTCCATGTCTTCCTTGCGGCCGCCGATGCAGAAGAAGCGATCGCCCGCGCCGGTTAGGATGATCACCCGGGTGCGTGATTCCCGGCGGTTCCGGTCGATGCAGTCCCGCACCTCGAAACACATCGTCGGATTGAACATGTTGCCGTCTTCGGGCCGGTTCAGCGTGATCGTGGCGACCGGGCCATCTTCTTCGTACAGGATCGTTTCGTAGTCCATGATGCTCACTGGTGCTGGTTTCAATTGTTAAAGCGGTTGTCCGAGTATGCCGCAAAATCGCATCGGGTGCGCGGCCCGGTGCGGTGTCGGCGATTGTAACGGGAAGTGACCGGGAAGCGAAAATCAACTGCGGGCAACAACCCGGGAATCCGATTTTTAGCGTCAACTCAATTGGGTTATACTCTTTTCTTCGACCGGCAGTATGCAAGGCTGCGGGAACGATAAGAAGAATACGATGGGAGGGTTCCGTGTATGAGCGGTGATTTGCCGGCACCGGTGGTCAACGCCGATTCCGCGCCCTATTGGGAGGGCGCGCGCGACAACAAGCTCCTCTTGCAACGGTGTTCTGATTGCGGAACGCTGCGCTTCTTTCCCAGGTATCTCTGCACCGAGTGCGGTTCCGACAACACCGATTGGGTCGAAGCTGCCGGGCGCGGCACCGTTCACAGCTTCACCGTGGTGCACCGCGCCGCCTTTCCGGAATTCCAGGAACGCACGCCCTATGTGGTCGCCTTGATCGACCTCGAGGAAGGGCCGCGCATGATGTCGAACATCGTCGGCGCGGATGCCCTCGAGGTTGCGATCGGCGATGCGGTGACGGTCGAGTTCGAGGATCGCGGCGATGATGGCGCCAAGGTGCCGCAATTCAGGCGGGCGTGATCGGATGAGCCTTCGCAACAAGATCATCGTCGCCGGCGTCGGCGAATCCGACATCGGAAAGGTGCCGGAGATGACCGGCGTCGGACTCAATGCGCAGGCGTGCAAGCGGGCGCTCGACGATGCGGGTCTCGCGCTCAAGGATGTCGACGGCGTGCTGACCGCCTATACGATGACCGAGCCATACTTCATGCTGGGTACCGTGGTGGCCGAGTATCTCGGTATTCAACCGCGTTACTGCGCCTCGGTGGCGGTCGGCGGCGGGTCCCCCGCGGTCATGTTGAAGCACGCCGCCGAAGCGGTGCTTGCCGGGCATTGCGACACGGTCTTGGTCTGCGCGGGCGAGAACCGGGCGACCGGGCAAAGCCGGGATTCCGCGGTCGCGGCGCTGACCATCGTCGGTCATCCGTATTTCGAGAACCCCTACGGCCCGCTAATCCCCGGTTTCTACGCGATGATCGCGCGGCGCTACATGCATGAATTCGGCACGACGCGCGAGCAGATGGCCGCGGTCGCCGTGAATGGGCGGAACCATGCGCTGCGGCATCCGAACGCGCATATGACCAAGCCGATCACGGCGGAAGACGTTCTCAATTCGAAGCCGATCGCCGAGCCGCTGAACATCCTCGACTGTTGCCTGATCTCGGACGCTGCCGGGGCCTTCGTGGTGACCCGTGCGGACCGCGCGCCCGACCTCGCCAATGCACCGGCCTATCTCTTGGGGATCGGCGAGTTCCATACGCACGAACATCTGATCGCCGCGCCGAGCCTGACCGAATTCGGGTGCAAGCAATCCGGCGAGGCGGCCTATGCGATGGCGGGGTTGGGCCCCAGCGATGTCGATTTCGCGCAGCTCTATGACTGTTTCACCATCGTTCCGATCATCGAGATGGAGGAACTCGGCCTCGCGGAACGCGGCGAGGGCGGCGAACGGTTCCTGCGCGGCGAGACCGCGATCGAAGGCAGCCTGCCGATCAACACCGACGGCGGATTGTTGTCGCACGCCCAGGCCGGGGCCGGCGGCGGCATCTTCGGCATCGTCGAGGCGACGCGGCAGCTCCGCGGCGATCAAGGCGACCGACAGGTGAAGAACCACGACGTGGCGCTGGTGCACAACGAGGGCGGCATTCTGTCGTCCAACTGCACCATGCTGTTGGGGAGGGAAGCGCGATGAGTGCCGACGGCACCGCAAAACCGCGCGGCATGTATTACGAGGATTTCGAGGTCGGTATGACGTTGTCGACCCCGGCGCGCACGATCACCGGCACGGATATCGTCAACTTCTGCTGCCTCACGGGCGACTTCAATGAAGTCCACAGCAATTACGAATACGCCAAGACCACGCCCTTCGGCGAGGTGATCGCCCATGGACCGATGGTCTATGGCATTGCGGGCGGGCTGCAATACGCCAGCGGCATCAACGATGGAACGTTGCTCGCGCTGCTCGGAATCGACAAGTGGCGGCTGTTGACGCCGGTCAAACACGGCGACACGGTCCATATGGAACAGACGGTGCTGTCGAAGCGCGAGACCAGCAAGCCGGGACGCGGCGTCGTTACGCTGAAACGGGAAATCAAGAATCAACATGGTGACGTGGTGCAGGAGATGGAAGCCACCATCCTGTACCGCCGCCGCGAAGGAGGATAACCAACGATATGTCCGATGACCTTTTGTTCGAGGTGACCGACGGGGTCGCGCTGATGACATTGAACCGGCCGGACGCATTGAATGCCTTCACGCCGGGTATTCTGACCGGTTGGGTCGAGCACCTGAAAGAGGTGCAGGCGAACGACGACATCCGCTGCCTGCTGGTTACGGGCGCCGGGCGCGGATTCTGCAGCGGCGGCGACGTCAAGCGTATGGGGGAGAAAGCGGACAACACGACGATGACGACGAAGACCCGTCTGTGGACGCAGACCCAGATGGTCGCCAAGCGCATGGTCCAGATGGACAAGCCGAGCGTGGCCGCCATCAACGGGGTCGCGGTCGGCGGCGGCCTGGACCTGGCCCTGACATGCGATATTCGGGTCGCGGCGGAAAGCGCCCGGTTGGCCGAAACCTATGCCCGCATCGGGCTGATCCCGGGCGCGGGCGGCGCCTGGCATCTGCCGCGCATCGTCGGGCGGTCGAAAGCGTTGGAAATGTTCTGGACCAGCGAGTTCCTCACCGCGCAGGAGGCGCTGGATATCGGTCTGGTCAATCATGTTTGGCCGGACGGCGAGTTCATGGATCGCGCGCTCGAGTTCGCGGGAAAGATCGCGCGCGGCGCGCCGCTGTCCAACCGCCTGATTAAGCGAACGCTCACCCAAGGTCTGGAAACCGACCTTTGGACGCATATGGATCAAATCTCCTCGCATATGACCGTGGTGCGGTCGAGCGAGGATCATCGGGAGGCGGTGGCGGCCTTCAAAGAGAAACGGCAACCGAATTTCAAGGGCCGGTAATAAAGAATGTGAACACCGCAGGGCAAGGCTTCTGAAAACGGAAGCGGTCGGATAACGAGAAGAAATCGGCGCTGCGGTCACGGGGAGGATGAAATGGGACGACCGGTATTGCGGACGCAGCTCTGCGACATGCTGGGTATCGAATATCCCATCCTGCTGGCGGGGATGGGATCGCGCGGCAAGGCGACACCGCCGGCCTTGGTGGCGGCAGTGTCCGAGGCGGGCGGCATGGGCGTCGTCGGCGGTTCCGGCCTGCCGCCCGAGGAATTGCGCAGCGTCATTCGGGAAACGCGCCGACTGACCGATAAGCCGATCGGGGTGGATCTGCTGCTGCCGGCGAGTTTGGCGAAAGGGGCGGGCACGACCCGGACGGAAGTGCGCCGTCAACTTTGGGAGAAGTTCCCGGAGCATGTCGCCTTCGTGAAATCGCTGATGGAGGAATACGACCTGCCCGATGTGTATGTCGACAACGAAGCGGTCGTGTCTACCAACCTGATCGAGGACCAAGTACGCGTCGTCATGGAAGAGAACGTGCAGGCCTTCGCCGCGGGGCTCGGCGACCCATCCTGGGTGGTCCCCCAAGCGCATGAGAAGAAGATGGTCGTCCTTGGCCTCGCGGGGACGCCCCGCAACGCCGAGCGTCAGAAAGCGGCAGGCGTCGATATCGTCGTCGCGCAGGGGCACGAAGCGGGGGGCCATACCGGCCATCTCGCGAATTTTCCACTCATTCCGCAGGTCGTCGACGCGGTCAGTCCGATCCCCGTGGTTGCGGCCGGCGGCATCGCGGACGGGCGCGGCGTCGCGGCGTCCTTGGCCCTCGGGGCCATCGGCGCGTGGATCGGCACGGCCTTCCTTGTCGCCGAGGAAAGCGATATCGGCGACAAGAAACAGGACGCCATCTTGAGCGGGGAGTCGAAGGACTTCCAGATTCGCCGCGTCTATACCGGAAAGACCATGCGCGGCCGTACCACGCCGATCACCGAGGCGTGGGACGCCTGCAGTCTTGACCCCTTACCGATGCCGTATCAGAAGATTCTGATGGACGATTTCAACGAGGCCGCCGTGCGCGCAGGCCGCGACGATTTGATCAGCAACCCGGCGGGACAGATCGGCGGCATGCTGAAGGACCGCAAGCCCGCCCGGCAGATCCTGGACGAGATCGTCGCCAGCACGGTGGAGACGGTGAACGGTTTCCGTACCGGGGCGGTCGTCGAACTATGATCGACGCCGGTTCGGCCGCGCCGCCGCTTACGGGGATCCGGGTTCTCGACCTGACCCGCATCGTGGCCGGCCCGTTCTGCACCATGCAGCTGGCGGATTTGGGTGCGGAAATCATCAAGATCGAACGGCCCGGACACGGCGACGATACGCGGCATTTCAAGCCGCCCGAAGCCGGCGGTGAATCTCATTTCTATCTAGCCTTCAATCGGGGAAAAAAGAGTGTCGCGCTCGACCTGAGCGGCGAGGCCGGGCGCGATATCGTTCACCGGCTCGCCGCCAAATGCGACGTGTTGATCCAGAACTTCCGCCCCGGTGTGATGCATCGGCTCGGGCTCGACTACGACACGATGAAGGCGCGGCATCCGCACCTGATCTACTGCTCGATTTCCTCCTACGGACAAGAAGGCAGCATGGCTGAACGGCCGGGTCTCGACCCGGTCCTGCAGGCGGAACTGGGATTGATGGCGATCACCGGCGATCCGGCCGGCGATCCGGTGCGGTCGCCGCTGTCTCTGACCGACCTGTTCATTGGGCTGTACGCCAGCACGTCGATCCTCTCGGCCGTGATCGCGCGGCGTGAGACCGGACAGGGCCAGCATATCGACTTGGCGCTTATGGATGGCGCGGCGGCGGTGCTTGGCAATTTCGCCCAAGGCTATTTCTGTACCGGGGAAGACCCGGTCCGGACCGGCAATACCCATGCGGCGGCTGTGCCGGCGTCCGCGTTCCATGCGAAAGACGGGATGTTCTATCTCGCCTGCGGGACCGACCGGCTTTTTAATTCGCTCTGCGAACATGTGATCGACCGGCCGGAATGGATCGACGACCCGCGCTTCAAGAGCAATCCGGACCGGGCCGCCAACCGGGACGAGGTCATGCGGCTGCTCAGCGACATCTTCGCCGATCAGCCGCTCGACTACTGGATTCCCAAATGCCGCGAGGCGGGCGTGGCCGCCGGGCCGGTACGTTCGATCTCCGAGGCGTTGGAATCGCCCGAAGTAGCGGAGCGTGACATGGTCGTGACCGTGCCGCATCCGACGGCGGGCGATCTGCGCATGCTGGGCACACCCTACAAGATGTCCGGCACACCGGCGGCGCCGCCGATTGCGGCGCCTTTGCTGGGCCAACATACGGAAGAGGTGTTGCGTGACCTGTTGGAGATGGACGAAGAAGCGATTTCCGAGCTTCGCGGCAAGGACGTCATTGGCGGCGCATAGGAATTGATTACCCGTCGGCCTTGAACCAGAACTCGATCTCTTCGGTTTCCGCCTCGCAACGCGCCGAGTGCACCGCGCCGGCGGGTACGTGATACCAGTCGCCGGAACGGTAGGCGGTTTCCGTGCCGTCCATCGTGATGAACATTTCGCCGTTGGTGATGACGCCCCAGTTGTCCGTCTCGTGGGTGTGCGGTTCGATTGCCGTGCCCGCAGGATAGGTTGCGAACAACACGTCGCAGTTTTCGGCGGGTAGCCGGAAGGCGTCGAACCTGTCGGAAAAGGGTTCGAGGCTGCGAATCTTTTTCGGGAACTGGGTTTTCTTCATCCCGCGCTTGACCGGATTATCGGTGAACGACCAAGTGTTTGCCGTTGGGCGCCTTCGGGTCGGGCACTTCGAAGATATCGTAGCCCGCGTCCTTCGGCAGGATCATGCGCGTCGATCCGTCCGGGCCTTTTTCGCGCTGGCCGAGAACGGTGACGACTTTTTCGCCGCGCGCACGTTCCAGAGCTTCGTCCACGGTATTGCTGCGGTCGAGCCGCATGAGCGTGCAGTAGGTCGGGAACATCACGAAATGGATACCGCCCACATAGTCGTCGATCACGCCTTGCGGACGGTTCCACAGGGAATCGAGCGATTCGAGGCCATCATGCAGGGCGACTTGGCCCGGCGGTGTAGGGGCCAGGAAGAAATGGGTGTCGAAGCGCTTCGGCCGCATCTTCGGCGTGATCCAATGCGCGTAATAGACGAGCAGATCGCAGGCGAGATCCAGGTTCTCGGCCTCGATCATTTCGTCGATGCCGATCTCGTCCTTCATCAGCGGCTGGCGGTATTTTTCGTCCAGTGCGGGCACGCGATCGGCCGGGATCATTTCGGAGCTTCCCTTCGGCCGGGCGAGCAATACGCCGCATTCTTCGAAGGTCTCGCGCACCGCTGCGACGTGCAGCGAAAGATGGAAATCGTCGAGATCGCCGATCGGGCCGCTGCGTTCCCGCAACCACGGCGTCTTGTCCGCCGGGTCGACCTTGCCGCCGGGATAGACCAATGCGCCTGCCGCGAAGTCCATCTTGGTCGGCCGTTCGACCATGAAGACCTCCAATCCAACGTCGCCGTCGCGCAGAAGCAGGACGGTGCTGGCGGGCAGGGGCGTAACGGGCTTATCCGGCATAAGGGGGCGAACTCCTGATTTTCTTAATATGTGTGTGGCTCGAGCGCGACCATCGGATGCTGGCTGAACACCGTTGGTTCGTTCACCGGGTCGGCGGGGCAGATGAACGAGTGGTCGAGTTCGTCCCAGCCGTTGACACCGAGCAAGCCCATGCAGATGAGGATTTCCTCTTCCAACAGTTCCAGCACCCGCAGCAATCCGGGCACGCCTGCCGCGGCCATGCCGAGACATTGCAGCCGGCCGACGCCGACGGCATCCGCGCCCAGGATCATCGCCTTGACGATGTCGGAACCGCGCATGATCCCGCCGTCGTAGATGACCTTGGCCCGGCCATTCACCTCTGCGACGATTTCCGGCAATACGTCCGCCGACCCGCGCCCGGTATCGAGCGCGCGGCCGCCGTGGTTGGTGACGTAGATGCCTTCGACGCCATGTTCCAGCGCTAGCGTGGCATCCTCGACGCAGCCAATCCCCTTCAGGATTAGCGGAATATCGAATTTGTCCTTGAACCGCTTGATGTCGTCCCAGTTGTAACCGGCCTGAAAGCCGATCGACTTCGCATAGGCCGCAGGGTCTTGGGTCGCCATGCGGCGCGACCGTCGGACATAGCGGTTGGCGAGGTCGCGTTCCCGCCGGGTGTAGAGGTCGAGATCGACGGTGACGGCGAAGGCGAAATAGCCATTGTCCATCGCGCGTTTCACATGGTCGTCCTGGAAGGCGTGATCGCCGCGGATGTAGAGCTGGAAAATCCGATTGTTGTCCGGCGCCGCCTTGGCGGTTCCTTCGAGACCCGGTGCGGCCTGCGAACTCAGCATATGCACGACATCGAAAATCTCGGCGGCTTTTGCCGGTGTGGCGCCGCCGCCTTCCTCGACGGTTTCCAGCGAGCCGATCGGGGCGAGGATGACCGGCATCCGCAGATCGCGGCCCATGAATTCGGACTTGGCCGTGCGGGCCGACACGTCGCGCATGACGCGGGGCCGGAAGGCGATGGAATCCAGCGCCTGACGGTTGCGGCGCAGGGTGGTCTCGGTGTCGGTGCCGCCGACCACGTAGTCCCAGACGCCTTGCGCCAGGTTCTTGCGCGCGGCTTTGACGATCTCGTGGACGGTGGCGAATTGCCGTGCCGGTTCGATGCTCATCGATGTAGCAGCCTTCTTCTTAGTACTTGTTCGGGTTCAGGCTCAGCATCTGGTGCGCGCTGAAGACCGATGGAAAAGCGACCGTCGTGGACGTGGACACGCAGCTCGCGTCTAGATCGGCCCAGCTTGTGGCGCCGCTGAGGCCCATGGAAATCTGGATCTCCTGTTCCAGGATTTCCAACGCCCGCACGAGCGCGCCCATCCCGCCGGCGGCGAGGCTGGCGCATTGCAGGCGCCCGATGCCGACCAGGTCCGCGCCCAGCGCTTTCGCCTTGACGATGTCCGAGCCGCGCAACACGCCGCCGTCGACGATGATCGTAGCCTTGCCTTTCGCCTCGGCGACCACCTCGGGCAGTACGTCCATCGACCCGCGGCCGTGGTCGAGCTGGCGTCCGCCGTGGTTCGAGACATAGATGCCGTCTACCCCGTGCTCGACGCAGAGCGCGGCGTCCTCCGCCGTGGCGATACCCTTCATGATCAGCGGGATATCATGCGTATCCTTGAAGCGCTTGACGTTGTCCCAGGTGTATTTCGCCTGCCAGATCTGCTCGTCGTTGCTGACGTCGACGCGCCATTTCTTCACGAACCGGTTGGCGTAGTCGCGCTCGCGCCGGCTGTAGACCGCCGTGTCGATGGTCACCGCGAAGGCCTTGTAGCCATGCGCGATGGCGCGGCGCGCGAAGTCGTCCTCGAATTTATCGTCGCCGCGCACATAGAGCTGGAATATCCGGTGATTGTCGGCCGCCGCCGCGACCTCTTCGAGGCCCGGACTGCAGCGCGAACTGAGCATGTGGATGATGTCGAAGGCTTCGGCGGCCTTCGCCGACGCGGCGGCCCCCTCGGTCGGGGAGAAGGATTCCAGCGATCCGATCGGCGCCAGCAAAACCGGGATGCGCAAATTCATGCCGAAGACGGTGTCGCTGGCGTCGATCTCGCGGATGTCGCGCAATGCGCGCGGCTTAAGCGCGAGCTTGTCGATCGCCGCCCGGTTGCGCCGAAGCGTCGTCTCGGATTCCGACGCGCCCGCCATATAGTCCCACGCGCCCTGCGTGAGGTTCGTCCGCGCGGCGCGGATGATTTCGTGAATCGTGGCAAACTCGTTCGAGCTTTCCGGGGAGTCGGTCGTCATACGTGTCTCGCTGCCTCTTTGTGTTCGCCGAAAATAGATGGTGCGCGTTACTTGCCCTTGAACTGGGGATGACGCTTTTCGAGGAAAGCGTCGACCGCTTCCATATGATCGTCGCTCGACCGCGCGATCGTCATATGCGACGAAATCTGGTCGAGATGGGTGACCAGGTCGACGCGTTGCCCCTGATAGGTCGCGCGTTTGATCAGCCGCACCGAAATGGGCGCGCGGCGCGCAATCTTGGTGGCGAGCTTGTAAGTCTGCTCCATCAACTCGTCGTCCGGGTAGACGTGGTTGACGAGGCCGATTTCCTTGGCCTCGGCCGCTTCCACGAAATCGGCGGTGTAGAGCAGTTCCAGCGCCTTCGGCATGCCGACCAGCCGCGGCAGGAACCAGCAACCGCCCGCGCCGGGCACGAGGCCCATGCGGACGTAGCTCTCGGCGAATTTCGCGCTTTCGGCGGCGATGCGGATGTCGCACATGCTCGCCATATCCATGCCCGCGCCGGTGGCCGGGCCGTTGACCGCGGCGATGATCGGTTTGTCCATCTCCTGCAGCGTCTTCGGGATGTGCTGCACCATGTTCCACAGCCGGCTCTTGGTCAGGTTCGGGTTGTTCCGCTCGGGGCTTTCCTTCATCGCCCGCACGTCGCCGCCGGCGCAGAAGGCGCGCCCGGCGCCGGTCAGGACGACCACGTGGATGTCGTCGTTGTCGCGGCATTCCTCCAGCGCGGCGACCCAGGCCCGGATCATCTCTTCCGTGAAGGCGTTCAGCACTTCCGGGCGGTTCAAGGTGATCGTGGCGATATGGTCTTTGGTCTCGAAGAGAAGCTGATCGGTCATGGTTTTTCCTTAGGGCTCGGGGCTTCCTGTGTCGAATTGCCTGCTACAGGGTGTATCGCGGCGGGCAGGGCGCTGTCCAGTTGGGGCCGGACCAGGAGTTGCGGGCAGGGGCGGCCGCGCGGATGCGGGCCGATTTATCCCATTTTAGGACATATGTGCCCGGGGTGATACCGGCCCCGGACGGCCGGGCGTCAGATCGTGATGCCGTAGCGGCTGATCGCGGTTTCCTGCTGTTTCAGGACCTCGCTGGACGTCAGGGTGCCGGAGGCCATTTCGAGGATGTAGTCGTACAGCCGGTCGCCCATGTCGTCGAAGCTCGCATCTTCTTCCAAGATGCCCGAGACGTCGAAATCGACGTTGTCGGGAAAATCCCGGATCGTATTGATGTTGCCGCTGATCTTGGCGGTCGGCATGATCATGTTGCCGATCGTATTGCCGACGCCGGTGGTGAAGGCGGTGACCTGACAGCCGCCGGCCGCGAGTCCGGTCAGCGATTCGACGGCCGGGGCGCATCCCGCCATGAAATGCAGGCCCTTGCGTTTCGGGCTTTCCGAATATTCCAGGACATCGACCAGCGGTGTGGTGCCCGATTTGGCCATCGCGCCAAGCGCCTTTTCCTCGATGGTGGTTAGCCCGCCGCGGATATTGTCCGGCACCGGATTGACGCCCCGGATATCGACGCCGGCTTCCATCGCTTTCGCCTCGTGATCCAGCACCATCTTCAGGAAGGCCTTCTTGACCGCTTCGTCCGCCGCCCGTTCCGCGAAGATGTCTTCCGCACCAAGGAATTCCGACGTTTCGGTGATGATGGCGGTGCCGCCGGCGTCGATCAGGCGGTCGGCGGCGCGGCCGAGTGCCGGGTTCGACGCCAGCCCGGACGTGGTATCCGACCCGCCGCATTCGAGGCCGAGGATCATCTCGGAGACGGGGAATTCGCGGCGGCGCTGCTTGGACGCTTCGATCGCCATGCGGCTCGCCTTGCGGACGCCGTCGGCCATGGCGTTGATGGTCCCGCCGAGCTGTTGCACCAGAACCGTTTCGACCGGTTTGCCGGTGTTGCGCACCCGGTCCGCCACGATATTGGTGCTGGTTTCCTCCAACCCGACGATGACGACGCCTGCGAGGTTGGGGTTCCGCCCCATACCGGACAGCGTGTTGTAAGTGATCTCCAGGTCCTTGCCCATCTGCCCGCGGACGAACAGCGTGGTGATGGGAACCGCTTCGGAGACGTGATCGGCGATCGACCGGGTCACCGGATTGACGTTGTCCATGATCGACAGGATGCCGATCTTGTTGCGCACGCCGACCTGCCCGTCGGGACGCTCGAACCCAAGGAAGGTATCCGTCATATCGTTCTCTCCGGACTGGCTCAGTTCAGTTTGTCGCCGCGGCCCCGCTGGGAATCGACGTTGTGCACGTGAACATGGTCGCCGGCCTGGATCTCCGCCGTGGTCTCCCCGATCACCTTGCCGTATTTGATGACCTCGACGCCGGGCGCCATATCGGACAGGGCCACTTTATGGCCGAACGGGACCTCCTGCCGCAGGGAGACCGATCCCTTTTTCTCGCCGCGCAGGTCGACCGACTTATCGGCCTCGCCGCCCCGGTCGATCAGGGTTGCGACGTTGTCGTTGGGGTTCAGGACTATTGCGCGGACCATCGCATGCTCCCGTTCTGCGTTCTCTAGGCCGCCCCGACCGGATCGGCGAAGTCGTTCAGGATCTTGCCGGGCCGGGCGCGCATCATGTCTTCCAGTTCCTTGCGCACGGCGTTGTAGCCGGCATCGTCGAACACATTCGTCATCTCGCCGGGGTCGTTGGCGAGGTCGTAAAGTTCACCCGCGCCCGATTCCAGTTCGAAGGTGCATTTATGCGTCTTCGTCCGGATCGTGCGCAGCATCAGCGGCACGCCGCAGCGCGTCGCCGCCAGGTTCCATTCGTTGTAGGCGACGTCGCGCGATGCGCCGGCAGCGCCGGTCACCAGGGGCATCAGGCTTTCGCTCTGAATTTCCTCGGGCTTTTCGGTTCCCGCGAGGTCCATGAAGGTGGCGGCCAGGTCGAGGGTCGAGACAGGGTCGTCGACCACGCGGGACGCGGGGACGCCGGGCCCATGGAACAGCATGCCGACCCGCAGCAGGCCCTCATACGGTGTCGGTCCCTTCAGGTAGAGACCGTGATCGCCCAACAGGTCGCCATGGTCGGTGGTGTAGATGACGATGGTGTCCTCGGCGAGGCCGTAGGTGTCCAACGCGTCGAAGATGCGTCCGACATTGTGGTCGATCAGCGAGATCATGCCGTAGTAATTCGCCGTCATATCCCGCAGTTGCGCCTCGGTCTGCACCGGCGCGCGGGACCCTGTCTTGCGGAACTCGACGAGCTCGGGATCGTCCATCTGCGGCTCGCCCTCGAGCGACGCCCTGTGCCACCAGGGCCGGGCGTCCAGGTCCATCGCGTGGGTTGGCGAGATATCGACCTCGTCGGGATCGTACATGCGGCTCCACGGTTCGGGGCAGTCGAAGGGATGGTGCGGGTCGGGGAAGGAGGCCCACAGGACGAAGGGCTCGTCATTGTCATGCTGGCGCAGGAAGTCGACGGTCCGGTCGCCGATCCAAGTGCTGGTGTGCCAGGCTTCCGGCAAGGCGGAATGCCATGTCTGGTTCGCACCCGTGCTGGGCGGCAGTTCCTTGGCCCAAAGGTCCCAAACCTCCTGGCCGTCACGCTCGCCGTGGCCGTAGTACCAGCGCTCGAAATGCTGGCCGCTCGGCGGCATCATCGGGTTCCGTTTCTTGTGGAAATGGCCGAAGCACATCAGCTCCGCATGGTCGAAGCCCATATAGGGGCCGTACCAGTCGTCGCCGAATTCCTTTGAGCTGTATTGGCATTCCGGCGAGCCGGTCGGTGCGAAGGTACCCTTCGTGGCGAAGTGGGCTTTGCCGATGAAGGCCGAGCGATATCCGGATGTGGCGAGGCGCCGGGCGAACCCGGTTTCGCCCACGGCCGGATCGAGGTCGATGCCGTTGTCGCAGACGCCGTGGCTCAGCGGGAGCATCCCGGTCAGGATCGATGCGCGGGACGGCTGGCAGACCACGTTGGGCGTGATGCAGGCGCTGAAGCGCGTGCCGGTGCGCGCCATCCGGTCGAGATGCGGGGTCTTTACCTTGCGGCCCTCGAAGCCGTAGCAATCGCCGCGTTGCTGGTCCGACGTGATAAGCAGAATGTTCGGTTTCTTCGGCATGTCCCACCCGTTTTTGCGCACCGGATCACGCCCGGCGATTCTTCTAATCGCCAGCATAGACCGTCTGTGGGGATACCGGAAATCTCCGGGAAACGGTTAGTCGCTTTTCAGCGTCAGGCCGCCGTCCACGAGGATTTGCGTACCGGTCACGTATTTCGCCTCGTCGGACGCGAGATACAGGACCGCATAGGCGACATCCCAGGCATCGCCCATGTGGCCCATGGGGACGCGCTCGTTGCGCTCACGGATGATCCGCTCCACGTCGCCGCCGGCGCGGTCGCCGGCCAGCCGGGCTTCGACCAACGGCGTGTGCATTTGGCCCGGGATCACCGTATTGCAGCGGACACCCTTGTCGGCATATTGCATCGCAACGGCCTGGCTGAACCGGATGATCGCGGCCTTGGTCGCGTCATAGGCGATGTGATGCGCGCCGGTGTAGCTCAGCGCCGCGACCGACGACATGTTGACGATCGCGCCCTTGCCTTGCGCTTCCATGATCGGCAGCACCGCTTTGCACACCAGATAGACATGCTTGAGGTTGTGATCCATCTGCCGGTCCCAAACCTCTTCCGACATTTCTACCGGGCCGCCGGGCGCGGACCCGCCCACGTTATTGTGCAGGATGTCGATCCGTCCGAAGGCGCCGGTGCAGGCGGTAATCATGTCGGCCACGGTCTCGGATTTGGACACATCGCCGACATGCGCCTGACAGGTGCCGCCTTCTTCTTCGATCAGGCGTTTGGTTTCCATGACGGCGTCTTCGTTGATGTCGACGGCGAAGACCGTTGCGCCTTCACGCGCGAGCAGCACCGCGGACGCCTTACCGTTGCCAAATCCCGGACCGACCGATCCGGCGCCCGTTACCAGTGCGACCTTGTCCTGCACGCGTCCTGCCATGTCTTTTATCTCCGCCGTTTTGCCATTGTTTCGGTCGAAGCCGCCGAGTCATCGATGGCCACCCGCTAGTATCAGGGGCGGATGCGGGCACGGCAAATCGGCCCCGCGAAATGCGGGCGAGGCGCGTAAGCTCAAATATCTTGTAGGACGGACTCAGGCGGCGTTGGCGCGGAACAATTCGCCCTGGTCGCGGTAGCCGCAAAGGGCGAGACCCAAGTCGTGATCCAACGATTTGTTTAGCCGCTCGGATCTCAGGAAACTGCGGATGCCGCGGTGAACTTCGCTGTCGTCCGGCGCGACGCTTGTGTAGCGGTCGAGGGGCCGGAAGAATTTCTTTTGCGGCAGACCGTCCTGCGGCTTCAGCGAGAGGTCGCGCAACGTGTCGCTGGCGGCGCAGAGGAAATTGACCGGACCTTGCTGTACGCCGACGCGCATGGCGTCTTCCGGCGCCGCATTCGTGACGAACAGGCGTTCGTTGTTCGGGTCTTCGGCGCGTTGTCCGAAAATGAGGCTGTAGTCCTGACCGTGGCTGCGCGATACGACCAGCCCATCGCCGATCTGCATGGCGGCGACGCCGCACGGATCCGCGGCGAAGACGGTTAGCGTGGTCGCAAGGTCACGGATCGACGCGACATTGTCGAAGGCGGCGGCCCGCAGCCGCTCCAGCACGGTCGACATCATGTCTGAATAGAGCGCGCGCGCCGTGTCGCCCAAATCGTCCGAAATGGCGCGGCGAACCGTCGGTATGTTCTGACGCAGGGCGCTGAGCGCCGCGCGCACCGCTGTTTTCGACCCTATATGGGAGAGTTTGGCGTCCACTGCGCCCGATGCGATCGCGCCGACCATCAGGTCATGGCTGATGTGGTCGACCTTGCCGTACACCTGGCACGGGTGCTGCTGCCGTTGCTCAAGGCGGTTGGCGCGTCGATAATCTGCTGCGGCAACCCACGTCATATCGAAAATCGTCCTCGGCTTCGCTCTTGCAACAGGCGGACGGCCCCAGTTGAGTCGGTGAATGCCGACGCGGAAGGTGCTTGGGCCGACTCGCCGGAATCCAAAGGGCGACTCGACAAGACTTCTCCGAAGTCTGTATTTCCTAAATGCTGAGGTTCACCGCCACCCGATGCCAAAAGCACAGTTCACTCCGAATTGAATGAATAGGTTTTTAAACCTTCGCGATGACTTTCCCAATATTGCGATGCCTATTCGATTGGGATTAGATTTTAGTAGTGACAAAAAGATCATATCTTCGCAGCGGCGCATGAGTTCCAGTCGCGAAGAGTACGTGCAATCGAGTTTTGCTTTGTGCAAGCGTATGTGAAGAAAATATGATAAAGTTATATTAAGATGAGGCGGTGATGGGGCAATCGGTATTACTGTATTACGATGGCGTTCTTTGAACTGGATAGTTCTTCGGTGCTTGAACAGAATCCTAGCCGGGCCCAAAACCGTATGACAGACCCGCGACACGATCGACATCGTGATACCGGAGGCAGTGCAGCCTGCGTCTTCAAGGGGGACTGACATGAACGCCCCATTTAGAATTAAAGGCCTCGATCACGTGGTTCTCCGCGCCACAAACATCAGCAAGATGAAACAATTCTATTGCGACGTTCTGGGATGCGTGTTGGAGCGCGCACAGCCGGACCTCGGCCTGTATCAACTACGCGCCGGGCATTCGCTGATCGATCTCGTGGATATGCAGGGCGAACTGGGTCAGGCGGGCGGCAAACCGCCGGGGATCGAGGGAAGGAACATGGATCACTTCTGCATCGGTATCGACCCGTTTCAGGAGTATGAGTTACGCGCCCATCTCAAGGCGCATGGCATCGTGGTGGGCGACGTGGCGGACCGCTACGGCGCGGAAGGCGGCGGGCCATCGCTCTATATCAAGGATCCCGAAGACAACGTCCTGGAATTGAAAGGACCGTCAAGCTGACCTCGACGCCTCCCGTGCGGCTATTTATGTTCGCCCGGTGCGGCGGGACGTCCTGTGACCCCATCCGCCGATGAAAGAATGCAGTAAATCGATCGCGCGCCGCCAGTCGGACCCGAACTTCCTGAACCGCTACTTCTCCGGCGACGGGATCGATATCGGCGGTGCCCCCGATCCGCTGTCGCTGTATCGCGAGCTATTTCCCCGCATGGGATCCGTTCGAATTTGGGACTTGGCGGACGGCGACGCCGAGTTGATGGACGGCGTCGGCGACGCGACGTTCGATTTCGTGCATTCAAGCCATTGTCTCGAACATCTCAACGACCCGGCGCGGGGTCTCGCGAACTGGTTCCGCATCGTCAAGCCCGGCGGGTATTTGGTCGTGACGGTTCCGGATGAGGACCTTTACGAGCAGGGCGTATTTCCCAGCAGCTTCAATTCCGACCACAAGTGGACCTTCACGATTTTTAAGCAGGATTCGTGGAGCGCACATTCCCGGAACCTTTTGGCCATGCTGTCGGCCTTGGGCCCGGCGGCGGATATCCAAAAGCTGGAACTGCTGTCGGCGAGCTTCCGCTATGAGCTGCCCCGGTTCGATCAAACGCTGACCCCGATCGCGGAAGCGGGGATCGAATTCGTGATCCGCAAACGGCCGGAGGCGGAAATCGAGTATGGCGGCCGGCGGCCACCCGAGGGGGCGGTGTCCCGAGAGCAGTTCACCCAGCTCACCGGGATCAAGCTTGCCCAAAAGACGGCGCCCGAGGTTTCGAACGAACAGGTGGAGGCCGCGAAAGAAATCTTCGAGGCGGCGATGGGCGCCCATCGCGCGGGCGCGCTGGACGTTGCGGAAACAAAATACCGTAGCGTCTTGGACCTGTCGCCGGACCACCCGGACGCGCTCCATCTACTCGGGACTCTTTTGTTTCAGCGCGGCGAAAACGGGGAGGCGAGGCCTTTGATTGAAAAGGCCATCGAGGTCAATCCCAATGCCGCCAGTTATCAAAACAGCTATGGCTTGGTCTTACGTGCATTGAATCAGTCGCCGGCAGCATGTCAGGCGTGGGCGCAAGCACTGAAGCTGGAGCCGGGATATCTCGATGCGCACAACAATCTCGGCATGACCCTTGCGGAGATGAAGCAATTCGAGAATGCGGAAACCGTGTTGCGTGTCGGCCTGGAAGAAAAACCGGATAGCGCGATGCTGCGCACGTCGCTGGGCCGGGCTTTGTTGCTCAAGGATGATGTCGACCGGGCCGTCACGGAATTTCAAAGCGTTCTTGAAACGGACCCAGCCCACGTGAGCGCGTTGAACAATTTAGGCGTTGCGCTGAACCTAATCGGCGACCGCGCCGGTGCGCGATCCGCCTACGAACGCGCGCTTGCCGCGGATCCAGACCATGTCGACGCGCATTTCAACTACAGTCATCTGCTTCTGACGGAGGGCGACTTCGAAAATGGATGGCGTCATTTTGAATGGCGTCTCCGTCGGCCCGACTACGGCCGCAAATTCGACGTTCCGCGGTGGGAAGGCGAACCGCTGGAGGGCCGCACCGTTCTGCTGTGGAGTGAGCAGGGCCTCGGCGACGCGGTCCAGTTCATCCGCTATGCACCGATGGTCGCCGCGCAAGGCGGAAAGGTGATCGTCGAATGCCGCAAACCCGTTATTCGCCTCTTCCAGCAGGTCGCCGATATATCGGGTGTTTTCGAGAACCGCGAGGCTAAGGGGTACGACCTGCATGTCCCCATGATGAGTTTGCCGTCCGTTTTCAAAAGCGATCTGAGCAGCATTCCGGGGACGGTTCCATATGTGGCGGGACTCGACCCAATATCCGTGCCCGCCTCCGAGGGCGCTTTGAAAGTTGGATTGGCATGGGCCGGTAACCCCGGGTATTCACGGGATAAACACCGGACGCGCGCGCTCGAAGAATTCGCGCCGCTGGCAGGCGTGCCGAACGTCGAATTCTTCGGTCTACAGACCGGCCCGGCCGGCAAACAATCGCCGCCGCCGGGAATGGTCTTTACCGATCTCGTCGAAGACGTCCTGGATTTTTACGATACCGCACGCCTCATGCTGGACCTGGATCTGGTGATCTCGGTGGATACCGCCATGGCGCATCTCGCCGGGGCGTTGGGACTCCCCGTGTGGGTCTTGCTGTACAAGGCGTCGGATTGGCGGTGGCTGCTCGATCGGGACGATTCGCCATGGTATCCGACGATACGATTGTTCCGATGCGAGGACGATTGGCCGGCCGTGTTCGCGGATGTCGCGGCCGCCCTACGGCAATTCCGACCTGCCTAGAAAATTGCCTTTTCTTTCACCCGGGCCCCGGCCTACGGTTGTGATGAGTTGAACCATCGCCACGCACGGGAGGGCAGATCATGCTGGTCGGGGTGCCGAAGGAAATCAAGACACATGAATACCGCGTCGGGCTTGCGCCCGGCAGCGTACGCGAGATTGTGCACAACGGCCATGAGGTGATGGTCGAAACCCACGCGGGGGCGGGGATCGGCTACGACGACGATACCTACCGCGCGGCGGGCGCGAGGGTCGTCGAATCCGCGGACGAGGTTTTCGCGGCGGCGGAAATGATCGTGAAAGTGAAAGAACCGCAACCCGAGGAATGTGCCAAGCTTCGGCAGGACCAGGTGCTCTTCACCTATCTGCATCTTGCTGCGGACCGGGAATTGACGGAGCAGCTGCTCGCCAGTGGTTGTGTCGGAATCGCCTACGAGACCGTGACCGGCCAACATCGACGATTGCCCTTGCTCGCCCCGATGAGCGAGGTCGCCGGCCGGATGAGTATTCAAGTCGGTGCGCACTACCTTGAAAAGGAGAGCGGCGGCGCGGGTGTGTTGCTGGGCGGTGTGCCGGGTGTGGAAGCGGGCCGCGTCTGCGTCATCGGTGGCGGCGTATCCGGGATCAATGCGGCGCGGATGGCGATGGGGCTGGAGGCCAAGGTCACCGTGCTGGAACGCTCGCTCAGTCGGCTCGACGAGCTCGATATGCGGTTCGGCGGACAACTCAACACGGTCTATTCGACTGTCGATGCGATCGAGCAGCTCGTCTGCACCGCCGATTTGGTGGTTGGGGCGGTTCTGGTGCCGGGCGGTGCAGCGCCGAAGCTCGTGACGGAAGAGATGGTGCGTAAAATGCAGCCTGGAGCGGTCATGGTGGATATCGCGATCGACCAGGGCGGCTGTTTCGAGACCTCGCGGCCGACCACCCATGCCGACCCGGTCTACAAGGTGCATGACGTCGTCCACTACTGCGTCACGAATATGCCGGGTGCCGTCGCCCGCACGTCGACACAGGCGCTGAACAACGCGACCTTGCCGTACGTCCTACGGTTGGCGAATGACGGGTATCGTCAAGCGCTGGCCGATGATCCGAATTTCTTGGAAGGGCTCAACATTCACGAGGGCAAGGTTACCTACGAAGCTGTCGCGCAGGATTTGGGTCTGGATTATACGACCGCGGAAGAAGCCTTGAAGCTGTGACGCTTGCGTCGGCTGTGGCCGGTCTGAAGGTCCTCCAGTTGGCGGAAAGCTTTGGCCGACATTCCGTTGAATTGCAGGCCGAATTCGTCGTTGGCGCTGGCCCGGACGATCGTTGCGCTCAGGGACAGCGTACCGCCAGTGGGAATGTCTATCTCGACGAGAACGTCGTCCTCGATTTCCAAATCGGCGTCGAATGCGATGATCGCCATGCCGCCGAAGCTGATGTCCTTCACCGTCACCGCGTCGCCGTCGACACGGGCGTTCAGGTCAACCGCCAAGCGCCGGTCCTTGCGCTTGTTGATCAGGGTATAGCCGCGAAGTTTATACTCCACTGTTATCGCCTTTTCGCACCATCTATATTGCCCAAATTCGTGAACCTGGCAGATTGTTCGTGGGCAATGCCGTTAACCCTAACATCGTACCCATCCGGGCCGATTCACGCTGTGATGGCCGTCGCACCTAAGGGAAAATATTTGGACTTTGGCTCGTAATGAGTGTGGTGGCGGAAACTCCTGCAATGCGTGGGTTTGGGCTGCCGCCGGAATGGGCGCCGCATGACCGGTGCTGGATGGCCTGGCCCTGCCGGGCGACCCTCTGGGGCGACGGCCTGAGCGCCGCCGGGGAGGCCTTTGCAGGGGTCGCGAGCGCGATCGCCCGGTTCGAGCCGGTGACGATGGTTGCGCCGCCCGATCGGGCCGCGGATGCCCGCGCGCGCTGCGGTCCGAACGTGACCGTCGAGGTGATGCCGCTGGACGATTCCTGGATGCGGGATATCGGGCCGACATTCATGTGCAATGGCGAGGGAGGCATCGCGGGCATTGCCTGGCGGTTCAACGCCTGGGGCGAAAAATACCCAACCTATGCCGAAGACGCCGCGCTCGCGGGCCGTTTGCTCGATCACCTGAATATTGAGCGCTACGACGCGCCTTGCGTGTTGGAAGGGGGCGCATTCCACGGCGACGGCGAGGGAACGCTTATCGTCACGGAGAGCGTTCTATTAAACCCTAATCGAGGCGGGCCGGCCTCGCGCTCCGAGATGGAGGCGGTCTTGGCGGATTGGCTCGGCATCCAAAAAGTCGTTTGGCTGCCGGCGGGGCTGGCGGAGGATGAAACGGACGGTCACGTCGACAACGTTGCTTGCTTCACCGGACCGGGTGCGGTGTTGGCGTTGGTTGCGCCGTCGTCCGACGATCCGAATTACGATGTCCTGCAGCGGAATATGGCAGTACTGGAGTCCGAGACCGACGCATCGGGTCGGCGTTTGACGGTAACGGCGATCGAACAGCCGACGTTGCGCGCCGACACGGGCCGACCGCTTGCGGCGTCCTACATCAATTTCTACGTGGCCAACGGAGGGATCGTTATGCCGAGATTCTCGATTGATCACGACGACGCGGCGGCCGCCACTGTGCAGGCGGCTTTTCCGGGACGTACCCTGGTGCAAGTCGATGCGCGCGCCATCGTGCGGGGCGGCGGCGGAATCCACTGCATCACGCAACAGCAGCCGGCGGCCACATGCGCAACGTAACGCTCGCGGCCACACAGATGGCCTGTGGCTGGGACCGGGACGCCAATCTTGCGGCCGCCCAGGAAATGGTGCGCCGCGCCGCGGGGCAGGGCGCGAATGTCGTTCTTCTACAGGAATTGTTCGAGACGCCGTATTTCTGCCCGGACCGGAAAAAGGAGCATTTCGACCTCGCCCGGCCGTTCGACGGCAATCCCATGATCGCCGCCATGTCCCGGCTGGCGGCGGAATTGCAAGTCGTTCTGCCGGTCAGTTTCTTCGAGCGGGCAGGGGACGCATTTTTCAATACGCTTGCGGTCATCGACGCGGACGGTACGGTCTTGGGTACCTACCGGAAGAGTCATATCCCCGAAGGCCCGGGTTATGAGGAAAAATTCTACTTCACACCGGGCGACACGGGATTTCGGGTTTGGCAAACGAGTTTCGGGGCCGTAGGGGCAGCGATTTGCTGGGATCAATGGTTTCCCGAATGCGCCCGTGCGATGGTTTTGGCGGGGGCCGAGCTGCTGGTCTATCCGTCGGCGATCGGCAACGAGCCGCAAGATCCGACCATACAGTCGCGCGGCCACTGGCAAAGGGTCATGCAAGGGCATGCCGCCGCCAATATGGTGCCGGTTGTCGCGTCGAATCGTATCGGGACGGAAGTACATGACGCTGCGACGATGACGTTCTACGGATCGTCTTTCGTCGCGGGGCCGCAAGGCGACCTCATTGCCGAGGCGTCCCGCGATCAAGTGGAATTCGTTACGGCAACGGTCGATCTCGATGAGATCGAGACGCAGCGGCGGTCCTGGGGATTGTTCCGCGATCGTCGGCCGGATCTGTACGGTGCGCTGGTCGAGCCGATTGATAGGCCGAAGTGAATCGGGCTATTCCGCCGCGCGCGGCGTTTCCGCGTCGCTCCATTCTTCGACATAGTCGGCGGCATCCGGCCGGCGCTTCGGTCGCGGTTCGGATTCCGGCGTGCCGAAATACAGGAAGCCGATTATCTCGTCCTTGGCCTTCAGGCCGAGCGCTTCCTTGACCAACGGGTCGTGCGCGTTGGCGCCGGTCAGCATGATGCCCGCATAGCCCATCGCATGGGCCGCATTCATCATGTTCTGTGCCGCCGCGCCACAGGTCACGATTTGTTCGACCACCGGCACTTTCGGGTGATCTTCGACGACCTCGGCGCAGACCGTAACGATCAAGGGCGACCGAAGCGGGCGGTTCAGTTCTTTCTGACGAGCTTCGGCATCGGCCAGCGGATCGCGGCGGCAGAGCGCCGCGGCGAAGACCTCGCCCAACCGTTTGCGGGCATCACCGCGGATGATGATGAAACGCCACGGCCGCAACGAGGCGTGGTCCGGCGCTCGCATCGCGGTGTCCAGGATCGTCCGCAAATCCTCGCCGTCCGGTGCGGGGTCTCCCAGCAATCGGGCGGGCACGGAATTGCGGGTGAGAATGGCGTCGAGAGCTTTCATCGGTGTGTTCTTCGCTGTCCTAATGGCAGTTGCGACTCATTATTACAGGAAATCGGATTACAGGAAACGGTAGGGTGGGGCGACGACCTCGATTCGCCCGCGTCCGTCGAAAATGCCGATCAGCAGGAAACCGGCGATAAAGCCGCCGAGATGCGCTTCCCAGGCTATCCCACCATAAGCTTCGGAGAGGAAGATCGGGAAAACCCCGAATCCGATGTTGAGGGCCAGCCAGATCAACACGAAAGAAATCACGGTCGACCGCCGCCAAAAAGGCAGGGCGCTGCCGCTGCGTGGAGGCCAAATGCTGACCCGGGCCGCGGCGCCGACCATGCCGGAGATGGCGCCGGATGCGCCGAGCAGAAGTGCGACCTGCGGTGGATAGAGCCAAGTCCAAAATAAAGCCGCGGCGAGACCGCAGAGAAGATAGAGCAGCAGGAACTGTATTGCCCCCATTCTGCGTCCGACTGCGGAGCCGAAGGCCAGAAGAAACGCCATATTGAGGACCAGGTGCATCCAATCCGCATGCAGGAACATATGTCCCACCGCCATGACGAGCAGCCCGTCCAAGCCGATCCCGCTCGCGCCATCGAGGCCGAACCGGGCCGGCATGAAGCCGAAAACCTCGAGAATTGTATGGTCGACTTTTTCGGGGGCGAACACGCGGACCAGATGCGCTACGACCGTGATGGACGCCAGCCATCGAACGGCCGCGGGGGCATTTAGAACCGGCGCATTGTCCTGGGGGGCCAATTATCCGTACCCGATAGCGAAGCCAGCTAGCTATGTAGGCTGTGCAGCGGCGTTCGGCAAGCCACTTGAAGGGGTAGTTGGGAATTCTTTCCGCTTTTCAGCGGACTATTTTTCCGTTGCCGCTGCCGCATGCGATTGCCAGAATCGGCAGAAATACGGAGATTTCGATGAATTTGGCAGCGTGGCTCACCCGGGCCGGCACTTACATGGGCGATCAGGCGGCGCTTGGGTTGGGCGACACGGTAGTAGCCAGTTATCGTGATTTGGCGGGCAGAACGGCCCGTCTCGCCGGTGCCATGCGGGCCAAACTGGGCTTACGTCCTGGCGATCGTGTGGCGCTGACGATGACCAACGCCCCGGAATATGTGGAAATCCTATTCGCGGCCTGGCACGCGGGTGTGGCGGCCGTGCCGGTAAACGCGAAGCTGCATCCCAATGAGTTCGCCTACATCCTCGGTGACAGCGGCGCCCGGGCCGTCTTTATGTCTTCGGATCTTGCCGGGACCGTTTCCGCTCTGCCGGTGGAGACGCTCGATCATCGGATCGAGGTCGGATCGACCGCGTATGACGCTTTGTTCGCTGCGGATGCGATCGACATTGCCGAGGTCGCCCCCGACGACGTGGCGTGGCTCTTCTATACCAGCGGCACCACCGGGCAGCCCAAAGGCGCGATGTTGACCCATCGGGTGCTGACCGCGATGACGCTGAACTATTTCGCCGATATCGACAGCGTGGCGCCGGGCGACTGTATCCTTCACGCGGCGCCGATGAGTCATGGTTCCGGGCTCTATCTGTTGCCGCATATCGTCCGGGGGGCATGCAACGTGGTGCCGGAAAGCCGGCATTTCGATCCGGCCGAGATGTATGGCCTGATGTCGCACTGGCCGGGCATGGCTTTTTTTGCCGCGCCGACCATGGTGAAGCGGCTGGTCGATTACGGCGGCGACGTCGATACGTCGCCCCTGAAAACGATCATCTACGGTGGCGGGCCGATGTATGTCGCCGATGCCAAGGCGGCGCTGGATCGGTTCGGACCGAAGCTCGTGCAAATCTACGGGCAGGGCGAGAGCCCGATGACGATCACTTTTGTCTCGCGGGAAGTGATTGCCGACCGGTCGCATCCGCGCTGGGAGGAACGCCTCGGGTCCGTCGGCGTCGCGCAAAGCGTCGTCCAGGTCCGGGTGGCGGACGGCGATGACGTGACGCTGCCGCCCGGCGAGACCGGTGAAATTTTGGTGCGTGGCGACTCGGTGATGACGGGCTATTGGAATAATCCGGCGGCCACCGAAACGACGCTGGCCGGGGGATGGTTGCACACGGGCGATATGGGCGTTATGGACACCGACGGCTTCCTGACCTTGAAAGACCGGTCCAAGGACATGATCATCAGCGGCGGCAGCAACATCTACCCTCGCGAGGTCGAAGAAGCCCTGCTGCGTCACCCCGACGTTGCGGAAGTGTCGGTGATCGGCCGGCCCGACCCGGAATGGGGCGAGGTCGTCGTCGCCTATGTCGTGCCGTCCGATAACGAACCGGACATCACGGAACTCGACCGATACTGCCTGGACACGATCGCCCGGTTCAAACGGCCGAAAGACTACCGGATCGTCGACGGCTTGCCGAAAAACAACTACGGCAAGGTCCTGAAGACGGAATTGCGCGAACGGGACGCGGCCGACGGTTAGACCGAAATGAACTGGCCAAGCCGGACGGCCGTCTGGCCCGGCGCGGTGCGGCGTGACGGCATGATGAGGACACAGTCGTCATGCGGTGTCGTGACGGGATCGGCGTCGTCATGGCCGATGACCGTCCCTTTCTTCTCGATCACCTCCATCCCGACGAACTCGTTGACGAAGCTGAAGTTGTCGCTCTTGATGGTGATTGGATCAGTGACGGTGATGAATTTCTGCGGTGGCGGCGCCGGGGCAAGATGTTCCTCGATGAAGGTCGGGTCCACCACGTCGCAGTGTTTCAGAAACCGCAGCGTGGTCTGCATTGCGACATCGGCGCTCGCGCTTTCCCAATGTTGGCCGCACTCGACGAGCAAGGCGTTCTTCGGGCTGTCCGGATTGCCGAAGTCGCCGTAGTCGCGCATGCGTTTGCCGGCGGCGTGTCCCTCGTCGCAGACGACATATTCGGGAACCCGGACCGCGCCGGCGAACTGGCGCCCTTTCGGCAGCGGGCCCGCGAGCATCAGCGCCGGCGCGCGCGTCTGCATGGAATGAATATCGAGCAACAGGTCCACGGTATCGATCAGCGGCCGCATTTCGCGGGCGCGGCGCAATTCGGCACTGTCGCGCGGCCCGTCGAGCACGTCGGGTGACCAAAGGCGATTGAAGTCCTCGTCCACATACCGCGACATGCCGGGGTGGCGCGCGTCGAAGTTCAGGAAAGCCTGATAGTTCGCGAAGCTCAGCGTGAGCTTGCCGCGTGTGGGCCGGACGCCTTGCTTGAACAGGAAGTCGACGACGATCGCGCCGCAGAGCTCGTTGCCATGGGTCACCGCGTTGACCATGACATGTGGGCCGGGGGCGCCACTGTCATAGGTCGTTGCGTAGTCGATACCGGTGTTGCCGTTCTTGTAGGCGCTGATGTCGGGGGGCGACAGTTCGATGGGGTCGGACGTCGGTGCCACGGTGGCTATCTCCTTGGTAACGCGATCGGCTTAGCTGTCGCCGCAGACATGGGTGAGCAGCCGGTCCATGAATGTCTCGCATTTCCGGACCTGGTCGATCGTCACGAACTCGTTGGGCTTGTGGGCTTGGTCGATGCCGCCGGGACCGCACACGACCGTCGGGATACCGGCCCGGCTCTGGAAGAGTCCGGCTTCGGTGCCGAAGGCGACCTTGCCGTGGTCGTTTCGTTCGGCCAGCGTTTTGGCGAAGGTCACGACCTCTGCCCCGGGATCCATATCGAGCCCCGGGATCGAGGACAATTCCTCGATGCTGAACCCGGTCGATGGGTCGATCGCCTGCATCTCCGGCTCCAGCGTCTCCCGGATGTATGTCTCGACCTCCGCATACAGGGCGGCGGCATCGTGATTGGGGAGATGTCGAAACTCGAAATCGAACTGGCAATCCTTGGGTACGATATTCAGCGCCGTGCCGCCGTGAATGGTCCCCGTGTGAACCGTGGTGTGCGGCACGTCGAATTCTTCGTCGAAGGGGCCTTCGGCCGCGATGCGACGCGCCATGTTCTTGAGGAAGGTAATCGTCTCGGCGGCGTATTCGATGGCGTTCACGCCGTGCGGCGCCAGGCTCGAATGCGCCTCCAGGCCGCGGACATGGGCGCGATAGCTATATTTTCCCTTGTGCGAAATCATAACCTGCATGTCGGTCGGTTCGCCGACGATGCACATGGTCGGCGTGACCGGCATACCCGTCAGCATGTCGATCAGGCGGCGAACGCCGATACAGCCGACTTCCTCGTCATAGGAGAAGGCGAAATGGATCGGCGTCTTCAGGCCCTTTTCCAGAAATTTCGGGGCGTAGGCCAGACACACGGCGACGAAACTCTTCATGTCGCACGTGCCGCGGCCGTAGAGGCGGCCGTCCTTCTCGACGATCTGGAACGGGTCGGTATGCCAGTCCTGGCCGTCCACCGGAACCACGTCCGTATGGCCCGACAACAGGATTCCGGGCCGATCCTGCGGCCCGAGCGTGGCATACAGATTGGCTTTTTGTTTCGCGTCGTCGTAGGTCAGGGTCGAGGAAACACCGAGCTCCTCGAGATAGTTCTGGATGCGATGGATAAGGTCGAGGTTTGAATCGCGGCTGGTCGTGTCGAAGGAAATGAGTTCCTTAATCCAGTCCAGGCTTGCGGGATTCTGTTCGCTCAAGGGTTGGATCTCCGTCAATGTCCCGGCTGGGACGGTCTCGCCAGTTTGGGCCGCGCGCCGCGACAGACCGCCAAGCATAGTCAATCCTGCTGGCGGGACCAGGGGATATTCCTGGCTGCGAAACGGCGCGCCGGGGTCGGAACGTTTTGCGTTGCGCGACCTTCGCTTTGACCGCAAATTGCGCCGCATGACCGATGACGTTCGTTACGTAAATCCAAGGACGCAAGAGTCTTGGCCTATCGAAACGCCGCTATGGCGCGCGCCGGACGATGGGGGCTATGTGAACTTGTCGATGGGGCCGGGGATCACGCCGGACGAGATCGACGGCGGCCAGCACTCGCTCTGGCGGTACCGTGCCGGGCTTCGGCTCCCGGGACCGCCGCTCCGCAGCCTCGGTGAAGGCTGGACGCCACTGCTCGACTCCGCGTGGGACGATGTGCCGGTCCGGATGAAGGCTGAATTCATGATGCCGTCCGGGTCATTCAAGGACCGGGGCGTGGCGGTGATGCTGACCTACCTGAAACAGTGTGGAATCACCGAGATCCTCGAAGATTCGTCCGGTAACGCCGGCGCATCGGTGGCGACCTATGGCGCCGCGCTCGGCTTCGACTGCCGCATTTTCACGCCTGCCACGGCGCCGGCGGCAAAACGGCATCAGATGGCGGCGATGGGCGCCGATGTGGTCGCCGTGCCGGGGACGCGGGACGACGTGGAGGCCGCCGCGTTGGCGGAGGCGGAGAAGCGGTTTTACGCGGGGCATAATTATCAGCCCTTTTTCCTGGAAGGGACGAAGACCCTGGCGTTCGAGGTTTGGGAACAGCTGGGTTTCGACGTGCCCGACCACATCGTGACACCGTTGGGGCAGGGCAGCAATGTCATGGGCAGCCACATTGGTTTCGAGGAATTACGCCGACGCGGCGTTGTCGACCGGCTTCCGCGCGTTCACGGCGTTCAGGCGGTCAACGCGGCGCCGTACTATGCGGCCTATGCGGCGGGCTCGAACGAGCCCGTGCCGATCGATGCGGCACCGACGATCGCCGACGGCATTGCGTCGACCAAGCCCGTCCGCTTGAAAGAGGTGCTGGATGCCATCCGGTCGACCGACGGGAAATGCATCGCCGTGACGGAGCAGGAGATCGTTGCCGCGTTACGGCAGTTCACGCGGCGGGGCCATTTCATCGAGCCGACGTGCGCCGCGGCGGGCGCCGGGCTTAGCAAGTTGATCGCCGACGGAACCGTGAAGGCCGGCGAGACGATTGTCGTCGTCCTGACAGGGTCGGGATTGAAAGCGGTCGACCGGATCGCCGGCGCGCTTGGACTGGCATCGTGACCGATTGGGTCGGATACGGCCCAATGACAACTAAACCACCCATTTTCAATGAAATTTGTGAGTGCCATCGCTATTGAAAAGGGCGACGACTTACGACATGATTTTTCTTAATCAACCGCGGACCGCGCTGGCGAGAGGGGAATTCACTGAAGTGCCGGCGGGGTCCACTCCATTTTGCGTGACAGGGAGCTAACAATGATCCGGAAAATGACCCGTTTCAGCGCTGCTTTGGCGGTCGCCGCCGTCGTTTCCGCGGGGGCATGGGCCGAAGAGATCCGCATCGGCATTTATTCGGAACCATCTTCGATGGATCCGCACTTCCACAATCTCGGTCCGAACAACGCCTTCATGGCGCAAGTCTTCGGCCGCCTGGTCGAAATGGACCACCAACAGAAGCTGCAACCCGGCTTGGCGGTTTCCTGGAAAACGGTGAATGACACGACCTGGGAGTTCAAGCTGCGCAAGGGCGTCAAATTCACCGATGGATCGGATTTTACGGCTGACGACGTCATCTTTTCATTCGATCGCGCATCGAACTACACCGGCGGTAACTCCAGCTTCCGGACGTATCTGAAGGGCAAGACCTTCAAGAAAGTTGACGACCACACGATCCACGTGACCACGCCGGCTCCCTATCCGCTGATGCCGGTCGATATGGCGCAGCCGCATATCATTTCCGACAGTGCGAAAGGTTCCGGCAAGGCCGACGTGAACAAGGGTTTGTCGACGAAGGACTTCAACCAGGGCAAGGCCATGGTTGGAACGGGCCCGTACAAGTTCGTCGAATGGAAAAAAGGCGACCGCATCGTTCTGGTCCCGAACCCGAATTATTTCGGCACCAAGGCGAAATGGAGCAAGGTGACGATCAAGCCGATCCCCTCCGCACCGGCTCGTGTCGCCGCGTTGCTCGCGGGCGATGTCGACATGATCGACAACGTTCCGACGACCGACGTTGAGCGCCTGAAGAAGAATAAGAAGGTGCGCTTGAGTTCCGGCATCTCGAATCGCGTGATCTACCTTCACATGGATCAGTATCGCGATGCGTCGCCGTTCGTGACGGATCGGGACGGCAAGCCGATGGCGAAGAATCCGTTGAAGGACGTCCGTGTCCGCAAGGCGGTTTCCATGTTGATCAACCGTGACGCCATTGTTGCACGGGTGATGGAAGGCCTCGCCATTCCGGCCGGACAGCTTCTGCCCGAAGGCTTTTTCGGTGTGTCGCCGAATTTGAAGCCCGAGAAGTTCGATCCCGCAGGCGCCAAGAAGTTGCTGGCGGAGGCCGGATATCCGAATGGGTTCGGCCTGACCATTCATGGACCGAACAACCGCTACATCAACGATGCCAAGATCGTCGAGGTCATCGCGCAGATGCTGACGCGCGGCGGCATTCCGACCAAGGTCGTAACCATGCCGAAGAGCGTTTACTTCAAGCGCGCCTCCAAGGGCGGCAAGGACGGTGAGCCGGAGTTCAGCTTCATCCTGGTCGGATGGGGATCGGGCACGGGCGAAGCGTCATCACCGCTGAAGTCGCTCTTGACGACGCATGACAAATCCAAGGGATTCGGCGCTTCCAACCGTGGCCGGTTCTCCAAGCCCGATGTCGACAAGCTCGTCATCGAGGCGTTGGCCACCGTCGACGACCCGAAACGCCAGGGTCTCTTGGCGAAGGCGACCGAAACGGCTATCGGCAAGTATCAGGGGATCATCCCGCTTCATTACCAGGTCAACACCTGGGCGACGCGGCCTGGCCTCAAGTATCGGGCGCGGACAGACGAGCGCACGATTGCCATGGATGTGTTGAAAGACAAGTAGGCACGTATGCAACGGGCGGCCCTTCACGGGCCGCCCGTCGCCATTTCCGCCATCGGGCCGGAGCTAGTCCATGTCCGTTTACATCATTCGCCGGTTACTGCAGTCCGTGATTGTGGTGATCGCCATGTCGATCATCGTTTTTTCCGGCGTTTACCTGATCGGCGACCCGGTCGACATCTTGATCAGCGATGACGCCGACCAGGAAGACCGTCAAAAGCTTATCGAATCCCTCGGATTGGATAAGCCTTTTCACATGCAATACATGACATTTGTCGTCCGGGCGTTGCAGGGCGATCTCGGCGATTCCTTTATTTTCGCCGAGCCGGCCTTGCTGCTCATATTGGACCGCATGCCGGCTACTCTGGAACTTGCGGTGTGCTCCTTGCTAATGGCGATCGTCATCGGCATCCCGCTGGGCATGTGGGCCGGCTTGAAGCCGGACTCCTATTTCAGCAAGAGCATCATGGCCGGGTCGATCCTGGGCTTCAGCTTGCCGTCATTCTGGGTCGGCATCATGTTCATCATGATCTTCGCCGTCATCATGGGATGGCTTCCGTCGGGCGGCCGCGGGGACACGCAATCCTTTCTTGGCGTTCAAGTCAGTTTCCTGTCTCTCGACGGCTTGTCGCACCTATTCCTGCCGGCGCTGAACCTGGCTTTGCTAAAGATATCGCTGGCCATCCGGTTGACGCGGGCCGGGACGCGCGAGGTCATTCATCAGGACTACATCAAGTTCGCCCGCGCCAAGGGGCTGAGCACGAGGCGGGTGATCCTGGTGCACGTCCTCAAGAATATTCTTATTCCGGTAATCACCGTGATGGGGCTGGAATTCGGTTCGTTGATCGCTTTCTCGGTCGTTACGGAGACCGTGTTCTCTTGGCCGGGCATGGGCAAACTGATCATCGATTCGATCAACCTGCTCGATCGGCCCGTGATCGTGGCCTATCTCATGATCATTGTGTTCATGTTCATCATCATCAATCTGGTGGTGGATGTGATGTATTCCGTGCTTGACCCCCGGGTTCGCCTACAGGATGTGAAGTCATGACCGCGGCAACCGAACCAACGGTCCTCGATCCGGCGGAAGACGAGCCGGCGGCGCAACCGGACCAGACACCCTTCCGGCGGTTCGCGTCGGATTTCGCGGAGAGCAAGGTCGCGGTGGCCGGGCTGATCGTCTTTTGCCTGATCATCCTGATCGCCATATTCGCGCCCATTATTTCGCCGACCGATCCGTATGACCTGGCAACCGTCGATATCCTCGACAGCCGGCTGGAGCCAGGCCAAAAGATGATGAGCGGGACGACCGCGTATCTGGGTACCGACGGCTTGGGCCGCGATATGGTGAGCGCGATGTTCTACGGATTGCGTATCAGCCTCGGCGTCGGCGCGGTGAGCGGATTCGTCGCGCTTTGCATCGGCGTGGCAATCGGGCTGATTGCGGCCTACTTCGGCGGCCGCACCGATACGATCATCATGCGGATCGTCGACCTGCAACTCAGCTTCCCGGCGATCCTGATCGCGCTGGTATTGCTGGCGACGCTGGGCAAGGGGATCGACAAGATCATCATCGCGTTGATTGTCGTGCAGTGGGCCTACTACGCCCGGACGGTGCGCGGCAGTGCCCTCGTCGAGCGGAACAAGGAGTATATCGAAGCCGCGACATCGCTTGCCTTGTCGCATCGCCGGATCGTCTTCAAGCATCTGTTGCCGAACGTGATGCCGCCGCTGATCGTGGTCGGCACCGTGCAGGTGGCCAGTGCGATCGCGCTGGAGGCGACCTTGTCCTTCCTCGGCATCGGCCTGCCGGTGACCGAACCGTCGCTCGGCCTGCTCATCTCGAACGGGTTCGAATACATGATGAGCGGCAAATACTGGATCAGCATCTATCCAGGTGTCGCCTTGCTGATCACGATCGTCAGCATCAACTTGGTCGGTGACCGGTTGCGCGACGTGTTGAACCCGCGTCTGTCGAAATAGGATCGTGTGATGAGCGACGCAACGCCGACATTACAGGTCGAAGACCTCAAGACGCATTTCTTTACGAAAGGCGGGGTCGCCAAGGCGGTCGACGGTGTCAGCTTCTCCATTCAAAAAGGGGAGGTCATGGGGCTGGTCGGTGAGTCCGGATCGGGCAAAACCGTAACCGGCTTTTCGATCATCGGCCTTGTCGATCCGCCGGGAGAGGTCGTGTCCGGCCGTATCCTGTTCAACGGGGAGGATTTGGTCACGGCGTCGGAGGAACGCATGCGGCAGCTCCGCGGCAGCCGCGTCGCGATGATCTTTCAGGACCCGATGATGACGCTGAACCCGGTCTTGCGGATCGACACGCAAATGATCGAAGCGGTGCAGGCGCACGAAGACGTGGATCGGAAGACGGCTTTCGAACGGTCGCGCGATGCATTGGGGCAGGTGGGCATTCCGTCGCCGGAAGAACGTCTCAAGGCTTATCCGCATCAATTCTCCGGCGGCATGCGTCAGCGCGTCTCGATCGCCATCGCCCTGTTGCATCAACCGGATTTGATCGTAGCCGACGAGCCGACCACCGCGCTCGACGTTACGATCCAAGGGCAAATCCTGTTCGAGGTCCAGAAGCTATGCCGCGAGAGGGGCATGTCGCTGATTTGGATTACGCATGATCTATCGGTCGTTGCCGGACTCGCCGATAAGATTTGCGTGATGTATGCCGGGCGCGTGGTCGAAGCGGGGCAGATCTCGGACGTGCTCGACGGGCCGATGCATCCGTATACGCGCGGGTTGATCGGGTCGGTGCCCAGCCACAACAAACGGGGCCAGCCGTTGGCGCAGATCCCCGGCATGGCACCGTCGTTACTGGCGATGCCCCCCGGATGCGCCTTTCATCCGCGATGCCCCAAGGCCGACGGCATTTGTCAGGAAGTACCCGACGTCAGCGCGCCGATTGCCGACGATCACACGGTCCGCTGCTTCCATCCGCATGTGGAAGGCGCGTCATGAGTGACACGGTGATCGAACTCGACGGCGTCTCGAAGCGTTTCGAAAAGAAGCTCGATATCGCTGAAAAGATCTACAACCTGATCGGCGGCGATCTCCGGGAGGAGATCGTACACGCGGTCGACGCCGTGGATCTGCAGGTCAAGGATGGCGAAGTGGTCGGCCTGGTCGGCGAATCCGGTTGCGGCAAGTCCACTTTGGGTCGGGTCGTTGCCGGCATCCATCCGGCCTCGGACGGGATTGTTCGGTTCCGTGGCAAGGACGTTGCGGCGATGACGCCGGCCGAGGAGCGCGAGTGGGCGTTGCAGGTTCAGATGATCTTTCAGGATCCGATGTCTTCGCTCAATCCGCGGCTGCGCGTGCGGGATGTCATCGGCGAGGCGCCGTTGTTTCATGGCCTGATCAAGGCCGATGAATTGGACGACTACGTGGACGAGATGATGCTGCGGGTCGGTCTCGATCCGTCCTATCGCAGGCGGTATCCGCATCAGTTCTCCGGTGGGCAACGGCAGCGGATCGGCATCGCCCGCGCCCTAGCGGTCCGTCCCGGCTTTCTCGTCTGCGACGAGGCCATTGCCGCGCTCGACGTTTCGATCCAAGCGCAGGTAATCAATCTTTTCAGCACGCTGCGTGAAGATCTTGGTCTGACCTATCTGTTCATCAGCCACGATCTGGGCGTTGTCGAGCATCTTTCCGACCGGGTCGTCATTATGTATCTCGGCCGCGTTGTGGAGGTCGCCGGCACCGAGGAATTGTTCGAGAAGCCGAACCATCCCTATACCATCGCGCTTTTGGGCGAGGTGCCGCGCATCGATAACCGTGGGCGGCAGTTCATGCCGATCAAAGGAGAGATTCCGTCGCCGCTCGACCCGCCGTCGGGTTGCCATTTCCATCCGCGTTGCCCGCATGCGACGGAGCGGTGCCGGACCGAGCAGCCCGTCTTAAAAGAAATAGGGCCCGGGCGAATTTCCGCCTGTCATCTGAATGACGACGCTTAGAGCAAATGGGACGCGAAGCGCGTCCGATGCCGCCAATCTGCCTGGCGTCTTGCAATTCCGGCCGGCGTCGGAGCCGGCCGTGCCGGTGGTTTTCGATTCGCCACATAGCGGGACCGAATATCCCGTCGACTTCAACCATGTCGTTCCGGTCGAGAAGTTGCGCAAGGCCGAGGATATGTATGTGGATGAACTGTTCGCGAGTGCGCCACGGCACGGGGCCAGCCTAATCGCGGCGCTATTCCCGCGCAGCTATATCGATCCGAACCGGTCGCTGGACGATCTCGATCCGGAATTGCTGGCCGATTCCTGGCCGGAACCCGTCCGTCCCGGAGAGAAGGCGCGCCTCGGCCACGGACTGGTTTGGCGCCTCTGCCCGCCTGACATGAACCTCTATGCCGGCAAGCTCGCTTCCGATGATGTGCGCCGGAGGATCGACGGCTATTGGAAGCCGTATCACGACCAGCTTCGTCACGTCTTGAACGATATGCACCGGCGTTTCGACTCCGTCTGGCACGTCAACTGCCACTCGATGCCATCCTTGACGCGAGGGTCGTTTCTGAACGGCAGCGGACAGGTGGACTTCGTTCTCGGCGATCGCGACGGCACGACCGCGTCGCCGGATTTCGTGCATTTCGTTCGCGATACCTTGCGCGCGTTCGGGTATTCCGTTCGGGTCAACGATCCCTATAAGGGTGTGGAACTGGTGCGCGCCTATTCCAACCCGCCGGGCGGCCGTCACAGCCTGCAGGTGGAGATCAATCGGGCGCTCTATATGAATGAGTCGACATTCGATCGGTTGCCGCAATTCGTCGATCTCAAGGCGAATATCGATCGCCTCATCGCGGTGGTGTGCGAGTATGCCCGCGACAATACCGCCTGAACCGGGCGGCGTTACTACGGCGTGAACTGTTCCTTGATAATCCGTTCCTCGAGGCCGTGTTCCGGATCGAACAGCAGTTTGACCAGGGTGGTGGGGTCCTGCGCGATATCGATTCGAACGACATTGCGAATCTCGGTGTAGTCTGCGCAAGCGCTGACCGGTCGCTTGTCCGCTTCGAGGATCTCGAAGGTCACCTTGGCGGATTGTTGCAGCAATGCGCCGCGCCAGCGCCGCGGCCGGAATGCGCTGATCGGCGTCAGGCAGAGAATCTCCGATCCGATGGGAACGATCGGGCCATGCGCCGACAAGTTGTACGCGGTGCTGCCCGCCGGGGTTGCGACAAGCGCGCCGTCGCAGATCAACTCGCCGAGACGGACCACGTCGTTGACAAGGATTCGTACCTTAGCGGCCTGTTGGGTCTGGCGCAGAATCGAGACTTCGTTTATGGCGGGCGCGGTTTCGATCCTGCCGTCGGCGGTTTCCGCGGTCATCATCAACTGCCTGAGGCCGACCGGCTCGGCCCGGCCCAGCCTTTCGACCAATCCGTCCGGCTCGTATTCGTTCATCAGGAACCCGACCGACCCCCGATTCATCCCATAGAACGCGACATGGTCCCCCTTGTGTTCATGCATAGTGTGCAGCATAAAGCCGTCGCCGCCCAACGCGACAATGATGTCGGCGTCGTTCGGGTCTACATGGTCGTAGCGCGCCTTCAGGTCCTTTTCGGCCTGGACGGCTTCGGGATTGTCGGCGGCGACGAATGCGATCTTCTTGTTCTTCATTGGAAAACCCGTATGGACAATGCCGGACAGGGCGGCTCAGTATAGCTATGGCACATCGTTGCGCCAGTCGCGACGACGGATTTATTTCGACGGAGAGAGATTCGATGCGAATTGCGAGAAGCGGACAGTGGGCGGTCGCAACGGTGTTTGCGGCGATGGTTGCCGGCTCGGCGGCAATGGGCTCGGACCGGCACGCGAACTACTACTATCCCAAGCCGGCGGCGACCGAAACCTACAAGGCGCGCGCCGAAAGGCTGCCGGAGGCGAGCCGGCGCAGTCGCATCGCCTTCGTCACGCATGTGATGAACGAGATGATCCGCAAGAACCCGTATCCGCCTCCCTATGCGATCTTTGCCAAAGGCGCCGAGGCGGAGAAACTGATCATCGTCGGGTTGACCGGCGACAGCTACGATTCGCTGTATCGTATGCGGGCCTTGCTCGCCGTTCTGACCGCGGTCGCGCGGGCGACGCCGCTGTTCAAGGAAGAACGGGTTGAGGATTATTTCACCTTCCTCGACCTCTGTAAGATGCTCGGGTTCCAGTTGCTGACGGTCAGCGACGGTAAGAAATTCGCCCATCAGATCAAGATCGAGTAGCGAGGAACCGGCGGCATGACGCAGCACGAAGCCGTTCTGTTCGCCAATGAGGCGTTCTATCTCGCTTTTCGCGGGCGGGACGTCGACGGTATGAACGACCTTTGGGCCGAAAACGCGGCGGTGTCCTGCATTCATCCGGGATGGCATGCGCTGTTTGGCCGGGACGAGATCATGGAAAGCTGGGAATCGATCTTGGCGAATGACGCCTCGCCGGATATCCGCTGCCGGGAGCCGCGCGCATCGGTCTATGGGGAGACGGCGACCGTGATCTGTTTCGAGGAGATCGGCGGCGACTATCTTATCGCGACCAATGTGTTCCACCGGGAAGCGGGTCGATGGCGGATGGTCCATCATCAGGCCGCGCCTACGAGCGGTGTGCCGGCGGACGATCCCGACGCCGACCCGCATACCGTAAACTAGCCGTCCGCGGATCAAAGTTCTTCTTCTTCGAAGCGGTCTTCGATCCGCGGGTCGAGCCCGGCGACATTCGGCGATGTCAGAGAAGTTTGCGGCATCGCCACGAAATCGGTCTGTTGGTCTTCCGGCAATGGCGCGCGGCGGGTCATGCGGAACAGGGTGAACGCGGCCAGAATCACGTATACGCCCGCGCCGAACGCGAACAACCCGCCGGGGCCGCTCGATTCCATGGTGAGGGAGGCCACGATCGGACCAATGCTTGCGCCGATGGCAAAGAAAAGCAACAAGCCTGCATGCAGGGCGACGGTCTGTTCCGGTTTCGCATGATCATTGGCATGGGTCATCGCGATCGGATAGATCGTCGCGCTCAACCCGCCGACCAAGGCGGAAAGCGCGAGCAGAGTCGCCAGCGTCATGTGCTCCGATGTCGTAATGAACGTCATGCCGATACAGGATGCGGCGGTGATCATGGCCACGCTGAAAAGGACCGTGCGACGGTCGAACCGGTCCGACAACCGGCCGATAGGGATTTGCAGCACCAGGCTGCCGGCGAGAAAGACGGTCATGAAGATGGATACTTGGTTCAGCGTCATGCCGAGCCCGTCGGCGAACACCGGCCCCAGTCCGAGCAGCGACGAATTGGTGGCGCCGGCGCCGACCGCGCCGACGACGCCGACCGGGGACAGGCGATACAACGCCGCAAGGCCGAGCGGTTCCGATCCGATTCCTTCCGGTACCTTGATCCGGGCGAGCGCGATCGGGATAAGGCAGATGGCATATAGTGCGGCGACCAGCATGAACATACGGTCTCCGGCCGGGTCGCCGAGCATGATGAGCAGCTGACCGACCCCGAACGCGCCCTTGTTGACGATCATATAGACGGCGAAGATCTTACCCTTGTCCTCGGCGGGCGCCGCACCGGCGAGCCAGCTTTCGCCGACCATGAAGACGGCGGCCGTGGAATATCCGAAAATGAGCCGAAGCAGCACCCAGGCGACCGGATCTACGGCGATGGGAAAGCAAAGGCAGCATACGGCCAAGGCGGCCGCGAAGCCGGCAAAGACTCGGATATGGCCGACCGCGTCGATGAGCCGGGTGCTGGTCAGGCAGGCCGCTGCGAAGCCGACCGAGTGGGCGGCGACGACGATCCCGATGGCGGCTGCCGAGAAGTCTTCATGCGTCATCCGCAGCGCGGTCAACGTCCCGAACAAGCCGTTCCCCAACAACAGGAAACCCATACCGAATAGAACGGCGCCGAGAGCGCCCACGACCTTCACCATGCCCTTGCTCACGGCCGGTTTGACAAGACGCCGTCCCGTACACCCGCTGCCGGATGGCGTCTATTGCATTTACTGCATGGCTGTCAGGCGGTTTCGGCGGGTCAGGGTGTTGCACCTTCCGGGTGTGGTCAAATACCCCCTCAGGCATCATATTATGCGCTATGGAAGAGTTTCTCTTACGGCCGAATCCAACCGATCCGCGGCTGACCGAGCGGTTGTCCGGCATCGACCAGGACGGCGGGGCGGTCGACGCGTCGGTTGTCGTCGAACGGCCGCTGACCCTGTTCCTGAACAGTCGCGAGATCGTGACGATGATGACGATCTGCGACTATCCGCAATATCTCGCGGTCGGTTATCTGGTGAATCAGAATATGCTGCAGGCCGATGACGAGATTACCGGGATCGACTATGAGGAGGATATCGAGACGGTCGTCGTGCGCACCAAATCCGAGACGGATTTCGAGGATAAGCTGCGACGGAAGACCCTGACATCCGGTTGCGCCCAAGGCACGGTTTTCGGCGATCTGATGGAGCGGTTCGACGAAATCGACTTGCCGAAAGACGCGGAAATCAGAACGTCTTGGCTCTATGCACTGACGCGGAAGATCAATACCTGCCCGAGCCTCTATCTTGAGGCGGGCGCCATCCACGGTTGCGTTTTGTGCGAGGAAGACCGGCCGCTGCTGTATATGGAAGACGTGGGCCGCCACAATGCGGTGGACAAAATCGCCGGATATATGCGCTTGCACGATATTTCGGCCGTTGGAAAGAGTTTCTACACCACTGGCCGTTTAACCTCGGAAATGGTGATCAAAACCGTGCAGATGGGGATTCCCATCCTGGCCTCGCGTTCCGGCTTCACCGCTTGGGGCGTGGAACTGGCGCGAAAGGCGGGTTTGACGCTGATCGGGCGGGCGCGGGGGAAACGATTTATCGTTCTCTCGGGCGAGGACCGGATCGTTTATGACGAAGATCCGAGCAACGTGCCCGATGAATCGAAACGGACGCAACGCAAGGCCAGTCTTGACGAAAACGCAGCCTGACGAATTGCCTGTGCTGACCCGGACCGCGCCGGCGGATGAACGGCCCGCGGTGCGGGAGGAATCGCGCGACATACTCGACGCGATAGACGCCGCAATGGAGGAGCACGCGGACTGGCTCCGCAAGTGGCATCGTGCGGTGGTGTGCGGTCTGCCGCCTGCGCGCGAGGTCGTCTCGAAGCATGCGCACTATCTGGGCCGGTTCGGCAGTTGGTTCGATATTCACGCGTCGCGCAATCTACTGGATCAGCCGGTATTTCAGGAACTTTGGTCGGCGCATGTGGAGAAGCACGAGCGCGGCCGCAGTCTTGCGCTGAAGGCGATCGACGGGGAACCGCTACCAGCGCGCGACTACGATGCTTTCATGGAAAAAGTCGATCGGTTTAGCGCGATTGCGCGGCGTATCCGCGATGCCTTTCAGCGGGCGGTCTTCGATCTCGATCCGTTGACCGGCGTGCATAACCGCCGCAGCATGATCACGGAACTTAGCCGGGAACGCGACCGTTCCCTTCGCACGGCGTCGCCGTTCTGTATCGGGCTGTGCGATATCGACCATTTCAAATCGGTCAACGATCGCTTCGGACACGGCGTCGGCGACATCGTCTTGTTGTCGGCGGTCGGTCGCCTGATCGCTAATCTTCGGCCGTATGACAGTATCTATCGCTACGGCGGCGAGGAGTTTCTGCTGGCGCTGCCGAATACCGACCATGAGACGGCCCGGTCGATTGCCGAACGATTGCGTAGGGCTTTGAGTAAAACGCCGATTTCCGCCAGCGACGAGATATCGTTGCCGATAACCGCATCTTTCGGCCTTTGCATGGTCGATGGGACCGCCTCGTTGGAGGAAACGATCGAGCGTGCGGACCGTGCCCTCTACCGGGCGAAGGACGAGGGGCGGGACCGCGTCGTCCTCTGGACGGACGGTATGACGGGCGCACCTCAGGATGACTGAACCGGTTGCCGGCGTATTGCTCGCGGGCGGTCTGGCCCGCCGAATGGGCGGCGGCGACAAATGCCTGCGCATGCTCGGCGGCGAGACGATCCTCGACCGTATCGTCGGCCGGGTGCGCCCGCAGGTCGATGCCTTGGTCCTGAATGCCAACGGCGATGCATCGCGGTTCGCGGCGACCGGCCTACCGGTGACGCCGGATACGATTGAAGGATTCGCCGGTCCGTTGGCCGGTGTTCTGGCCGGAATGGATTGGGCGCGGGAGAATGCGCCCGAATGCGCGTGGCTGGTCAGCATACCGACCGATGCGCCCTTCCTGCCGTTGGATCTCGTGGCCCGATTGCAAGCCGCATTACAGGAGGATGGCGCCGAGATGGCCTGCGCGGCTTCCGGCGGGCGGTCGCATCCGGTCGTCGGGCTGTGGCCGGTGGCGCTGGCCGGTGCGCTGCGGCGGGCCATGGTCGATGAAGATATCCGCAAGGTCGATGTTTGGACCGGCCGGTATCGGTTGACGACGGTCGAATTCTCTACCGACCCGTATGATCCTTTCTTCAACGCAAACCGCCCCGCCGATCTGGAAGCGGCGGAGCGGTTATTGGCCGGACAGGGCTGATCGGGAGGGAACAGCGGCCGGCGTGGTCAGCGGATCGACCTTGCGGCGGCGCGGTTGAACGGTCCTGCTGTCCAGAGGCGTCGCAACCCCCGTCGGACCGCCGCGCTGCGTTCGATCTGTGCGCGGCGAAGAGCGTTCTCAAGATCGATATCCTGCGCTGTTCCATATGGGTGAAAGTCTGAACCGGCCATTGTCCGTCTCCTTGTCGAATGGTTGGTCGGCGCTGGGCGCCAAGCATGCGACATACATAATTCGTTCCATTTTGATTTGAAATACGATATTCAGAACATGATTTATGAATTTTTGGCATTAATGAGGCGACGATGGATCGATCGGACGAAATGTCGATATATGTCGAGGTGGTCAACAAAGGCGGCTTCTCCGCGGCCGCGCCGGGATTGCGGCTCACGCCGTCGGCCGTCAGCAAGAAGATCGCCCGGCTCGAGGATCGTCTCGGCGTCCGCCTGTTAAACCGGACCACCCGCCAGCTCAGCGTGACCGAGGAAGGCGAAGCCTTTTTCCAGCGATGCAAGCGTATCTTGGCGGATATCGAGGAGGCGGAGGCCGAAGTTGCCAGCGTGCGCGCGGAGCCGCGCGGCACGCTTCGTATAAATTCCGCAATTCATTTCGGCCTGCATCACTTGGTGCCCCTATTGCCGGCATTCTTCGAGCTGTATCCGAAGGTCGAGGTGGAACTTACGCTGGACGACCGGATGGCCGATATCGTCGAGGAAGGGATCGACGTGGCGATTCGCGCCGGATTTCTGGAAGATTCGAGCCTGGTCGCCCGGCGGCTGGGGGGCAACGACCGGGTCGTCGTCGCGTCCCCGTCCTATCTGGACCGGCATGGCGAGCCGTCGGACCCGGAGGCGTTGGAGGGCCATAATTGCCTGCGATACACCGAGATGGAGATGTTGAACCACTGGGAGTTCGCAATGCCCGATGGTGGGCGCAAGGTTATCCACGTTGCGGGAAATTTTTCGGTCAGCACGGGCGAGGCCATTCGTGAAGCGGCGATTGCCGGCATCGGCATCGCCCGGCTGGCCACATTCTCCGTGGGATCGGCGATCGGCGACGGCTCGCTTCGCCATATACTTCAGGACCACACCCAAGACGGCGGGAACGTTTTCGCGGTCTATCCGCACCGGCGTCATCTATCGTCGAAAGTCCGGGTCTTCGTCGATTTCCTCGCCGACCGGATTGGCCCCGCGGCGCCCTGGGACGCCCAGCCGGATGCCTAGTCCGCCTCGAATTGAAGCGTGGCGAATCTGCCGTGCGGCCGAAGGGACTTTACCGTGCCGCCTTCGGCCGTGACCCGCGCGCAGGCATCCGGATCGCTGGCTATGAATCCGGATACCGCGTTTACCCCGACGCAGGACAATGCACTGGAAAGGGGCGTACCCGGTCCCACCAATACCGCGAACCCGTCACCCAGCTTCGACAGGATCTGGGCCAGCGAACCGTTGGCCAAGGCGGAGGCGGTGATCGCCACATAGGCGGCATCGGGCAGCAAGGCATCGAGATCGTCCTCGCCGAACTCACCGGGTTTCGGCTCGCGCTCCACGACTGCCGCGGCCGGCAGCCGCTCTTTGAGGCCGGGAAATCGTCCGATGATCACCGTCCGCCGTCCCTTGTCTTGCAGCAGATCCAATCCGTTTTCGCGGCTTGCCTCCAGGTCGAACCTGTTCCAATGGGCATTGACGGCGGCGACGCCGATCGCGCGTTCGAATACATTCTCGGACCGCCAAAGTCCCGCGAGATCGGCTAGCTCCCTGCCGCTGTAGCCGCCGGGGCTGGGCAACCCGTAGCAGCCAGCGGTTCCGCGGGCCGGCGTGTGGGCGAACCCGGCGCCGTCCGGGCCCTGTACGAAGGTCCAATTCAATCCGATGACGACACGCTCTGCGTCGCCGGTTACGCCGGCGGACAATCGGTCATGAAGCATCATGTCGGTAACCAAGCCGTTTCCGGCCCATTCATTCTTGTTCATCTTGGCGTCTGGCATGTGGTGTCATATGGGCGTCTATCGCATTGCCGCACGCTGGATTAGGAAGGCGGTCACGCCTTATTTGTCATTTTTCCGGCGTTTTTAAAATTCACCGTTGCGCGATTAACGATCACGGACCGGTCTTGCTTGATTCACACTGCTTTGGAATGCCGGCCGGAACGAACCTCCCGGCAGAAGGCCTTGGGCCGTCGCATAGGATGCGCTAGGTTGCGTGCCTGCGAATTGGTTCCAAAAACCGAAAAAAGACTAGACCTCATGAAACCGAATGTCGACCGGCGCATCGCCGAACTCCTGTGCTCGAGAATTTGCCATGAACTGGTGGCAGGTATCGCGGCCATCAACAATGGTGTTGAGTTGATCAGTGAAATCGATTCCTCGATGTTCGATGAAGCGATGGGACTGATTGGTGGGAGCGCGAAACAAGCGAGCGCGCGCGTCCAGTATTATCGGATGGCGTATGGATTTGCCGGGCATGACGCGCTGCAGAGCATGTCGGCCATCCGCGAACTCGCCGAAGGGCTGGTGGAATCCGAGGAACGGTTCGACGTGTCGTTGCCCGATTCCGCGACCGCCGGCGATTTGCAGTCGGGAGCCGGGAAATTGATCCTCAATTTGATCGTGTTCGCAATGGATTGCCTGCCGCGCGGCGGGAAAATTACGGCCGATGTTCACCTCGTGGAAGGGCGGCCTTGCATCATCGTCATGGGGGAGGGACAGGAAGCGCGTCTCTCCGATCGGTGTGCGGCTGCAATCGCTCCGGATGCGTCCGGGGAAGACGTTACCGCCTTGAACGTACATGCTTATTTTACGGCAGCCTTGGCCGCGGAAATTGGTGACGGTCTCATTACCGATATTTCCGGCACCACCGCAACGCTCCGCGTTCCAATTTAGGGCCGTCGCGCAAAGTGGCCTGATTCCACACAGTTTACTGCTTCTTAAAGAATTTTCGCCAAATTGTCCCCACAGAATAGTGGTTAACCACCGGCCTGCCCTATAGGCGGCTGCGTTGTGGAACAGGGGACATTCGATCGTGGATGACTTACTTCAGGAATTTTTGACCGAGACCGCTGAGAACATGGATGTGCTCGACGTCGAGTTGGTGAAGCTCGAGCAGAATCCGAATGATCCGGAGCTTCTGAGCAATATTTTCCGGTTGGTGCATACGATTAAGGGCACCTGTGGATTTCTCGGTTTGCCGCGGTTGGAGTCGGTTGCGCATGCCGGCGAGAATGTCTTGGGCAAGGTCCGCGATGGTGTTTTGACGGTTACCCCCGACGCCGTATCACTCGTTCTTGGATCGCTGGACCGTATCAAGGAGTTGTTGACGGCGCTCGAGGAAACCGGATCGGAGCCTGATGGCAGCGATTCCGATTTGATCGATCAGTTGAACGCTTTCGCGGAGGGAGGCAACGCAGCCCCCGCGGAGCAGCCGGAACCGGCGGCCGAGCCCGAGGCGGAAGGCGAGGGTGGCGAAGCGTCCGATAGCGATGAGTTGCAGGCCGCCTTCGATGCCGCCGAATACAAAGGGCCGGGCGCCGTCGTCAATGCGGACGATAGCGCCGCCGCGGGCGACAAGGCGGTGGAAAAGCAAGCGGAGGCATCGAAGGAAAAGGCCGACGCGCCGAGTGCTTCCGTTCCGGCGAAAGCGGATAATGCCGCGGCGGCTGCTTCCGGCGGTGCGCCGAAAGGCCCGTCCGTCGCGAACCAGTCGATTCGCGTGAATGTCGATGTGCTCGAAACCCTGATGACGATGGTGTCCGAGCTGGTCCTGACGCGAAATCAGCTTCTTCAGCTCTTGCGCCACCAACAAGACAGCGAGTTCACCGCCCCGCTGCAGCGACTGTCGCATGTGACGACCGAACTGCAGGAAGGCGTCATGAAGACGCGGATGCAGCCGATTGGCAATGCATGGGCGAAGTTACCGCGTATCGTGCGGGATCTGTCTCTCGAACTAGACAAGAAGATGGATCTGCAGATGATCGGCGCCGAGACCGAGTTGGATCGGCAGGTGTTGGAACTCATCAAGGATCCGCTGACACACATGGTCCGCAACTCGGCTGACCATGGGTTGGAGTCGAACGCGGACCGTGTCGCCGCCGGAAAGCCCGAGACGGGAACGATCACGCTGAACGCCTTCCATGAAGGCGGCCATATCGTAATCGAGATCAGCGACGACGGCGCGGGGTTGAACAGCGACCGCATCAAGGAAAAAGTAATTAAGAACGGCTTGGCGACCGAGAACGAACTCGAGACGCTAAACGATCAGCAGATTCATCACTTTATCTTCCGGCCCGGTTTCTCGACGGCTGCGGAGGTCACGGCGGTTTCGGGCCGTGGCGTCGGCATGGACGTGGTGCGCACGAATATTGAAATGATCGGCGGCACCATCGAGCTGAACTCCGAAGAAGGTAAGGGCACGACCTTCACGATCAAGATCCCGCTGACATTGGCGATCGTTTCCGCGCTGATCATCGAGTGTGCCGGCGAGCGCTTCGCCGTGCCGCAGATCAGCGTTCTGGAACTCGTGCTTGCGGGTAAAGGGTCGGTTCACAAGATCGAACGGATTCAGGGCACGCCGGTTCTACGGTTGCGCAACCGATTGCTGCCGCTGGTGTCGCTGCGCGGCCTGTTGAAGATCGAAGAAATCGAGGACGCGGCCGACACGGCGGAATCCGATATTGGCGAAGAAGAGACTTTTGTCATCGTGACGCAGGTCGGTCAGTCGGTCTTCGGTATCATCGTCGACCGGGTCTATGACACCGAGGAAATCGTAGTCAAGCCGACGTCGCCGGTGTTGCGGAACCTTTCTGTATTTTCCGGCAATACGATTCTCGGCGACGGTAGCGTCATCATGATCCTCGATCCGAACGGTATCGCCGGCGAAGTCGGCGAAGTGGTGGCGGCTGATCATATCGAAGCAGAAGAAGCGCAGCAGCAGATCACCAGCGATCAGGACCGCGAGACGTTGCTGTTGTTCAAGGGCGGCGACGATGTGCCGAAAGCCGTGCCGCTCGCGTTGGTCGCCCGTCTCGAGGAGATCGAGGGCGAGAACATCGAATTCAGCAACGGCAAGCCGATTACCCAATACCGCGGCAAGTTGATGCCGTTGATTCCGGTCGCCGAAAACATCGAGATCAACGCCGAGTCCGGGCGTCAGCCCGTGTTGGTGTTCACCGATGGAGACCGGTCTATGGGGCTGGTCGTCGACGAGATTGTCGATATCATCGAAGACCGTTTGTCGATCGAACTCGGCTCCGAGAAAAAGGGCGTTTTCGGCAGCGCGATCATTTCGGGCGCGGCGACGGACATCATCGATACGGGTTACTTCTTGGCCGAGGCTCACGGCGATTGGTTCGGCAAAGATGGCATCAGCCATGCCGCGGCCGACGGCGATGGTCAACATCAGATTCTTTTGGTGGATGACAGCGCGTTCTTCCGGAATCTGCTGACGCCGATGCTGTCGCTCGCGGGATACAACGTGACGGCTGTCGAAACCGCGGGCGAGGCGCTTGCAATGCGTGAAGCCGGACGCGAGTTCGACATCATCATCAGCGACATCGAAATGCCCGAAATGAACGGGTTCGAATTCGCAAGCGAAATTCGTGAGGACGGTAACTGGGCCGGTGTGCCGTTGGTTGCCCTGTCGTCACGCAGCACGCCGGATGACATGGAGCGTGGCCGCGAAGTCGGGTTCACCGACTATGTCGCCAAATTCGATCGTGAAGGTCTGCTGCAGACGTTGCAGGACACGTTGCGCGTCCCCGCGGGGAATGCGTAGGCGAAGCGCGGGTGTTGGTACCCGTCTGGAGAGGGGACGATTGCGGGCCTGTTGTTGAGAGGCCACAGCGAAAATTCGGTTCTTCGAGACCGAACCGGTTTTCGCCTCGGGATTTAACAACGGGTTGAACGCGTGGGACGTGGAAAGGAAGTATCGACATGAAGACCTGCCTTGTAGTTGACGATTCCAAGGTGATTCGGATGGTTGCGCGGAAAATTCTCGAAGAATTGAATTTTTCCGTCGTGGAAGCGGAAGACGGCCGGATCGCACTGGATGCCTGTAAGGTCAGTCTCCCGGATGGGGTTCTGTTGGACTGGAACATGCCGGTCATGGACGGCATTGAGTTTCTGATTGCCCTGCGGGCATTGCCCGGCGGCGATCAAGTTTCCGTTGTTTTCTGTACGACGGAAAATGACTTGGAGCACATCCAAAAAGCTCTCGCGGCCGGCGCCAACGAATACATCATGAAGCCGTTCGATAGCGAGATCATTCAAACCAAGTTTACGCAGATTGGCTTGATTTGAGTCTCCTCGCAGTCAACGAACAGCAATACGTAAGGCGAACCGAAGTGGCAAAAGCATCCGGATCGATAAAGGTCATGGTTGTCGATGATTCCGCCGTCATCCGCGGTTTGTTTACGCAGGTGTTGGAAAGCAACGATGAGATCGAGGTCGTCGAGTCCGTCGGCGACGGTGCGTTGGCGTTGAAGGCGCTAGAGCGCACGAAGGTCGATGTCGTGCTGTTGGATATCGAGATGCCGAATATGGATGGCCTTACGGCACTGCCGCAAATGATCAAGGCGCATCCGGACCTCACGGTCATCATGGCTTCGTCTTTGACCGAGCGGAATGCGGATATTTCGCTTCGGGCGCTGCGGATGGGCGCGACCGACTATGTGACCAAGCCGAGTTCCCGGCAGGCGCTTCGCCAAGCCGACGACTTCAAGCGCGATCTTGTTCAAAAGGTCGTTGCGCTGGGTGGCCGCGGCAAGGCACCCGCCGCGCGCTCGACGGTGAAGCCGGTGAATGGGGTTGCGACGGTTGTCGATGCCAAGAGCTCGATCATTCAGCTCCGCGATGCCGGCAAGACCAAACCCGCCGTGCTGGCGATCGGCAGTTCGACCGGCGGGCCGCAGGCGCTGACGAGTTGCATAAAATCGATCACGGATAACATCACGCTGCCGATCCTGATTACGCAGCATATGCCGCCGACGTTTACGGCCATTTTGGCGAACCATTTGGAGCAGGCAAGCGGATGGCCCTCCGCGGAGGCGCAGGATGGCGAAGCCATCGAAGGTGGACACATTTATGTTGCCCCCGGCGGGATGCATATGCTCGTCGAGTCCGCCGGCCTGAATAAGGTGATCCGGCTGAATGACGATCCGCCCGAGAATTTTTGCAAGCCCGCGGTCGATCCTATGCTGCGAAGCATCGTACAAGCCTACGGGCCAGCGGTTCTCGTCTTGATCTTGACGGGAATGGGCGCCGACGGCTGTGCCGGTAGCAAGGTTGTCGTCGAAGCCGGTGGCACCGTGATCGCGCAAGACGAAGAATCGAGTGTTGTTTGGGGGATGCCCGGCGCCGTTGCAACGAATGGACTTTGCAACGCCGTCTTGCCGCTTCCCGAAATTGGTCCAAAAATTTCTAGACTGGCGGTGTAGGTCAGATGAATACCGCAGATTTCGAATTCCTATCCGCGATCCTGAAACAGCGATCGGGACTCGTTCTTACCGAAGAGAAGGCATATTTGCTGGAAAGTCGGTTGATGCCCGTTGCGCGGAAATTCGGTTTCGCCGGGCTTCCGGAACTCGTGGCGATGGTCCGGGACGATCGGCCCGAGGATCTGTTGTGCGATATTACCGAAGCGATGACGACGAATGAATCGCTTTTCTTCCGCGATATGAAGCCCTTTGAGCAACTTCGAACGCTGGTGGTTCCGGAATTGGTGGAGAAGCGCGCGGCTCAACGCACGCTCCGCATCTGGAGCGCGGCGGCGTCGAGCGGTCAGGAGCCGTATTCCATCGGCATCCTGTTGAAGGAATTGGGAGACATGGTGGAGGGCTGGGATATCCAAATCCTTGCGACCGACATCTCGGCGGACATGCTCAACCGAGCGCGCGCTGGTCTCTATACCCAGTTCGAGGTTCAGCGCGGACTGCCGATTGCGACACTTGTCAAATATTTCAAACAGGTCGGCGAGAAATGGCGCCTCGATGCGGGGATCCGCTCGATGGTAAAATTCAAAGAGTTTAATCTGTTGGACGACACCGCGGCGCTAGGCCAATTCGACATCGTCTTCTGCCGGAACGTGTTGATCTATTTCGACCAGCAGACGAAATCGGAGGTTCTGGGACGCATCAGTAATATCATGCCGAACGACGGGGTTCTCTACCTCGGCGGTGCGGAAACCGTATTGGGCATTACCGATAAGTTCGTACCGATCACCGGCCATCGGGGTATGTATGCTCTCGCCGGCGGCGAGCCCGCTCTCAAATCAGCATAAAAAACGCGCGCCTCCCGAAAGGGGCGCGCGCTTCGTTTGATAACCAACCGCATCAAACTGCGGTGGCCGCGGCGGCCGATTAGGCGGCCGACGCTTCCGCTACTTGCTCGGGGCTATCTTCGGCCGGGACCGGATCGCGCAGGACATAGCCGCGTCCCCAGACCGTCTCGATGTAGTTTTCGCCATTGCATGCCGTACTGAGCTTCTTGCGAAGCTTGCACACGAACACGTCGATGATCTTGAGTTCCGGCTCGTCCATTCCGCCGTACAGATGGTTGAGGAACATTTCCTTCGTGAGGGTCGTTCCCTTGCGGAGCGACAGCAACTCCAGAATACCGAATTCCTTGCCGGTCAGATGGATCGGCTTACCCCCCACCTCGACCGTATGATCGTCGAGATTGACGCTGATCTTGCCGGTCTTGATGATCGACTTGGCGTGACCTTTGGAGCGTCGGACAATCGCCTGTATGCGGGCAATCAATTCGCGTTTCTCGAACGGTTTGGTCAGATAGTCATCCGCACCGAACCCTAAGCCCTTGACTTTATTATCTAGTTCGCTGAGACCGGATAATATCAGAATCGGCGTGTCCACCCTGGCGTCTCGCAAACGACGAAGCACTTCATACCCGTCGATATCCGGCAACATCAAATCGAGAATGATGATGTCGTAATCATAGATCTTCCCGATCTCCAGACCGTCCTCGCCGAGGTCCGTCGTATCGACGACGAAACTTTCGGACTTAAGCATCAAGGCGATGCTCTTGGCCATCGCTTGATCATCTTCAACAAGTAGTACCCGCATAGGTATTCCCCTAAACTACACTAAGACCCCGATGTGGATTACGTAAATTTATATGGTTAATAGTCTAGCAAATCTATTGTAAAAAGCGAAGTACTTTTTAACTGGCATTTTAAGTATTTTATTTCTATTTTGAAGGTGGGGAGAGTCGACTGGAACAACATGTGAGTTCTGTTCGACGATTTGAAGTATTCGGGGCGAGGAGAGAGGACGCTGCGCACCCTGATCGATGACCTGTCGCGGGTCCGGGATACCCGCGTCCACGGTCGTGTCACAGCCATCATGGGCATGCTGGTCGAGATCGGGGGCGTACAGGCCTATCTCTCGGTCGGAGACCGCTGCGACCTTATCGGACGGTCCGGTGACCGGGTGCCGTGCGAGGTCGTGGGCTTCCGGGATGGCCGCACCTTGGCCATGTCCTTCTCGTCGCTGGTCGGTATCGGCCTGGGCGCGACGGTTGAGGTGCTCGGCAGCGACGCGGCGGTCTATCCGCATGACGGCTGGCTGGGTCGTGTCGTCAATGCCTTTGGCGAGCCGCTCGACGAAGCCGGGCCGTTGACGTCCGGTCCGCGGCGGTACCCGATTCACAACGCGCCGCCGCCTGCGACCATGCGGCAGCGTGTCGGCGAAAAGCTCGATCTGGGCGTCCGAAGCGTCAATACCTTCCTGACGTGCTGCAAGGGGCAACGCCTAGGTATTTTTTCCGGATCGGGTGTCGGGAAGTCGGTCCTGTTGTCGATGCTTGCCCGTTATTGCGCGGCGGATGTGGTCGTCATCGGGTTGGTCGGCGAACGTGGCCGGGAGGTGAAGGAATTCATCCAGGAGCACCTTGGTCCCGAAGGGCTGGCACGAAGCGTAGTGGTTGTCGCTACATCCGACGAGTCCGCGTTGATGCGGCGCCAGGCTGCCTATTTGACAATGACGGTTGCGGAGCACTTCCGCGATCAAGGCCGCAGCGTTCTATGCCTTATCGACAGCATCACGCGCTTCGCCATGGCGCAACGCGAAATTGGATTGTCCGCCGGGGAGCCGCCCGCCAGCAAGGGGTATACGCCGACAGTGTTCGCGGAATTGCCGAAACTGCTGGAACGGGCCGGCCCTGGCACGGAGGAAGGGACTATCACCGGGCTGTTCACGGTTCTGGTCGAAGGCGACGATCACAATGAGCCGATCTCCGACGCAGTTCGCGGAATCGTCGATGGTCATGTCGTTCTGGACCGGTCGATCGCCCAACGCAACCGCTATCCCGCGATCAATGTGTTGCAGAGCATTTCCCGGACCATGCCGGCCTGCAATACCGCGGCGCAGAACCAATTGGTCGATAAGGCGCGGCAGGTGATGTCGACCTATGACGATATGGCTGAGCTCATCCGTCTCGGCGCGTACCGGAGCGGCAGCGACCCCGCCGTCGACGAGGCGGTTGCGTTGAACGAACCACTCGAGGCTTTCCTGAGCCAGACCATGGAGGATCGGACGCCTCTCGATGAAGGCTACGCAATGTTGGCCGATATTCTCGGCGTGCCTTGGTCCCCCGGTGAAGCGGCCGACACGGATGACGATGCCGGCGCCGCACCATGAAGACGCTGGAAAAATTGATCCGGTACCACCGATACCTTGTCGATGAGAAGCGCCGGGAAGTGAGGGAGCTGGAAGAGCGCGCGGTTACCCTCGAGCAGTCGATCGATCACTTGGATGCGCGGGTTGTCGCCGAGCGAATCTCGGCGGGGGAGACTGACTTGGGTTCTGCTGATTACGGCGGATTCGCGCAAGCAACCTTGGTTCGCCGGGCAACCTTGGTTGCCGAACTGAGCGAGGCAGCTGACGCCGTGGAAGAGGCGCGGAGCGGGTTGCTCGACGCCTTCGCGGAATTGAAACGGTATGAAGTCAGCCTGGAGCGAAAAGAATTTCTCGCGCGACGGAATCGGGCACGTCTGGATCAACTCGAACTGGACGAAGTTTCATTGAACGGTCACCGCCGCCGCAGCTCCGCGCCATAGAACCCTTTGACACCCCTATCGATCCGATGCCCGTGCGATGATCTGCGGATTGTCCCAGTTGGGTTGTCGATCTTCGATCAAGACACGATAGGCGCCGGACGCCGGTTCCGGGCCAGTCGCGCTGTTCTCGATTTGCACTTGGACCCAGCGTGGCACGACCTCGTTGTTGATGTCCTCGATGATCGCAAGGGCCAATTCCTCAGCGGGCAGTTCGTCCGTGGCCGTGACGGCTGCGAGGTAGGTTTCGAAAGTCTCCGGCCGGAGCAAGAGCTTGTCCGGAACATATCGCAGTCGAATACCGTGGGACGAAGAGGCCGCCGTATCGATCGCGACGAGATAGTCCAGGCCCGTATTCGGATTAGGGCGGGTTGCCAAAATCTCGCGTCGTTCGGGCGGCCGATCGGTCCGTCGGCTGTTGTCGGTCGTGTTGGGCGCTGCGGTCATGGCTTTTACACCGACACGTCGCTGCGCTGATCGAGTGTGGACTCGACAGGTGCCGTGTCGAATGTCGGCGTTACCCGAAAGGCGACGCTACCGGCGAACCCCATCGCGGACAGCGTGTTGGTGTAAATTCCCCGAATTTCGTCTTGCATGTTCTGTGGCAGTTCATTGTGGGTTTTCACGACGAGATCGATTTGATCGCGGCGCGCGAATCCATCGAACTGAAAAGCGCCCAGCCGGCTCATATTGACTTCAATGACGAAACGGACACCCGATTGGTCATCGCCATCGGCGGTTTCGTCATCGCCTTTGTGCAGATGGAATCGCACCTGTTCCAGGCCGGTGCCGGTGTTGATGGGGATGAAAAAACTGCGCCAGTCCGGTCCCGCGGACTCGCCGGCGAGACGCTGCATTTGCGATAGCTCGCCGGACAGTCGGTCCAAGACGCCGGGCGCGCTGCGCGACAAAAGCCGATGTGCGTCGTCACCCAGCACACGCCGGACGTCGCCGGTCAGGATCGCCGATAGGAAGAACAACATGCCAGGCGCCAGGCGCGGTCCGACGGTTGGAAGCATGACCTCCACCGCTTGCCGGGTCATACCGGCATCGCCGGATTGAAGGATCGCCATCACTTCCCGCAGCGTCTGCCATGGATCAATGGGGGCGGGGAGCGGGTTTCCGCTGGTCCGCAGTGCCGGCTGGAGGGTGAGCAGTTCGAGCGACAACCGGCTGCCGACCGGCAACGGGGACGTCGCGGCGAGCGTCAACTCGACGCCATCGACGCGTGCGATCGGGTTGCCGGCCGGTGTGTGGCCCGTGATCGCCGCCGTCAGGAGCGCATTCCCGGTGGTCGTCGCGGTCGGTTGAAGGACCCCGGCCGGCGGCGCGGCGGCGAGAACCCGAAGCGTCAGCAACGCCCCGTTCTGGAGCGCCGGCGTGACGGGCGCGGCCGTTGTCGATCCCGATGCGGCGCCGGTGGACGATGCGGTGGGCTGTACTTTATTCGCTGTCGCCGGCGTGGCGGAATTCTCGTGGGTTGCCGTGACGGTGGCCTGCAGGACGCTGCCCTGCGTGACCTGTGTGGTGACCGGATTGGCGACTGTCGGTGTCGCGGCATTGCCCGTAGGCGTTGCGGATTGATTTTGCGGCGTTGCGCCGGCGCCGGTTGGCGTGCCGGTTTGCACTTGAATCGTAATTTGTAGCGGCGGCCCTGCGGCATTGACTTGCAGCGTCACCGCTGTTCCGACGGGCAGGGGTGTCGGAGATTGAACCGATATGCGGCCTTGGTCGGTTTGCAGGACGAGTTGGTTGTTGGCGTTCGCAACGACCCGTGCGGATAGCGTCTGTCCTTGTGTCAGCGTCGGCGCCTCTGAGGTTGGGAGGGCCGTCGTGCGGATCGGCGCCGATGTGGCGGTGGCAACGGGCGCCGCCGGTGACGGTCCGCTCGGCGGGACCGAATTACTCATTGCGATTCCAAAAGCGGCCGCGCGAGCTTCTCGATATCGACCGCCGCGTCGCAGTTCGGATGGCGGGTGAGCATCGCCGTTTGATGACGGATACAGTCGGGCACTTTGTTGTCGCGTCGAATGATTCCGGCAAGCGGCGGTTCGAACTTCAGGAAACTGCGGCAAGCCTTCGTCAGCGTTTCATAGGTCTTGCGGCCATGCGCCGTCGACTCGGCAAGATTGACGACAATCCGGATATCCGCCTTCGGCCGGTCGGCGATCGTCAGTTTGATGAAGGCATAGGCATCGGTCAGCGACGTAGGCTCGTCGGTGACGACCACCAGCGCGACACCCATGGACGGGGACAAGGCTTGCACCGTCCGGTCGACGCCAGCCCCCAGATCGACCAGGACATGGTCGTATGATTCTGACATTTCCAGCAATTGATCGCGCAGCTCGGTTAGGCGCGGTGGCGGAAGGAGCGCAAGGCTGCCGGAACCGGACCTGCCGGCCAGGACGGAGAAGCCTGTTTCTTCGACCGGCGTCACGCATTGTTCGAGCGTTCGTTTACCGGCGATCACGGATCCCAGATCCCGCTCCGGCAGCAGCCCGAGCTGGATGTCGACATTGGCCAATCCCAGATCGCCGTCGAACAAGAGGACTTTTCGGCCGGCGCGCGCGAGCGTGTGTGCCAGCGTAATAGCGAACCATGTCTTACCGACGCCGCCTTTGCCGGACGCAATGGTGATGACATTCCGGCCGGTTGCCGGCATTTGTGCGAGGTTGGTTGCGGGATTGCTGGCCATGCTCATTTCCAACTCGTTGCTTGGCGATCCGCATCGCCGAGATTGGGGCGTCGCTCGTTTTGGGTCGTCTGTATGTTCACGTGTTCCAGCAACAATCGCGCCAATTTGACGGGATTGATTCGGTGAATGCCGTCGACGATTTCCGGCGTGTGGCTCATTTCGCTGAAGGCCGCCTGGCTGCCGTCTGCGATGGTCAGGAGGCTGCCGAGGCGGCGCGACATGTCCATACCGGTGAAGATCAGGCGCTGAGGCCCGATGGCTTGGAAAGCCGTAGCGATCTCGTGCGCCTCCAAGGCGTCGCGACCCGCATTGATGGTCAGCACGCGCTCGGCGTCGATTGCGTCGGCATAGGCCGACAGCCGTTCGAGGTCATCCGCGGCATAGGGGTTCACGCTGGTGGTATCGATCAGCACGAGCTGGTCCGGCGCAATGCTGTCGACAACGGCCGCCAGGTCGGCCGGGTTTTTTGCGGCCTTGACCGGAAGCTTAAGGCGCTCGCCGTAGGCTTCTATTTGTTGGATGGCGCCGGCGCGCAGTGTATCCGTGGTCACCAGTGTTGTCGGCGTCCGGTTGACGACCGCGCGGGCTGCGAGTTTGGCCACAGCCGACGTCTTCCCCGCGCCCGGTGGGCCGAACAGTATCATTGGCCGGTCCGTGGAATCGTCCGGCGTGGCGAATTCGAAGACCAAGTCGAGCGCGCCGGCGAATGTTTGGATTGTGTCGTCCGACGCCAACGTGGTTGCCGTATTGAGCAGCCTATCGGTGAGGGATTGCGGGGTGCCGTGTCGTTCGAGCGCGTCGCAAATCTGATCGATCGCATTCGATTCCGACACGGTTTCCGCGAAATCCAAGTCCAGGTCGGGTGTCTCGACCGCAGCGGTAATGCGAACGCCGTTGTTGCCGTTGTCCGTCGTGGACACGATGATTGCATCCTCGCCCAGCTCGTTGCGGACGAGCTTCATGGCTTCGGACATATTCGGAGCCTGGAATGTTTTTAACCGCATTGCGTTCCACCCACGCCTTTAGACCTGTCCCAGGGTTTTGATCTTCGCTTTCGGATAAATCTCGTTTTGCGACATGACCACGGTGACCGGCCGGAACCTTTCGACCACCGATCGGACGAAAGGACGAATCCCCGGGCTGACCAGCAACACGGGTGTTTCGCCCTGCATCGCTTGTTGTTCGAAAATCGTCCGGACCGCAGCGATGAATTGCTGCAGTGTGCTGGGCGCCATGGCCAGCTGCCGTTCGTCCCCTTGACCGACGATCGATTCCGCGAAGGACTGTTCCCATTCCGGGGATAACGTCACGAGCGGGATGAAGCCTTGATCGTTGGTCGCATTATCCGATAACTGACGGGCCAAGCGGGACCGGACATGCTCGGTGATCTGCATGATATTCCGGGTGAATCCGGTCGCTTCCGAAATGCCTTCAAGGATGGTTGGCAGGTCGCGAATGGAGATCCGCTCGGTCAGTAAGTGTTGCAGGACCCGTTGAATGCCGCCGACCGAAATCTGGTTCGGCACCAGATCGCCGATCAGTTTCTGATGCGGCTTGTCCAGGTCGTCGAGTAGCTTCTGGGTTTCCGCATAGGACAGCAGCTCCGCCATGTTGTCGCGGATCAGCTCGGTCAAATGGGTGGTCACCACCGTGGGAGCGTCGACCACGGTATAGCCGCGGAAGGTCGCTTCCTCGCGATGCCGGTCTTGCACCCACATGGCGGGAAGGCCAAAGGTCGGTTCGATCGTCGACTCGCCGTTGAGCGCAATGGCTTCGCCGCGAGGGTCCATTACCAGGAGCATGTTGGGACGCAATTCGCCGATACCGGATTCGATTTCCTTGACGCGCACCACATACTGATTCGGCGGGAGTTGAAGGTTATCCTGAATGCGCACCGCCGGCATGATGAAGCCCATCTCCATCGCCAGCTGCCGGCGAAGCGCCTTGATCTGGTCGGTCAGGCGGCGTTCCTGCGGGTTGTTGATCAACGAGAGCAATCCATAGCCAAGTTCGAGGCGGACGCTGTCGATTTGCAGGGCGGTCGAAATCGGTTCCTCGGCGGCGGGGGCGGGCGCATCCTCGGCCGCTTCGATTTCCCGACGCTCGGCCTCGGCTTTGAAATTCCGGCGATAGGTGATGTAGGCAAACCCGCCTGTCGCCGCGGCGAGGAGCAGGAAGGGAAGGGCCGGAATGCCCGGCAGGACCGCGATGAACAACAGCAGGAACGTACACATCGCCAACGCGGTCGGATAACCGCCGAGCTGCGATAGAACCTCCTGGTCCGCGGTGCCTTGGGGACCGGCCTTCGTAACGAGCATGCCGGCGGCGGTGGATACGATAAGCGCCGGGATTTGGGTGACCAGCCCGTCGCCGACCGTGAGCAAGGTATAGGTCTGCGCTGCTTGCCCCAGCCGCATATCCTGTTGCGCGATCCCGATGACGATGCCGCCGACGATGTTGATAAAGGTGATCAGAATGCCGGCGATCGCATCGCCCCGAACGAATTTCGACGCGCCGTCCATGGCGCCATAGAAGGTGCTTTCTTCTTCAAGGGCGCTGCGTCGTTGCCGCGCTTGGTCCTCGTTGATCAGGCCGGCGGACAGGTCGGCGTCGATCGCCATCTGTTTGCCCGGCATCGCGTCCAAGCTGAAACGGGCCGCGACCTCGGCGATCCGGCCGGCGCCCTTGGTGATGACGACGAAATTTACGATGACGAGGATGGCGAAGATGATGATTCCGATGACGTAGTTACCGCCGACGACAAAACTGCCGAAGGCTTCGATCACACGACCGGCTGCGGCCGTTCCCTGGTATCCGTCGGCAAGAATGAGCCGTGTGGACGCCAGGTTCAGCGCCAGCCGAAGCATTGTGGCAACCAACAGGATCGTCGGGAAGGTGTTCAGTTCCAACGGCGTGCGGATGAACAAGACCGTCATCAGGATGACCGTCGAGAATGTAATCGACAGTGCCAGACTGAAATCCAGCATCCACGTCGGCATCGGCAACAGCAAAACGACCAGAATGCCGATAACGCCAACCGCCAGGACAGCGTCGTTCCGCTCCTTGCCGGGAAGGATGGCTTGGAGCGCATTCTGGATGCCCGACAACCCGCCGGCGGCGGCGGATTTTCTGCTTTCTGCAGGTACTTCGGTGGTTGTATCGGTCATGGGCGGCTGGTGTCGATTGGCCTACCTCGGTGCCTCTAGGATTCACCCGGCATCGGAACGGCGATGCCTTCCTGGGTGTATTGCTTCAGTTTGTTGCGCAGTGTGCGGATCGAAATCCCGAGGATGTTGGCCGCATGCGTCCGGTTGCCGAGGCAATGATGCAGCGTCTCGATGATGAGGTCGCGTTCGACTTCGGCGACGGTCTTGCCGACCATCGGCACGGATCCTTGCCCATCGCCGTTCGGTGCCGCGCTATCGGCCGTCGCCGGCTGTTCGGACATGTTGAGCATGATGGCGTCGGCGTCGATTTCGTCTTCCTGTGCCAGCAGGACCGAGCGATGGATGGCATTTTCCAGCTCGCGAACGTTGCCGCGCCATGGATGCGCCCTGAGACGCTGTTCGGCTTCGGCGCTGAACGGTTTCTTTTCAACGCCGTTGGCTTCGGCGTATTTCTTGGAAAAGAATTCGGCCAGCAGCATGATGTCCGCAGGGCGGTCCCGCAGCGGCGGAAGGTTGATGTTCACCACGTTGAGCCGGAAGAACAGGTCCTCGCGAAAGTCGCCCTCCGAAACCGCCTGTTCCAGGTTTCGGTTCGACGTGGCGAGAATACGCACATCGATGTTGATCGGTTGCGTGCCGCCGACCCGGTCGATCTCGCGTTCCTGGATCGCGCGGAGGAGTTTTGCTTGAAGCCGCGGGTGCATCTCGCTGATTTCGTCGAGCAACAGGGTGCCGCCGTTCGCTTCCTCGAACTTGCCGATGCGCCGCGCTACGGCGCCCGTGAACGACCCTTTTTCATGGCCGAACAATTCGGACTCGAGCAGGTTCTCGGGAATCGCGGCGCAGTTCACCGCGACGAACTGCTGCGCGGCGCGCTTGCTCTTGTTGTGCAGATGGCGGGCCATGAGCTCCTTGCCGGTGCCGGATTCACCGGTGATCAGGACCGACGCGTCGGACGGCGCGATCTTTTCGGCGAGCGTGATGACGGTGGTCATCGCGGGGTCGCGGTGGATGATCGTGTTGCTTTCCTCGGCGACCGCTTCCAGGACGGCGGCGATCAGTTCGGCATCCGGCGGCAGGGGGATGTATTCCTTGGCGCCCGCCTTGATGCTTTCGACCGCCGCGTCGGCATTGGTGCCGATGCCGCAGGCGACCACGGGAATGCTGATCCGTTCGGAGGCTAGGCGCTCCACCAGATCACCGATGTCGAGTTTGACGTCGATCATGAGCAGCTCGGCGCCGCGGCCGGACCGTAAGGCGCTCAATGCCTCGTCCACGCTGTCGACATGGCTGACCTTGGCGCCGCGCGAGATCGCGATCTTGCCGGCGGTGGAGATGTGTCCTTCCAAGTCCCCTACGATCAAAAGTCTCATTATTCCGTCCTGTTTCCCGATAGATTATCTGAGTTATAGCGACGCCCGAGTTCGGGCTTACCGGTAGAAAGAGATTCGGTGGCCCGGCGGCAGCACCGTATTGAGCAGCATTTCGAGCCGACGCGGATTTTCCTGACGCGCGATGGATCCGGCGGCCATGATGTAGAGGTTGTTGACCATGGTTTCTTCCATCTCGTTCTGTTCCAATTTCGACGCGAGCGGTGTGAAAACGAGGTTCGCCAGCACCGCGCCGTAGAAGGTGGTCAAGAGGGCGACGGCCATGCTCGGCCCGATCGTGGTCGGATCTTCAAGGTTCCCCAGCATCTGCACCAAACCGACCAGCGTGCCGATCAACCCCATGGCCGGGGAAATCTCGGCGGCCTTGCGCAGAATATTCACCGTCTGGGTGTGCCGTTTTCCCGACGCGTCGATTTCCCGCTGCATGATTCGTTCGACCTCTTCCGGCGTGCTGCCGTCGACGACCATTGTGATGCCACGATGCAGCAATCCGGTCCGGGCCAGATCGGGCAGGAAATCCTGCAAGGAAAGAACACCCTTTCGGCGCGCCATGTCGGCAAGCTGCATCACATGATTGGCCGCTGCAGCCGGGTTCGACGCCGAACGGAATACCGCTTCGGTAACGACACGAAAGCTGACAAGGATGTCGTGTAACGAGAAACAGGCGGTGGTGACGCCGAACGTCCCGCCGATGACGATGAAGATCGCCGGCCCGTCGACGAATGCGCCGGGCGAACCACCCACGAATATCGCGATCGCAATAAGCAGGAAGGCTGCGGACAGCCCAACAACCGTTGCGACATCGAATGCCATCCGAACCGGCGGCGCTTTCATCCTGCCGGGACCGCGAAGACGTGTCGCCGTATCCGTACCGTAAGCCATAGTTATCGTCGTTACCTTGTGATTGCGCGGCGGTTTAAGCGCTGCGGTCCGACTTGATGATTTCCGTCATCGTTACGCCTAGCTTGTCCTCGACGACGACGACTTCGCCACGGGCAACGAGCCGGTTGTTGACGTAGATGTCGATCGCTTCGCCGACCTTGCGGTCGAGTTCGACGACGGCACCACGACCGAGCTTGAGCAACTGGTTCACCTGCATCGAGGCGCGCCCAAGAACGGCGGAAACCTGAACGGGAATGTCATAGACCGCCTCCAGGTCGCCGGCGCCCTGCGGCCGGCCGGCGTCCTCCGCAGCCATGGCAAGCGCCATATCGGTGCTTTCGCTGCCAGCGTCGTCTCCGGCCGCATCGCCGTCACCGCCGCCGCCTTCGCCTTCTAGCTCGTTCAGTTCTAAGTTTTCCTCATCCGACATCGTCAGATCCTCCATTGGTCAGGAAGCTCACGCGGGAGCCTCCGGATCGATTGTCTTCGTCTGGTCGTCCGGCGTAGGTGCGCCGTCTTTCGGCTCGTCCATCTCGTTGGTTACGATCTGGCCGGCACCGGATGTGTCGCCGGCCGCGTGATTTGCCGGCGGCTCGGCACCCTGCGGTTCGGGGTGTCCGACGGGCTCCGCCGATGGCTGGCTGGCGTCATCGACGGTGGTTTCCGCCGCCGTGGCTTCGGGTGCCGGCATCGTGTCTTGCGCCACATCGTTGGGAGCGGGCAGCGGGTCGGTGGCGTCCTGTCCGTAGTGGGCGAGAAATCGTTCGAGCGCCATGTCGATTTGGGCCCAGATTTCATCGGTCCGTTTCTCGATTCCGCCGCCGGGCCAGTCGATGCTGCAATCCGTCGGCTGCATCGTCTCATCCGGTTCCACGAGGAATCTGCCATCGAAACCGCTTGCGGAAACGAGGCTCTCGAGGCGCTCCTCGATCAGCGCGGCATGATCCGCTGCGACGCGGATGCGAATTTTCGGTTCGTCGATCAAATTCGAGACGCAATTCGACAGCAATGTGTCGATTTCCGTTTCGCCGTGCCGTTCGAGCAGAGCCGGCATCATTTTGCGCATGATCGTCACAGCGATCTCCGCGGCGTTCGCCATCATTTGCTCGTTCGTCGCGGATTGCGCCTGAGCGATGGCCGGAAGCTGTTGGGCGATGCGTTCGAGCGTTTGGCCAACGCTGGTTTCGATGCCTTTCGACGCCTCTTCCCGCCCGGCCAGGACGCCCTCGTCGTAGCCCTGCTTCCGTGCTTCGTCGACTTGCAGCAGGGTGAATGTCGGCTCGGGCGGCTCTTCCTCTTTCGCCTTGGCCTCAGCCTCCGCGCGCGCGATCTGATCCGCATCGAAGGAGACGTCGAACATGTACGGCGACGGTTCCTCGGTTACGGTATCTGTTGTCGTGTCATCCACCGCGTGGACTCCAAACGTGGTTCGGCCTAGTAGACCAGTTCATCTTCCGCATCGCCTTCGGAGATCGTGATTTCGCCCTTGGCCGAGAGATCCTTGGCGGTCATGACCATTTCGATCTGCGCTTCTTCGACGTCGCGCAAACGGACCGGGCCCAGTGCTTCCATATCTTCGCGCATGATCTTGGCCGCGCGCTCTGACATGTTGCCGAAGAACAGATCGCGGATCGCCTCGGACGCACCCTTCAACGCGATGCCCAGCTTCTCTTTGTCGACGGTCCGCAGCAGCGTCTGGATACCTGCCGCATCGACCTTTCCGAGGTCCTCGAAGGTGAACATGAGCTGTTTGATGCGGTCGGCCGCATCTCGGTTGCGGTCTTCGAGCATGCCGATGAACCGCTCTTCGGTACTGCGGTCCAAGTTATTGAAGATCTCGGCCATCATCTCGTGCGCGTCGCGCCCTTGGGACCGGGCAAGGTTCGACATGAATTCGTTACGCAATGTACGTTCCACATCGTCGATCACTTCTTTCTGCACGGATTCCATCCGCAACATGCGCATGATGACTTCCATTGCGAAGTTCTCCGGCAGGCATGCCAGCACGCGCGACGCGTGGTCCGGGTTGATCTTCGACATGACGACGGCGACGGTCTGCGGGTATTCGTTCTTCAGGTAATTGGCGAGCACCAATTCGTTCACATTCGCGAGCTTGTCCCACATGGTGCGGCCGGCCGGACCGCGAATCTCTTCCATGATCAACTGCACGCGATCTTCGCCGAGGACGCGGTTCAGCAAGCGTTCCGTGCTTTCGTATGTGCCGACCAGCGAACCGGTCGACGACATCTTCTCGGCGAACTCGACGAACAGCCGTTCGACGAGATTGGCGTCGATCGTGCCCAAGTTCGCCATCGTGGACGACAGTTCGCGAATTTCGTCGTCGTCCATATGCCCGAATACCCGGGTCACGTGTTCTTCGCCGAGAGAGAGCAGCAGAATCGCCGCTTTCTCTGTGCCGTTCAGGCCACGGTAGTCTTCTCGTACGCGCATGGCGGTCCCTAAGTCTGATCCTGATACATCCAGCTACGGAGGATCGTTGCCGCTTCCTCCGGATGCTTTTCGATGATTTCGCCGATCTTCTTCAGCGACGATGCCTGGACGCGGCCTTCGACCTGGTTCACGTCCAGCATGTCGCCGGCTTCGCCGGCGGGAATAACGGCGCCATCCGGTCCGATGGCCGTACCCGCTGCGCCCCCCGGGGCCGCGCCGCCGGCGAGCGCCGGAGCGCCGTCCGGTCCCACCGATTGATTCGTCAGGAGCGGCCGGCCGTCGGCGCCGATCGCGGCCGGGCCATCCGCCAATGCGGCGGGGCTGGTCTCGAAAATCTTCGCAATCAAGGGGCGGACGACCAGCAGGATGATCAGAATGCCGACGACCGCGAGGATCAGCACTTCGACGATACGCCGGAGATCCGCGGTCGAAAATCCGAGGAAGATGGCGTCGTCGACGCCACCCAGCATTTGCGGCGGTTCGGCGAAGCGCATGTTCACGATCTCAACCGTATCGCCGCGTTTCTGGTCGAAGCCGACGGCCGACTTGACCAGCTTCTCGATGTTGGCCAATTCCTCGGCGCTGCGCGGTTCGAAGGTCGGTTCGCCCTCCGCACTCTCCTTGACCCGGTGATTGACCAGCACGGCAACCGACAATTTCTTGATGCTGCCGCCTTCGCGGATGTGCTGGCGGATGGTCTTCGAAATTTCGAAATTCGTCGATTCCTCGGTTCGGTTCGAAGCGGACTCGGCACCGGGCGTGTTCTGGTTGTCTTGTGCGTCGGGTAGGTTCTGCCCGACGGTGACCGGGGCGGAATCGGTTTCCTTATTGTTGTTCGCTTCGGAGATCGACTGCGTGGATCGGACGACTTGGCCTTCGGGATCGTAAATTTCCTCGTTGGTGACGACGCGGTCGAAGTCCATTTGCGCCCGGACTTCGGCCCGGACATTGCCGATTCCGACGCTAGGCTCGATCAATTGTTCGATCGTTCGGTTCAATCGGCCTTCGAAAGAGACGCGGCGTTCTTCGGCATTCAGCGCCGCGACGTTTTCCCCGTCACCATCGCCGCCGCGCGAAAGCAATGTTCCGCGATCATCGATGATGGAAATGCGGTCGGGTTTCAGACCCGCGACGGCGGTCGCGACGAGATGCTGCACCGCCTGAATCTGTCCACGGTCCAGGCGGCCCGTTCCGCGCATCTTCAACACGATGGATGCGCTGGGATCGAGCCGTTGGCGGCTGAACAATTCACGCCGCGGCAACACGAGATGGACCCGTGCGGCCCTGACCGAGCTGACCGTCGCGATGGTTCGCGCCAGTTCTCCCTCCAGCGCGCGGACATGGTTTATGTTCTGGATGAAATTTGACGTGCCCAGGGTCTGGTCCCGGTCGAAAATCTCGTAACCGATCGACCCGTCTTCCGGCAGGCCCTGTTCGGCGAGGGCGAGACGCAGCCGCGCGACCTGATCCGATGGCACTCGGACCTGTCGGTTATCGGCACTCACCTCATGCGGGATCTCCATCGATTCCAACTGCTGAACGATCCGGGCGGTATCGTCCTGCTTGAGGTCGTCGAACAAGAGAGCCAACTGCGACGTCGAAAGACGCGTCGCCAAGAATACGAAAAAGACAACCAAACCAATCGTCATACCGGCGGCGGCGGCCAGCCGGCCGACACCGAGATTCCGAAACGTCTCGACGAATGCGTTCACTCTTCCCCCACCTCTAAACGAACGCCTAAGCGACAAATCCCTAGGGTTCTTCCCCTTCTAGAGACCGTTACACGACCCTCCGACTCGATGATTCCCACCTCTTTGGATAGGGGCGAGATTCTTAACTTCGAGGGTGCCTGGATCGGACACCGGTCCCTATTGGAAGAGGAACCTAAACGAGTTCTGAATAAAAATGAAGATAAAACTCGGCAAAATTTGCCGATCTACCAAAAAAAGTGAAATTGAATCGTTGCGAGTTTGCTCAAAGCCTAACGAATAGAAGAATTCGAAAGACTTCGATCACTAGAATCAGCGATTCAAATACAGTTTTCTTTTATGAATATGCGAATGCCGCCGCGGCACGGTCGGAATACTTAGAGTCAAACCAACAGGTTGGGCAATGTCTGGCCCGTCCGGGCGCAGGTGATTTACCCGGCCTGGCCTTCCGACTTGCGATATTCTTTCAGGCGCGTGACACGAAGCCCGCGAATGCCGTGACGTTCGATCAGACGTTCCCAGGAGGCGTACTCCTCGGATGTCAGGTTGTAACGGCGGCAAGCGTCCTCCAGAGAGATGAGGCCGGCTTGCACGCCAAATACGACCTGTGCCTTACGACGCACCACCCACCGGGTTGTATTCGGCGGGGGTAGATCGTGGATCGTCATGGCCCTGCCGTCAGGTCCGACGACAGATTTTGTGCCTGTATCTGCAGCTTGCCTCATTCAGTCCGACTTGCTGTCTGGGTTGGAAATACGTTCGTGCTTAGCTATACGCGGCAATCTTTAACAAATGGCTAAAACACACCCGCAAGTCGCCCGAGCGATAATAAAAATCGGATATTTTTCAATAATATAGACTAAAATCCAAAAGAAATGGCCCGGCAAATGCCGGGCCATGGGGAAGCGAAGTTCTCGCGATTGTCGGTTATTCGTTACCGAATGATCTGCACCAGCTCGGTGAGCAGTTCGTCGCCGGTCGTGATGACCCGGGTATTGGCCGAGAAGGCGCGCTGCGTGATGATCATTCGGGTGAATTCGTCGGCGATATCCACCGTCGAGGCTTCCAGGGCGGACGGCGCGATCGTGCCGGCGCCGCCGGTGTTGGGTGCGTGGGCCGTGGCCGTGCCCGAGGCGGTCGTTTCGATGTAAACATTGCCCGATTGTTCGGCTAGGCCGTTCGGATTGTTGAATGTCACCACCGGCACTTGGAACACGTTGCGGGTTTCGCCGTTATCGAACTGGACCGTAACGATACCGTCCTCGTCGACCGTCACGCCCGTCGGGGATCCGAATTGGCGGCCGTCCCGGTTGATGAAGTTCGGCGTGCTCGTGCCGGCGAATTGGGTCAATCCATCCGCCGCGTTCAGGGTGCCCAGGTCCAGCGTGACCGCAACCTGGTCCGCCGTGGTGCCCAAGGCGCTGTCGTAGTCCATCGTGAAGACAAGGTCGTCGCCGCTTAGGGTCGTGGTGCCGGCGTTGGCGGCAACGGTGCCGAGTGTGCCGTCCGCGTTGAAGGTCACCGTCCCCAGAGCGACGGTTGCCGCGCCGGCGGCGCCATCGTCGAACAGTGCATTCGCGATGGTGCCGTTCATGGTCCACTGGTTGGCCGTGGCCGTCTTGGTGAAGGTGATAGTCAGATTGTGCGTGGCGCCTTGCAGGTCGAAGAGCTCCGCTGCAAGGTCGAATGTGCCGCCGGTCGCCGTCGCGGCGTCCAGGTTGGCGCCGACGGATAGGGAAGTCGTTTCCTGCGGGGTCGCGGTGAGATTTCCCACGTTGATGATCGACAGGGCGTTTAACACGTTGGTCTGTTGGACCACGCCGTTTACGATCGGCCATCCCATGAGATAGAACCCGGCCGTGTTGACAAGGTTTCCGTCCTTATCGGGGGCAAATGCGCCGGCGCGCGTAAAGACGGTGTTGCCGGACCCCGCCGCGTTCTCGTTGACGACGAAGAAACCGTTCCCCGCGATGCCGAGGTTGGTCGCCGAAGACGACGCCTCAAGCAATCCTTGCTCGTCAACGCCGCGGAGGACATTGGGCTGAACGCCGCCGGGTGAGTGAAGCGTCTTTGTCGCTTGCACGGTCACCAGGGTCGAGAACTGCGGCGATACTTTCTTGTATCCCGTCGTACTGACGTTGGCGATGTTGTCTGCAATCATGCCCAGCGCTTGGCTCTGTGCCGCCAAACCTGTAACGGCAGAACGTAGTCCGCCAAAAATACTCATCGCATGCTTCCCTTATTCAGTCGAACTCTGGTGGTCCTCTCTCCGTCGAGCGATCTGACCTTCGTCAGCTGCTCGCGTCCTCCGTCGTCTCGTCGTCGGATCCATTGGATGCGTCGTCGGCTCCCCCTTCGCCGGGTTCGCGGATCCGGGTGACATTCCCCAAGGGCACCTGCACGTCGCCGATCTCGAGGATCGCGCTGCCGCTGTCCAAGGTGACACCGGTCACGGTGCCGAAAGTGCTGTAGCCGACTTCGACCGGCTGGTTGTTCGCGTCCTGCGCGTTGACCTGAATGATGTAGACGCCATCCTTCAGGGTATTGCCATTGTCGTCCTTGCCGTCCCAAACAAAGTCGTGCTTGCCTTCTTTGACCTCGGCGGATTCCGTGCGAACCCGCTCGCCATTCTGGCCCAGGATGGAGAGTGTGGCCGAGGCGGCATCCTTCGTCAGGATGTAGCTGAAGGACGCTTCGCCGTTTCGCAGTTCGCTTACCGGCCAGGCGACGTCGACAGACTTGTTCATGAAGGACAGCGCGCCGACGGCGATATTGTCCTGTTGCAGCGATACCATCTGCTCGAGGTTCTTATTCTGCTGAATGTCCTGTTCCACTTGCGCGAACAGGACGAGCTGATTGGTGAACTCGCTCGATTCCAGCGGTTCCAAGGGATCCTGGAATTGCAATTGGGTCGTCAGGATCGTCAGAAAACTGTCCAGGTCGCTGGATAGCTTCGACAACGACGTACTGCTGTTGCTCTCCGTCGTCTTGGGATTGATGATGCTGTTTACATCGATTTCCATGATCGATTCCCTGCTGCGTCCTTACGCTAGACTTCGATGTCGACGCGGTCGTCGGTCACAATGTCTTGTCGGGCGGTCGGCCCGGTTCCATTGGCGCCGTCGGATTCGTCGCCGGGGGTGCCGTCGCCGGCGGTTTGGCCGGCGGATTGTTCGCTATCGCCCGGCGTTTGGTTTTGACCTTTCAGGCTAAAACTCAGGCTGTCGGAGTCGGTCCGCAGGCCAGCGTCGTTCAACGCGCTTTGAAGGGCCCGGGCATCGCGCTGCAGCAGGTCTAGCGTCTCGGATCGTTCGGCGGAAATGACGGCCGTCACGCGGCCGTCCTTGGCGACGTCCATTTGAACCTCAACGCGGCCCAATTCAGCCGGTTTGAGTTGGATGTTGATCCGATCCGATCCTTGCGCTGCGGCTTTCTGTATCTGTACAGCAACCTGGTTCGTCACGAGCCGGGGCGGCACGGGAGGCTTCGGTGGCTGTACCGGCGCGGGGCTGGAGGCCTGTCGGGCCACGGGCTGTCCGGTACTGCCGTTGCTCGCGAGCATGGCCTGTTCGGCACGGGCGAAAGAGTTCGCGGGTGCAGGAGCGGGTTGCTGCGTCGCGGCGGTCTGCGTGGCCAGCATGGCATTAAAGGCGTCGGTCGCCGGAACCGCGGCCGACGTCGCTGGTTGGCCGGCTTGCGGCGCGGCTTTGGCGGCTGCGGCGTCGCTGGCGAGTTTGCCCGGCGTCCTCGCGTCCGTTCCTTTGCCGAGGGCGCGTTGTTGCGCATTCTGGGCGGCCAAGCCGGCCGCCGGTTCGGCGGCACCAGCGTTCGCGGCCCGGCCGTCCGTCGCTTTCTGCGCCACGACCGCGGCATTGGCGGTCAGTGTATTCGCAGGCTGCGATACCATTTCAGTGGGCGCGTCGGTGACTTGGGCACGGAGGCCGGAATTCAGGCCGGCGTTTGGTTGCGTCTGCGCCGATGCGGCGCGTGACTGTGCGGCAGCCGTCTGGTCGGTCGCTGAATTGGATTGCGCGGCCGGCGGTGAGGTGCGGCCGCTCTTCTGTTCGTCGGGTGCAGCTCGGTTGCTCGAAGATGCGAGCGCCGTGGCTTCCGGCGCGCGGAGTGCGGGGTCTTCCGGAGGCGGCGGATTGGTATCCGTCCGCCGTTCCGGGCGGGTTCGGTCCAGCGGCGCTTCGGGCGTCTCCGGAAGATCGCGCCGCGGCGTGGCGGCGTCGATCGGCCGGTCGGCGATACCGTTCTCTTGCAATCGGATGTCGGGTGTCGCTTGCCGGGCCAAGCTGGCGAGAACGATATCGGAAACCGATCCGCCGCCGAGCAGGGCGGCAAAGGCCTGCTCGTCGTCCGTCGACGCAGCCGTTCCGTTCTTGCCCGACAAATGCGGGGCAACGGACTCTGCGGACGGGAATATGGCGGTTGCGCTCATTCAACTCACGACGCGATTAATCAATGCGCCCGGAACTGAGCAATAGCCGGGCCAGTTTTATTAGGTTGAAATAATTGGGTTTTATTGCCGGCAGGCGCCGTCGGGAATGGTATTTATTGCCCGATGGGAAATTTGTGCTGCCGGGTCGGGGAATTTTGTTCCGCGTCGCGAAACGCCTCCCGTTCCAGGGGCCGGGCACGCGAAATTGCGCCGCTGAGCTAAGCCCGCAGCGAGCCGGTTACGTAGCCTCGTCTAGACGGACCTGTCGATCACGATACCGCCGGCGGAATCCTCAGATGAGGCTTGGAGTTGTGGATCCAAGCGGCCCTGAAGTTGACGGACCAGCTCTTCCGACGGGATTGTGTCGACGACTTCCTCGGTCCGGGTGTCCACGATCTGAAGAAAAACCGTGTTTAGCTCCGTGTTGAAGTCGAGCTGCGTGCGTCTGTTGCTGAGACGCAGGCTTTCGATGGCCTGTTGTGCGGTAACGGACTCATCCTGCTGCCTGCCAAGCTTGTCCTGGCGGCGTTCAGCCGACGGGCTCGTCGATTCCTGAGGGACGGGCACCGCATTGTTGATGAGCGCTTTGGCACTGGATTCAGCGCCGGTAGTCGGCGACGAACTTGCCGGTTGCGTCGCGCCCGACCCGGATGAAAGGGTCGGTTTTGGTACGAATTGTACGTCCATTTTATCCTCCTGAACCTGCTTTCTGCCGGTTCATGGCGGTGTTTCATGCGGCCTTTCGGTGCATTATCCAGAGTTTTTGTAGCCGCACGTTTGTTATCCCGTCCGCTCGCCTAGATTCTTCCGCGATGGACGGGTCGTCCCAGGACCGGTTTCTGAACTGTGGAATAAATGCGTTCGCGGCCCGGGTAATAATGTTCTCATAGGGCATGCAACCGTTGTGCCATGCAGACGCAGAATTTTGCGTTTTTTCGGGCATCTCCCCCAGTCTGTTTCCAGTGCCGATGCCGGTCGGTAGGGCAGGTTTGCTGATCTAGTTAGGGTCTTGAAAATAAATAGATTATTAAAGTTTCGTCGTCCGCCCATCACTGCCGAACAGGTCGAATGATCTGAGACGGTCCGTTCGTGGTGCAAGCCGCGACACAAGTTTTGCAATCAGCCCCTGAACCCGGCAATTTTTGCCGGGTTGGTAGGGGGGAATCTGCCCGGCAAATTTTGCCGGGTTATGCCGGCGCGATCGTCACCGGTAGAGGTAAACGGTGTATTCGTACAGGCCGTAATCCTGGCGGAAGACGAACCGGCGGGTCAGGGTCTCGGTCAGGAAATCCGCCATGGTGTCGAACGGAACATGAAACAGGTCGTCGCGCTGCCAATCGACCTGTGTCGACATGACATTGAACGCCAACCCTTTGGCCGCCAATGGCCACGCGGCGGTCAACATGGCTTGCATGAAGCGTGTCATGTCGTCCTGGGACAGGCTTAGCTTTTCGGTGAAAACACCGTTCAGGACGACGTAGTCGGCGGGGGCGACCCCACTGGCATCTTCCAGAAGATCGACGTGGTGGAAGGTGGTATCCGGGAATTTGCGGCGGCACAGATCGACGAATTTCTTCGAGATATCGAGGCCCCGGTACTCGATGGATCGTCCGGCGGCCCGGATATGTTCCAGTAGGTGGCCTGCGCCGCATCCGATGTCGAGAAAGGACACCGCAACCTCCGGCGGTTCTCTGGCGATGTCGAGCATCACCCGGTAGCGCGTGTCCGCATCTTCGGCGCTCGGCCAGTCCACCCCTAGATGCGAATCGCCGTGCCGGTCGAGGCAAGCCTCGTAATGATCGGCGAGGCGTCGATAGGGCCGGTCGCCTTTGTTCGTGGTATCGGATTCCATCACTGCAAGCTGGCACAGCGTTTCGGTATTTGGAAGCCCGGGCTGCATGCCGTACAGTCGCGGCATGGTTGACGCAGCGCGACGCCGGGCGTTGAGCGAGGACGGAGTGGTTGTCCTCCGGGGATTCTTCGCCGGTAACGAGCCCGGCGATTTGGTTGATGCCTTTCGGGATATATTTCGCCGGCAGATGCGGCGGCATGATCTGGCGGCGGCGAAGGAAACCGGATCGGCGTTCGACCGGTCGCTGAGCGACCTGTTTCGGAAATCGATGTCGAGCTATCTCGCCGCAGCGAAGCTGACGCAGTATCTGCCGGCACTGCATAGGCTAGGTGTCAGTGAACCGGTTTTGGGCGTTCTGTCCGATTTGGGGCTCACGCATCCGGTGATATCGACGCGCCCGGTCGTCCACATCATCTCCGAAGCGTTGAAGATTCCAGGCGGATATCATCGCACCCCGCCGCATCAGGATTGGCGCAGCGTGCAAGGGAGCCTCGATGCGGTCGTTGCCTGGATGCCGCTGGTGTCCGCCGATGCCGATAACGCGCCGCTCGAAGTGATTCCGGGCAGCCATCGGATGGGCCTGCTCCCCTCGGAGCCGCACATCTTCGGTAATCGCGTGCAGGCTGCCGCGATAGAAGGTCAGTCATTTGAAACGATCGAGGCGGAACCCGGCGACCTCGTGATCTTCTCGATGTTCCTGGTGCATCGAACCGGCGCGGCGCAGGGCGATGGCGTCCGATGGGCGGTCAGCTTCCGGTACAACAATCTCGACGAACCGAGCTTTGCCGCGCGCGATTATCCCAATCCCTATATCTATAAACCGCGCGACGACTTGTTAGTCGATGGATTTCCCGATCTCGCCGATCTCGCCCCGATCTTCGGCAAGAAAAGCGACGGTTGATCCATCAACCTAGGCCTGATCGAGCACGGCAAGCCCCATGCCGGCGCGGCCGTAACCGTTTCCGGCATAAAGCATGAAGCGGGCTCCGGCATGGTCGAAGACGAAGGGGTAGGCGGTCATCTCGCTGTCCCATCCATCCCCTGACACCGTCAGACCGGCCCGGTCGTCGTGCCGGGTCCAGGTCTTGCCGTCGCCCGATTCCGCATAGCCGATTCGATAGGGATGGTCGTCGCCCCGGCGGCAGAACCACATCCGCCAACGATCCGTGTCCCGGACGACGCAAGGCCGCGCGAGCGCGCATTCCGATGGGCCTGCGAAATCGATGCAGGGTGCGGTATCGGGCTTCCAGTAGAAGCCGTCCGGACTGGTCGCGCGCCGGATATTGTAGTCGGGGAAGGCGACACCCGGACGCCATCGGGTGGCCGAGAGGTAGTACATCGCCCAATGGCCGTCGGCGGGGATTACGCAGGGCGTCGAAACCAGGATCGGATCATGCGGATTGCGGTCGTGCACGGGATTGCCGTCGACCCGTGTGAACGCGGTGCCACCGTCCCGGTTGGTCGCGACGCCGATCGAGAGATGGAACGGCGCCGCGCCGGATTGCGTCCAGCCGATGTAATAGTGGCGCCGCTCGCCATCTTGATCCGTAAGCCACGACCCCATTGCCCCGGTTTCGTCGAAAGTGCCTTCCGCTCCGGGGGAAAGCGTTGGCGTTTCCGCCAATGCCAGAACTTCTGTGGGATGATCGAGGTCGATCTCGAGCCAAGCGAGATGGGATCGGTTTTTTTTGTCGCGCGGTGTGAACCAAATCCGGGTGCGGCTATTCGATAGCGGCTCCGCAAAGGGCATCGATGCGTGGCTGTGCATCCAGGGCCGCTGCCCCTCGGGAGCAAAAATCCTGCCGAGCTTCCGCCACCGCATCAAATTCCTCTGAGTCGGTTGCTTGGAACTTTCGACTTCTCGCTGGCGGTCCCGGAATAGACGCCCTTGTCCGGCGCGTCCGATAGGATCAATGCACCGGCGCCGATGACGCAGTCCGCGCCGACCGTCAGGTTGTCCGCGATGGTGGCGTTGACGCCGATGAAGCTGTTGTCCCCGACGGTCACCGCCCCAGAGATGACGGCGTGGCTGGCGATGAAGACATTGGCGCCGATGGTCGCGTGGTGACCGATGTGGTTGCCGCTCCACAACGTCGTGTTTTCGCCAATCGTTACACCTGGTTGGACGACATTGTTCTCAAGAAGGAACAAGTTTTCATGGGGCTCGAATCCATCCCAGACGGAAGCATTGGTCGAGACATAATGCGCTGCGCGATACCCTTTTGATCGCGCTTCCGCGAGTTTGCCGCGGCGCTGTTGGTTCAGTCCGCCGTATCCCATCGCGATGAAGATGTCCGCTTCGTCGGGCGATAGGTGCTCCTCCAAGGTTTCAAAAGGAAATACCGGGAGACCCTGCACCGTATCCCCGGTAAGATAGGCCGCATCGACGGTAAAACCCGCAACGGTGTAGTCACTATCTTTCGAGAAATAGTAATGTGCGACCTGACCGATCTGGCCCGTGCCGAAGATCACCAGACTTTTCATGCTGGCGAGTCTAACAGTCGCCGGCCCATCGGGTAAACGGCAACCTAGACGACCGCACCATGCCGGACGACATCAAGGTTCTGGAGACTGCGCTCGATTATCAGCGTCAGGGCGATCATGAAAAAGCGCGGGCATTGTTCGGGTCCGTCCTCGACAAAAATCCGGCACAGCCCGATGCATTGCATCTCGATGGACTATCGCTACACGCCTTGGGTCGGCACGGCGAGGCGTTGCAGCGGATTGTCGATGCCATCGCGGTCAAACCGACGGAGGCGATGTTTCATGTCAGCGCGGGCGCGGTGGCCGTTGCGTCCGGCGATCCGATGGCGGCGCTCGGGTATTACAAACGCGCGCTTGAACTCGATCCCGAAAGCTCGGAAGCCTGCAACAATCTCGGCGTCGCTCTCCGGGCGCTTGGCCGGTTCGCCGAGGCGGAAGTGGCATTGCGCCAGGCGATCCGACTGCGGCCCGACAATGCCGGTATATACATCAACCTGGGACTCGTGCTGCGATCGTTGGGCAACCTGGATGCCGCCGTAGCGGCCTTCCGCAAATCGATAGAAATCGATCCGGACCTTGCCGCGGCTCATAACAATCTGGGCAATGCCTTGAAGGTCCAGCGTCGGTACGATCTAGCGCTCGCATCGCTCAGCCGTGCCATCGAGCTGGATCCGGCCTATGCCGACGCGCTCTATAACCGGGCTTTGGTTCTGGCGGCGCGTGGTGATCCGGAGGCAGCGGCGGCGGATTTCGCGGCGGCAATCGAATTGCGACGCGATGCGAAATTCCTATTGGCGGATGCCTGGCTGATGCCGGTTATTCCGAAGTCGGTCGAGGATATCGTCACGTGGCGCAGCCGCTTTTCGGAACGCGTCGCCGCTCTATCGGAAACGGACCTGCGACTGACCGAACCGCCCTTGGACGTACCGGTGTTGAATTTCTTTCTCGCCTATCACGGCATGAACGATCGGGACATATTGGGCCGCCTTTCCGACGCATTCCGCCGGATATGCCCGTCGCTGAGTTGGACTGCTCCGCACTGTGCCGGCGGGGTCGAGAACCGCACCGGACGGCCGTTACGCGTTGGTTTTTTCTCCTGCTTTTTTTCGAACCATGCCGTTGCGTGGACGATGCGCGGTTTGTTCGAACATTTGCCGAAAGACCGGTTCGACGTGACGCTTTTCGCCGCCCCGTCGCCGACGGGAGATGTGATGACCGAACTCCGTGACGCGGTCACGGTGGTCGATATTCCCAACGCGTATTTGGCGGCGCGGCAGGCGGTCGCGTCGCGCCAATGCGATGTCTTAATCTATGCGGATATCGGCATGGAAAATTTGAGCTATTTGTTGGCGCACGCCCGGCTTGCGCCGGTTCAATGCGTCTTTTGGGGACATCCGGTCACGACCGGCGTTTCGACCGTCGATTACTATCTTTCCAACGAGATCGCCGAACCGTCGGACGGGCAGTCCTACTATAGCGAACGCCTTGTTCGGCTGGACGGGGTGCAAACCTGCTATCCCCGGCCGGATATGCCTTCGGCGTCGCGCCCGCGTTCCCGGCTCGGATTGCCGGACGATGCGACGGTTTACTTGTGCCCGCAGAGCCTTTTCAAGATTCATCCGGATATGGACGGGCCGCTCGCCGAGATCCTGCGGCGCGATCCGACGGGCTGCCTGGTGCTGTTCGAGGGTGACGACACGGTGATAACCGGCCGGTTGAAGGATCGGCTGCGGCCGGCATTCGGTGACCTGTTCGACCGCGTGCGTTTCCTGCCGCGCGTCAAGCTCGCCCGGTTTCTGGCGGTGGTGGCGTCGGCCGATGTCTTACTCGACACATGGCCGTTCGGCGGCGGGAATACCAGTTATCAGGGATTCGCGGCCGGGCTCCCAATCGTGACGCTGCCCGGAGATTCGCTACGGGGGCGGGGGACGTTGGCGCTTTACCGGCATATGGGTTTGTCCGATTGCATCGCCGAGTCTCCGGAAAATTATGTCGACATTGCAGTGCGGCTTGGCACCGATCCGGTGGCGCGAGCAATGGTTTGCGCCGATATCCGCGATCGCGCAGATGTGTTGTTCGACGATGCGCAGGCCGGTCGGGCGTTTGCCGATTTCCTGTCGGAGGTGTCGGCGTGAGCGATTCAGCGCCGATCTTGGCGGAGGCGAAGCAACAGCATCAGGCCGGCCGCACCGATGAGGCGGATGCGTTGTACCGCCAGGTCCTGGCGCTCGATCCCGATAATGTCGACGCGCTTCATATGTGCGGCGTCCTTGCGTCGCAGCGCGGCGATGTCGACGCCGCGATCGGATTCATCGAGCGTGCGGCGGCATTGAATGTGGAAAGCACCGCCATTCTGTCGAATCTGGGCGCCGTGTACCGGTCGGCCGGTCGGTTGGCGCAGGCCGAAGCGAGTTTTCGCGCTGCGCTCGACATGCAGCCCGCGGCGGCAATGACGCGGTTCAATCTCGCGAACACGCTGGCGGCGCAGGGGCAGCTTGACGCCGCCGTCGCCGAATATGAACGGTCGTTGCAGGACGACCCCGGGAACCCGGGTATCAGAAACAACTTGGCCGCTGTGCTGAAAACGGCCGGGCGTTTCGAGGCGGCGGCCGATTTGTATCGCCAGTTGGCGGAAGAGTTTCCGGAAGATGCGCAAGCGAAATGTAATCTCGGCGTGTTGTGCATGGACCTTGGGCTGCCCCGTGAAGCGGCGGCGTTGTATCGCGCAGCCATTGCGCTCGATCCCGACGCCGTTGAGCCGCGCAACAATCTTGGCGTTACGCTGCTGGAGCTGGGTAAGTTCGAAGAGGCCGTCCAGTATCTGCGGGAGGCGGTGGCACGGGACGACACGATTGCGGCGGCGCATGAGAATCTCGGCAACGCGCTGCGCAAGGTGGGTGATATCGACGCCGCCGATGACGCCTATGGCGCCGCGCTCGCATTGCAGCCCAGCGCGGGCGTCGAGATCAAGAAAGCGACGCTGCTGCCGGTGGTCGCGGATTCCACGGAAGACCTGGCGGCGGCGCGCCGGCGGATGGCCGATTCCGTTGCAGCGCTGTTGGCCGATCCGCCGCGGTTGCACGATGCGAACCGCGAGGTGGGCGCCACCAACTTCAATCTGTCCTATCACGATACGAACAATCGGGACCTGCAGGCCGATCTGGCGCGGCTTTACGAAACCGCGTGTCCGTCCCTGGCCTTCGTCGCTGATCACTGCCGCGCAGGATCACGGCCGCCGGGCCGCCGGCTCAAACTGGGGTTCGTGTCCCGGCTGTTCGGCACGAATGCCGTCGGATGGTGTTTTCACGGCGTGGTCCGGTTTATGCCCCGCGACACATTCTCGGTGACGGTATTCCGCGTCGGCGGTTCCCACGACCCGCTGTGGCGCCGTATGGCGGAAGACGCGGACAGGGCGGTGATCTTGCCGATGGATCTGGCGGCGGCACGGCAACGCATTGCCGATGAAGAACTCGACGTCCTGGTCTATACCGACATCGGCATGGAACCGATGACCTATTTCCTCGCCTTTGCACGGCTGGCACCGGTGCAAGCGGTCTTGGGCGGTCATCCCGACACGATCGGTATCGCGACACTCGATCGCTACATCAGCAGTGACCTGCAGGAACCGCCGGAAGCCCAAGAACACTACAGCGAGACGCTGGTCCGCCTGCCGGGCGCGCCGACCTACTACGAACGGCCATCCGTTCCGGACCCGCTCAAACCCCGCGCCGCTTTCGACCTTCCGGAGGACGCGCCGCTGTATTTTTGCGCCCAAACCTTGATCAAGCTGCATCCCGATATGGACGCGCTATTCGCCGAAATCCTGAAGCGCGATCCGGCGGGTTTGCTGATTTTACCAACGGGTTACAACCCGCGTTTAGCAGAAAAGGTGAAGACACGCTTCGAACGGACCCTCGGGGAGGCGATGGATCGTGTGCGATTTATGCCGACCATGAGCCATTTGGATTTCCTGACGGTTATGAAACTGGCGGATGTGTCCTTGGACACCCGGCCCTTTGGCGGCGGCAACACCTGTTGGCAGGCGATTGCCATGGGCACGCCGGTCGTCACATGGCCCGGCCGGTTTCTTAGGGGCCGGTACGCGCTCGCGCTTTACCGGTTGATGGGCGTTACAGATACCGTTGCGGACTCCGCGGAAGACTACGTGGATATTGCGGTCCGCTTGGCGACCCATCGCGAGCTTCGGTTGGACCTGGAGCAGCGGATCGAGGCCGCCACGCCGCGTATCTTCGAGGACATGACCCATGTCCGGGCGCTTCACGACATTCTCAAGCGATTGGTCGACGACCACGACTAGGTCAGAGCTGGCTGCGGATTTCATCCGCTACGGCGGTCGGGCATTCGAAAATTAGCCGTTGCAGGATACTCCAGGTCGACCCTTTCCAGGCAGGCAGAAAAGACAATTCGATTCCACGACCGGCAAAGACCTTGGAATCGTAAAGTGCCTGACCCCCCTCGAGGTTGACATATCGGTCGCCATTCAGTGCTTCGACGATCGCGAGCACGCGATCCTGGCCCCGCAGCACCGGGTCGATGTCGAGGCTGCTGGTCCGGATGACGTCAAAGGGCAGGGCCATGCCCGCGCAGCATTGGCCGAGGACCGCCTCCAAGTAACCGACGACGTCCGGCATGGGATTCATAACCGTCGATAGGAGCGGGTGATCCGAGCCCCGGAGCTGTGGGAAACGGTTGCAGCGTTGCTGTAGCGCCGTCGCCGCATCCTTGGCGAAGCGAAGGTCCGCGATCCTCGTCTCCCGCGCGCCGGGGCGGAGCGGCAGCGTCAGCCAAGCCGGATTGCCCGCGCCATCCGGCAACCGGTTACGGTGCACCCAGCCGCGCCGCGGGAACTGCACGCAATCGAAAAGCGCGACCCGCTCTGCGGCGGCGAACAGCCGAAAGTAGCCGGCGTAGGGCAAGAAATAGGGTTGCATGACGGCAACGGCGACCATGTCCCGACTCTACCCGGCCAACGATCCGATGCGCCATGGTGAAAATGCCGGAAAACTTTCGCCTTCAATTCGCCGCCGCCGCGCTGTATCTGATGACGGATGTCGAATGCCGTGCACAGTATGTTGCAGCAGGCGCTTTCCTGTTTTCGCGATCAGGATTTTGCCGGGACCGAATCCGCATGCCGCGCGGTCCTTGCCGATGACGAGAACCAACCCGACGCATGGCATCTGTTCGGTTTGGCATTGTTGCACCGGAACGATGCCCTAGCATCGATCGACGCATTCGAAAGTGCAATCGAGCGGGCGCCCACCGTCGCCGCGTTTCACATCAATCTAGCGTCGGCGCTTTCTGCGGTGGGCCGCCTCGATGACGCGGTGGTAGCTTTACAGCGGGGGTTGTCGCTGGACGATGCGCAGCCGGACGGTCACTTCAATCTGGGAAACACGCTGCTGGCGATGGGGCGGCTGGACGAGGCGGCTCATTCGTTCGAAAAGACGTTGGCGCTGGATCCCGGTCATGCCGCGGCCCGCAACAATCTGGGTCAAGTTTTGCGGCAACAGGGTGAACTGGAGGCCGCGATCGATCAGTTCCGGCGGGCCACGCACGCCGACGGTCGCTATGCGCCGGCGTGGAGCAACCTGTGCGGCGCATTGCTTGAATCGGGTCAGACGGCCGCCGCTATCGACGCCGGGCGGCGGGCAACCCTCGCCGACCCGAACAGCGCGGAAGGCCACTACAATCTCGGGAATGCGTTTTCGGCAGCGCCCATCGCGGCCGAAGCTGCGGCCTGTTACCGCCGCGCGTTGCAGATCGATCGGCGGTACACGGATGCTTGGGTCAATCTTGGCGCGGCACTGCAGCACCTGGGCGAGTGCGAGACGGCAATCGCCGCTCTCGATCAAGCGTTGGCGCTGCAACCCGACCTGCCGCAGGCGCAATGGAACAAGGCGACCGCATTGCTGTTGTCCGGCCAATTGCACGAGGGCTGGGAGTTGTACGAATGGCGGTGGCGGGCGGTCGCCGGGCTGACGCTTCCGGCGATCGATCTGCCGCGGTGGGACGGCGCGTCGCCGGAAGGCCAACGGATGCTTGTCGTCTCGGAACAGGGACTGGGCGATACGATCCAGTTTGTCCGTTATGCGCCGATGCTTCGGGTGCTGGGCGCCGATGTGACATTGGAATGTCCCGCGTCGCTGGTGACACTTCTGGATGGATCGAATGTCGCAGACCGATTGATCGTGTCCGGGGAACCACGGCCCGAAATCGATGGATGGGCGCCGCTGATGAGTCTGCCGGGCCTTTTCCGGACCGGCATGGACACTATTCCCGCCGACTGTCCGTACTTGACCGCGAGGTCGGCTGATGTGCCGACGGCGGCGGACGGCCATCCGCTGAAAGTCGGCATCGTTTGGCGCGGCAGTCTGACCAACGACCGCGGCCGCTTCCGGTCTTGCGCTTTGTCCGATCTGCAACCGTTGACCGATGTACCGGGGATACGGCTTTTCAGTTTGCAGACCGAATTAGCGCCGGAGGACGCGGCGGGGCTCGAGACGATGGACATCGTGGATCTCGGCAGCGGGTTCGGCGATTTTTCCGCGAGCGCGGCGGCGATTCAGGCGATGGACCTGGTTGTGTCGGTCGATACGGCGACGGCGCATCTTGCCGGAGCGCTCGGTAAACCCGTCTGGACCATGCTGTCGGCAATGCCCGATTGGCGCTGGTTCCTGGAACGGACCGATAGTCCGTGGTATCCGACGATGCGCCTGTTTCGTCAGCGGCGGATATCCGACTGGGCTCAGGTCGTTGACGAGGTGTCTGCATCGTTGACGGCGCTCAAGCGGCCTCGACTTGTGACATAGGACGCGGCACTGTGGGCATGGTCACAAAGGTTCTCTTATGACTGCGGACCCCGAACGAATTCCATTGATGCGCCCGAAACTTCCGGACGCCGCGCAATTGATGCCCTATCTCCGGGAAATCGATGCCAACCGCTGGTATACGAATTTCGGCCCATTGGAGCAGCGACTGACCGGACGCTTCGCGTCGCAATACGGCGTTGCAATCGACGAGGTCGTATGTCTCAGCAATGCGACCACCGCGTTGTCGATCAGCCTTGCCGCGCTGGCGCGCGCAAAGGGCCAATACTGTCTAATGCCGTCCTTTACCTTCGTTGCGTCGGCACAGTCGGTTCTGGCGGCCGGTCTCAAACCGTATTTTCTCGATATTGACCCGGCGACATGGAGGCTGGACACGGTCGTCGTGCGCGACGCGATTGACCGGCTCGGGTCTGAAGTCGCCGCCGTCATGGTGGTCGCCCCCTTCGGCGCACCGATAGACGTCGAAGCCTGGGACCGGCTAACGGACGTTACCGGCATACCCGTGATCGTCGATGCCGCGGCTGGATTCGATGGCTTGGTGCCGGGCCGGTCGCCGGCCATTGTCAGCCTGCATGCAACGAAACCGCTGTCGGCAGGTGAGGGCGGATTGGTGGTCAGCCGCGACGGCGGCCTTGTCGCGGAAATCAAGGCACGGGCGAATTTCGGTTTTCACGGACGCCGCAGCGCCGTCGGGCCAGGCGGTAATGCGAAACTTGGGGAGTATGCCGCGGCCGTCGCGCTCGCCGCGCTCGACCAATGGGCGGAAACCCGCGTTGGGTTTGCGACGACTACCGCCGCGTATGTCGAGGCCCTAGGCGCGATCCCGGCGGCACAATTGTCGCCGGATTTCGGGAATGGTTGGGTCAGTTCAACCTGTAACGCCCTGTTCGACGCCCCCGTCGGAGAGGCAGCCGTAGCCGCGCTTGGCCGCGCCGGTATCGAATCGCGCTTATGGTGGAACAAGGGCTGTCATCGTGAACCCCTGTTCCTGGACGCCGATCGCGACCCGTTACCGGCAACGGAAGACTTGGTGGAGCGGATGGTCGGATTGCCATTCGGATGCGACCTTGCGTCCACGACCGTCCCTCGTGTCGCCGATGTGCTTTCCTCCATTTCCATCGGCTGAACAGTTAGCCTTCTGGGCCTTGGACGGCACAGAGGGCCGACTGTTCGGTTGCCCCTTCGCGGGTCCGGTTCGTTTCCGTGCCTCACCGGGTAAGAAATGCCAGATTTTGCAAGAGTTGCCCGGCAAAAAGCGGCACGGCCCCCGCGTATTAACCAAATTGGTTAGCAATTATATCATTTAAAACAAGGAATTGCGCTGTTTGGCACGATGGCATGGTGGTTGCCATTAACCATAGTGAAATCGGCGTTTCGCATGTGGATTTGGCATCGGCCAGCCGCTGCAAGGAATGCCAAATGTCAACGCCAGAAAGGACATGACATATGGCTGCTGACAAAATTAATTTGACAGCCGGAGTGCGCGCGAACCTCCTCAGTCTCCAGCGCACCACCGACCTAATCGATATCGTGCAGACACGACTGTCGACTGGCCTGAAGGTCAATTCGGCAATCGACGATGCTAGTGCATTCTTTACCGCGCGGGCTTTGACCAACCGGGCAGACGACCTGACCAATCTGAAGGAAAACATCGATCTGTCGATCAGCGCGCTGCAATCGGCGATTACCGGTATCGAATCGATTACCGAGTTGGTCGAGCAGGCGAAGGGTCTGGCCAACACCGCCAAGGCTACCGGCGATACGGCCGAGCGTTCATTGCTGGCGGTTCAATTCAATGAATTGTTGGGCCAAATCAACGATTTGGCGAATGACTCCAGTTTCAATGGCACGAACTTGATCCGTGCGACGCCGGACAATCTAGAGGTAGATTTCAACGAGGACGGCACGAGCGACCTGACAATTACCGGGCTGGATTCGACGACCGCGACGACGGGTATCGATATATCGGCGGCGAATAACAATTTCGGTACGCTCGGTGATATCAACACGACTATCACTCAGTTGAACAGCGCATTGACCGAACTCCGAACCAATGCCGCCACGTTGGGATCGAATAACACCGTTCTTCAGACGCGATTGAACTTCACCGAGGAATTGACGAATACGCTTGAGGAAGGCGCCGGCAAGCTGACCTTGGCGGACATCAACGAGGAAAGCGCGAATCTCCTTGCGCTGCAGACGCGTCAGCAGCTTGGCATCAACTCCTTATCGCTGGCGTCGCAGGCCGAACGGGCTATTTTGAGCCTCTTCGGATAGCCTGAAGTTTCAGCGGGTCGGCCGCCTAACGCGCCGACTCGCATGGGGCGCAACCCAAAGTCCGACCGGGAAGGAAATTCCGGGCCGTAGGAATTTTCTGCCGGTCTAGTGCGGTAAATTTTGCCTCAACTCGGCATTTCCCGAGATCGCCGAACTAAAAGATTCCGTATTATCAATTCGTTAAGGTTTCCCCGAGAAACTGGCGCAATGGTTGCATCATGCTGCCTTGAACCTGCGACCGTGCCGGTGTGCCGGCATGGCCGTTTTGCGGACCCGTCGGTCCGTTTTGGTTTGCCGACCGCAGAATGCGGTTGGTTAACATCCTAGAAAGGGAGAAACCATGGCTGACTCAGTAGCCCTTACAGCAGGCGTGCGCAGTAACTTGCTTGCCCTGCAGAGTACCTCTGATCTTATCGGCAGAACCCAGACGCGCCTGTCCAGCGGCCTGAAAGTGAATTCGGCCCTCGACGACGCTTCCGCGTTCTTTACATCGACCGCGCTGAATAACCGGGCATCCGACTTGAATACGTTGAAGTCGGACGTTGACCTGGCGATCAGCACGATCGAATCGGCGATTAACGGTATCGACGCCATTACCGAGCTGGTGCAGCAGGCCAAGGGTCTTGCGAACCAGGCGAAGGCGACGGGTGATACCAACGAAAAATCGACTCTGGCGGTGCAGTTTAATGCGCTTCTTGGTCAGATCGACGATATCGCCAATGACTCGAGCTTCAACGGCACGAACCTGATTCAGGCCACGCCGGACAACTTGACGGTCGAGTTTAACGAAGACGGCACCAGCGATCTTACGATCACCGGTCTTGACGCTACGACGGCTTCGACAGGTATCAATATTACGGAAGCGAACAACAACTTCGCGACCGACGGTAATATCGATACGGCGATTACGGAGTTGAACAGTGCCTTGACGGAGCTGCGTACCAACGCTGCGACGCTGGGTTCGAACAACACCGTTCTTCAGACGCGTCTGAATTTCACCGAAGATCTGGTGAATACGCTGGAAACCGGTGCGAGTAAGCTGACGCTGGCCGACCTCAACGAGGAAAGTGCCAACCTGCTTGCGTTGCAGACCCGGGAACAGCTCGGTATTAACGCGTTGTCGCTGGCTGCTCAGAGCGAGCGGTCGATCCTCGGCTTGTTCGGTTAAGGCTAAGGACGACAGTGAATCCAAAGAAAGCGGGGGCTTCGGCCCCCGCTTTTATTTTGTCATTTCAACGGCCCCGGCGATGAATCAAATTGTTGAGTAACAAAAAAAATCACAAGCTAAATCTATCCGTGGTACAATTCTTGCTAATCCTTTAATGACGAAACCCTGTTTACTTTTGATTTCTTTATGAAGAACAAGAGATGCCATTAAAGATCGTGTTGAAGCCGGGTGAAAAGACCGTCATCAATCAGGCGGTAATTCAAAATGGCGGAGAAAAGGCTGAACTAATCGTTCAGAATAAGGCAAGTATACTTCGCGAACGCGATATAATGACTGAGAAAGATGTAACAACTCCGGCAAAGAAAATTTATTTTGTTATTCAATTACTTTACATGTTCCCAGAGAAAGAAAAACAGTACCAGAATCAGTTTAGTAAACTGGTCAAAGATTTCGTCAATGCTGTCCCCAGTTCGACGCCGCTAATCCTTGATATAGGGAAGAAGATCGTGGCCGGGGATGCCTATGGAGCGCTGAAGCTTTGTCGAAAGCTTATCAAATATGAGAACGAGGTCCTGAAACATGCAACCCAATAACAGCAGCCAAGCATACCAGTCGTCGCAAAAACTTGGCTCATCGTCCCGGCAAACCGAAGCGCAAGCGCTTCTCGAAACGGCGCGGATGATGGATGCATCCATCAACGGCGAGGACAGCGATGCCTATCGGGCGGCTTTGCGGCTGAATTGGCGTTTGTGGACCATCATTCAGGCTGACGTATCGTCGGCGGAGAATCCTCTTCCCGACGAAATCCGCCAAAACATTCTGAGCCTTAGCGTCTTTATCGACAAGCACACGGTCAATGCGCTTGCCGAACCCAGCGGAACCAAGCTTCGCGTGCTGATCGACATCAACCGCAACATCGCCGCGGGATTGATGACGAATGTGGGTGAGGATGCCGCCATGGCGGACGCACAACCGCAGCCGGCGGCGGCAAATGCGGGCGGTGACATCGTCGCTTAGCAACATACCGCGTTGCCCGCTGGCGTAGCTCTTCAGAATTTCAGCGATATATTCCCGTCGTCATCGCGCGAAACGCAGGACCGCAGTGCGCTTGCCACCCGGTCGGCAACATCTGTCCAGTCGCCTAGCCCGGGCGATCGGAACAAGCGCATAGTCGGGTACCAGGGGCTATCATCCCGGTCGAGCATGTAACGCCAATCGGCCGCGGCGCCGAGGACGACCCAAACCGGTTTGCCGAGCGCACCCGCCAGATGCGCTACCGCCGTATCCACTGAAACAACCAGATCCATCGCTTGGATCGCCGCGGCAGTGTCGCAGAAGTCGATAAGGTCCGGTCCCAGCGGTTCGACAGCGACGTTTTCCAGCGGTGGGCCGTCTTTTTGGAGGCTGAAGAACCGGATGCCGTCGATATCGAGTATCGTCGCCATGGCGGCCGGCGGACACGATCGCATCCAGTCGTCTTGGCGTTCGGCGTTTCCCGCCCAAACAAGGCCGACCGCGGGGGTGTCGCCGGCGAGGCGGCGTGCCCAGGTTTCAGCCGCCGCCGCGGGCGCACTAAGATATGGAACATCGGCGGGAATCGTTTCGAGCGTCGTTTCGAAATGCGCCGGTAGGCTGAGCAACGGGATATGAGCGTCCGCTTCGGGCAGGGGGCTCCCTCGGGCGATGACGGAAAGATCCAGCCGGTCTTCGCCGCCTCCAAGGGACTTCATCAAATCGACCAAGGGGGCCTGGCACTCGAAGACGACCCGAATGTTCTGGTCAGCAAGCAGGGGCAGGTAGCGGCAGAAATGAAGCGTGTCGCCATACCCCTGTTCCGCGTGGACCAAGAGCGCGCCGGGATTTCCGTCCATGCCAACAAGGGGGCGTCCATTCCAGCGTGGTGCCGGGAGGGATCGATTCGCCCCCGCCGGTCCACCTTCGTCCCACCGAGCTTCGTAGTTCCGCCAGCCGTTCGCGAAGTCACCGACCAGAAGCTGCGCAATCCCGAGGCTGGTGCGCAGACCGGCATGCGATGAATTCAAGGTGATCGCTTTTTCGTATGTCGCAATCGCTTCACGCGGTTGGTTCAGGTTCAGCAGCACGAGCCCCAGATTTCCGAGCATGCGAAAGTCATCGGGATGCCGCTCGAGCGCAGTGCGATAAAGCGCCGCCGCCTCGGCGAGACGTCCGGTTTCCCGAAACAGGTTTCCAAGACTTCGGGTCGCTTCCGGCCAATCCGGGCGCAGCGCGAGGGCTTGCCGCAGGTAATTCTCGCTCTCGGCCAACGCTCCGCAGGCATGGAGTGCGACGCCAAGGTTATGGATGGTGATCGGATTATCCGGATCGGCCCGGTGTCCGGTTCTGAGAAGCGTTGCCGCGGTCGCATGCTGCCCGAGATCGCACAGCGCCAGTCCAAGGTTGTTAAGGGCTCCGACGGAGTTGGGCTGAAGATCAAGCGCGTGTTCGGCCTGTTCGACCGCTTTTTCGAGTTCGCCGAGGGCACGGTAAATCGCCGACAGATTGACATGGGCTTCGGCGCGATCCGGCTGTCGCACCAAGGTGTTCTCGTATTCGACGATGGCTTCATCGTGCCTGTCCAATGCCTGCAGGCACCGGGCGTGATGAAAGGATATGTCGGGATTGCCGGCGTCCAGCGACAGGCAGTGTCGGAAAACCGCCTCCGCCTGATCGACTTCCTGCCGACGCGCCAGTGCCAAGCCCATAGCGTATTGGACTGTGGCCGAGTCCGGTTCGGATTTGGCCGCCAGTTCGTATTGTTCAAATGCTTCGTCTGTCTTGCCGAGCCGGTCGAGGAGATCGGCGAGACGGAGCCGATTGGTCGCGACGCCGGGGGCCAGGGCGAGTGCCCGCTGCCACGGAACGACCGCGTCGGGATCACGCCCTAGCGTTTCCAGTATATCGCCGAGCGTAGCGCAATAGTCCGCTTTGCTGCTGTCCGCGGAAACCGCCTTCATGCAGAATTCCAGCGCGCGGCGGTTGTCTCCGATGGCGCGGGCGGTCAACCCGCGGAGGTGCCATGCCGGGGCGACGTCGGGGCGTGCGGCCAACAACTGTCGGAGGATTGTCTCGGCAAGCGGGTAGTTTTCCGCCCGGAACGCGTCAGCGGCGCGTTCCAGGAATTCGCCCGCCGTTGCGACATGAGTGTCCTTCCGATCCCCAAGGCCGCTGGACTGTGTCATTCGGAGGTCAAAACCGACAGTTGTTCCATGATCTCGCGCATATCCCCAGCCGGCGGCATGGCAGCAACGATCCCTGCGCTATCGGAGGAAGTTGGCCAGCGAGAGCGAACCGAGCCGTGCCACGATCTGAAAGGACGCTTCAAGCTGCACTTGTTGGAAATTCAAGAGCGAGAGCGTTTCAGCAGGATCCACGTTTTCGATGTCGCTGATTGAGTCCGTTGCGAAGTTGATGAACTCCTCATGCCGGTCCTTTTGGATGTCGATGGACCGAAGGTCGAGGGCGACGTCCGCGGCGAACCCGCCGATCGTCTTTTGCGCGCCGTTGTTCTCCGTCGCTTCCGTCAGCAGTGTAATGGCGTCGTTCAGCACCTGCTTTTCCGCAGCGGTAATGGGATTGGTGAAGGTGGTCTGGGCGATGTTGTCGAGCGCTCGGATGACTTTTTCGAAAGCGGACTGGTCCGCCGTGATTCCGTATTGCACGGTGACGCCGTCGTCGATTCGAACCTGCTGTATCGTCGTGTCGCCTTCGTAGTATCCGGTATCGACGACCGCGTCGAAGGGCGGCGGTGTCGGCGCGGTATACACGCCGTTGTTCAGATCGACGGGCTTCGTGTCGGTTTTACCGCCGGCAAAAAGGAATCGGGAATCGTCCTTCTGATTCAGAAGCTCGACGACTTGGTCCAAGAATTCCGTCGCGACGAAGGAGAGATTGTTGGTGTTGGCGGCCTCGCCGTTTAGCGAACTGACGGTAATCGAACGCATCTCCCGGGCGATCTCGTCGATCGTCTCCAGGCTGAGATTCATCAGCTTGAGGCGTTTCTCGGTTGTCGCGATGTTCTCGATATATTGCTCGGCCTTGGCGACCTCGTTCTTAAGGTTCACCAAGCGGGACGAATCCGGCGCGATGCCGCTGAAGGTCTGGCTCTTCTTGCCGGTTGCCGCCTGCAGCCGCGTCTCGGCCAACTGCGACTGTGTCCGCAGCGTCGCGTCGAGGATGAGTTGTTGGTTCGCGAAGGATCCTATACGGGCAACCATCTATCCGCTCCGTTAGCGTACGACGTTGATCAGTTCTTCGAGCAGATCGGACGCGACGGTGATGACTCGGGCCGAGGCATTGAAAGCCTGTTCGAAGACGATCAGATTGGCGAGCTCTTCGTCGATATTGACTCCCGAAATGGAGCCGTTCCGAAATTCCAGCGTTTCCAGGAAGGACGAATTGAAATCCAATTCGCTGGAGGTATTCGACGCCACCGCAGCCTGCACCGACAAGATCGTGGCCGCATACTCCGACAGCGTATTCGACGTGCCGGTGAGGCCGCCGGCGCTTCCGAAACTGATCGTGGCATCGAAGATACCGGCGAGTGCGGTGGCCGCGCTGCCGTCGCCGACGGTCAGGCCATCGTCTCCTGCGGCAAGACCGCCCGCGCTGCTCAGCGTGCCGCGGGCGACCAACGCCTGGTTCGAAACAATGTCGCTGCGCACCGTTACGACGTTGGACACGCTTGTCGATTCGTTCGTCACGCTGAGCGAGGACAGCAACATACCGGAGTCGGTCATGACGAAGTTGTTGCCGTCCGTATCCTCGACGATCAAGCGGCGACCCGATCCGTCATCGACCACCCGCGCCGATATGTTGGCGCCCGCGAGGGTTCCATTCGCGGTAATGTTGGCGGCGATCGTGTCGAGATTTTGGCCGGCGGTGTAGCCGACCGTCGTCGATACGCCGGCGGCATCGAAGCTCAGCGTGCCCGTCAGCCCAAGCGCGGTGGTGCTGTCGTTTTGTCGGGCGCTGGAAAAGGAGTCGTAGGCGGTGCCGTCCACATTTGCCTGGAATAGATCGTTCAGGCCGAAAAAATGGGAAACGCCGCGTGTCTCGCCGCCAACCGTCGTCACGGCGCTGGTCAATTCGTTGATCGCGATACCTTGCCCTGCGGTGTTTGCCGAAACGACGAGCTGCCCGGCGGCATTGAAAGTCGCGGTAACGTTGGTCATGCCGTTCACGGCGGCACGCAGATCGTCCACGGTTGTCATGGCGCCGAGCGCGATATCCAGCGTTTCGACGACGACGCCCGTCGTTTGATCGAGAACGGCGACCCGGACGCTGCCGGTGGCCGAAAACACGTCGGTCGATCCGAAGGTTTGGCTGCCGGTCAACGTCGATGGTGGCGGAAAGGCGGTACCGGCGTTATGCGCTTTGTTCAGTTCGGCGATCAGCGTCTGTGCGAGTTCGTCCAGTTCCCGTTGAAGATTCGGGAGTTCGGTATCGCGCATGTCGATCAGCGCTTTGAGGCTGCCGCCCCGGATTTCGTCGGTAATGTCGTCGGCAGCGGCGGTAGAGCCGTTTACGAATATACCGGTAATACCGCCCGGATAGGCCGGATCGCTAGGACTGACATAGGCGATACTGGCGCTTGCTTGGGAAACCGCGTCGTGACTTATGGCGAGCGCGGAGCCGCGGTCGACGAGGAGACGGCCGCCGGCCGAGAAGAGGCTGACTGTGCCGTCGTTCTGTTCGACGATCCTGATATCGATATTCGTCGCGATCTCGGCGAGTGCCCGGTCGCGTTCGTCGCGCAACGCGGCGCTCGATTGGTTAAGAATCTCCGCATTGGCGATCTGGACATTTAGCTCGGCGACGATTTCCAGCCGGCCGTCGAGTTGCGTGACGATGCGCTCGATTTCCCGGTCGGCTTCGGCCCGCAGATCCTGGATCGTGTTGCTGAGATCGTTGAAGAGCTGGACGGTCTGGCGGGCGACGTTGACGACATCGGAAGCGTTTGCCTGCGATTCCGGCGTAGCGGCAAGCGCCTCGAAGGATGTTTTGAGATCGTTCAGCGAGCTGGAAATCGTCCGATTGGTTTCCGGCGATCCGAACATATTCTGGATCTGAGCCAGGAACCGGTCGCGGACGGTGAGTTCGCCGACGGTGCTTTGTTGATCCCGTATCTGGGACAGAAGGAAATCGTCGACCTCGCGCGAAATGATGCCCGTATCGACCCCGGCGCCTTGCGAGGCGATCAGCCGCGATTGGTTCTCGACGAACTTGCGTGTGTGCCCCGGCGTGTTGGCGTTGGTCACATTGTCGGAGGTGACCTGGATCGCGGTCTGGGCGGCGCTTAGTCCACTGAGTGCACTTCGGAGGGCCAGGGAGAGTGACATGATCGGTCTCGGTCGGTTCCGCCGTGATCAGAGCGTTTCGTTCAGTGAAATCGGCATCGGGTCGTTGAGATGATTGCTCGCTTGCCCGATGGCCGACGCGCCGGTCTTGGTGTATCCGGAGGCGCTGACGCGTTGATGGTCGACCGAATGGGCGATTCTTTCCGCCAGGCGTCTGTTCAATTCGATCGCCGACCGAAGGGCGTTGATATTGGCGGTTGCGACCTCGTCGAGGCGTTTCTTGGCGGTTTCCAACTGGAGACGCATGGTTGGTGCGGCTTGCGTCAGATGGTCGGGGTTCTCCCGCAACTCGCGAATGCGCGCCTCGAATACGTCGGAAGCGGTTTGCTTTGCGTCCTGAAGAGCGGTAATGCGCTCGACGCGTGCTTGCGCAAGCGCCTTGTTCTCTTCGTCGATGACGTCGGCCAGCGAGAGGGTGGCATCGACGGCACGGCGGGTCATTTCATTCGGTGTCATGAGTTCTGCACCTCCTGCAATTTCAGGATTTCGCGTTGCACGGTATCGGCGATGCCGAAGCCGTCACTTTGCGAAATCGACTTTCCGTATTCCTGCAGCAACATTGACCGGAAGACAGCTTCGCCCTGGCCGCCGCCGAACATCGAATCGGTCTTGATGCCGGCGAACATGCTTTCCAGCATCATTGAGACGAAAAAACCTTCGAAATCCTCCGCGGTTTTGCGGATCTGTTCGTCGGACGCCCCTTTGAGCCGATCCATTTGCGGGGCGCGCGACGACGTCAGCGATTGGGTGACCTGATCGATCGAGACGGGACTATCCATTACAAGACCTCGATTTCCGCTTGCAGCGCCCCGGCCGCCTTGATTGCTTGAAGGATCGTGATCATGTCGCGCGGCCCAATCCCCAGCGCGTTGATGCCGTTGACCAACTCTTGCAATGTGACGCCGTTGTTCAGGACGCCGAGTTTCTTGTCCTCGCCTTCTTCGACCTGGACATCGGTGCGGTCGACGATCGCCGTGCTGCCGGTGTTCGAGAAGGGCTGCGGCTGGGAAACCTGCGGTGTCTCGGTGATTCGGATCGTCAGGCTGCCTTGGGCGATGGCCACCGTACTGATGCGGACATTTTCACCCATCACGATCACGCCGGCTTGCTCGTCGATCACCACCTTGGCGACGGTGTCCGGCTCGACCCGCAGCTGCTCTACATCCGTCAGCAACTCGACGACCGCGTTCTTGTAGGATTTCGGAACGTTCAGTTCGACCGTCGCCGGGTCCGTCACGCGGGCCGACCGTTCGCCGACGAAGGCGTTGACGGCGCGGGCGATGCGGCGCGCCGTGGTGAAATCGGGATTGCGCAGCGAGAGCCGCACTTGCTTCATGCCGGCGAGGCGGAAGGGGATTTCGCGTTCGACGATCGCGCCATTGGGAATGCGGGCACTCGTCGGCACGCCCTTGGTCACGGTCTCGCCGGCGCCTTGGGCCGAAAAGCCGCCGACCTGCAAGCTGCCCTGCGCGACGGAATAGACCTCGCCGTCGGCGCCAAGCAAGGGTGTCACCAGCAACGTGCCGCCCAGCAGGTTCTTGGCGTCGCCCAACGCGGAAATACTGACGTCGATCCGGCTGCCTTGGCGGGCAAACGGCGGCAGCGTGGCCGTTACCATGACCGCCGCGACGTTGTTCGTTTTGAGGTTGTTATCGCGGGCATTCACGCCGAGCCGTTCAAGCATGCCGATCAGGCTCTCCCTGGTGAACACCGCGCTGCTGAGACTGTCGCCGGTGCCGTTCAAGCCCACAACCAAACCGTACCCGACCAGCAGGTTCTCCCGGACGCCTTCGAAATCGACGATATCCTTTATTCGTGCTTGTGCGGCCGCGTTCGATGTCCAGACGAAAGCGAGCATCAGCGCGCAGACGGCCAGACGGACGGCGACTCGGCATGTGCAATGCCATGCCTTGATCGGAGATAGGAACGGATTCTGCGTCATAGGACCTTCGGATCGGCGCCTTGAAATATTGCCCTTTACAAAGCGAACGCCATGCCAGGAACGGTTGTTTCTGAAATCCGGTAACCGTTTGAAATAAAGGGAATTAATAATTCAGAGAGTGCACCAGATCGGGGATATTGGGATGTTTCGGCAAGCCCTGCCGGTACCGTCGGCAAAGTTTGCCCTTTGCCCGGATTCGATCCGGCGTGATCACGTTTCTATTTGAGGTGAAATGCAGTATGTTTCGGCCATGAAAATCGACCGTACCGCCCCGAGCCGGACGGCGTCGCCCGTAAAGCGCAATGAGAAGGCCGGCAAGGCGCAGACAACTCAGTTTTCGAAGCATTTGGAATCCGGTCGCGACGCAGGGGAGCAGGTCGGTACGGTTGCGCCGGTGCAGTCCGTGGACGCCTTGCTGTCCATCCAGGAGGTCGGCGATGCGACCGACGGCGAGGCACGGAAAAAGGCCCGCCGCTGGGCGGTTGATCTCTTGGATGTGCTGGATCAACTTCGAATTGGTATCATTTCCGGCGGTGTTGCGAAGCAAGACCTGGAGCGTATTACGACCATGGTCGAGCACCATCGCGTCCAAAGTGACGACCCGAAGCTGAATATGATCCTAGATGAAATAGAATTACGCGCTCGGGTAGAACTCGCAAAGTTCGAGAGAGATAATTGATTTAATAGTGTTTTTCTCGTTCCGCCTCGAAAAATCAGCGCTGAGAATCTGATCAAATTTTGTTCAATTGCCGGGGGCTTGCTCCGGCCCGTTCTGGCCTATATATTCCGCGCCGCTCGTTAGTCGGTACCGTGCTAGGAGTGACGCATGTCGAATCCCCTGCTGCCGCCGGATTATAGGCCGAGCGAAGAAGAAGAATTTATGAACGCTCGGCAGCGTGAGTATTTTCGCATTAAGCTCCTCGCTTGGCGCAGCGAATTGCTGCAGGAGTCGAACGAGACCCTCCGCAATTTGCAAAGCGAGAGTCTGGCGGTGCCCGATATGGCGGATCGGGCCACGAAAGAAACTGACAGATCCCTCGAGTTGCGAACCCGAGATCGGCAACGCAAGTTGATCGCCAAGATCGACGAGGCGCTGCGGAGGATCGACGAGGGTACCTACGGATATTGTGAAGAAACCGATGAGCCGATATCCCTGCGTCGGCTGGAGGCGAGGCCGATCGCGACACTCAGCCTGGAGGCGCAGGAACGGCACGAACGGATGGAAAGAACGCGACGGGACGACTAGATACCGTCCGGCGGTGGATCGGTTACGCGCCGTATAGAAAGCCGCACAAAGAAATGAGGCCGGTGATCCTAAGGAACACCGGCCTCTTTATTTGCGCCGCCCTAGCGCGTTGGGGAGGAGGAGAGGATAAGGGCGAACGCAAATTCCTGAATTCGTCTAGTCCTATGTCACGCCGGTTCTCGCAGTCATCAGAATGGGAACAGGATGTCGATGATCTGTTGGCCGTAGCGCGGCTGTTGTACGTCGCTCATGAAGCCGCGCCCGCCGTAGGCAAGCCGTGCCTCGGCGATTTTTTCATAGCTGATCGTGTTTTGACTGGTGATGTCTTCCGGGCGGATGACGCCGGTGATCTGCAATTCGCGAACCTCGTAATTCACCCGCGTTTCCTGCCTGCCGAGGATGACAAGATTGCCGTTTGGTAGGACCTGGGTCACGACGGCGGCGAGCTTGAGGTCGATCTGTTCCTCCCGGTCGATCGATGAGTCGCCGTTGGAGTTCGAGTTGGACGACAATTCCAGCAGATTACCGGGATTGATCGCGTCGGGCAGGACCTTGCTGAGCGATGTCTCGTACCCGAGGATCGCCGGCGCGTCGGCGCCTTCGGTGTTGTCCCGGCTGCGGGTGCTGTTGTTGTCCAATTCGCCCTTGTCGTCGATTTGGATGACCACGGTCAGGAGATCGCCAACACGGGTTGCCCGCAAGTCCTTAAAGAACGCGCGTGACCCGGGACGCCACAGCGAATTCGGCTCGCGATGGGCCGTTGACGGCGCGGGCATCGGCATGCTGACGGGGCGGTAGCCTCTCTGATGCAGCGGGTTCTGGATGTTTGTCATCTTGGGTTCCGCGCCGACGTCGGCGAGGCGCTGCAAGGTGTTGCAGCCGCTCAGAACGGTGCCCGCAACCAGGAGGCAGGACAGATAACGAATCGTGCTTCGGGTTCGGTGCGACATTATCGGGTTTGCCTCGCTGCGATGGCGCCGACGGTGCCGAACGTGCCGACGGCGACCATGCCTGGGCCGATCACGACGCCTTCGATGATCTTGCCGCTGCCGATGTTTTGAATTCGGATCGTTTCGCCGCGCGTTCCGTTTTCGCGGGCCTTGCCTTGTGCGGTGATCAGCATGTTGGTGGTCTTGTATTTCATGATGACCAGGCTGTTCCGAGAGACCAGGACCGGCTCGCGGATATCGCCGTGCCGCACCGGCTTACCGATGCGAAGCGTGCGCCGGGCACCCTTGCCGACGAGTTTTTCGGGATCCAACACCGCGCTGTTCCCGACGCTGCTGCGCCGCATCATCTGCGCCGTGAGATCGTCCTTGCGGATGATTTCGCCGTTCCGCAGGCGGCGCGCGAGTACCGGCACGCTGACCAAGGGATGGATTCGACCGGTAACCGGCACCGTCCGGGCGCCCGGACGATCGGCCGGCGCCAACAGCGTCGCGGAAAACCGCTGGCTCCGTTTGTCGAAGCGCAGTTGCCGGACCGAAACGGATGCCGGCGTGTCGATCGGCAGATGAATCGCCAACGATCGGGTGTCGAGCGTCACCTCGAACGGGTCGGTTCGACCGGCACGACGTTCCAGCGCCTGCCGCAGGGCGGCGACGATGTCGTCATGCTCTATCGGATTGCTGCTACGCTCGACAACGGCTTCGTCATTGCCTTGGGCTGGGACCCAATTCAGGCGATAGGCGCGCGCGAGACTGCGCAGCCAGCGGCCTTCGATGGTCATCTTCCTGCCGGGTGCCGGTGCGCGCAGAACGACGGTTTCGCTTTTCGGCCCGGCGTCGTCGAACAGGTCGCCGAGGCGGACCATATCGCCGTGCACCACCGTGTGCGACCGGAGCGATGCCGCATCGGCGCCGTATGGGATCGCCGCAAGCAAGAGGCCGCCTGCCGACAGTGTCAGCATTCTTAGCGACGTTGGGGTGGTTGGGATGCGCACCATGCCGGTGGAGTTTCCTATCGGCCCTAGCGGACGTTCGAAACGGTCGCCATCATCTGGTCGGACGTTTCGATTACCTTCGAATTCATTTCATACGCGCGTTGGGCGGTGATCAGGTTGGTGATCTCCTCCACCACGTTGACGTTGGATGTCTCCAGAAATCCTTGCTGTAGGCTGCCGAAGCCGTCGGAAGCCGGTGTGCCCGTCGTTGCGGCACCGGAAGCCGGCGTCTCGACGAACAGGTTGTCGCCGATCGCGAGCAGGCCCGCTTCGTTGGAGAATGTCGCCAACTGCAACTGGCCCACGTTCTGCGGCGCGACTTGGCCGTCCAGGGTGACGAGCACTTCGCCGCTTGCGTTGACCGTAATGTCGATGGCGTTGGCCGGAATCGTTATGCCTGGCTGCACGGCGAATCCGTCCACCGTGACGATGCTGCCGTCCTCGCCGAGCTGAAACGCGCCGGATCGTGTGTAGGCGGTGTCTCCATTCGGCAGGGTGATCTGATAATAGCCTTCGCCGTTGATGGCCATGTCGAGGTTGTTTTCCGTCAGCGTCAGGTTGCCTTGTTCGGTGATGCGATAGACCGCCGCCGTCTTCACGCCGAGGCCGACCTGGACGCCGGCGGGAACGATCGAGCCGTCGTCCGCGGACTGGGAACCCGTCCGACGCATGTTTTGATACAGCAGGTCTTGAAACTCGACGCGCCGCCGGGTGTAGGCGGTGGTGTTCATATTCGCGATGTTGTGCGAAATGACTTCCACATTGAGCTGTTGGGCCAGCATGCCCGTTGCGCCGATGCTGAGTGACCGCATGTGCTTTCCCTATGTCCTGTTCCGCGTGTTTCTTTGCATTATCTGTTCTGCGTCCCGGTTAGCCGGCTAATGCTGCGGCGGATGCGATCGTGCTCCTGCTGCATCAAGCGTTGATTGCTCGTATATCGCCGGTGAATTTCGATCATCTTCGTCATTTCGGCGATGCCGCTGACGTTCGATTCCTCGAGCATGCCCTGCATGATCTGGCTATCGGCAGCGGGTTGCGGCGGTTCGTCCGTGTTGAACAGATTGTTCGCCTCGCGCTGCATCTCTTTAGGCTTCTCGAAGGTCACGACGCCGATCGTGCCGAGTACTTGGGTCCCGGCCGACACTGTGCCGTCCGATGCGATGGTGATGGGGCCGGACCCCGGCGGAACGACAATGGGCTGCCCGCCGGCCGTCAGGAGCGGTTGGCCCAACTGGTTGGTGATCTGCCCGTCGCGATCCAGCTGGAAACGCCCGGATCGCGTGTAGCGTGCGCCGTTCTCGGTCTCGACGGTGAAGAAACCGTCGCCGGATATGGCGATATCGAGCGGATTGTTGGTCGCCGCCATCGGCCCTTCGGTCATGTCCCTGACCATTCCGAAGTCTTGAACGAAAGACAGCGGCTGGTCCTTTTGCGGTTCGACGAGATATTCCACGAACATCATTTTCTCGCCCTTGTAGGACGGGGTGTTCATGTTCGCGATGTTGTTCGCGATGACGTCCATTTCGCGGCGAAGCGTTAGCTGTCGGGATAGAGTGATGAGGGTCGGTGATTCCATTGCACTGCGCGCTTGATTCCTCTTGCGTTCCTTGCTGCAGGACCCGTGCCATCAAAAAAATCGTTTAAAAATAAAATGTTGCGCGGTATCGCGGTCGCCGCAACGTCGCAAAGTGTCGAATCTTGCAGGCTTCGCCCGGCATTTCTTGCCGTTGCGGATCGGCGGTCCCGTATCGCCGCGTCCACTCCGCTGTTCAACGTCTGGTTTCAGAATTTGCAGTAGAATCCAAATCTACAATAGTTGAATCGTGCAAAACTCTTTTTCCTACTCTTAGTTGGTCGGGTTTTTATTTATTGCTTCTTCTTTTTCTTTTTTGTTATGTTCCCGAGTGTTTGGGGGATAGCTGCTTATTTATTGATTCTACGATGGCAGCATTAAGCGCGGGAAGACCATGACTGATGAACCGGACGAGGCAGAAGAAGCTGTCGCCGAAGAGGGCGAAGGCGAGGATGTCGAAGACGGCGAGGGTGCCGGAAAGAAATCCGGCAAGAAAAAGCTAATCCTGTTTGCGGCGATCGGCATCGTGGTGCTCGCGGGGGCGGGCGCCGGCGTCTACTTTTCTGGGTTGCTGGGCGGCGGTGAAGAAGCCGCGCAGACCGCGGAAGGGGGCGAAGCCGAAAATGTGTTGCCGGTCGCGGCGCATTACCTGGATCTGGACGAAATGGTCGTTACCCTTGGCGGGACCGGCAGAAAGTCCAGCTTCTTGAAGATGCGGCTTAGCCTGGAACTGGAAAGCGCCGTCGACGAGGCGCGGATCAAATCCGTGATGCCGCGGATCGTCGATAACTTCCAGGTGTTCCTCCGCGAACTGCGCATCGAGGAACTGCAGGGATCCCATGGTCTTTATCGTGTGAAGGAGGAGCTGTTGGCGCGTGTGAACGCCGCGGCCCATCCGGCGAAGGTGAGAGACGTATTGTTCCGCGAGATGCTCGTGCAATAGCACGGTTTTTGCGGGGCGATCGTCGTTCGACTGCAGTAACGAGCTGGATTGGTGGTTATGGCCGACGAAAAAGAAGGCGAAGAGGTTAACGACGAGGACGTTGCTGCGGAATGGGCGGCGATGGCCGAAGATGGCGGCGACGGTGATGACGCCGGCGGTGCTGAAGGTGGCGATGACGACGTCGCGGCGGAATGGGCCGCGATGGCCGAGGACGGCGAGGATTTGGATGCCGGGGGCGGCGGCAACGCGCGTGTCCTAAACCAGGACGAGATCGACAGCCTCCTCGGGTTCCGTGAGGGCGGCGACGACTCATCCGACAAATCCGGAATCGAAGCCATCATCGACAGCGGCATGGTGTCCTATGAACGCCTGCCGATGCTCGAAGTCGTCTTCGACCGCCTCGTGCGCATGCTGTCCACGTCGTTGCGCAATTTCACGTCAGACAACGTAGAAGTCAGCTTGGACAACATAAGCTCGATCCGTTTCGGCGATTATCTGAATTCGATTCCGTTGCCGGCCATGCTTGCGGTTTTCAAGGCCGAGGAGTGGGACAACTTCGGGCTCATCACGGTCGACAGTTCGTTGATCTATTCGATCGTCGACGTGCTTTTGGGCGGGCGGCGCGGGACCGCGGCGATGCGGATCGAAGGCCGACCCTACACCACGATCGAACGGAATCTCGTGGAGCGGATGATCGCCGTGGTCCTAGCGGATCTTTCGGCGGCGTTCGATCCGTTGAGTTCCGTCACCTTCCGCTTCGACCGGCTGGAGACCAATCCGCGCTTTGCGACGATTGCGCGGCCGGCAAATGCCGCCGTCGTTGCGCGACTTCGCGTCGATATGGAGGACCGCGGTGGCCGGCTTGAGTTGCTGTTGCCGTACGCCACGCTGGAGCCGGTTCGGGAATTGCTGTTGCAGATGTTCATGGGCGAAAAATTCGGCCGTGATTCGATCTGGGAAAACCATTTGGCAACCGAACTTTGGTTCACGGACGTGGAGCTCGAGGCGGTGCTGGACAATACGACGGTGGCATTGAACGACGTTCTGGAATGGGAAGTCGGCTCGCGGTTGGATTTGCTCGCGAAACCGGAATCGCTTGTCGATCTGAAATGCGGCGAGGTCAGATTGTTCCGCGGGCTGATGGGGCGCAAGGGCGAGAAGATCGCGGTGCGAATTGAAGAGAAGATGGAGACCGAATGATGCTGTTTCCGCACCTGTCATTTGTGGTGGAAGTGATCGGCGCGTGCCTGTTACTGGTGATGATCCTTTACGCCGTGCAATTGAACCGCCGGCTTGCATTGCTAAAGGCGGACAAGGCGCATCTGCAAAAATTGATCACCCATTTCAATCAATCGACCGAGCGGGCGGAGGCAAGCGTTTCGAGGCTGCGGTCGGGTACGTTGGAGGCGAATGAATCGCTTCAGGCCAGTATCGGCCAAGCCAAACAGCTTTGCGATGATCTCGCCTTCATGATCGACCGGGCTGGCGGTGTGGCGGATCGTCTCGAGGGTTCCATCGGAGCCGGCCGCGGCGACCGAACCAGCCGGACATTCGGTCCCGGCGCAAATGACCAAGGGATCGGGGTTCCCGGCATGCGGCCGGCAAACCGGGGCCGGGACATGTCGGATAGCGGCCGGAAGAAGGCCGCCTTGTTGCGCGCGCTGGACGGCATCCGGTAGAGGCATACGGTAATGCGGTTTCGGCTTTTACCCGTCCTGATCTTCGTGGCGGCGACGATGCTAACGCTCAAGGTCGGTTCCATCTGGCAAGGCGTTTCGTCTTTGCGCAGTGGTGGAGAATGGCGGCAGTCGGTTGCGGTGGCGCAGGAACCAACCAAGGGACGCGCGGACGGAAGTCAGCAAGGCCCCGCTCAGCCGGCCGCCGCCGATGCGTCGAAGGCGCCGCCAGGGATAACTCAAGAGCCGAAACGGGACGAGACCGCGGGGGCGACCGAAGAGAAAGCGAAGCCTGTTCGCCAGATCGATCCGCGGCAGTTAAGTAATTCAGAGATCAAGCTGCTGCAGGCGCTCGCGCAACGCCGTTCGACACTCGACACGCGGGAGGAGAGTCTGAACCAGCGTGAGGCCCTGTTGCGCGCCGCCGAGCAGAAACTTGTCGACCGGCAAAAAGAACTCTTGGCAATGCGAAGCGAAGTCAAAGGATTGCTGGATGATCTTGATGCAAAAGAGAAGCGCCGGATCGGCAATCTCGTGAAGATCTATGAAAGCATGAAGCCAAAAGGCGCGGCCCTGATCTTCAACGACCTCGAATTGCCGGTCCTGATGAGTGTCGTGGAACGCATGAAAGTGCGGAAGCTGGCGCCGATTATTGCGGCGATGAATCCTGACAAAGCCAGGAAGATCACGCGGACAATGGCCAAGCGCCAAAAAACCGAACCACCTCGCCCAGCGGCCAAGAACCGCTAAATTTCCGCAAATTTACTAAGATTTAACGGAAACCGGTTTGAATTCAGCCGTGTAAGGGGGCGGCAGAATGCTGTCCGCCGCAGCGGAGTGTGTGAGGAGAATTGGATCATGGCTGTTGATCTTGAGATGCCGGTATTGATTGTGGACGACTACAAGACGATGCTGCGGATCATCCGTAATCTGCTTAAGCAGATCGGCTTCAATAATGTCGATGAAGCGACGGATGGAAAAGCCGCGCTGGAGCGGATGCAGCAACGCAAATACGGCTTGGTGATTTCCGACTGGAACATGGAGCCGATGACGGGGCTGGAATTGCTGAAGCAGGTTCGTGTGGACGAGTCGCTCCGCGAGACGCCGTTCATCATGATTACAGCGGAAAGCAAGACCGAGAATGTGATCGCCGCTAAGGAAGCCGGCGTGAACAACTATATCGTCAAGCCGTTTAATGCCGCGACCTTGAAGAGCAAGCTCACAAGCGTTCTCGGCGATTTCTGAGTAGGGCGAGTCGATCATGCACTCGGTTACACCCGAGTTGCGAGAGTGGTTGGATAATCTCAAGGCGGATGGTGATCGTCAGTTATCCGCCGCCGAGCTCGCAGAGATCATTGAAAACGTCGTTAGCTCACTGCACGGCAGTTTGGTTCAGCCGGCGGAGAATGGCGGGCGGGCCGCAGCAACGACGGACGCCACCGCGGCGGACTCGCCTTCTGCAGACGATACCGCAGCGGAAGCACTTACGGCATTGCGTGATTTCGATAAAACCGGGCCGGCATTCGCCAATCTTTCCGATGAGATCGACAAGATTCGCACGGCGACGCAAGACGCGGCCGGTGCCATCCTGGCGGTCACCGAGGATATCGAGAATTTTGCGGACGAAGATGATGGCGTGATGCAGGCCGCCGTCTTCGACGTCACAACCGCCATTTACGAGGCGTGCAGCTTCCAAGATATAACGGGACAGCGCCTTACCCGTGTCGAGGAGATACTGCGTCATATCGAATTGAGCGTTACCCGCGCAATGGCGGTATTGGGAGACGCCAAGGCGACGGAACGGAGCGCCGAGCTGTCCGACGTGGTCGAGAAGGAAGACAGCCGGAAAGAGGAACAAATATTGCATGGCCCGCAAGATGCCGGGGTTGCGAATAGTCAAGAGGAGATCGACAAGATCCTGGCAAGTTTTGACTAGTCGGCGCATGCAATGCACGAAAAAAGACTTGCGACGGAATCCAATAATGGCTCATTAATATTTCTGAGCCTCTTTCTTTTATTGCTTGCGTTCTTTATTCTCCTCAACGCTTTGGCCACAATCGAAGAAACAAAGTCACGTCAAGTTTTGACGTCGGTTGCAGCGACCTTCCGGTCGGTCGTCGACGCGGATACGTCGGCGCAAGTCCTGTTGTCCGAACTCGGTCCTGCTTCGGAACCCGATGAAATTCTCGAAGCGATGGAACAGCTCTGGGTGACGGCGGTGTCCGTGACCAAGGTCGAAAAGTTGTCCGCCGGACAAATGATGCAGATCACGATGCCGGTCAATGAACTGTTCCTGGGCGGCAAGGCGGTCCTTCGGAGCGATCGCAAGCCGTTGCTTGAACGTGCGGCGCGGGTGCTATCGGTTCAGGCCAAGTCGGTGGTTGCCGAGTTGGAACTGGTTCTGGGCACGCCGCCGATCGACCCGGCGAAATTGGCAGATGATCCGTCGCTGGCGGTCGAGCGGGCAGTCATCTTGGCCGGCGCCTTGCTTGAAGTGGGGGCGGCCAAGGACAAGGTCAGCACTGGCGTCCGGGTCGGGGACCCCAAGATTCTGCGGCTTCGATTTGCCATCCGCGAGGCGGCACGCGCGCGGGTCACGTTCCAGCCGCGGGCGGAACCGTGACCATGATCGTCAACAAGGACATGACCGAGCGGACAAGCCGTTCCACATGGCTCATGACATTCGCCGATATCTCGGCATTGCTGCTTGCGTTCTTCGTGATGCTGTTTTCCATGTCCACCTTGGAGGTAGAAAAGTGGGAGGCGGTTGTGGCGCGGCTTCCGAACGCCGATCCATCCAAGGAAAAACTCCGGCCGCCGCCGAACTCCGCCTTCAATGTCGCGACCGTCGATGTCCCGCCGGCACTGCCGCTTGGTTATCTGAGCCAGGTATTGGAAGAAAAGATCAGCCAGGACGAAGTACTCGAACGGGCGCAGATCCATCGGTTGGACAAACTGGTTATCGTTTCACTGCCGACCGAGCGGCTCTTCCTGTCGGCGGGCGCGACGCTAACGGAATCGGCAAAGGAAGCGCTTTTTCGGTTGACCAGCGCCTTGGCGCAGATGGGTAATCAAATTGACGTATACGGCCACACCGCGCCCGGCGGTACGGACAATGCGTCGACCATGCAGAATTGGCGGCTTTCGTTGGCGAGGGCGGTTGCGGTCGCGAACGAGCTTCGGCGTATCGGTTATCAACGCAACGTGACGATGCTCGGGTTGGGGGACTCGCGATACGGCCATCTCGACCGTGACATCGTGGAAGACCGTCGCCGCCAGTTGGCGCGCCGGGTCGATATTGTTATTCATCCGACGGCGGGAGAGCCTTGATGCGCGGTTGCATTCGGACACTGGTGATTGTTGCAGTTGCGGCATTCGTTGGGCTTGTCTCGATCGATGATGTGACAGCCCGTGAATCCGTTCGTGTGCGGGCATGGGACCATTCGACATATGCCCGCGTCGTCTTGGATTGGAAACGTCCGGTATCCTTTACGGCCAAAACGGAAGGCCGCCGCGTTACGGCCCGTTTCGACCGCCCGTTCTCGGCCGATCTTAAAACCGTGGTGTGGCGATTGCGCCCCTATATTGCGGATGCATACGTGTCGGCGGACGGCCGACAAGCCGAGTTCCTGCTTGCCGGCGATTTCGAGGTTTCGAGCTTTGCAAGCAAACGGTCGGTCGTCCTCGATATTCGGCGGCCCTTCGTCGTACCGGACCGGTCGAGGTCGTCGGAAACCAAAGCGGTCGGCGTCCGGGTCGGAAAGCACCCAAAATATATTCGTTTGGTCTTCGATTGGGTGAAGCCCGTTTCCTACACTATTGAAGAAACGGAAAAATCGGTTGTTGTGACATTTGACCGTTCGGCCCGTTTCAATATTGCGGCATTGCGCCGCCGGTTGGGGAATGATGTCAGAAACCCCGTGGTGAAAACGACGGCGAAGGCGACAACGATCACCTTCACGAAAAGCGCCGACCGCCAGCTCAAACATTTTAAGCTGGGACCGAAGGTCGTTTTGGATTTCGTGAAGGGTAAGCCGGCGCCGCAAAAGCCAATCGCAAAAGCGACACCCAAGACCGAGCCGATTCAAGCGCCAAAGTCCGAGACTGCGCCGGAGAAAAAGCCGCAGGCGAAGGCGCCGGAAACAGACGCCAAGACTGACGTCGTGGCCGCGGAGAGCAAGGTGCCTGCGAGCGCACCTGCGGAGGCCGCGCCTGAAAACAGCCCGATCGCCGGCGAACCGCCGGCCCCGGACGCCTCGTCACCGCCCAACTCGGAACAAACGGCGGCGGATACGGCAACGGACACGTCAACGGCGCCAAAGGTTGCCGAAACGCCGGCAACGCAGGACGCAGAGGCAGAGCCGGTTGATGCACCGGACTTGGCGGCGTCGGGTAACACAGCGCCGCCGACCGAATCGAATGCGCCGTCCGGTTCGCCCGGTGGAGACGCTGCTTCGGCGCAAGCACCGGCAAGCGAACCTGTTTCCCCTGGAGACCCGGAGGCCGCGAGTCCGGTCGACGCGGCAGGGGCATCGGCCGAATCTCCCGGCACCACAGAAACCGCGCAGGGGACGGAAGATGTCAGCCTCGTCTTTGAATGGCCCGAACCGGTCGGCGCCGCGGTCTTTGCCCGAGACCCATATGTCTGGATCGTTTTCGACCGCCGGGCGCAACTCAACCTCGCGGCATTGCGGACCGCCGGGAAGAGCCTTATCGACCAGATCGAGCAATTGCCGTTGAGTGAGGGAACGGTTGTTCGTCTTCTCGCGAAACCCGGCGTTAACCCGCAGGTTGAACGGGAAGGCTCCAACTGGGTCGTCCAATTCCGCCGGTGGCCGATCGCCCCGAAGGTCAAGATCGCATTGCGTGTCCGTCCCGAGGCGATCAACGGGGCGGAACTTGAAATACCGGTGTCGGAGATCGGCCGGATATTCAAGCTGGACGATCCCGAGGTCGGCGATACCTTGTATGTCGCGACCCTACAGGCACCCGGTCATGGTATAGAGCATACCCGCGCTTACTCCGAGTTTCACATTCTCGCATCGGCGCAAGGCGTCGCCATCGACCCGCTGGGTGACGATGTAAGGTTAGAGGCTGCCGGTAACAAAGGTGCCGTTGTCGGGGTGCCCGGTGGTCTCCACGTTTCATCGATATCGCAGAGCGGGGATGGGGCTGCCGCTTTTCTTGGGCCGCGAATTTTCAATTTCCGGAATTGGATGAAGGATAAGGATCCGGATTTTTCCAAAGCCAAGCAGGCGGCGATGCGCACGGTCGTGGAAGTTCCGAAAGAACGTCGGGACGACGCGCGGCTCGATCTCGCCCGATACTTCTTTGCCCGCGGGTTCGCGCCCGAAGCGCTCGGTGTTCTGCGTACGATCGAGTTTTCCAACGAAGCCCTATCCTCACAACCGGAGTTCCGTGCGCTTATCGCGGCAACCAGGGTGTACATGGGCCGTCCCTTTGAGGCACGTAAGGACCTGTTGGACCCGCGCTTGGATCAGTACCAGGAAATCTCGCTATGGCGTGGTTCGATGTTTCTCCAGACCGGTGAGTTGAAGAAAGCGGCGGCGCAGTTCCGAAACGGCGATCCGGTCCTACAAAGCTATCCCGAGCCCATTCGAACGAATTTGGCGCTTGGGCGTGTCGAAGCCAGCCTCGCGGACCTGGACGTGGGCAATGCTTCGATCTGGTTGAATTTCCTCGGCAAGAACGTTGAAAAGATGAAACGCAGCCAGGTGGCGCGGCTGCTTTACAATCAAGGTGTCTTGGCGCGCAGCAGCCGAGACCTGGATCGCGCCGTCGAGTTCTGGACGCAATCCAAGAAGTCTGGCGACCGCTGGAGCACCGCACGCTCGGAGTTGGCGCTCGTGGAACTGGGGTTGCAGCAAGAATCGGTGACGGTCGATGAAGCGATCGAACGTCTCGAGCGGTTGCGGTATCAGTGGCGCGGCGACGATCTCGAACTTGCCGTTTTGAAGCAATTGGGAACGTTGCATCTGAACAAGGGCGAGTTTCGGCAAGGACTCAACACGCTTCGCACGGCGATCACCTATTATCCCAACAACAAGAAGGTAAAGGACATCGCCCAACTGATGACGGCTGCGTTCCGGGAGTTGCATTTGGAGGGCGGTGCCGACGCCTTGCCGCCGTTGCAGGCATTGGCATTGTACGACGATTTCCGCGAGTTGACGCCCGCTGGGACAGAGGGCGACCTGATGATTCAGAAACTCGCCGACCGCTTGGTGTCGGTCGACCTGCTCAATCGCGCCGCCGATCTGCTGGCGCATCAGGTGCGGTTCCGGTTGAAGGGCGAAAACAAGGCCCGGGTTGGCGCGAAACTCGCCGTGATCCGTTTGCTTGACCGCAATCCCAAAGGCGCGCTGTCGGCACTGCGCGGCAGTTTCCAACCTAACCTATCGACCGATCTGGACGACGATCGCCGCCGGATTCGTGCGAAAGCGACGTTGGAGCTGGGGCGGTACGAGGAGGCGATTGCCCTATTGGCGGGCGATGTAAGCCGTGAGGCCGATTTGCTGCGCGCCAATATCTATTGGAGCACCCGGAACTATGCCGAAGCGGCGAAGGTCTTGCAGCGCCTTTCGGGCGATCCGCTGGCCGAGGGCGGCTATCCGGAAAATCAGGCGAGCTTCATATTGAGTTGGGCCGTCGCGCTTCGATTGAAGCGGGACGAGGCGGGCATCATCATGCTTCGGGATTTATATGGACCCGGCATGTCCCGGAGCAAGTTGGCCGATGCTTTCGCCTTCATCTCAAGTCCGACGGGCCGCGCGGCGAAGAATATCGACGACATCACCCGCAAGATGGCGGAGAGCGACAGTTTCGACGCGTTCCTCAAGAATTACCGTGATCGTCTCATTACGCCGAGCAAGACGGCGAAAACGAAGGATGCGCCGACGGATGCAGCGGCTCCGGCTGCAACGCAACCCGATGCCCAACGGGCCGGCACCGCGGCGCCGGGCGCCATCCCGCAACCGCCGCCGCCGCCAAGCGGCTGAGGTCCTGTTTAACTGGGAATGAAGCTCCGCACTAGGCTGCCTGCGACGAGATACCAGCCGTCCACCAGAACGAAAAATATCAGTTTGAACGGTAGCGAGATCATGATCGGTGGCAGCATCATCATGCCCATCGACATCAGGACCGATGCGACCACCATGTCGATGATCAGAAACGGAACGAAGAGCAGGAACCCGATCTCGAAGGCGCGTTTCAACTCGGAGATCATGAACGCGGGGATCAGGGCGCGTAGCGGGGTCGCTTCGGGTGATTCGACATTTTCGATCTTCGCCATACCCATGAACAGGTCCAGGTCCTTCTCGCGGACATGACGCATCATGAATGCGTGCATGGGCGCGACGCTCCGCTCGAATGCCTGCTCTTCCGTGATTTCCTCGGCAATCAACGGCGCGATGCCCTGGTCGTACGCCGCCTGCAATGTCGGCTGCATGATGAAGAATGTCATGAACAGGGCAAGGCTGATGACGACGGTGTTGGGCGGTGTCCCCTGCGTGCCGAGCGCCGTCCGCAGCAGCGACATGACGATCACGATGCGGACGAAGGAGGTGACCATGACCAGGATGGATGGCGCCAGGGTCAGGATTGTGATCAGCGCCACCAACTGGACGATTCGCCCGGTGGCTTCTCCGCCGGTGCCGAAATCCAGGGCTACGTTCTGCGCGTTGGTAGTGCCGGGAAGGACAAGCATCGCGGCGAAGCCGCAAAGAGACAGGAATGGCGTGAGATAGCGCCGGCCTCCGAGGCCCCGCGTCATGTGCGCTTTTCTCCCGCGGACCGTAGCGCGGCATCGAAGCTGCCGGCCTGTCCTTCGGCATTGTTTGGCGCTTTGATGTTTCCTTCGATTAAGAGATCGCCACTGTGACCGAGAAGGATCAAGTGCTCGGTATCGTCGCGCCGGACCAGGACCAGCCGGTGCCGCCCGTCGACATTGGCGACTTCGGTGATCGCAAGACGCCTTTGCGGCCGGCCCTTGCCTTTGAATCCGGGCGACAACCGTACGCCGCCGAAACCGACGCGCCGCAACAACAATGCGAACAGGCCGATCAGGCCAATAACGAATAGAAACGCCAGCAGAAACCTGACGTAGCTCAGATCCACAGCCGAATAATCTCCCCAATAAGCCGAGCGCTCACCGTCGGCCTGTGCCCGCGCTAGGCACAGAACCTCGTACTTCTAGCTCTCGACCACTTGCTGCGTGTCGCCGGCCGGCGGTGCCGCTGCCTGCAATTCGCCGATCTTCGCCTCGACCTCCTTCGCGAACTCCTGAAAGTCCGACATCAAGCTCAGAAGCGCCGGTTTCATTTCCACCGCGTCTTCGGGCGGCAGGTCCGTGATGGATTCCACGACGCTTTGGATCCGGTCTTGAATATCGTTGATCTCAACAAGTTGGTTTCGCGTCAGACCGGTTCGCGCGACGGAAATAAGTTCGGACATCGAATTGAGGTCCGTGACGATCTCTTCTTTACTCATCATGACTCTGGAAACTCCGGAGGCTGTGTGCCATTGGCGGCATAGACGTATCTCAGGATTTCCGCGACAGCGACAAATGCTTCGACCGGGATGTCGTTGTCGAGGTCGACTGCCGCGAGGATTTCTGCGAGGTCCGCGTCCTCCCGGACCTTGATGCCATGTTCGAACGCGATTTCGAGAATTTTGTCGGCCACCCAGCCGCGCCCGGAGGCAACAACGGTTGGGGCCGAAAAAGCATCGATCGGGCTGTATTGAACCGCTACCGCGGTCTGTACAGGAGGACCGTCGGATCCGTCGTCATGCTTTCGCATCACGGGTTGCCGCCCGCCGGCTTGCTTCGTTGGCGCGATGTTCGCCGCGTCTCATGCAAGAACCCGATACCTCTTTTCAACGCGCCGCAAACGGCACCATGCTTCAATTGCATTTGAGTATGCGTAGCTTTTATTCAAATTTCCAGCGAAAAGACAACAGACGAAATAAATGAATAGTATTCTCTTGTAGGAATCCTTTTCGAAGATTTAGGAATATTTCGAATAACGGTTTACATATTAGTTATTTATGGTTAACGTGGCGCCGAAATTTATTAAGAAATCGAGTTCCGGAGAGAGGATTAGCGACTCGATTGGCGTATGCCGCCGATACCTGGGAAGTGGGGCTGGCATATGGTGCGCGGGCGAATCGGCTGGAGAGGCGTTGCAACGGTTCGCTATCGACGGGGAAGAGTTAAATGGATCTGAACCAGTTTTCGGTGTTTCGGATGATGACCGGCAAGATGAACTGGCTTGCCGAGCGTCAAACACTGTTGTCGCAGAATGTGGCGAACGCGGACACGCCGAACTATCGCCCGAAAGATCTGAAGGAACTTGATTTCAAGGACGCGGGTGCTGGCCGTTCGTTCAAGGTGGCCCTGGCGCAGACCCATGAATCGCATTTCGCGGGCGCGCCGGACAGCATGGCCGTCAAATCGAAGAAGCAGAACGACACCTACGAGACGAACCCGAATGGCAACGGGGTCGTGCTCGAAGAGCAACTGATTAAGGTCGGGCAGACCCGTCATGACTTTTCGCTAATGACCCGGCTCTACAACAAACATAAGCAGATGTTCAGCATCGCGCTGGGCCGGCAGCAACAATAGGGGCGATTCGAACGATGGCACTTGAAAAATCGATGATGATTGCCGCGTCCGGAATGCGGGCGCAAGGGACCCGGCTCCGGGTCATTGCCGAGAATCTCGCGAATGCCGGTTCGATGGCCGAGACGGCCGGGGGCGATCCGTATCGACGGAAGACGGTGACGTTTTCGAATCTACTCGACCGGGAGCTTGGCGCGCGCACAGTCGAAGTCAGCCGCATTCGCGAAGATAAGTCCGATTTCGGGCTGCGTTACGATCCGACGCATCCCGCCGCCGACGATGCCGGGTATATCAAGACGCCGAACGTTAAAATCGCCATCGAAATGATGGACTTCCGCGAGGCGCAGCGCAGTTACGAGGCGAATTTGAACATGATCGAAGTCAGCCGAACGATGTTGCGGAACACATTGGAGTTGTTGCGCTAGGGGTGCCCGGTCAACGCGCGTAACGAGGAGAGGGGTGGGATATGGCGATTAATCCGAACGATGCGATCAAGGCATTCACGCAGGCGGCGCGGTTGGGTGGCGCCGGCATGGACGCCCCGAAATCGCCGAAGGATTCATCCTTTGCGGAGTTGGTAGGCAAGGTCGCGGAAGACGCCATGCAATCCGGTAAGACCGCCGAGGCGATGACGGCAAAGGCGGTGGTCGGTGAGGCGGATTTGATGGAAGTTGTGACCGCGGTCAACAACGCAGAAATGACCTTGCAGACGGTTGTTACGGTGCGTGACCGTGTGATCAGCGCGTATCAGGAAATTCTTCGGATGCCGATTTAATCGCCGGCATTGTCGGGATAAGGGGCCGTCCGCGGTCATCGACGGGGAGATTATAGTCGCATGAACGAGGCGCAGGTGTTGGATTTTGCGCGCGACGCGGTGCTGACGATGCTGGCGGTCGCGACGCCAATAATGTTGGTGGGGCTGATCGTCGGTTTGACCGTTTCATTGTTTCAGGCGCTAACATCGATTCAGGAAATCACACTTACCTTCGTGCCGAAAATTCTGATCGTATTTACGTCGTTGCTGGTTTTGCTGCCCTTCATGTTCAGCGTGATGCAGCGTTTCATGGAATCGGTGACCGATAGGATCGTCGGCATCAGCTGACGCATCATGCTGCAGGACCTACTACCCGCCGAAATATTCGCCTACGCACTTGTGTTTGCGCGTCTGGGCGCAACGCTCATTACGATGCCGGGCTTCGGCGAGACCTATGTATCGCCGCGTATACGGTTGTTGATCGCGCTGACGATTACCGTTCTCCTGACGCCGATCGTTGAGGACAGATTGCCCGCGCTTCCGGCCGCGCCGTTCAGTTTGATTCTGTTGGTTTTGGGCGAAATTCTGATCGGTGTCTTTATCGGATCGGTCGCGCGCCTCCTGATGTCGGCATTGGCGACCGGCGGCGCGATGCTGGCCTTCCTTAGCGGACTTGCGAACGCGATGTTATTCAATCCGTTGCTGTCCGATCAAAGCGCGCTGCCGGCGGTATTCCTGTCGATTTTGGGATTGTTGTTGATCTTCGCGACCGATACGCACCACCTGATGCTGATGGCGTTGTTGGACAGCTACATGCTGTTTCAGCCCGGCATTGTTCCGGCCTTCGACGACTTCACCAAGACCCTGGCACATTTGCTGGCGGAGAGTTTCCGGGTCGGCCTGCAGGTCGCGATGCCGTTCGTGATGTTCGGCATCACATTCTACACCGGCATGGGTTTGTTGGCGCGTTTGATGCCCCAGATGCCGGTATTCCTGGTCGCCTTGCCGGCACAGATCACGCTGGGCCTGTTCCTGATGCTGACAACCTTTCCGGCAGCTCTTTTGTGGTTTCTTAACTACTATCAAACAACATTTACTCGGCTATTTCTGCCGGGTTGACAGTGAGGTCGCGCATCCGCTGCGCGGGGTAACACCATGTCGGAAGATACGGACGACGCCCAAAAAACCGAAGACCCGACGCAAAAAAAGCTCGATGACGGACGTCGGCGTGGTCAGGTGGCAGTCAGTCGTGAACTCAACACATGGCTCATGCTGACGATCGGTGCGATTGTGCTTGGGATGATGGCGCCGACATTCATGAATGATATTCGCCTGGCCTTGGTTCCGTATCTGTCGACGCCGGATTTAATTCTGATCGACCCGGCGAATGCCGGCCAACAGCTCTTCGATACGTTCAAGGCGGTGTTCGGCGCCATATTCTTTCCGCTGCTCTTTTTCTTCCTGATTGCGATGTTGGGGCCGATCCTGCAAAACGGTTTCGTTTATTCGCCGAAAGCGCTCGAGCCGAAATTCGAAAAGTTCGATCCCATCCGCGGTGCGAAACGCCTTGTGTCCATCAAGCAGACGATGGAATTCGTAAAGGGGGTGATCAAGCTCGCGATCGTCGGGACCGTCGGCATTTTGGCGGTCATGCCGGCGCTCGACGCCATCGACATCGTGCCGACACTCGCGATCCCCGATTTCCTGTCCGTGTTGCACGAGTTGGTGATGAAGATGCTGGTGGCCATTCTGGCGGTCCTGCTCGTCATTGCCGTCGCTGACGTCGTCTTCCAGCGACAACAGCATCACAAGCAGATGCGGATGACCAAACAGGAGGTGAAGGACGAATTCAAGCAGTCGGAAGGAGATCCGACCGCCCGCCAGCGGCTGCGTCAGATCCGGCAGGATCGCGCCCGTGCCCGAATGATGCAGGCGGTGCCGGACGCCGATGTGGTGGTGACCAACCCGACCCATTACGCCGTGGCCTTGAAATACAAGCCCGATGAGATGACGGCGCCGATGCTTGTCGCCAAGGGCGCCGACCTGATCGCCCTGAAAATTCGCGAAGTTGCCGAGGAAAATGACATCGCGATCGTTGAAAATCCGCCATTGGCGCGGGCACTCTTTTCGAGCGTAGACCTTGATGAAGAGGTGCCGCAGGAGCACTATCAGGCGGTGGCCGAGATAATCAGCTATGTCTGGAATCTCGAGGGCCGGACTATGCCGAAGGAGACCCCAAGTGCCGGATGACCAGCGCGAAATCGTCGACGCCACGTCGAAGCACGCTCTCGACCCGGTGGCGGCGAAACCGGGCGAAAGGGTGCGCGCAAACGGCGAGCGCATAACGATGCCCCCGGCCGTGGGCGGCGGCGGTGGCCGGCTGTTTCTGCTGGTTCTCTTCGTCGGCGTGGCGATGGGAGTCCTCTACTATTTCGAGCAGTCGGGCGGGTTCTCGGCCGAGGCCCGGGTACCCGTCTATGCGACGGTTGCCGCGCTCGGATTTGTCGCGCTGGTCCTGGTGTGGGGCGCCCTACGGGGACGCGGCAGGGCATCGCGGGATATGCTCAATCGGATCGGTGTCGTCTCGGGGGCCGGCGTGGCGCTTGAGGAGGGCGACGGACGGCTGACCTATGTCAATGGACCGTTCCTCGATTTCCTGAGCATTTGCGGCGCGGAGACGAAGGAAGAGTCCGGTCTTTGGACGATGTACGTCTTCCGCACACAGAACGATGCCGCGCGCGCGTTCAAACGACTGCGCGATCACGCGCTCGACGGAACGGCCGAACAGGCGGAGATAACCTTGCCCCGCGTCGGCCGCGAGCCGTTGAAGCTGACCTTGGGCGCGGCCCCCGGGGCGCCGGGCGAGGTCATCTGGAGCAGCCACAGCGTGAGTGCGGTGCGCGACCAGGATGCGTTGACCGCCGAACTCGCCGGGCTGCGCAACCAGCTTGAGACGGTTCCCGTCGGCATGGCCGTGCTGGATGCCGATGGCCGTGTGGTGGAATGCAATCCCGCGTGTCGTGACCTGTTGGGGTGCGACGACCCGGTCGGCCAGCCGATCGTGGAATTCGTGCGCGCGATGGACCGGCCCGGTTTGTCGCAGCGCCTGTCCGGGCGTTTGGACGATGCGCAGATGGCGGTGCCGATCGATGTCGAGATCGAGGGCATGGGCAACCGTGTCGCGTCGATGTATTTCTCGCGCCGCCCCGCCGAGACGGAGACCGCCGAGGAAGGCCCCGGCGGTCTGGCCCTCCACATGATCGACACGACCGAGAAGAAGAAGCTGGAGGTTCAATTCTCGCAGTCGCTCAAGATGCAGGCGGTCGGTCAGCTTGCCGGCGGCATCGCGCACGACTTCAACAATCTACTGACAGCGATGATCGGTTTCTGCGACCTGCTGCTGCAACGCTATCAGCCGGGCGAGCAGAGCTTCGCCGACGTCATGCAGATCAAGCAGAACGCGAACCGGGGCGCGCGCCTGGTGCGCCAGTTGTTGGCCTTCTCGCGCCAGCAGACCTTGCAGCCGCGTGTGTTGGACGTGACCGATGTGTTGTCGGAACTGTCCAGCCTATTGCACCGGCTGCTCGGTGAATCGATCGATCTGAAATTCGTGCACGGGCGCGAGTTGGGCAAGGTCAAGGTCGACCAGGGTCAGCTCGAGCAGGTCATCATCAATCTCGCTGTCAATTCCCGCGACGCGATGCCGCGCGGCGGCCATCTGACGATCAGCACTCGAAACTGCAGCCTGCTGTCGGAAATCGACCGGGCGCATGCCGAGATCATGCCGGCGGGCGATTATGTGATGATCACGGTCACTGACGACGGCATTGGCATGCCGAAGCAGGTATTGGACCGCATTTTCGATCCTTTCTTCACGACCAAGGAGGTCGGCTCGGGAACCGGCCTCGGGCTGGCCACCGTCTACGGCATCATCAAGCAGACCGAGGGATTCATCTTTGCCGACAGTGAGGGCGAAGCGAAGGGCTCGACCTTCACCATCTATTTGCAGCGATATGACGGACCCGAGGAAAAGGCCAGCGCCAAGGCCCCGGCCGAACGCCCGCCCGCCGCGAAGGACCTGACGGGCGGCGGCACGATCCTGCTGGTGGAGGACGAAGACCCGGTTCGCCTGTTCGGCGCGCGGGCTCTCCGCAGCAAGGGATACCGGGTGATCGAAGCGGTCAACGGTGAGAACGCCATCGAATTGATGGGGGGCGAGGATATCGACCTGCTGATCACCGACATGGTGATGCCCAAGGTCGATGGCGCCACGGTGGTCGCCGCGGCACGCCGCAAATTCCCCGATCTGCCGGTGATTTGCATTTCCGGCTATGCGGAGGAATCGGTGATCCGCGAGGTGGAGAGCATGGACAACGTCAACTTCCTCGCCAAACCCTTCAGCTTGCGGCAGCTTGCCGGCAAGGTGAAGGACGTGCTGGTAGAGCCGCCGCCGTCCGGATAGCGCCGGTTTTCTAATCGTCGGCCCGTTCGAATCTGCTGACACGACGCTGTCAGCAGGGTGTTGGTAACGTACCGGACCGTTCAATAGAGGCGCGAAAGAGGCGTGGGCCGGCAATGACCGCAAGCCGCCAACTCGATCCGGTGCTGCGTGATGCGACGGGAGACCTCGTCCTGCGGCGCGCGATTGCCGGAGACAGTGACTTCGCATTCAAGATGCGGAAAGCCGCATTCCGTGTCTATGTCGACAAAAGCGGCGGTTGGGACGACCGCAAGGAACGCCGGCGCCACGAGCGCAACTTTGCGATTTACGATTACCGGGTCATCCGAATTCGTTCCGTGGACTGCGGGATCGTGACGCTCGATCGGATGGACGAATGCCTCAAGCTCAATCAGATTTTCATCGCGCCGACGCACCAAGGGCAAGGTATCGGCGAGCGTTGCATGTTCATACTTTTCGAAGAAGCCCGCCGCTTCGGCGTGCCGATCCAACTGCGCGTTATGAAGGTCAACCCGCGCGCCAGGGCGTTATACACCCGGCTGGGATTCTCGGTCGTCGACGAAACCGAAACCCACATCATCATGCGCTGGTACCCATGACCCGGCGACGCGGTCGTTTGGGTAGAGCCACCGACGCTTGGCGCGTTTCGGCGGGTTCCCGAACGGGCGGTCTCTACCCGCTGAAATAGACTTTTTGCCGAGCGCCGCAGACGCGTTCGTGAAAGGCGAGCGCGGCGGGGTCGAGATCCGCCGACGGCATCGGCTCGAGTTCGAACCGGCCGGTCCGGTCCTCGCCTCTGATCAGCGTCGCGCTGTCATAGTCCGCCTTGGTTTGATACACGTCGCCGGCCACATAGCGGAAAACGAGGCCGGTACGGTCCTCCGCTGACCTGTTGGGGGGCGATGAATGGGCCATATTGACATGAAACAGCGCAAACTCACCCGCGGACAGGAGCACATCCGTGACGGCACCGGCTTCTATGTCGTCGGTGATTGTCTGGCCGCGAAACAGCATGTTGTCGCTGTCCGTGATGTCGGTGTGGGTCATTTCTGTCCGGTGGGATCCCGGCAGGAATTGCATGCAGCCGTTCGCCCGTGTCGCGGGTGTCAATGCGATCCATGCGGTGACGACATCGGGGCTGCTGAGGCCCCAATAGTTGGCATCCTGATGCCAGGACACGAACCGTTTTGATCCTGCTTCCTTATTGAATATCGAGGAACTCCAGCACAGGATATCCGGTCCTATGATGTCTTCGACCGCATCGACAATCGCCGGGTCGCGGGCCAAATCCGCAACCCACCGCAGGATGAGATGGGGACGCTTGGCCATTGGGCTGTTGCCGCGCGCGTCGTCGCCAAATCGACGGATGTGATCGTCGAGGCGTGCCTTGCAGGCCGTCGCTTTCTCCGCCCGCATGACACGGTTGGGAAAGAGGAAACCGTCCCGGTTGTACCGGTCGAGGTCGGCCGCGTTGAGTGTCTTCATTGCACTCTCCTGCGCCGCTTATCCCCGGTCGCTCGGATTTGACCCTGCGCCCATTCTATCGGAACCGATATAGCGACGGATCGAGCAACAGGAATTGGAGCAGCCGCGGGATTTCGCGCCGCCGCACGAAGATGATGCCGCAGGCCAGCACGGTGCAAACCACCGCTTCGATGAACAGATCGCCGCGCGCGCCCTCGATGCCGATCGGGCCGATGAGATGCAGCAGAATGGCGCTTGTCAGCGTCCCCGCGGCCAGCAGCGCACCGAGAATTTGCAGCCCCGGAATAAACAAGAGGATAGAGGCGACCAACTCGACGCCGCCGGTGAAGAAACGGAAATAGGGGTTCACCCACGCAATGCCGCTCCAAGCCTCCAGGTCGCGGAAGATCGAATTCGCGTCGGGATTGGGGATGAACTTGAAATACAGATACTTCACGAAGGTGTAGGCGATAAAGATCGCCGCCAGATAACACGCGGCAACCAGCAGTTTGTTGGGCTGTCGTCCACCGGCAAACCCGCTGTTACCTGTATCGAAATCAGTCATGGGAGCCTTTCCAAATTGCGCGGACCGGCCACGCATTGCCGATCGGTACGGACGGTAGCACCGTTTCCGATCGATGCGAAGCACTGCGATCCAAGCATTTCAGGCCTCGAAGATCCGGCGCACTCTACGCCGCCGGCGGGTCCCAGGTGGTTTCCGGGTCCATCGGGTAGACCGGGCGCGGCATGTGTTCCCATGGGAAGGTGAGGAGGTTGCACGAGGTCAGGCCCGGTACGTCCGCCTCGATGATTCGCTCGGGCGGGAAGATATGCTGGAAGCCGGCGCGGAAATGGCCGCGCGACTTGACCACCGTGCTGCGCGCCTCGGCGGCGTCGACGCCGAAATGCTGCAGGTAGTCGTTGCTCAGACATTGCTGACGGATCGAGATCACGATGATTTGGATGCCCCCGAGCCGGAGCAGGCAGGAGCGGCCGAGCTGTACCGTGCGTCCCTTCGGCATGCCGACGGTGCCCTCGAATTCCCCGTCGCTCAGCTTTTCGACCGTCACCTCGGCCTCGAACGGTTCGGAGAATTGGTTCGTCTCCTCGCTGTTGAAGGTCGCGGTGAAGGTGGCGCCGACGCCGGCCTCGTCCGCGCGCTTGACCAGCGCCGGGTCGTTGAACACGGCGAAGACGCAGTTCTCCACGCCTGCCTCGGCGAAGGCTTTCAGGAGATAGGTCGTGTTGCCGCGTCCGCCGCCGCCGGGATTGTCCGCCGGATCGCAGAACAGCAGGTTCGGCTTGCTCGCGTCCTTGCCGACCTCCAGCGCGCGCCGGGTGCATTCCTCCAGGTCCGTCATCCGCGTCTGATACCGTTCGCGGTCCGCCCAGCCGGCGATCGCCAACTCGCGGGCCAGGGCGTCGGCTTTCGCCTGGTCCTCGCGGGCGGTCACGGTGATGGTCATACCGTTGCGGTCGGTGTCGCTGAAGGCGAAACCCGCGGTGATCGCCACGTTCATGATGTCGTTGCCGAGTTTGGTCTGGCCGAGGCGGATCAGGTCGCCATAGGGGTGCCCCTCCGACGTCAGCAGCGTCACCGACGGCGCGACCAACGGAATGCGGATCGAGGCGATCTTCGGTTTAACGCCGCCGAACATCTCCAGCATGCAGTGCGCCGCTTCCTCGCCGCGTTCGAACGCGTCCACATGCGGGTTGGTGATGTAGGAGATCAGCACGTCGGGCTCGCTGACCATGCGTTCGGAGACGTTGGCGTGCAGGTCGAGGGTCGCGATCACCGGCACGTCGGGGCCGACGATCCCGCGCACCAGGGCAAACACCTCGCCGTCGGGATCGTCGTTGCCCTCGGCCAGGCCCGCGCCGTGTTCGCAGATATAGACCCCGTCCAAGTCGCCCGCCTTTTCGAGCCCGTCGCGCATGGCCTGCAGAAGTCCCTCGAAGAACGTTTTTTCCGCCGGGCCGTTCGGATGCGCGCTGGCGAAGGCGATCGGCACCGGCTCCCACGGGCCGTGCGCGTCCATCACCTTGAAGAAGCCGCAGATGCCGCCATTGATCACCGGCGCCGGGCGGCGGGCGTCCTGGGTGATCTGCTCGCCGTAGAACAAGCCGCGATCGCGAAATTCGGCCTCGCCGCAGGGCGGGGCGAAACGATTGGTCTCGAGGCTGAAGCCGAGAATGGCGATGCGTTTCGGTGTCTCAGTGCTCATGTCGAATCCCCGGTGATGAGAATGTTGTTCTGTGAAGGCGGCGTACGGCCGAAGGACGGCGTCGACGGTATCTTGGCCGGATGGGCGGTTGAGGGGGGCGAGGAACGCACCCGCCCTGTTTCGGCGAGACATCACCACCGGCCAGTCACCGTCCCGGCGGGGAGTGTAGCGCGACGTAAACCGTGCGGTCGAGTACCGTTCCCCTTTTTTAGTCGCACGGAATTTCCGGCGGTTCCGCCGGCGGCGATTTGGCGGTGAACGCGGATCGTTTGTATAAGAAGTGTCGATGAAAGAACGCGTGCGGAGCTATGGGCTTCGCAACCAGAATAAGAGGCATCGCTCATGACGGACGTCATCGGGAAAGAATTCGATATCATCGTGGTCGGCGCGGGGAACGCGGCGACCTGTGCGGCCCTGTCGGCGGTGGAGAACGGCGCGTCGGTGCTGATGCTGGAGACCGCGCCCAAGGATTCGCGCGGCGGTAATTCGGCTTTCACCGGCGGGGCCTTCCGGTTCTCCTACAACGGCGTCGACGACCTGATGGAGCTGTGCCCGAGCCTCGCCGACGAGGACCTCGACAACATCGACTTCGGCACCTACACGCATGACCAGTATTACGACGACATCTTCCGCATGACCCAGTACCGGTCCGACGCGGACTTGATCGAGGTGCTGGTCACCAATAGCTTCGACACCGCGAAATGGATGACCACGCACGGCATCGACCTGATCCCGGCGACCGGGCGGCAGGCCTTCAAGGTGGACGGAAAGTTCAAGTTCTGGGGCGGGCTGGCGCTGCGCATCAACGGCGGTGGCGAGCAGTTGGTCCAGACGCTGCACGACAAGGCGGAGAGCGTCGGCATCGACGTGCTCTACGAGGCGACCGCGACCGACCTGCTGTATGACGAGGACCGCGGCGTTCACGGCGTGCGCTGCCGCCATAAGGGCAAGGTGCTGAACATCGAATCGAAGGCGGTGGTGCTGGCCTGCGGCGGCTTCGAATCGAACCAGGAGATGCGCGCCCGTTATCTCGGCCCCGGCTGGGACCTCGCCAAGGTGCGCGGCACCGAATACAACAACGGGGAAGGGCTGAACATGGCGCTCGATATCGGCGCCATGCCCTACGGCCACTGGTCCGGCTGCCATGCGGTGGCCTGGGACCTCAACGCGCCGCCCTATGGCGATCTCGACATCGGCGATCAGTTCCAGAAGCACAACGTGCCGTTCAGCATCGTGGTGAACGCAAACGGCGAACGCTTCCGCGACGAGGGCGAGGATTTCCACAGCTACTGTTACGCGCGCTACGGCGGCGAAATCCTGCAGCAGCCGGGCATGTTCGCCTGGCAGATCTTCGACCAGAAGGTCACGCACCTGCTCCGCAGCGAGTATCACATCCGGCGAATCACCAAGGTTTCGGCGGACACGATCGAGGAACTGGCGCCCAAGCTGGAAGGCGTGAACGCCGACCGGTTCATCCAGACGGTGAAGGACTTCAACGCCTCGATTCGCACCGACATCCCGTTCGATCCGAACGTGCATGACGGCCGCTGCACCGAGGGACTGGCGATCAATAAATCCAACTGGGCCAATCCCTTGGACACGCCGCCCTTCGATGCCTACGCGGTGACCGCGGGCGTTACCTTCACCTTCGGCGGCATCAAGGTCAGCACCAAGGCCGAGGTCGAACGCACCGGCAAGCGCGCCATCCCCGGCCTCTATGCGGCGGGCGAGATGGTCGGCGGCCTGTATTTCCACAACTACGCCAGCGGCACCGGCCTGATGGCGGGCGCCACCTTCGGCCGAATCGCCGGCCGCGAGGCGGCGGACCATGTGAAGATGCTGGGCCAGGCGCGGTAATCCACGCTTTCCGCAGTTTTCCGGGCGGAAAAGGGCTTGACGGCCGGCGGTTTGCTCGCTGTCCGAATGAGAACAAAAAAAGAACTTGCGCAGGAGAACAAAACTGGTACATATGATGTCACTGGATTGACGCCCCAGGGTGGTCGGGGGAACACGGGTTTTGCACCGCTCCTTTTCCGCCCTTGCATCGGACCCATCATATCCGACGCATTGCATCCGCCGGGGGCCTGTGAAATAAGGGAAGGACGGCACTATGTCGAATTCAGCCTTGCGCCTCGTCGAAAAGGACATCATGGACAAACAGAAAGCGTTGGACGCAGCCCTGACCCAGATCGAGCGGAATTTCGGGAAAGGCTCGATCATGAAGCTCGGCCAACAGGAACAGGCCGTCGAGATCGAATCGGTTCCCACCGGATCGCTCGGCCTCGACATCGCTCTGGGCATCGGCGGCCTGCCCAAAGGGCGGATCGTCGAGATTTACGGACCGGAAAGCTCGGGCAAGACGACGCTGGCGCTGCATGTGCTGGCCGAGGCCCAGAAGAAGGGCGGCACCTGCGCCTTCGTCGACGCGGAACACGCGCTCGACCCGTCCTACGCCAAGAAGCTCGGCGTCAATCTCGACGATTTGCTGATCTCCCAGCCCGATGCCGGCGAACAGGCGCTTGAAATCGCGGACACGCTGGTTCGGTCGGGCGCGATCGACGTGCTGGTGGTCGACTCGGTCGCCGCGCTGGTGCCGCGCGCCGAATTGGAAGGTGAGATGGGCGACACCCATGTCGGCCTGCAGGCGCGCCTGATGAGCCAGGCGCTGCGCAAGCTGACCGGGTCGATCAACCGGTCGAACACGATGGTCATCTTCATCAACCAGATCCGCATGAAGATCGGCGTCATGTTCGGCAGCCCGGAAACCACGACCGGCGGCAACGCGCTGAAATTCTACTCCAGCGTTCGGCTCGACATCCGCCGCATTGGCCAGATCAAGGACCGCGACGAGGTGGTCGGCAACCAGACCCGGGTGAAGGTGGTGAAGAATAAGGTGGCGCCCCCGTTCAAGGTGGTCGAGTTCGACATCATGTATGGCGAAGGCATCTCCAAGATGGGCGAGTTGCTCGACCTCGGCGTCAATGCCGGGATCGTCGAAAAGTCCGGCGCGTGGTTCTCCTACGGCGATCAGCGGGTCGGCCAGGGCCGTGAGAACGCCAAGACCTTCTTCAAGGAGAACCCCGAGATCGCCGACGAGATCGAGCGGCGCATCCGCGAGAGTGCGGGCATCCTCTCCGAGGCGATGCTCGAAGGTCCGACCGCCGCCGACGATGCGGACGACGGCGACAGCGAGGCTCCCCTGGCCGGTGAGGCCTAAGCCTCTAGCACGGCCTAAATTAAGCGGTTCCCTCCCCTCGAACCGCCTGCGGCGTGGGTTTCGGCCTTCGCCGCAGTTTTTTTGTTCAAACCGTCGGCGCGGATCCCCTTTGGGCGAGGGCTGGTCATCCGCGTTGAAGTGGCGGCTCGGCCCTCTAGATATTTCCATCCGTCCCTTTGCGGCGGTTTCCCGCCCTTTGGGTTGCTGGACAGCCCATGGGGCGCGGGGTACAACCGCTGTCTGTCCGCCGTGCCGACGGACGGGATATTGCTAATAGGGTGGACTTTCAGCCGCTTGCCGTGGGTGATGGGAAGACAATGAGCACAACCAACGAAATCAGAACCGCCTTCCTGGAGTACTTCCGGAAGCATGGCCATGAAGTGGTCGATTCGTCGCCGCTGGTGCCGCGCAACGACCCCACGCTGATGTTCACTAACGCGGGGATGGTGCAGTTCAAGAACGTCTTCACCGGCGCCGAGCATCGCGACTACAACCGCGCGGCCACGTCGCAGAAATGCGTGCGCGCCGGCGGCAAGCACAACGACCTGGAGAATGTCGGTTATACGGCGCGGCATCACACTTTCTTCGAGATGCTGGGCAATTTTTCCTTTGGCGACTATTTCAAGGAGTTGGCGATTGAGTTGGCCTGGAACCTGGTGACCAAGGAATACGGTCTGCCGGAAGACAAGCTGCTGGTTACGGTTTATGCGGAGGACGACGACGCGGCCGCGCTTTGGAAGAAGATCGCCGGGTTGCCCGAAGACAAGATCATCCGCATCGCCACCTCCGACAATTTTTGGGCGATGGGCGACACGGGACCGTGCGGGCCGTGTTCCGAAATCTTCTTCGACCATGGACCGAAGATTCCCGGTGGGCCGCCGGGCAGCCCCGACGAGGACGGCGACCGGTTCATCGAGATTTGGAATCTCGTGTTCATGCAGTACGAGCAGACCGACCCGGATACCCGGATCGACCTGCCGAAGCCCTCGATCGATACCGGCATGGGCCTGGAACGGATCGCGGCCGTCCTCCAGGGACATCACGACAATTACGATACCGACCTGATGCAGGCCCTGATTGCCGCGTCGGCGGAGGCCAGCGGCGCGGCGGTGGACGGCGAGCGGGGCGTATCGCATCGTGTCATCGCGGACCATCTGCGCGCCTGTAGCTTCCTGATCGCCGACGGCGTGCTGCCGGCGAACGAAGGGCGCGGTTACGTCCTGCGCCGGATCATGCGGCGCGGCATGCGCCATGCCCACATGCTCGGATGTCAGGAACCCTTGATGCACAAATTGGTGCCCGCGCTGGTGCAGCAGATGGGCCAGCATTTCGGCGAGTTGACCCGCGCCGAGGCGTTGATCACCGAAACGCTCAAGCTCGAAGAGACACGCTTCAAGGAGACGCTGGGGCGCGGCTTGCGGCTGCTCGAAGAGGAAACCGGCAAGCTCGGCGACGCGCAGGCCCTGCCGGGCGACGTCGCCTTCAAGCTCTATGATACCTACGGATTCCCGCTGGACCTGACGCAGGACATCCTGCGAGGGCAGGGCCGGTCGGTCGATACCGGCGGGTTCGACGCCGCGATGGAGCAACAGCGTGCCGCCGCGCGGAAGGCCTGGGCCGGGTCCGGCGAGGCGGCGACTGACGCGGTGTGGTTCGACCTCAAGGAAGAGATCGGCGCGACCGAGTTTCTCGGCTACGAGACGGAAAGCGCCGAAGGCGTCGTGACCGCCCTGGTGGTCGACGGCGAGCCGGCCCAGTCCGCCGAGGCGGGACAGGCGGTTTCGGTGGTCGCCAACCAGACGCCGTTCTACGGCGAGTCCGGCGGCCAGATGGGCGATACCGGTATCCTGTTTACGGCGGACGGGACCGAAGTCGCCGTCGAGGACACGCTGAAAAAGCTCGACGACATGCATATCCACATGGGCAAGGTTACGCGCGGCACGCTAAGCGTCGGCGACGCAGTCGAGATGCGGGTCGATGGCGAGCGCCGCGGCCGGCTGCGCGCCAACCATTCGGTGACCCATCTCGCGCACGAAGCATTGCGCCGCCGTCTCGGCGATCACGTGACGCAGAAGGGGTCGTCCGTGGCGCCCGACTATATGCGCTTCGATTTCAGCCATCCCAAACCGATGACCGCGGAGGACATCGCCGCGATCGAAGCCGAGGTGAACGCCCGCATCCGGCAGAACGGCAGCGTGCGGACCCGGCTGATGATGCCGGACGAGGCCGTCGAGGCGGGCGCGCTGGCGCTGTTCGGCGAGAAATACGGCGAGGAAGTGCGCGTGGTGTCTATGGCCCACGACGGGGCGCATGGCGGCGGGTCAGGCGACCCGTATTTTTCCACCGAGCTGTGCGGCGGCACGCATGTGCGCCGCACCGGCGATATCGGTTTCTTCAAGATCACGGGCGAAAGCGCGGTCGCGGCGGGCGTGCGCCGGATCGAGGCGTTGACCGGCGATGCGGCCTATCGCTTCGTCGCCGAGCGGGAGAATGCCTTGGCCGATGCCGCGGCGGCATTGCGCACGGCCCCCGGTGACGTCCCGGGCCGGATTACCGCCTTGCTGGAGGAGCGCCGGAAGCTCGAACGCGAAGTGTCGGACCTGCGCCAGAAACTTGCCGCGGGCGGCGGCGGCGGCAGCGCCACACCGGAAGAAGCGCGTGAGATCGCCGGCGTGAAGCTGGCGACCCGCAAGCTCGACGGCGTCCCGGCGAAGGAATTGAAGCCGCTGGTCGATACCCTGAAGCAGCAGATCAAGTCCGGCGTTGTCGCGGTGGTCGCGGTGAACGAGGGTAAGGCGTCGCTCGTCGTCGGCGTTACCGGCGACCTGGTCGAGCGTTTCGACGCGGTGCAACTTGTCCGTGCTGGCTCGGCCGCGATCGGCGGCAAGGGCGGGGGCGGCCGTCCCGACATGGCGCAGGCCGGCGGCCCCGACGGGGCCGCGGCGGACGCGGCCCTATCGGCAATCGAAGCGGCGATGAACGGGGTCTGACGGCCCCGCCGCATCGCTTCTCTATTTGATGATGTCGTTCAACGTCGCGCTCGGCCGCATCGCGGCGTTGCGCTTGTCCTGGTCCTGGTGGAAGTAACCGCCGAGATCCACCGGCGAGCCCTGCGCCGCGTTCAACTCGTCCATGATCTTGGATTCGTTTTCTTCCATCGCTTTCGCCATCAGCGAGAAATCGGCCTTCAGCGCCGCGTCGTCGTCCTGGGCGGCGAGGGCCTGGGCCCAATAAAGCGCCAGATAGAAATGGCTGCCCCGACTGTCGATTTCCCCGACCTTGCGGCTCGGCGATTTGTTGGTGTCGAGGAATTTCGCCGTTGCGGCGTCCAGCGTATCGGCCAAGACCTGGGCCTTCTGGTTCCCGGAGAACCGGGCGAAGTGTTCCAGCGAGGCGGCGAGGGCGCAGAACTCGCCCAGGGAATCCCAGCGCAGATGGCCTTCTTCGACGAACTGCTGGACATGTTTCGGCGCAGAGCCGCCGGCGCCGGTCTCGAACAAGCCGCCGCCGTTCATCAGCGGCACGACCGACAGCATCTTGGCGCTGGTGCCCAATTCGAGGATCGGGAACAAGTCCGTCAGATAGTCGCGCAGCACGTTGCCGGTGACCGAAATCGTGTCCTCGCCCTTGGCCATCCGCTCCATCGAGAAGCGCGTCGCTTCCTTGGGCGCCATGATGTGGATGTCGAGACCGTCGGTATCGTGATCCTTCAGGTAGGTCTCGACCTTTTTGATGAGCTGCGCGTCGTGGGCGCGGTCCTTGTTCAGCCAAAATACCGCGGGCGCGCCGGTGATCCGGGCCCGCGAGACGGCAAGCTGTACCCAGTCTTGGATCGGCGCATCCTTGACCATGCACATGCGCCAGATGTCGCCGGTCTCGACCGCGTGCTCATGGATCACGTTGCCGGCGGCGTCGACGACGCGCATCGTGCCCTTGCCGGGCGCCTTGAAGGTTTGTGGATGCGAGCCGTATTCCTCGGCCTTCTGTGCCATCAGGCCCACGTTCGGGACGGTGCCCAGTTTGGTCGGATCGAAGGCGCCGTTTTCCTTGAAGAAGTCGATCGCTTCCGCATAGACCGGTGCGTAGCTGCGGTCGGGAATAACGCATTTGGTGTCATGTTGCGCGTTGTCGGGTCCCCAGCCTTTTCCGCCGTCACGGATCAGTGCCGGCATGGACGCATCGATGATGACGTCGCTCGGCACGTGTAGGTTGGTAATGCCGCGGTCCGAATTGACCATGTACATGTCGGGCTGTTCGGCGAGGCAGGCGTCGATGTCGGCCTTGATCGCGGTGCGCTTGTCCTCCGGAAGGATTTCGATCTTCGCGAGCAGATCACCGACCCCGTCGTCCGGGTCGATGCCGATCTCGGCGAAGGTTTCGGCGTGCTTGTCGAAGACGTCCTTGAAATAGGCGTAGACCGCATGGCCGAAGATGATCGGGTCGGATACCTTCATCATGGTGGCTTTGACATGCATCGAAAACAGGACGTCTTGCGCCTTGGCGTCGGCCACTTGCTCGATCAGGAAATTGCGCAGCGCGCCGGCGCTCATGAAGGTCGCGTCGACCACTTCGCCCGGCTGCAGGGGGTGGTTTTCCTTCAGCGCCTCGACCGAGCCGTCATCGGCGACGAATTCGATACGGGCATCGCCCGCCTGTGCGTCGGTGATGGTCGTGGATTTTTCGTTGGCGAAGAAGTCGTTGCCCGACATCGAGGAGACATGGGTCTTGGAGTCCGGTACCCATTTCCCCATCCGGTGCGGGTTTTTCTTGGCGTATTCCTTGACCGCGTTCGGTGCGCGCCGGTCGGAATTGCCCTCGCGGAGAACCGGGTTGACGGCGCTGCCGATCACGATGCCATAGGCGGCCTGAACCTGGCGTTCCCCGTCCGACGTTGGGTCGTCCGGATAGTCTGGAATGCCGTAGCCTTGCAATTGCAGTTCCGCGATCGCGGCTTTCAACTGCGGCACCGACGCGCTGATATTGGGCAACTTGATGATATTTGCGCTGGGCGTCTTGACCATCTCGCCGAGCTCGGCCAGGTCGTCGGGCTGTTTTTGCTCGTAGGTGAGCCGGTCCGAAAACTGGGCCAGGATACGACCGGCCAAGGATATGTCCTTCGTGCCGACGGTAATGCCCGATGTGCGCACGAAGGCCCGGATGATCGGCAGGAAAGAGCCGCTCGCCAGTTCGGGAGCTTCGTCGACGATTGTGTAGATGATGTCAGCGTTATCGGGCATTTCTATTGGTCTCCAACAGTCAAACGATTCAAGGTCCACTTGATCCTAGTGCGGCGGCACGCCCCCATGCTGCGGACGTACCGTCCAAACGACGGCCATCAAGCCGATTACTCGGTATTTCCGGCTGGATGGCTTCGGCGATGGGGCACATTCGTAGAAAAGCCGCCCCCATTTGGCGGCCCATAGATGCGGCGTATCCGCCGGTCTGTAAAGTTGTAAACTGCCCCTTTATCCGCTTTTTCCGGGGTCTTCGCAGCTTGGTCGTCGCGATGGTCCCGTGCCGTCGTCGTATTTGCGACTTGTCCGGATAATACTCGATTTCCCGGCCGCTATCCAATGGCGGTCAACGGCCCTGGAGCGTGCTTCAACTTGATCGAAAGCCTGTCGCGGCATACTCTCCGGGCACCGCACGATTCCCCGCAAATCACGAAAATTGACAAGAATCAGGACACTCCATGCGCTTTGAAGGAACCGATAACTACGTTGCTACCGAAGACCTGATGGTCGCGGTGAATGCGTCGATCAGTCTGGAACGGCCGCTGCTGATCAAGGGTGAGCCGGGCACCGGTAAGACGATCCTCGCGCATGAGGTCGCCCAGGCGCTCAAGGCGCCGCTGATCGAGTGGCATATCAAGTCGACCACCAAGGCCCAACATGGCCTATACGAGTATGACGCCGTGCGCCGCCTGCGCGATAGCCAGCTCGGCGACGAACAGGTCCACGACATTTCGAACTACATCGTGCAAGGCAAGCTGTGGGAGGCGTTCGAGTCCGACCAGCGCCCCGTGCTGCTGATCGACGAGATCGACAAGGCGGACATCGAGTTTCCGAACGATCTGCTGCTCGAACTCGACCGGATGGAGTTTTTCGTCTACGAGACCCGCGAACAGGTCAAGGCATCGCAGCGTCCGATCGTCATCATCACGTCGAACAACGAGAAGGAACTGCCGGACGCGTTTCTGCGCCGGTGTTTCTTCCATTACATCGCCTTTCCGGACAAAGACACGATGAAGGACATCGTCGAGGTGCACTATCCCGACATTCAGGGCATGCTCGTCCGCGAGGCGATGAAGGTCTTCTACGATATCCGAGAGGTGCCGGGATTGAAGAAGCGGCCTTCTACGTCGGAGCTGCTCGATTGGCTGAAGCTTCTGATGATCGAAGACATTCCGGCGGATGCGTTGCGCAGCAACGACTCGTCGAAGATGATTCCACCACTCTATGGCGCGTTGCTCAAGAACGAGCAGGACGTGCAACTGTTCGAGCGCCTAGCGTTCATGGCGCGGCGCGATCAGGGCAACAACTAGCGCCGTTCCGCCGGCCCGGGAGCGACCCATGTTCTTCAACTTCTTTCTCGAACTCCGCACCGCGGGCGTGCCGGTCTCGATCAAGGAGTATCTGACCCTGATCGGCGCCATGGAGAAGGGCTGCGCGGAATACAGCGTCGACAAGTTCTACTATCTCAGCCGGTCCGCCCTGGTGAAGGACGAGCGCAACCTCGACCGTTTCGACCAGGTGTTCGGCCATGTTTTCAAGGGGCTCGAACGGCCGGAAGGCGAGATCGAGGTCGATATCCCGGAAGAGTGGCTACGCAAGCTCGCCGAACTTCATCTTACCGAGGAAGAGATGGCCGAGATCGAAGCCCTGGGCGGATGGGAGAAGTTGATGGAGACGCTGAAAGAGCGTCTCGAGGAGCAGAAAAAACGGCATCAGGGCGGCAATAAGATGATCGGCACCGCCGGCCGCTCCCCGTTCGGCGCCTACGGTTACAATCCCGAAGGCGTGCGCATCGGCCAGCATGAGTCGCGGCACCGGCGCGCGGTCAAGGTCTGGGATCAGCGGCAGTTCAAGAATCTCGACGACCGGATCGAGATCGGCACCCGGAACATAAAGATCGCGCTGCGTCGCCTGCGCAAGTTCACGCGCCAAGGCGTTCCGACCGAACTCGACCTGCCGGATACGATCAAGTCGACCGCCAACAACGCCGGTTATCTCGACCTCAAGATGGTGCCGGAGCGGCGAAATGCGGTGAAGGTGCTGTTGTTCCTCGATGTGGGCGGATCGATGGACGATCACGTCCGGGTCTGCGAAGAGTTGTTCTCGGCCGCGCGCAGCGAGTTCAAACATCTCGAGTTCTTCTATTTCCACAATTGCATGTATGAGCGCGTTTGGAAGGACAACCGCCGCCGGCACACCGAAACCCTGGATACATGGGAGGTCCTGCGGACCTATCCGTCCGACTACAGGGTCATTTTCGTAGGCGATGCCACGATGAGTCCCTACGAAATCGTCTATCCCGGCGGCAGCGTTGAACATTGGAACGAAGAGGCCGGTAATGTCTGGATGGAACGGGTGCTCCGGATTTATGAGCGCGCTGTCTGGCTGAACCCGCAACCACGCGACGTGTGGGACTATTACGAGTCCATCCGCGTTATGAAAGACCTGATGGAAGACCGGATGTTCCCGTTGACCCTGCAAGGGTTGGACGACGCGATGCGGGAGTTGGGCCGTTGATGGTCGCCCGGAAATCCACTTCTTCCCGATGCCGGCCGATCGTGCGATAACCGTCCCATGCGACGTAGAGACTGTATCGCCCTCCTGTTGGGCACGGCGGCGTTAGGCGGTTGCGGCACCTATTGGCAGATCGTCGGCGAACCGTCGAAGACCAATGTCCCGAGAGAGGTTTCCGTTCGGCCCGATCAGCAAGCCGTCGGTGTCTGCTACAACGGTAACAATACCACCCGTGAAGGTTTGGTCGCCGCGGCGCGCGATCTCTGCAAGGAGCCCGGCTCCACGGTTCAGTTCCGCACCGAGGATTTGCATTTCAACGATTGCCCGTTGCTCAAGAAACGCCGGGCCGTGTTTGTCTGTACCGATCCGAAATAGCGGCGGCGGTCAGACCTTCCTCGATTCAAAGGATTTTTGTTCGGCGGGGCTGGCCCGCAGCGCCGGTATGATTTCCTGTACGGACGCGGCCCATCGGATCAGGGACGGGTCACCTCGAGACATGTAGCGGTTATCCGCGACGTGGTCCAAAAGTGTCTTGAAGGGCTGCCAGTACCCGTCGATGTCGGCGATAACGATCGGTTTATCGTGCAGCTTCAGCTGCCTCCACGTGATGATCTCGAAGGCTTCGTCGAGCGTGCCGAGTCCGCCAGGTAGGATCGCGAAGCCGTCGGACAACTCCGCCATCTTCTGCTTACGGCTATGCATCGAGGATGTAACGATCAGCTCGTCGCAGCCGTCATGACCGACTTCCCAGTCCCGCAGGAATTCCGGGATCACGCCGATCACCTCGCCGCCGGCGGCAAGCGCCGCATCGGCGGCGATACCCATGAGTCCTACATGACCGCCGCCGAAAACCAGCCGTATGCCGTTTTCCGCCAAAGCGGTACCAAGTTGCGCCGCCGCCGCCCGGTGGCTTTCCGGACCGTCGGAGGCCGATGCGCAATACACGCAAACCGATTTTATATCTGCCATGAAGAAGGGGTGTAAGGCGCACCGCACCAGAAAACAAGCTTGATAACGTGGCATTAGGGACAAAGCCGTCCAGTTGGCACATTGCGTCCCGGGGCATGGAATACTACAAATGATGGTGTAGAAATCGGTTTGGGGGGCGGCGTGAACCGAAATATTCTGATTGGCGCGTGCGCGGTAGGCTTGGCGGTGGCCGCAATCCTGTATTTCACTTGGCCTGTCGACGAGGCCGAGCAGAAAACCACGGCAGGCACACCGGCCGAGACTTCCCCGCCGTCTAGCCCATCCGCCCCGTCATCCGGCGATGCAGCGAAGGCTGGACCGTCGGGTACCACGGCGGACCCGGGGGGGACTGCAACGACCCCAGGGGCTGCACCGTCGGAAGACACCTCGCAGGCGAAACCGGCTGAGAAACCCGCCGCCGCGGTGCCCAGTTTCGATGTGGTCCGCGTGACGCCCGCGGGCGAGGCCGTCATCGCGGGCCGCGCCGCGCCGGGCAGCAAGGTCAGGATCTACGACCGTAAGAAGCTTGTCGGCGAGACGACGGCGAACGAAAAGGGCGAATGGGTTCTGGTTCCCAAAGGACGCTTGGATCCGGGCGACGCCAATCTATCGATCTCTGCCGAACGGCCGGATGGGACGAACGTCGCGTCGGAAAAAGTCGTTGTCCTGATGGTTCCGAAAGAGACGGTGTCTTCCAAGCCCGCGCCGCAAGGGCAAGCGGCTCGACGTTCGGCACAGCCGCAATCTACGCCGCCCGCTTCATCGGCGACGGAAAAACCGGCGACGGAAAAATCGGCGCCGCAGCCGGAGGCGCCGGTTGCGGTCTTGGTGCCGCGTGATGGGGCGGGCCCGGCAACGATCCTGCAGGAACCGGAACCGGGGCCGGGCGTCGGGACGGACTCGCTGCGCCTGCAAGTGATCGACTATGACGAGAAGGGTAATCTGACGCTGGGCGGCAAGGGCGAGCCGCAGGCGTTCTTGCGCGCCTATCTCGACAATAAGGTTCTTGGCGAAGCGAACGTGCCGGAGGATGGAAACTGGCAGCTTCGGCCGGACGGGCCGGTCGAGCCGGGGACATACACGCTGCGCATCGATCAATTGGTGGGCGGCAAGGTGGCGCAACGCATCGAACTGCCCTTTACGCGGTCCCGGCCGGTTGCGGAACTGCCGGGCGACACGTTCGTCGTGGTGCAGCCGGGCAACAGCCTCTGGCGGCTCGCGCGCCGGTCCTATGGCGAGGGCATTCTCTATACGGTCATTTATCGGGCGAATCGGGATCAGATCCGTGATCCGGATCTAATTTATCCTGGTCAGGTTTTCTCGCTCCCGACGTCTAAGGCGCGTTAGACGATTGATGCGCGGCATCACGGTGATGGCGGGTCGGTTGCAGGGATCCGACCATGTCGACGAGGTGCTTGGTGCCTGCAAGGCGGCTTATCGCTTCGCCGAGGGCCCATGCGGGAGTCGCGGGCCCATCCGATTTCAGTTCGGCCGAAACGACGATTTCATACCCATCCGGCAGGTCCACGGTGAAGTCCGTGAACCGTTTCGTCATATCGAGGACCGCCAAAGTGTTTCGCCGGCGATTGGACCCGTCCCCGGTGAACGGCAGGACACCGAGCCGCCCCTGGAAGAATGCCAAACCTGTCTGTGCCTGTTCAGCGCTCGCCCAGACCCGGAAGGCCATGGTCCTGTATCGAAAGCTGAAATCAATAGAGGGCTCTAACATAATGAAATATAGGGTCTTATCTATAATCGGGCGAGAGCCGGGTTTATACACCGTGGATCGACGGCAGGAGTGTAGCCAGTTATGCGGCCACGCCCATGGCTTTAATCCGTTCAATTTATCCCAATATAACCGGCATAAGATTTACACTTTGTTACCGAATCGCCGCGGATACTGTGAAAAGTCAGTAGGTTACGCGCATTTGCGGCGTGTGGCTCGGAGGCGGTACCGAAGCGTCATCAGAAGGGCCTCGGGCGATATTGGGGAGAGGAGCGCCGCTACGTGACCACCTTACGCGAGACATTGAAGCCGGTATTGCCGCCGATCCATCGGGCGGGATACCCATTCATTGCGGCATTTGCCGGCGCGACGCTGATTCTGGGTCTCTTTTGGACGCCGCTTTTCGTCCTCGGCGGCATTTTGACGGTGTGGTGCGTCTATTTTTTCCGCGATCCGCTTCGGGTGACCCCAACCCGAGAGGGCTTGGTGATCAGTCCGGCCGACGGTGTCGTGCAGATGATCGTCGAGGCGCCGCCGCCGCCGGAGCTTGATATGGGAGATGCGCCGCTCACCCGGATCAGCGTCTTCATGAATGTCTTCAATTGCCACGTGAACCGGTCGCCGGTGGCGGGACGGATCGCCAAATTGGCGTATCGGCCCGGCAAATTCTTGAACGCGTCGATGGATAAGGCGAGCGAACATAACGAGCGGCAATCGCTCCGGCTGACGATGCCCGATGGCCGCGACATCGCTTGCGTCCAGATCGCCGGCTTGGTCGCCCGGCGCATCCTCTGCGAGGTGTCACCGGATCAAACGCTGCGAGCGGGCGACCGGATCGGGATGATTCGGTTCGGCAGCCGCGTAGATATTTATCTGCCGGCGGGCGTTGCGCCGCTCGTCGTGACGGAACAGACTACGATTGCCGGCGAGACGGTGCTGGCCGACCTTTCGAGCACCGAGACCGCCCGGCAGGGAGAGATACGCTGATGCTAAAACGCCGCCGATTTCGACGGGTCCCCCGATTGAAGGGCCAGACCGTCAGCAAAATGATCCCCAATATCATCACGGTGGGGGCTTTGTCCGCCGGTTTCACGGCGATCCGCTTCGCCTTCGACGGGAAATGGGAATTCGCCGTCGTTGCGATCCTGGTTGCCGCGGTCCTCGATGCGTTGGACGGCCGTATGGCGCGCCTATTGAAGTCGGCGAGCGACTTCGGCGCGGAACTCGATTCCCTGTCCGACGTAATCGCATTCGGGGTCGCACCGGCGGTCGTCATCTATGTCTGGGCTCTCAGCAGTGTCGACGGCCCCGGTTGGATCGCGGCGCTCTTCTTCGTGGTCTGCGCCGCCCTACGGTTGGCGCGCTTCAATACGACGCTCGGAAAATTGCCGCCTTACGCCTACAACTATTTCACGGGCGTTCCGGCGCCGGCCGGGGCCGGCCTCGCGATTTTGCCCCTGGTCATCAGCTTCGAGGTCGGGGACGCGGTCGCACGCCATCCCTTGGTCGCCGGAAGTTGGCTCGCTTTGATCGGCGCGTTGATGGTCAGCCAGCTGCCGACATTCTCCTTCAAGAAACTGAAGGTGCCGCAGGACTATGTGTTGTTCGTCCTGGTTGCCGCCGGTTTGGTCGTGGCGGGTCTCGCGGGGGCGCCGTGGCGGACCTTGATCGTGGTTGCCGTGCTCTATCTCGTGACATTGCCGTTTGCCTACCTGTCGTTCACCCGTCTGAGACGCGAAGCGGAACGCTTGCATGACGACAGCGATGACGACGAAAGCGATGATCAGCAGGACCAGGGGCCGGGAAACCCGCCGGATGCGGCGGAAGACGAGACCCCCAAACCACCCCACCTGCGGCAGGTTTGAGAAAGCGCCGTTAGACTCTTGGCATCTTAGCCGGGATGCGCCGCGGGGTTTTCGGCGCCCTTGCGGATAATGTCCTGACGCATGCCGACGGTGCCGAGCCGGCTGTTCAGGGGAATATCGGTCAATGCTGCAATATCCCGGGCCGCGGCGAGCGCGTCCTCGGTGCGGATGCCGGTCTCGATTCCCATCTCGTTCAGGAAGTGGACAATGTCTTCGGTCGGCAGGTTGCCGATCGAGCCAACGCCGCCGGGGAAGGCGATTCCGCCGCCGATCCCGCAGATCGACCCTTCCACCATGGTGACCCCGGCATCGAGCGCCGCCAACAGATTCGCGGGTGCCATGCCCATTTTCTCATGCAGGTGAAAGCCGAACTCGCAATCGGGAAAGCGGTCATGCGCCTGCTTGAACAGGGTATTAACCTGTACGGGTTCCTCCATACCGGTGCTGGCGGCGAGATAGAAACGCCGAATGCCGGCATTGCGCAACCGTGCGACGCAGTCGAGGGTACTTTCGGTCGGGATGATCCCTTCATACGGACAAAACAGCGACATGCCGAGCGCCATGATGAAGGCTCGCCCGGCCTCGTCGGCGACCCGGAAACAGTCGCCGCCCGCCTCGATCACCTCGTCGAGGGTCATGTTCTGGTTTTTCGCCAAATAACTGGCGCTGACGGTCATCAGCCCGAGGATTTCATCCACGTCGGTCTCGACGGCACGGATGGCGCCACGCTTGTTCGGGACGAGGGCCCGGTAGACGGTGCCCTCTCGCCGCTTGATGCGCCCCAGCACTTCTTCCGCATCGCGCAGCATGGGCACAACCCTGGGATGGGTGAAACTAGTCACCTCGATGACCGGGAACCCGGCATCGCTCAACCGGTCGACCATGGCGACCTTGTCGTCCGTCTCGACCCAATGATCGAGCGACTGCAGGCCGTCGCGCGGGCCGACCTCGACGACGGTTACGGCCTTCGGTAAATCGAGCATGATGTGGTTTCCCCTAGTCCAATTTGTAGCCGGCCTTTTTCAGTTCCGCCTCGTCGAAACCCAACTCGTCGATTAGAACCTGCCGGTTGCTCGACCCAAGGATCGGGCCGGCGTGATGAATCTTGCCGGGCGTGCGCGAGAATTTCCCGACTACGTTCTGCATGCGGAGCGGGCCGCCGAGCTCCTCGTCGTCGACTGCCACGATATTCTCGCGTGCCTGGAAATGTTCGTCTTCGAAGATTTCCTTGATGTTGTTGCACGGGGCGGCGGTCGCATCGAATTTCTCGAACAGCGCCAGCAGGTCTTCGCGGTCGAACTTCTCGATCGCTGCCTGTAACGCGTCGTCCAGCGCGGGCGAGTTCTGGATGCGGAGCCGGTTATCGAGAAACCGCGGATCCTTCGGAATGTCAGGGATGCCCAACGCATCGCACATGCGCTCGAACGTGGATTGCGCGCTGCCGGAAATGGAAACCCACTTGTCGTCCTTGGTGCGGTAGGTGTTGCGAGGTGCCGTAAAGGGAAGGCGGCTGCCGTTACGTTCTTGGATGATCCCGAGTTGGTCGTAGTCGACGACCTGCGGTCCAAGCAGCGTGAACAACGGCTCGTAAATGCCGAAGTCGACGATCTGTCCTTTACCGGACCGGTTCTTCTCCTGCAACGCGACCATGGCGAGGAAGGCGCCCATCAAGCCGGATGTATCGTCCGCCAGTCCGAACCCCGGCAGCAGCGGCGGCTGATCGGGATAGCCGGTGATATACGCGTAGCCGGCATAACCCTCGGCGAGGGTGCCGAATCCCGGTCGGTGGCTGTTCGGGCCGGTTTGGCCGAACCCGGTCAGCCGGATCATGATCAGGCCGGGGTTGATTTCGCTCAGCACGTCATAGCCGAGGCCCCACTTCTCCAGCGTCCCCTTGCGGTAATTCTCGATGACGATGTCGGCATCCTTGATCAAACGCTTGACGATCTCCACCCCGAGCGGAGTCCGCAGATCGGCCGTGACCGACCGTTTGTTGCGGTTGATCAGCTTATACATCAAGCCGACGCCGTCCTTGTTGTTGCCCCAATAGCGGATTTCGTCGCCGGTTTCCGGCCGCTCGACCTTGGTTACGTCCGCGCCGAAGTCGGCCAGGAACATCGAGGAGATGGGACCTGCAAGAAAGTTCGCGATATCAACTACTTTGACACCGGCGAGCGGTGCGGCGGCGGCTTCGGTCTCGGTTGGCATGAATCGTCTTTCAATCGAATTGTTGGTATTTTTTGCGAGGCCGCATAATCGCGCACCGACGCCCAACGAAGCAAGAGACCGTGACCATGAAGATTTCCCCAATCGACGACAACTTCGCTTTCGAGGTGACCGGGCTCGATCTCTGGGATGATATCGACGATGCGTCCGTGGCCGAACTGGCGACCGCGTGGAGCAGCCAGGGCGTTTTGGTGTTTCGCCGGCAGGCCCTGTCGGAGGCCGAGCTCGTGGCCTTCAGTAAGCGGTTCGGTGAGTTGGACATCATCGTCCGGACCGATTGGCAGGCGTCTTTACCGGAGGTGCTGCAGATATCCAACATGAAGGATTATTACGGCAACTCGATCGGCGGACTTGGCGCGGGCGAACTCGATTGGCACACGGACCAATCCTATGTGACCGATCCCGCCACGGGCAGCATCTTGTACATGGTCGAGATGCCGCGCGATGGCGCCAACACTCATTGGGCCAATCTGCAGCTGGCGTACGACGCGCTGTCCGACGACATGCAGCAACGGATCGACGGGTTGAGCGCGGTCTACGACTACCTCGCGCGGCAATCCACCTATGACGATGAAAAACCGATGTCCGAAGAGTTGCGGCGCAAGACGCCCCCGGTGACGCATCCACTGGTCAACCGGCATCCGGTCACCGGGCGTAAATCGCTTTATCTCGATCCGACAACATCGGTCGGGATCGAGGGGCTACCGGCGGACGAGGGACGGTCGCTGTTGAATGAATTGAACGCCCACGCAACGCAGCCGCAATTCGTCTACACGCATCGCTGGCAGGCGGGTGACCTGATCATGTGGGATAACGGGTTTCTGCTGCACCGGCGGGATCCGTTCGATCCGTCGCAGAACCGACTGTTGAAACGGACGACGCTGCGGCTTTCGCCGCAGCGTCATATCGTTCCGTCGTCTACTCTGTACGCAGCCTAGGATCGAGCGCGTCGCGCACGCCGTCGCCGAACAGGTTGAAGCCGAAGACCGTCAACGTGATGGCGAGGCCCGGGAAGACCGCGACCCAGGGGGCGCTCTCCGCGTATTCCTCGGCGCCGCCCTGCAGCATCAGACCCCACGCCGGTGTCGGCTCCTGGACCCCAAGGCCCAGATAGGACAGCGACGCTTCGAGCAGGATCGCCTGACCGATATTCGCCGTCAGAATGATCAGGTACGGTGCCAGAACATTCGGCGCCATATGACGCAAGATGATCCGTGCGTGTCCGAAGCCGAGCGCGCGCGCCGCATCGACATAGGGTATCTCACGAATGGCCAACGCGTTCGATCGGACAATCCGGGCGGCATCCGGAATGAAAGGCAGGCAGATCGCGAAGATGACGTGATGCAACTCCGACCCGAAGACGGATACCACCGACAGGGCGATGATAATCGTCGGGAAGGCGATGAAAACGTCGATGATGCGTTGGATGATCAGATCGACCTTACCGCCGAAATACGCACTGGCGACGCCAATCACCAGACCCGTCGTGGCACCCACCCCGGCCGCGACGAAGCCGATGAAGAGGGCCGTCCGGGCGCCGTAGATACAGCGCGATAGCAAGTCCCGTCCGAACTGGTCCGTGCCCAGCCAGTAATCGCCGCCGGGCGGCAGCAGCATTGCCGGGAAGTTGTTAATCTCCGGATCATGCGGGGCGATGAATTCCGCAAAGACCGCCATCAGGGCGAGCGCAATGACCATTACGCCACCACAAGCGCCTAACGGGTGCTTCTTGAGCGTATCCCAAAACGTTTCGTACCAGGGGCGCCGCAGATACACTTCCGGTTGTTCGAGATTTTCCGCTACTGACATACCGCTCTACACTCTGTTAGCCCCGGGGGCATGGGGCAGGAATTATACTCTCTCTCATAATGTGGCCGCCGCGTAAAGCACGCGGCGGCCACCATTCAACTTTAAGGCATATTGCCTTAAACGTTGGCTTATTGCGAACGCAATCTTGGATCCAATGTATCCCGGACCGCGTCGCCGAACAGGTTGAAGCCGAAGACGGCCAGCGTAATCGCCAAGCCCGGGAAAACCGCAACCCAAGGCGCGCTTTCCGCATACTCTTCGGCGCCGCCCTGGAGCATCAGGCCCCATGCCGGTGTCGGCTCCTGGACCCCGAGGCCGAGGTAGGAGAGCGATGCTTCAAGCAGAATCGCCTGTCCGACGAAAGCCGTTAGCATGATCAGGAAGGGCGCCATCACGTTCGGCGCCATATGCCGCATGATGATCCGCATATGGCTGAAGCCCATCGCCCGCGCCGCATCGACATACGGGATTTCGCGGATGGCCAGGGCGTTCGAACGCACGACCCGCGCACAGCGTGGAATGAACGGGATGGTGATCGCGATGATCACGTTTTGCGTTCCGGTCCCGAAGATCGAGACAACGGCCAGCGCCATGATGATCAGCGGGAAGGCCATGAACACGTCCATGACGCGTTGGAAGATCAGGTCGATCTTGCCGCCGAAATAGGCGCTGCCGACACCGAGGATCAGCCCGATGAAGGAGCCGACGAAGGCCGCCACGAAGCCGACGAACAGGGCTGTTCGGGCACCGTAGACGATCCGGGTCCAGAGGTCGCGGCCGAACTGGTCGGTGCCCAGCCAGAACTCGGTCCCCGGCGGCACCAGCATATGTTCGAAGGAATTCTCCTCCGGATGGAACGGCGTGAGGTAATTCGCGAAAATCGCCAGCACGATCATGACCAATACCAGGATTCCGCCCATCGCGCCGAGCGGGTTCTTGCGCATCAAATCGATGGCGCGCTCCCCCCACGACCGCTGATCGAATAGTTCTTCGATGTCGGCGTGAGCTTGGGTTTCTTCTACAGTACTCATGTCAGATTTCCTCCCTAGCTGTACCGAATTCGAGGATCGAGCCAAGCATAGAAGATGTCGACCACCAGATTGGTAATGACGAAGATTAGGGCAACGAGCATGACCAGCGCCTGCGTTAGCGTAAAGTCATGGTTCGTCACCGATTCGACGAAGAGCTTGCCGAGGCCGTTCAAGTTGAACACCTGTTCGGTAACGACCAGGCCACCCATCAGGAAGGCAAACTCGATGCCGATCACCGTAACCACCGGCAACATGGCGTTTTTCAGCGCATGCCGGTTGATGATGATCTTCTCCAGGAGGCCCTTCGCCCGGGCGGTCCGGACGTAGTCCTCACGCAACACCTCCAGCAGGGCCGAGCGTGTCATGCGGGTCGCTACCGCGGAATAGCGATACCCGGTTGCCAGTGCGGGCCAAATAAGCTGTGAGAGGTTGCCAAGCGGGTCTTCCCATGGATCGACGTATTCGATCGGCGGCATCCAGGGGGTGCCGAACCACGCCTGGGTCGTGATCAACAGGCCGAGGATGATCAGGATGCCGAGCCAGAAGGAGGGCATCGCGATGCCGGCGATGCTGAAGGTACGCACGACATAGTCGATCCAAGTATTCTGTTTGATCGCGGAAATCGTACCCATCGGGATCGAAATGATGACGCTGACGACGGTCGCGATGATGGCGACCTGCATCGACAATTCGAACCGCAACCCGATTTCATGGGTAATCTGCTGACCGGTCCACATGGACTTGCCGAGGTCGAATGTGAAGAACCCGGAGATGAAGTCCCAGAATTGGACAATCATCGGCTGGTCCATACCGAGGTCGATTTGGCAGGCTTTGATGGCCGCCGGATCCACGAATGATCCTTCACCGGCCATGCGCAACTCGCACACGTCGCCCGGAATCAGCCGCAGTAGGCCGAACACCAGGATTGCTGCGCCGATCAGTGTCGGAAACATCAGCAAGATACGTTTGATCGTATATTTGTACATTTACTTTTTGCTCCGCGGTTCGCCCTCGAATCCAACGATTAGGATCGGCGGGCGTTCTCTAAGCTACCGTGCGCTCATCGTAGTTTGGGATCGATCCAAACCCGATCGAGCGCCTGGTTCAGGTAATGGCTGGGCGCAATGTTCCAGCCCTTAACATAGCTACGATGCGGATTGATCTTGTACCACCAGAAGGCAGGGATGTAGTGGCCTTGCCCGATAAGATGGTTCTCGTAAGTCCGCATCTTCTTGTACTGGCCCTTCGGATCGGTCTCGTAGAGCATGTCGAAATACATCTCGTCGACCTTCTTATCCGTATGGCCTGAATAGTTGTTGCCAGCATCGATCAACCATTTCGATACGTCGATCGTCGGATTGATGACCGTTTGGCAGTTGAAGTCGATAGATACGTCGAAGTCCTTCGTCTTTCGAAGGCCGGCATACCAGGGTCCGGACGGCACGACCTTCTGGTCCGCTTTGATGCCGACCTTGCGCCATTGATCGATTAGCCATGTGCCCACGACCTTATAGGGCTGATCGACGGCACGGTTCCAAAGCGTCAGATTCAAGGTTGACCGGCCGGCTTCGCCGAGCAGCTTCTTGCCCTTCGCGCGGCTGGCTTTCAGATCCTTGGCGTATCCCGGAAGTTTTGACAGTTCCGCTTTCGAGGCTTCAAGCGTGTGACCTGGAAAGACGATACCGCCGACCGTTTTCACAATGGCGATCCGCGCGAGGTAGTTCGATCCGCCCCAGCGGTCGAGTGCATAACCCAGCGCCTGACGGACACGTACGTCCTGGAACTGTTTTTTGCGCTGGTTGGGGCTCGTACCCATCAGGCAGTTCCAGTTGCTTTCCTGTACCTTGATCTTCTTGCCCAGCGCCTTCACAAGATCGTCGCGCGCCTTCGGCGGGAACCCGCGGAATTCTATCGATGCCCGGTCGCCGCGGATTGCCTGCAGGCGGACCGACATCTTCGGCGCCGAGATCGCTTTATAACCATCCAGGTAGGGTTGCCCGTCCACGTGGAAATCGTCGTAGCGCTCGCCCTCGACGAATGCCCCAGGTTGATGCTGCACGAATTTGAACGCGCCGGTGCCGTTTACGTTCTTCTTGTGCCAGCCGTACCCGTTCTCGTCGATGTCCTTCTTCGAATAGACGAAGTTGAACGGCGACGCCAAAGCCGGAATAAGGGCGGGCAGGGGCCGTTTCAGGTTGACGACCAGGGTCGTTGCATTGGGTGCCTCGACACTTGCCACCTGGGTGTACCAAGCCTTGCGCGAACTCGGAACGCCCTTGGGCGGAAAGATGATCTTATCGAGCGTGGCCTTCAGATCGACCGACGATAGCGGAGCGCCGTCGTGGAATGTGACGCCGCTCTTGATCTTGAACGTATAGGTCTTCCCGCCGTTGCTCTTTGTCCATTTGCCTTCGCAAAGGTCGCAGATGATATCGGTCGGCGATTGGGGATTATCCGGGTTCACGCGCAGCAACAGGCTGTAGAACGGCCGGATCGGATGGATCATGCCGAAGGTGGTTTCCTGATGCCCGTCGTACGACGGAATCTTGCTGCCCACCACGAAACTCAGAACGCCGCCTCTTACGGGCGTCTCCGCGAGTGCCGCAGCGGACACCGCGCCGAACGCGAGAGAACCTCCCAACGCTACGGCGGCGGTTGCCAAACTCCGTCTAAATCTTGTCATCCTCCCATCCTACCTATTCAAACTCTTGAACAAACAGGGGCGCGAAGCCTAACGGTAACGGTCCGACGGCGTGTTCTTCTTGTTTCCGTCGGACATGCCTGCCAGCGTTCCTTCGTATGTTATGACGCCGGTCAGACCTCGGTACAGGCCACCCAATGGCCAGGTTTGATTTCCCGGAACTCCGGCACGGCTTTCGAGCAGCCGTCCACCGCCATTTCACAGCGCGGATGGAAGACGCAACCGCTCGGCGGATTGATCGGACTGGGAATTTCGCCCTTGATCACCTGATGCTCGCGGGTTGCTTCGAGTGTCGGGTCCGGAATCGGCACCGCATTCAACAGCGCCTTGGTGTAGGGATGAACCGGATTGTCGAACAGCTCGTCGCAATCCGCCAATTCGACCATCTTGCCCAGATACATGACCGCCACCCGATGGCAGAGATGCCGAACGACGCTAAGGTCATGCGAAATGAACAGGTAGGTCAGGCCGAACTCGTCGCGCAAATCCTCCAGCAGGTTGATAACCTGCGCCTGAATCGACACGTCGAGCGCCGACACGGCTTCGTCGCAGACGATGAACTCCGGATTCATCGCCAAAGCGCGGGCGATGCCGACGCGTTGACGTTGACCGCCGCTCATTTCATGTGGATATCGATCCGCGAAGCGCGGGCTCAATCCGCAGACATTGAGCAGTTCAAGCACTCGTTTATCGCGGCTCGCTTGATCGGTGATGATGTTGTGCACCCGCATGGGCTCGGACAGAATCTCGCCGATCTTCATCCGCGGATTCAGCGAACTGTATGGATCCTGGAAGATAACCTGAATCTTCTGGCGAAACGGGGCCATGCCCTTCGAGTCCAGCGTATTCAGGTTGGTTCCTTCGTACAGGATTTCGCCGTCGGTCGGATTTTCGAGTTGCAGGATGCATCGGCCGGTTGTGGTCTTACCACAGCCCGATTCGCCCACGAGGCCCAGCGTTTCGCCTTTTTTGATGCTGAAGCTGATCCCGTCGACGGCTTTAACATGCGCCACGACTTTCGGGATGATGACGCCCTCGGTCACCGGGAAATGCATCTTGAGATTCTTGACTTCAATCAGCGTCTCGCCCAACGCGCTCTGCGCGGCGGGGGTGGCATCGGTAGATTGCATTGCGGTTGCTTCACTCATGACACGGGGTTCCCAGCCGAGGTTAGATTGTCTTTTTCCCAGCACGCGGAGTAATGCCCGGGCGAAACCTCGAGAAGCTCCGGACGCTCCTGCGCGCACTTATCGGTTGCGAACCGGCAGCGGGGCCGGAACGGGCAGTCGACACCCAACCGCGCAAGATCGGGCGGCTGCCCTTCGACCGGGTCCAACTTGGCCGCGCGGGGCTGGTCGAGCCGCGGCACGGATTTCAACAGCGCAAGCGTGTATGGGTGTTTCGGGTTGTGGTAAATCTCTTCGGCGGTACCGGTCTCGATGATCCTGCCCGCATACATGACGTTCACGCGGTCCGCGTAGCGCGCCACGACACCAAGGTTATGCGTGATCACGATCAAGGCCACGTCCAGGCGTCGGGTCAGATCCTTCATCAGTTCAAGGATCTGCGCCTGAATCGTCACGTCCAATGCCGTGGTCGGTTCGTCGGCGATGATCAGCTTCGGCTCGCAGGCGAGCGCGATGGCGATCATCACGCGCTGCCGCATGCCGCCCGATAGATGATGCGGGTATTGCGACAGCCGGCGCTCCGGTTCCGAGATGCCGACCATGCCGAGCAACTCGACGGCGCGGGCGTTGCATTCTTCCTCGCTCATGCCGAGATGATGTTGCAACGTTTCGGTGATCTGCAGTCCGATCGTCAGCACCGGGTTCAACGACGTCATCGGCTCCTGGAAGATCATCGCGATATCGTTTCCGCGTACCGACCGCATTTCCTGGTCGGACAGCTGAAGCAGATCGCGTCCCTGGAACTTGATGCTCCCGCCGACGACTTTCCCTGGGGGATCGGCGACGAGCCGAAGGATAGACAAGGCGCTTACCGATTTACCGCAGCCGGACTCACCGACCACGGCGACAGTTTCGCCTTCTTCAACATTATATGAAATGCCGTCGACCGCCTTGACGGTTCCAGCCGACGTGAAGAACTGCGTCTGCAGCCCTTCAATCTCAAGGAGATTGGCCACGCGCCCCCCTAGTGGTTGTTGCACTTATTTTTCATTACACCAGAATTGTCGGACAGACGGTAGGGAGGACCGCGATGCTTGTCAATCTCGATGTCGGAACCGCACCAACATCGTGATCGAGGCGGAGGGAGATCACCTATTCCCCATGAATGCGCTTGCAAGGGCGGCCATTTCAATCCATTGAAATCGTTAACAGGTTGGACGCCTAAACGTTCGTATTCGACCCGTTGAATCGTTAGAATTTCACGGCTAACCCGTTAAGCGGTTATGGTCAAAGAAGGATTAGGCTGGCTTTGCCGCCCGTTTAATCACTGAATCGCCGTTTCGGCCCAGAATCGAGGAATCGAGACCGTCAATATGAACCCGGCGATACTCTCATATGTAGCGTTGGTTGCGCGCGATCCGGATGCGGTTGCAGCTATATTCGGAGACACTCTCGGCATGGCGGCGCTGCCCGTCGTGGTAGATGGCGGGCGCACCGTGCCGGCCTTCGCGGCCGGGAACGCCGCGCTGTTGGTGTTCGATCCGGACGACCCTTTCCTTGGCGGTTCGGCCGATCCGGGGCTGCATCACGTCGCGTTCGCATGCGAGGACGCGCAAGCATGGGCAGAATCGGCGGGAATTGCGGTAGATGACCGATGCGGGGACCATGTAGTGGGCGGCGATCCGCAGACGCTATTGGATCCGGCGGCGACGTTGGGGGTGCGGACCCGGCTGGGCGCCCCGTTGGACATCCCCGACGGCTCCGGCGGCCCGATCGAGCGAATCGATCATCTCGGCATCGCTTCGGCCGACAACCGTGCCGCCGTCGAGCTGTTCTCGGATGGGATGGGATTCGCGGTCGAAAGCCAGCAGACCGATCTGGAAGTGCGCACCGTGGTCGAGAGTTTCACCTCCGACAAATACGGTGTGGTGTACCAGAACCGGGCGCCTGAGGTGGTCGGCGGCCTGCGGGTCGCGTTTATCACCGTCGGCGATTGCGAGTTGGAGTTCCTTCAGAATTTCGATCCCGAGCATAAGGCGGAGATCGAGCACGGGCGTGCCGGCACGACGAAACAGGATCAGGGCGCCATTACGCGGTATATCGAGCGTCGCGGGGCGGGCTTGCATCACCTCGCTCTAAAGACAGGTGATATCGATCGAACGTTATCGGCCTTGGCCAAAGCCGGTCTTCGGATGATCGACCAAACCGGCCGCCCGGGATCGCGGCGCGCCCGCATCGGATTTGTGCACCCGGCGGCCCTTGGGGGCATCCTCGTGCACCTTGTCGAGCGGCAAGACGTCTAAAGCGGCATCCAGACGTCGATACGCCAGCCGTATCATGAATTTTCGTTTCAGGACTCTAGCGGCGATTGCGAACCATGGCCCGCTCAAGGGCCGGACGCCGATAGGGGGTGGCCGGTTCGCGCGTACGACCGGCGGTCGGCCGGAGTTGTATAGTGGTTTCGAGGCACTGGAGCGCGACTGCCGCTCCGTAGGGCAGACTTTGAAGGAGCAACAGCAGGGCAAACTGCGTTTGTTCGGCGACATGATGCGGATTGTTCACGAGCAGTAGCGTCGACGCGATGGCGAGCAGAGCGCCAAGCACGCACTCCGGCAAAATCCGCGTGAGTTGCCGAAAAACTGAAACCGCGCGGCCGGCGCCGCCTTTGGGCGTGCGCCGGAAGGGAAGCGGTCGCCCGAGTATTCCGGCGAGGACCGCGCGGGCCACCGTGAACTGCAGGCTCATCGCCGCCGCGGCGGCCGCCGCAATACGTCGCGGCGACCGGGTCACGCGCCGAAAATAAAGCAGACCGGTGTGCAGCAGCATGACGAGATAGGCGGCGAATACCGGGACAATTAATGAAGTCGGGGGGAAGGCGAGCAGGCCCAGCAGGATGAACGGCGTCGCGGCGAGATTGAGGATGGCAAGGCCCGTCGCGGCGGAATCGGAAAGCCATGTGAGCCAACCGGCAGCGAAATGCCACTTCTGAGGTTGGGAGAGGCCGCCACGGAACGGCAGCAAGGTCCGCCAGTGTTTCCGCAGAATCTGCATCGCGCCATAGGCCCAACGCTGGCGCTGCGCCGCGTAGGCCGCCGTGTCGTCCGGCAGGATGCCTTGCCCGTATCGTAGCGTCGTGTAATGGGCAATCCCGCCGTTGGTCAATAACCGCAACCCCATTTCCGTATCTTCGACGATGGTATCGGTCGCCCAGGCGCCATTCGCGATGAGGGCTTCCTTGCGAAGCAACAGCATCGTGCCGTGCGTGATGATGGCGTTTGCCTCGTTGCGGTGGACCATGCCGATGTCAAAGAATCCGGCATACTCACTATTCATCATGCGTTGAACAGTATTGGTTTGTCGGTCGGTGTGATGTTGCGGAGCCTGGATCAGCGCCACCGCGCGATCCTGAAACAGCGGGACGAGATCGCGCAGCCAATTCCGCCGGACCCGGTAGTCCGCGTCGACCACCGCGATTACCTCTGCCGCCCGGTGCGTCCTGTCCAGTGCAGCGTTCAGTGCGCCTGCTTTGAAGCCGTCGACCTTCGGTAGATTGATGAAGCGGAAGCGCGCGCCCAATTCCCGGCAGTGGGCCTCGATCGGCTTCCACACCGTGTCGTCCGGCGTGTTGTTGATGACGACGAGAACCTCGAAGTCGGGATAGTCCAAGGCCGCAACGCTATCCAGGCAGGCGCGCAACACGGCGGGCCGCTCGCGGCAGGCCGGGATATGGATTGACACTTTCGGCGGATGATCCTGCGGCGGTACGGACGTCGGACATATCAACCGCCGCGGTGCCTTACCGGCGAGATCCCACGCAATGTCGCCGGCCCGAACGAGGCTCAACGCCGCCAGCGGAATCAGCAGGCCGAGGCCGAGAAGCCAGAAAACCGTCTCGCCGAGTGAAAGATATTGTGAGACGGGATATAGGATCGCCAGCGCGGCGCCGCCTCCGACGGTGTTCGCGGCCACGGCCAACAGTGCGCCCTGGGCCACGGTATGGCGGGTCGTTAGCAGGATCATGAGCGCGATCACGGCGCCCAGCGATAACGCCAGCGGCAACACGACCCGCCGATCGGTGGTAACGGGACCGTCGAGCTGAAATTTCAGGCGCCCGTCCGCGGTCAGCAGACCCCAGTGCGGGCCGACGCGGCCTTCCGATGTTTTCCACGGCTGGTCGTAGGCTTCGATCAGGTTGTAGCCGATCCCCCGGTGCTGCGCCTGCGCGACGAAACGCCGGATTACCTCCGCCTGCCGCAAGGGACCGGGAACCGCCGCACCGTGGTTGTAGCCGTTGCTGGGCCAACCGAACTCGGCGATGACGATCTTCTTGCCGGGAAAGGCTGCCTGCAGCCGGTCGTAGAGTGTGGCGGCATAGGCAACGGCTTGTTCGGCCGGCAGTCCTTCCCAATAGGGCAGGATATGGACGGAGATGTAGTCCACCGCGTCGGCCAACGCCGGATATCGGAGCCAAACATGCCAGGGTTCGGCGGTCGTTACCGGCAACAGTGTTTTGGCTCGCGCGGCCTTCAGGTGGCGGATCAGGGCGGGAACCGAAATGTCCTCTCGCAGCAGGCTCTCGTTGCCGATGACAACGCCGTCAATGTTGGTATGCGTCTTTGCCGCGCGAAGGACGGCGCCGATTTCCCGTTCGGTCCGCATTCGGTCGCGACCGATCCAGGCGCCGAGTGTCACGCCCAGTCCGTGTTTCGCCGCCAGGGATGGCACGGCCTCCATGCTGCCGGCGGCACTGTAGGTCCGGATCGACCGGGTCAGTGTGCCAAGACGTGCGAGGTCCCGATCGATGCGCGCGATATCTGCGGCGGCATCCCGGTCGGTCCAGTTCACCGTGGGCGTTGTGTAGGACAGTGAGGCGACAGGGCCGGTTATCTCGGGAGGGTGAATCGTTCGCCCGGTCGCAAGCCAAACCAGTCCGTGAACGGCGGCGGCGATGCTCATGCATAGAACGACTTTGGCGAAATGCGCCATGTGCCTCCCACGATCCCGTTCGAGCCGGTCCTTGGCGGCGAGTTCGCGCCGATGACGGGACCGGGGTGATCCTCCGTCTATTCGAGTTATGTAGGGGCTTGGCGGGGGGAGGGCAAAAAAATTGTCTATTCACCGTATTGCAGCGGCAGTGCCGTCGTCTGCTTGACGCACTCCATCGCGAAACTCGATGTCACGTCGTTGAGTTCGATGGCGCTGATGATCCGTTTGTACACCGTGTCGTAAGCAGCGATATCGGGCACGACGATGCGCAGCAGGTAGTCGATGTCGCCGCTCATGCGATAGAACTCGACCACCTCGTCGATATCTTCGACCGCCTTCGAGAAGCGGTCCAGCCAGTCGATACTGTGATGCTGCGTCCGGATGCTGACGAAGACCGTTACGCCGACATTCACCTTCTCGGGGTCCAGGATGGCAACCCGATGTTTGATGGTGCCGTCGGCTTCGAGCTTTTGGATGCGCCGCCAGCATGGTGTCGAGGAAAGCCCAACGCGGTCCGCAATCTCTGCGACGGACAACGAGGCGTCTTGTTGCAGCAGAGAGAGAATTTTTCGGTCGAAAACGTCCATTGAATTAAAATACCATAAATTTAAAGAATATTAAAAAATAAAACTACATAATGCCGTGTGATGCGGTGAAATTGGAAATAAAATCCCGAGTTTATAGGGTAATCTTCTTCCGCCATGAGCATCAAGACACTCTTCACCGAGCACCCTGCCTCCGTCGGCGAAAGCTACGGCGAGCATTTCGTTGCGGCGGGCACGTTCGCCGCGTCGATGGCCCTGGGCACCATCGCCTGTTTGGTCCATGCGGTATTCCCGTTCCTGTGCGTGAAAACCGGCAGCGGGATCATCACGGATCTGCATGACCGGATGGTCACCAATCGGGTCAAAGAAGAGAACAAGCATCGGGTCGTCGAGCCGGTGGGTGCCGGCGACTGAACGGCACTTGATTACCGTTAGGTTTTCGCGATCAGGCCCCGGAATAGATCGGCGGCGGCGCGCATAGCGTCGTCGGCGTCTTCGTTGTCGCGCAACGGTTGATGCACCGTGAACCACCCGTCATAGCCGATCTCACGCAGCCGCTCGATCAAGGGGGCGGCCGGAATGCTGTCCGGATCGTTCAGCGCGGTGAACCTCATGGGCACCGGCCCTTGCAGCCGGCTGTTAAAGGTCATCGGCGAGGACGGATCGCGCACGGCGGTCGAGTAAAACACGTTGAATAAATGCGGCATCAACCGTTCGATCGCGTCAGGGCCGTAGTCGCCGCCGCAAGCCAATAGGTTGGCGGGTTCGAAGGCGACGCCGAAATTATCCCGGCCGACCGCCGCAATCGTTTCGAGGGACTCCTCGACCGTCTCGAACATCGTTCCCCAATGCGTGAGATGGACCAGGCGCAATCGCCGCTCGGCGGCCTCGTCGGCGGCGCGCTGCGCGAACGCGACGTCCTCGTCGGAATGCATCATCACGCGGACCATCTTGCTGCCGATGCCGTCTGCCAGATCGAGATACGGGGTGATGTTCCGCAGCGCGCGGATGGCGTTTGCGTCGTTACTGGCCAACGGGACGTCGCCGCTGACCATCGATACCGACAGGCCCAACCCGTCGATTAGTTTCCTCACCCGCCGCACCTCGTCGGCAGACGAATCGACCGACAAAACGGAGGCGCGCATGGAAATGCCGTCGAAGCCCAACGCCTTTGCGCGCGGCGCAAGCACCTCGATCGGGATGGCCGCGACATCTTTTTGTTTCGGCGGTTCGGCGATTCGAACGGATAACGAAAGTTTCATACGAGTTCCGGCGGTGAGGTGAGGACGCGGCATCATCGAAGGATGGTCGAATAAACGCCATCACGCTAGGAGGTTGCCGGGTCTCTTTCAAGGTCCGAGGCAGCCGCTTGTGGGGTCGGCCACAGCAGGATTAGGTGCCGGGCGGACCGCGGGTACCACGGACCGGCCCGCCGGTTGAATTCTCAGGTACCGGTTGCGGTGGACGGCTTCGGACGCCGCTCGAACAGTCGACAGCCAGTTCGCGAAAAATTGGCGGGCGGGCGACCGCCAGGTTTCCATCGGCTGCAGCGCTGGATCGTCGCCGGGGAATGTGTTTTTGGGCAGCGCAATCGTCTTTCCTGCGTTCCGGTCGCGTTGATATTCCGCCGGCAACGTCTTCGGGTCGTATTCCAGATGATTGAACATCAACAGCGTTTGTCGAGGCCGATCTTCGAGAAGGGCGAGGCCCGCATCCGCGGAATCGGCCAAAACGGAGACGCCGGCGTCTAAGGGAATTTCCGCCTTACGTGTCTCGGAATGGCGCGATACCGGTGTCGGGATCACACCCGAGAGTCCATCGAAAAGGGGATGGTCCGAGTTTCGGATCCGCTGATCGTAAACGCCGAAGCGTTTTGCCGGGAGCGTGTGCTTGGGCACTTGGTGGAAATGGTACAGCGCCGCTTGCGCGGCCCAGCAGATGTAGTAGCGGCGCAATACGTTGCGCTGCGCCCAGTCGAAGATATCGGTCATTTCCGGCCAGTAGGACACATCTTCAAAAGGCAAGGTTTCGACGGGCGCACCGGTGATGATCAGGCCATCGAACCGGCGATGCTTGATGTCGCTCCACCGTTTGTAGAATTGGTCGATATGGCTCCGCGCGGTCGTTTTCGGCTGATGGCTGTCCGGGATGAAGAGGGTGAGGTCGACGGTGTGGTCCGTATCGCCCAAGCGCCGGGCGATCTGCGTTTCCGTTGTGGATTTGCAGGGCATCAAGTTGAGCACGGCGATCCGCAGCCGAGCCCGGCCACGGCCGTCGAAATTGCAGGTGTCGATAACGTCGATCCCCTCGCGGCGCAGGATCGCGGCGGCGGGAAGGTTGTGTGGGAGGATGATCGCCATGTCGGACGCCCCTCATACGGATACGGTTTGACGTTATCGGATGGCGGACCGGGCCGGGTCGCCCGATCCGCCGGTTTCGATATCGTGTTATGCGGCCAGGTCGAGTTTTCCCGCCGCTTCAAGGGCCTGGTCGAGGTCCTTGAGAATGTCGTCGATATGCTCGATGCCGACGGAAAGGCGGACATAGCCTTCGCTGACGCCCGTCGCGAGCTGCTCCTCCGGTGCGAGCTGGGAATGCGTGGTCGTCGCCGGATGGATGGCCAGCGACCGCGCGTCGCCGATATTGGCCACGTGATAGAACATCTCCAGCGCGTCGATGAAGGCGCGGCCGGCTTCGCGTCCGCCCTTGAGCTCGAAGCCGACGAGGCCGCCATAGCCGCCCTTGAGATAAGCGTTCGCACGGCGCTTCTGCTCCTTGTCTTCGTGGGCACCCGCGAAGATGACCTTCGTCACGGCCGGATGATCTTTGAGATAGTCGGCGACCGCTTGGGCGTTGCGGCAATGCTCGCGGATACGCAGCGGCAGCGTTTCCAATCCCTGAATGAACTGGAAGGCGTTGAACGGGCTCATCGCTGCGCCCAGGTCGCGCAACAGCGTGACGCGGGCCTTCAGGACATAAGCGATCGGTCCCAGCGGTTTGACGGCCTCGGTCCAGACCGCGCCGTGATAGGACGGGTCCGGCTGGTTCAGCATGGGGAAGCGGTCGGCGTGCTTCTCCCAGTCGAAGGTGCCGCCGTCGACGATCAGACCGCCGATCGAGGTGCCGTGCCCGCCGATATATTTTGTCGTCGAATAGACGACGACGGCTGCGCCATGATCGAACGGCCGGCAGATCAACGGGGCGGCGGTGTTGTCGACGATCAGCGGGACGCCGAGCTCGCGTCCGATATCGGCAACTTCCTTGATCGGAAAGACGGTAAGTTTGGGGTTCGGCACGGTCTCGGCGAAATAGGCGCGGGTCCGGTCGTCGGTGGCGCGGCGGAAGTTCTCCGGATCGGCGGGATCGACGAAGCGGACCTCGATGCCCATCGACTTGAACGTGTTGTTGAACAGATTCCAGGTGCCGCCGTAGAGGTCGGTGCCGGTGACGATGTTGTCGCCCGAATGGCAGATATTTTGAATGGCGATGGCCTCGGCAGCCTGGCCGGAGCTGACGGCGAGAGCAGCGGCGCCACCTTCAAGGGCCGCGACGCGCTGCTCAAGGACGTCGGTCGTCGGGTTCATCACACGCGTATAGATGTTGCCCAACTCCTCCAGTGCGAACAGCTTGGTCGCATGCTCGGTGCTGTCGAACTGGTAGGACGTCGTCTGATAAATCGGCACGGCAACGGCACCGGTCGCGGGATCGCTGCGGAAGGCTGCGTGCAGAGCGAGGGTTTCAGGGTTTTTCGTCTCGATGGTCATGTGAAGTCTCCTGCTTTATTCGGTTCGGTTGGATTGGCGTGCAGCGGCGGACGTATCGACGCTCCGGCGCCGTGGATGTCTCGGTTTCATTGAGCTGAGGGGAAGAACCGCCGCCGGTCGCGGGTCGGCGGCGCCGTCGGGGACAAGGATCGTTTTGGACGTCTTGATCTCCGGGCAGGTCATGTTTCTTCCCTCGACAAATTCGTGACGGTCGTTCCGTGACGCGCTTCGCCGTCCCGGTTCGGGTTGCGAAGACGGTGCTCTTTCTAGAGGGCGTTTGTTTCTCGCGAATTTCGCGATTCCGGGTTTTGTGTTTCAAAACCGTTTCAATCCCCCACATTTTCGTGACGAGGGAAATCCCGGAAAACCGGGGTTTTTGACCAAAGAAAAACCCCCGTCCGGCAAAAATCAAAAAGGTTGAGAAAAATTAACGATTGTGACCGTGGTCACTGCTGGTTGGACGCGCCGCACGTAGTATCCGGGTGTTGAAGTTACAGAAGAGGCCGCGCACCCATAGCCCCTCCCATTTGCGCGGCCTCTTTGTTTTTCCTTTCGTCCTTGCAATGTCCCCGAAGTGTGCGGCCGGTGGCGGTCGCACGCGGTCAACCTGCGTCGAATTGCCGGCGTCGAACTCGACGGGAATTCCGTGAGCCGGGTCACTGATCGCAACACCTTTGCAGGGTAGGTTTTGTTACAGGTTCGATGAATTAGGCCGCGCACCCATTGCCCCTCCCGCCGCGCGGCTTATTTCTTTTCGGATTTCGTCCTCTAGGCCCCGCAATAAGCGCAAGATATTCAGAGCGGGTCATGCTAGATTGGCACGGAGGTGACGCTGCTATGAGCACGCCGGACTTAACCATCGCTTTCAGTGAAGGAAACGTCGAACCCCTCGGCAAATATGGGTTCGTGCTGGACCTGTCCGGGCAAAGCGGATGCGATGTGATCGAGCATCTGCTGTTCCTCGTGAAGTCGCTGGAACAGCCCTATCAGATCATCGCCGGCGGCAATCCGGTCCATCCGACCGAACTGAGCCGCGATTACAGTCGGCTTACGGTTTGGACGAACGACAAGAACAATGCCGGCTTCTTGTTGTTGATGTCGGAATTGGGTGTGGAAATCCAACGACCGGATGGCGGCGCCGTCGCATAGTTGATTAGCCGGCAAGACACTCGTTTAACGAAACTCTTTGAGTGCTTTCCCAACCGCCGGCTGATTGCGCCGCCGACGCCAACGGCGATAATTCCCTAGGCATCGATTCCGAGCCGCATTCACACAATTTATTTGACTGAAGGGATATTCGATGGCGCTCGACCTGATTCTGAAGAACGCGCAAATCGCCGATTCCGGCGGAGCCCTGTCATCCTGCGACATTGGTGTGAAGGACGGCAGTATCGTCGAAATCGCGGAATCGATCTCCGGTGACGCGGAGCTTTTGGATGCGCAAGGTGGACTCGTATCCGCCGGGTTGATCGAGACGCATATCCATCTCGATAAATCGCGCATTACGGACCGCTGTTCTCCGTCACCCAATCGCGGCACCGACCACATGCTGCGCGTGGCAGCGGTGAAATCGGAGTTCACGGTCGAGGATGTCTATGCCCGCGCGAAGGAGACTTTGGAACATTGCATTGCCAACGGCACGATGCATATGCGGACCCATGTCGAGGTGGACCCCAATGTGGGCCTGCGTGGGTTCGAGGCGTTGCGGCAACTGGCGGAGGATTACCGGTGGGCGATTGATCTGGAGCTTTGCGCCTTCGCCCAGGAGGGTTGGACCAACGTTCCCGAAGCGGACGTGAATGTCGAGGAATGCCTGAAGCGCGGCGCGACCGTGGTCGGCGGCGCGCCGGGCTATGACCCCGACCACGCGGGACAGATCAACCGCATCTTCGACCTCGCGCGCGAGTATGACGTGGACGTCGATATCCACCTGGACGTTGGTTACACGACCGATGATATGGATATCCATCTGGTCTGCGACCTGGCGGATAAATACGGCTGGGGCGGGCGGACCGCCATTGGGCATGGCGCCAAGTATTCCTGTCTGCCGCCCGATGAGCTGCGCGCGCTGGGGCAACGGCTCGCCAATTCCGGTGTTGCCGTCACTGTTCTACCCGCTACCGATCTCTTCGTTACGGGGCGTCACCAGGATCATAGCGTCATGCGCGGTGTCGCCGACGCCAACGCATTGATGCAATGCGGCGCGAATTGCTCGCTGTCGAGCAACAATATACTGAACCCGTTCACCCCCTTCGGCGACGGGTCGCTGACGCGCATGGCCAATCTCTACGCCAACGTGACGCAGCGCGGCGCGGACGCGGAATTGGTGGAGTGTTTCGAAATGCTCACGCGGCGGCCCGCCCGCATTCTGCGGCGCGAGGATTACGGCATTGCGGTCGGCAACCCGGCCGATCTGGTGGTGTGGAACGCCAAGTCGCCGATAGAAGCCATCGCGACGGTCGCGCGCCCGTTGCATGGTTTCAAGCGTGGCCGCCGGACCTTTACCCAGACGCTGCCCGAGCTTCATCCGCCGGTGTAGATTTCGTCAGGCGGTGGCGTCTGCCATCTCGTGCTTGCGCCGTTTAAGCAGCCAATACGCGATGAACAGCGCCACCGGCGCGCAAGCCCCCGTCGCGATCCGCAAATCCGGGTGGAACAGGACCACCATGGCGAAGGCGCCCAGGACAACGCGGGCGGCGATGTCGATACTCCTGTTGTCGCTGAACCGGGCTTGCAGACTGAAGGTCGCGCCGGCTGTTGCCGCCAATACCAAGGCCATCATGAGGAATTGCGTCAGACCCGGCTCGAGGACGAGGCCAGGGCGCGTGAATACGGCGACCATCAGGACGAACAGCGCGACGCAAAGCTGGATCGCCCGCCACAGCGTCTTGAAGAAGGAGGTATCCGCGATCTTCGACGTGACCGCGGCGACGACCGATGTCGGTGGCGTCAACTCGCCCCACACGGCGAGGAAGAATGCGAAGAAATGCACCGACCACGCATGCGCGCCGGCCTGGATCATGTGCGGCGCGATCACCAACGCGGTGAGGATATAGGTCGGGGCGGGCGGCAGCCCCATGCCGAGAAGGGCGCCGAAGAAGAAGGCCATGATCGCCATGGCGGCGAAGTTCACCGAAGCCGCTTCCACGAGAATGAAGCCCACCTTCGTCGGGACGCCGGTATTGACCAGCGCAGCGGTCAGGATCGACAGGGTCGCGAGCAGGAGCGTCAGGTCCGCGGTCATCGACGCGAAATTGTCGATGAACCGCGCCAACGGCTTGCCGATGTCGATCAGGCTCGTCGGGCGCGGCGCGCATAGCTCCGAGATCACGTGGCGCAGGAAGAGGGCAGATGCGATCGCGACGAAGATATAGAGGGCGGCAAAAAGCGGTGGAAGGTGTAGTGCCGCCATAAGCGCAATCAGGCCGCCGACGACGGCGACAAAGGCCCCGACATTGACCCAATCGGCCAGTTGCATCGTCTCGATCACCGGTACCTTCCGAACGCCGCCGTGGCGGGACGAAATCAGGTAGACGCCGAGCGAGACACCGGCGAAATAGATCAGGGCGGGTGCATAGCCGCGCGCCACCACGTCGAAATAACTGCGATCCAGGAAATCCGCCATGAGAAAGGCGGAGATCCCCATGATCGGCGGCATGAGCTGTCCGCCAAGCGAGGAGGCAGTTTCCACGGCAGCCGCGTCGGGCCGTGCCATGCCGGCCTTGATCAAGGCCGGGATCGTGGCCGAGCCGGTCGTCACCGCGTTGGCGGCGCCGCTGCCGCTGACCGCCGCGACGCCGAAGGATCCGACGACAGCGGTTTGCGGCAGGGCGCTCGGCGATTTTGCGGCGATCTGCGAGGATCCCCGGAGGATGGAATCGATGCAGCCGAACGACCGCAGGGTCGCCAAAACCAGCACAAAGGAGCCGATCAACGTGAGCGCGAGTTGCGGCAGATCGGAGAAGACGCCCGTTGTATCCTCCAGGCTCGTCATGGTGAGCACACGGGTCCAGTCCAGGCCGGGATGATAGAACATGCCCGGCACGACGAAGCCGAACATGGCGTAGAGAATCAGAAAGATGTTGAGCACGAACAGTACGAAATAGCGTTTCCGCGCATATTCCATCACCAGCGCGACCATCAGGCCGCCCAGCACCATGTCCAGCGGATCCCAAAAACCGGCGCGGACCGTTCCCAGTTCCTCGAACTCCACATACATGTAGATCGAGACGACCACGCAAACCGAGATGTATACGGCGGCAATCGCGAGGTTCAATCCCGGGCCGAGGGTCGGGTAGAAGTCGTTCTTCCGAAGCGAGTCCAGCGTGAAGATGATGAAGGTCACCGGCACCATCGTGAATGCCAGTAGCGTGGGGCCGCCCGCCGTCGTCAGGTAGTATTGGATGAGATAGAAGAAGAAACCGGCGGCAACGACGAAAAACCCGGCTTCCGCGATGGCGAAAATCGGCGACCGGGATTCGGAATGTTCGGACATCGATGGATTATGCCTTGGAATGCGGCAGGGCGGCGGTTCGTCTGCGCGCCGCCGCCCTGACCGGACCCGTTAGGGTCAATACTACTTCGCTTTGGCGACCCGAGAATCCCACTTGGAATCCCATACGCCTTTCTCGCGCATGTATTTCGCGAGCCCGGGATGAATCTCCACCAAGTTGACGGCCGATTCAACGCCGCGGCGCTGCATTTTCGGCATATCGGCGGCGATCTGCTTGAACGCCTTGTCGGCCTTGGCCAACGCCTGGGCGTTCTTCTCGATCGTCTTGAGGATGCCGTACATGTCGGCTTCGTTCACTTCCATGCCGAGATGGGCGCCATAATAGAAGGGCAGCATCTGCACCTTTTGGACGTAGTTTTTCTTCTTGCCGAAGACCGCGGGGTCTAGTTCCGCGATCTTGAACCCGGCCTTTTTCAGCTTGGCTATTTCCTCGCTGCTGGGATTGAGCGCGGCCCAGTCCGTTTGCAGCGATGCTTCGAGGATCCAGGGCGCCGTCGTGGCTTCGGCGTTGGTGTAAACGCCGATGCCGACATAGTTGCCCTGTTCGAGCAGCGACCCGGCGGTCTTGATGCTGACCTCCAGATAGTCATGCTTGACGCCGAGGGCCTTGAAGGCGCGCTCCAACTGTGCCCGGGTGTCCCAAGGGCGCGGCCCGGTGAAGACCCGTTTGCCGGACAGATCGCTCCAGCTCTTGATCTTGTCCTTGTCGCGCGCATGGATGCCGACGCCCATCTCGATGGTGAACATCCAGAAGGACTGCACCGGCTGGCGCTTCATCTTGCTCTTGAAGCCTTTGAAGCGGTTGATGTTGTTCGCCAACTCGTAGAAGGCGACATCGGATCCATAGTAGCCCTCGAACTGGCCGGTCGAATAGCCTTTCACCGTGACGATGGCGCCGGGCGTCGGCTGCACGGTGACGCGCATGTCCTTCATCTCGCGTGAGAGCATTTCCGCCAAATTGGTGATGGCGCGATGACCGGACGAGCCGACACGCGAGGTGCCCCACCGTATATCTTTGACCTGCGCGGCCGCGGTCGTGACCGTGCCGACCGTGATGGTGGCGGCCGTACCCATCGTGAAAGCGGCAAAGACGAAACACGTAAGGAGCCGTTTGAGCATATTCTTCTCTCCTGCGGATCATTTCATTCGAACGGCGCGCGAGCCATCTGCGATGGGCGCCGGTCGTATTTCGATTGTGAGGGTCGCGTCCCGTTTATCGCAGCATGTCGGGACCGCATTTTTTGAGATTGTTTGTCGGCAAACGGTAGGTCGCGGCTTTCTACCTGTCAACGGCGCCGCGTCAGTTTACGGCGCATCGTTGCAAAAATTATAAATTAATTCAACTTATTAGGGGCGGAGAGGGCTGGATTGCGCGCTTGTCGCCCGGGACGGTCGCGGTCGCCCACGGGCCGGCGGCATCTAGCGCGACGCCAAGCCGTCGATAAGGTTTTTCGCCGTAGTGAGATCGCAATTGTAGACCTCGCGCGCGGCCTTGATCGCCGCGATGGTGTTGCCCGATTGGACCAGCGCCAAGATGTGGTCCTCTTGCTCGGCTCTCGTCATATCCTCGAAAGAGGTTGGCGGTGTTTCAACCGCCAATGTGGTCGGGAAATAGCGCGCCAAGGCAGCCAGCGCCTTCTTGGGCGACCGGAGCTCGACATGGATCGCTTGGCCGTGCAGCGTTACCGGATAGTGATTGAAACGGCTTCGCTTTCGGTCGCGCCGTTGCGCTTCGGCGCGCAATGCGTCGGCGAGCGGAAGCGCATCGCATCGGCGCAGGGCGATCTCCAGGTGCTTTACCGTGAACCAATGCGACCAGGTTCCTTCCGTGTTGGGCGCATTCAGGTCCTGCCGCCGCGGCCGGATCCAGGCGACCTCACGCCGGTCGAGCTTGACGATACTCGGCGTGTCCGCGGGAAACCGGTAATTATGGTATGCGCGGAACCGGATATAGAGTGCCTCGGCCGACCAGCGCAGTTGCCAGCATTCGGGCCGTCGGCTGGCATAGAAAAGGCGAAATGCCATCTTGGCGATGAGGCCGAACAGAACCGCGCCGGCAATCGCAAGATAGTCGGCGATTGAGTTGCTCGCGAAGTCGTGCAGGAAGGGCAAGCCGGCACATCCGACCGCAAGCCCGGCCATTAATTTTCCGAATATGAGATGCTGCCAGGCGGTTTCCCGATAGGTCCACATGCCGTCGAGCGGCGGCATCTCCGCATCGCGCAGGATTTGCATGGCTCTCGGCCCGTTGGTTCAGGCGGCGAGAATAGGATGTGGGGATGGAGAAGCGGTTAACGGCGCGTATGAATAGATACGCCGCCGGAATCGGCGCCGCGGAAAAAACGTCGCAGCGATAGACGCGTTACTTGTGCCGGTACGTGATACGGCCCTTGGTCAGGTCGTATGGCGTCATTTCAACGTCGACGCGGTCGCCAACCATCACGCGGATACGAAACTTCCGCATCTTTCCTTTCGGCTGAGCGATGATTTCATGGCCATTCTCGAGCCGCACCTTGAACATCGCATTCGGCAATTTGTCGATTACCGTGCCGCTAAAGTCGATCAATTCTTCTTTCAACGTTTAACCCCGTAGCAGTGAACACAATGGCGCTTTTCTTGGTTGATCGATGTAGCCCATCGACGTGGGCCAGCCAACCGATAAGAAAGGGCCGGCCGGAACGATAAAACGCCAACGTTCCGGCCGGTATTCGTTAGTCGAGCAGCTTCAGTTCTTCCGCGGAGGATTTGCCGTTACGGCCCTCCGTGATTTCGAATTCGAGCTTCTGGCCTTCGTATAGCGAGCCAATTCCTGCCCGCTCGACCGCAGAAATGTGCACGAACACATCTTTGCCGCCTTCTTCGGGCTCAATAAATCCGTAGCCTTTGGTAGGGTTGAACCACTTCACGGTTCCTGTAGACATAGTCTAGTTTCCTTACAACGTAGTCAAAAACGGTACTGTCGATACTGCGGTTTGCGCTCACCGGCGGCACCTGAGAAACGAGCAAAACTCTGTCTGAAAGCAACTAGGTCAGACGCTCGGACGTCTGACGATCACAACGTGATTACAAGACGCATGCGACCAAACAAGGGGCGACCGGACAACGAATAACTCGCCTATATTAGATAGAGAGTGCAACACCAAAAGTAAACTCCAGCTTAACGATTGCTTAAACTCATTCGCAGAAAACAATGGGTTATGCGGATATTATTCGTATTTTTCGCCCTATTTGTCGCCGGGTGCCCCTCGTTCGAGCGCTACGAGCAGCGGCTCGATAGCTGGAAGGGCCGCGGCGCGCACCAACTCGTTTCGATCTGGGGACGCCCCGATGGGGTGATGCCCTTACGGGACGGTGGCCGGGTCTTCGAATACAAGACGCCCGTCGTCGTCGGCATGTTCTGCGAGACCCGGTTCACGATCGACCGCAAGGGTTTCATCCAGAAATGGTGGTATTACGGCAACGACTGCCGTCTCTGATCCCGCCGCAGCTTTTTCGTATAGAGACTTGTTTAGACTGGGCTTCGCTGCCAGGGTCGTTGTCCACGTTCTGCAACGGATGATCCATGATGCCAGCCGATCGCGCTGGAATTTCACCCGCCCGCCTCGTCATGCTCGTCTGCGCGGCCCAAGTGTTGGCGCAGATCGGCGCTTATACCTGGCCCGCGCTCCTGCCCGGCATGATGACCCTTTGGGGCCTCGATAATAGCGAGGCGGGGTGGATCACCGGGCTGTTCTATCTCGCCTACACGGTCGCCGTTCCGGTCCTCGTCACCCTGACCGACCGCGTCGATGCCAAGCGCGTCTATCTGTGCGGTGTGTCCCTGATCGCCGCCGGTCACTGCGTCTTCACCTTCGCGGACGGGTTTTGGATCGCCGTGGTCGGCCGGATGCTGGCCGGGGCGGGATGGGCCGGGACCTACATGACCGGACTGAAACTGCTGGCGGACCGGGTCGATGCCCGTCTTATGTCGCGCGCCGTCGCCGGGCACGCGGCCGGGGTCGGGATCGCCGGGGCGCTTTCGTTCGTGTTCGCCGACCTGGTGCAGCAGGTCGCCGGCTGGCAGGGCGCCTTCGCGGTCGCGGGTGGATGCGCGCTCGCCGCGGGACTGATCGTCGTCGTCTTCGCGCCGGCCCGGACGCCCGATGGCGCCGCCGCAAAAATGAAGACCGCCTTGTTCGATTTTCGCCCGGTCTTTCGGAACCGGTCGGCCATGGCCTATGCCTTCGTTTACTGCTTCCACACCTGGGAAATGAACGCCCTGCGCGGGTGGAGCGTCGCCTTCCTCGCCTATGTCGCCGCGCAGACCGGCGAGGCGAGCAAATGGATTGCGCCGACGATGGTGGCCACGGCGATGGCCCTGCTGGGTACCGGCGCCAGCATCGTCGGCAACGAGGCGTCGATCCGGTTTGGGCGGCGGCGGTTGATCGCCTTGGCGTTGACCTTGTCAGTGGTTCTGGGCGGCACGATCGGATATGTCGGCACGCTGACCTACGGGCTCGCCGTGGCCATGGTTCTGGCCTACGGCGCGGTGATCTGGCTCGATTCCTCGTCGCTCACCGCCGGGACGGCGGGCAATGCCGATCCCGAGCGGCGCGGTGCGACCCTCGCCGTGCATTCGATGTTGGGTTACGGCGGGGGCTTCTTCGGACCGCTCGTCGTGGGCTGGACCCTCGACCTGGCGGGCGGCATGTCGACACACGGATGGAGCGTGGCGTTCGGCCTGATCGCCGGGCTGATGCTGCTGACGCTTTTCGCATTCCGGCTGATGCGGCCCAACGAACTGCCCGGCGATCGGCAGGGCGGACAGGGTTAGTGTAATCTAACGCACCTGGTCGCGGGCGTAGGCACAGACGGTCTCGATCAACTTCGTCATCGCCGCTTGTTGGTCCGCATAGTCGTCGGACTTTCGGATCTTTTCCTCATCCATATAAAGACGCCGGTTGATCTCGATCTGCAGACTGTGGCGGTTCTTCGCCGGATCGCTGTAGGCGCGCACCAGTTCGACGCCCTTCTGACCGTCGTTGACGGCGACCCGATACCCGAGACCCGCAAGTGTCTCCCTGACCAATTCGGTGAACTCCGCACTGGCGGTCGTGCCGTCCCGGTCGCCGAGGGTGTAGTCGTTCGGGTTCGCCTCGCCCGCCTTTTCGTAGACCGATGGCCACACGCCCGGCGTCGAATGGCAGTCGATGTGCCAGACGCCGCCGAAGCGGTCATAGGCCCCGTCGAGCGCTGCGGTAACGGCGGCGTGGTACGGCTTCCAATACTGCTCGATGCGATGCTGGATTTCCGCGGGCGTGAGCTTCCGATCATAAAGCCGGGTCGTGCCGTCGACGGAAACGGTGCGGATCAATCCGGCGCCGCCGCGCGCCTTGTCGGTCATCTCGATGGGGCCGTCCCAAACACCGTCGATGCTGGCCGGGTCGAGATCGGTCGCGGCGCGGTTGGGGTCGATATACATGCGGGCGAAGGTCGCTGCGATCAGGGTCGCACCATGGTCCGGCGCGGCCGAGAAAATGTCGTCGATGAAGGCGTCTTCGCCCTTCCGCATCGTGGCAAGCGGAACCGCATATTCGAAATCGTCGGGATAATGGGTCCCGCTATGCGGTGAATCGAACACGACGGGCGCCGGGTTCCCCACCGGCCGCCGCACGATGACTGGATCCTGCACGACACTCTCCCTGAATTGCGCTCTCTTTGCCGGATAACAATTCCAGATGCGTGCCGGGCTGTCGAGGGGAGGTGGTCGACGCTATCGATACTCGGGCAGCACACGCATGCCGCCGCGCGGTCCGCCGTTGGTGCGGTCGGCGAAGTCGGGTGCCAGCGGCCGGCCGTTCGGGACATTGAGCCACAGCCGCAACAGTCGGCGCTTCAGCGCAGGATCGTCGTAATCCTCGTAGTCGCGCCGGGAATGCATGATCATGTGATTGTTCAGCAGTTGCACGTCGCCCCGTTGGAATTCCATGTCGAGACGGATGCCGTCGCGCAGCGCCAGGTCGTTGACGTAATCGAGCGCGGCCAGGACCGTCGCGCCGAGCGTGCGGCCGCTCTTTTCAGCGCCTTGCACGATCAGGCGGCGGTTGAAGTGGCAAGACAGACGTCCGGCGAATTGGCTGTATATCGGAATGGCGTTGTCCGTAACCTCGTTTGGGTCGCCGCTGACACCCTCGCCCCGCATATTGTGATGATAGCCGTCGAACAGCAGGTCGATGTACTCCGGATGTTCCGTGAGGGCCGTGTTGAACATGGTCATGGCGCTGGCGATGCAACTCTCGCCCCGCTCGCGTGCCGGCCGGATGCAGAACAGGGCGACGACGTCGGTTGCGTCATTGTGCGGATGGAGGAAGGCCCGGGTCTTGCCGCCGCGCACGCCCGGCCCGTAGGGCACGCCCTTATCCGTGATCTCGACGATTCGGCGTCCGCGGTTGTCCTGGGTGATCGCCGTGCCGAGATAGGCGCCGAAAACCCGATAAAGCCGGCGCAGCGCGTCCTCGTCGAGACCCTCGAGCGGCATGCCGCGTACCAATACGAATCCGCGGCCGTTCTCCAATTCTTCCAGGACTTCCTCGGCGAACTCCGTCATCGCCGGGGTCATGACGAATTTCGGCGTGCCGTCGGGCGTTGTCTCGTCACTGTCGGACAGGGCGCGCAGCAGATCGGCGGATTCGGATGCGGTCAATTCCCGGATCCACCGGCGGTCGGCCGCCATCTCCTCCGCACTCCAGGCGGAGGCGTCTGTTATCGGTTCGCGTCGAACAGTCGCGCCCATGGATATCTCAGGCAGATTGTTTCATGTCCTCGCGGCGGTAGGTCGGGTCGCGCGGGATGACCCCTTTGCGAGGCCCCGCCAGGACACGGTTGCAGAAATCGTCGTCGAGCGGCCGCGCTCCTGCATGGTTCAGCCAGAGCCGCAGCAGTAAACGTCGCTTCGAGGGATCGGCGTGATCCTCGAAACCGGCGCGCGAATGCATCATGACATAGTTGTTGAGCCATTGGATATCGCCCGGCTCGAAGGTCATGGACAACTCCACATCGTCCCGGACAGCGGTTTCGCCGATAAAGTCGACCGCCTCTTGTTCCAGCTTCGACAGGGGTTTGCCCGCTTTTTCCTGGCCTGCTTCGAGCGCCTTTTGGTTGAAGCGGCTGGAGAGATATCCTTCGTGCCAGCTATAGACCGGGATCAAATGGGTCACTTCGTCAGGCTTGCCCAACGGGCCCTTACCGTCGAGTTCGTAGTGAAATCCTCGATGCAGGATCGGCAGGTATTCGGGATGTTTGTCCAAGACTTCGTTGTAGATCGTCATCGCACTGCGAATTTTGCTCTCGCCGCCGGTCCTTGCCGTCCGTAGGCAGAGCAATGCGACGATGTCGGTCGGGTCGCAATGCGGCCGCAGTTCGGCGGACGACATGGATCCGCGATGCTCGCTCTTCATGTAGTCGAAGCCGAGATCGGTGATCTCCTGGATCAATTCGCCTTTGATGTTCTGTGATTCGGCGGTGCCGATATTGGCGCCGATGCCCCAATAAATGCGGCGCAGGTCGGCATTGTCATATCGGTCGACCGGGAAGCCGCGCATGAGTACGAAACCGCGGCCGAATTCCAGTTCGTGGACCATCCGGTCGATCGTCTTGGCGAATCCGGGAATTTCAAAATCGTTCTTTGTGACGTCTTGCTCCGCCAACCCTTTCTCCTTGGATTTGCGCAGCGCGGCGTCGAGCTCCTCGACATGCTCGGGCGCGATCTGCCAGATCCAGGACGTGTCGTCGATAAGATCCTTGCCGTACCACGCACTGGGCAGGTCGGCGCGAACGGGGTTGTCGGCGGTACCGTTGAGGCGGCGGGTGTCGGTGGCCATGGGGCTGTGTCCTCCTGTAATGACCAATAATAGAACAATCCGCACCTTCCTCGCCAACCGTGCCGCGTGGCGCGATTTGGGCCGAAGGGCCGAGTCTCGGTAGGATTATCCGACAGTTTATCGGGGGCGAGGGAGGACATCACATGGCACGGACCAGCGATATCGACGCCAGCACACCGAAGCACCTGCAGGATCAATACGCCATCACAGGCATCGGCGAGACGACCTATGCGCGCGGTTCGGGCCGCACGACCCGGGCGCTCGCCTGCTGGGCGATCAGCAATGCGATCAAGGATGCGGGCATGACGCCGGACGACATCGACGGCATGCTTTCCTATTCCGGCAATGACTCGACGGCGTCGCCGGTCATCGCGGGGGATCTCGGCATCCGACCGAACTTCTTCATGGACGTAAACGGCGGCGGATCGTCGACCGAAGCGCTGATCGGTATCGCGACGGGGGTTATCGAGGCCGGGATGTGCAATGCGGTAGTGATCTTCCGGTCGATGAACGGCTATAGCGAGGTCCGGATCGGCGGGACCGGCGCGCGCTCGGCCGTGCCCGTCACCGGCGATGCCTTGCACGAGCGGGCCTACGGCTGGCAAAGCGCAGGGCAGCGGTTCAGCTTCACTTTCATGCGGCACATGTACGACTACGGGACGACGCCGGAACAGGTGGCCCATGTAAAGGTGGCGCACAGCAAACACGCCTCGAACAATCCGAAGGCCTATTACAAGAAACGCTTCACGGTGGAAGACGTGGTCGGCAGCAGGATGATCTGCAAGCCGCTCCATCTGCTCGATTGTTGCGTGGAGACCGACAACGCGACGGCGATCATCATCACCCGGGCGGATCGGGCGAAGGACAGCCCGCATCGCGCGCCATTGATCCGTGCCGTGGTCGGTCGCTGTTGCAAACCACGGCCGGAAGTGCACTACCAGCATGGCCCGATCTCCACCGTGGCGGGGCATTACGCAAAGGACATCCTGTGGAAGAACGCCGGGGTCGGCCCCGAGGACATCGACATCACCGGGTCCTACGACGCCTTCACCTTCACGGCGATGCTGCAGCTCGAAGACTACGGATTCTGCAAGAAGGGCGAGGGCGGCGATTATGTCAGTAGCGGGATCATCGAACTCGGCGGCAAGCGGCCGAACAACACCGCCGGCGGCCATCTCTGCGAAGGCTATACCCATGGCATGAACATGGTCATCGAGAACGTCCGGCAACTGCGCGACGAGGTTGACGATTCATGCCCGGTCGGGCCGGACGGCGAGAAGCAGCACACATACGACTACTGCGAGGGCGGATGCCGGGCCGTCAAGGACCCGGAATTGACCTGCAACATGGGCTGGGCGACGCCGGGGATCGGGTCCGCCATGGTCATGCGGCGCGGCGACTGAGGGAGAAAGATCAATGTCTGGATTAAAAGGCGACTATCTCGGCATGACGCTGACGGTCAGCGAGCTCGACATCGAAAATGTCGAGTATTTCAATCACGCCGCCGCGCATGACTTCCACCTCCAGAAGTGCAGCGACTGCGGCATCATCCGCTATCCGCCGGGCGCCGCCTGCCACCATTGCGGCAGCCTCGATTCCGAATGGGTGCCGGTCGAGGCGAAAGGCACGGTGCACTCCTACAACGAGGTGCATCATCCGATCCAGCCGGCCTTCAAGGACCGGGTACCCTACATGACCTTGATCGTCGAGTTGGATACGCAACGGGGCGAGCCGAGCGCGGAGGAGGCGTTGCGCGTCGCCGGCAATCTCGTCACCGAGGATGGCACCTTCGCCCCGCCGGACATGATGAAAAGGGTCGGCATAGGGTCGCGCATGAAGATGGTCTTTACCGATGTCGCGGAAGGGCTATCGTTGCCGCAATGGACGCTCGACGAGGAGGCCGAACAGCCGGACAAGCCCTGGCGCTATCCGCAGGAGTAGATCGCCCGAGCGTCGCCCAAGACGCGAGGATACGTCATGTCCGATCCGCTCAACGCCTTTGTGCCCGGTAGTCAGGTCTACGTGAAGGGGGCGCAGGCGGGCCCGCTTTCCGGTCTTAGTTTTGCGGCGAAAGATATCTTCGATATCGCCGGGCATGTCACCGGCGGCGGCAATCCGGATTGGGCGCGGACGCATGATCCCGCGGCTGTCCATGCGCCGGTCGTCCGGAAATTGCTCGATGCCGGGGCGACGCTGATCGGCAAGACGATCACCGACGAATTGACGCGTGGTATCCTCGGGGTCAACGTGCATTACGGAACGCCGGTGAACCCGGCGGCCCCGGACCGTGTGCCGGGCGGGTCGTCAAGCGGCTCAGCCTCCGCCGTTGCGGGTGGGCTGGTGGATTTCGCACTCGGCAGCGATACCGGCGGGTCGGTGCGCATCCCGTCCAGCTTTTGCGGCCTCTACGGCCTGCGCCCGACGCATAACCGAATTCCGCTCGAAGGTATTCTCGAACAGTCGGCGAGTTTCGACACCATCGGCTGGTTTGCAGGCGACGCGTCGGTTCTGGCGCGGGCGGGCGCGGTGCTGTTCGGCAGCGCGGTCGAGGCCGCGCCGCCATTCCGGCTTCTCGTGGCGGAGGATGCCTTTGCCGTCGCCGGGGACGCGGTATCGGCTGCCCTTGCCGACCCGTTGGAGAAGGTACGGGCGATGGCGGAATCCTCTGAAACGGTTCGGGTTTGCCTTACGGATCTGAAGGACTGGCGCGCCGCGATGGGCACGGTGCAGTCGTGGGAGGCAACAAAATCCTTCGCTGCCTGGGTCGACGCGACGAATCCCCGCTTCGCCTACGACGTGGCGCAGCGTTTCTTCGAATCCGCCACGATATCCGATGCCGATGTCGAGGCGGTAGGGCCCGTACGGCAGGCGCATTGCGCCCGAATGGCCGAAATACTCGCGCCGGACACCGTGATTGCGTTGCCGACCGCACCAGGGCCGGCACCGCTCAAAGGGCTGAACCAGACCGATATGTGGGATATGCGGTCGCGGATTTCGCTGCTGACTTGCATCGCGGGCGGGGCCGGGCTGCCGCAGATTTCAATGCCTGGGGGCTTGGTGGACGGCGCGCCGGTCGGCCTGTCGTTGATCGGTCCGGCGAATGCGGACGAAACGCTGCTGGCGCTGGCGGCGGCGATCGAGGGTTAGCGCACCACCATCACGGATGTGTTCGACTTTTGCAGCACATCGGTCGAGACGCTGCCTTTGAAAAAACGGTGCCAGGGCGACTTCGCGGTCTCCGACACGACGATCACCGAATAGTTTTCGCCGATCTCGGTGATGTGTTCCGCGGGATCGCCGACGCGGACATAGCTGTCTTTAACCGTGATGTCCTTCTCGGTGAGCATGTCGCGCAGCGCTTTCAGGTTCGCCGTCGCGTCCTCTTCGCCCTCGACATCGGCGGCAACGGTCATGATCGACACCGGTGCATTGCCATGGGTTACCAGGAAAAGGTTTTTTTGGAGCGATTCGTTCGCGTGCTCCGATCCGTCGGTGCAGAGGAGATGGCCCCGCTCGGCATCGAGTTGACGGGCCACGAGGACGGGGCAGGGGGCATGGTCGACCACTTTTTCCGCCACCGCTGGGTCCCAGAACGACATGGTCTTGCGCTTGCGCCAGCGTTCCGACGCGCCGACGATGATCAGGTCGTAGGGAGCCACCTCGGTCTGTTCGATAATGCCGTCCGGAATGTTGAATGCGACCTTGAGCTTCAGGATGATCCTCTTGCCGCTCTTGGCGATGTACTCGATCTTGTTGTCGCCGAGCGGATCGCCTTCGACATCGACATGGGTGGCTTGCTCTTCCCAATCCGGCCCCATCGCACCGAGTTCGATGAGGATATCGCGGCCCTTCTTCAGATATTTGATGCCCGGCAACTCATGGCCCCAGGTCATCATGTTCTCCCGTGCGACCCGGACGTTCAGGCCGCCGCTGCGGAGACCTCGGTCCATCGGGCGGACATAGCAGAGGCAAATATCGTGCTCGGGTCCGTACTCCGCGGCGTAATGCGCGCCACGGTAGGAATCATCCGTCCCGTCGATGCAAACGAGGAAGCGGAATCGTTTTGTAGTCGTTTCGTCGGCCATGACCCCTCCTCGCGGCTTCAGAGTCCGACAAGTGGCCAGTATACCGCAGCCGCCGCCAATAGAACGATGGTCGACATAATCGCCATCCGCCATCCTACCTTAAGGAAGTCGGAGGTTTTCAAATATCCCGATGCATAAACGATAGTGCACGCGGGCGTTCCGACAACCGTTAGATAGGCAAAAGCCGAGGAAATTGCGGTAATAAAGCCGATTACGAGCGGATTCTCACCGGCGACGTCGGCGATATTGAGCACCAGGGGGCCCAAAACCGCGACTGCGGCGCCGTTTGACATGGTGTTGGTGACCGCCGTGGTCAGGGCGGAAATTGCGGCCCAAAGCCCAATTCCATGGTCCACGCCCAGTGGCGCCAGCACTTCCAGAAAACTGACGGCGATCCAACGGGCGGCTCCGGTCTCCTTCATTTCGACGCCGAGCGAGATGACGGCGGCATAAAGGAGCACCACGCCCCAGTTAACGCCGGAATTCATGTCCTCCCACTCGACGAGTCCCGCGACAAGGAAGGCGGCGGCACCGAGCAATGCGATAGTCCCGAGGCCGAACGCGTCGGACCCGAAGATCCAACCGAACAGTATCATCAGGAAGAGGATGATCGTCATCCAATCCCGGGTATTCATCGGCCCGGTTTCCTGAATCTGCGCCCGCAGTTTAACGACGGCGCGCGACAGGTTCCGGTGCTCGGGCTTGAATGTGAACAGCAGGATCATCGTCACGAAGGGAAGCTGGATCAGGAACATCGGATAGGCGTAGATCATCCAGCTCACGTAATCGACAAGGAAGCGCCGAGTTTCCGGGTTGGTCGGATCAAAAAAGAATTCCCGCCAATAACCGATCATGATCGCATTCCGCGCGCCGCCCGACGGGGTGCCGATCCCGGCGATCGAGCAGCCGTAGCTGATCGAGAATAGGATGACGGCGGCGAGGCGGCGTACCGCACGCGGGTCGTCCGACGTCAGGGTTATCAAGGTCAGGCCGACCGGCAGCATCATGGCGGCGACCGTATGCTCGCCGACAAACGAGGCGAGAATGCCGCAAACGGCCGAGATGCCGACGCAGATGTGGGATGTCTTGGTGCCGGTCATCCGCACAATGAAAAAAGCGATCCGCTTGTCCAGCTTCTGCTTCACCACAGCGACCGCGAGCATCAGCGATCCCATGATGAACAACACGGAATCGTTCATCAGCGTTTTCGCGACTTTCGTCGATTCAAGGTCTAGCAACAGAACTTGTCCGACGATGATAAGCAAAGCCACGGTCGGAAGAGGAATCGGTTCGGTCACGAATAGGATGGTCGCCACGATCGACATGGTGAGGACGATCAAGCCATCGCGGGTCAGTCCATCGGGCAAGGGCAGGTTCATCACGATCGCGCCCACGGCGAGCGCGATGAAGAACCACCGACGTTGAACCAGGTAAAAGAAGAACGTTCTTACGAGGCCCGCAACGGACCGGCTGAAGCCAGCTATATCAGGAGTCGAAACCGCCATTGCCCGTTATGCTTATCGTTAGCGTTGGCCGTGTGTCGCCGCTTGCTGTGGAGCCTCCCGGAATTCCGGCACCGCAGTCACGCACCCTCATGTCATGCGTCCCCGGTCGACATATTAGTGACGACTCGTAAGCAGTTGCAAATACGACTTACTCGGAACCTCAGAAATTTCACTATTTCAACGTGCCGATCAGTCCGGCAACGTCCGGAAGGTCGCGGAATGCGTGGCATAGGGCGAGGCTTGCCTCGACCTGCTCGGGCATCAGCGGAGCGCGCGGGGCAAGCGTGCGGAATTTGGCGTCGATGGTGGACCAGTCGACACCCAAGCATGCGGCACCCGTCGGCACAAATACGGTGTTGGTCACCGATCGGCCGTCCGTCGTTTCGATTGTCACCGTGGCACCCTGGCGGTAGGCCTCGATATTCTCCGTCGGTTCCGGACCGACCCGGACCTTGTCGATTAACGTATGGATCACGGAATCGCCGATCTTCTCCGGCGTGGCGTGTGCCCAGGTGAATTCGCGGTCGGCGGCGCCGGCGGCTAGGAAATAGGCCGGGCTGTGCGCCATGTCGATCAGGTTTTCCGGATGCAGCGGGCCGGAGATCGCCGTGGTGCCGGGCCGTGACAGGATGATCGCGCTGATCTCGTCGGGTTTGATGTCACCGTCGCGCGCCGCATTCGCCGCCGCTTCGGCAAAGCTGTGGTGCGGGTGGCCGCCTGGTACGAGTTTGAACGCCATGTCGGTGACGATATCCCATGCGCGACCGAAATCCGCGACGATGCTGCTGCCGTCGGTATCACCGAAGACCTCGCAGAAGCCATGGTGTGCTTCGAAGATCGTTTCCTCGGCGATGAATCCCTTTTGCGCCGCCATCGCGGCGTCCATGCCGTTCACTTGCGCCAAGCCCGCGTGGTACTCGCGCGACACGCTGGTGTTCGCCGCCGCATGCAGGCCGCCCATGGATGTGGCGGACAAGGCGAGCGCATTCGCCATCTGCTTGGCATCGAGGTTGAGCAGCCGGCCCGCCGCGACGGTGCTGGCGAAGATCGCCACGAGGCAGCCATGAAAACCCTGGCGCAGGTAGACCGGTGTGATCGCCTCGCCGATCCGGCCGGCCGCTTCGTACCCGAGGACAATAGCGGCCAGGATGTCTTTGCCGCTCGCACCGTTTCGCTCGGCCATGGCAAGCGATGCGGCGGTCAACTGCGTGCCTTTGTGCACGATGTTGCGTAGGTCGCTGTCGTCCGAGGCGGCGGCGTCGCTCGTGACCGCATTGACCCGCGCCGCGGCGGCGACCGGAAGTTTCGGGCCGTCCTCGAACCAGATCGAGGATTCCGGGGTTCCGCCGCGTTCCTGCGCCAATTCCCGGATGATGACCGCGGATTCGATCTGCGTTCCGGCGCCGGCGCTGGCAAGCGTACTCGCGACGATCATCGACGCGTAGTCGACGGTTTGCGGCGGCAGATCGTCATAGGTGGTTTCGGTCAGGAATTCGGCCAGGGTGCGGGCGATTGTCATGGCGATACCTTCGTTCGTCAGTCTGATTCGGCAATTGGCTGGTTCCGAAGTATCTCACGATGCGCCGCTCAACGGAAAAATCCCCGATATTTGACAGCTGTGGCGGTATCGGTGGACCCTGGTTGCAACAACAACTTGAAAAGAAATCAGGGCGCGCAATGCAGCGAGTAGAAGTATCAGGGGTCGGGATCGATCTTTGGCGGAAAGGGTCGGGCCGGCCGGTGTTATTCCTGCATCCCGGTGACGGCTTCGATCCGGAAGACGCGTTTCTCGACGCATTGGCAACCACCCATGACGTGATCGCGCCGTGGCATCCGGGTTTCGGTCACTCCGATATGCCGGACGGATGGCTTGGTGTGGACGATCTGGCCTATTTCTATCTCGATTTGATGGATCACCTCGACCTTTCGGATGTCGCTTTGGTCGGGTCGTCGTTCGGCGGCTGGATCGCGGCGGAGATTGCCGTACGCGGGAGCAACCGGCTCGACCGTTTGGTGCTGATCGATGCCCTCGGAATCAAGACCGGCGACCGGACGACGCGCGACATAACCGATTTCCACTTCACGGAACCGACCGAACTGGAGTCCCGGAAATGGGCCAACCCGGACGGTCGTCAGCCCGATTTGATGTCGTATGACGACGACGCGCTCACGGCGGTCGTTCGGTCGCGCGAAGCCTTCACGCATTTCGGCTGGAAGCCCTACATGCACAACCCGGCACTGGCGCGTTGGCTTCATCGCATCGCAACCCCGACCCTCGTCCTCTGGGGGGCGGAGGACGGGATCGTGACACCGGACTATGGCCGCGCCTATGCCGATCGCATCCCCGGCGCGCGGTTCGAAACGGTGGAGAACGCGGCTCATTTTCCGCATATCGAACAGGCGGCAGCGAGCCTGGAAATCGTGCGCGGCTTTATCGACGGCTGAAGGAGATTGATTGATGCGCGTCTATCATTTTTCGGAGCTGCCCTATCCTGACGTTTGGGATGGCCGCGATTCATTGCGGGTGAACATCCCAAACGCGCTTTATGACCCCGATGTCGGGGCGGATCTGTATGACCGCTTTTTCGACGAGTGGCAGCTTTGCGACGAACTCGGACTCGACATCATGGTCAATGAGCATCATGCCACGGCGACCTGCGTGAATCCGGCTTGCACGATTCCACTGGCCATTCTCGCGCGGACCACTAAGAAAGCCCGCCTTTTGGCGCTCGGTGTGCCGATCGCGAACCGGCCGAACCCGGTTCGGGTCGCCGAGGAGCTGGCGATGATCGACGTCATCTCGCGCGGCCGTCTCGATATGGGCCTGGTGCGCGGCGCGCCCTACGAGATTCCGCCGACCAACGCGAAGCCGGTGGGCCAGATGGAACGTTTCTGGGAAGCGCATGACCTGGTGCTCAAGGCCCTGACGACGCGCGACGGGCCGTTCAGCTGGGAAAGCGAGAACTATCACTACCGGCAGGTCAATGTCTGGCCGCGGCCTTATCAGGACCCGCATCCACCGGTCTGGGTGACGGCCACCAGCCCGAGCAGCGCGCCGCGCATCGCCGAGAATCGGCATGTCATCGCGACGCTGATCTCGGGCGTTATCGCCAAGGACCTGTTCAAAGCGTATCGCGACAACGCACGGGCGGCGGGATGGGAGCCGGGACTCGACCGCTTCGCCTATTGCGCGGTGGTCGGCGTCGGCGAGACCGAGGAAGAAGGACTGCGGCGCGGCGACGAGATCGCCAATTACATCCGCACGAGCCCGGTCGTGGCGAAACAGTATTCGGTCCCGCCGGGCTATAAGAAGATTCCGGCGGAAATTGCGACGATCCGCGCCGGGCCCAATGCCGGCAACCGACCGTTGATCACGCCGGACGGCCGCAAGATCGACCAGAAGACGGCGTCGGTCGAAGATTTCATCGACGCGTGCAGCGTCTTCGCGGGCACGCCCGACCAGGTCTACGACCAGATCGCGCGTTTCTATGACCTGACCGGCGGCTTCGGAAACCTGCTGATGATGGGGCAGGGCGGCAACCTGGGACACGAGGACACGGTCGGCAACCTCACGCTGTTCTCGAAGGAAGTTCTGCCGCGTCTGCAGGAATTGAAGGACCGGCCGTTGGCGATGACGGCGGAGTAGGGACATCGCCGCGAAAGCGAGGTGAAACGATGGAAATTATCCCGACCGGCGCCGCACTAGGCGCGGAGATTACCGGTATCGACCTGTCGCAGGACGTGTCCGATGCGGACCGGGCGTTCATCGTCGACGCCTATACGACGCATCTCGTACTGCTGTTCCGGAAACAATCGCTGAGCTTCGAGGACTTGCTGCGTCTTCGCGAGGTGTTCGGACCGCCGGGAAAGACGGCGAACCAGCTTTTGGGCTTGGGCCGCAAGGAATACTACCCGGACCAGGTGCCGACCGAGATCACGATCATCTCCAACATCGTCGACGATGACGGCACGCCGCGCGGCAGCCTCGGCGACGGCGAAGCCTATTGGCACACGGACAGTTCTTTCACCGAGGTGCCGATCTCGGCAAGTCTGCTGCATGCCATCGAGGTGCCGGATACCGGCGGCGAGACCGCTTTCCTCGACATGTACCGGGCCTATGAGGATTTGCCGGACGATCTGGTGACGCGGATTGCGGGGAAATCCATCAATCATGCGAAGACCCACACGTCGGACGGTGTGAAGCGGCCGGAATACGCCGATGTCACGGACCCGACGCAGGCGCCCGGCGTGCATCACCCGATCGTGCGAACGCACCCGGCGAGCGGGCGGAAATGCCTTTATCTCGGCCGCCGGATCAACGCGTCGGTCGTCGGCCTCGCGCTCGAGGAGAGCGAAGCACTGCTGGACGCGGTCTGGGCGCATTGCTGCCAGGACAAGTACGTCTGGGAGCATCGTTGGGCGGTCGGCGACCTGCTGGTCTGGGACAACCGTTGCACCATGCATCACCGCAACGCCTTTCCGCCAAACTCAAGGCGGCTGATGCATAAATCCATCACCGCGGGCGAGCCGGTAATCGCCGCTTAGACGCGCTCAGAAATTCGCGAAGAAATGATCGTCGCCGATGCCGTGCCGGCGCTTGAAGCCATGCGTTGTCAGAAGGTTGGACAGGTTTTCTAACTGTTCGGGGAAAGATTCAATCTGCAGGAAGACGCGGTTGGCCTTGATCGTTTCGGCCATCCCTTCGACGGCGGCGGCTTCGTGTCCTTCGATGTCGATCTTGGCGAAGATGGTGCCGTCGGTCAGGTCGACGACATCGTCAATCCGCACCGCGTCGACGGTGTCGACGCCGCCGCTTTCGTCGACGCGCGATTGTCCGGTCGATGTTTCTGGAAAGAAGGTGAAGCCGACCGGCCCGGCCCGGTTCGACACGGCGGTCGGCTCGACGTCGATCCGGCCGGTCAAGCCGTTCATCAAGATGTTCGCGGCGAACTGGTTGCGGCTGCGCGGGTCGGGTTCGAAGGCGACGATCCGTTTCGGGTGTCCGGTCATGGCCGCGCGGATGCTGTAGAGCCCGATGTTCGCGCCGATGTCCAGAAACAGATCGCAGCCGTGCTCGCCCATCGCCGCCGTCAGATAGGCGGTCTGTTCCGCTTCGTAGTCGCCGTAGAACGCGATCTGCCGGTCCACGAAGTTGCGGTGGTTCACGAGAAACAGCGCGCCGTTCGAGCGGACGACGGCGAATCCGTCCTTCCAAAAGACCTCGGCCCAACGTTTGCGAAGGCTCGGGTAGAGCCGCTTTAGGATCGGCAGTCTCTGGAGGGTTTCGGGGAATCCGGGCATGGCGGGTAATGCGGGGTGCTCTGTCGGATGGCCTATGCCGTCCGGATCGAATCCCATTCGGTGCGCATCCACTTCACGCAGGCGATCGCCTGTTCGAAAAGTGAATACTTGCAGCCCTCGCCGTAGTCGGTGCCGGGAATGAACTCGGTCGAGATCTGGCCGAGCTTGCTTTTTGGGTCTTGCGCGTGATGGCGCATCAGGATGCGGATGCCTTCCTTCCACGGCTCCAGCAGGCTTTCGTCCCAGTCCGCATGATACTCGCCCGGCGCGGGTTTCTTGAACGGATATTGAATGCCGCGCCCGACCGAGCCGTCGGGGTGTTTCCCGGTGATATTCTTCGGGTTGTTGGGCACGGCGGCACGGGCGTGACAGTGGCGGACCCAGCCGGCGTTCGTCCACTCCTGGATCACGTTGCCCGGCGCGTAGGGGTCGAGCACCAGCTCGCCCGACGCGATCTTCGCGTCGGTGCCGAAGATTTTCTGTTCGTCCGGATTGTCCATCTTGAAGATGACATGGCTGTGGTCGAGGGTGACGTTGAACTCGGCCCCCGCGGCTTCGACCATCCGGCCGACCCTGGACACGCGCGGGAAGTCCTCCGACCACATATTCACATGGACCTCGAAGCAGGGCGTGCAACCGTATTTCTCGCCGAGTTCCGCGGCGTGGAGATAGGCCGCGGTCACTTCCTCGTCGGTCACGACATGGCCGTCCGCGTGGTTCAGTTTGATCTGGGTGTTGTGCACCAAGGAGCCGAGATCGCGGCCGGTTTGCAGGTTCTTTTCCAGCAGCGCCTCATCCGCGCCCAGGCTGTAGAACCAACCGCCGGCGCGCACCGGCAGGCCATATTTCTCGCTCGATTTATGGAAGTCCTCGATCTGGTCCGGGTCTGGCGTCTTGTCGATATAGTCGAAGACCCCGGCTTCCCGGACCATTGCGAAGCGCGTATCCACGTCGGGCATCGGGTCGGCATGGGTATGCTTGATGCCGTTCGTTTGAATGCCGAAGAAAAGTTCGTTCCCCATCGCTCCCCGCCCGGCCGGCGCTTAGGTTTTGTGTTCTTACGGATCGTGTGGTTCGCCCGGCAATCGCCATTCTACCGCAGAATTCGTCCCAATGTTTTTATTGATGCTAAAGTTGATATATGAGCCCTGTCGGTATTGGGCATTGGTGAATGCGAGAGTGGTTATTGATATGAACGGCTTGCGACCATTGCTTTCCCAGGGCTGGTCATGAGACGCGCCGACATCTGCATGGCCACGGGGCTGTTGTTTGTCGGCCTTCTCATGTTGTTCGTGGTCATCCCGTCGGAAGCCGACGGCGATACGTGGAGTGGCGTGTCGCCGCTTTTCTTTCCCACGTTGATCGCGGCCGGGTTTTCAATTGGCTGTGCGGCGTTGCTGGCTCGGGCCATCCTGCGGCCGCGCGCCTACGACGGCATGGAAGCGCCGTTGAAGCTCGAGAATTTCGGATTCTTCCTGCTCGCTTGCGGCATCGTTCTGGCGGCCGTGTTCCTGATCCATGCCGTGGGATTTGTGTGGGGAGGGCCGGTGCTGGTGGCGGCGCTCATGCTGTTCATGGGGGAGCGAAGCTTTCTCCGGATCGTGCCGATGTCGGTGGTTCCCGTTTTGGTGATTTACTTCTTTGTCACCAAGATACTGAACGCGCCGCTGCCGTAGGCGATCGCGATGCTCGACGCCATGATTGCAACTCTCGGCGATGTCCTCACCTTAGAAGTGATCGCGCATATCGCGCTCGGTGTCTTTATCGGTTACCTGGTGGGTGCGTTGCCGGGGATGAACCGGGCCACCGCGCTCGCCATCGCGCTACCCTTTACCTTCACGATGTCACCGCTCTCGGCGATCTCCTTCCTGATCGGGATCAACAAAGGTGGCGCCGCCGGAAGCGCCGTTTCGGCGATTCTGATCAATGTGCCCGGCGAGCCGTCATCCGTCGTGACCACAATCGACGGCTATCCGCTCACTAAGCAAGGCAAGTCCCAGAAAGCGCTGAAGATGGGGTTGTTTGCGTCGGTGGTCGGCGACGTGCTGGCGACAATAACGCTCATTGTCGTTGCCGCACCGCTCGCCAACATCGCGCTCGGGATCGGGCCGGTGGAACTGGCGGCGATCCTGCTTTTCGCGATCACCTTCATCGCGGCCGTCACCGGGCATTCTTTCCTGAAAGGGATCATCTCCGGCTTCCTCGGCCTGTTCGTGGCGTCGCCCGGAATCGATATCGAGACGGGCATTCCACGGCTGACCTTCGGCTTCCTCGACCTGTATGACGGCGTTCCGCTGCTCGCCGTTGCGATCGGTACGCTGGCCTTGTCCGAGATGCTGGTGCAGATCGATCAAGGTTGGCGGGGGAAATATTCCCATGCCGCCGAAAAGTTCGACGACGCGTCCGACGACGACCGCAAGCTCAGCCTGCGCGAGATCCGCGAGTGCATGCCGACGATCATCCGATCCAGCACGATCGGAATCGTCCTGGGGCTGTTGCCGGGGCTCGGCGCGAGTATATCGTCATTCCTGTCCTACACCGTTGCGCGGAAGCGATCCAAGCGGCCCGAACGTTTCGGCAATGGCGCCCTGGAAGGGGTGGCGACGGCGGAAGCCGCGGACAACGCGACCGTCCCGGCGAGCCTGATTCCGGTCTTTGCAATCGGCGTCCCCGGCAGCCTGTCGACGGCGCTGTTGATGGGTGCATTCCTGTTGCACGGCCTGACGCCGGGCCCGCTGATCTTCAAGGACGACGCCAACATTGTCTACGGCATCTACAACGGCATGATCCTGGCCGCATTGCTGTTGTTCCTTATCGGTTTCGTCGGTCAGCGCTTCTTCGCCCGGATCATCCAGGCCCCGGATACCATGATCTCGCCGATCGTCGTGCTGCTTTGCGTTGTCGGTGCGTATGTGGAAGGCGGCGGCATGTTCAGCGTATATCTGATGCTGTCCTTCGCCTTCGTCGGTTATTTCATGAAGAAGTTCGACTTTTCGTTCGTAACCTTCCTGGTCGGCTTCATCCTGGGTCCGATGATGGAGCTCAGTTTGCGTCAATCATTGATTCTGACCGACAATAATGCAGCGAAACTTCTCGACCACCCGATTGCTATCGTTTTCCTGTTGCTCGCGGTGTTCTCAATCGTGCGATTGAGTTCTGTGAACCTGACGCGGTTCGAACCCGGACCGTCGTCCACGTCAACCGACCGGGGATAGGCCCGGACTTGCGAAAATCTGAAATTAATATGGGAGAACACTGACAATGAAACGTCCGAACATTGGTTATAGGTTGTTCGGCGCGGCGCTCATTGGCGCGGCGATTGCCGGACCCACGGCCGCGGTCATGGCGGCCGAATATCCGACGAAGGCGGTCACGATGATCGTTGCCTACCGCGCCGGCGGTGGCACCGACACGCTGGCGCGTGCGGCGGCCGATCCGCTCGGCAAGATCCTCGGTCAGCCCGTCCTCGTACAGAACAAGCCCGGCGCCGGCGGCGGTGTCGCGGCGCTGTACACCTCTAAGACGAAGCCGGACGGCTATACCTTCGTCGTCACGACGTCGACCACCTACACGCTTGAGCCGCAACTCAAGAAAGTGGCCTACAAGTCTGAAGACCTTCGGCATATCGCGGTTATCGGCCAATTCCAGGAAGCGATCTTCACCAAGGCCGGTGCGCCGTTCAAGACGCTGGAGGAAATGATCGCGGTTGCGAAGAAAGAGAAGCGGCCGCTCAAATATGCGTCCTTCTATCAACTCGACCGGCTGGTGACCGGCTTCATCGCCGACCGCGAAGGGATCAAGATCATTCCCGTGCCGGTCAAGGGCGGTGCGGGCGTGATGCCGGCGGTGCTCGGCGGCCATGTCGATTTCGGTTGGTCCGGCGGCTCATTCGCGCCGCATGCGCGCGCCGGAACGATTACCATGCTTGGCGCTATGACGAAGGAACGCCTTGGTCAATTCCCGGACCTGCGCAGCATGAAGGACTTCGGCTATCCGGGTGGCACCGAGGTGTTCATCACCGTGTCCGCGGCGGCCGGCACGCCGGAGCCGGTCGTCAAGAAACTGGCGGCGGGTTGGCAGAAGGCCATGAAGGAAAAGGCCGTCGTCGATATCATGAATAAACGGAACCAGTTGATTCTGTTCCACGGCCCGGACGTGGTCGAGGACCTGCTGAAGAATCAGACCGCAATGTATGCAGATATGGTGAAGCTGTTGAAGAAGTAGGCTGCACCAGAGCGTTATCGAGTGAACGCCGGGCCGCCGCGGTGTTTGGCGGCCCGGTTTCTTTTTTCAGCTCAGTAGAAGACGCCGTTGATCGAGCCGCCGTCGATGCTGATGGCTTCGCCGGTGACCGCCGAGGCATGGGGCGAGGCGAGGAACAGCACCATCGGCGCGATGTCGCTCGGCTCCACGATGCGCCCGATCGGGAACATGGCGACGAAACTCGCTTCCGCTTCCTCCAGGCTGCCGCCGAGTTGCTCTGCCCGCGCCTTGAGCCGGGCCGGGTACCGGTCGGTCTTCGTGAAGGGGGGATGGACCACGTTGACAGTGATGTTCTCTGGCGCGACATCCCGGCTGAAATGTTTGACGAAATTCGTCATCGCCGCGTTGCCGAGCCCGCTCGGCAGGGACGCCTTTTCGGCCTTCCGCGCGGCACCGCCCCCGATGCAGATGACGCGTCCGCCGCCGGCCTTGCGGAAATGGGGCAGGGCGGCCCGGCAGCAGCGCATATAGGCGAGCGTCTTGCCGTTGATGCGTTCCATCAGCTGGTCGTCGGTCAGCGTCTCGAGCTGTCCGCTGACCGAGGTGGAGGCATTGTTGACCAACACGTCCAGGCGTCCGAAGGTTTCGGCGGTCTCGTCGACGGCGCGGGCGCACCCCTCGGCGGTGAAAAGATCCGCCGCGATGGAGTGGGCCCGGACGCCGAGCGTCTCGATCTCGCCCTTCACGGCGGCAAGGGCGTCTTCATCGCGCCCGACGATAGAGACGTCGGCGCCTTCGGCCGCGAAGGCCAGCGCGATGGCGCGTCCGATGCCCCGGTTGCCGCCGGTTAGGACGACGGCTTTCTTATTCAGGTTCAGGTCCATGGCATTCCCATTCTGTGTGCGGTTGGCGGGAGCGGATCGTCCTCCCCCGAAGTATAGCGCACCGCGTTAGTCCAGCGCGCGGGATGGTTTCATCGGCTCAGTCCCTGCAATTTTTGAGAGCTATAACCTTGATTGCCGACGGATTTGGTGTGCATGTTACTCACGGATGCAATTAGGCCGAATCATCACGTTGGTGAATTGGCGAGATGTGCTGTCCGCTGCTCCCTGTCGGAAAAGAGCAATGGAGCGGTCAGGTCGAAAGGGGCGAGGTGGTATCGACCTGAGCGGCGCTCACGAGAACCCGCGATTTTCCGCCCACGCCGGGCGCAAGGATGTAGTGACATGGATATGATCACCCCCCACCGGACCAACTGGCTCACCGTGGTTCCGGAAATCCACGAGGAATTCCTCGCGTTTTGGAACCGGATTAAGCCGCCGAAGGGGCTGCCGACACTGGACTCCTACACCGAAAGCGATCTCGACCGGTGGGCCGGGCAGCTCCATCTCGTCGAGTTGATCGGGGACGATGATGCGAAATACATCGTCTACGGGTCGGCGATCGGCAATGCGCACGGGCGCGATTGGACCGGGAAGCTGTTCTCGGAATTGGAGTATGAGGACCCGAAAACGCTTCTCGGCTACTATCACGACGTGCGCGATGCGGGCCGCCCGCTGGCCCATGTGGTGAACGCGAGCGTCGAATCCCAATACCGCCGCTGGTCCCGCCTGTTCATCCCGTTCGCGGATGACGCCGGCGTGGTCCGCCACATCATGGTGCACAGCGTCTTAATCGAGTAGGAAAATTGGCTGGGGAACCTGGATTCGAACCAGGACCGACGGAGTCAGAGTCCGCTGTACTACCGTTATACTATTCCCCAGCAGGGGACGCGGGTTTTAGCATGGGTCTGCGCGCTTGTGTAGCGCCGCGATGGCGGAATTCGGTGGTAACCGCCGACGCCCGCCCAGTCCCGCGATATCTCTTATTATAGGCTGGTTCCTTATCGATTTCGACCGTTTCGAGCCGGATTCCAGCATCGTAGACGCCCTCTGTCGGACCCCTTATGGTAGCCGGTCATGGGCATTCCGGTGATAAGGGCCGGCTGCATGGCGTTCGGGTTTCTACTGATCCTGAGCGCGCCCGCGGCCGCCGAGCAAGGCGACGGTTTCCTGTTGAGCGACCGCAACGGCGATGGGTTCATCGATCAGGGCGAATTCTACGACCGGATGGTCGAACTGTTCTTTTTCGCGGACCGGAACCGGGATCGGGTGTTGGTCCCCACCGAGGTCGAAGACATCACCGCGGCGGCGTTTCGCGATGCGGACCGGGATGGTGATGGCCGGCTCAGCCTCTCGGAATTCACCGGCGCCCGCGTGATCGACTTCAGCCAGGCGGATACCAACGGCGACGGCTTGCTGAGCCGGGACGAGGCCGCCGCCGCGGCCCGGGCGGGGTCGGCGACGGCGGGTCAATAGCGCAGCCGCCGACGCTCGTCTTTCCAGATGCTCCCGCCTTCGTTTAGGATGGCGGTTACGAACCGATCCCGCGGGCGCGTTTGAGCCCATGCCGGGGCGGTTCCCTGTTCGACAGATTCGGGAGCGTTCTTCGGCGATGGTGACCTATCTCAACAGGCGGCGTCGGTCGCGGACGGGTCACGGGTCGTCGAATGGAGACAGGCGCCCGTGTTTCGGTGCGCTGGATCTGGGAACCAACAATTGCCGTCTGCTGGTCGCGACCCCGTCCGATATCGGCGGATTCCGTGTGACGGACGCCTTTTCCCGGATCGTACGTCTGGGTGAGGGGCTGGCGCGCACCGGCGAACTGTCCGAAGCGGCGATGACCCGCACCATCGAGGCCCTGCAAGTCTGTGCGGATAAGATGGAGCGCGGCAGCGTCCTGAAGGCCCGCAGCGTAGCGACCGAAGCGTGCCGTCAGGCGCGCAATTGCGATGAATTCATCGAGCGGGCGAAAGCGACGACCGGGCTGGACGTCGAGACGATCACCACGGCGGAAGAGGTGCGTCTGGTGCTGCGCGGCTGTCTTCCGTTGTTGGAGGATGCGCGGCCGCACGCCCTAATCTTCGATATCGGCGGGGGCAGCACCGAGGTGCTGTGGTTGTCCCTGGAGAATGGCGACCCGGAAATTCTCGGCTGGGTCTCGATGCCGCATGGGGTCGTGACCGTAAGCGAGCGGTTCGAGGCGGGCACCATGTCCGCCGCCGACTACCGCAGCGTCATCGAGGAGATGCAAGACTATCTCGGGCCGTTCTGCGCGCGGCACAATATCGCCGACGCGGTGGCCAGCGGCGCGGTGCAGATGCTCGGCACGTCGGGCACCGTCACCACGTTGAGCGGCGTGAAACAGAAATTGCCGCGGTATAACCGGGCGGCGGTCGACGGCACCTATCTGCCGTTCGACTCAATCGAGCGGATCAGCGCCCGGCTGCGCGACATGGATTGCGACGGGCGCGCGGCACACCCCTGTATCGGCCGCGAGCGCGCCGATCTGGTGGTGGCCGGATGCGCCCTGCTTGAAGCGATCTGTCACCGCTGGCCGGTCGGCCAGTTGCGCGTCGCCGACCGGGGGCTACGCGAGGGCATTTTGTGCGAGTTGATGGGCGTCGCCAACGAGGTGCGCCTCGGGTCCAGCTTGGGAGGCAATGCATGAGCCGCGGCGGCGGTGGCCGGAGCGGCGGATCGAGGCGCAAGACCGTACGGGTCAAGACCGCCCGTGGCCGCAAGCTGTCGTCGACGCGGTGGCTTCAGCGGCAACTCAACGATCCCTATGTCGAGGAAGCGCGGAAGCGGGGTTATCGCAGCCGCGCGGCCTTCAAGCTCGAGGAGCTGAACGAGAAATTCGGCTTCCTGAAACCGGGCGCCCGGGTGCTGGACCTGGGCGCGGCGCCGGGCGGGTGGACGCAGATCGGCGTCGCGGCGGTCGGCGCCAAGGGCAGGGTTGTGGCGCTCGATATTCAGGAGGTCGAGCCGGTCCCTGGAGCGGTGCACCTGCAGGGCGATATCTATGACGAAGACATCGTCGACCGGTTGCGCGATGCCCTCGGCGGGCCGGCGGATGTGGTGATGAGCGATATGGCCGCACCGTCGACCGGACACGCCCAAACCGATCACTTGCGCGTCATGGCCCTGATCGAGGCGGCCTATGATGTGGCCCAGGCACTGCTGGCACCGGGCGGCGTTTTCCTCGGGAAGGTCCTGCAAGGCGGGACCGAACGCGCGTTGCTGGAAACGCTGAAACGCGATTTTGCGAAGGTCTCCCACGCCAAGCCGGCCGCCAGCCGGGCCGATTCCCGGGAAATGTACCTGGTGGCCGAGTCGTTTCGCCGCGAAGCGGGCGCCGGCGGATAACATCCCCGTTTTCGCGAAAAATTCATCGTCTTTCCGCTTGGCAGGCCGGGCCGGTCGTGTATGATGCGCGCCAATTCAATGGGGTGATGGCATGGAGTTTCGCGAAGCGCTTACGTTTGACGATGTCCTTTTAGCGCCCGCCGAATCCGCCGTCCTGCCCAGTCAAACCGACACGACCACCCAGCTCACCAAGACTATCTCGCTCGGCATACCCTTGCTGTCGTCCGCCATGGACACGGTGACCGAGGCCAGTCTGGCGATCGCGATGGCGCAGTCCGGCGGTCTGGGCGTGATCCACAAGAACATGGAAATCGAGCAGCAGGCCGAGGAAGTGCGCCGGGTCAAGCGGTTCGAAGCGGGCATGGTGGTCAATCCGATCACGATTACGCCGGAACGGCCGCTCGCCGATGCCCTGGCGATCATGGATTCCAACAACATCTCGGGCATTCCGGTCGTTTCCAAGCGCAACTCGAAGCTGGTCGGGATCCTGACCCACCGGGACGTGCGCTTCGCGACCGAGCCGTCGCAGCCGATCCGCGAATTGATGACCAGCCGCGGCCTGATCACCGTGCAGGAAGGCGTCGATCAGGACGAGGCGAAACGCCTGCTGCATAAGCACCGGATCGAGAAACTGCTGGTGGTCGACGAGGACCGCCATTGCGTCGGGCTGATCACGGTCAAGGATATCGAGAAGGCCAAGCAGTATCCGGAGGCGTGTAAGGACGAGCACGGCCGCCTGCGGGTCGCCGCGGCGACCGGCGTGGGCGAGGACGGCATTCGCCGTGCCGAGGCCCTGCTCGATGCCGGCTGCGACGTGATCGTGATCGACACGGCGCACGGCCACAGCCGGGGTGTGCTGCAGTCGGTCGAGGGCGTCAAGCGCCTCAGCAATTACGCGCAGGTCGTCGCGGGCAATATTGCGACGGCGGACGGGGCCAAGGCCCTGATCGATTCGGGCGCGGACGCGGTCAAGGTTGGGATCGGCCCGGGGTCGATCTGTACCACGCGTATCGTCGCCGGCGTCGGCGTGCCGCAGTTGACCGCGATCTTGGATGCGGCATCGGCGGCGCGGGACCGCAACACGCCGGTGATCGCAGACGGCGGCATCAAATATTCCGGCGATCTGGCGAAGGCGATCGCCGCCGGCGCGGATTGCGCGATGATCGGATCGCTGTTCGCGGGCACCGACGAAGCGCCCGGCGAGGTGCAGCTCTACCAAGGCCGTTCCTATAAGACCTACCGCGGCATGGGGTCTGTCGGCGCGATGGCGCGCGGATCGGCCGACCGGTATTTCCAGCAGGAAGTCTCGGAGTCCCTGAAGCTTGTGCCGGAGGGAGTCGAGGGCCGCGTGCCGTACAAGGGTCCGATCGGCAACATCATCCATCAATTGGTGGGCGGGCTGCGCGCGGCCATGGGCTATACCGGCAACGGGACCATCGCCGACATGCAGACCCAATGCGTGTTCAACCGCATCAGCGGCGCGGGACTCCGGGAAAGCCATGTACACGACATCATGGTGACCCAGGAATCGCCCAACTACCGAACCAACAGCTAACCAGCGCGGGCCGGGCGCCATGACCCCAGGCGCGAGATATCAGGCGGTCATCGACCTGATCGAATCCGCCGATGCGGCCGATGCCCCGCTCGACGGCGTGCTCAAACGCTGGGCGCGGGAACACCGATATGCCGGCGGCGGCGACCGTCGTGCGATCCGGGGCCTGGTCTATGGCATCGTCCGGCACCGTCGGGCGCTCGAGTGGTGGCTTGACCGGTCCGATGTTCGTATCACCGGCCGGTCCTTGGTGCTGGCCGCTCTTGTCTTGCTGGAACGGATGAATGCCGCGGCCCTGTCGAACGCCTTCGGTGCCGGCAAATACGCCGCCGCCGCGCTGGACGGCGGGGAGCACGCCTTGATCGAGACCCTGTCTGGTCGGCACATCGATCATTCGGAGCAGCCGCGCGACGTGCGGCTGAACTATCCGGCTTGGCTCGACCCGTCTTTGGAAGCCGCATTCGGTCCATCGCTGGAGGAGGAGCTGACCGCGCTGTCGGTGGAAGCGAGCGTCGACCTGCGGGTGAATACGCTGAAAGGCGATCGCGCAGCGGCGATCGCACGGCTTGCCGAAGACGGTATAGAGGCGGTTCCGACACCATTGTCGCCGGTCGGCCTGCGTCTGCCGGGCCGCGTCCAGCTCGGCCAGGGACGGGCGTGGAAGGATGGTTTGGTCGAGGTGCAGGACGAAGGGTCGCAGCTGGTGGCGCTGCTGACCGATGCCGAACCGGGCTCTGCCGTTTTGGATCTCTGCGCCGGGGGCGGGGGCAAGACCTTGGCCCTGGCCGCGGCGATGCAGAATCAGGGTCGGCTTGTCGCCTGCGATTCGGCCGAGGCGCGATTGCGCCAGATCCGGCCCCGGCTGGTGCGCGCCGGGGCGACCATTGTCGCCGAGCAGGTTGTCGCGGACGAGGCCGACCCGTGGCTGTCCGGCGAGGCGGGCGTCTTCGACCGGGTCCTGGTCGATGCGCCTTGCAGCGGCAGCGGGGCATGGCGGCGTCATCCGGAATCGAAACTCACGCTGACGGCGGAAACGGTATCCGACATGGCGGCGTTGCAGCGCCGGCTGCTGGCCACGGCGGCGGCCTTGGTACGGCCCGGCGGAAGATTGATCTACGCCACCTGTTCGATCCTGCCGGAGGAGAACGATGCCGTGGTCGACGCGTTCCTGGCGGGCCATCCCTCCTTCAAGGAGATGCCGGTTGGGGACATTTGGTCCCGCGTCGCGGCCGGCGACTATCCTTGCGATGGCGACCGTCTGATGCTGACGCCGCACCGGCATGGCACCGACGGTTTCTTCGCGGCGGTGCTGGAGCGCGTGTCATGACGGTCATCCGGCCCGCCCGGGCGGCGGATGCGTCCGCGATCGGGCGCATCCATGTGGAGACCTGGCGCGATACCTATGCCGGTATGCTCCCGGACCGGGTCCTGGTGGAAATGTCCAGCGGGATGGAGGGCGGTCAATGGAGTCGCGTGTTGAGCGCAGGACGTGACCGCGTGTACGTCGCGGAATCGGACGGAGCGGGCGTCGTCGGCTTCGGCAGTTGCGGAAAGGCGCGCGCCGGGGCGCTGGGGTTCGAGGGCGAGGTGTACACGCTCTACGTCCTGCCGGATTATCAGGGTCAGGGGATCGGCCGGCTGCTCCTCGACGCGCTGTTCGAGCAATTGCGGTCGGACGGCTACCGCTCGGCGCTGATTTGGGTGTTGCAGGAAAACCCGGCCGGGTTCTTCTACGAAGCGATGGGCGGCCGCCCGGCGGCAAGCCGGACCGAGCGGCTCTGGGGCGCCGACGTTGCGGAACGGGCCTACGGCTGGGACGCGTTGAACGAGCATTGATTCGGTGATTTGCCGATGAGGCGGACGGCATGTTCTATTCGCCGCCGGCATAAACTCTGAGAACAGGCACCGAGACACCGCATGACCAAGATCACCGACCTTTCCGTTTACATTCTGCGCGGTCCGGCGGACGAGCGGCCGCATTGGGTCAGTAACTTCACCGTGCCGACGGCGAACGAGGCTCTCGTTCGCTTGCGCACCGACGACGGGATCGAAGGGTTCGGGCTGGCGACGAGCTATTCGAGCGCCGAACCGATTTTGGATGTCTTCCGCGGCGGCATCGGCGAACGCATCATCGGTGCGAACCCGCTGCAGCCCGAACGCCTCTACGAGGATATCTTCTCCCTGACCTCGCAGCGTCTGGCGCATGAGAAGGGGTGGGGCCGGGAGGCGCTGATCCGCGTTTCCGCCGCGGTCGACGTCGCATGCTGGGACATCATGGGCAAAGCGGCCGGGCTACCGCTCTATCAAATTCTCGGCGGGTATCGCGATAAGGTGCCGTGTTACGTGACTTGCGCCTATTACCGCGACGGCAAGGACCTCGCCGAACTCCGCGACGAGATGGAAGCGTTGAAGGCGCAGGGCCATAAAGGTTTCAAGGCCAAGGTCGGCGGCATGAGTCTGGCCGAGGATATGGAACGGCTTGCGGTCGTGCGCGACGTCATCGGTGACGACAAGGAGATGATGGTCGACGTCAATCGCGCTTGGGACCTGGAGACGGCGATTGAAGGCGCCCGCCTGCTCGAGCCGCTGCGCCCGCTCTGGCTGGAGGAACCGGTGCTATGGGCCGATGATCGGCGGGAGCTGAAACTGCTGTCGCAACGCACGCCGATTCCGCTGTCGGCGGGGGAAAGCGAATTGACCAGCTACGGCTGCCGGGCATTGTTGGAGGAACAGGCAATTCAAATCCTGCAGTTCGACGTCACGATGTTCGGCGGATTCACCGAAGGGCGGAAGATGGCGGCGCTCTGCGACCTCAATCATGTCCAAGTGACACCACACCACGATTGTTTCATCCATGCCCAGTTGGTCGCGTCCACGCCGGCCGGGTGTTTCGTCGAAGCCTTCACCGACCCGGAGCGTGACCCGTTGCAAGCGGAGCTCTACGAAAACCCGCCAACGATCGCCAATGGCTGGCTCACGCTGAACGATGCGCCTGGACTGGGACTGACGCTGTCCGAGCGCGCGGTTGAGAAATACGGCACGCGCGTCGTTTAACGGGAAATTCCGCCGACCTCTCCCTTGTCCGCCACCGGGAATCCGGTTATGGTCCGCCTCCTTTTCCGCCAGACCCAGGCCGCATGACCGACCGCATCCTGATCATCGACTTCGGTAGCCAAGTCACGCAGCTTATCGCGCGACGAGTCCGGGAAAGCGGCGTCTACTGCGAGATCCACCCCTTCAACAATCTGGATTCCGGAAAGCTCGAGGAATACGGGCCGAAGGCCATCATCCTGTCCGGCGGACCGTCCAGCGTGATGGCGAGCGAAGCGCCCTTGGCGCCGCAGGCCGTGTTCGAGATGGGCGTGCCGGTCCTCGGAATTTGCTACGGGGAACAGGCGATGTGCGCCCAACTCGGCGGATCGGTTGAAAGTTCGGACCATCGCGAATTCGGACGCGCCGAACTTGAGGTCACCGACGATTGCGTGCTGTTCGACGGTCTTTGGTCCATCGGGTCGAAGCAGCAGGTCTGGATGAGCCACGGGGACCGCGTGACCGCCCTGCCGGATGGGTTCCGGACGGTCGCGGTCAGCAAGGGCGCGCCCTTCGCGGCCATCGCGAATGACGAGCGGCGTTGTTACGGCGTGCAATTCCATCCCGAAGTGGTGCACACGTTGGACGGCGCGAAGCTGCTCCGGAACTTCACCCATCATGTGGCAAATTGCCGCGGCGATTGGACGATGGCGGCGTTCCGGGACCAGGCGATCGCCAAGATCAAGGACCAGGTCGGCGACGGACGTGTGATCTGCGGCCTCTCCGGCGGGGTCGATTCATCGGTCGCAGCAGTCCTGATTCACGAAGCGATCGGCGATCAGCTGACCTGTATTTTCGTCGACCATGGGCTGCTCCGCATGAACGAAGCGGAGCAGGTGGTCGAAATATTCCGCGACCGTTTCAACATCACGCTGGTGCACCGCGACGCGTCGGACCTATTCCTCGGTAAGCTGGAGGGCGAGACCGACCCGGAGACCAAGCGTAAGATTATCGGCGGCTTGTTCATCGACGTATTCGACGAAGAGGCGCACAAGATCGGCGGCGCCGACTTCCTGGCGCAAGGCACGCTCTACCCGGATGTCATTGAATCTGTTTCGTTTGATGGCGGCCCGAGCGTGACGATCAAGTCGCATCACAACGTCGGCGGCCTGCCGGAACGCATGAACATGAGCCTGGTGGAGCCGCTTCGAGAGCTCTTCAAGGACGAGGTCCGGGCGCTCGGCCGCGAGCTGGGTCTGCCCGACGACATGGTCGGTCGGCATCCGTTTCCAGGACCGGGTCTGGCGATCCGTATCCCCGGGCAGGATATCACGCCGGAGAAACTGGAAATTCTTAGGAAGGCAGACCATATCTATTTGGACGAGATCAGAAGGGCAGGACTGTACGACGAAATCTGGCAGGCATTTGCCGTGCTGCTGCCGGTTCGGACGGTCGGCGTGATGGGAGATCTTCGGAGCTACGATTACGCATGCGCCCTTCGCGCGGTCACTTCGACGGATGGAATGACTGCGGATTCTTTTCCGTTCGAACATGAATTTTTGGCACGGACGGCAACACGCATTATAAATGAAGTGCCAGGAATCAACCGGGTAACCTATGATGTCACGTCAAAGCCGCCCGGCACGATAGAATGGGAATAAAGTCGAGCGGTCGGGGAGAGACGTTAGAATTTATTCCAGTTAGCCGGCGTGTAGAGGAGGCGCGTGTGGGCGCGCCCATGTATTACCTCTCCTGCGCCATGGAAAAGCCCAAAACACAAGGTAAAACCAGGGCCTATGAGTGACGTATATGTAGAAGTCGAAGATCGCAGCGCGAACAAGAAGCCCCGTCGGGTATACGAGGCCAAGGAGCGCAAGTGTCTGATGTGTGCTACCCGCTTCACGAGCGAGTGGGCGGGTGACCGTATTTGCAAGACGTGCAAATCGAGCCGGGCCTGGCGGAACGGTTAGCCTGGGTCTCGCCGCCGTCTTAGGACGCGTCCTTACACGATCGAATTGAACGACGCCTTCCCGTTTCGGGGAGGGCGTTCCGTCATGCCTGCCCTTTGGAGAAACCGGTATGCAGGTATGTCTTGACGGCCTCGGTTTATTTATATAACCATTTGGTTATGGAACAAGTCGGTATCGCAACCCAGCCACGGCGCCTCGACGCCGTGTTCGCCGCACTCGCCGATCCGACGCGGCGGGCAATCCTGTCACGGCTGGCCGCCGGAGAGGCGTCGGTGAACGAAATCGCCGCACCCTTCGAGATGAGTCAACCAGCCGTCTCGAAGCATCTGAAGGTGCTGGAACGCGCAGGGTTGATCGAACGCGATGTCGACCGGCAGCGCCGGCCGGCGCGGCTCAACGCCGGGCCGATGGTCGCGGCGGTGCGGTGGCTGGAAGAGTTCGAGCAGTTTTGGTCGTCGAGTTTCGATCAACTCGACGGTCTTTTGGAAGAGATGAAAAAGGCCGAGGCGAAGAGGGACCGAAAATGAGCGATCTGCCGACCTATGTGCTGGAACGGGACTTCGATGCTCCCCGCGAGCTGGTTTGGAAGGCCTGGACCGATCCAGAGCTTCTGCCGCGCTGGTATGGGCCGCGGGTGGAGACGATCGTCCATCGCCTGGAGGTGAAGCCGGGCGGTCTCTGGCTCGGCGAAATGAAGTGGGACGGCAACTCGAACTATCAGCGGGTCGAGTTTACCGAAGTGACGCCGCCGGAGCGGCTGGTCTGGCTGCACTCGGTATCCGATGCGGACTGGAACGTTATTGCCAATCCCATGATGGCGGATTGGCCGCGGGTGCTGCTGACCACAGTGACGTTCGAGCAGAACGGCGACCGAACCAAACTGCGTTTAACCTGGGTCCCCCATGAGGCGAGCGATGCCGAGATCGATTGTTTCGCCGCCGCGATGAGCGGCATGGACAAGGGGTGGGGCTCCGGCATGGACCTACTGGCCGATCTGTTGGCCGAATTGCAGGCTTGAGCGATCAGCCCCGTATTTCGAGGACGGCGGGCGTCCAGACCTTGCGCCGCCGGGCTTCGCGCGCTTCGCGCGGCTCGTCGTCGTATGCCTTCGGTTTCGGGTCCGGGAAACTGTTGCGGTCGTCCAGGGCGCTGACCATGAGCGTGGCATAGCCTTCGCTGTCCGTCGGGTCGCGCATGAAGCCGGCGACATAAACGCCGCAGTCGCGGCAGACCAGGAACTCGATCGTCTTCATCGCAAACTGATAGCGGCTCAAGGCCTCCGGCTTGTCGACGGTGATGCGCAGTCGGCCGTTGGGATCGGAGACCGAGCGCGATTGGTGTTGGCGGCAGAACGAGCATTGGCACGCCCGGGGCTCCGTATCCTCGGGGGCGACGGCGGTTTCGAATTCGACTTTGATGTTCCGGCAATGGCAGCCGCCGGTATGCGTGGACATTGCGGTCCTCCGGACTGTTCGAAAACGCGTTATTCGATGATAACGAAGGTGCGGACTTCGATGCTCTCCCGCGGCGGGGCGTCCGGCGCGGTTTCCGGCAGTTCGAACGCGCCATGCGGTGCGAAATGCGATCCGGTGGGATCGGCCGAATCCCATCCCTTGATCAGGAATATTTCGTCGCGGCGCATTTCCGATGCGTAATACCAGCGTTGGCCGGCGCCGTAGGCGAGCTGGAAGATTTCCCCGACGCGATCCGGAAATACCTGGTCGGTTGCGATCAGTTCCTTCTTCGCAACCGACGACGCGTCCGCCAGCGCAAGCGGTGTCCGTTGGACCGGCCCGGTGATCGGTCGCCAGACATTGACTTGGATGACCCGTGCGCCGCTCGACAGCACGCGCTCGCCCTCGGCGTCGCCGATGGTGTCCTTGAGCCGTTGCGGGCCGCTCTTGGGCGTGTAGTCAACGTGAACGCGGGTTGCGGGCCCGCGCTTGCCATCCGGATTGTCCGCGCCGGAGCCGTCGTCCGAGCGGCGGGTGGCATCGAAGATGGCAACCCGGCTCGCGCCGAAACGATTCTTCAAGATGGCCTCTATTTCCGGATAGTATTGCGTCTCGATCGCCGTGTCGTCGTTGAGGTCGTCGACCGCCGTATCGATCGTCAGCAGCTCGAAGCCTTCTTTCTCGATCGTGGCGGGGACCGCCATGGCGCGCACGTCTTCTATCCGCACCGTGCGCTCCTCGGTCTCGAAGTAGATTTTCGGGACTGTTCCGGTGGAGGCCGAGCTTTCGAAGACGGGCTTCGTGTCCTGCGGCACGATGAAGGTGAGGGCGGCGTCGATCGCGCCGCCGGGGTGCGGTTGATTGACCCTATGGTGGGACATGTCGTGCTTTCTCCGGCAAATCCAGGCGCCTGCGGCGCACCCTAAATGTGGCGATTTCCCCGGCCGAAGGCAAATTCGACCCGGCCCGCATCATATGGGCCACCGTTAGTCGCCTCGGTCGGCAATCAGTCGCCCAGGGCCTTGACCGCTTCGGCGACGGCGTCGTCGGTGAGGGCAAGGTCTATGTCTGTCAGCGCCAGCGAGATATAGGTTTTCCCCGCAGATTTGAACACGCCATTCCGGCGGAGGGCTTCCTCGAACTGCGCCTGATTGCGTTTGTCGCCTTTGAGGACGTCCCGGTAATCACGCACCGGGGCGTCGGTGAAGACGACGTTGAACAACGACGGGTGCCCGACGACGCGATGGGCGTGGCCGGCGGCGTTGAGGTGTGACGTTATTGAGCCCATGACCGTTTCGCCCGCCGAGAAGAGTTTTTCGTATTGTCCGGGCCGTCGCAGGATTTCCATGGTCTTCAACCCGGCGACCGCGGCGACGGGATTGCCGCTCAGCGTCCCGTGCTGCATCAAGAAACGATCGTCACCGACCTTGGTTTTGTCGAAATTCGCCATGACATCGGCCTTGCCCGTGATAGCCGCCAGCGGGAACCCGCCGCCCACGATCTTGCCAAGGGTGCAGACGTCGGGCGTCACACCGTAAAGTTCCTGCGCGCCACCATAGGCGACGCGGAACCCGGTTACGATCTCGTCGAATATCAGGACGATTCCATGCTTGGTGCATTCCTCCCGCAACGCTTCGAGGAAACCGGGCGCCGGGGGAACGATGCGTTGCAACGGCTCGACGATGATGGCGGCGATCTCGTTGCCATGCTCGCCGATCAGCGACCGCGCGAAATCGATGTCGTTGAACGGGGCGATCAGCATCTCGTCCCGGACGCTGTCGGGAATGCCGGCGGAGTCCGGAACCGCGACCGGGAAGTTCACGAGCTTCTCGGGGGCCAGGCTCATCTGCGCTTCCGCGGACATGCCGTGATAGCCCCCCTCGAATTTCATGATCTTGTCGCGCCCGGTGTGTGCCCGGGCAAGGCGCATGGCATACATGTCCGCTTCGCCGCCCGTCGAGACGAAACGCACCTGGTCGGCGCAGGCGACGGCTTTGCAAATCTCTTCCGCCAGTTCGATGCCGGATGCGTTGTTTGTGAAAAAAGTCGTCCCTTTGGTCAGTTGAGTTTGCACCGCCTCAACGACCTCCGGATGGCCGTGACCGAGGATCATCGGACCCGAGCCGATCAGATAGTCGACATATTCGTTCCCGTCCTCATCCCAAATACGCGCACCGTTTCCCTCGCGGATGAAGACGCCGGGATCGAAGTTCCCGAAGCCACCTGCCGGCATGACCTCTTGGGCGCGCTCGATCAGATCTTGCTGACTATTTGTATGGGATGCAGCCACGGGTCCGGATCCTTCTTTCTATGATGATTGCTATAGATAGCGGCATCGTACATTCGTCGACAACGGATAGTACAGACGTTCGATCCACCCGCCCATATCGGTTGTTTTCATAACCGTCGGCAGGTGTTCGGCGTGCCTTGAAAAGATGTGGACGGTGCACGACGCCCGGAAAGATGCTAATGCGGCTTGTGTCGGCAACGCTAGCGTTGAGCCGATTTTTTCGACTGAAAGGAAATTCGCAATGGACAAGGAACGCTTTGAACTCGGCCTGGCGCAGCGCAAATCGACGCTCGGGGCCGAATATGTCGAGAAGAACTTGGCGGCTGCCGACGATTTCACACGGCCCTTCCAGGAGATCATGACGGAATGGTGTTGGGGCTTCGGATGGGGCGACGACACCATCGACCCCAAGACGCGTTCAATGATGAACCTCGCGATGATCGGTGCGCTGGGCAAGATGACGGAATGGGAGACGCACTGCCGCGGCGCCTTGAACAATGGCGTCAGCAAGGAGGAGCTCCGGGCGATCATCCATGTGATTGGAATCTATTGCGGCGTTCCGCAATCGCTTGAGTGTTTCCGGGTCGCCAAAGCCGTGCTCGAGGAGCGGGGACTGGCATAAGATCGGAGATCGCTTCCGCGACGCATCGCTGCCGCGCTGCTCATGCGGTGGCCGATGCGGCGCGTTACAGGGAGCCCAACCGAGTGCAATTCAAGCCGTTTTAGGGTATGAACGTATGCCCTTGCTCTCGGCGGTTGCATGAAAAACATATCGACAGATCAACCCTATAGAGTCTGCGTCGCGCCCATGATGGAATGGACGGACCGGCATTGCCGGTTCTTTCTGCGACAGATCAGCCGCCATTGTCTGCTCTATACCGAGATGGTTACGACCGGGGCCGTGATCCACGGTGACCGGGACCGCCTGATCGGCTTCGATCCGGCGGAACATCCCGTCGCCCTGCAGCTCGGCGGATCGGATCCCGCCGCGCTGGCGGAATGCGCCCGTATCGCCGAAGCCTGGGGGTATGACGAGGTCAACCTGAATGTGGGCTGCCCGAGCGACCGGGTACAGTCGGGCCGCTTCGGCGCCTGTCTGATGGCGGAACCGGACCTGGTTGCCCGTTGCGTCGGCGCGATGCGGGACGCGGTTTCGATCCCGGTCACGGTTAAGTCGCGGATCGGTATCGACGACCAAGAAGAGTGGCCGGCGCTGAAAGGGTTCGTCGACGCGGTGGCCGAGACGCGAACGACACGGTTCATCGTTCACGCTCGGAAGGCTTTGCTGTCCGGCCTCAGCCCGAAGGAGAACCGCGAAATCCCGCCCCTACGCTACGATCTGGTCCATCGGCTGAAGGCCGAACGTCCGGATTTGACCATCTTGATCAACGGCGGGATCACAACCTTGGATGCGGTGGAAGAACATCTCGCCGATCTCGATGGCGTCATGCTTGGCCGTGCCGGTTATCAGAATCCGTTCATATTCGCGGATGTGGACCGGCGGTTCTTTGGCGGTCCGGCGGCCGACATTGCGCGGGAGCGTATCGTCGAGCGTATGCTGCCCTATATCGAGCGCGAACGATCCCGTGGCGTCCCATTGAGGGCCATGACACGCCATATGCTGGGATTGTTCCAGGGGGTCCCCGGCGCGAAGATATGGCGGCGGCATCTCAGCGAGAACGCGCACCAGCCGGGCGCGGGGCCGGAGGTCGTCGCGACGGCGCTATCGCTGGCGCGGCAGCAGGCAACGGCCACTGCCGCTTAGCGTGCCGCCCGATCGGCACGTTTTTCTATTATTGATTGCAACACCCTAACCGGCGCAACGACACCGGACTCCGGCTGGATTGGGTCGCGCTGACCTTGGGTTCGTTGGTGGCTAGGCTGCTGACTCGCTCTTGCGGCGGTATGCCTGAACGCAGTGTTCCTGGCAGTACGGTCGTCCTGCCGCCGCAACGTGGTCGCAGAAATGGAACCCCGGTTCGCCCGGATTGCCGATCGGCCATTGGCACATGCGTTCATTCGTCGTGGGAAGAACGAACGTCTTGCGCTTGATCGGCGACGGCCGTGAGGAAAGCCCCAATCGATGAGCCTTGCCGATCACGGCGTTACGCGTAACATCCCCCAACTCATCGGCGATTTGGCTCGCCGTTTTGCCTTCGTTCCACAATTTCTTGAGTTCATCGACGCGATGGTCGGTCCAGACCATTTTTTTGCCTCTCTCCGTGTCTTTTTTGGTCTACCTGACCCGATCACCGAGAGTAGGCGGTGAGGGCCAGATATCGTGTTACCAGGCTATGGTAACCACAATATATCGGTGCGGACCCCACCACAAGATTTCACACCTACAGCTTTTATGGACGTAGATCGCGTCGCCGTCAACGTCACTGCATTAAACCCCTGTTTCATAATTCAAAAATTTTCCCGGCGGGGAGCATTCCTCCGTTTATGACAGATATATGACAGTGCTCTGCATGGGAGCTGTCATCGCGGTTCGATTGAACGGCCCTCCGGCGAATCCCGCCGGCGTTCGCGCAATGCGTCGGATTCCGTGGCGCGACTCGGAAGTCGTTTTTCCGAGTCGTTCCGATGCTTTAGCCGACGGTCTTGCGACAGACTGTCTTGCCGTCGGCTAGTCGGCCGCGTCGTCGATCGCGAGCTTCGGCCCATGATGTCGTGCGACCTGTCCCAGCGACGGCCAAGCGGGCCGGGCGGCGATGTCCTTACTGTCGCATCCACTGCACCGCAGGCGGGCGCCGACGTCCGGTACCGGGAAATTCGGGCCGAGCTGGGCGATGAACAGGTCGACGGAGACGACGGCGTTATGCCCGCATCGGTTGCACCAGCAGAAGATGTCGACCGCTTGATTCTGAAGTTCGCCGAGCACGGTGGCTCGTCTTCGCTGCTCCTCCGCGGCCAGATGATCTTGCTTCAATCGGCCCATGATGCCTCGGCAATCCCGTCATGTTCGTCGTGCTAAAAAAGAACATAACAAGAACATTTTTATCCCGTCAAGACGCACGCGGTTTAGTTGCGCGGCTGGGGGCGGTCAGCCGTGTCGGGAAATAACGTGAAGGGGCCGGTCGAAGATGGAGAGAACTTCGCCCATGGACTGGCCTTGTTTGATCTGTTCGCGGCCGCTCATGACCAGATAATCGCAATATCGGCCGTTCGGGCGCTTGGCCACGGAAAAGACGGGAGTATCGAAGGTGTGCCGGAAGATCGAGAAGACGGCACCGCCGCGGCTATGGTCGATTGCGTAGTCCTTCCACTCACCGCTGGCGACGCGCCGGCTGTAGACGTCGAGCAGTTGTCGAAGCTCTTGCCGGTTGAAGGTAACCGGTTTCCCGCCCTTTCGGCGAAACTTCGCCAGTTGCAGTACCTTCGCCATCGTTGTCGAGGCCTCCCTCGTTCTTATTGCCCTTTTTCCGTACCGGTGGTTCGGATACCGCCGGCGATGCCGGTCTGTGCGGAAGGATATGGAGCCATATCGCGCCTCCTATCGTACCCGTGTCGAGTTGCGGCCATAGGGGTCCTGTTTTTCATAACAGGCGATTTCCCCTAATGTCCGGTAACAATAGAGCGGCCGTTCATACACGACCCGCTCGAAGGAGTCGCGGCACAACGGCCCACCGTCTTTTTGTGATTTCAGGAAGTTACATTCCTGACCGCTGGCGAATTCCGCCAGGTAATCGGTCGGCAGCTTGTCGGTGTAGACGAAATTCGCGAGACTGGCGGCGGCGAAATAAAAGGTCGTCGTCGAGCCGCACGCCGCTAACAGCGCGGTAAAAGCGATGCCAAGGCCGACCTTACGTCGGCCTGACCATATCGACTCTATAACGTCTCCCGCCGGGGTCATCTCCAGCCGTTTCGTACTGAGAAAACGTGTGATGACGGCACAAAAACATCCTTCATCATTCTCCAATATTCTGACCGATCGCCCCAACCGGCGCAAGTGCGGTATTCCGGACCACCGAAGCGGGATCGGCCGGACAACCTGGTCCGATATCCGTTTAAAAAGCGCGCGAATGCGCTGTTTTGACATTTGCCAGGAATGGGACGCGCCGCTATGTTAGCCGACCTTTTTCCGGCTTGGAGACCATCGTGGCCGACCTGTTTAACGAAATTGACGAGGAACTCCGCCGCGACCAGTTCAATCGCTACTGGAAGAAATACGGCAAATTCGCTATCGCGGGAGTGGTGCTTATTGTCGTCGTGACCGCGGGCATCGTCGGTTGGCGCGAGTACACGAAGAAACAGCGTATCCAGTACAGCGAGCAGTTCACCAAGGCGGTGGCACTCATACAGGACAACAAGAGCGACGAAGCGATCGATGCGCTCGGCGTGTTGGCGCAGGACGCAAATGTCGGCTATGCGACGCTCGCCCGGTTCCGCGGCGCGGCGCTGAAGGCCAAGGACGGAGACCGGGAAGGGGCGGCCGCGGAATATGATGCGCTGTCCAAGGACGGTAGCATCGATGAGCTCTATGCCGGCTTGGCCGGCTTGTACTACGTCCTGAACCTGATCGATACCGGCGACCCGGCGGCATTGGCCGAGCGCTTGACGCCGCTGACGGACGCCGAGAGCCCGTGGCGTTTTTCCGCGCGCGAGCTTTCGGCGCTGTTGGAGATCCGGCAAGGGAATCCGGATAAGGCGGCCGAGATTTACACACAGTTGGCCGACGATGCGGAAACGCCGACCGGCGCCCGGGCTCGGGCGGCGGAAATGCTCCGTGCCTTGAAGCAGTAGAGTTAAATCTGATGTCCGTATTGGTTCGGTGGCGCTTCCTCGCATTCCTGGTGATTCTCGGCGTGGGCGGGTGCGATTGGTTAGACGAGCTCTTGGATGAGAAGAAGCCGCCGCTTCCCGGTGAGCGCATCTCGGTGATGGTTTTCGAGCGGGACCTGGAGCCCGATCCGCGTGTGGCCGACCTTCGCGTGTTGCTGCCGAAACCCTATCTGAACGAAGCTTGGCCGCAGCCCGGCGGTTCGCCGACCCATGCGATGCATCATCTGCAGGTCGCGGACGCGCCGAAAAAGGCGTGGAACGAGAGTATCGGCAAGGGATCGCAGTCGGGCCGCCAGTTCCTGACCCCGCCGGTTATCGCCGAGGGCCGTGTCTATGCCATGGATGTCAATTTCCGGGTCACGGCATTGGATGCCGAAACCGGCGATTGGCTTTGGCGGTACAAGCCGAAGGTGCCAAATCGGGATAAAGATTCGTTCGGCGGCGGGTTGTCCTACGATAAGGGCAGCCTGTACATCACCACCGGCTATGGCAAAGCGGTGGCACTCGACGCCGAGACCGGCGAAGTGAAATGGCAGCAGGAATTGTCCGGGCCGATGCGGGCGGCGCCGACCGTGGCCGACGGACGGGTCTACGTCATCACGATCGACAACCAGCTTTCCGTTCTGGATGCCGAGACCGGCGAAAAGAAATGGTCGCACACAGCGATCACGGAATCGGCCGGTCTGCTCGGCGGAAGCAGCCCGGCGATCGAAGGGTCGACCGTTATCGTGCCCTATAGCTCCGGCGAGCTGTTCGCGATGCGCGCGGAGAATGGCCGGGTGGTTTGGTCCGACAATCTCACCGCGCTGCGCCGGTCCGACGCCTTGTCGACGCTGGCGCATATTCGCGGCAATCCGGTAATCGACCGCGGCGTCGTCTACGCCATCAGCCATTCGGGGCGTCTCGTCGCGATCGATCAGCGCAGCGGCGCCCGCGTCTGGGAACGAAACATCGGCGGGGTCGATACGCCCTGGGTCGCGGGCGAGTTCATCTTCGTCCTGAGCAACGACAACGAACTATTCGGTTTGACCCGCCGGGGTGGGCGGATCCGTTGGGTGCAACCGTTGCCCCGCTTCGAGAATCCAGAGAAAAAGAAGGACCCGATCCGTTGGTCCGGTCCGGTGCTGGTCGGGGACCGGCTCGTCCTGGTGGGCAGCCACGGTGAAATCCTTACGGCATCGCCTTACACCGGCGAGCCGCTTGGCCGGATGGAGGCGCCGGACCGCATCCTGATGTCGCCGGTGGTGGCCGACGGGACGATCTATTTCCTGACCGACGATGCGGACCTCATCGCCTATCGTTAAGGCGCGGCGGCCATTCGGTCGGTTGATTAGATTGACGTAGCATGACCCTTACTGTCGCAATCATCGGGCGCCCGAACGTGGGCAAGTCGACCTTGTTCAACCGGTTGGTGGGCAAGCGTATCGCGCTGGTAGACGATACACCGGGCGTTACCCGCGATCGGCGCGAGGGCGACGGCCGCATCGCCGGACTGTCGTTTCGCGTGATCGACACGGCCGGCCTCGAGGACAAGACCGATGACAGCCTTGAAGCGCGCATGCGGGCTCAGACGGAACAAGCGTTGGACGAAGCCGACCTGATCCTGCTGATGATCGATGCCCGCGCCGGTCTGACGCCGATGGACGAGCATTTCGCCGATTGGGTCCGCCACCGCGACAAGCCGGTCGTCCTCCTCGCCAACAAATGCGAGAGCTCGGCGGGCGACGCCGGCATCTACGACAGTTACCGTCTTGGTCTCGGCGATCCGATCGCCATCTCGGCCGAACATGGCGACGGCATGGCCGACCTGTTCAATGTTGTGCAAGCGCATGCCGAGATGCAGGAAGCGGAGGAAGAGGATGATGCGACGGCGGAAGATGCGCCGTTGCAGCTTGCGATCATCGGGCGGCCGAACACGGGCAAATCGACACTGGTCAACCGCCTGATCGGCGAAGACCGTCTGCTGACCGGGCCGGAGGCCGGTATCACGCGTGACTCGATCGCCGTCGACTGGGAATACAAGGGCAAGCCGCTGCGGCTTGTGGATACCGCCGGCATGCGCCGCCGTTCCCGGGTCGACGACAAGCTCGAAAAGCTCTCGGTCGCCGATACGCAGCGCAGTATCCGTTTCGCCAACGTCGCGGTGCTGATGCTCGACGCCACGGTGATGCTGGAAAAGCAGGACCTGACCATTGCCCGGCAGGTCATCGACGAAGGCCGCGCCCTGGTCATAGCCGCCAACAAATGGGACGCGGTGAAGGATCGCGACGCGGCGCTGCGCAATCTGCGGGACCGGCTCAAAACCTCGATGCCGCAGGTCCGCGGAATTCCGGTGGTGACCATCTCCGCGCTGAACGGACAGAACCTCGATGACCTGATGAAGGCGGTCTTCGCGATCTATGAGGTCTGGAACCGGCGCATCTCGACGGCCCGGCTGAACAGCTGGCTCGATTTGATGATCGAGGCGCATCCGCCGCCGCTCACCAGCTTGGGTCGCCGCCTGAGGTTGCGCTACATGACGCAAGTGAAGTCCCGGCCGCCGACCTTTGCGGTATTCGGGTCGCGGACCGAGGAACTGCCCGAATCCTATCGCCGCTTTCTCATTAACGGGCTGCGGTCGGACTTCAATCTAGGTGGTGTGCCCATCCGTTTGCAGCTCCGCAGCGGCAAGAACCCTTACGCGCCGAAGAAGAAGTAATCGTCCCGCGGTCCTTTGTCGCTGACTGTCCTGCCGCCTTGCCGTCCGGCGCGGTCGGCGCGAAGATGGTCGAAACGACATGGGAGGGTGCGATGGTGGACCGGCGGCTGAAACTGTGCGGTTGGGGCTTCGAGGGCGATGGCTTATCCGCTGACGAGGAAACGGCGCTCCTGCAGCGCCTCGGCGAACGGTTCAACGTGTCGGACGTGGAGCGCTTGACGGCGCCCGCGGCGAAAAACGCGACGCTGCCGAAACCGAAGCTGTCCGTGCCGGCGGCGCTGGCCGATTACGCGAGCGATGGCACCTACGACCGCGCGGTGCACACCTACGGCAAGTCCTTCCCCGACTATGCCTATATCTTTGACGACGTGTTCACCAACGCACCCGATTTCGTCGCCTATCCCCGGACCGAGGCGGAGGTCGAGGCCGTGCTGGATTGGGCGACCGGGGCCCGCGCCGCCGTCATCCCCTTCGGCGGCGGCACCAGCGTCGTCGGCGGCGTGGAGCCATCGGTCGGCGATGGGTTCGCCGGTGCGATCAGCCTCGACCTGACGCGCCTGGACCAGGTGTTGGAGATCGACCGCAGTAGCCGGGCGGCGCGCATCCAGGGCGGCATCCGCGTCCCGGATATGGAAGCGGCGCTGAAGCGGGAAGGGCTGACCATGCGTCATTTCCCGCAGAGCTTCGAGATGGCGACGCTTGGCGGCATGATCGCGACCCGCTCCGGCGGCCATTTCGCAACGCTGTACACCCATATCGACGATTTCGTCGAAAGCATCCGGATGATCGCGCCGCAGGGCGTGATGGAGAGCCGGCGTCTGCCCGGGTCCGGCGCGGGGCCGAGCCCGGACCGCTTCATGATCGGCTCCGAAGGCGCGATGGGGATCATCACCGAAGCCTGGATGCGGCTTCAAGACCGGCCCACCTTCCGCGCGTCCAGCGCCATCCTGTTCGACGATTTCTACAAGGCGGCCGAGGCTGTGCGCGCCGTGTCGCAATCCGGCATCTTCCCGTCCAACCTGCGGCTGCTCGACGCGGGCGAGGCGTATAACAACGGCTTCGGCGACGGGGAACAGTCGGTGTTGATCCTCGCCTTCGAGTCCGCGGATCATCCGGTCGAGGCCTGGATGGCGCGGGGGCTCGAGCTTTGCCGCGACCACGGCGGCCTCTTCGAGGACGAGGCGGGGAGGGATCCGGAGGCGCATCGGTCCGGCAAGGCGGGCGCTTGGCGGACCGCGTTCATCCGCATGCCGCATTATCGGGAGGTGTTGATGTCGGTCGGCGTGATCGGCGACACCTTCGAGACGTCGATCACCTGGGACCGGTTCCGGGAATTCCATGATGAGGTGAAGGCCGCGACGCTCGCCGCCATCGAAGAGGCGACAGGGCAGCCGGGGACCGTCACCTGCCGGTTCACGCATGTCTACCCCGACGGGCCGGCGCCGTATTTCACCTTCCAGGGACAGGGCCGGCCGGGCGCGATGATCGACCAATGGCGGCATATCAAGGAGAAGGCGTCGGAGGCGCTGATCGCGCTGGGCGGCACCATCACCCATCACCACGCGGTCGGCCGGGATCACATGCCCTGGTATACGCAGCAGCGGCCGGAGACGTTCGGTACGGTGCTCGACGCGGCGAAGCGGCAACTCGATCCGGCGGGCATTCTCAACCCCGGCGTTATCGTACCGTAGTCGGTATGCAGTCGGTCTTCTGGTACGGATTGGCGGCGGTCGCCGAAATCGGCGGATGTTTCGCGTTCTGGGCTTGGCTGCGGCTCGACAAACCGGCTTGGTGGCTCGTGCCGGGCATTGTCAGCCTGATCGTCTTTGCCGTGGCGTTGTCGCAGGTGAACGCGGCGTTGGCGGGCCGGGCCTTCGCGGCCTATGGTGGGGTCTATATCGCGGCCTCGCTGGCGTGGCTTTGGGCGGTCGAAGGTGCACGGCCGGACCGGTGGGACCTGGTCGGGTCCAGCATTTGCCTGATCGGCGCCGCCGTTATTCTGTGGGGGCCGCGAACCGCTTAAGACGCGTCAGCGTGGGTAGGCTTTTACGACCTCACCGGTGCGCTCGCATGACGCCTCGGCAAGGTCGACGAAGACATCCGTCATGTCGTCCGGGTCGGGCAGGGTCATCGGGTCCTCGCCGGGAAAGGCCGTCGCCCGCATTTCTGTGCGCTGGCCGCCGGGGTTCACCAGGTTGGCGCGGATATTCGTCTGGGCGCATTCCGCTGCATAGATGCGGACCATGCTTTCGAGCGCGGCCTTCGTCGCGGCATAGACGCCCCAGAAGGGGTTGGCGCTTTGCGCGGCGCCGGAACTGACGAAGATGGCTCGGCCCGCCTCCGATTGGCGCAACAGCGGGTCCAGGCTGCGGATCAGCCGGTAGTTGGCGTTCAGATTGAGCGTGACGGCGTTTTCCCAGATCTTCGGGTCGATATGGGCCACCGGCGACATGATGCCGAGGGTCGCGGCATTGCCGACCAGAATATCGAGCCGGCCGAATTTCTCGTGCAGCGCGCCGCCGAGCTGGTCGATCGCCGCGCCGTCGGTCAGGTCCATCGGGACCAAGGTTGCGGATCCGCCGGCGGCCTTTACCGCGTCGTCGACTTCCTCCAGGCCGCCGACCGTGCGGGCGACAAGGACGAGCCGCGCGCCTTCGGCGGCATAGCGTTTCGCGATGGCCGCACCGATGCCGCGGCTGGCGCCGGTAATGAGGGCGATCCGGCCGTCGAGCCGTCCTTGGGCCGCCATCAGCCGGTTTCGGCGAGTAGAGAGAGCTGGCGCGAGCCGTTGCCGCCGATCTGGTCGGTCAGGCGGATCGGGTAGTCGCCCGAGAAACAGGCATCGCAATAATGCGGCGCTTCCGGATCGCGGCCGGGCAGACCCATTGCCCGGTACAGGCCGTCGATCGAGATGAAGGCGAGACTGTCGGCGCCGATCAGCTTGCGCATACTTTCCACGTCGTTCTTGGCGGCGAGCAGTTGGTCGCGCTCCGGCGTGTCGACCCCATAGAAACAGGAATGCGTGGTCGGCGGGCTGGAGATGCGCATATGCACTTCCTTGGCGCCGGCACTGCGTACCATCTCGACGATCTTCTTCGAGGTGGTACCGCGGACAATCGAGTCGTCGACCAGAATGACGCGCTTGCCTTGGATGACCGCGCGGTTCGCATTGTGCTTCAGCTTCACGCCGAAATGTCGGATTTCGTCGCTGGGCTCGATGAAGGTCCGCCCGACATAGTGGTTCCGGATGATCCCCAACTCGTAGGGCAGACTGGCCTCAGCGGCGAAGCCGATGGCCGACGGCACGCCGGAATCGGGGACCGGAACGACAATGTCCGCTTCGACGGGCACTTCGCGTGCCAGTTCGACGCCGATACGCTTGCGTGCCTCGTAGACGGACGTCCCGTCGACGACGCTGTCCGGTTTCGAGAAATAGATATGTTCGAAGATGCAGAACCGCGATTGCGCGGGCGGGAAGGGGCGATGGCTGTGTACACCATCGGCATTGATGACGATGAGTTCGCCTGGCTCGACGTCGCGAACGAATTCCGCGCCGATAATATCGAAGGCGACGGATTCGGACGCAAGGATATAGCTGTCGTCGAGCTGGCCGAGCACGAGCGGGCGTACGCCGTTCGGATCGCGGACCCCGATCATGCAGTCCTCCGCCATGATCGCCAGCGAATAGGCTCCTTCGATCTGCCGCAACGCGACGATCAGTCGTTCCACCACGGTACCGTGGTTGGTCGCCATCAGATGGACGATGATTTCGGTATCGGAGGTCGATTGAAAGATGCATCCGTCGTGGACCAGTTCCTTCCGGACGGAATGGGCATTCGTTAGATTGCCGTTATGCGCGATGCCGAGGCCGCCGGTTTCGAGTTCGGCGAACAGGGGTTGGACGTTGCGTAGCATCGGCTCGCCGGTCGTCGAATACCGGGTATGACCGATGGCATTGCTGCCCTTTAGGCGGGCGATGACCGTCTGGTCGGCAAAAATATCGCCCACCAGGCCGATTCCGCGGTGGGCGTGAAACTGGGTACCGTCATGGGTGACAATGCCCGCGGCCTCCTGGCCGCGATGCTGAAGCGCATGCAAGCCGAGCGCGGCGAGCGCCGCCGCTTCGGTATGGCCGTAGATGCCGAATACGGCGCATTCTTCCTTGAAATGATCGCCGTCTAGCGGATTGGTGGTGATCATCGCTCGCCCCACCCTCTGATTGTTCGTTTGGCTATTGTTTGCTCTCAATCAAACGCTGCATCTCGCTGCGTTCCGATTTGCCGTAGCCGGTCGTGCTGCGGCCGCCTTGGACTTTCTGGTTCGTATCGGGTTTGGGCTGTATGAGCCCGCGAAGTGTCTGTTCGGCGTTGATGGCCCGATCCGCCTTGTTCTTCATCATGCCGGTTGCTTCCTCCGCGGATTCGCGGGCGTCTTCCGGCACCAGGGCGAGCAGGATTTCCGCGCTGCCTTCGATCAAGGGGAAGGTGCGCGCCTCGGTGACGACCTCGGGCAAATCATCGCGGCCCCAGAACCATGCGGCGCTGAGGTATAGGAGGCTCACCAGTATGACACCGCGCAAGACGCCGAAGGCGAAGCCCAGCGATCGGTCGAAGCTGCTGGCAGCGCTGTCGCGGATACCGCGCGAAGCGACCTGCGCCAGGATCGAGAACAGGATCAACGATCCGACGAACAGCAATCCGCCGGCTGCCATATCGGCGAGCATGCGATTGTCGATGAATTCCTGCGTGTAGGGCTGGACGTGGGGATAGCCGTAAAGGGTGGCGAAAGTAGCGCCGATCCAAGCGGCCACGGACAGCACCTCCCGGACGAAGCCGCGCAGATAGGCGAGGACGCCCGAGATCACCAGAATGACCACGAAACAGATGTCGATGATGCCAAAGGGAAGGCTGCTCATTTACCCATTTCCCACCGCACGAATCGGCCCGGCGCCTGGTTCGAATAACCGTGTAAGTTCGTCCAAATCGCGCAGTTCGTGAAGGTCGAGTCCACCGGCCGCTCTCTTGCCCTTCGTCCCTTTTCGTCGTCCGGGCAATAATGCCGCCGTGAACCCTAGCTTTTCAGCCTCTTTCAGCCGTGCTTCGGCTTGGCCCACGGGGCGCACTTCACCGGACAATCCAATCTCACCGAAGACGACCGTTTCCGCGGGAACCGGTCGTCCCGAGATCGAGGAGGTCAGTGCAGCCGCCACCGCTAAATCCGCCGCCGGCTCGCTGACCCGAAGCCCCCCAGCAACGTTGAGATATATATCATTTCCGCCAAACTGCAATCCACAGCGGGCCTCGAGGACGGCCATCACCATGGCCAGCCGGCTGCTGTCCCAGCCGACCACCGCGCGGCGTGGCGTGGCCAGCGGGGATGGGGCCACAAGTGCCTGAATTTCCACCAGCATTGGCCGCGATCCCTCGATTCCCGCGAACACGACGGAGCCGGTGGCTTCGCCTTGCCGTTCGGCGAGGAACAACGCGGATGGGTTGGTAACCTCGACGAGGCCGCGATCGGTCATTTCGAAGACGCCGATTTCGTCGGTTGGGCCGAAGCGATTCTTCACGGCCCGCAGGATACGGAATTGGTGCCCGCGCTCGCCTTCAAAATAGAGCACCGTATCGACCATGTGTTCCAGCACGCGCGGCCCGGCGATCGTGCCTTCCTTGGTGACATGGCCCACCAGCAGGACCGTGAAGCCGCGCCGCTTGGCGAGGCGGATGATCTCCTGCGCGCAGGCGCGGACCTGGGCCACCGTGCCGGGGGCCGATTCCAGGGCGTCGATATACATGGTCTGAATCGAATCGATGACCACGACCTGCGGCCCATCCGCGGTGTCCAGGCTGGCGAGGATATCGCGCATGTCGGTCGCGGCGGCCAGTTGCGCTGGCGATTTCTCGACGCCCAGGCGCGTCGCCCGCAGTTGAACCTGATGTTCGGCTTCTTCGCCCGAGATATAGACGCAGCGCGCGCTGTTCGAGAGGGCGGCGGTGACTTGCAGTAGCAGCGTCGATTTACCGATGCCGGGGTCGCCGCCGATCAGCAGTGCCGAGCCGTTGACCAAGCCGCCGCCGGTTACGCGGTCGAATTCGTCGATCTTGGTCAGCCGCCGTGGCGCCGGCTCGATCTTGCCGTCCAGCTCGACGAAGTCGATTTTGCGGCCGCGGCTATCGCGCTTACCGCTGGCTTTCTTGCCCAACGGTGCGGTTTCCGATGCGGATTCCTCGACGATGGAATTCCACGCGTCGCATCCGTCGCATTTGCCGACCCACCGCGGGTGCACGGTGCCGCAGGCTTGGCAGACGTAGCGTGTCGTCGATCGGGCCATTTCAGGCTCCGCGTTGCCGAATTAAAGGGCGCGCCGCTTCGAGTATCGCCGGGATCATACCGTGCTGACATCCAATTCGATCGGGCCTTCCGCCCGGCCGAAGATGAACTGCTGGACGACCGGATTGTCCGCCTTATCGATCTCCGCCGTCGGGCCGACCCACACGATCTTGCCTTTATACAACATGGCGATCTTGTCCGAAATTTTGCGGGCGCTCGCCATGTCATGGGTGATGGTGAGGCCGGACGCGCCGGTCTCGCGGGTACACTCCACGATCAGTTCGTTGATGATGTCGCCCATGATGGGGTCGATGCCGGTCGTCGGCTCGTCGAAGAAGATGATCTCCGGATCGGTCGCCACCGCGCGGGCGAGGCCGACCCGCTTTCGCATGCCGACGGACAGGTCCGCCGGCGACATCATGGCGATCTTTTCGTCGAGGCCGACCAACGCCAGCTTCTCCAGTGCGATCGGCCGCGCCGCTTTTCGCGACATACCCTTGCCGGCGACCAGGCCGAAGGCGGCGTTTTCCCAGACCGTCAGACTGTCGAACAGCGCGGCGCTTTGGAACAACATGCCGATTTTCGCGTTGATATGCTCGCGGTCGCCGTCGCTGATGCCGACAACCGATTCGCCGTCGATTTCGATCTCGCCGGAATCGGGTGTCAGCAGTCCGAGAATGCATTTCAGCGTCACGGACTTTCCCGAGCCGGAACCGCCGATGATCACGACGGACTCGCCCGGCATGACATCAAGATCGACGCCGTCGAGCACGACTTTCTTGCCGAACCCTTTGACGACGTTGCGCAGGCTGATTTTGGGTGTCGTCATGTGCCGAAGAACATCGCCGAAATGAGGTAGTTCAGGATCAGAATGAGGATCGACGAGCTGACGACCGAGTTGATCGTCGCCGCGCCGACCCCCTGGGCGCCGCCGCGCGAGTTGTATCCCTGATAGCAGCCCATCAAGGTGACGACGAAGCCGAATACCGCAGCCTTCACCAGGCCGGTGACCACGTCTTCGAGGAACAGGTTTTCCCAACTGCTCTTGAGATAGAGCGTCGGGTTGAACCCGAGTTTGTAGACGGCGACGATGTACCCGCCGAACACGCCGATAATGTCGCCGATCAAGATCAGGATCGGCAGGGTCGTGACGCCGGCGATCATCCGCGGCGCGACGAGATATTTGAACGGGTTTGTCGACAGCGTGACCAAGGCGTCGATCTGCTCGGTGACGCGCATCGTACCGATTTCCGCCGCGATCGACGAGCCGACGCGGGCGGCGACCATCAGGCCCGCCAGGACGGGCCCGAGTTCGCGGGTGATGCTCAGCACGACGATTTCGGCGATCACGCTTTCCGCGCCGACCGAATTTCGTTGGAAACCCGTGTAGCTCTGCAGCGCTAGGACCATTCCGGCAAACAGCGTGGTCAGGGCGATGACCGGCAGCGAGTAATAGCCGATCTCCATCATCTGGCGGCCGATCAGCCGGAAATAGAAAGGACGCCGGAGACAATGCGAAATGGAGACGAGCGTGAAAACCGTCACCTCGCCGACGATTTCCAGAAAGGCGAGAAACAACCGTCCAACGGTTTGCACGGCGGTCATGCAGTGCCTCCAACATAATGTCGCTGATAGCGGCGGCCGAGACTGGTCAGGATTTCGTAGCCGATGGTTCCCGCCGCATCGGCTGCGGCATCGACGTCGAAGCCCGGGCCGATAAGGTCAATCATGTCGCCGGATTGGGCCGCCGGTGCGTTGGTAATATCGAGCGTAATCAAATCCATCGATACCCGACCGACCACCGGTACTGTTACGCCGCCGATATTGGCGGAGGCTCGGCCACTGAGGCTGCGCAGATAGCCGTCCGCATACCCGGCAGCAACGGTCGCAACGCGCGTCGGGCCGGTGAAGCGATGCGTCGCACCATAGCCAACGGTCTGTGGAGCGTCAACGTGACGTATCTGTATGATTTTCCCCGATAGTTTCACGACAGGCGCCATCGGATTCGGCTCGCCGGGGGTTGGCGCGACGCCGTAAAGCGACACGCCGGGCCGCACCATATCGAAATGCCAGTCCGGGCCGAGGAAGATGCCGGACGAGGCGGCGAGCGAGGCGTCGACCTTCGGCAGTCGCTTGATCGCGGCCGCGAAGTCGATCTGCTGTTGCCGATTGAGCGGATGATCCGGCGTGTCGGCGCAGGCGAGGTGGCTCATGATGCAGCGGAGCGACAGGCCGTCGAGGCGCTGCGGATCGTCGAACAAGGCTTGCTGTTCCTCCGGCGGCAGGCCGAGGCGGCACATGCCGGTGTCGAGATGCAGGATCGCGGGATGCGTGCCGTTCGCCCGGCAATCGTCGGACCATAGCGCGATCTGACCCAAATCGTTCAGCACGGGGATCAAGCCGTTTTCGCGGAAGACTTTTTCCTGACCCGGCATCAAACCGTTGAGCACGGCGATTTCCGCGTTGGAATTCTCGCCGCCCAGGGCCGCGCCCAGGGCCGCGCGCAGGGTGGCGGCCTCGTCCAGATGGGCGACGAAAAATCGCGTGCATCCCGCCGCGTGCAGGGTGCGGCCGACCGGTCCGACGCCCAAGCCATAGCCGTCGGCCTTCACCACCGCCGCGCATTGTGCCGGTGCGGCGCGCTGCTTGAGGAGCCGGTAGTTGGCCGCCAACGCGTCCAGATCGATCGTCAGGACCGTGGTCGCATTCGGCGGGCCGCTGGTTCTAGGGGAAGGCATCTTCACTATGCTGCCGGTCCAAATCCCCGAAACGGGTGAATTTCCCGTCGAAGTATAGATCAATCGTTCCGACCGGTCCGTGCCGCTGTTTGGCGATGATGACGCTGGCGGTGTTGCGGACCTGTTCGAGGCGTTGGGCCCATTGCTCGCTGCGGCCGAGGAATTTGTCCTGTGCTTCTTCGAGGCCTTGGATCGGCTCGCCTTTCTCCAGGTAGTACTCTTCGCGGAAGATGAACATCACGACGTCGGCGTCCTGTTCGATCGATCCCGACTCGCGCAGATCCGCAAGCTGCGGCCGCTTGTCCTCGCGGTTCTCGACCTGACGCGACAATTGTGACAGCGCCAGCACCGGCACTTCCAGCTCCTTGGCCAGGGTTTTGAGACCCCGGGTGATTTCCGAGATTTCCTGCACCCGGTTGTCGGTGCGTCGGCCGGGGGCGGGATGCAGAAGCTGCAGATAGTCGACGATGATCATGTGCAGTTTCTGTTGCCGCTTCAGCCGGCGCGCGCGGGTGCGCAGACCGGAAATCGTCAGCGCCGGCGTATCGTCGATATAGAGCGGCAGTTTGTGGATTTTCTGGCTGGCGAGGACGAGTTTGTTGAACTCGTCGCTGCTGATGTCGCCGCGCCGGATCGCGTCCGACGACAGTTCCGCCTGCTCCGACAGGATACGCGAGGCGAGCTGTTCGGCGGACATTTCGAGCGAGAAGAACACGACATGGCCGCCTTCGGTATGCGTCCGTCCGTTCTCGTCGACCGTCTCCTTGAAATGGTTCGCGGCGTTGAAGGCGATATTGGTGGCCAGCGCCGTCTTACCCATCGACGGGCGGCCGGCCAGGATGATCAGGTCCGACGGATGCAGGCCGCCGAGCTTCTGATCGAGGTCTTTGAGACCTGTCGTCACGCCGACCACATGGCTGTCGCGGCGGAAGGCTTCCTCCGCGCTCTGCACGGCGATGTTCGCCGCCTCCCCGAGCGGCATGACGCTGCGTTCCAGTTCGCCGGTGTTGGCGAGGTCGTAGAGACGCTGCTCCGCCGTTTCGATCTGGCCGCCCGCCGGCGTATCGATATCCGGCTCGTAGGCGTCGTTCACGACGTCCTCGCCCAACGCAATCAGCTGGCGGCGCAGATACAGGTCGTGGATCGTCTTGCCGTAGTCGCCGGCGTTGATCACCGTCACGACCGATGCGGCCAAGTCGAACAGGTATTGCGATCCGCCGACCGCCGCCAGCGCCTCGTCGTTTTCGAAGAAGTATTTCAGCGTCAGGGGGCTGGCGATCTGCCCTTGTTCCATCAGCTTGGCGGCGGCATCGAAGATACGGCCGTGTACCGGCTCGTAAAAGTGATCCGGCTGCAGGAAATCGCCGACCCGCTCATACGCGCGGTTGTTGGTCAGAATGGCGCCTAAAAGGGCGGCTTCGATCTCCGCATTATGCGGCGGGACGCGAAGCAGCGCCTGGTCGGTGGCATCGTCGCCGTGAAGCGGCGCGACATTCGTATCGGGTACGGTGTTCGACATGGGGGGCGCAACTTACCACTGCTCCCGTGGAGGACAAGCACCGAATTAGAAGGAACCCGGGGATAAGTCTCCAACGCCAAGCTGATCCGGCGTGACAGCGGTCCGAATTCTTTTTTTCGGGAGTCGCTGCCGGCCGGATTCGGCAGGTCGGTCAGGTCTGATCCTTCTCCGAGTCGCTCTCGGCGTCGGCCGGCGCTTCTTCGGCCGGTGCGGTTGCCGGTTCCTCGCTGTCGCCATCGTCCATGGCCTCGTCGAGGCCCGCGGCCACTTCCTTCGCCTGCTCCGCCGCTTCCGGGTCGAACATGGTTTCTGCGGCGGCCTGTGCTTCTTCGGCCGCCTGCGCTTCCTGTGCGGCCTCTTCGGCTTCCGCCGAGAGGATGGCACGCCCCAGACGCTGCTGCTCGGCAGCTTCTTCGTCAGACCGGGCGACGTTGGCCGTCACCGTTGCGTCGACCTCGGGATGGAGACGGATGCGCAGGTCGAACAGGCCCAGCGTTTTGACCGGGCGCTCGAGAACGACTTGGTTGCGCTGGATCGTGAAGCCGCCTTCGGTGACCGCATCGGAGATGTCGCGGGCGTTTACCGATCCGTAGAGCTGTCCGCTTTCGCCCGCGCTTCGGATGATCACGACCTTCAGCCCGTCGAGCTTGTCGGCGACCTGTTGCGCCTCGTCGCGACGTTTCAGGTTCTCCGCCTCAAGTTGCTGACGCTGCGTTTCGAAAACCGCGAGGTTTTCCTTCGTTGCCCGCATCGCCTTTCTTGCCGGCAAAAGATAGTTGCGCGCGTAGCCAGGCTTCACGGCGACGACATCGCCCATTTGCCCGAGCTTTTCGATCCGCTCCAGCAGAATGACTTCCATGGCTTAACCTCCTAGTCCGGTCCACGGTTGCGCAGCCGTTGGCGCAAATCGGTCCATTGATCGACCATGCCGACCACGGCGACCGCAAACGTGGGCCATTTGAAAAACAGGGATAACAGAATGAGAATCATGTAACAGAGAAACAGCAGCAGGACGCCGGCCGGATGCCGCCGCGACAGGAAGTGCAGGACGCCGAGACCGGCGAAAAAATACGGCACGCCCAGAACGACGGCGATGTTGCGTCCGAAATAGCCCAAGCCGCCGGGCAACAGTAATCCGGCTGCCACGGCGATCGCCAGGATGAACAAGAGCGCCCGCGGCAATTCGAGCGTCGCCAAATCCGGGCTCGGCCGCATGTTGCGCTGACCCCGAACCAACAGGCCCTGCGCAAGCGACCCGTTCACCGCCACCAACAGGATCCACATCGCGGCGGATATGCCGGGCAGGAGCGGCGAAATCGCATCCACCAGGAGTTGCCGCTGTTCGGCTTTCCCGGCAGGCACCATTCGTTGGAAGACCTGGTCCAGCAATTGCCGGATGCCGGCCTCCGCGCTTTCCGCACTGCTGCTCAACAGGACGAACCCGACGGTCATCAAGACCGCCGCCATGCCTGTTGTCCAAAGTAGAAGAAGCCCCGGCGGATACCATTCCTGGCCGCCTTGGCCGTCCGGGCGCGAAAGCACAGCTTGACGGGTTAGAATGATCGTCGGCGCCGCATAGAGTACCAGCAACAAAGGAATGCCGATCGATGCCCCGGCGATCAGAAGGACGCCCGCGGCCACGCCGGTGGCTGCGATCGTGCCCGTCATGCCGAGGCTGAGCCCGGCAAGGAACAACGGCAGTTGGGTGAAATTCGACAGGAACATGCCGCCGATGCTGCCGCTCAGCGCCATCATGAAGGCAAACGCCGTTGTCCCGCCCGAAAGCAGGATCGTCAGCCATTGTCTGCCAGAATACATCCACGCCGCACCCGAAACGTTTTCGCTTATTTCAGAACGTAGGGCAGCAACGCCAGGAACCGGGCGCGCTTGATCGCCTTCGCCAATTCACGCTGTTTCTTCGCGGAAACGGCGGTGATGCGGCTGGGGACGATCTTGCCGCGTTCCGAGATGAACCGGCTCAATAGTTTGACGTCCGTGTAGTCGATGGTCGGCGCGTTCGGACCCGAGAACGGACAGGTTTTGCGGCGCCGGAAGAACGGCCGGCGGCCGCCGCCAGAACGTGGTGGTGCCATGATTAGCTCTCCGTCTCTTTGGTTTCTGCAGGCGCGCTCTCGGCTTCAGCCGGCTTCTCGGCCGGTGCGTCTTCCTTGGCCTCGGGCTTCGCTTCGGGCTTGTCGGGCCGATCCGACCGATCGCGTCCACGCGGACCGCCGCGGCCGCCCCGGTCTGCGCGCTCGCGTTCCCGGTCGCCCTTGCCTTGCATGATCGGTGACGGTTCGGCACGGGCATCCTCCAGCCGGATCGTCATATACCGAAGCACGTCTTCGTTCAGACGCATGTTGCGCTCCATTTCCTGCAAGCAGGCGGGGGGCGCATTCAGGTTGAACAGGACATAATGTCCCTTGCGATTCTTCTTAATGCGGTAGGAGAGGGTCCGTAGACCCCAATATTCACGCCGTTCCATGGACCCGCCATTGTCCTCGACAATCTTGGCGAAGCCATCTCCCAGGGCATCGACCTGAGCGGCGGTAACGTCCTGGCGGACGATGAACACGCTTTCGTAAAGCGGCATCTATAAACACTCCCTTCGGCTCTTAACGACCCGAAGTCCATGGGATTCCTCGGGAATTTCCACTGGACCGACCGGGTCTAGCCGACCCACATGAGGCCGGCAAGGAGCTATGGTCATGGGCACGCCGACATCGGCATGCTGCGAAGGGGCGCACTATACACATTTCGCGCCTCGGGAAAAGCGAAAAGGCCCGGTATTCTGCCCTCAGGCACCGTCCGGTTCGAGGCGTGCTTGACAGCTAGCGGTCAGCGGGTATCACTGACCCCGCCTTAACGAGGGGGGCGAGGCCAAAAACACATGACATTAGCATTCGTATTCCCGGGACAGGGATCGCAGGCGGTCGGCATGGGCCAGGATCTGGCTGGCGCCTTTGCGACGGCCCGGCATCTGTTCGAGGAAGTCGACGACGCGCTCAGCCAGAACCTAAGCAAGCTCATGTTCGAAGGGCCGGAAGACGAGCTAATCCTGACCGAAAACGCCCAGCCTGCGCTGATGGCCGTCAGCATGGCCGTCGTCCGGGTATTGGAACAGGATTGCAACATCACGGTTCCCGGCAAGGCCGCCTTCGTGGCGGGCCATTCGCTGGGCGAGTATTCGGCACTCGCGGCTGCCGGTGCATTGCGCGTCGAAGATGCGGCGCGGCTGCTCAAGCTTCGTGGCCAATCCATGCAAAAGGCGGTTCCGGTCGGCGAGGGCGCCATGGCGGCGCTGATCGGATTGGATTTGGATACGGCGCGGACCGTCGCCGAAGCGGCCTCCGAAGCGGGGATCTGCGCTTGCGCGAATGACAACGCGCCGGGGCAGGTGGTGGTCAGCGGTGCGACCGCGGCGGTCGAAAAGGCGGTGGAAATCGCCGCCGAACACGGGGCGAAACGGAGCGTGATGCTGCCGGTCAGCGCGCCGTTCCATTGCCCGATGATGCAGCCCGCTGCCGACGCCATGGAAGAGGCGCTTTCAACGACGACGATCTCGGCCCCTTCGGTGCCGGTCGTCGCGAATGTGACCGCGAGCCAGGTCAGCGATCCCGAGGAAATTCGCCGGCTGCTGGTCGAGCAGGTTACCGGCATGGTCCGCTGGCGCGAGAGCGTCCTTTATATGAAGGAGCAGCAGGTCGATACGTTGGTGGAGGCCGGCGCCGGTAAGGTACTGACCACGCTGACCCGCCGAATCGATCGCGAAATCACCGGAAAATCGCTGCAGGGGCCGGCCGATTTCGACACGGTCGTGAAGGAAATTTGAAATAGCGCGGCGGCACACTAAGTAGGACGGCTACGATGTTTGATCTTTCAGGAAAAACGGCGCTTGTGACCGGAGCGTCCGGCGGGCTCGGCGGCGACATCGCGCGATGTCTGCACGGCGCAGGTGCGTCGGTTGCGCTATCCGGCACGCGGGCGGACGCCCTCACGGCGCTGGCCGATGAACTCGGCGACCGCGCCGCGGTGACGCCCGCAAACCTTTCCGATCCGAACGCGCCGACGCAACTTGTGAAGGATGTCGAAGAAGCCGTTGGGCCGATTGATGTTTTGATCAACAACGCGGGATTGACACGCGACATGCTGTCGATGCGGCTGACCGACGAGGATTGGGCCACCGTCATGGACGTCAATCTCGGCGCGGCGTTCCGGCTGAGCCGGGCCGTCATGCGCGGCATGATGCAGCGGCGCTGGGGCCGGATCGTCAATATCACGTCGATCGTCGGCGTCACCGGAAATGCGGGTCAGGCCAACTACGCCGCGTCGAAGGCGGGCATGATCGGCATGTCGAAATCGATGGCGCAGGAAGTCGCCGCCCGGGGGATAACGGTGAATTGCGTCGCGCCGGGATTCATCGAAACGGCCATGACCGATGTCCTGAAAGACGACATCAAGGAGAAGCTGTTGGGCGCCGTCCCCGCCGGACGGCTCGGCGCCCCACAGGATGTTTCGGCCGGTGTCCTGTATCTGGCGAGCGAAGAAGCCGCCTACGTTACCGGTCAGACATTGCACATCAACGGTGGTATGGTGATGATCTAAAACGTTAAACTGCAGTTTCTCGGCAGTGCTAGCCATAGCCATTAAAGTGTGATAACCAAGCGCCGCCTCAGCGTGCCGCGGCTTAACTAATCAAAGGGTAGGGGCCGTAAATCGGACGGTCGGTAGGCCGGGCCGCGACCCAGCAATCTAAGAAGGGTTTTAATGAGATGAGTGACGTTTCTGAACGCGTAAAGAAGATTGTCGTTGAACATCTCGGCGTCGATGAAGCGAAGGTTTCCGACGGTGCCAGTTTTATTGATGATCTTGGCGCGGACAGCCTCGACACGGTCGAACTTGTTATGGCGTTCGAAGAAGAATTCGGTTGTGAGATTCCCGACGATGCAGCGGAGAAAATCCTTACGGTCAAGGATGCCATCAGCTACATCGAAACGAACGCCGGCTAGCGCCGCGCGGGCGAACACCGCCCTTCTAGATTTCGAGCTCTTATCATGCGACGTGTAGTCGTTACGGGCCTCGGCGTTAACTGTCCGTTGGGTATCGGGGTCGATCACGTATGGGGTCGACTCGTTAACGGTGAGACGGGCATTGCGGCGATCCAGTCATTCGAAGATGTATCGGACCTGAGTTGCAGGATTGCCGGTGAAATCCCCTATGGACCCGCGTCCGAGGGTAAATTCGATCCGAACGAATGGATCGATTCGAAGGACCAGCGCAAGATGGACCGCTTCATCATGTGTGCCATTGCGGCGGCATGCGAGGCGGTCGAGGATTCGGGCTGGACGCCGGAAGCCGAGGAAGCGCGAGACCGGACCGGCGTGATGATCGGATCGGGTATCGGCGGCCTGCCGGGTATCTGCGATACGTCGATCACGCTGCATGAGCGCGGCCCGCGCCGGGTCAGCCCGTTCTTCATCGCGGCGAATCTGATCAACCTGGCCTCTGGGCAAGTGTCGATCCGGTTTGGGTTCCGTGGTCCGAACCACGCGGTGGTGACCGCTTGCGCCTCGGGTGCGCATGCGATCGGCGATGCCGCGCGGCTGATCATGCTCGACGATGCGGACGTCATGGTGGCCGGTGGCGCGGAATCGACGGTGTGCCGAATCGGCATCGCGGGTTTTGCCGCCTCGAAGGCGCTCTCGACCAACTTCAACGATACGCCCGAAAGAGCGTCGCGGCCCTGGGATAAGGATCGCGACGGTTTCGTCATGGGCGAGGGGGCGGGCGTTCTCGTCCTCGAGGAGCTGGAGCACGCCAAGGCGCGCGGTGCCACGATCTATGCCGAAGTCACCGGCTACGGGATGTCCGGCGATGCGCACCATATCACGGCGCCTGCAGACGACGGCAATGGGGCCTTCCGGGCCATGAAGGCGGCCCTCAAGCGCGCCGGGAGAAATCCGGAAGACATCGACTATATCAATGCTCACGGCACTTCCACGCCGCTCGGCGATGAAATCGAAGTGAACGCGGTAAAGCGCCTTTACGGCGATCACGCCTACGAGCTGTGCATGTCGTCGACCAAGTCGGCGATCGGGCACCTTCTTGGGGCGGCGGGCGCGGTGGAAGCGATTTTCAGCATCAAGGCGATGAACGCGGGTGTCGTGCCCCCGACGTTGAACCTGGACAACCCGTCCGACAGTTGCGACATCGATCTCGTGCCGCACGAATCGAAAGAGCGAAAGGTTCGAAACATCATGTCGAATTCCTTCGGGTTCGGCGGAACGAATGCATCCCTCGTGATGTCGCAGGCGCCGTAATCCGGAAATGACCAAATCCCGACTGACACGAATCGTCGCCGGATTGCTTATCGCCGCCAGTATCCTTGCTGGCGGCGTTGCTATATGGGGTTTTTCGACGATTTCCGCGCCGGGACCCTTGGTCGAATCGACAACGGTGGTGGTCAAACGCGGCGCGGGCCTCACGGAAATCGCGCATAAGCTCGCGGCCGAAGACGTCGTGGAACACCCGACTCTCTTCGTCATAGCGGCATGGGTGCGCGACGCGCAGCGTAAGCTGCAGGCGGGCGAATATGTCTTCGAGGAGCGGGTGAGTATCGAGCGTGCGCTGGATATCCTGCTCAAAGGCAAGACGGTCGTCCGGCGGATCACCGTCGCCGAAGGGCTGACGTCGAAGCAAATCGTCGGTTTGCTGACGGAGTCGGAGGGCCTGAAGGGTGAGGTCGAGACCCAACCCGACGAAGGCACGCTGTTGCCAAACACCTATCATTTTTCGCTCGGCGATACGCGGCAGGCGATTCTGGACCGCATGGCGGACGCCATGATTGCGGCGGTCGAGGAACTCTGGGAAAACCGGGCACCGAATTTACCGATCCAGACGATCGAAGAAGCCGTCATCCTTGCGTCCATCGTGGAGAAGGAGACGGCCGTCCCGGAAGAGCGCCCCCGCGTCGCGGCGGTCTTTGTGAACCGGCTGCGCAAGGGCATGCGGCTGGAATCGGATCCGACGGCGATCTACGGGCTGACCAAAGGAAGCGGGTCGCTCGGCCGGCGCCTGACCCGCAAGGACCTCCGGCGCGACGATCCCTACAACACGTACCGGATCAAAGGTCTGCCGCCGGGCCCCATCGCCAATCCCGGGCGCGAGTCGCTGGCCGCCGTGATGAACCCGATCGAATCCGAAGAATACTATTTCGTCGCGGACGGGACCGGCGGGCACGCCTTTGCCAAGACGCTAGAAGAGCACAATCGTAACGTCGCCAAATGGCGTAAATTCCGTCGCGAACAGAGGCGAAAACGGCGCCAGCGCGGCGGTTGACGGGATTCGCTTGACGGACAGATTATGTTGCTGCACAATTAAAATGCGCAATAATCGGAAAGAAGTTATGTCTTTTCGACAGGAAGATTGCGTACATACGGCAAGGAGGGTGCGTAAAAAACATGACTCCCCCCGACAATTCATGATCATAGAAACTTACGATTGCTTCATTGCAATAGAAGCCCGTCTCCTAAGTCGGGCGCGAGGTCACACGATCCCTCGCATAGCGTAGGACCCTGCCCATTCCATGGGAATGCCGGCAGGGTCTACCGTTTGAACTCCATCTCCTCGATTCCGACCAACTGCCGAATCCAGCACCCTCCCTCTGACGTTTTCCGGAATGTGGGATGCGGCCCCCAGGGCGCCGGTTTGGAACGAACCGGCTGCCAGACGTAAGATGTCCGCTGGTTACGGGAGATTGCCATGCAAGCGGATTATGTCATCGTGGGGGCAGGCTCGGCCGGATGCGTGCTCGCGAACAGGCTGACCGAAGACCCCGACACGCGCGTGATCCTCTTGGAAGCGGGCGGCAAGGATTGGAACCCGCTGATCCATATTCCCGGCGGTTTCATCAAATTGCTGGACCACCCGACACTCACCTGGGGGTTCAAGGCCGACCGAGACTCGGGACTGAATGGCCGCGAGATTCCCTATCCGCGCGGTAGGGTGCTGGGCGGGTCGAGTTCGATCAATGGTATGATCTACATCCGGTCCCAGCCTGAGGACTACGATCATTGGTCCCAACTCGGCAACCGTGGCTGGGGCGCGAAGGACGTCTTCCCCTATTTCCGCAAGGCCGAGAATTGGGACGGACCCGCCAACGCCGTCCACGCCAAGGGCGGCCCGCTGTTCACGTCGCTCACCCGGGATCAACCGGAATTGTGCCGGGTCGCCATCGAGGCAGGCCGGGAAATGGGCTGGGAGTACCGTGAGGATCTGAACGACCTGCCGCATGGTCTGGGCGACCATATCGGCTGGGTCCAGCAGACCCGTGGCGGCCGTTTCCGGGCAAGCGCCGCGCGGTCCTATTTGCGCCCGGCGATGCGCCGGCCGAATCTGCAGGTCGTCACGAATGCCCTTGTTCACCGGGTGGTCCTGGAAGGGCGGCGTGCGGTCGGGGTCGAATTCACACGTGGCGGAGCGTTGGAACGCGCCGATGCCGGGGCGGAGGTGATCGTCTCCGCCGGCGCCATCGGCTCGCCGCATATCCTGCAACTGTCGGGCGTCGGCGATCCGGGTCATCTGTCCGGCATCGGGGTCGACGTGCGGCACGCATTGCAGGGTGTCGGCAAGAATTTCCAGGACCATTTTCTGGTCCGGATACAGGCCGCGGTGAAGGATATCGCGACCTTGAACGAGCGCTCTCGCGGTATTCGGTTCGCGGGCGAGTTGATGAAGTATGCCGTACACGGCGGTGGAATGCTGACCTATGCCGCGTCGCTGGTCTGTGCGTCGGTAAAAGTGTTGCCGGAATCGGCGACGCCCGATGTGCAGGCGCTCTATGCCTCGGCGAGCTACGCCACCGGACCGAAGCGGCAACTCGATACGAAGCCCGGCATGACGTCCGGTGTGTGGCAAATGCGCCCGGAAAGCCGGGGCACGGTCGAGGCCCGGTCGGCGGATCCGCACGATCAACCGGCGATCAATCCTAACTACATGGCGGAGGAACGGGACCAGCGCACCGTCGTCGCCAGTCTGCGGATGGTGCGGGATTGGTTCAACGCGCCGGCCCTGAAGCCGTATCTGGTGGCGGAAACTGTTCCAGGCCGCGACGTCCAGACCGATGACGAGTTGCTCGACTTCGCACGTCAGACCGGCAACACGGTGTATCACGCGACCTGTTCCTGCCGCATGGGGGACGATCCGATGGCCGTGGTGGACGATCGCCTGCGCGTGCACGGGATGGATGGGTTGCGCGTTATCGACGCCTCGGTCATGCCGGCGGTCACGTCGACCAACACCAACGCCCCGACCATCATGATCGCCGAAAAGGGGGCGGACATGGTCAAGGAAGACGCGCGATCGCGGCAGACCGTTGCGGCGTGACCGTGACCAGACGGCACCCCCTAGGGAAGTGAGGCCATCGTGAACGCGGCGGTATGCGACGGCGATTTCCGGTATATCGACAATAGCTGGATCGAACTGCCGGACGGCGTTCGCCTTGCCGCCACGCTCTGGCTGCCGGCGGACGCATCGGAGACCAACCCGGTTCCCGCCGTGCTGGAGATAATCCCCTATCGCAAACGCGACGCCACGGCGACGCGGGATTATCAAAGCCATTCCTTTCTCGCCGTCAACGGTTTTGCGGGCTGCCGTGTCGACATGCGCGGGGCCGGGGATTCCGCAGGTCACTTCGATGCGCGACAAACTTACGCTGATATTCCGGCCGTGCTGCAGTGGCTTGCCGACCAGCCTTGGTGCGACGGCAACCTGGGGATGATGGGATTGTCGTGGGGCGGCATCAACAGCATCATGGCCGCGGACAGGCATGCGCCCGGTTTGAAGGCGATCATGGTGTCGTCCTTCAGCTCCGACCGGTACAGCGACGGCATGCTGTGGAAGAACGCGTGTCTCCTGAACCGGAATTTCGTGTGGGGGACCGGCGTCGTCGGCATGTGCAGCCGCCCGCCCGATCCCGCCATCGTCGGCGACGCCTGGCGCGATATGTGGCGCGAGCGTCTGGAGAACATGCATCCGGAGATCACGAGTTACCTCGGTCATCAGCGGCGCGATGACTATTGGGATGATCACCGGATCGAGCGGGCTGACGAGATCACTTGCCCCATCTTCATGACCGGGGGGTGGGCCGACAGCAACTACACCCAAACGCTGCCGAAGCTTCTCGATGCGGTGAAGGGTCCGGCGCGGGCCGTGTTCGGGCCGTGGGGACATCGGTATCCCCATTTCGCGATGCCGGGTCCCGGGTTCGATTTTCTCGGCGACGCCGTTCGGTGGTTCGGGCGATGGCTGCGGAGCGAGCGCAACGGCGTGGAGGACGAGCCGGTCGTCCAGGCCTTCATCCCGGAAAACGTCCCGCCGGAGACCTTCTATGCCGAGGCGCCGGGACGGTGGATCGCCGAATCCGACTGGCCGGTGCCGTATGACACGCTGACGCTGTATTTGGGCGAGGGGGCGTTGTCGCCGGCTGCGCCGGAACCGTCGCACGTTGCATACACATCCCCGCAGACGGTGGGACTGTGCGCCGGCGAACTGATGCCCTGGTTCGCCTACGCGCCGGGTCCGGAGCTACCCGGCGATCAGCGGCCCGACGACGGTCAATCGATCTGCTTCGACTCCGCGCCGCTGGACCATCGGCTCGTGACACTCGGCGTGCCGGAATTGGACCTCGATTTCTCGGTCGACCGGCCGGCGGCATTCCTGGCCATCCGGATCTGTGATGTGAAGCCCGACGGCACGTCGGTGCGGGTCAACCTCGGTCTGCACAACCTGACCCGTATGACGGATGATCGGAATCCGGCACCGCTCGAACCGGGCCGGCGCTACCGGTTCAAACTGCCGCTGGATTTCAAGGGATACGCTTTCAAGGCGGGACACCGCATTCGTGTGGCGCTCTCGACGACCTATTGGCCGATGGTCTGGCCGTCGCCGGAGCCGGTCGCGCTCACGCTGTATCGCGGCGACAGTCGTCTCTCGCTCCCGGTCTACGACGACGGCGGAAAGGATGCCCTGGTCACGCTGCAGCCCGACGTCGCGATCGGGCAATCGCTGAACCGGACCGATCTGGCGCCGCCCGTTCGCAAGCGGTCCATCGTTCATGACGCGGTGACCGGCGAGACCACGGTGACCGTTCAAGACGATAACGGCCGTTACCGGCTGGACGATATCGACTGGGAGGTCGCCTCGACGGCGGAGGAGATCTACCGCATTGTCGGTAACGACCCACTCAGCGCGCGTGCCGACGCGACCTTCACCTGGGAGTTCCGGCGCGGCGATCTGAAGGCGACGACCGAAACGGTCTCGAGCCTGCGGTGTACGAAGGATGCCTTCATCTGCGCGCTTAGCCTCAAGGCATGGGAAAGCGGGACGCCCGTGAGCGACCGGAACTGGACAATCGAAATTCCGCGCGATCTCGTGTGAGGGCACGGAACAGCGATAGCGAAATTCGGGCCTTATCCAGATTTCCGGCCACTCTCGCGGCGGCTTGGTGGAAAGTCTGGATCATCCGTCGCGTCTCGACCGGGTGTTCCGCGCCGAGATAGGGCAATACGCTGGTTTCTCTAGGCACGCGACGTGGATTAAAGCCCTTCGATCATGTGCGGGCCTTGCTTGGCCTCGCCGCGTTCCACCGCCGTGACGGCCTTGACGATTCCCTCGTTCGCCGGGGTCGGGATGCCGGCCTCGCGGCCCTTTTCGACGACAAGGCCGTTCAGGAAGTCGATTTCGGTGCGGCGGCCCTTGGCCATGTCCTGGCCCATCGACGGGCGTTGGCCGTCACCGCGGCTCTTCACCGACTCGATCATCGAGCTTTCGACGGCATCCAGCGCGGCGGGATCGCCGTCCGCCGCCGCGACCCATTCGTCGGCGGTATGCCCCTTGATGACTTCCAAGTTGAAGCCGTGCGCCTTGCCGACGCGGATGGTCTCGCCGGACAGGCGAATCGACAGCCGCCGGGCGGCGTCGACGGTGCACATTTCGTTGCCGCTATAGCCCGTACAGGCGGAGAGGCCGTTGTGGCTGGAATTGATGACCAGCTTCGACCAGCGTTCGCCCCAAAGGTTCTCCGTCGCCTTCGCGCTGTCCGCGAAGCGCAGCCACTCGACAAGGTCTTCGACCCGTTTGGTGATGCGACCGTGCACCTCGCCGCAGCGGTAGACGGTGTAAGCGTCGCCCCGGAGCGGCACGTTCCGTTGGATCAAGCCGGGTGCCTGCAGTTCGACCGAGATCGTGCTCGCGATGCAGCCGACAGTCCGGCCCCATCCGACGACGCCGGCGAGCCGTTCCTCGTTGATGCAGTTCTGCAGCGAGACGCAGAACCCTTCCGGCGCGAGATATTGTTTGATGAGCGCGGCGGCGAACTCGGTGTCGTAGGACTTGGTGGAGATGATCGCGATATCGATCGGCTCCTGCTTCGAGAGATTCTGGACCTCCGTGACATGCATGGCCTTCACCGGAACCACGTAGTGTTCCTGCTCGGTCACGCCGCGCAGTTCAAGACCCTTGTTGTTCATGGCGTCGACATGATCGGGCCACGCATCGATGAAGGTGACGTCGATTCCATTGCGCGCCATTTGCCCGCCGGTGTATCCGCCGACGCCCCCTGCGCCGATGACTGCCACGCGTTTTCCCATGATGTCCTCCCTTACGGGCACATGCCCTTACAGAAATGATACCCGCGGGGTCCCGCGCCGCAAAATCAGGGATGTGGTCAGCCGCCGATCCGGCCGCCGCCTTTCTTGGTGATGACGACGATCGAGGGGCGGGGCGGGATGCCCTCCTCGAAGTCGGGCCAGCGGGTCGCAGGGTCTTCGAAGGTCGACCGGCGGCCGAACTTCCGGTAACGCTTCGTGCCGTCGGTGCCGGGATGCTGCACGGCGAGGAACAAGGTCTCGCCGTCCGGCGTGAAGCAGGGGCCGCAGAGTTCCGCGCCGACTGGTACGCGGAAGAACATCCGGCCGGTGCCGCGCTCCGGTCCCGATGTCGCCAACGCCCAAAGGCCGTCCGCAGTGCCGGAGGCGCGTGCCCAGTTTCGGCCCTGGTCGGTGGCGATCCACAGCCGTCCTTCGGCATCTACCGCCGCGTTGTCCGGACAGGAAAACCAGCCGTTGGCCGACGTGTCCGGGTGCCAGATCGCCCGCGTCTCCGGGCGGCCGGGATCGCCGCATTGCACGAGGACGTCCCACGTGTAGGTCTTCGCCGCATGATCACCGTCCGGCGCCGACAATTCGACGATCTGGCCCCAAATGTTTTTTTCGCGGCGGTTGACCGGATCGGTATTGCCCGCCTTGCGCCCGCTGTTATTGGTCAGATTCAGATAGACCTTGCCGGTCGCGGGATTGGGCTGCACGTCCTCGGGCCGGTCCAGCGGCGTCGCCGCCAGTAAATCCGCCGCACGGCGGGTTTCGATCAGCACGTCGGCCTGACTGGCAAAGCCGTTGTCGGATATCAACGGGCCTTGGCCCCAAACCAGGTCCAACCATGTCATGCTGCCGTCGGCCTCGAACCGGGCCACCGAGAGCGTGCCGTTATCCAGCAGGTCCATGTTCGCCCGCCGGTCTTGCGGGTCCACGCGGTCACGGCTGACGAAGCGGTAGAGATAGTCGAAGCGCTGATCGTCGCCGGAATAGATCACGACCCGGCCGTCGCGATTCAGGATCGCTTCGGCACCTTCATGTTTGAAGCGGCCGAGGGCGGTACGCTTGACCGGTATGGATGCGGGATCGAGCGCGTCGACCTCCACGATCCAGCCGAACCGGTTCGGTTCGTTCGGTTCCTTGTCGATGTCCCAGCGCCGGTCGATCGTGCCCCAGGCGTAGCGGCCGCGCGGTAGTCCGTATCGTCTGTAATTTCGTTGTTCCGGATGCCCTTTGAGCGATCCGATGAAGTAATTGTTGAAGTTCTCCTCGGCCATCAGATAGGTGCCCCAGGGCGTGATGCCGCCGGCGCAATTATTGACGGTGCCAAGCACCATTCGGCCGGACGGGTCCGCGGATGTTTTCATCCGCGCATGCCCGGCGGCGGGTCCTGAGAGACGCATCGGGGTCGTCGCGGTGATGCGGCGCGTGAATTTGCTGGCTGGATCGACGGACCAACGACCGTTCGATCCACGGGCGATCTCGACGATCGATCCGCCATGCGCCGCCATCTCGACCTTGAAACGTCGGGCATCGTCGTGGAACCCGCGCGGGAACATCACGCGGCGGCTCGTGAATTCGTGGTTGACGCACAGCAGGCCGCGCGTGGGGGACTGCGATCCGTATGGCAGAGGGATAAAGCCGACGAAATCGTTGTTATAGCCGAACTGCCGCGCCTGTCCGTCGGGTGTTTGGTCGGAAGGCTTAAAATCGGGCGCGCCGGGCAGGACCGGGTCGCCCCACCGAATCAGGATGTCGGCGTCGTATCCTGCCGCGACATGGTGCGTTTCGTCGACACCGTGCTCGATCTCCGCGAACGAAAAGGCACTCGCGCCGGCCCGCGCCGGTGTTCCCAGAACCCCGAGCAGGCTGTTGCCCGTCATGGCGGCGATGGCGGCGGTGCCGAGCGTGCCACGGATCATATGGCGGCGGCTGAACCGCGTGGCGATGACGTCGCCGAGCGCAGGGGCCGTGCTGGGATTCGACGGAACGTCATCCGGATCAACGTCGTCATCCCTACCGGCGTCGAAACGGGGAGTATCGGTCATGATTGGCGCTCGCGTGTCTTCGGCCTATGCTGCGGTTTGTTCGTGGAAAACACTAGCAGCAATATATGACGGACTGTTGGCGCTACCATGACCTTGGCGTTGCGTCGCTCCGGCATGTTCGAAAATACGACTGAAAAGGACAAAATATGGTGGATCTCGTTAACGAATTGGACGGCAAAGTCGCAATCGTCACCGGCAGCGCCCGCAACATCGGACGCGCGACCGTCGAGGAACTGGCGCGTGCCGGGGCGTCGGTCGTGGTCAACGCCGTACAGGCGAAGGACCTGTGCGAGGAGGTCGCCGAGGGGATTACCGCCGCCGGCGGCAAGGCGATTCCCGTCATGGCCGACATCACCGACCCGGATTCGGTTCGCGCGATGGCCGAGACCGCGGTTAAGGAATTCGGCGGCATCGATATCCTGGTCTGCAATGCCGCCAACCGTTCTAACACGCATTTCGACGATCTCGATTGGGAAACCTGGCGGCGGACGATCGACATCTCCATCAACGGGACGTTCCATCTGGCGAAAGCGACGGTCCCGGCGATGAAGGAACGGGGCGGCGGCTGCATCATCGGCGTGGGCGGCATGTCGTCGCTCAAGGGATCGCGGGGCCGGTCGCATGTGATGGCGGGGAAAATGGGCTTGAACGCCTTCATCCGCGGCCTGGCGCTCGATCTGGCCGAGTTCAACATCCGGGCGAACCAGGTCGTCGTCGGCACCTTCGACACCGTGCGGGAGAACAACCCCTCCTCGGCACAGACGCCGTCGCTGGCGGCGAAGACCGACATTCCGCTGGGCCGGAAAGGGTACCCGCAGGACATGGCCGACTTGATCCGGTTCCTCGTCGGGCCGGGCGCGGTCTATATGACGGGGCAGACCGTCCACAGCAACGGTGGCGCTTATATGAACCTTTAGGGACCGTTGGGCAGCAAAATCATTAAGACCGGAAAGAGGTGCAAACCGTGACCGAACAATGGCGACGACGTTGCGACGCCGTCGATGGCTCAACGCTTTCCGGGAATTCGGGCCTGCCCAGCTCAATTCCTTCAGGACCGGTGAAATATGACCGGTAAACCGAACATCATCCTGATCATGACCGATCAACAGCGGTTTGATTCGATTGCCGCTCTCGGGGCGGATTGGATGCAGACCCCGAATCTGGATCGCCTCGTTCGCGAGGGGGTTTCGTTCTCGAATTGCTTCGTGAATTCGCCGGTCTGCGTCACGGCGCGAGCCAGCTTGTTTGCCGGCAAATACCCGCACAAGACCGGGGTGTTCCATAATTTTCAACCATGGGAGCCGACTTGGGTGAAGTGGTTGGCCGACGCCGGCTATCACTGCGTCAACATCGGCAAGATGCATATCAATCCCTATCAGGCGATGGGAGGTTTTCATCAGCGCTTCGTCGTTGAGAACAAGGACCGGCCCTTGTTTTTGGATGAACATGCCCGGGCCTTCTACGACGAATGGGATAAAGCCCTCAAATCGCACAACATCGTCAAGCCTTCGCGGTACAACCGCTACGCCAAGGATCCCGACGGCTACGAAAAGGCTCTCGGTTGTTTCGTATGGGAAGACGACGAACAGCTTCACGCCGACTTCTTCGTCGGGAACACCGCCAAATGGTGGATCGAGGACCGTCAGTCCGAAGCGCCGCTGTTTCTGCAAATCGGCTTTCCCGGTCCGCATCCGCCCTACGATCCCGCGGCCCGCTTTCTGGCGATCTATGCGGATAGCGAGATCCCTGTGCCGGAATTGACCGCGGCGGAACTCGACCGCCAACCGAAGGCGCAGGAAGCGTTGCGACAAAATATGATCGACTTCAATTTCGACTCGATCCGCTGGAAACGCCTGCCGGCACCCGAGGAGATCCTGAAAATTCGACGTCACTATGCGGCCAACGTCACGATGATCGACGAGAAAGTCGGCGAGCTCATCGCCGTATTGGAAGACAAGGGCTATCTCGACAATTCGATCGTCATATTCACATCGGATCATGCGGATGCCCTCGGTGACCACGGCCACATTCAAAAGTGGACCATGTACGACACCGTTCTCCGCGTGCCGCTCATCATCTGGGCGCCCGGAATGAATTTGAAGGCCGCCGACGTCGACACGCCGATCGAATTGATGGATGTGGCGCCGACCATCCTTGAGGCCTGCGGCGTCGATGTTCCCGGTGATTTCGATGCCCGGTCGTTGTGGCCCACGCTCATGGAGGGAACGCCGCCGGGCGACGGCGTCGTATACGCGGAGCTTGCCCGCGACCACATTCAAACCGGCGCGGAATTCATCGTCATGCGCCGTGACTTGGATTGGAAGATCGTCTGGTACTTCGGCGAAGAAGACGGCGAACTCTACGACCTCCGTGCCGACCCGGACGAGCGGGAGAACCTTTGGTCCGACCCGGCCCACGCCGAACGTAGAGACAATTGGATCGATGAGATCAAGGACCGGGCCGTATTGGGCCTGTTGAAGGGGCGCCAGGTCACGCTCCCCAAACCGCAGCAACCCATGCCGATATAAACCGAATAAACCCGCGGTAACCGGCCCAATCGAGGAGCCGGTAGATGTCCGATGTTCCGCGCCGGGTTTTTGTGGCGTCGTCTAAACAGCGAAATCGACCACATCGCTCATGCCGTAAAGGCCGGGCGGCTGGTTCGCCAGCCATTGCGCGGCGCGCACCGCGCCGACGCCGTAGACGCGGCGGTTGGCCGGCTTGTGGGCGAGTTCGATACGCTCCCCGGCGCCGGCGAAAATCGTTCGATGCTCGCCCGGCATATCGCCGCCTTGCGCGGTCGCCAGGCCGATGGCGCCGGCCTGCCGGGGTCCGGTGTGGCCGTCCCTTGGGGAGGCGGCGGCGATGTAACCGTCGATGCCGCGTCCCGCGGCCGCGGCTTCCGCCAGGCTGCGCGCCGTGCCGGAGGGGGCATCCACCTTGTGCCGGTGCTGCAGACCCAAAACTTCGATGTCGTAGTCGGTATCGAGTATCCCGGCCAGCCGCTGCGTCATCATCGCGACGAGGGTCGCCCCTATACTCATGTTGGGGGCGGCGAGAATGGCGATATCGCGGGTAGCGGCCGTCATCGTCTCTTTCTGGCCCGGACTCATCCCGGTGGTGCCGACGACCAGCGGCGTGCCCGTGTCGCGCGCGGCCTGTACATGCGCCAACGTGGCGTCCGGCGTCGAAAAATCGATGGCGACGTCGACGGTGTCGAGCATGGCTGCCGCACTGTCGACAACCACCAAGCCCGATGCCGCCGTGCCGGCTAGTTCGCCGGCATCCTTGCCGATCGAAGGATGCCCGGGATATTGGCTGGCGCCGGCAAGGTCGCAGCCGGGTGCGTCCAGCGCGGCGGCCATGATCGTACGACCCATACGGCCCGCGCAGGCGGCGACACCCAGTCTCATAGGTTGTGTGGAATCGTCTTTTTCCATCGGTGACCACCATCATACTCGACCAGGACCCGGCCGGGCTATTACAGCTTCCAGGAGAAACGGCGATCGAAAGATCGCCTTCTGAGGGATTTATCTAAAATGCGCTACGATTTTAAGGCAATGCTGCGCGCCTGTTCAGAGGCTTTCAGCCGGATCGAGAAAATCTATATTTTCTCGGCCGTCGGCATCTTTGCCTTAGGCTTGGCGCTGATCCTTGCGTTGGCCGATGGGAGCCGTTCCAGCGACGTGGCGCGCGTCGAAATCCCCGCGAACGAAACCGAGCGATTTACCTATGACCTGCCCCTCATCGTGCTTCAAATGCCGGGGGTGGCGCCTTCTGACGACCTGCGGTCGCTGGTCGTGAACGGCTCATTGCAGTTCAAAGGAAAAACCGACCGTAAGCTGACCTATAGCATTCGCATGGCGAAAATGCTTACGCCCAGCATCATGGATGCGATCCTGACCGGGATGCAGAACGAGAAGTCCGACGCGATCAACGATCCGGCCGTCGTGAATCGGGTGATCCTGGACCAATCGAATCTCGTGTTGCACCCCTACGGCGTATCCGCCGAGCGGATGCTTATCGAGGATCTGGAATTCCGTTGATGACGAACCCGCCGTCTCAACGGCAGGTTCTGCAGGCGGCGGCGATCCCGGATGCGTCGTCCTGCTGTTCCAATTCGCGGACGATGGCGACGGTCCGCGCCGCGTTGTCCTCGCCGATCAGCGGATCCGCCAGGGCGCGGAACTTCGTCTCAAGCTTCTGCCACTGATCTTCGAGATCGTCATTCGGAACCGCCATATCCCGGCTTTCCATGATTGCCGTACCGTCGGATTGATGGACGGTCACGTCCGTCTGGTTGGGCGTATAGTCCTCGCGGCCATGGATCGAGATCTTATCCCGCAAGGCGACAAGGTCGGGGCGCGTCGCGAAGGATTCGTCGTAGACCTCCAGGCCGCCGGTCTCTTCGCCGGCGAGCGCGAGGGCCGCGGTGAATCGGTGACTGAACTTGACCTCCAGTCCCGTCGAAGGTTCGAGGATATTGCACATATTCATCGTGCGTTCCGGCACGTTGACCTCGACCCGCTCGACCTTGTCCAGATCGAAGGCCGGGTTTCCGGCGATTGCCCGGGCGGATTCGATCCCGGCATGGGTGCCGTAGCAGGCCGCATGATATTTGAACAGCAATTTGGGCATGCAGAAATCGGTTCCCAGACCCGCTAAGGCGGTTGCGGGATCGGGACTCTCGGATTGCGTCGCGGCGAAGCCTTGGGCGCATTCGAGGATGTCGGAGCGGCTGGTGAATTGGCGTTTCGCGAGCTCCGCCGCAAGGACGCCGTTTGCGGCCGCTTTTCCCGCATGCAGTGGCTTGCACATGGTGCCGAACATGGCTTTGAGGCCGGCTGCTTGGGTGCCTGCGATACCGAGCGCCACCGCCGTATCCTCACCGTCGAGTTCCATCATGCGCGCAGCGGCGGCCGCGGCGCCGAACGTGCCGACGGTCGCTGTCTGGTGCCAACCTTTCAAATACGGTGAATCGCCGACGAATGCTCCGATCCTGGCTTCGGTTTCCACGCCGGCGATGAACGCCACGAGCATATCCTCGCCCGAACCAAGATCGCGTTCGGCGAAGGCAAGGGCCACCGGTGCGACCGGCGCGGTCGGATGGCCCCGCAACAGTTTCAGTACATCGTCGTAATCAAGCGCATGCCCGGCGGAGCCGTTGATCAAGGCCGCTTGGCTGACCGAACCGCGGCCATCGAGGCCGATTAACGTAGCATGATCGCCGCAGCCTTCGGCCCTGGCATAGTCCAACAATTTCCGTGTCAGCGGTTCCTGGGCGCCTGCGAGCGTAACGCCGAGCCAGTCGAGCAGGCACTGCTTGGCGATCGCCCGCACGTCTTCCGGTATGTCCTTGAGGGTCAATCCACTGGCGTAGTCGGCAAGACGCTGGGTCACGTCGGTGGTGGCGTCGGTTGTGTCGATTGCGCGTTCCATGTTCGATCTCCTCGCGGCGAATGAATTGCGCATTGATTGTATCAGGGGACCGAGTCCGCCGCGAACCCCGGGAGATTCGGCTTCGTATTATTTCTCGGGCAGGTTCCGGAAGAACGGATCGGTGAGGGACGGGGGCAATGCGCCCGCGAGCCAGGCGGTGAAATAAGTGGGGAAGGGAAAGGCGATGCGGCCTTTGTCCGCCGCCAGGCCCCGGCGGATGATCCGGGCCGCCCGGTCCGCATCCATCAGTAGGGGCATTCGGAATTTGTTCACCCGGGTGATGCGGCTGCGGACGAATCCCGGGCAGATCACGGAAACCTTGATCCCGTCGGGGCGTAACGACCCGCGCAGCGCCTCGCCATAGGCGCGAACCGCTGCCTTGCTCGCGCTGTAGGCCGGAGCGCCGGGGAATCCCCGGAAGGATGCGGCCGAGCTCATGATCGCGATCTGTCCGTCCCCGCGGCTCCGCATGCCGGGTATCGCCGGCAAGACCGTGTTGAGGACGCCGGTGACGTTGATGTCGAAAATGCGCCGGGCCTGGGTATCCGCTTCGCCGCCGCCCGACGTCCCCCCGGATATGCCCGCATTGGCGATCACCAGGTCCAACGGCGCTTGGTTGTCGGCGCGCTCGACCCATTGCCGCATGGCATGCTCGTCGGCGACATCGAGGACGATCGGGTCGACCGTCGCGGCCTTCGCGCGGCAGGCGTCGGCCACCCGGGCGAGCCGCTTTTCGCTGCGTCCGCCAAGCGCGAGCCGCACCCCGGCCGCGGCGTATTCCAACGCCAATGCTTCGCCGATGCCGCTCGATGCGCCGGTGATGAGGATCGATTTCGGGCGCTGTATCGCCGCTTCGTTCATGGTTGCCGCCCATCCCGCTGTTTGTTGTTGCGGTCCCTTCGGGGAGATATAGTGCGTCCGACTATAACCGCGTATCCGGCCGCCTTGGCCAGGGAGATTTTTTTGACCGTTGCCAGCATGACCGGATTTGCACGGGTCGTCGGCGAACACGGAAGCTGGCGTTGGGCATGGGAAGTGAAAAGCGTCAACGCGCGTTCGCTGGATGTCCGGTTCCGGACGCCGCCGGGACATGACCGCTTGGAAATGGTCGCGCGCGAGGCCGTCACCAAGAGCTTCAAACGCGGGTCTTTCAATCTGAACCTGTCGGTACAGCGCAGTGAGGCCGAGGATTCCAGCCGGCCGATGCAGATCAACCGTGATCTGCTCGATCGACTGGTCGAGGAGGCGCGCCGCTATGGTGGACGTGTGGCGCAGGAACCGCCCCGGATTGAAACGCTGATGACGGTTCGCGGCGTGGTCGAACCGGTGGAGCTTGTGGAGGATGAAGACGAGGTGACGGCCCGCTTCGATGCGATGCTGACATCGTTGAAGGCTGCTCTGTCGCAGCTTTCAGAGTCCCGTTTGGAGGAAGGTGCCCGCCTGAAGGAGTTCTTGGAGAATCAGCTCGGCGAGTTGACCCGACTCTGCGGCGAAGCGTCGACGGTCGAGGCGACGCGTCCCGAAAAAATTCTCGAGCGGCTGCGTGGTCAGGTAAAGGATTTGCTCGACGGCGGTAACGCCATGTCCGAGGAACGGTTGACGCAGGAGGTCGCGCTGCTGGTTGCGAAGGCGGATATCCGCGAGGAGATCGACCGCCTGGGCGCGCATATCTCGGCGGCGGCGGAACATGTCGAAAAAGGCGGTGCGATCGGCCGCCGGCTCGATTTCCTGTGCCAGGAGATGACACGGGAGGCAAACACGATCTGTTCCAAGTCGGGTGATGTGGACCTCACGCGTGTCGGCCTCGCCATGAAAGCTACGGTCGAGCAGTTCCGCGAGCAGGTTCAAAACGTAGAATGAGCAATTCCATGGACGCCGAGCCGATTCATCGCCGCGGGCTTATGCTGGTTTTGTCGTCGCCATCCGGCGCCGGGAAGTCGACGATCGCCAAGGAGATCCTGGCGCGGGACAACAACATTGCCATGTCGGTGTCGATGACGACGCGGCCGAAACGGCCCGGCGAGGTCGCCGGACGCGATTATCATTTCGTCGACAAGGCCGATTTCAATCTCATGGTGAACCGGCGCGAGTTCCTCGAATACGCCAAGGTTTTCGACAACTATTACGGCACGCCGAGCCAACCGGTGCTAGAGGCGTTGGCGGCGGGCCGCGACGTGCTGTTCGATATCGATTGGCAGGGTACGCAGCAGATCGCCGAGCAGGCGCGCGATGATCTGGTCAGTGTTTTCATATTGCCGCCATCGACGGCGGAATTGGAACGGCGCCTGAAGAAGCGCGCTCAGGATTCGCTCGAGGTCGTGGCGCGGCGCATGAGCAAGGCGTCCGACGAGATGAGCCATTATGCCGAATACGACTATGTCCTGGTGAACCACGATATCGAGCAAAGCGTCGAGCGGGCGATGGCGATCCTCACGGCAGAGCGGCTGCGCCGGGAACGTATGGTCGGATTGGGCGAATTCGTTAAGGGTTTGCGCGCAGGGCAGTAAAGGCGCGTGCCATGGCGGCGAAGTCCGCGACCGATAGATCTTCGGCGCGGGCCGCTGGGTCGACGCCGGTTTTTTCGAACAACGCCGACGGGTCCACAGGCAGCGTGCGCAACGCGCGGCGCAGCATCTTGCGGCGCTGTCCGAACGCGGCGGCGACCACCGTTTCCATGGCGTCCCATTCCGCCGGGTATTCGTCGGACCGCCGGGGGATGAGCCGTACCACGCTGGAATCGACCTTCGGCGGCGGTGTGAAGGCGCGGGCGGGCAGGGTGAGGCAGATTTTTGTTTCGCACCGCCATCCCGCCATGACGGACAATCGGCCATAGGCCTTGATGCCCGGCGCGGCGACGATCCGTTCCGCGACTTCCTTCTGGAACATCAATGTCATCCCGGCGAAGGCTTCGGCCACTCGCAGCCAGTCGATCAGCAGCACGGTGGCCACGTTATACGGCAGGTTGGCGACGATGTGGCGCGGCGCCGTGCCGAGCGTTGACGCATCTATCCTTGCGGCATCGTCCTCGATCAGCGTCAAACGCCCATCCGCTGCCGTCACAAGGTCGGCGAGCGCTTCGATGCAGCGCCGGTCGCGTTCGACCGCGATCACGGATGCTGCGCCTTCGGCGAGCAAGGCGCGGGTCAGCCCACCGGGGCCTGGACCGATCTCGATCACCGTCGCACCGTGAAGGTCGCCCGCGGCGCGGGCGATGCGCCGTGTCAGGTTGAGATCGAGAAGGAAATGCTGACCGAGTGACTTTCGGGCGTTAAGGCCATGTTGCGCGATGACCGTCCGCAGCGGCGGTAAGTCACCAAAGGGGTCGATATCGCCGCGGTCATGCAAGAGCTTTGTTGTCGCGTGCGCGAAATCGCCGGCGCTGCCGAACGATATCGGCCGCCATGGACAAGGACGCCACGAAACTCCTGTCGTCGGCGACGCCCATGCCCGCGATTTCCAGCGCAGTGCCGTGATCGGGCGACGTGCGGACGAAGGGAAGACCGAGCGTTACGTTGACGCCGCTGTAGAAATCGATCGTTTTCAGCGGGATCAGAGCCTGATCGTGGTACATGCAGATCGCCGCGTCGTAGCCTTCGCGGGCGCGCTCGTGGAACATCGTATCGGCGGGCGCCGGCCCGCTGACGGAAATTCCTTGTTGCTTCAGCGCGTTGATCGCCGGTTCGATGATGTCCTGCTCTTCCCGGCCCATTGTCCCGTCTTCGCCGCCGTGAGGGTTCAGCGCCGCCATCATGATATGCGGGTTTTCTATCCCAAAATCGCGGTTCAACGCCCGGGCCGTGATTATGGAGGCCGCGACGATATCGTCGGTCTTCAGGGCGGCGATTGCCTGCGATAAGGAAATATGGCTCGTGATCGGCACGACACGCAGACCGGGACACAGCAACATCATGACCGACCGCTCGATACCGGCGATTTCGGCCAGGAACTCCGTGTGGCCCGGATGCTGAAACCCGGCGTCGTACAAGGTCTTTTTGTGGATGGGATTCGTCAGGACGGCCGCCGCGCTGCCGGTCATGGCGTATTCGGTAGCCTTGCGGATGGAGGCGACGACGCTGGTCGCGTTCGCGGGATCGGGTTGTCCCGGCGTTGTCGACCCGGGCACGTCGATCGGCAGAACCGGCAGGCTGTCCGAGAAACAATCGGAGGCCCCCTCCGGCGCCTCGATGACGGATAGCGGCACATCCCAGTCCAGCCGGGCGGCGATGCGGGCAAGCCGGCCCGGGCTATCGACCGCAAAAAACGGCGGCAGGTTGTGGCCGGTACGGTTTCGCCATGCGGATAGGGTCAATTCCCCGCCAATGCCGGCAGGTTCGCCCATTGTGACCGCGATGGGACCCGCGCCGTCCGTCATCCACGGATGTCCACGAATGCGGTCCGCCGAAGGTCGCGCATATACCGCCGTACGAGAAGGTCGAACCGCTTGTTGCCGAGGCGATTTGTGATCTGCTCGCGGGTCGGCAACCCGGCCGTATCGTCCTCCGTGCGCGAGCAAAGCGTTGCTAGGAGAATGCCTTCGGCGACGCGGACCGGTTCGCTCGTTTCGCCGACACGCAACGGTGCCACGGCGGACCGTATGCTGGGTGGTAGTTTGTCCAGACTGATGCCTCGGATGTCGCCCGATCGCGGCGCGTCGATACCTTGAGCCGCTTGGCGCATGTCGGCGCAGCTGCGAACTTGCGAGCGAATTCTTAGGCCGACCGCTTGTTGCGCCTGCACCTCGGCGGGCGTGGGCGTGGCCCCGAGCGGCAGAACAAGTTGGGTCAAACTGACCGTCGTCGCGGCGGCTTGGACGGGGGTCGGGGTTTTCCGGTCGATCAGCAGAAGGATGTAATAACCGGATAGGGTTTTGATCGGGCCGACAATCTGACTCTTCGACATGTCATCGAGCAGGCGGTCCAGTTCCGGGGCGAGTTGCCCCTTGGTAACCCACCCGAGATCGCCGCCGACCGCAGCGCTGGTGCTTTGCGAGAATTCCCGGGCCAGCGCATTGAATCGGGCGCCGTCCTTGATCTGTTGCAATAGTCGTTGGGCCAGTTCGCGCACATCGGACTCGGACTCGGGCGTGTCCACGCTGAGAAATATCTCGGCGACCCGGTGCTGCGGCAAGTTCCGGACCGCCTTGAGGCGCGCCAATTCCTCCTCGACCTCTTCGTCGCCGATGAAGACCTGCCGCTGCAGCCGTTGCCGGATGACCTTGTTCCAGGCTCGCTCGGCGCGCAGTTTGGACCGCAGCGCATTCACGTCGACATTCGCGCGCTCGAGCATCGACTCCAACATACCCGCCTCTAGGTCGTTCTGCCGGTTCAGGCGTACGAGCATGTCGTCGACTTCCTTATCCGTGACACGGACATCCAAGCGTTTCGCCTCCTGGGATTGGAGGTGCTCGTCGATCATGTTTCGCAGCACTTGCGGCGTAAGACGCCGGCGCGACTCCGGCGTATTGGGCAGACTGCTCGTCACCATCACCATGCGCACCCGTTGGGCCAAGTCGTAGGCCGAGATCACGTCTTCGTTGACCACAGCGGCGATCCGCAAGACGCCCTGGGCGGGCGCGGGACTCGTAATCGACCATGGCAATAACAGAGCCATGCCGAGGAACAGCGTCAAACGCAGCTTTCGCCTAAACATCTTATCCATAAGTGACTGTTTTACAGAAAAACACGACCGTCATCCATCCTTGATCGACGGTACCTAGCCGGCCGTAGTTTTCACCTCACCTAGGTGTTTGAACCTAAGTTTAAATAGTATCGAGTCGGAAGGATCAATATCGTCATCCTCGAAGAAACTGCGCGTTCCGACGATATCAAAGGCGATGCACTCGTCTTCATATGTCAGGCTGCCGCTGTGGCGCAGGTATCTACCGGCGTCGATGTCCCGATGGGTCGAGGCCTCGAATGACCAGTTATCCGTGATTTTCGTCTTGAGCGTCAGTTTGACCTCTTCACGCTCCTCGAACTGGCTTGTGGCTTTCACGAAGCTATAGGAACCGCGGAGTTGATAGGCGGGTGGGCCCAGGGTGAAGGTCACGTCGTTACGCTTCGGCTCACCAAACTCCTCGGCCGAGAATGCGAAGCGGTACAAAACGTCGAGATATTGGTTTGGCCGAATATCGATCCTGCCGACGATGTCCGATTCATGCCGGTCGAGGAGGCTGTTGTTCGTCAGCTTTTCGTCGGTGTTCACCCGATAACTTTGTCCGATGAAGGCGCTGGCCTTCCCGTCGCGCGCGCCGTATGCGGCGAAACGCATGCCGTAGGCGAAACGTGGGCCGCTTTCCACCCGGTCGCCGCCAGCCAGCCGGTCTTCGCTGAACAAATTTGTGTCGTCGGCTTCGAACGCCGTGCTGTCTTCATTCGGGATTTCGCCTGGGTTTTGGCCGGTCGGCGAGGCAGTGAACATCGCAATCGGTTCGATGATCTGCCGGATGTTGCCGGTGGAGCGTACGAGAGGATAGCGGACGTCCACGGTCGCCCGGGGCAGGAACCGACCGGTGACCGAATCGTCAACGCCTTGGTTCACGCGGGCGTCGGACGTCTGATTGACGTTATACAGATCGGCCCGAAGCGATCCGCGGAAGGTCGCGAGCAACCCGAAGTCCGTGATATGGGAGATTTCGTACCCGGGACGTAGCGAAAAACGCTGTGTCGTTGGACCGTCGCTTCGCGTAAGGACGCGGAAGTCGGTATCGACGCTGTACCGGCCGCCGTACCGGTCGGCTTCGCTGACATGATTGTATTGCACGAGAGGTGCGATGAACGGCTGTTCGGGACGATCCCCGGATCGCAGATCTTGGAACGCGTAGAAGTTGGCCGCTGCGTAGGTCCGAGGGCGGAACCCTTCGACATAGACGTTCGACTCCAGCATATCGCCGCCTTCGTCGAAGAAATTGAAACGCCTAAGATAACTTCGGTCGGTCGCGCGTTCGATATTTGCGCCGGCCCGCCAGGTCTCGTCGAAATCGTATCGCCCGTCGATCGCCCCGTGGCCACGAATCCTATTGCGGCGAACCACCTCGACGCCGTCTTCGGTTTTGGTCCGGTCCGCTTCGGTGATACTGCCGCGGAGGTTGATCTCGCCGTTGTTGAAGCGCTGGCGATACTCCCCGCTCATGACCAGGCCTTCGTCCTTGGTATAGATCGGCGTGACGGTTGCGTCCTTGTCCTTGTCGAGAACGACGTAATACGGCAATCGAATGAAGCCGCCGAGATTGCCGCCGGTGCCGAAGTCGGGTGCCAGGAATCCGCTCTTTCGCTTCACGGTCGGGTCGGGATGCGAGAAATACGGCACATACACCACCGGCACGCCGAACATCTCAAGGAATGCATTGCGATACCGGATTTCCTGGCGCTCTTGGTCATGCTCCACGGTTTCCGCTTTGATCTGCCAGACCAATGGCCGTTCCGGGTCCTTTTTGCAGGCTTCGCAGGGCGAATAGATCGCGCGTTTCATGACGGTCAGATTGCCGTCGCGCCGTTCCGCTTCGCTGGCGGCGAAGCGGCTTTCGTCGGTCAGCAGGATTCGAAGCTGCCGGACGATGCCGTTCTTGAGCTTGTCGGTCAGTTCGACGAATTCGGCGAAGATGACCTCGCCGCTGGGCTCCATGAGCGTCACGTTTCCGGATGCGCTGACGGTATCGGACTTCTGATTGTAGCTGACCGTATTTGCAAGAAGCAGCCGTTCGCCCTGGGTTATCTCCACATTGCCACGGGCGGTTATGGTCCCGAGCTCTTCGTCCTGGCTCAATTCGTCGGCCGTGATGAGCACCGGTTGATCGGGAAGTTGCGGATTAGAGACCTGCGCATCGGCGGTCGTGGCCGCCAACGACGCGATCATCATCAACACGGCGACGATACCCCCCAGCCGCATCATCCGTCCTCCAGATGAAACAGCATGGCAAGTCCCACCAGCATGGAAACGCCGGCCGGCGTCCATGCCGCCAACGGAATCGGGATACTCGCCGACAGGCCGAGTGCGTGAACAATGTCGGTCAGGAAGTAAAGGACGAAACTACAGGATAGGCCGCCCAGCAGCGCGGCCGTCGTGCCGGTGCGCCGGTTGATGCGCAGCGTAAACGACGCGGCGATCAAGATCATCGAGGACAACAGGAGCGGAAACGCTGTCAGAGCGTGAAAATGCAGCCGGTGCCGGTGTCCGGAGAAACCGGCGGCCTCGATCGTGTCGATGAATTCCGGCAGGCTCCAGAAGGACATCGTCTCGGGGGCGGAAAAACTCTCGAGGATATTGGTCTTCGTCATATCCGTCGGGACGCGAATGTTGTTGACCGGCCGTGTTTCCGGTTTCGGCGACGACAGCCAGCCGTTTGGAATCAACCAATAACCGTCCGATAGGATGGCGCGGCTCGTATCGATGCGGTCCACGAACCGGTTCTTCTCGTCGAACCGGAATATGATCACCTGGTGAAGGATCAAATCCTTTTGCGATACGCGCAGCGCATGAATGACGGCGTAGTCGCCCTGCGCACCGGCTTGCCGCAGCCAAAGGCCATTCTTCGAAACCGAAATCATGCTCGTCCGGTTCTTGATGTGCTCGGCTTCGAGTTTCTGGAATTGTGCCAGCATCGCTGCCGAAAAGGGGTTTACGACGGCAATCTGGAGGCCCCCCACGAGTACGGTGATGAGGAAGGCCGGTAGGATGAATTGCCAGGCCGAGATGCCGGCGGCGCGGGCGACGACGGCTTCATTCGCGCGCGCGAGCCGCCAGAATGTCAACATTGCCGCGAAAAGGATCATGAACGGCAACGTCACCTGCGACAGGAACGGCAGTTTGAGCAAACTCATCTGCAGGACGAGCCCGAGCGTGACGGCATCCTTGTCGGACGTCCGGCGAAGCATCTCGACGACGTCGAAGAGCAAGGCGATCGACATGAAGATCAGGAATACACCGACCAGCCAGAACAGGAACTGGCGCCCAAGGTAGGAAAACAAGGTGGTGGAAATTTTCACGTACGGCTCCGATCCGAACTAATGGCTCCTTATGGATCGGAGATGCAGGGATGTGAAGATGGGGCGCTGCCGGAATGCCGAGCAAGAAATCCTGTGCGCGGTATCGTCGGCGATATCCATGTAGCGGCATGTCCGGAACGGTCCGACGAAGAGTCGGAACGTGCTTACTATGGTGCCCATACCCTGTCTTTCTTATTTTATTGTTGAGTAATAGTACGGATCGCCGCGTTATTGGAAGAAAATTTGACCGATTTTTTTTATGTTTTTGCAGTATTTTCACGTCTGGCGATCTTCGTTAACAACGTGTTAATCGGCCCATGCAATATTTCGACGCGATGATCCGGGTCACGGCCATAAAATCGGCGGATTAGCTTCTCAATGTCTACTGGGACGACCGAAGAAAACGCGCCTGCGAAAGACAACGGCTTTCTCGCTGCGGTCTTCAAACTCATGCGCCCGAAGCAATGGGTGAAGAATGTCTTTGTCTTCGCTCCGTTGTTTTTCACGCCGCTCGCCGTGACGGCGGACAGCGTGGCGGGGGTACTAACGGTATTCGTTGCATTCTGTTTGGTGTCCAGTGGCGTGTATTGCTTCAACGATGCGCGGGATTGCGACAGTGATCGCCTGCATCCGGTGAAGCGCAACCGACCCGTCGCGTCCGGCAAGGTATCGGTCCCGGCGGCCATGGTGATGGCGTTTTTGCTGGTATTCGCCGGTCTGTTGCTTGCAATTTGGAAGACTCCATCGGCCGCGGTGGTCTTGATCGCCTATCTCGCGATTAACGCGGGATACAGTCTCGGTCTCAAGAAAATCGCTATTGTCGATGTGATGGTGATTTCCGTCGGTTTCGTCCTGCGCCTGCATGCCGGCGCCGTTGTGATCGACGTCGAGCCCACGCCATGGATCCAGATTTGCGGCGGATTGTTGGCATTGTTCATCGCATTGGCGAAGCGCCGCGACGATCTGTCGCTCGAGATCGGCGCGGACCACCGTGCCAGCCTGGACGGCTATACCAAGCCGTTTCTCGATATTTGCATCGTTGTCACTTTATCGGCGCTGTTGATTTCCTATCTAATATTCACGCTCGATGGTGATGCGATGACGCGTCTCGGAAGCGACAAGATTTATTTGACGGTTCCCTACGTGATCGCAGGTATATTCCGATATGTGCAACTCACCGTCGTTTTTCAGCGGTCGGGATCGCCGACCGACCTTTTGTTCGAGGATGGGTTCCTGCTGGCGTGCGTTTCCGGATGGTTGGCATCCTACGTTTATATGATTCATTTTTGATGGCCCTGGGTCGTATGCTTCCCGACGCTGTTTTCCAGTCGATCGCGCCGCTCGGATTCCGTAGATGAGATCTAAGCAGATTGAACTCGGTGGCTGGGGGAGAACCGCGACGGCGTCGGTTTCCGCTTACCGGCCGGAACGCGTTTCCGCGGCAGCCGATGCGGTTCGTGCGCTCGGTGCGGGCAACGTGATCGCGCATGGCGGCGGCCGCAGTTACGGCGACTCCGCGATCCGTGCGGATGGATCGGTCCTTTTGACGGAGCGCCTGGACCGCATCCTTGCGTTCGACGAGACCGAGCAGGTCGTCGTCTGCGAACCGGGTGTCCGCGTTTCGGATATGCAGGCCTTCTTGGTTCCACGCGGCTATTCGCTGCCGGCGGTGCCGGGAACGGGTTTCGCCACGATTGGCGGGTTGGTCGCGAATGATGTCCATGGCAAGAACCACGACCGCCACGGCAGTTTCGGCGACCATGTGTGCTGGTTCGATCTTCTTATGGCCGACGGCACGGTCACGCAGGTGGCGCCGGAAAGTGACGGCCCTTTGTTTGCAGCCACCATCGGTGGGGCAGGCTTGACCGGAATCGTCGTCACCGTGTGCGTCAAGGTTTTGCCCGTTCCGTCGAATGCGGTGCAGGTGACGGAACTGCGCGTGCGCGACCTCGACCATTTCTTTGAGTTATTCGCGGAACATCGGGACCGGGCGACCTATTCGGTCGGATGGATCGACGCGCTTGCGCGGGGGGCGCAACTCGGGCGCGGTGTGCTCGAACTTGCCGATCCGTCTCCGGCGGGACTCCCGGCCGGAAAGGCCCGCAAGCTTCGGGTGCCATTCGACATGCCGGGAATAATGCTCAATCGTCTGACAATGTCCGGATTCAATGCGCTGTACTATCGGCGCGCACCGGTTGGCGGCGAGGTGCGCAAGAGGACGCTGGACGAGTTTTTTCACCCGCTTGATGCGCTTCTCGACTGGAACCGGATTTATGGCAGTGCCGGATTCCATCAGTTTCAGTGTGTGGTTCCGGAAGAAGGCGGGCCGTCCGGTATCCGGCGATTGCTCGAAGAGATTTCGTCCTCGGGTTCCGCATCCTTTCTGGCGGTCTTGAAAACCATGGGGAGCGAGGGACGGGGTCATCTTTCCTTTCCCATGCGGGGTTATACGCTTGCGCTGGACTTTCCGGCCCGTGCCGCCGTGACCGACCTGCTGCGCCGGTTGGAGGACATTACCCTCGACTATGGCGGCCGGATATATCTGGCGAAGGACTCGGTGATGTCCGAAGCCGGGTTTGCACGCATGTATCCTGCGTTACGGGAATTCAGGGCCGTCCTGGATCGCGTCGACCCGAATGGCATGTTCGTGTCCGATCAGGCCTTGCGTCTTGGCATTCGAGGACCGGGCCGATGAGCGAGACGGTATCGGAAAAACGAACGTGGGTCGTGCTCGGCGCGTCGTCGTCGATCGGACGTGCCTTCGCGCGCCTGGCCGCGCAGCAAGGCGCCGATATCGTGCTTGCCGGCCGGGATACGGACGACCTGAACCGGACCGCGGCCGATGTTGCGCTGCGCACCGGCGCGGGGGTGGACGTCGTGCCGTTCGATGCAGCGGATTTCGATAGCCACGCCGCGTTCGCCGCCGATTGCGCGCGCCGTGATTCAGCGGTCGATGTCTTCCTGCTATTCGGAACCATGCACGACCAGGACGACAGCGACGAGAATTTCGATCTCCTGCGCCGGACCGTCGATGTGAATTACTTGGGCGCGGTTTCCATCCTCGATCGGCTCGCGCCGGTCCTGGAAGAGCAGGGCGACGGCCGGGTCGTGGTTCTGTCGTCCGTTGCCGGCGATCGCGGGCGGCGGAAAAACTATCATTACGGCTCCGCTAAGGGCGCGCTAAACCTTTACCTGCAAGGATTGCGGGCCCGCTTGTTCGAAGCAGGCGTGTCGGTGACGACGGTGAAGGCCGGCTTTCTCGACACCGATATGACCTTCGGATTGCCGGGATTGTTCCTCGTCGCGTCGCCCGGAGAGTGTGCGGAGGCGTGCCTGAAGCTCAGCGCGAAAGGCCGTGAGTCCGCTTATTTTCCGAAATTCTGGTTCCTGATCATGACGATCATCAAATCCATTCCGGAACCGATCTTCAAACGGCTGAGCATTTAGGACGCCGGCGGACCCACTGCGGGCGCGGAGGGCCGCGACAACGGGCGCGGGAACCACAGGGCGATTAGGCTCGCAATCATCGGCAGGATCACGTTGGCGTACATCGCGACGTTCAGTATCGGGAACTTCGGGGCGTAGTTGCGCAACACGTGGCTTCCAATGATGAGCGCACCGGCGACCACGATTGCGATGAGCACCAGCTTGAGTTGCCCGCGGCGATTGAAGTTGCCCGACAGGATGATCGCCACACCGAGTAAGGCACATGTCAGGGGCAGGAACGGCTTCGTCAGCCGGCTGTGGAATTCGGCGATGAAGGTCGGGCGGCGCGGATTGTCCGGTGCCGACCGTATCAATTCCATGAGAAAATACTCGCGCGTGTTTCGCCCGGTGCGTTTTTCGTCACTATCGAAAAGGTTGAGGCTGAAGTTGTCCGCGCGGTCGCCGACGAAGTACTCGAAGCGGGGGAACGCGCAGTTATTCGCCGTTCCGGCCGCGGCCTGTTCTGCGCCGCATTCAGGGGCGCCGCGTTTCAGTACCTGACCGCTGCCCTTCGAAAGTTCGGCCAGCCAGCGCCCGTCCGGGGATTCCATCAGCCGGCCCCATTCCGCGACATAGGTCATCGGCTGCGCCCGGTCCCGGTTGTCGTGGATAATCACGTTGCGCAATTCACCCTCATCCCCGACATCCTGGAAATATACCGTGATGCCCTTCGTCAGATTAGTGAAGACGCCTTCCTGCAGGAGGAGTTTCGGCAGGTCTTGCCGGTATTTGAACTCGAGTTCCTTGTATTCCCGGTACGTCAGCGGCACGAGATGGACGCTCAGGAAAAACGAGAAGACCGAGACGACGGCCCCGACGATGATCGCGGGCTTCGCCAGGGTGAAGGGACTAAGCCCGGCCGCGCGCAGGACGATCAGTTCGCTGTCCGAGATCATCTTGTTATAGGTGAAAAGCGCCGCGCCGAAGACCGCCATGGGACCGACGAAGAGGAAGAAACGCGGTAGCTGCAACGATGCGAAATGCAGGAAATCCGCAAGCGCCAACCCGCGGTTCAGCATCATGTCAACGATATCCAGCGAGCGGAACAACCAGACCATGAAACACAGAACGAACGCCGCCAAGAGCGTTACGGCTGTCACTTGGCGGACGATGTACCAGGTTATGCTTTTCATACCTGTCGATAATGCTCCGCGTTGTGAAATCGCCAGTCGTCGCGGCGGGGTCGCGGGCCGCGTCCGAATTTCAATGCGTTACCGGACAACCTGTATCGGTCCCGGCTGGAACGGTCAACGCTCTTTAAGCCGCCATGCACACTGCGCGGTTACAACTTTTGCAGATGGGAGGCGTCCGCAGGCTTTCAATTTTTCCGCGGCAAGATAGAGTGCGGTGTTTCCGCGCACCGGCGGTGGCGTCCGCTGCCCGATATTGTTAACAAGCATGCCGTGATTTGAACGTCGAGAGGTCCTTATGAAAACTACCTTCGCCGAACCTTCATTGCCCAAGTCGGGCGCGCTCGTTCTGGGCGTGCCGGACGGGAACAAGCTTGGCGCCGTCGGCCGGGATGTCGACAAGGCGACCGACGGTGCGTTGACGCGGGCGATGAAGCACAGTTCCTTTGAAGGCAAGGCCAAGCAGATGCTCGATGTCGTCGCGCCGGCCGGCCTCGACCTGAGCCGGGTCGTGTTGGTCGGTCTCGGAAAGGAGAAGATGTCGGAGCGGGAACAGGCCGATCTGGGGGGGCGACTTTTCGCCCATCTCGCGAGCGCCGGCGAGAAGACGGCATCGGTCGCGGTGGATTTCGGTGGGAAGGGGCAGCGCGATATGGCGGTGCAACTCGCGTACGGTGCAATGCTGCGCAGCTATCAGTTCGCGAAGTACCGCACTAAGAAGCGGCCGCTTAAGAAACACAGCCTCACTGCCCTGAAGATGTCGGTGAAGGGGGCGGCCGCCGCCCGTCGGGCGTTCTCGCCGCTTAGCAAGGTGGCCGACGGCGTGTTCTTCACCCGCGATCTGGTCTCCGAGCCGCCCAATGAACTCTATCCCGCGACCTTCGCGCGCGAAGTGCGCAAGCTCACCTCGCTCGGCGTCAAGGTCCAAGTGCTGGGTGAGAAGCAGATGGCGAAGCTGGGCATGGGGACATTGTTGGCCGTCGGCCAGGGGTCGCGTCGGGAAAGCCAGCTCGTCGTCATGCAATGGAATGGCGGTCCCAAGTCGCGCAAGCCCGTCGCCTTCGTCGGCAAGGGCGTGACCTTCGACACCGGCGGTATATCGCTCAAGCCGCCGGCCGGCATGGGCGACATGAAATGGGACATGGGCGGCGCGGGAACCGTGTCCGGCCTGATGAAGGCGGTTGCCGGGCGGAAGTCCAAGGCGAATGTGATCGGCATCATCGGCTTGGTCGAGAACATGCCGGACGGCAACGCGCAGCGGCCCGGGGATGTCGTCAAGTCGATGTCCGGGCAAACGGTCGAGGTGTTGAATACCGATGCCGAAGGGCGGTTGGTTCTCGCCGACGCGCTTTGGTACTGCCAGGACCGGTTCAAGCCGCGATTCATGATCGATCTGGCGACCTTGACCGGTGCCATCATCGTCGGTCTCGGCCATGAATACGCGGGCATGTTCTCCAACGACGACACGCTCTGCGAGCGGCTGTCAAAGGCGGGCGAGACGACCGGCGAGAAGGTGTGGCGCATGCCGCTTGCCGACGCGTATGACAAGATGCTGAACAGCGACATTGCCGATATGAAAAATATCGGCGGCCGCGATGCCGGGTCGATTACCGCGGCGCAGTTCCTGCAACGCTTCACCAACAAGGTGCCGTGGGCCCATCTCGACATCGCGGGCATGGCCTGGTCGAACAAGACGACCGATACGGTTCCCAAGGGCGGGACCGGTTACGGTGTTCGCTTGCTCGACCGACTGATCAAGGATCATTACGAGCGGTAGAAAGGGGCGCCGGTGTCGTGACGGAGGTTCGATTCTATCATCTGCAGCGGTTGCCGCTGGAACGGGCCTTACCGCAGCTTCTGGAAAAGACGTTGGAGCGCGATTGGCGCGCCGTCGTGATGATCGGGTCTGAAGAGCGCGTCGGTGCGTTGAACAACCAGCTCTGGACCTACAAGAAGGACAGCTTCCTACCGCACGGGACGGTTGGCGAAGGGTATCCGGAACTGCAGCCGGTATGGCTGACCCACGAGGATGAAAACCCGAACAACGCGACCGTTCTGTTCCTGGTCGACGGGGCCGAGTCCTCCAAGTTGGAAAGCTACGACCTCTGTTGCGACATGTTCGATGGACGGGACGACGAGGCCGTGGTCCGCGCGCGCGACCGCTGGAAGGCCTGCAAGGACGCCGGGTTCAAGATGACTTACTGGCAGCAGAATGACAGCGGGCGTTGGGAAGTGAAGGCCGAAGCGAACAACGATGCGGAAGCCGAAGAAGATTCCAGCGCTTAAAAGGTTCCCGGTGTCAGGCCGGTGCGCCCGCCGTCGAGCGTTATGACACTGCCGTTGACATAGGATGATTCGTCGCAGGCGAGGTAGAGCGCCGCGTCGGCGGCTTCCTCGACGAAACCCGGGCGGGCCATCGGCGTCGCGCGGCGTTGCACGTCGCTCATCGGTTGGCCGGCCCGGTTGTCGACATTGAGCCGGACGGGGATGCCCTGTTTGCTCTCGCGCAATGCGCCGGAATTTATGCAGTTCACTCGGATGCCGTGCGGCGCGAGCCAGTACCCCATCACATGGGTGAGGGGTTGTAGCCCTCCCTTGGACGCCGAATAGGCGACGAGCGTCGGGTTCCCCAGCACACCGTCTATCGATCCGTGATGGACGATGGCCGCACCGTTGGCCGCCTTCAGCGCCGGCAGTAGTCTCTGACTACAGAGGAAGGGGGCGGTCAGGTTGACCGCGATCTGCCGGTCCCAATCTGCGAGCGCGATGTCTTCGAACTCGCCCCGCGCCGCGATCGCCGCGTTGTTGAACAACACATGGATGACGCTGCGCCAGTCCATGCAGGCGCGGGCCATGGCGTCGATCGCGGCCGGATCGGCGAGGTCGGCAGCGATATAAACCGCGTCGCCGCCCTCGGCTCGGACCATCGCCGCGGTCTCTTCGCCCATCTCCGCATCGATATCGACGCAGGCGACCGCGGCCCCCTCGCGGGCGAACAGTAGGCTGGCGGCCCGGCCGACGCCGGACGCAGCCCCGGTGATAACCGCGTTCTTGCCGTCGAGCCGTTTCATGCGAACCTCCCGCTTGCCGTTTGGACAGCGTTGATCATCGGCAGCAGGACGCGCCATGGCAAGCGCCGGCGTCCTCCGATGCGCCCAGGGTGTCAATTTGCCAGCAAATCATGCGGCGGATACGCTTGGAGGATCACGCCGGCAAGGTGTCTGGTCCAAAGAGGTGTGCCATTCAATGCTGAAAATCCGGGCGATGGGAAAGCATATCGGCGGCGAGGTGAGCGGCGTCGACGTGAAGCAACTCGACGACGATGGTTTCGCGCCGATCTATGCGGCATGGTTGAAATACGGCGTTATCGTCGTGCGCGATCAGCAGCTCGAAATCGACGATTTCCTCCGCTACAGCCGGCGTTTCGGCCACATCTCCCTACATCCCTCGAAATCCACCCGGCATCCGGATTACCCGGAAATCACGATGCTCGGGACCAATAAATTCGATTCCGACGGAAAGTTAATCGAGGCGGTCTACCGGCGCGGAGGGCACGGCTTCCATACCGATGGCGCCTACGAGAAGGTGCCATTCAAAGCCACCCAGCTCTATGCGCTGGCGATCCCGAGCAGCGGCGGCAATACACATTTCGCCAGCATGTACATGGCCTATGACGCGCTGTCCGATCGGCTGAAGTCATTGCTGGAGGATCGCAAGGGCGCGTACATCTACAGTAGCAGCGCCGAGGCGCGGGAATTGCTGAATGCGGAGGATCGAGACTGGACGCCGGTGCTGCATCCGATGATCCGTACGCACCCGGAGACCGGTCGCCGGTCGCTCTATTTCGATCCTGGCAAGATCGTCCGTATCGACGGCATGGAAAAACAGCAGAGCGCCGACGTCATCGCGGAACTTGCCGATTTGATGATCCAGCCGGATGCGGAGTACAGCCATGAATGGCGTGTCGGCGATATCGTGATTTGGGATAACCGGTGCCTCGTTCATAAGGCGGCGGGCGACTACCCGCCGGAGGAAGACCGAATCCATTGGCGTGTGTCGATCGCGGAATCGACGGACGGAAGCCGCGCTGCGGCGGAATAGCCGGCCCGACCGAGGAGAATCCATCATGCTCGAGATACGGTCCCTGACCAGCAACATCGGCGCTGAGGTCTCCGGCGTCGATCTCAAGACGCTGGGCGATGACGATTTCGCCAAAATCTATGGCGCTTTTCTCGACCATATCGTGTTGGTGTTCCGCGGCCAGGATTTGGCGATGGAGGATTTCCTCGCCCATGGCCGGCGTTACGGTCCGATCCGTCCGCATATCGTGCAGAAGAGTCGGCATACGGTCTTTCCCGAACTGATGGTCATGGACAACAAGATCGTCGACACCAAGAAGGGGGCGGAGAAGAATCCGTCGGTCAACCTCGTGAAGCGCGGCGCGGTGTGGCATACCGACACCTCCTACGACTATGTCACGGCCAAGGCGACGCAGCTTTACGCGCGCGCCATCCCGAGCCGGGGCGGCGACACGCTCTTCTCCAACGCCTATGCCATCTACGACGCGTTACCGCAGGCGCTGAAAAGCCGTATCGAAGGGCTGAGCGCGACCTATAAATACGGCGGCCGGTTGAAGCGCGAAGTGCAGTTGCTTGAAGACGCCGATCAGGTCCGCCCGGCGGCCGTGCATCCGTTGCTCCGGGTCCATCCGGAAACCGGCCGGAAGGCGATCTATTTCAATCCGGGCCAGGTGATGGAGATCGTGGGCCTGGACAAGGCGGAGAGTGACGACCTGATCGCCACGCTCACGGACTATGTCGAATCGCCAGACGGCGACTACCGCCATGAATGGCAGGTCGACGACCTGATCATCTGGGACAATCGTTGTCTGGTTCACGCGGCAACTGGCGATTACCCGCCGGAGGAACGGCGTATCCACTGGCGCGCCACGATGATGGACTACGGCTGGACGCCGGCAGCCGATTCCGAGGCGCGGTTGGCGCTCGCCTGATCAGTTCGGTAGCGCGCTGATCCGGTATAGCGCTTGGAGTTCCGCGGTCGGCTGCACGTTGTCGCCGAAGGTTTCCCTGAATAACGCGCCGATCCCGCCGGAGCGATAGATACGGCTGAGCGCGCGATCGACCGCAAGGCGGAAATCGCCATCTCCCTTCGGCAGGCCCAGCGCGTAGGGTTCATAGGTGAGCTGCTGGTTGGACAGGAAGAGCTTGTCGGCCGCGCCGCTTCCCGCCGTGAGATACACCAGGATCGCGCGATCGGCGAAGTAGGCGCTGATGTCGTTACTGAGCAGTTTGGCGACGCCGTCCTTGTGATCCTTGACCGCTACGGTTTGCACCGTCATCGAAAGGTCTTTCACCGTATTGCGGAGCGCGTCCTCGGTCGTCGTTCCGGCGCGCACGCCGACTTTTCGTCCTTCGAGGTCGCCGAAGGTTTGCGGCCCGCCGGCCCGCATCAACACGCTGGCGCCGTCGACGAAGGTCGGCAGCGAGAAGTCGACGATTTCACGCCGCGACAGGGTGGCCGTCGTGGCGCCGCAGAGCAGGTCGGCCTTGCCGTCCTGGATCATCTTGAACCGGTTTTCCGCGGTCACCGGTACGTATTCCAGCGATAGTTTTTTCAGCTTGAGCTGCTTCTCGATATGCGCCGCCACGCCCTGGCACAGGGCAATCGTATAGCCCATCAATTCGCCGGCAGTATTTTTGTACGAGAAGGGCGGCGCGTCGGTCCGATACCCGATCTTCATTACGCCGGTTTCCTTGATCCGGTCCAGCGTGCCGGCGCTTGCGCCCGACGTCACAAGCAGTAGCGCCAAAATAGCGATGACGAAGCTGCGAAGCATGAAGGGGTCTCCCATATGTCAGCGACGTTTCGCGGACGATGCCCGTTTGTCGAGTTGCGGGCAAGAGTATTAATGGTGGCAACCAATACGCGCAGGCGGCGCGGCAAGAGACCGCAGCGGATTCGGTCTGCGAGAGATGCAGCGGCAAATCCGATCTGGTAATTTCATGAGGACAAAGAGTTTTCCAAAAATTTCGGGAGCAAGCACATGGATGTCGCGGAACTCGTCGCGCGGTTTTCGAAAGCGGCGGCGGATGACTACCCGCACAAGGCAGCGGTCGCGGTCATCAACGAACTCAAGGATGACTTGGACGGGGTCGCGGACGCGATGTCCTATCTCACCGGCAGCGGCGGGAATGCGTTGCAGGCGTTCTACCGCGCGCCGAATCTTAGCTTGCTGAAGGTGCGGTTCCCCGATGGCCGCCGCACGCCGCCGCACGATCATGGCACCTGGGCCGCGATCCTCGTGCTGTCCGGCTCGGAGAAGAACTCGCTGTACAAGCGCAACGACGACGGGTCGCTGACCTACGAAAGGTCGATCGATCTCGAAAAGGGCGACGTCATCTTCATGCCGGCCGGCGCCGTCCATGTTGCGGAATGCACCAGCGACAAACCGGCCATCGGATTGCATGTTTACGGCGGCAACGTATTGGGTCTGGAGCGGAAGATGTGGGACCCGGACACGTTGAAGGAGCAGGAGCTGGATTGGTCGAAATACGAAGATCTCGCCCAGCGCGCCTCGGCGGCGGATAAGGCGCCGCTGAGTTGACGGTCCGGCACCGGCGTCAGTAGTAGCTCTTCAAGACGTCGTCGATGATGCGTTCCAGGTCCAGGATCGTGTTGCAGGTCTTGGCCACGTGACAGAAGGTGCGGTAGCGGTGCATCTCGGAATCGCCGCTGCCCCAGAAAGTTTCCGGTTCGGGATTTAGCCAGATCACCGCTTTCGCCCGGTTGTGCAGGCCGCGCATCAGGTCGAGACGCGGATCGGTGTTGTTGGTGCGGCCGTCGCCCAGGATGATGACCGTCGTGTGCCGGTCCACCGTGTCGGCGTGTTCGTCGTCGAAATCGGCGAGCGCCTGGCCGTAGTCGGTCGGCCGGAATCCGATCTTCTCCAGGATTTCGGGGATCGCGTCCTCGACCGACTTTTCCTCCAGGATTTCGCTGATGTCGCTGAGGCTGGCCGAAAACGCGTAGGATTTCAGCGTGGCGATCACCTCGTTCAGCGAGTAGAGGAACATCAGCAGGAAGCGCGCCGTCGCGGCGACCGATTGCGAAACGTCGCAAATGACGACGATCTTCGGCCTCTCGATCTTGGTCTGCTTCCACACCGTCTCGAAGGGTATGCCGTCATGCGCCATGTTCCGCCGCAGCGTGCGCCGCACGTCCAGCACGCCGCGCTTGGTGTGCTTGCGCCGGCGGTTGTAGCGGGTGGCGAGACGCTTCGCCAAGCGCCGCACGATGCGGTGCATGGTCTCGAAGTCGCGGCGCTCCAGCACGGATAGCGCGCGTTCCTCGAGAATTTCCTCGTGCAGCTTGGCGCTGGCGGGCCGTGCGTACAGCTCGAACTGCCGCGAGATGAACTGCCGCGCCTGTTCGAACAGGTAATCGCGCGCCTGTTCCAGTGCGGCCGCCGTCGCCGCCGCGCCCGGCGCATCCGACTGGCGCAGTTCGAACATCCGGCCCTGCATCTCGCGCAACCCCATACCGTCGAGGATGCGCCGGACCATCAGTCCCCGCTGCGTCATGTAGCGGATGTTGGTGACGCCGGCCTCGGCGGCGGCCTGTTCCATCGCATGGGCGAGATCGTTCTCGGTGCCGTGCAGTACGAGTTGGGCCAACGGTTGGTCGGCGAGCAGGTCGTCGTCGGCATCGTCGAGGGAAGGCGGAACATCGAATTCGTCGCGGCTGAAGAAGGCGTCGAAACACCGCTCGAACCGTTCCGTCTCGCCCTCGGTCTTCGCCAGGGCGACGCAGAGCGCGTCCCGCATCAACTGCCGGTCGCCGTACCCGACGGTCTCGAGTGTCCGGTGCGCGTCGATCGCCTCGGCGGGCGTCACTTGTACGTCGGCCGAGCGCAGTGCATGGAAGAACTGTTCGAGGATCTGTTGCACCGGTGCGTTATTCCCGTGTCGCCTTGCGCGTGATTTCCGGGATGCTGCGGCGGACCGCGGCGAAATCCTGCTCGAACTTGAGCAGTACGTTCAGGGTGTCGCGTACCAGATCCACGTTAAGCGAGTCCGAGTGCAAAAGCATCAGAACACGCGCCCAATCGATGGTTTCGGAGATCGACGGAAACTTCTTCAATTCCTCCTCCCGCAGCAACTGCACGAAGGCGACGAGCTGGCGCTTCAGCTTTTCGTCTATATCGGGCACGCGGGCGGCGACGATACGCTGCTCCAGTTTGGCGTCCGGCAACGGAATGAACAGGTGCAGGCAGCGCCGTTTCAGGGCGTCGCCCATCTCGCGCATGTTGTTCGACGTAAGGAAGACCAGCGGCGGTTTCGTGGCCTGGATCGTGCCGATCTCCGGGATCGAGACCTGGAAGGCCGACAGCACTTCGAGCAGGAAGGCTTCGAATTCCTCGTCCGATTTGTCCACCTCGTCGATCAGCAGCACCGCGCCGTGTTCCTGGCGCAACGCCTTCAGCAGCGGGCGCGGTTCGAGGAACTGTTCCGAGAAGAACAGGTCGCCGAAGCCGTGCAGCCGGTCCATCGCGTCGTTCAGCGTCTTCGTGCCGCTCAACGTCTCGCCCATCTTGTCCTTCAGGATCTGGGTATAGAGAAGCTGCTTGCCGTATTTCCATTCGTAAAGCGCCTTGGACTCGTCCAGGCCTTCGTAACACTGCATCCGAATCAGCGGCAGGCCGAGCCACTGCGCGGCGGACACGGCGAGTTCCGTCTTGCCGACGCCCGCCGACCCTTCGACCAGGATCGGCTTCGACAGGTTCTGTGCGATGAAGATCGCCGTGGCGATGCGGCGCGAGGCGATGTAACCGATATCGCCGAGCCCGTCGATGATCTCCTCGATGGACGCGATATTCTCGCCGGTGGCGTTCTTCGGGGTCGTATCGTTCATGCTTTTTCTTCTTCTGTGTCAGGGAGTAGCGCGCGGGCCCGTTGGCGGGCGCGAATATCGTGGGCGGACCGGGCGATGCCGAGCCCTTTCTCCAGGTCGCGGGTCTCGTCCGCGAGCATTGGCGCCAGGTCTAGACCGAGGTCGTCAATCAAGGACCGGACGCGTTCTTGCGATTGCCCCGCCCAGTCGCGGGCGGCCGCGGCCATGGCGCTGACCGTATCCGCGTTGCCGTCGGCGTCCAGGTCGAGCAGTTCCGCGGCCCGGTAGGCGATGGCGAACAGACCGTCCGGCAGGGCGGCGAGGCGGCCCAGTTCGGCAATCTGGTCGTCCTCCAACGTGGTGGCTCCTATCGCTTGCCCGAGGGCGGCCAACTGATGCCGCATCGCACCGGCGATCGACGCGGCGAACAGGGCGTCCTCGGTCCGCCGCATCGGCAGCGAGATCGTCTCGAAGGCGTCGCCTTCCCGGCCCAGCAGATTATCGGCGGGCACCCGCACATCGGTCAGCCGCAGGCCGCAATGCGGGGCCGGGCGCATGAAGTCGATTTTCACGCCTTCGGTCAGTTCCAGTCCGGGCGCGTCGCGCGGCACGATCAGGGCGGAGAATCGTTTGCGGCCGTTCTGGGTGCCCGTGATCGCCAACACCATGAAGAAATCGGCGATGGGACCGTTGCTCAGATAAGCCTTCTCGCCGTTCAGGACGAAGGCGTCGCCGTCGCGCTCGGCGGTGGTGGACAGGTATTTCGGGTGCGCGCCGGCCTTCGGCTCGGAAATGGCGAGACACGGCGTTAGCGTCCCGGCCGCCAAACCCGGCAGATAGCGTTGCCGTTGTTTCTCGGTGCCATGCAGCAGGACCTGCTGTCGCGCGTTGAGTTGCCGCCCCAACCAGGGGTTCACCACGCCGCGTATGCCGCAGGCGGCGGCCATCGCCTCGGCCGCGACCGCAAGCGAACGAAGATCGCCGCCGTCGCCGCCATAGGCTTCCGGAAGGCCGATGCGCGCCAGACCCGCATCCCCGAAGGCCTGCCACAGGTCGGCGGGGATCACCGCATGCGCCCGCAGATCGCCGCGCGGCACGATCTCGCGTCGGGCGAAATCCCGGACCCGCGCCGCCAGGGCGGCAGGATCGGAGGCTAGCTGTATCGCGGGGGCGGGGCTCATGCTGCGGCAGGCTGTCCAAAGGTTGGAATGCCCGAATATCGCGCGTTTCGGCGGATGTGTCACATCGTCTCAAACGTCGCCCGTTACACCCGAGCGGAGAGTGCCGTCGTCAGCGTTCGCACGTCCTCGATGGCCTCGAAATCCCTTACCAGATCGACGATCCGGGCGGCCTTGTCCTTGGGCCATTCGGCGTAGTCGGCGCATTCCTGGAACTTCTCGGCGACCTCGTCATAGGACATCGGGTCCTGGGGGCTGCCTTTCGGATAGTGGACCTCGCCGGAGACGGTGCTGCCGTCGGTCAGGTCGATTTCGATCAAGGTGGTCGTGTTGGTATAGCCGTCCTCGATCGTGTCGAAGGCGCGGTAGTCGATCTTGTCGATCATCGCCTGAATCTCCGGGTCCCGGACGACCGCGTCGGTGAATTCGGCAAGTCCCGCGCGGCCCCTAACCAGGATTGCCGCGGCGTTGAAGGGCAGGCTGAACTTCGCTTCCAGCCAGGTCGTCGGACGATTGTGAAGCAGGGTGTTGACCACGTTCGAATTCGTGCGCAGCCGCACGGCTTTGATTTTGTCCGCCGCGACGCGCCCGTCGCGCAGCCAGGTGCGGAGCAGGGTCATGGCCGCGTGGTTCAAGGCACCGCTGGGATGGGGCTTGATCCAGATGCCCGGGTCCTCGAATGCCCAAGGTCCGCCCAGGCGGTCCACGACCTGGACCGGGTCGAAGCTGCCGCCGCCGACGGCGAAGAAACCGCGCGGCGCTTCCAGGACATTTTGCGCCGCGGTGAAGCCGCGCGCCACCAACTCCGATGAAATGACACCGCCCTCCGCCGCGTGGCCGGCATGATAGGGTTTGGTCATGGTGCCGAAATTCTCCCGAACCCCGCTCGAATGGCTGGCCGCCAACCCGAGCGTGGTCAACATCGCTTTGTGGGACGCGCCGAGCAGCCGGCCGGCCGCGGCCGCGGTGCCGAACACGTTCACCGTCCCGGACGGGTGATAGCCGCTGGCGCAATGCCAATCGTTCACGGCATGGTTGATCCGGCAGGCGACCTCGACGCCGACGTGGAACGCTTCCAGCACGGTCCGGCCGGACAGGCCGGACGGTTCCGCCACGGCGAGCGCCGCGGACATCACCGGCCCGGTTGCGTGCAATCCGCCGTTACGGTCCGCGAGATGCTGCGGGCAGGTATCGTCATAGTCGTGCGCGTGGATGGCGCTGCCGTTGGCAAGCGCGGCAAATTGCGGCGCCGTAACCAAGTCGGTGCCGAACACGCGCGACTGGCCGTCGCACTTCAACGCGGCGATCCGGTCGGCGATGATTCGGCTGCCGGGCGTTGTCGCCCCGGCGAGGGACAGTCCGAGTGCGTCCAGAATATGGCCTTTCGCCAGGGTCCGGACACCGTCGGGAATGTCGTCATACGCCGTTTCGCGGATGAAGCGCGCGAGGTGTTCGGTGACGGCCGGGGTTTCTGAGGACTCTGGTGTTGCGGTCATCGTGTTGTCCCTGACGTTCGGGTTGCTGGCACATGCCGTGCCCAGGCTGCGTCTTTGTTGTGGTCAGTCGCGCGTTTTCGGCAATTGGAAGTCGGCGTTTCGTTCGATCAGTTTGACGATCTCGCTGTGGTCGCTGCCGCGCATGCCCATGGCCAGCGCCTGCTGCAGGGCCTGATAGGTCGCGCTGGCCACGATCTGCGGTACTCCCAAGCGCTCGGACTCCTGCTGCCAGAGATGGGAATCCTTTTCGGTGACGTACATCGGCGCTTCCATCGCGAAACTCCGGCTCATGACGAATTTGGGGATTTTGGTCAGCGTTGCGCTGTTTTGGCCGGTGCCGGAATTGAACACGGCGAGGGCCTTCTCCGGATCGACACCGCCCTTCGCGGCCATCACCAGGGACTCCAGTCCGATCAGCAGGTTCGTGGACGACATGATGTTGTTGCAGATCTTGGTGAGCTGGGCCTGACCGACCTTGTCGCCGACGTGATGGATATCCCGTGCGAAGGCCTTCAGCATCGGCTCCACCTGTTCGAACACGGCGCGCGGGCCGGAGGTGATGACCGTCATGTCGGATTCCTTGGCGCGGGCGACGCCCCCGGTGATCGGGGAGTCGAGAACGGCGATGCCCGATTTCCCCAAGGTCTCTTCGACCTCGGCCACGGCGTCGGTGCCCATGGTTCCCAGATTCACGAAAATCTTGATCCGTTTCCCGTGAATGGCGCCGTCTTCGCCGGAAGCGACGGCGTGAAAACTGTCGATGCTCGGCAGGCAGGCGAAGACGATTTCGGACTCGTCGGCGACCTCGACCGGTGAATTGACGATCCGGGCCTGTTTCTCCGCCAACGGCTTTGTCGCGTCGCGGTTGATGTCATAGGCGACCAGTGATTTTTCCTGATCGAGCAGACTGGATGCGAGCGGCAGTCCCATACTGCCCGTGCCGATAAATCCCGCCTTCATGGTTTTGCTCCCGAATTGAAGTACGAAGCCCCGAACCGGGGCACGTGTGCCGTTTTTTGTTACACGCGTCATCATAAGACAAACGCCGTCCAGGGCGCCAAAGCTGCCCCGCCGCGGTTTATGCGAAGGCGCTATTGCAGGCGATTTTTCTATGCTAAGTAGCGCCCACCCGAGGCGACGGAGGACAGTGTCCATGATACGAGTGACGTTGAGTTTGGTGGCCGCCGTACTAGTCCTTTCCGGATGCGCGTCGCCGCAACCGGTGCTGTATCCGAACCGTCATCTGTCGAATGTCGGGCAGGCGGCGGCGGACCGCGATATCGCGAGCTGCATCGCGATGGCCGAGAACCATGGCGCGTCGTCCAAGGACGGGGCGGCGGGCGATGTCGCCGGCAGCACGGCCGTGGGCGGTGGCGTCGGCGCGGCGGTGGGCGCGGTCGGCGGTGCGATCGTCGGCTCGGCGGGCCGCGGGGCCGCGGTCGGGGCGGCGACCGGTGCGACGGCCGGGCTGATCCGCGGGCTGTTCAAGACCCAGAAGCCCAGTCCGGTGCACAAGAAATTCGTCGACAAATGCCTACGGGATCGCGGCTACGAGCCGGTCGGCTGGAAATAGGCGGGACGACCCGGTTTCGCGATATACGCTACCGTGCCGCCCTTTCCGAAAAGTAACTCTCGACCCGGGCGACGGATTTCTCCCACGCTGCACGACGGTACGGAAATTTGTTGAGATCAACCTCGGTGATCGACATCGCGGCGTTCACTTCGAAGACGACGACGCGCCCATCCTTCTTGAATCCGAAGTCGATGCCGTAGATGTCGAGGGTCGTGTTGTCGACGATCTCCTTGAAAAGGAATTCCGGTGTTACGCCGAGAACCGATTCCGGATCGTCGAGATAAGCCATTTCCTCGCGGTCGAGCCCGAGACCGTACCAATCGAGCGTATCGCGCCCATAGCCGTGGACGTTCCACTCCTTTGCCGCATGCATGTTTTCGGTGATCAGCTGCCCGCCGATATTGGCGCATCGATACCGCCGGAACACGCCGTCCTCCGCAACGCAATCGTGATACTCGATTGCGTAGAACTCCGAAAACGGGCTCTTGGCGAATGCCTGTTCGAGGGCGGGCTCGTCCTGCACCAGAACCGCGCCGACGCCCAACTGCGTGTCGAGCGGACGCAGGATGAGCGGAAGGGAAAGCTCGTCCAGGATAAGGCTTCGGGTGGCGGCAGCGTCCGCCTCGTGCGTTACGTGAATCGTCCGGGGAAAGATGAATTGCTCTGCATTCGCAAATTTTCGCGCGTTCTTCTCGCGGGTCGATTGTGCGACTGCAGCTGGCGGATTGATCAGCGGCGCGGGCAGTTCCGCGACGATACGCTCTAGCCGGCCGACATGGCCGCGCATCACGAGACGTTCATGGACCGAGCGGTTGTTGATCGCGAGGTCGAACGCGCCGGGATCCACAACGTCGCCGAGTGTATCAATGGAATCGGTCAGGACATGGGTATACGCGATGCGCTCGGCCGGTAGGAAAGCGGGGTAATTGCCGGGGCTGTAGTTCACGCCCTTGCGTCCCATCGTGGTGAAACAATCCTCGCCCAGCGCTTCCAGGACCAACACCCGCAAGTTGGGTTCACCCGTACTGCGCTCGAAGCTGGGGAAACGCTTGATGCAGGCGCGGGTGACTTCCTTTCCATAGATGGTATCGCCGCAGTGATAGCTCGCAGCGGCTAGCGCCTGGTAATGCTTCATCTTGGTCGGGTCGGACGACAGGGCGGCGGCGAAGGCTTTGCGGGCCGCAGGGAATTTACCCATGCGATAGAGCAGGCGGCCGCCGATATAGGTCTGCTCGACCTGTCGGCCGGTGCCGAGCTTGGCGGCGGTCTGGATTTCCGTGGTCGCCGCGTCGAACTGGCCGATTTCGGTCAGCGCGTCGGCGAGGGCAATGCGCGTGTCTGCACGGTTGGGCTCGGCCTCGACCGCAGCCTTGAAATCGGCGGCGGCGTCGACGAACCGGTCGGAGGATGCATGCAACAGACCGCGGTTGCGCCGTGCGAAGAAATAGGCCGGGGCGACGTCGACGGCGGCATCGAATTTCGTCAACGCGCCGTCATGGTCGCCTAATCGCATCAGGACGGAGCCGAGATTGCAGAGCGCGCGGGCGTTGGCGGGCAGCTGCTTCAGCGCGGCTTCCGCGCGTGTGCGGGCGAGCGGATAGTCCTGCCGCTGCATCGCGATCGCAAAATACAGGTTATGAGCGTCCGCGTTCTCCGGGGCTTCCAGGAGGAGCCCTCCCAGCACGGACTCCGCCTCTTCCAGCCGACCGTTTTTGGCGGCGTCGATGGCCTGGGCCAAAGGCGTCATGGAATGCATCTCGCTCAACGGCGGCTCTTTCCTCTGTGTGCCATCCGAGCATAATACCGCCGCAGGGAGTGCCGCTTCGAATCGCCCATAAGGACATCCCTTTTGGGGAGTTCCGGCGGATGCCATTGCCAAGCATAGCCCTGGGCGGGTTTGCGGCGCCAAGGATCGAAGGTTACCGTGATCGGGGTAAAAGGCTACCGTTGTTGCGCCCGCGTTGTCATCACACCGGAGGCGGATTTGAGCGATATTGAACAGGAATTGATCGATACGGCGTGGCCGTATTGGGAATGCGAGGCGGAAATCGCCAAGCGTTTTTTCGCCAAAGCGACCGACGACGATCATGTCCACTATCTTCGCGCTCAAATCTGGAAGGAGCTGAATCCGGTCGACGGTTACTTCAATGGCCTGCACAAGGAACTGACCGACGCCGTCGCGATGTTCCCCCAGGTCGACAAGGAAATCGACCGGCACGACTATCATTTCCTGCTGTTGCAACTGGTCCAGGAATTCAACCACTACGTCCTGCTGGCCGATATCTTCGAGCATCTCGTGGGCCGGCCGATCTCCTCCGATGACACCATTCAGTTGCCCGAGGAAAAGAAGCTCGGTGACCTTCGGCGCGGCTATGTCGCGCAGGACGATCCGCTGTTGAACGCGGCGGTGGGCTTCACCGAAGGCGGCGGTGCCCGGTTGTTCCGGGAAGGCAAGGACCTGAGCGGTAGTGCGGTTAACGATCTGACTGCGAAGGCCATGCAGACGATCTATGACGACGAACACGACCACTACATGGAACAGGCAAAGGAAGCGGTCAGCCATATCAAGTCGGACGACGACCTGCACCGCATGAAGGACGCCATCGACAAGATCAGCGACCAACGCGTCTGGATGCGGGCCGAGATGTTCCGGGACGCGATGACCAGGGCCGAGATCGAGACCTTCATCGCGGAGAACCGGCGGCACTAGAAATACCAGGCTGTGATGTTCCGCCTGATTGGGGTATGGGAGTTGGGCATCCCGATCCGCCAGTGCCGTGCGATCGCCCCTTACCATTGGACAGCATCATGACTACCGGTCACGTGTTTATTGCGACCAGCCTCGACGGGTTCGTCGCCCGGACGTCGGGCGCGCTGGATTGGTTGATGAAGCAACCCACCGAGGGCGAGGATCACGGCTATGACGCCTTCATGGCGTCGGTCGACGGCCTTGTCATGGGGCGCGGGTCGTTCGAAGCCGTGTTGGGTTTCGACGAATGGCCGTATGCGAAACCCGTCGTCGTGATGAGCCGGACGCTCGGCCGGGACGATGTGCCGTCGGCGCTTGCCGACCGGGTTACGGTGACCCGGCTCGATCCGTCCGGCGTCATGGCGATGCTCGACGGGCGGGGGTGGCGTCGGGTCTATGTCGACGGCGGGAAGATCGTGCAGTCCTTCCTACGGGAAGGCCTTATCGCCGAAATGACGCTTACCCGCATCCCGATCCTGATCGGCGACGGTTTGCCGCTGTTCGGCGCTTTGGACCGCGACGTCGATTGCGAGCATCTGGACACGCGGATATTCCCGTCCGGCCTCGTCACCTCGCGCTATCGCGTCGTTAACCCACCCGGTTAGCCGGGCATCTTATCGAAGCCTTTCAGCTCGGGGTCGACTGGCGTCGACTCGATCTTGCTGGACAGGTAGACGTTGACCGCGGGCTTCACCAGCGATGTTTGCTCCAGGCTGCCGGCCCGGATGCTCACCATGTTCGGACGATTGGAATTCTTGCCGAACAGTTGCGACCCGCAGTCCGGACAAAAATGCTTTTCCATGTCCGAGCCGCTGTCGGATTTATGATGGAAGACCTTCGGCGTGCCGGTAACCTGCAAGGCGTCTTCTTCGACGAACACCAACGTGCCATAGGCGGCACCCGTCGCGGCCCGGCAATCGGTACAATGGCAATTGGCCATGAGTTTAATGTCGGTGTCCGCGCTGTATTCGATGTTCCCGCACAGGCATTTTCCGGAAAGCTTCGGCATCGGTCGGCTCCAGATTGATTGATCTTTGTTCGGGTCAGGATAGCCGCAACGGTTCGGCTACACCACCGATACGGCGCGAGGGCGCTTTTACGACGCCGCTTTCGCCCGGCCGAGAATCCAGGCCGGGATAAGAGCCAGGATGAAGACGCATGCCGTGACCAGGAATCCGTCCTGGAAGCCGAAGGTGGTCGCCTGCGCTTCGATGACCTGTGACAGGTAGTCGTTTGCCAGGGAATCCAGCATGGCTTCCGGTACGCCGTCCGCTTGCAGGATCTTCTTCACTTGGTCCAGCATCTCGCGTGTCGTCGCGTTCGCGATCGTCTGCGTCGCCGACAGGCTGTCGCTGTGAAATTGAGTTCTGATCTCAAGGATGACGACCAAGATATTGATTCCAAGGGCACCGCCGAGTTGCCGGAAGAAGTTGATCGTCCCCGAACCCTGATTGAGCCGTTCCGGCGGCAGGGTGTTGAGCGCTGACGCCATCAGGGGCGGGTTTATGAAGCCCATGCCGACCCGCGAGACGATCGCGAAGAAGGCGAAGGACCAGAACACCGTGTTGATATCTGCGCCGGCCATGAAATAGACGCCGACGGCGAACAGGATCAGTCCGCCCATGATGGGCAACTGCGGCGGCACATGGTCGGCCAACCGGCCGGTCAGCGGGAAGATCACCACCAGCAGGAGACTGGCCGGCAGCAGCAGGAAGCCGGCGACCGTCGCCGTGTATCCCTGCACGATCTGACCGAACACCGGGACCGCATAGGTCATCGCGAAATTGCCCATGCCGAAGACAAAGGCGAGGACGACCGCAGACGCGAACCGGGGGTTCCGGAACAAGGTGAAATCGAGCAATCGCGTGCCTTCGCGGAGCTGCAGAAAGGTGAAGCTGACTCCTGCGGTGAGGCCGATGACGATTCGAAGCGCGATGTCGTTCGAGAGCCAGCCTTCGCGCTGACCGCTCGAAATGCCGGAAATCAGACAATAGAGCGCGATGCAGAGGAGCGCGTAGCTGGTCCAGTCAAACGGGGTGCGGGGCCCATCGTCGCGCTGCGACGGCATGAAGACGGCGCCCATCATGAAGGCCAGCAGCACGAGCGGTAAGGGAACGATGAAGATCGAGCGCCAGCCGAGGGTATCGACCGTGATGCCGCCGATGACCGGCCCCAGCCCCAACGCCAGCACCAGGCCCATGCCGTAGATTCCCATCGCGGTGCCGCGCCGTTCCTTCGGGAATATCTGAAACAGAGTGACCATGACGAGCGGCTGGATGATGCCGGCGGCGAAACCCTGCATCACACGGCCGAAGATGATCAGGTCCAGCACCTGCGCCACGCCGCAAATCACCCCGCCGAGTGCGAACACGGCCAGCAGGATGCAGAAGGCAAGGCGCTGGCCGAAGGTGTGTACGAACCAGGTGTTCAAGAGCTGGCTCGCGGTCATGGTGGCGATGAACGCGGTCGACAGCAGTTGCGCCTTGTCCTGACCGACCCCATAGGCGCCCATGACATCGGGAACGGCGACATTCACGATGGTGCCGGAAAACACCATGGTGAAGGAGGCGATCATGCCGCCGACGGTCAGGAACCACCGGTAGGTGTCGCCATGTCGTGCGCTGAGTTGGTCAAACGATTCGGTTGCCACGTCGCCTCCCGCGCTGGCCACCGGGCGACGTGATACGGAAGGGATTTGCCCGTGCGTCGCCGGATACCCGTTATTAAAGGATACGGGCGCTTCGGCCGCAATCGCGCCGCAGGCCTCGTCGGCCCGTGAACTGCATGGATTTGCCTTCGGTCGCGCGCCGCCGGACTATAGAGGAGGGTCGGTCCACTGGACTGTGACCCTTCGAAATTAAGGGAGTTACCTAATGAGTAATGGCGACGGAAAAACGTTGGCGGGCAAGGTGGCTTTGGTGACCGGGGCCGTCCGCCGGTCGGGACGCGCGACGGCGCTCGAATTGGCGCGGTGCGGTGCTTCCGTGGCGATCAATACGCGCCGCTCGGTGGATGAAGCGGAAGGTGTCCGAAAAGAACTCGAGGCGCTCGGCGTGAAGGCCGGTGTGTATATCGCCGATGTCACGGACGAGCAGGGCGTGATCGACATGGTCGATGCGATCGCAAACGACATGGGGCCTGTCGATATTTTGGTGAACAATGCGGCCGACCGTGGGCGCGTGCCGACGCTCGAACTCAGCTTCGAGGAGTGGCACCGCATCGTGCATATAATTCTCGACGGGGCGTTTCTCTGCAGCCGGGCCGTGCTTCCGCATATGATCGAACAGGGCTGGGGCCGCATCGTGAATATTAGCGGTCTCGGGCATTATGCAGGCTACGCGGAGCGGGTTCACGTCCATGCGGGCAAGGGCGGGCTCGAAGCGATGACGCACAGCCTGTCGAGCGAGTTCTGCGACAAGGGCATCACGGTCAATACGGTCTGCGTCGGTCTGATCGGCGGCGAACGGCCGGCCTCGGCCGGGCCGCACCCGAAGAATGTCCCGGATACGGCACCGGTCGGCTATATGGGCGAACCGATCGATATCGCGAATGCCGTGAACTTCCTATGCCAGCCGGCGGCGCGCTTTATCACCGGCGAGACATTACACGTGAACGGCGGTGAATATTTGGCGTAGTCGCCGGACCGTGTTTCGGCCCGATGCCGGGCGGTCCATCAGTTCTTTGCCAGGTGCGCCGAGATGCGCGTCCTTACATCCTGCGGCTGGGCGTTGACCGCGTCGGCGAGCCGATGCAATTCGCGGCGGAGCCCGTGCACCTGATCGAGCAAGGGGAGGATGACATCGAGCGCTTCCTCCTCCAATTCCAGATCGGTGCGGAATTCCAGGATCAGGCGCAGCCGCGCTACGTCGATTTCCTGGAATCGGTAGCCGGACCGGCCGCGTGTGGGCGTAATCCACCCGCGTTCGATCCAAACGTGTAGCGTTTCGCGGCGGAGCCCGGCAAATGCACCAAGGATTTCGTCTTCATCGCGCATGACACTAACTCTCGGTTCGCGGGTCGTAGGAATGCGATTTCGCCCACTCCGCCAGGAAGGACTTCAACTCGTCGTCCGGTTTCTTGGGAAGCTGCACCCGCAGCGTCACGATTTGATCGCCTGCGGTCCGTCCGCCCGTTCCCGGCACGCCTTTGCCTTTCAGCCGCAGGGTGTCGCCGTTGTTTGAGCCGGGGGGAACGGTCATCGTGACGGCCTTGTCGACCGTCGGGACGCGCACCCTCGCCCCAAGAACCGCTTCATGCAGGGCGATGGGGAGGTCGACATGAATGTTCCGTCCGCGGCGTCGAAACGTGGGATCGGCCGCAACGCGAACCTCGACATAGGCGTCTCCCGCACCGCCGCCGCCTAAGCCGGGCATGCCTTGGTTACGGAGCCGAAGGACCTGACCTTCGTTCAGGCCCGCCGGAATCGTAATGTCCAGGGTTTTGCCGTCCGGCATGGTCACGCGTTTCTTCGTGCCATTGACGGCCTCCAGAAACGAGACTTCCATCGTGTAGCGAACGTCGCCGCCGCGCATGCGAATGTTGACGTTTTCGCCGTCCCGGGCACCGCCGCGGCCCCGGAAAAGATCCGAGAAGATATCACCGATGTCCTCGAATCCCGCCGATGACCGGTATGGATGCTCGCCGCCGGACGACGCGTATTCGCGATAGAAATTCCGCGGCGTTTCATTGCCTTCTGCGTCAATCTCACCGGCGTCGTACTTCCGCCGCTTCTCGGGATCGGACAGGATTTCGTTCGCGGCCTGGATTTTCTTGAAGGTCTCTTCCGCCGCCTTGTCGCCCGGATTCAGGTCGGGATGATGCTTTTTCGCCAGCGCCCGATAGGCGTTTCTGATGTCATCGCTCGATGCATCCTTGGAAACCCCCAACAGGTCATAGAGTTCGTCCGCCACAGTCAAGCTCGCCGTTTATGCACACGAAAACCGGATATTACCGAGCATACATGGATCGTCCTATGATCAATCTCAATACCGGGAGGCCGGCGGGTGGCAGGGTATGAATACGGCGCGGTGCCCCGCTATGGTATTCTTCTTTCGGTGTTCCTTGAGCAACGGATAAAACCGCGATGAAGATAACCGGCTACGAAGCCACGATCCTGAATATTCCGGAAGACGATCCCCTGGCCAATACCGAGGCCCGGGGCGGCGCGTCCCGCCCGGTCGTGATTTTACGGCTTCGCACCGACAGTGGCATCGAGGGTATCGGCGTCACCTTCTACGGTGCCGAGTTGACCGGCAGCCTGCATCTGGCCGTCGAAGGGCTTGCCGCCCTTACCGTCGGGGAGGATGCGCTGCGCATCGAGAAGATTTTGGCGAAGTTACACGCCGGGATCGGGGATTCCTGCGGGCCGGGCGGGATCTACATGTTGGCGGTGTCGGCGATCGACATCGCGCTGTGGGACATCAAGGGCAAAGCGTTCGAACAGCCATTGTGGAAATTGCTTGGCGGACACCGCGACCGCGTCGCGACATACGCCTCCGGGTCTTTGCGCCGCAATTTGACCGACGACGAAGCGCAGCGGGCGGCGCATGTCCTGGTGGAGAAGGGCTTCCGGGAGATGAAAACCCAGATGGCGCTGCCCGGCGATCCGACGCCCGCCGACGAGATGCGGCGGGTGCGGGTGGTGCGCGAGGCCATCGGCCCGGATATTAAGCTAATGTGCGACATCAACCAACGTTGGCGGCCGGAGCAGGCGATCGATATCGGCAGCCGCGTCGAGGATGTGGGCTTGTTCTGGCTGGAAGACGTGACCACAGCAGACGACTATCAGGGACTGGCCCGCGTCACCGCGGCGCTGAATACGCCGATTGCCGGCGGCGAGTATCTCTACGGCATTGCGCCGTTCCGACAGATGATCGAGGCTCGGTCTGTGGATATCGTCATGATCGATATCGCCAGGGTCGGCGGCGTGACGGCCTGGATGAAGGTCGCCGGCATGGCCGAGGCATTCAATCTGCCGGTGGTCAGCCATGTGATGCCGGAGATTTTGGTCCACGTCGTCGCTGCCTGCCCGAACGGGCTTACGGTGGAATACATGCCGTGGATGCTCAAGCTCTACGAGGAAACCCCGGCGATCGAGAACGGCGAACTCGTGCTGCCCGACAAGCCTGGACTGGGGTTGAATTTCGACGCGAAATCCGTCGGGGCTTTCAAGGCGTAGCGCCCGCGCGTTACTGCCAATTAATCGACTAGCGAATAGGGAGGAACAATCGTGCACCGCGTAGAAACCGTCACCGTCAACGACAGTCCGATGGAAATCTTTGTCTTTGAACCTGAGGGGGACGGCCCGCATCCGGGTATCGTTCTGGCGCAACATATCCCGGTGGGGCACACCGGCGTCGAAAACGACGAGGTGACGTTGAAGGTCGCCGAACGCTACGCCGAAAACGGCTATGCCGTCGCCGTGCCATTCATTTTCCATTGGTGGCCTAAGGAAGAAGAGATGCAGGTCAAGCGCGATGAATTCCGCGATGACTGGACCGCCTTGGATATGCAGGCCGCCTTTGACTTCCTGGCCGGGATGGACACTGTCGACGGCAATCGCATCGGCATCGTAGGGCATTGCTGGGGCGGGCGGGTCTCCTGGCTCGGCGCGTGCCACAATCCGGACCTTAAGGCTTGTGTGGTCTTCTACGGCGGGCGCATCAAACTGCCGATGGGGCCGGGCACGCCGCCGGCGATCGAACTCGCCGGCAACATCAAATGCCCGGTTGCCGGATTCTTCGGCAACGAAGATGCCAACCCTTCGCCGGAGGATGTCGACGACTACGAGGCCGCGTTAAAAAATGCAGGCGTCCCGTATGTGTTCCACCGCTACGATGGCGCAGGCCATGCCTTCCAGTCGTTCACCAGCGAGGAAAAATACCGGCATGACGTTAGTGAAATGGCCTGGGACGAGGTGTTGAAGTTCTTGGGTGAAAAACTCGCGTGACCGTGCGGCCGTCACCAGGTGAGCCAGCGTAGCACGAAGGGATTTTCGCGCCGGACGAAAACGCGCCGCAATTCGTCCCCGAGCAGGATGAGCAGCGCGAAGGGGACGCTGAGGAGCAAATGCCAAGCCTCCAGCGGGGCGGTACCGAAGAAGGTGTTGAACGCCGGTAGATAGGCGATCATGGCGAGCAGCGCCAGTTCGGTGGCGATTCCGAGCCAGACAAGCCCGTTGCTGAAGAGGCCCGCGGACAAGACGCTTTGGCGCCGCGTCCGGCAAATAATGACGTCCGCGACCTGGCAGATAATGATGGATGCGAAGAATCCGGTGATGGCGGTTCGATAGAGAAGGTCCGAAGTGGGCAACTGGTCGCCCCACTGCCATCCGCCGGAATAGAGGATCACGAAATACGTAAAGAACCCTGCCGCCGCCTGAATGACGCCGACGATGCAATAGCTCATAAACAGTAGGTTGCGGGTGAGAAGCCGTTCGCTCCGTTTGCGCGGCGGTTTGTGCATCACGTCGGTTTCGGGCTTCTCCGCCCCGAGACCGAGAGCGGGCAGGATATCCGTCCCGAGGTCTATGGCGAGGATCAAGACGACCGTCAACGGCAGCGGGATGTCGAGCAGGACGTACGCAACGAAGGGCAATATTTGCGGCACGTTGCTGGTTAGGATATAGGCGATGAACTTCTTAATGTTGTCGAAGATGGTGCGCCCTTCCTCGACCGCAGCGACGATGGTGGCGAAGTTGTCGTCCATCAGCACCATGTTGCTTGCTTCCTTCGCGACATCGGTTCCCTTAAGACCCATGGCGACACCCATATCCGCGTTCTTGAGCGCCGGTGCGTCATTGACGCCGTCGCCGGTGACCGTGACGACCTCGCCGTGCGCCTGGAGCGCCTGTACGATCCTGAGTTTTTGGGCGGGCGAGATTCGGGCGAAGATCAACGCGCGTTCGTCCAGGACCCGGGCCAATTGCCGCTCATCCATTTCCGCCAATTCACTGCCGTGTATGACGGTTCCTTGCTTTTGGATGAGGCCGATTTGGCGGCCGATCGTTTCGGCGGTCAGGCCGTAATCGCCGGTCATCATCATCACGCGGATGCCAGCGCTGTGGCAGCGATCGATCGCATCGGACACTTCCGGTCGGGGTGGATCGATCATGCCGACGACCGCGACGAAAATGTACCCATCGTCGGGGATTTGCGTGTCGGTTACCGGCCGTATGGCGAGGGCAAGACCGCGTTGCCCCTGCGCTGCGAGTGCCCGGTACTGGTCGATCATTTTGTTGCGGCGCGCCGTTGTCAGCGCCAGCGTATCGCCGTTCAGGTAAATCCGGTCGCACATCTCGAGGACGACCTCGGGCGCGCCCTTGAGATAGGCTTCGAACGTCCCGCCGTCGGGTCGTTCGCACAGCGTGATCATGCGTTTGACGTTGGAATTGAAGGGTTCTTCGGCGACGCGATTGAAATCCTCGAGCGGCTCATTGCAATCCGAATCGATCGCGTAGAGAAGCATTGCCCCTTCGGTCGCGTCCCCGACAAAGCCGTCCTCGGTCCGGTGGGCATTGTTGCACAGCGCCATGACGCGGCGCGTTTCCGCGAAGCGCGGATGGGTCGGCAGGGCAGGGTCCGATACGGAAAAGGAGTCGGTGCCGATGACGATCGACGTCACCGACAGCCGGTTCTGGGTCAGCGTGCCGGTCTTATCGGAACAAATGACGGTCGTGCTGCCCAGGGTCTCGACACTCTCAAGGTTCTTGATCAGCGCGTTCTTACGCGCCATCCGCTTGCTGGCCATCGTTAGGGCGAGCGTGACGGTCGGGAGCAACCCTTCCGGGACGTTCGCGACAATGATGCCGATGGCGAAGATGAGACTCGCCAATTCGCCGCGGCCGATCGCGACGCTGACGAGAAAGAAGGATATGCCGAGACCGATGGCGATTCCGCTGATGATCTTTATGAAATATTCGAGTTCACGGCGGATCGGCGTTTCGACTTCGCCCGTCGCCTTCGTGAGTTCCACGATATTGCCGATTTCGGTGCTCATGCCGGTGCGGCAGACAATCGCCTTGGCACTTCCACTTTGGATGAGCGATCCGGAGAACAGCATGTTGCGGCTTTGCAGTAGCACCTCGTCGTTGCTCGACGGGTCGAGTGGCTGCGGTTCGCTTTCACCGGTGAGGCTGCTGAGATCCGCCGTCAGAAGGTTTGCCTCAATCAGCCGGCAATCGGCCGGGACCCGATCGCCTTCCGCGAGGGCAATGACATCGCCGGGCACCAGCATCTTTGCGTCGACCTGGACGACCTTGCCATTGCGCGACACCGCGACCATCGCGGGGAGCATCTTCTGGAAGCTCTCCATGATCTTTTCGCTTTGGCGCTCTTGCAGGTAGGTGAAGGTCGAATTCAGGACGACCACGCCGAACAGAGCGCAGGCGATATAGAAGTTCCCCTGGCCGGGGTCGAGGTAATCGGCGAGCAGGGCGAGCAGGCCGCCGACGATCAGGAGAATTGCGAAGAAGTTTTTGAACTCACGCAGGAATTTGACGATTTCGGGCGTGTCTTTCCGGACGCGCAATTCATTCGTGCCGATGCGTGACAGCCGCGATTGCGCTTCTTTGTCCGTTAGCCCGGATTCGGACGATTCCAGCGCTGCGTACAGGTCGTCCAATGGACATCCGTGGCTTTCTTCAGGCAGCGGCATTTGTCCGAGCTGCAACTTGGTTGGTGCTTTGCGGTGGGTCGAATGCTGCGAGAATGCGGGGAACGCAAATTCGGTGCGGCCTTTTCATGTGCTGGTTACGCTTTTTTGAAACCCGTTCGGTTTTTGAATGCATACTGTGGCGCAAGAGTTCGAGGTTGCAGCGCAATAATACATCGAACAATTAACGGCGCGGATTGGCACTCCACGAGAAATTGATCGCCATCCGAAATTGCGACGCCAGCGCAGCGCGGAAGGTGTTAGGACTGTGGTTGTGGGATTCCAGTAGCGACATATTCACGGATTTGTTCGACGGACATGCCGGCTAGTCCGAGGCGTTCGAGGTTGAGTCCGTCTTTCCACGAGTTAGTTCCCAACAAAGCATCGATGATGTCAACGAACCCTCGGCGCAGCGGCGCGCTTACGCCCGCGCGTTCGGCCAATTCCACGAAGGGCACATGGGAAAGCGGTAGATCGCCCTCCATCCAGGTTTGCCAAATGGTGGCCCGCATCCCGCCCGACCGGTTATAGACCGGCGATTGTTTGACGGCGTCGTGCACCGTATCCCCGCCGCCGCCGTAGATGCGGTGTATGTGGTCGAGTAGCGGCCGATACCGTACGTCGTAAGCTTCGCAGGCCGCCTTCCGCTCCGTGTCGAGCGCTTCGGCAAGCTTGCCCGCATGGATGGTGTTCCCGGTCCCATAGAAACTAATTGGGTCGCCGGCCTCTTCCGCCCGGTCGAAATACCCGACATTGAGAATAGTCATGCCGGGGTGCACCAACATGTTCAGGTTTTCGAAATTGGTCTCGAGGACATCGCGCTGAAGTTCGGGCGCCTGCATGATGAGGGGGAGGAACCGCGCCACGTCCGCCGTGCGATTGGAGGGAAACGCGGCGACCGGCACCTCGCGGCGCACATAGTAGGAACTGACTTCTGCGCCGTTCCGCTTCGCCCCGATGCTGGGGGCGATTCCCTCGAGGACGGTCACGCCCGCCTTGTCGGCCGTCCGCAGCGCTGGCGCCAGCCGCAAGGCCGCCCAGTACCCGTGGCTGTTGATGTACAACACCTGGCCATTTTCGAGATGGGGGATGACATCCGCCGCACGGTGCTCGAGTTCCATCGGCTCGACATCGAGAATCACCAGATCGGCGTTTGCGACGGCTTCGGCCGGATCGCAGGTCAGCACGCCGAGGGCGCCGATCCCGTCGCGTCCGGACAGTGTCGGGGTCGCGGGCGCGGTTATCGAGATGCCGCCGGCCGACCGGATCGCCTCCAGGAGATCGCTCTGATCGGGCCACAACGCGAGGCGAACGTCGTGGCCGCCGAGCGCCAAGTCGCCCGCCATCGGTGCGCCGATATTCCGCATGGAATTCCCGATTACAGCGATGCTCGTGGTCATGTCGTCTCCATACAGGATTCCGAGATTTGTGGATGCGCCAATCAGTGCATGCCCGCGCGGCACGAGTCAAAGACGAGCATTGGATCTTTGCGGGGGAGGCCGCCATCCCGCTGCTCACCCGAACGCTTTACATTTCGCGACCAATTGGCCCGGACAGAGGTTCGACTAAGGGACCCGGTTTCATTCCGGTGCCGCGGCGGCTTTTTGCCGGCCGGCGCCGGCTTCCGGGTAGCCCTTTGGATGAAGCAACCAGCCAAGCGCGATCGTCGCAATAATCGCGCCGACGCATTGTGCCGCGATGAAGGCCGGCGCATCGATGGGCCGGATGCCGGAAAACGTATCCGTCAGCGCGCGCGCAAGCGTGACCGCCGGATTAGCGAAACTGGTGGACGCGGTGAACCAATAGGCGGCCGTGATATAAAGCCCGACCATCCATGCCACGCCGTCCGGCCGCCACCGCAGGGCGGCGAAGATCGTGCCGACGAGCCCGAAGGTGGCGACGACCTCGGAAAGCCATTGCGCCGGACCGGTTCGGGTATTCGCGGACAATTGCCAGACCGCTTCCTCGAACATGGCATGGGCCACCAGCGTGCCGATGATGCCGCCGACGACCTGCGCGAGAAGATACAAGAACGCCGCTGACCCGCGGATCTCGCGCCGGATCAGGAAGGCCAACGTCACCGCGGGATTGAAATGCGCGCCCGATACCGGGCCGAGCGCGGTGATGAGAACGACGAGGATCGCGCCCGTCGGGATCGTGTTCCCGAGAAGCGCCACGGCGACGTTTCCGGCCGCGAGCCGCTCCGCCATGATTCCCGAACCCACGACGGTGGCGAGGAGGAGTGCGGTGCCGCCGAACTCGGCGGCCAGCCGCCGGGATAGACTGTTCTCCTGCATTGTCAGGATCGCCCCGTATTTGATTCTAATGTTTCGCCTTTTGGGTCCGTATTCGGTGACGCCGTGATTTCGCCCAGGAAGGCGCGCAGCGGTTCCAACGCGTCGACATTCAGCGAATAGCAGACGCGTGGCGGATCGATCTCGCCGGTGATAATCCCCGCCGCTTTCAGGATGCGCAGATGTTCGGACGTCGTGGATTGGGCCAACCCGATGGCGTCGACGATGTCGCAGCCGATGCAGGTCTGCTTTTCGTGCAGCATCGCGATTATGCCGAGCCGCGCGGGATGCCCGAGGGCCTTCGCGAGCGTCGAAAGCCGCTCATGCTGTGCCGGGGGCGGTGGCATCTCGAACACGGGCCGGGTATCGGTGGTTTTCATTGGAATCCGTATATATCGTTATTCGACGATGAACGATATATACGTTCATCGCGTAACCGAAATCAACAACCCGAATATCCTGGACTGTGCAACAGGAGATCCGCTTTCCAGATCCCAACAGAACCCGCACGTGATGAAGTAAGCCAATAGGAAATTGAAATACAATATATTTCGAAATTTCTAAGAATATGATTGTAATAAACCGCCATTGCTGGCATGTTGCGCTCATGGACGATGCGATGATTGCAAAACGCCTCGGTGCGTTGGGGAACGAGACGCGACTGCAGATATACCGGATTCTGGTGCGCGCGGGGCGCGACGGCGTTCCGGTCAGCGAACTGCAGCGTCGAACGGGCATCGCGATTTCGACCGTGTCGCACCACCTCCACAAGCTCATTACGGTCGGGCTGGCCTATCAGGAGCGGGACGGGACGACGCTTTATTGCCATGCCAACTATGGCGTCATGGACGAGACACTCGGTCACCTGACCGAGGTGTGCTGCATCGATGCGGAAGGCGACACGGAAGATGCCGCCTAGCGGCTTTTTTTTGGATTGGTATTTCGACAAATGTCGGAATAGAGGAGACGGAGACGATGGTTGACGTAACACTGCCCGGACGCAGCGCGGTGTCGAAGATCGACCCGGTCGTGGTGATTGCCGCAGCGGTTGTCATCGGCCTTTTTTTCCTTGCGCCGGCGCAGGGTGTCGAGAGCGTGGAATTCACGCTGCGGGCCTTGGTCAACGTCGCTCCGTTCCTGCTGGCCTCTATTGCGATTGCCGCCTATGCCAAGGCAAGCGGGGCCGAACGGCTGATCGCCAAGGCCTTTACCGGCAACATCAAGCGAATGATCGTCTTCGCGGCGCTGGTGGGGGCCATGTCGCCGTTCTGTTCGTGCGGGGTCATTCCGTTGATTGCCGCCTTGCTGTCCATGGGCGTTCCGCTCGCGCCGGTCATGGCCTTCTGGCTGGCATCGCCGCTGATGGACCCATCCATGTTCTTCCTCACCGCCGGCACGCTCGGGTTCGAGTTTGCGATCTACAAGTCGGCGGCGGCCATCGCCGTGGGGCTGCTCGGCGGTTTCGGGACGTACGCGCTGACGCGCAACGGCTATCTCGCGAATGCTCTGCGCCCGGGCATCGGCGACGGCGGTTGCGGTGGCGCGTCGGTACGCAGCGGCAAGGACGTAGCCTGGGCCTTCTGGCAGGAGCCCGACCGGCGCGCCTTGTTCCCGAAGAATGCGCTCAGCAACGGTCTGTTCCTCGGCAAATGGCTGACCATCGCCTTCTTCCTGGAGAGTTTGATGCTGGCCTATATCCCCGCCGAGTTGGTCAGCAACTGGATCGGTGGCGAGGGCTGGATGACGATCGCCGGCGCCACGCTGGTGGGCATTCCCGCCTATCTCAACGGCTACGCGGCGCTGCCGCTGGTCTCGGGCCTGATCGAGCAAGGCATGGCGCCCGGGGCGGGCATGGCCTTCCTGCTGGCCGGCGGCGTCAGCTCGATCCCGGCGGCGATCGCGGTATGGGCATTGGCGAAACCGCCGGTCTTCGCTGCCTATCTCGGCTTCGCGATCACCGGGGCCTTCACGCTTGGCCTCGGCTTCGGCTTGGTGTGACAACGGGGGGTTGGAGGCGCGCAGATGAACCGGCACACCTATCCGTATTTGACGTTGGCCGAACGCCAGAAGAAACCGCGCACGGTGGGCCGAACGCTGGTTCAGGACAAGGGCGCCAGTCTTGCGGATGTGAAGAACGTCGTCGAGACCACGGGACCCTACATCGACTACTACAAGCCCAGCTCGATCTATCACGCCATCTATCCCGAAGAGTTCACCTTCCGGAAGATCGAGATGTTGAAGGAGCACAACATCAAGCCTTTCATGGGCGGCAATGTCGCGGAGCTTGCCTATGCGCAAGGGACGATCGAAGAACATCTCGCCTACACGAAGGATCATGGTTGGGAAGCGACGGAAATATCCGAAACCTACATAACCTTCCCGGAGGACCTGAAGCTCGACCTCATCAAGCGCTGCGCCGACGATGGCTTGGAGGTGTTTTACGAATGGGGCCTCAAGAGCCCGACCCGACCGCTGGTCCCGGAAGAAGCCGCCGAGGATATCTGCCGATACCTTGAAGCGGGTGTATCGGTCGCCATTCTCGAAGAAGGCGAGGTGAATATGCTGATCGGGAAGGACGGCGAGGGCGACCATCCCGACCGGCTGAAGAAGCTCTTCGACATGGTGGGGCCGGAAAATCTCATGGTGGAGAGCAACGATCTGAAGCAGATCGGCTGGTTCATGCGCGAGATGGGAACGGTCGTAAATATCGGCAATCTGAACTACGACCAGGTCGCGGATATCGAACCGTTACGCTATGGGATCGGCCGCGCGGTGGATTATGCGATCTATCGGCCCTATCTCGAGCGCGACTAGCGTTTCCGGCCTAGCCGTCGTTTCGCACGGGGCAATTGAGAATCCTCTGCATTCGATTCCGGTGCGAAAACCCCGGCCTATTGCGGCACTGGAATCTCGATATCCATCAACGGGGCGTATTGCTGCGCGCCGAAGATATCCGGATCGCCGGCGCTGCCGCTCGGGCGGTTGCGGTAGATGGTGAACTTGATGGCAAAGCCCGGATCATATTCGACGAAATCGGAGATCCGCTCGGGGGGAATGCCGTATAAGGCGGCCACCGTCTCGCGGGTCAGCGCCTTGCTCCGCCGCACCATCTCGTAATCGGCTCGGTCGCGGAAGATGACGTCGAAGGTAATCTTGTCGACGCCGGCATTCTTCGACCGGATCGTCTTGGCGATCTCGACGAGCTTCCGGGTGGGTTCGATATCGGTCACGGTCAGACCCCCGCATCCGTCAGGTGGCGCGGGAAGAGTTCCAAGCCGTCATCCACCGCCACGGTGTGATTGATCGTCCAGCGATAGGCGGGGCTGGCCCGCAGCACCTCATCGAGGACGAAGGCGACGGAACCAGCGGTTCCTTTCACGTCCGGCAATCGCGCATAGAACATCTGGCGCGTACCGGTCATGCAGACTTCTTCCGCCATCTCGGCCGTTTCCGCGACGGCTTGGACGATCACGCAAAGCTCATGGCTCTTGCTTTGCTTGATCGGCTCCAAATCCCCCATCACGCCATTCTTGCCGTAGACCGCGTAGTGCAATTCATACCCATCGGTGCCGAACCGGTCGCGGACCCGGCTTTTCGCCCAGTCGACGACGTCGTCCACATGTCGGACCGTGTAGGGGTCGCGGATGCCGGCGATCCCGACGAATCGCTCGCCGACCTTGCCGGACCCTTCCAGCTTCACTCTCGTCGTGTCGGCGGGAATGAATTCGGCGCCGGTGACCCGCGTCGTTTTCTCCGAAGCCTGTTCGTAGACGCAGTTGCGCATGTCGAGCATGCCGCCCGCGACATGCTCGTAATAGGGATCCGAGCGCTCGTACATGGCGTGCCCGGCGACGCTGGCGACGGTGCAGCGTTGCGCCGGGCTCATGGCCGTCACCAGGACCTCGTCGTCTCCGTTTACCTCGCCCAAAACGGTTTCCTTCGCGCCATAGGGTTCCGCGCAGAAGGAGGCGCATTCCAGGACCTTGCCGAGATAGTAACTTTGCGAGGGCGCGTGGCCGCGATGCAACGCCGCCGCAGCGAAAACTGCGCTGTCGGAACTCCGGCCGCCGATGATCACGTCCGCGCCGCGATCGAGCAGATCGATGAAAGGGTGCACGCCGGCCATCGCAACGATGCGATCGGTTGCGTCCAGATCCTCTTCGGTCAAAGGGGCGCGGCCATCCAGTCCCAAGATCGGGCTCTTCCCCGACATCTTGTCGCGCAGATAGCCCGGCGCTACTTCCGAGTAGAAGTAGCCGAGTTTGAAACGCGGCAAGGCGTGCTTCTTGGCGAGTTCCTTGATGATGCCGACGTAGAGATCGACGCGGCTATTCGCGCCGGTATCGCCCGCAGAGCCGATGATCATGGGCACGTCGAGCTTGCGGGCGGCGAGCAGCATCGCCTCCAGATCGTGCACTTGCCACTTAAGCGGGCTGGTCGAGGTGTCCGTTCCGAGCGGCACGGGACCGACGTCGTCACTGCCGGAATCGGCGGCGATGAAATCCGGTTTCTCCGCGACCCCCAGATTGAAACTCTCCGCATTCAAGGGTGCGAAGCCGAGATGCCCGTTTGGGCAGATGATACGCGTCGATCCCATTCGTCCGATGGCCACCTTTGGCTTTCGTTCCGTGGCGGCGGAGTCCGGAACATTTCAGAACACGGGTAGCTGCCGGTCGTCCGTGCCAAAACTGAAGTGCAAAGATAGAGATTGCGTGAATCCCACGCAATCGACGATGGCTCTGCGATCTTTTTGGATTCGCGAGAATTCGGGGCGCTGACAGGTTCTTCGCTAACGATGAAATCCGGCCTCCGGACTAAGTGCCTTGGCACCGTCACGCGGACCCTTGGCCGTCTGATGGGGGAGAATGGCGCCGTTAACGCTCGGCCGCGCTGGCCTCCAGCGCATCTTGCGCGGCGAGCCAATTCTCTTCCGCGCTGGCGATGTCGCGGTCCAGTTCGGCTTTGCGCCGGGTCAGCCCGGTGATCTCTTCCGACGGTTTGTCGTAGGTCGCCGGGTCGGCCAGGACGGCGTTGATCTTCGACTGCTCGGCGGTCAGTTTCTCCAACGTGGATTCCGCATCGCGCACCGCCTTGCGCAGATGGGCGATCGCGGCGCGGGCGGTGGCGCGGGATTGGCGGGCATCGCGCTTGGACAAGCGCACGGTGGTTGACGTGTCCTTGCGGCCGCCGCCGTTCGACTTGCGCTTTTGCTCCATCAGGCTGCGGCGATAGGCGTCGAGATCGTCCTCGTATGGGACGCAGGTACCGTCGGCGACGAGCCACAGCCGCTCGACCGCGCGGGCCAGCAGGTCGTGGTCATGCGTCACCAGGATCACCGCGCCGTTATACTCGTTCAGTGCCAGCAGCAAGGCTTCGCGGGCGTCCAGGTCGAGATGGTTGGTCGGTTCGTCCAGCAGCAGGAGTTGCGGCGCGTCGCAACAGATGCCGGCCAGCACCAACCGCGCCCGCTCGCCACCGGACAGGCTTTCGACTTGTTGGTCCGCCTTTTCCTGCTGGAAACCGAATTGGCCGAGATGGCTGCGCACGGCCTGCTCGGTCCGGTCGGGCAAGAGGCGCTGGATATAGTCCAACGCGGTCTGGTCCGGGTCGAGCTGTTCCAACTGGTCCTGCGCGAAATATCCGACCCGGAGCTTGCGGGGCAGGGAGACATGGCCCGAGAGCGGGGCGAGTTGGCGCGACAGGAGGCGTAAGAGTGTGCTTTTGCCGTTGCCGTTCTGACCCAGCAGCCCGATGCGGTCGTCCATGTCGAGGCGCAGGTTCAGCCGTTGCAGGACCGGTACATCGGCGCTGTATCCAACGGCGGCGGAGTCCATTGTCAACAGCGGCGGCGGCAGCTCCTCCGCCTCGGGAAAACTGAAGGAGATCGCCGATTCGGCCTGCAGCGGCGCGATCGGCTCCATACGCTCCAGCATCTTGATGCGGCTCTGCGCCTGCCGTGCCTTGTTCGCCTGGGCGCGGAACCGGTCGACGAAGCGCTGGATGCGCTCGCGTTCACGGAGCTGCCGGGTCCGCTCGTCCTGCTGGCGCGCCTGGCGTTCGCGGCGGGTTCGCTCGAACCGGTCGTAGCCGCCTGGATACAACGCGAGGCGGCCGTCATCGACATGCAGAATGCCGTCGACCGAGCGGTTGAGCAGACCGCGGTCATGGCTGACCAGCAGGAATGTGTGCGGGTAACCCGCCAGATAGCTCTCCAGCCAGAGGGCGGCTTCCAGGTCGAGATGGTTGGTGGGTTCGTCGAGCAGCAGCAGATCCGGCGCGCTGAAGAGCACGGAGGCGAGCGACACGCGCATGCGCCAGCCGCCGGACAGCGCGTTGATCGGTCCCTGCTGGGTCGCTTCGTCGAATCCGAGACCGGCCAGGATCGTCGCCGCGCGGGCCGGCGCGGAATGCGCTTCGATATCGGTCAGCCGGGTGTGGATGTCGGCGATCCGGTGCGGGTCGGTCGCAGTTTCCGCTTCCTCCAGTAGATCGGTGCGCTCAATATCGGCAGCCAGCACCACGTCCAGCACGGACCGGTCGCCGGACGGCGTGAACTGCTCGACATACCCCGTGCGAATTCGGGGACCGATCGATATGGAGCCGGCATCCGGGGTCAGTTCGCCCGCAATCAGCCGTAAAAGCGTCGATTTGCCCGTCCCATTGCGCCCGACGACGCCAATGCGCCGTTTGGTGCCGATTTGGACCGTTGCGTCGTCGAACAGCGACCGTCCGCCAATTCTGAACCCGAGGGATTGGATAGATAGCATGGCGGCGTTGGATAGCACGGCGCGGGAGTGCTATGAAAGTGAAGGATTATCCCTTTTGGGGACGGAAGATCGGCTTGCTCAACGCGAGCGGGGCGTCTATAACCCGGCGGCCTTAACATCGGCCAACACAATCAAGGGGGCAGTTCGATGGCAGTCGAACGCACATTGTCCATCATCAAACCGGATGCGACACGTCGAAATCTAACCGGACAGATCAACGCCAGGTTCGAGGAGGCGGGACTCCGGATCGTGGCGCAGAAGCGCATTTACATGACGCGGGAACAGGCCGAAGGGTTCTATGCCGTCCATAAGGAACGCGCATTTTTCGGCGATCTTTGCGACTTCATGTCTTCGGGGCCCGTCGTCGTGCAAGTTCTGGAGGGCGAAAACGCCATCACGGGAAACCGCGACATCATGGGCGCGACCAACCCGGCGAATGCCGACGACGGCACGATCCGCAAGGACTTCGGTGAGTCGATCGAGGCCAACTCGGTCCATGGTTCCGACAGTCCGGAAAACGCGGCAATCGAAATTTCGTATTTCTTTGCCCAGACCGAAATCGTCGGCTGAGCATCCTAACCGGTCCGGTGCGCGGATCGGCGGCCGACTTTCAATGCTGGAAATCGGGAGACGTGCAGGCGGCATCCAAGGGCGGATGCCGCGGTCGCGTGGGCTGTTACAGCAGGGTCAACGCCATGACGGCCAACAGGATGGCAATCGCGATGCAGGATACGATGATTAGGCGGGTGACGTTGTCCCACGTCTGAATTTTTTCCTGCGGCGCGCTCAAATGCTGCATTTGCGGTTCGGTCGCCATTCTTTCCCTCCGAAGTAGATATATCCCTGTAGGTATAACGGTCCGTCGCGTTTCGCAAGTCCGGGCTGTCAATTCTCCGATGGATTGACCAGGGATTCTGCCGACGGTGCGCCGTTCTCGATGTTTACGACTTCATTCGTCACGGTGACCTTTCCCTCGGCGATAAGACGCAGCGCCAGTGGATAGGCAATGTGCTCTTTTTCCAGAATACGGGCCGCCAACCGGTCGCTGTCGTCACCGGGCAGAACCGGCACCGCCGCCTGGACGATGATCGGACCTTCATCCATCTCGACGCGGACGAAATGGACCGTGCAGCCCGCGATCTTGACCCCGGCATCAAGCGCCCGTTGATAGGTATCTAGCCCCTTGAAGGCCGGCAGCAGCGACGGGTGGATATTGATCATGCGGTCTTGCCAGGCATTCACGAATTCGCCGGTCAAAAGTCGCATGAATCCGGCGAGGCACACGAGTTCGATCCCAGATTTCTTAAGGGCCGTGTCGATCGCCGCGTCGAAATCGGCCCTGCTGTCGAAGGTTTGATGGCGAATGACCTGAGTTGCGATACCTGCCTTCTCGGCGCGTCGCAGTCCGTAGGCATCGTCGACATTCGAGATCACCAGCGCGATGGTCGCCGGAAACCCGGGCGCCGCGCAGGCGTCTATCAGTGCTTGCAGATTCGTTCCCCGTCCGGAGATTAAGACGCCGACCTTCAAATTATCCGTCATGTCGCACCATTGGAATACTGTACCGGATCGCCCGTGCGCTGATGGACGGCGCCGATGGGAATGACGGTTTCGCCATGTTCTTCCAGTGCGCGGATGGCGTCGTCCGCCGCGTCCGGGGTGACGATGATCGCCATGCCGATGCCGCAATTGAACGTCCGCATTAGCTCCCGGTCTTCGATGCCGCCCGCGTCCGCCAGCCATGTGAACACGGAAGGGATGACCCACGAAGTCAGATCGATATGGGCGGCCACGTCATCGGGCAGGACGCGCGGCAAATTCTCGGTCAAACCGCCGCCGGTGATGTGCGCCAGCCCGTGTACGCCGCCGTTGGCCGCGCCAATGGCCGCCAGGCAACTGCGCACATAGATACGGGTGGGATCGAGCAGCGCTTCGCCGACGCTCCGTCCGGGCGCGAAGGGGGCGGCGTCCGCGTAGTCCAGACCGCTCTCTTCGACGACTTTCCGCGCCAAGGAGTATCCGTTGGAATGCAGGCCATTCGATGCGAGACCGAGGATCACATCCCCGGGTCGGGCGTCGCGTCCACCGAGCAATGTGCCGCGTTCGGCGGCGCCGACGCTGAAACCGGCAAGGTCGTAATGGGAGCCATCGTAAAGTCCGGGCATTTCGGCCGTTTCGCCGCCGATGAGCGCGCATCCGGCTTGGCGGCATCCCTCGGCGATACCGTCTACGATCGATTCGGCGATCGCGGGCTCGATTTTCCCGGTTGCGAAGTAATCCAGGAAGAAAAGCGGTTCCGCGCCTTGCACCACCAAGTCGTTGACGCACATGGCGACGAGATCGACACCGATCGTGCCATGATGATTCGCCGCGATCGCGACCATCAGTTTGGTGCCGACGCCGTCGGTCGCTGCGACAAGCACGGGGTCCTTGAATCCTGCGGCTTTCAGGTCGAAAAGACCACCGAACCCGCCCAACGCGGCGTCCGCGCCGGGGCGGATCGTGGACTTCGCCATCGGCTTGATCGCCTCGACAAGCCGGTTCCCGGCATCGATATCGACACCGGCATCCCGGTAGGTGAGACCGTTTTTGGGCGATTTCGGAGCTATAGCGTCCTCGGCGTTAAGCGGTATAAACTGGGCGCCGAAGATACTTCATCCGGGAATATTTGTAATGCTCCATTTGCGGGGTTTCGGACACCTCGGCATTGCCTTTTTTCTGCTTGCTGCCGTGGTCCTTTCCCAGCCGCTTGCCGCGGCGGATATCTATTCGGTCTCGAACGTCCAGGTGGACGAACGGGCGACGGATGAGGTCTCCGCGAAGGGCGTCGGCATCGCCAAGGCGCAGCGCGAGGCATTGCGGACGCTTTTGGAGCGTCTGACGCTGCGTACCGATCACGGCAAGCTGCCCAATGTCACCGACAGTCTCGTCGCGTCGTCGCTGCGGGATTTCGCAGTGTCCGAAGAGAAATTCGGCGGCGGTCGGTATCTCGCCACGCTCAACGTGAGATTTAAGCCGGAGGCCGTGCGGACGCTTGTCGGCGGTCTTGGTATCCCCTATGCGGAGGTTGCCAGCCGCGCGAACCTTGTGCTGCCGGTCTATGAAAGTGCCGGGTCGCGGTCGTTGTGGGATGAGCCGAACCCTTGGTTTGACGCCTGGTTGCGGCGGGAACCGCCGACCGGCCTGCTGCCGCTCGTACTCCCGTTGCGGGATTTGTCGGATATCTCCGAGATCAGCGCCGAACAGGCCGTGGCCGGGGACGCTGTCCGGCTCGATGCGATCGCAAAGAAATACAAAGCGTTTGGAGTCTATGTGGCACTCGGACAGCTCAGCGTCGATCCGGTGAGCAACGTGCCGGTCCTGAACGTAACCATGACGCAGCATCAACCGGGCGAGCCCACGCGCGATTTCACGCGCAGTTTCCAAGGACGCGAAGGTTCCGACATCGCCGGGTTGTTCGATTTGGCCGTCGAGGAAATGATCGCTGGGCTGGAGGAAGCATGGAAATCCGACAACCTCCAGCAGACCGGGTCGGAACAACGCATACGGGTTCTGGTTCCGATTGTCCGACTGGGTGATTGGTTGGCCGTCAAACGGAAGATCACCAGCGTGCCGTCGGTACGCCAGATGGACGTGGCCCGCTTGTCCATCCGCGAAGCTCAGATCGACGTGACTTTCCTGGGCGAGCCCGAACAACTGCGGCGGGCGCTCGCCCTCAAGGACCTCGACATGTCCTATGAATTGGAGCGGGGCGGCTGGGTCGTCCGGCCGCGCTCCGCTGAGTAGACCCGAGGTGTCGTCACACGATCAGGCGGGCCAGCCGTGAGCCAGCACATTCTCCTGAGTAGCATACCGAACTTGATTACCCTCGGCCGATTGGTCGCCGTGCCGCTGATGGTATGGCTTATCGCGACGGACGCGTTGTCGGCTGCGTTCTGGCTGTTCGTCGCGGCCGGCATATCGGACGGCGTGGACGGCTATATCGCCAAGCGGTTCGGCGTGGAAAGCGAACTCGGCAGTTACCTCGATCCGATTGCCGATAAGGTCATGCTGGTCGGTGTCTATGTGACGTTGGGTGTGCAGGATTACATCGCGCTTTGGCTTGTGATCCTCGTCGTATTCCGGGACGTCTTGATCGTGGGCGGGACGGTGCTGTCGCAGCTCATCGACCGGCCGGTCAAGATGCAGCCGTTGTTCATCAGTAAGGTGAATACCGTCGCACAAATTATTTTGGCAGCGGTCGTTTTGGCGGAGCTGACGTTCGAATTCGCGGATATGCCGGTGATTACGGCGTTGGAGTATCTGGTCGCAGCGACAACGGTGACGTCCGGGACCTGTTACCTATATATGTGGGTGACCGGCCGCGGCGCCTTTATCGACGCGCCGCTGCCTCCTCAGGACCCGGGTGACAACCGGGCGGTGAGCGAGGACCAACCGCGAGGGCGCGTATGACCGTTCGCCAACAGGCAATTTCTTGGGGCGTCGTCTTCGCCCTGTTCATACTTATATTGGCTGGATTGCGCGAAATACTCTTTCCCTTCGTCGCGGGATTCGCGATCGCCTATTTCCTTGACCCGGCCTGCGATCGCCTCGAACGGGCGGGTTTGTCGCGGACTTGGTCGACCACATTGGTGACCGCCGCGTTTTTTGTGCTCTTCGTGATCATCCTGTCGTTCCTCGTTCCGCTGCTGTATTCGCAGCTCATCCAATTCCTGCAAAACGTTCCCCGATATGTTTCCGCGATCGAGACCAAGGCCGCCCCGCTGATCGAATTGGCGCGTAGTTACGTCGCCGCGGGAGAGGGTGTGGAACAGGCTCGGCAGTTCTTCGAGGCGCATTTTGGCGATGTTGCGAAGTTCGCCGTCGGATTCCTTGCGAAATTCGTGAGCGGCTTGGAGGTGACGTTCAGCCTGCTGTCGTTGTTCGTTATTACACCGGTCGTGGCCTTCTATCTGTTGCGGGACTGGGACCATATCGTCGCCAAGATCGACGGTTGGCTACCGCGGGCGCATGCTGATGTGATTCGCGAACAGGTCAAGCTGGTGGACGAGACAATGGCCGGGTTCGTGCGCGGCCAGTTCTCGGTCTGCATGTTGCTTGGATTGTTCTATGGGATAGGGCTGTCGCTGGTCGGGCTGGACTTCGGCCTGGTCGTTGGATTGGTGACCGGACTCATGTCCTTCGTGCCCTATTTCGGAATGTTGATCGGCTTCGTCCTTGGGATCGGGTTGGCGATCGCGCAGTTCGATTCGATCGTGCCGATCTTGTTGGTCGCAGGCGTATTCGGGATCGGTCAGTTTATCGAGGGTAATTTCCTGACACCGAAATTGGTCGGTGACCGGGTCAATCTTCACGCCGTCTGGATCATCTTTGCGCTGTTGGCCGGCGGCGCGTTGTTCGGCTTGGTCGGCATCATGCTGGCGGTGCCGGTTGCCGCCGTCATCGGTGTGCTGGTCCGGTTTACGGTGGATCAGTATCTGGCGAGCAAGATGTATCTGGGACCCGGACAGCCGTCTTCCGACTCTCCGGATGAGGAGCCATGAGCGCGGACGCGCAACTGCATTTCTCCTTCGAACACCGCCCGGCGATGGGCCAGGAAGATTTTCTCGTGGCGCCGTGCAACGAAGAGGCGGTGCAGTGGGTCGATAGCTGGCCCGATTGGACGGCTCCTGCGTTATGTCTTCATGGTCCGACCGGTTGCGGCAAGACGCATCTGGCGCATGTCTGGCAGGCGCGCAGCGATGCGGTGATGCTGGAAGCGCCGGAAATCGCCGGACGGACACCGGACGATCTGCTAAGCGGCGCGACCAGTTGTATCGTTGAGAACGCCGACGGCGATACGGATCAGCCGGCGCTGCTTCATCTATACAACGTGCTATCGGAACGGCGCGGCCATCTTCTGCTGACCGCGGAGCGGCCGCCCGCGCGATGGGCGATTGCGCTCGACGACCTTCGTTCCCGTTTGACCGCGGCACCGGCGGTACAGATCGGCAAACCGGACGAAGGTTTGGTCGGCGCGGTCATGATCAAACTCTTCGCCGACCGCCAAATTCTGATCGGCAAGGACGTGTTAGTGTATCTCGTCATGCGCATCGAGAGGTCTTTCGAAGCGGCACGACAGGTGGTGGATGCCGTCGACAGCGCCGCATTGGCGTCGCACCGGCGGCTAACGGTCCCTCTGGCGCGCGACGTGCTGCGCCGATTGGGAATGGCATAGGGAGGAGGAAACCGATGGATCTTGGATTGCAAGGACGGCGCGCCATTGTCTGCGCCGCATCGAAGGGGCTCGGGAAGGCATGCGCCGTTTCGCTCGCGCGCGAAGGGGTTGATCTCGTCATCAACTCCCGAAGCCCCGACGTGTTGGAGGCGACGGCGGAAGAAATCCGTGCGGAAACCGGCGTGTCGGTAACCCCGGTAGCGGCCGACATTACAACCGAAGAGGGACGCGAGGCCGTCCTGGCCGCGTGCGCCGACCCGGATATCCTGATCAACAACGCCGGCGGTCCACCGCCTGGCGACTTTCGCGACTGGGACCGCGACGACTGGATCAAGGCCGTCGACGCGAACATGCTGACGGCGATCTTCATGATCAAGGCCACCGTCGATAGCATGATCGACCGGAAATTCGGCCGCATCGTGAATATCACGTCGGCGGCGGTGAAGGCGCCGATTGAGATTCTCGGCCTGTCCAACGGCGCCCGGGCCGGGCTGACCGGGTTTTGCGCCGGCCTGTCCCGGAAGACGGTTGCCCATAACGTCACGATCAACGGGTTGCTGCCGGGCCCCTTCGCGACGGACCGGTATTTCGCGAATATTCGGTTTCAGGCGGAGAAGTCGGGCAAGCCCTACGAGGAGGTTCTGGCGGCACGGGAAGCCGCTAATCCGGCAGGGCGGGCCGGCGACCCGGCGGAGTTCGGCGATGCTTGCGCGTTCCTGTGCGGCGCCGGCGCCGGTTTTATCACGGGGCAGAATTTGTTGATGGACGGCGGCAGCTATCCTGGAACGCTCTGACCGCAGCCGAGCGGGGCAGTCGCATTACAAAAATATGAAATAATTATGACTACCCTGTTTCGCTGTTTTCCCGCCTCCATCATTATGGTTGTTACCTATTGCAGGGAGACTTAATGGCACCGTGGTATGCAGGAAGAGACAGAGCTAAAGCTGTCCTTACCGTTCGATCAGGCAGATAGGCTAAAACGGCACCCGATTATTCGCGATTTGAAATCCGGTCGCGCGCGTTCGCGGCGGATGCTGGGCATCTATTTCGATTCGAATGACTTGTTCCTGAAGCGAAGCGATTTGTCGCTGCGCGTGCGCGAATCCGAAAATCGACACGTTCAAACCTTGAAGCGTGTGGGCTCGGCGGGCGGCGGGCTGTTCGTCCGCGATGAGTGGGAGCATGACGTGCCCGATGCGACGCCCGACATCTCGTTGATCGAGGACAAGCGAATCCGCAAGCGTCTGGCAAGGTTGAACGGCAATGCTGCGCTGAAGCCGGTGTTCGAAACGGATATCCGTAGAACGACTTGGGACCTCGTTGATGGCGAAACGGCGGTCGAATTGGTTCTCGACGTCGGTGAGGTCCGGTCGCCGGATGGCGCGAGCGAGATGATCTGCGAGGTGGAACTGGAGCTCAAGTCGGGCGATTCCAAGCGTATCTTCGACATCGCGTTGGCATTGAACGAGCGGATCGATTGTACCGTCGGCCATATCTCCAAATCCGACCGTGGCTATGCGCTTTGCACCGAAACGCCGCATGCCGCAACGAAATCGAAGCCGGTGGTTCTGTCGCGCCGAATGACCGTATGGGAAAGCTTCGTCCGGATTTGCGAGGGCTGTCTGGCACAGCTTCGCGCGAATGAGGCCATAATACGGTGCGGCGGAGACCCGGAAGGCATCCATCAGGCTCGGGTGGCGATCCGCCGGTTGCGCGCCGTGTTCAAGATCTTCCGGCGCGTCCTGCCCCGGGAAGACCGCAGCTATTTCGCCCAGGAGCTACGCTGGCTGCAACAGGAGCTTGGCGAAGCGCGGGATCTGGATGTTTTCATCCTAGAGACCCTTGAGCCGCTGCGGTCGCGCGTACCGCAAGAAGGTTCGTTGAGCGGGCTGTCGAAGCGCGCGGAATCGGCGCGGCGCGCCGCCTACCGGCGGGCCGAACAGGCGCTATGCAGCCGGCGGTATGGACGCATTTTACTCATGCTGGAGCGTTGGTTGCTCTTTCCCAGTATGAGAATAGCCGGGACACCGCTTGCCAAACCGATCGGCAAGTTTGCGAAACACTCGATCCGGAAAACGCAGAAGAAATTGTTGGCGCACGGGACACGGTTGGATTCGGTCGACGACGAAGAGTTGCACGCCGTTCGGATAGAGGGGAAGCAGACACGTTACTGCGTGGAATTCTTCGCCAGTCTGTACCCCAAGCGGTCGGTTCGGCGTCACATCAAGGCGCTTTCGGCTTTGCAGGACTGTTTGGGCGGCTTGAACGACGGTGTCGTCGCGGACGCCCTCCTTGCGCGCTTCGGCAAGGGCCGCAATCCAATCGATGAAAGCGCTCGCGCCTGTGTCATGGGGTGGTATGCCGCACGGATCTACGGTGAGCGCCGGCAGCTCGGAAAAATCTGGACCGGATTGGTGAAACAGGACCGGTACTGGGACTAAGGAGTCCCGTTCCCGTGCTAGGTGAGGGTGCGTGGCGCCACGAAGCGCACGACATCGCCGGTTCGCGGTCCGATATCGGTCCAACTTCGGCCCGCAAATTTCAATTCGGTCAGCGCCCCGGTCGGGTACTTGGCGACGGGAATTTGCTGCTCACCGGGGATGGCCAAGGAGAGCGCCAAGTCATGCAGGCCCGGGTTATGACCGATCACCATGACGGACTCCGGTTCGTCGCCCAGTCGCCGCAGGCGGTCCAGCAATGTTCCCGCGCCTGCAAGATAGAGGCCCTCGTCAATCTCGACCGCCGGTTCGCCGTCGAGGGACGCGATGATCAGGTCAAGGGTTTCGCGGGCGCGGACCGCCGCGGAACAGAGGATCAGGTCGGGCAAAATCCCATGCTGTTGCATGTAGTTTCCCATGGCGGGCGCCGCCTTTCGTCCACGTGCGTTCAGCGGCCGGTGGAAATCGTCCAGACCGCCGGTTTTCCACGAGGATTTGGCATGTCGCAGGATGTACAACCGGACCATGGCGGCTCCGTTCGGTGGCGGGTATTAGCGTAATGATTCGGTTATACTTTTATTGTACGATTTGAAAAGGAATCTGGCGGGATTCATACGGTTTTGTGAAAAGGAGGTCTGAGGCGAGGCAATGATGGCCACGGTAAAGGCGCGTCAGGACGACAAGATTACGATGGACAGCAAGGCGCGGTTCTTGAACCGTGAACTGTCCTGGCTGAGTTTCAACTCGCGCGTTCTCGAGGAAGCCTACAACACCAGCCACCCCTTGCTCGAACGACTCCGTTTTCTCGCGATTTCCGCCAGCAACCTGGACGAATTCTACATGGTGCGTGTGGCCGGTCTGAAAGGGCAGGTCGCGGCCGGCGTCGCCACGCCCAGCGATGACGGGTTGACGCCCGGTCAGCAGTTGAACGCGATTTCAAACGAAGTGCGGATGCTGTTGGCCGAGCAGCAAAAATGCTGGAGCAAGCTTCGCAAGGAGTTGAAAGGCGCCGGGATCGCCGTGTTGCCGCCTTCCGGGTTGGCCAAGGACGAGCAGAAATGGCTGGACGCGTGGTTCACCGATCAATTGTTCCCGGTGCTGACACCCTTTGCCGTCGATCCATCCCATCCATTTCCGTTCATTCTGAACAAGGGCCTCGTCCTCGTCGTCGCTTTGCGCCGTCCGTCGGACGACAAGGTGATTACCGGGCTGATTTCGATCGGCCATATGGACCGGTTTGTGCGGTTACCGGGCGACGAGGTTCGCTTCGTCGCCCTGGAGCATGTGATCGCGCGATACTTCGACCGACTATTTCCCGGGTTCGACGTGACGGGCCAGGGCATCTTCCGGGTGATCCGCGACAGTGAGGTGGAGATCGACGAAGAGGCGGAAGATTTGGTCCGGACCTTCGAATCCGCGCTCAAGCAACGCCGGCGCGGACATGTCATCCGCTTGACGGTCGATGCCGGCATGCCCGATGACCTGCGCCGCTTCGTCGAGGAGCAACTCGGTGTCGAGCCGGATGATTGTATCGCGCTGGATGAAATCCTCGGGTTGAGCGACGTGAGCGCCTTGATCGTCGACGAGCGCAAGGATTTGCAGTTCAAGAGCTATACCGCGCGTTTTCCGGAACGGATCCGGGATTATGGCGGTGATTGTTTTGCCGGAATCCGGGCGAAAGACATCATCGTGCATCATCCCTATGAGAGCTTCGACGTCGTCGTTCAGTTCCTGAAGCAGGCGGCCCGCGATCCGGCGGTCGTCGCCATCAAGCAGACGCTGTATCGGACGTCGGACAACTCACCCATCGTGCGCGAGTTGATCGAAGCCGCCGAGGCCGGGAAGGCCGTCACCGCCCTTGTCGAATTGAAAGCGCGGTTCGACGAAGCGGCGAACATCCGCTGGGCGCGCGACTTGGAGCGGGCCGGTGCGCAGGTTGTGTACGGGTTCCTCGATCTAAAGACGCATGCGAAGGTTTCCCTCGTGGTGCGCCGCGAAGGTCAAGACTTGAAGACCTATGTCCATTTCGGCACCGGCAACTACCATCCGATCACCGCCCGGATCTATACCGACTTGAGCTTCTTTTCCTGTGATCCGGCGTTGGGGCGTGATGCGGCGAAGGTTTTCAACTATATGACTGGCTATGCCACGCCCGACGCGATGGAGAAGCTGGCGATCGCGCCGCTCACGCTTCGCAGCACGCTTCAGCGGCACATCGAAGAGGAGATCGAGCACGCCAAGGCGGGGCGGCAGACGCAGATTTGGGCGAAGATGAACTCGCTGGTCGACTCGGATGTCATCGACGCTCTTTATACGGCAAGTCAGGCGGGGGTCGAGATCGATCTGGTGGTGCGCGGCATCTGTTGTCTGCGTCCCGGAATTCCAGGGTTGTCGGAGAATATTCGAGTAAAAAGCATAGTTGGCCGTTTTCTTGAGCACAGCCGGATCGTATGTTTCGGCGCGGGTCGCGCCTTACCGTCGGCACAGGCCAAGGTCTTTATCTCTTCCGCCGACTGGATGCCGCGTAACCTGAACCGCCGGGTCGAAACGCTCGTTCCGATTGACAACCCGACGGTCAAGAAACAAGTGCTCGAACAGATTATGGTGGCGAACTTGAACGACGAGGCGCAGAGTTGGGAAATGCAGCCGGATGGCGCGTACCAACGGCTGAAATCGACGGCGGATAGCTTCAACGCACACACTTATTTCATGACCAATCCGAGCCTTTCCGGCCGCGGTAGCGCCCTCGAGCAGTCACGCCCGGTCCGTCCTTTGAAGTTGCGGCGGGTCTGACCGGGTGCCGGGTATTCTTACCCGAGGACGGAAGTTCGGAGCGGAAAACGGCACGACGCCGGTCGCCGTCGTCGATATCGGCTCGAACTCGATCCGGCTGGTGGTCTATGAAGGACCGCAGCGGACACCGACGCCCGTCTTCAACGAGAAGGTTCTGTGTGGCCTGGCGCGTGGTCTGAACAAGACCGGGAAGCTCTCGGCCGAAGGGGTCGAGTTGGCGCTGGCCAGTATTGCCCGGTTCCGCGCTCTGACCGATGCGATGGCGGTCGACCGGGTAGACGTGGTCGCCACCGCCGCCGTGCGGGAGGCCGAAAACGGCCCGCAATTCGTCGAGGATGTCCGCGAACGCTGCAACTTCGAGGTCCGGGTGCTGTCGGGCGAGGAGGAAGCGCGGATTTCGGCCATGGGTGTCCTGTCCGGGATTCCCGAGGCAAAGGGCCTGATGGGCGATCTCGGTGGCGGCAGCGTCGAACTGGTCCGCATCAACAAGGGGCAGAGCGGTGTCTACGATACGCTGCCCCTGGGTCCGCTGCGGCTCGCCGATATGGCGGACGGCAGTGTTTCGAAAGCCCGCAAGATCATCGACAAGAAGCTGGCGACGATTTCGTGGCTCAGCAAGGCAAAGGGTCAGCGTTTCTTTCCCGTGGGCGGGGCATGGCGTGCGCTGGCCCGGGTGCATATGGAGCAATCCGACTATCCGCTGCACGTTATCCATCAATATACGATGTCGGCCTCGGACGCGGTCGAGTTTGCGCGCTTCGTCGCCAAGCTCAGCCCGAACACGCTCCGGAAGATCCCCGGCGTGGCGCGCCAACGGATCGACGGCGTGCCGTATGCCGCTTATTTGATGCAACGGCTGGTGGAGGAGACCAAGGTCGCGGAGGTCGTCTTTTCGGCCTATGGGTTGCGCGAAGGATGCCTCTATGATCGCTTGCCGGAGAAGACCCGCAAGGTCGATCCCTTGTTGGCAAGTTGTTGGCGTGAAGCCGAACGCATGGGCCGTGCGACAGCGGACGGCGAAGCGCTTTTCGACTGGATGAGCCCGCTGTTTCCGGACGAGGGTTCGCGGCATCGGCGGTTGCGGCTGGCGGCCTGCCAACTGGCGGATATCGGCTGGTCGGAACACCCGGATTACCGTGGCGAAATGGTCTTCGAGCGCATTCTGCGCCATCCCAGTGTCGGTACCGATCATCCCGGTCGGGTTTTCATGGCGCTCAGCGTTGCCTCGCGGCATTCGGTCCTCGATAAGCGGTTACTGCGGCGCGAGGCCGGCGCCTTGTTGGATCGGGATGCGATGAACGATGCGCGGGCCATCGGACTCGCCATGCGGTTAGGGTATACGCTGTCCGGCGGCGTGATATCGCTGCTTCAGACGGCGCAACTCCACCGGTCCAAGGACCGAATCACGCTCATCCTGCCGCAGCACGCCGATATCCTCGTCGGCGATGTGGTCCAACGGCGGTTCATGTCCTTGGCCAAGGCGCTCGAGTGCGATGCCGAAATCGACTATTTTCAGCGCGACGACGAGCACGAGAAAAAGGCGTCGGGTACGTCCGGTTAGGGACCGCGCCTAGTCATCCCCTTCGGTCTTGATGACGAATATCTGATCGCCTTTGGCGGATAGTGCGAGGCGGCCGTGCTTCAGGTCGAGCGCCTGTTTGCCGAACAGGTCGAAGCGCCAACCGCTCAGCGCCGGCACGTCGGCGTTGTCATCGGCGGCGATCCGCGCCAAGTCGTCGGCATTCGCGATAAGGCGGCTAGCGACGTTGTGCTTTTCGCACTCGTATTTAAGCAGAACCTTCAACAGGTCGGTCAACGGGCCGATCCCCGGCGGCAGGCGCTCGCGCTTGGGGCGCCGGGGGATCTTCTTTTCCGGCAGGCTTAGGCCGGCTTTCACCGCCTCTAGCAAAGCCTTTCCCATTTTGCCTTCGACGAAGCCTTTCGAGAGGCCGCGCGTGCGGGAGAGCGCTTCCGGCGTCTGTGGCGCGTGGGCGGCCACGTCCATCAGCGAGTCGTCCCGCAGAATCCGGTTGCGCGGAATGTCCCGTGTTTGCGCCGCTTCCTCGCGCCAAGCCGCGACGGTCTTAAGGACGCCGTAGAACCGCCGGTTGCCGCCGCGGGTCTTGATGCGCCGCCAGGCCTCCTCCGGGTCGAGGCGATAGGTCGATGGGTCTTCCAGGATGGCCATTTCCTCTTGGAGCCAGGGCGACCGGCCGGACTCTTCAAGCTGCCGGGCCAACTCCTCGTAGGCCGGGCGCAGGTGCACGACATCCGCCAAGGCGTAGTCGAGCTGCTTCGGTGTCAGGGGCCGCTTCGACCAGTCGGCGAAGCGGGACATCTTGTCGAGCGACGCGCCGACGATCTTGTTCACGATGGTCTCATAGCCGACCTGGTCGCCGAAGCCGCAGACCATCGCCGCGACTTGGGTATCGAAGATCGGGGTCGGCACCTCGCCGATCTTCTGATAGAAGATTTCAAGATCCTGTCGTGCGGCGTGAAAGACCTTCAAGACGTTGGGATCAATCAATAATTCATGCAGCGGCGCCATGTCCAGACCGTCCGCCATGGCGTCGATGACGACGGCGTCTTCCGGACCCGCGACCTGAACGAGGCAAAGGATCGGCCAGTAGGTCTTGTCTCGCAGGAACTCGGTATCGACGGTGATGTAGGGTGCGGAGGACTGGCGCCGACAGAAGTCTTTCAACTCGGCGCTGTCTGTTATTGGAGTTATCGCCATATCTGTTGAAATACACGCAAATCGGAATCGGGGAAAGGGCCGCGAAAGTGCTATCGCCCCGTGTCGTGGATCGGGCTTCTCAGAGGCCGCCGAAGCGCCCCTAACTATCGTGGATGCCTTGACAAACCGCCCGAATCCATGGCCTTTGCGCGGCGACCGTATTCGCCCCTGATCTCAGGACAATTCATGCACCAATATCGCACCCATACCTGTGGCCAACTCCGAGTCGATGATGCGGGCGAGGTGGTCCGGCTTTCCGGCTGGGTCCACCGCACGCGCGACCATGGCAATCTGATGTTCATCGACCTGCGCGATCACTATGGCATCACGCAATGCGTCGTCGATATCTCCAGCCCGGTCTTTGCGTCGGTCGAGACTCTCAGCAATGAATCGGTGATTACCGTTCAGGGTCCTGTGGCGCGGCGCACCGACGATACGATCAACCCTTCGATCCCGACCGGCGAGATCGAATTGCGCATCGAGGAAGTCACGGTCCAGGCGGTCGCCGATCAGTTGCCGATGCCGGTCAACCAGGATGCGGGCTATCCGGAGGATATTCGCCTTCGTTACCGTTTCTTGGATCTGCGCCGCGAGGAGTTGCATCGGAATATCGTGTTGCGGTCGCAGGTCATTTCGTCGATCCGGCGACGCATGACGGACGCCGGATTCACCGAGTTTCAAACCCCGATCCTGACGTCCTCCTCGCCCGAAGGCGCCCGCGATTTCCTCGTGCCGAGCCGTCTTCATCCGGGGCAGTTCTATGCGCTGCCGCAGGCGCCGCAGCAGTTCAAGCAATTGACCATGATTGCCGGCTTCGACAGATACTTCCAGATCGCCCCGTGTTTCCGGGACGAGGACGCGCGCGCGGACCGGTCCCCCGGCGAGTTCTATCAGCTCGATTTGGAGATGTCCTTCGTCACCCAGGAGGATGTATTCGACGCGCTTGAGCCGGTCCTGGCCGGTGTCTTCGAGGAATTCTCTGAGGGGCGGAGCGTTACCAAGCCGCCGTTCCCGCGCATCCCGTTCGATGAAGCCATGATGAAGTACGGCAGCGACAAGCCGGACTTGCGTATTCCGTTCGAGATCAGCGACGTGACGGAAGCCTTTCGCGGGTCGAACTTCGGGATTTTCGCCAAGGCGGTCGAGGGCGGGGCCGTCGTTCGCGCCGTGCCGGCGCCCGGTGCGGGCGGGCAGCCGCGGAGTTATTTCGACAAGCTCAACGATTGGGCCCGCGATCAGGGCGCGGCAGGGCTTGGCTATATCGTCTTCGAAGACGGCGGCGGCAAGGGGCCGATCGCGCGAAATTTGGAGGACGAGCGGGTCGCGGCCATCAAGGAGGCGACCGGTCTGGGCGACGGCGACGCCGTGTTCTTCGCCTGCGACAAGCCGAATGCCGCGGCGTCCTTCGCTGGGGTCGTGCGAATCAAGGTTGCCGAAGACCTCGATCTGATCGAGAAAGGCTGCTTCAAGTTCTGCTGGATCGTCGACTATCCGATGTACGAATTGGACGAAGACAACGGCCGTATCGAGTTCAGCCACAATCCGTTTTCGATGCCGCAGGGCGGCCTCGAGGCATTGGAGAAGATGGATCCGCTGGAAATCAAGGCATATCAGTATGATATCGTCTGCAATGGGGTCGAGTTGTCCTCGGGCGCGATCCGAAACCATCTGCCTGAGATCATGTACAAGGCCTTCGACATTGCCGGCTATGACAAGGATGCGGTGGAGTCCCGGTTCGGGGGCATGATCAACGCGCTGAAATACGGGGCGCCGCCGCATGGCGGGTCTGCGCCGGGGATCGACCGGATCGTTATGCTGATCGCCGATGAACCGAATCTTCGCGAGGTCGTGGCTTTTCCCATGAACCAGCAGGCGCAGGACCTGATGATGAGCGCGCCGAACGATATCGACGCCGAACGGCTGCGGGAATTGCACATCCGGGTCAGCCTGCCGCCGGAAAAGAAAGAATAATCAGAGCGCAGTAACATTGTCGTCAGGGGCCAGGGAATGCCCCGCGATAAGCGGCGATTGTGGTAGAACGCCTGCACCGGCACCATATAGTTGGTCACGGAGGCTATTGAGACTGTGCTGAATATGCGAATGAATGCTGCTGGACTTCGGATCGGCTTGACCGGGTTTGCAACTGCGTGCGCTGTGTCCTGGTTACCGACGGCCGCGGCGGCCGACGCCTTGGCCGACATCGTTCCCCACCGCGCCGGGTACGAACTGCGGTTGGATAAAGCGCGGCCCGGCAGTGGCGTCGTCGATGTAACCGGGGTGCTCAGTTACGATTGGGCCGATAGTTGTGACGGCTGGATCATCGAGCAGCGCTACGTGATGCAGGTCATCCGCGGCGACGGATCGCCGGTGCAGATTTCCGCCAGCTACGCGAACTGGGAATCGAAAGACGGTCTCAAATACCGTTTCTACGTCAAACGGTCGACGGCGGGTGCGGATACAGAGGAAGACGGCGAGGTCGAGGGCAAAGCGACCTTGGAACGGATCGGCGGCCCCGGTGTCGCGACGTTCCAAAAGCCTGGAAAGAAGACGATCCAACTGCCGGCGGGCACGTCCTTTCCCACCGCCCATACCCTGGATCTGATGCGCAAAGCGCAGGCTGGCGAAAAGTTTGACCGTCGCCCCGTCTTCGATGGCGCGGAGGTGAAGGGGCCGTCGACGATGAGCGCCTTCATTTTGCCGCAACGGCCCGTCCCGCCGGGTGGCAAGCCGGATGTCCTGTCGAAGGCCATGCCGGTCTGGCCGGTCAGTATCGCGGTCTTTCCGCAAGAGGGAAAAGCCGCGATGCCGGAGTTCGAGATGTCGATATATCTACAGAAGAACGGCGTTGTTCCGGAACTGACGATGAATTACGGAGATTTCACCGTTCGGGGGCGATTGAAACTCTTCGAGCCATTGAAAAAGGCCAAGTGCTGACCCCGGTCGCGCAACGGGCCTTAAGTCGCATGACGGCCTCGGCGGACCACGCCTTTGCCGAGTTTTTCCTGCGCCGCATCCAAGGCCTTTTCGGTGTTGTCGCCCGCTAGCGTATCGGAGGAGAAAAGGTCCGGCAGATCGGCCTCATGCGGATCGGTGAGGTCGGCGGCCCCGATGCCGATAAGGCGGAAGAGGCGCCCGTCCGTCTCTTTCTCGATCAGGGGTAGGGCGGTCTGATACAAGGACTCCGCCCGCTGGGTCGGTTCGCGAATGCGCCGGCTACGGGTGATGGTCTGGAAATCGGCGCTTTTCAGCTTCAGTGTGACCGTCTGTCCGGCAAGTCGTTTGGTCACGAGCCGGTCGGCCACTTTCTGGCACAGCGGCCATACCCGTTCGGCCAATTCGCTGGCTTCCGCGATATCCACCCCGAATGTTGTTTCCGCCGAGATGCTCTTGGTCGGCGAATTGGGCGTCACCTTGCGGTCGTCTTCGCCGCGCGAGAAATGGAATAGCCGGCTACCGATCGAGCCGTAGCGCGCCACCAGGTCGGCTTCCTCGCGTTGTTGGAGGTGACCGACCGTCGTAATGCCGTCCCGACGCAATTTAGACTGCAGCGACTTTCCCACGCCCCACAAGATGCCGACCGGCTGCGGGGCGAGGAAGGGCAGGGCCTGCACGCGTCCGATCACCGCGAAGCCTTTCGGCTTATTCAGATCGGACGCGATTTTCGCTAGGAATTTATTGTAACTGAGACCGATGCTGGCGGTGACGCCGGCTTCGCCCTCGATCCGCAGGACCAGCCGCGCGAGTGTCAGAGCGGGACTGCCCCGGTGCAGCGTTTCGGTGCCGGTCAGGTCGAGGAAGGCTTCGTCGATCGACAGCGGCTGCACCAGCGGCGTGACGCTGCGCATCAACTCGCGGATCTGCATACCGGCTTCGCGGTATTTCGCCATATCCGGGCGGATCACCACCGCATCCGGACAGGCCTGGAGCGCCTTGAACATGGGCATCGCCGAGCGGACGCCGTAGAGGCGGGCGACATAGCAGGCGGCCGCCACGACGCCACGCCGGCCGCCGCCGACGATGACCGGCTTATTGGTCAGGGCCGGGTTGTCCCGTTTTTCCACGGAGGCATAGAAGGCGTCGCAGTCGATATGCGCGATCGACAGATCATGCAATTCCGGATGCCCGATGATCCGTGGCGAGCCGCACTCGGCACAACGCCGTACGGGTGCGGCGTCGCCCGTCTCCTCGAAAGTGGCGAGGCAGTCCCGGCAAACATACGGAACGTCGCTCATTCGACGGTCTCCGCATTGTCGGGCCAGAGCCATGCGGCACCGCGTACCCCGCTTGAATCGCCGAACTTGGGACGGACCAGCCGGGTCTCGACCCGGTCGGAGAAGACCCAGTCGGTCCAACGCTGCGGCACGGATGTGTATAGGTCGTCCGCGTTCGACATGCCGCCGCCGAGAACGATGACGTCCGGGTCGAGCACGTTGATGATACTTGCCAGCGCCCTGGCCAACCTGTCGTGATACAGATCGAAACTCGCGCGCGCGGCTTCGTCGCCTTTGGTCGCAAGCTCTACGATCTCGTGGGCCTCCAGCGTCGAACCGACCGTCGCATTGTGATGTGCCGCGAATCCGGTGCCGGAGAGATATGTTTCGATGCAACCGGTCTTGCCGCAGCTACAAGGGTGTGCGGGCTGATCTTCCGCTCCGAGCCAAGGTAGCGGATTGTGACCCCATTCGCCGGCGATGGCGTTTAGGCCCCGGAGAGGTTGGCCGTTGATGACGATCCCGCCGCCACACCCGGTGCCGAGAATGACCCCGAAGACCGCGTCCGCCCCTGCCGCCGCGCCGTCGGCAGCCTCGGACAGGGCGAAACAGTTGGCGTCGTTCATCATCCGGATCGGTCGGCCGAGACGGTCCGCGATATCCCGGTCAAGCGGATGGCCGTTGAAAGGAGAGTTATAGGCGTTCTTCACGACCCCTGTGGCCGGCGAGATGGTTCCCGGGATGCCGAACCCTGCCGGGGCTCGTTCACCGATTTCGGCTTCGACGAATTGGACGAGGTCGACGATGGCGTCGAGGGCGGCCGGGTAGTCATTTTGCGGCGTCGCCACCCGTTGCCGAACGGCGAAGCTGCCGTTCCGGTCAAGCGCGGCGGCTTCTATCTTCGTGCCGCCGATGTCGACGCCGATGCGAAACTTGGACATATCTTGCGCCAGCCTATCACAGCGGGAAAGGGTGCAGCCATCGGCGCGGGAGGGTCTCCTGCCAAATTAAAATGCGGGCCTTGCCCATTGCGCCGGTTTAGTCGGGCGAGTAATACATATGGCTATGCACCGTGAAATTACGTGCAGAGGCATATTTGATGGCTAAATCGATCCTCGTCGTTGAAGATAACGAACTCAATATGAAGCTCTTTCACGACCTGTTGGAAGCGCAAGGTTATGACGTGCTGCAATCCCAGGATGGTATGGAGGCGCTCAAGCTGGCGCGGACCCATCGGCCCGACCTCATTTTGATGGATATTCAACTTCCGGAAGTCTCCGGCCTTGAGGTTACGAAATGGCTGAAGGAAGACGAAGAGCTTCGGTCCATACCGGTCATCGCCGTGACGGCTTTCGCAATGAAAGGCGACGAGGAGAAGATCCGGGAAGGCGGTTGCGAGGCCTATATCTCGAAGCCGATTTCGGTCGCAAACTTCCTGGAAACGGTCGAGAAATATCTCAACTAAAGCCCGTCCAAGAACACTCGACCATTGAAAAAGGCCGCCGAAAGGGCGGCCTCGTTGCATTTCGCGAAAGACGCGGCGGCTACTTGATGCGCCCTTCCTTGAACAGGACATGCTTGCGCGCCACCGGATCGTATTTCTTGAATTCCATCTTTTCGGTCTGATTCCGCGGGTTTTTCTTGGTCACGTAATAGTAGCCCGTGTCCGCGGTGCTCACTAATTTGACCAGGATGGTGCTCGGTTTAGCCATGGTAAATACCCGTTAACACAAGGATTTCGGATGAAATTCTATCCGGTAAATGGCAGGTGACGCGCGGCAAGTCAAGCCTATTCATCACGTAGAATGATTTCGCCGGGTTCGTGCTGGGTGAACATGGGCGAGGGGCGGCTGGCGTCGGGTTTTGGCCGTTCCTGCCAATAGTCGCGTGCGGCGTTCAGAACGATGGCCGTTACGTTGATGATGTGCAGGTCCAACGCGTCGTCGACGCTGTGCCAGGTCACATGCTCAAGTTCCTCACGCGGTTCTAGACGGCCTTGGGCCCGTCCGGCGTCGACGATGAAGAACCGGGTGTTGAACCGGATCGGCAGATAGGGTGGCGTCACGGCGCGCATGAGATAGTCGAGCCCCGTCAGGTCGGGTGCCAGGCCGGCGGCGCCATACGCGCTCAACGTCTCGCAGTTCCGTGGATTGGGTGCCGGGCCCGGGGCACCCAGTAGAATGCCCGTCTCTTCCCAGGTCTCGCGGACGGCGGCCCAGGCGAGGGCGCGTGCCAAGGTCTCTTCGCTTTGCCGCGCCATCCGTTCGACGACATGGTCGGCCAAGGGAAAATCGGTCTGCAGACGAAAGTCGTCCTCCTCGACGCCCCCGCCGGGAAAGACATACACGCCCGGCATGAAACGGGACGAATCCGGACGTTTGCCCATGAGGACCTCCGGGCCCCGGTCGCTGTCGCGCAACAACACGAGGCTTGCCGCATCGCGCGGCGTCACTGCTTCCTGGGATTGCGGTGAGTCGGAGGATGAACCGTCAGAGACCATTCGCCGTGCGTGCCAGGTGGATCGTTCGCATATAGCGTTTCTGCACGGTTAGCAGCATCCTGGCAACCTTCAGGTCGATATCGCCCTGACGGCTCGCGCTCGCGGGACAGTATGAGGTCAGCAATTTCCGGTCCGCGACGCTTGCTTTCTGATAGGTCCGCCGGATCGACAACATTTGATGGGATTGGCTGTCTTCGGTCGCCAGCGCGCGCCCCACGATCTCCTCGGCGGTGCCCTCTCTCGTGGTGCAGATCGTGGGAACGACGCCGAGGCCGTTCATGTTATAGCCGGACGGGGCGTAGAGCCTTGCCCAGGTCAGGACGAGTTCGCCGTCGTTGGGCATCCGCAGGACCGTCTGCACGGTTCCTTTACCGTAGCTCGTGGTCCCGATCAGGATCGCGCGTTTGTTGTCTTGCATCGCGGCGGCCAGGATTTCGGCGGCCGAGGCCGAATACCCATTCAACAGGACCGCCATCGGGAGATTATTCGCGATATCGCCCGGCGTCGCATCGAAATATTGCAGGCTGTCGCGATGCCGCCCGCGGGTCGAGACGATCCGGCCCTGTTCGACGAAGAGGTCCGCGATCCGTACCGCCTGGTGCAGCAGGCCGCCGGGATTGTCGCGCAGGTCCAGCACGATGCCGCGTAGATTGACGCCTTTCTGGTGCCGTGCCCGGAAGACGGATTGTGCGACGGATGACGCGGTTTCGGAGTTGAAACTGGAGATCTCGATGACCGCGACGTCGTCTTCCAGCCGGTAGAAGACCGATTGCGGCGTGATATGGGTGCGGGGCACCGACATCATCAAAGATGCCGGATTGTTCTTGCGCCGGACGGCAAGTTCGACGGAGCGTCCGACCGGACCCTGTAGAAGCCTGGCAATCCGCCGCAATCCCAGGCTCGAGATGACGCGACCGTTGATCGAGAGGATGCGGTCGCCGCGCTTCAGACCGGCGCGGTCCGCAGGCAGGCCGCTCACGACCTCGGTGATCTCCACGCCTTCGGTGTGCGGCACGATGGTGACGCCGATGCCGCCGAACCCGTCGCGGCTGGCGCGATTTTCTTGGGCCTCTTCAGCCCCCGAATACCGGGAGTAGGGGTCGAGATTGGTCGCGAGGCTGTCGAAGAGGGCGGTGTAAATTTCTTCCGTCCGGGCCTGACCCAGCTTGGGTGACAATTTGCGGCCGTCGTCCATCAACTTCGATACGATCGTGGCCCAGGCATAGGGGTCATTGTCTTTCGGTATATGCGCGAAACCGGCGACGTTTTGGCCGCGGCGGATGGTCACCAGGTCGGATTTCTGGACGACGTCCACATCTGGATCGATCTTCCGTAGTCCGCGCAGTCCCGCGATGGCGAGATCGGCGACCTTCGGCTCGTCGATATAGATTTGCTGAATATCCGAGAATCCAGCGCGCAGCATTTGTTCAGAACTGACTTGAGAGAACTGGGATAAGCTGTTGTCAGGTGCGGAACAACCCAACAGCAAGGCCATCGTGACCGTGCCTGCAAAGGCCCGGATGGCCGCCAGCGACCGCGTTGCCGGGGCGGCGCATCTTCGCGCTTCCGGCTTGGCGGCGAGCGAAGAGAACTTCGGACCGCGCCGTTTCATGCCTGACCGTTGACCCCTGCCAACATTTTTTACGTCGGCTTTTGCCGATCTGTGGACAGGTTAGCGGCATATCGCGCTGGTGTTAAGCTTGTCCGGGTTATTTACCTCGTTTTCGCCGGCCTTTGGCCTTTCGGGATGTCCGCCGCCGGGGCGGGCGTCCTTTGCCGCTTTTCCTTTCGGTCCGGTGTGCGCCTTCACCGATGATCGTGAAGGCGAGGCTGCCCGTGGCGACATCCGCTTCGACCAGCTCGACGGTGACCGTCTCGCCCAATGCAAAGGTCAAGCCGGATTTTTCGCCGACCAGCCGGTGCCCGACTTCGTCATGTTCATACCAGTCCGACGGCAGCGACCGCATCGGAACGAGGCCGTCGGCCCCTGTCTCGTCGAGCCGAACGAAGAGGCCGAAGCGCGCAACGCCGGAAATCCGGGCGCTGAACTGAGCGCCCACCCGGTCTGCGAGATAGGCGGTGGTGAGCCGGTCGATGGTATCGCGCTCGGCAAAAGCCGCGCGCCGTTCGGTCATCGAGATATGTTCGGAGGTCTCGTCTATTTGATCGATGTCGGCCTTGCTGAGCCCGCCATCGCCGAGTTTCAGAGCCGAGACCAAGGCTCGATGCACAAGAACGTCCGCATAGCGTCGGATCGGCGACGTGAAGTGGCAATAGCGCCGCAGCGCCAAGCCGAAATGGCCTTCGTCGTCCGCGCCGTAGAAAGCCTGGGTCTGGCTGCGCAGCACCAGGTCGTTGACCATCGCCGCAAAGTCCGTGCCGGCGGCCTGTTCCAGAATCCCCGCGAAGAGGGCCGGTTTGACGACCGCGCCTTTCGCCAGGCGGATTCCGAAGGCATCCAGCGATTGCCGCAACGCTTCGAGCGCATCGGAATCCGGCGCCTCGTGGATGCGGCGGGGGACCGGTATCTCTGCTCTTTGCAGGGTTTCGGCGGCCGCTACGTTGGCGGCGATCATAAGTTCCTCGATTAGCCGATGGCTGTCCAAGCGGGCGCGCGGCACGATGGCCGTGACATGGCCGGCGTCGTCCAGCACGATTTGCCGCTCGGGCAGATCCAGGTCCAGCGTTCCCCGTCCTTTGCGGGCCTTGAACAACGCTTTATAGACGCCGAATAGCGGCTTTATGATGGTTTCCAGGACCGGCGCGGTCGTGTCATCGGTAGCCCCGTCGACCGCGTCTTGAACCTGCTCATAGGTCAGGCGCGCGGCCGACCGCATGAGTCCGCGGACGAATTCGTGACGGATTACCTTACCTTTCGCGTCGATCCACAGGTGGACGGCGAGGCAGGCGCGCTCTTCGTCCGGGCGCAGCGAGCAAAGGCCGTTCGACAGCCGTTCCGGCAGCATGGGCACGACACGGTCGGGAAAGTAGATAGAGTTTCCCCGGTTGCTTGCCGACCGATCCAGCGGATCGCCCGGCCGCACATACCAAGTCACGTCGGCGATCGCGACGATGGCGTGCCAGCCGCCCTTGTTCTTCGGACTGTCGTCGGGTTCCGCCCAAACCGCGTCGTCGAAATCGCGGGCGTCCGCGCCGTCGATCGTGATCAATGGGATATCGCGCAGGTCGGTCCGTTTTCCGAGGGAAGGCGCCTTCAACCCTTCCGATTGGGTAATCGCGTCGGCGGGGAAATCGATTGGGATATCCCGGCTATGCAGCGCGACGAGGCTGAAAACCCTAGGATCGCGGCCGGAGCCGAGACGTTCGATGACGCGGGCTGTGCGCCGGTGGCCGCCGCCCATCGCTTCCGCCCGGACATAATCGCCGTCTTCGGCATTTTGGCTGTTTCGCGCGGACACCTCGTAGACCGTGCGGATGCGCCGGTCGACCGGGCGGACGCTACCGTGTCGGCCGCTGCCTTCGTAGACGCCGATGAAGTCGCGCGGCCCGCTGCCGAGCTTGCGAATGGTGCGGGCATCGTAGTCGTTCTTCGCGACGCGGGTTAGCCGCGCCAATAGCCGGTCGCCGACCCCGGCGGTCGCCGGCCGGCCACGGTCGCCGCGCAATCGGATCGTGATGTCTTCCGTCTGGGTATCGCCGTCCGCATTCGTGGCGGTGGGGCGGCAAAACACGTCGCCGTCATCGTCCACATGGGTGACTTCGATCACGGCGACCGGCGGCAACCGGCCCGGCGGGCCGACGCGTTTGCCGCGTTTGCGTTCTATCTCTCCGTCGTCTTCGAGTTCCTTGAGCGTTGCGCGCAACCAAGCCCGGTCGGATGCATGCAGGCGGAATGCCCGCGCAATTTCGCGTCGACTTGGGTTGCCAGAATTTTCGTTTATGAATTCAATGAGTTGCCGCTTGGTAGGACGCGGCGAGTCCTTCTTTAACTTCTTTGCCAATGGCTTTAACTAGTGACTTCGGCGGGCGTTTCAGCGTCGTTCGCCGGCTCCGCCTCTGCCTTCTCCTTCGTGGATTTCTTTGTCTTTTTCGCTGCTTTTTTCTTTTTCGCCGCACCCGCTTTCTTCTTGGGGGCAGCCTTCGCCAGCTTCTTCTTCTTTGCGGCGGCGGTCTTCTTTGATTTGCTCTTAGACACCTTTTCGGCGAGCAGGGCAAGCGCTTCGTCGAGCGTGATGGTCTCCGGTTCCCGATCCTTGGGCACCGTCGCGTTGACACGGCCATGCTTGATATACGGACCGTAGCGGCCTTTCCGGATGGAAATCGGCTTGCCGTCTTCCGGATGGTCGCCGAGTTCGATCGCATTATGGCCCGGCGATTCCGCGATCAGCGCGACTGCGCGGTTGAGCCCGACGGTCAGGACGTCGTCCTCTTTAAGAGAGACATAATTCGATCCATGCTTCAGATACGGGCCGAACCGCCCGAGCCCGGCTTGGATCATCGTGCCGGTTTCGGGATGCGGGCCCACATCGCGGGGCAGGGACAGCAATCCCAGTGCCGTCTCCAGATCGACGCGGCCGGCCGAGATATGTTTCGGAACGGAAGCGCGCTTCGGTTTCGGCGGTGCCTTCTTGCCCTTTTCCTTGGGCGCCTCTTCGCCAAGCTGAAGGTAGAGCCCGTACGGACCCTTGCGCAAGGTTACGTCGAGGCCGCTTTCGGGATGCTTGCCCAGGAGTTTCGGTCCTGCGGCGAGCTCCGTGCCTTCTTCCATGTCCGCCGTATCGGCGCCGCCGGCGTTCAGACGGTGCGTATAGCGGCAGTCCGGGTAGTTGTTGCAGCCGATGAAGGCGCCGAACTTCCCGAGTTTAAGGTTCAAGCGTCCGCCTTCGCAGGCCGGACATTGCCGCGCCACCTCGGTATCGCCGTTCGGGCCGACCGGGAAGAAATGCGGACCCAGGTCCTCGTCCAACGCGTCCAGGACATGCGTAATGCGAAGTTCCTTCGTCTCGCCGACGGCCTCGGAGAACTGTTTCCAGAAATCCTCCAACACCTTCTTCCAATCGATCGTGCCGGCGGAGATGTCGTCTAGCTGTGCTTCGAGCTGGGCGGTGAAATCGTATTCGACATAGCGCTTGAAGAAGTTCGCGAGGAAGGCGGTGACCAGACGGCCCCGGTCTTCCGGAATGAAGCGCTTCTTCTCGAGCTGAACGTAGTTCCGGTCCTGCAAGACGCGCAGCGTGGACGCATAGGTCGACGGCCGGCCGATCCCGAGCTCTTCCATCTTCTTGACGAGGCTGGCTTCTGTGTAGCGGGGCGGGGGCTGCGTGAAATGCTGTTCCGGTTTGATTTCCTTGACGGTCGTCGGTTGCCCGGCCTCCATTTCCGGCAGGCGGCGGTCGTCGTCGCCGTCGTCGTCCTTGTCGTCTTGTCCTTCCTGATACAGCTTCAGGAAGCCGTCGAATTTGAGCACCGACCCGGTCGCACGTAACGTGACCGCTTCGTCCGGTGATTTCATGTCGACGCGCGCCTGATCCAACAGGGCGCTGGACATTTCGCAGGCGACGGTTCGTTTCCAGATCAGCGTGTAGAGTTTGAGCTGGTTCTCGTCCAACAGGTCCTTGACGTCCTGCGGCCGCCGGAACAGGTCGGTGGGTCGAATCGCCTCATGCGCTTCCTGCGCATTCTTGGATTTCGTCTTGTAGATACGCGGTTTTTCCGGCTTGTAGGCCGCGCCGTAGTCGCGATCGATCAGGCTGCGGGCCGAGTTGATCGCCTCGTTGCTGAGCGTGACGCTGTCCGTCCGCATATAGGTGATCAGGCCGACCGTTTCGCCGTCGATCGGCATCCCTTCGTAAAGCTTCTGAGCGATTTGCATCGTCCGCGACGCGCCGAAGCCGAGCTTGCGGCTTGCTTCCTGTTGCAGTGTCGACGTGGTGAAGGGGGGAGCCGGATGGCGTTGCACCGTCTTCTTCTCGACGGAGGCGACCTTGAAGTCGCGCGATTGGATTGCGGCGACGGCTTCTTGGGCACTCGCTTCGTTGCCGATCCCGAGCCGGCCGAGGCGTTCGCCGTTGAGATGGGTCAGTCGCGCCATGAACGGATCGCCGGATGCCGCGGCCATGGCGACGTCGACGCTCCAGTACTCCTGCGGCTGGAATACCTCGATCTCGGCTTCCCGTTCGCAAATCAGGCGAAGGGCGACCGACTGAACGCGGCCCGCCGAACGCGAACCGGGCAGCTTGCGCCACAGAACAGGGGACAGATTGAACCCGACGAGATAATCGAGCGCGCGCCGCGCCAGATAGGCTTCCACCAGCTCGTGATTGAGCTCGCGCGGATTCTCCATCGCATCGAGCACCGCGGCCTTGGTGATCTCATGGAATACGACGCGCTTGACGTCGACGCCGTCCAGCTTCTTGCGTTCGTTCAGGACCTGCTGCACATGCCAGGAAATTGCTTCGCCTTCGCGGTCCGGGTCGGTCGCGAGGTACAAATGCTCCGCGCCTTCGATCGCCTTGGCGATGTCGTCGATACGTTTCTTGGAGTCGGCGGCGACTTCCCAGGACATGGAGAAATCATCGTCGGGTTTGACCGAGCCGTCCTTGGCGGGCAAGTCGCGCACATGACCATAGCTGGCAAGCACCTTGAATCCGGATCCAAGGTATTTGTTTATGGTTTTGGCCTTTGCCGGCGATTCGACGACCACCACATCCATTAGTTCGGTCTCTCTGCAGTCACTTAATTCTAGCTACGTCGCGCTGTTTCCACGGCGGCGGGGCGAACCCGCTCCCGCACGGCCGGTAGGAAGTGACACCGCGATTTACGTTCGTCAACCTTTAGGAGTCGTAAATTTAGGAACTCGAAACGTCGATTTCATGGCACTCCGAACGTTTTTTTTATGATTCGGCATGCAAATTGAACTGTTGGGCGGGTTATCCGCCGCGTACTTCACCCGGCGTTTCGCGCCATTTATCAAGGAGGTCGGTGGCGCCGGCATCGTCCAATCCGCTGAAATAATCCATCGCGTCGGCATATTCCTTCGATGCGCGATAATCGTCGGCCGGCCGGACCCCGGACAGATGGCACAATATCTCGCTGAACACCTCGGGCGCTATTCCAGCGGCCCTTGCCGCGATTGCCACGTCCTCAACCGTCGAATCGTAGAGAATCACGCCCATCGCTTGGACGGATAGGTTCAAGCGGCCGGCGAATGCGCTTTCGAAGGCGGGAATGTCACCGGTGTTCAAGAAGCGAAGCAGTCCAATTCCGCCGTCTTGGCCATCTTCTTCGGCTGGCGTCTTGATCTCGCTGAGCGTCGTGGCCGGTCTCGTGGTCGTGTCTTCCTGTGTGTCGCTTGCCGCGTGGCTCAGCGATTCGCTGACGGTGTCCGGATCGATCTGGAAATTGTGAACGATGTAGTCCCGAAGTGCATCACCGACCCAGACATACATGCGCTTCGCCAGCGTCGGCGTCATCTCTTTGCGATGCGCCAACGGCTCCCGATACGCTTCGATTTCGAGCGAGCGGTCGACGAGCGCCTGCATCGATGTGTCACTGATCTCGGCGGTTTCGTTGCATATCAGTGTGGTCAGGACTTCCGCTTCATCGAATTCGACAAGTTTGTCCGTGACGTCGCTGGATATGTAGGGACGGATTGCAACCGCCTGACGGTGACGCGTTGATTGTTCGACGACGATCTTGAGAAGGTCTTCTTCCTTTAGGACGTCGCTGTGCAGGATGATCGGATAGGCGACGGTGATCGTGTCATTCGCCAGAAATTGAATCAGGTCGGCCGGGACATCCGTCCGGTCGGCCAAGTAATCCGCGATGTGCCGACGTATCTTGACTTCGACCTTGTCGACGAGGAGCCGCAGGATTTCGAAGGCGAGGGTCAACTCGCGTTCGGTCAGCCCCGACTGCGAGGCAAGGCACATCTCGGCAATCGACGCCGCCAATCCGCCTTTTCCGTTCAGGGCCCGCTGATGGGCCAGTTCGAGCAGCTTTTCGTAGGGAGAGGATGCCATATCGTTTCGGCGATTAATCCGGATTTATTGCGTTTGTCCCGCTCCCGTTTCGCGCATCGCCGAAAGGATTAGGGATTGTTTTTAAGTTCTTTGTCTGTTGTCGGCGACTTTTATAAGTAGTCAGTGGAAGGTATATTATCCAAGTCTTTGAAAGACACAAGCGTTGTTTGACTAATTCTGTTAAATTTTAAACAAATTATTAGAATGCTTCGCGACCTTTTGCGTAATTTTTGAATCAGTTACAAGTAGTTACCGACCGGAAGAGTCAGGTTGCGAGTCGCGCGATCAAGTTGCCCGGTTGCCGCTCGATCTGGCCCGCCAATTCCAATTCCAGGAGGACGTCCCACACCATATTGATGGGAAGACCACTGTCCCGGACAATCTCGTCGATCGACAGTGGGGTTGGGCCGATCATCTCACTAATACGGCGCCGCGCCGCCGCAGGCGCGTCGTGGTGTGGGGACGCGGCGGTGGCTTTTTCGGCCGTTGCCGGCTGAGCGTCGGACGGTGTTGTGGTGCGGGCTCGGACAGGGGCAATTTCCGTCAGCACGTCCTCCGCCGTCTCGGTCAAGAGGGCGCCCTTGCGGATCAGGTCGTTGGCGCCCTTGCAGCGCGGATCGAGAGGGGACCCGGGGACGGCGAAGACGTCGCGTCCTTGTTCGCCGGCCAGCCGCGCCGTGATAAGGGATCCGGACCGCAGTGCCGCCTCAACGACGATCACGCCGAGCGACAGGCCCGAAATTATCCGGTTGCGCCGGGGAAAATGACGTGCTTGTGGTTGGATGCCGCACGGCACCTCGGAAACCAATAGTCCGATTTCGGCAATCTCGTCGTGCAGCGCCGCATTCTCGCGTGGGTACTTCACGTCGACGCCACCGCCCAGAACAGCGATCGTTGCATGGTCCAGCGCGCCGGTATGTGCGGCGGCATCGATGCCGCGGGCAAGCCCGGAGATGACGGCGAGACCGGCTGCGCCGAGATCATCGGCAAGGCGCCGGGCGAAATTGCGCCCGTTGGTCGATGCGTTTCGGGCGCCGACCACGGCGATGCCGTCGCGATTCAAATGGGCGGCGTTGCCGATCAGGCTGAGCACCATCGGTGCATCGTCGATCGCGGCAAGCGGCGCCGGATAGGCCGGGTCGCCGAACATCAGATGGTGGCCGCCCAGCGCGTCCAGGGTTTCCCGTTCCCGCTCGGCGGTTTCGGCAGGGCAAATCCGGAAGCGCCGCTTACGGCCGCTCTTTGCCGCGAGGTCGGGCAGCGCCGCTAATGCGGAGGAGGCGTCGCCGTATCGGCCGAGAAGTTGGCGGAAGGTGATAGGGCCGATCGTTTCGGTTCGCGCCAAACGCAGCCTGTCGAACCGTTCCCGCTCGGATAACGTCTCGGAAGGGTTCCTGTGTGACATGAACCCAGGATGGGCGGCGCGTCATCGATCGTCAACCGTATGACGGTCAGGCGGGGACGGTTCCCTTGATCGTCGTCCGCCACATCAGCCGGCGTTCCGGCAAGGCGTAATCCTGTATGGCAAGGTGTTGGACGAGGCAGTTGTCCCACATCACCAGGTCGTTCACCCGCCAGCGATGACGGTAGGTATATTCCTGCCGCGTGCAGCGGTCCGCCAAATCCGCCAAGAGCGGTTCCGATTCCGCGTCCGGCAGTCCGGTGATGCCCTCGCATTCACCGTCCACCACAAAAATGCATTTGCGTCCGGTTTGGGCGTGGGTGCGAATGACCGGATGGTCGGTCGGGGGCAGGGCCGTGCGTTCGGCGGCACTGAGCGGTTTCCGGTTGCTCTTGCCCAACGCGGCGCGGCGGGCGTGTTTCCCTTCGTAACTATGCGTGGTTCGCCGGCCGTCCAAAATGTCCTTCGTGGTTTCTGGAAGGTCGTCATAAGCCGCGCCCGTGCTCGCGAACAATGTGTCGCCGAGGGGCTCCCCGTCCCGCTCCGGAATTTCGCGCGCATAGAGTATCGAGCCGCGCGGCGGGACCTTCACATAGGACATATCCGTGTGCCACGTCGCGCCGGCGTCCGCGAGGCCGATGTTTCTGTCCTTCTCCACGATGTTGGAAATCAGCAGCATCTCCGTATGGTCCGGATGCGCATAGTGATTGCGCGAATAGCGTTCGATCTCCCCGAAGCGCTTTGTGAACGCGATCATTTGCTCGGGCGTCAGCGCTTGGTCGTGAAAGACGAGGACGGCATGCATGGCATACGCCTCTTCGATTTGCGCGAATGTTGCATCGTCCAGGTCCGCCGATAGGTCGACATTCTTGACGACCGCGCCGACCGGGGCCGATGACGGGACGATCCTAATTTCTGGCATTGCTGGTCCTTGGTATCGACATGCCGGAATGTTCCAGCTTCGGACACTCATCCTATCGAAAACCGTCGTCGACCGCATATCGGCGGGAGCGGCATCGGCGCGGTCCGTTAGATTTCCTCGTAATCCGCGCTCTCCGATCGGGCCGTTGCCGCGACGGCCGGCGCGGGGTCAACCGGTCCGATCGGCTCGATATACTCAAGCCCCTGTTGCATGTCGCGCAGGATAAAATCGGCGCGCGCGGTCGCATTGCCGGTGGTGGGCGATGGGAAACTGACATTCCATGCGTTCAGCTTTACGGTTATTGCGCAAAGCGCGCCGCCGATCTGGGTTTGATGCGCAAGAACAAGTTGCTCCATTTCGCGGAAACGTTCGTGCGAAAGGTCCTTCCACAAATCCGCGGTCCGTGTCCGGAACGTATCCAAGACGTCGTTGACCTCGCGGAACACCAACATCAGTTTTTCCTCGACCAAAGCGCAGCTTCTGTGAAAGGACGCATCGGATTGGAACCGCGGGTGCGATTTCAGTTCCTGCATTTCCGCGAGAAAGCGTTTCAATCTCGGTGCATTCTCCTCGAGACAGAATTGATAGTAGGCAAGCGACAGATAGACGTCGCCGTAGTCCTCCAGAAAGCCAGGAATTTGCCCGATATCCACATTGAGCGTGGTCGAAAGGCGTCGCAGGTTCTTGCGCGCAACTTCAATGTCGGGCGTGGCGAAAAGCGCGACGATATCGCGCAGCGAGTGGGCTTGGGCCTCGGACGATCCGTAGATCGTAGTGATAAGCGGGCGCGTGAAAACCCGCATATGGTCTTCCAGTTGCCCAGCCTTCGCATCAGAGAGTTTCAGACTGTCGTGGTCCTCGACGGCGATGCCGAGTTTGCGGAGGTTGATGCGCAGGCTGTAGACATCGAAGCTTGGCAGGTCGCAGAGGGACCGGATGATGCCGATATCCTGACGGCCGGTTCCCGACATATCGAAGACGAGCCGGAGGTCGTGCGGTTGGATTTGTCCGCTGCCGCTGCCATTTTCGTTGAACAGTTCGACAACGCCTTCGAGATGGGTGTTCTTGATCAGACGGGTGTCGCGGAGCGCCTGCGTCTCCAATGGAATTTGGGAGAGAGGAAGGATGTGCAACGCATCCTTATCCGCCCCATTCGGTGCAGCTATCCGTGCCATGCGTCCGTGCCTCTCGGGCGTGTTGGCGGATTGTGGGCTGTTAATGCAGCAACTCAATGCAATCTTGAATGGGGATATAGCACGTTTTCGGGCAATAAATGCAAATATAGTCACGCTATCCGGGTGACCATACGTCGGCGGGGGCAATCCGGCGCTATGTCGGGGGTAGTGATTTCGATTGCTTGCGTCGTTGGGCGACATGCCGCCTCCGACCGCAATGCCGTCGACACCCGCTTTATGAATCGGCGGCCGATTTCTTGCCGATTTTCGGTTCTTCGCCTTTGAGAAGACGGCGGATATTTTCGTGGTGGCGAAACCAAAGCAATGCCGCCATCGTCGCGACGATCATCGCCTGCGTTTCGTCCAGATAGTAAAGCGCGAGCAGTGGCGTGGATGCCGACGCGACAAGCGATGCAAGCGACGAAAACCGGAAAATGACGGCAACCAGAAGCCAGATTGCACCACTGACGGCACCGATCGGCCATGCCAGCGCCAGCAACGCGCCACCCGCCGTGGCGATGCCCTTGCCCCCTTTGAATTTCAGCCAGATCGGGAATAGGTGCCCGAGAACCGCGGCAAGCGCCGCCAAGGCGGGCAGCAAAGTGGCATTCGGCCAGATCATCTGCACGGCGACGACCGCAGCGGCGCCTTTCAGGATATCGCAAAGCAGGGTCAGCAGAGCGACCGTCTTGTTGCCCGTTCGAAGCACATTGGTCGCGCCGATATTACCCGAACCGATTGAGCGGATATCGCCGAGGCCGGCTACGGACACCAACAACAACCCGAACGGAATCGATCCGAGGAGATAGCTGCCTAAGAGGGCGATCGTATATGCCGTGCCGTCCGTCATCGGGCCGCTCGATCAGATGTTATAGACGGTGCGTCCGCCGACGACCGTCCGCACGGCGCGTCCTTGGACCGGGCGCGCGTCATAGGGGGTGTTCTTCGACTTGCTGCGCAGTTTCTCTTCGGCGATTTGCCAGGGCGTATCCATATCGATCAGAACGAGATCGGCCGGTGCGCCACGCTTCAGTCGGCCACATGGCAGGCCCAGCAACTCGGCCGGGGCGCGGCTGATTTTCGCGAGCGCGGACAGCAGGTCGAGATGCCCGTTATGCACCAGCTCGAGCGTCAGCGGCAGCAGCGTTTCCAGTCCGACCGCGCCGAATTCCGCCTGGCGGAAGGGCAAGCGTTTCGAGTCTTGATCATGCGGTGCATGGTCGCTCGCGATGGCGTCGATCGTGCCGTCGGCCAGACCTTCGACGATAGCGCGCCGGTCATCTTCGCTACGGAGCGGCGGTGAGACCTTGGCGAAGGTTCGATAGTCGCCGACCGCGGTTTCGTTCAGGGCGAAGTAATGTGGTGCGGTATCGCACGTGACCGGCAGGCCGCGGTCTTTCGCTTGGCGGATCGCCTCGACCGCACTGGCCGTCGACAGATGTGCAGCGTGATAGCGCGTGCCGGTCAATTCGACCAATCGCAGGTCGCGTTCGATCATCATGACTTCAGCTTGCGTCGGAATACCGCCGAGCCCCAGCCGGGTCGCGATTTCGCCTTCGTTCATGACGCCATCGCCGGCGAGGGACGGGTCTTCCGGATGCTGAATGATGAGCAGACCGAAGCCCTTCGCGTAGCTGAGAGCGCGGCGCATGACAAGGGCGTCGGCGACGGGCTTGATGCCATCGGTGAAGGCGACGGCGCCGGCCTCCGACAACAATCCCATTTCGGTCAGTTCCGCGCCTTCGAGGTCGCGCGTCACCGATCCGTAGCATTTTATCTTCACACGGTTCGCTTCCTGCGCGCGGCGGGTGATGAATTCGACGACCGACACGTCGTCGATGACGGGGTCGGTGTTCGGCAGGCAGATCATCGTCGTGATGCCGCCGGTGGCGGCAGCATCGCCGGCCGTATCGATCGTTTCCTTGTGTTCCTCGCCGGGTTCGCGGAGCTGCACCCGCATATCGATCAGGCCGGGCGTTAGGCAAAGCCCTCTACAGTCGACAACTTGGCTGACCGAGGGTGCGCCGTCCTTGAACAGGTCCGGGCCGAAATCGGCGATGCGGCCATCCTGCGTGAGCAGCGCGCCTGGCGTGTCCAGGCCCGACTCCGGATCGAGCAGCCGGGCGTTGAGATAGGCGATCCGTTCTTCGGTCACGGCTCGTTTCCGGGGCGATCCCGCGTCAGCAGGTCGAAACAGGCCATTCGGACGGCGACGCCCATCTCCACCTGCTCGCGGATCAGCGAGCGGTCGATGTCGTCTGCCAGCTCGGAGTCGATCTCGACGCCGCGGTTCATCGGGCCGGGGTGCATGACTAGCGCGTCCGGTTTCGCGAAGGCCAGTTTCTCGGCGGTAAGGCCGAAGAAGTGGAAGTACTCGCGGATCGACGGGACGAACATGCCCTTCATGCGTTCCTGCTGAAGCCGCAGCATCATCACGATGTCGCAGCCGGCGATGCCGTCCTTAATGTTGTTGAACACTTCTACGCCATACCGTTCGACGGCGGCCGGCAACAGGGTCGGCGGCGCCACGAGGCGCACCCGGGCGCCCATGGTGGACAGAAGATGAATATTCGACCGGGCGACCCGGCTGTGCAGGATGTCGCCGCAAATCGCGACCGTCAGACCGGCGATCTTGCCCTTGCGGCGGCGGATCGTCTGCGCATCCAGCAGTGCTTGCGTCGGATGCTCATGCGTGCCGTCGCCGCCATTGACGACCGAGCAATTGACCTTCTCGCTGAGAAGCTTCACCGCGCCCGAATCGCCGTGCCGCACGCATAAAACGTCCGGATGCATGGCATTGAGGGTCATCGCCGTGTCCATCAATGTCTCGCCCTTCTTTATCGAGCTGGTGGAGACGGACATGTTGATGACGTCGCCGCCGAGCCGCTTGCCGGCGAGTTCGAAGGACGTGCGGGTCCGGGTGGAGTCTTCGAAGAATAGGTTGATCAGCGTTCTGCCGCGCAACACGTCGCTTTTTTTGTTCGGCTGACGGTTTTGTTCGACATAGGAATCCGCCAAGTCGAGGATCAATCCAATCTCTTCCGCCGACAACCCTTCAATGCCGAGAAGATGCCGGTGGGGGAAGCGATAGACCGCCTCCGGCGTGGATTTTTTCTTGGATTTGCGCGCAGCGCTCATTAAAGCGGCACTTTAAGCACCCAGTAGCGGGGCGTGCAAGCGGAACCGCGAAACGGGCGGATTCTGTGGCTTCCGGAACCGCAAAACGAAATGCACCGCGGCGCTCTTACGACCGCCTGAGTCGGGGTGCGTTAGCTGCCGCTGGATTGCCATTAATGTCCGCGCTACTAAGGGTGGAAAGAATAGACAAATCGCGCACTTAAATTGTCACGGTGCAGTGTGGAGGAGAGACGATGAGCGACGGGCCCCCGAAGCAGGCGAATTGGTATTTCGACTTCATTTCGCCGTTCGCCTATTTCCAATTCGCGCGGTTCCACCACCTACCGGCGTCTTTGGCCATCACGTGCAAGCCGGTGCTGTTCGCGGGATTGTTAGGACATTGGGGGCATAAGGGGCCGGCGGAAATTCCGGAAAAGCGACGCCATACCTATCGCTATTGCAAATGGTTCGCCGACAAGAACGGAATCGCCTTCACGATGCCGCCGGCGCATCCGTTCAATCCGCTGCCCGCGCTCCGGCTCGCCGTGGCGCTCGACGGGTCCCGCGAGGCCATTGCAACGATCTTCGACGTCATATTCGGCGAAGGCCGGGACGTAGCGTCCGAAGATGGATGGGCCGCCGCGACCGAACGGCTCGGTTTGGACCAGGCGGAGGCGGCGGATCGTATCGCCGATCCGGCGATCAAGGCGACGCTGCGAACCAATACTGAGGAAGCGGTGGCGAAGGGTGTGTTCGGCGTCCCCACGTTCGAGGTCGACGGGGAATTGTTCTGGGGCGTCGATGCGACGGAGATGCTGCTCGACTATCTCGTGGATCCGACCCTATTTACCACCGGCGATATGGCTCGGATTTCGAATCTGCCGATCGGACAGGCTCGGAAATTCTAAGGCAGCCGGCGCCTTATCGCGCGGCGTCGACGGTTGGGTCGGCTAACCGGGCAGGGCGTCCAACGCACCTTGGAGGATATACCCGGCTGCCATGGTATCGACGACCTGGCCGCGCCGTTTTCGGGTCATGTCCGCTTCGTCGACCAGGATGCGCTCGACCGCCGCTGTCGACAGCCGTTCGTCCCAGAAGCAGATCGGGATCTCCGTCCGTTCCAGGATATTGGCGGCGAATTGCCGGGTGGACTGGCATCGCGGCCCCTCGGTGCCGTCCATGTTGATGGGCAGTCCGATGACCAGGCCGCCGACATTCCGTTCGGCAATAACCGCCATTAAAGCATCGTAATCTTTGGAAAATTTGGCACGGCGGATCGTTCCGACGGGGCTTGCGACCGTGAGGCCGGGATCGGATACCGCCATGCCGATGGTTTTCGCGCCGAGGTCGATCCCGAGAAGCCGGGTGCCGGCGGGAAGCTGTGCCTTGATCTCGCTGAGGGTGCAAATAGCCATGGCCATCCGGCGGGAACGATACGGCGACCCTTGTACCGGCATTTGTCGTGCCGGGGAAGCCTATCGTCGACATTTGGGCAATATGCCTGCGGTCTTGCCGATATCGAAGGCCAATGATAGCGTCCGCGCGGCTTCCATCGTGGAGGCGTGCAGGAGATTCATCAACGTCATGTCCATCGACAAAGCGACCGTCGCGAAGATTGCCACCCTGGCCCGCATCAAGGTTCCGGAAGAAGACCAGGAAGCGCTTGCGGGCGAGCTATCCAATATTCTGGGATGGGTCGAGCAGCTTGGCGAGGTCGATACCGACAACGTGCCGCCCATGACGTCGGTGGTGGAGGCGGTTTCGCCGAAGCGGGAAGACGCCGTTACCGACGGCGGCTATCGGGATCGCGTGACCGCGAACGCGCCCGCGGCGGCCGACGGCTTCTTCACCGTTCCCAAGGTCGTCGAATGATGGCGGACATGTTGGACCTCACGATCGCGCAAGCCCGTGACGCCATGCGTAAGGGGGATCTTTCGCCTACCGACTTCGTCGGGACCTATATCAAGGCCGTCGAGACTGCTCGGCCGTTGAACGCCTTCGTCACGGAAACGCCGGAACGGGCGATGAGCGCGGCCAAGGCATCCGAAGAACGATTGGCGAAAGGCGAGGGCGGGGCTCTCGAAGGGATTCCGCTTGGCATCAAGGACCTGTTCTGCACCGAGGGTGTGCTGTCGACGGCGGGCAGCCACATTTTGGATGGGTTCGTACCGACCTATGAATCGACCGTGTCCGGCAATCTGTTGGCGGCTGGCGCGGCCATGCTCGGCAAGTGCAACATGGACGAGTTCGCGATGGGTTCGGCCAACATGACCAGCTATTACGGCCCGGTCGAGAATCCCTGGCATCCTTCGGATGCGCCGGACAAGAAACTCGTGCCCGGCGGATCCTCGGGCGGGTCTGCCGCCGCGGTCGCGGCGCATGCGGCGTTGGGGGCGACCGGAACGGATACCGGCGGTTCGATCCGTCAGCCCGCGGCCTTTACCGGCGTGGTTGGCATGAAGCCGACCTATGGCCGCTGTTCGCGTTGGGGCATCATCGCCTTCGCCTCGTCGCTGGATCAGGCCGGACCGATGACCCGCACCGTGCGCGATACGGCGATCATGCTGGGGGCGATGGCCGGGTTCGATCCCAAGGATTCGACCAGCGTGAATGTACCGGTGCCCGACTACGAGGCGGCGCTCGGCGGCGACGTGCGCAATCTCAAGATCGGCGTGCCGAAGGAGTATCGGCTCGACGGCATGCCGGAGGAGATCGAGACGCTCTGGCAGCAGGGCATCGCGTGGCTCAAGGACGCGGGGGCGCAGATCGTCGACATTAGCCTCCCGCACACGAAATATGCCTTGCCCGCCTACTACATCGTCGCACCGGCGGAAGCATCGTCCAATCTGGCGCGGTACGACGGGGTTCGGTTCGGGCTTCGCGTCGAGGGCGACACGCTTCAGGAGATGTACGAGAACACGCGGGCCGAAGGTTTCGGCGACGAGGTGAAGCGGCGCGTCCTGATCGGCACCTATGTATTGTCGGCGGGGTATTACGACGCGTACTACTTGCAGGCGCAGAAGGTTCGGACGCGGATCGCCGAAGACTTCCGCAAAGCGTGGGAGAAGGTCGACGCGGTCCTCACGCCGACCACGCCCAGCGCGGCCTTCGCGCAGGGTGAAAAGATGGACGACCCGATCGCCATGTATCTCAACGACGTCTTCACCGTTCCGGCCAGCATGGCGGGGCTGCCGGCGATATCGGTGCCGGCCGGATTGTCGGCGCAGGGCTTGCCGCTCGGCTTACATCTGATCGGCAAGCCGTTCGACGAAGAGACGGTGTTGCATATCGCGGATGTCATCGAGCAGGCGGCCGGATTCGACGCCAAACCGTCATTCTTGGCGGGATAGCGCGCAAGGAAAGGAAACGGGACATGGCCAGTCTCATGAAGGGCCGGACAGGCGATTGGGAAATGGTGATCGGGCTGGAAATTCATGCCCAGGTCACGGCGGACGCCAAGCTGTTCTCCGGCGCGTCAACGGCTTTCGGCGCCGATCCCAACACCCAGGTCAGCTTGGTCGATGCGGCGATGCCGGGCATGCTGCCGGTGGTGAACGAGCGCAGCATCGAGCAGGCGGTGCGCACCGGTCTCGCGTTGAATGCCGAGGTACGGTTGCATTCGGTTTTCGCGCGCAAGAACTACTTTTACCCGGACCTGCCGCAGGGCTATCAGATTTCGCAATACGAGGAGCCGATCATCGGCGAGGGGGAGATCGTCATCGACCTGCCGGACGGCGAGACGAAGTCCGTGGGCATCGAACGGTTGCATTTGGAACAGGACGCGGGCAAGTCGGTACACGACCTGCATCCGACCCAATCCTATATCGACCTGAACCGCGCCGGCGTCACCCTCATGGAAATCGTGTCCAAGCCGGACATGAATTCCGGCGAGGAAGCCGCCGCCTATATCGAGAAGATCCGGTCCATCCTCCGCTACATCGGCGCCTGCGACGGCAACATGCAGGAAGGGTCGATGCGCGCGGACGTGAACGTTTCGGTGCGCCGGCCCGGCGAGGAACTCGGCACGCGCTGCGAGATCAAGAACGTGAATTCGATCCGCTTCGTGCGGCAGGCGATCGAATACGAGGCCGCGCGCCAGATCGAGATCATCGAGGACGGCGGCGAGATCGATCAGGAAACCCGGCTCTACGATCCGGACCGCGGCGAGACCCGTTCCATGCGCACGAAGGAAGACGCGCATGACTACCGCTACTTCCCGGATCCGGATTTGCTGCCGGTGGACCTGGAGCAGAGCTTCGTCGACCGGCTGAAGGAAACGCTGCCGGAACTGCCCGACCAGAAAAAGGCCCGGTTCATCGACGACTACGGTCTGTCGCCTTACGACGCCAGCGTACTGGTCGCCGAGCGCGAAACGGCGGAATTCTACGAAACGGTGGCGAAGGGGCGGGACCCGAAGCTCGCCGCCAACTGGGTCATGTCCGAACTGTTCGGCCGCCTCAACAAGACCGATACCGCGATCGCCGACTCGCCGGTTTCCGCCGAAGCGCTGGGCGGATTGATCGGTCTGATCGCCGACGACACGATTTCCGGCCGTATCGCCAAGGACGTCTTCAACGAGATGTTCGATACCGGGAAGGACGCCGCCGCGATCGTCGAGGAGAAGGGCCTTAAGCAGATCACCGACACCGGCGAGATCGAAGGGATCATCGACACGATCATCGCCGACAATCCGGACAACGTGGCGCAGTACCAGGGCGGCAATACGAAGGTCATCGGCTGGTTCGTCGGGCAGGTCATGAAGGCGAGCCAAGGCAAGGCCAATCCAAAACTCGTCAACGAGGTGTTGCGCAAGAAGCTCGACGGCTGACATGATGTGACATCATGACCGCCGGTAGCAGACGGCCCTCAGCGCCCTACTTGATCGCCGCCGTCTGCTCCGCTCAGACGCTCGCCCAAGTTGGCGCATTCACCTTCGCTGCACTGCTGCCGACATTTTTCCGCGAATGGGATTTGACCCATACCGATGCCGGATGGCTGTCCGGCGTCATTTTCGGCGCCTATGCGGTGGCGGTTGTCCTTATCCTGCCGGTGACGGACCGGATCGACCCCAAGCGCGTCTATCTCTGTGCGGTCGCGTTGACCACGGCGTCGCATCTCGGCATGGCGCTGGTGGCGAGCGAGTTTTGGGGCGGCCTGATTTTCCGGACGATGGCGGGGATCGGCTGGGCGGGCACCTATATGGTCGGCCTGAAGGTATTGGCTGACCTCATCGAAGGGCCGGCGCAGTCGCGTGCGGTCGCCTTCCATGCGGCCAGCATCGGCGCGGGCGGGTCGCTGTCCTTCGTCATCGCCGGCGGGGCCGCGACATGGTTCGACTGGCACGGCGCGTTCCTGATTTCCGCGGCCGGCAGTTTCTCCGCACTGTTGATCATGGCGCTGCTGGTACCGTCGCGGCCGCCCGCGCCGCCGGCCGAGGAAGTCCGCGTGATGGATTTCGGGCCGGTTCTCCGCAACAAGTCGACGATGGCGTATGCCATCGGCTATTGCGTCCACACCTGGGAGATGTTCACCGTTCGCTCCTGGGTGGTGACCTTCCTGGTCTTCACAGCGGCGCAGGGGGACGGTCCTCCGAATTTCCTGGTGCCGACCGTCGTCGCGATGCTGATGGAGCTTTTCGGGACCGCCAGCAGCGTGATCGGCAACGAGATGGCGATCCGGCTCGGCCGAAAGCGCTGGATCATGCTGGTCATGACGATGTCGATGGCCGCCGCGCTGGTCGTCGGATTCAGCGCCGGGCTCGGATATGGCGTCGCGGCGGGTATATGTCTCTTCTACAATATCGTCATCTATGCGGACTCGTCGTCGCTGACCGCGGGCAGCGTCGGCAGCGCGGTACCGGGAAAACGCGGTGCGACCCTCGCGGTACATGCGGTCATGGGATACAGCGGAGGATTCATCGGTCCCTTGGTGCTCGGCGTCTTGCTGGATTTGTTGGGCGGGGAGACCGTGATGAACTGGGGCTTTGCCTTTGGCCACATCGCCGTCGTCATGATGATCGGGCCGCTGGCGATCGCCATCCTCAAACCGCGTGCGTTGGCGGGGGATAAGGATGCGCCGCCGCTGCAGGTGGATCACGACGCCAAATCCTGACACTCAGGTCGTGGCGAAGGCCGTCCGGGTTATCCGGTACAACACGTGCGACGCCAAGGCATGGTCTTTGGGCAGCGACGGATGCAAGAAACTGCCGCCGGTATCCTGCGTCATACCGATTCGGGTCATCACGGCGCGGGAGCGATGGTTCGCTTCCACGGCGAAGGAGACGACCTCGTCCAACCCAAGCGTATGGAAGGCGTGACCGAGCCACGCCGTGGCTGCTTCGGTCGCGTAGCCCTTGCCCCAACATCCCAACGGCAGTCGCCAACCGATCTCGACCGCCGGCGCGAAGGGCAGTTTGGGCGGGACGGGCGCGATCCCGACGAATCCGGCGAATGTTCCCGACGCCTTCTCTTCGATCGGCTGGAAATGAAATCCGTGCTCGATCGCCCCGGCGGACAACCGGTCGAAGACCGCCCGGGATTCCTCGGCGGATAGGACCGATGGGAAATGCTCCATTACCCGGGCGTCGGCGTTCATCGCGGCGAAGGGTGCGACGTCGCGCTCCTCCCAGCCGCGCAGGATCAGCCGCTCGGTCTCGAGACGCATCATCCGTCGGTCCTGGCTGCGGCGGCCGGGCTACTCCTTGAAGCCCGGGTCCAGCCGCTCGGCGAGCCGCATTACGGCGGGCCAGTCCTTGTTGCCGGCGGCGTGTTCCAGATTTTCGATCTGGTCGCGGGCGAACAGGCAGACCTCGCGCGGGATCGTTTTGTAGTTGCCCTCGCCGGCCGACAAGGCCGCTACCTGACCCTGGCAGGCCATGTCCAGCATGTGGTGCAGCGTGAAGGCTTCCTTCAGCGTCCGGCCACAGATCAGCGAGCCATGGTTGCGCAGGATCGCGACATGGGCTTGGCCCAGGTCCTTCATCAGCGGGGCGCGCATATCCATATCGAACTCGAACCCGCCGAAATCGTGGTACACGATCCGCTCGAAGAACCGCATGGCGTGTTGGTTGATCGGCAGCAAGCCGTCCTTATGCGCCGACACGCCCATCACGGCGGGGGTGTGCGTATGGAACACGGCTTCGATGTCCGGGCGGGCCTTCAGGATACCGGCATGGATGACCAGGCCGCCACCGCGCAACGGTTTGTCGCGGCCATCGGCGGGTTCCCCGTCGAAGGTGAACTTGTTGAGACTGGACGCCGTCACTTCCTCGAAGATGTAGTCCGCCGGCTTGATCAGCAGCTTGTCCGGCTCTCCGGGGACGCGGACCGAGAGATGATTGTAGGTCAGGTCGGCAACGCCGTAGTAGGCGAGACCGCGATGCGCCGCGGCCAGGTCGACCCGCGCCTGCCATTCGGCCTCGCTGACCTGATCTCGGACCGATGACGAAGACTTTAGTTGCGTGACACTCATGCTTTCCTCTCCTTGGCTCGTCCCGCCTTATGCTTCGGCGGTGATTTTGTCGAGGATCGGGGCGATTGCATTCGCCGCGATTTCCTTCAACTCCTCGGCCGTGCGGTTTTGAATCGGGTGCGGCACGTAAACGATGCCCGGCATGAAGCCGATGGCGGTGCCTTGCTTGTTGGCCGCGTCCTCGAATTCGGTGGTGGCGATCATTGCGCCGGGAATGCCGCGTCCGTCCAGGTCCTTCATGTCATGCAAACTGCACGACGTGCAGGAGCCTCAATCGGCGAGCGCTTCGACGACGAGGTCGCACTCGGTCGCCAGGCTCTGCAGCACCTCGACCGGTGCCGGCTTGGCGTTGGTCGGCTTGGCATAACGCTTCACCGTGTGCCCGCGTTCCGTCAGCAGGGCATCGACGGAATCCAGGAATTCGTCGCTGCGGGTCTTGCCGATGTCCAGCAGGCCGATGGTCAGGCCGTCCAGCGATTGCGGCGGCCGGACGCGTTCCCGCTGCACCGGCGCTGCTTCGCCGGTCGGGTCGCGCATCGTGAATGCGTTGCTCATGTCTTGATCTCCATGGTTACGGGGCGGACGTCGTCGTGGAAACGTCCGCCGATCCATCCGCTGATAATAGCCGAAAACAGGCCGGCGTCGCCTCCCGCGCGCACGACGAGCAATCCGTGGTCTTCCCAGAACTTGGGCACCATCTCGTCCGCGCGGCTCGGATCGATGCCTTCGGCCAGTCCGTGTGCCCCCTTGACCAGGTCTTTTCCCGGTCGTGTCGTCGCCGCGTGCAGCCCGTCCAGAATACGGCGGCGGTCCCAGCCGGCCTCCCGGAAGATCGCGTAATGCTCGGGCGTCAGGACGAGGATGGCGTTCGGGCCCTGTACGATCTTGCTGTGCCCGACCACGTTTAGCGATGTCGCAAAGGAGCGGCAGAGTTCCTCCGGCGTGCGCGACGCGTTGTCAGAAAACGGCTGAACGCCGTCGCCGTGGAATAGCGTGACGGTCGACGTCCCAGGCTCGAACCCACGCCAGACCGACAGCGGCTCCCATTCCGGGTCGGACTCGTCCTCGGCGAAACAGAAGGACAACTTACCGGGATTGCCCAGGGCCGACCGGTCGATCTCGCCCGGCACACCGCCCCCCACGTTGCGGATAATCAACTGGAGGGTCCGGCCAATGGTCAGATTGGCGCGGTTGCCCTGGCCCAGGGCGTTGAGGCCCGAATTCATGCCGATGCGCGTCGTGATCGGGCCGTTGACGATCACCACCGGACCGGAGAAATAGGTCGTGCAGAGCAGACCGTGCATCGAAAAGTCCGGGTGCAGCGCGGTCTCTACGGCGGCCAGTACGACGGGCATGTATTCGGGTTTGCAGCCGGCCATCACCGCGTTGATCGCGACCTTTTCCACGGTGCATTCCGACAGGTTCGGCGGTATCAGGCCGACCACTTCTTTCGGATCCCGGTTCGTGCCCGACAGCATGCGGATGACCCGTTCATCGGTCGGTGGAGTGACCGGCAGCCCGTCGCTCCAGCCGCGTTCGAAACACACCTCCATCGGATCTTCGAGCGGCGATACTTCGACGAGGCGGGCGGCCAGCATGTCGCCGTATTTGGCTTGTAGTTTTTCCGGCATACCGGGATCGGTGCTCTTGGAGCCGCAGCCGGGCCGCTGTTCGGGCAGGTCTTCTCCGAGGGTGTCCAGCCCGGTCAATTCCTGCCATTCGCCCCGATGCCAGCCGATCCGCCGCTCGACCTCCGTGCCATCGCGCATCCGGATGAGCGTGGGCACGATTTCGATGTTGCGGCGAAAGGAGTGTTCCAGCGCCGTGTCGTCGATGACGCCGTCGACGCCGGCCGGAAAGCTTGGGTCGTCTTGCGTGTAGACCGCACAAGCTTCGCCGCCGCCGGCGATCTGCTGCAACACCGGCTCGATCAGGGTGCAGGTGGGGCAGTCGCGTTTAACGACGACGATCAGGCCATCGGTCGGGGTGGTCATGCGGGCTTGGTCTCCGGTGCTTGGCGTTGGCTCTATGGGCGGTTGACGGTTGTGGGTGCGACGCGGCCTCAGTCGCCGGTCATCACGTCGATCATCTTGGCGCGGGTCGCGGCATCGGGCAAGCCGCCACGGCCGGCGGCAAGGTTGTCGACCGCGTATTCAACTTTGCTGGTGCCGGGAATGACGCAGGTCACCGCGGGGTGGGTGAGGACGTATTTGAGGAAGAGCTGCCCCCAGCTCTCGATCCCGGCCTCCGGCGCCCATCCGGGCAGGGTTTCGTTGCGCACCGCGCGGAAAATCGCACCGCCTTCGAAAGGCCGGTTGACGATGACAGCGACGCCCTTGTCCGCGGCCAGCGGCAGAAGGCGTTCTTCCGCACCGCGGTTTCGGATCGAATAGGCCATCTGCACGAAGTCGATCGGCTCCGACCGCATCACCTCCATAAGGTCGGCCAGCGCGGCGTCCGTGTAGTGGGTGATGCCGATATAGCGGAAACGCCCTTTTTCTTTCCACGCGCGCAAGGTCTTCAAATGGGTTCGCCAATCCACGAGGTTGTGGATTTGCATAAGATCGATGATGTCGGTCTTGAGCCGCGACATCGATTGTTCCATTTGGCCGATGCCCTGCGCGCGGCCCCAGGTCCAGACCTTGGTGGCGAGAAAGGCCTTGTCGCGTGCGTCCATCTTGGCCAGCAAGTCGCCGACGACGTCTTCGGAACGGCCATACATCGGCGAGGAGTCGATGAGTTTGCCGCCCGCCTCGAATAGGAGCCTGAGGACATCTTCGCGTTGGGCCCGGGCGGTCGGATTGTCACCGATGTCGAAGGCCTGCCATGTCCCGAAACCGATGACGGGCAATGGCTCGCCGCTGCTGGGTATGGGGCGGGTGTCGAGCTTGGGCAGGTTTGCCATGGAAGGGCTCCCGGTACCGACCAGGGCGGACCCGGCCGCCGCGGCCGACAATCGTAGGAAGGATTTTCGGGTGATTGGCGGCAAGGGGGCATCCGTCCGGCGATCATTCATGCCCGGACTGTAGCAAACCCGTGCGGGGCCGGGCAGGGGGGTTAGCTCTGCGGTCTTCCGATGCGAGCGACCTTGAATATCCGTCCGTCCACCGCGGCCAATCCGACGAAGATCAAGGCCATCCCGAGCATCGCATGCCAGGTTAGCGTTTCGTCGAGGATCAGGATTCCGAGCGTCAGGGCGCTGACGGGCACCAGGAAAGTGACCAACAGCACGTTGGTCGCACCGGCGGCGCGCAGGATCCGGAAGTAAAGGATATAGGCCAGGCCCGTGCTGAAGACTGCCATGAAGACGATCGCGGTGAACGCTTGTACGCTTGGCATCGCCGCGAGCGGCGGATCGATCGCGAGCGTTACCGGAAATAGGATCACCGTGCTGGCGATCAGCATGCCGGCTGCCGCGACCGGACTGGCCAGATGCTTGAGCCGCTTGCCGTGGATTCCGGCGAACGCGTAGGACATCGCGCCGATCAGGACCGCACCCTGCGCCAACCCGTCGACGCCGAGACCGTCGAGCGCGGCCGGTCCGATCAGGGCGATGACCCCGGCCAGACCGATCAGAACGCCGAGCAGTTTCGCCGGCGTCATGCGTTCGTCGCGCGTTAGGACATGCGCCAACAGAACGGTGAAGAAGGGGGTCGTCGCGTTCAGGATCGAGGCAAGGCCGCTATCGATGTGGACCTGTCCCCAAGAGATGGCGGTGAACGGTATCGCGTTGTTGAGCAGGCCCATCCCCGCCAGCAACATCCAATCCGACAGCCGGACGGGAAGCCGGTCGCCGGCGATATAGACAACGATAACCATCACCACGGCGGCGAGGCCGACCCGGCCAAGCGCCACGGTGAGCGGCGGCAGTTCCGCGACCGCGATCGCGACGCAGAGGAAGGATCCGCCCCAAAGGATCGAGAGCAGGACGAGTTGAAGCCAATCGATTGGTCGCATGTGTGCGGCGTTTCCGGAAAGCGGGTGACTGAACAGACCCCATATTGCGCATGTTGGGCGAGCTATCGTCGACCTGAATCTTGCTATCGATAGGGAAAAGAGTTCGCTGGCCGAATTGAGCGGTTTCCGGCGGGACCATGGCGGGGTATGGTACGGGCCACGGCTTGGGGCCTTTGGCCCCATTTCGTGAAAAATGACTATGGGACAGGACGTTACGCTCCGGAATGAAGACGTGGTGTTGCTCGCGCGAATGCCGACGCACCTGCGTGCGCCGGCTCATGCCCTTGTGCAATAGATTAGGTTGAGTTGGTAATGGACGCGAGACTATCCCAAGATCCCTATGCGGAGGACCGGCCCTCCAACGTGCCGGAAATCTCCATCGTCATTCCTACCTTCAACGAGAAGGAAAACGTCACGGAACTCGTTCGGCTCGTCACAGCGGCGATGACGGGTGTCCGATGGGAACTGATTTTCGTCGACGACAATTCGCCGGATGGGACCGCACGCGCGGTGCGTGAACTGGCCGCGGCCGACGGGCGGGTCCGGTGCATTCAGCGTCTAGGGCGGCGCGGGCTGTCCTCGGCATGTATCGAAGGCATGCTATCGAGTTCCGCCAAGTATTTGGCGGTCATGGACGGCGATTTGCAGCATGACGAGACGCTGCTGCCAATGATGTTCGATGCGCTCCAGTCCGGCGACGTGGATATCGCCGTCGCGACACGCTACGCGGATGGTGGCGGTACCGGCGATTGGGACGCTCGGCGGGAACAATTGAGCCGTGCCTCGACCGGATTGGCGAAGCGCGTTTTGCAGGTTGAATTGAGCGATCCGATGAGCGGATTCTTCGCGATCGAGCGCGAGACATTTCTCGGCCTTGCACCGAAGCTGTCGGGTGTCGGGTTCAAGATCCTGTTGGACCTTTTTGCGTCGGCGGATCCACCGTTGCGGGTGCGTGAGTTTCCGTATGAGTTTCGCTCGCGCAAAGCCGGAGAGACCAAAGTCGACGGTATGGTCGCGCTCGATTTCATCACAATGCTGCTGCAGAAGCGGATCGGGCGCCTCGTGCCGCCCCGGTTCGTGTATTTCTGCTTGATTGGCGGCAGTGGCCTTCTGGTGCATATGGTGACCCTCTGGCTTGCGTATGACGTGGGAGGTGTCGCTTTTCCCGCCAGTCAGGCGATCGCAACCGGCGTCGCGATGGTGGGCAACTTCACCCTCAACAACTTGATCACCTATCGCGAGAGCAAGCTTTCCGGAATGGCGTGGTTCCGCGGATTGCTCTTGTTCAGTCTGGCGTGCAGCGTCGGCGCCGTCGCCAACGTGGGCGTCGCCTCCTATCTCCACGGAGAAGGCACGCTTTGGGTCCTGTCGGGGTTGGCGGGCGTGTTGGTCAGTACGGTTTGGAATTATGCCGCGACCGCATTCTATGTCTGGCGCGTGCCGAACAGCGCGCGCTGAAACTACGCACCGTCGATGGCTTCCTTGTATCGCCGGATCGCGTCGATTTGGGCGTCCGGTCCCGTTAGGTCGGCGCGCATCGTGTTGACCGACAAATGCGTCGCGCCGAGGCGCCGCCAGCGGTCGTGGACGGCGATCCATTCTTCCGGCGTTTGCCCGGCGATCGACGACCGGCCTTCGATGCCGATGTCGGCGGGATCGCGACCGGCGTTCCGGGCATAGCCGTGCATCCGTTCGATGAGCTCTTCCGGCGGCTCGTGCCGGCGCGGTTGCGAGCCCGTGCGCGACAGGACCGGATCCATCGACGGGAATTGCGGCAGCCAGCCGTCGCCCATCCGGCCGATCCGTTCGATGACCGGTTCGGCACCGCCGCCGATCCAGATCGGGATCGGCCGCTGCACGGGCAGGGGATTAATTCCGGCATCGACGATCGTATGCCATTCACCGTCGAAGGTGACGAGTTCCTCGGTCCAGAGTTTCCGCAGCAGGGTGATCTGTTCTTCGATGCGGCGGCCACGGTTTCGGAAATTCTCGCCCATGCCTTCGAATTCGTCGGCGTTCCAGCCGATCCCTACTCCAAGCCGCAGCCGGCCGCCGCTTAGGACGTCGACCTGGGCCGCCTGTTTCGCGACTAGCGGCGTTTGCCGCTGCGGCAGGACGATGATGCCCGTGAGGAATCCTATACGGTCCGTCTGTCCCGCAAGATAGCCGAACAGCACGAAGGGCTCGTGGAACATGTCCCGGTGATCGTAGTAGCCTTTCCAGCCAGGGCGGCTCGCCGCGTTCATGCCGAGCACGTGATCGAAGGCGAGGATATGGGTGAATCCCAATGCCTCCGCCGCCTGGGCATAGTCGCGGATGGCGATCGGATCGTCGCCGATATCGAGCTGCGGGAAAACGACCCCGAGTTTCATCTGCCGTCAGTTCCTTCGCTGTGTCGAATTTTCAGCTAGGGCGCATGCTCGGGCCCAAGCGGCGTCAGGCGGATGCCCGACCGCAGGTTCTTGTAGTCGAGTTGCAGGTGGTCGGCGACATTCGGACCCGGTGCGACGACGACGAGGATGTCCCCGGCGAGTTCGTGGAAATCCGCGCGGAAATGCACCGAGCTCTTGAGCGCGATGATCTTCAGCTTTTCCAATTCGATCCCCGTGTGCCGGATGATCGACTGATCGTTTACCTGCGTCTTGCCGCTGGTGACGATGACCTGCACGCCACCGGTACGCAGAACGGCGGTCGGCCCCATGCGGTACCGGACGCCGCGCTTCATCGGGCCGGTGCCGATGAACTGCCCGTCGGTGAGCGTTTCCACCGTGAATTCGCCTTGGAAGGGCGCGTGTCCCGGCATGCCGGATGTCGCTCCGATAGAGAGATTGACCGTCGCTCCCACGCCGGCCGCGTGGGCGGACTTTGCCGCATCCGGGTCGTAGACGGTGGCGAACACGGCGTCTTGCGCGTCATTGCGGACCAGCGCCTCGAGTAGCCCGACCGTGTCGGAGGGGCCGCCGGCGCCCGGATTGTCCTGCGTATCCGCCAGGACGACCGGGTTTCCGGAATAGAGCTTCTTTGCCTCTAGAACGCCGGCGTCCGGTTCGAACAAGGTTCCGGCAAAATCGCCTTCCGCATTGGTGACCATGCGGCACAATTCGTCTGCCGCTTCGTCCGCGACCTGCGGCGACGTGCCGTAGGCGAGCACGGCTGGGCCGCATTCGGCGATATCGGCTGCCGGGAACCCCGGTGTGAAGGATAGCGATGGCAGCGACGGGTTCACCCGCTCCATGGCGCGCATCCGCTCGTAGATCGATGCCGCGGGTTCCATCATGGAACATTGCCAGACAAGCGGAATCAGGAAGGGCGGGCGGCGAAAGGATTTCGATGGGAGGGTCTCGTCCTTGAGGATGCGGTCGAGCATGATCGCCGCGCGCTGACCTGTCTCGGCCTGGTCCACATGCGGATAGGTCCGGTAGGCGACCAGGACCGACGCCAGGTCGACCATTTGTTGCGTCGTGTTGCTGTGCAGGTCGAGCGATGCGACGAGCGGGATGTCCGGGCCGATGGCGTTGCGGACGCGGCGCAGGATTTCACCTTCGCCGTCCTGATAACTCTCGGTCACCATTGCGCCGTGCAGGCAGAGATAGACCCCGTCGAGCGATCCGGCGGCCTTGATGTCCTCGACGATATGCCCGGTCAGAGTATCGAAGGCACGATCCGTCACATGGGCCGACGGTGTCGCGGATGCCCACAGCGAGGGGATCAACTCGTGTCCCTGTTTCCGGGCTTCGTCGATGAACCCGCTGATCGAGGTGTTCAGCCCCTTCATTTCCTCGAAGAGTTGGTCGCCCCGGGGGACTTGCGGCGCGCCTGCGATATTCTCGAATTCTTCCAAGTCGGCCTTGACCGGCGCGAAGGTGTTCGTTTCGTGCTGGAACCCAGCAATGCCAATGCGTGCCATGGTGTCTGTTTCGCTCCCCGTTCCCTTTCCGTGCTAGAAAATCTAGCATAATTGAAATCACGGTCCCGTAAATTCGATGCGGGTTTTCGGGGCGACCGACCCGCGACGCCATGGGAGAACGGAATGCCGTATGCAGAAGCGCAAGGCGCGAAGCTTCACTTCGAGGAGACCGGCAGCGGGTTTCCGATCGTCTTCGTCCACGAGTTCGCCGGCGACGCGCGGAGCTGGGAGCCGCAGGTGCGGTACTTCTCGCGGCTTTATCGCTGCATCGCCTATAACGCCCGCGGTTATCCGCCGTCCGACGTCCCCGAGGACCGGGCGCTCTATAGCCAGGATACCGCGACCGACGATATCGCGGCCGTAATGCGGGCGGCCGGCGTCGACAAGGCGCATGTGATCGGATTGAGCATGGGCGGTTTCGCGGCGGTGCATTTCGGACTGCGCTATCCCGAGTTGGCGGCGAGTCTCGTTATCGCCGGGTGCGGCTACGGCGCGAACCGGGAACATCGCGACCAGTTCAAGTCCGAAACGGAGGCGGCGGCGGACAAGCTGGAACGCGACGGCATGGAGGCCATGGGAAAGGTCTACGGAGCCGGGCCGACGCGCGTGCAATTCGAGAACAAGGATCCGCGCGGTTATGCGGAGTTCATGGAACAGCTTTGTTCCCATTCGGCGACCGGGTCCGCGAATACTTTGCGTGGCGTGCAGGCGGTTCGGCCGTCGCTATATGACCTGGAACCGCAACTCCGCGCGATGACCGCGCCGTCGCTTTTGGTGACGGGCGACGAGGACGAGCCGTGCCTCGACGCGAACCTCTATCTCAAGCGTGTCATTCCGGGCGCGGGACTGGTGGTCATTCCCAAAACGGGGCACGCGTGTAATTTGGAGGAGCCGGACGCTTTCAACGGCGCGGTGCGCGAATTTCTGGCGAAGGTCGAACAGGGCAGCTGGTCCGTCCGGGACCCACGGTCGGTCTCCGACACGTTGTTCCCCGGCCGCGACTGAGTCGGTCTTTCTAGCTCGGCGCCGGCGCCCGGCGTTTGGCAAGCTGCCGCATGCGCCGCATCGACCGGCGGAGGCTCTTGCGGTAGGGCACGACCTCCTCTTCGATCGTGTGACGCGGCGAGTCCTTGTAAGTCTGCTGCACCCACTGCTTTTGTTCGGCGATGGCCGCGCGCATTTCATCGGCGGAAGGCAGCACGGCATCGCCCAATTCGATGTCGCGGATCCAACGCGCCTGATACTCGAAGATCATGTTCAGCGCGGTATTGGTGTTGAACATGCCCATGAAATAAAGGCCCGGCCAATCCGGCGGTACGATGCGCTGATACAGGTCGATCGTGTTGTCGTTGATCGGTACGACATCGTTGGATAGGAAGGGCAGGTCGATCAGATAGCCCGTCGCCGCGATCAGGGTATCGAACTCGTCCGACGTTCCGTCCACGAAGTGAATTCGCTTGCCCTCGATCCTCTCGATGCCCTGTTTTACCTCAATACGGCGGTAGGCGATGTGGTTGACGACCGTCGCATTGCTGGTGACATGCGCGCGCGCATCCAGCGGTTTGAAGCCGAGCTTTTGCATGTCGCCGTGCACGATCCAGGTCATGAACCGGATCAGCGGTGTGCGCAGCCAGTCGGGAATCCAATCGCGTTGCAGCTCGTTCGTAATGTCGGTGAAGGGGAGGCCGAGAAACAGTTTCGGCAGGATCAACACGCCCGACCGTGCCACTAAGACCGTTCGCGGCGACGTGACGCAGATATCGCTGACGATATCGCAACCGCTATTGCCGACGCCGACGACGCAGATTCGCTTGCCGACGAAGTCCTCCGGCTCGCGATAGTGGTGCGAATGGACGTAGTCGCCGGTGAAGTCGTTCCGGAACGCCGCAACGTGTAATGGCTTCGTCAGATGACCGGAACAGACGATTGCCGTGTCGAATTGTCGGATTTCGCCAGATGCCGTCTCGATCTCCCAGAGCGGAGCGTCCCGGCCCGGCTCGAAAATCGGACGCAGATCGGCGACCGGGGTTTCGAATCGTATCCGGGGGGTCACCCCGAAATGGTCGGCATACCGGACGAGGTAGGCATGCATATCCCGATGATCCGGAAAGGCCTGTACCGACTCGTCGAAATCGAAATCGTGAAAATGGGTCACGCCGCGCGACGTGTTGATATGCAATGTCCGGTAACAGGATGACCGTCCATTGTCGTTTTGGTAGCACCACAGACCGCCGATCTGGGTGCCGATTTCGAAGATCGTGACATCGTAACCCGCTTCCAAAAGGTATTTCGCAACGCAAACGCCGGACGCACCCGCGCCGATAATGGCAATTCGCTTGTTTTCAGGTTTTCTAATATTTTTCATGTGGTTACGTAAGGTTTTCAACCTTTTTGTTTCATGCGCGCAATCGTATGCCAACAGACGGCCGAGGCCCCATTTCGCGTTCGGACGCGCACGGGGTCGCGGTGATCCAATAGGCGATACGGTGCGTGTGCTGTTGGCAACACTTCTGCGCCAATCTAGCGCCGAATTGCCCGACCGTCTTGACCGCAGGGTAGACCGATGAGGAAACTATGTCTGATTCGAATGTGTTGGAGACGAATCAAGAAGGTTACAAAGCGCGTTTGGGGCAAATCACATGGATGGCGGCCCTTCCGAACCGTTAGCCCAATTTCGACGGCGCCAACCCGCATTTGCCTCTTCCTCCATGGGAACCGCTTCGGCACTATGACAACGATCGTAGTAGCGGGAGAGTTTCGTCGAGGGGACTGCTTCGTAAAACCTCTGGATTCGCTTAAGGATCGCAGAACGACCGTCACGCCCGGGAGGCACTTGGCAGTGATGGCGCATCGCGGGGAACGGGAACAGGCGCAGAAACAAGTTTCCGGCTTGTGGTGAATACGAAGAAAAGAGTGAGACGGAGAGGCTAAATGCTGAACGCGACAGCGCGGTTCCAGATCGGGCAGATCGTTTGCCATAAGAAATACGGGTTCCGGGGAATCATCTTCGATGTCGATCCGGAGTTCGGCAACACCGAGGAATGGTACGAGAGCATTCCGAAAGAATCGCGGCCACGTAAAGACCAGCCATTCTATCACCTGCTGGCCGAGAGCCAGGACAAGACGACCTATATCGCCTATGTTTCGGAGCAGAACCTGCTGACGGATGACAGCGACGAACCGATCATGCATCCGGGGATCAGCGAATATTTCGACGGCGTTCAGGACGGCTACTATGTCAGCCGGACCAAAACGAACTGAGGTTTCCCCCGCATCCCGCGGCTGACCCTTCCACAAAATCTGTACGCGAGCCGTCCGTTGGTGACACGCCGTGCCGCTTCACTTGCATGTGCGGCTGCGATATCCGCTAGAATGTCCAACAACAAGAACAGTCGGTGAGGACACCATGGCAGATACGTCTGCGCCGGGATCGCGCGGCTATCGCGATTTGCAGCAACATATGGCGGCGTTGGACGAAGCGGGCCTGCTCGTCCGGGTCGACCGGCCTATCGACAAGGATGCACATATGCACGCGCTGGTGCGCTGGCAGTTCCGCGGCGGCATCCCGGAGGCCGAGCGCAAGGCGTTTCTGTTCACCAATATCGTCGACGCCAAGGGGCGGGCCTTCGATCTGCCGGTGTTAGTCGGCGGGTTAGCGGCCAATCCCGCGATCTATTGCCTGGGTATGCGGGCCGAGCGGGACGAGATCGGCCCCTTGTGGGACAAGGCGATCGCCAACCCGATTGCGCCGCGCGAAGTCGAGACGGCAGCGTGCCACGATGTCGTCCTGACCGGCGAAGACTTGGTTGGGTTGGGGAAGGGGATGGACGGTTTGCCGATCCCCATTTCCACGCCGGGATTCGATGCCGCGCCCTACCTGACGATGACGGCCTGTGTCACGCGCGATCCCGAAACGGGAACGCAGAATATGGGAACCTATCGGGTGGCGCTGAAGGCGCCCGATCGGTGCGTTGTCCGGATGGCGACGCGTCCCGGCGGTGCGGAAGGATATCTGCATTGGCAGAAATACCAGGAACGCGGCGAGCCCATGCCGATCGCCGTCGTCGTGGGGGCGCCGCCCGCGGTCGTCTACACCGCGCCGCAAAAGCTCCGCATCGGACAGGAGGAGTTGGCGGTCGCCGGCGGACTGGTCGGGGAGCCGATCAACATGGTGAAGGGGCGGACGGTCGACCTGTTCGTGCCCGCGGAATCGGAATTGGTCGTCGAGGGTGTGATCGACACCGAATATCTAGAACCGGAAGCGCCGTTCGGTGAATCGCATGGCCATGTGGCGCTCGAAGCCTACAACATGCGCATGCAGGTGACGGCGATCACCCGGCGGGAGAAGGCGATCATCCCCTCGATCATCTCCCAGGTCACGCCCAGCGAGTCCAGCGTCATCAAGCGTGTCGCCTATGAACCGCTGTTCCTGTCGCATCTCCGGGACGCGCTCTCGATCAAGGGCGTCAAGAAAGTCTCGATGCATGAGCCGTTGACCAACATCCGCAAGGTCCTGCTGATCCAGTTCGAGCGCGGGGTGCCGCGGACTGAAATTTGGCGGGCGCTGACCGGCGCCGCGATGCTGCAGTCGGCGGTCGGCAAATACGTCATCGCGGTGAACGAGGATATCGACCCGGACAATGGCGACGCGGTTTTTTGGGCGCTGGCTCATCGTGCGAATCCGGGGATGGATGTGCAGATCCTGCCGCATCGCATCCTGGGGCACGGTCCGAAATCCGAACGCGGGGGCGGCGAGGATGCGACCATGCTGATCGACGCCACGCTGAAGGAGGACATGCCGCCGGTTGCCTTGCCGAAGCGCCAGTTCATGGAAGAGGCAAAGGATATCTGGGAGGAGCTGGACCTGCCGAGGCTGACACCGCAGGAACCGTGGCACGGCTATTCGCTGGGCGACTGGACCGATGGCTGGGACGAGACCGCGGCGCGCGCGGTGGCCGGCGACTATCTGGAGAACGGGCGCCGGTCGGACCAGAAGAAACGCGCCGGTTTGAAACCGGAGACCCAGATTCGCAACGTCGAGGACTGACGCCCGCTTCGTGCGCCGGTCACGCGACGACGAAGGGCTCGTCGGTCGACATCTTGTCCGAGATTAGGTGCGGGCCGTCCGGCCGGACGACGATCATGTCCTGGATATGCCAGTAGCCGATATGGGGTTCCAGCGCCAGTACCATGCCGTCTTCCAGGATGATGTCGCTGCCCCGCCGCAGGATCGGTTCCTGCTGGTGCCACCAGGCGCCGACGCTGTGGCCGATCAAGAGCGATTCGAATTTCCAGCCTCCATCGGTGAAGCCCTTGACGGTCGCGTCGTAGATGTCGCCGACCCGCGCACCGGGGCGGCACATGTCGATCGCCCCGCGATAGATATCGCGGATTCCACGGTATTCGTCCCGTTGCGCTTGTGTCGGTTCGCCGAAGACCAGGTTGCGCGACTGGTGGCCGGGGTATCCGTCGAGATAGGCGACGTAATCCGTGCGCATGACATCGCCGTCCTGGAACACGACATCGCTTTCCCCGGCATACGGGATCGTGTTCGAACTGGCATTCAGAATGCCGTGCGCCCAGTTGCAGCCACGGTCGAGGCATCCGGCGATGATCCGGCTGTGGGCCGATCGTTCGGTATCGCCGACCCGCAGTTGCGGAAAGACATCGAGGTAGACGTCGTCCAGCAGATCGGCGCCGCGCTTCAGCCGCTCGATCTCCCCGTCGGTCTTGATCCACCGCACGCGGTCCATGATCGCGGTGCAGTCGACCATGTCGAGGCCGGGTAACGTGTCCTGTACCAAAGCCCAATCGCGGGCGCTGACATAGTCCTGCTCGAAGCCGACCCGCGCGCCGGCGAGACCTTCCTGCCGCAAGACCTCGGCCAATCGCGCATAAGGTGATTCCACATAGCCTTCGTAGAGGACTTGGCGCTCGATCCATGAGTCGCGTGCGGCCAAGCCTGCGGCGGTGGCGTTTACGATGATCACGGGATCGCCTTCGCGTGGCCAGAGCACCATGACACCGCGGTCGGAATCGGTCAGGTCCATGAGCCGCGCCAAGGTGCCGGGATAGGCGAGACCCGAAAGATAGGTGAAGTTCCGCCCCGACCGGGCCACCACGGCGGCAAGGTCGTTCTCGTCCATCAACCGGTTCAGGCGGTCGACATTTGCAATTGTTTTCTTCGACATGCTGCTCCCCTTTCAGGCCGGACGGTAATTTCGTCGCCGCGGGGCAAACAGCCGGATCGGAAGCGATCGTTCGGTACCGGGCTCAGCCGGCCTTGCGCCCTTTGCCCTGGTCGCGGAGTTTCAGTTTCATTCCTGCGATCTTGTAGACATCCAGCCCGGTGAGACTGGCGATTTCCTCGATCGGCATCGAGGTTTCCGTCAACAGCACATGGGCGTGCCGGTGCGGGTTCATGCGCCGTTGGCTCCTGGATGTCTGCCAATTCCGGATCGGCTTCGGCCGGGTCTTCGCCGGGTGCGGGTTCAGGTCCAGGCCGCGTTCGACAGCGCGCTCGGTCGCTTCGGCGATGCGGGCCTTGTCGAGCTGGATCTGGTAATCCATCAGGTGGACGACATGCGCGAACTCACGCTCCTGCGCGACGCCCGGGCTCTGCCGGTCGTATTCGGGCCGCGGCGCCTGCATGCCGCCCGCGGCCGCTTCCTCGATCGTCATGCCATGACGTTTGGCCAACCGCTCGGCGGCGGCCATCGCGTTGTCGCGTTCCCCTTGGTACGCGCTGCTGTTTGCGAGTTCGAGCAGATTGCGGAACCGCTGCTGCTCGTCCTCGGTGAAGGGCTTAGTGATGGAGCTTCCCCTCGGAAAAGTGAGGCATGAACCGCCAAGACTACACCAGCCGGCGCGGCGGGTGAATTCTTATGCGCCAGAAATCGCGCGCCGGGCCGGCGTGGAATTCGTGGAGTTTTTCTTAGGAAAAGGTTCCAGGCCCTTGAGATATCGTCTTATTCCGCTTTCACCTGAACCTCGTCCGGCAACGCCATATAGTGTTTCGCGATGTCGCCGGGCCGGGTCAGCCAGATCTCCGATTCCCGAGTCTTTATATGTTCCAGAACCCGCCGCAGGTGCCCGAGTCGAAAGGGCTGGCCGACGATGAAGCTGTGCAGCGAGATCACGCAGACGGTCGAGAAGGACCGTGCGCCGCGGATATGCTCGTCGACATGGTCGATCGACATCTCGGCGAAGTCGCGCGGCCGGTCGCGGCGATAGATCATCGCCGGTTGATCGTTCAATTCGATGGTATAGGGCACGCTGAGCAAGGGGCCGGACCGTGTGCGCGACCAGAACGGCTGATCGTCGCAGAGACCCCAGTCGAGGAAATAGGTGTAGCCCGCTTCCTTCAACAGATCGGGCGTCACGTGCGACGGCATGAGATAGGGACTGAGCCAGCCGAGTGGCATCGCCCCTTCGGCGTCGGCGATGATTTTCGTCGCCTCCGCGATCATCGCGCTTTCCTCCGCTTCGTCCATTTCCGACTGCGGCTTGGAGTTGGTCTTGCCGTGACCGATCACTTCGTCGCCGCGGGCGCGGAATGCGTCCATCACGTCCGGGCAATGCTCGTAGATCGCGCTGTTGGCGATCACGCCCATCGGAATTTCCAACTCGTCGAACAGGTCAAGCAGCCGCCAGATTCCGACCCGATTGCCGTATTCGCGCCACAGGTAGCTGCGGTGGTTCGGCGGCGCGGTGTCGCGGTCCAGATTGACCCCGCCGCCGCCGAAGATGAAATGTTCCAGATTGATGGCGATATGGACCGCGACCCGTTTACCGCCCGGCCAGGTGAAGTCGGGACGTTCGCGGATCGGCGAATAGGGGAAGCGGTCGAGGGACGGCAGCATGGGTTTCTCTCCTGGCGCGTCTATATTGATCGTTATCCGCCGGACCGCATTGCGTGGTGCGCGCTTGTACAAGCCCCGGCGATGAAGAAGTATATCCCAGAATTCGCCGCCCGCCGTCTTGACCGGGGAAAAGGAAACTCATGATCGACGTTTACACATGGCCGACGCCGAACGGACATAAGGTCCACATCATGCTCGAAGAGGTGGGGCTCGACTACACCGTGCATCCCATCGCCATCGGCAAGGGCGAGCAATTCCAGGAGCATTTCCTGAAGATCAATCCGAACCATCGGATCCCGGCGATCATCGATCAGGACGGTCCCGGCGGACGGCCGATGAGCCTGTTCGAAAGCGGCGCAATCCTGTTCTATCTTGCCGAGAAGACCGGCAGCGCGCTGCTGCCGGCGGCGGGCGAACCGCGATTCCACGCGATGCAGTGGCTGATGTTCCAGATGGGCGGCGTCGGGCCGATGTTCGGCCAGGCCAATCATTTCCGGGGCTACGCGGAAGAAGAACACGCCTATTCGGCCGAACGCTACACGAAGGAGGCCGGTCGGCTGCTCAGCGTGCTCAACAAGCGGCTTGGCGAGGCCGACTATCTTGCGGGCGACGCCTATACCATCGCCGACATCGCAACATGGCCGTGGCTGCGGAACCTCCACAAGCAGGGACAGGACATCAACGATTTCCCGAACGTCAAGCGCTGGTTCGATACGGTGGCCGACCGTCCGGCGGTACAGCGTGGCGCCGAGGTGCTGGTCGAGCATCAGCGGCCGGCCAACGCCGGTATGACCGAGGAAGAGCGCAAATGGATGTTCGGCGACGCGCAATACAAAGCCCACCAGGACGCCTGACGGCGCATGAGGGAGGACCGGAATGACCAATAAGACGGCGCGCAACGTCGCGGAAAAACTGATTGAAGCGCATCTCGTCTCGGGCGAGATGACGCCGGGCGCGGAAATCGGCCTGCGGGTCGACCAGGGCCTGTTGCAAGACGCGTTGGGCACCCTCAGCATGTTGGCGTTGGAAGCGATGGAGATCGACCGCGTGCGTACCGACGCGGCTTGCCAGTATGTCGACCACAACCTGCTGCAGACCGACAACAAGAACGCGGATGACCACACCTTCCTGCGGACGGCGGCGGCGCGGTTCGGCCTGTATTTCAGTCCGCCGGGCAACGGCATCAGCCACCCGGTGCACATGGAGCGTCTCGGCAAGCCGGGCGCGCTCTTGCTCGGTTCGGACAGCCATAGCTGCGCTGCCGGGTCGCTCGGCATGCTCGGCATGGGGGCCGGCAGCGTCGAGGTCGCCATGTCGCTCGCCGGGATGCCGGTCTATATCCGCATGCCGGAGATCTGGGGCGTGAAACTGACGGGCAGTCTGCCGGACTGGGTCAGCGCCAAGGACGTGATCCTGGAAATGTTACGCCGCCATGGCGTGACCGGCGGTCTTGGACGGGTGATCGAGTATTACGGACCGGGCCTGGACGGCCTCGGCGCGATGGATCGGCATGTCATCGCAAACATGGGCGCGGAATTGGGGGCGACCAGCAGCGTCTTTCCGTCGGACGGTGCGGTGCTCGACTTCTTGCGGCTGGTCGGGCGCGAGGATGACTGGACCGAAATCCTCGCGGACGAGGGCGCAACCTATGACGTGCATGAGGAGATCGACCTCTCGGCCCTGGAACCGCTGATCGCCAAGCCGACCAGCCCCGGCAACGTGGTGCCGGTGCGGGAGATTGCCGGCGAACCCGTCTATCAGGCCTATATCGGCTCGTCCGCGAACCCCGGTTACCGGGATTTCGCGGTCGCCGCGCAAATGTTCGAAGGGCGGCAGGTGGCGCCCGGGGTGTCTTTCGATATCAACCCGAGTTCGCGCGAGATGCTGGCGAACCTGATGAACGAGGGGCTGCTCGCCAACTTCATTCAAGCCGGGGCGCGGTTGCATCAGGCCGGGTGTAACGGCTGCCACGGGATGGGCCAGTCGCCGGCGGCGGGCAAGAATTCGCTGCGCACGACGCCGCGCAATTTCGATGGCCGTTCCGGCGTGAAGGAGGACCGGGTATTCCTGTGCAGCCCGGAAACCGCCGCCGCCGCCGCGTTGACCGGCGTGATCACGGACCCGCGCGACCTCGATATGCCGTACCCGAAGGTTCTGCCGCCGAAGGACCCGATCCGGCTCGACAAGGCGCTGATCGCGCCCGTACCGGTGGAAGAGGCGCGCAAGGTCGTGATCGAAAAGGGCGCGCATACCGCATCGCTGCCGTCGATCGACCCGTATCCGGAAGATGTGGCGTCGCCGATCCTCATCAAGCTCGGCGACGACGTCTCGACCGATGCGATCGCGCCGGCGGGGGCGCAGATTTTGCCCTACCGCAGCAACGTTCAGAAGACCGCCGAGTTCACCTTGATGCGCGACGACGAGACCTATGCCGCGCGCGCCATGGCGGTGAAGGACACGTCGGGACATGTCATCCTGGGCGGCGAGAATTTCGGCCAGGGGTCGAGCCGCGTGCACGCGGTGCTGTGTCCGCAATATCTCGGCGCGAGGATCGTATTGGCCAAGAGTTTCGCCCGCATTTATTGGCAGAACCTGATCACCGCGGGCGTGCTGCCGCTGACCTTCGTGGATCCCGCTGACTACGACAGGTTGGATCAGGGCGATGTCCTGGCGGTGGACGGGGTGCATCCTCTGCTGCCGGAACGTCAGGAATTGACGCTTGCCGTCGAGGGCAAGGATGGGGTCGCCGTCGAGCACGCGTTGACGCCGCGTCAGATCGAAATCCTGCTGTCGGGCGGGCTGATCAACTGGGGCCGGGACAAGCTGCCGCGCGGCGACGATCCGAAATCGGCGGTCGCGTGAGCCGGTAAAGATGCTGTTCCCCATCTTCGACCGGAACCCGCTGCGCATCATCCCGTATCAGTTCATGACGATCGGGATCATCGTGACCAATATCCTGGTTTTCCTTTGGCAGCTCAGCCTTTCGCCCGCCATGGTGGAGCGGGCGGTGCTGGTCTATGGCGTAATCCCGTCGGTTCTCGTCGGGCCGGACGAACTCGACCCGCGCCTTTTCCCGATCACCGCCGAGTTGACGCTGTTGACGTCGATCTTTCTGCATGCCGATTGGTGGCATCTGTTGGGAAACATGCTGTTCCTTTGGGTCTTCGGCGACAATATCGAAGACTCCATGGGGCACTGGAAATTCCTGCTGTTCTATCTGCTATGCGGGGCGGTGGCGGGTTTCGCGCATGCGATCATGTTGCCCGACCTCAAGTCGGCGACGATCGGCGCGAGCGGGGCCGTCGCCGGCGTTATGGGCGCCTACGTGATGCTTCACCCGAAGGTAAAGGTGTTGGTAATCGTGTTGAAGTGGTTCCCGCTTTATGTGTCGGCGCATTTCGTGCTGGCGCTGTGGCTCGGGTTTCAGTTCTTTAGTGTTTGGGTGGGCGGCGGCGGACAGGTCGCTTGGTGGGCGCATATCGGCGGCTTCGTCGCCGGCGCGATCCTGATCATCCCGTTCCGCGATCGGCGCGTGCCGTTGTTCGACCAGGGCACGCCGCATTAGGCGGGACTGGTTCTAGGTAGGTCAGTTGAGTTTGACGAGCGACTAACGTGGATATAGACGGCAGAAATCAATGACTGAAAATGAACTCGATGAAATCTTGATGCGGTGTAATGCAGCGACACCTGGGCCATGGCGGTCCTATTTAGAGGGGCGTGACCACACGAGCGGCGACACCTTTATCGCCATGATGGAAGGACGGAACCAGCGAGACCTCTACCTTACAGGCGCTACCGATGCAGACCATGATTTCATCGCACATGCGCGGCAAGATATCGAACGGTCGATCTTGGAGGTTCGTCGTCTCAAGGCCATTGTCGGAGAATAGGACCGTCCAAATGGCATGTTCGATATTTCGCTCATTTACGATCGTCATCCCCGCGAAAGCGGGGATCCAGAAATCTCCGAATAAAGATCCCGCCAGTCCGGGTTTAGGGACTCGATAAGTTCGATTTTCCACGCCCGCCGCCATTTCTTCATGGCCTTCTCTCGCGCAATTGCTGCCTCAATCGTGCTGTGTTGCTCAAAGTAGACGAGTTGTTTGATGCCGTATCGGTTTGTGAACCCTTTCGTTATTCCTTCTTTGTGCTGCCACACCCGCGCAATGAGGTCAGAGGTCACGCCTATGTAGAGTGTTCCGTTACGGCCACTGGCGAGAATGTAGACAAAAGCGTCCTTTTCCATAGCTCACATTGTGCCGTCCCTGGATTCCCGCTTTCGCGGGAATGACGCAATCGTGTTTGGCATCATGGTTGCGGGTTCTAACTCGATTGACGTCAAATCCCTTCGACGAAGATCAAGTCGCCGTCGGCGGCGTCGGTGCGGTACTTGATGATCGCCTGGTAGTCTTCTGAGTCGTACCACTTCTCCAGCGTCGCCATGTTGGGGAATTCCACCACGACCACGCGGTCCGGCGTCCAATCGCCTTCCTTCGGGGTGACATCGCCGCCGCGCACCAGGTATTTGCCGCCGTGCCGTTCGATCGTGCCCGGCACCTCCGCTTGATACTTCTTGAAGGTCTCAAGGTCGTGTATGCTGATTTGTGCGATCAGATAGGCTGCCATCGGTTTACCTCCCGCGTTGGCGTTGTCGTCGGTGCACTGTAGCACCGCCCGCACGGGCGGCAGCAATCGGTCAAACGCATTTGTGATTTCGATTGGCCCAGAGTTTCCGTGTAATGTTTTTTCGCTAAAGATCGAGCTGCCGTGTTACGCGTCGGGAATGATTTCCCGATACAAGTTTGCCAGGTGGTTGCCGCGACTCATGGTGAGGCTAACCCGTCAGTACCCGATCAAATCAATGGGCATTTGGGAGCACGAAAATGACGCTACAGATTGGCGATACCGCGCCTGATTTTCAAGCGGAGACGACGGACGGCACGATCAGCTTTCACGATTGGGTCGGCGATTCCTGGGCCGTGCTGTTCTCGCACCCGAAGGATTTCACCCCGGTCTGCACCACGGAACTCGGCTACATGGCGAAGATGAAGCCGGAATTCGAGAAGCGCGGCTGCAAGATCATGGGCCTGAGTGTCGATCCCGTCGGCGACCATGAGCGTTGGGTGCAGGACATCGAGGACGCGACCGGCCACCGGCCGAACTATCCGCTGATCGGCGACAAGGATTTGGCGGTGGCCAAGGCGTACGGCATGTTGCCGGCCGGCGCGGGCGATAGTTCCGAAGGCCGCACCGCCGCGGATAACCAAACCGTGCGGAATGTCTTTATCGTCGGGCCGGACAAGAAGGTGAAGCTCGTCATCTCCTACCCGATGGCGACGGGCCGCAACTTCGACGAAATCCTGCGTGTTCTGGACTCCGTACAGCTCACCGCGAAACACGCGGTCGCGACGCCGGTGAACTGGAATCAGGGCGAGGAGGTCATCATCGTCCCGACCGTGTCCGACGACGACGCGAAGAAAAAGTATCCCGACGGCTGGCGCGCACCGAAACCGTATATGCGGTTCGTGGCGCAACCTGTCGACTGACGACCGATAAAGCGGGCGGGCTGGCGGTCCGAGGCGGCCGTCAGCTCGTCTTCTGCTTGCCGAGCATCAGCGTCAATACGATGCCCATGATCGGCACCGCCACCATGATCAGAAAACTGTTCTGGAAGGCGACCAACAGCGCTTGCCGCGACAGTTCGTTGTCCAGCGCCGCGAGGCCGCGCAGGGATTCGATGCTCCACAGGACCGGCGTGGTCGGGTCCTGCAGTATTTCGCGCAAGGGCGTGACGAAGCCCACCAGATCGCTGCGCGTTATCTGGCTGGACCGCGTCAGTACCGCGATCAGCAGCGCCACGGCCATGGCGCCGCTCATGCCGCGGGTCAGGTTGAACAGCGCCGCCGCCTCGGGCCGCTGGTTCGGGGTCAGCGTCGAATAGGCGATGGCGCTGAGCGGCACCATGGTGAAGCCCATGCCGAAGCCTTGGCCGAAGGATGCGATGATTACGTCCCACATGCCGACCTCGGTGCCGAATACGGCGACCGCGTAGTTGGACGCGACGAGAATCAAAAAACCGAAGATCATCAACACCCGCGTGTCCATTCGCGTGGTCAGCCAGCCCGCCATCGCCATCGAGAGGATGGTCGCGAAGCCGCGCGGCGCCATGATGATGCCGGTGGTCAGGATCGGGTAGCCGTACACCACCTGTACGAGGATCGGCATGATCAGCACGGTGGCGAACTGCGTCGGCCCAGACAGCGCCACCAGCAACAATCCCGCCAGGTAGTTCTTGTTCCGCAAAAGCGACAGGTTGAGAAAGGGTTGCTTGGCGAAGCTCGTGTGCACGATGAACATGTAGATGCCGGCGATCGAGACCGCGGCGTAGACGATGATCTCAGTCGAGTAGAACCAGTCCTCGCGTTCGCCCCGGTTGATCAACAGTTGCAGCGCGCCGACCGACAGGGTCAGCAGGAAGAATCCCAGGAAATCGAACCGCCGTTCCTGCCGCTCGCCCTCCGGCAGCAGCGGCAGCATGATCAGGAAAGACAGGAAGCCGAAGGGCATGACCGCATAAAAGGCATAGCGCCAGCTATAGACTTCCGCCAGATAGCCGGCCATCAGTGGCGCGATGGCGGGGCCGAGCGTGGTTGCCACGCCCCATAGGCCGAGCGCGATGCCGTGCTTTTCGCGCGGATAGATGTCCAGCATCGCCGCCTGCGACAACGGCACCAGGACGGCGCCGCACAGACCCAGGGCCACGCGGAGCGGGATAAGCTGTTCCAGGTTCTGGGTCAGGCCGCAGACCGCCGACAGGATTCCGTAGATGAACACGCCGAACAGCAGCATGCGCCGCCGTCCGATATAACCGGCCAGCCACCCGGCCAGCGGCATGAACATCGCGGCGGTGACCAGATAGGCCGTGGCGACCCAGGATATCTGGTCGCGCGTCGCCGACAGGCTGCCTTGCATGTGGTTCAGCACGATGGCCACCACCGTGCCGTCCATGAACTGCAGTCCGGTTGCCAGCATCAGCCCCACCGTCAACACGAAACGGCGGCCGGGCGTTATGGCGTCAGGCCGGTCGGCGTCCATACCCTTGTCCGGCGGTGACGGGACCGGCGGTTCGGTTCCCGAAGCTGCGCGTTTCCACGGCCTGTGCCTTACGTTGTGCGACCTTGCGCGCAATCATAGGCATCGGGGACTCGCGGCGCATGGATTTTCCCTGGTTGAGAGAGGCGGGGGAAGGCGGCGGCCTGCCGCAGCCGTGGGGCGGTACGGTGGGCCGGCAACTGCGCTAAACAAACAGAAATCCGCGTTAGGGGCTACAGAATAACGCGATGCCGAGCCGCGGAGGACGGAGGCCGGATCGCCGGAACCCGGCAAATCCCGGCGGTTTGCGGGCGGTCGGCCATACCGGACATTGACAGGGACGGGGCGGCACGTTACATCGCTTGCCCACCGGCCCCGCCGCCGTCCTGGCGGCCGGCCATCCTGCGGAGGGATGGCAGAGCGGTAATGCAGCGGATTGCTAATCCGTCAACGGTTAACACCGTTGCGGGGGTTCGAGTCCCCCTCCCTCCGCCACTATTTTGTCCGTTGGCTTTCAGCGCGCCGCGTTCAACCGTCACCGGCGGGCGCGGTTGCCGCCGACCCGCGGCATCGATCCCGTTGCGCGGATTCGCGGCGCTTCGATCTTCGCGCTATCGTGTTCCAGGGTTCACTTTCCCGGGAGGACAAGGCGATGACACGGACGTACGAGACTGTCGATGCCGACGGGCATATTCTCGAGCCTCTTTCATTATGGGACGACTACCTCGATCCCGCGTTCCGCGAACGCCAGCCGCAGTTCGTCATCGACGACAACGGCAAGGAGCGGATTTCCGTCGAAGGCAAGCTGTTGGGAAATCCTCGGGGCATCGGTAGCCTCGGTTCCATCGGCGTTCGACAAGGCACCGTCGAGCTCGGCAAGCTGAAATATAACGAGGGCCGCAAGGGCGGGTTCGATCCGCACGCGCGGATCGTCGACATGGATGCGGACGGCATCGACGCCGCATTCCTCTATCCGAGCCTCGGTCTGTTTACCGGCGCCGTCGAGGCGCCCGATCTCTCCGCCGCGATGTGTCGAGCGTATAATCGGTGGTTGGTGGACTACTGCAAGCCGTATCCCGACAGGCTCTTCGGCGTCGCGATGTTGCCGATGCAGTCGGTCGAACTGGCAATGGATGAAATGCGCTTCGCCCGCGAAACGCTCGGGATGCGCGGTGGGTTTTTGCGGCCGAACCCATATCACGGCAAGAAAATGTTGAGCGACCCGATGTACGAGCCGTTTTGGCAGTTGGCCGAGGATCTCGAGTTCTCCATCGGTTTCCACGAAGGTTCGTCCAACGGCGCCATGCCGACCGTGGGTGTCGATCGTTTCGAAGACGATCGTGCCGCTCGGCACATGATTTCCCATACCATGGAGATGATGCTGGCGGCGTTGAGCGTCATCTGGGGCGGGGTCGTGGATCGGCATCCGAAACTGCGCGTCGGCTTCCTGGAATCCGGCGGCGGCTGGATCGCGCCTTGGCTTGACCGCATGGACCGGCATTTCGACGACAAGGGGTTCAGCGGGACCGCGCCGAGCATGCGGCCGAGCGAGCTATTCGAGCGGAATTGCTGGATCTCCTTCGAGCCGGTGGAGAATAGCATCGCCGTGCTGGCCGACTACATTGGTCCCCACAAGATTATGTGGGCGACCGACTACCCGCATCAGGACGGTTTCTTTCCCGACGCGCCAAAGATGATGCGGGAAAGGCTGGGACCCTTGTCCGCCGACGCGGCGCATCAGGTGATGGCCGGTGGCGCACTCGGCTTTTACGGCATGAACTGATCGGTAGGTTTCCCCATCAGGCAGCCCCGGCGTGGGGGCCGAGCGGCCCAGGTAAGCGCCCGCGGGTCAATTTCGGCGCAGATGACCGGACGCGCGCGTCCGGTAACGGCTAATCGCGAAAGGCCGGCATTCGTGACGGACGATGGCTCTTCCCCCGATAGCGGACATTCCAGGGGCTTCGCTCGACGCCGGCTCGTGCCCCTTTGTTGGAACGATACAACGCCGTAAATAGACACCTCCGCTTCTTGTTCCTAGACTTGATCGAATAGCCATACGCGATGCGGAGGTCCGGCATGAGCGAGCCAGCCTACTCACACTCCGGCAAGTGCCATTGTGGTGCAATTTCTGTCGAGCTGACCTTTAGGCATCCAGCCGATGAGATGCAGGTACGCTCTTGCCAATGCGGATTCTGCGCACGCCAAGGGTCACGGACCGTCTCGGCGGCGGACGGACGAGCGGTTTTTACAATAACCGCCGATCGACTCACGACATACCGTTTCGGTACGGAGACCTGCTCGGCGCTCATCTGTAGCGGCTGCGGTGTCTATGCCGGGGTCATCATGGAAGATGGAGACCGGATATTGTCGATTGCAAATGCACGTGGGCTCGGCATCGAGGCGTTCAAGGATCGAGATGGCACACCGCTCACCCACGATGGCGAGTCCACACCTGATCGCATTGCGCGCCGCAAATCACGATGGACGCCGACGGAAATCCGCTACACGTTGTGAACGTCCGCCAAATTTGACCACCCTATCGACCATCAGTGCTTAGGGGACGGTTTGGCAGATGTTGAAAAGCGATATTTCGTGGGCTGCCTGCCGTCGCCAATGGGAGCGGAGAGCGACGCTCTAACGAAAGGTCCCATATTGGAAAAGCTGACCTTTGACTGCCGCTGAGCGACTTCCGTACTACCTCAAGAGCCGACTTTGGGCCGGCGATGTCCGCTTTGCCTTCAGGGCCGGACGTGCTTGGTGCGGCCTCTGACTTCCGCTATCGACCCTAAGTGGTCGAATTACTTGAAATCCGCGAACTCGACTTGCTGGTACACGAAGCTGATCATTTTTCCGAGTTGATCGAAATTGAACCAGTCCCGAAATTCCGCAAGATCGGCCTCGACTTTCGCCTTCATCTCATAGTCTTGGAGACCGGCGTCATAGTTCTTCTTCACACTTGAGTACAGAATTTCCAGGAACCGAAGCGCCGCCAACGGTATTTCTTTTCCACCAGTTTCGCCATGACCGGGAACGAATGTGTCCACCGGCAATTCCAGCATATATTTGATCGCTTTGATTTGCCCTTTGACATCGAAATCCCGCGGTACATCTGATGATACGAGACGGCCAAACTCGACGATATCCCCCGTAAACAATAGGCGCTGATCGGGAACTTCGACCATGATGTCGCCATCCGTATGGGCATGGCCGGTGTGGTGTGTTTTGAAGCTCATGCCACCCAAGGGGATCGTTTCACCGCCACCAAGCGCCGCATCCGGAAGCACAAGGCCCGGCCCCCTATTTTTCGGGCCGACCATGTCGTTGATGATGTCGCGCCAGCTTTCTGCCTCGCCAGAAATAAGCCGTTCTATGGTCTTCTTATGGGCGTAGATTTTTGCGCTGGGGTAAGCTTCCCTGATCGCGGCATTCCCCAACCAATGATCCCCGTGGATATGAGAATTGAAAACCGCAATGATTGGTTGGTCGGTAATCTTCTTTACCTGATCAACAATCAAGCGCCCAATTTCGTAGCTGCCGCCGCTATCGACAAGAACGACTCCCGTTTTTGTCAGCACGATCCCGGAATTACTGATCAATCCTTTATTGCCTGCATCCGGCATTTGCTGAAGGCCGTGGAGCACCAAAATGTTCTTGGCAACTTCAACAAACGAAACTTGGCTGAGGTCGGTTGGTAATCTGACCACATCAGCTTTGCTGTTGGTTGCTATTCCGACTAGCAACAACAGGCAAAAAAGTCGCAGGATACTGGGCAACACCCTATTCCTCCTCAAATTAACGGACAGTCACCAATTTAGGCGCTTCCGAGGTAAATTCACAAAGCCCGTCAGATTGTTGGGATTTGGCTATTAGCCGACATGACGACGGGCGGGATCGACTTTCGTTAAACAGCTAACTGCGGATATCTTTGGTGCCGTCGCCGATTTCCGTGTCCGACCCTAGGCGTACATTTGAAGGTGTGTTGGGACGCTCTCCTATTCAGAACATCGAGCTGTCCGAAAAACTCTGACGGCGTATAACTCTCCTCTTCAATTCAACAAATCCGTCCAACTAGATTTCATTGGGGAACGGCATCAGAGAAGCCTGTCTCTGAACGACTTTCCATTGCTCGGGCGTTTCTGGGCTCGAACCTGCCGATGTAACGGCGTCCACTGCATCGTCAACACTCGATCCCAGGGCGATCAAAAGGCACGAAGCCGCCATGCCTGTCCGACCAACGCCATGCCCACAATGAATTAGAATATGTCGGCCTTCATCAACGAGTTTCGCGATGGATGCGATAAATCGAAAAAAATCTTCTTGATCCTCGGGAACAGAAAGATCCGAAATTGGGAAACAGTGCGTCGTGTACGGAATGTTCCTCTGAAGAGCTTTCTTGTAGGCGAGTGACTTTTTGGTGATTTCACAGGTGGGTGTGAGGCACATGATATCCGTAATCTGGGCGTCTGTTGCGGCGTCCTCGAAGCTCGCCCAAGTTTCGTATCGGCCTGGCATGCTGTGCAAATAAACGACACCCGTCGTGTTGGAAGGGACCCTCAGCAACCTGAAAAGCGATTTGGACACTGGGACAAATCTCTCCGTCTTTATAGGTGTTCCAGCCGACTTGTTCCCGGCATTCGCCCGCTGACGCTTCCTCAGGCCGCCGAGGTCTTTGCCCATATTAACCCGGAACAGTTATCTGGCTATGTAGGAGCCGCCGCTAGCCAAACCGCGCTGCCGGATTAGACTAGAGGCTCTCGCCAATCGTATGGACATGGCATCGCCGGTTGGACAGTTCGGGAAACGTTGATATTTGTACCCCGATTTTTCCTGTCCGTTCTTCCGGCGCATGGCAAAGGACTCAAAAAAATGACGACAAAAATGGACATCGAAATTGTTCCGAGCGGGGCGGCGCTCGGTGCGGAAATCCGCGGCGTCGATCTGTCTAAGCCTATGGATGACGAGATTTCCAGCATGATCGAAACGGCATTCAATGAACATTCCGTCCTGTGCTTCCGGAATCAGGATTTAACGCCTGTGCAGTTGATCGACTACGCCAGCCGCTACGGAGAAGTACAGCGCCTATTCCTGAACCACTACGCCATGCCGGAACATCCGGAAATTCTTTACGTGTCAAATATTCAGGAGCACGGGAAAGACATCGGATACGCCGATGCGGGTTCCGTCTGGCATACGGACATGTCATTCGAACGACACCCGCCGCGTGCGACTGTCCTGCACGCCAGAGAAGTTCCCGTGACGGAAGATGGAAAGGTGCTCGGCGACACGCTCTTTGCCAGTGCGGTCAAAGCTTACGATGCCTTGGACGTGAAGATGAAAGAGAGGCTGCAGGGATTGCGCGTCGTGCATGATGTCGCGGGTCGGCGTCGCAAATCCGGCACGGGCACTGCGGAGGACCAAGAGAAACACGAAGCGAAACCGTTGATCGTCCACCCGGCGGTTCGCAGGCATCCGTATACCGACCGGAACGCGATATATGTCAGCAACTTGGAATGCATTGCCATTGAGGGAATGGACGACGACGACGCACTGTCGCTGATCGACGAACTGGCCACGACAGTAATCCGCGATGAATTTATCTACCGCCACCAGTGGGGTCTAGGCGACGTCATCATGTGGGACAACTGCGCTGTGCAACATCTCGCCATCCATGATTATCAATTGCCGCTGCGGCGAATGATGTGGCGCGTTACCGTTGGTTACACCGACGTTTACGAATAATCGGCACGAAGCCCGGCGCTGTCGGCGATGGGCTCGATGTTCAGGCCGAGCAAAAAAACCGCGTTGCCCGCGAAAACGGAATTTAATCGTGGGACGAGGGTCGGCGGCCTGATCTTCGGCCGGGCGGCGCGGCGCCAGATGGTCCGTTTCTGGCTGGAATCCGAAATTTATTTCACGACTCAACGACGTCCGCTTTTTCGCAAGAACGGGCATCCGACCGGCGCTCGAAATTTCATCGGTTACCTTCCCGAAGAGAAATCCCGAACGCATCGGCCTCGAAATCAAGGTGGTACCAAGCTCAAAATTTGATAATGTGAAATATCGTTCGACAATAACAAATGAATTTGACTCGTTGGGCCATTTTTCGATAGATTTTCTCTTCGCTTCGATAATGTGAAAATGTGGTGTTTTGATTTCTCAACGAAAATCGGCTGTAATACCGCGTCTTAATCCGAATGAGCGGGGCGGTGCGGCGGTAAAGGCTCCACGTACGGTTCAGTCCGTCGAGCGGGCGCTGGATATTCTCGAACTGCTTGCCGACGGCGATGACGAGATGCTGCTCAACGAGGTGGCATCGAAAGCAGGTCTTAATACCTCCACATGCCATCATTTGCTCGCAACGCTCGTGAAGAGGGGATTTGCGGGCCAGTCGCGGCGCACCCGCGGTTACTTTCTGGGCCCGCGCGTTACCGATCTTTCCGATAGCCGGCTCAAGAAATTCAATCTGCTGGAAATCGCGATGCCCGAAGTGCGCCGCCTGAACGACGCGACGCGCGAAAGCGTGCATCTGTCGGTCATGCAGGGTGTCACCCTTGTCACGTTGGCGCGGCTAGACTCCAAACTACCGGTCCGCGTCGGATTCGACGGCGCGATGGAGGCCGACGCCGCGCATGCCACGGCGGCGGGAAAAGCGATCCTGGCGTGGCTGCCGGAAGCGGAAATTGCGCGGGTGATCGCGCACGGTGGATTGAAGCGATTTACCGATAAGACGATACCGACGATCGCGGAGTTGATGGAGCATTTGCGGCTCGTGCGCCGGAACGGTTATTCGCTCGACGACGAGGAGTTCCAATCCGGGGTTGTTTGCGTCGGCGCCGCCATCCGGGAAAGCAGCGGCGCCGTTGTCGGTGCAATCAGCGTCTCCATGCCCCAAATTCGCGCCGACGGTGAGCACATTGCCACCGTGCGTCAGCAGATCATGGAGACTGCGTCATTCATTTCGGCTCGCTTGGGAGGTGCCCAGGAAGGGCTTCGGCAAAACTAATCCAATTCAAGGACAATCGACCCGCGCGCAATACGCGTCAGGAGCAGGAGGCATAAACAATGTCAGGCAACGCCGGCAACAATCAGTACAAGGTTCCCGAGACAATGAAGGCATGGGTGCTCGGAGGCCCGAACGAATTAAGTCTCGTCGAAAAACCTGTCCCCGAACCCGACAAGGCCGAGGTCCTGGTGCGGATCGACGCCATCTCCGTCTGCGCCACGGACCTGGAGATCATCAGCCATGGCCCGCCCGCGATGATCGAGGGCGGCCTGCCGTACAATAAGAATTGGACGCCGGGGCATGAATACATGGGCACCGTCGTAAAGCTCGGTCAGGGCGTCGACGAGTATGAGGTGGGCGACCGGGTGACCGTGGAAATCCATGCCGGTTGCGGGCAATGCAAGCGCTGCCGGCAGGGGATGTATACGTCCTGTCACAACTACGGCAAGAATTACGGCGACCAGAACAAGGGCCACCGCGCGAACGGTTTCACGACTGACGGCGGGTTCGCCGAATACGCCGTCAACAACATCAACACGCTGGTGCATATCGCCGACAGCATGAGCGACGAAGAGGCGACGCTCGTGGTAACGGCCGGTACGGCGATGTATGGACTGACCGAATTGGGCGGACTGGTCGCGGGCGAGTCCGTCGTTGTCACCGGTCCCGGTCCGATCGGTTTGATGGGCGTTGCGGTTGCCAAGGCGCTTGGCGCTTATCCGGTCATCCTGACGGGCACGCGGGACAACCGGTTGAAGATGGGTACCGAACTCGGCGCGGATCACGTCATCAACGTGCGCAACGAGGATCCGGTCGAAAAGGTGAAGGAACTGACCGGCGGGATTGGCACCGACTATGTACTGGAGTGCTCCGGCGCGGCGAATGCCGTCAACGAAGCGCTCTATATGACGAACCGTGGCGGGCGTGTCTGTCTGGCGGCCTTCCCGAGCGAGGATGTGCCGGTCGACGTCAAGCATATCGTGACCAACAACATCTACGTGTTCGGCATTCGCGGCGAGGGCAAGAGCGCCACCCATCGCGCCGAGGCCTTCATGCGGCAGGGCGTGTTCGACGCAACGAAGATCCACACGCATACCTTCCCGTTGGCCGAGGTCCCGACCGCGCTGAAATACGCGCGTGAGCGGATCGAGGACGCGATCAAGGTCGTCGTGAAGATGCGCGAGGACGATTAGGCACTCGCCTGAAGAATGAATAATCGCCGACAAAGAGGCGAGTTTTGAAAGCAACAAAATTAAAAATGGGAGGAATAGACATGACCCTTAACTTCAAAATGACCGCGGCGACGGTCGGTCTCGGGCTGTCGATGATCACGGCACCGGCGTTTGCGGATAAATTTCCCAGCAAGGCGATCCAGTTCATCATCCCGTTCGGTGCTGGCGGCGGCGCGGATATCGAAGGCCGTCTGCTTGCGACGGAAATGGGCAAGGTGCTCGGCGTCAAACTCGTGCCGGTCAATATGGTCGGCGGCGGCGGCGCCCGGACCTATACGCATGTTAAGGACGCCGCGCCCGACGGATACACGATCGGCTGGAATTCGACCTCGATCCTGACGACGACGAATATCGGCAATGTGCCGTTCAAACATAGCGCAATGGCGCATATCGGACGCGTCGAGTGGCAGCCGATGCCGTTTGCGGTCAAGGCGGATGCGCGGTGGAAATCCTTTGCCGATTTCATAAATGAGTGCAAGGCCAACCCCGGGAAGCTGAAGGTCTCCAATTCCGGCACTGGCAGCGCCACCCATCTGGCGGCGATCCAGTTGATGGATGCGGCGAAATGCAAGGTGACCCACCTGCCGGTCGGCATCAAGCGTCGCAATGCATCGGTGCTGAGCGGCGAGGCGGATGCCATGTTCGCACCTTTGACCGGGACGGTGCGGCTGACCAAGGCGAAAAAACTGCGTTTGCTTGCGATGGCGACGGAGAAGCGGTCGAAGGTTTTTCCGGACGTGCCGACCGCTAAGGAACTCGGATACGACGTCACGCTAAACCTGTTCCGTGGTCTGTCGGTACCGAAGGACACGCCGGCGGCGATCAAGGCGAAGTTAGCCGATGCGATGGCCAAGGCGGCGAAGTCGGAAGCGTTCATGAAGCTCGCGAACCAGAAAGGGTTCACGGTGGACCCGCTTCCCGTCGACAAGTTCGAAGCCTTGCTCGCCGAGGAAGACGCGAAGATCAAGGGCATCATGAAGAGCGCCGGGCTCTATCAATCCAAGAAGAAATAACGGTACCGGCCTCCCGAACCCATTGTGGGTCGGGAGGCCGGTTCGTTGAGGGAGAAGTCACATGCCAATGGCATGGCGCAATGTGATTGCGGCGCTGACCCTGCTCGTTCTGAGTGCCGTCTATGCGGTATTGACGAGCGACCTGCCGGACCGGTCGATCCCCAATACGCCTGGGCCATCCTTCTTCCCCTTCGTAATCGTTACCGTCCTCGCGCTCCTGTCGGCGGCGCTTCTGATCACGGGCATAAGGGAACTGTCGGCCGGCGGCGGCGATTCGGGGGGCGCTGTCAATCGGATCGGATGGATCACGCTCCTGACTTTCCTGATTTTTCTGGTGAGCTTTCCCTTCCTCGGATTCCTTCTGGCGAGCATTCCCTTCTTCGCGGCATTGATGGTTCTGTACGGCGCGCGCAGCCCGGTGCGGATCACCCTAGGGGCGCTGATCATTCCCGTGGGGTTGTACTTCCTTTTCACCGAAGTATTCCAGATCTTGCTGCCCCGCGGGCCGCTCGGATTCTGAGTTATGGACGCGGACGTTCTCGCCGGGTTTCAACAGTCCATTTTGCCGTCAAGCCTTATGGCGACCGTTGCGGGGGCGGTAATCGGGCTGGTTGTCGGCATGATCCCCGGGATGACGATCAGTTCGGGCATCATCATTTTGTTACCGCTGACATTCGTCCTCGAACCCGGCATGTCGATCGCGCTGCTGCTGGGGCTGTACGTCTCCGGTATGACCGGTGGTAGTTTCTCGGCGATCCTGCTCAACATTCCCGGCACGCCCTCGGCGTCGGCGACGGCTGTCGAAGGGTACCTGTTGGCCAAGAAGGGCGAAAGCGGCCGCGCCCTCGGCATCGCGATCTGTGCGAGTTTTTTCGGCGGGGTCGTCAGTTTCATTTGTTTGCTGTTGATCGCGCCGAGCCTCGCCAGCCTTGCTCTGGAATTCAGGGCGCCCGATCTTTTCAGTCTTATCCTGTTCGGGCTGACCGCGATCTGCGGGTTCGCCGCACGGTCCTTCATCAAGGGGATGTTGTCCGCCGTAATAGGTCTTGCGATCGTCACCGTCGGACAGGACCCGGTGATGGCGACGGCGCGCTTTACCTTCGGCGACGCCAATCTTCTGGGCGGCATCCACTTTTTGACCGCGCTGATCGGGTTATTCGCAATTCCCCAGCTCATCCACAACCTGCGGCCGGATGCGCTGATCGTCAGCCGCGCTGCGTCGTCGAAATTCGGTTCCGTGCTCCCGAAAGTATCCGACCTGATCAAGGTGCGGGTGCCGGCGATGATCGGCTCGTTGACCGGGACTTTCCTCGGAATCTTGCCGGGGGCGGGCGGCCCGATTGCGGCCTTCATTTCCTATGACTATGCCAAGAAGGCCAGCCGAGATAAGAAAGATTTCGGCACCGGCAGCATTGAGGGCGTGGCCGCGCCGGAGTCGGCGAACAACGCGGTCGCGGGCGGAGCGCTAATCCCGATGATGACGCTGGGTATTCCCGGAGACCCCGTCACCGCGATCTTGATCGGGGCGTTGCTGGTCCACGGGTTGGCGCCGGGCCCGTTGCTGTTCATCGAGCGGGCCGACTTCGCCTACGGCATCATCTTCTCCTATTTCTGGGCCAATATCTTCAATCTGATCATTGCTCTCGTGGCGATCCGGTATTTGGTAAAGGTTCTGGCGTTCCCAAGGCATCTGCTCATGCCGTCCATCGCCTTGCTCTGCGTGGTCGGCAGTTTTGCTCTTCGCAATTCCTTTTTCGATGTCTATGTGATGTTCTTTTTCGGGCTGGTGGGCCTGGCGATGCGCTGGCTCAACATGCCAGTGGTGCCGCTCCTCTTGGCCTTGGTCCTGGGCGCGCAGTTGGAAGAACATCTCCGGGTTGCTCTCACCGCCAGCCACGGCGACGTGACCATATTCTTCACGTCGCCTTTCAGCGCCCTGTTCCTTGGCCTATCGGTCCTGTCGATTATCTGGTCGGTCTGGCTCGAGCGGCGCCGCACGTAACCGAATGCGGTTTCGCCGGCATCGCCTTTGCGCCGCAATCCGAATGACGACCGGCCGGACCGCGACGTCGGATTCGTCCTGCCACGGTCAGGGCAGCATTATTCCACGCATCATGAAGAAGAACATCGCCGCCAGGATGCCAGCAAGCGGTACGGTAATCAGCCACGCGGCGACGATGCGCAGCAATAACGAGCGCCGCACTAACTCAAGACGATGGATCCGAGAAAGGCTCTTGCGGTCCCGTTTCCGCAGCAATTTATCCCCGGTCCGCCGCTTCAAGTCGCGCAGCATCTCGCCCTTGACAGCCACATTCGCTTGTTCGAAGCGTTCCAGAAATGCCTCCGCCGCCTCGGGACTTTCATCATCGTAGTGATGGCGGATGTCTTCAACCATGCGGGCGTAGTTGACCTTGAGGTATTCCCGCAGGAACCCGACACCGAACACGCCGCCGACGGCGATGTGCGTCGAACTGACCGGCAGCCCGAGTTGCGACGCGACGATCACCGTAATTGCCGCGGCCATTGCAATGCAGAAGGCCCGCATGCGGTCGAGTTCGGTAATCTCGGATCCCACCGTACGGATCAGCTTTGGTCCATACAGCGCCAATCCTATGGCGATACCGAGCGCGCCTACGAGAAGAACCCAGGTCGGGATCACCGCCTTGGTGGCGACGGCGCCGCCGACAATCGCTTCGTTGATGCCCGCCAACGGTCCGACCGCATTTGCGACGTCGTTGGCCCCATGGGCGAAACTCAACAACGCCGCCGCGAATATGAGCGGGTATGTGAAGAGGTCGTTGACCTTTTCCTTATGGTTTTCCAGCCGGGTCGCCAACTTCGCGATTTGCGGTCGGATCACTAGATAGACAACGACAGCGATCCCCAGGCCGATCAAAACGGCGACGCCGAAGGGAACTTTCCAGATCTGCTTGACGCCTTTGAGGATCAGATAGGTCGCGAAGGCCCAGGCCATACCGGCTACGAGGATGGGTACCACGCGCTTTGCCGCAGCCATTACATCGTCTTGATACGTGATCGTTCGCTTGATCAGGTAGAGAAATGCGGCTGCGATCATGCCGCCAAGCACCGGCGATATCACCCAGCTGGCGGCAATCTTGCCAACCTGCGTCCAATCGGCGATCGCCCAACCGCCGGCCGCAATGCCGGCGCCGAGGACTCCCCCGACAATGGAATGGGTCGTTGAAACCGGCGCGCCGAGAGCGGTCGCCAGGTTAAGCCATAATGCGGCCGCGAGCAGCGCCGCGATCATCAGCCAAATGAACGTATCGCGATCGCCAATGAGGTCGGGGTCGATAATGCCCTTTTTGATCGTGCCAACTACGTCGCCGCCGGCGATGAGTGCGCCGGATGCTTCGAAGACGGCGGCAATCGTAACCGCGCCGACCAGGGTAATCGCGTGCGATCCGACGGCGGGTCCGACATTGTTGGCAACGTCGTTGGCGCCGATGTTCATCGCCATATAGCCGCCGATCATGGCGGCGATTACCAGCAATACCCCATGGGTACCGCTCTCCACGCGGACGATGGTGAACAGCATGATGCCGACAATGAACAAAAGCGCTGCACCAAATCGGAATAATTCTTCGCGGTTTAATTGTGCAGCTTTCTCCACCTTATTGATGTTTAGGATGACAGTAACGCCGCCTTTCACGTCACACATGACTTGCAATGGTTTCTAACAGCTTGCATTGTCATGTAATTGTCATAAACTCTTAATGATTCAGATCAATTGGTGCCTATTTGCGTGTCGTCGGAACCGCAAAATAATTTCATGCGCCACATGCCGTTTAAGTCTTCTGAAAAACTGCGAGGAGAGCAGGGACCATCTTACGGCGGATCTTCCTCCCCACGATTCTCGTCGTCTTAGCCGTCGGCTTTTGGGTTAGCGCCGACTTTCAGCAAATCGCGGCCGGCGTGGCGATCTTCCTCTTCGGCATGTTTTTCCTCGAGGACGGCTTTCGGGCATTCACCGGCGGGGTGCTGGAAAAACTGTTGGCGAAGACCACCAATTCCCTTCTCAAGAGCATCTCGTTCGGCATCGTCACGACGACAGTGATGCAGTCCAGTTCCCTGGTATCCGTCATAACGATCTCCTTCCTGAGTGCCGGCCTCATCGGGCTGGCGGCCGGGATCGGAATCATCTTCGGCGCCAACCTGGGCACCACGACCGGGGCTTGGCTGATCGCGGGGCTTGGCCTGAAGGTGAATATCTCGGCCTACGCCATGCCCATGCTGGCGTTTGCGATCATCCTGGTATTTCAGAAATCTAAGAACTTGAAAGGCATCGGTTACGTCCTTGCCGGTCTCGGGCTGCTATTTCTCGGTATCCACCATATGAAGATCGGGTTCGAGACGTTCCGGGAGACGATCGACCTGACCCAGTTTGCGCTAACGGGATATCTCGGGCTGTTCGTATTCACCCTCGTGGGGACGGCGGCGACCGTGATCATGCAGTCGAGTCACGCGACGCTGGTCCTTATCATCACCGCGCTGTCCGTCGGTCAGATCTCCTATGAAAACGCCCTGGCGCTCGCCATCGGCGCCAATATCGGCACGACGATTACGGCGATCATCGGATCGATGAGCGCCAATTACATGGGCAAACGGTTGGCCGTGGCGCACTTGATCTTCAACGCGACGACCGGGCTGATCGCCATCGTCTTCATCTCGCAGATCGTGTGGATGGTCGACGGGATCGCCGGCGGCGTCGGCATCCGGGACGACGATTTCACGCTCAAGCTGGCAGTCTTTCATACGGTGTTCAACGCGATCGGCGTCGCGGTGATGGTCCCGTTCGCCCAAAACCTCGTCAATGTGCTCGAAAAGCTCGTTCCGACGACGGTACCGGAACGTGTCGGGCCGAAATATTTGAACGATTCCGCCATCGAGTTCCCGGAAACGTTGGTCACGGCGCTTCGCAACGAGACCCTCTATCTCTATGACAATGCGCTGGAGATCATCGCGCATGGCCTCAGTCTGCATCGCCACGTCATTCATTCGGATCAAGATCTGGAGACCTATCTGGAGAACGACCGGGAGGTAATGGAAGTCGATATCGATGCGGTCTATCCGACCCGCGTCAAATACCTGTACTCGTCGATAATCGAGTTCATGAGCCGGGCCCAATCGGAGGTTCCCGCCGAGTTCGCCGGCTCGATCTACGATCTTCGGATCGCGGCCAAGAATATTGTGCAAAGCCTCAAGGACGTTAAGCACCTGCGCAAGAACGTGGTCATATATGTCGATTCCGAAAACGACGCGATCCGCCGGGAATACAATGAATTTCGCCTCAAGATCGCAACGGTGTTGCGGTTGATTCATCGTCTTCGGCAAGGTGATGAACGCGTGGATATTTTCGATCTCGACGACATCGCGTTGGAGGCCGAACAGGATGACAGTATCCGGGACGGGTCCCTGGATCGGCTGATACGCTCGGGCGAGATTTCCGCCACCATGGCGACATCCGCGATGAACGATCATGCATATGTGGAGGATATCGTCGGATTGCTTGCGGAAGCCGGGAGGATGTTGTTCCGCGAATTGGGGACCGCCGATCGGGATGCCGAGGAACTGCTGAGATTCGATGAGGACGAGCGGCATGCCCTGACACAAATCGGGAGCACCGATAGCATGAGCCGGAAAGAAACCACACGGGAACCCGGGTAATACGCATATGCCGTACCGCCAAATGGAAACGGATTATTATCGAAGATAGCGATAGTATTGCCGCGTCGGGTTGATTCCGCGCCGAAAAGGCAATGTAAAATGCGTGTAAAAGAGATCATTGGTCGACTTCTGGAAGTATTAGATTCGGAAAAATCTAATAAAAAGAAGAAAATTCAGGCGCTGGAGAAACTAATCACCAAACTAGAGAAGAAAGAGCGCCATATAAGAGGCGACCTGAAGTCCGCGAAATCAAAAAAACAAGAGAAGAAAATCAGATCAAAACTTAACCTGTGCATCGAGCACCGGAAGAAGGGCGTGAAAGCGCTGAAGGAACTGTCCGAATAGCTGCTCCGCGCATGTCCGTCGCATGCAAGGGGATGGTCCGCCGTCGGCGGCAAATTGACTTGCGAACGGGATGCCTCGTCCCGCCGTGCTTTTCCCATAAAACGGGTCCGGGGCGGTGAAGGCGGCTCCGCTCGGATTGAACGAGAACGGCAGGTGACCCGCGTTGGCATAGGTTTCGATCCGCGGGTGAGGCTGTCCGGACCGGATTGTCCCGGCTAGCCGCCCAACCCATATTGTTTCGCAGCGTTCACCTGCACCGTCGGACACAAGCGATCCGGGGACATTCAATGAATCTGCGGCTGATCTTCTGTATGGTCGTATTGGCGGTCGCGGGCTGCTCGGCAACGGCGGACACGGTTGGCGGCGGTATAGGCGGGTTAGGACCAGTTAACTTTCAGGAACTCGAGCGTCGCGATTCGCCGAACGACTATTTGGTTTGCCCCGACGGGTTTTGCAGGAAGGCAAAGCCGGATCGGGTGCCTCCGGTGTTCCCGATCTCCGCGAAAGACCTGAAGGCGCGCGTGGAGGCGCTTCTTTCAACGGCACCACGAACGGAATTCATCTTGGCGGGCGACACGAAATTCGTCGCCGAACAGCGCAGTCTGGTCTTTCGGTTTCCCGATACCATTGATATCGAGGTCATTGCGGTCGGTCCGGCCACTTCGACACTCGCGATTTACAGCCGTTCCCGCTATGGGCGATATGACCTCGGGGCCAACGCCCGTCGCGTCGACGGGTGGCTCGCGGTGCTCGCGGCGCCGCCAAACCGGGAATAGTCCGGTGGCCCGCGTCCGGCGTAGGTGATCTGCCGTGGGGGCGCGTCCGTAAAATCTTTAGATGAAACAAAAGCGTCGCGCCGGACGCGAGCTGCATTGGTGTCGCATGAAGAAATTTTCGATCCTCGTATCATGTTCCCTGCTGATTGCCGGTTGTTCCGTTTTCGGCGATCGGTCCGGGTATGAGGAGCCCGGTTACACGGTCGTCGACCGCGTTGGCGAAACGATCGAGATCCGCACCTACGCGCCACGGGTTGCCGCCGAAGCGCGGGTGGAGAGCGAGGATCTCGACGACGGGCGCGACGCGGCATTCCGGTTGCTGTTCGACTATATCTCCGGCAGCAACAAGAGCGCCGCGAAGATTGCGATGACCGTGCCGGTCGAGAGCATCGGCGGGTCAGAGAAAATCGCGATGACCACTCCGGTCGAGTCCGCCCGGGCGGAGGACAATCGGGTGTATATGCGTTTCTTCCTGCCGGCGAAATACGATCGCGAGACCGCGCCAAAGCCGGACGACGCCCGCGTGAAAATTATCGAAGTTCCGGGTCAATCGGTTGCCGTCCTGCGCTTCAGCGGGTTCGGCGGCGAGGCAAGCGTGGCGGAAAATATGCGCGAATTGCAGGCTTCCCTTGCCGCGACACTGTGGCGGCCGCGTTCGCAACCGGTCGTCTATTTTTACGATCCTCCCTGGACGTTGCCGTTCTTTCGGCGCAACGAGGTCGTCGTCCCTGTCGGTCGATAGCCGCGGTCTGACGACACTTCCTGTCGCAAAATGCAACACATTTTTAGACAGAACCTGCGTTTGGCCCTTCAAAAGGTGGGCGTACTGAAGTGCTGACGGCGTCGTTGCCCGGCATTTCCGGGCGTGGCGACGGGTGCCCGTTTCATTCATTCCGAAATGCGGCCGGCCGGGGTCGCGCAATGAACCGTCGATTCCCGGGTTGACGGCAGGGCTCTACCAACAAGCCAAGCCCAGGACGGGGATCAATCCGCTGATTGGTCCTCGGCGCAAACTCTGCCCATGGCACGGGCCTTGCGGTACGGGTGTGGCAACTTGCAGAGGAGAGATTGCAATGGGTTTGTTTGATTTTGTCAAAGAAGCGGGAAAGATGATCGGTATTGGTGACGACGAGTTGGATGCCGATAAGCTCAAGTCCGCAGTGAAGGAAGCGGGTTTGGACGATAGCGGGATCGAGGTCAATGTCGACGGCGATAAGGCAATCGTCACCGGGCATGTCTCGTCGCAGGAAGAGATGGAAAAGATCGTCCTTGCGATCGGCAACAACAAAGGGGTTGCTTCTGTCGAATCTCTTATCGAAGTGGAAAGCGGCGAGCCGCCGGCGGTGTTTTACACCGTGAAGAGTGGGGACACGTTGTCCCAGATTGCCAAGACCCACTATGGGAATGCCGGTAAATACCCGGTCATTTTTGCGGCGAACAAGCCGATGCTATCGGATCCGGACAAGATTTATCCCGGTCAGGTGTTGCGCATACCTGACGCTGCTTAGGCTAGGAAAGAGGCGTTGGATGTCTGACCCGACGCCGATGCCGATACCGGGGAACGGCAGAGACGTATTGTTGCAGTAACGGAAGTCGCTCTGTTCTCAGGGACGGCGGAACTTCAACCGTGGTTGTTGGGCGGGCTCGGTTCGGTGGCCCGCCCGAAACCATGCGGACTTGCTAACGACGCCTGGTTCCTGTGCGTCGGGGAATGCGGGTAGAGTAGGAGGTCCACAAACCACCGGGGTCAGGGAATGAAGGTCGAAATCGAACGGATGTGCGACGGACCGATCGTCCGGCCGGACATGGATTCTCGTATGGGCGACAACGTGAACGGACCGTCGCTCATCGAGGTGCCGGAATGGATTCCGAATCCGCTCGGCCGCTACTATCTTTACTTCGCCCATCACAACGGCGATTACATCCGGCTCGCCTATGCCGATAGCCTGACGGGGCCGTGGCGTACCCATGAGGCTGGCGTTCTGCCCTTGGCGGAAAGTCATTTCGAGGGGCATATCGCGTCGCCCGACGTTCATGTCGACAACGATGCGCGGCGCATCCGAATGTATTATCACGGCGCCAAAACGCCGATGGGACGGGACAGTCCACAGTTCACGCGCGTGGCGCTCTCCGCCGACGGGCTATACTTCGAGGCGCGTGAGGAAACTCTCGGCGCGCCCTATATGCGCAGTTTCCGGTTCGGCGATTGGCATTACGCGATCGCCATGCCGGGTGTCTTCTACCGGTCGCGCGATGGTCTATGCGATTTCGAGACGGGACCCACGCTGTTCAATCCCGATATGCGTCATGCGGCGGTGCTGGTTCGCGGCAATCGATTGTTCGTGTTCTATTCGCAGGTCGGCGATACGCCGGAACGCATCCTGATGAGTGAGATCGACCTGACCCAACCATGGAGCGACTGGCGGCCGAGCGCGCCGCGCGTTGTGCTCGAACCCGAGCGAAATTACGAAGGCGCGAACCTGGCGCTCAAGCCGTCGGTACGCGGCGTTTCCCACGACGCCGTGCGCGAACTCCGCGACCCGGGAATCTTCGAAACGGCGGACGCACTCTATTTGTTGTACAGCGTTGCGGGAGAGAAAGGCATGGCCCTCGCGCGCATGTCGCTGCAGGGGAGTTGATCCCGTGAGGGGAGTGGTTGAATGGTGATGGGACGTGCCGAAGCGGCGCTGCGCCGCGCCTTGATCTCGGGTCTTTTACTGATCGTGCTGATGTCCCCGGCGGTCGCGGATTTGATGCAGCCGAGCCCCGATCTCTCCCCGCAGCGTGTCGTCGAAATCCAATTGCGGTCCCTGCAGCAGAATGATTCGCCGACGCCGGATGCCGGCATCGAGCAAACTTGGGCCTTTGCGCATCCCGACAACAAGCGAATGACCGGACCGCTGGAACGTTTCGCACTGATGATCAAGGGGCCGCACTACAAGATGTTGCTGAAGCTTCGCGAATACCGCATCGAGAGGGTCGTTCGGACGAAAGGCCGCGCCCTGTTCAATGTCTCCATCGTTACGGCGATGGGAGAGCGCGCGTCCTTTCAATGGGAGGTCGCGAAGGTGGATGCGGGCGTCCATGCGGGGGCGTGGATGACGATCGGCGTGTCGCCGCCGCTGCGCAGCGGCGACGCAATCTAGGCCGTATCGCTCACGCGCCGTAGAAACTCTCGACAGCCTCGACGATTTGCCGGCCGATCACCTTTTGGGTGTCGACCGTCGTCGCGCCGATATGCGGGGTGAGGATCGTGTTGGGAAGGTCGGCGAGCGGTGATATCGCACCGTCGTCTTCGTTGGCATGAACGTCGAGAGCCGCGCCGCGGAGACGCCCGGCCATGAGAGCATCGTGCAACGCGGACTCGTCGACCACGCCGCCGCGGGCCAGATTGACCAGGAATGCTGTCGGTTTCATCGCCCGCAATTCCCCGTCGCCGATGAATCCGTGCGTCGTATCGTTCAGCGGCAGGTGAATGCTGAGGAAGTCCGCTTCCGCCAGGGCCGTGGGAAAAGCAGTCAGGCCGATCCCGCGCGCGGCGAGCGCCGCCTTGCGGTCGGGGGAAGGGTTCTCCACGCATCCCAGGACGCGCATGCCCCAGGCCGCGCCCATTTCCCCGACAACGCCGCCGATATTGCCAGCACCGACCACGCCAAGCGTCTTGTCTTGCAGCAGGTGCCCTTCGACCCGGTGCTTGACCCAGTGCCCCTGACGCCACTCGCGATCCGCGAAGAGCGATTGCCGCGCCAGTCCCAGCATCAGGGCAAAGGCCATTTCCGCCACCGCGCGCGCGCCGGGGCCGGGCAGTCGGACCAATTTCAATTTGTGTTTGGCGACATAGTCGAGATCGAGGTTGTCGATGCCGGATCCGCCCCGGATCAACAGGGCGAGTTTTGGTGCCGCTTGCATCAGTGCTGCGGTGATCTGAACGCCGCTGCGAAAAATGATCGTGTCGCAATCCCGGACCAGGTTGGGCAGGTCCGATGGGTCCGCATCCCACGCCTCGACGATGCGATGCCGCTCGCCGAGCCGCGCAAGGGCGTCGGGGTCGATCCGGCTGGCGACGAGAATGGTGCGGCGATCGTCCGTTTGCGTCGGATGGTCGTTGGAGTTGTTGTCAGTCATGCCGTCGTCCAATGCCGTCCCGCAAGCGTGTCCATAGGTGTCCGACCACCTTTTGTATTGCCTCGCAGATATCCCACAGAAATGGTCCAGGATCCTTGAGAGAGAAGAGGGCGTAGGCTTTTCTGCCGCGCATGGATCGAATCCACGCCGCAAACGTAAGATCGCCGCGCCACCAGTGGACCAGTGCGGATTGGAGGTCCCAGCGAAGGTAGATCCATTTGACGCCGCTGTAGGTTTGCACCCGGTTTGCCGGAAGCGGGCGGCCGAGCAGATCGCAATACATGGTGTGGAGGAGGTCGACACCGCCGGCCTCGGCGATAGACGACCGTCCCGTCGGCCGGCCGATGTTGGGCTCTATGATCACATGCCGTCCGTCCCGCACGTCGCGTTTTACCTCGAGGTAGGCGAGTCCGCGGCATTTGGTCGATTTGAAAAAGGCCAACGCCAAGTCCAATACCGTGTCGTTCCGGCATTCCTCGCCCGAACTGCTGCTGCCGGTGTCCGGCGGCCACTGCCGCAATTTGCGCGCGATGAATGTCGCCAGCGGTTTGCTATCGGCATTCATGTACAGATTGCAGGAAAACAGGTTGGTCGAATCGCCGACGATCCATTCCTGCACCACGATTTTGCCGACGAAGTGGTTGCACGCCGCATAGAGTGACCGCAACTCTGCCGCGTCGCCGACTTTGATGGCCTTGTGTTTCGTGAACTTGAACCACGCTTCCGTCTTACGCTGGGGTTTGACGACACAGGGAAATGTCAAACTGTCGATCGCCTGCTCCAAGTCGGAAGTCTGCGAAACGATCACGGTACGCGGAACGGGCAGACCGTTCGCTTCGGCGTATTCATAAAACCGGCGCTTGCTCTGCATAATGTCGACCACATCTTCGGACGGTAGGGCGATGTGATAGGCGGAGGCTAGATCTTTCCGGTTACGGGAAACCGCGGCGACTATTTCCTCGTTTGCGGGAAACAGCACCGCCTTCTGACCAAGCTGTGCGCCGAGTGCCTGCAATGTCTCGATCAACTCCGGTCCTTCCGGATCCGCGACTTCGATCTTCTCGCAGAGCCGAGTACGGCCAAGCGCTTCATTGCTGTCCGAGATGAGGCCGATGATGCGTATGCCGTGCCGGGCGAGGACACGGACGGTCTGAATTCCGTTGATCGTGTCCGCCATCGCCACGACCGCCCACGGATCGCCGATTGTGCCGGACCAAGGATGCTGGGAGTTGCCGGACTCGTCCTGTGGCGGCGCCGAAGTCATGTAAGGGATGTTACCACGCGCTGTATTACCGGAAATCACGCCTATGCATTACCGATATCGGGACATTTTACCCGATTTTACCGCCGGCCCGTTCCCTGAGAAACGTCGCCTACCGCTAGTTTTGCCGCAAAAATTCGTTCGCTGCCGCCACGGCGCTGCCGGAATCGATCGGCACCTGAAGGTCCTGTAACGTTCGCTCCAGATGCATCAGATCGACGACGATATCGGATTCGTCGATGGCCCCCATCGTACCGAAACGGAAGACCGTACCGTCCAGTTTATTGCGGGCGCCCGCGATAACCGTGCCGTATTCCTTATACATATTGCCGACGATGGCGGAAGCGTGCAGCCCGTCGGGCACGTTGAAGACGGTGACGGTGTCCGACAGGATCGGCGCCTTCGTGAATATCGAAAGGTTGAGCGCAGCACCGCCCGCGCGCAGCGCCGCGCCCAAGCGGCGGTGCCGGGCGAGCACGTTGGGGATGCCCTCCTCGTCGATCATGCGCAGCCCTTCGCGCAATCCGTTGAGCAGCGTGACCGGCGGGGTGAACGCGGTCTGGTTGCTTTCGGCCGCTTTTCTTGCCTTGCGGAAGTCCCAATAGAACCGCCGTTTACCGTTTTCCTCATCGATCAAAGCCCAGGCCTTGTCGCTGATGCTGGCGATGCCGATGCCCGGCGGGCACATCAACGCCTTTTGCGAGGCGGAGACCAACAGGTCCACGCCCCAGGCATCCTGCTGCATCTCGATCCCGCCGAGGCCGCTGACGGAATCGACGATGAAAATGGCGGGCGTCTCGCGGACTACAGCACCGAGGTCGACAAGGTTGCTGACCGCACCCGTCGCGCTTTCGTTGTGGACGGCGATGACCGCGCGGTAGTCGGTTTCGGCCAACCGCGCCGCCACTTCGTCGGCGCTGATCTCCTCGCCCCACGGCGCCTCGAGGGACTCGATATCGATGCCGAGGGCGTTGCCAATTTCCGCAAAACGCTCGCTGAATTGCCCGTTCGATAAGACCAATGCCTTGTCTCCGGGCCGCAGCGCGTTCGCGAGTGCCGCCTCCATCATGCCCGTACCGGAACCGGCGAAGAACATGACCGCGTTCTTCGTTCCCATCAGCGTCTGTAAATGCGATTCGCATTCTTGGACGATCTCGGAAAATTCCGCCCCGCGGTGGCTGACCACCGGCAAGGCGAGGGCGTTGCGGATGCGTTCGGGGACCATGGTCGGCCCGGGCAGCCGCAGTCGATAGGGGGGACGAGTGGAGATGACGGCGGCTCCTTATTCGGCGGCAGCGGCGGTGCGTTTCTGGAATTCAGGCGCAACCTTGTCCATGAACAGCCGGATGCTGTTTTCGACGATGTCGTAGGAGGGTTGGCCGATGCGGAACTGCAAAATGACACCACCCACACCGATCTTGTCAATCTCCGCCAACCGCTCGGCGACCGTTTCCGGGGATCCGCAGATCAGGCTGTGCTGCACGACATTCCGGGCCGCCGGGGCCGAGCCGGTCTCGGCCTTCGTGGGCTTCGCCTTTTCCATGGCTTGCCCGCGCTCGGCGAGAATACGCGCGCGCATCTTGCCGCGCTGGTCGCGCTGCTGTTCGAATAGGGGGACGCCCAGCTTCTCGGCTTCCGCGTCGGTATCGGCGATGAAGATGTTGCGCCAGACCCAGGTCTGGTCCACGGCGTTCGCGATATGGGCATCGTCGAAACCGGACTCGCTCATCGTCTTGCGATACAGGTCCATGCGGTGCTTGGTGACCTCGTCGGTCTGCACGTTCATGAGGAAGGGCTTGCCTTCGCGCGCCATGCCGAGCATCGATTCCTCGCCGGAGCATGCGCGGATCATGAAGGGATGCGGCTTGGTGTAGCAGGCGGGACGGAGGATCGGCAGGTAGATGTCCCAGTACTTCCCTTTATGTTCCAGTTCTTCGTTGGTCCAGGCCTTGATCATGATCTCTTCGGACTCGAGCAGGCGTTCCTGCGCTTCATCCGGATCGATGCCGTAACCGAGATAATCGTAGATGTTGTAGGCGGTGCCGCGGCCCAGGCCGACGATCAGACGTCCTTTCGACAGGTTGTCGACCATCGCCATCTGCTCCGCCATGCGGATCGGATGATGCAGCGACATCTGGGCGACGGCGAAGCCGATCTTGATCTGCTTCGTGGCGGTCGCCAGCGCAGCGGCGAAACTCACCGGATCGACATAGGCGCAGTTGCCGTCGAAGTGATGTTCCGCGAGCCAGAGGGCTTCCATCCCGAGTTCGTCGCAGAGTTTGGCTTCGGCGAGGGTCTCGTCGATGATGCGTTCGTCGTTTTCCGGCGTGTCGGCCATCGGAAAGAGAAAGTTGCTGAATTTCACGGTGATACCCTTCTGCTCGTCTGAATGGTGCGTTAATCGGTGGATCGAGTGTCTTGCGCCGTCGCAGCGAGGAAGCGCTGCTTGCCGGCTTTGATGTGATCTTCCAGTGCCGCGCCGGCCCGGTCCGCATCGCGGGCTTCCAGCGCCGCAAGGATTTGCTTGTGTTCCCGGTTCGACACGCGCAGGCCGCCGCCTTGCAGGATGCTGCGGTGACGGTAAAGGTGCAGTTCCTTGACCAGCCCGTCGCTGATGGAGCGCAGGCGGTCGTTCTCCGCATAGTCGACGATGCGGGTGTGGAAATCCCGGTTCAAGGCATAGAAGCTGTCGAAATCGTCGGCGGCTTCCGCTTCGTCCATCCGCTCGACCAAGTCGCGAAGGACGGCGAGCTGCTCGGTTGAAATTCGCTCGGCCAGGGTTTCCCCGGCCAACCGCATCAGGCTGGCGCGCACGTTGTAGACGTCGATGGCGTCCTTGCGCGACACCTCGCGGACAAAGACGCCGCGGTTGACGATGACGGTCAGCAAACCGGATTCGACCAGCCCACGGCAGGCCTCGCGGATCGGGCCGCGGCTGACGCCGAGTTCCGCCGCCAAGGCGTTTTCGTTTACCCGTTCGCCGGGCTGCAGCGCGCCGGTGAGAATACGCTGTTCGATCTCGTCCTGCAGCACGCTGGACATCGACCGGGAGCGCAAAAGTTGCAGGGTTTCATGCGGCTTTGGCATCAAACGGTTATAGAGGCGACATTGTAGATTGTAAACAATTTGCGATGCGGTCGGTTCGAAAGTCTCTGCTACACTTCTGTTACTGCTCCGTCCGCCCAAATTGGAAGAATTCCGCATGAAAATCGCTGCCGTTACCATTGATATTCTCGAAGTTCCGGTCGAGGACGCCTATCTCGCCGGAGGCCGGGCCGTGGAATCCAATTGGCATATCCTCGCCCGGATAACGACCGACGACGGCGCCGAGGGATTCGGCTACCTGGTCAATACGCGGGAGCAACTCGTGTCTTCGATCGCATCGGCGGCCCGTGAATTGGGCGCCTTGCTCGTCGGCCTACATGTGCTGGAGACCGAGGCGGCTTGGCACACCATGACGCGCGCGGCGAAATGGGTGGGGCCTGGTGGCTTGCTTCATTGGGCGATTGCGCCGCTCGACATTGCGATGTGGGACGCTGCGGGCAAGACGCTGGGCCAGCCGCTCTACCGGATGCTCGGCGGTTTCCGCGACCGCATCCCGGCCTATGCCAGCGACCGGATGTGGTACAGCATGTCGCTCGACGACCTCGCGGCATCGGCGGCCGACCATGCGGACAACGGATATAACGCAATTAAGCTCCGTCTCGGCCGTGAGGCGACACCGGCGGAACAGGCGGAGCGCGTCCGGGTCGCAAGGGATGCGGCGGGTCAAGGGGTAACCGTCATGGTCGACGGGACGGAAAGCTGGGATCTGCCGTATGCGCATCTCGCCGGGCGCGCGCTGCAGGATGCGGGGGCCAAATGGCTCGAGGACCCGGTGCATCATGCGGACATCGCGGGATTGGCCAGCTTGAAACGCGCCTTGGACATCCCGGTGACGGGTGGCGAGAACCTCTACACCTTGGCGCAGTTTCGCCAGACGCTGGAGGCGGAGGCGCTGGATATCGCCATCCTCGACCTGTTCCGGGTCGGCGGCATCACGCCTTGGCCGAAGATCGCCGCGTTGGCCGAGGCGCATCGGATCAATGTCTGTGGCCATGTGGTGCCGGAGGTGCATGCTCACCTGCTGGCGGCGGTGCCGAACGGCCATATGGTCGAATACATGCCGCGTTCGAATGCCATCCTCGAGGATCCGGCCTCGCCGGTCGACGGAATGTTTGTCCTGCCGCAGGCGCCGGGTCACGGGCTCGTCCTGGATGACGCTGCGGTCGAGCGGTTCCGCGTATCCTGAGACATCCATCGGGACCTGTTGACTGGCTTGGCAGACGCAGTTTGCTAAAGTCGAGTTAGCCTGCGGTAAAACCTGGGGATCGATCATGCAGAAATTCCAAACGGCCCGGCTTCTGGCGATGACCTTCGTGGTGGTGGGGGCGGCCTCTCTTGGGTTCGCGCAAGCGCGCGATTTCTCCAAGGTCGAGATCAAGACGGTCAAGTTGACCGACACGCTCTACGCTCTGTTCGGGGCCGGCGGCAATATCGGAATGTCGGCTGGGCCGGACGGCGTGTATCTGATCGACGATCAGTTCGCGCCGCTCAGCGAAAAGATCCTCGCGGCGGTCCGGAAGGTGAGCGACAAGCCGATCCGTTTCGTCGTCAACACGCATTGGCACCGCGACCATACCGGCGGCAACGAGAACTTGGGCAAGGAAGGGGCGACGATCGTCGCGCATGAGAACGTGCGGAAACGCATGTCGGCCGAGCATTACAATCCAGTCTTCAAGCGCAAGACTGCGCCTGCGCCGGACGGTGCTTTGCCGCAACTTACATACAAGGACGGCATCACGCTGCATCTGAACGGCGAGCACGCGCGGATCATTCATGCCCCGGCGGCGCATACGGATGGCGATTCATTCGTGCATTTTACCGATGCGAATGTCATTCACGCCGGCGACCTGTTCTTCAACGGGATCTACCCGTTCATCGACGCGTGGAGCGGCGGGTCGATCGCGGGCCTGATCGTCGCCGTGGATAAGATTCTCGCCATCGCGAAGGAGGATACGCGGATCATTCCGGGGCATGGCCCGATGGCGAGCCGCGCCGATCTGGTCGCGTATCGCAAGATGCTGGAAACAGTGCGCGCGCGCGTGTCGGCGGCGAAGAAGGATGGTAAGTCCGCGGCCGATATGGTCGGCGCGGGCATGTTCACCGACATCGAGAAGGTCTGGGGCGACGGCTTCCTCGACACCCAGCGGTTCATCGCCATCGTCTACGAGGGTATGGGATAGCGCCGCTACGCCTCGCGCGGATGGAAAGGAATGATCAAGGCATCCGTCTCCGCCTCGGGTTGGGCGGGAGTTGGGGGCAGGGGTTCGCGTTCGCCCAGCATGACGTCGAACCGGTTGCGGCGCGTCCATCGGCCGAACTCCCGCACCGCGCCGTAGCGCATATAGCTGAGTCCGAATAGACGGATATACCAAAAGCGTTCCGCCGAGAGTCTGCCGACCTTGGCGCAAGCCCGTGTCGAGTTTCGGTTCAGGGTGTTGATGATGTTGACCACACGGTGATAGCCGTTCCGCGCGAAATGAGACCAGGCGAATCTCATGATCTGCGGCGCGATGCGCCGGCCGCGGAATTCCGGTGCGACCCAAATGCCCGCGCCGATAAGGTCTCGCGGGGCAAATCGGAACCGCAGCCAATCGCTCTGATTCCATGAATCAACGGCATACTGGCCGTATCCAACGATCCGGCCTTCATGCTCGTAAACAGCGATTTTGAGTGTTTTCCCGAAGGCATATGCCAAATCTTCCGGACCGACGCCGCACGCCACGAGTTCGACGATGTCCCGGTTGGTCGCCCATCGCAGCGCCGGATCGTGCCCGGTTACGTTTGCGAGACCGCGAATGTCGATGGTGTTGACGTTCCAGGCGTTTATCTCGATCAGCCAGTCGGGCAGAAAGGTCCATTTCGTCTGCTGGAGCGCATATGGCAGCCCCACCTCGGCCACCTTTCGCCGCGCCTTTGCCAGCCAATTCATCTGTTTCGCCCCGATTCCCAGTTGCGATCTGCTGATTTTCGCCACTTTAGGGGGCACTCCTCCCGCGCGGTATCGGCGAGGAGGGGCAGTCCGAAAGGAGGAGGTGGAGGTTTCGGCGGCGTGGACTCGAAGAAGCGGTCAGGCCGCGCGGGGCAACCGGGTCGCGAAGAAGACGGCGAGCAATCCGCCGAGCCCGAGTGTCGCGAAGGCCATGCCCCAGACCAGCGTATCGCCTGCATTCCCGGCGCGCAGGGCGTCGATTACCCAGCCGACGACGATCGGCGCGATCCCCGCCGAGACGAACCCGATCAGCGATCGTGTCGCCAGCATCGCGCCGAGACAGGACGGCGCGGTCCATTCGGCGACGGCGGTCGATAGCACCGGCGAATCGCCGATGGCGAAGAAGGAATAGACGATCACCATCCCGGCGATCAGGTATGGCGTGAAGGCGACGAACCAGCCGACGCCGAAAGAGAAGGTGGCGGCCACGGCGGCGACCCAGATCAGCACGGTGCGGCGGCCAAGCCGGTCGGACAGCCGACCCATGATGTAGGAAGCAAAGGCGCCGCCGAGATGCAACACCGTGATGAAGGACGCGCTCCACTGGGTCGCGACGGCGGTCGTCTCGCCGCTGAGCACGAAACTCGCCGCGACCAGCGCCGGCGCCCAGGTCCACATGCCGATCAGTTCCCAGTTATGCGCGGTATACCCCGCGAGCACGAGCCGGGCGCGCCGGTTCTGCCGAATCTCGCGCAGGAAGCCGCCGCCCGGCACGCGCGGATGGATGAGATTCGTCAGGGGCCGGATCGCCAGCAGCAGCATGATGGCGCCGATCACCGGCAACAGCCCCGTCACCATGAAGGCCATCTTCCAACCGGACAGGCCGATGGCCAGTCCCGTGGCGCCGATGGAGGCCGCATAGCCGACCGAGGTGGAGGCGATCAGCCAGCCGATCGCGGTGCCAAGGCGCTCGCGCGGCGTGTTCTCGCGAAACAGGACGATTAGCGGTGTGTAGACCCCGCCTTGGAACAGCCCCACCATGCCGTAGAAGATCACGCTGGTGACGTAGTCGTTGGCGAACAGCGCGAAGGACGTGCAGGCGGCCGCCGTCGTCCAGGCCGACAGGATGACCGACCGTTTCGCGCCGATATAGTCGCCGAGCCACGAGAAGCCGAGCAGTGACACCGCGTAGCTGAAGAAGAAGCCCGACGCGATGATACTCGCCTGCGCGGCCCCGAGTTCCCATTCTTCGATCAGCACCGGCAGGCAACCCGCAACCGTCATGAACGGCATGAACAGGAACACGCGCGCGACGAAAACCCAGAAAATGGTGCGTTGGTTCATATGACAGATTTATGACAACGAAGACGGGCGCGGACCCTAGCATGAATGGGGCGGGGAGGTGCGACGTTTTAAGAGGACAGAAACCAGAAAATCGATGCAACGCCGAAAAAGTAAGCGACGAGATAAAAATATCCCCAATTCCTGGCCGTCTTCCCGCGAAGAACATATCCCCAATAGTAGGGCAATTCGCGAATACGGATGCCGAAATAGGCACGCGCCAAGAAGGGTATGGGCATGATCGCTGCGATTGCTGCAGCGGCGGCAACCGCGTTGTGCTGAAGGATGATCGGTGCGCCAACCATGGCCATAAATATGATCGGAATCGTCGACATCATTCGGAACAATCGACGCCAGTACGCAGGTGGATCGCGGAACTTACCGTCTTCGCTGTTGCCTGAATTTATCGAGTGTCAACGTTCGCCCCTATGGATGTTCGATGACAATCACGCCGTGATGCTCGAACAATTCGTCGATAAATTTATCTGCCAGTTCGGCGGCTTGGTCAGCGTCAATGCCGACAAGGCATTTGTCTTTCTGGAACAGGAATGGGCTGTGTACGGAGCAGGTCCAGGTCTGCTTTCCAGGCTCCTTTTTTGGTGGAAAGATGACGGCATGGACCTCCATCTCCGAACCGTCGGCGGATAACACCCTGCCTCGCAATTCTTTCTTCGCCTTTGCTGTCATTGATTTCAGGTATCCAACGGGGGGAGTTGATTAATTGGCGTTCCTCTTAAACAGGCAGCGTATCGAAAGGTCGCCGTGTGATAACAACGTGCGGCTGCCCGCTTTCCTCTCCGCGCTTCAATAGCCCGGCATGTTGGTATATCGACGTTCCACTATAGGTGGCCGCACTGGGTATCGGAAGCGGTCCCATCATTATTGCAGGAACGGAAACGTTGGATTGGAAGATGGTTGGGAGGACCATCGCCCCAATTTCCCATCGCACCCCCATCCGCATTACACTGGCGCGCGTTAGACCGTGCGGTCCCGGGTCCGGGGCCGTTTTTGCGATCAATGGACGAGAGAGTGAGCGTATATGAGTGCGGGTGAGCGGCTGCCGGGGACACCGGTTCCGATGCATACATGGCCGGGGGCCGGCGGGATCACGCTGGCGGGCGATAGCTGGGGCGATCCGGACGGGCCGTTGGTGATCCTGCAACATGGTGGCGGGCAGACGCGCCATGCCTGGAAGGGGGCGGGCGAGACGCTGGGCAAGGCGGGCTACCATACGGTCGCCTTCGACGCGCGCGGGCACGGCGATTCCGATTGGGCGCCCGAGGGCCACTACGGCGCCGATTTCATGGTCGACGACCTGTGCTGCGTCATCGAGGCGGTGGGCGGCGGCAGGCCGATCCTGGTCGGCGCGTCGATGGGCGGCGGCACCAGCCTGGTTGCCTTGGGCGAGGGCAAGGTGGACGGGCAGGCCCTGGTCCTCGTCGACATCGCGCCGCAGATCGAGGAGAAGGGCCGCGAGGAGATCCAGGCCTTCATGAACCAGAAGCCGGAGGGCTTCGATAGTTTGGAGGAAGTCGCCGAGGCCATCGCCAACTATCAGCCCCATCGCAAGCGGCCGCGCACGCTGGACGGGCTCGCCAAGAATGTCCGGCTCGGCGCCGATGGCAAGTATCACTGGCACTGGGACCCGGCGCGCCGCAAGGCCTGGCGCAAGGAAGACGATTATCGCGGCCGTTTGGGACGGGCCGCCGACAATCTAACCCTGCCGATCCTGCTGGTGCGCGGTGGGTTGTCCAACGTGTTGAGCAAGGAAGGGGCGGAGAGCTTCCTCAAACAATGCCCGCAGGCGGAGTACGTCGAGGTCGGCAACGCGGCGCACATGGTCGCCGGCGACCGCAACGACAACTTCGCCGGGGCGGCCATCGAATTCCTGCACCGGGTGGTGCCGCCGCGCTAAGCACGGTCGCCTGTTACTCCAACGCTTCCCGTTTCAGCCGGTCCAGGTAGGCCGCGCTGTCGTTCGTGTTGATCCGCACCCAGAGCGGCCGGTGGTCGGATAGCTGGTAGGTCAGCCACTGTTTGTAGTATTTCCGCAGGTCCGCGTTGGTTCGCTGTTTCTTGCCGCTGGGCGATTTCCGCATCTGCACCTTGTAGTCCTCCCACTGACTCGCCCTATAGAGATTCTTGAAGATATCCAGGACGCCGGCGTTACGGTCGGCCGCATTCCCGGTCGTCCGCTCGATATAGTCCAGCACGGTCGGCTTCGTCTTGAAGGCGATCTGGTCGTAATACTTGGTCTGGACGAAGTTCGTGGGTTCGGCGAGCGTCTTCGGCACCTTGAAGCCCGCATCGATCAGCGCCTTCATCGTCTTGTGTTCCGGATGGACGATGTTGAAGTCGCCGAGCAGGATGAGCGCCTTGTTGTTGGTCAAGTCCTGATCCGCGCGTTTGCCGAAGTATTTAGCGACGGTCGCAATCTCCTCAACGCGTTCCTGCAATTTTGCACCGGACTCGGCCCCGTAATAGAGATGCACCGTGCAGACATCGAACTTGAACCAGCCCGATTGAAAGCTGGTGACGAAGGGCGTCCGCCGGAACTGCTTGCCGGTGTAAAGCTTTTTTCCCTCTTCGGTTTCCACCAACGCCTTGCTGATCAGCATCTTGGCCGGCAGCACGATCTCGCCGGCGATGTTCTGGAACCGGACCTTTCGTTTGTCGAAGCAGTAGGTCAGCCGCTCGCCGTTGCCGCCGAGCGCCTTGTCGGTTTCGTCCGTGGCGATGTAGTCCCAGTCCGGGCCGAGAATCCGCATGACCTCGTCCCATTCGGGAAGCTCGTTGACCTCTTGGACCGCGACCAGGTCGAACCGCGATAGGATCTCGGCGATATAGAAAAAGGATTCCGGTTCCCGCTTGCCGAAGCCGCGCCGGGTCCCGCGCTTCCCAAAATCACGGATATTCCACGAGGCGAGCAGCAGGTTGCCGTCGGCATCCTTCGCCGGCACGTCGCGGTCCAGTTGACGCCGCAACTTCTGCAGATTGCCGATGACGCGTGCGCGTTCGCTTCTGTCACGAAAGCGGTACTTCAATCTCGAATAAAAGGGCATGGACGCCTCCCTTGGTCTGCTTGACCGGCTTCCTGCCCGGACGATGTCCGGACCGAATCCGTTCTGCCGTCTTGCCGGCATTGGGCGCTTCTAAGCTACGGTGTATTCCACCTTCCGCATAGCAACAGTTTGTGCCGAGCCCGGCCACTCTGGCCGTTACTCGGCGGCGTGCGGAGGTTCGAACCATTTCTCGCAGCGGTTGGCGTGTAATATGGATTTCTCAATTGCGTCGTGCTGTGTCATCCGCCTAACATGTGGGCAAATTCGGGTCGTGTTGAGTTTTGTGCAGGTCTTGGCCGGTTTGCCTAACGATTGGGCAGTGTTGCCACCGGCGTAGAAGTAAGTTTCCGCTTACTTTCAAGGTTTTTCACCGGTTTCGGCCGGTTGGTACGGGCTTTGCGATCCTGGTTGGGGAAACAGGCGCAATGGCCGGCATGGCATGACGACGAACGCGACACTCGAACTGGCCTCGGTTACCAAACGATACGGCGACACCGTTGCGGTGGACGCGATCAACCAGCGCATCGACGCGGGATCGTATTGCTGCCTGTTGGGGCCGTCGGGCTGCGGCAAGTCCTCGACGCTTCGAATGATCGCCGGGCACGAAACGGTCAGCATCGGCGACATCATCCTGGGCGGCACGAACATCACCGAGTTGCCGCCGGCACAGCGCGGTACGGCGATGATGTTCCAGAACTATGCGCTATTCCCGCATCTCAGCGTGCTCGACAACGTCGCCTTCAGCCTTAAGATGCGCGGCATCGCGGCGGCGGAACGGACACGCGCCGCGGGCGAGCTTCTCGACCTGGTGGACATGGCGGCTTATGCAGAGCGGTTTCCGAACCAGCTTTCCGGCGGGCAGCAGCAGCGCGTGGCGCTGGCGCGGGCGCTGATCACCAAGCCGTCGATCCTGTTGCTCGACGAACCGTTGTCGGCGCTCGATCCGTTCCTGCGGCTGCGGATGCGGCTCGAACTTAAGAAACTGCAGCGCGAGCTTGGCATTTCCTTCATCCATGTCACCCATTCGCAGGATGAAGCGCTGGCCTTAGCCGATCAGATCCTGGTGATGAACGAGGGGCGGATCGAGCAGGATGGTTCGCCGCACGACATCTTCAACGCGCCGAAGACTGAATTCGTCGCGCGTTTCATCGGCGGGCATAACGTACTCGATCATGACGGGGCCCGCGTGGCGATCCGTGCCGACCGGATCGCCGTGGCGAAAGGCGGCGACGGGGGCGCAGCGCTCGAAGCCAGCGTCCGCGACGTGGAATTCCTCGGCACGACGGTGAATCTCGCGCTGGAGGGGACCGCCGGCGAGATCACCGTTTCGGTGCCGGACGGCGACTTCTTCGATAACCCGATTGAAATCGGCGACACCGTGTTCCTGTCCTGGAATGCGGCCGACGCCCACAGACTTGCGGCTTGAACAACAAACCACTTCTCAGCAGGGAGCAATGAACATGAAAACGAAAGCAACGAAAAAGGGACTGAACCGGCGTACCGTATTGAAAGGCAGCGCCGCCGCGGTCGGCGCGGCCGCGGGATCGGGGGCGATCACCGGCTTTCCGACGATTTGGGCGCAGAACATCAAGGACGTGACCTTGCGTCAGTTCGGCACCGGCGTTTCGAACCTCAACGAAGTCGCCAAGAAGGTGAAGGAAGACCTTGGTTTCACGCTGAAAATGACCGCGCTCGATTCCGACAGCGTGACCCAGCGCGCGGCAACGCAGCCGAAATCCTTCGATATCGCCGATATCGAATACTGGATCTGCAAGAAGGTCTGGGGCGCGGGCAACCTGCAGGCGATGGATGTCTCGAAGATCAAGAATTACGACAAGATCGTCGGCATCTTCAAAAGCGGGAAGCTGACGCCGACGTCGACGATTGCGCAGGGTACCGCGCCGCACACCGTCGGCTTCGTGGAAGGTCCCGGCAGCAAGCGTTTCGCCGATAAAGAGACCGGCTGGATGACGCTCATCCCGACGATCTACAACGCGGATACGCTCGGCATCCGGCCCGACCTCATCAAACGGCCGATCAACACCTGGGCCGAGTTGTTGAACCCCGAATTCAAGGGCAAGGCCTCGATCCTCGACATCTCGTCGATCGGCATCATGGATGCCGCGATGGTGTGCGAGGCGATGGGCGAGATCAAATATGGCGACAAGGGCAACATGACCAAGGCGGAGATCGATAAGACGATGAAGATCTTCACCGAGGCGAAGAAGGCGGGGCAATTCCGCGCCTTCTGGAAGTCCTTCGACGAGAGCGTGAACCTGATGGCGTCGGGCGAGGTGGTGATCCAGTCGATGTGGTCGCCGGCGATCACGGCCGTACGGTCCAAGGGCATACCCTGCATCTATCAGCCGCTGAAGGAAGGCTACCGGTCGTGGGGCGGGGGCATCGGCCTGTCGTCCAACCTCAAGGGCATCGAACTGGATGCGGCCTACGAGTATATCAACTGGTACCTCGACGGCTGGGTCGGCGGTTTTCTGATGCGCCAGGGCTATTACTCGGCGGTGCCGGAAACGTCGAAGAAGTATATGTCGGCGGACGAGTGGGGCTTCTGGTTCGAGGGCAAGCCCGCGCAGAAGGACATCGTCAATCCGTTCGGCAAGGTGATGGAGAAGGCCGGCACGGTGCGTGACGGCGGTTCCTTCTACGACCGCATGGGCGCGGTTGCCTGTTGGAACGCGGTCATGGACGAGAACAAATACATGGTCCGTAAGTGGAACGAGTTTATCGCCGCTTGATCTAGCGATACGATGAGGTCCGGTCCGGTGTACCCGCACCGGACCGGACCGTTTTTTTTGCGAGTGACCATGGCCCTTGCCGACCACAGGCTGGCGAATCCCGTCATCGCCGACGCGCCGCCGGAAACGCGGACACCGAAGGCCGACGGTGTGGGCGCTTGGCTGCAGATCACGCCGCTGATGACGGTGTTGACGCTGTTTCTGGTCGTGCCCATCGTCACCATCGCCGTCGTTTCCTTCTGGGGCTACAACGAGTGGTCCTTCTTTCCCGATTTCACGCTGGAGAATTACGAGTATCACCTGACCGCCAAGGTGACGTGGCAGACTTATCTGACCACGGTCAAATACGTCGCGTTGACATGGGTATTTACCGTGGTGATCGGGTTCACGGTCGCCTATTTCCTGGCGTTCCACGTCCGGTCGCTGACCTGGCAGATCGCCTTGTTCCTGGTCTGCACGATCCCGTTCTGGACGTCGAACATCATCCGGATGATCTCCTGGATTCCCTTTCTCGGGCGCGAAGGGTTGGCCAACAACGCCTTGCTGGCGGTCGGCGCGATCGACAAACCGCTGGAGTTCCTGCTGTTCTCGGATTTCGCGGTGATCCTGGCCTTCGTGCACCTGTACTCGTTGTTCATGGTCGTGCCGATCTTCAACACGATGATGCGGATCGATAAGTCTCTGATCGAGGCGGCGCGCGATGCGGGCGCCAGCAGCTTCCAGACCCTGACCAACGTAATCATCCCGCTCTCCAAGCCGGGTATCATGATCGGCTCGATCTTCGTCGTGACGCTGGTGATGGGCGACTTCATCACGGTTCGCTTCATGTCCGGGTCGCAGTCGGCCTCCGTGGGTCGGATCATCCAGAACGAGATTTCCCTGCTGCAGTATCCCGCCGCCGCCGCCAGCGCGGTGGTCTTGCTCATCACCGTGCTGCTGATGATCGGCATCATGATGCGCTTCGTGAATATCCGGAAGGAACTGTGATGGGCGACAAGCGCGGACGCGGATTCTATTTCCTGGCGGCGTTCTTCGCGCTGTTCGTGCTGTTTCTCTACGGCCCGGTGATCACCATCGGCATCCTGTCCTTTCAGGGGCCGAACGGCGGCCTGACCTTCCCGATGAACGGGGTGTCGGTGCATTGGTTCTGGAACCTGTTCGAGCAGCAGGCGGTCGGCGATTTTTGGGGATCGTTCTCGCGGTCGCTGGTGCTCGGCCTGATCGTGATGGTGCTGACCCTGATCATCTCCGTCATGGCGGGGCTGGCCTTTCGCAAGAATTTCCGCGGCTCCTCGGTCGTCTTCTACCTGACCATCGCCAGCCTGATCATCCCGTCGATCCTGATCTCGCTCGGCATCGGGCTGATCTTCAACATCGTCGACCTCGACGTCCACTGGTCGACCTCGGGGCTGGGCGCGCATCTTACCTGGACCCTGCCGTTCGGCCTGCTCATCATGTTCGCGGTGTTCAACCGGTTCGATAAGTCCTACGAGGAGGCGGCGCGCGATCTGGGCGCGACCCCCTGGCAGACGATCCGTCATGTTGTGCTGCCGATCATCGCGCCGAGCCTGATCGGCGTGGCGCTGTTCGGGTTTACCTTGTCCTATGACGAGTTCGCGCGCACGCTGCTGACCGCCGGGTCGGACAACACGCTGCCGTTGGAGATTTTCGGCATGACCACGAATGTCACCACGCCGGTGCTCTATGCGCTCGGGACGCTGACCACGACGTTTTCCTTTGTCGTCATTGCGCTGTGCCTCGGTGGTGTCGCGCTGTTGCGGCGCCGGCGCGCCAAGTTCGGGTCGGATGCCGGCGACGGCATGGCCTAGGCGATGCGGCTGCTCATCATCAATCCCAACACGACCGCCGAAATGACCGAAAGTGTTGCGGCGGCGGCCCGCTTGGCCGCGCGGCCGGGAACGGAGATTGTCGCCCTTAACCCGTCCGACGGACCGGCGTCGATCCAGGGGCCGGAGGACGGTGCCGCCGCCTTACCCGGCCTGTTCGCCTTGTTCGAGACGGAGGTTTTGGAGAAGGGCGGATACGACGGGCTGATCATCGCCTGTTTCGACGACACCGGGCTGCTGGAATTGAAGGATAAGTCTCCGGTCCCGGTGATCGGCATCGGCGAGGCCGGTTATCATGCGGCAATGCTCGCTGGACGCAGGTTTTCCGTCGTGACGACGCTCGCCGTATCGGTGCCCGTGCTCGAAGAGAATATCACCCGCTACGGTTTCGCGTCGCGCTGCGCTAAGGTGCGGGCGGCGGGCGTGCCGGTGCTCGATCTGGAGTTCGCGCGGGATGCGGCGGAGCGGAAAGTCGCGGAGGAGGCCGAGCGCGCGATCGCCGAGGACGGTTGCGACGCCATCGTGCTGGGCTGCGCCGGCATGGCCGATCTGGCGCGGGACATGCGCGTCCGGTTCGGGATTCCGGTGGTCGACGGCGTGGCCGCCGCCGTGACCTTGGCGGAGGCGCTGGCGAGCGCCGGGATTGGCGCAGGGGGAGGAGGAGGGCGACGATGAGCGATCTAATGATCCGGGCGGTCGGCGCCGATGAATTCCAAACCGCCATCGACTGGGCGGCGGGCGAGGGCTGGAATCCGGGGCTAGACGATCTGCAGGTCTTCCACGCGGCGGACCCGCAAGGGTTCCTCATGGGATTCCGCGACGGTGCGCCGGTGTCCTCCATCTCGGTCGTGCGTTACGGCGACGACTACGGCTTCCTCGGCTTCTACATCGCGCATCCCGACGCCCGCGGGACCGGAGCCGGCATCGCGATCTGGAACGCCGGCATGGCGCATCTCGCGGGCCGGGCGGTCGGGCTCGACGGGGTGGTCGACCAGCAGGAGAATTACAAGAAAAGCGGATTCGTTTTGGCGGGCCGCAATATCCGCTACACGGGCGTCCCGAAACTTGGTGCCGTCGATGCGAATGGGGTTGAAATTCGGGACGTGGCGCAGGCCGACCTTGCGGCGCTTCTGCCGTACGACCGTGCCTTTTTCGGTGCGCCGCGCGACGATTTCGCGTCCGCTTGGGCCTGCCCGGCGACGGGCGTGCGCCGTCAAGGGAAGATCGCGGTCGCCGACGGTGATTTGGTTGGGTATGGGGTCATCCGCGAGTGTATCCGGGGATACAAGATCGGGCCGTTATTCGCCGATACCGATGCGGTCGCCGAAGCGTTGTTCGCCGCCCTCGCCGCCGCCGCCGTGCCGGGATCGGAGATTTCCATCGACCCGCCGGAGGCCAACAAAGCGGCGACGGCCTTCGCAGAACAGGCAGGTATGACGCCGGTCTTCGAGACCGCCCGCATGTACAAGGGTGCGGCGCCGGATCTGCCGCTCGGCCGCATCCACGGGCTGACGACCTTCGAATTGGGCTAGATCAGCGTTCTGCTTCGGTGAACCGAATTTCGACCGCGCCGAGCCCGCCGAAATCACAGACCGCCTTGTCGCCCGGCTTCACGCCGATCAATCCCGTGCAGGTGCCGGTCGAGACGATTTGCCCGGCTTTCAGGCCGTGGCCGTCCGCCGACAGTTTGTTGGCCAGCCATTGCAGGACGTTGAAGGGGTGGCCGAGAACTTCCGAGCCGGTGCCGCGCTTGCGCTCCTCGCCGTTGATCGAAGCGACCACCTCGTGGTGGGCGAGGTCCAGATCCCGCCAGATCGTGGCCCATTTGGCATGAGCGAAGGCGATGTTTGCGCCGCCGTCGGCGGTGACGAGCGCGCGCCCGAGCTTCGCGAAGCCTTTTTCGAAACGGGTGCCGACCACTTCGATCGCGCCGGCCACCGCCTCGATCGCGTCCGTCACCTCGTCGCAGGAATACTCGGTATCGCGCGGCGGCACGTCCCGGCCGAGCCGGACCGCGAACTCGCCTTCGATCGCCGGAAGATGCTCCGGGAAGATCGGAATCGTCGCGGGGCTGGCATGGACCAGGGGAGCGAACAGGGGGCCGGCGCCGGGTTCGTCCGTGCCGAGTTTCTTTTGCGCCTCGACGCTGGTCGAGCCCACCTTGAAGCCCACTTGCTTCATGCCGGACGCCGCGGTGATTTCAGCCTGCACGGCATAGGCGTCTTCCAGCCACAGAACATCGGGACGCTCCACGGTGCCGCCATGTTGCCGCGCGTGCCAGAGCGCTTCCGCCAAAGGTGTCATCGGCCTTCCTCGAACCACGCCTTCTTGTCGAAAGCCACGTGGTCCCCGAAATAGTGGATGGCACCGTCGAGGTCCGCAACCGACTCCTTGGTGTAGGTCCGCGTCGGGCCGCCGACCTCGTCCACGTTGTCGTATTTCTCCAGCCAATTGCTGGGCGTCTGCAACGTGCTCTGCCGCTGGACCATGTCCCAGATGTAATAGTGATGCGGGATCACGACCTTGGGCTTCAGCGTGTCCACGATATGGTTCACCGCGCCGAAGCCGATGACATGCTGCGAGTTGTCGACGGGGATGAGCGCGATATCGATTTCGCCCACCGCTTCCCAGATTTTGTCCGAGAGCTGGGCCCGGTTGTCGCCCCAATGCAGGATGCGCAGGCCGCCGGTCTCGATGACGATCAGGCAATGGTCCCAGGAACGCGGGTTGTTCGGCGGCTCGATATCGGTGCCGTGAAAATGCTTGTGGATCTTCTTGAAGTCGTAGATCGCGCAGCAGGAATCCGTCGCGTGCTTGTCGGCGATACCGCGGATCGTCAGGTCGGAGAAGGTATAGGTGCCGATCAGCCGGTCGAGCAGGACATGCGCGTCGAGCCGGTGTAACGCGTCATGGTCGAAATGCGCGTGGGTCGAGACCCCGACATCCACCTCGGTGATGGGGAAGTCGTGGAAATACCAATCCCATTTGCGCGACGGATGGTTGCGCCACGGATCAACCATCACGGTGATGCCCTTCGGCGTGGTGATCCGGAAGGCGGAGCTGCCGAAATAAGCCAACTCGACCGGGCCGTCCGCCGCCGGCGTCTTGTCCGCCTGAAACTCGATCATCCGGTTGTGGTTGGTCGCGAACTGCCACGCGTTCAGGCCGGTGTCGATATCGGTCATGGGGAAGGGTCCTCCGTCGGAAAATCGGATGCGCCCGCCGATTTTTTCCGGCGGGGTCGCATGCGGCACAGTATCAATAGAACTGTTGCGGCAGCCAGATGGCGATTTCCGGGTAGATCAACAATAGCGCCAGCAGCGCGAACATGGCGAGCAGGAACGGGATTGCGCCGACGCTCACGTCGTTGAAATCGCCGCCGCGGACCCGGATGCCATGCACCACGTACAGGTTGATGCCGATGGGCGGGGTGATCAGCGCGGCTTCCATCAGCACGGTGATCAGGATGCCGAACCAGATCGGGTCGAAGCCCATATGCACGACGATGGGGAAGACGACGGGGATCGTCGTCAGCATCATCGACAGGGTCTCCATGAACATGCCGAGCAGGATGTAGAAGCAGATGATCACGATCATCGTCTGCATCGGCGTCCAGCCCAACGCCTCGATCGCCTGTAGCATGGCCTGCGTGACGCCCATGAAGCCCAGCACGAAGTTCAGGAACACGGCCGCCAGGATGATCAGCATGATCATCGCACTGGACCGCATCGTGCCTTCGAAGGCTTGCTTGAGCATCTCGACGGTCAGCGCGCGGTTGTAGGCCGCGATTCCGAGCGCGAAGACGACGCCGATCGAAGCGGCTTCCGTCGGGGTCGCGATGCCGGCGTAAATCGACCCGACGACCGCGAGGAACAGGAGGACCGGCGGCAGCAGGTCCGGCAGCACGCGAATGCGCTGGGCCCAACTGGTTTCGATCTTGTCGCCGCCCCATTTGGGGCGGAACAGGCAGGCGACCAGGATAACGCCCATGAACAGCCCGGCCAGCATCAACCCCGGAAAAATTCCCGCGAGGTAGAGTTCCGGCACCGAGGAATCCGTCAACAACCCGTAGATGATCAGGTTGATCGAGGGCGGGATCAGAATGCCGAGCGTACCGCCCGCCGCCAGCGAGCCCAGGAACAGCCGTTCGTTATAGGAATGCTTCTCGATTTCGGGATAGGCCACCGTGCCGACCGTCGCGGCGGTCGCCACGCTGGATCCGGACGAGGCCGCGAAGATCGCCGACGAACCGATATTGGCGTGCATCAAGCCGCCCGGCAGCCAGGACAGCCACTGAATGACCGCGTTGTACATGCGCAGCGCGATCCCGGCGCGCAGCATGATCTCGCCGAGCAGGATGAACATCGGAATGGCGACGAGGATGTATTCGATGCTCTGTTCCCAGACGAAGTCGCCGAGCATCAGCGACCGGCGTCCGCGCATGAACATCTCGTCGAGCGTCAGGCTGAGGATGCCCAGAACCGCGGCAATCGGTACCGCGGCCACGACGAGCAATAACAGAATGCCGACGATCAGCAATGGCATGGTCGACACTCCGACTGGGGTGAACGCGGCGGTTTCCTATGGCCGAGCAGTGGTTCAGACATGGGTTTCTTCGGAGATTTCTTCTTCGACTGTCCGGACACCGGCGATCCGGTTGACAGTGATCCAATCCCGTTTGGCTATCGCGACGAGTCCATAGATCGCGAGGAAGATCAGCGTCAGTAGGAAGAACCCTAGGCCGGAAACCCAGAAGACCTGGGGAATCCAGAGGGGAGTCGCCAGGGTGGTCTGCGCCGTCGCGTCCTGCTCGACATTCTCCATGAACAGGACGAAGGCCTTGGTCGTTAGAAGATAGATGTAATAGAGCAGCAGCAGCAGGCCGACCATGTCCAGGAAGGCGCGCGGTTTGACGCTCAGCAGGTTGTACAGGAAATCGATGCGGATGTTGGACCGCGTCAGCAGACAGTAGGAATAGGCCCATGTCGTGCTGGCGGCGAAGACGTAGCCGCTGATCTCATCTGCGCCGCTGATCGTGAAACCGATGAACTTTCGGGAGAGGACGTCCAACGTCACCATCACCGCCGACAACAGCAGGGCCGCACCCCCGCACCAAACGGCGACGCGCGATACCGACAGGAATTTAGCGTGGAGCAAGCTGAACATGTTGGGACGCGCCGCTCGCCGACTCCGGCCGCCGTGCGGACGGGGTAACCGTCCGCACGGCGCTATGAAGTTCGGAGAGGGGGCTGCCTACTCTGAAGCCGTGATGCCGACGACCTTGCCGATGGTCGCGTTCCATTCGGCCGTGCACTTCGCACCGCACCGCTTGGCCCAACGCTTGACCACAACTTCCTTCGCGATCTTCTTCAGCAGCGCTTGATCGGCCGCCGCGGGCGTGATCGGAATCATGCCGCCGGGCTTACCCTTGTCGCAGGGTCCGGCCGCGTTGCAGTCCATGCCCTTCTGATCGAGCGTCTTCGTGAAGGCCCAGGCTTCGTCTTCCATCTTCTTGGCCTCGGACATGATCAGCTTCTGGGTATCGGCGTTCAGGTCTTTCCAGGTGTCCATGTTGATCGCGGTGAAGGTCGCCGCATAACCGACGCGGACGCGGATGTTATGCGTGACCACCTGCCACCACTTGGCGTTATACGCTGGCATGGTGCCGGTGATGCCGCAGTCCGCGACGCCCTTCTGCAGGGCCGGGACGACTTCGGCGAAGGCGATGGTGACCGCGCTGGCGTCCAGACCTTCGATGAAGTCGCCGAGGGTCCGGCTATACGTGCGGATCTTCTTTCCCTTGAGGTCCGTCAGCGCGATGCTCTTGATGCTGCGGTCCTTCATGTTGCACCAGAGCTGTTGGCTCGGGAAGGTGTAGATATTGATGAGTTTCGCGTTGTACTTTTCCGCGATTTCCCGTTCCAGGATCGGACGATAGGCGTTCACAGCCTTGCGGTACGTATCGAAATCCTGGATGACGCCGGCGAGGTCGATCCCTTCCAGCGCCGGGCTCGCCTTGGCGCTGTAGGAGGTTAGGGCGTGAACGGCGTCATAGGCGCCTTTCTTAAGGCCCGACATCACTTCGTAGCCTTTGATCCCCAATTCGGTATACGGCTTGGCGTTGGCCGTCAGCTTGCCGCCGGACGCCTTGGGCAGCCGCTCATTCCAGAACTTGCTTTCGAATTCCTTCCAGTTCTCGAGGAAGCCCCACGTTCCAACAACTTCGAACTGGTATTTCTGAACTTCCGCCGCCGCGGGCGCGATTGCCGTCGCGGACAAACCGGCAGCGACGGCCCCGGCCAAAAGTATCCCTTGTAACCGCATTAAATGCCTCCCTGTTAATCGTCTCGATCTTTTCGATCTTGGACTTGCTTGTGCGTTGAGCGATTGAAACCGGCGCTGATTCGCATGGTTGAAACGTACCGTCGAATCCGCGCGTTTCCATCGAAATTTCCCAGGAAATTAGAAGGTACCACCGGGACCGGATCGTCAAGTCAAAATGCGCGCCGGTCATCAGGTTTCCACACGGGCAGGTCAGACGAAAGCTTGCCGCTTCAGTCCCCCGGGCCATAGACTGCATCGGTGTCTCGGAGATTTGCCGACGCCGGACGATACCCACCGCCAGCCAGCTCATCACAGGGAGAAACCAAGATGCCTCGTGTCAGCGAGATCGGGCCGGAGAAGCTGCCGGACGACGCGCGTGAAATCTTCCAGCGATATTGCACCGAGTACGGGCCGTTCGAGAACCAGGCGAAGATTTTCGCGCATCGGCCTCCGGCGGTGCGGCACATCATGGGATTGCTGCTCGACCTCGCCGACGAGGCCGTGCTGCCGAAGCGGTATCTGGAAATCGCGCTCGTCGTGGTGTCGAAACTGAACGAATGCACCTACTGCGTGGCGCATCACGCGCCGCGGCTGGCCGGGCAGGGCTTCGATCCGGTGGCGACCGACCGCATCCTCGACGATGAGGTCCCGGGCTTCGACGATGTCGATCTGCTGGTACGCGATTACGCGGTTCAGGTGACCGAGAAGCCGCAATACATGCGAGACGCCATCTTCGAAATGCTGCAGGAGCACTTCTCCGAGGAACAGATCGTCGAATTGACGCTGCGCATCGGGCTTTGCGGTTTCTTCAACCGCTTCAACGATGCCTTGCAGATCAGTATGGAGGATGAGGTCTCGCAGGACGCGGCGGAGTAGGGGGTAGCCGCCGGAACGGCTCAGGTTTGCAGATGGATGAAGGTCTCGGCGCCGCTCATGAGTCTGACCTTATCCCGGATTTTGGCCGGCAATTTAATTGCAAGTCGTTCTCAATTGCAATATTAGTGTTTTCCAATTGAGGAAGGGCGGTATCGGCGGTGTTGATGTCGGGAAGACGTGTCGCCTAACACCTGGCCAGGCTAAACACAGAGGAAATCATGGGTGTCGGCGAGAAAACACGGAGAATCAAGACGTTCTCCTGCAAGACGGCGGTCCTGAACGCATACCGCAACCTCCGGGAAACCGGTCTGGACGACGCCTATTCCTTTCAAGCGGCGGTACGGGTCTATCGGCATCACCATCCGGAAATCGGACAGGCGGACGCGAATTATCGGGTAGCGGACTGGATCGACGAGGCCGAAGCACCGGTAGGTCGACTGCATTAACCGCCGCCGCGGAGCGGCAATCGCACTAGAGATCGAGAATTTTGGTCAGTGCCGGTATGTCGTCGATGGCGAGGATATCGAGTTCGCTGTCCCGGCCCCGGATGGGCGCCTTATGCTCGCCGAAGCGGCCAAGGTCGAGGCCCGCCGTGTCCGCGACCGAGCGGGAGATCACGATCGGGCAGCCATAGGTTTTCGTCAACGCTTCCAGTCGGGCGGCTATGTTGACGTTGTCCCCGACCGCCGACAGGGTCGGCGCATCCGGCGGGCCCATCGTCCCGACGATGGCCTCGCCGCAATGAATTCCAATTCCCATCCGCAACGATTGGCCGAGCTCCGCGCCTAGACTCTGATTTAGTTGGGCGAGCCGTCCGTGCAGGGTGACCGCGCCTTCCAATGCCTCGCGGCAGCCAGCTTCGACGCCGGATTGCAATCCATAGATCGCCATAAGTCCGTCGCCGTTGAACTGCGCGTAGTGGCCGGCGGTTTCACGCAGACCGGCCGACATCTCGGCGAAGAACTGGTTGAGGATGAACACCGTATCATAGGGCAGTAGCCGTTCGCCGAGCGCCGTCGAATCCCGGAGATCGAGGAACATGATGACGGCGGCCTGCTCGTGGCCTTGCACACTGCCGAGTTGGCGCGCCGTCTGGGCCGATGCGGTCGGCGGTAGAAGTGGGACGATCGACGTATCCCGGCGCGGACGGGTTTGACAAGCGAGCCGCACATTCTCGGGCGCTTCGATCCGGCGTAGGGCGAGTGTCTCCGTCTCGTTGGGTTTCGGCAGCGCCCGTGCGCCGTCGCTGACGCGGACCCGGCAGGTCGTGCACCGACCCCGTCCGCCGCAGACCGAGGCATGCGGGATTCCGGCGGCGCGGATCGCCTCCAACATAGTTGTGCCCACCGATGCCGTGACCGGGGCCCCGGATGGCATGTGCAGTCGATAGGCGCCGATCCGGCTGCGGACCGCGTGGCGTATTTGACGGGCGCCCAGCACGGCGATCAGCAGGGCGGCCATTACCGTCAGCGCGATCGGCTCCAGCCTTGCGTGGATCTCCGCCATCGACGGATCGCTGGGCCTCAAGGCGGCGAATATCGCCGCGGTCCAGCCTGGTTGAGCGTCAGCCGCGTCCACCGCAAGCCCCGCGCGGACGAAGCCCATCAGTGCCAGGATCGGCAGCAGTGCCGAGCCGAGAAATAGATACGGTTGTGCGGCCGGGTACCATTTCTTCAGCCGCAGCCAAAAATGAAGCCCGACGACCATATGGACCCACACGACCGCCATCAGGAGTATCTGTTTCCCCGTGCCGGAAGGGTTTTGCCAGAGGATCGTGACAATCTGCGGATAGGTGACGTCGATGTCGAGCAGTTCGAGCCGTGCCCGCGTGCCGATGATATGGCCGGCGGCAAGCGGCAGCATCAAAAGGCCGAACCCGAGTTGGATCGCTTCCCAAAGCTTGAGCCGCAGATTGCTCCGCTGGTACAGCGACCACAACGCGAGCAGGAAGTGGGTCAGGAGCGACCCGTAGAGAAGGGCGGACCCGACCGGATTGCGCCAAAGACGGGTCACCGTCTTGCGTACATCCTCCATTGCGTCCAGGGACAACAGTCCGGCCGCATGATTGATAAAATGAAGGATGACGTAGAGGGCCAGGACAAGGCCGGTAATCAAACGCAATCGCCGTATCAGCATGGCATGGTCATCGAGGTTCCTTTCCCGTGCGCGGCGCAGTCACGGATTTAGTGTACCCTTATAGGGCTAAATAGCCGACCCGGGAGAACAGAATGCCGCAGCCGACCAACCTGATCTTGTTCATGGCGGACAATCACTTTCGCGACTATGCCGGCTGTTACGGACACCCCGTGGCGCAGACACCGACGATCGACCGGATCGCCGCGTCGGGGGTGCGTTTCGCGAATGCCTATGCGGCGTCGGCGGTCTGTTGCCCGGCGCGCGCTGCCATTGCGACGGGCCGGTACCCGCATCAAACCGGGTATTGGGACAACTCGCTGGTCTATGACGGAAAAATCCCGAGTTGGCACCGCCGCCTTCGCGAGCAGGGGCATACCGTAACCTCGATCGGGAAGTTGCATTACCTGGAGGAGGGGCCGGACTACGGTTTCACGGAATCGCAGATCCCGATGCACATCGTGGAGAGCCGGGGCGCCCTATTCGGGTTGCTGCGCGCGACCCCCGACGGCGAGCATGCCCGGCCATCGCCGCGACTCCAGTACAGCCGCACCGGCATAGGCGACGACAGCGACTATGTCGTCTACGATCGCGAAATCACAAGGAAGTCGATTGCGTGGCTCAACGAGCATGCCGCGGCGAGCGATAAGCCGTGGGTGCTCTTCGTGTCCTATGCCGCGCCGCACCCGCCTTTCGTGGTGCCGCAGCGGTTGATGGACCTTTATCCGCCGGAGGCCATGCCGCTGCCGCCGCAATTCCGTGCGGGCGAGCAACCCACCCACCCGGCAGTCGAACACATTCGTCGCGTCCATGACCTCGAAGGTCTGGCGACCGAGGATTTCGTGCGCCAAACGGTGGCGGGATACTGCGCGTTGATCACGCATATGGACGAGCAGATCGGTGCGGTCATGAAGGTCGCCGAAGACCTTGGGCTCTTGGAGACCACGCGCGTTCTATATACCTCGGACCACGGCGAGGCGGCGGGTCATCACGGGCTGTTCGCCAAGTCGATCGTTTACGACCACTCGATCAGCGTGCCGTTCGTCATGGCGGGCCCGGGGATCGAGCCCGGCGGCGTGGTCGAGCAGATCGTCAATCACGTCGATCTGTTCCCGACGATCGTCGAGGCGGTCGGCGGAAAGCTCGAAGCGGAAGACGACGATCTGATGGGCATCTCGCTATGGCCGGCGATCGGTGGGGACGAGACCGACACGGTCGGTTTCAGCGAGTATCATGGGCACGGTTCGAAGACCGGGATGTTCGCGATCCGGCGCGGGCGGTACAAGCTACTGTATTTCGTCGACATGCCCCTCCAGGTGTTCGACCTAGAGGACGATCCAGGTGAAACCAATGACATCTCGGGAACGGAGGAAGGCCGCCGGCAGGCCGCGGCGTTGGAGGCCGAACTGCGCGCCATCCTGGACCCTGAGGCGGTCGACCGGCGTGCGAAGGCCGACCAATTGGTGCAGATAGAGCGAATGGGCGGCGTCGAGGCCTGTTTGAGCAAGGGGAACTACCTCAACAACCCCGTCCCGGGGAAAGAACCGGAACTGTTCGGCTTCGACGGCAAGGAATGACGATAGCGGCTTGATTTGAAAGGTATTGCGGATGACATTGAAGGGCCGGATTGGCGTCGATCTCGGGCGGAAACTACCCTTGGAGGAAGGCATCGACTGGGCGATTTCGAACGACGTCCAGTATATCGACGCACAGATCGACATTGCGCCGAATGCGATGGAATCCTTCGACGACGCCCGCTGCGCCGCGATCCGGGACCGATGCCAGGCGGGCGGGGTGCATCTTGGGCTGCATACCTTATCCGCGGTCAATATCGCCGAGGTCTCCCCTTTCCTGCGGGATGCCGCCGATCAATATCTGCGCGCTTATTGCGATCTGGCGGTCAAGATGGGGGCCGAATGGATCGTCGTTCACGCCGGATACCATTTCACGGATGACGTCGCATTGCGGATGGAGGCGGCGCGCGACCGGCTTCAGCGGGCGGCCGACTATGCGGAGGACGTCGGGGCGCTGCTGCTGCTCGAAAACCTGAATTGGGAGCCGGACCTGGCCGAGGTGCATTACCTGGCGCACGACCTGAAGGAATGCCGCTATTTTTTCGGCCAGATCGCGTCGCCGAACCTGCGATGGTCCTTCACCGTCAATCATGCGCATATCGTGCCGGAAGGCATCGACGGGTTCATCGACGGCATGGACATGCAGCGCTGCGACGAGGTGCGCGTCGCGGACAACAACGGCGAGTATGAAATCCACATGCAGCCGGGCGACGGCACTGTCGATTTCGGCAATATGTTCAAACGGATCGAAGGCGCGGGTTTCACCGGCCATTACATGAATGGTTTCGGGACGTTGGACGACATGCTTCGCGGCCGGGATTATCTCGTCGAAGAGGCAAGAAAGGCCGGCGTCCCGGTCGACTAGCTCCCACGTGACCGCCTACCAGCCGTCCTCCACGTCGCGGACCGACGTTTCCGGGATCAGGTTCTTCTGCTGGCGTTCGAGCGTCATCCGGCCGTTCTCAAGATAGTCGCCCGTCGCTGCACGCCGGGCCGCCTCGTCCCAGACATCGGTCCAATCACCGAGCGAGTAACCGAACCACGGATTGGTTTCGCGCACGGGCGGCAGCCCGAGCTTGTCCCAAAGCACCTTGGCGCGTTCCATGTATTCCTTCGTCGGCAGGGCGAGGGGCGGCATATCGCTTTTCATCGTCGCATCGATCAGCAGCGTCGAATCCTCTTCGCCGCTGTGTTCGCGCTTCGGCCCGTGACCTTGTCCCCGGTGTTCGAGGATCTGCACGTCCTCGACCGGGTTGTGCCGATAGGCCATCGCCCAAAGCAGCGCGTCCGCGTTGGCCGGATCGATATCCTCGTCGACCGCTATGCAAATCTTGCTGCAGTCGCCTTTGAAGGATGCCGTGCCGTATAGCGCGCGCCAGATTTCCGTCCTGGGTACGCCGCGTTCGAAGGTGATGATGCTGACGCGCAGCAACCCGGTCAGCGGCTCGTGCAAGGACACCTTGGTGACACCGCGAACCGACAGCGTGTTCTGAAGATGCGACAGGAACAGCGGTTCATATGCGACCTTCTTCATCACGCTGGATTCGCTGGGCGCCACTTGGCTGATATAGGAAGGGATCACCGGCTTGGCCTTATGCGTGATCGCGGTCACCTGCATCGGCATGTTGAATTCTTCCAGCGCAACATGGCCGTGCGATTCGCCGAAGGGGCCTTCCGGCTCGACCATCTCGGTGTCGATCAGCCCTTCGATCACGAGTTCGGATTCGGCCGGGACGAGGAGGTCGATGGTCTTGGCCTTGACCATGTTGATCGGCGCCCCGGCGAGGCCGCCGGCAACGTCCACTTCGTCCATGCCGACCGGGAGCTTCTGCGGTCCCATGAAAGCCACATACGGCGGGCAGCCGAGGACGATGGCGCATGGCATTTTTTCGCCGCGTTCCTTGAATTTCTGGTAGTGCACGTAGCCGCCGGCGCCCCCGACCCGTGTCGCCATTCGGACGACGAGCCGGTCCGGCGCCTTCAGACCGCATCGATAGGTACCCATGTTCTGCACGCCCGTTTCGGGGTCTCGGGTGATCGTGTTGGTCGAGGTGAGGGTCGGTGCGGCGTCGAAACCCGGCGTCGAGACGGGGATCGGTAGGGCGTCCAGTCCGCTGCCCTCGCCTAAAAGATCGTCGCCCGTCAGCACCACTTCGTGGCAGGGCGCTTCCTCGACGATCACCGGTGGGATGGGGTTGGCGATGGCGGACTGCCATTTCGGGCCGATCTCCTCGACAGGCACCTCCATCCCTTCGCTGTAGACGGCGGGGTTCGCCGCGAGCGCACCCACCACCACCGGCATGTCGAAGGTGCGGCCCTTGCCGTCCTTGATATTGGTGAAAAGAAATGCCTTCCGATCGCTTTCGGCGATGCCGCCGCAGAACTGCCACCGCACCAAGGGATGCATCTCTGCATCCTTGTCCACCGGATCGTCGATTGTCTGCAGCAGGCCGGCGGCATCCAATGCCTTGAGGTGTTCCTGGAGGTCCCGGTACGGGCGCTTGGCGGTCATGCGAGTGGCTCCGCTGTTCTTGGTTGAACGGATGTTTAAGAAAGAAGGAACCGCCAACGGTAAAGCTGGCGGTTCCTCATAGTGTGGCACGAACCGATAGGTTCGTGAAATGCGCGGGAAGGCTCGACCTACCACTCGCCCGTGTTCGGCATGGATTCCCATGGCTCTTGCGGCGGCAGCGACTCGCCTTTCTGAAGAAGTTCGATCGAGATGCCGTCCGGCGAGCGAATGAAGGCCATATGGCCGTCGCGTGGCGGGCGGTTGATCGTCACGCCTTTGTCCATCAGGCGTTGGCACAGGTCGTAGATATTATCCACGTTGTACGCCAAATGTCCGAAATTCCGTCCTCCGGTGTAGTTTTCCGGATCCCAGTTGTAGGTCAGTTCGAGCAACGGGCTGCGCGTTTCCTTTGCGCGGTCCACGTCGTCCGTTCCGGCTAGAAAGACCAGCGTGAAACGGCCTTTCTCGCTGTCGCGGCGCCGAACCTCCACCAGCCCGAGCTTGTTGCAGTAAAAGTCGAGCGCTTCGTCCAAGTCCTTCACGCGGACCATCGTGTGCAGGTATTCCATGCAAACCCTCCTGTTTCGCTAAAGATAGTAACTGCGGTGGGGGGATTGAAAGTCAAAATTGCATGGCGGGATTGGGCCGTCGGCAATTGCCGTTTCGTCTAATCGGCGGCCATCAATTTGAGGAACTCCACGACATCGGCCGTCGCGTTAAGGCGGACCGTCGCTTTGGATGACCGCGGTTCCCCAGCGACAAGGATTCCGATGCCGTTGTCGGGCAGGGCGGCGAAGACGTCCTCGTCCGTTTGGTCGTCGCCGAGGAATACCGGAAACAATGAACCGTGCGCGGCCTCCAATTTCTCGATGAGCCATGTCGCTGCCCGACCTTTGTGCCAATCGAGATCCGGGACCAGTTCCACGACCCGCTTGCCGCATTTCGTCCGGAGCCGCGGTTGTTCCGCAAGGATTTTCGCGATCACGGCCTCGACCTTTGGGATATCGGTATCCGCTGCGCGGCGAGTGTGCACTGCGACCGTATAGGTCTTGCTCTCCACGAGGACGCCGGGTACCGAGGCAAGGTCGGATTCGAGCGTGGCGACGGCCTGCCGGACGGCCGGGATGAAATCCGCGCCTTGGATGAACTCGAACCGGTCGCCGGCGGGGCCGGCAATATCCAATCCGTGGCTTCCGGCATAGTAGAGCGCGTCCAAGGCAACGCGTTTTTGCACGTCGGGCCGTGCCCGGCCGCTGATGATTGCGACCGGATACCGGGCACTCAAATCGCTCAGTGTTCGCCGCGTTTCGGCCGAAAGGTTCGCGTCGTCCGGTGTGTCGACAATCGGGGTGAGGGTCCCGTCGTAGTCCAGAAGCAAGGCGATGTTGAAGCCGGCGGCTGCGGACCGCACGCGTTCGGCAAGCGCCATTGCGGTAATGTGCCGTGGCATGTCCAATTGATGGTTCACGCGTTATTTTTTCCTTGCGGCTTTGCGAGAAGCGGCCAAAATCGACTGCCAGGGTTATCCTTCGGCCTACTGCAAATTGCCAGTGAAAATTTCGAACTCCACGCGGGAGCTGGACCGCCTTTCGCGCGGTGTCGCCAGAAGGGGTATAATGGAATTTCCCGGCGATGGACGGGACAGGTAATCTATGGTTCGGCGGGCCGGTTGCTTCCGGGCCGCCGCGGTATATTTTACCGGAACAAGGGATCAGAGGAGCATTATGGAAGAAATGCGATACGAAGCGCCGGAGTCACTCGACGCGGCGGTAGCAGTGCTGACCGACGCGGGCGAGGCGGGGCGCGTTTTAGCTGGTGGGACGGACCTCCTGGTCCAGCTCAGGGCCGGTATGGTCGATCCGGGTGTGGTCGTCGATATCAAGAACATTCCGGAAGTCCGGACGATTTCCGAAGAATCCGATGGTTTTCGGGTTGGCGCGGCGGTCACCGGCGCGGAACTCGGGGAGCATGCCGGGATGTGCAAGGCATGGCCCGGCGTCGTCGAAGCGACTGAACTGATCGGTTCGACGCAGATTCAGGGCCGCGCGACGATGGGCGGCAACCTTTGTAACGGCTCGCCCGCGGCCGACAGCGTTCCGGCGCTCATCGCGGCCGGCGCGGTTGCCTCGATTGTCGGCCCGAACGGCCAGCGCGATGTGCCGGTGGAAGATATCATCGTCGGGCCGGGGCAGACATCGTTGGAAAAAGGCGAGTTCGTCGTCTCCTTTAAATTCCCGGCGCGTTCGGGTCATTGCGGCGACGCCTATCTGCGGTTCATTCCGCGGACGGAAATGGACATCGCCGTGGTCGGTGCAGGCATAAACATCACGCTGGGCGATGATGGTGTTTGTACGGAAGCACGGGTTAGCCTCGGCGCTGTCGCCGCGACGCCGTTGCTGGTCGCGGATGCTGCGGATGCCTTGATCGGGACGACATTGGATGATGCCGCGCTGGAGAAACTCGCGGCGGCCGCAAGTGCGGCCTGCAAGCCGATCGACGACAAACGCGGAACCATTGAATTTAGAACAAAGGTGGCGGGCGTCCTTGCGCGCCGTGCCGCATTGATTGCACTGGACCGGGCAAAGGAAGGCCGATGAGTAAATATCACGTATCCACAACAATTAATGGCGACCCGGTCGAGTATCTCTGCGAGCCGGAGCAAACGCTGCTCGACGTGTTGCGCGACGAGCTGTACATGACCGGCAGCAAGGAAGGCTGTGCGTCGGGCGACTGCGGCGCATGCAGTGTCCTCGTCGACGACCGGTTGGTCTGCGCCTGCCTCGCGCTTGGCGCCGAGATGGGCGGCAAGAAGATCGAGACAATCGAGGGCATGGCGGACGGGGACGAGCTTCATCCGTTGCAACAGAAATTCCTCGAGCACGCGGCGCTGCAATGCGGTGTCTGCACGCCCGGTTTCTTGATCGCGGCGAAGTCTCTGCTCGACCGTAATCCGGACCCGACCGAGGAAGAGACCCGATATTGGCTGGCCGGCAACCTGTGCCGCTGTACCGGGTACGACAAGATCATCCGGGCCGTGCTCGATACGGCCGCGGAAATGCGGAGCAAGTAAGCATGTCGCAGGCGCTGAAACGCGACGTCAACGATCAAGACCTGAAATATGTCGGGACACGGCCGGTTCGTCCGGACGGGGTCGACAAGGTCACGGGACGGGCGAAGTTCGGTGCGGATTTGCATCTGCCGGGCATGTTGACCGGGCAGGTGCTGCGCAGTCCGCACCCGCATGCCCGGATCGTCTCGATCGACACGTCGAAGGCGGAAGCGCTTGCCGGTGTGAAGGCGGTGATCACGCGGGACGATTTTCAGGACATGGAGTCCGAATTCGTTCCCGCGGGTGAAATGCTCGTGAACTACCGCGATATCGTGCGCAACGTGATGGCCCGCGAGAAGGCGCTGTACGAAGGGCATGCGGTCGCGGCGGTGGCGGCGACCAGCAACTCGATCGCCCGAAAGGCGTTGCGGCTGATCGATGTCGAGTACGAGGTGCTGCCGCATGTCATCGACGTGGTGGCGGCGATGGCGCCGGACGCCCCGCTGCTGCATGACGACATGATGACCGAGGGTGTCGATCCGAAGCCGGACACGGCGTCCAATGTCAGCAAGCGGGTGGAGTTTTCGCTCGGCGATGTCGAGAAGGGCTTCGCCGAGGCCGATGTGATCATCGAGCGCGAGTTCAACACCAAGCCGGTGCATCAGGGCTATATCGAACCGCATGCCTGCGTCGCCAGCATGTCCGAGGACGGTCAGGCGGATTTGTGGTGCAGCACCCAAGGGCATTACGTGGTGCGGACCCATTGCGCCCGGTTGCTCAACCTGGACGTTTCCAAGATTCGAGTCACGGCATCGGAAATCGGCGGCGGGTTCGGCGGCAAGACCGTGGTCTATCTGGAGCCGCTGGCGCTGGCGTTGTCGCAGAGGACCGGTCAACCGGTGAAGATGGTGATGTCCCGGGACGACGTGTTCCGCGCGACCGGGCCGACCTCGGGGGCGAACATCTGGGTCAAGATGGGCGCAACGAAAGACGGCAGGATCACCGCGGCCGAAGCGGTGCTCAAGTATCAGGCGGGCGCGTTCCAGGGGTCGCCGGTTCAGCCGGGCTGCATGTGCGCGTTTGCACCCTACGACCTGGAGAACGTTAAGACCGTCGGCTATGACGTGGTGACCAACCGGCCCAAGGTCGCGGCCTATCGCGCGCCGGGCGGTCCGATTTCCGAATACGCGACGGAATCGGTGGTGGACGAGTTGGCCAAGAAACTCGGCAAGGACCCGCTGGAGTTCCGGTTGCAGAACGCGGCCAAGGAAGGCACGCATGCCGCCTACGGCCCCAAGTTCGGACCGATCGGACTGGTCGAGACGCTGGAACAGGCCAAGGCCCACGAACACTACAACACGCCGTTGAAGCCAGGGCAGGGCCGCGGCATCGCATCCGGCTTCTGGTTCAATATTGGCGGCGAGACCTGCGTAACGTTGAACATCAATGAGGACGGCTCGGCGACGTTGATGGCGGGGACGCCGGATATCGGCGGCTCGCGCGCATCCTTGGCGCTGATGACGGCGGAACGGCTGGGCATCGAGCCGGAGAAAGTCCGGCCGTTGATCGCGGATACCAGTTCGCTCGGGTATAACTTCCTGACCGGTGGCAGCCGTGCGACCTTCTCCAGCGGCATGGCTGCGGTGGAGGCGGCGGACGAAGCCATCAAGGAGATGTGCGCCCGTGCGGCGGCGATTTGGGAGATTCCCGAAGACGCGGTGGTGTGGGAAGACGGCCACGCCAAGCCGGCCGGCGACAATGCCGGCAAATTCGATCCACTGTCGCTGGCGGAGATTGCCGACATGGCGGGGAAGACCGGCGGACCGATCGGCGGCGCGGCCCGGATCAACGCCAAGGGCGCCGCGCCCAGCTTCGGCACGCATATGGTGGATCTGGAAGTCGATGAGGAGACCGGCCGCGTCACGATCCTGCGGTATACCGTGTTGCAGGACGCGGGCCGGGCGGTGCATCCAAGCTACGTCGAAGGTCAATACCAGGGCGGCGCCGTTCAGGGAATCGGCTGGGCGCTGAATGAAGAATACATCTACGGCGAGGACGGCCGGATGCAGAATCCCGGTTTCCTCGACTACCGCATTCCCGTCGCGTCGGATGTACCGATGATCGACACCGTGATCGTCGAGGTTCCCAATCCCCGGCATCCTTATGGCGTGCGCGGTGTTGGCGAAACGCCGATCGTGCCGCCAATGGCGGCGATTGCCAACGCGATGGAGAATGCGACCGGCATCCGGTTCACCGAACTGCCGATGTCGCCGCCGAAGGTGCTGAAGGCGATCGAAGGCCGCGACGGCGGCTGACCGGAAGGGTGCCGTGGCGCATATCGTCTTGATGGGCAATCTGCGGCAATACACCGGTGGCGAGGCCGAATTCGATCTCGACGCCCGGACGGTCCGGCAGCTGTTCACGATGTTGAGCGATCGCCATCCGACCTTAAAACCGCATCTCGAGGAAGGCCTCGCGGTCGCGATCGACGGACAAATCTATCAAGACGCATGGCTCGAAGCGATCGAGCCGGATAGCGAAGTGCATCTGCTGCCGCAAATCGCGGGCGGTTGAGGTTAGTCCTTTACTTCGGATGTCGTGCATCGATTTGCATACGAGACGAGCCGGGCTGCGTAGCGGCTAAAATTCGGGATCTGTATGCGGTGAAAAATTTCGCTGAAGGGCTACTATCGCCATTCGCGACCTTCGATCGAATTCAACCGTTCCTGCGGCGGCGTTTGACCTCCGTATTCGGGCATATTGTCACCGATGTCCGGAATCCGTTTACGGCGGAGATCTATCGCGCCCCGACTGTGCGCGAGTTTCAGCAAGCGCTTGATTTCCTCCAGGAGAACTTCGTGATCGTTACATTGGCGGACGTCGTCGCGCATTTTCGCGACGGTTCGCCGTTGCCCGACTATCCGGCCTTCCTGAGTTTCGACGACGGACTGCGGGAGACTGCGGATGTCGTCGCGCCAATTCTTAAGGAACGCGCGATCCCCGCGACTTTCTTCGTCACGGCGCGCGCATTGGACAATCGCCATCTGTTCTACGGGCACCGGCGTTCCTACCTACTGACTTCGATTCGAACGGCGGGGATTCCGCCCGCGAGCCGCGGGGCCATCGGTGCGTTGCTCGGTCTATCCCGGCAGGAGCTGTCCGAGGGAACGATATGTGAGGCACTGCGCCGCCTTTCGGTCCATATACCCGACGATTGCGTCCGGTTGGACGAATGCGCCGCGGCGATGAAAGTGAGCTGGCAGGACGTCTTGGACGCGGAACGGCCGTTTCTGACGGCGGATCAGGGGAAGGAACTGCTATCAGATGGATTCTCGCTCGGCGCGCACGGCACCGACCACACGAAGTTCGCGCATCTCAACGACACGGATCGTCGACGCGATCTGCGCCGCAGCTTGGATTTCATGGCGGAGACATTCGGCCTCGACGACATCGCCTTCGCGTTTCCACATTCGCACAAGGGCGTGACACGGCAATGGATGACCGAGCAGCTGCAAACCGATCGGCGGTTGTCGATCTTCCTTTCCACGGCGAATTTCGCACCGAACGACCGCGTCATGGTCAACCGCGTTTGTATCGACCGGCCCGTGGGGACACCGGAACCGCTCGATATCGGCGGACTTCTCGCGCGGTCCTTTCTGCATTCGGCGCTGCACCACAATGGGCTACGTCGGGCGTCATAGCATCTCGAAATATTGCCGTGTTGCCGCACAACGTGGTCGCGGGTGATGCGAATCTGAGGCATAGTGCCCGGGCCGAGGGGGGATTGAATGGCCGTCATTTCAACGTCATCCATCACTGGATATTTCGATACGCTTGCCAAGTTGCTGCATGACGCGGAGGCGACGCAGGTGCGCAACGTCTCCATACCCCTGGAAACCGCTTTCTCGCGGATCGTGGACAAGGCGCAGACGGCGCATGCGATGGGCCAAAAGGTCATCTTCGTCGGCAACGGCGGGAGCGCCGCCATCGCCAGTCATCTGGCGATCGACTACGCCAAGAACGGCAACATCCGGTCGATAGCGCTGAACGACGGGGCGGCGTTGACCTGTCTTGGAAACGATTTCGGCTACGACCAGGTGTTCGCGAAACAGATCGAGATGCAGGGGGAAGCCGGCGATATCCTTGTCGCGATCAGCAGTTCCGGACAGTCCGAAAGCATTTTGAATGCCGTACGGATGGCCAAGCAGCACCGAATGTATGTGGTGACGCTGTCGGGATTTGCGCCCGATAACCCGCTCCGGGGCCTCGGTGATATCAACCTCTATATCAATTCGCCGGGGTATGGGTTTGTAGAGGTGGGGCATTTGGCTCTGTGTCACGCGATACTCGATCTCGCGATGGAAGCCGGCTGACCGCGGTTCGCGCGCCGATCGGCGGCAGCGTCGAAATCCGATAAAATAGATGTAGATCAATGTGGCCGCACCAGTGGCGCATATCCTTTTGAAGAGCGGCAGGCTAAGTGTTGGAGAGGTATGGCTGCTTCGGGTTGCCGATTTGGCGTTTCGTTGCCGTAACCGGTGGCATTACCTCGACAAATCCGGATCCCGGCCCATTGACCGCTGGGACTGGAAATGCTTGGTTTGCCACATAGATAACAGTGTTGTCGAAGCAGATAACAAGGCCAGGGTGGCACGGGCATGACGGGTGAACCGCTGATCGATCCGTTTGGACGAGAGGTTAACTATCTCCGGGTATCCGTAACGGACCGGTGCGATTTCCGTTGCGTGTATTGCATGGCGGAAGAGATGACCTTCCTGCCGAAGGCGGAGATCTTATCACTCGAAGAACTAGACCGGGTGTGCAGCGCCTTCGTCAGCCGAGGCGTGCGGAAACTCCGCCTGACCGGCGGGGAACCGCTGGTTCGGCGGAACATCATGTCGCTGTTCCGTAATCTCTCGCGGCATCTCGACAGCGGCGACCTGGATGAAGTGACGGTTACGACGAACGGAAGCCAACTCTCCAAATTCGCCGCCGAATTAGCCTCTTACGGCGTGCGGCGCATCAACGTATCGCTGGATTCCCTGCTGCCCGAGAAATTCGCGTCGATCACCCGTTGGGGCAAGTTCGACAAGGTCATGGCGGGACTCGAGGCGGCGAAAGACGCCGGGATTCAGGTCAAGATCAACTGCGTCGCCCTGAAGGGCGTGAACGATGACGAGCTCAGCGATTTCGTCGGTTGGTGCGGCAAGCACGGGTTCGACCTGACCTTTATCGAGGTCATGCCGATGGGTGACATCGGCGGGGAAACCCGCGTCGATCAGTATCTGCCCTTGTCGATGGTCCGGGCGATGCTGAACGAGAATTGGACGCTCGACGACATCGACTATTCCAGCGGCGGGCCGGCCCGTTATTCGGTCTGCCGCGAAACCGGGCAGAAGGTCGGCTTCATCACGCCGATGACGCATAACTTCTGCGAGTCCTGTAACCGCGTGCGGCTGACCTGTACCGGGACGCTCTATATGTGTCTGGGACAGGAGGACGCCGCTGATCTGCGGGCGCCGCTCCGAATGAGCGACCAGGACGATCTACTGTTGGATGCGATCGACGAAGCGATCGGCCGGAAACCGAAGGGCCACGACTTCGTCATCGACCGACGGCGTCAACGTCCGTCGGTCAGCCGCCACATGAGCGTGACCGGCGGCTAGTCCGAAGAGCGGCGAATAGGGCGGCTTCCCCGAACTCCAGTCGCAAATGCGCCTTGGCGACAGTGGAAACCGCATCTGCTTGCGTCAGTTTTCCGCGTTTTCCGGAATCCTACCGCGCGTTCCCTGGTCTCGTGGAGACACGATCCGAAACCGCTCGACAATGTTCCCGTCCTTGAAGGCGCGCCGCACGGCCAGCACCGTGTCGACCGGATGCTCGCAGAGTCCGGCAGTGAACGCCGCTTCTTGGCGGGCCAAAGGCAAGGCGGTTTCCCGATCGGACGCGCCATAGGCGGCGATGAAATGGTCGGCAATCCGTTCGATCACCGCTTCGTAGCTTGTCGCGTCGATTTCGGCGATGCAGGCCAGCGTCGACCACCCGAAACTCTCGGTCCCAAGAATCCCCCGTGCAAATGCCTGTTCGATCTTGCCGGTCACCATCGTCTCGGGCAGGTCGGCGAAGGCGAATGCGCCGGACACGGCCCATTCGCCCGGCTCCGCAGCGTTGTCGAAGACGTACAGGTCCGAATTGTCGAGCCGGAAAGTCTTGAGAAACAGCATATCAACCCCGCCGTTTACACGTTCCCGCACCGGAGAATCCGGTCGGCCGATGGCTCGAATTGAGGCATGATCATTGTTCAGTTATTCGAATGCGATTGGCGTATCCCCGAAGAATAAGGAGTTTAGCGGCTTCGTGACGGAGATACAGTGCGAGGTTGGACTAATGTGGGCAGGGTCGAAAGAAAAAGACGTGCAAGCGGCTTGCGGTACGGCGGTGTTGTTTCCGGCTTTCGCGCGAAAGTGTCGCACCCGTTCTCGTGCCGTGGCTCCGCTATGGTAGCGTTGGTCGCATGACACGAGAAAAGAAGCTCGATACCACCCGCCTGCAGGCGTACGCGCAGGCTTACGGTCAATCTGCCGCCTTGATGGCGGCGGTCGAACTTGGTCTGTTCACCGCGATCAGCGAGGGCGCGCGCGATATCCCGGCAATCGCCGAGACCCTCGAAATACATCCGGTCAACGCCGAACGGCTGGTGACAATGTGCGTGGCTCTGGACCTGGTCGAAATCCAGAACGGCGGGTTCGCGAATGCGCCGGATGTCGACCGGTTTCTCGTCAAGGGAAGCCATCGATACGCCGGCGACTGGATGCTGTTCACCAAACCGGCCTGGAACGAATGGGGGCGGTTGACCGAGCACCTGAAGGCGTCCGAGTTGAAACTGCTGCCCGATATCGCCGGCTATACGGTGGAGCAGGCGCGCGCCTATCACGAGGCGACCTACAGTATCGGCATGGGCGCGGCGCGGCGCTTCGCGCGGCAGGTCGACCTGTCCGGGCGCACGAAGCTGTTGGATTTGGGGGGCGGGTCGGGCGCCTATTGTATCGTCGCCGCCGATACGTGGCCGGATTTGCGCGCCGTGGTGTTCGATCTGCCGCCGGTCGCCGAGGTGGCGCGGGAATTCATCGCGGAAAACGGCGTTTCCGACCGGGTCGAGGCGGTGGCCGGCGATTTCACCGCCGATGCGTTTCCGAACGATGCCGATGTCGTCGTGATGGCCAGCAACCTACCGATGTACGGCCCCGAGACGATCCGGAAGGTCATCACCAAGGCGCATGACGCGCTATTGCCGGGCGGCGAGATGCATTTGATCGGCGAAACGTTGAACGACGACCGGCGCGGTCCGGTCAGCGCGGCTTTTTGGGGGCTTGGTCAGGCCCTGTCCGAGACCACGGGCATGGCGCATTCCGAGGCGGACTGTGTCGGCTATTTCGAGGCCGCCGGATTCCGGGGCGTAGCGGTGCAGCCTTTCGTGGAAGGCGTGTTGACGCGCATCACCGGATTCAAGGCCCCATGAGCGACCGGTCCCAGTCTCGCTCCGCAATCCATACGGTGGTGTGCGATATGCTGGGCATTCGCCATCCCATCCTTCAGGGCGCGATGCAGGGCGGCGGTAGTGTCGATCTCGTCTCGGCGGTCAGCGAGGCGGGCGGCTTGGGCATACTGCCGACCTTCGGCGGTACCGAAGAGAAACTCCGCGCCGATATCATCGAGACCGGGCAACGGACGGACAAACCCTTTGCCGTCAATATCCTACCGATGGGCCGCGGCTTCACGGAGACACGGGCCAAGATTTGCATCGAGTTGGAGGTGCCGATCGTTACGACGGGCCGGGCCGATCCGGGCGAAGACGCGGTGCAGATGCTCAAGGATGCCGGCATTACCGTGCTGTCGGTCGTGCCGACGGTCGGCCACGCAGTCCGTATGGTCGAGGAAGGCGTGGACGCGATCATTGCGTCTGGCTGCGAGGCGGGCGGTCACGTCGGGACCGTCGCGACCTTGCCCCTGGTGCCGCAGGTGGTCGATGCGGTCGACGTTCCGGTTCTGGCTGCCGGTGGAATCGGCGACGCGCGCGGGGTGCTGGCCGCGTTCGCGTTGGGGGCGGTCGGTGTCCAGATCGGCACCCTGTTCATGGCGTCGGCGGAGAGCGGTTTGAACGCCTGGGGTGTCGAACAGCTGGTGAATATGGCGGAGACCGATACGGTCGTGACCAAGGCGATGACCGGCGCGCCCGTCCGCTGCATCGCGACCCCGGAACTAACGGCCTACGAAGCGGCGCGGCGCGAGGGCGCGGACAAGGCCGTACTTTCGGATCTGCGCAAGAAAGCGCGGGCGGGCCGGCATCCCGAACGGGACGAGGACCGCCGCCAGACGGCCGCGGGGCAGGTCGCGGGCCTGATCCATGACGTCCGCCCGGTCGTGGGCATCATCGAGGCGCTGGTCGCCGAAACCGCTGCGATGGCGGCGGCGTTTCGAAACCGGGTTGGGTGAGTATCTGCGTCCGTCCTTCCGGACGGTTCATCTTCGACCATTCAGGACAGGGAAACGGGTAATCCTTGCCGGATTGGTCAGGGCTCCCCACACTTGACCCTCCAGCCGCGGGAACTTGTACAACGGCGTCGGGCGCGAGCATTAGCGCGCGATACTGCCAGCCGGGAATGAGGGTAAAAGCTATGTACAGGATGAAGATTGGGATATCCGCGCTTGCTGTGCCGGTTGCTCTCATTGTGCCAATTTCAGCCTGGGCGCAGACAAGCTCACCGTATTACGGCCGCCATATGTGGGACGGGGGCTGGCATGGCTGGTTCTTTGGCCCAATCATGATGTTTGTATTCTTTGCGATCGCGATCGCCGTGGTTGTGCTCTTGGTCCGGTGGCTTGCAGGCGGCGCCCAAAATAAGGTGCCGCCGAGCTCCGCTGACAAATCTCCGATGGATATTCTCAAGGAGAGGTTTGCCCGAGGTGAAATCGACAAGGAAGAATACGAGGAACGGCGACAAGTCCTCGACGGATGATCCTCTCTGTTAGTGCGCGCCACCCGGAGCGGGATCGCAGGCGACCGACGGCGGCACTTCACCCAAAGTATTTCGGCATACCTTGGCCTTGCGGAGCTTGACAGTCGGTCGTTGATTGTCGAAAGGATCATTCAGCGTTGCCCGATAGCAACCGGACGATCCGAGCAAAACAGCAAATCAACGATCGAGGGCTTATGAATACCCAGGAACGCGTGCGGCAGATTCTCGCCGCGGAAGCCGCCGCCATTTCCTCAATCACCGTGGACGAGTCCTTCGAACGCGCGTTGGAGGCGCTCTACGACTGTAAGGGGAAGGTCGTTGCCACCGGCATGGGCAAGGCCGGACTTGTTGCGCGCAAATTCGCCACCACCATGTGCTCGACCGGCACACCGGCGGTCTTCGTCCATCCGGGCGAAGCTGCGCATGGCGATCTCGGTCTGATCGCGGAGGGTGATTGCATCGTCGCGTATTCGACGAGCGGTAAGACCCGCGAGGTCATGGAACTGTTGGAGTTCAGCCGCCACCTCAGCGCCGGCACGATCATCGGTATCACATCGCATGCGGATTCGGATTTGCGCGACTTAAGCGATATCGTGCTGGATATGGGCGAGATCGTGGAGCCATGTCCCCTCGGATTGACCCCGTCGGCCAGCACGGTGGTGATGCATGCCATCGGCGACGCGCTGACGCTGGTCCTTATGGAGCGGAAGGGGGTCACCAAACATGATTACGGCCTGCGTCATCACGGCGGATATCTCGGCCGAAGGGCGCGCACCGACAACGAATAGGAAACCGCAACAGCGAAGGGGGCCGCCGCGTCATGGGAAATCTGGTGAATGAATTCAGCGTGAGCCGGGCGCGCGATGCCCAATTCGAATCCGGCGGCCTTCGGTCCTTCCTGGAATACCGCGACCTCGGCATCAAGAAAGCCACGGGCGGCCGTTGGCGCGCCAGCATCAGCCACTCGCTGCAGGCGATGCCGGGTGGGACCGGATTGCACCGCCATGACCTCGACGTCCAGGTCGTCTTCGTCCTGCAGGGGCAGGCGACCTTCGAATACGGCCAATACGGCGAGGTCGTCGTCGGCCCCGGCGACTGCATTCATCAGCCGTCGGGTATCGTCCACCAGCAGACCGACCGGACCGCCGACTGCATGGTGCTCGAGGTCGTGTCGCCCGGCGATTTCCCGACCGAGGAAACCGGCTTGGAAGACTATGTGGAGCCCGATCCGTCGACCGGGATCGTTTCCCGCTACAGCGTGTCGCACGCCGCGGAGACGCCTTTCACCAGTCATCCGCTGCGGCCGTGGCTCGAACGGCGGGATCTCGGCATTGCCGCAGCCACGGGCGGGCGGGTCAATGCCCATGTCAGCCGCTGCCGGGAACCGATGCCGGGGCCGACCGGCCTGCACCGTCACGACCTCGATTTTCAGATGGTCTTCGTGGTGTCGGGTACTTGCGCCTTCGATTACGGCCCGCATGGCGTGGTCGAGTTGGAAGCCGGCGATTGCGTGAACCAGGCGCCGGGTATCCCGCACGATCTGCTGCGCCGCTCCGAGGACTGCCAGATCCTGGAAATTACCAGCCCGGCCGAATTCGGCACGGAAGAACTCTAATGAGTCTGGAACTCCGGCAGTATGAGGACACGCTCAAGCCAAGCGCCGAACTCGAGGCACCGCTCCCGCCGGCCAACCGCATCGTCTATGTGGTGCAAGGCAGCGTCCTGATCGGGGGCCATGACCTTTACGAAGATCAGGCGTTACTGACCGGCGCCGGCGATACCGCCATGCGGGCCGGCGAGGCGGGGGCCACGCTATGGCGCTGGGAATTGGTAGATGCGGACAGCGAAGCGGTTTCGGCGAGCGGTCCCGGAGTGGAGACGGCCCACAAGCTGACGGCGGCGATCGACACGCTCGACCCCGGCGACGGGCAGCAGTGGTTAATGCGCTGCGATTCCGTTTCCTTCCCGCCGGGCGGCTGCGCCTACACCCATGTGCACCAGGGGCCGGGCATCCGTTGCCTGCTACACGGCAAGATCCGCATCGATGCGGAGGGGCATTCGACGCCCTATGATCCGGGCGAGGCGTGGTTCGAAGCCGGCCCCGATCCGGTCTTCGCGCAAGCCGACGCGGAGGAGCCGACGCGGTTCATCCGCTGCATGATCCTGCCGCGCGCGCTGAAGGGCCAAAGCTCGATCCGCTATGTCCTGGACGAGGACAAGGACAAGCCGAAGACGCAGCAGTACCAAGGTTACGTGGACGAATTCATAGAGCTGTAGGCATGTAGGTAAGGGCCAGATGCCCGAACTGCCGGATGTGGAACTCTATCTCGACGCATTGGACCGCCATATCGGCGGGGCCGAATTGCAAGCGGTACGCTGCCGTAGTCCCTTTCTGCTGCGGACCGTCCAGCCGCCATTGAGTGCCGCGCACGGTCGGCGGGTGACCGGGTTCCGGCGCATCGGCAAGCGTATCGCCATCGGTCTCGAGGGTGATCTCTGGCTCGTGTTGCACCTGATGATCGCCGGTCGGCTGCATTGGAAAGACCCGGGCGCGAAACTGGCGGTCAAGCGCGATCTGGCGGCGTTCGATTTCGCGGACGGCAGCCTCGTCCTGACCGAGGCGGGGTCGAAAAAACGCGCGTCGCTGCATGTGATCGAGGGGGAGGCGGGGCTTTCGGCGCTCGACCCCGGCGGGCTGGAGCCACTGGAGATCGACCTGCCGGCATTCAGTGAGGCGCTGCGGCGGAACAACCACACGGTCAAACGCGCGCTCACCGACCCGAAACTGTTCAGCGGGATCGGCAATGCCTATTCCGACGAAATCCTGCATGCGGCGAAGCTCTCGCCGATCACCCGGACCCAGAAGTTGACCGATGCGGAAATCGAACGGTTGTTCGCGGCGGTGCGCGAGACGCTCGTGATGTGGGTCGAACGGCTGCGGGAGGAAACCGGCGAGGGCTTTCCCAAGAAGGTCACCGCCTTCCGCGACGGCATGGCGGTGCACGGCCGCTACGGCAAGCCGTGCCCGGTCTGCGAGGCCCCGGTCCAACGCATCCGCTACGCCAGCAACGAAACGAACTACTGCGCCGCCTGCCAGACCGAGGGCAAACTGCTCGCCGACCGCGCGCTGTCCCGCCTGCTCAAGGGTGATTGGCCGAAGACGTTGGAAGAGTTGGAAGGAAACTAGCCGATCGCCCCGGACTCGCGCAGCGCGCTGATCTCCGCGTCGGTGAGGCCGAGGTCGTCCCGCAGCACCGCTTCGGTGTGTTCCCCGAGGTGGGGCGGCGCGTCGCCCGGTTCCGGCGGCGTTTCGCTCAACTTGAAGGGCGGGCCGACCAGATCGACGGTGCTGCCGTCGCGGTCTTTGGCGTGAACGATCATGCCGGTCGCCTGGACCTGTTCCTGCGCGAAGACCTGATCCATCGTATGGATCGGGGCGGCGACCGCGCCGGCGGCGTCGAAGCGCCCGATCCACTCGGCGACGGTCGCCGCCTTCAGGACCGCTTGAATCTCGGATTTCAGCGCGGGCCGATTGGCGACCCGGTCGGCGTTGGTGGCGAAGCGCGGATCGTCCCGTAGGTCATCCCGGCCCAGCGCAGTGCAGACTCGCCGCCAGCCGTTTTCGTTGGCCGCACCGACGATGATCGGCCCGTCCGCCGCGTCGAAGGCTTCATAGGGCGCCAGTTTCAGGAACCCCGACCCTTCGCGAACCGGGATTTGCCCCTCGACGAGCCAGTGGGTTGCGTTGAACGCCAACAGGTTCAACGCCGTTTGCATGAGCGAGACATTCACCGCCTGGCCGCCGTTGCCGTTGCCGCGCGCGACCAGGGCGGTCATCGCGGCGCCATAGGCGATCATGCCGGTGCTCATGTCGATCGCCGGGGTACCGGGCCGGGCGGGCGGCCCATCGGGGTCGCCGGTGATGCCCATGATTCCGGCGTAGGCAGAGACCATCATGTCGAGGCCGGCCTTGTCCTTCAGCGGGCCGGTCGGGCCGTAACCGGAAATCGTGACGTGGATCAGGTCGCCGTTGAGGCCGTTGATCGTGTCGTAGTCGAGGCCGAGCTGCTTGGCGCGGTCGGGCAGAAAGCTCTGGATCATGATATCCGCGCTTTCGGCGAGCCGGTGCAGCACATTCCGGCCCTCCGCGGTCTTCAGGTTCAGCGCGAGTCCGCGCTTGCCCCGGTTGACGGCCAGGAAGGCCGTGCTCTGGCCGCCCCGATCCGGCGGAAACTTGCGGCAGAGATCGCCGTCCAGCGATTCCACCCGGATCACCTCCGCCCCGTTATCCGCCATGAGCTGCCCGCAGAACGGCCCCGCCAGCACCTGGCTGACATCGAGCACGCGAATGCCGTCGAGCGCCCCCATCAGCGGCCTCGGGCCAAATGTCGATGAGATTGGGCGAGGATGCAGAGATGCACAGGGAGTCCTTTCCGAAAGAACGGCCGCGGCGCAGGCGACGGGCGGCGTGAAACGTCTCGGTGGCAGGATACGGACAAGGGTGCGGCGGGACAAATTTGCGGCGGCTGCACGATAAAGGCCTCGCTGCTACACTGGTCCCAAATCCAACTTACACCAGACCAAGAAAGCCGACGCCCCATGACCACCATCGAGTTCTTCTACGACGTCTCCAGCCCCTGGACTTATTTCGCCTATGACCGGATCGAGGATTTTTGCGCCCGTAACAAGGCGGAACTGGTGTGGAAGCCGTTCCTGGTCGGCGGGGTGTTCAACAAGGTGAACCCAAGCGTCTATCAGCGCCGCGAGAACCCGGTGCCGCCGAAAGACAACTATTACCGCAAGGATATGGAGGATTGGGCGCGCTATCAGGGCATCAAGATGATCCGGCCCAGCGTGTTCCCGGTCAACAGCGTCAAGGCGCTGCGCGGCGCCTTCGTCGCCATCGACGAGGGCAAGGTGTCCGAATACTCGGGCGCCTGCTTCAAGGCCTACTGGGTCGACGACAAGGACATCTCGCAGGAGGACGTGCTGCGGGAGATCGTGACCTCGGTCGGCATGGACGCCGACGCCTTCTTTGAAAAGATCGGCGACGACGCGATCAAGCGGAAGCTGTTCGAGACGACCGACGACCTGATTGCGCGCGGCGGTTTCGGCTCGCCGACCTTCTTCCTCGACCGCGACGACATGTATTTCGGCAACGACCGCCTGGAAGTCATGCAGGCGGCCATCGACCGGAAGTAGGTGGCCCGTTTGCAGCTTCGTCATTCCCGCGAACGCGGGAATCCACACCCTTGTGCCGATTGGACTCCCGCTTTCGCGGGAGTGACGCTGCGCGGTGCCATTGACTTCAGCAAGCATTCTTTTCATTATAAGTCAGCAATACTGACCTATGAGAAAAAGAATGCTCATCATGAATGCCGATCTCGATGCCCTGGCCCGGGAATGGGTGGCGGCGTGGAACGCGCATGACCTGGACCGTGTGCTTGCGCTTTATGCCGAGGACGCGTCGATGGCGTCGCCTTATATTGCCGCGATGGGATTGTCCGAGACCGGGCGGTTGTACGGCAAGGACGCGCTGCGCGGCTATTGGGGCAAGGCGTTGCCGAACCACCCGGACCTGCATTTCGACCTCAAAGGGGTTTACGCCGGGCCCGACAGCGTCGTCATCCGCTACCGCAACGAGCGCGGCGCGGAGGTGAGCGAATATCTCCGGGTCGATGGGGACGGCAAGATCGTGGAAGGCGCGGCGCATCACGCCTAGCCACGGGCTTCCCGGCATAGGTACACTGGAGGCTCGCACGGCAGCGTAACAAGAAACCGCAGCGGGACACCCCATGACCGGACCGATCACCCCTTACGAACCCATCTCCGGACCCTTTGTCTGGACCGGGCCGGAAATGTCGCAGCGGGACGACTGGATTCACACGCTGTCCGCCAAGGAGGTGGCCGAGATCGATGCCGCGATCGATGCGGTGCAGGCGCGCGGCCTGGGGATCATGGCGATCGGGCAGGCGGACTTTCCCTTGCCGACGCTCGGGCCGGTGATGGCGCGGATCCGGCACGATCTGGTCGACGGGTGCGGGATCAACCTGATGCGTGGGTTGCCGGTCGGCCGATGGTCGCGGGAACAATCGGCCATCGCCTTTTGGGGCCTGGGCGCGCATCTCGGGGACGCGGTCTCTCAAAACCCCGACGGGCATTTGTTGGGGCATGTGAAGGACATCGGTGGCGACTTTAATGCGATGAACGCGCGTGCCGGCTATCAGTCGCGGGCGCGGCTGCCCTTCCATACGGACTTGGGTGCGGATTTGGTCGGGCTGATGTGCCTGCAGCCGGCCAAGTCGGGCGGGCTAAGCAGCGTCACCAGCGCCATGGCGGTCCACAACGCGATGCTGGACCAGCGGCCTGATCTGTTGCGGCTGCTGGCCGAACCGATCCACCGCGACCGGCGGGGCGAGTATATCGAGGGCAAGGCCCCGACCTATGAAGCGCCCGTGTTCTGCTATCACGCCGGATACATGACCGTGACCTTCGTCCGGCGCTTCGTGGAATCCGCGCCGCGTTATGATGGGGTGCCCGCGGTGACGCCGGCGCTGGTCGAAGCGATGGACTTGCTAGAGGAACTGGCCGAGAGCGATGCGCTGCGCCTCGACATGGATTTCCAGGCGGGCGATATCCAGTGGATCAACAACCTGATCACCTTCCATTCGCGCACCGATTTCGAGGATTGGCCCGACCCGGACCAACGCCGGCATCTGCTGCGGCTTTGGCTCAACCTGCCGAATGGCTGGCCGTTGCCGCCGTCCTATTACGAGCGGTTCGGGTCGGCGGACGACGACGGCCGGCCGCAGGGTATGCATATGCCGGGCGTGACGCTGAGCGCGCCGTTGGACGTGGCGTAGCCGCCGAATACGCCTGGCTGATTCGATATTTCGGCGTAAATCGGCTATCTTCCGCCCCTGGGCTGAACGCGTCCGTCAGGGCCGGTCCTCGGCCCGAAACGACCTGATCGCATCTCTAGACACCATCGGGCCCGGTCGAGCCGGGCCGGGAACCGCACCGCCGCGGTGGGGATGGCAGCTTTACGACGGAGGATATGACCGTGTCCGAGAATAGATTGCCGCTTGAAGGCTATACCGTACTCGATCTGACCCAGGCGCGGGCCGGGCCGACCTCGGCGCGCGTGCTCGCCGACTGGGGCGCGAATGTCATCTACATCGAGCCGCCGGCAACCTCGGGTAAGAACCGCGTCGCCTTGACCGGGCAGCGCGACGGGTTCGATTTTCAGAACCTGCACCGCAACAAGCGCAGCCTGACCATCGATTTGAAGAATCCCGAAGGCCACGCACTGTTCATGAAGCTCGCCGCGAAGGCCGACGTGATCACCGAGAATTTCCGCTCCGAGGTGAAGCACCGCCTCGGCATCGACTACGATTCCGTCGCCAAGGTGAACGACCGTATCGTCTACGGCAGCATTGCCGGCTTCGGGCAGGACGGTCCCTATGGCAAGCGCCCGGGTGTCGATCAGATCGCGCAAGGCATGGGCGGATTGATGTCGATCACCGGTTTGCCGGGGCAGGGCCCGGTCCGCGTCGGCATCCCGATCACCGATCTCTGCGCCGGCATGTTCCTGGCGCAGGGCATCCTGATTGCGCTGCTCGACCGCGAGAAGACCGGTAAGGGACAGTGGGTCCATACCTCGCTGCTGGAATCGATGACCTTCATGCTCGACTTCCAGGCCTCGCGCTGGCTGCAGAAGGGCGAGGTCGCGCCGCAGGCGGGCAACGACCATCCGATCAACGTGCCTATGGGCTGTTTCGAGACCGCGACCGGCCTGATCAACATCGCCGCGTCGGGCACCATGTTCGAACGCTTCTGCAAGGCGGCGGATTGCGAGAACCTGCTTGAGGATCCGGACTACAACAGCGTGGAAGCGCGTTCGGATAACCGGGCCGCGCTGAATGCTGCCATCAACGATATTCTCAAGCAGCAGCCGGCGGAGCATTGGATCGAGGTGCTCAACGACGCGGGCGTGCCGTGCGGGCCGGTCAACAGCATCGATCAGACGTTCAACGATCCGCAGGTCCAACATCTGCGCGTGGTCCGGCAGGTGGAGCATCCACGGCTCGGCACGCTCGACGTGGTGCGTCAGCCGGTCAACCTGACCGCGACGCCGCAACCGCAGACGCTGCGCTATCCAACGCCGGATGTCGGCGAGCATAACGACGTGATCCTTGGCGAGATGGGCTTTAGCGCCGACGAAATCGCCAAGCTGCGCGACGCGGGCGCGATCTAAGCCTCGTGCCGTTTGACGCGATAACGCGCCTCGAGGCGACGGCGCGGCGGATCGGCACGCCTTGCGGCGATGGCGAGATGGTGTGGCATTGCTGGGGCGAGGGGCCGCCGCTCGTCCTGTTTCACGGTAACTTCGGGACTTGGCTGCATTGGGTCCGCAACATCGAGGCGCTGGCGCAGCATTACACTGTATATGCCGCCGACGCGCCGGGATTTGGGGCGTCCGCACGGCCGCCGCTGCCGAGCACGGCGCGGGATTACGGGCGTGTCGTCGCCGAGGGTCTTGCGCAGATCGTGCCGGCGGGGGAACGGGCGCATCTGGTCGGGTTCTCCTACGGTGGCCGGCTCGCCGGCGAGGCGGCGGCGCAGCGCCCCGACAAGGTGGCGACGGTCACGCTCGTGGCGCCCGGCGGTCTCGGCATCGACGACGCGCCCCGGCCCGACCTCGCGAAACTACGGCCCAGTATGTCGCCGGAAGAAGTGTATGAGGTGCATCGCGCCAATCTGGCGGGTCTGATGATCGCCGATCCGGATGCGGTCGACGACCTCGCGGTGCATATCCAGCGTACCAATACGAAACAGGTCCGCTTCCGCATGACCGCCTGGCCGGAAGAGGATATTTGGGACGGTCTCGGCCGCGCCTTGCCGGAAATCCAGGCCTCGGTGAAAGGCATCTGGTCGACCCGCGACGCCTTCGCCGGGGATTCCGTGCCGCAGCGCCTGGCCCTTGTGCGGCGGCATCACCCGGACGCGGATTTGCGTGTTCTCGAGGGCGCGGGCCACTGGATGCAGTACGAGGCGGCGGAGGCTTTCAACGCTCTGTTGCTGGAGATGCTGGCCGTGTAACTGCGGGTGCAGGCCGGCTAACGAATTGTTCACCGTGACCCGACAGAGTTCTGCGGAGGCCGCATTGCGGCCATCCTGTCCGAAGGAGATCCGCCATGGGGGCCTGGGGAACCGGTCATTTCGAGAATGACGACGCGATGGACCTGATCGCCGGGGTGCAAGGCCCGGACGATCTGGACCGTGCGCTGCGTGCGGCGGCGGAGTCCGAGGAAGCCAGCGTCGACGCGTCGGTCGCATCGGAAGCGATGGCGGCGGCGGAAGTCGTCGCGGCGATGATGGGCCGGCCGTCCGGCGATTGCCCCGAAGAACTGGCGAAACGCTTGGACGCGCTCGGCGCACCGGCGCCCGCGCTGGTCACGCTGGCGCAGGAGAGTGTTTCGCGGGTTCTGATGGAGTCCGAATTGGTCGACCTGTGGGCGGAGTCCGACGAGGTCGAAGGCTGGAACCGTTCGGTTACCGATTTGATCGCGCGTCTCGATCCCACCAGCGCCGGCGGCGCATCGAAAACGAAATCGAAGAAGAATGACGAGATCAACGCGATCTGCCCGTTCTGCCAGGAAACCATCGGCAGCGACGAAGCGGTGATGCTGTCGATCGCCAGCGTCCATGACGATCCGATCAACCGGCTCGACCGGTCCTGGTTCGCGCATCTCGCCTGTCTCAATGCGAAACTGCATCCCAAGGCGGTGGTGCAGAACTGGAAGGTCGATCCGGACGATCCGGAATTCCAGCGCATGGTCGACGACATTCTCGACCCCAAAGACGGCTGACCGGCGGTGTGGAAATCCTAACCGTGGTCCCGCTGGGTCAAGTAGAGGAGCGGCGGAACGGTTCCGGACCCGAGAAAGCTGGCGTATTCCGCCGTCGTCCTGCTGCCGGTGCGTTTGTCCAATTCCTGCAGGAGCCGGTGGACCAGATCGTAGGACCGGTAAACGTCGTGCAGGATGATCGCCGACTTCAACACCTCGTCGTCCGACAGCCGGTCGAGCGCGAAGGTGGAGCGCACGAAGACCGCGTCGGCCCAGAGAAGCTGGCTCATGGCCGCATAGGGGTTTTCCCGTGTCAGGGGCCGGAAGCAGCGGCCGCTCATGTCGATGAACTTGTGCAGTTCGAACCCGAGGGACCGCAGGAAGGCGTGGATGTCGCCGAAGAGCGGCTGCCCCTTGTACAGCGGTACGAATTCAACTTCGGTCTCGATCACGAGCCCATTGGACACGGTGTTGGGTCCGTTTTCGAGAACCTGGAGTTCCGCGCCTTGCACGTCGATCTTGATCAGGTCGGGCAGGGCGCAGCCTTCGACATCGTCGAGGCGCTTGGTCTCCACCGGAACCTTCTTCACGACGGTGAAGTTGCCGCCGGGCGTGGAGGCCCCGATCCCGGAAAAGGCATCGATGACCGACGGGTCCGGTTCCAGCAACGAGGTGCAGCCGGGATAGTTCGTCACGTGCAGCGTCGCAGCCTTGCCGTCGCCGAGACACACTGGATGGTAGGAATAGGGACCAACCCGATTCGACAGTCTTTCGAATTCAGCGGGATTCGGTTCGAAGCCGGTGACCGATGCAATGCCCTGGTCGACGAGCCCGCGGTATCGCTCCTCGCCCTCGACCATTGCGCCGATATCCATGATCTCGACAGGCGGCGCTTGGCCACCGATGATCGATAGGAGGGGCGTAGGCTCCGTCATACGAAGTTCCCAGTGTCATCGCTGCGGAACGATTACACTGCGCCACATCAATGCCGAACACAATACGCACGCGAAAAGGCTCCACCGAAATCGGCCGAGCCTTTCATTCGCGTTGCCCGGGCGGGTGTCCTAGAAGGGCGTGTCGCCCGAGATGGTGATCTTCTGCACCCGGCGGCGTTGGCCGTTGTAGTCGTTGATGGCGCAATGCTGGCAGCAGCGGTTGTCCCAGAACACCAGGGTGTTCACGTCCCAGCGCACCCGGCAGGTGAATTCGGGCCGGTGCGTGTGCTCCATCAGGAACTTGATGATCGGATCGCTTTCATCGTCGGTCATGCCGTCGAACCGTTCCGTATGCGAGCCGACATAGATCGCCTTGCGGCCGGTCTCCGGGTGGGTGCGGACGATCGGATGGCTGGTGATCGTCTGGATGTTGATCTCGCTCGGATCCTTTTGGGGAATTTGTCCGGTACCCGCTGCGGCGCGTTCGGCCCGTGTCGTGCCGGTCGGGTGTTTCTTGCTGTCGCCGTTGTTCACGGCTTTGAGCGGTCCCAGCATTTCCTTCATGCCGTCGGACAAGGCCTCGTAGCCGAGATACAGGTTCGAGAACATGGTGTCGCCGCCGGCCGGCGGGATTTCGCGGCCGTATAGCATCGTCGCCATGGCCGGCTGCGGTGTGTACATCTGGTCCGAATGCCAGCGTGCACCGTGCGCGAAGGTATCGTTCTCGCGCTTGGTCATCTCGATGATTTCCGGATAGCCGTCCATCGGCTTGTTGAACGGGTGCAGATGGATGTCGCCCCAGCGCTCGGCGAAGGCGATATATTGCTCCGGCGTCAGGTCCTGATCGCGGAAATAGATCACCTGACGGTCGAGGAAGGCGCGATGAATTTCCTCGAAGACCTCGTCGCTCAGCGGTTGAGCGAGGTCGACGCCCGTGATCTCCGCGCCGAGGGCGCCGGCCAGGCGGTTGACGCCGATGGTCCGGTAGTCCTGTGATGTCGCGTCGAGTGCTGCGCTATCCGGCATTTTGAAAACTCCCGCTAGAAGGGTTTGTCGCCTTGGATGGTGATGCGGTGCATCCGCCGCCGCTGACCGTGGTAGTCGTTGACCGCGTAATGCTGACAGCAGCGGTTGTCCCACAACGCGATCGAGCCGGGCTTCCAATTGAAGCGGCAGGTGAACTCCGGCCGCCGTGCATGGTTCATCAGGTATTTCAGCAAAGGTGCGCTTTCCTCGTCGGTCAGGCCGAGGAAGCTTGCGGTGTGCGACCCGATGTAAAGCGCCTTGCGCCCCGTCTCGGGGTGCGTGCGGATCAGCGGGTGGTCGGAATTGATGTCCTTGTTCGGCGGCGCGACCTTGTCGCCCATGCTGCTGCCGTCGCGATAGCGTTCGGACCGCGACCGGCCGCCGTACCGCTTATCGCCCATGTTGTAGGTCCGCATCTTGGACAGCATTTCCTTCATGCCGTCCGACAGCGCGTCGTAGGCGAGATACAGGTTGCTGTACATCGTGTCGCCGCCCGCTTCGGGAACCTCCTTGGCGTAAAGCATCGTGGCCTTCGCCGGTTCCGGACAGAACATCTGGTCGGTGTGCCATCGGTTGCCGAAATTCTGGACGTCGCCTTCCTTCTTGATGATCTCGAAGATCTCGGGAAATTCCGCCATGCCCTTCATGTACGGGTGAAGATGGATCCCGCCCCACATCTTGGCAAAGCGCAAATACTGCTGCGGTGTCAGGTCCTGATCGCGGAAGAAGATCACGTTATTCTCGAGCCAGGCCCTGTGAATCTCATCGAAGGTTTCGTCGTCCAGAGGCTGGGACAGGTCGACGCCGCCGATTTCGGCGCCCATCGCGCCTGCGATGCGTTTGACCTGGATTTTCTCGAAGGGTTGGGCTTCGGGTACCGATTGTCGTGCTTCCGACATGCTGTGTCCTCTTTGCCGTGTCGCCTTTATGTGGGGGAGCGGCCCGCGCGTCAGGGAGAGCCTGATTTCGGCGGGTCGGGAGGCGACGTCCACGATTTCACGAATTTGTCCGGATAAATATAGCAAATTAGACTGGCAAACTGCAAAGACCCGCGCCGGACGCTCGTGCTGGACAGGGGATGGGGCGGTCGCGGTAAAGTCACTATCAACATCAAGCGGCGATATCCGGCCGCCACAACCGAATAAGGGAGCATAAGATGGGAACCGATATCGAAATCACGGCGTCGGACGGCCACACATTCGCCGCTTACCGGGCCGATCCCGAGGGCACGCCAAAGGGCGGTATCCTGGTCGTGCAGGAGGCGTTCGGCGTCAATCCGCATATCCGGCGCATGGCCGATACATATGCGGCGGCGGGATATCTGGCCATCGCGCCGGCGCTGTATGACCGGGTCGAGCGCGGCATCGAGGTCGGCTATACCGGCGAGGATCGCGAGAAGGGTATCGGTGCGATGCAGGCCTCCAATTTCGACGATGTCATGAAGGATATCGACGCCACCCGGGCGCTCCTGGCCGAAGCCGGCAAGGTCGGCATCACCGGTTGGTGCTGGGGCGGCAGCGTCACCTTCCTGTCGGCTTGCCGGGTCGACGGGCTGGCCTGCGCGTCGAGTTACTATGGCGGGCGCGTGCCCGACTTCATGACCGAAACGCCGAAATGCCCGCTGGAGTTCCACTGGGGCGAAACGGATGCGTCGATCCCGATGGAGAAGGTCCGCGCGGTCGAGGCGCAGCACCCCGACGTGGCGTCCTTCGTGTATCCGGCGGGGCATGGCTTTATGTGCGACGACCGCGATTCGTACCACAAGGAAAGCGCGGAGTTGTCCCACAAGCGCACCATGGAAATGTTCGCGCAGTATGTCGGTTAGCGACTGAGACGGTTTCCAACATCGGGTGCGGCGGCCGCGTGGAGCAGATGCGCGGCCGCCGCATTTTCGAGAACGACACGAATTCGAAAGTGAGGTTCGGTATGACCGACAAGATCCTCGTCGACATCGGCGATAACATCGCCTGGATCACCTTCAACCGGCCCGAAGCGCGCAATGCGCTGGACCTGGAAATGCGCGAAGCCTTCGTCGGCATCCTGGCCGACCTGGAACAGGACGATGCGGTCCGCTGTCTCGTGCTCCGCGGTGCGGGCAAGAGCTTTCTCGCGGGGGGCGACGTGAAGACGATGTATGAGGCGACCCAAAGCATGACCGCGGAGGAGCGCTACAAGCAGCGGCTGCACTCGATGCATGTCACCGATTACCGTATCCAGACGCTGCGGCGTATGCCGAAACCAGTGTTGGCCAGCGTGCACGGTGCCTGCGCGGGCGGCGGGCTGTCGCTGGTTGGCGCCTGCGATCTCGCGATCGCGGCGGAGGGCACCAAGTTCACCTTCGCCTTTTCGAAGATCGGCATCAGCCCGGACGGCGGCTCGTCCTTCTTCCTGCCGCGCATGATGGGGATGAAGAAGGCGTTCGAGCTCGCGTTTCTGAGCGACTTGTTCGACGCCGATACGGCGCAAGAGATCGGGTTGGTGAATTGGGTCGTCCCGCGGGACAAGCTCGCGGAGGAGACCGAGAAGATCGCCAAGCGGCTCGCGAGTTCGGCGACCAAGGCGCTCGGCAACACCAAGGCCTTGCTCAATGCGTCGTTGAACAACACCATCGAGCAGCAGATGGCACTGGAGACCCGCAGCCTCGCCGAATGCATGATGTCGGAGGATCACGTGGAAGGCGTAACCGCTTTTGTCGAGAAGCGGAAGGCCGTGTTCAAGGGCCGGTAGTCACGTCGCCAAGCATACCCCGTTGTCATTCCCGCGCAGGCGGGAATCCAGTCCTGTGATCTCTGGACTCCCGCGGCCGCGGGAGTGACGGTCATGGTTAGCGTTGCGGCTACGGCTTCTCCCACCGCCCGGCCTCGGCCTGGGTGATGAATTCCAGGACCATGCGGTTGAACAGGTCCGGCTCCTCGATCGGCAGCAAGTGTCCGCTCATCGGGAAGACGGCGAGACCGGCACGTGGCAGGGCCTGTTTCAGGAAGATGCTGCCTTCGATGCAGTTGGCGTCCTGGTCGCCCACGATGATCAACGTCGGCACGTCCATAGTGGCGAGATCTTTCTCGATGTCTTGGAAGTTCGGGCGTTTCAGCGGCACGCCGACGGCGGTGTAGGCCGAGCCTTTCGCGTCATGCTCGATGAGTTGATCGCGGAACTCGGCCCAGCCGCGTGGGTCCTTCGCCTTCATCGGGCGGCGGTTCGGCTTGTCGGCCTGCTCGCGGGCGATCACCTCCATGCCTTCCTTCAGCAGGCGTTCGGCGCGGACCGAGAAATCCTGCTCGAATTCCTCGCGGTCTTCAGCCCCCTTGACGCTGCCGTGACCGCCGCCGGCGACCACCAGCGACAGGCAGCGTTCCGGCGCGCGCATGCCCATGAAAACGGCGCTGTTCGCACCGATCGATAGGCCGCATAGATGCGCCTTGTCGATGCCCAGCGCGTCCATGACGCCGAGAATGTCGTCGAGGAAGATGTCCTGCGAATAAGCGTCGGGATCGTCCGGAATATCCGACGGCGGGTAGCCGCGGTAGGAGAGGGTGACGCAGCGGTTGCGGCGCGCGAAGAAGCGCATTTGCGGCTCCCAACTGCGGTAGTCGCCCGCGAACTCGTGCAGGAACAAGATCGGCACGCCGCTGCCCGCTTCCTCGTAGTAGATGTTGACGCCGTTCCTATCGATTTTGGGCATGGCGGCTATCCTCTCCGTGATCGGGTTAGTGCGGTTTTCGGGGCGGCGGTTTGGTTGACGCAAACGAAGCCCGTTCGCCGATGCGGTCGATCCAGGCAGCCAGTTTCGGCCGTTCACCGCGCCATTCGACGCCGCCGGCGAGCACGTCCCGTCCGTGCAGTGTAGAGGCCAATGTCAGTTGCGCCATGTTGAGTGGTCCATTCAGCACAGGATTGTCGATCTCTTGCTCGAAGGCGTCCAGCATCCGCATGGCACGGGCGGTTTCGTGGCCGATGATGAAATCCGACCGGATTTCGGCTGGCCGATAAACATACTCGCGCGACCAGACGCCGATGCCATCCAGCATGCTGCGCGCCATCGATTCCAGGCGTTCCAATTCCCATTCCGGTGCGCCCGGCGCCGCATCGAGTATCGGGTTGCCGTCGAGCGAATCCAAATACCGGCATATCAATCCCGATTCTTCGAATTGCCGTCCATCGTCGAGCAGCAGGAAAGGCACTCGGCCTGAGGGGTTGATGTCGTAATACGGCGAATTCTCGGTCCGCGTCTTGGCCTCGATGATCTCGACGCGGTTTTCCAGCTTCTTTTCCTGGACGACGACGCGGGCCATTCGGGCGTAGGGCGAACCCGGGGTGATGTAAAGTTTCATCATGATTTCTTTCTGCGCGCACGGTTGCCGCTCCAGGATACGCGACAATGGCGATCCGTTGAAATTGCGGGACAAAAGCACGGACGCCTGTCGGCGTCCGTGCCGCCGTGGCGGTTAGCGACCGGTGAAGACCGGTTTGCGCTTCTCGCGGAAGGCGCGGCCGCCTTCTTGCTGGTCTTCGCTGCGGCGGATCGCGAGAAGATCGCGTTGGGCCAGCCCGGATTGTTCGGACGGTCCGCGCGGGATGACCGTGTTGCGCACGAACCGCTTCAACGCGCCGACCACGAGCGGGGCGCTGTCGCGCAGGATTTCCGCGTATTCCATCGCGCCTTCGATATGCTGGCCCGCCGGCACGACCTTGTTGACCATGCCCACCTCATAGGCGCGCTGGGCGTCGAAATGCTTGCCGGTCAGCATGAATTCCATGGCGATCTTGTACGGGATACGTCCGGCGCAACCGGCGATCAGCCCGCCGCAGAAACCGATCTGGGCCTCCGGATAGAAGAAGTCGGCGGTCTCGGATGCGACGGCGAGGTCGCAGAACTGGACCAGGACATAGGCACCGCCGACGCAGTAGCCGGAAACGGCGGCGATGAGCGGCTTGTCCACGTCGACGCCGACGCCGGGCATGCATTCCCAGAGGTCCGGATCGCGCGGCGGGTCCTTCAGGTCGGCGCCGACCGAGAAGGCGCGGTCGCCCGCACCGCTGACGATGGCGCAACGGTCGTCGGAATCGCGATACTGAATCATCGCCTCGCGGATTTCGACCACGACCGCATTGCTCAACGCGTTCAGCTTGTCGGGGCGGTTGATCGTGATGAACGCGATGTTGTCCTTCGATTCATAGGTAACGAGATTGTCGCTCATGCTCTGGGTGATCCTCCTGAAATGATTGTTCTTCTTTGACTATGTCTCGACCGGTGGAATGACGTTGTCTGCGGCGAGGGCGGCGATGTCTTCCGCCTGGTATCCGAGTTCCGTTAGAAGCGCGTGGGTGTGCTCCCCGATCCGTGGCGAGACCAAGCGAGCGTCGTCCGGGGTCGACGGATCGATGCCGGGCAGGTTGGGAACCGGAATGGCGCCGGTATCGGCCTGTTCTGCCCAGGTGAAGATTTCCTCGGCCATAACCTGTTCATGGTCGAGTAGGTCGCCGTAGCCGTTCACCCGCGTGCACATCAGGCCCAGCGCACCGAATTTGTCTTCCCATTCAGCGGCGCTCTTCGAGAGGAGCGCGGCCTGAAATTCGGCGTTGATCTCCTTCGACTTCCAGATGCGTTTTTGGTGGGTGTCGTAGTCGGGGTTGCGCTTCACATCCTCCAATCCGAGCAGGTCGCACACCTCGGCGAAATGCGCCGGCTTGTTTGAGCTGAGGCTGAGATACCCGTCCTTGGTGCTGAACACGCCCACCGGCACACCGACCGCGGGCGGCTGTTTGCCCTGGGTATGATGGCGGATGAACTGTCCGGCCTGCACTGCGAGCGCTGCCTGCAACATACTGACTTTGACGTGGCGTCCGCCGGATCCCATGGCGCGGGCATATAGCGCCGTGGCGACGGCCTGATACCCGTAGATACCGGTAATGTAGTCGATGATGGCGGTGCCGACGCCCAGCGGCACGCCTTCGCGGTCACGCGTGATCGACTGCAACCCGGAAAATCCTTGCATGATTTGGTCGGTGACGGGCCGATTGACCAGCGGACCAGTGGTGCCGAACCCGGTGACGGTGAGATAGATCACCTCCGGGTTCTCCGCCGACACCTGGTCGTATCCAAGGCCCAGCCGCTCGATGACGCCGGGTCGGAAGTTCTGCGTGACCACGTCGGCTTCGTGGGCGAAGCGTCGCGCGATTTCGAGGCCGTTCGGCTTCTTCAGGTCCAGCGCGATGCTGCGTTTGCCGCGATTCATGGCGAGCGACTGCGCCGAATGATCGCCTTCGATCCGCCCGCCCATGTTGCGGATCCAGTCGCCGTTTAGGCCTTCGATCTTGACCACGTCCGCGCCGTACTGCGCCAGCATCATGCCGCAATAGGGGCCCGAGATGCCCTGTGAAATGTCACAGACCTTTAGGCCGGCAAATGGGCGTTCATGGGACATGGGCGATCCTCCGCGGCGGATGATGGTTAGTGATGAGGACCGGCGAATGCGGCCGCAGCCAGCGTAGAGCAATGCGGGGCTCGATGCACGCCGCTGCACAGCCGCAGGAATCTGCGGAACATGCAACGCGTCAGGGTCACGGGAGGTCGACCGGTTGCTTGCCGCAAACCGGCCTAGTTCTGGCGATCACCCTTGATGAAGGCAACGGCGCGCGCCACGATCGGCGGCAGGTCGCGTTCATGCTCCGTGTCGATCGACACGATCACGCTCATGCCGGCGCGCAGCGGCGGCCCGGACTCTTTCTCGGTCAGTTCCAGGCGTACCGGGACGCGTTGCACCACCTTGACCCAGTTACCGGTCGCGTTTTGCGGCGGAAGGATCGAGAACTCCGCACCGGTCGCCGGTGCGATGCTCTTGACCTGCGCCTTCCATTTGAAGTCCGGATAGGCGTCCACTGTGATCGTCGCCGCTTGGCCCTCGTTCACATGCGTCAACTCGGTTTCCTTCAGGTTCGCTTCGATCCAGATGTCGTCCCAGGCGACGATGCTGAAGACAGGTCGACCCATGGTCACGAACTCGCCGTTCTGCAGGTCGTTCTTCGTCACGATCCCGTTCGTTGGCGATTTAATGATCGTCTGCTCGAGGTTGAGCTTGGCCTCGTTCAGCTTGGCCTCCGCCGCCAGGACTTCCGGATTGAGATCCGTCGCCACCTCGGGCGATCCTCCCAGCCGGGCCATCATGCGGCCCAACTCCTCGCGGATGCTATCGATACGGTTGCGCGACGCTTCCAGGTTGCGTCCGGCAGTGTCGAACCTCGACTGCGAAACCACGCCCCGTTTCATCAGCGACCGGCGGCGCTCGAATTCCTTCCGGAAAAAGTCGACGTCCTTCGCCGCTTCTTCCAAGTCGCTCTCTTTCTCGCGGAATAGTTTGCGGGTCGCTTCGATCTCGTTGCGGATCGCCTTCAGGTCGGCCTCCGCCTTGTCCACGGCGATCTGGAACGGCTCGCGGTCCAATTCGAACAGGACGGCGCCGTTCTTGACCAACTGGTTTTCCTTGACGTTGACCTTGGTCACGCGGCCCGAGACGTCGGTGCTGATCGCGATCTTATCGGCTTTCACATAGGCGTTCTCTGTCGAGACATATCGGCCGCCGATGGCGTAGTAGTAGGTGCCGACCAGGGCAAGCGCCAACGGGCCGAGAATGAGCAAGCCGTATCGGATGAAGCCGGGACGCTTGAACCGGGAGAAGAGAACCCGGAGAGAGTATTTTAAGCTAGCCGACATTTTGATTCCTCGTCTTGCTGTTGGTTGACGAGCCATGTGTGGCTTCGCCGCCGTCGTCCGGTGCGATGTTGTTCATCGTGTAGAGATTGTTCTTCATTGATTGAAGGGTATCGATCAATTTGTCCTTGTCCTGCTTTGAAAGTCCGGTCAGTGCGAATTCGCGCACTTCGGACGATAGTGTATTGAGCCGGTCGATCATCGGCCGCGATTTCTTGGCCAGATGTAGGCGCCAGACCCGGCGGTCCGCGGGGTCGCGCCGCCGCTCCACCCAACCGTCGTCCTCGAGCCGGTCAATATGGCGCCCGAGCGTTACGTTTTCGACCTCGAGAATTTCGGCCAGCGAGCTTTGACTGATGCCTTCGTAGCGCCGTAGGTGACCCAGGACGCGCCACTGCGCCCGCGTCAGTCCCAGCCGGCGCGCGCGTTCGTCGAACCGCTGGCGCATCAGCCGGGAAACGTCGTTGAGAAGGAACCCGAGACTTCTTTCCAGGTCGTATTGGGTCATATGGAATATATAGTAAGCATGCTCATTATTAGCCAGCTTTTTTTAAGCATGCTTTCTTTAAGCAAGCTTGGTAAACCGGGAATTTGCGTATCGAATGAACGTCTTGCATGGTCCCCGGACATGGACAAGAGTGGGCGCCAGACCAGAATGGAGAGGGAGCTATGGCGGACCAACGGTATGCGGGCGATCTTGATCCGCAAGAGGCGTGGGACTTGCTTCAACAGGAGTCCGATGCCTGCCTGATCGACGTTCGGACAGCGCCGGAATGGCAATACGTCGGCCTGCCCGTGCTCGACGCGCTGCAAAAACGAACACTCTGCGTTTCTTGGCTGACCTATCCCGCGAACGAGGTCAATGCTGCGTTTGTGGAGCAGGTCAGAGAGGGCGGGGTTCGGCCGGATCAGACGGTCCTATTGATATGCCGGTCCGGTGCCCGGTCGCAGAGCGCGGCGATCGCATTGACCGAGGCTGGGTTCGGGCGATGCATCAACGTGGCGGAGGGGTTTGAGGGCGATAAAGATGCGGACGGCCACCGCGGCACCGTGGGCGGATGGAAACACGCCGGGTTACCCTGGTCCCAAGGCTGACGTGCACACTCGATCGCGCAATTCGGTCGGTTGCGGCAGGTCAATGCAGGCTCGCATCGCTCTTTTATCGTGCCGAGATGCAAAGCGAACTGCTTAAGCGCAGCCTGTCGCTTCCGCTGCTGACGCTTTATGGCCTCGGGACGACGATCGGCGCGGGAATTTACGTCCTGGTCGGAAAGGTTGCCGGGGTTGCCGGGGTTCTCGCGCCGATTTCCTTCCTGGTCGCGGCGACCCTTGCCGGATTGACCGCGCTGTCGTTCAGTCAACTGGTCGTTCGATTCCCGCGCAGTGCAGGCGAAGCGGTCTATGTCGACCAGGCGTTCGGGCGGCCCGCGTTGACGATGGCCGTGGGCCTCGCGGTCGTCCTTATCGGTCTCGTTTCCAGCGCGGCCATTGTTTCCGGCGCCGTGGGATACCTTCAGAATATCGTCGCTGCGCCGAACTGGTTGATTGTTCTGGTGACCGTCACGTTCTTAACCACCGTTGCGATTTGGGGGATTACGGAATCGGTCACACTCGCCGCTGTGGCGACCGTGCTCGAGATAGGAGGCCTCGTCGTCATCGTGTGGCTTGGGCGCGATGCGTTCAGCGTGGAGACGGTATCGACGGTAACCGCAAACCCATCGGGCGATGTGGATTTCGGCATGGTGGGTGTCTTGTCGGGCGCCATCCTGGCCTTCTACGCCTTCATCGGTTTCGAGGATATGGTCAATGTTGCGGAGGAGGTACGCAGCCCCGAGCAAATCTTTCCCCGCGCAATTGCGATCACGTTGGCGGTCACATTGGTCGTCTACACGGCCGTCTCGTGGGTGGCGGTTTCGACGATGCCGGTTCAAGAACTGGGCGCCAGCACGGCGCCATTGTCGGATATCTTCATTCGACTGACCGGATGGCCGACCCTGGCGATCGACGGGCTGGCGGTGATCGCGGTGTTGAACGGCGCCTTGGTGCAGATCATCATGGCGTCCCGGGTGCTGTATGGATTGGGACGGCAAGGATCGCTGCCGGCCATGTTCGCGTCGGTATCGCGGCGAACCCGTACCCCGATTTTCGCCACGAGCGTCTGCGCTGCCGCGCTGCTGACCTTGGCCTTCCTGTTTCCACTCGAGTTTCTGGCGCGGTTCACGTCAATGGTGACGTTGATGATCTTCGCGACGGTGAACTTGGCGCTGCTCCGGTTGAATATGACCTCGGGTGATTTTCGCGCGGATTTCGGCACGGCATTTGTCCTGCCGAGTCTCGGTTTTGTGAGTTGTTTTGCGTTCGTTGTGTTCCAGCTTGTGGATTTTTTTACGAAGCCCTTTTCATAACAATAATTTGTTCGGCGTCGATCGCCGGCGGGCCGGCCGTTGTCGCGAGGGAAAAATGGCCGCGTGCTGAATCGGTGATTCGCGAAAAATCCTTGTGTTACGAAGGGCTACAAACGCTGCTTGTTAGGCGAGGTTAACCCTTCGTTAAGGCAAATCGAGGAAACTCTCCCTGTTCAACGCGTTAGCGGCTGGGTCGGATGCAAAGAGTTTCATGCCGCGGCGATTTTGAGGAACTTGTTTTTGCTCTCGTCAGCCGATAACTTCGCGGGGTGACAGAGAGGGGAATTTGACGCAGTGGGTCCAGCAGGCGTCGAATTTGGGAGGGAGCATGTTTTCTAAGCCGACAGGATGGTCTTTATCATCCTCAGCCGAAAGGCGACATCCGACACATATCCGTTCAACGTTTAAAAACACAATCTCTGAGGTTGGGTTGGGATGCTGCCGGTGGATCGCTTCATACACCGTCTAATTCATGGCGGTCGTTCCGCAATCGAATTTTTGGACGAGCTGTTCGCCGAACGGGAACTGATCCTTCGTTCGCAGGGACGCGTCCATTTCGTTCCACTCACACGCCGGTTGCAGATCAGCGCCTTTATGGTCGCGATCGCCGTCGGCGTATGGGGAATCGGCATGACGTTGATGTCGACCGTCAAGAGTGGTGTGATCCAGGTCAAGAATGATGAAATCCGCGAGGCGCGGGTCGCGTACGAGGACCTGTTCGAAGAGGTCCTGAGCTACCAGAAGAAGGTGGCGTCGGTGACGTCGAATTTGCGCGAGAGTCAGGAAAGCCTCCTGTCGCAAGTCAGCGAGGCCGTATCTGCGGCGGACGCGGCGACGAAGCGGGGCGGCAAATCGGCCCGCAAGGCAACGAAAGCTCTTGCGGGCGCCTCCGTTTCCGAACTCGACGCGACGGATCAGCCGACAGGCAGCCTGCGTAGTCACCTGAACGACATCGATCACAAAGTCCTTCAGATGACCGAGACGAATGTGCTGCTCGAAGGGTCGCTGAAGAAGATCAAGACGGAACTGAAGCTTGCCGGCGACGAGCGCGACCAGATCATCAAGACGCGAACGAAGTTGCGCGAACGCGTTGCCGAATTGGAAGAACAATTGATCCGGTCGCGTACCGATGGCGCATATCTCGAGCGCCGCGTCGCCGAATTGAGCGACTCGCTCTCGTCCAATCGCGAAGCCAAGGAAAAAGTTGAGGACCAGCGCGACGAATTGGCATCGCGCGTCGACGGTCTCGAAGACGGGATCAATACGGCCCGCTCCCGTGCGAAACTTGCGGAAGTCGATCTGGAGAAAGTGCTGAACCGGCTGGAAAAAACCACCGGCTCGGAAGGGATCGCGCTGAACGGCAGTGAGCGCGAGGGAAGCAAGGAGCTCGATGGGCGTATCGACCACGATGGCGCGACCGTGCAGTTGCGGCAGCGGACGGTGGCCCTTCTTCGCCGCCTGAATGACCTGCATGCCGCCCAAGGCAATGTTCTGGACCGTCTGGGCGAACGCACGGTCAAGAATATCGAAGAAGCGGAGCGGCTTATCACGATGACCGGGCTTGAACTGGATAAGGTTCTCGGCCGGGCGACGCGTATGGCGTCGGGCCAGGGCGGTCCGCTGTTCGAAGTTGCCAGCACCACCGAAGAAGTGGAAGGCTTGCCCGGCAGCGTCTCCGAGATCGACACGCAATTGACGCGATGGGCCGGCCTACGGTCGTTGTTGAAGCGCGTACCTTTGGTCTCGCCGGTCGATTTCTACCACCAGGCCAGCCCGTTCGGCCTTCGCCGTGATCCGTTCACGAAGAAGAAGGCGATGCATTACGGCGTCGACCTGGCAGGATGGGGCGGTGCGCCCGTGTTCGCCACGGCGCCCGGCAAAGTCGTCTTCGCCGGACGAAAGGGCCGCTACGGTAAGATGGTCGAGATCGACCATGGTTATGGAATTCGCACGCGCTATGGTCATCTTCGGAAGGTCCTCGTGAAACGGGGCCAGGAAGTTGGGCATCGGCACCGAATTGGGCTTCTCGGCAGCACCGGTCGCAGCACTGGGCCGCACGTGCACTACGAGGTACGCTTCGACGGGAAGCCCCTGAACCCGGCAAAGTTTATCAAGGCAGGTCGTTATGTTTTCAAAGGGTAACAAGACCGAGACAAAGAATGACGGCGGCTCGAACCGGAGTTTGACAGTGCCGAAATTGACATCTCCGGGCGTTGCACCGTCGATCGTCAGCGCAAACCTGCGGGTGACCGGTGACTTGGAGTCCGAAGGCGACATCCAGATCGATGGCGCGGTGGAAGGCGATGTCCGCAGTAGCTCCGTCACGGTTGGCGAACACGCGATCGTCAGCGGCGCGATCGTCGCTGCAACGGTTCACGTTGCCGGCACGGTGAAGGGGCAGATCAACGGCAAGCAGGTCGAACTGGCCCGGACCGCGAAGGTCACCGGCGACATCGTCCATGAGAGCCTCGCCATCGAAGCGGGCGCCTTTATCCAGGGCCTCTGCCGTCATGTCGACGTGTCCGCTCAGAACGAAGAGCCGGCCGCGAAGGGCGATGGCGACAAAGCCGCCAAGGAAAAGCCGGCGCCGAACCTCGTTTACGAGAACGAAAAAGAACAGCCCAAGAAAGACGACGCCCCGAAAAGCAAGAGCGGCGTTGCCGCCACGGCCGCCAAGGGGCAGGAAGCGGTCAAGAAGGTCTTCCGCTGATACGGATGATCCCGGGCACTGGGTGGCCGGGATCAGGTCTTCGCCAACAGACGGTCGATCGCTTCAATCGATTCCGGCTCGACCAGCGACGGGACATGCCCGACGCCCTCCAGGCATAATCGGTCCAAATTCGGATGTTCGTCCGCCATGCGGTCGAAGGTTTCGGCCGACAGCACGTCGCTGACGCCGCCGCGGACGGCGAGCATCGGAACGTTCCGCAGCGACCGGAAAAGGGCCCATAGATCGGGCAGTTCTTTCTTCTGTATCATCGGCAGCACGATCTTTACGTCCCAGTCAACGTGAAGTTGGCCATCCTCGCGCTCCCGCCAGGTCGCCTCGGCGCCTTCACGCCATAGATCTTCGGTGTCGAAGGATAGCGTCGGGAACCGCTTCTTGAAGGCGGCGACGGCGTGGTCCCAGTCGGGGTGCGGGTCGTCGTTGCCAAGATAGTCCACGATCCGGTCGACCCCGTTGTCCTCGATTTGCGGCCCGATATCGTTGAGAACGACGCCGGCCAGCATACTGGGCAAGATGATTCCCAGACCGGTCGCCAGCAGGCCGCCCATCGAGGTGCCGATGACCACCGCGCGATGCATGCCGGTCACGGCTATCAAATGGCGGATGTCCTGAAGATAGATCGGCGGTTGATAGTTGTCGGGATCCGGATCGTAATCGCTTTGGCCGCGCCCGCGATAGTCGGGGCAAATGACCCAACGGTCGGCGGAGAGCCGTGTCGCGACGCGATGAAAGTCCTTCGAATTGCGGGCGAGGCCGGGCAGGCACAGGACCGGCGTTTCGGCCGACAACGGGTCGCCGTATTCGCGGTAGTACAGCGACAGACCGTCATGTGTGGTGTAGCGGTGTTCGCGAAAATTGCTCACGGTCGATGCAGCCTTATCGAGCCGTCTTCTTGATCTTACAGGCCGAGAAGCGACGGGAGCGCTTCCAGGCTCTTCAGTTCCTCGACCGGTTTGCCCGGCAGGCGTTCCGGCACCTGGCCGAACCTATTGATCCAGACCACGGTGAAGCCGAAATTCGCCGCGCCCGCGACATCCCAAGCGTTCGACGACATAAAACAAATCTGGGCCGGCGCACATTGCAGGCTGTCGACGGCGATCTGATAGACCGAGGAATCGGGTTTGAAGATGCCGACATCCTCGACCGAGAATACCTCGTCGAGCAGATCGGCTATCCCGGCCGATTTAACCGCGGCGTTGAGCATCGGTGGTGCGCCGTTGGACAGAATGGCGCGCCGAACCCCGTTATCCCGCAACGTCGTTAAAAGCCCTTTGACCTCGGGATAGGTGTCGAGCGTGAGATAGAGGTCCAAGAGGCTGTCCCGTAACGCCGGGTCGTCGTTGCCGACCGTGCTCAAGGAGAAGTCGAGCGCCTCACGTGTGACCTGCCAGAAATCCACATGCGCTTTCATCAGGCTGCGCAGCCAGGTGTATTCGAGCTGCTTCTGCCGCCACAGCGCCGTCACCCGGTCCGCATCGTCGCCGACCGCCGCCCGGACACCGTCGGCGACCGAAAACACGTCGAAAAGGGTGCCATACGCATCGAATACGCAGGCCTTGATATCGCTGAGTCTAGGGTCCGGCAAAATCATCTCCGTCCTGTAGGGGGTCCCCGGCGATCCGGTCGGTGCGTCCGGCCGAATCCTTGAAAGGCCCCGGTTCCATCGCGGCGAAGGTGAGCGCCATGTTTAGACCATCCGTGCGACCCCGGTAAACCGTCAGATTCTCCAGCACACGCTGGACATAGGTGCGCGTCTCGGTGAAGGGGATGGACTCGATCCAGTCGATCGCGTCGTAGATGCTGGGCCCCGGGTCGCCGTTTCGCCGCAGCCAACGCTCGACCCTCAACGGGCCCGCATTGTAGGCGGCGAGCGCCAGGATCAACGAGCCGTCGTAGTCCCGGATCATGTTGGCGAGATACGCCTGTCCCAGGCGTAGATTATAGGCCGGATCGCGGGTTAGCCGGTTGCGCGAGTACGGCACCTTGAGCTTGCGGGCGACCCGCAAAGCCGTCTGCGGCATGATCTGCATCAGTCCGCGCGCGCCGGCGTGACTGATCGCCTTGGCGTCGAAGGCGCTTTCCTGGCGAACCACGGAGAAGATCAAAGCCGGATCGGGAAAGTCCTCCTCGCCGTTGCTGACGGGCTCCAGCGCGGGGTAGCCGGTGGTGCTTAGGATGACGCCCTTGCGCAGGGCACGTTTCGCGATGGAGACCCCGACGTCGTGCCGGCCCATTTCCTGCGCCAGGCGGGCGGCGAGGGTCCACTCGATCTGGGTTTCGGCATCGTCGGCCAATCCTAAAAGGAAGCGTTTGATGTCGCGTCGCCGGTCCAATTGCGCCAACACACGGATGGCGCGGACCGCGTCATGCGCTTCGAACAAGCGCCGGTCGGCGTCCGTCGGCTCGCTTTCACCCGGCAGTTTTGGCCGTTCGGCCGCGAGGACGTGGCCGGATGCGACCTGACCGTAGAAGCGCGTCATATGCTGTGCCGCCGCGCGGTACCACTTGGTGGCTTCGCTGTGTTGTTCCTTGGTCTCCAGCGCCCGTGCGGTCCAATAGGCCCCGCGCGACCGGCTGACAGGGAATTGCACCCCGTCGTAAAGCGCTTTGAAATGCTTGAGCGCCGTATCGGGCTTGTTCAGTTTGCGCAAGGCGATCCAGCCGGCGAGCCATTCCGCGCCGGCGAACCCGACGCCGCTCGATTGTCCGTGCTCGCTGGCGAGGCGGTAGGCAAGTTCGGGCCGCTCCTCCTTCAATGCCCAGCGTGCGAGATAATTCCGTTCGCGCCACCAGCGGTCCGGGCGGCTTGGGTTGACCGGGCGGTTCGCCAGCAGCATGTCGATCGCTTCGTCCATCCGCTTCGCGCGCCGCCGCCAGCGCACCCGTTCGAAGACGATGCCTTGGTTCCGTATCAAATCCGGCTTGACCCGTCGGAGCAGGGAGGACGCCCCGCGGGCGCGGATCATCAGCGCGATTCGCGCCTGCGCCAGGCGCCGCCATTCCGACGGGACCTTGCGCATCTGCCGGCGGGACGCCCGGACCTCGCGTTCCCAGAGCAGGTATTCGAGTTTGGCGATTTCTTCGTTCTGGCCGATATATTTGCGAAACCGGGCCTTGAAATCAGTGGCCTGTTTGGGACCCAACTCCATCGTGATCCAGGCATGACGGACGGCCTTGGCCGCGTCGTCGTTGCGGCCGACGGATTCCAGCGCGTTGCCCAAATGGTAGGCGCCGTCCGGCGATTCCATCGGGTAGGTGTCGAACCAGGCGAGCACCTCCTCGGCCGGCAGGCCGCCCATCATTTCCTCGGCGCGGCGCCGCAACTTGTCTTGGTCGGGCCAGGCCGGGTTGGCCTTGATAAAGGCGGAAACCTCCGGGAAGCCGGGCCTGACCTTGGCGGACCGGAGACGCATCCATTCGATGATCTTGTCGGCGGCGGCGCTGCTTTTCGCGGGCGAGAGCTTCCTGACCTCGGGCCACAGGTCGCGATCCGCCAATTCGATCGCGTTGGCGTAGTAGGCGCGCTGTTGCTTGGTCAGGGTTTCGGCGGCCGATGGGATAGATGCTACCGACCAGCCACCCAGGAAGCAGAAAAACGCAACAATGGTAACGTATTGGCGTAATATTCGCCGCACGCCGGGTCACCGAATAGTATTCATTGGCCTGAACAGCGCGGAAGTCTATTTGAATTTCCGGAATCCAACAATACAGCTGATGCAGTCGTGATTTCAGCGGTATATCCGTTCCCGGCGCGAAGCCGCTTGCTGCATCCCATGGCTTGGCAGTATGGTGGCCGCAACAGTAGGTATTCTGCGGAGAACGCATAATGTTCAAGGGTTCGCTTACGGCCCTGATCACGCCGTTCAAGAACGGTGCGATCGACGAGGACGGCTTCCAGGCCTTCGTGGACTGGCAGATCGTCGAGGGCACGCATGGCTTGGTGCCGGTCGGAACGACCGGCGAGTCGCCAACGCTCAACCATGAGGAACATAAACGCGTCGTCGATTTGTGCGTCGAGGCCGCCGCCGGGCGGGTGCCCGTCATCGCGGGCGCGGGCTCGAACAGCACCGACGAAGCCGTTGAATTCACCAAACACGCGAAATCCGCCGGCGCGGACGGCGTGTTGAGCGTCGCACCCTATTACAATAAGCCGTCGCAGGAAGGGCTCTATCAGCACTTCAAGGCCGTTGCGGAGTCCGCTGATATTCCAGTGATTGTCTACAACATCCCGGGCCGGTCGATCGTCGACATCAGCGTCGACACGATGGCGCGGATGGCGAAGATTCCGAATATCGTCGGCGTGAAGGACGCGACCGCCGATCTCGCACGGCCGTTGGCGACGCGGGTAACCGCGGGCAAGGATTTTTGCCAGCTCTCGGGCGAGGACGCCACTGTCGCGGCCTTTTTGGCGCAGGGCGGCGTCGGCTGTATTTCGGTGACCTCGAACGTGGCGCCGAAACTCTGTTCGGAACTGCATACGGCGTGGCAGGAGAAGGATTTCGACACGTTCGATACCCTACGCGACCGGTTGATGCCGTTGCATGACGCGATGTTCTGCGAGCCGAGTCCGGCGCCCGCCAAATACGGCGCGAGCCTGCTGGGCAAATGCGACGCCAAGGTGCGCCTGCCGATCACGCCGTTGACTCCGGACGGTGAAGCGACGGTCCGGGACGCGATGGTGCATTGCGGCCTGATCAACTAGGGGCGGAAAACCGCGCGCATTCGATGCTTTTGGTGTAGTCTCCGGCGCTTGCGTGCCGGAGGCGGCGCGTGCCTGAACAGCAACGATCGATAGAGACCGCAACGCGATACTGCCATGCCCGAAGGATTGAACGGCGGCCCGCCGGTGGCGCAAAACCGGCGGGCGCGCCGCGACTACATCATCGAGGAGACGTTGGAAGCCGGCCTTGCCCTGCAAGGGACCGAGGTGAAGTCGCTGCGCGCCGGCAAGGCGAGCCTCGCCGAGGCTTACGCGGGACCCAAGGACGGCGACATCTATCTGCTTAACTGCACCATCCAGGAATATCCGAACGCGGGGAAGTTCAATCACGAGCCGCGGCGGCCCAAGAAGCTGTTGGTGCACAAGCGCGAGCGCGACCGGCTGCTGGGTGCGGTGAAACGCGAGGGCGTGACCCTGGTGCCGCTGAAGATCTATTTCAACCGGCGCGGCATCGCGAAGCTGGAAATCGGTCTCGCCAAGGGCCGCAAGAAGCACGACAAGCGCCAGTTGGAAAAGACCCGCGACTGGCAGCGTCAGAAAGCCCGCCTTATGCGGGACAAGGGGTAGGGAGACGGCGGATGCAACCGTCACGGAGGCTGAGTCGAATTTCGTTGGCGCTTGCCATGATACTTTTCGGTCATGCCGTGGCGGGAAAGGCGGCGGCCGATGGACACGTATCCCGATCCGGGGTCGCTTCCTGGCTGCACGAGGTCAAGGCGGGCATCCTGCACCACGACACGCCCGATCTGTGGAGCGGCTTTCGCCGCGAGTCCGGCATCGACATCAATCTGGAGGCGATCTTCGCCCCGAAGCTGGATGTCCTGGGCGGGGCGATCCGGCCCGCGCTCGGCGGGTCCATCAACACCGCCGGCGACACGTCTAAGTTCTACGCCGGCATCCGCTGGCAATACGAGTTGGAGATGGGCCTGTTCTTCGGTGTCGGGGTGGGCGGCACGGTCCATAACGGCGAACTCGAACTGACGCGGCGCGACCGCAAGGCGCTGGGCCAACGGCTGCTCTTCCACATCCCGATTGAGATCGGCTACCGGTTCGACGGCGGCCCGCATGCTCTGTCGGTCTATTTCGACCATATCTCGAACGCTTACACGGCGGACGAAAACGAAGGCATGGACACCCTCGGCCTGCGCTACGGCTACCGCTTCGGGGCGGGCCGCTAGCAACCGGCAGTCAGTCGGACAACCCCGCCTTCACGCTTGCGAACACATCGTGGAACATGGCCTCGGTCAGGCGGCCGGTGTTCGTGTTGTAGCGCGAGCAGTGGTAGCTGTCGGTGAGGACCAGGCCGCCCGGCAGCTCGTGGCGGGCGTTATGGGCGAATTTGCAGTGGCTCTGTTTCAGGCCGCTGGCCGCCAGCACCGAGTTATGGGCGACCACGCCGAGCGCGATCACCGTATGCAGCCGCGGCAGCGCGGCCAGCTCGCTTGCGAGGTAGGGACGGCAGGCCTTGATCTCCGCCCCGACCGGTTTGTTCTGCGGCGGCACGCAGCGCACCGCGTTGGTGATCCGGATGTCGACCAGGCGCAGCCCGTCGTCCGGGTTGGCGCCATAGGACCCTTCGGCGAAACCGTAACGCAGCAATGTCGGATACAGTAGGTCGCCCGCGTAGTCCCCGGTGAAGGGACGGCCGGTTTGGTTCGCACCCTTCAAGCCCGGCGCCAGGCCGACGATCAGCACGCGCGCGTCGAGCGGTCCGAAGCTGGGCACCGGCGCATTGTGGAATTCGGGGAATTTCGTCTGGTTGGCGTGGCGGAAGTCGACCAGCCGGTCGCAGATACCGCAATCGAGCGCCGGGGCGGCCGGTTGGCCATCCGGCGTTTCCGAGGGAAGGGGCGTCGTCATGGGCGCACTATACACCAGCCGCCGTGGCGCGAAATGGGTAGAGGATGGCAGCGCGACCTGTCGAATACCGACATTTTTGTTTGGAATAATCGCGATTTTGGAAGGTCGTAACGATGATACCGGTCTGTCCCGGCCGCTTTATGCCCGCTCGACGATCGCCTCGTCGTCGTCATAATCGTCCTCGTCGTCGAAGTCGTCGGCGGCTTGGTCGTCGTTCGGTTCATATTGGCGTTCGGTATGCTGCCGCGCGATTTCTTCCGCCAGACTTTGTAATTCGATGAAGCAATCGGCTTGCCGGCGCAACTCGTCGGCAACCATGGACGGTTGCGTCCGCACCGTGCTGACGACGCTGACGCGAACGCCCTTGCGCTGCACGGCGTCGACCAGGCGGCGGAAGTCGCCATCGCCCGAAAAAATCACGATATGGTCGAGATGCGGGGCCATTTCCATCACGTCGATGGCCAACTCGATGTCCATATCGCCCTTGATCTTGCGTCGCCCCGAGGCGTCGGTGAACTCCTTGGTCGGCTTCGTGACCATGGTGTAACCGTTGTAGTCGAGCCAATCGACCAGGGGCCGGATCGGGGAGTACTCTTGGTCTTCGACTAGTGCTGTATAGTAATAAGCACGTACTAACCGGCCTCTATTTGCAAAAAGGTCGAGTAATTTCTTGTAATCGATGTCAAACCCAAGTGCTCGTGCCGCTGCGTAAAGATTAGAGCCGTCGATGAACAGCCCCAGCTTTTCATTACTATAGATGTTGTCTAACATCGAGATTGCAACTTCCGGTAATCGTTTATTTTTTTGGTGCAAGAACGTGCGGCCGATTTATTGCACGTTACTACGAGGTCGTGTCTATTACTTAGAGGGCTTATAAATTTTTCGCAAGTGGCAGTTCCGGCAAATTCGAACGGGTCCTCATCCGAAATATTGCTGCAATACCGGTTTTCAACCACCGGATCCGGTATAATATTAATAAGGTGGAATATCCTTGAAGTAGGGGCCTGTCCGCCCCTATATTCTGGTCCCGATTGGCAGGTTTCCTGCCGTATTTGGCCTTTTGGCAACGCGCTTCCTCGGAAGCGCAAACAGCGGAGTAGGGTAGAGCATGGCGCGTGTCACCGTGGAAGACTGTGTAGAACGGGTGCCCAATCGTTTCGAACTGGTGATGATGGCGGCGCAGCGGAGCCGTGAGATCTCTGCCGGCGCGGAAATCACGCTCGAGCGCGACAACGACAAGAATCCGGTCGTTGCGCTGCGCGAGATTGCGGACGAAACCGTGCCGCTGGACAAGCTGAAAGACGACCTCGTGCGCGGCCTGCAGAAGGTTCCGGAAATCGACGAGCCGGAAGAAGACGAGCCCATGGAATACATGGCGGCGGCGATGGCCGGCCATGAAGACGGGTCCGAAGGGTTGCCGTCGGGGATGAGCATCATGACCGCCAAGGAAGCGGAGATGGGTGCCAGCGACGGTGCTGCCGGTGAAGCGCCGACCGACGGGCAGACCGGGACGGAATGACCGACGACCGGCGCCGCAACTCGGGCGCCGGCGCATCATGCCACGTGGAGTGACCGGGCATGATGCGGCAATACGAACTTGTCGAGAAAGTTAAAGGTTACGATCCGGGCGCGGACGAGGACACCCTCAACCGCGCCTATGTCTATTCGATGCGCGCGCACGGTAACCAGCAGCGCGCGTCGGGCGATTCCTATTTCTCTCATCCGGTCGAGGTGGCGGGCATCCTGTCCGAAAAAAAGCTCGACACGGCGTCGATCGTCACCGGTTTGTTGCATGACACGGTCGAGGATACGGTCGCGACCCTAGACGACATAGAAGGGAAGTTCGGCGACGAGATCGCCCGCCTTGTCGATGGCGTCACGAAGCTGTCGCAGCTCGACCTTCAGACCCAATCGGACCGCGCCAAACAGGCGGAGAACTTCCGCAAGCTGGTCCTCGCCATGTCGCAGGACATTCGGGTCCTGGTGGTCAAGTTGGCTGACCGGCTGCATAACATGCGGACGCTCGGTTATATCCGAAACCCGGAAAAGCGCCGGCGCATCGCCCGCGAGACCATGGACATCTATGTCCCGCTCTCGGAACGGATCGGCATCCGCGATTGGAAGGAAGAGCTGGAAGACCTGGCCTTTTCCGAACTGAACCCGGATGCCCGCGCGTCGATCCTGAGCCGGCTGGAGTTCCTTCGTCAGCAGGGCGGCAACGTGATCGACCGGGTGCTTGCCGAGTTGAAGGCGACTTTGGCCGAACACGGTCTCGAGGCCGACGTGTCGGGCCGTGAGAAACGCCCGCATTCCATCTGGCGAAAGATGCAGCGCGACAATGTCGGGTTCGAGCAGCTTTCGGACATCATGGCATTCCGGGTGTTGGTCGACACGACCGAAGATTGTTATCGGGCGCTTGGCGTGATCCACAGCAACTACCGGCTGGTGCCGGGCCGCTTCAAGGATCATATCTCGCTGCCCAAGCCGAACGGGTATACCTCGTTGCACACGACGGTCATGGGACCGGAGAACCAGCGCATCGAGGTCCAGATCCGGACCCACGACATGCACGAGATAGCGGAATTGGGCGTCGCGGCGCACTGGCAGTACAAGCAGGGCGCCCGGCCGACGGGCCGTACCGAGGGGATGCAGTATCGGTGGCTGCGCGAATTGCTCGAGATTTTGGATCACGCCGGCGGGGCAGAGGAATTCCTGGAGCATACGAAGCTGGAGATGTTCGCCGATCAGGTCTTCTGTTTCACGCCCAAGGGCGAGTTGCAGGCGATGCCGGTCGGCGCCACCGCGGTGGATTTCGCCTATGCGGTCCATACGGACATCGGCAATACCTGCGTCGGCGCCAAGGTGAACGGGCGCATCGTTCCGTTGCGGACACGGCTGCGCAACGGCGACCAGGTGGAGATCATCACCTCGAAGGCGCAGACGCCGTCGCCGAGTTGGGAGAGTTTCGCGGTCACCGGCAAAGCGCGCGCCTGCATCCGGCGTTTCGTGCGGGGCCAGCAGCGCGCGCAGTACATCCAGTTGGGGCGCGAGATCGTCGAGAACGTCTTCCGGGAGGAAGGCTACGAGTTCACCGAGAAGGCGATCGAAGGCGTGCTGAAGATATTCCACTGCCGGGTGAACAACGATCTCTACGCCATGGTCGGGCAGGGCGACGTGACCGGTCTCGACGTACTGCATTCCGTCTATCCCGGCAGTAAGAAGCGCAAGGGCTGGCGCGGCCGGATGGCGCTGCGGCATCGCCGCAAGGGCAAGAAGGAGCCGGTCGCGATCAAGGGGCTGACGCCCGGTGTAGCGGTGCATCTCGCCGGTTGCTGCCATCCGATCCCGGGCGACCGGATCGTCGGCATTCAGACGACGGGCAAGGGCGTTACGATCCATACCATCGATTGCGAGACGCTCGAGAGCTTTTCGGATATGCCCGAGCGCTGGATCGACCTGGCCTGGGACGTCGATGAATCGGGCATGCCGCACACCGCCCGGATCAAGGTCGTCGTCGGCAACACGCCAGGTAGTCTTGGCGTCGTTTGCACGGTGGTCGGGCGCGACGGCGGCAACATCAGCAATCTCAGGATCACCGACCGCTCGCCGGAGTTTTTCGATATGCTCATCGATATCGAGGTGGGCGACATCAAGCAGCTGACCGACATCGTTGCCGCTCTCCGGGCGACGTCGGTGATAAATTCGGTCGAGCGCGCGCGCGTCTGATCCGGCGGTTGCGCGGGCTAAGAGGAGCAATGACAATGAAACGCTTTCTCAGACTTGGGGTGAATATCGATCACGTCGCGACGGTCCGGAATGCGCGAGGCATCCGGCATCCGGATCCGGTGCGTGCGGCGGTGCTGGCCGAGAAATCCGGTGCGGACGGTATCACCGCGCATCTGCGCGAGGACCGGCGGCATATCGCCGACGACGATATCGAACGGCTGATGGCGGAAATCACCGTCCCGCTGAATTTCGAGATGGCGGCGACCGACGAGATGCTGGAGATCGCGTTGCGCCATAAACCGCACGCCGCTTGCATCGTCCCCGAGAAGCGGGAGGAACTGACCACCGAGGGCGGCCTGGATGCCGTCGGCGGTCACAACCATCTGCAGCACTATGTGGCCGAACTGTCGAAGGCTGGGATCCGCGTATCGCTGTTCATCGATCCGGAGCCGGCGCAGCTGGACGCCGCGGTCTCGCTCGGTGCGCCGGTGGTGGAATTGCATACCGGCCGCTATTGCGAGGTCGAGGCGGACGAGCAGGACGCGGAGTTGGAGCGCATTACCGCGGCCGCCGCGCATGCCGAGACCGTGGGACTGGAATGCCATGCTGGGCACGGCTTGAGCTTCGATACCGTCGGTCCCGTGGCGGCGATCCCGACGATCGTCGAACTGAACATCGGGCATTTCTTGATCGGCGAGGCCATCTTTGGCGGCCTGGAGAGCGCGATCAAACGGATGCGGTCGCTGATGGACAAGGCGCGCGCCGACGTATCCGGGGAGCGCAGCGCCTGATGATCATCGGCGTTGGCAGCGATCTGGTGGATATCCGACGGATCGAGAGCACCCTCGAGCGGTTTCCGGGACGGTTCGAGGAACGGTGCTTCACCGATATCGAACGGGCGAAGTCGGACAGGCGCACCCGGCGCGCCGAAAGCTATGCCAAACGCTTCGCGGCAAAGGAGGCGTGTTCCAAGGCGCTCGGCACCGGCTTCCGGCGCGGCATCTTCTGGCGCGACATGGGCGTCGTGAATCTGCCGTCGGGTAAGCCGACGATGGAGTTGACCGGCGGTGCGCTGGCGCATCTGCAAACGCTGGTCCCCGCCGATATGGCGGCACAGATCGATGTGACGATCACCGACGAGTATCCGCTGGCGCATGTCACGGTGATCATCTCGGCGGTGCCGCGAGGCGGCTTAGTTCACGGCTAAAGACTTTTTCGAAGGCATTTGAGCGCGGGCGCGACCGCCTTTGCGCGGGCCATCGCGGTGCGCGCGCGGTCGCGGATATAGTCGGTCGGTTTGCGGGGCGACCAGCGCCGCGGGTTGGGCAGGATTCCGGCCAGCAGCCCGGCTTGCCAGGGCGTCAAGGCGACAGCGGGCTTCCGGAAATAGGCGCGGGATGCGGCTTCGATGCCGTATATGCCTGGCCCCCATTCCACCACGTTCAAATAGATTTCAAGGATACGGCGTTTGCCGAGGATCGCTTCGATCATAAAGGTCAATGGCGCTTCGATGGCCTTGCGCAAAAAGGTCCGGCCCGGCCAGAGAAACAGGTTCTTCGCGGTTTGCATCGAAATCGTGCTCGCGCCGCGGAGTCGTCCGCCCTTGAGGTGATCGCTCACCGCGTCGCTCATCTCGACCCAGTCGACGCCGTCGTGGCTACAGAAACGGCTGTCTTCCAGGGCGATGACCGAACGGATCAGGTGCGGCGATATCTGCCGCAACGGCACCCAGTCCGACTTGATCCCTTCGCCTTCGAACAGCCGGATCAGCATCAGCGGCGTTACCGGCGGGGCCACCTCGCGATACAGCAGCGTCAGCCCCGCCGGCACAACCAGCACCAGCAATACGAAAAGGATGACAATCCGGCGAAGCAGCCGCCAAAGGGAGAAGCCGTTGCGCATTGTGTGTGACCGACCGTCTGCGCCGCGTTACGCGTCGAACTCGGTGAGAACCTGGCCCGGCGGACGGGCGTGGTCGCAATAGTCGGCGCCGTCATGCACCAGCGTGCCGTTGACCCATACGCCCTTCACCCCGAGCCCGCGCCGGACGAGGCGGCTTTGACCGGCGGGCAAGTCGTGCAGGCGTTCGATTCCCGTGATGCCGATGGTCTCCGGATCGAACAGCAGCATGTCGGCCCATGCGCCCTCCGTCAGCGTGCCGCGGTCGCGGATGCCGTAAATCGTAGCCGGCCGGCTGGTGATCTGTCGCACCGCTTCGCCAATCTCGAACTCGCCGCGTTCCCGCACCCAATGGCCCAACAGGTGCAGGCCATAGCCCGCGTCGCAGAAGAAGGTCAGATGCGCCCCCGCGTCCGACAGGCTGATCAGGCTGTCGGGATGTTGCAGGATCTCGCCGACGGCGTCCTCGTCCACATTCAGCAGTTTCGCGTTGAACACGGTCGCCAGGTTTTCCGAAAGCGCGAGATCGAAGAAGAAATCTACTGTGTCGGCTCTGGCCTTTGCCGCGAGTTCGGGGACCAGCTGGCCTTCGTATTCCGGTTGCGAAGCGCAGACCGCGACCTCGACCCGGTCCCAATCGCCGTTGAACAAGCGGCCGCCGACCGGCTGCGTCAGGCTGTGCCGGAATTGGTCACGGAAACCGTCATCGGCGAGTGCCGCGCGCAAGGCGGCCGGGTCGTCTATCGGCAGCGATCCCCACGGGTCCACGCCATAGAGCGGATAGGCGGCGTCGAGCGAAAAGTTCATGCTGAGCGGCTGGCAGGAAACTTGTGCATAGACTGGGACGTCCGCTGATTGGGCGGCCCGGCATCCCGAGAGGACCGACCGGGTGCGTTCCGGCACCTGGCTGTTGTGCAGCAGGGCGGCGTAGACCATGGGCCGGCCGCACCGCCGGGAATAGCCGGTAAGCGTGTCGATGGTGGTTCGCTCGCCGGCGGTGACCATGAACAGTCCGCGGCCCGCGGATCCGAGTTCGTCGATCAGGCGTTCGAATTCGGTTTCCTCGGCAAGACGGGACGGCATCGGCAGGCCGCCGAACCCATTGTGGTTTTCGAAAGTGGAGGAGGCGAAGCCGATCGCCCCGGCGTTGAGGGCATCCCGCAGGATCGCCGCCATCTTCTCCACTTCCGCGTCGGTCGCGGCGCGCGTCGAGGCATCGTTGCCGAGCACTGCGACGCGGATGCTGGAATGGCAGGCGAAGGCGGCGACGTTGGGCACGACGCCGCGGGACGCCAGCAGATCGAGATAGCCGCCGAAGTCGTCGAAGCGCCAGTCGATACCCGCGCGCAACGCGGTCAGAGACATGCCTTCGACCTCGGATAGGTTCTTGATCAGGATGTCGCGGGTTTCGGGCGCGTTCGGGGTGATCCCGAAGCCGCAATTGCCGATGACCACGGTCGTGACGCCGAGGGCGGGCGAGGGTGAGCACTGGGCGTCCCAGGTGAGCTGCGCGTCGTAATGCGTGTGGACATCGATGATGCCCGGCATGAGGGCCAAACCCGCCGCATCGACGGTTTCGCGCGCCGAGCCGGAAACCGTGCCGATGTCAGCGATACGGCCGTCCGTTACCGCCAAATCGGCAGTTTTCGGTGCCCCGCCAAGGCCATCGATAAGCGATGCGCCCCGAATGATCAGGTCGTACATGCCGGTCGCCCCTGCTGTTCCGCCGCAACCATAGGCGGGGCATCAGGGGCGGGCAAGGGTTTGTCTCTAGGCCGTCAACGCCGCGGAATTCGCGGGTTTCAGCGGCTGCGCCGGTGGTCCGGATGCAGGCTTTTCCCGAGGATATGCTCGCTGCTCTCGATTACGTGGATACTCGAGCCGACGATCAACGGGTCGGGCTGCCCGATCACGTGATGGTCCTTTTCGGGATAGGGTAGGTTCCGGAGGAAGTGCTTCATACAGTTTAGACGCGCCCGCTTCTTGTCGTTGGACTTCACGATCGTCCAAGGGGCATCGGCCGTATCCGTATAGAAGAACATCGCCTCCTTCGCTTCAGTGTAGTCATCCCATTTGTCGAGCGACAGCTTGTCGATCGGGGACAGTTTCCAACTTTTTAGCGGCTCCGATTCTCGTGATTTAAAGCGCTTCGATTGCTCTTCCTGCGTGACCGAGAACCAGTATTTGAACAGGATAATGCCGCTGCGGACGAGCATGCGTTCGACTTCCGGCGTTTGGCGCATGAATTCCAGATAATCGGTCGGACTACAGAAGCCCATGACGCGTTCGACCCCGGCGCGGTTGTACCAGGACCGGTCGAACATCACGATCTCGCCGGCGGACGGCAGGTGTTGGATATAGCGCTGGAAGAACCATTGGCTCTGCTCGCGCTCGGTCGGCTTGTCCAGTGCCACGACCCGCGCGCCGCGGGGGTTCAGGTGTTCCATGAACCGTTTGATCGTGCCGCCCTTGCCGGCGGCGTCGCGGCCTTCGAATAGGAGAACGATTTTCTGGCCGGTCGCTTTCACCCAATCCTGGACCTTCAGAAGCTCGACCTGCAATTCCGCCTTATGCTTTTCGTAGCTGCGGCGGCTGAGTTTAGTCTTGTAAGGATACTCACCCGTCTCGAAAAGCCGATGGATCGCGTTCGGGTCATGCCGCAACTCGGACAACACATGACTGGCCGAGACTGTTTCCTCTCGGGTCGCCGCGCCATTTCCATTGCTTTTCACAGATGCCGCCGGCCTTACTTTTGCGGATTTTACCGGTTTCTTTGCCTGAACTTCGGGTTTCGCGGGGACCTCGGTTGCCTCGGCGATTTCATCGCCAATGTCGGCTTGCTTTTTCATTGTTATCTCAGATCAGAGTTGCAGCATTTAAACACTACAACTTAGACGGCAGAGATTAAGAGGTCGTTGATCTGAATCAATCCCACGCCGAACCCGGATCGGAGCGATCGTCAATAAATTGACTTTAAATCAGTTATTTAAGGCTACCGATGTAGCTTATAAGATCGTCGATCGAACGCCGGGACAGGTCCAGTTTCGGCATCGGCGGGTGCGGGTCCGATAGCCAGACCTTTAGCCGGTCGCGACTGAACTCCGGGTGGCGGGCGACCTCGACGAACGACGGGGCGCCGTCCTTCACCGTTTTGCCGTGGCCGGTGTCGTGGCACGCTGCGCACCATTGCTTCGCAAGCGCCTCGCCGGCAATCGGATCGCCTTCGGCAGCGTTAGCGGGATGCCCGGCGACCAGAAATGCTGCGGCGAGGCCGCTGGCTAGGAACCGTAAGGATTTTTGCAAGATCGACCTTCCCAGATTACTGCATCACGTCTCGTGCGTTATGGGGACATTTTCATGACGGTAGGGCGTTGATTTGGGTCAATGCGCGGGCACATGTGTCCAGGCTCGACGATCATCCAAGCCGTGCCTCGATGCATTCGCTCAGTTCAGCCGCCAGTTCGCTTACCGTCGGGTCGATCATCACGTCGGCATGACGCCCATGGATCGGGCGGGTTTCCAAATCGCCTTGGATGATTTCGCGCCAGCCGTCGTGGACTTCCGAGTCCAGAAGCGCCGGCAGCTCGGCTTTGAACAGCACGGCAGGGCCGTCATACGGCGTGAGCGTAACGTTGCTGGAAATAATGTCGTTCGCGCCGGACGGTTTACGAAGCAACTTCGGCACGGTCCTGCCGCGGTTCTCATAATAACGCCAGGCTCGGATGAAGAAGGCCGTTCGGACCGCAACGGCGAAGACCTCCCACGCCGAAATGACGCGTCGGACCAAATACGCGGGCACCTGCGAGGGGGATTGTCGGGCGAGCCGCCGGGCATGCAGCCGGAACCATTGCCCGATGTCCGCGCGCTGCTTGCCGCCTTGATAATAGGTGTCGAACAGCGCGAGCAGCGGAACGTCCTCCCCGGCGGCACGGAGCTTCTGCGCCATGAGATAGGCAATCCGGCCGCCAAAAGAGTATCCCCCCAACAGGAAGGGGCCGTGTGGCTGAATGCGGCGAATCTCCCGAACGTAGTGCGCGGCCATGCTGTCCGCGTCGGCGAAGGGAACCTCTTCGCCGTCGATCCCGCGTGCCTGCAGCCCGTAGAACGGCTGCTGGTCGCCGAGATGCTTGGCGAGGGCGCGAAAATTCAGGACATGCCCGTCTTGATCGTGAACGCAGAAAAACGGCGGCCGATCGCCGTTCGGCTGGATCGCCACAAGGCAGCGTGATGGTTCCTCCGCCTCGATTCGGGCGGCCATCTCGGCGACGGTCGCGGAGTCGAACAGGATGGCGCGTGGCAGCCGGCGGCCCAGATGCCGCTCGATATCCAGGAAAAGGTTCACCGCTTGCAGGGAGTCGCCGCCAAGCATAAAGAAGTCGTCATGCAATCCGACGTCCTTGCGGCCGAGCGCCTTGGCCCAGAGCGCGCGGAGGGTTTCCTCCAGCGGTGTCGCCGGTCGATCCTGCGCAACATCTTGATGGGCCGAATCCGAGGCGGTGGTGGATAGCCCGAGCGTTTCGGCTAGCTTGTGCCGCTGCACCTTTCCTGTGGGACCTTTCGGAATGTCGTCGACGAAGACGATTCGGCGGGGAAGCTTATAGGGCGCCAAGCGTTCCCGTAGATATCGCAGCAGGTCCTGCTCGTCTGCTGATTCGCCTTCCGTCGCGACGACGGTCGCCGCGATCTCCTCGCCTAAGGTGGCATGCGGGATGGGAAATGCGGCCGCGGCGCGGATCGACGGGTGCGATTGGAGGGCTTCGTCGATTTCGGTTGGCGCGACCTTCTGGCCGCCGCGATTTATCACCTCGTTCAGGCGTCCTGTCAGGAACAAGTAGCCGTCTTCATCGAAGTAGCCCGCATCGCCGGTGCGGTACCAACCATCCGCGAAGACGGATGCGTTGGACGGGCCGCCGTTCTCGTAGGCTTCGAAGACCGCCTCGCCGCGGGCACCGATCTCGCCGACGATGCCGGCAGGTGCGAATTTACCGTCCTCTCCAAATACCGCCACTTCGTTCGGTCGCGGCAGGCCCACGCTGCCGGGCTTGCGCCGCTCTATCGACACGGGGTCGCAGGCCAGCCAGCCGGATTCGGATGACCCATAAACCTGGATGACCGGTGCGTCGAAGGTTTCCTGAAGCCGGTCGGCCAGGACAGTGTCGAGTTTGCCGGCACCGGTCCTGATCATCCGAAGGCTCGGGCGTGCCTTGGCGATGGCCGATGGGAACCGGTCGGCTTGGTCGAGGATCGACGAGAAGACCGTCGGTGCCCCCATGGCATAGGTCGGTTCGAGCGCTTCCAAGTGTTGGTAGAAGGTCTCGGCGTCCAAGCCGGGCAGCGGGCACACGCTGCTGCCGGCAAACAGGCAGGTTGCGATCCCGGCGCTCAGTCCGCCGCCATGGAACAGCGGCATCAGGTTCAGCGCCCGGTCGTCGGGCGTCAGTTCCAGGAATCGCGAATTCAACGCCCCCCGCGCGCGGAGGTGACGCTGCAACAACGGTACTATCTTGCTGTGCGATGTCGTGCCCGACGTGGCCAGAATTAGGACGGGATCGTCGGCCCGGGCCGGTTCGCGTGGGCCCGGTGGGCCGAGCGGGCCGCCCTCGATCTCAATCCGATAAGAATCCGCCTCTATGTCCCGGGTTATCGAAAGGACCGGCAGCCCGATCCGGCGTGCGAGGTCGCGGGCGGGGGACGCTTCCGGTTCGGTGACGGCGAGGGTCTTTACCCTCAGGTCTCGTAACGCCAGCGCCATTTCGCCCGGCGTGAGCTTGGGATTTATCGGAACCGCCGCCGCGTGGGACCAGACGCCGACGGCGGCGATGGCGACATCCGTGCCGCCCGGTTCGGCGATCGCGATCCGATCGTGCCGGCGGACGCCGCAGGCGGCCAATTCGGTTCCGATTTGATCGACCGCTCGTTTCAGTGTGCGGTAGTCGATTGGCGGCCGGTCCAAGGCCAGAAAGGCGGGCGCCGCCGGCGTGCGGTCGGCCCAATGCCGCACCACGTCATAAATCGTCTGAAAGCGGTCGGATGCTCGGTCTATGCCACTCTCGATCCCATGCATCTTGGGATACCGTTCGCATAGACCCGTGCCGTGTGTCATCTATCCAATAGAGGTAGGGGTTACAAAGGGTTACTACTCACATGGGTTATTTGGGCGCGGCATCTCCGAAGCGTGCTCATGGCGCGGCCGGCCGATTGCCGCGCCGAGGCTGTTTTGAGCATGCTTTCGGGAGCCCGGTTCGTTCGAATACGCTAGGCCTGATAGGCTGCCCGGACAGCAGGACAGGAGGCCGACCATGCGACAGACGACAAAGCTGCGCCGACGTATCGAGGACGAAGAGATACTCATTGCGCCCGGTACCTACGACCCGCTTATGGCACGGTTGATGGCGCAGGCGGGATTCGAGGCTGTCGAGATGAACGGCGCCGGCGTCACCTATACGACACTCGCCATGCCCGATCTCGGCCTTGTGACGATGACCGAGATGGTCGAGCGCGCCCGTCGCGTCGCGGACGCATGCGATTTGCCGGTGATCTGCGACGCGGATACCGGTTATGGCAATGCACTCAACGTCATCAGAACGGTCCGGGAGTTCGAGCGCGCAGGCGTCGCCGCCATCCGTCTCGAGGACCAGGAGATTCCGAAGCGGTGCGGGCATTTCATGGGCAAGACGCTTGTTACGGTCGATGAGATGGTCGGTAAACTGAAGGCGGCGCTCGATACCCGCGGTGATCCCGACTTCCTAATTATTGCGCGGACCGACGCCCGTTCCGTGGACGGATTCGACGCTGCGCTCGACCGCGTGGCTGCCTATGCGGAGGCGGGGGCGGATATGGTTTTCGTCGAAGCGCCGCAATCGGTCGAGGAATTCGCCGCGATCCCGAAGGCGGTGGACGTACCGGTGCTGGCCAACATGATCGAGGGCGGTCGCAGCCCCTTGCTATCGGCCGGGGACCTGCAGGAACTCGGTTACGGCGTGGCGCTCTTCGCCAACGGGTTGGCGCGATTCCTGACGCGGCAAGCACAGGAGTTCCTGGATATTCTCAAGCGCGAGGGAACGACCGAATCGCTCCTCGACCGAATGAACGGGCTCGACCGTCAGAACGAGATTTTGGGCCTCGCCGAGTATGAAACGCTGGCCCGCCGATACGGCGGGTGAGTGGGCGTGAACGCGGCAGCTCTGCTAGAATGGCCGGACACCGAAGGAGTGCGATTCCAATGGCCAGGACCGACCTAACAAAACCAAGCGCCCCGGCAATGGAGTCGGCGGCATGGCCGTTCGAGGCGCGTCCGTTGTCGCCGTTGATGGGTGCGGAAATCCTCGGTTTCGATGCCGGCCAACCGATGAGCGATGCAACGCGCGATGCGATTCTGGATGCATTGAACCGGTACAAAGTGTTGGTGCTGCGGAATCAGGATTTGGCGCCGGAAGCGCAGGCGGCTTTCACCAAACGCTTCGGTGCGTTGGAACCGCATGTGAACCGCGAGTTCCGCGGGTCCGGCGTGCCGGAAGTCCATCCGGTCAACAATCTCGACGAGAACCACCGTCCGGCCCGCGGCCGTAATATCGGCAATTACTCCTGGCATACCGATAAGTCGTACATGCCGCGGCCGTCGCTCGCGACATTGCTCTATGCCGTGCAGCTGCCGCCGGATGGCGGCGACACCGAATTCGCGGATATGGAAGCCGCGTATGACGCACTGCCCGGGGCGAGGAAGCAGGCGCTCCAGTCGCTCCGCCTATGGCATAGCTGGCAACGGTCGCGCGAGAAGTCCGGCAGCAGGCCCGCGACCGAGCAGGAAAAACGGGATGCGCCGCCGGTCAATCACCCGCTGGTCCGGACCCATCCCGGAACCGGCCATAAGGTCCTCTATCTCGGGAACCACAGCTCGCATGTTGACGGCTGGCCGGTCGAGAAGGGCGAGGCGCTGATCGATGAACTACAGGCCTTCGCGACCCAGGACCGTTTCGTCTACCGGCACACTTGGCGGCCTGGTGATCTGGTCATGTGGGACAACCGGTGTCTATTGCACCGCGCGGTCGACAATTTCGACATGGACAAACATATCCGCATCCTCAACCGTACCGTGGTGCGCGGCGACGTGCCGGTCTAGGGACGCCGTCTACGCCTCGACGACGACCTCGTCGCCCTCGACCGTGAAGCGGTGGGGGAAGTCCTCGGATACCCATTCCATGAAATTAACCGCGTCGTCGAAGCGCGGGTCGCCGTTGTGCAGGACCTCCGGCCGGAGTTGCGGGTCGATCAGGACGGGAAGGAAGGACACGCGTTTGACGCCGTCCGCGCCGAGCACCGCCTTGGCGATCAGGCTGCGCTTCGCGTCGGATCCGTAGGCTAGGTTCGGGTAGTCCGGATCCAATTCGACGCTGTAGTCACGCTCGAACTTTTTCGCCTCGCCCGGGGATTTTTCGGTCCCCGTCATGATGAAGTTGCTGAGACTGAAGAAACACACCTTGCCGTCGTAGGCGCCGATGGCCTTGGGCACATGCGCATGATGACCGAGGATCAGGTCGGCGCCCGCGGCGAACGCGGCCTTGGCGGCAACCGGTTGGTAGTCGGCGATCATGCGGGGGATGAAGTGAATGCCCCAGTGGAGCGATACCACGACGACCTGCGCCCGTTCCTTCGCGGCGGCGATATCCGCTTCCATGGCGGCGAGGTCTTCCTCGTAGGGGACGGTTACGACCCGGGGCGGTACGCCCGCTTGGTAGTCGAAGGGCTCGTAGTAGGTATGGGCGCGCAGCGGAGCCACGCCCGTCTTGTCGGGCCCGGCCGCATAACCCTCGCGCAGGATCGAGCAGTAGGCGAGGAAGGCGACCGTCACGCCGTCGCGTTCCAGGATGGCCGGCTCCCGGGCTTCAGCCAGGTTCCGGCCGCCGCCGACCACGGCGATGCCCTGGCCGCGCAGCAAATCGATCGTGTCGAGCAGGGCGTCTCCGCCCCAGTCCATGGCGTGGTTGCTCGCCACCGACAGCACGTCGAACCCGCAATCCGTGAAGATCGAGGCCATATGCGGGGCGCAGCGGCTGTGCCCGCCGCCGGAATGGATTTGCAGGCTGCCGCGCTCGGAATACACTCGCTCGCACTGCCCGAAGCGGATATCGCCGCCGGCCAATGTCGGCTTGGCTAGGGCGCCGAAGTCTTCCAACGGCTCCCGAATGGGGCCGACGTCGCCGCAGCCCAGTAAGACGATACCGTCATTCATAACCCGGTTCTCCCTGCCGATTGCGCCATTTGTCCGCCGTTTGGGCGGATCACCGCCGTCCGGTCCCGAATTCTAACACAGGATGTGCCATGGCCTTTGCGGCGGCGAGTCTCCCTCCCTTGACAGCGGGCGGCAGGACTGCCCATATCACGCCGACACTCGGGACAATGGCGGATTTGAATGGCATCCAATAATGCTGGCGACGGGCCCGGCGGCGGCAAGTCCACGGTACAGTCCGACGTCGCGGAAACGCCTGTTCAGAAGGCGGGAGGCGGCCTGTTGGAGACTCTGCGGACGATCATCTATGCGGTCCTGATCGCGCTGATCGTGCGGACCGTCGCCTACGAGCCCTTCAATATTCCGTCCGGATCCATGATTCCGACGCTGTTGGTCGGGGATTATCTGTTCGTATCGAAGTTCTCTTACGGATACAGCCGGTACTCGCTGCCGTTCGGGCTGCCCCTGTTCAAGGGCCGGGTGATGGAAACGCCGCCGACCCGCGGCGACGTGGCGGTGTTCAAACTGCCAACGGACAACAGCACGGACTACATCAAGCGCGTTATCGGGCTGCCGGGCGACCGCATTCAGGTCGTCAAAGGGCACCTGCACATCAACGGCAAACCGGTCCAGAAGCAACGGATCGAGGATTTCGCGCTTCGCAGTGCCTTCGGCGGAGTCCGCAATGTGCCGCAGTATGTCGAGACGCTGCCGAACGGCACGTCCTATCGAGTCATCGAGGCGGACACCGATCTCGGCCAGATGGACAATACGCGCGAATATACGGTGCCCGACGGCAAGTATTTCGTGATGGGTGACAACCGGGACAACTCCCTGGATAGCCGAGCAGTCAATAACGTTGGTTTTGTTCCGATTGAGAATTTCGTCGGCCGCGCGCAGTTCCTGTTCTTCTCGACCGACGGCAGCGCGCGAATCTGGGAAATCTGGAAATGGCCGTTCGCCGTGCGCTACGGGCGCCTTTTCGACGGCATCGATTGACCGCGATGGCCAAATACCGACGCCGCGCACGGTTTCCCGCCGCTGCCTTTGCGACATACACTTAGCACCATGACAGACGACGTTGCGGACGCGCTCGGATACGCTTTTTCCTCGCCCGCGCTGCTGAACAAGGCGCTGACCCATCGCAGCGCCGCGCCGCGGCGGGCGGAGGGATACGAACGGCTGGAATTCCTCGGCGACCGGGTTCTTGCCCTTGTGGTGACGGATATGCTGTTGGCGGCGTTTCCCGATGAGCAGGAAGGTGCGCTGGCGCGCCGGTTGGCGGCGCTGGTCCGTCAGGAAACCCTGGCCGACGTTGCCCGCGACATCGGCCTCGGCCCTCATATCCGGCTGAGCCGAAGCGAGGCGGATTCCGGCGGCCGCGAGAACAACGCGATCCTGGCGGACGTCTGCGAAGCGGTCATTGCCGCGATCTACAGCGATGGCGGCTTGGATAGTGTTCGTCCCTTTATCGAACATCACTGGGCCGGGCGCTTGGCCGCCGCCATCGCGCCGCCGCAGGACGCCAAGACGGCCTTGCAGGAATGGGCTCAGGGGCGCGGCCTGCCGCTCCCAACCTACAGCGTCGTGGGCCGGAAGGGCCCCGATCATGCCCCGGCTTTCACCGTGTCGGTTTGTGTGGAAGGGCACGCCGCGACGGAAGGGACCGGATCGTCCAAGCGTGCCGCCGAACAAATCGCGGCGCGGCGCCTCATGGAAACGGTGAGCGAATGACGATGCCGCCGCCCGAGAAGAGCCGGTTCGGCTTCGTCGCGGTGTTGGGCGCGCCGAATGCGGGAAAGTCCACCCTGATCAATCGAATGGTCGGCGCCAAAGTGACGATCGTCTCCCCGAAAGTGCAGACGACCCGATCGCGAGTGCTGGGTATTTCGATCCGCGGCGCGAGCCAGATCGTTTTCGTCGATACGCCGGGCATCTTCGCCCCGCGCCGCCGTCTCGATCGGGCGATGGTGGCTGCCGCCTGGCAAGGGGCGGCCGAGGCGGACGAGGTCTGTCTCCTGGTCGACGTGGCGCGGGGGCTGGACGACAACGCGAAACGGATCGTCGAGGGCCTGAAAAAGGAAAACCGCACGGCAATCCTCGTTTTGAATAAGATCGATAAGGTGAAGCGAGAGAGCCTGCTGGCGCTCAGCGCGGCGCTGAACGAGACGGGCGTCTTCACCGAGACTTTCATGGTTTCCGCGCTTAACGGTGACGGTGTCGAGGATTTGCACGACTATTTCGCGGAAAAGGTGCCGCCGGGCATTTGGCACTTTCCGGAAGACCAGATTTCCGATCTGCCGCAACGGTTGCTTGCCGCCGAGGTGACGCGGGAGAAGCTATTCCTGAAAACCCATCAGGAAGTGCCCTATGCGGTAGCCGTGGAGACGGAGTCCTGGGAGCCGTTCAAGGACGGCAGTGTCCGGATCGACCAGATCGTCTATGTGCAGCGGAACAGCCAACGCCCCATCATCCTGGGCAAGGGTGGCAAACTGATCAAACAGATCGGCGCCGAGGCGCGCGAGGAGCTCGGCAGGCTGTTCGGCTGCAAGGTCCATCTCTTCCTGCGGGTGAAAGTCCGCGAGAATTGGATCGATAGCCGCGAGCATTTCCAGATGTGGGGCCTCGATCACAACGCCTGATGCATTCGGTATCCGGCCCGCGGCAAAGTTAATGTAGAGTCCGGGCGTCATGGAATGGTCCGATCACGGCATTGTCCTATCCGCGCGCAAGCATGGCGAAACCGCGGCGATTCTGTCGCTGTTGACCGCCGAGCATGGGCGCCATGCCGGACTGGTGCGCGGCGGGGCCGGGCGGCGGCAGCGCGGCGTGCTGCAACAGGGCAATTTTGTAGCGGTAACCTGGCGGGCGCGACTGGAAGAACATCTCGGTGCCTTCACCGTGGAATTGCTGCACAGCGTTAGCGCACAGTGGCTCGACGATCCCGGTAGGTTGGCCGCGCTCAGCGCCGCGACGGCCATCATCGATTTCGTCGTGCCCGAACGGGAACCCGATACCAATATTTACAGTGGATTGCGGCAGTTGATTGCGGCGCTGGATGAGGATGACTGGACGGTGGCCTACGCGCGTTGGGAATTCGCGTTGCTGGGCGAGTTGGGGTTCGGCCTCGACCTGTCGGCTTGTGCGGCGACGGGTAAGACCGATGACCTTGCCTATGTGTCGCCGAAAACCGGTCGGGCGGTATCGCGCGCGGCGGGAGCCGCCTATCACGAGAAACTGCTGCCGTTGCCGGCATTCCTGCCTGGCGACGGGCCGGAAACGGTGGACCAAGTCGCCGATGCGTTGCGGCTTACAGGGTATTTCCTCGACCGCCACCTCTTCGCGCCGCACCGGCGGCAACTGCCGGATGCCCGGGAACGGCTCGCCGCACGGCTGGTACGCACCGCTTCGCGAGCGGAAAAGTGAGATACCCAAGGTGGCGCAGATTTTCGTAAGTGGACCGGACCCGGCGGTGACGCCGCGGGTGCTCGATACCCCAGCGAAACACGATTTGCGCAGCTGTTTCTTCGTGATCGGCCGCAAGCGGGCCGACGCGGCCGCTCGACGCTTACATACAGGCTTGATTCCCGGGCACAGGCCATAAATCAATTGTTAAGGTGTAGGCTTGAAGCTTGCACTTTTCGGCCGTAGAGGTAGGATGCCCTTGATCATGAAGCATCGGTTTCAGCGAGCGTATCGGGTGCTGTTGCTCACCGCTGTCGGCGCCATGCTGACGGTAGCGACGGTGCCGTCGGCCAACGCCCATCCGCATGTGTTCATCGACAACGTCTCCTACGTCCAGTTCGAGAAGGGCAAGATTACCGGTCTGCGATTCCATTGGACCTTCGACGAGATTTTCAGCTTCCTGCTGTTCGAGGATTTCGACAAGGACAAGTCCAAATCCTTCAACAAGACCGAGATCGAGGCGTTGAAGGAGGGCGCGTTCAGCGCGCTGGAGGAGTTGCGGTATTTCACGCATATCCGGATCGACGGCAGGCTCCTGCCGGTGCCGCGGGTCTTGGATTTCCAGGCGGTAGCGAAAGACGGACGTGTCAGCTATTCCTTCGTCGTGCCGTTCGATGAGCCGGTCGATCCGCGCCGGAGCAACCTGAGCTTCGGCGTCTATGACTCGACCTTCTACGTTTCCGTCGTCCATGACGCGATCGACCCCGTGCGGTTCGTCGGCGAGGGCGGCCAGGCTTGCCATTTCAAGGTGGGAGACGATACGGAGAACCCGATTTACTTCGACATGGTTATTCCGAAAAAGGTCGATGTGATCTGCGCAACGAGCTGAGATGATCCGCACCCTCGCGATTTCCCTTCTCACGGCTTTAGGTTTCTGCGTGTTGAGCGCCGGCATCGTGCAAGCGTCGGACGCCCGTAATCCATTCGCCCCGAAACCCGCCGAAACGGAGGCTGAAACGCCAGCGATCGGTGCGCTCGAACGGTCCTACCGTGGGCTACTGCTCAAGATCGCCGTGGTGCAGCAGGATCTGAACAAGGACCTGCACGCCAAGCTGAACGAAATCCAGACGTCGGATTCGATCCTACCGGCGCTGATCGTGATCGGTGTGGCCTTCCTGTACGGCGTTTTCCATGCCGCGGGGCCGGGACACGGCAAGTTCATCGTCACCAGCTATTTCCTGGCGCGTAACGGTCCGGTGTCGCACGGCATCATCATGAGCGGCTTGATCGCGCTGACTCAGGCCGTGTCGGCGATCATCATCGTGTTCATGCTGGTCTTCGCGTTGGGGCTCGGCCGAATTCAGGTGCTGGGCTACGCGGTCACTATCGAACTCGTCAGTTATGCGCTGGTGATACTGCTCGGGCTCTACATGGCCTGGGGCGCGTTCCGCGGAAAGGACTGCGATCACTCACACGGTCCGGACGACGGGCATCATCATGAACACCGCCATGATCATCGTCACCGCGGGACCCTTCCCACGGACGGCGAGGGGGCCTGGTACCGAAAAGGCCGAGATATGATCCTCACGGCGGTCGCCGCGGGTATCCGGCCGTGCACCGGCGCGATCATTTTGTTGTTGTTCACCATGGCGAACGGGCTCTACGCCGTCGGTATCCTCGGGTCGTTGGCCATGGCAGTCGGTGTGGCGATCACCGTATCGGTCGTGGGGCTGCTGGCCATCGGTGCCCGGCGCACCATCATTCACGCCACCGACGAACACGGTGCGGCGCAACCGTTGATCCTGCGCGGCGTCGGGATGTTGGGCGCGTTGTTCGTGGTGACGATCGGCTCGCTGCTGTTTCTGGCGGCGTTGGAGCGGTCGCCCGGTATCTATTAGTCCGCGTGGCCGCCCGCAGCTTCGGCGTCGGCGCGCTCCATGCGCAGTTCCGTGGTGGCTTGCCGGATGATCTTCATCGACGATTGCAGGAACAAAGCGGCCATTGCGGCGGCGACGATCAGGTCGGGCCAAGCACTGCCCGTCAGCATCACCACGCCGGCAGCGACGATGACAGCAACGTTACCGATCGCGTCATTGCGGCTGCAGAGCCAGACCGAGCGCACATTGGAGTCGCCGTCGCGAAACTTCAGCAGCAACAGGGCGCTGACCACGTTGGCGGCGAACGCGAGGAAGGCGACGCCGCTCATCACTATCGCATCGGGCACGCCGAGCACGAAGGTCTGGTAGATCGTCCAGCCGAACACACCAACGCCCATCATGGCGAGCGAAACGCCCTTCATCAGGGCCGCCGTCGCGCGCATGCGCACGGACCTGCCGATGACATAGAGGCTGATCCCGTAGGTCAGCGTATCGCCAAGGAAATCCAGGGCGTCGGCCTGCAACGCCTTGGATCCGGCGGCGGCGCCCGCCGCCATCTCGACGACGAACATCACCGCGTTGATCGCGATGACGATCCAGAGGACGCGCCGGTAGGCCGGCGACGATCCGTCGAAGGACACGTTTTGCTCGCAGCATCCCGCCATTGGAGGCTCCGGAAATCGGGGTTTCGGACAGCTCTTGCCTTATTATGACACGATCCTAATATCTACAGTGACTGTAGGTTCAAGAGGAAAATCGCATGCAGGATAAGGCGCTTTCGATCGGGGTTCTGGCCCGGGAAACCGGCTGCAAGGTCCAGACGGTCCGCTATTACGAGCAGGTGGGCTTGATGCCGGCGCCGCTGCGTACGGCAGGAAATCAGCGCCGCTACGGCCCGGCGCATATCGCCCGGCTCGGTTTCATCCGCCACGCGCGGGAACTCGGGTTTCCGCTGGACCAGATTCGGGAAATGCTTGCGTTGAGCGATGATCCCGAGCGTCCCTGCGCCGACGTCGACCGCATCGCCAGCGAACATCTCGCGGCGGTGGAGGCGCGGATCGCCCGGCTGAATGCCTTGAAGAGCGAGCTGGAGCGGATGGTCCACGGCTGCCGCCATGGGCAGGTCGGCGATTGCCGCGTGATCGAGGTTCTGTCGGATTACACCCACGATCATTGCCTCACCCCGAACCACGGCAAGCCTGCGGAGCAGGCCTGACGGGCGTCAGCCGGGTTCGTCCACGCTGCAGCATCCGCCGCCGGTTTGGATCGGTGGGCAGGGCACGTCGCCGTAGGAGCAGAAAACGCAGCAATCGCCCTGCTTCGGCTTGAGCAGCGTCTTACAGGACGCGCATTCATGGAAATAGACGCAGGCGTTGGTCGGCATCTCCTCCCGGCTCCGGTGGCCGCAATCCGGGCAGGTGATCGTCGAGAAAAGCTCCATCAGCTTGCCTCCCGCCGTTTCCACAGCGCATAACCCGTGATTGCCAGGAAGACCGCCAATGTCGGCAGCAGGACGTAGTCGAGGATTCCGACCAGCGACGACAGACCGATTGCGCCGAACAAGATGACCAGGGCGGGCGTGAAACAGCAGATTGCCGCAATGATGCTGCCGGTGACGCCGGTGCGCAGTAGGTTTTTATTGGTCACGAGCGGGTCTCGTCGCTAGGCGATCGGCTGTCCCAGTCCAGCCGCTTGCAGCATCTTTTCGTCGACGCCGCGACCTGCGCAACAGGCCACCAACTTTCCGTCGATCGCTACCGCCGGGACCGACGAAACGCCCAGCTCTTGCGCCCGTGCGGCGGCGGCATCGTCCTGCATATTCAGTATGGTGATGTCGCAAGACGGACACGACAGCGCTCGAACGCGTGAAATTACCGACTCGCAGATCGGACAAGAGGCGCTAAATATTTCAATCTGTCGGATTCGGGCCACCGTAACCTCCTTTGGAGACTTGGATATTTCGGCTTTTGGATGTTCACGAGAGAAAGCATACAATCTGTAGCCACTACAGATTCAAGGATTAAATTCGTGACCGAACAGAAATCGTTGGCCATCGGCGAGGTATCGCGGATATCCGGCTGCAAGGTCGAGACGATCCGCTATTACGAGCGAATTGGGCTGTTATCGCCGCCGGCGCGGACCGCCGGGCGCCATCGCCAGTATTCGCGGGACCACCTGAAACGGCTGGTCTTCATCCGGCGCGCCCGGAAACTCGGTTTTTCGCTGGATGAAATCCGCAGTTTGCTGGGTCTGGCCGGCGCGGGGGCGCCGAACTGCGAGCAGGTGCGCCAGATCACGCTGGCGCACGCCCAAGATATCCGGCAAAAAATCGAGGATCTGGAGCGGATGGACCACGCCTTGCGGCAATTGGCCGAACAATGCGAAGACGGCGCGGTGACAAATTGCCCGGTTATCGAAGCCCTTTTCGCCACCGAGGAGGATGCGGTGGCGGAGGCCCGGAACGGCCCGTAACCACAACCCCTTGCGTCTATGACCGCGCGTGGTATCAATATCTCGTGTCTCACGAGCGGGGGTTTTGATCGGACACATGGCGAAAGCGAAATCCACGGGCGAGGTCCGTCCGGTCCCATTGGCCGACGCGTTGGGCGAGCGGTATCTGTCCTATGCGCTGTCGACGATCATGGCGCGGTCGTTGCCGGATGTGCGCGACGGCCTGAAGCCGGTGCACCGGCGGTTGTTGCATGCGATGCGGGAGTTGCGGCTGAATCCCGAGTCCGGGTTCAAGAAATGCGCGCGCATCGTCGGCGACGTGATGGGCAAATACCACCCGCATGGGGATGCGGCGATCTACGACGCGATGGTGCGCTTGGCGCAGGATTTCGCGGTGCGCTATCCGCTGGTCGATGGCCAGGGCAACTTCGGCAATATCGACGGGGATAACGCGGCGGCCATGCGCTACACCGAGGCGCGCATGACCGACGTGGCGAAGCGGCTGCTCGAAGGCATCGAGGAGGACGCGGTCGACTTCCGCGGCACCTATGACGGGGAGGGCGACGAGCCCGTCGTGCTGCCGGCGAATTTCCCGAACCTGCTGGCCAACGGGGCGGCGGGAATCGCCGTCGGCATGGCGACCAGCATCCCGCCGCACAACGTGGCCGAGATTTGCGACGGACTGCTGCACCTCATCAAGTTCCCGAAAGCGACGGTCGCGAAGCTGGTCGACCTGATCCCCGGACCGGATTTCCCGACCGGCGGCGTATTGTGCGAAAACCGCGACGCCATCGTCGAGGCTTACAAGACCGGGCGGGGCAGCTTCCGGATGCGCGCCAGCTACGAGGTCGAGAAGATCAAGGGCGGCGGCTATCGCGTGATCGTCACCGGCATGCCGTATCAGGTGCAGAAGGCGAAGCTGATCGAGAAGATCGCCGAACTGATGCACGCCCGCAAACTCACCATGCTCGGCGACGTGCATGACGAATCCACGACCGAGGTCCGTCTCGTCCTCGAACCGAAAAGCCGCAACGTCGACCCGGAACACCTGATGGAAAGCCTGTTCCGGCAGACCGATCTGGAATCGCGCTTCTCGTTGAACATGAACGTGCTGGACCACGGTGTGACACCGCGGGTGATGAACCTGCGCGAAGTCCTGCAGGCCTTCCTGGATCACCGCCACGACGTGTTGGTCCGGCGCAGCAAGCACCGGCTGGAGAAAATCGAGCACCGCCTGGAGGTGCTGGGCGGATTGCTGATCGCCTATCTCAACCTCGACGAGGTGATCCGGATCATCCGCGAGGAGGACGATCCCAAGGCCGAGTTGATCAAGGCGTTCAAGCTGACCGAAGTGCAGGCGGAAGCCATCCTCAACATGCGCTTACGGCATTTGCGCAAGCTCGAAGAGATGGAGATCCAGAACGAGCACGACGCCCTGACCGAGGAACGCAAGGGTCTGAAGAAGCTGCTCAAGGACCAGAAGCTGCGTTGGAAGAAGGTCGCGGGCGAGATCACCGAGATGAAGAAGGAGTTCGGCCCGGACACGGAACTCGGCCGACGCCGCACCGAGCTGGGCGAGGCGCCGTCCGCCGTGGTGATTCCGCTCGAGGCAATGATTGAGCGCGAGCCGGTGACGGTGTTGTGTTCCGAGAAGGGTTGGATCCGCGCCGCGCGCGGCCATCTCGAGAAGTTCGGCGACGTGAAATACAAGGAAGGCGATCGCCACCGTTTCGCCTTCCACGCGCAGACCACGGACAAACTCATCCTGTTCGCGACGAACGGCCGTTTCTACACGATCAGCGTCGATAAACTGCCGGGCGGGCGCGGGTTCGGCGAGCCGTTGAGCCTGATGATCGACCTCGGCAACGAACACAACGTGGTCGCGCTCAGCGTGCACGATCCGGAGCAGAAGCTTCTCGTCGCATCGAGCGACGGGCGCGGCTTCGTGGTCGCCGAAAAGGACGTGGTCGCGCAGACGCGCGGCGGCAAACAGGTGCTCAACCTTGGTGGCAGCGCCGAGGCGACCGCCTGCGCGCCGTTCAAGGGCGACCATGTGGCGGTGGTCGGCGATAACCGCAAGCTGCTGATCTTCCCGGCGGAGGAATTGCCGGAAATGACACGGGGCCGCGGCGTCATCCTACAGCGCTACAACAAGGGCGGGCTGGCCGACGTGACCTCCTTCACGATGGAGGATGGTCTGTCCTGGCAGATCGGCGACCGCACACGGACCGAGACGAAGCTGGAAAACTGGGTCGGCAAACGCGCTCAGGCCGGCCGGGTCGTGCCGCGCGGATTCTCGAAGAACAACCGGTTCCGTTGATCCGTCTCGACAGGTAGCCCCGGCTAAACAGAAACCGATGTGGATTGGGGCGTTGTCATGACTGCGAAAGTTGAAAGGTCTACGCCGCCGAACACGATGACCCCGATCGGGCCGTATAGCCATATCGCGAAGGTTGGCGAGTTCATCACGATCGGTGGCACGGCGGGCGTCGATCCGACGACCGGCGAGTTGGCGGGACCCGATGTGGCGTCGCAGACGAAGCAGATTTTGGATGCATTCGAGATCATGCTGGCGTCGGTAGGGTCCGATCTGGATCATGTCCTTCACATCAACGTCTTCCTTGCGGATATGAAGGATTTCGACGCGATGAATGCCGCCTACGCGGAGAAAATGGGAGAATCCGGACCGGCGCGAACCGCTGTTGCGGTCACGGAGTTGCCCAAATCCGGCGCACTGATCACGATGAATTTGACCGCGGTGACCAAGGCGTAACGGCGTCCTCGGCTCCTATCCGCGAAACCCCTTTAGCCCAAAAGGATCGAAAAATGTCCGAGCGTCCGGCGATGGTCGGAAATGTTGCAGATTTGGCTTCCAGTGTCGGGGAGGGAACCCTAAAGGCTTCCGCCGCGGCATTGGGCCGAGACCTCGGATTGGCGCGGTTGGGAGTGAACCATGAAACGCTGCCGCCGGGCTGCCGCAGTTCGATGCCGCACGCACACAGCCACGAAGAAGAGCTCGTCTTCATTGTCAGCGGGTGTCCCGACCTATGGATCGACGGCGCACTTCACCGGTTGCGTCCGGGCGATGCCGCGGCTTTCCCGTCCGGGACCGGAATCGCGCATTGCCTCATCAACAACTCGGACGAGGACGTTCAGTTTCTCGTCGTCGGCGAAAGGAATGCGTCGGACTCGGTGATTTTTCCCGTCAATTCGGAGCGGCAACCGCACCGGCCCTGGACGAATGCGCCTAAACGTCGTCTCGGCCCGCATGACGGCAAGCCCGGATAAGGGGCGAATTGCCCGGAAATGGGGATTCAAATTATGGTGGGCGACCTTGAAACGCTGTCCCGAAAGATCATTCCATGAGCGCGTCCAAGCCACCCCTGCTTCCGAACGCGACGCGCGATCTGGCGCGGTTCGCTGCGACCCTGCAATTCGACGACATTCCGGCCGAGGTGATCGACCATATCAAACTTTCGATCCTGGACAGTATCGGCGTGTGCCTCCATGGCGTGACGCTGCCGTGGACACAACATGTTCAGGCCATGGTGGAAGCCGAAGGCGCGCGGGCGGAGGCGTCGATCTTCGGGAGCGGCAAAAAGACGTCGGCGGCCAACGCGGTCCTGGTGAACAGCACCGCGGGACATGCCTTCGAACTGGACGACATTCACAAGGAATCGATAATCCATCCCGGCTCCTTGGCGCTGCCGGTGGCGCTGGCGTTGGCCGAGGCGCAGGGAACAGTCAGTGGGCGCGACCTCATCACGGCGATCGTCGCGGGGTATGAGGTGGGCGCCCGCGTCGGTAACGCGGCGACGGTCCGGTTGCTCCTGAATGGATTCCATCCGCAAGGCACGTCGGGCGCGTTCGTTGCCGCCGCGACGGCGGCGCGGATGCTCGATCTCGATCCCGACCAGACGCTGCACTGCCTCGGTATCGTGGGCTCGCAGGCGGGCGGTCTCATGGCGGCGCAGGAAGGTGCGATGGTGAAGCGGCTGCATTCCGGCCGGGCCGCCCAGAGCGGGGTCTACTCGGCGCATTTGGCCCGTCGCGGGTTCACCGGCGTCGAGGATGTACTGGAAGCCGCCTACGGCGGGTATCTCGTGACCCATTCCGACAGTCCGGCGCCGGAGAAACTCACCGCCGGCCTGGGGACGGTTTGGGAAGTATCGAATGTCGGGTTCAAGCCGTATGCCGCGGTCACCAGCATCCACACGGCGCTGGATGCCCTGCTTCGGATCATTCGGGACAACGACCTGAGCCCCGATGATATCGCTGCGGTCGACGTGGCAATTAGCGAAGCGACCTATGTGCATTGCGCGTGGGAGTACAAAGCGCAGGGCCTGACGGCGGCCCAGATGAATTTGTACTTCGGGCTGGCAATGATCGCGATCGACGGCAACGCCTTCGTCGAGCAATACCGGGAAGACCGGCTGCAGGATCCGGCGGTCCTGGATTTCATCGGCCGGATCACCGCACGGATCGATCCGGAGATCGAGGCGATGGGCGCGGCTTTCCGGCATGCCGCCCGCGTATCGGTGCGGACGCAGGATGGCCGGACACTCGATGCCGAAATCCTCAATCGGCGCGGCAGTGCCGAGAACCCGCTATCCGGCGACGATGTCGAGCGCAAATTCAGGGACGTCGTGCGATCCTGTCTGCCGGCGGCGCAGATCGACGACCTGGTTGGCCTGGTTCAGGGGCTGGAAAATCAGTCGACTGTCGGCGAGCTGATCCGGATCATGGCTGCGCCCTCGGCTTAGGCCGTCAAATTGTCCTTGATCGCGGCCGTGATGTCGCGCGTCATTCCCGTGCCGCCGAGGTCTCCGGTTAGTTTGTCTTTCGGTCCTAGCAGCGTGGCCTGTATCGCGTCGCGCAGGTGCGTTGCCATGTCGGTTTTGCCGACATGATCGAGCATGAGCGCGGAGGCCATGAGAAGGGCGCAGGGGTTCGCCTTGCCTTGGCCGGCGATGTCCGGGGCCGAGCCGTGCACCGCTTCGAAGATCGCTGCGTCCTCGCCGATGTTGGCGCCCGGCGCCAAGCCGAGCCCGCCGGTAATGCCGGCGGCGAGGTCGGAGAGGATATCGCCGAACAGGTTGGTCGTGACCAGGATATCGAACTGTTCCGGGTTCATCGCGAGTTGCATGGCGCAGGCGTCGACGATGCGCTCGTCGGACTCGACACGACCTTCGTATTCCTTCGCGACGGCTTGCGATTCCTCAAGGAACAGCCCGCTCAACGCCTTCAGGATGTTGGCCTTGTGGACGATGGTCACGCGCTTGCGGTTATGCCGCACGGCGTAGTCGAAGGCGAACTCGGCGATGCGGCGGCATTCCACCCGGGTGTTGTAGCCCGAGGAATAGGCAATCGCCCTCGGATCGTCGCCGCGCGCCTCGAAGCGTTCCTCGACCGCGTAGAGGCCTTCCAGGTTCTCGCGCATGATAACCAGATCGACGCCCTCGAAACGGCCGCCGGGCATGAGAGTCTTCGCCGGGCGGACATTGGCGTAGAGTTCGAATTCCTGCCGCAGCCGCACGTTGATGGATTTGAAGCCGCCGCCGATCGGTGTCGTCAACGGCCCTTTCAAGGCGAGGCCGGTCCGTTTGATGCTGTCGAGCGTTTCCTGCGGCAGCGGGTCGCCGTCTCGGTCAATCGCGGCCAGCCCGGCGACGTGCGTGTCCCACTTAAACGGTGCGCCGAGGTGGTCGAGAATATCGACCACGGCCTCGGTGATTTCCGGGCCGATTCCGTCGCCGGGTAGCAGCGTTGCATCAATCATGGCGTCTGTGTCCCGTACCGGTTTGTCCATGCCTGTTCAGGGCAGTGGTATATAGCGATTCGTGGCGGTTGCAATCGCCATTCCGGGTCTCAATCGCCCCATAAACACCATGTCGCCAGCAGCGGCACGGTGGACGCGCGCATCGCATGCAGGATGTTCGGCGGGTTATAGATCACGCCGTCCAGGCCCGGCTCGCGCCAGGGGTTGTCTTCCTGCCGCCATGCGCCGGGCGAAAGCGGCACATAGACCTCCTCCGGGGGGTGCCGGTGGTCCGGATAGGATACGTCCGGCGCCAGAAGGCTGACGCCGATCCTTACCTTCGGACATTCTTCAAATCCGCCCTTCCCGATGATCGTTGCATTGGCATGGCCGGTCGCGAACCGTGCATCTGCGCTGTCCGATCCGGGGCGCGTATACCAGTGAAGCTGGGGGGCGAGGGCGGCCAGCGCCCCGGCGTGGTCGGTATCGGGGCGACCGGACCGTATAGCGGCGGCAAGCGCATCGTCGAGATGGCGGCAGGCCGGCACTTGGTCCGGCGGATGCGGGGCGGAGCGGCCCGGCTGCGCGAGCGCGGAGAAAATACGGGCCGCGGCCTGGGCGGCGGGGTCACTCGGCCGCGTGCGCGACCGTATCGCGCCATGCATGGAATCGAGGAAGGTTTGTAGCGCCAGGCTGCGTTCCGACATTTTCCTACCTTTGCTCTCTATGACGGGCCCGGGGCGCCCTTCGCCAGGACGCGCGCCACGTCTTTCGCCGACAGTACTCCCAGGAATTCACCCTCCTCGGAGACCACCGGTACCGGAAAAGTCGAGTCCAACGCCGTCGGCAGTGCCTCCTGCAGCGTGGAATCCGGACGCAGCGTCGGACCGGTTTTGGCGAGGCCCGCCAACTCGTCACCGCTGCCCTTGTCAGTCTGATCCAACCTGTCCCGGGTTACCACGCCCCGGTAACGACCGTCCTCAAAAAGATACCCGAATTCGTCGGTCAAATGCCGCATCTGCGCTTTAGCCGATTCGATCGTGCCGGCTGTGATTGCGCCCGTTGCCGGGTTCATGATCGAGCCGACGGTGAGGGCGCGTGCACGGTTCACATCGCGGACGAACTCCTCCACGTAACCGTCCGCGGGATCGAGGAGAATTTCCTCCGGTCGCCCGACCTGTGACAGCGCGCCGTCCTTCAAGATCGCGATCCTGTCGCCGAGACGCAGTGCTTCGTCCAGGTCGTGGGTGATGAACACGATGGTTTTCCGCAGCCTACGGTGCAACTCCAGCAACTGCTTCTGCAAGTCCGAACGGATCAACGGGTCGAGGGCGGAAAATGCCTCGTCCATCAGCAGGATTTCAGGGTTGGTGCAGAGTGCGCGGGCGAGGCCCACCCGTTGCTGTTCGCCGCCGGATAACTGCGCCGGGTACTGATCCTCGTACCCCTCCAGGCCGACCGTCTGCAGCCATTCACGCGCCTGTTCGTTTCGATCCGACGGCGCAACGTGTTGAATCGCGAGACCGAAGGCGACGTTTTCCAGGACCGTGCGATGGGGCAGCAGGGCGAACCGCTGAAAGACCATCGACATCTTGTGACGCCGGAGGTCCTGCAACGCCTGAGCATCGAGGCGCGTCACATCGATTCCATCGACGGTCACCGTCCCTTCGGTCGGGTCGATCAGGCGGTTGAAATGGCGCACCAAGGTGGATTTGCCGGAGCCGGACAGACCCATGATGACGAAGATCGAGCCACGCTCGATGTCGAGGTTGATATCGCGCAGGCCGACCGTATGGCCGGTCTCGGCGAGGATGTCTTCTTTGGAGCGGCCGGCGCGGACCATCGGCATCACGGATTCGGGCGATGCGCCGAAGACCTTGTAGAGATTCGCGATGCGGATCAGCGGTTCAGTCACCGCGTGCGCCCTGAAGGTGATGTTGGCTGCGCTTCGCGTAGGCTTGCGAAATCCGGTCGAAGGTAATCGCGACGGCGACGATGGCGAGGCCGTTGAGGAGACCCATCGTGAAGTACTGGTTGGTAATCGACTTCAACACCGGTTGCCCCAACCCTTGCACCCCGATCATCGACGCGATGACGACCATCCCCAGCGCCATCATAATGGTCTGGTTTATGCCCGCCATGATTGTCGGCATGGCCAACGGCAGCTGAACGCTGGACAGCCGCTGTAGCGGCGTGGCGCCGAAGGCGACGGCGGCTTCCTGAACGTCCCGGTCCACCAGCCGGATACCGAGGTTGGTCAGCCGGATCAATGGTGGGATGGCGTAGACGACAACGGCGATGACCCCAGGCACCTTGCCGATACCCAACAGCATGACCACCGGGATCAGGTATACGAAAGCCGGCATCGTCTGCATGATGTCCAGGATTGGCGTGACCAAATTTTGCACCCGATCGGAGCGCGCCATCACGATGCCGACGGGAACCCCGAGTAGGATCGACAGCAGTGTCGCCACCGTGATGATGCTCAGGGTCCGCATCGTATCGTCCCACATGCCGAAATAGCCGATCAGCAGGAAGGCGAGGGTAACGCCAGCCGTCAACTTGACCGACCGGCTAACCCGGAATGCGATGGCGACAAGGATCGCAAGCACCAAGAGCCAGGGCGTGGCGAGCAGGAGTTTCTCGAACCACACCAGGAAATAAAGCAGCGGGCTGAAGAACGCCTCGACGGCGTCACCGTAGGACCGGGAAAACTCCCTGTAGGCACCGTCGAGAAATTTGCGAAGGGCGACGAGATCGGTCCGGTCCATTTCCGGGAAATCGGAAAACCACGATTGGTCGGCCATCGCTTCCGTCCTTCTTCGTTGCTAATTCGGGAGGGACGGCAGTCTACAGCCCCGGTGGAGCGGTTGCATCGCCAGCCTACAGGCCTGCGATGGCGATCCGAACCTTGCCGGCAATATCGGCGGGAACCCAACGCGTCCAGGTGGTCTCGTAATTCTTGATGAAGTGTACCGCCGCGGTTTCCCCGTCCGCCTGGTTTTCCCCGATCCAGGCAAGCAACGTGTTCATCGTCGCGTTGGTAAACGCCCGATTTGTCAGATAGCCGTATGCCGCGGGCGCGCGGTCGGCGAACTTCTCGGTGGTCAGAGTAATCACCCGGGCGGTCGGATACATGCTGGGTTTCGGATCGCTGCATTCGGGCTGGCTGATGCATGATTCCCAATGCTTTTCATCGACGCCTACGCCGAAATCGACCCGTACCATCTTGTATTTCCCCAGAATGGGAGTCGGCGACCAGTAATAACCGAACCAGGACTTTCCGCGCTCATAGGCCTTCGCGATCGACCCATCGAGACCGGCCGCCGAGCCGGGATCGACAAGTTCAAATCCGGCGTCGGCGAGTTTCAGCGCCTTGAATAGATGCCCTGCCGAGATTTGGCAGTTCCAGCCGGAAGGGCACCCATATATGGCCGACTTATCCGGGTCCTCAGGATGTTTGAATAGTTTCGCGTTGCGCTTGATGCCCTCGATCGTGGCGAGGGACGGGTCGCGGTCAACCATGTATTTCGGCACCCAGAAGCCTTCCACGCCGCCATCGGAAAGCGATTTTCCGGCAATTCGCAGGCGTTTTTCGGCAACGCCCTTCTTGAGCGCGTCGGCGAAGGAATTGCTCCAGAGTTCCGGTGCGATATCGGGCTGTCCTTTCTCGATCATCGACGTGCCGGTCGGCATCGTATCGCCGGGCACCAATTCGGCGGCGCAATCGTATCCGTGACGCAGGATCAGGCGATCCACATTCGCCATCAGTGTGGCGGACGGCCAGTTCATGTCGGAAATCGTGACCTTGCCACAGGCGGCGGTCGCTGTATTGGTGACAAAGGCTCCGAACGCGCAGGTGATTGCGATCGCGGCGCATATCAATTTTGTCATCGGTCCCGTCTCCCCCCTATAGTTCCGTTAACCGGATCGTTTTGTGTGGTGGCGGTACGCGTCATTTTCGATTCGTACTGAGAGTAATACCGTGCAGTTGCAATATTTTGTGAGCCCCTCCCAACGAAAGAGCATTATAGAGGGGCAGCCACTTCTCAACCAGAGGGCGCGTGTACAGGGTACTCGGATCAAATCCGGACCGCCCAAAGCACCGGCATCTTTCCGCCAACAGACCGCGAGACCGGCAAGGACAAGAAAATGGCGATCGGCAGGTCCGGGGATACGGTGCGCGACGCGATAGGGCCGCTGTTGGCGACTTTTTCGATCCAGACCGTCGCGGCAGTGGCCTTGTTCGGAATTTCGGTGGTTGCGCCGGCCGCGGCCCCGGATATCGGCGTCGATGCGACGCTCATCGGAGTCTTCAGCGCAATCGTCTACGGGTCGGGTATGGCGGGCGGCCTCCTGGCCGGTTCCTTCGCCGATCGCTTCGGGGCGGTTCGTGTCGGTCAAGTTCTGATGTTGTTCACGGTGTTTGCCGTATCGGTCCTAACGTTGGCGACCCCGCTCGCGGCTGTCGTGGGCGCAATTCTCCTCGGGCTCTGTTACGGACCGGTCAATCCGGTCAGCACGCATATTCTCGCCCGCGTAACGGCAACGAATCTCCGGCCGCTGTTCTTCTCGATCAAGCAGACCGGCATGCCCGCCGGTGCCGCGATCGCCGGATTGATAATGCCGTTCGTGATTGCGCTTTACGATTGGCGAGCCGCTATCCTGACCGCCGGCGTCATGGCCGTCGCGGTCGCCGTTGCGATCCAGCCGCTCCGTCGGCGTTTCGATACGGATCGGCAGCCTGCCCGCCGGTTCCGCCGTTCCGATATCGTCGAGCCGATAAAACTGGTCGCGGGAGATTCCCGCTTGAGGGCTCTGGCCGTTGTCGGCTTCACCTATTCCGGCGCCCAGGTGACGGTCATGACGTTCTACGTCGTCTATCTCACAGCAGCGCTCGCCCTGCCGCTGACGACCGCCGGGCTGATCTTCTCATTGCTGCAACTGGGTGCGATTCTCGGCCGCTTGTTTTGGGGCGCGATTGCGGATCGGTATCTCCCGGCCAATCCGTTGCTGGTCGGCCTCGGGATCATCACGGGTGTGCTGACGATCCTGGCCGGCTTGTACGGCCCGGGATGGCCGGTGTGGGTGATCGGTCTGGTGAGCTTTGTGCTCGGCACGACCTGCGCCGGATGGAACGGCTTGTTCTTTTCGGAGCTGGTCAAATTCGCGCCGGCGGATCGGGCCGGCGAGGTGGCCAGCGGTATGCAGGTCTTCATCATGGCCGGCGTCGCGCTCGCGCCGCCGGTCTTCGGCGCCGTCGTAAACCTGGCGGACGGTTACCGCGGGGCTTTCGTTATGGTCGCGGTCACGATGGCCGCGGCGGCGATGCATCAGAAACGGGTTTTCCGAAAACTGGATCGATAGGGCCAAGCGTAGGGCGGGACCGGGTGCTTTGCGCGTGATCGGCCTTCGATTGGGATATGAGGTGTGCATGGCAGGTTGACCTGTATCAACGAAGTTCAACGAATTTGCGGGAAGCTTCAATTGGAGATGCTGACGGAGCTTTGTATTTGTTCCGGATATCCGTTGGTACCGATGAAAATGCTGTCTGGCGTCGAGAAAAGATGGTGTGTGATTGATGTCGATACCGAAATCATCTGCGGCGATTATCACAATTATGACGGTCAGCCCGGCGTTTGCCGCTGAGCAACCTGTCGTTGGTCCCTGGTCTGGCTGGCATTCTCATTGGTCCGGCTTTTGGTGGCTTTGCCCATTGATGATGCTGTTTATGTTGGTTTTCTTCGCTTTGGTCTTCGTTGTCCTGCGGAAAAAGAGCGGCGATGGGCGTCTACCATGGCACTGGATGGGCGGGCAATTCGGGAACCAACAGACTTACGAAGGCTATGGAGGTGCGACGCAGGAATCGGCGATGGACATACTCAACAAACGCTATGCGCGGGGTGAGATCGAAAAGGACGAATACGAGGACAAGAAGGCCGCGATAGGTTCAGCGGAGAAATAACCTCGATGCAGGATGCGGAAGGAGACCGATATGAAGAACGAAGAAATGCAAAGCAAGATGCATGACATGATGGCGCAGTGTCTTGCCAATATGTCCTCGGATGAGAAATCAGAAATCATGATGGCCATGATGGAAAAAATGAAAGAAGGCGCCTGCATGGAGGACATGATGGCTCAGATGGGCAAAATGGAAGGCCCGGGTGCCATGCAGGAGATGGTGGGCCGGATGATGTCGGGCGGTAAGGAGCAAGACTCCACGATGCCCGAGATGATGCTCCAAACCATGATGCCTCACTGCATCAAAATGATGATGCCAAAAATCCCGAAAGAAAAGCGCGCGGATCTCGTAACGGGGACGATTACTGCGCTGATGGAAGCGGCATCGAGTGATATGTCCGATGAAGAGAAAGCTAGCTTTAAGAAGCAGGTCGTCGAGGCGGTAATCCCATAATTGCCATGACCGGCACCCATGACCGGTGGCGCTCGCTGCATTGAAAAATCGCCTTCGCAAGATGATTGGTTGCCGCCGATGTTGAAGGTGGGACCGTTCAGCGCTCTGGGGTGGTTGTTTGCGGCTCGATATGAATGGAGATGTCGCGTGCCTGGAATTGCTCCTCCAACAGTTTTTCGATCGTGTTCGCGATGTCGTGGGCTTCAGTCGTCGACAGGGCCGGGTCGACCGAAATGATCATGTCGATAGCCGGGCGCGAACCCACCCAGCGAGAGCGTACTTGGGGGACCTTTTGAACGCCGGCGACATCTTCGACGGTGCCAACCAGGATTTCCGGTTCGACGGCGAACTGGTCGACTAAGGTGGGCAGTGCGCGTTTGAAAAGCCGATAAGCCAGATACATCACAAGTGCCGATACGGCTAGCGCACAGACCGAATCGAGCCACGGATATCCCCTTGCCGAAAGCTGCCATCCGCCGATGACAACGACCGTGGTTAGAGCGTCCGCGAAGGTATGATTTGCATCAGCGCGCAAGATTTCCGATTGCAGACGTTTTGCCCAGTACCGCTGCCATGCGGCGATAATGATGTTGACGGCAAGAACGCATAGCATGACCCCCAATGCCCAATCATCTTCGACAACCTCTATCTCGTCCCGTCTAATCGCATGCAGGGCGAGTTCGACCGCGAGGACCGCCAACAGCGTTGCAAGGCCGAAGACGGCCAGTGTCTCGAATTTTCGATGGCCATAGGGGTGTTCACGATCGGCGGGCTGGCTAGACAACCTAACAACGCCCCAGGCAATGATATTGTTCATGACATCGGTTAGCGAATGGACCGCGTCTCCAAGTATCGCTAGCGACCCGGTCGAAATCCCCACGATTAGCTTTCCGATAAGGACGAGGAGGTTCGCGGCGCCTTCCATAAGGATGATGCGCTGCACTTGGCGATCGCGCTTGGCGGTATCGCTCATGCTCCATATCCGTGTTGAATAAAGGGCCGCAAATCAGCTCGAAGCGCGGCGCCGATAATCAGTCGAGGCGTTGCCATCCGTCCGGGCCGAAGGCTTCGAGCGGCCGGAAGCGGCCCTTGTAGGTCATCTTCGGGCTGTCCTTAATCCAGAAACCGAGATAGACGTGGTCCAGGTCGCACGCGCGTGCCTCGGCGATCAACCACAACACCATGTAGCTGCCGAGGCTCCGTTTGGGCAGGTCCGGATCGAAGAAACTGTACACGGCGGAAAGGCCGTTCTGCATCCGGTCCATCAGACAGGCGGCGACCAGACGGCCGCTCTGGTCGCGGAATTCGATCAGGTCCGTTTCGACCGGGCTGGTGACGACCATGGCCGCATACTCGCGCCGGTTCATGCGCGACATGTCGCCGTCGCCGTGGCGATGGTTCACGTATCTGCGGAAGAGCCGATACTGCTCGTCGGTGATGTGCTTGCCGGCGCTGGTTGCCGTCAGGTCGGCGTTGGTCCGCATGACCCGCCGCCAGCTCTTGGTTTCGATGAAGTTGCGGGCATCGACCCGGACCGGGACACAGGCGGAGCAGCCCCTGCAGGCCGGCCGGTAGGCGATATGATGGCTGCGGCGGAATCCGCCCAGGGACAGTTGCTCGAACGCATCCTGTGCGCTGGCGCCGGTCAACTCCGTGAAAAGTTGTTGTTCGACGCGACCGGTCAGATACGGACAGGGCATCGGCCCCGACCGGTAGAATGTAAGCATACGGTCTGGCAGCCGTTGCAGTGTCATCGTTGTTTCTGACCGTCTGTCTGTGCATCGCGATTGGCGACCCGCCCATGATGCTAGAGGATGGTCTTCGGCGCAATTCCCCTAAAATGGGGAGGTGCCGAAATTCGGCCATGCTGGTCCCGTCAGCCGCGATAGTGTATGTGACGCGGCAGGGGAGTGTGCGGTTTGACCGGGCAATACGTCGGCAGGCAAGCGAGGACGCTATGGAAATCACGATGAGCAACGGCAATGGAGCGGGTTTGGAGGAATCCATCCGGCTGACGCGCGAGGGCAACGAGTATCTCGAGCGCGAGGCTTTTGACGAGGCTGTCGTCGTGTTGCGCCAGGCGTTGGCGTTGAATCCCGAATCCGACATGGCCGAGTTCAATCTCGGCGCCGCGCTGGCCGGTCTCGGCGACCTGGAGCAGTCGATGGCGGTGTTTCGCAACATCATCGATCGCAAGCCGGATGTCGTGGATACGCATACGAAATTGGCCGCGGCGCTCGAAGCGCATCGTATTCCGCGGTTCGAGCCGGGCATGCGACTGCCGGGGACGGACGCGCTGGACGCCGTGCTTACGACCTATCGGCAAGCGGTGGATTCGGTGCCGGTTCTCTTCGGGTGTTATTCCACGTTGACCGAGATTCTGAACGCGGTCGGACGGTCCGCGGAGGCGCGCGCGATGATGGCGCAAGCCGAAATCTTCAACACCGACTTGCCGTACGCACTACAGAATGTCGGCGCGACGATGCAGCATCCGGGGGACTTGCCCGCGGCGACGACCTTGCACCGCAACGTCATGGCAATGGCGCCGGACCATGAATACATGACCGAGCAGGACTTTCTGAGCACCGATCTGACCTTTTCCGATTCCGAGATCACCTTGCCCGACGGGTTCGAGGTGATGATGGAGTGGGAAAGGCCGATCATGGAACGTTCGGCGGAAATCGTCTGTCACAACCAGGGTGATGTGCTGAATGTCGGGTTCGGCATGGCCATCATCGATACGGCGATCCAGCAGCAGGGTGTGACGAGCCATACGATTATCGAAGCGCATGAACAGGTGATGGAGAAGGCGCGGCGCTGGGCCGAGGACAAGAAGGGCGTCAATCTCGTGCATTCCACCTGGCAGGATGCGCTCGACGGTCTGCCGCAGTTCGACGGCATCTACTTCGACACGCTGATGCCGCCGATGCTGCCGTTCCTGGAGCGTGTCCCCTCAATGCTTAAACAGGACGGCGTGTTCCTGTATTTCCAGTCGATGATCCAACTGGAGAATCTCGAAACGATGATCGGTCAGGGGCTTGGTTTCGGCATCGAGTTCCATCCTTTCGATGAGATTCCGGAGAATTCCTACTACCGCCTGACCGAAAAGACGCCGGACGGCCGGTATCTGGCGCCGCTTTTCGTCTATCAGAATTTGGGGTAGGCGATCGGCTATCAGCTATCAGCTCCCGGACGCGTGCGCTGGCCACCAAATGACCCAGATTCGGACACAGATCCGAGCGCCTGAGACCATATCGCCCGTTTAACTCGACTGGCGACCCTGTCAAAGGACCCATCCGTGTTTAAGCGTTTTCGATTACCGTCCCTACGCGATCTTGCCGACGAGGCGCTGACGGCGTTGCGGCGTTTCCCTCTCCCGGCGGCGGCGGCTTTCGGCGCGACCGTCTTCGCCTTGGCCGAGGAACACAACGTCGAACTGCTGCAGGGCGTGATCCTCAACGACCAGGTGATTCAATTCCTGATCCTGGGTTTCTTCGCGACGCTGTTGGCGAAGCTCGTGGCCGAGCGGCGCGGTGCGGATATCTATGGATTGGGAGGGTTCGTCGGCGTTGGCCTGGCGTTTCCTTTGCTCGCGCTTACCGCAATCGTGGTCGGTAATTCATGGACCGACGGCCATGACTTCTTCCCCGATCCCGCGATGGCTTTTCTGTTCGCGGGTTTCGTGTTCCTGATCATGGCGACGCCGTATCGCGCGGGAGAATCGGGCAATGCGGCGTTGTGGGCGTTCAACCGCATCGCGCTGACCGGCATGATCTTCGGGTTCACCGTTGCGGTGATCCTGGGGGCCGGGCTCAGCGCCGTGCTGTTCGCCTTGGAGGAGTTATTCGGGATCGACGTGCCGCACAAGCTGCACAGCGATATCTGGATCGTCTGTTTTTGCCTGATTTGGCCGTGGCGCGCGCTGAGTTCGATGCCGTCGGGCTTCGATCCGCCCGAAGGCGACTATTGTCCGCGATGGATCGGCTTCATCGCCCGGTATGTCTATGTGCCGCTCGCGTCGGTCTATCTGGTTATCCTTTACGCATTTGCGGTCAAGATCGGCATCGAGTGGGACCTGCCAAAGGGGCAAATCGCCTGGCTGGTCTGCTGGTTCGCACTGGTCGGCGTCGCGACGAAGCTGACGATCTATCCGCTGCGCGAGACTGGCAACCGTCTCCTTCGTCTTTTCGACCGCTGCTTCTTTCCCGCCTTGTTCCTGCCGGCCGGCTTGCTGGCAATCGCCGTCGGTGTCCGTGTCCATGCTTATGGTTTAACGGAAGAACGTTACCTGCTGATTTTGTTGACCGGTTGGCTGTTTGCTATCGCCGCATTCTTTACCTTCGGCGGGCGTCGACTGGTTATCGCGCCGTTCCTGTTGGGGGTGCTTCTGATATTCGCCAGCGGCGGCCCTTGGGGAGCGGTCGAGACGTCGATCCGCAACCAGATCGCGCGGCTAGAGCCGATATTGGTCGATAACGGGTTGCTGACAGAGGACCGTCTGGTGCGGCTCGACAAATCCGTGGCGTTCGATACGAGCAAACGGATCAGCGGTATTGTGACCTATCTTGTCGCCGGGCACCGCCGGCAGCGTTTCATCGAATGGTTGGATGGCCGCGAGTCCGGATTGGAACTGCCGAAGGATTGGAACACTAAGGAATTCGCCGAAGCCCTCGGATTGCCCTTTGTCGGGAATTGGCAAAAACGGCCGGAATTCCGTGTAACCCTGAAACAACCGTCGGCGTTGCCGGTCACGGGGTATGACGTGATGATGCGGCACCGGTTTTGGCGCAAGACGGCGGACCTTACGGTTGTCGCGCCGTCCACGGGCGAGACGTATCGCATCGGTTTCGAACAGAGCACGGGCGTTGTGACGATCCGGGATGCCGCGGATCGGACGGTCCGTTTCGACCTTCGCCAGCTCGCGAAACGGCTTGATGTGTTTTCCGGCGTTGCGACGCAACGGCTGACCGACCCCAAACGCCTCACATTGGAGGCGGCGGACGGTCCTCTTCGAGTGCGTCTGGTGGTCATGTCCTTTTACGGTTCGTTGCGTGATGGCGAGACCGATATCAGCCATGTCGACGGGGTCTTTCTCTTCAAGACCCGCTAACGCAAGCGGTCCGAATTCGCCTAGTCCGTGCCGTTTGTGACAGACTCTCCGAAACGGCGTTGACTCAATGTCGCGCAAATTCGGGAGAGATAATCATGCCGCAGGACGAAACCGCTGAATTGGTGAAATATGCGCGGGACGGGAACATCGTTACCCTGACGTTGAACCGGCCTGAAAAGCTGAACGCGTTCAGCGATGACCTCGTCCGGGCGTTGGGCGATGGACTTCGCCGTTTCGATGCCGACAACGACGCCCATATCGCGATCATCTGCGGCAGCGGCCGGGCATTCTCCAGCGGTGCGGACGTGCATCAGCGGCAGTTGCGCGACCGTAAGGAATTCGAACGCATCGGCGGGCCGCAGGCGCACGGCGCGCACTCCGCGGACCTGCTCACGCGGTCGGTCAACTGGAAGCCGGTCATCGCGGCGGTGCATGGATATGTCCTTGGGTTGGCGGTCGGCATTGTTTTCGAATGCGACCTCGTCGTGGCGGAAGAGGGGACCCAGTTCCAGATTACCGAAACGTCGCGCGGCCTGGGCGCATCGAAATATTGGGGGTTGCTGAATTATCGCGGCGGCGGTGCATTCGCGACCGAAATGGCCCTGACCGGACGATTCTTCAGCGCCGAAGAAGCCCAAGCCGCCAACCTGTTGAACCGCGTGACGGCGAAAGGCGAGTGCCTCGCCGTGGCGACCGAATTGGCGAACGAGGTTTGCAAGAACCCGCCGCTCAGCGTGCGCGCGACCGTCCGCACGCGACGCTGGTACCTCGATCAGCTCGGCCGCGAAATTATGATGCAGACCGCGCCGCTCAAGCTGTACCTAACCGAGGACTTCCAGGAAGCCGCACGTGCTTTCGCGGAGAAACGCCCAGCAGGTCCGTTCAAGGGACGCTAGGGGATTCGGAAGCGGCGGCGCTAGACGTCGATGATGGTGGGGTTTTTGGCCGTTTTGGTATTGATGACGACCGTGCCCGACAGGATGTCGTGTATCTGACGCCGGCGGTCGCTGAAGACACCGACAAGCAGGATCAGCCCGCCGGTCAGCGGAACCAGGAACCAGTACAACGCCGACGAAATCAGGATGTGAAAATAGGACGGTTTCCCACCGTCCCAACTGCGCACCTCAAGTCCCAGCCATCGCATGCCGAGGGTTGCCGACGCGCTGCTGCCAATCGTTACCATGTCATAGAGAATGAACATCGGGGCCGCCCAGACAAGGACGAGAATCGCGGTAAAAATGAAGAATGTCAGGATATTGAAGACAAAAAACACCGCTGCCACGGCAAACAAAAGGGCTGCGTCGATACAGAAGGCGAGACTTCGCCGCCAGAGGAGACCGTCATAGAAATCCGGACGGTCGAGCGGGTTGGGCGGCTCTTCCGACCATTCCAGAAGCGGTTCCAATCGATCCGGTAGATTCGTTGGCACGATGGCCCCCGTTGGTGTCAAAGTTCGTCATTTTACCACATTGGGGGGCGAATTGCCCCTTGCAAGGGGCATTTGGCGATGATCCGGGTCAGTTCCGATTCAACAGCGACGGCGGAATCAGGTCTTTTGCTGCGACCTTTGGCTTCTGGCGCAGCAGCGTCACTTCGATGCGCCGGTTTTCGATCGCCTCCGGGGATTTCTTGTGGAGTGGGGTCCGTTCCGCGTTTCCCCGTACCGCGGCGAAACGTTTGTCGGGTGTCCCGAGGGCCATCAAAGCCTCGCGGCCCGCATAAGCGCGCTGAATGGAAATTCTCCAATTGGACAGCCCTTGTGTCGCGGCCGCATCATTTTGCGACGTGTGCCCAGACACCTGGATCTTGTTCGGCAGCCGGGAAATGACCTCGTAGATGACCTTGACCAGTTTCCGCCCATCCTCGTTCAGCTCGATGCCGCCCTGGTCGAAAAGAGGTTGTTTCTTCCGGTCCATCAAGCGAATCCGCAAGCCTTCGCGGGTCTCGTCGATGGCGACCGATTTGTAGAGATTGAGGAGTTCCGGAATCTGTTCCATCGATCGCTGGATGGCGATCTTGGCTGCGTTCAATTGGCGCATTTCGTGGCTGTTGTTCGGCAGCTTTTCCTGGTTCGGCGTCTTCGTCGACTCCGACGGATCGCCCCGTGATTCGTCGTCGTCGTTGGTGTTCACCACCTGCGTCCGGACGTTCACGGCTTTCGACGTGGTTTGCCCCGGTGCTTCGATGGGGCCCGGATCGGTGGCGGAAATGCCGCCGAACACGCCGCCGCTACCCGTTGACCCGCTGGTCGCGCCGACCGGTTCGAAGTAGTTCGAAAGACCCTGTTTCTGTTCCTCGGTCGTGGCGTTCAATAGCCACAGTAAGAGAAAGAACGCCATCATCGCGGTGACGAAGTCCGCATACGCGACCTTCCACGCGCTGCCGCCGTGCGCCTCGGGCGTGACCTTCTTCTTGACGACGATAATTTCACGATCGGAGTTTCCAGCCATGACGCCTACCGATCCGCTGCGACGTTGGTTCCGGCGGGCGCTGTCGCGGCTTTGCCGACGGGCCTGTTCAACAACAGGACGCTAATCCGGTTGTTGCGCTTCGCTTTCGGAAAACTGGGATGCACCGGCACCGTATCGCCTTTGCCCACGATCCGGGAGAAGCGCTCGGCGGCGACCCCGAAGCTGACCAACGTGGCGCGCGCGTTGTCGGCGCGGTCGCCGGATATATGCCATTTCGATGTGGCGGATTGTGCCGTTTGGGGCGCAAGATCCGTATGCCCGGTGATCGCGATATGATGCGGCAGCTTCGACACGATGGAGCCGATAATGGCGAGTAGATGCCGGCCGCGGTCGGAAATCTCCGCACCGTCAGCCTTGAACATCTTCAGCTTCACGCGATCCAGCAATTGGATGCGCAGTCCGTCCGGCGTGTGCTCGACGATCAGGCTGTCCTGCATTTTCGCAAGCTCCGGAATATCCTGGACCGCTTGATTGATCGCGGAGATGACCTTGCTGAATTCCTGTTCGGTCTCCTCGTCGACTTGGCGTTGATGCTCGCCGTGCAGATATCCGCCGCCGGTTGATTCCGGGTTTTGGTGTCGACCTTCGGAGGCGCCGGCGTCGCGACTGCCGAATGTCGGGATCGGCACGGTGATCCGCGGCGGCGACCCCGCCGACCGCAAGGCGCCCTCGGCCGCCATGGCAAGTCCTTTCAGAACGCCGCCACTGCCGGTCTGTTCCTCCGACACGCCGATCGGTTCGAAGAAATCGGATATACCCTGTTTCTTGTCTTCGGTCGTCACGTTGAGCAGCCAGAGCAGGAGAAAGAACGCCATCATCGCGGTGACGAAGTCGGCGTATGCGACCTTCCACGCCCCGCCATGCGCCTCTTCGGGCAGCATGACTTTCTTGCGAATGATGATGGGCCCTTGTTCCGCGCCCTCTAAGGTGTCCGCCATGACATGCTATGCCGGCTGACCGTCGCTAAGATGCGGCGGGGAGGTTTTGGGTTGCCTCTTCGAGTTCGGAAAAGCTCGGTCGGGTATGGCTCTGAAGCACCTTCCGGGCGAACTCGATCGAGACGGCGGGGGCGTAGCCTTGTAGATGCGCAAGCAATCCTGCCTTGATGCAGGTGAAGTAGACGCTGTCGTCTTCCTGGTTGCTTTTGAGCGCGGTCGCCATCGGGCCGGCGAATCCGTAACACATCAGGATACCGAGGAAGGTTCCAACCAGGGCGGCCGCGATCAGGCCGCCCAGGACGGCCGGCGGCTCGGTGATCGAGCCCATGGTTTTGATGATACCCATGACCGCGGCGACAATGCCGAGCCCCGGAAAGGCTTCGGCCAGGGTCTGTAGGGCATGGCTGACCTTATGTTCCTCGCCGTGATGGGTTTCCAGTTCCATGTCCATCAGGGCTTCCAGTTCATGCGGATTGTCGGTGCCCAAAGTCATCAGGCGCAGGTAATCGCAGACAAACTCCACAGCGTGGTGGTTCTCCAGGAACTTCGGGAACTGCGCGAACAGGTCGCTCTCTTCAGGGTTTTCGACATGCGTTTCCAGCGCGAGCATGCCCTTGGTCTTGGCCAGCTTGAAAATCTGGTACTGCAGGGATAGCAGCTCCAGATAGTCGTCCTTCTTGTATTTCGGCCCTTTCAGGACAGACTTCAGTCCGCCCATCGTCTTCCCGAGCACGGCCTTGGAATTGGCGATGATATAGGCCCCTACGCCCGATCCGCCGATGATGACGAGTTCGAACGGCTGCCATAAGACACCGAGCTTGCCGCCCATCGCGACGTAACTGCCGATCACGCAGGCGGTGACCACAAGGCTTCCGATGATTAGAAACATAAGGTTTTTTCGTTGCCGGACCCGAAGATGAGTATGAGAAATGGGTAAAGGGAACTGATTAATATTGGCTTAATCGGCGGGTTCTTTCGTGGTAGCGAATTTGCCGATAACCGCGGTTTTCCGTTACTTACGAGGGGAACCGGCCGAGTTGTAGGCGGATTAGGAGTTCGTCCGGGGGTGGCGAGGGCTCGCTCAATCACGGTTCTTGCGGTATCTCTGTTCGGATACGGGATCAGTTGGACGGAAAGGACTCTGTCTCAGATGGACACGAATTTACCCGCGATCGACAAAACGCGGTTCCGCGAAACATGCGGGCATTACGCGACAGGCGTCGCCGTCGTCACCACCTCGAACGGCGACGGGCGCGCGTTTGGGGTGACGGTAAATTCCTTTACGTCCGTATCGCTCGACCCACCCTTGGTGCAATTCAGTCTGGACCGGAAAGCGTCTGTTTTCAGTACGTTCGAGGAGTCGAACCCATTCGTCATCAACGTGCTGGCGCGGGACCAGGAGGAGGTTTCCCGGCGGTTTTCAGGCAAGAGCGACGATTTCAATGGGTTGGACTGCGAATACTGGCAATCGAACTGCCCGGTCATCCAAGGATGTATAGCTACCCTCGGATGCGAACCGTATGCTGCCTATGACGGTGGCGATCATTTGATCATTCTGGGACGCGTCGCCTATCTGGATTGCCAGCCGGATGCGAACCCGCTGTTGTTCTTCCGCGGCAGCTACGGCAGCTTCACCTGAGGATCAGCCGGATTGCGCGGTGTCGCTGAGGCGGGTGGTCGGGAATCCCGCTGCTCGCAGATTGTCGATGATCTCTTCGACATGCTCGGCGTCGCGAGTTTCCAAAATGAAATCCGCTTCCGCGTGTTTCACGGGTACATCATAGAACATGCGTTGGTGAACTATTTCGACGATGTCGCCGCCGTGTTCGCCGATCTGCGCGGTGACCTTGGCGAGGGTTCCCGGTGCGTCGCTGATCGACACGCGAAGCCGCACCATCTTACCGTTGCGGAAGAGGCCCCGCATCAGAACCGATGCCAGGATGCGGGAATCGATATTCGCGCCGGTGACCACAAGGACGATCTTTTTTCCTTTGTAGCTCTCCCGGTCCGCCATCACCGCGGCGAGCGGGGCGGCGCCGGCGCCTTCGGCCAGGGTCTTTGCGGTCACAACCATTGTCTGCACCGCATCTTCCAAGGCCATCTCGTCTGCCGTGACGATTCGGTCCACCAGATCCCTGATGATCGGCAAGGTCAGCTTGCCCGGTTGCTTGATCGCGATGCCCTCGGCGATGGTCGCGCCGCCGGACGGCGCGTTGCCGCCCTTGAGGGCTTGTGCCATCGACGGATACAACGCGGCTTCGACGCCGACGATGTCGATCTTTCTGCCGGTCTCCCTGAGCGCGGTGGCGATGCCGGCGATCAATCCCCCGCCACCGATGGGCGCAACCAGGGCGTCGACGTCCGGTATGTCCTCCATTATCTCAAGTCCGACGGTTCCCTGGCCTGCGATGATATGCGGGTCGTCGAACGGATGGATGAAACTCAGGCCCTCGTTCCGCACCAATTTTTCGGCATGCGGTGTACAAGCGCTGACCGAGTCGCCGTATAGCAAGACGCGAGCACCCAGCGCCTCGGTCCGGTTGACCTTCGTGAACGGCGTCGACGTCGGCATGATGATGGTCGCCGGGATGCCCAGCCGCTTCGCGTGATAGGCCACACCTTGGGCATGATTACCGGCCGACACTGCAATCACCCCCTTTTTCGCCTGCTCCCGATCCAGGCTCGACAGTTTCACGAATGCTCCGCGATCCTTGAAGGATCCGGTGAATTGCAGCGTCTCCAGCTTGAGGTACACATCCGCGCCGACAAGGTCTGACAGCGGGCCGGACCGGACGGTGGGTGTGCGCACAACCGAGTCTTTGATCGTGGCGGCGGCTGAGCGGATATCGTCGATCGTTACGGTCATGGCGGCCGCTTCCATTTGCGGGGAGAGTTGAGGATACACCAGCACGGCCGTGGCCGCAGTCGCCGATTTCAGGGCGACACGCCGCTACGGCGCGTGGGACGGGACCAGCGTCAGAATGCCGGCCGCTTCCCGCCGAACCGTTTCGCGGTCGCCGGCGAGTGTGACGAAGCCGCCGGAGCGCCACCGGTCCAGCAGGTCGCGATAGTGATGGGAAAAGGGATTGCCGGATTGGCCGGTCGCGATGATGTATCGGCTGCGATCCAGGTCGCCCAGGTCGTAGACCGCCCGGTATCCCGATCCATGGATATGCGAATACGGGGCGGGATCGCCCTGGCGCGTCTGTCCCCGGTTGAGCGTATGGTCGCCGCCGTCGGTTTCCACGACCAGGTCCGCAAAGGCCCGCAACCCGGGAATCTGCGTAAAGACGCGATGCCGGAAGTGAACCTTGTGCGCGGCGCCCCATCGCCACTTGTTGATGTCGGGTCCCTGTGATTTGGCGATGTCGGCGAGGGCGACCTCCAGCGCGGCGGCGATCTGCATGTCGCATGTTTCCGGCTCGGGTGTCCTGATGTCGTCGCACCATGACTCGTGCTTGGTCAGGGCCGCGATGACGAACCGTGTCCGCGATCGGGCGTAGTCGTCCGTTCGGTCGCCCAACTCGTCCTGAACGATCGCGCGTTCAAGCGCGCGCAGCCAAGCGGCATAGATCAGCGGTTCGGCCTGGTCGCGTAGCATCCGGAAATCCCATGCGCCAAGGCGTGCGATTGCCTCCTTGCCTTCGTCTGACGTCGCGGGTACCGCGAGCAGGAGTGGGACGAGCCGCCGGGCGGCAGGCGAAACCGTATCCATCTGCAGCGCGGCGCTTCCGGCGACGGTATGCGCCTTCTTGCCATCCAGTGCCTCGGCAATCCTGGCGGCCCGATATGCGGCTTGCCAGTGCTTGGCAATGCTATGGGGATAGTCGGGTCCGACCAGCCGGTTGTTCGCGTTGATGATCAGTCCGTCCGGCGGATTATGACGCCTGGGTAATTCGTCGAACGGAATGAAGCCGTTCCAATCGAACCGCGCGTCCTGTCCGGACACGGGGTTGATGCCGTTGTGGTCCGTTCGGATGGGGATACGCCCCGGCGTGACCAGCCCAATATCGCCGGCCGTGTCGGCGAAGAACAGGTTTTGCACTGGAGCATGGAACAATCGCGTGGCGTCCAGGAACTCGTGCCAATTTTTTGCCCGGTTTAGAAGATAGAGCGCGCGGGCGGTCTCATCGTCGATTCGTGTGGCCGGACTGGCCAGGGCGATCACGGATTTCGGCGCGGTTTCGGAGAGGTCGGCCTCGCTCAGCACGTCGGAAAGGATCGGCCCGTGTCGAGACTCCCGAACGGTGAGAGTCACCGGGTCGTCGCCGGCGACATGAATTTTTTCGATCCGCGTGGTGAATGGCTTGGCGCCGTCCGGGGTCAGGTATTGCTGCGGATCATCGGGATCGAGCGTTTCGATATAGAGGTCTTCCACGTCCGCGCCGGTCGTGCTCATACCCCAAGCGATCTTTCCGTTGTGGCCCAGCGGATGCAACGGCACGCCCGGCACCGTAGCGCCGGTGAGGGACAGGGTCGGTGTCTCGATCCGGGCGAGGTACCAGAGGATCGGAGCGCCGAAACCGAGGTGCGGATCGTTCGCGAGGATCGGCTTGCCGGTCGCGGTGCGGCCCCCGCTGATCACCCAGGCATTCGAGGCGTCGATCGGCGCCAATTCGGCAGGCAGGGCCTGCGCCAAGCGATCTAGCATCACGGTTGCCGGGTTGGGGAGCGCCGACAGGGACACCGGGTCGGTGCCGGCGTCGGAAGGCCAAAGCTGATCGATCTGTACCGGCGTCAGTGTCTCGGCGAGGCGCAGGCGCAACAGTTCGCTGCGCCAGTTGCCCGATAGCCGCACCGCCATGATCCGTGCCCAGACGAGGCTGTCCGCGGGACGCCAACGTTCCGGCTCGTGACCGAGGACGGCGAATTCCGGCGCCAGCACGCCGGTATGGTTATGGAGAAATGCGTTTACGCCGGCCGCATAGGCCTCGAGCAGGGCGCGCTCGTCCGCCTTCATCAGGGTGAGTTGCGCCTGCGCCGCGCGGTAGAGACCGAGCGTTCGGATGAAACGGTCGATCTTCAGTGTCCGGCTGCCGAAAACCTCGGACAATCGCCCGGCACCGATCCGGCGCGTCATCTCCATCTGCCAGAGCCGGTCCTGGGCATGGGTGAAGCCGAGGCCGAAATAGGCGTCGTTGACCCGGTCGGCGAAGATGTGCGGCACGCCGTCGCCGTCTCGGATCACTTCTACCGGTCCGCCGAGACCCTGCAGGGCAAGGGTCCCATCGATCTGGGGCAGCGACGTTCGAAGCCATGTGACGAACAAGACCGACAGGAAGGCGAGGGTAAGGACGAGGAGGGCGCAAAAGCGCAGGAATGGGCGGAAAAAGCGGGCCATGGGTTTGCGATCTATCCGTTATCCGCTTGGACCATATGGTCCGCTGTGTCATTGTCCGCCCGCATGAGTCTACGCCGTTTCAAATCCACCGATGCCATGGTTTCCGTGTTGCAGCCCGGAAACCCCGTCTATTGCTTCCACCCGGAAGAATTGCGCAAGAGTGCCCGGCAATTCCTGTCCGACTTTCCCGGCCGCACATTGTATGCGGTGAAGTGCAATCCTCATCCATTCGTCCTTCGCACGCTCTTCGAAGCCGGGATCGAACATTTCGACGCGGCGTCGATACCGGAGATATCCGCGGTGCGCGGTCTCGCGGCCGACGCGACCGCATACTACATGCATCCGGTCAAAACGCGGGATGCAATTCTGACCGCGCATACGGTTTACGGCATTCGGCATTTCGTCGTCGATCATCCGGACGAGCTTGCCAAGATTCTTTACGAAACGAACGATGCCGGGGATCTTGCGATTTTGGTTCGGTTCGCCACGCCCGGCGGTACCGCCCGGTACGAGTTGTCGGAAAAATTCGGTGCGGCCCCGGACGAAGCCGCCGACCTCTTACGGCGGGTCCGGGACGCCGGGTGCCGCACCGGACTGGCTTTCCATGTGGGGTCGCAGTGCCTCAGCCCGGCGGCATTCAGGGACGGTGTCCTACTGGCGGGGCGGGTCGCGTCGTCGGCGGGCGTGAGTCTCGACTATCTCGATGTGGGCGGCGGTTTTCCGGCAGCCTATGTCGGCGAGCAGCCGCCGGCGCTGTCGAGCTTCCTCGATGCCGTCCGGGAAGGCGTGCAACAGATCGTCTTGCCCGACGATTGCGTCCTGATGTGCCAGCCGGGCCGCGCATTGGTTGCGAGCGGATGCTCATTGGTCGTGCAGGTGCAGCTTCGCAAGGAATCGGCGATCTATATCAACGACGGGCGGTATCACAGTCTCTCGGAGACGGTGACCGGACATTTGTCATACCCGGTCCGGGCGATTCGGCCGGATGGCGCTTTTTCGGACGCGATGCGCGACTTCACGGTGTTCGGGCCGACCTGCGATTCGACCGATGTCCTGCCGTCGGGCTTTTCGTTGCCGGACGATATCCGCGAGGGCGACTGGATCGAGATCGGGCAAATGGGGGCCTATTCGAATGCGCTTGTGACGCGTTTCAACGGCATTTCGCCGGATCATTTCGTGACGATTGAATAGGGCGGCTTCATGGGATTTGTCAGTAACGCGATACAATGCATTGGTCCGCATGGGTTTCATCGGATGGCCTATACCGATTGGGGCGCGCCCGCGGCGGAACGGGTGTTGTTCTGCGTGCATGGCCTGACCCGCAACGGCCGAGATTTCGATTATCTCGCCGCCGCGCTCGAGGATCGGTATCGGACGCTTTGCCCCGACATCGCCGGACGCGGGAAGAGCGCGCGACTGACCCATTCGGAGGATTACAACAACCGGCAATACGTGTCGGACGTGATGGCGCTGTTCGCCCGGTCGGGCGCGGAACGCATCGATTGGCTCGGCACGTCGATGGGCGGGATGATGGGCATGATCACGGCGTCGATGCCGGGGTCGCCGATCCGGCGCCTGATATTGAACGATATCGGCCCCTGGCTGCCGAAGGCCGCCCTTCAGCGGATCGCCGACTATGTTGGGTCGGTCCAGCAGTTCGACGACAGGGCGGGCGTCGAGGGCTATCTCCGTACGGTGCACGAACCGTTCGGGGCGTTGACGGACGACCAGTGGCGTCACCTCGCCGAGCACAGCTCCTATCCGCGGGACGGTGGCGGCTACGAATTGGCGTGCGATCCGAAGATCGGCGACGCGTTCCAGGCGATGGCGACCGACGACGTGGACCTGTGGGCGCTGTGGGACCGTATCGAATGCCCCGTCCTGGTCCTGCGCGGCGTCGACTCCGACCTCCTGTCCGCCGATGTCGCGACGGAGATGGCGTCGCGCGGCCCGAAGGCCGAGGTGGTCGAGATCCAAGGCTGCGGGCACGCGCCCGCGCTGATGGACGGCGGACAGATCGCGACCGTCCGCGATTGGCTGTTGGGGTAGGGAGCGGCACCAAGGCTTATCCCGCCGATGGGTCCATTTGCGGGCGTCCCCGGTTAGCGCGAGAATACCGCAAGAGGTTATTTGCCGCTGATTCATCGGAGGAGCGTCATGCCCGATCTCGATCTTTGTCTCAAATCCGCCACGGAGCTGCGGGGCCTGCTTGGGACGCGGGACCTGTCGTCGCGCGAACTGACCGAGGCCTGTCTCGCACAGATCGAGCGCCTGCAGCCGAAGGTCAACGCCTTCGTCACCGTGGCCGGAGAGCAGGCGCTGGCGCAAGCCGATGCGGCGGACGAACGCGCCGCCGCCGGCGGCGATCTGCCGGTGTTGCACGGGCTGCCGCTCGCCGTGAAGGACCTGATCCGCACGCGGGGGCTGCGCACCACCTTCGGGTCGCTGCTCTATGCCGACTACGTTCCCGACACGGACGATCTACTCGCCGAGCGGTATCGTGCGGCGGGCGCCGTCTTCATCGGCAAGACCAACACGCCCGAGTTCGGCTGCGGCGGCGGGCAGACGACGAACGCGGTCGTCGGGGACACGCGCAACCCCTACGACCTGGATCGCGCCTGCGGGTCTAGCAGCGGCGGCTCGGCGGTGGCGCTGGCGGCGCGCATGTCGCCGCTTGCCGACGGCAGCGATTTCGGCGGCTCGCTGCGGCATCCCGCCGGACATTGCAATGTGGTCGGGTTCCGGCCGTCGCCGGGGCGCGTGCCGTCCTATCCGGCCGAACTCGGCTGGTTCACGCTGCGCTCGGACGGGCCGATGGGCCGATCGGTTGCGGATACCGCTTTGCTGTTGTCGGTCCAGGCGGGCCCCGATCCGCGCTCGCCCATCGCCTTGGACGAGCCGGGCGCGACGTTCGCGCAACCGCTCGAGCGCGACTTCAAGGGCGCGCGCATCGCCTTCAGTCCCGACCTCGGATTCCTGCCCGTGGACAGCCGCATCACCGGCATTTTTGAGCGGCACCGCACCACCTTCGAGGGGCTCGGCATGGAGGTGGTCGATGCGGCGCCGGACCTGCGGGAAACCCTCGATGTGTTCAAGGTGCTGCGCGCTTGGCGGTACACGCTTTCCCACGGCGACCGGGTACGCGATCCGGCGAAACGCGAAGTGATGAAACCGGACCTGGTCTGGAACACCGAACAAGGGTTCGAGATATCGGCGGAGGAGGTGGCGCGCGCCGAAGGTAAGCGCACCGAGCTGTATCACCATATGCGCACCTTCATGGACGACTACGACTATCTTGTCATCCCCACCAATCCGACGCCGCCGCTCCCGATCGGGCAGACGTCGATCCAAGAGGTCGAAGGGAAGAAGATGCGGGATTACCTCGACGGCGGCGCGCTCAAAAGCGCCATCTCCACCGTCGGCAACCCCAGCATTTCGATGCCGGCAGGTTTCACCGAGGAAGGTTGGCCCGTTGGTATCCAGATCGTGGGACGGCATCGCGGCGATCTGTCGGTGCTTCAAATCGCCCATGCCTTCGAGCAGGCGACCGGCTTCGCCGACCGTCTTCCGTCTCTCCTGGACTAGACCCGCGCCCGGATGACTGGGGCTCCTGTTCCGCGGGTTGGTTCGCTTTGCGCAGACATCGCCCTGTAAGATATCGCCAAGACCGAATTCGAATGAACGAATTTGCCTCTCGGGGAGGATCGCAGATGTCAGCCGACTTGGGTGCACACATGTTCACCTACGCCGTGGTCACCGATACGCATGTGAATTTCGGTGAGACGGAATGCAATTCCGAATTTGAGATCAACAAAGGCGCGAATGGACGCCTGCGGCATGTGATCCGCGATCTGAACCGCCGCGACTTGGCGTTCGTCGTCCATCTCGGCGACATCGTGCATCCCGTGCCTGCGTTTCCGGAGCTCTATGAAATGGCGGCCGATTGCTTTCGGGAACATGTCGCCGACCTTCGGCATCCGCTATACGTGGTGCCGGGCAACCACGATATCGGCGACAAACCCATTGCCTGGGGTCCCGCCGGTGTCGCGTGCGATGAATATATCCGGCTTTGGACGAAGAACTTCGGGACCAACCATCAGGCTTTCGATCACGAGGGGTGCCGTTTCATTTTGGTCGATACGCAGATCGTCAATACCGGGCTGGCCGCCGAAGCCGAACAGAAAACGTGGCTGGAATCGGAAATGGCCGCTGCCGCCGAAGAAGGCCTGCGCATCTTCATCCACACCCATTATCCGCTTTACCTGACCGCGCCGGGCGAGGACGAGCATTTCGACAACATCGCCGAACCGGGCCGCTCTTGGCTGCTGGGTTTGATGGACCGCTACGGCGCCGAGGCTCAGTTCTCGGGGCATGTGCATAACTTCTGGTATAACCGGTTCGGTGTCACCAATTGCTACGTGCTGCCGTCGACGGCCTTTGTTCGCCAGGATTATGCCGAGATGTACCGCGCCGCGCCGTTGCCCGGCACGGAAGGGGGCCGCAGCGATCTCGCCAAGCTTGGCTACTTCCTGGTCCAGCTTCATGAGCATGGCCATTTCTGCCAGTGGGTGCGAACCTTCGGCGCCATTGCGGAGCCCGGCAGCAGGGACGCCCGGCCCGTCGATCCTGTGGCGCCCGTTCATCCGCTGCTGAATCCCCATTCCCGGTTCGGATTCGATATGCGCCAGAATTGGCTTGAAGTTGTCGAGATTCCGCCGTCCGGATCGTTGGACGAGTTCGACCGCAAGCGGACGCGGAACGACTATGCCCTGATGGCGCTGGTCGAAACGGGGGTCCGGCGGGTGCGCATCCCGGCCAGCGATCTGCTCGATCCCGAGCATCGCGGCCGTCTGGACGAATGCGCTTGCCTTGGTTTGCGGTTCACAGTGTTCTCGTTCGGAATTCCGAATGACCGTTTGTTGGAGGCCGTGCGCGATGCCGGGGAACTCGTCGATATATGGGAGATTTGCCACACGACGGAAGAATTGCCGGCGGCCGTCGACGCGGTTCGCGCGACGGCCGAAGCGGCCGGGATATCGCTCTATCTGTCCCGGATCCGGACGAAGGAGGATCAGGAAAGCGCCGGCGACACCTATCACCATATGATCGTCCACGGTTTTATCCCGGATGATAAAGAACAGATTGCCATGGTTGCGGGGGTATCGGGCGTCGACGGGGTGGTGTTCCGCGTGGAGGGTGCGACACCGCCATGGCAGGCGGCGCGGTCCGCCGTCGCTGCGTGCCATGGGCATGGCTTGAAAGCGTCTTTGCACATCCGCATGACCAAGGGGTCGCCAGGTCTGCAACAGACGGATGATGATTGGGTCGCGACACGTCTTGCCGAGGCCGTTGCGGCGGCATGTGCGCAGGACGACGTCCATGTCTATGCCGACACGTTTGCCGATGTCGATCGCGGTTACTATCGGCGGCACGGTGTCGTTGACAGGTTTTACAATCCGCGACCGGCATTTGACGTTGTACGGAACCTGACAGCGGTCCTGGCCCGAGATCAGGCCTACAATCTGGGCGATGACGATACGCGGGTTTCATTGGTCGGCAGCAGTGGTCGACGGGTCGACCTCATTCACGAAGCAGCACCGACCGTCGCATGCGGATCGGCTGTATCAGGCACGTTGATTAATTTGCAGTCGGGTGAATGCATACCGACTTCCACCGGATCGGACGGCAATCTGTCGCCGGCACCGGCTTCATCGCTTTCATTGTTTGTGAGTGATTGAATTTCCGAGCCGGAGGTTTATTCGGCTTGGACGCTGACCCCGCCCAGTTTCGGCGCAGCGTCCAGGATGTCGCTCGCGATCACGTCGCGCAGCGTTTCGAGGTCGAGATGATGCGTCTCGATGAGGTCGGCGGTATCGGCGAGGATGGCGTCGATATCCCCCATTTCCTGCAGGCGCTTGTACAGGTCGGGAATGTGGATACCCATGCTCTCGCCGATCAGTTCCATGAAGTTCAGCGTTTCGAAGGAAACCTGCGGCTGGAACTTGATCAGTTCACGGTGACATCCATGGAAGATCGATGCGAATGTCGTGACGCCGGCATCGGCGGCGGCCTTGAATTCCATCTCACGCAGGTCGGCCTTGTATTCCGGCACGACGCCGAGATGGCTCGCCTGGGTGCTGAGGATCGGGACATCGAGCTCGACGATTTCCAGCTCGGGGATGGCGCCGAGGACACTCTTCACCGCGGCATTGATGCCAGGAAGGGCGGACCGTTCCTGGAGCGCCACGCGCTTGGGAACCGGATTGACGAACAGCGGCTCCAGTTGATCGAGGTGTTCGTCGAAGAATTCGGTGATCGGGCTCAGGTCGAACGGCATCGCGCCGTGCGATCGTTCGTAGGCCGGCAGCGCCACTTCGCCGATCTGTATCTGACAGCTCGGGCACCAGGAAATCACCCGCTCGGCGCGCGGCCGTCCCAGCCGTTCGATCGTGTTGAACCCGATGCGGCCGGCGATCTTCGCGTCGCCCTGCTTGAAGTGCTGGATGCCGCAGCACGTGGGGGCGCCGCCCATGACCTCGTAGGTCACGTCCAGCGCATCCAATACATCGAGAATCAACAAGGCAATGTGGGGCGTCTTGATTACGTTGCATCCGGCATAGAAGACGATATCCGGCGGGTCGGCCGGGTAGTCCTCCTCGCGCTGCAGGGGCGGGTTCAGCCGTGCGTGGACGTCGGGGGGAAGCAGCATCCGCGAGATCATCCGCGTCGAGCGGTTCATATTGTTGAAGAATTTTTTCGCGCCTTGGCGGACAACGTCTTCGCCGAGACGTTCCTTGGCCGCGATTCGCGCCATGTTGACCATGAAGCGGGGATTGACGCCGTAATCGCAGGCCGGGATGCACTTACCGCTGTTCGTGCAGACCTCGGCAAAGCGTTCGGCGTCGGGGGTGCCCGGGCCGCCGGAAAGCAGATTCAGCATACCACTTACGATCTCTTGGGCATTCTCGGCGTCCAACCCCGCCGGCCCGACCATGGGACAGGCCTCGACGCATTTCCCGCATTTGGTGCAGGCGTCGAGCGTGTCTTGGACGCGGCCGCCGACCGCTTCGAGGAATTTGACGCTGCCGTCTTCCGTCAAGATGGGTCTCTTTATCGACTGCTGTTTCCACCGGCACTCTAGGCGGGTTGCCGGGAGCCCGTCAAAGGGCATCGCCGACAATTCATTGCATAGCCTAACAGCGCTATCCGAACACCGGCAGGTCCAATGCCCGGGCGGCCCACCGTGCCACGCCAAGAAGCGTGGCTTCGTCGCTTCGTGGCTCGACGAACTGGACGCCGAGCGGCAAGCCATTCGGCCCGTCGGAAACGGGCACCGTGAGGCACGGGACGTGCAAGGTCGTCCACGTCCGATTGAACACGGAGTCCCCGGTCGACTGCAGACCGAGCGGCGCTTCGCCCACGGCGCTCGGGGTCAGGATGACCTCGCCGGGCGCAAACAAATCCGGCAATTGTGCCCGGCATTGCTCCAGCGTTGCCATGATTTCCGTCCGTTCCGCCGCGGACACTTGGAGGCCCCGTTCGATCAGTGACCGGAAACTCTCGCTCAAGGCGTCGCGATGATGGGCCCACTCATGCTCAAAGGCCTCCGAAGCCTGATACGCCATGACGATCCGCTGGCCCGGGCTGACCCGGTCGAAGGGGGCCGGAAACGCCACATCGCGAACGACAGCGCCTGCCTTTCCGAGGCGCTCCGCCGTTTCCTCCAAAAGGGATTGCGTTTCCGGGTCGGCCGAGTCCCAGTCGGCGGAACGCACGACCGCGATTTTCGGGGTTTCAACCGCGACCGGCACCGACGGCGTCCGATCGGCAAGCACCCCGGAGACGACGGGAACGTCATCGAGGCTCCGCACCATGAAACCGATGGTGTCCAGCCCGACCGCCAGCGGTTTCACGCCGGTGGTGTCGAACAGCCCCCAGGCCGGTTTGTAGCCGACAACACCGTTGAACGCGGACGGCCGGATCGTCGATCCGCCCGTTTGGGTGCCGAGCGCAAGCGGCAACATGCAGTCGCCGACCGCGGCGGCCGACCCGCTCGACGAGCCGCCCGGTGTCCGGCTGCCGTCGCGCGGATGCCGGGTCGGGCCGGGGAAGGTGGAGGCGAATTCGGTGGTAACGGTCTTGCCGAGAATAATTGCGCCGGCCTTCCGCAGCCGGGCGACGCAGACGGCATCCTCCGCCGGTTGGTGCCCCTTGTATATAGGTGAATTGTATTCGGTCGGCATGTCCGCGGTATCGATGATGTCCTTAATCCCCACAGGAATGCCGTAAAGCAGGCCGGACCCATGCGTTTGCGGCAGCCGTCGGGCGGCGTCGAGCGCCGCCTCGCTGTCATAATACGCGAAGGCCTCGACCGCCGGTTCGCGCGCGGCGATCCGTTCTAGACAACTTTCCAGCAACGCTTCGGGCGTCAGGTCCCCGGCCGCCATGGCCGCGGACGCGGCGGTGATCGATAGCTCATTCGGTGCTGCTTTCGTCGGCATGTGGCTCACCTCACTCATGAATTTCAGGCATTCTGTCGCATCGGCAGTTAAGTGCTACATTATTCACTAATTTATCGAAACGCGCAGACGGCGCGGTCGGAACTCCCCGTTCCGAATTGAAGATCAAATTGAGCGAACGTCGCGCCCCAGACGACGGATGAGGTCCAGAATGACGGCAACGATCAGCAAGGTTGAGGTTTTCGGTGTGGCGATGCCATTGGTGGGCACGTTCACGAGCGGCGGCGTGTCCAAGAACGCCACGAAATGCGTGGTGGTTCGGGTGACGGACAGCGACGGCGGCTTCGGCATCAGCAGCATCGATCCTTCCAGCCGGGCCACGTCGCCCAATACCGCACAGGAACTCACCGCTGCCGTCCGGGACCGTCTCGGTCCGGCGATGATCGGGGAGGACCCGGTGAACATCAACCGGCTGTTCGAAATCGCCGCCAAGCTGATCCCGACGCAACCCTCGGCCGCAGCGGCCCTGGAGATGGCCTGTATCGAGCTTGTTTGCCGCAGGACGGGAATGGCGTTGCACGATTATGTCGGCGGGGCCGTTCTGGACGAGGTGCTGTTCAACGGCTGGGTCGGCGAGTTGCCGCCCGACGAAGCGGCCGCCGAGGCAAAGCAATGGCAGGACGCCGGCTTCCAATCCTTAAAGATCAAGGTCGGCAACGACGTCGCCAAGGACAGTGCCCGCGTCATGGCGGTACGAGACGCGGTCGGTTCGGATGTGAAACTGCGGATGGATGCCAACCAGCAATGCAACGTGGAGCAGGCGCTGGCGCTATGCCAGGCCGTGAAATCCTGCGACATGCAACTGTTCGAGCAGCCGGTGCCGAAAGACGACCTCGACGGGTTGGCGCGGATCCGCCGCGAGGGCGGCATCCCGATCATGGCGGATGAGTCCATTAGCGACCATGAAAGCCTGATCCGGGTCATCAACGCGGATTGTGCCGATTTCGTGAAATTCGGCATCACCCAAGCCGGCGGCCTGCTGCCATCCTCGCGCATGATTTCCACGGCGGAGGCGGCCGGTCTACAGGTCGTCATGGGGCATGGGTTCGGGCTGGATCTGAGTACCATCGCGGAGATTATGCTCGGGGCCACGTCGCACAACATCCTGCCGGGATTGGAGTGCGTGGGCCCGCTCAAGGTGACGGACACGGTGGCCACGACCCGGCTCGACATCGGCAAAGGCCGCCTTGCATTGCCGTCCGGGCCCGGCCTCGGCATCGACCTTGATGACGCGAAGCTGGCACAATACAACCTGTCGGATCAGAGCTAGTCGGCGCTCCAGCCGACCTGCGCAGCGTCGGAATAGGAGACCGCATGACCGACCGTCCACTACACTATCGGACCATCACGGAACTCGCCGCGATGTTGCGGTCGGGCGCTGTCACGCCGACCGGGCTGACCGAAGATCTGATCGGCCGCGTGGAGGCGTTGAACGGTCCCTTGAACGCCTTCAATCTCGTGACCGCGGATCGCGCAATGGCGGAGGCGAGGGCTGCGGAGAGTCTCTTAACGTCGGGCCGTGACCTCGGTCCCTTGCACGGTATCCCCTATGCGGTGAAGGATCTCTACGACGTCGTCGGCTTGCCGACCACCGCGGGATCGCGCACCGTGGACGATGCGCCGAAGACCGAGGAAAGCGAAGTGACGCGACGGCTTGCCGCGGCGGGCATGATCGTCCTCGGCAAGACGGTTACGGTGGAATTCGCCAAGGGCATCGTCGGGATCAACCATATCCAGGGCACGCCGCATAATCCGTGGTGCGAAGTGCACTGTGTGCCAGGGGGGTCCAGTGCCGGGACCGCGGTCGCCGTGGCGAGTGGTATGGCGCCGATGGGGCTCGGCACGGATACCGGCGGCTCGGTGCGGGCGCCGGCGGGCCTTTGCGGCACTGTCGGTCTCAAGACCACTGTCGGTCGGATAAGCCGATTCGGTATCTTCCCGCTCAGTTGGACCCTCGATTCCGCTGGGCCCCTGACCCGCAGTGTCGAGGACGCCGCCCTCGTTTATCAGGTGTTGCAGGGCGAGGATGCGCGGGATGACAGCACCCTCGGCATTCGCCCGACGGACGTCCTCGGGTCGCTAAAATTGGGGGCGAAGGGATTGCGAGTCGGCATCCCGCAGGAAGTCTTCTTCGACGACCTGGACCCGGAGGTCGAGAAGGCCGTGCGCGTGGCGGCGGAAATGTTCCGCGACCTTGGAGCGACGGTGGAGGATATTGCGTATCCCGAGGCAACGGCGGCCGCCGCCATGGGATCGGTGGTCAATGGCGCCGAGGCCGCGGTCATCCACGAGGAGCGGATTAGAACGAGCGTCGATCAAATGGACCCGGTTGTCGGTCCGCGCATGGTCGGCGACCGCGACCATCTAGCGACCGACTACATCAAGATGCTGCAAGAGTTGAGGGCGCTACAGGCGTCGCAGATGGAAACGCTCCGCGATGTCGATGTCATTCTGTCGCCGACGACGCGCATTCCGGCCGTTCCCGTGGCAACCGTCGACGAATCGCTCCACATGTATCTGGACTACGCGGGGCAATACATGGCGAACACCAATGTCGGCAATCGCCTCGGTCTTTGCGGCCTGTCGGTCCCCTGCGGGTTCACGTCCAAGGGGTTGCCGATCGGATTGCTGATCAACGGCAAGCCGTTTTCGGAAGACGTGATTTTGCGCGCGGGGTATGCCTTCGAACAGGCGACGGACTGGAAGGACGCGCAACCGGATCTGAGCTGGGCGGTATAGAACGCATTCACCGGAATGGCGCGAAACGCGTCGTTACTTTTCGGGAACTGGATCGCCTCTTGCGCGATCGACGGCGGCATCATCGACAACGGAACGCAAGTGCAAATCGCGCTGCGGGAAGGGAATTTCGATTCCGTGCTCGTGGAATTTTCGCCACACGTTCAGCCGAACTTCCGAAAGTACGTTGGTCACGCCGCGTGTCGGGTCCTGTATCCAAACTCTAATCTCGAGATTTACGGAGCTATCGCCGAAATCGACGAGGTGACAGACCACCGGCGGATCGTCGAGGATTCGCTCGATCTCGGCCGCGGCGTCGATGCAGATCCGCCGGGCCAGAAAGATGTCCGAATTGTAGGAAACTCCGACACCGATCTTGAAGCGGACCTTTTGATCGGAATGCGACCAGTTCTCGACCCGTTCGGTAATCAACAACTCGTTCGGAATTAGATGCTCTGTACCGTCCCGGGTGATAACCGACGTGTACCGAATCCCCAAGTGATTGATCCATCCAAAGGTATCGTCGACGGCGATGACGTCGCCGGGCTTGATCGACCGGTCGAGCAAAAGAATAAGGCCGCTGACAAAATTCGCGACGATCTTCTGCATGCCGAACCCGAGGCCGACGCCGAGTGCGCCGCCGAATATCGTCAAGGCCGTCAGATCGATCCCAACAACGTTGAGCGCCAGTAGAAAGGCGAGGGTGATCAACGCGATCCGTAACAGCTTTGCCAATAGTTCTTGTACGGACGGTGTGAAGGACTGCGCCGACCGAATGCTGCGTTCGCCGACCCGGGACAGCAGTAACGCCAGCCACAGCAGCAACACCAAGACCAATAGTGCCTTGATAACAAGAAGCAACGAAATGCGCACTTGACCAAGGTTCAAGGCCAGCCCATCCAGAAACTTCATTGCAGGGTCCAACAGGCCGAGAATATTTAGCGCGGCGACTGTCCAAGCAGCGACGGTCACGAAATGGCTGATCGCGCGGTTGCGGATGAGTTGTGCGGCTAGCCGGATGACGACCCACAGAAACAGCAAACTTTCCGTGACCCGCAGAAAGCTACTTGGAAACTCCGCTGCATCAGCAATTAACCCGGCAATCCAGATCAACCCAAGCCAGATCATCGGGGCGGTGACCGACTTCATTGCCCGGAATAACCCGCGCAACCTGAAGTCGGTTTCCAGATTCTCGATTTTCTGCGAGAGCCAATTGTCGCACGGCGTCGAGAGCAGCTTGGCCACCACTAAAGACGCGAGGATGATCGCTATTTGAAGCGCGCTCGGCCAGACCAGGAGTTCCGTTTCGCCCCAGGCCCGAAGGGTCGTCCACAGATCGATCCACCAGTTTGAAGTCATGAAATCTTGCATCGTAACCGCAGAGTCAATTTCCAGACGTCGAGTTTAACCATACACAGGGTTTGCCGCTCGTCATCGCATATGCGGGGGACGATACGCTAATCCTCCGTGACCTTCCGGCGGCCCTTCTTGATGTCGCTTTTTCGGCGTTTGCTGTCGAGACGCCGCCGCTTCGACCCCTTCGTGGGTTTCGTCGGCCGCCGGTGTTTGGGTGGTGCGGCCGCCTCCCGGATCAGCGCGGTCAACCGATTCATCGCGTCCTTCCGATTGAGCTCCTGCGTGCGGAACCGGTTGGCGTTAATCACGATCACGCCGTCCTTCGTCATGCGCCGGCCCGCGAGGGGTTTGAGCCGCAGAAAGACGGCATTCGATAGCGATGGACTCGACCGGGCATTGAACCGTAACTGGACTGCGCTCTCCGTTTTGTTGACCTTCTGACCGCCGGCCCCGGGGGAGCGGATGAAATGCTCCTCGATTTCCGACTCCTCGATGCCGATGGACGGCGTAATTCGGATCATCATGCGGTTCTACCGGTTACGGCGCCGAATGGCGCGGTGAGGTAGTAGTACAGTATCCTTACAAATGGGTCGTCCTACCACCTCGAGCCCGCGCGGCGCAGTCGCATCGGCACCCAGACACACCCAGCAAATACCGGAGCGAATCGCGAATGAAGGATAAGGAATCAACTCCCGGTCAGACTTGGGAGGAAAGGTCCGTCGAATGGAAGAAGAACGCGTACGAGTCGGTGTCGAAGGATGATGCGCCCAACCAAATGTTGATCGAGTTGGCGGGAATCCAAGTTGGCGATACGGTGCTGGACTTGGCCTCCGGAACCGGAGAGCCCGCGATCAGCATCGCGCTGCATGTGGGTTTGAAGGGGCGGGTCGTGGCCACGGATATGACGCCCAACATGCTGGATGCCGCCCGGCAACGCGCCGAACGGCTCGAACTCGACAACATGAGGTTCGAGGTCTGTAGGATGGAGGCGCTACCCTTCGACGACAAGTCCTTCGACGCGGTCACCTGCCGCTTTGGGATCATGCATTCGGCGGATCCGCTTACGGCGCTGAAGGAAGCACGCCGCGTCCTGAAGCCCGGTAAAAAGGCGGCCTACATGGTGCACGGACCGCCGGACTCGAACACCCTGTGGACGACCGTACATGTCGCCGCGCCGAGATTGCTTCATTTAGACGATTCGAAGAGGGTCGCGCATCATTTCAGGTTTAGCGAAGGCGATGAATTGGCCGACCTGATGCAGACTGCGGGTTTCGACGTGGTCGCGGATGATCAATTATGCCGAACGGTCGTGGAAAACCGCGGCGAGCGCTTTTGGAACAAACTTCTGTTCCGGGACTACGGGAATCATATCGACGCATTGGACGAAGCCCGGCAAGCCGACGTCCACGATGGGATGGAGGCGGCATTCGGGGAATTCCAGGAAGCGGGCGAATACAGACTGCGAACGGCGCAACGGTTCCTCGTCGGGGCGGCATCATGAGAGCCGGTGGGCAAATTGCTTGGAGACGGGGGGTCGCATAGACTCCGGATACACCCCAACGGTGGAGAATCGAATGCCGGGAGCGGAGAAGCCGAAGGTCGGCGTGTTGATGGGCGATCCTTGCGGTATCGGGCCGGAGTTGGTCGCCAAGGTTCTGGCCGACCGGTCGTTCGATCCCGATGCAGAGATGATCCTGATCGGCGACGCGCGCATTCTATCCCGGGAAATGGAAGGGATGGGTCTGCGCCACGAGTTGCAGATCCATAACGACCTCGCGGCGTTCGACCCTGCCAATCCCGCCACCCGGTTTCTCTCGGTGCCGGTGACGGAAATCGATCTGGACGCGTTGCCGTTGGCGACCGCGAACGAGATCGGCGGCCGGTATGCGATGGAGGTGCTTTCCACTGCGCTGGACCTGGCCGTCGCGAAGAAGATCGACGCGGTCGCCTATGCGCCGATGAACAAGCATGCAATGAACCTCGCCGGTTGGAAGTACCGGGACGGGATCGACTTCTGCACCAGCCATCTCGGTTGGGACGGCCCGGCCTCCGAGCTCAACGTTCTCGACAATCTTTGGGTGGCGCGCGTCACCTCGCATGTGCCGATGCGGGATGTGTGGGAACACCTGACCGTCGACCGGATTTACTCGATCATCGCGCTGTTGCACGACACGTTGGCCGCCTCGGGCGTTGCTTCGCCGCGCATCACGGTTGCGGGCTACAATCCGCATTGCGGCGAGGGCGGTCTTTGCGGCACAGAAGAAATCGATGCGATCATCCCGGCCATCGAGCGGGCGCAATCCGACGGGATGTCGGTGAGCGGACCCGTCTCCGCGGACTTCGTCTATGTCGACGCCCAGGCGAAGGGATTCGATGGCATCGTCGCGATGTATCACGACCAATGTCAGATCGCGAATAAACTGCTGGATTTCGACCGCGGGATATCGATCCATGGCGGCACGCCGGTTCCGACCGTGACGACCGCACACGGAACGGCTTTCGATATCGTCGGAACCGATCGGGCGAATCCGGAAGCCTTGTGCAGGGCGATTGCCGTCGCTGCGCGGGTTGCCGGTAACCGTAAGATGTACGAGGAACAGAAGGCCTAGCCGCTTTGTGGCGTGGCGCTGATATCGGTGCCAAACGCGCTCGCGGCAGCAAATGCGGTGAGGGTATGCGAGAATTCATCGGTTTGCCGGACCTTGCCAGCCCGATCTCGATAAGTGTGCATTGATATGTCCAATCCCAAAGGAAGAATCCTGATCGTGGGTGCCGGCCCTGTCGGCCTCATTGCGGCGCTCCGGCTTTCTCAGGCGGGAATCCCTGTAACGCTTTTCGAAAAAGAAAAACGTTTGCTGGACGATCCAAGGGCGGCGACGACCCATCCTGCGACGCTCGAGATGCTGGATGATATCGGCATGGTTGCCGAGGCCGAGAAGCAGGGTCTCGTTTGTGATGAATTCTATTTCTGGGATCGTCCCCGGGACGAGATTGTCGCGAAGTTCAATCACCGCCTGCTGGCCGATGAAACCAAGTTCCCGTACGTCGTCCAATGCGAACAGTACAAGTTGGCGAAGATCGCGCTGGCGATGCTTGAGGACTATCCGGACACCGACGTCCGGTTTTCCCACGAAGTGAAGGGTGTTCACCAAGATGCTGACACCGTTAGAGTGTCGGTCGCCGGTCCAAACGGAAGCGAGATGGTTTCGGGAACCTATCTTATCGGCTGTGACGGTGGCCGCAGCACCATTCGCAAATCGACCGGAATTGGCTTCGAGGGATTTACCTATGAAGAAAGATTCGTGGTGCTCTCGACGCCATTCGATTTCGAGACGGAGCGCGGATGCTGTTATCGCAACTACTATGCCGACCCTGATGAGTGGTGCAACTTGTTCAAGGTATCGCATAACGGGCCGCCGGGGTTATGGCGTGCCGTTTTCCCCAGCGATGTCGAGTTATCCGAGGACGAAGTTTTGAGCGATGCCGCCGTTCAGGCGCGGATGCAGAAGTTCTTCCCGAAAGACGGTGAGTACGACATTGTGCATCGGAATATCTATTCCATAAATCAACGTGTTGCCTCGACCTTCAGGCTGGGCCGCGTTCTATTGGCGGGAGATTCGGCGCATCTGAACAACTCGATCGGCGGCATGGGGCTCAACGGCGGCATTCATGATGCGATGAATGCGACGGAAAAGCTGATCAGCGTGTGGCGTGACGAAGCCGACGACAGCCTCTTGGACGTCTACGATGTCCAACGCCGCACAACGACCCATGAATTTACCCAAGCACAGACGATCGCCAACAAGAAGCGGCTGGAAGCGAAAGATCCGGAGGCTCGCGCGAAGAACTTGCAGGAACTCCGGGATATCGCTGCGGACCCGGAACGGGCGAGAGCATTCTTGATGGGCACGTCAATGATATCCGCTGTCAGGCGCGCATCCACATTGGGCACACGGTTCGCGGCGGGACGTTAGGTTCCACTCTTGAGTTCAATCCGATCCTGACGTGCCCGGCTGGGATGACAGGTCACGCTCCCGGCGTCCAGCCGTAGATTTGTTGCAGCGTGCCGCCCATGAGCGATTCCCGCTCGGCATCCGATAGTCGATCGGTGAGTTTGAAGGGCTCTACGCCTTGTTGATAACTCACGACATTGATCGCCCGCGTCCAGTCGGTGCCCCACATACATCGGTCGAATCCGAACGCGTCGAAGACGCGCCCGAGCGGATCCCATAAATCGTCATAGGGAAATGGCGCATGCGACAAGGTGCAGGCGCCGGTGACCTTCACCGCGACATTCTCGAATGCTGCGAGTTCCAGTAGTTGCGGAAATGTGGCGAATGGCTCCGGCGGCGCCGGTGGAGTGCGGGGTTGGTATATGCCGAGATGGTCCACTACCAGCCGAGTTCCTTCGTGCCGCGCGGCTAAGGCGCGGACCTGCGGCAGGCGACCCGCGCAGGCGAGATTGACTGGCAGGCCGTGGCGGCCTGCCGCCGCCAGGATGCGGTTTGTTCCGGGATCATCCGGATCGTCCGGGGCGGTATTGGTCAACATGATGCGCACGCCGACTGCACCCTCGGTCTCTGCCCAATCCGCAATGATGTCGTCTGCGGCAGGATCGGCCGGATTCAGCGGCTTGACCAGGGCGAACCGGTCCGGATACGCGGCCCGTACCGAAATGGCGTAGCTTGGGTCATAGCGGTACATCGTCCAGGCCGACACCACTATCGCCGCGTCGACGCCGACCGCATCCATCGCCGCAACCATGTCGTCGCCCGTGACCTCGGGCGGCCCCGCAAGGACATCAGTCCAAGGACGGTCCGGATGATCCCGCTCATAGACGTGTACCTGCGCATCGATGGTCAACATGATGACCTTTCCCTTGCTTGAATTTGTCTGCCGATTTGCGCCGGGTCAGGCCTTCGCCTTCCAAAAATTCGTGGCGTAATCATCGTTCACGATGTCGAACACCACGCCGTTGGGGTCGCGAAACTTCACCTCGGTGTCGGCGTGCTGGCGGCTTGGGATTTTCATGTGATATCGGCCGCCGTTGGATTCGATCGTCTCGCCGGTGGCTTTCAGGTCGTCGACGATGAATCCCATGTGATGGAGGCCGAAGAAGTCCTTGCCACGTTCGTCCCCGGCCGTCTCGTCGTCCGGAAAACGCAGAATCGCCAAGCTGACCGTTCCGTCCGACAGCAGCATGCCGAACTTGGATTCGCGCACGCGCTCCATATCGAATGTCTTTTCGTAGAACTGTGCCGCAGCCTCCGGATCAGGCACCGTTACCGCGATATGACGAAGCTTTCCCATGACCTTCCTCCCTAAGCTGTTGGCGGCATCCTCGCGAGGGCACCATTGCCGTATCCTAACACGCGCCCCGAGCGGTACATATTTCAACCGGAAAGCCAGACCGGTTGCCGCGGCGTTCGCCGCTCGGCGGAGCGCCGTTTTCGGCGGTTTGATGTAAGCTATGGGGTGTTATCCGGCAAAAAGCACGATCCATTGCCGAACCGACTGCAACTCGACGACAACGTCTCAGGGAGGGCTCGTGGCGCTGCTCATCGTCAATCTAGACAGGCTCATTGGAAATGCGGAAGCGTGGCGCGCCGTGTTGGCCGAAAAGCTGCCCGATTTGGAGGTTCGCATCTGGCCCGCTGTGGGAGATCCATCGGATATCGAATATCTCGCATTCATGCGCCCCGATTTCGACGTTTTGCCGCCGCTTCCAAACTTGAAGGCCATGTTTACACGCTCGGCCGGTGTGGATTCCTTTATCGATCACCCTCGGTTGCCGAAAGTGCCGCTTGGTAAGGTGGAACCGTCGGGCGGCGATCCGATGATGACGGAGTATGTCGTCATGCACGTTCTTCGGTTCCACCGCGAAATGCCGGCCTATCAGGTGCGTCAGGCGAACAAGGAGTGGCACACCGGTCCGATAACGCGGCCGGAGGAAAGGCGCATTGGGTTCCTGGGGTATGGCATGATGGCCAAGGCGCCGGCGCTGGTTTTGAAGTCACTTGAATTCGATGTCTCGGCTTGGGTCCGGACGCCGAAGGAGGATGCCGAAGTCCGGCTGTTCCACGGCCCCGACCAACTCGAGCCGTTTCTCAATCAAACCGATATCGCCGTCTGTTTGTTACCGCTCACCAAGCAGACCGAGGGCATTTTCTGCGCCCGCACCTTCGCCATGATGCCGAAAGGGGCGATGCTCGTTAATGTCGGACGCGGCAAACACGTGGTTGAAGAGGATTTGATCAATGCGCTGGACTCGGGACAATTATCCTACGCCGCGCTCGATGCTCTCTGGCCGGAGCCGCTGCCGCCGGAGAGCCCGCTGTGGCTGCATCCCAAGGTCACGGTCATGCCGCATGTGGCCCGGCGGCCGACCGTCACGCAACTGGTTACAGAGATCGCTGCCAACATCAGGCGCTTGCGGGCGGGTGGAACACTCTTGCAGGAAATCGATAACGCAAACGGGTATTGAACGGTGTTGCCGACCGCCGGTGCAGGGTTATCGCCGGTCCCGGCATCCCACAGCGGCGGCGGCGCACTTCCCGATCACGTCGATTAGGCGCGTGGTACAGCCCGTCAGCTTTTCTTGAGGAGGTCCGCAGCTTCCAGGGCGGCGTAGGTCAGGATGCCGTCCGCGCCGGCGCGTTTGAACGCCAGAAGCGATTCGAGGATCACCCGGTCGTTGTCCAGCCATCCGTTTTGGGCCGCGGCCTTCAACATCGCGTACTCGCCGCTCACTTGGTAGACCATCGTTGGCATGGCGTAGGCATCCTTGATCCGGCGCAGGATGTCGAGATAGGGCATCCCCGGTTTCACCATGACCATGTCCGCGCCTTCCTGGATATCGTGCCAGGCTTCGCGCAGGGCTTCGTCGCTATTGGCAGGGTCCATCTGGTAGGTCCGTTTGTCGCCGACCAGCGCGGCCTTGGTGCCGACCGCATCACGGAACGGCCCGTAAAAGGCCGATGCGTATTTCGCCGAATAGGCCATGATCCGCACGGCGTCGAAGCCATTGGCGTCCAGTGTCTGGCGGATTGCGCCGACCCGCCCGTCCATCATGTCGGATGGCGCCACGGTATCGCAGCCGGCCGCGGCCTGGACCATGGCCTGCTGCACCAGAATCTCGACCGACTCGTCGTTCAGGATCGTCTCGCCTTCCATCACGCCGTCATGCCCATGCGTCGTATACGGGTCGAGGGCAACATCGCAGACGACCATCATCTCGGGCACCGCTTCCTTGATGGCGCGGATGCCGCGGCACACCAGATTGTCCGGGTTGGTGCATTCGCGTCCGTCGTCGGTCTTCAGGGCAGGGTCGGTATAGGGGAAGAGGGCAACCGCCGGGATGCCCGCTTCGGCGGCCTGTTCCGCCGCCTTCGGCAGAAGGTCGACCGAACGCCGTTCCACGCCGGGCATCGAGTCTACCGGCCGGCGCGCATTGTCGCCGTCGATGATGAAAAGCGGCAGGATGAAATCGTCGGGCGTCAGTTTGTTCTCGGCGACGAGGCGACGCGTGGCGTCCTCGCGACGATTGCGGCGCATGCGGACGGTCGGATACAGGCCGGCACCGCCATCCACCATGGGTTTGGCAGTCGGTTTCTTTGCGCCGGGGAACGGCGTCAGTTTGGCTTTCGACATTGGCAACCTCCCGAGGTCGCACCGATCTTACGCCGCGTCGCAGGCGAGTAAAAGCGCCGTAATCACCTATTCGAGCAACTGAGGTTTAGAGTGATGCCCGTTACAGAATATTTAATGCGAATGTATTTTAATTGCCGCTCCTCAGGATGGGGTGTGCTATGGAGCTGAACGCTAACAAATTGCAATCGCTACCGAAATTGGCTGAGTTGCCGAGTTGGGCCGATTTCGAAGATTGCCATGAAAAAATCCGCGACATGGTCGCGTATTGGCATGCGATTCATCCGGCGGACGGGTTGCCGGGCCGTCAGCATTTCGATCCGGTCGATATTCCACGTCTTCTGCCGAATTTGCGTTTGCTCGACGTGGAAGGAGATCCGCCCCGATTCAAGACCCGCCTGATGGGTACGGTGCTGCTCGACTTCTTCGGCGAGGAGCATACCGGTCACTATTTCGATGACCTGTATCCGAAATTCAAACAGTCGAAGACCTATCAGGATTTGTTCGACGTCTTCGCGAACAGGCGTCCCAGTTGGCGCCGGGGCATGCCCGGATTGGTTTACGAAAAGGATTTCGTCACCGTCGAGCGGGTCTTCCTGCCATTCGCGGAGGATGGCAACACGGTCGATATGATCGTCACCTGCATTCTGTTCGGCGACAAGGACGGCAACTTCTACTGACACTTGCTTTGCGGTGCCGTCAGTTGCCGCCTTCGCCCCATTCGTCGCTATGCGGCGTTTTTTGCGCCGCCCGCCGCCTCGAGGGCCTGTTCGAGATCCTGGAGGATGTCGTCGATATGCTCGATGCCGACCGACAGGCGGACATAGCCTTCGCTAACTCCCGTCGCGAGCTGCTCTTCCGGTGAGAGTTGGGAATGCGTGGTCGTCGCCGGATGGATGGCCAGCGACCGCGCGTCGCCGATATTGGCGACGTGGTAGAACATTTCCAGCGCGTCGATGAAGGCGCGCCCGGCTTCGCGGCCACCCTTGAGTTCAAAGCCGACGAGTCCGCCGTAGCCGCCGGAAAGATAGGTATCGGCGCGCCGCTTCTGCTCCGCGTCGTCATGGGTTCCGGCATAGATGACCTTCGACACCGCTGGATGGCCCTTCAGGAATTCGGCGACCGCCTGGGCGTTGCGGCAATGCTCGCGGATACGCAACGGCAGCGTCTCCAACCCTTGGATGAACTGGAAGGCGTTGGCCGGGCTCATCGCCGATCCCAGATCGCGCAATAAGGTAACCCGCGCTTTGATGATGTAGGCGATCGGTCCCAGCGGTTTGACGGCCTCGGTCCAGACCGCGCCGTGATAGGACGGGTCCGGCTGGTTCAGCATGGGGAAGCGGTCGGCGTGCTTCTCCCAGTCGAAGTTGCCGCCGTCGACGATCAGACCGCCGATCGAGGTGCCGTGCCCGCCGATATATTTCGTTGTCGAATAGACGATGACCGCGGCGCCGTGATCGAACGGCCGGCACAGGATGGGCGCCGCCGTATTGTCCATGATCAGCGGCACCCCAAGATCGTGTCCGATATCGGCAACTTCCTTGATCGGGAAGACCGTGAGTTTCGGGTTGGGCAGCGTCTCCGCGTAGTAGGCGCGGGTCTTGTCATCGGTGGCGCGTCGGAAGTTCTCCGGGTCCGCCGGGTCGACGAAGCGGACTTCGATGCCCATCGTCTTGAAGGTGTTGTTGAACAGATTCCAGGTGCCGCCATAGAGGTCGGTCGCGCTGACGATGTTGTCGCCGGCCGACGCGATATTCTGAACCGAGATTGCCGACGCGGCCTGACCCGAGCTGACGGCGAGGGCGGCGGCACCGCCTTCGAGCGCCGTCACGCGCTGTTCGAGCACGTCGCAGGTCGGGTTCATGATCCGCGTGTAGATATTGCCCAATTCCTTGAGGGCGAACAGGTTGGAGGCATGCTCCGTGTCACGGAATTGATAGGATGTGGTCTGATAGATCGGTACTGCGACCGCACCGGTAGTCTCGTCGGCGCGATAGCCTGCGTGCAAGGCTATGGTTTCCGGGTTCTTGCTGTTTCCAGCCATTGTCTATGCCCTCCTGTTGACCCAAGGGCGGGCAAAACATTACCCGCCGGGACCAAAGCCGCGGCGGGATACTCAGCGCCGCTCGCTTTAGCCGATTTTTTTTACGGCGCCGGCAAGCTGAGCTTCAAGTAAGCGCCATTGAGGGTCCGAGCATAGCGCCCTTTATGGGCCCGGCGCCAGTCCGGCGTCGCTAAAGCGCCGCCGGGCCCTTCTGATGGAGCCGGACTGGCCGGGTAATCTCGCGATATCAGGGTATTGTGCGCGTTAATCCAACTTTAAGTCGTATTAATTAGGTTTCTTGGATCACGGCTTGGGATGGGGTGAAGCTCATGAAGCCCGAACATTTCGTTGGCGGACAGGTTCCGAATAAGACGCTTGGTCTCCTTAAGGACGGGGAAATACAGGCGGTCGACGCCCGCATGGCGTTTTCTCACGGTAAAGTCGTGGCCATCGGGGTCCCTGGCGCCTATACGCCGGTTTGCACCGAGCAGCATATCCCCGATTTCGTGCGGAACGCCACGAAGCTCAAGCAGAGCGGCTATGGCAAATTGATCTGCATCGCACCTAACGATCCCTTTGTGCTTGAGCGATGGGCGCGCGAACTCGATCCCTACGGGAGAATTCTATTCCTGGCCGATGGAAACCTGGATTTTGCGCGCGCGTTGGGGTTGACCGCCGAATTGCCGTCGTTGTACCTCGGCGAGCGATGCGAACGGTTCATGATGATCACGGTAAACGGCATCATCCAGAAGCTGAGGGTGGAACCGAACGTCCTCACATACTCCTGCACACGTTCCGAAGATGCGCTGGCGTCCGACGACGAGGTCTGTCTCATCTGACCTGCGTCCTTGGCCCGTCGACATACTAGGTCGGTAGCAACGGATTGATGTCCTAAGCGCCGGTTTCACGGGCCACGCCGCCATGTTAAAGTGTGCGGTGCAAAAAAAGCATAATCGCCGAAAATTAGGGGTTTCATGTCTGTAAAATTAGCGGAGACCGCGGAAGACGTTTCGCGTGTCGCCTTTGGGTTTATGGCGTCCAAGGCGCTTTTTGCCGGCCTGCATGTGGATGTCTTCACGTTGTTGGCCGATGGACCCAAGACCGTCACGGAGCTGTCGAAGGCCACCGGCGTCCCGGAAAACCGGATCACGACGCTTGTCACCGCCCTGACCGGAATAGGGTTGGTCGAGCGCGACGGCGATACCTACGCCAACTCTCCGGGGGCGGATAGTTTCTTGGCGCACGGCGCGAAATACGATTTCGGCGATTATTTGCGCTATCAAATCGACCAACAGATGTACCCGTTCCTCGGTCAGTTGAACGAGGTCATGGACGGCTCGCTCGACTCGGACGCCGTCGATTCCTACCAGCATTGGATGGCGGATCCCGAACAAGCCATGCTGTATAGCGAAGCGCAGCATGCGGGGTCCCTTGGACCGGGGCGGACGCTTTCGCGGCTTGTCGACCTGACCGACGCGGAAACCTTGTTGGATATAGGGGGCGGGACGGGGGCGATGTCGATCCGCTTGCTGGAAGCCTATCCGACATTGTCTTCGACGATCATCGATTTTCCCAACGTCGCGGAGGCGGGCTGGCATTTCATCACCGAGGCCGGCATGGTTGATCGAATTCGGTATATTCCGGGTAATGCGCTCGAAGTCGCTTGGCCGACCGGGCAGGACGCCATCCTGATGTCCTATCTTTTCAGCGGTGTCCCGGGAAGCGAGATTCCCCGCCTGGTCAAGGAATCGTTCGACTGCCTAGCGCCGGGCGGTCATTACATGGTCCACGATTTCATGGTTGAAGACGACCGGTCCGGTCCGCCGATGGCGGCCTTGTGGCAACTTCAGCATATGGCGTTTACGCCTGATGCCAGGTCCGTTACGCCGGGCTGGCTGGAGTCCCATATGCAAGACGCGGGTTTCATCGATATCCAAGAACACGAGATGGTCCCCGGCCTCACGCGCTTGATATACGCCCGAAAGCCCGGTTGATCGATGGCACGTTCGGATTTTCGATTCTCCTGGCCGTTCCGCGTGCGCTATTCCGAAATCGACGGGCAAAAGATCGTCTTCAATGCGCACTACCTGACCTATTTCGATACGGCGATCCACGAGTATTTCCGGTCGCTCGATCCCGATTACTGGGACCGGGCGGCCCGCTTGGGGCAGGAGGTCCATACCGTCCGCGTCGTGGTCGAATACAGCAAGCCGATCGAATTCGACGAGGATATCGAGGTGCATGTGCGCACGGCGCGGGTCGGCCGGTCGTCCATGACATTTGCCGTGGAGATACATCCGGCGGGGAAGGACGACCTGCGGGCGAGTGGCGAGGTCGTTTGGGTCAACGCCGGCCGAAACACGCACCGGTCCGAACCCCTTCCGGAGGAAGTCGTCGAGCGGCTGGTCGCGTTCGAGGGCGAGACGCTGGAACGTTGACAGAATCCCTAGCGCCGACGATTGAAGTCTCAAGCCCAGTTTTGGCCACGTCGCTCGGACTCTACTGTCAGTGCTACCCGTATGTGTCAAACTGTGGCCGTGTAACAACTGTACGCGAATTCGGGGCCGAATTGTTCAGCCGCAGGATTTGCGCACTTGCCGTCCAGGCACGTCGTGCCTCATCCCAGCCATTTGTGGCGATGCGGGCTTGTTGACGCGCAGTTGAGAGGAGAGTTCGTTGTCCGACGATCCTGCGAAGATCAGTTACAATCCGGACATCTTCGAAGTGACGTCCATCGAAGAGGCGAAACGGATCGTCCTGACGGCCGAGGATGCGACGACCGAGGAGCGTTGGCGCGTCGAAACCCCGTATCTCGCCGAAAGCATCGGCGAATACCTGCAACCGAACGCCTCGTCCCTGATCGTCGACTATGGCTGCGGGATCGGCCGTATGGCCAAGGAAATGATCGAGCGGCACGGTTGCTCGGTGATCGGTGTCGATATCAGTACGTCGATGCGGCAACTGGCGCCGGGTTATGTTGGCAACGCGCGCTTTGCGGCTTGTTCCTGGAACGTGGTCGACGCGCAGATCGACCATGGGCTCCGAGTCGATGGCGTCATCGCCATCTGGTCCCTGCAGCACAGTCCCAAAGTGGACGACGACATTGCCCGAATTGCGCGGGCGTTGAAGCCGGGCGGGCAATTCTACGTCTGCAATTTGGATCGCGCGGCGGTTCCCACAAACCTTGGCTGGGTCGATACCGGGTTCGCCATTAAGACGTTGCTCGCGGATGCCTTCGAGGAAGTCGCGATCGAGCCTGTTTCTCCCGAACATACGAGCGAGGCGATTGCCGACGTGGCCTTCATTGGAAAGTACCGTAAGCGGGCCGATTGACGATGACCGATAGCCCGCTAGACTGCTTGCCGGCGCAGGCCGCCGGATGCTACGGGCATACCCGACGATGGATTTCGACCTTTCTGACGATCAGATCGCCTTTCAGGACATGGCGCGCGGTTTTGCCGACGCGGAGATGATGCCGCATGCAAGTGACTGGGACGACGGATCGGTCTTCCCTGTCGACACGCTGCGCAAGGGAGCGGCGCTCGGTTTCGCGGGCATCTACGTCAAGGAGAAGCATGGCGGCACCGATCTGAGCCGCCATGACGCCGCCATCATCTTCGAGGAGTTGTCGTCGGCCTGTCCGTCGACCGCCGCCTATATCTCGATCCACAACATGGCGAGTTGGATGATCGACAGCTTCGGCGACGAGCGGCAGCGCGCGCGCTGGTTGCCCAAGCTGATGACGATGGATCATTTCGCGAGCTATTGCCTCACCGAGCCGGGGTCCGGGTCGGACGCCGCGTCCTTGCGGACCAAGGCGGTGCGCGAGGGCGACGACTACGTTCTCAACGGGTCGAAAGCATTCATTTCCGGCGGGTCGACCAGCGACGTCTACGTCTGCATGGTCCGCACCGGCGACGACGGGCCGGACGGCATCTCCTGCCTCGTCGTGGAGAAGGACGCCCCGGGACTCAGCTTCGGCAAACGCGAAAAGAAGATGGGCTGGAACAGCCAGCCGACCGCCGCGGTGATCTTCGAGGATTGCCGCGTCCCGGTCGCGAACCGGATCGGTGGAGAAGGCCAAGGCTTCAAGATCGCGATGGCGGGGCTGGACGGCGGCCGCCTGAACATCGCCGCCTGTTCGATCGGCGGGGCCCGTGCCTGCCTCGACGCGGCGCGCGCCTATATGTTGGAACGCAAGCAGTTCGGGCAGCGGCTGGCCGATTTCCAGGCGCTGCAGTTCCGGTTGGCGGATATGGCGACCGAGCTGGAAGCCGCACGGCTGATGGTGCACCGCGCCGCCTGCAAGCTGGACGCGGGCGATGCCGACGCGACCGTCTTCTGCGCCATGGCGAAACGGTTCGCCACGGATATCGGGTTCCAGGTGGCGAACGAGGCGCTGCAGCTTCACGGCGGTTACGGCTATATCCGGGAATACCCGATTGAGCGCATCGTGCGCGACCTGCGGGTGCATCAGATCCTCGAAGGCACGAACGAAGTCATGCGGGTCATTATCTCACGGGCGCTGCTTAAGGAATGACGGACGATGCCGAAATCCTGTTCGCGGTCGAGGACGGCATCGCGGTCGTGACATTGAACCGCCCGGCGGCGTTGAATGCGTTGACCCTGGGCATGGTGCGCGAATTTCACCCGAAGCTGATTGCTTGGGCTTCCGATGCGGCGGTGCGTGCGGTGGTGGTTCGCGGTGCCGGGGACAAGGCATTCTGCGCCGGCGGCGACATTCGCGCGCTGTACGACAACCGCGGCACGGCCTTTACCGAGGAATTCTTCCGTGAGGAATACCGTCTGAACCGGACCATCCATCATTACCCGAAGCCTTATGTCGCGCTGATGGACGGCATCACGATGGGCGGGGGCGTCGGGGTGTCGGTGCATGCGCGCCACCGGGTGGCGAGCGAGGCGACCATGTTCGCCATGCCGGAAACCGGCATCGGTCTGTTCCCGGATGTCGGTGGGTCTTATTTCCTGCCGCGGATGCCGGGGGCGACCGGCATGTATATTGCGCTGACCGGCGACCGCTTGCGGCCGGCGGATTGCGTCTATGCGGGGATCGCCGATGCATTGGTCCCGCGTGCGGAGCATGAGGCATTGCTTGCGGCGCTACGGACGGAGCCGGCGGATGCCGTGCTGGACCGCATGAAGGTTGACCCCGGGCCGGCCTCGCTCTCGGAGAACCGGGATGCGATCGATCGCTGTTTCTCGCGTGATTCAGTAGCGGAAATCGAAGCGGCGCTCGAGGCCGAGGATAGTCCGTGGGCGAGCAAGGTCCGGGCGATGATGCGCGGCAAATCGCCGTTGGGCCAGAAAGTGACGTTCCGCCAAATTCGAACGGGCGCGGCGCTCGACTTCGACGACTGCATGCGGATGGAATTCCGGATGAGTCAGCATTTCATGGCCGGACGCGAGTTCTTCGAGGGCGTGCGGGCACTGGTCGTCGACAAGGACCAGAAGCCCGCCTGGCGGCACGCGACGCTCGATGACGTAACCGACGCCGAGGTCGATGAATGTTTTGCGCCGCTCGGCGACGGCGAGTTAACGTTCGAGGACTGACCGCGAGCGTCTATCAGGGAGAGAAATCATGAGCAGCATCGGATTTATCGGCCTCGGTAATATGGGCGGGCCCATGGCGCGCAATCTGGTCAAGGCGGGGCACGCGCTCAAGGTCTTCGATCTGGTTCAGGCATCCGTCGACGCCCTGGTCGACGCCGGGGCGACCGCCGTTGGCTCGACGGCGGAGGCCGCGACCGACGTGGACGTGGTCGTCACCATGCTGCCGGCAGGACCGCATGTGCGATCCGTGTACATGGAAGACGGCAAGGTGATCGAAAGCGCGGCCAAGGGGACCTTGATGATCGACTGCACCACCGCCGACGTGGAAACCAGCCGCGCCGTCAATGCCGCGGCGCTCGAGGCGGGCCACGAAATGATCGACGGGCCGGTTTCCGGCGGCGTCGGCGGCGCCGAGGCCGGGACGCTGACGATCATGGTCGGCGGCAGCGACGCGGCCTTCGAACGGGCCAAACCGATCCTCGACGCCATGGGCAAGAATGTCATCCATGCCGGCGGCGCCGGTAACGGACAGGCCGCCAAGATGTGCAACAACATGATGCTGGGCATCCAGATGGTGTCGGTCTGCGAGGCGTTCCTGCTGGCGGAGAAGCTGGGGCTCGACGCGCAGAAGCTGTTCGACATATCGAGCACCGCATCCGGGCAATGTTGGTCGCTGACGACCTATTGCCCGGTTCCGGGGCCGGTTCCGACCTCGCCGGCGAATAACGACTACCGGGCCGGATTCACGGCGGCCATGATGGTTAAGGATTTGAAGCTCAGCCAGGGCGCGGCCCACAATACGGGCGTCTCGACGCCGCTGGGAGCGGCCGCATCGGCGCTCTATGCCTTGTATTGCCGGTCCGGCGGGGAAGACAAGGATTTCTCCGGTATCGTTAACATGCTCCGGGGAAGCGACTGATATAGAAGTCTAATTTTAAGAGTTTGTTAGTAATATTTGATTAGAACCGGTCCTAGTTTCGCGCACTTAGCACGTATTGTGTGTGCAAATTCCAGGTGGGCGGGACGGTGGTGGAAATTTACCGTGAGACCGGACGTGTTCAACGACTATCTCAATTCTATACATCTCATCGAGCGGCTGCATCGCCAGTTCCTCGAAGTCGTCAAGGGCGAGCTCGATCGCCTTGGCGTTCAGGATATCAACAACATCCAGGCCTTGATCCTCTATAACATCGGCCAGGACGAGTTGACCGTCGGTGAGTTGACGAACCGGGGCTATTACCTCGGCTCGAACGTTTCCTACAACGTCCGCAAGATGGTCGAGAACGACTATCTGGTCCAGGAGCGGTCGACCCACGACAAGCGGTCGGTTCGGGTTCGTGCTTCGGACAAGGGGCTGAGCCTCTGGAACAGTCTCGACGAGATGTTCAAGCGGCACGCCGACCGGATGGGCACGGACACGCTGAACAGCGAAGACCTGCAGACCGCGATTGCCGTGTTGCAGCGTCTGGAGCGCTTCTGGGGCAGCCCGGGCGCCCACAGCGCCCCCGCCATGCCGGTTCCGGATGCCCTGACCGGGACGGGCGACTAGCCAACCCTATGGTGCAGATCACAGCCGCCGCGGCTAAACATCGCGGCGGCTTTTGATTGCGTGGACGGTGGCGTGGCCGATAGGGTCGCGGTATGCGTATTCTCGTTTTCCAGCATGTCGCGGTCGAACACCCGGGCATCTTTCGCGACTTCCTCGCCGACGACGGGGTCTCGTGGGACGCCGTCGAATTGGACGCCGGCGCGCCGATCCCGTCCTTCGACGGTTATGATGCGCTTTGGGTCATGGGCGGACCGATGGATGTTTGGCAGGAGGACGCATTTCCCTGGCTGATCCCGGAGAAGCAGGCGATCCGGTCCTGGGTGGACGGCGGAAAGCCTTTCCTGGGCATCTGCCTCGGCCATCAGTTGCTCGCGGATGCGCTGGGTGGAACGGTTGCCGTGGGCACAGAGCCGGAGATCGGCGTGTTGCCTATCTCGCTGACGGGCGCCGGGCGGCGTGATCCGCTTTTCGACGGCCTGCCGGCGGAGGGAACCTGCTTCCAGTGGCATGGTGCGGCCGTCCAAAGGCTGCCGGAAGGGGCGCGCACCCCGGCCAAGACCGAAGTTTGCCCGGTCCAATCGATCAGGGTGGGCGATCGGGCTTACGGCCTGCAATTCCATGTCGAAATCACCGATGCGACGGTCGGGGAATGGGGATGCATCCCGGAATATGCCAGCGCCCTCGACGATGTCATGGGCGAGGGCGCGCTGGATCGTCTCGGCGAGCAGACGGCGCGACATCTCCCCGATTTGAATGCGGCGGCGCGGACGCTCTACGGCAATTTCATGCAGATCGCCCGTTCGGCTTGAGCAGGATCGTCGCCAGCGCGCCTGTGATCAGGGCCAGCGCCACCAGCTCGGCGATGCCGACGCTTTCCCCCAGCATGAGGGCGCTCGACGTGATGCCGACCAGCGGCACCGTCAGGACGGCGATGGACGCGACGGAGGTGGGCACCAGCTTGACCACGTTGAACCATGCCCAGTAGCCGAACAGGCAGGCAATCAGGACGACGTGCGACACCGCCAAGACGCCGCGCAGGGTGAGGTCCGCAAACGGGGCCGTATCGTAAAGGACCGCGAGAATAAGCAGCGGGATCGTGCCGAACACCAGTTGCCAGCCGATCAGCGTCAGGATCGGCGTGTTCCAGTCGCGTTTTTGGATGACCGTACCGATCGCCCAGCTTATGGCGGCGCCCAGCACGGCCAGCGCGCCGACCGGGGCCTGCCCGAACTTGACGATATCCTCGCCGACCAGCGTCGCGACGGCGCCCATGCCGAGAAGAAGGCCCAGGACCTTACGCGCCGTAATCGGGTCGTTGGCCAGGACCCGGGCGGCGATCACTGCCCAGACCGGCATGGTATAGGCCAATACGGCGCTTCGGCCGGCCGGCAACAGCGTCAGGCCGACGGCCGTGAAATAGAACCAGCCGGTGATGTTGAAGAGTCCCGCGATCGCGGTCGGCCGCCAATCCTCCCGCGGTAGCCTGAGCGAGTGGCCGAGCGCGGCGGACAGAAGCAGGACGCAGATTGCCGCAAAGGCCCCGGTGAGTGCCCGGAAGGTATAGACCGGCAGTTCCGTCAGGGCGAATTTCATGACGGGCCAACTGCCGCCCCAGGCCAAGGTGAGACCCATGAGCCAGAGAGTCGCGGAAAACGGGACGTGGGTTCGATCCATCGGCGTCGGGTTCCGGTGCTGCCGCGCGGTCGGCGGAAAGATGGCGAGGATCGTTTGTATATCCTTGCATCGCACCTGGGGACAGGAAAGATCGGTGAATCTCCTGACAGCTACCCGCCAATATCCTTGGCGGTTCCGCCGGTTCGCTTTACCCTCGCGGCGAGGACAAGACCAGGGGGTTGGCGATGCCGTCACGCGATGAGGGCGTCATAGTCGAGATGATCGCGATTGGCCGTTACGTGAAGGTAACGGCGGTCGACGTGAGCAGCGGGCGCGAAGTGTCCATGGTCGGCGACCCGCGCCGTGGCGAACGGGCCTTGCGGGAAGCCGCCATCCGCAAACTGGAATACGTCATGAACAAGTCCGATACCGAGGCCTGAGGCCGTTGGTAGAAAAAAAAACAGGCCGGCTCGAAGGAGCCGGCCAGTTTTGTGCCAACATGCCGCAATTTTTACGCGGCGTTTTTTCGTCTGCTCCTACCAGATGAGCGGCCCAGCCCGATCTTTTTTGCGAACGCCGAGCGTTGCCGCGAATAGTTTGGCGCAACCATCGGATAGTCCGAGGGGAGGCCCCACTTGGCACGGTATTCTTCAGGGCTCATGCCGTAGACGGTGCGAAGGTGCCGTTTCAGCATCTTCAGCTTTTTGCCGTCTTCGAGGCATACGATGTAGTCCGGCGTCACCGACTTGCGGATCGGCACCGGCGCTTTCGGCGGGCGGGCGCGGCCGTTTGCGGCGCTCCCGTCCAGTTTACGCAGCGATCCATAAACCGTGTTGATGACGTCCGGAATCTGTCCGGCCGGCATCGTGTTGTTACCCAGGTATGCCGCAACAACTTCCGTGGTCATGCGTAGAATCTCATCGGAAGAGGGTGCTGTTTCCCCTGTGCTCTTCGTCATGTATCGCCAGCCTTTGTATCGATCAAGTAGTGAATGGTTACTACATAATACTCATATAATTGTCAATTTCCATTTGGAAATCGTTAATATAAAAAATCATCAGGACTAACCAATCGGAATAAAAGTTAATATTATTTCTAAAAGTTAACACAAAATCTGCCAATTTTAATCTTCGTTAACACAAGATGCCGTGCAGAAAGTGGCGGACCTAGCCAAAATAGACGGTTTTTTGCTTCCTTTTTCTTCCGAGCTTTTGCGAAGACTTGGAAAGGGCCGAAGGACAAAAGGGGAAATCGTTAACGGCCCGATACCTTGTGTCAGGGTGGTGCGGCAGGCCGACATATGGTATTCGGTGCCCCGTCGGCCATGGTGGCCGTCCAAGTCGGATTCGATGTTTCCGGGAGTTATCGCGCCATGGCGCCCGAGCGAATAGCAGTCGCCGCCGATCATGCGGGCGTCGAGCTGAAAGCGTCCCTGAAGGAGACGCTCGGCGCGTTGGGCTATGAGGTCGTCGACCTCGGCACCGACGGGCCGGACTCGGTCGATTATCCTGATTTTGCAGACAAGCTGGCGGGCGCGCTGGCGGACGGCACCGCGGCGCGGGGGGTCCTGGTATGCGGTACCGGGATCGGCATCTCGATCGCCGCGAACCGCCACAGGCACGTGCGCGCCGCGCTGTGCCACGATGCCACGGACGCGCGGCTCGCGCGCCAACATAACGATGCCAACGTACTTGCCGTCGGCGCCCGGACGATGGGGCCGGAAAAAGCGATTGATTGTCTCAAGACTTTCCTGGAAACAGAGTTCGAGGGTGGACGGCATCAACGTCGTGTCGACAAGATGTCGTAGGCAGCCCCGGACAAACCATTGAAAAAGAGAACAGCAGAATATGTCGCAGCAACGCGCCTCGGGCGTCGAGGGATTTGAGGATTTCTTCACCGCAGACTTGCAGCAAGCCGATCCGGAGATTTTCGGTGCGCTGGCCGGCGAGCTTGGCCGCCAGCAAAATCAGATCGAACTGATCGCGTCCGAAAACATCGTCAGCAAGGCGGTAATCCAGGCGATGGGCTCGGTGCTCACAAACAAATATGCCGAAGGATACCCGGGACGGCGTTACTATGGCGGCTGTGAGTTCGCCGACGTCGCCGAACAACTGGCGATCGACCGGGCCAAGCAGCTTTTCGGCTGTGAGTTCGTCAACGTCCAGCCGCATGCCGGTGCGCAGGCCAATGCCGCCGTGTACATGGCGTTGATCAAGCCCGGCGATACGCTGATGGGCATGTCGCTGGCGGCCGGCGGTCACTTGACCCATGGCGCCCCGCCCAACCAGTCGGGCAAGTGGTTCAATGCGGTCCAGTATGGCGTGCGCCGCCAGGACGCGTTGATCGATTTCGACGAAGTCGAGAGCCTCGCGCGGGAGCACAAGCCGAAGATCATCGTGGCCGGTGGATCGGCCTACCCGCGGATCATCGATTTCGCCCGTTTCCGCGAGATTGCGGACGCAGTCGGCGCGTTTTTCATGGTCGACATGGCCCATTTCGCGGGGCTCGTCGCGGCGGGCGTGCATCCCAGTCCGCTGCCGCATGCGCATGTCGTGACGACAACGACCCATAAGACGCTGCGCGGTGCGCGGGGCGGCATGATCCTGTCCAACGATCCGGATCTCGGCAAGAAGATCAATTCGGCCATTTTCCCGGGCACGCAGGGCGGACCGCTGATGCATATGATCGCCGGCAAAGCAGTCGCTTTCGGCGAAGCCTTGCGACCCGAGTTCAAGATTTATGCCCAAGCCGTTGTGGATAATGCAAAGACGCTGGCCTCGACGCTGTCCGAAGGCGGATTGGACATCGTGTCCGGCGGTACCGACACGCATATCGTCCTGGTCGACCTGCGGCCAAAGGGGCTGACGGGCAACGTCGCCGAGCAGAGCCTCGAGCGCGCCGGCCTGACCTGCAACAAGAACGGCATTCCGTTCGATCCCGAGAAACCGATGGTGACATCCGGCGTCCGTCTCGGCACGCCGGCCGGCACCACCCGTGGGTTCGGACAGGCCGAGTTCCGGGCCGTCGGCTCGATGATCGTGGAGGTGCTGAACGGGTTGGCCGCCAACGGCGAAAACAACGGTGCCGTCGAAGCATCGGTCCGGGCTCAGGTCGAGAGTTTGTGCGGGCGGTTCCCAGTTTATTCCGAGGGTATCTGATACCCGTGAATCGGGGAGGTAGTACAGAGAATGCGGTGTCCGTTTTGCGGTCATAATGACACGCAGGTAAAAGATTCCCGGCCCACCGAGGACAACTCGGCGATCCGCAGGCGACGGTTCTGCCCGAATTGCGGCGCACGGTTCACGACCTTCGAGCGGGTACAGCTTCGCGAACTGACGGTCTTGAAGCGGACCGGCCAGCGCGAGCCGTTCGATCGCGACAAACTCGTCCGGTCGATGATGATTGCCCTCCGCAAACGGCCGGTTGAGCCCGACCGGCTGGAGCAGGTGGTCAACAGCATTGTCCGCCGGCTCGAAAGCATGGGCGAGACCGAGGTGAAGGTGGAAGCGGTCGGCCAGTTGGTCATGGAGGCGCTGCATTCGCTGGACCAGGTCGCCTATGTCCGGTTTGCCTCGGTCTACCGTAACTTCCGCGAGGCCAAGGACTTCGAAGAGTTCATCACCGACGAACTGGGTGTCGAAGACGATCACTAAGGCACAAGACCAACGGTATATGCGGATCGCCCTGGGCCTTGCGCGCCGGGGCCTCGGCGCGGTTTGGCCGAATCCCGCCGTCGGTTGCGTTCTGGTTCGGTATGAAGACGGGGCAGGCCGGATCGTCGGCCGTGGCTGGACGCAGCCCGGCGGCCGTCCGCACGCGGAGACGGAGGCATTGTTGCGTGCCGGAGACGCCGCGAAGGGGGCCACCGCCTATGTCACGCTCGAACCTTGCTGCCACCACGGTAAGACGCCGCCCTGCACCGATGCGCTGATCGCCGCCGAGGTCGGGCGCGTCGTTGCCGCCACGGAGGATCCCGACCCACGCGTCGGCGGCGCGGGGCTGCGCCAGATTGCCGATGCCGGTATCGCCGCCGATTGCGGCTTGTGCCGCACGGAAGCGGAAGCGGTGAACGCCGGGTTCCTGACAAGGGTGCGGGATGGCCGTCCCATGGTCTGTCTCAAGACCGCGACCACCCTGGATGGCCGCATCGCGACGCATACCGGCAACAGCCAGTGGATCACCGGCCCGGAAGCCCGCGCCCGGTCGCATCAACTTCGGGCGTCTTACGATGCCATCATGGTCGGGGTGGGTACCGCCATTGCGGACGATCCAGAATTGACCTGCCGGTTGCCGGGCTTGGCCGAGCGGTCGCCGGTCCGCGTCGTCGTGGACGCGGGCTTGCGGCTGCCGCTAACCGCCAAGCTGTTCCAGTCGGCAAGATCGGCGCCGACCTGGATCGTTGCCCGCGACGACGCCGACAATCGACGGGCCGAGGCCATCCGCGATCTTGGCGTTGAGATCATCGGCCTGCCGGCGGCTGCAAACGGATACCCGGAGCCGGGCGACATGCTCCGGGAATTGGGCCGACGTGGCATCACGCGGCTTTTGGTCGAGGGCGGTGCGACGCTGGCCGCTGTTCTGCTGCGGGCCGGGTTGATCGACCGGGTCGCCTGGTTCCGCAGCGGCGGGGTCATCGGCGGCGACGGTATTCCGGCGGTCGAGCCTTACGGAGTGGACGTATTGGCCGATATGGCCCGGTTCGACCGCGAGGGAACTGAAGCGGTCGGCGCGGATATGCTGGAAACATTGGTACGCCGGCACTAGGTTAGCGGCATGTTTACAGGACTAGTAACGGATTTGGGCCGGATTCAACGTGTCGACCGTAAGGGCGACGACGTGCGCTTGGTGATCGATACCGCCTATGACCTCAACTCGATCGAGATGGGGGCGTCGATCGCATGTTCCGGCGCGTGCCTGACCGTCACGGAAAAGGGCGATTCCTGGTTCGCGGCGGATGTCTCCGGCGAGACGCTGTCCAAGACCACTCTCGGCGATTGGGCCGAGGGTACGCGGATCAACCTGGAACAGTCGCTTTGTCTTGGCGACAGCCTGGGCGGGCATCTCGTCACCGGCCATGTGGATGCGGTGGCGTCGGTGATCGACGTGCGGCCGGACGGCGAAAGTCTCCGTTTCGTCATCGGTATTCCCGACGGGTATACTGGCTATATCGCGCCGAAAGGATCGGTCGCGCTGGACGGCGTCTCCTTGACGGTGAACGAGGTTGAAGATGCGCGGTTCGGCGTTAACATCATACCGCACACGGCGGAAAAAACGACGTTCGGGATGCTTGCGCCGGGCGACCGGGTCAATCTTGAGGTTGATTTGATCGCCCGATATGTTGCGCAACTGCTGCCCCAACGATAAACGGAGCCAAATAGTGGCGTCGAAACAAGAAACGTTGCCCACGGTAAGCAAGGAAGCGGTCGCCCGCGCCGTCGAGGACCTGTCTTTTCTGTCGCCCATTGAAGATATCATCGACGATGCCCGGAACGGCCGGATGTTCATCCTGGTCGATGACGAGGAGCGCGAGAACGAAGGCGATCTGGTGATTCCGGCGCAAATGGCGACACCGGACTCGATCAACTTCATGGCGACCCATGGCCGAGGCCTGATCTGCTTGGCGTTGACGACCAAACGGTGTGACGAGCTTGGCCTGAAACTGATGGGCCAGCGCAACCAAAGCCGGCACCAAACCGCGTTTACAACGTCGATTGAGGCAAACGAAGGCGTCACCACCGGCATTTCCGCGCCCGACCGGGCGAGGACGGTGGCGGTGGCGATCGACCCGGAGCGCGGGGCGGACGATATTGGTACCCCAGGTCATGTTTTTCCGCTGATGGCGCGTGACGGCGGCGTGTTGGTCCGCACTGGACATACCGAAGCATCGGTCGATATCGCCCGGCTTGCCGGTCTCAATCCGTCCGGGGTTATCTGCGAGATCATGAACGAAGACGGGACCATGTCCCGGCTCAACGATCTCATTCCCTTTGCGCAGTATCACGGGCTCAAGATCGGCGCGATCGCCGACCTAATAGCCTATCGGCTGCGGCACGACCGGATCATCGAGCGCATTGCCGAGACGACGCTGGACAGCCGGTTCGGCGGCGACTTCAAACTTCACGTCTATGGCAACCAGGTCTCCTATGCCGAGCATATCGCCCTGATAAAAGGCGACGTCTCGGGCGGTGGCCCTGTATTGGTCCGGATGCACGCGATCAACCTGCTGGACGACGTCCTTGGCGGATTGAAGGACGGCAAATCCGGCGTCCTGCATGCGGCCATGGAACTGATCGGCGAGCAGGAGCGGGGGGTCGTCGTCCTGATAAGGGAACCGCGCCCGACGTCGCTGTCGGAGCAGGTCAATTTCCGGATCGCGCGCGATCGCGGCGAAGAGGTACCGCCGCCGGGCGCGTTGCGCGACTACGGTATCGGGGCGCAGATTCTACTGGATCTCGGCATCTCGGAGATGATTTTGTTGTCGAATACCGAGAAGACGATCGTCGGTTTGGACGGCTACGGCCTCAAGGTCGTCGAACAGCGACCCATTCCCCTCAAGTGATCGGATAGCCTGACCATGACCTATCCAGCGCCGCATATCATGGTGATAGAGGCACGCTTCTATGCCGACCTTGCCGACGAGATGCTGAAAGGCGCCGTGGCGGCTCTGGACGCCGCCGGTGCTACGCATGAACGGTTCTCCGTCCCGGGGGCGTTTGAAATACCAGCGGCGGTGCAAAGCGCGGTCCGCAGCATGGAATTTTCCCCGGAGCGCCGCCGCTTCGACGGTTACGTCACGCTCGGTTGCGTTATTCGCGGCGAGACGACCCACTACGACTACGTCTGCGGCGAGAGTGCCCGCGCCTTGATGGATTTGTCGACCCGCTATTCGCTTGCGCTCGGCTACGGCATCCTGACCTGCGAAAACCGGGAACAGGCGTGGGCGCGGGCCGGGATCGACGAAGGCAACAAGGGTGCCGCCGCCGCCAATGCGTGCCTGGATATGATCGGCATTAAGAACCGGCTCGGACTGTACCCCAGATGACCGAAGACCCGAAAGCATCGGTCGGCAACCTGCGGCGGGGAGCCAGGGTCGCCGCCGTACAAGCGTTGTATCAAATCGAACTAAACGGTGGTGCGCCGGAAACGGTGATCGCCGAGTTCGAGAGTTTCCGGCTTCAAGGCAATGCGGGCGACATTCCCGTAGAAGTGCCGCGCGATGTCGACGCGGCAATGTTCGCCGACCTGGTTCAGGGGACGACCGCCGACATGCCGGCCGTCGACGCCCTGATCGAGGATGCGCTCGACAAAAACCGTAGTGTCCCACGCCTCGAAGTTGTCATGCGGGCCATCCTGCGGGCAGGGGCCTATGAACTATCCCGGCGCGATGATATCGACGCCGCCCTTACCATCAGCGAGTATGTCGCCGTGGCGGACGCTTTCTTCAATGACCGGGAGCCGGCCCTCGTGAATGCCGTTCTCGATCGGATCGCGCGGCAGGTGGCTCAGCGGGATGGGACGGCCGAGGTTGTCCACGATGCCGAACAAGACGGGTGAATTCGAAAGAATCGCGACGTTTTTCGCACCCCTAACCGAAAACATGCCAGGGGCGCTGGGCCTTCGTGACGATGCGGCGGTCCTCGAGCCGTCGGCGGGCTGCGACTTGGTCGTCACCACCGATACCATTGTCGAAACCGTTCATTTCGTCGGCGACGAGCCCGCGTGTTTGGTGGCCCGCAAACTGTTGCGGGTCAATCTGTCGGATTTGGCGTCGATGGGCGCGCGTCCCTGTGCCTATACGCTGAACGTGGCGTTTCCCGACAAGGTCGACGATACGTGGCTTGCCGATTTCGTGGCCGGGCTTGCCGCCGACCAGGAAGAATTCGGGATCGCACTGGCGGGCGGTGACAGCGTGTCCACCGTTGGCCCGATCACGCTCACCATCACGGCCTTCGGCGAGGTCGCGTCGGGGGCCGCCCTACGTCGAACGACGGCCCGGTCGGGCGATCTTGTCTATGTCACCGGCACCATCGGCGACGGAGCGCTTGGGCTGCGGGTGCTGCGCGGCCAGGTTTCGGGTTTAACGCCCGCGCAGGAAGAGGTGCTTGCGACGCGATACCAGTTGCCGCAGCCGCGGCTTGGTGTTGGACAGGCGGTTTGCGGTATTGCCAGTGCGGCGACCGATGTGTCGGATGGGTTGGTGGCCGATCTCGGCCATATCGCCGATGGATCGGGTTTGGCGGCCGTGATCGATGCGGAAAAGGTGCCGTTGTCCGACGAAGCGCGCGCCGTCCTGGCGGGCGATCCCGCTTGTTTGGAAACCATCCTGACCGGTGGCGACGATTACGAATTGGTTCTTGCGGCATCGCCGAACGAGAAAGACCGCCTGGATGCCATCGCGTTGGCATCAGAGGTGATGCTCACGCCGATCGGCGTCTTTGAACCAGGCACGGGCGTGCGCGTGCGCGGGCGGGATGGCGCCGATCTAAAACTGCAACGGACCGGATACAGTCATCAATAATCTGATGGCGACGATTCGGCTTTGTGGATATACCTGTTGGCACGATCCGGAAAGTAAGCTGAGACCATCGTCTAGGGTTCGCATGCCGACGCCATGAAAAAAATCATCATCATCGTCGTGGTGATCCTCCTGTTGGCGGGGGGCGGGGCGGCCGCGTTCTTTTTCCTGCAACAGGAAGAAGCCAACACGGCCTCCGATGAAGCGGGGGAAGCCGGCCAGAATCCTGCGGACGTTCAGGTCGAAGCGAAGAAAACGGACGATCCGAACTATCTCGACATGGAGAACCTGGCGATTCCGATCATCCGAAACCGCCGGATCGAGAAGCATGTGATCTTGAAGGTTTCCCTCGAGATGATGGACGAAGACTCGCTGGAAGACGCCAGGCCCTATATGCCGCGCCTCAAGGACGCCTTCATCAAGGATCTGTACGATTACTACTCGTATCAAACGCCCGGCACGAAGATCAATACGGAGGCGATCAAGGGCCGGCTGAAGGAGGCGGGCGACAAGGTTGTCGGCAACGGCAAGATCCGGAAGGTTCTTATCCAGGCCGCATTCCAACGGAGCGCCGGGGCGAATTAAGGCCGAGTGCCAAGGATTGGCCGGGGCGGCTTAGCGCTGATGCAGATTCAGACGTCGGAAATCAAGGCGGTTACGTTCGACGGCGACGGCACGCTGTGGGATTTCGAAAGTGTGATGATCGAGGCGCTGGAAAAGGTTCTCGATGCAATCCGCCCTCTGACCGATGATGCGACGGCCGGTCGATTATCGGTACGGGATTTAATCGAAATCCGTGACGGACTGGTCGCCAAGCAGGGGCCAGGTGTCCTGGATCACGTATCGTTGCGGCGTGCGTCGATTGGCATTTTGCTTGAAAACATCGGCGTGACCCCTTCGGGCCTGACCGACCAACTATTGAACATTTATTTCGGGCATCGTTTTGGAACGATCAAGCTATATGACGATGCCCTGGCCGTGCTGACCGAACTGCGGCGGAACTCTTCCATCGCACTAATCTCGAATGGGAATAATGATCCCGCGCGTTTCGAGCTCGACTGCCATTTTGATTTTACGGTGTTCGCCCAAGATTGCGGCTTTTCGAAGCCGGATCCTCGGATTTTTCGCGCCGCGGTGCCAGCCCTTGGAATCGAGCCTTGCCAAGCGATCCATATCGGCGATTCGTTGTCTTCCGATATTGCCGGTGCCCACGCATCGGGATTGAAGGCGCTATGGCTGAATCGAGGCAAAGACCGGAATGACACGACGATTCGCCCGGATGCAACGATCGCGAATTTAAGTGAAATTATTGAAATAATTAACAAATAAAGGCGTCATAGCGCTGATATTGAAAAAGTGCTGGCCGCCTCAAGCGCAGCGATAGTGCGCCGGCGCCGATTCCGGTTGTACGGCGTTTTGGCACTGTGGATGGGCAGTTGCCAATTCAGTGCCGTTCTGGCATGTTCCCGCCGCTTTTACGCGGCCCGTTTTGATCGAGTGCATCGAGGGGAATTAAACGGGTTCCGCTTGGCAAATTTCTCAGGTTCCTCCAGAACAAAACCAGGATCGAGAGATGCTCGTTTTCGTAATTGTTTGTGGTTTGCTCGCCGTTCTGTACGGCATATTCGCAAGCCGATCCGTCCTAGGGGCAAGCGCTGGTAATGAGCGCATGCAGGAAATCGCCGGCGCCATTCAGGAAGGCGCCAGTGCTTATCTGAATCGACAGTATTCGGCGATCGGATTGGTCGGTATTGCCATTGCCGTCATCCTTTACTTCCTGTTGGGCTGGAAAGTCGCTGTCGGCTATCTGATCGGCGCGGTTCTGTCCGGAGCGACCGGATATATCGGCATGCATATCTCGGTCCGCGCGAACGTGCGGACGACGGAAGCGGCACGAACCAGCATGGCGGACGGCCTCAACGTGTCGTTCAAGGCCGGCACGGTGACGGGCATGCTCGTCGCGGGCTTGGCCCTGTTATCGGTCTCGGTCTACTACCTCTTCCTGCTGAATCAAGGCGCCACCGGCCGCGACATCGTCGACCCGTTGGTTGCCCTCGGTTTCGGCGCGTCGCTGATCTCGATCTTCGCGCGGCTCGGCGGCGGTATCTTCACCAAGGGCGCGGATGTCGGCGCGGACCTGGTCGGCAAGGTCGAAGCGGGCATTCCGGAAGACGACCCCCGGAATCCGGCGGTGATCGCGGACAATGTCGGCGACAATGTCGGCGACTGTGCCGGTATGGCGGCCGATTTGTTCGAGACATACGTGGTCTCGGTCGTCGCCACCATGGTGCTGGCCTCGATCTTCTTCGCCAGTGACGTTGCCCCGGCGATGATGCTGTACCCGCTGATGATCGGCGCGGTCTGTATCGTTACCTCGGTGGCATCGACCTTCTTCGTCCGTCTCGGGGCGAGCCAGAACATCATGGCTGCGCTCTACAAAGGCTTCGTCGCGAGCGCGGTGCTGTCGGCGATCGCTCTTTGGCCGGTAACCGAGATGGTCCTCGGCATGAGCACCGAATTCACCGTCGGCGACACTAAGTTCCTGGGCCGGCATCTGTTTTACTGCGGCGTGATCGGCTTGGTCCTGACCGGCTTGATCATCTGGGTGACCGAATATTACACCGGCACGGAATACCGACCGGTGCGGTCGGTGGCGCAGGCCTCCACGACCGGGCATGGCACCAACGTGATTCAGGGTCTCGCCATCTCGATGGAAGCCACGGCGATCCCCGCGGTCCTGATCTGTGCCGCGATCATCGGCACATATCTGTTGGCGGGCCTCTTCGGGATTGCCGTTGCGGTCACCGCGATGCTGGCGCTCGCCGGTATCGTCGTCGCGTTGGATGCCTACGGTCCCGTCACGGACAATGCCGGCGGTATCGCGGAGATGGCCGAACTCGACGACGAGGTCCGGAAGACGACCGATGCGTTGGACGCGGTCGGCAACACCACAAAGGCGGTGACCAAGGGGTACGCGATCGGCTCCGCCGGTCTCGGCGCGTTGGTGTTGTTTGCTGCCTATACCCAGGATCTGGCGTATTTCGCCGCAAATGTGGATAGCTATCCGTATTTCGCCGGCGTGAAGGTGGACTTCTCGCTGTCCAATCCGTATGTGGTGGTCGGCCTGTTCGTCGGCGGTCTATTGCCGTATCTCTTTGGGGCATTGGGCATGACCGCGGTGGGCCGCGCGGCCGGATCGGTGGTGAACGAGGTTCGCCGCCAGTTCAAGGAAATCCCGGGCATCATGGAAGGCACGGGCAAGCCCGAATACGGCCGTTGCGTCGACATGCTGACCAAGGCGGCGATCAAGGAAATGATTGTTCCGTCGATGCTGCCGGTGCTCTCGCCGGTCGTCCTCTACTTCATCATTCTGGCTATTGCCGGTAAGTCGGCGGCACTGTCCGCGGTCGGCGCGATGCTGCTGGGCGTGATCGTGACGGGCCTGTTTGTCGCCATCTCGATGACCGCCGGCGGCGGTGCTTGGGACAATGCAAAGAAATACATCGAGGACGGCAATCTCGGCGGTAAAAACTCCGAGGCACATAAGGCGGCGGTGACCGGTGATACGGTCGGCGATCCTTATAAGGATACCGCTGGCCCCGCCGTCAACCCGATGATCAAGATCACGAATATCGTGGCGCTCTTGATGTTGGCGATGTTGGCGCACTAAGCCAATCGACAAAGATGTCGGAACGACCCCCGGGCAATGGCCCGGGGGTTTTTCTTTGGCCGATCGCGCGATTCCCTTATGCACCCATGAGGGGTGATGGCCGTCACTCATCAATCATTAACAAATATTCGCTAAGTTGACCGTAAGGCAGATCGATACAACTCCGAGGTAATTCCAGCAAAACGGGTGTCGTGATTCGAATTTCCTTTTGTGAGTGTGAGGAATCGGAGTTCGAGTAAGAGTTTCTTTAAAGAATCCGGTCACTTATAGGTCGTTTCGCACAATCATTCGGTTGGATATGCACCGGGTTGGTGCTCGGATGAGACGTGTATTTCTTGTTCGGGGGAGCATTAATGTCGTTTTTGAACAACCTTTCGATCAGCAAGAAGATCAATGCCGGTTTTGGTAGCGCCGTCCTATTGCTCGTCATCGTTGCGACCGTGGTCGTCATGTCGCTTTTTTCGGTCAATGGAAATTTCGTCGAATTCCGCCGATTGGCCTTTTCCGCCAACGAGGTTGGACAGGTTCAGGCGAACATGCTGGAGACCAGCCTCGGCGTGAAGGACTTCATCATCAACGGCACCGATGAGAGCATCGACCGTGTCCGGAAGCGGGCGCAGGAAACCGTCGGCCTTGCGGAGGCGGCGTTGAAGCAGGAAAACGACCCTGCCCGACGCAAGGTGATACAGGGTGTTCAGGAGAAGGTGAAGGCCTATGCGGCGGCCTTCGAGTCCGTAACGACGTTACAAGGCAAACGGACGACTGTGATGAAGACGATGGCGAACGTCGGGCCGCAGGTCGAGAAGGCGCTGATCGACATCATGGCCGGCGCCTATGAAGGCGGGAACGTCAACGCCGCCTATTTCGCGGGGCTCGCGTTGCGCGACGTGCTACTGGGGCGGCTACATGCCAACCGTTACCTGGTGGAGAACAGCGAAAAGGCCTTTGAGAGTGCATCGGAAGCGTTGGATGCGTTCAGTGAGTCCTCGCTGATCATGATGACGAATTTCGAGAAGCCGGAACATCAGGAGCTCGGCGAAAAGGCGATCGCCGCGGCCGAGAAGTACCAGGGCGCGCTTATCGAGGTCTTCAAGGCGACCAGCGAACGGAACGACATAATCAAGAATACCCTGGACAAGAACGGTCCGGACGTCATCAAGGCCATCGAGACGTTCAAGAACGAGGTCGTGAAACGCGAGATCGCCATCGGCGAGCAATCACAAACCGCCGTTCAAGCTGCCGTCTCCAGTGCCGTGGTCGTTTCGGCGGTTGCCGTCATCTTTGCCATCGCGGCGGCGTTTCTTATCGGCCGTGGCATCACCGGTCCCGTTCAGGCGCTGACCCAGGCCATGCGCCGCTTGGCGGACAAGGAACTCGACATCGAGATTCCCGCAACGGACTACAAGGACGAAGTGGGCAACATGGCGCGGGCGGTCCTTGTTTTCCGGGAGAATATGGTCAAGGCGGACCAGCTCGCGGCCGAACAGGAAAGTCAGCAGGCGGCGCGCGAGGAACGCACGCAGCGGATCGAAGAGCTGAATCACGCCTTCGACAAGAGCGTCAGCGGTGTGCTCGACACGGTCGTATCGGCCACCTCGCAACTGCTGGGAACGTCGAACAACATGTCGTCCATCGCCGAGGAAACCTCTAATCAGTCCTCCGCGGCGGCGGCGGCGGCCGAGCAGGCGAATTCCAACGTGCAGATGGTCGCGGCATCGGCCGATGAACTGGCTTCGTCCATTCGGGAGATCGGTCAGCAGGTCGAGGAGTCCAGCAACATCATGCGGACCGCGACCGGCAAGGCGCAATCGACGCATCAGGCGATCGAAGGTCTGGCTGGTTCCTCGGAGCGCATCGGCGAGGTCGTCGAGCTCATCACCGATATCGCGGAGAAGACCAATCTGCTCGCTCTCAATGCGACGATCGAGGCCGCGCGGGCCGGGGACGCCGGCAAGGGCTTTGCGGTCGTGGCCAGCGAGGTGAAGGCCCTGGCGACCCAGACCGCGTCCGCGACCGAGGAAATCGGCGAGCAGATCCAGGCGGTCCAGACTCAGACACGTAGTTCTGTCGCAGCGATTCAGGAAATCGTCGAGACCATCGAGCATATGAACAAAGTCGCGACGGCGATTTCCAGCGCGGTGGAGGAACAGAGTGCGGCAACCCAGGAAATCGCGCGAAACGTACAAGAGGCCTCTTCGGGAAGTGACGAGGTCAGCCGCAACATTCAGGGCGTCACCGATGCGGCCACCCGTGTGGGCAGCGCCAGCGGCGACGTGCAAACGTCGACCGAGGCCTTGTCCGAGCAGTCCGATAGCTTACGGAAACTCGTGCAGACCTTCCTTAGCGATATCCGCGCCGCATAGGAATCCTGTTTTCGGCGACTGAATTGGCGCAGGGGCCGGCAGGTAAGTCGGGAGAATGGGCGGACGGACGTTATAGCCCGCCGCCGCCGAGCACGCCGATGTTTCCCAGAATCTGTTCGAAGAATCCGATCGAATGACCCGATGTCGGCGTTTCACGCGTGACAACGTCGACGTCACGGGAATCGTTTTTGTCGTATTTCTGGACCATTTCGACCCGGCCGGCATCGTCGAAGTAGATGGCGACGACCTGCTGCGCCGTTACGTCGGGTTTGAAAAAAGCCACGCGGCTGGTCCGTCGGCCGATATAGTACCAGACCTGTGAATCGAACGTCCCCTCGGTGGATGGCGGCCCGAGTTGCCGTACGATTTCCTGACGGCTCGTCTTCCCAACGGTAATACCCGCTATCTGGGCTTCTGTGAGAAAATTGCCGCGCACATCTTTCTGGCCGCTGCAGGCCGCCAGCGCGGCCAAAAGGGCGAAAGCCAGAAACAACCGACGCATTGATTCGATCATGAAAAAGTGCCGTTTTCCGCAGCGCGTGCGCAACGCCATTGCAATTGGGAGCATTCTACTAATATAGGTGCGCGAAAGGTGCAACAAATGGCCGCCGGTCGCGCGGCGGACGGCGCCGGCCCGATTGAAGGAATTTGATGAGGCTCAACCCGACGAAATGGTTTCGCAGGGATCCGCAGATGGACGCGGCGCGCCGACTTTATGTCGCCGCCGTGGGCCAGGCCCGGCAACCCGAATTCTATACGGTGTGTGGCGTCCCCGATACGGTGACCGGCCGGTTCGACCTGATTGCGCTGCATGGGTTCCTGCTGATGAACCGGTTGAAAAGCGACGCCACGACGCGTCCCCTTGCGCAGGCGCTTTCCGATGTCGTGGTGGATGACATGGACCGGAATCTGCGCGAAATGGGGACCGGCGACCTCTCGGTCGGGAAAAAGGTCAAACGCATCATGGAAGGCTATTTCGGTCGGCTGGAAGGTTATGAGAAGGCGCTTTCCGGCAGCGATGATGGGCTCGAAGCGGCGCTTCGCCGGAACCTCTTTGCCGGGGTAACGCCGAGCGATGGACAGATCGCCGCCGTGGCGGCGTATGTGCGGCGTGAGGCAAGCGGACTCGTCGGCCAGCCGATCGACCGGCTGGAGGGAGGGACGGTTACGTTCGGACCGCCGCCGACCGATATCGCGACGGAGGAAAGCCATGACGGGTGATGAACGCGGCGCGCCGGAATTTTCGCGGCTGTTCGCCTTGGAAGACATCAAGCCGGATGGTTCGTCGGTCAAATTAACGGCAAATCGTGAAGAAAGGGAACGCCTTGCGCGCCGTTTCGACCTGCCGAAGGTCGAGCGGGTGGTCGCCGACTTCAAGATTACGCGCGGTGCCAGCGGCATCCCGATTCGCGTAATCGGGCAAGTGAGCGCCCGTATCACGCAGCAATGCGTCGTGAGTCTGGAGGATTTCAGCAGCGACATCAGTGAGGATATAGAGGTCGAATACATACCCGGGGACGATACCGGAGGCGCCGAGGATTTCTCCGTCGACGGCGTCGATGCCGAAACCTTGGATGGCGATAAGATCGACCTTGGCGAACTGGCCGCCCAACATTTGGCGGTGACGCTGGATCCGTATCCCCGTAAACCCGGCGCGGAACCGCCGGAATGGAGCAAGGGGCGGGAAAATAAGGAAGAATTCGGGGCCGATAGCCCGTTCTCCGTGCTTGCGGAATTGCGGAAAAAGAGCCCCTGATCGCGTCAATCAGCTTGCCGTGGTCGCATATATTGGCTATTTAGGCAGCTTATTTTCCGCCCAAAATGCGCACAGTTTGAAGAGAGGCCCTAATGGCCGTTCCTAAGAAGAAAGTATCCAAGTCGCGCCGCGATATGCGCCGGTCCCATGACGCACTCAAACCGACAAGCCATGCCGAATGCCCAAATTGCGGTGAATTGAAACGGCCCCACCATCTGTGCCAAGCTTGCGGGTACTATGACGGCCGAGAGGTTATCGAAGCGGAGGGCGTGTAGGGACTTCGCTTCGGGGTAAGAGGGGCTATTTCGATCGTGTCAGACCACGTGGTCATTGCGCTTGACGCCATGGGCGGTGATCGAGCCCCTAAAGTGGTTGTCGAGGGGGCAGCCGCCGCCCGAAAGCGTATGCCCAATGCCCGTTTTCTGATGTTCGGCGACGAGGCCAAGCTTGCGCCATTGCTCGCGGAACATGCGTCGCTCGCCGATGTAACGACGGTGCGTCACACCGAAAAGAAGATCCGAAGCGAGGACAAACCGTCCGCGGCCATCAAGTCCGGACGCGAATCCAGCATGCGGCTTGCGATCGATGCGGTGCGGGACGGCGAGGCGCATTGTGTCGTGTCGGCCGGCAACACCGGCGCATTGATGGCAATCGCGAAGTTCGTCCTAAAGACATTGCCGGGCATCGACAGGCCGGCGATCGCATCGGTATTCCCTACCATTTCCGGGGAAAGCGTGATGCTGGACCTGGGTGCCAACGTCCAATGCGACGCCAATAACCTGGTTCAGTTCGCGGTCATGGGCGAAGTCTTCGCTCGGACGGTTCTGGGGATTCAGCAGCCGACGATCGGCCTGTTGAACATCGGCGTCGAGGATTTGAAAGGCAATGAAGAGGTCCGCGAAGCGGCTGCCATCCTGCGTGCGTCCGACCTGCCGATCGCCTTCAAGGGGTTCGTGGAAGGAGACGATATCGCGTCGGGCAAGGTCGATGTTATCGTCACCGACGGGTTCACCGGGAATGTCGCGTTGAAGACTGCGGAGGGGACGATTCACTTTTACACCAACCTGTTGAAACGCGCCTTTGCCAGCAGCCTCATCGCTCGGCTGGGGTATCTGCTTGCGCGCCGGGCGATCAGCAATCTTCGGTCGACCATGGACCCGCGAAGCTATAACGGCGCCATGCTGCTCGGGCTGAACGGGATCGTTGTGAAGAGTCACGGCGGAACGGATGCGGTCGGTTTCGCGAGCGCGGTGGAGGTCGCAGCAGATATGGTGGTGCACGGATTCCAATCCAAGATCAGCGACGACTTCGAGCGGCTCAAGGGAACGCAGGAACCCGACCGCAGCGCGGCGGCCTTGTAGATGCGGCGATCGGTTGTTCTTGGCTGCGGGGCCTATCTTCCCGAACGCATTGTCACCAATGACGACCTTCCGGAGGAACTGGAAACCTCCGACGAGTGGATACGTCAACGAACCGGTATCTGCGAACGCCGCATCGCGGCAGAAGGCGAAAACACATCGGATTTGGCGTTGAACGCGTGCCGTAACGCACTCGATCGTGCCGGATGCAACATCGACGAGATCGATGTTCTCGTCGTTGCGACCGCAACGCCCGACAATACCTTCCCGGCAACCGCTACTCGCGTGCAGGCCGAACTCGGTATGCATCGCGGTGCGGCATTCGATGTGCAAGCCGTATGCAGCGGCTTCATTTTTGCCCTGTCGATGGCCGACAACATGATTCGGCTAGGGCAAGCCGAGACCGCGATGGTTGTCGGGGCCGAAACCTTCAGTCGAATTCTCGACTGGAAGGATCGGTCGACCTGCGTCCTGTTCGGCGATGGTGCCGGTGCGGTCGTCTTGCGCGGAGAGGACGGTAAGGGCGACAACACGGACCGCGGCATCCTCTCGACCCATATCTTCTCGGATGGCACCGGATACGACATGCTTTATGTCGACGGCGGTCCGTCGACGACCGGCGTTGCCGGACATCTTCGGATGGAAGGCCGCGAGGTCTTCCGTCATGCTGTGACGCGGATGGCGGAAGCGGTCGAGAAATCGCTTGAAACCAATAATTTAAGCACCGCAGACCTGGACTGGGTCGTGCCGCATCAGGCGAATATCCGCATCATGGACAGCATGGCGAAGCGCTTGGCCCTCAAGCCCGAGCAAGTCGTCGTCACGGTCGACAAGCAGGCCAATACATCGGCAGCGACGATCCCGTTGGCACTGACCGCGGCGGATACCGACGGCCGGTTGCAAAAAGGACAGTTAGTCTCGTTGACCGCGATGGGAGGAGGCTTCACCTGGGGATCGGCACTGCTGCGTTGGTGATTTCCCAAAATCACGACTGAGTCCATATAATTCAATGACGCCAAGCCTTTGGAATTGACTGTTCACCTAGAGGGCGGGTACGGTAGGGCGAGCACGTTTCATAGGGGGAGATCGATGGCGGGTAGAACTTTAACCCGGGCCCAACTTACGGAGGCGGTTTACCAGGAGGTAGGCCTCTCGCGAAATGAGTCCGCGGATTTGGTCGAAACGGTGCTGGGGGAAATTTGCGGCGCTCTGACAAAAGGCGAAATGGTTAAGATCTCGTCCTTTGGCAGTTTCTTCGTTCGCCAGAAGGGTCAGCGCATCGGCCGTAATCCCAAGACCGGTGAAGAAGTTCCTATTCTTCCGCGCCGTGTCCTGGTCTTTCGTCCCAGCCACGTCTTGAAGAATCGGATCAATCGAAGTCTCGATAAAATCGAAGGGAATGTTGAGTCCTGAGGATGGACCAAGTGTCTGAATCCGGCTCACGGCGTGGACAATCGGCGAAATCGGCGTCTGCCTTTCGCACGATAAGCGAAGTGTCGGACGAACTCGATGTGCCGCAGCATGTACTGCGATTCTGGGAAACCAAGTTCAGCCAGGTGAAGCCGTTGAAGCGCGGCGGGGGACGGCGGTATTACCGACCGGAGGACCTCGCGCTGCTGCGGCGTATCCGCGATCTTCTCTATACTGAGGGATATACGATCCGCGGTGTGCAGCGGCTGCTGCGGCAAAGCGGCGTCAAAGCCGTCTTGAAGGCGGCCGACGAGGCGCAGGATGTTGCAGCAGAGCCGGAAGAAACCCCTGTGCAGCAGGCGACCGTCTCGCAAGGCGGTGCGGTCGTCACCGCAGAACCGGCCCCGGATCCGGCTACCCCGGCGTCAGCGCCGTCGGTTGCCGCCGAGGCGGTGTCCGCCGAACCTGTCGCCAAGAAACTCAGCCCGGAAACACGCCGCGAATTGGAAACGATTCTCGAGGAATTGACCGCCTTACGCGGTATGCTGCCGGGACAGGGCGGCAACTAATCGCCGATTGCGTCGGGCGATCCCCGGCGGTAGAGTGCCGCCGCCCTTGCCGAGCAGGGGCATATCGGGTCGGACGGAGCGTAGCGCAGCCTGGTAGCGCACTTCACTGGGGGTGAAGGGGTCGTAGGTTCAAATCCTGCCGCTCCGACCAATTCTTTTCAAAGGGCTCGACCGGCACCCGGCGTTTCCGCATCACGGGCTGCTCGCTTGGCGCGCCAATCCAGAATCGCAGCCAGGATAAGCATCCCAAACCCGGCAATCTCTACCGGTTGGCTATAGGAAACGGTCATCGTGAATACGATCATGCCGGCGCCGACGATTCCGAGCAGCACAGGCGGCAAGGCCCGGTGGTGTCGCCAACTCAACACGAGACCGGCGAGGGCAAGCAGGGCGAACACGACGATGGCGCCCGCCCAGACGCCTTCGTTGATTGCCAAGGTGATCCCCATCAATGAGAGGAGGCCGACCACGGCCAGCGTGCCGTAACAGGCAAGGAGCGCCAATACGGTGCAGGCCGGGGCCATCCATTTTCCGCGGGTTTCCGCTTGCGAGGTCACTTCATCGTCCTTTCCATTGCGATATCTCGTTATCCGCCCGGTTTCCGCGCGAGAAAGGCATAGCCAAATACATCGAACGCACGGGCATTCGTTTCACCGCCCGCGCCGCCGAAAGTGTCGACGGCCTTGCCGATTTCAACGCCTTCGAAGCCTGCTTGTTCGATCATTCGCTGCCAGCCTGCACACGGCAAGCCACCGGCGATTCAAGCGGTCCAGAGGTCGATGTTGTTGATCGCCGCCTCGGGAACCGGTTTCCCATTCGCGATGTCGGCAAACTGGAGGAAACCGCCGGGTTTCAGGACACGGTCGATCTCCGCAAAGACGCTGCGTTTGTCCGCACAGAGATTGATGACGCCGTTGCTGATAACGACATCGGCCCAATCATTCTCGACCGGCATTTCCTCGATGATTCCTTCACGGAACTCAACATTGTCGAGCGCCATGGTCCGGGCCGTATCGCGCGATTTGTCGAGCATCTCTTCGGTCATATCGATCCCGACGACCTGTCCGCCCGGTCCGACCTGTTGCGCGGCGACGAAACAATCGAAACCGCCGCCCGATCCGATGTCGACGACGCGTTCGCCGGCCGTGAGCGAACGGAGCGAGAAGGGGTTGCCGACGCCGGCAAAGGACTCGACCGCCGCATCCGGCAACGGGTCGACTATTGAAGCGTCGTATCCGAGCCGCTCGGCAAGCGGCCGGCCAGTGTGGAAATGATAGTTCCCCTTCGGTTCGACCGCGACTTCACGGTACTTTTTCCGCACCTCCTCACGGAGTTCTGCGGGATCGACCATAGCGGCCGTACTTGGATCAGCACTCACGATGGGCCTCCTTTACCGTCACCCCCTGCGAAGAGGATCTCGGAAGGGTACTCCATTACGTTTAGGAAACAAACTCATGCACGCGTGATGGTTGATTTTTGCCGCTTTTCGCTCCGGACGCGGGCTCTATACCGTCGCCATCGCCACGCCGGGACGGGATGTCAGTTCCTCGCGGCAGGCTTCCTGGAAGGCTTGATCCGGCGGCAGGACAACGGCGGCGGAGCGTACCCGGTGATGCGCCGGGTCGACGCCGGGCGGGGTCACGCCGTCGTCGCGCAGCGCGATCGCCGCCTTTTGCAAGCGCCGGCGTGCCATGATGATGCCGTTGTCGGTCGAAACCAGATTCTCCTTCGACCGGTCGACGATCGGCCCCATGCTCTCCTGCAATGATGCGTCTTGAATGGCGATCCCTTCGACTCCGCTGTAGGTGATCCCCGCTTTCTGGGCGGCGCGGTCGATCAGGTAATCGTTGTCCTTGTTCGCCACCGGAAGGTAGGTACCCGGAATATTCTTGGAATGGATGCCGTGGCCGTCGATCATCGCCTGGCGCTCCTCCTGCGTCAGCGCGCGGACCGGGTGGAAGTCGTAGCTCCAGGCCCAGCAATTCTCGTCGTCGATCGGGGTCCAAAAATGGCCGTGGATCGGATGATCGGCGCGCGGCGGGATCATCGTGAAACACGGCATGACCCACGGCGTGATTCGCCAATAGTAATCGCCGTCCTCGGCGTTCCGCCGGGCGCCGATGAACAAGCCGCCCTCGTTCTCGACGACCTCGAACATCGGTCTGGCGTCGTTGAGGTTGTACTCGTTGCCTTTCGACGCAACAAAGAGCGGGTCGGCTTTCAGGCTGGACCCGTGCAGCCAGGAAACGTGGCTGGAATCGATTCCGCCCTCCATCGCCTGAAGCCAGTTGCACTCCTGAAGGCGCTTGGACGTATAGGTCTGTTCCGGCGGGACAAGGGCGAACTCCCACTCCGGCAAGGGCGGTTGATGCTCGGCCGGACCCATGTAGGTCCACAGGATGTCGCCAATTTTTACAAGCGGATAGGCGGTCAGCTTAATGCTGTCGCAGAAGCCGCTTTCCGCCGGTTCCGACGGGACGTCGACGCATTGGCCTGTCACGTCATACTTCCAGCCGTGGTAGGGGCAGCGGATGCCATGCTCCTCGTTTCGGCCGAACCAAAGAGAGACACGGCGATGGGCGCAAAACTCGTCGATCAGGCCGTATTTTCCATCGGTATCGCGAAAGGCGATCAGACGCTCGGAGAGCAATTGAACCCGCACGGGCGGACAGTCGTTCTCGGGTAATTCCTCGGCGAGCAGCACCGGCATCCAATACCGGCGGAACATATCGCCCATGGGCGTGCCCGGGCCGGTTTGGGTCAGCAGGTCGTTCACGTCGTTGCGCAACATGGGGTATCTCTCTCGTTCGATTCCGGCGCATGACCCTTGATGGACGGCTGTCCGCTTGACCGCAACTCCATGTCCGACAATAACGGGTCGGTGATGTCGCCATCCGGATACTATGTCCGATTATGGCAAAACGCATCGGCTTGGGCGAATTCTCGGGACTATGGCCGGGGCGAGGATAGGGAAATGAGTAAGGCTGAGACGTTGATCGACCTTTGCGCGACCGATGATGTCGGCGATGGCGAGGCATTGAAGGTCGAGGCGGGCGGCCTCACGGTCGCGGTCTATCATGTCGAGGGAAGCTTCTATGTCACCGACGACCTTTGCACCCATGGCCCGGGGTCGTTGTCGGACGGGTTCCTGGACGGCTTCGTCATCGAATGCGATTTCCACGCCGGGTGTTTCGACATCCGCAACGGCGATGTGGTGAAACCGCCTTGTTATGTGCCGGTCAAGACCTACGCGGTGACGGTCCGGGGCGGGCGGGTACTCATCGCGCCGTAATCTCGGTTTCTCCCTCTTTCCAGTATCGTACTAGAATGACGGGACGGGTCATTCAAAGAGGCATCAGGCATGGCGGAACAAGTATTGGCGGCGGTCCGGACCGGGGCCCATCAGACCGAATTGCGCGAATTCCCGATGCCGGACATCCCCGAGGACGGTGCGCTTCTGCGCATGGAGGCGGCCGGAATCTGCGGCACCGACGTGAAGTTCTACGCGAAACCGCCGATCGACACCCCGGTCATCATGGGACATGAGAATATCGGCACCATCGTCAAGGCGCGGCGCGCATTCCAGGAACGCAAGGGGGTGAAGGAAGGCGACCTCGTCTTCGTCGAGCACTATCTCCCGTGTCTGCAATGCGAATGGTGTCATCAGGGGGATTACCGGTTGTGCGCTGCCACCGATTGGCGCCGCAATCCCGACGCGCGGCGTTACGGCTACACGACGTCCAACAATCCGCCGTATCTGTGGGGTGGTTTCTCGCAATACATGTACCTGCCCTGGAATGCGATCGTGCATAAGGTGCCGCGCGGCATTACGCCCGAGCTGGCGAGCATCGTGACGCCCATGGCCAACGGCGTTCAGTGGGCCTTGTTCGATTGCGAGGTCGGCTATAACTCGGCCGTCCTGGTCCAGGGACCGGGACAACAGGGGCTGTCGCAAACCGTTGCTTGCCGTCAGGCCGGAGCCTCGCTGATCATCGTCACCGGCACCGATAAGGACGAGGCCCGCTTACATGTGGCGCGTGAGCTTGGCGCCGATCACGTGATCAATGTGGACCGGGAAGACCCGCTCGAGCGGATCATGGACATAACCGGCGGCGATGGGGTCGATGTGGCGTTGGACTGTACGGCCGGCGGTGGCACGAAGCCGATCCCGCTCGGTATCGATTCACTGAAGCGTAAGGGCGGTACGCTGTTATTGCAGGGCGAGTTGCAGACTTTCCCCGATTTCCCGGTGGGCAAGGTCACCAATAAATACATCACGATAAAGAGCGCCCGCGGTCACAATTACCAGTCTTGCGAATTGGCGCTGGAACAACTCACGTCGGACCGGTTCCCGCTCGATCTGATCACCACCCACCGGTACGGGCTGAAGGACACGGATAAGGCGATCAAGGCCGTCGGCGCCAGCGAGGGCGTCATCCACGTATCGTTGATGCCGTGGGAGTAATTTTGGCCTAGACGCCGAGATCGTCCATGGTCCACCGCAGCTGTTCCGGGTCCACCGGTTTTTCGAGGGCCGCGTTGGCGCCGCAGCGCAGCGAATCCGATACCAGCGTTTCGTCCAGGTAGCCGGAAACGATAATGATTGGCGTCGCACTGTCGTGATCGCCCTCGTGTTCCCGGACCCAGGTCACGAATTCCAGGCCATCGCGATAAGGCGCCAAGGCCCAGTCGCAGAAGATCACGTCCGGCGACTCCTCGTTCACGATCCGGAAGGCTTCGTCGCGGTCTTTGGCTTCCAGAAAGGTGACACGCCGCCGCCATTTTTTGAGTTTGCGCTTCAATGCCGTCCGGTCGATTTCGTCGTCGTCGATGACAAGTACACGCGTTTTCATTGCAGTCCTTTCTGGGCGTCGATTTGGTCTTTCGCCGAAGAAACAGCTAATTGCGCCGAAAGGGCATCGATCGCACCCAACGTGCTTCCGTTGCCTTCCCGGGCCGGTTCGAGCGTCGCCTCGAAGCCGTTGGATGCGGCCCATTCTTTCGGCCATTGGAAATGAAAGCTGGTACCGCGCTCGCCTTCAGTCGATTCGATGCAGATTTCTCCGCCTTTGGCGTTGATGATCTTCTTGACCAGGGCCAGCCCCATGCCGCTGCCCTCGACATCGTCCCGTGGCCGTAGGGTCTGGAACATTTCGAAGACGCGGTCCTGATACTCGGCAGGAATGCCAGGGCCGTCATCGGAGACGGAGAATTCGTAGAACGAATTGGTTTCGCTTACCGCGATGTCGATCGTGCCGGTGTCCCGGTCATGATGTTTGACCGCATTTTCGAAGAGGTTCCGGAAAACCTGCTCCATCGGGGTACGAGCGGTCTGAAAGAGGGGCATGGCGCCATGGAGCTCGAGTTCGAACTTTCGCGGCCCGACGGTCATTTCGAACAATTCCCGGAACAGCTCGCCGCAGTTCACCGTGGTGATGGTCTGCTTCGTCTGTCCGGCGCGGGCATAATCCAACAGGCTGATGACCAAGGCGTCCATCCGGTCCGTCATGCGGTCTATGAGTTTGAGGTTGTCGGCGGTGGTCTCGTCGATTTCGTGCCCGATATCTTCGACGATCCAACTGATGACTTCCTTCAGGCTGCGCAGCGGGCCCCGAAGGTCGTGCGAGGCGCGGGACGCATAGTCCTCCAATTCGAGGTTCGACCGCCGCAACTCGTGTGCGGCGACGGCGAGTTTATTCTCCGCTTGCTTCCGGGCCGCCACTTCGGCCCGCAGTGCGGTGATCAGTTCCTCTAGGGCGGTTGCTTTTTCACCCAATTCCACGTTCAGCGTCCGCGCCTGCAAGGCTTGCCGGACCAGTTCGGTGATGTCGGTGAAGGTGACGGTGACGCCGTCGCCGGTCTTGGCGGCGTTGACCCGGTAGCTGAGGACGATGCCGTGAAATTCCGTGTCGAATTCGAAGCTCTGCGGATCTCCTGACTCGACGACGTCCCGAAGCCGGCCGAACAATTGCGTATTCGTGTTGGCTGAAAGATGGGTCTCCTTCAACGTCCCCGAATCCGAAAGCGGAATATCTTCCGCGGCCTGATTCATCGTTGCGATTTCAAAACTGACGAGTTCGCCGTCTTCGTTCCGCTCACCGCGGTAGAAGACAATACCGTTTGTCGAGGAATCCAACACGCTCTCAAGCAACTCGTGGCGCAACTCGATGGGTTGGTTGTAAGCCAGGATGTAGGACTCGCCGGTTTCGGTTTCCAACGGCATAAGCAGCCGTTCCCAACTCGTCACAGCCACCGCATGTTGGCCGTGATGCTTGGTATAGATCGGGCGGCGTGCCTCCAGGCATTCCAGGTATTTCTGTCGGAAGAATTCGCCGACGTCGCTGTCGAAATCCGACACGCGTTTTCCAGTCATGTCGAATTTCGAGATGGAGGAAATCGCGAGGCCGTAATAGAGATATTCGAAATCGTCGTTCGATATGCGCCGCAGCAGCATCAGGTTCTGGTCGCACCAATCCAATTTGGCTGGATTGAGATCGCTCGGGGATGGCAGGCGGCCGTCCACGCACAGCGATTTCCAGCTCCGGTGCAGGCCCTGGATCGTCGGATTCGTTACTTTTTGCGCTATTCCTGCGCGGATTTCTTTTTGCAGGACCGTCATTTACCCATGCCCTCACGAATGGGGGCACGATACGTCAAATTTTATTAATGCTTGATTAACTACGATAGAAACTCCGGCGCCACGCAACTAAATGTGGCATCGGATTTCATTCCTTCATCCGACGCGTACCGCGGCGTTTCAGCCCGAACTTAAGGGAGCCGGCTAGGCGGCCGAATCCCGCTTAATCATCTCCGATGCCTTCTCCGCGATCATTATAACCGGCGCATTGGTGTTCCCCGATGTGATCGTCGGCATGACGGACGCGTCGACCACACGGAGGGCTTCGATTCCGCGAACGCGCAAGCGCTCGTCGACCACCGCCATCGCATCCTGGCCCATCTTCGCCGTGCCGACCGGATGAAAGATCGTCGTTGAGATGTCTCCGGCACCGCGGGCAAGGTCGTCGTCGGTTTCGTAGCCGGGGCCGGGCTTGAATTCCTCCGGACTGTATTTCGCCAAGGGGGCCTGGGCGACGATACGGCGGGTCAGGCGCACGGCCGCGGCGGCGGTCCGGCGGTCATGTTCCGCCGACAGGTAATTCGGCTGGATCGCCGGCTGCACGCGGGGGTCGGGGGATTTTAAATGGACGGTACCGCGACTCTCCGGCCGCAGGTTGCAGACGCTCGCCGTGAAGGCGGGGAAGGGGTGTAGCGGGTCGCCGAACTTCTCCAGCGTGAGCGGTTGAACATGATATTCAAGGTCCGGCATCTCCAACGCCGGGTCCGACTTGGCGAACGCGCCAAGCTGGCTCGGCGCCATCGACATCGGGCCCGACCGGTTCAACAGATATTCCATCGCAATGCCGATCTTCCCGGAGATACTGTTCGCGCGTTCGTTCAGCGTCTTTACGCCGTTGACCTTGTAGGCGCAGCGAATTTGCAGGTGGTCTTGCAGGTTCTCGCCGACGCCGGGTAACTCGTGCACCGGGTCGATACCGTGCGCCGCGACGATCTTGCCGGGGCCGATCCCGGAAAGCTGCAACAACTGCGGCGATCCGATCGCGCCGGCGGCGAGGATCACCTCGCGCCGCGCATGCGCCTCGCAGGCGGTTCCCTTGCGATCGAAGCGGATGCCGGTCGCGCGTTTTCCATCCAAGAGCAGCCGGTCCGCCTGAGCATGGGTCATCACGTCGAGATTGGAACGTTTCCGGGCAGGCTTCAGGAACCCTTTCGATGTGTTCCAGCGCCAGCCGCGCCGCTGATTGACCTGGAAATAGGCGCATCCGAAATTGTCGCCGCCGTTGAAATCGCGGATCTTCGGGATGCCCTCGAGATCGCAGGCCTCGCGGAAGGCATCCAGTATTTCCCAGGAGAGCCGCTGTTCCTCGACCCGCCATTCGCCGCCGCTGCCGTGGATGTCGTCGGTGCCGGCGTAGTGGTCCTCGCTCTTTTTGAAATAAGGCAGCACGTCGTCCCAGCCCCAGCCGACATTGCCCAATTGACGCCACTGATCGTAGTCCAGCGACTGGCCCCGCATATAGATCATGCCGTTGATCGACGAACAGCCGCCGAGCACCTTGCCGCGCGGGTAGGCGAGCGAGCGACCGTTTAGGCCGGTTTCCGATTCCGTCTCGAAGCCCCAGTCGGTTCGGGGGTTGCCCATGCAAAACAAGTAGCCGACCGGGATATGGATCCAGATGTAATTGTCGTTGCCGCCGGCTTCCAACAGCAACACCGACGTGTCGGGATCCTCGCTCAAGCGATTGGCGAGGACGCATCCGGCCGATCCTGCGCCGACGATGATGTAATCGAATGTTCCGACAGTGTGCATGGTCGATCTCCTAGGTCGCGCATTCTATGACAGTCGGGGCGTCGGCGGATAGTTGTCGATGTCCGGGCGCGGCGGCCGGGGTATAGTTTCGGTCCCGTCGATCACCTGTAAGAAGAGGAAATGAAAATGGCCGACTATGGCGCCGCCGATCTCGACCTGAACATCACCAGGGATTTATGCGCCTTCCTATCGTCCTTGCGACTGGAGGACTTGCCGGACGAAGCGGTGCGCGCGGCGCGCCGCGGGGTTCTCGATTGGGTCGGCTGTGCGCTCTCGGGGAGCGATCACCCGACCATCACCAAATTGTTGGCCGTCCTGAAAGAGGTCGGCGGAAAGCCGAAAGCCACCGTTCTCGGGCGTAACCTGAAACTCGGCGTCCTGGACGCGCCGATCGCGAACGGACAGATGGGTCATATGCTTGACTTCGACGACACCCACATGGGAGGCGTCGTTCTGCATGCCAGTTCGCCGATCCTGTCGGCGTTGTTCGCGTTGGCGGATCGCAAGGCGGTCGACGGGGCGACGCTGATCGTGGCCTATACGGTGGGTTTCGAGGCAGGCGTGCGCGCCGGCCAGGCGGCACCGGAACATCACAATGGCGGCTGGCATTTGACGGGAACGCTTGGCTCCATCGCGGCGGGGGCGGCGTCTGCGCGACTCTTGGGGCTCGATCCGAAACGCACCGTTCATGCCTTGGGGATCGCGACGACGCAGGCCGCCGGCATGCAGCAGAACCGTGGCACCATGTGCAAGTCGTTCCACGCCGGGAAGGCGGGTTATAACGGCGTGCTGGCGGGCTTGCTGGCCGAACGCGATTTCGACAGCAGCGGTGAAATCTTGGAAGGCAAGAAGGGTTTTTGCCGGATCTACAGCACGGAAACCGATCAGGAACGGATCCTTGACGGTCTGGGCGAACGGTGGGAAATCACGCGCAACGGGCATAAGCCCTACGCCTGCGGGATCGTCCTGCACCCGACCATCGACGCGATGGTGGAGTTGGGCAAGACATCGGGCGTCGATGCCGCCGATGTGGCATCGGTCGAGCTGCGGGTGCATCCGCACGCGGTAACGATCACCGGTGTCGAAGAACCGCAGACGGGACTGAAGTCGAAGTTCAGCCTGACACATACCGCGGCGGTTTCCTTCTTGGACCGGGCCGCGGGGATTGCGCAGTTCAGCGATGCACGGGCGACGTCGGAGGATGCGATTGCGCTGCGGCGCAAGGTTACTGTCGTAACCGACGACGCGCTCCAGAAGGATCAGGCCCGTGCGACCGTCAATGCGGTGTCGGGCGAAAAGCACGAAATCTTCGTTGAGCATGCGAGCGGAACCGTCGGCAACCCCATGACGGATGCGGCGATGGAAGCAAAATTCCTCGCCAACGCATCGCCGGTCATCGGCGACGATCGTGCCGGTGAGCTTTGCGAATTGATTTGGAAGCTCGATACGCTCGATAACGCGCAGGCGTTGACCACGCTTTGCGCATAGTGCATCCGCTGATTCCTGCCGGAAATCGGTGGTATTTCGCTTGTATTTTTCTAAAAATAATTAACAAGAACAATGACTTGATCGCGAGTATTGCGTAGCATTCCCGCATGATGCGGGGGCTATTTGTTCTGCTTGCAATCTGTCTGCCGTTGGCAGCAGTACAGGCGGAGACGCTGGAGGGGCGTCCGACCATTATCGACGGCGATTCAATCGTCGTTGCCGGCAAACCGATCCGTCTCTGGGGCATCGATGCACCGGAGATGGCCACGCGCGCCGGCAGCACAGCCAAGAGCTATCTTCGCACCGTTGTTTCACACCATGAGGTTCGTTGCGAAGACCATGGCTTGCGCGCCGGCGGCCATATCATGGCGCAATGCTTCCTGGGTGACGTCGATCTGGGGCGCATCATGGTGCTGTCCGGCAACGCGGTGGATTGGCGTCGGCATTCGGGCGGCTTCTACAGCCGATAACGCATACTCTTGGGAGATTTCCACCCGTGGCGCTTGTCAGCGGTGGCGTGAATCAACAGAATTGTTGAGGGGCAGAGCCATGCCCGATCCTAAGCAGGGAGTAATCACGCCGTGGCCACCGCCGAGTATTCCGTCGACGCTCTCGTCAATGACATGCGCGCCGTCGTCGCCGATACCGATGACGACAAGAAAATCATTCAACAGGTCATTCCACTGGCACGGCGTATCGCGAACGAGTCTGATTGGATTCAGGACTCGTTCTACGAGTGCGATCCGGACCAAGGGTTCGGCATCACCGTGTTGCATGAGGAATCGGATCACACACTGCTGGTCGAGGCGATCGCTTGGCTGCCTGGCCGGGGCGTGGCGCCGCATGACCATCAAACCTGGGGCGTCGTCGTCGGACTCGATGGGGATGAAGTGAACGTAAACTGGCGCCGCGAGGATGACGGCTCTAAGCCCGGCTATGCGGACCTTGCGGTACAGAACGAAGTCTCGGTCGGCCCCGGCGAGGTCATCGCCTTCCTGCCGGACGATATTCACAGCGTCCGGAACGAGAGCGGGAAGACGTCGTTGTCGTTGCACATCTACGGCAAAACCTTGGCGCATATCGACCGTTCGGAATTCGATCCGGACGCCAGGGTTCAACGGCCCTGTCCTAAACGCATTCGTAAACAGGCGTGACGTGAACCGCGCCGTCATTCCGTCGGGTCAATAGCCGGTGCGCGATCTAGGCACATTGGAGTTGGTGCGCGAGTCCCTCGTTGCCGTGGTCAATGAAATGCGGGCGAATGTTATCCATTCGTCCTATTCGTCGATCATCTATGAAGGTCACGATTTTTCCTGCGCGCTGGTGACCGCGGACGGGCGTTTGGTGGCCCAGTCGCTGGACGACAGTCCGATCCATATCTTCGCGGTGCCGTATTCGACCGCCGAGGTCGTCAAGGCGTTCGGCGACGACATCCACGACGGCGATATCTTCCTGCATAACGATCCGTACACCGGCGGCACGCATCTGAACGACGTTTTGATGCTGTATCCCGTGTTCAACGGCGACAAACTCGCGCTATTCGTAGCGACGCGCTGCCATTGGGGCGATGTCGGCGGGATGACGCCGGGCAGCCTGTCGGGCCGGGCAAAGGAGATCTATCAGGAAGGCCTACGCATCACGCCGACCCGCATCTGCGAGCGCGGCCAGATGAACGACGCCTATCTGACGCTGTTGTTCGACAACATGCGGGTCACCCATGAACGCAAGGGCGATTTCAACACCATGCTGGGTACCAGCCGTAAGGCCGCCGAGCATCTGGATCGCCTCTTCGCGCGGTTCGGCGGGGATGCCTTGATCGACTCCGTCGAGGAACTGATCGGCCGGTCCGCTGCGGTCATGCGTGAGCGTATCGCGGCGCTGCCAGATGGTGTTTACCACGGCGAAGGGTATATCGAAGGGGACGGCAACAATGCCGAGCCGTTGGTCGGACGGCTGAAGCTCACGGTGGAGGGGGACCGGTTGATCGCCGACTTCACCGGATCGTCGCCCCAGACCGGCGGCCCCACGAATGTCGGCCCCGCGATGGCGTTCAACGGCGTCGGCAGTATCGTGAAGTCCTTCCTGGATCCGCACACGCCGGTCAATCAGGGTTCGTTCCTGCCGATCGACGTCATCAATCCGGTGGGCAGTTTCCTGAATGCACGGCTTCCCGCACCCTGCGGCGGCATGGTCGAATGCCGGGCCCTGATCTGCGGACTCATGGTGGCGGCGCTGGGGCAGGCCGCGCCGGATAAGCTGGTCGGTGACCTGAAGGGTGGCGGCAACCACGTGTACATTTCCGGGCCACAGCCGGATCGCGGCGATATCTACCTGTGCTACGAGTATCCCGCCGGCGGGACCGGCGGCTGTCAGGGCGTCGATGGGAATCACGCGGCGCGAGCCTTTCCCGAGGGCGACTTCAACTCCGTCCAATCCGCAGAGGTGATCGAGGCGCAATGTCCGCTCCGGGTCGAATTTTACGGACTGCGGGAGGGTTCCTGTGGAGACGGGGCGTTCCGCGGCGGTTTGGGGATGCGGCGCGAGATCAAGGTCCTGTCGGATACGGCGAGCCTATCGGTATTGTCCGACAAGAACGTCATTCCGCCGTTTGGTGTTGCCGGCGGTGGGAGCGGGGCGCCCAATCGGTTCACCGTCATCCGCGACGGGGCGGTGATCGAGCCGTCGCCGATGCCCGGTAAGGTCGCCGGTTTCGAGATGCGCGCCGGGGATGTGGTGCGGATGGAATCGTCCGGCGGCGGCGGATATGGCGATCCACTGGAACGCGATCCTGCGTGCGTCGCCACGGACGTCGTGCGTGGCTATATCGTCGCCGCAGATGCCGAAACGCGGTATGGCGTCCGGCTCGACGATCGGTTGGATGTCGATGCCGAGGCGACGGAGGAACTGCGCATGGCCCTGCGCAAGGCGCGTTCCGGAGTCGTCGTCGAGGCGGCCAACCGCGATGCGTGGGATGGCCCGCGACGATTGATGACAATCGCGCCGGCATTGGCCGCTGACCTGGCCGTCGGGCCGGGCGATATTGTGGAGATCATTACCGACAGGGGCGCGTCGTTGCGCGGGTGGGCCGAGGTCGATGAAACCGCCCCGAGTGGGCGTATCGCGCTCGGGCCCGATGGGGTGGCGGCGTTGGGGGTACGGGCAGGCGAGACGGTTCGGGTCGCCCGGCTCAAGGCCGCGGCGCCGTGACCGCCGGCGCTTATCTGGTCGGTATCGATGTCGGCGGTACCTTCACCGATGTCCTGGCGTACGACCGGGCCAGCGGCCAAATCCTGCAAGCCAAGGTGCCGTCCTTTCCCGGCGAGCAGTGGCGCGGCGTGTTGGACGCCTTGGCGGCCCTGGGGATCGACGGTTCTGCAGTCTCGGCCTTCGTCCATGGCACGACAATCGCGACAAATGCGTTATTGGAACGTAAAGGCGCGAAAACGGGTTTGGTCACGACCGAAGGATTCCGCGACGTCCTTGAAATCGGCAAGACGCGTCGGCTGACCGGCGGTTTGTTCGATGCGGCATGGGTTCGTCCACGGCCGATTGTCGAGCGCGAGCTGCGTCTCGAAGTGCGGGAGCGTGTTGCGGCGGACGGAACCGTATTGCGGGCCGTGTCGCAAGATGAGCTTGGTTGTGTCGCGGATGAATTGCGTGCAGCCGGGATCGAAGCCGTCGCCGTTTGTTTTCTCAACAGCTACCGCAACGACGAAAACGAGGTGGTGGCGGCCGAGGCGCTCCGCGCGCTGCTGCCCGCGGTGCCGGTCTCGCAGTCGACCGCCCTGGTTCCCGAACGCGGCGAGTTCGAACGCACGTCGACCAGTGTCCTCAATGCCTACCTTACCCCGGTGATGGCCGGTTATCTGGACACGTTGACCGCGGCGCTGTCCGAGAAAGGCCTGTCGGCGGATGTCAACATCATGGGGTCGAATGGCGGCGCGATGACAATCGAGAGCGCCGCTGAGCGTATGGCGGGCACGTTCCTATCGGGACCGGTCGGCGGTGTCACCGGCGTGTGCCAGGTTGTCGCTGCGCTGGATATCGACGATTGCATTACCTTCGACATGGGTGGCACGAGCACCGATGTGGCGCTCGTCCACGGCCGCGAGCCGCGAATGTCGCATGACAACCAGATCGACGCCTATCCGCTGCAGATGCCCCAGCTCGATATTCACACGATCGGCGCAGGCGGCGGCAGCATCGTGCATGTACAACAGGACGGCACACTGGAGATCGGGCCACAGAGCGCGGGGGCGATGCCCGGCCCCGCCTGTTACGGCCGGGGTGGCGTCGAGCCGACCATCTCGGATGCCAATTTACTGTTGGGCCGTTTGCCGACGGACCGGGCTTTGAGCGGAGGATTGATCCTGGATCGGGAGCGCGCTGAGGATGCATTTCAAGCCGTTGCGCGTATCCTGGGCGTCGAGGACGTCGTCGCCTTGGCCGACAGCGCGTTGCGGATTGCCGTCGCGAAGATGGCGGGTGCCGTGCGGGAGGTTTCGGTCCATCGCGGTTTCGATCCCCGCGACTTCGCGCTCGTCGGTTTCGGCGGGGCGGGGCCGATGCATGTCTTCCTCGTCGCCGAAGAATTGGCCATTCCGAATGTCGTGATTCCGCGGTTTCCCGGGCATTTGTCGGCGCTGGGCCAAATGCTGGCGGATATGCGCCGCGATTTCGTATCGGCGTGGGGCGGGCGTCTGTCCATCCTGTCGGTCGATGCATTGAACGGGGAGGTCGGGTCGTTGATCGGAGAGGCCGCGGCGGCTCTGACGGCGGACGGTGTTGCCGTGGAACGGCATCGCCACACCATAACCCTCGACATGCGCTATGTCGGGCAGTCCTTCACCTTGCCGATTACATGGTCCGATGGATACGCGGATTGGGCGCCGTTGCGCGCCGCGTTCGATGCGCGCCATGCCGAGACGTTCGGATATGAAGATGCGGCGAACGACGCGGAAATCGTCAACATTCGGCTGGTGTCGATCGGGTTGGTGGACAAACCGAAAATCGGCATGTCCGCCTCGGTTGATGGCGATCCTATCCTCGAACGACGCCCGGTTTGGTTCGGGGAATGGATCGAGTGTCCGGTCTATCGGCGGGACGCTATGCCGGCTGGGTCAAAGGTAGATGGGCCAGCCATTGTAGAGGAAGCCGGTGGGACATCGGTCGTGCCGCCGCTATGGCGATGCGAGGTCGCGGCGGATGGCGCCTTGGTGTGCGCGCGAGGCGGGTGAACCCGAGCTTATCCGCGTGATGGGCGGCGAATCCTTATGCCGACCCGGGTGACTCCGTCGTTGATGAATCCAAGCTTCTTGGCAGCACGCCGCGAAACGTCGATGACGCGGCCCTTGATGAAGGGGCCACGGTCGTTGATGCGCAGTGTCACGGTGCGGCCGTTCCGAAGGTTCGTAATGTCCACCCAGGTATCGAAGGGCAGGGTCGGGTGCGCGGCGGTAAGCCGGTTCATGTTGTAGACCTCACCGTTCGCGGTGCGGCGGCCATGAAACTTGCCGCCGTACCAGGACGCGGTTCCGATGATGTCGTACTGCTGGCCGCGCTGCCGGTTCGGCGCGGTCGCCGGGGGGACGGACCGGTGAACAGGGGGCCGGCTCGCGTAATTCTTGCTGGGCGCGGTAACATGCGGCCGGTGGGGTTCGCTGCTGCCGCATGCCTGAAGCATCAACGAAAACATGAATGCGATGAGGGCTCCGTATTTTCCAATTCGGTCCTTTTCGCAGCCATTTACGGTCAATTGTTCAACTCGAAAATCAGTTCCCATTCGCCTGTCCGCCCTTGCCGTCGATACCGAATGCCCAATCAAGCGGGAAGACGATATCGAGCATGGCGTTAACAACCTGTTAAGGCGGAAAACACTGGCATATGTCCGGAAAATTCCAAAGGTGTGCGCCGCCGACCGATGGTTTTCCAGCCCGGGTATTAGCCGATTTCGGCGGTGGACATACGGCGGTCCGCACCGGAATAAGGCAAGTCTTGACGACGGCGGTCGGGCCCCACGAATGTCTCCGTGCGGACATAAGGACGCGGTGATTCGATAATCGCGCGGATGCGGCTATAGATCGATTGAGCATTGACCGGTTTGCGCAGAATTTCATTTGCGCCACAATCCCGCGCGTCGAGGATATGGTTCGCTTCGGCGTGGCCCGTGCAGATCACGATAGGAATGAACGGATTGGGGCTGTTTTCCTCCCGGCGCACATGGCTGGTGAAATCCTTGCCGTTCATGGGTTTCATGTTCAGGTCGCATACGATCAGGTCGAGCGGGGTCTGCTGCAGGATTTGCAGCGCCTGCGCGCCGTCGGTCGCGAACTTCAGCTTTTCCGACGAAAAATCCAGCGCTTGCAGGAGCTCGCGCATGATCTCATGCATGAATTCGTTGTCGTCGACGATCAAGACGCGGAGGTGGGAAAAATCAAACGCCATTGTACAATTTTACAGCTGTTGCCGGGCTGAAATTGCCTAAGGACCGCCGAGGACGCAGAAATATAAGTCGTGCGTCTCATTTGCCGATATCTCAGTGACTATGTAGCCCTATCTCGCCGGGTTTTGCAATGGTTTCAGTGATTTCCGTGCGTATGGAGCGCGGATTTTCGACCCCGTTACCGGTGGCGGCCGCACGATCTACACGAATTGCGGGTACAGCCGTATCGGATTTCTAAACGCTTGGAAGATTGGAGCAATTAAGGGGTTCTCAATATATCTACCGTACGTTGAGGGTGAGGTTTGCCGATCATTTCGGTTGAGATGCATTTATGACCTATCGCACAGTGGATCTGGCGATCACCCTGTTGTCTGCGGAGACGCGATCCGGATCGTCCTCTCTGGACGCCGCCGTGAAGTCCTTGGCCGTCGGTTCGCAGTGCCCTGGCGCCGGTATTGCGATGTTATCGTCAGACGGCAAGACCCTCGAGTTGGCCGCACATACGGTGAACGGTACCGATCAGCCGCTTATGCAATTCAGCGTTGAAGGTTCCGCGTGCGCCGCCCTGTACAGGCCGGAGGTGGACGCTCATTGCGAACTCAGCGGCGACTTTGGGAATCAGTTTCCCGACGATCCGACGATCGATGGCGGCAACACCGCATTCTACTATGCGCAGGTATTCCACGACGGGATCGGCCGGCCGCTCGGCCATCTATTCGTGAGCGATAGCCAGCCGCGCCGGACCGATGATGTTCTGCGGGCGTTTTTCCGGATCGTTTGCCAGCGGATCGGCGCCGACTATGATCGCGACAGCCTGCAGGAGCAACTTATCAAGAGTGAAGAGCGAAGCCGCAGGCTCGTCGCGACCACCGATGTCATTGCGTGGGAAATGGACTTGCCCGGTTGGCGGTTCACGTATGTGTCGCCCCAGGTCGAAACCCTGTTCGGGTATCCGAAGGAGGCATGGTACGCTGAGAATTTCTGGCCTGAAAAAGTGCATCCCGAAGATCGCCAATGGGCGATGGACTACTGCATGGCACTGACGGCGCAGTCCCAAGATCATGACTTCGAGTACCGCATGATGGCGAAGGACGGGCGCATCGTATGGGTGCGCGACATCGTCACTGTTCACTGCGACAGCGATGAGCCGACCCTGTTAAGCGGCTATCTCATCGACATCTCGGCCCAGAAGGAAACCGAGGAGGCGCTGGCCAAGAGCGAGCAACGGTTTCGCGATTTTGCCGAAGCGGCCACCGATTGGTTTTGGGAGATGGATGAGAACCTGCGGTTCAGCTACTTTTCCGAGCGGTTCTTCGAGGCCAGCGGCGTTCGGCCCGAGTATCTGATGGGCAAGACGCGGCGCGAGCTCTTGGCCGAGAATGACACGGTATTGGGCGGCACCACGACCATCACCGATTGGGAACATCATATCGCGACGTTGGACGCGCATCAGCCGTTCCAGGATTTCCGGCATCCGCGACCCGACGGAGAGGGCGGGTACCATTACCTATCGATCAGCGGCAAGCCGGTCTTCGACGAAACGGGACAATTCAAAGGCTATCGCGGCAGCGGAACGAATATCACCGAAAAGGTCCGAACGGAAATGGCGTTGCGCGAAAGCGAGGCGCAACTCCGTCTGCAGAGCGAGCGTGCGGAAGAAGCGAGTCGCGCCAAGTCCGAGTTCCTGGCCAACATGAGCCATGAAATAAGGACTCCCCTGAACGCGATCCTCGGTTTTTCGGACTCGATGCATCAGCAGATACTCGGTCCTTTGGGGTCGGACAAGTACATCGAATACGCGGCGGCGATTCACAGTAGCGGGCAGCATCTGCTGGAACTCGTGAATGATGTCCTCGACCTGTCCAAGATCGAGGCCGGGCGCTTCACCTTGTCACGATCGTCTTTCCTGTTGAACGATGTCGTGGACGGCTGCCTTCAGATTATCCGAGAGCGCGCGGCCAGCGGCGGTATCACGCTTATCAAGGAAATTCCGGAAGAACTTCTGCCGGTCTTTGCCGACGAACGTGCCATCAAGCAGGTGTTGTTGAACCTGTTCTCGAATGCGCTGAAATACACCGAGGAAGGCGGCGAGGTGAAGGTCGTGGCCGTCGCCGAGGGCGCTGATTTGCAAATCACCGTATCCGATACGGGGATCGGCATCCCGGAATCGGAAATCAGCTATCTGACGGAGGCTTTCGTCCAGGGGCGTTCGGATCAGGCTTACCTTACCAACGAGGGGACCGGGCTCGGCCTCGCAATCACCGATTCTTTCGTGAAGATGCATGGCGGGACCTTGTCCATCAGCAGCACCGTCGGTGTGGGCACCCGTGTCGATATCAATCTGCCGAAAGCGTTGCTCGACGCGGCATCGGCCAATCTGTCCATCGCGTGACGCGGACCGGAGCCGCCGTTTCCCCAAACGAAAACCGCCCTCTCCAGGGAGAGGGCGGTCCGTCGTCTTTAACCGATATCCTTACCGGAGCTTCGGATCGATCCAAACTTGATCCAACGCTTGGTTCAGATAGTGACTCGGCGCGATCTTCCAGCCCTTCACATAGGTGCGGTGCGGGTTGATCTTGTACCACCAGAAGCCCGGCGTGAAATGCGCCATATCCAACAAGAGATGCTTCTCGTAGGCGCGCATCTTGTCGAATTGCTTCTTCGGATCGGCTTCCTGCAGCATGTCGAGATACAGCTCGGTCGCCTTGTCGTCCGTGTGGTTGGTGTAGTTGTTGCCGGCGTCGCGAATCCACTTGGAAACGTCGATCGTCGGGTTGATCACGCTCTGCGCGTTAATGTCGATGTTGACATCGGTGTCACGCGTCTTGCGCAGGCCGGCGTACCACGGGCCGGACGGAACCACCTTCTGGTCCGCGTTCATGCCCACTTTGCGCCACTGGTCGATGAACCAAGTGCCGACGACCTTGTACGGCTGGTCGACCGCACGGTTCCACAACGTCACCTTGAGGTTCGGCTGACCCGCTTCTTTCAGAAGCGCGCGCGCCTTCGCACGGTTGGCCTTCACGTCGCGGCCGAAGCCGGGCATCGTTTCCAACCATTCCTTCGACGGCTCAAGCTCGTGGCCGGGGAAGACGATACCGCCGACTTGCTTCACGACGGCGATCCGCGCCAGATATTTCGAGCCGCCCCAGCGGTCGAATGCATAGCCGAGCGCCTGGCGGACACGCGGATCCTGGAAACGTTTCTTCTTCTGGTTGGCGCCTGCGCCAAACAGAACGTTCCAGTTGCTTTCCTGCACCTTGACCTTGTCGCCAAGGGCTTTCACAAGGTCATCGCGTGCCTTCGGCGGGAAGCCGCGGAACTCGATGGCCGCGCGGTCACCGCGGATGGCTTGCAGGCGAACCGACATCTTCGGTGCCGAGATTGCCTTGTAGCCGTCGAGGTAGGGCAGGCCCTTGACGTGATAACCGTCGTACCGCTTGCCTTCGACGAAAGCGCCGGGCTGATGCTGCACGAACTGGAACGCGCCAGTGCCGTTGACGTTCTTCTTGTGCCAAGAGTAGCCGTGCGTGTCCAAGTCCTTCTTCGAATAGATGAAGTTGAACGGCGACGCCAACGCCGGCAGCATCGCTGCGAGCGGGCGTTTCAGCTTGACGACGACCTGATGCGATGACGGCGTTTCGACCGATTCGATCTGCGTGTACCAAGCCTTACGCGAACTCGGAACGCCCTTCGGCGGGAAGGCGATCTTGTCGATCGATGCCTTGATGTCGGCTGCCGTTAGCGGCGTGCCGTCATGGAACTTGACGTTTTTGCGGATGTCGAAGACGTAGGCCTTGCCGCCGTCTTGAATCGAATACTTCTCGCACAGGTCGCAGACGAAGTCGGTCGTGGACTGCGGATTCTCCGGGTTGATGCGAATCAGCAGGCTGTAAAACGGCCGGATCGGATGGATCATGCCGAATGTCGTTTCCTGATGTCCGTCATATGACGGAATCTTACTACCGACGACAAAACTCAAGGTACCGCCCTTTACCGGCTTCTCTGCTGCGACCGCGACGCTACCGGCGCCAAAAGCCAAAGCAGTTCCCAGTAGGACGGCAGCCCCAAATCTACGATCGGGCTTTCTCATTCCCAAACTCCTTTAAAGATTGTCTCGTTTTTTGATTGTTATGGTGATTGTTGAAGTGTGACCAAGTTGTTCGTTTCCACCTGCGTAACCAATCCGAGACCGGCTCGGCAGATCGAAACCTGCGGTTACTATAAGAGGTGAAACGCCATACAAACAAGAGCACTAACACGATACCGGCAAACTATATCGCCGAGTTGCCCAAATAAGGGGCATATCTTGGCCTTATTCCGCAGAAATTGTTGAGTTCCGGACTGTTGTGCCGGTAGACAAAAAACTGCCCTCTCCGAAGAGAGGGCAGTGCAACATTGGTCAAAAAACGGACTATCTGAGTTTCGGATCGATCCAAACGCGGTCCAGCGCCTGGTTTAGGTAATGGCTCGGTGCGATCTTCCAGCCCTTCACGTAGGAACGGTGCGGGTTGATCTTGTACCACCAGAAAGCCGGGATGAAATGCGCCTGGTCCGCAAGCACACGCAATTCGTAGGCCCGCATCTTCTCGAACTGCTTCTTGGGATCGTTTTCATAAAGCATCTCAAGGTACAGTTCGGTCGACTTGTCGTCCGTGTGGTTCGAGTAGTTGTTTCCGGCATCGCGAATCCACTTCGACACGTCGATCGTCGGATTGATGACCGTTTGCGCGTTGAACGCGACGGCGACATCGAAATCGCGTGTTTTGCGGAGGCCCGCGTACCAGGGACCTGACGGAACGACCTTTTGATCCGCCGCGGCGCCAATTTTCCGCCACTGGTCGATGAACCAAGTGCCGACAACCTTATACGGCTGGTCGACCGCGCGGTTCCACAGAGTCACCTTGACGTTCGGATGACCGGCGTCTTTCAGCAGCTGCTTTGCCTTGGCCCGGTTGGCCTTAACATCGGCGCCGAACCCGGGAAGGTTCTCCATCATCCACTCTTTCGACGGGGCGAGCGGATGTTTCGGGAAGGTGATTCCGCCGACCGTCTTGATCAAGGCGATCTTGGACAGGAACTTCGAGCCGCCCCAGCGGTCGAACGCATAACTCAGCGCTTGCCGCACACGCGGATCCTGGAAGCGTTTGATCTTCTGGTTGGGCGATGCCCCCATCAGAACGTTCCAGTCACTCTCCTGAACCTTGATCTTGTCGCCGAGCGCCTTGACGAGATCGTCACGGGCTTTCGGAGGAAATCCGCGGAACTCGATAGCGGCCCGATCACCACGGATGGCTTGCAGGCGAACCGACATCTTCGGTGCTGAGATCGCCTTATAACCGTCGAGATATGGCAGTCCCTTTACATGGAAATCGGCATTCTTCTTACCTTCGACAAAGGCACCGGGTTGATGCTGGACGAAGGAAAAGGCGCCGGTCCCATTGATGTTTTTCTTGTGCCATGAATACCCGTTCGTATCGAGATCCTTCTTCGAATACACGAAGTTAAACGGCGATGCGAAGGCAGGGATCAGGGCAGGCAATGGCCGCTTCAGGTCGAAAACCACCGTATACTTGTCCGGTGCCTTGATCGAGGCGACTTGCGTGTACCAGGCCTTACGTGAGCTCGGGACACCCTTTGGCGGGAAAATGATCTTGTCGAACGTCGCCTTGATGTCAGCTGATGTCAGCGGCGTGCCATCGTGGAATTTGACGTTCTGTTTCAGTTTAAAGGTATAGGTCTTCCCGTCATTGCTGGTTACCCACTTGCCTTCGCAGAGATCGCAAATGATGTCGGTCGGCGATTGCGGGTTATCCGGGTTGATGCGGACGAGAAGGCTGTAGAACGGCCGGATCGGATGGATCATGCCGAAGGTGGTCTCTTGATGCCCGTCGTATGACGGGATCTTGCTGCCCACAACGAAGCTAAGTACGCCGCCGTTCACCGGTTTCTCCGCGGCTGCCGCCACGGAAACGCCACCGAACGCCAAAGCAGTACCAAGCAGAAGTGTGGACCCAAACGATAGAGAGGGCTTTTTCATCTCCCAAATCTCCTTGTTTACGGTTCCGTTTTTGTTCTTGTTAGTTTTACAAACGAACCCACGGCGTCTTCGCACCGTTTGATTGCCCTATCATCGCATGCAGTTCTTGCTCTTCAACGGTATGCTGCGATGTCGGGATCGTGCCAAAAGGCACGTTGCAGCCGCAGTTCGCTAGCCTCGCGTTTCTTATTTTCCCGGTACTTCGGTGAATCTCAGCACACCGGATACCGCGCTTGCCAACTACTATAGAAGTTTATTCACGCGATGGATAGTTGTGGCTGGTCCGGCCCCGCGCGACAAGGTTGCGGTCCTTGGTAATCGACAGTGAAATTGGCTTGTGGCAGTCTCGACACGGCGACCGATTAGGTCTCATAGCGAGAGGACGGCGCACCCCGCATGCGGAGCTTCAAGGTAACGGCGTTCGGCGGCGCCCTGACCGACATCCAATCCGAAACACCGGTGCCAACCGGTACGGAAGTGTTGTTGCGGATCGCCGCCTGCGGCGCATGCCACAGCGACGTCCATATTCGGGACGGGTATTTCGACCTCGGATCGGAGGGTCGGATGGACTTGTCCCGTGGCGTACCGCTTCCCATGGCGCTGGGACATGAGATTGCCGGCGAGGTGGTCGGTGTTGGCGACGCCGCCGCCGAGCTGGCCGCCGTCGGCGATCGCCGCGTTGTTTACCCGTGGATCGGATGCGGGACCTGCGAGACTTGTTCTTCGGGGGACGAACAGCTCTGCCGAAGGCCGCGCAATCTCGGCGTCAATGTCGATGGCGGATACAGCGATCATGTCATCGTGCCGCATCCGCGTTACCTCGTCCCGTTCGACCCTATTCCGGTTGTCGAGGCCTGCACCTACGCCTGTTCCGGCCTCACCGCGTTCGGCGCGCTGAAGAAACTCGGTAGGTTGGGGGAGGGCGATCCTTTGGTGATCGTCGGCGCGGGCGGCGTCGGGCTGGCGGCAGTGCGGCTCGCCGAAACGGTAGCCGGGGTCTCCGGATTCGCCGCGGATATATCGAGCGGCAGCCGCGACGCTGCGATGTCAGCCGGCGCGCGCGACGTCCTCGACCCGGGTGAGGCGGATGCCGCGCGACGGTTCGTGAAAGACACGGGCGGCGCGGCCGGCGTCGTCGATTTCGTCGGGTCGGCGGAATCGGCGCGTTTCGGCTTCGATATTCTACGGAAGGGCGGGAGTCTGGTGATCGTCGGCCTGTTCGGTGGAAGTCTTTCCCTTCCGGTACCGCATTTCCCCCTACGCGAGGTGACCGTGCGCGGATCCTACGTCGGATCGGTGGCGGAATTCCATGAATTGATGGATTTTGCCCGGTCGGGGCGGATCGGTTCCGTGGCGGTTGAAGCGCGATCCCTGGATCAAGCCGATACGACGTTGTACGATTTGAAGAACGGTAGAGTTTCGGGTCGCGTGGTTCTCGTGCCGTAGCGGCCGCGGTGATTGCCAAGCTCGGCGACGAACAGGAGAGAGTGTGCGATGCCCACGGACCGATCCTCCATGACGGGAACCGGAAGCTATCAGGGGACCGACGGTCCGATCGAGTCGCCGGCTGCGTGGTACGGACCCGAGATGGCGTCCCGTTCCGATTGGGTATTCTCATTGACCGCAGAGCATTTGGCGGAAATCGATGCGGCCCTCCGGGTGAGCGAGCGGAATTGCCCGCGCATCATCGACATTACCAAGGCCGATTTCCCGCTTCCGACACTTGCGCCAACGCTCCTGGAACTGCGGACCGATGTCATGGATGGCCGTGCCTTTACATTGATCCGGAGCATTCCGGTCGACACGTATACGAAAGAAGAAGCGGCGCGAATCTATTTTGGCATCGGCGCGCATCTTGGATCGCTGCGGTCGCAGAACGGCGAGGGCCATGTTCTGGGTCATGTCTGCGACGTGGGGTACGACCATCATCACAACCACAACCAGCGGGGATACCGGGCCCCGGGCAAACTGGAATTCCACACGGACTCCGTGGACATCGTCGGATTGTTCTGTCTGCGCCCGGCGATGAAGGGAGGCGCCAGCAAGATCGTCAGTTCCATCACCGTCCACAACGAAATATGGAAACGACGGCCCGACCTGGCGCCATTGATGTTCGAACCGATCTACCGGGATCGGCGCGGCGAGGTGCCGGAGGGAAAGGACCCTTGGTGGATCATGCCGATCTTCCAATGGTACGGGGGCCGTCTATTCAGCCATTATTCCGGCACGTATATCCGGTCGGCGCAGCGGTTCGGCGAGGTGCCGCGCTTTACCGAGGCGCAGTTGGAACTGCTCGACCTGATCGACGAGATCGTGAACGATCCCGCGATTTTCATGCGGATGGAGTTTGGCGCCGGCGATATGCAGTTCCTCTGTAACCATCACATCTTTCACGCCAGGGACAGTTACGAGGATTGGCCTAGCCCGGAACGGCGCCGGTATCTGCTGCGGCTTTGGGTCTGCCCGCCGGATGGGCCGTCGATGCCACCCGCCTTTGCGGAGCGGTACGGCTCGATCGATGTGGGCGATCGCGGCGGCATTATCGTGCCGGGAACCCAATTGCAGGCACCCCTGACGCCGATCTGAGTGGATTGTCCAAGGAATCGGCCGGGCACGTTTTCATAACGAAAAGAGGCGCCGCGGCGGGGCCGGGCGCCTCCATCGTCACGAAACGTCGTGCGGTCTTACTTCTTCGCCTTGCAGGGGTTGCAGGGCTTACAGGCCGCTTTCGCCTTACAGGGGCTGCAAGCCGCTTTCGCCTTGCAGGGGTTGCAGGGCTTACAGGCCGCTTTCGCCTTACAAGGGTTGCAAGCCTTGCACGCCGCCAATTGGATCGACGCCGGCGCATCGGCGGCGGAAACGGCGGTCGGCAGGGCGACGGCCGTGGCGGCGAGAGCGGCAACACTCAACGTGGTAACGGTTTTCTTAAGCATGGAAGCCTCCTGAAAATTGAATTGCGGCTACATACCAGGGCGCAGCCTTGATGATTGGAATCGGTATCCAATTACAGCGGCGTCCCGCCATGGGCGCGAATCAAATTAAGGACTGTCGCTTCAACTTCTTGTGAAGCGGGATGGCGCGGAAAAGAAGGCGCAAAAGGGGTATTACTCGACGGCTTTCCGGCCTTGTTCGGTGAGTTTGCAGACCAGCCAGTCGGGTTTGATCGGGTTCTCGAACCAGGGTTCGGCCCAGCCTTGATCCAGGCAACTCCGGATCGTCCGCTCGTTGATGCGGCGGCCCGTCTGGTCGAACAACGGCAGCTTGCCTCCGGGTTGCGTCAATCCCCGGCGCAGCCACGCGCTCTGGGCGGCGGAGGGCCGCGCCGATGCTTTGCGTCTTGGCGTTGTCTTGACGGATTGCGCGGAAGTATCGCGAGTCTTGGCCTCAACCATCCCCTGTTCCCCTGATGGTGCAGTCTTGTTTTTTGGTTGGTCGCTTCTGCGATCTTGCTTCCCGCGATGGTAGGATAGAAAGAGGGGTGCGCCAAGGCGCCGGCGGGTAATTTGGAGGTAATCCTGAAAATGAAGGGCTGTTTCGTCTATATCACCGCGTCCGATCGTGAAGAGGCGCGGCGTCTCGCACATGCGCTCGTCGAGAGCCGGCTCGCGGCCTGCGCCAATGTTTTCGACGGCATGACATCGGTCTATCGTTGGGAAGGGGCGGTGCAGGAAAGCGACGAGGCGGTCTTGATCGCCAAGACCCGCGAAGACCTTGTTCCGGCCCTGACCGAAAAGATTCAGGCACTCCATAGTTACGATTGCCCTTGCGTGGTCTCGTTGCCGCTGACCGGCGGGAGCGAGGATTTCCTGGCATGGATCGCTGCGGAAACCGGAGAACGATCGGCGTGACGCGCGGGCGCGCTCGGCCGCAACCCAAAATTTTTGCATAACAACTGTGCCGCGCCGTTGCTTGCCGCACCGGGATCGTCCTGGCAGATTGTCGGCGGCCCACGCTTAGGGGCCAAACACCTGTCGTGTCCGTGACCGTGATTGGCGAGGGGACGACTTGCGGGAGATCGGCCGATGACGAACGTTTCTGCGCGTCTGTCTTTATTGTTCGCCAATATCGGGCATTTCTACATCCATCTCTTCACCGCGTTCTATGCGGTGATCGTGCTGCAGCTCGAGCGAGACTGGACCCTTTCCTACGAGGAATTACTGCGGCTCTGGACTTGGGGAGCATTGCTTGTCGGTGTAATGGCGTTGCCGGCCGGTCGGTTGGGCGACAAGTTCACCGCGCGGGTGATGATGACCGTGTTCTTTATCGGTATGGGAACCTCGTCGATCATTTGCGGGCTGATTGAGGGTCCGACAGCGATGATGTTGGGTCTTTCGGCGCTCGGCGTCTTCGCTGCGATCTACCATCCGGTCGGTATTCCGTGGTTGATCCGGAACGCGGAAAACAACACCGGCAAGATCTTGGCGGTGAACGGTATTTTCGGCAGCTTCGGGACGGCCGGTGCCGGAATCGTCGCCGGTACGCTGATCGCGGGGTTCGGCTGGCGGGCCGCATTCATCGTGCCGGGAGTCATCTGCCTGTTGACCGGGTTGGCGATGTTGTATTGCGTCGTGGCTGGCAAGATGTCCGCCGCGCCGCCGCAAAAAGCGCCACAAAGACCGCAGAGCCGCGGCGATACGGTACGTGTTTTTATCGGGCTGGTGGGCGCGATGTTCGTCGGCTCGGTGACCTACAACGTGATGCAAAACGGCTTGCCGAAAATGTTCTCGGAAGAGCTTGGCGACATCGTCGGCAGCGATCCGATGGTGGCCGGACTGCTGACATCCTTCGTCTTCGTGACGGGGGGACTGATGCAACTGGTCGGGGGGTATCTGGCGGACAGGCTGGCCCTCAAGAAGGTCTATCTGTTGTGCTGGTTCTGCCAGATGATCTTCGTCTCGTTGACTGCTGCGATCGCCGGCATCGGCCTGGTCGGCATCGCCGCCCTGGCCCTGATGGCGAATGTGGCCTCGCAGCCCGCGGAAAACATGATGCTGGCGCGGTATGCGCCTGAGAAACATCACGGTATCGCCTTCGGCAGCAAATTCGTTCTGTCCTTCCTGTGTGGTCCACTCGCGATCCAGGCCATCGCTTTCGTGCGGGAAGCCACAGGCAGCATGTCTTGGTTGTTTGGCGGATTGGGAGCTGCCGGCGTATTGGTGGTTCTGCTGATCTTGGCGTTGCCGTCGTCCGATCAGGACAAGCCGGCCTCGGCGCCCGCGGAGTAGGCCGTTCGGATATTAGCCCCTTCGGACAGGGTCATTTACCACCTATTGCGCATCCGAACGCTTGGTTTCAACGCGGTTCTGAGCTACCGTTTTGGCGTTCAGACGGGCGATTCGCCATGCGCCCGAATTGTTGCTCCATCCCGGGGCTGGGAGGCTGAACCGAATGACAATGAAGACAATTCTAATTCCGATCGAGGAAAGCGACGGCTTGCCCTCGATGCTTGAGACCGCGCTGCTGACCGCGCAGATGTTCGGCAGCTATGTCGAGGGGCTCTATTACCAGCCGACGTCGGCCGGCGCGATGGTCGTCGCGGGCGAAGGGTTGGTGGTGACGACGCCCGAGCTCGTGGAAAGCGTCGAACGCCAGGATCGCGATCGCCGGGAACGCGTCCATAGTCAGTTCAACAATTTCATGGAGCGCAAGGGCGTATCGATGGTCGATCCCAGCGCCAATCCGACGAACGCTCCGGTTGCCGCCTGGGTCGAGGAGGAGTCGCCCAATTCTGAAATTGTCGGCACGCGCAGCCGGGTCTTCGACATTACCGTGGTCTCGCGCCCGGTGAAGGGGGCTAATATCGCGGCGATGAGCATCCTGGAGGCGGCCTTATTCGAAGGTGGCCGCCCGATCCTGATTGCTCCGCCGACGCCGCCGGAAAAGCTGGGCGATAACATCGTCATCGCCTGGAATGGCAGCACCGAGACGGCGCGGACCGTGGCGTTCTCGATGCCCTTCCTGGTCAAGGCGAAGGCGGTCACGGTGATCGCCATCGACGGTTTCGGTGTCGCCGGACCGAGCACGGCGGAAGTCGCCCGTCAGCTCCAGCGCAACGGAATTCCGGCGGTCCATAAGGATTGCCCCGCGCTCAACCGCAATCCGGGCCGGGCCTTCCTGGAGGAAGCGGCCGATCTGGGCGCGGACCTTCTGGTGAAAGGGGCTTACACGCAGAGCCGCGTGCGCCAGATGATCTTCGGCGGGGCAACGGACCATATTCTATCGAACGCGACGATCCCGGTGCTGATGTCGCATTAGTGGGTCAAGTCGCTGAGGCCTAGAAGCGAAACGACGCCGGAAACCGGCGTCGTTTTTTTGTGCGGTCGATGGGTATGCGGTTGCGCTAGCCCGCCGAGATGTACTGCTTTAGCGCCTCGGATTCATGCTCGATTTCCGAAATGCGTTGCTTCACCACATCGCCGATCGAGATGACGCCGCTGAGCGAATCGCCATCGACCACGGGCAAGTGTCGAATGCGCTGGTCGGTCATGAGCTGCATGACCTGATCGATGCTGTCATTCGACGTGCATGTGATGACCGGGCTGGTCATCAACTCGTCGACTCGCATCGACAGGCAGGTGTCCTGATGGCGCGAGACGCCGCGCACGATATCCCGCTCCGAGATGATTCCCACAATCTCTCCGGACGCATGTTTCACCAGTGCCGCGCCGATCCGATTTTCATGCAGTATCTGAGCGGCTTTAGAGATCGGGTCCGCCGGCTCTACGGCGATGACGGTATCGCCTTTCTTCTTCAGGATGGTATCGACATACATGGGTTTCTCCTTAAATCCCCAATGCCGCCGAACCGGTCCAGAGCATCCACCCTTGCCCCGGCACGTTTGTCCGGCGGGCAATTTCTCTCGTCTAATTGGTAATATGATGCGCTTAGATAGTGGCGAGAGCAAGAAAGTTCACGGATTCGAGGCGGATCGGCCCTCCGGTCGATCGCCAAGAAAATTGGCTAATAGATTGTATTAACGCAATTTTCAAGCAATAGCGCGCGCAGCGGTTTGGTTTATGAATTAATTCCCGTCGCCCGCGCGGCCGTGGGAACTAACCGATATCGATGTCGAGTCCGATATCGAGGGCCCTCACGCTATGGGTCAGGGCGCCGGAGGAAATCAGGTCGACGCCGGTGGCCGCGACCGCGGCGACCGTTTCGGGCGTGATGCCGCCCGATGCTTCGACGAGCATGCGGCCCGCGACCTTCTCGACGGCCTTGCGCATCGTCGGATGGTCCATGTTGTCGAGCATGACCGCGTCGACGCCGAGCGGGATCAATACGTCCAACTGTTCCAGCGTATCCACCTCGACCTGGATCTTGACCATATGGCCAGCGCGCTGGCGGACGCGGTTGACGGCCTCGGCGATACCGCCGGCGAGGGCGACGTGGTTGTCCTTGATCAGCACGGCGTCGTCCAGGCCGAAACGGTGGTTCATGCCGCCGCCGACACGGACGGCGTATTTCTCCAGCGCGCGAAGCCCTGGCGTCGTTTTCCGTGTGCAGATGATATGGGCGTCGTGTCCCTGGATCGCCTCGACCATGCGGGCCGTGGCGGTGGCGACGCCGCACAAGCGGCCGAGGAAGTTCAATGCAACGCGTTCACCGGTAAGGATCGCACGCGCCGGGCCATCGACCCGGGCGAGCCGGCTGCCCGCCGCGACGGAAGCGCCGTCCGGGTGTTCCACTGAAACGCGCACGGTATCGTCCAGCATCCGAAAGGCGGCGATGGCGACGTCGAGACCGGCGACGACGCCGGCCTTGCGCGCTGCAAGCGATGCGGTGGCAACGCTCTCCGAGGAGACGACCCCGTCGGTGGTCAGATCGCCTGCGCGACCGAGATCTTCCTCCAGCGCGGCGCGCACGACGTCTTCGTATTGGATACGGTGCAAGGGGAGATGCGATGGCTCCGCCTCGGCGCCGGGAAAGGTTTTTACGAGTTTGATCTCGGTCATTAGCTCAGCTCCAACATCCGTTCGACCGCGCGCCGCGCGCGACCGGCGACCGCAGGGTCGATCTCCACGCGAGGTTCCAGGGTCTGCAGCGATTCCAGTATGTTCGGCAGGGTAATTTTCTTCATGTGCGGGCACAGATTGCAGGGCCGGACGAATTCGACGTCCGGACACTCCACCGCCACGTTGTCGCTCATGGAACACTCGGTCACCATGAGAACCCGCTTCGGCCGCTTGGTATCGACAAAGTCGATCATGCCCGCGGTCGACCCGACGAAATCGACGGCGTCCAGCACATCCGGCGGACATTCGGGATGGGCGATGACGACCACGTCTTCGAAATTCTTGCGGTAGTCATTGATCTCCGCGCCGGTGAAGCGCTCATGGACTTCGCAGTGTCCTTTCCAGGCGATCACTTCCACGTCGGTCTGGCTGGCGACGTAACGGGCGAGATACTCGTCCGGCAGGAAGACGATCTTGTCGGTGTCCAGCGCCTCGACGATCTTGAGGGCGTTGCCCGAGGTCACGCAGACATCGCATTCGGCCTTTACCTCGGCGGTGGTGTTCACATAGGTGACGATGGGCACGCCGGGATACTTCTCGCGCAGCAGCCGCACGTCCGCGCCTGTGATCGAGTCCGCGAGCGAGCATCCGGCCGAGGCATCGGGGATAATGACGGTCTTGTCCGGGTTCAACAGTTTCGCGGTCTCGGCCATGAAATGCACGCCGGCCAAGACGATGACGTCGGCGTCGACGGTGACGGCCTCGCGGGCGAGGGCCAGTGAATCGCCGACCACGTCAGAGACGCAATGGAAGATTTCCGGCGTCTGGTAGTTGTGCGCCAGAACGATCGCGTTGCGTTCCTTCTTCAGCCGGTTGATGGCGTCCACATAGGGAGCGTGGAACGGCCATTCGATTTCCGGGATCACGCGGGCGACCCTGTCGTACAACGGCGCCGTCGCGGCCGCGACCTCGGCGGTGTAGTCGAGCGTCGTCTGATCGAGCACTGCGGTTGAACTCATGACCTAATCCTTTTCAGGAGGATGGATAAGCGTCATCGGATGAGTGTCATATATGCTCATTATGAGCATTTTCAATATTAATGCTCGCACAGAGCATTTCTGAAGTCAAGAAAATGTCACGGAGGAATTTACAAGCGATGAAGAAGAAGGGATTTCGCGCCGGCGAACGCGTGCCGGTTCGGGCTATCCTGTGACGCGCCGGGCCGGTATACCGACCCCTGGCGCCGGGCGCTCGCGGAGGACATCGCGCCGAAACCGGAAGAGTTTCGCGGGGCGGCCCCGGGATTGGGTGACTCTATCTTCGGTTGGCTCGACCAGCTTGTTGTTGATGACGAGGCGCCGGAAATTCTGTTTGTGCAGGCCCACGCCGGACAGGGCCTCGACCACCTGCTGAAGTTGCAGCAGGGTAAACCGGTCGGGTAGCAGTTCGAAGACCACGGGCCGATACTTCAATTTGCCGCGCAACCGCCCAAGCGCCGTCGCGAGGATGCGCCGGTGATCGAGTTCCAGAGGGCGGCCGGTCGCTGCGAGCGCGGCCACCCGGCCGTCATCGTTCGGGATGGGGTCGTTGTCCGGCTTGTCGGCGTTATTCTGGAGTGCCCCAATGGCATGGTCCCGGACCGATTCGGTAACCAGGCCGGCCTCGTAAAGCAGTTCATAGCGGTCGAGAACCCGTTCGAAATCCCAACCGGCGTCTTCCGACCCGAAAGCGATCGAGACGCGTTCGGCGCGGCGTGCGCGCTCCGCCGCATCTCCGGCCAGGTCGATCCATCGCAAGAGTTGCGGGCCTATGATCGCGTCGATCATTGCCGGCTTGCCTTCGCGCCAATCCTCCCAAGGGAAGAAGCTGTAGCCGTTGATCCATTCCGCCGGACCTTCGCCATGCGGCTGCGCCTCTTGGACCAGGGCGAGATAGCCGATGGAGACGATCCGCGGCCCGCCCGCGAGTTCCCGGGGGTCGCGGTGTCGGTCGGCGAAGGTATAAAGCTGTTCGACATAGCCGAGGGTTAGGCCGGTCTGCTCCTCGACCCAGCTACGGACGCCCAGGTCGAGGGTGCGATGCGCGGCTGGCTCGAAGGGCCCGAAGGGCAGGGCGAAATGGCTGTCCGCCCATTTGTCCAGCGGCGCGGGCAGCGCGGGCGCGGTCATGGCTTCACGCTCGACGGTCAGAACACGCGGCGCGCCATCGGTAACGGCCACGATGACCGCGTTCAGCCCGATTTCATTGCTCGCTGCGCTCGACATGTTCCCTTTGTCCGGACCGGTCATGGGGGCCGGCCTTTTGTTCAGTCGCAAATTGGTGTTACCCGCGCCGGATTGTACGTATTTTTGCGCTCAAAACCATGACAGAGATGGGTGTATTGGGCCTCCGCCTGGCCCGGGCGGGTCCTCCGGCGGGGCCGGCAATTTCGAACCCTATGCCGAAATGCCGTGGTAATGGAGCCGGGCAACGCGCCGGGGGTGGAGCGTTAGAAGCCCACGCCGTAGCCGATGCTGCCGCCGTGGCTGCCGTAGCCGAATCCAAAGAAGAAGGGCGAGTAATACCGGCGGTGATGGCTGTAATAGCCGTAATGCCGGTCGGGATAGCCCCTATACGGGTGCGTGTCTTTGGTCGTCGTCGATTTCGACGTACTGCCGTCGGCGGATTTCAGGTCGCCCTGCGTCTTCCACGTCCCGTCGGGCTGGCGGCAGGCGGTCCCATAGGCAGTTTCGGTCTTGCCGCCGATCGTGATGGTCCGCTGATACTCGCGGCATTGTTCTCCGTTCCAGCCTCTTTCCATTGCTCGTTGGAAAGCCTTGTCGCTCAGCTCGGCGTCGTTGGCCGGTTTGGTCTCCGGCAGGGCAGCCGTGTTTTCGGTGGTTTGGCATCCGGCAATCGCGAGGCCGCCGGCGAGCAGCAGGAGGGCCGGTAGTCTGGAACCTGGGCGCCGAAACGCGCCGATCACCGATGATCTCATCACGAACGATCCTCGCTGTACCTTCGTCAAATCCTGCCCATCCAGCGATATTTTCGCTTTCCAGGCCGATTAACGCAATGCACGATATTGGGCGGGAAACGGTAAAGTAAATGCTACCGGGACGCGGAAATCCGGGTCCCGAAGAGAGGAGAATAGCGGATGACGACGGAGAATTTCTTCAATCTGGAGAATATGGAACAGGGCATTGCTCGAAAACTGGGTGAGGGCATTGCGACCCGCATCTTCGTCGGCGATCAGGTGATGCTGTCGGTGGCTGAAATCGATCCGAATTGCGAGGGGCAGCTTCACAGCCATCCGGAAGAGCAATGGGGTTTGTGCCTGGAGGGCGATTGCGTCCGCATCCAGGACGGCGAGGAAATCCCGGTCGCCAAAGGCGACTTCTGGTGCACGCCGGGCGGGGTCGAACACGGCATCCGCGCCGGGGCGAACGGCGCCAAGATCCTCGACATCTTCAGCCCGCCCCGGGCCGAGTACAAGAAACCCGGCGAAGGCTTCGGGGTCTGATCCGTGGCGGCTATTCGGCGGCGTTGGCCGCCGTCGCCGCAGTGAGCGCCTTGTCCAGGTCTCCAATGATATCGCCGACCGTCTCGATCCCGATCGACAGGCGGATGACATCCGGCCCCGCGCCGCAGGCGATCTGCTGCTCTTCGGTGAGTTGCCGGTGCGTGGTCGACGCCGGGTGGATGATGAGCGACCGGGTATCGCCGATATTGGCGAGATGGCTGAACAGGTCGACCGCTTCCACCAACCGCACCCCGGTCTCGTATCCGCCGTTGACGCCGAAGGTGAAGACCGAGCCGGCGCCGGCCGGCATATAGCGTTGCTGCAGCTCGTGATACGGGTCCGAGTCCAGGCCCGCGTACGACACCCATGACACCGCCGGATGGTCCTCCAGGAACTCGGCCACGGCCAGCGCGTTGGCGCAATGGCGTTCCATGCGCAGCGGCAGCGTTTCGATGCCGAGCAGCGTCAGCCAGGCGTTCATCGGCGACTGGCACGCCCCAAGGTCGCGCAGCCCGATCGCATGGCCGTATAGCGTAAAGGCGGTGTCGCCGAAGGTCTCGGCGAAGGTGAGGCCATGATATTCGGGCGCGGGCTGTGACAGGCTCGGAAACTTGTCGTTCTGAAACCAGTCGAACGTGCCCGAATCCACCACCATACCGCCGACCGCGGTGCCGTTCCCGGCGAGGAACTTCGTGGTCGAGTGGATGACGATGTCCGCGCCGTGCTCGATCGGGCGGCAAAGGTATGGGGTTGCCATGGTATTATCTACTAGTAGAGGAATGCCCGCCTGTTTGGCGACCTCGGCGACGGCCGCGATGTCGACGACGATCCCGCCGGGATTGGCCAGGCTTTCGATGAAGATCCCCTTGGTCCGGTCCGTCACGGCGTTGGTGAAATTGGCCGGATCGTCCGGGTCGACGAAGACTGCCTTCCATCCGAATTTCTTGTAGCTGTGGCCCATCTGGTTGAGCGATCCGCCGTATAGCTTGTTCGACGCGACGACCTCGTCGCCCGGATGCATCAGGGGGAAAAGCGCGAGAATTTGGGCCGCGTGCCCCGACGCGGTCGCCGTGCCGCCACGGCCGCCCTCCAGGGCCGCGACCCGCTCTTCCAGGACGGCGACGGTCGGGTTGGTCAGCCGGGAATAGATGAAGCCCGGAAGCTGCAGGTTGAACAGGGACGCCGCGTGGTCGGCGTCGTCGAACACATAGGACGTCGTTTGATAGATCGGCGTCTGGCGCGCGCCGGTGTGCGGGTCCGGCGACCCACCGGCATGAACGGCAAGGGTTTCGACGCCGGGTTTCGGGGGGATGGACTGTGACATGGCGGGCCGCCCGCTGTGATTGACTGAGGGTCCCTGATCCTAACGGATCGACGATGGTTTCGACAGCGTCGGGCGCGCCGGAGCGGCCGCTAAATCCGGCGGCGTTTCGAACTGATCACGCCGGAATTCATGCCGAGCCAGCTCAACTCGCCGCAGAGGCGTGAGAATTCGATCTTCGGACAGCGGTCCATCACCACGTCGAGGCCGGCGTCGGCGGCGCGGGCGGCGGCCTCGTCGTTGCGGACGCCGATTTGCATCCAGACGGCTTTCGCGCCGATCTCGATGGCCTCGTCGGTGATCGGTCCCGCGGCTTCCGAATTGCGGAAGATATCGACCATGTCGACCGGCGACCCGATCTCGCCGAGGCTGCCGACGACCGGCTCGCCGAGGATTTCCTGACCGGCCGCGCGCGGGTTCACTGGAATGACCCGGTAGCCCTTGCGTTGCAGATACTTCATCACGAAATAGCTCGGCCGGTTCCAACTGGTGCTGGCGCCGGGCATGGCGATCACCCGCGTCCGTCGCAGGATGCCGCGGATATAGTCGTCGTCGTAGGCGAGGGGCGTGGTCATGAGAGCAGGTCCGTCGTCGTCATTCGTCGCGCCAGACCGGGACGCGTTTCTCCAGGAAGGCGTCGATGCCTTCTTCCGCGTCGGCGGCGGTCATGTTCTGGGTCATCACACCGCCGCAATAGGCGTAGGCGTCTTCCAAGCCCATCTCGACCTGCTTGTAGAAGGCCTCCTTGCCGACCTTGAGGGTATGCGCGGATTTGGAGGCGATCTTCGAGGCGAGCGTGGTGACGTCGGCGTCGAGCCGGTCCGCCGGTACGACCCGGTTGATCAGCCCGGTCCGATGCGCCTCCGCCGCGTCCACCGGATCGCCCGTCAGCAGCATCTCCATCATCGCCTTGCGTCCGATCTTGCGGCTGATCGGCACCATCGGGGTCGAGCAGAACAACCCAATGTGGACGCCGGGCGTCGCGAAGGCGGCGGCCTCGGATGCGATCGCCAGATCGGCGGTCGCGGCCAGTTGGCAGCCCGCGGCGCTGGCCATGGCATGGACCTTGGCGATAACCGGCTGCGGCAGCCGCGTGATCGTCAGCATCAGGGCCGAACAGGTCTCGAACATCGTTTCATAGAAATCGATGGTCGGGTTGGCGCGTAGTTCCCGCATATCATGCCCGGCGCAGAACGCAGGGCCGGCAGCGGCCAAGACGACGACGCGAACCGACCGGTCGTCGGCGATGTCGTCCAATGCAATTTGCAATTCCTGCATCAGCGCCATCGACAGCGCATTCCGGGCTGCCGGGCGGTTCAGCGTCAACGTGCACACGCCGTCCGCGTCCGACCGCAGAAGGATGGGCTCGTTTTCTTGTGCTTGCTGGGCCACGTGCTACCTCATCGTTCCAGCTTGGATCGCCGGGGGTGCAGACAGCCCTTTTTTGCCGGAATAGCGGTGCCGAGTAAACGCGATATGCGGTTGGCGAAAATTGTTGTCCCGAAAGTGGCCGCATTCCGATAAAGTTAACAAGCATTCTCGACCGATTTCAGGAGTAGAAGATGCCGTATGATGGTCTTGCGTTCCGCGATCCGATTGCCGACCGCCTGGAACAGGCGCACACGCGATTGCGCGACCGGCGGAATTGGATATCCGGGAAATACTTCGAGGAAGATGGCCGGGGCGACCGCTATTGCGTCCTGGGCGCGATGGCCGAGGATCCGGCGGGTGACGGTTGTATGATCTCGGACGCTGACGGCCGGCGGGCGGTGACGTGGCTCGCGCAGCACCTGACGGATGCCGAGATGTCCTTCGGCGACGCCGCCAAGGTCATCTACAACTACAACGACGGGTATGCGGCGCTCGAACAGGTGAGTCATTCGCTCTCCGGTGTGTTCTTCATGACGCTCAAGCCGGAGATCGACGGACATGGCCGTGTCCTCGACATGCTACGGAAGGCGCGGGATGCCCGTCTCAAGGAGTTGGGTATCGCGGACCGGCCGATGGCGGCTACCGCCGACTGATTATCCGGTATCGGCGGATATCGTTTAAAAACATAAGGTTGAAGGGTGGCTGATTTTAGGCTGCCTTTCAGCAATTTAGATAACGGTATTATAATACCGCGTGCATATCTCGTTGATATACAATACAAAAAGCCGAAACATTTTCGTTGACTTGTGTTTCGCTTCTGCGATACTCCGCCGCCATTCAGAAACGCGATGGGATCGCGGAACGAGAGAGTCATGAAAACCTTTTCATTGAAGCCTGCCGACGTTGAGAAGAAGTGGATCATCGTCGATGCTGACGGCGTCGTGTTGGGCCGGATGGCCGCGGTGATCGCCAATATCCTGCGTGGCAAGCATAAACCGACCTTCACGCCGCATGTCGACTGCGGCGACAACGTGATTGTCATCAACGCCGAGAAGGTGGCGCTGACCGGCAAGAAGCGGACAGACAAGATCTACTACCGGCACACGGGCTATCCCGGCGGAATCAAGTCGCGCACCGCGGGACAGATTCTCGACGGCAACAAGCCGCAGGATGTCGTCCTCAAGGCGGTACAGCGCATGCTGCCGCGGAACAAGCTTGCGCGGAAGCAGATCGGTAACCTCAAGGTCTACGCCGGCACGGAGCATCCGCATGCGGCGCAGAACCCCGAGCCACTCGACGTCGCGGCGATGAACGCGAAGAACAAACGGAGCGCCTGACGATGGCGGACGAAAAGAAACCAGAGACCGAAGAGGCCGCGGCGGCCGACGCCGCGCCCGAAGCTGACGCGGCGTCAGAAGCGGCGGCCGAGGAAAAGCCCGCGGAGGATAAGCCCACGACGGTGACCGACCTGTCGCAGCTTGGCGAGGCGATGGCGGCGGCCGATGCGCCGGCGACCGCCACGGCGCCGGTGACGCCGGTCAGCGAGCCCGGTTCGCCGACCGAGCCTCAAATCGACGACCAGGGACGGTCTTATGCCACCGGCAAGCGGAAAGACGCCGTTGCTCGGGTCTGGATCAAGCCGGGCAAGGGGCAGATCGTGGTCAACAAGCGGGCGGTCGAAACCTATTTCGCCCGTCCGGTGTTGCGCATGGTGATCAACCAGCCGTTTGTCGCTGCGGCGCGCGACAATCAGTTCGACGTGTTTTGCACGGTGAAGGGCGGCGGGCTATCCGGTCAGGCCGGTGCGGTGCGTCACGGCATCAGCCAGGCGCTGGCGTTGTACGAGCCGGCCCTGCGGCCGACCTTGAAGAAGGGCGGCTTCCTGACCCGTGATGCGCGTGTGGTCGAACGGAAGAAATACGGCAAGGCCAAGGCCCGACGTAGCTTCCAGTTCTCCAAACGCTAACCCCGGTTTCAAGGACAGTTCGATTGTCGGGCGTCCCCAGCGGGGGCGCCCGATTTGTTTTAGGCCCGATTTGTTTGAGTTAAGGAGACTACCCATGACCGCGACGGTATTCATCGACGGCGAACACGGCACCACCGGCTTGCAGATTCAGGCGCGCCTTTCCACGCGCTCGGATATCGAGTTGCTGAGCCTGCCGCATGCCGAGCGACGCAATACCGACGCCCGCCGCGCGTTGTTGAACAAGGCAGACCTAGTGATCCTGTGCCTGCCGGACGATGCGGCGCGGGACGCGGTCGCGATGATCGACAATCCGGCGGTGAAGGTGATCGACGCCAGTACGGCGCACCGCACCGCCGAGGGCTGGGTCTTCGGCATGCCGGAATACGACGCGTCGCAGCGCGCCAAGATCGCCGATGCGGCGCGGGTCGCCAATCCGGGATGCTATGCGGTTGCGTCGATCGCCTTGCTGCATCCCGTGGTATCGGCAGGCTTGCTGCCGGCGGAATGGCCGGTGACGATCAACGCCGTGTCGGGCTACTCGGGCGGCGGCAAGGGGTTGATCGCGGCCTTCGAGGATCCGGCGGCGGAGGACTACACCGAGGCGCCGTTCCGGGTCTACGCCCTGGGGCTCGGCCATAAGCATGTGCCCGAAATTCAACGCTGGGGCGGGCTTGCCCACCCGCCGCTCTTCGTGCCCAGCGTCGCGCGCTTCAGTCAGGGCATGATCGTGCAGATTCCGCTGCAGCTTTGGGCGTTGCCGGGCAAGCCGTCCATCGAACAGCTCCACAAGGCGTTGGCGGATCACTATGCGGGCGGGCGTTTCATCACGGTGACGCCGCTCGACGCCTCGTCGTCGATGGACCGGTTGGAGCCGGAAGTCCTGAACGATACCAACGAGCTGCGCCTGCATGTCTTCGGCAACGAGAAGGACGGGCAGGCGGTCTTGGTCGGTCTGTTGGACAATCTCGGCAAGGGTGCGTCGGGCTCCGCGGTGCAGAACATGAACATCATGCTGGGCCTGGATGAGGGCGAGGGGCTGACGGGCTAGACTGCATCGGGACGAATTCGGCTATGCTGTTGGTCCATCCACACGACACGCAAGGCCGCCCATGTCTCTCCTAGCCGAAATACCCGAAGCCGACGCCACAGGCGATCTCGCCCGCATCTACGAGGAGATGCGGGTCTACTGCGCCGTTCCCTATGTTTCCACGCTGCAACGGCATGTCGCGACGATGCCGGGTTGCCTGGAATGGGTCTGGTCGGCGCTGCGGCCTGGGTTCGTCTCCGGCGACATCCCGGAGACGGCCTGGCGTTTGACGAAGGTCGAGGGCGTACCGCCGCTGCCGCCGCTCAGCGATTCCGCGTTGCGGCTGATGGGCGTGGACGAGGCCGCGGCCGAGACGCTGGCTCAGATCTACAGCACCTATGTCCGCGTCAGCCCGATCAACCTGCTGTTTTCCGACAGTCTGCGGCTGTTGTTGACCGGGTCCGACGGCGGCGGGCAAGGCGAGGGAAAGACCGATTGGACGCCGCCGGCCATGTTTCCGCCGCCGCCGCCGATGCTCGACCTCGACGGCATGGAGCCGAACCGCGCCGCGGTGCTCATGCGGCTCGGCGCGCAAGGGCCGGGTGGGCAGATCATGGTGGCCGGCCTCTACCGCTATATGGCGACCTGGCCGGCCTATCTCGCCCACGCGGCGACGCTGCTCCATCCGCTGTTCGACGAGCCTGCGGTCAAGCAAGCCTGCGACGCCATTGCCCGTCGCATTACCGCGGCGGCCCCGGACGTGGTGGCGCGCCTGCCGAAGGTGCCGGACGACCTGCCGCGCCCGACGCCGGAACAGGTCGACGCGATCATCCCGGCGCTCGACATGTTCAAGAAGACCAGTCCGGAGATGATCGTCTTCGGCACCCTGTTGCGGGACGCGTTGCCCAACGACGGAGAGTCCGATGGATAAGCGCGCGCTTGCCGTGGCCATCGAAAAGCGGTTGCCGTTTGCCGAGCAACTCTTCGACGAGTTGGAACGCCGGACCAAGGATGGCGAGGGCGTGACGCGCGCCGCCTATAGCCCGGAAGATCAACTCGGGATCGACATGATCGCCGCTGCCGCGCACGGCCTCGGGTTGGACGTCGAGCATGATTTCGCCGGCAACGTTTTCGCGACCCTGCCCGGCGCGGACCGCAATGCGCCGGCCATGCTCAGCGGATCGCATCTCGATTCCGTGCCGAAAGGGGGCAACTACGATGGCGCCGCCGGTGCGGTCGCCGCGCTGACCGTCCTGGCGGCGCTGGTCGATTTGGACATCACGCCCGCGCGTGACATCCGCTGCGTCGGTCTGCGCGGCGAGGAGAGCGTTTGGTACGGCATCGCCTATATCGGCAGCCGGCTCGCGACCGGAAGTTTGGAGGGGGCGGAGATCGACCGCCTCATGCGCGGCGATACGGGGTTGAGCCTGGCCGACCATATGGCGGCCCTCGGGATGGACACGGCCGCATTGCGGTCCGGCGCGCCGCCGTCGGTAACGGCTGCGAACACGGCGGCCTTTTTGGAACTGCATATCGAGCAAGGACCGATCCTGATCGACCAGGCGAAACCCGTCGCGATCCCGACGGTGATCCGCGGCAACATGCGGTTTCCCTACGCGCGTTGCCTCGGCGCCTATGCGCATTCCGCCGCCGTGCCGCGCGAGAACAGGCAGGATGCGGTGCTGGCCACGGTCGAACTCGTGCGGGCGCTGGACGATTTCTGGCAGACCCTGGAGGCCGAAGGAAGTCCCGACACGGTCTTCACGGTCGGCAAACTCTTCACCGACGCCGAGGAGCACGCGATGACGAAGGTGCCCGGCGAATGCCGGTTCACGATCAACTTCGGCGGCACCTCGAAGGACGTCCTCGACCGCGCGCGGGAGCGGACCGAGACTTTAGCGGCGGAAATCGGTGCGCGCCGGAACGTGACTTTCGAGTTGGGCGAGTGCGTCGGCTCCGATCCGACGCCGATCGACGACGGCTTGCGTGGCCATCTGCATCAAACGGCGACCGCTCTCGATATCCCGGCGTATGACATGCCGACGGTCGGGCATGATGCGTCGATCTTCGCGCGGGCGGGCATTCCGGCGGCGATGGTCTTGGTGCGCAATCAGCATGGCAGCCACAATGCCGACGAAGCGATGGAAATGGATGATTTCGGTCTCGGCGTCCAGGTGATGGGCGGCGCGATGCTCGATATCGCGAACCGGTAGAGTCGGAAAACGATAGCCCGCCGTGTTCTATCCGAACGCGACGGGCTTGCTGCAACGCTGGGCGGGTTTATCAGGCGGCAATGCTGCCCTTTTCACGTGCGGTATGCGCGACGGCTGCCGCCTTGCCTCGCTCGTAGGCCCGTTTCACGGCTGGGCGTGTGGACAGGGAGGCGAACCAACGCTTCACATTGGGAAAGTCGTTTAGGTCCTGGCCTTGCATCTTATGCGGGACGATCCAGGGGTAGATCGCCATGTCGGCGATCGAGTAGTCGCCGGCGACGAAATCCCGGTCCGCCAGCCGCTTGTCCAACACACCGTAGAGCCGGGCAGTCTCATCCACATAGCGTTTGATCGCATAGGGGACCTTTTCCGGTGCGTAGCTGCTGAAATGATGGTTCTGTCCGGCCATCGGACCGAGGCCGCCCATCTGCCAGAACAGCCATTGTTGGACGTCGGCGCGTTGCGCGGGCTCGGCCGGCAGGAACCGGCCGGTTTTCTCCGCCAGGTAATGCAGGATCGCGCCGGATTCGAAGACCGGTAACGGCGCTTCCCGGCCGTGCGGGGTGTGATCCACGATGGCGGGAATGCGGTTGTTCGGGGCGATTTCGAGAAAGTCCGGGTCGAACTGTTCGCCCGCGCCGATGTTGACCGGTTTCAGCGTGTAGTCCAATTCGGCTTCTTCGAGGAAGATGAGCGGTTTGTAGCCGTTCGGCGTGGTCCAGAAATGCAGGTCGATCATGGGTCGTATCCTTCGGGTCATTGGGGGAGGGCGGAACCGGCCCGAGGGGGGAAGGACCGGTTCCGCCGGGAGCGAAGCGCGCCGGCTAGGCGGCGAAGGCCGAGGCGGCTTCGTCGAGAAACGGGTAATCGATGTAGCCTCGTTCATCGCCGCCGTAGAAGGTGGCTTGATCCGGCTCGGTGAGCGGCGCATTGAGGGCGAACCGTTCGACCAGATCCGGGTTGGCGATGAAGGGAATACCGAAGGCGACGAAATCGGCGTCGCCGTTGGCGATGGCGTCGGCGGCGCGCGCCTTATCGTAACCGCCGTTGGCGATATACGTGCCGCGGAACGCGTTGCGGAGCTTGCGCTTGTCGAAGGTCTGCGACGACTCGGCGCCCGTCATGTCGGTCTCCACCACATGCAGGTAGGCGAGGCCGTAGGCGTTCAGCTGCCGCGCGACATAGCCGAAGGTGGCGTCCGGATCGGAATCCGCCATGTCGTTGAAGGAATTGATCGGTGACAGGCGGACACCGACCTGATCGGCGTTCCAGACGGTCGTGACGGCGTCCATCACGTCGAGTAGCAACCGCGCCCGGTTCTCGACCGGGCCGCCGTATGCGTCGTTCCGATGGTTCGCGCCGTCCCGCAGGAACTGATCCAGCAGATAACCGTTCGCCGCGTGCACTTCGATCCCGTCGAACCCGGCCTTCTTTGCGTTCTCCGCTGCCTGCCGGTAATCCTCTACGATGCCGGGAATCTCATGCGTCTCCAGCGCGCGGGGCGTCACGAAGGGTTGCAGGCCGTCGGCGGTGAAGGCATCCCCTTCGGGCCGGATGGCCGACGGTGCCACGGGCAAGGCGCCGCCCGGCTGGAGCGACGGATGCGAAATCCGGCCGACATGCCAGAGCTGCAGGACGATACGGCCGCCGGCAGCATGCACCGCATCGGTGACGCGACGCCAGCCTCTGATCTGTTCGGCCGAGTGGATTCCCGGCGTGCCGGGATAGCCGACACCCTCGGGCGTAATTTGGGTCGCTTCGGTGACGATCAATCCGGCGGTCGCACGTTGCGCGTAGTATTCCACGTTCATCGCGCGCGGCACATTGCCGTCGCCTGCGCGGTTCCGGGTCAGCGGCGCCATGACGACCCGGTTGTCGAGCGCATAGGGTCCGAGCTTGGCCGGCGCGAGGAGGTCGCGGTCGCTTATCGTGGCGCCGGACGCACTGTCGAGGGAGGAGATATACATGATGAGGGGTCCAATCTTTGGCTATTTAAGGACCAAATGGTCCAAAATATTCAAATTTTCGAAGTTATTGGTCTGTTCCGGGGGCGGGCCGCATCAGGCCGTCCCATCGTCGTCGAAGAGAACGGCGCAGTGTCGCGACGGTGTCGCGCTCCACACGTCATAGCAGGTGAGCAGGAAAAGCGTTTGTGAATCATGCCATTCCTGAGTCATGTCTGGATCGGAAGGTTGTGTGGCGTGATTGTGTCTTATGGCCATTTCCTGTCTCCTTCGTTTCGGTCGATTTGATCAACGATCGAGCGTTGATTGGTCTGGACCAATTGGTCCAAAAACGAGAAATTTTTTAATCCAATACACTCAACGCGACACGCGCCACGTCCTGTAGGGTCTTGCGGTCCGGGTTGGCTTTACCCATGACGAGGATCCCGTTCAAGGTTCCGGTCAGGTATCGCGCGATGGCGCGGGCTTCCTTGTCGGTGGCGATTTCACCCGCCTTTTGGCCGCGCTTGACGGCGCAGTAGAAGGTTTCTTCGGTATTCGACAATCCTTCGGCGACGCGTTGCGCGGCGTCGTCGTCATGGCAGGCGACCTCGACGGCACAGTTGCTCAGGAAGCAACCGCGTTTTTCGCCCTTTTGAACGATCGCTTCGATGACGCTGTGCAGCACGTTCTCGATTCCCAGCTTCGGCGAGGGTGATTCCTGTATCATCGCTTCCAGGCCGCAGGCGCTGACCGTCGCGTTATACCGGTCGATTGCCGAGAGGAAGAGTTCGTGCTTGCTGCCGAAGGTGTCGTAGAAGCTGCTTTTGCTGATGCCCATCGCGCCGATGAGGTCGCGCATCGACGCGGCTTCGTACCCCTTGCTCCAGAAGACCTGGAGCGCCTGGTCGAGCGCGTGATCCACATTGAACTCTCTCGGACGGGCCATTGTGACACCTGATCCATGCAATCGTTGCCGTAGCGTTGGGAGGGAATATAGTAATTTTGGACCAGGTGGTCCAGTAACAAAATTTTTATCGTGTATCTCCTTGGTGTGCGGGAATTTTTATTGTCGGTGACGGGGAATGACCGGCCGCGAATGGGTCGAATTCCGACAATATGATGCCGTTAGGCGCCGAACGTCGACCTTACCGTTTAAATCTTGCTTCCGGCACCATAAATAGGGGATAAGGCCGGCCTCGGCGCCGCGTTGACGGCGGGGTCGGCGGATGCTGAAAACCGTAACCGAAAGGAGGCCTTCCCATGAAACGGAAGCGCAAGGGTGCGAAGCGGCGCAACGTCTTTGCCGCCTCGCTCAGCCGGTTCGGCCGGCGGATAGAACCCTCGGCCAAGCTCTACACCCGCAAGGCCAAACACAGAAAAGCCCCCGACCATTCCAGCGGGGGCTTTTCTTATGATTGGCGGGTCCTGTTACGGAGCCGTCAGGCCAACCGCGTTTTGACGTAGCTGCCCGGCGCATCCTCAATCACCTTGAGCTTGCGGTCGCCCGGCTTGCGGGCCGGCACCTGCTCGCCGCCATACTTCTTCAGCCATTTGGCCCAGGCCGGCCACCAGGAGCCGGGATGCTCGGTCGCGCCGGCGAGCCACTGGTCCGGGTCTTCCGGTAGCTTGTCGTTGGTCCAATGGCTGTATTTTCCGCTGTCGGGATGATTGACCACTCCGGCGATATGGCCGGACGCCGCAAGGCAGAACTTCACCGGTCCCTTATAGAGTTGCGTGGCCGCGTAGGTCGACTTCCACGGCGCGATGTGGTCTTCCCGCGTCGATAGGATGAAGGTCGGTGTCTTGATCTTCCGAAGGTCGATCTTCGTGCCCAGCATCTTCAAGGCGCCGGGTTCGACCAGCTTGTTCTCCAGATACATCTTGCGCAGGTAGTAGCCATGCATCGCCGCGGGCATGCGCGTGGAATCCGAGTTCCAATACAGCAGGTCGAAGGGGAAGGGGTCCTTGCCCTTGAGGTAGTTGTTGATCACGAAGGACCAGATCAGGTCGTTCGCGCGCAGCATGTTGAAGGTCGTGGCCATCTCGCTGCCTTCGAGATAGCCGCGTTCGTTCATGCGCTCCTCGAGCGAGGCGAGTTGCTCCTCGTCGATGAACACCGAAAGCTCGCCGGCCTCGGTGAAGTCGACCATGCTGGTGAAGAAGGTCGCCGCCTTGATCTTCTGCGGGTTCTTCTTGCGCACCGCCATATGGGCGAGAGTGCTGGCCAGCAGCGTTCCGCCGAGGCAGTAGCCGATGACGTTGATGTCCTTCTCGCCGGTTGCCTTCTCGATGGCGGCAAGGCAATCCAGCGGCCCTTCGGTGATGTAGTCCTCGAAGGTCTTGTCCGCGAGTTTCTCGTCCGGGTTGACCCAGGAGATGCAGAACACCGTGATGCCCTGGGAAACCGCCCATTTGATGAAGGAGTTCTTCTCCCGCAGATCCAAGATGTAATACTTGTTGATCCAGGGTGGCATGATCAGCAACGGGGTCTTGTAGACTTTCTTGGTGGTCGGCTCGAACTGGAGCAACTGCACCAGGTCGTTTTGGTAGACCACCTTGCCGGGCGTGACCGCGATATTCTTGCCGACGTCGAAGGCGTCGGAATCGACCATCTTGATCTTGAGCTCGCCTTCGCCGGTCTCCAAGTCCTCGAGCAGGTTCTTCAAACCGTTCAGCAGGTTCTCGCCGCCACTCTCGATCGTCTCGCGGAGGACCTCCGGATTGGTCATCACGAAATTCGTGGGCGCCAGGGCATCGACGAACTGCCGGGTGTAGAAATCCACCTTCTTGGCGGTCTTCTCGTCCAGCCCTTCGACCTCGCCGACGGTATTCTGAATCCAACGGGCGCTCAGCAGATAGGACTGTTTGATATAGTCGAAGAGATGATTTTCGGTCCACGCGTCGTCGCGGAACCGCCAATCGTCCTTCGCTGGGGCGACCATCGGATCGACTTCCTGCCCCCAGAAGCGCCGGGCGGTGTTCTCCCAGAGCGACATATAGTCCTGCCACAGCGCGAATTGGGCTTCGACCATCTTGGTCGGGTCTTGCATCATCCGCCGGGTCATCTCGAAGAAGGCGGCGCCGATGTTCATCGGGTCGGCCATGCTGGCCTGCGGGGTCACTCCGGACGCGGCGTGTCGAGACAGAAAGTCCGTGACGAGCTGTTGACTTTGTTCCGCTATTCGCACCATGTTGCGCGAATATTCAACCGGATCGGGGATATTCGGCTCGATATCAGATTGATCGGCCATATTACATTCCCTATACTTGGTGACCGCAAAAGAAAAGTATGACGGTCTAAAGGTTAATTATTTGAAGGCACTGTGCGCCCGAGGCGATGCTGCAATGCAGCATAATTGTCTTACACCATTGGGCGCTGATCGTCATGCCATAAATGTCGTAAGATGCATGGGGTGCACCGGGCTGTGCCAAAAAGGCCCAACGGTGGAGGTATTTGTGTGATGAAATCTGGGGATTCGCGCCTCGAAGAGGCGGAAACCCGCGTCGATGCCGGTAAGGCGTTGACCCGGCTCGGGTGTATCGGCCTGATCCTTTTGTTTGGCGCGTGTAGCACGATGGAAGACATCGGCGAAGCGACCTCCGATGGCCTGAGCGCCGCCGGAACCGCGTTAAATCCGTTCAATTGGTTCGGTGACGACGATGATGACGAGGGCGAGGCGGGCACAACCACCGCGTCCGAGAAGCATCAGCGCGCGAAAGTCCGCTCCAAGACCAATTCGGCACGCTCGCGCGGCGAACTTGCGCAAGCCGATGCTGCGCAATCGGGGGCCTATCCCAAGCTATCGTCTGTTCCCGAACGCCCGAGGGAGCAGGCGTCCAAGCGCGCCGCGCGCGATCGTCAAGCGGTGCGCGAAGGGTTGGTCGCGGATACGCAGAACGCGCAGTACACGGACCAGCAATTGCGCGCGCAAACCGCGCCGCCGCCGGCTCCGGTCGCCGTCCCGTTTGCCCGTCAACCGGACGCATCCCGCGCGAATGATCGGACGGCTGCCGTGCCGGCCGCTCCCGCCGGAACGGTGCCGCGCGTCGCGCCACCGGGCCGCGCCGCCGCCGGTACAGCCGTCGCGGCACCGGGGTCCACGCCGCGCGTGGTTCCGGAACAGGTCGCCCGCATAAGTCCGCCCGTGCCGCGATCCGCCCAGAGCGCCCCAGTCAGCCGGACCGGCCCGCGCACCGCCGCGGTCCAGCCGCGTCAACAAGCCGCGCCGTCGCCGACGACGCCGCTCGACCAGGGCGTCCTGAAAACGGTGCAGGTCGCGACCATCTACTTCCTCAGCGGCTCGTCCAACCTGTCGGAAACGGATCGGCGGGTCATCCGGCAGGTGGTGGACATGGCTCGCCGGACGGGCGGTACGTTGCGCGTCATCGGCCATTCCAGCGTCGGGCCGCAGGACCGTTACAGCGAGCGCCAGCAGGTGGTGAACTACAAGGTTTCGCTCGACCGGGCCAATGCGGTCGCATCGCAGATTGTACGCACCGGTATTCCGCGCGACCGGATGAAGGTCACCGCGGAAGGCGACCGGAACCCGATCTATTCGGAATCGTCGCCGAACGGAGCCGCGGGCAATCGCCGGACGGAAATCTACCTGGAATACTACGATCGGGGCTGAACGGATAAAGCCCCCGTGGCCGTATCCGTTCGTCCGATCCGGGGCCGGCGTCGAATTCCGGCGGTTTTCAGGGTATTGGCGGCTCAACTAGCTATCGACTCCGCGATGCCTTCCCGTTACATAGGCGCGACGTCTTTTCCCGCATCTGCGGGACCGCCGCGTCGTGGCGGGATCGGACGTATCCGCCGCCCTGTTGCCGCGGGGTATTCCTCGGCAACTATCTGAAATGAAAGGTTTTAGGGATGGACGAAACCTTTTATCGCATAAAGCGTCTCCCGCCCTACGTTTTCACCGAGGTTAACGCGATGAAGGCTGCGGCGCGGGCCGCCGGCAAGGACATCATCGATTTCGGCATGGGCAACCCGGATTCGCCGACGCCGGAGCACATTGTCGAGAAGCTGGTGGAATCGGTCCGCAACCCGCGGACGCACCGCTATTCCAACAGTAAGGGCATCCCCGGTCTGCGCCGCGCGCTGTCGGCCTATTACGAGCGCCGTTTCGGCGTGGCCGTCGACCCGGAGACGGAGGTCGTTGCGACGCTGGGCTCGAAGGAGGGCCTGGCCAACTTGGCGCAGGCGATCACCAGTCCGGGCGACGTCGTCTTGTCGCCCAATCCGAGTTATCCGATTCATGCGTTCGGTTTCATCATCGCGGGCGCGGCGGTCCGGCATCTGCCGGCCTACGCCGCCAGCCCCGAAGCGCGGGTGGAATTCATGGCTGCCCTCGACAGGGCCGTTGTTCATTCGATCCCCAAGCCGATGGCCGTCGTGCTGAATTTTCCGTCGAATCCCACCGCCGAGGTCGTCGACCTGGATTTTTACGAGGAAGTTGTCGATTTCTGCCGCTTCCACGGCATCTATATCCTGTCCGATCTGGCCTATGCGGAAATCTACTATGATGACGGCAATCCCCCGCCCTCGATCCTGCAGGTGCCGAAAGCGCGCGAAATCGCGGTGGAGTTCACGTCGCTCAGCAAGACCTATTCGATGCCCGGATGGCGGATGGGATTCGCCGCCGGCAATGCGCAACTTATCGGCGCCTTGGCGCGGGTGAAGTCCTATCTGGACTATGGCGCCTTCACGCCGATCCAGGTGGCGGCAACGGCCGCCCTCAACGGGCCGCAGGATTGTGTGGACGAGATCCGGCGGGTCTATCGCGACCGCCGCGACGTGTTGATCGAGGGGCTGGCCGGTGCGGGATGGCAGGTGCCGAGCCCGCAAGCCACGATGTTCGCCTGGGCACCGGTACCGCCGGCCTTCTCGGGTATCGGGTCGCTCGAATTCTCCAAGCTGTTGCTGGAGGAGGCGAACGTGGCGGTGTCGCCCGGCGTGGGATTCGGCGAGCATGGCGAAGATCATTGCCGTCTGGCCCTGGTCGAGAACCCGCAACGGATCCGTCAGGCCGTGCGCAACATCAAGGCGTTTCTCGCCAATACGGATCGCCATCTGGAGACGCGGGAGCGCCGGGCGGTGGCAGAATGACCGATCCCCTCAAACTCGCGATCGCCGGTCTCGGCACGGTCGGCGTCGGCACGCTGGAACTGCTGGCGAAACAGGAAGGCTTGTTGTCTCAACGGTGCGGTCGACCGTTGCGCGTAACCTCAGTCTCCGCCCGCGACCGGGCGCGCGACCGGGGCGTCGACTTGTCTCCATACCAATGGTTCGACGATGCCGCGGAGATGGCGGCACGGGCCGACGCCGACGTTGTCGTCGAACTGATCGGCGGCAGCGACGGTAAGGCCAAGGACGCGACCGAGGCGGCCATCGCGGCCGGCCGCCACGTGGTGACCGCCAACAAGGCGCTGATTGCCTTGCACGGAACGGCATTGGCGGGGATTGCGGAAGAAGCGGGTGTCACGCTTGCCTACGAGGCGGCGGTGGCCGGCGCCATTCCGGTCATCCGCGCAATGCGTGAAGGGCTTTCCGGCAATCGGATCAGCCGTTTGCATGGCATTCTTAACGGTACGTGCAACTATATCCTGACGACGATGCGCGAGACCGGACGCGATTTCGCCGATGTGCTGGCCGAGGCCCAGGAACTCGGTTTTGCCGAGGCGGATCCGAGTTTCGATATCGATGGCGTCGACACGGCCCACAAGCTCGCGATCCTGGCCAGTCTTGCTTTCGGCAGTAAGGTGGATTTCGACGGCGTACATGTCGAGGGTATACGCCAGATCACCGCGGAAGACATCGCCCATGCGGAAGAACTCGGCTACCGGATCAAGCTGTTGGGCACGGCGGAAGTCACCGACGACGGCCTGCAGCAGCGGGTCCATCCGGCGATGGTACCGCTCGATGCGCCGATCGCCTCGGTCGAAGGGGTATTGAACGCGGTCGAATCGGAGAGCGATTTCGCAGGGACCACGGTGCTGGAAGGACGTGGTGCCGGCGCGGGGCCGACCGCATCGGCCGTTGTGGGCGATATCGTCGATATCGCCTGCGACCGCCGCACGCCGACCTTCGGCGTACCGGTGTCGCAGTTGGCCGATATCGCCTCGGCGCCGATGGAGCGGCATGTCGGTCCATATTATGTAAGATTGATGGTGTACGATAAACCGGGGGTGTTCGCGGACGTGGCGGCGATCCTGCGTGACCACGAAATTTCGATGGAAGCGGTGATTCAGCGGGCGCGCTCGGCGACCGAGGCGGTGCCGGTGGTCCTGACCACGCATGAGACACGCGAATCCTCGATGATGGGGGCGCTCGACGCCATAGCCCTATTGGATGCGGTGCATGAACGGCCCTGTGTGATAAGAATAGAACGACCGTAGGCCTTCGTGACGAAGGACGGTAGTGGATAACGGATTGGCAGGAATTGGGGTAGGAAGTGACTATGGCGACATCGGCGATCATGGAGCGAAATCTCGCGTTGGAAGCGGTTCGGGTGACCGAAGCGGCGGCGCTTGCGGCCTCGAAATGGATGGGGCGCGGCGACGAGAAGTCGGCGGACCAAGCGGCGGTCGACGCCATGCGCGAGGCGCTCAACGGTCTCGACATTAAAGGGACGGTGGTGATCGGCGAGGGCGAGCGCGACGAAGCGCCAATGCTTTATATCGGCGAGGAAGTTGGAAACGGTGACGGGCCGGAAATCGATATTGCGCTCGATCCGCTGGAAGGCACCACTATCACCGCCAAGGGCGGCACCAATGCGATGGCCGTGATCGCCATGGCCGAGAAAGGCAACTTCTTGAATTCGCCCGATGTCTACATGGATAAGATCGGCGTGGGCGGCGGATTGCCCGACGGTTTGGTCGATCTGGACAATTCGCCCGGCGAGAATCTGGCGGCCTTGGCTGAAGCCAAGGGCAAGAGCATCAACGACATCGTCGTCTGTATTCTCGACCGGCCGCGCCATGCGGAATTGATCAAGGCGGTCCGCGAGGCGGGCGCCCGCATCCAGCTTATCTCGGACGGCGACGTATCCGGCGTCATCGCGACCGCGCAACCCGGTAGCGGCATCGACATCTACATCGGTAGCGGCGGCGCGCCCGAAGGTGTGTTGGCGGCGGCGGCGCTGCGTTGCATCGGCGGCCAATTCCAAGGACGCTTGCTGTTCCGCAACGACGACGAACGGCAACGCGCGGTGAACTGCGGCATCGAGGATTTCGACCGCAAATACGACCTGCTCGATCTCGCGAAGGGTGACGTCATGTTCGCGGCGACGGGGGTCACCGACGGCACGATGCTGAAGGGCGTCCGCACCTTCGCGAGCGGGGCGGAGACGCACTCGATGGTCATGCGCTCGAAGACCGGCACTGTCCGGCAAATCTCGGCGACGCATAACTTCAAACGGAAAACCTGGGCGGGGCCGAAAGGGTGACGCCGATGGCGCCGGCATTTCTCGGCGTCGAAAAATCCCTGCGCGGCAACCGATGGGAACTGCCCGAGGTCGACGACCGGACCGGGCTCGCGCTGGCGCAGCGCTACGGCTTGCCCGAAATCGTCGGGAGATTGATGGCGGCACGCGGGGTCGACATCGACAACGCGGAAGACTTCCTCAATCCGGTTCTGAAGCACCACCTGCCGGACCCGTCGCATCTGAACGACATGAATGCGGCGGCGGAACGTCTGGCCGTGGCAGTGCAGGGCGGACAGGTCATCGGCATCTTCGGCGACTACGACGTGGACGGCGCCACGTCATCGGCGTTGCTGCAGCGTTTTTTCAATGCCGTGGGCGCACGGACCGAGATCTATATCCCCGACCGGATGAGCGAGGGCTATGGGCCGAACCTGCCGGGATTGCTGGCGTTGCGGGATCGCGGGGCGGCGGTCGTGATCACCGTCGACTGCGGCATCACCGCATTCGAGCCGCTCGACGGGGCTGCGCAGGAAGGGCTCGATGTCATCGTGGTCGATCATCACGTGGCCGAACCCCGGTTGCCGACGGCCGCCGCCGTGGTGAATCCCAACCGCCTGGACGATGACAGCCCGCACGGGTCGCTGGCCGCGGTCGGTGTGGCCTTCCTCTTGGTGGTCGCGGTCAACCGGGCGCTGCGCGGTGCCGGATGGTATGCCGAACGCCCGGAGCCGAACCTGCTGCAATGGCTCGATCTGGTGGCCCTCGGAACCGTGTGCGACGTGGTGCCCTTGAACGGTCTCAACCGCACGCTGGTGACCCAAGGGCTCAAGGTGATGGGTCGCCGGGGAAATGCCGGGATCGCCGCATTGGCCGACGTGGCGGGCATCAACGAGACGCTGGAAGCCTATCACGCCGGCTTCTTGCTCGGGCCGCGCGTCAACGCGGGCGGGCGGGTCGGCGAATCCTGGCTCGGCGCGGCGCTGTTGAGCACATCCGATATCGAAGAAGCCCAAGCCTACGCCATCCGGCTGGACGCCTACAATCAGGAGCGCCGTGCGATCGAAACCGCGTGCCTGGAGCAGGCGATCGAACAGGTCGAGCGCGACGGCATGACCGATGGGCTGGTCTACGCGTCGTCGGCGGACTGGCATCCGGGCGTGATCGGCATCGTCGCCGGCCGCCTGCGCGAGCGTTACAACCGTCCGGCTTGCGTCGTGGCGATGGAGGACGGCGTCGGCAAGGGGTCGGGCCGGTCCGTGCGCGGGGTCGACCTGGGGGCGGCCGTCATCGCGGCGCGGCAGTCGGACCTTCTGCTGAACGGCGGCGGGCACAAGATGGCGGCGGGATTCACCGTCGCCCAGGACAAAGAAGATGCCTTCCGCGCTTTTCTGGCCGAGCGTATCGCGAGCGATGCCGGCCCGGACGGCCTGACGCCGAGCCTTCGTCTTGACGGAGCACTGGATGCGGCGGGGGCGAGCATCGACCTGGTGCACGCGATGGAGCGGCTGGCGCCGTTCGGGGCCGGCAATTCGCGGCCGCGCTTCGCCCTGCCGTCGGCGCGGGTCCTCAACGCCGATGTGGTTGGGGCCAACCACGTGCGCTGTTTTCTGGGCGGTGAGGGGCGCGGGCGGTTGAAGGCGATTGCCTTCCGCGCGGTCGGGGAACCGCTTGGCGATGCGCTGCTGAAGTCGACCGGCTTGCCGATGCATCTGGCCGGGCAGATCAAGATCGACCGTTGGCAGGGGCGCGAATCGGTCCAGTTCATTATCGACGATGGGGCCGTCCAAGCCTGACGCCCCGGTGTCCTCAAAAAAAGACCGGCGGGTGGTGAAACCCGCCGGAGTTGGGGAGGAGGCAGGTGCGGGATGCACCCACCGCACGAAATTACTGTTTGAGCTGGGTGGCGACCTGCGCCATCTCCTCGATCGCGGTGTAGGCCTGGACCGCGGTCGAATAGCTCTGCTGCGTGATGATCATTTTGTTGAACTCGGTCGCGATGTCGGTGGTCGACTGTTCCAGTGCGCCCGGCGAGAAACTGCCGAAGCTGGTCAGGTCCGCTTCGAATAATCGCAGGTCGCCGGCGGCGTCGCTGAGCGCGAAATGAGTCCCGCTGCGCAGCGCCAACTCGTTCGGGTTGGGCACGCTGGCCAACGGCAGCTTGTAGAGCGCCCGGGTCTGCCCGTTCGAGAACAGGCCCTGCAGAATGCCGTCTTCGTCGAAGGAGACCGACTGCAACGTCCCCGCCTCGATACCGTTCTGTGTCGTGTTGATAACGGTAAAGTTGCCGCCGAATTCGTTGACGCCGGTCATGTCGACCGCGACGGTTGTGGCGCCGCCTGCGCCGAAGTCCAAGCCGATCGGCTGGCTGGTCGGCGTCACCAGGACGCCGGCGGGATCGAAATTCAACGTCGCGGCCGCGCCGGCGGTTACCGTGCCGGTCGGGCTGGTGACCGCCAGGTCCCAGGTATTGACCGCGGCGTTCTTGGTGAATTGCAGATCCACGCTGTGCACCACACCCAGGTTGTCGACCACCGGGATCGACGTGCTGCGCACGGTGCCCGTGGGCGCGGTCGCCGGCAGGACGGCCCGAAGCGCGGCCGCCGTTGTGGCGACCGGATCGAACTGTGCCGAATCCTGATCCACTCGGATGGCATCGAGGCTCGATACATCGTCGGTCGCGGCGAAGGTGCCTGCCGGACTGGCTCGCCATCCGAGCACGAAGTTGCCCGTCGTATCGATCAGATAGGCCTCTTCGGTGGCGCCGTTGAGTACGCTGGTGACGCTGAAGTCGCCGGCGCGGCTCAACTGATACTCGCCGGAACCGTCTTGCTCCGTATTGCTGACGAAGAACCCGTTGCCGTTGATCGCGACGTTGAGGTCGTTGCCGGTTTGTTCGAGCAGGCCCTGTTTGTTGACGAAATGCGTGATGGTCGGCCGGATCCCGCCGAGGCTCGGGAAGTCGTCCCCCACCGTTTGCGTCAGGACCTCGCTGAACCGCGTATCGGCCGCCTTGAATCCCGGGGTGACCGAATTGGCGATGTTCTCGCTGATCACCTGGAAGGCCTGGCTCTGGCTTCGAATCGCGGCGATCGGGGCGGCGAACAGGGTCGAGAAGGTCATTCAGCATCTCCGGCGATGTCGCGGCCCGGTGGGCGTCCGGCGGATGGGGAGGGACATCTGCGGCGAACGCCCAAAGGGGCAACGGATTGTTATGGCCGGAAAGCTGCAAGCCGGATGCCAATCCGCGGCGGATATGGGGGTGGGCGAAAATCAGTAATTTCAGTGTGTTATGCGTAGTCCGCAGCTGCGCGGAAAAAGGGCCAGGCAGAATCTGACGGCTCGGCGGCCCCCGCCGGGCAGGATTTGCCGCCACCGCGACGGTCCGGCGGCGCATGCGGGACGGCAGATGCCGGGCCGGGCCGGCGGGTATCGCCGGTGGCAAGGCCGTAAAGCCGCTTGACCTGGGGCGGCGGGACCAGTAAACCACCCGCGCGAAGACGCACCGCGACCCCATCGTCTAGAGGCCTAGGACACCGGCCTTTCACGCCGGCAACACGGGTTCGAATCCCGTTGGGGTCGCCATTTTCCTCAGAAAAATTCCGTAGGGCGGCTCACACAGCGGGCCGATAGAACCCTCACGCCGGCAATCCGCGGCCGAGATTGGCCACTTCTAGGATCCATGTGGCGGCGCCGGCCCAATACATCACGCGGATCAATACGTGTTCCCTGAAGACGGCCGTAATTGGAATCAGCGGTTTGAGTAGTACAGATCCAGCAAATGCCCATGTCGTTGGAATATTCACGACAATAATTCCAAATACTAATAACCAGGTATTATCAAAATAGTAGGATCCTATAAATACAAGCGCCAAACAAATCGCCCACGGTATTAGCCGTTTCCACTCGATCTGATCGAAGTTATTTTCCATTCTGTCGACCAGCGCCATATAGTCCGGGTCGGCGTCCATCCTTTCCAGCGCGTCTTCCGTTGGCAGCCCGGCGAAGTGATTGTCGTAGTAGAATTTGACGCTGCGGGCGATCCGCCAGTGCCAGAAAATCTTTCTGAGGGTTGAAGCTTCGGCTTGCACACCGAGCCAAGCACCGAAATTCGCAAGCCGATCTCTCCCGACCAAGTCGAGCGCGGCCAGGATGAGACAAAATCCCGCAAGGGTCTTTCCCGCGAGGGCCCACCAGTACCACCGCAGGCCAAATACAACATGGTCGCGATCCAGGCTTCCGTCCCACCAGCTTGCCATCAAGTCGTTCAAGGGCCGCTCCACGCCTACCGCACTACGGGTGATATCCGAGACGCTACACTACGAGACTTTGGGCAAACTATGGAAATGCCCCATTGATCGTGGCCGCTTCCATATCTTGGGACACGGACGCCCGCGGATATGCCGACAGCGCCAAGGTGACGGCGAACGCGTGGTCCAGGTGCTATCGATATCGGGCTTTATAAAGATGGTTACACGCATTAGAAGTGTATTTTTAATTAGCTCAATTCAAACGAGAGTAGATGGAAACAAACGGGATTCTTTCGATTGTATTCGTCACAGTGCATCGTCCTTGGCGTGACGTATGGTGCGGCAAAGCGCCGCTCTATTCGGAAATTCGCTGACCTGCGTCTCGACACGGCTGGTTGTCATCGCCACATGGATCCGAACGTCCCGGTTCCGCGTTGCTCTCGAGGTCGGCACACCGGTCGGCCCTTTTGATTCGACACGCCCCAAAACCAGCGGTTCCGATTTCGGCGTTGTGAACACCGATTGCCCTGGCTTCGGCCGGGGGTGCTTTGCGATCGAATTTTCGACCGTCCGCCCACCGCGCTGCTGCGCACTAAATGGAATTACTGATTAAGCATGAGAAAGAAAAAGACACCGCACCCTGTCGACGTTCATGTCGGGAAGGGGGTCCGCAGTCGCCGTATCTTGCGTGGCATGACGCAGGCGGTCCTTGCCGAGCAAATCGGACTGACATTTCAGCAATTGCAGAAATACGAGAGCGGCGCGAATCGCATAAGCGCCAGCCGTCTCTGGGAAATCGCACAGATTCTGGATGTGCCGGTCGCGTCTTTCTTCGACGGCATCGAGCCGGGAGCCTCAGGTACCGAAGACCTGCCTGAGATCCGATCGCTACCCGACGCCGAAATGTTGGAAACGGCCAAGGTCGTGCAAGAACTGCCCCGGAGCCTGCAGAAGGAAATGCAAGGCCTTATCCGCTCGCTCGCCGAGGCGACGGGAGCTTAGGCCGGGCACGTCCTGGGCGGCGCCGATGGTCCGTTAGGGACCGGCCAACCCTTACACATCCACCTGCAGCGCCGCGATCCGGTCTTCGTCCAACTCGACGCGGAGGCCCGCCCCGCGGCGCACATAAGCGCGACCGGCGCCGCCTGCTGGACTCGCACGAAGGTTTGCGGTGCAATTACGGAACGGGCTTGCCCGTTCCGCTTGGTTGTCATCACGTGACGAGGAATGCCGCTATGTCAGACATGAAGGTCGTGCGAATTGCGCCCAACAATCAGGTTTTCGATCTGCCGGTGATCGTCGGCATCGAGGAGGGCCTGTTCGCGGAGGCCGGTCTCGACGTAGCCTTTGCTGCGACCCATGCGGACCGCGAGAAGGATAGCGCCGAGAAGCCGATCTTTTCGCGTTTGAAAGAGAACATGTTCGAGTGCGGCCAGGCCGATAGCTACAACGTCTGCGAATGGGCCAGCATCGACCGGCTCGAGCGCGGCGAGCGTGGCGGCAACATCGCCGCCCTGCGGGCATCCGTGGCGGCGCAAGCGATCCTGACCTTTGACGATGCGCTGCAGACGCCGCGCGACATGGCCGACGTGCCGGTCGTCGTGCAGATGTCGACGGGCTCCCATTTCACCACGTTGCAGATGCTCGAAAGCGCGGTCGGGCGGGAGCATGTGAACATCGAGGCCGGCGGCCTGCCGCAGGCCCGCTATGCCGGCCTCAAGGACGGCAGCTACCGCGCGGTAACGGTGATGGAGCCGTTCATCAGTCTCGGCCTCAAGGAAGGCGCGCACGTTATCGCGTCGAGCTTCTATCGTGGCGGCGAAGTCGTCGGCCCGGACCTGACGCCGGAAGAGCGCAGGGCCTATTACGATGCGGAGAACAAGGCGGTCGACCTGATCAACGCCGATTTCTACAAATACGCCCATCATGTGACCGCCCATGCAAAGGGCGCGCTCAAGCCGGAGGAACTCTCCCGTGCCTTCGTGCGCTACAAGCATGTCGACTATTACGACCCGACCCTGTTCACGCGGGCCTACGACTGGATGAAGGAACGCGGCATGACCGAGGGCCAGACCGAGCATCACGCGCTCGTGTCCTGTTAGGCGGCAGTCGGCGCCGTCACACGTCCACACGCAGCGCCGCGATCCGGTCTTCGTCCAACGTGACGCCGAGGCCCGGGCCGGTCGGGACCAGAATTTCGCCGTTCACCGGTTCAATCGGGTCGATCACCACGTCGTCGGCCAGCGCGCCGCTGACGCCGACAGCGAAGACGCCTTCCATCAGCGGGTCCGGCCAGGCGGCGCACATGTGGGCGACCGACGCCGTCGCCACGCTGGTGCTGGGGTGGTTGCCGGGATAGATGCGCATTCCAGCGGCGCGGGCCAAGTCCCAGAGGCGGCGGATGTAGTAGATGCCGCCGTTCTTCGCGACCTTGGTCTGCACGACGGTGGCGGCACGGCGGCGAATCACGTCGATCAGGCTGTGGTCGGTGGACACGCATTCATCGGCCATGATCGGAATGGCGACCGACCGGGCGAGCGCCGCCAGGCTTTCGACGTCCCAAAGGGCGACCGGTTGTTCGGCCGCATCGATATCGAATTGTTCCAGGCGCTTCAGCAGCGCCAGCGCGGCATCGAAGGTCATCGCCCCGTTGGCGTCGACACGCAGCACCACCTCGTCGCCGAACCGTGTCCGCAGGGCTTCCGCATTCCTGAAATCGGCGGCGGGGTCGACCCCAATCTTCAGGCCGAAATGCCGGAAGCCGCGTTCGTAGAAGTCTTCGGCGGAGCCGATCAGGTCCGCCGTCTCCGTCTTCATCGAAAGGACCGCGCCGACGCGCACGCGCTCGCGGCACTTCCCGCCGAGCAGCTGGTAAACGGGAACATTCAGGAGCTTGCCCATTGCGTCGTAGAGCGCGTCACCGACCGCGGCTTGGGCGTAGAGCGAGTTGTACAACGTGTCGTTCATGGATTGCATGATCGCGGCGACGTCGAAGGGCGACCGGCCGATCAGCAGCGGTTCGAACTGACCCTTGATCTGGTTGACCAGGTTGGGCAGCAGTTCGGCGCTGCCTTGCCGCCGCCAGGCCTGGGTCTCGCCGATTCCGACGACGCCCTGGTCGGTGTGGATGCGGACCAGCAGCGTCTCGACCACGGCGCGGGGCGCACCGTTGGAAATCTTGAACGGCGTGTCGAAGGGGACGTTGAGCGGAATGGTCTCTACCGCCCGGATGGTTGCCGAAACGCCGGCCCCGACCGTGGCCTCGAACTCGCGTGCATCGTCCATCGCCGTTTCCTTTCGATTATTCAAACGCAGAACACGTCCACCATCGCCGGGATGAAGTCGTTCATCAGAATGATCTTCTTGCGGGTGATGCGCCAGCCGTCGCCGGCCCTCTTCAGGTCGTGCTCGTAGCGGCCGAAGAAGGCGTGCTGGGTCTTGTCGCGCAGCGAATAGACATGGCAGGTCCAGGCGGAGTGGAGCGTCATCTCCATGTCGCCGGGCGGCGTGTCGAAGACCGTGTTGGTGACGACATGCGTCGTGCGCGGCAATGGGGTGAGGGCGGGGGCGCTGTTGCGGCGGATGCGCCAGACGCGGTCTTCGATTCCGGCGCGGGTCTCGAAATAGAACAGCGAGATTTCCCGCTTCACGTTGTCGGTCATCTCGTCGTCGGTGCGCCACGCGGGCGCCCACAGCACGGCGGCTTCATCGTACAGCGCGATCCAGTCGTCCCATCGCCGCATGTCGATGTAGAGCGCCTCGCGCGACAGGACGTCGGTGCCTTGGGCCAGCAGCTCCCATTCCGCCGGGTCAATCATCGCCGCTGTCCTGTGCGGCGTCCCGGTTGTGGCCGGCGCGCATCAACCGCACCCACTCTCGATAGGGTCCATGGAAGGCGGTTTCGCCCTGCACCTGGTAGGTCCCGTGTTGGCTGGTGGCCGGGTTCATGCCGAGTTCCTTGGCTTCCTCGTCGGGGCCGTCGATCCGGGTCGTCGTGCCGCGCTCGAAGCTCTGCAGAAAGTCGTCCGGATAGGACAGATAGCCATCCTGGCAATCCGAGTAGCAGAGCGTGTCGTCGGGCGTGGCCATGCCGCTCGAATTGAAGAAGTCCTCGTGCTGGCGGACGCGCCGGGTGCGCAGTTCGTCCGGCTCGTTGACCGGCGCGAAACTGAAGATTTTCATCTCGGTACAGTCGGGCGCATGCGGGATGTATGTGCGCAGCACCAGCGACGTGGTGTCGTTGAACTGCAGGTTCGGGAAGATCGTGATGTTGCGCGACCGCGCCATCCATTTGGCGCGGGTCTCGCCGACATGCTCGCGGGCGCGCTCGATCATGCCCCAGAAGGGCTGTGTTTCCGGCTTGGGATGCTGGCTCCAGGACATGCTGTGGCCGTTCGCGAAGGTGTATTGCCCGGACGGCATTTCGAGGCGGGCGCGAAAGTCGGGCGATTCGACCTGCTCGTTCTTGCTCTCGCCTTGCTGGCGGCGCTGCACCACCTGCATGAAGGTCTGGTGCGTCGATGTCAGGTGGTACGGGTCCATCCCGTTGTCCATCTGCATCTTCCAGTTGGCGTTGAAGGTGTAATTGGACCGGCCGGGTACCACCTCCATGCCGTCGGGGCTTTGGTCGACCACGAGGTCGAGCAGGATCTTCGCCTCGCCGAGATGATCGTCGAGCGAGGGCACATCCGGGTTCAGGCTGGCGAAGACGAAGCCGCGGTAGATGTCGAACCGGGGAAGGGGAATCAGGTCATGGTCCTGGGCGGCGAAGTCGTCGGGGTAGCCGCCGACCTCCTCATCCTTGATGTTGATGTTCTTGCCGGCCGCGTCATAGGACCAGCCGTGATAGTTGCAGACATGGTATCGGGTGTTGCCGCTCTCGCTTTGGCAGAGCGTTGCGCCCCGATGCCGACAGGTGTTGAAGAAGCCGTGCAGCGCGCCGTCGCCGTCGCGGGAGACGATCAGCGAGCGCCGCCCGATCTTGGTGCAGTAGAAGTCGAACGGCCGGGCGACCTGGGATTCGTGACAGAGGTAGACCCAGGTCCCCTCGAAGATGCGCTTGATCTCCAGATCGAACAGGTCTCGGTCGGTATAAACGTCACGGTGCACGCGGAACGTGCCCGTCGTGGGGTCGTCCAGCACGTATTGCCCGGGGTCATCGAAACGCATGCGGCGGCTCCTCCCTTCACGCGGTCCGGCATCATCTTTCTTTCCAGGTTATCCGCGCAACGCGGCGCTGCCAAACAAGTTCGGGGAACAAGCTAATCCTCCTCGACGTCCACGAGGTGTTCTTCGCTTTGCGGCTGCGCCGGCTTTTCGGTTTCGGCCCGGCATAGGTGGTGCAGGATGCGCCAGAGGTGATAGGCGGTGCGGTGCAGCCAACGCATGCTGTCCAGCCGTTGAAGGGCGACATCGGTGCTGATTTCGTGCCGCGCGGCTACCTGGACCATCCGGTCGCGGTAACGCCGTCGCTGCGCCCGGAAGAGCGACCTGAGCCGGTTGAGCCTTTCCTCGTGGTCGGTGCGATCGCGGGCCGCCGCAATTTCGCCCGCAGCGTCGCGCAACAGGTTCCGGAGACGGCGTAGGCGCGGCTCGCTGTCCAATGCGGCGATCCTTGTTTCCTGCATGCAACGCCGCGCCAAACGATGGAGATGATCAAGCGCGTGCATCGAAGCCAGGTGTCGCCGGTAATCGGCAACGTCGGTCGGTTCGACACGGATTTGCTCGACGAATTCTTGTGTGATTATCAGCGCGTCCGCGACCCCGACGATACGCGCGCTCTCGACATCGTCCCGCGTCGCCGGGTCGAGCAGGTCGGCTAGGATATCGGTTAGCCGCGTCGCGATGTCGCCGATTGTCGCCGCGGCCGCGTCCACCGCCGCCGCCGGCTCACGCAACAGCCGGGTGTCCAGGCGTTGAAGCATCGGTTCGTCGCTTTCCGGGACCAGGCGAATGACGAGATTGGCGAAAGGCCGCGCGATCGGCAGGATCAAAAGGACGCCGAGCGCGTTGAAGGCGGTGTGAAAGGCGACAAGCGCGATATTGCCATTGTCGGCCTGCCCTCCGTCGGTGATAAGCGGGACGATGACGGCGGTGAAGGGGCCGAGCAGGAAGAAGGCCATCGTGCCGGTCATAATGTTGTAGATCACATGGGCGTATCCGGTCCGTCGCATCGCGACCGACCCGCCGACGGTGGCGAGCGCCGCGGTAAAGGTCGTACCGATATCCATGCCGATGACGAGCGCGGCCGCCTGGGGAAAGGAAATCGATCCGGCGTTCAGGGCGACCAGCGCAGCCGCGACGCCGACGCTGGAGGATTGCGTCACCAGCGTCACCAAGGCGCCCATTGCCACAAGTTGTAAGCGGCCGACCAAACTGTCGATCGGGAAATCCTGTGGCGTCACCATCTCTTCGAACTGCGCCATGCCGTCCTGCATCGCGCCGATCCCGACGAACAACACACCGAAGCCGGCGAGGGCCCAGCCGATGTGGCGTAGCTTCTTTCGACCGAACAACCGCAGCAGCACACCGGCAAACACGAAGATGATGGCGATTTCACCGAGTGGGAACTTGAACCCGAGAATGGCGACCATCCAGCCTGTTGCCGTCGTTCCGACATTCGCGCCAAAGACGATGCCCACGCCCTGTGAGAATGTCAGGACGCCGGCGCCCACGAACCCGACCACCGTCACGGTGGTTGCGCTCGACGATTGAATCATCGCGGTCACCAACGCGCCGATTGCCGCGCCACGCGCGGGAGTTCTGGTGTAGCGGAACAGCAGCCGACGCAGTGAACTCCCGACGACGTTCCGCAGCCCCTCCGTGAGAATGATCATGCCGAGGAGGAAAAGGCCGATACCGCCGACACTCAGCAGAATTTCCAAATTGCCGTTCTCCGCGTTGCCATCGTATCCGGCTCGTGTGGGTGCGCCATCACCATCGTCCGCTGACCCGTCCGAGGCCCTGACGTGGGTCAATTGCATAGTGACGTGAATCAATGTCGTGATCGGCGTCGGCCCGTATCAATAAAAGATACCCCATCTAATTGGAGGGCCCGATGCCACCACGGAACATCCTCGTTGCAGTCGATGGATCGGATTCGTCGCTCGATGCCGTCACCTATGCGGACGACCTTGCAGACTCATGCGGGGCCAGTCTGACGCTCCTTTACGCGGCGCGGCCGCACAGCACTCTTGCGTCCCGCCAATCGTTGCAGGAACTCGAACGGGTTGAGCATATCGAAATTCGCGCGGAAGACCTGCTCCAGGCCGAAGTGGACGCCGTGTTGGATAAAGCGGTCGCGAAGGTGAGTTGCTTGCCGAAATCGCGTGTAGAGCGGGCATCCCGCACCGGCGACCCAACGGAGAACATCGTCGGCTACGCGAAGGAACACGGCGCGGACTTGATCGTCATGGGCAGCCGCGGTCTCGGAAATCTCGGCGGATTGTTGCTCGGCAGCGTGTCGCACAAGGTGATGCAGGTCGCGCAATGTCCGTGTCTCGTCGTGCGGTAGCGCGATGAACCGCACGGTTTGCGGCGGAGTTGCAAACGGGTAACATCGCGCCATTCCGCACAGGGGCCGGTAGCGGCCATGCGGCGGCTGCAAATGATGAACGCCCCAGAATGTTCGATTCGCTGCTTTATCGGTCCATAAACCGCGGTCTTCCGTCGGCCGGGCCATGGACCGTGATTTGGCAGTGCCGGACCCAGGCGGTTCTGGGCGACCATGGTACCTCGGAAGAAGACTACCTCCGCTGGCTGTTGGAGGGAGTCGATACGCGCGACGTGATCGATACCGATAGGGACGGCCAAGCCTTGTTCTCGCATGTTTGCGACAAGGCGATCGTCATCTATGGGAGGAATAATAAAAACGAAAAAGAACTGTATCGTTATTTGAAAAAATTCAAGAATAAACTCTGTGTTTTTGTGCATTTATCGGATGAGTTCTGCACTAATCCCATAAAATCATACAAATACGTCTCTTTTGTACTTCGGAATTATCATAGAATGGGTATGCCGGACCATGTCCATTCCTTTCCGCTCGGGTGCACGCGGGGCAAGCTCGTTCCGCCGGGATTTCGGATCACCCCGCCGGAAGGGCGGCAATACATCTGGAGTTTCGCGGGCCATGTCGGGCCCAGCAAACCGCACCGGGCCGAGCCGCTCGCGGCCTTCGAATCGCTGGAACCCAGCTTCCGGCACTATACGGACAGTTTCAACGACAGTATTCGCGATGCCCTTGGCCCGCGCGAATACTGCGACATCCTGAACGACTCCGTCTTTGTCCTTTGCCCGCGCGGGAACAAAAGCTTGGATTGCTTTCGCAACACCGAGGCGGCGATGTACGGCGCCATTCCGGTCGTCGTCGGAGACGCGCAAGAGTTGAACCGCACCTTCATCGAATCATTCGACGCGCCGTTTCTTTACGCCGAGTCATGGGCCGGCGCCCGGCGTCGGGTGGAAGCGATGATGAATGACGCGGAATCGCTTCGCACGATGCAAAAGCGATTGCTGGATTGGTGGGCTCGATGGCCTGCGGTCGTGACCGGTCATCTCGATAGGATGGGGCGGGACTGAAGGGCAGCGAATATCGGCGGGCCTTTGACTTTCAAAGACCAACAAGAGTGAACGGCTCTGGCGTCGTCATTTTCACGGATTCGTCAAAATTCCAACCTGAATTGGCCTCAACTCAATATCAGGATGGAAAACGGAGTCAGAAGAAACCGAACCGAGAATAGATCGAATATTAACGATACGCCTGTATAAGTTATTACCGATCTATCGTGTTCGTGAGGACTTAGCGATGCCCCTTACTCGGCGGGATTGCGCCGACATCCAGGCGCATATCGATATGGCTTGTGATCGTTTCGACCGGCACGGCCTAACGCTACGGGCAAGCGACGACATGCAGGCATTTGTCGATTACATTTCGGGCGAGGAGCAATCCTTTGGCGCATCGGCCAGCCATGATCCCGCCCATTCATACCTTACGCCCGGCACCGGTTTCTGGATTTATCTGGAAGAGAAAGAAACCGGCCTAAGGATGGGAAGTTGCGCCCAAAAACTGGTCGTCACGAAGAATTTCGTCGAGGATTTGTTGTCGCACACGCTGTACGAAAGCAAAGTGCCGACGCTCCACCACCGTATGTTGGAATTTCACGACGGTCTGTCCGAAGAGGATCTCGGGTTTTCGGGAAATATCGTCTACGGCAGTGGCCTCTACATCCACCCGGACTATCGGGGAAAAGGACTGCTGATTCTGAGCCGCATCTCACGAACGATCGCGCTTCGGTTCTTCAAGGCGGATTATTTCGTCGGGATACAGCGTCTTACGAGCAAGAGCCAGCGCATGATTTTGGAGCGCCAGCGGTTTGCGCATGTCCGCGCTTTCGCCAAGGGCATGCCGGGCAAATGGGACGGCGATTTTCAGATCGCCTGGTCTAGTCGGAAGGAGTGGCTTGCAGCGATCCGGCAGGAACTTCTAGATGAAGAGACACGCAAGCCAGCGTCGTCACGCGACCACGAAGATCACAAAGCGGCAGGAATAACCTTAGATAATCGCGTTTGAATCCTGCGAAATCATGAGTGATCCGGTAACCGTCTGGCTTTCCCGTTGTCTTGCATTGCAGGTATTCGAACGCCAAGTCGTGCCGGAATGCTGCGATCGGATGCTCGGACACACGGGTACCGTTTAAACCCTGAACGTATAATACGCTGAAATCCATAAACTTGTAGTCCTGCGGATCCTCGGGCCGGACATCGACCATGTAAGTCGATACGGCGTCGTCGGGTTTGAGCAGGAATTCGTCCAAGCGTACGAAACCGTCTCGCTTGCAGCCTGTCCAAGCTTCATAAGCATGTAGCATCGGCGTCGACGAGCCCAGAAGCCGCCGGATGGTCTTCTCGGCTTGCAACAGTCCGTCGATGCCCAGTCGGATGCGCATCTGAGAATCGCCGTTGCCGTATGTCGCGTTATAAGTGGCGGTTTCGTACATCATGCGATGGAGTCGTTTCCTTTTGAAGAAACCCAGACTTCGGAAATCAGGCCGATGCCGTGATGTCATTCATCGCGCCGACCTGGCGCATGACGGAATACACATGCTGCGTATGTCCGTCTTCCTGGACAGTCGGGACCATGAGGCAGAGGCTGGACGATTCAACGCAGTTGTCGCCCTGACGGATACGAATGTCGACTTGCTGGTAGAGCGGTTCGCCCAATTGTTTGATATGAAGCAAGTCATTGAAGAGTTGACGCTGTATGACCGGCGATTTGGTGTCGCCGATGCGGCGGAGCGGGGTGATCGATATCAAGCTGCGGCCACTAATCGATTGGAATTCATAAGGATTCTTGGGGATGACATTGACCATAGCCACGTCATCGCCGGACGGCGCGAAATCCTCCGTCAGGGGCGCATATCGGTGCGGCCGAATCGCCCGGCGCCATTCCCTGTAGAATTGCCCGATCCGTGTGTCGCTCTCCCACATCTCTATAAGATGTGTGTTGTAACGCGTGACGCGAACCGCTTCCTTGTCCCGTAGCGTATGAACGAAAACTTCGATCTGCATGAGGCCAGCCTCCATCGGCTCCGTCGGTTTTGGCCTGATTCTTTTTCGGTGTCACGGCAAATTTGTGGACATCGAGACTGCCAGATTCAGCATCCTCAGAGACCGTGGTTTTGTCGGAGGGCGCAATGCAATGCATAATCGTTTGTAGTTATTGAGTACTTAGGTCGCGAAGGAAAAAGGAATGCAGTCTAAAACAGTCGAGGTGCATCCCTTCGATGCTCCGTTAGGGGCGGAGATACGGGGCGTGGATTTGTCCAAGCCTCTCGACGCCGCCGCGGAGGCCAAGATTATTCAGGCTTGGCATGATCATCTGGGGTTGTTGATCCGGAATCAGACGCTCACGGACCCGCAGCTCATCGAATTCTCCAAAATTTTCGGCGAACTGGAAATGGCGCCGCCGAACAAGTCTGGCAGCCATTGGATCGAGGGTTATCCCGAACTTGCCTGTATCTCCAACATCACTAAAGACGGAGAGCCGATCGGCAGCCTCGGCAATGGCGAGGCGATCTGGCATACCGACATGTCGTTCATGGAAGAGCCGCCGACCGCTAGCCTTCTCTATGCGTTGGAAGTGCCGAGCCGAGGCGGCGGCACGCATCTGCTGAACATGTACAAGGCGTATGAGGCGCTGCCCGACGACTTAAAAGAACGAATCCAGGGCCGGGTGGCCGTGCATGACGCGACCTATACCAGTGCGGGCGAGGTGCGGAAGAAGTTTGCCGATTTCGTCGGGACGACCGATCCGGAGAAAGCGCCCGGCGCGCGCCATCCCTTGGTTCGGGTGCATCCGGCGACGGGTCGGAAAGCCTTGTATCTCGGGCGACGGTCCGGCGCGTCGAATATCCTAGGTGAGACGGATACCGCGTTGTGGGATGCCCTGTGGGCGCATTGCGCCGAGGGTGAATTCGCTTGGGCGCATGAATGGGCCGTCGGGGACCTGTTGATTTGGGACAATCGTTGCCTGATGCACTATCGCGAATCCTTCGACAATGGCGAGCGGCGCATGATGCACCGGACCCAGACCAAGGGCGAAACGCCGATCGCCGCATAACCTCATGATTTCGCTTAGGAGTCGGGTCGTTCTTTGGTATTCCGTCCCAGGGGACGGTTGAAGCCGACTGCTTGCGTGTTACAGTCCCCGCAGCTTGAAGTCCGGGGACTGAATCCATGAGCCGTTACGTCATTATCGGGAACGGTAAAATGGCGATCGATTGCCTTAGGATGGCGGTCGAGGCCGATATCGGCGATATGGCCCTCGTGGTGTGCGATTCCCTTGAGGAGACCCCGGTATCCCGAATCGCGACGGCGTGTGACGAGTTAAATATTCCATGCCGGGACAATGGCAACGTGAATGATCCTGCACTGGTGGAAGAAATACGGACCATCCAGCCTGATGTGATCTTCAATATCAACAGCTTCAAGATTATTCGGGATGACCTTCTCTCGACGGCGAAGACCGGCGTGATCAACTTCCACAACGGGCCGCTTCCGCGCTACGGCGGCGTAAACGTCTGTTCCTGGGCCATTCTCGACGGCGCTTCCGACTACGGTGTCACTTGGATGTTCGTCAGCCGCGGCGTCGATACCGGCGATATCGTGGTGCAATCGCTGTTCGACCTGACCGGCCGGGAGGCCGCCGTTTCCTTGGTCGGCCGTTGTATCAAGGAAGGCATTCGGGTGTTTCCGGATCTCTTGACGCAAATCAAGACCCGTCGCATCAACCGAATTCCACAAAACCATGAAAAGGCGACGTATTTTTCGAGGAAAGACATCCCCTACAACGGGCTATTCCCCTTCGAGCTACCGACCGACGCCATGGATCGCTATGTCCGGGCCGTCTCGTTTTATCCGATGGAAAACAGCTTCTTCCTGCCCGAAGTTCATCTTGCCGGCCAGTCGCTTTGGGTCGGACGTGTCTCGCTGGACCCTGGGAATCGGACCGACAGAGAGGCCGGGCTGATTCTGGAAATTTCCGCCAACGCGCTGACCGTCGCCTGTAAGACGGGAGCGGTCGTCTTTCGAAGCCTGGTCGATACCCATGGCAAACCGGTCGCCATTTCGGATCTCGTCGCCGCACACGGTTTGGAGGTCGGCAAGTCCGGTTTCGATGTACTGCCGGTTCCGGACTTGCCGATCAAGGGATGACGCCGCGCCGGGGCGGTTAAGCCATCCCGATTTGGGGTGGGAACGTCTCCATCCGGGTGCCTGGCCGCGCGTGCATGATTTCCTCCAAATGGCGCCGCACGGCGGCGTAGGCAGGATCGTCGAAGCGGTTCTCCATTTCCGTTGGATCGTCGACGAGGTCGTAGAGCTCCCCCGCACCGGTCAACATTTCGAAGGTGCATTTGTGGGTGGCCGTCCGCACCGTCCGCAAATCCATATCGAATCCGTAGCGCGACTTGTGGACATACCATTCGCTCAAGGCCGCCTCCCGTCTGGCTGAACCGTCGCCATGGATCAGCGGATGGAGGCTTCGACCCTGCAGCGCTTCCGGCAACGGGACGTCCGCGAAGTCGTAGAAGGTCGGGGCGAGGTCAAGGGTGGAGATCGGATCGCTCACGATCTTACCGGCCGGAATGCCGGGCCCGTCGACGATCATGCCGACCCGCAGCACCCCTTCATATAAAGTCGGGCCTTTGAGGTAGAGGCCGTGATCGCCCAACAGATCGCCATGGTCGGTGGTGAAGATCACGATGGTGTTGCCGCGATCCCCGGCGGCGTCCACGGCATCGAGAATCCGCCCGACCTGATGGTCGATCATGGAGATCATGCCGTAATAATTGGTCGTCATGTCGCGCAGTTGCGTGTCCGTCTGCGGCGGGACCCTTTGCCCCTTCGCGCGGTAGCGCTGGATTTCCGGGTCGTCCACGATGGGTTTCCCCTCGAGCGAGGCCTTGTGCCACCAGGGACGCCGCTCCAGGTCGAGCGTTCGGTGCTCGGGAATTTCCACCTCGTCCGGGTGGTGCAGGCGGCTCCACGGCTCCGGACAGTCGAAGGCGTGGTGCGGGTCGGGAAACGAAACCCACATGCAGAACGGATCGCTGCGGTCGCGGCTTCGCAGCCATTCGATGCTGCGGTCGCCGATCCAACTGCTGCTGTGCCACGCGGCGGGCAGGGCGGAATGCCAAGTCTGCGCGGCGCCGGTCACCGGCGGCAATTCCGTAGCCCAACGGTCCAGCGCCTCGCCGTTCTCGCCGCGGCTGAAGAAGTAGCGCTCATAATGCTGGCCGATAGGCGGCCGTTTATTCTCGCGCGCCTTGTTGAGATGCCCGTGGACAATTAACTCGACATGCTCGAAGCCCATATATGGACCGCACCAGTCGTCCGGGTATGTCTGTGAGCCGAAATTGCATTCGGGCGTGTCGGTTGGATTGTAAGTGGTCTTCGTCGAGAAATGCGCCTTGCCGAAGAAGGCCGTGGCGTACCCCGCCTTGCCGAGCGTTCCGCCGAATCCCGCTTCTCCGGTTGCCGGGTCCAGGTTGATCCCGTTGTCCGCGACACCGTGGGTGTAGGGCAGCAACCCGGTCAACATGGAGGCGCGCGCGGGCTGACAAAAGGCGGACGGGGTGATGCAGGCGCTGAAGCGGGTGCCGCTTCGCGCCATGCGGTCGAGATGCGGCGTCTTCACCGCACGGCCTTCGAAGCCAAAACAGTCGCCCCGTTGTTGATCCGAGGTAATGAGAAGAATGTTGGGCCGGTCCGTCACGCGCGTGTCCTCTACTGATACGGTATCGCAGGGTACACCAGATTCGGATACGTTGTTTTTGCCTGTTGATCCGTATTTGAGAGGTATCGCACCATGCTGCACATCACCACCACGCCGGCCGAGCGCCGGAAAACGTTCCGCGACGCGCTCGCGACCGGAAAGCTCCAGCGGTTTGCCGGCGCGTTTTCGCCGTTCGTCGCCATGTTGATGGAACAGCAGGGCTTCGATGGGGTCTATATCCCGGGCGCTTCGCTCTCAAACGATCTCGGTTTGCCCGACGTGGCGCTGACGACACTCACAGAAGTGTCGACCCGCGGGTATCAGATCGCGCGGGCGACCAACCTGCCCACGATCATCGATGTGGATACCGGATTCGGCGAACCACAGAGTGTTTACCGCACCGCGCGCGAGATGGAATCGCTGGGCGTGTGCTGCATCCATATCGAAGACCAGCAGGAACCGAAACGCTGCGGCCATCTCGACAATAAGAAGATAACCACGGTCGAGCGCATGGCCGCGCGCATCAAGGCCGCGCTCGATGGGCGGATTGACAGCAACTTCATGGTGATGGCGCGAACCGATGCCCGGGCGGTCGAAGGGCTGGACGCCGCCATCGACCGCGCAAAGGCCTATGTCGACGCCGGCGCCGAGGCCATCTTCGCCGAGGCGATGCATGATGAAAGCGAGTACGCGGCCTTCCGGAAGGCGATCGACGTGCCGATCCTGTCCAACATGACCGCATTCGGCCAAAGCAAGCTGCTGACGGCCGAGCAATTGCAGGATTTGGGTATCAACATCGTGATCTATCCGAACACGAGCTTCCGGCTCGCGATGAAGGCGGTAGAGGAGGGCATGGCCCGGCTCTTGGCCGAGGGCACTCAGGAGGGTTTTATCGATAAGCTACAACCCCGGTCCCGGCTCTATGAGATTCTCGGATACGAAAACTACAACCGCTTCGAAGAAGGGACATTCGACTTCGACGTACCCGACGGCCTCGGGATCACCGGCGGCCAGAAGACCGCGACAGGTGATTGACCAGCGCCCAATGGAGCGCCGGACCAATCGGATTCAATAAAATCTCCGAGATAGAATACCTATGATTGTAAGAAATTAGAGAAAATGTGTTTTAAGTTAGAATTTTGAATAGAAATCAGCTTCCTATGGATGGGTTGCGTGTGCTGATAACCTTCTATTAGGACGTTTAACCTACTCTGCTATGCCAAACGGTTTCCATTGAATTGGGTTGGATGGAAGAGTGGTTCGTTTCATTCGTCGAATTTCGAGTCTGCTAAACCAGCTTCGTCGCGATGCCCGGGGGAGCACCGTAACGATGGTGGCGGCAGCGGCGGTCCCGCTGGTGGCCTTCACCGGTCTCGCGGTCGATACCGCTCGGGGCTATCTGATTAAGACCCGTCTGAACTACGCGTTGGACGCGGCGGCTCTGGCGGGTGGCCGTGTCATGTTCGATGTCACGGCGCGCGACGCTGCTATTCAAAAGTTTTTTGATGCGAATTTCCCTCCGGGATACATGGGCGCCACGCTTACCGGACCGACCACCACGATCAACACGACGGATCAGACCATCAAACTCGAAGCCAGTGTTAGGCTCGATACGACCTTGATGTCGGTATTGGGTGTCGATGACCTGGGTGTTGCGGCGTCGGCGGAGGTGCAGCGTCAGGTCAAGGGTATGGAACTGGCTTTGGTGCTGGATAATACGGGCTCAATGCGACACACCGCGTCGGGTTCGTCCCAATCCAAGGTCGAGGATTTGAAGGACGCGTCGCTCCAACTCGTGAATATCCTCTACGCGGGGCGTGAGGAAATCGACGATTTCTACATTTCGATCGTGCCGTACACGTCGATGGTGAATATCGGCCAACAACATAGCGGTTGGCTTACAGCGCTGAATCAGTCGGCCTATAGCCCGGCGGTGTGGAAAGGGTGCGTCGAAGCCCGCCATCTCGGTGTGCGTGACCGGAACGACGATACGCCGACCGACGAGGCATTCGTGCCCGCATATTGGCCTAAAACCGCAACTAGTTTGGATTGGCCCGCCATCGTCGAGACGAATGAATCGAATGCCCGTGGCCCGAACACCAACTGCGCGGACCCGATCCAGCCTCTTATCAAGGCCAAGACCGATGTCGAGGACGTCTTGAACGATATGGTCTATTGGCGGCATGGCGGCACGATGGGCAATGCCGGACTGGTCTGGGGCTGGCGGACCATTTCGCCGCGTTGGCGGGGCCTGTGGCAAGGTGGTGACGATTCAACAACTCTGCCAAAGGACTATCTTGCGGATTTGTTGGCGGCCAGCCAGCCGCTGTCCGACAAGGCGGTCGTAATGATGACCGACGGTCAGAACAACATCGTTTACAATCATTATTCGGCCTATGGCATGCGCCAATGGAACCGGTTGGGCTCGACGTCCAACTCCGGCATCAAGGCGGAAATCAACTCTCGGATGCTTGAAACCTGCGACCTTATGAAGGACGAAGGCATCATCATCTACACGATCACCTTCGACACCGAAGGCTCGTCGAACCAGGCGATCCGCGACACCTACGAAGATTGCGCCACGACGCCGGGACATTATTTCAATTCGCCCGGCGAGGACGAGTTGACCGCCGCCTTCATCGCGATCGGAACCCAGCTCAGTAACCTGCGCCTCGCAAAATAGGCCGGCCGCGTCGTTGAAACGCTAGCCTTGTCGGCCGGACAGCACCGCCTCGGCTTTCGTGCGCGGGCGATCCGGCGCATACTTGTGCCTTCCTTGTTTGAATTCCGGCATCGGGGGAGGACGGCGTGACGACATTCACGGTCGAGACGGAGCGGAACGTGCCGGCGCAGATGCGCGACGGCGTGACGCTGCGGGCGGATGTGCACCGGCCCCGTGACGGCGGCAATTTTCCGGTTTTGCTGTGCCGGACGCCTTACGGCAAGACCGAGCGTAAGATGCATGACGAAATCGCCGCGGAAATGGCGGCCCGCGGCTATATCGTCGTGTTCCAGGACCTTCGGGGCCGCTACGATTCCGAGGGCGAGCCGCTGCTGCACATGGGGAGCAACCCCCTCAACCCCTGTATCAAGGATGGGCACGACACGGTCGAATGGTGTGCCACGCTGCCGGGTTCGACGGGCAAGGTCGGGACGTTCGGTAATTCCTATTGCGGCATGACCCAATGGGAAATGGCGCCGACGCGGCCGCCGCATCTGGTCTGCATGTTCGCCCAAGGCGTGGTCGCCAACCATCTTGACCGGCATATGAGCGGCGTGGTGCGCCTGGGCCGGCGGATGACGTGGACGATCAACACGATTAGCCCGGACATGGCGCGGCGGCTGCAAGTGCCCGGTGCACCGAAGACGCCGGACGAGGCGGACGCGCTTTGGGAGGAGCGTGACCGCAGCAAGTGGCTCTGGTACCTGCCTCTGTCCGAAATCCCCGAAAGCGCGATGCCGGGCATGCATGAATACTGGCACCGGTTGCTGCGGGAAACGGTGATCGATCATTTCCGGCATGAGGCGCGGCACAAGGAGGTCGACGTACCGGTGCTGAGCGGCACCGGCTGGTACGACCAGCAGGTGGGAACGATCAAGCAGTTCACCGGCATGCGGGCGAACGGCAAGACCGATTTCGCGCGCGAGAACCAAAAACTGATCGTCGGGCCTTGGGGACACACCACCTTGGCCTTGGGCCGCCGCGTCGGCGAATTGGATTTCGGGCCCGCCGCGGAGTGGGACTATTTCGAGATGGCCGACGCCTGGTTCGCGAAATGGCTGAAGGGAGAGAGCACCGCTGCGGACGATTGGGCGCCCGCGCAGATTTTCGTGATGGGCCGCAACCAATGGCGCACCGACGATCAGTGGCCGCCCAAGGGCATGCAATCGACGCCCTGGTACTTCCATAGCGGTGGTCACGCGGACAGTATCGGTGGCGACGGCACACTGTCGCCGGAACCGCCCTCGGACGAGCCGGCCGACGAATACGACTACGATCCGCGCGACCCGGTCATGACGATCTACACCAAGTCGGGCCAGCAACTGCCGAAGGATCAACGGCCGTTGGACGGGCGGCGCGATATCTTGCGTTATACCTCGCCGCCATTGGAAAAGCCGCTGGAGGTCGTGGGACCGGTATCGGTGATCCTTCACGCGGCCTCATCCGCGCCGGATACGGACTTCGTGGCCAAGCTGATCGACGTCCATCCGGACGGATTCGCACAAGAGCTGTGTTACGGATTGATCCGGGCGCGGCACCGGAACGGGACCGACCAAACAGACTTGATTAAGCCGGGCGAGGTTTACGAATACGCCATCACGTTGAACCCGACCGGGAATTGTTTTCTGCCGGGTCATCGCATCCGCGTCGACATCCAGAGCAGCGACTTCCCGAATTTCGACCGCAACCACAACACCGGCGGCGACGACTATTTCGAAGCGAATTTGGCGACCGCGCACCAGACGGTATTCCATGACGCAGCGCGGCCATCGCATGTCTTGTTGCCGGTGATCTCAGCGTAGCGGGCGCCGCGTCATTTGCGCATTCCCCGGTTGCAAGACACACTTGGTGCTTGATCCGATCGATCGTGTCGAAGGGAGGGTGTGTTCGCCATGAATGACGAGTCCCAGAAACAGTCGTCGAAGGCGCTCCGCGACGTTGAGCGCCCCATCAATGCGGGCCAGTTCGAGATGGGGTGGGGCAGCGATCTCGCCGCCCAAATGCTGCGGACCTTCGATATTCCCTATATTGCGCTGAATCCGGGGGCCAGCTATCGCGGATTGCATGACAGTCTGGTCAACTATCTCGGAAACCGCGACCCGCAAATGCTCATCGCGCTGCACGAGGAACATGCCGTCGCAATGGCGCACGGATACGCGAAGGTGACGGGCAAACCCATGGCGGTCGCGCTGCACAGCAACGTCGGCCTGATGCACGGTACGATGGCCATCTTCAATGCATGGTGCGACCGGGTGCCGATGCTGATCCTGGGTGCCACCGGACCGATGGACGCCTCCCGGCGGCGGCCTTGGATCGAGTGGATCCATACCGCCAAGGACCAGGGCGCGTTGATCCGTGACTATGTGAAATGGGACGATCAGCCAGCGACGGCCGATGCCGTGGTCGAATCCATGCTGCGGGCGTGGCAGATCACGCGTACCGCGCCGAACGGGCCGGTCTATGTTTGTCTCGATCTCGGCATGCAGGAGGACCCGATCGAGACCCCGCCGGTTATTCCCAATATCGAGCGATTTTCCCCCGGCGAGCCGCCGGCGCCGTCTGCCGCAGCGGTCGACCAGGCCGCCGACCTGCTCGCGAAGGCCGAACGGCCGCTTATCCTGGCAGGCCGGGTATCCCGCGAGCGCGAAGCTTGGGATAACCGGATTCGGTTGGCCGAAATGCTGAAGGCACGGGTTATGACGGATCTGAAGGCTGGCTCGTCCTTCCCGACGTCGCATTCGTTGCATCCCTTGCCGCCGATCAAGCGTCCTGCGCAGGATGCGAAACGTCTACTAGTAGAAACGGATGTGATTCTTGCACTGGACTGGATCGATCTCGCGGGAACCTATCAATTGGCGGCCGGTGATGCGGATATCGCCGCCAAGGTCATTAACTGCACGGTCGATCCCTATATACACAACGGCTGGTCGATGGATCATCACGTTCTGCCGCCCGCCGATGTGCGAATTCTCGCCGAACCCGATGTCGCCGTCGCGAGCCTTATCCCCGCGTTGGAAGACCGGTTGGGCGGAGAGAGTGGCGCGGCGGCGTGGGATGCGGTGCCGGTGACCTACAGCAAGCCGCCCCGGTCTGGGCCGGGCGAGACGCTCAACTATTTCGATATGGCTGCCGTTCTGGACGATGTTCTCGGCAATCGGCCCGCGACCTTGATCCGTGTTCCGCTGGGCTGGCCCGGCGGCGCGCGCGACTTCGACGACCCGCTCGCCATGCTGGGCGGCGACGGCGGCGCGGGTATCGGATCCGGGCCCGGCATGGCGGTCGGGGCCGCGTTGGCGCTTCAAGGGACGGGCCGGTTGCCGATCGCAATTCTCGGCGACGGGGATTGTTTGATGGGACTGACCGCATTTTGGACGGCGGCGAAATACCGTATCCCGCTGCTCGTGATCGTCGGCAACAACCATTCCTACTTCAACGACGTGCTGCATCAGGAGCGCGTTGCCGTCGACCGCAATCGGCCGCCGGAAAACCGGTGGGTCGGTCAGGAAATAAACGACCCGACGCCCGATATCGTACGGCTCGTCGAAGGATTGGGTTGGCAAGGCCGCGGAACGATCGCCGATGCCGATGCATTGCACGACGCGTTACAGTGGGGTGTCGAGGGTGTCTTGGCCGGCGGGTGCCGTCTGATCGATGTCGAGGTGGTGCGCGCCTACAACGAATAGCGCTATGGACGATTGGTTGTAGTTGGGCCTCTGAGGTTGGTCCTGCACCGACCGATCGGCAGATGCAAGGTTGCGGTCGTTCCTTCGTTCAGCTTGCTTTCGATGTCCAGCCAGCCGCCGTGAAGGCGCAACAACGAATCCGTGATCGCCAAGCCAAGCCCGGTTCCTTCGCTGGCCATGTAGGCGCTGCTCCGGCCGCCCTGAACGAAGGCATCCCTGATTTTCGGTAAGTCGTCTGCCGCGATACCGGCGCCGGTGTCCGATACGCGGACCAGTATCTCCTTCGCATCGCGTTCGATCCGGATGCTGATACTGTCGCTTGGCGTTGTGAATTTCGCCGCGTTGGATAACAGGTTGAGTAGGACCTGTTTCATGGCCCGGCGATCGGCGAAAATCTCGAAATCTATTGTTTCCGGATCGATGGTAAGGTCGGCCGGATCTTGCGCTACGCCATTGGCGATGATGTCCAGGCATTCCCGCGCCAGTTCGAGCGGACAGAAGGCCGTTGGATTGAGGTCGTATTGGTTGGCCTCGATCTTCGACAGATCGAGAATGTCGTTGATCAGATCAAGCAGATGTTTGCCGCTTCGGTGGATCAGCGCGGCGTACTCGCCATACTGCTCATGGCCCATCGGGCCGAAGGTCTCTTGGGTTAGAATCTCGGAGAATCCGATGATCGCATTCAACGGAGTCCTGATTTCGTGGCTCATGTTCGCGAGAAAGGAGGATTTGGCTTGGTTTGCCGATTCCGCGCGCCGCCGGGCATCGGTAAGCTGCCGGGCCATGACGTCGGCATCTTCAAGCAGGGCGCGTCGTATTTCCGCCGCGAGATACGCGTCCAACGAATTGTCGGTTAGTGAAAAATCACCGAATTGAAGCCGGCCCCGTTCGGCGGAGGATTCGAGATTTGGGACATGCCCGATCAATAAATATGTTTCGCCGTTTTTCTCAAGCGCAATGCCGCGCAGGCAGACCGACATATCCGCCTTGATTCTCAGCATGAGTTGCCCGTTGTAGCCGTGGAGCTGTTCCAGGCTGCTGGGATTTTTCGGTCGTTCGAACAGGACGGCGTCGAGCAAGGGTGCGCCGATCAACCCCTCCGGAAACAGGCGGACGAGTGACGGTCCGGTCGCCTGTATCCGGCCGGTCGGGTCCGTGCGGATATAAGGCGGATAGAGCGCCGCGAGATCGTCGGATGTAAGCGAAAATGCCATCGAATGAAAGGGCTGGACCTAAACGGCGTTTCCGGGCCGCAGTTCGATCGTGAAGAGGCAACCGTCATCAATGTCGCGGTGGGTCACCGTGCCGGTTTCACCGAAATGCGCCAACAGGCCGTAAAACAGCCCCCGAACGAATGGGGCTAATCCGGTCCGGTCCGAGCGGTATACGACGCCGATCTTGGTTGCAGTCAATTCGACGACTTCGAACGAGGGAGTCTGGGCCTTGTTCATTGTCGTCTTTATGCTGGCGTGGAGTCGGTCCAAATTCGAGATGAAGGAAAACAGATCGTCGCCTGCCATGCGCATTATGCCGGCGAAGGACGACGCGTCGCTGAACTTGATCCAGTAAGCGCCGAACTCTTCGAGCACGGTCTCGATGTCTTTGTCGGAAATCTGCGAAATCGTGCCGATTAAGTCGTTTGTTTTTTCGTCCGGATAGTGCTGTGCGCTGATGAAGAACTCCTCGCCCAGACCGCTTTTCCGCAGAATGTCGTTCCAGACCTCCGGCCCGTGCTGATCGTTGACCATTTCGCGGGCAGCCTGGTGGATCATGCCATACATGGATTATGTCGCCTCAGTCAGCATATGTCCGGGATCGCATCAGTCTTCCAGGGAGAACGAATAGTGCAAGTATGACTATCCCGGCAATTCGTGAATTTTCGGTTGTTCAATACGCAATATTTCACCTTTTAGATGATCATATTAGTTAAATTTCTTTGTTTAAGAGCAGATAAATCCCAATTCGGCCATCGCCGTTAACCAAAATCCACTTGATTAGGCCAATGATCTATTTCTAAAGTGGTAACGCTTTTGGTGTGGGAAGCTTTGGTGGATCATCATGTGGCGTTCCGTGAAGAGCGGCGCGCGTCGGGGTTTCGCAAGCCCGCGCGCCGTATCGCGATGTGTCTCGGTTCTATTCCTTGTCTTGACCCTTCTGCCTTTGTCCGGTTGGCGCAACGACGCCGTGGCGTTGTTGGTGCAGCCGGGACAAGCACTTGAGGTGACGTTTTCGTTCTTCAACACGCCGCCCGTCGTGCCGGGTGGTCTCGATGTTTTGGCGCTTACGACGACGCCGTTCACCGCGTCGGGGCCGGGGATCTCCGTCAACGCGCAATTGTTCGACGGCGGAACCTCGTTGGGAAGCGGTGTTGTTGGTTCCGCGGCGATCGTCCCATTCGTCTCCGCGGGCAGTCTATTCGATGGCGTCTCGACGGACCTGACCAGCGTGGTCGACGGCACGATCGATGGATTGATACGGATAACGCCGAATTTTACCGAGTCAGACGGATTCATCGAATTCACCTTCGCGAATTTCAATATTCGGGCGGGCCGGGGCACGAGTGCCAACGGCCAAATATTTGCCGCTCCATTCGCGCGCGTTCAATCGGCCGAGGTGGTGAGCGCCGTCTCGACCGTGCCACTGCCGGCGGCCTTTATCCTGCTGTTGTCGGGATTGTCGCTTCTGGGCGGGGTCGCGGTATACCGTCTCGTCCGGAATTGATCGTCGGGGGCGTTTGCATCGTTCTGGGCCGCCGGTCTAGACTCGCCACCGCTGCCACGGGCGGCGAATCCAAACCGTGACGAGGTGAGTTGCATGCCCGAATCGCTCTCCATTGACGAGTCTGAGGTCACTTTCGAAGCGTTGACCCCACATATCGGGTCGCTTGCGCAAGGGATCGATGCCAGCAAGCCTGTAGCTCCCGCGGTTATGGCGCGGCTACGGCGCGAACTCGCCGACCGGTCGGTGATCGTGTTGCGCGATCAGTCATTGTCGCCGGAACAGCATATCGCGGTCAGCCGCGACTTCGGGCCGCTCGAAAATCACGTGTTGTCGAATTTCTGCCTGCCGGAACATCCGGAGATCTTCGTCGTTTCCAACATCATCGAAGATGGCCGCCATATCGGCGCGCATGGAGGGTCGAAACGGTATCATTCGGACCTGTCCTATCTGCCGGAACCGAGCATGGGGTCGTTGTTCTATTGCCTTGAATGCCCGGAAGAAGGCGGCGAGACAGCGTTTGCCAGCATGTTCGCGGCGTTCGATGCGCTTCCCGAGGAACGCAAGACGTGGTTGGCGGCGCGAAACGGGGTGCATGATTATGTCTGGAACTATGAGCGGGCGCATTTACAGAACCGTGCGCCGCTGACTGAGGAGCAGAAAGCCAAGACGCCGCCGGTTCTGCATCCGGCGGTTCGGACCCATCCGGATAACGGCCGGCCGGCGCTCTTTGTCTCCGAAGTCTTCACCCGGACATTCGATGGGGAAGACGAACCGGAAAGCCAGGCGCTTATCAAGGAGTTAATGGATTTCGCAACGCAGCCAGCCTTTGTTTACGTCCATAAATGGCGGCCAGGCGACCTTATCATCTGGGACAACCGAAGCGCCGTGCATAAGGCGATGCCGTTCGACGAAGAAAATACCCGGCGGCGCATGCACAGGACGACAATCACCGGCGAGCGACCCTTCTTCAACGGTTAGATATACGGCAGCACCAACGGAATACGGCCCCGCACTTATGGTGCGGGGCCGTTTCGTACCTCACGGTGTCGATCCCGGGTTTATCCCGTTGTCGTGTTTGCCGCGCCTTTCAGCTCGTTCGACACGTGATTGAACATTTCCTCGAGTGACGTGCCCATCGCCGACATGGCGCCGATCGCGGCGACCGATACCAGCGAAGCGATCAATCCGTACTCGATTGCAGTCGCGCCGCTCTCGTCCAACATCAATGATTTAAAGAATTCCTTCGACATTTTTTATCTCCCTATCACTTGGCTTGTGTTTGGCGATGCGGCTTAGGCGGCCGCACCCATAATGCTTTGCCCAAATCCGGAGTTGATGGCCCACAATGCGGCTTGGGTCCGATTGCTGACGCCGATCTTCCGGATCAGCGACTTCATGTGGATTTTTACCGTGGCTTCGGTAATGCCGAGGTCGCGGGCGATCTGCTTGTTCGACGCCCCCGAGGTCAGGCATTCCAGAATGTCGGTCTCGCGGCGTGTGAGATCGCGAACCGGCGCTTTGTTCGTCTGCCGCCGTTGCGACAGGCGGCCGCTCACCCATGCGTTGGCCAGTCCTGACGGAAACACGGTCTCGCCGAGAACGACCAAGGTGAGCGAATGGATCAACGCCTCTTTCGAAATGCTGCTGAGAAGATACCCGCGTGCGCCGGCTTTGAGGCAGGCCCCGAGTTCCTCGACCGAGAGTTCGCCCGACAGCACCATGAGCCGGACGTCCGGGAAAGTGCCGGTCAATGTTTCGATCGCACTTTCCGATACTTCGATATCCCCGGAGGCTGCGTAGATGACGACTTCCGGCGTCTCGGACTCGGCCGCCGTGATGCAATCGTCGATGGTATCGAATTCCTCGGTTACCGCGAAATCGGTGTCGCCGAGAAAGCTCATCAATCCACGGCGAAATAAATTGGTGCCGCCAACGAGAAATACAGGTGCGTTTGTCATACCGTCCCCTCGAAATCCTTTTGTGCGCTCCCTCCCAAGAGCATTACCTAGATATGATCATTACCTAGAAAAATCGAGTAAAATTTTAAATAATTACATGAGATTAGGAGTTATTACTTTAGAGATACAAATATCGTTAATTTTTTATCTTGATATAAACCAAATAAATTCGATTTAAATAGCAATATCAGCGTGTTCATCTTTTTGAAGGGGGGAAATTAACCATAATCTGTTGCAAGCTGGCATGGCCGTCCGCGCGGGCGAGGGGACGTCGGCCGGCAATGTTGGATGGGAAAGCCTGCCTGTTTTTAACACGAATGAAACTTTCCGAACCGCCCCAGGGGCACACCTACCTGATGGAGACTCGACTTTTGCGGCATCCAGAATGAGCCGTTGTTTCGCCGACTGGTATCTACTAGTAGATTTGCGTTGATCGGCCATTGAGTCGATGATGCGCGTTTGTAGCGTTTCGTCGGATGGAGGGGAGGCACGAACATGAAGGCGATGCAGGATGCGGTCGGCGATCTCGGCCGCTTGGGCCGCGTAATCGTGGAGAGTGACTTTGATGCGGTCGTCGCCGTCTCCCCGGAGAACGTGAACTACATAAGTGATGTCTTCGTCTCGACCCAAGTAGATATCCGCGATCGTCTCGCCTTGATCGTTTGGGACGGCGAGCGCGCGCCGACCTTCATCCTCTGCGCCGTCGAAGAAGGGTATGTCCGGCAGGAGTCCTGGATCACCGATATCCGTACGTATAAGGAGTTCGTGACGTCGCCGATCACGGTCTTGGCCGACGTTCTTTGTGACCTCGGCCTGGAGCAGGGCCGGATCGGTATGGAGTTGGATTATCTGGGCGCGCGCTACCTCGGCGCCTTGAACAATCTGTTGCCGGCACTCGACGTGGCGCCCTGCGAGGATCTGTTCGCCAAGGCGCGGATGATCAAGTCGCCGCGCGAACGCGAGATCATGGCGCAGGCGTTCCGGGGTACCGAGCGGGCCCTGATGGAGACGTTTCAGGCCGCGCGGCCCGGCATGACGGAGCGCGACATGTGCTATGGCCTGAGCGATCGGATTCTGCGTTCCGGCGCGGAGTCGGTGGCCTTCACCCATATCAATGCGGGCCCGAACACCGGCTTTCCGCACATGGACCCGTCGGGTTACGAGTTGCGGCCCGGCGACATCCTCAAGGCGGACACCGGCGGGTACTACAGTCGCTACTATTCCAACGTTGGAAGGACCGCCAAGCTCGGCGCGGTGAACGATGTCGACCGGTCCTGGTGGGGCCGACTGCGCGAGATCCATCACACGATCATCGACATGCTACGACCGGGCAACGCTGGCCGGGAACTCTTCGAGGCGGCGACGCGGCTGCATGAAAAACACGATATCCCGTTCCCCTATGCGCACAACGGACATGGGATCGGCCTGCAACTGCACGAATATCCCCTGATAAGCCCGCATGACGATACGGTCTACGAGCCGGGCATGATGTCGACGGTGGAAACGCGCGTGCGGTGGCCGGGCGAGGTCGGCTATCACATGGAGGATTTGATCGAGATCACCGACGGCGCGCCGGTGATCCGATCGGATTACTTCGATAACGAGGAAATCTTGGCGGTCGACCCTTAGCCTCGGCGGCTTATTAGCCCGGGATCGGGGTCTCGCCTTGGAATTGAGTGCGATACATGACGCGGCGTTGGGTCGAATCGACCGGATCGCGGTAGTGCATCGCGCAACGATTGTCCCAAACCAGCAAATCGCCTGCCTTCCAGGTGTGGGTCCACTTGAATTCGTCCTGTGTGGCATGTTCCCACAGCCGGTCGAGCAGGGCCTCGCTTTCGTCTTCGTCCATCCCGACGATGTATTGCGACGGATAATCCCGGCGGCGGCCGAGGTATAGAGCCTTGCGGCCGGTTTCCGGATGGACGCGGACCAAGGGGTGGTGCGGACCCGGAACCTCGGACGGGCGGGTCGGCAGGGTCACGCCGGGCCGCAGCACGCCGGCGCTGTTCCGCGTGGAATCCTGGATGGATTTCTTGCCCTGGATGGCCTCGCGAAGGTCGTCCGGCAGGGTCTCGTAAGCGGTGTACTGATTGTTGAAGGAGGTATTGCCGCTTTTCGGCGGCACCTCAATCGAGTAGAGGCAACTCCCGGCCGGTGGCTGCTCAATGTAGGAATTGTCGGAATGCCACACCACCTCCAGGCTGCCAAGGCCGCTGTTGCGTTCGGTCGGATTGCCATCCTCGTCCAGGTTGGAAAGGATCGTGACTTCCGGCGTATCGAGCGAGTTCGCAATCGAATTCAAGCCGGCCTTCTCATAGTATTTTCGCGCTGCGCCGACCTGCGGCTCGCCGAAGATGCGGGCGCCTTCCAGGTACTGCTCCGGTGTCAGCGACTGCCCGCGGAACAACAGCACGAGATGATCGAGCCAGGCCTGGTGGATCGCGTCGCGCACCTCTCTCGGCATTGGCTGTGCCAGGTCGATGCCTTGAATCTCGGCGCCGACGGCTTTGCCCGTCGGAATGATCTTGAGGGAGCTCATTGAGTTGACGGTGTTTTGCGGCATTTGACGGCCTGTAGGTTGAATCAACAGCCGCGCCCGTGACGAGGCGTTTCGGTACCGCAATGATGACGCGCATCGTCTGCTGCATCAAGTCGAGGACGCGATCCAGCGGTCAGGTATCGTCCCGCACGGTCTTGATGTGGACGCGCTTCTTCTGCCGGCGGTCTTTGCCGTCCGCCGGGCCGTCCTGCCGTCTGCGGCGGTCCGGACCGAAATAGTGTGAGGCGGCGACGAACGGCCGCGGCTGTTCCAAAACGGCGATGATCCGGCTTTCGATATTGCCGATGCTGATCGGCTTCGCGATCACTTCGTTCACGCCCATATCGCGTGCTCGCTCGATCATGTCCTCTTCGGTATGGGCCGAACAGAATATGATGGGAACGAAGGGGTCTGGACTCTTGTCCTGATCACGCAGTTTGCGGACGAACGTCAAACCGTCCATCGGTTCCATCTGCCAGTCCGAGATGACGATGTGGACTTTCTCCTCTTCGAGGCTTTTTAGCGCCGAAAGGCCGTCGCTTGCTTCTCGGATGTTCGGCTGACGGAAGCCGATGATTTGCAGCACTTCCTTGATAATCGTGCGCGTACTGGCCTCGTCGTCGACGATCAAGATTTTGAGTTGGTCAAATGCAAAGGCCATCGCGCTAACTCTGGCTGCCCAATGATTGCGCTACGCGACATCAACGCATCGCAGAGACTTGGATCGGTTCGGGACGCCGTCCGCCGAAGGGCGGAACGCCTAAGAACCCGGAATTTCACGATTATACCAGCCAAGGCTTACCGTATTGCTAACTTCCAGGCGAAGGGCGACATTCGACCGAGAATGCGAGACTAACCTCAATCGAGGATTACAGCCCGGCGCAAAAATGGACGTATGACATTAATTTCGATGGAAATGGGGTCGATTTCACCTGATGTCGGGCAGTTTGACCACCGGGACACAGGTTGCTGCCCAGGTCGCCGCAATCGAAATATGCAACCTTAGATATAAAATCGAGAGTGCAATGTGACGAGATTTACCTGTGACCGCCGTCATTTCTCTCTAAACCATAAATTCTTACGCTGGCTTGGCAACCTAGTACAGGTGTTTGAAATGTCCCAATTTGTTCAAAGGGATAATGCCGTTTCCGACGAGGATGGCGCGAACCGGTTCGAGCATACCTGCCAGATCGTCGGGCTTCGGGCGCAAGTCGAGGATTTGAAATACACGCTGCAGAATGTCCTGCAATGCCTGATCGCGAATAACGATCTGGCATGTCAGGGCCGTTACGAGGCGCTCATCGAGGATGCCCGGGCCGCGCTTCGCGCCAAGGAAACGGATTATCTGAGCTAAGGTCGCAGGCATTCCCGCGGCATCGGATCAGCTTTTCGGCTCGAACGACGCCATGCCGTCGTGAGTGGCCTTTACCGGCATTGTATGGGCCGAAGAGCGGGGGGCCGACCCCGTGGCTGGGGAGCGAGTGTGGGAGGTTCCGGTCGTCGACAGGGTTGCCGCCGGCCCCCGGCCGTTTAGTCTTCGCGTTTTTCCTGGCTCATCGAAAGAGATCCAATCACGATGATGAAGCCGAAAAACAGAATCATCACCATGGAAATATACGCGATTTCGCCGTCGGTCATGTCGTCGCTCGTGTTCGGTTGAGAGCCCTGGTCCTGATTTTGCGCGATGCGCCTCGGCAAAGATCCGAGCAGGGTTGCCGCCTGTACGATTCGATGCCGAGGCGCTGGCGCAATTTGGGAGCTGTGAGGCATTACAGTCCCAGTAAAGAACCTAGCGATGCGGCCCCGCCGTAAAATTGATCCAGATCAAAAATTAGGCAGATAGAGGTCGGGCCGTGCGTTTTCGGCGTGTTATTCGCCCGTCCCGCCGGTAATGATGCCGAGCCAGCGCCATTCCCCGATATTACAGGGCGGAGAGACCCGCTCGGAGACGCGCCAGATCCGGGCGGTGCCGTGAAGGGGCGACGACGCGGCGCGTTGGTAGCCCGCCGGTGTCCGGCCGGCGATCTCAAGGATGAGTTTCTTCCTGACCGCGCGGTCGAAGTCCTCGAACCCGTTGGCCACGACATGAAAGGCCCCGGGTCCCCCGATCACGCAGTCCCGGTAAAACAGGTCGATATCGGGGATCGTCGGATATTTTGCGTTCGTTTGGTCCGTGACGATCGGCAAGCCGTTTACGGTGATGCCGGCCGCAACCGCATCGTCCCTGGCATCGGTCACCAAACGTCCGTAGTTGTTCGACCCGTCGCCGGAAACATCAAGGATACGGCGGGTACCTTCGAAGCCGTTTCCGCTGAATCGCGGGACGGATAAATCGATGGCGTCGCTGACGGAGGTGCGATGCGCCGTCACGATGGGGGCGGCGGCCAGTTTGTTGGCGAATGCTGCGGCGCTGGCTTCGTCATGGATTTCCGTCCAATCGACGATGACCTTGTACCAACCGAGACCGGCCCATTCCACGTAGCTGAGCGCGATCCGGCCGAGCATGCCGGACTTTATGGCGGCGATGACCTCGGGATTACGCAGCGCGCGGAGATAGCCGTCCCGTTGCAGCCGTGCTTCCTCTGCATCGACGCTGCCCGAGACGTCGACCGCCAGCAACAGTTCCAGATCGACCGGCTTCTCCTCGGCGGCGAGGCTCGGAACCAGTATTGCCAAAAATGCCAGTGTAAATCCCATCGTCAGCCATCGATGAATGGATCCCCGTGGCCGATGCCGTTGAAATGGTTTTGCCGATTGCTGCATGTCGCACTCCCTTCATTGGAAACTTAGCACGACAATAGGCATTCGCCAGGGTATCGGCTTATTTGATAGGCCAACTATTTGAGTAGGGGGTATCTGGTCAATCTAGACGCCGGGATCGTTCTCCGCGGATATACCGGTTATGCGTGAAACGGACGTCAGGTATGAATTTATATTTGAAAACCTCTAAATACAGTGAAATCAAATGGTTATTTTACTGAAATATTGGTAAATAAACATAAATCTATATTCATAAATATTGAAAATTGACTGCTATTTTGTGAGAAATTGTGTATAATTACTGTCGTTGGGAGGGGTGCTTGTCTCTTGGGGGAGAGCGTGTCTCAAGCACCCGTAATCTTGGTCGGTGGCAACGACCTGTTCCGGCGCGGTCTGGACGGCTTTTTGAAAGAGTCGCCGTTTCAGACGATTGCCGAATTCGACCGTGTCGAAGATTGTCTCGGTCCGCTGGACGGGAAACCCGAGCCGGAAATCATTATTTATGTGACGACGGGCGTTACCGAGGAATCGGAATCCGCGGTCGATCGCCTCTGCGCCGTCTATACGAACGCGCGGATCGTTCTCGTGTCTTTCGAATTGTCTGTCGAGGAGCTTGGCGCCAGCTTGCGGGTCGGCGCCAGCGGGTATCTGCTGAGTTCGATTTCTAAGGATGCCTTCATTCATTCACTGACCTTGATTTCCCTCGGGGAGACGGTTTTTCCCTCCAGTCTGGCCGCGGCTTGGTTACGCGGCGATATGGACGGATCGGGTATCGAAGACGCCGGTCGTCTGCGCGACCTGACGCCGCGCGAGCAAGACATCCTTGAATGTCTGACGCTGGGTCTGTCCAACAAGCAGATGGCGCGCAGGCTCGGCATTACGGCGGCGACCGTGAAAATCCATATGAAATCCCTTATCCGTAAGCTTGGGGTTTCCAATCGGACCCAGGCCGCCCTTTGGGCCCTCCGGGCCGGCGTCAACGATCGGAAGCCCGGCGACGCCGCTTGAGCGGCAGCGGGTCCGGATTGGGCCCAAATCTACTAATTCACTGATATTTAATAAAATTGTAGGGACCTGCGCGGCAGGTTCTATCCCTTTGTAATTGCTCATCATAACCAAAGGGATAATTCTTAATCGGCCCAAATCGCCGTAGAACAACCCCATCGTCCTGATACTCTACCTCCAAGACGCCAGTCGGCTCCCCCGAAAGATCCGGGATTAATACCGGGCGGCGAGAGGACTGAAAGACAATAACAAGGCGGCGCATCAAGGCCGTCAACGTATGTGGCGTCGGGAGAGGTAGCATGGTTAACGCATTTCTGATGCGACTGATGCGGGACGAGAGCGGTGCATCGGCCATCGAGTACGGATTGCTCATCGCGCTCGTTGCGGTTGGGCTGGTCGCCGCTCTGGACAGTCTGAGCGGGTCCTTCAACAGCACGATCGGCGTTGCGACAAATACAATGAACTGACCGGAGACGTAATTCCGGCAAACAACAATGTGCGTAACGAAAGCGCACGACACCGGGGAAAGATCGAGACTCACCATGCAGGTGCACTTAAGTAACGAAGATTCTGAATCGGGCCAGGGGCCGCATGCGTCTAATGTCGCACTCTGCCGAAGCGTGTTGAGGCGGCGGACGCGATACTATCTGGCGCAGCGCGAGGCCGGGATATCGGCGCAAGGTGCGGGCATTCTCGACCTGATCGTGCTCGGCCAAATCGAAGGCTGCTGCATGGATGTCGCGATGCTGAGCGATGTCTTGAACCTGTCGAATTCGGCGGTACGGCTCCAGGTCGTTGACCTGATCAAGGATGGCTGGATCGTCGTCCGGAACACCGGCGGGCAGGCACGGCTCTATATGACCGACAAGGCGGCCGACTACGCCTCGACCTGGATCGAATTGTCGTTGGATGGTTGACCCTGAAAATAACGTTGAAATCGATACCTCATATTACTTATGGCCTAGGCCAATGTTACTAGAGACGTTCTCGGTAATTACTTCGATAATTAAGTATACAGGGTAATTGGGTATCTCTAATTAGGTAAATATTCAAAACCATATAATTATAAAGAGTGGATTGCGGTAATGACTGTGGCACCGGTTTGTTTGATTGGCGGCGAAGACGCCGCCCGCGGAGAGCTTCGGGAGACCTTGGAGACGGGTTCCTTCGAGGTTGTCAGCGAGTATGAGACTGTCCACGCATGCGTGGCCGAAATCGAAGAGACGGCAGAGCCCGAACTGGTGATAGCGCTGGTCGGCGCAGGCGCTGATTTCACGGACGGCCGGTTGGGCCAGCTTCGGCGGACGTTCCCGGAAGCGAACCTCGTCATCGTCGGCGACAATCCGACGCGGGATCAGTTGCGCGCTTGTGTCGAGCTGGACGCGAACGGTTTCCTGCCGCGGTCGATCGACCCGCGCGCGTTGCTGCAATCGCTGCAGGTTATCTTGCTCGGCGAAAAACTCTACATCGCCGGCAAGAAGCGGGCGGTTCGGGCCGTCGCTGCCGGTCAGCCGGCGCCGGCGGCGGTGTCATCCGTGGCCGCATCCGCCGGATCATCCGAGCGCCGTGCGGCGCCGCGGCGGCGGACGCTTCAGCAGGCGGAGATTGTCTACAACAACAATCAATGTGTCATGCACGGTGCGATTTTCGACATTTCCGACCAAGGGGCGAAGATCCGCCCGGCGGACATTGTCAACGCGCCGAGCCGGTTCGAACTGCGTGTAAAATATGGCCCCAGCTTCCAATGCGAGGTTGTGCGGAAGTCCGGTTTCTACGTGGGCGTCCGGTTCCTGTCCGAAGTCACCTCGGCCGCGTAACCGAACCGGCGCGGACATATTCTATTCGCGCCGGAAACAGCCTATTATATCGTAAAATCAATATGTTGATTGGTGTTCGGCGATGGTGATTCAGACCATCGCCGAAACCGATGCTCTCTCACCTTTGGTCTATCTATTAAGGGCTATTTACCCTCTTAATGGGTAATCCTAGAGTTAGGAAGTAGATCGAGTAAGGAGCATCGCGATGGGTGACGTGGTCGCCCCCGAACACTACGGCGTCGCCGAACATCCCGGCATCGTCGCCTTGCGGTCCTATTGGCGCCGCATCGGTGACGGGCGTTTGCCCAGTCGCGCCGACTTGGACCCGGCGGACATCACCCGCATTCTCGGTAACGTCATGCTTGTCGATGTCGAGCACTCGCCCATCCGCTTTCGCATGCGACTGTGCGGCACGATCGTGGACCGTTTGTTTGGACGGGACTTTACCGGTTGTTATCTGGATGAGCGCGGCGCCGAGTATTTCGAGCGCGACGTTCTGACCGACTACGGCGATGTCGTGACGACGCAGCGTCCGCATTTTCTGCAGCGGACCGTCGCATTGGGGGATGGCGTTTGGCTTGCCTATCAGCGGTTGCTGTTGCCGTTGTCCGAGAACGGTGCAGACGTGGATATGCTTCTCGGCGGTGTTTTCGGCTCCATCGAAAAGCGGCTGGAAAGCGCCTCATACTCCGCCTGATCGTTTCGCCCTTGGACAACGGAGACGGGACCGAAATCCGTTTCTCGGCATCGCCGTGCGTCGGAATGACGCGGGGGGTTGTATCCAGCAGCCTTGATCGCCATTTTCCGCGGTCGCTGCGCCGATTCAGAATGGCTCAGCGCGGAATATTCCAATCTTCCGAATTAATAAAACCGCCTATCGATCTGGAAACGCCACCGATGATATTCAAAAATTCTACAAGCGAATGCTGTAATGTGCGGAATAACCTACCATCCCGACGTCCGGGCGATGATCGATTACTGGCAGTCAATTCATCCGGAGAGAGGGCTACCGGGTCGGCGACATTTCGAACCGGCCAGCGTAAAACAGCTTCTGCCGACCATTCGGCTCATTGATGTCGACGGGCCGCCGTATCGGTTTCGCGTGCGGCTGGCGGGAACGGAGATCACCGAGTTCTACCGGGTCGACCATACCGGACGGTGGTTCGATGAGTTCATCGACGACTTCGAGGATTCCGAAACCTATCGCGACTTGGTCGATGTGGTTACGTCCGGGCGCCCCGGTTGGCGCCTCGGCGTTTCCCGGATTGTGAAAGACCGTGAATTCCAAACGTTCGAGCGGCTGATCCTGCCCTTTGCAAAGGACGGGGAAAACGTTGATATGCTCCTGATATTCATGGTTTTTGCAGACTAGTCGGCGCGGCGTTGTCCGCTCGGATCGAGCAACCGTGAAAGCGATTTGATCCTGCGTTTGCCATCGTTGCCCTAGGTTACTCTTGAGACCAAGCCTTCGCAGAAAGGCGTCGAGTGCAGTCCCGCTGCAAATGGATCAGGAGTGTGCCGATATGAGATTTGCGAAGACAGTGGTGATGGGGTTGGCGGTTTGCGCCGCGATGGCGGCGAACCCGGCAACCGCAAAGCCTGGCGGCGTTGCGAAATCTGTCGCGGGTGGCGCGTCGCCCGCCATCGTCGACATCCGCGGCGGCTTCAAGTACGGCGGCCGGCATTACGGTGGTTTCGGCGGGCGCTCTTACTTCCGTGGGTTCGGGCACCGCGGCTTCCACAAGCGTGGTTTCCATCGCGGTTTCGGCCACGGCTTCGGTCGCGGCAAGTTCCGCCACCGGGGTTTCAAGAAGGGCTTCAAATTCGGTGGGTTCGGACATGGCGGCGGAAAGTTCCGTCATCATAGCGGCAAAGGATTCCGATTCCACGTCAAATAGGGCGATTGGCCGATTCGCCGGATTGATCCTGGGCTACGAGGCTCGCGGCAACCGTTCCGGCCGTCTCGATATAGGAGGGGTCGCGGTGCACCAACATCATGGATACCGCACCATCGAGCAGAACAACGATCTGCCGCGCGAGCGTGCCGGCGTCGTTGTGGCCGGCGGCGGCGATTTCGGCGGCTAGCCATGCCTCGAACCGCTTCTTATGCGCCGCGCCCGCCTTAAGAGCAGGATGCCCGGGGGTATTGGCAAGTTCGGCCGCGGTCCGGAGGAACCCGCAACCCTTCCATTTCGGATGTTGGGTCGCGGTTGCCACCCGATTGAACAAACCGGCGACCTTTTCCGGCAAGGGGCCGTCATTTTCATCGAACCAACGGGCGAATTGCGCGAGGGTCGGTTGATCCTGTGCCGTCAGGTATGCCACGACCAGGTCGTCCTTGCTGTCGAAGTGATAGTAGAGGGTCCGTTTGGTCACGCCCGCCTTGGCCGCCACGGCGTCCATGCTGACGCTGCGAATGCCGTCTCCGTAAAACAGTTCGTTGGCGGCCTTGATAAGCCGCTCGCGGGTCGCGGTCGCGTTTCTGGGCATGATCCGAAGTATACCGACTAGTGAGTGTACATACTCTATCGGTTCATGGACCGTATCGCCAGTTCGGACAGATCGAAAGAGGGAGACGATGTCAGACACCGTGTTATTCGAGAAACGCGCCACCGTCGCGCTGCTGACCCTGAACCGGCCCGGCAAACTGAATGCCTTGAACTACGACCTCATTGATCGCCTCATGGCGCTGCTGGACCGGATCGAAGCGGATGACGACCTGCGCGCCGTCGTTTTGACGGGCGCCGGCGATCGCGCTTTCAGCGCCGGCGCGGATATTGCCGGTTTCGCCGAAAGCGTTCGATCGGGCCGGGCGGTGGCGCATCGCGACTTCGTGCGGCGCGGGCAGCGCATGACGGCCCGGATCGAGACGTTTCCGAAGCCAGTCATCGTCGCGGTGAACGGTCTAGCGCATGGCGGTGGCTCGGAAATAACCGAGGCGGCCCCCTTGGCCATCGCCAGCGAACGGGCGGAGTTCTGCAAGGCCGAGATTTCGCTGGGATTCGCGCCACCGTTCGGCGGGTCGCAGCGATTGCCGCGTCTCATCGGCCGGAAACGGGCGTTGCAAATGATTCTGACGGGCGAGCCGATTTCAGCGGTGGCGGCGCGCGACGCCGGGCTGGTCAACGATGTCGTGCCGCACGACGAACTGCTCGACGCCGCGTTCGCACTGGCGGCGAAAATAACGGCGAAGTCTCCGCTCGCGGTCGCCGCCTGCCTTGGCAGCGTTACGCGCGGTATCAACGTTCCGATCGACGAGGGCCTTGCGATCGAAGCGAATTACTTCGCACAAATGGTCGCGACGGACGACATCGAGGAAGGCATCTCGGCCTGGCTCGACCGGCGGCCGCCGGTCTTCAGGGGCCGCTGATGCTATCCGTCATTTGCTGCCGAAGACCTTCTTCAGCACCTCCGTCGAGCGCTTCAGCGGATTCTGACGGATAGCGGCTTCTTCCTTGGCGAGATAATGGAAAATGCCGTCCATGCCTTTCTCGACGACATATTCGGTGAGATCGGCTTTCGCGTCCGGGACGAAGGGGATCTGCTTGTACTGGCCCATCACGCTGTCATACGACTTGACGGCGCCCACTTCGGATAGGCTTTCGCTCACGACCGGAGCCATTTCGGCGGCCAGCGGTTTGGTCATCTTGCCCTGGAAGTATCGCGTCGCGGCGTCGTTTGGGCCGTTGTAGATCTTTCTCGCGTCGTCGACCGACATGGCGGCAATCGCGTCGATGAATATTGATTTGGCCTTGGGTGCGGCGGCTTCGGCGGCTCGGTTCAGCTTCAGTTCCAGGTCGTCCAGCATGCCCGACATGCCGGCCGCGCGAAGCGCGCTCTGGACCGATTTGAGCGAGCCGGGCAGCGGCAGGTGGATGGCCGGGTCGCCGTTATAGCCGTCCGTTTTGCCGACTTGGCTAACGACGCGCCCGGACCCGACACGCAGCGCCTCCTTGAGACCTTGGGTGATCTCTCCTGTGCTCAATCCGCCGACGCCGCCGCTGGTGCCTCCGGATTTGGACCCGCCCAGCATTTCCTGGCCTTTTTTCAGCAGATCGCCGAACTGGGCGTGGCCAGGGGCGACTGTCAAAATTAGCGCGCCGGCTGCGAGACCGGCCAATATCATTCGCCTCATAAGTGTAATCTCTCGAGAAATTCAATGTTGCGGCCATCTTGCGGGAACAGGCGGATGTCTACAAGCGGTACATTATTGCGATCCGCTGACGGTGGTCGCCGACAGGCGTCTGTGCAAGAGAGTCGGCATTTTCGCGAAGCTGCGCTAATAATTGTAGCGGACGTCGGCGCGCCGCCGCTGGGACGGAGGCATCGTGGACGTGCTGGAAATTTGTCGACACCGAAAAACGATGGCGGAGCATCATGCGAATTTACATTGCCGGGCAGAAAGTCCTTGGGCAGCAAGTCTACGATCTTTGCGTTAAGCGCGGTCACGAAATCGCGGGCGTCAGTGCGCCGGCCCATGCTGGCGACGGCGAAAAGCCCGATCGTTTGCGGGCGGCGGCCGAAGCGGACGGCGTGCCATGGTTGGAGTCCGGCAAGCTGAACGCCGACACGTTGCCGGACGGGGTCGATTTGATCGTTGCGGCGCATAGTCATGATTTCATCGGGAAAAAGACGCGCGAAAAGGCTCGTTTGGGGGCGATCGGGTATCACCCGAGCTTGCTGCCGTTGCACCGCGGGCGCGACGCGATCATCTGGACGATCCACATGGGCGAGAAGGTTGCCGGCGGCACCGTTTATTGGATGAACGATGTCATGGACGGCGGCGACATCGCGGCGCAGGAGCACTGCTTCGTGCGGCCGGGCATTACCGCTGGCGAATTGTGGCGCGAAACACTCCATCCGCTGGGTCTCAAGCTTTACGAGAAAGTGTTGTCGGACCTCGAGCAGGGGATCGAGATTCGCGAGCCGCAGGATCACGACCTTGCGACATGGGAGCCGTCCTGGAACCGGCCGAAATTGAAGCGCCCGGACCCGGAGAATTAGACGACTTGACCGCCCGCCGGCGCGCGTTTCACCCAAGATGATTTCGATCAATGGGGCCGAGACGCCGCCGGGGTACGGTCGAGCGCGTATCCAAGATGCGAGGAGGAGAGCGGTATGCCCGCCATCTTGCAACTGCTGCAGCGGGACCACGTGAACATAAGCCGCCTCTTGCGGGTATTCGAAGACCAATTGACCGCCTTCGAGGCGGCGGAGACGGTCGACTATGACGTGATCGTCGATATTCTCGACTACTGCCGTTCTTACCCCGACCGGTATCATCATCCGCTGGAAGACCGTGTGCTCGATGCCCTGCGGTCCCGCGATCGCGAAGCGGCGGAGCAGGTCGGCGACCTCGCGGAGCAGCATGCGGCGCTTGCCGCCGAGACCGATGCGGCGTTGAGCTTGTTTCTCGATGCGCGCAACGGCAAGGAAATCGCGCGCGACGACTTGATCCGGACCGCGCGGGCATTTCTATCGCATTATGAGCAGCACATCGCGGCGGAGGACGGGTTCTTCTTCCCAGCGGCCGAGAAAGCGCTCGGGGAGCAGGATTGGCAGGATTTAGAGAATGCCTGGGACGGCCCGTCCGATCCGGTTTTCGGCGACCGCGAGGAGGAACACTATCGACGGCTCCGCCACGAGATTCTGACGGAAAACCCACGCACGAACCCTGCGTGAGGACGCGGCTTAGAGTCCGAGACGTTCGTTCAGTTTGAGGGTGTCCACGATGCCGCGCAGTTCCTCGACTTGTCGCAGAACGGTCCGGAGCGACTGGGTCTCGAGCACCGTCTTGTGCAGCGACGCCGCTTCGAACAGGTTCTTCCGGTAGGGAATCAGCAGGTAGAGGCGGTCATCCCGGAAACAGGCCCGCAATCGGGCCTTGCCGAAGGCGTCTGCGACGCTCAGCAGGCGTTCCATGAAGGCCGGCGTCAAAAGGTAGCGGGCCTCGACCTGGTCCGACGAGTAGGCTTCGAACCGGTCTTCGAATTGAGGGTCTTCCAGGCGCACCGCGTCCAGTTCATTGGTCTTGTCGCGGATCCAGTTGAACGCGCTGCCCAAGTCCTCCTGGATGATCGTGTGGCCGTTGAACCGCTTGTTCATGCGCAGCATCACCGCCACGCCGTCGAAAACCGTGTTCCGGCGCGTTCCTTTATTCGTTCGAGTGACCTTGACCAACTTCACTTCCTCGAAGGCCAGCTCGACACCCAGGTAATCGCCCCAGAAGGCGTCCTCGTGGGTCCGCTCATCGTGTTTGTGCAGAATGCCTGTCTCGTCGAATGACGCGCAGAGATCGCGGCCCTTGGCATCGAAATTCAGCCCGAAGAAGGTCGCCATCGGCCGCAGTATCTCCTGCTTGAAGCCGATCAGGAACCGCTTGCGCGGCCGGTTGACCCAATATCCGGCGCCGGCAACGGCGACGAAGGCGATCCCCAATGCAACATCGTAGAAATCCGGCGGTATCAATTTCGGTCCGAACAACACCCCGGCGGTGAGCACCGGTATTGCGGCCAGGAGGCATATCAACAGGCGGAAACTGAATGTCTTGCGCGCCGCGAGGCGGGCGTCTTCGACCATGCTGAGGACCGGCGCGATATGCTCGGCGAAAAAGGCGTTGAAGCCGGTCTCGTGCGGATGACGCTCGTCGAAGGCGATCGACACGGTCTCGGGCCCGACCGGTGTGTGCGGCGCCGGAGCGGCCTCAGAGATGGTCACTGGCGTTGACCGCGGACCGTTCCTGCGCCGATGCCTCGAACAGCGGCATTTCGCCGATCCCGATCATCCGAGCGATCATGCTGGTCGGCCAAATGTGGACGGCGTTGTTCAAGGCGTTCACGGCGGAGTTGTAGAATCGGCGGGCCGCCGCGATATGCGCTTCGACCTCGGCATAGGTGCGTTGTGCGTTGACCATCGCCTCGTCCGACTTGAGGTCGGGATAGGCCTCGACGGCGATCATCAACTTACCCAGTTGATCCTGCAAGGCGGATTCAAGGCTGAACCGTTCGTCGGCACGGTCGGCGCCGGCCGATTGGGCTGCCGTTCTCAATCGGGTGATCTCGGTGAGCAGCTCCGTCTCATGCGCCATGAACCGCTTGGCGATCTGGAGGATGTTGGGGATCAAGTCGTGGCGCTTTTTGAGTTGTACATCGATCCCTGAGAATGCTTCGTGCGCTTTATTCCGTTTTTTGATAATACTGGCATAAAGGAACCATAATAAAAATCCCAAACCACCGACAATTATTAGAGTCTCCAGCATTCTGAACGTCTCCAGTATTGCAAGTTTTGGATTTTAATCTCTGATAGTCTCGGAATTTTTTGGTTCAGCCGGCTATTATCTTAGCGAAGCGCCATCCGCCCGTCGACCAGTTCGTAGGTTTCCTGACGGAGCCAATAATAGGCGGCTTCGTAGGACTCGAAGGGATGAACCTGGTTCCAGTTCTTCTGCGGGTCTATGACCTCGCACCCACCATCCGGTTGCGACCGGAGCACCAGGAGGTGGCCGTTCGACGGATCCGGATAGAGCCACACCTCCATCCATTGAGCGCGGGGACGGGCGTCCATTACGCGCGCCGTTCCTGGCTTCTAGCGACTAATGCCGGCGTGCGGCCGGACTTATTCATGATCATCATGTGTTCGATCCCACCCGATCGGATCATCCGGCGGTCAGATCCCGGGCGTATGGGCCCCTGGAAGAACGCGCCGGTTTTCCCTTAGATCGGCGTTGGTGCGCATCAAGCACCCTCAGCACGACGTCGGTTTCGGTCCTTCCAATCGATTGCAGATTTCCGTGATCAAATGGTCGAAGCCGTGATTTTCGAGCACGGATTTGTATTCGGCGCGCGTCGCCGACAGTTTTGAAATCCCCTGGACCGACACATCGAAGATGCGGATTTGGTCCTCGTCGCGAAACAAGCGCCAATTCATGTTTACCGGCGATTTCGAGGGTACCCGCACCCGTGTGATGACGGAAACGCCGGCGGGTTCATGCTCCACCGAGCGGATGATCTTGATTTCCGCCTTGGAATATTTGACCAACTGCTTTTTGAAGCTCTCGAGAATGAAGTACTGAAAGATATCCATGAACTTCGCCTGTCCGGCCTCGTCGATCTCCTTCCAGTGCTTGCGGAGGACATATCGGCCGATACGCTCCATATCGAGTTGGTTTCGGATATTTGCCTTCAGGAACGCGTCGACATTTTCGGCGGTAAGGTGCCCATTGTTGAGCAACGGTTCGAGTTTGTCGGCGATCGACCGAACGTAAGCCTCCGGGTCGGCGGCCCGGGCGGGCGCGCTGAGGAATATGCTCGCAACGAGGACAACTATAGCTGCCAGACCGGCACTCTTCACGGTGCCTCCGACCGAGTTTGTTAATGCCATGACGCCCCTCAAAGAATTCAGTATTTCCGGCGCGCATGCACCGTCCATTAACTGTGCCGGGCAAATCTTAAGGAACGGTAAAGGTTTTGATTTAAATGCTTGTGATTTATGGTAAATGACGGGTTCACAGATGGCACGCGGCGACCACATTTAATCGCGCCGTTTACCATATTTTCCCCATGGGCAAACTCTATCCGTGGCCCCAATGGATTCTTGGAAATGTTATTTTATAAACAGGTAAATAAATTTTATAAGTTAATCGATTAATAATAACATATAGTATATTGTTATAATGGGTTAATTTAATTATTGATGATGTTTATTGGGCTGAAAATCCCGATTCCAGCACAAACACACCATCCGTTCGATAGGTGCCGATCTTGCTGTCATTCGCGGCATTCCGCAGGACCACCGGTTTTGGTGACTGCCCAGAAACGTAGCTCTGGTAAATCATCGAGGCGCGCGCATATTCGGCCAGTCGTTGGGGGCCGAGTTCGAACAGCGGTTTGGACACGTAATGGGTCACGGTCTGGTCGTCCACCTCGATCCGGCGGACCACCCCGAGTTTCACGAGCCGATCGAGACCGGCCTTATAGCTGGTCCGCAGGGCGGCGATTTCCGCGTTGTTGGCGGCGGCGGCGCGCCCGATGGCGAGTTGGTTCTGGACCAGGAACGGGGCGGCAATAATCATAATCACCGCGGCAAACAGCGCTACGCGCGCATAGGGGGCCGCCCGCCCGGCATCCCCGGTCGCGGGCCGCCCGATAGCCGTGAAGGCGCTCACGAGCCCGATGGTGATCAGGACGGACCCTGCCGCGCAAGCTGCGGAATACGCGATATACAGCGTTGCGGGCGGCAAATCGCCCAACCCTATCGTTTCCGGCGGCAAATGCAGCAGGGCGGTCTGCAGGAGCGCAATATAGGCGATTCCATTCAGGAACAAGGCGGCTACCGAGTAGGCCGCGGCCGGGTGGCGATAACGGCGCCGCGCGATGCCGGCGGCCAAAACCGCGGCGGCGACCGCGGCAAGAATTCCGAAACCGAAATGCAGGAGCATTAATTCATCTCCTAAAAAGGGAAATTTATAATCAAAGAATCAATGAAAAATTGTGATGCACAACAACCGCATAGAGGAATACGAGCATCAGGGCCAATGCCGTGGTGAACCGCGTGTAGAGCATGTGGTAGACGAGCAAGCCGGCGACGACATGGATCAGAATCTTCGGCATGTGCCACCATGCGTCGAGATGTTTCATCGTCCAGGCAACGATGGGGTTCATCTCCCGTCCGCCCGCTGCCAATACCAGATTCGTCGAAACGACATCCAGAATGCCGAGCACCACGATCAGCACACCGACGACAGCGCCGAGCAGGCGGAACGATATTGATCTGGTCGATGCTTGTTCCATCAACGGTCTCCGAAATGCACCCAATCAGTGTTTTTGGCGGCGAGAGGCCCGGTTTGCCGGGTCGTATTCGGCGCCCGCCCGTTACGGTGCGGTGCGCTTTGCCTTTATCTTTCATGGGATTATGGGTGCGGGGCGGAAACCCGTAAAATGCGATAAGTATTTAGTAAAAAAGATGTAGATGGCCTTGTACTTGTGACCGGGGGGCATACTCCTTGCGGGCGAGGGGGCCGGTATCGGAGGCCTCTGTAGGTCCGTTTTGCGGGAACCCAATCCTATTTCTTCCTGGTTAGTCAGGTGACTGCATGCGCAAGCGATGGTCGGTTCGCTCACTTCGTCCGTAGTATCCAATCTTCATACGTGGATGAAGCCTCGGAGCTGCAAGATAGGGTGGAGGGGACAGGATTGGGCCTGCTGGATGTTCCGGAAGGGCATGCCAAGGTGTATTTCGCCGCCCATACAACCCCGTTTAGCCAGGCGTGTTGGTCGGCATCGTCGGCGCGCAGTACTCTTGTGCGCGAGTCGTGCGATTTTTGCCGTCTGGGGCTGACTCCGAGCCTTAAAATACGGTTGATTCTGGGGAGTTGTATTAGCTGAAGAACGACCATACTTTCGCCACAAACCCTAACGTATGTTAAGGGTTAATAAATCAAAATGGAGTAGGTTGGAGCACCAGGGCACACTAAGTGTTGACCAATCATGTTGACACTGCTCTCATGTCGTTCTTGCGATACGTATTTCGGGCGAGGTCAACGGGTTACGTTGCTTAGTCCCGGGTCCAAAGTGATTCCGTCGCTCTACGAGTTGTAATCAAGTTGTGTGATGCTCTGGTCATCCAATAAATCGAGATTCGAAGTCCCTCACACAGGGGCGCATCCGGCAAACAGGGAGACGGGAATGCGCGTGGTGGCAGTTGCCTCGCAGAAGGGTGGTTCTGGCAAAACCACGCTGGCGGGGCATATCGCGGTTCAGGCGGAACGAGCAGGGGTCGGATCGGTTGCGTTGATCGATACGGATCCGCAAGGAAGCCTGGCCGATTGGTGGAACGAGCGTGAGCAGCCGACGCCGGTTTTCGTTCATACGTCCACGCAACGTCTTGAACAAGATATTGAACAACTTCGCGATTTGGGGATCGATCTCCTCATCGTGGATACGCCGCCGGCGATCACCTCGACGATTTCCGACGTCATTCGGGTCGCCGACATGGTTTTGATTCCGACCCGGCCGAGTCCGCATGATCTCCGGTCGGTCGGTCGAACGGTTGAACTTGTCGAGGCGTTGAACAAGCCGCTGGTGTTCGTGGTGAACGGTGCGACGCCGCGGGCGAGGATCACGTCCGAAGCGGCCATTGCGTTGTCGCAACACGGTACCCTGGCACCGTCCATCATCCATCAGCGGGTGGACTTCGCGGCCAGCATGATCGATGGGCGGACGGTGATGGAATTGTCCGATACCTCCCGGTCCAGCGATGAAATTGCGAAGCTTTGGGAGTATATTAAGGGGCGTTTGGATCGTAATATGCGAGCGACGCCCGTGGGTGCGGACGGCACCATTACGGCGGCCAATGACTCGACCGAGATCGGTCACGTTCAAAGGCAGGATTCCAATTGACCAAGAAGAGTAAACCGGCGTCGCTGACCAGTTCCCTCCTTGCCCGGAAAGGTGAGGCCGAACCGGCTGAAACGCCGTATTCGATCGCCGAGGCAAGTGGTCAAAGCACTGACTCTTCGAGCAAAGAACCGGCATCGACGAATGTCGACGAGACGCCAAACGTTTCGGAAGAGGCCGGTACCGGGAACGGGCAGTCGATGGAAGGATTCGGCCGGCTTCCGTTGGGCGATCAAGCTGATGTTACCGAACCTCCGACGCCTCAGTCCGAAACCGGTTCGGGCGGCTTCACGCTCCCGGAAGGGATCCAAGCCGGCGACCCGCCGATAGCCGAACCGGTTGTACCGGAACCGGTCGTTGCCGATCCCGCGACGGAACCGGTCCCGGATACCGCATTGGACTTGTCGAACGTGGGGTCGCCGCCCGATGAGCCCCGGGCCGAAACCGTCGAACATGGTGCGGCGAAGGACGACACCGGAAACGACGCGTTGGACACGGCCACCGCGGCCGAGCCGGCATCCGATATCCTCGATAGCGCGGACGATCCGGACAAGGCAGTGGCGGCAGCCGCGGCGACGGAAACACAGGATGCGGCCGCGCCGCCCGTCATGCCGGACACGTCGGCCGACGATCAGCCGGTCGATGCGTCCGCCGCGGCGGCCGCGGATGCGGAACGCGAGGCCGCGCGTGACGCTCGGTTGCTTCGGTTCGTCTACATCATGGCGGCGCTGACCGGAATAGTCGCGATCGTCTTGTACGCGGGCGGTTGGTTCGTCGACAAGGACACACCGCAGGTCGCCGAGCAGACGGCACCGACCGAAACGGCCGCGGGCAGCGGCAGCACGGATTCAACGACATCCGGCGCACCGGCCGGGGACAGCGCGAAACAGGGCGCCTCCGGTGAGTCCTCATCGGGTACGGCTTCCGGCGGAACCGCAATCGGCGAACCGTCATCAAGCGGTACGCCGACACCCGAGCCGCCGGCGACACCGTCGGGCACCGCTGCCATACCGGCAGCGCCGCCGATCGCCGCGCCGGGATTCGGAGAGTCCGGAGGCAAGCCTGGCGAAACGGCGATCACGACCGGCGGCAAGGCAAAAGCCACGGCGACGCCCGATCCGAAAACCGACCAATCGCCCGCCGCGACGGACAAGAAGGCCGCGTCCGGCATTGAGGTGGAGCCTTTGAAACCGCCTGCAACGCCAACGCTGAAAGTGCCCGAGCCACCAACCGTCACCGCGAAGGCACCGGAACCAGCGCCGTCGAGCGGCGATACGTCGAAATCCGCGACGCCGCCATCCGGCACGGGCGACAGCAAACCGGCCGCGCCGGCACAGGCCGACGTCAAAGAACCGGTATCCGGCCCGAAAACACCTGATGCCGACAAAAAGGTCGCCATTGCAGCGCCCGAGAAACCGTCGGCGCCAGATGTGAAACCGGCCGTCGAACCGGCTGCAAAGGCCGGAACAGCCGCCGTTCCCGCGGAAACGCCGAAAGTGCCGGACGTTCAACCGCCGCCGATCTTGACCGCGCCGAAACTGCCGTCCGCGCAGAAGCCTGCGGCGCCCGCGAAACCGGCCAAAAAGGTTCCGAACCTGCGTGTCCTGGCGCCGGCGTTGGTGCGGCCCGAACCGCCACAGACGAGTCCGCCCGCCTCGCCGGCAACCGGTGCTGCGAAACCCTCTGCGACCGCTCAAATCCCGAAGGAATCCAAGACAGCCGCGCTTACGCCGCCTAAGAAACCGGCCGCTACGGCAAGCAAGAGCAGTGGGAAATTCCTCATTCAACTGGCGTCGGTAAAATCGCAGAAACGCGCGGAAGCCGAGTGGGCCCGGCTGCAGAAAGCCTTTCCAAAGGAATTCGGCGGACGTGACCTGGTTGTAGAGAAGCGTGCGATTGCCGGGCGCGGCACCTTCTATCGTGTTCAGACCGGACGGTTTGAAACGTTGAAGGACGCGCGCGCGATGTGCGCCACCCTTAAGGGCAAGAAACAGGCGTGTCTTCCGGTCACGCGGTGAGGCTTAACGTCCACGCGGCGCGTCAGTTCTTCACCACGAAGCATTTCTGATTTACCGCTTGCAACGCCTGACAGGTATTGTGCGCCGCTTCGCGGCTCTCGAACGGTCCGGCTCGAAGTCGCCGGAAAGTGCCCTTCGGCCCTAAGTCGACCTCACTGACCGACGGTTTCAACCCACTCAATTGGATGTGCTTGCGCGAAAGCCGGGACCACGCGCTCATGACCGCTTTGTCGTTCGCCTCGCGAAGTGCCGTGAGTTGAATTCGGACGATGTTTTTGTTCGATAGAGGGCGGTGTTGGCGGGCCAATTCCGATTTTTGGGCGCGCACGGAAGCGGTGCGTTTGATCGGTTTGCCTGCGTAGACGGGGGCGAACCCGCCGACCAACGAAACCGCGGCGTCCCTCGCCGCGGAGACCGCTGCATCGTTGAACTTGGCTTCCGCCAGTTGTTCGGTCGACATTTGCTTTGCCAGGAAGTCGCGGTTCGTTTTCGCCAGAATATGAACCACTGAATTCCCGTTCGCCGAGTGCCGGGCTGCCCGGTCGAACCATGTGTGTGCTTGAACCATGTTCTTCGGCACTCCGAGACCGCGGGCATGCAGCAGGCCGAGGCCGATACTCGATTTCGCATCGCCGGCGGTGGCGGGCGGCAGGAATTCGCGATAGGCCGCCGCGAAATCGCCGCGGATGAAAGCGTCGCGGCCCGCATCGAATTCCGCGAAGACGGGCCCGCTCATGAGAGGGATCAGTGCTGATGCCAGCAACAAGCGTTTCATAGCCCCACCCTTGTTCCCCAAAGAGTTCGCACAGACCTCGAAATCGAAACTGTACATCTCGAGTGCCGTAAATAAAGTATTTGTCTAAATATTGTCTTAATTATGGTCGATTTTTATTTATTTTTTCCTATGTGAGTGAATAATTACCTATTTTTGTCGATTCGAATGCTTCAAATCGAACGGTAGGCGCGCGGAGCGACGCTGCGTCCGGAAAAGTCAGGCCGAGAGAGAATGCTGAATGGGCGCTAGCGTGCGGCGTGCCGCAGCGCGCGCCAGATCCGTTCCGGCGAGGCGGGCATCTCGAAATCTTGCGCGCCGGCTTGCCGCAGCGCGTTCATGATCGCATTCGAGACGGCAGGCAGCGCGCCGATCGTGCCCGATTCACCCGCGCCCTTTGCCCCAAGCGCGTTCGTCGTGCAGGGGACCGAATGATAGCCGAGATCGAAAGACGGCAGGTCGTCGGCCCGCGGCACCGCGTAATCCATGAAGCTGCCTGTCAATAGCTGCCCGTCATCCCCGTATACGCACAGCTCGGTCAAAACCTGGCCCACACCTTGAACGATCGCGCCGTGGACCTGGCCGTCGACGATCGTCCGGTTGACGATTCTGCCGACATCGTCGACCGCGGCATAGCGGCACAGTGTCGTTTGCCCGGTGTCGGGGTCGATCTCGACTTCGCAGATGTGGCAGCCATTGGGGTATGTCGGTGCGGCGGCTTCGTAATCGACGGCTGCCGCCAGCTTCGGGGGCAAGGTGGTCGGCCAGTCTGTTTCAGCAGTGGCGGCGGCCACCTCTTTCAAGTCGACCGTGCGGTCGGTGCCCGCAACCTGAAAACGGCCGTCTTTGTATTCGATATCCGCGGTGGAGGCCTCGAGGATATGGGCCGCCATTTCCAGCCCCGTTTCGACGAGCGCGTCGCACGCTTCGACGAACGCGCCGCCGCACACCACCAAGGACCGGGACCCGGTGGTCGAGCCGCCGTTGGGCGCGGTATCGCTGTCGCCTTCGCGCACCAGGACCGTTTCCGGGGGCACGCCGAGCCGCTCCGCGACGACCTGCGCAAAGCTTGTGAAATGACCTTGTCCTTGGCTCTGCGCGCCGGTGAAGACGACGATCCTGCCGCCCGCGTCGACGCTCACGCGCGCGGACTCGGCCCGGTTCGCGCCCGCATGTTCCAGCACGCAGGCGATGCCGACGCCCCTGATCTTCCCCTGGGCGGCCGATTGCCGCTGCCGTTCCGGGAATCCCGCCCAATCGGCGACGGGCAGCGCCGCGTCCAGCACGGCGGCGAAGTCCCCGCTGTCATAGACTTGTTCGACCGCCGTTTGATACGGCATGGCGGATGCCGGAATTAGATTCTTGCGGCGCAGGTCGATTGGGTCGACGTCCAAGTCCGCGGCCGCCTGATCGACCAACCGTTCCAACACATAGCTTGCTTCCGGCCGTCCGGCGCCGCGATAGGGACCGATCGGGGCGGTGTTGGTGAGGACGCATTTGACGTTCAGGTGGACCAGCGGCAAGGCATACATGCCCGACAGGCACCACGCCATATTGCGCGTCGCGATGCCGGGTCCGTTGGCGAGATAGGCGCCCATGTTGGCCAGCACCGACGCGCGCAGGCCGAGGAACCGACCTTCGGCGTCCAACGCCAATTCGCCGCGGATGATGCCGTCGCGGGCCTGGTTGTCGCTGAGGAAACTCTCGACGCGCGTCGCGGTCCACCGTATGGGCCGGTCCAGATCCTTGGCGGCGACAAGCAAGGCCGCGTATTCGGGATAGGGTTGGGTCTTCATTCCGAAGCCGCCGCCGACGTCGCCGGACAAGACCCGTATCCTTTCCTTGTCCACGCGCAGGATCGCGTTCGCTAGCGTGTCGCGCATGCCGATGACGCCCTGCGATCCTGCCCGAAGGGTGTACTTGTCCGCTTCTCGGTCGTAGCTGGCGATGGCGGCGCGGGGTTCCATTGCACAGACTGCCAGGCGATTGTTGTCGATGGATATGCGGGCAACATGCGCCGCGTTGTCGAAAACCGTCGCGGCGGCATCCCCATCGCCGAAGGACCAATCGATTGCGATGTTCCGGTCCGCATTCGCGTAGAGCTGGATGGCGTCCGGCGAGACGGCGGTCTGAACGTCCTGGACGGCTGGCAGCGTCTCCAACGTCAGATCGATCAACTCGGCCGCGTCGAGCGCCGCTTCGTAGGTCTCGGCGACCACGCAGGCGATCGGCTCGCCGACATGGCGGACCCGGTCAACCGCAAGGACATGGCGAGGCGGGATGACAAGGTCGTTGCCGGGTCGGTCTACCGGCGGCTTGCTGCAGGGGAATGTGCCGAGATGCCGGAGATCCGCGCTGGTGTAGACGCCGAGGACGCGGTCGGCCGCTTTGGCGGCGGTCGTATCGATGTTGCGGATGTCGGCATGGGCGACGGGCGCGCGGAGAAAAGCGGCGTAAGCCTGATCCGGGACCGCGAAATCGTCGGTGAATTCGCCGCCGCCGGTAAGAAGACGGCGGTCTTCGGTGCGTCCGGGCGCCTGCGCTTCGCCGAACCTGTCGAGGTTATCACTCATGGCGGCAACCGTCCGTCGTTTCTGGCGCGATGTAGGGCCGGACCATGCCTATATGTGGTATCCGCCGCCTTCACCCACGGCGACACCGCCGCGTGCGCCGGTGTTGAAGCGGTCGGCGAAAGCCGGCGCGAGCGGCCGGCCGACATGGGAGTTGATCCACATCCGCAGCATGTTGCGCTTCCGCTCGGGCTCCGGATAGTCGACGAAGTCGCTGCGCGAATGCAGCACCGCGTAGTTGTTGATCAACTGGATGTCGCCCTGTTCGAGCGCCATGTCGAATCGGATATCGGGCCGGTCCGCGGTTTCGATGAAGAAATCGAGAGCTTCCTGTTCTAAGTCGGTAAAGGGTTCGCCGATCTTCTCGGCCCCGGTTTCCATGGCCTTGTAATTGAAGCAGCAACTGAGCTGGCCCTCGCAGAAGCTGAACACCGGGATTCGCTGGTTCGTGACCTCGTCCATCCGCCCGGTGACGCCTTCGCCGCGCAGGTCGTGATGGAAGCCGCGGAAGAGCGGTTCCAGATGCTCCGGGTGACGGGCGAGAATCTCATTATAGACCGTGACGGAACTGGCGAGGGTGCTCAATCCCCCTTCCTTGGCGGGGTGCAGACACAGGAGCGCGGTCATGTCCGACGTGTCGACATGCGGCAAGAGTCGGGCACGGGTGGTGTAACCGCGGGAATTGATTTCCGTATAGTCATGCCCCCGGTCGCGTACCTCCGCGAGCCGCTGGCCCTTGGCATTCTGGGAAATCGCGGTGCCGAAATGCCGGCCGAGTCCCCAATAGATGGTTTCCGTCGTCTCGCGGTCGTAACGGCCGACGGGCAGGCCGCGCAGCACGATGAAGCCGCGGCCGTCCTCGACGTCGTGCAGAAGGTCGGCGACGCGTTCGCCGAGGGCGTCGAGCGGAAAGTCGTCGCGCGCGAACCCTAGATGTCCTTTGCCGCTCGCTTGCGCTTGGCGGGCTGCGGTCTCGAGTTCGGCGATGTCGCCCTCCGAAAACGTATAGAGCCATTCTTCGCCGATATCGGCGTGCCGCCACGCGGTCACGTCCGTGATGGGAGATTGAAGTGAGTGTTTCATAGCCGCGACTCTAGCTTTGTGCCTTGAACGGGTCAAAACCGAAGCCGCGTTGCCTGGTCGGGTCAGGAGGACGTCGCTATAGGAATCAGGGTCGATAGATGGCTGCCGCGGCGCTTCATAAAGGTGCTGAGCAGGGCGGGATAGTCCGCCGTCACGGCGTTCCGCACCGAGGGGCGTTGCCGCAGAGCGTCGCGCCAGGACGTGGCTTTCGGTAATCCATCGAACAGGCCGAGGGATGTATACGCTTCGATGACGTCGAAATAGCGGAAGACCGGACCGAAGGCGGCATCCACCAGGCGAAAGCGGGGACCGTCGAAATACGGACCGTCGCCCAGGTTGGTCTCGAGCCAGGCGACCCGGTCGCGGAGGGTGTCGAGCTTGTCCCGGTAGTGTGCTTCGTCCGGCGCGTTATAGAGACCGGCGATCGTGCCCAGCATGTTCGATGCGAACTCGATCCAGGCGCGATGGCGGGCTCTGGAAAGCGGGTTGCCGGGATGCAGGGGCCCAGGCGTCGTTTCGTCCAGAAATTCGCAAATCACCGCCGACTCGAAAAGGACATCCGGTCCCACGCGAAGCAACGGAACCTTGCCGAGCGGCGACAATTCACGGAACCACCCGGGCTTGTCGGCTAGGTCGATATAGATTCGGTCGTGTGGAATGTTCTTCTCGGTCAACGTGATGACGGCACGCTGCACGTAAGGGCACAAGACGTGGCTGACGAGTTCGATTCGGGGTGGCTGCGAAGGTGTCGGCATGACTGGATCGTAGCCGGCGATGCCGGTCCCGGACCATTCGCGAATTGCTCAAATCGGATTTGCAGAATCGCACAGGGACCGGGGTGGTTCCCGCGGTTTGAGTCCTTTCGGAGTGTCGGAAACTCACGGTTTGGCGCGCATCCTCCGGCCAAAGTAAAGGCTCTCTCGGTGTTGCGCCGCAACAACCTTCAATAGAGAGCTGTAAACCCGGCTCGACCCGATTCGACGGCTCACAGAACCTGTCGATATCGGTAAGTTTAAGTAAATGCTAAGGATTACTTAAGCATGATTTAACACTATGTACTTAATGTGGCCATATTGGCATAATGTTGACAAAATTAAGTCGGATGCCGATAAGGAAAGACGTCAGATTTCGTTTTGAGTTTATCTAATTATCGCTGAATGAAGTCTTCGGTATTAATAAAATTTAAGATAATTATTTCCGAAGGCCAGATGTCGGAAGACCTAAACAAGCAGGGAGAGGTGGCAACTTAGCGGTGGGGTCTGCAGGACCTCGCGGAAAGGAGGGCATTATGATGCGCTCGATGGTTTTGGTGGCAGCGGTCGCATACGCGGCGATGGGAACAGCGCCAGCCCAGGCCCAAATGGTTTGCGGCGAGCGGGTGGAAATCGTGAAAGCGCTTGAAAACGGCCATCAGGAACAGAAGACGGCAGCCGGACTGTCCGGCAACGGGGGCCTTGTCGAGCTGTTCACCGCGATGACGGGAAGTTGGACCTTATTGTTGACGGTGCCTGGCGGGCCGACGTGCTTGCTCGGCTCTGGCGAAGACTGGGAAGGATGGAAGTCCAACGGTCAGCCGAAAGGCCAGCAGAGTTCGGCTGAACCGAAGCTCCCAGCGGACGCGACCTAACACGGAATTCGCCGCTGCCGCGGGATCGCGCAGGGGCACTTGGTTCTTACGCCAAGACGCCGAACATCGGCACAAAGGGGATGCGGCGGGCATAGTGTTGCGGTGGGAGCAACACTGTCTCCGCCGCAGTTTTTTTGCCCGATGCGAAATGCCGAGGCCGGCAAGACACTCCGCAAATGACTCGATCCGGTCTCGGTGTCGCACGCCGACGGCGATTGATATTCGAAAAAGTATGGATAATCGAAAATAAATTGACGGTCTTTTGGCCCGCCGATATCCTTTTCCGATCGATCAACAATGAGGCTGGCGGCGCTTCGATCTCGCCAGCCAAATCTGATACCGCGGAGGGGGCGACGCGATGCTGCGAGGTTTGTGCCCTGCGGTGTGGTGCGGAGCGCCATGACGGAAGATCCGGAAGCCGACCCGAAGCCCGCCAAGCGGAAATTCCGCGATTTGGCATTGCCCTTGCGCGTACTTGTCGGGATTGCGTTTGCGACGATCGTGACACTCACGATCGCGCAGGTTGCCTTCCGGTTCATCCTGAATAGTCCGCTGGTTTGGAGCGAGGAAGTCGTCCGGATCTTGCTGGTCTGGATGACATTCATCGGCGCCGCGGTGGTGTGCTGGGACGGCCGGCATCTCAACGTCGACGTCTTGTTCAATCGCTTGCCGACGCGCCTGCGCCGTATCGTGCGCATCTTCAACGCGATCGTTGGGATCGGATTTCTCGCGGCACTCGCCTGGTACAGCATCCCGCTGCTGGAAATCGGCTGGTATGTCGGCAGCGGCGCCCTCGACCTGCCGGATACCGTTTTGCGTGCGCCGGCATTCGTCGGCGGCGTGCTGATGATCGTCTTCATCCTGTTGCGCTGGTTTTACCGCCGTCCGCGTGAGTCCAAGACAGGCGACGCGTCGAACACCACCGACGCGATCTGAGGTCCGGGCGCATGCTGCTGACCATCATGCTGCTTCTTCTGGTGTTCCTGATTCTGTGCGGCATGCCCTTGTTCCTTGCCATGGGCCTGACGTCGGTCGGTTTCCTGTTGGCGACCGACACATCGCTGTCGATGGTCGCGCAGCGGATGACGACGGCTGTCGACTCCTTCCTGATCCTGGCGATCCCGTTCTTCTATCTCGCCGGAGAATTGATGAACGCCTGCAAGCTGACCGACAAGATCGTCGCCATGTCGAAGGCACTGGTCGGGCATATCCATGGCGGGCTGGCGCAGGTCAACATCTTCGCCTCGATGATCTTCGCCGGCATGTCGGGATCGGCGACGGCGGACACGGCGGCGCTCGGATCGGTGTTGATCCCCGGCATGAAGAAGGAAGGCTACCCGCCGGAGTTCGCGGCCGCCGTCACGGTGGCGTCCGCGATGGTCGGGCCGATCATCCCGCCCAGTATCGGCATGGTGATCTACGGCGCGTTGGCCGATGTGTCGATAGGCCGGTTGCTGCTGGCGGGAATACTGCCCGGCGTTACGGTGATCTTCGTGCAGATGATCTTCACCTGGTATCTGTCCAAGAAACGCGGATACCCCCGTTATCCGCGCGCCTCGATGGGCGAGGCGGCCCGCGCCACGTGGAAAGGCGCGCCGGCGGTTTTCTTTCCGATGATCATCGTCGGCGGCATCCTGTCCGGTGTCTTCACCCCGACCGAAGCCGCCGCGGTTGCGGTCCTGTACGGTCTGACCCTGGGATTGCTCCTCTATCGCAACGTGGGACCTGTCGAGATCTGGCGAACGCTCCTGACCGTGTCCTGGGGGACGGTGCGGGTTCTGATCATCGTCGCCATCGCATCGACCTTTAGTTGGATCCTCATCCGCGAGCAGGTGCCGCAGCAGATCGCGGGCTTTCTGAGCGAATTCACCACCGACCGCTACGCCATCTTGGCGTTGATGGTGATCTTCCTCTTGCTGGTCGGCCTGTTCATGGTGGCTTCCTCGGCGGAGATCGTGTTGACGCCGATCCTGGTGCCGGTGGTCATGAGTTTCGGGATCGATCCGGTGCATTTCGGCGTGCTGATGATCTTCGTTCTGATCATCGGGGGAGGGACGCCGCCTGTCGGGGTGCTGTTGTTCATCGCGCAGGATATCGCGCAGGTGCCGTTCAACCGCATGGTCCGTGCGATGGCGCCGTATTACGTGCCGCTATTCGTTGCCGTGGTGATTATCGCGGCCTTCCCGCAACTCAGCCTTTGGATACCCAACATGGTGTTCGGACCGGGCATCAAGTGATTGGAAGGAGACGATGACCAAGAAACATCTGCTGAAAGACATGACGTGGGTCGAGTTCAAAGAACGATTGCCCGAGAACCCCACGATCCTGCTGCCGTTCGGCTCGCAGGAAGAACAAGGGCCGATGGCGCCGATGGGCGACTGGATGCTGACCGAGGCGATCGCCGATACCATCGCCGAACGGTCGGGCGCGATCGCCGCGCCGACGATGCCGTTCGGCTATGCGGACTATTTCCGGCCGATCCCCGGTGGCATCGCCATGCGGCCGGACACCTTCAAGAACGTCCTGTGGGACATCTGCGAGAATTTCCTGAACCACGATCTGGATCATCTGGTCGTCTTCAATGGGCATAGCGGGAATTTTCCGCTGATCGACCAGACGATTCGTAAGATCAAGGAGGAGCGCGGCGTGATGATCCCCTGCATCAACGTCTGGCGGTTGATGACCCCGGAAAAATGGCAGGAGTTTCACCCCGAGCTCGGGACCAAGGCCTTCGGCCATGGCGGCGACCCGCTGACGTCCGTCTACCTGCATCTGTTCCCGGATTTGATGCGGATGGACCTGGCCGAGCCGGCGGGGAAGCCCGGTGAATTGATCGGCTTGCCGACGGCGGGCCTGAACGCGGTCACATTCCAGGGTGTCGACATCAACGTGGCCGTCGACATCACCGACCGGTGCGCCAACGGAGTCGCGGGCGGCGATCCGACGCAATCCACGCCGGAAATCGGCGCGAAAATCACCGACTACATCGTCGAATACACCGTTGCATTCATCGACCACTTGAAAAGCGTGGAAACACGCGTGCGATAGAAGGGAGAACTGTCATGAAGAGGACATCCATCTTAAAAGTCGCGGCGTTGACGGTATCAACCGGGCTGATCGGCATGATCGCCGTCGGGGCGCAGGCCGCCGAGGTGCGCTACGGGCTCTGGGCGAAGAAGGGCGAGCCGCAATACGACGGCGCGGTCAAGTTCAAGGAGATCTTGGAGGCCGAGTCCAAGGGCAAATACAACGTCAAGATCTATCCGGGAAACCAGCTCGGCACGCCGCGCGAAATGCTGGCGCAGCTCGCCATCGGCACGACGCAGATCATGGCCAGCGGCGATCCCGGCATCAAGGAGATCGAATATCTCGCCCTGCCGTATTTGATGAAGGGGATCGGCAACTATGCCGCCGTCATCGCCAGCCCGCTCGGGCAGAAGTGGAACGAGAAGCTGGTGAAACAGCGCAAGGTGCGCATTCTCGGCTTCCTGCCGCGCAGCCCGCGCCAGATCAGCACCAACAAGGTCATCAACTCAATGGCCGACATGAAGGGACTGAAACTGCGCACGCCGACGCGGGACTACTATGTGGAATCGATCACCGCGCTCGGCGCGAAACCGACGCCGATGGCGTTCAAGGAGGTCTACACCGCGCTGCAGACCGGGGTCGTCGACGGGCAGGAGAACCCTGTCGAGACGATCTACGCGCAGAAATTCTATGAGGTCCAAAAGGCGATCGCGCTGATCGATTATATCGACAAGCCAGCCTACGTGATGATCAGCGACGCTTTCTGGAACAAGCTGTCGGCGGCGGACCAGAAGCTGTTCAAGAAGGCCCAGGCGGCATCGCGCAAGGTTGTCGTCGATACCTTGCCGAAGATGCAGAAAGACTTGCTCGCCAAGATGAAGGCGGCGGGCATCACCGTGACGCGCCCGGACAAGGCCGAGTTCATCGCGGCGACGCAAAAGGTCCGCGACAAGTTGGGCAAGGCCCGTTGGGGCGAGAAGGACTACAAGACGGTCGTCGAGATCGGCAAGAAGGACTTCTGAGCCGAAATTAAACTTCCCAAAGCCTCCTAAGCACTCGGCCTCCTTCGCGAGGCCGCCTTTTTAGGTGGTGTCGACGCGCTGATCGATGGCGCCGAAGAGCGATGCGCCCGCCGCATCCCGCATTTCGATGCGGACGCGGTCGTCGTGTTTGAGGAACGGCGTGCGCGGCTCGCCATGCTCCAGCGTTTCGATCATGCGGATTTCCGCGAGACAGGACGATCCGGCGGCCCGGTCCTTGTTCGACACCGTGCCGGACCCGATGATCGTGCCCGCACCGAGACGGCGGGTGCGCGCGGCATGGGCGATCAATTCGTCGAACCCAAAGGTCATGTCGGCGCCGCCGTTCGGATGCCCGACTTCGGCGCCGTTCACGAAACTTTGCAGCGGCAGGTGCAGCCGGGCGCCGTCCCAGGCATCGCCAAGTGCGGCGGGGGTGACGGCCACCGGCGAAAATGCGCTGGCGGGCTTGCTTTGGAAGAAGCCGAAACCCTTGCCGACCTCGCCCGGCACCAGGGCGCGCAGGCTGACGTCGTTGCACAGCATGACCAGCTTGATATGGGCGCCCGCCTGACCCGGCGTCATGCCCATGGGCACGTCGTCCACGATGACCGCGATCTCCGCCTCGAAGTCGATACCCCAGGCTTCGTCCGCCAAGGCGATGTCGTCGCAGGGGCCGAGGAAACCGTCGGACAGGCCCTGATACATCAGCGGGTCGGTGTACAGACTCTCGGGCATTTCAGCGCCGCGCGCCTTCCGTACCAGTTCCATGTGGTTGAGGAAGGCGGAGCCGTCGGCAAACTGGTAGGCGCGGGGCAAGGGGGACTCGCAGATCGCGCCGCTGAACGGCTCGGCGTTGCCGATCTCGCCGCCGTTCAATCTGTCCGAGAGGTTTTGCAGCGCAGGTTCGGCCGTTACCCAGTCCTCCAGTGCCGCCTGCAAGGTTGCGGCGACGCCAGTTGCCGGGGTGCAGCGTTTGAGTGCGTCATCGACGACGACCAACCGGCCGTCGCGTGTGCCGTCCTTCAGGGTGGCTAGCTTCATCGCCTAATCCGCCGCCTCCGCTTTCTCGGAACGCGGACGCCACGACATGACGTAGTCGGGATTCTCGACACCGGCCGGCAGGTCGCCGACGGTCAGGGCGTCGCGCGTGTCGACCATCACCGCATACTCGTCGGTTTCCGCCTTGCGGGCCTTCAGCATGCCTTGCAGCGCGCCGGGATGCGGGCCGTGGGTGAAGCCCGCCGGATGGAAGGTCACCATGCCGGGGTCGATGTCGTCGCGGCTGAAGAAGTCGCCGCGGTGATAGAAGATCACTTCGTCATAGTCGTCGTTGTTGTGAAAGAACGGAATCTTCAATGCGTCCGGGTCGGACTCGATCGGCCGCGGCACGAAAGTACAGACGACGAAACGGTCGGCGACGAAGGTTGTGTGCGCCGACGGCGGCAGGTGATAGCGCGGGCTGACCAGCGCGCGGATGTCGCGCAGGTTGATGCGGACCGGGGCCAGGTTACCGTGCCAGCCGACCGCGTCCAGCGGGTTGTAGGGATATGTCACGGTCGATATAGCGTCGGCGCGCTTGATCTCGATCCGCCAGATCTCTTCCTGTCCGTCGGGCGTTTGCTGGTCGCGAAATGCCTCGTCGAGGGCCGGCGTGTCGAGCATCGCCGGGTCGAATATCGCGTGCGGCCCGACCAAGCCCTTATCCGGCAAGCGGTAGGCGCCGTTGGTCGCCTCGATCAGCAGGACCGCGGCGTCGTCCTCGAACTCGGTGCGCCACAGCGTGCCGCGCGGCAACACGACGTAGTCGCCGGTTTCGATCCGCAGATGCCCGTAATCGCAGAACAACGCGCCCGATCCGTGGTGAATGAACAACAGGTCGTCGCCGTCCGCGTTGCGCGCCAGGGCGTTCATCGCACCGCTGGTCCGCCAATAGCGATAGCGCATATGAGGGTTATGGAGCACCGTCGCGGCGTTCCATGGGCTGTTGGCCATCGCATGCAGCCGGGTGAGGTCGAAGGCGCGCGGGCGCAGCGGCCCCTCCCAGTCGGTCCACCCGGTCGGCGGACGGCGGTGATACATGTGGCTTGCCGGGCCGAAGAACCCTTCGCGTCCCATTTCCCGTTCGTAGGTTCCCTCGGGCAGGTCCACATGGGCCTGGCGCGAGGTGACGCCTTCGCTTCGTGGCAGGTTGATCCAATTGCGCATGGAAAGCTCCTGTCTCCTAGGTCCCGGCCGGTATCAACGTATCGGTTTCCAGAATGGTCTGCGGCGTGAGATCGTTCCGAAGCCTGAGGTCGTTGTAGTAGGGGGTGAAGTCCGGACGCGTCGCGTCGAATAATTGATCGAAGGACTCGATTACGAAATAGACCTCCTGCAGGTCGTCGATCCGGTACTCGGTTTGCATGATGCGCAGCAGGTCGAAGCCGATCCGGTTCGGCGCCGGGTTTTCCAGGCAGTAGACCGATTCCGTGTGCGACGACACGATGCCGGAGCCGTAGATACGCAGCCCCTCCGGTGTTTGGATCAAGCCGAATTCCACTGTGTACCAGTAGAGCCGGGCGAGATAATGCAGTGCGTCGAGGTGCAGCGCCTTCAATCCGCCCCGGCCGTAGGCTTGCATGTAGTTGGCGAAGACCGGATTGGTGAGCATCGGCACATGGCCGAACAGGTCGTGGAAGACATCCGGCTCCTGCAGGTAGTCCATCTGCTGCGGTGTGCGGATCCAGTTCGTCACCGGGAAACGGCGGTTGGCGAGGTGCCAGAAGAACACGTCGTCCGGCACAAGCCCGGAGACGGCGACGATACGCCAGCCGGTCGCGTCCTCGAGGCTGTCGGACAGGCGCTCGAAGTTGGGGATACCATCTGCCGCGACGCCCAGCCGGCGCAGCCCGTCAAGAAATGCGTCGCAGGCCCGGCCCGGCAGGATGTCGGACTGCCGTTCATACAAGTGCCGCCACAACGCGTGTTCCTGTGCGCTGTAGGCATGCCATCCCTGGTCGACGACGAAATCGTTGGCCGGCGCGGTCGTAGCGGTGAGCGTGGACCCATCCATCGGATTATGTCCTGCCGATTGCCGCGTTCATGCGGACAGCTCGCCGCGTCGAATTTGGTCCTGCTCCATGGCCTCGAACAAGGCCTGGAAGTTGCCTTCGCCGAAGCCTTCGTCGCCTTTCCGCTGGATGATCTCGAAGAAGATGGGACCGATCACGGTGCGGGTGAATATCTGCAACAGGCGGCCGCCATCCGGTGTCGGTGCGCCGTCGATCAGGATCGCGTTTCGCTGCAACCGGTCCAGGTCTTCGCCGTGGTCCGGCAGGCGGCGGTCGACCGCCGCATAGTAATCGTCCGGCGGCGGGTCCATGAAGTCGATGCCGCGGTCGCGCAGCATTTCGACGGTGGCGTGGATGTCGTCAGTGCCGAGCGCGATGTGCTGGATGCCTTCGCCGTTATAGGCCTCCAGGTATTCCGCAATCTGCGATTTGTCGTCGGCGGACTCGTTGATCGGGATGCGAATCTTGCCGCACGGGCTGGTCATGGCGCGACTGTGCAGGCCGGTCAGCTTGCCTTCGATGTCGAAATACCGGATTTGCCGGAAATTGAAGAGCCGCTCGTAAAAATCGGCCCATATGTCCATCCGGCCTTGGTAGACGTTGTGCGTCAGATGATCGACATAGGTCAGCCCGACGCCGTGCGGCGACCCGAGGGTTGCGCCGCCGGTCGGCACGAAGTCCACGTCGTAGATCGATTGCTCGCGGTAGCGGTCGACCAGGTAGATCACGCTGTCGCCGATCCCTTTGATCGCCGGGATGTTCAACTCCATCGGGCCGACCCGTCCATGGTGCGGCTTCGCGCCGGCGGCGATCAGATACTCGTAGGCGCTGGCCGCGTTCCGGACGCGGAACGCCATCGCGCAGGCCGACGGTCCATGCACGCGGGCGAAGGACTGCGCAAAGCTCTCCGGTTCGGCGTTGACGATGAAGTTGATGTCGTTCTGACGGTAGAGCGTGACGTCTTTGGAGCGGTGCCGTGCGACCGCCTCGAATCCCATGGATTCGAACAGCACGCCGAGCGCGGCAGTGTCTTCCGCCGTGTATTCGACGAATTCGAAGCCGTCGGTTCCGGCGGGATTGGTCCAGTTTTCGGGCGCGGCGGCGTCGTGCGTCACCGTAACGGGTCTATGCGTCGTGGCCATCTTATCCTCCGCGGTTGGTCGCGTTGGTCTGGCCCCCTGTGCCCCTTATTCAGCAAATATGGCGCAAGCGATGCTGAAAGCAAGCTACACTTGCATCAACATTTATTGACGCTGTTTTTACTTCGGTATGGTTACTGATTATTTAACGGCCTATCGTTACCTTCTATTCTTGGTGGTAGGCGGGAGAGCGGCATGATCCGGTTCGGGATTCTGGTGTTCGCATGTCTGATCGTGAGTGCGCCCGTGGGTGCGGTCGACGACTCCGATCTTTACCGCGCGCAGGCGATCGTCACCGGAACCGTCGAACCCGAGCGGACACGCGGCTTCAAGGCGGCTTTGCAGGATGTCGTCGTCAAACTCACCGGCGACGCCCGGCTTGAGGGCAGCGGAAAGCTGTTGCCGCTCCTGGAACGGCCGCACGGCCTTGTCGAACGGTTTGAGTACGAGGACCGTATGAAGGGCATTCCCGTGCACGACGAACAGGGAACCCGCGAGCGGCCGCATTACCTGCGGGTCAGGTTCAAGAAAGCCGCCGTCGATGCAGCGCTGGTGAAGCTGGGTCTCAAGAAGTGGCCGTCCGACCGGCCTGTTTTGGCCGTCTGGTTGGGGGTCCGTACGGCGCTTGCACCATATGTTCTGGAAGATGACGGTCCGAACGGGTATGGGCAACGCGCTGTACTCATTGAAACTTCGATGCGTCGTGGTCTACCGATTGTGCTGCCTTCCAAAGGGCAGAATGCCGTCAATTTCGGCGATATCGCGTCGAATGCTGCTGCAAAGTTGAAGCGGGCCTCCCGTCGTGCCGATGCATTTCTCGTGGGCGTCTTGAGCATCACGGAAGCGGGATACTGGAATATCAATTGGCAGTTGTTCCATCGGAACGAGTCACGCGCGTGGTCATTGCGCGACGTCACGTTCGATACGGCGTTGAAGAATGGGCTGCAGACCGGTGCATTGATCTTCAGCGGCAACAAACCGATGTAGGCCGTTCGGTTTCGAATTGCAGTGCGAGCGTGGGCGGTGACCGAACGCTATTTCAGTACTTTCGCGGTATTCTTCCGCAAGTCACTGGTTCCGTTGTTCAGCAAGTCGGTCCAATCGCTTTCCACGATTGCGACATAGCTGTTGTAGAACGCGTGTCCTGGGACCTCCCGATCGTGTTCCGCGACGGGCCACGGTCCCGTAAGCCGAATGCGGGATTCATGGGTGATCCTGATGTCCAATCCGAAATTGACCCATGACCAGAACTTGTTGATGTCCGCCGATAAAGGCAACGCCGTCTCATAGCCGGCCGCACCTTTCTCGATGACCGCGTAACCCTTGTCGGCCAAAGCCGCGGACAACACCTTTTTAACCAATCCGGAAACGGTTTGACCCTCCGGAAGAACCACATCGCCCCATGCGTTGCCGTAGCCGCCGCGTTTTCTTCCGACAGCACGGGCGGTAAGGGCGGTGTTTTCGATCTCATTGCCGCGGACGGACGGTATCGACGGTTGCGGCGGGTCGACCTGGAACGCGCGTTTGTCGACGACCTTCACGATCTTCACTGCGGCTTTCGTGGGCTCCGCCGACGATTTGGGAACCGATACGGCCAACTCCGATCTGCTTGCCGCACACCCGGCCGCAAGAAGGCCCAACAGAACCGCAACGACAATCGATCTTGCTGCGCGCATTTTCCGTCCCCCGATTTGTTTGGCGGTGGGATTTTGTGCCGGGGCTTTCCCCGAAATCAAAGGGATTCTGTCTATCTCCTTCATTTTCCGATAGCCATTCGCCCATTGCGCCTCAGATTGAGTTGAAAATCACGGTAGCTACATTTTTTGCGCGTACCCTTCGCAAACAAGCCCGTAATAGTTTAAGAAAAGGGATCGCGTGCCACGGTGTTGTCACGTGGTTTCGCTACTTAAGAAATCTCATTTCAGTCAGGGAGACCATTAGCAGATGTCAGGGAAATTCGAACTCTACAAAGATAAGGCCGGTGAATTCCGCTTCCGCCTCAAGGCCGGCAACGGGCAGAATATTCTTGCCAGCGAAGGCTACAAGCAGAAAGCCAGTGCGACGAACGGGATCGAGTCGGTGATGAAGAATGCATCGGACGATGCCAATTACGAACGCAAGGAAACGAAGTCCGGCAAGCACATGTTCAATCTGTTGGCCGCGAACAAGCAGGTGATCGGCACCAGCGAGAGCTATGAAAGCACTGCCGCGCGGGACAACGGCATCGAGTCCGTGAAGAACAACGCGCCGGGAGCAAAGGTCGACGATCAGACGGCCTGATCCACGGCGTAGAATGTGTCAGGACGGCGTTCCCCGTTGATGGGGAGCGCCGTTTTCCTTTTGGCGCTAGATGACCCCGTTGTCCTTGAGCTTCGCACGCTCGTCCGCGCTCAACCCCAACACGCCGCCGAGGATTTCATCGGTGTGCATGCCGAGCGTCGGCGCGCCGGCCAGGTCGGGCAGGGGGCCGCTGGAGAAGTTGATCGGGTAGCCGGCGACCACGCGGTTCTCGACCGGCGCGTCGAGCTTGGCGTGGCGCATCGGTTTCAGGGATCCGCGGTTCCGGAAATGATCGTCGGCGATGATCTGGTCCAGCGTGCGGACGGGCGCGACCGGGACATCCGCCTTGTTCAGTTTTTCGATGGCCTCGGCGCAGGTCATCTTGCCGATGCGGTTCTGGATTTCGGCGCGCAGTTCGTCCAGATGTTTGTCGCGTTCGCCGGCCGGATCGAAGCGCGGATCTTCCAGCCATTCCGGTGCATCCAGTGCCTCGCACAGGCCGGTCCACTGCCCCAGGCCCGCGGCGGTGATGATGATGTCCGCGTCCTTGGTCCGGTAAAGCCCGGTCGGGCTGGTGCGGCTGTCGTTGCCGACCCGGACCGGTTGGCCGAGTTCCACCGCTTCCTCCAGCGGTTCCATGAACATAAGGGTGGCAAGCGTGTCGATCATCGATGCGTCGAGGTATTGGCCTTCGCCGGTCTGGTCCTTGTGGCGCAGTGCCGCCAGGATCGAATAGGCGCAATAGAGGGGCGTCGCGAGATCACTGACGAAAACGCCGACGCGGGTCGGCGGCCCATTCGGATGGCCGTTGATGTCCATCATTCCCGCCATCGCCTGTATCTGGTGATCATGCGCCGGGTTCGCGGCGTAAGGCCCGTCTTGTCCATAGCCGGAAATCGAGCAATAGACGATTCCGGGATTAACCTTCGAGACATCGTCATAGCCGAGGCCGAGCCGCTTCATCGACCCGGGAGACAGATTCTCGATGACCACGTCGGATTCCTTCGCCAGGTCGAGGAAAAGCTGCCGGCCGGCGGGATCCTTGAGGTTGAGTGTGAGGGATTTGACACCTTGCGTGCGTTTTAGAAATTTCGTGGCGATGTCGTCCTCGGTCTGCCGCGTCGAGTGAATGCCCTCGGAGCCGGCATAGGGACCGATGCCGCGCACCGAGTCACCGGTGCCCGGGATTTCCACCTTGATGACCTCGGCGCCGAAGCGGGCCAGGGTCATGCTCAGAAACGGCCCCGCCAGATAGACGGTGACGGCCAGAACTCGGATGTCTTTCAGCGGTTGCACGGTGGCTGTCCTTTCTTCTGGTCCTCCATTCATAGCGTGGATCGCCGAAAGCCCGAAATCGTCGGACTACTAGTAGATAATGGCGACGGAATTGTGTTCGACGGGCAAAGACGGTCTACACTGCCGCAAATGCCATCAACGCGAGGGAGGAACCCATCGATGTCCAATTACATCCTGATCGTGCAGATCGACGTCCCGGAAGAACATGACGCGGAATTCAATCGACTATACGATTCCGAGCATGTCCCGAATTTGACGAGCGTGCCGGGCGTGATCAGCGGGCAGCGTTATGTGCTGGAGCGGGCGGGCACCGACATGTTGCGCTATCTCGCGATCTACGAAATCGAAACGCCGGAACTACCGGAATCCGACGAATGGCAGGCCGCGGCGACGACGCCCGGCTGGATGGGCGTGCGCAAACATATCTCCACGCTGCGCCGTGGCGTATTCCGCAAGATGTAACGGTCCCGCGGCACCGATAGCACAGCTAATAGATGACCGATCCCACCATATCGGAGCGCTATGCCGATTTCGCGGCGGCGCTCCGCTTCGACGATATCCCGGCCGCACTGGTCGAGAAGGCGAAGCTCCATATCCTCGACACCATCGGCGTTGCCTTGGCGGCGTCGCAGACGGACTTCGCGGCGCGCAGTATGGCTGCGTTTCAGCGGCTCGACGGTGGTGACGGATCCGTTGCGTATGGGCAGGATCAATCGCTCGGGTTGCGCGACGCCGTTATCTTCAATGCCGGTCTCGCCAATACGCTGGACTACGACGACACCTACACGCCGACCCTCAATCATATCTCCGGCGGCGCGGCGCCGATGCTCCTGGCGTTTGGCGCGCGCGAGGAAGCGGCCGGATGCGATCTGTTGACCGCCTACGTGATCGCCATGGAGATTGGGGCGCGGGTCGGGTTGGGGGCGGCGGGGAAGCCGTTCGCCCAACGCGGCTATTCGTCGTCAGGATTACTGAATGGTTTCGGCACCGGGCTGGCGGCGTGCAAGCTGCTTGGCGCGGACCGGGATGCGATGGTTGCAGCGCAGGGGATTGCGTTGACCATGATGGGCGGATCGCTCGAAGGCATAAAGGAGGGCGCCTGGGGCAAGCGCTACAACGCGGGCTTCAGCGCCACGGCCGGCTTGACATCGGCGGTGATGGCCGCCGAGGGCGTAAAGGGAACCCGGCGGCCCTTCGAAGGCGCGCATGGCCTGTTCAACATGGTGTTCGGGCCGGACACCGCCGTCGACGAGGCGGCGATGACGAAGGGGCTCGGAACTGATTGGGAATTCGGGATTGTCGCGATCAAGCCGTTTCCGCTGGTGCATCATGCGCACAGCATCGTCGATTGCGCGATCCGCCTGAACACGGAGGACGGCGTTCGGCCGGCCGATGTGGACGAGATCACCGTTCTTGTCAACGAGCGCCAAGTGCCGCTGCTTTGCGAACCGGACGGCGAGCGCCGTCATCCGCCGAACGAGCATGCGGGTATCTTCAGCATCTATCACCTGACGGCGACGGCGCTGGCGCGGGGACGGATGACCCTGGCCGAATGCGAGGCGGACGCCCTCGACGATCCGGAAATCCGGGCGCTTCGGGAACGTATCCGCTACGAACTCGATCCGGATTCATTGTTTCCCCGGTATTTTTCGGGCGGTTTACGGGCGCGCCTCCGCGACGGCCGCGAGATCGCCCGATACGAGCCGTATCACTTGGGGTCGGAAAAACGCCCGCTTTCGGTCGACGCCATTACCGGTAAGTTCCGCTTCAACGCGGGGCGGGTTTATGACGCGGACAGGGTTGATGCCATCGCCGATGCGGTCATGGCGCTGGATACGGCCGACACACCGGCGGCGGTGTCAGCGCTTCTGGGTTCGCCGTAGGTGTCGGTTCCCGAGCGTTCGGCAGGTTGATCGGCATCAAGGCCGCTGAAACCGATTTCAGGCAGCTTGGATGAACTCATACTGACCGAAAGGGTAGTCGGTCCGATGATTCTCCATCGGCGATCCTTCTTGACGGCGTCCGCCGCGAGCCTTGCGGCGGCATCGGTTGGCGCGTGCACCTATGAAGACTCCGCCTATGCGGCGGTGCTGGACGAGATGACAGAGCCGGTGCCCGCGAAGCCGCAAATCCGGGATCTCGTCCGCTACGCCACATTGGCGGCGAACGGGCACAACGCGCAGCCGTGGCAGTTTCGCGCGCACCGCGACGACATCGTCATTTTGCCGGACACGGCGCGGCGCACCCCGGTGGTCGATCCGGACGATCATCATCTCTACGCCAGCCTCGGCTGCGCGGCGGAAAACCTGAGCCTTGCCGCCCGGGCGCGGGGCATGGCGGGGGCGGTGCGGTTCACGGCGGCCGGTCAGGGGCGGGTAAGCATTCAAGCGGCGCCCCGTGACGAAACCAGCCTGTTCGCCGCCATCCCCAGGCGGCAATGCAGCCGGGTGATCTACGATCGCCGGCCGGTTCCGACGCATGTGGCCCGCCGATTGACGGATGCCGCATCGTCCTATGGCGTGGAGGCGATTTTCATCACCGATGCCAAACGGATAGAGGCGGTTCTTGAGCTTGTCATCGAGGGCAATAGCAAGCAGGTCGACGATCCGGCCTTCGTCGAGGAGTTGCGGGATTGGATACGGTTCAATCCCGATGACGCGGCGGCAACGCGCGATGGTCTGTATGCGGCGTCGACCGGCAACCCCACCATGCCCACGTGGCTGGGCCGGCGGCTGTTCGGCGTCTTCTTCGACAAGGACACGGAGAACGACAAATACGCAAAACAGGTCCGTTCGTCCGCCGGGCTGGTCGTTTTCGTCGGCGCCGAGGATAGCCGGCAGGGTTGGTTCGACGCCGGGCGTGCGTATCAGCGGTTTGCGTTGCAGGCGACCGTCGACGGCCTGCAACACGCCTTCCTCAACCAAGCGGTTGAGGTGCCGGCGGTTCGGCGCGCGCTGCAGTCGCTTCTGGGAATAGGCGGCCGGCGGCCGAATCTGGTGGTCCGGTACGGATACGGCCCGCCGATGCCGAAATCGTTGCGCCGGTCCGTGGACGCCGTGATGGTGTGAGCTAGAGCGTGGCTTCCATGTCTTGGTGTCGGATGCCGGCTTCCATATATTCCGGCCCGACGGCCTTGAACCCGAGTTTTCGGTAGAAATCCAAAGCATCGGTCTGCGCGCCGAGCCGTGCGATGCGGATCGACGGGTCCGCGGTTATCTCGGTCAGGATGAATCGCATCACCGCCGCACCGACGCCCCTGCCGCGATGCGCCGGCAGAACGCACACCCGCTGGATTTTCGCGACACCATCCAGAATTCGGACCCGCGCGGTGGCGATGGGGGTGTTGCCGCGCGTGGCGAGGACATGCCTGCAGGCGCTGTCCAACCCATCGACCTCCAGGTCCTCGGCGACGCCTTGCTCCTCGATGAAGACGGTGCGGCGAAGCGCCAGACAGGCCGCCATGTCGGCGTCACCTTCGGCGCTGCGAACGGTCAACGTCTCGCGCACCGGTCTATGCCCGCATCCGGTCCAGCCGGTCGAGGAACCGGTACCAGCCGCCGATGATCGGCAGGAACCAGGGATCGCCGGTATAACCGGGAACCGGCACCTTTGGCATGTCGAGGCCGACGAAGGCGCTGTCCAACTCATCATTCTGCAGGATGCGCCGCGCCACCAGATTGCCGAGATAGGTCATCATCGCGACGCCGCTGCCGTTGCAGCCGAGGCAGTAATGCATGTCCTTGTAGCGGCCGAGATGCGGCAGATAGTCGTAGGTGAAGGCAACGTAGCCCGCCCATGAATGGGTCACCCGAACGTCCTTCATCTGCGGGAATCGCTCGGTCATCATGGCGTGCATCAGCTTGGCCCGCAGTTTCGGATCGACATCGGTGAAGCGGGCGCGGCCGCCGAACATCATGCGCTTCCCGTCCGGCGTCATGCGGTAGTAGCACAGCACGCGCGGCGTCTCCGAAATCGTGCGGCCGTTGGGGATCAGGCTTTGCGCCAGGTCGTCGGGCAACTCCTCGGTCACGATGATATGCGAGGTCGCGGGTACCAGCGATTTCCGCAGGTCCGGCGTCAGCGGCCCCGTATAGCCGTTGGTGCCGATCATCACCTCGGCGCATTGCACCGTCCCCTTGGCGGTGGAGACGGTGAATCCGCCGCGGCCGCCGGTGACGCCCTCGACCCGCGTGTTCGCGCAAAGATGCACGCCGGCGCGGGCGCACGCGTCCAGCAGGCCCCGGTGATACAGCGACGGGTGGATCTTCGCCGCCTGCTCGATCGTCATGCCGCCATGATAGAAGTCGCTATCCATTTCCTCGCGCAGCCGGTCGCGCGGCAGAAGCTTGGCACCCGCGTTGCAGAGCCGGTTGAGTGCCTCGGCCTTCGATTCGAACCCGGCGAAATGTTTCGGCGTGTAGGCGCCGACGAGGCGGCCGCGTTTCTCGTAGTGGCAGTCGATCTTTTCGCGCTCCACCAACGTGCCGACCAGGTCGAAGGCAGCGCGGCTTTCCCCCATCAGGGCATCCAGGCGCCGGGCGATTTCCGATTGCGCGCCGGTCTTGCTCGATCCCCCGGCGATGCCCTTGCCCAGATTGACTCCGGCGCTGACCCCGCCGCCGTTCCGGGAACTGGCTCCATGACCGAACAGCTCGGCCTCCGCCACCACCACGCTGCGTCCCGCCCGGGCCAGTTCGAGCGCCGCGCTCAGGCCCGAATAGCCGCCGCCGACGATCAACACATCGGCATGGAGCGGGGGATCGGCCTCGTCGAGCGCCGTCGGGGCGGCTGCCTCCCACCAATAGGGTTGGTCCTTGAAGTCAGGGTGCAGGATCGCGTCGTTCGTCATCGTCGGGGTTCTCAGATGTCTCGTGTGGCGAGGTCCGGCCAGCGGTCGGTCCACGGCTGGATGACTTCGATGGCCGCCGCCAGGTCGATCAGCCGCTGGTCCTCGTGCCACCGTGCGACCGCCTGAAGACCGATGGGCATACCCTCGTCGTCCCAACCGCAGGGAATAGATATCGCCGGATGGCCGGTCAGGTTGAACGGGGCGGGATAGTTGTACCAGTTGGCGCGCAGCGGGCCGACCACTTCGCCGCCGATCCGCAACGGCTCCCACGCTTCGTGCTCCGCCGAGGGCGGCGGTGCGGAGACCGTGGGCGTGATCAGCAGATCGGTTTCCTCGAACAGCTTTTCGACCCGGCGGAACAGGGCAGCGCGCTGCAAGGGGGCGGCCTGTACGGCGCGCTGATCGAGGGCCACACTTTCCTTGATCGCCTGTCGCAGGCTCCGGTCCATGAACTCGTGTTGTTCCGCGCTGAAGCGCGCCATGCGGATGCTCAGCGGTGCGCGGATCGTCACGCGGGCCAGTTCGTTGCCCCAATCGTCCGGTTCGCTCTCGTGCCATTCGCCGACATCCGCACCGGCGGTGGCGATCTGGTGCAGCGTTTGGCGGACGGCCGTGTCCACTCGGGGATCGAGTTTCCGATTCCCCATCAGGGACAGATAGGTCAGCCGCGTTCCTGCCAATGCCTTCACGGGATCGTCCGGGACCGTCAGCGGCATGTGTTCGCGCGCCGTCGTCCAGGGATCGCCCGCATCGGGACCGCTGATCACGTTCACCACCGCCGCCAGGTCTGCGGTCGTTCTGGTGATCGCGCCGTGATAGATGAAATTGCCGAATAGATCCGACGCCGCTTCGTTGGGGATGCGGCCGAGCGTCGCTTTCAGGCCGAGGACGCCGCAACAACTGGCGGGAATGCGGGCCGATCCCGCGCCGTCGGTCGCCAGGGCCAATGGCGCCAATCCCGCGGCGACCGCCACTGCGCCGCCGCCGGTGGAGCCGCCCGGCGATCGGGTGAGGTTCCAGGGATTACGGGTCACGCCATAACGCGGGCTGGTGGTCAGGGCCTTGTGGGCGAATTCGGGTGTCGTGGTCTTGCCGATCAGGATGGCGCCGGCGGATTTCAGCCGCGCCACGGTGGTTGCGTCCCGCGCCGGGATATTCCCCGCCATGAGGTGGGACCCGAACGCGGTTTCCAATCCTTCGGTATCGATCAGGTCCTTCACCGAAAAGGGGACGCCGTGCAACGGGCCGAGATCGCCGCCTACGGCGCGTTTGGCGTCTGCCCGGTCGGCGGCGGCCCGGGCGCCGTCCGCATCCACCAGCGCATAGGCGCAGAGGTCGCCATCGAGCCGCGCGATCCGGTCGAGCACCCGGTCCACCGCATCCCGGGCCGAGACGTCACCGCGCCGGATCGCCGCCGCCAGGGCGCAGGCATCCGCGAATACGGTGTCGGTCATTCCCTCGTCTCCGCCGGAAGGTTTTCGGTGGGCCGCTTTAAACTCGGCCTGCGGCATGTCATGGTGGTCCGCCTTGGGTATACTCGGCAAGCTCGACGTCCGGGCAGGTTAGCCCAAAAAATCAGCAACAAAAATAATTCTGGATTGATGAACACACCGGTTCCCACCACTGCGACGGATGAATCCGTTCCCGTCCTTGACGCGCACCGCTTCGACGAAGCCGCGTTGACCCGTTTCATGTCCGACCATGTCGATGGTTTCGCGCCGCCGCTTTCGGTTAGGCAGTTCCAGGGCGGCATGTCCAACCCGACCTTCATGCTGACCGACGGTAACGGCAAACGATATGTCCTGCGCAAGAAACCGCCGGGTGAGTTGCTGCCGTCGGCGCACGCGGTGGACCGGGAGTTCAAGGTCATCTCGGCGCTGAACGCGACCGACGTGCCGGTCGCCAAGGCCTATGCGCTATGCGAGGACGACACGGTCATCGGCCAGACCTTCTACATCATGGAATTCCTGGAAGGCCGGGTGTTCCGCGACGTGGCGCTGCCGGATCTGCCGCCGGAGGAGCGCCGCGCGATCTACGATGCGATGAACGACGCGCTCGCGAAACTGCACAGTGTTGACTATGTGGCGGTCGGACTGTCGGATTACGGCCGTGTCGGCGGGTATATCTCGCGTCAGGTGCGGCGCTGGTCGCAGCAATACGAGGCGAGCAAGACCGAAGAGATTCCCGAGATGGACAAGCTGACCGCCTGGCTCAACGACAACATGCCGGACGACAGCCTGACCACCATCGCGCATGGCGATTTTCGGCTGGAAAACCTGATCTATCACCCGACCGAGCCGCGCGTCCTGGCGGTCGTCGATTGGGAGTTAGGAACGCTCGGCAACCCCTTGTCGGACTTGGCGTATAACTGTTTGACCTATCACTATGCCGATCCGCGGTGGGGCGACATCATCGACCTGGACTACGAAGCGGTCGGCATCCCCTCGGAAGAGGACTACGTCGCGCAGTATTGCGCGCGAACGGGGCGCGAAATCGACGACTACACCTATTATCTGGTGCTGTCGCTGTTCCGTTTCGCGGCGATCATCCAGGGCGTCTACTATCGCGGAGTCCAGGGCAACGCGCCGACGCCGGCGGCGTTGCAGCGGAAGGGCAAGTGCGAGCTGCTGTCCAAGATCGCCTGGTCGCTGGTCGAGAAGGAAGGCCGCGCCTAGACCCGCGTTAGAGCCGCAGCCAACCCTGCGTTTTCCCGGCGGCGGCGAGTCCGTGTAAGATTCGTCCGACTTTCGAAATTCAGCGAGAAGGACGGCGGGCATGGCACCGAGTTTTGCATTCATCGGCTTCGGCGAGGCGGGATCGCATGTGGCGGAATCACTCCGCGCGGAAGGCGTCGAGAAAATCGCGACCTACGATATCCTGTTCGACGACCCCGCGGCGGGACCGCCAATGCGCAAGAAGGCCGAGGACATGGGCGTGCGCGCGGCGGATAATATCGCAGACGCGATCGCGGGCGCGGATATCGTGTTCTCCACGGTGGTCTGCAAGTCCTCGATCCCGGTAGCGGAAGAAGCGGGCAAGCATCTGACGTCCGAGCAGATCTATCTCGACTTCAACTCGATCTCGCCGGGCAACAAGCGCCGGGTGGCGGCGGCGATTGCGCCCAGCGGCGCGCGCTTCGTGGAGGCGTCGGTGATGGCGGACGTGTCCTCTAGTGCCCACCGCGTGCCCATGCTGCTGGGCGGAATCGGGGCGCGCGACTTCATGGCGATGGTCGAGCCGTTGGATTTCAACCTCACTTTCGTGCAGGAGGAAGTCGGCCAAGCCTCGGCCACCAAGATGGTGCGCAGCATCATGATGAAGGGGATGGCGGCGCTGCATCTCGAATGCATGCGCGCGGCCAATCACTTCGGGATCGAGCAGGACGTGCTGGATTCCGTCGAGAAGAGCCTCGCGGGCCGCAGCTGGACCGAGACCTGCGGCCGCACCATGGGCCGCACCGCGATCCATGCTGCCCGCCGCGCCGACGAGATGGGGCAGGTGGCGGAGACCCTGCGCGAGGTCGGGATCGACCCGATGATGGCCGAAGCGACCGAGCGCCGGCACCGTTGGTGCGCCGATCTGGGACTGAAAGAGATCTACAAGGACGGCCCGGTCGACGACTACGGCGACGTGCTCGAAAAGATCCGTGCGGCCGAGACCAAGGAAGCGGCGGAGTAGGGGAATCATGTCCGGTACCGATGGAGATATGTCCTTCTCGCCCGAAACGCTGACCGCGGCGGGGTTCCCGACCATATCCTACGACGTCCTCGACATCGGGCAGGCGTTCCGGTCGGACGACAAATTGATCCGGCCGGAAGATGTGGAGACGTATGCCTATGCGGTTGAAGATCACGATCCCTGGTTCTTCGAACCCGGTCCGTTCGGCGGGCCGATTGCGCATCCGACGATTCTGGCGAATCAGGCACTGTTGCTGCGCCACAACCACTATGTCGTTCCGGCGGGCCTGCATGCGCGCATGATTTACGACTTCGCCGCACCGATCCCGCTCGGGGTGCGGGCACGGACGCTCGGCAAACTGGCGGAGAAATACGTCCGGCGAGACAAGCCGTACATGGTGACGGAGTATGAAACGTCGACGGAAGCGGGTGAGCCGTTGGTTTCCGGCCGTTTCGTGCAGATGATCTTCAAGGACGAGACAGCGCCCGCGGCAGGCAGTAGCCGTCGGCCCGAACCGGACCCGCCGGCCTTCGATCCGTCGATCACCAAGGCCGAGGGACGCGGCGGCGCGTTGGAGTTGGGACAGGAACTGCTGCCGCTGAGCCGGACGCTGCAGCAGCGCCAGATCGACATGTATTCGGACGTGCGGCCGCTCTCCATTCACACCGACGAGGCTTGGGCGAAGGCCAAGGGCTTCCGGACGACGATCGCCCAGGGAATGATGAGCACGGCGTATGTCTCCACACTGATGACGACCGCGGTGGGCGAGGGTTTTGTCGCAGGCGGGCGGATGGACGCGCGGTTCCTGCGCCCGGTGTTCTGCGGCGATACGCTCACGATTAGCGGCACGGTTGCCGGTTTCAGCCGGGACGGCGACCGGACACGCGTTCATGTGGACGTGGCTGCCAAGAATGAACGAGGCGAGCAGACCTTGGCCGCGACCAGCAGCGCTTTGTGCTATTGACCGGCGGTTCTCTGCTCAGGTGGTGAACAGCGCGGCGTCCGGGTCCTGACCAAGCAGGGCTTGGCCGACATTTTCGAAATGGCTTTGGCGCCCTTGGATTTGTTGCGCAACGGTATGGATGTCGCGGAAGCGTCGCTCGAACGGCTGCGCCTCGAAAATCGCCGTCGATCCGACCATGTGATAGACCGTGTCGGCGACGCCGACAGCCTGTTGGATCGCCCAGGTCGAGGCGAGCCGGATTTCGATCTTCTGTTCTTGGGATAATACCGGCGTCTCGGCCATTGCCTGCCAGAGTGCTTGCGTGGTGGCAAAGAGATAGGCTCGGGCCGACCGTAACGCCGCCTCCGACCGCCCGATCTGCGCCTGTACCACGTTGTTGTCACGCATCGCGGTTTTCGTGCCATAGGCCGTTTTTCCGGCAGCCGTCTCGGTCGCGTCGTCGAGCATCCGCCGGGCGATACCGAGGGCGAGCGCGGCGAACCCGATGGAGTAGACGTTGCTGGTGCTGAACTTGAACAGCAGCCCGTCCTCGCGCCGGTCGGACGCTTCGTCCCGGCCAAAGGAAAACCGGTTTGGCACGAACAGATCGGTAACGCTGTAGCCGTCGCTGCGGGTTCCCTTCAGGCCGATCACATTCCAATCGTCGTCGAATTGGACCTGTTCCCGCGGGATCAGCATCGTTCGTATCACTGGCGCACCGGTATCGCGTTTCAGCGGGTTGCCGTCGCGGTCGGTCACGAAGCTTTGCGCGCCGAGCCATGTCGCCTGATGGCTGCCGCTCGCGAACTTCCACTTGCCGGTGACTTGGTATCCACCGTCCACCGTTCGCGCCTCGGACGGTGCCGGCGGGCCCCAAGCGACGATGCCGTCCGGCGGGCCGAAAATCTCCGCCGCCGTCTCCGGGTCGAGATAGGCGGCGGCCATCGCGCAGGCGCTGCATTGACCGATGCACCAGGCGGTGCTGGCGTCGCTCTTGGCGAGTTCCTCGATCACAGCGGCGAAATCCGCCAACGGCAATTCCGCGCCCCCGACCGATGCCGGCTGTAGCATTCGGTAGAAGCCGCCGTCGATCAACGCCGCCGTGACGGCGGGCGAGAGCCGCCGCGATCGCTCGGTTTCCTCGGCATGTTCTTCCGTCAGTGTCGCCAGAGTGCGGGCGCGCGAAAGATAGGCGTCGGCGGACAGCGGTGCTTCGGTCATGATTTAACGCGCGCCGTCAAGTCATGCATACTTCTGTCGTCCCGATTACTCGAAACCGTGCCGCAATCGAACGGAGGGCCGCACAGTGTCTGCGATCAAACCCAAAGGGGTCGTTCATTTCAGCCTCGCGGTCAGCGATCTGGAAGCCAGTAAGAAATTCTATACCGAATTGCTCGGTCTTACGTTTCTGCGGCATTCGCCTGCCTACGAGATGATGTTTCTGAAGGCGGGCAACGACTACGTTACGCTGTGCAAGAGCGAGACGCCAATTCAACCCAATCCGAAGGGCGGCCGGCGGGTGCATCACGCCTTCGCGGTCGATGCCGATGGGTATGATGCGGCGAAAACGTTTCTCGAGGAGAACGGCGTGTCGATCATCGACGAGGAAATTCGTGAAGGCGGAACGTTTCCGGGCAGGCAATTCTATTTCCACGACCCGGACAGCAACGTGATCGAACTTACGGAGTGGTCGGGCAAGGAGTTTTGAAGCCGGTTAACGGCTGGCAATTCCGGGTAACACAGCGAGGGACAAAGGAATGGTCACCATTCGGCCCAAGACGGTCATTACGCATCACATGCAAGCATCGAGAACGTCCGAGACCCGGATCGATCTCGAGGTTCGGGGCCACGCGATCACCATCGATGAACGCACGGAAAGCGGCGGGACAGACGAGGGTATATCGCCGGTGGAGACCCTCTTGACCGCGTTGGTCGGCTGTACGAACCGCATCACCCATAAGGTGGCGGATCTGCACGGCGTCGAGATCGACGATCTGGCGGTCGATCTGGAGTCGAACTTCGATCGCCGCGGAACCCAATTGATGGAGGAGGTTGCCGTTCCGTTTCCGTCGATGACGCTGAAAATCGAAATTACGACGAATTCGGACGATGACGCCGTCGCAAAGGTGAAACGCGACCTTGCGAAATACTGTGCCGTTTCCAAAGTCCTTCGGGAATCGGGCACAAAGATCACCGAAGAATGGACGGTCAAACGGCCATGAGGAGCCGCATTTCCACTAATTCGGTCGCAGCACCGGCAGCCAGTATTGCCGCCGTTGAATCCAGGTAAGCCGCCGCGGCAAGGTCGCCGCCGCATGGTCGGCGAGGTCGCGCAGGGTCGCGAAGACCTCGTAGCGCCGCAACACGCGGTCGGTCGTCACGACCAGCGCCTGCTTGCTGTCTTTCGAAAATCCGACCAATGCGATGGGGGCGGACATGCGGATCACGCCGATTCCGTCGCCGTTTTCGGCATCCCATAGGCGCGCCGTACCGTCGTCCGACCCGGTCAGGATGCGTCTTCCGTCGGGGCTGAATGCCGCCGTCGTGATGGGGCCGGTGTGTCCGGACAGGGTGTATTGCGCTGCCCCGGTTGCCGCGTCGAGGACGCTGGCGTCGTTGCCGGGTCCCATACGGATGCGGAAGCGGCCGTCGAGGCTTCGCGTGGCGTCGTCGATTTTGCCGGACCAATTGGGTGTCGCGGTGTTCTCGACCTCGCCCCGCGTGTCCCACAGCCGCGCCGTGCCGTCCTTGGATGCTGTCAGGATATAGCGGCCGTCGGCGGAATGCTCGACGCCGATTATATCGTTTTGATGGCCGGCCATTACGTCGAGCAACACGCCGTCGGCTGTCCAACGGCGCAATTCCCAATCGACCGAGACGCTTGCCACGGTCTTGCCGTCCGGACTGAACATCGCGTCGTTGACCCACGAGCGGTGTCCACGCAGGACGGCCGTTTCGGCGCCGGTATCGGTACGCCAAAGCCGGACGGTGGCGTCGCGGGACGTCGTCGCCAAGGCGGTGCCGTCAGGACTGAACCGCACAGAGATCAACTGGCGGGTATGGCCGCGCAGAACCGGCCCGGCCGCGCCGGTCTCGCCGTCCCATAATCGTGCGGTCCTGTCGACGGACGCGGTGACGATTTGTTTGCCGTCGGGACTGAAACGCGCGGAAATCAACCCGGCTTCGTGTCCACGCAGTTCCGAAAGCAAGTCGCCGGTCGCCGCATCCCAAAGGCGTGCGGTTCCGTCGTCGGAGGCGGTCAGCACCCGCCGCCCGTCCGGGCTGAAGCTCGCGGAAACAACCTTGCGGGTATGCCCGACCAGTACCGTCGTGGTCGAGCCGCGCCCCACATCCCACACCCGGGCGGTCGTGTCGTAGGACGCGCTGACCAGTTGCTTGCCGTCGGCACTGAACGTGACCGACGCGACCTCGTCGTCATGCCCGCTCAGTGTGTCTTCCCGTCCGCCGTCGATCGCATCCCAGAGACGAACGTCACCGTCGAAGGACGCGGATGCCAGCAGTTTACCGTCCGGGCTGAACACCGCGGACCGGACGACATCGTCATGTCCGCGCAACTGCGCGATCTTGCCGCCGTCTTCGGCTCGCCAAAGACGCAGGGTCTTGTCCGCAGCGGCGGTGGCGATGCGCTTGCCGTCCGGGCTGAAGGTCGCGGTCCGGACGAAGCCTTGATGCCCGGCCATCACGAAGCGTTCGCGGCGGTTGAAATGGGCGTCGTAGACAAGCCGGTGCGCCGTCAGGAGATTGCCGGGGTCGGTCTCGGTATCGCTGTCCCACGGCAGTGTCTCCAGCGCGAGAAGCGCGGCGCTCACCGGATCGATTTTGGCAAGATGATCCTGCACCTCGTCCAGCAAACGCTTGGCGCGCCGGGGCGTCATGGCGGACCCGATCGGCGGCAAGGACTCCGCCGGGAACTGAACGGGAGGCGGTTCCGACACCGGCGCTTCGGGCTCGGGGATTGCGTCGGGGCGCGCGACCTCGGTCTGCTTGGGTTTCGGATTGTCACCCGGCGTTAGATCGATATCGAGCCACGCGACGAGCACGATTCCGACGGAAAACACCAGCACGGCCAATGCTTGCAGCATGAACCACAGGCCGGCGCGGCTCGCCGTTTTGTCGGGGTTGGATGTCACGTCGGAAACTGCCTTGGCTCGATTGACTAACCGGCCGATACAAGGGCCGTTTGGCGACTGTACCGTCGGGGCGCAGCCTAAGCACGGGCCGGCGGGCGGACAAGATACAAGATCGTGACCGGACGTGCGGGTTTTGCAGGCAAAGATCGGCGATTGCTATAATCGGGGTGTACGAGCGCCATAGACAACGATCATGGACCTGCCATGCCTGAAGGTGTCCAACTCTGGAATCATCGTCCTTACGAATCGATCGAGGTCGCGCCGATCGCCGGCGCCTTGGGAGCGGAAATCAAGGGTGTCGACCTGTCGGAGCCGTTGACGGACGATCTGTTCGGCGAGATTTACCAGGCTTTCGTCGACCACCACGTGATCTTCTTCCGCGACCAGCAGATCACGCCCGAGCAGTATCTCACCTTTGCCAAACGCTGGGGCGGCATCCATCTGCATCCCTTCATGAAGGGGCTGGACGATCATCCCGAAATCCTGGAACTGATAAAGACAGAGACCGATACATACGCATTCGGCAACAGTTGGCATTCGGATCAGATGTTCTCGCCGGTACCGGCGAAATGCACCATGCTCTACGCCCTGGAAACGCCGGAGACCGGCGGCGATACGCAGTTCGCCAACATGCACGCGGCCTATGACGCCCTGTCCGACGGCATGAAGGCCATGCTCGACGGGTTGCAGTGCCTGAATGGCGGAAACCGGACCAACGCGCATGGCCGTCGGTCGCGTGCCGAACGCTACAAGGGCGCGAGCGGCATGAAACTGAAGGATCCCGGCGACGTGCAGACCGAATCAATTCATCCGCTGGTCCGCACGCATCCGGACACAGGGCGCAAGTCCCTCTACTTGGGCTCGCATACCCAGTACATCGAGGGCTGTACCCAAGAGGAAAGCAGGCCCATCCTCGATCAGCTGCAGAAACACATCGAGCGGCCGGAATTCACCTGCCGCTTCCGGTGGGCGCCGGGATCACTGGCAATCTGGGACAACCGTTGCTGCCAGCACTACGCGATCAACGATTATGCCGGACAGCGCCGCCGCATGCATCGGATCACCATCGAAGGCGACGAGGCGCCGTTCTAGACGGCGGGGCGGGCCATCTGTCATCCTGCGGCGAACGAAACCTCGGGAGCCGCGCCGTTGCCGCAAGCCACAGTGACAAGCACGCCGGAGCGCGCGTCCTACGACGTGGTGATCGTCGGCGGCGCGATGTATGGCTCCTCCGTCGCATGGTTCCTGGCGAGCAACCCGGATTTCGATGGATCGATCCTGGTGGTCGAGCGCGACCCGACCTACGAATTCGCTTCGACCTCGCACACCAACAGTTGCATCCGCCAGCAATTCTCCAATGAAATCAACGTGCGCGTCTCGCAGTTCGGCGCGGAGTTCATCAGGAATTTCCGCCGATTCATGGATGACGACCCGCGCGTACCCGACGTCGTGCTGCAGAGCTTCGGCTACCTGTATCTCGCCGACACTGAGGAATTCGCCACGGCGCTGCGCGAAAGCCAGGCGATACAATCGGCCTGCGGTGCGGGCACCAAGATCATGTCCGCCGAGGAGATCAAGCGGGACTATCCGTTCTACAACGTCGACGACATCGTCTGCGGCAGTCACAACCTCGTCGACGAGGGGTATTTCGACGGCAACACGATGTTCGATTGGTGGAAGCGGTCTGCCCAAGAGCGGGGCGCGGAGTACGTTACGAATGAGGTCGTTGCGATGCGCCGCAGCGCGGCCGGCGACCGCGTCGAAACCGTGACCTTGAAATCCGGCGACGCGGTGTCCTGCGGCACGGTGGTGAACGCGTCCGGACCGCGCGCCGTCCTGACGTCGCGGATGGCTGGTATCGAGATACCGGTCGAGCCGCGCAAGCGATACACCTTCATCTTCGATGCGGAACGGCCGCTCGACCGGGACCTGCCGCTCACCATCGATCCGTCCGGCGTGCACATGCGGACCGACGGGGCCTATTACCTCGCCGGATGCCCGCCCGACGACGATCCGGCGGTCGACTACGACGACTTCCTGCAGGACCACAGCATCTGGGAGGAAAAGGCCTGGCCGACCATTGCGGCACGCGTGCCGCAGTTCGAGGCGATCAAGCTGGTCAATTCCTGGGCCGGGCATTACGCCTTCAACACCTTCGACCACAACGCCATCCTCGGGCCGCATACGGAAGTGGCGAACTTCATCTTCGTGAACGGATTCTCGGGCCACGGCTTCCAGCAGTCACCGGCCATGGGGCGGGGGACGTCGGAATGGATCACCTATGGCGAATACCGGACGTTGGACCTCACGCCGTTCCACTACGCCCGGATCGCGGAGAACCGGCCCTTTATCGAGAAGGCGGTGATCTGAGATGCATTTATCAATTACGATTTAGAAAGTCTGGAAGGAGCACGAACCATGGCAGACAAACCCGCCGCCCTGATCATCGCGGGCGGCAGCGGCATGGGCGCGGACGCGGTGAAGAAACTGGCCGAAACCGGATACGACGTGGCGGTCATGTCGTCGTCGGGGAAGGGGGAGGCGCTGGGCAATGAACTTGGCGGCCTGGGATTCACCGGGTCGAATCTGGTTCCCGAAGACCTCGAACAATTTGTCTCTGCCGCGCTGGAACGGTTCGGCCGCATTGACGGCGTAGTGAACTGCACCGGTCACGGCCCGAAAGGCGACATCATGGAGATCGGCGACGAGGATTGGCACCTCGGCATGGATTACTACCTGCTTAACGTGATTCGGATGGCGCGGCTGGTCCTGCCGACCATGCAGGCGCAGAAATCCGGCTCGATCGTCAATATCTCGACCTATGCGGTGTTCGAACCCGATCCTGATTTCCCGACCTCGGGCGTTTTCCGGGCGGGCCTGGCCGCCTACACCAAACTGTTCAGCACCAAATTCGCCGCTGACGGCATTCGGATGAATAACGTCCTGCCGGGTTTCATCGACAGCCGGCCGGAAAAGGAACATCGCGTGGCGCAGATCCCGATGGGGCGCTACGGAAACGTCCGCGAGATTTCGGAAACCGTCGCCTTCCTGGTGTCCGACGCCTCCAGCTACATCACCGGGCAGAATATCCGAGTCGACGGCGGCGTGACCGCGTCGGTCTAGTCCGAATCCTTCGGCCGCGGCGTCCAATTGGTCTGGCGGCGTAGTTCCAGGCGCGCGATCTGCTGGCGGTGCACCTCGTCCGGGCCGTCCGCGAAGCGCAGCGCGCGCATCCGGGCATACATGTAGGCCAGCGGGAACTCCTGGCTCATCGACCCGCCGCCGTGGAGCTGCATGGCGTTGTCGATGATGCCGAGCGCCATGTTGGGGGCGGCCACCTTGATCATGGCTATTTCCTGCCGTGCCGCCTTGTTGCCGACGGTGTCCATCATGTAGGCGGCTTTGAGCACCAGGAGACGGTTCATCTCGATCTCGATGCGGGCCTGCGCGATACGCTCCTGCGTCACGCCGCGTTCCGCCAGTGTCTTGCCCCAGGTCGTGCGCTCGGTCGCGCGCCGGCACATCAACTCCAGCGCGCGCTCCGCGACGCCGATAATGCGCATGCAGTGATGGATGCGACCCGGACCAAGGCGCCCTTGCGCGATCTCGAAGCCACGGCCTTCGCCGAGCAACATGTTGCCGGCGGGCACGCGCACGTTGTCGAAGATCACCTCGCCGTGGCCGTGCGGCGCGTCGTCGAAGCCCATCACCTTGAGCATGCGCGTCACCGTGATGCCGGGCGTGTCGCGCGGCACCAGGATCATCGACTGCTGGCGGTAGGTCTCCGCATCCGGGTCGGTCTTGCCCATGACGATCAGGATCTTGCAGCGCGGGTCGCCGATGCCCGATGTCCACCATTTATGGCCGTTGATCACATACTCGTCGCCGTCGCGGGTTATGCTGGTCTCGATGTTGGTGGCGTCGGAGGAGGCGACCTTAGGTTCGGTCATGGCGAAGGCGGAGCGGATTTCGCCGTTCAGCAGCGGCGTCAGCCATTCCTTCTTGTTCTCCTCGCTGCCGTAGCGCTCGATCGTCTCCATATTGCCCGTATCGGGCGCGGAGCAGTTGAACACCTCGGGCGCCCAGTTGACCCGGCCCATCACCTCGCAGAGCGGGGCGTATTCGAGATTGGTCAGGCCTGCGCCTTTCTCGCTCTCCGGCAGGAACAGGTTCCACAGGCCGGCGGATTTCGCCTTGGCCTTGAGGTCTTCGAGGATCGGCAGCGGTTTCCAGCGCGTGTCCCCGTCATCGAGCTGTTCGTAATAGGTGGACTCGTTGGGATAGACGTACTCTTCCATAAACGCTTCGATTTCGGATTTGAGTTTCTTTGTCCGGTCCGAATACTCGAATTCCATCCCGTGTCCTCCCGCGGCGTTATTGCTGTATCTTCGGGGTCTGTCGGTGTTGCCGGTACGACCCGCCCCCTCGTTTGACAGCAGCAAAGAGGCCATGTCAAATCCCGATAGGATTTTCCCAACCTGACAGAGCGTTAGGGATCAAAGCCGCCGAAAAATCCGGCCGCGCAAATACCGCACGAGAGGGGACCGTTCCGCCATGATCATCAAAGATGTCCGGGTCACGTTGCTGCGCATTCCCTATGTCGAACAGCTCTTGGTGCAGAAGGGATATGACCGCGACCGCGACGTCTTGATCGTCGAGATCGAGACCGCGTCGGGCCTGATCGGCCTCGGCTATCAGCTCTACATGCGCGACGGCTTCCGCACGACCAAGGCGTGTCTGGAGGAAGTGATCGCGCCGCGCCTGCTGGGCCGTGACGCCACCGAGGTCGAGGGTATTTGGCACGAGCTATGGACGGCCGGACAGGCGGATGGGCGCGGTGGCGCACAGATGTTCGCCTTGTCGGCGGTCGATGTGGCGTTGTGGGACCTGGTCGGGCAGAAGGCGGGTCTGCCGCTGCATCGTCTCTGGGGCCATTGCCGGAAAGAGGTGCCGGCCTACGGCTCCGGTGTGTGGCGCGGCCTCGGCGGCGACGGCATGGTCGAAAAGGCCAAGCGATTGGTCGGCGAAGGCTTCAAGGCGGTGAAAATGCAGGTCGGCCATACCTGGACCGAGGCCGAGGATGTGGAGAACACGCGCCGGGTACGCGACGCGGTCGGCGAGGATGTGGACATCATGGTCGACGTGAACATGGCCTGGACCGCCGACACGGCGATCCTGATGGGCAAACGCCTACAGGATCACGGCATCTACTGGCTGGAAGAACCGGTCGTGCCGACCGATTTCGAAGGGTACTTCCGGGTCGCCGATGCGCTGGATACGCGCGTGGTCGGCGGTGAGAGCCATTTCACCCGGTTCGAGCTGAAACCCTTCTTCGAGAACCCGAAGATTCCGATCCTGCAACCCGACGTGGTGCGCGGCGGCCTCACCGAACTCCGCAAGATCGCCGCCATTGCCGACACTTGGGGCATGAAGATCGCGCCGCATCTCTATCCCGAACTGATGATCCACCTGATGGCCTCGATCCCCAACGGCCTGATCATCGAGGAGATGGGCCTGCTGGGGGACCTGTTCGAGCAGTGGGCCGCGCCGGTCGATGGCATCATGACCGCGCCGGAATCACCGGGTCACGGCCTGAAATTCAAAGACGGGTTGGTGGCTGAGTACGAGGTTGGGTAGCGCGCTCAGTCCGAGCCCGACCTGAATTCCGGCTTATAGCCCGGCGCCGGCGTTCCGCCGAAGCTGCCGCGTTCCAGCACCGCCGCGCGCCCGCCGTGTTTCTCGACCAGGGCCGCTTGGTCCGCCTTGGCTTGGCGGTCGACCGCTTCCGGATCGACGATCCCGCGCAGGAGCGTTTCGAACTCGTCCATCAGTGCCGAATGTTCCGGCGCTTTCGACAGGTCGTTCAACTCCATCGGGTCCGCATCCAGGTCGTAGAGTTCCGGGTCCATCTGCACATAGTAGATGTATTTGAAGTTGTCCCGCCGCAGCATGAAGGCACCGGTCTTGGCGCCGGACGCGTGATACTCGCTGAAGCCGATACGGGTCTTGTCGTCGTCTTGCCCGGCGATGTCGAACAGCGATTTACCCGGCAGGTCCTTGTCGGTGTCGTCGAGCGGCAGGCCCACGCAATCCAGGATCGTCTGGTAGCAGTCCACATGCGTGACGGGTGTGTTGCTGACTTTGCTTTTCGGCACGTCGGGACCGGCCATGATCATCGGGATATGCGCCGCCGGCTGATACATGTTCGACTTGCCCCACAGACCGCGCGTGCCGAGGTTGTCGCCGTGATCGCTGGTGTAGACCACGCGCGTGTCGTCGGCCAACCCGCAGTCGTCGAGGGCAGCCAACACCTTGCCGATGTTGTCGTCGAGGAAGGAAATCATGCCGTAATAGGACGCGATGGCGATCTTTCGGGTCTCGTCCGTGAAGAACTGGTCGTAGATCGAGCAGTTCGCGGCCGCCTCGATCCACGGATGCCGCGTGTAGCCTCGGTCGGGGTGCGGCTCGGGCAGGGGGATGTCGCCGACCGGATACATCTCGTAGAATTCCGGCGGTGCGATCAGCGGGAAATGGGGGCAGACGAAGGACACGAAGATGCACCACGGCTTGTCGCCGTATTTCGGCGCTTCGTTTTGCAGCCAGGCCACGGTGTTGTCGACGATCTTGCGGTCGTACTCGGTGTACATCGATTCACCGGGGCCGATCTCGTCCGACAGCTTTTTGCAGTTGCCCTTGACCGGCAATTCATCGCGCACGGCCCCGGCCACATCGCCGATTCCGTTCACCACATGCATCGGCACGATCTGTTCGTCGAAGCCGGTATCGTCCGTCTCGTTCCGGTAGTGCAGCTTGCCGATCGAAACGACTCGGTGCCCATTTTGCTGCAATCGATGCCCCCAACTCTTGGTCGCACCGGTGTACGGATGCGCGTTGCACCAGTTCCCGATGTCGTGGACGTACCGTCCTGTGGCGAAGGCGGCGCGGGTCGGCACGCAGATCGCGCAGGAGGCATAGGCTGCGTCGAACCGCGTTCCGACGGCGGCAAGCCGGTCCATATTCGGCGTCTTGACAAGCGGATGATCCTGGCAACCCATTGCGGTGCCTTGATGTTCGTCGGACATGATGAACAGCATGTTCTTCGGTTGCATGGGACGAGGGCTCCTTTGACGGACAGGTTGCGTAGACGATGACGATCGCGGTTCCGACGAATCGGCGCGTTGGGCGGCAGTTTACAGGACCGACGCCGCAGCCGGCCAATTTCGCACGATAATACCGTGCACTATGGCCACTAGCGCATCTTACAGTATTCTCTGCGCAGGATTCTGTACTTCACCACGGTACGGCGCATGAGTGATCCGCTCGTTAGTATCGGTGTTGCCGTTTCGGGTCCGATGGCGCATGTCGAGCGTGCCGTCCGGTCGGCCCTGGCGCAGACATACGAGTCCATCGAACTCGTTTTATACGACGGGCCGGCGGACCAAGACCGCGTTGCCTTCGTCGATAAGCTGGCGGGAAGCGATCCCCGAATCAACGTGTTCCGTGATACCCGCAAGGTGAGTGCGATCGAGTGTTTTGCGGCATCGCGGGCCGCGGCGTCCGGCGACTATTTCATGTGGCTAGACGAGACGAGTTGGATCGATCCGGGATATGTCGCGACCGGGGTCGATTACCTTGCCCATAATGCACAGCATTTTTTGGTGCATGGGACCTGTATCCGGCACGACCATAAGGGTGCGCAGACCGAGTGGGCGCCGGCCGCGGTGACCTTCGAGGACCCGGCCCGCCGTGTCGAGACCTTCGTCGGGAACGTCGTCGGCCATGATGCCTGGTATGGTCTGCATCGCCTTTCACTCCTATCCACCGTACCACTCCATCCCGCGCTCGGCTTCGAATATAGCTGGCTCACATCGGTTGCTTGGCGCGGCAAAATCGCGGCGCAACCGGAAATGACGCTGTACCGGGACGGACCGGCGGACGATTCCGATGCCAGTAACCGCGTTACGCGGCTGGGCCTCGGGAACTTTCAGGCGACGGACCCTTGGCTGACCGTGGCAGCCCTACAGTTCTGCAATCTGGCTTTCTTCGACGAGGCGCTCGCGCATTTGCCAATCATAGAGCGGGCGCGGCTGGGGACGGTTGCGGCGGATGCGATTTCCCAACGGCAGCGCATCCTGGACGAGGGGATGATGATCTCCTTCGCGGCACGGCTATTTCCGAGCGAGCCAATTCTGGAACAATTCCGCGCCCTCCGAACCACCCTGGCGGATGCGGTGCTTGCCCTCCGCGCTGTATCGAGCACCGATCCCTTCGTGCAAAACTTGATCGGGACGATCAATGTCCTGTGCCGGATGCGGATCGGTAACATTCCGATGACGAAGGAAGACAAGGATATCGTCCGTCAGATCGAGGTGATGTGGGACAGCGATCAGGCGATGGTCTCGCAGAACAAGGTGGCGATCGTCTCGGCGATGTATCTCTGAGGCGCGTCAGTCCGCGAGTTGCGGGCGTCCCTCGTCGTCGAGCGGCCAGAACGGGTTGTATGCAACCTCCCACAAATGGCCGTCGGGATCGGCGAAATAGCCGGAATATCCGCCCCAGAAGACCTCTTCCGCCGGTTTCTGAATTTTAGCGCCGGCGGCTTTGGCGGTGTCCAGAATACTGTCCACCTCTTCCTTGCTCCGCGCGTTGTGGGCGATCGTGATGCCGGAAAACCCGCTGCCCTCGGGCGACGTTTTTGCGTCCTCGGCGAGGTCGTCCCAGGAGTATAGGCCGAGCAACACGCCACCCATTTTGAAGAATACGATGGACTCGTTGCTCTCGCTCGACCGCGTCCAGCCGAGACCGTCCTCGTAGAATTTCGCGGCGCGGGCCAAGTCCCGAACGCCGAGCGACACCATCGTGAACCGCTGTTCCACCATCACTGACCTTTCCGCAAATTGAGCGGGTGATCGTAGCGGCATTGCACCATGCGGCAACCCCGATCCAGCGGTTGGACCGGGGTTGCTGACACGCGGTGGCAGGAGCGGGCGGTCAGTCGGTCGCGGCGCTGGCGCCCGCGATCTTGCCGAACACCGAACCGTTCATCAGACCGGTGCCGCCCGCGTAATTGAAGTAGAACAAGCCACCAACCAACTCACCCGCCGCGTAAAGGCCCGGGATCGCCTGCAGGTCGGTGTCGAGCACGCGGCCGTCGTTGTCGATGCGCAGCCCGCCGAAGGTGAAGGTCACGCCGCAGGTGATGGCGTAGGCCTCGTAGGGCGGTTCGTCGAGCGTATTGGCCCAGTTGGTCTTGGGAACTTCCAGCCCCTTGGTGCCGCGTCCATCGAGCACCGCCGGATTGAAGCGCACGTCGGTCATCACCGCGTCGTTGTATTCCTTCACGGTCTTGACGAATTGATCGGCGTCGACGCCCTCGAGTTTCGGCGCCAGTTCCTCGATCGTGTTGGCGGTGACCTTGGTCATCTGCTTGATGCGGTATTCGTCGCGCAGCAGGCTGGTGACCTTCTGGTCGAAGATCTGCCAGGCGAATTGTCCCGGTTCTTCCAGGATCACCTTGCCGTATTTGGCGTAGGTGTAGTTCCGGAAGTCCGCGCCTTCGTCCACGAACCGCTTACCATGGGCATTGACCATGATGCCGAGCGGGTAGCTGTGCTTCTGGAAGTTGTCGCCGACCGCCAGATCGCCGAATTCCGGCGCGTTGAGGTCCCAGCCGACCGCGTGGCACCCCGACCAGTTGCCGTACGGCATGGCCCCGATGTCGAGCGCCATTTTGATGCCTTCGCCCATGTTGTGGCGGGTGCCGCGCACCTTCACCAAATCCCAGCCCGGCCCGAGGTAGCGGGTGCGCCAGTCGGAATTGGATTCGAAACCGCCGGCGGCGAGCACGACCGACTTCGCCTTCATGTCGAAGACCTTGCCGTCGTGTTTGACCTTCACGCCGTAGACCTTTTCGTCGTCATACAGCAGTCCGACCGCGCGATGCTCGAACTTGATGGGGATGCCGAGGTCGCTGACGATCTTTGATTCCATTTCCCAGATGCCGGGTCCGCCGCCCCAGAATTCCAAAGCGAGACCGCCCCAGAACTTCATCTTGCCGTCGACCTTGAAGGCCTGTCGCCCGTACATCGGCATAAAGCGGATGCCTTTGGAATGCATCCACTTGGTGGTCTCGAGGCTCTTGGTCACCAGGATTTCGCAGAGTTCCGGATCGGTCCGGTATTGGGTGACGCGGAACATGTCGTCGAAGAACTGGTCGGTCGTGTAGGTGCCGAAGTCGTTGTTTTCCTTCTCGTCGTCGGTGAGGTCGACGAGGGTCATGATGTCCTGCAGGCCATTATGCGCAAATCGTAACGCGCCCGCCGTGTACCGGCTGTTGCCGCCGGCTTCGTCCTCGTTGGCGCGTTCAAGGATGCAGACCTTGGCGCCGTTCTCATGGGCCGACATCGCGGCGCACATCGCGGCATTACCGGCGCCGACGACGATTACGTCAAATTCTTCACTCATTTCTTTCGGTTCCCCCAACACTCACACGACGGTTTCGGATCGCAAATTCGACAGCCTTCACCGTCCTCAAGATAGCTGCGAAATTATTGTATATCTTTGTATACAATTTGGTTTGAACTCGGTCAACTTGGCCGGAGCGGCCCGCAATTCATAGGATATCGGAAGATTAGCCATCGTGCGAAAGCGGGGGCGAACCGGAGGGATTTAGGGCTGGCCGTGCATCTGCCGGAGACGAGCGTGCTGCGCGCCACGCATATGCGCCCGCATCGCATCGTCGGCGCCCTCCGCATCGCGGCGGGCGATCGCGTCCACCACGGCATTGTGTTCCGCGCAAGCGGCCTTGGCACGGCCCAGAATGGAATAGGTGGTGTTGCCCAGCAGCGCCATCGAATCCCGCAGGCCGTTCAAGGACCGCAGCAGATATCGATTGTGGGCCGCGGCGTAGATTGCGTTGTGAAACGCAATGTTATGGTCCGACAGGCCCTGTTCGTCAGCCCCGATCGAGGCTTCCATCCCAACCAGATCTTTCAGCGAGGCGATTTCCGCTTCGGTGGCATGCTGTGCCGCGAGCGAGGCGGCGGTCCCTTCGAGAACCTCGCGCATGCGGTACAGTTCCATAACGGCCCCATGGTCCAGGACCGTGACGGTCATGCCCTTATGCGGCGCGAAAGTGATCAGGCCGTCGCGCTCCAAGCGGCGAAAGGATTCGCGAATAGGCGTCCGGCTCATGTCCAGCCAGCTTGCGACGTCCAATTCGCGCAGCCGGTCGCCCGGTTTCAACACGCCCTCCATTACAGCGTGCCGCAGCAGGCTATGCGCGGCTTCGCTCCGGGAGGCGTATTGCCGCGTGTCCCGGTTCTTTAGAGCAATCATTTCTTCGGCGATTTGGTCGGACATAGAGGCATACCGTCAGTGATTCATATGCAAGATACACGTGTATACAATTGTACGAAAGAAATTTTCTTAAAATGCGACAATCCGCCATCTTCGTCGGTGCTGGACACAAAGCCTTTGATCGTCCTTTCGGAGAGCGATAGCGTGCGCATTCCGTCGATAGCGGGAGAAGAGATCCGTCGTGTCAGTCCAAAAATCGGTAATGGATCAGAGCAAGGACATAGGCTGTTCGGTGTTCCGGTTTGCCGTCGCGGGAGCGGCCGCGTGACGGTGATGCATGTCATCACGGGTTTGGACACCGGCGGCGCGGAGCGAATGCTTGCCAACCTGTGTATCGCTCAGCATCGCGACGGTGGGTCTCCCATCGTTGTCAGCTTGTCACCGGGCGGCTCGCAACAGGACCGCCTGCAGGCCGCCGGTGTCGCCGTGGTGGATCTGGGCCTGCGCCGGGGTATACCCAACCCGCTGGGGCTCTTCCGCCTCGCCGGGATAATCCGCCGGGAGAAACCGCCGGTCATCCAAAGCTGGATGTATCACGCCGACCTCGTGGCGCTTTTATCGCTCTGGCTGTCCGGCCGGCGGAAGAAGACCCGGCTCTACTGGGGCGTGCGCTGTTCCGACGTGGACCTCGGCGCGTATCCGGTATCGTTGCGGATTGTCGTCCGGCTTTGTGCGCTGTTGTCGCGTTTCGCCGATGGGGTAGTCTTCAATTCGCATGCCGGGCGGATTGCCCACCACAAGCTGGGATACCGGCCTCGACGGACGGTCCTTATCGACAATGGTTTCGATATCGGCGATTTCGGATCGGATGCCGAGGCCGGACGACAGGTCCGGCGCGAGTTGGAGCTGCCCGAAGATGCCTTCGTCGTCGCGACGGTTGCCCGCTACGACACCATGAAGGGATATGACACGCTTTTGGCCGCGTTACGGCACAGTCACGATATCACCTGTCTGGCGATCGGCGCGGGAACCGAGGTCTTGGCGGAGAAGACGCATGTATTGCCGCTCGGCGAGCGGGACGATGTTCCGCGCTTGCTGGCGGCGGTCGATGCGTTGGTGAGCCCCTCCCACTTCGGGGAGGGCTTCTCCAACGCGATCGGCGAGGCGATGGCCAGCGGGTTGCCCGTGGTGGCCACCGACGTGGGCGATGCGGCGCGGATCGTCGGCGACGCCGGCATCATCGTTCCGCCCCGCGATGCGGATGCGCTGGCGTCGGCGTTGGCCCGGCTTCGGGACGATGCGAAATTGCGCCGCAGCTTGGGTGAGAAGGCGCGGGCGCAGATCCAAGGATCGTTCGGGCTGAAGCGCAGCATCGACGCCTTCGAAGCGTTGCATGGAAAAGCGCCGGCACAGGCTGTCCCATGACCGATGTGCCCGGTACGCCCTTTGTCTTGCTGGAAGATCACCTTGACCCGGCGCGGGCGGCCCGTTTGTTCGATGATCCCGTTCGTATCATCCGCTGCGACGATCCCGAGGGTGTGCCGGCGGCTTTGGATGCAATGGCCGCGGCCCGCGCGGAGGGCCATTATCTCGCTGGGTTTCTCGCCTATGAACTCGGCTATGTCCTAGAGCCGAAGCTGCTGCCGCTGTTGCCCACACGGCGATCGCAGCCGTTGATCTGGATGAGTGTCTTTCCAGGTTGTCGGGAGATTGCCCCGGCCGTCGATCCGCCGCTCGCGCCGTATTCGCCGGCTTACTCGGTATCCGGTTTGACGCTCTCGATCGACCGGGACGCTTATTTGACCGCTTTTGACCGGGTAAAGGGTTACATCGCTGCGGGCGATGTGTACCAGATCAACCTGACCTTTAAGCATCACTTTCAGTTTTCCGGTGACCCTTTTGCTTTCTATAACGAATTGCGGCGCGAGCAACGTGTGGCCCATGCGGCGTTGATCGGGGGCGGGGACTTTCATGTCATCTCTCTGTCGCCGGAGTTGTTTCTCAGGGTCCGCGACGGGCACGCGGCGATGCGGCCGATGAAGGGGACCGCGCCACGCGGCCGGACGCTCGACGAGGATCAGGAAATCAAGGCGAATCTGGCGGCGGACGAAAAATCGCGTGCCGAGAATTTGATGATTCTCGACCTGATGCGCAACGATCTCGGACGGCTTGCGGATGTCGGGACGGTCGCCGTGACCGATATGTTCCAGGTCGAAACCTTTCGCAGCCTGCATCAGATGACGTCGGGCGTATCGGCGCGGTTGCGGCCGGACATCGGCCTGCCCGATTTGATCCGGAGCATCTTTCCCTGCGGATCGGTGACCGGCGCGCCGAAGATTAGGGCGATGGAGATCATACGGGAATTGGAAGCGGAGCCGCGCGGGGTCTACACCGGCGCGGTCGGCATGATCGCACCGAATGGCGATATGGATCTGAATGTCGCGATCCGGACGATCGTGCTCGACGATGCGGGGCGCGGCGAGTTGGGCATCGGCAGCGGGATCGTTTTCGACTCCGATGGTTCCGCCGAATACGCGGAAAGCCTTTTGAAAGCACAATTCATGACCGGTCGCGCCGCGCCGTTCGAGCTGATCGAAACGATGCGTTGGGACCGCGACAGTGGATATTTCCTGCTGGATGAGCACATCGCGCGTTTGTCGGAATCCGCGGCCTATTTCGGGTATGCGTGCGACGTTGAGGCGGTTCGCAAGACCTTGGATGACGCGGCTGAAACGCTAGCGGGGCCGTGCCATCGGGTGCGGTTGACGCTGGACGAATATGGCCGGGCCGACGTGACGAGTGCCGCCATCGACCCGCCGACGGACGATGCCCGGATGCGCTACGTCATTGCGGAAGAAACGACCGACAGCACGAACCGGTTTCTGTTTCACAAGACGACGCGGCGGCAATTCTACGATCGGACCCGCGAGCGGCTGGCGCGCGAAACCGGTTGCGATGAAGCGCTGTTCGTCAACGAAAAGGGCGAACTTACCGAAGGCAGCTATACCAACCTCTTCATCGAACGGCATGGCCGGCTGCTGACGCCGCCGCTCGCCTGCGGTCTGTTGAACGGCACGCTGCGTCGCGCCCTGCTGGCCGACCCCGATTGCGCGATTGAGGAAGCGATTTTGACTCCTGAGGATTTGGAGACGGCGGATCGGGTCTATCTCGGCAATTCGGTGCGCGGTCTCGTCCGCGCCGAGCCGGTCGATGCCATGCGGCGCGCCGTTTGACAAATCCCGGATATTCTCCCGACCATGGACGTTCGATCGTGAACCGGGAGGAAGACGAGGATGGTCAGGGAAACAGCGCACAAGACACGGCACCATGGCAAAACCCAACACGTATACGACATGGACGGGCTGGGCGATGTGCCCGACGGGGACACGAGCTGCGAGGTGATGAGCCCGCGGCATACCTCCGGCAAATCGTCTTCCTATGGCGGTGCGCTGTTTGGCGAAAAAGTCATCGTTGGCGTGATCCACAAAGCGCGCGGGTCAGGGTCGAAGCGCCATACTCATCCCAACGAGCAGTTCAACTACGTCCTGCAGGGAACCTTACAGTGTGACATTGGCGACCAGACGATCTTTTGCCCGGCTGGGCACTGCGTGCACATACCGGCCGGGGTCGAGCACAGCTGCGTTGCGACGCCGGAGGAGGACGTAATCTTCTTTGTCGCCAAGGACACTCGTCACGGTATCGCGGGGCCGCCGGTGGACGGTGTCGAAGACGGTCCCCGATATCTTGAAGGATTCGGGCCAGACAGGGGTGATGACTGACCTCCCTGTCTTTTGGCGGTATTTGGTTTCAATCGATAAAGGAGGATAGGCGTGAGCCTTGGCGCATTTTCCGTCAGCCTGACCGTGAAAGATTTGACCGCTTCGAAGGCTTTTTATGAAAAGCTGGGTTTTAGCGAGATCGGCGGCGACGAGAGCCAGAACTGGCTGATCCTTGCGAGCGGCGACTGTGTGGTCGGTCTGTTCCAGGGGATGTTCGACAAGAACATGCTGACGTTCAATCCCGGATGGGGGCCGGAGGGGAAACCGCTCGACGATTTCGAGGACGTGCGCGACATCCAGAAACGGTTGAAAGCGGAAGGGATTTCCATCGCGAGCGAGGCGGACGAGACCACGAGTGGTCCGGCAAGCTTCGTCGTCGTCGATCCTGATGGGAACCCGATCCTGGTCGATCAGCACGTATAGTCCGGGCCGGACGCTTTGATGTCGGTCAATGATCGGCCTTTGGTACCGGCGCATAGTTGCGGTGCCGCAAGGGATGTCTTTGCCCTTGCGGGGGAGGCTTTTAAGGGGCGGGGTTTCGCCGTCGTCAAGCCGCTAAACCGCAAAGGTACCAACGATGAAACACAACGAGCCTGTTTCCCATATCATGTCGACCGACCTGCTGACCGTGCACACGGCGCAAAAAGTCAGCGAGGTCTATACCTTGCTGACCAATAACCGGGTGCACCACGTACCGGTCGTCAACGGCGAGAAGCCGATCGGCGTGATCAGTTCCAGCGACATGATGAAGCTAAGCCTCGACGCCTATGGAACGCCGGATGCCGCGAACGCCGAGTATCTGGACTCGCAATTCACCATCGAGCAAGTGATGTCGGGCGACCTCGTCACGATCGGCGCCGGTGAGCCCATCCGAGCGGCGGCCGAGAAACTGAGCACGGGATCGCTTCATTCGCTGCCGGTGGTGGACGACGGCGGCGCATTGGTCGGCATCGTGACGACCACCGACCTCGTGAAATACCTGCTCGATCAGTATTAACGGCTTGGCGGCTATCGGCCTTTGTAGTCCGGGGCGCGTTTCTCGACGAAGGCGCGGGGGCCTTCCTTCGCGTCTTCCGTTTGGCCCACCACCCAACGCAGGGCGCCGCCGAGACGCATGCCTTGCTCGAAGGTTTCGTCCAACGCCGTTTGGGTGACTTCCTTCGCGGCCTTGACCGCAAGCGGGGCGTGTCCCGCGATGCGTGTTGCGATCTTGAGGGTCGTTGTCATCAATTCGTCGGCGGGGACCATGCGGCTCACGATGCCGACCCGTAGCGCCGTCTCGGCGTCGATGCGGTCGCCGGTCAGGACCAGTTCCATTGCCATGGATTGCGGGATGCTGCGCGCGAGGCGCTGAGGGCCGCCGCCGCCCGGGAAGAATCCGTGGGTGATCTCGGGCAAGCCGAACTGCGCCCCGGTAGAGCAGATCCTGATGTCGGCGGCGAGCGCCAATTCCATCCCGCCCGCCAGGCAGTATCCGTCGACCGCGGCGATCAGCGGCTTCTCGAATTTCATCGTCGACCATCGTGCGTCCGGGTTCGCCTCGATGACGGATGCCGGTGAGTTGTCCTGACTTCGCTGGCCGCCCCCGGATGCGCGTTCCTTCAGGTCGGCGCCCGCGCTGAACGTGCCGCCGGCGCCGGTGAGGACCGCGACGCGGATATCCGGGTCCGCGCGCACTTCCGCCAGGCGGTCCATGAGCTTCGCCGCCATGTCCTGGTTGATGGCGTTACGTTGCGCAGGACGGTTCAGGGTGATGACGGCAACCCGATCCTTGACCTCGAACAGCAGGGTATCGTTGCTCACGCGCTTTCTCCCGCTGTTCAGAAACTCGCGCCGGCGACGCCGATTGTCGACTGCCCGGTTTCGTAAAGTTCGGTATAGGTGTATTGCCCGTTCGCGACCCGCAGCAATTCGTCGTAGATCAGTTGGCCGCCTTCCTCGATCGTCATGGTGCCGGACATGATCTCGCTGACGTCCACGTCCAGATCGTCGAACCCGCGCGCCGCGGCATGCGGATTGCCGGTGATCTTGATCGTCGGCGAGAAGGGGTGCGACGACGGCTGACCCAGGCCCGTGTTGAACCCGATGATCTGCGCGCCGCCCGCGGCCAGCCCGGTCATGGATTCGCAAGCGGGCGCCGGGGTGCTCATGAAATAGAACCCCGGCGGCTCGGGAATGACCGGCTCGCAATAGTCGACCACGCCCTGCAGCGGCTTGGTGCCGGCTTTCTTGACCGCGCCCAACGCCTTTTCCGCCAAGGTGGTGAGCCCGCCCTTGATGTTGTCCGCTGACGGGTTGGTCTTGCGGATATCCTCGACGCCGCCCATCCGGGACATTTCCTCCATATCGGCGATCGCCTGGACGATCTTGGCCGCTACGTCCTTGTTGACCGACCGTTCGGCGAGCAGGTGTTCCGCCCCCATGATTTCGGCGGTTTCCGACAGCACGACCGAGCCGCCGGCATCCATTAACAGGTCCGCCGCATGCCCGAGCGCCGGGTTGCCGGAGATGCCGCTGCTGAAGTCCGATCCGCCGCATTCCACGCCGAAGATGAGCTTGGACAGCGGCTGCTCGCTGCGTTGCGTGGCGGAGTGTTTCCGGACCAGCTTGGCCGCCGCGACGATGCCTTTCTCGACCGCGCGCCAGGTGCTGCATTCATCCTGAAAGGCCACGCACTCGACGTCCTTGCCCGCATCCGCGATCGGTCCGGCGAAGGTGTCCGTCGACGTACTGTGTAGCGAGATCAGGACGACTCCCGCCAGGTTTGGGTTCATCGCCATCCCGTGGATCGCCTTGAGCCGCATCTCGTGGTTGCGCCCGATCAACTTTCGGCCGAACAGGTCGGTCACCAGGTCCGTGCCGCGCACGTTCTGATTGATCTTTTGGGCGAGGCCGTTGCAGTTGTCCATCAGCGAGATGATGCCGATGCGGTTCCGGACGCCGACGCTGCCATTGCTTCGTGGGTAACCGAAGAACATTTCTTGAAACACTCCTTGCTCGTCGAGGCTCAGGTTCGATCAGTCGACGACGTTGTGGACATGCACGTGATTTCCGACACCGATACTCCGAGACGCTTGTCCGATGACTTCGCCGTATTTCAAAACCTTGTCGCCCTCCGCAATCTGCCGGACGGCGATCTTGTGCCCGCGGGGAATCGCGTCGACCACGGCGAGGGTGAACATCTCCTGGCCGCGACGGATCGAGACGTCGCTGCCCGCCTCGATGTCGCGAAGACAGACGGCGATATTGTCGCTCTCCGAAATCACGATGGCGTCGAGAGCATCGCCGCCGCTGGTCGCGGTCAATGCTGAGTCATTTTCTGGCATGGCACGGTCGTTCCCTGAACGCTGCTTATCGATTTGGTTTCTTGTCCCTTTATAGAGCATCGACCGCCGTCGGCGCGAATGGGGGCCGTCCGCCGGACCGGCGGCTGGTTATGCCTTGGACGTCGGTTCGCGCTAGACTGACGCTGATACGACGGAATGGGAATACACGCGATGAGCCTCCAATCGATTGAAATTCGCAAGTTGACGCCGACCATCGGCGCCGAGATTACCGGCGTGGATATCGCGGCGGGGGTAAGCAACAGCCAGTTCGAGGAAATCCATGCGGCGCTGCTGGACAACTTCGTCGTTTTCTTCCGCGATCAGGATATCTCTTTGGATCAGCACAAGGATTTCGGCCGCCATTTCGGCAAGCTTCATGTCCATCCGCAGCCCAGCAATCCCGTGGAAGGGCATCCGGATGTCATTGCCGTGAAGGCCGACGAGAATTCCACGCGGGTATCGGGTCAATACTGGCATTCCGACGTGACCTGCGACGCCGAACCGCCGATGGGGTCGATCCTGCATCTGCTCGAGGTGCCGGAAAACGGCGGCGGCGATACCCTGTTCGCCAACATGTATGCGGCCTACGAAGCGCTGTCGGAACCGATGCGCGATTTCCTCGGCGGGTTGACGGCGGTGCATGACGGAGAGCATTTCCGGCCGCGAACCAACGACGCATCGAAGGAATTTCCGCGGGCCGAGCATCCGGTCGTCCGCACGCATCCGGAGACCGGGCGGAAAGCGCTTTTCGTTAACCGCATCTTCACGTCGGAGATCGTCGGTTTCACCAAAGAGGAAAGCGACGCACTGCTCGACATGCTGTACCGGCATATCGAGAAACCCGCCTGGCAATGCCGTTTCAAGTGGGAGCCGAATTCGATTGCCTTCTGGGACAACCGTTGTGTCCTGCATAACGCCATGTGGGACTATTTCCCGCAGCGCCGCTTCGGCTATCGCGTCACCGTTTGCGGGGACAAGCCGTTTTAGCGGCATTCGCCTTCGCTGACCTGACATCGGAATTCGGGAGGACAAGCCAATGCGTGCCGCCCTGATCGACCCGTCCGCGCCCGGGCATCTTGCCGTTTCCGACGTGGCCGACCCAACGCCGATGCCCAATCAGGCGCTGGTGCAGGTAAAGGCGGTTTCATTGAACCTCGGCGAGGTCCGGCGTGCGCGGCGGGAACCCGCCGGGACCCATTTGGGCTGGGATCTGGCGGGCATCGTCGCGCAGGCCGCCGCCGACGGTACCGGACCGGCCGAGGGCAGCCGGGTCGTTGGGGTCATGCGTGCCGGGTCGTGGGGCGATCGGGCGGCGGTCGAGTCGCGAATGATGGCGGCTCTGCCCGATGGCGTGTCATTTGCCGCCGCCGCCGCGTTGCCGGTCGCAGGGCTAACCGCTCTCTACGCATTGGAACAAGGCGGCCAGCTTCTCGGGCGTCGGGTTCTGGTGACCGGCGCGTCGGGCGGTGTTGGCCTGTTCGCGATTCAACTGGCGAAACTGTCGGGTGCGACCGTGACCGCGTTGATTCGCCGTGAGGCGCAAGAGGATCTCGTGCGCGACGCGGGCGCCGATAATGTGGTGTGCGGCGAGCGCGCCACCGGCGCCGCCGATCATGGTCCGTATCACTGCATCCTGGATTCGGTCGGTGGGGACGTCTTGGCGGACAGTCTGGCGCTCGTCGGCCGTGGCGGCGTTCTGGTCAATTTCGGAGTTTCGGCGGGCGAGACCGCGACGATCGACGCCCGCGATTTTTTCCGCATCGGCCGCGCCAGACTCTATGGTCTCTACCTCTTCACCGAGTTTGGCCGCCGATCGGCTTGCGACGGCCTGTCCGTTCTGGCCGATCTGGTGGATGCGGGCCGCCTTGACCCGCATATTGCCGCGGAGGGGCCGTTCGAGGAGATCGGTATCCTGGCGGACCGCCTGTTTAACCGGGAAATTTCCGGTAAGGCGATTGTCCATATCGATTAGCGGTGTCGCGCGGCCGCGACGGGTTCCGGGAAGGCGGGATGTTCTTTTTTGCCCAGACGCCGCCGACCATGATCAGCGCCCAGCAGGCGGCCGCGATTCCGCTCAACTCGAAAATCGGTAGATCGGGCTGAGGTCCGCGCTGCATCGTTGCGAAGAGAGCGACCGTCGCCCCGATCGCAGCGGCCCCGAAGAAACAGGCAAGCGGCTTGTACAACAACTTCGCCAGTGTGTTCGGTTGAAGGGCCCATACTGATTGCCCGATACGATTCGATCCCCAAACCGTACCAAGGGTGATGGTTGTCACGAGCGCGACGACGACAGCAACGATAAGTGTTGCGGAGGCAATGCGCAGGAAACCGATCAGGATGACAATCAAGGCTGTCGCCATCGCGATGGAGAGCGCCCGTTTATGAGAGGCGCCGATGACGCGCCAATACAACGCGATCCAGACGCCCGAAAAGACGATGACCACCCCAGGAAGAATCCCGGCTGCCAGTTCGACAATCACCATGCCGGCATGTTCGGTCGTTTCTTCATTTGCCGATCATACAGGTTTTCGTCGGCTTGTTCCTGCTGGTTTTGGTGCAGCTTCAAGAGGTGGCCGCCGGTGACCCATCTCTTAGTTTTTCCCAACCTAGTCCCCGAAAACAAGGCCCGGTCGTCGATTCCGAGAATTTGATTCCCGGATGGTCGGCGTTCCACTCGATGATCTTGACTTTTTCGTCCCGGTCGATGGCGATATCCCAGCCGATAATCGCGAATTGTGGAATCCGCGCGTGCAGCCCGACACAGGTCGCCACGGCCTCGGAGAATTTGGGTATGCATCTATTCTCGAATGCAACACCGGTGTCCGGATGGGTCGTATACGAACGCCAGTCCTGGGTGTAGCCGGTAGCGTCCAGGTCGCCATCGTCGCTCACGATGGCGGTCTGCAGTGAATTCTCCGCCTGGATCCAGGCCGTATCGCTCCGGCCAAGGCGCAGGTAGGCAGCCCGGCGGCTGATTGATCCGTCGGTTTCCCGGACGGTGGTGATCCGGATCGTCGCGACCGACCCCGATATGATTTCATCGAAGAAGGGATGTTGTTCGATAGGGGCCTGAACGACGCAATTTTCGATGCTGCGGCAGAAATCGTCATTCAGGGCATCGCAAGAAAGGCGTTGCACACCGATACCCCGGCACGAATCGTCCTGCTTGACGAACACGTCCTCCTGTCCGCTCGGTAAAAAGTCCCGGATTTCGCGCACGTCGATGACGGACATCGTCCGGTCGTAGCAGACGCCCTCGATGAAATAGGCGATGTCCGGTAGGGCGTCCGATTGCAGCACGACATTGCTGAACGTCTTGTAGTCGGGAACGAAGCGAAGGTCTCCATTGACGGCGGGGATGACGATCCGGCCGAAATAGTTGTCTGGTATCCAGCCTTCCCGGAATTGGCCGCTAATTAACGTGTACACATAGAGCCAAGGCGCAAATCGTATCGATCCGAAGACCGACCTGGCATAGTCGTCCGCCTGCGCGCGCATCGCCTTGGTCAATCGGCGCCTGGAATGTCCTTCTATAGCTCCAACGGCCTCCATTGCCTCGGCCCGATGCCGCATATCGAAAAAGCGGCCGCGCACGGACGCGACCGTTTGCTCGCCGAGGGTCTTGATGACATCTCTGATCGCCATGATCGTATCTCGGCGGAAAGTTGAGAGGAGTGGTAGGCTGGTATGAGCGAACGCGAATAACCTAATTGGCCATTGTGAACAAAGTATTAGCGAACGATCCTCGGTCAAGGTGTCACGGTACTTTGAGGGGGGATATGTCGTCCCGGGCGCTTGATCGCGCAACCCGGTTTCGCAGGCTTAGCCGGACGGCAACGGCGGTGGTTCCTCGAAACCGTCCCGCCGTTGGCGCCGCCGAGCTACAGCGTCGGCGGCATTGGCGTATCTTGGAGCTTTTCCCAACCCAAACCCTTGAAACAGGGTCCTATCGTCGGTTCTGCCAGTTTGATACCCGGATGGTCGATATTCCATTCCATGATCTTGACCTTTTCATCCCGGTCGATAGTGACATCCCAGCCGATCATGCCGAAATGCGGCACTTTGGAGTGCAGGTCGACGCAAGTCGCCACAGCATCCGCGATCTTGGGAACGCGTTTGTTTTCGAAGGGGACGCCGCTGTCTGGATGGGTTGTGCGGGAAAGAAAGTCCTGGTCGTAACCGATCGGATCCAAATCGCCTTCGTCGTTGACGATTGAGATCTGCAACGAGCTGTCTGCTTTTATCCAGGCGGCATCGCCGTGGCCAAACCGAAGATAGGCGATCCGCTTGCCGAATGAGCCGTCGGGCTCGCGGACGGTGTTGATCCGGATCGTCGCAACGGAATTCGTGGTGAATTCATCGAAAAAGGGATGTTGTTCGATGGGGGATTGAAGGACGCAATTCCCGAAGCCGCGGAAGAACTCGTCGTTCAGGGCATCAGAGGAAATTCGCTGCACGCCGATTCCCCGGAGAGAATCATCCTGCTTGGCGAATACATCGCCTTGACCTGCCGGTAAGAGGTCCCGGATTTGGCGCGCATCGATCGGGGTCATCTGCCGATCATAAACCGCGCCTTCAATGTAGTAGGCGATGTCCGGAAGCGCGTCGGTCCCCAAGACGATATTGGTGAATGTCTTGTAGTCGGCGACGAAACGCAAAGGACCGTTCACGGCGGGCATGACGATCCGTCCGAGATAGTTGTCGGGAATCCAACCTTCCACGAAGCTGCCGTGGATCATCGTGTACACGTAGAGCCAGGGTGCAAATCGCGTCGATCCGAATACCGACCGTGCATAATCGTCCGCTTGCCGCCGCATCGCCGTGCTTAAACGGCGGCCCATATGCTGTTCGATCTTCCGAAGGGTCTCCAATGCGTCCGACCGGTGCCGCGCATCGTAGAAACGGGTGCGAATGGACGTGATGGTCCACGCCCCAACGGTTTTGATGATGTCCCTCGTTGCCATGATCTTGTCCCGGTATCAGGCCAATCGACTGTGTGAAGGTGTGAGTGCGCGCGGTAGGCTATTACCGTTTGGTGAATAAAGCGTTATCAGACAACCGTGGGTATATGCCGGTTCATTGGGTCAGGAATTTGTCGTCTAGGCCGGTTGGTGGCAGACTCCCGTATTCCAGGAGTAACCGGAGAGGATCGGAGAAACGCCATGGCCTATTCGCATATCGAGGTCCAACCCATCTCGGGAAGCTGTGGCGCGGAAATCCACGGCGTCGACCTGTCGCGGCCGCTCGGCAATGCGGCCTTTTCGGAAATTCATGACGCCTTCGTCGAGCATCAGGTGGTGTTCTTCCGTGACCAGGAGCTGACCGAGGACCAGCACAAGGATTTCGGCCGGCGTTTCGGCACGCTTAACATCCATCCGCGGTATGTGCCGTTGGAAGGGCATCCGGAGATTTTTCCGATCCGCAAGGACCCGGAACACAAGCGGATCGTCGGCGAGAGCTGGCATCATGACCTGACGCACCTGCCCGAGCCGCCGATGGGCTCGATTCTCTACGCATTGGAAGTCCCGCCGGTCGGCGGCGATACGATGTTTGCGAGCCAATATGACGCTTACGAGAGCCTGTCGGATGGGATGAAGGAGTTGCTCTGCGGGCTGACCGGCGTGCACGACAACCGCATCCAGTCGCCGAAGGTGTCCGCCGGGCGCAACGAGGAACGCACGAGCAAACTGCGCGAGGACGCGAGCGAGGAAGAGGAGCCGGAATGCGAGCATCCGGTGGTCATCACTCATCCGGAAAGTGGCCGCAAGGCGCTCTACGTCAACCGCGTACGGACGCACCGCTTCAAGGGCATGACCGAGGAGGAGAGCAAGCCGCTGCTCGAATTCCTGTTCGACCACTCGCACCGGCCGGAATTCACCTGCCGTTTCCGCTGGGAGAAGGGCTCCATTGCGTTTTGGGACAACCGCTGCGTCATGCACAAGGCGCTGAACGACTACCCCGGTTACAAACGCTACATGAACCGCGTCACGGTGAACGGCGCGCGGCCGGTTTAGGCGTCTGCTACCACCCCATGGCGCGGGACGGGCGGCGCGGGTCGGCGCCGCCGCTGAGGATGCCGGTCTCCAGGTCGTGCGCGACCAGGCAGACTCCGGCGGTCTTCCACGTCATGTCGTCCAGGCGTTCCACCGTGTGGCCCTTGTCGGCCAGCGCGTTGCCGGTCTTGGTGTCGATCCGGCCCTCGATGGTCAGGCGGCCCGGATAGGCGGTGTGCGGCGCGAAGGTGTCCGGCTGGCTGTGGGTGATGAAGCGGGGCGCTTCGGCGGCTTCTTGGGCGTCCATGCCGAACAGTTCCCGGTTCAGCAGCACCTGCAGAACCGCCTGGCATTGCGTATCGCCGCCGGGCGTTCCGATCGGCATGACCAGTTTGCCGTCGCGCATCGCCAGCGCCGGATTCGGCGTCAGGCGCGGCCGCTTGCCGGGGGCGACGGACGACGCATGTCCCGGCACGGCCCAGGACTGCGAGCCGCGTGAGGACGGGCAGAGGCCGGTGCCCGGGATGACCGGCGATTCCCAGGTCACGTCCGACGGGTTCGACGAGAAGACGTTGCCGTCCTTGTCGACCGCGCAGACATAGGAGGTGTCGCCCGGCATCGGCGGACTTTCCTGCGACAGATGCTGCGCCGTCATCCAGGCGGGGCCGGGGTCGTTGCCGAAGTCGCCGGCGGGCGGCATCTCGGGCCAGGCCGTGTCCGGGCGGATCATCGACCGGCGCTCCGCGTTGTAGGCGTCGGACAGCAGGCGTTCCAGCGGCACGTCCACGAAATTCGGATCGCCGTAATAGCGTTCCCGGTCGGCCAGGGCTAGTTTCATCGCTTCGGCGACCACATGGATGTATTCGACGCTGTTATGGCCCATGGATTTCAGGTCGAAGCCGTCGAGCAGAGCCAGCATCTGCTGCATCACCGGCCCTTGGCACCAGGGGCCGCAGGTGTAGATGTCGATCGGTTCGCCGCAGCCGTTGAAGGTGCGCTTGACCGGCGGTTCGATGGTCGACTGAAAGCTGTTCAGGTCTTCCTCGGCGAGCAACCCGTCGTTTTCCCGGTGGTAGCGCAGGATCGCCTGGCCGATATCGCCGGAGTAGACCGCGTCGCGTGCGGCCTTCAGCCCCGCCGAGCGGCCATTCTTCGCCGCCGCCGCTTCCTCGTCCGCCATGAACTGGAGCGAGCGGGCGAGGTCGGCCTGCACGAAACGTTCGCCCGGCTGCGGCGCGCGCCCGTTCGGCAGGTAGATTGCCTCGTTTTCGGGCCACTTCCGGTAGTTGTCCTCGTAGGCCTCGATATAGGCGGTCATCATCCGGTGCATCGCGAAACCGTCGCGGGCGTAGCGAATCGCCGCCGCCGCCACCTCGCCGAAGGACATGGTGCCGAAACGCTCGAGCGCCATGATATTGGCGTCGGGGGCCGCGGGCACCACCGTGCGGCGCAGGCCAAGCGGGATTTCGCCGTCGTGTTCGTTCAGGAAGAGATCGAGGGTCGCCGCCTTCGGCCACGGGCCGAGGCCCGTGATCGTCAGCACGTCGCGCTCCTTGGCGCGGTAGATCAGGATCGGCGCTACGCCCGCCACGTTCACCATGTCGCTTTGCAGCACCCCGAGCGCGATGTTGGCCGCTACGCCCGCGTCCACCGCGTTACCGCCCGCTTCGAGGATGTCGTAGGCGGCCTGGGTCGCCAGATAGTGTCCGGCGGCGACCATGTAACGCGTGCCGACGACGGTGGGTTGATAGGGCATGGCCGGACTCCGGTGGTTGGGGTGGTTGCGTGCAGGGCCACAGCATGGCGGCTCGATGCCTAGGCCGTCAATGCCAGGCAGGAGGATCAGCCGTGGTTGCTCTTCGTACCTTCTCGATGGCGATGTTGCCCTGTCACCCTTGCGTGGAGCCATTTTTCCACTTCGAGGATGAGCAGGACGGCGGCGCCGACCGCGACGATCTGGAGTCCCTGCATCAGGCTGAGGGGCCGAACATCGAAGAAGGCTTTCATGAACGGCGCATAGGTGAACAGGAATTGCAGCGCCGTCACCACACCGACCGCGATCAACACCACCGGGGTGCCGACGAGGCCGCGCCAGGTGATCGACGGCGCCTTCAGGTAGCGGACGCTGAACAGATAGAAGATCTCCAGGACCACCAGCGTGTTGACCGCGATCGTTCGGGCTTCCTCGATGCTGGCGCCCTGGACCGTTGCCAGGATGAATTTGCCGAAGATCGCGCACATGAAGAGGACGGAGACAAAAACGGTCCGCCAGATCAAGAATCCGGAGAAGATGGGCGCGTCCGCGGAGCGGGGCGGGCGGCGCATGACATCCGGTTCGCTCGGCTCGAAGGCCAACGCCAACGCCAGAGTCACCGCCGTGACCATGTTGACCCAGAGGATTTGCAGCGGCGTGATCGGCAAGGTGAATCCGAGCAGGATCGCGGCGATAAGGACGAGCGCTTCGCCGCCGTTGGTTGGCAGGATGAACAGGATCGCCTTTTTCAGGTTGTCGTAGACGGTCCGCCCGGCACGCACAGCCTCCGCGATGGCCGCGAAGTTGTCGTCCGCGAGCACCATCTCGGACGCTTCCTTGGCCGCCTCGCTGCCTTTTTGGCCCATCGCGATGCCGACATCGGCGCGTTTGAGCGCCGGGGCGTCGTTCACGCCGTCGCCTGTCATCGCCACAACCGCCCCCTCGGCCTGAAGCGCGGTCACCAGCCGCAACTTATGCGCCGGACTGGTGCGGGCAAAGACAGCGGTGTCCTGGACGCGGACACGCAGCGTTTCATCGTCCAGGGCGTCGAGGTCGTGACCGGTTAGCACCATCTCCGGGTTTCCCAAACCCAACTGGCGCGCAATGGCCATTGCCGTGCCACTGTGGTCGCCGGTGATCATCTTGACCTGGATGCCGGCGGCCTGGCATTCCGCGACGGCGGTGATGGCCTCCTCGCGCGGCGGGTCGATCAGGCCGAACAGGCCGAGAAAGGTAAGCCCGCTTTCGACATCGTCGAAATGCAGGCTCGACTGCGCCGCGTCCGTCTCCTTCATGGCGACGGCGAGTATCCGTTGCCCCCGCGAGGCGATTTCCCCCGCCTGGCGGTGCCAATAGTCCGGGTCGAGCGGCACGTCATCGTCGTCGAATCCGCGTTGTTGGACGCACATGCGGAGGATGCGCTCCGGCGCGCCCTTGATGAAGATCGCGCCGTTTCCCGCGTGGTCATGGTTCAGACTGGCCATGAACTGGTGTTCGGAGTCGAATGGGATGGCGTCGTTACGGGGCCAGGACCGGCGTTCGAACTCGTAGTCGAGTCCGGCCTTGGCAGCGGCCGCCAGCAATGCGCCTTCCATTGGGTCGCCTTCGACCACCCATTCGCCGTCGGTTTCGTGCAGGCCGGCGTCGCTACACAGGAGGGCTGCCCTGCTTATCTCGGCGAGCAGTGGGTATTCGCCGGCGTCGGTGTCGCGTCCGTCCAGCGTGAAGCCGCCCCGTGGCGCGTACCCGGCGCCGCCGACCGTGAAAAGGCGCCGGGCGGTCGCGATCGAGGCGACGGTCATTTCGTTGCGCGTCAGTGTGCCCGTCTTGTCGGAGCAGATGACCGAGACCGACCCCAAAGTCTCGATGGCAGGGAGACGGCGGACGATGGCGTTTCGGCTGGCCATGCCTTGCACGCCGATGGCCAGGGTGATGGTCAGGATGGCGGGCAACCCTTCCGGAATGGCCGCGACCGACAGGCCGACAACCGCCATGAAAATCTCCGAGAACCCGAAGTCGCGGACCAGAAGTCCGAAGGCGAGCACAAGGGCCGCGATCGCGAGGATGGCCGCGGTCAGCCATTTGGCGAAGATGCCCATCTGCCGCAGGAGCGGCGTCTGCAGGGTGGTAACCTGGGACAGCATGCCGCTGATCCGGCCGATCTCGGTGCCTGTGCCGGTGGCGACAACGGCGCCTTTCGCTTGCCCATAGGTCACCAGCGTTCCGCTGAAGACCATCGGCGTTCGGTCACCGAGCGGTGTATCCGCGCCCACCGGCGGCTCGGATTTTTCCACGGGCACCGACTCTCCGGTGAGGATCGACTCGTCGATCTTGAGCCCTTTGATCTCGAACAACCGGATATCGGCGGGGACGCGGTCGCCCGCTTCGAGCATTACGATATCGCCTGGGACAACGTCGTCGCCGGGGATCGAGTTTCGATGGCCGCTGCGAATCACGCTCGCCTTCGGCGCGAGCATTTTGCGGATCGCGTCGAGAGCCTTTTCCGCCTTTCCTTCCTGGATAAAGCCGATGACGGCGTTCACGAGGACGACGGCGAGGATAACCTGCGTATCGATCCAATGGCCGAGCAGGGCGGTGACGCCGGCGGCGGCGAGCAGCACGTAGATCAGGACGTCGTTGAACTGGATCAGAAATCGTAGGATCGGACCGCGCCGTTTCGGCGGCGGCAACCGATTTGGGCCGGTCTCGGCGAGACGGCGGCGCGCGTCTTCCTCGGACAGCCCATCCGGACCGCTCTCAAGCGCCGAAACAACGTCCTTGGACGGAAGCGTGTGCCAATCCCGACGGCCGGCTGGCCCGTCTAGCGACGGGCTATCGGCCTCGGTCTTCTTCATCCCGCCACTCCCTCATGTCCGCCTCGCAAGGATCCATGGACATATGTGGGGTGGCGGTGCCGTCGGCGAAAGGCTTGCCTACCACCCCATCGCGCGGGATTGACGGCGCGGGTCCGCGCCGCCGGCGAGTTGGCCGGTCTCATGGTCGTGCACGACAGTGCAGACCGCACCCGCCTTACGGGTGATTTCGGGCCACCATTCGACCTTGTGCCCTTTCTGCTCGAGCGCGGCGCCGGTGCTGTCGTCGATGCGGTTCTCAATGCGCAGGATACCGGGCTCCGCCTCGTGCGGTTCGAAGGAGCTGGGCGCGCTGTAGGTTGAGAAACGCGGCGCTTCGATGGCTTCCTGCGGGTCCATGCCGAATTCGTGGATGTTGTTGAAGACCTGCAGCATCGCTTGGCATTGCACGTCGCCGCCGGGCGTGCCGAAGGGCATGGTCATCTTGCCCTCGGCGATGGCCATGGCGGGGTTCGGCGTTAGGCGCGGGCGCTTGCCGGGCGCGATGGCCGAAGCATGGCCCTCGACGGCCCAGCCTTGGGAGCCACGGCTCGATGCGACGAGACCAAGCCCGGGGATGATCGGCGACGCGCCGCAGCTGTCGCTCGGTGTGATCGAGAAGGCGTTGCCGTGCTCGTCGACGGCGCAGGCATAGGATGTATCGTGCAGCACGTATTCCGGCGCCTGCGGCGGCGTCAGCAGCTTCGCTTCCATCGGATCGAAGCCGTCGACTGCGCCATGCGCCGGCATCGTCGGCCAGGCCTCGTCCGGGCGGATCATGCCGCGGCGTTCCGCGTTGTAGTCGTCGGACAACAGGGTATCCATCGGCACGTCGACGAAGCGCGGGTCGCCGTAGTAGCGCTCGCGGTCGGCGAAGGCGAGTTTGATCGCTTCCGACAGAGTGTGGATGTACTCGACCGAGTTATGTCCCATGCCCTTGAGGTCATAGGTTTCGAGCAGCGCCATCATCTGCAGCAGGACCGGACCCTGGCACCAAGGGCCGCAAGTGTAGACATCGATGCCGTTGAAAGTCTGCTTGACCGGCGGTTCGATTGCGACGCGGAACTCGCGCATGTCCTCTTCGGTGATGAAGCCGCCTTCCTCGCGGTGGAACTTGGCGATGGTCTGTGCGATGTCGCCTTCGTAGAACGCCGCGCGCGCCGCCTGCAGGCCGTCCTCTCGGCCCTTGGAAGCGACGGCCGATTCCTCGTCCGCCATATATTGCAGCGAGCGCGCGAGGTCGGCCTGCACGAAGTTCTCGCCGACCTGCGGCACCTTACCGCCGGGCAGCATGATTTCCATGTTGCTCGCATAATTGGCGTAGCCGTCCTTGGCGCTCTCGATGGTGCCTTGATAAGTGGGGTGCATGCTGAACCCGTCGCGCGCATAGCGGATCGAGGCCTCCGCGACCTCGCCGAAGCTCTTGGTCCCGAAATGCTTGAGCGCGGTGATCCAGGCGTCGGGCGCGGCGGGCATGACCGAGCGCCGCACGCCGTGCGGCACGGTGCCGTTGTGCTCCCGCAGGAAGATGTCGAGCTTGGCCGCCTTGGGCCACCAACCGAGACCGCTGATCGTCACCACCTCTCTCTTCTCGGCGAGGTAGATGATCATCGGCGCGACGCCGCCGACATTGACGATGTCGCTCTGTACGACGGCCAAGGCGATGCCCGCCGCCACGCCCGCGTCCACCGCATTGCCACCGTCTTCCAGGATGTTGTAACCGGCCTGGGTGGCGAGATAATGGCCTGCCGAGACCATGTAACGGGTGCCGAGCATTGTCGGTTGATAGGGCATGGCGTCCTCCGGGGATGAGTGCAGTCGCGAAAAACGGAATGTCGTCGGAATTTTTTCCATTTTAACGCCAATGGCGGTTTGGAGAAAGTGCCGCGCCGGAAATCCCCCGTTTTGTGCGGTATTGAGAGACGTTCGCGGCCTTAAATCAATCTTAGGGTCATCCGGCTAGCGTCAGTTCTGCCGGAGGAACGCTATCATGCGCGAGACGATACAAGAGGCTTGGAGCTTGGTCTTGAACGATCCCGACTTCGAGTTCGTGCCCTATTATCTCGGCGCGCTGGCGATCGCCGCGATCCTCGCCATGCGGTCGCGCGGCGGTTGGGGCGATGGTGGCGGAGCCGGGGATGGCGGGGGAGACGGCGAGTAACGGGGACGTTCCTTTCCGCGCTTGCGGGCGGGAACTTAAAAGGCGAGCCTAGCCAATCGCCGCGCAGCGCGGTAACGACCGGAACGAAATGGCAATGGCGTCAGCACAGGATTTCCTCAAGTCGGCGAAACGCGTCCTGATGCATGTCGCGGGCATTTACCTTTTACTGCTGGCGGTTTTGTTCCTTCTGCAATCCTGCCTGATCTACCACCCGGATACACCAACCCGCGCGATCGTGGCGACGCCGGATTCCATCGGACTCGCATTCGAGCCCGTCAAGATACCCACGGACGACGGCGTGACGCTCGACGCCTGGTTCGTGCCGGCGAAGGACGCGCGCGGCGTGCTGCTGTTCTTCCACGGGAATGCGGGCAATATCTCGCATCGGCTGGAGTCGATACGGCTGTTCAACCGATTGCGGTTATCGACGCTGATCCTCGACTATCGCGGATACGGCCAAAGCGAGGGCGAACCGTCGGAGGAGGGGACCTATCGGGATGCCGAAGCGGCATGGCGCTACCTGACCGAGCGGCGGGGGATTTCCCCGAAGCGGGTCGTCATCTTCGGACGTTCGCTCGGCGGCGCGGTCGCGGCGCATGCGGCGAAGGGCCGGGACGCCGGGGCGTTGATCCTGGAATCGGCCTTTACCTCGGTGCCCGACATGGCGGCGAAAATCTATTGGTTCCTGCCGGTGCGGTGGCTGACCCGGTTCGACTACGATACCGAGGCGGCGCTCGCGTCCGTTGCGATCCCGGTTTTGATCATCCACAGCCCGGACGATCAGATCATCCCCTTTGCCCACGGACGCGCCCTTTTCGCGGCCGCCCGGGAACCCAAGCAGTTTCTCGAGATCAACGGCGGGCACAATACCGGCTTCATGCGAAGCGAGCAGGCATATCTGGAAGGGATCGACGCTTTCCTGGCAGAGCATGTCGGGAAGTGAACCCGGGTTGACCGGTCGTCCTAATATTCCACCCGGTCGATGACGGCGTCGTTGGCCAGTTTTCCGTCTTGATTCACGACGGCGATGTAGGTGAGCTTGCCCGCGTCGTCGTGGCGGCCCCAGATATCGAGCTTTTCGTCCCAGAACATGGGGCGGCGGAATCGGATTTGCATGTCCAGTTGTTGCGGCATCGCTTCCTTGCTGAGCGCTTCCATCATGAACCGGATCGCCATCAAGCCGGCCGCGATCGGTGCGCGGAAGCCGAAACGGCGCGCCGTTTCCGGATCCGAATGGATCAGGTTTTCCGCCTCGTCGCTATAGGCCGCGACCTTCTCCGGCATCAGCTGTTTCTCGCCGATCTTCGTCAGTCCCTCTGTGGGGTCGGTCGCGGGCTTCGCCGTTGTCGCGGACGGCTGCGCCTTTTCGGCCCGTGTGGCATCGAGAACGAGCGACGACCGCTCGGCGCGCAGCGGGATCGAGCCGTCGGGCCGGACGAATTCGAACCGCGAGGTGACGATGTCGCCTCGCCGGTCGGGCTCGACCTTGATATCCTCGCCGCGCACCGAGAGGGTTTCGCCGAGCATGATCGGCTCGCTCAGGATGAGCCGTTGCGTCATATGGACCCGGCCGTTGACGGGTAGGCCGATCCGCTTGGCGGAGAGCACGGTCGCCAGGACGAAATGCGTGATATCCACCTTGTCCCCGTAGATCGCCTGGTCGATGTCACAACAGGCCAGTTTCCTGGCTTGGGTTTCGGCGGTTACCTGAAAATCCCATTCCGGATAGACGAGGCCGGCACGGTATCCGGCGTCGGTCGAGGCAGTGGCATCGGTCATCGTTTCTTGTCCTGTCAGTCCATCTTGGCCGGTGTCGGGTCGTTCAACGGCACTTCCATCAGGTCCTCGCCCCAGATCAGGTTGCCGTCGTAGACCGATTTCATTTCGGAAATCAGCCGTTCCTTCACGCCGGGCACGTCGAGCTGCAGCAGCATGTGGCTCATCACCAGGTTCCGCACGCCGGTCTTCGCGCCGAGCTGGGCGAGTTCCATATGGCCCATGCAGCCCTTGGTGTATTCCTCGGACGGCTCGGTGCCGGTGATGTATTGGCACATATGGACAAGCACGTCGGCGCCGTCGGCGAGTTTCTCCATCGCCGTGCACGGGCCGCAGTCGCCGGAATAGACGAAGGAGCCTTCGGCCGTGTCCAACCGGAAGCCATAGCAGACGAGGTAGGGCTGGACGTGGGGCACGCTGGCGACGGTGAGTTTCCAGCCGTTCTCCTCGACCGTGTCGCCGCTGCGCAGCTCGTGGACGACCGGTTCCGGGCGGGCGCGGTCGCCTTCGCCGTGACGGTTGCGGTAGACATCGAGGCTAAGCGGATGGTTGGTCCGTGCGATCAGATCCGGCCCGAACACGCCGTCGTCGTCGATCAGCAGGCGGGTCATGCGTTCCATGCCCGGCGGGCCATAGACCTGAAGCTCCGGTACCTTTCCCGCGCCTTGGTCCCAGCGGGTGATCAACAGGCGGGGATAGTCCATGCAATGATCGTAGTGCAGGTGGCTGCAGATGAAATGCGTCACGTCGGTGGCCTTGTAGCCCGCTTCCAATAGCCGGTGATGGCTGCCCGTGCCGTGGTCGAACACGATCACGTCGTCGCCGGTTTCAACCACATAGCCGGAACACATGCGTTTGAGCGAGGGAGTCGGCGTACCGGTGCCGAGGAGGGTGATGCGCATGGCGGCCTTTCCCGTTGTCGTTTCTTATCTTTGATCCACCGACCATAGGGCGTCGGAGGCGGGCTGTCATCCGGACGGGGTTCCGCGCTATCATCGCTCCTTCACGCACCGCCGAATAAAGAAACGAGAGAGCCGAGACATGACCGAGCGCCCCTTCGAGATGGTCCCGCTGCCCGCCGCGCGCAGCACTGAAAAACCCCGCAAGACCGGCCTGACGATGGTCCTGGACTGGGGCCAGCCGATGCAGCATCTGCGCGACATGTTGGAGCTGTCGGCGCCTTACATCGACCTCGGCAAGATCGTCGCCGGGACCGCGCGGCTCTACGACGTCGACACCTTCCGGAAGAAGCTCGACCTGTATCAGGAATTCGACGTGAAACCCTTCATCGGCGGTCAGTTTCTGGAATATGTCTTCGCGACGCAAGGGTGGGACGCGGTCAAGCCGTATTGCGAGGAAGCGAAACGGCACGGCATCCACGCCATCGAGGTGTCGGACAATTGCGTGCCTTTGAACGATCAGGAACGGCACCGGATGATCCGAATCGCCATCGACAGCGGCCTGGAAGTCCATGGCGAGGTCGGCTCGAAGCATGACAAGCAGGACGCCGCCGAACTGATCGCGCAAGCCAACCTCTGCTTCGAGGCGGGCTGCGACCTGGTGCTGGTCGAGGCGGCGGAACTGATGGACGGCGACGAGATCAACCAGGATCTGTTGGAGGGGCTGCGCGACGGCCTCGACATCTCGAAGGTCCTGTTCGAATTGACCGGCTATTGGATCAAGGGCGTCACGGTGAACAGCACCTTCGAACTGCAGAAAGCCTTCGTGCTTGCCTTCGGTCCCGACGTGAACATCGCCAACGTGTCGCCGGATCAGGTGATCAGCCTGGAGGCGCTGCGCTGCGGGCTCAGCGTGGTCGGGCCGGACCGGTTGGACCAGGCGGCGGAATAGGTTCCTTTTTTTGATCCAAAGCCGCGAGAATCAGTCCCGGATGCCGCGCGGCAAGGTTGAAATCTCCTCGTAGAGTCAGTCGACTAGAGCCGTTAACCTATTGTTAACGGGCCTCGCCAAGCATGGAACAGTGGTGAAACGCGCACGGCGCCCGCGACGGATTTCGTCGGTGAGGGGAAGTGGATTTCAGCACGATGGAGGGGCGCGAGAGGGGACGGTCTCGGCCATTCAGATGACACGTTCGGAGCGGGAGACGGAACGAATGTCGGAGTCGTTACCAATTGGGATCGGGGAAGGCACCCCGGAAGCCGTCGCTTATCGGCTGATGCTGGACGTGATGCGGGTCGAGAACCGTACGATGTCGAGCGGCGCCTTGGCCGGTGCGCATACGCCGGCGGACCGGCACTACCTGTTGAACACCTACCATGAGTGCCTGATGGCGGTTCGAGGCAAGCGTATTGCCGCGTCGACCGGCGGCGGAAGCAACCGGTCCGCCGCATAACGCAAAGCCGACGAGGTCAGTGCACCTCGGGCTCGTCGACCATCTCTGACGATCGCAGGAAATCGAAGTCGCAGCCTTTATCCGCCTGTTGGATATGTTGCGTGAACATCCAGCCGTAACCTCTTGGATAATGTGGCTTCGGCGGCGTCCACGACTCGCGCCGCTTGGCAAGTTCCTCGTCGCTGACCTTCAGGTCGAGCCGGCGTCCCATGATATCCAACTCGATCATGTCGCCGTCTTTCACCAGGCCGAGCGGCCCGCCGACGAAGGATTCCGGCGCCACATGCAGCACGCAGGTGCCGTAGGAGGTGCCGCTCATCCGGGCGTCCGAGATGCGCACCATGTCGCGCACGCCTTCCTTCAGCAGCTTTTGCGGGATCGGCAGCATGCCCCATTCCGGCATGCCGGGGCCGCCGACCGGACCGGCATTCTGCATCACCAGGACGGAGTCCGCGGTCACGTTGAGGTCGGGATCGTCGATCCGTTCCAGCAGGTCGCGGTGGCTCTTGAACACGACCGCGGGGCCGACATGCTTGTGCAGTTTCGGGTCGGCGGCGGTGTGTTTCACCACCGCGCCGTCGGGCGCCAGATTGCCGCGCAGGACCACAAGGCCGCCTTCGTCGGACATCGGGTTGTCACGCGTCCGGATCACCTCGTCGTTGTAGACCCCGGCGTCGCCGAGATTGTCGCCGAGCGTCTTGCCGTTCGCCGTGACGCAGTCGAGATGCAGCAGGTCGCGCAACCGGTTCAAGAGGCCGCGCAGGCCGCCGGCATAGTAGAAATCCTCCATCAGGAACCGCCCGGACGGCCGCATATCGGCCAGCACCGGTGTCTTGCGCGAGAGTTCGTCCAGTAGGTCGAGCGTGACGTCATGCCCGTTGCGCGCGGCGATGGCGAGGATATGGATCGCTGCGTTGGTCGATCCGCCCAGCGTCATCACGGTGGTGATCGCGTTTTCGACCGCGTCCATCGTCATGACCTCGCGCGGCGTCAGGTCTTCCCAGACCATATCGACGATGCGCCGGCCGCTTGCCGCGGCCATGCGCGGATGGTTCGAATCCGCCGCCGGGATCGACGCCGCGCCCGGCAGGGTCATGCCGATCACTTCGGCGACCGAGGTCATCGTCGAGGCGGTACCCATGGTCATGCAATGGCCGGGCGATCGGGCGATGCCGCCCTCGATCTCCTCCCAGTCGTCCTCGGTGATGTTGCCGGCTCGGCGTTCCGCCCAGTATTTCCAAGTGTCGGTGCCGCTGCCGAGGGTTTCGCCGCGCCAATTGCCGCGCAGCATCGGCCCGGCGGGGACGAAGATCGACGGAATGTTCATGCTGGCCGCCGCCATCAGCAGGGCCGGTGTGGTCTTGTCGCAGCCACCCATCAGCACCGCGCCGTCCATCGGATGGCTGCGCAGCAGTTCCTCGGCCTCCATCGACAGCATGTTGCGGTAGAGCATGGTCGACGGTTTCACGAAGGGCTCGGACAGCGACATGGCGGGCAATTCGACCGGAAAGCCGCCGGCCTGCCAAACGCCGCGCTTCACCTCTTCGGCGCGTTGCTTGAAATGCGCGTGGCACTGATTGATCTCGCTCCAGGTGTTGATGATCGCGATCACCGGCTTGCCCGCGAAATCCTCCTTGGCATAGCCCATCTGCTTGGTACGCGACCGGTGGCCGAAGCCGTGCAGGTCGTCGACGCCATACCATTGATAACTCCGCAAATCTTCCGGGGCTTTGCGTCGGCCGGATGGCGCCATGGTCCTCTCCTCGATTTTTCGGTTTTGCGTATCACGCCGCGGGGCGGGAAAGGCCACGGTAGGCAGCAGGGCCCGGCGCTGTCAACGCGGTCGGGATCTGTTTCAGCTTCATGGAGGTCTGGTAGGGCGGAGTCCGAAATTTGCTGTATGATTGCGAAATAGAAAGGAGACACGGCGATGACACTGACGATCACGCCCCTGGGCGAGTTTGCCGGGGCCGAGGCCACCGGCGTCGACTTGCGGGAACCGCAGGATGCGGCGACGCGCCGGCGGTTGATCGACGCAGTGGTCGAGCATGTTGCGTTGGTGATCCGGGACCAGTCGCTGGACGCCCACAATTTTGCCAAGGCGGTAGCGCTATTCGGCGAAACCATGCCGCCGAATTTTACGGCCTTCAGCCACGAATCCGAAAGGGACGTGAGTTTCGTCTCCAATACGTTCCCGGGCAAGACAGGGGAGCGGGTCTATCACTCGAACTATTGGCACACGGATCACACGAACCGCGAGGAGCCGCCGAACTTCACCGCCCTCTACGCGCTGGAACTGCCGGCCTCGGGCGGCGGCGATACGGGGATCATCAACATGCGCGCGGCCTATGAGCGGCTGCCGGATGCGATGAAGGCCCGGATCGACGGGTTGCAGACGGTCAACGTGTTCCAGGGCAGCGCGTCGAAGAAGAAGTCGCATCGCTATGACACCTCGGCGCGCCGGATAGACGACGTGCCGGTGATCCACCCGCTGGTGCGGACCCATCCCGCGAACGGCACGAAAGCGATTTACATGCATCAGGGGAAGGTGGAAAACTTCGTCGGCACGTCGCCTGAGGAGAGCCAGGACCTGGTGCTCGATCTGCTCGACACGGCCATCCAGCCGGATCTGATCTACCGCCACGAATGGCGGCTCGGCGATCTCTTGATTTGGGACGACCGGTCGACGATGCATAAAGCCTTCGCGAACTACGACCTCAATGAAACCCGAACGCTGCTGCGAACGCTCGTGAAGGGCGACAAGCCGTACTAGCCGACAGACAGTATTTTATCCATAGGCTGGCCCGGTGTTGCGACGACGCCGGGCCGGCTCCGTTTTGTGGGAAAGGGAATGACATGAACGCGACCGAACTCGCCTGGCAGGCCGAGCAAGCCTGCCACAATGCCTGGCCGGCGCTGCATGAGGTTTGGTGCGGCGATTGGGTGCTGCGTGTCTCGGGCGGGTTCGGGCGACGCGTGAACTCGGCCAATCCGTTGAACGCGGCGGCCGGTGCGGTCGACGAGACGCTATCGGCGTGCCGCGCCGTCTATGGCGGGCAGGGGCAGCCGGTGATATTCCGGGTGCCGGCGTTGCTGGATCCGTCGGCCGATGCTCGGTTGGACGAACTGGGGTTCGGCGCGGAAGGCGAGACGATCACGCTGTACGCCGATATCGCCATGGTTTCTTCCCGGCCGGATGATGCCGTCGAAATTCTCTCCTACCCGAGCGACGATTGGTTTGCGGCGATGCAAGCGCTGCAGGGACGGGATGACGACGCGCATGCCTTTTTCATGCGTGTCGTCCGCTCGCTGATGGTCCCGGCCGGTTTCGCCGGCTTGCGCGCGGACGGCCGGCTCGCCGCTTTGGCGTTCGGTGTGCTGCACGGCGACCTTTTATGCGTCGAATCCGTGATCACCGACGAAGCGCAGCGCGGCAAAGGGTACGCCCGCCGGTTGTTGAACGGGCTTTTCGCGTGGGCGGCAGCGTCAGGCGCGCGCGGTGTCTGCCTACAGGTCGAGGCGCCGAACGCCCCGGCCATCGCCCTCTACAAAGGCCTCGGCCTGACGACCGAACTGTATCGCTATCACTACCGCCGCGAACCCGCGTGACGCATTGCGGCTAGCGGACGGTTCTACTTCGCCGCCATCACCATGATCTCGACCTTCCAGTCCGGCGCGGCGAGCGCGCTGCACAGGCCGGCGCGGACGGGCGGGTTGGCGGGGTCGATCCAGGCGTCCCAAACCTCGTTCATGGCCGCGAAGTTTCGCATGTCCGTGACCCAGAGCTGCGCCCACAGGAGCTTCGACTTGTCGCTGCCGCATTCGGCCAGCAGCTTGTCGATCTTGGCCAGGATTTGCGCGGTTTGCGTCGCGACGTCGGCATTCTGGTCGTCGCCGACCTGGCCGGCCAGGTAGATGACACCGTTGTGTTCCACGGATTGGCTCATCCGGGGGCCGATGTGATTACGGGTGATATCGCTCATGGGGTTTCTCTCCATCTGAAGTTTGAGTAGCGAAGGGGGATACGCGGCCGGGGCTAACTGCCCCGGCGCAGCGCCGCGCAGTCTTCGGTCAGGATGCCGGTGACGACGTCGATCTTGTTGTCGGTCAGGTTGAGGAAGGACTCGACCGAGTAGCCGCCGTAATTGACGCTGAGCGGCTGCAGGTCGGCGAGCCGCGCGCCCATCACGAGCCGGTCGATCTTGGTCATGCAGATCGCCCACATGCACATGGGGCAGGGCTCCATGGTGGTGTAGAGCGTGGTGCCCGGCAATTCGGTGACCTTTTCCGCTTGGCAGATATGGCGAATGGTGACGGTTTCCGCGTGACAGGTTGGATCGCAGGTGCTCGCCACGGTGTTGTGGCCGCGCGCGATGATCTGGCCGTCGCGGATGATGAGCGATCCGATCGCGGGATTGCCCGCGGCGGCGCCGGTGCGCCCTTCGTCGAGGGCGTGGCGCATGAAGTCGATATGCTGGTTTGAGGGCATGGCTGGTGTCCTTTCCACTGTCGCCGCCGAGCCTACTGCAGCCTTGGGTATCGGGCCAGTGTAGGGCGAATTTTGACCGCTTTCCGTGTGCTACCGTACAATCAGTTCGCATTTACCGGAGGATCGAAGCATGGAAAACGTCGAAACGGTGGGCCAGAGTGCGGCGCCGCAAGGAATGGCTCAAACCGCTGGTTTTCCGACGGTTCAGCCGCTGCCGAGTTTCATGGGTGCGGCGGTTACAGGGCTCGACCTGTCGAAGCCGCTCGACGACTCGGCCCGCGATGCGATCATGAGCGCCTTGCTCGAGTACCATATCCTGGTCTTCCCGAACCAGAACCTGTCGAAGGACGAGCAATACGCGTTCACCGAACGTTTCGGCGAGGTCGAGGGCCATGTGGTGCGGGGGTTGGACGGCGTGAAATCGCCCAAGGTCCATATGGTGTCCAACCTCGATCTCGACGGCAATCCGACCAAGACGCCGGCGACAAGCGGCAATTTTTTCTGGCACACCGACAAGTCGTATCACGACATTCCTTCGCTCGCGACGCTTCTGCATGCCAAGAAGATCCCACCGAAGGGCGGCTCGACGCAGTTCGCCAACATCGCAAATGCCTATGACGAACTGCCGGACGTGATGAAGGACCGCATCCAGGGCCTGCGGGCGGTCCATAGTTGGGAAGCCAACCGCGACAATACCTTCAACCGGCCCGCGACCGAGGAAGAAAAGGCCGAGCGGCCGCCGGTGTCGCATCCGATCGTCCGGACGCATCCGGACTCCGGCCGTAAGGTTCTGTATATCGGCATCCACACTTCGCATATCGAAGGAATGCCGGTCGCCGAGGGCCGGGAATTGCTGTACCGGCTGCTCGATTTCGCGACGCAGCCTCGCTTTGTCCATACCCATCACTGGCGCGAGGGCGAACTCGTCATGTGGGACAATCGTTGCCTTATGCATCGCGCTACCGGCGACTTCGAGATGGACAAACATCCGCGGGTGCTGCACCGGACGGTGATCCGCGGATCCGTGCCGTACTGATAGGCCGATCGGGACTACCCGACGGCGTTGTCTCCCGGTCGGCTTGGGCCTAGGATCGGCCGCATATCGACATACGTATCCTGCCGCAAATCAATCTTGCCGAGAGTCTCGCATACGGCCCGTGTCGTGGGACGGCGGCCGACAACGATGATCCGGCAAGGCGGGGATCGGACAAGAGCACTTGATCGGAATCACTTAACCGGGAGCATCTATAGAATGAGCATGGTTCAGGACAAGGTCATCGTCGTTACCGGCGCGGGCCGGGGTATTGGGCGCGGATTCGCGATGTTGATGGCGGCGCATGGCGCGAAGGTCGTGGTGAACGACTTCGGCGGGTCGGTCTCCGGCGAAGGCGAGGATAAGACTCCGGCGCAGGAAGTGGTCGAGGAAATCGCCGCGGCCGGCGGTGAGGCCGTCGCGAATACGGAAAGCGTTGCCGACCCGAAGGGCGCAGCCCGCATCGTCGAGAACGCGCTCGATAGCTTCGGTAAGATCGACGGCGTCGTGAACAACGCGGGTATTCTGCGCGACGGCATTTTTCACAAGATGGCCGACGAGGACTGGCACGCGGTCATCGATGTCCATTTGCATGGCAGCTACTACATCAGCCGCGCGGCCGCGCCGCATTTCCGCAAGCAGAGTTCCGGCTGCTTCGTGCACATGACCTCTACCTCGGGCCTCGTCGGCAACGTGGGGCAGGCGAACTACTCGGCGGCGAAACTCGGCATCATGGGATTGTCCAAGTCGATCGCGCTGGACATGGCGCGGTACCGGGTGCGGTCGAACTGCATCTCGCCTTTCGCGTGGAGCCGGATGATCGGGTCGATCCCCACGAATTCGCCGGAAGCCGAGGCGCGGGTTGAGAAATTAAAGCAAATGACGCCTGAGAAGATCGCGCCGATGGCGGTCTATCTGTGCAGTCACATGGCGGACGAGGCCAACGTGTCGGGCCAGATCTTCGGCGTGCGCAACAACGAGATTTTCCTGTTCAGTCAGCCGCGGCCGCTGCGCGCGGTTCAGCGGGGCGAAGGATGGACGCCGGAAATGATCGGCGAGCAGGCGATTCCAGCTTTCAAGTCGCATATGTACCCGCTGGAGGTGTCGGCGGATGTGTTCAGTTGGGACCCTGTCTAAGGGATTGGCTTGGAAGTCCAGCAAGGCACAAAAAACCGGAGCGCTGCCCACCATGCGCTCCGGTTCTTCATTTCCGGCCCGGCGCGTTTCCACCCGCACGCCGGGCCTCGTCGTGGTCGGTTGGCGTTAGCCGCCGCCGTTCACCGCACCTTCCAGCTCATTCGAAACGCGTGTGAACATGGTCTCGAGCGATGTGCCCATGGCGGTCAGCGCTGCGATGGCGGCGACAGAGACGAGAGCCGCAATCAGGCCGTATTCAATGGCGGTGGCACCGCTCTCATCACGCAAGATCTTTGTAATAATCGACATTGTTTTGTTTCCCCGGTTTCAGTACGAAGCAAATTATGCAGAATTTATAATAAAAAATTGCGAGTATTTATGTGACTTCGATCACAATTATAAAAATAAATCCTACCTTCTTGTTTCGATTTAAAAATATTTGAATAATTATAATAAATATGGTTAATTTTGATGACTTTTTATAGGGTTTTCTTCTTACTCCGGCTTCTTTCTCTCCATAAAACTCGCCGGCGGTATCCACGTGTCGGGGATGTATTCATTGGCCCAGCGGCAGATTTCCTGCAGGACCGGCTGCAACGCCATGCCCTTCTCGGACAGGGTGTAGTCGTATCTTAGGGGCCGGGTTTGGTACGGCGTTTTCTCGACGAGGCCTTCCGCCGTTAGACGTTTCAGTCGGTCGGCAAGGATATTGGTCGTGATGCCTTCGGGCGATGCCAGGAATTCGTTGTATTGGGTCTTTCCCGTGAACAGGTCGCGCAGAATGACCAGGGTCCATTTGTCTCCGATGATGTCTAACGTCATCGTGATCGGACAGGCCGACCGGGGACCGGCAGCTTTCGCGGGTTTCTTGCGGTTTCCAGCCATGCTTTGAAATACCACCCGAACCTTTGACTTGCAATTTGCCAGCGTGTCGGCTCTAAGAAGTAAATTGTAAAATGCAAGTCTAATTTCATGCAACATCGCGATACGGAGTCATCGATGAAAGAGGTGGTGGTTACGGGAATGGGGCTCGTCACGCCGTTGGGCGTAGGGGTTTCCCGAGTTTGGGACGCGTTGACGAATGGCCTGTCGGGAATCCGCCCGATTGAGCGGTTTCCGGTAGACGATTTGCCGGCACGCATCGCCGGTTTCGTTCCGGATGGGGCAAAGAGCGACGGGGCGTTCGAAGCGGACGCCTATATTTCGCCGAAAGAGCAACGCAAGATGGACCGGTTCATCAAATACTGCGTTGCGGCGGCGGACGAGGCGTTGATCGATGCGGGATGGGACCCCAAGACCGAGCACGACCGTGAAAGGACGGCGACGGTGATCGCTTCGGGTGTCGGCGGATTTCCGGCGATGATCGACGGCGACGCGGTATTGCGCAATCGTGGGCCGCGCCGGGTCTCGCCGTTCCTCGTGCCGTCCTTTCTCGCAAACCTCGCCGCCGGGCATGTCTCGATGCGCCACAGGTTCAAAGGATTGATCGGTGCGCCGGTAACCGCCTGCGCGGCGGGGGCGCAAGCCATCGGCGATGCGTTCAAGGCGATCAGGTTGGATGAGGCGGACGTGGTTGTCGCCGGCGGGACCGAGGCCTGCATCAACCGTCTTAGCCTGGCGGGGTTTGCCGCCGCGAAGGCGTTGTCGACCGATCGTAACGATGCACCCGAGACGGCCTCCCGTCCGTTCGACGAAAGCCGCAACGGGTTCGTCATGGGCGAAGGGGCCGGGGTCGTTATCCTCGAAGCGTTGGATCATGCGCGGGCCCGGGGCGCGCGAATCTACGCCAAGCTGACCGGCTATGGCGCCACTGCGGACGCGCATCACATCACCGCGCCGCCGGCGGACGGCGAGGGCGCGCAGCGGGCAATGCGGGCAGCCTTGTCGCAAGCCGGGGTGCAACCGGGCGATATCGACTATATCAATGCGCACAGCACGTCCACCTGGGCCGGAGATTTGGCCGAACTCAATGCGGTCAAGGCGCTGTTCGGGGCGGCGCCCGGCAAGCTTTCCATATCGTCGACGAAATCCGCGATCGGCCACCTGCTTGGTGCCGCGGGCGCGGTCGAGGCGGTGTTTACGGTACTGGCCATGGTCAAGGGCGTGGTGCCGCCGACCTTGAATCTCAGGGACCCCGGATCCGACTATGCGGAATTGGATTTGGTGCCGCTGAAAGCGAAACGGAAACGCGTCGCAGTGGCGATGTCGAACGCCTTCGGTTTCGGCGGCGTTAACGCCAGCTTGGTTTTTGCGCGACCCGACCGGTGAGGTCAGGCCGCTGCCAAGGTTTGCTGAATGATCGTGGCCAGCCGCGCGGTCGCCGATGGCGTGCCGCGGGGCCGGCGGTGCAGGGATAATTCGATTTCCGGTAGCGACGGTAGTGCATGGTGCGGGTCGATCGGCGCGAGGCCGCTCTCCAGCGTGCTTGCCGTCGCGACGGTGACCGCGAGACCGGCGCGCACGGCGATGAGCAGACCATCGCGGCTGGGGCTGTTGTACGCCAGGCGCCAGGCACGGCCGCAATCGTCGAGTGCCCGCAACGCGGCATCCCGATAGACGCAACCGGCTCCGAAGATGGCGAGCGGAAGCGGATCGAGCCCCGGCGCCTCCGAGCCTATTGCCGCCGCCCAGATAAGCTGCTCGCGGTGGACGACCGCGCCGTCGGTGCGGCCGCACGGCTGCGTCACGAAGGCGAGGTCGACGTCGCCGGCGTCCAGGGCATCGAGCGCATCCCAGCTCCGTTCGCACCGAATCTCAAGCTGCACGGTCGGCATGGCGGCGGCGAATCTGACCAGCGCTTGCGGCAGGAAGCAGGCGGAATGATCCGAGACGGCGAGGCGGACCTTCTCCGAGGGTCGGGTCTGGCCAAGATCCGACAAGGCCGCGTCATTCAAACGGAGGATCTTCTGCGCATAGTCCAGCAGGATCTCGCCTTCCTTGGTCAGCTTCACCGAGCGGCGGGTCCGGTCGAACAACCGGGCGCCTGTGATGTATTCCAGGCGTTTGATTTGACCGCTGACCGCGGATTGAACCCGGTTCAGCCGTTCCGCAGCCTGCGTGAAGCTGCGGGTGTGTGCCACTTCGGCGAATGCCTGCAGCAGGTCCACGTCGAGGTTGGTTCGCAGCATGTCTCTTTTATCACCAAATAAGATTATAGGATCATAGTAATTCGTTTCAGTGATTATGACCGCTCGCCTAGGCTGTCGCCAAGTCCAAATCATGGAGATTCCCAATGCGTCAGCCGCGATCGTCGCTCCATTCGCTGCCCCGTATCCTGCTGTTCGCCGTCCTGAGCGGTGGCGTAATCATGGGGATAACGGCGGGTATCCGGCAGACGTTCGGCCTATTCCTGGCACCCGTCAGTGTCGATCTCAACCTGGGCCGCGAGACTTTCGCGTTCGGGATGGGGATGATGAATTTGTTCTGGGGACTTGCGGCGCCGTTTGCCGGCGCGGCCGCGGACCGTTATGGCGCAGGACGGGTCGCGGTTGTCGGCGGGCTTTCCTATGCAGCCGGCTTGGCGGTCATGACCGTGTCGGGCGAGGGTGGTCAGCTTCTGGTCGGCGGGTTGCTGGTCGGGCTTGGGTTGAGTGGGGCCGGGTACACCGTTGTATTGGGCGCGGTCGGCCGCGCGGCGCCGCCTGAAAAGCGGACGTTGGCACTGGGTATGGCCAGCATGGGCGGATCGATCGGTCAGTTCCTTGCGCTGCCGTATACGCATCTCCTGATCGATTGGCTGGGTTGGTCGTCCGGCTTGCTGATTCTAGCGGCAACGGCGCTGCTGATCGTGCCGCTTGCCTATGGTATCGCGGGCAAACATGCCGAACCGGAGGACCGCGACAATCAGACCCTGGCCGAAGCTTTTCACGAGGCGAGGCGTCATAGGGGATTCTGGCTGCTGACGATTGGTTTCTTCGTCTGCGGATTCCATCTGGCTTTCGTGGCGGTACATTTGCCGGCTTACCTCGGTGACAAGGGCATGCCGTCCTGGCTCGCCGCCGCCACATTGACGTTGGTCGGGGTCTGCAACATCGTCGGGACCTATTTCTGTGGCTATTTCGGGCAACGCTACCCGAAGAAGTCCGTTCTCAGCCTGCTTTACCTCGCGCGGGCCGCGATCTTCCTGGTCTTTATCGCAGCGCCGGTCACCGAAGCGTCCGTCCTGCTGTTCGGTGCTGCGATGGGATTTCTCTGGCTCGGCACGGTACCGCTTACCAGCGGATTGGTCGCCTATATCTTCGGGCCGGCCTATATGTCGATGCTGTTCGGCATCGTCTTTTTCGGCCATCAACTCGGCGGCTTTCTCGGCGCATGGCTGGCCGGAACCGCCTATGACTATCTCGGCAGCTATGATGCGATGTGGTGGTTCAGCGTGGCGCTCGGCATCGGCTCGGCTGCGCTGCATTGGCCGATCGACGAACGTCCCGTAAGACGGCTCGCGGCGGCATGATAGAGCGGCTGGTTCCGGCGATATGCGGGACCCTGCTGGCCACGGGAATTGCAGCTTGGATGGTGACAGGGACGACCGTGGCCATTGTCCTGTCGCTGGCCGGTGCGCCGGGGTGTTTTTGAAAAGAGAAACGCGTCTATTCGGTCAGGATCACCGCATCCAGGGCCGCCACGCCGTCGCCTTCCGGCAGCACGACCAGTGGATTGATGTCGATGCTGGTGATGACGTCGCGGTTGGCGTCGGCGAAGATCGACAAACGCGACAGGGTCGTCGCCAGGGCTGCCTGGTCGCATTTCGCGGCGCCCCGTGCGCCGTCGAGCAGCGGGAAACCCTTGATCGACCGGATCATGTCCATCGCTTCCTCTTCGCCGAAAGGGGCGAGCCGGAAGGTCACGTCCTTCAGAACCTCGGTGAAGATGCCGCCGAGGCCGAACATCACGACCGGGCCGAACACGGGGTCGCGCTGTACGCCGAGGATCGCCTCGACGCCGCCGGAGATCATCTTGGCCACGAGGATTCCGTCGATCGTCGCGTCGGGATGCGCGCGCGTGCAGTCCGTCATGATCGCGTCGTAGGCGGCGCGCACCGCCCCTGCGGACGACAGGTTGAGTTTCACACCGCCCACGTCCGATTTATGGACGATATCGGCGGAGACCACTTTCATGACGACTGGGTACCCGATTTCGGCGGCCGCTAATTCGGCTTCCGCCGCCGTTCCGGCAAGTTTCTCCGGCGAGGCGGCGATGCCGGCCGCGTCGAGTATCGCCTTTGCCTCCAGTTCGTTGTAGGACCGGCTTTCAAGCGCTGGCGGTTTCGCGCCCGCCGCGGGCGGATAAGGGCCGCGCGCCAGACCCGCACCGATCTGCAAGACGGCCGAGATCGTCTTCATCGCTTCCGACGGGTCGTGCAGCAACAGGAACCCTTCGTCCTCGAAGTCGCGTTTGCGCTGGTCCGGGCCGATTACCGACAGCGCCAGGACCCGGTCGGGATACGCTTTGCGGACGGGGATCAACGAGTCGAGCACCTTCTGCGAGACCGCGTCCGAATAGAGCAGCGAACTGAAGAAGCCGATCACCGCGTCATAGCCGCCTTCTTCCAGGATTGCTTCGAAATTCTTGGTGATGACCGAGTAGTCGTTATAGACCTGCGCCGTGAAATCGACCGGATTTCGCGTTCCGGCGAAGGGCACCAGTTCCTTGAGATATTTCTGCGTCTTGTCGGGCAGGGGCGCAAGGTCGAGCCCCGCTTCCTCGGCCGCGTCCGCCATCATGACTCCGGCGCCGCCGGAGATCGTCGCAATGGCGACCTTGTTGCCGGCGGGGATGGTCCCGGACTTGCACATGCCGCTGCACATATAGGCGATGTCGATCAGTTCCGAGGCGGTGTCGGCGCGATACGCGTTGTAGCGTTCGAATACCGCGTCGAATACCTGGTCCGCACCGGTCAGCGATGCCGTATGCGAAGCTGCGGCCTCGGTGCCGACGGCGGATCGGCCGACCTTCTGGATCACGACCGGCTTTTTGTTTTCGTAGGCGAGGGCGAGCGCTTCCTTGAACATTTCGCCGTCCTGGCAGCCTTCCATGTAGCAGGCGATGACGTCGGTGTTGTCGTCGGTCGCGAGATAGGCGATGCACTCGGCGACACTGATATCGACCTCGTTGCCGGTGGTAATGCAGGCGCTGTAGCCCAGGCCGCGTTCGCGCCCCAGCACGAAACAGTGGCTTCCGAAAGCGCCGCTTTGGCTGACCAAACCGACATTGCCGACCTTCGGCAGACCGTGCCCGATGCTTGTGCTGAATGTCGCGTAGACATGGTTGCGGGCGTTGAAGTAGCCGAGGCAGTTCGGGCCCAGGATGCGCATCCCGGTGTCGCGCGCGATTTCTCCGAGCCGCTCCTGCGCGCGCTGACCTTCCTCGCCGATTTCCGCGAAGCCCGAGGTAAATGTGCAGAGGGCCTTCACGCCTTTCTCGGCGGCCGCTTCGGCGGTTTCGATCGCGAGCCGGGCGGGCACCGCCATGATCGCCATGTCGACCGGACCTTCGATGTCCGTCACGCTCTTGTAAGCAGGCAACCCTTGTACCGTGTCGCGCGTCGGGTTTACCGCATAGATTCCGCCCGCGTAGCCATACTCGCGGAAGTAGCGTAACGGCACGCCGCCGATCTTCGTGGCGTCGTCCGATGCCCCGAGCACGGCGATGCCGCGGGGTTCGAGCATCGGTTTCAGCGTCTGGGCGGAGGCGAGAATATCAGTCATGTCCGGGCGTTATATGCTTATTGAGAATGCAGGGCGATTTGACAGGCTTAGCCGCCCCCATGTCAAACGGGGGCGGCCGATCCGAATATAAAGTGGAGGGGGTCGACACCGGCGAACCGGCGGCCGGTCTTACTCGGCGGCGTTCGGAATTTTGACGTCCGGACGGCCCATCGAAAAGACGTTATCGACCACCGTGTATTCCATATAGCCGAGGCGGGCGACCGGCCGGAATTTCAACGTGTCCACCATCCCGTCGGTCAGGATGTCATCGCGAATATGGATGCCGACCACGTGGCCGAAGACCACGCCGTGCGTGTGATGGGCTTCCTCGCTCTCGAACTCCACCGTTCGGAGATACTTACACTCGAGATGGGCCGGCGACTCCTTCACGCGGGGCGGTTTGACCTTTTCCGACGGTTCGGCCGTGAGACCGGCAAGCTCGAACTCGTCGACGCCACGCGCGACATGGGCCGAGGTGGTGTTCATCTGGTCCTTCAACTCCTCGGACACGATATTGCAGACGAATTCACCGGTTTCTTCTGCGTTGCGCCAGGAATGTTTCTGCGGGTCGTCGGGCAGGCCGCTGGACGAGAACATGACAATGCACGGGTTGTAGCAGACCGCGTTGAAGAAGCTGTAAGGCGCGAGGTTGACGTGCCCGTCGGTGCTGACGGTGCTGATCCATCCGATGGGGCGGGGGGCGACGAGCGATTTGAACGGATCGTGGGGCAGGCCGTGAGACTTCTTGATATCGGGGTCGTAGAACATGCGTGTTCTCCCAAGTGCATTGTTTCATCAACCAATACGAATTTTCGCCCGGATGGCAACACCGGTCTGGGGTTGAGCCGCCCGGTCTGCAGTTCCGTTTATGGTCGCCCGATCCTCTTCGAGCCAAGCCTGGAAATCGGAAGGGCGCCCGCGTGCGGCAATTTGGCCGACCTTGCCTCTTGAAATTTTCGGCCGGTGTATTATTTATTAAACAATCGTTTGATTATTTGTACGGACAACTTTGACGTCACCCGTCAATCTGTAACATTGGTGTTTTATTTGAATTAGTTATGGCGTCACACTCCAGCATAAAGACAGACACGTCCCCGGCTGAAAGCCGAGGTCCGGGGCGTCCCGGTGGTGAGGAAAGCCGTGCCCGCATCCTCGAGGCGGCGGGCCGATTGATTGCCGACCGGGGTTATGACGGCGTCTCGATCCGGGAACTCGCGCGCGAGGCGGACGTCAACGGCGCGTCGATCAACTATCACTTCGGCGGCAAGGAGGGGCTCTATCACGGAATCCTGGTCAAACTGGTCGAGGATACCGAGCCGTTGTTCGCGCCGATGATCGAAGGGCTCCGGGTCGGTGTGAAGCAAGCCGACGGCGATCGTGACGCGCTTGCCCGGATTGCCGCGCATATGATCCGCTCGCTGTTGACCGGGATCGTCAGCCGACAGTCCTTGCGCTGGCAGATGCCGATCATGCTGCGCGAATTTCACCAGCCGTCGAGCGAGTTCGCCATGTTGATCCGCGATCGGATCAATCCCGTACATGATGCTGTTGCGGAACTAGTCGCGGCGGCCACCGGCTATGACCGACGCGCACCGGAAACGCTGCTGCTGACCGCGAACATGATCGCGCAATGCATGGCGTTCGGTGCAACCAAGGGCCTCATCTTGGCGCGGTTGAATTGGGAGGATTATACGCCAGAGCATGTCAGGCTGATCGTTGGGACGATGGTCCCGCGAATGCTGGCGATGCTGGGCCTTCCCGAAGTCGACCCGTATGCAGACGAGGAAGAAGCATGAAGCACGGGGACGATATCAAGCAGGACAAGCTTGACCGTAAGACAGGTTTGAAACGGTTCAATCTGTCGAAACGGCTTTTCACCATTATGGTGCCGTTGGCCATACTGGCCCTTGGCGTTATGGTCGCGATATTCCTTATCTCGACCCGGCCCGAACTGGCCGCGAAACCGGTGGTCGAGCGTATCTGGACGGTCGCGTCGGTACCGGCGACGTCCACCACGGTTCAGCCCGAACGCCGTTTCTTCGGCCGTATTGTCGCCGGCCGGGAAATCGACATCCGGCCCGAGGTCTCGGGAACAATCCTTGAAATCGGCCCGAATTTCATCGAAGGCGGCGTCGTGCGGAAGGGCGAGCTGTTGGTGCGCCTCGATCCCTTCGATTCCGAGGCAAAGCTGCGCGAGATAGAAGCGGATCTGAGCGGAAACCGCGCGATGCTGGAACGCGACCGCGAGCGTATCGAGTTGTTGCAGCGGGATGTTAAACGGCGCAGCCGGCTCGCGGGGTCGGGGCATTCGTCGGAAAAGGCGCTCGACGACGCGAAACTCAATCTCAGCGATGCGAAACAGCGGGAGATCGAGCGTCGCAACACGATCACCCGGTTGGAGGTCGACCTCGACCGCACCAAGCGCGATATCGAGGATAGCCGCATCGTGGCGCCTTTCGATGGTTTCCTGGTTGGCGTCACCACGGCGATCGGGAAATTCGTGAATATCGGCGATGTCGTCGCCAAGATGATCCGGGCGGAGAGCTTGGAGGCGCGATTCCATGTGGGTAACCGGGAGTTCACGCGTTTCCTATCGGACGGCAATTACCAGGATGTTCAGGTCAAGGTGTTCTGGGCCGGACAGAGCTTCGACGGCACGCTCGACCGGATCGAAAGCGAGGTGCAGACCGCGAGCGGCGGCGTCGAGGTATTCGCCAGGATCGAAGGGATCGGTCTGCGGACCAATCTGCGCCCTGGGGCCTTCGTCGAGGTCCGGGTGCCGGGGCCGCGATACGAAGACGTGACGCGGGTGCCCGAGGAAGCCGTCTACGGCGGCGATACCGTCTATCGCATCACGGGTGATCGCCTCGATCCCCGCAGGGTGCGGATCGTCGCGCGCGATGGCAAGGATCTGCTGATCCGGGGCGACTACGAAGCGTCCGACATGATCGTGACGACCCGGTTCCCCGAGATCGGTCCCGGACTGAAGGTCAGGACACCCTGATGGCGGGCGAACCAAACGCGGTCGGGCCGGCGCGCAGCGCCCGGAACGACCTGATCGGTATTTTTGTTCGCCATCGGACGGCGGCGAACCTGCTGATGATCTTGATGATCCTGATCGGCGTGGTCTCGCTGTCCCGAATGAATACCCAGTTCTTCCCGGATTTCGGCATTGATTTCGTCACCGTTCAGGTGGAATGGCGGGGCGCCAGCGCCGAGGACGTAGATACCAATATCGTCCAGGCGATCGAGCCCGAAGTACGGTTTCTCGACGGGGTCAAACAGGTCCGCTCGACGGCGCAGGAAGGGTTCGCGAACGTTTATGTCGAATTCCTGCCGGGATCGGACATGCAACTCGCGCTGTCCAACGTGGAAACCGCGGTGGGTCAGGTCACCACCCTGCCGGAAGACAGCGAACGGCCCGAGATACGGCGGGTGATTCGCTACGATCCGATCAGCCGTATCGTTATCTCCGGGCCGTATTCGGAAGCCGCGCTCAAGGCGGTTGCGAAACGGGTGCGCGACGATCTACTCGACCGGGGCATCGACAAGGTCAACTTGCTGGGCTCCCGGGACGAGGAAATCTGGGTCGAGGTGCCGCAGCGCAAGGTACTCGAACTCGACATGACGTTGGAGGACATTGCGCGGCGCATCGGCGAAGCGTCCCAGGACCTGCCGTCCGGCGATACGTCCGGTGCATTCCAGAAACAGATCCGAAGCATCGGGCTCGAGAAGGAAGCGAGCGGCATCGCCCGCATCGAAGTGAAATCGCTGCCGTCCGGGCAGAAGATCCACGTCGACGATGTCGCCCGAACGTCCGAACAGTTCGACGAGAACCAGGCGGAACGCCGCCGCAACGGGCAACGCGCCATCGAGTTGCAGGTCCAACGGTCGCTCAACGCGGATGCGCTGGAACTGGCGGATATCGTCAACGCCTATCTGGCCGACGTGGTGCCGACCCTGCCGCCGTTGCTCAAGGTCGAGCAATACAACATTCAGGCCGACCTGATCCGCAGCCGCGTAAACCTTTTGCTGGAGAATGGATTGACCGGCTTGGTCCTGGTCGTCGCGGTTTTGTTCGTCTTTCTCAATTCGCCCGTGGCGTTTTGGGTGGCCATGGGGATTCCCGTCTCGCTGATGGCGACGATGGGCGTGATGTTGGCCACCGGTCAGACGGTCAACATGATCAGCCTGTTTGGCATGATCATGGCGCTCGGCATCGTGGTCGACGATGCCATCGTGGTCGGCGAGCACGCGGATGCGCTGCATCGAAAGGGATTGGATCCGGTATCGGCGGCCGAAAACGGTGCGCGGCGTATGGCGGCGCCGGTCTTTTCGTCCTCGCTGACCACCATCGCGGCCTTCGCGCCGTTGCTGTTCATTTCGGACATTATTGGCGATATCATCGCCGGTATCCCCTATGTCGTGATCGCGATCATCATTGCAAGCTTGGTCGAGTGTTTCCTGGCGCTGCCGGGACATTTGCGCGGCGCCTTCAGTTGGGGGTCGGGCAGGGATTGGCCTTTCCGAACCTGGTTCAATGCCCGGTTCGATGCATTCCGCGAGAACCATTTCCGGCGCTTCCTGAAATTCGTCGTGCGCTGGCGGTATGCCGCCTTTGCCACGGCAATCGCCTCGCTGATCGTCAGCGTCGGTATCCTGGCCGGCGGCAGGGTTCAGTTCTCCTTCTTCCCGTCGCCGGAGGCCGACATCATCTATGCGAATGTTCAGATGGTTTCGGGTACGTCGCGGGAGCAGACCATAAAGATGGTCGATGAACTCGAATGGGCGTTGAATGCGGCGAATGACGAACTCGTCGCGACCGAAGGCAACATAGTTGTCATGAACGTGGCGTCGATCGGTGCCTCCGTCGGCCCCCGGGACGGCGGCGGCGGCGTGGACGGCGATAACGTGGGCGGCATTGTGGTCGAGCTGAAGCCGTCGGACGAGCGAACCATCCGGACCTCCGAATTCGTCGCGTCGTGGCGCGAGAAGGTCCAAACGATACCCGGGCTGGAAACCATGACGATCCTGCCGGCGCAGGGCGGTCCGCCGGGCCGGCCGGTGGACGTGCGGTTGTCGGGCGATGACCTTGAGGCGTTGAAAGCCGCGGCGAACGAGGTGCGCGCGCTCTTGGCGCGCTATCCCGGCGTGACCGATATCGAGGACGACCTGACCTACGGCAAGCAGGAACTGATCCTCGAACTCTCACCGCAGGGTAAGGCGCTCGGCTTCTCGACGGATTCCGTCGGCCGGCAGGTCCGGCACGCCTTCGACGGCGCGACCGCACGCCGGTTCGCGCGTGGCGACGAGGAGGTGACGATCCGTGTCCGGTTCCCGCGGCAGGACGTCGATTCCGGGTTGCTCGCCGATATCTATGTCCGGTCGCCGGTCAGCGGCGTCGAAGTGCCGTTGGATGAGGTCGTGCACTTCCGCGAGAAACAAGGCTTCGCCCGGATCAAACGCGAAGACGGCCAGCGGCAGGTGGCGATAACCGCGGAGATCGATGCGGCGCTGACCAACAGCAATACCGTGTTGGACGCGTTGCAGCGGGACGGCATCTTTGACATTGCTAAGAAATACAGTGCGACCGCTTCCTTCGCCGGCAAGGCGGAAGAGCAGCAGCAGACGCTGGAGGACATGAGGCTCGGCGCCATTTTCGGCATGGCGGCGATCTTCATCATCCTTGCCTGGGTGTTCGGCAGCTATTCGCGGCCTTTCGTCGTGATGGCGATCATTCCGCTGTCCTTCGTCGGCGCGACACTGGGGCATCTCTTGCTTGGTTTCGACATGTCGATCCTCAGCCTGATCGCGCTTGTAGGCCTCGCCGGGATCGTCGTGAACGATTCGATCATCTTGGTCACGACCATCGACGAACGGATCCGGGGCGGCGAGCATTTCACCGATGCGGTGATCAACGGAACGTGCGACCGGCTCCGCGCGGTCATTCTTACATCCCTGACGACGATCGGCGGTCTGACTCCGCTGTTGTTCGAGCGTAGTTTCCAGGCGCAGTTCTTGGTGCCGATGGCGATCACCTTGGTCTTCGGGTTGATGATCACGACCTTCTTGGTGTTGCTGGTCATACCGTCGATGATCGCGGTCCAAGGCGATCTCGGGCAATGGATCCGCCGACGGCGCGGGGCCACAGGAGCAACCGCGGCACCCGCTGAATAGAACGTTTAGCCGGTGCCGGCCGGTTTCGGGACACGGGCATGCGAAAAGGAGATGGGATATATTCCATCTCCTTTTCACGTCCCCCGGCAATTGCAACGCCATTGGCCGAATGTGATGACCGCACGGCGGTTTGAAACTCTGCCTTCGTCTTATTGACGACGGGGTCTGCGCCCCCATCGCCGAGGTGCGTATGGCGCCGTTTCGTCCTAGCGGTTTACTTCTTGCTGGACGAGGTCGACTCTTTAGCGGCTTTCGCCTTCGCCTTGGCCTTGGCCTTCGTCTTTGCGGATTTTGCCTTTGCCTTTTTCTTGGCCGTGGTTGCCTTGGCTTTCTTCTTCGCGCTCTTTGCCTTGGCCTTCTTGCTTGCGGCCTTCTTCTTCGCGCTGGACGATTTCGCGGCGGCCGCTTTCTTTTTGGAGGCGGCTTTGGCCTTGGCATCCGCCTTCTTGGATTTTGCCTTGGCCGCAGCACCTTTCGAGCCCTTGCCACGGCAATAAGCGGCGACGGTCGTACCCGTCTTGGTCTTATACCCCTTTACCCACGTGCAGGAGCTGCTGCTGCCGCATTTCCCTTTCGATAACCCTTTGCAACTGCTTTGCGCATGGCCCGGTTGGGCGAGGCCCAGAAAGGCCGTTGCAACGATGATCCAGATCCAAGCCTGGAGCGAGTTAACTCGACTATTCATAGAATTTTTCCTTTCGATGCACGCAATAAGTTTAATTTATAGCGCAATGCCCACGATGCCGGCCACTGGAATTGGGGCACAACAAGCTCCGCAGAGGGATCTGCGGTGGGCTCCAGCGACCGGCACCGCGAACCTCAGTGTGAGATGACGGGCTTGAGCGTCTTCGCCTCGGCAACCCACTTCTCGACTTGCGCCTGCTTCGGCGTCAGGCGCGTCAGCTTCTTCGCTTTGTTGGTCTCTTCCATCATCGCGGTCAGCGTCTCTGGATTGCGATTGCGGAGTTCCTTGATCGTGTCGACACCCGCGGCTTCCAGAAGTTCCGAATATTCTTCACCGACGCCGGAAATGCGCATCAGGTCGGCCATGTTGGTCCATTTCAACAGGAGGGCTTCGGACAGACCGGTCTCTTTCGCGGTCTTCGAGCGGCCAGCGCGGCTGCCGCATCTTTCGAGCAATCCTTTGGTGTTGGTGATGCCGGCATCCTTCAGCCTCTGGCCGTAGGTCGCGCCGATCCCTTCGATGGTTTCGATGCTGTAGTTCATTTCGATATCTTTCCTCTCGATATGGCCTGCTCGCGGCCGGCCAAATTTGGTTGGGCTCTCCGCTGGGTCATGGACAATCCGGATGACGAAGCGGAGGCGGTGATCAGGGGGCCGTTACCGAAAAAGGAAGCCGCCAAACCCGGAGTTTCCGTAATCGATTCCCTCCATGATGCGGCGTCCGTCTGCCGGGGCCTTCTTTGCCTTCGGGTCCGTGTCGTTCGATCGTGCGACTGTCGTTTGCGAATCCGCATCCTGCGACGTGGCGGCGCAGCCACCCACGACGGTGAGAATCGCAAGGGCAGCCAATAGATTTCTTGCTGCTAAATTGGTCATGTCTGTGCTCTCCCGTTGCGGCGTGGTCGTCGGTCGGACCGGCTGGCCCTTTGTCCGGAACGCGCCTGTACAGGATAAAGAGCAATGATGGTGCCAACGCGGTGTTGCCGAATTCGATCAAGAAAACGGCGGAATTCAGCGTGTTCGTAATCCTAGGTACAGGAGAAACGGTGGGAAAATGCGGTTTGAGTCTCAATATGAGACTCGTCCTGCAAACCAAGCCCGGCTGGCGCTACTGTGCGTCGAGCTGCCATTTCTTGAGTTTGCGATACACCGTCGCGGGGGCGATGCCCAGGAACACGGCGGCCTTGCGCACGTCGCCACCGCAAAGGCGAATGGCCCGGGTGATTGTCTCGCGTTCGACGTCGTCGAGCGGCCGGATCGTCTTCGCCAGCTCTTGCAAATCGACAGTGTCGGAGGGAGTGTCCGGAGCGTTTGTGGCTGGGCTTTCACCGACCGTATCGGAGGATCGACGATTCTCCGCGCGTGGATCGCTCTCCGGTAGGGCCAGCATCGAGGCGGCCACGGTGTCGGCATCGTGCATCACCACCGTCTGATGGATCACGTTCTGCAATTCCCGCACGTTGCCGGGCCAGCCGTATGAAAGCAGCGCGGCGGCGCCGTCGGCATCGAAATCCGTGAACCTCTTGGCCTCTTGTTCGGCGTATGCCGTCAAGTAGTGTCGCGCGATCTCCACCACGTCTTCGCCGCGGTCGCGGAGCGGCGGCAGCGCCAAGGGAATCACATGGAGACGATAGTACAGGTCTTCCCGAAACCGGCCGGCCCGCACTTCGGCCAGCGGATCGCGGTTGGTTGCGCAGATAATGCGAATGTCGACGGTTTGAGTGGTGCTGCTGCCCACTTTCGTGAAGCTGCCCGTTTGCACGAAGCGCAACAGCTTGCTTTGCAGCGAGACATCCATCTCGCAGATTTCGTCAAGGAACAGCGTCCCGCCGTCGGCGGTCTCGGCGGCGCCCTTCCGGTCCGCGACGGCGCCCGTGAAGGCGCCCTTCACATGGCCGAATATCTCGCTCTCGATGAGGTCCGCCGGGATGGCGGCGCAGTTGATCGGCACGAAGGGGCCGTTGCGCCGCTTGCTCCGATTATGAACGGCGGCGGCACACACCTCTTTGCCCGTGCCGCTTTCCCCAGTGATGAAGACGGTCGCATCGCTGGCCGCCGCGCTTTGGATCGCATGGTAGACGGATTGCATAATGAGACTCGATCCGAGAAACCCTTCGAACTCGGTACGGCTTGCCGTCTCTTCGAAGGTCTTGACGATCTCGGTCAGCTGCCGCTTTTCCAGTTGGTTCCGCAGCGTGACCTTTAGCCGCTCGGCGTTGAACGGTTTGACCAGGAAATCGGCGGCGCCCGCCTGCATGGCCTCGACCGCGGTGTTCACCGAACCGTGGGCGGTGATCACGATGACGGGGCAGATCTGCAACTCCGCCGGTAGGTCCCTCAATATGTCCAGACCGTCCATGTCGGGGAGTTTGAGGTCGAGCAGCATCGCATCGGGGACGTCCCGCCGTAACGCGTCCAGCGCCGCCTTGCCGGTTTCGACATGCTCTATGTCGACAGGTTCGTTTCGGAGATACCCGCAATATGTCCGCGCCAAGGCCGGGGTATCTTCCACCAGCAGAATTTTCGATCGGTCGGCCATGGGTTACACCCTCTAATCCCGCCGCAGGCGGTCGGCGGGAAAATGCAAGGTGGCGACCGTTCCGGAGCCTGGCGCACTGTCGATCGACAACCGGCCGCCATGCAGTGCAATCAAGGACTTGGTGAGCGGTAAGCCGAGGCCGACACCCTTGGGACTGCCGTCGCGCAGCGGCGCCGGACCTTGGTTGAAGGGGGCGAGGATGCGGTCCATGTCTGCGGGGTCGATGCCGGTGCCCGTATCGCGGACCGCGAGCGATAACCCGGTCGCGCGATCGCCGGATACCGCAACTGTTACCTGCCCGCCGTCCGGGGTGTATTTGACCGCATTGGAAAGCAGGTTGATCAGCATCTGTTTGATGCGGCGGCGGTCGGCGAAAAGATCGGGGGTGTCGTCCGGAATATCGAGTTTGAACGCGATATCGGCTCCGCCGAGCTGTTCCACCATGTGTATTGCATCGGCCGCCACGTCACCGATCGATACGGTTTCCTCCAGCAGCTCCGCGCCGCCGACTTCGGCGCGCGATAGGTCAAGGAGGTCGCGCACGAGATCGATCAGGTAAACACTGCTCTCGTAAATATCGTCGGCATATGAGCGGGTCTCGTCGGGGCTCATGCCGTCTTGCCGGATGATCTCCGCGTCGCCGGAGATGACGCTCAACGGCGTCAGCAGCTCATGGCTGATATTGGCGAGAAAGGCGGTTTTGGCCCGGTTAGCAGATTCCGCTAACTCCTTCGCTTCGCGCAACTTTTCTTCGGCCAAGGCAAGCTCGTTGCTGCGCTGAAGCACCTGCTGTTCAAGGCGCGCCATTTCCGATGAGTCTTGAACGAGGAGCGATACGCCATCGCTGTCCGGTTGACCGTAGATCTGGATCGAGATGGTCGTGGGACGGTCGGCATCGGGTTCGTGCAGGCTTAGGTTCGACAGGCGGAACGGCGGTTTTGCGCTGCCGGCAAGGTCCTTCATGGTCTCGTCCAGGCCGACCAGAAACGGTAGGCAATCCATCGCATCGGCCTGCGGCTCGATCCAGTCGACCAACTTCCCGTGCCGTCCCACGACCTTGAAGCCCGCGTCGATCATGACGAGGCCGAGTGTACCGGCGTCGAACAAGGTCCGCGTGGTCTCGAGAACAGGGAAGGGAAGGTCTGTGGTCATGGGCCTCGGTTCAAGCCGGCCGGCGTTGCATCCGCCGTTGCGTTAAATGGGTTTTCGGATGGTGATTTCGTTTCGAGATATTCTTGATGGCGTCTCGCAGAATGTGTTTTGAGAGGTGAGAAGCAATTTACGCGCCGATTTCCAGTATCCGAACGCCGAGACGCCGAAAAAGTTCCGGCACGGCGGTGCCCTTCGCGGCGCTGGTGCGCACCACATCCGCGCCGAACTCCTTGTCGAGTTGCTCATCGATATCCGGCGGCGGCGGTTCGTCGAGCAGGTCGATCTTGTTCAGCGCGAAGGCGAACGGCCGCCCCGGCCTGAGCGATTGAAACAGGCGGGCGTGATCCGACATGGCGGCGATGGTTTCGGCGCGCGTGATGTCGCCGACGATGAGGGCCCCGGCCGCGCCTTGGATGTAGGTGCCGGTCTTCTCCGGGTTCGTGTCGCCGCCTTCGATGTCCCATATGATTTGGTTCAGCGCGGTTTCACCGCCCGGCGGGTAATTGACGGTGTCGCTGTATTTGTAGATGTTGACGCCAAGCGTCGCCTGGTAGTCGTGCGAGAACTCATCCAGCACGTACCGGCGCACCAGCGACGTCTTCCCGACCGCGAACTGGCCGATCACACATATCTTTTTGCTCACCATCCCGGTGTATCCGCTATTCGGGCAGATTTACGATCTCGAACTCTACCCGCCGATTGTATGCCGCGTTCGCGCCGGAGCCGATTGATTTTTCCGACGACCGCCCGACGGTGATCAGCCGGTCATCGGGCACGCCGAGCTCGGTGAGCATTCCCGCCACGGTTTGCGCGCGCTCCAGGGAAAGCCGCGCGTTCAACGAGTCCGACCCTGTGTTGTCCGTATAGCCGACGACGCGTATATGCAGATCGTCCGGTGTGGATTTGATGAGCGCTGCAAGCTCGCGCAGCAGCGCCTTAGCCCAATCCGGGTTGCGGAGCTGCGTTTCGTTGCGCAGGAACAGGGTGTTCGTCTGGACCCAGTCCGTCAATACCTTGACCGGCGAGGGGACGAGCGCGGTTGCGATGCGGTTTTCGATGCGTTGGGACACCGATTTCTCGAACGTGCTGAACTTGGTGTCCAGCCCCGCGACGGATTTGGAAATCCGTTCCGCCAACGCGGCGTCGCTGGCTTTCGTCTGGGTCTCCAGGTCGGTCATGGCTTGGCGTAGCGACGTTTTGAGCTTCGTTAATTCCGAGTTCAGGATCACGCCCAAGCTATCTGTGATGTCCTCTTTCCGGACCTGAGTCAGCGTCGCGAGCCGGAGGTCGTTTTTGATGCCGGGCAGGTGCTCGGCAAGGGCCGCGGCCAGGTTCTCCTTCGCGGCGGTGCTGGGCAGCAAGCCGGACACCACCAAGGCCTCCGCGTCGCCGTCATAGCGAATTTCGATCGGATACCCGGACAGCGCCGCCTGGCTCGCAATGACTTGTTGTGCATTTTCCTCGATGGCTTGCCCGCGATAGTACTGGTAGGTGGCCCATGCCGGCCAGGCGGCGATCAACAGGAACACGACCGCGATCACCGCATAGGCCCGCAGTGCGCCGCCCCGGAAGTTCTTTCTGCGGGCCCGCAGCAGGTCGCGAAACCGCTCGTCCAGATCGTCAACGAACGAGGCCTTTTGATCGTCCTTCACGTCATCGTCGAAGGATGCGAGAAAGTCGTTCCAACGCTCGAGGATCGACAGGAAAACCCGTTGCAGGGCCGTCTCGAACCGCGGCGGCGGTGTGCCCGTGGTCTTGGCGGCAAGGATGGTGTTGGCGGACGTGCGGAGAAAAAGCTGTGACTCGCCGAATGTGAGCGTGCGCAGTTCGCCGCCTTTCTCGTCGCTGAAGGCATCGCGCGTGAAATCCATGATGGCTGTCAGCAGCCCGCTGACCAGCTCGCTGTCGACCCCGGCCTCGTCCTCGTCCGCATCCTCGGTCGCGCCGACCCGCTCGATCAGCAGGCCGGTGGGACGATGGATGACGTAGATTTCCTCGATGTCGAAGGGCGGATTACGGCGCAACAGGATCTCGGCCTCCGACGTGCCGGTGATCTTCGATTGGATCTTCGCGCGCCAACGGTCGACCGAGAAGCCTTCGTCGAGCTTGGAATTTATGGTTTCGAGAAGTTCGTTGAAGGCATTCCGGACGGCGGCCTTCACCAACTGGCCGGTGATCGGATACAGCGCGTCGACCATCATGTCGCGGGAATTGCGGATTTCCTGCCGCATGCTCGAAACGATCAAGGGGGCAAGCGCGGCGGCGAGGCGGTCGTGTTCCTGCACGCCGGATTCGCGCAATACCTCGACGATAACGCCGCGGACGCTGTCTTTCAGCGCGGGATCGTCACCGACGCGCAGTTGGAGCGCGTCACACCGTCGCTGTATTCGCTTTAGAAGGGCAAGCTCGGGGGCGAGGAGTAGATGCTTAAGTTCTTCCTCCGGAGGTCTCATTCTCAGGCTTTCGGTTCACCATCGCCATCCATATTGGCGCTGATCGAGGCCTTGATCGCATCGAGGCCTTGATCGCCCCGCAAGCGAAGACCGATCTCCATCAAATAGTTGCCGAGATCCTGGTTGCCTGTCTTTTCGTCTTCGAGCCGTGCAACCGCACTGTCAAGATCGTCTTGGACTTCCTTGAGCCGCCGCCGTTGATCCTGCGCCTGGTCCGCCAAATCCTGGCGGAGCTGTTTCTCGAGGGCGGCCAGATTGTCGGCGATTTCCTTTTGCGCGGCCTGTAGTTTTTGCTCGATATCGGCCTGGGCCTTTTCGAGCCTGTCGAGGACGTCACCGATCTGCGTCTCGAGGCTCGAGTCGAGCGTTTCCAACCGTTCGACGAGGTCGTTCTTGACGTCGGAGAGCCGGTCCTCGGCTTCTGTGGCCGCCTTCTTCAGCGCCTTGTCCGACTGCGCCAACCGCGTGTCTATCTGCCGTTGTGCCGAGCCGAACAGGATTTCACGGATTTGATCTATGCTGCCGCCCGCGGCGGCGACGGCCTCCTGGGTACTCGAACTTGATTTTGCCATTCGTTGCGGTTCCCTCTGCCCGGGTTTTGTTGGAATTTATCCTAGCGTATACACGACGGTGGCGTAACCGGAGTTGATTTTCGCCGATCTGAGTTCTCGGTCATTAATCACGTTAAATCAGCTATTTATGTCAAAACTATCCGGTCAGGGTAGTTCTTATTTTGGTGTGGTTAGACCCTGATTTTCTCGGCGTTTTCCAGCTCCCCCGGCCAGTTTAATTTCTTTTCCTTTCCGCCGCATTGCGCTTTCATCGTACATCACGTCAATCATGTCGGTTTTGCGCTATCGGGTGGGCTAAGAATGACGAATAAATCCTACGACACCATCGTCGTCGGGGGCGGCGTAGTGGGCGCGTCCAGCGCCTTTCATCTCAAGGCACTAGGTGCAGGATCGGTTCTGTTGATCGAGCAGGGACAGATCTGTACCGGCGGCACCGCAAAATCCTGTGCGATTTGCCGCAGCCACTATTCGATCCCGACCAATACCGAATTGACGGTCAAAGGCCATGAGATCTTCCGGAATTTTCCGGATTATGTCGGCGTTGGTGATGCCTCCAGCGGATGGGTCGAATCCGGCTATATCATCGTCGCGGACGATAACATGGCGGATTCGGTGTCGCAGAACCTCAACATGCAGACGGGGGTCGGCGCGGAAACGTACGAGATATCAAAGGAGCAGGCGCGAGAGTTCCATCCTCGTCTCAACGTGGACGACGCGGCGGTGATCGGTTACGAGCCTGTGTCGGGCTATGCCGACCCGTATTTGACCACGACCGGTTTCGTCGCCGGTGCCCGGGCCAAGGGGGTTGACGTGCTGACCGAGACCCAGGTCACCGGCCTCCTGCGGGACGGCGATCGGGTGACCGGGGTCAAGACAGCGAACGGCGACATAGAGGCCGGGACCGTGCTGTTCGCCATTGGCCCGTGGACGGCGGCGCTGGCGGGATGGCTCGATCTGCACCTGCCGCTCGAAGTATCGAAACACATCGTCCTGACGTTTCGGACCGACGAGCCCTATGACCGGGAATTGCCGATCGTCAAGGACATGACGGTCGAGAATAAGATGTATTTCCGGCCGGCGTCGGGCGGGGTGGTGCTGGTGGGCACCGGCGATCACGGTGACCCCTTGGATCGGGTCGAGTCCCTCGACGAGAACGTGACCGACGATTTCGTGCTGCTGCAAGGCGGGCAGATCGCGCATCGGATGCCCGATTTCGCCAATGCGCAACTCGTCGATTCCTGGTGCGGCCCCTATGATATCCCGCCCGACTGGAATCCGGTCCTGGGACCGGTGGACGGCGTCGACGGGCTGCACATCGCCTATGGCTTCTCGGGGCACGGCTTCAAGCTGTCGCCGATGGTCGGCAAGGTCCTGGCGCAGACCATCCTGGACCAGCAGACCGATGTGGATATCAGCGGTTATCGGTTGAGCCGATTCGCCGAGGGTAAGTTGCTGACCGGGTCCTACGGCGTCGGCTCGATCTCGTGACAGCGCGTGCCGTCACGCGATGACGGATAAACGGCCGGCTTGGCTCTCGTCTCGGTTGGCGTCTTACTATTTCGCCGTCTTCGCCCTGGTGGGTGTCGTCATGCCCTTCTGGCCGGTATGGCTGCAGAGCCGCGGCCTCGGGCCGGTGGAGATTGGGCTTGTCCTCTCGGTCGGACGCTGGATCAGCATCGGGACGACGCCGATGATCGCGCAATTCGCTGATCGCCGCGGCGAGCGGAAGCGGCTCGTCATTCTACTGCTGACCGGGGTGGCTGCCGGGTATTCGATGTACCTGCTAGCCGACGGATTCTGGCAGATTCTGGCCGTTGCGATGTTCATCGCGGTCTTCAACAGCGCGGTCAACCCGGTCGGCGACAGTCTGACCATGCTGAACGCATCGCGCGGCTTCACCGACTACGGCAGGGTCCGGCTCTGGGGGTCGGTGGCTTTCATCCTGACGTCCTTCCTGGGCGGCGTGCTTTTGGGGAAGGGGGGCGAGGATGCGATCCTCTGGGCGATACTGACACTTTCCGTAATCGCCGTGGCGGTTGCCTGTGTTCTTCCCGACACGCGGGCGGAAAAGGCGCAGCAGGGAAGACGCGGTGGCGTTTGGCGGCTGGCGCGGCATCCGGTCATGTTGCTGTTCATCGCGGCGATGTCGTTGAACTCCGCGAGCCACGCCGTGCTCTATGCCTTTGGCACCCTGAATTGGCGCGATGCCGGCATCAGCGAAAAAATCATCGGCCTGTTGTGGGCCGAGGGTGTGGTGGCGGAGATCATCCTGTTCGCCGTCGGTGCGCGGCTAATCGGCCGGTTCGGGTTGGTGCCCTTGATGGGGCTGGCGGCGGTCGCCGGTGTCATCCGTTGGACCCTGCTCGCGGCGAGTAACGATTTGGCCGTCCTGGTCGTCGCACAGGCGCTGCACGCTCTTACCTTCGGGGCGGGACATCTCGCAGCCATGAGCTTCGTGTCGCAGGCGGCGCCCGTCGGCATGTCGGCCACGGCGCAGAGTCTGTACAATGCCCTCGCGATGGGGGCAGCCATCGCGATTGCCGTTCCGCTAACGGGCGTTGCCTACGCCGAGTTCGGCGCTCAATCCTACCTGCTGATGACGCTGATGTCCGCGCTCGCGGGCATATGCATGCTGGTTCTCGGTAGGCGTTGGAACGGGCGGCGGCTCGAGTTGCCGCCCTGATTCCGTCCCGCTCACTTCAGCGTTTTAAGATACGCGAGGATGTTGGCCCGGCGCATTTCTTTCTTGATCTTTACCGCGGCCATCGGTGAAGAGACCTTCTTGCCGGCCAGCTTCGACATGTAGGCCTTCGGGTTCTTGATATATTCGTCGATCGACGCGTCATCCCAGGTGAAGGCCTTCGCTTCGCACGCGGCCTTGTAGCCCTTCGAATAACGGGTTTTGGGGGCGGTGCCGCATTTCCGGCCGATGACCGCGAACAGGGAGGGGCCGACCCGCTTCACATTCGGTTTGATCGAGTGGCAACTCTTGCATTTGGTCTTGTAGGCTTTCTCGCCTTTTTTGGCATCGCCGTCCGCTGCGAAGGCGGGGCTTGCGATCATGAACCCAGCGATCGCGGCGCTGGCGATTAGTCCTTTTTTTGCGCGTGTCATTCCGTTCTCCTGTTTCGGTTCCCGATCCATCCCCCGCCACCGGCCCCAATGGTCACAAGTAGATGGTCAGGTTTGCACCTGATTTCCTTTGGCTCGAAACAAATACCTTCAAATTTGCGGCAATTGCCAGGGGTTTTTGTGCGGCGTAGAGCCGCGCATGCCGCGACGTCCGGGCTCACAATCACGTGACCAAGATTGAGCCACGGTGGGAGGCAAAGCGCTTTAGGCTACCGGGGCTCAATCAAGGAAAGAAAAGGCGTGGCCGCGTCCTGTCGAGCCACCCAATTGGAGGATTTCATGCAGTTGAAGGCGAAGATGCTGTCGTCGACCGTTATTCCGGTTGCCGTAGCCCTGGGTGTCGCGGGGGCGGTGGCCGGTGGGTCGATCACGATCAGCACGGCGCAGGCGAACCCCTGTGCGGCCAAGCGCGCGGTCAACCCATGTGCGGCCAAGAATTTATGCGCCGCGAAATGCGCCGCCAAATGTGCAGCGAAACGTGCGGTTAATCCCTGCGCCGCAAAGAAGGCCTGCAACCCATGCGCAGCGAAGAACCTGTGCAAGGCACGGGCGGCCTGCAATCCGTGCGCCGCAAAGAAGGCCTGCAATCCGTGTGCGGCGAAGAACCCTTGTAATCCCTGTGCGGCCAAACGGGCGTGCAATCCCTGTGCGGCGAAAAATCCCTGCAATCCATGCGCAGCGAAGAATCCGTGCAACCCCTGCGGCGCTTGCAACCCTTGCGGCGCATCGGCGTCCTATAGCGCGCGCTGCGTCATCCCCCGACTGCAGAAGGCGGCGCTGTGCAATCCTTGTGCGGCCAAGAAAGCTTGCAATCCCTGCGCCGCAAAAGCGTGTAACCCCTGCGCCGCAAAGAAAGCCTGCAATCCGTGCGCGGCGAAGAATCCGTGTAACCCGTGTGCGGCCAAGCGGGCGTGCAATCCCAGTGCGGCGAAGAACCCGTGCAATCCGTGCGCAGCGAAGAACCCGTGCAACCCCTGCGGCGCCGCAAACCCCTGCAATCCCTGTGCAGGTGCGGCCCCGGTAGAGCTCTCGGCGGCCGAAGCCAAAGCTGCCTATGATTGCATCATCGGCGAGATGAAGGCGGCCTATGCCAAGTCGGGTATCGCCGTGGCGTCGGCCTACACCGGCTACAAGCGCTACAGCAAAGTCGCCTATCAGTCCGCGACCCATGGCGGGCGGTTCGTTCAGAACTATGCCAACGGAACGGCGAAGGCGTATGGAAAGTTCGAGAAAGCCGGCCGGATGCCGGTGGGCTCCTATTTGGTCAAGGACAGTTTCACGGCAACGCCCGACGGTAAGGTCGGGGTGGGACCTTTGTTCATCATGCGCAAGATGAGCGCCGGCTGGAACAAGGAAAGCGGAGACTGGAAATACGCCATGGTCATGCCGAACGGCTCGTTCTTCGGCGAGACCAAAGGCCGTAACGCCAAGAACATGAAATTCTGTATCGAATGCCACGCTGCCGTGGCCGAGGAACAGGATTCCATGTTGTTCTTGCCGGAAGAGTATCGCTAAAGCGGTATTCTCTCGGCTATAGGGGGACGGGGTTTCGCGGCGCCCGTCCCCCGCTTTATTCCCGATAGGTGATCCCATGCGACCGATCGCCGCCGCCGTAATTCTCTTTTTTTTCGCGTGTTTTCCGGCACGCGCCGATTTCATGAGCGCCTTGTCCGCTTACGACGCGGGCGCCTATGGCCTCGCCTTCACCGAGTGGCGGCGCCTGGCGGAGCACGGCGACGTGCCGGCGCAGGTCGCGCTCGCCGGGCTCTATGAAGCCGGATAGGGCGTGCGCCGCGACGACCGCCGCGCCGCGCACTGGTACCGCACCGCCGCCGAACATGGCCACGTCATCGCTCAACTCAATATCGGTGATTTCTACAGCCGTGGCCGCGGCGTCGACCTCGATCGCATAAAGGCGTGGTATTGGCTCGACCTGGCGGCGTCGGCCGGCAGCGCTTGGGCGCGGAACCGGCGCGACGAGGTCGCGGTCCTCATGACCGGCGCTCAGATCCGTCAAGCCAAGGCGATGTCGTCCCGCCGTTAGGCTCATTCGGCCAAACATAGAAACGCATTCGTGTGGTGGCGTATTTGCCCGCCGTGTTCGCTGCCGGATAGAGTGCTAGGCAACCCTGCGTCCTAACAGCTCGACCGAAAAGCGAGACATTCCATGGAATACGAAGACATTCTGTTCGAAGAGAAGAACCGCGTGGCGACCATCACCCTGAACCGGCCGGAGCGGTATAATTCCCTGCGGGCGCAGACCTACGAGGAATTAATCCACGCCCTCAAGCGTGGCGGCTGGAATCGCGAGAACTGCGCCATCGTCCTCACGGGGGCCGGAGACCGGGCCTTCTGTACCGGCGGTGACCAGCAGTCCAAGGGGTCGGGCGAGCGGCAGGGACGGGGCATTCTGAAGGTGCCGGTCGAGGAAATCCACGCGGCCATGCGCGAGGTACCCGTGCCGGTGATCGCCAAGGTGCGCGGATACTCGATCGGCGGTGGAAATGTACTCGCGACGGTGTGCGACATGACAATCGCCGCGGAAAGCGCGATCTTCGGACAGGTCGGGCCAAAGGTCGGCTCGGTCGATCCCGGGTTCGGCACGGCCTATCTGGCACGCGTGGTCGGTGAAAAGAAGGCGCGTGAGATTTGGTATCTCTGCCGCCGCTATTCCGCGAAGGAAGCGGAGGCCATGGGTTTGGTGAACAAGGTGGTGCCGGACGACCAGCTCGATGCAGAGGTCGATCAATGGTGCGCCGAGATTGCCGAGCGCAGCCCCACCGCCATCGCCATCGCGAAGCGCAGCTTCAATGCGGACACGGACCATATCCGCGGCATCGCCGCGCTCGGTTTCGAGGCCACGTCTCTGTACTACCTGACCGAGGAATCGAAGGAGGGCGGCAACGCCTTCCGCGAGAAGCGTACGCCCGATTTCCAGAGCAAGCGCGCGCGCTAGCGGGACAACGGGAAGCGGCGGCATTGACCTGTTGCCGCGCCTGTACCAGATATCCTCATATACTCTGGGCGTTCCGCTTGAACGCGTAACCTGCCAATTAATCCCGCTCGCGCGGTTCCGATCAATTCCATAACCGGGAAGCCCAACACATGGCCGATTCATTGACATATACACCGCCGAAAGTCTGGAAATGGGATGCCGAGAGCGGCGGCGAGTGGGCCAAGATCAACCGGCCGATCGCCGGCGCGACCCATGAGAAGGAATTGCCGCGCGGCAAGCACCCGCATCAGCTTTACTCGCTGGCGACGCCCAACGGGGTCAAGGTCACGGTCATGTTCGAGGAGCTTCTGGCGCTCGGCAAGAAGGATGCTGAATATGATGCCTGGCTGATCAAGATCGGCGAGGGCGATCAGTTCGGCAGCGGCTTCGTGGAGATCAACCCGAATTCCAAGATTCCCGCGATGCTCGACCAGAGCACGTCGCCACCGACACGCGTGTTCGAGTCCGGCGCGATCCTGTTGTATCTGGCGGAAAAGTTCGACGCCTTCCTGCCGCATGATCCGTCGGCGCGGGCCGAGTGCTTCTCTTGGCTTTTCTGGCAGATGGGCAGCGCGCCGTATCTCGGTGGTGGGTTCGGCCATTTCTACAAATACGCGCCGGAGCGGTACGAATACCCTATCAACCGCTACACGATGGAAACGAAACGGCAGCTCGACGTGCTGGACCGAAACCTGGCGGAGCGGCGCTATCTCTGCGGTGACGACTACAACATCGCGGATATCGCAACCTATGCCTGGTATGGAAATCTGGTGCTGAACAACGCCTACGAGGCGGCGGAATTCCTCGACGTGGGAACCTATGAGAATGTCGTCCGGTGGGCGTCGGAGATACAGGCGCGCCCGGCGGTCCAACGCGGCCGGCGGGTCAACAAGACCTCGGGGCCGGAAGACGAGCGGGTGCCGGAACGTCACGCCGCCAGTGACCTGGATTAGGCTCCCCACGAACCGTCACCGGTGGGCGGCTGTCGGTTTGAAGTTTATGATCGGGCGATCCGTTACAATCGCGGGCCGACCACGGCAGCAGGCAGGGATGATGAAATTTGCAGTCTCGATCGCCGTCTTCGCATTGGGCTGCTTCCTGTTGGATACGGCGATGGCGCAGATGCCCCCAAGCAAGCAGGAAATAACGAACTACGACGGGCTTCATGCGGCCGCCCAGCGCAATGATGCCGGCGCCGTGACCGCGCTGTTGGCCAAAGGGGCGGACCCGGACCGGCGCGACAGCCATCGCCGAACGGCAGTACACATTGCCGCTCATGCGGGCGGTTATGAGACGCTTCGTGCCTTGGTTGCCGGCGGTGCGGACATCAAGGCGTTCGACTCCGATTCCTATGACGTCATCACCATTGCCGCCGTCCGGAACGATGTGCGGATGGTAGATTTGGCGGTCAAGCTTGGGGGAAATCCAAAGGCGGTGACGAGCCCGTATGAAGGCACGGCCTTGATCGCCGCCGCGCATCTCGGCCATGTCGGTGTTGTCGAAACCCTGATTGGCGCGGGCGCTCCCTTGGACCATGTGAACAACCTTGGTTGGACGGCCCTGATCGAGGCGGTCATTCTTGGCGATGGCGGGGCACAGCACGTCGCGACCGTCAGAGCGCTTGTCGATGCGGGGGCAGACAAATCGGTTGCGGACCGGGATGGCGTGACGCCCCTCAAACACGCGCAAATGAGGGGATATGGTTCGATGGTTGCCATCCTGAAGTGATTGCGCGCCGGAACAGCGGTTGGCTCCGTCTCTCCCGAGGTCGGTGTCAATCGCAGACAAAGGAAATGGACAAGACATGGATAAACGGACCATTGGTGGCAAGGACGGATTGAACGTCTCCCTGGTGGGGCTTGGATGCAACGCCTTCGGCCGCCGCGTGGACGAAAAGGGCACTCATGCGGTGCTCGACGCCGCGATCGACGCGGGTATCGATTTCTTCGACACGGCGGAAACATACGGCGATGGTGACTCTGAACGCTTCATGGGTACCGGCTTGAAAGGAAAGCGCGATAGGGTATTCCTCGCGACCAAGTTCGGCCATTCCCATTCGCATGTGGAGGGTAAGCCGAAAGGATCGCCGGAGAACATCCGCGCCGCTGTCGAGAAGAGCCTGAAGCAACTGCAAACTGACCGGATCGACCTCTACCAGCAGCACCGTCCCGATCCCGACACGCCGGTGGCCGACACGCTGGGCGCGCTGGAAGACCTCGTCGCGGCCGGGAAGATTCGCTACTACGGCTGTTCCTATTACACCGGGGCGCAAATGCAGGACGCAGTCGACGCCGCGGGAAAGGCGGGCCTCAAGGGCTTCGTCACGGCACAGAATGCCTGGAACATGCTGGAGCGCGGGATCGAGGCGGACCTGATTCCGGTCTGTGAGAAATACGGCATTGGTCTGCTGCCATACTATCCGATCGCGCGGGGCCTGCTGACCGGCAAATACCGGCGCGACAGCGATGCGCCGGCGGGCAGCCGGTTGGCCGGCGACGACAATCTCGCCAAGGCGGATTTCGACCTGCTGGAGCGCTTGGAGGCCTACGCCGGCGACCATGGCTACGACATCTTGACCCTGGCAGTGTCCTGGCTGGCGGCCCAGCCGTCGATCGCCAGCATCATTTGCGGCGCGTCCAAGCCGGAGCAGATGGCGGCCAACGCCGGCGCGATCCGGTGGAAGTTGACGGCGGATAACCTGAAGGAGATCGACGTCTTGCTGGCGGGCTAGTGGCTACCGCTTGCGTCGGACAGGTCTACACGGGACACTCGGTCGCATTATGCCGAACAAACGGCTCCTCATCGTCGCGCACGCGCCCTCCGACAATACGCTGCGGCTGCGCGACGCCGTTGTCGAGGGCGCGCAATCGGACGAGGCGCTCGCCGTCGACGTGACCGCGCTCAGCCCGTTCGACGCAGGCCCGGACGACGTTCTCGCGGCGAACGCGATCGTTCTCGGGACCACCGAAAACCTCGGTTATATGAGCGGCGCGCTGAAGGATTTCTTTGATCGGACGTACTACCCGATCCTGGAAGAAACCCAAGGGCTACCCTACTGCCTCTACATCCGGGCGGGACATGACGGCACCGGGACACGGCGCGGGGTGGAGACGATCGTCACCGGCCTGCGATGGCGCGCCGTCCAGGAGCCGATCGTTTGCCGGGGGGACTGGCAGGAAGACTTCGTCGGCCAGTGCCGGGAGATCGGCGCCGCCATGGCCTATGGGATGGACGCGGGAATCTTCTAGGGCCGCTCCCGTTACGGCGTGACGCTCGAAAACTCGCCCATCGCCTCGCAGCGGGCCGCAAAGGCGGCGAGATTGCCGAACTTTTCCAAGACACCGAGATTGGGCCGGACCCGGTTCGCGAATCCTATCGCGACGGCGGCAGTGATATCGGCTTGACTAATCCGGTCGCTCCCGGCCAGCCACCCGTCGCCGGCTTTCTCCGCGCAGGTGTCGAGATACCCAAGGCCGCCCAATACCTGTCCTTCGTTATGCTCGACCCAAGGCTCGTGGACTTTCTCCGCCGGATGGAAGCGGCCCTCGTAATAGGCCCACACCGCCTTGTCCATTGTGCCGGTGCCGACGGCGGTCAACTGCATGATGGCGCGCCGTTCGCTGCCGCCTGCGGGTATCAGCCGTTTCGCGTCGCCGACCATGTCGTCGAGCGCATCGAGGATCGCATAGCTCTCAATCAAGGCTTCGCCGTCATCCAGGACAAGTGTCGGCACCCGCACCAGCGGGTTGTGCTTCTTGACCGGGTCGGGATTGTCGAAAGCCGAAATCGCTTCCTGTTCCCAGTCGAACCCGAGGAAATTGAGGCTGACGGCAACACGCCGTACAAAAGGTGATCCAAATCCGCCGATGAGTTTCATAGGTCAATTCCGATTCTTCGTTGGTGCCCGCAGTCGGTGGGCATCTTAGGCGCACCCAACGGAAGCGACAACGCCGGGTCGGATGGCCTAGAGGTCTCGATGTGGGTCTATGGCTTTTCGCCTGGAAGCGGCGTGGCAACTTGGTCCGCATCGGGGGCGGCCGGCCGCTCGCTCGAATAGTCCGGCTTCATAAAATAGATAATGATCGTGCGCTGGTCGGGTCCGGCGATGATTTGGTGGAATTGATCGCCGGGGAGGCATACAAGATCGCCGGCCTTGAACGGGAGGTCATCGCGGTCCTGGAAGGTGAACCTTCCGCTGCCGTCGACGACATAGAGTATCTCGTCTTCCCCCGGATGCATGTGCATTGGCGTCACTTGTCCCGGCTCGTAGCAGTTCATCCGCGTGACCAGGGATCGGGTGGCAATGAGTTCCCGGTTGACCCGCATCTCCGGCGAGAACGTCGCGGCCTCGGGAACGTTTATGAAGCGGGCTGAGTCGGTTGCGCTCATGGTTGTCTCCTTAGGAGGCCGGTGCGGCGATCACGCGGATCGGGTTGCCGTCGAGCCAGGCCAGAACGTCTTCCAGGCTGTCTTGATAGCGGGCGGCGAAGTTCTCGTAGGTGCGGCCGCCGATATGCGGGGTCAGGACGGTGTTGGGCAGGGTGCGTAGCTTGTGCCCGGCGGGCAGGGGTTCGATGTCGTAGACGTCGAGACCGGCGCCGGCGATGCGGTTGGTCTCCAGCGCCTCGATCAGCGCGGCCTCGTCCACGATGGGCCCGCGCGACGTGTTGATCAGCCAGGCCGTGGGCTTCATCAAGCCGATCTCCGCCGCTCCAACCAATCCGCGGGACCGGTCGCTCAGGACGACATGGACCGACAGGACGTCCGACTGTCTGAACAGCTCTTCCTTGCCGACGCGTTTGACGTCGAGTTCCGCACAGCGGTCGTCAGTCAGGTTTTCGCTCCACGCGATCACCTCCATATCGAGCGCTTGCCCGACCCGCGCCACGCCGCCGCCGAGCCGGCCGAGGCCGAGCACGCCCAGCGTCTTGCCGGTCAAGCCGCGCGGCAGTGCGAGACCCCACTCGCCGTTTCGTATGCCCTGGTCTTCCAAGGGAATATGCTTCGCGAGGCCCAGGATCAGGCCCCAGGCCGTTTCGACCGTGCCGTTCGGGAAACCGTAGCCGGTGCCGGTGACGGTCACGCCCTGGTCGGTCAACGCGTCGAGATCCAGCGCCGCATTCCGCTGGCCATGGGTGACGAGGAGTTTCAGGTTCGGCAACCGTTCGACCAAGGCCCGGTCGAACCGGGTTTCCTCGCGCGCGGTGACGACGATGTCGTATGGCGCAAGACGTTTTGCCGCCTCGTCGGCGTCGGACAGCCGGTCCTGATAGACATCGACCGAAATGTCCGACGGTAACGTTCCCCACTCGGCGGTTTCTTCGGCGAGCTTCTGATAGTCGTTGATGATGGCGAGGTGCATGCTGTTTCCTCAGATATTTCGATTGGTGTATAGCCACGGCATCGTTCTTCGGCGATCGACCTTCCGGAACCGTCGATTGGGGAATTGGGCCCGAGCAGCATCGATCCAATGCTTAGCGGCGCATGGTGAGACGTGCAAGCCGCGAGCCGGGTCCGGGCACGGTTATGTTTATTTTCGGATATGGCTGCTTACAGGAGAGGAACGGAGAGGATTTGGGTGGCTGCTCCCGTCACTGAATAACCAGGAATGGCCATCGCAAAAGCCTGGAGATTTGTCTCAAGACGCAAACCCAGCATAGTACATTTTAGTAAGGTATTGGATTTGGACCAAAGTTTTCCTTGGCGAACGCGACCCTGTCGGAAGGAGATTTAAGCGCCGCGCTGTGTGCCTCAATCAACTCCATCCGGTGACGAAGGCCTTCGCAATTTGCAATTTGAATGTTGAGGCCGGGACGGGCGTTGAATTCGAGTACGAGCGGCCCCCTGGTCCTGTCGAGAACAATGTCGAGTCCGATAAAGTTGAGGTGCGTCAAATCGCAGGATCGTGCCGCCATTTTCAGTAAACCGTCCCAATCCGGCACTTTGATATTCATCACGGTATTCTGCGTGTCGGGATGCTTCTCGACCACGTCATTCCGCCATACCGCCATGAGTGTCCGGCCTGTAGGGATTGCGATGCCGGCGCCGAGCGCACCTTGGTGCAAGTTCGCCTTGCCGTGAGACATGCGCGTCGGAAGCCGCACCATCGCCATAACAGGCACGCCCAGAAATACAACAATTCGAATATCGGGAACTCCATTGAATGTGACCTTTTCGAAAACCGGGTCGAAGTCAACGCAGTATTCAATGAGTGCCTTATCCGGTTGGCCCGCCAGGCTGAATGCTCCCGCCAATATATTGTTGAAGTGAAACGCCATGTCGATGGGATTCAATGCACTGCCGTCAGCGAGACTGAAATAATCACCCGCTTTGCCAACGACAACCAGAACGCCGTCACCGCCCGTTCCATGCGCGGGTTTCACCACGAATTTTGAGTGCTTATCCGTTATGTCGCGATAGTGCTTGACCTCATGTGGATATTCGAGCTTTCCGTACAATTCGGGAACGTTGATTCCCGCCTTCTGGGCGAGCTCCTTGCCCAGAAGCTTGTCATCGGCCATCGGATAGTACCGCCGCTGATTGTAGGTAAGAAGGTAATCGGCGTTGCGCTTGTTTAGGTTAACGACGCCGTTCCGCCACAAACGATAGGCGCGCCCAAACATCATTTGTTACTCCCGGCCAGCACCCGGAACCGCGCCAGATCAAGTAGGCGGAATCCGGAATAGCGTCCGATCAACAGATTAGATGCAAGTATTACGATCAATAGCTCCGGATACACGATGACCATGTGCTCCACATATGAACTCGCCATGATGAAGTAGGCGAAGATTGCCACCAAAACGCTGTCAAAACTCCGCCTAAGCATTTCGCCGGAGCCCCGCTCGTCCCAAACGATGGACATCCGCTCGACGGTCATGGTCAGAATGACCATGGGAAAGAGGGTGACCGAAAGACCGCGCTCGAACCCAAGCTGGTTGCTGAGTACGCTAACGCCCGCCATCGCGAGAATGACGATGATCAATATGCTCGACAGCCGGGGCACTACGAGTAAGCGCAGCGTCCCCAGATAAACCCGCGCCAGAAGCGTGATGGCAATCACGACGGCGAGCAAGAATAGGCCCCATGCCAACTGGGTCTCGCGGAAGGCAATGGCGATGAGGACCGGCATGAAGGTACCGAATGTGCGCAAGCCGATGACGTTACGCATGATCGTTAGAAAAAATACCCCGAATGGAACGGTCAGGATAATCTTGTAAATTTGCTGCGCATCGACCGGTAGCGCAAACAGCGAGAATTTTATCCAGCCGAGCTCTTTCTGATTGCTCGCGTGGAGGGAGGTGCGTAGGGCAGGCGCCGATGTGGCGGCAACCGAGAGGTTCCTTTCGATATTTGAGCCGCCTCTGAGCGACACCAGACCCTTCTTGTCGCCCCGCCACCACGGCAGAAAATTTTCGGGGACGTCCTTCGTAACCGTCTGCGGCGCATAGGCACGCCATTCATTTCGCGAATAAACCTCAAGCCAATGGGTGAGATGCGCGTTGCGCTGCGCCTTGACGAGTTGGATGCCCGTTACCAAACGTGATGGGACTTCGGCCAGCGCCAGAAGTCGTCGCGCCATCAGTATTCGGTCGCGCGTCGACGAAAATGCGCCAAGCAAAGCATGCGCATTCGCATCCTGCGACATCGGATCGAGCCGCTCGAATAACAATCGTACCAGGCTATCGTCGTCCGATGCCACATCACGGACAGACTTAAGGAGACCATGCGCCGCCGTAACGTCGGCTTCCGTGAAATTCGGATTCGGGATCGCGGATTTGCCGCGTACGCTGTCATGGATCGCGGTCTTTTCCCGATGCACGACGAATCGGTAGTATACGACCTGTAGGCCTTCCGCCGTCGCCGTTGAAAAAATCGATATGTTATTGCCGTCTCTCGATCCCGTCGTGAGCCCGTAACCTTCGGACGCGAAGCTCTGATCGATGATCGTGAAAGGTCCCTCATTTTTTGGCGTGAAGACCGACAGCCTTGCCGCTCCGCCTTTGGCCTCGAAAGTGATCTTTGCCTGGACTTCCCAAGTCTCAACGCTTTCGTCTGGACGCAACGGTAAGCCCAGTATGAGCGCCTTATAGAGAAAGAAACTGACACTGACGCTTAAGAGAACAGCTGACAGAATATAAAGCTGGAGATTTTTCATTACCTCTATTTCCCCTAAAGGAAAGCCAAAGGCGTGTATTGGATCTACCGGCAAATAAAGTCGCGGAAAGCGTCACATTCGCTTATGCCCTCATAGATCGCGCATACAAAAGCGAAAATAATTTTCCCTTCAGCAGTAGAAGCGGCTCACGAAGTCTCATTGCCGCATTTTTGCCATATTGGACAATGTCGCTTTGCGGCTCCATGACTTGGCTCAATGCTACATGCGGGATGGAGCGCGAACGTGGAAGTCTATGCTTGGAAGGTGATTGGCTTACTGATCCGGCTTCCGCTTGGGTCGCGTCGATATTTGTTCGAGGGTCAGCTGTTTAGCTCTGGCAATTTCGGCGGGAGTCATTTTGCGGGTCAAAATATCGGCAAATTTTCCTGCAGTCTTGCTTCCCCCAGCGGCCGCGAAATTGAACCAGGCAAGAGCGCGTACACGGTCCTTCGTCACCCCCTGACCCGACGCGTACATCACGCCAAGAGAATATTGCGCGACAGGATCACCTTGCGCCGCAGCAGCGGAATACCATTTGACTGCTTTTGAATAGTCCCGTGGAACGCCTTCGCCCAGATAATGTAAAGCGCCGAGATAGAATTGCGCATTCGGGTTGCCCTGCGCCGCGGCCCGCTCGAAAAAAGACGCCGCCTGCTTATAGTCGGCCGACACGCCCTCCCACATAAGATACATGCGGCCTAAGTAGTACTGTGCTTTGGCATGATCATTTTCGGCAGCTGCTCGAAATTCTCGCAGGGCCAACTTGAAATTCTTGCTTTCGTAAGCCCGAACACCTTCGTCGAAACCGGCAAACGCCGCACCGGAGCCGGCCGCCGTGAGAGAGATAACCAATATCAGTCGCAAGAACGTCATCGAGATGAGGTCACGGTCCAATTAGAGATTTCTCGGCATTTGTAACTTCGATCCGCTTCAAGGTACGGCATGAGTTGGACATTTCCGCCACATTGAAATTGATCGAATTCAGTTCATTATGTGGACCCATCGAACCAAAGGGAAGGTTGATTTTTTCTCGTCAAAAAACCGGGTTAGGGTCCCCAAGCGGGTTATCGTAGCGTGTTAGAGTAGCAATTGAACAAACAATATATGGAAGCGGGCGGCGTTAGGGATGCAATTGGCCAGACGTTTTTTTTCTAGTTTAGCAGTTTGCGCTTTCGCAATTTTGGCGAATGCGGCAACCGCTCATAGTGACGAAAAGCTCGTAATAGGATGGGTGGAAAAGGTCCAGCTGCTTCCTGAAAGCCTAGTTATGGACGCGCTGTTAGATACCGGCGCCAACAGTACTTCTATCGATGCATCCGATTTATCCCGCTTCGAACGCGGGGGACGCCCCTGGGTTCGATTTTCCGTATCCGATCGAAAAGGAAATAAAGCGGAATTTGAACGGCCAGTCGTTCGCGCCGTTCGCATCAAGAAAAGTGATGTCCATGCTGCGACCAGACCTGTTGTGATGCTTGCCATTTGTATCGGAGGGCAATTTCGGGAGGAGGCGGTCAATCTGACCAATCGATCACATCTACGCTACCCGCTGCTGATTGGTCGAGCAGCGATGGCAGGCCGTTTTATCGTAAACTCGTCCCGTAAGTTTACCGTCACGCCGAATTGCTTCGGCCGCTAGGCGTTGCCCGCTATACCCCCGTTTCACCTCAAAATCACTCCAGCACGTAGGGCGCGAGCCGCTTCGTCGGCGTCGGACGGCCGGTCTTGATCGACATCGACCGAGATGTCCGACGGTAGTTTTTCCCATTCGGCTGTTTTTCGGCGAGTTCCCGGTAGTCGTTGATGATGGCGAGGCGCATTGGGTTTCCTTGGTTCATCCCGTTCGGACGCAGGGGTATAGTCGTCGTCGGTGGCGTTCGGTCGTCAAAATTCGATGAGTACCCTGAGCGGGAATCGAATCCGGCGAAACCCGGTCCTCGAACCGGACGGTCTTGTCGCTAAACGATCAGCGCGGGTCAAACCCATCACTCAACCGTCCGGGTCATGAAGCGATAAGGAAGCGCACAGGTGTGAGCGAGGGCTACGATTACATAATTGTCGGCGGTGGTATCGCGGGCGTGTCGGCCGGTTATTTCCTGGCGCGGCACGGCCGCGTGCTGTTGCTTGAGCGCGAATCATCGCTCGCGTATCACACCACCGGCCGGTCGGCGGCAATCTATACGCAGGCGTATGGCAATGACGTGGTGCGTGCCCTGACGGTGGCCGGGCACGGATTCTTCACCGCACCGCCGGAAGGGTTCTCGGATCATGGGTTGTTGGGCCCACGAGGTGCCTTGTTCATAGGCCGTGACGACCAACTCGGAGCGCTGGAGCGGGCCGAGGCAGAAGGGCGACAATTCGTCGACTCCGTTCGCAGCGTCGACGTGGACGAGGCGTGCGCGATCCTGCCGGTGTTGCGGCCCGACTATGTCGCCGGTGCGGTTCTGGAGCCGGACGCGATGGACATCGACGTGCACGCGTTGCACCAGGGCTTCGTGCGGGGCATCCGCGCCCGGGGCGGCACAATCAGGACAGATGCGGAAGTGCTGGCCGTGAGCCGCACCGGGGCCGATTGGTCGGTGGAGACGCCGGGCGGCACCTGGACGGCGCCGGTCGTCGTCAATGCGGCCGGGGCGTGGTGTGACGAAATTGCGGCGATGGCGGGCGTCGATCCCATCGGATTGGTGCCGAAGCGGCGCACGGCCGTCGTGTTCGACGGGCCATCGGGCCTAAAGGTCCACACTTGGCCGCTGACCATCGATGTGGACGAAGAATTCTACTTCAAGCCCGAGGCCGGCAAGGTGATGGGGTCTCCGGCAGACGAGACCCCGATGCCGCCCTGCGACGTGCAGCCGGAAGAGCTGGATATCGCCATCGCGATCGACCGCATCCAGACGGCGACAACGATGACGGTCGACCGCGTGTCGCACCATTGGGCCGGCCTGCGGTCCTTCGTCTCCGATAAGACGCCGGTGGCCGGATTCGATCCGGCCGCGCCCGGCTTCTTCTGGCTGGCGGGGCAGGGCGGCTACGGTATCCAAACGGCACCCGCCTTGGGCCGACTCACCGCCGACCTCGCGCGCGGAGAGGACGTGCCGGCGGAGATCGGCGATTTCGGTGTGGCGGCGGCCGATCTGTCGCCGGCCCGTGCGGGCTTGCGGACAACCTGAAGGTTGACCTGCGGGCTTAGCCGTGCGCCGCCGCCCCGGCCCCGCTGAACCGGTCCAGCACGAAGGGCATGACGCCGCCGGCCTCGAACCAGCCAACTTCGCGGGCGGTGTCGAGGCGGCAGAGGGCGCGCGTTTCGACGACTGCGCCGTCCGGCTTCGTGAATCGCACCGACACCTCTTGGTTGACGCCGATGCCGCCATCGAAGCCGGTGATGTCGACGGTTTCCGTCCCGTCCAGGCCGAGCGAGGTGCGACTGTCGTCATCCTGGAATTGCAGCGGCAGCACGCCCATGCCGACCAGATTGCTGCGGTGGATGCGCTCGAAGCTTTCGGCGATGATGGCCCGCACGCCCAATAGGTGCGGTCCCCGGGCGGCCCAATCGCGCGACGAGCCGGTGCCGTATTCGCGCCCGGCGACGACCACCAAGGGGCGGTCTTCCTTTTCGTACCGCTCATGCGCGTCGAAAATCGTCATGACGTCACCGGACGGCTGATGCACGGTCCAGCCGCCGAGACGGTCGGGCGTCATTTCGTTCTGGATGCGCGGATTGTTGAACGTACCGCGCATCATCACCTCGTGGTTGGCGCGCCGTTGCAGGAAGCCGCTGTAGTCGGCGGAACTCACGCCACGAGCCGACAGATACTCCCCGGCCACGCTGCCTTCGAGGATGCGGCTGCCCGGCGAAATATGGTCGGTCGTGACATTGTCGCCGAGCATCGCAAGGACGGCGGCCCCCTCGATATCGCCAGTGAATTTCTGTTTAACGGCGGTCTCCAGGAAGGGCGGCTTCAGGATATAGGTGCTGTCGTCGTCCCAGGCATAAGCGCCGCCGTCGCCGGGGTCGATGGCGTCCCACAGCTCGGATCCTTCGGTCTCGGTCATGTCGCGGGCGGCGAACAGGTCCTGGGTGACGTAGCGGCGCACCGTGTCGTCGATCTCCTCGGCGCTGGGCCAAATATCCTTCAGGTAGACCGGCTGGCCGGCTTGGTCCTCGCCCAACGGCTCCGTCGTGATGTCCCCCAACATCGTGCCGAACAGGGCGTAGGCGATGACCAGGGGCGGCGCGCCGAGATAGGCCAAATCGACATTCGGATGAATCCGGCCTTCGAAGTTGCGGTTGCCGGACAGGACGGCGGCGACGCTCAACCCGTTGGCCGTGATGTCTTCGACGAGGTTTTCGGGCAGGGCGCCCGAGCCGCCGCAACAGGTCATACAGCCATAGCCCGTGACGTGAAATCCCAACTCCTCCAGCGGCGTCATCAGCCCGGCATTCGTCAGGTAGTCCCCGACCGCGCGCGATCCGGGCGACAGGGATGTCTTCACCCAGGGTTTCGGCGTCAGGCCTTTTTCGCGCGCTTTCTTTGCCAGCAAGCCCGCCGCCAGCATGACGTTGGGGTTGGACGTGTTGGTGCAGGACGTAATCGACGCGATGACGATGTCGCCGTCGCGCAGCGTTCCCGCCGCCGTGTCGCCGTTCGTTTTGCCGTTGCCGAGCGCGTCCTTTGCGGACAGATGCACCTGGCTCAACGGCACCTGGCTTTGCGGCAGCTTCGGGCCGGCGAGGCTGGCTTCCACCTGGCTCACGTCGAACTCGATGACGTCGGAATAGACGCGGTCCGCGGTGTCGTCGCGCCACAGGCCTTGCGCCTTGCAATAGGCCTCGACCAGGGGAACCTGATCGCCGCGCCCGGTGAGGCGCAGGAAGTTCAGCGTTTCCGCATCGGTCGGGAAGAAGCCGACGCTCGCCCCGTACTCCGGCGCCATGTTCGCCAGCGTCGCCCGCTCCGGCAGGCTGAGGTGATCCAGGCCGGGCCCGATATACTCCACGAATTTTTGCACCACCCCGTGCTCGCGCAGCGTCCGTGTCATTGCCAGGACGAGGTCGGTGGTCGTCGCGCCTTCGCGCAACCGGCCCACGAGGCGCACGCCGACGACATCGGGCATCACCATGCTGACCGGTTCGCCCATGGTGGCCGACAGCGCCTCGATCGCGCCGATGCCCCAGCCGAGGACGGAAAGCGCGTTGATCATCGGCGTGTGGCTGTCGCAGGCCAGCAGGCTGTCCGGGAACGCGATGAGTCCGTGTTCCGCGTCGTCCTCGGACCAGACGACGCGCGCCAGCGATTCCAGATTGATCTGATGGCAGATTCCCAGGCCGGGCGGTAGGACGCGGGTGTTGCGGAAGGCCTTTTGCGCCCATTTGGCGACGCGGTAGCGCTCGGTATTGCGCTCGAACTCGGTCTTCAAGTTTTGCGACAGCGCGTCAGCGCGTCCGGCCACGTCCACGATCACCGAATGATCCATGATGAAATCCAGCGGCCGGACCGGGTTAACGATCGCAGGGTCTTCGCCGATCGCCGCCATATGCTCGCGCATGGCGGCGAGGTCGGTGAGCAGCGGTATGCCCGAGACGTCGTGCAGCATGATGCGGGTCGGGAAGAAGTTGATTTCCGCCGGATTCGTGGCGGTCTTGGTCCAGGTCGAGAAGGCCTCGATGCTCTCCCGCCCGACCGTTTCGCCGTCCTCCTTGCGCAACGCGTTCTCCAGCAGGACCTGCAGGCAATAGGGCAGCCGGCTCACCCCGGTCAGGCCCGCGGCTTCCGCCTTCGGCAAGCTGAAGAACGTATACCGCTTGCCCTCGACGTGCAGTTCGTCTTTTGCGTTGAAACTGTTAGCGCCCGTCATTGAAGTTCCCTCTGCAGATCGCCGGCGCCGAACGGCCGGTATATCGCGGCCAATACTAGGTGTTCGCCCGTGATCGGCAAAATCACGGAGTTCCGGCGAGAAACGTCTACTCGGGAAGGACTTCCTCGGCCACGGCGAGGGCGTTGAAGGCTTGCGGGAAGCCGGAATAGGGGCCGGTCTGGGCGATGGCTTCGAGGATTTCCGTCCGCGACAGGCCGACATTCAGCGCCGAGGGGAAGAATTTCCGTTGCTGCGACTCCAAGCCTGTGGCGGTAAACGCGGCGACGGAACAGATCATGCGCTGGCGCACGGAAATGCCCGGCCGGTTCCAGACCTCGCCATAGAGGAAATCGATGGCCGTCGAATACAGCCCGCTGGCCGCCGACCCCGGCGCCGCATAACCGCCCTCGGCCCGCTCGCCGTGCAGCGTTTGCATCGTTTCCCGGCCCATCAAGAGCAGTTCGTCCAGGTCGGCTTCCTTCAGGTCTTCTTTCGGTTGTGGAATTCCCGTGTCGCGGAGCACCGTGCGAACGACTTCCAGCGAATTCAACGCCGTCGGGAACCCGGTGTACATCGTGCAATGGAGCATCACCTCCTGGACCAAGCGGGGGCTCATGTCGATATGCAGGGCCGCGCCGACGTATTGCGCCAACTGCGGAAGACGCTGCGCACAGGTGAGGGCCGACAGCGTCGCCAGCATCCGGTCATCGAGCGCCAGGCCGGGCCGCGCCCAAACCCGGCCGAACACCACCTCGTCGATGAGGCCGGGCAGCCCCGGCATAAGCTCGTCGGTGGCGCGCTCGCCCAGTCCCAATTGCGCTCTTACCGCCGCGCCGGCGCGGCGCAGGTCTTCACGGGCTGTCATGTCTGGTTCCTCGTCGTGGCGTGGGGCGCTGCAATGCTGCGGCCTTCGCCCGGCGCGGTCAACCCGATGCGCCACCTCGGGGCGGTTCAGCGCCGGATCGTCTGGATCAGCCGGTTGGCCAGCATGCCCGCCAGCATCGCGCCGACGAAGATCACCGATTCCGTATGGCCGGCGACCAGGCCGGCGATGGCGGGGCCGGGACAGAGGCCGACGAGACCCCATCCGATGCCGAACAAAGCCGCGCCCACGACCAGCGGCATATCGAGCTCGCGGTTTTTGGGTATTTGGAACTCGTCCTCGAGGACCGGCGATGCCCGTTTCTTCGCCTGGGCGAAGCCGACTGCGGCGACACCGACCGCGCCCACCATGACCAGCGCGAGGCTGGGGTCCCAGTTACCGAGGATGTCGAGAAAGGCGAGCACCTTCGCCGGATTGATCATCTGCGACACGGCGAGTCCCAGGCCGAACAGAAGACCTGCGAGAAAGGAGACGGCGGCGGCCATCATACCGCCCCCGTGTGCCGCATGAGAAACAGCGTTGCCATGGCGATCGCCATGAACAGGAGGGTCGCGGCGATCGACCGGGGCGATAGGCGCGCGATGCCGCACACGCCGTGGCCGCTGGTGCAGCCGTTGCCGAGGCTCGAACCGTATCCGACCAGGAGGCCCGCGACCACGAGCAGCGGCGTGCCCGCGTCGAATTCCACGACGAATGGGGTGGGGGCGATGAGGTTATGTAGTGCCGCCCCCGCGACCAGGCCGCCGAGGAACAGGACTCGCCACGCGAGGTCGCCCATCGGGAAGGTCAAGGCGCCGCCGAGGATGCCACTAATCCCGGCGATACGGCCCTTAACGAGTATCAGTATGGTGGCGGAAAGACCGATAAGGCCGCCGCCGATCAGGGCCGAAATCGGGGTGAAATTTTCCATGCAGCACCTCCTTATCTAGCATTGCGCCATCCTGACCGGACATCGCGGCCGCTGCCTTGATTCACCGCAATCCGGCCCTGTGGGCTCTACACCCGCCGAACCGATGAGACCGGTTGGTTTTCGTTGTCCTGAATATACCCGACGATGTCTTGGAAGGGGGCGGTCGAGACGCACATGTCCATGGCATTGGCGTGGAGGAACCGGTCGGGTGAGACCCAGATGCCCACATGCCCTTTCCAGAAAACGAGATCACCCCGTTGCAGAACGCCCTCGTCTCCATCGTAGGGCACCGGCGATCCCAGTCCGGCTTCCTGCATGTCGCTGTCGCGTGGGGCGTCGATGCCGCACCGCATCAGCGCCAATTGAACCAGCGCCGAACAGTCCAGGCCGCGGTCCGACCGGCCGCCCCAGACATAGGGCGCGCCCATGAAGCGTTCCGCGACGGCGACGAAATCGCTTTCGGTTTCGTTTAGTCCCGCCAGATGCTGCGCCGGGACCCAGCCGCCGGTCGCCAGTTCGGCGTAGCGCCCTTTCGTTCCGGTAACCGCGACCGATGCGCAGATCGGCAGGGACATGGTCCCCGGCGACCGCACATGCGGGTCGCCGTAAACACAGGTCCGGATCGCGCCAACGAAGTGGGTCGGTGCGTGGATGGCGTCGCTCAAGGCGGCGCTGTCGGTGTAGCCGACATAGCCGTCGGTCCGGTTCTGGACCCAGGCGACGCCGCCGGTGTCCTCGAAGACGGTCACGGTTTCGCCGAATACCAGTTCGGAGGAAAGCTGCGTGCCCGGCTCGGGCGCGCGCCGCAACGGCGCCGTCGCGGCGATGACTTGTGCGGGGCGGCCGTCGACGAAGCGCGCGGCCTCGACTTGGCCTTTCAAGGCCGCGTCGGCGAGATCGTCTCGATAGGCGTGCAGGCGTTTGTCCAGTGTCGTCACGATATTCCGCTTTCCAAGTCGGCGCGGGGCCACGGGTGGTTTGCGCGCCACCATAGAGTATCCGGCGGCGTTGCTTAACCGATTCTTACCCGGGAGAAGCGGCCAGTGTTTCGAGCGCCGCCTTGGCTTTTTCCGGGTCGGCAATCCCGAAAAAGCCGTTGGTCGTTTTGCGCAGCCCCGTGAAGTCGGCATGTGCGATCGAATGGTTGAATATCACGTCGGCCGTGCCGTCCTTCTCGTTCGCGATCTCGACGGGGCCGATATCCTTGGGGGTATAGGACAGGATGGCCGGCGTCTTCCAGAACACCGCAATCATGGCGCGGCGGTTGGTTACGAGATAGCGGGTTTTGCGCGCGGCCATGATCTCGCGCGTCTTGGCGACCACGACCATCGCCCCGGCGGCGGCGAACAACAGCGCTACGAAGAAGCTCACCGTCGTGCCGCGTTGCAACGAAGCCCAGGCCCAGATCAGCGCCAGCCCGACAAAGACGCCGGCGAAGAAACACCGCCCGTATTGCTTCCGCACCAGCCGGTCCTTATTCGGCCGGCCGTGCCACACCAGCGACTCGCCGGGCTCGAGAAGATTTTCGATCGGGTCCATTGAGGGAGGGTAGGGCGTTGCCGTGCGATTGTCACAACACGAAACTGTCGTGCTTTCGCCCCCTAAGCCTGCGTCAGTTGCCCCGGCGGCGGTCGACCGCGTCGGCTAGGACGCAGAGGATCTCGAACATCATGGTTGCGCCGACCAGGGCGGTGTTGCCGCTCGGATCGAAGGGCGGGGCGACCTCGACGACATCGCCGCCGACCAGGTCGAGGCCTTGCAGGCCGCGGATCATGCGTTGCGCCTCGTGCGTGGTGAAGCCGCCGATTTCCGGCGTGCCGGTGCCGGGGGCATAGACCGGATCCAGGCCGTCCACGTCGAAGCTGACATAGGTCGGGCCGTCTCCAACGACGCGGCGCGCTTCGGCGATCACGGCGTCCACGCCAAGGTCGTAGAACTCCTCGATCGTGACGATGCGCATGCCGCTGTCGCGCGCGAAGTCCATGTCGCCCGCGTCGAACAGCGCCCCGCGGATGCCGATCTGCACCACCCGTTTCGGGTCCAGCAGCCCTTCCTCGACCGCGCGGCGGAAGGGCGTGCCATGCGTGTACTTCTCGCCGCCGAAATAGCTGTCCGTCGTGTCGCTATGGGCGTCGAAATGCACCATGCCGACGGGCCATCGCGCCGCGACGGCGCGGAGGATCGGCAGCGTGATCAAATGATCGCCGCCGGCGCTGAGCGGCACCACGCCGGCCTTCACGATGTCTTCGTAGAAGCCGTGCACGCGGTCCAACGTATCCATCACGTTGATCGGATTGACCGGCGTGTCGCCGGCGTCCGCGATCCGGCATAGCTCGAACGGAGCCAAGCCGGTGGCGTGGTTGATCCGCCGGATCAGGCTCGACATGTTGCGGATTTCCCGCGGTCCGTGGCGCGCGCCCGCCCGGTTCGTGGTGCCGCCGTCCCAGGGCACGCCGATCAAGGCGATATCCAGCTTGGAATAGTCGCTCTCGACGGGAAGCCGCATGAAACTGGGCACACCGGCGAAACGCGGCATGGTGTTCAGGTCGGGCGGTTGGGCGCGGTCTCGGTCGTTCATCGTCGCTCGCACTCCGGATCGCGCGGTTAGGCGGCGCGCGCCTTGCGCTGACCTTGAAAGCGCTCCTCCGCCATGCGGTCGGCGATCTTGTCGGTCGCGCTATCCTCGCGGGCGGCACGCTCCAGGATCGACAAGGTCGTATCGTAGATTCCCGCCGTCCGCTTCAACACCGCCTCCTGGTCGCCGCCGGCTTCGCCGACATGGATGTCGATCAAACCGCCGGCGTTGATCACATAGTCCGGGGCATACAACACACTGCGCTCACGCAGCGCCTCGCCATGCTTCGGCTCGGCAAGCTGATTGTTTGCGGAGCCCGCGACGATGCCGGCGCTCAGCTCGGGGATGCTCCTATCGTTGAGGATCGCGCCGAGCGCACAGGGCGCAAAGACATCGGCCTCGACTTTATGGATGTCGTTGGGAGAGACCGGCGTCGCGCCGAAGTCGCGGATCGCGGCTTGCACGGCGTCTTCGCTGATGTCGGCGACGACCAGGCGGGCGCCTGCATCGGCAAGGTAGCGGCACAGCCGCTTGCCCACGTTGCCCAGTCCCTGGACCGCGACCGTCAGGCCGCGCAGGTCGTCGCGCGCGTGCTTGAAGTAGAGCGCGGCGCGGATGCCCATGAAAACCCCGTAAGCGGTCGCGGGCGAGGGGTCGCCGCTGGAACCGGACAGGCCATGCGCGAATTCCGTTTCTTGGCGCAGGATATCCATATCGGCGACGGTCGTGCCGACATCCTCCGCCGTTTGGTACCGCCCGCCGAGCGAGGCGACGGCGCGGCCCATGGCGCGCAGCAACGCTTCGCTTTTCTGTGTCTTCGGGTCGCCGATGATGACCGACTTGCCGCCGCCGTAGGGCAGGCCGGTGATCGCCGACTTGTAGGTCATCCCGCGCGCCAGGCGGAGCGCGTCGCGCAGGGCTTCGGCGTCGTCGGCATAGGGCCACATGCGGCAGCCGCCGAGCGCCGGGCCGAGATTGGTGTTGTGAATGGCGATGATCGCGCGGAGGTCGCTGTCGGCGTCGGCGCAGAAGACGACTTGTTCGTGATTATCAAATTCAGGTGAAGTGAATACAGTCATGTGTTTCGATCCCATAGAAGTCGCGCTTATTCCCCCTGTCCCGATACAATCAATGTAAATTTCGAATAGTAATAACGAATCATCCTAGTATCACTGTATTACAGAAATATAGCATTTTACCTTAATTTTTTACTTCTTTCTTTGATCAACCCTTGTCACAAAATTTCGGGCATCGGGTTTTTATTAAACGCAAGTTGCGGCGGTTCCACGATTTGGCGCAAAGGTACTAGTCGCCGGACCAAAATTTCGCATCGGTCATCATGATTTGCCGCAGCGCGCACGCTGTCTATACTGCGGGCATCAACCTCAGGAGAACGATGTGTCCGCTGAAACGATCAGGGTCTTTTGGCGCCCCGGGTGAACAAGCTGCCTTCGTACGAAAGAGTTTCTTTCGTCTCAAAACATCGATCATGAATCGGTAAACGTCGAAGGCAATGCGGCGGGCATGGACCTGCTGTCGAGCCTTGGCGCGACCTCCGTGCCCGTCGTTTCCAAGGGCGAGGAATTCGTCTATGCACAATCGCTCCGCGATGTCGCACAGTTCCTCGATATCGACGCGTCGGTCGGCCCCACGCTGTCCATGCCGGAGTTGGTCGACAAGCTCGACCTGGTGCTGGCAACCGCGCAGCGCCTATGGCGGCAATTGCCGGACGAGGCGTTGACCGAGAAACTGCCGAACCGCGACCGCAGTTACCGCGTGCTGGGACACCACATCTTCCGTATCCCGGAAGCCTTCCTCGAAGTGACCGAGGGGGCGACGCTCACCTACGATATGCTGACCACACCGCCGCCGGACGACATGCAGACTACCGAAGACATCGCGGCCTATGGCGATGATGTCCGAAAGCGGGTCAAGAAGTGGTGGCTCTTGGTCGAGGACGTCACCGGCGAGCAGAAGGTGCCGACCTATTTCGGCGACCAGCCGATCCACGATGTGTTCGAGCGGACGGCATGGCACGCGGCACAGCACGTGCGGCAGACCGCGATGATCCTGGAACAGAGGGGCATCACGCCCGATGCACCGCTGTCGGCGGACGATCTGGACGGCTTGCCGGTTCCGGATAAGGTTTGGGACGACGAACCGGACGCCGCCGCCACCTAACCGGTTGGATTTCGGTTATGGATTTTTGGACTTTCGGGAATGGAACCCGAAGGGTGCGATCTCGGTGATCCCGCCGCCGCCGGGGATGCGGAACTTCAGAACTTTCTCGTCGGGATTCGTCGGGTCGCCGAAGGTCTCGCCGCCATGCGCCTCGATCGCCGACCGGTATGCGTCCATATCGCCGACATCGATCCCGAAATGGTGGATACAGGGGCCGGGACCGGCCTGATTACCCATCATGCTGTCCGCCGTGTCGTATCGGACCAGGGCGAGATCGAGATACCCGTCGGTCAGATGCAGCGAAACATGGTCGCCGTCGCGATGGCGCGAGACCTCGGTGAAACCGAACAAGTCTTTGTAGAAGGTTGCGGCTGCGTCGACATCCTCGACCTTCAGCGCCAGATGCGCGATGCGGGGTTTGTCGTGCTTTTGCATAACTGGTGTCTCCAATTCGACCGCCGATATATTGAACGGATGCGCGAAGTTCTTATTTCAACACATATGGCAGCGTAGGGGATATGGATTTGGCCGAGTCACTTTCGCTGAACGCCGACTTCAATGCGATTGCCATCGCTCATACCGCGGCGATGGAATGGCAGGAGAGCCCGAGCCCGACCGTGTGGCGCAAGCGGCTCGATCTGTCCGGTCCGGCCGAAGCCGGGCGGGTTACATCCGTCGTGCGGTATGATCCGAACAGCAGCTTTTCATCGCACCCGCATCCCGACGGCGAGGAAATCCTTGTGCTGGATGGCGTCTTTTCCGACGAGCATGGCGATTACCCTGCGGGAAGTTTCCTTTTGAATCCGGAAGGTTTCAGCCATGCGCCTTTCTCCGAAAACGGTTGTGTGCTGTTTGTGAAGCTGCGGCAGTATCCCGGCCTATCGCGGCGTCAGTTCAAGGTCGATACCGCCAGCGCGCCGTGGCGGGAGACGGGACGGGCGGGCGTTCTCGAACTGCTGCTCTATGAAGAAGCCGACTATCCGGAATCCATGCGGTTGGTAAGTTGCGAACCGCATTCGGGCGGCATCATGCTCGACCATCCGGGGGGCACCGAGATTTACGTCCTGGACGGCGCGTTCAGTAATGACGCGGGCCATTTCGTTACGGGCAGTTGGTTACGCGTTCCGGCGGGAGAGGCCATGGCCCTCACGTCGGAAACCGGCGGCACCGCCTACGTGAAGTCGGGGCATCTCGTCCCCTAGCATGCGACGCCTTGGAGCGCCGCTGTACAAGCGTGCGGCGGGATGCCTATAACGGTTGCGTACAGTTTCGGCTTCGGCCGGACCCAATGAAAATCCGGGAGGACCCATGAGCGCAGGCGCAAACCAGCGGACCGGCGGCCAGGTGCTGGTCGACCAGCTTCGAATTCATGGCGTGGATACAGCCTTTTGTGTGCCGGGCGAGAGCTATCTGGCGACGCTCGATGCATTGCATGATGCGCGGGACGACATCCGCATGATCACCTGCCGCCAGGAAGGCGGCGTGACGAATATGGCCGAAAGCTACGGCAAGATGACCGGCAAGCCCGGCATCGCCTTCGTCACGCGTGGTCCCGGCGCCTGCAACGGGTCGATCGGCGTACACACCGCGATGCAGGATTCCACGCCGATGGTCGTCTTTATCGGCCAGGTCGCGCGTGATCAGGAGTACCGCGAGGCGTTCCAAGAGGTCGACTACCGTAAATTCTACGGCGCGATCGCCAAGTCGGTGATCCAGATCGAAAGTGCGGACCGCATCCCCGAACTGATCAGCCAGGCATTCCACACCGCGATGTCCGGCCGTCCCGGCCCAGTGGCGGTATCGCTGCCGGAAGACATGCAGCGGGACCTGACCGACATCGCCGACGCAGCGCCCTATCAAACCGCTCGGCCCGGCGCGGGGGCGGAAGACATGGCGGCGCTGCGGGATTTGCTGGCGAAGGCGCAGCGGCCGCTGATGGTGCTCGGCGGCGCAGGATGGAGCAAGGAGGCCTGCGCCGATATCCTCGCTTTTGCCGAAGCCAACAACCTGCCGACGGCCGCGTCCTTCCGGTGCCAGGACCTGTTCGACAACGAGCACCGGAATTATGTCGGCGATCTCGGCACCAGCATCAGCCCGCAACTGGCGCAGCGGGTGCGCGACTGCGATCTGTTCATCGTCGTCGGCGCGCGGCTCGGCGAAATGACCACGTCGGGCTACTCGCTCATCAAACTGCCGAAACCCGATCAGACCTTGGTCCATGTCTATATGGATCCGGGCGAGTTGGGCCGCGTGTACCGGCCCGACCTGCCGATCTGCGCGTCGATGGCCGGCTTCGCCGCCGCCGCGCGGGCGCTCGACCCGGTCGATTCCGCCGCCTGGTCCGGATGGGCCGAGGCGGCGCGGCAGGACCAGCTCGAGAACTGGAAGCCCAGCCGCGAAATGCCGGGCGGGCTCGACATGCATGTGGTGATGGACCACCTGAACGAAGTCCTGCCGGACGATGCGGTGATCGTGAACGACGCCGGCAACTTCTCCGGCTGGCCGCAGCGCTTCTACAGGTTCCGGGAATTTCGCACGCAGATCGGGCCGACCAGCGGGGCCATGGGTTATGCGGTGCCGGCGGCGATCGCGGCCAAGATCGTGCGTCCCGACAGCCCCGTCGTGTGTTTCGTCGGCGACGGCGGCGTCATGATGACCGGGCAGGAGATCGGCACCGCCGTGCAGCACGGCTCGGCGCCGATCATCCTGGTCGTGAACAACAACATGTATGGCACCATCCGCATGCACCAGGACCGCGATTACCCGGGCCACGATTACGCCGTGGCGCTGCAGAACCCCGACTTCGTGAAATGGGCGGAGAGCTATGGCGCCTATGCCGAGGCGGTCGAGCGGACGGAGGATTTCCAAGGTGCGTTCGACCGGGCGCAGAAATCGGGGCGGATTGCCCTGCTTGAGCTGCGGGTCGACCCGGAATTGATCACGACGCGCACGACTCTGACCGCCATTCGCGAGGCTTCTGCCAACAAAGGGTAAGCAGGGCGGCGGCGCGAGCCGACCTGTCGGCCATGGCCCGCTTCTCCCGTCATGAGCATGAGCGGGAGAGCTTTTGCGCGCGGTCGTGGTCTTGGTTGATCGGTCTGCGGTCTCCTTGGAATTGTCCGCCTTTCAAAATCCCGTTAAGGTTTTCCGGTCGGAGACTTAAACAGACAAACGTTCCAGCGTAGGGCGTGGTGATTCGCGCTCGTGTGCTGGCCATAGTGAAAACAAATTAGCAACGGGAGGAAGAATATGATCGTCCGTTCGGTACTTTCCCTTGGCATTGCGGCTGGCGCCGCTTTGGCCTTTTCCGCGGTGGCGACGCCCTCGACGGCCGAAGCCGCCTCGAAATATTGCGATGGTCCGAAAGTGAACTGGAAATACTCGCTTTGGGGCAAGCGTCGTGCCGTTACCGAGGGATCCGAATATCTCTCGAAGGCGGTCAACGAAGCCACCTGTGGCAAGTTCAACATCCGTCTCTACTACGGCGAGCAACTTTCTAAATCGAAAGAGAATTTGGACAGCTTGAAAGTCGGCGCGATCGAGGCGGCGATGGTTTGCTCGTCCTATCATCCGGGCAAGGTCCGGGCGTTGACGGTGCTGGATCAGCCGTTCCTGCCGCTCAACGACTGGAAGACCATGCGCAAGGTTTACGATACCCTTTGGGCTCACCAGGCGCTGCAGGATTCGCTCGCTAAATGGAATGCAGTCCGCTACATCCAAAACCTGCTGCCGTCCTACGAGTATATGGGTCGTGGAACGCCGCCGAAGACCGTGTCCGACTTCAAGGGCAAGCGCCTGCGTGCGCTGGGCGGCATGGGCGCCGCGGCGAAGGCGATCGGGGCGGTCCCGACCACGATGCCGGCATCGGAAACCTATACCGCCTTGCAGCGCGGCACGGTCGATGCCATCGGCTTCCCGTATACCTATACGTTCGCCGCATACAAACTCGACGAGATTTCGGATTGGTACACGACGAACCTGAAAGCCGGCAACGTCAATTGCTTCACCGCATTCAACAAGGACGCGATGAACAAGCTGCCGAAGGAGTATAAGAAAATCCTCGACGAGGTGAAGGATGGCTCCTACGAAGCGATGATCGCCGCCTATGCGGCCAAGGACAGCGTCAATCTGCCGAAATGGGGCAAGTCCAAGATGAAGGCTGTCGAGTTCAGCGAGCAGGACCTGACCGAGTTCCGCAAGATCGGCGGCAAGCCGGTATGGGACGCCTGGGTCAAGGAGAACGAAGGCAAGATTCCGGCGCGCGAGCTGCTGGACCTCGTCTTGAAGACGGCAGGCGGCAGTAGCTAGATAGTAGCGGCCCATCACGGGCCGTCGTCGAGGAAGGGCGCCCATTCGGGCGCCCTTCGCTTTTTCGGATCGATCGTTCAACCCTGGGGAATAACAACGATAAGTTATTCTATCGCATGTCGGCGGTATCAGCTTAACGCACGGTACCGCTTCATTTTGCCGCGTTTGAAGCGGTTGCGGAACGGCCTATGGTCTTGGCACGCCGCTCGGCGAATCAACCAGTGGTCTTTCTTGAGCAGCGGTTTCCGTCCGTTTGCTCTCGCCGGGCCTTCTCATTTCAAGCATGCGCATCAGGGAGGTTTTGAACCCATGAAGATTTTGACAGCTACCGCTGCGTCGTTGGCGCTGGCCGGTTTCGCATTTGGCAGTGCGGTCGTCGTGCCGACAGCCGGGGAAGCGGCGACCAAGGCCTGCGAGGGACCGAAGGTCAATTGGCGCTTCTCGTTCTGGGGTAAGCGCCGTGCGTTTACCGAAGGCATGGAATACGTCACCAAATACGTGTCGGATCAGACATGCGGTAACTTCAACATCAAGCTCTACTACGGCGAGCAGTTATCGAAGAGTAAGGAAAACCTCGACAGTATCTCGGTCGGTGCAATCGACGCGACGTCCTTCTGCGCGGCCTATCATCCGGGCAAGAACCGTCCGTTGAATGTCTTGGATTTGCCGTTCTTGCCGCTGTCCGACTTCGACGTCATGCGCAAGGTCCATGATGCGGTCTACAAGCATCCCGCATCGAAGAAGGCATTGGAGAAGTGGAACGCCGTCATTTACATGTCGAACATCCTGCCGCAGTACGAATACATGGGTCGCGGCACGCCGCCGAAATCGGTCGCCGACTTCAAGGGCAAGCGGTTGCGTGCGCTTGGCGGCATGGGCCGCGCGGCGAAGGCGATCGGTGCCGTGCCGACGACGATGCCGGCCTCGGAAACCTATACGGCGCTGCAACGTGGAACCGTGGATGCCATCGGTTTTCCCTTCACCTATAGCTTCGCCGCCTACAGGCTGGACGAGGTTGCGGATTGGTACACGACGAATATGTCGCTCGGTTCGGTGACTTGTCCGACCGTCTTCAACAAGACGGCGTACGAAAAACTTCCGGCCAATTACAAGAAGATCCTCGACGAAGCGGTCCCGGGCGCCTACGACGCGATGAAGGCCGGCTATGCCGCAAAGGATAAGGAAAACCTCGCCCGGTGGGGCAAGTCGAAGATGAAGGCCATCACGATTCCCGAAAGCGAGATGGTGCAGTTTCGCAAGATCGGCGGCGAGCCGCTTTGGAAGGCTTGGGTGAAGGAAAACGAAGGCAAGATTCCGGCTCAGGAGTTGCTGGATCTCGTCCTTAAAACAGCCAAGCAATAGTTGCGTTGTTCGCTGCGCGAGCCGTCATTCGGACTCGATTTTTCGAGGATCGCAGCGCGATAGCAGTAGTACCGGGGAGGGCGTCCAATTTGGGCCCCTTCCTTTAATTGTTCATGTAATTCAAGGCATAGATTTGATTATGAACTGCTTTCCAATTGTCAACTATCAATAACGGCAAAATTTGATCTGACATCATCCCGTAATGTTTGATGCTGGACCAAAACCACGCTAGGCTCCCGTCCTTAAGATGTATGGGCCAATTTATGGACCGTACCAGTGTCGTCGGACGTTGAAACGCGAACCGACGATTGAGCAATTGCAAATTCCCAAATGTTTAGCAGGGAGGCTGAACACTATGAAAATGTTGACTGTTACCGCTGCGTCTTTGGCGCTTGCCGGTTTTGCATTCGCGGGTGCGTCTATCCCGTCGACTGCTGAGGCGGCAACCAAGGCTTGCAACGGACCGAAGGTAAATTGGCGCCTTTCGCTTTGGGGCAAGCGTCGGGCCTTCACTGAAGGCATGGAGTATGTCGCAAAGCAAGTATCCGAGCAGACCTGCGGCAACTTCAATGTCAAACTCTACTACGGCGAACAGCTCTCGAAGAGTAAGGAAAACCTCGACAGTATCTCGGTTGGCGCGATCGAAGCCGGCACCTTCTGTGCCGCCTATCATCCCGGTAAGAACCGGCCGCTGAATGTCCTCGACTTGCCGTTCCTGCCGTTGGCGGACTTCGACGTGATGCGCAAGGTGCACGATGCCGTGTACAGTCATCCGGCGTCGCAGAAGGCGTTGAATAAATGGAACGCCGTCATCTACATGTCGAACATCCTGCCGCAGTACGAATACATGGGCCGCGGCAAGCCGCCGTCGTCCGTCGCCGACTTCAAGGGTAAGCGCCTGCGCGCCCTGGGTGGCATGGGCCGTTCGGCCAAGGCCATCGGCGCGGTGCCGACGACCATGCCGGCGTCCGAAACCTACACGGCCCTGCAACGCGGGACCGTGGATGCGATCGGGTTCCCGTTCAGCTACACCTTTGCCGCGTACAAGTTGGATGAAATCTCCGACTGGTACACGACGAATATGTCGCTCGGTACGGTGAACTGCCCGACCGTCTTCAATAAGGACGCCTACAACAAGCTTCCGGCCGAATATAAGAAGGTGCTGGATGAAGCGAAGCCCGGCGCGTATGACGCCATGAAGTCGGCCTATGCGGAGAAGGACAAGGCCAACGTCGCCAAGTGGGCGAAGACGAAGATGAAGGCCGTCAAAATTCCCGAATCCGAAATGGCTGAATTCCGCAAGATCGGCGGGAAGCCGCTCTGGGAAGCCTGGGTCAAGGAAAACGAGGGCAAGATTCCCGCCCAAGAATTGCTTGATCTCGTGCTGAAAACGGCAGCGTCCAGTTAACGGAAATACGGTATGAACGCCGGTCCTTCGGGACCGGCGTTCGACCTTTTAGTACCAAACAAAGAGAGATGTCATGGCGATGAATGACGCTGATGACCTCTCCCCAGGGGAGGTAACCCTGTCCAAGTTGGACGAGGGTTTTTTCAAAATCGAGAGTCTCTTCAACTTCATAGCGGGGTTGATGATTTTTCTCGTAATGATTCTTGGAGTCGTACAGGTCGTCGGGCGGAGCTTTCTGAACCGTCCGGTACCGTCCTATGTCGACATCATCGAGATCCTGATGGGTGTGTTCGCGTTTCTCGGTATTGCGTATTGCCAGAAGCTCGGCGGACATGTGCGGATGGAGATCATCATAAAACGGTTCAAAGGCCGCACTTTCTGGGCCGTAGAAATCTTCGGAACCGTCGTGGTGATCCTGGTGATTTCGGTTCTGCTCTATTACGGGTTCACCCACTTCCTGCGCGCCTATCAGTTGGGCGACAGCACGATCGACGGCGACTTCATCCTATGGCCCTCGAAACTTCTCGTGCCGGTGGCATTCACGCTGCTGCTGATTCGATTGTTTCTGAACCTCGCGGGTTTCATCCGCTTGTACAAGAAGCCGGACGCACAGCCGATCGCCGTACCGATAATCGAGACCGTCGATGATCAGGCGCAGCACGAGATTCACGTCAGCGGCGCCGACAGGGATGATCCCGAGTTGGCTCCTAGCAAGCAAGGAGCCGAATGATGGATCAGCTAACCATTGGAATCGTCGGTACCATTGGCTTGTTGGCGATGGTGTTCGTTGGGGTCCGGGTCTATGCCGCCGCGGCAATGACCGGATTGCTCGGTTGCGTGGCTGTCCTTGCACTCGATGGGAGCGGTGGATTCGATCTCGCGCGAGGGTGGAGTGCGGGTGCTGGCATCGTCGGCACGATCCCTCATTCCAAGGCGGTCAACTATGCGCTCAGCGTTCTGCCGATGTTCATTCTCATCGGATTTATCGCCTATCACGCCGGATTGACGCATGCGCTGTTCAACGCCGCGCGTGCATGGTTCGGTTGGGTGCCGGGCGGTTTGGCCGTGGCGACCGTGTTCGCGACCGCGGGCTTCGCGGCCGTTTCGGGTGCCAGTACGGCCACGGCGGCTGTGTTCAGCCGTGTCGCCATCCCGCATATGCTGCAGAACGGTTATAGCAAGCAGCTATCCGCCGGCGTGGTTGCCGCGGGCGGTACCTTGGCGTCGCTTATACCGCCCAGCGCTATTCTCGTGATCTACGCGATCATCGTCGAGCAATCGGTGGGTGCGCTGATCCTGGCGGGCTTCTTGCCGGGCGTGGTGTCGGCGCTGATCTACGCACTTCTGATCATCGGACAGTGCGTGATCGATCCGTCGCAAGGAAAGCCGGTGAAATCGCCGCCGATGTTGGAACGGATCAAGACACTGCCGCCGATCATGCCGATCGCGTTGGTCGTCGCGATCATCTTCTATTCCATGTATTCCGGTAAGGCGACGCCGACGGAAGCCGGCGCCCTCGGGGCGTTCGTCATCTTCGTGATCGCCGTGTTCCGCGGCATGAAGTGGAACAACATGCAGGAAGCGCTGCTGGAGACGGCGAAGCTCACCGTTATGATCTTCGCGCTGATCTGGGGCATCCTGATCTTTGTCCGCTTCCTCGGATTTGCGGGCTTGCCGCAGGCGTTTGCGGAATGGATCATTTCGTTGCCGCTGCCGCCGGTGGTGGTGATGATCATGATCCTGCTCGGCTATGCGGTCCTCGGCATGTTCATGGACGCCATCGGCATGCTGCTGTTGACCCTGCCGGTGGTTTATCCGGCGGTCATCGCGCTCGGCTACGATCCGGTATGGTTCGGGATCATCGTCGTCAAGATGTGCGAGGTATGTCTGATAACGCCGCCCGTTGGCCTCAACTGTTACGTGGTGCACGCGGTTAGACCGGATATACCACTCGGGGCCGTGTTCCGTGGTATCGCGCCGTTCTTCGGTGCGGACGTTGCCACGGTCGCGCTGTTCATCGCGTTCCCGGAAATCGTCACCTGGTTGCCGAGCCTGCTCGGCGCGGGTGCCAACTAAGGGCCTCGTTTGAACGACCATATGCGCGTTTGAAGCACGCAAGAATGAACCGGGCCCGAACGATCGATCGTTCGGGCCCGGTTTCGTTTTGTCCTGGCGCTGCTTTATTTTCGGCGGTTATGCGAACAGTTTGTCGATGTCGTCTTGCGAGATTGCCTGACCGGGCAACTGCGGGCCGTTGAGCAGGGCAGCGTCGCTTTCTTCCGGCTCGGGCTCGGCAAGGCCTTCGACCTCCGCTTCGATCATGTCCCGGCCCATCAGTTCGATCATCGCGTTGACGCGCTCCTCGACGAAGCGGATGGAACTGATGATCTTGGTGACCCGTTGGCCGGTGATGTCCTGGAAGGTGCATTCTTCCATCGCATTCGTCGCGCGCTCCATCACGGCGTCGCAAATTTCATTCGTATCGCCGTCCTTCGAATTATCCTGGAGTTGTCCGACGAGATCGGCGATCCCTTCGAGATTCTGCAGGATATTATGCGTCGCGGAATCGGTGTGTTGCGTGATGGCATCGAGATGATCGGACATATTCCGGAAATTACTGTCCGGATCGCCCTTGTTGATGCGTGCGATCTCAATCCGGAACCGTTTGATGTACTGGGCCAGGTTGCGGATTTCGCTTTCGAGACGACTGTCGGCCTTCTGGGACATGATGCTTAGTTCTTCGGTAGTTCAAACAATCCGGATTCGTCGGGTCTCCGGGCATGCCAATCTATGCAAGGGAAGAGTTAAATTGGGGTTAAGTGAATTAATTATTTAATTACAATAGGTTAAATCATATAATTTAGAGACGAATTATCGCAAATGCCTACAACTTGGCCAAAGTCGCCTATTTGCCACCCGCAGCGAAACCCTCCCGGTTATCTGGGACCCGCGGCCGGGCGACCCTTTGTCCGGCCGGCGGATTCCTGCTAAGTAGGGCCGCTTTCGGCTTGCGCAGGAGAGGACGGTATGAGCGACGGGCAATACAGGTCGTTGATTCGGAATGAGGGCGATATCACGCCTTATATTCCGCCCGGGCATGAAGGGACCGTCAATTACCGTCTGGTGGACAAGGACTTCTGCGGTGCGTTCGAAATGAACCTCGGCATCGTGCAGCCCGGCGGCGAAGCGTCGCCGCATCTGCACGAAGACGAACATCAGATCGTCTATATCCTGGAGGGCACGGCGGACGTCGTCTTGGGCGACGACCCGGCGGTCGAATGCGGCCCCGGCACCGTTGTCCGGATTCCGCCGAAGGTTCTTCATGCCGTGTACACGAAAGGCGATACGCCGCTGCGGGCGTTGGTGCTTTATAGCCCGCCCTTGGGACCGCGGGACGAACGCCCCGTGCCGGATTCGTCGTAGCGAATGCGGTCCGGCAGGTCGTGTTGGGCCACTCGAAAACCCTACCAAACATTGGCGCGCCGGCATCCCTCCAGTGCATTGCCGCCAACGCCAGCCACTTGGAGTAATAACTAGATGAGCGACAATAACGGTTCCGCCGGCGCCCTTGCCGGCGTCAAGGTGGTGGACCTGACACGCGTGCTGGGAGGACCCTATTGCACCCAGATTCTGGCGGATCATGGGGCCGAGGTCCTCAAGGTCGAGCCGCCGCAAGGCGATGAGGTCCGTGACTGGGGCCCGCCGTTCCATGAGGGGGACGCGTCCTATTTCGTCGGGGTCAACCGCAACAAGCGGTCGATCGGTCTCGACCTTACGGTGCCCGAGGGACGCGAGGTTCTATTTCGGCTGTTGGAAGACGCCGACGTCCTGATCGAGAACCTGAAGACCGGTACGATGGAAAAATGGGGCCTCGGTTATGAAGAGGTCCTGAAAGCCAGGTTTCCGAAGCTGATTCATTGCCGTATCAGCGGGTACGGCGCGGATGGGCCGCTCGGCGGTTTCCCCGGCTACGATGCGATCGTGCAGGCGATGGCCGGCTGGTTCAGCGTGAACGGCGCACCCGACGCTGGTCCGACACGGGTCGGGCTGGCAATGGTCGATATGGGGACGGGCCTCTATAGCGCGATTGGAATCTTGATGGCGTTGCAGGAGCGGCACCGGTCCGGTCATGGGCAATTTATCGATATGACCCTATATGACTGCGCGGTCTCGCTGATGCATCCGCATGTCCCGAACTACTACATGTCCGGCACCACGCCCGGGCTGACGGGCAATCAACACACCAATGTCGTGCCTTATGACCGGTACCATACGAAGACGGTCGATATCTTTATCGGTGCCGGCAACAACCGCGCCTTCCAACGGCTCTGCACGGTGCTCGGCAAGCCCGAACTCGCCGACGATCCGAAGTTCGCCGACAACGGCCTGCGCGTGAGCAATAAGGAAGAGATCACGCAGTTGATCACGGGCCTGTTGGCCGACCGCGACGGCGAAGAGGTCTGTCAGCAACTCTTGAAGTCCGGGGTTCCGGCCGGGCCGGTGCTCGATACCGCCCAGGTCATGGCGAGCGACCACACCAAACACCGCAAGATGGCTGTGGAACTGGACGGCTGGTACCAAATGACCGGCATTCCGATCAAGTTCTCCCGCACGCCGGGCGAAGTGCGCACCGCGCCGCCGAAATTCGGCGTTCATGGTCGGGATATCCTCACCGCGCATGGATTCGACGAGTCGGAGATTGCTAAGCTGTCGGACGCGGGCGTGTTGGTGGAGAAGCGCCGGTAATGACAACGCCGGTGCCGCCTCGGAGATTATCTGGGAACCTTCAGCCGGAGACCCGAGGGAGGAACTTCTTTGATACCGATACGGCGCTGCGGTCGTCCTTGTCGCTGAGCGAGTTATCCGCCCGCCTCGAAGGCCGCTGATGATAGCTTATTTGTTTTAGGGTGAACGGCCGCCGGCAGGGCCTCGGGAAATGCCGGCGGCCGTCCGCGCGGAGCTATGGCAAGATTTCCCACGCCCCGTCAGGTTGTTGGCAGGCGGTACCGTAGGCGTCCTCGGTCTTGCCGCCGATCTTGATTTTCTGTTGAAATTCCCGGCAATGGCGTCCGGAGCTGCTGGTGCCTTCGCGCACCACACGGACCGAGCCGCTTACCGTTTCGTCGTTCCAATGGATCGTCTCGCCGACCGGCGCCGTCGTCGCGGTAACCTGAGCGCTTTCATGCCGCCGCTGCTGCGCCACGGACAAGCGGTTGAGGGAAACAAGCGTAATCGCCGTGAAACCTAGCCAGCGGTAGGCACGCGCGTCGTCATGGTAATGGGCATATCCGCGATAGCGGTGACCGTGCCGGCGCACGACCCAGACATTCTTGTAACGGCGGCGCGGCGCGACGACGACCACGCGCTTATGCGCATGTCGATGTTTGTGGGCATGGCGGCGGTGATCCACCGTGTGTACCCATGGCGTTCGGTCATGGCGGCGAAAAGCGTCGCCATCCGCATAAGGCCCTGCCGCGGCGCTTGCCGTAATCAGTGCGGCGAGCGCCGCTCCCGCGGCAACCGCCGGCAGGACCGATCCGTTCTGTCGATTGCGCCGCATGAGTCAAGCTCCTGAAAAAATCCGGTATAGGCACGGTTGGGTGGTGGTGTGCCTATACCGGGTGGGGAAAGTGCGTTCGGTCTTATTGCCTGCCTTGTCCACGCGGGCCGCGCTCGCCGCCTTGTCCACGGGGGCCGCGTTTGAACTTGCCGTGGCCGCGGGTCATGAGGCCGTCGATCGCGGACTTCTGCTTGTCGTTCAGCGTTCCATAGAAGGTGTCGAAGGCCGGCCTTACCGTCTGGAGCGCGCCCAGGCGGGTCGTCATCATCGCCTCCATTCGGGCAAGGCGGTCCGGCGCGGTCTTGGGCTTTTCACCGTTCTTGGCTGCCTCGCAGGCCTTTTCCATGGAGGCTTTGCCGTCGTTCAGCGCGGTCTTGAGGTCATTCCATGCAGTCTGCTGCGGGGCCGTGAAGGTCATCAAGCCCTCGATCAGGGTGGTCATGCGCTCCATGCGCTTGCTGGCCCGATTGCCGCAGAACTTGCCGCCGAAACCGCCGTGGCCACGGCCCCAGCGTCCGCCTTCGAACCGGGCCTTATGCATCGCGCCCATAAAGGCCGGTCCGCCCGCGCCTTCGATCCCCATCGGGCCGGGACCGGCCGGTGCAGCCGAAACCGCGACAATGGAAAGGCCCGCCACCGAAACGAGCAGTCCGCCGATCAAGAGGAATTGTTTGCCGTTCATTTGCTGTCTCCAAGTTATCCAGTGCTATGCGGTGGGTGTCCGCTGACGACCGGATATATCGGATGTTAGCGCCGGCATGATTTCTCGGGTGAAACGCTTTGTAAGGCTCTGTTTCGCCTCCGGTGCTGAGCAACATTCGTTTACAAAATTCTCAGATTCCGCTGGTTTTGCGCCGTATAATCCGGCCATGCCGCGTCAACCGCATATACTGATCGTCGACGACGACCGCGAGATCCGGAGCCTCGTCGCCCAGTTTCTGAAGAAGCACAGCTATCGGGTGACGGCAGCCGCCGACGGGCGCGAGATGATGCGGCTGATGGAGAAGGGGCGGTTCGACCTCGTCGTGCTCGATCTCATGCTGCCGGGCGAAGACGGGTTGTCGTTGTGCCGCCGGGTCCGGGCGAAATCCTCGCTGCCGATCATCATGCTCACTGCAATGGGCGAGGAGACGGACCGCATCATCGGCCTGGAGATGGGGGCGGACGACTACCTGCCGAAACCGTTCAACCCGCGGGAGCTGCTAGCCCGCATAAAGGCGGTCCTGCGTCGGGCGGCGGATCGGGGGCCGGCGGTCCTGTCATCCGATGTCGCGGCGCATGTCTTCGATGGTTGGCGGCTCGACACCGTCAAACGCGAGTTGCGGGCGCCCGACGGGGCGCTTGTGCCGCTGACGGCAGGCGAGTTCGAGCTCCTGGCGGCCCTGGTCGAACGCGCCGGGCAGGTTTTGCGCCGCGACCAGCTTCTGGACCTGACGCGCGGGCGCGATGCGGCGCCCTTCGACCGTAGTGTCGATGTCTTGATCAGCCGGTTGCGCCGCAAGATCGAGATCGATCCGAAGGAACCGTCGATCATCAAGACGGTGCGGGGTGGCGGTTATGTCCTGGCGAGCGGGGTCGACGCCCAATGAGCCGGCGCTGGGGACTTGGGCTGACCGGCCATGTCGCGATCATTCTCGTCGCCGTGGTCGTCTTCATCGTAGCGATCGGGTCGGTCGTCTTCATCCGCGAGCGCGGCGAGACGATAAAACGCTTCGTCATTGCCGGAATTGCCGACCGCATCGTTTCCGTCGTCGACCTGATCGAGAACAGCCCGATCGAAGAGCGGCGTGCGGCGCTGCGGATGATGCGGGGTCCGCACTTCAAGGTCCGCCGGATGCGCGGCGAGCCGGCGATCCGAAAAAGCGAAAGCCCCTTTATTCAGGAATTCGAAGACCTGTTGAGGCCCAATCTCGGTGCTCTCGGCAGCCGTCCGGTTCGTATCGGCATTCTGGAACGTCCGGCGGCAAAACGTATGTTGGAACACCGGCAGGATGCGGAGCGGCGGCCCTGGCGGCAGGGCGACCGCAAGGATTATCGCCGGGTGGCGGTCGCGGTCGGCGATGTCGGGGGTGAGTGGCTCGTCTTCCAGGCGCCGGTTCGCGCGTTTCCGCCGCCGTGGGAGCGCCGCCTGACCTTTATCATCGTCGGGTCGGCGGTGATTGTCCTGATCTTCGCGCTGTGGGCGGCGCATTTGGTGACCCGTCCGCTCAAACGGTTCGCCGAAGCGGCGGACCGATTCGGTGTAGATGTGGGCGCGCCGCCGTTGCCGGAACATGGATCGCGGGAACTGCGCAAGGCGACGCGCGCGTTCAACCGGATGCAGGATCGCCTTCGCCGGTTGGTCAGTGACCGGACGTTGATGCTGGCGGCACTGTCGCATGACCTACGGACGATGCTGACGCGGTTGAAGCTCCGCGCCGATTTCATCGAGGACGAGCAGCAGCGTCAGAAAGCGCTTGGCGATATCGACGAGATGCAAGCGATGCTGGACGTGACGCTTTCTTTCGCGCGCGACGAGACGACGGAGGAGGCGCGCACGCCGGTTGACCTGTCATCGTTGCTGGAAAGCCTGTGCGACGACCTGCGGGATTCCGGACAGCAGGTCTCGTATGAGAGCGGCGACCGTCTGACGATTCGGTGCCAGCCCGTGGCGATCCGGCGGATGTTCTCGAACCTCATCGGCAATGCCGTGAAATACGGGGACGAGGCGCATGTGACCGCGACGCGCGAGGATGCGGCCGTGGTCGTCACCATCGCCGACAAAGGGCCGGGCATCCCGCCGGAAATGTGGGATCAGGTCTTTACGCCGTTCTTCCGTCTCGAAGGTTCGCGCAGCCGCGAGACCGGCGGTACCGGGCTCGGCCTTTCGGTGGCGCGCAGCATCGTTCGCCGGCATGGCGGCGAGATTGAATTATCCAACCGGCCCGAGGGTGGGTTGATCGTCACGGTGACGCTTCCCGACGGGAAGGCAGACGCCGGTTAGGCGGGTCTTCAGGAGATTTTCACCGGGCGCAGCATGAAGGCGGGGACATCGTCGCCGAAACCCTGCGTCGGGGCGTTGCCGCCTTTCGAAGAGGACGGTTTAGTTTTTTTCGGTGCGGGCTTCTCGTCCTTCTTGGAACGGGCCGCCTTCTTCCGTCCGGATTCTTTCGGCTCGGAGTCTTTCGATTCGGAGTCTTCGCGTTTCGGCCGGCTCTTGGACTCTTTGCGCTCCGTGGCCTGTTTGCCGGAACCGCGGCTCTCGGCCTGCGATTTGCGGCCGCCGCGTCGGCGGCGACGTTTGCCGTCGTCGCTGGTGTCGATTTCCGCTTCGTCGACGCCTTCGACGGCGAGGCGGGGAATGGCGCCGCCCGTGATCCGTTCGATCGCAGCGACGTATTTGCCATCCTCGCCGGTGGCCAGCGTGATGGCCCGTCCGGATTTACCGGCACGGCCCGTGCGGCCGATCCGATGGACGTAATCCTCGGCATTGGTCGGCACGTCGAAATTGAACACGTGGCTCATGCCGGCGATGTCCAGCCCGCGCGCGGCGACGTCCGAGCAGACGAGATATTTGATATCGCCGTCCTTGAAGGATTTCAGCGTGTCCATGCGGCTGAACTGATCCATGTCCCCGTGCAGGGCGCCCGCCTCGAACCCGTGGCGCAACAGCGACCGGTGCAGGACGCCGATATCGCGCTTCCGGTTACAGAAGATCAGCGCGTTGGAAACGTCCTCGGCCCGCATCAGTTTCCGCAGGGCCTCGCGCTTGTCCCGTTGGGCGACGATCATGATGGATTGCTCGACCGTATCCGCCGTGGAGGATTCCGGATTGACCGTGATTTCCTTCGGATTCATCAGGAACTGATCGGCCAGCCGCTTGATTTCCCGCGGCATCGTCGCCGACAGCATCAGCGTCTGGCGAATCTTCGGCAGCAGCTTCACGATACGCTCGACATCCGGGATGAAGCCCATGTCGAGCATCCGGTCCGCCTCGTCGATGACCAGGATCTTCACGTCGGACAGCAGCACCTTGCCGCGCTCGAAATGGTCCAGCAACCGGCCCGGCGTCGCGATCAGGACGTCGACGCCGCGGTCCAGCCGCTTTTCCTGTTCCTCGAAGGAGACGCCGCCGATCAGCAGCGCCATCGAGAGCTTCTGGTACTTGCCGTAAGTCTCGAAGTTCTCGGCGACCTGCGCGGCCAATTCGCGCGTCGGCTCGAGGATGAGCGAGCGCGGCATGCGGGCGCGGGCCCGGCCATGCGCCAGGATGTCGAGCATCGGTACCACGAAGGACGCGGTCTTGCCGGTGCCCGTTTGCGCGCACGCCAAAATGTCCCGGTTCATGAGCACGTATGGAACGGCCTGTTCCTGGATCGGCGTGGGAGCTTCGTATCCCGCGTCGCCGATGGCGCGCAGAACTTCGCTCGATAGTCCAAGGTCTTCGAAACGCATGAGTTTCGGTGTTATGACACTTGATGGTTAATGGCTGGTAAAAGCAATATTGCCGCATAGTGTGCATTACGGGGGGTGAGTCAACGCCCCATTTCGGGTTTCGGCTAAATGAGTTGGATTGCTGACCTACGGGACACGGGGTAACGTGTCGGGGAAACCCGCCGATACGCCGCCCGCCGATTCCGAAAGGTCCGTCGACCATCACCATGAAGACCCCGCTCGTCCTCGTCCCCGGTCTGCTCTGCGACGCCGCGCTGTGGGCGCACCAGTCGCGGCATCTGGCGGACATCGCCGATATCTTGATCGGGGACACGATGAGCGCCGATTCCATGGCGGGCATGGCCGACGCCATTCTGGCCGCCGCGCCGGACCGGTTCGCCTTGGCCGGGTTGTCGATGGGCGGATATATCAGCCTCGAAGTGATGCGGCGGGCGCCGGATCGGGTGACTAGGCTTGCCTTGCTGGACACCGCCGCCGTGGCCGACGACGCGGACAAGCGCAAGCACCGGCAGGAACTGATCAAGCTGGCGGAAACCGGGAAATTCAAGGGGGTGACGCCGCGGCTGCTGCCGTTGTTCCTGCATCCCGACCGGCTGACGGACGAGCCGTTGACCAATGCGGTGATGGAGATGGCGGGCCGGGTCGGCAAGGACGCCTTTTTGCGCCAGCAGAAGGCCATCCTGGACCGTGTCGACAGCCGGCCGCATCTCGCGGATATCCGGGTGCCGACGCTGGTGCTGTGCGGACGGCAGGACGGTCTGACCCCGCTGGAACGGCATGAGGAGATGGCGGCGGCCATTCCGGGCGCGCGGCTGTCGGTGATCGAAGACTGCGGGCATCTCGCGACGATGGAACAGCCGGTGGCCGCGACGGCGATGCTGCGGGATTGGCTGACCCGCTGAGAAGAACGATACGAACGAGGGAGCGAATGGTCGAAGACACACCGAAACTGGAAAGCGCGCTTAAACCGGTGCCGGGCGTTCGGATCGGCACGGCGGCGTCGGGAATCGGCTATGAAGGCCGCCCGGACGTTCTGATGGCGGGTTTCGATACCGGTACGACGGCTGCCGGCGTGTTGACCACCTCCACGACCGCCGCCGCACCGGTGCGCTGGACCCGCGACCTGTTGGCGCGTGGCGCACCGCCGGGCGGGTTGGTCGTCGGCGCGGGCAATGCGAACTGCTTCACCGGGCGGCGCGGCGAAGACGCCGTGGCGTATACGGCACGGGAAGCGGGCGACCTGTTGGGCTGCGATGCCGGCAATGTCTACATCGCCTCGACCGGCAAGATCGGCGTGCAGATCGACCTGGACAAGATGGGCGCGGCGATCCAGACCGCGCATGCCGGTCTGTCACCGGACAATTGGGAGTCGGCGGCGGCCGCGATCATGACCACCGACCGCTATCCGAAACCCGGCCGCGTCGACGCCGAGATCGGCGGCGTGCCGGTCGCGCTGCAGGGCATGACCAAGGGCAGCACGATGATCGCGCCATCGATGGCGACGACCCTCAGTTTCCTGTTCACCGACGCGCGGGTTCCCGCCGATATCCTACAGGCAGCGCTGCGGGAGGCAACGGCCGACACCTACAACATGATCTCCGTCGACAACACGCAATCGACGAATGACACGATCCTGCTGTTCGCGAGCGGGGCCGGGGCGGATCATCCTCCGGTTAAGGATTTTACCGATCCTGCCTTCCAGGATTTCCGGGCGAAACTGCGCGATCTGCTCGCCGGCTTGGCGCTGATGATCGTCGAGGATGGCCGGAAGGATGGCACGTTGATCCGCATCCGCGTCAGCGGCGCCGAAACGGTCGAGGCCGCACGCCGCATCGCCGCCACGGTGCGGGAGTCGCGCATGATCCATCGTATGGTGCTGCAGGACGACGAGCTTGCGTTGGGCCGGTTCGTCGCCGCGGTCGGCATGGCCGCCGAAACAGTGGATCAAGGCAAGCTCGATCTGCGGATCGGCGGCGTCCAGACCATGCGCGACGGTGAATTTACGGATGGGTCGATGGTGGCCAAGAGGGATGTTTTGCAGGAGGAGACGCTCGATGTCACTATCGATGTCGGCGTCGGCGAGGGGAGCGCGACCGCCTATACCGTCGCCGTTTAGGGGAGGCATGAAGAATGAAGCGTGAAATCGGCTGCGTTGCGGCACTCTTGCTGTTCTTGGGCCTTGCGGGACCGTCCGTCGCGGCCGATCCGACGCCGGTGGACCTGGAGCTTGCCTTCGTCGTCGACGCATCCGGCAGCATCGACGAGGACGAGACCAAGCTTCAGCGGCAGGGCTATCTCGACGCGTTGCGTAACGAACGGGTACTGGAGGCGATCACAGGCGGGCTGCATAACGCCATCGCGGTCGCCTATATCGAATTCGCCGCCGACGGCTGCGAGCGGCTCAGCGTCCCGTGGACCCGCATCCACGACAAGGCCAGCGCCGAGGCCTTCGGGAAACAGATCCTGGCGCAGCCGTTGATGTTCTGTTTCGGCGGCAACGCGGTCGGCGATGCGCTCGCCTTTGCAGCCACATCCATCGAAAAGAATAAGTTCAAAGGCCTGCGCCGGGTAATCGACATCTCCGGCGACGGCCCCAACACGCTCGGCAGCCCGGTCGAGTATGTGCGCGACCTGATCGTCGCCACCGGCACCACGATCAACGGCCTGGTCATAGAACGCCCGACCATGCCCGACCTGGACGCCTATTTCCGCGGCAACGTCACCGGCGGCCCCGGCTCCTTCGTCATCAAGGCGGAAAGCCGCAAGACCTTCGCGCAGGCGATCCTTAAGAAGATGATTTTGGAGATTGCCGGTAAGCAGCCGGACACGACGGCGTCGGCGCAGTGATCCGCCAATCTAATGCGGCATATGCGCGCCGCCGTTCACATGGATCGTCTGCCCGGTGATGAAGGTGGCGTAGGGGCCGACGAGGAAGCGGACCAGGTCGGCCATGTCCTGCGGCGCGCCGCGGCGGCCCATCGGGATGTTGGGGTTGGCGTCGACGACTTTCTGCATGCCGCTGCCGCCCTTGCGCTCGGTGTCGAAGGGGCCGACGACCGCGACATTCGTGGTGATGTTGTGCGCGCCCAGGTCGTAGACCATGCCGCGCACCATGCCGCTCATGCCTTCCTTGACCGCCGACTTATGCGCGCCGCCGCGCACGCCCTTGTAGGCGTTCATGCCGCCGATGCTGACGATCGCGCCGCTGCCGCGCTTTATCATGTGCGGGACCGACGCCATGCACATGCGGAAGGCACCGTCGAGCGCCACGGCGCGGCAGCGCTCCCATTCCTCGAAGGTCAATTCGGTGAACTCCACATTGGTGCGGACGGCGGCGTTGTTGATCAGGATATCGAGTCCGCCGAAGGCCTCGACCGTGCTGTCGACCAGGCGCTGCACGTCGGCGGGATCGGTGATGTCCGCCTTCACGGCGATCGCCTGTCCGCCGGCGGATTTGATGCCGTCGGCGACTTCCTCGGCCAGGTCGAGGGCGCTGACCGCGTTGATCGTTACCGCCGCCCCGGCGCGGGCCAGTTCCTCGGCGATCGACCGGCCGATATTGCGGGCGCTCCCGGTGACGATGGCGACCTTGTTCGCGAGTTCCGTGTTCCTATCGGCCATGACGCGTTTCCTTTCGAGGCGGATGGGGCGGTGTTTCCGCAGAGTAGCGCATCCCGGCGGTTTCGGCGAAATGCGGGAAGTCCGCCGTGTACGCCCCAAATATGGTATAATATTAAGAAGTAGTTGATTTTCCGCCATTTCGCACCGGCATTCGGTGCGCTGTCGCGAAAGGACCAGCCGATGCTGAAGCTTGTCGCATTGATCGCAGCCATAATCGCGTTGTTCGTCTTCCTGCCGACGATGCCGGCGGCCATTTGGTCGGCCTTCCCCATGTTGCTGCTGTTCGGATTGATGTTCGACGCGCACCGGCGCGGAAAGCGGATATTGGCGAAACGGGGGATGAAGGAAGACACGATGGTCGAAACCTCCCGCATGATCGGTTACGTCGCGATGTTTCACGTCATGTGGGTCGGGTTCCAGGGCGGCGATGCCGCGGCGGGGCAGGACGGCATGGGCGGCGACTATGCCGGCGGCGCCGACCTCGGTGGTTTCGATGGCGGGTTCGACGGCGGCGGCGGTGGTGGCGGAGACGCGGGCGGCGGCGGCGGTTTCTGACGCCGGTCGCTCTATTGTCCGTTAGCCGCGCCGAACGACACCGACGATCGCCGCGACGCCGGCCACGATCAACACCAACCCGCCGACCACGGTGGCGGTGAGCTGCTCGCCCAGGAAGACCACGCCCAACAGGACGCTGATGCCTGCCCGCAGATAGCTGTTGCTCGCCAACCCCATCGAGCCGAGCGTGCGCAGCAGCCGGAAATAGATCATCAACGCGATGCCCGTCGAAAAGACCGCCAACGCGGCCACGGCCAGGAGGGCGTGCAGGCCAGGCGTGAGCGTCCACGGCGCGTCGAGGACGAGGCTGGCGGGAACCAGAACCAGCGTCCCGCAGATCAATGTACCGGCAGCCGTTGCGGCCGGGGCTATATGAGACAGCCGGTGCCCGTAGATCACCGCGCCGGCGTAAGAGATGCTGGCCGCCGTGATGGCGAGTTGCGCCAGCGTGTGCGTGCCGAGGCCGCCCAGCGCGTCGACGCCGATAATCAGCGTCACGCCCGCCAAGCCGCTGACGACGCCCGCCAGCTTGCGGCCGGTGATCGGTTCGTGGCGGGTCCACAGCCAGGTGATCAGCAGGACGAAGAGCGGCGGCGTCGCGTTCAGGATGCCGGCGAGCCCGCTGTCGATATGCTGCTGCCCCCAGGCGATCAGTGAGAAGGGGATGATGCTGTTCAGGCAGCCCTGCACGAACAGCCGCCGCCACGTCTCGCCCGTGCGCGGAATGCGCTCGCCGCGATAGGCGATGTAAACGCCAAGCAGCGCCCCGGCGACGGTGACGCGCACGGCGGCGACGGTCAGCGGCGGAATGCTCTCGACGGCAATCTTTGTAAACGTATAGGCGCAGCCCCACAGCGTGGCCAACAGCAACAACAGGGCAAGATCGGTCCAGCGCGGCGCGGCGGAAGAGGGGCAGTCGGTGAGGGGCGTGGACAAACGATGCTCCAAATGGCGGGGGCCACACTGTGGCATCGTTCGGCGCACATGTCGCGCCTGTCGTCGTCGGATGACTGCGGCTACGCCTTGCGCCGTGGCGTAATTCCCGGTTGGATGAAGGCCCGCCTGAATAAACCCGAGACGCTAACATGACGACTTCCGACGACTCCGCCGCCGCCCGGCGCGACATCATGCCCGGGGTGTCGCATGACAGCGTCGCGGCGTCGAACCGGACCCGCGATTTCTTCCTGGATGTCCTGCAGGGGCGTTTTCCGGAAACCTAGTTTTTCTGCTGCTGAGCCTCAATTCGCAAGCTGCGTTGCGGTTGATTGCCGGTAGCGTCGGGCTATTGGTTGGGCCGTGGCTGGTCATTGCAGGCTTCGGGCGAAACCTGGGCACAGTATACATTTAAAATCAGCTGACTACGTGGGTACGAAACATCATTTACAGTAAATCCGAGAATTTGACTCGGTTGAATACAATTGTAAGGATATAGTCTTAAGGTTGATTGATTTGTGAGCAAGGCCCATGCGCACGCTGACCAGCGAACGACGATCCTGTCTTCCAATCTTATTTGCCTCTGCATTGGCGGTTACAGGCTGTGCTCAATCGGATGAAGGCGCCATAACGTATCGCAAGGCGGAGCATGTGGCGCCGACAGCGACGGTGCCGCAGCCTATGCTGAAACTGGAATGGAAGAATTATTCATCCGGTGATGACAAAGCACTGTTTAAGGAAAAAGACTCAATCTCCGTCCACCTCCGCAGTGCGTTGATCAAAGATTTCTTTGAAATCCCGATCAATCCATTGCGGGGTTTCGAGTCCAACGGTGAAATCGCAATCGTTGCCAACGTCTTCGAGCAATCGACGGGGAAGGAACTCGACCAGAGCGATCAGGTAAACGGCCGGCTCGTTTTCTACTCCGATGATGTTGAAAAAGGGCAGTTCTTGAACTTCAACAACATGCCAATTTATGGGCCGATTACATATGAAGGGCGGCCCTTGGCCTTCCGGATGATGATTTTCGAGCTCGACGAATCCACTGAGCAATCGAAGAAATTGCTAGACACATTGGCTAAAGTCGGCGGTACCGCGTATCCGCCGGCCGGCCCGGTATTGGGAATACTGAATGGCCTGGGAAAGTCGCTTCTCGATGGTCAGCAGAACGACACTGAGTTCAGATACACTGCGGTCCTCGATCCAACGCCCGGCGTGGAGACGTTACGTCATACGACACTTGAGGTGGGGAATTACGTTCTGATTCGGTCTGAGGACCGCCGCAAGGCGATTCCTTGGGATGATCTCTACCTCAACGAGAATGAGGCAAGGGTTTATTGGAAACCGGCGGCGTCGAGCGGCAAGAAGGGGCTTTTCTTGGATGACACCTATCTCGTTGTGGAAATCAACAAGGTCAAAAGTTCCGTCGATATCGATCTGGCCCAAAACACATTCGCGGATTTGATTCGTGCCCTTCGGGAACAAGACAAAAAAGATGCCGAACGATTCGACGTCGCTGCCAATACGATTATCGAGGCGTCGTATCAGCGGGCTCAAGTTCGCAACTTCAACGCAGCAAAAGATCTTTTGGCCAAAGTACGCGATGAGAAGACAAACGAGGTCACACGCATCACGTCACTAAAGCGATTGTTGAGTTTGATACGGGGTTCCTATGAAATCGATGCCGAAACCAATACGGCCAAGATCATAGAAACCGATGTCGCGGCTAAGAAGCAGGCACGTCTCGATTTGGCACAAACGCGCTACATATTGGAAGACCTGAGGAATTTGGCTTCGGAGAAGGGCAAGCCCGCTCAAACCATTCTCCCTCTGCTTGATCCAAATGGGGATCTTTTGAACACAGCCAAAGACAAAGAAATTCTTGGCTTGTTTGCGCCCGCTAGTTAACGACTAAGGCGGCTGCCATTGTGCTCCAACTGTTGGCCTATACGTCCAAGTCGCGCACGAATTCGGCGTTTTCCTGGATGTATTTGTAGCGCTTCTCGGGTTTGCGGCCCATCAGGCTTTCGACCAGCTTCGCGGTGTCGCGGCTGCGGTCTTTCTCGTCGGTGTCCGGGATGCTGACCTGCAACAGGGTGCGGGTCTCCGGGTTCATCGTGGTTTCCTTGAGCTGCGCCGGCGGCATTTCGCCGAGGCCCTTGAAGCGGCTGACCTCGATCTTCGCCTTGCCCTTCAGCACTTTCTTCGTGAGTTCTTCCTTATGCGCGTCGTCGCGGGCATACACCGTGGTGCTGCCCTGGTTCAGGCGGTAGAGCGGCGGCATCGCGAGGTAGAGGCGGCCGTCGCGCACCAGGCCCGGCATTTCGCGGTAGAAGAAGGTCATCAGCAGCGAGGCGATATGCGCGCCGTCCACGTCCGCGTCGGTCATGATGATGATGCGGTCGTAGCGCAGCTTGTCGCCGTCGTAATCGCCGCGCCGGCCGCAACCCAGTGCCTGCATGATGTCGGCGAGTTCCTGGTTGCCGGCCAGCTTGTCCGCCGACGCGCTGGCCACGTTCAGGATCTTGCCGCGCAACGGCAGGATCGCTTGGGTCACGCGGTCGCGCGCCTGTTTCGCAGAGCCGCCCGCCGAATCGCCCTCCACGATGAACAGCTCGGTGCCTTCCGATGAGTTCTTGCTGCAGTCCGCCAGCTTGCCGGGCAGGCGGAGCTTCCGGGTGGCGCTCTTGCGCGCCAGGTCGCGGGACGAGCGCTTGCGCTGGCGTTCCTCGGCCCGTTCGAGTACCCGTTCCAGCAGGTCGTTGGCGCTTTTCGGATCGCCGGACAGCCACAGTTCGAAGTGATCCCGCAGGTTCGACTCAACCAGCTTACCCGCGTCGGGCGAATTCAGCTTCTCCTTGGTCTGGCCTTGGAACTGCGGGTCGGGGATGAACACCGACAGCATCACGCAGGCGCCGCCCAGGATGTCGTCGCCCGTGACCTGCGAGGCTTTTTTGGCGCCGGACATTTCGGCGAAATTCTTCAGGCCACGCGTCATTGCGGTGCGCAGCGCGCTTTCGTGGCTGCCGCCCTGCGGCGTCGGGATCGTGTTGCAATAGGAGTGGACGAAGCCGTCCTCGTCCTGCGGCCAACAGATCGCCCATTCGACCTTGCCGCCCGAGCCGTTGCCGTCGGCGCGCCCGGCGAAAGCCTTGGGCGTGACCGTGGGGCGCGCGTCGATGGTGGCCGCCAGGTAGTCCTGCAGGCCGCCCGGGAAGTGCAGCTGCGCCTTGGGCGGCGTATCGTCGTCCTTGCCGGTGATCAGCTTGGGATCGCACGTCCAGCGGATTTCGACGCCGCGGAACAGATAGGCCTTGGACCGCGCCATGCGGAACAGGTGCGCGGGACGAAACGCCGTCTTCTCGCCGAACACCTTCGGGTCGGGATGAAAGGTCAGCGTGGTGCCGCGCCGGTTCTTGATCGCGCCGCAATCTTTGAGCTTGCCCTTCGGTTTGCCGCGGCTGTAGCTCTGCCGGTAGAGCTTGCGGTCGCGCGCGACCTCGACGGTCAGGTCGTCGGACAGGGCGTTGACCACGGAGATGCCGACGCCGTGCAGGCCGCCCGCGGTCTCGTAATTCTTGCCGGAGAATTTGCCGCCCGAATGCAGCGTCGTCAGGATGACCTCGAGCGCCGACTTCTTTTTGAACTTCGGGTGCGGGTCGATGGGAATGCCGCGCCCGTTGTCGCGCACAGTCACGTAGCCCTTGGCGTCGAGTTCGATCTCGATCCGGCTGGCGTGGCCCTCGACCGCTTCGTCCATGGCGTTGTCCAGGACCTCGGCGGCGAGATGGTGCATCGCGCGCTCGTCCGTCCCCCCGATATACATGCCGGGGCGGCGGCGAACCGGTTCGAGGCCTTCCAGGACTTCGATATCTTTTGCGGAATAACTCTTCGATTTGCGCTTCGGCGCGCTTGAAAAAAGATCCTCTGGCATGGGCGCGATTATACGGCGGCGAGAGGCGGGCGCAAGCACGATACAGTAGATTTTAAGACAAACACCCACGATATCTTGTGGGTCGTCTCGGTTTTACTGAGCGCCGCAATGGGGGCGAAGAGTAGCGAAGGAGTCGCCAAATCCGTTTTTTTTTATTGCGGCGAGGCTTTCGGGCCGCTACCCGCTTTTGCGCTTTTGAAGCGTTTCTCCAGGCGCGCTTGGATTTCCCGCAATTTCGGCTTGATGGCCGCGCCGATATGGATTTGCGGCAGCGACGGTTTCAGTTTTTGTTCCTTCTCCCATTTCCCGACCGTCTTGGCGGCGCGCGGAAAGGCGTCGATGAAGGAAAACGTGCCGCGCAGCGCTTGATCGAAATAGGCCCGGCCGAAATAGGTCCAGTCGTTCTTATGGCTACAGCCGAAGGAGAGGCGGTCAGCGTGCGACGCGGCGATGATCAACGAACTCTCGTTTTTCAGGTCGTCGATGAAACTCCCCGAATGGCACGCGGAAACGATGATCACACGCCATTTGATGCGTGACTGGTCAAGAACGTATTTGAGATTCTTGGCCGTCAGGTTGTTCATCCGCAACGGTCTGAAGTTCACCGCCAGGAGGTCCGGCGTACCGTGCGACGTCAGGAACAGGAATAGGACATCTTCCTCGATGTTCATCATCCCCGACATCCGGTCGAGACCGGCCAGCAGATTGTGGCTGTTGGCCAGCGGAATCTCCCTGACGGTCTTCGGATTGTTGATCAGGACGACCGACCGGTTCTTCGTGTCGAAGCGCTCGTCGAAAAGCTTGCGGACCGCCTGTACTTCGCGCAGGAAGACGTCCTGGTGGGCGTCGCCGCCGAACGCCAAGAAGTAAAGGTCCGGTGTGCCGGGCCGCTCGTGGGCCAGCCGGCGTGTCGCCATAGTCACCAGGCCGAATTGGGAATAGTAGATTTTCTCGACGTTTATCCGTTTCCTGATCGGCGGCGGCTTTATCTTGATCGATTGCGTGCCGGGCTTCTTGACGGGTTTTTCGTCCGCGGCGCCGGGACCGCTCAGCGCCAAACCGCCCACCATCAATGCGCACAGTGCGGCCAAGCTGGCCGCGGTCTTCAGGACAGGCAAGAAGGGCCGCTGGCGGCGGCTTCGGTCGGAATCGCTATTCATCCGAGGACCATAAGGGATTCGCGCCGAAGTGTCCGGTAACAATCGAGATAGGACGGGCGAAGCCCTGCGACCGTCTATCGCGTGGGCGGCTTGGCGACGTTGGCCGCACTCGATTTTTCTTGCTGCTTGAGCTGCGCGGCCAGTCGGTCGAGCTGCGGGCCAATGTTGCGGCCGACCTTCATCTTCGGATCGGACGGCTGCAATCCCTCGGCCTTCTCGGTGGCGTCAATGCGCTTGAGGGCGTCGAGAAAGGCGGTGCGGACCGAAAAGGTCTCTTGGAGGGCTTCGTTGAAGAAGGCGCCGCCGAAGATGGTATGCGGGACGTCGTTCTTGCATCCGTGCGCACGGCCGCCTTGCCCGGTCGCGGTGATGACGAGTGTATTCGGATCCGCGACCCTGTCCGCGAAGTTGTCGGACGTGCAGGCGGACAGGACGATGATCCGCCACTTGATGCCGGCATCGTTCAGCATGTGGCGAATTTCCGATGCATGCAGCGGCAGCAGATCGAGCGGTTTGAAGGTCGGCCGGAGCTGCGTATCGTCGAGCTTGGGCGCCGAGAGATAGAGGAAGAGGACGTCTTCCTCGGGGTCCATCCGCTTACCGATTTCATGTAGGGCGCGGCCCAGGTTGTGGACGTTCGCCAAGGGCACCTGGCGCACCGTCCGGTGGTGATTCAGCATCACGATGGAACGGTCCTTGGTGCCGAAGCGGGTATCGAATAGGCGCACGACCGATCGCATTTCGTTCAAGAACACGTCCTCGCGGGCGTCCGCGCCGAACCCGACGAAGTACAGGTCGGTGGTGCCCTTGCGGTGGGTGTCGAGCCAACTGATCGCCCGGTCCATCATACCGAACTGTCCGTAATACAGGTTTTCCTGCATGGCGGCGGCCGGCAGCCGGGCCGGGGCGGGCAGCCAAGAACTCGTGTCCGAGACCAGCAAACGCGGCAGAGCCGTGAAGATGACGAGCACGCAGGCGGCAACGGTCGCCTTCATCAGGCCGCCGCCGGTGATGCGCTGCACGCTGCGCATGCCGATCACCAGGAACCACAATACGACGATGCAGCCGGCGGCGATGCCGGCGGGGGTCGTGGGGCTCAGCTTTTCCGGGCCGGCAACGAGGATGAGCGGGGCGAAAACAGGGATGATCCAGAACAGGCCGGCGAGCAGCATGACCACGGCCGGCGTGAGGTCCCTTGGCGTGCCGATCAACCGCAATGCGGCGAAGCAGCCCAGCAGACCGGTGACGATCGCCAAGGCGTAGATGCCGACACGCTCCAGTGGGATCAGCCCGCCGTCGGCGGCCAGGAGGATATCCAGGGTGATGATCGTGCCGATGCCGAGGAACAGCAGAAGAAACGCCTGATCGACGCTGACTCGGAAATCGCGCCGGTCGACGGACAGCAGAAAGCACAGGCGTGCGCCGCTAATCAGGTTTCGGCCGAGATCCTGCAGCATCGTCGTTCATGCCCCTTTGCGCAGAAATGCGCCCCATAGACAAAAATGTCGGCGCTGCGGCGGACTCATTACAAATGCCGCACAGCCGGGAAGCCCGGCCGTGCCTTATTTTCGTCATGTTTTGTATCTATCGCGCAAAGATTAACGCCGCGTTAATCAAAAAATCCCCGTAACGTCAATGCGTTACGGGGATTTCTTTTGTTAATCTTTGCGCTTTTTCGGCTGTTTTAGCGCAAAAGTTGGACAGTGCTTATCGGTCGCCTTGCTCCTTTGCGAGCCGTTTCTCGATGGCGCCGCGCGCCAGCTCGTTCGTGCGCTGCAGATAATACTCCAGGATCTGCGACACGGTGGCCAGGCTGTGCAGCGTGATCGCCGAGATCTGTGCCGGCGAGCAGCCGGCCTCGGCGAGCCGCGTGACCGAGGTGTGACGCAGCTGGCGGAACTTGAGATCCGCCGTCGCGACGGTCAGCTCGGGATCCCCGTCGACCGCGAAGCGGGCCGTGTCGGCCGCCACGGCCGCGCGGAGCGCGTTGAAGTCGGTCCCGAAGGTCGCGGCCGTGTAGGGCTGGCCGGTCTTCTCGCGCATGATCAGGTTGATCGGCGCGACGCCGGCGGCCTCTTGCCGGGCGAATTCCGCGTCGAGCCGGCGGGCGACTTCCTCGACCTGGTCGATCGGCAAGCTGCCGCTCATGCCCGTCTTGCTGCGCTGCAGCCGGAGCACGCCGTCGCGGTAGACGCTGCGCGGCAGGGTGATCACGTCGATCGTGTTCTGGCCGATCCAGTTGTTCAGCGTGATCGCCGTGCCCATGCCGAACATGCCGATCGCGTCGGCGGTTTCGACGAAGGCGTCGACGGCCGCGCGCGGCCAGATCATCGAGCTGTAGCCGGTGCCCTTGGTGCCGGGCCGCTCGGCCGGGTTCTGCCCGCGATCGATGAAGCCGTACCGCTCGCCGATCGCGAACAGCCGGCGCAGCACGGCGACGACCAGGTTGGCCATCGACGGCTTGGTCCGTCGCAGCTCCTGATAGAGCGTGTCGACCTGGCGCGTGGTGATCGCGCGCGCCGGCTGGTCGCCGGCCCACCGGCTGATCGCGGTGAGGCAGACGCCGTAGGCCTTGCGCGTGGTCGGCTTGAGATCTCGGAAAAAGGCCGTGTCCCGGTAGGTTTCGATCAGCGCGTCGACCGTGTCGGTCCGGGCGACTTCCTCGACGGGCGCGATCTCGGGGATCCGCGCGCCGATCCGCCAGGCGTCGAGCTGCTTGTTCAGGGACGCGGCTTCGTTGATCGCGTCGCCGAGCGCGCGATCGGCCGGCGCGTGTTCGGCCAGGCGGCGCGGGGTCCAGCCGGCAGCGCGCAGTTTCTTGGCCGGCTGCCAGAAGTAGCGCGGCCCGTCGCGGCCGGGTTTCGTGACGAAGTAGCGGGGCTTGAGTTTAGCCATTGTGGGCTCCGGAATTCGCGGTTTCAGTAATACTTATCGGGCTCCGCCATCGCGGCGTCGATTTGGATCCGCGCGGCGTCCTGTTCGTCTTGGCCGGTCGGGCCGGGCGGGCCGCAGAGCATTTCTTCTTCCATGAAATAGCCGTTACCGTTCAGGATCCATCGGAACCGGGCGGCGTCGGCGGCATCCGATCGATCAATCGTTTGTTTGTCAGCCATCGTCCTCTCCCTCGATGATGCCGGCGCGCAGCGGGCCGCCGGCGTAGTCGTCGATCTGCAGGGTCACGGCCGCGCAGGCGAGCGCCACGGTGCGCGGGATCGCGGCGTGGCCGTGTTCGTATTTCGCGAGTTGGCGGACGCTCACGTCGATCGCGTCCGCCGCTTTCTGTTGTGTCAGGCCCAGGCGTTTGCGCCAGGTGCGGAATTGGTCGGGGGTCATCAAGGTCTGCTTTCGATCCATTCGGAAAGCGCAGCATACTTCGCCCCGTCCAGCTTGCGAAAGGTCCGATCCGGTTTCGGGAACTCGCAAATCCGCAGGGTGTAGCGGACCCCGGCGTCGCCGTAGTCGGCCGTGATCATAAAGACCAGGTTGTCGGTGTCCGGTTCGCGGATCATCACGCCGTCGCAGGTGATTTCGTAGTTCAGGTAGTCGCTCATGCTATCTCCTATCGGTTCATCAGCTCGGCGACCTGGCGCCGGACCTGGTCGGCCTGGCGGTCGTCGAGCCGCAGTTTGAAGTCGTCGCGGGCGATCGCCCGGACCAGGCGCATCCCGCCGCCGTCGCCGGCGAAGGCGGCGAAGGCGGCCGCGACCAGGTCGGGCCGGATCCGCTCGAAGTCGCCGCCGGCGGCCGCGCGCGGTTTGTTCATCGGGTTGGTCACGAGATCTCCTTTCGCTTGGGGTTTTTCTTGCGGACCCGGACGATGTTGCGATCGTCCGCGACCGCCGGCGTGCCGTAGCGGCCGCCCATGTTCAGCACCCAGGTGCCGAGCTGGCGGTTGCGCAACGTCGCGCGGCCGCTTCGCTCAACGCCGAAGCGGTCGACGATCGTCACCCGATCGCCGGGATCTATCAGTTCAACTATCGATGTCATGGGGTTTCCCGAGTGGTTACGGGCTTAATATAGGCCCTGAGTGCAGATTATCAAGTAAAAAATCAGCACTCAGGGCATATTTTTTTAGATCGGCGGTTTTCCGCCGGTTGCCGGGTTACTTTGCCAGCGGCACCGTTGGGGTTGCCGCCGCCTTGTCGAAGCACTGCATCGTTGCGGCGTTGATGCTGTCGGTGAGGAAAACGATGCAGTGTTTCTCCGGCGCCAATTTCGGAGAGAATTCGTAGATCTCGCTATTGGCGCCCCAGGTGTCGAGCTCATAGTTTGCCGCCGGCGACACGAGGTCATTCGTCGTTGGCGTTGTGAACGCCCCGTCGTCGCACGCGGTCAAAGCGAAAAGCAACAGAGCTGCTGCTGCGCGGTTCATCATGTTTTCCTCCAGTGGTTGGTGGTGGGTCACTCCGCTGGCGCCTGGCCGACCCGGTAGATCTCGGCAACGGCGTTGATCGCGGCCCGGAACTTCTTGCGCGCGTCTTCCGGCAGGCATTGGATCGCCCGCACCAGCTCCAGCGTTTCGCGCTTTTCGAGCAGGTCCGGCGGTTCGGCGTTGTCCGGATCCAGGTCGCCGCCGAAGAACCAGGCGACGGGCACATCGAGCACGCGCGCGGTGTCATAGAGCCGGCTGGCGCTGATCCGGTTGGCGCCGGTTTCGTATTTCTGCTGCTGCTGGAAGGTCACGCCGAGCTGTTCGGCAAGCGCCGTCTGGCTCAGGCCGGACAGCACGCGCCGGATCTTGACGCGCCGGCCGACATGCACGTCGACCGGGTTCGGTGTTTTTTTGTTGGTCGTCATGGTGGTGCTCCTGTTGTTGGCCCTATCGCCTTTTGGCTGTTTGAGGGCGGTTAGAACCTTGGTCCGAGGATCTCCCCATCGAGGGCAAGCGCGAGGGTTTGCCAGCCGATCGGGTCCATCTTGACTTCGGACAACGCGCGCATCAGTTCGTCCAGGCCGCGCGCGTCGCGCGAGGCCTCGTGCTGGCGTTCGCTGATTTTCTTGAGAACGTCGCGCCGGTGGTCGGCGCAGGACGGCGTTTCGTTAGGCATCACGCAACTCTCCTTTGCCGCGCCTGGTTGAGGAGCTGCTGGCGCTTGTCCTGGGCGCGCGCGGCGAGGTCGTCCCAGAGATCCTTGCGCTGGTCTTTCAGCAGCCGGATGGCCCGCGCGTTGCGGCGCAGGTTGTCGTTGAGCTGGTCCGCGTCGAGCGCGTCGCCGATGATGAAGTCGCGCACGCAGACGTGGATGAAATCGAGCCGCTGCGCCGGCGTGGGCCGGATCAGCCGGACCGCGATGCGGTGGTTTTCGGCCGGGTTTCTAGTCATCGCCCAGGCCCTGCGCAATCGCCCTGGCGCGGTTCTGCAGCTCGGCGGTCACGTCGACCACGCCGCCGGCGCTGGTCGGATCCGGCGCGCCGGGCAGAACGTGGATAAAGCCGTCGAGCCACCGGTCGATGGCGCGCGGGTCATACAGGTTGCCCATCCCCGGCACCGGCGCGGGGAAGCCGTAGTCGTCCTGCAGCTTTTTGCGGTTGCGCGAGAACCATTCATAGGTGCGGTTCAGCCTGTCCGCCGTATCGCGCATGTTGAGGAGCTTACGGTCCATGCATCACCCCCAGGAGTGCGAAGGCGGCCGCGATGCCGGCGGCGATCGCGATGAAGCGCACCGGATCCGACCAGCGCCGGCGGCGCCAGGCGCGGCGGCGTTGCGGCGCGGTGAGCGCTTGGGATAAGGTCAGGCGGTCGATCTGCATATACTGAAATCACCCAAATTGAACGACTGTGGATCATCCATATTGGATGAAAAAAGTCAAGAGGGATGGATTTCGGCGCTGGCACTGGCAGCTAAAGGTTGTAAAATTTCGCCATGCGGATCGCCTTTCCCGTCATCCTGTTGCTCGCCGTCGCACCGCCGGCGCCGGCGGCCGACACGTTCGAGACTCGGCCGACGATCTCGGGCGCGGCCGTGGCGCTGGACGGCGATACCATCCTGGTCGCCGGGAAGCGGGTTCGGCTATGGGGGATCGACGCGCCGGAGATGAAGGATTGGCCGTTGGGCGCCCACGCGCGCGCCGCGCTGGACCGTCTGCTGCGGTCCGGTGATGGCGTGAACTGCGCCGTGATCGACAGGGACAAATACAAGCGGCCGGTGGCGCAATGCGTCACGCGGCTGGCGTTTTTCTTCGGGGATACGCGCGACCGGGTGGACCTGGCGGCGGCCATGGTCGGGTCGGGCAGGGCGGTGGTCTATCGTCGCTACACGGCGAAGGCAAACAACGCCTGGTTAGAGCGCCTGGCCGAGCGCTACGACACGCTGGAGGCGCGCGCGGTCAAGGCGCGGCACGGCATCTGGAAAGACTTCGGCGGGGTCCGCTTCCTAGAAGGGCAGGCTGGTACAGCCAACCGCGAAGCCGGCCGCAAAGGCCAATAGCGCGAACACGGCCATCAAATATCGCAGGAATTTCGAGCGCCGGGCGCCGGCGCGGTCGAGAATTTGTCGGATTTCGACGATGCGGTGATTTCTCATTGCTCCCCCTTGGGTTTAGTCAAGAAGGATAAAGTTCACAGCACGGTTAGGGCATTGTCGATTAAGGACTAGGGAAAAAGGTTTATGTCTCAACGGTTTTGCGCTTGAGCGTTAATTCGCTCATTGCGCGCGCCGCCGGCGGCAGGGCGGTCAGCCGCTCCTCGCTGCTGTCGATCGACTGGATCTCCTGGTAGAGCAGGACCGTCAGGTCGGCGAATTCCTCGGGCGTGAACCGGTAGTTCCGGGTGTCCTGCAGCTCGGCGACGCAGTAGACGACATCGCGCAGCGCCGCCTGGTTGAGCCCGGCGTTGATCAGGTCCGCCGGCGGCACGTCGAGCGCCTTCGAGATCCTGCTGATCCAGTCCAGGGTGAGTTTGCGGTCGCCCTTTTCCAGCTTTCCGATGTGCTGGTTCGAGCTGCCGACGGCATCGGCTAGCTGCTGTTGGGTCCAGCCGCGTTTCCGGCGCAATTCGGCAATACAGAGTTTGAGCATACGGCGATCATTCCCGGTCCGCTTTGCCATGGCTACAAGCAAGATGCTTGACACGGATCATCCAATATGGATGATGCGCGGCTATGGCTTTTCGCGACTACCTCGATGACAACGAGATATCGATCGCCGCTGCGGCGCGCGGGTTAGAGAAAGCGCACGCGACGGTGAGTAATTGGTATCACGGGCGGCGGTTGCCGCGTCCGGACGAGATCACCGAAATCTACAAGTGGTCGAACGGCCAGGTTCGACCCGACGATTGGTACGATCTCCCGGACTTGCCGGCGGCGGCGCCCGTTGCAGCGGGGGCCACGGCATGATGGGGCAGCTCTCCATGCTGCCGGCCCATGTGCCGGATGCGCTGCGCCGCGACGCGCCGCGCCAGTTGGAATTGAACATCCCGATCATTGCTGCGGATCCTCAAGTGATCCTGCATCTTCGCGCGCCGAGCAATGACAATGCCACGGCCGAAACGGCCGTCGCTTTGTCGTTCGAGGACGATGAAAGCGCGATCGTCGGCGCCCGCTGGGCTGGCGTGCTGCATGAGCTCTATCGCGGCCGCGACACGGCCAAGCGGATTGCGCGTGACTTCGCCGTCGAGCCGCGCACCGCCAAGGCCTGGCTCGGCGGCCAGGCGCCCTTTGCCAAATACCTGGTCCGGCTCGGCCGGCTGTACGGGCCGAGCCTAGTCCTGCAGATCCTGGCAGCGGATCCGCACGCGCATGCGCCCGCGCGTGTCCTGTCCGCGCTGGACGAAATCGAACACCGCCTGAAAAGCGCCGCCGGCATGATTGCCGTGCTGCGCGGGACGGGCGGGCTGTGACCAGATCCTCTCCTCCCGCTCCGACACCGAGGGGGAACTCGGCCGGCCGCGTCCGCCAGAGCGACGCCGGTCGACGCGAGGCGGCGCGGGGCGCGCGCCAGGCCTTTCCACCCGCCTGTAGCGCAGCGCCCCGCACCGTTCTTTGCAGATCGTCCAATTTCCTCAGCTGCAGGATGAGACGATCAGCACAATCAAAAAAGCAGCACACAGGAGCGCCGTATCCATCCGTCACAATTCGGAGGAACGGCAATGTCGTCTTCACGCAAATGGGAAGTCCGGCTCGGTAGCGTCGTCTTAGCTCAGAAAAGCACACGCACGGCCGCCTTCAACCAGGCGGATCGCGAGGCGCGTGGCGTCATGGCGCGCCGCTCGCCGATGGATCTGGCGGTGGTCCACACGACGACCGGCCATCGCTGGCTCCGCAAGGGCCGCGTGTGGGTCCGGTCAGATCTGGCCGATCCGCGCAAGCAGAAGAACGGGGCGGCGGCATGACCGATCATTATCGGGTCAAGCCGGCCGTCATTCGCGCGTTCCAGTTGACCAAGGGCGCGCCGCGTCCGGATTGGTACGAGCGGCTGATCTCGGACGGGATCTGCACAGAGTACGACACCGTAAGCGGCAAGCTGTATGCCCAGATCGACACCGCGCGCGGCGTGTTCTGCGTGGCCGAGGGCGACTGGATCGTCCGCCAGCCCAGCGGCGTGGTCGAAATGTGGCTGGACGAGGCCTTCCGCGAGCGGTTCGAAACCGTCGAGGAGGCGCGGGCATGACCGGCGGCCGCGAACGCCTGTCGAACCGCCGGCTGTCCTGCAATCGCGTGATGAGCTGCGGACCCTACGAATTCGATTTCGGTTTCGGGTTTCACCGCACCGGCGCGGTGCGCGAGGTCTTCATCAACAACCGCAAGGTCGGCAGCGAGCTGGAAGGCATGCTGCAGGACGGTTGCGTGCTGATCTCGCTGTTGCTGCAGCACCACGTCGCGCCGGCCGAGCTGGCGCGCAGCGTCGGCCGCCACGGCACCGACCCCGACAAACCCGAGCAGACGGTCCCGACCTCGATCCTCGGCGTCGTCGTCGACGCCGTCGTCCAGGTCCAGGCCGAGGACGGCGAGGCGATCCGCAAGCTGTACCTGGCCCAACAGAAACAGAAATCGAAACCGAGGGAGGACGCGTGATGGATCTCATCGTCAGGCAAATCTTGGATCAACATGCGCTTGTGCAGGGAGAACTGCCCGGCGCAATGGATCCACGCGATAGGGCGCTGGTGGCGGCAATATTACTCCACACTCATGCTGTTGTGAGGTTGGCGGATGCAGTCACGGAGCAAGGTTCGCACATCGTAGATGAGATTTCGGGTCGATGACCGACCGCCGGCAATTCGTCACGATCGAGCAGCTGGTCGACGGCCTGGCCGGCAACATCGAGGGCGTGATCGACGCGATCGGGCTGCGCGGCGAGCGGCAGGGGCATGAATTCGTCGCCTTCAATCCGCTGCGGGCCGACAACAATCTCGGATCCTTCCGGATCGAGCTGACCGGCGCCAAGGCCGGCGTCTGGGCCGACTTCGCGCTCAACGACAAGGCGGCCAAGGGCGACGCGCTCAACCTGGTCGCCTACATCCTGTTCGCCGGCAACGTGGCCGAGGCGTGCAAATGGGCGCGGGTCTATCTCGGCATCGACGACGGGGATCTGTCCAAGGTCAAGACGCGGCGCGGCGCCGCCGGCAAGAAGAAGGCGCGCCAGCTTGAGAGCAACAAATCGCGGACAGCCTTCAATCTGTGGCTCGACGGGCAGGCGAGCCTGCGGGACACGCCGGCGGCGGCCTATCTGCGCGGCCGGGGCATCGACCTGGCGCGGCTCGGCCGGCAGCCGGGCGCGCTGCGCTATCACCCCAAGCTGAAATGCGTCGAGGACGGCAACGTGTATCCCGCGATGCTGGCCGCCATCACCGGTGCCAGCGGCAAGATCGTGGCGGTGCATCGGACCTGGCTGCAGGTCGGCACCGACGCAGCCGGCCGCCTGGTGGCCGACAAGGCGCCGCTGCAGAGCCCGCGCAAGGTGCTCGGCCGCTACAAGGGCGGGGCGATCTACGTCGCGCGCGGCGCGGTCATCGACGCCGAAACCGGCGAGGTCAAGCCGGGCGTGCCGATCGCGAAGGCGCCGCCGAATTCGACGCTCGCGATCACCGAGGGGATCGAGGACGCGCTGACCTTCGCGCTGGCGCAGCCGTCGATCCGCGTCTGGGCCGCCGTCAGCGTGGCCAACATGGCGAGCCTGGCGCTGCCCGACGCGATCGGGACGGTGATCCTGTGCCTGGACAACGACGGCGACAACGAGCAGGCGGCCGCGCAACAGGACCGCGCGATCGCCCATTACCTGGACATGGGCAAGGACGTGAAGATCGTCCGCGCCAGTGTCGGCAAGGATCTAAACGACCGGCTGCGGGCCGGCTAACCGAGGAGCGTTTTATGTGGAAACCAGACGCCTGTTTTTATCACTTCCCCTGCGACGACGGATTTGCGTCGGCGTTGGTCGCGCGCCGGAAATGGCCGGATATCCAGCTGTTTCCCACCAACTACGGGCAACCGATGCCGGCTGTGGATCTCGACGGCATGAATCTGCTGATCGTTGATTTTTCGTATAAGCCGGACGTGTTGCTGGAGCTGGCCGGGAAGGCGTCGTCGATCGTCATTCTGGACCACCACAAGACTGCGCTCGAAGATCTCGCGCAGTTTGCCGTCGAGCTCTGCAGCGGCGCCCGTTTTGTCGTCGATGATGTCGAGGCGATGTTACGGGATTATCGAGAGCTCGGCCATCCGCCGATCATCGCCGAGTTCGATATGGACCGCAGCGGTGCCGGCATGACATGGGATTTCTGCTTTCCCGACAAGCAGCGCCCGCGCTTGATCGACCACATCGAGGATCGCGATCTGTGGCGCCTGGAGCTGCCGGAGACGCGGCGGCTTTCGCTGTTCCTGCGGTCATTGCCGTACGATTTCGATATGTGGAACGGTGAGCTTGAGGCCTTCGAGTTCGAAACGGACCGCAACAAGATCCTGCAGCAGGCTGACGGCATCGAGCGGTTCTACGATCGCAAGATCGATGAGATGGTGCCGACCGCCGTGCTCAAGAAAATCGGGGAGTGGGACGGTGTGCCGGTGGCTCACGCGCCATACGCGTTTGCCAGTGACCTGGCGCACGAGCTGCTGAAAAAACACCCGGAGGCGCCGTTTGCGGCCGTGGTGGTCGACGCCTATGGCGGCCGAACGTATTCGCTGCGGTCCGAGGACGATCGTGAAGACGTTAGCGCCGTTGCACGGAAGTTCGGCGGCGGCGGGCACCGGAACGCGGCCGGCTTCCGGATGCCGCTGTAGGGCGCTCGCGTGATCCCATCCGACCATGATCCGCCGGTCGAGGCGCAGCCGAGCAGCTGCGCCTTGACGGCGGCGGCCGTGTTCGTCGGGACCATCCTCGCGCTCGCCCTGGCATGGTTCGCGATGGAAGTGGCCGACCTTTTTCTGACGTAAATCGAGGATCCTATGACAGCGCACGACGAAGAAGGCGCCGGCCTGCGCATTCAGGCCGTGGTGAAAGACATCGAGAACGCGGAAACGGTCGACGCGGCCGAGTTCATGCAACGCGCGGCCGCCGGCATTCGCGGCGACGAACCCCCACCCCATGACGGCGGTCACGATGGCGACCGGGATCCGCCGGATATCGAGGACGATCGGCCCGAGCTGCCGGCCGGCTGCCCGGTCACGCCGCTCGGGATCCAGGACGATTTCGCCTTCTACCTGGACGCCAACCGCCAGCTGCGGCCGCTCAAGTTCGAAAAGCACTCACGGCTTGGCGTACTCGGCCTGTTCGGCGCGAAGCAGCAATGGATGAAGGAAGCCTGGCCGCGCATGAAGCAGGACAAGGAAACCGGACGCTGGTACGCGGACGGCTGGCGGCCCGAGCAGGTCGCCGAGAACCTGATCGCCGCCGCCGCGCTCAAGGGCGTGTTCAACGCGCTTGACAAGGCGCGCGGCGCCGGCGCCTGGCGTGGCGCGGACGGCGAGCTGATCCTGCATTGCGGCGATGGCGTGTTCATCGGGCCGAGGCCCGACGAGCACCGCGAGGGCAGCTGGCACGATCCCGGCGTGATCGGGCGCTATGTCTTCCCGGCGGCGCCGGCGTCGCCCCGGCCGCACAGCCTGGCCACGGCGACCGGCGACGACGGGCCGGGCTATGAGCTGCTGCAGCTGCTGCTGACCTGGCCGTTCAAGCGCGGGGATCTCGACGCCATGCTGTTGCTCGGCTGGATCGGCGCGGCGATGGTCGGCGGCGCGCTCGACTGGCGGCCGCTGATGTGGATCACCGGCGGGCCGGGCACCGGCAAGTCGACGCTGCACCGGCTGATCCGCCAGGTCTTCGACGAGAACCTGATCAGCGTTTCGGACGCCTCGGCCGCCGGGATCTGGCAGGCGGTGCAGCACTCGACGCTGCCGATCGCCTTCGACGAGCTGGAGGCCGAGGAGGACAACCGCCCGACCAACAAGGTGATCAAGCTGGCGCGCCAGGCGGCGAGCGGCGGCCTGGTGTTGCGCGGCGGTGCCGACCATAAGGGCGCCGAGTTCACCGCGCGCAGCTGCTTCCTGTTCAGCTCGATCAACATTCCGCCGTTGCTCGGCCAGGACCGAAGCCGGATGGCGATCCTGGAGCTCGGCACGTTCACCGACGACGCCGTCGCCCCGACCCTGCGGGCTGATCATTTTCGCGATCTCGGATCCCGGCTGCTGCGGTTGCTCGTGGATCATTGGGCGGATCTCGGCCGTGCGATCGAGACGTATCGCGCCGAGCTGCTGCGCCGGCGCTACGACGCGCGGGCGGCCGACGTGTTCGGCACGCTGCTGGCCTGCGCACACGTCATGCTGCATGGCGCGGATCTCGACACGTACACGGTCGAGGCCTGGGCCGAGAAGTTGAAGACCACGGCCGCGATCGACAGCGGCGACGCGATCCGCGAGGAGGAGGCGTGTCTGCAGCGGATCTCGACCTACCAGGTCGAGCCGTTCCGAAGCGGCGGGCAATCGATGCTCGGCGAGTGGATCGAGAAGGCCTTCGGCGTGCGCGCGCAGCCGGAAGACGAGCGCGACGCGCAGAAGATCATCCAGCGCTACGGGCTCAAGGTCCTGCACGACATGCCCGGCGGACCGATGCTTGCCGTCGCGAACAGCCACAGCGGGTTGGAGGCGATCTTCAAGGGCACCAAGTGGCAGAGCCGATCCGGATCCACGCAAGGCGGATGGGTGCAGTCGTTGCGGCGGCTCAACGGCGCCGACGTGGCCGATGGGCCGATCTACTACGCCGGTGCCAAGCCGATCCGCTCGACGGTCCTGCCGCGCGACACGGTGATCTACAGCGACAATGCGGTCGCCGAGATCTTCGGCGGCGGCGATGACAGTGATCCGGGCGGCGACCCGCTCGACGGTGGAGACCAGCATGTGTAGCCCCGCGCCCCGACCCGCCGAGGCGAAACAATTTCGCGTGGTACACGCCGCGCGTGTGGAGCGTAAGACGGCCGTAAGACAACAATTCAATGATTTCAACGGTCTTACGGTCTTACGGTCTTACACCAGGATCGCGGCTACAGGTGCGCGCACGCGCGCGTGTGGCAGACATGCGTATGAGCGTAAGAACGTAAGAAATGAGCCCATGAATACGAATAACCTAACAATAACAGATAGATATAAGTCAGTGGGGCTCTTACGGTCGGCTTACGATCGTCTTACGGTCCGTAAGAAACGGCCGATCGACCAGGCCGCGACGGCGAAAAGCAATTAAATATTAGGTGTTTAATGGAAGGTGAGGGCGAAAAAGTCGGATTGAACGCGGCGCTGCAGGACACGGTCGACACGACCGAGCCGCCGGCGCCGGCCGCCGAGCAATCGGCGCTGCCGCTGGATCTGCCGGACGAGCTGCTGGCCGTCGCGGCCGGCATCGATCGCGACCTGGCGATGGCACCGCGCCGTCGCGCCGGCCGGCCGCCTGGCGCCAAGAACCGGCGCACCGGCGCCTGGTCGGAGTTCCTGCTCAAGCGCGGGTCGTCGCCGCTGATGGTCCTGCAGGACATCTATTCGCTGCCGGTCGAGGAGCTGGCGCGGCGGCTCAACTGCGATCGGATCGACGCGCTCAAGCTGCAGATCAGCTGCGCGAAGGAGCTGGCGCCGTACATCCATCAGAAGATGCCAGTGGCCGTCGAGGTCGACGAAAACAAGGTCGTGCGCCTGGTCCTGGCGGAAGGCGGCGACTTCGACGGCGCTGCGATCGCCGACGATGGGCTGCAGATCACGGCGATCGAGGGCGATTTCGAAACCGTGGAAAATCAACAGGTTAGCACGCAGGATCCGGGCAAGTTGGACAGTAGGGAGTTGGACAAGTGACCAAAAACCACAGAAATCCGCCAGTTTCGGGCGCTCGGCCGGTTAATGCCGAGTTAACCGATCGGCTCCTGTCCGCCGTCGATTGGGGCGCGGTCGAGGCGCGGAACCGGCACCGCGTCGCCGCCATATATGGCGGACCCACCCCCCCTGATTTCGCGACGGGGGGGCCGCAGCCGCCGGCGGCCGACGATCCTGGCCCCTGTCCGTCTGAGGATTTGCTCAGATCTGAAAAAATTGGGGCGGAATTGGATCAACCGGCCATGGGGTCGGGGGAGGGTGAAATGTTCGCGTGCCCGCGTTGCGATGGCGCGGGCGAAGACTACTCCCGCGAAACCGGCTATCCGATGGGCCTATGCGATGTTTGCAGCGGCGTCGGTGAGGTCGATCGGGACGAATGCGAGGCCTATTTTGAAAGGATGGATGCCCCATGACCGGCGCGATGAACCTCGATTGGCGGCCGCCGGGGCCGGTGGCGTTGGCGTTTTACCGGGATTACCGTCGCGTCGTGGGCATTCAGGGGCCGGTCGGGTCGGGCAAGACTTCGGCCGTGCTGATGAAGCAGATCCGCATGGCGATGGAGCAGAAGCGGAGCCCGAAAGACGGGATCCGGCGCTACCGCTGCGTTGCCGTCCGCGATACCTATCGCCAGCTGTGGCGCACGACAATCCCGTCGTGGTGGAATTGGGTTCCGCAGGACGTGGGGCATTGGGTCGGCGGGTCGGACCAGCCGGCCGAGCATCACATCACCTTCATGCACCCCGGCGACGGGGGCCTGATCAACTTCGAGATCGCCTTCACCGCGATCGGCGACAACCGCGCCGAGGACGTGCTGCGCGGCTACGAGGTCACGCGCTGGTATCTCAACGAGGCGGATCTGCTGGATCCGGAAGTGTTCACCTATTGCCGGGGCCGGTGGGGCCGGTATCCGCGCGCGGCGGACGGCGGGCCGGTCCATCATGGTGCGGATCTCGATTTCAACGCGCCGGACGTGGAAAGCTACATCTACGAGCAGCTGATCGAGAACCGGCCGCCGGAATGGGGTTACTACTCGCAGCCTGGCGGCGTGACGCGCGTCGACGGCGGCTGGAAGCCCAATCCGCGCGCCGAAAACATGCCCAACCTGCCGGAAAACTACTACGAGGATCAGATCGTCGGCCAGCCGGAGTGGTACATCCAGCGCATGGTCGCCAGCGAGTTCGGATACAGCCGTGAAGGCAAGCCGGTCTACGCGGAATGGAACGATCGGCTGCATTGCGCGCCGCAGGATTTGGAGCCCGATCGCGGCCTGCCGCTCGGCTTCGGCTTCGATGCCGGCGGATCGCCGGCCGGGGTGATCACGCAACGCCGCCCGAACGGCCAGAAACGCGTGCTCGAGGAGATCATCGCCGGCGAGGACGGGTATTGCGGGCCGGACCGGTTCAGCGACGAGGTCAACCGCGTCCTGCAGGCCCGATATGCCGGGCTGGAGACCGGCCCGGGATCCGCCGACCCCTCGGCGATGTACGGCGCCGACAAGGAGGCCGGCGAAATGAACTGGATCGAGATCGTGTCGAACAAGACCGGGATCCGCATTTGGCCGGCGCCGACCAACGAGATCACGCCGCGCCAGGACGCGGTGCGGATCCCGCTGACCAAGATGATCGACGGCCGCGAGCCGGCGCTGATCATATCGCCCCGGTGCAAGATCCTGCGTCGCGGTTTCAACTCGATGTACCGCTACCGGCGGATGCACGGCAGCGCCGGCCGCACCTATGCGCCGACGCCGGACAAGAACGAATTCAGCCATGTCCACGACGCGCTGCAGTACGACTGCCTGTCCGGCGACGAGTATTACGCCGTCATGGGGCGTCAGGAGGCCGGCCTGTCGCCAGTGCTGGACCAAGCGCAGGTGCTGGACGATGACGACGACTACGGCGCTCCTGCGCCGCGCAGGCGCCGGCGCCGGCGTGAACAGCAAGCCTTTGCGACGGAGTGAGTGATGCCCAGGCCGAAGAAGTATTCCCATGAAATGGAGCTTTATATCGGCCGCGTTTGTGTTCGGGCGCGCCGCCGGCGGATCCATTGGAAGGTGCTGCAGCGGCGTTTCGGCGTGTCTAGGGATTGGCTCTGGCGGCGTTATCTCGCCACGCTCCATGCCGAGGAGATCGCGGCCAACGAAGATGTTTTAAAACATCTTGGCGCTGGACATCGCCGGATTTTGCACGGCTATGGTGGTCGCAATCAAGCCATTGGGTGACGATGACACTACGTCCTGCAATCCGACCGGCGGTTAGCCAGGTTCTGCGCGATACATTCGCGAAAGCGTTTCTGCAGGGCACGACCCTTTCCGACATTACGGACACCAACGCGGCCGCCAATGCGGTGCTGGAAACGGCGATCAACGGGACGGCGGTCGGCCTGACGGCCTTTGCGGCCGAGCCCGGCGAGACGGTGACCTACACGCTCACCGACAGCGCCGGCGGCCTGTTCGCGATCGGCCTGGCCACCGGCATCGTGACCAAGGCCGCCGCGCTCGATGCCGAGACGGCGCAGTCGCACAACATCACCGTCCGCGCGACGAGCACGTCGGGCAAGACCAAGGACCGGGCCTTCTCGATCACCGTCACCGACGACACGAGCGAATTCGCCGTCGGCGCGATCACCGATACGAACGCGGGCGCCAACGAGGTTTTGGAGAGCGCGGCGAACGGTTCGACGGTCGGCATCACGGCGTCAGCCAGCGACGCCGACGTGACCGACACGATCACCTACAGCCTGGACGACGACGCCGGCGGCCGCTTCGCGATCGACGGCAGCACCGGCATCGTCACCGTTGCCGACACCGGCCTGATCGATTTCGAGACGCAGACGAGCCACAACATCACCGTCCGCGCGACCAGCACGGACACCAGCTCCTCGACGCAGGGCTTCACGATCACGGTCCTGAACGACGTGTCGGACGACGGCCTGGTGCCGGCGGCCCGCTTCGACGGCACGAACGACAGCCTATCGCGCGTCACACCGGCCGGCGCGGTCGATAACGGCAACGCGCTCGGCGGTTTGCCGGTCAGGTTTATGGGCGGCGACGGCGTCGTTCAGTACATCTGGTCGAATTCGACCGGGTCCTACATTCGCAAGAATGCGGACAACACGATCGAGGTGTTCATGGCGAACGCCGCCGGCGTCGAGGTCTTCAAGATCATTTCGACGAACGGCTTCACGGTTGCCAGCGGGCAGCTCCTGATCGAGCTCACGAAAGACAAGCTCTACGTCAACAATGTCGACGAGACCGGCACGCGCACCACCGGCGCCGGCGGCACGATCGACTGGACATCGGAATGGTACTGGGGCCGCGACAGCGCCGGCGGCAACCGTCTCAACGCGGAATGCGCGCGGCTTTACCTGACGAACGAAGACATCGACATCGCGGTGAGCCGCAACCTGTTCGCCTCGTCCTTCGCGCCGATCACCCTGGCCGATATCAAGACGGACGGCAGCGGCCCGACCGGGACGGCCGCGCTCGATCTGCTGGCCGGGGCATATAACGCGTTCGGGATCAACTCGGGCACTGCCGGAAACTATACGACGGCAGGCATGCTCACGGTGGGAACCGGCCCGGCCGGCGCGGCGCTGACAAGCCCCTCGTCCTTCGCAATGGAAGGTGCCTCCTTCGCTGCGGCCACGACCGATTGGCTGGACGCGCCCGCTCAAGGCGTCTCCGGGTCCAACGACATGATGGTCAGTGTTTGGATCAGGCGCGGGGCTACGGGCGCTGAAGCCGTTTTGGCGAGCGATAACCCCGGTCGATTTGCGGTCGGGTTCCAAAGTGATGACGAAATCACGATCGAGTGGAATGACAATGGTGGCGTCGACAGGCTGATCCTCAACACATCGAGCCCATCGTTTAAGATTGTAGACAATGAATGGCACCACTATATGGCTGCCTTTCATAACGAAACGTCTACCGGCGGGGCCGCTACCGGTGAGCTTTATATCGACGGTGTCGAGCGCACGAATATTTCAATTAACACGATTGGCACCGATCAGTTCGAGCCGCATAGCCGTGGATGGGATATTGCGGATAATTTCGTGGGTGACGTCGCGCAGTTATACGTCACGACGGAAAATGTCGATTTAACCGATCCGGCAACCAGAGCGAAATACTACAATGAGGCGGGTGTCGATCTTGGGTCTGATGGGTCTATCCCCACCGGCAACCAGTCGCTCGCGTTCTTCAATTTCGTTTCCGGGTCCCTGAATGTTAACGACGGGAGCGGTGCCGACGCTGTCGCCCAAGGCACGGTAGTTTCTTCTCCGACCAGCCCCACGGACGGTTTGTTCCCTCTTGCGATCCAGCGCACGGCGGAAACGATCGAGACTGCCGACGTGTTCAATCTACCGTCTGACGCTGAGGCTGGCGATATTGTCGTTATCATCAGCTCGGTGCAGGGCACGACGCTTCCGACGACGCCGACCAATTGGGCATTGAAGGCGCAGGATAGCGGGTTCAATTCGATCGGTTCGGTCTACGCCAAAGAACTGACGGCCGGCGACGTGTCAACGGGCACAGTGACGATAACGGCAACGGGCCGCCAAGCCGCCACGCTGTACGCAATTCGCAGGCATAACGGTATCGATGGCGTTGAAGCGTCTGCCGTTGCGGCGAGCGGCGGCGCGGGTGCTGCGTCTACCGATCCGCCCAATCTCACGCCGAGTTGGGGAAGCAAGAAAACGCTGTGGATCGCAGGCTCTTGTATCGAAGAAGGGCAGCGATCCGTCAACTCGTATCCGACCAATTATCTGTACGGGACGATGGCGACGGGCAATTCGACAGCCATCAGCCGCGTCAGTGTCGCCAGCGCCGAGCGGAATGTAGAGGCCGCCAGCGAAAATCCCGGCGCGTTGGTGTGGAGCGATAGTGTCGCAGACGGCGATCACGTCGCGATAACCGTGGCAATCGAACCGGCTCCCTGATGCCCGCCAAATGGTTCATCCTCAAAGATGACAGCGCCGGCGCGGACACGATCACGCCGCTGAAGGCCGCGATGCACACCGCGACGGCCGCGAAGATCACCGGCGATGTCGAGCAGTCGGTGCGAACCTGCGCCTATGACGCGACGCTTCAAATGGTCAAGGCCGACATCACTGACGCCGAGCGGGTTGGGTCTCTTGCCGCCCTGGCTCGTGATCAGGAAGGTGTCGGCATCTTCGTTATGGAGATGGTCGATATCGACGACCACCAGCGCCGCGCTTTCAATCAGCTTGGCGAGGTCCATCCCGAATGCGGCGTCGTCGTCACCGACCTGTATATCCGGCCGGACTTCGCCCAGGCGTCGCCGGGCGCGGCCGTCACGTCCGTTGCGACGGGAACAACCGGGCGCAATTTCCAGGATGGTCTGAGTTGGGAGGACTACAGGAACCTGCCGGGGCGGCCGACCACGAACGTCCACACCTATGTCTGCGATACGGTCTTCGGCGTGGTCGGCGCGGGCTATAACGATGCGACCAACAGAAACATCGTGATGGCGGAAGGGACCAGTGCTGCTAGCCGGAACCGCTATTACTACGACTATCCGGGTCACCGGGGCACGCTGATCTGTCAGCCTCTTATGACCGAGGCGATGGGGGTCTTTACGAACGTAAGCGGTGATGTGTGGAGCGTGACGCTGAGTGGCGTCGATCCGCACGGGCCGAGCGCGTCGCCGAAAACGTGGTTCTATCGCGACCTGGACGCGGCGACTGGCGATTACGGTGTGATCATGGACTACGCGACCAGTCAGGCCGAAATGGAAGCGACGGTCGACACGGTGTGGATGTCGTCCTACGTGGACGGCGGGACGCTATTCGTCCATATGCCGCCCGGCGTCAATCCGAACAACCGGATCATCGCGTCGCATCAAAACCCGGTCGGGAACCGGATGTGGGTTCCGCCCGATGGCAACGCGGCGTTCAATGAGTTCATCGAAGAACGGCTTCGCTGCATCCCGCGTGGCAGTTATCCGGGCGGCGACAACGGCGGGCGCTTCCTCGACGGCGCGCGCTGGTTGCGCGGGCGCAACGCCGAAAACGGCAGTGACCGTCAGGGCGCAATGTACTGCATGTATGCCGACCGGAATGCGCTGTCAAAAAACATCACTGGGCCGTATATCGAAGGGCGGAAATTCCGCGATGCGTTGCTTGCATGGTTCCACGACAGCCTTGTCGGCGGGCCGCACACGTTTTCGATGTCTGGAACGCACTTCATCGATGTGGACACGAAAGATATCGGCGGCGTGATCAAGACGCAGGACAACAGCGACGGACACTCCGAAGCGTGGCAAGGGTCGCCCGGCGGGCCGATTACCTATGAAGGCAAGTTGCATTTGATCGATTGCGGCGGGCCTTTCAACTGCTACGCGGGCACGGCCAACGATCCGGTTCCGGCGAACCTCAGAGACGAAGGCTTCGACCTAACGATGGATTGCCCGGATACGCTGATCCAGGGCCACGCGCAGTTCTGGTCGCACGTCGGCGGCGGCAACGATGTCGGAATCCACCTGACGGGCGACACCGACATCACCGGGGATTTCGAGAATGTGTCGATCAAGCTGTCGGGCCTGATATCGGGCTTCCGGCGCGGCATCCGCGACAAGTGGTCCGGTGACAAGATCATCGAAGCCCACACCCAGGACAGCCTTGTCGTTGAGCGCGGTGCCTATTCGGGCGGCGACGACATCGCGGTCTTTGCGCAGGTTGGGGCCGTCACGCACGAAGTCACGCTGTTGCCCGGCGACACCGGCACATGGGCGATCGGCGATATCATCGAAGACCCCGCCAATTCGGGGCAGGCGATCGGCATCGTGACGCGTGTCATCGGATCGAACCCGACCGTATTCCAGTTCCGCGACGTGGACGAAGGGGTCACGCCGTACATTTCGGATGCTGCGGCCGTGGTGAACCTTACCGGCACCGGTTCCGGCACGGCGGACGGCGCGGCCGTCCTCAAGGCTGCGAACATTTGCGGCAAGCCCATCCTCAAGAAAATCAAGTTCGCGGGCGACTGGACGGAATTTGTCGGGTCCAACGGCGAATTGCCGGTCGAGGGGAATATGGCCGATCGCAACGCGCTCGGGTTCCATTGGCAGGATGAAGACTGCACCTATGTCGGCGACACGACGGGCAAGTTCAACACGACCGCGCACGGCGTGCAGGACCTGGACGCGTGGAAATTGAACAGCGCCTCCGATAACACGTATGGCATTCGCGCCAACAACCCGTTGTCATAACGCCGAGCCGTCCAGGATCCCGTTTAATTTGTTTTAAAACATCTTGCCGCTGGACATCGTCCGCCGCCGCCGATTCTAGTGTTCGGCGATATGGCATTTGGATCTTCCGCACCCAGTTTACCCCCCGAGACCGATCCCGCGCCGAGCGAAGACAGCGAGGATGTGGAGGCGGCCCGCCGCGATGAGCTGCGACGGTCGCAGGAAGCGGGGCGGCGCGGCCGGCGTGCGACGATCCTGAGCGGCAATGTCACCCCCGTCGCCAACCCGGCCAACACCAACGCCGTTACGCCGCAGTCGTTGGTCAAGACGATCCTTGGAGGCTAGGGACATGCGATGATCGCACCGACCTTTCTGATCAGCCAAACCCTGACCGGCCTCGGTCGCACCGAGGGCGTAAACTTCAAGGGAACGGCGAGCCTGTCGATCGCCGGCGGCGTCGGGACCGTCCAGGTGCAGCGCAGTTTCGATGACGGCGCGAGCTGGGAAACGATCGACAAGGACAACGACGGCAACAAGGCCGAGTATGTCCTCAACAATAGCGGCATTTCGCTGCTGATCGAAAACGAGGATCCGTCCGCGCTCTACGCGGTGAACGTCTCCGCCTATACGTCCGGCAATTTCCCCATCCGGCTCAGCCGATAACCGGCTGACAGGACCGCGCCATGCCCTTCGACGGTATCAGTCCCGACCCGAAAGCGCAGAAGCTGATCGCGCAGCTCGCGACGCTCAAGCGCATCCGGGATCCGTTCGAGGCGAATTGGCGCCAGATCCGCAATTTCATCCAGCCGATCGCCGGCAGCTTCGAGGAGATCGACGCGCGCGGCCGATCGCACCGACACGAGATCCTGGACAACACGGCCGAGGGGCTTTCCGAGGAGCTGGTCGCCGCGATCATCGGTTTCATCGCGAACCAGGGCACCAAATGGCTCGGCCTGCGCACCACGGTGGTGCAGCTCAACCAACAGGCCGAGGTTGCGCGCTGGCTTGAGGAGGTCGCGCGCATCATCCTGCAGATCTTCGACGCGCCGGAAAGCCGGTTCTATTCGGTCCTGGCGCGGGTGATCCGCGACATGGTCGATTTTGGCACCGGCACGATGTGGATCGCCGACCGGCCCGGCCGGATCCCGCTGTTCCAGCATGTCAGCATGCCGCAGCTCTACCTCGGCGAAAACGAGGACGGCGACCTGGTCGTCTTCTTCCGCAAGTTCCAGTACACCGCGCGCCAGGCGGCTGAGCGGTGGGGGAATAAGCTGCCGAAGGAGATCCAGGACGCTGCAGAGGATCCGAAGAAATCCGAAAACCTGTTCTGGTTCCTGCACGTCCACCAGCCGCGCCGCGACGGCGAGGCGAATGCGCTGCGGTCGGACCGCCTGCCCTTCGAAAGCACCTGGATCGCGATGAAGGCGAAACAGGTGATCTCGGAGAGCGGCACCAACAAGAAGTCGATGGTCTCCGGGCGCTGGTGGATCCGCGACACCGACGTGTACGGGCGCGGTCCGGGCCACAAGGCGTTGGCCGACGTGAAGATGCTGCAGCGGACCACCAAGTCGGTGATCCGGGGCGCGGAAAAACGGATCGACCCGCCGACGATCGTCGCCGACGAGGGGATCCTGTCGCCGGTGCGCGGCGGCCCGCGCGGCCTGACCGTGGTCAAGCGCGAGCTGCTGATCAATTCCCGCCAGGCGCCGGTCCAGGCCTTCCCGGTCAACTCGGATCCGCAGCTCGGCGAGGCGTTTTCCGACGCGATCCGCGAGCGTGTGGCGCGCGCCTACTACAACCACCTGATCCAGCTGTCGCAGGATCCGCGCATGACTGCGACGCAGGTCTTGAAGATCGACGAGCGGACGCTCAAGACGCTCGGCCCGTTCCTCGGCAACGTGCAGTCGGAACTGCTCGGCGCGATCGTCGAGCGGGTGTTCGACATCGGCATGCGCCGCGACTTCTTCCCGCCGCTGCCGGCCGCGCTGGACAATGACGGCGTGCGGATCGAGGTCGAGTACGACAGCCCGATCGCCCGCGCGCAGAAGCTGCAGGAAGGCATTGCCGTCGCCGAATTCTTCGAGATGACCGAGCGGATCCGCGCGGTCGATCCGGACGTTGACGACAACATGGACATCGACGCCGGCTACCGCCTGCTGGCCGAGCGCACCGGCGTGCCGCGCGCCCTGTTGCGGGATCCGCGCATCGTCGAGGAACGCCGCCAGGCCCGCGCCGAGGAGCGCGCCCGCCAGGCGCAGATCGAACAGATCCAGGCCCTGGCGCCGGCGGCGCAGTCCGCGACCCAGGCGCTCAACGCCGTCAACCAGAACACACCGCCGGGCGCGCAGTCCGCGCCGGTGGCCCAGGCAGCCTAGACCATGAGCAGCAAGAAATTCGTTTTCCGCCGCGCCGCGCTGTACCGCCGGGTATTCGAAACGCCGGATGGCCAACGCGTGCTGGCGGACATCCTGGCCAACTGCGGCGTGCTGGATCCGGTGATATCCGGGACCACGGAAAGCACCCTGGTCGCGGCCGGCAAGCAGTCGGCCGGGCTGGAGATCCTGGGGATCCTCAAAAAGGACCCCGCCGAGGTTTGGAGCTTAATGGAGGGAAATTCCTATGAGCAAGAAAGCGAAAGGGTCGACCAAGTCCAAGTCGACGACATCTAAGGCGAAGCGCCCGACCGTGACCGACTTGGCGGCGAAGGTCGACGCGCAGGCCGAGGTGATGACCAAGATCGCGGCCTATCTGCGCACCGGTCGCGGCCAGCTCGTGTCCGACAGGGCGCGCGCCTGCGACGACGTGCTCGCGGCGATCGACAGCCTGTAAGTCTGAAACCTGTAGATCTGAGGAGAAAACATGCCCCCGATCGATGATGGCACGCCGGCCGCTGACCCCGCGCCGACGGCCGACCCGACACCGACGCCAGATCCCGCACCGGCCGCTGACCCCGCGCCGTCGCTCGCAGCGGATCCGGCCCCCGTCGCAGACCCCGCACCGGCGGCAGATCCCGCACCGGGCACCTTGTCGTTTCGTGACATGCTGCCGGACGACTTGAAGGGCGATCCGGCCTTCAAGGATATCGACAGTCTGGAAAAGCTGGCGCGCGAGCACCAAAACCTGCAGGGGCTGATCGGCCGCAAAGGCCTGATCGTGCCGGCGGACGATGCGCCGCAGGAGGCGCGCGACGAATTTTTCAACGCGATCGGCCGGCCGGAAACGGTCGAGGGCTACGACTTCGGGGACGTGCAGCCGCCGGAGGGTATGCCCTGGCGCAAGGAGGCCGACGAAAAGGTAACGGCTGCCGGGCACGCCGCCGGCGCGACAAACGACGTGATGAAGGCGATGCGGGCCGCGTACATCGAAAGCGCGGCCGAGGACCTGGCCGCGATGGAACAACGGGCCGCCGCCTTCGCCGAGACCAGCGAAGCGGCGCTCAAGAGCGAGTGGGGCGGTGACTATGACGCCAACCTTGCGACCGCCAACCAAGCGGTTAAGGCGGTGTTCGGCGACCAACTGTCCGGCAAGGATGGGGACCCGAACGATCCGACCACGCTGCGCCTGATGGATGGTACGCATGTGATGAACCATCCCGGCATGGCCAAGGCCTTCCTGCAGCTCGGCAAGGTGATGCAGGAAGAAGGGCCGCTCAGCTTCGGCGGCGGTCCGAACGGTCCGATCACCACGCCGGCGGCCGCGAAGGCTGAGATCCAACGGATCCGCGACGAGGCGCGCGCCGATCCGAAGCATCCCTACAGCGATAAGAGGCACGCCGAACATGCGGCGATCCATAACCGGGTTCTTGAACTGACCCGGCTTGCCGAGAAAGGCGACGGGGCCTGATGGGGGTCCGGCGAAAACAGAAGAAGGACAAGTCGCCGCCGGCGCCGACCGGGCGCCAGGCGGCCCGCCCCGCGATCGAGATGATCCGGGTCGAATGCCTGAAAGCGGCCGTCGAGCTGCGGACGGGCACGACGCAGCCTGCCGGCGTCATCGAGCAGGCAAGAGAATTCGAAGCGTATGTGACCGGCGAACCGCCGGCCGACGCCAAGACATAAACCGGGTAGCCCGGCGGCCGCGTGCCGCCGGGTCCGGAAGACGGCGGGAAAGACCGTCGCCCGGCGCGGCGTATCGCGCAAGACGGGTCCGGCCCCAGAGGTCCGGGCAGCCCTTCGACCAGCTGCAACGCAACGCACCTGATTGGAGGATGCACAGATGCCACTACTGACAATCGACAACGCTTTTCGGATCAAATACCACGACGATCTGATCATGCTCGCCCAGCAACAGGAAAGCCGGCTGGAGCGAACCGTCCGGGTAGACCCGGATCTCCTTAACGGGAAGATGGCCTATTTCGATCGTATGGCCGCGACCGAGGACCAGGAAGACCTGGACCGCTTCGGCGACACCCCGAACATCCTGAATGATCACACCCGCCGCCGCTGTATCCTGCGGGATTTCATTTGGGCCGGGATGATCGACCGCAAGGACGAACGGCGTTTGGCCGCGTCCGCGCAACTGCCGGACAAGTACCGGACCAATGCGGTCTGGGCGATGAACCGCCGCAAGGACACGCTGATCATCGGCGCCGCTTTCGGCAACTCATTCTCGGTCGATGCCAACGAGGCCGCCTCGGCCGTCGCACTGCCATCCACGCAGAAGGTGCCGGTCGCAGCGTCAGGGTTGACCCTCGACAAGCTGCTGAGCGTGAAGGAGATCCTGGACGGCAACGAGGTCGACGAGGACGAGAAGCGGTACTTCGTCTACACGTCGAAACAGGGCACGAACCTGTTGAATACGACGGAAATCAAATCCGCCGACTACAACACCGTCAAAGCGCTGGTCAAAGGCGAGATCAACGAATTCCTCAATATGGAATTCATCCGGACCGAACGGCTTGGGCTGGACGGAAACGGCGACCGCCAGTGCGGTGCGTGGACGGAGTCTGCGATCGGCATGTGCATGGGCGAGGACATCGTCTCGGATATCACGCGCCGGGCGGATAAGAAAAACAACATTCAGGTCCAGGTCGACTACTCCGGCGATGCCGTTCGCGTCGAGGAGGAAAAGGTCGTCGAGGTCGCCTGCCAGGAGAGCTGATTGACACCGTGACCTGATGGCGCCTGGCGCTTAGCGGGCGCCGTCACCGACGATTTAAACAGGAGACTGACTATGGCTATCACAAACCAGAACAGCACCCAGATCGCCAACGGCCTCGTGTCGCCGGCGATCGTCAATCCGTCGTACAACGACCACGGCCGGGTGCGATCGAAGTATTTCAACTTCACCCAGAACGGCGCCGGCGATGCCGGGTCGATCGCCAATCTCGTCAAATTCAATGGCGGCCGTCCGGTCCGGATCCTTCGCGTCGTGTACGCGCCCGGCTGGTCTGCGCTCGGTGCGGCACGGACGCTCGATACCGGTCTCAGCGAGTACACCGGCAGCGACGGCGTGACAGTGGCGGCGGATCCGGATGCTTTCGACGCGAATGTCGATGCGTCCGCTGCCGGCACCAAGACCATCGAGGTCAATCAGGTTGTCGAAAGCCGGACGAGCTTCACGGTCACCGCTCAGGTGAACGATGCCGCATTCGACGACGGCGAAACCCTGGAAGGGTACGTCGAGTACGTCGAGGACTGATACCCCGAGAAGGCGGCGGTGTGTCCGGTTCGCCGGGTGCGCCGCCGCCGAAGCGGAGTGAGGGGCGGGTATGGCGACGAAAATCTCCATCATCAACCGGGCGCTGGTCGCTCTCGGCCGCGAGCGGATCATATCGCCGATCCAGGAGACGGAGCGCGGCCGCGTCCTGAATGAGCATTTCAACGATGTCCGCGACGAGGTGTTACGCGAGCACACCTGGAACAGCGCCGGCGCGCGCGCGGTGATCAGCGAAGATCTCGACAAGCCCGCCTTCGAGTTCTCGCACCAGTATTCGCTGCCAACCGATCCCTACTGCCTGCGCGTGGTGAAAATCCACGAATGGGACGGCGTCTGGCAGGTCGAGGGGCGCAAGATCGTCACCGACGCGCCGCCGCCGATCCGGCTGAAATATGTCAAGCGGATCACCAGCATCAGCGAGATGGACCCGCTGCTGGCGACCGCGATCTCTTTAAAGCTGGCCATTGCCGCCTGGACCAAGCTGGCCGAGGACGGCAAGAGCCTGGACCGTGCGATCAAAACCTATGAGGGCACGATCGCGACCGCCCGGTCGACGGACGGCCAGGAAGGGTGGATGGAAGAATTCTGGGAGGACGACTTCTTGGAGAGCCGCGACTGATGGCCCGGCAGCGCGTCATGCTGCGGAATTTGACCAGCGGCGAGATCACGCCGCTGCTGGACGCGCGGCAGGATGTCGAATGGTACGCGAACGGCGCGCGGCGGCTGATCAACATGATCCCGATCCCGCACGGCCCGGCCTTCCGCCGGCCGTCTCCGCGTTACGTCGAAACAGCGAAATTCGCCGACAAGCGGTTCCGCAATCTGCCGTTCCGGTTTTCGACGAGCCAGGCCTACAACATCGAGGCCGGCGACGCCTACATGCGGTTTTTTCGCAACCGGGCGCAGCTGCAGGTGGCGTCGACCGCCGCCGTGGTCGCGAACGGAACATTCGACAGCGATATCGCCGATTGGGACGACCGCAGCGGCGGCGGATCGTCGATCGCCCACGACGCGGCGACCGGGCGGCTCAACCTGATCAGCAACGGCACGGCCGAGGCCCATGCCGAGCAGGACATCGACACGCCCGATTTCAACCAGGAGCATGTTCTGGCGGTTGAGGTGTTCGGCGCGCCGGGCGATACGGTGCGCGTGCGCATCGGAACCGCCACCACCGGCCAGGAGCTGCTGTCCGACCGGGCGCTCGGCATCGGCACGCATTTGATCGCCTTCACCCCGACGCAGTCGCCGGTCTATGTCGGCTTCGTCCACAAGATCGGGAAGACGCTGCAGATCGACAACGTGTCGATCCTCGGCGGTGGCGCGGCTGCGCCGGTCGAGATCCCGGCGCCGTATCTGGAAGCCGACCTGCGGATGATCAAGTTCACGCAGTCGGCGGATATCCTTTACCTGCGGCATCAGCAATACGCCGGCCTGGAGCTGCGCCGGTTCAGCGACCGCAGCTGGTCGCTTCAACGGTCGGTCTTCGACGACGGCCCCTATCTGCCGGAGAATTCGACCGAGACGACGCTGACGCCGGGCGCGACGACAGGGCTTGGCATCACTGTGACTGCCAGTGCCACCGACGGCATCAACGAAGGGCGCGGTTTCCTGGCGACGGATCTGTACCGCGCGGTCACGATCCAACACGCCAGCACATTCGGATGGGGCGTGATCGTCGGCATCACCAGCCCGACGCAAGTTACGATCGACATCCGCCGCAATTTCGGCGGCGTCGGTGCGTCGGCGGTTTGGAAACTCGGCCTTTTCAGCGATACGACCGGGTGGAGCGTCGCGGCGATGTTCCATGAACAAAGGCTTTGGGAGGCCGCCGGCGAGACCCGGCTCGGCCGTTACGATGCGACGGCGATCGGCGGGTTTGGCGACAAGCTCGAATTCAGCCCTGGCGAGCAGCTGGACGCGGAGGCGATTTCCGGCGTGCTCGACAGCAACGAACCGCATCCGATTAAATGGCTGCATAGCGGCCAGGTGCTCAATGTCGGCACCGAGGGCGGCGAGGCGCGTGTCGGATCCTTCCGTAACGAAAACACGCTGACGCCGACCGACGCGCCGCAGAAGTTCGAAACCTTCTACGGATCCTCGGACGTGGCGCCGGTCCGCGCCGGCCGTGCCCTGCTGTTCCTGCAGGAGCACGCCCGCAAACTGCGCGAGCTGGTGTTCAGCTTCGAGGCGGACGGCCAGGTCGCGCCGGACATGACCCGGCGGTCGGAACACATCACGCGCGGCGGGATCTTGGAAATGGCTTATGCCAAGGAGCCGTGGTCGATCGTCTGGGCGGTCCGTGCGGACGGGGTTTTGCTCGCTTTCACCTATCTGCGCGAGGAGGAGGTCACGGCCTGGTCGCGCCATCCGATCGGCGGCGGGACTGTCGAAAGCGTGTCGACCATTCCCGGCGTTGGCTACGACGAGGTGTGGCTCGCGGTGAACCGCACGGTCAACGGCGCGGCGCTTCGCACCGTTGAGGTGTTGGATCGGGAGTTCGACGACGAGGTCGATCTGGTCGACGCCTTTTTCGTCGACGGCGGGATCACCTATGACGGCCCGGCGACGACGACGATCACCGGGTTGGGCCACCTGGAGGGTCTGACCGTCGATATCCTGGCGGACGGCATGGTCCAGCCGCCGAAAACCGTGATCGGCGGCGCGATCGAACTGTCCCGCGCCGCGTCGAAGGTGCATGTCGGGATCAGCTCACGCGCCCTGGTCGAACCGGTGCGGATCGACGCCGGCGCCCGGCTCGGCACGGCGCAGGGCGCCAAGCAGAAGATCCACAAGCTGTTCGCGCGGTTGCACCGCAGCCTGGGCATGAAGCAGGGGCCGCGCGACGGCGCGCTCGATGTGGTGCCGTTCGGTCCGGGGCCGAATATGAACCAGCCGGCGGATCTGTTCACCGGCGATAAGGAGCTGGATTACAACGCGGACACCGATCTCGATCCGCGCATCATCCTGGTCCAGGACCAGCCGCTGCCGTTCACGCTGCTCGGCATCATCGCCGAGATCGACGCGAAGGAGGGCGGCTGATGTCCACGCGGTTCGTGCCGTTCCATTCGCGCCACCTGCAGGAGCTGGAGCTCGCGCCCGGCGCCGGCGACATCTTCTATGACGCCTTGAAGGATCCGGCATATTGCCAGGCCCTGATGGAGCCCGGCCTGGCGTTTTCCGCGATGAATGACGACGGCCGGGTGATCGGCTGTTCCGGGATCATCCGGATGAAGCATCGCGGGTATTGTTGGATGTTGCCCGCCGCCGACCTTCCGCCGGCCGCCTGGACCGCCGTTGTCCGGAAATCCTACTACACGATCGTCGCGGCCCATGAGCGCGGGATGCGCCGATTGGAAGCGCATGTCCGGACCGACTTCTATCCGGGAATGCGGCTGATGAACCTGCTGGGCTTCAAGTCCGAGGGCATCGCCGAGGCGTTCGGGCCGGACGGATCCGACCATATCAGCTACGCGAGGATCGGCTGATGATTGTCGCACCGATCGCCGTTGCCGTCATTGCGATCGCCGCCGCCGGCGTCGCCGCCGCCGGCGCGATCCAACAAGGCCGGGCTCAAAAGAAGATCGGGGAGTTCAACGCCAAGCTGGCCGAGCGCGAGGCCGAGCGGGCGCGCGAGGTTGCCCGGTTCAAAGAGAAGCAGCTGCGCGAGGAAGGGCGCGCCTTTCGTAGCAAGCAGATCGCCGCCGCCGCGAGCCAGGGCCGCGACGTGACCGAGGGGTCGCCGCTGCTGTTGCGCCAGGAAACCGCCGAGGACATCGAGCTCGACGCGCTGGCAGTTCGTTTTCAGGGCTCGGCCGAGGCCGCCCGGCTGGAAGGCGAAGCCCGGCTCAGCCGGTTCCGGGGCAAGCAGGCGCAAACCGCCAGTTTCTTCAAAGCCGGTACGACGCTGTTGGGCGGCGCCGCCTCGGCCGCCGGCGCGTTTTCGGGCGGGGCAGCGGCATGACGAACTTCAACGGGGACACGTAAATGGCCTTCGAAATCCCACGGTCCCGCCGCACGCAAACCATATCGACGCCGAGGCAACCGCGTCTGGATCCGCGCGTCGGCGGCCAGATCGGCGCGGCGGCCGCCGACGCCGCGCTGCGGCTCGGCGACCAGCTGACGGATTTCGTCCAGGAGAAGCAGCGCGCGCGCAACGCGGCCGCCTTGATGAAGGCCGAGACGGATGCGACGACGGCGCTGACCGACCTGGAGCTCGAATTCGAGAAGGATCCGGACTTCAAGACCCAGGAGGAGCGGTTTCCGGAACGGGCCAACGAGCTGCGCGACCAAATTGCAAAGACGATCGACGACGAGGCGACGAAGCAGAAATTCACCCTGTCCTTCGATCGGTTCGCGGCGGCCAAGAAGAGCGCGGTGGTGCGGCGGGCCTTCCGGCGCGAGGTCGACGAGACGGTTGCCGGGCTCGACAATAGCCTGACCAGCCTGGCGCGCGAGGCCGGTTTCGCCAACAACGAGGTCGAACGCGACGAGATCGTCGCCAAGGGCTTCGCCCAGATCGGCGACCTGGCGGATAACGGGTTCATCACGCAGCGCGATGCCGAGCGCCGGCGCCAGGTCTTCCGGACGGAAATCGATACCGCCCAGGTGCGCGAGCTGATCACGGAAAATCCCGGCCTGGCGATCACCATGCTCGAGGACGAGGAGAATTTTCCGGCCCTGGATCCGACCGCGCGTGCCGTCCTGGCCGACCAGGCCAAGAACCGTGAAGCGGCGCTGATCGCCCGCGAGGAAGCGCGCCTGGCCAAGGTGCGGCGGGCGATCGGGAACGAGCTCGACGACATCGACGAGGTGATTTCCGCCGGCTTCGACGCCGGCGCCCGCCGGCTGGAGGACATCAAGGCAGCGATCGACGCCGCCGGCGATCCGAATCTGACGCAACGTTTCAAGGACATCGAGAAGACGGCCGCGCTGCAGGAGCGGCTGCGCGTCCAGACGCCGGCGGATCTGCAGAATTTCGTGAACGAGGAACGGACCCGGCTCAACCGCAAGCGCGGCGTGCGGGCGGCGGATGTCGAGCGGCTGGACATGGCCGAAAAACTGCTGACTACGATGCGGACCGAGGTCCGCCGCGACCCGATCAGCTGGGGCAATCGCGTCGGTCTGTTCGAGGTCGAGCCGCTGCAGATCGTCGGCGACCAGGCCGCGACATCGATGCGCGCCCGCGTCGGCGTGGCGCTGGCGGTGTCGAGCCATTACGGCGTGCCGCCCCGGTTCACGACCGACGAGGAGGCCGAGCAGCTGAAAATCGCTTTCGCGGCGGCGGATCCGGACGGCCAGCTGGCGATCGCCACGACGATCCGCGAAGGGTTCGGCGCCCATGCGCCAAGCGTGTTCAAGGATATCGCCAAGGACGCGCCGGTGGTCGCCCATGCCGCCGGCCTGACCGCCCTCGGCGCCGGCCATCTGGGTGCCGCGCGCGACGCCCTCGCCGGCCATGCGGCGATCAAGCAGAACAACGACGTGTTGCCGCCGCCGTCCGACCAGGCCGATTGGACCGATGGCACGCTCGGCGGGGCGCTCGGCGAGCTGCCGAAAACCCGCTCGGCATTGCTGGACAGCGCGAAGGCGATTTACACCACGCGCGCCCTGCGTCGCGGTCTGACCAAGGACACGGCCGACGAGGATCTATGGATCCAGGCGCTGCATGAAGCGGCCGGCGGGACGGTCGGCACGGACGGCGAACGCTACGGCGGCATTGGCGAGTATCGTGGCGTCCAGGTGATCGTGCCGGCGACCTTGCGAACCGACGAATTCGAGCGCCGCGTCCAGCGTCTGCGCGAGGTCGAGGGTTCGTTGAGCCGGTTCAGTGTCGGCGGCGGCCCGCCGGTCGATGCGCAGGGCCGGGAGCTGATGCCCAAGGATCTCGACGAGGTCTGGCTGGTCAGTGTCGGGCATGGTCAGTATCAGATCAGCTCGACGGATCCGCGCGAAGGGCCGGCGCAGTTCTTTCAGGGCACCGGCCCGCAGGGTTTCTATGTTCTGGATCTCATTCCGCGCCAAACGGACTCCTCAGGCGGCGCGAGACCGCAGGTAACGGCCCCGCCCGCTACCCCGGATCCAAATTCGCCAGCGCGCACCAGCGGCGCTCCTACGGGCTTTGAGGCGGGTGCTGGCTGATGGAGGGGTTTTTCTACGATAAACCGGTCAGCCGGACCGTTTTCGAGCCGGATTTCACGCCGGGGCTCGAAACCGGGCCGATCGAGAACCTGATCGCCGCCGGATCGCGGACGCTGCGTTCGGATACGAGCGTGGCGCGCGGCCGCAACCTGCAGGATGTTTACGATCCGATCATCGCCAGTTTGAACCAGGGCCGGAAGCGCGGCGAAATGCTGGCCAATCCGTTCGGCCGCACGGTCGAGGATCCGCAGACCGGGCCGATGCAGCGCCGGAAGTTTCCGCCCGAGGAACTGGAGGCGCGGATCTATCAGGAGCTGCGCGAGCGGCAGATCGAGGATCCGACCTTCGGCCAGGATTTCCCGCAGTCCGCCGAGGCGGCGCGCGAAGCGGCCAAGGATCTCGCGAAAGAGGCGATCAAGACAGCCGAGGATGTCGGCGCCCGCGCCACGCTGATGGGTGATGTCGCCGGCTTCGCCGGATCCATGGGCGCGATTATGACCGATCCGGCCGTGTTCGTGACGCTGCCGATCGGCGGCGTCGCGGCGCCGTCCGGGATCCTGCGCGTGGCGATCGTCGAGGCCTTGCTCGGCGCGGGATCCGAGGCGGTGATCCAGCCGGTGGTCCAGGCCTACAAACAGGAGCTCGGCGTCGAGCACACCGACGAGGATGTGCTGCGCAATATCCTGTTGGCCGGCGCCGGCGGTTTCCTGTTGGGCGGCGGCGGTGCCGGCCTGGCGAAGATCTCGCCGAAATTCGCGACGGCCGCGCGCGAGGCCGGCGCGATCAGCGGCCGCAAGCTGCTGGAAACCTTCGACCGCCTGGTCCCGAAACCGAGCGCCGAGCAACGCGCCGCGCGCGACGAGCTGGAAAACGGACTGCAGACCGAGGAAAGCAATCCGTTGCCGGAAACCGGCGCCGGCCGCACCGAACATGAGAGCCGGCTGACCGAGGCGGTCGATGCGGCCGATGCGGCCGAGCCGGTGCGGATGACGGACGGCCCGCGCGTGGCGCCGAAGGTTCCGGACAGCGCCGAGATCGACAACCTCGACGGGCTGATCCACAAGTTCGAGCCGGACGCGCTTGGCGTCGATGCCCGGCTGTTCCAATTCAAATCGCAGGGCGACGAATTCGGCGTATCCGACCGCCTGGCCGGGATCACCGAATGGGATCCGGTCAAGGCCGGCCAGGTCGTGGTCTATGAGTTCCGCGACGGCCGGCGGTTCATCGTCGACGGGCACCAGCGCGTCGCGCTCGCCAAGCGGATCGCGGCGCAGGATCCGGGCCAGAAGCCGGTCCTGTTCGGCCAGCTGCTGCGCGAGGCCGACGACGTGACGCCGGAAATGGCGCGCGTCGTGGCGGCCGCCAAGAATATCGCCGAGGGCACCGGCTCGGCCGTGGACGCGGCAAAGGTGTTCCGCGTCGCGCCGGAACGCATCGCCGAGCTGCCGATCAGTTCCGGCCTGGTCCGCACCGCACGGGATCTCGCCAACCTGTCGGATGAGAATTTCGGCCTGGTGGTGAACGAGATCGTGACGCCCGGCCACGCCGCCGTTGTCGGCCGCCTGGTGCCGGACGACGCGCAGCTGCAGCAGGCGATATTGAACGTCCTGGCCAAGACCGAGCCCGCCAATGCCGTCCAGGCCGAGGCGATCGTCCGTCAGGCGCTGGCCGCCGGCACGCGGCGCGAGACGCAACAGACCCTGTTCGGCGAGGAGGAGCTGGCGCGCAGCCTGTTCGGCGAGCGCGCCAAGGTGCTGGATCTCGCCATGAAGCGGCTGCGCAAGGAGCGCGGCGTGTTCGCCACGTTGAACCGCAATCGATCGGCGATCGAGGCCGAAGGCAACCAGCTCGACGCGGCCGCCAATGCCCGAAGGGAAACCGAAAATGCCCAAGCGACCCAAACGCTCCAAGTCCTCGCGAACCGGAAAGGGCCGCTCTCGGAAGCCCTCACCGCCGCCGCAACCCGCGCCTTCAACGACCGTAACTTCCGGGGCGCCGTCGACGACTTCGTCGACGCTATCCGAGGCGCAGTTGCGCGCGGGGATTTCGACGGGGCTTCTGTTCGCGCAGATGGGGGCGATCTCGATGTTGCGGCGGAAGCACGCAGCGGCCCGGATCGCCCTGGACCGGGGGCCGAGCAAGAACGCCTGACGGAATTCACCGAGCCCGGCGGCGAAGGCCAGGCCAGCCAGGCCGCCGTCCTGGAAGCGGACGTGCGCCGCGAGTTCGGGCTGGAGGACGCTGCCGACGACGACGCGATCCTGCGTCGGGATCTGATGCGGCGCATCGAGGACGGCGCGCCGGTCGACGAGCTCAACGCGCATCCGGCGATCGAGCGCGCCCTGGCGGCGATGGACGCCGTGCCCGAAACGCTGCCACCGAACGTCCTGCCCGACGAGGCCTTCCGCGAAAGCCGGGTGTTCAGCTTCGCCGGCCGCGAGGTCGTCGGCTACGACGCCGCGCTGGAACGCCTGGCCGAGAACGGCCGGCGGTTTTCGACCGAGGGGCCGGTCCGCACCGACCGCACGGCCGCGATCGTCATCGGGCCGCCGGCGGCCGGCAAGTCGTTTATCGCCGAGCGCCTGACGGCGCAGCGGTTCGCGGCCCTGGTCGACCCCGACGAGGCCAAGAAGGTGTTGCCGGAATATCAGGGCGGTATCGGTGCCAACGCGGTGCATGAGGAAAGTTCGTTTCTGATGGCCGAGCAGCTGCAGCGGCACATCGAGGCCGGCGAGAATATCGTGATCCCCAAGGTCGGCGGCGGCGTCGCGAAGATCCGCCGGCTGATCGGGAACCTGCAGGAGCAGGGCTATACCGTCGATTTGGTCAACATGGCGGTGGATCCGCAGGAAGCCTATCGTCGGATGCTGATGCGGTTCGTAAACACCGGCCGGATCATCAACCCGGAGTATGTCGCGTCGGTTGCCGACAAGCCGTCAAAGACCTATATATCCTTACGAGACGAAAGGGTTGCCAATGGCTACGCGAACATCGACAACAACGGCCCGCGAGACCCCGGACCGCGTGTCCTCGAAGACACCGGCGCGGTCGCGGAAGCCTTTGGATCCGGAGGAAGCCGAGGACCGGCACCTCGACCAGATGTTTCAGCGGCTTCGCGAGAAGCAGCGGAAGCCCAAGACCTAACATCCCCTGACATCGATGCGCTGTCCGAGGCCGGAGATCTCATGGAGATCCCGGTGGCGCAGCGCGTGGATCCGGACACCGGCCAGGTGGTCGCGGAAACCCGGACCGCGCGCGAGCTGATCGAGGACATCGAGGACGACGCCGCCTTCGTCGAGCAGCTGGACCTTTGCGCCGGCGCCAATGTAGGGGCGGCGGCATGAGCCTGCGCGCCATATATTCCGATCGTCGCGCGATCCATCCTTCGGTCGAGGTGACGCCATGAGCCTGCGCGACTGCATCACCGACGCGGTGAACGCCGGCGAAATGGATCGAGGCCGCGCCAACGAGGCGCTGGAGCTGTTCGACGATCTGGAGGCCGAATTCAAGCAGACGGTCAACGATCTCGAAGCGGCCCGCCGCGCGGCGGCCGAGACGATCCGCGCGGTGCGCCTGGCGGCGGCCGAGAACCGGCGCCGGACCCTGCTGCAGGCGCGCGTGACCCGGCGGATCCAGACGGACATGGACGCCTATCGCAACGTGCGAGGCGAGGCGGATCCCGGCGCCGCCATGCTGGCGCACCTGGACCCCGACGAGCTGGCGACCTTCTCCAACGTCGAGGCGCGGCGCAAGGCGGTGCTCGGCCGGCTGCATTCCGGCATGGACCGGGTGCTGTCGACCTTCCGCCGCGACCTGGTCGGGCGCACCCGGAACAAGGCGCAGCTGCGCAACATGGTCCGCGAGGTGTTCGGCGAGAATACCGGCGATGCGGCCGCGCGCGAGCTGGCGCAGGCCTGGTCCCAGACCGCCGAGACGGCGCGGCTGCGCTTCAACGCCGCCGGCGGCCGGATCCCCAAGCGCGAGGATTGGGGCCTGCCGCAGCAGCACGATACGCTGCGGGTCCGCCAGGTCGGTTTCGAGACCTGGCGCGACGAGATCCTGCCGCGCCTCGATACCGACCGGATGCTCGACGAGGTCACCGGGCTGCCGCTGCGCGGATCCCGGCTCGACGACGCCCTGCGCCAGGCCTACGAGACGATCCGCAGCGACGGCTTTGCCAGGATGACCCCGTCCGGCGCGCCCGGCGGCCGCGCGCTGGCGAATCGCCGCATCGATCACCGTTTCCTGGTGTTCCGCAGTCCCGACGATTGGCTTGCCTACCAGGAGCGGTTCGGTTCGGCCGATCCGTTTTCCGTCATGGTAGGCCACCTGGAGAGCATGGCCCGCGACATCGCGCAGCTGGAGATCCTGGGGCCCAACCCGAACGCGACCGTGCGCTGGATGGGCCAGGTCGTCGAGCAGCGCGCCGGCCTGGCCGATGCGGCCGCCGGCACGACCGGCCAGCTGGACCGCGCGCGCCGCCGGATCAAGCAGGCCAACGACATGATGGATCACATCACGGGCACCGCGAACACGCCGATCGACGGCTTATGGGCGCGCAGCTTCGCCGGGCTGCGGTCTTTCCTGCAGTCGGCGCAGCTCGGCGCGGCTTCGCTGTCGGCGATCACCGACGTGAATTTCCAGCGCCTGGCCGCGCAGCACGCCGGCCTGCCGCAGGCCGCGACCGTGCAACGTGTCGCCAAGCTGTTGCGGCCGACCGTCACCGAGGACCAGCGCACGGCCGTGCGGCTCGGTCTGATCGCCGAGAACTGGTCGAGCCAGGCGCTGGCGCAGCAACGCTATCTCGGCGAGGTCACCGGGCCGGAGATCACCAAGCGCCTGGCCGACTTCACGATGCGTGTGTCGCTGCTGTCGCCCTGGACCCAGGCCGGCCGCTGGGCCTTCGGGATGGAGTTCATGGGCTTCCTGGCGGAAAGCGTCGGCCGCACCTTCGACGAGCTGCCGGGGCCGCTGCAGCGCACGCTCGGCCGCTACGGTTTCGACGCCGGCCAGTGGGACCGGCTGCGCGCGACCGACCTGTATGACGTGGACGGCGCCACCTTCTTGCGGCCGGACGAGATGGCCGCGCGCACAGACATTCCGGACGGCGAGGATCTGGCAACGCGCTTGCTCGAAATGATCCAGACCGAGACCGAATTCGCGGTGCCGTCCGCCAGCCTGCGTGGCCGCGTCATGGTGATCGGCGACAACCGGCCGGGCACGATATCCGGCGAGCTGCTGCGCAGCGTCGCGATGTACAAGAATTTCGCGATCACGGTGGCGTTCACCCATATCCGCCGCGCGATGCTGGAAAAGGGTGCGATGAACCGGGGCCGGTACTTCGCGAACCTGGTGATCTCCACCACGCTGATGGGCGCGCTGGCGCTGCAGATGAAGGAGATCGCCAAGGGCCGGGATCCTCGGCCGGTGACCGGCAAGAGGTCGGCCGAGTTCTGGGCGGCGGCGATGCTGCAGGGTGGCGGCCTCGGGATCTTCGGCGACTTCCTGTTTTCCGATGTGAACCGGTTCGACCGAGGGCTGTCCGAAACGGTCGCCGGCCCGGTGGTCGGTTTCTTCAACGACGTGCGCCGGCTGACCTTGGGCAACGCGGCGCAGCTGCCGGGCGAGGACCGGACCAACGCCGGCCGCGAGCTGGTCGGTTTCCTGAAACGCTACACGCCGGGCGGATCGCTTTGGTATGCGCGGCTCGGCTACGAGCGGCTGATCCTCGACGAGCTGCAGCGCCAGGTGGATCCGCAGGCGCGCCGGCAGTTCCGCCGGCAGCGGCAACGGTTCCGCCGCGATTTCGGTCAGGATTATTTCTGGGAGCCCGGCCGCCGCGCGCCGTCGCGGGCGCCCGATTTCAGTAACATCATCGGAGGCAGCTGATGGTTCTGTCGAATGAAAACTCCCGCTGGTCGTATGTCGCGGCGCCGGGTGCCACCACGTTCCCATATGACAACAAGATCTTTGCCGATACCGATCTGCGGGTGTTCATCGACGGGGTGGAGACCAGCGCGTTCAGCGTGACGGGCGCCGGCGAGGACAGCGGCGGCAACGTCGTCATGGATACGCCGCTTGTCGGCGGCGAAGTGGTCCTGATCGTGCGCAACGTGCCGTCGATCCAGGATATCGACTATGTCGAGAACGATCCGTTTCCGGCCGAAAGCCACGAGGATGGCCTAGACCGCGTTACGATCGTCGCGCAACAGCTGGCAGTGCTTCTTCAGCGATCTTTGCGCTTGCCGGAAAACGAGACGACGGCGGGCTTGAACGATCTGCCGAACCTGGACGATCGCAAGGGTCAGGTCCTCGGGTTCGACGCGTCGACCGGACAGCCGATCGCAGTGGTCGCGGCCGTGGCGTCAGCGCTCGTGTCCGCCTTCGGGCAGACGTTGATCGACGATCCGGACGCGGCGACGGCGCGGCAGACGCTCGGCCTCGAAATCGGCATCGACGTGGAGCCGGCCGGATCCTCCAAACTGCCGGTTGGCGGCGTAATCGAATATCTCGGCTCAGCGCCGCCGGCGGATTGGTTGTTGCTCAACGGCGATACCCTCGGCAGCGCGGCGTCCGCCGCGACCCAGGCTAGCGACAGTTACGAGACCCTTTGGAAACTGATCTATGACGGCATGGCCGACAGCGAGGCGCCGGTTTCCGGCGGCCGCACAACGCGCGATGCGGACTGGACGGCAAGCAAGACGATCACGCTTCCCGACGTGCGCGGCCGCGCTGTGATCGGATCCGGCGCCGGCGCATCCTTGACCGCGCGGACGCATGGCGACGCCGGCGGCGCGGAAACGCATCAGCTGACGATCGATGAAATGCCGGCGCACGCCTTCACGTATAACGACCGCGCCGGCACGCTGGCAGTCGACGGCGCTGCTTCGCCGGTGAATGTGGGCTCGGTCGCGCAGCAGACAAACACGCTCGGATCAGACCAGGCGCACAACAACATGCAGCCGTGGCTCGCGCTCAACTACATCGTCAGGGCTGCCTGATGGCCGACGGTATCAACTGGATCCAATGGGTCACCGTCGTCGAGATCCCGCTCTTGCTGGCGCTTGTCGGCGTGATCGTCAAGAACCGCCTTGACGCGCAGAGGGCGATCCGCGCGATGGACAAGGATCTCACCGATTTCAAGCTTCAGGTTGCGGACAAATACGCGTCGATCGCGCACCTGAAAGATGTCGAGGAACGGCTCAACCGCTGGATGGAGAAGCTGGACCGCAAACTCGACAGGATCCTAGACAACCGGGAGCACGGACATGATTGACATCACGGATTTCCGCACGCTGGTCGTGCGGCCGACGCTGCAGTATCTCGGCGCCTACAGCGCGGCGGCCGAGGAGCTGTTGATCGGCACCGCGCTGGTCGAGAGCCGTCTGACCTACCTGCAGCAATGGGATGCCGGCCCGGCGCTCGGGCTCTACCAGGTCGAGCCGGCGACCCACCGCGACATCTACGCCAACTATCTGGTCTACCGCGCGCCGCTGCGGCAACGCGTGGTGACCCTGGCGTCCGGCCAGGAGCCGATCGCGATCGAGGCGAACGGCAAAACCATCCGCGTCCCGCCGGTCGAGGAGCTGATCACCAACCTGGCCTATGCCACCGCGATCGCGCGGCTGTGCTACCTGCGCCGGAAAGAGCCGCTGCCGGCGGCCGACGACCTGGTCGCGCTCGGCGACTACTGGAAACGCTACTACAACAGCGCGCGCGGCGCCGGCACCGTCGAGAAATTCGTCGAGATCTACACCGCACAAATCGAAGGAGACGACTATGCAATCGCTTAAAGCGTTGGCGATCGGGCTGGTCGGGTTCGTCATGCTGGCCGCCGCGCCGGCGACGGCCCAAGACCTGGTCACCGTCACTGAAACGGGCATCAACTTTGCCCCGCTGTTCGAGAACTACGTCCTGCCGGTGGTCGGTACTGCGATCAGCGCACTGATCATGTGGGGTATCACCAAGGCGTCGAAGCTGGTCGGGATCCAGATCGACGATCGGCAGCGCGACCTGATCTTCGCGGTCGTCGATCGAGGCATCAGCGCCGGCCGCGCATGGGTCGGCGCGAGTGTGCGCGACAAGCTGGACGTTTCGGTGAAAAGCGCGATCGCGCAGCAGACGGCGCTCTACGCCAACAACAAGATCCCCGGCGCCCTCAAGCATTTCAAGCTGACGCCGGAGGATCTTAACGGGATCATCCTGGCGCGCATGGCCGAACTGCAAGACTACGACGACCGAACGGCCGTGCCGGCGGCAGCGTTCACCGACCCGCCGCCGGAAGTTCAGCCGGATCCGGCACCGGCGAAACCCGCCGCGAAGAAGAAAGCGGCATGACCTGGGCGCTGATCGGCGCCGGCGTCTTGTTGTTTGCGGGGTTGCTGGCGTTCGCACTGTGGTCGCAGAAGAAGCGCGGCCAGGAGCAGGCCGAGCGGGACCAGTATCACGGCCAGGTCGAACGGGCGAGGAGGGCCAATGAAATCGACGAGGATGTTGCTGGCTTGTCTGATGATGAGCTTCGCCGCGAGCTGTACGACGACGGGTGAGTGCAGCTGGTCGAAACGGATCACCCCGAACGAGGCGGACTTTCTGACCCGGCCGACATCCGAGCAGATCGTCGCCCACAATCGAAAGGTAAAGGAGTTTTGCCGATGAGACGATGTATCGGAATTCTAGCGATCGCCGGGATCGTGGCCCTGCTGGCCGTGCCGGCGGCCGCTGATGGCGGCGCGCCGGTGCCGCCGGCGAAGCCGCTCGCAAAGGCGGCCGCGTTCAGCGAGGCTGTGGCGGCCGCTGGTGGCGCGAATGTCACCGTCAACGAAAGCGACCATCCGGCCGCGAGCGCGGGCTCGGTCTATCTGACCCTCGGCAACCTGTCCTGCGGCCAGTCCGCCGGCGTCGGGGTGCAGACCCACGCGGTCGGCGTGACGGTCGGCAGCACGATCGAGGATCCGAAATGCGAGACGCGGCAGGACGCGCTGGTCCTGCGGACGCTCGGCATGCACGCGGTGGCGCAGGCGCGCTTGTGCATGGATGACGACATGCGGCTGGCCTACGCGATGATGGAGATCCACTGCCCCGAGGTGCCCTATCATCTGATCGCCAGGCGCACCGCAAACCCGCGCGACGACCCCGCCGAATAGCGAAAAGTTGGACAAAACCGCTGTCCAACAGTTGGACAGTACACCCTTTGTTCTTTTGTCAGGCCGAATAATTGATGCAGATCAATAACTTGTGAAATCACGGACCTGGCCAACAGGTTAACGCCGCGTTAACCTATGACCGCATGTCGGCACGTAACCGCCGGCGTAACGGTGCGGTCGGGACCAATAAGGAGAGCGGAATGCGCATACTGGCGATAGTGATCGCAATGGTGATTGGAAGCGGTGCGGTATTGGCCGGGGAGGCGGATGTCGTCGACGTCAAGATGCGTAAGGATGGCGACGGGACCTATTCTTTCGACGTCACGGTGCGTCATGGGGATACCGGCTGGAAGCATTTCGCCAACAAGTGGGACGTGTTCGCGCCGGACGGCAAGACCGTGCTGGGCACGCGCACGCTGTATCATCCCCACGAAGACGAGCAGCCGTTCACGCGCTCGCAGTCCGGCATCCGCATTCCGGCCGGCACGAAATACGTGATCATCCGGGCGCATGACTCCGTGCATGGATACGGCGGCGCGGAGAAACGCGTCGAGCTTGGCCCCTGAACGGAAACCGGGCCACGCATGGCGCGGCCCGGTTATTCGTCAACGTGTCGCATCCCGTCCGACGACGGAACCGCGGCAAACGGATGTTAGACGCTGTAGTACATCTGGTATTCGACCGGATGCGGCGCGTGCTCGAACTTGAACACTTCTTCCCATTTCAGCTCGAGATAACCGTCGATCAGATCGGCCGGCATCACGTCGCCCTTCATCAGGAAGTCGCGGTCGGCGTCGAGCGATTCCAGAGCCTCGCGCAACGAGCCGCAGACCGTCGGCACGCCTTCCAACTCCTCGGGCGGCAGGTCGTAGAGATCCTTGTCCATGGCATCGCCCGGATGAATCTTGTTCTCGATACCGTCGAGACCGGCCATCAGCAGCGCGGTGTAGGCGAGATACGGGTTGGCCGACGGATCCGGGAAGCGGACTTCGACGCGCTTGCCCTTCGGGCTGGCATCGTACGGGATCCGGCAGGATGCCGAGCGGTTCCGTGCCGAGTAGGCCAGCAGCACCGGCGCCTCGAAGCCCGGGATCAAGCGCTTGTAGCTATTCGTGGTCGGGTTGGTGAAGGCGTTGATCGCCTTGGCGTGCTTGATGATGCCGCCGATGTAGAACAGCGCGGTTTCCGACAGGTCGGCGTAGCCGGACCCGGCGAAAGTGGGCTTGCCGTCCTTCCAGATCGACTGATGCACATGCATGCCCGATCCGTTGTCGTCGAAAACCGGCTTCGGCATGAAGGTCGCCGTCTTGCAGTAGCGGTCGGCGACGTTGTGGACGACATACTTGTAGATCTGCATATTGTCCGCGGTGCGCAGCAGCGTGTCGAAGCGCAGGCCGAGTTCATGCTGCGACGGCGCCACCTCGTGATGGTGCTTCTCCATGTCGAGGCCCATGTCGCACATGGTGGTGACCATTTCGGCCCGCAGATCCGTGCCCTTGTCGACCGGCGGGACCGGGAAGTAGCCGCCCTTCGGTCCCGGGCGATGGCCGGGATTGCTCGGTTCTAGCATGGCGCCCGAGTTGTACGGCCCTTCAATAGAATCAATCGCGTAGAAGGTGTTGTTCTGAGTCACATCGAAGCGGACGTCGTCGAAGACGAAGAATTCCGCTTCCGGGCCGATATAGACCGTGTCGCCGACGCCGGACGACTTGACATAGGCCTCGGCGCGCTGCGCCGCCGACCGCGGGTCGCGCGAATAGGGCTGCCCGGTGGACGGCTCGACGATCGAGCAGAACAGGATCATGCTCTTCTGGTCGGTGAACGGGTCCATCACCGCGGTGGACGCGTCGGGCATCAGGATCATGTCGGATTCGTTGATCGCCTTCCAGCCGGCGATGGACGACCCATCGAACATGATGCCGTCCTTGAAGGCGTCCTCGTCGATCGTTGAGACATGCTGCGCCGTGTGCTGCCACTTGCCGCGCGGGTCGGTAAACCGGAAATCGACGAAGGTGACGTCGTTATCCTTGATCATCTTGAGTGCGTTGTCGACATCCGACATTTATTTACTCCTTGGAGTCTTGGTTATGCTTCGGGTTCGGGTTCGGTGCGTGCCCTCACGCCACCGCTGATGCGTCCTGCCGGTTGTCAGTGCAGGGGACATCGTGTTTCTGCTTTCCATCAAACTGCATCGCCGCCGCGTTCGCCGGTGCGAATGCGGATCGCCTCGTCGATTTGCGAGACGAAGATCTTGCCGTCGCCGATGCGCCCTGTGCGGGCGGCATTCTGGATCGCCTCGATCGCACGGTCGACCAACGTGTCTTCCAGCACGACTTCCAGCTTCACCTTCGGCAGGAAATCAACGACGTATTCGGCACCGCGGTATAGCTCGGTGTGGCCCTTCTGGCGTCCGAAACCTTTCGCTTCGGTCACGGTGATGCCTTGAATGCCAACGTCCTGCAGCGCTTCCTTCACTTCATCCAGTTTGAACGGTTTTATGATCGCTTCGACTTTCTTCATATGGCCGTCCCGTTTCCTCCTCGATTGCGGCAGACCGCCTGATTTTCACGCAGCGTGCCGCGGTGCTACGCGTTACGACGCATTAATAAGCACGCGCCGTGCCATCAAGACGTTTCCGGTTAACCTATTGGTAACACTTTAATTTTTTGAAATGCCTCTCTCCACACGCTCCCAAAATGCATAAAAAGTAGGCAACTGTGCAAATTACAGGCACTCTTTGATGCGTTTGATGGCTTCGCGGATATTCTCGACGCTGTTGGCGTAGGAGAACCGGATGTATCCTTCGCCGTAGTCGCCGAAACTGGTGCCCGCGACGGTCGCGACGCCGGCGTCTTCGAGCAGCCGGTTCTGAAGGTCGCGCGCCGACAGCCCGGTGCCTTCGATATTGGGGAAGGCGTAGAAGGCGCCGCCGGGATCGACGCAGCGGAAGCCGGCGATCTGGTTCAGCTCCGAGACGATGACGCGCCGCCGTTCGTCGAAGGCCCGGACCATCTCGTGCACGGCGTCTTGCGGGCCGGTGAGGGCGGCCATTCCGGCGAACTGGGTCGGGGCGTTGACGCAGGAATGGCAGTTCACCGCCAGGCGCGTGGCGGTCGGCGCCAGGGCGGACGGCCAGACGGCGAAGCCGAGCCGCCAGCCGGTCATCGCATAGGTCTTGGACCAGCCGTCCAGCATGATGACCCGGTCGCGGATCGATTCATATTGCAATAGGCTGACATGCTCGCGGCCCTCGTAGAGCATCTGGCTGTAAATCTCGTCGGCCAGGATCGCGACGTCGGGATGGGCGGCGAGCCCGTCGACGAGCTTGTCCCACTCGGATTTGGGCACGGTGCCGCCGGTCGGGTTGGCGGGGCTGTTGAGGATGATCAGCCGGGTCTTGGGCGTGATCTGGCTCAGCACCTCCTCGGCGCTGAAGGCGAACTCGTTCTCTTCGCGCAGCACGATCGGCACGGCCTTGGCGCCGCAATAGTCGATCACCGACTTGTAGATCGGGAAGCCGGGATCCGGATACATGATCTCCGCGCCGGGCTGCCCGAACATCATGATCGCGAAGAACATGGTGACCTTGCCGCCGGGGACCACGACCACGTCGTCGGGATCGACCTCGACGCCATGCCGCTTGTGCAGGTCGGCGGTCACCGCCTCGCGCAGGGGCAGGATGCCGTTCGCCGGGGTATAGCCATGATGGCCGTCGCGGAGCGCCTTGATGGCGGCCTCTACGATATGATCCGGCGTTTTGAAATCGGGCTGGCCGATGCCGAGATTGATGATGCTGCGGCCTTCGGCCTCGAGCGCGGCGGCCCGCGCCAGGACCTCGAAGGCGGTCTCGGTACCGAGACGTTGTAGATTGTCGGCCAATTGCAGCACGGCGTTCTCCCCTTGTATCGCGTCGGAGGGCTACCCCGGAAATCCCGGCAATATCCCTCGTTTTCCTGTATTCTGCTTGTACAGCAAGCCGGACGGCAAGGCGAGGGGCGCGGAGGACGGCTCCCACAGGGCCGACTAGCGGCCGGTGCCCGTCGAGTTCGCTTGACGGCGCAGTGCGCCGGGACTAAATCAGGCCCCTCGGAGTCGTCCGGGCCAATAAGACAGGCCCCGGATAAATCCGGGCATATGGTGGCATTAGCTCAGTTGGTTAGAGCACCAGATTGTGGATCTGGGGGTCGTGGGTTCAAATCCCATATGCCACCCCAAATTTCCAAGGGGTTAGCGGTTTCCGCCGCTGACCCCTTTTTCTATGGGTGCCGCTGTTTCGGCCCCCTACATCACCAGCACCGCCGCGCCGCTGAGTTGGCCGGCCCGCAGCCGGTCGAGCGCTGTGTTCGCGTCGGTCAGGGGGAAGGGTTCTGTATGGGTTTCGACGGGGACGGTTGGCGCCAATGCCAGAAAGTCGATGGCGTCTTGCCGGGTCAGGTTGGCGACCGATTTCACCGTGCGTTCGCCCCACAGGATGTCGTAGGGGAAGGCGGGAATGTCGCTCATGTGGATGCCGCCGCACACCACCGTGCCGCCCTTGCGCACGGCCCGCAGGGCGGCGGGCACCAGCGCGCCGACCGGGGCGAAGATGATCGCGGCGTCCAGCGTCTCGGGCGGCTGGTCGTCCGACGCGCCGGCCCAGTAGGCGCCGAGTTGAAGCGCGAACTCTTGTGCGTCGGTGTCCCCGGCGCGGGTGAAGGCGTAGACGCGGCGTCCTTGCGACACGGCGACCTGCGCCACGATATGCGCCGCCGCGCCGAACCCGTAGATGCCGAGCCGCTCGCCGTCGCCCGCCATTGTCAGGCTGCGATGTCCGATCAGCCCGGCGCAGAGAAGCGGGGCGGCCTCGACATCGTCGAACCCGTCCGGCAGGGCGAAGCAGTACCGGCTGTCCGCCACCGTGTACTCGGCGTAGCCGCCGTCGATCGTATACCCCGTGAACCCCGGCTGATCGCAGAGATTTTCGACGTCGTGCCGGCAATACCAGCAGGCGCCGCAGGTGTGGCCCAGCCACGGGACCCCGACCCGGTCGCCGATCAGAAACCCGTCGACGTTGGAGCCGATCGCGTCGACCGTTCCGACGATTTCGTGGCCGGGGATGACGGGCAGGGCGATATCCGGCAGTTCCCCGTCGACCAAATGGAGGTCGGTCCGGCACACGCCGCAGGCGGCCACCTTGATTAAGATTTGGTCCGGCGACGGCGTGGGGATATCGCGGTCGACCAAAACCAACGGTCCGCCCGCCTTGGTCAATGCCATTGCCTTCATCGTGATGGTCTCCGTGCCTTGCATGCGGCAGTGATGCGCTTATGCTGATCATACTCGGCATACCGACGATCTACCGCACTGATGAAAATCAAACGGCACCGGCGGGGCCGGTACCGCCGCGGGACGTTGCGCCATGTTGACGTGGGTCAAGGTTGCCCAGCGGGGCGCGTGGAACAGTACGCGGACATTGGCAACCGGAAAGACATCCGTCGATGGTACAGCAGACGATACAGGCGCAAAGCGAGCGGTCGGGCGACCGGCCGAACCTGGATGACTACGATACCGTGTACCGGGATTTTAGCTGGTCGGACGCACGGAAATCCCTGGATGGCTTGCCGAACGGCGGATTGAATATCGCCTACGAGGCGGTCGATCGCCACGTGGCGCATGGCGACGGCGATCGGCTCGCGCTCCGCTGGATCGACAATGACGAGACGGCGCACGATTTCAGCTATGCCGATCTCGCGGATGCCACCAACCGCTTCGCCAATGTCCTGGCGTCGCTCGGCCTGAAACGCGGCGACCGGGTGTTCAGCCTGCTGGGGCGGACGCCAGAGCTGTATATCGCCGCGCTGGGCGTGTTGAAGGGCGGGCATGTCTTTTCGCCGTTGTTCTCGGCATTCGGCCCGGAACCGATCAAGGCCCGGATGACCATCGGCGGCGCAAAGCTTCTGGTGACGACCAAATCGTTGTACCGGAGAAAGGTCGCGCCGGTCCGTGCGGAATTGGACACGCTGGAGCATGTCCTGCTAATCGACGGGGCCGATGACTTGCCCGAGGGCACGGTCTCCCTGGCGGACGCCATGGCGGCGGCGTCGGGGGATTTCGATGTCGCCGCGACCGATGCCGAGGACATGGCGCTGCTGCATTTCACCAGCGGGACGACGGGACGCCCGAAAGGCGCGATCCACGTGCACGAGGCGGTCGTGGCGCATCACGTCACCGGCGAGTACGCGCTGGACCTGCGCCCCGGCGACGTCTTCTGGTGCACCGCCGACCCCGGATGGGTGACCGGAACGTCCTACGGCATCATCTCGCCATTGACCAACGGCGTCACGATGATCGTCGATCAGGCCGAGTTCAACGCCGAGCGTTGGTACCGCATCCTGCAGGACCAACGGGTGACCGTCTGGTACACCGCGCCGACCGCCATCCGCATGCTGATGAAGACCGGCAGCGACCTGCCGCATCAATATGACCTGTCGGCACTGCGCTTCATGGCGAGCGTCGGCGAGCCGCTGAACCCCGAAGCGGTGGAGTGGGGGTATCAAACCTTCGGAAGGCCCTTCCACGACAATTGGTGGCAGACGGAAACCGGCGGCATCATGATCGCCAACTATCCGTCGATGGCGGTAAAGCCGGGATCGATGGGAAAACCGCTGCCGGGCATAGAAGCCGCGATCGTCGAGCGAGACGACGGCGCGGTGACGGAACTCACCGAGCCGGGTGCTATGGGCGAACTGGTCCTGAAGACGGGCTGGCCCTCGATGATGCGCGGGTATCTCGACGAGGAAGAGCGGTACCGGAAGTGTTTTTCCGGCGACTGGTACCTTACCGGCGACCTCGCGACCCGCGATGCGGACGGTTATTACTGGTTCGTCGGCCGGGCGGACGACGTGATCAAGGCGGCCGGCCATCTGATCGGGCCGTTCGAGGTGGAAAGCGTCCTGATGGAGCATCCGGCGGTGGCCGAGGCCGGCGTTATCGGCGTACCCGATCCGACCGCCGGCGAAATGGTCAAGGCGTATGTCGCGCTGAAGCCGGGTTTCGCGGCGGACGAGGCGCTGAACCGGGAGTTGCGCGGTCACGCCCGCAAACGGCTCGGCCCGGCCGTCGCGCCGAAGATGATCGAGTTCCGCGAAAACCTGCCGAAGACACGGAGCGGCAAAATCATGCGGCGGCTGCTCAAGGCGCGCGAACTGGGCCTGCCGGAAGGCGATATCTCCACGCTCGAGAGCGACGAAAAATGACTCCATCCGCCGACAAGCCCCGTCTTACCCGCGATCACGTGCTTGGCCTTCTTCGGCATATGATCCGAGTCCGCCTGTTCGAGGACAAATGCGCCGAACTCTATACGCAGGAAAAGATCCGCGGATTCCTTCACCTCTACGACGGCGAAGAGGCGGTCGCCGCCGGGGTGATACCCGTGCTGACGCCCGAGGACCGGGTTGTCGCTACCTATCGGGAACATGGGCATGCGCTGGTGCGCGGCGTGCCGATGACGGCCGTCATGGCCGAAATGTACGGCAAGCAATCCGGTTGCAGCGGCGGCCGGGGCGGGTCGATGCATCTGTTCGATGCCGCGACGAATTTTTACGGCGGCAACGCCATCGTGGGTGGCGGATTGCCGCTTGCCGTTGGGCTTGCGCTTGCCGACCGCATGCGCAACGAAAACCGGGTCACGGTGTGCTTCTTCGGCGACGGTGCGGTGGCCGAGGGGGAGTTCCACGAGAGCCTCAACCTCGCCGCCTTGTGGGACCTTCCGGTCCTGTTCGTTTGCGAGAACAATCATTACGCCATGGGCACCGCGCTGGAGCTGACGGAATCCGAGACCGACATCCACGCGAAGGCGGCCAGCTACAACATCGCGTCCGAGCCGGTCGACGGTATGGATGTGGTGGCGGTCGAGGCCGCGGCCCGGCGCATGGTCGACGCGGTCCGACATACGAAAAAACCTGCCTTTCTGGAATGCCGGACTTACCGGTTTCGGGCGCACTCGATGTTCGACGCGCAGCTCTACCGCGACAAGGAAGAGGTCGAATCGTGGCGGGAGAAGGGGCCGATCGTGCGGTTCCAGGGCTGGTTGTTGGAAAACGAGCTCGCGCACGCCCACGAGATCGACGCCATCGAGAAGGATATCCAAGCCGAAATCGACGAGTCGGTCGCATTCGCCGAGGCGGCCGATTGGGAACCGCTGTCGGATTTGACGAAACATGTCTATGCGGAGGCTTAGGACGATATGAGCGTGGGCCAGGGCGCGTCGGCGCAAACGGCGGAAATCACCTACCGGGACGCCGTCAAGGAGGCGATCCGCGATGCGATGATCCGCGATCCGCGCGTCTTCCTCATGGGCGAAGATGTTGGCCGCTATGGCGGCTGCTATGCGGTCAGCAAAGGGCTGCTCGACGAATTCGGCGCGGAGCGGATTCGCGACACGCCGCTCTCGGAATCAGGATTTACCGGGGCAGGGATCGGGGCGGCGATGGCGGGCATGCGGCCGATCGTCGAACTGATGACCGTCAACTTCAGCTTGTTGGCCTTGGACCAGATTTTGAACAACGCGGCGACGATCCGGCACATGTCCGGGGGGCAGTTCGGCGTGCCGGTGGTGATCCGGATGGCAACGGGGGCCGGCCGGCAGCTCGCGGCACAGCATTCCCATAGCCTGGAGGGGTGGTACGCCCACATACCGGGGATCAAGGTCCTCGCGCCCGCGACCGTGGAGGACGCCCGCGGGATGCTATGGACGGCGCTGGAGGACCCGGACCCGGTCCTGATATTCGAGAATGTCATGCTCTACAACCGCACCGGACCGCTGGCGACCGATGCCGGCGCGGTGACGATCGACAACGCCGTGGTGCGGCATCCGGGGACCGACGTCACGCTGATTACCTACGGCGGTTCGCTCTGGAAAACGCTGGAGGCGGCGGACCGGCTTGAGAGCGAGGGCATTTCGGCGGAAGTCGTCGATTTGCGCTCGCTGCGGCCCTTGGACGACGCGACCATCATGGCGTCGGTCGCCAAGACCCGGCGCGCCGTGGTCGTCGACGAGGGCTGGCGCAGCGGGAGTCTCGCGGCCGAAGTCACCGCCCGCATCATGGAGCAGGGCTTCTGGGATCTGGATGCGCCGGTCGGGCGCGTGTGCAGCGAAGAGGTGCCGATACCCTATCCTGCCCATCTGGAACAGGCGTCCATACCGCAGGCCGATGGCATCGTCGCCGCGGCGAAAACAGCGGTCGGAAAGGTGGACTCCGGCGGATGACCGAATTTCGCATGCCGTCATTGGGCGCTGACATGGAGGCGGGGACGCTGGTCGAATGGCTCGTCCAGCCCGGCGAGACCGTGACCAGGGGCGACATCATCGCGGTGGTGGAAACCCAGAAAGGGGCGATAGAGATCGAGGTATTTCAAGATGGAACGGTGAATGCCCTTTTGGTCGACCCGGGAGCGACCGTGCCCGTGGGAACGCCGCTGGCGATGATCGACGGTGAAGCCGGCGAGGCTCCCGCGGCGGAGGCGCCGGCGGATTCCGTTGCGGCCCCACCCGCGACACCGGTACCCGTTCCCTCGCCGGCGCCGGCGCCGGCGGCCCCACCGTCCGTGGAAGGCCGGGTGCGCGCCTCGCCGGCCGCGCGCAAGCTTGCCGTGGAACGGAAAGTCGATTTGGCGACGATCTCCGGCAGCGGGGCCGGCGGCGCCATTCTCTACGCCGATGTGGAGCGCGCCGTACAGCCCACGGCCGATAAGGCGGAAGGCGGCGGTCTTACTGCAATGCGGTCCGCTATCGCCGCCGCCATGGCCCGGTCGAAACGCGAGATCCCGCATTACTATTTGGAACACCAGATCGACGTTACGGGCGTGCAGGAATGGCTCGAGGCGGCCAATGCGGGGCGTCCGCCCGCCGAGCGGCTCTTGGCGGGCGCGGTATTTCTGAAAGCCGTCGCGACGGCGCTCCGGAAGATTCCGGAATTGAACGGTTTCTTCGAGGAGGGGCGATTCCGGCCGAGCGACGCGATACATGTCGGCGCGGCAATCGCGATCCGGGGCGGGGGCCTGGTTGCACCGGCCATTCATGACACGGACGCGCTGCCGGTCGATCAGGTCATGGCGCGGCTGCGCGATCTCACCGCGCGCGTGCGGGCGGGCCGGTTCCGCAGTTCCGAACTGGCGGACCCAACGGTGACCGTATCGAGCCTGGGCGAGCGGGGCGTCGGGCTGTTGTTCGGCGTCATCTATCCGCCGCAGGTGGCGTTGATCGGCCTGGGACGGGTAGAGGAACGGCCTTGGATCGTCGGTGGATCGGTGCAACCGCGTGCGATAATCACCGCCACGTTGGCGGCCGATCATCGGGTCAGCGACGGTCACCGCGGCGCCTTGTTTCTCAGGAAACTCGATGACCTACTGCAACACCCGGAGGCATTATGACGCACGACGAGATACTGGCGATTGTCGCGGACGAGCTCGAGAAAATTGCGCCCGAGGTCGATATCGACCTCATCGACAGGTCTGGTGATCTCCGGGAAGAATTCGATATCGATTCCATGGACTTTTTGACCTTGGTTACCGCATTGCATGAACGGTTGGGGGTCGATATTCCCGAGGCCGATTACGCCAAGCTAGGATCGCTCGATGCGGCGGTTTCCTACCTCGAAACCCGAGTGGGGTCCTGATCGGTCATGGGGCCGCGCGCCGTGCAATGACCGCTGTCGCGAAGTATGATTCCTTCCCGGAATTGGGGTAATCCTGACGGGACGCTTGCGCGGGTCGTGATCTGCACTAGGTCAGTATCGAGCGCGATTGGTCACCGGTTTCCGATTTACCGATTGCTTGCGATCACGGCGCTCGGACTGTAAAACCAAGCCCGGCGCGTGGGGCTGCCGCTTCGGGGACAGGCGGCTTTCAATTCACTCAACCGGTTCGAATATCGCTCTCCTGGCGGAGCGGGGAGCCGGCTGCGCTTTGGCCGAAACGTAGCGAATATGCGGTGTTTCGGGTATATTAACTTGTTTTGACGCGCTACGGCGCATGTTAGAGGACGATCGCCATATGACGCATGATACCCGCCGTACCAGCATTGGATTGCCCGCTGCGCAGGGGTTATACGACCCTGCGAACGAGCATGATGCTTGCGGATTCGGGTTCATCGCGAGCATCAAGAACGAACCGAAACACGAGATCGTTCATCAAGCGCTGGAGATCGTGCACAACCTCGACCACCGTGGCGCGATCGGCGCGGACCCGTTGGCCGGCGACGGCGCGGGCATCCTGATCCAGTTGCCGGACAAGTTCCTGCGCAAGGAATTCGCCAAGAAGGACATCACTCTTCCGCCGCCCGGCGATTATGCCGTCGGCATGGTCTTCATGCCACGCGACCCGACGCGCTGCGACCTGGCCGCCAAAGCGATCGAGGCCGCCATTTCGCAGGAGGGGCAGATTCTGGTCGGCTGGCGCGACGTGCCGGTCGATAACAGCGTGCTCGGCGAGAGCGTCCGGGAAAACGAGCCGGTCATCCGTCAGGTGATTATCCAGCGGGGCCCGACCACGCCGGATACCGATGCGTTCCAGCGGAAACTCTATGTCCTTCGCAAGCAGGCGCATCACGAACTTTGGGACAAGAACCAAGAGGTCTGGGAAGACTTCTACATCGTCTCGATGTCGGCCCGCACCATCGTCTTCAAGGGCATGGTGCTGGCCCCGAACCTGTCGAAATACTACCTGGATTTCCAGGATCCGGACTTCGCGACGGCGATCGCGTTGTTCCATCAACGGTTCTCGACCAACACCTTCCCGTCCTGGCGCTTGGCGCAGCCGTTCCGTTTCCTTTGCCATAACGGCGAGATCAATACGGTGCGCGGCAACATCAACTGGATGAACGCGCGCCGGCAAAACATGAGCTCCAAAATCCTCGGCGACGACTTGGAGAAACTGTGGCCGTTGATCGGCGACAGCCCGTCGGATTCATCGACGTTCGACAATGCGCTCGAGCTGCTCGTGATGGGCGGTTATTCGCTGCCGCATGCGATGATGCTGATGATCCCCGAGGCTTGGAAGGACAACTCCCTGATGGACCCGGACCGCCGGGCCTTCTACGAGTATTATTCCGCCCTGATGGAGCCTTGGGACGGCCCTGCGGCGATGGCCTTCACGGACGGCCGACAGATCGCCGCGACGTTGGATCGGAACGGCCTTCGCCCCGCACGGTATGTCGTCACGGACGACGATATGGTCATCATGGCGTCGGAGGTGGGCGTGCTGCCGATCCCGGAGAGCAAGATCGTCCGAAAATGGCGGCTGCAGCCGGGAAAGATGCTGCTCGTCGACCTGGAAGAGCATCGCATCATTTCCGATGAGGAGATCAAGTCCAAGCTGGCGACGGCCTACCCGTACCAGGAATGGTTGGACGCGACGCAACTGGCGTTGTCCAGCCTGCCGCCGGAAATCGGGCCGATGGCGCCGGACGCCGAAACCTTGCTCGATCAGCAGCAGGCCTTCGGGTATACCTGCGAAGACCTGACCTTCTTCCTGGAGCCGATGGCCGAACGCGGCGAGGATCCGGTCGGGTCGATGGGCCGCGACATACCTCTGGCGACATTGTCGGACCGGCCGCGGCTGCTCTACGACTACTTCTTCCAGAATTTCGCCCAGGTGACGAACCCGCCGATCGATCCGATCCGGGAAGAACTGGTGATGTCGCTGGTCAGCTTCATTGGGCCGCGGCCGGACCTGCTCGACCTGGGGTCGGGCGGGGTGCATAAGCGGCTCGAGGTGGATCAGCCGATCCTCTCGAACACCGACCTGGAACGAATCCGCCGTATCGAGAACCAGGTCGACGGCAGTTTCCGGACCTACACGCTCGATATCTGTTATTCGAAGGTGGGCGAGAAGGCCCAGACCATGGACACCGCCCTGCAACGAATTTGCGACAAGGCGGAACGGGTCGTGCAGGAGCACGGATACAACATCATCATCCTGTCCGACCGGGGCATCGACGCGGACCATGTGGCGATTCCGGCTTTGTTGGCGACCGGCGCGGTGCATCATCACCTGATCCGGAAGGGCCTGCGGACCGAGGTCGGCCTCGTTATCGAGACCGGAGAGGCGCGGCGGGTGCACGACTTCTGCCTGCTGGCCGGATATGGCGCCGAAGCGATCAATCCCTACCTGGCGTTCGATACGCTGACCAGCCTGGTCTATGACCGGCGCAACGGCGTCGAGCTCGAAACGGCGCACAGCAACTACATCAAAGCGGTCGGCAAAGGCATGATGAAGGTGATGTCCAAGATGGGCATCTCGACCTACCAATCCTATTGCGGGGCGCAAATCTTCGACGCGGTCGGTTTGTCGACCGATCTGATCGAGGCCTATTTCACCGGCACGGCCACCAAGGTCGAAGGAGCCGGATTGCTGGAGATCGCCGAAGAAACCGAACAGCGGCATGCTCTGGCGTATGGCGATGCGCCGATCTATCGCCGCGAACTCGACGTCGGTGGCGATCTTGCCTATCGCATTCGGGGTGAGGAGCATGTCTGGACTCCCGAAACCATCGGGACGCTTCAACATGCCGTCCGCAGCGCGAACTACGACCAGTTCAAGGCCTATACCCGAAAGGTCGACGATCAGGTCCGCAAGCTGAAGAATCTGCGCGGGCTGTTCGACATCAAGCCGGCGGGGCCTCCGGTTCCGCTCGACGAGGTCGAGCCGGCGTCGGAAATCGTCAAACGGTTCGCAACGGGCGCGATGTCCTTCGGGTCGATCTCCTGGGAAGCGCATACCACCTTGGCGATCGCCATGAACCGACTGGGCGGGCGATCCAACACCGGCGAGGGCGGTGAGGAATCGACGCGCTATACGCCGATGGAGAACGGCGATTCCATGCGGTCGCGGATCAAGCAGGTGGCGTCGGGCCGCTTTGGCGTGACGACCGAATACCTGGTCAACGCCGACGACATTCAGATCAAGATGGCGCAAGGCGCGAAACCGGGCGAGGGCGGACAGCTTCCCGGTCACAAGGTCGACGAGTGGATCGCGCGGGTGCGGCACTCGACGCCCGGCGTCGGGTTGATCTCGCCGCCGCCTCATCACGACATCTATTCGATCGAAGATTTGGCGCAACTGATCCACGACCTGAAGAACGTGAATCCAAAGGCCCGCATTTCCGTCAAGCTGGTCTCCGAGGTCGGGGTCGGCACGGTCGCGGCAGGCGTCAGCAAGGCGTATTCGGATCATGTGACGATTTCCGGCCATGACGGCGGCACCGGCGCCAGCCCGCTGACCTCATTACTGAGCGCCGGTGGCCCATGGGAGCTTGGCCTCGCCGAGACGCATCAAACGCTGGTGTTGAATGGCCTTCGGGGCCGAATTTCGGTCCAGGTCGATGGCGGGCTGCGGACCGGCCGAGATGTGGTGATCGGCGCCTTGCTCGGGGCCGACGAATTCGGCTTCGCGACGGCGGCGCTCATCTCCGAGGGCTGCATCATGATGCGCAAATGCCATCTGAACACCTGCCCGGTCGGCGTCGCGACGCAAGACCCCGAACTGCGAAAGCGCTTTACCGGCCAGCCCGAACACGTGGTGAATTTCTTCACCTTCATCGCCGAAGAAGTGCGGGAAATCATGGCGGAGCTTGGTTTCCGGACCGTCAACGAGATGATCGGCCGCCGCGACATTCTGAAAACGCGGGCCGCGATCGATCATTGGAAAGCGCACAAGATCGACCTCTCGAAGCTGCTGAGCCCGATCGAGGTGCCGGAAGGCGTCGCGGTCTACAATTGCGAGGAGCAGAATCACCGGCTTGAACGCGCGCTCGACCACGAACTGATCGCCAAGGCTCAGGACGCGATGAATGGCGGCAAGCCTGTCAGTTTCGAAAGCCTGATCTGGAACACTAACCGGACCGTCGGGGCGATGTTGTCCGGCAAGATTGCGGAGCGGTACGGCCATGCGGGGCTGCCGGACGACACGATCCACGTCAAATTCAACGGCAGCGCCGGGCAGAGCTTCGGTGCCTGGTTGGCGCACGGCGTTTCGTTCGAGCTCGTTGGTGACGCCAACGACTACGTCGGTAAGGGATTGTCGGGCGGCCGGATCAGCGTTTATCCGTCGCCGGATAGCCCGTTGGTGCCGCGCGAGAACATCATTATCGGCAATACGGTTTTGTATGGCGCGATCGCCGGTGAGTGCTACTTCCGCGGCGTTGCGGGCGAGCGTTTCGCGGTGCGCAATTCCGGCGCCTTGGCCGTCGTCGAGGGCTGTGGCGATCATGGTTGTGAGTACATGACAGGTGGCGTGGTGGTGGTGCTCGGCGCGACCGGGCGCAACTTCGGTGCCGGTATGTCCGGCGGAATTGCCTATGTCCTGGACGAGGCCGGCGATTTCGAGACGCTGTGCAATATAAGCATGGTCGACCTCGAAGCGGTGCCGAAGGAACTCGATGCGGCGAACGACGATGATTTCGATGTGAATGCCGACCTGACGCAGTTCGATGAAAGGCGGCTACGGGGCTTGATCGAGAACCATTTGCGTTACACCGATTCCCTGCGCGCCCGGGAGATTCTGGATGATTGGGATAACTATCTGCCCAAATTCGTAAAGGTGATGCCGGTCGAATATCGCCGGGCCCTGCGCGAAATGCAGGAAAAGGAAGCCCAGGCGGCGCAAGGCGCCGCCGTGGCGGCGGGGGAGTAAGTCAATGGGCAAAGTGACCGGATTCCTGGAGATCGAGCGGGAAGATCGGCGGTATGCGCCGGTCGAGGAACGTGTTCGCCACTATGACGAGTTCGTCATCCCGTTGTCGCGCGAAGACGTAGCGGAGCAGGGCGCGCGTTGCATGGATTGCGGTATTCCCTACTGCCACCAGGGCTGCCCGGTGAATAACATCATTCCCGACTGGAACGACCTTGTGTACCGGAACAAATGGCGCGAAGGGCTGGAACTGCTCCATTCGACCAATAACTTTCCGGAATTCACCGGCCGCATCTGTCCGGCGCCGTGCGAGGAAGCGTGCACGCTCAACATCACGGACGAGCCGGTGACGATCAAGACGATCGAATGCGCTTTGGTCGACCGCGGTTGGGAAGAAGGCTGGATCACGCCGCAACCGACCGGGCACCATACGGACAAGCGCGTAGCGATCGTCGGCTCGGGACCGGCCGGACTCGCCTGCGCGCAGCAACTGGCGCGGGCGGGCCACAAGGTGGTCGTTTACGAAAAGAATCAACGGATCGGCGGTCTGCTTCGGATCGGTATCCCCGATTTCAAGATGGAAAAGCATCTGATCGACCGCCGAATGGCGCAGATGCAAACCGAAGGCGTCGAGTTCCGTCCGAACAGTCATGTCGGTGAGAACGTTCCGATCGAAGGCCTGCTGGACGATTTCGATGCCGTCGCACTCTGCGGCGGGGCGGAAGCGCCGCGCGATTTGCCGGTTCCCGGTCGCGACCTGGACGGGATTCATTTCGCGATGGACTTCCTGTCACAGCAGAACGACCGTGTCGCCGGCGTAACGGTGCCGGACGACGTCGCGATCCTGGCGAAGGACCGCCATGTCATCGTGATCGGCGGCGGCGATACCGGGTCCGACTGTGTCGGGACCTCGGTCCGTCAGGGGGCCGCGTCGGTGACACAACTCGAATTGCTGCCGAAGCCGCCGGAGCGCGAGGACAAGGCCTTGTCCTGGCCCGAATGGCCCATGAAGCTTCGCACGTCGAGTTCGCATGAAGAAGGCTGCGAGCGTGACTGGTCCGTCATGACCAAGTCCTTTTCGGCCGACGGGAATGGCCGTGTCGCGGCGCTGAACGGCATGCGGCTGGAATGGGCCGCCGGCGACGACGGACGAATGCAGATGAAGGAGGTCCCGGAGTCCGAGTTCGAGCTGAAGGCCGATCTGGTTCTGTTGGCGATGGGCTTCGTCCATCCGGTTCGCGAAGGCTTGCTGGAGACACTGGCGGTCAGGCTTGACGACCGCGGCAACGTGGAAGCCGACACCGAGGCGTACAAAACCTCGATCGACAAGATATTCACCGCCGGTGACATGCGTCGGGGGCAGTCGTTGGTGGTCTGGGCAATTCGGGAAGGGCGGCAGTGCGCCCGCGCGATCGACGAGTTCCTGATGGGAAAGTCCGACCTGCCGCGGTAATCCGGTAGGGACAGGTTGACTGATATCTGCGGATTTCGCCCAATTCAGTCGCCGGTAAAGGGCTCTAGCTGAGTATTGGATTGAATTTTCCCATTGAGACATCGCCCATTGGGTGAAATTCAGCGATCCATTCACCTTCACGGTTGTCGCCTGTCGGGCTACTTAACCAAGCATCAATGAACTGATGTCAAAATTCGCGCCGATATCGTTTTGATTTGGCGAGATTTCTGTCTATGGCCAAGGCCAAGACCACGAAGGGGAAGGTTGGCAGGAAACCGTTGGCCGGGGTTCCGCCGAAGCGGACCGCCACGGTATCCAAGCCAGAGGGAGGGCGGAGGGTTAAAGCGTCGCCCGCGAAGTCGAAGGCTGCGTGCACGCCGGCGACGCCCCGAACAAGAGGCCATAATCCCGGTTTTACCGAGCCATGGTTCGAGGAAATCGTCCATGGTTTGCAGGAAGGGTTTGCGCTTTACGATGCCGACGGTCACCTGGTCATAGCGAACAACGAATACCGGCGTCTGCACGGGGATGTGCGCGACATGATCAAACCGGGAATGCGGTTCGAGGACATGGTGCGCGCCTTCTTCGAAGGGGGCCATGTTCCCGCGGCGGTTGGTCGTGAAGAAGACTTCATTCAGGCGCGCCTCGAACGACACAAGAACCCGACCGGTTCGATCCTGCGCCGCAAGGATGATGGAACCTGCTTCCTGATTCAGGAAAGCAAGTTGCCCGGCAATGAAATCGTCGTGACCGAGACCGACGTCACCGCTTTGACCGAAGCGCAGGCGGCATTATCGGAGAGTCAGCAGCGATTCAAGGATTTCGCCTACGTTGGATCGGATTGGCTGTGGGAAATGGATTCGCAGTTGCGGTTCACGAGAATGGATGCCTCAGGGTCTCCGTTCGTTGAGAGGTCGATGGGAAAAACGCGGTGGGAGTTGGCGGGCGTCGACCCCGAGCAGGACACCCATTGGCGGCGGCATCGCGACGATTTGTTGGCGCGCCGCGAATTTCGGGATTTCGAATACAGCGTCGAACTGGATGTTGGCGACGTCCGCCATCTTTCGGCAAGTGGCCTTCCGGTCTTTGGTGGAGATGGGGCGTTTCTCGGATATCGCGGCACGGCGCGGGACATCACCGAGCGGGTCCGCACCGAGCAAATCGCCGAAGGGCGAAACGAAGCACTCGAGTTGCTCGCGTCCGGAGCGTCATTGGATGACATTCTTCATGCCTTGGTTGCCGGCTTGGAAGAGGCGATTCCCGGTGTCCGCGGTTCCGTTCTCTTGCTCACCGAAGATCGGCAGCATCTAACGTGCGGCGCGGCTCCCAACCTTCCCGATTTCTATAACGAGGCGGTTGAAGGGTTGGAAATCGGTCCGTTCGCGGGGTGTTGCGGGGCGGCAGCTCACCTCGGTGAGCGTGTAGTTGCAGAAGACATTCTTACCCACCCCAACTGGGATGCGTTTCGGGACGTCGCGATCAGGGCCGGTTTTCGGGCATGCTGGGCGGAACCCATCAAATCGTCCGACGGGCAAGTTAAGGGAACCTTCGCGGTCTACTATGACAGGCCCATGAATCCGGACAATTACTCACTGAATTACGCCACCACCACCGCCTACCTCGCCGGTATTGCGATCGAAAGTAAGGAAAAAGAAGCCGAGTTGGTCGTCGCCAAGGACCAAGCCGAGGAGGCCAACCGCACGAAATCCCAGTTTCTTGCGAATATGAGCCATGAGCTGCGCACGCCGATGAATGCGATCCTCGGGTTCTCCGAAGCGATTTCGCAGGAAGTCCTCGGGGCCGTGTCGCCACCGAAATACAAGGAATACGCGACCGACATTCACCGTAGCGCCGAGCATTTGCTGAGCCTGCTGAACGATATCCTAGACCTCTCGCGCATCGAGGCTGGGAAACTCGAACTCGGCGACCAGGAGGAAATCGACATCGCCGAGTTGATCGACGACTGCGTTCAGCATTTCCGCGAGGCCGCCTATGTCGGCGATGTGGGGGTCGGCAAAGAGTATCCGGAGGATCTGCCGGTCCTGCGCGGCGACCGGCGGGCTTGTAAGCAGATTCTGTTCAACCTGCTCTCCAACGCCGTGAAATTCACGCCCCAGGGTGGGCATGTCGATGTGAAGTCGCGTCTCAATACCGACGGCAACCTGGATCTGATCGTTGCCGACACGGGTATCGGCATTCCCGAAAACCAAATCGGGAAAGCCTTAAAACCGTTCGAGCGAGTGGAGAATGATACCGTTCGCAACGCGGAAGGGACCGGGCTCGGCCTGCCGATCGTAAAGTCCCTCGTCGGCCTTCAAGGCGGCAGCCTGACGCTGGAAAGCGATCTCGGCAAAGGCACCACCGTGACGGTTTCCTTTCCGAGGGAACGGCTTGTCGCGCGTAGCGGGCAATCGCGGCCTTCTGCCGGGTAACCGGTCCCGGAGCCTGCTTCCTAGCGTTGGTTGCATGAATGCGGCGATAGCGCGATTATGGTGCTCGGCAGCGGAAACCGCCGAGACGCGTCAGATTCTGGAGGGAGCGGAATGTCATTCAAGAAGATCGAGGTTCATCCGATCGCAGGCGCCTTGGGCGCCGAGATACGGGGCGTGGATCTTGCGTCGCCGTTGGACGACGAAACCTTTGCCGAGGTCACGCGGGCCTTTCACGATAACCTCGTCATCTTCTTCCGGGATCAGCGGATCACACCGCAGCAGCATGTGGATTTCGCGCGCCGCTACGGAGAGCTTGATATTCATCCCTACGCCAAGGGGCTCGACGACCTGCCGGAGGTTTTACCGGTGATCAAGGAGGCCGAGGACCATGCGAGCAATAACTTCGGCGGCACGTGGCATGCCGACGTGACCTTCTATGAGAAGCCGGCGCTAGGGTCGATCCTCTATGCGTTGGAGACTCCGGCCTACGGCGGCGATACCCTGTTCGCCAATATGTATATGGCCTACGACGCGTTGTCGGACGGTATGAAGGAATTGCTCGAAGGCTTGACCGCCCTGCACAGCGCATCCCGCGCCTATGGCGCGGAAAGCCGGACCTCGCGCCGCAAGGAACAGGGCAGCCAGTCGATGGAAATCAAGACCGGGAATGAAGCGGAAGAGACGGTGGAACACCCCGTCATCTGCACCCATCCCGATACCGGGCGCAAAGGCCTGTTCGTGAACCGGGTATTCACCCAGCGCTTCAAGGGCTGGACGAAGGAGGAAAGTCAGCCGATTCTGGATTTCCTCTATGCGCATGCGGTGCGGCCGGAGTTTACCTGCCGTTTCAAATGGCGCGATGGGTCGATCGCGTTTTGGGACAATCGCGTCGTGCAGCATTACGCGCTCAACGACTACCACGGCCAGCGCCGGGAGATGCATCGGGTAACGATCTGCGGCGACCGGCCGTTCCTGGCGCGCGAACCCCATCCGGTGGCGGCGGAATAGAGCGCTACTTTCCCTTCCAGTTGGGCGGGCGTTTCTCCGAAAAGGCTTTCGGGCCCTCGACATAGTCTTCGCTGTTGCGCATGCGCTCCACCGCCGGGTAGTCCGCGTTCATGGCTTCCTCGACCGAGGCGTAATCCAAGCCTCTCATCACGGACTCGATGCTCGCGCGGATCGACAGCGGCGAGCATTTCTCGATATCGGCGGCCCAGCGCTTCGCGGTGGCGAGTGCCTCGCCCTCGGGCACGACTTCGGTGACGATACCCAGTGTGTAGGCTTCCGCGGCCGGGACGCGGCGGCCGGTTAGGATCATGCCCATCGCCTGCTTCATCGGGATCTGACGGGGCAAGCGATGCAGCCCGCCGGCCAGGGCGGCGAGGCCGACCAGCGGTTCGGGCAGGGCGAAGATCGCGTTCTCCGCGGCGATGATGATGTCGCTCGCCAGGGCCAGCTCGAAGCCGCCGCCCATGGCAATCCCATTTACCGCCGCAATCAGCGGCTTGGTCCGGTTGAACCGGGTCGTGATGCCGCCGAAGCCGCTATCCGGCCGTTCTTTGGTTCCGCCTTCGGCCTGCCATTTCAGGTCGTTGCCGGCGCTGAAGGCGCGGTCGCCTTCGCCGGTCAGGATCGCGACCCATTGATCCGGGTCGGCCTCGAACTCGTCGAAGATCGCCGACAACTCGAAATGTGCGCCCGAGTGCAGGGCGTTCATCCGCTCGGGGCGCTTGATCGTGACGATGAGAATGTGGCCGTCGCGCTCGGCGCTGCAGAATTCAGGCATTGGGTTGCTCCTTCGTGATAATCGTTGTCAGGTCCGCAGGGGTCGCGCCGCCCGCGTTTGGTTGGTTTTTTTTAGCCCTAAAGCTTGGAATCCTGCCAGTTCGGATCGGGTTCCGCGGGGTCGGGGGTCAGACCGGCCGCTTTCACGCCTGCTATGGCGCAGTATTCGTCCTTGTCCGAGGTATCGCCGCTGATGCCGACAGCGCCGACGATGCCGCCGTCCGCGTCCCGGATCAGCACGCCGCCCGGCACCGGGATGAAACGGCCTTCCGATGCGACGGTGAGCGCCGAGATGAAGGCCGGGCGGTCGCTTAGGCGGTCGCGCAGCAGGCGGCTGGAGGCGCCCATACCCAAAGCGCCCCAGGCTTTGCCGGTGGCGACTTGGACGCGCATGATGCCGGACCCGTCCTGCCGCTTCAGCGCGACCAGGTGACCGCCGGTGTCCAGGACCGCGACGGTCAGCGGCATCATGCCCGCGTCCACACCGGCGGCGAGCGCCGCATCGATGAGTGTGGTGGCCTGATCGAGGGAGACATTGGGCATGGCGGCGTTCCTGTTTTCTTTTTGGTCGTGCGGCGAGGCGAATAGTGTATCCGGTTGCTGGGTCGGCGGGAATAATCGCCTGAACGATTGACGCCTCGGACGGGTTGACTGTGGGCGGAATCGCTACAGATTTGGGGGACCGCACGATGCCGGCAGGGCTGCCGGCGAACAGGATGGAAAATGTCGGATATGAAGGTCGAAATCGAATACTGCGGCGTTTGAAACTACGAACCGAGGGCCCGCCGTGCGCGGGAGCGTTTGCAAGCCAATCATGCCGTCGAAGTCGAATTGATACGCGGCGGCGGCGGTGTGTTCGAAATCACCGTCGACGGTTCGCTCGCCTTCTCGAAGAAATCGCTCGGGCGATTCCCGACCGACGAGGAAGTCGACGCAATATTGTCGACCTAGTCCTGGATTTTTAGGGCAGCGCCGTTTCCGCTACGATACCCGAAGGATCGATACCTATTCGTGAGTCTGGGCCGGAGGGTAGCGGAAATGGGGCATAACCAACTGGAAACGCGGCCGATCGCCGGTGCGCTAGGTGCGGAAGTCCATGGCGTCAACCTCGCCGAGGATCTGGATGCAGCTACCTTCGATGCAGTCCATCAAGCCTTGCTGCAACACGGCGTGATCTTTTTTCGCGATCAGGACATCACCGCCGAACAACAGCTCGCGCTCGCCAAGCGGTGGGGCAGCGTGCATCTGCACCCCTACATTCCCAGTTTGCCGGACCATCCGGGCGTCTTCGAGATCGTCAAGGATGTGGACGATGTGCATACGCTCGGCGGCATGTGGCACACCGATCAGATGTTCACCCCGACGCCGGTCCGGGCGACCATGCTGTATGCCAAGGAGGTGCCGCCGGCCGGCGGCGATACGATGTTCGCCAACATGTATCTCGCCTACGACGCCTTGTCGGATGGTATGAAGGAAATGCTCCGCGGCTTGCGCACGGTCAATCAATACAACAAGAAGAAGAAGCGGGCCGCCGCCATGCAGGTCTCGAAGCCGGAGGAGGAGGCGATCACCGCGGAGCATCCGCTGATCCGGCGGCATACCGAAACCGGCCGCGACGCGCTTTACATTTCCTATGACGGAATTACCCGCCGGATCGCCGGGATGAGCGACGAGGAGAGTCGGCCCCTATTGGATTACCTGCTCGACCACGCGACGCGGCCTGAGTTCACCTGCCGTTTCCGGTGGGAGGAAGGGTCCCTGGCGCTGTGGGACAATCGCTGTGTTCTGCACATGGCGATGAACGACTATCACGGGTATCGGCGCGTCATGCACCGGATCACCATCGAGGGCGAGGCGACGTCCTGATTTTTCCGAATTGGGGCGTTTGGGTAAGATCGCGGAAGGAAGGATGTATCCAATGGCACCGATGAACACTGTCGACACGATCGAGATCATTCCAACCGGCGCGGCGCTGGGGGCCGAGGTGCGCGGCGTTGACCTGTCGCGCGAGACGCCCGAGGACGTGCGCGCGCTGTTGAAACAGGCCTGGGCCGACCATCTGGTGTTGCTGTTCCGCGGTCAGGATATCGACGACGAACAATTGCTTGCTGCCACTGAAATCTTCGGCGGCCAGCAATCGGCGGGCTCGCGGGCCTTCTTTCTAAAGGCCGGGTTCAAGCCGGGGGAGACGCATCGCGTCGCCGCCAAATCCGGCATCAGCATCGTGTCCAATCTCGACAAGGATGGGAAGCCGGTCAAATTTACCGAAGCGGTCGGAAGTCTCGAACTCGACTGGCATACCGACAACTCCTATGTGGATGTACCGCCGGCGGGAAGCTTGTTGCATGCGCGCGTCGTTCCCGTCGACGGCGGCGGCGAAACCTCCTTCAACAATCAGTATCTTGCGTACGAGACCCTGCCGGACGACCTGAAGCGGGAGATTGACGGCAAGCACATTCGCCACGACAACCTGCGCAACACGGCGGGCCGATTCAGGCCGACCGTGGAACCGCCCAAATCGCGTGAAGACATCAACGGGCCGGCCCATCCGATCGTGCGGATTCATCCGGTTACCGGCAAGAAGGCGCTTTATCTCGGGCGGAAATACGAATGGCCGTCCAGCCACGTTGTGGAGTTGGACGACGCGGAAAGCGAAGACCTGCTGACCCGTTTGTGGCGTCATGCGACCCAGGACCATCTGAAATGGACGCATTCCTGGTTGGCCGGCGATCTCGTGCAATGGGACAACCGCTGTACCATGCACCAGCGAAGTCCGGTCGATCATACGCAACCGCGGGTGTTGCACCGCGCATTGATCAAGGGCGAACCGATCATTTCGGCTTGGAACCCCGAAGCCGCAGCATAGGTGGATTACCCGGCTGTCCATTTTCTGAGCAAATTTGGTTTTCATAGCCCCTTGCTTTCTCCATAATGAGAATTGGGGTCTCAAAAAAGTTTGCCTGGTTGCGGGAGGAAAAGGGTGGTTTCGGGGGAAGCACGTTATACGTATATCGTCGTCGGGGCCGGGTCGGCTGGATGCGTACTCGCGAACCGGCTCTCCGCGAATCCGAAAAACCGCGTTTTACTGCTCGAAGCGGGTGGCCGGGACATCAATCCTTGGATCCACATACCCGTCGGTTACTTCAAAACGATGCACAACCCGGGCACCGATTGGTGTTACGAGACGGAGAAGGATCCCGGCCTGAACGGCCGTAGCATCGCTTGGCCGCGCGGGAAGGTGCTCGGCGGGTCCAGTTCGATAAACGGTCTGATCTATATCCGCGGACAGGCGGAGGATTACGATCAGTGGCGGCAGTTGGGCAATACCGGGTGGTCCTTCGAGGACGTATTACCGTATTTCAAAAAGGCGGAAGATCAGGAACGCGGCGCCGATGAATTCCACGGCACCGGCGGGCCATTATCCGTTTCCAACATGCGGATCAGCCGGGAAATCTGTGACGTCTATATCAAGGCGGCCGAGGAACTCGGTATCCCTGCGACGGACGATTTCAACGGCGCGAGCCAGGAAGGCGCCGGGTATGTTCAACTTACCGCCCGTAACGGCCGCCGCTGCAGCGCGGCGGTCGGATACTTGAACCCGGTCAAGAAACGGCCGAACCTCGATGTCGTAACGCATGCCCTGACCCATCGCGTCTTGTTGGAAGGCAAGCGCGCGGTCGGCATTGAGTATTCGGTCAAAGGGGACCTCCGGACCGCACAAGCGGATGCGGAAGTGGTTCTGTCGGCAGGGGCGATCGGCTCGCCGCAAATCCTACAGCTTTCCGGTATCGGGGGCGGGGAACGCCTGACCGATGCCGGGGTGGGCGTGGTGCACGACCTGCCGGGCGTCGGTGAGAATCTGCAGGATCATTTGCAGGTCCGAAGCATGTATCGCACCAAGGACCCGATCACGATGAACGATCAGGTCAGGAACCCGATCAACAAGATGTTCATGGGCCTGGACTACCTATTCTTCCGGCGCGGGCCCTTGTCGATGGGAGCAAGCCAAGTTTGCGTGTTCGCGCGCACACAGCAGGACATGGAGACGCCGGACATCCAATTCCATCTCCAGCCGTTGAGCGCGGACAAGCCTGGCGACGGTTTGCACAAATTCTCGGCCTTCACATCCTCTGTTTGCCAGCTCCGGCCCGAAAGCCGGGGACATTTGACGATCACATCGAACGATCCGACCGACTATCCGGCGATCCATCCCAACTATCTCGCGACGCAGACGGATCAGCGCACGATCGTCGACGGCATGAAGATGTCGCGCCGGCTGAGTGAGACGAATTCGCTGGGGCCCTACGTCGCCGAGGAACTGGAACCGGGACCGCAGGCACAAAGCGATGAGGACCTGCTCCAACATGCCCGTGACCACAGTGTGACGATCTATCACCCGGTCGGGACCTGCAAGATGGGGTCGGACACCATGGCCGTCGTCGATGACCGGCTTCGGCTTTATGGGATCGAGCGTCTTCGGGTGGTCGATGCGTCGATCATGCCGACCCTGGTGTCCGGCAACACCAACGCGCCGACGATCATGATTGCCGAAAAGGCCGCCGACATGATCCTCGAGGATGCGCGGGCCGGCTGATTTCGCGGCCAATCCATCCCGCGGGAGACAACCGTGGGTCGATATTTACTGATATTTGGCAGGTTCTCGCTTGCGCGCCGCTAAAATGGGTGCAAATATGAGACTCACGGTATCACTATTCTAAAAATAAAAGAAACGGATACCGTAGGTCCATCGGCACCAGGGAGGACATATGTCATCAGGAAAATTGCACCTCGACGTGTCCCAGCCGTCATTTTCGGCGGCACGATGGATTTCGGGCGGCTCGATTGTTTCGGGCCGCTAGTCGCGAGTCGGATGTCCGATGCATGGCGGTTGCCGTGCGGCATTTCCGGAAATCCGGCTTAACATCCGTGATTATTCATCGGGAGGGACGTTAAATGCCCAAACTCAAATCGCTTGTGATCGGCGTTGCGGTACTGTTCATGGCGGTCGCCGTGACCGCGCCGTTTTCGGCGTCGCATGCCAAGAAGGTCAAGATTCGCGTTCAGTCCGTCATTCCGTCGAAGGCGGATGAGGTGACGATGTTGAAGGATTTCGCCGCGACGGTCGGACAGCTGACGAATGGCGAAGTTCAGATCGAAGTCCTGCCGGCCGGTGCGGTCGTCGGGGTGAAGGAAACCCTCGAAGCCGTCGATAAGGGCCTCGTCGAAGGTGGGTTCGCGTGGACGCATTACTGGTCGGGATATCATCCCGCGGCAATGCTCTTCGGGTCGCCCGTCGCGGGTGCCGGTGTCGGTATCGACAATATCGCCTGGGTATCCTGGTTCATGTATGGCGGTGGCCGTGACCTCTATGACCAACTCTGGAAAGAGATGGGCATGAACGTTAAGGGCCTCATGCTGCAGCCGGTCGGTCCGGAAGCCTTGGGTTGGTTCAAGGAGCCGATCAAGAGCATGGCGGATTTCCGCAAGTACCGTTTCCGGACGCCGCCGGGCATCCCTGGTCAGACCTACAAGGACATCGGCGTTGCCGCCGTTGCGATGGGGGGTGGCGACATTCTGCCGGCCCTCGAGAAGGGTGTAATCGATGCCGCTGAATGGTGCTGTCCGAAGCCGGACAGCGTGTTCGGGTTCCAGAAGGTTTTGAAGAACTACTATCTGCAAGGCCTGCATCAGGTGGTCGTCAATGCCGACATCTACATCAACGGTGATGTCTGGAAGAAGCTGACGCCGGCACAGCAGAATGCCATGCAGGTAGCGGCGGATGCGTCGCTGATCAAGTCTCTGAGCTATCGCATTTACGAGAATGGCAAGGCGCTCAAGGACTTGACCGAAAACCATGGCGTCATCCTGCACGATACGCCGCCCGACTACTTTACGGAGTACATGGCCGCGGCGAAGGCGTCGCTCGAGAAGAACGCGAAAGACAACGCGTTCTTCGCAAAGGTCTGGGACTCGCAGAAGAAGTTTGCGGAAATCGCCGTGCCGTTCTGGGCCGGCGCGCAAATGTCGAACGCCAATCTCGGCATGGCGTTCGCGAAAGGTCAGAAAAAGAAGTAAATGGGGCAACTCTGCCGGAAGAAACGGCATCTTGCTCGTTTCTTCCGGCGGTTTTTTCCATTTGAATTGACTCCTGTGCCGCGGATTTCCGCCGTCTCACTTCAGGCGGCCGAAAATGTTGTAAGCTCCGGAATGACTGGGGGACACTCATGTCGGAAACGCCGGACTTTTCTGATGAACTGATCGCCGAGCGGCGGTCAGGGTCGCCGGGCGATCTGCCCGAAGACATGCCGCCGTGGATGGCGCGCACCATCACATGGATCGATACCTTTAGCCTATGGGTCGGCCGCATCGTGTGCTGGCTGGTCATACCGCTTTTCATGGTCATGGTGATTGAAATCGTGGCGCGCTACGCCTTCATCGCGCCGACCATGTGGGCCTATGACATGAGCCGGTTTCTTGCCGGCGCGCTGTTCATGTTGGGCGCGGGATATGCGCTGTCGAAGGGCGTCCACATCCGGGCTGACTTCATCTACCGCAACTGGTCGGCCCGGGCGCAGGGAATTGTCGATACGGTGTTGTATCTGATCTTCTACTTCCCGGGACTGCTGGTCTTCTTGTTCATGGCGACGGATTTCGCCTACCTGTCCTGGTTCCGCGGGGAACGCGGCATGGACACGGCTTGGATGCCGTATATGGGGCCGATCAAGACCGCTCTGCCGGTCGGGATCATACTGCTGCTGATCCAAGGCATCTCGGAACTCCTCAAGAGTATTTACGCGGCGACGCGCGGACGGTGGCCCTGATGGAACCGGAGATTCTTGGCCTGGTCCTGATCGGCTGCATGCTGTTCGCGATCTTCATCGGGTTCCCGATTTCGTTCACGCTGATTTTCCTCGGCTTCGTCTTCGGATATCTCGGATTCGGACAGGTCGTCTTTTACCTGATGACCTTCCAGTTCTCCTCCGTGATGCTGGAACAAACCCTCGCGGCGGTGCCGTTGTTCATCTTCATGGGGATACTCATGGAGCAGGCGGGGCTCATGGAGCGATTATTCGCCGCGGTCCAGTTGATGCTGTCGCGGGTTCGTGGGGCGCTCTATCTGGCGGTGCTGTTCGTTTCCACGATTTTCGCCGCCGCCACGGGCATCGTCGGCGCGTCCGTCACGATCCTGGGCATCATGGCGGCGAAGACCATGAACCGGTCCAACTACGATGTCCGGCTCGCGTCGGGCACGATCACGGCCGGCGGCACGCTCGGGATCCTCATCCCGCCCAGCATCATGCTCGTTGTGATGGGACCGGTGCTGGAAGTACCGGTGACGGATCTGTTCGCGGCCGCGATCATTCCCGGGATCATGCTGGCGGTCATGTACGCGACCTACGCCTTGGTACGGTGTTGGATCAACCCGGAACTGGGCCCGGCGTTGCCGGTCGAGGAACGGGCCGAAAGTATGCGTCATGTTTGGATCGAGTTCCTGAAAGGGCTCGTGCCGCCGTCGTTGCTGGTCTTCTCGGCGCTCGGCAGCATTCTGTTCGGCCTTGCGACCCCGACCGAGGGCGCGGGGTGCGGCGCCGCCGGTGCGATGTTGTTGTCGCTGGCCTATCGCAAGCTGACACTGAAGGGGCTGCAGGAAGCGCTGATCAAGACGCTCGAAATCACCGCGCTGATCATGATTCTTGTCGCGGCGTCGAATTTCTTCGGGGCTGTCTTCTCGCGCCTCGGTACGCCGACCATGCTCACCGAGTTGCTGTTGGGGCTCGAACTGAACCGTTATGTCGTTCTGTTCATGATCATGGGGCTGATCTTCCTGCTCGGCTGGCCGCTCGAATGGGTGCCGATCGTGTTGATCATCGTGCCGATCGTTTTGCCGTTGATTGACCAACTGGGTTTCAATTTGACCTGGTTCGGCATATTGGTAGCAGTCAATTTGCAAACTGCCTGGCTGTCGCCACCGGTCGCGTTATCCGCCTATTTCCTGAAAGGCGTTGTCCCCGAGTGGGACCTCAAGGATATCTACTTCGGCATGATGCAGTTCATGCTGTTGCAGGTATTGGGGCTCCTTCTCATCATCGCGTTTCCGGCGATCGCGCTCTGGCTTCCGACGGTCATGTACGGCAAGTAAGAAGACCAAGAAACGAAAGGGAAATGTCATATGCCCCATGACGTTGCCGCAAAACCGGACGAAAAGCCCGCTCCCGGGAAGAAGGGGTCGTCGATCATGCGCGCCCTGACGATCCTGGAGCGGGTCGCGTTGCTGGGTCACCCGGTCACCCCGACGGAACTGAACAAGGAACTGAAACTGCCGAAGCCGACGATTCACCGGCTTTTCGGGACGTTGGAGGGGGCCGGTTTCCTGAAGCGCGCCTTGGATGGGCGGCGGTACACGGTCGGACCGCGATTGCGGACGATGGCGCTGAGTTTCCTCCATACGGAGGAGCAGCAGGTTCTGATGCGCGCGGTTCTCGAAGGGATTTCCAAGAAGATCGGCGAAACGGCGAATATCTCGGTGCCGGATCAGAATCAGATGCAGTATATCGACCGCGTCGAGACGCGTTGGCCGCTGCGCGTGCAGTTTCCGGTCGGCAGCCACGTGCCGCTTCACTGTACCTCCGCCGGCAAGATGTATCTAAGCAGCATGCGGCCTGCGGCGCGCAGCCGGCTGCTGAAATACCTGACATTGGAGCGACACGCCAAGAATACGATCACGGATGTGGAGACCCTGGCGGCCGATCTGGCGGCAATTGCCGAGCGCGGATACAGCACCGACAACGAGGAATTCATCGACGGCATGGTGGCGGTCGCGGTGCCGGTTACCGACGGTGAAGGGCATCTTCTGGCGACGCTCTCGATATTCGCGCCGGCGATTCGGATGTCGCTTGAATCTGCGATCGGTTGGGTGCCGGACCTCCGCAAGGCCGCGGATGACCTGACGTCCGTCCTTATGGTGAACGACGAGGCTGCAGACGCGCTGGAGGGGTGATCGATGATGTCGGGTGACGGCGCAAGGACGGAAAACGGCGCGTGCCTCGGCATCCTGATGCTCGACACCCGATTCCCCAGAATCTTGGGCGACATCGGCAACCCGGATACTTGGTCCTTTCCCGTCAAGATCCGGATTGTCCCGGATGCGTCGCCGCAACGCGTCGTCCGCGAGGGGGCGGACGGCTTGCTCGATGCATTTTGCGAGGCCGCCGCGGAATTGGTCGACGAAGGGGTGGACGGGATCGGCACGACCTGCGGGTTCCTGTCGCTGTTCCAGGACGATATCGCGGCCCGCTGCGCCGTGCCGGTCGCGACCTCGGCCTTGTTGCAGGCGCCGTTCATTCAACGCCTGTTGGGTCCCCGCAAACGGGTCGGCATTTTGACCATTTCCGCCGACTCACTGACCGATGCGCACCTTGCCGCCGCGGGTGTCGCGTCCGATACGCCGGTTATGGGTACGGAAGGCGGCCGCGAATTTTCCCGCGCAATCCTGAACGACGAACCGGAACTGGACATCGATCTGGCCCGGCAGGACATCCTGGACGCCGGCGCCGGACTTATCGCCGCGCATCCGGACGTTGGCGCGATCCTTCTCGAATGCACGAACATGGCGCCGTATTCGAAGCCGCTGCAGGCGTCCACGGGCCTGCCTGTATTCGATATCTATACCTTTCTGACGTGGTTCCAGTCGGCGTTGTCGCCGCGTGACTTTGCGGCGCATACATCTGTGCCGCGGTAGACAGTAGGAATAGGTTCCGCGAGAACGGCCTAATTTGGCCGCAATTCGATGCAAAATGGCCCTCGTGGGCGTTCGAAAATTAATAATTCCAGCGATTTTGGGGCTTGCCGCGCTGGCGGTGGCGGGCGCGGTGTATCTGCGCTCAATCGACTTCGACGTGTACAAGGACGGATTGGTCCATGAGCTTCGCGCCGCAACCGGGCGCGACGTTTCGATCGACGGTCCGATCTCTTTGGTATACGGGTTCGAGCCGGCCTTCGTGATTCAGGGTATTCGAATCGGCAACGCGCCATGGGGCAGCCGGGCGGAAATGGCACAGGTCGACCGGGTCGCGGCCCGGATCGATCTCGCGGCGCTCCTGCGCGGGCAATTGCACTTTGACCGGCTGCGGTTGACCCAGGCCAATATCTGGCTCGAAACCGACCCGTACGGAAAGGTCAACTGGGTGCTCGCCGGTGATCCGATGACCGCGGGGTCGGCGTCGGCCGGCGGCGCGGGCGTCAAGCGCACCCTGCTGTCACGGTTGATGATTGGAGGCGTGGAGATCGACGGCGGCCGTGTGACCGTCCGGGACGGTGAAACCGGTGACGTCCAGGTTATGGCAATTTCGAGCGCCCGGTCATCCGGCGACGGCGTTTCCGGGCCGCTCTCGATGCGGTTGGACGGGCGGTGGAACGGGGTGGCGGTGACGCTCGACGGCAGCGCAGGCCCGGCCGAGGCCGGCGCCGGCGCGAATGAAACGGCTTATCCCGTGGATATGATCGGATCGGCGGGCGCTCTCCGAGTATCCGCGAAGGGCCATATCGAGCGATCGGCCAGCGGTGCCGGGTTCATCGCCAAGATATCTGCCGTATCGGGGACCGCGCCCGACGATTCAGCCGTGCTCACGCTGGATGGGGATCTCGCCTATAGGGGCGATCGGCTAATGGTCTCGAACCTCCGGATCGCCGCGGGGAAAGACGACGCGGTCGGAACCATCACCATAGACCTGAGCAGTCAGACCACCACATTTGATGCTGATATCAAGTCGCCTCGGATCGACGCCGTCTCCCTCTGGGGTGCCCTTCGCGATGGTGCACTATCCGACTTGGCGGTTCTCGGCTTGTCGCCCGGCGCGCTCTCCGGCGTCAACGGGCGCGTCGGGCTCACTGTCGATGCGCTGTCGCTGGGGCCGGGCACCCTCCACAATGTGGTTTCGACCATCCGGCTTAAGGATAAGGTGTTGTCATCCGACCGTGTTGCGGCGCGATTTGCCGACAATGCGCTATCCGGATCGTTTGCCTTGGACTTGCGGGCGCCTGTTCCCGTGGTCTCGATGTCGATGAAGGCGCCCGGGTTCAATGCCGGGCCGTTGCTGCAACAATTGGCGCCAATCGAGAGTTTCGATGGGCGTATCGCCGTGTCGGCAAAACTCAACTCGACCGGCATGACCGCATCCGATTGGGTCGCCAATGTTCAGGGCGAAGTCCTGCTTGCGATGGGCCGGGGGCGCCTGCGGATCGCGAATCCAGCGGATGGCCATTTCGATTTCGGATCGGGCGGTCCCTCTATGCTGGCGGGAATGTTGGTCGCCCGCGAAGGCAGCGGTTCCAAAATCCGGTGCGCCGCCAGCCGGATTGTTCTGCAGGATGGATTGGCGCAGAGTGTCGGGACCGAAATCCACAGCGACGCGGCCCATGTCCGCGGTACGGGAAACATCGATTTTCAGGAAGGCCGCTACGCCTTGCGGTTCGTCCCGGCATCCCGGGGGCAGGAATTGCTGGTGCCCACGCCGGTATCGATCGGGGGTGGTCTAGCGGAACCCACGCTCAGCACGGACCCGATCGCCGGCAACCGGCGACTGTCGCTCGGGGATGGATTGTCCCCGTTGCGACGGTGGTTCGAGGGCGTCGTGCGGAAATCCTCGGCGAACGATTGTTTGAAGGCGATTCCGCGATCCCCTGAAAAGCGCCGGACGGTAAAACGGAAACCCCGTCCGCGCGCTCAACCTGTACGACCGGCACGGCCCGTCATCGCCGAGAATCCGGCGGCAAGATTACCGGTAAAATCCCCTGACCCGATTGAAGAACCGGCCGGGGCGGAATAAATCTGACGGTAGGACACGTCTTTCAATCTACGATCGGGAACCGCCGTCATGGGCCTTTACGACCGTTACGTGCTGCCACGTCTGTTGCACGTGTCGATGAAGGTTCCGGAGGTTCGCCGTCAGCGGGCGCGGATTGTGCCTGCGGCGGCGGGGCGGGTTTTGGAAATCGGCTTCGGCTCCGGTCTCAACCTGCCGCATTATGGCGCCGCCGTGGTTTCCGTCGACGGGATCGACCCGTCGGCGTCGCTATTGGGCATGGCCGGTTCCGCGGCGGCCCGGGTGCGGTTTCCGGTAACCCTCCATCACGGCACGGCGGAGGAGCTTCCTTTTGCGCAAGGGGCGTTCGACACTGTGCTGTCGACATGGACCATGTGTTCGATCCCCGATATCGGCCGTGCGCTGACGGAAATCCGCCGCGTCCTCAAACCCGGCGGCGCGCTTATCTTCATCGAGCACGGGCATGCGCCCGCGCCGGCCGTTGCGCGATGGCAGTCCCGTTTGGACCCGCTGTGGGGACGGTGCGCCGGGGGCTGCCATCTCAACCGCGACATCGCGGGGCTGGTCGAAGCGGCCGATTTCCGGTTTCGCCGGCTGGATCAGGGGTATCTCGTGAAGGGGCCGAAATTCCTGACCTGGCATTTCGACGGCGAAGCGGTGCTATCCTAACCGATACGTGCAGATTTTCCTCAATGACTTTTTATGCGATTGCAGGCGTTTGCCGGCTTTCGCGGATATTGTATTAATCAATGATACACGTATAAGGCGTAATAACTCAAACTGTATACAACTGATATTGTTAATTTTCAAGGGGTTGGCAAACGAGACGCAATTGTGTAATGTCCGGACAACTGGTGGTCAGGAACACGTTCACAATCCGCGATTAGGGCCTTGGCCGCTAAATATACCGTTGTAATACACAACGTCAGGTGGACGAATTAGAATATGTGCCGGTCCGGCAGCTCCGGTTAGGATGGCGCCGACTGCAAGGGGAAAATACAAGAAGCCGGAATAACCGGCACCTTTCCGCATCACTTCCATGGCCTCGACTTGCGTCGAGGCCTTTTATTTTTCGAACGGCAAAGCGGGGGCTAGGCCGCCACCTTTCCGTCCGGCGTCAGCTCCGGTACGCGCGACGCGGGCAGGTAGACGAAGCCGTCGAACAGGCGGCGCTGCGTCCGATAGGTCGCGCCATATTCGGCATGCCATTCGTTGCCCTTCATGTAGACATTGGATGCCACGGTGATAATGCCCGACGGCTGCATGATGTTGAGATCGTCTTTCGGGTTGTCGGTCGGGCGTGCGTGCCGGTGAACCAGCGTTCCCTCGATCCGGGACGCCACCGTCGTGCAGATCGAACAGGTGAGGGGCAGTGCCCGATGTGTGTTGCCGGACGACAGAATGCGTGCTGTCACGTCGCCGTCCGAGGCGGGATTGGGATCGCCTGAGATGGTCTTGGCATCCTTTGCCGGTGCGATGAAGCCCACGAAGGGCACGACGGCCAGCGCCTCTTCGGGTGTCTTCGCCAGGCCCATCTGCACCGCGCCGTGGGTCCGAATCGCCTCAAGCTTCGCCATCAGTTCGGCGTCTGCGTCGATGTCGGCGGGCAATTCGGTTCCCTCCACGCCGAGCGTCGACGCCTCGACGAAGACCACCGGATTGCCGGCATCCACCATGGAGACCTCGATGCGGCCCAATCCCGGAACGTCCAACTCGTCGAGCGTGTTCCCGGTCGGCAGCAATCGTCCCGTTGCCGCCCCGGCGGGATCCCGGAATTCCAGGCGAACGGGTGATCCCGTGCCGGAAACGCCGCGAAGTTCGTAGTCTCCGTCGACCGCCGCGAGACCCTCGTCCAATTCGAAATGGGCATGGATGATCTTCTTCGTGTTGGTGTTGTGGATCCGTACCATGGCCTTCGTACCGTCTGCCGAGATGATGCCCTCGTCGATCGCGAACGGGCCCATCGCGGCGGACATGTTGCCGCAATTCGCGGCGTAGCCGACGGTGGCCTTTTGCACGCCGATCTGGGCGAAGGTGTAGTCGATATCGGCATCGGGATGCGACGGCGGCCCGACGACACAAACCTTCGACAGCGACGAGATGCCACCGCCCATGCCGTTCAACTGGCGGCCGTTCGGGTCCGGCGTGCCCATCGCGGCGAGGAAGATCTTGTCCCACAGCGCGCGGTCGTCGGGCAGGTCGCCTTGGCGGAACACGATGGCGTTGCTGGTGCCGCCGCGCATGAAGGCGGCTGGGATACGGCGTTGTTTCATTTGCTTTCCTCCGAACGCGGGTGTTCCTGCGGGCCTTTCATATGGGGATAGAACCGCCGGGCCATCAGGTCAAGGTTGGGCGAAATGCGCCATCAGCGCGGTTGGGTCGGCCGCCTCCGGCAATCCGTCTACGGCGCGAAAGACCGCGTTGCAATCGAAATCGGGATGGTCGACGGCGGCGAGGGTGCGGAACTTGCGCTCGATCGCATCCTGCGGCATCGGCCGGTCGGGCGTGCCGTAGGAATCGAGGACGGTCGACCTGCGTTTCTCGCCGTTCTTCAGGGTGACCTCCACCCAACTGCCGAAATGGGACGGAAAGTGTTGCTCGATCTCCGGATCCTGCTCGGCATCCACGCGGTCCGACAGGTCGAGTATCGCGGGATCGCGCCAATAGGCGTCCGTGTAGGATTCGAATGCGTGGCGGTCTGCGAGCAGGCTCGTGGCAAGGGCGAAGGGCAAGGCATATTGCGCGGCCATGACCGAATCCGGCCGCCGCATCATGTGCTGGGTCAACATGACCTCGGGCGCGCCGACACGGATGGATTTTATGTCGTCCGGCGGCGTCGCGAAATCGTCGGTGACCTCGCCGAGCGCATCGATCGTCGAGTGGAACAGGCGGCAGCACGGATAGGGTTTGAAGCTGATGCGGTGGATCTGCAACGGTTCCTCCGCGGTACGGAGCAGTTTCCGCGGATCGGGTTTGTCGCCGAACAGGTTGCCGAGCCCGTAGGTGCCGTCGAGTGCGCCGTCCGGCCCGTCGATCCCGCGGCTGGCGAACTCGGCGGCGAGGGTCCCGCTATGGGCGGGGATGCCGCCATGCAACCGTTTGACGGTGGTGCCCTGCGGATCGTGCGCGAACTGCTTGGAGCCGCCCGCCATGGATAGGACAAGACCCCAGGATCGGCACAGGGTCTGTGCGTCTTGACCCAAGAGAAGTCCGGCTGCGGTCGTGGCGCCGAAGCAGCCGTAGAGTGCGGTGGAGTGGAATCCCTTATGTACCGTCTCGGACGCGCCCGTGGCCATGCCCGATCGCGCCATCACCTCGTACCCCGCCGCGATGGCCGCCATCACGTCGGCGCCGGTGCGCTTCTGTGCGGCGCCGGTTGCGAGGGCGGTGGCGATGACGACACAGCCGGGATGGCTCAGGGATTCGTCGTGGGTGTCGTCCATTTCAAGGCCGTGCGCGGCCGTCCCGTTGACCAGCGCCGCGACGGGCGCGGTCGTCCGCATTGGGCTGCCGATTACGATGCAGGGGCCGGTGCCATCGTAATGCCGGGCGTAGTCCTGCAGCGATTGGCTCCACGGCAGCGCGGCGCCGCGCAGTGCGACGCCCAGATGATCGAGCACGAGGCGTTTGAGTTGGGTGACATCGTTGTCCGACAGGGCGGCGAGGGACAGGCCGCACATCGCCTCCGCGAGTGCGCGGGTGTGGTCCGTGGCCTGTGCCGTGCCGTCGCCCTGTCGCATCGTGTCGCTCTTGCCTAGCCTTTCTCGGCTGCGGCGTTGCGGCCCGCGATACGGCCGAATACCTGTCCTGACACCAGGCCGGTGCCGGCGGGATAGTTGTAGTGGAACAGGTTGCCCACCATCTCGCCGCAGGTGTAGAGGCCGGGGATGACGCGCCAGTCGGTGCCGATCACCTGTGCGTCCTCGTTGATCTTGAGGCCGCCAAAGGTGAAGGTGATGCCGCCGGTCGCCGCATAGGCTTCGAAGGGCGGCGAATCCAGCCGGATACCCCAGTTCGTCTTTTCCGGGTTTAGCCCGCTCGTCGAGACGCCGTCCTTTTGCGATGGATCGAAGTTGTCGTCGTCGGCCGCCGCCGCATTGTATTCGTTCAGCGTTTTGATCGCCTGCGGCTTGTCGTCGATGTCCATCATTTCGACCAGTTCTTCCAGCGTATCGGCCTTCAACGGTTTCTTGGCGTACTCGTAACGCGGCTCCAGCAGATGCACGGTCTTCTGGTCGAAGATCTGATAGGCCATGCCGCCCGGTTCGTCGAGGATCGCCGCGCCGAACTTGGCATAGGTGTAGAACTGCGTGTCCTCGCCCTCGTCGACGAAGCGCTTGCCGTTCCGGTTGATCATGACGCCATAGAGATAGGAAAGCCGGTTGCTCTTGTCGGTCAGCTTGCGGTCGGCGAAGTCGGGCCAGTGGGCGTCGATCGGGGTGGAATGGCGGCCGCTCCATTGGCCGCAGGGCATACCGCCGATCTCCATCGCCATGCGCAGGCCGTCGCCCTGGTTGTGGCGCGTGCCACGCACCTTGGCGTGATCCCAGGGCCGCGCGAGATACTGCGCCCGCCACTGGGCGTTGGCCTCGAAGCCGCCGCAGGCAAGGATAACCGCCTTCGCCGTGACCTCTTTCAGTTCGCCCTTTTCCTGCACGGTGATGCCGACCACGCGCCCGGCCTTGTCCTGGATCAGGTTGCGGCCGGTCGACTCGTAGCGGATTTCGCATCCGTCGGCCTCGGCCGCCTTGAACCAGGACGCCGACAACCCGACGCCTTCATGCTCGGCGCGGACGATGGCGCCCTTCGGCCAGATGACGACGCCGTTGACCTCGACGCCGGCGATCGACCGGGCCGGTTCCATCGGAATCTTGCCCCGCTCGTGGGCCCAGAAAACGGTGTCCTTGGAATTCGAGACCAGAACCTTGGAGAGTTCCGGGTCGGTCCGGCCCGCGGTGACGCGCATGAGATCGCCCATGAAATCGTCTTCGGTATACGGGGAAACGCCTTCGTAGAAATTCAGATACTCGTCCTCGACGCCGGGCAGCAGCGGCTCGATATCGCGAGGGTTGTCGAAGGCGAACCGCAGGATCCCACCGCTCCAATGCGTGTTGCCGCCGCGCATGCCCTTCGTTGCCGCCTCCAACACGAGCACTTTGTCCGCGCCGTTTTCGCGCGCCGACATGGCCGCGGCGAGGGCCGCGTTTCCGGCTCCGACAACGATGACATCATAATCTGGCATTTAGCTTCTCCCTGCATGGTCTAGCGCCATGCTGACCGAATGGTTTGATAAATTCGATGATGTGAATGGAACGGCTAATTATGACCATTGCGGGCAACGCGAGCAAATTACGCCGACGGCGGAAGAGCGTTCGTCTGGCGGTCGGGGCAAACGTCGCTCTGCCCCGGAAATCGGTGCCTCAGACACAATTGAAACAATTTACCGGCGCATCGGAAACACGCGCGAAACACGGTGTACCTAGCGTGTCGACCTCTGCCGCGAAGAAGTCGAGCCGCGCAATCCTCGCAGACCGTGTTCGTTTACCGAGGAGGGCGCACAATACCTATCGCGCCGTAGCCGGCGTTTCACGGATACGGCCAATTCCGAGGAGACAACATATGGCTTTGCAACTCGGCGACACTGCGCCGGATTTCGACGTTCCGACCACTGACGGACAGATCAAGTTTCACGATTGGATCGACGGATCGTGGGTGATCCTATTTTCGCACCCTAAGGATTTCACTCCCGTGTGCACCACCGAGCTCGGCTACATGGCCAAACTCGCGCCGGATTTCGCGAAACGGGGCTGCAAGATCATCGGATTGAGCGTCGATCCCATCACCGACCACGCGCGGTGGATGGACGACATCGAGGCCGTGACCGGGTACAAGCCGAACTATCCGCTGATCGGCGACAATGAGCTGAAGGTGGCGAAGGCTTACGGGATGTTGCCTGCGGCGGCCGGCGACAGCGCCGAGGGCCGTACGGCGATGGACAACCAGACCGTTCGCAATGTGTTCGTGATCGGGCCGGACAAGAAGATCAAGCTGATCCTGGTCTATCCGATGAGCACGGGCCGGAATTTCGACGAAATCCTCCGCGTTCTCGATTCACTGCAACTCACCGCCAATCATCAGGTGGCGACGCCGGTGAACTGGAACCAGGGCGAGGACGTGATCATCGTACCGGCGGTGTCGGACGAGGACGCGAAGAAGAAGTTCCCGGGCGGCTGGACCGCACCCAAGCCGTATATCCGGGTCGTTCCGCAGCCCGGAGCCTGACCGGATGATGACCTGAGGTCCGCCGGGGGATCCTTCCGCACCCCGGCGGACCTCACGGTCACGTTCGTCATCGTTTCGGCGTTTCCGGCCAACATCTGCGGCTACCGCACAGCGGATCGGTGTCTCGCCGATATTTTTTCGCGTATTGACAATGTAGGATGCTCGTCCTAATTTGAACCTAGGACGAGCATCCTACATTTCGTCCCGGCCTTTCATCGCACTTCAAACAGCGATGGGGATGGTGCGGGGTGCTCGTGACGCGGTCTAACGTTGGCATGCAATGGCAGGTTCATGAGCGACATGAAAACGCGGGACAGGATTGTCGAAGCCGCCGATCAATTGTTCTACCGGCAGGGTTTCGAGCACACGTCGTTCACGGACATCGCGGATGCCGTGCAAATTTCGCGCGGCAACTTTTACTATCACTTCAAAACAAAGGACGAAATCCTTGATGCGGTGATCCGATTCCGCCTGGCAAATACTCGCGCGATGGTGGATCAGTGGGCGTTGGACGGGAATACCCCGGTGGACCGAATTCGGAGTTATATCCATATTTTGATCGCGAACCGGGCCAAGATACTGCTGTACGGCTGCCCGGTCGGCACCCTGAGCGCGGAACTCTCGAAACTCGATCATGCGGCGCGGGCGGACGCGAACAGGCTGTTTGACCTGTTCAGGGCCTGGTTGCGCCAGCAGTTCACCGATCTCGGGCGGGCGGCGGATGCCGATGCGCTTGCCCTGCATCTTCTCGCCCGCAGCCAGGGTGTCGCCACGCTCGCGAGCGCTATCCGTGACGAAGATTTCATCGATCGGGAAGTGGCGCAATTGTGCGATTGGTTGGAAGCCTGTGCGCAAGGCAGGGAAGCCGATGTCAACCGATCGGCGACCCGGGAGACCATCTAGGTTGACCTTTGAGGAGAAAGATATCGATGTTCATCGTTCTGCTGAGATTTTCCGCTAACAAGGACCAAGCCGGCCGGTTCATGGACGGCCATAAGGACTGGATCGACCGTGGATTCGTCGATGGCGTTTTCTTGATGGTCGGGAGCCTCCAGCCAAGTTCAGGCGGCGGAATATTGGCGCACAATACGACGTTACGGGAGCTCGAGAAACGCGTCGATGCGGATCCCTTCGTCGCGGAAAATGTCGTCGACGCTGAGATCATTGAACTCACCCCGGCAAAAGCCGACGAGCGGCTGAAGTTTCTCGTCGCTTAGAAAACCCGAATTCGAATTCGCAATGTGGGGGCCGACGCGTTGAGCAAGACGACAATGGGGCCGGATGGACGCCTGCGTTGCCGGTGGTGCGGCGCCGCGCCCGAGTATCTCAGCTATCACGACACCGAATGGGGATTTCCGGATAAGGACGATCGGCGGTTGTTCGAGAAATTGAGTTTGGAGAGTTTTCAATCCGGCCTAAGTTGGCGCACGATCCTTTCCAAACGTGAGAATTTTCGCGCGGCATTTCTCAACTTCGACGTTGACCGTGTCGCGCGCTTTACCGAGCGTGACATCGATCGCCTGCTTCATGATGAAGGTATCGTTCGGCATCGCGGCAAGATTGAAGCGACCATCAACAACGCGATGCGGGCGAAAGAACTTATTGACCGTGAGGGGTCGCTCGCCGGCTTCCTCTGGCGATACGAACCGGAAAACCAGTCCGCCGAACCGCAGGCCGCGTCCAAGACCGTCGAGTCTATTGCGCTGTCAAAGGATTTGAAGAAATGCGGCTGGAAGTTCGTCGGGCCGACCACGGTTTATGCATTTATGCAAGCGATCGGCATGGTCAACGATCATGCCGAGGATTGCGTGATTAGGCCCGATGCCGAGGTCGCGCGCAGAAGATTCAAACGTCCGTCTTGAATTCGAGAAAACGGAGTATTTGACGGTGGCGTCGTATGGACGGGCGGCGTCCTTGGTTGGCCTACCCAATGGAGAATCAAAAACTAGCCGTCGTTGCCCGCTTTCCTACCGGCCATGTTGTGTATGTGGACCAGCGCGCCCGTGGCGACTGCCGCCGTGGTCCGGCCGATCCAATGGCCATGTTTGTGCACGGTCGCATCGGTCGCCAGATCCGTGAGCGCGACCTTGTGGTAGATCGGGATGTCATCCACCGCACGTAGCCTGATCTGCTTGCCGGGGCAACCGACGACGAAATCCTCGCCCTTCGTGACGGCGCGCAGGACCGTCGCAACCGAATCCGTCTCGTGCAGTGCGATTGCGTCGAGTTCTTCCGCCATTAGAGCGATGCTCCCAACCGGCTGATCACTTCCTCGCCTTCGTTCCAGATTTCGCCCCAGGTAGTTTCGCCCGACGCCACCGCGATGACTTTGTCGAGCAGGTCCGACGTCACCTCTTCGAGGGTGGCCCGGCCGGAAGTGAGGGCGCTCGCGTCGAAATCGACAAGTTCGCCGAGCCGTTGCACGGTTTCGACATTGGCGGACAGCTTGATTGTCGGGGCGAGGTGGCTGGTGAAGCTGTTGCCGGGCCCCGTCGTGAAGAGGGCCAGTTGCGCGCCGGCCGCGACCATGCCGGTTAGGGATTCAGGCGCGTACCAAGGGCCGTCCATCGCGTAGAGGCCTGATTTGGCCGGTGCTTCGGCGATGCTCAGCACACCCTGGATCGTGCGGCTGCCGCCCTTGGCGACCGAGCCGAGCGCCTTCTCTTCCAGCGTCGTCAGTCCGGCCGCGATGTTGGTCGGGCCCGGATTGTTGCCGATCAGGTCCATCCCGGCCGCTTCGGCCGCTTGTTCCCGCCGGGCGATCGCGTTCCGGATGTCCTGTGCGACGCCGGCGTCGGCCGCGCGGGCGCTAAGTGCCTCCTCGGTGCCGTACCATTCCATCGTCTCGCCGAATACGGCGCTGCCGCCGGCGTCGACAACCCGGTCGACCACCGCGCCCACGAGCGGATTTGCGGCGATGCCCGAACTCGGGTCGGACCGGCCGCATTCGAGCGCGAGGAACAGCTTGGATAAGGGTTGCGGTTCACGTTTTTGCCGTGAAAGTTCCTTCGACATGTGCCCCGCCAGCCGCATGCCTTCGTTGGTCAGGCGCAGCGCATCCTGACCGCAGGAGTCCAGGCTGATCGCTTCGACGCGTTGGCCTGCCTCGGCGAATTCCGCTGCCATTGCTTCCATTTCGGGCTCGTTGCCGCTGATCAGCAGAACGGCACCGACATTGGGATGCGTGGCGAGCCCTTTGAGGGCGAGGCGCCGCAGCGCACCGTCGTCGCCGACCACCCCGCTGGCATAGGGCATGGAGACCAGTTTGGCACCCGCGACATTGTTCGCGATGCGGCGGGCGGTCGGCGCCGTCAGTCCGGTCGGCGACAGGACCAGCACGTCGTTGCGGACGCCGGCGGCGCCGCTGGGCCGCGAATAGCCGTCGAATGTCGGTTGCTCGGTCATATCGCAGACCGTTATACGGCAGGGATGTTCCGGTGCAAGGGTGCGCTCGGCCGCATCAATCAGCGATCAAACACGGCCGAACCGCAATTGGCCGGGATATTCGGGGCGCTTTGATCGGCGTAGGGTCAAAGCGTTCGCCGGAAAGGTGGATGCATCACGGGTGGCCTTCCGCGGAAAGGCCGTTGGATCAGCGCGTTGAATCCGATTTCTTCAGAGCGTTCTCGAAGGAACCCACGGCCTTTTCGAATTTGTCCCGGCAGCCTGGATTGCAGAATCCGACCACGTGGTCGCCATACATTGTCAGGGAGTCGGCGCTGACCGGTTTGCCGGACCAGGGGCAGACCGAGTTCACGCAATCTTCGAGTTCAAGTGACGGCATAATCGGTTCCTCCGATGTGAGCTAGTGAACGCCAGTACACCGTTGAGAGTGGAGCAAGACAGGGCCGGCATAAATGACAAAGCAGCCACGTTTCCTGCCAAAAATCAGGCGGGGCAACGGACGATGTTCATCACCTCGGCGATTTCATCGCTGCTCAACGCCTCGAAGTTGCCGCCGAGTTCGATCAGTCGCTCCCGGTCGCTTTCCTTGAGTCGCGTCGACAAGCAATCTCGGACTTTGACCAGATGCTCCTCAATGGAGATCGGCGGCTTGCCCCATTTGCCGCGCGGGCCATCGCAGGTCGTTTTGACGATCGAGCCGTCGTCGAGTTCGACCTCCATCTCGACATACATTTCCTCGAAGAAACCCGGGATGTCGTGGGTCATGTTCAGTTCGACCTTGTCGAGCATGGCCTCGACCTCGGGGCTGAACCGTTTCTCGTCCTCGAACGTATCCATCGTGATCTTTCCGTCGAGCAGGGCGCAGGCGGTCGTGTATTGCCAACTGAACTTGCCCGCGAGGCCGGTCAGCGGCTTCGGCCGGTTGATGTATTCCATGACCGGCGTCGTCAGGCGGACTGCCTTGATGCGCGTCGGATCGTCGATCTTCTGATGGAGTTCCAGGCCGGCGGTGATGACGAAATGCGTTGCGAACTGGCTCGGGAACATCTTGATGGCATAGCCCGGCGAAACGACGCGGAAGGGCGGGCCGAAATTCATCATCGCGTCGTAATCGAAATTCTCGTCGAAGAACATCTCGACATAGCCGCGATGGGTTTCCAGGACGTCGGCGTTGCCGGTGAATCCCCGTTTGGCGAGCATGGCGGCATCGAGGCCGAGCGAGCAGGCCAGGCCGCAATGGGTAGACTTGGTCATCGTGCCGGTATTGGCGAGGACGCTGCCGCAACGGGACGCCGCGATCCCGACGGCCCAGCGCAATTGCTCGACCGTAAGCCCGAGCATGTGTCCCGCCGCGACGGCCGCACCGAGCGGGCCGACCATGCCGGGCGGATGGAAGCGGATGACCTTGATGTCGATCTGCCGCGACGCTTCGCGGAGCCAGCCCATCATCTCGATACCCTTGACCAGCGCGGTCGCGGCGTCCCGGCCCGACAGGCCAAGATGCTCGGCTAGCGCAAGGACGGCGGGCAGGCTTGTCGAGACCTGATGATTGGCGGGACTCCACATCGGTTCGAAGTCCAAAACATGCATCGACGAGCCATTCACATAGGCCGCTTGCACCGGATTGGTCTTGAAGTCGAAGCCGATAACCGTCGAGGCCTCGATGCCTCCCATCTCGCGGGCATGCGCCGCGAGGATCGACGGCGGTTCCTCCTGGATCGTGCCGGCAACCGCAACGGCGAGGCCGTCGAGGAACAGCTGCCGCGCCCGTTGGATCGCATCGTCGGTAAGATCCGAGTCGGTGGTCGCTACGATCCGCTCGCACAGTTTTTCGGTAGCCTGTTCCATGGCGTGTTGCTCCCGCGTCGTTCTTATTCCGCTGGCAGCATTCTGCCTCAAACGCCGGACGCCGGGCGAATCGCCGAAAGCAGGTTCGTTTGACTCCGCGTCGCGCGTTTTGGTTGACTTCTTGGATAACGATAAACCTACGGGAGGCGATGTTGCGAAAGGTATTTTCCCTGCTTGTCATTGTCGGCGTGGCGTTGGTCGCGACCCAGACCAGCCTCAGTACACCGGCCGTTGCCCAGGCCAGTTGCATGCATTGCAACTTCGCGCAGGCGAAATGCAAGCGGTTTAATCCGGATTCGGGCGATAAGTGCAAAGTGGAAAAAGCGGCTTGCGTGAAGAAGTGCGAGGCGACCAAGGGCAGCACCGCCGGCACGTCGAACAGACTAAAAGCGGACGAATTGTCGAAGCCCAAAAAATAGCGGTCGCGTCGCGCTAATGTAGCGGTCCGCATCGAGCCCGGGCGATGTTCCGTCGCTTCCCCAGGGTAGCTGAGCCGTAGATGGCAGCAAGGCTGCAGACCGTGACGTTGGCACTAATCGAACAACTGTTTCTCGGCGACCCGGGCCGGATGGCGATCCTCCAGACGGTGCGATCCTTGGATTTGCCGGATTGTGCAGTCGCGGCCGGATATGTCCGAAGCGCCGTCTGGGATCACTTCCATGATCTTGCCGCACCGACGTCGGTCGCCGACGTGGATGTCGTGTATTTCGATCCTTCGAACCGGAATCCCGCTCAGGATGAAATCGCGGAAAAACGGCTGCGCGACGTGATGCCGAACGTGCCTTGGGAGGTGCGGAATCAAGCGCGCATGCATGAACGGAATGGCGACCGGCCCTATCGAAATACGGAAGACGCGCTCAGCTTCTATCTCGAGACCGCCACCAGCATCGGTGTCCGCCTGGAGTCGGATAATCGCCTGACCGTCCTCGCGCCGTGGGGCATCGACGACCTGATGGCCCTAAGGTCGCGCCCGACGCCGCGCGGACGCGAGAAATATGCGGATTATCTGGCGCGCATGCGGGCGAAAAACTGGCCGGCGCGTTGGTCCAGGCTGCGGGTCGAGGGCATATAAGGCCGCTTTCGCATTATTGAGACTGCTGAAAGGTCTTGCCGACGTTCTAGTGCACGGCGGTGGCGCTGCGAGACTTGGCGAACAGACGTCACGCGTGAAGTGCGCGCAAGCGTCGCTCGATCAAAAGCGCGCTGTCTCAGCTTTGGAAACCGGCGACTAGATCGCTTCGAACCGAATGTCGAAGGCGCCTTCCCACAATGTCGCGTTGCCAATCGCCGCCAGGTTCTCCAAATCCTTCGTAATGGTAATGAAGTGGTTGCCGGCGAGTTGTCCCGACTTGCTTGCGAAACGCGTCGGGCCGTAGGCAATCAGGATTTCGGGTTCGCTGATGCCGCCCGGATGGAACAAGATCTGGCCCGGTGCCGGGTGGCTCAACGCATCTTCGTAGCCGACGCCGAAATCGTGATCGCCGAGCGGGATCCATACCGCGAAGCCGCTCCAGCGCACGTGCACGATCTTGCTGGAAAACGGCAGGGCCGCGGCAAAAGCGGCACAGGTCTTCGGCGCGGAGTCGCGCTCGAATCGCGCCTCGAACGCTTGCGTGCCGATGGTGATGCGCAGGTCCGACATATTTCCCTCAGTCAGTTTACCAACGATTATCGCATCGGCATCGTAATTCAATCCGGCAGGCACAGCGAATTTTGGCGGCCGGAATGGCCCGTGCTCTGGCGTTGTAAGTCCGATGTGGCGGTGCAACAACGAAAACTAGGGCGGTGGAAAACGGTCGATAAGAACTTCCAATCGAAATGTCATGAAATAGTGCCTTTGGACTAGCGCCGGAGAGGCGTATTATTTGGACAGGGGGATGCACCAAAATTGCGATGAGAGGTGCACCATGCAACGCAAGCAATATCAGACGGAAAGCCGCGAGCGGGCCGATGGCGCCGTGGTCGAAATGTGTCGCGCCCGGCTTCCGGGTCAGGACCGGCGCGCCCAGCGGAAGCGGTTGGAGCATACGCCGCTTCGAGATCGGGTTCGCAACCCGCTGCGCCGCAATCGCTCGGACTACTAGCCCGCCGCAGCGGCGACCTGGGGGCGGATTTCGCTCTTAGGGGATATGCACGACGCCGTCGTTGGCCATCGCGTCGACGTCGGTCGCGTCATATCCCAACGTTGATTCCAATATCTCCCGCGTATGCTGGCCAAGATTGGGCGGCGGGTCGGCGGGCAGTTCCGGCGCGGCGGAGAGCAACGGCGGCGTCCGGGCGAACCGGTATTCCCCGACGTCGGGATCGGAGACCGGCATGAGCACGCGCCGCGCCGCCACATGCGGGTCGTTGAACACATCGTCGGCGGCATAGACGGGGCCGCACGGAATGCCCGCCTCGTTGAATTTAGCGACCGCCTCGTCGCGCGTCATCGAGCCGAGCCAATCGTTCAAAATCGGTGCCAGATAGTCGGTGTTGGCCGCGCGGGCAGGGCCGTTGTTGGAGCGCTCGTCATCCGCCAGCTCCGGCCGTTCCATGATTTCGCATATGCGGTTCCAGATGATTTCGTCCGGCACGTTGATGGCGATGTAGCCGTCCTTCGTCGCGAAGGCGCCGCGCGGCCAGTAGTTCTTGGACTGGCCGCGTTGCGGCACTTGCCCGCTGACGGAGTAGAGCGCGATCATCGCTTCGTTGAGCGCCAGCATGTTGTCGAACATCGCCGAATCGACGAGTTGGCCTTCGCCCGTGCGTTCGCGCATGAACAGCGCCTGCATGATCCCGTACGCCGTACACATGCCGGAATAGACATCGGCCATGCCGTAGATCGTGCCACTGGGCGGTTTGTCCTCGAACCCGACCAAATTCATCACCCCGCTCATCGCTTCGGCGACGATATCGAAAGCCGGCCGATCGCTATAGGGGCCGGTATAGCCGTCCATGCGACCGAAGCCGGAGATGATCGCCCAGACGAGTCGCGGGTGGGCGGCGCGCATTTCGCGATGGCCTAGCCCCTGCTTGCTCATCGATCCGGGACGTAGGTTCTCGACCACCACGTCCGCGGTCGCGGCGAGCTTGCGAAAGACCTCCTGGCCGCGCGGGTCGCGCAGGTTGAGGCCGAGGCTCTTTTTGTTGCGGTTATAGGCCATGAATCCCGCGGCCTTCTTCGTGCCTCCCTTTTCGGCAAAGGGCGCGATCGACCGTCTAGGATCGCCGACCCCCGGCCGCTCGATCTTGATGACCTCGGCGCCGGCGTCGGCCAGCAGCATGGTGCAATAGGGCCCGGCCATGTATTGCTCTAGCCCCACCACGCGGATGCCGGTGAGCGGGCGTTCGATGGTTGTGGAAGCGGACGGCGACATTGGGAGTCTCCCTAAGGCTGTCGATCGGTAAACCAGCCCCTTGTTTGCCCGCGACGGACGGTGTAGGCAAGCCCGCAAGTGGGCTGGCGACGCGCCGGCAACAGCGAGACGGAACCTGCGGATGAAGCTTAGTGACATCGCGACGGCCTTGGGCGGCACGTTGGTCGGCGACGGATCGGTCGATGTAACGCGCGCCGTGCATCCGGGCGAGGTGACGTCGGAACATGACCTCGCTATCGCCATGGACAAGAAGCTGGTGAAGGCGCTCGATGGGTCCGCGGCGAAAGCGGCCATTGTCGAGGACGGGGCCGCCGTCCCCGAGGGTCAACTCGCGGGCTACGTCCAAGTGAAGCGGCCGCGTTACGCCATGGCCGGCATTACCGATCTCTTCGAACTGCCGGTCCACGCGCCGGACGGCATTCATGCCAGCGCCGTGGTCGAGCCGGATGCGGCGATCGGCGACGATGTGCGTATCGGCCCCTTTACCTATGTCGCCAACGGTGCCGTTGTCGGCGACGGCACTGTCTTGATGTCGAACGTGACGGTCGGGGCGGATGCCAAGATCGGCGCACAGGGGCTCGTGCATGCCGGGGCCCGGATCGGCGAGCGCGTCGACATCGGCGAACGGGTCATCATCCATCACAACGCCAGTATCGGGGCCGACGGTTTCAGCTTCGTCACGCCCGAACTCGGCGCGACCGAAGAGGCGCGTGGCGGCGTCATCGACGAAGTGACAGCGAAGAACGAGATCCTGACGCGGATCAATTCGCTCGGCACCGTGGTGATCGGCGACAATGTGGAGATCGGCGCCTGCACCTCGATCGACCGCGGCACGGTAAGTTCGACTCGGATCGGCAACAGCACGAAAATCGACGATCTGGTGATGATCGGCCACAATGTGGTCGTCGGCGAAAACTGCATGATCTGCGGTCAGGTGGGCATCGCCGGCAGCGCCACCGTCGGGAATCGCGTCGTTCTGGCGGGGCAAGTCGGTGTTGCCGATCACATCAAGATTGGCGACGATGTCGTCGTGGGGGCAACATCGGCGGTGGGCATGAACCTGAAGTCGGGTATGATTGCCGTGGGGTCACCGGCAGTAGCGAAGAGCAAGGCGGCTGAGATATACATGTATACGCGGCGCCTCAAGAGCTTGTTCGATGAGGTGACGCGGCTGAAAGATCGGCTGAAAGCTGTTGAATCGGGAAACAAAAAAGGCTAATCACGCGATCCATCGATAAGAAACGATCCGATCGTTGCCGGAATGGAGAGTCACATGTCGAGTGTCGAAAGCGATATCTACGATATCATTGCCGAGAAATCGGCCGTCGATCGCTCCAAACTGCAGTCCGACGCCAAGCTCGAAGACCTTGAGATCGAATCGCTTGACGTCGTCGAGATCATCTTCGCGGTGGAAGAGAAATTCGATATCCACGTTCCGTATAACGCCAACGATCAGGAACTCGAATTCGAGACGATCGGCGATGTCGTAAACGCCGTGCAGAAGCTGATCGACGAAGAAGGCGCCTCCGACTGAATGCAAAAGCGTTCGGCTCCATCCAAACCGAAAAGACACATCGCATGAACAGGGTTGTTATCACCGGCGTTGGCGTGTTCAGCGCGGCCGGTCAGTCAGTTCCCGAATTCTGGGAAACGGTCCGTGATGGGAAGTCGGTGATCGGGCCGCTCACGATCATTCCCACTGAGAACCTGCACATCAAGATCGGCGCGGAAATCAAAGGATTCGATCCGAAGGAACATTTTGCGTCCAAGCAACTCGGTTTGCTGGACCGGTTCGCGCAGCTCGCCCTCATGGCGTCGCGTCAGGCGGTCGAGGATTGCGGCATTGATTTCAAGAGCGACGAGGGGTTGCGGACCGCGTGTCTTATCGGGTCCGGTGTCGGCGGGCAGCAAACACTGGACGAGAGCTACTACAGAATCTACGCACAAGGCCGCAAGGGCGTGCATCCGTTCACCATTCCCCGGCTAATGTTGAATGCGGCCTGTAGCCATGTCGCGATGGAACATGGCGTGCGCGGACCGGCATTCGCCGTGGCGAGCGCGTGTTCGTCGGCGACCCATGCGATCGGGCAGGCCTTTCATATGGTGCGGAGCGGGATGGTCGACACGGCCGTCACGGGCGGCACCGAAGCCTGCATCGCGCTCGGCACGATGAAAGGCTGGGAAGCCATCCGTGTCATGGCGCTGGACACCTGCCGGCCGTTTTCGTTGGGCCGGACCGGCATGGTTCTGGGCGAAGGGGCGGCGACCGTCATTCTCGAGTCCTTGGATCACGCGAAGGCGCGGGGTGCGAAGATTTATGCGGAAATCGCCGGGTTCGGCATGAGTTCCGACGCCATGGACATTACGCTTCCCGACGCCGGCGGCGCGGCGCGGGCGATGGAAGGCGCGCTCACGGATGCCGAACTGAACCCGGACGATATCGACTACGTCAACGCCCATGGCACGGGCACGGCTGCGAACGATTCGACCGAAACGCGGGCGTTGCGCATGGCCCTCGGCGATGACGCCGCTGAAAACGCCGTCGTGTCCTCCAGCAAATCCGTCTTCGGTCATGCGTTGGGCGGTGCCGGGGCGCTGGAATTGGCGGTCACGACGCTGGCGATCCAGAATGGTGTGGTTCCCCCGACGGCGAATTTCACCGAGCCCGATCCCGAATGCGATCTGGACTATGTGCCGAATGAGCCGCGCGAGCAGCAGATCAATGCGGCGCTCTCGAATTCCTTCGCCTTCGGTGGATTGAACGCGGTGCTGGCGGTAAAACGCTTCGACGGCTGACGTCCGGTAAGGGCCCGTTTACCCCGCCGGAAACCCTGCCGAGCCGCATTTCTTAAATTTTTGCTAACCCTCTCGGACCTACGATATGGACCGTGCGCACGGTCGTCCGTGGCCAGAAGAGACATTCGAGGGGTTTAAGCAAGCTGATGAATAACCTGCAGAAATCACTCTATGCTATTGTTGCGGCGGGTTTTGTCTCGGGCGGGACGCTGCTGTCTGCGGCGGCGGCCAAGTCAAATGATCCCGCGACATGGGTTTGCGCCGGCGCCTTCATGAAGAAATACGACCGGTATGAGGCGTCAATCACGATCCGTAAATACGGCGAGCGGTTCTTGAGTGTGCCGAGTGGCGCGGTCCGCCGGGCTGTCTTCGTCTTTCCGACGGCGCATCGGGTGATGCGGAAACATCTGCGGTCCGTCAACAAGGCGCGCTTCGGCGAAAAGGCGTTCCACGAATTCACCGAGCTCGACGTAACGGCGCCGCTGGAAGGGGCCGCCCCGGCGACGTCCGATAAGTCGACCGGGGGCAAGACCGCGCGAGGCTCGGCCAATGTTCAAGCCGATCTCAAGGAGGCCGGGATTCAATTCACGCCGGTGCCCGCGACCCATATTCGGACGAACGAGTACAACAAGGTTCCATCCAAGGACGGCGAATCCGTGCTCGATATACTGGCGATAGACGGCAGCGGGATCGTCGGCGGTGACAGCACCCTGATCGTGATGTCGCGGCACGACAGCGCAAAATCCTGGGGGCTCGGCGAGTCGAGCAACCCGTTCGCCTTCGGGCGTCATAGGTCGGGAGCGTCCTTCGTGACCAGCACCGAGTTCAAGCTCATGCAGCGCCTGTCCAAGCTCTATAGCGTGCCGTTCGGCGTGTTTCCGTTGCAGGCGAAAGGCCCGCTGTCCGAAAGCACCGATACCTGGCGGGCGGCGAAGGAATGGTTGACGAGCTATCGGGACGCGCCGGACACCGCGGTCGGCGCGAAAGCGCCCGGGCGTTGTTAACGTCCGGCCTCGGCCGTTAGGCGCGGCATCGAGCGTTGGACGGAAACCCATTCCCGGACGACACCGGGATCGTCCTCTTGAGGGGAATACCGGTCATGCGCCGTTTCCACACGCGCCGGGTCGGCTAGTTGGCCGAGGGCCCAAACCGCCATGGCGCGCACCACGGGCGCGGGGTCGGACAATAGTCCTTCGACCGTCGGAATCAACGAGGCATCGCCGGAATTTCCGATAGCGATCAGGACATTCCGGACAAACCGGTCGCGGCCGGTCCGCTTGATCGGCGACCCCGCGAATACTGTCCTGAACCCTTCGTCATCGAGCGCCGCCAAATCCGCAAGGCGCGGGGCGGTCAGTTCCACACGCGGCAGGAAAGCCGGCTCCCTGCTCGGCTGGGCGAACTTGTTCCAGGGACAGACCGCCAGGCAGTCGTCGCAGCCGTAGATGCGGTTTCCCATGGGGCGGCGGAATTCTTCGGCGATATGCCCCTTATGCTCGATCGTGAGATAGGAAATGCAACGCCGTGCGTCCAGCTTGTAGGGGGCGGGGAAAGCGTCGGTCGGGCATACCGTTTGGCACCGGTCGCACGAGCCGCAGCGGTCCTGTTCGGGCGCGTCCGGCGACAACTCGGCGGCCGTATAAATCTCGCCGAGGAACAGCCATGACCCGAACTCCCGCGATACGAGGTTGGTGTGCTTGCCTTGCCATCCCAGGCCGGCCTGCTGGCCAAGGAACTTCTCCATCACCGGGGCGGTGTCGACGAACAGCTTGACCTCGGCGTCCAACGTCTCGTGCATCCAGCGGGCGAGCACGCGGAGCCGTTTTTTCATGACGTCGTGATAGTCGCGGTTCCGGGCATAAACCGAGATGGTGCCTCGGCCATGCGGTTGCTGGCGATGCATGGCCTGTAACGGGTCCTCGTGGGGCGCGTAGCTCGCGCCCACCACGACGACGCTGCGCGCGTCGGGCCATAGGGTGCGTGGCGATGCCCGGTGGTCTTCATTGGCGGCCAGCCATCCCATATCGCCGTGGTAACCGTTCGCGATGAATTCGGAAAGCCAGCCTCGGGCATTGGCGTCGGTCTCCGCCTTCGCGAAACCGACCGTATCGAAGCCGAGCGCGAGGGCCTTGTCACGGATCGCGCCGGTTGCCATGGCGCCGTTCAGCCTCGCCCGCGATAGGGTTGCACGCCGGGGTCGGGCAGCCACAAGCCGTCGGGGCATTCGCCGCTTTGGTAGAAAACGTCGATCGGTATGCCGCCGCGCGGATACCAGTATCCGCCGATACGCAGCCATTGGGGCGCAATGGCGCCCTCGATCCGCTTGGCGATGGTGACCGTGCATTCCTCGTGGAAGCCGCCGTGATTTCGGAAGGAGGCCAGGAATAGCTTGAGCGACTTGCTCTCGAGCAGGCTTTCGCCCGGCACATAGTCGATGACGAGATGGGCGAAGTCGGGCTGACCCGTAACCGGACACAGCGAGGTGAACTCGGGGCAGGTGAAGCGCACGAGATAGGCCGTATCGGCATGCGGGTTGGAGACGGCTTCCAGAACGGCCTTATCCGGCGATTCCGGTATCGCCGAATCGCCGCCCAACTGACCAAGGTTCCGGTATCGGGTTTCATCCATGTTTCATGCGCCTTCCGGGAGCGATGATAGGCCAGAAAGACCCGTCCTTAAAGCGATTGCGGCTGGTCATCCCGGTGTAGGAGACACGCGTCACCGTAGGAGTAAAAGCGGTAGCGCTCCCGGACGGCATGAGCGTAGGCCGCCTTCATCCGGGCCTTGCCCGCGAAGGCGCAGGTCAGCATGAACAGGGTCGACCGCGGCAGATGGAAATTGGTCAGCAGCAGGTCGGTGATCCGGAACTTGAAGCCGGGAAGGATGAACAGTGACGTGTCACCCTCGAACGGGGGCAAATGGCCGTCCTCCCGCGCCGCGCTCTCGAGCAGCCGGAGAACCGTGGTGCCGACCGCGACCACCCGGCCGCCGGCCTGTCGGGCGGCATTGATGGTGTCGGCGGTCGCGGCATCGATCCGGCCCCATTCCGAGTGCATCGCGTGGTCGGAAACGTCGTCGGCGGTTACCGGCAGGAAGGTCCCGGCGCCCACATGCAGGGTGAGCGAGACCCGCGCGACGCCCGCGTCGTCCAGTGCCGCGAACAGCGATTCCGAGAAATGCAGTCCCGCGGTCGGCGCCGCAACCGCGCCGTCATGGCGTGCATATATCGTTTGATACTGTTCCAGGTCGGCCGCGTCGGGGCCGCCTGGGCGCTTGATATAGGGCGGCAGCGGGATGGCGCCGTGTCGCGCGAGCGCCGCCATGAAGGCATCGCCGGATTTGCTCATCCGGACCGATATCTCCCCGCCCGTGCGTTTCTCCTCGACGTCGGCGTGGAAGTCAGGTCCGAAGTCGATGCGGTCGCCGGATTTCAACCGCCGCGCGGGTTTCGCGAAGGCCAACCATTGGTCGGCCGAGACCTGTTTATGCAGCGTAATCTCCAACTTGGCCGCACCGCGCCGGCCGGTCAGGCGTGCCGGAATGACGCGGGTATCGTTGAACACCATGACGTCTCCCGGCCGAAGCAGGGATGGCAGGTCCGTGAAATGCCGGTCGCGCAGCGTGGTATCGATATCCAACAGCCGCGACGAGTCGCGCGGCGCCGCAGGGGTCTGCGCGATCAGCTCGGGTGGCAAGTCGAAGTCGAAATCGTCGGTGCGCATGGTTTCGGGGTGAGCTATCGGTATGCCGGCGACCGGCGGGCCATTCGGCTATTTCGGTTTGTCGGTCGACGAGCGCTGGTTGCTCCAATCCCACGGTTTGACGAACCGTCCGCGCCATAAGCCGCGTTTACCGGCCTTGGCTCTTCCTTCGATCGTGGTATAGCGGCCGCGCGCCTGAGGAGCGGCGAGTGCCCATCCCGTGTGGACCATGTTGGCCGATAGGTCGAACCCATCGGCCTTGCAATAAGCGAGGGGGCAACCGTTCCGATACTTCTTCGTCGGTCTGCACTGGACCGATGCCCCGGCCAATAGGTCCATCAAGGCCGTCGTCGCGATGCGGCCGCAGTTATACGACTTGCCGTTCGCCAGCGTGCATTGTTGCGCGGGTTCGGGCGCGTCGATATCGGCGAGGCAGTAATGCTTGCCGGCGAGTTCTATCCTATCGCCGGTTATCGCCTTCGCCGTCGTCTTCGAGTCGGCCGAAACAGGGTGATGCTGTACCACCAGAATGGCCGAACACAATGCGATGATCGGCCAGGGAGCGCGGTTTCTCGAAGCGTCGTAGCAATTCATTTTAAAATTTAGCCGTGTTTTCGGATCGTTGCGGCTATTCGACCGCAACACCAATCCGATAATGATGAATCGTGCCGCGCTGTCCACCACAATTAATGGAAAATAAAGCGCATTTCCGTTACCAAAGGGGTCGAATGCTGTGCGATTACTTCGAAACCCCAATTTTTTGTTAACAAAGTCTACCCGGGATTTCCTACGGTTTTATGATCGCTGCCGGAGATGATGTGTCGCAATTTTCCAACCTTGACCTGATCGCCATCGGGTATTTCCTAGCGCTCTGGATCGGTTACACCTTCTATGCCGATCAACGTGGGGCCAGGAACGCCAACCTGATCGGCACCATGGCGGCGCACCGCGACGCCTGGATGCGTCAGATGCTGGGGCGGGACAATCGGATGGTCGACCTGCAGATCGTGCGGAACCTGACCCGCACCGGGGTATTCTTCGCGTCGACCTCTATCCTTGTCCTGGCCGGGCTGGTCACGATCATGGGCGCGACGGACAAGGCGATCGGATTGTTCGAGAATCTGCCGCTGGTCTCCCGCCTCGGACCGTTGGAGGTCGAAATTCGCCTGGCGGCCATGTGCCTCATCTTCATCTACGCGTTTTTCAAGTTCGCCTGGTCTATCCGGCAGTTGTCCTACTGCACGATTCAGATCGGGGCGATGGATCCGTCCTCCGCGCTCAAGGACGATTGCGACAGGCGCTGTCTCTACATCAGCCAGTTGGCTACGTTGGCCGCCAAACATAGCAATCGCGGCCTGCGGTCCTACTACTTCGCGATGGCCTTGCTCGCCTGGTTCCTGCACCCGTACGCGCTGATCGCCGCGACCTCATTCGTCGTGATGGTCATGTATCGCCGCGAGTTCCGCTCGAAGACATTGCAGATTTTGAAAGAAAGCCGAGCGACGGGCGAGGACCGGGATGGATAGGAGGGGCCATATGGATGCCGCGTTGCTCACGGTGAAACAGATGTACGCCGCCGATGCTGCCGCGGCGGCCGGGGGCGTTTCCAGCCTTGCGTTGATGGAGGCGGCCGGAACCGGGGTGGCCGAAGCGGTAATGGGGCTTGGAGGCCCGCGGCAGGTCGTCGTTCTGTGCGGTCCGGGAAACAATGGCGGAGACGGGTTCGTGGCGGCCCGATTGCTGCGGGATGCCGGCTGGCCCGTGCGCGTGGCCTTGCTCGGCGACCGCGAGCGGTTGCAGGGCGATGCACGTGCCAATGCGGACCGTTGGGAAGGGGCCGTCGAGGCATTGGCGCCCGATGTGCTGGGCGATGCGGAGATCGTCGTCGATGCGTTGTTCGGCGCCGGCCTGACGCGTTCCGTCGACGGTGTCGTCGCGGAGGTCATCCAGATGATTGGCGACCGGCAATGCGTGGCCGTGGATATGCCGAGCGGCGTGCATGGCGACAGCGGCGCGATCCTGGGCACGGCACCGGAGGCCGATGTCACGGTCACCTTCTTCCGGCGCAAACCGGGGCATCTGCTCCTACCGGGTAGGCTGCACTGCGGCAAAGTCATAACCGTCGATATCGGCATCCCGGAAACCGTGCTTGACGATATTGCACCGGCGCAAGCCGCAAACGGACCAGGGCTATGGTTGCCGAAATTACCGGTAGCGCGGCTCGATCAGCACAAATATGACCGCGGGCACGCCATGATCAGCGGCGGCCCGTTGATGACCGGGGCGGCGCGTTTGGCGGCCCGTGCGGCGTTGCGGGCGGGCGCGGGTATGGTGTCCGTCGCCGTACCGATCGACAATGTGGTGGTCTACAAGGTTTCGCTCGTCGGCGTCATCGTGCAGCCGATCCGTGATACGGCGGCTTATGCCGAGGTGATCGAAGACCGGCGCGTCAACGCCTGTTTGGTGGGACCCGGCAATGGCGTATCGGGACCGACGCGCGAACATGCGCTGGCCGCGCTGCGGACGGAGAAGGCGGTCGTTCTCGATGCCGACGCGTTGACCGTCTTCGGGGACGCCCGCGATCTGTTGTTCTCGTCGATTAAGGGACCGTGCCTCATGACGCCGCATGCGGGCGAGTTCGCGCGTCTGTTCGACGGCACGGGCGACAAAATGTCCGATGCCCGGGCGGCCGCGGCAAAATCCGGCGCCGTTATCCTGCTGAAAGGCGCGGATACCGTGATTGCCGCGCCGGACGGCCGGATCGTCATCAACGATAACGCACCCGCCGAATTGGCGACCGCCGGCGCGGGCGACGTTTTAGCCGGTATTGCCACTGGACTGATTGCCCAAGGCATGGATATCTTCGACGCCGCTTGTGCGGCGACGTGGATACATGGCGCTGCGGCTGCGGCGTTCGGTCCCGGACTGATCGCGGAAGATTTACCGGAAATCCTACCGAAAGTGCTGCGCGCGCTCCGTCCCCATAACGACTAGTCAGGACATGGAAGCACAACCGAAGAAAGAGGCCGACGAGCCAACGCCGATCGCCGTGCGGTCGCAGGGATCCTTCCTGGACCGGACGTTGGTCCGATTGGTGAACCTATGGCGAGACGTTTCCGATACGGTCACCGGTACCGTCGATGCGGGCCTATCGGCCGAAGGCGATATTCGCCGCCTCCGCGACCAGATGCAGGCGTGCCTGGAAGGACGCGGAGGCGAGGTGTCGGCCCGCGCCCGGGCGGCGGGGCTGGGTCGGACCTATCTCAGCTTGGACGAGCGCGGACGGGAGCGGTTCCTGCGGCTGCTCGCCGGTGCGTTCGATGCCGACCGCACCGAAATCGACAAGGCGGTGGCGGCGCTGCAGGAAGCCGCGCCGGACGATCGGCCGAAGGCGGAATCGGCTTTGCGGGCCGCGCTGGAAGCGCCGCGCACGCGTCTGCTGACGCAATTCAACGCGCTGCCGCAAGGCGTGAAATTCCTGGTCGACCTGCGGGCCGATCTGATGGAACACGCGCGTAAGGACGCGACGCTGGCGTCGCTCGACGAAGACCTGCGCCGGCTGCTCGAATCTTGGTTCGATATCGGGTTCCTCGATCTGCGGCGGATGACCTGGGACGCGCCGGCGGCATTGCTGGAAAAGCTGATCGCCTATGAGGCGGTCCATGAAATCCGTAGTTGGGAGGATCTCAAGAACCGGCTGGATTCCGACCGCCGGTGCTTTGCCTTCTTCCATCCGCGGATGCCGGACGAGCCGCTGATCTTCGTCGAGGTAGCGCTCGTCAACGGCATGGCCGATAACATTCACGATCTCCTGGACGAGAAGGCGCCGGTGATGGATCCGGCCCACAATGCGGACACGGCGATTTTCTACTCGATCTCGAATGCGCAGCGCGGGCTTGGCGGGATCAGTTTCGGCGGTTTTCTCATCAAACGCGTCGTCGACCTGCTCGCGACGGAATATCCCGGCCTCAAGACGTTTGCGACGTTGTCACCGATCCCCGGCTTCCGCCGCTGGCTGGGCCGCGAGATCGAGGCGGGGCGCTCGCCGCTGACATCCGCCGAGGGCGACGCTATTTGCCAGGTGACCGGGTTCGAGGAACAAAACGAGGCGCTGGTGCGGGCGCTCGACGCCGAACACTGGCATCAGGATGATCGCATGGTCGAGGCGTTGCGGGGGCCCTTGATGCGCCTTTGCGCTCAATATCTCGTCAACGAGAAACGGCGCGGTACGCGCGCCCTGGATCCGGTGGCGCATTTCCATCTGACGAATGGCGCGCGGGTCGAACGGTTGAATTGGTTGGGCGATACCTCCGCCAACGGCATGGCCCGTTCCGCCGGCATGATGGTCAACTATCTCTACGTGTCCGATCGAATCGAAGAGAATCACGAGGCCTACACCGGCGAAGGCCGGGTTACCGCTTCCTCAAGCGTGACGCGTTTGCTAAAAAGTTAGGAACGGCAAGCCGTCGTTAAGAACTGAAGTCGGCATCGTATCGGCTTCTGAACACGGGGAACGAGGTGTGGGGCCTGAAATCAATCTGAACGGTCGGACCCAGGCGGAATTCGTAGGGTTCCGAGGAAGCGAGCGTGCCAGCACATTCTTTCGGCGCGGCCGGTACATGGAATACATCCGGCGCGGCATGAAGTTTCGCAGGATCAAACCGGATAATTCGGTCGAAACCGCCCAGGTGCTGTCCGTCGTGTTGGATGGCTTGAGCATTCCGCATGTGCGCTACGAGATCAATTTGGAGCGGCCGAACAAGATCGCGACACTTCGGGACGGACCCCGGATTCTCGCACTTTCGGCCTTTACCAAAACCTATCAGGAACGTGTTCCTAACTAGGGTGCGGGTGACGGCGCTTCTGGCAATGGTGTCATAGGCAACGATAAGATTGCCGATCGTCCGCTTGGCCTGCTTGACCATAGGGATTCCGCTACTTATACAGGAGCGCCCTTCGGGGCCGGGCCACGGCTTGCGGGCGTGGCGGAACTGGTAGACGCGCGGGTTTTAGGTACCCGTGGAGCAATCCGTGGGGGTTCGAGTCCCTCCGCCCGCACCAGCGGGACCGGCCGGATCGATCGTAGGCCGTGTCGAATTGAGGGAACGCGGGACAAACATCTATTTCAAAACCCGAGAAAGTGGGTCGACGTTATGCAGGTAACCGAAACAAAGAACGAGGGCTTGAGCCGCGAATTCGCAATCTCTGTCCCGGCAGCGGATATTGAGGATCGGGTGGCGGCTCGCCTGGCGGAACTTGTGGGACAGGTGAACATTCCCGGGTTCAGGCCCGGCAAGGTGCCGGTCAAGCTGATTCGTCAGCGGTATGGTGACGCCGTCAAAGGCGAAGTGCTGCAGGCCGCCGTTGCGGAGACCACATCCAAGGCGCTCGCTGATCGCGAACTGCAACCCGCGATGCAGCCGAAGATCGAGGTGACGAATTTCGAGGACGGTAAGGATCTCGAATTCACGATTGCCGTGGACATCCTCCCGGTGATCGACCCGGTGGATTTCCGGACGATCGAACTCGAGAACCTGACCGCGGAGGTCGAGGACTCGCAGGTGGACGAGGCGTTGGAGCGCATGGCCGAGGATTTCGGCAAGACCGAGCCGATCGCCAAGGCCCGCAAGAGCAAGGAAGGCGACACCGTCGTCATTGATTTCGAAGGCTTCGTCGACGGCACGGCGTTCGATGGCGGCAAGGGCGAGGACTACCATCTGGAGCTTGGCAGCGCCCGCTTCATTCCCGGTTTCGAGACGCAACTCGTCGGCGCTAATGCCGGCGACCACGTGAAGGTCGAAGTCACGTTCCCCGAAGGCTACGGCAATGCCGAGTTGGCGGGTAAGGACGGTGTGTTCGAAGTCGACGTCAAGGAAATCCGCGAGAAGGTCAAGAGCACGATCGACGACGAGTTCGCGAAGTCGATGGGTTTGGACGGCATCGATACCTTACGGACGCAGGTCAAGGAGCGGCTACAGGCCGATTACGCGAACGTTTCGCGCGAACGCCTGAAGCGCCAACTGCTTGACAAACTCGACGAATCACACGAATTCGATGCTCCGGCGGGCATGGTCGATGCGGAACTTGAGTCGATCTGGAACCAATTCGAATCCGCCCGGAAGAATGATGAACTCGATCCGGAAGACAAGGACAAAAGCGATGACGAAATTCGCGACGAGTTCCGGACAATCGCGGAGCGCCGCGTTCGGCTCGGCCTTTTGTTGGCCGCGGTCGGGCAGCGCAACAACATCGAGGTGTCGCAGGAAGAGATGAACCGGGCGTTGATCCGTCAGGCGCAGAACTTCCCGGGACAAGAACGGCAAATCATCGAGACCTATCAGAAAAACGAGAACTTGATGGCGAGCCTGCGCGCCCCCATCTTCGAGGACAAGGTCGTCGACTTCATCCTCGAACTTGCGAAGGTTACCGACAAGAGCGTCAGCATCGACGATCTGATGAAGGACCCCGGTGAAGATGCGGCGGCCGAGGAGAAACCCAAGGCGCGGGCCAAGAAGCCGGCGGCAAAAAAGAAACCGGCCAGCAAGGCCAAGGCCAAGGCGAAGAGCGGCGGGAAAACGGCAGCAAAGGCCAAGACGGCCGCGAAGCCGAAGGCGGCTCCGAAGTCGAAGGCGAAGCCTAAGACGAAACCAAAAGAGTAGTCCGACTGAGGTCCGGTCGGGCGGCAGGCAACAGGCTAGGATAGGCATTAATGAACGATCCGATTGATACATACATGAATGCGCTGGTTCCGATGGTCGTCGAGCAGACCAATCGCGGCGAGCGCGCCTATGACATCTACTCGCGCTTGCTGAAAGAGCGGATTATCTTCCTGACCGGACCGGTCAACGACGCCGTCGCCAGTTTGGTTAACGCGCAGCTGCTGTATCTGGAATCGGAAAACCCGAACAAGGATATCGCTTTCTATATCAATTCTCCGGGGGGAATCGTTACCTCCGGGTTGTCGATCTACGATACGATGCAATATATCCGGTGTGACGTTTCGACCGTTTGTGTCGGTCAGGCGGCTTCGATGGGATCGCTACTGCTGTGTTGCGGGGCCGCCGGAAAGCGCTACTCGCTGCCGAACAGCCGTATCATGCTGCATCAGCCATCGGGTGGCTTTCAGGGGCAGGCGACGGATGTGGAAATCCATGCCCGCGAAATCCTCAATCTGCGGGCGCGCCTGAACGAGATTTACGTCTCCCACACCGGGCAGGATTTGAAGGCGGTCGAAGAGGCGCTGGATCGGGATAATTTTCTAGCGCCGGACGAGGCCCATAAATTCGGCCTGATCGACGAAGTGGTTTCGCGCCGGCCGGATTCCGGCGATGGCGGCCCGGGTGGGGCGAAAGATGAAGACGGCAAGAAGGGCGACGATTAAGATATTGAAATAAAATAAATAAACCAGCCTATCGGGCACCCTGACCCTGTCGCATCATGCTTGTGACAATGTGTGATCTGTCAAGCACCCCTTCAGTATGGTTTATTAACGTTTAATTGTTTTTCAATGTCTGTCTGTCAGGCTTTTCGACTGTAGGTATTTGGCGCGATTGGCTAACATGTTGGGGCGCAAGCCTCCGGAACGAAAGACTAGCACATGAGTAAGACTGGCTCCGGCGATACCAAGAACACCCTGTACTGCTCCTTCTGCGGAAAGAGCCAGCACGAGGTGCGCAAGCTTATTGCCGGCCCGACCGTGTTCATCTGCGATGAATGCGTCGAGTTGTGCATGGACATCATCAAGGAAGACCACAAGGCGACGATTTCGAAATCGCGCGATGGTGTTCCGACCCCGCGGGAAATCCGTAAGGTCCTCGATGACTATGTCATTGGCCAGAACCATGCGAAGCGCGTTCTGTCGGTAGCCGTCCACAACCACTACAAGCGCCTCGCGCACGGCAACAAGAACAACGATGTCGAGCTGGCGAAGTCGAACATCCTGCTGATCGGGCCGACCGGTTGCGGCAAGACTTTGCTGGCCCAGACGCTTGCGCGCATCCTGGACGTGCCGTTCACGATGGCGGACGCCACGACGCTGACCGAAGCCGGTTACGTCGGGGAGGACGTCGAGAACATCATTCTGAAGCTTCTGCAGTCCGCGGATTACAACGTCGAGCGGGCCCAGCGCGGCATCGTCTATATCGACGAGGTCGACAAGATCAGCCGCAAGTCCGACAACCCGTCGATCACGCGCGATGTGTCGGGCGAGGGCGTGCAGCAGGCGTTGCTAAAGATCATGGAAGGCACCGTTGCCAGCGTTCCGCCGCAAGGGGGACGCAAGCATCCGCAGCAGGAGTTCCTGCAGGTCGACACGACCAACATCCTGTTCATCTGCGGCGGCGCGTTCGCGGGCCTCGAGAAAATCATCTCCCAGCGTGGCAAGGGTTCCTCGATCGGATTCGGCGCCGACGTGCGCGGGCCGGAAGATCGCCAGATCGGCGAATTGCTGCAGGGTGTAGAACCCGAGGACCTGTTGAAGTTCGGATTGATCCCCGAATTCGTCGGACGGCTTCCGGTCCTGGCGACCTTGTCCGATCTGGACGAGGACGCTTTGGTCGAGATTCTGTCGCGCCCGCGCAACGCGCTGGTGAAGCAGTATCAACGTCTGTTCGAGATGGAAGGCGTGCAGATCGAATTCCTCGAAGATGCGCTCCGCGCGATCGCCCAGAAGGCTATTGCCCGCAAGACCGGCGCCCGCGGATTGCGGTCGATCATGGAATCGATTCTGTTGGATTCGATGTATGAACTGCCCGGACTAGAGGGTGTTGAAGAGATTGTCATCAACCGCGAGGTCGTCGACGGCAACTCGAAACCCCTTCATATCTATGCCGATCGGCGAGAGGACACTGGCCAAAGCGCCTAGTCTGCGACAACGGGCTTGATTGTCCCAAATAACATCGCCATCTATTGTCTAACGCGATTTTCCGCCGCTTAGGCGGTCTATGTTTGGATGAGGTTGTATGTTGGACTTGACCCGAGGTCAGATTTTCCCGGTTTTGCCGCTGCGTGACATCGTAGTGTTCCCGCACATGATCGTGCCGCTGTTCGTCGGGCGCGAGAAGTCGGTGCGCGCGCTTGAGGATGTCATGGCGGATGACAAGCAGATTCTGCTCGTCACGCAGAAGAACGCGGCGCAAGACGATCCGACCCCCGGCGATATATACATGATGGGAACCGTGGCCACGGTTTTGCAGCTTTTGAAGCTGCCGGACGGAACGGTCAAGGTCCTAGTGGAAGGTAATCAGCGTGCACGGATCGACAGCTTCGTCGAGGATGCCGATTTCTTCCAGGCCAATGCGGAACTGATCGATGACGACGTCGAGAGCCCGCAGGAACTCGAAGCGCTCAGCCGCGCCGTCGTCGGCGAGTTCGAGCAATACATCAAGCTGAATAAGAAGGTGCCGCCTGAAGTCCTGATCTCGGTCAATCAGATCGACGATCCGGGCAAGCTGGCCGATACGGTCGCGCAGCATCTGACGCTCAAGATCGCCGACAAGCAGGCATTGCTGGAAGTCGACAAGATCGGCGAGCGGCTGGAACGTGTCTACTCCTTCATGGAAGGCGAGATTGGCGTGATGCAGGTCGAAAAGCGCATCCGCAATCGCGTCAAGCGCCAGATGGAGAAGACCCAGCGCGAGTACTATCTCAACGAACAGCTCAAGGCGATCCAGAAGGAATTGGGCGAGGGCGAGGACGGCAAGGACGAACTCGCCGAGATCGAAGAGAAGATCAAGAAGACCAAGCTTTCCAAGGAAGCGCGCGAAAAGGCGCAAGCCGAAATCAAGAAGCTGCGCTCCATGAGCCCGATGTCGGCGGAGGCAACGGTCGTTCGCAACTATCTCGACTGGATCCTGAGTATTCCTTGGAAGAAGCGCACAAAGATCAAGCGCGATCTGAACGAGGCGTTGCGCGTCCTAGACGCGGACCACTATGGGCTCGATAAGGTGAAGGAACGCCTGATCGAATACCTCGCCGTGCAGCATCGGATGCGCAAGGTGAAGGGACCGATCCTCTGCCTCGTGGGACCGCCGGGCGTTGGTAAGACGTCGCTGGGCAAGTCCATGGCGCGTGCGACCGGCCGCAAGTTCGTCCGTATGTCGCTCGGCGGTGTCCGGGACGAAGCCGAGGTGCGCGGCCATCGCCGGACCTATATCGGGTCGATGCCCGGCAAGGTCATCCAGGGCATGAAGAAGGCAAAATCCTCGAACCCGCTGTTCTTGCTTGATGAAATCGACAAGCTCGGCGCCGATTGGCGTGGCGATCCGTCGTCCGCGCTGTTGGAAGTGCTTGATCCGGAACAGAACAGCACGTTCAACGACCATTATCTGGAGGTCGACTACGATCTCAGCGATGTCATGTTCGTGACGACGGCGAACACGTTGCGCATGCCGCAGCCGCTGATGGACCGGATGGAGATCATCCGCATCCCCGGGTATACCGAGGACGAAAAGGTCCAGATCGCGAAACGCCATCTCATCGCCAAGCAGGTGAAGGAGTCCGGCCTCAAGGATGAGGAATGGTCGATTTCCGATGACGCGCTGCGTGATCTGATCCGCTACTACACGCGTGAAGCCGGCGTCCGTAACCTCGAACGCGAGATTGCGAATCTGGCGCGGAAGGCCATCAAGGAAATCCTCATGAAGGAGGATGTGAAGAAGGTCCGCCTCACGCGTAAGAACCTGGCCAAGTTCGCTGGTGTCCGGAAGTTCCGTTTCGGCGAGGTCGAGGAAGAGAATTTGGTCGGCGTCGTGACCGGATTGGCCTGGACCGAGGTCGGCGGCGAGTTGCTGACGATCGAATCGGTGATGCTGCCGGGTAAGGGCAAGATCATTCGGACCGGTAAGCTGGGCGACGTGATGCAGGAATCGGTGCAGGCGGCGGAAAGCTACGTCAAGAGCCGTGCGCCGTCCTTCGGTATCAAGCCGACCGAGTTCGAAAAGATCGACATTCACGTCCATGTTCCCGAGGGCGCCACCCCGAAGGACGGGCCTTCGGCTGGCACCGCGATGGTCACGTCGATCGTATCGGTCCTGACCGGCATTCCGATTCGCAAGGATGTTGCCATGACGGGCGAGATCACGTTGCGTGGGCGGGTTCTCCCGATCGGAGGATTGAAAGAGAAGTTGCTCGCGGCGTTGCGCGGCGGTCTCAAGACCGTGTTGATTCCGCAAGAGAATGTGAAGGACCTTGCGGAAATCCCCGACAACGTGAAGCGTAATCTCGAGATTATTCCGGTCAGCACGGTCGATGAAGTCATCGAGAATGCGCTGGAAGAGACCGTGAAACCGATCGAATGGGGTCCCGAGTCGGAGTCGGCGGAGCCGGTTCAGGCTACGCAAACGGAGGGCGATCTCAGTGGTGTTACCACTCACTGAGTAGTTCTACTTCGCCTGTGATGCCAATATCGCCGGTTGCGTGCCGATATGCATCAGGTTGGCAAAAAAGCTCGGATTTCTGCGGGTGTGTCGTTGACTGCTAGCTCTTTACGCATTTACACTCGCCGAACTTTCGCCTGGAAGTTCACAGATCCTATCAACACTTTCCCTGGCCTTAAGAGGGGGGCTTTACCTTGAACAAGAACGATCTTGTTGCAGCAGTAGCTAACGATGCTGGCCTGTCCAAGGCAGATGCGGCGCGAGCCGTCGATTCAGTATTCGATTCGATCACCGGCGCCTTGAAAACGGGCGGTGATGTTCGTCTCGTTGGCTTCGGCACGTTCAGCATCACAAATCGCAAGGCGTCTATCGGACGCAACCCGCGCACGGGTGAGCAAATCCAGATTCCTGCGTCCAAACAGCCTAAGTTCAAGGCTGGTAAAGGACTTAAGGACGCCGTCAACTAAGACATTTCGAGCAAGTGTTCAAAGCCGGCCGCCGACGCGTCGCGCGGCCGGCTTTGGTTTTTTCGGGTCCGGCCCATGTGATGGTGGTCCCGGCCGTTAACCGTTAGTGCGCGACGATGGCTTGCCATCCTTCGCAAAAAGCAGTACTTCACCGGCGACCTCAAGGCGCCATCGGCCTTGGCGCGGGCGATTAGCTCAGCTGGGAGAGCACCTCGTTTACACCGAGGGGGTCGGCGGTTCGATCCCGTCATCGCCCACCATTTCCCCCGTTTTTGTTGCCAGGCCGCCGTTCACCAATCTGCGACCGGCGCCGCTCCTTTAACATTTTGTTAGCTGTCTCTGAGCATCATCGCGGTATGGCTCATGAGGAAGAACTCGATATGTCCCTCGGGCGTCCGGCAGACGGCGGTTCTCTGCGGATTCTCGAGGTTGTCGGCGTCCTGCTGGCGGTCGTGCCATGCGGCGTTTTGGCCGGCCTCTATCTCGTATCCGAAGACATCAAATTCCTGATTGCCTGCGCCTTTTTCGCCCTGGTGGCTGTCGTTGTCGTGTTCTGGCGGCGTCCATCCCACGGTCAGAGCGGAAAGCGCGCCCGATCGTTGCGGCGGCCCGTGGCGGGCCATCGACCAAAGGCCGCCCAACCGGAAAGCGGAGAGGGTCGGCTGGCCAGTATGCTCCGGCTCGGAGCGTCACTGCAGGGTAAGCTGACCAAGCGCGCCATGAAGGTCGGCGGGTTCCTGGTTTGGATGGCGGCTTGGATCTTCACGGCCGTCATGTTCACGCAGGTGGTGGAGAATGAAAACACCACCAAACTCGCCCTATTCGTGATGGTTGGTTCTTTGAGCCCCCTGGTCTTTTATTTCCTGCTTGAAACCGGCGTTAACCGCCTGAGCGATCGACTCCGCGACGAGGAATGATCGCTTGCGGACCGCCGGTCATGGCGCGCCGAAAATCACCAAATCCACCCACATTTCCGGTCTGTTCGCTTGACACCCGGGATGCCGTCGATTACATGGAGCGACCTCTATTGCGGGGGTGTAGCTCAGTTGGTTAGAGCGCCGGCCTGTCACGCCGGAGGCCGCGGGTTCGAGTCCCGTCACTCCCGCCATTTAATCCCATAACCCAACTATTCTGCGGTACCGATGGTGTCCGATTGGCGCTTTCGCGTGTCATCAGGCATACGTGTCCGGCTGTCTTTTTCGCTGCCGTTTGAGCTTATAGCTCCCGTCATCCGCGTTGGTCGCATACGGAACCAATGAAACTCGGATCAGACCGAGCTTTTGTTGCTCGCGATAGTAGTGATACCCTCATACTCCCGATCTTATTCCGATGAGATGGCGCACTCGGGACAATAAATATCGGCAAGAGCCGAACAAAATCGGGCAGTGCGTAATGGATTGCGCCTGCAAATGGGAGCATCAGGGAGGAGGCAAGTCATGAATTACATTCTAGATACGCGTAATTTTGTTATCGCGGTCACGGCGGCGGTCGTCGCAATTGCCGGCGTTTCACAAGCCAAAGCCGCGGACTACCCGACGAAGCCCGTACGCATCATTATTCCGTATGATGCCGGCGGTGCCGCGGATCTGCAGGCGCGGATCCTGTCATCGACGGCCCCGCAATATTTGGGTCAGTCGGTGCTCGCCAGCAACCGGACGGGCGCCGGCGGCGTCACGGGGTCGAACTATGTCGTACGGTCCAAGCCCGACGGATATACCTTGCTGCTTGCCCGCGTTGGATCGCAGGCGGGTGTTCCGGCAATCAACCCTGGCATTCCATATAAATGGAACGACTACACCTTCCTGGGGCTGCTGGAAAAGAACCCGTTCGTCCTGGCCGTCAACTCGAAGTCCAGTTACAAGTCGCTCAAGGATGTCGAGGCGGCGTTGAAGGCGGGCAAGAAGCTGTCCTATTCGACCGGCGGCGTCGGCACGTTGCCGCATATCGCGATGGTGATGACCCTCAGTGGCATGGGATTGAAGGCCGACGCGATGACCCATGTGCCCTATAAGGGCGGCGGTGCGGCCGCGGCGGCCCTGGTGGGCGGCCATGTCGATATGTTCTTCCAGAACCTCTCGGGTCTGATCGGGCAAATCCGCGCCGGTACGCTTCGGGCGCTTTTCGTGACCACGCCGGAGCGGTTCGCGGCGATCAAGGATGTGCCCACCGTCAAGGAAATCGGTAGGCCGGACCTTGAACTTGCAGTCGGTTGGAGCGCGCTCTACGGACCGAAGAATCTGCCGAAGAATGTCGTCGATAAGTGGGTCGACGTTCTGCAGAAGATCAAGGGCGACAAATCCTGGAACAAGATGACGACGCGTCTCGGTTCCATCCCGGCGGTGTCGTCGCCGCAGGAGATGGAAAAGTTCGCGGAAAGCCAGTTCAAGGCAATGCGGGCGGTCGCCGAGAAAGTCGGCATGATCATCAAGAAGAAATAGGATCGGCGGGGCGGACGGGACGGGCAAACGCGTCCCGTCCGCCCAACTTTATCCGCGAATTGAGTCTCGGCGTATTGGAGGCGGAGACGCGGTGTGTCGTGAGTCGGTAGGCCGGCGGAGGGAGAAGGGTGGCAGCGAGAAAACCGAACATCTTGATTATCCAAGCGGATCAGATGGCTCCCCAGGCACTGCCGGTCTACGGTCATGGATTGGTCAAGGCACCGAACATCCAGGCATTGGCCGACAGTGGCGTCGTGTTCGAGAACGCCTACTGCAATTTTCCGCTCTGCGTGCCGTCGCGGTACTCGATGCTTGCCGGCCGCTATACCAGCAACATCGCCGCCTGGGACAATGCGATCGAGATGCCGTCGTCGCTGCCGACGATGGCGCATTACATGAATGCCCTCGGCTACGACAGCACCCTTTGCGGCAAGATGCATTTTATCGGGCCCGACCAGTTGCACGGGTTCAAGGAACGGCTGACGACCGACGTCTACCCGTCGAACTTCGCTTGGACGCCGGATTGGCCCAACGAGCCGGAATACCGGCCGACGGGGATCGACTTGCGCCCCGTCGCGCAGGCCGGTCAGTGCGTCCGGAGCCTGCAGATCGACTATGATGATGAGGTCGAGTTCCAGGGATTGCAGAAGATCTACGACCTTGCGCGCTACGGCGAGAATCCGTTTTTCCTGGTCATTTCCTTTACCCATCCGCATTCGCCGTTCACGACGACGGCGAAATATTGGGATCAGTACGACCACGACGATATCGACATGCCGACGGTTCCGGCGATCCCCGTCGATGATCTGGATGAAATGGGCCGCTGGCTCTACTACGCCCACGGTACCCATCTGAACACGATAACGGACGAACATGTGCGCAACGCGCGCCACGCTTATTACGGCATGATTACCTATGTCGACGACAAGGTTGGCCGGATCATGGCGGCGATGCGGGAAACCGGCCTCGATGAGAACACGCTGGTGATCTTCACCGGCGACCATGGCGAGATGATGGGCGAGCGGGGCATGTGGTACAAGCAGCACTTCTTCGAATGGTCGGCCCGCGTTCCCCTGATCGTCGGCATGCCCGGCACTTTCGCGCCGGGCCGCGACGACAGCCTGGTCTCGCTGGTCGATCTGCTGCCGACCATGCTGGACGTCGCAAGCGATGGAAAGCCGCCGGAAACCGTCGATCCCTTGGATGGCGACAGCCTGACCGGCCTGCTCGGCGGCAATCGGCAAGGTTGGAAGAACGAGGTGATCTCCGAATACACGGGCGAGGGGGTAAAGGCGCCCTGCCGGATGCTGCGCCGCGGCCGGTACAAATACATGTATACGCATGGTCATCCCGGCATGTTGTTCGATCTGGAGGCCGACCCGAACGAGTTGGAGAACCTCGTCGATCATCCGGACATGGCGGACACGGCGGCGGATTTGCTCCACGGGATACTCGACGGTTGGGATCCGGAGGTGGTGAACGCCAAATGTCTCGCCTCGCAACGTCAACGCCGCTTCATTCACGAGGCCAATGGCGGCGAGCCTTACTGGGCTTTCGAGGCGCGCCGCGGCGACGGCGAGCGTTTCGTCCGCAACGCCGGCGCCGCGCCGACCAAGGCGAAGGCGCGATTCCCCTTTGTCGAACCTTTGTCACACGAGCAGTGACCGCTAAGAAACTCGCCGCGGAAAGGCAGACTTGTGCGTGCAGACGAACGAAACGACCTGATCCTTAGCGCCGTTACCGTCGGCTTCGCCGTCTTGGTGATGTTCGTGGTTATCCCACTGGGTGTCGAGGACCCGGGAAGGATCGATGTACTCGCCCTTGGACCGTCATTTTGGCCGTTCATCATCGCGTTGTTCATCTGCCTGATGGGATTGATCGTCGGGGTGCAGGCGTATCGCCGGTTCCGGGCCGGCGGCGACCCTCGGATGGGGATAGGCGGCGGACAGCAATTCGCGCTCGCGCGCTGGATCGGCGCGCTCGTATTGTTGGCGGGGTATTACGCCTTGCTCGGCGTGTTGGGCATGGTCGTGGCGTCCATTCTCACGCTGCTGTTGTTCATGCTTCTCGGCGGCGAACGTCGGCCGGTGCTCATTGGCGCAATTTCCCTAATTCTTCCCATCGCTCTTTATCTCTTCTTCCGATATGTCGCCAATGTCGCCATCCCGATGGGAATCTTCGGCGATTGGGTGTCATAGATCATGTTGCTCGAGCATCTTCAGTCGGCGCTGAGTATCGTCCTGTCCGTCGAGACAATCCTGGCGCTGTTCGGTGGCGTGGTGATCGGCACGATTATCGGGGCAATCCCGGGCATGACCGTCACGATGGGCGTTGCCTTGACCTTGCCCTTCACATTCAACATGCATCCGGCGGTCGGTATCTTGCTGCTGTTGGGGGTGTACAAGGGTGGCGTCTACGGCGGGTCGATCACGGCGATCCTGATCAAGACGCCGGGAACCCCGGCGGCGTCGTGCACCGTCCTCGACGGGTATCCGATGTCGCAGAAGGGGGAGGCGCGCAAAGCGCTCGATATGGCGCTCTACGCTTCCTGCTTCGCGGATTTCGTGTCGAACATATCGCTGATCCTGTTCGCCGGCCTTCTCGCCAGCTTCGCGCTGCGTTTCGGGCCGCCGGAGTATTTCACCCTGATCGTGTTCTCGCTGACGATCATCGCGGGCATCGCCGGCCAGAACATGGCCAAGGGCATGATTTCGGCTGGATTGGGCCTGTTGCTCGCGACCATCGGTCTCGACCTCGTCTACGGGACCAAGCGTTTCGTTTTCGGCGAAGTCGAACTCATGGCGGGGCTCAACTTCATTCCCGTCTTGATCGGCCTATTCGCGTTACCCGAAATCATCAACTATTACGCCAAGAAGTTCGAGGAGCGCGGCGATGTCCAGGCATTGTCCGGTACCCATGCGACGTTTTCCGAATTTCGCAGATGCTTCAAGAGCATCTTTCGCGGCAGCATCATCGGTGTCGTGCTCGGGGCCATCCCCGGCATCGGCGGCGCGCCGGCGGCCTTCCTCTCCTATAGCGAGGCGCAGCGGACCACCAAAAATGCCAAGGCGCGCTTCGGCGACGGCGAAATCGAAGGCGTCGCGGCGGCGGAGGCCGGCAACAACGGAACCTGCGGTGCGACGCTGATCCCGCTGTTGGCGCTCGGTGTGCCGGGCGACATCGTGACGGCGGTGATCCTCGGGGCCTTCATGATCCACGGGCTACAGCCCGGCCCCTTGCTTTTCCAGGACAATCTGGACCTGATCTATGCGCTGTTCATGGGGATCATGATCAGCTCGATGTTCCTGTTTATCGTCGGCAAGAGCGCGATCCGCATATTCAGCCATGTCGTACTGCTGCCGAATAAGATCCTGTTCCCGATGGTCCTGGTGCTGTGCGTGTATGGCGGCTACGCGGTCAACAACAATCCGTTCGATATTCTCGTCATGCTGCTGATCGGACTGATCGGGTTCGGCATGTTGCGCACGGGTATCCCCGCGGCGCCGTTCCTGATCGCCTATGTCCTGGGACCGTTGCTCGAAGACAACTTCCGTCAATCGCTGCTGCTCTCGCAGGGCGGGCTGGAAATCTTCGTCCGGAACGAGATTTGCTGGATATTCTGGGGATTGACCGCCCTGGTGGTCTTCGTCTTGATCCGCCGCGGCGTACGGAACCGCCGCGCCCAATGGGCGGAAGGATAGCCCGCAACCGGGGCCGGAAACCCGCGCCGAACGTCTTGCTGGCCTAGTCCTGTTCCAGGGATGTGGGCACCGTCGCGAGATCATTGACCCACGGCATGGCCGAGCGGCACCAGATTTGGCGCTTCGGCGGGAGTTCTGCGCGCTGATTGCAGGTGCCCAGCCGGAGGCTGATCAACTTGGGCCCGTCGCCGACCGGCATGCCGCACATCTGGGTGCCGCACTCGGGACAGAAGACGAGGGCGCGTTCGTTCCCGCTCGCCGCAATCTTATTGTATGTCTTGGTTTTCCCGGTCATCTCGAGGTCGGAATCCGGAACCCGCAAGGTCGTGCGAAAGGCGCTGCCGGAAATCGCCTGACAATCCGTGCAATGGCAAACGCTCGCGTTGTTTGGGTCGACGGTAGCGACATACCGTACGCGACCGCAGTGACATTGACCGTCAATTTTCATCCGACACCTCCGCTTGTTCTGCCGGAAGGATAGCCTGTCCGCCCGCCGGTGGCCTAGTCGGGGACGGAATGGAAATCCGCTTCCGCGACGAATCCGTACCGAGGCGTGGGTCCGAACGGCGGAAACCGCCCGGCTTTTTCGAATCGGTCTGTGAATTTCAGCTAATTTCCGGCTCGTTCTTCGCGATTGTCTCCGGCTGACACGGTGTTGCGGCCATCGCCCGGGCCCTGTTGGACCGCCCAGTGGGAATTCCCCAATTCGTTGTGAAAGGCAGCGGAAACCCGTTCAATTTCAACGAATGCGAGCGTGTGAGCTTCTTGCGCGCGGAAGGGGTTGTTGGTGACGCCGGCGTGCGATGCGGAACCGCGCCCCGGATTGGGCAAGAAATCGTGAGGATTCTATGACTTCTCGCTTTTACTCAATGGCACGTAACTCTATATTGCACCCAACTTGAACGGCCCGCAAAACGCACAAGAATCAAGATAAGACGTGGGCATTCGACGCGTGCCTATTTGGGGCGCCGACGATTGCCGAACCGGGCCGATCAGAGGGTAAGGGTGGTCAATGGACGAACTGCTTCGGGAATACTTGCCGATCCTGATTTTTTTGGCGGTCGCAATCGGGCTGGCGGGCGTCATGGTGGTCGCCAGTTTTATCGTCGCCAAGCAAAATCCGGACTCCGAAAAACTGTCGGCTTACGAGTGCGGATTCGAAGCCTTCGACGATGCGCGCAGCCAGTTCGATGTCCGCTTCTACCTGGTGGCAATCCTCTTCATCATCTTTGACCTTGAAGTCGCCTTCCTCTTCCCATGGGCGGTCGCCTTCGGCGATATCGGCCTCTTCGGCTTCTGGTCGATGGTGATTTTCCTCGGTATTCTGACGGTCGGCTTCGTATACGAATGGCGGAAAGGAGCGTTGGAATGGGAGTAAACGTGGACCCCGGCAAGCGCCCGATCATGCCCGGTGCGGAACAGGACGCGGCGCTGAAGGCCGTAACGGACGAACTTTCCGACAAGGGATTCATCATCGCGCAGGCCGATAAGCTGGTGAACTGGGCGCGGACCGGGTCGCTTTGGCCGATGACCTTCGGGCTCGCCTGTTGCGCGGTCGAGATGATGCACGCCTATATGCCGCGATACGACCTCGACCGCTTCGGCGTGGTGCCTCGTGCCAGCCCCCGGCAGTCGGACGTGATGATCGTCGCCGGGACCCTGACGAACAAGATGGCGCCCGCGTTGCGCAAGGTCTACGACCAGATGGCCGAGCCGCGATGGGTGATTTCGATGGGGTCCTGCGCCAACGGCGGGGGATACTACCACTATTCCTATTCGGTCGTGCGCGGTTGCGACCGGATCGTTCCCGTCGATATCTACGTCCCGGGGTGTCCGCCGACGGCGGAGGCCCTTGTCTATGGAATCCTCCAATTGCAGAAGAAGATTCGCCGTACCGGCACCATCGCCCGTTGACCGAGCTGGATCAGATCAGACATTAGACCATGGATGAAAGACTAGAGGCGCTCGAAGAACTGGGCCGCTACGTCGCCGGGCAAATGGGCCAGGACGTAGCCGAAACGGAGATCAAATACGGCGAGTTGATGCTGCGCGTTCGCCGCGACGGCGTCGGCCGCGTTCTGTCATTCCTGTGTAACGACGCGAACTGCCTCTTTCAGGTGCTTGTCGACATCTGCGGCGTCGACTATCCCGACCGCGACGAAAGGTTCGAGATCGTCTACAACCTGCTGTCGCTGAAACACAATGTCCGGATTCGCGTGAAGGTGACGACCGATGAATCGACGCCGGTTCCGTCGGTGTCGCAGGTCTATCCGGCCGCCGGTTGGTTCGAGCGCGAATGTTGGGACATGTATGGCGTGTTCTTCAGCGAACACCCGGATTTGCGCCGCATGCTGACCGACTATGGCTTCGACGGCCATCCGTTGCGGAAGGATTTTCCGCTGACCGGTTATGTCGAAGTGCGCTACGACGACGAGCAGCGCCGGGTCGTCTATGAGCCGGTCAAACTTGTGCAGGAATTCCGAAGCTTCGATTTCCTCAGTCCCTGGGAGGGCATGACGCCGCAACTCCCCGGCGATGAAAAGGCGACCGAGGAGGATGCATCGTGACCGGTGATCCCGAAATCAAAACCATGACGATCAATTTCGGTCCGCAGCATCCGGCCGCGCATGGCGTGTTGCGGATGGTGATGGAGATGGATGGCGAGGTCGTCGAGCGCGTCGATCCGCATATCGGCCTGTTGCACCGCGGCACCGAAAAGCTCATCGAATACAAGACTTACATGCAGGCGGTGCCGTATTTCGACCGCCTCGATTACGTCTCGCCGATGTGCCAAGAACATGCTTTCGTGCTCGGCGTCGAGAAACTGCTTGGGATCGAGCCGCCGCCGCGGGCGCAATACATCCGCGTCCTGTTCGACGAGATCACCCGCATTCTGAACCATCTGCTGAACTTGACCGCGTTCGCGCTGGATGTCGGCGCGATGACCCCGATGCTTTGGGGATTCGAGCACCGCGAGTTGTTGATGGAATTCTACGAACGGGTGTCGGGCGCGCGGCTGCACGCCGCTTACTACCGCGCCGGCGGCGTGCATCAGGATATGCCGGCGGGTCTCGGCGACGACATCAAGGCCTGGTCGGAGACCTTTCCTCAGTTCATCGACGATATGGAAACGCTGCTGAACGAAAACCGGATTTTCAAGCAGCGCAGCGTCGATATCGGCATCATCTCGCCACAGGACGCGATGGCATGGGGGCTCAGCGGACCGATGCTGCGCGGCTCCGGCGTTCCGTGGGACCTGCGCAAGGCGCAGCCTTACATGGTGTATGACCAGCTCGACTTCGATATCCCGATCGGCAAGAACGGCGATTGCTATGACCGGTATCTCGTGCGCGTCGAAGAGATGCGTCAGAGTCTGAGGATTATCGACCAATGCCTTGAAAAGATGCCGGATGGCCCGGTTCTGACCAAGGAAGACAAGATCGCGCCGCCGAGCCGCGGCGAAATGAAGCACTCGATGGAAGCGCTGATCCATCACTTTAAGCTCTATACGGAAGGGGTCCATGTGCCCGCGGGCGAGACCTATACCGCCGTCGAGGCGCCGAAGGGTGAATTCGGCGTGTATCTCGTCGCCGACGGCACGAACCGGCCTTACCGGTGCAAGATCCGGGCGCCCGGGTTCCCGCATCTGCAGGCCATGGAATACATGTGCAAGGGGCACATGCTGGCGGATTCAGTGGCGATCCTTGGTTCGATGGACATCGTGTTTGGGGAAATCGACCGGTAGAACGGTCCAACGCGGATAAACGGCACTCATGAGCGAAGAGTTCAAGTTCAACGACGAAAACCTTGCGAAGGCGAAGGAAATTATCGCTCGCTATCCGGAAGGCCGGCAGCAGAGCGCCGTCTTGCCTCTGCTCGATATCGCCCAGCGCCAGAATAACGGGCATGCCAGCGAAGCCGTGATCGAGGCCGTCGCAAAAATGCTCGACATGCCGCGCATCCGCGTGACGGAGGTCGCGACCTTCTACACGATGATCAACACCAAGCCGGTCGGCAAATACCACCTGCAATGCTGCACGACGACGCCGTGCTGGCTGCGTGGGTCGGGCGACGTGGTGGATGCGATGCGAAAGCATCTGGGGATCGATTTCGGCGAGACGACCCCGGACGGGCTGTTCAGCATGCTGGAGGTGGAATGCCTCGGCGGCTGCGTCAACGCGCCGATCGTGCAGGTCAATGACGACTTCTACGAGGACCTGGACGCCGACAGCGTCGTGAAGCTGCTGGAGGCGTTCAAGGCGGGCACGCCGCCGGAACCGGGAACGCAGATCGATCGCCAGACATCGGCGCCCGCCGGTGAGATCACGACCCTACAAGACCTAGAGTTCGCAAAGGGATAAGGGGCGATGTTGCAGGACAAGGATAGAATTTTCACGAACCTGTACGGGCTCCACGAGTGCAGCTTGGCCGGCGCGCAACGTCGCGGCGACTGGGACAATACCGCCGACCTGATCAAGAAGGGCGCGGAGTGGATCATCGAGGAGATGAAGGCGTCAGGATTGCGGGGCCGTGGCGGCGCGGGTTTCCCGACCGGCCTTAAGTGGTCCTTCATGCCGAAGGAGAACGATGGGCGTCCGCACTATCTCGTCGTCAACGCGGACGAGAGCGAGCCGGGCACTTGCAAGGACCGCGATATTCTGCGGCACGATCCGCATAAGCTGTTGGAAGGGTGCCTCGTCGCCGGGTTCGCGATGGGCGCGCATGCCGCCTATGTTTACGTCCGGGGCGAGTTCTACAACGAGGCGGCGGCCCTGCAGAAGGCGGTGGACGAGGCGCGCGAGGCCGGGCTGCTTGGCCCGAACGCGGCCGGGTCCGGGTGGGATTTCGAAGTATACGTCCATCGCGGCGCGGGCGCTTACATCTGCGGCGAGGAAACCGCGCTGCTGGAAAGCCTGGAAGGCAAGAAGGGCCAACCGCGGCTGAAGCCGCCGTTCCCGGCCATGGCGGGACTGTATGGCTGCCCGACGACCGTCAACAATGTCGAGAGCATCGCGGTCGCGCCGACGATTCTGCGGCGCGGGGCGAGTTGGTTCGCCGGGTTCGGTCGCGAGAACAACACCGGCACCAAGGTTTTCTGCATCTCCGGCCATGTCGAGCGGCCGTGCAACGTCGAAGAAGCGATGTCGATCCCGATGCGCGAGCTGATCGACAAGCATGCGGGCGGCGTGCGCGGCGGTTGGGACAATCTGCTGGCGGTCATTCCCGGCGGCAGCTCGACGCCGCTCCTGCCCAAGTCGATCTGCGATGACGTGCTGATGGATTTCGACGCCCTGAAGGACGTGCAGTCGGGGCTGGGCACCGCCGCGGTCATCGTGATGGACAAATCCACCGACGTGGTGAAGGCGATCGCGCGGCTGGCCTATTTCTACAAACACGAGAGTTGCGGGCAGTGCACGCCGTGCCGGGAAGGGACCGGCTGGATGTGGCGTGTCATGGAACGCATGGTCACCGGCGACGCCTCGGTCGAAGAGATCGATACGTTGCTCGATGTGGCGGGACAGGTCGAAGGGCACACAATCTGCGCGTTGGGCGACGCGGCGGCGTGGCCCATCCAGGGATTGATCCGCCATTTCCGCGGGGAAATCGAGGACCGCATCATGAAGCGCAAGGCCGGCGGCCGTGCGGCGGCGGCGTAACGGGAGCGGGCAATGCCGAAGCTGAAGATTAATGGCGAGGAAGTCGAGGTCGACGCGGGTCTGACGGTGCTGCAGGCATGCGAGCAGCACGGCGTCGAGATTCCGCGGTTCTGTTATCACGAACGGCTGTCGATCGCCGGGAATTGCCGGATGTGCCTCGTCGAGGTCAAGCCGGGACCGCCGAAACCGGCCGCGTCCTGCGCCTTGCCGGTGGCCGAGGGTATGGAGGTGATGACCGATACGCCGATGGTCAAGAAGGCGCGCAACGGCGTGATGGAATTCCTGCTGATCAACCATCCGCTCGATTGCCCGATCTGCGACCAGGGCGGCGAATGCGACCTGCAGGACCAGGCGATGGCCTACGGGTATGACGGCAGCCGCTACGACGAGAACAAGCGGGCCGTCAAAGAGAAGTACATGGGCCCGCTGGTCAAGACGATCATGACGCGCTGCATCCACTGCACCCGCTGCGTCCGTTTCGTCTCGGAAGTCGCCGGCGTCGACGATATCGGACTGATCAACCGCGGCGAAGGCGCGGAGATCACGACCCTTGAGCGCGCGATCGGCTCCGAACTGTCGGGCAACGTGATCGACCTGTGCCCGGTCGGGGCGCTTACCTCCAAGCCCTATGCTTTCACGGCACGGTCCTGGGAGCTGACCAAGACCGAGAGTATCGACGTGATGGACGCGCTCGGCAGCAATATCCGTGTGGATTCGCGTGGCAATGAGGTCATGCGTGTGCTGCCGCGGTTGCACGAGGACGTCAATGAGGAATGGATTTCCGACAAGACCCGGTTCGCCTGCGACGGCCTGCGCCGGCAGCGGCTGGACAAGCCGTATCTGCGCAACGAGGACGGCAAGCTGGAGCCGGTCACCTGGGGTGACGCCTTCGCGGCCATCGCGGACAAGGTGAAATCCGCCGGGGCGGGCAAGGTGGCGGCCATCGCGGGTGATCTGTGCGATGCCGAATCGATGTATGCGCTGAAGCAACTGATGGCCGGGATTGGATCGCCGAATCTGGATTGCCGGCAGGATGGCGCCGCGGTCGACGCGTCGGTTCGGGCGAGTTACCTGTTCAATTCGACCATTGCCGGGATCGACGAGGCGGATGCCTGCCTGTTGATCGGGACGAACCCGCGCTCGGAAGCGCCGTTGATCGCCGCGCGATTGCGGAAGCGTTGGCTTCAGGGCGGGTTCACCGCCGGTGTCGTGGGGCCGCAAGCCGATCTGACCTTCGACACCGAGTATCTCGGCGCCGGGCCGGATACGCTGGAAGCGATCCGTGCCGGCAACCATCCGTTCGCCGAAACCTTGAAAAACGCCGAGCGGCCGATGCTGATCCTCGGCATGGGTGCGTTGACGCGGCCGGACGGCGCGGCGGTGCTGCGGGCGGCACGGCAGGTGGCCGAGGCAACCGGGATGATCAGCGGCGACTGGAACGGCTTTAACGTTCTCCATACGGCCGCTGCGCGGGTCGGTGGCCTGGATATCGGCTTCGTGCCGGGCGAGGGCGGCAAGGACACCGCGGCGATCCTCGACGGCGCCGAGGGGGGCGACATCAAGGTCGTCTACCTGTTGGGCGTGGACGAACTGGATACGACGAAGCTCAAGAACGCCTTCGTGATCTATCAAGGCCATCATGGCGATGCGGGCGCGCATGCGGCCGACGTCATCCTGCCGGGGGCGGCCTATACTGAGAAGAACGGTCTGTATGTGAACACCGAGGGCCGCGTACAGGCCGGGTTCCGGGCATCCTTCCCGCCGGGCGATGCCCGCGAGGACTGGGCGATCATTCGCGCACTGTCCGAAGCTATGGGCGATGCCCTGCCGTTCGATACGCAGGATGCGCTCCGCGAAAAGCTGCGGGCGGACTTCCCGGGTTTCCTCGCCATCGACACGATCGACGCTGCGGAGTGGGGCGATTTCGGCGGGTCGGGCGACATGCAAACCGACCCCTTCGTGTCGGCGGTCCCGAATTTCTACATGACCGACCCGATCAGCCGCGCGTCGGAAACGATGGCCAAATGCGTCGACGAACTGTCGGGCGCCGAAGACGGAGCGACCGGCACCCATGGTTGATTGGATGGCACTCTGGGAAGACTACATCTGGCCGACCGCCTGGATCGTCGGGGGGATACTTTTGATCGTCGTTCCGGTATTGCTGTCGGTCGCCTATCTGACACTCGCCGAACGCAAGGTGATCGGCTGGATGCAACTGCGTAAGGGGCCGAACGTGGTCGGCCCGTTCGGACTGTTGCAGCCGATCGCCGACGGCATGAAGCTGTTCTTCAAGGAGACCATCATTCCGGCCAGTTCGAACCGGGTGATCTTCTTCCTCGCACCGGTCGTGACCTTTGTCCTGAGCCTGATTGCCTGGGCGGTCATTCCGTTCGGGGCCGGACTGGTTCTGGCGGACATCAATGTCGGGTTCCTGTATCTCTTCGCGATTTCGTCGCTCGGCGTCTACGGGATCCTGATGGCCGGATGGGCATCCAACTCGAAATACGCCTTCCTCGGCGCGTTGCGCTCGGCGGCGCAGATGGTGTCCTACGAGGTTTCGATCGGGTTTGTGATCATTACCGTCCTGTTGGCGGTCGGCTCGCTCAACCTGTCCAAGATCGTCCTGGCGCAATCCGGCGGCATCCATCATTGGCATGCTTTCTCGCCGTTGCTGCCGATGTTCGTCGTCTTCTTCATCTCGGCGCTGGCCGAAACCAACCGCGCGCCTTTCGATCTTCCGGAAGCGGAGGCGGAACTGGTTTCGGGCTACAACGTCGAATATTCGTCGATGACCTTCGCGATGTTTTTTCTCGGTGAATACGCGAACATGATCCTGATGAGCGCGATGACCGCGATCCTGTTCCTGGGCGGATGGCTGCCGCCGTTCGAATTCGCGCCGTTCACCTGGATTCCCGGACCGATCTGGTTCGCGTTGAAGATCGCCTTCGTGCTTTTCCTCTTCCTGTGGGTTCGGGCGACGTTCCCGCGCTATCGCTACGACCAACTCATGCGGCTCGGTTGGAAGGTATTCCTCCCGTTGTCGCTTGCGTGGGTCATTCTGACCGCCGGATGGCTGATCGCCTTCGATCAGGTGCCGCCGGCGGGTGGGGCATAGGGCCATGCATATGATGGAGTTACGCTAAATGGCATTTCTCGATCGCACCGCGCGCGCTTTCCTCTTGTCTGAACTGCTGAACGGTATGTCGCTGACGTTCCGGACGATGTTCCGGCACAAGCACACGGTGAATTATCCCTATGAAAAAGGGCCGCTGAGCCCGCGATTTCGGGGCGAGCACGCGCTGCGGCGATATCCCAACGGGGAGGAGCGCTGCATTGCCTGCAAGCTTTGCGAGGCGATCTGTCCGGCGCAGGCAATCACCATCGAGGCGGAGCCGCGTGACGACGGCAGCCGCCGAACCACGCGCTACGACATCGACATGACGAAATGCATTTACTGCGGCTTCTGTCAGGAGGCTTGCCCGGTCGATGCAATCGTCGAGGGGCCGAATTTCGAGTTTGCGACCGAGACTCGGGAAGAGCTTTTCTACAACAAACAGAAGCTATTGGAGAACGGCGACCGCTGGGAGCCGGAGATCGCGGCCAATATTGCATTGGACGCACCGTATCGTTAAACACGACACGCCCGAGCGGCGCGTTGTCGGCCAAGAATCAATGAAATCGGCCGGCGACAAATCGTTCCAGGGGCGGCATAAGGGGGGTGGATGATCATTCAGGCGCTGGCATTTTATTTGTTTGCCTTCGTGGCAATTGCCGCCGGCGTGATGGTTGTGACGGCGCGGAATCCCGTGCATTCCGTGCTGTTCCTCATTCTCGCCTTCTTCAACTCGGCCGCGCTTTTCGTCCTGATGGGCGCGGAATTCCTCGCGATGACGCTTGTCGTGGTCTATGTCGGGGCGGTTGCCGTGCTGTTCCTGTTCGTCGTGATGATGCTCGACATCAACTTCGTCGAGATGCGCCAGGGTTTTCTCCAATATTTGCCGATCGGTGCGCTGATCGGGGTCATTCTGTTCGCGGAACTGGTCCTGGTTCTCGGAAGCTGGGCCGTCTCGCCGGAAGCCGCGACGACCGTCACCGCGCCGATCCCGCCGCCGGACCAGGTGAGCAACATCCATGCACTGGGGCGGCTGCTCTACACCCATTACGTCTATCTGTTCCAGGCGGCCGGGATGGTGCTCCTGGTCGCGATGATGGGCGCGATCGTTCTGACGCTCCGCCAACGCGAAGGGGTGCGCCGCCAGAAGATCGAACAACAGCTCGCGCGTAAGGCCGAGGACACGATCGAGGTGGTCAAGGTCCCGTCGGGGAGTGGCATCTGATGCTTGAAATCGGCCTCGCACACTACCTGACGGTTGCTGCAATCCTGTTCACCTTGGGCTTGTTCGGCATTTTCCTGAACCGGAAGAACGTCATCATCATTCTGATGTCGATCGAACTGATGCTGTTGGCGGTGAACATCAACTTCGTGGCGTTTTCCACGCATTTGCAGGATTTGGTCGGGCAGGTCTTCGCCATGTTCGTCCTGACCGTGGCGGCCGCGGAGGCGGCCATCGGCCTCGCCATCCTCGTGGTGTATTTCCGAAACCGCGGCTCCATCGCCGTCGAAGACATCAATATGATGAAGGGTTAAGCCGGGATGGATGCCGCCATCGTCTTCCTGCCCCTGATCGGGGCGATCATCGCCGGATTTTTCGGGCGCCTCATCGGCGACCGGGCGTCCATGCTGGTCACCTGCATCCTGCTGACGATATCGGGCATCCTGGCCTGGATCGTGTTCTTCGACGTGGCGATCGGCGGGAACGCCCGGACCGTTCGCCTGTTCACCTGGATGGACGTGACCGGGTTCTCCTTCGCCTGGGCGTTGCTGATCGACCAATTGACGGCGGTGATGCTGATCGTGGTCACGACCGTGTCGGCGGTCGTCCACTGGTATTCGATCGGCTACATGAGCCACGACGACAGCAAACCGCGCTTCTTCGCCTATCTCAGCCTGTTCACCTTCTTCATGCTGATGCTGGTGACGGCGGACAACCTGGTTCAGATGTTCTTCGGTTGGGAAGGCGTTGGGCTGGCGTCCTATTTGCTGATCGGCTTCTGGTACAAGAAACCGTCGGCCAATGCCGCGGCAATCAAGGCTTTCGTGGTCAACCGGGTCGGCGACTTCGGGTTCGCGCTCGGCATCTTCGGCGTCTTCGTGATCTTCGGCAGCGTCGAATTCGCGGAGATCTTCCCGGCGGTGGCCGGCAAGGCGGACGCGCAGATCGTCTTCTTGAACGGCGAGTATCACGCCATGACCGTGCTCTGCCTATTGTTGTTCATGGGGGCGATGGGCAAGTCGGCGCAACTCGGCCTGCACACCTGGCTGCCGGACGCGATGGAGGGCCCGACGCCGGTCTCCGCGTTGATCCACGCGGCGACGATGGTGACGGCCGGTGTGTTCATGGTGTGCCGCCTGTCGCCGTTGTTCGAGTATTCCGAAACGGCCTTGGCCGTGGTGACCATCGTCGGCGCGTCGACGGCTTTCTTCGCTGCCACGGTGGGGCTGACACAGAACGACATCAAGCGGGTGATCGCTTATTCGACCTGCTCGCAGCTCGGCTACATGTTCTTCGCCGCCGGCGTTTCGGCCTATGGCGCGGCGATGTTCCATCTCTTCACGCACGCCTTCTTCAAAGCGTTGCTGTTCCTCGGGTCAGGCTGCGTCATCCATGCGATGTCGGATGAGCAGGACATGCGCAAGATGGGCGGCATCTACAAGATGGTGCCGATCACCTACGCCTTCATGTGGATCGGCAGCCTGTCGCTCGCCGGGATCGGTATACCGGGCGTATTCGGTCTGTCGGGCTTCTACTCCAAGGACATCATCATCGAATCCGCCTTCGCTGCGAATTCGCCGGTCGGCGCCTACGCGTTCTGGCTCGGCATCGCGGCCGCCCTGATGACCGCCTTCTATTCCTGGCGCCTGATCCTGATGACCTTCCACGGCAAACCGCGCTGCGACGAGAAGACGCTGGCGCATGTGCACGAGGCGCCGCCGATCATGTGGGTGCCGCTGGTCGTCCTGGCCATCGGCTCGATCGTTGCCGGCGCGATTACGTATAGCGTGTTCGTCGGCGACGGCATGGCGGCCTTCTGGGGCGATTCGATCTTCGTCCTGAAGACGCACACGGCCCTTGTCGATGCGCATCACGTGCCGTTGTGGGTCAAGCTGTTGCCGCTGGTGATGGGGGTTACGGGTATCGCCCTGGCCTACTGGATGTATATGGCCAGCCCGGGCATGCCGGACGCATTGGCAAAACGGTTCAAGCCGCTATACGAATTCTCGTTCAACAAATGGTATTTCGACGAGTTGTATGACCGCATCTTCGTCAAGCCGGCGTTCCGGCTCGGCTTTGGGCTGTGGAAATCCGGTGACGGTGCGGTGATCGACGGCGTCGGTCCGGACGGTATCGCCTCGGTAACCCGCCAGCTCGCGCGCCGCGCAAGCTGGCTGCAAAGCGGTTATGTCTATCACTACGCCTTCGCGATGCTGATCGGCGTGGTGGTCCTGGTCACCTGGTACATGCTGCGAAGCGGGGGTTAGGCGGCCATGTTCGAGAATATCGGCGTCTTGAGCGTCGTCACCTTCACGCCGTTGGTCGGGGCCCTGTTCATCCTGCTGGTCGTGCGGGGGACGGAAGAGGAGGTCGCCCGCAATTCGCGCTGGGCCGCGCTGTGGGTCTCGCTCTTCACCTTCCTGGCTTCGCTGTATATCTGGGTCAAGTTCGATCCGGCGACGCCCGATTTTCAGTTCGTCGAGAACGTGCCGTGGATTCCGGAATACGACATCTCCTATCAGATGGGCGTCGACGGGATTTCCATGTTCTTCGTTCTGCTGTCGACCTTCCTGACGCCGCTCTGCATCCTCGCGAGTTGGGATGCCATCAAGACCCGGGTGCGTGAATACATGATCGCGTTCCTCGTCCTAGAGACCTTCATGGTCGGGATGTTCTGCGCGCTCGATTTCGTGGTGTTCTACATCTTCTTCGAGGCGGTCCTGATCCCGATGTTCCTGATCATCGGCGTCTGGGGCGGCCCGCGCCGGGTCTATGCGGCCTTCAAGTTCTTTTTGTACACGCTGCTCGGCTCCGTGCTGATGCTGCTGGCGATCATCACGCTGTACCATCAGGCGAACACCACGAGCATCGTCACGTTGCTCAACGTCACCGTGGACCCGGACGTTCAGACGTGGCTCTGGCTGGCCTTCTTCGCGTCCTTCGCGGTCAAAATTCCGATGTGGCCGGTGCACACGTGGCTGCCGGACGCCCATGTGGAGGCGCCGACCGCCGGCTCGGTGATCCTGGCGGGCGTGTTGCTGAAGATGGGCGGCTACGGCTTCCTGCGCTTCTCCATCGGGATGTTGCCGGTGGCGTCCGACTTCTTTGCGCCTTTCGTCTTCGCGCTGAGCGCCGTCGCCGTGATTTACACGTCATTGGTGGCCTTGGCGCAGGTCGATATGAAGAAGCTGATTGCCTATTCGTCGGTGGCGCATATGGGCTTCGTGACCGTCGGCATCTTTGCGATGAACGAGCAGGCGGTCGCGGGGTCGATCATTCAGATGCTGAGCCACGGGGTGGTTTCCGCCGCCTTGTTCCTGTGCGTCGGTGTGGTGTACGACCGGATCCATAGCCGGGAAATTGCCGACTACGGCGGTCTTGTCCACCGCATGCCGAAATACGCCTTCGTGTTCTTGTTGTTCGCGCTGGCGTCGGTCGGGTTGCCGGGCACCAGCGGGTTCGTCGGCGAGATATTGGTGATGGTCGGCGTATTCCAGATCAGCACTTGGATCGCGGCGTTGATCGCGACCGGCATGATCCTGGGCGCGGCTTACATGCTGTATCTCTATCGCCGGGTCATATTCGGTGAATTGACCAAGGAAAACCTTAAATCGATCCTTGATCTGAATGCCCGCGAAATAGCGGTCTTCGTGCCGCTGATCCTGGTGGTGCTGTGGATGGGGATTTATCCGTTGTCCTTCCTGCTGCCGATCGAAGTGTCGGTAGCCAAGCTCGTTGCCGACTACAACGCCGCGCTTGCCGCCGTCGCGAATACGACGTCGGTCGCCGTGCGTTGAGATGAGAGGGTGATCCGTTGACGCATGCCTTGCCCCTAATCACGCCCGCGCTGCCAGAGATCTTCCTGGCGGTGTTCGGCATGGCGCTCATGATGGTCGGCGTCTTCACCAGCGAAAAACGGGCCTATCGTACGGTCGCGACCTTCTCCATCATCACCTTGGTGGTGGCGATGTTGATGGTGGTGTTCCTGGGCAACGGTCGGACGCTTGCCTTCAACGGGCTGTTCATCGTCGATGGTTTCGCCGTGTACATGAAGGTGCTGGTGCTCCTCGGGTCCGCGGTGACGCTGATCATGAGCGACCGTTTCCTGCGCCAGGAAGCCATGGCGCGGTTCGAATACCCCATCCTCATCATCTTCGCCTCGCTCGGCATGATGATGATGATCTCGGCGAACGATCTGATATCGCTCTATCTCGGTCTGGAACTGCAGAGCCTGTCGCTGTACGTGATCGCGGCGTTCCAGCGCGATTCCACGCGATCGACCGAGGCCGGCCTGAAGTATTTCGTCCTCGGCGCGCTGTCGTCCGGGCTGCTGCTGTATGGCTGCTCGATGATTTACGGCTTCGCCGGGACCACCGACTTCACCCTGATCGCGAAGCAGCTTACCGGCGGCGGTGAGCCGTCCATCGGACTGATCGTCGGCTTGGTGTTCCTGATTTCCGGATTGGCGTTCAAGGTTTCCGCGGTACCGTTCCATATGTGGACGCCGGACGTCTACGAAGGCGCGCCGACGCCGGTTACCGCCTTCTTCTCGGTCGCGCCGAAGATCGCTGCGATCGCGCTGTTCCTTCGCGTTATGGTGGGGCCGTTCGACGCCATGTTGGACGAGTGGCGCCAGATCATCGTTTTCGTTTCGATCCTGTCGATGATCCTGGGGGCGCTGGCCGCCATCAACCAGACCAATATCAAGCGTCTGATGGCCTACAGCTCGATCGGCCATGTTGGCTATGCCTTGATCGGGCTGGCGGCGGGCGGTCGGGACGGCATTACCGCCGTACTGGTTTATATGACGATCTATCTTGTGATGACCATGGGTACCTTCGCCTGCATCCTGAGCATGCGGCAGAAGGGCGAGATGGTGGAAACGATCGACAGTCTCGCGGGACTCGGCAAATCGAACCCGCCGATGGCCTTGGCGTTCCTGATCTTCATGTTCTCGATGGCGGGCATTCCGCCGATGGCCGGTTTCTTCGGCAAACTTTACATTTTCATGGCGGCCATTCAGGCCGATCTCGTCGCGCTCGCGATTATTGGCGTGGTGACGAGCGTATTCGGCGCTTTCTATTACCTTCGCATCGTCAAGGTGATGTATTTCGACGACGCAAGCGAACCGTTGGAACGGCCGATCGGGAAGGGTGTTAGCGCGGTGCTGGCGGTTACCGCCGTCGTGACGGTGCTGTTCTTCATCGGGCTGTCTCCCGTCTTGGAGATTGCCGATGCGGCCGCCTCATCGTTGTTCCGCACATAGGACGGACTTAACCGGGCGGGCGTCATGACCGCGTCTCCGCTGTTTTCGGTGATCGAACACGAGATTCTTGGCTCGACCAACGACGAGGCCTGTCGCTTGGCGTCAGATGGCGCCGCAGAGGGCACGGTTGTGTGGGCGCACCGGCAGGAGGCGGGGCGAGGCCGCCGCGGCCGCCGGTGGCAGTCGCCCGGCGGCAATCTCTACTTTTCCGTCATCTTACGACCGGCCGCGGCGCCCGCCGTGGCGGCCCAGCTCTCGCTCGTCGCGGCGGTCGCGCTGGCCGACACGCTGGCTGCATTGCTTCCGGATCGCGCTAGGGTCGAACAGAAATGGCCGAATGACGTACTGGTCGGTGGCAGGAAGATCGCCGGCATTCTGCTTGAATCATCCGGGGCGATGGCCGAGCAGGTGGATTGGGTCGTCGTCGGTTGCGGGTTGAACATCGCCGTGGCCCCGGACGAGACGACGTTGCCGGCGACCTGTCTGGTTGACGAGGGAGCCGTATCGACCGATCGAAAGACGATCCTCATGGCCCTTTTGGACAGCTTGCACCGGCGGCGTGGGGAATGGGACACTGCCGGCATCGCGCCGGTGCGCACGGCGTGGCTTTCTAGGGCGCGTGGATTGGGGCATGAAATCACCGTTCGGTTGCCGACTCATGAATTCAAGGGACAATTCCTGGACATGGATGATAGCGGCGCCCTTATCGTGCGCCTGCCCGACGGTTCGGAAAAAGCCGTCACCGCGGGCGATGTCTTCCTATGATGCCGGGGATGCGGGAGTGACACCGTGCTGTTAGCGATAGATTCCGGGAACACGAATGTAGTGTTTTCCGTTTCCGAGAACGGCGACCGCAAGGGAATTTGGCGCTGCCATAACAATCCGAAACGGACTGCCGACGAATACGCGGTGTGGCTCACCCAGTTGATGAGCCTGTCGGGCATCAAGCCGCAGGATATCAGCGCCGCGATCATCGCCACGGTGGTCCCGGAAGCCCGTTTCAACCTGGTGACCCTGTGCGAGAAGTATTTCCACCAGCAACCGTTGATGATCGGCGATCCGGCGTTGGATCTTGGCATCGGCGTCCGGATCGACCGGCCGGAGCAGGTCGGCGCGGACCGGCTGGTCAATACGGTGGCGGCCTACAGCCGGTATGGCGGCCCGTTGATCGTGATCGACTTCGGCACCGCGACGACATTCGATGTCATCGACGAAGACGGTAATTTCTGCGGCAACGTGATCGCGCCCGGCATCAACCTCTCGATGGACGCGCTCTCCATGGCGTCGGCGCTGTTGCCGCGCGTTGCGGTGCAGAAGACCGAAAAGGTCATCGGCAAGGCGACGGTACCGGCAATGCAGTCCGGGGTCTTCTGGGGCTATATCTCCATGATCGAGGGCGTCGTGACGCGAATCCGCGACGAATACGGCGAGGCGCTGCCCGTCGTGGCGACCGGCGGGTTGGCCCCGCTTTTCGCCGAGACGTCCAGCGTGATCGAGCATATCGACCGGGAGTTGACGATCCGCGGCCTCGAAGAGGTCTACAGCCGAAACAATCCTGCATGAGCGATTATCTGAAGACCGGCAGCCCCGGTGACGACGAGTTGCTGTTCCTGCCGCTCGGCGGCACCGGTGAGATCGGCATGAACCTCAATCTCTACGGTCATGCCGGCGAATGGCTGATGGTGGATTTGGGCATCACGTTCGGCGACGAATCCACGCCGGGCGTCGATGTCATCATGCCGAACCCCGCCTTCATCGAGGAACGCCGGGACGAACTGGCGGGACTCGTCCTGACGCATGCGCATGAAGATCACCTCGGCGCGGTGGCGTATCTGTGGGAGCGGCTGCAATGCCCGGTCTATGCGACGCCCTTTACGCACTCCGTGTTGCGCCGCAAGCTGGTCGAAGCCGATTTGGTCGACCGCGTGCCGGTGACCGAGGTGCCGCTGTCGGGCAGCTTCTCGGTCGGGCCCTTCGATATAGAGTTGATCACGTTGACCCATTCCATTCCCGAGCCGAATGCCCTGGTCATCGAGACGCCGGCCGGCCGGGTCATGCATACCGGCGACTGGAAGATCGACCCGGATCCGCTGGTCGGGCCGACCGTGGACGAGGCCGCGCTGATCCGGACCGGCGAAGCCGGTGTGCTGGCGATGGTCGGCGACTCGACCAACGCCCTGGTTCCGGGCGATTCCGGATCGGAAGCGGACGTGCGGGAGGCTTTGCTGGATGTGGTCGGGCGTTTCGAGCACCGCGTGGCGGTCGCCTGTTTCGCTTCGAACGTTGCGCGGCTGGAAACCATGGCCCGCGTCGGCGAGGCGCACGGTCGACAGGTGGCCCTGGTCGGCCGCTCGCTTTGGCGGATGTACGAGTCCGCCAAGGAGACCGGCTATTTACGGGATATCAAACCGTTCGTGACCGAGCACGACATCGGGTATCTGCCGCGCGACAAGACGCTGATGATCTGTACCGGCAGTCAGGGTGAGACGCGGGCGGCATTGCCCCGGATCGCCAATGGCGATCATCCGGAGGTCGCGCTCGATCCCGGTGATGCGGTCATTTTCTCGAGCCGGATCATTCCCGGCAACGAGATCGCGATCAACCGCCTGCATAACCGGTTGAGCGAACAGGGCGTGGAGGTGGTGACCGCTTATGAGGAAAACGTGCATGTCTCCGGCCATCCGGCGCGGGACGAACTGGCGCAGATGTACCAATGGATCCGGCCGAAGATCGCCGTGCCGGTGCATGGCGAGCCCCGGCATTTGCTCGCGCATGCCAAGCTGGCCGAGGACTGTCAGGTGCCCAAGGCGATCGTCGGGCATAACGGATCGATGATCCGTCTTGCGCCGGGGCCGGGCGAGATCATCGACGAGGTGTTCACCGGTCGGTTGGCGATGGATGGTCGGCGGTTGATCAACCTGGAAAGCACCGTCATCCGGGACCGGCGGCGCATGGTCTACAACGGCTCGGCGGTGGCGACCATCATCCTCGGGCCGGACGGCACGATTAGCGGCTTGCCGATGGTGAGCCTGCATGGGATCGAAGAGGGGGACAACGACGGCGATCTGGTCGACGAGGTTGTCGAAGCGGTCATCACCGCTGTCGAACGATTGCCGCAGCGCGACCGGGATGACGATGATACCGTGAGCGAGGCCGCGCGCCGGGCTGTGCGCCGCTGCCTGCGCGAGTTGTGCGGCAAGCGGCCGCAGACCGAGATTCACCTGGTGCGCGTATAAGAAGGGCCGTTTGCCGTGAGGCCGGAGAACGGCGGATGTTGGAGCTAGAGGAATGATTGGAAAACTCAATCACGTCGCCATTGCGGTTGCCGATCTGGATGCCGCCACGGCGACATACCGTGATACGCTCGGCGCGACCGTATCGAATGTGGTGCCGCTGCTGGATCACGGGGTCAACACCGTGTTCGTCGAACTACCCAATACCAAGATCGAGTTGTTGCAGCCGCTTGACGCGGCGTCGCCGATCGCGGCTTTCGTCGAGCGGAACCCCGCGGGGGGCGTTCACCACGTCTGTTACGAAGTGGACGACATCCTTGCGGCGCGCGACAAGTTGCAAGCGGAGGGCGCGCGCGTGCTCGGCGACGGGGAGCCGAAGACTGGCGCGCACGGGAAACCGGTTCTCTTCCTGCATCCCAAGGATTTCTGCGGCACGCTGATCGAGTTGGAGCAGGTCTGAACGATGCATTGGTTCACGGGAATCCTGACGTTTATCGTGATCTGGTGGCTGACTTTGTTCGCGATCCTGCCCTGGGGCAATCGACCGGTCGAAAACCCCGAGGAAGGGCACGCGACCAGCGCGCCTGCGAAACCGCGGCTGCTGATTAAGTTCGGCGTTACCACCGTCGTTGCGGGGGTGTTATTCGCTCTACTTCTCTGGGTGATTGAGGCCGAGCTGATCAATATTCGCGACTACACCCCACAAACCTAGCGGCGATGTCTAGTAGGGTGCATCGCCCTTGATCTGGGTCCGGTGCATGATGCGCCGGGCGCTGTCGTCAAAGTCGTCGCGTCGGTGCATGGTGCTGCGGTTGTCCCAGATCAGCACGTCGCCGACCCGCCATTGATGGTGCCAGGTGAAGTCGTCGCGCGTCGCGTGCGACCAGATATCGTCCAACAGGGATTCCGACTCGTCGAGATCGAGCCCCATGACATAGGCAAAGCGCCGCCGGCCGATGAAAAGCGCCTTGCGGCCGGTTTCCGGATGCGTCCGGACGATGGGGTGGACGGCGCCGGGGCACTCCCGCACGTCGGTCACGGGTTTTGCGCCTTCGCGCAGGAAACCGCCACTGTTCGTGCTGGAATCGTGCTTAATCTTGAGGTTCGCAATGCGGTGCCGTATGTCGGCGGGCAGTTCCTCGAGTGCCTTGTACATATTGCAGAAGCCCGTGTCGCCGCCGGTATCCGGCACTTCCAGCGAATACAGGACACTGCCGGTGGGCGGTTCGGCAATATAGTTCATGTCCGAATGCCAGATTGCCTCGGCATTACCGAGGGCGCCGATGGCCTTGCCGTTTTCCTTCACGTTGGAGAGCACCAGGACTTCCGGAAACCCGTCGACGCCGCCCTTGCCGTTCTCGTTGGGCGGTGCCTCGTCGAGGTCGCCGAAGCGGCGGCTGAACGCAACGAGTTCGGCATCGGTAAGCGATTGGTTGCGGAGCAGCAGGACGCCGTATTCTAGCCATGTCTTGTGGAGCGCTTCGAATGTCGCATCGTCGATGGTCGCTAGGTCGACGCCGCGGACTTCCGCGCCGATGGCGGGGCTTACCGGCGTGATATCCAGGGCCGGTATCGCGGCCGATGGTTGATCATCAAGTGTCTGTTCGGTCATTTCCGTCAATCCTTGGCCTGCCTGTCTCATAGTAAGAAAGCGCCGGATATCATTCAAAAGATAATCCGGCTCACCTCGAACTTGCGGAACACGGGCGATACAGGGCAGGATCGCCCGGTCATATCATCATCCTGTCAAAATTTCGGGTAACGGCGGACCCCGGCGGCGGGGGCGCAGGGAGGTCATTCATGGGTGCGACGGCGGCGAAGGTTCTTCTGGATACATTGGTTCTCCACGGTCTCAACCGGGCATTTTGTGTGCCGGGGGAGAGCTACCTCGCCGTGATGAACGAACTACACGAGGATCCCGTGATCCATCTGGTGACCTGCCGGCACGAAGGCGGTGCGGCGTTCATGGCTTTCGCGGACGCGAAGCTGACCGGCAAGGCGGGCGTCGTCTTCGCGAGCCGTGGCCCCGGCGCCACGAATGCCTCGATCGCGGCCCATGCGGCGCAGCAGGGAGCCTACCCGCTTGTGTTGATGCTGGGGCAGGTCAACAACGAGCGGATCGGGCGCGGCGCCACACAGGAAATGGATTTCGTGAAGACCTTCGGCGACATGGCGAAGAGCATCGAGCAGGTCGACCATCCCGACCGAATGGCCGAAATCCTCGCGCGCGCGATCCGGATCGCGGAAAGCGGCACGCCGGGTCCGGTGGTCGTGGGGTTGCCGACCAATGTCTTGGAGTCGGAAACCGATGCGAAGCCTTTAGGACGACAATCGCCGCCACGGATCCGGGCATCCGAGGGCGACGTGGCGGCGGTGGCCGATATGTTGGCATCGGCGGAACGGCCGGTCATGATCGTGGGCGGCCGCGCCCATATGGCGGATGCGCGGAAGGCGTTGAAGGACGCCAGCGAGACCTGGTCCGTGCCGGTTTACGCCACTTTCGAGCATCAGGACGTGTTCGATCACGATCATCCGAACTATGCGGGCGAACTCGGCATCCGGCCGCCGGCCCCAATCCAGGAGGCCGTGCGCAATGCGGACGTGATTTTGGCCGTCGGTACGCGCATGGGCGAGATGGCATGCCTGGGTGGGGCGATCCCGGGGCCGTCGCAGCGTTTGATTCACGTCTATCCCGACGCGGCCAAGATGGGCACGAATTTGCCGACGGAAATGGCGCTTGTCAGCGAAGCCACGCCGTTCCTTGAGGCTCTCGCGGCGCAAAACGCCCCGCCGGCGTCCGATGCCCGCAAGGCATGGGCGGCGAAGGCGCACGCAGGGTATGACGAGAGCGCTGCGTTAACACCGCGGGACGCGTCCGACGGGATGGATTTCGGGCACATGATCGCGGTGATGCAGAAGCATTTGCCGGATGACGCGGTGCTGACGTCGGACGCAGGCAGTTTCGCAAGCTGGATGCACCGGCATTATCGGTTCAAGTCCACGCAAACGCTGCTTGGTTCGGAAGCGGGCGCGATGGGCATGGGCGTGCCGGCGTCTATCGCGGCGGCACTGCGGCATCCGGAGCGGCAGGTCATCGCGCTGGTCGGCGATGGCGGTGCTTTGATGACCGGCTCCGAATTGGCTACCGCGGTCAAGGAACGGGCCAAAATCCGGATCATTATTTCCAACAATTCGAATTACGGCACGATCCGGCTGCATCAGGAGACCCACTATCCCGGACGGCCCCATGCCACGGATCTGGTGAATCCCGATTTCGCGGCATGGGCCCGGGCGTTCGGGGCGGTCGGGTTGACCGTACGCACGCCCGAAGAGGCAGGTCCGGCGCTGCAGGAAGCGATGGCTGCGGACGGTCCGGCGGTCATCGAGGTGGTTAGCAGCCTGGAGAACGTGGACTCCGCGAACACGATCGACGGACTGCGCCAGAGCGAAAAGACCGATATGGGTTGAGTTCGGGTGAAGAGGGCGGCTACGAGGGCCGCCCGCATTCCTCTTCCATGAGGCGGTAGAAATCGCTGAGGGTCTTGCCGCGTTCCGGCTTGAAAGGGTCATCTTGATCGGTCATCGCCGCGATGCGGTCGAGCCGGAAGACCCGAAAATCCTCGCGCAATTCGCACCAGGCGATCAACGTCCAGACCTTGCCCCAGAACCAAAGCCCGAGCGGGCGGATCACCCGTTTGGTCGGGCGTTCTTCCGCGTCGGCATAGTCGATATTCAGCCTCCGGCGGCTTTCGACGGCTTTCTCCAACTCGTCGATCCGCGTGCGAACCGCAGGCGTCATTTCGGACGCGATGGCGTGAATCTCGATCTGCTCGGGCCGCCGTTGCTCGCTGGCCGGCAGGACACCGGTGATCTTGATAAGCGCCTCCTCGGCGGCGCGGGCCATGGCGGCGCCACCCCAGGCACGGATCAGCCGCGCTCCTGCGACAAGCGCCACCACCTCGTCGCGCGAGAACATCAGGGGCGGGAGGTCGAAGCCCTCGCGCATGAGGTACCCGACCCCCGCCTCGCCGTCGATCGGGACGCCGTTGGATTGAAGATCCGCGATATCGCGATAGACCGTCCGTTCGGACACCTCTAACCGCTCGGCTAGCATCGCCGCCGTGACAAGGCGGCCGCCTCGTAGCTGTTGAACGATCTGAAAGAGGCGGTCCGCTCGTCGCATTGGCGTGTCCTATTAAGCATAGATCCCGATGGAATTGCCGTCCGGGTCGAGGCAATACGCGAATTGACCACAGGGGATCGTGATGATGTCCGACAGCACCTTACCACCGGCCGATTTGACCCGTTCCAGCGCGGCTTCCACGGTGTCGGGACTGACCATGTGGACGGTGGGTCCGGTGCCATCGCCGGCCGGTTTCCCTTCGTAGAGATGCCCGGCGATGCCGTTTTCGCTCGAGGTCGGAAAAAGCGCCATGGGCTGTGGGCCGGATTCGTCCTTCTTCAGCGCAGTATTGAAGACCTGGTCGTAGAAAACAATTGCGCGATCCAGGTCGGTCACCGGGATTTCGGCCCAGACCGTGAAGTTCTCGGGGCTAAAGCTCATTGTCGTTTCTCCGTGTGTGTATATCGGTATCCCGACAATTGCACAGCGCTCCTGACAGCGTTCTGTCAGGAGACGCCGGAGCCGCGGATTTCGAGTGACGGAGCGTCCTGCCAGTATATGCTCGACCGCGAACCAAGATGGATAGACATCGACATGCATTACTGCGATTCCGCCCCGGAGCACCCGGATCACGGGCCGTATCACGATACCGAATATGGCTTTCCGGCCCGCGACGAGGCGGTCCTGTTCGAACGCTTGGTGCTGGAGATCAATCAGGCCGGGCTGTCCTGGTTGACGATCCTACGGAAACGCCCGGCCTTTACGGCTGCCTACGACCGTTTCGATGTCGACACCGTCGCGGCCTACGGTGAAGACCAGCGGGCCCGGTTGCTGGCGGATGCCGGCATTATCCGGAATAAACTGAAGGTCAATGCGGCGATCGAGAATGCCCGGCGGATTCAGGGATTGCGCGAAAGCCATGGTGGCTTTGCCGACTGGCTGGACGCCCATCATCCGATGCCCAAGGAAGACTGGGTCAAGCTGTTCAAGAAGACCTTTCTGTTCACCGGCGGTGAAATCACCGGCGAATTTCTCATGAGCCTCGGGTACTTGCCGGGGGCGCACCGGACGGATTGTCCCGTGCAACAGGTTATCGCCGACAAGAATCCGCCGTGGATGCAGGTCGATCGGGGGTTCTGGACATAAATGCGGTGGGCGGCCGCCCAACGTTTAGGCAAAGAAAAAGGGCCAGATTTGAAATCTCGCCCCGGCGCAATGCAACCCAGTTTATAAGCTCTAGAACCGTTGTTTCCTGAGGGATTTACCGGTTCCGATAATTGTTTATTTCCCTCCCCAAACTCGGGCCGGGCCGTCGCTTAACGCGACTGGCTAACCGAGTTGGCGGTAGTGTATGCAATGTTATGAGCAATGTCATGCAAAATTCATCATAGGTCCGGACATTTTCGGTCGGATTTCCTAGACGAAAGCGAATTTTACTGCGAAGGCGACGGCGATCACGACAACCCCTGCATTCAGTGCGCTGATCTGGCCGGTCACCAGTTTCGCCGCCGCGTAGCAGATGAACCCGAAACCGATGCCCGTTGCGATTGAGAAGGTGAGTGGCATTGCGATCGCGGTGGCCACGGCCGGGGCAAATTCCGTCGGGTCGGACCAGTCGATCTCCGAGAGGCCGCGCGCCATCAGGCAGGCAACGAAGAGAAGCGCCGGCGCGGTCGCGTAAGCGGGTACGGTGGTCGCCAACGGGGCGAATAAGAGGGCGACCAGGAAAAGCACGGCGACCGTGACCGCGGTCAGGCCCGTTCGACCACCGGCATTGGTGCCGGCCGCGCTTTCCACGTAGCTGGTGGTGGTTGAGGTACCGAGCGCGGCGCCCGCCATGGTGGCGACGCTGTCGGCGGTTAAAGCCTGGCGCAGCCGGGGCAGGCGGCCGTCAGCGTCGAGCAGGCCTGCCCGATGCGTGACGCCGACTAGGGTTCCCGCGGTATCGAACAGGTCGACGAAGAAGAAGGCGAAGATTACCGTTATCAGGCCGATTTCCAGCGCGCCCGCGAGATCGAGTTGGAGGAATGTTGGCGCCAGGCTGGGGGGTGCCGAGACGATGCCGTTGAACGGCGAAACCCCGATGACGACACCGACCGCGGTAACCGCCAGGATCGAGATCATGATCGAACCGGGGATCTCGGCCCGGTCCAGGGCGAGGATGGCGATGAACCCGGCGGCGGCCAGTAACACACCTGGCTTGGTGACGTCGCCGAGGGTAACCAAGGTTGCCGGGTGATCGACGACGACGCCCGCGTTCTTCAGCGCGATGAGCGCCAGAAACAGGCCGATCCCCGCCGAAATCGCGAGTTTCAGCGTGCGGGGAACGGTGTCGACGAGCCACTCCCGCGCCGGGGACAGCGCCAGCAGGATGAACAGGGCCCCCGAGATGAAGACCGCGCCCAGGGCCACCTGCCATGTGAAGCCCATTTGCCCCACCACGGTGTAGGTGAAATACGCGTTGAGGCCCATGCCGGGCGCCAGGGCGACCGGGTAGTTGGCATAGAGTCCCATGATCAGCGTGCCAATTGCGGCCGCGAGGCAGGTCGCCACGAAGACCGCGCCGCGGTCCATACCCGCGTCGGCAAGGATCATCGGGTTGACGAAGATGATATAGGCCATGGTGAGGAAGGTGGTCGCGCCGGCGACGAGTTCGGTGCGGATCGTGGTGCCGTGGCCGGAGAGGTCGAAAAGGCGGTCTAGCATGGGGTTCGGTCGCATTGTTGCTCTTGTTTATGGATAGGCTGACCACGCCGTATGGAATGGATAAGATGCCCCCCATGAACAAAGGTAGCATAGCGGCCGTGGCTGCCGCGATGGTTGTGACCGGCAACGCTCCGTCTGCGGCGGCGGCGGAGACGACCATCCGAATTCCGCGTGCGGACTGCGCCCGCTTGGTCGAGCATCGTTCTGCCCCTGACGTTGCGTACAAGCCGGGCGTGGACGTCCGCGGCAAAAAGGTTGCGCCGGCCGACCTTCCCGGCCGCAGCGCCGCGATCAAGGCACCGAAACAGGTGGAGATCGCGATTTCCTTCAATCCGTTGCGAGGTGCAGCGGGTAGCCGCTTCGACAGTTCCGAACTGATCGTTGGGACCGTGCAATTTGATCTCAAGACCGGTGCCGCGACCTTCAACGGGCAACCGTTGACCGATCCGGAACAGGCCGAATTGGCGCGCAAATGCCAACGCGTCCTTCGGGACAAGAAGCGGCGGTAGGCTGCCGCAGCCGGTATTGGACATGCGCCTGCGCTTTCCCTACATTGGCGCACCTTTTGAGCCGTATCTTTCGAGCCGCCGCTAGGGTCGCTCCGCATATCGACGCATCACGTGGGTCATGACAACCGATACAAGCAACGCCGTCCGCCGTTCCCGATACTTCCTGCCGACCTTGAAGGAAACGCCGTCGGAGGCCCAGATCGTGTCGCATCAGCTCATGCTGCGCGCCGGAATGGTCCGCCAGGCCTCGGCGGGCATCTATAGCTGGCTGCCGATGGGCTTTCGGGTCCTGAAGAAGATCGAGCAGATCGTTCGCGAGGAGCAGAACCGCGCCGGTGCGCAGGAAATGTTGATGCCGACCATCCAATCGGCGGACATCTGGAAGGAATCGGGGCGATACGACGACTACGGCAAGGAGATGCTGCGCATCACCGATCGGCATGATCGTGAAATGCTGTATGGCCCGACAAATGAAGAGCTTATCACGCAAATCTTCGCAACTGACGTGAGGACCTATCGCGACCTTCCGAAGAACGTCTATCACATCCAATGGAAGTTCCGGGACGAGGTGCGTCCGCGGTTCGGCGTGATGCGCGGGCGCGAGTTCTACATGAAGGACGCCTATTCCTTCGATGTCGATGCCGAGGCAGGAAGAGTCGCCTACAACAAGATGTTCGTCTCCTATCTGCGGACCTTCGCGCGCATGGGGTTGCAGGCCATTCCCATGCAGGCGGACACGGGTCCGATCGGCGGCGATATGAGCCACGAGTTCCTAATTCTCGCGGAAACCGGCGAGAGCGAGGTGTATTGCCATCGCGCGTACACGGAAATGGACGTGATGACCACCGACGTCGACTATGAGGACCATGCGGCGCTTGCCGATACCGTCGGCCGGTGGACCGAGCATTATGCGGTGACCGACGAAATGCACGATGCCGCGTCCTGTCCCGTCGACGCGGCCGATCTGGTCGAGGCGCGTGGCATCGAGGTGGGGCACATCTTCTTCTTCGGCACGAAATATTCCGAAAAGATGGGCGCCCGCGTGGCCGGACCCGATGGCGACGAGGTCACGGTCGAGATGGGTTCCTACGGCATCGGTGTGTCCCGCCTGGTCGGGGGGATCATCGAGGCAAGCCACGACGATGACGGAATCGTCTGGCCGGAGGCGGTGGCCCCCTTCAAGACCGGATTGATCAATCTGCGACAGGGCGACGATGCCTGCGACGCCGCCTGCGAGGATGTCTTCGCGAAACTGGATAGCGCGGAGACCGAGGTGATGTATGACGACCGCTCCGAGAGGGCCGGCGTGAAATTCGCCGACATGGAATTGATTGGGCTGCCGTGGCAGTTGGTCATCGGCCCGCGCGGATTGAAGAGCGGCGTGGTCGAGTTGAAAAACCGCGCGTCCGGCGACAAAGAGGAAGTCTCGATGGAATCCGCTTTGGCGCGGTTGACCGGCTGACGCCGATCGCCATCTAGGGAAGGCGACGGTATGTATCAAGGACGTCATGATCCTTCTTCCAACAATGAGGACCGGCACAGTTGATCAGTGCAATTGAGCGGCTCATCGCCTTCCGGTATCTGCGTGCGCGCCGCCAGGAAGGGTTCATTTCGGTCGTCGCATGGTTCTCGCTTCTCGGCATCATGCTGGGCGTTGCTACGTTGATCATTGTCATGTCGGTGATGAACGGGTTCCGGGCCGAACTGTTGGGCCGGGTTCTCGGCCTGAACGGGCATATCGAGGTGACCGGACAGTTCGGCGCGATGAAGGACTACGACAAGCCGATCGCCGTCCTGAAAGGGCTGGACGGGGTGGTGACCGTGACGCCGCTGGTCGAGGGACAGGTGATGGCCACCGCCAACGGCGTGGCCGCCGGCGCCCTCGTCCGGGGTATCCGGGCCAAGGACTTCCTCGGCCGGCCGTTGCTCGCGGACAGCCTGTTGCAGGGATCGTTGGAAACGTTCGACAAGGGTGGGGGTGTCATTGTCGGCAGCCGCTTCGCGCGCCGCTACGGCTTGAGGGTTGGCGACAAGGTCAAGTTGATCTCGCCCAGCGGCACCAGCACGCCGTTCGGCACTTTGCCCCGGACCAAATCCTACCCGGTGGCGGGTATCTTCGAGGTCGGCATGTCCGAATACGACGCGACCTTCGTTTTCATGCCGCTCAGCGACGCACAGGTGTTCTTCAGGAAGGTCGACGCGGTGTCGAAGCTCGAAGTCATGATGGCCGATCCAGACCGTGTCCGTGCGGCCTCGTTCGAGATCGAAAACGCGCTTGGGGCAAAGTTCCGCGTCCGGGACTGGCAGCAGGCCAACAGCAGCTTCTTCACGGCGTTGAAGGTGGAACGCAATGTGATGTTCCTGATTCTGACGCTGATCATCCTGGTCGCGGCATTCAATATCATCTCGAGCCAGGTGATGCTGGTTCAGGACAAGGGCAAGGGTATTGCGATCCTGCGCACCATGGGGGCGACGCGGGGATTGGTGCTGCGAATCTTCTTCATCACCGGCGCCAGCGTCGGCGTCCTCGGCACCATAATGGGCGCAATTCTGGGCATCGCGTTCGCGAAGAACATCGAACCTATCCGGCAGGGCATTCAGAAACTCGTCGGTACCGACTTGTTTCAGGCGGAAATCTACTTCCTGTCGCAACTGCCGGCGAAGATCGACAACACCGAGGTGACGATGGTCATTCTCATGGCGTTGTTGCTGTCCTTCCTGGCGTCGATCTATCCCGCCTGGAAGGCGGCACGGCTCGATCCGGTGGAGGTACTGCGTTATGAGTGACGCGGCCCTGCAACTGACCCAAGTGGTGCGAACCTACCGCCAGGCGGAAGAATCGCTGCAGGTCCTGCGCGGCGCCACGCTGACGATCCGGCAAGGCGAATTGGTTGCCTTGGTGGGGCCGTCGGGCGCGGGGAAATCGACGTTGCTTCACGTCGCGGGGCTGCTCGAACATGCCGATGGCGGAGAGGTCACCATCGATGGCCGGCCGTGCAGCGGCATGTCGGATGCGGATCGGACGGCCGTGCGACGCAAGGATATCGGCTTCGTATACCAGTTCCACCATCTGATGCCGGAATTCAACGCGCTCGAAAATGTCATGATCCCGCAGATGCTGTCCGGCACGGCACGCCGGGACGCGCGCGACCGGGCGCGGGCACTGTTGGAATTGGTCGGCTTGACCGATCGGGCGACCCATCGGCCGGCCCGTTTGTCGGGCGGCGAACAGCAGCGGGTCGCGATCGCCCGCGCGTTGGCCAATCGCCCACTCGTCCTGCTCGCCGACGAGCCGACCGGCAATTTGGACCACAAGACCGCCGACGAGGTGTTCGCCTTGTTTACGGAGTTCGTGCGCGAGGGCAATCTGGCCGCGCTGGTCGCGACCCATAACATGGACCTCGCGGACCGGATGGATCGTATCCTCCGTCTCGAAGACGGCATCCTTCGCGAAGGAATGGCGTAGCGCGCATCACCGGATATTCGATTCGCCGGTTTTTCGAATTTTTCAACTTGGGCCGGCGGCGGCAGCGACCTTGATTCCCTGGGTTTGCGGATGATATCTGGCGCAGGACGCCAAGCGCATGGAATGATCCCGGCATGAGCCAAGACAAACCATCCGAATTCGTCCATCTGCGTGTCCATTCCTCCTACTCGCTGGCGGAGGGGGCCATCCGTGTGCCGCAATTGGCGGCGTTGTGCAAAGAGCACGGCATGCCGGCGGTCGGCCTGACCGACACCAACAATATGTTCGGGGCGCTGGAATTGTCGTTGGCGCTTCGGTCCGCGGGTGTACAGCCGGTCGTCGGCTGCCAGATCGCGATCGGCCGGACGGATGGGGAAGGGCGTAACGGCATTGCCCAGCAACCGGATCAACTCGTCCTGCTGGTGCAAAACGAGACCGGCTACGCCAATTTGCTGTCGTTGGCGAGTAAGGCGCATCTGGCGACGGAATCGAACGAGCACCCGCATGTGGACATGGCCGATCTGAAGGCAGCGAACGACGGACTGATCGCGCTGACCGCGGGCCCTGCGGGCACGGTCGGACGGTTGCTGTCTGCTGGACAGAACGATGCCGCCGAGGCGGCGCTCGTCGCCCTGGCGGAGACGTTCGAGGGGCGTCTGTATGTCGAGGTCATGCGCCACAACCTCGATGACGAGGATCGCATCGAGGCGGACCTGATCGATCTCGCGTACCGGCATGACCTGCCGCTGGTCGCGACCAACGAGGTCTTCTTCGCGACCAAGGACATGTATGAAGCGCATGACGCGCTGATCTGCATCGCACAGGGTGCGGTGGTCTCGCGACAGGACCGGCGTCGGCTGACGCCGGAGCATTACTTCAAGTCCGCCGATGAGATGCGGGAACTTTTCAAGGACCTGCCGGAAGCGATCGAGAATACCGCCGTGGTGGCGCAGCGCTGCGCCTATATCCCGGACACCCGCGACCCGATCCTGCCGCCGTATCCTCATCTCGATGGCCGGACCGAGGAGGATGCGCTGCGGGATATGTCGAAGGCGGGCCTGCAAAAGCGGCTGGAAGCCCACGTGTTCACCGCCGACATGGACACAGCCGCCAAGGAGGACACGGCGAGGCCCTATTGGGAACAGCTCGACTACGAGCTTGGCGTCATCAACCAGATGGGTTTTCCCGGTTACTTCCTGATCGTTGCCGATTTCATCCAATGGGCGAAGGAGCGGGAAATTCCGGTCGGGCCCGGCCGCGGATCGGGTGCCGGTTCCGTGGTGGCGTGGGCGTTGACGATCACCGACCTCGACCCGCTGCGATGGGGGCTGCTCTTCGAGCGCTTTCTGAACCCCGAGCGCGTGTCGATGCCCGATTTCGACGTCGACTTCTGCAAGGACGGCCGGGACGACGTTATCCACTACGTTCAGGGCCAATACGGTGACGACAAGGTGGCGCAGATCATCACCTTCGGAAAACTGGAAGCGCGGGCGGTGCTGCGCGATGTCGGCCGAGTGCTGGAAATGCCCTATTCCCAGGTCGATCGCCTCTGCAAACTCGTGCCGAACAATCCCGCGAACCCGGTCAGCCTGCAGCAGGCGATCGATGGCGAGCCGCTGCTCCAGGATATGATAAAGCAGGACGAGACCGTCGAACGCCTGATCGACGTTGCATTGCGGCTGGAAGGGCTATACCGCCACGCTTCGACCCATGCCGCCGGCGTGGTGATCGGTGATCGGCCGCTGGATCAGCTCGTGCCGCTCTACCGCGATCCGCGGTCGGACATGCCGGTCACGCAGTTCAACATGAAGTTCGTCGAGAAAGCCGGCCTCGTTAAGTTCGACTTCCTCGGCCTCAAGACGCTGACCGTTTTGGCCCGCGCCGTCGCGTTGTTGAAGGACCGCGACATCGACGTCGACCTGTCGCAGATTCCGATCGACGATGCGGCGACCTATGAAATGCTGTGCAGCGGCGACACGACAGGCGTGTTCCAGTTGGAAAGCTCGGGCATGCGGGACGTGATCAAGAAGCTGAAGCCCGACCGTTTCGAAGACATCATCGCGCTTGTGTCGCTGTATCGACCGGGTCCGATGGACAATATCCCGAGCTACATCAACCGGAAGCACGGGCTGGAAAAGCCCGATTACATGCATCCGCGCATCGAGGGGATCCTGAAGGAGACCCACGGGATCATGATCTATCAGGAACAGGTCATGCAGATCGCGCAGGAATTGTCCGGATACACCCTCGGCGGGGCCGATCTGTTGCGCCGCGCCATGGGCAAGAAAATCCAGGCGGAGATGGATGCGCAGAAGAAGGCATTCATCGACGGCGCGGTCGAACGCGACGTGGATAAGGGGCTTGCGGGCCGGATTTTCGAACAGGTCAACAAGTTCGCCGGATACGGTTTCAATAAATCGCACGCGGCGGCCTATGCGTTGGTCGCGTATCAGACCGCGTACCTGAAGACGAACTATCCGGTCGAGTTCATGGCGGCGTCGATGACGCTAGACATGGGGAACGCGGAGAAGTTGAACAGTTACCGCAGCGAGCTGGGCCGGCTTGGCATTGAACTGCTGCCGCCCGATATCAACCGGTCCGAGGCCAATTTCGCGGTCGAGAAGACCGCCGACGGGGATTATGCGGTCCGGTATGCGTTGGCGGCGTTGAAGAATGTCGGCGAGGCGGCGATGGACGCGCTGGTCGAGGAGCGCGGGGCCAACGGACCCTTCAAGGACCTCACCGAGTTCGCCAACCGTCTCGATGGGCGCGTCATGAATAAACGCCAATTGGAGAACCTGGTGCGGGCCGGGGCGTTCGACACGCTCAACCCGAACCGTCGGCAGGTGCACCATGCGGTCGAGACGCTGATCCGCCATTCCAGCGCGGCCCAGAACGACCGGGAGAGCCAGCAGGTCAGCCTGTTCGGCGATGCCTTACAGGCGACACAGATTTCATTGCCGGACGTGGACGACTGGCCGACCCAGGAACGCTTGCAGGAGGAATTCGAGGCGATCGGCTTCTATTTGTCGGCGCATCCACTCGAATCCTACAAGAAGAGCTGTCAGCGGATCGGCGCGGTCGATTGGGCGGACGTCGTAGCGGGCCGGGTGCGCGGGGATGCCGCGGTGAAACTGGCCGGGATCGTCGGCGCGCGGCGTATCATCAACGGCCGGCGCGGCAAGTTGGCCTTCGTGCAGATGTCGGACGCGACCGGTGCCTACGAGATCACGGTGTTTTCCGAGCTTTTGGCGGCGAGCCGGGATTTGCTGGAAGGCGGCGTTCCCTTGTTGGTGACCGCGGGCATCCAGAAACACGAGGATAACTTCCGCGTCACGGCGATGAATATCGAGCCGCTGGACGAGGCGGCGGCCAACGCGGCGGCGGGATTGCGCATCTTCCTGCGCGAGATGGACCCGGTGGAGGCGCTGGCCGGGGTCTTCAAGGACCATGGCACGAAAGGGCGGGGGCAGGTGACCTTGGTCCTGGATACCGACGACCAGGAGATCGAGGTGCTGCTGGACAAGACCTATCGCATCACGCCCGCCATGCGGAACGCGGTCAAATCCATCTCCGGCGTGGTCGACGTGCACGATATTTGAGGCTTCGCAGCGACCGAAATCCGCGGTTTCGGCGACGGTTTGCTCCGAAATTTATGAAGATATCGCGATAACATTCTGATACAGAAAGATAAATGATCTGTCATGCGCTTCGCGACGGCCAAACGGCCGTTTTGGCGCGACCGGTGACAAAATCGCCGAAAATCCCGGAAAACTGAGGCTTTTCCCTTGTCACGGACAGCGCTTGGCGGTATACCCCGGCGCAACTTAAACCCACACGCGGGTGTGCGGAGGTCGCCGATCAGGGGGACGTTCGCTCCGGTGCCGGAAAATCCGGTGAAACCCGCGGAGGATCAACCGGAAAAGGATACGATCATGGCGATGCCATCCTTCACGATGCGCCAGCTCCTGGAAGCAGGCGTCCATTTCGGACATACCACCCGCCGTTGGAACCCGAAGATGCGTCCGTACATCTTCGGCGAGCGGAACAACGTTCACATCATCGACCTCGAGCAGACGGTACCGCTGCTGCATCGGGCGCTGGAGGCGGTCCGCGACGTAGCGGCCGGCGGCGGCCGCGTGTTGTTCGTGGGCACCAAGCGCCAGGCGGCCGACGTGTTGGCCGAATCCGCGGCGCGTTGCGGTCAGTATTACGTAAATCACCGCTGGCTCGGCGGCATGCTGACCAACTGGAAGACGATCTCGAATTCGATCAAGCGTCTGAAGGTTCTGGAGGACCAACTCGCGCAGGAGACGGTCGGCCTGACCAAGAAGGAACTGTTGGGGCTGCAGCGCGAGCGCGACAAGCTCGACCGCTCCCTCGGCGGCATCAAGGAAATGGCCGGTTTGCCGGATATCCTGTTCGTCATCGACACCAATAAGGAATCGATCGCGATCCACGAGGCGACCAAGCTGAATATCCCGGTGATCGCCGTGGTCGACAGCAACTGCGACCCGGAGGGCGTGACCCATCCGGTGCCGGGCAACGACGACGCGATGCGGGCGATCAATCTGTACTGCGACCTGGTTTCGGGCGCGGTGATCGACGGATTGCAGAAGGAATTCATCGGCACGGAAGCCGAAGCGCCGGACGACACGGCGGGTCTGGCGGCGGATGCGCCGGCGGAGGCCGCGGCGCCTGCTGCGGCGGAAACGCCTGCCGCGGAAACACCGGCAGCCGAGGCCGCCGCCGAAGAGAAGCCGGCGGAAGAAGCCAAGGCGGAGGCTGAAACGCCGGCCGAGCCGAAAGCGGAAGAACCCGCCGCAGATGAAACGAAATCCGCCTGACGACGGCGGGACCCGATCAAGGAAGAGGATTGATCATGACTCAGATTACCGCTGCGCTCGTCAAGGAGCTGCGCGACAAGACCGGCGCCGGCATGATGGACTGCAAGAAGGCGCTCGCCGAAGTGGACGGCAGCATGGACGATGCGGTCGATTGGTTGCGTAAGAACGGCTTGGCGGCCGCCGCCAAGAAATCCGGCCGTGTTGCGTCGGAAGGGCTGGTCGCGGTTTCGGCCGCGAATGGTACCGGTGCCGTGGTCGAAGTGAATGCGGAAACCGACTTCGTCTCGCGGAACGAGTCCTTCCAGGATTTCGTTGAGCAGGTGGCGTCGATCGCGGTCGCGACCAAGGGCGACGAGGCCGCGATCAAGTCGGCGGATTATCCCGGCACCGGCCGGAACGTCGAGGAAGAGCTGACGCACAATATCGCGACCATCGGCGAAAACATGGCGTTGCGCCGTGCCGGGTACCTCGCCGTGAGCCCTGGTATCGTCGCGTCCTACATGCACGGGGCGTTGAAACCGGGTATGGGCAAGATCGGTGTGCTGGTTGCGCTCGAATCGAAAGCGGATTCAGCGGTGTTGGAGCCGCTTGGCAAGCAGTTGGCGATGCACATCGCGGCGGCCCGTCCGGAGTGGCTGTCGACCGACGGCGTATCCCCGGAAGCCGTGGAACGGGAACGAAAAGTTCTGGCCGAACAAGCCGCCGCATCGGGCAAGCCCGCGGAGATCGTCGAGAAGATGGTTGAAGGCCGGCTTCGCAAATATTATCAGGAGGTCGTTCTCCTGGAGCAGACCTTCGTGATCGACAACGAGACGAAGATCGCAAAGGTGGTCGAGAACGCATCCAAGGAGGCTGGCTCGCCGATCAAGATCACGGGCTTCCTTCGCTACGAGCTTGGCGAGGGCATCGATAAAGATGAGGCCGATTTCGCTTCGGAAGTAGCCTCGCTGACACAATAACCGCGAAGGACCGGCGATGGCATCGAGTGGCAAAGTTGCACAAGCACAAACGGCCGCCGCGCCGTCATACTCCCGCGTCCTTCTGAAACTCTCCGGCGAGGCCCTTATGGGGGATCGGGACTATGGTCTTGATCCCGAAATGGTTGCCCGTGTCGCCCAAGAGGTGAAGGTCGTCGCCGATCTCGGCGCTGAAATCTGCCTCGTCATTGGTGGCGGCAATATCTTCCGTGGCGTCTCGGGGGCGGCCAACGGCATGGAGCGCGCCACCGCCGATTATATGGGCATGCTGGCCACGGTCATGAACGCGCTGGCGATGCAGAGCGCGCTGGAGGCCGTCGGCGCGCAAACCCGGGTTCTGTCCGCCATTCCGATGCAGTCGATCTGCGAGCCGTATATCCGGCGGCGCGCGGTCCGGCACATGGAAAAGGGCCGGATCGTCATCTTCGCCGCCGGGACCGGCAACCCGTTCTTCACGACCGATACCGCCGCGGCGTTGCGCGCATCGGAAATGGGCTGCGACGCCTTGCTGAAGGCGACCAAGGTCGACGGCGTCTACAGCGCGGATCCGATGAAGGATTCGAATGCGGAACGCTACGACACGCTTTCTTACCTCGAAGTGCTTTCCCGCGACCTCAAGGTCATGGACGCGTCGGCGATTTCGCTGGCGCGTGAGAATGACATCCCGATCATCGTGTTCTCAATTCGCGATTCAGGGGCCTTCGCAAATGTGATAAAAGGCGAGGGTACCTACACAATTATCGGCAAGGGAGCGTAAGTCATGGCTGAATTCGATATGGCTGACTTGCAGCGCCGCATGGATGGGGCGATTCAGGCGCTGTCACGGGAATTTGGCGGGTTGCGAACGGGCCGCGCGTCGACAAGTTTGCTGGAGCCAATCACGGTCGAGGCCTACGGCAGCCAGATGCCGATGAATCAGGTCGGCAACATCGCGGCGCCGGAACCGCGCTTGTTGACCGTGCAGGTCTGGGACCAAGGCATGGTAAAATCCGTGGAGAAAGCGATCCGGGATTCCGATCTCGGCCTCAATCCGCAGACCGACGGCAGCCTCGTGCGGGTGCCGATCCCCGATCTCAGCGAGGAGCGGCGCATCGAGTTAAAGAAGGTTGCCGCGAAATACGCCGAGCAGGCGCGCGTGGCGGTGCGCAACGTACGCCGCGACGGGATGGACCAGCTTAAGAAGATGGAAAAAGACGGCGAAATCTCCAAAGACAAGCATCATGACCTTGCCGCCGAGATTCAGGAAGCGACCGACGGCCACATCAAAGAGATCGATGGGTCGTTGGAGGGCAAGGAAAAGGAGATCATGCAGGTCTAGTCGATGGATCCGCTTCTCTCCACATCCGACACGCCAGCACCGCCCGTCCATGTTGCGATTATCATGGACGGCAACGGGCGCTGGGCGAAGCAGCGCAACCTGCCGCGTACGGCCGGGCATAAACAGGGGGCTGAATCTGTCCGAAAGGCGGTGCGTGCCGCGGCCCAGGCGGGAATCTCCTATCTGACGTTGTTTGGATTCTCGTCCGAGAACTGGAGTCGGCCGGACACGGAAATCCAGGACCTCATGGGGTTGCTGCGGCTTTATCTCAGGGCCGAAACGGCGGAACTTCACAAGAACAACGTGCGGATCAAGATCATCGGCGACCGCCGGAAGCTGCCCGACGACATCGTCAAGCTGATCGAACACTCGGAGAACACGACGGCGGACAATACCGGGCTTACCGCGATCCTCGCGCTGAGCTACGGCGGCCGGCAGGACATCACCCATGCTGTGCAGTCACTGGCGCGAGAGGTCGCGGCGGGACGTTTGGCGCCGGAGGATATCGAAGAGAAATCCATCGACCGCGCCTTGGCGACCGCTGGTATCCCGGACCCGGATCTATTGATCCGGACCAGCGGCGAACAGCGCATCAGTAACTTCCTGATCTGGCAACTCGCCTATACCGAGTTCGTCTTTCTGGATACCTTGTGGCCCGATTTCGACGAGCAAAGCCTCGCTGAAGCAGTCGAGGAATTTCAGCGTCGCGATCGACGGTACGGCGCGACCGTTGGCACCTCCTAAATCCAACAGTCTGCAGCGCCGGGTTCTGTCGGCTCTTGTCATTCTGCCAATCTGTATTGCCGCCGTTTGGTACGGCGGTTGGGCCTTCGCCGTCCTGTTGGCGGTGATCAGCGCCGCGATGTGTTGGGAATGGGCAGGGATTTGCGGCGCGCCGGACAATGCCATCCATGGGACGATGATCGTCGCTGCGGTCGCGGCGCCGCTCGGGCTTCAAATATACGGTTTTCCGGCGGTCGCCGGGGCAGTGGCGGTGGGATCGGCGGTGGTGCTCGTCTTGGCGCTGGCGAAGCGTGCACCGAACCGATGGATCCTGCTCGCCGGGCTGCCGTATGTGGTGTTCGGCATCGTATCGTCCGGGTGGTTGCGTGGAGACGATCAGACCGGGCTTTGGACGGTGCTGTGGCTTGTCGCCGTGGTCGTTGCGACGGATGTGGGCGCATACTTCACCGGGCGTGCGATCGGCGGCCCAAAGCTTGCCCCGACCATCAGCCCCAACAAGACCTGGAGCGGCCTTCTGGGGGGAATGGCTTGCGCGGGCGTATCCGGCTGGGTTATGGGAAACGCGGTTGCGGACGGTGCTTCGCTTCTACTCGTAGGGGCAAGCGTGCTGTTGGCCGCTATTGCGCAATTTGGTGACTTGATTGAGTCTAAGCTGAAGCGGCACTTCGACGTGAAGGATGCCAGTCAACTGATACCGGGACATGGCGGCTTCCTTGACCGTTTCGACGGCTATTTAACTGTAATGCCGGCGGCAGCGCTTATCACGGCGTCGGTGGGGGAGAGTCCGATAACATGGCAGTAATCAGCGGGCAGACTGCCGCGAAGGCCGATACCGGCATGCGCAGCGTCACGATCCTCGGATCCACGGGATCGGTCGGATGCCAAACCATCGATTTGATCGCGCGGGAACCGGACCGCTATGTCGTCGAAGCATTGACCGCCAATACGAATGTCGAGGCGCTTGCCGAGCAGGCTCGCGCGCTCAATCCGCGCTTCGTCGCGATCGCCGACGAGAGCAAGTATGCGGAACTGAAGAGCGCGCTGTCCGGTGAGCCGGTTGAGATCGCGGCGGGAAATGCGGCGGTCATCGCCGCCGCGGAACGGCCGGCCGACTGGGTCATGGCGGCGATCGTCGGATTTGCCGGGCTCAAACCCACGTTGGCGGCGGTTCATAGAGGCGCGGTGGTGGCCTTCGCGAACAAGGAATGCCTTGTCTGCGCCGGCGAACTGATGATGCGCGAGATCGATGTTCGCGGCGCGACCCTGTTGCCCGTCGATTCCGAGCATAACGCGATATTCCAGGTATTCGATTTCGAGCGGCGCGGCGGGATCGAGAAACTCGTCCTGACGGCGTCCGGCGGCCCATTCCGGGAGTGGGATTTGGCACGAATGGGACAGGCGAGCCCGTCGGAAGCCGTCGCGCATCCCAACTGGGATATGGGGGCCAAGATTTCCGTCGATTCCGCCACGATGATGAACAAAGGATTGGAAGTCATCGAAGCGCATCACTTGTTCGGCATGCCGGAGGATAAGATCGACGTCCTGGTGCATCCGCAATCCGTGATCCATAGCATGGTGACCTATATGGACGGGTCGGTGCTGGCGCAACTGGGTACGCCGGACATGCGGACACCAATCGCCTATACCTTGGCTTGGCCGGGCCGGATGACGACTCCGTCCGAGCGCTTGGACCTCGCAACGGTATCCACCCTGACTTTCGAACCGCCTGATTCCGAACGATTCCCGGCGCTGCGGCTGGCCCGCGAGGCCTTGAAGATCGGCGGAAAAGCGCCAACTATAATGAACGCCGCGAACGAGGTGGCTGTGGCGAGCTTTCTTTCTGGTGGGATTGGATTCCTCGACATTGCAGCGGTTGTTGAAGAAACCCTGGAACGCACGTCGAATGGGGCTCTCCAGTCGCTGGAAGACGTCCATGCCACCGACGAAACGGCGCGCCGGACCGCAACGGATATTGCCGCCACGCGGACATAGCCGGCCTTAGGGTCGCCAACCAACACAGTAGGGCCATGGATTTTTTTCTGATCTACATACCTGCCTTTCTCGTCCTGTTGACGGTATTGGTCTTCGTTCACGAGTACGGGCACTACTGGGTGGCGCGGCGCTGTGGTGTCCGCGTCGAGGTCTTCTCGATCGGGTTTGGGCCGGAGATATTCGGCTGGACCGATAAAGCGCAGACGCGATGGAAGATCAGTGCCGTTCCCCTTGGCGGATACGTCAAAATGTTCGGCGAGGGTGAATACAGCGGCGGTGGCGATAGCGGCCACGCAATGACCGCCGCGGACGAGGCCGTCTCTTTCCCGCATAAATCACTGGGACAGCGTTCCGCGATCGTTTTTGCGGGGCCCGCGGCAAACTACATATTCGCCATCATCGTTCTGGCAATCCTGTTCATGACGCTCGGACAACCGCAAACGCCCGCCACCGTGGGTAAGGTGATCGAGAATAGTGCGGCCGCAGAGGCGGGCATTCAGCCCGGCGACGAGTTCCTCCGGATCAATGGATCGGAAGTCGAGCGATTTCGCGACGTGCAGCGCATCGTTCAACTGCGGCCCGGCGTACCGATGGAGATCGTCGTGCTGCGCGACGGCAAGGAAGTTCAACTGACGGCGACGCCGAAAGTCAGCGAAACCGAAGATGTTTCCGGCAACAAGCACAAGATCGGGTTGCTCGGCGTTCAGCGATCCGGCATGGAGCTGAAAAAACGTGGCCCGCTCGAAGCGGTTTGGGAAGCAGGGAAGGAATCGATCGACCTGACGGTCGACACGCTGACCGCCGTGGGTCAAATCATTACAGGGAAGCGCGACCTCAAGGAGCTTGGCGGACCGGTTCGGATCGGACAAATTTCCGGCGATACGGCGCGCCACGGTATCATCCCGTTCATCTCGCTTATGGCGCTCTTGTCGATCAACCTCGGGCTCATCAATCTTTTCCCCATCCCGATGCTCGACGGTGGCCATCTCATGTTCTATGCGATCGAGGCGGTCCGCGGACGCCCGCTCGGCGAGAGGGCAAAAGATATCGGTTTTCGGATTGGACTGGTCTTGGTCCTGGGCCTTATGCTATTCGTCACCATAAATGACCTGGTTAATCTTCCAGTATTCGAATTCGTTAAGAATTTAATGACCTGACCAGGTCAATACAGGGAGCGTTACTTAGTTGGTGAGTGGGCTCAGGATCGCCGTTATTTGCGGCGTGTTTTTATGTGTTGTGTTCGCGCGCGGCCCTGCATTCGGTCAGGGTAGCGGCGTCCCGACCATCGTTCCGCCGGCGCCGGTTACGGGTGCGCCGGGGTCTTCCGCGCCCGCGCCAACCCCCGCTGTCCCGCGCGTTTCCCCGTCCGACGGAACCGTTTCCGAGGTCGCGGTCGAGGGGACTCAACGCATCGATCCGAACACCGTCCGCACTTACATGACGCTCAAGGCCGGTGAGCCTTTCGACACCGGCAAGGTCAACAGTTCGCTCAAGGCTTTGTATGCGACGGGATTGTTCGCCGACGTGACGATCAGCCGCGAAGGGGACCGGCTTGTCGTGCGGGTCGTCGAAAATCCGATCATCAACCGCATTGCGTTCGAAGGGAATGACGAACTCGACGAGGAGCAGTTGTCGCCCGAAGTGCAGCTTCGGCCGCGCGTCGTGTTCACGCGGACGAAAGTCCAACAGGATGTGAAGCGGATCATCGACCTCTACCGCCGAAGCGGTTACTTCGCGGCGGTCGTCGAGCCGAAGGTCATCCAGCTCGCCCAGAACCGGGTCAATCTCGTTTTCGAGATTAAGGAAGGTCCTGAATCCGGTATCCGGAAGATTTCCTTCGTCGGCAACCGCGTTTTTTCGGATAGCGATCTCCGTGAGATCATCCTGACCAAGGAAAGCCGATGGTGGCGAATTCTGACCACGGCGGATAAATATGATCCGGACCGGTTGACCTTCGACCGCGAATTGCTGCGTCGCTATTATCTCGAAAACGGATATGCCGATTTCCGCGTGGTCTCGGCGGTTGCCGAACTCGCCCCGGACCGGAGCGATTTCTTCGTTACCTTCACGGTGGAGGAAGGCAGGCGATACAAGTTCGGCAAGATCGACGTGACGTCGAAGATCAAGGAGATCAAGCCCGAGGCTCTCCGCCCGTTGATCAAATTCAAATCCGGCGACTGGTACAGCTCGCAACAGGTCGACGACACGGTGTTGGAGATCACCAACGTTGCCGGCAACTTCGGCTATGCCTTCGTCGAAGTGCGGCCCAGGGTACGGCGCGACCGCGATGCGCTCACCATCAACGTGACTTTCGAGGTCCTCGAAGGACCGCGTGTCTTCGTCGAACGGATCGACATTCGCGGCAATACACGGACGCTCGACCGGGTGATCCGTCGGGAATTCCGGCTCGTCGAAGGTGACGCCTTCAATGCCGCAAAGATGCGTCGGTCGCAGCAAAGGATCAGAAATCTCGGGTACTTCTCCAAGGTCGACGTCAACAAGGTCCGCGGCGCGAGTTCCGACCGGACGCTCATTCAGGTGGACGTCGAGGAACAACCGACCGGCGAGCTGAGCCTCGGGGCGGGCTTTTCGACGCAGGACGGTGTTGTTGGTGAGGTCGGTATTCGGGAACGGAATCTCCTAGGTCGCGGTCAGGACTTGAAACTGAGCGTCCGCCTGTCGCAACGGACGCAACAATTCGACGTCGGGTTTACCGAACCGTATTTCCTGGACCGCAACATGTCGGCCGGCGTTGACCTCTTCAACATTCGGTCGAGCCGGGACGCTGAAAGTTCCTTCCGTGAAGACAAGATCGGCGGCCGGATGCGGTTTTCCTACGAAATCGACGAGAATTGGTCGCAAGGTCTGCGTTATACCCTGGAGTATGTCGATATCAACGACATCGATGACGATGCGTCCCAGATCATCAAGGACCAGTCGGAACCCGTCTTTAAGTCTTCGGTCGGCCAGACAATTACCTACGACACACGCGACAGCCGGCTTTCCCCCACAAAGGGATTTGTCGCGCGGGTCTCGACGGACGTTGCCGGATTAGGGGGCGACGTTCGCAGCGCGCTCGCTCGGGTCAAATCGCAATATTACATTCCGTTCACCAAGAAATGGATCGGCGTTCTGAGCGTCGACGTGGGCCACCTGGAGGGACTGGGTCAAACCACCCGCGTTACCGATCGGATATTTCTCGGGAATGATCGCATGCGCGGATTTGAGGTCGGCGGACTGGGGCCACGGGATCGCGTCACCGATGATGCGCTCGGCGCCGACACGTATGCGATCGGGTCGGCCGAACTCACTTTCCCGGTCGGCTTGCCGGAAGAGTTCGGCGTTCGGGGTGCGGTCTTTACCGATATTGGTACTGCGTTCGGCGCCGATGAATCGAGCTCGGTTATCCAAGACAGCAAGGAAGCCCGGGTGTCCAGCGGGTTCGGCATTGCCTGGAAATCACCGTTGGGACCGGTACGGCTTGATATCGCCTATCCGTTCCTCAAGGCGGATTTCGACAAGACGCAACTCTTGAGTTTCAGCTTCGGCGCACGGTTCTAAGGATATGATGGCCGTATCGCGGTTCACGGCACTATTCGCAGCGGCAACCCTGCTATGGGCGACCGCGCTACTGAACGGCGTGTCGGCGCAGCAGGCCGCTGACGACAAGAAGCCGGAAGCGGCATTGCCTCAGGCCGTCGTGGGTGTGATCGATTTTCAGCGGGTCGTGAAGGAATCGGCAGCCGGTCGAAGTGTTCGCGACCAAATGGATAAGCGGCGGACCACGTTGCAGAAAGAGATCAAATCCATCCGCCAGGAACTCGAAACCGCCCGGGCGGCGCTATCGACGCGAGAGCCGGGTTTGTCCGAGGCGGAATTCAGCGCAAAGCGGCAAGCTATGCGAAAGCGCGTCGGTGAACTTCAGGGAATCGTGCAAAGCCGGCAGCGTGAAATGGACGCCATGTTCAACTATGGCATGGGACAGATCGATATCGCGTTGATCGCCATTCTGAAGGAATTGGCCGAGGAACGCGGTATAAATCTAATTCTGAATGCCGGGCGCGGGCGCGGTCTCGTGCTTTTCGCCGAAAAACGAATTGTCATCACGGACGAGGCCTTGCGCCGTTTGAATGTCAGGCTTCCGACCGTCGAGTTGACCGAAGCGGAAAGTAAGAAATAGTTTGACGCTCTTGCCGCCCGGCTTGATTGACGGGCAGGAACGGCGGATATAAGGGCGCAATAGGGGTTTTTTAGTCGGGAGGAAAGGGATGGACGATAGCCTGCCAGATGCGGCGGCGGCGACGGGTGAGCGATTGCCGGACGTCGATATTGACAAGATCATGGCGGCATTGCCGCACCGTTATCCCTTCCTCATGATCGATCGGATCGTCGATCTTGTCGCCAACGAGAGCGCCACGGGCATCAAATGCGTGACCGTCAACGAACCGCATTTTCAGGGGCATTTTCCCGAAAAGCCGATCATGCCCGGCGTCCTTATGATCGAGGCCATGGCTCAAACGGCAGCCGTGCTGGTGCTGGAATCGGGGAAACTCGATCCGGAGGGCAAGCTTGTCTACTTCATGTCGATTAACGAGGCGCGCTTCCGGCGTCCGGTCGTTCCGGGAGACATATTGCGGATCGAAGTGAAAAAGATACGCAACCGCGGCAACGTCTGGAAATTCGAAGGAAAAGCGAAGGTTGACGAGCGTGTCGTCGCCGAAGCGACCTATTCGGCCATGCTCGTGGAAAATGTCTGAATGGCTAGGAAGATCCATCCAACCGCGATCGTAGAACCCGGCGCGGCGTTGGGCGACAATGTCGAAGTCGGCCCCTATTGCTGCATCGGCGAGAACATAACGCTTGGCGACGGGTCCGTTTTGCGTTCGCATGTTGTGCTGGCCGGGCGGACGACGATCGGTCAGCACGCGGAGATATATCCTTTCGCTTCCATCGGGCAACCACCTCAGGACCTAAAATACGAAGGCGAGCCGTCGACACTCGTCGTCGGCAGCCACTGCCGAATTCGGGAATACGTCACGATGAACCCGGGCACCAAAGGCGGCGGCATGGTCACGTCGGTCGGCGATCATTGCCTGTTCATGGTTGGGGCGCATGTGGCGCACGATTGCCAGGTCGGAAGCCATGTCATAATGGCGAATAACGCGACGCTTGCAGGGCATGTGGTCATCGGCGACTACGTTATCGTTGGCGGAAACTCGGCGATCCATCAATTTGCGCGGATCGGCGAACACGCCATGATCGGCGGCATGACCGGTGTCGAGAACGACGTCATTCCATACGGGTCGGTCATCGGGGAGCGGGGGCGGCTTTCCGGTTTGAACATAATCGGACTGAAACGCCGCGGGTTCACGCGGGCGCAGGTTCATAACCTGCGGGCTGTCTACAAGTCCTTGTTCAGCGACGCCGACGGCGGGACCGTACTGGAGCGTCTCGACAGTGTCGCGGAACGGCATAGCGACGATGCCGAGATCATGGACATCGTCCGTTTCATTCGTTCCGACTCGTCCCGCGGCCTGACGCAGCCTAAAAACGGCAATGGCGGATAAGCTAGGGATTATCGCAGGGAGCGGCGAGCTACCGCGTATGTTGATCGAGGCATGTCGCGCCTCCGGCCGCGAATGCCATGTCATCGCGCTTGAGGGACATGCGGATCCCGATGTGGTTAAAGACGTACCGCATGATTGGCTTCGCCTGGGGGCCGCTGGAAAGGCGATTGAGATCGGCCGCGCGCTGAAGGTGAAGGATGTCGTCCTGGCCGGTGGGATCGAACGTCCCTCGCTGTCGAGTCTGCGCCCCGATTGGCGCACACTGCAATTTATCATGCGATTGGGGCGCAAAAGTCTCGGTGATGACGGTATTCTCCGGTTGATCATTGCCGAATTCGAGGCCGAAGGATTTCGCGTAATCGGACCGGATACAGTGCTGGAAAACCTAAAACCCGAACCGGGCCTGTTGGGCAAACATGCGCCGGACCAGACGGCAAAGGACGACATAGCGCGCGGCCGGGATGTGTTGCGCAGTATGAGCGCCGCCGATGTCGGACAGGCGGTCGTTGTCCAGCAGGGGCTGGTCCTCGGTGTTGAGGCGATCGAGGGCACAGATGCGTTGCTGGCGCGTTGCGGACCCTTGCGCCGCGAAGGGGACGGCGGCGTCCTGATAAAGCTCTCGAAGCGGGGGCAGGATCAGCGTGCGGATATGCCCACAATCGGGCCCGATACCGTATCGGCCGCCGCCGATGCCGGGTTGCGTGGGATCGCCGTCGAAGCCAATGCGACGCTTGTCATCGACCGCGAACGCGTGGTCGAACTGGCGGATGAACATGGATTGTTTCTAATCGCGGTCGCCGGCGAATGAGCGACGGCTTTCTCCGCGTCTTTGTCGTCGCCGGAGAACCGTCGGGCGATCAGATCGGCGGCCGTCTCATGGGGGCGCTTCGGGAGGCGACGGACGACCGCGTCCGGTTTGCCGGCGTCGGCGGCGATGCGATGATCGCGCAGGGCTTGAACAGCATGTTCCCGATGGAGGAACTGTCGCTGATGGGCCTGATGGAGGTGGTGCCGCACATTCCGCGCCTTTTGAAGCGCATTCGGGAAACCGCCGCAGCGATTGATTCAATGGAGCCGGATGTCGTTGTTACCATCGATTCACCGAGCTTCGCCTATGCGGTGATCAAGCGCGTGCGACGGTCGACGGCGCCTAAGGTGCACTATGTCGCGCCGACGGTATGGGCGTGGAGGCCATGGCGGGTGCACAAGATCAAGCGTTACTTCGACATGATGCTGGCGCTCTTACCCTTCGAGCCGCCGTTTTTCGAGAAAGCCGGCATGCCCTGCCGCTTCGTAGGTCATCCCGTCGTGGAATATCAGGCAAATGAAGGGGATGGGCCGGCGTTTCGGGAACGGCACGGCATCGCGGCGGACGATACGGTGATTTGCGTTTTATTGGGCAGCCGGCGCGGCGAGGTGACGCGGCACGCCGCTCCGTTTTCTGGGGCAATCGACCTGCTGTCCCGGAAATACCCGTCGCTGCGCGTTGTGACGCCCACGGTTCCCGGTGTGTCCGGCCTTGTCCAAAGCCTGACGGGCGATTGGGCGGTCCCTGTGACCGTGGTTCAGGACAGTGACGAGAAATATGCCGCAATGGCGGCCAGTAACGCCGCGATCGCCGCCTCTGGCACCGTCGCGCTCGAGGTGGCGCTAGCCAGGCTTCCGGCCGTGGTGGCCTACCGGATTTCCAACATAACCGCCGCGATTCTGCGGCCGCTGCTCAATGTGCGTTACGTTAATTTGGTTAATCTTATCCTCGACCGCGAGGTCGTGCCCGAGCGGTTGCAGTTTCAATGCACTGCCGAGATCTTGGCGGACGAGGTGGAGCAGTTGCTCGGCAATGCCGGGCGGGAACAGATCGAGGCGGCCGACGAGGCACTGCGTCAGCTTGGCGTGGGAAGCGTTCCGCCCAGCCGCCGCGCGGCCGACGCGATCCTTGACGTCGTGGCCGAGCATCGGCGGGCGCCCGCGTAACGCTTCAGTATCCGTCACAGAAAAACGGCGGATGGAACAACCATCCGCCGTGATCGCAGAGCACGGGCCTTCGCCCGTTCGCAATCGCTGACGTTACCGCTTGCTCAACGGCACGTAAGGCCGTTCCGTCGCACCGGTGTAGAGCTGGCGTGGCCGGCCCAACTTGGCGGTCGGATCCTCGATCATTTCCTTCCACTGGGAAATCCAGCCGACTGTCCGCGCGACCGCGAAGAGCACGGTGAACATGCTGGTCGGGAAGTTCATGGCCTTCAGGATGATGCCGGAATAGAAGTCGACATTCGGGAACAGCTTCTTGCTGACGAAGTAATCGTCCTCAAGGGCCAAACGTTCCAGTTCCATCGCTAGTTTCAACAGCGGCTCGTCGCGGATTCCGAGCGCATCCAAGACTTCGTGACAGCTTTGCTGCATGACCTTGGCGCGTGGGTCGTAGTTCTTGTATACGCGATGGCCGAATCCCATCAGGCGGAAATCGTCGTTCGGATCCTTGGCCTTCTCGACGAATTCGGCGATCTTGTCGACGCTGCCGATCTGGTCGAGCATGTTGAGCACAGCTTCGTTGGCACCGCCGTGTGCCGGACCCCAGAGCGAGGAAATGCCGGCAGATACGCTCGCGAAGGGGTTCGCACCCGTCGATCCTGCGAGACGGACCGTCGACGTCGAGGCATTTTGTTCATGGTCGGCATGCAGGATGAGGATGCGGTCCATGGCTTTCGCCAGAACCGGGTTAACCTTGTATTCCTCCGCAGGTACCGCGAACATCATGTGCAGAAAGTTTTCGGCGTAGGTGAGATCGTTCCGCGGGTACACGAAGGGCTGACCAACGGAGAATTTGTATGCCATCGCCGCGATCGTCGGCACTTTTGCAATCAAGCGGTGCGATGTGATCATCCGCTGGCGTTCGTCGTTCACATCCAACGAGTCGTGATAGAAGGCCGACAATGCGCCGACAACCGCGACCATGATGGCCATCGGATGGGCATCGCGTCGGAAGCCGCGGAAGAAGTAGTTGAGCTGCTCGTGCACCATCGTGTGGTTGGTGATGGTGCTCTCGAAGTCCTCCTTTTCCGCTTTGCTCGGCAATTCACCATTTAGCAGAAGGTAGCAAACCTCCATGAAGTCGCTTTGTTCGGCCAGTTCCTCGATGCGGTAACCGCGGTGCATCAAGATGCCTTCTTCGCCGTCGATGTAGGTAATCTGCGATTCGCAGGCCCCGGTCGATGTGTATCCCGGATCGTAGGTGAAATGTCCGGTTTGCCCGTATAGGCTGCGAACATCGATGACTTTCGGCCCGGTTGATCCCGGTATCAGGGGAAAGTCGTAGTTTTCACCGGTACTGTGGTCGGTAAGCGTTACATACTCATTCGAAGCCGCCGAACCGGTGGCAGATTTTTTCTGCGTCATAGTGACCCCTTCTTATCTGGCAAGCGTCAGATCGCACGACACGGGCCGGGTGCGGTCTACGCCTGCGTTCCCAATTACCCTTGTCTCTGTTGCAGTGCAGTATACCCGTATTGGCGGCGTTGAGCAAACGTGGTCAGCCGTTTGATGGAACCCCCGGGACCGCTTGAATCCGGGCAATTGTTTCCTCGCGGCCCAGGATTTCCATGACTTCGAACAGGCCGGGCGAAGCGTTTGATCCGGTAAGCGCTGCACGCACAGGTTGAGCAACTTTCCCGAAGCCGAGATCACGTTTTTCGCCATAGGCGCGCAGCGCGGATTCGAGATTTTCGCCGACCCAAGGGTCGGCCGCCGTCAAGGTCTCTATCGTGCCGGCCAGGACACTGGGGGCGGGGTCTTTTAGGAGCTTGGCCGCTTTGGCGTTTTCAAGCGGATGGGTCGGTCTGGCGACATAAAAGGCAGCGTTATCGGCAAGATCGAGCAATGTCTTCGCGCGTGGCTTGAGGCCCTCCATGCCCTTCGCTAGACGCGCGCGCCCGCTGTCGTCGATCGTGATGTCGCGCGCGTTTTCGATAAGCGGGACCACCATCTCCACGAGACTGTTATCATTGGATTCCTTGAGATAATGCGCGTTCAGGTTCTCCAGCTTGGCGAGATCGAAGCGGGCCGGCGAGCGGCCGACATTATCGAGATCGAACCACTCGATCGCTTGCTCGGTCGAGATGATCTCTTCGTCGCCATGGCTCCAGCCGAGCCGCAGCAGGTAGTTGCGCATCGCTTCCGGTAGGAATCCCATGGCACGGTATTCCTCGACGCCGAGCGCGCCGTGCCGCTTCGACAGCTTTTGCCCGTCGGCGCCGTGGATGAGTGGGATATGGCCGAATGCGGGAACCGGCCACTCCATCGCCTTGAATAGATGCAACTGTCTGAAGGCATTGTTGAGATGGTCGTCGCCGCGGATGATATGCGTGATACCCATATCGTGATCGTCTACGACGACCGACAGCATGTAGGTCGGCGTGCCGTCGGCGCGCAACAGGATGAAATCGTCAAGCTGCTCGTTGGCGACGGTGACGTCGCCCTGCACGAGGTCGGAGATGGTGGATTTTCCGCACTGCGGCATTTTTATTCGGACCACCGGACCGACGCCTTCGGGAGCGTCGGCCGGATCGCGATCGCGCCAACGCCGATCATAAAGGGCCGGACGGCCTTCCGCTCGGGCGGTTTCCCGCATTTCCTTCAGTTCTTCCGGCGTGCAATAGCAGTAATATGCCTTGCCCGCGTCGAGCAATTCTTTCGCAACTGCAGCATGACGTTCGGCATTCTGCGTTTGGAAAACCACATCGCCGTCCCAGTCGAGGCCGAGCCAATTCAACCCGTCCAGGATGGCGTCGATCGCTTCCTGGGTCGACCGCTTGCGGTCGGTATCTTCGATCCGCAGCGTCATCCGGCCTCCATGATGGCGGGCGAAGAGCCAGTTGAAGAGGGCGGTCCGCGCACTTCCGATATGAAGGCGGCCGGTCGGCGACGGCGGAAATCGGGTAACGACTGTCATGGCGTTTGTGTCTGTCTGGGTTGAGCGCGGGTTTACACCCATCGGGCGGGCTGGGTGTAGCACACTGGCTTGCCGCCCGCACGCCCTGACTATTGCGGGTGTTCGTATGCCGTATATGCTCTTCGGACGCGGTGCGATGGTTGGGGACGAGGGGAAACGCGATGTCGGCGCAGGGCGCGTCGGATCACGACCGGTTGGCAACTTGGCGTGCGGCGTTGGCGCGGGCCGAAACGTTGTCGGCGGCGCAGCGCGACCGCTGGCCGTTATGGACGCCGGTCTTGTTCGGCGCGGGTATTGCCACGTATTTCGCGTTGCGGTTTGAACCGTCCCAATGGTGGGCTCTTCTTGCAGTCGCTTGCTCGTTGGGCGCGGTATGGACATTTCGGCATGCGGTGTTTGCGCGCGCCGTATTGGTCGCGTTGGCGCTCACGGCGGCCGGTTTCCTCGTCGCACAGCAACAGACGCATCGGGTCGCGGCGGCCGTCCTCGAAAAGCCGATTCGGGCGGCCCTGGTTACGGGACAGGTCATTCAGCTTGAACGCGGCCTCAAAGGGCCGCGCGTGATCCTGGGCGAGCCCGTCGTTGGACGCCTTGCTCCGGACGCCACGCCGCATCGGATTCGTCTTCGCCTGCGCCGCGGCGACGCGGTCGGCGTTGGCGACCGGATTTCGGTTTTGGCGCGTCTTTCGCCGCCGCCGGCCCCGGCGATGCCGGGCGCCTATGACTTCCAGCGCCGGGCATGGTTTGCGCGGATCGGCGCTGTCGGGTTCGCGCTGGGCCATGTGAAGCCCGTCGACGATACCGCGGACGGTGACAGGGTCGGTACCGCGGCGATCAAGCTGTCGAAGCTGCGTCAAGCGATGGCGGACCGGATACGGCGTGTTGTTCCGGGCGAAAGCGGCGCGATCGCCGCGGCATTGATCGTTGGGGATCGAAGTGCGATTCCCGAAGACACGGTCCAGGCTCTGCGGGATTCCGGACTTGCCCATCTCCTGGCCATATCCGGGCTCCACCTCGGGCTCGTGGCGACGATACTGTTCTTCGGCGTCCGGCTTATGTTAGCTATTTGCGAGCCGGTCGCCTTGCGCCTGCCGATCAAGAAGATCGCCGCAATGGCCGCGCTGGCCGGGGCTTTCATTTACCTGTTGCTCGCCGGCGCGACCGTGCCGACGCAGCGGGCCTTCATCATGACGGGTATCGTGCTTTTCGCCGTGCTGGTGGATCGAACAGCCGTGTCGCTGCGTCTCGTCGCATGGGCCGCGATGATCGTCCTCGCGCTGTCCCCGGATGTGCTGCTGAGCGCCAGCTTCCAGATGTCCTTCGCTGCCGTCGTGGCCTTGGTCGCAGTCTACGAGGCGTTGCGGGAGCCTTTGCGCGATTGGCTTCGGGGCAGCGGTCCTGGACAAAAGCTGACGTTCTATTTCATCGGCGTGGCGATCAGCACTATCGTCGCCGGGGCGGCTACCGGTTTGATCGCGTTGCATCACTTCGGCCGGATCACGCAATTCGGCCTCGTGGCGAATCTCGCTGCCGTGCCGATCGCCAGTTTCTGGATCATGCCGTGGGGCGTTCTCGCGGTCGCGCTCATGCCCTTCGGTCTCGAGGAGATTGCGCTGGTCCCGATGGCCTGGGGCATCGAGTGGATCGTATTTGTCGCCAAGACGGTCGCCGGATGGCCGGGGGCGGTGAAGGCAATTCCGGTCCTGCCGCAGGCGGGTTTGGTCGTGATCGCAGTGGGTGGGTTGTGGCTGTGCCTATGGCAGGGACGTGTGAGAGTCTTCGGCTGTCTCGGGATTGCAGCCGGGCTGGCGTTCATACCGTTGACCGACCGGCCGGATGTTCTCGTCACGGGGAATGGGAAATTGATGGCGGTTCGTCTCGAGAATGGAACCCTAGGGCTGACCAGCGGAACGGCCGAACGATTCGCGGCGAAGATCTGGGCGGAGCGGGACGGGCAACCAGCGCCGCATGCCCAGCAGGCCGGAGACGCGGGATCGGCGCCGCTGTCCTGCGATCGACTCGGTTGCGTGTACCGCCGCGCCGGACGTCATATCGCGCTGATCAAGGATGCGCGGGCCTTCACGGATGATTGCAGGGCGGATTGGATCGTCGTCAGCGCCGTTCCGATGCGGCGGGCCTGCCGCGGCGCGGCACACACCATCGACCGCTTCGATCTATGGCGTTACGGGGCGCATGCCATCTGGATCGACAAGGACACCGTGACCGTCAAAAGCGTACGCGCCGTCCGAGGGGATCGGCCCTGGACGGCGCGTCGGCCATAAACCGGCAATTTGTTTCGTTGTCCGCTAGTACTGCCGCATCAACCCGACCAACCGGCCTTGGACGGCCACGCGATCGGGGCCGAAGATGCGGGTTTCATAGGCTTTGTTTGCGGGTTCGAGAGCGATCGAGTTGCCCTTTTGTCGGATGCGCTTCAACGTGACCTCGGCGTCGTCGACCAGGGCTACAACGATGGCGCCGTTCTCGGCCGTGTCGCAGCGTTCGATGATGACCGTGTCGCCGTCGAAGATGCCGGCGTCGATCATCGAATCACCTTCGACTTCCAGCGCATAATTCTCACCACCGCCAAGCAGGCTGGGCGGGACATCGACATTGTCGTTTTCCTCCCGCAGCGCCTCGATGGGCGTACCCGCGGCGATTCGGCCGTACAGGGGAAGCGATACGGTCTGTCCCGAGTCGGGAACCGCCGATCCCACGAGAGGGCCGCTGTTGTCGCTGACGAGTCGCGGTGCGAACCGGCCGACATTGGGCCGCTCGGTCTGTGGGGAGTTTTCCGGAAGTCGCAGGATTTCAAGGGCGCGCGCGCGGTGCGGCAAACGCCGGATGAAGCCTCGTTCCTCGAGGCCCGTGATCAACCGGTGAATGCCCGATTTTGATTTGAGATCAAGGGCTTCCTTCATCTCATCGAAGGAGGGCGGCACGCCGTTCTCCTTGAGGCATTCATGAACATACATCAACAGTTGATATTGCTTCCGCGTGAGCATTCCCAGTCCCTTTACGTCGCATACATCGCAAAAAGTATCATGACGGCCGCCGAAGAAGGTTTTTTCCCCAAAAATCAATGGTTAAAATCTTCGAACAAAACGGAAACGTCGAGATATGTTCTAGTTTGGTTCGCGAATCGGGTCAAGGGAAATCGGACGGGCGATTTCCGGTATCGGCTCAATATCCGTGCGGAATCTCGAGGATATCGACCGGTTCGCCAGCCTTTGCGGCCGGGGCGTGCGGTGGTCTTACGACAAAGCAATCGGCACCGGCAAGCGGCACCAACATCGAGCTGTCTTGTTTTTTGAAAGCTGTTGCGATCCGGGCACCATCGTCGCCTTCGGTGAGCGTGGCGCGGAGGTAATCCTGTCGTCGGTCGTTCTCCGCCAGCGCATGCCCGATCGTCGCCGACCGGCGAATTAGTCCGCCATTCTTGATGGTTAGCATGGCCTTGATCGCCGGCTGGACGAAGACCAGCGCGCAAACGAGGCTGGACACCGGATTGCCGGGAAGGCCGATCATCAGGCTTTCGCCCAGCGTGCCGAACATCAACGGTTTGCCGGGGCGCATTGCGATTCGCCAAAAATCGATCTCGAGTCCCTGGTCGCCCAATACGCTCTGCACCAGGTCATGATCGCCGACCGATGCCCCGCCGGTCGTCAGCAGCATGTCGGATCCAACCGCACCATGGGCCATTCGGCTGAGCGCGTCCCGGTCGTCCGGCGCGATGCCCAGTAGAATGGGGTCGCCGCCGAAGGATTCGACGGCGGCGGCCAAGGCCAAAGCGTTCGAACTGACGATTTGATTCGGCCCGACCGGATCGCCCGGCATGACAACTTCGTCGCCGGTCGCCAGGATCGCGACGCGCGGTTTCCGGCGCACCATCAGCCACGGTCGGTCCATCGCCGCCGCGAGGCCGATGTCGCGCGCCGTCAGGGCGCGGCCGGCAGTCAGCAGCCGGTCGCCGGCGGAGAAATCCAACCCTGCCGGTCGGATGTAGTGGCCGGTCGGGCACGATTCCTTGACGATCACTTTGTCGCCGTCGGTCTCCGTGTCCTCTTGGATGACGATAGCGTCAGCGCCGTCGGGCACCGGCCCGCCGGTGAAGATCCGGACCGTTTGGTTGGTGCCGACGGTACCGTTGAAGGCATCGCCCGCCGGCGCGTAGCCAATGACATCCAGCGTTGCCGGCACCGACGCGACGTCTTCGGCTCTCACCGCATAGCCGTCCATTGCCGATACGGCCGACGGCGGCTGGGTGCGCCGCGCTTCCAGGTCTTCGGCCAGAATCCGTCCGAGACCGTCCGCCAGACCGCATTGCTCCGCGGGAACCGGTTTCGAGGCCGCTATAATGCGTTGCTGGGCTTCTTCCACCGATAGCATCAGGGCGCCTCGTAGTCGCCTGATTTGCCGCCGGCCTTGTGGGTCAGGCGGATATCGGTGATCTGCATGCCGCGGTCGATCGCCTTGCACATGTCATAGACGGTCAGGGCCGCCACCGAAACGGCGGTGAGCGCCTCCATCTCCACGCCGGTTTGTCCGGTCGTCTTGCAGGTGGCGGTGATGTCGACCGCGTCGCCCGTATCGGCGAGCGACAGGGTCACCTTGACCGACGACAGCGGCAGCGGATGGCACAGCGGGATCAGGTCGGCGGTGCGTTTCGAGCCCATGATGCCGGCAAGCTGCGCGACCGACAGGACGTCGCCCTTCTTGATGCCGCTGTCCGCGATCCGCGCGGCGGTTTCCGGCTGCATCCGGACCGTGCCCTTCGCCGTCGCGGTGCGGGCCGTCACGTCCTTTGACGAGACGTCGACCATTACGGCGTTGCCGTCTTTGTCCAGATGCGTGAGATCGGCCATGGGGAGCCTTCAGGCCGGCTCGGCGAGCGGGCGGGCGAGCAGGGTGCGGGTCGCGCCTGCGACGTCCGATTGCCGCATCAGCGATTCGCCGATCAGGAAACAGGACGCTCCAACCTCGGCCATCCGTTCCAAGTCGGCGGGTTCGGACAAGCCGCTTTCGCTTACGAGGATGCGGCCTTCCGGAATAGAGGCGGCGAGGTTTTCCGTCGTCGCCAGGTCGACCTCCAGCGTCTTGAGGTTCCGATTGTTGATCCCGATCAGCCGGGATGTCAGTTTGAGCGCGCGTTCCAATTCCTCGGCGTTGTGAACTTCGATGAGGACATCCATCTTCAATTCCTGGGCGATCCCTTCGAGGTCGGCTGCCTCGTCGTCGTCCAGGGCCGCCATGATCAGCAGAATACAATCCGCACCGATCGCCCGCGATTCGTAGACCTGGTAGGCGTCGAGGATGAAATCTTTGCGCAGAACCGGCAGCGTGGTGGCGATCCTTGCGGCCGTGAGGTAGTCGTCACGGCCCTGGAAATATGGGATATCGGTCAGAACCGATAGACAGGTCGCCCCGCCGGATTGATAGGCGCGAGCCAACGCTGCGGGCGCAAAATCCTCGCGAATCAGGCCTTTGCTGGGCGATGCTTTCTTGATTTCGGCAATCAGGCCGTATTCGCCGCGTTCGACCGCCGCCGCCAACCGGTCGGCGAAGGGACGCAGGGCCGGGCCGTTGGCGGCCTGCGCCTTGATGTCGTCGAGCGGCACCTCGGCGATGCGCGCGGCGACATGATCGCGTTTGTCGGCGCAGATTTTTTCCAGCACGTCGCTCATACGGCTTTTCCGACGAAGGTCAGCATGCGTTCGAGGGCGGATTTCGCGGCCCCTTCATCGATCGACCGGGCGGCGACCGCAGCGCCTTCGCGGAGATCGGCGGCGTTTCCGGCCACCACCAATGCGGCGGCGGCGTTAAGCAGGACGATATCCCGGAACGGTCCCGGCGCCCCGCCCAGCAGGTTGCCGATGGCTTCCGCGTTCTCGACGGGAGTCCCACCCTTCAGATCGTCGAGCGTTGCGGTCGGTAATCCGGCGTCCTCCGGGCTCACCTCGAAGGTACGGATCGACCCGTCTTTAAGCTCCGCCACCTTCGACGGGCCGGTGGTGGTCAGCTCATCCATGCCGTCCGAACCGTGGACGACCCAGACGCGCTCCGCGCCGAGGTTACCCAGCACCTGGGCCATCGGCTCGATCCAATGCTCCGCGAAGGTGCCGACCAGCAGGCGCGTCACGGTTGCCGGGTTCGACATCGGGCCCAACAAGTTGAAGATGGTGCGGATTCCCATCTCGACGCGGGCCGGTCCGACATGCCGCATCGCGGAATGATAGATCGGCGCCATCATGAAGCCGATGCCCGCTTCGGCGATGGATTGCTGGACGGTTTCGGGCGACGCCTCCAGGTCGACGCCCAACGTGCCCAGCACGTCGGCCGCACCGGATTTGGAACTGGCGGCACGGTTGCCGTGCTTCGCGACGGGAACACCGCACCCCGCGACGACAAGCGCCGTGGCGGTCGAGACGTTATAGGTGCCATGCGAATCGCCGCCGGTTCCGACGACATCGATCGCGTTGGACGGCGCTTTGATTTTCAGGGACTTGTCCCGCATCGTGCGTACCGCGCCGGTGATCTCCTCCACGGTCTCGCCGCGCAGCCGGAGCGCCATCAAGAAGGCGCCGATCTGTGCCGGCGTCGCATCGCCGGACATCATAACGTCGAACGCGGCAGCCGCTTCGGCCTCGGTCAGGGTCTTGCCGTCGGCCACTGTGGCGAGGAAGGGTTTGAGGTCGGGTCGTTGTTCGGTATCCGGTGCCATATGCCTCAGCCCCTAGTTCGTCTTGCGTGACGATAATGAAAGAAAATTGTTCAATAGCTTATGCCCGTTTTCTGAGGCAATGCTTTCGGGATGGAACTGGACGCCGTGCAGCGGCAGGCTGCGGTGGGCGAGGCCCATCACGACGCCGTCGTCGGTCTCGGCGGAGATTTCCAGGCAATCCGGCACCGAGGCCCGCTCGATGACCAGCGAGTGGTACCGCGTCGACCGGAAGGGCGACTCCAGATTGGCGAAAACGCCCGACCCATTGTGATTGATGGCACTCAGCTTGCCGTGCATCGGTTCGGGCGCGCGCACCACCTTGCCACCCATCGCTTGCCCGATCGCTTCGTGGCCCAAACAGACGCCGAGCAACGGCAGTTCGCATTCCGCACAAGCATGCACCATGTCCAGGCTGATGCCGGCGCTGTCGGGATCGCACGGCCCCGGTGAGATCACGATGCCTTCCGGATTCTGGTCCAGCACGTCATCGACGCTGACGGCGTCGTTGCGGTGGACGACGACCTCGGCCCCCAACTCGCCCAGGAAGTGATACAAGTTGTAGGTAAAGCTGTCGTAATTGTCGATTAAGACAAACATTTCAAAAAGTTATAGCCGGATATTCCGGCCGCCTCCGCCATGCCCGTTGTCACGATTATATAGCAGGGAAGGGTATGGTAAGAAAGCAATCCTGCGCGTTGTTCGGATAGAATTTCAGCGGCCGGTGAAAACCGGTTTGCGTTTCTCGACGAAGGCGCGTTTGGCCTCTTTCGAATCCTCGGATTTGGACACCTCGACCGTCATGTTCTGTTCGAACCGGTAGCCGTCTCGTAGCGTCATTTCCTCGATCGAGTTCAACGCGTGTTTCGCGAGTTTGATCGCGATCGGGCTTTTCGACGCAATTTCGTCGGCGAAGCCCATCGCGCTATTCATCAACTCGTCCGGCGCGACACAGGCTTCGACCACGCCCAAGCGATATAGTTCGGCACCGCTCACCCGGTAGCCCGTGAGCATCATACGGCGGACTGTCGAGTGGCCGAAGAGCCGCATCGCATGTCGTCCGCCGCCGAGCAACCCGACGTTGATTTCGGGAAGCGCCAGGACCGCCGACTCGGAGGCGACCAGGATGTCGCACGACGCGGCCACCGCAAGGCCGGCGCCGAGGGCAGGACCGTTGACCGCGCCGATCACCGGTTTCTGGCACTCCATGATCGAGTAAAAGCAGCCGCGAACACGCCGGTTGTGCTGCCAGGATTCTCCTGGACCGCGCTCCTTGCCGGCCTGGTCCTTGATATCCGCGCCGGCGGAGAAACACTTGCCGGCGCCGGTGAGGATGGCGACCCGAACGTCGTCGTTGTCGCTGATCCAATCGAAAACCGCCGCCATATCCAGATGAAACTGTGCGTTTTGCGCGTTGACCGGGGGCCGGTTCATGGTCACCGTCGCGATGTGCGACTCGATGGAGCAAAGGACGGTTTCCGTTTCCATGGCGGTTTTCTCCCATTTTTTGGATCGGTCGCGTGGCGCGGTTGTCGGATTTCTGGATGACCGGAGCAATGGATTTACCCGTTTGCGTGCGGCTTGGCGAATCTTTCGGGCGGGTGATTCCGGCGTGGAACCAGCCTTTTAACGCCATCGTTCAGTAAACGTTCATGTTTTTGCGACATCAGTATGCCGCTGCAATGGGATGTGAGTCCTAGTTCGTTAACCGTGGTGGTGTGTCGGTACAACATCGCCTATACATGCGAGGGGCATCGTCGCCGAGCAAAGGCATGGAAAACCGCATAGACGACCACAAGGGCGGCCGCGAGGACGTTGCGGTCGGCAACCCTGTCCCGAATCGTTTGCTGCATCGCATGCGCAGCGGCGTTTGGTGGCGTGCGGTGGCCGAGCATTATGGCCCGTCGGCGGCGAAAGTGACGTCGACCCTGGCCTTCGCCTTCGCCATCGGTATCGGCCTTGGGGTCGTGCTGGCATCCGGGTTGGACGATTCGACGGATTATGACCAAGCCCGCGCGCATGTTTCGGAAACGTCGGAGATTGCCCACAACTCCGTGCGGAAAGCAGAGCCGGAACCGCCGTATTCGATAGAGGTCAGTGTCCGCGAGAATACCCAGCCGGCGGCAGCGCAACTTGGTGATATTTTCGCCAATGTCTCTACCGAGACCGACCCGATTGCAAAACCCAAGGCAGGGACCGACGAGCTGGCGGAAACCGAGCAGAGTAAAACGGATGCTGCGAAAAAATCCGTTGCCACTGTTTCGACGGGGAGCGCCACGTCGTCAACGCCTTCGGACGGGGAACCGAAATCGGCGGCGGTCGCGGCCGAACCGGTGAACGAAAATCGGCCGGCAAAGACTCAGGACAGCGACATATCCGACGGTACGGCAGTGACCTCGTTGGCGGCATCGACGCCCAAGACGCCGGAAAAGCCGTTGGATGTGGCGGTGACGACCACGCCTGAGGTCGAGGACGACGCGGGAAAAGCCGCTGCGCCGGTATTGCCGGTGGTTGAGGACGGCGACGCGGTTCGAAACGTCGAGGAATCCGTCAACGCGGCGGACGATGCGTCGGCCGGCGGCGAGAGTGACGTCCCGGACCGCCTGACCGGACGCCAACTGGCCTCTCTGCCGGGGCCGCGCGACGCGACATGGCTGAGGCACGCCGTTCGGACGCCGCGAGAGCCGGGCAAGGCGATGATCGCCATCGTAATCGACGACCTGGGCATCGATCAGAAACGGACCCGCCGCGCAATCGACATGCCGGGACCGATGACCATGTCCTTTATCCCCTATGGCTACAACCTGTCCCGCTTGACCAAGATTGCGCGGGCGGGCGGCCATGAGATTTTGCTGCACTTGCCGATGGAACCGCTGCGGGAGTCGGTCGATCCCGGTCCGCACGCGATGCTCACCACGCTCAGCGCCGAGGAATTGCGGAAACGGTTGGTATGGAATTTGGCCCGCATGGAAGGCTATGTCGGGGTCAACAACCACATGGGCAGCCGGTTTACCGCCTGGCGGCCCGGGATGCGCATCGTGATGCGGGAAATTCGGGAACGCGGCCTGCTGTTCCTCGACTCTTGGACCAACAAGCGGTCCTATGGCGTTAAACTGGCACGGGAAAACGGCATTCCGAGCGCGGTGCGCGATGTATTCATCGACCATGACATCGATGCGGCATCGATCGGCAAACGTCTGCGGCAACTCGAATCGATAGCGCGCCGCCGCGGATTCGCCATTGGCATCGGTCACCCATACGACCTGACGACAAAGCTGCTTCCGGCTTGGATGGCCGAGGCCAAAGAGCGTGGAATCCAGTTCGTCCCGATCAGCACCATCGTCGAGCGCCGGATGACCGCCGGCTAGTTCTTCGGCTTGGCGTCTTCTTCCTGGGCGAAGCGGACGGCTTCCTCGACCGCGCGCATCAGGGCACGGGCCTTGTTCCAGCTTTCCTGGTACTCCGATTCCGGGTCGCTGTCGGCGACGATGCCGCCGCCGGCCTGGACATAGACTTTTTCGTCTTTGACGACGGCGGTCCGTAACGCGATGCAGGTATCCATGTCGCCGCCGGCGCCGAAATATCCGATGCATCCCGCATAGGCGCCGCGCCGTTCGCTTTCCAACTCGTCGATGATTTCCATCGCGCGTACCTTCGGCGCGCCGGAGACCGTTCCGGCGGGAAAGCCGGCGATCAGTGCGGAGAGCGCGTCGTGATCCGGCCGAATCTTACCGGTCACGTTCGACACGATATGCATGACGTGGCTGTAGTATTCGATGATGAACTGCTCATCCACGACAACCGACCCGACTTCGCTGACACGGCCGACATCGTTCCGGCCGAGGTCCAGCAGCATGAGGTGCTCCGCGCGTTCTTTCGGATCGGCCAGCAGGTCCTTGGCATAATAAGCATCTTCCGCTGCGTCTTTGCCGCGCGGGCGCGTCCCGGCGATCGGTCGAATGGTCACGGTATCGCCGCGCAGCCGGACCAGGATTTCCGGGCTGGACCCGACGAGAGCGAAGTCCTCGAAATTCAAGAAAAACAGGAACGGTGACGGATTAAGCCGCCGCAGCGCGCGATAGAGCGCGAAGGCGGGCAATTTGAATGGGATTTCGAACCGTTGGCTCACCACGACCTGGAAGATGTCACCGGCGAGGATGTATTCCTTCGACCGTTCCACCATCTCGTGGAATTCCTCGCGCGTCATATTGGATGACGGTGTCGGCGGGTCGCCGATCGCGGGAGCGTCGCCACCGCGCGGCAATGCGCGCCCGAGATCGGACACGATCTGCCATAGTCTTTCGGTCGCCGCATCGAAAGCCGCCGTCGCGTCGATCGCATTGTCCGGGCGGACTGGGGTGACGACGGTTACCGTGTCTTCGATCGTGTCGAACACGGCGATAACGGTTGGACGCAGGAACAGGCCGGACGGCAGGCCCACGACTTCCGGGTTGGCGTCCGGCAGCCGCTCCATGAGGCGGACCATGTCGTAGCTCATGAAACCGACGAGCCCGGCCGCCATGGGCGGCAAGCCGTCGGGCAATTCGATCTCGGATTCCGCGAGAACCGACCGCAGGCTGTCGAGGGGGCTGCCGTCACAAGCTTCGTAGGCGTCGGGCGCCGCGTCCGGGGTCCGGTTGATTTCGGAAGTCTCGTCCTGGCATCGCCAGATCAGGTCGGGGTTGAGCCCGATGAACGAGTAACGCCCACGGATCGCGCCGCCCTCGACGGACTCCAGCAGGAAGCTGTACGGCTTGTTCTCGGCGAGCTTGAGCATGGCCGACACCGGAGTTTCCAGGTCGGCGACGAGCCGGGTCCAAACGACTTGCGCTTCGCCGGCCTCATACCGGCGCGCGAAGGCGTCGAAGTCAGGATTCGCCTGCATCGGGGATCGTGTTGGCGTTGAAGTGATAATCCACGGCGTCCTGGTTGATCGAGACGTTGTGGCGACTCCGCAACGCTGCGCCGAGTTGTGCGGTGATGTCGTTGGCGATGCCGGTGACCAAGGTGCGTGAAATCGTCTCGACACCGGTTTTGTCTGTATCTGGGGTCGCGGCCTGAACCCCGGTCAGCTGCGCAATATCGACGCCGTTGACGCCATCCGCCATCGCGGCCTTGCCGATCTCCTTCTGGGCGAACAATTGCGACACCAGTCCGCCGGGCATGTTCGCGGGGGCCTTGTCGCCGGTGCGGGTGAAGGCGTCCGTCGATTGTGTCGTGCTTTTCAACTCGGTGGCGATGTCGGCGAGTTTCGCGCCGCCGTTAAGGCGTTCGACGACTTTCTGGGCCGACGCGCGAGCGGATTTCCATCGCTCATCCGCCTGCCAGTCCTTGATCGCCTCGGCGCGGACGGTATCCAGGGGCCGCAGGGCCGGAGCGGTGATCGATTCCACATGGATAACGAAGAACCCGCCATTGGCTGTCTCGCCCAGCAGCGAGTCCTGTCCGCTCGGCGTTTCGAAGGCGGATTTCAAGAAGGGAGCGGGCGGCAGGCCGGCGACGGGCGTGTCGCTCTTGCCGCGTCCTTCGCTGTCGACGGCGTCGACCTTGCTGAGCTTGATGTCGAGGTCGCGCGCCGCGTCGGTCAAGGTCGAACCGCCGCCCAACGCCTCTTCCAGGCGGTTGGCGATGTCGAGCACCTGGTTGATGCCTTCCTCCTTCGCCAGGTCTTCGTTCAGCGACTTGCGCGCCTCGTCGAAGCTGGGCGTCTGGCCGGCCACGATGTCGTCAACCAGAAGGATTTGCAGACCGAAGGGGCCGCTGATCGGATCGGACGGCTTGCCCTTCGACAATTTGAAGGCCGGGTCCGCCAGTTGTGCCGGCAGATCCGCTTTCGTCAGCGTACCGAGTTTCGTGGCGCTTTCCTCCTGGCCGGCGATCTCCTTGGCGACCTTCGCGAAGTCCTCGCCTGCGCGGATGCGGTCGAGCGCCTTGTCCGCGGTGGCCTGGTCGGGCACAAGCATCTGAAGGACCGTCCGTTTTTCCGGCGTGCCAAGAGTATCGCGACGCTCGTCATAGATCTCGCGAAGCCGTTGTTCGGAAATCTTCACATCCTTCGACGCCTCGAGCGGGTCGAGATAGACATAGCTCAGGGTGCGGTATTCCGGCGCGGTGAAATTGGCCGCGTTGGCCTTGTAATAGGCTTCGAGCTCTTCCTCGCTCGGTTCGCGTACCGGGCTGTTCTGGTCGACCGGTATGGTCATATAGGTCGCGGTACGCCGTTCGTTCCGCCAAGCGTAAAGCTTGTCGACCAAGGCCTTCGGTGCGGCGGTGCCTTGCGTCAGGCTGTTGAGGTACTGGTCCCGCATGAGACCGGCGCCGAGCTGGGCGAGGAACTGCTGCTCGTTCGTTCCGTTGTTCCGCAGGATGTTCTGGAACTCATGGGAACTGATATTGCCGAACTGCCGCTTTATCTGGTCGCGAAGCGCGTTTTCGCCGGCGGCGAGCCCCATATCCCGGGCCGCCTCGTCGAACAGGGTGAGGGTGACGATCTGGCCCAGGACCTGGTCGAGGACGCCGAGCTGGCGGGCGCGCTGTTCGTCGATGTTCAGTGGGCGTAACCGCTCGACTTCGCGCCGAAAGGCGGTACTCAACTGGTTCGTGGTTATCTCGCGATCGCCGACTTCGGCAACGGTGTTGCCGACATTCCCGCCGAAATAGGAATCGCCGATGCCCCAGACCGCGAAGCTGAGGACAAGCAACCCAAATAGGGCCTTGATGAAGATCGATCCGACCGAACTGCGAAGCGACTGAAGCATCTCACCGTGCTCACGTAATTGACAGGAATGGCGGCCCATTCGCGGCGGCGCCGCATGATAGAAGCGGCCCTATCCCCCCGCAACCTACAAATCGTTCAGAAACCGGCCTTTGAATTCAACATCCTCGGGCTAACCACAGGGGGGAGTGGTCTCGCCCGCGCGCGTCATGGTATCAACCGGCATCGCTGAACAACGGCGATGGGCTGGAAGACTGAACGGGCGGAAGAGAGACGAACCGACATGGGTGCAACGCGGATCCCGGTGATCGCCGGAAACTGGAAGATGAACGGGCTCAAACAAGACGGCCTCGCTTTGGCGCGGGACGTCGCGGCGGGAGCCGGCGCCCATGCCTGCGAATTCGTCATTTGTCCGCCGGCGACGCTGTTGGCGGCTGTGGCCGATGCGCTGACGGGGAGCCGCGTCCAGCTTGGAGCACAGAATTGCCACGCCGAAGCCGACGGCGCCCATACCGGCGATATCAGTGCCGGTATGCTGGTGGACGCCGGGTGTTCCCATGTCATTCTTGGACATTCCGAACGCCGGGCCGATCACGGCGAGGACGACGCGGCGGTCGTCGCCAAGGCCACCGCGGCACACGCGGCAGGATTGACCGCGATCGTCTGTGTCGGCGAGACCGAGGCGCAACGCGACGCGGGACAGGCCTTGGATGTGGTCGCGGCACAGGTGGCCGGATCGGTTCCCGGCCACGCGACGGCGGCGAACACGATCGTCGCATATGAGCCCGTTTGGGCCATTGGCAGCGGCCGGACGCCGACTCCGAGTGAAATTCAGGCGGTTCACGCCCATATCCGGGCGGCGCTCGCGGACCGTCTGAGCGAGGAGACGGCGGCCGCGATGCGCTTGCTCTACGGCGGGTCGATGAAACCGGGGAATGCCCCGGAATTGCTGGCAATCGAGGATGTCGATGGCGGATTGATCGGAGGAGCCAGCCTCAAGGCGGAAGATTTTCTCGCAATTGCCCAAAGTTGTCCCTAGCCATGACCCCCTTTAATGACTAAATACTGCGGGCGGCGAAGAGACAGCGCTTGGGGATTTGTCGTCTTTCGGCTCGTGATACCGGTATAGGAAGAAACGTGGAAACGATCGTCCTTGTTATACATCTGATCTTGGCGATCGCGTTGGTCGGCGTCGTGCTGCTCCAGCGTAGCGAAGGTGGCGGTCTTGGGATCGGCGGTGGCGGCAGTGGCGGACTTATGAGTGTCCGCGGGACCGCGAACCTGCTGACCCGGGCGACCGGCGTCCTTGCGGCCGCATTCATGGCGACCAGCCTGATCCTTGCGATCATGGCCGGCAGCCAAACGGAACGGCGGTCGATCCTGGATCAGCCTGCCGGCACCGCCGCACCGGCACAGCAGCAAGCGCCGACGGAACCGAGCGTCCCGCTGTCTAGATAATCGCCAATTGGGGTGTGCTGTCATGCGAGGGCCGCGCAGGCGGGCCGGTCGGGATGATGCGTGGCGGGCTGAACGGGAAACGGTGGTTTAGCGGGCGATGGCGCGATTCATTTTCATTACGGGTGGCGTGGTTTCTTCTCTGGGCAAAGGGCTGTCGGCGGCTGCGTTGGGCGCCTTGCTCGAAGCGCGGGGGTTCAAGGTCCGGCTGCGCAAGCTCGATCCCTATCTGAATGTCGATCCGGGGACGATGAGTCCCTATCAGCATGGCGAGGTCTATGTCACCGACGACGGCGCCGAAACCGACCTGGACCTGGGACATTATGAGCGGTTCACCGGCGTTTCTTGCCGGCAGAGCGATAATGTCACCGCGGGCCGGATTTACTCCCACGTCATCGCGCGCGAACGCCGTGGCGACTATCTGGGCGGGACCGTGCAGGTCATTCCGCATGTCACGGACGCCATCAAGGAGTTCATTACCTCGGACCTGACCGACGAAGATTTCGTTTTGGTGGAGATCGGCGGCACGATCGGCGATATCGAGGGGTTGCCCTTCGTCGAGGCGATCCGGCAACTCGGCAACGAGCGCGGGCGCGACCATACGCTCTATGCCCACGTCACGCTGGTCCCTTATATCGGCGCGGCCGGCGAGCTCAAGACCAAGCCGACCCAGCATTCGGTCAAGGAATTGCTCAGTCTTGGGATTCAGCCGGATATCCTGCTGTGCCGGTGCGACCGTGAGATTCCCGAGGACAGCCGCCGGAAATTGGCGCTTTTCTGCAACGTCCAGCCGGATCGCGTTATTCAGGCATTGGATGTCGACACGATTTACGATGTGCCGATCGCCTACCACGATCAGGGCCTCGACGAGCAGGTCATGAAGTATTTCGGGATGAACAAGGGCCGCGAGTCCGAGGTTGAGCTGAGCCGCTGGAAAGACATCGTCAGCACTGTGCGGTCTCCCGAGGGCGAGGTGACGATCGGAGTCGTCGGCAAATACACAAACCTGCTTGACGCCTATAAATCGCTCAGCGAGGCGTTGACCCATGGCGGCATCGCCAACAAGGTCAAGGTCAACCTGAACTGGCTCGAATCCGAAATCTTCGAACAAGGCGACACGCTGCAACATCTCGAGGGCTGCGACGGTATCCTGGTGCCCGGCGGGTTCGGCGAGCGTGGAGCGGAAGGCAAGATCAACGCGGTGCGCTTCGCGCGCGAGCGTCTGATACCGTATTTCGGTATCTGTTTCGGCATGCAAATGGCGGTGATTGAGGCAGGGCGGTCCCTGGCGGGGATGCCGAATGCCGGGTCGACCGAGTTCGGTGACTGCGAGGAACCGCTTGTCGGCCTGCTGACCGAATGGTCGCGGGGCAACGTGGTTGAGCGGCGAAGCGAGGACGACGACCTGGGTGGCACGATGCGTCTGGGTGCGTATCCGTGCCGGTTGAGGCCGGGCAGCAAGGCGGCCGAAATCTACAGCAACAACAGCGAGATCAGGGAACGCCACCGCCACCGCTACGAGGTGAACATCAATTACATGAAGCGGCTCGAAGAGGCCGGGCTGGTCTTTTCCGGGATGTCGCCGGACGGCGAACTGCCGGAGATCGTGGAGATCCCGGACCATCCTTGGTTCGTCGGCGTGCAGTTCCACCCGGAGCTCAAATCCAAGCCATTCGATCCGCACCCGATCTTCACCAGCTTCATCAAGGCCGCGGTCGATCAGTCGCGGCTGGTCTAGGGAGCCAAAGCTATGGGCGCAGACATCCGGCACGTCAAAATCGGCGACTTCGAGGTGGGGAACGACCTGCCCCTCGCGATTATCGCCGGGCCCTGCGCGATGGAAAGCCGGCAGCACGCGCTCGATATGAGCGGTGCGCTGAAGGAGATTTCCGACAAACTCGGCTTCAATCTCATTTACAAGACCTCTTACGATAAGGCCAACCGGACCTCGGCCAAGAGCCCGCGTGGCGTCGGCCTGCAGACGGCGGGGCCGGTATTCAAGGAAATTCGGGAGACGTTCGGCTGCCCGGTGATCACGGATGTGCACGACCCCCGGGATTGCGATCCGGTCGCGGAGTGCGTGGACGTGCTGCAGATCCCGGCCTTCCTGTGCCGCCAGACCGAGTTGATCGAGACTGCCGGCAGGACGGGCAAACCGGTGCACGTAAAAAAGGGGCAGTTCCTGGCGCCGGGCGACATGAGGAACGTTGTCGAGAAGCTCGACGGGGTCGGGAATCACGATGTCCTGGTGTGCGAGCGGGGTGTCAGCTTCGGCTACAACACGCTGGTATCCGACATGCGCTCGATCCCCATCATGGCGCAGACCGGGTGTCCGGTGGTGTTCGACGCCACCCATTCGGTGATGCAGCCGGGCGGCGAGGGCGACCGCTCGGGCGGCGACCGCCGTTTCGTGCCGGTGCTGGCGCGGGCCGCGGTCGCGGTCGGCGTTGCGGCTGTTTTCATGGAGACCCATCAGGATCCGGACAATGCGCCGTCGGACGGGCCCAATATGGTCCGGCTCGACGATTTCCCGGGGGTTGTGGAGACGCTGCTCGAACTGGACCAACTGGCGAAGAAGCGGCCGGTCAGCCTCTAGGGCTCCGCCATCGGGGCATCCCGCCTCCGATCCAAATGAGGGTAAGCCTCCTGGCTGCAGGAGAGTGCTTGAACGCGCGCGGTTCGCGGTGTATGCGGATCGCATCCGCGGTTTTTGACCGCCCATGTCTTTTTGCTACTCCAGAGATGTTCTTCGTTACTCCAGAAAAGGCCCCGCCATGACCGCCATCATCGATATTCATGGCCGCGAGATCCTCGATAGCCGCGGCAATCCCACCGTCGAAGTCGACGTAACGCTTGAGACCGGGGCCTTCGGCCGGGCAGCCGTGCCGTCGGGCGCGTCCACTGGCACTTTCGAGGCAGTGGAACTGCGGGACGGCGGGGATCGCTATCTCGGAAAAGGCGTGTGCCGCGCGGTGGATGCGGTGAACGGCGAGATCTTCGATTTGCTATCCGGCATGGACGCCGAGGATCAGACCCGCCTCGACACGATGATGATCGACCTCGACGGTACGCCGAACAAGGCGCGCCTGGGCGCGAACGCCATCCTCGGCGTCTCCCTGGCCGTCGCAAAGGCGGCCGCGGAGGAAGCGGCGCTGCCGCTTTACCGTTATATCGGGGGGGTCTATGCCCGCACGATGCCGGTCCCGATGATGAATATCGTCAATGGCGGCGCCCATGCGGATAACCCGATCGACATCCAGGAATTCATGATCATGCCGGTCGCGGCGGAAACCGAGGCGGCCGCCGTACGGGTAGGTGCCGAGGTTTTTCAATCGCTTAAGGGTGCGCTGCACGATGCCGGGCACAGCACCAACGTCGGGGACGAGGGGGGCTTTGCGCCTAATCTGAGCTCGGCGACCGAGGCGCTCGACTTCATCATGCGCGCCATCGAGAAGGCGGGCTACACGCCCGGCGACGAGGTCATGCTCGCGCTCGATTGCGCGTCTACCGAATACTTCAAGGACGGCGCCTATCATATGGCCGGCGAGGGCAAGACCTTGGATGCGGCCGGGCATGTGGAATATCTCGCGAAACTCGTCGACGCCTATCCCATCGTGTCGATCGAGGACGGTATGTCCGAAGATGACTGGGAAGGCTGGCAAGCGCTCACCGGCGCGATCGGCGACCGGGTGCAGCTCGTCGGCGACGACCTGTTCGTCACCAATCCGGAACGGCTGGCCCGCGGGATCGAAGAGCGCGCGGCGAATGCCATCCTGGTGAAGGTCAACCAGATCGGCACCCTGTCCGAGACGCTGCAGACCGTTGAAATGGCTCATCGCGCCGGGTTCCGCGCCGTGATGTCGCACCGGTCCGGCGAGACGGAGGATTCGACCATCGCGGATCTGGCCGTCGCCACGAACTGCGGTCAGATCAAGACGGGATCGCTGTCCCGGTCGGATCGGCTGGCCAAGTACAATCAGCTCATCCGGATCGAGGAAGGTCTCGGCGACGAAGCCCGATACGCGGGACTCAATGCGTTGAAAATCGCCTCGTAGAGTGCCGCCGGCGCCGCGCGATGTGCGGCGAAAGCAAGGACTTGTGGACGGGTCTTAAGGTAGGGTTTGCCAAATACGGACTCTTTGGTACTCCGTAGGGGGTAGGCGTCCTCCAAATTAATCCAAGAGATTGAAGGGGTTATGCTGCGGCAAATTTTACCCATTGACCCCGATTCGCCGCATGTGATTCGTTCCCCTTATGTTATTGATTCGCGAGGCAAAGAAGCGCTCCCGGCAGATCGTCGTTCCGATCTGCGCGGCCGTCGTGGCGGGGTACTTTCTGTATCACACGGTGCATGGCGAGCGCGGCGTGTTCGCCTATGCGGAATTGTCGGAGCAGGCGCGGGACGCGGAGCTGAAGCTGACCGATATCCGTCTGCGGCGGCAAGCCATCGAGACGGACGTTCGGTTGCTGCGGCATGATAGCCTGGATCTCGATCTGCTCGAGGAACGGGCGCGGACGGTGCTGAATCTCGTCGGCGAGGACGATCTGCTGATCCACAGCGGCAACGTTCGCTAGTCTCCCAGACTTTTTTTCGAAATCGAGGCCATATCGCACCCGGATTCAGGGCAGCGCAATAATATTTCGCGCCGGTTGTATCGTCGGTTCGTTTCATTCAACGCGCCGGTGCGAAATCTTAACATAATTCCAGTTAATAATGCATTTATTGTTTTTTAACAATGATTTACTAGCGTCTTGTATCGTTGGTATTTCGATCTTAACTATGTCACACTTCCCGTATCCTACGGGATAACAACAGCAGATGCTGGGGAGCACACATGGCCGTTAGCGCGAAAGCGAACTCGACCAGTTCCCGCGGGCGTACCAAGAAAGGCCGGGCGAAGAAACCGGTCCTTGCCGCCACGCCGGAGGAAATGCACCAATTTTACCGTGACATGCTGATGATCCGCCGATTCGAAGAAAAGGCGGGCCAACTTTATGGCATGGGCCTGATCGGTGGTTTTTGCCATCTTTATATCGGACAGGAGGCTGTCGTCGTCGGCATGCAAGCGGCGATTACCCCCGACGATGCGGTGATCACCAGTTATCGGGATCATGGCCACATGATCGCGTGCGGAATGGACCCGCGCGGCGTGATGGCGGAGCTGACCGGGCGCGAGGGCGGATATTCGCGCGGCAAGGGCGGCTCGATGCATATGTTCTCCCGCGAGAAGAATTTCTACGGCGGTCACGGCATCGTCGGCGCACAGGTCCCCATCGGGACGGGCATCGCCTTCGCGCATCGCTATCGGGGCAACGACAATGTGAGCCTCACCTATCTCGGCGATGGCGCAATCAATCAGGGCCAGGTCTACGAATCCTTCAACATGGCGGCGCTCTGGAAACTCCCGGTCATCTACGTTGTTGAAAACAATAAATACGGCATGGGTACCAGCGTCGAGCGCGCATCAGCCAACCCGGATTTGTATATTCGCGGACAGGCGTACGGCATCCCCGGTAAACAGGTGGATGGCATGGACGTCGTCGCGGTGCGTGCCGCCGGGGACGAGGCCGTGGCGCATTGCCGCGCCGGCAAGGGGCCGTACATCCTGGAAATGCTGACCTATCGCTATCGCGGCCATTCGATGTCCGATCCCGCGAAATACCGGACCCGAGAAGAGGTCAGCAAGGTTCGCCAGGAGCGCGACCCGATCGAACGTCTCCGGGCGAAGATGCTGGAGGAAAAAATCGCCGACGACGATGCACTGAAGCAGGTCGATCGCGAGATCAAGGACATCATCTCGGACGCCGCGGAATTCGCGCAAAATAGCCCGGAGCCCGATCCTTCCGAGCTTTATACCGACGTATTGGTTGACGCGTAGGCGGTTCCCCGCCCGCGCGCAGACTCCACAGGAACCGCACCATGCCAATCCAGGTTTTGATGCCAGCGCTTTCGCCGACGATGACCGAAGGAAAGCTGGCCAAATGGCTGAAAGCCGAAGGCGACGACGTGTCCGCCGGCGACGTGATCGCCGAAATCGAGACAGACAAGGCTACGATGGAAGTCGAAGCGGTCGACGAAGGGAAGGTCGGCAAGCTGTTGGTCGACGAAGGCGCGGAAGGCGTCGCGGTCAACACACCGATCGCGGTGCTTTTGGCCGACGGGGAGGACGCCAGTGCTATCGACAGCGCAGCTGCGCCCGCACCCCAGCCCGCCGCCCAATCAAGCGACGGCGCCGAACCGCCGGCGGCATCTCCCGCCGCCGAACCGGTCGCCGCGCCTGTCACGGCCGCGCCGCCGGCGGAAGCCGAATGGACCGGTCCGTCGACGAGCCAGACCGTCCGCGATGCCTTGCGGGACGCCATGGCCGAGGAGATGCGCCGGGACGAGAACGTCTTCCTGATGGGCGAGGAAGTCGCCGAATACCAAGGCGCGTACAAGCTCAGCCAGGGACTTCTCGACGAGTTCGGCGCCCGCCGCGTGATCGATACGCCGATTACCGAGCATGGCTTCACCGGACTGGGCGTCGGCGCTGCCTTCATGGGGCTGCGGCCGATCGTGGAGTTCATGACCTTCAACTTCGCCATGCAGGCGATGGACCACATCATCAACTCGGCCGCGAAGACGCTCTACATGTCGGGTGGTCAGATGGGATGCCCGATCGTGTTCCGCGGCCCGAACGGCGCGGCCGCCCGGGTCGCCGCGCAGCACTCGCAATGCTACGCGAGCTGGTATGCCCATTGTCCCGGTCTTAAGGTCGTGTCGCCCTGGTCGGCCGCCGATGCCAAGGGCTTGTTGAAGTCGGCGATACGCGATCCCAACCCCGTGATTTTCCTCGAGAACGAGATTCTGTACGGCGAGAGTTCCGACGTGCCGGAAGATCCCGATTGGATCGTGCCGATCGGCAAGGCCAAGGTGCTGCGACGCGGCAATGACGTGACGCTGGTCGCCCATTCGATCATGGTCGGCAAGGCGCTGGAGGCCGCGGAGGCGCTTGCCGCGGAGGGTGTCGACGCCGAGGTGATCGACCTGCGCAGTATCCGGCCGCTCGATATCGAAACGATCATCGAGTCCGTGAAGAAGACCAACCGGATCGTCTCTTGCGAGGAAGGCTGGGCCTATTCGGGCATTGGCTCGGAAATCGCAGCACAGCTCATGGAGCAGGCATTTGACTGGCTCGACGCCCCGGTGGCGCGGGTAACCGCCAAGGATGTGCCGTTGCCCTATGCGGCCAATCTGGAAGCGCTGGCGCTTCCGCAAGCGGCAGATATTGTTTCTGCCGCTAAATCAGTTAGTTACGCTGCGTGATGGGGCGGAGATAAAGCGATGCCGATCAAGATCTTAATGCCGGCGCTGTCACCTACGATGACCGAGGGAAACCTCGCAAAATGGCATGTGAAGGAAGGCGACGCGGTGAACGCCGGCGATGTCATCGCCGAAATCGAAACCGACAAGGCCACGATGGAGGTCGAAGCGGTCGACGAGGGAACCGTCGGCCGGATTCTGGTGGACGAAGGGGCCGAAGGCGTTGCGGTGAACGCGCTAATCGCGCTGCTGCTGGAGGATGGGGAGGACGCGTCGGCGTTGGATTCCGTCGCCGACGATGCGCCGGCGCCTGCAGCGACGCCTGCACCGGCCCCAACTGCCGAGGCGCCCGCACCCGCCGCGCCGGCACCGGCCGCACCTGCAGCGGCCCCGGCGCCGACCGCGCCCGCTGCACCGGCCGCCGCGCCGACGAATGGCGCCCGCGTTTTCGCCAGCCCGCTGGCGCGCCGGATGGCGGCGCAGGCCGGGCTCGATCTCGCATCGATGACGGGCAGCGGCCCGAAAGGCCGGATCGTCAAAAGCGACGTCGAAGCGGCGATTTCCGGCGGCGTGCCCGCGGCGGCAGCCGCCGCGCAACGGCCGCCGGCGGCGCCGATCAGTGCGGATGCGGCGCCGTTCGAGCCAGCGTTCGACCTCGAGCCGCTCAGTTCGATGCGCAAGACGATCGCGCAACGTCTGACGGAGGCCAAGCAAACAATCCCGCATTTCTATCTCACGGTGGATTGCGAACTCGACGCGCTTCTCGACTTGCGTAAACGCTTGAACGAGAAGGCGGACGGGGCCTACAAGCTGTCGGTCAACGATCTCATCATCAAGGCGTGCGGCGTGGCTTTGCGGAAGGTGCCGGCGGCCAATGCGTCCTACACCGATGAGGGGATCAAGCTATACCAGTCGGCCGACGTGGCGGTGGCCGTCGCGATCGACGGCGGCTTGATCACGCCGGTCATTCGCGATGCGGCCAACAAGGGCTTGGAAGCGATTTCGGCCGAGATGAAGGACATGGCGGGCCGCGCGCGCGAGGGCAAACTCGCGCCCGAGGAATACCAAGGCGGCACCTTCAGCATTTCCAACCTCGGTATGTTCGGCATCAAGCAGTTCGACGCCGTCATCAATCCGCCGCAGGGCGCGATCCTCGCGGTCGGAGCCGGCGAACAACGCCCGGTCGTGAAGGACGGCGCGCTTGCGGTCGCGACGGTGATGAGCTGCACCCTGTCCTGCGACCATCGCGTGGTGGATGGTGCAGTCGGCGCGGAATTCCTGAAAGTCTTCAAGGCGATGATCGAAGAACCCTTCGCCATGCTGCTCTGAGACCGGCGATGCCCGAAAAGGTCAATCTCGACGAAAAATTCGCGCTCTTCTCTGCACCGTGGACGCCGAAAGTGATCGGCGAGGTCGACGACTATGAGATCAAGATCGTGCGGATCGAGGGCGAGTTCGTCTGGCATGCGCATGCCGACGTCGATGAAGTCTTCGTGGTGCTCGAAGGCGACATGACCATCCAGTTCCGGGATGGCGACGTATCGCTCGGTTCCGGTGAGCTGCTCGTCGTCCCGAAAGGCGTGGAGCACCGGCCGGTGGCTGAATCGGAATGCAAGGCGATGATTTTCGAGAGAAAAGGCACCGTCAACACCGGCGAAACCGAGAGCGACTTGACCGTCGCCGCGCCCGAACGACTTTGACCGTACCGGCGAGGCAACGGGACAGAAGAGGATCAACATGGCCGATACTTCTTTCGATCTGATCGTAGTGGGCGGCGGGCCCGGTGGTTATGTCGCCGCCATCCGGGCGGCGCAGCTCGGCGTGAAGACCGCCGTCGTCGAAGGCGAGCATCTCGGCGGCATATGCCTCAACTGGGGCTGTATCCCGACCAAGGCGCTGCTGCGGTCGGCAGAGATTTTCCACAATATCGAAAACGCGGAATCCTTCGGCCTGTCGGTAAAGGGCGTTTCCTTCGATGTCGGCAAGATCGTCGACCGGTCGCGCAAGGTCGCCAAGCAATTGAGCGGCGGCGTCGCCCACTTGCTGAAGAAGAACAAGGTCACCGTATTCGACGGTTACGGTAAGCTCGCCGGCGGATCGGCCGGGGCGCGCAAGGTTGCGGTCGAGAAAGACGGCAAGGCGGTCGCGGACCTCACCGCGAAACACGTGATCCTGGCCAGCGGTGCGCGGGCGCGGACGCTGCCGGGGTTGGAGCCGGACGGCAAGCTGATCTGGACCTACAAGGAAGCCATGGTGCCGGATGTCATGCCGAAATCTCTGCTGGTTGTCGGCTCGGGCGCGATCGGCATTGAATTCGCGAGCTTTTTCCGCACGCTCGGCGCCGAGGTCACGGTGGTCGAAGTGCTCGATCGGGTATTGCCGGTCGAAGACGAGGAAGTGTCCGCCTTCGCGCATAAGGCCTTCGAAAAGCAGGGCATGAAGATCATGACCGGCGCGGCGGTCAAGGCGCTGAAAAAAGGCAAGGTATCGGTGACCGCGACCGTTGAGGCAGGCGGCAAATCCAGCGAGATCACAGTGGACAGGGTGATCATGGCCGTCGGGATCGTCGGGAATGTCGAGAATATCGGCATAGATGGCACCAAGGTGAAGGTCGACCGTGGCCATGTGGTGGTCGACGAATGGCTGCAGACCGGCGAGCCGGGCGTTTACGCCATAGGCGATCTGGTCGGTCCGCCCTGGCTGGCGCACAAGGCATCGCATGAGGGCGTGATCTGCGTCGAGAAGATCGCCGGCGTGCAGGGCGTGCATCCGCTGAACACGTTGAACATCCCCGGGTGCACCTATTGCCACCCACAGGTAGCCTCCGTCGGCATGACCGAGGCGGCGGCCAAGGAGAAGGGGCATAAAGTGCGGGTCGGTCGCTTTCCGTTCATCGGCAATGGCAAGGCTATCGCCCTGGGCGAGTCCGAAGGCTTCGTGAAGACGGTCTTCGATGCGGATACCGGGGAATTGCTGGGCGCGCATATGATCGGCGCCGAGGTGACCGAGCTTATCCAGGGCTATGGAGTCGCCAAGACGCTGGAAACGACCGAGGCCGAACTGATGCATGCGGTCTTCCCGCATCCGACCCTGTCGGAAATGATGCATGAGTCGGTGCTTGACGCCTACGGCCGTGCGATCCACTTTTAATCCGAGCTTAAGCCACAGGCATTAAGGCTTTTCTATGACTTCCGTTCCCGAGCGCGTGCGCCATCCGGAAAAGCGCAATAACCCGGACAATCCGATCCAGCGGAAGCCGGACTGGATCCGCGTCAAGGCGCCGACCTCGAAGCAGTATTCCGAAACACGCGACATCGTTCGCGAAAATGGGCTGCACACCGTCTGCGAAGAGGCGGGATGTCCGAATATCGGCGAGTGTTGGGCGAAGAAACACGCCACCTTCATGATCATGGGGGATACCTGCACGCGCGCCTGCGCCTTCTGCAACGTGGCGACCGGTCAGCCGAATCCGCTCGATCCGATGGAGCCCGTGAACGTGGCGGCCGCGGTTGCGAAGTTGGGCCTGGAGCATGTGGTGATTACCTCGGTCGACCGGGACGACCTGGCCGATGGCGGGGCGGAGCATTTTGCCCAAGTCATTGGATATATTCGGGAAATGTCGCCGGGTACGACGATCGAGATCCTCACGCCGGATTTCATGAACAAGGACGGCGCGATCGAAACCGTCGTCGAGGCGCGCCCCGACGTGTTCAACCACAATATCGAGACGGTGCCGCGGCTCTATCCGACGATCCGTCCCGGCGCGCGCTATTTCACCAGCCTCGAACTGCTGAGCCGGGTCAAGAAACTCGACCCGAGCCTGTTCACCAAATCCGGCCTCATGGTTGGGTTGGGCGAGGAAAAGCAAGAGGTTGCGCAGGTTATGGACGATCTCCGCGCCGCCGACGTCGACTTCATCACGATCGGGCAATATCTCCAGCCCACGCCGAAACACGCCGCGATCGACCGGTTCGTCACGCCGGACGAATTCGACAGTTATGCGACGTTGGCGCGGGGCAAGGGTTTTTTGATGGTGGCGTCCTCACCGTTGACCCGGTCCTCTTACCACGCCGGCGACGATTTCCGCCGCCTCCGCGAGGCCCGTGCCGTTCAATCCGCCGCTTCCGCCGGTTAGCGGACGAGGGGCTGTGCCGAGCCATTCCGAAAAGCGCGAGCTTCCGTATCCGTCCGAGCACCTGTTTGATTTGGTGGCGGATGTCGAGGAATACCCTGATTTCCTGCCCTGGTGTGTCGCATGCCGCATCTTGAACCGAACCGAAACCGAGCTTCGGGCCGAGTTGGCGATCGGGTTCAAGGGGATACGGGAACGCTTTATCAGTCATGTCACGCTTGATCGGCCGAACCGCAGGATTGACGTGACCTACGAGGACGGCCCGTTCAAGTATCTCGAGAACCACTGGGTCTTCCATGACATGGGAGAGGCCCGCTGCCTGCTCGATTTTCATGTGGATTTCGAGTTCAAGTCCCGCCTGCTTGCCATGGTGATGGGGCCGCTGTTCGACGATGCGGTCCGACGCATGGTGCAGGCATTCGAGGACCGCGCCGCCGCGCTGCACGCTGCCGCTTCGGCCTGACCGCGGTAGACCGCCGCCTTCAATTAAGTCCTATCGTGCATTCTGTGCATAAATGCACGGGCTTCCCGAGTCGTTTCGAGTCGCGGATTTCTTAGTCTTCCGATCGTCGCACAGGCGCTACTTCATCCGCAGACTATTTATTCCGTTATCGTAATGATTAATCGGCCGCTCCAATGTCCCATCAACAACTGGTGCGTGTGCTTGCGGTAGCTACAATATCTAGGCGAACAACGCGCTGACAGACGTAGTTATCCCTAGTATATTAGGTATAATATATAATTAGATCGACCTTGAGACCGTTTTGTGAATTTCGTCTCATGGATGGTGGGAGGCGAGGACGGCATGAGCCCGTCGCAGATTCGGGCAGCGCGGGCGCTCATCGGGGCGAAGCAATCCGATCTGGCGCGTGCCGCCGGCGTCTCACTCGCGACGCTGAACAACATCGAACGCGGTGTCGGTGATCCGCGCAGCAGCACGCTCGAGAGGATCGAGGCGGCGCTGGCTGGCGCTGGTGTCGAGTTCGAGGACGATGCCGAGCGGGAATCGGTCACCCTTCGCCGGATCGACCGCCCGGCGGCGTATGAGACGCTGTTCGCCAGCCAGCGGGTGCTGGAGCTGTTGAGCCCGGACTCCCTGACTCCGGTGGAAAAAGTACTGTTTTTCGCGCGCCGCGAGGGCGAGAGCGACGGCACGGCCCGAATTTGCCTTCTGGTCGAGGGGCACAATCGGGCGGTTCTGCTAGATCGGGTGCAATTCAGCGTCGCCAACAGCGGCCGGGCCGCCGAAGTCGCCGCGATTCTGCTTTGGGCTTTCAGCTTTCACGCCAACGCTTTGTTTTATCTGGATCAAATGCTTGATGACACCACTGCCGGCGCTCTGCCCGAGGTGGTGCGACGGCTGCGCGGATTGCCCTGGCGGGAACTACGCCATCCATCAACCTTCTTCGACGTCTTCGACGATTGGGAGGGGCATTTGCGCCCCTATGCCGACCGGCAAGGGCATCCGATGGCGGAATTGCTTGCGTTGGTCAATGCCGCTCCGCAAGCGTGAGCAACATCTCCAGGGCGGCCCGGACGGACTCCGCGCGGATGGCGTCGCGATCCCCGTCGAACCGGTTTTCCTGGACCTCGACGCCGGCGCCGCGCAGCGCCGCGCCGATATAGACCAGCCCGACCGGTTTTGACGCGGTTCCGCCGCCGGGGCCGGCGACGCCCGTGATGCTCGCGGCCAGGTCGACCGGAGCATGGTCCAAGGCGCCTGTGGCCATAGCCTGTGCCACCTCACGGCTGACCGCGCCGTGCGTTTCGATAAGGGCCGGGTCGACACCGACCTCTTCCGCCTTGGCCTCGTTGGAATAAGTCACGTATCCGCGTTCGACCACGGACGAGGAGCCGGGCACGGCGGTAAGAAGACCGGCGAGCAGGCCGCCGGTGCAGGATTCCACCGTCGCAATTTTTAGGCCCTTGCCCTCGCAAATCTCAAGTAATTTCTTCGCATCGTGCTGTAGATCATTTGAATATCGCATAAATCGATCCGTCACATAACGAATGTAAGGCCAAACACCACGATCGCAGCGTAGATGCCGGCAACGATATCGTCGAGCATGACGCCCGGCGCACCGGGCAGCTTTTGGTCGCACCAACTCGCCGGCCATGGCTTCAGGATGTCGAAGAGACGGAAGGCAAAAAAGCCGGCGGCATAAAGCCATAGGTCGAGCGGCCAGACCGGGATAAGCGCGATCCACTGGCCCGCCACCTCGTCGATGACGATCCGGCCGGGATCTTTCTCCCCCGTTGTGTCCTGAATGCGCGCGGTGGCCCATATACCCAGGGCCAGCGCCGCCAGCGCCGCCGGGATAAGGGCCAACGGACCGAACCGGTCGGCGATGAACCAGGCCGGCACCAGGGCGGCGGCGCTGGCCCAGGTGCCGGGCGCAATGGGCAGATACCCGATCCCGCAGACCGTCGCGGACAGCGAGGCGGGATGGAGTGGCGAGAGGGTTGATTTCGTCATGAAATCACAATTGGACGGCCGCCGCGGCCTGCGCCGCGATGCCTTCGGCCCGGCCGGTGAAGCCAAGGCCTTCGGTGGTCGTGGCCTTGACGCTGACCCGTTCCGGGTCGATCTCGCAGATTTCCGCGATCCGTTGGCGCATGGCGGCACGGTGCGGGCCGATTTTCGGCAGTTCGCAGATGATCGTCACGTCGAGGCTGGTGATCACGCCTTGCCGCGCGCGTACCCGTTCGGCGGCCTTGGCGAGGAAAATGGCCGAATCCGCGGATTTCCACTGTGGTTCGCTCGGCGGGAAGTGGTCGCCGATATCGCCTTCCGCCAGCGCGCCGAAGATGGCGTCGGTGATCGCGTGCAGTCCGACATCGGCGTCCGAATGCCCCTTGAGGCGGGCCGAATGCGGGATTTCGACCCCGCAGATGGTGACATGATCGCCGGGTTCGAAGCGATGGACGTCGAAGCCCGTGCCGAGCCGGGTCTCGGTCGTCGCACCCGTCGGCCCGGTTTCCCGGAGGATGGTCTCCGCGCGCATGAAATCCTCCTCGGTGGTGACTTTGATGTTGTTCTCGTGCCCCATCACGAGTTGCACCGGCATGCCGGTCGCCTCTGCAACGCCCGCGTCGTCGGTGTGTTCCTGGCCCTTGACGGCCGTGTGGGCGTCCAGGATGGCCTTGTAGCGGAATCCCTGGGGGGTTTGCGCCCGCCACAGCCCAACGCGCTCCACAGTGCCTGAAACGCGATCCTGCGCGTCACCGCGTTTGATGGTGTCGATGACCGGCACGGCGGCGATCGCTGCGGGGCTCGTTGCCAGTGATTCGATGATTCGGCGCACCGTCGCGCGGTCCGTGAAGGGGCGGGCGGCATCCTGGATTAGCACAATATCGGGTGAATTCTTCTGTATACTTATCAACCCATTATACGACGATCCTTGACGAGAATCTGAGCCGTATACGGGTTCCAGGAGATCCAGCCCGCCGGTCGCAGCCTCGTACAGCCCGGTATCGTCGGGATGAATGACGGCGCGCACGGCGTCGATATCGGGATGTTCCGTGAAAGCAGCGAGCGTGCGCCGCAGCATGGGTCTGCCGCCGATGTCACGGTATTGCTTCGGCACGCCGCCGCCGGCACGGGTGCCTCTTCCGCCGGCGAGGACGAGGGCGACTGTGCCTGTCATGCGCGAAACCTCGAATTTAGCTTGATGGCGTCGAAAACGCGGGCATATTGGCGGCAAAGATCGGCGTTGCCAAGGTTGGCGACGTGCCGTCGGCAAAGCATGGTAGGGTCCCTTCGATGGATGATCCCCTGGTTCATAACCTCTTGGCAGCGCTCACGCTGGCGCCGGCGACGCTGTGGGTATTGTGGGGCCGTCCGGAAAAGAATGCTCTTTTTTGGAGTTTATTCCTTCTGGCGGCTGCCGGACCATTGGTCATTTGCGCCCGTTTCGTGCAGGCCGGCTGGCAAACCGGGTTTGCCGCCGCCCTCTGGGTGACGATTGCCGGGTGTATCCTGGTCTTCCTCATCCTGTCGGTGCTGACACGGAATGCGCATCGGCTGGCCTGCCTTCTCATGCCGTATCTGCTGGTCCTTTCGCTTAGTGCTGCGGTTTGGGGCAGCGCAACGGCTGAAACCCTGCAAGGGCAGCCGCCCGCTTGGATCGTGACGCATATCGTCACGTCGGTTCTCACCTACATCTTGCTGACGCTGGCTGCGATCGCCGGCGCGGCCGTTGTGGTGCATGAGGCCGCGCTGCGGCGCAAAAAGCGCTTCCGAATCCTGGATCGGCTGCCTTCCACCGCGGATTCGGAGCGGCTGGAGCTGAATTTGCTCTTGGCGGCGGAGGCGGTGCTGGGGCTCGGTATCGTAAGCGGCATGGTGCTGCAGTATACGCTTGACGGCGTGTTTTTAACCTTTGATCACAAAACACTTTTCAGTTTCCTGGCGTTTGCCGTTATCGGGGGATTGCTAATCGCCCACTACAAGGTTGGGGTGCGCGGTCGCCAGGCGGCGCGGGTCGTCCTGGTCGGATATTTGTTGATCACACTGGGTTATCCCGGCGTCAAATTCGTTACGGATGTCCTTATCGCTTGATGTTTCGGCGTCGGAATGCGGCATCCTGCCACGCCCTTTTGGGTTGAACGCCGTGCCGAAATTCGTTGCAGGCGCGAAGAAACGCGCTATTATGCCCATTCATTGACCACAAATCAGAACTGATTAAATATTGAGCATTAATATCGGCCCACTTGGAACCCGCACCCGGGTGATTTTGGCTCCCATGTCCGGCGTTACCGACGCACCGTTCCGGCGGCTTGCGCGCCGTTTGGGTGCGCGGCTGGTCGTGTCCGAGATGATCGCCAGCGATGCGATGATCCGCGAAGTGCGCGATGAAATGCGAAAGATGTCAACGAATTGCGCTGAAGAGTTTCCGATGGCGGTGCAGCTTGCCGGCGCAGATCCCGAAACCATGGCGGAGGCGGCGCGGCTCAATGTGGACCGGGGCGCTGCGGTCATCGACATCAATTTCGGCTGCCCGGCAAAGCGCGTCGTGAACAAACTGTGCGGCTCTGGGATCATGCGGGACGAGATGCTCGCCGGCCGTATCATGGAGGCGATGGTGGCCGCCGTCGACGTCCCGGTGACCATGAAAATGCGTACCGGATGGGACGATTCGGACCGGAACGCGCCGCGGATCGCGAAAATCGCGGAAGACTGCGGCATTCAGATGATTACAGTTCACGGCCGGACGCGTTGCCAATTTTATAAAGGATCGGCCGACTGGGCCTTTATCCGGTCGGTCAAGGACGCGGTGAGCATACCGGTGGTGGCCAACGGTGACATCACCGACGCGTCCTCTGCCGCCGCATGTCTGCAGGCGTCCGGTGCGGACGGCGTCATGATCGGCCGGGGCGCACAGGGAAAACCCTGGTTGATCGGGCAGGTGGATGCGGTGCTCGCCGGCCGGCCCATGCCCGCCGCTCCGAGCGTTGCCGAGCAGCGTGAGATCGTCTTGGCCCACTATGACGACATGCTTCGGCACTACGGCAAACATCAGGGAAGCCGGATCGCGCGAAAACATATCTGTTGGTATTCCAAGGGACTGTCCGGTTCCGCTGAATTCAGGGCATCGGTCAATCGGATCGACGATCCCGCCGGCGTCCAAGCGTCGATCAGTGCCTTCTATGGCGCTGCGGCCGATCGTATGGCTGCTTGATCATGAAATCGACCGTTACACCCATCCCGAAACGCCGGCCGGATAGTCCGGATACCGGCGCAGTCGTCATGGCGTTGCCCGTACCGGTTTTCGCGGTCGACAGCGACGACAACATCACCTTCGTCAATCACGCGGCAGAGCAATTCTTCCAGGGCAGCGCCGCCATGCTGGCGGGCGTGAACCTTCAGGACATCATCCCGCAGGACAGTCCGATGCTGGCGTTGGTGCATAAAATCAGGCGGCGGGGCTACAGCATGTCCGAAACCGGGATTCGCCTGTCGACGCCGCGGATCGGCACCCACACGGTCGCGATCGATGCGGCGCCGTTCGGCGACGAGGCGGGCGGTGTATTGATTACGCTGCACGAACGGTCGATGGCTGGGCGGATCGATCAATCGATGATCCATCGCGATGCCGCGCGCTCGGTGACGGCGATGGCCGCCGTGCTTGCCCATGAGATCAAGAACCCGCTCTCCGGTGTGCGCGGTGCGGCTCAACTGCTCGAGGGCGAGAGCGGTGGGCAAAATCGCGAGTTGACCCAACTGATCGTCGACGAGGTCGACCGCATCTGCAAGCTCGTGGACCGGTTCGAGGTGTTTTCCGACCGGCCGCCGGTCGAACGCAGCGCCGTCAACATCCACGAGGTGCTCGAGCATGTTATTCGTCTGGCCCGTTCCGGCTTCGCGCGAAACGTCATGATCGAGGAACGGTATGACCCGTCATTGCCCCCGGTATTCGGCGATCGGGACCAACTGATCCAGATTTTCCTAAACCTCGTAAAGAATGCCGTGGAAGCCACGCCGAAGGAAAACGGGGAGGTCGTCGTCAGCACGGCCTTTCAACAGGGGATACGGCTCGCGGTGCCCGGCAGCGACAGCCAGGTCGACCTGCCGCTGGTCGTGGGCATTCAAGACAACGGCCCCGGAATCCCGGAAGACCTGCGCCGTCAAATCTTCGATCCCTTCATTTCGACCAAGCCAGGCGGTTCAGGTTTAGGTCTGGCCCTTGTGGCAAAGCTGGTCGGCGAACATGGCGGCGTGATCGACGTGGAGAGCCACGCCCGCCGGACTTTGTTCAGCGTGATGTTGCCGGTCATGAAATCTTCGGAGTACCGCGATGAGTGAGTCGGTTATTCTGGTCGCGGACGACGATCGGGCAATCCGCACCGTTGTGACGCAGGCGCTCGGCCGCGCCGGGCATCATGTCCGGTCGACGGGCAATGCCGCGACGCTTTGGCGGTGGGTCAATGAGGGCGAAGGCGACCTCGTGATCACCGACGTAATCATGCCCGACGGCAACGGATTGGACCTGATCCCCCAAATTCGAAAGCGCCGTCCGGACATCCGCGTGATCGCGATGAGCGCGCAAAACACGCTGTTGACCGCGGTTCAGGCGGCGGAGCGGGGGGCCTTCGAATACCTCCCCAAGCCGTTCGATCTGAACGAATTGATCAACGTGGTGAAGCGGGCGCTGACGGAGAGCGCCGGGGAGGCGAGCGCCGAGCCCGATGCCGAGGACATGCAGGAGCATCTGCCACTGATCGGCCGGTCGGCGGCGATGCAGGAGATATACCGGGTGCTGGCTCGGCTCATGTCGACCGACCTGACGGTCCTGATCAACGGCGAATCCGGTACCGGCAAGGAACTCGTCGCGCGCGCTCTGCATGACTATGGCAAGCGGCGGAACGGCGCCTTTATCGCGGTGAACATGGCGGCGATCCCGCGCGAGCTGATCGAGAGCGAACTGTTCGGACATGAGAAGGGTGCGTTTACCGGCGCGAACACCCGATATGCCGGCCGCTTCGAACAGGCGGAGGGCGGTACGCTTTTCCTCGACGAGATCGGCGATATGCCGCTCGAAGCCCAAACGCGGCTATTGCGGGTCCTTCAGGAAGGCGAATTCACCACGGTCGGCGGGCGCACGCCCATTCGCGCCAATGTTCGGATCGTGGCGGCCACCCATCGGGATCTGACGACGCTGGTGTCGCAAGGACTCTTCCGGGAAGATTTGTACTACCGGCTGAACGTGGTGCCGCTGCGCTTGCCGCCGCTGCGCGAGCGAGCCGACGATATTCCCGATCTGGTGCGGCATTTCCTGGGGAATGCGACGGCCGAAGGCCTACCGGCCAAGACGATCGACGGCGATGCCATGGAGCGTCTGAAACGGCATCGTTGGTCCGGTAATGTTCGTGAGTTGGAGAACGTGGTGCGCCGGTTCGCGGCCCTCTATTCCCAGGAAACGATCACGGTGGATGTAGTCGAGGCGGAACTCGCCGATATTCCGGACGGATCGGATCGCGAGGGCACAAGAGAGGACGAAAGCTTGTCGGAGGCCATCGAGCGGCATTTGAAGTCGTATTTCGACGCGCATGAAGGCGCATTGCCGGCGTCGGGCCTCTATGATCGGGTGCTGCACGAAATGGAACGCCCGCTCATACAACTCAGCCTGTCCGCGACCCGCGGGAATCAGGTTAAAGCGGCCCAACTGCTGGGATTGAACCGCAATACGCTGCGCAAGAAAATACGCGAGCTTGACATAAAGGTCGTCCGCGGGTCCCAATAGCCGCGCTCGTAGGCAGCCGGTGCTTATTTAACGCCCGGCGGTTTCGGGATTTTCGCGGGACGCCGCGGCAGCCGACGCTTGCATTCACGACACGGTCCGAGCCTTCGTATGAGCGCAACCGAACAGCCAAGCTCATCAACGCCTCGTCTTATGGATCGCATAATGGCTTGGGCGCAAGGCATCCACCTTGGGCGAACCTTGGCGGTTTCGCTCGCGGTCGCCGCCGTTATCGCCATTTCGGGCACCTATGCGGCCATTCGGGGCCTGCCGCCGTTCGGTTCCGGCCCCGACCAGGTGCTGCTTTGGCTGTATGCCGATCTCATCGTCCTGTTGTTGCTGGCCGTCGTTATAGCGTGGCGCGTGGTCGCGTTGTGGGTCGAGCGGCGGCGGGGATCCGCAGGGTCGCGGCTGCACGTGCGTTTGGTCCTGTTGTTCGGTTTCGTCTCCGTCGTGCCGGCAATCATCGTCGCGGTCGCGTCGATCCTCTTCTTCAATTTCGGGCTGCAGTCGTGGCTGAGCGGGCAGGTCCGCACGGCGCTGAACGAATCGGTCGCCGTGGCGGAGGCCTATCTGCACGAACACAAGCAAACGATCCGCGCCGAGGTGCTGGCAATGGCGAAGGATCTCAGCCGCGACGCGGTGGCGTTGGAGAATAATCCGGCACTGTTCAACCGCATCGTCGATTTCCAGTCGCGCATCCGCGAACTTTCCGAGGCGGTGGTGTTCGACGGCAACGGCGCGGTGCGCGGCCGTTCCGGATTTGCCTACATGCTCGAAATCGATCCGATCCCGCCGTCGGCGATGGAGCGGGCCCGCAAGGGCGAAGTGGCGATCGTCACCGGGTCCGACGACGACCGCGTGCGGGCGCTGACCCGGCTCGAGGGCTTTCTCGACATGTTTTTGTATGTCGGACGGGTCATCGATCCCAAGGTATCCGCGCACACGACCCGCACGCGCGGCGCGGTCGAGCGGTTCGAACGGCTGGAATTCCAGCGCGCCGGCATGCAGATCAGCTTCGCGCTGGTGTTCGCCGGCATCGCCCTGGTGATGACCTTGGCGGCATCGTGGGTCGGACTGTTGATGGCGACGCAATTGTCGCGCCCGTTGAGCGCGCTGATCGCCGCCACCGAGCGGGTGCGCGCGGGCGATTTGTCCGCTCGCGTGCCGGAGGCGACCGCGCCGGACGAAATCGGGTCGTTGAGCCGAGCGTTCAACCGGATGACCAACGATCTCGAACAAAACCGGCAGGAACTGCTCGAAGCGAATCGCCAACTCGATCAACGACGGCGATTCACCGAGGCCGTTCTCGAAGGTGTCTCCGCCGGCGTCATCGGACTCGACGAACGCGGCCGCATAAATCTGCCGAATATGTCGGCGTCGGAATTGTTGGGCATGACGGCGGATCGTATGGTCGGCCGCGAACTCGGCGAAGCGGTGCCGGAAATGGCCGATCTGCTGCGCCAGGCGCAGCTGCAACGCGGCAACCGGCCTATCGAATCCGAAATTCAACTGCAGCGGTCGAAGGAAAACCGGACTTTGCTGGCGCGGATCACCGTGGAACGGGAAAACGATGAGATCAAGGGATTCGTCGTGACATTCGATGACGTTTCCGATCTCGTCGCCGCACAGCGCAAGGCGGCGTGGGCCGATGTCGCGCGCCGGATCGCGCATGAGATCCGCAATCCGTTGACGCCGATCCAACTGTCGGCGGAACGGTTGAAGCGCAAATACCTCGGGGAAATCACCAGCGACCGGGATACCTTCGTCACCTGCACCGAAACCATCGTGCGGCATGTGGGCGATATCGGCCGGATGGTCGACGAGTTCTCCAGCTTCGCACGCGTTCCTGAACCGGTCATGCGGTTAGAGAATCTTTCCGACCTATGCCGTCAAGCGGTCTTCCTTCAGCGCAACGCCTATCCCGAGATCAACTTCTCGACCGAGCTGCCGGACGATGCGCTTTATTATCAGTGCGACGGCCGGCAGATCAGCCAGGCATTGACGAATCTGATTTTGAACGCCGCGGAAGCGATCGAGGCGCGTCAGGGGGACGGTACGGCGAAGGGACATATCGACGTGCGGCTCGGCGTCGAGGAGGGCCGAACCTTCATCGAAGTGCAGGACGACGGCAAGGGGTTGCCGGAGTCGGCGCGGGAACGCTTGACCGAACCCTATTTCACGACGCGACGAAAAGGGACGGGTCTTGGCCTTGCCATTGTTAAGAAAATAATGGAAGACCATGGTGGCCAGCTGCTCTTGGAGGATGCGCCCGACGGCGGAGCCAATGTCCGCTTGGAATTCAAAGGGGCGCCCGCAACGGCTGAGCAGGTGCAGGAGGCGCTGGATACGCAGGGGCACGGCATGACCGTGGCCCCAGGGAGGTAAGGCCATATGGCCAACGACATTCTTATTGTCGATGACGAAGCCGATATCTGTAAGCTGATCGCCGGAATCCTCGAGGACGAGGGTTATGAAACGCGCGAAGCCAGCAGCAGCAGCGAAGCGTTCGCGGCGATCGAAGCGCGCCAGCCGAGCCTGATCATCCTCGACGTATGGCTGCAGAACAGTCAGTACGACGGTCTCCAGATGCTCGAAATCATCCGCCGCGACAATCCCAATCAGCAGGTGCTGATGATCAGCGGGCATGCCACGTTCGACATGGCGGTGCGCGCGACGAAGATGGGCGCTTATGACTTCCTGACGAAGCCGTTCAAGTCCGAGGTTCTGCTGCACACCATTTCGCGGGCGGTGGAAGACAACCGCCTGCGGCGCGAAAACCAGGAACTGCAGAAGCAAGTCGGCGACCGGCTGAACGATTTGACCGGCAATTCGCCGGCCATCGCACAGTTGCGGCAGGCCTTGGAAAAGGTTGCGCCGACAGATAGCCGGGTTCTGATCACCGGGTCGCCGGGGTCGGGCAAGAGCGTGGTCGCGCAACTGTTGCACGACCGTTCGGCGCGCGCCGCTGGCCCGTTCGTTGTACTGAACTGCGCGGGCCTTGAGCCGGACCGGCTTGAGACCGCCTTGTTCGGTGTCGAAGCGACCGATAAGACCGCACGGACGGTCGGCGTGCTCGAACAGGCCCATGGCGGCACGTTACTGCTCGACGAGGTGGCCGACATGCCCCTCGAAACCCAGGCCAAGATCGTGCGCGTCCTGCACAAACCGCGGTTCAACCGGATCGGCGGCGAAGGTTGGGTCGAAGTGGACGTGCGGGTGATCGCCACCACCAATCGAGACCTGACCCGCGAGATCGAAGCGGGAATGTTCCGCGAGGATTTGTACTATCGCCTCAACGTGGTGCCGTTGACCGTGCCGCCCTTGGGTGTCCGGCGCGCCGATATTCCGGAACTATCTACGGAACTGATGGCGCGGGCCGCATCGGCGAAGGGGCGCCCGCCGCGGGCTCTCTCCGAGGAGGCTTTGATCGCGTTGCAGGCATACGAATGGCCCGGCAACGTTTGGGAATTGGTGAACGTGATCGAGAGGCTGCTGTTGCCGACCGTCGGGGACATCGAAGCACCGGTCGGCGCGGACGCCGTCGCCGAGGCGATCGGCGGCGGGTCGCCGGAATTCCTGCGGTCGGACGCTTCGCTCGGGATCATGAACCAGCCGCTGCGCGAAGCCCGTGAGGATTTCGAGCGGCAGTACCTGACATTCCATCTCGCCCGGTTCGGCGGCAATATCAGCCGGACCGCCGGTTTCGTCGGCATGGACCGGGCCGCCTTGCATCGCAAGCTGAAGGGGCTGGGCGTGCATAACTCCGAACGGGCCCAGAAGACCAGTGCCTGATTATCGTCCGGGATATCGCCGATGAAGGTCATCATTTGCGGTGCCGGCCAGGTCGGTTACCACATCGCTTCCTATCTCGCCGGGGAACAGAACGACGTGACCGTCATCGATCAGTCCTTCGAACTGATCGGCCGGGTGAACGAGACGTTGGACGTACAGGCCTTCGTCGGCAACGCGTCGCAGCCCGACGTACTGGAAAACGCCGGGGCCGCCGACGCGGATATGATCATCGCGGTGACATTCGCGGACGAGGTCAACATGGTGGCCTGTCAGGTTGCGCACTCGTTGTTCAATGTGCCTACGAAGATTGCCCGGATTCGCCAGCAGAGTTTCCTGGAGCCCATGTGGGCCGATCTGTTCAGCCGCGACCACATGCCGATCGACGTGATCATTTCGCCGGAGATCGAAGTGGCGCAGGCGATTTCCCGGCGTCTCGCCGTGCCGGGCGCGTTCGACATGATCCCGCTGGCCGACGACAAGGTGCGGGTGATCGGGGTGCGCTGCACCGAGAATTGCCCGATCGTTCACACGCCGTTGCGGCAACTGACCGAACTGTTCCCCGACCTGCATATCGTGATCGTCGGCATCGTGCATGAGGACAATGCTTATGTTCCGAAATCGACCGACCAGATGCTGCCCGGCGACGAAGTGTATTTCGCGGCCGATACGGCCCATGTGCCGCGCGCGCTGGCCGCGTTCGGGTATGAGGAACAGGAAGCGCACCGGCTCGTCATCCTCGGCGGCGGCAACATTGGCCTGAACCTGGCCAAGCTGATCGAGGCGAATCCCGACATGTCCGCCCGCATCATCGAGCGGGATCAGCTCCGCGCCCGCAAGGTCGCCGCGTTGTTGCCCGATACGATGGTCACGAACGGCGACGGGCTGGATTCCGATATCCTCGAAGAGATCAATATCCGATCCGCCGACACGGTGGTGGCGGTGACGGACGATGACGAGACCAACATCCTCGGATCGTTGTTGGCGAAACGGTATGGCGTCGAGCGAACGATCGCGCTCGCCAACAAGACGACCTATTCGTCGCTGGTGACGACGCTGGGCATCGACGTCCTCGTCAATCCGCGGGCGATCACGGTATCCACCATACTGCAGCATGTCCGGCGCGGCCGAATTCGTGCTGTCCATTCGCTGCGCGACGGGTTCGGAGAGATTATCGAGGCCGAAGCGCTCGAAACCTCGCCGTTGGTCGGATCGAAAATCCGCGACGGAAAGCTGCCGTCCGGCGTGATCGTCGGCGCCATCGTGCGCGATGGCGTGGTGATCATCCCGCGCGGCGACACCGACGTGCGCGCCCAGGACCGGGTCATCTTGCTTGCGACCGCCGGCTCGGTCCGGAAGGTCGAAAAACTCTTTGCCGTGCGGCTCGAATTCTTCTAAAGCCAAGACACGGACGGGGCGTCGCCCCGCTACATCGACAATCGGGAAGGGGCCGAGATGCCTAGATTCGCATACGTAAACGGCCGGTATGTTCAGCATGACGCCGCAGCGGTGCATATCGAGGATCGCGGATACCAGTTTTCGGACGGCGTCTATGAGGTCGTGACCATTGTCAACCGGCGCATGGTCGATGAAGGCCCCCATCTGGACCGGCTCGAACGGTCGTTGTCCGAGATCGAAATCCCGATGCCGATGACGCGCGCGGTCCTGCAAATGGTGATGCGCGAGTTGGTGCGCCGGAACGGCGTCGAGAACGGTCTGCTCTACATGCAGATCACCCGGGGCGTGTCGCCGCGCGATCACAAGTTCCCTGACCCGCCGTGCACGCCGAGCGTCGTGATGACCACGCGTAAGGCCAACTTCGCCGGTCATTCCAAGTTTTCCGATGGTGTAAAGGTGGTGACGGTGCCCGACATCCGCTGGCAACGCTGCGACATCAAGACCGTATCGCTGCTGCCCAACTGTATCGGCAAGACCGAGGCGGCCCGCGCCGGCGCCTACGAGGGGTGGCAGGTCGACGCGGATGGCAACGTGACCGAAGGGACGTCCAGCAATGCCTGGATCGTCACCAAGGACGGCAAGCTTGTGACCCGCCCGGCGACGCATGACATTCTCAACGGCATCACGCGGATGACGATCCTACGGATCGCCTCGGAAGAGGGGATCGAGTTCGAGGAACGCGCGTTTACCGTCGAGGAGGCGCAAAACGCGCGCGAGGCCTTCACGTCGAGTGCGACATCCTTCGCGACGCCGGTGGTCCAGATCGACGACGCCGTTATCGGCAATGGCCACCCGGGCACGATCAGCACACGCATCCTCGAAAGCTACATGGCGTACTGCAACGGCGAAGCCGCTCCGGAGGATGGCGCAGGCACCGCATCCGACTGAACCCGGCATGTCGACACCAAACTCGCCGATCCTAAGGCCGAAAGCCCTCGTTTTCGATTGGGACAACACGCTGGTCGATAGTTGGACCACGATCCACGCCGCGCTGGAAGTGACCTTCACGGCGATGGGCCATGTGCCATGGACGCTCGAGGAAACGCGTGAACGGGTGCGGTACTCGATGCGCGAGTCGTTCCCAAACCTGTTCGGTGGCGACTGGGAGCGGGCCAGGGACATATTTTACGACGCGTTCGAACGGCTGCATTTGGAGCGGCTGGCACCAACTTCCGGTGCGACCGAGATGCTGCGCACGTTCCATGATGCGGGTCTCTGCCTCGCCGTGGTGAGCAACAAGACCGGGCGATACCTCCGGCAGGAAGCCGAGCATCTCGATTGGGACCGCTTCTTCCACAGCATCGTGGGAGCCGGCGACGCGGCACGTGACAAACCGGCGGAAGATCCCATTCACCTGGCCCTCGCCGGCAGCGATATTGCAGCAGGACCGGACGTATGGTTCGTCGGCGATTCCGGTGTCGACATGGAAATAGCGCACCGCACAAACTGCATTCCGGTACTGGTGCGGCAAGATAACCCTGTCGAAGAGGAATTCAACGATTTTCAACCGAGGGTTCATTTTCGGTCTTGTATAGAGCTAGCGAGTCACGTCATCACGTTGTAAAGTGCCTGCCGCAGTCCGAACAGTTATTGCAGTTTCTTCCGTAAGGGCCATATGATTGCGACGCACGAGTAGTTGCCGGGTTCGTATAAGGCCCCAACGACAACAAAGGGACTTAATCCATGTCTTCGGAGAAAGGCCAGAATTTGCAGGACGTGTTCCTCAATCACGTCCGCAAGGCCAAGATGCCGGTTACCATTTTTTTAGTTAACGGCGTAAAATTGCAGGGAATCATTACCTGGTTCGACAACTTCTGCGTCTTGTTGCGCCGCGATGCGCATTCGCAATTGGTGTATAAGCACGCGATTTCGACGGTAATGCCGGCGCAACCGGTGCAGTTGTTCGAATCGAAACCCGAGGACGGTGACGGTTAAGCTGACCGAGGATAACGCGAAAAATCTGAATGGTGTTGCGCATGGGGACGCGCGCTCGATCGGGCGCGCGCTCGTCATTTGTCCCGACGTTCGCCGAACGGGCGGAAGCGCCGCCGTGCGCCGTCGCAGCGCCGAGTCCCAACTCGCGGAGGCTGTCGGCCTGACCGCGGCCATCAACCTGGAAGTAGCCCACAGCGAAACCGTGAAGCTTGCGCGGGTGATCCCATCTTCTTTTTTGGGGCGGGGCGTCATCGAACGGTTCAAGGACCTGATCAAAGCGCTGGAAGTGGATATCGTTATCGTCGATACGGCCCTGACGCCGGTACAGCAGCGCAATCTGGAACAGCAACTGGCCGCAAAGGTGATCGACCGGACCGGCCTGATCCTCGAGATTTTCGGTGCCCGGGCCCGAACGCACGAAGGCAGCCTTCAGGTCGAATTGGCCGCGTTGACCTATCAACGGTCGCGTCTGGTGCGAAGCTGGACCCATCTCGAACGTCAACGCGGCGGTCACGGTTTCCTTGGGGGTCCGGGTGAAAGCCAGTTGGAAATTGACCGCCGGTTGATCGATCAGCGGATTGCCCGGCTCAAGAAAGAACTGGAAAGCGTTAAACGGACGCGCGGACTGCATCGCAAGGCGCGCAAGAAGGTACCGTATCCGGTGGTGGCACTGGTCGGCTATACGAATGCCGGCAAGTCGACGCTGTTCAACCGGCTTTCCGGCGGCACGGCTTACGCAGAAGATTTGTTGTTTGCGACCCTCGATCCGACGATGCGGTCCGTGACCTTGCCCTCGGGACATCAGATCATCTTGTCGGATACCGTCGGATTCATCTCGCAGTTGCCGACACAGCTCGTGGCATCGTTTCGGGCAACGCTCGAAGAGGTTGCCGAGGCGGACGTCATCCTGCATGTGCGGGATATCTCACATCCAGAAACCGATGCGCAGAATGCGGATGTTTTGGCGGTACTCGCCGAAATGGGGCTCGATCCGGATCAGCGCCGGCTGGAAATCTTGAATAAGATCGATTTGCTGAATCCGGATGAGAAGGACGTGGTCGCCGCGCGGGTTGCGCGGGACAAGGACGCCGTTGCGCTGTCCGCCGTGTCGGGCGAGGGGTGCGATACGCTGCTTGATCGGCTGGCGGAATTGTTGTCCGAGGCCCGGTCCTATCAGCAGTATCGGCTGGATTTGTCCGATGGCGCCGCTCTTGCGTGGCTCTACGCCCATGGCAGGGTCATGGAACGGACGGAACAGGACGATTACGCGGTCATCGGCGTGGCGTTGGATCCGGCGGACGTATCGCGCTTCGAGCATCGTTTCCGGATTAAGTCGCTCGGAAAGAGCGAGGATTCGCCGCCGCACCGTTGACAGGCCGACACCGGCTTCCTATATGCCTTGGCACTCGATGAGCAAGAGTGCTAATAGCGCGTATATCAACCCATTCGAAGCATATAAGACAAAGAAGGAGAGAGCCGCATGAAGATCAGGCCTCTGCATGACCGTGTGGTCGTTCGCCCGTTGGAATCCGAAGAGAAGACCGCTGGCGGAATCATCATCCCCGATACGGCGAAAGAGAAGCCGTCGGAAGGCGAAGTCGTTGCCGTCGGCCAGGGCGCCCGGACGGAAGAAGGCCGTGTTGTGCCGTTGGACGTCAAGAAAGGCGACCGCATCCTGTATGGCAAGTGGTCGGGCAACGAAGTGAAGGTCGACGGCGAAGACCTGTTGATCATGAAGGAAAGCGACATCATGGGCGTCATCGGCTAACGCCGTGACCGCTCGGATAGATAAGAAGGAAACCAACGCAAATGGCTGCTAAAGAAGTAAAATTTTCGACCGATGCCCGGGATCGGATGCTCAAGGGCGTCGACATCCTGGCGGACTCGGTCAAAGTCACGCTCGGACCGAAAGGCCGCAACGTGGTCCTCGACAAGTCGTTCGGCGCGCCGCGCATCTCCAAGGACGGCGTGACCGTCGCGAAGGAGATCGAGCTCAAGGACAAGTTCGAGAACATGGGCGCCCAGATGGTGCGCGAAGTGGCAAGCAAGACCAACGACATCGCCGGCGACGGCACGACGACCGCGACGGTCCTGGCGCAGGCGATCGTGCGCGAAGGCGTCAAGGCGGTGGCCGCCGGCATGAACCCGATGGACCTGAAGCGCGGCATCGACCTCGCCACGGAGAAGGTTATCGCGGACATCGGCAAGCGCGCGAAGCCGGTCAAGACCGGCGGTGAAGTCGCCCAGGTCGGCACGGTGTCGGCCAACGGCGAGAAAGAAATCGGCGACATGATCGCCAAGGCGATGGACAAGGTCGGCAACGAAGGCGTGATCACGGTGGAAGAGGCGAAGAGCCTGGAGACCGAACTCGACGTTGTCGAGGGCATGCAGTTCGACCGGGGCTACCTGTCGCCCTATTTCATCACCAACGCCGAGAAGATGGTGTGCGAGCTGGAAAGTCCGTTCATCCTGCTGCACGAATCGAAGCTGACGAACCTGCAGCCGATGCTGCCGGTGTTGGAAGCGGTGGTACAGTCGGGCAAGCCGCTGCTGATCATCGCCGAGGACATCGAGGGCGAGGCGCTGGCGACCCTGGTGGTGAACAAGCTGCGCGGCGGCCTGAAGGTCGCGGCGGTGAAGGCGCCGGGCTTCGGCGATCGCCGCAAGGCGATGCTGCAGGACATCGCGGTCCTGACCGGCGGCCAGGTCGTTTCCGAGGATCTCGGCATCAAGCTGGAGAACGTGACGCTCGACATGATGGGCACGGCGAAGCGCGTGTCGATCGACAAGGACAACTCGACGGTCGTCGATGGCGCCGGCAAGCGCAAGGACATCGAGGCCCGCTGCAACCAGATTCGGGCGCAGATCGAGGAGACCTCGTCGGACTATGACCGTGAGAAGCTGCAGGAACGCCTGGCGAAGCTGGCCGGCGGCGTTGCGGTGATCCGCGTCGGCGGTGCGACGGAAGTCGAGGTGAAGGAGCGCAAGGACCGTGTCGAGGACGCGATGAACGCGACGCGGGCGGCTGTCGAGGAAGGCATCGTCCCCGGCGGCGGCACGGCGCTGCTGTACGCCACGAAGGCGCTCAAGAGCGTGAAGCCCGAGAACGACGACCAGCGTGTAGGCGTCGAGATCGTGCGCCGCGCGATCCAGGCCCCGGCCAAGCAGATCGCGGAGAACGCCGGCGAAGACGGCGCCGTGGTCGCGGGCAAGCTGCTGGAAGGCAAGGACGCCAACTTCGGCTACAACGCGCAGAGCGGCAAGTATGTCGATCTGGTGAAGGCGGGTATCATCGACCCGGCGAAGGTGGTGCGGACCGCACTGCAGGACGCCGCGTCGGTCGCGGGCCTGCTGGTGACGACCGAAGCGATGGTCGCCGATCTGCCGGAGCCCAAGGGCGACGCGCCGGCCATGCCCGACATGGGCGGCATGGGTGGCATGGGCGGCATGGGCATGTAGTCCTCGCGCTCACAATCCTGTACATAAGGGCCGCGCACGTTGCGCGGCCCTTTGTCGTTTCATCACAGGTTTCCCGTTTATATGCATCCCGATCCCGATCGCGTCTGTGAATTTCTGCGGGAAGCTGCCGAGCAGGATATCCTGCCCCGGTTCCAGGCGCTCGCCACGGGCGACATCATCGAGAAGAAGCCCGGCGATCTGGTGACCGTGGCAGATCTGGACGCGGAACGCCGCCTGACCCGTCTGCTGACAGATCATCTGCCGGGATCGCATGTGGTGGGCGAGGAGGGCGTGCATCGCGATCCGGCGCTCTTCGAAAAACTCGAGACGGTCGATCGCCTCTGGATCCTCGATCCCGTCGACGGAACTCAGAACTTCGCAGACGGTAAGCAGCCTTTCACGATCGTGCTGGCCTATTTGGTCGACGGGGTGGTTCGCGGCGCTTGGATCCATGACCCGGTGGGAGGAGACACTGCAACCGCCGAGGACGGGTCGGGGGCCTGGATCGGTGGCCGGCGTCTATGTGTTGCGGACGGCGGTTCCATCGAGGCGATGAGCGGGCTGATCAACTCGAACGCCTATGGTCGGCCGCACCGTGACCTTATTCGCGACAAGAAGGCAGCCTTCGGCCGTGTGCTGCGGTATCGCTGCGCCGGGCATGCCTTTCGGGTCTTGGCAAGCGGCGGACGTCATTTCTCGATCTATAACCGGCTTTGGCCTTGGGATCATGCCGCGGGGGTGATGATCCATCGCGAGGCGGGCGGCTACACCGCGCGTGTCGACGGCGATTTGTACCGTCCGGTCGAACGGGTATCCGGCTGCCTCTCCGCGCCGGATATCGACACGTGGCAGCGGATCCACGAATTCCTGAAACCCGATTGAGACGCCGCCTGCCGGGCGGTAGTATGCGCGCTTTCGCGGCGCCGCCATCCGGCCCGGTTTACAATGATCTTCGCGCAGGGGGAAAATTCGACATGACAAAAGTTGCGTTCATCGGTCTGGGCGTCATGGGCTATCACATGGCGGGGCATCTCAAGAAGGGCGGGCACGACGTCACCGTCTACAACCGCACCGCGGCGAAGGGACAAAAGTGGGTCAAGAAGTTCGGCGGCAAGGCCAAGCGCACGCCGCGCGACGCGGCCAAGGGCGCGGACATTGTCTTCACCTGCGTCGGCAACGACGACGACCTGCGCAGTGTTATCCTGGGGCCGAAGGGCGCATTCGCCGGGATGTCCAAAGGCAGCATCCTGGTCGATAACACCACAGCGTCGGCCGAAGTCGCGCGCGAATTGGCGGCGGTCGGTAAGAAACAGGGCATCGGGTTCATCGATGCACCCGTATCGGGCGGCGAGGCCGGGGCGGTGAACGGTGTCCTGACCGTCATGTGTGGCGGCACCAAGGCGACCTTCAAGAAGGTCGAATCGGTCATCGACTGCTACGCGCAAAAGGTCACTTTGATCGGGGCGACGGGCAGCGGCCAGTTGACCAAGATGGTCAACCAGATCTGCATCGCCGGCTTGGTCCAGGGCCTGTCCGAAGGCGTCAACTTCGGCCTGAAGGCCGGGCTCGACATGGAAAAGGTCATCGATACGATTTCCAAGGGCGCAGCCGGGTCCTGGCAGATGGAGAACCGGGCGCCGACCATGTGCGAGGGTAAGTTCGATTTCGGATTCGCCGTCGATTGGATGCGCAAGGATCTCGGCATCGCGTTGGAGGAAGCCAATCAGAACGGGGCGCGGCTGCCGGTCGCGGCCTTGGTCGACCAGTTCTACGCAACGGTGCAGGCGCGCGGCGGCAACCGCTGGGATACCTCCAGCCTGATCCATCTGTTGATGAAGGACTAAATCCGGCCGACATCGGCGGCCCGGAACCAAACGGCCTGAAATTGGCCGGGAAGGGCGGGCAACGTGCAGCGGCAACATTCCGGCGGCTACGCCCGCGCGGCGAAGGGAAGGGCGGGCTTCTACGCCGAGATTCCGGCATTTTCGGATTTCGTATCCTTTACTGATCCGGAGCACTACCGGCCGGCTCCGCCCGACTGGCTCGTCGTCATTGCCGATATCGAAGGGTCCACGGCAGCCATCGAGGAGGGCCGCTACAAACACGTCAACATGGTCGGCGCCGCCTGCATCACGGCGGTGCTCAACGCGGTCGACGACGTCGATGTTCCGTTTGTCTTCGGTGGTGACGGCGCAACGCTGCTAATCCCGCCGCAATCGGAAGCGCCGGTGCGCACGGCGCTGTCGGGCCTGCAGCAGCTGTCACAGAAAGTCTTTGGTTTGTCCTTGCGCGTGGGGCTGGTGCCGGTCGCGGAAATAACCGCGCGCGGATGCACCATCCGGATCGCCCGGTACGGATTGAGCACCGAGAATTCGCTCGCCTTCTTCGCCGGGGGTGGGGTCGAGTTGGCGGAATCCCTGATAAAGGGCGCGGTCGACGACGGCCGGTACTGTATGGATGCCTCGGACAGCGCGGAAGGTCCCGATCTTTCGGGCCTGTCCTGCCGTTGGGAGCCGCTGAGGTCCAGCAACGGTGTCATGCTGGCGATCCTGGTGCAGGCTTTGGATCGGGCGCCGGACAGCGCAGGGAAGACCTATCGAACGGTTGCCGCGCGCATCATGGAAATCGTCGGTAGCGGCGCGGACGCGGGCAACCCGGTTTCCGAGGCGATGCTGCGCTTCCGATGGCCGCCGCGCGGTTTGGCGTTGGAAGCCCAGACGGCCGCAACCCGGGAACCGTTGTGGCGGGCGCGCCTTCGGGTGCACAAGGAGAGTTTCTTCCAATGGATCGCCAACCGCTACGACCTGACCATCGGTCCGCTAAACGCCAAACGCTACCGCACGGAGTTGTTGCTTAACGCGGATTACCGGCGATTCGACGATACGCTGCGGCTGGTCGTCGACGTCAGCGCGGCGCAAGCCCGCGACATCACGGCCTTCCTGGATGAGCAAAACGCGGCAGGACGGGTCGCCTACGGCATCCACCGGTCGGACGAGGCCTTGATGACCTGTCTGGTATTCTCGCTGGAAGCCAGCGATCACCTGCACTTTATCGACGGGGCGGATGGCGGTTTTGCGCTGGCGGCACGGCAGCTCAAGGCCCAATTGGCATCAGCCAAGCCTTTCTAGGTCAGCGTGAGTCGAGTTTTGCCGTTTGCCACCGTTCTTCCATTTCCTCCAAGGACGCATCGGTGATGTCACGGCTTTCGGCGGCGAAACTGTCCTCGACCGCGCGGAACCGGCGCTCGAACTTGCGGTTGGTGCGGCGTAGGGCCTCTTCGGGATCGACCTTGAGGTGGCGCGCGAGGTTGGCGACGCAGAAGAGCATATCGCCCAGTTCGTCTTCCAGCCGGTCGGCGGGGGCTCGGTTGATGATTTCGGTGCGCAATTCGCCGATTTCCTCAGCCAGTTTGTCGAAAACCTGCTCGACATCGGGCCAATCGAACCCGACGCGGGCGGCGCGCTTCGTGAGTTTCTCGGCGCGGGTCAGCGCGGGGAGGGGGAGCGGCACACCGTCGATGGCGCTGGGCCGTTGGCCGCCGGCCTCGGCTTTCTCCGCGCGTTCGGCGGCTTTCTGCGCTTCCCAGTTGGCGGTCTGTGCGTCCGCGGTCTCGACACTGTCGTCGCCGAAGACATGCGGATGGCGGCGGATCATTTTGTCGGCGATGGTCTTGGCGACCGAGTCGAAGTCGAAATTCCCGTCTTCCTCGGCCATACGGGCGTGATAGACCACTTGCAAGAGAAGATCGCCAAGTTCTTCTTTCAATGCGGGCATGTCTTTTTGGGCGATCGCGTCGGCGACCTCGTAGGCTTCTTCGATGGTATAGGGCGCGATGGTGTCGAAGGTCTGCTCGATATCCCACGGGCAGCCGGTCGCTGGGTCGCGCAGCCGTGCCATCACCTTGATCAACCGGGAAATTTCAGCGCTCATCGGGCCGGATCCTCGCGAAGTTGTGTGTTTGACCGGGGGGTGCGGCAGGCTTACCATCGCGGCTCATTTCCTACTCTTAACCCGATTCTGTGGAGCGCTGCATGCGTAATCTGGACCTTCCAGGCCGCTCGCCCGTCCGGTCGTTGAACGGAATGGCCGCGACCTCTCATCCGCTGTCGACGATGACCGCGATTCAAGTGTTGCAGGACGGCGGCAACGCGATGGACGCGGCGGTGGCCGCTTGCGCCGTGCAATGCGTGGTCGAGCCGGAATCGACCGGCATCGGCGGCGACTGCTTCATGCTGCTCGCGCCGGAGGGCGAGGAAGAGATCATCGCCTTCAACGGGTCGGGCCGCGCGCCCGCCGCCGCGGACCCGGATTGGTATGTCGAGAACGGCATCACGACGATCGAGCAGCACACGCCGCATGCGGTGACGGTGCCGGGCGCGATCGATGCCTGGCAGACGTTGATCGAGAAGCATGGTTCCAAGAGTCTCGGAGAACTGCTGCAGCCGGCAATCCGCTTCGCGAAGGAAGGATATCCGCTGTCGTCCCGTGTCGCCTTCGATTTCGCGGGTAATGTCGCGACGCTCAGCCACGATCCGGGCACCAAAGCGGTGTTCCTGCCCGGCGGCAAACCGCCCGCGGAGGGAACGGTGCACCGCCAGGAGAAATTGGCCGCGACGATGGAAGTCATCGCCGAACAGGGCCGCGATGGCTTCTACTCCGGCTGGGTCGCCGAGGATATCGTCTCCCATCTGCAGGAGCTTGGCGGCCATCACACGATGGACGATTTCGCCGGTGCCAGGGGAATGGGCGAGTATGTGACGCCGGTGAAGACCGATTACCGCGATCACACGGTCTATGAATGCCCGCCCAACGGGCAGGGCATTATCGCGCTGGAAATCCTCAACATCCTGTCCGGCTACGATCTCTCGGCCATGAACCCGCTGTCGGTCGAGCGGCTGCATCTGGAGATCGAGGCCGCACGGCTGGCTTACGGCGACCGGGATACGATAGTGGCCGATCCGGCGCGCGCGCAGGTGCCGATTGACTGGATGTTGAGCGACGAGCATGCCGATGAGTTGCGCAACGTCATCGCGATGGACCGCGCCATGTCGGACATCCCGCCGGCGGTCCTGCCGACGCATCACGACACGATCTACCTGACCGTGGTGGACAAGGACCGCAACACGGTCAGTTTCATCAATTCACTGTTCAGTGGATTCGGCAGTGGCATCATGGGACCGAAATCAGGCGTCATGTTACAGAACCGCGGCTGCGGATTCGTCGTAGAGCCGGGCCACCCCAATTGTATCGAGCCGGGCAAGCGCCCGCTGCACACGATCATCCCCGGCATGATGGCGAAGGACGGCAAGGCGGTGATGCCCTTCGGCGTGATGGGCGGCGCGTATCAGGCGCTGGGACATGCCCATCTTCTGTCGAACATCCTGGATTTCGGCATGGATGTGCAGGAAGCGATTGATTTTCCGCGATTCATGTCCGCCCCGAATACCAAGCAAGTGGATGTGGAAACCGGCGTGCCGTCGGAGGTCCGCGATGGGTTGAAGCGTCTGGGTCACGACCTCACCGACGCGTCGCGGCCGATCGGCGGCGGGCAGGCGATCCAGATCGACTGGCGGGAAGGGACCCTTGCCGGCGGCTCCGACCCGCGTAAGGACGGATGCGCTTTAGGATACTAAGGTTCTCGGAGGGTGACGGCGCCGGGTCATCCGGCTAAAAAGGGCGTGGCGCAAACCGTACCGTTGAATCGTCCGGCATGGTGCCGGCCCTGGCGTGCTGATCGACGGTCCGAGATCCGTCGATGCAAGACTCGGCGATCCTAGAAGGGAGTCGGCCATGGCCACGGCGAAATCCCAACGCAAATGGCGGAACAAGAACCGTTTCGTGAAAACACAGCTCAACGTCATGGCGCGTCGGCTCGTGCATGACGATCTCGACGATATCGCGTCGCGGTTCGACCTGCGGGGCAAGGCGGAGGCGGTCAGTTTCGCATCCTTCATGACGAAGGGCTTGATGCAATACGCCGAGCACAACGTCGAGGCGCAGCGGCTCGTCGAGTTGTTCGCGGAGGCATTCGAGCGCGACCGCGATCTCTATAAATAGAAGTGATCGGCACATTGCGTTTTGGAATTCGCTCCGTCGCGCGGAAAAGGTTAAGATCGCGCCGCATCGATTCACTGTTTCGAGAGACGATACCCATTCATGACTGATACCGCTTTGAATTGGCCCGCGGAGGTCTTCGAGACCCTACAGGCCGAAGGCATCACGCAGGTCTGTCACGTGCCCGACGCTGGGCATAGCCGCCTGATCAAGATGTGTGAAGAAGACAACGCCATGTCGACCCTAACCTGCACGACCGAGCAGGAAGGCATCTATGCGCTGGCCGGCGCGTATCTCGGCGGCGCCAAGGGCGTGATGCTGCTGCAGAGCAGCGGCGTCGGCAATATCATCAACGCATTGGCGATGCCGAATACCTGCCGCATTCCGCTGCTGATGGTCGTGACGATGCGCGGCGAATGGGGCGAATTCAATTCGTGGCAGGTGCCAATGGGCCAAGGGACACCGGGCAGCCTCGAGGCGATGGGCACGCGCCTGATCCGTGTCGACGATGGCGCCGAGGTGCCGTCCGCCGTGAAGGCCGCGGCCCGGCTGGCCTTCGACGGACAACAGATGGTGGCCGTGCTGATCTCGCAAAGGGCTCTCGGCTTCAAGGATTTCAGGGAGTTGGCGAAATGAGCGATTTGCATCGGCGTGATTTGGTGATCGACCTGTTGGCGGATCGGCCGAAAGACCTTCTGGTGGTATCCGGCCTCGGCTCTTCCTGTTGGGACCTGGCCAACGCAGGCGATGTGGCGGAAAACTTCTATGTCTGGGGGGCCATGGGCGGCGCGGCGATGATTGGCTACGGCGTTGCGCGCGCGCAGCCGCACCGGCGCGTGCTGGTGCTGACCGGCGACGGTGACATGCTGATGGGCATGGGCGCGTTTGCCACGATCGCCAACAATCCGGTCCAGAACCTCGCCATCGTGGTGCTCGACAACGGACGCTTCGGGGAGACCGGCGGCCAGCCGACCCATACCAGCGGTCCCGCCGACCTGGCGGGCATCGCCAAGGCGGCGGGCATTCCGACGACCGCGACGATCACCAAGCAGGCGGAGATGGAGCCGCTCAAGGAATTGGCGCTTCTGACGCCGGGACCCGCGGTCGCCGTGGTCAAGGTGATGTACGAAGACCTGAAGTTCGTCTTGCCGGCGAACAGCGGCAGCTACCTCAAGGACCGGTTCCGGACGGCGATCCTGGGCGAGGGGGCGGCGTAGACACATGCCCAAACCTGCGGTCCTGTATGGATCGCATGCCTGGCCGGAACCCCGCGGCCGGTTTACATTCGATCCGTCGTCCAACTTGCGGAAAGGCTTGGCGCTATGGTCGAGGTGACACAGCTTCATCCTCATTTCGTGGGCGAGGTGAGCGGGGTCGATCTGCGCGAACCCGTGGACGTGGAGACCAAGGACGCGCTGATTCAGGCAATCGATAGGCACGGCATACTGGTTTTTCACGACCAGGATATCGATGACCAACAGCAATTGGCGTTCAGTGCGAATTTCGGCGAATTACGCACCTCTTCGCGCACTATTCGGGCCGATTACACGTCGCGGCTCGATCCTCGTATGACCGATATTTCGAATCTCGACGCCAACGGCGACCTCTTGAAGCCGGACGACCGCGAACGGCTCTATATGCTCGGCAATCGCTACTGGCATACCGACAACGCGTTCCGATTGGTGCCGGCGAAATACTCGCTGCTCTCGGCCCGCGTGGTGCCGCCCGAAGGTGGAGAGACCGAGTTCACCGACATGCGTGCCGCCTATGACGCGCTGCCCGACAAGATGAAGACCCGGCTCGACGGGATGGTGGCGATCCATTCGATCATGCACTCGCGCGCGATCATGGGTTTCACCGACTACAGCCAGGAGGAGTTGGACGCGCTGCCGCCGGTGCCGCATGCCATGGTCCGTACGCACCCGGGCTCCGGTCGCAAGGCGCTGTATATCGCGTCCTACGCCCACGAGATCCGGGGCATGGACACGCCGGATGCACGCATGTTGCTGCATGACCTGATGGAGCATGCGACCCAGCGGCAGTTTGTCTATACGCATGCTTGGCGGGTCGGCGATCTGGTCATGTGGGACAATCGCTGCACCATGCACCGGGCGCGCGACTATGACATGACGCAGCGGCGCGACCTTCACCGGTCCACGGTGATGGACGACGGGCCGACGGTGCCGGACGCGCAGGTCGCTTAAGACCGATTATCTTTTGCCAGCGACGTGGAAGCCGTAAGCAGCTTTGTAGCGTCATCCGCATTCGTTCTGCGCGGACGCAATTGGGTGTGGCCGCCGTTCCCGTGGCGACGGCCGACGGCCCTTCGTCCGCGCTAGAGGGGCGAGGGCGCAGCAATGTCCGCCGGTGGCAATCAAATTACCCATTAAACGGGAATTACGATGGTTCATACTCGTCTGTGAAGTACCAGCATGCTTATGAGGAGTTATGATGCAAAGATTCACAGAGAAAGAACTATCGCACCTGCAAGCGCATATCGACCTAACCGAAAAAATGTTGGGGCGCATAGGGTTGACCTTGAAGGTCAGCACCGACATGGCGCGGTTCATCGACTATCTTCGGAACGAACCGGCCAGTGACACGCATGGCACGCCCACAACACACGATCCCCATCTCAGTTACCTGCATCCAGGAAACAGCTTCTGGGTGTATTTAGAGGACGCGCGGGATGAGATCGTCGCATGCCATGGACAGCGGTTCTGCGAGACGCGGGACTTCATCAACGACTGTCTTCGCCAGACGTATTTTCAGGACCTCACGCCAAAAATTCGCCAGGAACCCCTGGACCTGTACCCGGAGGCGAATGATATCCAGCTCCGGGGGCGCTTGGCTTTCGGTGGCGGTCTTTACATTCGGCGGGAATGGCGGGGCAAGGACCTCTTGATCTTCAACCGTTGTTCCAGAACTTTGGCCTTGCGGCATTTCGATGCCGACTACGTCGTTGGGGCTCTTCGAAACTCGCCGAACCGCTGGCGCATGGCCTTAGGCGGTGTAGGGTATGCGGAGTGCTCGCGATTCGTGAAGGGAAGCTTTCCTGGCAAACCGGAATCGCGCGACACGATCGTCGCCTGGTCTAGTAGACGGCAGTTGTTGCAGGCGATCGAACAGGAGGTTGAGGCTCAATGTGACGATAGGCCGACGCAAGCATTACCACGCGGCCGGACCCATCGCATAACGGCAGAAGCAGCCGAACATAGTCCCGCGTAAAGCCGCCGATGCTATGCTGGATACGCTGGGCGAGCGGTCGTTTTGATGACCGGCACTCGAAATATTCGCCGGCGCAGGGATGAATGCATTGCAGGATCGGGAAATCGCCCAGCGTCCGGCCATGCATCTGGGGAAAGTTGACGCCGCCGTATTGGATGTAATGAAAACCCAACGGGTTTTCGGAGGTGGCGTCGATAAAGGTGACGCCGTCGTCGAACTCGAACCGGTCGACGCGGACGAACCCGTCGGCCCGCTGTTCCGACCAATGATGGAAAGCGCGTCGTATGTTCGAAGGCGGCCGTCCGAGCTTCTCGCCGATTTTTTCGATATCCAGCAGGGTATCGACGGAAAACTCCGTTCGTTTTTGCCAGTCTGTCATAGAGCGCCGCCTTACCCAGCTGCCGCGGTTTTCAGGGCCGCGACATCGATATCGTGTGATTCTCCCGAGAGCGATCGGCAGACCACGTACACGCGGGTTACATTACCGTCGCTGTCGCCGATCGGCAGGAGAATGCGCATGTAGGACTGTTTTTCGCCGCCCGTGCTGTGTTCGATCTGCTCGAAGCAAGGTCTGGCTTGCCCTTTGCGCATCGTGAAATCCGAGACGAACGCGCGCCTTACCAGTTTGTTCCGGATATCCCGGATGCGGACAGGCCGGCGGTGCGGCATTGCGACGATGAAATCGCCGGGATGGTCGGCGACGGTTTCGACATAGAACGACCCGTCGTCGTCGATATCCAATGCGTCCAGGACGGGCGGCGGGTATAGACTATGGAAATCCACCGAGCCGGCGACGGTTAGCGTCCGGCCGTCGCTGGAACGGAGGGCCGGACGAAGCGGGAAGGGGCCGGCCGGGGACGGTGCATCGGACGTTCTTGCCGCCATCCACGCCATGAAAGCCTTACCGACCAGTGTGCCGGATTCGGTATGCCAAAGTTCGTTAAGCGACCTTTCGGTCCAGCGCCAAACATCGGGCTCGCCGTCTGGATTCGATAGGATGATAGTAGAGTCCATTATCATCACCTCACGCAGGGAGCTTTGCCACAAATGAACGCACCTGTTAACAGGATTCTTTGCGGTGCGGCGATCGAGCGGTTTTCCTCGCGGTCGTTGGCATGAGGGGGAAATGCGCATCGCGTGGAGTCGTTCACGATGTGCAGGGGAGTTCATCGCCACGGACGAAGTGATCCGTCTAGAAGCATATAAATGTCGCATAATGTATATTATGGAAAATATGCGATAGGCCGAGAGGGCGGATTTGTGCGGTTCCGGGTGGCCCCCTGCGCGGTTAACGAAGATGAATACGACAGCGGCGCTCTATGTCACTACGCCTCCAGCACCATCCCGTCATAGGCCGGCTCGACGCCGTCCGGCAGTTCGGCGCGCAGCGTCGCGTAGTCCAGGCTCGTGCCCATGTGCGTGATTACCGCCCGCTTCGGTTTGACGCGGTCGATCCAGCTCAGCGTCAGCCCGATATCCGCATGCGTCGGGTGATTCGGTTCGCGGCGGAAGGAATCGACGATCCAGGTGTCGACGCCGTCCAGTGCGTCGAACGCGGCGTCGTCGAGCCGCAGCACATCGGTCGAGTACGCGATCGGTCCGAACCGGAAGCCGAGCGTCGTCGAGAAGCCGTGGTCCTGTTCGAACGGTACGACGTCGATATCGCCGACATGGAACGGCCCGTCGATCGTGTGCGGCTGAAGCACCGGTTTGAAATACCGTCCTTCGCGCAGCGCATTCTCGGGCAGCGGCTCGAACGCGTATCGAAACCGATGATCGAGTTCGTTTAGTGTCTTGGCGTCGCCATAGGTCGCCACCGGCGCCGACATCGAAATGTTGATCCAGCGCAGGTCGTCGATGCCGTGGCAATGGTCCGCATGCGCGTGCGTGAATAACACTGCATCCAGCCGCGAGACACCGGTGTCCAACAGCTGCGCGCGGCAGTCCGGCGAAACATCTACTAGTAGTGTCGTGTCGTTCTGCTCGACCAGGACCGATGCGCGGCGCCGGCGGTTGCGCGGTTCCTTGGGATCGCAGTCGCCCCAACCCAAGCCGACCATCGGCACGCCGCCGGACGAGCCGCATCCGAGTATGGTGGCCTTCATGCGGTCTCCGGTCTCTTGGTCTCCGGCCGGGCCACCCGGTTGAACAAGGTGAAGAAGTTCTCGGTGGTGACTTTGGCCAGCGCATCCGGGCTCAACCCCTTCAGCTCGGCCACCGCGGCCGCTGTATGCACTACATAGGCCGGCTCGTTGCGTTTGCCGCGATTCGGCACCGGCGCGAGATACGGCGCATCGGTTTCGACCAGCAGTCTCTCGAGCGGCAGCGCGCGAACGGTGTCGCGTAATTCATCGGCCCGTTTGAAGGTCACGATGCCGGACAGCGAGATATAAAGGCCGATTTCGATCGATTTTTCAGCCAGTTCGCGGCCCGTGCTGAAGCAATGAATAACGCCGGTGAACGGTCCCTTGGCGTATTCGTCACGCAGGATGTCGACCGTGTCTTCATCCGCGTCGCGGGTGTGCACAATCAGCGGCAGACCGGTCTCGCGCGACGCCGCGATATGCGCGCGAAAGCTGCTTTGTTGGGCTTCGCGCGGGCTGTGCTCGTAGAAATAGTCGAGCCCGGTTTCGCCGATGGCGACGGTCTTCGGATGTTGCGCAAGCTCGATCAGGCGTTCGGTCGTGACGGCGGGTTCGCTGTCGGCTTCGTGCGGATGGATGCCGACGCTGCACCAGACATCGTCGAACCGGTCGGCGATGCCGGAGATCGTGTCGAATTCGGTGACCTTGGTGCAGATCGTCAGCATGCGGCCGATATCGGCGCGCTGGGCGCGGGCGACCACGTCGTCCAGGTCGCCGTCGCGGGCGAGGTAATCGAGATGACAGTGGCTATCGACGAGCACAGCCCTACTTCGCCTCCTCGTCCACGTAACGGGGAAACACCGGCTTCGGCTTCGGGAGCGACGTACCGCCGGTAAGCCGCGTATCGAGTGCATCGAAGGCGCGCGCGTCTTCCGGCACGGCGAGCTGGTCGAGGATCTTCGCGCCCGATTCCGGCATGAAGGGCTGCACCAGGATGCCGATCTGCCGGATCGTGTCGGCCAGCACATAGAGCACGGTCGCCATGCGCGCCGGGTCTTCTTTGCGAAGCTTCCACGGCTCCTGCGCATCGACATAGCGGTTGGCATCGCCGATGACCTCCCAGATCGAGATCAGCGCCGTATGGAACTGCTGTCCGTCGAACGCGGCGCGCGATTTGTCGAGTAACGCGTCGGCGGCGTCCAGCAAAGCCGTGTCCGCCTCGGAGAAATTCCCCGGTTCCGGCACCGACGCATCGCAATTCTTCCCGATCATCGAGAGGACGCGCTGGCACAGATTGCCGAGATCGTTGGCCAGGTCGCCGTTGATTCGATGGATCATCGCGTCGCGCGAAAACGAGCCGTCATTGCCGAACGGCACTTCGCGCATCAAGAAGTAACGGATCTGATCCAGGCCGAACTCGCCGACCAAGGCGTCGGGCGACATGACGTTGCCCAACGACTTGGACATCTTTTCACCCTCGATGTTGAGGAACCCGTGCGCGAACACCCGTTTGGGAAGCGGAAGTCCGGCGGACATCAGGAAGGCCGGCCAATAAACCGTGTGGAACCGCAGGATATCCTTGCCGATGACGTGCAGGTCGGCCGGCCAATAGGTCTTGTACAGGGCGCTGTCCGTATCGGGATAACCGACTGCCGTGATGTAATTGGTGAGCGCATCGAGCCAGACATACATGATGTGGGCGTCGTCTCCCGGCACCGGAATACCCCAGTCGAAGCTCGTGCGGGAAATCGACAAATCGCGCAATCCTTGGCTCACAAAGCTTACGACTTCGTTACGCCGCGATTTCGGCAGGATGAAATCGGGATTGGCTTCGTAGTGTTCGAGCAACTTGTCGCCATAGGCCGACAGTCGGAAGAAATAGCTCGGTTCCTCGACCCACTCGACCGGAGCGCCCGACGGCGCGATGAATGTGCCGTCTTCGCCCTTCGTCAGCTCATCCTCGCCGAAGAAGGCCTCGTCGCGCACCGAATACCAGCCGGCGTAGCTATCGACATAGATGTCGCCCGCTTCCTGCAGCAGTGTCCAAATCGCCTGAACCGACTTGTGATGACGCGGCTCGGTCGTGCGGATGAAGTCGTCGTTCGAGATATTCAGCGACTTTGTCATGTCGATGAACGTCTGTGCGATTTCATCGCAAAACGCCTGCGGCTCCTTGCCGGCGTCGCGCGCGGTCTTTTCGACCTTCTGGCCATGCTCGTCGGTACCGGTCAGGAAACGGACATCATACCCGTCGAGGCGCTTGAACCGTGCCATGACATCGGTCGAAATCGCCTCGTAGGCGTGCCCGAGATGCGGCACGCCATTCACGTAGGATATCGCCGTCGTCAAGTAATAGGCTGGTTTACCCGCCATTTTTCGTCTCCGTTGACCGACGCCTTTACCGGGCTTGTCCAGGGCCCGGTTTCAGCACGGCCGCCAATGTCAGAAAGGCGCTCACGACGGTGTGTTTCCGGTCGAGATTAGCGCGATCCGCCTGATCGAGCAGGCGGATGACCTTTTCCCATACCTCCAGCCATTGTTCAAGCGATGCCCGTGCGCGCAATCGGGCGGCGATCTGCGCCTCGCCGGGCACGACTTCCGGCGCATCCTGCTGCCGTGCGCCCGACAGCACGAGCTGGCCGAGCCAGCGCCCGATGAGCCGCCGCAGGGTTGCGAAGGCGGCCGCCCCCTGCCCGGCGCGCGCCACGGTATCACCGAGCGCATGGATCGCCTGAATATCGGGATTGTCCAAACCGTCGAGCAATCGCAGCATGGCGCGGTAGAGGTCGAGGCCGCCGGACTCCGCCAACGCGATCGCGTCGCCGATGCTGCCGTCGGTCAGGGTCGCCAGCGCCAAACGGTCGGCCGGATCCATCGCCGGTTGATAGCGTGACAACAGGTCCACGACGGTGTCGGTGTCCAAGGCGTTTAGGGTCAACCGGCGGCAACGCGACCGGATGGTTGGCAGCAATCGTCCCGGTGCGTTGCTGACCAAAAGGAACAACACCATCGCAGGCGGTTCCTCCAACACCTTGAGGATCGCATTCTGGGCATTGGGGTTCAGTTCGTCCGCCGGGTCGACGAGGACGATCCGCCAGCCTTCTTCGGCCGAGGTCAATCCGGTGAATTGCACCGCCTTGCGGACCTGCGAGACGACGATCTGTTGCGTCGGCTTGCCGGTGTCGGGATGCAGCATGCCGGGCTCCAGCACGCGCAGGTCGGCATGGCCGCCTGCCGCGATCCGGGTCGACACGGGATGGTCGGCGCCGATGTCCAGGGTTTCCGGCGTTACCGGCGGCAGGGCGTCGCCGAACAGGCTGTCACCCGTGTCTTCCGCGCCTTGCGATAGGACGAAGCGGGCGATCCGGTATGCCAGGCTCGCCTTACCGATGCCGCGGGGGCCGGTGATCAGCCAGGCATGCGGCATACGCCCGGTATTCCAGCTCTCGAGGAACAGCTTTTCCGCTGCCTCGTGACCGACCAGGTCGATCGGATCGCTGGGCTTGGGGGCCGATTCGGGATCGTCGCTCACGCCGTCGGCTCCTTCAGCGATAGTCCAAGACGCTCTTCCACGGCAGCGGCGATTTCGTTATGCACCGCATCCTCGTCGGCGCTGGCATCGATCACGACGCAGCGGTCGGGCTCGCGTTTGGCGATATCGAGAAAACCGTCGCGAATGCGCTGATGGAAGTCGCGATCCATCCGTTCATACCGATTGGCGTCTTCACCGTCGCGCTTTTGCGCGCGCGCCAGTCCTACATCGAGCGGCACGTCGAGAATCACGGTGAGATCCGGGCGTGTATCGCCCACCGCAAGGATGTGCGCCTGTTCCACTGCGGCGCGGCCCAGCGACAGACCGTAGCCCTGGTAGGCCATGGTGGAGTCGGCGAAGCGGTCGCAGATCACCCAGGTGCCCGATTGCAGCGCCGGCAGGATGGTTTGCGTCAGATGATCGCGTCGGGCGGCGTAATGGAGCAACAGTTCAGTGATCGCATCCCAGCGATCGACGGCCCCTTCGACCAGGAGCGACCGGATCGCTTCGGCGCCGGGCGAGCCGCCGGGCTCGCGGGTGGTCATGACCGGTAGGCCGGCTTGCTTCAGCGCAGCAGCAAGCCGCTGGATTTGAGTGGACTTGCCAGCCCCCTCTCCTCCTTCAAGCGTGATGAAGCCGCCTCTTGCCGTTTCAGCCATGCCGGCATTCTACGCTTAGGATCCGGAATCCCATACCAGATATGCGATCGCGGCTTTCAAGCGCCCGAACATACCGAGCGGCTCGACGTCCTTGCCGGCGAAAAGCGGGTATTCGATCGGCGGCATATCCGGTGCGGTGACCTTGAGGCTGCCGATTTTCGCGCCCTTCTTGATCGGTGCGGCGACGGGTTCGTCGAACTGGGCCATGACCTTCATGGATTTCCGGGCGCTCCGCTTCATTACCGCGACGACGTCTTTCTCGATCAACAGGGGGACACGGTCTTCCGCGCCGAGCCAGACCTTGGCCTCGGCCACTGCGTCGCCATTTTTGAATAGCGGGTAGGCGTTGAACTCGCGAAAGGCCCAATCCAGCAGCCGCTGCGTCTCTTGCGACCGCTCGCGGATCGACGCCATGCCGTGTGCGACCATCACCAGCCGCCGTTCGCCGCGCTTCGCCGAGGCGGTCAGACCATAGCCGGCTTCTTCCGTATGGCCGGTCTTCAGGCCATCGGCGCCCATGTTACGGTAGAGCAGCGGGTTCCGGTTGCCTTGCTTGATCTTGCTGAAGGTGAACGAGCGCTCCGCGTAATATGGGTAATATTCGGGAAAATCGCGGATCGTCGACATCGCCAGAATCGCGAGATCCCGCGCCGTCGTGACGTGGTCGGGGTCCGGCCAGCCGGATGCGTTGCGGAACGTCGTATTGCTCATGCCCAATTCGCGGGCCTTTTTGGTCATCTGTTCGGCGAAGGCTTCCTCGCTGCCGGCGAGCCCTTCGGCGACCACGATCGAGGCGTCGTTGCCCGACTGCACGACGATACCGCGGATCAGGTCCTCGACCTTGATGCGTTTGCCGACCTCGACGAACATCTTCGAGCCCTTCTTCCGCCAAGCCTTCTTGCTGACCGGCAACGTATCTTCGAGCGAGATGCTGCCGGTTTTCAGCCGGTCGAACAGCATGTAGATGGTCATCATTTTGGTCATCGACGCGGGATGCATCGGGACGTCGGCGTCCTTGGCGTAGAGTTCCGCGCCGGTCGCATAATCCAGGATGATCACCTGCTTGGCTCGGGTCTCGAAGGCCGCCTGGGCCGTCAGCGGCGCGATTACGGCCGCGACAACGGCGATGAGCGCTATGAGGGACGCGTGGACTGCATTTCTGCGCATTTCTGTGGTTCCTGCCTTGCTTCTTCGGACACCGCTATAGGAATTGTTTGGGCCGAAAATATGGCGATGCCCTAATCGACGACGATACTGGCATCGGGCAGCCCGGAGGCCACGACCCGTTCCAGTAGCGCATCGGCTTCCTCGACCGAACCCAACGGGCCGAGCCGGACCCGGAACATGCGGGATTGCGGGCCTTTCTTCTGGGTAATCGCCGTCGGCGCCAACCCATTCAGCATGACCTGTAGACGATGGGCATTCGCAAATTGCGAGAAGGCGCCGGCCTGGACGAAGACGGTCGGCGTCTTGGCGATCGGGACACGGCTGACCTTGCCGTCGACCTTCTCCAACGGCACCGGCGGGCGGGTGTGTTGCGTCGCCGGACGGCTCGTCGTGGCGATCTGATGATTCGGATTCGGCGGCGGGGCGGTGCGCGCGCCCGGTGGCGGCGCCAACGGTTTGCTGGTTACCGCGACCCGGGGGGCCGCGTCGGGCACCGGGTGATTGTCCGCCTGGGCGACCGCGCCTGGCACTTCGCCGGCAAGTTTGCGGCTTTCATAGGCCAGGATCTCGACCCGCACCGGGGCGGTGCCGTCGCGCTCGAAGCCGAGCAATTGCGCGCCCCGGCGGGACATATCGATGATCCGCCCGCGGGCGAAGGGCCCCCGGTCGTTGACGCGCACGTTGAGGGCGCGGCCGTTTTTCAGGTTCGTCACCCGCACCATGCTCGGTAACGGCAAGGTCCGGTGCGCGGCGCTAAGTTCGTTCATGTCGAAAGTTTCGCCGTTCGCCGTATCGTTGCCGTGGAAATCCGGCCCATACCACGAGGCGATGCCGGTTTCCGAATAACTGTAGTCGACCTGGGGAACGTAGAGGGTGCCGTTGATGCGATAGGGCTTGCCGACCTTGTAGCGGCCGTTCCCGGAGTCGGAGCCGACGCCCAGCGATTTGACCGAGTTGGCGACGAATTCGGTCTCGGCACATCCCGCTAGCAAAGCACCGGCGCAGAGGGCCGCGCATACGGTTCGGGCCAGCCGTGCCGACGGACCATGGACGATCTTGTGATAGTTATCCATCATGAACACCGCATGTTGATAATAGGGATGCCGACGGATATCAACCGGCACGTGGTTATCCGCCCCGCAATTGGGTCAATAAATCAATGGTGGGGAACCCGTCGGGCGGCAGCTTCATCGCTTTCTGGAAGGCGCGCAACGCGGCCCGGGTCATCGGACCGACCACACCGTCGGGCGTGCCCACGTCATAGCCGCGTGCGGCGAGCAGTTCCTGCATCTCGCGGATCATGTCACGGCTGAGCGGCGTCTCGCTGGCGGGCCGGACGCTTTGCAGCGGCCCCTGCCCGACAAGACGATCCGCCAGGTGACCGACCGAAACGGCATAGAGGATCGACCTGTTCCAATTCAGGATACGGTGGAAGTTATTGTAGACGATGAAGGCGGGACCCTGGTGGCCTTGCGGCAGGACGATGGAGCCGGTGATCTCGTGCTCCGGCAATGGCCCGCCGTCCATCTTGCGAACGCCGAGCGTCTGCCATTCGCCGAGGGATTTCTTGGTGCGCAGCGAGGCGAGCTGCACATCGAATCCTTCGGGCAGACGGACCTCCCGTCCCCAGGTCTCTTCTCCGCGCCATCCGATTCGGGACAGGTAGTTTGCGGCGGACCCGAACACGTCCGGCAGACTGTTCCAGATATCCCGCCGTCCGTCGCCGTCCTCGTCGACCGCGTACCGGACGAAGGTCGACGGAATGAACTGGAGATGGCCCATCGCGCCGGCCCAGGAGCCGCGCATTTTACCGGCGGTGATGTCGCCCCGGTCCAGTATGCGCAGGGCGTCCAGCAACTGGCTGCGAAAGAAGCGGCTACGCCGAGGGTCATAGGCGAGCGTTGCGACCGCCTGGATCACCGGATATCCGCCGAAGTGATCGCCGAAATTGCTCTCAAGGCCCCAGAACGCCACGAGAAAACGAGGCTGGACCTTGTACTTCTTCTCGATCGCCTCAAGCAGGCTCGCGTGCCGGACAAGTAATGATTTGCCGCGGGTGATTCGTTTCTCGTTCACCCGCAGATCGAGATAGCGCCAAAACGTTTGGGTGAATTCCGGTTGCCGGCGGTCGAGTTCGATGATGCGCTCGATCGGTGCGATGCCGGTCAGGGCGCTGTCGAGCGTGGCATTGGAGATGCCCTTGCCGAGCGCTTCCTTGCGCAGCTCGGCGACCCAGGCAGCAAAGGCCGGATCGGGCGCCGGGGCCGTTTTCTGCGGCGTTTGGGCAAGCACACCGTGCGCCGCAAGGCCGAAGAAAAGCCCGGCCAAAAGGCCGAGCGGTCTTCGGAGTCCATGCGGCTTGCCCGCTTTGCTGTCGACACTGGATGGGTCTTCAGGGATCGCGGACAAGCTCTGCATGAACGAATGCCATTTAGTCGTTATGGGGACGAATGGGGGCCCGACCTATTGGAAGTAGTCGTATTTCCCACTCTTCCACTCATACATGACATAACCGGGTGCCGTCACGTCACCCTTTTTATCGAAACCGATCTTGCCGAGCACGGTATCGAACTCCATGGCACGGAGGTTCTTGATGACACCGTTGAGCTTGGTGTTGCCGGCTTTCTCGGTCGCCTGCTTCCATGCCTGGATGGCGCCATATGTGTAGAGGACATAGCCTTCCGGCTCGATATTCTTGGCGCGGAACGCCTTCACCACGTCCGCCGCGGCCGGATTCTTCCGCGGGTCCGGGCTGAATGTCATCAGCGTGCCCTCGCCGGCGTTGCCGGTGATGTCCCAATACTCGTTGGTCACCAGTGCGTCGCCGGAAACCAGGCGGGTCTTCATGCCCTGGCTGCGCATCTGGCGGACGATCAGGCCCGCTTCGGTGTGATAACCGCCGACATACAGGACGTCGATCGATGCGCCTTTCAGCTTGGACACGAGCGCCGAGTAGTCCTTTTCACCGGCACTGTAGGCTTCATACATCGCCTCGGTCACGCCCTGCGCCTTCAGCGTCTTGCGGGTCTCGTCCGCCAGGCCTTTGCCGTAGGCGGTCTTGTCGTGAACGATGGCGACCTTCTGGCCCTTGAAGTGCTTGGCGAGGAACTTACCGGCGATATCGCCCTGCTGGTCGTCCCGGCCGCAGACGCGAAAGACGTTGTCGCCGCCTTCTTCGGTCAGCTTCGGGTTGGTGGACGCGGGAGAAATCTGCAAGACGCCCTCTTCCTCATACACCTTGGACGCGGGGATCGAGGACCCGGAGCAGAAATGCCCTGCGATAAGCGTTACGCCCTTGCCGACCATCTGGTTGGCGACGGCGACGGCCTGTTTCGGGTCGCAGGCGTCGTCACCGACCAAGAGCTCGATCTTCTGGCCCAGCACCCCGCCCTTCTTGTTGAGATCGGCGACGGCTTGTTCCGCGCCCGCCTTCATTTGGGCGCCGAAGCTGGCATATTGACCCGTCATCGGGCCGACAACCGCGATGGTGATATCCGCTCTTGCCGCCGACACACCGAACGCCAGCGCGGCAGCGGCCGCAGTAATCAATAGCTTACCCATGTGGGAGAACTCCTTGCTACATCGTTGAATTATCGAACAATAAATCGCAACCGGACGGGGCTATCCAAAAGCATAAAACTCTAACATTGCGGCGCCCTGTATCAATTAATTTTTGTGGACATGGCGACTATTCCTCGCTGAGACGGCGCCATCCGAAAGGGCCGCGCCGCCGATATAGCCAAGGGTATTGCTGTACCATTTTGCGGGCGACGGTCATTCGGTATGCGGCGAGACCGATAATCGTGAGCGTGGCGGCGTCGACCGCGTACCCGGCGGGCGACAGAAGATCGCCGCCGAACAGCGACCAGACGATGAACCGGTCCGCGAATGTGAGCAGAAACATATAGAACACGACCCAGCCGGGTTGTCGCCAGGTTGTCGCCAACGCTTGCCCGGTCATGAAGGCGGCGAATCCGAAAAGAACAATCGTGACCCCGATATAGACTGCCCAACTCATGTGTTACATGACCTTTTCGTCGTCCTTGAGGTGGCGCCCATCAATGTCCGCCTTCCAAATAGGCCGCGCGCACTTCGCGATTTGCCAGCAATTCCTGCCCGGTCCCTTGCAGCGTGATCCTGCCGTTCACCATGACATAAGCACGGTGGGCCAGGTTGAGGGCGTGAAAGGCGTTCTGTTCGACCAGGAAGATCGTCATCGACTGCCGTTCGTTGATGTCGCGGATGACGTTGAAGATCTGCTTCACCACCATCGGCGCGAGCCCGAGCGACGGCTCGTCGAGCAGCAGCAAGCGCGGGCGGGCCATCAAGGCGCGGCCGATCGCCAGCATCTGCTGTTCGCCGCCCGAGAGCGTGCCGCCGCGCTGATCCTGCCGCTCTTTGAGTATCGGGAACATCTCGAAGACGACTTCGAGATCGCCGTCGAAATGATCCGGATCACCGGAGATTGCACCCATCTGCAGGTTTTCCAGGACCGACATGCGCGGGAAGATGCGCCGTCCTTCGGGCGAATGGGCGATACCGCGCCGGATAATGTCGAATGTCGCGCTGCCGGTGATGTCTTGCCCGTCGAATTGCACGCTGCCACGCGTCGGCCGCGGGTTGCCGCAGACAGTCATTAACAGGGTCGATTTCCCGGCCCCGTTCGCGCCGATCAGGGTGACGATCTCGCCTTCGTCGACGGTGAGGTCGACGCCGCGGAGGGCCTCGATATTGCCGTAATGGGTGTGGACGCCGGAGACGGAGAGTAAGGTCATGCGATCTGGCGGACGGGCCGATCAGGCCGGGTCCTTGCCCCCTCCCTTCTCTGCTCCCTTTTCATCGGCCAAATCGGCCGCGACCTCGGGCGGAAGCTCGTCGTCCTCCTCCTCGCCGAGATAGGCGCGGATGACGGCCGGGTCGTTGCGCACGTATTCGGGGGTGCCGTCGGAGATCTTCCGGCCGTAGTCGAGCACGATGATATGGTCGGATATCTCCATCACGACGGTCATGTCATGCTCGATCAGCAGCACGCCGATCGCGTGTTCGTCCCGAATGAACAGCAGCAGTTCGTTCAGCTCCAATGATTCGGTTGGGTTCAGTCCGGCCGCCGGCTCGTCGAGGCACAGCAGCACCGGGTCGGTGCACATGGCCCGTGCGATCTCCAGTTTTCGCTGTTCGCCGTAGGCCAGATTGCCCGCATCGGTATCGGCGCGGTCGGTCAGGTTCACCCGATCGAGCCAGTAGCGCGCGACGTCGACCGCGGCCCCTTCCGCCTTTCGGTACCCTGGAAAGCCGAGCAACCCGAGGAAGCTCATGCCGGAGGCGCGCATCAGCTTGTTGTGTTGTGCGACCAGCAGGTTCTCCAGCGCGCTCATCTGCGGGAAAAGGCGGATATTCTGGAACGTCCGGGCGACATGCGCCTTTTGCGTGATCTGATAGCCTTCCATCCGCTCCAGCAGGTATGTCGCGTTTCGGGCGGATAGCGTCAGCCGGCCGACCGTCGGGCTGTAGAAACCGGTCAGGCAGTTGAAGACCGTGGTTTTGCCGGCGCCGTTTGGACCGATGATCGCGGTGATCTCGCGGTGATTCGCCGTGAAGGAGACGTCGTTGACGGCCATCAGACCGCCGAACCGCATGGTCAGATGCTCCACGTCGAGCAGCGGCGCGACGGTACCGGCGCTCGGATCGTTGGATTGTTGTGCGGTCATGCTCATGGGCCGCCGCCCTTCGAATCGCTCAACCGGATCGTCGGGTCGCGGTGCGCCAACAGACCGCGCGGCCGCCAGACCATGATCGCGACCATGCCCGCGCCGAAGGCCAGCATCCGGAACTGCTCAAGTTCGCGGAAGAACTCGGTCATGCCGATCAGGAAGATCGCCGCGAGGACCACGCCGAGCTGACTGCCCATGCCGCCCAGCACCACGATCGCCAGGATGATCGCCGATTCGATGAAGGTGAAACTCTCGGGGCTGATGAAACCCTGCCGGGTGGCGAAGAACGATCCGCCGAATCCGGCGAACATCGCGCCGATCGCGAAGGCGGTCAGCTTCGTATTGCGGGGATTGATGCCGAGCGACCGGCAGGCGATCTCATCCTCGCGCAACGCCTCCCAGGCGCGCCCGAGCGGCAGTTTCCGCATGCGCAAGGTGAAGAAGTTGGTGATCAGCGCCAGGATCAGGATCACGTAATAGAGGAAGATGATTCGGTGCGTGGATGCGAATTCCAGATCGAAGAATTGGTGGAAGGACGTTACATCCTCGGATGGATTACGCTTGAACGGCAACCCGAAGAACGTCGGGCGCGGAATACCGGATATTCCGTCCGGCCCTTTCGTCACCTCGTACCAGTTGAGCAGGACCACCCGGATGATTTCGCCGAACCCGAGCGTCACGATGGCCAGGTAGTCGCCCCGTAGCCGAAGCACCGGAAACCCAAGGATGATCCCGAAGAACGCCGCGAACAGACCGGCCAACGGCAGGCATTGCCAGAAACCGAGGTCGAAATTAATGGCAAGCAAGGCATAGCTGTAGGCGCCGACCGCGTAGAAGGCAACGTAACCGAGGTCGAGCAGGCCGGCCAAACCGACGACGATGTTTAGGCCCCACCCCAGCATGACGTAGGTCAGGACCAGTATTCCGAGGTCGAGCAGCCAGCGGTCGACGCCCGGAAAGGTCGGCCAGAAAGCGGCGACAATCAGCAGCGCAACCAACAGGAAGGTCTTGGCGATCTTGATCAAGTTTTGGAGCGTTTCGGTGGCTTCCGGCGATCGTGCGCTGCGCTGTTCGCGCATCCGCGCGGTGATCGTCCGGATCGTCGGCATGAGGATCAACCGCCCGACGAAAACCGCCGCGACAGCGATGGCCACCAGGTCCCAGCGCTGCTCCAGCCCGAACCCTTTGCCGGTGCCAAGGCTGGAAACCCGGAAGCCGAACAACGGGATCGCCAGGGCGAGCGCCAACAACGCGCTGATGCCCGCATCCTTGAGCATATCGGGGATGTTGGCCGCGGCGATGCCGGTCGGTTTGTCGCTGGTGTCTACCGCCATTCCGGTCAGACCTTTTCGATCTCGGGTTTGCCGAGCAGCCCGGTCGGACGGAAGATCAGCACCAAGACCAATATCGAGAAGGCGGCGACGTCCTTGTATTCGACGGTGAAATAGGCCGACCAGAAGGTCTCGATCAGGCCGATCAGCAGCCCGCCGAGCATCGCGCCCGGAAGCGATCCGATGCCGCCGAGGACGGCGGCGGTGAAGGCCTTAATCCCCGCGAGAAAACCGATATAGAAGTCGATCACGCCGTAATACAGCACGAACATCAGCCCCGCGACGGCGGCCAGCGCCGCGCCCATCACGAAGGTCAGGGAAATCGTGCGGTCGACGTTGATGCCGAGCAACGCGGCCATGGTGCGGTCCTGTTCGCAGGCGCGCTGGGCACGGCCGAGCGAGGTGCGTGCGATCAGCAGCGAGAAGGACGCCATCAGAACCACGGTCACCGTGACGATGATGATCTGGAGATAGCTCAGCGAGACGACGAAATCGCCGCGTTGCATGATGTTGAATCCGCCGTCGACCACCGGCTGCAGCGGCTTGACCCGCGCGCCCTGGAGGATTTGCACGTAGTTCTGCAGGAAGATCGACATGCCGATCGCCGAGATCAGCGGGGCCAGGCGAAAGGACCCGCGCAACGGGCGGTAGGCCAACCGCTCGACCGTCCAGCCGTAGACCGAGGTGAAGACCATGGCGATCAGCAGAACGAGTAACAGCGCCAGCGGGATCCAGGTGATGCCGACAAGTGCCATGAGCAGGAATGCGATCAGGGAGACAAAGGCGCCGATCATGAAAATTTCGCCATGGGCGAAGTTGATCATGCCGATTATGCCGTACACCATCGTGTATCCGATGGCGATCAGACCATAAATTGCCCCCAGCGTAACGCCGTTAATGAGCTGCTGGAGGAAATACTCCATACAGGCTCCGCCCCCCTTCCCAGTTCTTCTTATTCAGCCAATTCTTAATACAGCCAGTTCAGCCTCCAAGGTCGACCCTCCGCAGGGGTTGTGCGAAGCATCCGTTTCACTCCACCATATCGAACCGGCGGGCGCAACAAGCGGATGACCGCAGATGCGATCCTTTGCCGCCGGGTGGCTAGGCATGAGGTCCCGGGCCGTGATACAAGGCAGGCAAGTCACTACCAAGCCGTAACAAAAGCGCTTTCGCGCGATAATCGGCCTCATAATCGACCAAGGGAAATAGGATATGCCCCATCAACCCGCCTCATCGGCGTTGTCCCGCTTCACGGTGCTCGATCTGACCCGAGTCCGGTCCGGCCCCACCTGCGTGCGGCAGTTGGCCGACTGGGGCGCCAATGTCATCAAGATCGAATTGCCGGCGGCCTTGGATGCCGCGGAGGGCCTCGGCGGCAAGCGGCACGGTCCGGACTTTCAGAACCTGCATCGCAACAAGCGTGCGATCACACTGAACCTGAAGGACCCGGATGGGATCGCGCTGTTCAAGAAACTCGTCGAAAAGGCCGATGTGGTTGTCGAGAACTACCGCCCGGACGTGAAGAACCGGCTCGGCATCGACTATGACTCGCTGGCCGCGGTCAATCCGCGGATTATCCTCGGCAGCATCTCCGGATTCGGGCAGGACGGTCCCTATAAGGGCCGCCCGGGGTTCGACCAGATCGCCCAGGGCATGGGCGGACTGATGTCGATTACCGGTGCGCCCGGCAAAGGTCCGATGCGGGTCGGCATACCCATCGCCGATCTGTGCGCCGGTCTGCTCTGTGCTCACGGCATCATGGTCGCGCTGTTGGAGCGCGAGGCATCGGGCAAGGGGCAATGGGTGCAAAGTTCCCTGCTCCAGGCGCAGATCTTCATGCTCGACTTCCAAGCAGCGCGCTGGACGCTGTCCAAGGATGTCGCGAAGCAGGCGGGCAACAATCACCCGACCAGCATTCCGACGGGCGTGTTCGAGACGTCGGACGGCCATATCAACATCGCTGTGGCCGGCGGCGCGATCTGGGACCGTTTCTGCACCGCGGTCGATGCGGAACGCTGGCAGAGCGACGACCGCTTCAGCACCGCGGCGGCCCGCTCCGACAACCGCGACGCGCTGAGCGACGAGATCAACGCCGTCACGCGCACCAAGACCAGTGCGGAGTGGATCGACCTGTTCAACGAGGCCGGTGTCCCGGCCGGTCCGATCTATTCGATCGACCAAGTGTTCGCTGATCCGCAAGTGCAGCATCTCGGCATGGCGCAGCAGGTGCATTCGAACGAACTCGGCGATATCGAATTGGTCGGCCAGGCGATCGGGCTCAGCCGCACGCCGAGCAGTCTCGCCGTGGCGCCGCCGGAGCGCGGCGAACATACGAATGAGGTTCTCTCCGATCTCGGATTTTCCGACGCCGAGATTGCGGATTTGCAGAAGCGCAACGTGGTCTGAGCCGTAGCCGGTCCTGAATCACATCGTTTAGGGAGTTAGCGAATGAGCAGTGACAAACTGATCGCCGAAAAGGACGGCTCGATCGGATGGATTACCTTCAACAATCCGGAGAAGCACAATGCCGTCTCGCAGGAAATGTGGGATGGCTTGGCGGACGCGGTCGACCGGTTCAATGCGGATGACGATGTACGCGTCATCATCCTGAAGGGCGCCGGGGAAAAAGCCTTCGTCGCGGGCGCGGATATCTCGAAATTCGAGGACGAGCGCGCCTCCGAGGCGGCGATCAAGGCCTACGGCGAGTCGGTGACGCGGGGCTATGACACGGTGATGAACTCGGCCAAGCCGACCATCGCGATGATCCGTGGCTATTGCATCGGCGGCGGCACCGGGATCGCGATTTGCTGCGACATGCGCATCTGCTCCGAGGACGCGCAGTTCGGCGTCCCGGCGGCGAAGCTGGGTCTCGGATACGCCTACAATCATATCCGCAAACTGGTCGATTTGGTCGGTCCGTCGGCGACAAAGGAAATCTTCTATACGGCGCGGCGGTTCAGCGCGGACGAAGCCAAGGCGATGCGGTTGGCGAACCGGGTGGTGCCGGCGGCGGAGTTGGAGAGCTATGTGCGGGACTATGCCGAGACGATCGCCGGTAACGCGCCGTTGACCGTGCGCTCGGTCAAGCAGATCGTCGGCGAAATCGTCAAGGATCCGGAGGATCAGGACCTCGACCTGTGCCAGCGGCTTTACGACGAGTGTTTCGACAGCGAAGACTATGTCGAGGGCCGCACCGCGTTCATGGAGAAGCGGAAACCGAACTTCGTCGGGCGGTAGGCGACACCCCTACTCCGCCGCGGCCTCCCGGTCCCGCTGCGCCGCCAGCGCGGCAATATGCGATGGATCCAACTCGACCTGCATGACGTTGTTGAAGGCGTTGAAGAACCCGGCCAGCGTGGCGAGCAATGTGATCTCGACGATTTGCGGGTCGTCGAAATGGGCATGCAGTCCGTCGAAAACCGCATCCCTGACCCGGTTCGGGTTCGCCGTGAGGGCGGCGGCGTAGTCCCGCACCGCCCGTTCCGCATCCGTCAGGCCGGGACAATCGGGCTCCAGGATGGCGTCGATCACCGCGTGCGGCAGGCCCGCGTCATGCAGCCGCGTCGCATGTCTGCCGACGCAATGTGTGCATTCGTTGGCCTTCGAGACGGTTACGACGATGAGTTCGCGAAGCCGGACGGGCAACAGGCTGTCGTCGGCGAAACTCCCCATTAAATCAAGAATATGGCCGAGTTGCCGTGGCCGGTGACCCATTACCTTCTGCCAGGTGGGCTCGCCGGTTGCGCGGCGGCGCTTCTCCAGCAGGTCGAGGAGCGGACCCGGAAGGCGGTTCAGGTCGATTTCGGGGATTCGGGGCATTTGATGCATCCCTTTCGGCGGCGATGGATGACGGGTGGTTCACGGCGGAAACCGAAGCCCGGCTTTCCTAACCTTACTTCTTTGTAAGGTAGCGGAAATCGGGGCGTAAGTCTGGGATCGATAGAGTGTGTCGCATACCGGGGCGGTTGTGTGGCTTTTCTTCTCCCCTTCTCTATCACTTGCCCCCGCCGCGTGGCTGCTCCGGTAACCCCTTTCGGACGATTTACAGAAGGAGGTGCCTTCATGATCCCCAAAGCAATGCGTCCCGGCACATGGAAGTCCGGTGGCCTTTTGGCGACGGTCGGCATTTTGGTTCTGGCCGGTTACGGCGCGACGGTTGTCGGCGACAATCCGGTACGGGCGAAAGCCCCGGAAAAGGTCGTGCAATCCAAGGCCGCCCTGCCGGCCCCGGTAAGTTTTTCAAGCGTTATCGAGCGGGTCAGCCCCGCCGTGGTCAGCATTCAGGTGACGCAAAAGGGACCCGCCCTCGCCAAGATGGGCAGCAACGGCTCGTCGCCGCGCGATCCCGACGGTATGGAAGAATTCCTGCGGCGTTTCTTCGGCGAAGACCGCATGCAGCAATTCGGCCAGCCTTATGGCGGCGAGACGCCCGGCGCACGCCGTGGCCCGGGGCAACGGCAAGTCGGCAGCGGCTCCGGCTTCATCGTCGATCCCGAGGGCTACATCGTGACCAACGACCATGTGGTACGCGGCGCTGCCGAAATCGTCGTGAAGATGAAGGACGGCAAGAAGCACGAAGCCAAGTTGATCGGCCGGGATTCGCTGACCGATTTGGCGCTGCTGAAGATCGACGCGGGTAGGAACTTGCCGCATGTAAGCTTCAGTAAATCCGCGAAGCCGAAGGTCGGCGACTGGGTCGTGACGATCGGAAACCCGTTCGGTCTCGGCCATACGGTGACCGCGGGTATCGTCTCAGCGCATCACCGCAGCATCGGCCAGGGTCCTTACGACGATTTCATTCAAATCGACGCGCCGATCAACCGCGGCAATTCCGGCGGCCCGGCGTTCGACACACAGGGCGACGTGATCGGCGTCAACACCGCGATATTCTCGCCGACCGGCGGCAGTGTCGGCATCGGCTTCGCCATTCCCGCCTCGACCGCCAGCGACGTCATCGCGCAGCTAAAGGATAGCGGCAACGTCGAGCGTGGCTGGCTCGGTGTACAAATTCAGGCCGTCACCGAGGATGTGGCGTCCAGTCTGGGCCTAAAAGAGGCCAAGGGCGCCCTTGTCTCCAAGGTGACCGCCGAGAGCCCGGCCGCCGTGGCCGGTGTGCGGCGGGGCGATTTGATCGTCGGCGTCGACGGCCAACAGGTGTCGTCGGTGCGGACGCTGCCGCGTCTGGTGGCCGCCGTGAAACCGGGCAAAACCGCGAAATTGACGCTGTTGCGGAAAGGCGAAGAGCGCACCGTGTCGGTCAAGGTGGGGCTCCGCCCCGGACCGAAGCAGGTGGCGTCCGCCGAACTAACCAAGAAGCTGCTGCTCGGGATGCGGCTGCAGGCGCTGGACCCGGTGACCCGCGATCGTTTCAACATCACCGATGACGTCGATGGCGTCGTCATCACCACGGTGCATCCGCAGAGCAAGGCTGCGGCCAAAGGTCTCTCCGCCGGAGATGTGATCGTCGAGGTCGGCAACGAGCCCGTTGCCACGCCGAATGATGTGGCGGCGAAGGTCGAGGCAGCGGGCCGTTCCTCCCGGAAGGCCGTACTGCTTCTGGTCCGTAAGGAAGCGGAACAACGTTTCGTCGCTCTCCCGTTACGAAAGGCATGACGCGATTTAGACACCCACCACGATAGACACCCATTGTCTCTCTCTCCCCCGAGACGAACCTGGCCCACGCGACCACCCACGCGTGGGCCTTTTTTTTGAGCGGGCATCAGGAATGCCGCGGGCCAACCTAAGCGCGGGCAATTTTTATTGCAAAAATATACGCAAAACTGATAGTAATTATGGATGTAGAAATTAACTCATTTCGAGAGACTGCATTTCGGAGGGTCGTACAATGTGGAAAATTAAATCTACGCGTGGCCGCCGGTTGACGGCGCTCGGTGCAATCGTCGGTGGCGCCTTGCTTTTAAGCGGTTGTCATTACTACCACGGATATCACGGCGGATATGGCGAATATGGCGGGCATGGCGGCTACAAATACGGCCCTGGTTACGGCTATGGCAAATACAAGCATCATGGTTACCGGCGTCATCCCGGGCACGGATATCGCGGTGGCCATCACGGTTGGCGACATGGCCGGCATTACAAACGACACCATCGCTACGGAGATGATTAAACGGGTATCGGATCCAAACTCGCGCGGCGCTCCGGGATGTGTGAGCCGATGTGATTCGCGACCGTCCGCTATCCGGCCTACGGTCCACATGTTCCCCAGTGCGAGAGTTCTTCGCTCCTAGGAACTCCCCTGAACCATTTCGAGGCCGCGCTCCTTTTCGGACGTGGCCTCGAACCTTTCTTGCGCCGCGCGTCCTGCGGCGGTTCGGTCCCGACAAAGAAAAACCGCCCCGCCAAACCGCGGAGCGGTCAGTTCGTTCAGGCAATGGCCAAGTGGCCGGTGCTTACTCGTCGTTGCCGAAGTCTACATCGACTTCGATGGCAGCCTTCGTCGCTTTGGCTTTTGTCGTACCCGGAAGAGCGGCCGTCTGGGCGGCGGTCGTCGCCGCATAGTCGGCCTTCCACTCGCCGAGGGTCGCGATCGCGTTTTGCGTGGACTTCAGCGCCCGCGGGCACGGCTCGCCGGCCAGCTCGAACGCCATCGCGTTGTCGTCGTCCATGCAAAGGCGCGCCTTGGCGGCCTTGTTATGGCCCTGCATCTTCAGCTCGCGGGAATTCTTGAGCATGATGCAGTTGGAGTCGGTCCAGGTCGAGCCGACGCTGAACCCGAACTGCATGCCCTGCACGCCGAGGCCGGTGGACCCCATGCAGGTGTCGTTCGAGGTGGTCAGCGCGATCGGCGCGGCGCTGGATGCGGCAACGTCATCGCCTTCGATATTGACGTTGGAGTTACCGCCACCGCCGCCGTTGCCGCCGTCGCCGCCGGCACCGCCAGCGGCGCTCGAAGTGGCGCTTCCGCCGGTTGCCGTAGCCGTCGCATCGCCGCCCGTCGCGGTGGAGTTGGCGTTGGACGTCGAGTTTGCATTCGCGTTGGCGTTGGATTTCGCCTTCGCCTTTGCCGTGCTGTTGTTGTTATTGATACTGTTGTTGTTATTCGTGTTCTTGTTATAGTTATCGTTATAGTTCTTGTTATAGTTTTTATTGTAGTTGTCGTTGTAATTATTATTTTTGTTATAGTTGTCGTTATAGTTTTTATTGTAGTTATAGTTATCGTTATAATTTTTGTTGTATCCGCTGCCATACCCGCCGGTCGCGCTCGCGACGGTCGCGCCGAACATGATGGCGACGGCTGCTGCGATGGCCAATACCTGCTTCTTCATCACTTAGTACTCCTAGATACCACTATTTTATTTTTTCTAACAACTTCGGTACAAAGTTATTAAAATTGTAGTAATCATTTCGCTAAATTCGGTCAATTGGTAATAACATGCTAGTAACAACGGGTTATATCCGGTGATTACTTTCGTATTACATGGTTAAATGGTGTCGATGGCGCGGCTCAACCGACGCTGGTCGCAAACCGGCGAAAAAGTCTAGTTTTCCACGGTTCTTTGGACCCGGCCCTTCCAGGCCCCGCCGCGCCCGCGCCAATGAGAAATGGCCGAGCCCACGGTCATCAGGCTGTATAGCAGCCCGGCCAGCGGCAATAGCGGGGTAAGCGAAATTGGCTGTTTATAGAGCCGGAGGGTTGGAAAGAAGGCGATCAGCATGAGGCACCAGGCCATGGCACCGAGGCCCGCGACGGCGGGGACGCCGGCAATCGATCCGTACAGGACCGCTATCGGGGGCACCCAATAGATCGTTGCCATCCCGAACACGGTGCCGGCCAAGAGGATCGGTGAGTGTCGGAGCTGGGTATAGGCGGATCGGGCGACCATCCGCCAGATGCCCTGTAGGCCGTGGTAGGGCCGCAGGCTCTCCGCCGCCGTTGTCAGGCCGAGCCAGAGGCGGCCGCCGCCTTTCCGGCCCTCCCGTTTGATCAGCGCCGCCAGGGTGCAATCGTCGATCAGGGCGTCGTGCAGCCCTTGGAATCCCCCGATACGCCCGATGGCGCGGCGGTCCAGCAGGACGCATCCGCCGGCGGCGGCCGCGGTACGGCGAGCCGGATCGTTCACCCAGGCAAAGGGATAGAGCTTCTGAAAGAAGAGGACGAAGGCCGGGATCAGCAGCCGCGCCCAGAATCCTTCCGACACCAGGACCACCATCTGTGAGACCAGGTCGCGGTCCTCGGCCCGCGCCTTGGCGACCAGCCGGCGCAGGTTGACGGCGTCATGCGCGATATCGGCGTCGGTCAGCAGCAGGTATTCGTAATCCGGAACCGTTTCGCGCGCCTGCCGGAAGCCTTCCGAGAGCGCCCACACCTTTCCGGCCCATCCGGGCGGCAACGGGTCGGACCGGGTCACGGTCAGCCGCGCCCCTTGTCCCAGGTCGGCGGCCGTCCGGCGGGCAATGTCCGCGGTCCCATCGTCGCTGTGGTCGTCGATCAGGATGACGTGAAAGGGCCCCGGATAGTCTTGCCGCAGCAATGTCGAGAGGCTCTGGCGGAGCACCTCCGCTTCGTTACGTGCCGGCACCAGGGCGGCGACCGCGGGCCACGGGTCGAGGTCGCCGGGCGGGCCATCCAACCGTTCACGGGCACGCCAGAATCCGCCGCGGAATGCGATCAGATAGATCCAGATGATGAGGGACAGGAGCGAGAGCCCCGTGAGGACGCCGGCCAGCATGCCGCAGGAGATACAGGTCTTTGGCCAAATCGTCGACCCGGCAATTGCGAATGGCGGAAATCCGAGGATTCGCTGCCCAGCAAATGGCCCAATTGTGGCCACAAATCGCCTTTATTCTACGTATCCTATCGTACTGGGATGGTGCCACCGTCCGATTCGCAGAAATCCGGGCGGTCGAATGCCTGAAAAGGCCGGCACACGGGGCATTTAGACGGTAGAAGTGCGCTCGAAGGTTAAGTAAATGGCAAGGTTACGTCATTAACCTTAATAGTTGAAATGTACATAAAACATTATCGATCGAGTGCATAACGATGTTGAATCAAGCGGACAGAGGGTATTTCGGCCTATTTGCCGAAAGCCGCGACGGGCTGCCGGAACGGCGTGAAGCCGAACGACAGAAAGCCCGCATCGGAGCCTATATCACGTTCCGGAACGGCGCCGAGGAACTGGCTTGTCATATCATCGACATATCCAGTAAAGGCGCTCGTCTGCGGGCGGCCGACGTTTCGTCATTGCCCAAATTTTTCGAGTTGCACACCCCTGCCGGCGAGGCGTTCCTTTGCGAGATCATTCGCCGCAAGTCCGATTACGTCGGCGTGGAGTTCCTGCAGCGGTCATAGGACGGCCGATTGTCCTGCCCTTCGGCGCCCGGTTTGGCCGGCGCGGCGCGTTTGCACGCCAGGACCGTGCGGGCGATCCATCCATATAAATTGACTAAGGATGCTCCGGCTAATGGACGCACCGTCTGGACGACGGGCGGCGTCCGGTGCTAGGAGACTGCTCCGAATTCGACGCGCGGCCGGTTCCGGTGCGGGACGTCGTTTTCGGACGATGGAGAGGTGGCAGAGTGGTCGAATGCGGCGGTCTTGAAAACCGTTGAGCCGAAAGGTTCCGGGGGTTCGAATCCCTCCCTCTCCGCCATTTCTGGATGCCGATAAATCATGTACCGCAGCCCCGAACGGATGCGGACATTACGTCTTTGCCCCGAGTTCACGCGTGTCGGCGTCGCCGATCTTCATGCCCTAAGGGCGCTTCGCCTGCTTTCGCCAATTGCGGGCTCGGGCGCGCACCGAGGCCGCCGGGTCTTGTTCGGCGGCATCCAAGGCGGTTTTTGCGTCGCCGGCCAAGTTCGTGTTTCGCAATGCAAGATGCTGTAAGGCGTCCATCGACCACGTCCGCAAGAATGGCCGGTCGCTTTGCAGCAATGGCTTGAGCCAGTCTGCGCAGCGCGTCGCCAGATGTTCCGGCAAATCGAGATGCCGGATGGATTGACACAGATGGAGTTGCGCCGGCCAGGACTTCGCCGCGTTGAAGTGCCCGACGAGGTCTTCGGTCCGGGACGGGGAAAGGCGGACGCCGTCATCGAGGAGATCCCTAATCAGCCAGGTCGCTCCGTCCGAGATCCGGGATTCCGGATGGGCCGCAAGCGGGACAAGGCCAGACAAGAGAGATTCCTCGTCACCAAAGGTTGCGCGAGCCTCGGATAAGATGGCGGTTGCCTTGCCGTCGAAGCTTTTGAGGGCTTCTTCGAGTGTGTTCATCGCTTGGTCCCATCGGAAATCATAGTGACGATGCCTTCATCGACTTGCTGGCTTAGCGGATATTCGATATTCGAGACGTACGGGAGAATACCGAAGAAAAATTCGCAGCGAAAAAGCACCGCCAGTCTATGAGTCCGTTTCATGCCACCCGGGCAGACCCACCGCGCGGGCGGCGAAGGAATTGAGGCGCATGGCGGCCCCGCCCCGCCGTCAAAGAAACACGCAAGGAGTGCACTTAACATGTCGAAACTCGTACCACCGCACGGCTCGGAGACCTTGAAACCTCTCTTGCTGCCGGAGACGGAGCGCGCGGCCGAGACGAAACGGGCGGAAACGCTGACGCAGGTCCCGCTATCCAGCCGAGAGGTCTCGGACCTGTTCATGTTGGGGATGGGAGCTTACACGCCGCTTGACGGGTTCATGGGCGAGCAGGACTGGCGCGGTTGCTGCGTCGATATGAAATTGTCGAACGGCCTCTTCTGGCCGATCCCGATCACATTGTCCTGCAACCAGGAATTGGCCGACTCGATTGAAATCGGCGAGGACGTCGCTCTCGTCGACGGCGACAGCGACGACATCCTCGGAATTCTCACCGTCAGCGAGAAATACGCCATCGACAAGGAACTGGAGTGTTCGCAGGTCTACCGCACCACGGACACCGCACATCCCGGCGTACAGAAGGTGATGGAACAAGGACCGGTGAACCTTGCCGGCCGGGTTGCAGCGCTGTCGGAGGGGCATTTCCCGGAAACGTATAAGGGGCTCTATCACCGACCGGCCGAGACCCGTGCCCTTTTCCTGGAGAAGGGGTGGTCGCAGGTCGCGGCGTTCCAGACGCGCAATCCGATGCACCGCAGCCATGAGCATCTGGCGAAGATCGCGATCGAGATTTGCGACGGCGTCCTCATCCACCAGGTGCTCGGTGCTTTGAAACCGGGTGATATCCCGGCCGACGTCCGGGTCGCAGCGATCGACGCGCTGGTCGAGCATTACTTCGTGCCGGGAACGGTTATTCAGGCGGGCTATCCGATCGAGATGCGCTATGGCGGACCGCGGGAAGCCCTCCTGCATGCGGTCTTCCGGCAGAATTTCGGATGCTCGCATCTGATCGTGGGGCGCGATCACGCCGGCGTCGGGGACTATTACGGCCCGTTCGATGCGCACCACATCTTCGACACGCTCCCGCCCAACAGCATGGTGATCGAACCGTTGAAGATCGACATCACCTTCTATTGCAGGAAATGTCACGGCATGGCGACGGGCAAGACCTGCCCGCACGATGCGGAGGACCGCCTGAACATTTCCGGGACCCGTTTGCGCGAGATGTTCGATAATCACGAAACGGTGCCGCCGGAGTTCAGCCGGCCGGAAGTGCTGGAGGTGCTCCAGGCTTACTATGACGGCTTGAAGTGACGAGCTTCTCTCGTCTGCGCTAGGTCGACGCGGCATGAGACGCCCGGTGGGAGACGTGAAGCGACCGATCCACGGACTGATTATTCGACACCGATGGAACGCTTCTTCGCGCGGCTCGGCGGTAAATTCGACAGGGCGAAATGCCGCAGGGCGGCGCATTTGCAGTCGGGGTATCAAATCGTTAGGCTGCCGTCCGGAAAAGGGTTTGCAGGGGGCGTCGGCAGAATGCTTGTTGCGGAATTGGTGCGATCACTCAGTGCATCGCTCAGCTTGTCCGCACTCGTTCGGCCCAGTCGACCGGCCCGGTCGGCGCGAGACGATTGTGGCGGCTATCCCCCTCGCGAATCCAGAATAACTAGAACGCGCTAGCATTCGGGGGAAACTTAATGTTCAGCAGCAATCCCTTCGCCGAACTTTCGGCGTCCATATCGCCCGCGGTCATGCAGACATATGTCGTCATCATGATCCTCTTGGTTGTGGGCGGTACGCTGTACGACGTCATTCATAAGAAAAGCGCCAAGTACTTCTTCAACAACTGGCGAAAGACCCAAGACAAGGGTGCGAAGCAAGTCGGCGCCGGGGAATTGGTCGGACTAACCGTCCAAACCGCCGCCGTCGAGGTCCTGACTTCCGCCGAATTCTGCAATGCGCGGCGTAGGGTCGCTCATCTTCTGACGATGTATGGGTTTATTTTGTACGTGGTTACGACCGTGATCATGGTGTTCGGATATCCGACGCCCGCCACGCCCACACCCGGCATTCTGCCGCTGTTGTGGTATCTTGGCGCGTTGCTGGTTTGCGCCGGCGGCTACTGGTTCTGGTTCTTCATTCGGGTCGACGTTGCCGCCGAGGGCCACTCTCCCTTCCGGATTGTGCGTGCCGACATGTTCATCCTATCGCTGCTCGCCAGCGTGACGTTGGGGCTGATCTGGGCCGTCCTGCAATCTGCGGGTAGCGCGGGGGCGACCGTGTTCCTTGGCCTGTATCTGCTGGCAACGACGTTTTTGTTCGTGTCCATTCCGTGGTCGAAGTTCTCGCACATGTTCTTCAAGCCTGCAGCCGCCCTGCAGAAACGGGTTGAGGTCGCGAACGAAACGCGTAGGAACTTGCCGCCGCCGGTGGATCAACCCGAGATTTTTGGCAGCGCACGCCGCCAACCTCGCCACTACTAATCAGCACATCATCGGTCTTCGATATAGGAGATAAGGGAATATCATGCCCACATTTGTTTACATGACGAGTTGCGACGGTTGCGGACATTGCGTCGATATTTGCCCGTCAGACATCATGCACATCGATACCACCTACCGCCGGGCGTACAACATCGAACCCAACATGTGTTGGGAGTGTTACTCCTGCGTAAAGGCGTGTCCGCAGAATGCTATCGATTGCCGCGGTTACGCCGATTTCGCCCCCTTGGGTCATAGCGTCCGGACGCTTCGCGAAGAGGAGAAAGGCACGATTTCATGGCGGTTGAAGTTCCGGGACGGCCGCGAGAAGAACTTCGTGTCGCCCATCCGGACCACGCCCTGGGGTTCGATCAAATCGGCCGAGCAGTACGAAGCGCCAAGCGAGGCCGCCTACAAGTCTGAAGAACTGGCACATGAGCCGGATGCGCTGAATATCGAGGGCGGGCTGCCGACATTAGATCCCGCAAAGCTTAAGCAGGGAGTCGTTTGATGGGCCTTTTCTCAGGAAGAAAAAGAATAGATGTCGAGGCCGACATCCTTGTCGTCGGCGGCGGCATGGCCGGTTGCGGAGCGACATACGAGTCCCGCTACTGGGGGCGCGACCTGAAAGTCGTCTGTGTCGAGAAAGCGAACATCGAACGCAGCGGCGCCGTCGCGCAAGGGCTGTATGCGATCAACTGCTACATGGGCATGCAGTGGAACGAGAATCAGCCCGAAGATTTCGTCAAATACGCCAGCAACGACCTGATGGGGCTGGTCCGCGAAGACCTCGCCTATGACATCGGGCGGCATGTCGATTCGACGGTGCATAAGTTCGAGGAATGGGGCCTTCCGATCATGAAGGACCCGGAAACCGGACGCTACCAGCGGGAAGGCAAGTGGCAGATCATGATCCACGGCGAGAGCTATAAGCCCATCGTCGCGGAAGCCGCCCGCAAGGCCGCGACCGATGTCTATAACCGGATCATGGTCACCCATCTCCTCATGGATAAGAAGAACCCGAAACGGGCCGCCGGCGCGGTGGGCTTCAATGTCCGGACGGGTGATTTTTACGTATTCAAGGCAAAGGCCGTCATCGTCGCCGCGGGCGGTGCCTCGCATATCTTCAAGCCACGGTCGGTCGGCGAAGGCATGGGACGCACCTGGTATGCGCCCTGGAGCAGCGCTTCCGCCTACGGCCTGCCGATCCAGATCGGCGCCAAGATGACCCAAATGGAGAACCGGATCGTCCTGACCCGTTTTAAGGACGGTTACGGGCCGGTTGGCGCCTACTTCCTGCACTTGGGCACCTATACGCAGAACGCCTACGGAGACGAGTACGAATCCCGATGGTACGACAACACCAAGGAACTGGTGGGCGACTATATCGACCGCCATCCGGTGCCGACGTGTTTGCGGAACCATGCCCTGCTGAAGGAAGTCGCGAATGGCGGCGGCCCGATCCGGATGGTCACCAAGGAAGCGTTCCAGGATCCCCACAAGGAAACCGTCGGCTGGGAAAACTTCCTGGGCATGACGATCGGCCAAGCGGTCGTATGGGCTTCCCAGAACATCGATCCGAAGGAGATCAATCCCGAGCTGACCACGTCCGAGCCTTATGTCATGGGATCGCATGCGACCTGTTCCGGGGCCTGGGCGAGCGGTCCAGAGGACTATGCGCCGCCTGAATACCGCTGGGGCTACAACCGGATGATGACCGTGGACGGCTTGTTCGGCGCGGGCGACGCCAGCGGTGGCACGCCGCACAAGTTCTCGTCGGGGTCGTTCACCGAAGGCCGGATTGCCGGTAAGGCGGCGGTCAACTACATGAACGACGTAGGGGAAGATACCCAGATCGACGAAGCCGAAATCAGTCGGATCGAGGCCGAGATCTATCAGCCGCTCGACAACTACCAAGTCGGCCGCAACGAGATCGTCGCTGGTACCGTGTCGCCGAGCTACATCCTCCCGCTCCACGCGCTGCAGCGTCTTGAGAAGCTCATGGACGAATATTGCGGCGGCATTTCCGTTAACTACATGACCAACGAACCGCTGCTCACGCGGGGGCTCGAACTGATGGACATGTTGAAGGAAGATGCGGAACACATCGGGGCCGAGGACTACCATCAACTGCAACGGACGTGGGAGTTCAAACACCGATTGCTGGCGTCCGAATCGGTCATGCATCACACGCTTTTCCGGAAAGAAACGCGTTGGCCGGGATACTACTATCGCGGCGACCATATGCAGTTGAACGACGAGGATTGGCACTGCTTCACGTTGTCCCAGTACGATGCCGAATCGGGCAAGTGGACGATGGAAAAAGCGCCCGTCTATCACATCGTCGAATAGCGGATCGTCAAGAAACGTACGGGTTCTAGGAGCCGACCGCGCCGGTCATCCGGCCGGTCGGCTCCTTGCTATCCAGGGTGCGGTTTGTGCCGATCGGTCTGATTGGACCTTGGCGCTACAGGTCGGTGTATTTCCGCGCATTCCCGCGCGATTTCTCCACCGGATACTTCGTTTCGTTGATGTCGATCTTGGCTGCCGCGGCGGCTGCGAGATCGAATCCCGCCCGCTCCGCGATCAGCAACAGGTACAGGAGGACATCCGCGCTCTCTTCCGCCAGCCGGCGGTTGAATGCCGGGTCCGCTGCTGCGGATTCGACGGCTTGATCGTCCTTCCACTGGGTCAACTCCAGCAGCTCGGCCGATTCAAGATTGGCGGAAAGGATGAGGTTCTTTAGGGAATGGAATTGACGCCAATCCCGGGCATCGCGAAATTCGACGAGCCGGCCCGTAAGCTCGGCAAGCGTTGGTGACGTCACGGCGGAGATCCTTTGCGAGTTTGCATACCGCATTAGACCCAACGGGCCGAAACCCGGCAAGGAACCTACGTGGACCTACGGCGTGCCGATCTAAGCGGCGGTCCCAATATCGGCGAGCCCGGCGGGCCGCATCTCGCTTACGAAACCACCCGTCCCATCGAATCGGTGGATTTGATAAAGCGGAACGGATTGATGGGCATCCGGGTAATCGCCAAGGCGTAGATCGACGGCGACGCTCGGCGTGCTGCTCACTGGCACATCCCCGATCATACCCGCCGTGGCGCGGTGGGTATGTCCGCAGAACGCTCGAATGACGCGGCCATACCTGTTCAGGGCCTTTTCCATCCTCGCCATCGCGTCCCGGGATTCGAACTGGATCGGATACTTCGATTCGACCACTTCGAAGGCGGGGTGATGCATGAAAACCGCGGTCGGTTTCGAGTCGTCCTCGGACAGCGCGGCTGACAAGCTGTCGGCGCGATCCGAACAGAAATCGCCCTTGTTGGTGTCTTCGGTCAGTGTATCGAGAATGATCAGCCGCACCGGAAACTCATCGACCCGGAATTGCACGAAATCGGTTTCGGGCATCAGGCAAGATCCGTCGGTGAAGACGGACCGGAGCGCTGTGCGGTCATCCCGGTTCCCCGCCGTTACGTAGAGCGGCGGACGCAGGTCGCCGAGAATTCTCGCCGCCTCCTCATACTCGGCTGGATGGCCGGTATTCGTGAGGTCCCCGGTGTGAATGACGACATCCGGCAACGGGTCGAGTCCGTTGATGTCTTCTACACACTGCACGAGGTTGCGAATGCGGTCCTTGCCGAACGGATGGTCGAGGTCGATATGCGTGTCGGAAATTTGGGCGATGATCATGGCGCTGATGTATAGCAAACAGAACTGCAGACGGAAAATCCGTCAATCCGGTATGGCATGGCGTCGTGGGGTGCGTCAGAAATGATAGGTCGGTACCGTGTCCGGTTCGTCGGTGGTGGGTTTCGTCCGGGCCAGGGTCGCGCGCGGGTGGTAGGACAGTCCGTGTTCCTTCATGAATCCGCGCACGTCGTCCTGGCTCCATCCTGCCAATGGGTCGATTCTGAGCAATCGGCCCTCTTCGCGGATACGGGGTCCCGCCTCGCCGCCGTACGGTCCGTGATACACGCCGCTTACCCAACAGTCGAAATCGGCCAAGGTCCGGTTCAGTCTTGCGGTTGCATAAACACGGGTATGGTCGACCGGATCTTCCGCCCAGAGGGATTCACTGTGATCGCAGTCGCCCGGCAACGGGTCGCCTTCGTCGTCGACGGTATCTCGAACGGCGCTGAGGCCAAGGCGCGAGACGAGCTTGGCTCGGAATTCCTGGCTGTCGGGGTGTGAATTGGGGGCATGGCAGAACACGATCGGGGTGGATGGGTCTATTTTCGCGACCATCTGAAGCAAGACGACGCTGCGGCCGCGTAGGGAGGCACTGACGATCGTCTTGGCAGGAAACGCTTCGGTGATCAGATAGCGCAGCAGGTCCTCCGCATTCATGTCCGTGGTGGCGGCCTGAAGTTCCTCGACGCTCGACATCGCACCCTCCTTCGACGCCTGACCGAATGGCCAAGCTTTGACGGCAAACCGTTACTCGGAAAGCACTATACAGACTTCGGCGATGCTGCGCATTCCCAACGATTGCCGGCATTTCGGCCTGCTGTAGTCGTCGCGATAGATTTCTGTGGCGTTTCCCTAGGGTGGTCCAATACTCTCTGGCCATGAGCGCCAGACCTGAAATCGACCCCTCCCCGTCCTCGGCACCCGAAACCCCGGGCTTGGTGATCGATGCGCGGAAGCCGGCAATAGATCCGTCGACGCAGTTGCTGGGGTTGAGCCTGCTGCGCCGTTTGGTTTTGGCGGCCCGCCGTGCCGGGTTTTCAGCGTTGCATATCGTGGCGGCAAGCGAAGGAGACGTGGCCCGGTTACGAATGCTCGTCTCGGGCATTGCGGACGTTCAGGTTTCAGCAACCGCTGACAGTTTCGCTTCGGCGCCGACGACGGTTCCCGCCGACACCCTCGGAGAAGTGGACGGTCTGAAAGCGCTTGCCGATCGTGGCGACGCGTCTCGATTGCATCGTGTCACGGGTATCGCCGGGCTCGAAACGGCCCGGTCCCGCCTCTTGGGCGCGCTTGTCAAAGAGACCGATGGCTTCATGTCCCGGCATTTTGCCCGGCCGATTTCGATTTTCGTATCCCGCCGAATTGTGAACTGGGGCGTAACCCCCAATCAGATGACGATCGTGAGCATGCTGATCGGGCTGTCCGGTGCGCCCTTCTTCCTGTCTGATGCCGCCGCATTGCAAACCATCGGTGCGCTTCTCTTCGTGACGCATTCGGTGCTCGACGGGTGCGACGGCGAGTTGGCGCGCTTGACCTACCGGGAAAGCCGGCTTGGCGGCATATTGGATTTTATCGGCGACAACTTGGTGCATATCGCCGTGTTCGGATGCATGGGATGGGGCTGGTACACGGCGAGCGACACCCCGTGGCCGCTTTACCTCGGCATCAGTGCTGTTGTCGGTGCCGCGGGGTCCGCGATTGCGGTTTACGGACTGACCCTTCGCGCGAAAGAAGTAAAAGAACGCAGCGATACCGGGCCTGTCTATACATCCGTTGCCGGCGCCGGGCAGCAGTCGGCGCGGCTGACGAAGCTGTTGGATGATCTGTCGCGGCGCGACTTCATCTATCTCGTGTTCGCGCTGTCACTGTTCGGAAAGGCAGCTTGGTTCCTCGCGCTTGCCGGCATCGGAGCGCCGATCTTCCTGCTGCTTGTCCTATACGTGGCTTGGCGCGAGCGGCGGCCGTGAGCCACCCCCGGCCCGCACGGATCCGTTAGCCGACCGAGCGCGCGGACCCGGCCAAGAATTCTTCCGCCATGCGGAGCGCTTCCGGCGTGTCCACATCGAGCCACCAGGAGCCGGTGACATCGCTTACCTGCGCCTTGCCGTCTTGCGCCAAGCGGCGCAATCCGTCCGATAGGCCATGCTCGCCGTCCGCCGCGGCTTGCCGCAACGCACCGAATAGACCGTCCGTGCAATACATCACGCCGGTATCGGCGGCGTCCCAATCGGCCAAATCCTTGTTGATCTCTCGAATGCTGTCGCCATCGATCGTCACCTTTGTGGCGTCGTCGACGTCGAAGATCGCCTGCTTCGCCATGTCGACCGCGAGGCGCATGCCGCCCGACGGGAGGTCGTCCTGAACCAGCCGCATCGGCAAGGACGGATCATATAGATGATCGCACATGGTCAGCACGAACCGCTCGTCGGCAAGCACGTCGGCGGCGGCAAGCGTGCTGGCACCGTTGCCGGCTTCCCAGTCGTCGGACCGAACGAATTCCACCGCTACGTCGTTGCGGCGGGCCACTGATTCGAAATGCGCCCGCACCATGTCGGCTTCATGGCCGAGCGTGACGATGAACCGCTTGGTGCCGACGCTGTCCTTGAGGGTTTGAACCACCCATTCCGCCATGGTTGCGCCTGCCACCGGTGCGAGCGGCTTTGGCAAGCTGGCATTCGGGAACAGACGTGAGCCGTACCCGGCTGCGAGAACAAGGGCCGTTTCGACGTGGTCACCGTCGTCGATTTTCACGGTCTCCGAGTTCGGTTGCGCAAAGGCGAGCGTCGGCGACTTGCCAGCGATGAACGCGTCGGTCGAAATGCGCGCCGCATGGTCGCGCACTTGAACCGGCGGACTCTTCATATAATAAGACGACGGCGCTTCCAGCGGTCCACCGATCCCCCGGTCCAGGCCAAGTTTGGCACAGCGCAGCGCATCGATCACCACGCCCGCGCTGTTCGGTGAATCCTCGACCGAAAGCCGGAGCTCCAGGTGCATCGGGACGTCGCCGAACCCGCGCCCTTCCATCCGAATGAAGGCGACTTTGTTGTCGTTTTGCCAGGGCACGTAGTCGGACGGGCCGATGTGAATGTCATCGCCTTCCATTTCCTCATCCAACTGGGACTGGACGGACTGCGTTTTGGATTTCTTTTTCGATTTGAGCCGGGACTTCTCCAGCATATTGAGAAAGTCCGTATTGCCGCCGGTGTTGAGCTGATAGGTCCGGTCGAGCGCGACGCCGCGGTCGTTGAACAGTCGGCCCAGGGTCCGATGGACGATCGTGGCGCCAACCTGGCTCTTGATATCGTCGCCGACGATGGGAACCCCGGCCTCGCGGAAGCGCGCTGCCCAATCCGGGTCGGATGCGATGAACACGGGCACGCAATTCACCATGGCGACCTTTGCGTCGAGGCAGGCTTCCGCATAGTGCTGAACAGCTTCCTCGGAACCGACGGGCATATAACACACAAGGACCTCTGCCCCGGTTTCCTTTAACACCTCGGAAACGTTCACCGGCTCCGTGTCCGCGACACGAAAGGCGCGATCGTCCTCGTAGGCGTCCATATGATCGGCGATGCCGTCGAGGACCGGTGCCATCGAAACGATGACATCCGAAACCGGTAGTGCCTGCTGAAAGACGGTCGTGCAGTTGGGATGCGCGAAGATGGCTTGTTCCAGGGGCTTGCCAACTTTCCGGCGATCGATGTCGAACGCGGCGACGACTTCTATATCCGCGGGCCCATGTCCGGCAATTTCGGAATGCATCAAGCCGGCGGAGTCTGCGGCATTATTTGTTCGATAATACTCCAGTCCCTGAACCAGGGAGGAGGCGCAGTTACCGACGCCGGCGATGGCAATCTTGATTTTTGACATGCAAATACTCTTTGTCCTTGTTCGGCCGCTCGGGCACTAAGGCATGGTGGAGGTCGATTGATACCGGATTTAGGTCAACTGCGTCGAACCACAAGGGACCTAGTCAGTCGCGCTTTATGGTTCATTGTGCTGGAGAGCCCCCCCGGCCCACAGGCGATTACCCTTAGTTCGCCATAGATAAAACACTTTGTTGTGGGTTTTGACAGTAAAGTTACCGCTCTTGTCAACGGTCGTTTGGCCTTACCGGTGCGGAGCGTGACTCAATGTCGCGATCGTGCCGCCGTAAGTAGGCGTAACTTCTTCTAATTCTAGTGTTAACGAGCGATTAATCGAAACATGGATACCATAGTAGTACCAATCACTTCTGGTTCGTCCTATGGTAGAGGCAAGCGAAGACATTATCTGGAATTTGGACAAGCTGCCGTCCGGCTGCAGCGAGAAGGTCCGTCGGTTTATTCAATATTGGCGGGATTTGCACCAAGAGAGCGCGTTGCCGGGCCGACAGCATATCGATCCGGTCGATTTTCCCGATCTATTGCCCAATATCAGGTTGATAGATGTGATCGGCAATCCTCCCCGGTTCAAGGTGCGGTTGACCGGTGAGCGCATAAACGACCACTTTGGGGAAAGTTATACGGGCCAGTATCTCGACGAGGCGTTCGACCAATTTGAGGGTCGTGCTTCTTTTCGGGCGTTCCTCGCGACGGTTGAGAGCGGCAAACCGTATTGGAACTTGGGCGTTTGTGACCTGAACCCGGAAAAGGATTTCGTCGCGTTCGAGCGTCTCGCCGTACCCTTGGCAAGTGATGGGGTGAATGTGGACATGCTTCTTATCCTTTCACTCTTTGGCGAGCGCAAATTGGATCCTTCCTATTACGCCAAGGTGATTGCCCGATAGCGGTCGCTCCGTTTTATCCGGCAAACGTCCGGCGACCGTAAAAATACGGTAATGCTCGCCACGTATTTTCGGGTCGGAACGTGCTCTCCCAAGGTATTGGTATTGGGAAGCGCGACCAAATGCCCCGCCGCATATCGCCCCCTCTTGTCTATGAAAGTCCAGCAATGCGGCGGGGCAACCATTCCCGCCCCTGTTCCGGGTGATTGTCTTCACCCTTTGCTTGCCAACAGCACCGCCACGCCGATTACGGTCATGGCGACCCCCAATCCCTGACGCCGCGTCGGTCGGCCTGTGCGCAGTAGAACAAAGCTCAGCATGAGCGTGACCAGCGGATAGCTTGCGACCGTCGGGGACACCAAGACGACCGGTCCCCAGGAAAGTGCCGTGTACAACAGCAGGACCGCGAGTCCGTTGCAGAGACCGACACCGGCAAACCAGATGAATCCTCTCCCGGAGACGCGTTGCATCCACCGGTGATCGCGTGCGGTCGCGGCGGCGATGACGACGACGCTGGACACGGTGTATCCGATCAGGACCGCGGCAAATGGATTCGGCCAATCCGCGAGCCCGAACTTCACGGCGGGCTGCACGGCACCGCGAATTGCTGCGGCGAGGAGTGGCAGGATGATGAGCCAAACCGGCCAACTGCGAGGTGGGCCGTGGCGTCCACGGCTCGACAACACGGTCACTCCGATCACGATGGTCGTGACGCCGGCCACGTGCCACCCGGAAAGCCGCTCGTCGAGGATGATGACAGCGGCAAGTATCGCGAACAGCGGCGCGAGATTGCCCAACGATCCAGCGACGGTCGGACCCATTCTCTTGTTCGATTCGAACGTCAACAGGGTAACGGCGGCGGGGAACAGCACGCCAACCATTGCGAATATGGCGGTCGAACTGGGGATCCACGTATCGCCGGCCAACAGTGTCGGCGCCAGGAGCCAAAATGCGGTCGTCGACGAGGCCATGCTGATGGCGGCGCCGAACGTCGCGGTAAGATGGCGGAGCGCGAATTGTGTCAGGATGAGAGCCAGCGCGAAGCAGAACGCAGATCCGCCTGCCGCCAGCCATGCGATCGTGGGCATTTCTATGATTCGCCCAGGAGACGTATGCACCTACGATGGCGGTCTTTGGCTAGGTATCGCTTAAGAACAGGAAACACGGTTTGGATTGGCCCGCACGGCATCAGACGAAGGTCGCCATACGGTACGGCATACCAAATTGGACGTCTACAAAAGGACCGACGCGCCCGCCGCTTCACCCTCGTCCGTCGAAATTCCGCGTCACGAGGTCGGTCCAAGGCATGTGTTCGACCGTCGATGAATGCCGCGGCATTGCCGGATGAGCCGTTGACAGCGGTCGAAGCGAGTCGCGTGTGAAGGTGATCGTGTCGTTTGCCTCGGGGCGTTGGTCAATCGCGTCGATCGCTGGTTTGCTGCGGTCTGGAAACCGAATAACGTTGTCGGTCATCGAATCCTCCCCTATCCGAGTCGCCGGTCTTGTGAAGCTTTGCCGGCGTAAGACCACCATCGTCCCAACTTTGGTGGGGGGCAATCGGCCCAAAGGGTTGGATTCGGTGCATTTGGGTAGCGCAAAAGGGGGAGTTATCGCCGCAACGGCAAGCATGATTGGGATCTTGCCGACGGTTGGGCGAGGTTGCGCGATGCCCGGTACCACTTCGGATATGTCGCTCTGCCGAATTACCCGTCAGATATCATGAAAATCAACAACTTACGCGGAAGTGGTAAGTAGAAATACCTGCCGGTGCCACTTTATTGGACATTGTTGTTCGGGGTGCCCCGATCTTATGGTTCAAGGCACGGAGGGATGCTGGGTTGGTCTATTAGGGGAAGTCTGTGCGGGAGCATTTATGATGAAGACATCGTTTAAAGGAATTATTGCGATTGCCGCGGTGGCGGGCGTCGCATTTGTAATGAGTATGGCGCCCGCGCGGGCGGCCACGGTCGACATTTCGCCGACCGATACGGGCATGACAGTCGGTACGAATAGCAAGCTGTTCAGTGTCAATCTGTCAGGACTCGGCTTGAGCCTGGTTAGCTCGATCACCTTGATCGACGACGGCATCGTCCAAGGTGGCGCGGACGGCGTCTTCTCCGGTTTCGATCTGGACGGCTTGATCCTCGATGGAGACGGCGACCTGACGACCACGGGCGATCAATTCACGCCGTTGAGCCTCGCGTTCCAGGCGGGTGCGACACGTCCGACGGGGAATCCGAACCAACTGCCTAATCTTGGCGCTGCGGGTCCGGCGGGGCCGGTTCCGGGTCCGGTCTTCGGGGCGGTTGACGCGAACACAATCAACACTGGCGTGGCCACGTTGGATACGTTCGACGCGGTTTCGAGCGACAGCATCTTCTCGGCCAACGGGTTCCTCACCTTCGGTGACGGCGGTACCTTGGTCATTAACTTCGCGGATATCGCAATTACGCCGACCCTCACGCTGTTCATCGCGGAAGTGGGCGGTCAAGCCGGCGAAGAAATCTTGGTACGCGTTACCCAAGTGCCGCTGCCGGGCGCCGTTTGGTTGTTCTTGACGGGTCTGATGGCGCTGATCGGCTTCACGCGCCGGCGGAAGATCGCCACGGCATAAGCCGTCGAACCAAAGACTTTCTCACCGCTGCGCGCGGTCCGGAAATTATATGCCGGGCCGCGCGTTTCTTTTTGTTTCGCCTCTTGGTGTTCTGGCGCTCTTCAATCGTCGCCGGTAGCGGCGAACCGGGCGCCCGTCCCCGTCTTGCCAAAGGAAGGGTCGAATCGCGGCGCGATGTCCGCTGCGAAGCGCCGATACATCTCTCGCCGGATCTCCTTAGGTACGCCGGGCGTCGCGGAGGATACCAGGAAATAGTTGAAGCCCAGTCCGCGCAGAACCTCGATCCGCGCCGTAATTGTATCGGGGCTGCCGACGAAGTTGAGATCCATGACCGGGTCGATATTTGCCGGGTTGGCCATCTGTTTCATATTCGCGAAAATTTTGGAAAAGACTTCGTACTCCGGAATGTCTTCCCAGGGATTCGCGTCGATTTCATAGTGTTTGACCTGTGCCTCGAAATTGCGGGGCAGATAGGTGCGTGCGAGATCCCGGGCTTTGTCGTCCGTATCCGAGATAAACAGTTTGGCCGCGATGGGCACGGTCGCCTCCGTTGGGCGGCCGAGTTCGCCGGTCCGTTGGCGCCAAGTCTTGATGATCCGGTCGAGCAGGTGGTCGGGAAACTGCGCGATGCAAAGAGGCGGCAAACCCAGTTCCGCCATGATACCCGCGCTACCGGGGCTACCGATCGCACCATAAAAGTTGATTGGCTTGCCGAATGGTGACGGGCGGATCGTAATTTCTCGCTCGATTTGGTGGAACCGGCCGTCAAACGTGAAGGGTTTGCCGGTTAGTGCCGTGTCGATAAGACGATATGTCTCGGCGAACCGCGCGCGGGCCTCGTTCATATCCACGCCATAGGCGTCATACTCGGACTTGGCGGTCCCCCGCCCCATGCCGATATGCAGTGTTCCCTCGGTCAAGGCGTTGACCATCGCAATTTCCTCGGCGATCCGCAGCGGGTGATACCACGGTAGCACGAGAACCGATGTGCCAAGTCCCAGCGTCGGACATTCGGCGGCGATATGCGCCATGAACACGAGCGGGCTCGGTGTCGGGTAGTAGTCGCTGAAGTGATGCTCGAGAAACCATGCCGCTTCGAAGCCGAGATCGGCGCCGATATGGCAATCCTCGATCACCTCGCGATACAGGTCGCGGTCGGCCTTGGGTTCTTCGCTGGTCGGTGCCGCCTGAAAGGCGAATGTAATATCGGCGTTGCTGTCCACACAGACCTCCTGAGTGCCGCTGATTCTTGCTTAGCTTGATGCTACCAGAGGTGCGTCAGGCTGGGAAAACCGAACGGATCGGAGGGTGCTAACCACAGTCTCCAATGTTCGGTGCATTGCCTGTAGGGACTCTAAGTCGAGGGCCGGTACGAGGCCGAGATAGGTGGGATCCACCTCGTGGGCATAGCAAGGTGGCGAGCTGAAAGCATCGTAAGTGTCCTCGGGTGGCGGATCGCCCTACTCTTTCGGTAACATTTTTATATTCTATCACAGCAATAGCGGTACCGGCCGGATCCAAGCCCTGTTTCTTTTCGGTTGCGGGTGCGGAGCAGTGCACGATTTACGCGAACATTGTGCCATTGTTTAATCGTTTCTTAAGGCCGGATACGGGATATTTGTGGCCGGAAATCGTTGGATTTTCCCCATTTTCCATAGATCGGAAGGGCTATCCCGATGAGCGACGCCGCCGCGCACCCCGATATCATCGCCGACATCGAAGCCAAGGGCTTGATCACGGCGGACGACGTCTTGGCGTTACGACAGAACGTCTTTCAGGACGGTGCCGTCAGCCGCGCCGAGGCGGAAGCCATCTTCCATCTGGATCATTGTTGCGAAGACAAGGTTCCGGTCTGGCGTGAATTCTACGTGGATTCGCTGACCGATTATTTCGTCTGGAAATCCGACCCAGTGAAGTATGTCAGCGACGAGGCCGCCGAGTTCCTCATCGGCCAAATTGTGCACGACGGCAAGATCGACGGTGTGACCGAGCTCGAACTACTGGTGAACATCGTGCACTGGTCGGTGTCCTGCCCCGATTCACTCGCCACGCTCGTGTTGCAGGCTGTCAAAGACAGCGTTTTGGAGCCGGATACGGCGCTTTACGGCCACGGCCGGAATGCAGGCGTGATTACCGGCGCGGACGTGCTTCTCGTGCGCCGCACGATCTATGCCGGCGGCGGTGGCGGTGGCTATACCGTGACCCGTCAGGAAGCCGACGTCATTCTGGACCTGAACAACGCGACGAGCGCCGCGGACAACCATGAAAGTTGGCGCGACCTATTCGTACAGGCGACCGCCAATTACCTGATGTTCCCGCGGTCTGCACCCGTCGTGGAGTCGGCCGAGGAATACAAACGGCGCGAAGACTGGCTCGAGGAGCGCCGCGGTGTGGGCCGCTTGCTGCTCGAAACGGGGCAGAATCTAGTGCGGTTCAACGTCGCCGAAGGCTGGCGTGCGATGGACCTTTTCGGGGCGAAAGATGCCGCCGCGCAGAAAGAGAAGGACGATGCCGCGATGCGCGAGGCCCTTGTCCGCGAAAGCATCGACGAGCAGGAGGCGCGCTGGCTGCTGAGCCGAATCGCCGAAGACGGCGTCATCCATGCGAACGAGCGCGCGTTGCTGCAGTTCATTTGCGACAACTCGCCGAACGTTCATCCCCTGTTGAAGGCGCTTTTCGACGAAACGGGCATGTAGCGCGGCTGTGTGAGGCGCTGTCAGATTCCTCTTTACGTCACTCCGTTTCCTTAGGAAACTTAGGGAAACGGCGTACCGCAACAGGGACATCCGATGGCGAAAAAGGCGAAAGCCGCGAAGGGCCGAAAATCTTCCAAGGCAAAGTCGAAACGCAAGGTCAGACAGAGTCGCGCGACCGTGTCGTCCGCGCCTGATAGCTCGATCAGCGTCACTGATGGGGCCATGAAGGACATATTCCGGAGCGCATTTCTGAAACGCGACTAGTGACCTGACGGTTCACGACAGGTCCGTAAGCAGTGGGCGGACTTCGGTGGCGAAACGCCGAAGCTGCACGTCCCTCTCCTCTACCGTTCCCAGCATATCCAAAATGAACGTGCGGACGCCCGCCGCATGGAATTTTCGCAACGTATCGGCCACGGCGGCAGGATCGCCAAGGGCGCAATATCGCGCCGCGGCCTTCCGGAAATCCATGGCGTATCGTTTACTGAGCAGATCCGCCGCATCGTCGAGCGCGGTTTCGTAGCTGTCGTCTATCCGCGTGAAAAGCAGGTGCGCGGTTCCGAAGGAAGTCACCGTCCGGTTTACGGCCGTCGCGGCATCGTCGATCTTCGCCAGCCCGTCCGCGAATTGCTCCGGTGTCACGACATAGGAGATCCAGCCGTCCGCCAACCGTCCAGCGCGCCGCAGCGCCGCATCGGAACGGCCGCCGCACCACATCGGGGGGCCGCCGGGCGTAAAGGCGGCGGGCTGCATGTGGACCTCGTCGAAGGTCCAGAACCGGCCGTGATGTGACACGGAGTCGCCTTGCCACAATTTCCGGACGACTTCCATGCCCTCGGTCAAGCGTGCGCCCCGCTCCTTGACCGGAACGCCACAGGCGTCGAACTCGCGCGGGAATTCGCCGCCGACCCCAACGCCGAAGATGAACCGCCCTTCGGAGAGATGATCCAGGCTCGAGGTTTGTTTCGCGACCGCCGCGGCTGGGCGCAGCGGCATCAGATAGACCGACGTCCCCACCGTCAGCGTCTCGGTAAAGGCAGCGGCCTGCGCAAGCTGTAGCAAGGGGTCGAGCAGCGGCGTTGTGAAGGCAATGTGGTCGCCGACCCAGACCGAATCGAAGCCGAGTTCCTCCAACAGCGCGGTCGTCTTGCGGTTGACGTCGCGGGTCGGCAAACGCGTCATCAATCCGAAACGGATGGTGTCGTCCAGGGGAAGCGGCATGGGTCGGTTTTCCTTTAATGATTCGATCCTGCCGACTTTGCCACAGAGACCGGTCCCTGTCTTCCGCCGGCCAATGCCGCGACGCAAAGATTGGCGCAATTGCAAGGCGTTGAGGTGCGCGTCAATGAATTGTTCATCTTTGCTCTCTACGGTTTTTCGTCTGCGTTGGGGCAAGCGACGTCAACGGACTTGCCTGCAAAAAGGATGATGGAAAGCCATGGGGAGTTTGATGCCGTCCGGGGCGGTCGCCGCGCCGACGATCGAACAGTTTTCGCGGTCTGCGCCCAATCGGGCCGCCTTCTGGCGCTGGTTTTCGGAAGAGATTGCGCCAAAGGGAGTCGGCGGGTTGGACGACGACACCCTTATTGGCGAGATCGACGCACAGCTTCGATTGGTCCATCCGGACCTTGCCTTCGAATTGTGGGGACCGGATGATGGTGTCGTCCAATTCGTGATCAGCGCGGACGGCCTGATGCCATTGTTCGACGAAGTTATCGAATTGGCACGCAGTGCGCCCGACCTGCCGGGGTGGGAAATCGTGGCTTTCAGGCCGCGTCGCCCGGTTGCGGCCCGAATTCAGGCGCAGGGCACCGAAATCAGCGGCGATCAGATTTGGTACAATTTCGAGCCGGAAGACGGTCGTCTGCGTCTCGCGTTGTTCATCGACGGCGACGAGGCCGGCAATTGGGACATGATGTGCGCCGCGACGGGCGTGTTGCTTGAAATGGCTTTGGGCGAATTCGATGCGGCGACGATGATCGCCCGCCTGGAATACTGCCCCCTCACCCCGGAAATCCGGTCGCTCGGCCTGAAACCGCTTTCCGGCTTGGCCGATGACGTGGACCGATTTTTCGGAACCACGCTGAATTAGAGTTGGACCGATTTTTCGCGACCACGCTGAATTAGCGTTGGACCGGTTTTTCGGGATCGCGCTCCACTAACCGTCTCCCCGTCCATATTCCCAAGTGTACCCTGCGTCGCGGCTGCGCTATGTAGTGCGAAGCGGGCGGCGCGATTGAATTCGTGCTTCCGTCAGTCGCCGCAGCAGGAGATCTTGGAAATGCGTGAAGCCGTTATTGTCTCGACCGCACGCACGCCGATCGGGCGTGCCTATCGCGGTGCATTCAACAATACCCATGGTGCCGATCTCGGCGGCCATGCGGTGCGTCACGCGGTAGACCGTGCGGGTATCGACCCCGCCGAGGTCGAAGACCTGTTGATGGGCTGTGCGCTGCCCGAGGGGGCGACGGGCGGCAACATCGCGCGGCAGATCGCGATCCGCGCCGGATTGCCGGTCACGACATCGGCCGCGACGGTGAACCGATTCTGTTCGTCTGGGTTGCAGACCATCGCCATGGCGGCCCAGCGAATCGTTGTGGACGGCACGCCGGTGATGGTCGCGGGCGGTTTGGAGTCGATCAGCCTCGTCCAGAACGAGAACATGAATGACTACCGCTCCAAGAATGAATGGATTCTAGAGAACAAACCGGCGCTCTATGACAGCATGCTGCAAACGGCGGAAACGGTCGCCGAGCGCTACGGTATCTCCCGCGACGCCCAGGACGAGTATGCGGTGGAAAGTCAGGCGCGCACCGCTGCCGCGCAACAGGCCGGCCGGTTCGACGACGAGATCGTCCCGATGGAAACCGTGAAGATCAATGTGGACCGGGAAACCGGCGAGACCAGCGAAGAAACCGTCACGTTGGAACGCGACGAAGGCAATCGTCCGGGAACAAGCAAAGATGACCTGGCGGGTCTCAAGCCCGTCGTGCACGAGAAAGGCTTTATAACCGCCGGCAACGCCTCGCAACTGTCGGACGGCGCGTCCGCGGCGGTCTTGATGGACCGCGAGCTTGCGGAGAAGCGTGGTCTTAAGCCGCTAGGGGTGTTCCGGGGATCGGCTGTTTCAGGCTGCGAGCCGGACGAGATGGGCATCGGCCCGGTCTACGCGGTGCCGCGCCTGCTGGAGCGCAACGGGTTGACCGTCGGCGACATAGACCTCTGGGAACTGAACGAGGCCTTTGCGGTGCAGGTGATCTATTGCCGCGATACGCTCGGCATTCCCGGTGACAAGCTGAACGTGGACGGCGGTGCGATTTCGGTCGGCCATCCCTATGGGATGAGCGGTGCGCGCATGGTCGGTCACGCGTTGATCGAAGGGAAGCGCCGCGGCGCCAAGCATGTCGTTTGCACCATGTGCATCGGCGGCGGTATGGGCGCTGCGGGGCTGTTCGAGGTGATGTAACACCCATCGCGGCAGATTGCGTATCGCCACGGGGCTGATCGCCCGTTAAGCTTTCCTCGACGAAACGAGAAAAGCACGGGGCACGAACGCATGGCACGCATCGCAATCGGCGGTTTTCTGCACGAGACCAACTGTTTCGTACCGGTTCACACCGACTACGACTATTTCGCGGAAGGCGGCGAGATGCCGCCGTTGGCGCATGGCGCGGAAATTTTCGAGCGTGCGGCCAACAACAGCTTCGGCATGTCCGGTTTCCTCGACACGATTTCGCCGTCGCATGAGTTGGTCCCGCTGGTCTGGGGACACGGCGGTGCCGGCGGCTACATCACCGATGACGCTTTCGAGCGCATCGTCGGCGAGATGATCGGGCGGTTGTCGGAAGCAATGCCGGTCGATGCGGTGTACCTCGATCTGCACGGCGCGATGTGCTCGCTGACCTACGAGGATGGCGAAGGCGAGATGCTGCGCCGCGTACGCGCCTGCGTCGGGCCGGACATCCCTGTTGTGATCAGTCTCGACTACCATGTGAACATCACCCAACAGATGGTTGATCTAACGGACGGAATGGCGATCTATCTGACCTATCCGCATGTCGACCGGGACGGCACCGGCGCGCGGTCGGCGAAGATCCTGGAGCGGGTATTGGTCGACGGACAGCCGACGGCCCGTGCCTTCCGAAAAACCGATTTCCTGATCCCGCTGAATTTCCAATGCACGTTGGTCGATCCGTCCAAGGGCATCGTCGACGCCTCGGTCGCGGGCGAAGGCGGCCCGGTGCTGAACCTGTCCTACGGCGCGGGTTTCCCGCCGTCGGACTTGGCGGAGTGCGGCCCCGCCGTCGTCAGCCATGGCTACGACCAAACGGCGGTCGATGCCGCCGCCGACAAACTGTTCCACATGGTCAACGAGTTGGAGCCGGCCTTCGCCGAGGAATTGCTGTCGCCCGACGACGCGGTCCAGCAGGCGATGGAGATCGCCAAGACCGCCGGCAGACCTGTCGTCCTTGCCGATACGCAGGACAATCCCGGCTGCGGCGGCACCGGCGACACCACGGGTCTGTTGGAGGCGATGGTGCGCAACAAGGCCGAGGGCGCGGTCATGTGCGTGATGGCCGATCCGGCGGCCGCCGCGGCGGCGCATGCCGCGGGAGAAGGTGCCGAGATCACCGTCGACCTCGGCGGAAAGCATGGGCCGGACGGGGTCGAGCCCTTCCACGGGACGTTCACCGTGACCCGGCTCAGCGACGGTCAGTTCACCGCCACCGGACCCTGCATCGGCGGACGGCGGATCAACATCGGACCGACCGCGCTGCTGACCATCGGCGGCGTCAGCGTGGTGACCGCCAGTAAACGGATGCAGGCCTACGATCAGGACATCTTCCGGCATATCGGCATCGAGCCGTCCAAGCAGAAGATCGTCGCCTTGAAGAGCACCTGCCACTTCCGCGCCGACTTCCAGCCGATCGCGGAAAAGGTCATCGTGGTCCTAGCGCCGGGTGCGCACATCGTCGATAGCACCCTCTATCCGTTCAAATACCTGCGCGAAGGCGTGCGGCTCGAGCCGATGGGGCCGGAATTCCTCCGCTAGCGGGCCGACGATATGGCCGACACCTTTCCCACGTCCGCCCGCGTGGTCGTCATCGGCGGCGGTGCGATGGGGTGTAGCACGCTGTATCACCTCGCCAAGATGGGCTGTGACGACGCGGTCCTGCTGGAACGTGCGGAACTGACGTCTGGCACGACCTGGCACTCCGCGGCGCAGGTCCGGGCGCTGCGCTCCACGGAAAACCTAACCCGGCTGATCAAGGACAGCATCGCGCTCTACACGGGGCTGGAGGCCGAGACCGGACAATCGACCGGTTGGTCGCAATCCGGCAGTCTGAGCCTCGCGACGTCGGAGGACCGCTTTACGCATATCAAGCGGCAGGCCGCGCTTTCCCGCGCCTTCGGGCTGGAGGCGCATGTCGTGGGGGCGAAGGAGGCAGCGGAGTTGTGGCCGCTGATGCGGTCCGACGATGTGATCGGCGCGGTCTACAGTCCCGGTGACGGGCGGGTCAATCCGAGCGATCTGTGCTCCGCGCTGGTCAAAGGCGCGAAGGCACGTGGCGCAAGCGTGTTCGAGCACACGCCGGTGACGGGATTCGACATCCGCAACGGCCGCGTATGCGGCGTGGAGACGGCGCAGGGCCGGATCGACTGTGAGGCGGTCGTTCTGTGCGCCGGGTTGTGGAGCCGCACCGTCGGCGCCCTGGCCGGCGTGTCCGTTCCACTCTACGCCTGCGAGCATTTCTACCTGCTGACCAAGCCGATCGACGGCATCGACGGCCATCTGCCGACCCTCGGCGACCATGACGGGTACCTGTACATCCGCGACGATGTGGGCGGATTGTTGGTCGGCTGTTTCGAGCCCGAGGGCAAGGCGTTGCCGTTGGACGCGCTGCCCAAGGATTTTTCCTTCGATTTGCTGAACGAGGATTGGGATCATTTCGAGCCGATGATGCTGAACGCTCTGCACCGTATCCCGGCGCTCGAAACCGCGGAGGCGCGGACCCTCCTGAACGGCCCGGAGAGCTTCACGCCGGACGGCAGCCCGCTGATGGGCGAAAGCCCCGAGGTCGGCGGTTTCTTCTTGGGTTGCGGGATGAACTCGATGGGCGTTGCGACCAGCGGCGGCGCGGGCAAGGCCCTGGCCCATTGGGTCCTCGACGGGCATCCCGAGTTCGATCTCTGGCCGGTCGATATCCGCCGCTTCGCCCCGTTCCATGCCGAAGAAGAAAGCCTGCGCGCCCGCGTGCCCGAGGTCCTCGGCGATCATTATGCGATCCACTATCCCGGCACGGAGCCGGAGACGGCGCGGAACATCCGCCTTGGACCGTTGCACGATCGTCTGGCAGCGAAAGGCGCGGTCTTCGGCCAGCGTATGGGTTGGGAGCGCGCAGATTGGTTCGATCCGTCCGGCAAGCGGGCCCGCCGCCCGCAATTCGGCAAGCCAGCCTGGCACGATCTCGTCGCGGCGGAACATCGTGCCGCACGAGAGACCGTCGCGCTGTTCGATCAAACGTCTTTTGGGAAGTTGCTGGTCGAGGGCGCCGACGCGGAATCGGTGTTGCAGCGCCTTTGCGCCAACGACATGGCGGTCGCGCCCGGACAGATCGTCTATAGCGGCATGCTGAACGACCGCGGCGGTTACGAAAGCGACTTCACGGTCACGCGTCTGGCCGCCGACCGGTATTTGATTGTGACCGGCACCGCCCAGCCGATCCGCGACCGGCATTGGATTTCGAGGCATCTGGAAAGCAATGAACGCGTCACCGTGACCGATGTTTCCGGTGACATGGCGGTTCTGAGCCTGATGGGGCCGCGCGCGCGGGACGTGCTGTCCCGTGTTACCGATGCGGACCTCGGCAACGACGCCTTCCCCTTCTACTCCTCGCAGGAAATAGGGACTGAGGCCGGCGCGGTCCGGGCGAACCGCTTGTCCTATGTCGGTGAACTGGGGTGGGAACTCTACGTGCCCAACGCCATCGCCACAGCGGTTTACGAAGTGTTACAGGCCGTCGGCGCTGATTTAGGGCTTCGGGATGCCGGAACCTACGCCCTCACCTCCCTGCGGCTCGAAAAGGCGTTCCGTGCCTTCGGCCATGAACTGACGACCGACGAGACGCCGCTGGACGCCGGGTTGAGCTTTGCCACGAAGTTGGATAGCGACATTCCGTTCCTGGGCCGGGACGCCCTGCTGCGGCGGCGTGACGCCGGGCCGGCGAAACGGTTATTCGTGTTCACCGTCGATGACCCGGACGTGTTCCTGATCGGCAACGAACCGGTCTTGCGGGATGGTGAGGTGTTGGGCCAGCTCACCTCGGTGGCCTACGGCCATACGCTGGGCCGGTCCGTCGCCTTGGGGTACATGCGGCTACGCGGCAATACGGCCGCCGGGATGACTGCGGAAACCGGCTACGTACTCGACCTCGCCGGGGAGACGGTTCCGGTTTCCGTGTCGCTGCGGGCCGCCTATGACCCCACCGGGAGCCGGATGCACGGGTAGCGTCGCGCTGGTTTGACTCCGCGCCCCCCGGTTCGCAAGATCGGCGAAACCGAGCAGGGAACCGAAACACATGGATTTCAGCGGAAAAACCGTTGTCGTCACCGGCGGTGCGTCGGGCATTGGCCGGGCCACCGTCATCGCTTTCGTCGAGGCCGGGGCCGATGTCTTCTTCGGCGACGTCAACGAGGCCGGCGCGGAAGAAACCCTTTCGATGGCCAAGGGTGCGATTTTCCACAAACTCGATCTCGCCGACGGCGACTCCGTCAACGCCTTCGCGGCGGCGCTGCACGCCCGCGCGGACAAGGCCGACGTGCTGGCGAACGTCGCCGGCTGGGACATTCAGGAACCGTTCCTGAACAATACGCCGGAGTTCATGGAAAAGGTCATCGACATCAACCTGATGGGCACAATCCGCGTCTCGCGCGCGTTTCTGGAGCCGATGATTGCATCCGCGAGCGGTAGCATCGTGAACGTTTCCAGCGACGCCGGACGGGTCGGCAGTTCCGGCGAAACGGTCTATGCGGGTGCCAAGGGCGGCATCATCGCCTTCACCAAGTCGTTGGCGCGCGAAATGGCGCGCAAGGGCATACGCGTGAACTGCGTCGCGCCGGGGCCGACGGACACGCCGTTGTTCGCCGCGGCGTCCGAGAAGCTGCAAGCCGCGTTGATCCGCGCGATCCCCTTGGGACGATTGGCGCAGCCGTCGGAAATCGCCGACGCCATCATGTTCTTCGCCAGCGACTATTCCAAATACGTGACCGGCCAGGTGCTGAGCGTGAGCGGCGGCCTCACGATGTCGGATTAAGTATTCCAGACCGTTATCATGACATCCTCATCCGATTCCGCAGCCCCCTTCGGCCCGCTTGCCGGGTGCAAGGTGCTGGAATTGGGGTCGATCGTCGCCGGCCCGTATTGCGGGCGGCTGCTCGCCGACCACGGCGCGGATGTCATCAAGCTCGAAGCGCCCGCCGGCGACCGGCTGCGCGGCCTTGGCCATCACTATCAGGGCAAGTCGCTGTTCTGGGCGAGCATCCACCGCAACAAGCGGATCATCTCGGTCGATCTGAAGGCGCCGGAGGGGCAGGACATTATCCGCCGCCTGATGCTGCAAAGCGATATCGTGATCGAGAACCTTAGTCCCGGCACGCTCGAAAAGTTCGGGCTCGGCTATGACGCAATATCGAAGGACAACCCCGGTCTCGTCATGGTCCGGATCAGCGGCTATGGGCAGACCGGTCCCTATGCCGACCGACCGGGATACGGCGTGATCGGCGAAGCGATGAGCGGATTGCGCAGCATCATCGGCGATCCCGACCGGCCGCCGCCGCGCGCCGCCGTGCCGCTGACCGACTACATCACCGGCGTGCACGCGGCCTATGGCGCGATGGCGGCGTTGTTTCATCGCGAGCGCACCGGGCAAGGCCAGATCGTGGACACCGCGCTGTATGAATCCGCGTTCAGTTTCATGGAGAACTTCGTTCCCGCCTTCGACAAGCTGGGCGTCGTACCCGAACGCACCGGCCCGAAACTGCCGGGGTCCGCGCCCAATAACCTGTATCCGACGAAGGACGGTAAGTTCATCCACATCACCGCGTCGAACGATTCGATCTTCGTGCGCCTCCTGACCGCGATGGGCCGGTTCGATCTGGCGGAAGATGGGGATTATGCCGACGATGCATGGCGGCGCAGCAATGAGGATACGGTCGACGATCTGGTCGCCGGATGGACCATCCAGCATGACATTGCGGAGCTGGCTGGCATTCTGCGTGACCATGCGGTGCCGAGCGCGCCGATCTACACTATCGAGGACGTGTTCGCCGATCCGCATGTACAAGCGCGCGATATGCTGGTGGAAACGCCGGATGCGGAGGTCGGGCACCTTACCCTGGGCGGGATCGTGCCGAAGATGACGAAGACGCCCGGCGAATTGCGCTGGACGGGCCGCGCTTGCGGGGCCGATACGCGCGAGATTTTGCGGTCCGACCTCGGGATGAGCACCGATGAGATAGATCGCCTGCAATCGGAGAGTGTGATAGTCTGCGCCGATAACGGCCGCGACTAAGAGACGCTTAAACTGACGTAAGGACTGCCGATGTCCTTCCGAGCCGGATTGATTGTTGCGCTGACGCTGATCGCATTCGCATCGTCCGCCACGGCCGCGGTCGTCCGCTACAACCTCACCGTGACGAGCACTTGGGGTGTCGCGACGCATCCGAATTACCCGGAAGGCGGCCATTTCTCCTTCCTGGGCGGGGCCACGCATAAGGCGGGCACGTCCTTCTGGTCGGTCGGCAGTCTGGCGACGCCGGGAATCAAGAAGATGGCGGAGTCGGGAGAGATCAAGGATTTAAGACCGGAGGTCCAAGCCGCGATCGACGCGGGCATGGCGGGCAGCTTCCTGGGATGGGAACAGTGGTTCTGCCCGCCCTCGGTATCGGATTCGCGGTGCGGGCCGACCACCGTGTCCTTCGAGATCGACGAATCCAACCCGCTGGTGACCTTGGCGAGCATGCTGGGGCCGACGCCGGACTGGTTCGTCGGTGTCGACAGTCTGGCGCTTTTCCAAGGCGGCGTGTGGCTGGATAACGTGGTGGTCGATCTGCGCCCCTACGATGGCGGCACGTTGACCGGCAACGAGTTCCGGCTGTTCAGCGGCGTGGAGAACGACCCGCCGGAGCCGATCAGTCTGATCACCGACGAGACGGGACAGATCATCGGCGGCGGCAGTCTCGGCACCTTCACCTTCACCCGCGTTTCCGCCGTGCCGATTCCGCCGGCATTGCCGTTCTTCATGGCGGCGCTGGGCGTCTTGCTGACCGTCATGGTGTTCCGCAAGACCTCGTGGGACATGGTGCGGTACTAAGGCCGCTACACCACCCGGAACCGCGCCAGCGCGACCCCGTCCTCTTCCTCGATCACCGCTTCGACCGGTTTGTCCGCCGCCATCCCGTCTTCCGGGTTGACGATATTGGTGATCGCGCGGGCGCCTTCGTCCAGTTCAACGACGGCGACGTTATACGGCAGCTTGTCGGCGAAGGCCTTGTTGAAGGCGACGTGGTAGACGACCCAGCTGATCAGCTTGCCCTTGCCCGACGCCTCGACCCAGTCGTTGTCGGGGCTGAGGCAGTTCGGGCAGTCCTCGCGGGCGGGCAGCCAGTGGTGGCCGCAGTCGCGGCATTTCTGGATCTTCAGCACGCCGTCCTTGAGCGCGGTCCAGTGCGGTTCGTTGACCGGGCTGATATCCGGTTCGGGAATGGCGGGTTTGGTCTCTTGCTCGGCCATCGATCTATTGCCCCAGGATCAGCGTGGAATGCGTGTGCATGACCCCGCCTTGGTTGCTGACGATGCAGGACTGCGCGTTTTTGACCTGCCGGTTGGCGGTGCCGCGCATCTGCCGCACGCCCTCGATGATGAGCTGCATGCCCGGCATGCCGGTTTCCGACAGCAGGCCGCCGCTGGTGTTCATCGGCAGGTCGCCGTCCGGCGCGATGACGCCGCTTTCCACGAAAGGACCGCCCTCGCCCTTCTTGCAGAAGCCGTAGTCTTCCAGGGTCATGATCGGCGTGATCGTGAAGCAGTCGTAAATCTGCGCCACGTCGATGTCCTTCGGCGTCATCCCGGCCATGTCGAAGGCGGTCTTGCCGGAGATCACGGCTTCGGTGGTCGTCATGTCGGGGCGTTGCGCCACTTCCCACGATGTCTGGCCCTGCCCGAAGCCCAGGATCGGCACCGGCGCAGGCACGTTCAACTCCTTCGCGCGTTGGGCGCTCATCACCACCACCGCGCCGCCGGAATCGGAGACGAGGCAGCAATCGTCCCGCCGCAGCGGGTCGACGATCCAGCGGGAGTCGAAATAGTCGTCCAGCGTGATCGGCTTACGGAGTTGCGCGTTCGGGTTCGCCGCGCCATTGTCCCGGCAGGTCACGGCCACCGCGCCCAATTGGGCATGCGTCGTGCCGAATTCCTCCATATGGCGGCGGGCGATCATCGCGTAGCCGGGGGCGACGCCGAACCAGCCGTAACTCGCCACGCCGTCGCCGTTGCGCACTCGCTGATAGGCCTGCCGCGTGCCGGTCTTGGGATTGTCGGACGCGGCGATCAGCGCGACCTCGCACTGCCCGGCCTCGATCGCCATGGCGGCGAATCCGATCATCGCGGCGTTCGACGCGCCCGCCTGGTCCCAGACGCCGCCGATACGCGGGTGCAGGCCCATAGCCTCGGCCAGGGTCTGACCGTATTTGCTCTCATAGGCGGAGGTCGGATACTTGACGTAGAGCGCGTCGACCATCGATTTCTCGATCCCCGCGTCGGCCAGCGCCTTGCGGCAGGCCTCCACGTTCATCGATATGGTCGAGCGGCCGGGCAGCGCGCCGAACTTGGTGTGGCCAATCCCGGCGATGACGGTCTTGCCGCGCATGCGGTCTATTCTCCCTTGAAGTTGGGCGGACGTTTCTCGGCGAAGGCCTTGGTGCCTTCGTCCAGGTCCTTGGTGAATCGCAGCATGCGGTTGGTCGCCGCTTCCCAGCGCAGGCCGGTCTGCAGGTCCATGTCGTAGGACCGGATGGCCAGTTCCTTCGCCGCCTGCACGGCCAGCGGCGCGTTTGCGGCGATCCGTTTGGCATGCTCCATCGCGGTGTCCATCAGCTTGGCGCGCGGCACCACCGCGTTCACAAGGCCCCAGCGTTCGGCCAGGTCGGTGCCGAACCGGTCGCCGGAGAGCAGGATTTCCATCGCGATGGCATAGGGGAACTGCTGCATGACCCGCTGCGTCCCGCCGTTGCCGGGCACCAGGCCGCGCTTCACCTCGGACAGGCCGAACGTTGCCTCTTCCACTGCGATGCGGATATCGGTCGCCATCATCAGCGTCATGCCGCCGCCGAGGCAGTAGCCGTTGATTGCCGAGATGATCGGCTTCCAGACTTCCAGGCCCCGGTTGAGGATCTGGTCCTTCTGGGTCAGCCAGTTTTCCGCGATGGGCGGTTGCTTGTTCACGAAGCTCTTGAGGTCCGCCCCGGCGGTGAAGGACTTCTCCCCGGCCCCGGTCACGACCGCCACACGAATTTGCGGATCGTCGCGTACCGTCGTCCAGCATTGGGACAGGGCCGCGTAATGCTCGGCGTCGAGCGCGTTCATACGCTCGGGACGGTTCATGGTGATCAGGGCTACGCCGTCACCGTCGACGTCAAAATCGATGGACATGGGCTTTCAGGCTTAGTGGACGTTGCGGGTTGGGTGCAACGGTAGCACGGCGCGGGACGCGCTGTGGAATCTCGGCCCACTACTCGTCCTTTTTGCCGAAAGCGAAACCCATTGCTGTGCCGATCAGTGTCGCGACCTCCGGCGAGAGCGCCTTGTTCAGCGCCAGCAGGGCGATCAACGGCAGGGCAATAGTGAGAACTGTATAGCGGATAAATTGCCATCCGATACCGCGCGGTTTTTCGCCCTTGTTGCGATTGTAAAGGCCGCCGATCAAGACGATAGGAACCGAAAGCGCCAGAATCGCGGAGAGTACCGGGATTAGCCATTCCATTGCGCCATTCTCCTCTGGTTGGAACCGTTGGCCGACGGCGCATCAACCCAATGCGCGGCGGACGGTCTGGGCCAGCAATTCGACGATGCTGACATGGACGTCGAGCGGCATGCCGTCCACGGTCGCTTCCAAAGTGCCGGCGGTGCCGTCGATCAATCCCACCATGGGCGAGGACTCGATGAGCCGCCGCTCCAGAGCGGGCGTATGCGCCAGGCGCGCGTTGCCTGTCAGGATTGCCAGGGCCGCGACGAGGCCGTAGCACCCCCAGTTCGAGACGCCGGCGGGAATGACGATATCGGTGGCGGTCTCGGCGCACAGGTTCGGGCCATGCGGGATGTGTTCGTGAACGGCGTCCTTGATCGCGCCCATGCCGATTTCGTTGCCGCCGTCGCCGATGCCGATCGTCGGGATGCCCCGCGCCATCGCGCCGGTCACGATGTGATCCAGCCGCGCCCGTCCCATGCTGTAGTCCTGCCCCAGCATGTCGCGGTAGGTGCCGTCGTGATGCAGGCCCGCGCGTTCCACCGTGATCACCGCTTTCGGCTGCACGCCGTCGAGCAGTTTTTCGCAGTCTTTCCGGGCAGTTGCGTCATCTTTGCTGCAGGTATCCGTGGCGGCGACGCCGGTGAAACGCTTGAGATCTGCCGACGCCCGCGCTTGTTCCAAGCTCATCACGGTGCATCCCGCCAATTGGGCCATCTTGGAGACCGGTGCCAACACCGTCGCGTCGCTGAGGAGCACCGGCACAGCGCGAAAGCCGAAACTGATCGCGCGGGCCAACACCGCCGCACCGATCGGACCGTCATTCTCGGAGATTTCGTTGCTGATCTGCGCCCGCGAGAGCGATCCGGTGATGATGAAGACCGCATCGCCGGGCTGCAGGCCGGTCAAGGCCTGCGCGGCGGCTTGGCAGACCGGGCCCGCCGCCAGGTCGCGGGCCGGCTCGTAAAGTCCGGCGACCCCGCGTTGACCTATATCGAGAGATACGATCCGGTCGATCAGGTCATGCATCGCGGAACCTTTATTGGGCGACCATTATTTCGTGGCGTCGCAATGTTGTCGGAATTTCGGCATGACCTGTTCAGCGAGCAGGGTCATGGAATTGCGCCAGAGGCCTTCCTCGTCCCAGTCGTGTCCGGTGGCCAGCAGCGTGCCGAAATGGCCGGTCTGGTCCCGGAAGTCGACCAACTGGTCGAGCACCGCCTGCGGGTCGCCCGCGATCACTTGGTCCTCCAGCGCCTCGTTGACCTGGACGTCGACTTCGGCGCGGACTTCGTCGCTCGGCAGGCCCGGGGTCGCCCGCATGGCGGCGAGCGTGCGCAAATAGCGGAAGTAGAAATTCATCCCCTTCTCCGGATTATGGACATAGTCCTGGGCCTGCAGATTGGTCTCGGAGACGAGGATGCTGCGGGCGACGCGCCAAATATTCCGGTCCGCCGGCTTGCCGACGGACTCCCGCGCCGCGGCGTAGTCGTCCCAATGCCCCTTCACGAAGGCGGTCGGAATGAAGTTGCCGGAAATGGGGATCCAGTCGCGTTCGGCGCAGAGCAAGGCGCTGCCGGATTTCGGGCTGCGTAGGGCCAAGGCGATCGGCGGGTGCGGCTTCTGCAACGGCTTCGCCATGATGCCGACCCCGAATTCAGGCATCACGTAATCCTTGACGGTGATGTCCCAGAACTCCCCCTTCAACTCGTAGGGCGGGTCCTGCGTCCAGATCGCGGTCATGGCGTCGATGGCTTCGAGCATCATGCGGCCGCGCTTCTCGGACGTCGACTTGAACAGCTCGGCGTCGCTGGCCATGCCGCCCGGTCCGATTCCGAACAGGCAGCGGCCGTTGCTCATCTGGTCGAACATGGCGACCTGCGCCGCCAAATGCGCCGGATGATGGTGCGGAATGTTCACGACGGCGGTGCCGAGCTTGATGTTCGAGGTCTCCGGAATCACCGTCGACAGGAACATTAGGGGCGACACGATGGGTTCGGCGGTCGTCGTGAGATGCTCGCCGATCCACGCTTCGGAATATCCGAGCTTGTCGGCCAGGATGACCGCCTGCCGGTCCTCCTCGAGGACCGTTTGCCAGTCCCGGGTCGGGGGATGTAGCGGCATCGCGAAATAGCCGAGTTCCATGCGTTTCCTTCCTTTTCGAACCTGTGATTCGGAGTTTAGGGGCGCGAAGACGCTTCCTGCAAATTCACACTGGTGCCTGGCCGCATCGGTGGCGGGAACAGCGCCAAGGCGGCCGACAACTTGCGCCGCGCCGGTATTTGAATATCCTAATTCTACCCAAGGAATCGTTCCAGAACGGTGATATAGCGGACGATTATTGTTTGTCGCGGAGACGATCATGCCCCTGAAAATTAAGCGATTGCACCCGATATTCGGCGCTGAGGTAAAGGGCGTCGATCTTGCGTCGGAAATGGACGACACGGTGTTCGGCGACATCAGGGCCGCCTTCGAAGAATATTCCGTGCTCGTGTTCCGCGATCAGAAGGTCGACGACGACCAACAGATCGCCTTCAGCGAACGGTTCGGTCCGTTGGAACGCATGTTGATCGGGTCGCAAGGCGCGGGAACGCCGATCGCCTACCTGAGCAATGTCGACCGCGACACCAACGAGATTATCGAACCGGACGATAAGCGGATGGTCCGCAATGCCTGCAACATGTTGTGGCATTCCGACAGTTCCTTCAAACGAGTACCGGCGCTCGGATCGATCCTGTCCGGGCGTGAAGTGCCGGACAACGGCGGCGAAACCGAATATGCGAGCATGCGGGCGGCGTATGACACGCTTTCCGAGGAGATGAAGCGGCGCATCGATGGGTTGGTCGCGGAGCACAGTTTCGATTACTCGCGAAGCTTGGTGGATTCGACTCTCTTGGACGACGAACAGCGGGACGAGGTGCCGCCGGTTCCCCAGCGCATCGTCGTGCAAAACCCGGTGAATGGCCGAAAGGCGCTCTATGTCGGATCGCACGCGTCGCGTATCATTGGAATGCCGATCGAGGAAGGCCGGGCGCTGATCCGAGAGCTTTTGGAGCATGCGACCCAGGACGAATTCGTCTACCGGCACAAGTGGCGGCAGGATGAAATCGTGATGTGGGACAATCGGGCGGTCATTCATCGTGGCCGGCCGTGGGACTTCCGGGCCGGGCGCCGGATCATGCACCGGACGACGCTCGCCGGGACGCTCCCCACCGTCGAACAGCCGGTCGAGGCTTATCAAGCCCCCTGATGCTACGGCGGTCCTCGCTTACCTGCAATTTTTCTTTGACATCAAGGTATTGGCTTTGGCGTCGGTTCATCGTGTCATCGATGCCCGGCGGCCGATTAACCAATTCTTAATCGCGAAAATCGTACGGTATTCCGTGAGTTAGCAGGATTTCCTGGCCCGGAAGATCGACGACATATGAAAATTTCAGTTATCGTTCCAATCTACAACGAACGCGATAGCCTCGAGCCGCTTTACGATAGCCTCGTGCCGGTGCTGGAAGGCATGGGCGGCGCGTATGAAATCGTCCTCGCCAACGACGGCAGCACGGACGGGTCCGCGGCCTTGCTCGACGAACTGGCGCAACGCAACCGGTCGATCAAGGTCGTTCATCTGCGTCGGAATTACGGCCAGACCGCCGCGATGATGGCGGCGATTCAGCATAGCAGCGGCGACATCATCGTTCCGATGGACGGTGACCTGCAGAACGACCCGGCTGATATCCCGAAACTCATCGAGACGCTGGAAAGCGGCTATGACGTTGTCTCCGGCTGGCGCGTCGACCGCCAGGAAGGCATGGACCGGCGCCTTCCCTCGCGGATGGCGAATTGGCTGATCTCGAAGGTTTCCGGCGTGAGCCTCCATGATTACGGCTGTACGCTGAAGGCCTATCGCCGCCGGTTCATCGAGAATGTCCGCCTTTATGGGGAAATGCATCGGTTCATTCCGATCTATGCGGCCTGGGAAGGCGGCAACGTCACCGAAATCCCTGTGACACATCATCCCCGGCAGCATGGCAAATCCAAATACGGTCTCGGCCGCGCGCCGCGGGTGTTGCTCGACCTGATCGTGATCCGCTTTCTCGACCGGAGCCTCGACCGGCCGATCCAGTTCTTCGGACGCGCGGGGATCTACAGCCTCGGCCTCGCCTTCCTTGCCGGCCTATATGCGCTCTATCTCAAGGTCTTCGACGGCGTATCCTTCATCCAGACGCCGCTACCCATGCTGGTCACCATGCTCGCCTTGGTCGGCGTCATGTTCGTGATGATGGGGCTACTCGCCGAAATCCAAAGCCGGGTCTATTTCGAAACGCGCGACAAGCTGCCGTATTCGGTGCGCGCGACACGGAACGTCTTCAAGGTCGCCGACGCGGCGTGACGGTGCGACGATGCATGCGAATCATTACGAATTAGATGCCGAGCTGGCCGATACGCACTGGTGGTGGGTCGCCCGCCGCCGGGTTCTGCGACATTTGATGGGCCGTCTGCTTTCCCCCGAAGGCCAGCGGAAGATTCTAGAGGTCGGCTGCAGCACCGGTTCCAACCTTGCCATGTTGAAGGATTTCGGCTCGGTCTACGCGATGGAGTTGGAACGGACCGCAGCCGAGGTGTGCCGGTCCCGCAATCCCGGCATCCGGGTTTATGAAGGCGGAATTCCCGATCCGCTGCGCGACAGGTATGACGTCATCTGCCTGTTCGATGTTCTGGAGCATATCGAGGATGACGCCGGCGCGCTCGAATGGATCGACGATCACCTGGCGCCCGGCGGGACGGTGTTGATCACGGTCCCCGCCTTTCGCTTCCTCTGGTCGCGGCACGATGAACTTGCGCATCATTTCCGCCGTTATACCCGGCCCGAACTCGAAGCGCTGCTTGGATCGCGGTTCGAGATTTCCTATACGTCCTATTTCAATACGCATCTCTTCCCTGCGATCGCCGGCGTCCGACTGATCCAGCGGCTGTTCGGCGTGGACGGCGGCGAGAACGACAAAGCGGTTGCCAGTACCGGCCCGGCGAATTGGCTGCTCAAGACGATCTTTGCGGTCGAACGGTTTTGGATGCCGATGATCAAGCTGCCGTTCGGTGTTTCCATATTCGCCGCGGCGCGGAAGGCGACGGCATCCTAATGTGCGGTATCGCCGGCTTCACGCGACCGGATCGAAACGCTTCCGCCATCCTGCGCGGGATGATGGCGGAGATAGAACATCGCGGTCCCGATGACGATGGGGTCTGGATCGACGATAAAGTGGCCGTCGGTCATCGGCGGCTGACGATTGTCGAGCCGGTTGGGGGCGACCAGCCTCGCTTGGACCCGGCGACCGGCGACGTGCTCGTTTTCAACGGCGAAATCTATAACTATCAGGGCCACGCAGCCGCATTGCGTGAGGCTGGGGTCCGCCTGCGGGACGGCTCCGACACCGAGGTTTTGTTCCAGATGATCCGTCTGCATGGCGTCGGTCCAGCGCTGCAGCGGCTCGATGGCATGTTCGCCTTCGCCTATCGCGACGGGGCGAGCGGCGTTGTGACCTTGGCGCGGGACCGTTTCGGCGAGAAACCATTGTTCTATGCCGTGGTTGCAGGACAATTGATATTCGCGTCGGAAATCAAAGCATTGCGGAAGCATCCGGTTTGTGCCGCTGCCGACTTCGATGTAGAGGCTATCGGACAGTATCTCGCGTTCGACTATGTGCCCGCGCCGCGGACCGGCTTTACCGGTGTCGAGAAGCTCCTGCCGGCCCATACACTGTCGTTCGACGAGGGGCGGATTAGCATCGAGGCGTATTGGCGCCTGCCGGCGGGCGACGTTGCGCAACCGTCGGGCGAGATACCCGCGACCGAAGCCGAAGCGGTCGACAGGCTCGACAGTCTGCTGCGGGACTCCATCAAGGCGCGGCTTGTCGCCGATGTGCCGGTCGGCGTTTTCCTATCGGGCGGGATCGATTCCGCGCTCATCGCGGCCATCGCCGCTGAGTATGCCCCGGGGATCAGCGCCTATACCATCAAGATGCCCGGCGACGGATACGACGAGACACCTATTGCGACACAGGTAGCTGAGCGGTTCGGATTACGGCATGAGGTGCGGACGCTTACGGATACAGACGTATTACATGCGTTGGGCCAAGTCGAGGCGAAGCAGGACGAGCCTTTTTCGGATTCGTCGATCGTTCCGACCTATCTGCTGAGCGAAACCGCGGCGCAGGGCGTCAAGGTCGCGCTGGGCGGCGACGGCGGCGACGAACTGTTTGCCGGGTATATCAATTTCCAGGCCCGTAAGGCGGCGGCCATTATGGCGCATTTGCCGGCGTTGACCGGCGCGGCATTGCGTAAGGCGCTGTCGATGCTGCCCCCATCCGATCGGTATATGGCCCTTCCCTTCAAGCTCGCACAGTTGAGCCAAGGCTTCGGGCAAGCGGAATACCTGCAGTCCTTTCTTTGGATGGCGCCGTTCGATGCGGATGCCCGCCGGGCGCTCCTCCGCGACGATATGCCGATCCGCGAAAGCCTCCATCCGGTAACCGAATGGGTCGAGCGACATGATGTCCGGGGGCCGGTTGACCGGCTGCAGCGGTTGTTTTCGGCTTTCTATCTTCCGGACGATATCCTGACCAAGGTCGATCGCGCGTCGATGTACAACAGCCTGGAGGTTCGGGCACCTTACCTTTCAGAAGACATCGCCGAATTCGCCTTTGCCATGCCCGAGCGCTGGCGCGTCAACGGCTATACGACGAAATACCTGCTGCGGCGTTTGGCGGCGCGGTATCTACCGGACGATGTGGTGGCCCGTCGTAAACATGGCTTCGCAATGCCGGTATCCGGCTTGATGCGCGGACCATTGCGCGAGCGGGTCAGCGGCGTGTTGCTGGACGCGGCCAATCCGATCGCGGATCTGTTCGACCGGGCCGAAGTCGAGCGAATGCTCTCCGCCCATATGGATCGCCGAGCGGATCATCGTAAACGGCTGTGGTCGCTCTATTGTCTTTTTCGCTTCGCCGCGGGAACGCGCAAATCCGGACTGGCGCAGGCGGCCTAGAGTCCATTTCCGGCGGCCACACTGCGGATCAGCGTGCCGTGTTCCGGTATATCGAGAAGAACGAGCCCGTGTGTGCGGATTCGAGAATGTCGGGGGCCGGGTTATCCGGCTCGCCGTGGTCCAGCACCAGCACGTAGTCGAAGTTCCGGTCCCAGTTGTCCCAATAATTGTTTTGAGTGGCTCGGGAGGCGGCTGCCGGATCGGACCGTTCCAAGCCCTCTCGTAGATAGTCGTAGCTCAATGGCTGGCCTTCACGTCCTGCGAATGGCCGTTTCGCGGGATGAAGCTTGATCGGTTGATACCGTGTCGTGAAGGTCAAAGGCACGAATGCCGCCCTATCGACGACGGCGAAGGACGCCAGATGCCAGTTCGCGAAGGACGATCCGGCCGGCCAATCCGCACCTGCTTTGGAGACTTCTCGCCGGGCGACAAGCAGGTTGGTTCCTTGTGGCAGGGATGACGCTGCGGTGCGGAATTCCGCGTAGCCCTTGTTGATGAATTGCCAATCGACCGTCAACGATACGATCCGCCATACGAAAAGTGCCGATACCATCGACACCAAGATCATGCCGGTGCGGAAGGTCGGCAATGTAATTCGCGCCGACGTGATCGCCAGCAACACGGTCACGACTGCCATTCGCTGATCGACCGCGAAAATACCCATGAATAGATGGGGCAGTAGGATCGCCAGTGCCAGGAATCCCAGTAAGGCCAATCGTGCCTCTTTCACGAAACTCAGCTTTCGGGTCCACAAGCCCAACGTCAGGGCACCGAAGAAGAATGTGATGGTCGCGACATCGACCGGTTCGAAGAAATATCGGAATGGAGCGGTAGCGGTGAAGATCTTAAGCAGAGGCGATACGTAGTTCGCGCCCCAATTCATGTTGCCATCGGGTTGAAGCGTCCAAAGAACCGCTATTGGACCGAACTGGCCGGCGAGGACCATCCAATGCCGCCAACGATTGGCTTGAGGGCGATCCCTGCCCTCCCAGGCTTTTGTCGTTTCGAAAGCCAGGACGATGCCGGCATAGACGGCCAATGCCAGGAGGTGGCAGAAGAACAAGACGGCCGTCGCGGTGGAAAAAACGATCCAACGCAGGATACCCGGTTTATCGCGCAGCAGTATCCAGAGGCCGGCCGCTACGAATGCTGTGCCCAGACCGAAAAGAAAGTTCAGGAATCCCCAAGCGAGGACCTGATTGTAAAGCGCGAGAAAGACCACGCTATGCAACACCGAAATCCGTTTATGCAAGGCGTAGTGCAACACCAGCGTGCCGACTGCGACGTTCGCGACCGAGATCGCCACGAACAATCGGCTCGCGTCGAAAACCGAAACGAATGGTGTAAGTGCCACCACGAAAACGTCCATTGCCAAATTCGGCAGGAGTCCCCATTCCACGACATAGCTTTCCTGTAGAACGGAATCGTTGGGCAGGGCCGTCAGGATATGCATCCGGGAAATGTGGTTCGGCAAATCGACCAGCGGCGGCACGTCGACCGCCCAAATGGGGACGAGGGCTACGATGAGAAACAGCAGGAACAAGGCGATCGCACCGCTTGCGGATGCCCGTCGGTCGCCGGATGCGATCCCGGCAAAAACTGATGATCCAGTGCTGGAAAGCAATGACATACGGAATGATCCGGTAAGGTAGCGGCGTGAAGTTCAGGCTCTGTGGCAGCCGCCGAGGCAGCGTCGGTACCGATCGTATTGATTTAGGGTTTTCAGTTGGTTAACGCGGGCGGAAAAGCGCCGTGGCTTGATAGCGGCGAGAGTGCGTCCGGCGGCCTCGTTTAAGCCTCTCTTAATCAATTTAACTTAATAAGAATCAATGCTTTCGAGCCCATGTCCCGGATTTGCCGCTGATGCGGCCGATGCCTCTGGGGAGGCGTTGTTCGAGCGCCGCTGGATTACCGCGGCGGTCTATTCCCTGATGGCAATCGTCGCTCTCTATCCGGTCTTTGCCGTCGATATCCCGCCTCTGGTCGACTATCCCAATCATCTGGCTCGGGTTTTTCTCCTTGCGAATTTGGAACATTCCGTGGCGCTGCAACAGAACTACGTGCCGAACTGGGATTTCCGGCCCAATATGGCGATGGATATCATCCTGCCGCCGCTGGCGAAGGTGTTCCCCATCTATGATTTGGGGCGGGCATTCGTAGCCCTCACGTTATTGGTGATCCTCGGCGCCGTTATTGTCCTGCGACGGGTTGCGGTCGGACGGGTCGGATATTGGCCAATCCTGGCGATGCTGGTGCTGTACAATCACGCCCTTTTTTGGGGCTTCCTGTCCTATCTGTTCACGACCGGGCTGGCGCTGCTCGCCTTCGCAGCCTGGCTGGCCTTTCACAAGCGTTCCTTTGCCTTCCGGCTTTGCTTCTTTGCGGCGGTCGCGTTTGTCCTGTTCGTCTCGCATATCTTTGGTTTGTTGATCTACGGGTTGCTCGTCGCCGGGCACGAGATCTGGCGGACGCATCAGAATGGCTGGTCCCTGCCCTGGATCGCTCGGGAATGGCCGATCTCCGGCGCGCAGTTCATTCTTCCGGCGACATTTTTTGTACGTTGGGCCATGCTGGATGACGCGGTTGGCGACGCGGTCAATAAATATGGTACCTGGCGCGACAAGCTGAACGCGCTCTTTTCACCGGTTAACATCGGGCTGCCGTTGATCGATACCCTGACGGCCGTGTTTTTGGTTTGCGTGCTGGTTTGGTGCCTGCGGTCGAAGCAAATTGGTATGGCCCCGGCGCTGAAGGTTCCCGTGATCCTTCTGACCGCCGTGACGGTCATGATGCCGAATTCGCTGTCCGGTGTTTGGGGCGCCGATTTCAGGCTGCCGGCGGTTCTTGTCTGCGTGTTAATGGCGAGCTTCATTGCAACGCCCGAAGCCGTGAGGCAGGTTCGCGTGGCCGTGGTGCTGGGGATTGCTCTGCTGCTGGGGCGGACCTATTTCATCACCGACCATTGGCGGGATTTGGATGCGCGGCTTTCTGAGTTCCGGGCTGCTTCCGTCGTTATCGCCAAAGGGACAGCCGTTCTCGAAGTCCAGGATCCCAGCGACAAGCCTAATACGCCGGGCCGGATCGTTTCGCCGATCTTCTGGCATTTGGGTTCCCTGGCTGTAATCGACCGGGCGGCATTTTTTCCGACGATCTTTACGGGACATACATCGGTCGAGGCGGCGCCAGGAAGAAAAGCGATCGATACGCCCGTGGGGACACCGGTCACCCGCGACGTATTCCTAAATACCGCAGACCCGGATGATAGCCCCTACCCGTTGGGACATCGATTGAGCCGTTACATTTGGCTCTACTTTGTCGGATGGCAGAAGACATACGATTATGTGTTGTCCGTTCGATTCGACAATCCGTCGTCTCTGCCTTCGGACGCGCTCGAACAGATCCATGCCGGTAGCTATTTCGATATTTATCGAGTGAAACGTCCGTAACTCTGGCGAACGAAAGCGACTACTTATGACAAAACAGACAGCAACAACCATCGATCTGGATACGGTCGAGGCGACCCGGCAGACGATCGCCGATTTCGGGGAGCAGTGGACACGCTATACAGAGAACGACGGATATTACGCGTCGGTGGATTTGTTCGAGGACATCTGCGGTCCGTTGCTTGCCTCCGACGAGATCGCCGGAAAGCGGGTCGGTGACATCGGCAGCGGCACCGGGCGGATCGTATCTATGCTGCTCGACGCCGGGGCGAATCGGGTCGTCGCTGTCGAACCATCGGACGCCTTCACGGTGCTGCAGGAGAACACCCGTGAGGCCGCTGACCGCATCGATTATGTGCATGGCCGAGGCGAAGCCATTCCGGCCGGGGCGGACCTGGACTACATCTTCTCAATCGGCGTGCTACACCACATCGCGGACCCAGCGCCGGTGGTCCGCGCAATCTACGATGCGTTACGGCCCGGCGGACGCTGCCTCATCTGGCTTTACGGATATGAGGGCAACGAGGCATATCTGCGCTTCGTCCAGCCGCTCCGGCGTTTGACGGTCAAACTTCCGCAACCGGCCCTGGCGGCGATCAGCCATCTATTGAATTTGTGTCTTGGTGTTTACATCCCGCTATGCAGAGTGCTGCCGTTGCCACTCCGGGGGTACATGAACAACGTCATCGGCCGGTTCTCGTGGTCCAAGCGGTTCTTGGTGATCTACGATCAATTGAATCCCGCAGTGGCGAAATACTATAGAAAGCAGGAAGCGCAAGACCTTCTGTCTGCGTCGGGATTCCACAATATCCGACTGCATCATCGGCATGGTTATAGTTGGACGGTGATCGGCGAAAAGCCGGCGGCGTAGACGATCGGAAAACTATCTGTGAACGACGGCTAGGCGGCTGCTTCTTCGTGTACTTCCTTCGCTGGCGCGAAGATATATCCCCCAACCCGTTCACGGATATGCGGATTGGAAAATTTCCAAGTGAACATTTCGGAATAATAGTGAAGGTTTTGAAAGATTAACGGGATCACGATTAGGTAGGAAATCGAGAAGTCGTAGCTCGCCAATGTTCCCAGGTCATGGTCGATGCGGAAGTACCCCATGATGAAGCATAGATCAATAAAGCGACGTAGAGCTGCCAGAAGGTTAATCCGCCGGTGAACATATTTCGGGATGCGCTGTCTTGCGTTTTCCGGAAATAGATCGGAAAGTTGAGAGCAAGGTACTGGCACCAATGCATACCGACACCCATTGCGATTGCATGTTCTGGTCGCGATGTGAAAAGGTACGGGCTGTAAAGCGTCGACCCCGTCAGAGTGGCTAGGAAGAAACTGCTCGAGCCGTGGCGGCGATGACTGAGGCAGAAGATCAAAGTTGCCGCAATTAGTCCTAGAACCAATAGTGTTGCTGCCACGCTGGGATCGATGTAGCGCGCAATGAATTCAACCAGAATGGCGGTGTCGAAGAACGGATTGTAGAAACGCAGGAAGGCCAATCAGTAGTAACAATGCCGAACACCCAAGGATCACTCTGGCGGCGATATTTGTTGCGGAGTTTCTGCCACCATACAGCCGCATGATCCCGACGCTTTGCATAGTGACGTGGTAGGCGGAAAAAACCGGACTGAGCAGGATTGCGAGCGCGGTATCGACCGCGAAATAAACGAACAGAAAACCGATTGTCATGATGGCGGGAATGACCATTGAGTAAATTGGCCGCTGCGCCGCCCATTTCAAATTTTCTTTGTCGAGAAAGAACAGCCACGTGAGGCCGAAATGGTTCTCACCAAGCAACACGACAAAGGCTAAGAAGATCAGCGCCTAGTAGGCCGGCAACTGTCCGATCAACGCGAGATAAATTACCGGAACAACAATCGGGCAGCTGATCAAAAGCGGATCGAGTATGCTTGCTGGATAGATGTGGCGCGTGCTCATGGGCTTGCCGTGGATTCAAAGTGATTCAGGAATACTATGTTCGGTAACATCGCCCCCCATTTATCGGCGATACAGGGTTAGCAAACTGTAAATACTGTTTGGGGGTAATTCTCAATTAATGAAGCTTTCTAGAATCGCATGCCAAAATTTGATTCTACTCACTGGTCAAACTGATCTACCTACTTGCGGCAGTTTTGGTCGTTACGGATCGATGATTTCTGACCGATCTTCGAGATCGACTAAGCAGACCATTGAGCCATTGTTAGTGACTATCGTTGCGTAATACCCATCGAGCGGCAGGTGTTGGCGGCACAACTCTTCACTCTCTACGATGAATGATGGGGTCGCATGAACGAATTTGTGCCCGGAAGCTTCTTCTAGAATGGCTTTCTTGGACCAATCGCTGACAAAATTGCTGGCCTGAATATCGTAGTAGCGCCGTGTGTTGATTAGCGGGTACGGTGAATTACGATGGATGCGACCGATGACTGTCACTGGTTTTGCAATGTCAAAGCCTGGTGTTGATGTTAAGTCATTGACTATTCTTTTTCCCAAAAGAATATCCTGTTCATACAATGCTCTGGCGCCATTTACCAAAGTTTCGGTACTCGCGCCCAGCCAGAGTGCAAACACCGCAGCACAAACTCGAACGACTTGGCGCAATCTCCCTTCATTGACGGAAATTGCGAGCAGGAACAACACTGCCCATACGCCGCTGGCATGCGCTAGGATTCGGGGTGCAATAAAGTCGTCCTCGATAAACAAATGGATGGGGCTACCGAGTAGCAAGATTAGGAGTAGGATGAGAAAGCTGATTCTATTGTAGTCCCAACGGTAACTCGCCGATCTCTCTCTCATCGCGCGATTTGCATGACTCCATGAGAGGAAACTGAGGGAAAATACTGCCAGTGCAAATAGTTTTGCGTAGCCTGACAGAACCGGCTCGGGCGCAATCAAAGTTCGCAATATCGAAAACAGATAGATCAGGCTTGAGTCGAGGAAGCCATTGAAATTATTTGGTTTAGATCGGCCGCTTACATAGTGTTGAATTAGTTCTTCATCAACTAAAGTACCGAACGCCTGCAGCAGGGGCCCTGAAATCAGACTATAGACCAAGAGATAGGCACCAAGACCGACGAAAACCGCGGCTGCACCTCTAAACAGAATTCGCTTCAGCTCCAGCCACGAATGGCCATTAAATAATCCAAATCCACAAACGAAAATTACAAAATAATAAATTGAGGTCTGATAGCTAGAGGCAGAAAATAACAATAATAAAGAACAAAACGGAACGATTTTCCAACTATAAAATCTCCTAAATAGAAATATCGCGATAGAAATACTTCCAAAAGCGAATATAAAATTGATTAAATTGTTTTTATTTATTAAAAAATTGATACTAAAGGGAAATAGGATAGCGATCGATGCACAAAGGAATTTATCGATCTGCGCTGTGCGATGTTTCAGATTGTTGACGAATACGTAGCCAAATATGGCGAAAGTTATATATGCAATCGGCTCCAAAAAATGCCAGATCTCATGAATTCGGACGCCGACTAATGATAATGAATGAAAGAAAAATCCAGGGAGGAAACGGCCATTGCCATAACTCGCTACGGCTAGAGATAGGCTTCCCCAATGGTCATTCTTAAAAAATACGTCGTCGCGCGCCAGATATTCCTGCTGTCCGGCATAAGCGATCAACACGCAAACAAATAGGCCGAAGACTACCAAAGTAGGATGCTGTAATGATTTCGACCATCGCTCCGCACTACGCGCCAAAAAGCTTCTCTGAAGGTCCAATGCGAGCATTTTCTGTCGGCCTCCAGGCTCGATTTTGCGATGTTTAAGTTTGATCGTTAGTCGTCGGATGGCGATACGATGAGAGAAATTGAAATTTACGGGCCTCGTTATTGTAATTTGGTTAACGAATGTGAGGTGTCCCAAGCAGTGGTGGTTGTTCCAATGCCGATCTCAATGTGCATGACCGCCGATTTTGAAGGTGATTCCTCTCTGACGGGGATGATAAAGGCTTCGACGATTGTGTGTGATTGGCCGGACGTTCGGTTCCAGTAGGCGAGCTGCCCTACCCCACCTGTTTCCAATAGCTGTCCTTCACCGCGATTTTGCCGTCGCGGATTTCGTAGATGTCGATGCCGCGTTTGTCGATGGTCTTACCGTCGCGGGTGCGGCCGGTGGCGCGGAAGCTGCCGAAAACTTTGCCGTCGGCTATCGAGACCGCGGTTTCGGAAAAGCGCATTTCCTCGATCTCGCGGTCGCGCTCTTCCAGGGCCTCCCGGACCGCCTCCTTGCCGCGCACAATCTTGCCATCCGGGGCGTCCGGTCCTGCGGCGAGCCGCCATTCGAAGTCGTCGGTGACGCAGGCGAGAATGCCGTCCACATCCCCCCTGTTGAAGGCCTTGCCGAATTGGCGCAACAACGCCATGACAGTGTCCGAATCGGTCTTACCGGTATCGCTGCTCACGATGCTATTCCTCGTCTTTCTGTGCGTAGGGCGGCGCCTTGAAGTAGGGCGGATAGGCGCCGATCGCGGTCATGTCGACCTCGATCAGCGACGGGCCGCCGACGGAGAGCGCGCTCGCGACCTTATCGCCGAGTTCAGATGCCTTGGAAACCCGGTCGAAGTGCAACCCGGCGACCCCGGCAAGCCCCTCGTAGTCGGGCCCTTGCAGATCGTGGAAGTATTTCCGCCCGCCGTAGAGGATTTCCTGGATATGGCGGATGACGCCGTAGCCCTTGTCGTTCATCACCAGGAAGACCACGTCGGCGCGTTCCTGCACGGCGGTCCATAACTCGGTCATGTTCAGGTTGAAACCGCCGTCGCCGCACATGCAGACGACCTTGCGCCCGCCGCCGCCGAGCGCGGCCCCGATACCCAGTTGCATGCCGGGGCCGATCGCCGCGCCGATCGGATAGATGTTCTGCGTCGGGTCGTTCAACGGAAAGATCCGGTTGCCCCAGGTGCTATTGGACAGCGTGATGTCGCGCACCCAGATCGCATCGTCCGGCATCACCGCGCGCAGGTCGGCGGCGAATGTGTCGTACGGTGCCTGGGCCTTGCGGTAGTTCTCGGTCGTCTGGGTCTTCAATTCGGCGATTTCGCCGCCGTACCCCGCCTCGATCTGGGTCTTTCCCTCGACCGCGTCGGCCAGCGCCGCGAGTGTCAGCGCGCTGTCGGCGCAGACGAAGAGGTCGTTGGTATAGGTCCGGCCGTCGGCCGCGGGGTCGATATCGATCTGGACCCGGCGGTCCGGCAGTTCCAGGGACATGTCCGCCGTCTCATGGCCGCGCAGCCGGCAGCCCGCGACGATCAACAGGTCGACGGATTTGTAGTATTCGACGACTTCCGGCGTGGCGGTCAGTGCGCCCAGTGTCATCGGGTTCCTTTCGTCGATGACGCCCCGGCCGTTCCAACTGCTGACATGCGGCACGCCGAGCGCCATCAGCCGGTTGACCGCGTCGGTCGCGTGGGTCGCTCCGTTGCCGGTCCACAGCAAGGGCCGCTTCGCCGATTTGAGCATGTCGGCGAGTGTTTCCAGATTGGCGCTTTCGGGCGGCCGTGGTGCCGGGATCGGCAGGACAATGTTGTCCAGGCCCGCCGGTACGGGAATTTCCGTGCGTTGGATGTCGATGGGAATTTCGACGCTGACCGGCCCCTTCGGCGGGGTCAGCGCGTCGGTCGCGGCCTGGATGAGCGTGCCGAGCGCGGTTTCCGCCGATCGCACCCGATAGGCGGATTTGGATATGGATTTGAGCATACCGAGTTGGTCCGGCACGTCATGCACGGCCCCCTGCCCCTTATCCAGATTCTCGGTCGCGGTTTGCCCGGTGATGTGGAGCACGGAACTGCCGGCGAAGCGCGCCTCGACGATGGCACCGCAGGCATTGGCGGCGCCGGGTCCGGTGCTGGTGAACAATACGCCGAGGCCGTCGCTCGCCCGTGCATAGGCGTCGGCCATGTGTCCCGCACCCAATTCGCCCCGCGCCATGACGAAGCGCAGCAGGTTGCCGCGCCCGATCGCATCCAGGATCGGAATGTTGTGAACGGAGATGACACCGAAGGCCGTCTCGACTCCGACCCCTTTAAGAAACTGCGCGACCAGGTCGCCGACTTTTATCGTATCGCTCATTGCGCTCCCTCTGTGCCTGCGCCGGATTTTCCCGGCTGGTTGGCAGCATAGCAAAGAGCGACATGGGCTTCACATTGGGCATCGCACCGGGATCAAGCGGGCCATTCGGGCGGATGCGTGCCCAGCGGCACGGCGGGACGGTCCCAGCCCATCGGCGTATCGGAGAGGCCGACCGGGGGTTTCACATGCGTTAGGCGCCCGAAGGGGGAATCGCTTTGCATGAGAAGATCGCGAACGTCGTCGATGGCCGGATCCGGCAAGGTTCGTCCATCAACATCGCCGTTCAACCGGCCGAGACTCTTGAGCCAATGGCCGGTCTGCGCCAGCGAGAGTCGGACCAGCCAACTGCCGCCTTCCCGCGCCCGCCGCGCCAAGGCTGTCATTGCCCCGTAGGCGGCAAGGTATCCGGTGATGTGATCCAGGGCCTGTGCAGGCAGAGGGCCGGGTGTCCCGTCCTCTCCGCCTTCGTGCGAGATGCCGCTTGCGGTTTGCACCAGGCTGTCGAATCCCCGCCGGTTCTGCCACGGGCCGGCATGGCTATACGCACACAACGAGACGCAGACGATGCCGGGACGCGCCTCGGCCAACGCCTCCGGGGAAAAGCCGTGTCCGGCGATGGCGCCGGGTCGGTAGCCTTGCGTGAAGATATCCGCGTCGCGCACGAGGTTCATCAACGCCATCCGGCCGGATTGCTCCCGCAGATCCACATGGGCCGAGAGTTTGCCGAGGCCGGTATCGGCGATTAAGACCGGGATGAATGGCAGATGCGGTCCGGCGATCCGCATGACGTCCGCGCCCAGCCCGGCCAACATCCGGCCGCAAACGGGCCCGGCGAGCACCCGTGTCAGGTCCAACGCCCGGATTCCGGAAAGCGGCCGTTCGCCCGCCGGGAGCGGTTCGGGCTCGCTGTCGCCGATCTTGATGATCTCGAAGAGCGGCAGTTGGGCGATCGCCTTGCCTTGGGGGTGCGCGGCCCATTCATCCGCATCGCGCAGCATGCTGGCGCACATGCCGGCCTCGGCCAACGCGTTTTCGAGGTCCTCGCCGTTCCAGGTGGCAACCGCGACTTTCACTTCGGTCGGGTCGTCCGCGCATTGCAGGACCGCCAACACGCCGTCCCGATGGTGCGGGAAATTGCAATGCAGTTGTATCCAGCGATTGTCTTTTGACTGGTAAACGCCCGAGATGGCGCCCCACGGGTCCTCGGGCAGCTCGTCATCGACCCGCAAATACCGCTCGCTGCGCAACGCGATCGAGGCAAGCCGTGTGTCCACCGTTATCTGCTGCCGCGATCCATTCCGCAATTCCCAGATGTCTGCGGCGGCCAGTCCGACCGCGGCGAGGGTTGCGCCGGCGGCGGTGCCAAGCAGGAAATTGGTCGGCAGGACCGGATCCTGTCCCTCTATTTCGAGAGAGTTCATCAGTGACGCATCGTTGCCCCCCACTGCGAGGATCTGTTCGAGGGCCTGTCTTGTATCGGTCATGACGCGTCCTTTCCGTGATGATCTTCCCACCCGGCGCTTGCTGCTATTGTGCGCCGCAGCAAAATTGGTTCATTTTTACCGCAATTGCGAGAAATTGGGAAGATTCGGCGCTGAATAGGCCTACGCCGGCCGACATGCCAACGGTCAGTAGTTGACGATTGTCGTGAAGAAGAACCGCCAATCGTTATCGTCTTCGGTGCTGACGTCCCGGTCGAGGGGTTTGGCGGCTTCGAGATTCGCCTGAAGCTTTTCGAAGAGTTTTACGCGCATACCAGCTCCGGCCGAAGACAGCGAGCTGCGTACGTCACTGTTACCGCTGACCTTGTTCCAAACGGCGCCAATGTCGTAGTAGCCGTAGAATTGGTATTCGTCGAGCCAACTCCATTTGCTCTTTCGTCCAACTTGAAGCTCGACCGATCCGGCAACGCCATGCTCGCCGGATATCTCGGAAAAATCGTACGCCCGCCCGAATTGCTCCCCGCCGACCGCGAACTCTTCGTAGGATAGCAACGGAACCGCAGCCCATTGTCCGGAGACCGCAGCTTGGACGGCAACCAACTCCGTTATCGTCTGACGCCGCACGATATCGCCGGCGACTTTCGTGAAATCGTTGCGGCCGTTCGATCTCGATCGCTCCGCTGAACCATTGTCCGATGCACCGAGGATGTCCAGACCTTGGCTCACGCCAACGCTGACTCGGGTTTGCCCGTTGAACCGGTCCTGCAATTGATAGCTCGCACCCAGGCGCAGCGTCCGAAGACGATCGCTGATGACGGTCGAGCCGAACTGCTTTTCCCGAAAATTACGGAAGTCGAAGGAACCGTTGATCCACAAATTTTGTTCCCTGGAACGGATCAGAGGGTGCGATAGGCGCCCGATGAATTGATAGGAGCGGCTTTCGGAATCCAGCGGTTCACTGCTGCTGCCGGCGTCGATGGTGCTGTAGGCGCCGAAGAGTGAAAGCAACGTGCCGTGGGCACCAACCGGCACATCGCTGGAGACCGCACCGTAAAGCAATTCTTCCGGCTCGCTCGGCACGGTGATGAACGTCGCCCCTATTCTCTCGCCAAGTCCGAACAACGAATTTACCGACGCGCCGAGCCAACCCTGTAGCCGTCCGACTTCCGGCGTGCCGCGGTTGTCTAAGCGGGCAAAGGCGTCCACGCGTTTTTGGCCGAGTTGGATGACGAGCTCGTACTCGCCGGATGCCTCATCGAGCGCTTTGACGCTGGGATCGATGGTCAGCCCAGCCATGTCGTTCATGAGGAAGAGCGCGCGCTCAAGCGCCGCCATATTGGCCGGGCGCGCGGCCCGAATAGGTGTGACATAGCGCTGTAACGCGGATTCACCGGCATATTCGCCGGTAAAGGTCACTTTTTTGAAATACCCTTCGATGATGCGAATGCGCACGAGGCCGCCAACAATATCCTGAACCGGCGCTACGGCGCGGGATAAGAAGTAACCGGCGTCGGTATATGTCCTCGTAACGCGTTGGACAATCTGTCGTATTTCCGTGCTGCCCACCTTTTTTGCCAGGAATTCCTCGTAGGCAGCCGTAAAGGCTGATACGTCAAAAGCCGAGGCCCCTTCGATCACGACGCCACTTAGGATGAAGGGCTGAATAGCTTCATCGACAGGCCGGCTGCCATCGACAGCTGGAAGTTTCAACCGGCTGCGCTCTTTCGGCGGTTTGGGAGATCTTTCCGACTCGAATCGCCGATCGATATTGGGCAGGTTGGTGGATTGTTGTGCTGCCCCTTCAACCGTTCCGGCCAAAATTATGGGCGGAAACAGACAACAGGCAGCTATGGCGTGGAACTGCAATGTGTGACTCGTTCGCGGACGTGAATATGAAAAATATGTCCAATATTTATTTTAATTTTGACCTAAATATTCGAAAGTAAATCGTTTCGCAATCGAAAAAATATATAGATAAACAAAGAAATTCTCTGTTTAAGAGTGGAAATTCGTATATTTCAATTCCACCGGTTTGACCACAACATATTGTATTGCTGCGTGAGCCACCCTCAATATTAGGGGGATGAGAGCGGTCAACTTACGCCGAATTAACCATTTTTATTCATATTATCAACAGTTTAATGATTCATTTTGAACTAATTTCGTGACTGCTATCACAGTATTTTAAATCATATTCGATGATAATCCCCCGCATTGAAGTTCTACTTGGGGGAGCCCGCAGGGCGGGTCTTATTAGCGATGAACAAGATTTCACATGCGTTGAAGATCGTCCTTTCTTTTGTATTTCTATTCGGTTTGGTCGGAATGCCGGCCTTCGCCAATGATTCAGCACCCTGGAAGGTTGCCCGAGTCGCCGGGGATGCTTTGATCCAAAAGTCGGGCAGCGATTGGCAAAAGCTTACGCTCGGCGAAATGGTGTCGGTTGGGCACCGTTTGCGGACGGGCCGGTCGGGCGAGTTGATTTTGGCGCGCGATGACGAGCGTGTGACGATGACGCCGAACAGCGTTCTCGAGCTTCAGCCCGGTGGTAGCAACCTCGCGACGCGCCTGTTTCAGAAGGCGGGCACCATGATGTTCAAGGTGCGTAAGAAGGCTCGAAAGCATTTCGAGGTCCGCACGCCCTATCTCGTCGCCGTGGTCAAAGGAACGCAATTCACCGTTGCGGTGCATGATCAAGGCGGCGCGGTACACGTCACCGAGGGCTTGGTCGAAGTGGCCGATATCGGCGCGCAAAACAAGGTGATGGTGCATCCGGGCAAGACGGCCAGCATTGCATCCACCAAAGGCAGCAAGGTTCAGTTGGGTGTGACGCCGCCGGCCGCTCGCAAGAAAGGTCCCGGTAAACAGTCGAAGGCGCCGAAGCTGATGCAGCCGATCGGGATTGCTAAAGTTAATATTTCCAAGCGTTCCAAAGGCTTGCTGAAACGCCGTGGCGACCTGACCGAAAACCAGACCGCTTCGCGTGTGCCGGGCAAATCGGGCAGCGCCGCAAAGACCGGCAACGGCAACGCCTTCGGCAATCCGTTCGATAAAACCGCCAATAACGGCCTTGGCAACGCCTTTGGCCTCAGCAATGGCAACAATGCCGGCGGTATTGGCAACGGTAACGGTGGCGGGAACGGCAATGGTGCCGGTGGTGGCCATGCCCATGGCCATGGCAACGGCAATAACGGTAATGGGAACGGAAATAACGGAAACGGTAATAACGGCAACGGCAACGGCAACGGCAACAGCAATAAATAGTTATATCCGTTCAAGACAGCGATCAGCGGTGGCGCGCCGGGACCATCCCGGCGCGCCACTCTTTTGTCGGGAAGGTCTCAAATGCCCACACCGCGCAGTTTTCCGCCATTTACCTGGGTGTGAGGCGACAATTTTCTGTCTCTACCCGCGTTAGAGCTGCTGCCTAGGTTTGGCAGGATCCGTGGGAATTCCTGCCAAACCTCCCGGAATCTTTGTATTTGCTGCAGATTTTCAAATGCTTATCGGAAATTGCAGGGTTTGAGCAGAAGAAAATTTAGTCTTTTTAAAGGTTTAATCCCTAAAACCTATTGGAAACGACCGAACCAGCGGCGACGAAGTTCGCCAATAGATAGCGGAATTCATGTTCACAGCACGTTTTCGCCTCGCCGCCGTCCTTCTCTCATTCATGACGGCATTCAGTATCGCGCCGGCTGCGAAGTTGGTGGCCGGGGATCTGCAGGAATGGGTCGTGGTCCAGATCGAGGGACCGGCAGAATTCAAGCGGGGCGATCCCCAATGGCGACCGCTTCGACGCGGCGATACCGTTATTCCCGGATACGAAATTCGAACGGGACCGGGCGCCAAGGTGCTCCTCTCGCGCGGGACGGAGTCGATCACCATCGAGCCGAAGAGCACCCTTGAGTTTTTGCCTCCCGGCAGTAACAGCGTAACCCGCATTTTTCAAAAGATCGGCGGCGCGATATTCAAGATCAAGAAGCGCAACCGGAAGCATTTTGAGGTACTGACGCCGAATTTCGTCGCGACCGTCAAAGGCACGGAATTCTCGATCAGAGCCGACGCCAGCGGCACGACGCTTAGCGTCACGAGCGGAACCGTCGGGGTTACCAACAAGAAATCCGGCAAATCCGTCGATGTATCCGCGGGGCAGTTCGCCATGGCAGTCGCAGATGGCGGCGCTATTGCGACCGGGAACCTGACGGTCCGGACGACGAGTCCGCTTATGACCTACTCGGCGATCATCGCGGTACTCGCAGCCGTGTTCGGTTTTTGTTTCGTCTTATACGTCGTCGTGTTGCGGAAACGAGCGCGCACTACGCGTACCAAACGGCAAGCCGTCAGACGGTAGGCCATGGATCGCGTTTCCAATCCGTCGGGCGCCGCGACGCGTCATCAGGGCTGGTGGGCATATGCACTTATCTGGCTCGCCATCAGCATGGCGTATGCGCTCGGTATGTTCGAATTCCTCGATCGCAAATTTCAGGATCTCCGCTTTTTCGCGAATTCCCGGCCGGCGGTGGGGAATGTGGTCGTGGTCGAGATCGATGCATGGAGCTTGACGGAGTTCAACGGCTGGCCTTGGCCGCGAAAGCATTTCGCGGCGGCGGTTGAAAACCTGTCGGCGGCCGGCGCAACGAATATTGTGTTCGATGTCGATTTCAGCTCCTACTCCGAATACGAGAACGACAAACAGCTTGCCAACGCACTCAAGGAATCGAACGCCGGGATCGTCCTTCCGATTTTCCAACAACTGACGTCGAGTGCCGGCACCAGCACCGAAGTGATAACGTCGCGCCCGCTAATTGATTTCGAAGAGAACGCATCGCTCGCCGCGATCAACATCTTTCCGTCGTCCGACGGAATGGCGCGCGAAATGAACTATTTCAATGTCATCGACGGCAACATCTTCCCGATGCTGGCAACGAAGTTGGCGGAGGGCCGAGAAGAGAAGTTCTACGATCGCACGGCGTATTCGATCGACTACGGAATCGATCCCTCGACTTTTTCTAGACTCTCGATGGCGGATGTCATTAGGGGACGTTTCGACCCTGGTGTGGTGAAGGGAAAACAGGTCCTGATCGGTGCGACGGCCGTCGCACTGGGCGACCAGCTTTCCGTCCCGCTTTATCTCATATTGCCAGGTGTCTATGTGCATGCGCTTGGCTATGAATCGCTCGCCCAGCAGCGTGCGTTGCAGCCGCTTGGGCCGATTCCGACCTTCGCGACGATCCTGCTGCTGGTGGTCTTGATAGCGATGCTGTCGCGGGGTTTGTCATTACTTCGTGGCCATTCCGTCGGTTTCGGGTTCGCGATCCTGATCGTTGCGAGCTCCGTCATCGTGCAGAATCGGGTGCCGGTCATAATCGACATTGCGCCGATGATCGCCGCGGTGGTGGTGAGCTATTACGTGACGATTTACCTGAAGGTTCACGCCCAGACCATGCGTTTGCTGTTCCAGTCATCGGACATCAGACGCAAGGAGAAAATGATCCATAACCTGGTCGAAAACAGCACGATCGGGATCATTTCGATGGACGTAAACGGCACGATCGAAACGATCAACAAGTCGGCCGCGGCCATGTTCGGCGACGACCGCGATACCTTCGTCGGTGCCAACATAGATTCGGTCGTTCGCCGAGAGGATATCTCAGAGGGAAAAATCTCGGACTATTTGACCTATCTGCCGGTCACCGGAACCCAGGAAGTTATCGGCCATCGAAAGGAAGCGAGCGAATTCCCTGCCGAAATTACGTTCAGCAAGGTAGATGTCGACGATGATATCGTGATGACCGCCTTCATCAATGACATCACCATCCGGAAACATCAGGAAGAAACCCTTCAGTACCGCGCATCGCATGATTCGTTGACCGGGCTTCTCAATCGCGACGCCTTTTCCAAGGATCTTGACAAGTTCATCGTGGACGCCGCGGAGAACGGCGACGAGATCTCGGTGTTCCTGCTGGACCTGGACCGGTTCAAGGAGGTCAACGATACGCTCGGCCATCCGACGGGCGATTTACTGCTGCGATTGGTGGCGGCGCGCTTGCGGAACATATCGACCCCGAATGCCGTTCTTGCCCGCTTCGGTGGCGATGAGTTCGCCGTCATTTTGCGCAACGTGACCGATGTCGCCGCGGTCCAGGAATTTGCCGAGACCGTGTTGCGCCAAGTGCGGGAACCATTCGACCTCGACGACATCAGCCTCGAGGTCGGCGGCAGCATCGGTGCAGCGATATTCCCGGCACATGGCGATACCGCCGATGATTTGATTCAGCGCGCCGATATTGCCATGTATGCGGCTAAGCAACAGCAAACGGGATATTCGATCTATTCGCCGGAGTCGGACGCGAACAGTGTCCGAAACCTAACGCTGACCGGCGATCTCAGACGCGCTATCGAGACCGGCGAGTTGGACATCGTTTTCCAGCCGAAAGTTCTCGTATCCGAGCGCGAGGTTTACGGCGTTGAGGTGCTGTCGCGGTGGAACCGGCCAGGCCATGGGCAGATTTCGCCCGACGAATTCGTTACCCATGCCGAGCAGACCGGATTGATCTTCCCAATGACCGAATGGGTCCTCGATCAGGCGTTGGAGGAAGCCTCCGCGTGGCGGTTGATGGGATATGACCTGAACGTGGCCGTCAACCTTTCGGCCCGTCTGCTGCATCACTCGGGCGTTATGCCTCTGGTGATGTCGATGCTCAAGAAATGGGATTATCCGCCGGAACGGCTGATCTTGGAGATTACGGAAAACGCCCTTGTCGCCAATCCGAAGGAGGCGATGGCAATGGTCGAACGGTTTGCGGCGCTGGGCATCCGCGTGTCGATCGACGACTTCGGAACGGGCTATTCGTCCCTCGCCTATCTGAAGACGCTAAAGGTTCAGGAACTCAAAATCGACAAGAGTTTTGTCCTAAACCTCACCGATGACGAGTCCGACCGCAAAATCGTTAAGGCGGTCGTTGGTTTGGCGCATGACCTAAGCCTCAGTGTCGTGGCCGAAGGAATTGAGACGATGGAAGCTCTGGCCGAGCTCGATCAGCTTGGCTGCGATATCGGACAAGGATACCTGTTTGGTCGCCCGATGCCGGCGTGCGATTTTGTCGATTGGCTGAAAACGGGTGAATGGAGTACCAAAGCCCAACACGCCCTCTCGGCACAAACCGACATCCGCGATGCCTCATAACGGCTGAACGCCGTATCTGCGCTTTACGGTGTCTTTCGTCTTGGCAGCGACTGCAGATATCCGGTCACCGCCTTCAGGTCGCTGTCGGTCCAATGCGACGATGAGTTTTCGATCACCTCCGTCATGGAACCGCCAAGGAAATCGCCGTCCGGCATCATGCCGCTCTTGAGGGCAAACTCGATGTCGCTTGCCGACCAACCGCCGAGCCCATCCTTCGGATGCGGCGTGATATTCGGCACCGGTTTCCCATCGGCCCCTTTTCGGGTCCCGGCAAGGGCAAAATCGGCGCCGGTGGCCCCAAAGAAGTTCCGCGCGGTATGGCACTCGCCGCAATGCGCCGGCCCGGTGACGATATAGGCGCCACGGTTCCAGGATGCGCTTTTCTTCGGATCGGGTTCGAATGCGCCGCGCTTGAAGAACAGCCATTTCCATGGCCCCAACATGATTCGAAGGTTGTAGGGGAACTGCATGTCATGGTCGCGCACCTCCTGCTTCACCGGAGCAATCGTATCGAGATACGCTTTCAAGTCGACCAGGTCCCGGCGTGTCATCCGGGTGTAGGAGGTGTACGGGAAAGACGGAAAATAATGCGTGCCGTCCGGCGCAAGACCTTCGGTCATCGCACGGATGAAGTCTTCCGTACTCCACCCGCCGATCCCGGTTTCCTTGTCGGGTGTGATATTCGGCGCATAGAAAGTACCGAACGGCGATTTGAGCGATACGCCGCCGGCAAGGTCCGGGCCGCGATTCTTCGTATCCGTATGGCAGGATTTACAGCCCCCGAGGCGCGCCACATAGGCGCCGCGTTTGGCGTCACCTGCGGCCGTCTCTGACGTGGATTGAGCCAACGCGGGAGGGGGCAACGCTGCCCCCGCAATGAATGCCGCGACGAGGAAAACGCTTCGCCGAATTTGATCGATCATGCAGACTATCGTGTCATACCCGCCGACAAATTGCCATCGTCGCCCTCTGGCCGCTGCCCATCGTCGTCAAGGTTTGGCAAGATCGTCCAAGATGGGACAGTCGGGAAGATGATCCCCGTGACAATCCGAGATCAGGTTATCGAGCGTGTCGCGCATCCCCTCGAGTTCCGCGATCTTCTGATTGATGTGGTCGACGCGTTGCTGGGCGATCCGTTTTACGTCGGCGCTGGACCGTGACCGGTCCTGATAGAGCGACAGCAGCTCTCGGCATTCCTCGATTGTGAACCCAAGCGATCGCGCCCGTTTCAAGAATTGCAGCGTCCGGATACGCGTTTCGTCGTAATGGCGGTAATTGTTCGCCGCCCGTAATGCCGGCTGGATAAGCCCGATTTCCTCATAGTACCGGATCGTTTTCGCCGGAACCCCGGAATGATCTGCTGCTTCTCCGATGTTCATTCCCAAATCCTATTGCCGTTTCGTCCGCGCAATGCGGGTCCTGTATAGGTCAATCTATCGTAAGGAAATACTCCTTCCAGTCACTAGAAGGTCAAGGTGGGACTGCTCCTGCACCCGGGGTGCCCTCGCCGACATCAAGTGGCAATGGCCACCGAAATCCGCGCGCGGCCCGCCAAAACGAATGAGCAACGACGCGGGACCTTATCTCTTAGGCCGGTCTCTTTTTCTCAGAAATGCCGCCTGGCCCGGAACTCCCAGGCCGTGACTTTGCCATCTTTGTCACGATCTGCTTCGTCGAAACGCCGTTTGCCATGCTCCAGGAACTCGGCTTGCGTGATTTTACCGTCCTTGTTGGTATCCATCTCCGCGAAGCGCTGTCCCTTCCGCTGTTTCCAACGATCGTCCGAGGCACCCCATTGGGACCGAGCCGGCCCCGGCCCGAAACGAACAGCGAAGAATTCTTCTTTTGTCAGATGCCCGTCATCATTGGCGTCCATCGCCGTGAAGGCCTCTTCGAAATGGCGGGCCGCCTCGGCGTTGCTGACGATCCCATCGTCGTTTGTGTCGATCGAGGTGCGATTCCTGAAGTTCCGCATGCCCGACCGCGGGTCCCGCATCCCGTATCCCGGCATCGCTCCATATCCGTGGCCCATACCATAGTTTTGTCCGGGCCCCATGCCGTACCCCGGGCCCATGCCGTATCCGGGTCCCATGTGCCATCCAGGTCCGTGCATATGATATCCGTATGGCTGATTCCACCCTGGCCGGTCATCGGCCAGTGCGTTTGATTGGAAGCCGATGATGCTCGTGGCGGCACAGACTACGAGCGTTTGAATAAACCGCTGCATCGTATCCTCCATTCAGCGTTGCATTGGCTGAATCCATGCCACTTCCCGGAGGCGGGTGCGTTGACGTGTATCAAGACAGACGGCGGTCAATCCCGGCCGACGCGATTCCTAAGCTCGGCGATCTCCAACCGCATGGCCTTCAACTCTTCCAGAATTGCCCGCCTGTCCGACTGTCCTTCCTCCGCCATCGCCTGCTCCGCGGCGCGTTCCTCTTCATGTTCCGTTTCGTGTTGGCGCTGCATGGCATCGACCACGATCCCGATGAACAGGTTCAAGACGGTGAAGGAGGTGATGAGGATGAACGGCAGGAAGAAGGCCCAGGCGAGCGGGAAATTTTCCATCACCGGGCGGACGATCCCCATGGACCAGCTTTCCAATGTCATGATTTGGAACAGCGAATAGGCCGATTCGCCGATCGTGCCGAACCACTGCGGGAAAGTCTCCCCGAAGAACTTCGTCGCCATGACCGAGAAGACGTAGAAGATCAGTCCCAGCAGCATGACAATCGACCCCATTCCAGGGATGGCCTGCAGCAATGCACTGACCACCCGCCGCATCGACGGAACGGCGGAAACCAAACGAAGCACCCGGAGGATACGGAGCGCCCGGAGAACCGAAAGGTTGCCCGTGGCGGGCATCAACGCGATGCCGACGATGACGAAATCGAAGACGTTCCACGGATCTCTGTGAAAGCGGCTACGGTAAACGATCAGTTTCGCCAGAAGTTCCAGAACGAAGACCGAGAGGATCGCCCGGTCGATCATTAACAGCAACGGGCCCGCCGCGGCCATGGCCTCTTTGCTCGTTTCGATTCCCAACGTCACCGCATTGATGATGATCAGGACCGTAATCGCCTTCTGAAATCGCGCGGATTCAAGGACGTCTTGGACCTTGCCCAAAGGACCAGATTGTCGGGGCGGGATGCGCCGCAAGCTGTCGTCCTGGTTGGTCGTGTCATTCATGCCGTCATTACCCGCGCTTTGCCATGCCCAATCGTGCTGGGCGCCATTTTGTGAGGCAGGTCGCCTGCGTCAAGGTCGATGACCAGCTATTGCCCACCCGCCCCGGATTTCGCCCCGAATACCGTTGCGCAATTTAGCTCGTTCATACAATGTTCGGTTGATCATAGTTGACATATGGCCGCCCCACACGATCACGATTAGTCCTTGAACACACCCGAATTTTGCCGTGATCGGGCGTAACCCTGGATGTCGCGAAGAGGATCCGATGCAACGAGAAACCAGCTTACTGACCGATCTCCAAAAAGGAGCCGTCCAGGCCATCGTCAATATATTCGAGACGGGCGCACCGCTCGGCGACTATGCCAGCGTGACGCTTCTTGAGGGCGACACGGGGCATCTGACTTATGGACGGTCGCAAACGACGTTGGCGAGCGGCAACCTTTATCTGCTGATCAAGGATTATGCCGATACGGAGGACGCGGTCTTCGCTGACATGCTGCGGCCTTATCTGCCCCGGTTGGAAGCTATCGATCTGTCGCTCGACGAGGACTCCGATTTCCACGCAATCCTGCGGTCGGCCGGTGCCGACCCGGCGATGCACCGGGTCCAGGACGCCTTCTTCGACCGGGTTTTCTGGGCGCCGGCGGCGCGGTCGGCGGCCTATATCGACAGCACCATGGCGCTCGGCATGGCCGTCATCTACGACAGCCGGATTCATGGATCGTGGCACGCCATTCGGGATCGGGTCATCAAGGAATACGGATCGTTATCCGATCTGGGCGAAAAGACGTGGATGTGGCGGTACGTGGCGTATCGCCGGAACTGGTTGGCAACGCATGGAAACACGCTGCTGCGGAAGACCGTGTACCGGATGGATTCGATGCAGACCTTGATGGGATCCGAGAAATGGGACCTCAGCCTGCCCTTCTCGGTCCGCGGGATTGTCATCGACCGGTCGGTGTTGACGGGCGGAGCGGCGTTGCGGGTGTCCGCCGACGAAACGCCGCCCCGCCTTCTTCGCCTCCGCAAGCCGCCGATGCGCGGGGACGATGTCCGCGCGATGCAAAAGGCGTTGTCGGAATTGGGCGTGTCTATCCGCGTCGATGGCGTCTTCGGCGCAAAGACCGAGAGCGCGGTAACACGTTTCCAAAAGAAGAACAGGTTGACCGCCGACGGCATCGTCGGGCCGGCGACGCGGGCGGCCTTGGGAATTGGTCTATAGCGGCTATTCGGATGCCGCGGTCTGCGACGTTTGACCGAACAGCAGCTTGCGCGATTCTTCGGTATGCGGCCGCCCGTAGTCACGCCATTCCTTACCCACATCGACGCCTTTGCGGACGGCAGGGCGCGACTTCATGCGGTTGTGCCACGCCTGCACATGCGGCAGATGGTCGAGCGACTGCTCGAAGCGTTTATACGGGATCAGCCACGGCCAGGACGCCATATCGGCGATGCTGTAGTCGCCGCAAATGAAATCCTGCCCTTCCAGCTGCCGGTTCAACACACCCAACAAACGGTCGTATTCGTTGGCATACCGTTCCCGGGCGTATGGGTTCTCCACCTCGACATAGTTCACGAAATGGCTGAGTTGTCCGGCCATCGGACCCAGCCCGCCGACCTGCCAGAAGACCCATTGCTGAACGTTATATCGGCCCTTCAAATCCTGCGGCATGAACTTGCCCGTGGTTTCGGCGAGGTAACTCAGGATCGCGCCGGATTCGAAGATCGCGATCTCGTTGTCGGGATCGCGTTTGTCGACGATCGCGGGCATCCGGTTGTTCGGGCTGATGGCCAGGAACTCCGGCTTGAACTGGTCGCCGTTGCGAATGTCCACGGGGATCGCCTTATACGCCAGGCCGCACTCCTCGAGCATGATGGAGATTTTCCAGCCGTTCGGCGTGGGCCAATAGTAGAGATCGATCACGGCATCTGTCCTGCAGTTCCGGTACGGTTGGGACGGTAGCGCCGCCCCTTCGTCCGTGCAAGCGGAACGCCGCTGATTTGCCTGCACTCGGAATGGTTGAGACAATTAGTCGGATCGATCACGCACCGGAGCCGGAGGACATCATGGAATACAAATGCATTTCGGCGGATTGCCATATCGACCTGATCTGGCTGCCGCCCGACCTCTTCACGTCGAACGCCTCGGCGGGCATGAAGGACCGCATGCCCTATGTCGCGGATGCGGAGGACGGGCCGACCTGGGTGACCAAGCAGGGCGCGCGCTTCGGGCTGATGAACGGGATGGGATCCGGTGGGCGCAAATACGTGCCGGGGCAGATCCATCGCTCCGACCGGATGGCGGAAACCGGGCTGTATTCGGACGGCGAGAGAGGAATTCGCCGCCTGACCGACCCCGACCTTCGCCTGAAGGATCAGGACCGCGACGGCGTGCAGGCCGAAGTGCTGTACGGCATCCTCGGCGCGGCGCAGCGGTTGAACGACCCCAAAGCCGCGACCGAAGTCATGCGCATCTACAACGAATGGCTCGACGACTTCTGTAAGACCCATCCGGAACGCTATGCCGGCATTGCGTCGATCCCGAACCACGACATGGACGCGGCGGTCGCCGAAGTCGAAAAGGTCGCGGAACGGGGTGGCGTGCGCGGGATCGAAGTATCGAAGACGCATGACATGAAGCAGCTCTTCGACCCGTCCTGGAACGCGCTGTGGGCGGCGGCGGCGGAAGCCGATCTGCCGGTGCATTTCCACACCATCGGTAGCAAGCGGCCGAACTTCGAGGACATGCCGCCGTTGCAAGCCCGCCAGGCCTTCGCCGTCCATATCACGGGCTTCCAACTCGCGATGGCGTGGACGTTGATGGAAATCCTCTATGGCGGCGTGCTGGAAGCCCATCCGAAGGTAAAGGTGGTGATCGGCGAGAGCGGGATCGGCTGGATCCCGTACGTGCTGGAACACATGGACCTGGAATGGGAGGACCAGTTCAAGGACCTCACCCTCACCATGAAACCGTCCGACTATTGGCACCGCCAGTGCAAGGCGACCTATCAGAGCGACAAGGTCGGCGTTCGGCTGCTCGACCTGCTCGGCGAGGAAAACGTCATGTGGGGATCGGACTTCCCGCATCCCGACGGCGTCTGGCCCGATTCACAGGCTTTCATCGACGAGGAATTCGCCGGTGTCTCGGCCGAAACACGCCACAAGGTCACCTGCGAGAACGCGGCGAAGCTCTACGGGTTTGTTTAATGGGCCTGGTCAACGGCTCCAAACACCGTCATTCCCGCGAAAGCGGGAATCCAGACCGCGCCGCCTGTAATAGATTCCCGCTTTCGCGGGAATGACCGCATTATGATATCCACTTGGTTGCGAAACCTATTTGGGGAGGGGTACGGCGGTGTCGTAGAGGTCGGACACGATGCCGCCGACCGCCATACGCATCTGGAAGTCGAGATCGGTTAGGCTGCCGACGACGCTGATCGCGAGCAGAATGCCGACGAGCGCGTATTCCATTGACGGGATACGACGCCCGCCGGCGAGTGCCCGGCCAAAAAGTTTGGCCATGAGATACCTCCTCTGCCTCTCCTCCGAGGCCATGCCGAGTTCTTCTTGTTCTTCGGCATACCCAAGGAAACCGCAGGGACCGGCCGCCAGCAATTGACCTTCCGTGTTGGTCCGAAGGAGATGTCGGGCTTATCCGGCGGACTAGCCCCTTGAGGACAAGGGGTTCGGCGGAAGGGACTAGGCCTTTGGGGGAAGCGGACGGCGGGCGGGCTGCCCGGATTTTGTTGAACGCCCGGATTCCCGCTAAAAAGAAGGTTAACGCCGTTGATGCCATGGGAGGGCACAGATGACCGAGGATGTGACGCCGAAACTGATCCTGCGTCAGGCCGCCGAACTGCAGAATCTCGACATCACCGAGGAACGGGCCGGAGAACTCGCCCCGGAGGTCCAGTCCATCAATCATGACGTCTCTGAAGCCGCCTTCGACCTGGAATTCGACGACGAGCCGGTCGGGTTCTTCCGTGCCTTGCGGCTCCAAAAGCCGGCGGGAGGCGACGAATGAGCGACCCTGCCCTGCTTTCCCTGGAGGAAACCGCCGCCGCCATCCGTGAAGGCCGCCTCACCTCGGTCGAGGCGACGGAAGCCTGCCTGTCGCGCATCGAAGCCTATGAAGGCACGGTGAACAGCTTCATCTCGCTCGACCGCGGCGCGGCGCTGGACGCCGCCAAGAAGGCCGACGCGGAGATCGCCAAGGGCGATGTCCGCGGCCCGCTGCACGGCGTGCCCCTCGCCCACAAGGACATGTATTACCGCAAGGGCCACACCACGACCTGCGGCTCGTCGATCCGCCGCAACTACGTGCCGGACATGACCGCAACCGTGTTGGAAAAGCTGGAGGACGCGGGCGCGCTCAATCTGGGCGGGCTCAACATGTCGGAATTCGCCGCCGGCCCGACCGGCCACAACGAGCATTTCGGCAATTGCCGCAATCCTTGGGACCCGGACCGCATCACCGGCGGATCGTCCAGCGGATCCGGCGCGTCCACCGCGGCGCGGTTCGTTTACGGCGCGATGGGGTCGGATACGGGCGGGTCGGTCCGCCTGCCCGCGGCGCTCTGCGGCGTCGTCGGCCTGAAGCCGACCTACGGCCGGATCAGCCGCTACGGCGCCATGCCGCGCGCCTGGTCGAACGACACGATGGGACCGCTGACCCGCACGGTGCGGGACTGCGCGATGATGACCGGCGCGATCGCGGGGTACGATCCGAACGATGCGACGACCGTGGACGAGCCGGTGCCCGACTATCTCGCGGCGATCGACGCGGGCGCCAAGGATTTATGCGTCGCGGTGCCGAAGAACTTCTTCTACGACACGGTCGAGGAGAGCGTGCGTGAGGTACTGGACGCCAGCATCGAAGCGCTCCGTCAGTTGGACATCACGGTGATCGAGGTCGAAATCCCCGACCTGCGCCCCCTCTTCCGCTTGGGCGACGCGATCTCGAAATCCGAGGCGGCGACGATCCACGCCAAATGGATGCGTCAGCGCCCGCAGGATTACGGTCGCCACACCGCCGCCCGCGTCGAGGCCGGGTTCCACCTACCCGCGACGCGCTATATCGAAGCGCTGAGCCTACGCGGCAAATACATGACCGAGTTCTGCACCGCCGCCTTCGCCGAGGCGGACATGCTGCATTGCCCTGTCATCCCCATGCCGGTCCCGACGATCAAGGAGACGGATTTCCACGGCAACGACACCGTCGGGGACATGGTCGCGAAGATGACCATGTTCACCCGCCCGTTCAACTATCTGGGCCTACCGTCGTTGGCGGTGCCGTGCGGGTTCACCGAGGGCGATCTGCCCGTGTCGTTCCAGTTGGTCGGACGACCGCTCGGTGAGCATCAGCTGTTCGCGATGGGTGCCGCGTATCAGGGTGCGACGGATTGGCATGAGCGCGTACCCGCGTTGGCATAGCGCAGCACAACTGCAGCGCAAAAATTTCGATGAAGGTTAGTGGCTGGGCGAATGCCCTTCGCCGTCCGTGTCCACGCGCAGCGGCCAGATCCGGGGCAATCCGATCCCGAACGCGGTGAGAATGGCCAACAGGAAAACCGCCGTGATGCCCACCCAGAATGGCGCGAAAACCCACACCCAAGACCACGTAAGGACCCCTGAGAGCTTCAAGTAAATCAGGATCGCGGTCGCGCCGTAGACGAGCGAATCGAACGACCCCATCGGTATCAGCATCCGAACGATGTGCATGGTTTACCGGCCTGTTAGGCGTTTCAGGTACGAAAACGCTAACAGGCGGCGGTTAGGGTTTTCCTAACGCCTCTCGCACATTCTGACGATACAGCTAATCTGGCCTTGAGTGAGACTTCGCCTGATTCACCAACGACAAGACTTGAGTGAGCAAATGAGCTTCAACGCTTGGCTCGCGTATGTGTTCGGCGGCCCTGTCGAAACATCGATGCGATTGCTCCGGCACGAACCCGATTATCAATGGGGTGACGCTGAGACGATCGAGCATTGTAAGCAGCTTTTCTCAAATCCATCCGACTACCTTCCAGCAGACTTCAGCAATGCACACATTAATCAAGGTTTCTGGGCATTAGGTGGAGCTGCCGGATTGCTTACAGATGCACTCTTCAACATTAGAGTTCCGATAGGAAGTCGCAGCGAGTGTGTGCTGGCGATGCGACCTCTTTTTGAACAATTCTTCTCGAAGTTTTCATCCGGAGATCAGATAGGTGGCATCATATTCGTGTGGTGGGAGGAGACGGTTTATGGCGTCGAAGATCGATTGGACGGAGTGCACATAGGCAAAACGGACGGCAAGGACGAGCTTCGGCTCTTGGAAGGTTCCGTTCTGATGACACTCCGAGCTATTCTCGAAGTCGACTCAGATCTTTGTCGGAAGAGTGCGTTACATGGCATTGGTCATATGAGCGATCCGCTTGTCAGGAAGCGCATAATTGATCGGTTCCTGGATCGATATCCTGATCTCAATCCGAAAATCCGCGAATATGCGGTCGAGTGTATTTCCGGGGAGATTGAGTAGCCGAGAGACGAGGTTTGTTAGACGAACTGGTTACCAGATTGGATCGACGGACAAGATCAATAAATAGGTTAGAACACTACTCCGCCGCTGCGCTCTCCGCCTGAAACACTTCCTTCGCCACCGCTAACCGCTCCACCACCTCATGGTTCAGCCTCGCCTTATAGCCGGGCTGCAGCACGATCGCGCCGTTCTCGAAGGTGAGCGACGTTTCCAATAGCTGCTCGCGGTTCTTCAGGAAGCCGCAATTCTCGCCCGCATTGTCGATGGTGGTGCGGGCGACGCAGGCTTCGATCCAGCATTCGATGTCGGTGGCGGCGCCGTTGCCGAGGACCGCGCCCAACCCGCGCTGCTTGATGCGGTTCAAGCCATCCGTCAGCATGTCGACGCCGGTCAGCTTGGCGATCTTCAGTTTCACGAAGCCGCAGCCGGGCATGTCGGCGGCGCGGTCGATGTCCTCCACCCCGTAGATCGATTCGTCCATCATCACCGGCACGGTCGAGACCGCGGCGACGGCGGCGTTGGCGGGCCAGTCGTCGCAGTCGCACGGCTGCTCGAACAGGGTGATCGAGTCCGGGTTCAGGGCGGCCGCGAAACGCTTGCCGTCTTCTTCGGAAAATCCCTGGTTTGCATCGAGCCGTAGCGTGGCGCGCCCGGCATTGACCTTCTGGATCAGGGCGACACGCTCCAGATCGTTGTTCACGTCCCAGCCGACCTTGACCTTGAGCGTGCGGAAGCCGTCGGCGATGTGGCGCTCGATCTCGTCGGGAATTTCGGCCAGGTCCTTGCTGTTGACCGGTGTCAGGATGGGGACCGGCAGCGGCGTCTCCGGCGCGTCGAAGATCGGGTTGCCTTCCATCATCTCGATGGCGACCTGCAGCACGCTGACCGCGTGCGGATCGCTCTTGCGATAGGGATCGAGGGCATTCTTCGCCGCCTCGCTGTCCATCCCGGCGAGCGCCCTGCCCTGGTTTTTACAGAACTCCCATCCGCCGTCGCCGGTCTCATGCGTGTAACCGGGGATAATCGTCGTCTCGCCGATGCCGATATTGCCGTCGGCGTCCTTGATCTCGGCGACGATGCTGTCCAATTCGGCCAGCGCCGCGAGCGTGGTGTTGTACGGCTTGTACAGCGGCACGCGGACGCGCCAGAGGGCGATGCTCTCGATCTTCATGATGTTGCGTGCCGGTCGCCGGCGGTCAGCCGGTGTAGAACGGTACTTCTCCCTTGAGCTGCGTGCGGTGCATCAAGCGGCGGACCGACGGGTCGAAATCGTCGCGCCGATGCATGACGGCGCGGTTGTCCCAGAGCAACACGTCGCCCTTGCGCCAGTGATGCGTCCAGACGAAATCGTCGTTGGTCGTGTATTTCCAGATTTCGTCGAGCAGTGCCTCGCTTTCGGCCACGTCCATCCCGACGATATAGCTGTTCGTGCGGCGGCCGAGGAACAGCACCGTTTTTTCGGTCACCGGATGCGTGCGCAGGATCGGATGATGCGCGCCGGGCGCCTTGCTGACGTCGGTCGGCGGCGTCAAGCCCTTCCGGAGACCGCCCGCGCTGGTGAAGGTCGCGTCGTGGATCGCTTTGCGCCCGCCGATCCGTTCCTTCAGGCCGTCGGGCAGCGCGTCGTAGGCCTTGTACATGTTGAGGAAGGCGGTATCGCCGCCCGTCTCCGGGACTTCGATCGCGTAGAGCGCACTCGCGTCCGCCGGCTCCGGGTTGTAGGACATGTCCGTGTGCCAGGCACATTCGGCGGAGCCGAGCGAGCCGATCTCCACGCCGTCCACCACCACGTTCGAGATGATCGCGACTTCGGGCACGTCCGGACTGTAGCCGTCGCTCAGCTTGTTCGCCGCTTCGTTCGGCGGGGCCTTGTCGCAGGTACCGAAATAATTGCTGAACCGCACCAGATCGCTGTCGGCCAGGTCCTGGTCCCGGAACAGCAACACCAGATGTTCGAACCAGGCGTCCTTGAGAGTCTGTACGGTCGCGTCGTCGAGCGGTTGCGAGAGGTCGACGCCGCGAATTTCGGCACCAAGTGCCGGGGAAACCGGCGTGATATCGATGGCCATGAGGGCTTTCTCCCGATAGCGATGCATCGCCGGCAGAATAGCGTATCCGCCCGGACCCGGCCAAACCGGCTGCTACCAGCCGATCGCCTTAGGCAGCCAAGTCGCCAACGCCGGGAACATGAACAGGACGAACAGCATCAACACCTGCATGCCGATAAACGGAATGACGCCCTTATAGATATCCGCCGTCGTCACGCCGGGCGGCGCAACCCCCTTCAGGAAGAACAGCGCCCAGCCGAAAGGCGGTGTCAGGAAGGAGGTTTGCAGGTTGATCGCGACCAGGATGGCAAGCCACACCGGATCGACCCCGGCGAGTTTGAAAAACGGGAAGAACAGCGGCAGCGCGATGTAGGAAATCTCGATCCATTCAAGAAAGAAGCCCAGGATGAACAGCAGCACCATCATGAACACGAGCGCAGAGGTGGTGCCGCCCGGGACCATCGAGAACATGTCCTGGACCAGATGTTCGCCCTGCAAGCCGCGGAACGCGAGCGCGAAGACCTGTGCGGCGACCAGGATGAAGAAGATCATCGCGGTGATGCGCACCGCCGCACGGGCCGCGTCCTTCAGCAGATCGAACGTGAACCGCCGGTAGATCAACGCGACAACGATGCTGCCGATCGCGCCCATGGACGCCGCCTCGGTCGGGGCCGCGACGCCGCCGATGATCGACCCCAGCACGGCCGCAACCAACGACAGCGGCGGGAGGATCACATAGACCGCGCGCTTGAAAAGCGCCATTCCTTGGAGCTGCTCGCGTTCTTCCACCGGGATCGGCGGGGCCATCGCCGGTTTGAAGTAGCCCAGGCCCAAGACATAGATGCAGTAGACCGCCGACAGCACGAGACCGGGAATCATCGCGGCGGCAAACAGCGTGCCGACCGACTGCCCGGTGATATCCGCCAGCAGGATCAGGACGAGGCTGGGCGGGATGATCTGGCCGAGCGTACCGGACGCGCAGATACTGCCCGCCGCCAATGACTTGTCGTAGCCGCGGCGGATCAACACCGGCAGCGTCAGCAGACCCAAGGTGACCACGGTTGCACCGACGATCCCGGTCGAGGCGCCCAGGAGCACGCCGACGATGATGATCGCCAACGCCATGCCGCCCCGCATGCCGCCAGCCAAGTGTCCTATGACATCAATGAGTTGCTCGGCGATCTTCGACCGTTCGAGCATCACGCCCATGAACACGAACAGCGGAATGGCCATCAGCGTGTAATTGGTGACGACGCCGTAGATTCGGGCGGGGAGCAGGTTGAACAGCAGCTCTCCGAAGCCCAGGAACCCGAACACGAAGCCGACAAGGGAAATGCCGATGGCGACCGGCACGCCGACCGCGGTCAACACGAAGAAGGACGCGATCATCGCGATGGCGAGCCATTCGTTCGGCGTCATTGGGGGGCCTCGGGCGTGATGCGTCGCATGTTTGCCTTGCCTACTGCGGCATCTCGGGCGTCTTGCCGGTCAGGCGCAGGATCGCGTGGACCGCGCTGGCGAATTGCTGGATAAGGAGAATCAGGAATCCAAGCGGCAGAAGCGCCTTGAGCGCGTAGCGCGCCGGCAACCCGCCGGGATCGGGCGAGCCCTCCCCGTTGCGCCAGGATTGTTCCACATACGGGATCGAGAATTTGATCAATAGCAACGCGACGCAAATTCCGACGATCGCCGCGAACAGGTCGATCATCTCCTGACCGCGGTCCGAAAACCGCTCATACAGGATGTCCACCCGGACATGCTCGTCGTTGGCCAAGGCGTAGGGAATGCCGAACAGGGCGATCGGCATCAAGAGATGCCATTCCAATTCCTGGCTCCACACCGATCCCTCGCGCAGGAAATAACGCACCAGCACGTTGGTCGAGACCAGCAATACAAGCGCCACCATGGTCCATGCGGCCAGCCGACCCATCCGGTCGACGGCCGCATCGAGCCATGTCAGCAAAGTGCGCTTATCGGTCAACCGCGTGCGTTCCGCAGTTTCGCGTGCCATACGCCTTCGCTCATGCGCGCCCACTTGTCGTGGGTTTTCTTGAAGGTGAAGTAGGAGTCCATGACCTTCTTGAACATCGGGTCCTTGGCCGCGAGTTCCGCATAGACTTCGTCCATCGCCTTGCCCAGCGCGGTGATCACATCGTCCGGCAGGATCCGCGCCTCGGTACCGGTGTTGAGGAATTCCTCGAAGGCCTTCGCGTTATTCGCTTCGGACCAGCTATGCGCTTCGATATTGCACGCGGCGCACGCGTTCCGGACGATCATCTTCAAGTCGTCCGGCAACTCGTCCCACTTGTTCTTGTTGATCGCGAATTCGGTCACCGTGGTCGGCTCGTGCCAACCGGTCGTGTAGTAGTATTTGGCTGCCTTGTTCAGGCCCAGGATCTTGTCCTGCGCCGGACCGACCCATTCCGCCGCGTCGATGACACCACGTTCCAGCGCCGGAAAGATCTCGCCGCCGGGCAGCAGCTTCACGTCGACGCCGAGCTTCGCATAGCCTTTGCCCGCCAGGCCCGGAATGCGCAGGCGCAGTCCTTTCAGATCCGCCACCGACTTGATCTCTTTCTTGAACCAGCCAGTCATCTGGATGCCGGTATTCCCGCAGGGGAATGCGACCAGGTTGTAAGGTTTGTAGACCTCATGCCAGAGGTCGATACCGCCGCCGTTGTAGAACCACGCGTTCTGGCCCTGGAAACTCATGCCGAAGGGTACCGCGCCGAAGAATTGCGCTGCGGGAACCTTGCCCGCGCCGAAATACGATACCCAGGCATTCACCTCTACCGCGCCGGACGACGCCGCGTCGAACCCTTCGAAGGCCGGTACGAGTTCGCCCGCATGATAATGATTGATGGTCAATCGGCCGCCGGACATGACGTTGATCCGTTTTACCAGATCGGCGAGCGACCCCGGTCCGGTCGAATAGAACGGTACGCCCGGCGGAAAGGCCGTCGTGAGTTTCCAGGAGAATTTCTTCTCGGCGGCAATGACCGCCGGCGCTGCAACCGTGGCGGCCGCGGTTGCCGCGACCCCTACCGATCCTTTTTTCAAGAACGATCTGCGTTTCATTGTAATGCCTCCCTGGCAAATGACTCGTCGAACAGAAATTCTGCCGCGGCGTGTTCTTTGTCTTGGACACGTCCCGGTACAGCATCAAGCACAGCAAGACTCGCGCCACCGCGGGACTCCTTCACTCTACGGCAGAATCGCAGATTCGTTGAACAAAAAAAGATCATCGATTCCGGAAAAGCCTATATTTTGTGCGATGATGCCGGTCTTAAGTAAGAAACCACTTACTACATGGCCGCTGCTGTTTGATTATCATACTGTGTAGTAATGGCATGCTTTGACATCCGGAGCGTGCAAAGGGTGAGACGAACAAAGCCATGGGTGCGCTATACTTTGCCGGAATACGACCGCCAAGCGGTAGCAACACAACAAGATGAAGACGGGGGATGATATGACGGTTCTTGTGACCGGTGGCGGCGGGATGATCGGCGCACGGATTGCGCGGCATCTTCTGGACCGGGGAGAACGGGTCGTGGCCATGGACACAGACGCGTACCAACCCCGACTGGATGCGTATGCGGAAGCCTCGAAATTGGATCGCGTCGGCTGCGATGTCCGGGACTATGACAATCTGCTCGACATAATGACACGGCATTCGGTATCGCATGTCATCCATATGGCCGCGTTGCTGGTCCCGCTGACCGAGGATGAACCGGCGCTCGGCCTCTCGGTAAATGTCGGCGGTACGAACAATGTCTTCGAGGCGGCCCGGCATACGGGCGTCTCGCGCGTTGTCTATCCGACGTCGATGGCGGTTTACGGTGATCAAAGCGAATACGGCGATGCAGCGGTCGATGAAACCTCGCCGCGAAACCCCTATAGCCTCTACGGCTACGCCAAACTGATGAACGAAGAAGTCGCCGCGGCCTACACACGAAACTTCGGCCTCGATACGCGGGGGCTCCGGATCGCGTCGGTCTTCGGACATGGCCGCGTTACCGGACGCAGCGGCGCGATTTCCCGGATCATTTCAGGCGCCGCGGTCGGCGAACCCGTCGTCTCCGCCCTGCCCGAAAACCAAGTTACCCCGGCCGTTCATGTCGATGACATCGCCGCCAGCATGGTGCGCGTCTGTTTCGCGGAATCGCTCGACCTCCCGGTCTATGTGGCCGGAAACGTCAAGACGACCGTGCGGGAGGTCGTCGATATCGTGAAAGACTATGCACCGTCTGCGGAAATCGGTTACGAGCCCGGTGCGGCACCCTACACCGTGATCCAGAACCTCGACTGCCGGCGCATCGAACAAGCAATCGACTATCGCCTTCCGCCGCTGCGTCAACGCATCCTGGAACAGATGAACGAAGCCCGCGAAGAGCGGCAATTGCCGCCGCTCGGATGAGCGACGAAGCCGGCTTCGTTCTAATGGTGATCGCCGGCGCGACCTTTTTCGGTGCTATTGCGAAAGGCGCAGTCAACCTCGGGCTGAACCTTTTGGCGGTCCCGGCGATGGCTCCCTTTGTAGGCGTGCCGACAGCGGTCTTGACCATTTTTATCGGCAAGGCTTTGAGCGATTTCGTATTGGTCTATGAATCACGGGCGAGCAATGCTTGGGCCGAGAGCAAGCGCGTTCTCCCGTTCCTATTGCTCGGTTGCATCGGTGCGGTCGGGGGAACGGCCCTACTTGCGCATTTGAACCGTGATATCCTGTTTATCCTGTTGGGTGGTGTGATCCTCGTGTTCGTGGCACTCGACTATGCAGGCCGGGCAATTACGATCCCACCGGGCCAAGAACGTTATTGGGCGCCGATTGCGGGCCTTGTAAGTGGCGTGTCGCAAGGTTTAACCGGGGCGGCCGGACCGACCATCGCAATCTACATGTTGAGCTTGAAACTGACGCCGCGGGAGTTCGTCTTCCTCACCAGCGTCATCTTCATCGCAATCAATGGCGGGCAATTCGCGGGAATTCTCTACCTCGACCTCTATACCGAGACACGCATTTTCTATGCGGTTGTCGCCCTTGTACCTATCTTGCTCGGGACATGGATCGGCATCCGACTGCGCGCGCGGTTCTCGTCGCTTGTATTCCGGCGCGTGATCCTGCTCATTCTCACCATAATGGCGTTGAATTTGCTGCGACTTGGGCTCGCCGGATGAACGGCTCAACTTGACGGCCCACAAGGTCCCGTGGACAATCGGTCAAACAAATTATTGTTGTAAAACATGTCGAAGTAACACGGATGGCGACAAACGATCAGCTGCTACCGCTAACCAATGCGCAGGCAGCCGCAAGATCGAATCAATGAGCAATTTGGGAGGAAACTAATGCAGTACATCACGAAGAATGTATTGATGGCTGGGGCGATGGCATTCGCCATGGCCGGCACCGCATCCACCGCATCGTCGGCAGACCTCAAGAAACCGGGCGCGTATCCAAAGCGACCAATTACGATCATCGTCTGCTACGGCAAGGGTGGCGGATCGGATCAGGCGGTTGCGGCTATGCAGGGCCCCCTGTCGAAGATTTTCGGCGTGAAGGTCAACAAAGTAAATAAACCTGGCGGCGGTGGCGTGAACTGCCTGCCCGACTTCCAACAATCGCCAGCCGACGGTTATACGATCCTGCAACACGGCGACGGCATGGCCTCGAAATATGTTTCGGGCGATATGGACCTGCACCCGACTCGCGACCTGACGCCGATTGCGATCACCAATGTTGCGCCGACCGCGATGTTCGTGAACCCAAAGGACGAACGGTTCGTGTCCGACGGCAAGGCGGACTGGGACAAGATCGTCGCCTACGCGAAGGCGAACCCCGGGAAGCTCAATGTGTCGAACATCAATGTCGCCATGGAACTGGCGACCATGGGCAAGATCGAAGAATACTTCGGCATCAAGACCAAACAGGTAATGTTCGATAAGCCCGCCCAACGCTATGGTGCCGTGATCGGCGGCAAGCTCGACGTGTTGATGGAGCAGCCGGGCGACGTGATAAAGCATGTCCAAGCCGGCAAGCTCTTGCCGGTGATCGCGATCTGGCCCGATCGCTTCAAGGTCTTTGCGGACACGAAAGCGACCGGTAAAGATTACGGAATGAAATGGAACCCGCTCCTGCGTATCCGAAGCTTCTGGGTTAAGAGCGACACGCCGCAGCCGATCAAAGACTATCTCGATGCGGCCTTCGCGGAAGCATACAAGAGCGACGTCCATCAGGCCTTCCTGAAACGCAAGGCACTCGACATCGTCAATTCCTATTACAACGGGAAAGACATGGCGAAAATCTTCGACGAAGCCATCGGCACCTACGCCAAGGTCTTCAAGGCGACGGGACAACGCGTCCGCAAGGATCTGCAATAGTCACCGAGACCTGTTAGCGAACCAGCGCCGCGCACGATTCGCGCTTCATCGTGAATTGGCGCGGCGCTGACGTTCGCACCGTTGAGGGAATATCCGGCTTATGTCTCAAAATTCGGCCCGGACGGGCGGCTGGCGCGATCGCGTGACATGGGAGGCGATCGCGTGGGGCTGTGTGATCCTTGTGGTCTTTTGGCTGTCATTCGATTTCGATGCCCCCTTGCCGCATTACCCGCCGGGCGCCGCGCTCTGGCCGCGGATCGTCCTGGCCGGTATGGCAATTGCGGCGGCGGTTTTGTTGGTATCACGCTTCTTGCCGCAGACGGCCCGCGACGAAGCCGAGGAGACGCCGGAGTATATCGAGGAGGCGCCCGAGGACCTTTCCGGCGTTAGCTGGCGCACGGTGGCGGTTTTTCTGCTGCCGCTTCTGTGGGCCTATGCCATGCACAAGATGGGTTTTCTGCTCGTCACGCCCTTTTTTCTGTTCGCCTTCACCTGGCTGATGGGGGTGACGAGCTGGCGGATCTTGCTGCTGTTCAGCCTCGGATTCTATGCGTTGTTGGTCGTGGTCTTCTATAAACTGATTTTCACGCCGTTGCCCATGGGTGCGGGTTTCTTCCATTCCCTTAATGGCGAGATCCTCGCCATCATCCAATAGGCCGGCCGCAATGGGCGATTTCCTCAACGGTACCACCCTGCTGTTCGGCGACCCGGTCGGAATTGGGATCTTCATCGGCGGCCTTATCGGCGGCCTGGTCTTCGGCGCGATACCCGGGCTCAACGCGTTGACCTTGGCTGCGGTGCTCTTGCCGTTCACCGCCTGGATACCGGCCGAATACGCCATCATGCTGTATGGCGTGATCTATGTCGCTGGGGTCTACGGCGGCGCGATCACGGCGATCCTGTTCAACATCCCGGGATCGGTCGAGAACGCGCCCACCGCCTTCGACGGCTATCCGATGACACGCAGGGGCGAACCGTCCAAGGCAATCGGCTACGCCGTTACGTGCTCGGCCATCGGCGGTACGTTGTCGGCGATCCTTATGATGATCGCCACCGAGCCAATCGCCGATTTCGCTGTCTCCACCTTCGGTCCGGTGGAGATCACGGCATTGATCTTTTTCGGCCTGACGGTGGTCGCCGGCGTCGGATCCAAATCGCTTGCCAAGGGGTGGCTGTCGCTCGGTCTCGGTTTGATGATCGGTACCATCGGCAGCGATCCCGTCGGGGCGACGCCGCGCTACGATTTCGGCACGCTCTATCTGCGCGGCGGGGTCGGCTTCATTCCGCTCATCCTCGGTCTGTTCGCGGTCAGCGAAGTGTTCATCCAAGGACAGCGCATGGTGCGCGGCACCTATACCGCGCCCAAACTCTCGGTCAGCTACCCTTCCTTTCATGAGTTCTGGGCGATGAAATGGGCGGTTGTGCGCTCAACCGTGATCGGTTGGTTCAGCGGTATCCTGCCCGGTGTCGGTGCCACGCTCGCCGCCTTCCTGTCCTACAACGAGGCGGTTCGCTGGTCGAAGACACCGGAGAAGTTCGGCACCGGCGAACCGGAAGGCGTCGTCGCCCCCGAAACCGCCAACAATGCGGCTACCGGCGCGGCGATGATCCCGCTATTGGCCCTCGGTCTTCCCGGCGGAGCACTGACCGCGATGATGATCGGCGTCTTCAACCTGCATGACATGGAAGTCGGCCCGCTGATCATGGTCGAGGCGCATGACCTGGTCTGGATCCTGTTTGCCTCGATGTTCTGGGCCAGCTTGGCCATCCTGGTCCTGGGCATGGTGGAATCGAAGGGTATCGTGCATCTGCTGCGGATACCCTTCACCATGCTCGCGCCCGGCATTCTCGTCTTCTCTACAATCGGTGCCTATGCTCTGCGCGACAACATCTTCGATGTCTACACGATGTTCATCGCAGGCGTCGCCGGATACTTCCTGCGGCGCAGCGATTATTCGGTGCCGGCGATCGTCATGGGCGTCATCCTGGGTCAGATCGGCGAGAACAGCATGTCCCAGGCGCTGACCATGCTGGACTACAATTTCCTTGGTTTCTTCGCCGAACCGGTTTCCGCCGTATTGGTCTCTATCGGGCTGTTGACGATCTTCTTCAGCATCGGAAAACGGGCTCATCGGTTTTTCAGCGGGCCGCCCAAGGGCTGACAACGGGTTTCGGCGACCTATAGTATTTGGATACCGTATCCACCGGACAGCAGGAGGCCGGCATGCCCGATAGACCCATCATGACGTTGAGCCATTTCGCGGTTCCGGTAAGGGACATGGCGACGATGATCGAGTTCTATACCGAGACGCTCGGCTTCCTCGTCACCGACCGCCGGAAATTCGAGGCATCCGAACTGGTCTTCATGAGCCGAAGCCCGGACGAACATCATCAGTTGGTATTCCAGGGCGGCGGTAAGCCGCGCGAGGAATTCAACCATCTCGCCTTTCGCGTCGATAGCCTTACCGATCTCCGCCAGATGCTGGAAATCCTCTCGCCGTTACCCGGCACGGCGATCGAGACGGTATCGCACGGGACCACATGGTCGATCTACTTCCGCGACCCGGAGAATAACCGCATCGAAATATTCACCCGGACACCGTGGCATGTGGAACAGCCGCTGCGCTTCGAGGTCGACTACAGCCTGTCGGACGCCGACCTCATCGCCGCCACCGAGGCACATATCCGAGATCTTCCCGGCTTCGGCCCCAGCGACGAGTGGTTCTCCGCCCACGCCGCCAGTCTATAGCAACGGCCGCGCCTACCCCCAACGCCAGAAATCGTTGCCTTCGGCCATGAGGTTGCGCGCGAGTACCATCTTGTGCACCTCCGACGCGCCGTCGACGAGCCGCGCTTGCCGGGCGTAGCGGTAGATCCATTCGAGCACGGTATCCTTCGAGTAGCCGCGCGCGCCGTTGAGCTGGATCGCCGTGTCGACCGCCTTGTGAAGCGTATCCGCGACCTGGATCTTGGCCATGGAGATCTCCTTGCGGGCGTAATCGCCTCGGTCCAACTGCCATGCCGCGTTCATCGTCAGCATGCGCCCGACCTGGATTTCCATCGCCGCCTCGCCGAGCAGCCATTGCACGCTCTCGCGATCGGCCAGCTTCACGCCGAAACTCTCCCGTTTCGAGACATACTCGGTGGCGATTTCCATCGAGCGCTTGGCGAGGCCGAGCCAGCGCATGCAATGGGTCAGCCGCGCGGGCCCGAGCCGGATTTGAGTGAGTTTCAATCCGTCGCCGACCTCCATGAGGCGGTCTTCGTCGGGAATCTCCATGTCTTCGAAGACCAGCTCGCAATGACCGCCGTGCTCTTCCGGGCCCATGATCGGGATGCGACGTTTGATGCGCCAGCCGGGCGTGTCCTTATGGAACATGAAGGCGGTCAGGCCGCGGCGCGCATCGTCGGACGTCCGCGCCATCAGGATGAAATGCTCGGCGACGCCGGCCCCGGTGATGAACCATTTGGTGCCGTTAACGATCCACTTGTCGCCGTTCTTCTTCGCTTCGGTAAGCATCATCGACGGGTCGGAGCCCGACCCCGGATGCGGCTCGGTCATGATGAACGAGGACCGGATCGTGCCGTCGGCGATCGGCCGCAGCCATTTCTCCTTCTGGTCTTCCCGCGCGACCTGGCTCAACACCCGCATGTTGCCGTCGTCGGGGGCCGATGCGTTGAAGCAGACCGGGCCGAAGATGGACCGGTTCATCTCTTCATAACAGGGGGCGATCTCCGTCATGCTGAACCCGAGGCCGCCCCACTCCTCCGGCAGCGATAGCGACCACAAGCCCTCCGCCTTCGCCGCCGCCTTCAGCTTCTCCAACGGTTCGGGCGCAATGTTTTCATGGTCGTCGTAATTCGCCGGATCGGCTTCGACCGGCAGGATGTGCTCGTCGACGAAACGGCGGATCCGTTGGCGCGTCTCCTCGACATGCGGGCTAAGCGTGAAATCCATTTCAAGCGTCTCGGAGTTCCGGCGACCAAGGTGCGGGTACGAGGAGTTCGTTCTCCTGCGACAGCAGGATATCGGCTTCCTTGATCTTGCCGAGATAGGTATGCCAATCCGGGTCGGCCTGCATCGCGGCCCGGCGTGCGGCGCGGTCGTTCAGGTCCTTGTACTGCCACATATGCGTTATCTGATTCAGGCCGCCGACCTCGGAGAAGTACCAGCCGACCGGCTGGCCGAGATGCTTGCTCTGGGTCGCGTAGCCGAACTCCTCGTAAATTTTCATATACACGGGAACGCCGCCGGGTTTCACCGTATAGACGCGCTTTTCTACGAACATCTGAGTTTCCTTTCGCTAGGGCGCCGCCGTCAGGCGAGCACCATGTTGTGTCCGCCGTCGACGGGGATCAGCACGCCGGTGACGTATTTCGAGCCGTCGCCGGCCAAGAACAGCAATGCGCCGTCCAGATCTTCCGGCTCGCCGAAACGGCGTTGTGGGATGGCCTTCGCCATGCGTTGCCCCGCCTCGCTCTGCAGGAAGGCGCGGCTGATATCGGTCTCGAAATATCCGGGCGCGATCGCGTTGACCCGGATATTGAAGCGCGCCCATTCGAGGGCAAGCGCCTTGGTCATCTGCAGCAGGCCGGCTTTGGAAATAGCGTACGGTGCGGTCCCTTTCTGCACACGAAGCGACAGCACCGACGCGATGTTGATGATACTGCCACCTTGCCCCGCTTCGATCATGCGCCTCGCGGTCTCCTGCGCCATGATCCAAGCGCCCTTCAGATTGACGTCCATCACGCGATCCCAAAGGTCCTCGTCGACATCTAGCGCGCTTTCGGACGGCGCGATCCCGGAATTATTGATGAGGATGCCGATCGGCCCGAGGTCCTGCTCGGTCTTTGCCACCGCGGCGCGGATTGCCTCGGGATCGGCGACATCGAGGGCGATCGGCAGGGCATGGCCGCCCGCTTTCCCGATTTCCCCGGCCAACTCCTCCAGGTTTTCCATGCGCCGCGCAGCGATCGCGACCTTCGCGCCGTTCCGTGCCAGGACGGTCGCGAAATGCCGGCCGAGGCCGCTCGACGCGCCGGTGACGAGCGCGGTGCGGCCGGCCAGAGGCCCTTCAGTCATTCAACTCTCCTTTGCGCGGTCGCGCAGGACGAATTTCTGGATCTTGCCGGTCGAGGTCTTCGGCAGGTCTCCGAAGACGATTTTCGTCGGACATTTGTAGTGTGCCAGGTTGTCGCGACAATACGCGATCACGTCATCAGCGGACAAATCCGCGCCGTTGGAAACCGTTGTCACGAAGGCGCATGGAGTTTCTCCCCACTTTTCATGCGGCATGGCGACCACTGCCGCCTCCATGATGTCGGGGTGCCGGAACAGCACCTCCTCCACCTCGAGGCTGGAGATGTTTTCACCGCCGGAGATGATGATGTCCTTCGCCCGGTCCTTGATCTCCGCGTAGCCGTCCGGATGCAGCACGGCGAGGTCGCCGGTGTGGAACCATCCACCCGCGAATGCTTCCTCGGTCGCCGTGGCATTCTTGAGATAGCCCTTCATGATCGTGTTGCCCCGGAGCACGATTTCGCCCACCGTTTCGGCGTCCGCCGGCACTTCTTCCAGCGTATCCGGGTTGACCACGCGTTGTTCGTGCAGCGTCACCACGTTCACCCCTTGGCGCGCGACCTTGCCGACCTGCTCGTCGAAGCTGAGAGCGTCCCAGTCGTCCTGCCAGACGCATTCGGTCGAGGGGCCGTAAGATTCGGTGAGGCCGTAGAGATGCTTCACCTTAAACCCCATCCTCTCCATACCAGCGATGACGGCGCTCGGCGGGGCCGCGCCGCCGGTCGCGATATCGACGGGACCATGTCCGAAACTGCGTTTCGCGTCCTCCGGCGCATGGATCAGCATATTCAGAACGATCGGGGCGCCGCTCATATGCGTCACCTTATGACGGTCGATGAGGTCGAATATCAACGGCGGGTCGATCTGGCGCAAACAGACATGCGTCCCGCCCACCACCGACAGGCCCCAGGTATGGGTCCAGCCGTTGCAATGGAACATCGGTAGCGTCCAGAGATAGGTCGTATTGGCGTCGTACCGGAAACTCAGGACCGAGCCGATCGCATTGAGATAGGCGCCCCGGTGATGGAACACCACGCCCTTCGGGTTACCCGTCGTGCCGGATGTGTAGTTGAGCGCCAAGGCCTCCCATTCGTCGTCCGGGTACTGCCAATCGAAATCCGGATCGCCGGCGGCGATGAAGGCCTCGTAGTCTTCCTCACCCAATAGGTCGCCAGATTCCGCCAACGGATCATCGATGTCGATCACGGTCGGCGTGGCCTTGGTCAGCGACAGGGCTTCCTTCATCACGGCGGAATACCCCTTATCGGCGAAGAGTATCCGTGTATTCGCATGTTCCAGGATGAAGGCGATCGCGGCCGGATCAAGCCGAGTGTTCAGCGCATTGAGAACGGCGCCGATCATGGGGACGCCATAATGCGCTTCGAGCAATGGCGGTATGTTGGCCGCCATTACGGAAACGGTGTCCCCCTTCCCGATCCCACGTTGTTTCAGCGCGGAGGCGAGCCGCCGCGACCGGGCATAGAAATCCCGGTAGGTGCAATGCCGATCGCCATGGATGACCGCCGTTTTCTCGGGGAACACCGCGGCGGAGCGGCGAAGGAACGTCAGCGGCGTCAAGGGTTGGTAATTCGCATCGACCTGGTCGAGGTGCGTGTCAAATGGCGACGGCAACGAGAGTGTCCTCCTGGGCGGGTGGGCCGGTTGTCCCGGTCTTCGGTCATATCGTTCTTCGCGAGACACGATACGTCAAGCCATCAGGGAAACCGGCCCCCGGACTGGGCAGACAGGAATCGGGGAAACATCCCCGCGCAGTCCTAAGTACGACGACCCGGAATCTCGGTCATCCAAATTTCATTCGATAAAACAAACATTTAAAGGTCTGTCAGTATTGACAATTTCTTAACGCCGCTTGTGTGTAATGGAATCGGCTATTGTTCTTCCGGTTCGATACTTGAGTATGGAATAATCCGGAGTTGAGGGACGGCGGACTATCAAGCGGCCTTAAATTATCGAGGGCTGATGCGATGTTCGCTGTGGCGATGAGTGCAGGATATGACGTCCGCTCCGACGGGGCGGCATAACCGCAATGCAAAAGCAAAGTTTATGGGATGGGGATTCTAGGATGACGCCGAACAACTCAACGGTCCGATTTGTACAGCCGCCGCATCAAATATCGGAACGCGTATCAGGTGGCGGTGACATCAGCGACAAGATGCTGGCCCGCGCCGACGCCGCGGTAAAACGTCTCAGCGATCAATTTACCGACCTGGCGCTCAATGAAATCGGCAAGTTGGACATGTTGCTGAAGGAAGCGCAGGCCAACCCGGACAAGCGGCCGGACATCGTCCGAAATATTTTCATGGTGGTGCACGACCTGCGCGGTCAAGGGGCGACCTTCGACTATCCGCTGCTCACGCGCATCGGTTCCTCGCTCTGCACGTTTACCGAAAAGCTGGAGGGTTCCAGCGACAAGGAATTGCAGGTTATCGGCGTTCATGTGGATGCATTGAAAGCGGTGATGACACACAAGATCAGTGGCGACGGCGGACCGGTTGGCCGGGAAATCGCCAAGGGACTGGAGATAGCGGTCCAAAAGATTATGGCCTAAGCTCTCCGATGCCGCCGGAACCGGCGCAATCGAAGGTAATGGGCATGAAAATCGATGTCTTTTCCGACCCGATCTGTCCGTGGTGTTTTATCGGCAAACGCCGCCTTGAACGGGCCTTAGCAGCCCGCCCGGCAATTCCTGCGACAATTTATTGGCGCGCCTTTCAACTCAATCCTGCGATGCCCACCGCCGGTATGGATCGGGATGCTTACCTGACAACGAAATTCGGCAGCGCGACCGAGGCTGATCGATTGTACCGGCATATCGGCCAGGTCGGAGCAACGGAAGGGCTCACATTCCGATTTGATGCGATCACCGTGACCCCGAACACCATCGACGCTCATCGTCTGATCCGATTTGCCGGTCTGCACGGTTGTCAGGATGCCGTCGCGGAGAGTCTTTTCAACGCGTACTTTCTGCGTGGCATGGATATCGGCGAGCGCCCGGTCTTGCTCGAAATCGGCGAGGATCTCGGTCTCGACGTCGACCTCATCGATCGCTACCTCTCGTCGACCGAAGACGTGGAGACAATCCGGAACGAGGATATGCATGCGCGCCAGATCGGCATAGAAGGCGTACCCTGTTTCATCGTGAACGGCCGTTACGCCCTCTCGGGCGCGCAGGAGCCGGAAGCGTTCTTCTCGCTGTTCGATATGGTGCAGGAAGAAGCGCGTCAGGTCGCGCGCTAGGGCCGTCAGGCCGCCGCGGTCGCGATCCGCGCCAGCGCGCTCACCAAGTCGCGGACGCCGTCCAAACGCTCCTGCTGACGGTCCCAGCGGCGCATACATAACAGACTATGATCCGGGCGCAGACGAACACGGCCTGCCTCCTTCTGGATGAATCCGATCAATCCTTCCGGATTCGCGAACTCATTGTTGCGGAAGGACAGCACCGCGCCCTTCGGTCCGGCATCGATCTTCTCGATACCGGCCGATTTGCAGAACTGTTTGATTTCCATGATTTCCATCAGGTTCTTCACTTCATCCGGAAGCGGCCCGAAGCGGTCGATCATCTCGGCGGCCAGGCCGTCGATATCCTCGCGTGTGGATAGCACGGACAACCGCCGGTACAGGCCTAGACGGACCGAAAGATCCGAGACATACGTGTCGGGGATCAGGACGGACGAGCCGACCGAAATCTGCGGCGACCATCCCTCTTCCAGAATCTCCTCGGTCTCGCCGTCGCGCAGCTTGGTGATCGCTTCTTCCAGCAATTGCTGATACAGCTCGACGCCGACCTCCTTGATGTGCCCGGATTGCTCGTCGCCCAGCAGGTTCCCGGCGCCTCGAATGTCCAGATCGTGACTGGCCAACGTGAAACCCGCCCCCAACGTGTCCAGCGATTGCATGACCGCCAGCCGTTTCGACGCAGTTTCGGTGATCTTTTGCCCCGGCGGTAACGTCAGGTAGGCATACGCGCGCGTCTTGGAGCGCCCGATCCGGCCTCTTAGCTGATACAACTGCGCCAACCCGAACCGGTCGGCGCGGTGCACGATCATGGTGTTGGCGCGGGGAATATCGAGCCCAGCTTCGATGATGTTGGTGGACAGCAGGATATCGTATTCGGCGTCGCTGAACCGGGTCATGACGGTCTCGAGTTCGGCGGTCGGCATTTGGCCATGGGCAATGCCGACCTTCGCCTCGGGGACCAACTCCTTCAACCGGTCATACACGCGGCTGAGGTCGGACACGCGCGGACAGACGTAGAAGGTCTGGCCGCCGCGATAGGATTCCCGGCGGATCGCTTCGCGGATCATGACAGGATCGTAGGGCAGCACGAAGGTGCGCACCGCAAGCCTGTCGACCGGCGGCGTCGCGATGATGCTCATCTCCCGCACACCGGCGAGCGCCATCTGAAGGGTTCTCGGAATCGGCGTCGCCGTCAGGGTCAAGACATGAACATTGGCCTTGAGTTGTTTCAGCCGTTCCTTCTGAGCAACGCCGAAATGTTGCTCTTCGTCGACGATCAACAGACCGAGATTATCGAACTCGATGGACTTTGCGAGAAGCGACTGCGTCCCGATCACGATATTGACCATGCCGGCCGACAGCTCTTCGCGCACCGTGGCGGCCTTGCCGGACGGTACGAGCCTGGAAAGTTGCTCGATCCGAATCGGCAATCCGGCGAACCGTTCGGTGAAGGTCTTGTAATGCTGTGCCGCCAGCAATGTCGTCGGCACCACCAAGGCGACCTGCGTCCCGGTCATTGCGGCGACGAAGGCCGCGCGCAAGGCCACTTCCGTCTTGCCGAAACCGACATCGCCGCACACGAGCCGGTCCATCGCCCGGCCCGATCCCAGGTCCGCGACCACATCGTCGATGGCTTGTTGTTGGTCCTCCGTTTCGGAAAAGGAGAAGCGGGCGCAGAATTCCTCGAAATCGGCGGGTTGCGGCAGCATCTCCTCGCCCGCCTTCATCGTGCGCTCCGCGGCGACCTTGAGCAGCTGATCGGCGATCTCGCGGATGCGTTCCTTGACCCGCGCCTTCCGCGCCTGCCAGGCGGTCGCGCCGAGCCGGTCGAGCTGCATCGCCGTGTCTTCAGCGCCGTATCGCGATAACACGTCGATATTCTCGACCGGAACATATAGGCGGTCGTCGCCGGCGTAGAGAACGCGAAGACAGTCATGCGGTGCGCCGCTGACTTCCAGGGTCTCGAGTCCCTCGTACCGGCCGATGCCGTTATCGACATGAACCACGATGTCGCCGGCGTTGAGGCTGGAAACTTCGGTAATGAAATGCTCGGCCTGCCGCCGTTTGCGGGCCGCCCGGATGAGCCGTTCGCCAAGGATGTCCTGCTCGCTGACAACAATCCGGTCCGGTGCGGTGAAGCCGTGGTCGATGTCGAGAATCCCCAACAGGGTCTTGCCCGATCCGTGGGTATCCACATCCCGCCAACTGTCGATCAGCACGGGGGCCGATGCGCCATGCTCCGTCAGCATCGCCGCCAGACGGTCGCGCGACCCTTCGCTGTGCGCGGTAATGACAACCGGGCGCATGGTTTCCTTATCGATCAGTGCCTTTGCGGTGTCGAACGGGTTGAGATCGGGGTTGGTCCGGGCGATCGAAAAATCGGGCGGAGGCCGTCCACCGGCATTGACGATCCCCTCCATCTCGTCCGGTGCGTCGAACGGCGTGAACTCCACCGCACGCCGGCCCGCCACGACGGAGCGCCATTGTACATCGTCGAGGAACAGCGTTTCCGGTGGAACCGGGTGATAGACCGGCGTGGCTTCCGCGGCCGCGTCGCGCTGGGTCGAGGGCAGCATCTCTTGGCGGGCTTCGTAATAATCCGTTATCAGATCCAATCGTGCCGCCACGGCTTCTTCGGTTCGATGGTCGAAGGAAAGGATCGCATCAGGCAAATAGTCGAAGATGCTCTCCAGCCCGTCCCAGAAAAGCGGCAGCCAGTGCTCGACGCCGGGGTGCCGCTGACCGGCGCTGACGCTTTCGTAAACGGCGTCGTTGGTTGCCGGGACACCGAACATCGTCCGGTAGCGGTTGCGGAAATCGGCGATGCTTTCGTCATCCAAGATGACTTCGCTGACCGGAATGAGCTTGATCTCTTGCTCTTCGCCCAGCGTCCGCTGCGTCATCGCATCGAAACGCCGAACGGACTCGAGTTCGTCACCGAAGAAATCCAAACGAAGCGGCGCTTCTTCGCCGGCCGGAAAGACATCGACGATGCCGCCGCGCAAGGCGAACTCGCCGGGTTCGCGCACCGTGCCCGCCCGGCGGTAACCGTTGTGGGAAAAGAAATTCAGTAGCTTTTCCTGTGGCATTTGGCTACCGGGCCGCCCGGCAATGGCGACCCCTCGGAAGGCGTCCTGCGGCGGCAAGAGCTGCAACGCCGCGCTGACCGTCGTCAGGACGACGTAGGGGCCAGCGGGTTTGTCGGCCAGATACGCAATCGTTTCGAGCCGCCGTGCCGCCAGTTCGGGGTTTGGTGAAACACGGTCATAGGGCAGACAATCCCATGCCGGGAGTTCGAATACTCGAACCTCCGGATCGAAAAACGCCAGCGACTCCGCCATGAGCGCCATCCGCGCATCGTCGCGACAGATGTGGATGATCGGCCCATCATGTGTCCGTAAGCCCGCGGCCAACAGGCAAGCGTCATACCCTTCCGGGACACCACAGATCGTGCCCTTCCCGCTTTCCGGAAGGTCATGCCACAGTGTGCTCAGCAGCCCGGTTTCTTCTGCGTGAAGTCCGTTATCTGCTGCGTCAGGGAATTTCTCAGAGACGTCGGCCATGGCTGCTCACCGGTGACCCAACCGTAAAGATCCTGATCGGCTTGGCCCAAAACGGCTTCATAGAGATCGAGTTCCTGTTCCGAAAGAGTTTCGAGACACGCGTCCGCAAACCGGCCGAGCAGCAGATCCATTTCCTGGGTTCCGCGATGCCAACTGCGAAACTTGAGCCGTTTGAGCCGGATCGAAGCCGCGTCGGTGCCCTGTGCCGCCGTATCGGATGTCATCGGATGCATATAGGCCGTTGCTGGGTGAAGGTAAATCGGGAATTTGCGCTCTCGTATGGTTGCGCGCCGGTTTGTAGTCTAGACTCTGTCACGGAGAGTCGTATCGAAACCGCCTTCAGAACGAGTTCAGCTGTGCGCCCCGAGGTTCTGTTTCCGTTATTCGCGCCGGTAACCTCGCTGCCGGGGGTCGGCCCGCGCATGGCCACGTTGATCGGCAAGCTTGGTGGCACCAACGTCGTGGACCTGCTCTGGCAATTGCCCCGCGACCTGATTGATCGGACGATGTCGCCGTCCATTGCCGAAGCGCCGAAGGGACGGATCGCCACGCTTTCGCTTACCGTCGATAGCCACATGCCGGGGCACGGCAAGCGGCCGTACCGGGTGCGCTGCGCCGACGATAGCGGGTTCGTTACCTTGATCTTCTTCCATCCGCGAAAGGACTATCTGCAGCGGGTTCTCCCGGAGGGGCAGAAACGGCTAATCAGCGGCGTTATCGAAGAATGGAACGGCGAGTTCCAGATCACGCATCCTGACTACATCCTCGCCGAGGAAGACGCGGACCAGATGCCACGCTTCGAGCCGGTCTACGGCCTGACGGCGGGACTGACGCTGAAGACGCTGGGCAAGGCGATCCGGGAATCGATATCCCGCGCGCCGGTGCTGCCGGAGTGGCAGGATGCTGCGTATATCGCGCGGCAAGGCTGGCCCGGTTGGCAGGACGCGGTGAAGGCGCTGCACACGCCGCAGGGGTACAAGGATATCGAGCCGACCGCCCCGCCCCGGTGCCGTCTCGCCTATGATGAATTATTGGCCAATCAACTGGCCTTGGGGCTGGTGCGCCAGAAGATGAAGAAGCTGCCGGGCCGGCAAATTGCCGGCGACGGCCGGTTGAAGAGCCGCGTTCAAGCCGCGCTGCCGTTCAAGATGACCAACTCGCAGGAGGGCGCGCTGGCGGAGATATTCGCCGACATGGCGTCCGACGCGCGGATGTTGCGGTTGCTGCAAGGAGACGTCGGCAGCGGCAAGACGGTCGTCGCATTGTTCGCGATGCTGAACGCGGTCGAAGCCGGCGGTCAGGCGGTTCTAATGGCGCCCACCGAAATCCTGGCGCGCCAGCATTTCGAAACGATAAAGTCCCTCGCCGCCTCGGCCGGGCTGAACATCGCCATCCTCACGGGACGCGAGAAAGGCCGCGCCCGGGCCGCGGTGTTGGAGGACCTGGCCGACGGCACGGCGCCGATTGCGGTGGGAACGCATGCGCTTTTCCAGGAAGATGTCGCGTTCCAGAACCTCATGCTTGCGGTGATCGACGAACAACACCGGTTCGGCGTGCATCAGCGCCTGACATTGGCGGCCAAGGGACGCGCGGTCGATACATTGGTGATGACTGCGACCCCCATCCCGCGCACGCTGCTGCTGACGAGTTTCGGTGATATGGAAGCATCGCAACTCACCGAAAAGCCGGCGGGGCGTGAGCCGGTCGATACCCGCACCCTTCCTCTATCGCGGGTCGAGGACGTGATCGCGGGGGTGGACCGTGCGTTGAAGACCGGGGCGAAGATCTATTGGGTCTGCCCGCTCGTGGAGGAATCCGAGGTCAGCGACCTGGCCGATGCGGAAGCGCGTTATGCCGATCTGAAGAACAGGTTCGGCGACACGGTCGAATTGGTGCATGGCCGCATGAAGGGCAAGGAGAAGGATGCCGCGATGGCCCGGTTCGCCGATGGACCGGCAAATGTGCTTGTCGCCACGACCGTCATAGAAGTCGGTGTCGATGTCCCGGACGCCACGGTGATGGTAATCGAGCATGCCGAACGGTTCGGGTTGGCGCAGTTGCATCAACTGCGCGGCCGCATTGGCCGGGGCGAGCGGGCGTCGTCCTGTCTTTTGCTGTATGCGCCGCCACTGACCGAGACGGCGCGGGCGCGGCTCAGTATCCTGCGCGAGAGCGACGACGGTTTCCGGATCGCCGAAGAGGATCTAAAGCTGCGTGGCGGGGGCGAAATTCTCGGCACGCGTCAAAGCGGTTTCCCGGAATTCCGGCTCGCCGATCTGGCGGTTCATCAGGAATTGCTGGAAGCGGCGCGCGACGATACGAAGATCATCCTGTCGCGGGATCCGGAACTCGCCAACGAACGCGGTCAAGCGTTGCGCATATTGCTATATCTCTTCGAACGCGACAGTGCCGTCGCAAATCTCCGCTCGGGCTAGCTTACCCGACGGGGCCGTTCGCTGTCGGTAGGCAGCGCCGGCGCGTCATAGGTCCGCGCGGAAACCTTGGGTAGGTTGCGTTCCGCTTCGGGCCGGGCGTCCTCGGGCGTCACCATACCGACCGACACGACCATCTTGAAGGCCTCGTCGACCGACATGTCGAGGAACACGATGTCCTCGCGCGGCACGAACAGCAAAAACCCCGAGGTCGGGTTGGGCGTCGTCGGCACGTAGATATTGACGACATCCTCTTGGGTGAGATTCTGCACCTCGCCTTCGGTTTCGCCGGTGATGAATGCGATGGTCCAAAGGCCCCGGCGCGGGTACTCGACCAATACCGCTTGGCGGAAGGCTTCCGATTGATTTCGGAAGACCGTCTCCGTGATTTGCTTTACGGCGCTGTAGATGCTGCGGACCACCGGCATCCGGGCGACGATCGTCTCTCCGGTTCGGACCAGGAACCGTCCCATGAAACTGGCCGTCAGCCACCCGATCAGCGTGATGGCGATGATCAGGATTACGACCCCAATTCCCGGCAGGCTGAATTCCACGCCGAAATAGTCATGCAGATAGGTATCCGGATTCCACTGTACCGGGATGAGCGGCACCACACGGCTGTCGACGAAGTCGATCAGCCAGAACGCCACCGCAAGTGTGATGGCGATGGGTGCCGTCACGAGGATGCCGGCGAGGAAATAGGCACGCAGCCGCGTCAGGATCGGGTGCCGTGGCTTCGGCAACGTCGCTGACAAACCGGTCTCCGGCTCTTTCGATGGCTTGTTTGGCATCCCTATCCTTACGGCTATCCGCGCCCGGCGAGGTAATCCGCCCGGCATGACGCTAATATGAGCACAGCGGCGCCAAATTCAAAGACAAAAGACAGATGAATAATTCTCCTTAATAAAGCGTTAATTACACAGTTCTCTTGCAGCGCTGCATGACGAAAACGTGAGAAACGACGACTTGGTTTTCGGGCCATCCCTGCAATATTGAGGGATATGGAAGCGGCGGTTCGATAAATGGCGGAGACCGATACCCCATCGGCAACGCCGAGGCTTCTCTCGTTGGCGACCGCTGTTCCGCGGTATCGGATCGAGCAGAGTGACGTGAAGTCGTTCGGCAAGTTTGTTTTCGCCGACCGAGGCAGCGCGTTCGAGCGCCTGTTGCCGGTCTATGACAATGCGGGTATCGAGACGCGGTACTCCTGCGCGCCCTTGGAATGGCTTGGCGACCACAAGGGTTGGCGGGACCGGGATCGGTTGTATATCGACACGTCGGTCAATCTTCTGGAGCAAGCCGCCGGGAAGTGTCTCGACGAAGCCGGCTTGGCTCCGGAGGACGTTGACGGCATCGTTGTCGCCTCCACGACCGGTATTGCGACCCCCAGCCTCGACGCCTTGTTGATGGAGCGCATGCCGTTCCGTCGCGATTTGCAGCGGTTGCCGGTATTCGGCTTCGGGTGCGCCGGCGGTGTGCTGGGATTGGCCCGCGCGGCCGCCCTTAGCAAGGCCGCGCCCGGCGAACGATGGCTGTTTCTCGTCGTGGAACTGTGTTCCCTCACCTTCCGTCCGGGCGATCATTCGAAAAGCAACATCATCGCCACGGCGCTGTTTGGCGACGGCGCCGCCGCGGCCCTGGTCATGTGCGGGGGCGACGGGCTCAAGCTGTCCGGATGGGGTGAACATACCTGGCCTGATTCGCTGGATGTCATGGGATGGCGGGTCGAAGACGACGGGCTCGGCGTGTTGTTCAGCCGGGATATCCCCAGTTTGGTGCGCGAAAAACTGCGGCCCGAGATAGAGGTGTTTTTGAACCGCAACAACCTGGTCGTCGATGATATCGCGTCGTGGCTCTTCCATCCGGGCGGCGTTAAAGTACTCGATGCATTGGAGGATGGATTCGATGTTCCGCGCGGCGGTCTTGAACACGCCCGGTCGGTGTTGCGCGATTTCGGCAACATGTCGGCCGCAACGGTGATGTTCGTGCTCGAACAGGCCTTGATGAAGGGTGTCACCGGGAAAGCCGTCGCGGGCGCGCTCGGTCCGGGGTTCACCGCCGGATTTCTGTTGATGGACGCCGACGAATGACGACCGTCCAAATCATCGTCCTCTTGGTGGCGCTCCAGCGGCTCGGCGAATTGATACTATCGCGCCGCAACGGCGCTTGGCTCGTTGCCCATGGCGGCCGGGAAATCGGCGCCGGCCATTATCCCGTGATGATTGCCATCCATGTGGGATGGCTCGCCGCGATGGCCTTCCTCATTCCGGCGGACGCACCGGTCCATTGGGCCGTGATCGGGCTCTACGTCGTGGTACAGGTCGGCCGCGTCTGGGTCATTACAACCCTGGGACGGTACTGGACGACGCGGGTCATTCATATGCCCGATACCCCGCTGATCACCCATGGTCCCTACCGATGGGTTCGACATCCGAACTATGTGGTGGTTGTGCTCGAGGTCGCCTTGTTGCCGTTGGCGTTCGGCGCCTGGGAAATCGCCCTTGCGTTTTCCATCGCGAATTTCGCGATTCTCGCGTGGCGGTTGCGGATCGAAAACGCTGCACTCGACGAGCGTATGGACCTCACCGGCTGAATGGTCATAAAAGGAACAAATTCTTGCTATCAAGTTCCTTAAACCAAAATTAAGCGAATTTCGGTAGTATACGGTTCAATGCGTTAGGGTTTGCCCCACAGTATGCAATAGCGTACCGGGGCAATGGGGTTGGGGATGAGCAACGGACAGACCGATACACTCGCGAACGTCGAGTTATTCAGCGATCTGGCGGCAGACGATATCGCGCGGCTGGAACAACGTTGCAGCTGGAAGAAGTTCAAGAAACAGGAACTCATCATCGACCGTCAGGCCGAGAGCCGCGACGTGTATTTCATCACGTCGGGCCGGGTGCGCGTGGTCAACTATTCCTTGTCGGGCCGCGAGGTCACCTTCGACGATCTGGAATCCGGCATCTATTTCGGCGAGCTGGCCGCCTTGGACAGCCAGCCGCGCTCGGCCAACGTGGTGGCCTTGGAGCCGACCACCGTCGCGACCATGACGCATGAGACCTTCCGCGAACTCTTGCTAGAGCACGCCGAACTGGCGGTCCGCATCATGGTGCATATGGCGCGGATCATCCGAACGTCGACCGAGCGGATCATGGACCTCAGCACCCTCGGAGCGAACAACCGGGTCCATGCGGAACTGCTTCGCCTGGCGAAATCGTCGACCAATGACGAAGACAACACCGGGATCATCAAACCGATCCCCATTCACGGCGATATCGCAAGCCGGGTTTCCACGACCCGCGAAACCGTCGCGCGCGTCTTGGGGGACTTGGCCCGGACCGAATTGGTGACCCGCGAAGACGATTGCCTGGTGATCCACGATATTGAACGCCTGACCGACATGGTCGAGGAATTCCGCGGCACCTGACCACGCCTTCCCCGCCTTGACAGTCCTGTGACCCTCTCCCAGGGTAGCCCGCGATATCCGCGGGAGGATCAGTCACGGCATGAACCGCCAACAACGACGACAGGCAGCGCGCGACGCGCGCAAGAAAGGGTCGGCGGCAAGCATCGTTGCCGCGCCTCTCGAGCTGCAGAGCCGGTTCCAGAGTGCCGTCGGTCTCTACCAATCCGGCGACCTGACAGGGGCGGAAACGGCGCTGCGGTCGATCGAGGACGAAGCCTCGGGGCTGGCGGAGGTATGCCACCTCTACGGACTGATCCTGCTTCACAACGGCCGGCCTTTCGACGCCATCCCGATGTTGGAGCGGGCGGTAAAGGCCGCCCCAAGGGATCCGTCGGTTTACAATGTGTTGGGCGGTGCCTTGCGGGCGACCGGCGACTACGAACGCGCGGTCGACACCTATAAAAAAGCGCTGCGGTACGACCGGGATTTCACGGACGGGCATTTCAATCTCGCCAACACCTATCGCGACTTGAACCGGCTAGCCGAGGCTGCGGCCCATTACGAAAAAGCCATTGCGTTGGAACCGGCTTTTGTGGACGCGCATTTCAATCTCGGTCTGACATTCAACGCCCTGGAACGGTTCGAGGACGCTGAAGACGCCTACCGCGAAGCGTTGGCCCATGCGCCGGGCGACGTGGACACGTTGATCGGCCTCGGCAAGGCGTTATCGATGCAACTGCGCTACGACGAGGCGGAGACGCAGTTGCGTGCTGCGATCGAGGCCGATCCGCAATCGATGGAGGCGCATAACAACCTCGCCCGCGTGTTCCAGGGGCAAGGGCATACCGCCGATGCGCAGCGGATGATGGAAAAGGCACTGGCGTTGGCGCCCGAGCGCGGCGACCTGTCGATCAACTACGGGAATATTCTGGAAGATCAAGGCAAGATCGACGAAGCCATCGCCGCGTATCGCAACGCGATCGTTCGGCTACCCGACTCGCCGGAGGCGCATACGAATCTCGGACTGCTGCTGCTGCTCGATCGCCAGTACGCGGAAGGCTGGCGCGAGTACGATTGGCGTTGGCGGCGCGAGGGCCGGGCCCCCCGTCCCTTCCCGCAACCCCGTTGGCAGGGCGAAGACCTGACCGGCCGGACGATCCTCGCTTGGGCCGACGAAGGCGCCGGTGACGAAATTCTCTTCGCAAGCATGCTGCCCGAGTTGTCGCGGACGGCCGGACGATGCCTTGTCGAATGCGACCCGCGGCTCGCCGATATGTTCCGGCGGGCCTTTCCGAACATCGCGGTGCATCCCCGCCGCGCCAAAGCGGCTCGGGATTTGACCGCCGGCGACATAGACGTTCAGACGCCGTTCAGCGAATTGGCGCGTTGGTTGAAGCCGGACCTGGCGGCGGCGCAATCGCCGTCAGACGCCTACCTTTCCGCCGACCCGGACACGACGGCGGCCTGCCGCGCCCGCTACACGGACAGGGGCGATGGGTTGATCGTGGGCATCGCTTGGGCCAGCGGCAACCGTCGCCGACCCGAGCGGAATGCACCGCTCGCCCTGTGGGACCCGCTCCTGACCATGCCCGGGTTGCAGTTCGTTTCGCTGCAATACGGCGACCATTCAGCTGAAATAACCGAGACGCGAGACCGGACGGGCGTCGACATATTCACCGACCCGAACATCGACCAATTAGCCAGCCTGGAGGATTTCGCCGCGCAGGTCGCCGCGATGGACATCGTCGTCTCGATCACCAATACGACGGTGCATATGGCGGGCGCGCTTGGCAAACCTGTCTGGACGATGCTTCCGTTCACGCCCGACTGGCGCTATCAACGCGACCGCGAGGATACACCATGGTATCCGGCCATGCGCCTGTTCCGGCAATCCGAACCGCGCCGTTGGGATGATGTGCTGGGCCGCGTGGCCGATGCCTTGGCCGAATTTCGCGACAGCGCCCAATAGCCGCACGTGGGTTTCCTTGTTTGCACCGGGGCGAACGTGTATTCAACTCCGGCAATCAGCAAGAAAGGCATTTCCCACATGCCTCAAGATCTTATCCGCGTGTTCGTCGGATACGACCCACGCGAGGCCGTCGCATACAGCGTGTTGGAACATTCGATCCAACGGCGCGCAAGCCGGCCGGTATCGGTGACGCCGTTGCGGCTCTCGCAATTGGGCGACCTGATGTGGCGCGAGCGGCATCCGCTGCAGTCCACGGACTTCTCCTTTTCGCGTTTCCTGACGCCCTATCTATGCGACTTCGAGGGTTGGGCGATCTTTATGGATTGCGACATGCTCGTCCTCGACGACATCGCGACGTTGTGGGACCTGCGTGACGACAAATACGCGGTGATGTGCGTGCATCACGACCACGTGCCGAAGGAAACGACCAAATTCCTCGGCCAGCCGCAGACCAAGTTCGAGAAGAAGAACTGGTCGAGCGTCATGCTGATGAATTGCGCCAAATGCGACGCGCTGACGCCGGACTACGTCAACACGGCAACCGGGTTGGCACTGCACCGGTTCCAATGGCTCGACGGCGACCATCTGATCGGGGAAATTCCGCGCCGCTGGAATCATCTGGTGGATTACGATCCGGCGCTGCCGGTTTCCGAAATCTCCAACCTGCATTACACGTCGGGCGGTCCTTATTTCGACGACTACCGCGACTGCGGCTATGCGGCGGAATGGTTGGCGGAACGCGACGACATGCTGTCGGTGCAGCAGGCCTAAACGCGTCGGCTAGGACTGTCCGTTGAGCAGCGCCCGGACATAGTTGACCGGCGCATGATCGATCAGGCCGCGTAGCCAGATCTTGTCCCACTGCCCCATCGTCGATTGGAAATGTTCGGTCCACGCCGCGAGCTTGTCGGCATCGGATTCCTCGGCGTGGGTCAGCCGGCCGGCGGAATCGATGTAGCGGAGCGTGCCCACATGGGCGTAGAGCGCGGGCGGGATGCGGCACACCAGATCGGCGCAATTCATATAACGGTAAATCACCGTCCGCTGCACCGTCGCCGCAAACCCCTCGTCGCCGACGGTCGGCGAACCGAAGGTATAGAGCGTTTCCGGCGCATGCCGGCTCGCGGCCAGCGTCGCCAGGGCCGCACCCAGGCTGTGTCCGGTGAAGACGACCGGCATGTCGAGCCCGGCAAGTTGATTGCCGATCGGCTCCCACACCCGGTCAAGCGCTTGCGCGAAGCCGCGATGCACCCGCCCGCGCGGCGTGCCGTCGACCACCCAGTCGATCGGCACAAAATCCAGATCGGTAAACAGATCCTGCAACTCGGTCATCAGATACGCGGAGACTTCCTGCATGTCGGGGCGCAGGCCGGCCATGAAATTCTGAGCCGCCCGGGTCCAGTCGAAACCGCTTTGGGCGAAGGCGCGTTGCAACCGGGCCGGATCGATCAGGTGCCGGAGCTTGGGGCCTTCGGTGCCCCGAAAGGCGAGCACCGCCATGTCGGCGCTGCGGGTCAGGAAGGCGTCGGTGCCCTTTTCCCGGAACCACAGGGGATCGCCGTAACCCGCGCGCCGCAGCGCCAGACTAACCCGGTTAAGGTCGCTACAATAGACCAGGCGCGCCATTTCGGCGGCCAGAGCGGGCGGTTGATAGCGCGGCGCGAGGCGAAAGAAATCATCCGCATTGCCCGGATCGAATACCGCTCCCGGCGTCGCGTCGTAATCCCAGATGTGATTCATGGCCGGATGATACAGCGGGCCGCGATGCGGCAGAAGCGAATATGCCGCTAGCGGTTGACCCCGCGCGAATCCGGCCCTATTTTCCGCCGCAAGTCGGGGCCGGGTATCCATCGCGGACACTCAACGCAGTACCAACCGCCCCGATGCCGTCCAAGGCCCTCAAGCCCGAAACGGTCACCGCGCCGGAAATTCCCGGCCGCCCGGATGGGCCCGTAGCTCAGTTGGTAGAGCACCTGACTTTTAATCAGGTTGTCGTAGGTTCGATCCCTACCGGGCTCACCATTTTCTCCTGCTACAAAGACGAGATTTCCACGCATGCCTAAAGACAGGCCTCGCGGAAACCGTTTCGGATCCGTATTGATTTCGTTGGCTAAACCGAGAAGGGAGTTCGCTGCAAACCGCAATCTATCGAGGGTTGGGCGCAAAAGTTGGTGAATTTTCAAAATCCATTTTATCTCATTATTACAATATTTTACCGGGCATTCTTAACGAAATAATGCTCTTATTGATTGTGAGAATTTTTACTTTTACGACGAATAATGGCGAACATCGCCTGGCGCCCAGAACCAGGTTTTCAGATGACTGGTTTCAATGCACGAACATTCCTCCGCCGATATCATCCTGGTGTCGGATTCCCCGTCACAAACGAACCATCTTCTCAATATACTCACGCCGTGGTTTCGGGTCGCCGTCGTCCCCCTTGAGGAGACCGAGGCGCTGGAGCCATCGGCGCGATGCATCTTCGCCATTGCCGCGAACTTGGAAAAAACCGCCACTTTCCGGGCGGTACAGAAGATGCTCGAAATCCATGAAAGGCCGAGCATCTTCGTGTTCGCCACCTTCAATTCAGCGTCGATGAGCAAGGCCAAGGCGCTGCGGGCCAAGGAATGCTTCATCTCGCCGCTAAAGACCGCCGATCTCATCGTCACCGTCCGGAATGCGCTCGCCGGACAGGTGGAGCAAAGCTGGAAATTGCTGGACCGGGCGCAAACGGCCGCGCTCGAATCCTGCGCCGTCACCATGCGGACCTGTTTTTCGCAATGCCGCAACGGGCAGGACCTTCCGCTCGATGCGATACGGGACACGACCGGAAAGATTGCGGCCGCCGCCGGGGATACGAACCTGGAAACATAGTTGGGCTCTATCGAGCATTACCACGACTACACGTTCACCCATTGCATGTTCGTCTGCTTCACGATCGTTGCCTTTGGCGAAGCCATCGGCATCAGGAACGGCGACCTACCCCACCTCACCTTGGGCGCCCTGTTGCACGATATCGGGAAATCTCGCGTCCCCGTCGCGATCCTCGATAAACCCGCCAAGCTGGATGCAGACGAATGGCGGTCCATGGCCCGGCATCCAGAGCTTTCCAGGGAAATTCTCTCCGTCGAACAGAGCCTTGAAAGAGACATCGTCGAAATGGCCGTTCATCATCATGAGAAACTGGATGGGACGGGCTATCCCGACGGCTTGAAGGGATCCGAAATCAGCGATCTCGTGCGCCTGACCGCTATCGCCGACGTCTATTCGGCATTGGTCGACAAGCGGTCCTACAAGCCGGGGTTTCCACCCCAAAAGGCACTCGAGATCATGGCGGAAATGAAGGATACCCTGGACCCGGATTTCGTGCGGTCGTTCACCGATTTCATCATGAGCACGAATAAGGCGGCCCGGACGGCCGGTTAGTCCGGAATCGCGCCGAAATCCGGCATTTCTCATCCAGAATAAATTCCTGGCTCGCCCGATTTTTCGAACACCCTGATTTCTCGCCCATTTTCAGGGCATTTACCAATTCTCGCCCGCTCGTACTCAATGACTAGTCTGTATGGACAGATTGCCCCTTTCGGGTCTCCTCCGCATGATGAACTCCAGAATTGAATCTCGGACACGCCGCCTTATCGGCCGGCGCTTCCGAAGCGTATTGCGGAGTTATCATTATCTAAGTGTCTGAAAAACAAAATTAACCGAAATTTTTCAAGGGCAGTGTGATGCACAGGATGCAAGCGTACAAGACATGCGACGGAAAGCTGTTCGACAGCGAGGTCGAGGCCGCCCGTCACGAGGCGATGATCAAGATCCATGATTGGGCCAAGGGCCGGAAGATCGGTGAAGACGGCACAGTGACCTGGGAGACCGTGGCCGACGCGATGATCGAGGATGCGGGCGAGTTGGCCTACCTCTTCATCAGTCTAGCGCGTGCCCTGCCGAACACGGGCGGTCCGGCTGAATTCGACGTCCTGCCCTTCCAATCGGAGCAAACCGCATGGATGCTCCGTAAAGAGGGCTGAGCACGATTCGAAGTGGATATCCCGGGTCCGAATATTGAACTCGGGGGAGAGCTACCGGCCTCGCGCGGTCCAATCGGACGGCGCGAGGCTTTTGCGTTTCGGTTCCGGTGGTTGAGCCGCATTGCCGGCGAGCCGGAGCGCAAACACCTGTCCTTTCACGGAATAGGCGTCACCCGGGATCGGTAGTATCCTATCGACTCCCTATCAAGGAGGACGCCATGCCCGCCGCTTCCGTGAACACCCTCGACGCCATCGAGGTCATTCCCTCGGGCGCCGCGCTCGCCGCCGAAGTACGCGGCGTGGATCTGTCGCAATCTCTGCCCGACAACGTGCTGGCCCGCCTGACCGAGATATGGGCCGAACATCTGGTGCTGCTGCTGCGCAATCAGGAATTGGAGGATGCCGACCTCATCCGGTTTTCCGACTACTACGGCGGTCAACAGATGGGCGGCGCGCGAAAGAAGCGTTGGCAAATCGGCATGAAGGAGTCCGGCAAGGGTGCATCGACCGACAAGCGCGTCAATTACGTGACCAATCTCGACAACGACGGTAATCCGGTCCAGCACAACCGCGGGACCGGCAGTTATGAGTTGCGTTGGCATTCCGACAATACATATGTGGCGGTCCCGCCCACCGGAACCATGCTGTGGGCCGAGGTGATCCCGGACGACGATTCCGGTCAAACCATGTTCTGCAATCAAATCCGCGCCTATGCGGAGTTACCCGATGACCTGAAAGCCCAGATCCAGGGCAAGCATATGATGCACGACGGCTCACGTAATACGGCGAATTTAGTGCATCCGCACCGCGAGATGCCGACGTCGCACGACGACATTGATGGTCCCGTACATCCGATGGTCCGGGTCCATCCGCCGACCGGCGAGCATGCGTTGTTCCTCGGCCGGCGCTGGGACTTCCCCTCCACCTATATCGTCGAAATGCCGAACGAGGCGGGCGAGGCTCTCATGGATCGATTATGGGCGCATGCCACGCAGGAAAAATACGTTTGGACCCATCACTGGAAGCGTGGCGATTTCATCCTGTGGGACAATCGCGCGGTGATGCACCGGCGCACCGCCATCAACGCAACCCAGCCGCGCATCCTCCACCGCACCATGATCAAGGGCGTTCCGGTCATTGCCGCATGGGACAACGACGCGGCGGCGGACTGAGCTTCCCGCAGCTCACTAAAAAAGGAATACCGACATGAAGATCGGACTGGCAATGTTCTGCACCGACTATGCGATTCCGCCGGCCGAGTTGGCGGTTGCATTGGAGGAGCGCGGTTTCGACTCGTTGTGGCTGCCGGAACACAGCCATATCCCTTTGTCCCGCGAATCCGAATGGCCGCAGGGCGGCGAACTGCCGAAGAAATACTATGACGTCATGGATCCCTTCGTCGTGCTCGGCGCGGCGGCGGCGGTGACGACGACGCTGAAGATCGCGACCGGGATTTGCCTCGTGCCGCAGCGCGACGCGATCCAGACCGCCAAACAGGTCGCCACGGTCGACCAAATCTCGAACGGCCGCTTCATCTTCGGCATCGGCGCCGGCTGGAACCGGGACGAGATGGAAAACCACGGCGTCACCTTCAAGACGCGGCATAAGGCCATGCGCGAAAAGGTCGAGGCCATGCGGTTGATCTGGACCGAAAGCAAGCCGGAGTACCACGGCGATATGATCGAATTCGGTCCGATGATGACGTGGCCAAAACCGGTTCAGAACTCACCCCCGGTTTATGTCGGCGGGGAATTCCCTTATGGCGCACGGCGCGCCCTCGCCTACGGCGACGGATGGTTGCCGCATGCGAAACGGCCGACCTATACCTTGTTGGAGAAAATGGCCGAGTTCCGCGAGATGGAGAAGGCCGCGGAAAGGTCCATCCCGATCAGCGCCTTCGGCGCGGAACACGATCCCGACGAATGGAACGCCTATGCGGACGCCGGCGTGGAACGCATCATCCTCAGCATCGACTCCGAGCCGGCCGATATCGTCCTGCCGAAGTTGGATGCGTGGGCGACTCGACTATAGTCGCAGTCGTTGCATCGCAACATTAAGGGGTGCAACTCCTCTAAATCCCCCGCAATTTCGGATACCATAAAAATGTCATGATCTTTGTGTACGCACTGCGGCATGGATGATTTTGATATTTACGAAACCGCATTGAAGCTCATCAAACAATACGGTCGCGAGGCGCGCGTGGAAGCCGCCATGCGGTCGGACCGCATGATGGATCGGGGCGATCAACATGCCGTGGGACAGTGGAACAAGGTCATGCAAGCGGTCGAGGAATTGCAGTCGCCTGGATTCCGGCTGCGCCATTAAGCGTACGCCCGCTCTTTAACTTGTCCAACTGCGCCGTCATACCAGCGGCTTGAGATCGCCAAGCAATGTCGGGATCAGTTCCGAGACCGTCGGATGGATCGGGACCGCGCGTTGTATCACCGTATAAGGCGCATCGGCATACATGATGTCGATGATGGCGTGGATCGCTTCGTCCCCGCCGATCCCCAGGATCGAGGCACCGAGGATACGGTCGGTTTCCGCGTCGATCAGAACCTTCATAAAGCCTTGCGTCTCGCTGCGTTCGCGCGCCCGGCCGACCCGCGCCATCATCATCTTTCCGACCAACGCCTTGCGTCCCGACTCCCGGACTTGGGCCTCGGTCATGCCGACGCGGCCGAGCGGCGGATCGATGAACAGGCCGTATGTCGTGATGCGGTCCGAAACCTTGCGCGGATCGTTGTCGAACATATTGGCGGCGAGAATTTCGTAGTCGTTGTAGGCCGTGTGCGTGAAGGCGCCCCGGCCGTTGACGTCGCCGATGGCCCAAATGCCCGGCACGTTGGTTTGGAGCCCGTCGTCGACGGGGATATAGCCGCGCTCGTCGGTTTCCACACCTGCGGTTTCCAAACCCAAATCGTCCGTATTCGGTCTGCGGCCGACCGCCAGCAGAACGTGACTGCCCACGATCTCCTCGACGCCCGGTTCACAGTCGGCGGTGACGGCGATTTGGCCGTCGCGCTGCGCCAACCCGATGCAGCCGGCCGTCAGGCGGATATCGATGCCCTCTTCCGTCAGGATCTCGTGCACGGTGGCGGAGACATCGTCGTCCTCGCGGCCGATCAGCTTCGGCGCCATCTCGATCACCGTGACCCGGCTTCCGAACCGCCGGTACATCTGTGCGAATTCAAGGCCGATGTAACTGCCGCCGATGATGACCAGATGCTCCGGCAGGGTATCGATCTCCATCATCCCGGTGTTGGTCAGATAGTCGACGTCGCCGATACCCGGAATATCGGGGACGGTCGCGCGGCCGCCGACGTTCAGCACAATTTTTTCGGCTTCCAACAGGTCGCCGTTGACGCGGACCGAGTTGGCACTCTCCAGCCGACCATGCCCTTCGTAGACGGTCAGGTTGTCCATCGACTTCATCCAGTTCGTCACGCCGTCGTTGGATTGCTTGACGATGGCATCCTTGCGCGCCTTCACCGTCTTCATGTCGACGGAGACCGCTCCGTCTATGGTGACGCCGAAGTCGCCGCCGCGCCGCGCCATATGTGCTGCCCGGGCGCTCGCCACCAAGGCCTTGGTCGGGATGCAGCCGACATTGACACAGGTTCCGCCGAACAGTTTGCGCTCGATGATGGCCGTCTTCATGCCTTCCCGGGTCATGCGCTGTGCCAGCGACGGCCCGGCCTGTCCCGTGCCGATAATGATCGCGTCGAACTTCTCTGTCATATTGCGCCCTCCGTATATCCAATTTCACAGTACAGCTTCGGCGGGGCCGACGCATTCAATTGGACGTTATTAGGGCCGCTGGTATAGCGTCACGGCATGGGAAATCGCCGCTGATGACAGGACCAACCCTTTCGATTGCCATCGTTGGCGCCGGTATCGGCGGCCTTGCCGCCGCGGCGACATTGCGGCGCGTCGGACATGACGTTCAGATTTACGAACAAGCGCATGCCTTCGCCCGCATCGGCGCGGGTATTCAGCAGAGCCCGAATTCGATCAAGGTCCTTCGGGCGCTCGGCCTGGAACCGCGATTGAGGGAACTCGCCTTCCGGCCGGATTCCTCGCTGAACCGGCAATGGGACACCGGCGAGATCACGTGGGAGCGGATGCTTGGCGATACGGTCGAACGAAAATACGGCGCGCCCTACTTCTACATGCATCGCGGCGACCTGCACGCCGCCTTGGCGGATTTGGTGCCCGGCGACATCGTGCATCGGAACAAGAAACTCGTCGGCCTTACGGAACGAGCGGACGGTGCAACCCTAGAGTTCGCCGATGGCGGCACCGCGGACGCCTCGGTCGTCATCGGCGCGGATGGTGTGCATTCGGTGGTGCGGGAAATCCTGCTGGGGGCGGAGAAGCCGCGCTTCACCGGCCGGGTCGCTTATCGCACCACCTACCCCGCGTCGTTACTGGGGGACGCTGAGATCGACGATTGCGCCAAATGGTGGGGTCCCGACCGGCATATCGTGATCTACTACGTGAACCCGCGCCGCGACGAAATCTACTTCGTGACGAGCACGCCCGAGCCGGATTTCGAGGTCGAATCCTGGTCCGCGAAAGGCGACTTGGATGCGCTGCGCGACGCCTACAAGGACTTCCATCCGAATGTCCGCGCGGTATTGGATGCCTGCCCCGATGTCCACAAATGGGCACTGTTCGAACGCGATCCGCTGCCGACTTGGGGCTCGAACCGGGTGACGCTGCTTGGCGACGCCTGCCACCCGATGACGCCCTACATGGCCCAGGGTGCGTCCAGCGCGATCGAGGATGCCGCGATCCTGTCGCGATGCCTCGACGGTGTCGGGGAAGCCGGTGCCGCATTGGCGCTGCAACGCTACGAAAACACCCGAAAAGACCGGACCGCGCGCATTCAGCAGATATCGCGGCTAAACGACATGGAAAAGATCAAGGCGGAGATCGAGAGCGTTTACGGCTACGACGCCTGGTCGGCGCCGCTGGCGGATGCGCGGTCGCCCGCCCCCACCGGAGCCCCGTAGAGTTCCGTTGCAATGCAGGGGCGGGACTTGTGCGCTAGGGCGGCAGAATCACGTCTCCACGGGCTTCTGTCGACCACCTACAGAGCACTAGACCCCCCGGCACCATCGGGTCCGTCCACGGCAATGGTTAATGGTCGGACGTTCGCCCATAATGGGTAGGTGCCGCATTGATCGAAAAATGCGCCCCCTTACAAAGTGCTTTTCGGAATCTGCCGGCGTTGGAAAGGCGGTCGGAAAGGTTAAGATGACCGTCGCCCTCGCCCACATTACCTAACCCTTTAGGACTACCCGATATGGCTAATCGCAACGATCTGTCGCCCCGCAGCCTGCTTGCCCAGGCCATGCATTACATCGACAAGGAGACCGGCGCGGTCGTCCCGCCGATCCATACGTCGACCACCTATGCCCGGGATGCGAACTACGAACTGACGGGCGACTACACCTACAGCCGCTATGGTAACCCCACCGATACGCCGGTCGAGCGGCTTATCGCACGGCTCGAGGGCGGTGCGGATGCCCGGCTGTTCGCGTCGGGCCTGGCGGCCGCAACCGCAGTGTTCGAGACGCTGTCGACCGGGGATCACGTGGTCGCACCGAAGGTCATGTACCACGGCTTGCAGGACTGGCTCCGGCGGATCGTCGAGAAACGCGCGGTAGAGGTCGATTTCGTCGATCCGCGGGACCCAGGGGCGGTCTCCGCGGCGATCCAGCCCGGCCGCACGAAGATTTTGTGGGTCGAACCCGCCGCCAATCCGACCTGGGACGTGGTGGATATCGCTGCTTGCGCCGAGATCGCCCACGCCGCCGGGGTCATGGTCGGGGTCGATAGCACCGTTGCGCCACCGGTCACGACCCGCGCCCTGAGCCTCGGCGCGGATATCGTGTTTCATTCGACGACGAAGTATCTCAATGGCCATTCCGATGTCCTGGGCGGTGTCCTGGTCACCAAGGCCGAAGACTCCGTTTGGGAAGACATCAAGGAAGTGCGGGCGAAGCTGGGCGCCGTCATGGGGCCGCAGGAGGTGTGGCTGCTATTGCGCGGGATGCGGACGCTGGCGGTGCGGTTCGAGCGCCACTCGGACAACGCGCTTCGCATTGCATCCCATTTCGAGAACCATCCGAAGATCGAGCAGGTTTTGTATCCCGGCCTGCCGTCGCATTCGGGGCACGATGTCGCCCGGCGTCAGATGACCAACGGATACGGCGGCATGATGTCGATCTGCATCGCCGGCGGCGCGGACGAGGCCCGGAAGGTGGCGGCGGCCTGCAACCTATTCATCCCCGCCACGTCGCTCGGCGGTGTGGAAAGCCTGATCGAGCACCGCGCCACCGTCGAAGGACCGTACAGCCTGGTCCCGAAGAACCTGCTGCGCCTGTCCGTCGGTATCGAGGACGTAGACGACTTGATCGCCGACCTGGAGCAAGCGCTGGAGCGGATGGATTAGGCCGAAGCCTCACACCTTCATCCGTCGGCGTATTTTCCGGTCAGTTGCGGGGTGTGACGGCCCTCGCCGCCCTTCTCCGCATGTTCCAGCCGTGTCTCGCGCGACCAGGTGCGTTTGAGATCGTCGCGCACCGAGAAACTCAGCCTGCCGAGCCCTTCGGTTTCCAACTCGACCGTATCGCCGTCCATGAAAGAACTGAGGCCGCGGTGGTTGGTGCCGGTCGCCAGGATATCGCCGGGCGACAGCGGATGGATCGAGGAAATCCATTCGACGCAGCGCGGGATCTTATGCGCCATGTCGTCGGTGTTGAAATTCTGTTTCAGCTCACCGTTGACCCATAGCTTGATCTGCAGATTCTGTGGGTCGTCGATCTCGTCGGCGGTGACCAGATACGGGCCGATCGGCGCGAAGGTCTCGCGCGACTTCATTTGGAAGAAGGTATTGTTGCTGGGCGGCAGGCCCCGCGCCGATCCGTCGATAAAGTTGATATAGCCGAAGATGTGATCCATCGCGTCGGCTTCGCGCACGTTGTTCGCCGGCTTGCCGATGACGAGCGCGACTTCCGCTTCGCCCTCGAAGATGGTTGCCGGAACGTCGGGCAGTACCATCGTGTCGCCGTGCCCGATAACCGTACTGGACGCCTTGTGGAAGGCGTTGATCGGCGCGGGTTTATCGAGTGTGCCGTCCTCCATGTAGTTGACCGCCATGCAGTCGATGTTGCCGGGTTTCGGCAACGGCGGGCGAATTCGCACGTCCGCGACCGGCACGCCGCTCCCCTTCGCCGCGGCGTCTTCCAGCTTCGACCGGTACGCGTCGAACCGCTCGATCACGCCGTTGATCAGATCGTGCGGCCCGGTATGCGGGATGTCCTGCACCGCCGCCGACACGTCTACGACGGTTTCGCCGTCCAGTACGCCCAGTTTGAAGTCATCGAAGTAGAGCAGTTTCATTCTTGTCCTCTCCTGTACCCGCAAGTTTCGCCGATGATAGCACGCGGCGTAATTTGCGTCGGTTCCTCACCGCGCGCCATAGTCGTGCTAACGACAATTTAGCCGTTTGGGAGGACAGGACATGCCGAATATCGCCCATGACAAACTACAAGCCACCGCCGCCATCCTTTTGGAATGCGCCGGCGCGAGCAAGGAAGAAGCCGAGATCGTGTCCCGTCACAGCATCGCAGCGAATCTCGCCGGCCATGATTCGCACGGTATCATCAAGATTCCGACCTACATCGCCCGGGTGAAGGACGGGCATATCGTCCCCGGCGCACCGTTCGAGATTACCCAGGAAACCAGTACGACGACCGTCATCAACGGCAACTGGGGCTTCGGCTATGTGGTATCCGAGCGCGCGATGGAAATCACCATCGAAAAGGCGCGCGAGCATGGCGTTGCGGCGACGACGATTTTCCAACAAGGGCATGTCGGGCGCCTTACGGACTATCCGCTGATGGCGGCCGAGGCCGGCATGATCAGTTGGATGACGGCCGATTCCGGGCGCTCGCCGAAATCCGTCGCACCGTTCGGCGGGCGCGAGGCTCGGCTCGGCACCAATCCACTCTGCATCGCGGTTCCGTCGAACCTGGACGGCCCCTTCTTTATCGATTTCGCGACATCCGCCGCGGCGGGCGGCAAGATCGAGGTCGCCGTGTCGCGGGGCGAAGAGATTCCGCTCGGTTGGATTTTGGATAAAGACGGTAAGCCAACCACGGACCCGACCCAGTTCAAGGCAGGCGGCGTCGGTCTGCCGCTGGGTGGCGCGGAAGGCTACAAGGGATACGGCCTGTCCGCGATGATCGAAATTTTCTCGGGGATTCTGCCTGGCTTGGGATTCGGCGTCGAACCGACCGGCAAGCACAACGATGGTGTCTTCTTCGCCGCCTTCAATGTCGAAGCCTTCCGTCCGCTCGAGACCTTCAAGCAGGAGGTCACCGATTTCGCCCACTATCTGAAGGACACGAAGACCGCGGACGGGTTCGACGAAGTGCTTTACCCCGGCGAACTCGAACACCGGCGCTGCCAGCAGAAATTGGCGGACGGCATCTTCGTCGAGGACGCGACGGTGGCCAAGCTGAACGGCCTTGCCGAAGAATACGGCGTCACGGACAAGATCGCTCTAGGCTGACGCCGCATACACGTAGAGGGAGGACTGCCATGCGCATAGGAATTTCACTGCCGGTCCGCGAGTTACAGGACGATCTAGGCGCTTTGCGGGCGTTCGCCGAAGCGGCCGAGGAATTGGGCTTCACGCATTTGCGTGTCCCGGATCAGGTGATCCGGCCCGATACCGGTCCTTTGAACGAACCGATGACTGTGCTGAGTTATATTGCGGCGGTCACCGAAAAGATCGAACTGGTCCCGTCGGTGATCGTCCTTCCGGCGCGGCCGACCGTCCTGGTCGCGAAACAGGCGGCATCGCTTGACCGCTTGTCCGGCGGGCGGTTGCGGCTCGGCGTCGGCGTCGGCAAGCATCCCGAAGAATACCAGGCGCTTGGAGCGGATTTCCACACGCGTGGGGCGCGCTGTGAGGAACAAATTGACCTTCTCCGCCGTCTCTGGACGGAGGAAAGCGTCGATTTCGAAGGGCGTTGGGATCGTGTCTCCGGCGTCGGCCTCGATCCCTTGCCGGTTCAGCGGCCGATTCCGATTTGGATCGGTGCCAGTGGTCTGCCGGTGCCCCGCGTGCGGCGCCGGATCGGTCGGCAGGCGGATGGCTGGTTCGTCCTGTGCACCCCGGAGGAATTCCCGGGCTTACGTGACGATATTCATGCCGCTGCGGAGTCCGTGGGCCGCGATACTGCGGCCATCGGAATGGAAGCCGGCGTTGCGGTCGTCGGCCCGCGCGAACACGAATGGCAGAACCGGGTCGAAGGATGGTCGAAGATCGGCCTGACCCACATCTGTTTGCGGACGCTCGGCGGCGGCTTGGCCGCTGACGATCATATCGTTCGGATGCGGCAGGCCGCGGCCGAATTACCCGTTTCCTAGGGCACCGGCCTCCTCCAGAAGCGTCTCCAGCTGATGCGTCGGGTGAAAGACCGCGAGGCGCGCCGGCGTATCGCCGACGGTAATCGATGTCTCCGCATCCTTGGGGATGTGCAGAATATCGCCCGGCCCGACGGTTTTCTTTTCCGATCCGATCGACGCCGTGATATCGCCGGCGATGATGTAGACGAACTGCTCATGCGCCGACGGCGCGGGGCCTTCCGCGTACCCCACGGGCCGTTCGAGGAAGCCAAAGGCGAGCCGTTCCCCCTCGACCCAGAAACTGCGCTTGGCCGACGGTGGGTCGTTGTCGAGCCGGTCGACCATCGGGAAATAGCTGTCGCCCGGCGCGTCGGGGATGCCTTCGGACGGTTTCGATGCGGCCTCTCCCGCCGGATTCTCGCCGCGCGCCAGCTTGTCCTTCAATTCGTCGATCGACAGCGCTTCCTCGGGCGGCGCCGCATCCGCCGCCACGCCGACCATCGACCAGGTCCGGTCTTTGACATATAGGTAACTCAAGGTGCCGTCCATCGTCGCCTTCATCGAATGCATCACGTTCGGGGCGACATGAACGAAGGTGCCCGGATCGACGATGCGATGATCGGTCCCGACGATGGAATCGATCTTGCCGAACAACGGAAACACCATCAGTTCGTTCGGATGGTAGTGCAGCTTCGAGCCGGTGCCCGCATCCTTGTTGTTGAGCCGCAGGTTCATGTAGTCGCCTTCGATGATCGGCCCCCGCCCCGTCGACAGATGCGGGTTGGATACAATGTCCTCGAATTGCTCGAAACGATAGAATGGCACTGTTGGCGCTCCGATTTTGCCTCTCGCGTCCAGTATAACCTCGGTTCCGGACTGTCATCTAATTGGCTACAGCCCGGTATTCTCCGTGTCATCGCATCAATGATCCGCCCCGTCAGGAACCATCTGCGAATCTCTGCTATACCTAGTTTCTAAGATTCCTTACCCAGCCCGACCGGTAAACCGTTGAGGAGGCAGCCAAGCCGCCGATGACCGCGGCAACCACCGAACCTACCCTCTCGCCCGGCGATCGAATCGCCGTCGCGCTCGGCATCCTGCCCGCGGGCATGATGACCGGCATGGATACCTTCGCGGTCAGTGTCGCCTTGCCGCGCATGCAGGGCGTCATGTCCGCGACCCTGACGGAAATCTCCTGGATCCTCACGTCCTATCTCGTTGCGTCGGCGATCTTCACGCCGCTTTACGGTTGGCTGAGCCAGCGGATCGGGCGGCGCAACCTGTTCCTTTTCATCATTATCGGCTTCACCATCTGCGCCATCCTCATCGGGCAATCCGATTCGCTGCTTGAGATCGTCGTCTTTCGGTTCATCCAAGGATTCTTCGGCGCGGGTTTCAATCCCTTGCTGATGCAAACCGTCCTCGCGACCTTTCCCCGCGAGCAGCAAGGCACCGCCTTCGGTTGGCTGACCACGGGCCGGATGAGCGGCATCATCGTCGGGCCGATTCTCGGCGGTTTCCTCACCGAATTCTTCAGCTGGCGATGGGTCTTCCTCGCCAACGTCCCGCTCGGCATTCTGGCGCTGGTACTGATCGTCCGTTATGTGCCCGCAGGGATGTCGACCACGAAGAAGAAGTTCGATTTCTTCGGGTTTCTCGTGCTCAGTATCTGTATCGGAGCATTTCAGCTCATGCTCGATCAGGGCCAGCGCCTCGACTGGTTCGATTCGCCGTTCATTATTGCCATGGGCGCCATGGCATTGGTCACCTTCTATGTTTTCGGCGTGCATGTGCTGACCACGCGGAATGCCTATCTCAACCCGAACGTCTTCCGGAACCGCGAATTCGTGGTCGGGTTGCTGATTGGTTTCCTGCTCAATTTCATGGTGTTCGGCTACGCGGGACTTATCCCGCCGATCCTGCAGGATCATATGGGCTACCCGGTTCTGACCACCGGTTTCGTGATGATGCCGCGCGGCATCGGCACGATGGTGTCATCGCTGATCGCCGGCTTCCTGTTGTTTCATTTCCAGCCGAAGCCCGTCGTAGCCGTGGGCATGTGCTTGATTGCCTTTTCCACCTGGATGATGGCGCAATTCACTCCGGACGTGGATGCGGTCACCGTCATGGTCGCGGTCTTCATCCAGGGCGCGGGATTTGGGTTCCTGTCCGTCTCCATCATGACCCTGGCGTTCCAGTCGATGCCCTCGTCGATGCGGCCGGACGGCACCAGCGTCCTGAGCCTGTTCCGGCGTCTGGGATCGAGTATCGGCGTATCTGTCCTGGTTGCGCAGCTTGCCCGCAGCACGCAAAGCGCACGGTCGATGCTGTCCGAGAATATCAGCGTCTACAACGATCGGATCCGCGATTATCCGTTGCCCGAGAATTGGAGCCTCGAACAACTGAACGGCGTGATCTCGCTCAACCGGATGATCGACAAGCAGGCGGAGTTCATCGCCTATTTGCACGATTTCCGGTTGATGACCGTATTGATGTTGGCGCTGCTGCCGCTCGTCCTGATCCTCCGGAGTCCGGAGAAAGGCAAGCGGACGAAAGAGGAGTAAATCCTGTCCGGCCTATTCGGCTTCTTCGATCTGCACCGGCGGCTTCGGCGGCGGTGGCGGCACGACCTGAAGGTCACGTGCCGCAGCAAATCGCGGGTTCGGCGCTGGCGGGACCGTGGGCGGGCGCGAGACGCCGCGTTGGCGCGTGTTGACGCGGATCGCCGTCTCGGGGCTTGAACGACGCGCCGAAGGTTCAATGCTCTTCGTGTCCAGTTTCGCGGATGCCGCGGGCAGCGTAATCGAATAAACGCGCTTCGGTTTCCGTTTGACGATGGCGGGTTTTGACGCAACGACCGGCTTTCTGGACGGAAGCACGGCCGTGCTGGCCGACGCCGGCAGTATGACCGGCTCGGTCGGCAAAGCTTTGGTGGTCGGCCGCGACCCGGACGCCAGCGACCCGGACGGCGCGATCCTGTCGGCCAACACCGATTCCTGTCGCACTGGTTTGGCTGGCTGCTGCGGCGTTTCCGTCTTGGCTGTGATCCGATCCGGTGCCGCCGAACCTTCCAGCGGCGCATTCCACACGAAGTAACCACCCGTGCCGACCCCCACACCAAGTAAAAGAGCGACGACCACGCCCAGACTGATCGCCTTCTGTTGCGGCGAGATACGATTCAACACGCGGTTCACGGCATCGGCGATGTCGACCGCGAAAGGCGTTTCCGGTGCGGCGCTGCCGGTATCTTGTTGTTTTCCCTGCACCGACATGGCGTCACGAGCCGATTCATAATCGTCTCGGGCTTCGTTGAACCTTTTTTCCGCGGACAGGATGGCGTTCTGATCGGCTTGCTCGCGTGCCGCGTCCAGAAGAGCTTTCATACGTGCGGCATTCGCCTCTTCGGCGATCATCGCCGCAGCGGCGGCCCGTTGCTGGGCATGAACGCTATCAGGCACCTCGGGCGCCGTGCCGTCCTGCTCTTCGGTCGCCCGGTTTTTTGCGCTCGTGGCGTATTCCCGCCACCATTGATAATTCTTACGCACCGAAACCTCCGCCGACATTTTACCCTCGGATTGGCCGGACCATGCACCGGTCGAACGGATTACTTCGTCCGTATTAGCAATTCCTTCCTGTACCGCTTTCGGCAACGGGTTCCGCGGCAGCGAATATGCCGGAAACGCGACGAAAATTCCGCATCGCTTGCCCTTGCCGTATCATCGCGCGCAGAATGCTCCGAGCCATCTTACAGATGCATGACAGTTGGAATGTCACAAATGGATAGCGTCGAACCCGGTCGACAGCCGGTCGCAGGCCCGCAGGCGTGGTACGGGCCGGAAATGCGTCAGCGCGAACAGGATTGGAACCACGCGTGGTCGCCTGACGAAAGTGCCGAAATCGAAGCTGCGGTCGGCCATGTCCGATCCCGAGACCTCGACATCCTGAACATCCGAAAGGAAGATTTCCCGCTTCCAACCGTGGGCGGCCGGCTCGCCAGTATTCGCCGCTATCTACTGGACGGACCGGGATTTTTCCTGGTGCACGGATTACCGATCGAGAACTGGACCCTTGAACAGGCCGCGACCGCCTTCTGGGGGATCGGCGCACACTTGGGTCAAGCCTGCTCGCAGAACGGCAAAGGGCATGTGCTGGGCCATGTGAAGAATTTGGGTTTTGACTACAAAGACCCGACGGCGCGCGGTTATCAAACCAACGCCCGCCTACCCTATCACACCGACTCGAGCGACATCGCATCCCTGCTCTGCTGGCGGGCGGCGAAGTCCGGCGGTTTGTCGTCGATCGTCAGTTCGACCACCCTCTACAACGAGGTATTGGCACGACGCCCGGACCTGTTACCGGTGCTGATGCAACCCTTCCACCGGACGCGTTGGGGTGAAATACCGGAAGGCAAGCTACCGTGGGCGGAAGTCCCCGTCTTCATGCCGCAGGACGGGCGGATCATCTCGCACTACGTCCGCAGCGCCATCCGCAAAGGCCAGTTGATCGACGGTGTCCCACAGCTGACCGACAAACAGAACGAAGCCTTGGATTTCGTGGACAGCCTGGCGCAAGACCCGGCCATCCATCTCGACATGACCTTGCGTCCCGGCGACATACAATTCGTGTGCAATCACTGCACGATGCATAGCCGAACCGCCTTCGAGGATTGGGATAAACCGGAAGACCGGCGTCACCTTTTGCGGCTGTGGCTTGCCTGCGATGACGGACCCGCATTGCCGCACTGGATGACCGAGAGTTACGAAGGCAAAACCAAGAATGGCCGCCCGAACGGTATAGTCGTACCCGGCGTCGCCTTGAACGCGCCGCTCGAAGCGGTTTGAGTGTCACTGCGATGACCGATGCAGGGAAAAGACGCGTTGCCCTCGGCATTGGCGCCGGTGACGCGATTGGGGCGGCGTTCGCCCGGCGATTTGCCGCAGGCGGATACGCCGTCGCCGTCGCCCGCCGGGATGCTGCGAAATCGGACGGACTGATCAAAGAAATCGAGGCAAGCGGCGGCACCGCGAAAGCCTATACCGTCGATGCCCGGGACGAGCAGGCGACGGCGGATCTTTTCGATGCCGTAGAGCGCGATCTCGGCCCCATCGACGTATGCCTCTATAACGCGGGCGCCAACGCTCGGTTTCCGATTCTGGAGACCGAGGCGGAGATGTTTCGCAAGGTCTGGATGCTTGGCTGTTTCGGCGGATTTCTGACCGGCCGCGAGGCCGCGCGCCGAATGGTTCCGCGCGGGTCCGGCACCATCCTGTTCACCGGTGCGACGGCGAGCGTTCGCGGCGGCGCCGGGTTCGCGGCCTTCGCCAGCGCCAAGTTCGGTCTGCGCGCCGTGGCGCAGAGCCTCGCCCGCGAGTTGGGCCCAAAAGGTATCCATGTGGCCCATCTCGTGATCGACGGCGGTGTCGACAGCCCTGTGGTGCACGCGCGCCGTCGTGCGGCCGCCGGAAACGACGCGCTGGAATTCCCCGAGGACAGCCTCATGGACCTGACGTCGATTGCCGAAGCCTATTGGACCTTGAGCCAACAAAAGCGCGATGCCTGGACGCACGAACTCGACATCCGCCCGTTTGTCGAACCGTGGTGACGCCATGACTGATCAATCGAACGACCGTGTCGTATGGGGAGTCGGAACGTCACGCACGATCCGCGCACATTGGGCGCTGATCGAACTGAACCTGCAGTACCGTACGGTCCCGTTGCGGACGCGCACGATGGATATGGAGGACCTATCCTTTCTGTCGATGAACCCGCGCAAGAAGATCCCGGTCCTGAAGGACGGCGATCTCATCCTGACCGAAAGCGCCGCCATCGTGACATATCTGGCGGAGCGGTATTCGACCGCCGAGCGACGCCTTATTCCCGAAAGCATTGAGCATCGCGCGCGCTACATGGAATGGCTTTCCTTCATCTGCATGGAACTGGATGCCACGTCATTGTATGTCCTACGCCGTCACGAGGGGTTGCCGAACATATACGGCGACGCACCGGAGGCTTGCGCAGCGGCGCGGGAGTACTTTCAACGCATGATCAACGCCGCCGCGATGCGCCTGGACGATGGTCCGTATCTGTTGGGCGATACCTTCAGCGGCGTCGATATCCTGATGATCAGCGCCTTGAATTGGGCGCGCCGATACGGATTGCCGTTGCCGGCGGCCTTTCAAGAGTATCGGTCAGCATTGCTCGACCGGCCGACCTATGAGGCGGCAATCGAGGCGAACACACCCGGTTGAACGCAAATAAACGCTCAGGCTTCTTTGTAGACCAGCGATACGACGATGCCTGCGAGGATGCCCCAAACGATCACGCTCCCGACCCAGATCGCGGTTAGAGAAGCCGTGACCGGCATCCAGACGTAACTGGCGACCTGTGGCGCCGCGAGCAGCAGCCCGGCGTAGAGGCCGTAGCGCAGACCTTCGCCGATGCCGTTTCCTTCGTAATTTCGCGTGAAAATGAACGTGAAGATCAAGGCCAGCAGCAATTGGGCAACAGCCATAAGCGGCATCAACGCCTGCATCTCGGCCTCGGGCCGCCACAGGTTCTCCAGACTCTTATACGTGTCGGCCAACAAGACACCATGGACCACGAAATCGTAGGCGAAGGTGAAGACAAACACCGCGATTACCGTAATGACGTATCGTTTGACGTTCATAACGTGTCCCCTCGAAATTTGCGCCTCGTTTCCCCTACCGCCGTCTCCGTCGAGAGTCCAGCGCCTTCCACCGTTGCGCCGGACGACCGGAAAATTGGTTCTTCCGATGGATCCGTATACCCGTTGCAATGCGCGAAGCACGGACAACTGTCTTCCCTCAATGAAGTGATTAGCCGGAAGACCCTATCGGCATCTTGCTATCGCCACTCGTGATACGCTGAAATCCAATCAGTGTTACGGTTCGCCGCGACTGTGCGAAAACCATCACCGACACAGGAGGATCCATGATTTACGAAGTGAGAAGTTATCATATTGCGCCGGGTTCGTTGCCCACGGTGTTGGAACGATTCGAGGAAGGCTATCAGCATCGCAAGAAACTCTCGGAACTTGCCGCATTCTGGTACACGGAGATTGGCCCTCTCAATCAGATCATTCACGTTTGGCCCTATGCGGATGCGGCGGAACGCGACAAAATCCGCGGCGAAGCGTCGAAAAGCTCGCATTGGCCGCCGGCGATCGGCGAGTTTCTCCTATCGATGAATTCGGAGATTTTCGTCCCCAGTCCGTTCACTCCCGAACTGTTGACGGGAAAGAACGGTCCCTACTACGAAATGCGGAGCTATACGCTGAAGCCGGGCAAACTGCCGGCGATGATGGACGGTTGGAAAGGAAAGATCGATGGCCGGCGGGCGCTTTCGCCCCTGATCATGGGGATGCACACAGAGGTCGGCAACCTGAACAAGTTCGTCCATATCTGGGCCTACGAAAGCCTAAATCAGCGGATGGAAGTCCGCGCCAAGGCGAAAGCCGAGGGCATCTGGCCGCCGGGCGGCGGCAGCGACCGGCTCGTCGCGCAGGAAAACAAGATCATGCTGCCCGCGTCCTTCTCGCCTGCCCAATAACCGGGGCCGATAGCCGGGAACGGGGGCTTCGGCCCCCGCCGCTATTTGCGGGGAATTCTCGAAATAAAGCGCCGGGCGTCACGCGTTTTCTGGACGCAATTCTGATATTCGCCGAACTGCTCCTGCACCTTTGCGGCGCTGATCAGGCTCGCCGCTTTGCCCCACTCAACGGAATCGCTGAAGCCGGCCGCTTTGGCCGCTTTCAGCTCCTTGGTCGCGGCGGACAGGCCGGCGGCACAGCTCGGTCCGAGGCCGCGATCCGCCGCATCCCCGGCGCACGCCGTTAGACCCAGCGTGAGAAGTATTGCGGCAATCCCGCGTCGTGTTGATGGCATGCGTGTCGGCTCCGTGGTGTTTGAATTACAGCGACGACTCTACTTCAGTGTCCGGTCCCAAAGGTCGAAGAGTTTCGCCCAGGCTTCCTCCGCCGCGACCGGCGCATAGGATGCACGCTCGGAGAACATGAACCCGTGTTCCGTGCCGGGATAAATGTCGAGCGTATTCTTGGTGCCAGCTTTCTCCAACGCCACACGCAAATCCGGAATGACATGGTCCGGCACCGATTGGTCGGTTTCCGCGAAGGCGTAACACAATTCGCCCTGGACCTGGTCGAGGAGAAGATGCGGCGAGTCTTCCTTGTCGGTGACAAGTCCGACACCGTATGCCGATGCCGCGGACGCGAAGCGTGTCGGGAACCGCGCCGCGACCGTCGTAATGTATTGCCCGCTCATGCAATGCCCGATGCAGCTCACCGGTCCGGGCTTCGCTTTGTCCTGCCCGTCGATCCAGGCCAGCATGCCGCCCGTATCGTCCACCACATCGGCATTCGTTAGATGGTTCATCGCCGCTTTAATGACCGCCGACATCACGTCGTTACGTCGCGGCAGATCGAAACGGCAGGTCCCGAGCCGGTAGTACATGTCCGGCAGCAAGCAGAAATAGCCGTGTTTCGCGATCCGCCGGGCCATGTTCTTGAGTTCCTCGCGATACCCGGGGGCGTCCATATAAAGGATGACCGCCGGGAATGCACCGTCCGCATCCGGAGAGGCGGCAAAGGACGGCATCCGCCCGTGTTTCGTGGTGACCACTACATCTTTCTCGATTAACGCCATGGGTCTCTCCTGCAATAGACCGGCCGCCGGTCATTCTATTCCCATACGCAGTCTAGTACGTTCAGTCATTGCTGCGCCATCCACCGGCACCTAAGAAAAACCAATGGACGAAACGGAATCGGCCTTCGAACGGCGCGACCGGCCGTGCCCTCAATACCGGTTGTCCTCTCCGACATCCGGCTGATTGTCCGGCGCGGCAGCGACGAAGGCCGGCAGGCCGATGCAGGCTTCCTCGATGGCGAGCAAAGTCGGCGCTGCCGACAGATCGACATCACGCCGACGCCAGTTGTAAAGCTGGGCGACCAGGAAACAGTCGGCGGCGCCGGGCGCCTGGCCGTGGAAGAAGGCGCCATCGGGCCGGTCCCGTACGGCTAGATTTTCCAGGATCGAGAGCCCTTCGGCCGACCAGAACTGATACCACTCGATCAGAACGTCACGGGAGAACCGTTCGTCGATATATTCCCTGACCCGTTTTTGGGTGCGGGGCTGCACATCGCCGATGCATGAATTCACAAATCCGCGCACGCGGATCTTGCCGGCCGGATCCTGCGGGAAAAGCGGGTTGTCGGGATAAGTTTCGTCTAGGTATTCCGCGATATTGACGGTCTGACCGATAACCAGATCGCCGTCCACCAAGGTCGGCACAAACCCGTTCGGGCTGATGCGCCTGTAGGCTTTGCCGTGCTGCTCGTGCTCCTTGATGTTTACCGGCATGTAGTCGTAGGGCAGCCCCTTTACCGTGAGCAGCAACCGCGCCCGGTAGCTGGATGTGGACCGCCAATAGTTATGAAGTTGCAGCATCGTCGTCCCTATAAAACCGCCTTGTTCCTCAGAACCGTCGCACAGACCGACACGCGTCCACAAATTTGACTCTGCCGCATGGGCCATGCGTTAACGGGAAGACCGCTATCCGCATCGAATTCCATCGGAGGAGGTGCATGTCCAACACAATGAAAATCGAAAACGCCGATGGCCCGATTGGCGCGTCAATCACCGGTATCGACCTTTCCCAGTCGATCGACGACGAGTCATTCGCGCGCATAAAACAGGCGATGAACGACCGCGCGGTCATTGTTATTCGGGACCAAAAACTGACGCCGGAGCAGTTAGCGGCCTTTTCACGCCGTTTCGGCCCGCTTCAGGTCAATGTGCGCGCCGAAGCGAACAATGACGAGTCACCCGAGGTATTCTGGGTCTCCAATGTGATGAAAGACGGTAAACCTCTGGGATCCCACGATGCCGGACGTTATTGGCATTCCGATTTGTGTTACCTGGAGAAACCCAGCAAGGTCACTCTCTTGAATGCCGTGGAGGTGCCGGCGGAAAATGGCGAAACCTATGGCGACACTCTGTTTGCCGGTGCCGCCGCAGCGTATGACGCCCTTTCCGACGACATGAAAAAGCGCCTCGATGGACTGAAAGCGGCGAACGGCTATCGCTACATGTGGAACAAGAAGGCGCGTGAATTCGGCAAACGTCCGGTTCTCAGCGAAGAAGAGCTTCAGAAATATCCGCCGGACGCGTTACATCCGGTCGTTCGGACCCATCCTGACACCGGCCGGAAATGCCTCTACGTCTGTTATGGGTACACGCATGAAATCGTCGGCATGGAGAAAGCGGAAAGCGACGCGCTTCTGGCCGAGTTATTCGAACATGCCGTCGATCCAGCCTTTCTGTATCGCCACAAATGGCGGGTCGGCGATCTATTGATTTGGGATAACTGCGCGGTCCAACACAAGGCGACATTCGATTACGACGTCTCGCTGCGCCGCGTCATGCAACGGTGCACTGTCGAAGGATCGGTTCCCTACTAGAATCACGGCGTCCCGCCTCACACGTTCTACATAAGCGAGTACCGTCAGCGCATTTATTCAATTTATCTTAATCTACTCCATGTACTCCCTAAGAATTGGAGAGTCGTGGGGCGATGCCTGAGGTGACGCAGAATAAAGACGAGAAATCGGCCGCCGGCGCCGACGATATCCCCTCGGAACACCATCCCCTGGTAGCCGAGATGGCGGCCTATTGGCGTTCGATCCATCCCGCCAGCGGCCTACCGGGACGTCAGCATTTCGATCCGGTCGATATCCCAAAACTTTTAGCAAATATTCGCCTGGTCGACGTTCACGACAGTCCGCCCCGCTTCGTTGCGCGGCTGGTCGGCACGAAACTCGTCGATCTCCATGGTTTCGACTACACCGGCCAATGGCTCGACGACGCCTACGAGAACTTCGAAGGATCCGGTACCCAATTGGGCCTATTGAAGGTCCTGTCGTCACATCGGCCGGACTGGCGCCGCGGACAACCGCTGCTCTCCGAGGGTAAAGACTATGCGCAGATCGAACGGCTCAACCTGCCGTTTGCGTCGGATGGCAAGACGGTGGACATGGTGCTCTCGTTCATCCTCGTTCTGCCAGCCTAGCGAGCCATGGCGATCGCGCGCCAGATGCGTTCCGGTGTCGCCGGCATATCCAAATGGGCCACGCCATAATCGCTGAGCGCGTCGAGGATCGCGTTCATGACGGCCGCCGGCGCGCCGGTCGTTCCCCCCTCGCCCGCGCCCTTGATCCCCATGAGATTGTTGGTCGACGGCACTTCGTTATGGAGCAGCCGGAAATACGGAACATCGTCGGCACGCGGCATCGCGTAATCCATGAACGAGCCGGTCAGTAATTGCCCGGAAGTATCATGCCGGCAGCATTCAAGAACCGCCTGGCCAATGCCTTGCACAAGGCCGCCCTGGGTCTGGCCGTCGACCAGCAAGGGATTGATCACGCGGCCGACGTCGTCGACGCCGGTATAGCGAAGGATCTCGACCGTCCCCGTATCCGGATCGATCTCCACCTCGGCGATATGGCATCCGTTGGGATAGGCCGGCATCGGCACATCGATATCCGAAACAGCGGCCAATTCACCCTGCAGGTCTTCAGGCAGTTCGGGCACCGCACCGTCCGCGGCGGCCGCGGTCTCGAACAGCGAAAGCGACTTGTCGGTGCCCGATACCTGAAAGCGCCCATCGGCGAAGGCGATATCCTCCACGGCCGCTTCCAACATATGGGCCGCAATCCGTTTTCCCTTGTCGATGATGGCGTTCGATGTCTGGCGGAACAGTTGTCCCGCCAACCGCATGGAACGGGATGAATGGGAGCCCGACCCTTCGGCCACGAAGGCGGTGTCGCCCGTCCGCAACCGGACGGCATCGAAAGGCACACCCAGGAAATCCACGGCGAGCTGTGCGAAGCTCGTTTCGTGCCCCTGCCCGCTGGCCTGCGTGCCGATGACAAGGTCCACGATGCCGCCCGGAAGAATCGTCATTTCCGCACGCTCTACCGGCCAGCCTGTCGCGGTCTCGATGTAGTTGGCGATGCCGATCCCGCGCAGCTTTCCGCACCCCAGACTCTCCGACCGGCGCGCCGGATACCCGTCCCAATCGGCATCGTCGAGCGCCAGATCCATACTGTGCGCAAATTTACCGGTATCGTAGGTAACACCCATTGCGTTCGTGTACGGCAATGCGGCGTCTGGAATAAGGTTCCGTCGGCGCAGCGAGACCGGATCGACTTCCAACTCCCTGGCGGCGATATCGATCAGGCGTTCGATCACGAAGACGGCTTCCGGGCGTCCCGCGCCGCGATAGGCTGTGACCGGTGCGGTATGGGTGAAGACACCCCGGGTGACGACATGCGCATGCGGGATGTCGTACAGGTTCGTGGTTACCGTCGGGCCTCGCGCGATCGGCACGAAGGACACGTTATGCGATCCCAAATTGCCGGTATTGATCGTCCGGACGGCAAGGAAAACGCCCTCCGCATCGAGCGCCAATTCGGCCTCCGTCACCAAGTCACGACCGGAATAATCGCTCAGGAAACAGTCGCTGCGCGTGGCGGTCCATTTGACCGGCAGGCCCAGCCGGCGGGCAGCCCAAACGACGAGGGTGAATTCCGAGTAGAGATGATTGCGAGTGCCGTAGCCGCCGCCGACGTCTTCCGAGACAACACGAATACTCGACTTTGGAGCCTTGAAAACATGTGATAATTCACGTTGAAAACGGTTCACGCCTTGACCGCCGGCCAATAGGAGGAGCTGTCCGGTTTCGGCGTCATAGTCCCCGACCGCCGCGCGCGGCTCCATCGGAACGCCGGTAACGCGGTTGTTCACGATTTCCAAACGGACGGTATGGGCGGCCGCATCGAAAGCCGCCTCGACAGCCGCCGCATCGCCTTTCACGTCGTCCACGCACAGGTTATGGCCCAAATCATCCCAGACCACCGGTGCGTCGTCATCAAGCGACGCCAGAATGCCGGTAACGGCGGGCAACGGCGCATAATCGACAACAATCCGCTCGGCGGCATCCAGGGCCAGCGCGGACGACTCCGCGACGACCATGGCGACGATTTCGCCGATATGCCGCACCTTGTCGGTCACGATCGGATAGATCGGCGTATTCTGGATCGGCGATCCGTCGCGGTTCTTGAGTTCAACGTCTTTCGGATTGCCGCCGGCCGGCATCGGGTTCAATCCGTCGTCAAGGTAGTCCTCACCGGTCAGCACGTCCCGAACGCCGGGCATCGACAATGCCGATTGCAGATCGATACCGCGGATCTCGGCATGGGCATGGGGCGACCGCACAAAAGCGGCATAGCGCTGCCCCTCGACGTTGCAATCGTCGGAGAACCGCCCACGGCCCGTAAGGAGCCGATAATCCTCGATCCGGTGAACGCCCTCCCCGATGCCGTTTTGCATGCTCGACCCTTCAACTTTATTGTTTTGCCTATCGTAGCATCGGAGAGGCTCCCGCCTCCAAACGTCACCCGATCCGGAAAGGTCCGCCATGCCCGCCAAGGCCACAAATCACGACTGGCTCGCCCAATACGATGAAGAGACCCTCGAGCCCGATTTACCGATTTGCGATCCGCATCATCATCTGTGGGATTTTCGCTACGAGCGGACGTCACCGCGGTATCTCCTGGACGAAATCCTGGAGGATTTGAACAGCGGCCATAACGTCGTTTCGACGGTCTTCATCGAGTGTGGCGCCATGTACAAGACCGATGGGCCGGAGGAGTTGCGCGTCGTCGGCGAGACGGAATTCGTGAACGGCATCGCGGCCATGAGCGCATCCGGCGAGTACGGCCCGCAACGTGTCGCCGCCGGAATCATCAGCACGGCGGACATGATGCTCGGTTCGGCGGTTGGCGACGTCCTCGATGCCCACATCGCCGCCGGCGGCGGACGGTTCCGCGGTATCCGATGCAGCGCGACCTGGGAAGAAAGCGACGCGATCAAGAACGGGCGGTGGCCTCACGGACCGCATGCCCTGCTGGACCCGAGATACCGGGAAGGCGTCAAGGAACTGGTCAAACGCGGACTCACCATGGAAGGCTGGTGCTATCACCCCCAGATGCCCGAACTGATCGATCTCGCCAAGGCTTGCCCGGACGTCACGATCATCCTGGACCACTTCGGCGGACCGTTGGGGATTGGCCCTTACGAGGGGCGCCGCGAGGAAATCTTCGAGGAATGGAAGGGATACATCGCCGACATCGCGCAATGTGAGAACGTAGTGGCGAAGCTCGGCGGGCTGAACATGGACTACAACGGGTTCGGTTGGGAGCATCGGCCGAAACCGCCGACGAGCGAAGAGCTGCTCGAAGCGACCCGGGCCTACTTCGAATACACGCTCGAACATTTCGGCACCGATCGGTGCTTGTTCGAATCCAATTTCCCAGTCGACAAACTGAGTTGTAGCTACAACGTCCTGTGGAATTCCTTCAAGCGGCTGACCGCGGACTATTCAGCAGATGAAAAGGCAAAACTTTACCACGACAATGCGGTTCGGATTTACGGTCTGGACGTGTAATCCACGCTGCCGTGCGGCAGGACGATCCGCCCGACACCGTCCGACCGGGCGGCTCCCGCGCGAGAAAATCGACATAATGCGTTGTAATTAATAATTTTAATCTTCTGGCGTGGTTAATCGGTACCGTTAAATTTTTGTCAACGACCATACGGTACCGTGGCGCCCATGTCCGATCCGTTAGGAAAATTAGACGACCTGATCTCGGTCCTGAAAGGGGAGCGCGAGGAACGCCGCCGGCACAAGCGGGTGAAGGCGTTGAAGCGTACGCGAATCCATTTCGGCGAACCGTCCGAGACCATGCGATGTTTCGTGGCCGATTTGTCCGCCACCGGCGCACGCCTCCGCCCGGCGGACGCTCCGAAATTACCAGACAATTTCGAATTGGAGCTCGAACACGACCTCTTCCTTCGGTGTGTCGTGCAGTATCGCGGTGATGACGAGTTGGGCGTCTCCTTCGAGATACCGGCCAACCAGGCCTAGGTTCCGAATCCTAAGACCCCATCCCAGGCGATTTGCCGCTTTGTTGCCGTATTGAACGGGCAAGCTTGACATGCGCCAAAACGATAAGAAGCTTATGAGATCCAGGCGCAATTGACGTAGGGAAATTCCGTTATGAGGAAATTATTCGCGATTGGAAAAATGGTCGGCGCGGCCGTCGCCCTATCCTCATTGCTTTTGATTGCCGGCTGCGGCGAGGAGAATACATCGGACCAGGCGGGCGCGTCGGTTTCCTCGACGCAAGCCTCGCTCAAGGCCGCCGGCGAAAAAGCGAAGGAAGCGGCGGCCGAAGCCGGGAAAGCACTGAAGCAGGCCGGCGAGAAAGCACTGGAAGCGAGCAAGGAAGCGGCACAGAAAGCCGGCAGCTCGCTGAAAGACGTCGGCGAGAAAGCCGTCGACCTATCCAAAGACGCCGCAAGCAAGGCCGGCGAGACGTTGAAAACCGTCGGCGAGAAAGCGAAGGAAGCGGGCAAGGAAGCTGCAGAAAAAACGGGCGATGCGCTTCAGGACACGGGATCAAAGATTCGCGAAGTCGTTAAGTAGCGTCTCCTCGATCATCTACGGTAGGTCTTAGGATATTCACCGGTTATCCTCGGAAATATCCCCAGCGCCGAAACGTCGGCCGGCTGAAATCCACGGGACATGTCGTCGGGCATAAGTTGTCCCCATAATCCACAGACTGAATTGCGAAATCGCGGTGGATAACCGCGCCAGGACTCGATCACCCCGGCCAATTCATAGGGCCGGGGTGATCGATATTTCGGTTCAGGCGCGGAGCCGATAGAAACGGAACAACTCGTTGTCGATCGGCAGGAATTCGACATTCGTGAACCCGGCGTTCACGGCACAGTTCCGCACCGTCTCCGGCCGGATAGCCGTGCCGATCGCTTCCGACGGCGAATCGGACATCGCGACCGGCAGGCAGTGCGATACGCTCCAGCCATACATCATGCGTTCGATATCATCGCCGGGTGCCGTGAACGTCTCGGCTACCCGCTCGTCGACGACCACGATCGACCCATGCGGGGTCAACGCGGATCGGAGAGCCGACAGCGCCTTCGTCGGCTGGGACATGTCGTGCAGGCTTTCAAGGATCAGGATGAGATCGAATGGCCCGTCCGCTGCCATATCCGCGGCATCGCGATGATGGAACACGGCTTTCGATCCGACGGACGCCGCATGGCCATTCGCCGCGTCGATAGAAGCGCGATCCAGGTCGTACCCGATGACGGTCGCCTTCGGGTATGCATTGGCCAGGGCGATTGTGGACCACCCTTCCCCGCATCCCACATCGGCGATCCGCACGCCGTCGGTGCCGTCGAGATAGTTGTGAAGATCCGGGATCGCCGGCATCCAATCATCGACCAAATCCTGACGGAACGCCGGGCGATTGATGCCGCCCTGACCTTGCCGGAAGTCGACGCCGTAGCGCTCATAGGCAACGCCATCACCGGTTCGATAGGCATCGACAACCTCCGGCAGCGCCGCAGCGATCCCAACGATCATCTGTGCAAAGGGCGCAACATGCGCCGGATCGTCATCCTTAACCAAAACGCCCGCGTGCTCGGCGGGTAGGACGTAACGGCGCTTCATTGCGTCCGCATTGTCCTCCTCGACAACAAGGAAGCCGGCGACGGCCTGCTGCTCCAGCCATTCACGGGCGTAACGTTCATGAAGCCCTGCAGCTCGCGCGAGACCGTTGGGTGTCATAGCGCCGCTCTTCTCGAGGACCTTGTAGAGACCGAGCCGTTTACCGAGATAAATGCCGAAAAGTTCGAGGGACTGAATGGCCGAGTGGAAAATACGTTCCGACAGCGTGTCCTCCGCCGGCACAATCGCATTACACATATCTAGCTCTCCAAGAAATAACGATTAAGGCCGGGACGGTCCGGGCAACATTCCCGCAGCGCCGCGCCAATGATGGAGACGGTAAACCCATGCTGTTTCCGGCGAATTTCTGGGAAACACCCACATTGTTTCAATTGTTTCTGCGGTGCGCGGCGACGGGCTTTGCCTGCCGGGTCGTCCTCGGGCATCATGCGGACCACAGGGAGGACGTATTCATGAAACTAGTCAGTTACCGCGACAACGAGGGCGATACGGTCGGCGTCGTCGACGGCGATGGCGTGATCAATGTGGGCCGTGCCGCGAGCGTCGACGGCGAAACACTTCGGCAGATTCTCGCGAATGACGCCTTGGGCGCGGCTCGCGCCCATGCGGAAGGCCGGGACTCGGACGCGGCGCTCGACGACGTAACGCTGCTGCCGTTGATCCCCGATCCGGAAAAAATCATCTGTGTCGGGCTCAACTACGCCTCGCACGCGGCGGAAGGCGGCAACAAGCTACCCGAATTCCCAAGCCTGTTTCCGCGCTACAGCAATACGCAGGTCGGCCATGGCCAGCCGATGATCCGGCCAAAGGTATCCGAGACCTTTGATTTCGAAGGCGAATTCGCATTCGTCATCGGCAAGACCGGCCGCCATGTGAAGAAGGCCGATGCCTATGATCATGTCGCGGGTTACTCCTGCTACAACGACGGGAGCATCCGGGAATGGCAACGCCATACCACGCAGTATCTCCCGGGCAAGAATTTCGTCGGCACAGGCGGATTCGGTCCTTGGCTCGTTACCACCGACGAAATCCCCGACCCGAGCGTTCTGAGTATCCAGACACGCCTCAATGGCGAGATCATGCAACAAGGCACGCTGGACGATCTGATCTTCGACGTGCCGACGCTCGTGGAATACATCAGCACCTTTACCGAACTGGTGCCGGGTGACGTCATCTCGACCGGCACGACCAGCGGTGTGGGTGCATACCGGACGCCGCCGGTTTGGATGAAGGCCGGCGATACCATTGAAGTCGAAGTGTCGCAGGTCGGCGTGCTCCGTAATCCGATCGTCGACGAATAGCGCCAAAACCACGGACTCGATCATGGGGAATTCGCTAAAGCCGCGTCTCGCGGCCGGCAAGCCGGTGACGGTCGTCAATGTGGATCATGTCTCGCCGAGTCTGGTCGAGGTGCTGGGCACCCTGCCCGTCCACGCCGTGTTCATCGATTGCGAACAAGGGGCGCCGGATTTCCTCGCCGTCGAAGACATGGCGCGGGCCGCCCGCCTGGCCGGCCTGACATCACTTGTTCGCATTTATCAGCCGGAGCCTTGGCTGGTCGAGCGAACGTTGTTCCGCAAGGTCGACGGAATCGTCGTTCCCCGAATCGATACCCCGGACCAAGCACAGCGCATGATCGACGCCGTGAAATACTGCTATCCGAATGATCATGGCGAAAAAATTCTCGTCATCCAGATCGAGAGCAGCGAGGCGTTGGATAATCTGGATGCCCTCCTCGCATTAGACGGAATTGACGCCTACTTCATCGGGCCTGTCGATCTGTCGAAGAGCCTAGGGCATGGCGGCGACTATAGATGCCAGCCGATACAGGACGTCATGGACGAAACGATTGCCCGGATCAGAGCGGGCGGCCGCAACGCGGGCATCATGGTCGACCGGGACAACGTTCAGCGGTATGCGTCGCTCGGTGTCACGTTCTTCTACGAGCATGTGAACGGCTTCCTGCGCTACGGTGCCGAAGCGTTCGCCGCTGAGGCCGAGCGGGGCTAGAGCTGTCCGTCGGCGAGTTCCGACCGCACATGCCGGAGCTTTCCGGACGGCGTCCGCTCTATGGCGTCGACATACTCCACCGAGATGTCCATGTCGTGGCCGATATGTTTATGGGCAACCGACAGCAACGCCGCTTCGTCGGACACGGAGTAGCCTTTTCCTTTCGCCACCCGGAGACGCACCTCCCCGGCGTGTTTTTGAAATATCTGCGCTTCCCGAATGTTCACCATCCGTCGGAACAGGATGTCCAACCGGCCGAGCCGCGACCCGTCTGGCCGTATGATGTAATCGTCGCTGCGCCCTTCGAGCCGTGATACGATCCGCCGGCCGTTGGCGCCCCGGTTTCCGGTTGGTGCTGCCAAGTCACCGACGCGGTATCGCACCAGTGGAAAGATCGGATTGCTCAAGTTCGTCCCGATGATATCGCAGACCCCCGCGTCATCCGTTGGCAGAAACTCCACAGCGGCGAAATCCTCATCCACGTATAATTTGCCATCCGGCGCCTCGGATATGTTGGCGACGGCTTCGGTCATGCCATAGATCTGAAGGGGCCGCACACCGAACGCGGCCTCGATCTTCTCGATTTGGTGCGGATAGACCTGTTCGGACCCCAAGGTGACCCAGCGGACGGGATAATCGAGCGCTTTCCCGGTTTCGAGGATGAACGACGCAAGCGTCGTCACCGTCGATCCGAACCCATAGATCCAGGGCGGCCGACGACGGTTCAGTTCTTCGATGTAAAAGGGCAGATAACGGGGGCTCATATGATTGCCGCTGAAGTATGTCTCGTTCGCCGCGTGATTACGCCGCCAGAACGGCGGTTCCGTCCGGTCCAGAGGGACCAGCAGGGCGCTGCGGAACATCGCGCATTCGGTGCCGAACTCGATGCCATGCGCATAGCGGAAGCGCCACCAAACCGCCCATTGTTCGCGGGTCGAGGCGAGCGTCGAGACATACCGGAGTCCGGCCCCGGTGGTGCCGCTGGTAAATTTTTCTCGCCGAGCCTTGGCGGGAAACGCATCCGATACGAACTCCCGCCATCGTTCGCGTACCGTCGACCGGTCGAGAATGGGCAGTTGCGACAGGGCATCCAGTCCACTGATGTCCCGCGGGTCGATCCTCAAGCCGCAGAACAAGTCGCGGTAGTATGGAACGGTGTCGGCGCAATACCGGACGAACCGGCGGATGCGATCGTCGCGATGCGCCACCGTTTGATCCGGACTCCACAGGTCCCGCGCGCGAAGGCCCTCAAGTTGACGAAAGAAGGTCCGGTTGTAGCGGGTCAACCGCGTGTGCAGACCATATGCGCTCAAGGCACCGTTCTGAAAACAGATCGGCACATGATTGTAGATGTCCTCCAGTGCCTCGCGATCCAATGCCTAAGCCCACCATATCGGGGCCGTCCATATATCGGCCCGCGGCTCATGATACGATTTTGCCCGCGGCTTGCCGACGCCCTATATTGCTTAGGCGGACGGTATTAGACGATCGTCCGCGCACGTTCTCGGGGCGGGGTGAAATTCCCCACCGGCGGTGATTGCGCCTCGACGCATCAGCCCGCGAGCGCTCGACGGCCCGACCGTCGAGGTCAGCAGATTCGGTGTGATTCCGAAGCCGACGGTTAGAGTCCGGATGGAAGAGAATGGGACACTACCGTCTGGGCAACCATGATGCCGCAGACAGCCATGTCCTTCACGCCCTGATTCTGGTCTCGACACGTAGGGAAAAACCATGAATCAGATACTCACAGCAGAAACCACCAACGATCGCAGGGCGCCACAGTCCTGCAACTCGCACCGCATCGCGTTTATCCGCGCCTGCTGGCACAAGGATATCGTCGATCAGGCCTATCACTCCTTTACCGCGACACTCGGCGAATTGGGTGTCGAACCGCTTTCCGTCGATACCGTCGACGTTCCCGGCAGCCTGGAAATTCCGCTTCAGGCCAAGCTGCTGGCCAAGACCGGCCGGTATGCGGTCATCGTCGCCGCCGGGCTAGTGGTGGACGGCGGCATTTATCGCCATGACTTCGTCGCCAAATCCGTGATCGACGGCATGATGCAGGTGCAATTGGAAACCGAGGTGCCGATCCTCTCCGTCGTCCTGACGCCGCATCATTTTCATGAGCATGGCGAGCACGCGCGATTCTTCTTCGACCATTTCAAAGTGAAAGGGGCGGAAGCGGCCCGTGCCTGCGCTCAGACACTGGAGAACCGATCATTGGTCGCCGCGATGGATTAGCCGCCGCGATGCCCTTCCAGCAGATCGATATCGGATGCCAGGGATTGCGCCATGAAGTCCAGGAAGGCCCTCACGCGAGCGGTCGTCCGCAGGTCTTGATGCGTCAGCAACCATAACGCCGAAGCAAGTTCCGGGTTCGGGGCGGTGACCCGCTCCAGGCCGGGTTCCGGATCGCCCATGAAGCAAGGCAGCGTGGCGACCCCAAGTCCAGCCTTGGCCGTCCCCAGCAGCCCAAGGAGATTGTTGGACCGGACCTGTGCACTCTCGGACCCCTCGATCCCCCGTTGCCATTTGGCGGCGGCGAGATGCGCTAGGCTCTCGTCGACGGCAAGCCAACGATACGACGCCAGATCGGCGTCCCGGCCCGCGATCTCGAGATAGGACGGTGCCGCGTAACAGGCAAACGCCACGGCGCAGAGACGGCGGCCGACCAGCGTTTCCGGCGGCGAGAGCGTCGGCCGTATGGCGATATCCGCTTGCCGTTTCGACAGATTGTAGAACTGACTATCGAGAACGAGGTCGAGATTGATTCCCGGAAAGGCCTCGCAGAATGCCCCCAGGTGCGGTCCGAGGAACTGGCACGCCATGGTATCCGTCGTCGTGACGACGATGTCACCGCTGAGTCGAAGGTCCTGCCCCGCGATCCGACGATCGAGCCCCTCGACCTCTCGCTCGACCCGTTCGGCGGTTTCTTGCATCTCACTGCCGGCGACGGTCAACGTGTAGCCCGACGGCATTCGGTCGAACAGGCGTACGCCGATACGGTCCTCGAATCCTTTGATCCGCCGAAATACGGTTGAATGATTGACCCCGAGCGTCCGGGCCGCACCGGATAACGACCCTTCCCGCGCGACGGCCAAGAAAATCCGCAAGTCATCCCAATCCATAGCTCGATCGTCCTAACGGTTCCGATGCCATTCCGAAAAGCCTGCTTGTGCATATTCGCAAAGATAATATCGAAAATTAGCGAATATTCCGGCACGAAAAAACAACTATCTTTCCCATCCAACAGACAATCGCAAGTGGACAATCGGACGGAAGGATAAACAACCATGAACACTTCAATCGATACCCGCACGGCACCGTATGCGGCATTACTCCTGCGCCTCTCGCTCGGCGCAATGTTTCTCGCGCACAGTGTCTATCTCAAGCTATTCATCTTCACCCTGCCAGGCACCGCGCAGTATTTTGGCGCGCTGGGATTGCCGGCGGAATCCGCCTACATCGTATTCGCGGCCGAAACGGTCGGCGGACTGGCCTTGATCCTGGGCTTTCAGACCCGCACGGTCGCGGTGCTTCTCATCCCGGTGCTTCTCGGCGCGACCTGGGCGCATTCCGGAAACGGATGGGTCTTTTCGGCCGAAGGCGGCGGTTGGGAGTATCCGCTGTTTCTGACGGTGACCGCGGCGGTACAGGCGTTGCTCGGCGGCGGCGCCCACGCGGTGACGGTGCGGGAACCGGCGATCGACACGCTGCTGAAACGGCTGAACCTTACCGCCTGAAGGTGATTGATTAACGGTGCCGGCTCCACGACTTCGCGCGTGCTGTGGGAGACTTGTTGGGCGTTCCGGCAGATTTCCTACGCCGGCCACCGGCACGCATCAACCCGGGGGTCGAGCGTCAGGTCGCGGCGATCATGAACAGACATACGACAGCGAAACAGGCGGCGAGGACGACCGTGCCGATCAACATTTCAGTGGATTGGGCGGCATCCCAATCGACGGAATTGGATTGTTCGACGGTGTTTTTGGACATGCCCAGCGCTCCTATTTCGAGTGAAGTCCCGTCATGGAAGCCTAGCGGTTGTACGTTTCCGGCCTAGCATGCCGACGGACTAGTCCGAAGGGACTAGGTGCCGGATTGTCACGTCAATCCATTGAATAAAAACAAAAAAAAGCCCCGCAGGGAGAGATGCGGGGCCGATCTAGATCGAATTTAGTGCGTCATGTAATGCTCGCATAGTAGACGATAGGAATTAATACATGGTTAAGGGCGCGCCGCCTCGATGGTGGCGTTGAGCGCGAGCAGGTTTGTCTGCTCCGCGATGTCCTGAATGAGACTGACGACATCGCCGATCTTCTTGCCGACCTTCATGTTCCGAAAGGAAAATTCTTTGGAAGCAGGCTTTCTATCCAGTGTACCTGTACCCTCGATACCCCGATCCTCCGCCTGGTCCAGGCTTTCATTATAACCCAAAAGAAAACGGCCAATTGAAAACTCAATTGGCCGCTAGGTCGCTTATTAACAGAAAGTTCTATTGGTTTTTGACGCCGAGATTTTCCATGAACGTATTGATATGGCCCTGCAGCTCGTCGGACTTTGATGCAAGTTCGCCGGCGGCACCAAGGGTATCCTTCGCCATGCGTTCGGTTTCAATCGAAGCATCTGAAACCTGATTGATGTTCTGCCCAACTTCCTGCGTCGCCGCATTCTGTTGTTCGATGGCGGCGGCAATCGTCGATGTCACGCCATTCATTTCCTCGACCTTGCTCGAAATAGACTGGGTCGCTTCCACGGCGGACCCGGTCTCGGTTTGGATATTCTCGATCTGCTGACCGATATCCTCGGTCGCCTTCGCCGTTTGGTTCGCGAGCGTTTTCACCTCGCTGGCCACAACCGCGAAGCCTTTTCCGGCCTCGCCGGCTCGGGCGGCCTCAATGGTGGCGTTAAGCGCGAGCAAGTTGGTCTTCTCCGCAATATCCTGAATGATGTTAACGACATTGCCGATTTCTTCGGCTGCCTGGGCCAGCCCTTCGATCTTCTCTCGGGACTGATCTGCGGCGGTTGCCGTTTCGTTTGCGAGTTGGGTCGATTGGTTGACCTGGCGAGAGATTTCCTGGATCGAAGACCCAAGCTCGTCGGTCGCCGAAGCAACCGTCGATGCGACCGAACGCGTCTGGTCGGCCGTACTGGTCAGCGACGTCGCGCTGTTCTGCATCTCTTCCGAGGCCGCGGCGACGGCAGACACCACACCCGATACGTTTTCGGCCATTCTGACGTTGTCGGTGATCACCGACCAACTCAACATCGGCGCCAGATACTCACCGTCCGGACCCTTCAGGGCGCTGACATTCAATTCCAGCTTTTCCTCACCGAGCGAAATCACCGCCCGATGCGGCAAATGGGAATCATCCGCCAGCAGACCCCGCTGATGTTGCGGATTTTTGTGGAAGATGTCGATGCATTTGCCCTCGATCTCGGTCGCCTTGCACGGCAGAAGATGTTCAATTGCGCTAAGCGTCTCGACGCTGGTCTTGTTGATGTAGGTGATTTCCATACTGTCCTTATCGGCCAACATGACGTTGATGGGCATCTCATCAAGCATTTGCAGGAGCTTTGCGGTTTCCTGCTCCTGTTCCACCTGCTGCGTGATAATGCTCCAGGTCAGCATCGGCCCGATATAGGCACCGTTGCGATCCACCAGGGCCGAGACTTGAAGATCCAGCCATTCCCCGCCAATTGAGATCTTTGCCGTATGCGGCAGATTCGTCGGATCAGCGAGCAGTTTCCGCTGATGCTCGGGATGTTCGTGGAATATATCGATGGATTGTCCGACGATTTCGTCGGCTTTTACCGGCAAAACATGTTCCAATGATTTAAGAGCTTCCAGCGACGATTGGTTGGCAAAGGTGATCGTGAAATCTTCCAAATCGCAGATCATTACGCTGACAGGCATATTGTCGATCATCTGACGATAGACCGACTGATCAATCTCCGATTTTCGGTTGCCTGATTTAAGAAGTGCGAGTCCCATGTTTGCGCCTATCGTATTAGTTGAAGAATTATTTTTGGCGTCTGGCGCTGAGATAAAGTGAAGTGATCGTCAGTGCCGAACCAGCGCTGAAACTATCGAATCCTTGTAAAAATATTATTAATCAATGGGTTACACTTAATCGTTTAGAATGCGATTCCAATATGCAACTTTTCGCCGATGGCGGATACAGCAAGGCAACCGATTCCGTCATCGACGGTATTTCGATTACCGGGCGTTAATTCTTATCAAAGTGAGCTAGATCGGCAGCCTCTAGAGTCAGGCGGCGGATTTGGGGTCCCGAATCGTCTTTGCGAGCTCGATAACCTTCTCGCCAACGGCGATCGCCTGAAGAATCTCGCGCCGATCCACGATTGGTACGATGGTCTCGCATTCCTGACAGACATACTCGGCGTATTGGCGGATATAGGCCGCGGTCTTGCCGGTCTCATGCCCGCACTTGGGGCACCCGCAGTCGAAGTTGATGCCCTCGATGTCGATTTCGTGGTCCGGTTTCATTGAATTGCTCTATCCCGCGGAATTGCGCTCTTCCTGCGCCACGCAACCAGGGAACCATGCGGCGCGGGACGGGTCGATAGTCCTTCGGGGGTCGGCCTTTTGGGTCCGGACCTGGGCCGGGTAACGGAACCAGGCCGCATCGGTCTAGGCTCGGCAATCATCGCGAGTCGCCAATTTGAGCGCGAGTCGGCCGGTGAAGCCGCGGTCGAGAACAACCGATATCAACGGCACCAAATCTGGATTGTCTCGATAGGTCAGCAGGATGGGAAAGAATTCTACTGCGGCGCCCCGATACCGCTTGATTTATCGAATGGGTTGAAATACCGCTTTTTAGTAATCCAGTGGCTCGGACGCCACGAATCCGATAGAATTCCCAAGGTAAGGCGGTACCGTCTGGGAGAGGATGGCGCTCTGTGAACCTCCAGCGAAGACCTTTATGTGGGGCAGTTGCGATCGGCATATTCATAACGGCCTGCGTCGCCCTGATGACCCACAATTTGGAAGTACCCGTTGCGCCATGGGCCTTGATTCTGATTTTCACCGCATCGTCGATTGCGATCTATGAAATGGCGGTGCGAATGTTCGGCGATACCAATTCGATGAATCCGCCATCCGCCAATTCGCATGACGAATTGAGCGAGTCCTGACCGGACGGCGCGGGCGGTTTGCGTCTAACTTCGTAAAATCCTTCCTTTCCTTGCACGTAGTGCGCCGTCGCGCGCACAATTCCCGTTGGCACGAGTCAACATCCAAACGGCAACCGAGGGAGAGGAAACGATGACATTCACAATCATGGGGCGATGCAAGGAATCCGGACGCCTCGGCATTGCCACCGCAACGAATGCACTAGCCGTCGGCGTGCGGGTTCCGTTTATCCGGCCCAGGGTCGGCGCGGTTTCGATCATGGCGATCGCCGACCCTCGCCTCGGCGATACCGCGATGCGCTTTTTGGAGCTCGGCTATAAGGCGCCAAAGGTGATCGACGCGGTCGTTGCCGGCGATCCATATGCCGAATACCGGCAACTCGGCGTAATCGACGACGACGGGTTCATCGCCTGCCGCAACGGCGCGGAGAACCGCGATTACACCGGCTATCACATCGGAGACAGTCACCTGGCGCTGGGGAACGCCTTGAAGGGCGAGCATGTGTTGTCGGCGATCGAGGAAGCCTATCTCGCCTCGCCCGACGATCCGTTGGAGGACCGGTTGATGCGCGGCATCGAAGCCGGCCGCGACGCCGGCGGCCAGCACGGGGGCCAACGGTCGGCGGCCATCCTGGTCTATGGCGACAAGGAATTCTCCGAGGTCAATCTGCGTGTCGACATCCATGACGAGCCGATCGGTGAACTACGCCGCGTCTACGATATCTACAAACCGACCGTTCCCTACTACAACTGGCGCCTGGTCGATGCGCGGGTACCGCGGTTGGACGATTGGCTGGCCGAACAGCAATCGAAGGAATGAGCCGATAGGGCCTGCCGCTACGGGCCGTTCGATAGGATCCAATCGGCGATACGTGCAACGGTATCGTTCTCAATCCCGAGAAAGCCATGGTGCGAATGCGGACCGCAGGGGGACGACGGGTCTCCTGTCCGGCCGCCTGAAACGCCGATCACCTTCACAACACGCGCCTTCGTCAACGCGCCGGCTAGATCGGCTTGCTCCGACCATGGCGTGACGGAGCAATCATCATCCTTATGGCCCATTATTAGTGTGGCCGCCGTGATCCTTTCGAGATCGATATCGGCGAGCGATGGCCGGATCCTGTTGCCCCCATTGGTGACGGATGCCGTTAAGACGATCCCGGCGGGTCCTTTTCGGCCGATCCGGGCCGCCGCGTTCGCCGCGGAAACGGAACCACGGCTCGTTCCGACCAGCCACACCGGAACATCGGCTTCGGCACGCAGGAAGGCGATGAGAGCGGCGGCGTCGCGGGCATGCTCCTCGGTAAGACGATAGGACCACTTATCGGCACCGGCCCAATCCGACGGCCGATCCGGCACCAGGACGAGAAAGCCGCGTGCGGAAAACAACTCCCGCGTCCGAACCAAAAAATTGCCGCCGCGTTTGACGGTGCCGTCTTTGCGTATGCCGATCGAGCCGCTGCCGCCCGCATACAACACGATGCTGGCCTTCGGTGCGCCGCCGGGCCGCAGAAGCAGGAAGGTCTGCTTTGCGCCGGGACGGGTTTCCAGGACATGCCGCTCCGCCGCGATCACCGACGATCCCGGCATGGCCGCGACAAGGCAAACCAGGATGGACAAGAAGGCCGCCAACCACATCCGATGCTTTTCCATTCAACACTTCCTTTTGGCCGATCCGCCGATAAAAGCATGTGATCGGAAATCGCATCATAGCAGCCTCGCGCGTACCGAAGACCCGCGACCTGGTCAACTTGACCTGCGGCGCGTCTCGGTATCTGCTCAAGGCAGAATTCAGACAGTGTGTGGAGGAAATGCCGTGAAGAAGACAACGCAGCTACGCGAATTGATGAAATCGGGAAAAACGCTTTTCGTCCCCGGCTGTTACAACGCGCTTAGCGCAAAGATTTTGGACAAGGTCGGGTTTCCGGCGATCTACATGACGGGATATGGCACCTCTCTGTCGCTTCTGGGCATGCCGGACGCGGGACTTGCCACGATGACCGAGATGCATTTGAACGCCCGCAACATCGCGAATGTCACGGACGTCCCCGTCATCGCGGATTCCGACAACGGCTATGGCAATGCGATCAACGTGGTGCGCACCGTGAAGGAATATATCCAGACCGGCGTCGCTGCGGTCCATATCGAAGACCAGATCATTCCGAAACGCTGCGGTCACGTGGCCGGCCGTCAGGTCATTCCGATCGAGGAAGCTGTCGGCAAATATCAGGCCGCGGACTACGCGCGGAAAGAGATCGACCCCGACTTCGTCTTGATCGCCCGGACCGATGCCCGCGGTGCGCATGGCGGTACCCTCGACGATGCGATTACGCGCGCCAACGCCTATCTCGAAGCCGGCGCCGACATGGCCTTCGTCGAAGGGCCCCGCGATGTCGACGAGGTGAAGCGCGTCTGCGCCGAGGTCAATGGACCAATCCTCTACAACCAAACCGGCATCTCGCCGCGCTTCAGCGAAGCGGAGATGAATGAACTCGGCATTGCGATCACCATCGTGCCGGGCGCGACTCTGCGCGCGACCATGGTCGCCGTATACGATCTGGCGGTCGCCATGCACAAGGACGGGCCGGACGCCGAGAAGCGCTTCAACGAGCAGTTCACCGATCATCCTTTAGGCGACTTCCACACCTTCGCCGGGTTCAACGAAGTGATGGAGCTGGAAAAACGGTTCATGGGGGACGCGGAACTGGAGAAGTATTCGGACTCACTCGGCCACCGGCCGGCCGCCGAGTAGCGAAACCGCCTGTCGAACGATCAGACGTTTGGGATTAAAGGAGAGAAGCAATGGAAAGGGTTGCCATTGTGACCGGCGCCGGTTCGGGTATCGGGAAAGCCTCCGCGCTGGCACTACTGGAGGCAGGCTATGCGGTTGTGCTCGCGGGACGCCGAATGGAGCCGTTGGAGGCGGCAATCGCGGAATCCGGCGCACCGGCGTCGAAGACCCTCGCCGTCTCGGCGGACGTGGGAGATCGGGATGCGGTGCAGGCGCTCTTTGCCAAGACCAAGGAGACTTTCGGCCGCCTCGACGTGGTGTTCAATAACGCAGGGACCGGTGCGCCGCCGGTCCCGCTCGAAGACCTGACCTACGAGCAATGGATGACCGTGGTGAACGCGAACCTCACCGGTACCTTCCTCTGCACGCAGGAAGCCATCCGGATCATGAAGGACCAAGATCCGCGTGGTGGGCGAATCATTAACAATGGATCGATCTCCGCTCATGCCCCGCGGCCGAATTCCGCCCCTTACACGTCCACCAAACACGCGGTCACCGGATTGACCAAATCGACCTCGTTGGATTGCCGGAAATACGACATCGCCTGCAGCCAGATCGATATCGGCAACGCGGCAACGCCGATGACCGAACGCATGAGCGGCGGGGTCCCACAGGCCAATGGCGAGGTGGTGCCGGAACCACGCATGGACGTGAAACATGTCGCGGACGCCATTGTCTACATGGCCAATCTGCCGTTGGATGCGAATGTCCAATTCATGACCGTTATGGCGACGAAAATGCCCTTTGTGGGGCGTGGCTAGTACAGACGAAACATCCGTCTTCGCCTACTGCAACGACGGTGAGAGGTAGTTTCATGAACCCTATCGAAAAGCTGGCTGAAATCTACGGCACCGCCGGGTATGAAGTTTTCGAGGGCGACCGGGCGGTCACGCAAACGTCGCATGCCTTGCAGACGGCCATGATCGCCGAGGAAGCGGGTGCCAACGCGCCGATGGTCACCGCTGCCCTACTCCATGATATCGGGCGGATCGTCAATCCGAAGGATCGCGAGATCACGGACCGTGGCGGCGATGCGAAACACGAGGTCGTGGCGCAGAAATTCCTCGAACCGTGGTTCGGGCCCGAGGTCACCATGCCGATCTACTGGCACGTGGCCGCGAAGCGGTATCTGATGGCGACCGACCCGGCCTATCAAAAGAAGGTTTCCGGTGGCTCTCACCGCAGCCTCAAGGGTCAGGGTGGTGTGTTCACGGAGGCCGAAGCCGAAGAGTTCCTCGCACAGCCCTATGCCAAGGAAGGGGTAGAGCTGCGGCGCTGGGACGATCTTGCGAAACTGCCCGACGCCGAAACGCCCGATTTCGACCATTTCATTCCGCAGCTTCGCGCCAGCCTCATAAAATAGAGGACTAGGCTCTCTCCGGCCGATTGCTCTTGCGGTCCACGACAAAGGATGCACGCGTCGAAACCGGTGCACCCGGCTTTTTGACATAAGGAAGAACCCGGAAATCGGTCCGCCAAGTATCGGCGGTAATTTCGCATCGCGTATATCCGCGCTGTCCGTTATGGAACAGCAGGTGCGGGTTCCCCTCGATCATCCGTTGACGGCTTTTCTTGGTGTCTTTCCCATCTCCGTTCGATGAGATCGACGTGCCGACGAATTCCGCCCCCAGTGTCGCGGAGTCCGGATTGCCAAAGTCGGCTTTGAGACTGCCCGCCCAATTTTCGTGAACGTCGCCGGACAACGCGACCAATCCACCGCGACCGCGCCGTTGGATCGAGTGAAATAAACGCTGCCGCGCCGCCACATAGCCGTCCCATTTGTCCATATGATGCATGAGTTGGCCGTCCCGCATGCGCCCGCGCTCCATGATTGGTACTTGTTGCACCAGCACATCCCAACGGGTTTTCGATGTGGTCAACGCCGTGTCGACCCAACTCTCCTGCTCGGGCCCAAGGATTGTCGCAAGGGTATCGAGGGCCGCATCGCAGCGCGGACTCCATTTGCCCCAACATTTCTGGTCGGTCCGGTGCTGCCGTGTATCCAGCATGTTGATCGATGCGAGCCGGCCAAACTTCAGTAGCCGGTGCAGCCGCATCGAGGCACCGTTAGGACGAGACGCTGACCGGAATGGCAAGTGCTCGTAGTACGCCTTGTACGCGGCAGCACGGCGTTTCAAGAAGTCTTCCGGCGGCTGGCGTCCATGCTCCTCGATATCGTTGGCGTAGTCGTTCTCGACCTCATGATCATCCGGCACCGCGGCCCAAGGAAAGGCGGCATGCGCCGCCTGCAGGTCCGGGTCGAGCTTGTAGAGTGCGTACCGGTTGCGATAGGCGTCGAGCGTCTTGACCTCGGCCGAATTATGACGCCGCGGCCGGTCATCCTTGGCCCTATACTCGTAGATGTAGTCACCGACATGCAGGACGAGGTCCAGATCCTCACCGGCCATGTGCCGATATGCCGTGTAATGGCCGTGTTCGAAATGCTGGCAGCAAGCGAGTGCGAGCCGCAGGCGATCGTTCGATGCATCCAAGGCGGGCGCGGTGCGGGTCCGCCCGATCGGGCTTTCGACGCCCATCGCATTGAACCGGTACCAGTACCAACGATGCGGTTCGAGGCCGCCTGCTTCCACATGCACGGCGTGCGCGTCATCGGCGATTGCCGTCACCGCCCCATTGCGGACGATGCTCTGAAACCCTTCGTCCGCCGCAATTTCCCAATTCACCGCTACCGGCGCATCGCCCATGCCGCCGCCGTCGAGCGGATCGCGGGCCAATCGGGTCCAAAGGACCACACTGTCGGGCCAGGGATCGCCGGATGCAACGCCAAGGGTAAAGAGCGGGTTAGTCGATGTCGCATCTGCTGACCCGACAATGGCCGGCGTCACCGCCGGGCTCAGAAAAGTAACGGTCGAGAGCGCGGCCGATCGCTGCAGAATGCCGCGCCGTGTCCATTTGATCATCGCATCGTCCCCAACGGCGGATATCAGGCATTCCACACATAGTATACGCGCCGGACGTGACCGTTTGACGAATGCTAGTCCCTAGAGGCTTTCCCGTCGGTTAATACCAGCGCTTGCGCGACGATCACGGATTCGCCGTTAAACGTGGCGGCGGGCGAGCCGTACAGCTCATAGCCGTCATCCAATGCCGCGGATATCCGCTCGCAGAATTGCCGGTCGTCGACGCCCGTCAGAAGGCGGTAGCGAAGCTTTTCCGCCATTCATCAGGTCCCTTCGTACCGGCCCACGATCGAAACGCTGCTGACATTCATGTGCGGGAACCCGCCCAGATTATGAGTCAGGCCGATCCTTGGGTCCGCCAATTGGCGTTCGTCCGCCCGCCCCAAAAGCTGGGTGTACATCTCGTACAGCATACGCAGGCCCGACGCGCCGATGGGATGACCGAAACACTTCAATCCCCCGTCGATCTGACAGGGCACCTCGCCATCGGCATCGAACACACCGTCGAGCACGTCCTTTACCGCCGCCCCCTCCTGCGACAGGCCGAGGTCTTCCATGGTGATCAGTTCCGTGATCGAGAAACAGTCATGCACTTCGGTCATGCTGATCTCTTCACGCGGATTCTTGATCCCCGCCTCCTCGTACGCCTTTTTGGCGGCGATGCGGGTCGTCTTGATATGCGATCCATCCCAGGAGTTGTGCCCGGCCTCGGATCCGTTCGATACGGAGAGCTGCAGCGCCTTAACGGACACGAGGTCCTGCTTGCCGAGACTCTTCGCCAGTTCGGGCGTACAGACGATCGCCGCCGCCGCGCCGTCGCTCACGCCGCAGCAATCGAACAAGCCGATCGGTTCGGCAACCATCGGCGCGCCGAGGACCTTGTCCATGGTCACGGGCCGCTGCAGATGGGCCTTGGGGTTCTTCGCACCGTTGGCATGGCTCTTGACCGAAACCTGGGCCATCGCGCGTTTCAACTCATCCCGGTCGACGCCGTAAGCGCCCCGATAGCCGGCGGCAAGCTGCGCAAAAACGCCCGGCGCCGACAGGTTCGGCCAGTACATCGAGTTGGTGACGCCGCGCGTGCGCTGCGGCAGGCCGCCATAGCCCGTGTCCTTGAGCTTTTCGCAACCGAGCGCCAGGGCGATATCGCACGCGCCGGACGCGACGGCATAGACAGCGCCGCGAAAGGCTTCGGTCCCGCTGGCGCAAAAATTCTCGACGCGGGTAACCGGGATGAACGGCAAGCGCAGCGCCACCGCAAGCGGCACGCCGCTCGGCCCGACGTTGACGGAATCGATCGCCGTCGACAGCCACGCGGCCTGAATCTCGTCCTTCTCGATGCCCGCATCGTCGATGCATTCTGCGAAGGCCTCGACCATCAGGTCGAATGGTTCCGCATCCCAGCGCTCACCGAACTTCGAACAGCCCATTCCCAAGATAGCGACCTTGTCGCGAATTCCACTTGCCATCGTCGCTCCTCCTACGCCTCTGCGCCGGGCGATGCCGTCTGCACCGCCTTCCAGAAATATTTACGAAATCCCCGCTCGTCGTCGTATTCGCGGACGCGGAACTGCATGCGCACCGGCACGCCGATATCGAAACTGTCGCGGTCGACGTCGGTGAAGTCGACCATCAGCCGTCCTCCGCCGTCAAACTGAACCATGCCGAAGTAGGCCGGCGGGTCGAGCGAGAAGGTCAGCGAATCCGCCGTATAGGTATTCACCTTGCCCGGCGTGTCCGCCATGGCGTGGTCGTCTTGCGTGTCGAGTGCCCCGCAGTTCGGGTTCACGCAATAGCGCGACTTTGGAAATTGCACCGTCCCGCACGTCTTACATTTGCCGCCGATGAATCCGGTCAGCATCTTTCGGTTCCGGAACAGCGTCGACAGAGCCGTCTGCTTGTCGACCTCGCCGCGTTTGCCGAAATCCTTGTCGACCGTCTGATTGAAGGATTGGAACTTGTTGTAGTTCTCTTCGACCGCCCGCACCGCGAGGCTGCCGTTGATCCCGCGCCCCGGCCGGCCCGACGCGATTTTTTCGGTCGTTTCGAACAGTAACGCGTCGCAGCCTTGGCCGAACCCGACGACAAGGATCGTCTCGCCCGCCGCCGCCTCTTCCAGGGCCTTCGCCAGCAGAACGACCGCGTGCGCCGCACCAGTATCGCCGCAGACGCCCTGCAGCACGTCGCAGACCGCCTCTTCCTTAATGCCGAGACGCTTGGCCAACATGGCGGGCACGCCGCGCAGCGCGGTCGGGATGATGAACCGGTCCACGTCCGCGGGTTCCTTGTCGACCTTGGCGAACAGCGCGCCGACGGCGTCGGGCACGATCTTCATGTAGCCTTCGTCGCGGATCCACCGTTCTTCCCAGTCATAGTCGAATTCATGGTGCTGGCCGCGATAGTGGTCGACGAAATCGATCGAGACCGTATGGCTGCCGAGGAATGAAGCGATGGGATCGTCCGTGCCCAGCACCATGGCCGCCGCACCGTCGCCCGCCAGCAACTCCTGCGGAGTTCCGTTTTGAGATCGGCGGTGCTCGGCCGCCGCGAACAGGACCGGGCCATTCGCCGCGGCATTCAACGCGTTGATCAGACCCGACGTTCCCGCCCGCTGCGACGAAGTAATGTCGAGTGTGGAGAGGTTCTCCGGCAGGTTCAGCGCCTCGCCGACGATTCCCGCATTCTGCCGGTCCGCGAAGGGAAGCGTGGTAGAGGCCAGATGCACGGCGGTCAAGGCGTCCTTGGGCGTGTCATGCAGGCAATCCCGCGCCGCCTCGACCGCCATGGTGACGCTGTCCTCGTCCCAATTGCACATGGACCGTTCGCCCTTGGCATACCCTTTCAACGCCGAGTTCGCCCACGCGTTCGCTTCCACGATTTTCGCGCGCTGCATCCGCAAACGCGGGATGTATCCGCCGACCGCGGTGATTCCTGTGTTGCTCATGATGATCCGGTTGGTCTTGTTGCGACTTTTCCCTAACCTATACGCCGACGGACCGATTGGAAATATTCAACCCAAGGGAAAGCCGCATATGATCCCACGGACACTGTATTCGGGCGAGCACGAACTGTTTCGCGAAACCGTTCGAGGCTTCATCGAGGCCGAGGTCACCCCGTATCACGACCAGTGGGAACGCGACGGCGTGGTTGGCCGCGAAGTATGGCGAAAGGCCGGCGACGCGGGATTGCTCGGCTGCACGATCCCCGAGGCGTATGGCGGTCCCGAAGCCGACTTCCGGTTCAGCGCTATCGTCGTCGAGGAACTGGCGCGCGCCGGCACGTCCGGCCCGGCCTTTTATCTGCACTCGGACATCGTCGCCCCCTATATCCGGCACTATGGCACCGAGGACCAGAAACAGGACTGGCTGCCGAAGATGGTCCGGGGCGAGACGATCGGCGCCATCGCCATGACCGAACCCGGCGCGGGATCGGACCTGCAGGGCATTCGCACGCGCGCAATCCGCGACGGCAACCATTATGTCTTGAACGGCCAAAAAACCTTTATCAGCAACGGACAATTAGCCGACCTTGTCATCGTGGTTGCGAAAACCGACCCCGACGAGAAGGCCAAGGGGATCAGCCTGATCCTGGTCGAACGGGAGCGCGAAGGATTCGAGCGCGGACGGAACCTCGAAAAGGTCGGTTACAAGGCACAGGACACGTCGGAACTGTTCTTCAACGACGTGCGCGTGCCGATAACCAACCTGCTGGGCACGGTCGAGGGCGACGGATTCATCCAATTGATGCAGCAACTGCCGCAGGAACGGCTGCTCGTGGCGATCCGCTGCGTCACCATGATCGAGGCCGCGCTCGACTGGACGGTCGATTACACGCAGGAGCGCCAGGCCTTCGGACGGCCACTCGCGGCCTTCCAAAACAGCCGCTTCCAGCTCGCCGACGTAAAGACCGAGGCGGTTGCGGCGCGCATCTTCATCGACCGCTGTATCGAACTGCATCTGAAGGGCGAATTGACCGCGGAGGATGCCGCAATGGCCAAGCTGTACTCTACCGAACGCCTATGCCAAGCGCTGGATACCTGCGTCCAGTTGCACGGCGGCTACGGCTATATGTGGGAATACCCCATCGCCCGCGCCTGGGCCGACGCCCGCATGAGCCGCATCGCCGGCGGCACGAGCGAGATCATGCGCGAGATCATCGGGCGCGATCTCTTGAAATAGCTTAGAGCGACCTGAGGATGGCCGGCATCGCCTCCCCGTCCGCTTTCGGCATCTTCCGGTACGCTTCCTTCGCCGACTCCGCCTTGCCGCTGTGACGGTTCGCTTGCGGTGCCCATTGCCACTGCCGCGTGGTCCAATACCGTTCCGAGCGCCAGAATGCCGGCCAACCGAGACGGCGCTGGCAAACGCCAACAAAGCGTTCGTGCGGTCATGGCGCAGTAAAGTTACGGGCATAGGTGAGAAGGACACCGACGGTCTGCGATTTCACGCCGCCTTCTTCGGCGATCTTCCAGCCCACGTCGGCCGACAGCCCGAAATCGAAGCTGTATCCGGCGGAAACCTGGTACAATGCGTCATCGATATCGCTGGCGTTTGGACGGTCGGTATCCCGGCCGGTGCGCGACAAAGCGAGATTCCAGTTCCGCCATTCCACACTCACGGCCGTGGTGAGGAACCCGCGTTCCCGGTCGTTAACCCCATCGGCATCGAAGAAATGGGCGTATTCGACCAGCGGAGTCACGGTGAGACCCCGCAAATCGACGGCATAGCTGCCGGAAAATACCACGCCCTTTTCGTCCTCGGCATCAGCCCTGCCCTTGCCACGCAGGATAAAGGACGTGTGGTAGGAGAAGCCCGGAGCAAGGGGAAATTCCGCGCCGCCGAGCGAGACAGCGAAAGAGGCGAAATCCCCGGTGTTGCCGACGCCACCATCGCTCACACGATTTTGTCCTCGTCTTGTGATCGCGGAATCGCTCAGAATGCTGTGGTCCTGGAAGAAGGTACTGGCCGCAACGATGTGCGTGCCAACGTTTCCGGACGCAAAGACCAAGCCGCCGCCGAAACCGATATTTTCGGAAAATTCATAGTCTTCCACGAAGTCGCTGCCGTAGACTCCAGGAGCCGTGTCCCAGGCGAGGCCAAAGTTCGGCGTGAATTTTCCGCCGAAGCCGAAAACCCAATCCGCATCGTAACGTAGGACGATCTCTTCCAAATAGAATCCGTGATCCTCGAAATAGCGGGCATCCCGTGGCCCCGGGTCATCCACCGGCTCCAATACGCCATGGACCAACAGTGACAGATGCCGGTTGAAATGGAAGATCACTCCCGGCTCGGTCGTCGTGAACAAATCGTTCAATTCGGCGGCATCATCCTGCGATTTGTAGGTGTTGTCGTTCTGAACCTCGATCGAGATGCTTGCGTCCAACCGAGGAAAGGGCCTGCTGTCGTCAGCGGTGGCCGGCGATGGGATGATCGTTACGATCATCAAAACCAGAAAAGCGGATAGAGGCGCGACTCGCATGATTTCTACTCTGCCCCCTTCCCATTGATTGCACAAATACATAGCAACGCAACCAAACCGTTAAAGTTCCGGTAGCGAGTCCCAAAAAAATTGAATTAAAAGGTTAGCGAGTTCATACGAAGATCGCCTTAGAAAACCCAGCGTCCTGGCCGGCGCTTTCGTCTCGTCGATCTTTTACCGCGATCCGCCTCGTCCGATATAGCTCTAGCCCTTCTTCTGACTCCGGTCCGGCAAGTCGAGACCGACGCCTTCCAAATGGCCGAACAGAGTGTGAAGCTTCTCCACATCCGCGTCGGGCAATGGCGGCGAAATGATCGATTGGATATTCGTCCGCAAGTGATCTTGGCTGCCGGTGCCGAACAACACGACGTTCACGCCGGGCTGGTGCCGCACGAACCGGTAGGCCGCGTCCGTCAGGCTCGTGGCACCCCCTTCGTGGATCAGGAAGTCGAGCGGGTTCTCGCTCTCCGCCAACTCGGCGGGAACTTTCCCTTCCGCCGCCAGCTCGCGCATCTTGTCGGCCAGGTACCCTTCCCGGCTGAAGATATTGCGCACGACGAACATCAGCAACGTGCCGACATTGTTCTCGATCGCATGCGGGAAGATCTTCTGCCGCGCCTTCTGATGCATCATGTTGAAGCCCAGCATCATCACTTCCCAGACCGGGTCGTGCACCGCGCGCTGCAACATGTCGTGCCCGTGATCATTTGGGGAGGTCTCGGTCAAACCGATGTGACGGATCTTGCCCTTCTCCTTTTCCCGTTCCAGCGCGGGGGCAAGCACGTTCAGCGCGTGGTCGTACCCCTTGGGCGGAACGGCATGAAGCTGGAAAACATCGATGTAGTCGGTGTCGAGCTCGCGAAGTGAATTCTCAAGGCTCGCTAATACCTGCTCCGGCGTGAAGTATTCGCCGCCCTTTTGAAAGCTGGACTTCGTGGCAATGACGATCGATTCCCGGTCCAGCGGCTTGATTGCCTTACCGACGACCTCCTCGGTCTTGTAGTTTGCCGCCGTGTCCAGAATGTTTACGCCGAGGTCGACCGCTCCCCGAATGATGGCGATGGCTTCGTCCTCGCTGCGCCCGGTGCCCAAGCCCAATCGACTATTACCGCCGCAGCCGAGCCCCGCGACGCTGACCTTCAAACCGGTTTTTCCGAGTGTCGTGTATTCCATTGAATCCTCTTCTAAGTCGCGCCAATTCGTCGCCATTGGGCCGGAAACTTGCCATCCGCATCCCCTGCGCGGCTACAATGCCCCGATTGTAACCGCATAACGCGCAGGGAGAGTTCAGAATGGGCCGGGTCGACGGCAAAGTGGCGATCATCACGGGCGGCGCATCCGGATTCGGCGCGGCGACCGCACAGTTACTCGCCAATGAAGGCGCGAGCGTCGTTGTAACGGACAAGAATGTCAAGGACGGCGCCCGGGTCGCCGACGAAATCGGCGCGGCCGCGACCTTCCATGAGTTGGACGTGACCAAGCCCGAGGATTGGGATCGGGTCGTTACGGAGACAATGGAACGTCACGGCAAGATCGACATCCTGATGAACAATGCGGGCGTCTATGGCACCGGCGCGCCACAAGATATCGAGACGATCAGTTTGGAGGAATGGCGCTTCGTCAACGATATCAACCTGGACGGCGTATTTCTGGGCTGCAGGGCCGCGATCCCGGCCATGGCGCAAAGCGGCGGCGGATCGATCATCAACATCTCATCCACGGCGGGCATCCGCGGCACGGCGCCGCTCGTCGCCTATGGCGCCAGCAAGGGCGCGGTACGCCAACTCACAAAATCGGTTGCCCAGCATTGCGGCCGCAAGGGTTACAAAATTCGGTGCAATTCGATCCATCCCGGCATGGTTCGGACCCCGCTCGGCAACGACGTGCTGAAACTGCGCTGGGGCGACGAGGAAGCCGGTGCGGCGGAACGCCTGAAGGCCGTGCCGATGGGCGAATTGGGAACCGTCGAGGACATTGCCTATGCCACCCTATTCCTGGCATCGGACGAGAGCCGGCACGTCTCGGGCACGGAGTTGTTGGTGGAAGGCGGCATGCTGACCGGCGGATAGGCCGATAGCGCCGACCGTCAGAATCGCTCGAACCTGCCGTCTCGATCGCGTATCGCAATGCGCCGCCCGCTCGAGGTCTCCCGCAGAATCACGCGTTTCGCCGCGCCGGACTCATTGTGGATATGGTGGACAAAGGCGGCCCGTACATATTCTTCGACGACATCGTCGGGCAGCGTGGCGAAATCCTCGGACACGTAATGCGTGATCGCCTTCTCGTCCGTCTCGATCCGGATGACCACCCCGAGTTCACGCAGCTTCTCTAGCGTCTCTCGTGCTTTATTCCGCATAGCGGCGTCGGCCCTCTCCGGATCGACCGCAACGATGGCGGCGGCGGCAGGCGCTTCCATTTTCCGCACGGCGCCATTCGGATTGAACAGCACGGCAATGACCAAACACACGATCGCGCAACCGCCATACGCTCTGACCCGATTCACCGGGCGATCGAGCCGCGGCAGCATCGCAAGGTACAGACCGAAGATCGCAAGGACGGCAACGGCAACCCCGAACGCCGAGATCGCGGCCTGCCCCAAGAGCAGTAGCGTTACTGCATAGTCGGGTATTTCCGAAAGTCCGGTGTCGGCGTTTACGACACTGTGCCGATAGGTGGCGACAAACAGTAGCAGATAGACCAGGAACGCCGGCATGCAATACGCGAATCCGGAACGCCGCTTCCAATGAACCGCCGCCACAAACAACGCCGCGGTCATCAGGACACCTCCCAACAACCCGATGGCGATGGCGGCTATAGGGTCAGTCTCGGCCCACATGCTTTGCCGTTCTAAAGTGGCGCTAGCGTTTACTTTTCCCGAGCCACGTTTATTCCATGCAATGGTGGAGATACCGTTAAGGAAGGTTAAGAACGGGACCGGTTTGTCGCTCCAATATCATTGGCATCCTGCGTCCCGCGGCGGCACCGCACATCTTTAAGGGGTCGAAAATGCGCTCCTTCAAATTGAAGTTGAGCTACCGATGGTATGTAACATATTGAAATATAATAATTCTGACCTGACGCTTGTCACAATTCAATAAAGTATGATCGAATAAAGCAGGTCCATTGCGCGACGCGGCCACTCAATCAATTCCTTGGTATCCGGCTGCAGCGGACATGGGCGAATAATCATGCCTGCCGGGCAAATGGCGAACGCCATTCACAAATGAAAACTCCGCTCGGCCGGATGGGGACAAAAGTTCACACCGTGGGAGGAACACGATGAACCGCACACTTGTACGAACGGCAATGGCGGCGGCCCTCGCGGCCGTGATCGCATTACCGGGCACGGCCAGCGCGGATAGCGATCGCATCGCCAAGCTTTATGAAGCGGCGAAAAAAGAAGGCGAGTTGATTTTCTATACGACCGGCCGGAAAGCCTATAACAAGAAATTCAGTAAGTTCTGGAAGGAGAAGTTTCCGGAGGTAAAGCTCAAGATTCTCCGCAAGAATTCCGGCAAGCTGATTCAAACCTTCGCGGCCGAACTGGCGGCGGGTAAGCCGCGGCCTGACGTGATCAGTGTCTCGGTTCCCTACATGGCTGAAATTTGGCTCGAGAAGGGTCTATATGCCCCCTACAAACCGGCAACCTTCGACCGGATCGATCCTGGCCTGAGGGACCCGAACGGGCACTACATTTCCCGTACGGTCTTCCTGCTGCTCGGCGCCTATAACACGAACCTGATCAAGGACACGTCGGTTCTGCCGAAGAAGTTCAAGGATCTCCTCGATCCGAAATGGAACAAACAGCTTCTGTCGGCGCATCCGGAAACCGCCGGATCATCGCGTACATTCTACGCGACGATGGTGCACAACAACCTCGCCGGCGGCTGGGACTTCTTGCAAGAACTTGGCAAGCAGGATCTGTTCTATACTCGCGGCAACAGCGCCGCCGCCCGCATGATCGTCGCCGGCGAACGCCCGCTCGCGGTTGCGATCTCCTCCCATAACATCGTGGTTGCGATGGACAAGGGACAGGCAATCAAATGGTACGCCTATGAAGACGGCGCCATCGTGAATCATTCACCGATGGGTATCCTGAAATCGGCCAAGCATCCGAACGCGGCGAAGCTTCTGATGGAATGGACCTTCTCGGTCGAAGGTCAAAACCAGTTGGCCCGCTGGGGACGTCAATGGGGCGTCGTCAAGGGTGCGGAATCGCCCAAGGGCATGCCGCCGCTAGACAAGTTCAACATGGTCATTCCGGACTTGAAGTTCATGATCAAGGGACAGAAAGAGTTCCTCGACAAGTTCGGCGACCTGATGGGCAAGCGCGGCTAACGAAAGCCGTTGGTTTTATTCGGCTATCCTCCTGCCCGTTCCGCGGGCGGGAGGCATGCCGGGTAGATCGACGATATTTATCGTATGTAAAAAGGGACGCGTGCGGCAGCGCACGATCAGGTCGCGCGATCGGCATCGAAAGCCGTTGGCAAGGGCCGTGAAAAATAGGTCGGGAGGTTCGACAAGATGGCGGACGGCAGCTCTAAACTTGAACTCCGGAAACTAGCTAAATATTTCGGCGACGTCCGTGCGGTGGATGGCATCGATCTGACGATCGCCACCGGCGAAAGCGTCGTCTTGCTGGGGCCGAGCGGCTGCGGCAAGACAACGACCTTGCGGTCGGTCGCAGGGTTCATTCAACCCGACGGCGGGGAAATCCTGCTCGATGGAAATGTCATCGCGACGGAAACCAACATGCTGCCGCCCGAGAAACGCAATCTCGGCATGGTGTTTCAGAACTATGCCGTCTGGCCGCACCGGACTGTCTTCCAGAATGTGGCCTATGCACTCGTGATACAAAAGCGGCCCAAACCGGAAATCAGTGACCGGGTCCACAGAGCGCTCGATCTTGTTCAACTCACGGGCCTGCAGGACCGGTACCCCGGCGAGTTATCGGGCGGGCAACAACAACGCGTCGCCCTCGCCCGCGCCATCGTCGCGGAACCGTCGATGCTGCTGCTGGACGAACCTCTCTCGAATCTCGACGCCGGCCTTCGCGAGGAGATGCGGTTCGAGCTGAAAGAGCTGCAAGAACGCATTGAAATGACCACGCTCTACGTGACCCACGATCAGGAAGAAGCCCTGGTTCTCGCCGACCGTATCGTGGTGATGAGCGATGGTAAGATCGAGCAGGTCGCGGCGCCGACGGATATCTATCTGCGGCCGGCTACCCACTTCGTCGCGGAGTTCGTGGGCATCAACAACATCATCGAAGGCAATGTCGAGGACACCGACCAAACCGGCGGGCGCGTCCGCGTCGCGCAGGAGTACGGCGAGCCGTTCTGGGCCAGCGGCCCGAAAGACCTGGTCGCGGGCCTCTCGAAGGGCGCGGGCATTTCGGTCTCCGTCCGGCCCGAGGCAATCCGGGTCAACGGCGCGGCGCAAGACGACAACCCGCCGATCAACGCGCGGGTAAAGGCAAGCGCCTTTCTCGGAAATCGTTTCGATCTTCGCCTCGATATCAAAGGCCGTGAGTTCCGGTGCCAGGTGCCGCAGATGGACTTCGGCGACGAGGTGAACGTGAATATCAATCCCGAACTGGCTTGGGTGATCGCATAATGGCCACGACAACAGTAGATACCGGCTCATATCTGAGCGGATTAAGCACAAAATTCTCGCGCGGTTGGGCGGATTTCCGTCTCGGTTATGCCCGAGAGCCGATGAAATACTCGCTGCTGATCACGGCGGTCATCATTCTTGCGCTTCTGGTCGTCTATCCCGTTTGGCTGCTGTTCCAATTCAGCATCGTCGATCCGAAGGGCGGGTTGACCGCGGCGAACTACATCGAGGTCTTGCAACGCAAGGACCTGTTCAGCGCGTTGCTGAATACCCTATTACTGGGTGTGCTAGTCCCCTTGGGTTGTTTGATCCTCGGCCTTCCGATGGCGTGGATGGTGTCGCGCACGAATATGCCCGGCAAGCTGTTCGTCCGGGCCTTTGCCGGCATCGCCTTCGTCATCCCCTCCTTCATCGGCACCATCGGCTGGATCTTCCTGATGGCGCCCAATTCGGGCCTAATCAACAAGACCCTGGTTTCCTGGTTCAATCTCGACTCGCCGCCCCTCGACATCTTCACGATGGAAGGCCTCGTCTTCGTCCTCGTCATGCATTTTTACCCGCTCGTTCTGTTCGCGGTCAGTGCGTCCTTGGACAACATGGATCCGTCCTACGAGGAAGCGGCGCGCAATTTGGGAGCCGGCAGGCTGCGCACGGCAATGTCGATTACGCTGCCGCTGGTCACGCCGGCCGTCCTGTCGGGCGCGATTCTCTGCATCCTGGACGCGTTGGCAGCGTTTGGCGCCCCGGCGGCGCTTGGCTTCGCCGGCGGATTCCATGTCCTAACGACGAAAATCTATACGCTCATCTTGCATCCGCCGAAATTCGAACTGGCCGCCGCTGTAGCGGTGCCGATCGTGTTCTTCACCGCCGCCTGCCTGTTCGTTCAAAAATGGTGGCTCGGCCGGGGGCGCTACACGACACTAACCGGCAAGGCCGGCCAGGCCCGGGCTACGGACCTGGGACCTTGGCGCTGGGTGGCCTTCGGCTTTTGTTTCATTATCATCACGTTCAGCGTGCTGTTGCCGATGGCCGGACTGATGATCCTGTCGCTGTTGAATACGTTCGGCGCCCCGATCGAATTCAAGAATATGGTGTTGGAGAACTATCAGATCTTCTTCGACGACTCCTTCATCGTGCTTCAGTCGATCGAGAACAGTTTTGTCCTCTCGATCAGCACGGCAACGCTCTGCGTCTTGTTGGGCATTGCCTATGTCTGGATCGTCGAACGCACGGAAATCGTGGGCCGGGGATCGGTCACGGTAATCATCATGATCACCTTCGGTTTCCCGGCGGTCGCCATGGGTGTCGGTATCCTGATCGGCTACATCAATTGGCTATACGGAACGCTGTGGATCCTATTCGTTGCCTATATGGCGAAAAAGATTCCCTTCGCCTTCATCTTCCTGCGCAACGCGATCAAGCAGATCATGGAAGAACTCGAGGAGGCCGCGCGGATCGCCGGCGCTTCCTGGGCGCGCATGGTTTGGGATATCACGATCCCGCTGATGAAGACGGGCATCTGGGTCGCCTGGGTGCTGATCTTCTCGATCTCGCTGCGGGAATTGGCGATGTCGATCCTGCTCGCGCAGCCGGGAACGGAAACGATGGCTGTCGCGGTCTTCCAATTCCTGGATGACGGCGCGGTCGAACATGCCGCCGCGATCTCGGTCCTGATCGCCTTCCTCAGCGTCGCCACCGTGGTGATCGCCCGAAAGATCGCCGGCAAAGGCGCCCTAGAAGTCGAATAGGGCGTTGACGCAACAAAGTCACGGCCTGGCATCGCATATGCGGTGCCAGGCCGTACTTATATAAATCGACTATATTTTGCGTTTATCACGGGTCGGGACGGTAATGTCACGGTGTCCCTGGAACGTCTAAATCAATTCGTCAAACCGGCTGCATCCGAATTAAAACCGGATTCCATCGCCCAGATGGCCGCCTGCGTGCGGTTCTGAACGTTGATCTTCCGAAGCAAGGATTTCATGTGAATCTTGACGGTCGATTCCGTGATCTCGAGGCGCCGCGCGATGAGCTTGTTGGAGTCGCCTTCCAGGAGACACCCGAGAATCTCGCTTTCGCGATTGGTCAGGCTGTGTTCCAGCTTCTTCGCGCATTGCAGTTTGCGGTCGAGGCCGCCGCTCATCCAAATTTTCGCCAGTTCGGTGGCGAAGACCTTTTCGCCGAGCATGATCAGTTTGATCGAATGCAGCAAAGCATCGCGGGAGATGTCGCTTAGCAGGTAACCGCTGATTCCCGCACCCAGGCAATCGCTGAATTCCGCCGGCAACAGGCTCTCGGCCATAACCAGGAATTGGGTGTCGCCCATTTGCTCGCGCATTTCGCTGACAGCCAACGCCGGGTCTTGCTCAGCATCGGATTTGGCATACAAGACCAGATCCGGGTCCGACATGCGATCCTTGGCATTCAGAAATTCGGTATGCCCGTCCGCTTCGCCCAGGATCTCGAAGTCCCCGCCATCGAGGTAGCTCCGCAATCCATGCCGGAAGAGGTTCGAACCTCCTACTAAGTAAATACGCACTTGATCCATTTGTTTCCCCATTTGCGCCACTCCCTGACAACGGAAATGCTAGTATTAATGCTTCGCAAATGTCACTTAAATTTTGGATTAATACTTTATTAATAAGACGTATGTCTTTGGTTCATGTGTAGGAATTGGAACTGTTTTATAGTTAATTACGATAAATCATTCCTATTACTTGAACATTTTGGGTTTCCCCGGTCCATTATTTGACTTCCCCGGCCCTCCCCATCCATCGCCGGCAGCCCGACATCGGTGAAGCGTTGTGATGTCCCTCACTGAGACCGCCGCCGGATGCGTCTAGTCTTTCCGGGTATTTCGAGGCGTAAGACGGCCGCAGCAAACCATTGGGTGGTGCCGCGGGCGATCACGGATGCGGCGTAGCGACCGGCCTGGCGGCATTCGCCCGGGCCGACAAATTGGGGAGAGCCCGGTCAACGGGTTGCGAAAGATGAAAGCCCCGCCAATTACGGCGGGGCTTTCTCTTGTCGTTCTATCGATGTGCGTTCAAAACGAACGCCTTATCCCGGTTTTCCTGCAATACAAGGCCCTTGCGGGCGGAGTAATGCCGTCCGGAGGCCGGACGGCCCAGCGAATATCTAATGAATCGTGGTGCTTAAAGGCGTATCCAATTCCTCTTCGATGGCCTGGATAACGCGCGTCCAGTAAGCGAAACCGCCGGAGTTACCTTCTGCGCTCAACTCGTCGGCCTTCTCGATGGCCAAGGTATGACTCTGAGCGCCATGCTGGTGGATCAACATCCTGGCGATGATATGAACATCTGGCTTTACGAACACGGTTACCCATCCCCTTGCTGTGTTAAGCGCAGACATAGTTTCTCAAATCTTAACCATACGGACTGTGATGACGATCACGGCTCGATCACAAAATTACGAGAATCGCCAAAAAAGTTGAGGCGATTACCGATAAATTCTTAAAACTATGGGAGTTTTTAGGAAGAAATTCGCAGAGTCACTGTTACTTCAATGGACCTTACCCGTCCATTGATTGTCGAGCAGCGTCCCGACAGCCCGCGCCACCCGCATCCAGGCGGCGCCGCCTTGTATATCGTCGCCGAACAAGAGTTTTTCCGCATTATTGCGGGCATGTCGAAGAGCCTTTTCCCCATGCTCTTCGATCAGCATCTTGGCCAGGCGCCAACTTTCCTGCTCGCTGATCATGGTTTCTCTGTGCAATCAACCCACCCTCAAACAAGTGGTAGTGAACCACTTTGTGAGTAAACTCGAAGTGATTGTGATCACTCGAAAAGGACTTCGTTCTTGTCCAAGATGCTTCGAGGGCGCGGCTCGATGGCAGAAAATGTCTCTTAGCCAAGACCTTGGACGATGGTCTTAAGCCTATGGCCGATACGTTAATATTGCCTTGCGCCGCTGGTGTCGATGATCGACAGGCTTATGACTGTCATAGAAGACGGCGATGAAATAATTTTCTATAGTGTGGATAACGAAAGTGGGAGGTCGGGACGATGTGGGGTCGGCTCTTGTCGCCGATTTGCTTGGCAGCATTGCTTGCAGCCTGCGCGCTGCAGCGCGATGCCGAGGTTCCCTTTACCAATTCGCTGCAAACGGACCTGCCGCCTGCGGAGTTGCCGACCTATGCCAAGGGCGACGAATACGTCTTCGACAATCCCCGGGAAAAGTGGACCGTCGTTTCGATTCAGGACGACCTGATCAACTGGGAGAGCACACTCGGCCACCGCCAGTCGACCATGTTCGATCCGCTGTTGCCGCCGATCCGGTGGCAGAAGGCGGATTTGTCCACGGGCGAACGACGGATCGTGGAATGGACCGGCAGTCTGTTCCCCCTTAAGGCCGGCAACAAACTGACGTACAAATCCGCGGTCCGCGTCGGCGGTGAACGGGGTCATGCTCTCTTCGTTTGGAATTGCTACACCGGTCACCCCCGGCATGTCTCGGTGCCGGCCGGTGACTTCGCGGCCTTCCCTGTCTATTGCCGGCGCAGCGACGGCCAGAAGGTCGAATCCTACTACGCGCCCGCCTTGAACAGCACCGTCTCGACGACGGAGACCAATGCGAATGGCGAAGAAGTCGTCCGGACTCTTTTGTCCTTCAAGGCCGGGAACACACCGCGTATCGCCTCGAACGGCTCTGAATCGCTGCCCGGCGGTTGGTCAAACGCCGCCATCGCCAAATGGGAGCAAAGCGGCGGCACCCTGCCGCGCGTCCAACCGGAAAAGGTCGCTGCGACCAATCCGCCGCTCGGCCTGACGCGGCCGTCGGAGAGTTCCAAAACGAATGCCGAAATCCCGGCGCCGTCGCAACGGACTCTCGTGGCCAGCCGCGACGACGCGCCGATCGCGCTTCGTATGCCGTTGGTCGAAAAGCCGACCCCTGCGCCGCCGAAGGTCGAACCGCCGCAATCGACACAACCGAAGGCAAAAGGCGGGTTCGGCGTACATATCGGTTCCTTCTCCAGCCGCGATAAAGCACACAAGGCATGGACGATCTTCGGACGCAAATACGCCTCGTTGGAAGGTTTGGCGAATTACGCGGTCCAGCCGGTCAAGTTGAACAACCCAGAACGCACTCTGTACCGATTGTTGGCCGACCCGGCGCCAAGCCGGTCGGACTCCAAGGCCCTCTGCGCCAGCATCAAGGCCGAGGGCGGTTTCTGCCGCGTCATCAAGGTCGCTCCTTAGCACGCACTCAATGTCCGCTGCGGCGGACCGGTTTTACCGCACGCACCGGTTTGCATTACCGTAGAGTGACCTCCATCGTCCAAAGGCGACTCCCATGCGGCAACTTCATCTCGTGGCCTTTCTACAGGCGCAGAATTGCACAACGCTCCCGGCGTCCTGGCGGCATCCGGAAGCGCGGACCGACACCTACTCACCCGATTACTACCAGCATATCGCGCGGGTCCTGGAAGCAGGCAAATTCGACATTGGCTTCTTCGACGACCGGTTGGCCATGCCCGACATGTATTCCGGCAATCACGCGCACACGGTGGAGAACGGCATCCGCTGCGTTAAGATGGATCCGGTGGCCTGCCTGATGACGATGGCGGGCGTCACCGAAAAGCTCGGCTTCGGGGCGACCTACTCCACGACCTACTACGAGCCCTTTCATGTGGCGCGCGTATTCCAGACGGTCGATTTGATGACGCGCGGCCGCGCCGCCTGGAACGTCGTCACCTCGGTCAACGATAACGAGGCCCGCAACATGGGCCGCGAAGGCGTGATCGAACACGATACTCGATACGACCGCGCGGATGAATTTTTAGAGGCGGTTCTGGGTCACTGGGATAGCTGGGACGACGATGCGATCGTCGCGGACAAGGCAAAAAACCTCTACGCCCATCCGGAGAAGGTCCGCCGGCTTGACTATGAGGGCAAATTCCTCAAGTCCCGCGGTCCGTTCACGGTGCCGCGCTCGCCGCAAGGGCATCCGGTCGTGATCCAGGCCGGGCAGAGCGGCCGCGGCAAGCAATTCGCCGCCCGCTGGGGCGAGTTGATCTTCGTCGTCTATCCGGATGTCGAGATCGGCAAGCAGAACTACGCCCAGCTCAAGCGCGACGCGGCGGCGCTCGGACGTAACCCCGACCATATGAAGATCACGACCCTGGCTTACATCATGACCGGAGAATCGAAGTCGGAAGCGGAGGACAAGAAGGCCGCCTACGACAAGCTGACCACCGACATCGACCAGCTCTCACTGCTCTCCGAGGCCCTGAACTACGACTTCGCGACCAAAGGGCTGGACGAGCCTTTTACCGAAGAGGAGATTGCCAGCATCCAGGGCATGCATGCCCTCCGTGACCGCGTCACGTCGACCGGCATCCAAAACCCGACGGTGCGCGACTTCATGCGGATTACCCGGCGCGGCTTGCTCAACACGAAATGGATCGGCGGACCGAAGGAAATCGCCGACATGATGGAAGAATGGTTTACCGCTCCCGCCTGCGACGGCTTCGTCATCGGACCGACACATCAGCCCGGATCCTTCGAGGATTTCGTGAAATACGTGGTCCCGGAACTGCAGAAGCGCGGCATCTACCGTAAAGACTACACCGGCAATACGCTGCGCGATCATCTTGGCCTGTCGAAACCCGCCATCGGGGCCTGGAAGACCACGGCCGACGCGGCCGAATAACCGGCGCAAGGCTAGTGGGTCAAACGCCTTTGACGCACCCGGGGAAACACCTCTTCGGCTAGCAATTGCAGCGTATCCAGAACCATGTTCTGCGGCATGCCTGGCCACTGGCAGCTCAGTACGTGGTGGTTGATACCGGTCTGTTTCGTGTACTCGATGATCTGCTCCGCGACCTCGACCGGGCTGCCCAGGAAAAAGCGGTCCTTGATCAACTCATCGAAGTCGAGACCCAGATCGTTGTCGCCTTCGGGCATCACCTTGTCCTGGCCCCAAGCATGATAGACCTCGTATTTCTTGGCGAGATAGGGCTGACAGAGCCGAATTGCTTCTTCGCGGGAACTGGCGACGAAGCATTCGCGCCGTCCGGGGAACTCGTCCGGGAAGGGTTTCCCGGCTTTGTCCAGGGCACGCTTATAGACATCGATCTGCTTGTGAATCGTGTCCATCCGGTTATGCGGATTGACGTACCAGCAGTCGCCGATCCGGGCGGCGCGCTCGATGGCCGGGTCCGCATTGGCGCCGATCCAGATCGGCGGGCGCGGCTTCTGCACCGGTTTGACCGACACGTTGGCGTCCAGCAGGTCGAAATAGGTGCCCTTCATGGACACCTTGTCCTCGGTCCACAGGCGCTTGATCGCCTCGATATTCTCGGTGAACCGGCGGACGATCTGCTTCCGCTCGACACCGAAGGCCGCCAATTCGACCTCGCGGTACCCTAGCGCCGCGCCGAAGATCACCCGCCCCTTCGTCATGACGTCGAGCGAGGCGAGCTGTTCGGCGATATCCAACGGTTTGTGCAGCGACAACAGGATGATCCCGAAGTTGAGCCGCAAATTCTGCGACTCCGCCGCCATGCGCGAATGAAAGACGGTTTGGTTGAACGCCTGCAGCGGATGCGACGAATAATGCATCCCCTTGGTGAGCGACGCGAAGCCGAGCCGGTCGATGAGGCGGACCTGCTCGGCCATTTCTTCGAACCGCGCGCCCATGTCCTCTCCCTGCGGAAACTGGCCGCGGATCATCAGGCCGAATTGGACTTCCGTCATTGCTGCTCTCTTTCCGCCGTTACTTCTTCCGGTTCAGGAAGGCCGTCATCATGCGTTTGGGTTCGTCGGTCCGGTACGAGTCCACATAGGCCTGAATGCCCGCGCGGGCACCGTCGGTCGTCGACATGCGGTCCCAATCGATGATCAGGCGTTTCTGGATGCGCACCGCCCGGGGCCCGCAGGCCAGCAAAGACTGGATCCAACTCTCCACCGCGTCATCCAGCCCCGCCGTCGGGACCAGGCGTTGCAGGAAGCCGATGCGATAGGCCTCGTCGGCGTCGATATGATCCCCGGTCAGCACCAATTCCACAGCCTTACCCCACCCGATTATCTGCGGCAGAATCGACGCCTCCATGCCGGATGGGATACCGAAGCGGGTTTCGGGCATGCCGAACTTCGCATGATCCGCGCCGACCCGCATGTCGGCACAGGCGGCGATCTCCATCCCGGAGCCGAAACAATAGCCGTTGATCCGCGCGATCACCGGCACCGGGAAGGTGCGCACCGCATCGCATACGCGATGGGTCTTGGTGGAGGAGCCTTCGGCGTCGTCGAGGTCGAAATTCGCCATTTCGGCGAGATTGGTCCCGCCGACGAAGGACCGGTCCCCGGCCCCGGTCAGGACGACCGCACGCAGACTCTCGTCGTGTTTCAGGCTGGTCATCACCTCGATGAACTTCTCTTTGCCGGCAAGGCCGAGCGCGTTCCTCTTTTCCGGATTGTTGAACGTAATCCGGGCAATGCGGCCGGCATCCCCGCGGTCGTCGAAATCCAGAAGAACCGGGCTCGATGCATCCGATTTCGTTTCCGTCGCCATTGTTCCCTCCACCAATTCGGTTCATTCTTGGACGTATTCCGTCGCGGCTAAACGGATACTATTCGGTGAAGGGGAGAGCGGACAAATGGACGACTTGAGAGATATCGCGAGTGCAATCGACCCCATGACCTGCGCCGATCCGGCCGACTGCGGATTCGATCCGGAAAAATTACGGGACGCCATCCAATATGCGGAAAGCGAGGCCGAAACCCCCTGGCCCTACGATCTCAGCGAGGGCCTCGCCGCCTCCGGCGACATCGAGCCGCCGCCCTGGAACGAGGTCCTGGGACCGACCAAGCCCCGCACCGGACCGAATGGCGTGGTGGTGCGCGGCGGCAAGTTCGTCGCAGCCTGGGGAGACGTCACCCGCGCCGACATGACCTTCAGCATCGCCAAGAGCTATCTCTCGATCCTGACGGGCATCGCTCTCAAGGACAAGCTGATCAACGATCTCGACGATCCGATCCGCGACTACGCCTTAGATGACGGCTACGATGCGCCGCAGAACCGCGCCATCACGTGGCGGCACATGCTGACGCAAACCAGCGAGTGGGAAGGCGAACTCTGGACCAAGCCGGACCTGATCGATCGTAACCGCCAGGTCGGCCCCGGGGCGGACAACTCGCGCAAGGGACAGCATCGCGACCTGCAACCGCCGGGATCCTATTGGGAATACAACGACGTCCGGGTCAATCGCTTCTCACTGTCGCTGATGCAGCTTTTCCGGCGGCCGTTGCCCGAGGTCCTGCGCGAGCGCGTCATGGACCCGATCGGCGCCTCAAACGATTGGGAATGGCACGGGTATCGCAATTCCGCCATCGAACTGGACGGCCACAAGATGCAATCGGTGCCCGGCGGCTCGCATTGGGGCGGCGGGCTCTGGATCAGCACCCTGGATCATGCCCGCGTCGGTCAACTGATCCTGCAGAAAGGCCAATGGCAAGGCGCCGAAATCCTGCCCGCCGACTATGTCGACGCGCTTCACGCGCCCTGCGACATCAACGCAGGCTACGGCTTGCTCTGGTGGCTCAATCCGGGCCGGTCCTATTATGCCAATGCACCGGAAAGCAGCTTCTTCGCCGTCGGTGCAGGCACTAGCATTATCTGGCTCGATCCGGTCCTCGACCTCGCCGTCGTCGCCCGCTGGATTGATCAGAACAAGATCAACGAGTTCGCCGGCCGCATGATGGCGAGTGTCGGCTAGAAGGATTCGGTCCAGGGCCGGAGTTCGACTTCCCAACTCCAGGCGCTGCGGTGCTGCCGGTGAACATGCAGGTAAGTCTCCGCGATCGCGTCGGGATCGAGCATGCCGTCTTCCGGGCGGCCTTCGATGCGCGGATCGTCCGGTCCCTGACGGATACCGCCGTCGATCGGGAAATGCGCGACATGAATGTTCTGCGGCGCCAGTTCGCGCGCCATGCTCTGCGCCAGCCCGCGCAATCCGAACTTGCCCATCGCGAAAGAGGACGAGTTCGGGTACCCCTTGTAGCTGGCCGACGCGCCGGTAAACAGGATCGTACCATGGCCCCGCTCCGTCATGAGCCGCGCGGCCACCTGCCCGACCAGGAACCCGCCATAGCAGGTGACCAGGATCGCCTGCCGCACCGCTTCCGGATTGAGATCGACGATCGGCCCGCGGCCGCCGCGGTTGCTGGCGTTGTAGACCACGATGTCCGGCACGCCGTTGTTTTCCACCAAACCGGCGAAGAGCTTCTCGACGTCGCCCGGTAGGCTCGCATCGCACGGAAAGACCGAGGCGTCGGTTTCCTTGGCCAGATCCGCAAGCTTGTCCACGTCCCGGGCCGCCAGGGAAACCTGTATGCCCTCGCGGGCGAACAGGCGCGCCAAGGACGCGCTGAGCCCCCGCCCGCTTCCGACGATCACTGCTGTTTCTTTCGTGGCCATGTGAATTTCCCTCCCTTTTAGGTCTCGATCCCTGCAAATCCGGCACGTATAGGCCGTACATCAACCTCGCGTTAATCCCCGCTCCCTACAATCCTCAATTATGCCCCTTCTGTCATTCATCAATGGCCGGATCGCCCGCCTCTGCCTGATTCTCGGCGGTCTCTGGGGAATTTTGCTACCGACCGAGATCGGTCACGCGGATCCGATTGTGGACCGCGTCCACCGGGGCATGCGGCTCATGGCCTTCGCCCCGGTCGCCGGCAGCCGCTTCGACGTCTCTGTTCCCCCGGCAGCGGATAGCCTGGATAAGATCGCCGCCGCAATCGAGTTGATCTACGAACGGTCTCCCCGCAACGCCCGCCGGATCGACGCCCTGAAGCGCCGCGGTTTGGTTCTCCTGGCCTATTTCCCGAACAATTTCCGCAGCCGGACCGGGCTGAACACACAGAATGTGGCCCTGTTCCTTCCCGATTTCCTCCGCAATCAAGGGGTAAAGCTGAGCGACGGCAAGGAATTCGTCGTGGTGATCAATCAGTTCGGCGTTAAATGGCCCGTGCCGGAACTGGCCGCCATCATCGTCCACGAACTGGCCGGTCACGGCGGCCAGCATATGCAGGGCCGCATCGCCAGCGGCCGCCAACTGGACCTGGAATGCGAGGCTTCATTGTTCGAGGAACAGGCCTATCAGGATTTCGGATTGCCGAAGAAATCCCGTTCCATCGTCTTGTTCCGGCGCCGCATGGAAAACCGCTACTGCGCAGACTTCCGCGACCATATGCGGCGGCATGCCCCCTCGCACATGGCCCTATGGGACACGCTCAACCCGGACATCCGGCAGTTGTTGAGCCATTTCAACCGATATCGCCGCGAGCAGACCGCATCCCTGCCGCCGCGCGTGCCGCCGCCTAAGCCGGATAGTCGATAAAGGTCGCGAACCCCTCGACCGGCTCGCGCTCGGTGGCGAACTGGTTCACCCGTGCGTCCAAATCGGCATATCCCACCGACATGCCGCAAATGATCGTGTGGTCCTCGGGAATGCCCAAATGTTCGCGGATGATCTTGTGATAGTCGCTGAACGCCGCCTGCGGGATGGTGTGAAGACCGTGGCCACGGGCCGAGATCATGATGTTTTCCATGAACATGCCGTAGTCGAGCCAACTGCCGATCTCCAGCTTGTCGTCGATGGCGAAGATCAGGCCGACCGGCGCATCGAAGAAGACGTAGTTGCGGGCCCGCGCCGCTTTCATCTTTTCCGTCTCGCCGCGCTCGATTCCAAGCGTGCCGTAGAGATCCCAACCGACCTTTCGGCGGCGCGACTTGTAGGGCTCGAAGAATTCGTCCGGATAGTATTTCCAGCTTCGCTTATGCTCTTCGCCCGCCTCGAAAGCGTCCAGAATTGCCTGCGACATCCGTTTCTTCGCGGCACCGGCGGTCACATAGACCTTCCAGGGCTGCATGTTCGTCCCGCTCGGCGCCCGCGACGACACTTCCAGGATATGCTCCATCAGATGCCGCGGAACAGGCGTTGGCAGAAAGGCGCGGATCGAACGCCGGGAAGCAATGGCGTCGTCGACGGATGTGGCGACATCCGCCTCTTTCGGCGGGATCAGATCGAAGGGTTTGGCGTTTGCGCTCATTGTCGTCCTTGTCTGAAATTGTACTGATCGGACCGGATTATTCTTCGTCCAGTTAGATGGCATAAAGCTGATAAATGGCGCTCACATCAAGGTCTCACTTCCCTTGCATTCCTCTATCGGTGTGCCCATCGTGCCAAAACCAACGAGATCAATAATCACCGGTTCCTTGTCCTAGTTGGACAAACCGCGCAGGTCGTAGCCGTCGCAATATGCGGGAATTCGGTGCCATCATATACCGCACGTCCAATTCGGCGCCAATCGCCGGCTTCATCGGCGGTGTCCCGGTCAACTACCCAATGCGTCACGCAAGTGAAACGCGCATGCGGCGGTTTGATGGTGTCCATTCGTTGCCAGGAGCAACCGAGCGGTAACGGCGTGCAAATAGCCACGCAAAATTGCGCTTCACCAAATGGGTTAGATACAACTAGATCGAAACGAAGAAATCATAGATGGCCTTGATTGCAGCTACAAATGTCCCAACCAGCATTCCAAGCTGCCTGAACACTGATTCGTCCCGTTCTCCAATCGCACCAAATAGTCGCGCAGAAAGCCAAAGGACGGGCTTAGCAAACGATAGCAGGACGAAGACGAGCATATAGGTAGCCACGGGGACGAAAGTCGTGAGCAAAAGAGGTAACAGGTGAAGGTCTTCGATATTGCTCCACGTTGGCTGCGCGCTTTCTAGTTCCCTCGCAAAACGAAGGAACCAGGACGCTGAATAATGGAACGGCCGTTCTACACCCGCGGCAAAAAGAAGTACCACGTGAAGCGAGTACGTAAGCAGTGCACTGGCGAAAATGTCACAGAAGGCAATGGACAAGATGAAACGTCTATGCCGGACAACAATCTTCAGGAGACCAATTGTTACGATAAGTGTGGCGAAATCGAAAACGAAGTTGGCGAGCGTTAGTATCGCGGAGCGATGAGGGACGACGAGGGTCCCGTCTGCATCGAACCAGTAACCAATTGAGGAATTGGGGAGGAAAGCTGTCGATATGATTATGGCAATCAACGAGATGATCGCACTTAGCCCGAGCGCCGCGAGAAAGTCCTCAGCCAAATCGCTGCTAGTTACTAAGTCGAACGAAAATTGTTCCTCAATGTTCAACCATATCCCGACAGCAAATCCAATTCCAAGGAACACGAATATCGGGCCAAAAAACCAGAGGTCCGTAAAGAAATAACCAGCCGTTACGCCAACTATAATAAAAAATAAAATTAATGGATGTAGTGGTACTAAAAGGTAGGAAGGTATTAGAGCCGCACGTTCGATAAATAATAGGCCGGTGTTGGCGATACGAACTTGCCATTCACGTAAAGATGTATTCTCGATTAGTTGCCCAATACGTAATAGATGATCATGTAAGGTGCGCACCTCTCTTTTTCGTAATAGCATGTCGACCAAGAATCCAATCGCCACCAGTAAGAGACCAAAAGCAACTACTAATAGCCATTTTTGAGACGGTTGCATGGTCTATGCCTTTTGTTCGGATAACCCAGAATAGTGGTTTGCTAATCTGCGCATGTATAGCTATGGCGGCACCATCAATTTTCAGCATAATCCATTTTTGCCAATACTCGCAAAAATTGAAACACATCCCTCGCGCATGGTGAAGTTCTTGTCGTATTTGAAACGGACGCCAATCGTGGCTGGCCAGGTCCAGCAAGACTCCGACCGAATAGCATTGCGAAATGATGACCATCCGAAAAGACCCATGGACAAACCGGTCCGGCGGTACTATTTAACGGCCCATGCATCACTTAACCGCCACGTCCTATTTTTGGTTTTTTGCTTATCCGAAGCCTTCGGCGGCGGAAGGGATGCGTTTGGTCTAAACCATAGACCGAGGAAAGTCTCAGAACCGCCAGTCCCTGGCGGTTTTTTTGTGCCGCCGGCGTGACGCACAGACAAGGAGTTTACGCCGTGCTCGACACGACAGACGATATTCGCATCCGCGAAATCAAGGCCCTCGACACCCCGGCCCAGGTGATGGGCGAACTGCCGCGCGACGCCGCGGTCACCCGTACCGTGACGGCCGCGCGCAGCGCGATCCAGCGCATCATCCACCGGCAGGACGACCGGCTGGCCGTCATCATCGGCCCCTGCTCGATCCACGATCCCGACGCCGCCATAGACTACGCAAACCGTCTTTCGGGGCTGCGGAAACGTCATGCCGACACGTTGGAGGTCATCATGCGGGTCTATTTCGAAAAACCGCGCACCACGGTCGGCTGGAAAGGCCTGGTCAACGACCCGAACCTCGACGGCAGCTTCGAGATCGAACAGGGATTGCGGCTTGCCCGCAAGCTCTTGCTCGACATCAATGCCCTCGGCCTGCCCGCAGGCTGCGAATTCCTGGAGATGACCACGCCGCAATACATCGCGGATTTGGTGTCCTGGGCCGCAATCGGCGCCCGCACGACGGAGAGCCAGGTCCACCGCGAACTTGCCTCCGGCGTTTCCTGCCCGGTCGGCTTCAAAAACGGCACGAACGGGAATGTCCAGATCGCGGTCGACGCCGTAAGCTCCGCCTCGCACCCGCACCATTTCATGGCGGTCACCAAGGACGGCCGGTCGGCCATCGCCGCCACCGCAGGCAACAAGGACTGCCATATCATCCTGCGCGGCGGGCGCGAGCCGAACTATGATGCCGACAGCGTCAACGACGCCTGCGCGATCGCCGTGAAATCGGGGCTCACGCCGGCGGTGATGATCGACGCGAGCCACGCCAACAGCTTGAAAAAGCCGGAGAATCAACCCGGCGTGATGGCGGAAGTCGGCCGCCAGATCGCGGAAGGCGACGGGCGGATCATCGGGGTCATGGTGGAGAGCAATCTGATCGCCGGGCGACAGGACCTGGTACCGGGCCAAGACCTGACCTACGGGCAGAGCATCACCGACGGCTGCATCGATTGGGAGACTTCCGAAGCGGTCCTCGACCGGTTGGCGGCGGACGTCGCGGCGCGCCGGGAAAATACCTAGCCCGGCTCGCGCACTTCCTCGAACAGCCAGTCGCGGAAGATCATGACTTTCGGACGATTGCGGCTGCGTGGCGGATAAACGACGTAGTAGCCGAAGCGGATCGGCAGGCTGAGCTTGAACAAGCGCACCAGCCGCCCCGCCGCAAGGTCCCGTCCGATCAGGGCGGTGCGGCCGAGCGCGACGCCCACCCCTTCGATGGCCGCGCTGATGGCCGAATTTGCGCTGTCGAAACGCATACCGTGGCTCGCGTCCACATCGGTAACGCCGGCGGCCAACAACCACATGGCCCAGTTCGGATGCGCCTCGTCGAGCAGCGGGCTTTCATCATGCAGAAGTGTGAAATGCCGCAGATCGCTGGGCGATTCCAGCTTGGGATGGTCACCAGCCAGGAGATCGGGGCTGCAAACCGGGGTCACTTCGGAACTGAGCAACGGCTCGACCACCATGCCGGGATACTCGCCGCGTCCGAAGCGGATGCCGATATCGACCCCTTCCTGCTCGTAATCGATGATCTCCATCGTCGTCGAAATCCGGATATCGATCTCAGGATGCGCCGCGTTGAAATGCTCCAAACGCGGAATCAGCCATTTCGCACCGAAGGACGGCGTGACCGCAACGTTGATCTGGCCTGTTTGGTCGTACAGGCCGAAATTCTCCATTGCCTCCTCGAAGGCCGAGAACCCCTTCCGGACGCCCGGCATGATGCGCTGCCCGGCTTCGGTCAGCATGAGCGTTCCCTTGGCACGACGGAACAATTTCGCGCCGAGGAATTCCTCAAGCCCCTTGATCTGATGGCTTATCGCCGCCGGGGTCACGCTCAAGTCCTCGGCGGCCCGCGTAAAACTGCGATGCCGTGCGGACGCATCAAAGGCCCGCAAAGCGTTCAGCGGCGGCAATCTGGTGGCCATCAATTTTCCTTAACTTTAGTTTTTCTAAATTTAATCATGAAAAATGATCGTTTGTCCAGAAAAGGAATCAAGTCTATATGTCTTGTCAACGCTACGAAATATAAGCGATATCACTAACAAACGCTAAACGCTTGCCAGAAGATGCGGAATGTTACAGTTAAATTTCTCTGAATATTGGATGCAAGCTAGGAGTTCGAAATATGCCGTATAACCGCGACATCAAGGGTGTGGCCCCGCTGCCGAACGGCGCGCTGCCCACCGACGACGAAATCGCCAGTGTGATCAGCAAGGCCAGCCGGGCCCGAGCCGAGTTTCTGGTCCGCGGCCTGCGCCGGGTCCTTCATCAGGGCCGGTAACCGAGTTTTACTCCAGCCTCCTCCCAGTGGCTGAAGCCTCCGCCTCGCCGGGCAATCGTCCGGCGAGGCTTTTTTGCATCTTCGCGGCCCGGCGATTCCTCCGCCACGGATTGGTTCGCGATCCCGGATTTTGGCATCATACGGACGCCATATTTGCGTGCAGTCATATGCCCCGGCGGGTACAGTGCGCCCGGCACGGGCAGGGCACTCTTTGGGTCGAGACAGGAATAGAGATTAGATATGAAAAAGGTTCTTATCGGATTGGCGGTCCTTGCCGTCATCGTTGCCGGCGGGTTGTATTTCGTATGGTCGAATTTAGGGTCCATCATCAAAACGGCCGTCGAAGAGGCCGGATCCGAGGTAACGCAGGTGAGCGTAACTCTCGACAAAGTCGACGTGGACAAACTCACCGATGGCCAGGCCGGGATACGCGGCCTTACGGTCGGCAATCCCTCCGGTTTCCAAACCGATTCCGCCCTCAAGCTCGGCGAAGTCAGCGTCAAGGTCGATCCGGCGACCGTCACGTCGGACATCATCGTCATTAAGGAAGTCGTGATCGCCGCACCCGAAGTCACATACGAGTTCGGTTCCGGCGGCAGTAATATCGGCACGATCCAGAAGAACGTCGAGAAGGCGGCCGGTGGTGCTTCCTCCGGAGGCGGCAGCGGCGGCTCGTCAAGCGGCGGCGGCGAGAGTGAGGGCCCGAAACTGGTCATCGAGAACCTGTATGTCCGCGACGGCAAGGTGAATGTCAGTGCGGACTTTCTGAAGGGCCAGAAAACCGGCGCGTCCCTGCCGACCATCCATCTCAAGGATATCGGCAAGGAAGGTGGCAAGACCTCCGGTGCCTCCCCGGCCGAGGTCGCGCAAAAGGTGATCGCGGCCATCAGCAAGGCCGCCACGGGTGCCGTCGGCAAATTGGATGTCGGCGCCATTAAAGACGCGCTCGGCAAGGAGCTGGGCGGCGCCGCTGCGGGAATTCAGAAGTCCCTGGAGAAAGGTGGCGATGCCGGCAAGATGCTCAAAGAAGGCGCCGGCGAAGCCGAAAAGGGCCTAAAGAAACTATTCGGTAAATAGTATCGGCCGGATTGGTTATCAGCGGGCGGTCGCTTCAGTGGCCGCCCGTTTCAATTCGCCGGCCCGGACAACGACATCGCCTTCTTGAGAAGGCCGACCACCGGAATCATGCGGGCAATGGCGTTCTCGTAGAAATCCTCGAGTGTGGTCACCGTCGCAGCCCGCGCCCCGACCTGCAGTTCGGAAACAGGCCCCAACCGGGACGCAAGCATCGCGCCGCGCGAACGTCCATCGGCAATCACGGCGTCGATACTGACGGCAAGCCGACCATCGTCGTCTAACGGTGCAAGGATCGACCGGTACAGGCGGAGATAACCCGGCCAATGGGCAAGATGGCGCGGCATGCTGACCATGATATGCGTCCGGCCGCGTGCGCCCAGGGCATTTACCGCGAGCGCCAACGCCGCCGTTTCCGGTGCTACCTCATCAAGTGACAACAACGGCGGCAATTCCCCCGAAACCGGCGGCTCGGCAACCTGCTCCGCCGGCGTCATCCTCGGCGCATCATTCGATTTGCCTTGCAACAGCACGAGCAACGCCCCAATCGCCACCAGATTGAGCGGATTGCTTCGTTCGTAGGAATCCAGGATTGTCTCGATCATCGTGAGGTCGGCCCCGGATAGACCTGCATCCGACAGAGCGGCCGGCGTAAGAGCCAAGACATCCGGCATCGACAACCCTGTGCGCAATGCGCGCGCTTCGGCCTGGATGGAGCCGTCCTTGTAGAGCGGTTTGAGCGTGGTCCACGCCCAGTCGAGAGCGCCCGGGATCGTCGCAAGATTCCGCCAGATCAGATTGACCAGCGGCACACCGAGCGTCTCGCGAATATCCGCGTAGAGGATGGCAATCTCACCGGTCGCCTCCGCCTCCGGTATGCTCGGGACTGGATCGCCTGAAACCATCGTGGATTTATCCTCCTATCCGACGCTGCCGCCGCCGCACACATACAGCGTCTGGCCCGTCACGAAGCCCGCATCGTCGCTCAGAAAGAAGGCCGCGGCGGCTGCGATCTCTTCCGGCGTGCCCATGCGGTTCATGGGAATGCCGGCAATGACGGTCTCATACTCGGAGGAGCCCGGCGGCATGTTGGTCTTGAACATTTCCGTGGCGATCGGGCCCGGCGCGATCGTATTCACCGTAATCCCCGATGATGCGAGTTCGAGGGCCCAGGTCTTGGTGAGGCTGATGACGCCGGTTTTGGGCGCCGCATAGGCCGTGCGCTTTATGCGGCCCAGCGTCGCGCGGCTGGAGATGTTGACGATCCGCCCCCGGCCCCGGGCCCGCATCGCCGGCAGACAGGCCTGGGCACACTGCACATAAGCCCGAAGATTTACGGCGATTTGCGTGTCGAAATCCTCCAGTGTGGTCTCGTCCACGGTCGACGCAACGAGATATCCCGCATTGTTCACGAGATGATCGACCGAGTGGGCAGCCGTAATGTCGCGGAGGCCTCGCTCGGTCTCACGCCGGTCCGACAGGTCGATCTCGCAGAATACGCCCGGAAAGTCGCCGTCGGGCCGCCGACGTGCGACACCGATAACCGTTCCGCCGGCCTCTGCCAGTCGATTGGAAATGGCGAGGCCGATACCGCGGCTTGCCCCGGTTACCACTGTGACATATGACTTCACCTTGGGTCGGCCCCGTTAATCGAAAACGACGGACTTACGGTCGACCGCCTGTCCCAGGTGTTCCATCACGGTTTCGGTGATCTGGACGATAAGCACTTTCCGATCGCCCACGAGGGCAGTACCGCCCTCACCACGCCACAAACATTTCCCCGATTGTTTGTCGTTGATTTCGAACGACATGAAGAGATAGGTGGCGAACCGCGAACCGGACTTGTTCTTGCGGCCGCCCAGAATACTGTCCTCCCGCGTCGACCAAACATTCAGCAGCAACAGAGCCCGTTGCCCGCTTCGCGTGGTATCGACCTCCAACCGGCCCAGGGACGGACCGTCCTTATGGTAGGCGACCGGCGCTTCCGTGATGGCGTAATAGATGTCGACGTTGCCGGCGTCCGAAATGGGATGCCCAGCCTTCGTGAGCGCCTGACGGAGGGGTCTATCGACCCATTTGTACATGTCCGCGTCGTCCGCGGGCGACAATTGTACCGCCGCACCGGCCGGGATCGGGTCGCAAACCTGGGTCGACACGATGACGTTCGCCGCGGACGCCGCGAAGCTCCAGAGAATAATCCCCGCCGCCACCAGGCAGCCGTTCAGTCTGCGCAGCGCCGCGGTCATGCGTCAGCCTTGGCGGACATGCTCGGGATCGCCGGGAAATGGGAGTAGCGGCCGGAATCCGTATCGAATTGGACACGCTCGGGCAGCGCATGCAAGGCCGTGCCGTACATGTGGAAATGCCGGGTCGGCTCGTCGCTGATGACATGGATGCTGTGGATCGCGTCGGGCATATAGGCGAGACCGTCATCCGCCCGCAGAACCTTGCTGTCGATTAGCGTCAGCTCGGCTTCGCCGTCCACCGAACCGTCGTCCGCGCGCCGGTAGATGCGGTTCTCCTCCTCCCCCGACATGCCGACGATGACCGCCCAGGTGGTGTGATTGTGCGGCGGTGTCTCGCGCCCCTTCCGCCCCACCGACAGATACAGGGCGTAACGGTCGTCGTCATCGATCGACAGCTTGTAGAAGTTGCTGATGCCATCCCGGTCCGGCGGTGGAAACGCCCGGTCGTCGAACAGCGGGCGTTTCCGGGCCAGTTGCAGCAGCACCCCTTTGATCTTTTCGAGCGAAGTCTCGGTAACGCCGTCAGACTCCTCAATGGCCCTGATTTCCGTCAGGGACGCCGCAACGGCGTGGTCCCGTTCTTCGGCTTCCGACATCGCACTCTCCTCAATCTGACCCTGCACGCATTAAACTGTATCATACCGGCATAGGCGGCGAGACCGCCACAGCACCACGACTGGGAAAAGGAGACCGCGACCGTGAGCAAGCGTTGGACACACCGCCCCGACGGATCGACCTGGGGCGACTTCGGCGAGGACGACCAACTGGGACGCCTCAATCTGCTCACGCCGGAAAAGGTCCGCCAAGGGGTCGCCGAGGTCAAAGAGGGATTGAATTTCTGTCTCAGCCTGCCGCTGGACCTCCCGGGTGGCACCGCGCTGAACCCGCGCCGTCATCCGCCCGAGTTGAAGCCGGTCTACCGCGAGGGCGATGTCGCCTTCTGCCAGCCCATGAGCCGTTTCAACCCGTTGGTGACCAGCGCGACCTGCGACGACGCGATGTACTTCCACAGTCAGTACTCGACCCAGTGGGACGCCCTCGCCCATTACGGCGGCGAGTTCGACATCCACGGCGACGGTCACCCGAAGGTCGTGTTCTACAACGGCTTCGCCGTCGTCGACGAGGAAACCGGCAAGCCCACGCAAGGCGAGGTCGGCGCGGTTTCGCTCGGTATCGAGCATATGGCGGAATCCTGCGTCCAAGGCCGCGGCGTCATGATCGACCTGCACGCCCATTACGGCACCGAGCATAAGCCCGTCGGATACAACGATCTTATGGAGATCCTGGATGTCGACCAGGTCGAGGTGGAGGAAGGCGATATCGTGCTGCTGCACACCGGTTGGAGCGACATGCTCATCGACTATGCCGGCGATCCGGACCCCGAGGTCATGTTCAATTCCGGCGCCGCCTTCGACGGACGGGACGAAAAGCTGCGGCAATGGATCACGGACAGCGGCCTCGCGGTTCTGGTCTGCGACAACCGGGCGGTCGAATACGAATGGAGCGGCGTCATGGACGCGACCGAACCGGGACCGCTTCTGGCGCTCCACGACCTCTGCCTATTCCGCCTCGGCGTCCATCTGGGCGAGATGTTCAATCTCGGCCCGTTGGCGCGCTGGTTGCGTGAAAACAAACGCTCACGCTTTCTGTTCACCGGCCCGCCGCTGCGCATGCCGGGCGCGGTCGGATCGCCGGCGACGCCTGTGGCGACGGTCTAGGGAGATTTGATGATGGCGAACCGCTGGAAGAACCGACCCGACGGCTCCAATTGGGGCGACTTCGGTCCCGACGATCAATATGGCCGCATGAACCTGCTGACGCCGGAACGGCGCTTAAAGGCAATTTCCGAAGTCCGTGAAGGTAAGGTCTTCTGCCTCAGTCTGCCGCTCGACTTTCCCGGCGGCAGCGTGCTCAACGCATCACGATTCCCGCCGAAATTCCAACCGGTGCATTCGCATGGCCACGTCTATTTCCATATGGAAGCCTCTAAGATCGATCCACGGTTTACTGACGTCAGTTGCGATGAGGCCGTAACGCTCTACAGCCAGTACTCCACCCAATGGGACGCCTTCGCGCATAAAGGATCGATGTTCGATGCGGACGGGGATGGTGTACCGGAGAAAGTCTATTACAACGGCCATACGGTCGTCGCGAGCGATACAGGCGAGCCGACGCAAGGCGAGGTCGGCGCGGCGGCACTCACAGTCGACCGAATGGCCGAAACCTGCGTGCAAGGCCGAGGCGTCATGGTCGATTTGCGCCACCATCTCGGCGACGACCGTCAATCGGTCGGCTACGACACGCTCATGCGCATCATCGACGAGGACAAGATCGCGGTAGAGGCCGGCGACATGGTTTGCCTGCATACCGGCCTCGCACAGCGCCTATTGGACATGAAGCGCGATCCGGATGACTCGGTCCGGGAACTCTGCGCCGTTTTGGACGGTTTCGACGACAAACTGCTGCAATGGATAACAGATAGTGGGATCGCGGCGATCATTTCGGACAATTTGGCGGTCGAACGATCTTCCAGCCTTGGTCCGGATCCACGCCTTGGAGATCGAGGCGCGGCGTTGCCGTTGCACGAGCATTGCCTGTTCAAGCTGGGCATCCATCTCGGCGAACTGTGGTACCTCACGGAACTGGCGGGCTGGTTGCGATCAAACAACCGTTCCCGGTTCCTGCTGACCGCCCCGCCGCTTCGGCTGCCGGGCGCGGTCGGATCGCCGGTGACACCGGTTGCCACGGTCTAGCCCATCCCGATTACCCGAAGGAGAAGAATAAGAATGCTACGACGCGAAGACACACGGGTCGGTTTCGGCGTGACGCTTCTGCCGAATGCCCTGGACGAGTTCCTGTCATGGTGCCGCACGGCCGAAGACAACGGTTTCGACACCATCGGCATCGGCGATTCCCAATCGCTATACCGCGAGGTGTTCATCACGGCGGCGCTCTGTGCGCAAGAAACGGAAAGGGTGAAGTTCGGCCCGCGGGTGATCAACCCGATGACCCGCCATCCGGCGGTCTCGGCATCCGGTGCAGCCACCTTGGCGGAAATGGCGCCTGGCCGGGCGGTGCTTGGCGTCGGGAGCGGCGACAGTTCGGTCCACAATGCCGGCGTCCGCCCCGCGCGCATGGCCGAGACCCGCGCCTACACCATGTCGATCCGGGAATTGCTGGCCACCGGCGAGACGGTCTATGACGGTGAAACGGCGAAGCTGACCTGGGGTCCCGCCGACGTCCCGGTCTATCTCGCCGCGTCCGGCCCGAAGACCCTGGAATTGGCCGGTGAAGTCGCCGATGGTGTAATCATTCAGACCGGCTTGTTGCCGGAAGTCATCGAAGATGCGCTCGCCTGCATCCGGCGCGGCGCGGAGCGCGCGGGCCGCGACTATGACGCTATCGACAAGACCTGGTTTCCCTGGGTCAGCGTCGCGAACACGCGCGATGAAGCGGTCGATAAGATCAAGCATTCCCTCGCCTCGGGGGCCAAGCACCTTGGGCGGTTCACGACCGAAGGCAAGCATATTCCCAGTCAATTCCTCGACAAGATCCGCGAAGCGAAGAAGCGCTACAGGTTCGATCAACACCAGATGCCCGGCAGCGACAACGTCAAGATGATCGAGGATCTGGGTTTGGTGGACTATCTCGCCGACCGCTTCGCCATCGTCGGGACCGTGGATGACTGCGTGGCCAAGATCGAGGCCGCCGCCGAAGCCGGCGCCCACCATTTCTGGATGAGTGTCCATTTCGCCGACAAGGAGCGTTTCATGCGGGAATGGTCCGAAACCGTGATGACGAAATTCAAGGTCGGCGCCTAGAAACAACGGTATCTTCGGCAGGGAGTCATCCAATCTACGGCGGGAACCGTAGATATCGTTGATGACACAGCAACTTCGATATCTGCGGGCCGGCCTCGCGGCCGCGGCCCTCTTCCTCATCCCCGGTTGCTCGCCCTTGTCGGCAATCAACGCGCTAGTGCCGGAAGACGACCACGAGCGAACCGTTGGCATTGCCTACGGCCGCCAAGACCGGCAACGGCTAGACGTTTACAGGCCCGTAAACGCGGGCGGCGATAAACCCGTCGTGGTCTTCCTGTACGGCGGAAGCTGGAAAAACGGCAATCGCGAGGATTACCGGTTCGCGGGTCAGGCTTTCGCGTCGCGCGGTTATGTCACCGTCATCCCGGATTACCGGACCTACCCCGAGGTGCGGTTCCCCGCCTTCGTCAAGGACACCGCGGCCGCCATCGCCTGGGTCCGCAAGAACATTTCGCGCTTCGGCGGCGACCCCAGCCGGATCGTCTTGGCCGGACACTCGGCCGGCGCGCATATCGCAGCACTGCTCGCGTATGACGACCAATACCTGAGAGCTTCGGGCGTTCCCATGGCCTCGATCGCGGGGTTGGTTGGACTTGCCGGCCCCTACTACTTCGACCCGCAGAAGTACGACAGCCTGCGCGCCATATTCGAGACCGCGAAACGCCCGGATGAAGCTCGCCCCATTACCTTCGTGATGCCGGGACAGCCACCGTCGCTTCTGCTGCATGGCACGGACGACACAACCGTCTGGCCGAAGAATTCACGTGAACTGACCGCCAAATTGGAAGCGGCGCGCGTACCAGTCCGACTTGTCGAGCTGGAGGACATGGGACATATCGGAATCCTGCTAGCACTTGCCAAGCCGTTCCAGGAAAAGAACGGGGTCGTTGATCAAATCATAGATTTCCTAGAGCAACTCCCCATGCGCGAAACGGCCGGATTGCCTCGATAGCATAGCGCCCGGATTGCAAGCTTCATTCGGTCCCGAACCGGTAAGATCGAGGGCCGCTATCGTCGATTCAACGATCCTTTCGAAAACCGCCGTGGCCCAAGGCTCTGCGCGACCAAAAGCGCGCCTTCGAGTGAAGCGATGTGACGCATTGCAATTCCCGCTCCCGCCCTAGTCTTGCCTTATTCTCGCCGCTAAGGGATGGGACAGTATTCATGCGGTTGATCCGAGTAATCGGGGTACAGGCACCCACAATTACTTGATTCTACAGAATACTAGGATGATCGCATTAACCACGAAATTAACGAAACCTTAGTTTTAATTAACGAATTGTTATCAATATCGGCCAATCATTCGGCCAGGAGAATGTCGGAGGGTGACCGGCGGACGAGGGTCAAACGGCCTCGGTCGACCGGTCATGGAGGGGGTTAACAATGCCGTTCTTCAACTCGCTGTCGGCGGGGTCGGGATCCGTTTTGACCTGGCTGACAGTCATACTGCTCGCAATCATCGCCCTATATCTGACCCGGGCGCCCGCCCATAACGCCATCATGTCGCTGGCGCGCGTCCTGCACGCAACGCTGCGTCTTGCCGCGCATTCCGTCTTCAAGGCGGAAAAGCGGATGACCGAGCGGAACCGGGAGGTCCTGCTGGCAGCAGGACGTGAAGCCGCGGAACACATCATCGAACGTGAGTTCGAACGGATGGATGCAGCCGTTCAGCGGGATCTGGCGGAGTGCCCGGCCCTGCAACGGAAGATCCAAGAACAGATATCGAGCGTCGAAGAGGACCATCGAAAGAGTTCCGAGGTCCCGCCGACCCCGCCGGGATGGGCCAATGCCGTCGAGGCGGTCGCGAACATCCCGTCGAAGGGCGATCCGATGGTCGCGAATATCCTCGATAAGATTCATGAATCCTTGGTGGAAGCGCAACAGAAGGCCCGCGATCAATATCGCGACGCCACGCGTGCCCGCCATCAATTCCTGCGCAACATGCTGCCGCACTGGCGCAAGATCCAGCAGCAGCTCTCGTCGGTGGACAAGAACGTCAACACCCTGCTGCACCGTGCCAAGGTGATCGACCGCCATATGGAGGAATACGAGAACATCCTCCAGGGGTCCGATCGCGCGGCGCGCATGCTGTCGTCGTCATCGCTGGTGCAGTTCTTCGTGTCCGCGCTGGTCTTGGCCATCGCGATCGGCGGCGCGATGATCAACTTCCACCTCATTGCCCGCCCGATGGCGGAGATGGTCGGCGGCAACAACACCATCGGCGCGTTCAAGATCTCCGACATCGCGGCCCTGGTCATCATCATGGTCGAGATATCCATGGGCTTGTTCCTGATGGAATCGCTCCGGATCACACGACTTTTCCCGGTGATCAGCGCGCTGCCGGACAAGATGCGCGTCCGCATGATCTGGACGACCTTCACGATCCTGTTCCTGTTGGCCAGCGTCGAGGCCGGCCTCGCCTACATGCGGGAAATCCTGCTGCAGGACGAACTGGCCACCAGCGCTCTGTTGCGCGGCGCCGAGCAAAGCGTAGCCATCGAAGCGACCAACTTCGTGTGGATCACCACCGCCGCCCAAATGGGAATGGGCTTCATCCTGCCCTTCGCCCTGGTGTTCGTCGCCATTCCGCTCGAGACCTTCGTTCACTCGCTGCGGACGGTGTTGGGCCTGGCCGGCGGCGGCTTGATGCGGGCGCTGGCGCTCTTCCTGCGGCTGCTGGGCAGCGTGTTCCATCACATGGGCGCGATCCTGGTGGACCTGTACGACATGGTCATCTTCCTGCCGCTATGGCTCGAACGGCGCATCAAGGCCCACCACGCCGGCATGCGCGACGACCACGAACCGGCAACAGCAAGAGAGGTGCTGTAATGAAACGTCTAACCTCATGTATTGCGGCGTTGGGGCTGCTGGCGATGACCGCCTGCTCCGAGCCGACCCCGCAGAACCGCGGCGTTTACCTGCTGCTGGACACGTCGGGGACCTATACCGAGGAATTGCGGAAGGCGCAGCAGATCATCAACGTGATCCTGACGCGCCTCGATCCTGGCGATTCCTTCGCGGTCGCCCGCATCGACACAGGCAGTTTCAGCGAGAAGGACATCGTCGCCAAAGCGACCTTCGACGATCGTCCGAGCGTCGCGAATAAGGAAAAGCGCCAGTTCCGCGACGCGATCAACACTTTCGTAAAGCGGGTCCGACCGGCCCGGTACACGGATATCACGGGCGGCCTGCTGCAGGCTTCGGAGTACCTGACCGAGAAGAATCCGGGTAACAAGACTATCCTGATCTTCTCGGACCTCGCCGAAGACCTTAAGAAGGGGTATATCCGCGACATCTCCCTGCCGCTCGACGGGTTCAACGTCGTCGCGCTCAACGTCACCAAACTGCGCAGCGATAACGTCGATCCGCGGGACTACATGAACCGCCTCAACGACTGGCAGGGCCGTGTCGAATCCGGCGGCGGCGCATGGCAAGTCATCAACGACCTCGACCGCCTGGATAATGTTTTGTTGAACTAACCACTCCCGGACTTTCAAGAAAATGTCGACCGACTTGCGGGCCCCATTTCGATGGGGCCCGTTTTTCATGCGGCCCCTCGCCTTGCGTCGCACGGTACGAACGCATAGCCTTTCGTCCCGAACCCCGCCTTGGAAAGACATCGTGACCGACATCATCCGTATCCCGAAAGACGATCTTCATACCGTATGCCGCGCCGCCTTCGAGCGTGTCGGCGTTCCAGCGGACGACGCCGACGCAGCGGCCGATATCCTTGTGGTCGGCGATCTCATGGGGATCAGCACCCACGGGACCCGCCGCGTCATCATCTACTGTCAGCGCATCCTGGACGGCGCGATCGTCGCCGATCCTGAAATTACCGTCGAGGAACGGTCGCCATGCCTTGCCGTCATCGACGGTGGGAACGGCATGGGGCCGGTGGTCGGCAGCCGGGGAGTCGCAGCCGCCGTCCGGTTGGCCAAGGAAAGCGGGATGGCCTATGTGGGCTGCCGCAACAGCCACCATTTCGGCCCGGTCGCCCCCTATGCGGCCCGCGCCTGCGATGCCGGCATGGTCTCGATCATGGGCACGAACACACAACCGGTCATGGCACCGTGGCGCGGCGCCGCCGTGGCCCACGGCAACAACCCGATCGGGATCGCAGCCCCCCGGCGAAACGGCCCGGACTTCATCCTGGATATGGCGCAAAGCGTGGTGGCGTACAGCAAGCTTCGCCACGCCCACGAAGCCGGCGAGTCGATTCCCGAAGGCTGGGCGGCCGATGCCGATGGCCACGGGACGACCGACCCCTTGGCCGGAATGAAGGGTTGGGTCCTGCCGATCGGCGGCCATAAAGGGTATGGGCTGGCACTGGCCGTGGACATGCTGTCGGGGGTGCTTTCCGGCGGCCATTCGGCCACCGGCGTCAATCAACTCTTCCGACGCGACGAGACACCGCAAGGGGTCGCCCATTTCTTTATGGCATTGGATCCTGCCCGTCTGCTCGGCGAGGAGACCTATCACGCCCAGATGGAGACATTCTGCCAAACCATCAAAGCCACGCCCGCCGCGGATTCCGAGCTTCCGGTCCTGATACCGGGCGAGCCGGAGGCCGAGAGCATGGCGGAAACGCTGGAAGCGGGGATTCCCATGCCGCGCGAGCGATTCGAGGATATTCAGCGCATCGCGGACGGCAAACAACCCCTTACGATGCCCGATCAATAGACCGGTTTTCCACTCGGACCCGTCTGGGCGCAAGATCGGCTCCCGCGTCTGCTTCCGATGCCAAATTTCGCCTGAAAATCACCTCATACTGCCTTGAAATAAATACGAAAAACGACTTAACAATATTTAACGATAGTTAAATAAATTGCGGTGTATCCCTGGTGTTCGGCACGCATTCCCGGCCTTCGGGCAGGGTGGGACACGCATGGAATTCATCCTCAAGGGACTATTCGGACTTTTCGGCTTCATCGCCATTGCGTGGCTGTTAAGCGAGAACCGCTGGGAAATCGCCGGGCGGAAGCAGGCCAAGACGATCGTCTGCGGCCTTGCCTTCCAAATCATCCTCGCCGTGCTGCTGCTCAAACTCTTCGAATTCACCGAAATATTCATCCTGTTGAGCAATGCGGTCCGGGCGCTGCAATCGGCGACCACCGCGGGAACGACCTTCGTCTTCGGATTCCTGGGCGGCGGCGACCTGCCCTTCAAGCCGACGCGAATGGGGGCGACCTACGTATTCGCTTTCCAGGCGCTGCCGCTGATCATCGTCATGAGCGCCTTATCCGCCCTCCTCTTTCATTGGCGGATTCTGCCGGTCATCGTTCGCGGCATGGCCTGGGTCCTGCAAAAGACCCTCGGTGTCGGCGGGCCCCTTGGGGTGGCCGCCGGCGCGAACGTGTTCCTCGGCATGGTCGAAGCGCCGCTCCTCATTCGCCCCTATCTCAACCGTCTCAGCCGGGGCGAACTGTTTGCGGTCATGACCTGCGGCATGGCCACCATCGCCGGGACAGTGATGGTCCTTTTCGCGACGATCCTGGAACCGGTTATCCCGAATGCGATCGTTCAGCTTCTGGCGGCATCGATCATCACCCTACCCGCGGCCCTGCTGATCGCGCGGATCATGGTGCCTGACACGGCGCCACCGACCGGCGCGCATGTCCCGTTGAGCAGCATCGACTCGGACGACAGCCCGCACAGCGCGCTCGAAGCGATTACGGAAGGCACCATCGACGGTGCGAAACTGGTCATCAACATCATCGCGATGCTGATCGTCGCGGTCACTTTCGTCAATCTGTCCGATCATCTTCTGGATTTTCTGCCCTATGTGCAGGACGAGCCGATTACGCTGTCTCGCCTGTTCGGCTGGCTCTTCGCACCGGTGGCCTGGCTTATGGGAATCTACGATTGGTCGGAAGCGCAAATCGCCGGCGAATTGCTCGGCACCAAGCTGATCCTCAACGAATTGATCGCCTATACCAAACTGGCGGCCTTACCCGACGAGGCGCTAACCGACCGGACCCGATTGATGATGGCCTATGCCCTCTGCGGTTTCGCCAATTTTGCCGGCCTCGGCATCATGATTGCCGGCTTGGCGACGATGGCATCGGAACGGCGGCGCGAAATTATCAAGCTGGGCTTCAAATCGGTGATCGCGGGGACCATCGCCACCTGCATGACCGGCACGGTCGTCGGCATGCTGCAAATCGCCTGAACCGCCTCAATCCAATACCCGCCCCTGGGAAGCGCGGGAAGCGCCGTCTATAGTGCACCGCCGACGGCCCCGTGGCCCAAGTTGGACGAGGAGCAGCGCAATGGCCCAGCAATTCCCGCAGATCGAACAGAAACACCGCGACTTCATCGCGCGGCAGCACATGTTCTTTACCGCCACGGCGACAGATGCGTCGCGCGTCAACATTTCACCTCGAAGCACCGATGCCCTAAGAGTGCTGGACGCCAACACCGTGGCGTATCTCGATCTTACCGGCAGCGGAAACGAGACAGCCGCCCATCTGCGGTTGGATGGTCGTATGACAATCATGCTGTGCGCCGTCGATGGACCGCCGCTTATCCTCCGCCTATATGGCCGGGGCGCAACACTTCCCGTGGGCAGCGAAGCATATGCGAAGCTTCTGGCGGATGCATATGACGGCAAAGCCCCACTCGGCGCCCGGCAGATCGTCCGGCTGGATATCGATTTGGTGCAGACATCCTGCGGTTTCGGGGTGCCGCTATTCGACTATACCGGCGAACGCGACACCATGGCGCGCTGGGCCGAAACCAAGGGTGAAGACGGTCTCGTCGCCTATCGGCTGGAGAAAAACACCCACAGCATCGACGGCTTGCCGACCGGACTGCTCGACGGGAAAGACGCTGCCGACTGACCGCACCCGGGCCTAGCTTGCGAGCCGCCGCTTCAATTCGATCCGCCGCGCGTGCAGAATTGGCTCGGTGTATCCGTTCGGCTGTTCCCGTCCCTTGAAGACAAGGTCGCAGGCCGCCTGAAACGCAATGCTGTCGTCGAAGTTCGGCGCCATCGGCCGGTAGGCCGGATCGCCCGCGTTCTGCCGGTCGACGACAGCCGCCATCCGTTGCATCGTCTCGACCACTTGGGCTTCGGTGCAGATGCCATGGTGGAGCCAGTTGGCGATATGTTGGCTGGAAATACGCAAGGTCGCGCGGTCTTCCATGAGTCCGACATCGTTGATATCCGGGACTTTGGAGCACCCGACGCCTTGATCGATCCAGCGGACCACATAGCCGAGAATGCCCTGCGCGTTGTTATCCAACTCCTGCCGAACGTCATCCGGCGACCAATTCGGCCGGTCGGCCAGCGGGATCGTAAGGATATCGTCGAGATTGGCCCGCTCCCGGGACTTGAGCGCCGATTGCCGCGCCGCCACATCGACCTGATGATAATGCGTGGCATGCAGCGTGGCGGCGGTCGGCGACGGCACCCAGGCGGTATTCGCACCTGCCTGCGGGTGGCCGATCTTGGCCTCCAGCATATCCGCCATCATGTCCGGCATGGCCCACATCCCCTTGCCAATCTGGGCATGTCCTTGGAGGCCGCATTCGAGCCCGATGTCCACGTTCCAGTCTTCATAGGCCTGAATCCAGGCGGCGCCCTTCATTTCGCCCTTGCGGATCATCGGCCCCGCTTCCATGGCGGTGTGCATCTCATCGCCGGTCCGGTCGAGGAAGCCGGTGTTGATGAACACGACGCGATCGCTGGCCGCCCGGATGCATTCCTTGAGATTGACCGTCGTGCGGCGTTCCTCGTCCATGATACCCATCTTGAGCGTGGCGGGATCGAGACCGAGCGCCGTTTCGACCCGGCCGAATAGCTCGCTCGCAAAGGCGACCTCGTCCGGGCCGTGCATCTTGGGTTTGACGATATAGACCGACCCGGCCCGGCTGTTGCGGAAATCGCCGTGTCCTTGCAGATCGTGCATCGCGATCATGGACGTGATCATCCCGTCCAGGATACCTTCGGGCACGGGATTGCCATCCTTGTCGAGGATTGCGTCAATCGTCATCAAATGACCGACATTCCGGATCAGCAATAGGCTGCGTCCGGCCAAACTGACCGACCCGCCATCCGGTGCGGTATAGTTGCGATCGGGGTTTAGGCTCCGGTCGACCTGCCCGCCGCCCTTCGAAAATCGCGCGGTCAGCGTCCCGTTCATCAGACCCAGCCAATTGCGATACGCCTCGACCTTGTCCTCGGCATCCACGGTCGCGACCGAATCCTCGCAATCGACGATCGTCGTTACCGCGGCCTCGAGTACAAGGTCGCTGACCCCGGCAGGATCGTCCTTCCCGATCGGGTGGTTGGCGTCGATGCAAAGCTCGATATGCATGCCGTGGTTCACGAACAGCAAGACCGTGGGCGCATCCGCATCGCCGCAATAGCCCACGAGCTTTGCCGGATCTTCCAGGCCGACGGTTTCGCCGGACGACAGGGCCACGCTGAGGACACCGTCCACGACGGCATAGCCTGCCGAATCCCGGTGGGACCCGGATGCCAGCGGCACGGCGCCATCCAGGAAATCACGAGCCCAGGCGATCACCTTCTGGCCCCGCGCCGGGTTGTAGGTCTCGCCGATGGCGGCGCCCCCCTCGTCCGAAATGGCATCGGTGCCGTACAAGGCGTCGTAGAGGCTTCCCCAGCGCGCATTTGCGGCATTCAGGGCATAGCGGGCATTGGTCAACGGAACGACGAGTTGCGGGCCCGCGATCGCCTTGATTTCAGGATCGACCTTGTCGGTACTGACGGAGAAACTTCCGCCTTCGGGCTGGAGGTAGCCGATTTCTTCCAGGAACGACCGATAAGACACTAAATCAAAGGGTTGCGCCTTATGTTCACGGTGCCATGCGTCGATTTTCGCCTGCAAATCATCGCGCTTCGACAGCAGTGCCTGGTTTTTCGGCGACAAGTCGTGGACGATTGCGTCCAGGTCGGACCAGAACTTATCCGGGTCCACGCCGGTTCCCGGCAATGCTTCGTCGTTGACGAAATCAAACAAAATCTTGGCGACGGCTAGGCCGCCGATTTGAACTCGATCAGTCATACTACGCTCTCCAACAGTCCCGCTTACCGCACACATGACGACAGCCAGATCGACCTATGATCTGGCCCGTTCCTCCACTAGTGCCGTTTTCGGGTTATTTATTTGCCTGAATTCGCAATCGGCGCGCCGCAGTCGCGATCCCGCGCCTCTCGTGGGCCGGCTTTTCATCTGTCCCGAGGCGGCAAGAGATATACGGATATCGTGCCGTCGACGCCAGCCCTTTATACCTACGCCGGTATGCGGCATCGGTTACCAATTGGTCTGCTGAAAACCAGTCGCCGACGGCAGCGCTGCCCGCTGAGGGCCTCGGCGGATTACCTCGTTGGCGACCACCAGACTGCGGCCGCGTGGCATGCCGGCATGGATCCGCTGGTTGTACAGCAGTTGGATCGCCAGGATATCCCAGCTGGAAAAATCCGGGGTGCGCATCTCGGTATCGCGGAGCGCCAATACCGACCGGATGTTGGTCGGTCCCGCCGGTCGCCAATGTGAATCGAAGCCCAGAACGTGCATGAACTCGTGCTTCAGGCAATCCACATATCGTTCGCTGATGACCATGTATCCTGTATGGAGCGCCCCGCCCATGCCGTGTGTCTCGGTCTGGCAGACGATATCGCCGGATGAGAACGTCGCCCCCGTATCGGACTGCGGGATAAGCCGGATATTGATGATATTGCTGCCATCCGCGATCGGACGGGTTCCCGGCGCCGCAACGGAGAACGGCAGGCCGGTCCATCTGGACACCCGGCGGGTCAATCGTTCGATGTCCACGCGGAGCTTTTCCGCCGGCGCGGACAGGGTGACCGTGACCGGGCCGTTCCATTTGCGCACCCAAGCGGGGCGACGATTGAACGGCCCGAAATCTGCCGTCAGCGCCAATGTGTCGAAGAACTCGATAAAGCTCGGGGCCAACCGCGACGGAACCGTCGGTTCGACCGAATTTTCAGCCGCCGCAGAGCCGGATACGGCTATCAGGCCCGTCACCAAAAGGAGAGAAAATCGCCGATTTCTGCGCATGCCCGCTGAGTCATGTTCAACGACCAGCGGAAACGCCGGCCCCAGCGGGTATTAAACGAAGAAATGATTAACCAAATCTTGTCAGCGGGCGAATTTCGTATCCACGATTTTCGCGATTCGCGCGGGCACGAAGGGTTTGATGTCTCCGCCCAACATGGCGATTTCCTTAACAAACCGCGACGAGATGAAATGGTTGCGATCCGACGCCATCAGGAAGGTGGTCTCGATTTCGTCGTCCAAGCACCGATTCATCGAGGCCATCTGGAATTCATACTCGAAATCCGAAACGGCGCGAAGGCCGCGCACGATCATCCCGGCGCCGTTCTCGCGCGCGAAATCCACGAGCAGATTGTCGAATGACTTCACCACGATATTGGCCCGAAGCCGGTCGCCGTTCGCGGTAACCTCGTCTTTGACCATCTGAACGCGCTCGTCGACGCTGAACAGCGGGCCTTTGCCGATATTGCGGGCGACCGCCACGATCAGCGTGTCCACCAGATGGTTCGCCGCCCGCGTGATGATGTCGAGATGCCCATTCGTGATGGGATCGAACGTCCCGGGATATAAGCCTACGCGTTCCTCAGACATTCTTGATTATTCCTTTTCTCCGAGGTTCTTTATTGCTCGTCTTCGTCGTCTTCGTCGCCGACTTCCCGCAGCCGCGCGACCGACACCACCTTCTCTTCATCATCGACGCGGAACAGCGTGACACCCTGCGTCTTGCGTCCGGCGATACGAATATCGTCTACCGGACAGCGAATCAATTGCCCCGCATCGGTCACGAGCATGATCTGATCGCTTGAATCGATCGGGAAGGTCGCGGCGACCGGCCCGTTTCGGTCGGTGACGTCCAGGTTGCCGATACCTTTGCCACCCCGTCCGGTCACCCGGTACTCGTAGGCCGACGTTCGCTTGCCGAAGCCCTTTTCGGTCACGGCGAGAATGAACTGTTCCCGTTCGGCAAGCTCATTGAACTGCTCATCGGACATCTCGGGCAGGTTATCGCCGTTTTCGCCCCCGTTTCCTTCGGTCCGCCGGTTATGCGCGGCGATGCGCAGATAATCGTCCCGCACGTTCATGTCGATTTCCGCATGCGACAGGATCGACATCGAAATCACCTCATCGCCTTTGTCCAAGCGGATGCCGCGCACGCCGGTGGACGTCCGACCGGTAAAGACACGAACATCGGTGACCGGGAACCGGATGCACATCCCGTTCCTGGTGGCGAGCACAACATCTTGATCTTCCTTACAAACCCGGACATTCACCAGGCGGTCGCCGTCGGCGAGCTTCATCGCGATCTTGCCGTTCGCCTTGATGTTCACAAAGTCGCTCAAACGGTTTCGGCGCACGTTGCCGCCGGCGGTAGAGAACATCACGAACTTCTCTTTTTGCTCTTCCTGCTCCTCGGGCAGCGTCATGACGGTGGAGATCGACTCGCCTTCCTCGAGCGGCAGCAGGTTCACCATTGCCTTACCGCGCGCCTGCGGACTGCCGAGGGGCAGCTTGTAGACCTTCATTTCGTAAACGATGCCACGGGTCGAGAAGAACAAGACCGGTGTGTGCGTCGAGGTCACGAACACCCGACTCAAAAAATCGCCGTCGCGCGTGCTCATCCCCGCCCGGCCGCGCCCACCACGGCGCTGAGCCCGATAGGTCGACAACGGTACCCGCTTGATGTAGCCGGCATGGGTCACCGTCACGACCATATCTTCGCGCTGAATCAGGTCTTCGATATCGTGCTCGAATTCCGCTTCCTCGATGGTCGTCCTGCGATCGTTCGCATAGGCCTCCCGCATCTCCAGCAGTTCTTCGCGCATGACCTCGACAAGACGCTCGCGGGATTGGAGAATTTCCAGATAGCCGTTGATCCGAGCAGCGAGTTCGTTGGTCTCCTCGGCCAGCTTCTCGCGTTCCATACCGGTCAATCGCTGCAGACGAAGCTCAAGGATGGCGCGCGCCTGGGTTTCCGACAGGCGGTATTTGCCGTCCACCACCTCATGCCCCGGATCGTCGATGATCTTGATGAACGGCTCTACCTCCGTGGCCGGCCAATCGCGCGCCATCAACTGCTCGCGGGCAGTCGCGGGATCCGGCGCGGCGCGGATCAGTTCGATCACGGGGTCGATGTTGTTGATGGCGACCAGCAACCCGGCCAGGACATGGGCCCGCTCGCGCGCCTTGCGCAACTCGTAGACCGTGCGGCGGGTGATGACCTCTTCGCGGAATTCCACGAAGGCGGCGATGATCTCCTTGAGGGGCATCATCTCCGGCCGCCCCTGGTTCAACGCCAGCATGTTCACGCCGAAACTGGTCTGCAGCGGCGAATAGCGGTAGAGCTGCGCCAGGATGACGTCGGCGATGGTATCCCGCCGTAATTCAATCACGACACGCAGGCCCTCGCGGTCCGATTCGTCACGCAGGTCCGAAATGCCTTCGATTGTCTTGTCGCGAACCAATTCGGCGATGCGCTCGAGCATCCGCGCCTTGTTCACCTGATACGGGATCTCGGTGACAACGATCGCCTCGCGGTCCTTGCTGACCGATTCGATATGCGTGCGGCCCCGCATCACCACGGAGCCACGCCCGGTGTGATAGGCCGCCCGAATGCCGTTACGCCCGAGGATCAGCGCCCCGGTCGGGAAATCCGGCCCCGGGACGATCTCGATCAACTCGTCCGGCGTGATCCCCGGATTCTCGATATAGGCCAGGCAGGCATCGATGACTTCGCCGAGGTTGTGCGGCGGGATATTCGTCGCCATCCCGACCGCGATACCGCCGGCCCCGTTGACCAGCATGTTCGGGTAACGGGCGGGCAGTACCGCCGGCTCCTCGATGGAATCGTCGTAGTTCGGCTGAAAATCGACGGTTTCCTTATCGATATCGTCCAGCAGCGATTCCGCCGCCTTGGCCAGCCGAGCCTCGGTGTAGCGCATTGCCGCGGCCGGGTCGCCGTCCATGGAGCCGAAATTACCCTGTCCGTCGATAAGCGGCAGGCGCATCGAAAAATCCTGCGCCATGCGGACCATCGCGTCATAGATCGCCTGGTCGCCATGGGGGTGGTACTTACCCATGACCTCGCCCACGATCCGGGCCGACTTACGATAGGGCTTGCTGGAATCGTATCCCCCTTCCTTCATGGAATAGAGGATGCGCCGATGCACGGGCTTCAACCCGTCGCGAACGTCCGGAAGCGCCCGGCTCACGATCACGCTCATCGCGTAATCGAGGTAGGAGCGCTTCATCTCCTCCTCGATAGTGACCTGGCTTATGTCAAACGGCTTATCGCCGGTGGGCGGATTGCTCAAATCGGGTTTTCGGATCGACGTGGGTTAAGGGAATGGTTTGTTTGAGAGAATGCCTCTCACATCCCTCTCAAACGACGCCGGAAATGTAGCAGAACCGCGCTGCACAAACAATGCGATGGCGCTTTCCGCGGGCCGATCGGAACAAAAGAAAAGGCGGAGGGACGAAATCTCGCCCCTCCGCCGAAACAGCTTGTAACCAACTGTTATTTCTGGAGAAAAATTTCCGCCCGGCGAGCCTTTTCACCACTGACGGAACTTCCCGCGTCCGTCTCTCCGGCTCCCGCGACCTCGATCGCATCCGCACCGCTGGTCGAAAGCCGTTTTTTGATCGACTCGGCACGCCGCATGGAAAGCTGCTGGTTATATTTCGGGCTTCCCTTGCTGTCGGTATACGCGACAACCCGCACCTTTTCGACCTTGTCCTGTCGGATCTTCTGCATGACGTCATACAGCGTTCCCTCGGACGATTCGGTCAAGGCGGTGGAGTTGGACCGGAAGTAGACAACGTATTTCTTGTCGTCTTCCAAGGCGACCCAACTCTTCATCTTGTCGCCATATTCAGACATCGTTTGGCACGCCCCCAACAAGGTGAGCGTGGCGATGCTGAACAGAATCATTCTTACCTTCATTCTCTCTTCCTCCGTGCGAAAATTCACGTACGGAAATCCAAGCGACATGGGACAGCCCTGCCCCTTGGAAGGTCACCGATACCAGCCGGTATTTATGGTTAACATACTGGCATCACGTGATTTTCCACCGTGACTAATTCCGGAGATTCTTGCCGGTGGGGGTTAACACACTGTTAACGGATTTGGGCCATTTCCGGGCAGCAACCACTTGAAAGACATAGGAAAAGGCGCCGGAGACCCAAAGGCTTCCGACGCCTGCCGTCCATGGCGGTAGACCCGCCGAACGCGATATCGCTAGCCTTGCACCATATGAATGTCGCGCTGCGGATACGGGATGGAAATGTTGTCCGCATCCAACCGTTCCTTGATCGCCTTGGTCAGGTCGAATTTGAGCGGCCAATAATCACCGGAATTACACCATACGCGGACAACCATGTTGACCGAACTGTCCGCCAATTCACTCACAGCGATCAGTGGCTCCGGAGTTGCGTGGGAGCGATCGTCCGCCGTGATCACATCGTTGATTGACGCCATCGCCTTATTGATATCGTCCTCATAGCCAATCCCCACCACCAAGTCGACGCGACGGGTGGCGTTGGCGCTGAAATTCTTAACCGCCGATCCCCAAATCTGACTGTTCGGAACGATGATATGCACGTTGTCGCCGGTGTTCATTACCGTTACGAAGAGGGTAAGGCTATGAACCTTACCGAATTGTCCGGCGGCATCGATCACATCGCCCACCTTGAAGGGACGAAAGATCAATAACATGACGCCCGCTGCAACGTTGCTTAGCGTGCCCTGCAAGGCCAATCCGATAGCCAATCCGGCGGCGCCAATCACCGCGATCAGGCTGGTCGTCTGAACACCGAATTGATTGAGCACGGCCAGGATGACCACAATGATGATGAAGTACTTGATGATGCTCGCAAAAAATCCGCGCAGCATCGGATCGAGTTTCTCGATCTTGTTGAAGCCCTTCAAGCTTGTCCGATGTGCCCAGCCGGCAAACATCAAACCGACGACGAGAATTACGATTGCGCCGACGACGTCTAGTCCATAGGTAGCGACGACTTCGACGACTGCATCGACCGATTCTGTAACTGTTTGCTCCATAACCCCCAATTCCCTGATCTATCGCGGTTTCTGTCCAGGCGCACCCGAAAGACGTGCGCCAAAGGGTCAATAAGACGGTAAAGGCCCCCGTGCGACAGTCGCCTCTCGCATCCAGACTAGTCATCCGGACGACGCTACGCACCGTAAATTCAGTCCCGGCCGTCCAGGATAAGGCAATAGCCCCACCCTGGACGCCAGGGACTCAAATCCGGCAACTACTTTTTCTTAAAGACGATGATGGCGCGCCGATTGGGTTGGTTCGGTTTGCTGGTGTCCACGATCGGATCCGTAGCGCCCCTGGCCTCGACCGTCACATTCTTTGCACCGGCATCCTTGAGTTTCTTCTCGATTTCAGCCGCACGTTTCTCGGCAAGCTTCGCGTTGTAGTCAGCATTGCCCGCGAGATCGGTGTGCGCGATCACATGCACGGACTTCGGCTTAAACTTCCGAACGTCCTGCATGACATCATACAGCGCGCCTTCCGACTTTTCGGTCAGGTCCGTCGAATCGAACTTGAAATAGACCGTGTACGGGCTCTTGGAAGACGCCTTTTTCTTCTTCTTTTTCTTCTTCGGCGTCAGCAGTGCCATGGCTTTTTCATAGCCGGTACGGCAGGCCGTGATGTCTTTCGATTGCCAACCTTCTTCCTGCTCCTGCATCCAGCAATCGAACATGCCCTGCGCCTTCGCGGCAACGGCCGGTTTGCGCTTTGCCTCCGCGCCCCCCAGAGCGGAGATCAAACGCGTGCGTTCCCCCTTGAGGGTTTTGCCCGCCGGGCCGCCAATCGTCCGGATCTTAAAATCATCCGGTGCGACCGAATTGCCCGCGGCCGCCTCTTTTGCCTTGAGTGCGAAATGCGATGCATCACCGCGATCGCCCTCGGCCAGTTCGGCTTTCGCCAAGTCGACATATTCCTTATGCAGGCTTTGGCTGAAGGCAGATCCCGTTGCCTTCGCATTGGCCGCTTCGTTGACCTGATCGGAACTTGCGCAGGCGCCCAAAATCAGCGCACAGGCAGCGCTTGCCAGTACAATCCTCATAGTCATTGTGAAGATACCTCTCAAAATTTAGTGCCCCGAGTACGTTAAAATCCCCAATTTTTTATTGGGGTATTACAAGAGTTATGCCCCTCTTCCGGGGAGCGTATGCCCATAACGCGGTATGCGCAACTACGTGGCGAAGTCGATTTCTGCTACAACCCTGAATCTAGTCAATCTTTGTTGGGGAGACGCCGTGCCCTAAAAGCGAAAAGCGGGCCAAAATTGACCCGCTTTTCGAACCGTTCCGCGTCTGAGTAGGCGCGGTGAATCGAACCGATTACTTCTTCTTGAAGATGATGATGCCACGGCGGTTAGCCGCGCTCGGTCCCTTTATGTCGACAAGCGGTTGCGTATCACCCGCCGCTTCCGTCGTGACGGTCTTGGCGCCCGCACCCTTCATCTTGTCCGCAAGTTCGGCCGCGCGCTTCTCGGACATCTTCTTGTTGGCAGCCGCCGACCCGGTCAGATCGGTGTGCGCCACGATGTGCACGGATTTCGGCTTGTAGACGCGAACCTTCTGCATGATGTCGAAAATGTCGCCCTGCGACTTCTCGGTCAGTTCAGCAGAGTTCTGCTTGAAGTAAACCGTGAAGGGACTGCCCGACGCCGGCTTTTTCTTCTTCTTTTTCTTTTTCTTCGGCGCGTCGGCCTTCTTGGCCATCGTGTCGGATTTACCGGAACCGCTTTCCATGCTCGCACAGGCACCGAGTGCGCCCACGGCAAGCGCACATGCCAAAATCAGAATCTGTTTCATTGTCCTCTCAGAACCTCCTTCTTTTTAGATCACCACACGAAGACTGATTGAGGCGTTCGCCAACCTGTATGCCAAATGCTCATCCGCGTAGTATTGGACAAACTTAGAGGCATACAAACCCAAGCGCAACTTAGACCGTCCGCAGATACCGCAAACATAGATCGATTTCGTACCGGTGCGGCAATACGATCATACTGCGCGCTAGAAGGGAATCTCGTCGTCGAGATCGTTGGGCGCCCCCGATGACATCCCATCGTCTTGCGGGAAGCTGTCGCCACCGCCTCCACCGCCGCCGTAATCACCACCACCGCCGCCGCCACCGCCGCGGCTGTCGAGCATCGTCAGGACGCCCCGGAAGCGGCGTAACACCACTTCGGTGGTGTATCGGTCCTGTCCGCTCTGGTCTTGCCATTTGCGGGTTTGCAACTCGCCTTCGAGATAAACCTTGGATCCTTTTTGCAGGAAGCGCTCTGCGACATCGCAAAGCCGGTCGTCGAAGATGACGACGCGATGCCATTCGGTCCGTTCCTGCATCTCGCCGGAATTACGGTCTTTCCAACGCTCCGACGTGGCAACGGATAAATTGCAGACCTTGCCGCCGTTCTGCATCGTCCGAACTTCCGGTTCACGGCCGAGATTACCGACGAGAATGACTTTGTTTACGCTCCCTGACATCGCTTCTTTACCTATACCGTGACTAAGAGGGGCGCATCATACTCCGTCGCCCTAGCTATCGCACGGCCAATTTTCCTGTATGACAAGGGTCGCTCTCGTCGACCCGGCGGCCTATATTCGACATACGCATCGAGACCGATTTCTGACGCACCGGATCACCACAATATGCCCGACACGATCACCATTCGCGGCGCACGCGAGCATAACCTTCGGAACATCGATATTGATCTTCCGCGGGACAAGCTTATCGTCGTGACCGGGTTGTCCGGATCCGGGAAGTCGTCGCTCGCTTTCGACACGATCTATGCCGAGGGACAGCGCCGGTACGTCGAGAGCCTGTCCGCCTATGCGCGGCAATTCCTCGAATTGATGGAAAAGCCCGACGTGGAGACGATCGAGGGTCTTTCGCCGGCGATCTCGATCGAACAGAAGACGACAAGCCGCAATCCCCGGTCGACCGTTGGTACGGTCACGGAAGTCTATGACTACATGCGACTGCTGTTCGCCCGGGTCGGCATTCCCTATTCTCCCGCGACGGGCTTGCCGATCGAAAGCCAAACCGTCAGCCAAATGGTCGACCGTGTCATGGCGATGGACGAAGGCACGCGTCTCTACCTGCTTGCGCCGATCGTGCGCGGCCGCAAGGGCGAGTACCGCAAGGAGTTCGCCGATCTCCAGAAACGAGGGTTCCAGCGGGTCAAAGTCGACGGCACATTGTATGAAATCGAAGACGTACCGGCGCTCGACAAAAAACGAAAGCACGATATCGAAGTTGTCGTAGACCGGGTGATCGTGCGGGGCGGCCTCGCGTCACGCTTGGCGGATTCGTTCGAGACGGCCCTCGAACTCGCCGACGGCCTCGCCTTCGCCGAGGATGCGACGACCGGGGACCGGACGATCTTTTCCGCCCGCTTCGCCTGCCCGGTGTCCGGCTTCACGATCGACGAGATCGAGCCGCGGCTCTTTTCGTTCAATAATCCGTTCGGCGCATGCCCAACCTGCGATGGCTTGGGCACGACGATGCATTTCGATCCGGACCTCATCGTGCCGGACCGCGACAAGTCGCTTTCCGATGGCGCGATCCGCCCGTGGTCCACATCGACGTCGCCTTATTACCGGCAAACGCTGGAGAGCCTGGCGAAGCACTTCGCAGTCAGCATGCACACGCCATTCCGCGATCTGCCGGACGACGTTCAGAACGCAATCCTGCAAGGCACCGGAAAGACGCCGGTAACGATGGAATACGACGATGGATTGCGCAGCTATAAAACCAAGAAGCCGTTCGAAGGCGTCATGCCGAACATGCAACGGCGGTGGCGGGAGACCGATTCGAGTTGGGTGCGCGAGGAGTTGGAGCGTTATCAAAACGTCTATCCCTGCTCCGCTTGCGACGGGCACCGGTTGAAGCCCGAAGCGCTGGCCGTCAAGATCGACGGCTTGCAGATCGCCAATGTTTCGCGCATGTCGATTGCCGAGGCGCGCGACTGGTTCCTGTCGCTCGACGCCACGCTGAATGACAAACAGAAGGAAATCGCCGAGCGCATCCTGAAAGAGATCAACGAGCGACTCGGCTTCCTCGTCGATGTAGGGCTCGACTATCTGACGCTGGACCGCGCGTCCGGCACGCTGTCGGGTGGCGAAAGCCAGCGGATTCGGTTGGCCTCCCAGATCGGATCCGGTTTGATGGGCGTCCTCTACGTTCTCGACGAACCGTCGATCGGACTGCATCCCCGCGACAACAACCGATTGCTGGAGACATTGAAGCGGCTGCGCGACCTCGGGAATACGGTGATCGTGGTCGAACATGACGAAGAGGCCATGCGCGAAGCCGACTATCTCGTCGATCTCGGCCCGGGCGCGGGCATTCACGGCGGCCGGCTGGTGGCGCACGGCACACCGACAGAGGTCATGCAGTCGAGCGAAAGCCTGACCGCGCAATACCTCACCGGATTCCGGCAAATCCCCATGCCGGACATTCGCCGCGAGGGACATCCGGGCCAGATGCTCGAAATCGTCGGCGCCCGCGCGAACAATCTGCAATCGATCGATGTCTCGATCCCGCTTGGCACCTTCGTCTGCTTTACCGGCGTTTCAGGCAGCGGTAAATCGACCTGTGTGGTGGAGACCCTGTATCGCGCCCTCGCCCGGCACCTGCACAACAGCCGTACCCATCCCGGCGAGCACGACCGGATCAAAGGCCTGGAGTTCCTGGACAAGGTGATCGATATCGACCAATCGCCGATCGGCCGGACACCACGGTCCAATCCGGCAACCTATACCGGCGCCTTCACGCCGATCCGCGAATGGTTTTCCGGATTGCCCGAGGCGAAGACCCGCGGCTACGCGCCGGGACGGTTTTCCTTCAACGTGAAGGGAGGCCGTTGCGAGGCATGCCAGGGCGACGGCGTCATCAAGATCGAGATGCATTTCCTGCCGGACGTGTATGTCCAGTGCGACGTCTGCAAGGGCAAGCGCTACAACCGGGAAACCCTCGAAATCACGTTCAAGGACAAGTCGATCGCCGATGTCCTGGAAATGACGGTCGAGGAAGCCGCCGAGTTCTTCCAGGCGGTTCCGTCGATCCGCGACAAGTTGGAAACGTTGAAGCGTGTCGGCCTCGGCTATATCCATGTGGGCCAACAGGCGACCACCCTATCAGGCGGCGAAGCGCAACGCGTTAAGCTCGCGAAGGAACTGTCGCGACGCGCCACCGGCCGGACGCTCTACATCTTGGACGAGCCGACCACCGGGCTCCATTTCGAGGATGTCCGGAAATTGTTGGAAGTGCTGCAGGCACTGGTCGATCAAGGGAATACGGTGGTGGTGATCGAACACAATCTGGAAGTCATCAAGACCGCCGATCATGTGGTCGACCTCGGCCCGGACGGCGGCAGCCGCGGCGGTGAGATCATCGCGACCGGTACGCCAGAGGATATCGCGAAGGAACCGCGCAGCCACACCGGCCGCTATCTCCAACCGTATTTCCAAAAACAAACGACGCGGCGAAAAAGCGCGTAGCGGCGTTAACTGCCGGTTCCCAGCGCGTCCCAGAATTCCGTGTTCAACGTGCTGACGAAGCTATCGTGATAGCTCTGCAGGCAGGTGGACATGCCGCCCTTGAACCAGGCGCTCTGGTTAAGGTTTTCGCAAAGCTGTATCCGGTTCGCCATCATGTCCTGGGCCGGCTGCGACACCGGCGTTTCCCTAAGGACGCGTTTTGCGACCGTCGTCTGCGCCGCCTTCGGCAACGGTTCCGGATTTCCGCGCAGTCGATTGATCATCGCCATTGCGGCTTGCGCCGCCTCCGAGAGTTTTCCGCCCTGCTCCACCATGGTTTCACCGATGCGGCGGTGTTGACCGACGGCCTGCTCGATTTCGGCCACGGTCTGTGGATTGGAGTCCGTCGCGAGTGTCTCCGGCAAGAGCGTTGCCCGGGCCGGCACCACCAACGCCACCGTCTCGCCGCCGAGGGCGCGGACCGCCTCTTCTTCGATACTGATCATCACCGACGTGTAATGACTGGCGCTGCGGATCCTTAAGCCGTCACCGGGCACCATCCGCTGATATCCGTCTTTGTCGGTGACGACAAGATGCAGTTCTGTTCCGTCCGCCGGCACATAAGCTTGCCCACTGAGCGGCGCGTCACGCTGCTGCTGCAGGCAGAATGCCGAGAAACGGGCACTGCACACACCGTCCTTGCAGTGCAATTGCGTCGGTGTCGGCCCGGTGGCAAACAGTCCAAGAATTTGCGGGGCAGCCTCGGCCAAACCAATCGGAAACGCGAACAGCAAACTCACAACAAAAACGATCCGGCGCATCAGACAGTCTCCTGTGGTCGACGATTTTCGCAGTATCGTCAGCTTTCCATCATGCATTCTTCCCGTCAATCAACACGTGCGCGGCAATCCCTCACGGACACGTTACCCTGGTAGGGTTCGCATTTTAGGATATCGTCGCTACATCTGCTTCGACGGGCGAAAAGGCCGCTTGGGAAGGGGTTGAGACATGATCGATGTACCGGTCGATATCCTGCATTGGCTGCACGGTGAAGCGCGCGATTTGACGCTGGGCGGTCTTTTCAAAGGGACTTGCGAGCGTCTCGTCGATAAGGGCGTTCCGATTCGGCGCGCATCGATGAGTGTGCACGAGCTTCATCCGGAATATCTGGCGCGGAGTTTCGAGTGGCGCCGGACCGGCGTCGAGATGCGCAGGTTCTACCGGACCAATACGCCCCTGGAGAGCGCCGCATACGAAAAGAGCCCGGTGCGGATGATCTTCGAAGGATCGACGATGATCCATTGTCGGATCGATCCCGACGATACCGCACTGGAATACCCGATCCTCCAGGACCTGCAGGAAGAAGGGTTCACCGACTACGCCATATTTCCGATTCCCTTCCGGGCCGGCGACCGGCAGGCGCTCAGCATTGCCACGGACAGCGACGGCGGATTCACAGAGGAACACCTGGCGCTTGTCGGCTCGGTTTTGACCGCTGCCTCCTTGCAATTCGAGGTGTTGGTCCTGGATCAGATGGTCCACACGATGCTCGACACCTATGTCGGACCGTCGGCCGGGCGGCAAGTCCTGTCCGGCGAGATCGCCCGCGGCACGGGCAAGTGCATAAATGCCGTCCTGTGGTACGCCGATCTACGCAAGTTCACCCAATTATCCGAGCATCTGCGCAGCGATGATCTGATTTCCCTGTTGAATGCCTATTTCGAGTGCATCGTCGGCCCGGTCGAGGAAGGCGGCGGTGAGGTCCTTAAATTCATCGGCGATGCGGTTCTCGCCGTTTTCCCGCTGCCGTCGCGGGCGATTGCAGCCGACGTCGTTTGCGAGGTCGCCTTGGCCGCCGCCGAAAACGCGGTGGAGAATGTCCTATCGCTCAGCGCCTCTCGGGAAGCCGCCGGCGACCCGCCGGTCGATTTCGGGGTCGCCCTCCATGTCGGCGACGTGGTGTTCGGAAATGTCGGGTCGGAGCACCGGCTCGACTTCACCGTCATCGGCCGGGACGTGAACCTTGTCAGCCGGTTGCAGGACCTGTCGTCCCGGCTGAACCAGACACTCATCCTGTCGGACGCCTTCGTGACGCATAGCCGGCGCGAATTCATCGACCTAGGCAGCCACTCCTTGAAGGGGATCACCGCCGAACAGCGCGCCCATTCACTTAAACCCACGGTCGACACTGTGATCGGAGACAAATAGGCCCGCCGCGGCGCCCCGCTTGACGGCTTGCACAGGTTGCCAACCCACCCCATCTAATGCATGTGTTTAATTGATCGGCATTCAGTCGAAGGACCGTTTTCGATGAGCGAGCAAATCAAACACGGCCCTGGGGCCGGTAACGACGTCAAGGAACATCTGAAATCCCGCGGCACATGGCTGCGGTTGGTCTTCATGGTGCTCTTCGCGGTGATCCTCTATATCTCGAAAATCGTCTTGTTCGCCGTCGCCATGCTGCAGTTCCTCTCGACATTGTTCACCGGCGACCGAAACGAACGCTTGACGGATTTCGGCGAAAATTTGGGTCGTTTCATTTACCAAGTCGTCCGGTTCCTCACCTTCAATACCGATGATATGCCGTTCCCCTTCGCCGATTGGCCGGGGGACCAACCGTAGGACGGAGTCCTTGCAATCGCGCTGCCGCTGCGCGACATAGTGCCTGAATTCTTGCCGTTCAGGACATGAGGACACCCACGGTGCCGCAACGATCCGTTCATATCGTCGGTGGCGGTCTCGCCGGATGCGAGGCTGCGTGGCAACTTGCGCGCCAGGGCATACCCGTCGTCCTATACGAGATGCGGCCGCAAGTTGCTACCGACGCGCACCAGACCGATGGTCTGGCCGAACTCGTCTGCTCCAATTCCTTTCGTTCCGACGACGCCGAGTACAATGCCGTCGGGCTGCTGCATGAGGAAATGCGCCGCTGCGGATCGCTTATCCTGTCCATGGCGGATCGGACCCGGTTGCCCGCCGGGGGTGCGCTCGCGGTGGACCGGGAGAGATTTAGCGACGCGGTCACGAAAACATTGGCAGATGAACCGCTGGTCACCGTCGAACGGCGCGAAATTGAGGCGCTGCCGCCATCGGACTGGGGTTCGGTCATCGTCGCTACCGGTCCCCTCACGTCTCCTGCACTGAGCGAGGCCGTCTCGGCCCTGACCGGCGAGGACGAACTGGCCTTCTTCGACGCGATTGCCCCGATCGTCTACCGCGCCTCCATCGACATGTCGAAGGCGTGGATGCAATCGCGTTACGACAAAGGCGACGGCGACGATTACGTCAACTGCCCGCTCAGCGAAGAGCAATACAGGGCCTTCATCGACGGATTGATCGGATCCGAGAAGATCCAGTTCCGCGAATGGGAGGCGATCACGCCCTATTTCGAAGGCTGCCTGCCGATCGAAGTAATGGCGGAGCGTGGGCCGGAAACCCTCCGTTTCGGCCCGATGAAGCCGGTTGGCCTGACGAACCCCCATGCACCGGAAAAGCCCTATGCGGTTGTCCAGCTCCGACAGGACAACGCGCTGGGAACGCTCTACAACATGGTCGGCTTCCAGACCAAGATGAACTATGCGGAGCAAAAGCGCATCTTCAGTGCGATCCCGGGGTTGGAGAACGCCCGGTTCGCGCGGCTCGGCGGCATTCACCGGAACACCTTCCTCAACAGCCCGCGCCTTTTGGATGCGACCCTACGGCTCAACAAGGCCCGGCATCTACGTTTCGCGGGCCAGGTGACCGGGGTCGAAGGATACGTCGAGTCAGCCGCCATCGGGTTGCTCGCCGGCCGCTTCGCCGCGGCGGACGAACAGGGCGTTTCGCAATCGCCGCCGCCCGAGACCACGGCCCTCGGCGCACTGCTTAATCACATTACCGGCGGTGCCATGGCCGACAGTTTCCAGCCCATGAACGTGAATTTCGGCTTGTTCCCGCCACTGCAAAATGCGGGAACCGGTAAACGACGGTTACGCGGCCGCGACCGCAAGCGCGCCTATTCCCAGCGCGCGCTCGCGGACTTGGACCGATGGCTCAACGGCGCCCAGGCCGCCGCCGAGTAATCGCTTTAGTACCGCCCCATCATCATCTTCATCGCAAGTCGAATGCCGACGAACCTGTTCGGCACGGCAAGGCTGGGATCGAAGGGGTCATACCCGGCGCTGGCTAACCGTCGAAGATACAAATCGGTCAGGGCCGCCGGCAAAAGCGCCGGAAGAGCCTGTTTCGATACATTTCCGCGTGAGGCACGTGCCTTCTCCAGGTGGGTCCGAGCGAGTATGGCGATGTCTTGGACCGCGGCTGCGATCGCAGGCTCAGGGCGTAACTCCATCAGGTCTCGGCGCTCGACTCGGTGACGGCCGATCAACTCTTCCGGCAGATAGACCCGCCGTTGCGCGAGGTGGAACGGCATTGCGCGTACCAGCCCGATCAATGCCCAGGCGATTCCAACATGACGACCCGCGGTCAATGCCGCTTCGGTCCGGACACCAAGCGATTCAAGGGCGAGCCAAATCAAGTTTGACGAGGTTCCTTCCGCATAGCGCAGGAGTGTTTCCAGAGACTCCGGCGCATCGTCGGCGAGGTCCTTCGCCCGCGCGTCGATAAGGTCATCGAAATACCGGCGCGTCAGGGCATGATCGGCAACCAACTTGGCCAACGGTTGCACGACTTCATGCCGGCGCGGCGTCCCGTCATAGATGCCCTCGATCGCCTCGCGCCACCATTGCAGCCGGATTTCACCCAGCATCGGTTCGCTCACCGCTTCGCGCGTTTTCGCGACTTCAAGATTGAACGCATAGAGGCTGAACAGGCCGTCGCGGTACGCCGGCGGGGCCAACATCGCGGTCGCGAACCGGTCCGGATCATACTGCCGGACCTCATTCCCGCAGTATGAGAGGTTCCGTATCGCACCGAGTTCCGTTGGCATTGCGCTGAAATTTCCCTTTTCCCTGACCCGACTAGCCGAATCTCGAGCCTGTGCTATATTTATTCGCATTCGCACCTTGGGGGAGAAAGAAAGACATGGCCGCAATTCTTACATCTTTGTCCAGGACGGTGACCGCGGGATTCATTCTCGCGGCCATTCTCTTCGGCATATACGCGACACAGCAGTATGACAATTTGGCATTCTGGAAATTCTTGTTCCGCTGGCTCCATGTTGTCAGCGGCGTGATGTGGATCGGAATACTCTGGTATTTCAATTTCGTCCAGATACCGAATATGCCGAACATCCCGGACGAGCAAAAACCTGCGATCGGCAAGGTTATCGCGCCGGCCGCGCTCTGGTGGTTCCGATGGGGCGCCATGGGCACGCTCATTACCGGCTTGATCCTGGCGATGATGAACGGATATTTGGTCGATGCCTTGGCCGTCGGCGCCACGAGCGGCGCGCTGGGCCACACCATGATCGGTATCGGCATGTGGATGGGCATCATCATGTGGTTCAACGTCTGGTTCGTCATCTGGCCGGCACAACAGAAAGCGCTTGGCATCGTCGAAGCGGATGACGCGACGAAAGCCGCGTCGGCCCGCACCGCGATGCTGTTCTCGCGCACCAACACGTTGCTGTCGATCCCCATGCTGTTCGCCATGGTGTCCGCACAGAACCTGTTTGGAACCTCTTAAACGGCTTCCACGCCGCATTCGATGGGAAACGGGGCCTTCGGGCCCCGTTTTTCGTTCGGCCGGCCGCAGCGGATCAGACCGGCAGCGCGATCAAGGCCGCGGCAACCCGACGTTCCTCGGCGATCAGCACGTTGTAGGTCCGGCACGCGGCGCCCGTATCCATTGCGTCACAGCCGATAGCGTGCTCGCGCAACACCGACCGCAAGTCGGGCGCAAGAAATTCCAGCGTTTCACCGCATCCCAGAACCAGAATTTCCACGGATGGGTCCGCCGCGATGATCGGGGCGAAACTGTCGGCTGCCAGCTCACCCATCCGGGCGACGTTCCAGGGTATCGTCCGGTTCTGAAATACCAGGACGGACCCGCTGTGTTCCATTCCCGACACACGAAACCGGCCCGCGCCATAACTTTCAATGACTTGCCGGTTTTCGGGAGCCTTCGTCGAGAATTCCATGGACCGGCGGTCCGCCCTCTAGGGCGTCGCCTCTTGGGCGCCGCTCGTCTCGTCGCCGCGGTGGATGTTGAGATACAGCAACAACGGCACCGCAAGGGCTACCGACGAATAGGTGCCGATGATCACGCCCCAGATCAGGGCAATGGTGAAGCCACGGATGACCTCGCCGCCGAAGCTGTACAACGCGCCCAACGCCAACAGCGTGGTCACACTCGTCATGACCGTTCGCGACAAGGTCTCGTTGATCGACTGGTTGAACACGTCGGGCAGCGGCATCTTCTTGTATTTTCGCAGATTCTCCCGCACACGGTCATAGACGACGACCGTGTCATTGATCGAATAGCCCGCAATCGTCAGCACCGCGGCAACCGTCGCCAGATTGAATTCAAGCGCGATCAACGAGAACAACCCGATCGTCGTGATCACGTCATGCGTCAGGGCGATCACCGCGCCGATACCGAACTGCCACTCGAATCGGAACCAGATATACATCAGGATCGCCCCGATGGCGGCAATCACGGCCCAGATGGCGGATTCCTGAAGTTCCGCCCCCACCGTGGGCCCGACCAGTTCCGTCCGACGGTACTCCACCACCTGATCGCCGATGGCGCCCTTGATCTTAGCCACCGCTGCCTGTTGTGCGTTATCGCCGCCCTCCTGCCGTTGGACGCGGAGCAGCACGACTTCCGGCGATCCGAATTCCTGCAGGCTGACATCGCCCAGGCCCAGTCCGCCGACCTTACCGCGCAAATCACCGAGATCCGCCGGTCCCTTGGTTTCGATTTCCAGCATGATGCCGCCCAGGAAATCGATACCGAGGTTCAAGCCTTTGGTCGTGTAGAGGCCGATCGACGCGACGATCAAGAACACCGACAACCCCATCGCAATGAAGCGTTTGCCGATGAAATCGATCTTCGTTCCGGCGGGAACCAATTTTAGCGTCTTCATTCCAAACTTCCTCCGGCCCGGATCAAATCGGCAACATCTGCGGGCGCTTTCGGCGCAGCCACAGAACGACCTGGAAGCGAGTCACCATGATGGCGGTGAACATCGAGGTCATGATTCCAATGGAGAGCGTAACGGCGAAACCCTTGATCGGCCCCGAACCGAACGCAAACAGGAGAATTGCGGCGATCAGCGTCGTCAGGTTCGAGTCGATGATCGTCGTCAGCGCGCGCCGGTATCCGGCGTCGACGGCATTCAATGGCGAACGCCCGGCGTTGATCTCCTCCCGTATTCGCTCGAAGATCAGCACGTTCGCATCCACCGCCATGCCCATGGTCAGGACGATTCCGGCGATGCCGGGCAGCGTCAGCGTTGCTTGAAGGAAGGACAGCAAACCAAAAATCAAGGCGACGTTGAATGCCAACGCAATATTCGCCATGACCCCGAACAGGCCGTAGGTGACGATCATGAAAACCACAACCAGGATCATGCCGATGATGCTGGCGATCTTGCCGGCGTCGATCGAATCCTGGCCGAGGCCGGGACCGACCGACCTTTCTTCCAAATAGGTCAAATCGGCAGGCAACGCGCCGGCACGCAGCAACACCGCGAGATCCCGCGAACTCTGCGTGGTGAAGTTACCCTGGATGATGCCTGAACCGCCGAGGATCGGCTCGTTGATCCGCGGAGCGGAAATCACCTTGCCGTCAAGCACGACGGCGAACAGGCGGCCGACATTCTTCGACGTGATATCGCCGAAAATCCGCGCGCCCCGGGTATCGAAACGGAAGCTGACGACCGGCTGGCTGTCCTGGAAACTCGGTTGCGCATCGACAAGGTTCTGGCCGCTGAGCCGCACGCGCCGATGGATACAATATTGAAACGGCTGACCGTCGGGACCCAGTTCGTCCGACGGAAGCAATTGCGACCCCGGCGGCACCCGCGCAGCATTTGGATCGCAGGCCATATTGATCATGTGGAAGGTCATCTTGGCGGTCTTGCCGATCGTGGCCTTCAGCCGTTCGGTATCGCGGGCGCCCGGGACCTGGATCAAAATCCGATCCTCACCCTGGCGTTGGATAATCGGTTCGCGGGTTCCCAGTTCGTCGATCCGGCGGCGGATCACCTCGATCGACTGGCCGATGACCGTCGTGATGCGGTCGCGCAGGGCCTGATCCGTCAGGCTCGCCTTGAACTTTCCTCCGCCTTCGGAGGATATCAGCAGATCGGGATTCTCAAGCCGTATGCGCGACCGGACCGCATCGGCCTTGTCCTCGTCCTGTATCTGAAAGATCAGATCGCGTCCTTCGAGCGTGACGGTACCCCGCACCCGCTCACTGCGCATGGCCGTTCGGATCGTCGCCTTATAGCTCTTGTCGAGGATATCGTTGACGTAGCCGTCGGTATCGACCTGCATCAGCAGATGCGCGCCGCCTTGAAGGTCAAGGCCGAGGTTAATCCGCTTGCCGGGTGCCCAATCCGGTCCGCCTTCGAGCGATCCGCTCGGCAGGAAATTCGGTGCGGCATAGAGGACGCCCAGCAAACATACGGCCAGGACGAGGATTCGCTTCCAAGTTGGGAAATCTAGCATAGGCCTCTGTTTCAGCTAAGGTCCGGAAACGGTCTAGCTCGCCTTGGCGTCGCCGGCGGCTTTACCGCCCTTTTCCTTCTTATCGGCTTGCGCCGGCTCGGTCTTCGACAGGACTTCGGCGATCGTGCCCCGCGAAACGCGGATCCGCACACCGTCGGCGATCTGTACCGCGAGTTCGTTCTCGTTGACCACCTTGGTCACGGTGCCGTAAATGCCGCCGCCTGTAATGATCTTGTCCCCCCGGCGTACCGCCGAGAGCATCTCCCGATGAGCCTTCATCTTCTTTTGTTGAGGCCGGATAAGGAGGAAATAGAAAACGGCGAAAATCAACACCAGCGGGATCATGGCTTCCAGAAGGCCGCCTCCGCCGCCACCGGCCCCCTGGGCCCAAGCAGTCGAAATAAACATCAAAGTCTCCCAGATGGGCTTGCACACCTGTGCACAGAGGGCGGACTATACCGGTCCGTGCCGTAATTTCAATCGAGCTAAACGCTTGGCCCACCAAGCCGCCCTGTAATTGACGACCGCCCCTCCCATCGCTAGGGTCCGCCGCCGGCGTGAATAAGCACGCCATTTCCGGTATATCGATGTGATGGACGACAATAACAAGACCCATACCCTGTTAACGCGGATCGCGAGCGCACTGGAGCGTTTGGCCCCGGAATCCGCTGCCGCGGTGGATTTCGCGGCCGCCGACGCCTTCGTCTGGCGCGCCGAGGCCAATACCCTCGACCCGGTCCCCGTGGTCAACCGCATCGACATCAATCTTCTCAAAGGTATAGGGCGTCAGGTTGAGACCCTGCTGGAGAACACCCGACGGTTCGCGGACGGTCTTCCCGCCAACAACGCCCTGCTTTGGGGCGCGCGCGGCACGGGCAAGAGTTCGCTGGTAAAGGCGGTCCACGCCCAGATCAATACCGAGAAGGGCCGCAGCCTGGCCCTGGTCGAAATCCATCGCGAGGACATCCCGAGCCTGCCCTATCTGCTGGGGCTTCTCCGTGGCAGCAAGCGGCGATGCGTGGTGTTCTGCGACGACCTGTCTTTCGACGGCGACGACGCCAGCTACAAATCCCTTAAAGCGATGCTCGAAGGCGGGATCGAAGGCCGCCCCGGCAACGTGATTTTCTATGCCACGTCCAACCGTCGGCACCTCTTGCCGCGCGACATGATGGAAAACGAGCGCTCGACCGCGATCAATCCGTCCGAGGCGGTCGAGGAAAAGGTATCGCTCTCCGACCGGTTCGGCCTGTGGCTGGGCTTCCACAATTGCGATCAGGACACATTCTTCGCGATGATCGAAGGATATATCGCTCATTACGGCCTAAAGACCGGCGATATCGACTGGAAGGCGGAAGCGAAGGAATGGTCGGTCACGCGCGGCGCACGGTCCGGCCGCGTTGCTTGGCAATACGTTCAGGACCTAGCCGGACGGCTTGGTCAGCACCTCAATGGTTCCTGACCCATTTAGCGCCGCACGCCGCTGACGCAGGTATTTCTTCGGATTGACCGCGCGGCGGCCCTTGCGAATCTCGAAATGAAGCTGCGGTTTGGCCACGTTGCCCGAGCTGCCGACCTTGGCGATCGTCTGGCCGCGCGAAACCCGCTGTCCCCGCTTCACCAGAATCTTGTCCGTGTGCGCATAGGCGGTCATGTATCCCTTTGCGTGCTTGATGAGGATGAGATTCCCGAACCCGCGCAACTCGTTGCCGCGATACGCGACGACCCCGTTCTGCGCCGCCAGGATCGGCGTTCCGCGCGGTGCGGCGATATTGATGCCGTCGTTGTGCAAACCGCCCTTTTTCGGGCCGAACCGCGAGATCACCCGCCCGGATATCGGCCACATGAAGCCGCCCCGGCTAAGCCCCTTCGGCCGGGGGATATTGGTCGACGGCGGCACGATTACCTGCCGTGGCGGCGCGATCGCAACCTGCGATTCAGGCGACGGCGCGGCCGCCGCCGGCGGCTCGTTCGACCGGTCCCCTTCCCCCCGGTCCACGGCCGCCACCGCCGTCACAGCGGCCTGTGTCGCCGGCAACAACAGCGTCTGGCCGATCTTGATCGTAAAGGGCGTCCCAACGCCGTTCAGCCGCATGAGTTCCTTGCGTGAGACGTCGTACCGCCGGGAAATCGAATAGACCGTATCGCCTTTGCTCACCAAGTGCGTCCGCTGCGCCGGTACTTTGATTTTCTGTCCCAACGCCAGGATGTAGGGCGGTTCGAGCTTGTTGATGATCAACAGGCTGCGCACGGGCACGCCATAGAGACGCGATATCGCGTAGACCGTCTGCTTCTTGGTGACGATATGAACGCCGCTCGCCGGCACAGGCTGGTACTTACCGGCCGCACCCTTCCGGTCGAAGGCCGTTACCGAGGTCTTGCCCCGGGTGAACCCGCTGAGTGCCTGTTGTTTTTTGGCGCCCCCCGGTGGCGGTAGCGGCTTGCTCTCGATGATGCCTGCTTGTCCCTGCCGAGGCTTGGCGCGGGGTATCGGCGCTTGCGGCTCCTGGATGCCGCGGCGCGACGCCAATTGCCGTTCCTTCGCGCGCGCATTCTCTTCATAGAGCACCACGTTCGCCGGCTGAGCACAGGCGCCAAGCAACAACGCGAACATCGTCGCGGCATATCCGTAGGTTCGGCGGCACGGTCGCTGCATGGCCATTACACCGCGATCTTTCGTTGCGCGCGCCCGGAAACGAGCGGCACGAACCGCACCGGCCCCAGATCCTCGACGTCCGGCACGCCATCCGTTTTGACGAATCGCATAATTCGCTGTTCGCCGCGGTCCTCGCCCAAGGGACAGACCATGATGCCGCCGACCGCAAGCTGGTCCCATAACAACGGCGGAATTTCCTCGGACGCGGCGGATACCAGAACCCGCTCAAACGGCGCCTGTTCGGGCCAACCCAGACTTCCATCCCCGGTGCGGCCGGTCACGTTGTGACGGCGCAACTCTGCGATACAGTCCTCGGCGCGTTGCATCAAACTTCCTTCGCGTTCGATCGCATAGACTCGGCGAAACAGATACGACAGGATCGCAGTCTGATACCCCGAACCGCTGCCGATCTCCAGTACTTTCAAGTTCTTGTCAGGATTCAACGCTTGCACCATCCGTGCCACGACCGTCGGTTGGCTGATCGTCTGCCCATGGCCGATCGGCAGCGCAGTGTCCTCCCAGGTCTGGTCCTGAAATGCATCCGGCACGAACAATCGACGCGGCACATTCTCCAATGCCGAAAGCAATCCGGTGTCGGTGATGCCGGCGCGGCGAAGCTCGAGAATCAGACGAATTTTTTGGGTCGGCGGCGTCACCGCGAGGTCCCGTCTGGTTTGCGTCTAGCGTTCGGGCCTTGTTGTAGCAAAAAGCGAGCGAATAGTCGTTAACGAGCCGCGATGGGTGAGATCGACATGCAGCGGCGTAATCGCGATGTCGTTCCGGTCGATCGCGCGGAAGTCCGCATCGCCCCTTTTCCGGTCGTTGTCGTGTTGCGGTTCGCCGATCATGTAGTACTGGCGGCCGCGCAGCGGCACGCCGTGTATCTCATATCCGCCGCTTCGCCGGCCCTGCGGCACCACAACGGTATTTTGTACGTCCTTGACCTTACAGGCCGGAAAATTGACGTTCATGAAGACATCGCGCGTCCACTCGACGGACAGCAGCTGCCGGATGACGTCCGCGCCGTAGCGGCGGGACGCCGACCAATCGATCGCACGGCCGGGACCGGTGGCTTGACTTAAGGCGATCGACCGGAACCCCAGCAACGCGCCTTCCATGGCACCCGCAACCGTTCCGGAATAGATCACTTCCTCGGCCAGGTTGGCGCCCTTGTTGACGCCGGACAGCACCAAGTCCGGCAGCGATCCGGCCATGATCTCGCCGACCGCCAACAACACGCAATCGGTCGGGCTGCCGGAAACGGCGAACCGCCGACGGCCGAGCTTTTCGACCCGGATTGAGTTGGTCACCGTGAAGGCGTGGCTGGCGCCGCTCTGTTCGGTCTGCGGGGCGACGACCCAGACTTCTTTGCCCAGCGAGCGGGCAATCTTTTCCATGACCTTGAGACCGGGCGCAGCGATCCCGTCATCGTTCACGACCAAAATACGGGCGTTCGCCAAGTCCACCATCGCGTTGCGCCAGCTCCCTTATCCCCGATCGACCTCGATGCGGTCCTGCCCGCCCATGAAGGGCTTTAGGACATCGGGAATGGCAATCGAGCCGTCCGCTTGCTGGTAGTTCTCCAATACGGCGATCAAGGTACGCCCGACCGCCAGGCCGGAGCCATTCAGCGTGTGAACGAAGCGGGTTCCTTTCTCGGTCGGCACCTTGAAGCGCGCGTTCATCCGCCGCGCCTGGAAATCCCAGCAATTCGAGCAGCTCGAAATTTCACGGTACCGGTTCTGTCCCGGCAGCCAAACCTCAATATCGTATGTCTTGCGGGCGTTGAACCCCAAGTCGCCGGTGCACAGCGTCACCACGCGATAGGAAAGGCCGAGACGTTTCAGCACCTCTTCCGCACAACCGGTCATGCGTTCTAGCTCGTTTTCCGACTCTTCCGGATGCGTGATGCTGACCAATTCCACCTTGCTGAATTGATGCTGCCGGAGCATGCCGCGCGTATCCTTGCCGGCGGAGCCCGCTTCCGACCGGAAACACGGCGTCCAAGCGGTCACGCGGAGCGGCAATTCGTCGACGCCGGTCACCGCGTCGGCGACCAAGCTCGTCAACGGCACCTCCGCCGTCGGAATCAGCCAGAAATCATCGCCGGCGCGATACAAGTCTTCCTCGAATTTCGGCAACTGTCCGGTGCCGTACATGGTCTGCGAGCGCACCAACGCTGGCGGCACGACCTCGGTATAGCCGAACTCCTCGGTATGCAGGGTCAGCATGAAATTGGCGAGGGCCCGGTCGAGCTTGGCCAGAGCGCCCGACAACACCACGAAACGAGAGCCCGACAGTTTCGCGGCTGTCTCGAAATCCATCATGCCGAGCGCTTCACCGAGATCGAAATGTTCCCGCGCCTCGAAATTCATCTGGCGCGCATCGCCGACCACGCGTTCCTCCCGGTTATCGTCCTCGTCCGCCCCGTCCGGCACGTCGTCCGCCGGCAGGTTGGGCAGCGTCTCGAGGATTCCCTTCAGGGCGGCGGCTTGGGCGCGTTCGTCCTTTTCGGCGGCATCCATACGATCCTTGATCGACTGCACCTCGGCAATCAGGTCGGTCGCATCCTCGCCCGACTTCTTGGCCGCACCGATCAGCTTCGACGCCTCATTGCGGCGCTGCTGCATCTCCTGCATCGACGTCTGCGCCGCACGGCGCTGAACATCCAATTCAAGTATCTGCGCCGACGCGGGGGCGAGGCCACGGCGGCCTAGACCCGTGTCGAAAGTGTCGGGATTGTCACGAATGAAGCGCAGGTCGTGCATGGCTCTAAACCGGTTTCGAGTGAAGACTTATCGTGATTTCTGCGGCTTTATACGGGGCTAGCCGTCAGATGTCATCATCCTCGATTTCGCGGTCCAACGCGTCTTCGCGTTCCTGCCGCTTGCGCTCGACGAGCCGCGCGCACCAGATCGAAATCTCGTACAGGGCGATGATCGGCAGAGCGAGGCCGATCTGGCTCAGCGGATCGGGCGGCGTGAGGATCGCGGCGGCGACGAAGGCTGCGACGATGGCGTAGCGGCGTTTCTCCCGCATGCCTTGGCTGGTCGCCAATCCGGCGCGCGCCAATAACGTCAGCAAAACCGGCAGTTCGAAACTGATGCCGAATGCGAAGATCAGACGCATGACCAGGGTCAGGTATTCGTTGACCTTGGGTTCCAGCGCGATCGCGAGCTGACCTTCCCCGCCCGCCTGCTCGAAACCCGCGAAAAACTGCCATGCGACCGGCAGGACGAGATAGTAGACGAAGGCCGCCCCGAGCAGGAACAGAAAGGGCGTCGCGATCAGGAACGGCAGGAACGCGCGCTTTTCGTGGCGGTACAATCCCGGGGCCACGAACATCCATATCTGGTTGGAAATCAGCGGAAAGGCCAGGAACGCACCGGCAAAGAAGGCGACCTTGATCTCCGTGAAGAATTTCTCGTGCAGTGCCGTATAGATCAGCCGCCGGGATTCCTGGCCGGTCCAAAGATCGGCGAGCGGCGCCACCAGGAAATTGAAAATCGGATCGGCGAAATAGAAGCTGACCAGGAAACAAACCAGGAAGGACACCGCGCTGTAGATGAGACGGCGTCGAAGCTCGATCAGATGATCGAGCAACGGCATCTTCGCGTCTTCGATATCCCCGCTCATCCGGCGCTTTCCGTCTTACCGCCGGCGATCTTCGGGTCAGGCCCGGCGGTTTCGCTCTCGACCTTCTCAGGCCTGTCGGCGGCGATCTTCGGGTTGCTTACGGCGTCCTTTGTGTCCTCGACGGCGCCGCCGATCTCCTCGACCGCCTCCCGCATCTCTCCGGACGGATCGATCGTGCGTTCGATCTCGTCCCCGAAATCGACGCCGGCTCCCTTCTCGATATCCTTCCGGAGATCCTCCAGGTCGGCTTCGCGCGCAAGATCGTCGATCCCGTCCTGGAACTCGCGCGCCATGGACCGAACCTTGCGAATCCAAAGAGTTACAGTCCGGAGGACACGCGGCAACTCCTTTGGCCCGACCACGATGATGGTGATCAGGGCGACGAGGAAGAGTTCTTGCCAGCCGATGTCAAACATGGCGGCGCTTCATGCGTTGAACTGGTGTCAGGACGGCGCCGTGGCTAGCCCTTCGCGGCCTTGTCATTTTCCGCTGCCGTCGGAGAGGCGACCTGCTCCGCCTCCTTGTTATTCGTGACCGGCTGGGATTCGGCATTATCGCCGTTATCGTCCTTCACCTGTTTCTTGAAGGACTTCAAGCCTTTACCAAAATCACCCATAAGCCGCGACAGTTTCCCCCCGCCGCCGAATAAAATCAGGACAACGGCCAGGACGATAAGCCAATGCCAAATACTAAATGTGCCCAAGCTGATGTCTCCTCTTTACCGGCGCGGGTCGATGCACGTCAGATGGCGCCGATCATTGCAGAACACGCTCGGCCCCGCAACGATCCATTGATACCAGGAGATATACCGAAATCCCAGCGTTCCAAGCTGTCGAGCGCCCTGAAAATCGACTTCTGACGTCGTCCTGCGCAAAGTTTATTGTTTCAACTCTGCTCGGCCGGAAAGACGAACGCCTGCGTCGAATCCAAGGTGACCTGAAGAACTTCGTTCTCCTTCGGCAGGAACCTGCCCGGGACCCGCGCATGAAGATGAATTTCCTCGCCGATTTGGCGGCAGGTGCACAGGTGGACCAGGCTTGACCGACCCAGCATGCGGGACGCCAGCACGCGCGCGGTGCCCTCTTCCCCATTAACGGTTGCCGACAGGCGCAGGGCTTCCGGCCGGATCAGGATTTCCGCGGATTGGCCGTCCCGCATCGGCTCGGCCGGCAGATTGCCGAAGGGCGTGTAGACACTTCCGTTCTGAACCACGCCGGTCAATCGGTTCACATCGCTGAAGAACTCTGCGACGAATGCGTCCACAGGGTCGTAATACAGCGCATCCGGTTGATCGGTCTGGACATTACGCCCTTCGCGCATGACGGCGATGCGATCCGCCATGAACATGGCTTCCTCGGCATCGTGGGTGACCATCAGGGTCGCCTGACCACTGTGCTTCAGCAAATGCAGGGTCTGATCCCTCACCTGGTCCCGAAGTCGGGAATCGAGCCCCGAGAACGGCTCATCCAACAGGATCAACGGCGGGCTCGGCGCCAAGGCGCGGGCCAGCGCCACGCGTTGTTGCTGCCCGCCCGACAAGGCGTGCGGATAGCGGTCGGCCAGATCGGCCACGCCGACCCGCCGCAGCACTTCGTCGCAGCGCGCCCGGCGGTCGTCACCTTTCATCCCCGTCAGCCCAAAATCCACATTCTGTGCAACGGTAAGATGGGGAAACAGCGCGAAATCCTGGAAGACCAATCCGACGCTGCGATCCTCCGGCGGCACCCAAAGGCCCGGTCCGGCGACCTCCTGACCGTTGATCGCGATACGGCCCTGCTGCAACTCCTCGAGCCCCGCCGCCAGACGCAACACCGTGGTTTTGCCGCACCCGGAGGGGCCGAGCAGGCACACGACTTCGCCCGCGGCCACGGAAAGACTGAAGGATTCCACGGCGGTAACGTCACCGTAGGCGTGGTGGAGCCCTTCCAATTCGAGTGCAGCCGGTGTGGTCACCAGTCGATCCAGATGCTGTGTCTACGTCACGCGACATTGATACTGCTATCTAGATTAAGTCGCAATTGCGTTAACGCAAGGTGTGCATCCGGGCTATTCGCCGCCGCGGGTGCGCGCAAACTGCGGTAAATCGACGACTTCCGCGCTCGGCCGCTCTTCCTTGTCCTCGGAATCCGGTGTCTCGTCGGCGGGTTCCTCGGGTCCCGGATCGTCGCCGAAATCCGCCTCTACGGCTTCTTCCGCCGACAATTCCTCCTCCTCGGGCGTCTCTTCGTCCAATTCCTCGGTGGTGGGTTGCTCGCGGATTTCGCTCAACGGACCGAAACCCGGCTTGCGGTCGAGCAGCCCCGCGGCCTTCAATTCGTCGACCCCCGGCAGCGCGTCCGCACTCTCCAGGCCGAAATGATCCAGGAAATTCTCCGAGGTGCCCCAAGTGACCGGGCGGCCGGCGGTCCGGCGGCGGCCCCGCGGCCGGATCCAGCCCGCTTCGAGCAGCAGATCGAGGGTGCCACGGCTGAGCGTGACGCCGCGCATTTCCTCGATCTCGGCGCGCGTGATCGGCTGGTGGTAGGCGATGATCGCCAGCGTTTCGATCGCCGCCCGCGACATCCGCCGGGACACCGTATTCTCGACGCGCAAATGCGGCGCCAAATCCGGCGCGGTGCGGAACCCCCACCCCTTGCCGATACGGCACAGATGGACGCCCCGATTGGCATAAATGCCCTGGAGTTCCTCGAGCAGCGCCTTGACGTCCGTTCCTTCCGGCATGCGGCTGACGATCGTCTTGACCGGCACCGGTGCGGCGGCGGCAAACAGCATGGCTTCAAGCAGACGAAGCTGCTGGAAATGATCCATTCCTAAGATGTCCCCATTGGCGTTTTTTCTGTCGCTTTTCGAACGTAGATCGGCGCGAACGTCCCTTCCTGCCGCACCATCAATTCGCCCGCCTTCACCATCTCGAGGCTCGCGGCAAAGGTCGCCGCCATCGCCGACCGCGCGACAAGGCCGCGCGGCATATCCTCCGGCAGGAAGGTCGACAATGTCGCCCAGTCCGGGACATCGCCCAGCAGAGACCGGAGGCGGTCGAGCGCGGCCTCGGTGGAAAACAGCTCGGTCGGATCGATACGCAACGAGGTGATGTTTTCGCGTGTCCGGAATTCGCCGTAGGTTTTGAGCAATTCGAACAGCGTCAGCTCATAGACCGAATGGTTCACGACCTCGACGGGTTCCGGCGCGCCGCGCGCGAAGAAATCGCGGTTCAACCGGGGCCGGTCCATCAAGGCACGGCCGATTTTGCGCATCGCCTCCAGCCGCTGAAGCTGGAATGCAAGGCGCTCCGCCATCTCGGCGGCAGACAGCTGCTCGCCATCTTCCTCGACCGAGGGCAGCAAGAGCCGCGATTTGAGATAGGCGAGCCAGGCGGCCATGACGAGATAGTCCGCCGCTAATTCGAGACGGAGTTCCCGCGCCTGCGTGATGAATTCGAGATATTGATCCGCGAGCTTCAAAATCGAAATCTTGGTTAGATCGACTTTCTGATCCCGCGCCAACGCCAACAGGATGTCGATCGGCCCCTCGAACCCATCCAGATCCAACAGCAACGGCCCCGACGCCCCCGGCTGCGCGGGGCGCGTGTCTTCTTCGAAAAAGGGCGTGCCGTCCTGCGACGGTGGTTCGTTCGTCATGAGCCGCGCATCATACTTTAGGAGGATATTTTATCCCATCGGGAAGATTGCCGCCCGGACCCGCTCGCTACCACAGATCCTTAGAAAACATCTTCAACCGATTGTTTTAGAAACTATATCGTCAAGCGTCGCCAGCCGATCCTTCGCATCTCCGATCCCGCCGCCGGCCACCCGCGATAGCGCGCGTTTCAGCCGGTCCGCGCCCGAGTCGGACAAAGCCGGCGTCCCGGCGGCCACGTCGCGCATTTCCGCCATAACGCCGTTGCAGTGCAGGGCGATATCACACCCGGCCCCGACACTGTCCCGGGCCCGGTCTTCCAAGCCGCCCTTCAAGGCCTTCATGCTCAGATCGTCACTCAATAACAACCCGGCGAACCCCATCTCGCCCCGGATAATGTCCTCGATCACGGTCGGCGAGGTGGTGGCCGGGAACAGCGGATCGACCGCCTGATAGACGATATGGGCGGTCATCGCGATCGGCATGTCGGAAAGCGCGGCGAACGGCCGAAAGTCGGTCGCGCGCAACACGTCCAAGGGCGTGTCCACCGTCGGTAGCGCTTCATGCGTGTCGACCACGGCCCGGCCGTGCCCCGGGATATGCTTGATCACCGGCAAGACGCCGGCATCGATCAGGCCCTCGGCCACCGCCCGCCCAAGCGTTGCGACGACCGTGGGATCATCCGAAAAGGCCCGGTCGCCGATGATGTCGTGCGCACCCTCGAACCGGAGATCGATCAACGGCAGGCAGTCCACCGTAAGGCCCAAATCGAGAAGTTCCGCCCCGATCACCGCCGCGTTCAACCGCGCCGCCTCAATCCCGGCCGCAGAATCCTTCGCATGGATTCTTCCAAACAGCTCGGCAGGGGGCGGTTGCCGCCAATGCGGCGGCTTCAAACGGGCGACCCGGCCCCCTTCCTGATCGATCAGGATCGGCGCATCGGCTCGCTGCACCGTTTCCCGAAGGGCATCGGTCAAGCGCCGGACCTGGTCCGGCGACTCCACGTTGCGCGCGAAGAGAATGAAGCCTACGGGATCGCAGTCCCGGTAGAAGGACTTTTCCTCCTCCGTCAGTGACAGGCCGGCGCATCCGAAAATTGCCGCGAGCGGCATTCAACCCCTCCCGGGCGGGACGACGATACAGCCGATCTTTCGGGCCTTAAGTTTCCGGCAGAGCTCCGCCGCCGCGGCGCGATTGGGCAAAGGGCCGCCTTGAATGCGATAGAAGACCTTCCCCTTGATCGTCGCCTTCTGAAGGTTGAGGCTCAGTTTTCCGAACAGGTCACGATGTTTGACGCTTTGGCTGTCCCAGAATTTCTTGCCCTGCACGTCGGACGACACCGAACCGATCTGGATGCGAAATGCCTTTCCCGCGGATACGGCGGGTTTGGCCGGCTTCGCTTCCGGGGTGGCGCGCGCGGTCTTTTGGGTCGACGGGGGTGTCGTGGCGGCCTTCGGGGCCGCCGGCGCGGTTTTGGCCGACGCGGCGGGCGGTGTCGGCGCCTTTGCAGGCTCGGAAGGCGTCGGTTGCGTCGCGCCCGGTGTCAACGGCACCGGTTTTCCGGCGGCCGGCCCATCCCCCGCCCGGTCTGCGGCGCGCACCCGCGACCCGGTTGACGGCTCGCTGGGGACCACGGCCGGCGGCGGCGTCGGCTTCACCGGGATCGACATCGGCTTTTCGGGGGGCGGCAGCAGGCGTTCCACGCCTTGTTCCTTGCCGCGCCCATCGATGGCGTTGAAGACGGTCTTGTCCTGATGCGGGATCGCCAAGCCGCCGGGATTCTCCGGCGCGACCTTCATCGGCCCCTTGGGCTTGAGCAGCGGCGCGGCCCCTTCGCTGCCCTCCTTGATCCCCGCCGTGTAGGAATACCAGGCGATGGTGACACCGCCGGTCATGACGATCATCGTAATCAGCAAGGGCACGATCAACGACAACGACCGCTTTTTCGGCCGCCGGATCTCGTCCTCGAGTTCGTCCAAGGCGGTCAGTTCATCGTTAAGCGGATCGGATCGGCGCGCCCTCATCGCATCTCCTCGACCGGATCAACGCCAAAGATGCGCAGTCCGGCTCCCACGACCGTTTGCAAGGCCCGCACCAGCGCCAGCCGTGCGGTGGTCAACGCCACATCGTCCTCGACGATGAAACGCAACGTCGCGTCGTCCTTACCCTTGGTCCAGAGGCCATGGAAGGCCGACGCAAGATCATACAGATAAAAAGCCAGCCGATGCGGCTCATGGGCTTCGGCGGCGGCTTCCACGGTACGGGGCCAGTTTCCCATGGCTCTGATCAGAGCAAGCTCGGATTCGTCCGTCAAGCGCTCTAACTCCGCCCCCTGCAACGCAGAATCCGACAAATCGATATCGGGAACCGCCGTTTTCGCCATGCGCATGACCGAGTGGCTGCGCGCATGGGCGTACTGCACATAGAAAACCGGATTGTCGCGCGACTGCTCCGTCACCGCGCTGAGGTCGAAGTCGAGCCCGGCGTCGTTCTTGCGCGTCAGCATGATGAACCGCACGACATCCTTACCGACCTCATCGACAAGATCGCGCAAGGTTACGAAGGTGCCCGCCCGTTTCGACATCTTCACCGGCTCGCCCTTGTCCATCAGGCGGACGATCTGGCACAGCTTCACGTCCAATTCGGCCTTGTCCTCGGTGATGGCGCGCGTGGCGGCCTGCATGCGCTTCACATATCCGCCATGATCCGCGCCGAGCACGTCGATCAACTTGGCGAATCCCCGTTGATATTTGTCCAGATGATAGGCGATATCGCTGGCGAAATAGGTCCAACTGCCGTCAGATTTCTTCAGCGGCCGATCGATGTCGTCGCCGAAATCGGAGGCCCGGAACAAGGTCTGCGGCCGCGGCTCCCAGTCGTCGGGCAACTTGCCCTTGGGCGGTTCCAGCGTGCCGGTGTAGATCAGGCCACGCGATTCGAGCATATCGAAGGCCTCGTTGACCTTCCCCGCCTCGACCAGTTTCCGCTCCGAGGAAAATACGTCATGCGTGACGCCCAGCGCCAATAGATCGTCCCGGACCAGCGCCATCATGGCGTCCACGGCAAACGCCCGGACATGCGGCAACCAATCCGACTCCGCGGCATTCATCCACTTGTCCCCGTCTTCCGCCGCCAACGCGGACCCGACGGCCTTCAGGTAGTCGCCCGGATACAGCCCTTCCGGAATCGCGCCGATATCCTCGCCGAGCGCCTCGCGATAGCGGAGATAGGCGGATTGCGCGAGCACGTCCACCTGTGCGCCGGCATCGTTGATGTAATACTCGCGGCAGACGTCGTAGCCGACGGTCTCCAGCAAGGACGCCAGGACATCGCCAAAGACGGTACCGCGCGCGTGACCGATATGCAGTGGTCCCGTCGGATTGGCGGAGACATACTCGACATTGACGGCCTGCCCCGCGCCGACCGTGGACCGCCCGTAGTTCGTGCCCTGCTCGAGGATCGTCGCGATCGACCGGCACCAGATCGCGTCGTCCAAACGGATATTGATAAACCCGGGCCCTGCGACATCGACCGACGCCACATCCGGCAGCGCGCCGATCTTTTCCGCCAAGGCCTCGGCCAAGTCGCGGGGTTTCATCTTTGCCGGCTTCGCCAAGACCATGGCGGCGTTGGTCGCCATATCGCCATGCGACGGGTCGCGCGGCGGCTCGACCGAGATGCGGGCGGTGTCCAAATCCGCCGGCACCACGCCGTCCGCGCCCAATGCGCCGATCGCAGCGACCACCTTGTCCCGCATGTCCCGAAATAGATTCACGTCGACGCTTCCTTCGTCCCGAACAACCGATCATGTTCCCGTTTGGCATAGCGGTCGGTCATGCCGGCGATATAGTCGGCCGCAACCCGGGCCGTCTCGCGGCTTCCCGAATCCGCCGCGGAGACGGACCATTCGTCGGGCATCGATGCGGGATCTTCAACGAAGCGGCCGAATAAATCCTTCACGATTCTCCGGGCCCTATCCGTCTCCCGTAAGACCTCCGGATGGCGATACATATTCCCAAACAAGAACTTCTTTATGGCGCGGTCCTTTTGAACCATTGCGGACGAGAAGGCAACGACCGGCTGATCGAGCGCACGGATGTCCGCGGCAGACCCCGGAGACGCCGCGGACAGCCGCGCTTTGGTCTCCACCAGCACATCGTTGACCATGGCATCGATAAGACTCCGCACCGCTTCATGGCTCAAGCGATGGGGCTCGAGTCGCGGATACCGCTGCCGCACCCGGTCAATCGCCTCGGCCACATGGGGCACGGCTACAAGCTCGTCGATGGTGAACATTTCGGCCCGCAGTCCGTCATCGACGTCATGATTGTCATAGGCGATGTCATCGGCGATTGCCGCAACTTGTGCCTCGGGACCGGCGAAGCTTTCGAGTTCCAGGTCCTGAACCTCGGAATAGCCGGCGATCGTTTCCGGTAATGGCCCTCCGGCGGATTTCGGCCCCAACAGGGGGCCGTTATGCTTCGCCAATCCTTCCAGCATTTCCCAAGTCAGGTTTAACCCATCGAAAGCCGCATACCGCTGCTCGAGGCGAACCACGATGCGCAGAGTCTGGTCGTTGTGGTCGAACCCGCCGAAGGGCTGCATCACCTCGTCGAGCGCCTCTTCCCCGGCATGACCGAAGGGCGGATGGCCGAAATCATGCGCAAGCGCCAAGGCCTCCGCCAAATCCTGGTTCAAACCGAGGTTGATCGCCAACCCCCGCGCGATCTGCGCGACTTCGAGGCTGTGGGTGAGTCGGGTACGGAAATGGTCGCCGCCGGGCGAGACGAAAACCTGGGTCTTATGCATAAGCCGCCGCAAGGCGGTGGAATGGATAATCCGGTCGCGGTCGCGCTGGAAACACGTCCGTGTGGGGCTTTCCGGCTCTGCCAGAAGCCGTCCGCGGCTCGCCTTTGGATCGCTAGCATACGGCGCTAAATCAGAAGGCATGCCGGAACGTATCGGCGGCTCCGTCGGATGGCAATGCCCCAAAAACCGGCGGCTCCCGATTAACGTTTGGGATTGACAAATCCTGGGGAAACCCTATCTAAACCCCTAGAAAACAGCCATTCTGTACTTTTCGGAGCAACCAATGAGCGACGCCTTCGCGAGCATGGAAGCCAAGCCTGACCGGTCTTTCTCGGTCAGCGACAGTGCCGTAAAGCGAATCACCACCCTGCTGGAGAGCGAAGCGGACGGTACTATGCTACGCGTCACCGTCTCGGGCGGCGGTTGTTCCGGCTACCAGTACGGCTTCGGTTTCGACACCGATACCACTGCCGACGACCATCTTTTCGAAAAGAACGGCATCACGGTGGTGGTCGACGACGTTTCCCTCGACCTGCTGGCCGGATCGGAACTCGATTTCGTCGAAGACCTGATCGGCGCGGCGTTCCAGGTCAAGAATCCGAATGCCACGTCTTCCTGTGGCTGCGGGACGTCGTTCGCAATCTGATCCGCACACCCGGGCACCTGCCCGGCACCTCGTCGCTAATAATTTCGCTATAGGCATGTCATCCGGCATCGTTTCCGGTATTGTTCCGGAAAATAACCGGGGCAAACAGGGATGACGGCCTTCCAATGACGGAACCTATTCGGCGAATCACGATCGTTGGCGGCGGCACCGCGGGGTGGATGTCGGCCGCGTATCTCATGATCCATCTCAACCGGCGCAGCATCGACCAACAGGTCGACGTGACGCTCATCGAATCCCCGAACGTGCCGACGGTCGGCGTCGGTGAGGCGACCGTCCCGGCAATGATGCATTGGCTGAAGTATCTCGGGATCGAAGAAGCCGATTTCATGAAGCGCTGCAACGCGTCCTTCAAGCTCGGCGTGCGGTTCGTTCACTGGGATAAAGACCCGAAGACCGGCCAGCGCCGAAGCTATCTCAACCCGTTCGACGGGATCGGCGACGATATCTGGGGCTTCAACCCCGCCTATCATTTCCATCGCTTCGCGCCGGATGCGGACCGCACGCATTTCGGCGACTACCAGTCCCCGATGCACGACCTGATCAACAACTACCGGGGTCCGAAGACGCTGGGCGCCGACGGCTACGAGCGGAAGGTCAATTACGCCTACCACCTGGACGCGGGCCGGTTCGCGGGCTTCCTCCAGGAAATCGCCGTCGCCTGCGGCGTCGAGCATGTGCTTGACGACGTGGAGGACGTGGAACTGGACGAAAAGGGCTATGTCTCGGCCTTGCAGCTCCGGGAGCACGGCCGTCACGAGGTGGAACTGGTGATCGACTGCACCGGGTTCAGAGGCATGATCCTCCAGCAGAAACTCGGCGTGGGATTCGAGAGTTACGACAAATATCTGTTGAACAACCGCGCACTCGCCGTGCAGTTGCCGCACCAGGATCCGACCAAGCTGGAACCGGTCACCACCAGTACCGCATTGGGCGCCGGATGGTCCTGGCGGGTTCCGCTCTATTCCCGCCTCGGGACCGGCTATGTGTTTTCGGACCACTTCCGCACCGATCAGGAAGCGACGGACGAACTGCTAACCTTCCTAGGTCCTCAGGCGAAGGATGCGGAGCCGCGCGCGATCGGCATGCGCGTCGGCCGTACCGAAAAGGTCTGGGAGAAGAACTGCATCGCCATCGGTCTGTCGAGCGGTTTCATCGAACCGTTGGAGTCCACCGCGATCTTCATGGTCGACATGGCATTGCAATGGCTGACCAACTATTTCCCGGACAAGAGTTTCAATCCGGCGATGCAGAAGCGGTTCAACGACCGTATGCGCGACCTGAACTACGAAATCCGCGATTTTATTGTGTTGCACTACTGCACGGCGAACCGGATGGATACACCCTACTGGAAGGCCGCCCGCAACGAGCTGGAGGTTCCCGACGCGGTGCAGGAAGATCTGGAAATCTTCCGCCATGTCCTGCCGCGCTCGGAGGAGATGGAACGCGGCCATCTGTTCAGCTACCTGACCTATCTCATCGTTCTGTTCGGCAAGGGCTTTTTCGACGATGTCGAGTTTCCCGCCGAACGATTGATCTCGCGACGTGATTGGAAGGAATATCAGCGCTACCTGCGCGACGTGAAATCGCACCTGCTGCAGACGCTCCCGGATCACTACACGCTGATCAACGATATCCGCAGCCGGGCGCAGGATTCGGCGCCCGACCTCCCCTCGACGCCCCTTCCCGACGCGGCGACCATCGCCGCCGGCACGGACCCTCTGTCGCCGGTCATCACCTTCAAGGACGACGCATTGTCGAGCGGCAACATCCTCTAGCCACACAGGACGGCCAACACGCGATGAAGATCGCCACATTCAACGTGAATTCCATCAAGGCGCGCCTTCCCCGCGTTCTCGAATGGCTGGAAGAAAGCAAGCCGGACGTCGCCCTGCTGCAGGAGATCAAGACGCAGACCGAGGATTTCCCGGAGCTTGAGTTCAAGGGATTGGACTACAACGTCGCAGCCCATGGCCAGAAGAGCTACAACGGCGTCGCCATCCTGTCGCGGCATTCCATCGAGGACATCAAGACGGGCTTGCCGGGCGACCCCGACGACGACCAGGCGCGGTATATCGAGGCGACGATCAAGGGGGTCCGCGTCGTCGGCATCTACCTGCCGAACGGCAACCCGGTGGATACCGACAAATTCCCCTACAAACTGGCCTGGATGGACCGGTTGACGGCCCATGTCCGCGACACGCTGCTGCCGACCGAAATGCCGATCGTCCTCGGCGGCGATTACAACTGCTGCCCCACCGACCGGGACGTCTATGACCCCGAAGGCTTCGCCAACGACGCCCTCTGCCGGCCGGAAACCCGCCGCCGCTTCCGCGAGCTGATCAATCTCGGTTTAACAGATGCGTGGCGCGCCCTGCACAGCGAAATCGGCTATTCCTATTGGGACTATCAGGGCGGACGCTGGAACCGCGACGAAGGCGTGCGGATCGACCATCTGTTGCTGTCTCCGCAGGCCGCCGACCGCCTGATCGCCTGCGAGATCGAACGCGGCCCCCGCGGCAAGCAAAAAGCCTCGGACCATACTCCGGTCTACGTGGAATTGAGCGACGACTAGAACGCGCCCGTCCCTAATCCAGCAGATGCCCGAATTTCTCCCGCGCCCGGCGCAACGAGTCCGCGCTCGGCTGGTTGATCTCCGGGAATTCATCGCGCCAGTGATACGGGATGCAGGCGTCGATGATCATCCGCGAGTTGGTGAAGTTCTTCGCCTCGCGGTCCCACGGGGCGAGCCGGGGATCGGATACAGCGCCCTTGGCGCCCCGGATGAAGTCGATCGAGGTCGCCGGGTCCGCCCGGGTCAGCGCGGCGAAGATCAGTTCCTCCAGGTTCGTCACGTCGACATCGCTGTCCGTGACGATGACCCAGCGGTTGCCGTCGACACCGGTCCGACACATCGACGCCACATGCCCCGCCTGCCGTGCATGACCCGCATATCGCTGTTCGATCGCGACGGCGAGCAGCATTCGTGAGCCGCCGACCTCGTGGCACCACGCGGCGGTAACGCCGGGCACGCCGGCGGCTTCCAAGTCCTTTTTCAGGAAGGGCGACCGGGTGATCGCGCGGAACCGGGAGTATTCGTCCGGCAGCCGTTGCGGCGCGAAACCCAGTAGGATCGGGGCGTTGCGGTAGTACACAGCCTCGATATCGACAACCGGATTGACCCGGCCCTTCTCAGTATAGGTGCCGGTCCAGTCGCCAAACGGCCCTTCCGGCTCCAGCCGGTCGCCGTCCACGAACCCTTCAAGCACGATCTCCGCATTCGCGGGGATCGGCAGGCCCGTCACCTTGCCGGCCACGACGTCGATGGGTTTGCCCCGCAACGCACCCGCCACGTCGTATTCCGAAACTCCCTCGGGAATATCGCAGCCGCCCATGATGAAGGTCAGCGGGTCGCCGCCGACCACGATGGCGACCGGCATCCGCTCGCCGCGCGCCCGGTATTTCTTGAAATGAAGGTCGGCATGACGCCCGGGCAGCACGTTGTGGCAGACCGACCGCTTGCCGTGGATCATCACCCGGTAGGAACCGAGGTTGATCGCCCCCGTCTCCGGATCCCGCGTGACGTGATAGCAGCCCGTGCCAATGTAGCGGCCGCCGTCCTTTTCGTGCCAATGCGGCGCCGGAAAGGCTTCCAGGTCGACAGCATCTCCCTGCATGACATTCTCGAACACCGGTCCATCGTCGACTTCGGTTGGCGCGATCAACCCTTCATTGCCGGCGTAAACCCCGGCGAACGCCTCGCTCAGCGCCACTTTGCCGAGATCGGTAGGAAAGCCGAGGGTCATGTTCTTACGCCGTCCACCGAACATGTTAACCAATACACGCGATCCTTCGAGGCTGCCCGGAACCTCGCCGAACAGCACCGCCGGCGCGGAATCGTCGTGGCTCACCAATTCCGCCGCCATGCCGATCTCCTCCTGCCAGGAGACGCCGTCTATCCGCCGCAACTCGCCGAGCCGTTCGGCTTGCTCGATCCAGCCCCGAAGATCGTCGTACAGGATCAAATGCTCCTGATTGGCCCCGACGCGGCCCTTGGTTGTCCGACCCATGCTGACGCGTATCCCACGCTGATTTCGATGTTAAACCCCGATTATGCGACCCGGTCCGCCGCCGTGTCACCTTGGACCGCAGCAACCCCTAAGCGACACAGGTGGTTAACCCCATTGGACCTCTGGCCGCAACGCCGCTCATCCCACATACTTCGGTAGGAATTGGATGATGGATAACAGCGTTCTACCAGCCCCTCAGCGGTTCGGCACGATGTATGAGGTCGTGCGGCATTGGGCCGGCGAAACGCCGCACAGTCCCGCCTTGCTCCAGCATGGAAGGCCTCCGCTCGCCTTTGGCGATCTGCTGCGGTCGACCGACGCCATGGGGGTAACCCTGAATGGCTGGGGTTTCGGCCGAAACGACCGTATCGCGGTCGTCCACCCCGGGGGCCGGGATATGGCCGCGGCCATCATCGGCATCTGGAGTTATGCGACGCCGGTTCCCCTGAACCCGGACAACACGCTCGGAGAATTCGCCATCCAGCTGCGCGACATGCGGGTCAAGGCAGTCGCGATCCTAGCGGATATGGATACTCCGGCCCGGCGCGCGGCCACCGATCTGGATTTACCGATTCTCGATCTTGGACCCGACGAATACGGCGCCATGAAGCTCACAGCCACCACGCGGCCGGATGCCCCGGCGACCACGAACGCCGGCCCGGTGCAACCCGATGACGTCATCGCCGTTCTCGGAACCTCCGGCACGACATCGCACAGCAAGATCGTGCCGATCCGCCACCGACAATTAACGGCACGAAACGAAATCGCCGCAGCCGATCTGGGACTGACACAGGAAGATCGCGGCCTCAACATGCTCCGCCTGTACCATAGCGGCGGTCTCGGCCAGGGCATCTCCACGCCACTGATTGCCGGCAGCGGCGTCGCCGTCCTGACCGATTTCAGCGTCGAAGGCATATTCGAAGCGCTCGACAAGGAACAGGTCACGTGGTGTGCCGCCCCCTATACGGTCTACCACGCCATCCATCCGCATCTGGCGGCCTATCGCCCAGCAATCGAGCGGATCGCGTCCCGCATGCGGTTCATGCGGTCGGGAACCGGACCGTTGAACACCGCGGTCGCAGAAATGGTCGAGGCGGCATTCGGAGTCCCAATCGTGGTGACCTACGGCACTTCCGAAGCAGGATCGTCTGCGACGGATTCGGTTGATCGTCCGCGGCCAGACCGAAACAGCGTCGGGAAGCCGGCCCATGACGGCGTCGCCATCATCGACGAAACCGGGAACTCCGTGCCACAAGGCACGACCGGGGAAATCGCGGTGCGCGGGCCCACCGTCTTCGATGGATACGAGAACGACGATGCAGCCAATCGCATCGCATTCATCGGTGATTGGTACCGGACCGGCGACCGCGGTTATCTCGACGACGATGGTTATCTTTTCATCACGGGACGCATCAAGGAGATGATCAACCGCGGTGGCCAGAACATCACGCCGATCGAGATCGACGACGCGCTTCTCGCCCATCCCGACATCGTGGCGGCATCGGCCTTTCCAATGCCGCATCCGACCCTCGGCGAAGATGTCGCCGCCGTCATCGTGCCCCGGGAGGACACGAGCGTCGACCGAAATGCCCTGACCCAATTCCTGCGCAAGCGTTTGGCCGACTACAAGGTGCCGCGCCAATTGTTCGTCGCAACGGAAATTCCGAAAGGACCGACAGGCAAGGTCCAACGGCACAAACTGGCGGATGTATTTGCATCGACGCCAAATCGCCGGTCTGCCGCGGCAACGGCACCGAACAGGAAGGCCAGCGACCTGGAGAGCCAGCTTCAATCCCTCTGGGCCGCCGCTCTGGGACGCCGCCATGTGGGTTTGGATGAAGACTTTTTCGAACTGGGCGGCGACTCACTTCAAGCCGTGGAGCTTTTCCTCCGTATCGAGAAGACATTGGGCTTCCCGCTCCCCCGTTCGGTGCTCTTCGAAGCCGGAACGGTCACGGCCATGGCAAAGCTCATAGAAGCCTCGACGAACAACGGATGCGTGGTGCCGATCCGGCCCGACGGTCAACGGCCGCCGCTGTTCTGCGTTCACGACATCAATGGCGAGGTCTTGAATTTCCGGGGCTTGGCCGGGCATCTGAACGCCGATCAACCGGTGTATGGCATTCAATCCGTCGGCTTGGACAAATCGGAGCCACCCTTGGTGCGGATCGAGGACATGGCAGCGCGGTACATCACCGAGATGCGCCAGGTGCAACCATCCGGCCCTTACTATCTCGGCGGCTATTCGATGGGCGGCTGGATCGCCTATGAAATTGCCCGGCAACTCCAAGAATTGGGGCAATCCGTTGCCCTTCTGGCCTTGTTCGACACCAACCCGCGGCAAGGCCAAGGCCGCGCGACGCTGTCCCAGTGGCTCGGACATCATCGAGATCGATTGGCGGAACTGCCGGCCGCCAGCGTTCCGCCGTATCTGGCGCGGCGCCTCTCCAACATGGGAACGGTCGCAGCGACCAAAGTCCGTGGACAAATGTATACGACCGCCTGGCGAATGGCCGAAACCCAGGGGAAAGGTATTCCGAAGGTGCTATACCGCCCGATCGAGGCGAACCTATTGTCGGTCCGGACCTACCGGCCGCAGCCGTATGAGGGAGACGCGGTGCTGTTCAAGGCGGCCCCTTACGCCTGGATGCCGCGGGATGCCCATGAGGGTTGGCGGAATCTCATTCGCGGTGACCTGGAAATCCGGTCCGTTCCCGGAAATCACGATAATCTGCTGGAAGAACCGCACGTCCGGGCGGTCGCCGAAACGCTCTCGGACTGCCTGAACGCCCGTCAGGCGGGACCGGCTACCCCTCGACCGGCTGACCGAATACCTCTTCGTACCGCGCCTTGAACTTGTCCCACGCCTCGGGATTGATCAATCGCGGCGGCCGCTCGCCACGCAGCGTGCTGACGACCTGCGCCGCGTTCCATTCGGCCATGTTCTCGCGCGATTCGAAGGTCACGCCGGCCGTGTGATAGGTCGCGATCAAATTCTCGAAGGCCAATAGCCTATGATCCATGGGCGGCGGCTCGACATTCCAAACATCGAGCCCGGCCCCGGCGATCGCTTTGGCGTCCAAAGCATCGGCGAGCGCGTCTTCGTTGATGATTCCGCCACGGGCGCAGTTCACGATAAAGGCACCCGGCTTCATCAGGGCGAGTTCGCGCGCATCGACCAAATCCTTCGTTTCAGCGTTAAACGGGCAATGGACGCTGATGAAGTCCGAACGCGCCATCAACTCGTCCAACGAGACCGCCTCCGCTCCCCGCTCCTCGAAATCGGACGGTTCGATATACGGGTCGCTGGCGATGACCTTCATGCTCAAACCCTGGCCGCAAATGCGCGCCGCACGCCGACCGGTATTGCCGAGACCGATGATGCCGACGGTCTTGCCCTCGGCATTCCATCCCTTGAACACTTCACGGTCGATACCGCGTTCCCGGCGCAACGACCGGTCCGTCTCGACCATCTTCTTGGCCAGCCCCAGCATCATGCCGACCGCGTGTTCGGCAACGGCTTCTGCGTTTGCACCGGTCTGGTTGACCACCAACACACCGGCATCCGTGCAGGCTTGCACGTCGATCGGGTCGTAGCCCGCCCCCGATGTCGAAACGACGAGGAGTTTCGGACACCGTGACAATATATCCGCAGCGACCTTGTATTGATCCGGCACCTCGTCCCGGGCGCTGGTAATGCAATAGGCGTGGCACGTCTCCATGACCGCCCAATTCGCATCCTCCGCCGCCTTGAAATCAAGGCGGTGCATGGCGACTTCGGACTCTTTCTCCAGGTAGTCGGCGACATTGGGCGTCTTCTTGTCGTCGAACCAGCAGACGCGGCGCGCATTGTCGATTGCAGATTTGTTATCGGACATTCTTTTCGGGTCTCCCGGTGGCCGGCGGTCGGCGTCGATTGTGTCGAAGGACGGGTCGTTGAAGCGATGCGAGCCTACACTCGGCGGACCAATGTTATGCAGGCCCGACGGCGCAATGCAAATCCCGCCCGGAATTCGGCTTTTCCGGAAATGCGCTAAACTGCCTGTGCGAAACAGGACAGGAAAGAATCCCATGGACGCAAAGCCTCTCGACGGCATTCGAGTGCTCGACCTCACGCAAATCTACCAAGGCCCCTATTCGACATTCCTGATGGCGATGGCCGGGGCAGAGATCGTGAAGGTCGAACCGCATGGCGGCGAACGGATGCGCCAAGGCGTCGGCGACAAAACCTCCCTCGCTTTCGCGATGCTGAATTCGAACAAGAACAGCCTGACGCTCGACCTCAAGCATCCGCGCGGAAAAGAGATACTGAAGTCGATGGCCAAGGAAGCCGACGTGCTGGTCGAAAATTTCGCAGCCGGTACCATGGACCGCCTTGGGCTCGGCTACGAGGTGCTGCGTAAGATCAATCCCCGGCTGATCTATGCGTCGGGAACCGGCTACGGCCTTTCCGGTCCCGACCGGGACATGCTTGCCATGGACCATACGATCCAGGCTGCCGCGGGCCTGATGAGCATCACCGGCGAGGCTGGCGGCCCACCCGCACGCGCAGGCGGCACGCCCTGCGACATCATGGGCGGCATCCATCTCTATGCAGGCGTGTTGCAGGCGCTGCTCGGCCGACAGGCGACGGGAAAGGGCACGCTGGTCGAAACAGCGATGGTGGAAACGATGTATTTCACGCTGACCAGCGATCTCGCCGCCTATCACCGCACCGGCGAACTCCCGCAGCGCCGCGGCGACAAGTCGCCGGCGAATACCGCACCGTATAGCCGGTTCCGCTGCAAGGACGGCTGGATCGCCCTCATCTGCGTCAGCGACGCGCAATGGGACCGTATCCTAACGGTGATCGGCCGCGACGACCTGATCGGCAATCCAGACTATGGAACTAGGGAGGACCGTCATGCCCGCGAGACGGAGATCAACGGCATGATCGAGGCGTGGTGCCGCGACCTGCCCCGCGACGAAGCCTATGCGGTCATGCGCGAGAACAGGGTTCCGGTCGCCCCGGTCCGCACACTGGCCGACGTCCGCGCCGACCCGCATATGCACGAGCGCGGCATGCTGCGATGGGCCGACCATCCCGAGATGGGCGAAATCGTCCTCCCGTCCGCGCCGATCCGGCTTTCCAACTATTCAACGGCGGATGTGAAATTCTTTCCCGGTATCGGCGCCGACAACGCCGATGTCCTGCGCGAGTGGCTGGGATTGAGCGACATGGACATCGACGACCTCGCGGATAGCAAGATCATCTGACCAAGACACTAGGCTTTCTTGGGGCCCTGGCCGAAGCTTTCGCCGTTTTCGGCGAGAAACGCGATTTCTTCCTCGGTGCTCGCGCGCCCAAGCACCGCATTGCGGTGCGGAAACCGGCCGAAGCGGCGAACGATGTCCCGATGACGCCCCCACCCCCAGATGCTGCGGTCTATATAGCGGTGCCACTCGCTCGGCGCGGACGCCCGTATCTGTTGCAACAATTCGCCGCCCCGCTCTTGCTCTTCGAGGGATTCGGAATGATGGAAGGGATGGTACAGCCAAATCCGGCAGACCGGGTGCAATTCAAGATCCAGCTTGCGGTCGATAGCGTGACTCACGACCTCGAAGGCGCACGCGTCGCCCAGATAGGCGTCCGGCGTGTTGCGGTACAGATTCCGGGTGAACTGGTCCATCAACAGGATCAACGCAAACGCGCCGTCCGGGGTGCCCTGCCACGCCATCAACTCGCGTCGGCATGCGCGCGGCACCAGTTCGCCGAAGCGAGTGCGAATTTCCGCGTCCACCGCCTCCCCACCCCGATACCACCAATCCCGGCGGCCGTAGGCAAGATCGGGACCTTCAAGGCTCGGACCCAGCCAGAATTGAACGATTTCGTCGATGGTATCGTCACTCAATGCCGATGCTCCGAATGAATGGAAGGAGAAGTAACAGGAAAGTTGTGGATCGTCGGTGGTGAGTCTCTCGTGACGCGGTTACTGTTGGCGGAACGACCGCATAGGATCTACCAACATGCACGGAGGACGTCATGCCGACCGTACTCATCACCGGTTGCGACTATGGTATCGGGTTCGAGTTCGCCCGCCAATACGCGGAAGACGGCTGGACCGTCCACGCGATCTGCCTCGATGACGAAAGCCGCGACAAGGTGACCGCCCTTTCCGGCGACGTCCATTTCCATCGCCTGGATGTATCCGACGAAGCCGGGCTGGCGGCGTTGGCCGATTCCCTGCACGACCAACCCATCGACCTATTGATCAACAATGCCGCGACATTCGCGCCAGATGGGCCCGGCACGCTGATGCTGCCGGATATCGACGAATACACCCGCGTAATGAAGATCAACGCCGTCGCCCCGGTGTATGTCGCGAATGCGTTCGAGGACCATGTTGCCCGCAGCGACCGCCGTCAGATGGTGTTCATCGGCACACGGTCCGGCTCGATCGGGGATAACGGGTCGGGCGGGCACTACGCCTATCGATGCAGCAAAGCGGCGTTGAACATGGCGGCGAAGAGCATCTCCATCGACTTCGCCAAACATGGCATCGTCACTGCCGTCCTGCATCCCGGCTCCGTCGCAACCGAAACCCGCAAAGGTGGCCAGATTCCCGTCGACGAGAGCGTGACCGGAATGCGCGGGATCATCGACGGCCTCACCCCCGAAACTACCGGGACATTCCAGCGCTACGACGGTGGCACGATCGAGTGGTGAGCTAGTAGCGGCTGGATCAGACGACACCGTCGTCGACGCGGGCGGGCATCTCCAGAAAGGCCGCCAATATATGCCAAAACCGGTGGCGGTTGATGCCGACCGTCATGTTATGGGCCTGACCGGACATTATGATCATCTGCTTGTCCTTGGTCGGCAGCTTGGCATAAAAGGCCGCGTTGTCTTCATCGGTCGTAATGCCGTCGTGATCGCCGCGAATGATCAGCACCGGGCAGGTGATCTTCGTCGGATCCACAAGCGGGAGATTGATACACATATCGACATAGGTGCCGTTCGGCACGGTACCGCCGCCATTGGCCATTTCGGCGGCCGCGGCGGCAGCCGGCAGTTCGGGCGCGGTCAACCCCACCACATCGCGGGTGAACATGTTGTGGAAATATTCCTCGCCCACTTCGCGGCTGTTGGTCGCCTGCCATTCGGCCAGCCGCTCGCGCCGCTTGACCAGCGATGGCGCGTCCTTGGCGATCCAGGGGAAGGCCGACAGCCCCAGCCGTTCGACCCGGTCCGGCGCGGCGTTGCAGAATGCACCGGCGCGCAGCGCACCGGACGACGTTCCGAAATACGCGAACTTCGATTGGCCTGTCGCCTGTTCGATTATCGGAACCGCCGCCTTCAGGTCTTCCACCCCATCGAGGATATAGGAGAACCCCTCGGTGCGGCTCGACCGACCATAACCTTCGTGATCCATGGTCCAGACATCGAAACCACGGCCGGCAAAGACATTCATCAACGAGTACTCGCCGGCATCCGGCACTGTCAGGTCGTAGCTCGTGCGCGCCGCCTGCGACGATCCGTGAACCAGGACCAAGACGGGCCGTTCGCCATCCTGACCGACATTCGACGCGTATTTACGGAACATGAAAAGGTCGACATCACCCTTCCTGGCCCAATGTTCCTCGGAAACGATATTCGCGGTAGCGTCCTGATCATTCATCGGCACATCTCCTTCATCGCATATTCACCTAAATCGAACCCGTCTAGTTCCGGCATCGCGGGAACACGGTTTCCCCAAGCGCCTTTATCAACGCCGCACGCTCATCGACAAAACCCGAGAACAGCAACTGATGAAAGCCGGAACTCCGGATCGACTGAATCCGTGCGACGCATTCGTCCGGCGTCCCGACAACGGCGAACCGTTCGGTCATATACGCGAGCAGTTCCGGATTCCGCATAAGTCCCGCATTCGGCGACTCTCCGAGATCCTCATGATGCGTCGGCTTGTACCCCTGCTGGACTTCCCGAATCGCGTCCGCGAGTTCCGGCGGCACCAATTTTCCCTCGAGCGTAAACCGGAAGGCATGGTGCGCCGTGGACGCAAGCTCCATCCGAATTTCGTCGATCAATGCCTTGCGATTCGCGCCCACATTCACGCGCGCCAGCCCCCAGATATCAATATCGTCAAGTTTCCTGCCGGCACGCTCGGCGCCGATCGCCAAATGGTCCAACGTCAGCTTGGCAACGTCCGGGGAAAGCCCCATGCCGCAAATCACGCCGTCGGCAATCTCGCCTGCCAGTTCGAGCGTCTTCGGCCCTTCGGCCGCGATATAGATCGGCACCGGGTTGTCCGCCTGCCCGGCGACCCACTTGGTGTGAATGTCGCGCCCTGCGTATTCGGTGTGTTCGCCCCTCAACAACGACCGCACGGCAAGGATGTATTCCCGGAGTCCCTTCAGTCCCCGCGGCCGCTCATTGATGTTGTAGATCGCGCTGTCGCCGGTCGCGATGCCGAGCATGGCCCGGCCGCCGGATAGCTCATGGACACTCGCGATGGCGCTCGCCATGACGGCCGGATGCCGCGTCAGCGGATTGGTGACGGACGGACCGATCATGACACGCTCCGTCGCGTGCGCGATAGTGGTCAGCGTGACAAACAACTCACGGAACAATGATTGCGAATCGGCCACGCCGACCCAATCGAAACCGGCTTTCTCCGCCAGCCTGGCGTTCTCGATCGAACTTGAAATACTCCGGGAAATTTCAATGAGGCCGAACCGGGCTTTCATGAGATTTACGCTCCTGTAATCCGACCCTAGGACGCTGGAACCATCACTTCGCCGCGCATGATCAGGCGGGTGGTCCGCAGAATGCCCGCGCTCACAACGTTCAAATCGGCCCCGGCACCCCTGGTTTCGAGCCGGACGTCGATCCGGCCGGATGGATGCTCGATTTGAACGTCGCGCGGATTGGCCGCATCTGGACGGCAGAGTTCATGCGTCACCGATCCTTCCACCATCGAGGCCGTCGCCACGCAAACCGCCCCGGTCACCGCATGGGCGGCGTGGACCTGCCAGGGCGTGAAGTACCGGGAGGATATGTCGCCGCCCTTAGCCGGCGGCGCAACCAGGCCGACTTTCGGGATCACCATCTCCGACACATCGCCGAGCCCCATCCGTTCGCCCGCCTCCAGCCGGACCGGCTCGATCAGTTCGAAAAGCACCCGGTTGCGATTGATCTCGTCCCGGTTTTCGTAGCCCGAAAGGCCGAAATCCGCGGCCCGTAGGAAAACCATCGGCATCGCCACGTCGACGCAGGTCGCATCCAGGCCGTTGATCCGCTCCATAACCTTCCCGGTCGGCAGCAAGGCGCCGGTCTTGGCGCCGACGACATCCATGAAATTCAGGTAGACCGGCGCCGCCGCCCCGGGAACGCCGTCGATCTGCGCGGTTCCCTCATAGTTCATCGCGCCGCCCGGCGTTTCGATCCGCGCTTCGATCCGCGCGCCGGTATTCACGTTGTAGATCATGACGCTTGTCTGATCGGCGGTCGGGGTGATCATTCCCGTTTCCACCGCGTAGGGACCGATGCCCGACAACATGTTGCCGCAGGACGGAGCGATATCGACGACCGGTTGATCGATCGAGACCTGCGCGAACAAATAATCCACATCGATGCCGGGACGCTCCGACGCGGAAACGATCGCGACCTTGCTCGTCAGCGAATCGGCACCCCCGATTCCGTCGATTTGGCGCGTATCCGGCGACCCCATAACCGCCAACAAGGTGCGTGCGCGCTCCTCCGGATCCGACGGCAAATCCTTCGAGTTGAAGAACGGCCCTTTCGACGTTCCGCCTCGGAAAATTAGGCAAGGGATGGGGTGCAGCGGCATCGTGGGATTTGATTTGTCGATTGCAAGTTTATCAGCGCCCATCGGCTGCCGCTTATGCGAGCAACCGATTGTCCTCCGCACCTTATCGACCGGAAGTATGCAATTCAAACCGACGTTACGATAGCGAACATATTTTGCAATACGTCCGATTGCCCTTATCTTGCCAGCATGCCCGAAACCGATCAGCGATCCACCGACGCCGCGGGTGAAACGGTAACCGTCGCGTCTATTCCAACAGCAACGCACTCGATCCTGCCGCGCGCCATCGCCGCATTCCGTGCATCGGACCATACGGGCCGCATTCGAATCAGCGACCTATCGGCAAGCGAGGTCCTCGACGCGGTCAGCAGCGGCGATGTGGATTTCGGGATCGATTTCATCGGCGCTCAGGATTCGAGTTTCGACTTCCAGCCGTTGGCCGAAGACCGGTTCGCACTGGCGATGCGTCAGGACGATCCGCTGGCGGCTAAGACCGCGATCAAATGGACCGATGTCGACCCCACGCGTTTCATCGCGGTCTGGAAAGGCAGCGGGAACCGAATGTTGATCGACAACGCCCTGGCGCGGGCCCGGATCACGCTCGATTGGGCTTACGAGGCTCGGCATCTCTCCACCGCGCTCGCCCTGGTCGAAGCCGGTGTGGGCGTTAGCGCCCTCCCCTTATCCGCGATTCCGGATAGCGCCCAATCCTTGATCGTGGCGCGCCCCCTCGTCGAACCCGAGATCGTTCGGACGATCGGCCTCGTCCGGCGCGCGGGCGTCACGCTCTCCCCGACTGCGGAAAAGCTCTATGCGACGTTGCTGAGTCTGGCCACCACGGGGTCCTGACGGCCGTGGATACAAGTTCTGACGGTGGCTATCACTACCATCACAACTTTTGCGCTACACAATCCCGTTTCCGATACGCTACTGTAACGATGCAGAAAGCCCGGCGACGACCGGACGATCGCGTTCGGTTTGGACCACGGCTGAGCATGTCGGAAGGGGGAAACCGATGTCCAATACATATCTCGTGGCCGTTGACGGCAGCGAGGGTAGTGTCAGAGCAGCAGATTTCGCGATCGAGCGGGCGCTTGCCAGCAACTCGAAGCTGATCCTCGCCTATGTCATCGAATGGTCGCCCTACAGCTTTCACACGCCCGACGAACTGGCGGAACGGCATAAACGCCGCGAAGAGGAGATCGAGCGTGCGCAATCGACGGTACTTGGTCCGATATCTAAGACGATAAAGGGCAAAGGTGTCGATGTGGAGGTCGTGGTGAAACACGGCCATCCGTCTGAAACGCTCGTCGATCTCGCAAAGGATCGCGGCGCCACGCAAATCTTCATCGGCCGCAAGGGTCAATCACGCGTGGCATCACTGTTGTTCGGCAGTGTGGCTGGATCGCTCGTCCAGACTTCGCCTGTGCCCGTCACAGTCGTTCCATAAAAATTAACAATCGGACACACCAAAGGGGGGTGTCATGAAACGTATCATTCTTGCTGCGGTCATCACGCTGTTGGCGACCGCGACGGCACAGGCCGCCGGTATCGACGAAACGATCAACACGGCAACCGCGCCGATCGCCGCATGGGTCGGCAAAATCGTCTTCTTCAAGATCCCAGTATTCGGGGCACAACTACCGCTGGTCGTCTTATGGCTAGTCGCGGGGGCCGTTTTCTTCACCTTCTACATGGGTTTCTTCAACATCCGCGGGTTCAAGCACGCCATCGAACTGGTGCGCGGCGACTACGCCAATCCAAACGACGCCGGCGAAGTCTCGCACTTCCAGGCATTGGCCACCGCGGTATCCGGTACGGTCGGCATCGGTAATATCGGCGGCGTCGCCGTCGCGGTGACGGTCGGCGGGCCCGGGGCGACCTTCTGGCTGATCATGGCCGGGTTCCTGGGGATGTCGACGAAGTTCGTCGAATGTACCCTCGGCGTGAAATATCGGAACGAAAACCCGGACGGCTCCGTCTCGGGCGGCCCGATGTACTATCTTCGCAAGGGTTTCGCCGAACGGGGTATGGAAGGCTTCGGCAAGTTCCTCGGCATGTTCTACGCCATCGGCATCTTCATCGGCGCCCTCGGCATCGGCAACATGTTCCAGTCCAACCAAGCCTATGTGCAGCTCAACCACGTCGCGGGCGGCAATCTCGACGGTCTCGGTTGGCTGGTCGGCCTGATCATGGCCGGCATCGTCTTCCTCGTCATCGTCGGCGGCATCAAGTCGATCGCCCGTGTCACCGAAAAGATCGTCCCCTTCATGGCGATCTTCTACTGCGTATTCGCGTTGATCGTAATCTTCTTGAACGCGCCGGTAATTCCGCAGGCAATCGCGAACATCTTCTCCGGCGCGATGACCGGCGAAGGCGTCGCCGGCGGTGCATTGGGCGCCCTGATCATCGGTTTCCAACGCGCCGTGTTCTCGAACGAAGCGGGTATCGGTTCCGCGTCCATCGCGCATTCCGCGGTCCGTACCAACGAGCCGGTCACGGAAGGAACGGTATCGCTGTTGGAGCCGTTCATCGACACCATCGTGATTTGCACGATCACGGCGCTGGTGATCGGCACGACGGCCGCGGCCGATCCCAATTTCGCGGGTGACGCCAAGGGCATCGCGATGACGTCCGCCGCTTTCGAGCGTCAATTCTCTTGGTTCCCGATCCCGCTGGCCATCGCCGGTGTCCTATTCGCCTTCTCGACCATGATTTCCTGGTCGTATTACGGTCTGAAAGGATGGACCTACATCTTCGGCGAGAACATGCGCGGTCAGACGATCTACAAATTGATCTTCTGCGCCTTCGTTATGTTGGGATGCATCGTGCAACTCGGCCCGATCCTCGATATATCCGACGCGCTGGTCTTCCTGATCTGCGTGCCGAACATCCTGGGCCTGTATTTCCTGGCCCCCGTGGTGAAACGGGAGTTGGAATCCTATCTCGCCCGCATCGAAAGCGGAGAGATCAAGCGGTTCAAGGGCGGCTAGGTAACGCCCAACCCGAAGAGGAAAGGCCCGGTCTCCAAGCGAGGCCGGGCCTTTTCCGTGCTATCGTGACGACTTCGACAAGAGGGAAAGCAGATTGACAATATTGGCTCGCTTGGTCGCCGCAACATGCCTGGTCATCATCGCCGCCTGTGCGACGGAATCGGATCAGACAATCGCGAAATCCTGCATCGCTTCCGGCGGAAAATGGATCGCCGATACCAGGGAATGCGAAACCGGGAAAAAGGATTGGTGCAAAGCCCGGAACGGAACGTTTGACCCCTGTGCCTCGGCCTGCCGCAACACCGGGCAACGACCCTGCATCACGGTCTGCGTGCCGGTGTGCAAATTGCCAGATCAGCTATAACGGCAAAGGTGGCTCGAAATTGTTCGATATCCACCTATCCACATCACGATTTCGTCCCGCTTCGGGAGCCAAGAACAACATCAAGCTTCCTCAAGAGCTTCAATTTTTGCTTGTAATGTTTCCTTTGCAAGCTGAAGTGCCGCCTTTACGTCTGCTACATCTTCCTCAGCTTCAGCAAGTTCAAGCGCTTCAATTGATTCATTCAGCGTCCTTATCACCGATTGCATCGCAGACTTTGTGAGATATGGACCCGGCGGAGGCAGTAAATTTGCATCCATTGGCTCGGCGCCGGGATACGCACAATTTCCACTCGCAACCTCTGCTATACGGCCTCCGTTTACTCCAAAATAGGCCGCAATATCGTGCTGACGATCACCTCTAGCAAGCATTCCTTTTACAAATCGAGTATCGCGATGGGTGAGCATTGATGATCACTCCTACATTATAAATATGAGAAATGAAGGACGTGAATTTCAATTATTAGTGACTTTCTTAAGCTAATCCAGGGAAATCCAATTGAATTGGAACCACGCATCGACCTCTTCAGGTTTTAGTTCATCGAACTGCTTGAAACTCAAACGTGGCAGATTTCAATGTTGGTTTTCTCCTACCTATCTAATATTCGAATGATACGATTATTTTTTACAAATCCAACCAACGGTTAAGTTCTTGCGATGGAAGTTGCGATCGAAACATTAAATCAATGGCAAACGCTTGCCGCAGGATTGCTCGCGTTGGGAGCCGCGATCGCGACGGTTTGTGTTCTCGTCCGGCAATTAAAGTTACAAAAAAGGCAGTTGGATACGCTGGAAGAAGCAGCTCGCGAAAATTGGCAGCGGAAGCTGTTGGCTCGGCGCGCCGTACTACCCGCAGATCTTAGTGAAATAATGAGATTCGCAGAGGAGTGTGCGGGAACAGTTGTTGTAGCGATGCATATGCTCCGAGGTGATGTAGAGCGCGAACTACTAGATTTGCACTATCTGCCAGACCGAGTTGTTGGGAATCTTCAAGCTCTCATAGAACAGCTTGAAGACTCCGATGCCAATAAGATCGCAGATCTCTTAGCCTGCTACCAAGTTCAAATTGCCCGTTTGAACGGCGAATTGGCAATTTTTAACTATCCGGATAGGTTCGGCAACACTCGGATAATCACCGAACAAAACCTGGAATTTACATTAGAGAAAATTGTTGAAATCTTTTTATTGGCGGAAAAAATGTTCCGTTTCGCCAGACGTGAAGACCATGAGCTTCCCGAACCACAATTCACGCCCGAGGATGTAAATCAGGCAATAGCAAGGCTTGGCCTTGACGGTGAAATATCTGATCGTTGCGAGTCTGAATTGTCCCGCCTCTTGGTTCGTGCAGGTTAGAAAGGGCTTAACTTCAGGACACCGTTTTACTGACCTGCATCTACATAGCCTGCAGAACCGGAAGCACCTCTTTCTCTAGCAACGCCTTGGCCTCGACACCTTCCGGTGTCTGGGTCAGCCGGATATTGCCGCCCATCGAGAACTTGTCGAGGCCGAGCGCGGCCAGGTCCTGCAGCCGCTCGATGCAATGATCCGGCGGACCGACGATGGCGAAGTGATCGATGAACTCCGGCGTGAGCGTATCCGCCTGCCGGGAATCGCCATGGGTATGTTTCCGCATGTCGTAATTCGCCCGCAGGGTCTGCAGCGCCGTTTCCATCGCCGGGGACACGGGACCGGAGGTCTTGCCGTGCATGACCGAGAAGCGCGCGAAGGTTGTCAGGCCGCCTTTCACGAGTGTTCGGGCGACATCCAGATCGGGGTGGCAAACGCAGTTGAGATAGGCGCCATAGGCGATGCCGTCGGGGTCGAGCCCGGCCTTCTCGCGCGCCGCCTTCGCTAGGTCGATGCCCCAGGCAAGCCGGTCCTTGTCCGCCCCGAGAGTGAACATCAACCGGTCCGCATGGAGGGCCGATAGCTCGATCACCTTTTCTCCGCTAGCCGCCACCTCGACCGGCGGTTTGTGCCCCCCGGCCATCCAGCTTATCCGGCTGTCCTCGGGCGAATCGGCAAGTTTGAGACTACCGACCGCAGGCGCCACGCTATCCGGCATCTCGATCTCGTCGAAGGGCACCGCCTCGCCCCGCAGATAGGTCTGCAAATGGCGCAGATAGGTCTCGAACTGCTTCAGCCGCGCGGGTCCCCGGCCAAGATGCGCGAGCGCGGAATCGCCCCGGCCGATGCCGAGGACCGCCCGGCCGCCGGACACCCTGTCCACGCTGGTGATCGACGTGGCGGTCGCCGCCGCGACGCGCGTGACGGAATTCGTCACAGACGTACCGAGACCGATCCGCTCGGTCACCGTAGCCGCCATGGCGAGCGACACGTAGGGATCGCCCGACAGATTCTGGGAATCGACGACCGAAAGACCGTCCCACCCCTTCTCCTCGGTGTCGCGCGCGACCTTCATGATGCCGCGCGGCAGGGCGGCGCTGTGGTTCCAGATTTTCACCATGTCATTCTCCGCACGCTACCGGCTACTTCTTCTGGCCTTCGAGGAACTTCTTCGCACCTTTGGTGAACCAACCCGACGCGGCCAGATACTGGTTCAGGTGTTTGCCCATATCGAGCGCGTTGTCCAACGGCATATTCTCCGCCGCCCGGAATGTCTCTCGCGTCAGCGCGACCGCCTTCGGGTCCAGTGCCATCAGCCTGTCCACGAAGTCCGCCTCCGCGGCCGCCAGGGCGTCGGCATCATCGGCCAATTGGTTGATCAGCCCCATCTCGTACAAACGGGTCGCTTCGACCAAATCGCCGAACATCGCCAGTTCCAAGCCAAGCCGCGGCCCGACGAGCCGCGCCAGGATCGGCGTGCAGACGGATGCGGGGAACCCGTTCCGCATTTCCAGCGCACCGAACCGTGCCGACCGCTCGGCGAGAACGAAGTCGCAACCCATGGAGAGCGTGAATCCGCCCGCCACCGCGTAGCCGTTGACCACCGCCACGGATGGAATCTCCATATTGTGCAGGATATGAAAGCTACGGACCCAAGCCTGGTCCTTGGCATACGCCTCGTCCGGAGTCGGTTCGGTCCCGGCCTCGGCCTTGAGATCGCGGCCCGCACTGAACACGCCGCCGGCCCCCTTGATCACGAGAACACGCGCGCTCCGATCCGCCGCGACCTCGGTCAAGGCGTCCGCCAACGCCAGCGTCGTCGGAATGTCGAAGGCGTTCTTGCGTTCCGGCCGGTCGAGAATCAAGGAAATTCGGCCGTTATCCTTTTCCGTTCGTATCATGGGGCCTCTCTACGGAATCGGCGGGCCGATCCCGGTATCCCTTGGCCCGCAGGTTGGCTGGAAGTCGATCCGGACCGGGCGGCTGCTACCGCCCGATCCGATATCCGTCAAATATCGGCGTAGACGTGCTTTTCCGCCTTGGCGCCGGGATGGGTCACCGCACCGCCGCGGGCATCGCCCACGGTCTGCGCATAGCGCCACAGGGCACCCGACTGATAATCGTGCTCACGCGGCTCCCAACTCTTGCGGCGTTCGGCCAGTTCGTCGTCGCTGAGGTCGACGTCAAGCGTTCCCTCGACCGCATCGATGGTAATCATGTCGCCATCCTTCAGCAGTCCGATCGGGCCGCCGACCGCGGCTTCGGGGCCGACATGGCCGATGCAGAAGCCCCGCGTCGCGCCGGAGAAACGGCCGTCGGTGATAAGTGCGACCTTGTCGCCCATTCCCTGGCCGTATAGCGCGGCCGTCGTGGCCAGCATTTCCCGCATTCCGGGGCCGCCCTTCGGACCTTCATAGCGGATGACGAAAACTTCGCCTTCCTCGTAGCCGCGACTCTCGACGCATTCGAAAGCGTCTTCCTCGCAGTCGAAGACACGGGCCGGACCCGTGAATTTAAGGGTATCCATACCGGCAACCTTCACGATGGCTCCGTCCGGCGCAAGATTGCCCTTAAGGCCGACGACACCGCCGGTCGGCGTGATCGGCTTGGCGGTCGAGTAGATGATGTCCTGATCGCCCGGCACCTTCACGCCTTCGAGATTCTCGCCGATCGTCTTGCCGGTGACCGTCAAGCAGTCGCCGTTCATGTAGCCGCCGTCGAGCAGCGCCTTCATCAGGACTGGGACGCCGCCGATTTCGTACATATCCTTGGCGACATACTTCCCGCCGGGCTTGAGATCGGCGATATACGGTGTGTCCTTGAAGATGTCGGCGACATCGAACAGGTCGAAGTCGATCCCGGCCTCGTTGGCGATCGCCGGCAGGTGCAGGCCCCCGTTGGTCGATCCGCCGGAGCATGCGATGATGCGCGCCGCGTTGATCAGGGCGTCCTTGGTGACGATGTCGCGCGGCCGGATATTCTTCTCCAGCAGATTCATGACCATTTCACCGGAGGCCTCCGCATAGGCATCGCGCGAGTCATAGGGCGCCGGTGCGCCCGCCGAGCCCGGAACCGCCAGGCCGATCGCTTCGGAGACACAGGCCATCGTATTTGCGGTGAACTGGCCGCCGCAGGAGCCCGCCGACGGACAGGCCACGCATTCCATCAAATGCAGGTCTTCGTCGGACATTTCACCGGCACTGTGGGCGCCGACCGCTTCGAACACGTCCTGCACCGTCACGTCGCGCCCCTTAAACCGGCCCGGCAGGATCGACCCGCCATACATGAAGATCGACGGCACGTTCAGCCGCACCATCACCATCATCATGCCCGGCAGCGACTTGTCGCAGCCCGCCAGGGTCACCATGGCGTCGTAACAGTGGCCCCGCATGGTCAGTTCGACCGAGTCCGCGATCAGATCCCGGCTCACCAACGAGCTTTTCATGCCCGCATGCCCCATGGCGATGCCGTCGGTCACGGTAATTGTGGTGAATTCGCGGGGCGTGCCGTTCTTGGCCTTGACGCCGAGTTTGACGGCTTGCGCCTGCCGGTTGAGCGAAATATTGCAGGGCGCGGCCTCGTTCCAGCAGGTCGCGACGCCGACGAAGGGTTGGGCGATTTCCTCTTCCGTCATGCCCATCGCGTAATAGTAGGAACGATGCGGCGCGCTTTCGGGCCCGACGGATACATACCGGCTGGGCAGCTTCGACTTGTCGAAGGCCATGAGACTCCTCCTGTGAGACCTGTTTTCTTACCGTGATATCGCTGCAGTAGACTGAGCCACCGACCGCAATTCCTAAGGGATTTCTGCGACGATGGCCAGTGGCCAGCGGAACCGGATGGCGACGCGGAGGAATAAGTGTTTTTAGCGGCGTACTTCGGCGAACAACCGGTCGAAATAGTCCCGCTTGTCGCGGCACCGGCCATCGGTGAAGCAAGAGCCGAGAGTGCCGACGATCGTGCCGTTCTTTCGCAGCGTCAACTCCCACGGCCGCTGCATCAGGACCGTGTGGACATACATGGCGAAACTCTCGGCGAAATCCTCGGCCGGCATCGTGGTCGCGTAGAGCGACGGGAAATTCGATTTCTCGAGCCGCTGGAATGTGTCGGGCAAGGACCGCACGTAGTCATCGTGATTGCCCGACTGTACCTGGCTCATTGCCGAGTTCAGATACCGGGAATAGCGATGGCGGTCCGGATTGATCCACGACAGGCAGGCAAAAGCGCAGTCCGGATGCGCGTCGTCATGCGAGAACCAACCGGACACGATATCGCGCTCGAAATCGACCAAATGGCCGAACTCATGCAGCAGGACATATCGGAGTGTCGTCACGCGGTCGTTCTCACCCCGGCGCGCAAGCCGCGGCGCGACAGCCATGCCGCGATAGTCGCGTGACGGAACATATTCCATACCCGCCATCGCCTCGTTCGCACGTTTGTCGGTGTCATTCCGGTCGATCAGGATCACCGTGCCGACATGCTGCCGCCAAAAGCCCTGCACCTCGAACGCCATACCCAGACTGTCCGAATTCTCGCTTTGGGCAAGCCCTTCGACGAGATAGATCCCCACCAGCCGATCCCTCACGAGGTCCCGTACTTCCTGCGGCATATCGTCGATGGCCCGCTGAACGTCCTGAATGACGTATTTGGCGTTCCGGGCCGGCACCACCTGGCTAATAAAGTGATGATCGCTGAGTCCATCCCGTAGCGACGGCAATGCGTCCGCCGGAAGCACGCTGACCCGGTCCCCCAACGGCTTCTCCTGCCAACCGTCGCCCCAAAAGGAGGCGCGGCGCACTTCTGGCGCGGTCAGATAGGTCATAGACAACGCGGCGAGCGCCAACCCCGCCATCACGACCCAGCCGGTCCATCCCTTGGTCATTCTAAGGTCACCTAAGAACAGCTAAATTACTGATATAGATAGACAAAATAGACAATCAAAGGCGTTGCGACACCCGAACCGGGAAAGTCTAAGACCCGATTGGTAACAAACTGTTAAGGGTCCCCGGCCGCTAGGGCTGCGAAAGCGCGTGCGACAATTCAGACACCAATAAGCCTTCAAATGCCGCATCCCGGCTCACCGGAAGCGCTAGGCGCCGGCAGAGGGTCCAGCCGGACGGATCGCCCGCCAACGCACCGCTGTCGAGTGTCAGAAAGGCCGCGACCGCCCTGCCGCCGTCGCGAACGGGATGTCCTCGCAGGGCGCAACCCTGCCCCGACACCGAGAACACGCCAATCAGCCGGCGCTCAACCTTGCCCGACGCCGATCCCTTTAGCCCAAGCACGACCGCGCGAAACATCTCCTCGATGGGACGCGGTGGCTCAAGACTCCTGATCTCGGGATTTTTAGTCCGAAGGAATGCAACGACCGGTGGGATGGCCGGGCCGATCCGATTCTGCGGCGCCTTGAGTTGCCAGCCGATCCCCCAGGCGCCGATATCCTGGACCGATCGGGCGTCCATGGTTCCGCAGCCGACGAGAATGGCCGTAACGGCGAGAACCCGCAGACACGCGCGCATCGCTCCTCCGTGGAATCGCCTCAGCTGACCGCCGAAAGCCGTTTCAATGCCTCGTCGAGCTTCACCCGCGCCGTCTCTTCATCCGCCAACCGGCCACGCTGCTCATCGACGACGGCTGCCGGCGCCTTGCTCAGGAATTGCTCGTTCGACAGCTTCTTCTGGAGCTTCTTGATCTCGCCGTCGACCTTACCGATTTCCTTCTGCAGCCGTTGCTGCTCTTGTTCGATATCGATGACATCGGCGATCGGCAGCGCGACCGTCGACTCATCGTGCACGAACTGCACCGACCCTTGGGGAATCTCCTCGTCCATGCTGATTCCGTCGAGCCGGGCCAACCGAAGGATCAAGGGCTCGTGGGTTCGCAGCCAGGATGCCGCCGAACTGCCGGCCCCTTTCAGGATCATCGGAATTTTGGCCCCCGCCGGAATGTTCATTTCCGACCGAACGGACCGGGCCTCCGAAATCAACCGGACCACCCAATCGAGTTCCTTCGCGACGTCCTCGTCGATAATGCCATCGGGATAAACCGGCCATTGGGATCGGATCAAATCGGCGGGCCGGTCCTCGGACAACGCGCCCCATAGTTCTTCCGTCACAAACGGCATGAAGGGATGCAGCATCAAAAGAATCTGGTCGAGCGCCCAGCCTGCGGTTGCCTGGGTCTCGGCCTTCAGCGCCGCGTCGTCGCTGTTTAACAGGGGTTTGCAGAATTCCAAATACCAATCGCAAAAGGTTCCCCAGGCGAACTGATACAACGTGTTCGACGCCTCGTTGAAGCGATAGTTGGCGAGCTGTTTCGACACCTCGCGCTCACACTTCGCGACCTCTCCGACGATCCACCGATTGACCGTCTGGCTCGGCGAAGCGGGATCGAAATCGCCGCCCGAGACACATCCGTTCATCTGACAAAAGCGGGCGGCATTCCAAAGCTTGGTCGCGAAATTCCGCGAGCCTTCGACACGACTTTCCGACATACGGATGTCGCGCCCCGGCGCGGCCAGAGTCGACAACGTAAAGCGCAAGGCATCCGAGCCGAATTGATCGATCAGATCGAGCGGGTCGATCACGTTGCCTTTGGATTTGGACATTTTCTGCCCGCGCTCGTCCCGGACCAAGGCATGGACATAGACGGTGCGAAACGGCACATCGCCCATGAAATGCAGTCCCATCATCATCATCCGGGCAACCCAGAAAAAGATGATGTCGAACCCGGTCACCAGAACATCGGTCGGATAATACCGCGCCAATTCGGGCGTCTCGTCCGGCCAACCCAGCGTCGAGAACGGCCATAGGCCCGAGGAGAACCAGGTATCGAGAACGTCCTCGTCCCGGGTCAGTTCGACCGCCTCACCGTAATGCGCATCCGCGGCCGCCTGGGCGGCGGCCTCGTCCAGCTCGACGAAGACCCGGCCGTCGGGACCGTACCAGGCGGGAATCTGGTGCCCCCACCAAAGCTGTCGCGAAATACACCACGGCTGGATGTTCCGCATCCATTCGAAATAGGTCTTCGACCAGTTTTCCGGGAAGAATTTGGTCCGGCCGTCCTCGACCGCGGCAATTGCGGGCTTTGCCAGTTCCTTGGCGTCGGCGAACCATTGATCGGTCAGATACGGTTCGATCGGCACACCCCCGCGGTCGCCGTATGGCACGGTGTGAACGTGGTCCTCGACCTTCGCCAACAGACCGGCGGCCTCGATGTCCCGGACCACCTTCTCGCGGGCATCGAACCGGTCGAGCCCTCTGTAGGCCTCGGGCGCGTTCTCGTTTATGCGGCCGCCCACATCGAAGATGTTGATCATCTCCAGGTCGTGCCGGCGGCCGACCTCGAAATCGTTAAAATCATGCGCCGGGGTGATCTTGACCGCGCCGGACCCCTGCTCCGGATCGGCATACTCATCCCCGACAATGACGATACGGCGGCCGACCAGCGGCAGGATGCAGTGCTTACCAATAAGATGGGCGTGCCGCGCGTCGTCCGGATGAACGGCGACAGCCGTGTCCCCCAGCATGGTTTCCGGCCGCGTGGTCGCGACCGTGAGGTACACACCCTCCTCGCCCTCGACCGGATAGTTGAAATACCAGAGCTTACCTTGCGTCTCGCGCTGCTCGACCTCGAGATCGGAGATCGCCGTCTCCAGCTTCGGGTCCCAGTTCACGAGCCGCTTGTCTTTGTAGATCAGACCCTGGTTATACAGATCCACGAACACCTTGAGCACCGCACGGCTCAAGCCGTCGTCCATCGTAAAACGCTCCCGGCTCCAGTCGCAGGACGCGCCGAGACGGCGAAGTTGGCCGGTGATCGTTCCGCCTGATTCCTCTTTCCATTCCCAGACGCGCTCGATGAACGCCTCGCGGCCCAGTTCACGGCGCGACATGTTGCCGGCCTCGGCCAGTTGGCGCTCGACGACCATCTGTGTCGCGATCCCGGCATGATCCATGCCGGGCTGCCACAACGCGTCTCGGCCGCGCATCCGCGCATATCGGATCAGAATGTCCTGGAGCGTATTATTGAGGGCGTGCCCCATATGGAGACTGCCCGTCACATTCGGCGGCGGAATGACGATCGTGTAAGGATCGCCGTCGGGTGATGCTCCGCATGCGAACGCGCCGTCGGATTCCCAACGTTCGTAATGCTTCTTCTCAACCTCGGCAGGCTGGAAAGTCTTTTCGAGAACCGGCATTTACATTCTATTCCAGGCCAGAATTCGGATTACCGGCCCGGATGAGGAGATTTAGCCGTCTTCTCCTGTGCGGGCCATACGCTCAATCTCGCGTCGGACGAGACGTTCGACCATATCGGGGAGGTTGTCGTCAAGCCATTGGCGCAGCATCGGACGCATTAGTTCTTCTGCCAACTGCTCGATCGTCAATCCGCCACGCTGTGACTTCACCGACTGAGATAACTCCATGAAGGAAGAGACTCCTGCCGCAGACGTATCCTCGGATACAATCGATTCGACCGGGGCGAGCGGCGCAGGGTCCAGTTCGGCAACCGGCTCCGGTTCGGGTTCAGGCTCGGGTTCGGGCTCAGGTTCGTCGAAAATCTCGATCGCATGCTCGTCCGACGGTTCGATCTCCTCCGTCAGCTCAAGCGGCTCTTCCACCGGTTCAATCTCGTCGGTGAGTTCGAGCGGCTCTTCCGCAACCGGCTCGGGCTCGGGCTCAGGTTCCGGCTCGGGCTCAGGTTCCGGCTCGGGCTCAGGTTCCGGCTCGGGCTCGGGAACCGGCGCCTCGGCCTCAACCTGCGGCGCGGCTTCCTCTTCCCCATCCTCGGAGATAATCTTTCGAATGGAAGCAAGAATTTCTTCCATCGAAGGTTCTTGTTGGTCGCCTGCCTCACTCATCGTTCGATCATCCTGACTGATTTGAACCGAGTGCCTCTAGACCTTCCGCCGTCGGTTTGTCGGCGTCGGTCCTTCATCGGCCTTGGTTATTTCCCCTTCGACTTAACCGGGACTTTCCCCAGCCCCCAAAGCTTGTCCCTCACCGAGTTATAGTACACTTCAGGAGTATACAACTCCGTATTGAGACTCAAGCCATTGCCCGTCAATCGGCCGACGGCCGACAGCAATTCGTATTGTGCGACAATTTCGTCACGCTCCGCGCGAACCAGGTTGACCTGCGCATCAAGCAATTCCTGTTCGGCATCCAAGACATCCAGAACCGTTCGCGACCCCACCAGGGCCTCTTGCTGAACCCCTTCCAAAGCAATGCGATTCGCCCGGACTTCCGCGGAAAACGACCGTATGCGGGCGCGCGCCGTGACCAGCGATTCCCATGCGCTGTTTCCAGCCTCGGTCGCCTCCCGACGGGCTTCGGCCAGAAGCAAGCGGTTCCGTCCGACGACCTGCTTGGCTTCGCGGACCCGGCTTGAAACCGCGCCGCGCTGATACAGCGGAACCGTCAATTGGGCCGTAATGCTCGCCGAGTCGCGGGTCAGGTTGCTCGCCGACTGATTCCGCGACCGTCCGCCTTCGCCGACGACATCGACCTTCGGCAACAACTCGCTGCGGACGACTTTGACATTCTCTTGCGAGGCGCGTTCGTCGAACAAGGCCGCCGTCACCACCGGATTGTTGTCCTGTGCCATTGCGATCGCCTCGTCACGGCTGGACGGCAGATCCCGGACCATCGGCGGTTTGGTCAAATCCTCCGGCGGTTGCCCAACAACCTGGACGAAGACGCCGCGCCCGATCTGAAGATCCCCTTCGGCTTGAATTCTATCGGCGGTTGCGCGCGACAACCGGGCCTCGGCCTGCGAGACGTCGGTTCGCGTAACCTCGCCCACATTAAATCGATCCCGTGTCGCCTCGAGCTGCCGGGCCAGGACCTTTTCGTTATTGATGTTCAGGCGCAGCACCGCCGCGTCCCGGAATACGTCCATGTAGGCCCGAACGACGCTGAGCAGGACATCCTGCTCGGTCACAGCCAACCGCGCCCGCTCCGCCCGGACCGAATTTTCGGCGCGCCGGATATCGGCGACCGTTCCGCCGCCCGAAAAAAGGTTCTGCGTCACGCGCAGATTGCCGGAATAGCGGCCCCGCGTGTCGCTGGTCGACGTGGACCCGCTGGTTTCCTCGGTAAGGGCACCGCCGTCGCCGAGAATCTCGACCGTCGGCCGCCAACCGGCGGACGCTTGCGGAACACCTTCGTCGGCCACACGGACATTGGCCCGCTGTGCCTGAAGCGTCGGATTGTTTTGATATGCCAGGATGATCGCGTCGACCAGTGAGTCGCTTTTCGCGGCACCCATCGGCACTGCGAGGAGACCCGCGCACAACACAAGTGCGGAAACGCTCCCCAATGCCTTCTTGGTCAACTTGCGCCGGGTGTTGTGCATTTTCGATCGCTTGCCGCCACCCACGATTTTTAATGTTCTAGACAGAGCCTGTACGTCCTCTCGTCAACAAACCCACCAAATCGAACTGCCGGAACCCCCCGGCTTCATACCTGTACCGAATTTTGCAATTCACATGCCAACGATCACCTTCCGTCGGCTATGCAAATGCACGCCATCGGGCGACGTCACCCGATGCGTAGGTTTGCGGCATGGCGCCGGTGAATCGGTACCAGAACTGGCCCAACGAAAGATGCGGTTTGGTCGACTCCCCCTCGTCTAACATCTAGACACCTCGATAAAACCACAAAATGTTGACCCACAACAGTCCTAAAACACAAAACCTGCCGATTTCGCGAAGCCCGGAAGCATCGGCGTATTGGCATCGAACAAGGTTCGGCTCGACAACACGCCACCGCGCTTCTCCATCAGCGTGGCCCGGCCGAGTTCCTGATCGTCGCAAACGACCGCGACCAACCGTCCGTCGTCCGCCAATTGATCCTGGATCGCCTTGGGCACTTCCGCCACGGCACCGTCGAATACGATCAAATTATACGGCGCCTCGCCGGGCCAGCCCTTGTCGAGCGGCCCCTCGACCACGACAGCATTGTCGGCGCCGAGCGTTGCCAGCAGGCTCGATGCCTTTTCAGCAAATGTCCCGTCGCTCTCCAGGGCGAAGACCGCGCCGCACAATTTCGATAGAACGGCTGCCGAATACCCGGTTCCGCATCCAACCAAGAGCGCCACGTCGTCAAGGTTCGCGCGGCACTCCTGCAGCAGTCGGCCCAGCACCATCGGTTCGACCAAATAGCGCTCACCGCCAACGGCAAGATCCTCATCTACGTAAGCAATATTCGCGAGATCGTCGGGTACGAACCGTTCGCGCGGGACTTCGCCCATCGCGGCGATCACCGCCTCTTGCGTAATGCGGTTCGTTCGAAGCTGACACTCGACCATGTTGCGCCGGGCAACGGCGAAATCCATGGAACTGATACTCCCCCCAAGAAATCTGCTGAAGAAATTTAGGAACGGAAATCCTAACAAATCGCCAACACAGTTCTGACCGTTTATATCTTTCTATTCTCAGGAAAACAACGGATACGGGCGACGATGACGGCGCTTGACCCCCGGCGGCCGGACCCGTATATGACGCCGACGTATGTAAAAGCGGCGGTCCGGTGGCAGAGTGGTTATGCAGAGGCCTGCAAAGCCTTGTACGTCGGTTCGATTCCGGCCCGGACCTCCAGCCCCTCGGTTAAATAAGCAATCAGCGGCGCGCCCTGCCTCGCATCGATAGGCCGAGGCCGTCCCGGGACCTTATGCATCATAGCAAATCTGTCAGATGGATACGGATGACGGCCGAACGCTGGGAACCGCTGTTGCGTGCGGCGTTCGTCCTCGCCTTGATCATTGTGGCCTATCTGTCGCTCAAGCCCGGCATTCCCGGACAGATATACGACGGATTGGATAAATGGCGGCACATCGCCGCCTACGGCGTCCTGGGAATCTCGGGAACCCTCGCCTTTCCCGCGCGCCGAATTTTCTGGCCTCTGCTGGCTGGATTGACGCTATATGGCGCCGTCCTGGAGCTGGCCCAAACGATCGTTCCCTACCGCACGGGAAGCTGGCCCGATTTCGGCGCCAACGTGGCCGGTGTCGTGATCGGCGTGATCCTGATGCGGGGCATTGCGGAAATATTTGGGATCGGCACGGGGAAACCGTACCGGGACGCGTCCTAGCCAGGCTTACGGCGGCTCGCGCCAAGCAGCAAAGCAGTCAATCCGCTCAGCATGAGCCAAATCGCGCCGGCAGCGGCGTTTCCGCGACGGGTACCACGACAGCCTGTAAACTGTACCGGCCACTGCCGGAAGTCTCGCCGACGGGGAAGAACACGTCGCCGGCCGCCGCCAAGGCATAGAGTACGCCGGGCTGCAGGACCGAAAAGGACAGCAGTTGATCGGACACCGTCGTCCCGGCCGCATTCACCGTCAGGGAGGCGAGCGTCGTATCCGTAACGACCTCGAACAAACGAAGGTTGAAATCGACCATATTCTCGACGCTCAAGGCCGTCGTCCGCAGGGTCAGCGTCTCGGCGACTTCGAACGTTGCGGAGATCCGCTCGTGATCGATACACGCTGAACTGGTCGCCGCATTGGGGCCGGAACAGGACAAGGACGTATTGGCGTTCCAAACGATGTCACCGGGCCCGACCGTCATGGCCGACGCCGGCAGACCGGTCAGGAATACGGCCGCTATCGAAACAGCAGCAACCCAAAAACCCCGTAACATTATCCTGCAAACCCTTGTAATTGCTTCAAAAGAGGGCCTTAAGCCGTCTTGGGCACAATAGGGGGTAGCCGATCGGTGGGGACACCTATCTGTCTGGCTAGGTCGGCGTTCTTTTGGGCTATAGAAAAAGGACTAGGCGCGCCGACCGGCATCCAACCGGTCCGACGCGCCTGTTTCGTCCTGCAAAAACCCCAGCGCTAGAGCGATTCGAGGATTTTTTTGGCTTCGGCAATTTCCGGATACCTGTCGACCTGCGCCACCGCTTTCTCGAGATGCGGCTTGGCTTGCTCGGCTTGGCCGCTCTTGTAATAAGCCATACCGAGATGGAAGTTCAGGTAGGGATGGTCCGGCAATTCGTCGACCGCGCGCTTCAGCGTCACCACAGCGAGGCTGTAGTCGCCTTTGCGGTACAGTAACCATCCCAGGGTATCCAGATAGAAAGGATTCTCCGAGGTCTGAAAGCGCTGCGCGATCGCGAGGGCCTTCTCCACGGCATCCGCATCCTCATACCGATGGTCGGCAACCAACGCCGCCATGTTGTTCGCCGCGGCATCCATCTTCGGATTTTCCTCCAGCATCGCGCCATAGGTCGCGATTGCCGCGTCGTAGTCCTTCGCGGCCTGCTGGGCGGTGGCCAGCGTGAACATTAGCGTAGCGTCCTTTGGGGAGGCCTTCAGGCCTTCCTGAAGAACCGCGATAGCTTCTTTCGGCTGATCTTCCGCCAAAATGAGACGGCTCAAATTTACGTAAGGCAAGGTCCATGTGTTGCGCAGTTCGGTGGCCCGGGTGAACGCCTTCTTGGCGTCCTCGACCGCCTTATCCGTGGCATAGACTTCGCCCAACAGATTGTGGGCATAGACATTGTCCGGGGATTTCTTGATCACACCCTTGAGACGCGCAACCGCCTCGTCCACCTGCTTCATCAGCAGATGCGACCGGACGATACCGGTCAAAGCGGCCGTCGAGGTCGGCTCGATGGACAAGGCCTTGTCGAAGGCGGCAAGCGCCTCGACATGGCGGCCTTCGGCTTGATGCACCCGCGCAACGGAGATATGTCCTTGCGGCTTGTCATCCGCGACATCCCGCAGTTTCTCCGCCGTCGCCAAAGCCGGTCCCAATTTGCGCTGCGCGATCAGAATATCGCTTCGAAGCCGCAATGCGTCCTCCGACGTAGGCGCCCGGCTCAGCGCCTGATCGGTAAGCGCCAGGGCGGTATCGTAGTTCCGCTGCCGAACGTACAACCGGGCCAGTTGCAGCCGCGCCGTATCGTTGGTGGGCGTCACGGTCAGCAGCTGCCGCAAGCTCTGCGCCGCCAAATCGACTTCTCCCGCGCGCAGATGAGCATCCGCGACGAGCGCCAACGCCTGCGCGGAGTCGGGATTGTCCCGTAAGACCCGCCGCAAATCGGCGATCGCCTCGTTTAGCTGGTTCTTTTGAAGGAGGATCCGGCTGCGCGTAATGAGGGCGTCTGCATTCGACTTGTCCGCACTCAGGACTTCTTGGACCAGAGCCTCGGCCTTCGGCGCATCGCCTGCAGCCAATCGCAGGCGGGCAAGCGCCGTCTTGGCCTGGACCACTTCGGGGTTGGACTCGGACGTGTCCGCAATATTCCGCAGCACCTGCTCGGCATCGCCACGCTTGTTGTGCTTGGCGTAGAGCTGGGCCAATCCGAACCGGAGCATGTTGTTGTCCGGCGACTTGTCGATGAGATCCTTCAACGTGCGCTCTGCTTCGGCAAGCGAGCGTTGGTTTGCCAGGAAGTCGATGAGAATCAGCTTGGGCCGGTTTTCCGCCGGGTCGGCAGCCACGCCATCGCGCAAAACCTGCTCCGCATCGGCCTTCTTGCCGAACCCGATCAGCAATTTTGCGAGATCGATGCGGTGCCCGTGGTTCTTCGGATCAAGCTTGAACAGGTCCGCATAGACGCTCTTGATCGCGTCGACATTGTTCGTCCGGCGGTACATCTCGATCAACAGCAACCGCAACGCACTTTCGGACGGGTTGCCGGCAACCGATTTCTCGAGCAGTTCGATGGCCTCTTTGTTCCGGTTTTCCTTCTGGTAGATCCCGACAAGCACCGAGATCGCGCCGGCGTTGGCGCCATCCTTCTTCAAGGCCGCTTCCGCTTCGACACGGGCGTCGGACAGTCTGTTCCGGCGGAGATACACGGCACCGCGCAGCGCGTGGCCGTCCGCATTCTCCGGTTCGGCTTCCAGGACCCGCTCGGCCCGCAACAAGGCGTCATCGATCTGTCCTGCCGCCAACAAGATTCGGCCGGCATGGACATTCGCACCGACATGCTTGGTGTTCTGCTCGCTGACCTTTCGGAAGGCGGCCAGCGCAGCACGGTAATCCCTGGACCGTTCGGCGATCAGGCCGAGGTAGTACAACGCCTCCATATTGAGCGGATTGATCTGGCGGGCGTTCTTGAACTCTAGGCTGGCCTTGGTGAATTTGCCTTCCTCGTAAAGGGCCTTGCCCCGCTCGAAGTAGGCTGCTTCGCGCTCCTCGGCACCATCGCAGGCAGCCAATGTCAGCATGCCGAGAATCAGAAATATCTTGAATATGGCGTTCAGCCCGAACGGCGGTTTCGTCGTAAATGAATGAGACATCGATGATTGAACTTGTTTCAGTGCCAGCTGCATTCAGCGCCCCCAGATGATTCAAATCCGGCGGCCGCCGACCGAGCGAAGAATATCGTGGAAGACCCTGCCGTTGGGGAAGTATCCGCCGGCGCGTCCGAAAATTTCGGTTTAGTACTTTCGGATTAGGTATTCCGGCCTAACGGCGGGAATTCTACCGCTGTACCAATCCACCGTTTCCGGCACGGTCCAATGCTTCGCTCATGGACGGCAGCCCGCCATGAAAACAATCCCCGACTATTTCCGGCTAGCCTTGCCGGGTGCCGAACGGAACGCCACCGCTATGCGGCGCATGCTCAGCGTCTTCCGCCCGTTCGTCCGGGCCGTTATCGCTTGTCACCGGCGCATCGGTCGGCAAATGCGGCAGCAAGGTCTTCTTGCCCTGCCCAACCGCGTAAATCGTTTCCGACAGCCGCGTTCGGATCAACTCGTTCCAGCCTTCATCAAGTGCCTCGTCCGCCGCCATCTGTTCAAGACGATCGACGATGCGATTCAAGCCGTCAACCGCGGCGTAGCTGGCATGCACATCGGTCACCGATTGCTGGTCCAACGCCCGCAACCGGTCGGCGACGTCCACGCCTGTGCTGAAACCAGAAATCCGGAGCCCTTGCACATCTTCCAGCAACAATCCGCGCCGGTGCCGGATGTGGTCCGCCAATACCGTCATGCTGTGCTGCAGGCTCGATGTGATCCGATCCAAGCTGCGCCCAATTTCCGTGGCCGCCTTCTCGGCGTTCCGCCGATCGAGCGATGGCGTTTCGATCACCGGTTTTAGAGGCTGAACGACGCCGGCGCTGGGTTCGGTCCGGTCGCGTGAAGCGGTGGAATCGGCCCACCATTCGGTGAGATCCAAGGCGGGAGGCCGCAAGCCGTCTTCCTCGGAATCGGGCTCTTCGGGATCGGACTCAGCGGCAGAACCGTTCAGTTTCATATCCAACGGCAAATCCGGCGATGGAGCCGGCGGCATGGACACGGAAGGTTCATCGATGGGCTCAGCAGGTTCGTCGGGTAGCGGCGGTTCGGACTGCTCCATCTCCGCGGTGCTGTCGTACCCCTTCCTCAGGTCAAAGGGTGTCTCGATATACGGCGCATCGCCCGGTTCGACCGCAACCTCTCCCGCCGCGTCGGAACCGTCGTCCGGTACCGGCGTCTCCGGAATTTCAGGTGTTCCAACGCGAAGCCGCGCCGGATCCGGGTCCGCATCCGGATCCGCCCTCAATGTCGGGACCGGAATAACCGGGGGTCTGGGTTCCTCCATCGGCGACGGCAGGTCGTCTGCTCGGTCGTCCGAACCGACGGCCGACGGTTTGGGCGCCTCTTCGGCACCATCGGGCCGGTCCGACGCCGAGGCAACCGATGGAACCCGCAGCAGCAACGGCTCCTGGGCGCTGTCGCCCGGTTGCGCGGTGCCAAGATCGCGTTTCGGGCGCTCCTCGATTTCGACACGCGGCGGCGTTTCGACCGGCGCAACAGTCTTTTTCGAGCGCCGCCGGCGCAACCGGAGGCGCGGCTCACGATCCGGCACGGGATCCTTGATCGGCGGAGTGGTCGTTATTTCACGCAGGAATGCGGCCGTTCCCTCGTCGCGTTCGGCCGGCGACCGCTGTTCGTTCACCAAGTCTTCGACAGACTTGTTGAGCCGCCGGTTATAGATTTTGCTGGCGATGTAACCGCACAGCAGAACGATCGTGGAAACGACAAGGAACGGCAGGACATAGATTTCGAGTATGTGAAAATACTGCTCGACATTTTCCCCGGACAAATTGATCTGGACGGCGTTTGCCTGACCAGTAGTCAGCAAACACACGATCAACACTGTCAAAGCAAAGCGGCAAATGTTCATAAATATATTTTCACAACTCAAAGAATTCGAGCAGATACTAGCAGCAGTATTACGGATTTCCAAGGGGTTAGCGATATCCACCATTACCACAATAGCTGACCGCGCAGCACCAATACGGACAGGCAAATTAGCGCGGAATATCTCAATAAACGGTTGATAAACCGCATCGAATTATCCACCTGCGTATCGCGGTCCCGCCCCTGCTGTTCCTGACTCAGCAAAAATTCCGTGATGTAAAACAGCACCAAAAGTCTGAACACAATCTCACCGACGGGATATCGGGTTAAATATTCCGACGTCAGGTTGGGAACGACGAGGGCGAAAAAGACGATAAGGAGATCTTGCGGCGTCACGCGGAACAGGTCCCGGCGGGTCACCCGAATGCCGAGGACCAACGCCGCCGATGCGACGATCAGGAAGGCATTGATCGTGACGTCGTTGATCCAGTCGCCATCCGGCATGTCCCCCAGGAGGAACACCACCACGACACTCGACATGTAGACGCCGGCCCGCGTCAGCAGACGCCAGCTACCGCGCAGGAAGATCGTGCCGGCCACCAAGACGACGATCGCGGCAACGGCGACCACGACAAAATCACGCGGCAGCCAGTCCACGACGAATGCGCCCCCGATCAGAAAGGCGGAAACGGAGATGGCCAAAAACTGGGCCATGGCGATCGGCAACCAGGCGCGTTTGCGCAGCCAAAGGTTCCGGCGCTCGACGGCATCGTTCTTCGTCGGCGCCTCGGGCCGGAAGCGCCATCCCTTGATCTTAGCGATCGACAACGGACCGATCACGGCGGCGCAAAAGCCGATATAGATCAAAATGATGAGAGTATCGGACGCATAGCGCAGGTAATAGGCGGAGAAGATCAACAGACCATGTAGCGCATAGATCAGCGAAACCGCCTCGTACTGCTTGAGGCCGAGGCGCAGCAACTGATGATGCAGGTGATTCCGGTCGGGACTGAACGGTGACCGGCCCACCCGCATCCGAATGACCATGACCCACAACGTATCGAGGATCGGCAATCCGAGCAGGAGCAGCGGCAACGCCGGGCTCAGGGCGGTATTGACCGTCGCGACCAGGTGAAGGGTCAGCGTCGCCGCGGTGAACCCCAGGAACTGGCTGCCGGCGTCGCCCAAAAACACGATCGCCGGATGGGTGTTGTACCGAAGGAATCCGAGAATTCCACCCATGACGGTCAAGGCCAGCAGAACCGTGGAGTACCCGTCCGACTGATACGCCAGGAAGGCGATCATGGCCAATGTCAGCAGCGTGCACCCCGCCGCCAGGCCGTCCAAGCCGTCGGACAGGTTGACCGCATTGGTAACGCCGATGATGAACAGGCCGGAAATCGGCACGCAGATCCAAACGGGGAGCGGGTCGAGCCCGGCAAACGGATAGCGCTGAAGGACGATCCCGCCGTAGAGAACGATGGCCAACGCGACGATCTGTCCGAGCAGTTTTACCTTGTAGTCCAGGTCCCTTACGTCATCCCACAGCCCGAACAGAAAGACCACGATTGCGCCGGCCAGCAACGCCGACATGGCGGTTTCCTTGGGCATCCACATGACGAGCGGCAGCAGGACGCCGGAAGCGATCGCCAGCCCGCCGCAACGCGGCACCAGCTCTTTGTGGATCTTGCGCTCGTCGGGGACGTCCAATAGGCGCAATGGCCCCGCAATCCGCATCAGGGGCGGCACCAGGACCATCGTGACGAAAAGCGCGCCAACGAAACTAAACGCCAGGATCATTGGCACCTTTCGGGGAAACAGCTATCTGCCGTCGCATGGCGCGGCCTTCCGCTCGCAAACGTGACACATCAACAACGCCGACGATCATTCATACCAAGACGGTATGAATAAAAACCGACCATGATTGCCGACCTCCCCCGGGCCCTTCTTACCAGAATCGGGGACGTTTCATAAAGCCTCCGACGCCGGCTACGCCGGAATGTATCTGCCGATTTTTGGATAAATCGATTTTAAGAGCGATACGAGCCGTTTATCGGCGACACTTGTGTCTTCATTAGGGCGAACCGGCGTCACAAGTCGGACCAAGGCACCATCGGTTCGGTTACGGGTGATGCCATCCCAGAACAGGTACCATTTCACGAGATACTCGTTGGTCAGGTTCCGGCCCCGTTGCGCGAACCAATAGTAGACCAACTGGCGGACCGGCCCCTTGGCGATGATCACCCGGTTGACCTCCAGCGGTTGTCCGTCGGCCCGCGTCACATCGGGCACGGTCTGCCGCTCGACCGATTTGATTTGCCAGCCGCCGCCCGGGATGCAGGACCGCGGGGAATGGACCGCCTCGCCCTTGCGCTGCGACGCGTAATACGCGGCGTAGAGATTCACCGGCATTCCGTCGCCGGGCTTCGCGTAATTGACATTCACGTAATCTGTGAGCTTTAAGGCTTCAACGATCTGTTTTTCCAGCGGAATGTTCTTTCCAAGCCAATTGTCGTGCTGCACCGGGAACGCCTCGAGCGATTCGCGCTGGGCGACGGTTTCGGTGCGTTGCGCGATGGCGACGGAGCCTACGGTCGCCAGCACCAGCACGGCAACCGCGGCGAGCCAAGGCCCCGTCGGCGCGCCGCCCAGCTTAGGCAGCCACCCATTGGTTCGGTCGGGCAATTCGATGCGAAATGCATCGGTGAAGCTGCGCTTGCCGCCGGTGAAGCGCACGAACAGCCAAATTTCGAGGAACAGGATGGCGACGCAGGCCATGAAGATGACCCAGCCCTCGAAGAAATGAAGGGCCCCTTCCGCCATCTCGATTCCCCAGCGGTCGACCGCAACGCCGATCACGCCGATCCGGAAACTGTTCATGATGATCGTGATGGGAATGGTCGAGAGGAACAACACCAGCCGGTGCCACACCGGCCCCCGATAGAGATAGGCGCTGAGATATCCGAAACTCATCAACGGGAACAAGTAGCGCAACCCGCTGCACGCCTCGACCACCTGCAGCTTGTAGATGCCAAGGTCGATCACGTTGCCTTCGAGGAAGACCGGGATGTTGAACCACCGGACGAAGGCGACACCGAGTTCCGACGAAATGAGCTGCAAATCGGCCGAGAGGTTGGCGTAGAGGAAACTCGGCAGCGGCACCATGAAGACGAGATACAGCAGCGGCGCCCAGATCAGCTTTAGCCCTCGAAATCCGACCAACGTCATGGCGACGCCGAGGATGGTCATCAGGAAGGCGTACTGGATGATCAGATAGATCGTGCTGAGCTCACCGACCAAGCCGACGAAAATACCGCCCAGGACGATCAATGTCCCGATCCAAGCCGCCGGCCCGACCAAGGGCGTGCCGGCCCCCATGGCGGCCAAGGCATCCTTTTTCTGCCAAATCAGGAAGAGCGTGATGATCGGGATGAGGGAACCATGGCTGTATTCCTCCTGGTCCCAGCGTTCGATCATGTAGATCAAACCGTCGCGGAAAATATAGGCAAACGCCGCAGCCCCGAGAATGGCGCTGATGATCCAAAACAGCCGGCCGGTGGTGTGGGCTTCGTCGCCTTTCAGAGAATGAAAATTTGTAGTGTCAGGCAAAGGGCCAAGCCAAGTTGTTAACAATCGATCTCATGACATGGTTCAGACTGATTCAAGGCAGAACAGTCTTCGCTCAGTATTCGTTCTCGCAGCATGTGATCAAACATTCAAACCAAAGCCTATTCAACTGAGATTATGGTTTGTCTCGAAATTGTGATCCGGTCCCACAATATGCACGGATAAGCTACTAAATTATTGAAATTCTTTAGAATGATCAACGAAATCTAACGGTATCGCGAACCATGTCCGTGTAACGGACTTAACCGAATTTAGCCGCCAATTTCGTCAAAATTTAGGTTAGAAACCGCACGGGGATTCGTCCGACCCGCCAATGACAAACGGATGGCTCCAAGGCTCTTCTTCCATGAACGCATGTTGTCGATAAGCGGTTCGGCACGGCATTCCTCCGCGACAAACACTCGACCGATTTGACGCGGTCTATCACTGCAAAGGATTCGGACGCGTCATCCGCCACCAACCAGGACGCCGATTGGGCACAAAAAACAAGAAAAACACCATTGCGGGCATGAGATACCGCGCAACGCCGCCGGGGCCGGGCAAAACGACAAAGTAAACTGCGGCCACCAGGCACATCCAACCGTTCGAATCCCTGTTTTTGGACCAGGCAACGAAGCCACCGATCACCAAGGCGTAGAACACGAACAGATAGATCGCCGTTGCACCGCCGATAGCAAAGTGCGCCGGCCCGCGTTTCTTAATGATTTCAGATACGTAATCGCTCGGGCTTTCATGCTTTGTAATCGTTAGCTTCTCAGTCTGAATTCCGAACATCCGGGCGACGCCCCGTGTGTTCAAATTTGCGAACATCCTTGCCGTTCCGAGGACGTAGGTCCGAACGAACATTTCGGGATCCTCCCGAAATATGTCGAGTGCGAGTTTCTTTTGGAAATCCCCCAAAATGAATGGATTGGAGAGATCCGCACCGGCGTCAATCGCCAATTGCCGCGCCTCCTTGTGAAGCTCGTTCAGGGCATCCTTTGTGCTTATCGATTTGGTGTTCGCGACCACCCTGCTAGCCTGCAAATCCAGCATATTGAAGCGCCCCGAACTTGAGAGGCTCAAATGATCGAAAGTGGTGTAGTTGCGAACGAGCCACGGGCTGATCGTTAGCGCAAAGGCGAACACCAACAAGGCCGACGGACGAACCCATCTACGCCGATAGACAAAAACGATCCAAATCAGCAGGACGAACGGCAAATACAGCACCGCCGGCTTGACAAGGGCGCCGAGTCCAAGGGCAATGCCGCCGAGAAAAAAACGGCGACGGATTAGCGCGAAAAGAGCCAGGACAAGTACGAAAACGAGCACTGTCTCGCTCATCAGCACATTGGCCTGGAAAATTGTGATCGGGTGGAGCGCGTACAGGTAAGCCGGAAGACGCCGATGAAATAGGACGCAAATCAGATAACAAGTCCCCCCATCCAGAGTTATCTGCCCCAAAATGGCAATCCACGGATGGTTCCCGCCGAAAAAGTAAAAGACTGCCAAAAACCCTGGATACAAAGGCGTCCGGAAGGCATCCGGCGCTCCGGAAAGCATGAAATCGCCATTCAAGATGGAGATTGCCAACTCATGATAGCCAAGCGCATCAAGTTGGAGAAAATCGTTCAGATATACGTCGGTCCAAGGTTCCGCCGCGACGAAGAGCGCTAATCGTGCCGCGATCGCCACGATCGCAACCGCAAGTGCCGCAGGCACGATATCTTCCGAAGTTTCCGGCGATTTCATGCATGCGTCCTTCGACGAGACCTGTATTAAGGGCGAGTAAGTCCCCAAAATCGACACTATTCGGATTTAAGACCAAACAAGAATCACCAATTCGGCAACCTTTTCCTATTAGACTTCACGGCAGCTAGAAGCCACTACTATTTCTCGTAATGGCTCGACCCCTCGTAGGCGAAAGAATGACCATCCGGCCGCACTATTTGAAATTTGCGAACTTCGTCCTCCTTTTCCTGTTCGTCTCCTACCTGGCCTTCATGTCGTTCCATCGTCCGTTACACAACTGGGACATGGTCATTTACGCTGCCGCCGCAGAAAAAACCGACGGCGAGTCGAGCACTGAATTGCACAAACGGATTTGGGCCTCCGTCAAAAGTGCTGTGTCGCCGGAACGATTTCGAGAACTCTGTTGCTCAAACGAGTTCCGCCAGGAACGGTTCGAAAAGCCGCAGGTCTTTGAGTCCCACTTCCCGATGTATGAGGTGAAGGCTGGATACATCTGGTTGTTGAAGGGACTTTCCCGAATTCTCGGCTCCATCGAAGCGACAGTCTGGATCAGCTTCCTCGCCGGCGCCGTAATCGCCTTCTGCACCCTACGTGCGTTTGGCGACCTGCCTGGGTTCTACAGATTTATGTGGCTGCCGGGTTTGATGCTTTTGGAACTGCCAATTTTGGTGCGCCTTTCAACACCGGACGCCCTTGCGGCGGCGCTTTTCGTGACGGCTGCTCTTTGTCTCCTTCAACAACGCCCCAACAGCGCGATCCTATTGCTCCTCCTGGGATTGACGGTTCGGCCGGACAACGTCATCACATGCCTGTTCTTGGCGGTCTATTTCGCTTCTCAAAAACAAAATTGGCATTCGCTGTTCTTGTCGGTCGCGGCAATTGCGACTTATTTACTGATAACACGGTCGTTCGAACATATCGGATGGTGGAATCATTTCTATTACACCTTCTTGGATCGTCCAAAGTCGTTGGAGGGCTTCGACCCAGATTTCAACCTAGCGCTTTACTTGGAAGTCCTGACAAAACGAATTGTCACAGTTGTGAGTTGGAAATCCTGGGGCGCGCTCACGGTCCTGTCACTCTTCATCGCGATGGGGGCGCAACGGGCATACAGCCTGTCCCGCCTGTCGCCCGAACAATGCTTCGTAATCCTGATGGCAGCCTCCACGCTTGCTCACTTCTTGGTCTTTCCGATCACAGACGCACGGATTTACGGGGCGACCCTATTTCCCATCCTGCTATTCATGCCTGCTTTGCTGGCACGCCGTACTGGGCCCGAGACCATGGAGGGATAGACCCAACTTCACTCGATTTCCGGAAAAGCGCATAGACAACACCGCAGATTAACGCGAGATTGACGCAAGTTCCGGCTTGTAGTCGGTAAGACATATGTATCAGCGAATTTACGCGACACTTCCCGTTTCGTTGCAAAACTTGGCGTGCAGTTTCTATAGCTGGAAACTGAACTCGCGCCGGTACGCATCGCCATTCGATAAAATGTTGGCGGAGGCGGAAGAAAGGCTCGCGTGGGCCCCCGACAAGCTGATCGAGTTCCGGAACGCCCGGCTGCGCGGGTTTGTGCGCCATGCGGCGGACACTGTTCCCTACTATCGCCGACTATTTGCCGAAATCGGTTTCGATCCCAACTCCGTGCACGCGCCAGAAGACCTTGCGGCGTTACCAATTCTCACCAAAAGCGAAGCAATCAAGCAGGGTTCGGACATATATTCCGAAAGCGTGGCAAAATCCGATCGCATGATGACCCATACGAGCGGCAGCACGGGGGCGGGTTTCCATTTCCCGACAACAATTCAGGCAGATCGAGAGCAGTGGGCGGTTTGGTGGCGCTATTACCGCATGCACGGCATTAAACGGGGAACGCCAAGCGCCGCATTCCTGGCGCAGCACCTTGTACCAATCGATCAAGCTAGTCCGCCGTTCTGGCGCCACGATTCAGCGACCGGACGGACGTTCTTTAGTTCCTACCACATGTCGGAAATGAACTTGCCGGCCTATCTTGAAGCGTTGCGTGAATTGAAACCGCGATGGATACAGGGCCGCCCATCGTCGCTGGCAATACTGGCGGGCTATATCGCTGATAGTGGCGACAGGCTCGACCATCCCGTTGAATGGATCACGAGCGCCAGCGAAAATCTGACCGATCATCAGACAAACTTGATCGAAACCGCATTCGGCATTCGTCCGATCCAACACTACGGCATGGCCGAAGCGATCGGGAATATCTCTCAGCACCCAGACGGACTGCTGCGCGTGGACGAGGATTTCGCTACCGTCGAATTTTTGGATCATTCCGATACCAATACCAAGCGTATCGTCGGCACCAATGTAACAAACCTTGCCACCCCGCTTATTCGATACGATCCGGGCGATCTGGCACTGATGGGTGGCGACGGTTTCCCCAGAGAAGTGAAGAAATTCGAGGGCCGCGGCGAAGATTTCATCGTCCTCAAGAACGGCCAGAAGATCGGCGCGGTGAATCGTATCTTCGAAGACTCGGTTAACATCAAGGAAGCCCAAATACGCCAGAAAACGCCGGGGAAAATTTCCGTCCTCGTGGTCAAGCGAGCCGAGTACGCGGAGAAAGACGACGCAACGTTGATTGCCTCGCTTCAGCATTATTTGGGCTCCGATATTGAAATCGACATCGAGTACACATCGATGGTCGAGAGAACGCCGTCTGGCAAAGCCCGCGCGGTGATCTCAGAAATAGAAGGTGCCCGGCGGGAATAGTGCCGCCGTTTGGTTTCGATCGGTATCCGATAACGCTTTCACATCGCACAGATTATGAAATTCAACGTTCAAACCTCTCCCAGCATTCCCCGCCTCGCTTGGTATGTTCAATGCACCGCGGATTCGGCATCCGCTACCTGTGGGAGCGGCGTGGAAATATTCGATTATGGATTCGTCGAAGGTTGCTGGGACAGCGGATTTTCGGAACACGCTTTCGTCAGCGCTACGAATTTCTTCGGCTCCGGACTGATTGTCCAAGGCGACCGAATCGTCATTGCCAGTGCCAGCCACCCGATCGACAATTTATTCATGTTACGGTCGGACGGCCGGACGGCGGTCTCCAACTCGCTTGCTTTTCTAGTGGAAGCCGAAGGAATCGATCTACCGGTCGGTGTTTCCTACGGTCGGCGGTTCGCCTCGTTAGCGAATGGAATGGAGGTCGCAGAAAGCAGCCTCTACACTGATGCATCCAGCGAGATTCGCCGCGTATCCGTCGCGAAAATCGAAATTCTGAAGGGCACCGCCACAATAATTCCCAAACAGGCAGACGTGGATTTCGGTAGCTTTGAAACCTATCGGCACTATCTGGAACACACCCTGTCGGCGGTATTCGACAATGGCGCCGACCCTGCCCGACAGTTCCCGTACTCCGCCCTATCGACCTGTTCTTCCGGCTATGATTCGACTGCCTGTTCCGCTTTGGCGGCACGCCTTGGGTGTCGCGAAGGCGTGACCCTGAAAACGGCGCGTGGCGGTTCCGACGATTCGGGCCGCAAAGTTCTAGAAGCCCTCGGTATGGAAGCGATCGAGTTCGAACGGGATGCCCGGGCGAACTGTGCGAATTTCGAAGAGGCGGAGTTTCTCGCAACCGGCATGGGCGGCGAAGATTTCATCTATTCGGCGTTCGAACCGGAGCTAACAGGCCGCATACTGCTAACCGGGTTTTTCGCGGATGCTGCCTGGCATGCAGGGACCAAACCCGGCTTCAGTTTCGAGCGCGGTGACAATAGTGGTGCCAGCCTAAGCGAGTTTCGGCTGCGCGTGGGCTTCGCTCACCTGCCGATTCCCGTCGTCGGTTTCAGTCGGTTGACGCAACTGAAACTACTCGAAATCGCCCAACACGAGGACATGCGGCAATTCAGTGTCCGCGGGTATTACGACAAGCCGGTTCCGCGCCGTATCGCAGAAGAAACTGGCGTTCCAAGAGAGCTCTTCGGGCAGACAAAAAAAGCCGCGAGTATCTTGTTTCACCGATCCTCCCGCTCGCTTTCTGAGCGGTCCCTTGGTGATTTCCGGGCCTTCCGCAAGGGCTTACCGGGCAAATTGCGTATCGGTGTTAAGCAAACTGTATGGTGGACCTGGTGGCAAATTTGGCGCAGCTTTTTCTATCTTTGCCGGAAACTGAATATCAGGGCACCGGCACGACTTATCGAACGGGCGTTGTTTCAAAACTTTGCCGTCTTTGAATATTCCTCACCTGTCACCTCGGATCTTCTGTTTCTATGGGGCCTCAAGAAGACTCGGGAGCGATACCGAGGCGTGATTTCACCGGACGGAACCACGTGACGAACGACGGGCAATTTCGGTCGGGCGTCGTCGGAGAAGATGCACTCGGTCGACAAAAGCCACACCAATGTTGCGATTCAATTTAACCTGATGAATGTAAATCTTGGATGCGGCGGCGATACGCCGGACGGTTGGATTAATGTTGATTTTGGCCCCGGTGCCAAGCTCAGCAAGATTCCCGTGCTCCGGCAGATCTCGCGACGCTTCTTCAGCCACGACTGGGACGACGCGATCTTCATCCACGATCTGCGAAAGCCACTGCCGTGGCAGGACAATACGGTCAGCCACATATACTCGGCCCATACATTCGAGCATCTCACGAAGGATGCAGGCGAGCGCCTCACATTCGAATCATTCAGGGTCTTGCAGCCGGGCGGGGTTTTGCGAGTCGTCGTACCCGATCTCGGTCATACGGTCAGCCTTTATGCGAACGGTGAATTGGACGCCACCGATTTTTTGACGATGCTCAGTGCCGTCGACACCCAACCTCGCTCTTTCCCGAAAAGAATATTCAGTCTTTTCGCGGGATCGGGACATCGCTGCATGTATGACGCCAAGACACTAACCAACCTCTTTGACCGGGCCGGTTTCACGGCAGGCCCCATGCCGCCGCTCGAAAGCGCAATACCCGATATCGCCAATGTCGAGCGGCCCGACCGCACGGTAAACGCCGCAATCGTCGAGGGAATCAAACCTAATGGGATCGACCCTACAAAGACTACGCGACAATAGAGAGAAACAACGGCCCCCAACGAACTTTCAAAAGATGCATCGATCCGCGCTACGCAAATTTCAGCATACATTTACCGGAACATGGTAGATTCGGCGACACTCAGTCAGACACGAATATTGCCTTGGAAACTCCAATGAGCGTTTCTATTCAGTTCCGAAGGCAGAAGAGCATAAAGAGCTTCCTTGTTCTTTTGTTCCTCACAAAACCAACTATAGATTTATTTTGGGCTTATTCTGTTAGTTTCTTGGGGTTTACTGTAAGCCCACTCCACGTCGCAGGACTATTAGTATTTTTTTACCTTAGTTTTATTCTGCTTGTTTCGCCGAAGCAGAATGCGCCTTTTTTCAAACTCATGATCCTATTCGTCGCGTTGAATTTCGTGTCAGCCGTTTTCGGATTCATGCTGCATGACAGGTTTGAAATTCAAGGCATTTTGAACATGTTCTTCCGAGTCATGGACTCCGTTGTCGTTTACGGAGCCGCCTTTGCACTGGGCCTGCGCGACAAAGACACCGACTGGGACGACATCATCAAGGCCATCGTCGTCGGCGTCAGCATCGCAATCCTGTTGAACCAGATCGCGATCCTTGCCGGATTCAGCGGAGGGATTAAGGAAAACGCCGCAAGCGTTCACAGTTCGCTGCGTGAGCGCGGTCTATACTACGACCCCGGCGGGTTGGCGATCGTCGCACTCTACGGATTCATCTTTATTTCTTATGCATTGAAAAACATAAAACTAGGGTTTTTCAGGTTTTCATTATGTACCGTCGCAATATTATCGTCTTTTTATCTTATGCTTGCTGGATTATCTAGATCTGTATTTATATTACTCGCCTTCTATGCAGTATTCAATTTTGTTATATTTGGAAAGGCGAAAGAAAAATTCCTCTATATTATTGTGATCGGCGTGATGGGGGTGCTGGTCGCGAGCTACTCGCTCGTCAACTACGAACGATTGACCGCCCGCTTTCAAGGCGATATCGGCGCCGTGGAGAGTATCGCGTCCGATGTCGCGACCGGAAAGGAAATCTCGACCAACGACCTCGAGGCACTCGGCAGTAATCGCGGGCGTAACTGGATTATCTCAATCAACTGGATTGCCCAACGCGGCCCGATGGAATTGTTATTCGGTAATTTCATTTCCACTCCAGCACATTCGGACTATATCGACATTCTTAGCCGAAATGGAATATTCGGATTCACATTGTACTTGATGATATTATTGTCATTCTTGATTACAATATTTAAGGCAATTCATTCGTCCAGCCAACGTGATTACTATTCATTACACGTCTTTTCTTTCCTTCTTATTGCTGTATACCTACTGTATTCAATTCCATTTAGGCCGCTGAGTTACACAACGACGGCCTGGTACATGTGGGCAGCGGTTGGATTTTCGATGGCGAGAATCCGTCTTGGCGTGTTGGACAGACGGGCTAAGGTTCGGCAAGCATCGTTCGTTCGGCCTCCAGGCCAACCGCGCTCATCGATCTAGGCCGAACACACTCTCACCTTAAGGATCGTTTTTGCTCGGACGATAGCGCTGACGTCAGAGCGATCGTCATGTGTTCGACCATTTTCGCTTCCGTGAACTTTGCCTCGTACAGTTCGCGGCTCGCCTTTCCCATTCGGCGTCGCAGATCCCCGTCCCGGCAAAGTGAAATGACTTTATCGGCAATGTCATCGGGCGCCTGCTTTTCAACCAGAAAGCCGTTGACGCCATCCTCGACGCTCTCACGAATGGCGGCGTGATCCGTGGAAACGATCGGTAGGCCAGCCGCCATTGCCTCGACGATCACCCACGGGTGGCCTTCAAACGGAAAATACGTCGGAAAAACGAGGATATCGGAGTTCAACAGCAAATCGAGCTTAGCCTGTCCTACGACGCTGCCCGGCAATTTGACGATATCCGCGCCCTGTTCCCGCTGGCAGGTTTCCAGGGTCTCCTTTACGTGCGGATTGTTGCAGGACCCGGCGAATACGAACTCAACCTGACACCCGGCCGCGCGGACCTGTGGAATGGCGCGTGCGACGTCGAACACGCCTTTTGTCTCGAATAGGTTCCCGAGGTACAAGATCCGCACGGTGGTGTCGGATTTGGCTACCTCTGTCGGTGGGGCGAAATCGAAATCTCGACCGTTCGGAACGACGAAAACTGACTTCGCCGGCACCAGACCGTCAAACAACGGGCGCAGGCACTCACCGAGGACGATCTGGGTGTCGACCATAGAATGAGCCATTCGAACGTACAGCCGCACTACGGCATTTGCGCTGTTGAACCACTGCCGAAAGAAGCCGCCCCGAAGATGGCAAACAACTCTCCGACCAAGCGCTTTGCTGAGAAGGATGAAGAGTGAATCCTTGAGGTAGCCAATGGTGGTCTGGCTGATCGGAATATAGACAATATCCGGCCGCTTCCTGACAATGGTTGACACCAATTGCGCTGCGTGCCTCAGCGCCGAAAAGACGTTCCGTTGGTTGATCGCGCCCAAGGTCGCCAGGGTATCGTGATGTGACGTATCGAGATGCAATAATTCGAACGTTTTGGATAGGCTGGATCCCAGGATGATTTCCGTGGCGAGCGTCGGCCCCATATACGGCGGCGGCGTTGGGCCTATGATCAATACCCGCAGCCGCCCTTCCGAGCCGGCAACAGTTGCATCAAGCCTTTCCTTGCGCCTGTCCGAACGCCGGCTTTCGACACGCTTCTCAACCTTCTGAATGGTACCGGTCCTTCGCATTCCGTTAAGGTCCCGGAAGAGCCCGTTTTACAGCTTCGAGGAAGCCCTCGGCCGATCTCTCCAGGGTAACCTTTGACTCGATGAAATCCGCAGCCGCCTCCCCCATTGTCCGCGCCGCTTCACGATTCTCCAGCATCCATTCAACCTTATCGGCGACCATCCTCGGATCCTCGAAATCCACCGCAAATCCCGTCGTCTCGTCCTGGACGAGATCGTCGGTCGCGCCAGCCCGAACCGAGGCAATGCACGGTATACCCGCGGCCATGGCCTCAACCAAGACCAAGCCCCAGACATCGAACCTGCTGGGGAACAACAAGCAGTGCGCAGTTGCAAGAATTTTGGCGACGTCATCCTTCTGCTTGTATCCCTCGAAATGCACGATATCCGAAATTCCCAAGTCATTGGCCATTTCTTCGAGCGCTGCCCGCTCGGGACCGTCGCCGACAAGCCGCAACCGGAAGTCCCGACGACGTTCCGAAACAAGCGCCACCGCCCGCAAGGCGAGGTCGACGCGCTTTCGGGTGCTCAAATCGCCGAGACAGACGATATCGAAATCCTTCGCCCGACGGCGCTCCGCCCCATCGGCAAGCGCGCGCTGTCGATAGAATGTCGTGTCGACCGTATTGATCCCAATGCTGATTCGTCCCGGCGGGGCGCCAAGCGATTCGAGATAGTGTTTCGCTCGACTTCCATATGCGACAAATGCGGCGGCCGCCTGAACAAGAATTCGACGCTGTATCATGCGCAGTCGCGGCGTCGGCATGGATGCATCGGCAATCGCACCCGACCAGATAACGTACGGCTCGCCGAATATCATCTTACGGAGCCAAAGTTTCACCGTGCCGAGGGAGTAGCCGGTAATGATCGTCACGGACGGCTTTTCGCGTCGGATCAACCCCCAAAGGCCCCGATACGTGAATGAAGCACTTTCCGATTTTCCGATATGAAAGGGCGTGCTGGGCAAGACCTCATATGCAAAACGACAGTCGTCCATATCGATGACCCAATTCCGGCGCGCATACCCGGTGGCGCCGAAAGCGACTTTTAGTTTGAAACCGCTCCGGTCGAAGGCTTCCGCGACCGCATTGAAGAGAGGAATCCGATACGGTGTGGGAATATTGGTCACCAACAGGATGGTATTCGTCAGATCAGTCTCTGATATCGACAAACTGGGCCTCAACGTCGCTCCAACCCCATGAATCCTGCAGCGGGATGAACATTGTCATTCCAGTTCCAATTCTGGCCGCCGATTGTGTCACTGCGTTGACCTAATCGCATTTTGATCATCATCTGAATCACGTAACATGGATGGAATATTAGGAATTGAAGACTATGAATAGACCGCAGATGCGTAATCCTACGGCATCAGTACCATAATGTGGCCGTATTACTTTACTCTAAATACAAAATGGATTCGGATGCCGATTATTTGCTTTGAAATCCTAGCCTTTTACCTGTTATCCACGCGCAGCCCGTTCGTGGGCGTATGGACCCGTACCGGAACCGCAACACAATAGAATTCCCAAAGAATCAAAGCACAATGGCAACATCACACCGGAATCCGGTACGGAAAAAGATCGTCGTTTTGCGCTCCGGTACGAACCTCGAGACGAATAGGACGGGTGGGGCAAAATACCAAAAAATCGTTTTGGACGTTCTGTCTGAATATTACGATATCGAAGTAAAGTACGTTTATTACAAAGAACATTTAAAAGAAAACATTGTAAAAAAGCTGGTCCGTTTAATCCGGATGATTTGGATACTCAGGTTTACCGATTTCCATGCACAGATCTATTTCCTCGACCGTCGAACCATGTTTCTGGTTCGCCGGCGCCCGGACGCGAAATACATCGGCCTCGTCCATCATCATGATGCCCGGGATGACCACGGATTTCTGACGCGATCGCTGATCGTTCTCAGCACGCATGTCGGCATTCGGCATGTCGACCTCTTGGTGACCGTGTCGAAATACTGGAAACGACGTTTCACGGAGTTGGGTGCGACACGCGCCGAGGTCGTATACAACCCATTCGATATCGAAGCGATCGACACCATCGAGCCGGGCGATTTCCTTGCCCGCTATAACATTCCGACCGACAAGCCGATACTCTACATTGGGATGGATTCACCGGACAAAGGCGCCGCCGATGTCTACGAAGCGCTGAAGGATGAAGGCTATCTCTTGGTAACCAGCGGGACGAAAAGAACGAGTATCGAGACGCTGAACCTGGATTTACCTTATGACGATTTTCTCCGGCTCCTGGCCACCGCCACTCTGTCGATCAATCTATCGAAGATACCGGAAGGTTGGTCTCGGGTGACGCACGAAAGCATGCTGATGCGAACCCCGGTGATCGGATCGGGTGTAGCCGGCATGCGCGAACTGCTGGAGGACGGACGGCAAACTATCTGCACCGATGCTTCCGAACTGCCCAATCTCGTTCGTGACCTGTTGGCGGATACCGCAAAGATGCAGCAGATGGCGGTCGACGGCAGAACCTATGCGGAGGGTTTCACGATCCAAAAATTCAAGCAGGATTGGCTCGACATCATAGACCGAACTCTAACGGACGGGCATTGAATGGTCTGGGAAACCTTCGAATTCAAAGATGACGGCACTGGGCATCGCGAGCTTGGTGCACTGCGGTCGATTAGGTTGGCGCCCTAGATGGATACAGCAATTCCCTGTCTTTTCGGCATTGTCGCTCTCGGAGACCAGTCAAACCGATCGCATCCAAGCATTCTGCCGGAAACCGCAACCGTCCTTTCCGCAATTGACCACGACGTGCGGGTCTGGAGCAACTCCGACTTGTTGCCGGTGGCCGTGGCCAAATCGGAAAATCGAACCCGCATCCTCGTGGGCAAGCTCTTCGGCGCGCAGAGCCGGTCATGTTCAGCCATGGCGGCGGCCGATATACGTGATCTCGACGGGGGTTTCGTAATCGTTGATATCCACACTACCCCAGGCGGGGCAACTGCCACACTATCAACGGACAAATTCGGGACCCGGCGGCTGTACTATGGGATCGACGAAGGATATCTGAAGTTCGCGACCCACCTGTCTGGCCTCCGGACACTGGGGTACCCGCTCGAGCGTACGATAACCGACACCACACTTCTGCATTATTACAATTTCGGATTTACGCGTTCCGACGCTTCGCTGTTCCCGTCGGTGAAGAAGCTACCCGCGGCAAGCAGCCTAACGATTTCCGGAGGCAGCCAAAGCGTCGCGCGGTATTACGATCTCCGAGACATCTCAAACCGTCCACAAACCGACGCGATCAATGAGGCCACATTGTGCCGCAAGATCGACGCAGCCTTGACAGCAGGCATTTCGCGTCGGGCCCTCAAGGAAGAAACGGTTGGCATTTCGCTCAGCGGCGGCGTCGATTCCGGTTACATCGCCCAGAAGCTCACACAAACCGGTGCAAGCGTTCGCGGCTACAACATCGCCTACGAGGACTACTACGACGAAGAGGACCGTGTCGATTTTCTCGCGGACTCGCTCGGAATTGACGTAACGAAAATCCGACTGAGCGCCGACGAGATCATCGAAAACTTCGAACGGGTTTCGGCCGTCAGCAGCGAACCCGCGAGCCTGAACGGCTCCATCATGCGGTTCGCTGCGGAAGGGGCCAAGGCCGATGGCTTGACCAAGCTGTTCGACGGCGACGGCGCGGATCGCCTATTCCTCGGTATGAACCGGTATCTCGGGTACAAACGCGCCATCGATATTTACAGTCGCGCAGCCAACCTCGGGATGGCCGCCCCCTTGCAACTGATCCTGGGGATGTTACCGGGCGAGGAAATCCGGAAGTTCCATATTCTCGTGTCGAATTGGCGCGCCGGCATACCGCCCTATCCCGAGCGCAAACTCGGCGGCGTGAAAAGGTATGACAAGGCCTATGAAACGAAGGTCTTCCAACTCGGCGCGCAACCTTACTACGAGCGCTTCCAACAGGATTTCGGTGAATTCGAGTTCGGAGCCTACTTCACCTATCAATCCTTTCATATGTGTCCTGAAATGTTCTTTCATGGCTCCACCGAATTGATGACCGACCTCGGCATCACCCCTATTCCCGCATTCTTCACCGATGAAATGGTCAAGATCGCGTTCGACACGCCGACCCGATGGAAGCTCCGCGACAAGACGACCAAATACATCCTGCGGAAGGCGGCCGCGCAGAATATGGACAAGAAATACTGGATGCTGCCGAAGATCGGGCTGCAGAGCGCGCTCAACTATGTGCTCCAAACGGATCAAGGCAAACGTTGGTATGAAGGCTTACGCGAGAAAGTCTTGGAGTCGGCGGAGTATCGAAAGCTGACTGAGCTGGCGGCGGGGCAGGAAATCGAGATCGACCGCTTGGTCTCCCTAATCGCCTGGAAAGACGCTCAAGCGACGCTCCACCCGTAGGGCCCGGTCCGCGGCGTACGATCGTCGGCGGCCCGCGCCTACCCTCCCATCCGCTTCGGCAGATAACGATCCAACCGCGCCTTTTCCGCAATCGACCGGACGAAACGTCTCTCGAACGCATCGAGATCGATGCAAACGAGCAGGAACAGCATCGCGGCCGCCAAAAATAGAACGACAATAACGGCCAGATTGACGAGATGACTCGGTTCCCACGGCGACAACATGGCGCCTACCGCCAACGCGCCCCAGAACAACGTGGCACGCAGCCAGGACCGCCCGATTTCCGATAGCGGAACCAGGTCGCGAACAAACCATGCGATGAATAGATTCTTCAACAAATGCCCACCACCGACCGCGTAGACAGCACCCCAGATCCCATAATGGGGCACCGCCAGCACGCTTGCCCCCAGACTGAGGAGCCCGAAGATTTTGCTATAGAGGATAATGTCGACACGCTCGCGAAGCTGTGCGGCCATGCTCACCGGGAATCCGATGGCCCCGACCGCAGCCACGACGATACAACCCGCGAAAATACCCGCGTTTTCCTGATATTTCCCGAAGATGATTGCGATGAACGACTCTCCGGCCAACAACGCAAAACAGAAGACCGGAATGTAGAACCACAGGATGCATTTCATCAGGAAGCGCATCATCGCGACGATGCGATCCTGCTCAGACTCGATCCCAAGGCTGAAAAAGGCTGGCCTCACCACAGACGCCAGATAATTCACCGGACTGATGCGCGCGAAGCGGTTTGCCAATTGGTTGCAGAAGGCATAGACAGCGACCTGCGTCGGGCTCATGTAATATGCGACGATCAGATAGCTCGTCCCATTGTCCATGAACCGGACACCGATGGAATTGAAATTGTTGAACAATGCGTAGCGGATAATCCGGCGTCGATCGCCGGATCCGAACATGCCTCTTTCCCCCTCGTCGCGCGGGACGGCGCGCGCGTAGAGGCCCCAAAACGACGACGCTAGAACGAGATAGACCACGGTGTCGATGATGACGATTTCAAGCAATCCGAAACCGTTTAGGAAACACACCAGGTAGGCCGTGGCCCGGGCCGTTACGACCGCAATTTGGATGTGGAACGCAAATTTGTGCAGGAAATACGCCTCGACGGTCGCGGTCAGTATTCCCCATTGCTGGTAAGCGATGATGCAAACGCAAAATATTACGAAATAATTCTTATAATCTTGTATTTTTATAAGGCTGGATAACGTATCCCAATACATAAAAATCGCAATTATAACTAAAACGCTGACAATCGTTCTAAGAAAAAATATTCTGAATACTAACTTTTTTGCCAGCCTAAATTCTTTTTTTGCATAATATTCTGGTAAGAATCGCTGTAATACTTCCTGTAATCCAAATGAACCCACGATATTGAGCATTGGAATAACCGCATACAGGATGCTGTAAATGCCGAACGCCTCTTGCGACAACGTCCTTACAAGCAGAACGGTCGCGCCGAACGAGATAATCTGATGAAATACCTTGAGCACGGCCGTGCTCACGCCCGCTTCAGCAGCCTTATTAAATATCTGCCGTGATGTCATTCGCGATCAACAGGCTTATGAAAACTATCCACTCGGTGTATACACCGGCAACACGTGCAACACCATTATGGTATTAAATGAATATTTGCATCGTCGCTAAGTATTATTATGGCGAACGTGTCGGAGGGGCCGAAGTTCAGGCGTGGCTGTTGGCCCGTGAATTGGCATCGCGCGGGCATGCGGTTTCCTATGTTTGTGAGAGTCTGTCCGGCCGTGGCGGAACAACCGAGACAATCGACGGTGTTCAAATCCATTGGCTGAAGCACCTGCGCCACTTCAGTCTCCTCAATATGCCCAGTTACGGTGCCGCCTTACGCCGCATCCGCCCCGACGTCGTTCTCCATCGCTACACGTCGGGATACGAAACGGCGCTTGGTCGATATTGCCGGAAGCATGGTGCGAAATTCGTTTGGATTTGTACCGATAACGCGTCTCCGGTTCGAAATCGGTTCATCGGCATGCTCCGGGAGATTCTCAATCGAAATGCTCGGCCAGCCTATAAGCGTTGGCCGCTTTTCGTTCATGCTTGGCTCAAAGACCGCAGTCGGGAATACGGCTTGCGGCTTGTCACCCACCCCTGCGTTCAGAATCCAATCCAAGAACGCCTGTTTCACGAACATTTTGGGCGAAAGACATTCCGGTTTCCATCGGGACACAACATTCCCGATGCGATGCCGGCGAAAGACAAACCGCCGGTCGCACTCTGGGTCGGCGGGTTCAGCAAGGTGAAACGGCCGGAGCTTTTTCTTGAGGTCGTCAAGGCATGCAGCGACCTTGAAATCGAATTCGTCATGATCTCCAAAACCATCCCGAAAGACCCTCACACGCCCGCCGAACCCTTTCACGAATTTGCATCCGAGGCGCCAAATTTTTCGTGGCTCACCAACGTCCCATTCGAAGAAACACTGACCTGGTTCGACCGGGCGGAGCTCTTCGTCTGCACTTCCGAGAGCGAGGGGTTTCCAAACACATTCGTGCAGGCTTGGTCGCGGGGCATGCCGGTCGTCTCCGTCGATGTCAATCCGAACGGCACTCTCGACAACCCGGATCTAGGACAATGCGTCGATTCGGTCGAACAAGCTCGGGATGCGATCTGCACCTATCTCGATAGCCCTCCGGAAGCTCGACAACGTCGCCAGGATTATGCGCGTGCCCATTTCAGCATCGCCCATGTCGCCGACCATCTGATCCAAATCCTGGATCAAATGCCGGATTCACTCGACGACTGAGATGAAGGTGGTGATTGTGGGACTCGCCTCCCCCCGCCTGTAGTACTTGTGCAGAAAAACGTCCCCTTTCCCCCGCTGCAGCAAACGCCACTGTGGGGTCGTGCCGGATGAGCCGTCGGATTGTGCGTCGACGATGACCTTCAAGCCGTTCCGCATCGCAAAGATATAATCCACCGGCGCGGTCCCACCCGCCAGTTTGGGCGATTTTTCAGCCGCAGTTGGCCGCTTGCTTCCGATATCGATACGTCCGCCTTCCTGCCGCATGCCCGCCTTGTCGGATAGACGACGAACATAGGTCGCTCCGTCGATTAGATCGGCCGGGAATTTACCGGGTTCAAGAAAGAACGATCCGGCGCTGGAGGGAATCGTCCAGGTCACGCGAAATCCACGTTTCGTGACCTCGTACCGACCCGGGTAGGAGGACTGGCGCTGTCGCATGACCTCGACCCATCCGTGTTTCCCGGATCGGTACCATAGGCTGATGTTCGGGCGATGCCGGTACAAGCCATCCTCCAGTCCCTCGAGGATCGCATAGCGGCCGGCCGTCGTGACCGACTTTGCCGACGGCAAACGATCCATCCGGTAGAGAGCACCTCGAATTGCGGTTTCCACGCCCGCGGCCAACGCCCGCGGCGTCTCAAGGAAGACAGGCTCGCGGCCGAATTTCACATCGACGGCCGCTTTCTCTGTGGCGAACGGAAGCGGGTTCGTCAGCTGATCGTAGAGGACCATTCCCTCGACCGACGCCAGCTTCAACCGAAGGGATTGGTCCGTACTCCCGTTTCCCCACAGAACGAATATCGTCTTGCCGTCCTTCCGATCCACGCGATGAGCTGACCATCGCCGTTCCCGTTGGCCGGTCGGCACCTCGACCGCGCGTTCGAAACCATCCAGAAACCATGCCAACGCGGCGAATTGCGTGCCGGTCGGTTTCAGGCCGGAGTCGGCCTCGAACAAGGAATACTTGTTCGTATTGCCGACATAGGTCGCCGTGTATTGGTAGAACCGGTTGAACCCTTGAGCGAATGTTCGAACGACTGCCTTTGTCAATTTGATATTGAGCGCGCGCCAACTATCGTCGTGCACGTTCTTCAACCGGTGTTTCGCAATCAAGCGCCGATAAAATGTCTCGATCGCGAACCCGATGCCGGGCGCCCAGCGCTCGTTGATCCCGGCGGCCTCGAACTCCCGCCGAGCCCTCGGTAAATAACGGTCCGGCAGGTGAAAAGCGTTTACGCCGCCGATATCAACGCTCGCCGGGTCCAATGACTTGAACAGATCCGCATTGAACCCGGGCCACCCGTTCAGAACCACCTTAGCCGACGGATCGACCGACTTGATCGCACGATGCCCGCTGCGGTGCCAATCGGCATACTCAGCGGCTGTATTCCAGCACTTTCGCTTATAGGATTTCTTGCGGAGGTCCCACACCTCGTCGCCGATCGTCCAGTATTTCACGCGGCCCTTGTAGTGCCGGACCATTTCGGTCACGTAATTCGTCCACGCCGCACGCCGTTCGTCCCGCGTCATTTTCGAAGCCCAGCGCGGTGTGCGGCAGGGTTCCAGATTGAAATTGAGGTCGAAGCCGTTAGCGCGCGCCATATCGACCTCCTTGTCGAACCAGGTGAATTGGCCGCGTTTGCGCTCGACGAGGTCCCAGTAGTTCATCGCCCGGTTCGACGTGAGCATTGCAATGCTGCGGAATCCCATACGCCGGGCGATCTTCAGCGGTTCCGGCGCGATCGTCAGATAAGCGCCGAACGCGCCGTCCTCCCCCTCGACGGCGCGCGGCGGCGGCAGGACCGAAAAATGCAACTCGCTTTCGGGTTCGCGGGTACCATCCCGTCGAAGTACCGCCCGGAACAAGCCGCGACGGTTTTGCGTCAAGCTGACCGGTACCGTCACGGTGGCGCCGGCGGGCAAATTTTCCGAGATTGGGTCGTCCCGGAGCTTGCGGCCGTAAAAATCGTATATCGCAAGACGATAGGAAGCCGTCGCCGCCGACTTGCCGTCGTTGCGCATGCCGATCGTCAAGACAACCGGTTCGGAGGGCGAGAATATTCGTCCCAAGCGATCGCTCGTCAGCGCGGCCTCCACCGGCGAAGCCACGGCGAAATCTCGAATACCTCCCTCGGCCAATTGGACCGCATCGAGCCATAGGTGGCCCGGCTTCCGCGACGGTTGCGATACCGTCCAATACAAAAGGTCGTCCTGTTTAGCGACAAAACTCATGCTGACGCGACGCCACTTACGCGTTAGCTGTATCGAATCGGACGCAACGGGATCCCCCTTTGCATCGGTCGGCGCACTGCGCGTAACCATGATCCGACCTGAACCCGGCCGATCACTCTTGACGTAGACCGAAAAGGTGTATCGATGCCCTTGCCTTACGCGGACGGGCAATGCCGACCAGACGCTAATGCCGGCAAACTGGTCGCCGGGCGTATTTGCAGTCCGGGAAAACGGAATCTTGAGACTCACGCTCCCATGAATGCGCGTTGACTTATCCAGACTGGCGCTCGGCAAGCCACCGACGTACCACCGCCCGACAGCGAGCCGGTAATCGATGCCGGCCTCGAAACTGCTATTGGGGATGAGATTCTCCGCCTGCGCGCCGGATGCAGCGGCGAAGAACGTCGAAAGCACCACCGCGATCCATCGGCCCAAGGTCAAAGTCCGTCTCCACATCCTGCTAGTCCAGACGACAAGATTGCCTTTCTATTCCGCGCCGATGTCCCCGCACACAAGCTACCGCCGCCCCGCTACCCTGTCTTGGGTTTTAGTCGCTCGACGAGGATCGCCAGCGCGAAGAAAAGCAGAACCCGCTGCCGCCAGAGCCGTTTCGGCTCGCGCAACAAACGATAAAACCATTCGAGGTTCAGCCGACGGAAAAGAGCGGGCGCCCGCTGCACCCGGCCGGCGAGAACATCGAAGGTGCCGCCCACGCCCTGCACGGCCTTGACTTGAAGCGACCCGATATGCCGGTCGATCCACTCCTCCTGCCGCGGGCTGCCCAATGCGATGAACAGCACGTCGGCGCCGCTTCGGTTGATCTCGTCGATCAAGGAAGGCATCGCGTCCGCATCGACATAGCCATTGCGCCGGCCCGCGATCCGCAATCCGGGGTACCGGGTCGGCAATACTTCCGCCGCCTTGGCATTCACCGCCTCTTGCGCGCCGAACAGGAAAACGCTGAATCCCTTTTCCGCCGCACGGGCGCAGATGGCCGGCATCAGTTCCGCACCGGGAACGCGGCCAATTTCCGCATCCGCCAATAGCCGAGCCCCCCAGACAGCGCCGATACCGTCGGGAATCAGCAATGCGGCGCGCCGCAGGCTGTCCAACAACGCATGGTCCACCCGGGCTCGCATGATCTTCTCTGGGTTCACGGCAACCACCGCCGCACATCCGCTGCCGCAGGCGACCCGCTCTTCCACGAAATCGACCGCTTGCGCCATGGTCACGCAGTCGACCGGAACGCCCAATAAATCAATTCGTCGTGGCGTCACGGACCCATTGCTCCAATTTGGAAACCGTCTTTTCGATGACATTTTGGTCGGGCAACGTCCCGCCGACCCCGATGACCGTGGTGAATCGGTGCGGCAACGGTCCCTTATATCGGCCACGCAGGGTCGTCGCGCCGCGATAGCGCCCATAGATCGGCGAAACCCATCCAAGCCGGGGATTTTCCGACGCGTGGAAGCGTTCGATCGGCGCGCCGCCGATCCTGACGGAAACCGGTGGATCCGCCGCCGATAACCGGAACCCATCGCCATCCGGATCGATGTCTTCACAATGCCAGTGCAGATCCACGATATGGTCCTCGTCACCGTCCAAATGGTCCCAAATTACGATCCAGGCACCATCCCGACAGGCAATACCGCGCCAATGTGTCACCCCTAAGGCGGCGTAGCCGTCATGCCGCGCCAAAATCATCCGGACCGGCCCGTCCGTCGCCTCCTGCCGCACCACGGCACAGGCATATGGATTGGACCATTGAAAAGGCGTTTCCTGCTGCGCCTGATCCTGTTCGTCCACGGTGATCGTATTGTGCGCCGGCGTGCTGCGGAAGTACCGCCGCCATAGGGCGTTACCGGTATAGGTCAGCGTCCCGGTGTCGAGCAGCAATGCCCGGTCGCCCTGATACAGTGAAACCGACAAGGCGTCGGCATGGCCATGACCGTAGGCGGGCGCCATCCCGAGCCCGCCGTGATCGAATATCAATCGGGCGGACGACGCACTATCGGCCGGCATCACGGTATAACCGCTGTCGCCGAAGGTGGCGGCCTGCGGCCGCGCTGTTTCGGTATCCAAGGCGAGATGCGGCGACAGGGCATGGCCGCCGTCGCTGTCGCCGAACGGCGGCAGCGCCTTCGCGCCGGGAAAAGCTGTCAGAAACCGCCGCCCCCGTTCCACTGCACTCGAGAGGCGCTCCGGCACGGCCTCGTCCCGGTGGACCAACAGCCGTACGACAAGATCGAGCAAATCGACAACGAAACGGTGGTACCAGATCGCCTGCTCGATCCCGCCGCCATCGGGCAGCACCTGCCGCTCGGCCTCTCGTTCGAGAATTGCGAGGCCCCGCCGGCGCCAAACCGAGGACTCCGGGATTTCCGGGAACAACGTGCCGGCGTAAACCAGCGCGGCGCACTCGGCAATCGTGTGATTACCGGCCGACGAGTAAAGCGACAACCGCCGGAGGATGAAGGGCGCATGCGTACCGGCGATCCGCAAGCCAACGGTCCACGACCTGCCGGGATCCTCGAGGGCTCCGCGCGCGATATCGAGCGCATGGCAGACCGCGATGATGCGCAAACCGCATTCCATCGCGGAAATATAGTGAACCCCGCGGAAGGGGGGGTTGGCGCTGAGCCAGGATCGCAGTTGGTGTTCCAGCAGATCGGCCGCCGCCATGGTGACCTCGCTGGGTTCCCGTGCCGCCAGAAGGGCGAGTGGTATGAGTTGCTGCAGACGTGACGGCTCCCAGATCAGCCGCACATCACCGTAGGGATTCCCAAGGCGATACGGTATGTCCGCGAAGAACGATTTGGGCCACAGACGCCGGCTATCCGGTCCGGTATGCCAAACCGCGGGATCGTCCCGCCAACGCCAGCGAAACCCGAGAGCGGGCGCCTCCCCTTTCAAAAGAACTTCCACCTCTTCGGACGTTGGCGAGAAATCCCACGGAAGAGACGGTAATTGCGGTTCGGTCTGCGCCATGCAGCGTTTGACGGCCTCGTCTTCGGCACGCGCGGAATTGGCGCGATCCAGCCGGTTCTGCTGGCGCCGCAGACGGAAGATCCAGGCCTGTTCACGAAGGCGATGCGGCACTTCGCGCATATCCATGATGGACAAGCGCTTTACGTACCAGGAGAGCCGTTCCATGTGATGTCTTCAGCAGCAGCGGTCGGGACGATCCGCCATTCTATTCGATATTGATCACGGTGCGGGACCGCATGCTGTCGACGGCGGCAAGACACGCCCGGGTCACCGCGACGATTGAATCGAAGGACATGCCGGCCGCGTCCGGTTCGGTGATCGAATTGCAGAATGCCGCCATTTGTTGGGCAAATCCTTTGTCCCGGCCGTTGGTTTTGAATCGAGTCCGTTGGCCACCGCGAAAGAACTCCGACCGTGCGAAGTCGTCCATGACGATACTGCAACCGTCGCCGAAGACCTCGCAACGCTCCTTGGCCAATCCGGCATCGCCACCTGCGGCGTATATCACTGTCCCGACGGAACCGTCCGAGAAGGTCAACGAGATAATCGACTGGTCCTGCGTCATCCCCGATGTGTGTGCGGCAATACTGTTGGCGTGAACGGTTTCGACCAACCCGCCGCATAGGGCCTGCATGTAATCGACGAAATGACACGCCTCCCCCAGGATACGGCCGCCGCCGACATCAGGGTCTTGCGTCCAATGATCCGCCGGCAGCGCCCCCGCATTGGCGCGATAGACCATGACCAGCGGGTTCCGCCGGTCGCCGAGGAACTTCTTCGCTTCCGCGCAGTGATCCGAAAATCGCCGATTGAACCCGACCGAGAGCCGCAACCCGTCTCGCGCTTTTGTCGTATAGAGCGTCTCGATTTCCTCCAGTTCTTCGGCGGTCAGACAAAGCGGTTTCTCGACGAAGACATGTTTTCCGGCCCGCAGCGCCGCCAGAACCATTGGTCCATGGAGGTCATGCCGGGTTCCGATAATTACCGTGTTGACCGCCGAATCCGTGAGAATTTCGTCCATATCGGTTGTGCAATACCCGACGCCAAGGCGTTCACCCAGGATCTTTGCGTTCATGCCGCGCTGCGTACAAACAGCAGCAATGTCGACCCCTTCCAGCCCCTTCAGCGCCGGAACCAGCATGTCCTTCACATGGCTGCCCGCGCCGATCAAGCCGATACGGACACGATCTGCCGACACACTGGCCCGCAGCTCGATTTTTCGGTCGGTCTCATCCTCGACGGCGCCCGGGTAAGTCAGAAGAATCCCGAGTGGACTTCCCGACGCATCCAGAATCTTGCCGTAGGCCGCCTCGGCCTCCTCGATGGGAATGCGATGATGGGTTAACGCAGCAACGTCCAAGCTGCCGTCTGCGATCAAGGTCAGAAACGCCGCCATATTGCGGTTCTCGGTCCACCGGACATAACCGTATGGGTAGTCCCGCCCCTTTTCCTCGTATTCCATGTCATACCGGCCGGGGCCATAGGAGGTGGAAAGCCGGAGTTCCAACTCCTTCTCGTAATACGGTTCGCGTGGCAGATCCATGCCGACCGCGCCCACGACGACAACCCGCCCTTTCTTCCGTGCGACCTCACCCGCAGCGATGATCGGCGCATTGTCCTTCGTGCTGGCGGTCACGATGACGGCGTCCGCTCCGTGCTCCTCGGTAAGCGACGATACGGTCGCAAGCAGATCTCCCGGAGCGACACTCACCTCGGCTCCGAGCTTCTCGGCGACGGTCCGCTTTTCCGCTTCCGGATCCGACGCGACGACCCTACAGCCGTTCGCTTTCAGCAGTTGAACGGTCAACTGACCGACCAGACCCAGTCCGATTACGGCCGTCACATCCCCGAGCTTGGGATCGGCCTGCCGCACGCCCTGCAACGCGATCGCGCCCATGGTGACATACGCCGCATCGTCGAAACTCACCGCATCGGGAATACGGACGCAGAGATTGCGGGGAACCGAAACGACTTCCGCATGAGAGGCATAATTCTGCCCGGCACAGGCAACCCGGTCGCCCACGGAGAACCCGTCGACGCCCGCGCCGACGCCCAGGACCGTACCGGCACAGCTGTAGCCAAGGGCAACTGGCGCATCGAGCCGCGACGACACCATCTTCGCGGTTTCGACGATCCCGTCTTTCTGCGCCTTCTGGATCACCTTCCGGACCATATCGGGACGATCCATCGCCTTGCCGACCAGGTTCTTCTTGGCCATGCCGACGGTGGCCCGCTCGGTTCCGACGCTGATCAAGGATGCGCGTGTCGCCACCAGCAGGCATCCCGGCTGCACGGTCGGCGCCGGTACCGTCTCCACGCTCAGCTTACCGCTGCGATAGTGTTGTACGACTTGCTTCATGACCTCATGTCCAGTGTCCGGACGTCTCCCCCTGAACGAATGAATTCCGGCGCATCGGCATCACAACCGCCATACGCGGAGTCCGGCCGCCTGTAATGCCGCGCGATCATACATCGATCCGAGATCGATAAAACAGCCGCCGGCCCGGACCTTGCCCGTCAGATCGCTCAGCGGACGGTCGAGGAAGGCATCATGCGCCACCGCCGCAACCAAGCCATCCGACTCCGGCAGGTCGTCCCAAGACACCAATTCGATCCCTTCGACCCGGTTGACACCCGTTTCCGAGACCAACGGATCGTGCACCGAAACGTCGATGCCATACCCCTGAAGTTCCTCGATGAGGTCAAAGACTTTCGAATTCCGGAGGTCGGACACGTTTTCCTTAAAGGTGATGCCGAGAACCGAAACCTTGGCGCCGTTAATCGCGCTGCCCGACTTGGCGAGGCATTTGACGGTCTGCTGCGCCACGAACGCCCCCATCCCATCGTTGATCCGCCGGCCGGCCAGAATCACCTCGGGATGATATCCAAGCGCCTCGGCCTTGTGGGTCAGGTAATACGGATCGACGCCGATACAGTGTCCGCCGACCAGCCCCGGCCGGAACGGCAGAAAGTTCCATTTCGTCCGGGCGGCCGCCAGGACATCCATCGTATCCAACCCGGCGCGGTTGAAAATAATAGCGAGCTCATTCATCAGGGCGATATTCAGATCGCGCTGGGTATTCTCGATGACCTTCGCCGCTTCCGCGACACGAATGCTCGCAGCGCGATGCACGCCAGCGTCGATGATCTGTTCGTACAACGCCGCCACGCGGTCCAGGGTCTCCGCATCGTCGCCCGCGACGACCTTTGTGATTGTCTCGAGCCGATGTTCCGGATCGCCGGGGTTTATCCGTTCCGGCGAATATCCGAGATGAAAATCATTCCGCCAGCTCAACCCGCTGCTCTCTTCGAGGACCGGCAGGCAAACCTCTTCCGTGGCACCCGGATACACGGTGGACTCGTAGATGACGACGGCGCCTTTTTTGATATGCGGACCGATTGACCTGGTTGCGGCGAAAAGCGGGGCGAAATCTGGATTATGCGCGCCGTCTACCGGCGTCGGCACCGCCACCACGACGAAATCCGCCGACGATAAAGCCTCGAACTCAGTCGTGACGGTCAACTTCGTTGCGGCGTCGAAAGCGGATTTCGGCACTTCGCCCGTCGGATCATTTCCCTTCCGGTATTGTTCGATCTTCTCCTCCGAGAGATCGATGCCGATCGTCTCCGTCACGCGGCCGAACGCGACCGCCAACGGCAACCCCACATATCCCAGGCCGACGACGGCGACCGTGCTCATGCTTTTGCCCTCTTCGCGCTGTCGGCGGAAATCGCCTGTTTTGTGCCGGCCCATTGCTCGATCGCGGCGTGAATACGCTCCGCGGCCTTGCCATCGCCGTAGGGATTATGCGCTTTGGACATTCGCTTGTAGGTCTCCTCGTCGAGCATCACGGATTCCACGCCGGTGACGATCTTCTTTCGATCGGTTCCGACGAGCCGAACCGTTCCGGCCTGTACGGCCTCGGGGCGCTCCGTTACGTCACGCATCACGAGAACCGGCTTGCCAAGTGATGGCGCTTCCTCCTGAATACCGCCGGAATCGGTCAGAATGACATCCGCCGTATCCATCAGCCATACGAAGGGTAAATAGTCCAAAGGCTCGATCAACGCGATGTTTTTCACGTCGCCCAAAATGCGGCGCACGGGCTCCTGCACGTTCGGATTCAGGTGCACGGGATAGATCACCTGCCAATCAGAATGACGGGTCGCGAGTTCGGCGATCGCGGTGCAGAGATTCTCGAACCCCGGACCAAAATTCTCGCGGCGATGACCGGTGACGAGCAACCGCCGCCCGCCCGGCTTGAGCCAGTCCGTCCGGAGACTGTCGGAAAAGGGGAATTCCGCCAGGGCGGCCGCGCGATCGCGGATGGACAACAGGGCGTCGATAACGGTATTGCCGGTGACCGTGATGCTATCCGGCGCGATGCCTTCGCGGAGCAGGTTATCGCGGGACTGGTCGGTCGGCGCGAAATGCAATGCGGTAATCCGGGTCACCAACGAGCGGTTCGCTTCCTCTGGAAACGGCGCGGTAAGATCGCCGGTCCGCAGCCCCGCCTCGACATGGCCGACGGGCACGCCGGCATAGAACGCGGCCAAAGCCGCAGACAAACACGTCGTCGTGTCGCCTTGCACCAACACGATATCCGGCCGTTCCCGTTCCAGAACATCGCGCATCGCCAGCAGTACGCGGGACGTGACGTCGTAGAGGTCCTGCCCCGGTTGCATCACGTCGAGATCGTATTCGGGCACGATCCCGAACAGGCCGAGCACCTGATCGAGCATTTCGCGATGCTGTCCGCTCGCGCAGACGGTGCCTTGAATCCCCGGCGCATTCTGAAGGCGCAGGATGACCGGCGCCAGCTTGATGGCTTCCGGCCTGGTACCCACGACGCTGAGGACACGCAACGGCATCAGCGGATGACCCCTCGCGTATCGATAACGGTCTTGCCGCGCAAATCCTCCGGCCGAAGCGACCGGAACTCCTTATGATCGACGAGCAAGACGACAACGTCGGCCCGCGCCAGGACATCCTCCAATGTGGAAAGGGCGAATGCGGCATGATCGGCGATGTTCGGTTCGCAAACCAACAGGTCGCCGACTCCCTCCTCCTGGAGCCGGCGCGCGATGATCTCCGCGGGTGAACCGCGCAGATCGTCCACATCGGCCTTGAATGCGAGTCCCAGACATCCGATGGTCGGCGACGCCATGCCGGCCACCGCCTCACGCACCTTGCCGATCACCCAATCGGGTTTGCCGTCGTTGACCTCGCGCGCCGTCCGGATAAGCCGCGCGTTCGGCTCGCCGGCGGCGATGAACCAAGGATCCACCGCGATGCAATGGCCGCCGACGCCGGGGCCGGGCTGCAGAATATTCACGCGGGGATGGCGGTTGGCGAGTTTGATCATCTCCCACGGATCGCCCCCATGCGGATCGCACACGACCGACAACTCGTTGGCCAGCGCGATATTGACATCGCGGAAGGTATTCTCCGCCAATTTCGCCATCTCGGCGGTTGCCGCGTCGGTCCGGTAGACCTGACCGCGTACGAAGGTTTCGTAGAATTCGGCCGCCGCGGCCGCGGAGTCCTCGTCGATCCCGCCGACGATACGGTCGTTGTCGATCAATTCGGTCAGGATGCGGCCGGGCAGCACCCGTTCGGGACAATGCGCCAACCGCACGCCCGCCGCCCCGTCCGAGCTCTCCTGCTGCAGGATCGGCAAGACCGCGCCTTTGGTGGTTCCCACCGGGATCGTCGATTCAATAAGAACCAGATCACCGGCCTTGACGTGGGGCGCGATGCTACGCGTCGCGGCCTCCACATAGGAAATGTCCGGCGTTTTGTCGCCGTCGTCGAGCGGCGTCGGCACCGCAATGATGAAGATATCCGCCGTCTGAGGCTCGGAAACCGCGACCAGATTCCCCGAATTGACCGCCGAGCGCACCAGAATATCGAGGTCAGGTTCGAAAAAATGGATCTCGCCGCGGTTGATCGTTTCGACGACCTTTGGCGACGCGTCCACGCCGACAACGCGATACCCTTTCGTGCCTAGAATGGAAGCGGTCGGAAGCCCGATATATCCGAGCCCAACCACGCAGATCGTTTTATTCATCATGCAATCGGAATTACCAGAGAGCCGAATGGGCCCGTTCTTGAGCGAAGTTTCCGTGGCCGGCGCGCCCCGCCGGTCACACCATGAATGGACTGAGTGGGCCTTGGTTCTTATCTAATACAACGTCGAAAATCGTATCGATATCAATTTGTTCCCGTTCCTCGGCGAATCCGTAAACAAGCGCGGCATCGCATAACGTGTTGATCAGCCGCGGCACGCCTTTGGTCTGATAATGCACGGCGCCGCAGGCCATATCGTCAAAGATTCCCGGCGCGCCGCCGGCCACCGATAGGCGGTGGTGGATGTAATCCCGGGTATCGCGGAACTCGAGCGGCGTCAGATGGAATCCCGATGAAATGCGCTGAGCGAACTGCCGCAGTTCCGGCTGGCGTAGCTTGTCGTTCAACTCGGGCTGGCCGACCAGCAGAAGCTGGAGAATTTGGTCCTTATCGCTGTTCACATTCGTCAGCATCCGCAACTCTTCGAGCGTCTCGATATCCATATTCTGCGCTTCGTCGATGATCAGCAGCGTCCGCCTGTTGGCGGCGTACTGGTTCACCACGAAGTCGAAGAAGATATGGTACAGCTCGGCCTTGTCGCTGCTGCTGTAATCCAAGTCGTAGGCGAACAGGACCCATTTCAGGAGTTCGCCGATATTGCGATGGGTGTTGGTGATCATCCCGACCGTAAATTGCGGGTCGAGCACCTGCATCGCACGCCGGATCAATGTGGTCTTACCCGATCCGACTTCACCGGTGATCACCGTAATACCGCCATGCAGCGTCAGCCCGTATTCCAACATGGTCAGGGCATTCTCATGCTGCCGACTCATGTAAAGGAATTCCGGATCAGGCGTCAGGGTAAACGGCTTCTCCTTCAATCCGTAAAACGACTCATACATGGCATCGTGTCCCTGATGCATGCCGGTTCTCGAAACATCCGCGCGTCCCCGTCCCACCCGGAGGCGCGGCCGACCGGCCTATAGATAAGCATTGAATTGTTTTTGCGCCGACTTGTTCAGTACCGTACCGATCAGATGGCTGTCGCCAAGCAACATCATCGCCCGTTCGATATCGGGTTGCGGCGTTTCCCCTTCCGCCACGACGAATAGCGTGGCATCCACATTCGACATAAAGGCGAGGCAATCGTCCGTCGCGAGCAACGGCGGCAAATCGTACAACACGATCCGATCCGGATAGCGGTTCTTCAATTCATGGGCCAACTTCGCCATTTTCGGCGACGCCAGCATCTCCGAGGATTGCTCCATCGGCGCCCGCACCGGCAAAATCACCAACCGCTCGGTGCCGGGATTGATCAAGCATTGCGGCAAATCGGCCGAATCGTGGAGGAAATCGTCCAGGCCAAACTCCGGCTCAATCCCCAATGTGTCGGCAACCGACGGGCTGCGTAGATCCAGGTCGACCAAGAGCACGGTCTGGTTGACGTCCATGGCGAGACTGATCGCCAGGTTGACCGCGGTCAGCGTCTTTCCGTCACCCTTGTTCGCGCTGCAAATCGCCAGTGTCGATAGGCCTTCGGCGGCCAACCGCCGGAGCACGTGGGTGCGAAGAATTCGATAGATATCCGCCAGCGGCTCGTTCTCGAGCCCGGAAATCACGTTGTTGGCCCGCAACGTCTTGGGTGACAGCGGCAGGACCTTGGTCTGTTGGTATTTGATCGGAACCGGGTTCGCGTTCAGCGTCGGCAGCGGCGATACCGAAAAAATCGGCCGGCCGCCAAGCCGTTTCTCCCGAGCCTTATCCAGAGCTACGCGGGTTCGATCCATGCTGCGAACCTTTATCCTATCCGAACCCAAATCGCCGAAGCGTCGAGAACCACATTACGTCCAAAGGCCTTACGTAAACGTGAAAGCCGTACAGCCCGGCGGCGATAGCCGCAATTATTATGAGAACGACCGCCGCGATGAGCCATCGGCGTCCTGTCTTTGCCGTTTTTTGCTTGATAAGCGGGACGACCACCAAGGGTTGGTGACCAACGATTGAGGCCAATTGCTTGGAACCGTAGACCGTCTCGTCCATCGTCTCCGCTAAAAACACGTTACCGACCCCTGCCGCCCCAGCAAAGACGAGGCCGATGAACAGAATGGCGATCCGGTTCGGACGAACCGGCTTCAACGGCAGTTGCGGCGGCTCGATCAAAGAGAACCGCTCGCTCTTGCGCTCCGTCTCCAAGGACTGGGCAAGCTGCGCCTGAAGCTGTTTCGCCTTCACCTCTTTGTACTTTATGTACGCATTGTCATAGTCGCGTTTGAGCGCCAGATATTCCCGTTCGGCTTCAGGAATTTTCAAAACGCGTTCTTCCTGGATCTTAAGCGACTTTCGAATTTCCGCCTGCTGCTGGACCAAAGATCGAAGCTGAGAGTCCAGATTCTTTAGCTGCGTCTGCGCCATGATATACGCGGGATTGTCGGGTTTCGGCGTCAACGAGCCATTGCTCTTCGAGCTCCCGGCATTCCGGATGGCGGCTTTGAGGCTGGCGACCTGCTTTTCAATGTTCACGACGTCCGGATGTTTTGGGCCGTATTTCTTGCGCGTCGCGACCAAGGATTGGTTGGCGATTTGCAACTGCGACTTCAATGCGTCGACGTCGGTACCCTCGCCGGTCTCTTTCTGCAGCGCGGTGATTTCGCGGCGCATCTTCACCACGTCGGGATGGTTACGCCCATAAACGCCCTGCATGCTGATAAGCTTGGTCTGCAGCGCTTTTAGACGTTCCGACGGGCTCAGCACGGTTTCGCCGTCGATCGTCCGGGCGCCATGCGGGCTGAGTTGCGACAACTCGGATTGCAGGACGACCTTGCGCTCTTCCAAGAGTTGTATACGTCGTGCCGTATCCGCCAAATCCGCCTCGGCACGGCGCATCAGTCCGAGATTGAGCTCGAGCTGTTCAGGCAATTGCCCCGCGTTGCGACGCTTGAATTCGGCGATCTTGTTTTCGACCTCGCCCACGAGTTGGCCGAGACGGCGTGCCTCCTCGGCCAGGAATCCTGTAGTCTCTGCAGCCTTTTCCCGGCGATCCCTAAGATTTTCATTTAAATAGAGTGAGACGAGCTCGTTGGCGACCTGCTGTGCCACGCGGCGGCTAGAATCCTGATAGGAGATGTTGAAGGCGATGGTCGCTTGCATGGACTGACCGCTCCGCGGATCAATCACTTCGGCGCTGACCAAGTCCATCGAGATATTTTCGCGAAAATCGCTCGCAATCTCGCTGATCGGCTTTTGCCGCCGTTCATCCTTGAACAGGTCGAATTTGTTGATGATCGATACCAGATTCTGCGTTGTCATCACGCGTTGCTGGATGACCTGTAGCCGCTGCGCGGCAAAACTCGTAATCGTCGATTGGATGAATTCGCGCGGCACCTCAGGTTCTTCGATCAGAACCGTCGCCGTTGATTCATAGACCGCGGGGATCGATACGGCGACGATCGCCGCGATGATCACAACCAGGAATGCCGGGACAATCAAGCGCCAACGTCTGCGCTTCACCGCGTCCAGGTAGTCCTTCGGCCCTTTGACGTCTTCTTCGATCGCCATTGGCGAAAAAGCCTTTCGTGCGTTACTTACTTAACGCCGCCCCTCGCCCCCCAACCAGGCATGCGCCAAGTCACGGACGCCCGTGCGCCGTTGGAATATGCCCTGCCATCGGAATCCCGATCTTGAGTGCGGAACTTATAGGCCACCCTAAAGCTCCAGTCCGGTAAAAACTGCCAACTTACCCCCGGTTCGACACTGAAAAACGTACGACCCGTCGAATCGTCCGTGTTCGACTCTTGATCGATGAAGGCGGTCGTCAAGTCCGCCGTGACCATCGGCGTCGCCCTATAACTCGCATTGAGCCGAACCGAATTTCGTTCCAGCAACTGCCCTTCGCCGCTGGGCGTCAAAGAGCGATCGAAACTGCCGTTCAACTGCCCGCGTTCCTCGGTATAAGACACCGTGAAACCGGCCTCGAACCCGGTGTTATTCTCCGAGCGGGACACTACGGTCGAACCGTTAAGTTCTTCTAAATCAGTGCGAACGTGGTTCGCGCCGCCCCGAACGCTTACGCTGACTTGCTCCGTGAAAAGATGGGTATAGGTCACATCGCCCGAATAGGCGTCACTCTCACGGTCCAATCCGCTCAAGCGTTCGAACCGAGTATATTTGGTCGCAAATTGAACGCTGTCCTTTGGCGACAACTGCACCGACACGAACGGCCCCGCCGACACGCTGAAAAAATCATCGAAGGCGTTGGTATCGTAGGTCGTATAAACCCCGCCTGTCTGTGCGCCCACGCCCACCAACTCGGTCAACTGGTAGCTTCCCGACACCCCGCCGCTGCCGGAAAGCCGGACGGCATCGGAAAAGTCTCGGCCGGTATCTTCGTCTTCCGTGCTCCGCGTGGTCTGTCGTGTGAACGCACCGTTGAGCGACACCCGGCTGCGCGGACCCTTTCGGCTGAGGGTGCCATCCAATCTTTGGTCGAAGGAGTTTTCGTCGGAGTTATCCGGAAAGAGCGCGTAACTGATGTCGCCGCCAAAAATAAGGTCAACCGTCGGAGTATGCGTCTCGAGCGTAACCCTGGGCCGGGTGGTGAATCCCCATAAGGTCTCCTCCGACGTCGAACTCAGCCGGAAATTGTCGTCATACTCGAATTCCTGGGAAACGGACGCTTGGAGATGCCAATCCGATGCAAATGTTTTCTGCGGCGCGATTGTCGCAACGCAGAGCGCCGCGGAAATCGCCAGCCAAGTTTTCCCTGTCATAGCCATTGAAAGCCGGCCATGCCTACCGTGTGACACAGTCACCCCCTAGAAAATTCCACTCGTGGGAACAACGACAACGTCGCCGCTCCGCAAAACAATGTTACTGCCCAGCGCCTTACCCTTTGCGACATCGGAATAGCTGAACTTGAGCGCCCGCTGTTTTCCGGTTGCATCGCGACGCAATATCCGAATTTCATCCTGAGCGGCAAAGGTCGTCAGTCCGCCGGCCAAGCTAAGCGCCTGCATGACGTCAACGGGGCGGTTCGCCGGAAATTCGCCCGGCGCCCGAACCTGGCCGATGACATATATCTTATTGCCGGTGACCTGCAGCACCGAAACGGTCAGTACCGGATCCGCGAAGAAGTTTTTCAGCTTCTTCTGAAGTACGGTCTTCAACTGTTCCGGCGTCATGCCGGCCGCTTTGACGTGCCCGGCCAATGGAAAGGAAATATTGCCGTCCGGCAGCACGGCGACCTGCCGCTGCATGCCTTCTTCCTTCCAAACGGAGATTTCGAGAACGTCGCCGGGATTCAGTTTATACGGCTCTGCCGCCTGCACGCCCGTGATAAACAGGACGATTGAGCACACCGCCAGCCATATTTTGAACATCGCGCCCCCTCGGCACAGTCGCAGCGTTTTTTGGTTAACGCGACCAATATTAACTGAATATCGCACTTTCAAACCTTAATCCACTTACTTTCATTTACTTATTCGATCGGACTGAACCGAGTCGTCGTCACGTTTTGTGCATTCGATGACATTTTAGGTATTCGTTCACAAAGTTTGGCCAGTCCTTCCTCTAACCCTGTGACATAAAGGGCACATTTACATCAACGCCCAACAGTCATCCTTTATTCCAGCGGCAAACAATTACCATTTGATAACCATGATATTGTCGCAATTATAAGGCTTTATTAAGGTCATTTCCTTTCCAGCCGCCACCACACGCGTTGGAGGTACCACCACATTGATTGATGAAAAGACCATTACACACGATGAAATATCCGTATTCGTGTTGTAGTTTCTCGACATGGTAAATTTCATTTTGGTAAACGTGTGATACAGTGTAATCGTTAACAAATATAAATTTACCAATTAAGAAACTCGATTTGGCGTGACGAAACGGTGGGTAGCCGGTTCGTCGATCTGGACACTGAGTGGGGAAGATCCGGAAGTCACTTTAACTCGTTGAAGACACGGGGGAATTAAACGGTGAGAGAAAAGTTATCAAAACTTAAGACGACCCGGCTTGTCGCAGTCGTTGCTGCGGCGATGCTACTGGCGGGGACATTCGTCGGTTCGGCCCGAGCGATGACGTTGACGTTAGACGCGGGCGGAATTGCCGGAACTGTTCCAGCAGTCGGGTTCGATCTCGCAGCGGAGACGGGGCTAACGCCTGGTGTATCGTCGATCACCATCTTTGACAGCACCACGGGAGCAGCCGGACTTCAGCTTTCGAGCCCGGCTCAAGTCGAGTTCACGTTCCTGGGTATCGAAGCCGATGCCACGAACGCCTTTGACGTACTCGGCGGTCAAGTATTCACGGGCGCGACCGCACCCGGAGTCAGCAGTACCTTTGGTCTGGCCGGTGGATTACTCGACTTTGCCTTCCAATCGACCATCGGCGGCACCGCTGCTAATGGCGCGATTGCGGCAGGTATTTCGATCGCGTTCGCAGACCTTGGCGACGGTAGCTTCATCGCGCTGTTCAATGACGGCGGGACAGATGGAGACTTCGACGACTTTGCAGTGAAGATTGCAGTGTCGCCTATACCGCTGCCGCCGGCAGTCTGGCTGTTTATTTCTGCCATTCTGGGTCTCGTGTCCTTTACTCGGATACGCCGGACGCAGAGCGCAGCCTGACGACGACCTCCGAGGACAATCTTGCACCTCCGTTGACCGGGATGGGCCCATGGCCCATCCCGGTTTTTCGTATGGTTAATGCCACTCGGCTCCCCTATCAGAGAACTGCGTGGCACTCCTACGGAATAGGTATTGGGAAGCTCCGAAAATTCACGTAGAGAGGTACGGAGACCAAAAGGAATAACCCGATGGCGCAACCGACGATCTACCCCGTGATTTTATCCGGTGGAGCCGGTACAAGGCTCTGGCCGCTATCCCGGACACTCTATCCGAAGCAACTCTTGCCGCTCACCGCGGACAACAGCCTGTTGCAGGAAACCGTGTCCCGCGTCAGCGACCCTGCCCGTTTCGCGCCGCCCGTTCTGATTTGCAGCGAAGATCATCGTTTCATCATCGCCGAACAACTCCGCGATGCCGGGTCGGAAACGACGGCGCTCATGTTGGAGCCGATGGGCCGAAATACCGCCCCGGCGGTCGCCTGCGCCGCCCTGCTGCTGGCGAAGACCGACCCCAAGGCCATGATGTTGGTCCTGCCATCAGACCATCTTATCGAGAAGAACGACGCCTTTCTCGCCGCCGTCGCAGCCGGCAGCGCCGCAGCAGAGGACGGCGCGCTGGTCACCTTCGGCGTCACGCCCGACCGACCCGAAACAGGCTACGGGTACATCCGCCGCGGCGCCGCCTATGAAAACGGAACCGGCCCCGTGCCCGGCTGCTTCCAGATAGATCAATTCGTCGAAAAACCGTGTCTTGCCGATGCCGAGCGTTTCGTGGCCGACCCGGCCTATGCCTGGAACAGCGGAATGTTCCTGTTCTCCGCCGCCACATATCTGGCCGAAATGGAACGACACCAGCCCACGATGCTGGCCCACTGCCGAGCGGCCGTGGCCGATGGGCAGCCCGACCTGGATTTCTTCCGTCTGGACAAAGCCGCCTTCGAGAATTGTCCAGCGGACTCGATCGACTACGCCGTCATGGAAAAGACCGACAACGCCGCCGTGGTTCCCGTCGACGCCGGCTGGAGCGACGTCGGCAGTTGGTCCGCGCTATGGGGTGTCGGCGACAAGGATGCGAACGGCAACGTGACGCAGGGCGACGTGATCGCCGACGATACGCGCAATACCTACCTCCGTGCCGAAGGTCCCTTGTTGTGCGCCGTTGGGGTCGAAGACCTCGCCATTGTGGCCACCGAGGATGCCGTGCTGGTGGTCCCTCGCGACAAAGCGCAAGCAGTCGGCCAGCTCGTCAAGGATATGGCGTCGAAGGGCCGGAACGAACCGCACGCCCATCTCGAGGTCTTTCGGCCGTGGGGCTCGTATCGGACGATCCGCATGGGCGAACAGTTTCAGGTCAAACACATCATCGTAAAGCCCGGCGGTTGCCTATCGCTTCAGAAGCACCACCATCGCGCCGAGCACTGGATCGTGGTCAGCGGGCGGGCGCAGGTCGTCCGGGGCGATGACGAGATGACGCTGAATGCGAACGAATCGACGTACATTCCCCAGGGTGCCGTGCACCGCCTCGAGAACATCGACGACGAGCCGCTGCATCTCATCGAGGTCCAAACCGGCGGCTATCTGGGCGAAGACGACATCGTGCGGCTGGAGGATATTTACGGCCGTAACTAGCGATTCCTAAGGCCCCAACCTGCCGCAATTTTTTCGTCATGAATTGCTGGAATGCAGAGCCGGCTTTTGCTATAAGCCCGCCACTGATCCGCGGTAGCTCAGTTGGTAGAGCAGGTGGCTGTTAACCACCCTGTCGCAGGTTCGAGTCCTGCCCGCGGAGCCAAATCATGAAAACAGGGCCGGCGAGATTTTCGCTGGCCCTGTTTTTTGTTGCGGAACGGCGCATTCAACCGGACTAGCGAACAAAGCAGGCCAGCATAGCCTTTCTCGTGCGAACCGGTATCATGCGCGCATTCGCCGGCTCCCGATCGGCGATACGGGCGAACCACGAGAAGAATATTTTGGCCATCGCGAAGATCCGCTCCCTGTTGAAGAACCTGCTCCTCTCGGCTGCGGTCTTCGCCGTAAGTTTTGAATTGATGGCCTTCGCGGCGGTCGAGACGAAATTGATCCCCGCCGACGCGCCCAGCTACGAGTGGCCGACCTTCGTTCCCTTCTGGGATCAACTCGACAAGAGGTTCAGCAATTGGCATTCGCCCAATGCCCGCTACGTTCACGTCAACAGTTGCTACAACGTCACCTACCGCTCGAACCGACACGGTATGCGCGACCGCGACCGGTCGGTCACCGCCGGCGGCAAACGGATCGTGTTCCTGGGGGACTCCTTCGCCGAAGGCTACGGCCTCGCCCGCGCGGACCGTCTCTCCGACCGGCTTGAGGCAATCACCTCGGTGCCGCATCTGAATTTCGGGGTCTCGGGGAATTTCGGTCCGACCCAATACCTCTTGCTCTATCAGACGCTCGCAAAGAAGTTCGATCATTCGGGTATCCTGATCCAACTCCTACCCGACAACGATTTCACCGACGACGACCCGGCGTTTTGGCAACGCAACCCCAGGGACTGGTACCGGCCGCTCTTCTTCGAGCGAAACGGCGCGTTCGAACTCGCCTATATCGACAAGAACAAATTCGATGAGGCCGATGGGTGGAACCGCCGCGAATTCGTAAAAGGGCTGCGCACGATCCACCGCAACTACACATACACGAGCAACCTGATCGCCTACTTCCAGGTCTTGTTCGAGGACCAGAATACGGCCGGCCGAACGGGGTCATATTCCGGGTATTACGATTTCACCGAAGGACAAGCCGCCCGGTTCGAATTCGTCATCGGGGAACTCGTGAAGGCCGCCGGCGACAGGCCCTTGGTGTTCATCGTTACGCCGCGGGAGTCGGATATCGACCGGTTCCGCAAATCCGGCGCGCCGACCCGTTTCAACGCCCTGTTCGACAGGATCATGAGGCGGCATTCAACAGTGCAGGTCCTAGACCTGCTGCCCCCTTTCGCCGCGCGATCGGAATTCGAATCGTTCTATAACGACTGCGATGGCCATTGGACACCGGAAGGCGCAGCAGCCGCAGCCGACATCATTCATCGAAGCCTCGGCTACAAAAGCCTCCAATAAACGGATCGCCGCAGCAGCATTCGACGGAATGCGGTATAAGAATGCCCATTGCGACGCAACGAAGGGTGCATGACCGGTTGCCGATGGAACAGATATCGCACCAAACAGCGGATGTGAAACGAGGGTCTGACCGAGGGTTCGGTATCACCTTCGCGATCGTTTTTGCCCTGCTCGGCGGCTATTTCACCGCCGTTACGCCACTGGCTGCTGGTCCGTGGCTTCTCGGCATATCCGGCGCCTTCCTCGCCGTAGCCTTCATTCGGCCGGTAACGCTGCGACCTTTGAACGTCTTCTGGTTCAGGCTGGGCCTCTTACTGCACAAGATCGTCAGCCCTCTCGTCATGGGGCTGATGTTTTTCCTGGTCATCACGCCCTTCGCAATCGTGATGAAGTTGGCGGGCCGCGACCATTTGCGCTTGAAATTCGACGCCGAACAAGAAAGTTACTGGGTGAAGCGCGAGGTGCCCGGCCCCTCACCCGAAAGCTTCAAGAAACAGTTCTAGGAAGGACCGCGCGACCGATGGCATTTCTCTTGGAAATGTGGGAATTCTTGAAAGTCCGCAAGAAGTTTTGGCTGTTACCGATCATGCTGGTGCTGCTCGTCTTCGGCGGCTTGCTCGTCGTCGCGCAAGGCTCCGCTGTCGCGCCGTTCATCTACACCATCTTCTAGGGCCGACCGGTGCGTGTTCTCGGCGTTTCCGCCTTCTATCACGACAGCGCCGCGGCCCTGATCGAGGATGGCAATATCGTCGCCGCGGCTCAGGAGGAACGGTTTAGCCGAAAGAAACATGACGCGGGGTTTCCGGCACAGGCAATCGCCTACTGCCTCGACGCGGCAGGCGTTCCGCTTGCGGACATCGATTACGTCGCCTTCTACGACAAACCGTTCCTGAAGTTCGAGCGTCTGCTCGAGACGTATCTCGCCTTTGCGCCGCGCGGCTTCACGTCCTTCGCGCAGGCCATGCCGCTCTGGATCAAGGAAAAACTGTTCCAGAAGGACCTGCTGCGTAAAAAATTCTCAGCGTTCGACGACAGCTTTGACTGGCAAAACAAGTTGTTGTTCTCGGAACACCATCTCAGCCATGCCGCCTCCGCCTTCTTTCCCTCGCCGTTTGACCAAGCGGTCGTGCTCACCATGGATGGGGTCGGGGAATGGGCAACGACATCGGTCGCCATCGGGCGCGGCAATACGCTTGAGGTGGACAAGGAAATCCTGTTTCCCCATTCGCTGGGCCTGCTCTATTCCGCGTTCACCTATTATGCCGGTTTCCGGGTGAATTCCGGCGAGTATAAGGTCATGGGCCTCGCCCCCTACGGCGCGCCGAAATACGCCGACGTTATCAAGGACAATCTGGTCGACATCAAGGACGACGGGTCGTTCCGGTTGGACCAATCCTTCTTCAACTACTGCACCGGCCTGACCATGACCAACGACCGCTTCGCCGCGCTGTTCGGCGAACCGGTCCGGTCGCCCGAGGCGTTATTGACCCCCTTCCATATGGACATTGCCGCATCGGTTCAGGCCGTGGTCGAGGAAATCGTGCTTAAGCTGACCCGGTCGTTGCGAGCGGAATACGGCATCCCGCACCTCTGCCTTGCGGGCGGCGTCGCCCTGAATTGCGTCGCCAACGGTAAGGCTCACCGCGACGGCGCATTCGAGGATATCTGGATCCAACCGGCGGCCGGTGACGCGGGGGGCGCGTTGGGCGCCGCGCTGGGCACATACCATATCCATCTAAGCGAACCGCGAAGGCCCGCCAACGGCATGGACCATATGAGTGGCGGCTACCTGGGACCGAGCTTCGACCAGACGGACATCGAGGGACGATTGACGGCCGCCGGGGCGAAATACCACGTCGTGGATGACGAGGCCCTGATTGAGCGGACCGCGTCGGCACTCGCCGAGGACAAGGCGGTGGGCTGGATGAACGGCCGAATGGAGTTCGGACCCCGCGCGCTCGGCGGCCGCTCGATCCTCGGGAATCCAATGTCACCGACAATGCAGAAGACGCTGAACCTGAAGGTCAAATACCGCGAGAGTTTCCGCCCGTTCGCACCCGCCGTCCTGCGCGAAGACGTAGCGTCCTGGTTCGAGCACGATGCCGACAGCCCTTACATGCTGATCGTCGCCGATGTGAAGGAAGAACGCCGCCGAAAGATGAGCGATGAAGAGGCCGCCCTCTTCGGTATCGACAAATTGAATGTGGTGCGATCCGAGATTCCAGCGGTGACGCATGTCGACTACTCGGCCCGGCTGCAAAGCGTCCATCGCGAAACCAACCCGCGCTTCCATGCATTGCTGTCCGCCTTCAAGGTCAAGACCGGCTGCCCGGTCCTTGTGAACACCAGCTTCAACATCCGCGGCGAACCCATCGTCTGCACACCGGAGGATGCCTTCCGGTGTTTCATGGGAACCGAACTCGATCTCTTGGCCGTGGGCAATTGCCTTCTATTAAAAGAGGAACAGTCGGCCGACCTCAAAGTCGACTATGCCGACAGCTTCGAACTCGACTGACTTGACCTGTTTCCGTTCACCGATGATCCTCGATCGACCGAAGCGGTTCCGGAGTATCCATCCATGAAATCGGTGCACACAGCGCGCAAGCTGCCGAACGATGGCGTGCAAAACGGTTGGTTCGAAATGTTGCCACCGCCGGACGCGCCACGGCGAGTCACGTCCACGGTAAATGCCGATTGGGCGGTCCTCGGCGCCGGTGCCTGCGGACTGGCGGCCGCCCGGCGGCTCGGGGAACTGCGGCCGGACGACACCGTTGTCATCGTCGACGCCATGCGTGTCGGCTACGGGAACTCCGGCCGAAACGCCGGTTTCATGCTCTCGCACCATAGCCATGGCGGCATCAAGCATCTCGACGTCGCGCGCCAAGCCGATCGACTCTTCGGATGCGGATACAGGTACTTGCGGGAAACCGTGGAAGCGCATCAGATCCGGTGCGATTGGTCGGACTGGGGGCAGATCTATGTCTCGGCCAGCCCTGAAGGCAATGCCCACCTGGACGCGGTCGCGGATGGTTTCGATGCCTTGGCGGTTCCCCAGAAGCGCATGGAGCGGGACGAACTCGAAGCGATCACCGGATCCCGCTTCTATTCCAACGGTGTCCATGTCGACGGGGCCGCACTGGTGCAACCGGCGGCGATGATGCGCGGGCTCGGCGCGACGTTGCCGGCAAACGTGACGCTATACGAAGACAGCCCGGTTACGGAACTCCACACCGACGGCAGCATCCGCCTGATCTGCCCGGACGGCGAAATCGTAGGCCAACAGCTAATCCTGACGAACCACGTTTTCGCCGAGGAAATGGGATTTCGGCGTCACCGCGTCGTCCCGCTCGGATTGTTCGCCAGCCTGACGCGCCCCCTCACCGCCGACGAGCGCCGCCATGTCGGCGCCGGGGACCAATTCGGACTGCTGCCCGCAAGCCCGAACGGCAGCACCGTGCGTCTGACAGTCGATGGCCGTATCCTAATGCGCAACACCTTCACCTACGCGCGAGACAAACGGTTCAGCGACAACCTCATTGAGAAGGCCGCCGCTAATCACCGCAGCAGCATCGCCAAGCGATGGCCGGCGCTTGAGAACGTGGATCTCTTCGCAACATGGGGGGGAATCATGGCGATGACGCGCAACGAAGGCCGTGTCTTCGGCGAACTGGCTCCCGGTCTGCACATCGTCCTCACCACAGACGCGGCGCCGATGACCCGCGGTACCGCCTGCGGTAAGCTTATGGCGGAGAAGCTTTGTGGTATCGCCAGCGATGAACTTCGCTTTGCCGAAACCATTCCCGAGGCCGCAATTCTACCGCCCGATCCCCTACTTCGCTTCGTGGCCAACCGCCGCCTCAATAAGATCGAGCGGACCGAACCCGCGGAGCGGTAGCAGCCGCGCACCTCTCGGTTGGCGCGTTTCGACGAGTTGTCAGGGCAACCAAAAAAATATTCCTAAAGCGGAACAAATTGAATTCCACTCACACCGCCCCGTCGATCAACCGAACGGGTGCGAGCCACGCGTGTAATTTTCGTCTCTATTTCAACACAATGATGCCTAATGGACGCATCATGAACGACTTAAGGTAGTACCCCAACGGTCGCGCACGGTCAGGATTTCTTTACACATTAGTCACGTTTTCATTACGGATTTTTAGGAAATCCACGCTAAGCCCCGATGCATATTGCTGATTGATGGGGACTACACGATGCCATTCCGCCTTAATCGTAGCCTCGCGTGGAAGATATTACTTCCTGTTCCTATAGCGCTCCTGATCGCTATTGCCGGTATCTGGCTTTTCGTACCGTCGATGATCGCGGAGAATGTTCGCGCCGACGCGACGGCGAATGCACAAAAGACAGCCGGCCAGTTCAAGACGATACGCGGGTACTACACAAAAAACGTCATTAAGAAAGTCGTCGCCGACGGATCGTTGAAGCCGTCGTACAATCATACAACCGAGGAAAAGTCGGTGCCCCTGCCGGCGACCTTCATCCATGACGTCAGCGAGCTTCTCGCCAAGGAAGACACCACGATCAATCTCTATAGCGCTTACCCGTTTCCCGTCCGGGCAAACCGAACGCTCGACTCGTTCCAATCCGAAGCTTGGAGCTTTCTCAAGGAAAATCCCGACGGCGTCTTCACGAAACAAGTAATCCGCGACGGACAGGAATGGATCAGAGTCGCCGTGGCCGACAAGATGATCGCCCCGGCCTGCGTGAACTGTCATAACACGCACGCCGCCTCGCCCAAGACCGACTGGAAGCTTGGCGACGTCCGCGGTGTCCTCGAGGTCGCGTCGATGCTGGCACCCCAGTTGGCCGCGGGGACCGCATTCAGCAACAAGCTCGTCCTGGCAGCCGTAATCGGTGGTCTGATCCTCATCACCGTGTGCGTTTTAGCAGCCCGGACGATTACTGGTCCTATCAATACGATCACCCATCAAATGACGCGATTGGCGGAAAACGATCTGAACGTCGATGTCGACGGAGCCCAACGCGCAGACGAGATCGGCAACATGGCCCGCGCGGTCCACATCTTTAAGGAAAACGCGATTCAGGTCCGCGAGTTGCAGCAAAAAACCGAAGAGCAATCCCGCCAGGCCGATGAACAAAAGCGGCAGGCGATGCACGATCTGGCCGATCAATTCTCCGAACGAATTTCCGGCATCGTGAACACGGTCTCGTCGGCGGCTACTGAATTACAGTCGACGGCGGATTCCATGTCGTCCACCACCGAAGAAACCAACCGTCAGGCCAAAGTCGTTTCAACCGCGGCGGAGCGGGCTTCGGATAATGTCCAGGCGGTAGCATCCGCAGCGGAAGAGATGTCCGTCTCGATAGGAGAGATCAACCGCCAGGTTGGGCAATCCGCATCCATAGCCGGCCGCGCCAACGATGAGGCTGCAAAGACGAACGAAACCATCCAAAGCCTTGCGTCCGCGGCGGCAAAGATCGACGAAGTGCTGACCCTCATCACCGATATCGCGGAGAAAACCAACTTGCTGGCGCTGAACGCGACGATCGAGGCCGCACGCGCCGGCGAAGCGGGCAAGGGATTTGCCGTCGTAGCGTCCGAGGTGAAGAACCTCGCCACGCAAACCGCACGCGCGACCGAAGAGATTTCGACGCAGATTACCGGGATGCAATCGTCAACCAAGGATTCCGTCGCCGCAATCGAGAGCATCGGCGCAACGATCGGTGAAATAAACGAGATTGCCGAAGCCATTGCATCGTCGGTCGGCGAACAAGGACAGGCGACGCAAGAGATTGCCGACAATACGCAACAGGCCGCACAAGGAACACAAGAAGTCAGCAGCAATATCGCCAACGTCACCCAGGCAGCATCCGAAACCGGCAGCGCGGCCCAAGATGTCCTCACCGCCGCAGCGGAACTGTCACAGCAGTCTGAAAGCCTGCGTCAGGAAATCGATTCATTCCTGTCGGAAATCCGGACGGCGTAGGAACCGCCGCATCGGTGCTACTGTTTCGGCAACTGCCCCATCTTTTCGAGCATCCTGCGAACATGCTCCGGCATGGCGCCGGGCGGTGGCGTTCGCCCGGCCGGAGGGGCACCGCCGACCGGCGGACGGCCAAATGCCGGCATCTGCTGCATCGTTGCATTCTTGGGAATTGCGTAGGACTTTTCAGAGCCAGTGGCGCCCAGTTCGACCTCGGTCGCTGTCATCACCATTCCACCGATGTTCATGTATGGCGCTAATCCATTGTCGGCCATACACATTTCGCGGCCGGAACCGCGATAGACCTGGCACTTGAGTCCCGCAACAACCCTTCTTTCACCGGTCGGCTGAAATCCGATTGATGCCGCGAAAGCCTTCGGGTCCATATCGGCGCTCATCGCATCCGGAACCGGATCCTTCATCTTGGTCGCCCGACCCGTCAGCAGATCGACATTGTAGATCATGCCGTCATACCGCACGGTGCGCTGCTTTTGCCGCTGCTTCATGGATCCGATGTTGATGGTCGTCTCCCGCACCTCGAACATACGAGCACCGTTCCGGCATTTGTATTCGGTGCCGGACATCATGCCGTTCATGCCTTTGATGGTCGACCGCATGCAGAACTTCTCAATCATGCCGCCCGCCGTCGCCATTGCGGACGATAGGGCGAACAGGGCGAATGCGGTGCAAATACACAGTATTCTTACGGTCATAAGATCCTCGGTCGGCTGATATACGGCTCGATATGGCTGGGCCGGCAAACACGGTCCCCAAGCATGATCAAAATTTGCGAACGGCCAAAAGGCCCGGTCCATCGACGGAGTCCAGTTGACGAAAGCTGATATCGTGTTTCTCCAGAAAGGGGTTGTAGTGCGTTACCGTCTTTGCGACCGCATACCCGATCACGCCCCCAACGAAGATGTCGGACGCCCAATGTTTATTCCGGTCGATACGCGATAACGCCGTTCCCGTCGCCAACGGATACACGACCCAGGGCACCCAGCCATATTCGGGCCCGTAAATCTCCGACACCGTCGTCGCCAGAGCAAAGGCGACCGTTGCGTGGCCCGATGGGAAGGCCTTGTTGTCGCCGTTACCGGGCCCCTTGAAGTCGAACCGGCTATCGGTCTCGTTCGGGCGATCGCGCCCGCCCAGCCATTTGATGCTCCCGGTGATTCCTTGTGCGATGAGCACACTCTGCGCTGTCAGCAATCCGGTCGCCTTGGCCCGGCGCGCATTCATCATTCCGGTCTGGTCCAACGCCTCGGCGACCGCATAAAGACCGATCGCACCGCCCACGACATATTTCGTTTCGCCGAAGACATTTAGGACGTCGAAGATGTCTTCACTGGTCGATCCCGTAATGCTGTCTTGCCAAAAGCTTTGAATTTCTTCGTCGAGTGCTAGGAAAAACCCGGTTGCGCCGACAACGCCCGCGGTTATCAACCAATCGGTGGTGTCGAAGCGCGCGGGTGCCGTCGCCATGCGCCACAGCGTTAACGGATAGTTGAGCCAATAATCCTTTTCGATGACATACCAGCCGTCCTTGTATCCGCCGGAGTCTCGCCTCGGCCCGTCGGTCGGTGGGGCTTTCGGAACGGTGTCGTAGCTGCGCCGCGGGCCTTCCTGCCGGTATCGTGACGGTTCCGTACGCCGAGTTGGCGGTGGCGCAGCCGACGGACCCGGTCCGTACGGGCGTTGATCCGCCGCAGGGACTGTTGCCGCGGGTGGCGGCGAAACGGTCCTGGGATCGGTTGGGACAAACCGCGGGTCGGCGGACATCGGGGCCGGTGCCGGAACGGCGGTTGTCGTCGACTGCATCGAGGACAACGACGCTTGCATCGACGCGAAAACGGCGTCGGCATGATTTGTTCCGGTAGCCTTTGCGGGTTGGACCGCCACGGCCGATAGCAGCGCCACGCCCGCAATACCGCCAATGCGGCGCTTCGGCGGAACGTCGCGCCCACGCCCTCTTTCGCACCTAGTGAACATTTCCCCCACCAGCCCCCAACGAATTTTTATTCGGTCGCAGCTTATTGGAATGCTGCGTCGTTTCCCATCCCCGGTTAGAAACTTAGCGGATGCGAATAATAGAGCGCCAGCGATTCTGTCCCCGGGTTTATCTTATCCAAGCCGGCGTTGGAGATATGATGAAATCCGATACCCAGGCGCGCATTGTTGTCGAACCGCCAAGAAAGACGTCCGCCCGTCCGGAAATTCACGTCGTGCCCCAATGCCTGGCCGTTGCCCTTGTCATAGCCGCCGACGCCGGCATCCAAGGTCACTACGATGCGCTCGAAAAACGTCATGTCCGTGCTCAACCCGAACCAGGCGTAAACCGACTCATCGGTGGTGGCCAACAAACCGATGACCGGACGAAGACGCAGGAATTCGAAAGTATTGCTTGTCCGGTATTCGATTGAGAATACGCCCGCTGAATCGCGATCGGACCAGATGTTGCCGATACTGCCGATGCCACCGGTCACCAGAGCCGATGGGTCTTGCTGTCCAAATGAGAAGAACTCATTCGCATTGCTGTATTTTGAGGTGAAAAGTCCAAGCGAAAGGCATGCCGCCAGACACAGCCTTAACGTCAAGCTCGATTGTCCCGATACCATCGGATGATCGCCCACCTCCCCAATATTATGCGCGATATTCTGGAAAAACCAACGTCCCGTCAATTCGTTGGTGGAATGTTCGCCAACAGCAGGGAGTACGTTGTTTCATATTGGCGACAATCACCTGAGCCCGGCGAAGAGTTCCATTTTTGCAACGCCGCAAGCGTATTGTCTTGCCGCGGCGCCGATAGGCCTTTGTTTCCGCGCAACATTGTTCGATAATTCCGTCAGCACGAGATGGTGGCGTGCTCGTGGGAGGGACAATTGCGAAGGTACAAAAAAAGTGCCCGTCTGCCTCAACGGCAGGGAACTTTCGGCAACGCACAATTCAGCACTACGGTATCGAGACGCCACGGCCATCGAATTGGCCGGACGGTTCCGTAACGCGCAAGAAAATCAGACCCGTGTATTCGCTCCCTTCCGTCATACGGTGGTTCGCCCTTCCCTTGTTCGCTCTGGTCATATCCGGCCAGGGACTTCATGCCACCGGCGCCGATCATACGGACGCCGTGATGTCGTCAATGCAGTCGGCCCTGTCTTCCATGAACAGGCCGACCGGACCAGTTCCGTCCGCCTACACGCCGGCACGCCCCCCCGCCTATAGAAATGATCCGGTTCCGGCGGCCGCGCCTCGGTCTCCTGCGCCGCTGGCGGTTCCGGCAGCGCAACCGCGCGGGTTTCCAACACAACAACCGCCGCTTCCGGTTAGCAGAACGGCCGAACCAGAGCCGAGTTGGAAAAATCTCTATGGCATTGCCGACGAACCGGGACCGCGCCCCTGGTCCGTAATGCTCTTTGGCGCCGCCGGTACGAGTTCGGACATCGCAAGCATCTTCACATTCGATGCCGATTTCGTCGATTCAGTGCTGATCGGCGCAGCAATCAATCGTCGCGTGTTCAAGCTGACGCGTCATTTCGCCATCGAATTCGAAGGCCAGATCGTGCGCCATTTCCGCAAACAGGATCATTGGGAGTTCAACGGACTGGGCCTTATTCGCTACCTGACATTCCCGTGGGATCGCTATGTCGATACGAGCTTGGCGGCCGGGAATGGTCTGTCCTTTGCGACCAGCACGCCGGAAATCGAACGGGACGACGATAAGCGAACGTCGCAACTTTTGAACTTCCTGACATTCGAATTGGATTTCACCCTGCCTCAATACCCTGCATGGACCCTCTCGACGCGCCTCCATCACCGGTCCAGTATTTACGGCACCTTCTTCGGCGCAAGGGCGGGATCGAATTTCTTGGCTACCGGTCTGAAATACAATTTTTGAGGTTCCAGCGGGACACGATGACCCCGAGCGTCCGAACGGACGGTATCGGCGCCCAACTGTGATTTCTGGATCATCCGGTGTCGCTTTCTCGACATGGCGTATACCGGCTACCACGATTAGCTAGTACCCTTAGCCAAAAGTTAGTACTAGGATGCCGCTTCTACGGGCATTGCTTCCAAAATTGATCGCCCTGAAAAGCAAGTTATTTAATAATTGGATGGTAGCGTCGTAGCGCGGGTCGGAACCGTGAAAAGAATAACTCGTTGGGGACACATGCTAATCCATCCGCGAACTGGCGCGCCTTTATTCCGCCACATCAATCGTGCTTGTTCAGGCGTCAATGACATCGTCATTGAACGCCATTCAGCAGGGTCCGGACTGTAAACCATGAATACAGCATCCTGGATCTACAAGACCCTGCGCCGATTGCAGGCGCGCACCCTCGGCCAGTTGCTCCGCGGCGGCCTGATGCGTGTCTGGCCCTTCTCCTATTTGGTCCATAGTTATCACACGGCCCGGCTCAGTCCCGACCGCTGGAACGATCTCAATAAACGCAACATCGAAATCCTGCGAACCCATGCCCCGAGCCTGGACACGACCCAGGAGACGGCACTGAGCAACTTGAAGGCCGATGGTATCCATGCCACGTCGATGGAACATCTCCTGAAATCAAACGGATTGCTCAATGAGATTCAGGATGAAGCGGAAGCGCTTTTCCAGCGGCCGGAAATCCGTGACCAAATCCAACAGCGGATCAGCAAGGAAGGGACCAAATGGTATGTGGTCCGGGTGTTCGGCTTCCATCCGACGATGGCGGTTCCGGCATCGATCGCCTCGCTTGTTCTCGACGACCGTATTCTTGACATCGTGAATTCCTATCTCGGCGTTTGCAGCCGTATCAAGTATCTCGACATTTGGTACAACCTACCCTGCGACGACGAGGATCCGCCCGTCGACTCCGAGCGCTGGCATCGTGATAACGAAGACAATCAGCTGGTTAAGCTGTTTCTCTATCTGTCAGACGTCGACGAAATGTCGGGCCCGCTTTCGTATATTCGCGGCAGCCAACCCGGCGGTCGGCACGGAACGGTCTATCCCAACAATCCACCGGCGGGTTCCTTCCCACCCGACGGTGCGCTCGAGAAGGACTTGCCGAACGAAGAGATCTATAGCTGCGTGGGCGATGCCGGTACGTTGTTGCTGTATGACGCGTGCGGCTTCCATCGCGGCGGACGCACCACCAACAAGCCGCGGATATTGCTGGTCGCAACCTACGCTTCCGAAGCTGCCCTCGATCCGCTGACCTATGAACTTCAGGATCGCGAACAATATGGCAAACTCAGCGTCCCCGGTAAGTTCGCCATCCGCGCCATGAACTAGGCGGCCGTAGCGGCACCCGGCCGACTTCGATAAAACGCGCGTCAGCCCGCTTGTGATTTCAGGAAGTCGAGTGACGGCGCAAAGAAAGAGGCGCCCGTCACCGCGGTCGTGTAGTCCATCAAATGGTCGTGCGGACCATCCGCATCCGGCACGATCATCCGTTCGAGCATTTTGTCGAAATTGTCCGGCGTCCCGCAGTACGCGATGAAATAGAGGCCATGCTCATCTGCGGTCCCGTACGGCATACTATGCCGCATCAGTTCCAAAGACTTGCCATCTTCCTTGATCGCGACCCGCTTGATATGGGCATAGGGCGCCTTTTCGTCGCTCTTGAATTCGATATTGTCCGTCTTCGTCCGACCGATGATCTGTTCCTGCTCGGACACGTCGACCGACTCCCATTTCGGAAGGTCATGGATGTACCGCTGCAACGCGACATAGCTTCCACCGGCGAAGTCCCGATCCTCGCCATCGACCAGCGCGACCTCGGCCCGATGGGCGCCGGTTGGGTTTTCGGTGCCATCGACAAACCCAGTCAAATCGCGCGTATCCAAGTAACGGAAGCCATGAATTTCCTCGACCATCGAGACGGCATCGCCGAAGGCAGTGAAAACCCGCCGCGCCAACTCAAAATTCAGGTCGGCTCGGTCGCTGCGGATATGAACCAGGATATCGGCCTGGGTCGACGGCGCTTTGAGGCCACCCTCCTCGAGCGCCGCGAATGGCCGCAACAGATTTGGCCGCGTTCCGCCGAACACGCTGCCCCAGGCATTCGCGCCGACCGCCACCACGCTATGAACGTTCTCTTCTTCCCCGCCGCGGCGGACCTCCTCCGTCAGGATTGGCACCTGCGAGCATACTCGTCGGGCGCGGGCCGAATTCTCCGCACCAGGCATTAATTCGAAGGTCATGAATGTAGCGTGTGCATTCCCATCGGGGAGCACGCCGGATTGCGGATCGGGCATCGGAATCTCGTTTAATGTGGTCCGTTGCCCTAACCCATAGCCATCTTGGCGAGGCTCTGCAATCCCCGGCCGGCAAATCCGGTCGCCTGTGCGCTCAATCGACGGAATTCAGCGTGCGCCACCGCGATTCCGCCGGTTGCGATGCTCTAACCGGCGTATCTCGCTCTTGTTCCAATTCTGCCGCTGTTCATTGCGGCGGATATCCCGGCGCAACGTCCGCTCAACCTTGAACGGATGTTTCGTGCGCTTCTCGAACTTCAAGGTCTGGCGTTCATTCTCCAAGCGGCGTTGCCGATCCTGGATCGCGCCCTTGCGCCGCGCGTCACGATCTTTCTCTTTCTTCTGGAGTTCGGTCGTCGCCGGAACGTCATCTTCATCGTCGACATCCGCAAATGAAGGCCCCGCGACGGCTCCCGTCATGATGACGGCCACCACCGCCACGAGAATACAGCCAAGACGGGTCGGTTTTTCCACGCTAGAAGTCCAGAACGTTGCGGTCACTCGTTGGGCCTCGGCCTGAGAATCTCGATGCACGGCCTTTATCTAAGGTGAAATCAGACGCAAACAACAGGTTTGCCGGTTTATCAGGCCGCACGATCACGGTATTGAAGGACAAGGTCCGACGACAGTGCGGCAGTCCGGAGATGAACAAGACACTGAAGCCCCTCGCGGCATGCACTGCGGCATTTGCATGTGCCGCCGCACTATGCTTGACAACCTCGTTACCGGGACAGGCGTTTGTCATGGGCGAGGACAACCGGCGCGCCCTAACCGCGGATGAGGCCTGGCGGTTTCAAAGCGTCGGCGTCATTGCCGCCAAATGGTCGCTCGACGACAAATTGAGGCGGATCGGGACCGGGATCCTGATCGCGCCGCCCGGGTCGAAAAGCGACATCGTGCTGACCACGGCCCATAACTTCATGAACCACCTGACAGGCCGGCCCCGCGCCAACGAGTTCTTTTTCCTTACCAATCGCGGCGACAAGGTCCGTATTTTGAGCGCGAAGCTCGGCCAGTCCTTTTCGTCCCGCGGCAAGATCAACACCGCGATTGCACCACGCGATTGGGCCATCGGTATCCTTGAGCGCCGTATCAGCAAACAAAGCGGGTCGCTCGGCATCGGCATCGTCGACGCGAAAGGAGTTGCCGCCGCGCGGCAATCGAACGTCCCGACATTCGCCGTCGGGTACGATCCAGAAAGCCGGGATTTCCGCATCAGCGACAGTTGCGTCGCGCATCTTCTCCGGCCCGGCACCGGGCTGATTCACGATTGCGATACCAAGCGCGGCTGGTCCGGCGGCCCGTTGGTCCTGATGGTGGACGGTAAGCCCTGGGTCGTCGGCATCCTGACCCTTCAAGTCACCGAGAAAAGAAAACGCCGGCGAAATTTCCACCCCTACCGCCACTTCAATGTAGCGACCCCGACCAACACCGAGCTTCAGCAGTTAATCCGGCAAACCGGCAAGACCGGCCGCTTGAGCGGTGAGAACGTTATGCGATTCTTCGATACGAAATGACGTTGGTCTCACTGTAGAACCGCCGCCCGCACCGCCTTGGCGGCAGAGAGCAACCGATGGTCCTGATGAAGTCGACCGACGAGTTGCACACCGAGCGGCAACCCGTTCGGCCCCGCACCCGCCGGCAGCGTGAGCGCGGGCAGATGCGTGGTTGTCCAGATATTGTTGAAGATCGCATTGCCTGTCGCCGCGATCCCATTCGGCGCTTCCCCCGGCGCGCTCGGCGTCAACAACAGATCGACGTCTTCCATTGCCGCATATGTGCGTAGGCGATAATCCTGAATCACCGCTTCCGAAGCGCGATACTGGGCATAGCTGCACCGCACGCCGTCGGCGACACGGCCGTTCAACAGCGCGGCGCTCAACTGCTCTTTGTGCTTCATCCGCTCGTGCATCATCACGTGGGAGAATTCGAATCCCGACACATTCAATACCTCGTCGGGCAACGCGGCCTCTCCGTCCGGCAGACTGAAGTCCGTGACCGTCGCACCGGCGGCGCGCAACGCATCCGCCGTCCGTTCCAACAACGCCTGCGTCGCCGCGTCCGCCTTGTCCCAGAACGCGGTGCGACAGAATCCGACCCGCAGTCCGGAAACGTCCACCGCCTCCAGCGGCTCATGGGGCAGCGCCATGACCGCCGCGCGGAACAGCGCAAGATCGTCCAACGACCGGGCAATCAGCCCCAACGTATCGAAGGAAGGCACGTTGTCGCGCACGCCGGTCGTGCAAAAATCGCCGTAACTCGGCTTGTATCCGACCGTACCGCAAAAGGCGGCGGGCCGGATGATCGACCCGGTCGTCTGTGTCCCGAAAGCGACCGGCACCATATGCGCCCCGACGGCCGCGGCGGACCCGCTCGACGATCCGCCGGGCGTATGGTCGGTGTTATGCGGATTGCGTGTCTCGTTCGGATGCCGGTGCGCGAATTCCGTCGTCACGGTCTTCCCCAACGCGACACCGCCGGACGCACGACATGCAGCAACGCAGGGCGCGTCCCATGCGACGCGGTGGCCGGTATAGATCGGCGACCCGTGGCCCGTCGGCATATCGACGGTATCGATGATGTCCTTCATGGCGAAGGGGACGCCTTGGATGACGCCGCCCTTTCCCGATTTATCGGCCGCCTGCGCATTCCGGATCGCCAGTTCGGGATCGAGAAAGGCAAATGCGTGCACCTGGTCTTCGATCTCCGCGATGCGGTCCAGGCAAGCACGGGTCAGGGCTTCCGCCGTTAGGTCTCCACGACCGATCTTTTCCACGGCCTCGCTTGCCGTCAGGTCCGCTGCCGTCCCCACGGTGCCGCAAACATTCACCATCGTTCCCCTACTCCGCTGCTTTGTATGACTGAAAGGCCTCCGGCCACGTGTCGGGCCGACTGCGCTCGTACTGTACAGGATACGCCGCTTCCGCGCCCAATGCCTCCGCCGCATGCCAAGCCCAGCGCGGGTTGTAGAGCATGCCCCGCGCCAGCGCGACCATGTCCGCCGCCCCATCGGCAACTAGCGCTTCAGCGTGGTCGGGCTCGAGGATCATCCCGACCGCCATCGTGGGGATACCGGCGTCCCGCTTAATTTGTGCGGCAAAATGCGCCTGATATCCGGGCTTCAACTCGATTTTCTGCGCACCGGTACCGCCGCCGCTGGACGCGCAAATGTAATCGCACCCTCTATCCTTCAACGCCTCCGCAAGCACAACCGAATCCTCTATCTCCCAACCGCCGTCGACCCAATCCGTCGCCGATATGCGCACCCCGAGCGGTTTGTCCCCCGGCCATACGGCGCGGACCGCATCGAAGACTTCGAGCGGAAAGCGCATCCGATTCTCGATGCTGCCACCGAATTCGTCATTTCGCTGGTTGCTCAGCGGCGTCAAATACTCGTGCAGCAGATAGCCATGCGCCATATGCAGTTCGATCAAGTCGAAACCGATCCGTTCCGAACGCTCGGCGCCAGCAACAAAGGCATCCCGAATGTCATCCATCCCGGTGCGGTCGAGCATCCGCGGCACCGGCCAGCGCTCGCCCACCGGAAGCGGCGACGGCGCTACGGTTTCCCAAGCCCCTTCGTCTTTCGCCAACGCATGACGGCCATCGGCGGGCCGATGCGCCGACGCCTTTTTGCCCGCATGGGCAAGTTGAATACCCAGTTTCGAATTGCCGTGCTGGCGGCAAAAACCGACAACCCGCTGCATCGCGATCTCGTTCTCATCTGAATACAGGCCGAGACAATACGGGGTGATGCGTCCTCGCGGCTCCACGGCGGTGGCCTCTAATATCAACAGGCCGCTGCCCGATAGGGCGAGATGGCCCAAATGCATGAGATGCCAGTCGGTGGCATTGCCCTCATCGGCGCTGTATTGGCACATCGGCGATACGACGACGCGATTTTCGAGGGTCAGACCACGCATCGAGAACGGTTCGAATAGTTTACTTGTCATAATGTTATCGGATGTCCCTACGGATTTGGTTCGGCCTGCCGATACGCCCGGAGTGAGCGCGACACAACAGGCCGGACAGGTGCTATTCAGCGGCGGGTTCGGTAACGACGATCCCTTTGGCTTCAAGGTCGCCGATCGCCGCATCGTCCAATCCCAGTTCGATCAGTATTTCGCGGGTATTCTCACCGATCTCGGGCGGCTGGCGGCGCAGACCGAGGTCATGGTCGCCGATCTCGACCGGCAACCGCGGCAGCTTGGTCATCTTGCCGTTCGGCAGGCGGGTTTCCAGCATGCGGCCGTTGGCGTTGAGCTGCGGATCGTCGAACAGATCCTTGGTCTGTGCCACCGGGGCGAACGGAACCTCGATCTTCTCGCAGATTTCCAACAACTCCGCCTTCGTGTGTCGACCGAAAATCTCGTGCACGATCGGTTTCAGCCACTCGCGCGCTTTGACGCGGTCTTCGTTCGTCTTCAGCTTCGGGTCCTCCAGCAAGTCCTGCCGCCCAAAATGCTCGCAGAACCGCTTCCAATGGTTGTCGCTGGTCAACCCGATGAAGATTTGATCGCCGTCCGACGTGTTGAAAACCTCATAAATAGCCCAGGCGCCCCACCGTTTCGGCATCGGCGGCACTTCTTGACCGGTCAGCGCCTCGCCCGCCATATGCTGCATCATCAGCAAGGCGGTCGATTCATAGAGCGCGCTTTTAACGAACTGCCCCTTGCCCGTCCGTTCTCGGTCGCGCAGCGCCGCGATGATACCCAGCGCCCCGTAGGTACCGCCCAGGATATCGATGATCGACGCACCAGCGCGCAACGGGCGGCCCGGCGGTCCCGTCATGTAGGCGAGCCCCGCCATGAACTGAACCACCTCGTCGAGGGCGAGCCGGTTTTCGTAAGGGCCGCTGAGAAACCCTTTCATCGAACAGTAGATCAAGCCCGGGTTCAGCTTCGCCATGTCCTCGTAGCCGACGCCCAGCTTCTCCATCGTGCCGGGCGCATAATTCTCGGTCAAAACATCGGCGGATTGGATGAGTTTATGGGCAAGCTCCCTTCCCTCCGGCGACTTCAGGTCGAGCGCCACACTGCGTTTGTTGCGATTGAAACTGGCGAAGAAACCCGCCGCGAAGCCGTGCAGTTTGCGCGTCTTGTCGCCGCCCGGCGCGGGTTCGACCTTGATGACATCTGCGCCTAGATCGGCCAGGACCAGTCCGCAAGACGGACCCATGATCGTCTGACAGAACTCGACGACCCGCACGCCGTCCAGCGGCAGCGGTGCGCCGCCCGTTTCCGTGGATGACATGTGTTCTCCTTATTCTTCCGTCATCGCCATTGCCATTGACCGTTGGCGGTCAGAGCACACCTTCGGCTTTTAGCATATGGACCGATTTCCGGACGGCATCGGCGCTGTCCGCAATGTCCTGGTCGGTGTGAACGGCCGACACTTTGCAGGCGAGCTTCCCGTTCAGGTCCATGCCGCTGATCATCAACCCCAACCGGAAGCGTGTCGTCACCGTCTTGTCGGCCTTGAAGTCACTATGCTTCATCGCAAACAGATCGAACGTGGTCGGATCGATCTCCATGCCATCCGGGTTGGTGAAGAAATGCACCTCGGAGAACTGGCCATAGGCCGCCCAGGGCACGCCCTCGTCCTTGAAGACGGCGTTGATCTCCGTACGGAGCTTCTCCGCGGTCGCGATTGCCTTTGCCGTGGCGTCGGTCGTGTCGACGATGTTCAACATCGTGACGCCGGCCGCGGATGACATCGGGTTGGCGTTGAACGTGCCCTGATGCCCGATCTTCTCCAGCCCTTTCTTCGCGGTCGCTTCGAAGTCCAGCAGATCAAGGATATCGGCCCGTCCGCACACTGCGCCACCGGGCAGACCGCCGGCGAGAATCTTTGCCAAACTCGTCAAATCGGGTTTGAGACCGAAGACTTGCTGTGCGCCACCCTTCGACGCACGGAACCCGGCCACGACCTCATCGAAAATCAGGAGGATGCCCTGCGCCTCGGTAACCTTGCGCAACTCGGTGACGAACTCGCGCGTCACCGGCACCTGGCCGAAGCCGGAGCCGGTCGGCTCCAGGATGACGGCGGCGATATCGTTGTCGGATTCGAGGATGCGGGTCGTTTCCGCGATGTCGTCCGACGGCGCCAAAATGATGTTCTCGGCAATACCGTTCAATACGCCGGGTGTCGGCGTGCCGTCGAAATGGTTGCCCACGCCAAAGGCGACATGATCCTGCCAGCCGTGGAAATGTCCGAGGAAACGGACGATCTTGTTGCGCCCTGTAAAGGCCCGTGCAAGGCGGAACGCCATCAGATTGGATTCGGTGCCCGATCCGGTGAAGCGGACCTTTTCCGCGCAGGGAATGAGCTTCTTGACCAGTTCGCCCCACTGGATTTCCAGCTCGTGCCCCGAACCGTAGTGCGTGCCGCTATGAACCTGTTCGTCCACGGCCTTCACGATGTCCGGATAGTTGTGCCCCATCAGCAGCGCGCCGTGACCGCCGAAGTAATCGACATACTCGTTGCCATCGACATCCCATTTCCGCGATCCTTGGGCGCGTTTGACATACAGGCAGTACGGGTCGAGTTGCCGCGAATCATGCGTCAGGCCGCTCGGGAAGACCGACCGGGCGCGCTCGGCGAATTCGCCGGATCCGGGCGTCTTTTCCCTGTAGGCTGCGACGATGCGGGAATTCGTCAACGTGCTGTCAGGCATGGTTTAGCTCCTTTAACGGCGGTGTTCGGTCGCACGGGCGACGGCAGCGGGCCGGATTTTCAATCCTTGAGGAACGGCGGTACGGTGCAGATACGACCGGCGCACCGCATGCGATCCGTAGGGTGCCGCGCCATGATACTCGATTCCGGCGGAGAGAAAACACGTAGAGGGAGAAAACACGCATGGCCACCTTTCGCGACATGATCGCCGGCGACATGCCGGTCTGCACCCCCGTCGTCTTCAACCCGATCATGGCCAAACTCGCCGAACAAGCGGGCTTTGAGGCGCTCTACCTGGGCGGCGGCACGATGGGTTACGTCAAGACGGTGCTCGAAGCGAACCTGACGCTCACTGAAATGGCGCAGATCGGTATGGAGATCCGCAGCGCCTGCCGATTGCCGTTGGTTTTCGACGCGGCGACCGGCTTCGGCGATCCGATGCATATCCGGCGGACGATCGCCATGTCCGAAGCCGCCGGCTTCGCCGCCATCGAGATCGAAGACCAGATCATTCCCAAGCGCGCGCATCACCACATTGGCATCGAACACATGATCCCCGCGGACCTGATGGTCGAAAAGATCAAGGAAGCGATTGCCGCCCGCGCCTCGGATGACTTGGTGATCGTCGGGCGAACCAACGGCATCCGCTCGACCGACATGGACGATGCCCTGCGACGGGCGGAGGCCTACCGCGCCGCCGGGGCCGATGTGATCATGCTGTCCCCGCGCAATCCGGAGGAATACGCCTTCGTCGCCGAACGGCTCGACGCGCCGCTGATGTTCAACCTGCCCGCCGGCGGATTATCGAAACACGGCCTGACGCTCCAGGACATGGCCGCGTTCAACTGCCGAATCCTGGTCGATCCGAGCAACCCCTTCATCGCCGCCTACAAGGCATGGCGGGACTGCTATCGTGCGATGGCCGACGGCATGGTCAGCCCCGGTTTCAGCGCCGACGAAGGTACCGCCATCCAGGAAGAGATGTTCGAGACGATCGGTTTGGAAACACTGCTCGCGGTGGAGCGGCGCACGGTTGAACGAAAGTAGGATCGCTCCGCTTCCCATGACGAATTCGCCGAATACCTCCCGAAACCCCGTCCCGCCGCTCTCCGACGCGGCGCGCACCGATAGCTTGCGCGATACGCTCGCCGCCGCGCCGTCGCGGTCCGAAATTTGGGTCTTCGCCTATGGATCGCTGATCTGGGACCCGTGCTTCACCGCCGCCGATCGCCGCGCCGTGACGCTTGCGACCCACCGACGCGCGTTCAATGTGTGGAGCATGCTGGCGCGCGGCACGCCCGACCGGCCGGGGCTCGGGCTGGGGCTGGAGCCGGGCGGAGCCTGCTCAGGCGTGGCCTTCCGGTTGGATGAAACGAGCCTAGAGGCGGATTTGAAGGCCCTGTGGGCGCGGGAAATGCACAATGGGATATACGTGCCCGAATGGCTGACCGTGACGGCCGACAGCGGCCCCTTTACCGCGCTTTGTTTCGTCGCCGACCCCACGCACCCGCAATATGCCGGCGCCCTGCCGGACGCGGACGCGGCTGCCGTTATCGCACACGCCGAAGGCAAATTCGGGAGCTGCCGCGACTACCTGGCGTCGACGGTCCACGCCCTCAGCGCGCACGGTTTTCCGGACGCCACCTTGAATTCAATGCTGGATCGGGTGGAGGAACTCCGTGCCAGGCCCATCTAGGCCGTGCGAGCACCGCTTGGGTCAGCGCGGCTTTGTTTCAACGGTCACAAGCTCATAGCCGCGCCGCTTCATACAGCGCCGGAACATGTTTTCGGCTTCGATCTGCTTGTGCAGTGCTTCTTCCGACGCAGAGACGTAACGGTGCGCGGGTCCATAGTCGTAGAATGGATTGAATTCTTCATCGACATATTGGACGCAGGCTTGGCGATCTTTCTCGAACGCCGCGGCATCGGTCCCCGGTTTGGACCAGCGGTATTCGGGACCGGCGCAGCCCGCCAAAGACCCGATCATCAGGATTCCGATTAATCGTAGAGACATGCGCATCAACGCCTCCCTATTCTCATCAGATATAGGGTGAGCACCGAAAGACGGCAAGAAAAGTGAATTGCGGGAACCGGCCGGATCTATCGGTTCCGGCGGGTCTGCCGCTCGATCGCATGCAGTGCGACGGCAAGGCGCGCAAAGGCACGCGCACGCCACCATTTCGCATCGATATCCCGCCCGGATTGCCAAGCTGCATCGAAAACCCGGGCCGCGTGATCGGGCAAGCCGGCACCGGCGCGCGCGATGGCGCTGTCACTCAACAGGATCGTGCGGTCGAAAGCACTCTGGACGTCCCGCGTCGCCGCAAAAGCTTGATCCTCGGTCCTGGCGGCACCGGACGCATCGCCCGCCGCAGCCCGCAGGATGCCGATTTCCCAAAGACCCTTGGCCCGCAGTACCGGGTTTGCGAGCCGAAGCATCGCCGATTCCGCGCGGTCCGCCTCTCCGATCCGCGCCCAGGCCTTCGCCACGGTGAAATTAGCTATCGCCGCCGGGTACCCCTCGCGGACCCGTCCGGCCGCCTTTTCCGCCTGTTTCAGGACCCTGCCGGCCGCGACGGCGTCGCCGAGTTTCGCGTGGACAACGGCAAGGTTGGACAGGGTCGTAACGCGATACCTGTCCCCCTCGGCCGCAGCTGCCTTGGCGACCGCCGATGTCACCGTCGCAGACTGATCGCCGTCCGGGTTCGCGGTGAGTCGGGCTAGCGCATCCATTGCTTTCTTGAACTGACGGGTGTTGGCCAAGGCACCGGTTATCATGCCGAATTCGACCTGCCGTGCTGCGCTCTCGTCTTTGGCCGACGCAAACCGGCGCGCTCCGTCGATGGCAGTCCGCGCCGCCTCGATGTCGCCGGCATCGGCCAATCCGGACGCCAACGCGGTCATGATCGCGACCTTGCCCGACACGTCGTCTTGGATCTCCAGCATGGTCAGAACACGGCCTACAGTCGCGCGCGCCTGAGTGCGGTGGCCGTGGCGCGCTTCGGCGATGGCAACCGACGAAAGCGCGCGCACCTTGTTGACGGCGTCGGGAATGGTATCCGCAATGGCCGTCGCTTCCGCCGTTCGGCCGTCCTGCGCCAATGCCTGCACCAATTCGCGCAAGGCGACCAGAACGAGCCGCGGATCGCTCAAACTGCGCAGGCGGTCCCGCATATGATCCGTCCGGCCTGTCCGTACCTCGGCAACGGCAACCTCGCGGATCGCCCAATCCCGGAAATATGCCCGGTCGACCGCAATCGTACTGGCCGCGGCGCCCGCCAAAAGGCAGGTCACCGTCGGTCGGCCGGCGCAGTCCCTCGTGGACCCGGCGCGCCATTGCCCACCGCCTTGGGTCACCAGATCCCGCGTCGCCGGATTGCTCCGCAAGGCATGGGTCGCCGAGATGATCTGAAGCCGCCGGGTCTCATCGAGCCGGTTGCGAAGCCGCACGGCGTCCTTCACGGTGGCCATGCTGCGCAGCGATTCGGGCAAGGCCTTTCCACGCCCGATGCTGCCGTATTTCTGCTCGAATCGCTCGACGGCGCGTCGAATGGCCGCGCTGTATTGACCGTCGATCGGTCCGTCGTAGAGACCCAATTCCTTCAATGATTTTTGGACATCTCGAATGGTCCGGTCCCACAGGCCGTCGGGCGAACCGACCCCACCGCCCGGCACGACGGTGTCGACCGCGGCAAGCTGCCGGTCTGCGGCGGCCGCACCATAAAAGGATACGAGCAAGCACAACCCGGAAAGCGCCAAAAAGCGGCCTGCTTTCATTGATTTCCGTAGTGAGATGGCACTGTCGAGTCGCGCCCAGTCGCCTAGCATTGCCCCACCCGCGCCAGAGAAGATCGCCGGTCGACATTCAAGATCAAGGTGCTTAACAATAGGTTAAGGATGCGGCCTTTCCCCTTGTAATATCAGCGCAACCTGCCCCTTTGGGCCGGGAAATGCAAGACGGGAGTTGCAGGATGTGTCCAGATTCAACCGATATGGTTCGGGGACCATCGAGAGCGACCGTATTCTTGGCTCACGCCGACGTGGGCAATGCCAGCGGTAACGGGTATCAGAGGTGGTCGAGAATATCCGTGCGTTGACCGAAAGATTTGGCGTCGATGTCGGGAGAACCGGGCTCAGACGACCCAATATCCAATATTGACCCATCCGGCTGGTCGGCCAGTTTTTCCTGCTGACTCGCTTGCGGCGCGGACCCGGGCACCGGTGTCGGGCGTGCGGCCGGGATGGGCGCCGGCGTCACATAGGTCGCGACAACCTCATCGGTCAGCCTGTCCCAAGGCCGTTTGAGAGGTATCGGGGCTGACCTTTCCAGCGGGCTGACATTAGTCGGCCGACCGATTGCCAGTGAGTCGTCCGTCGATTCGGACACTCGATCAACGCCCCCGGTGACGTAGGGCACAAGCGGTTCATCCAGCGCCGCCGTGCCGATGGGTCCAGCGAACGGCACTGGCGGACGAGCGTTCTCGATCGGTGCTTCCTCTTCAGCACCGTCCACCGCGAATCCTGGTTCATCCAGGACCGATGTCCCCGCGGCATCCTGGGAGCCGCGCGGGGCGTGAAGAATAGTCGCCGGGCGATCCGCGCCATTGATATCTGCATCCGCGGCCTTGGGTTGCTCCCGGACCGCCAATCCGATTCCCACGCTGGCACTGTCCGGTACTGTGCCCCCCGCGGTTACCTGCGTTACCGCTTCCGGCGTCGCAACGGGAACGGTTGGCTCGTCCAGAACCATTGTATCGGCAACGCCGACGCGAACCGCGTCATCATCCAAGGACGACGTCCCCAGGCTACGCCACGGGCGTATCAGCGGCACAGGGGCCTTCCACCGGGTTTTCTGACGTTCCGTCCGCAAGTCGAGGTCATACCCGAAATCTTCCACGCCATCCGGCGTCATCCGGCTCACCGGCACGGGCGGTCGAGGCGGTTGCGTCGTGGCGGGACGGTTGGGGACCGTAACTGTCCGTACCGGGCTCGTGCTTGCCGGACGACCTGTCGCTGGGGTTCCAGGTTGACCGGATACCGCAGGCGCCGGTTGAAGCGGCGTTGACGGCGCAGCCGTTACGCGACCTGCCGACGGCGGCGGCGTATCGATCCGCGCACGATCAGGCAAGCCAGCCGCGTCCCGGGTCAATCGCCGAGGCTGCCCGGATGCAACGCGCTGTTCCTGGGGCTTCGGCGCGGCGACAACAGCCGGAGCGGAAGCTCCTGACGGCGCTGCCGACGGTCCGGGTGCACGATCAGCGGACACCGCCACCGTACCGGTCGGTTCGTCGTCGAGGTCGGGAAGATCGGACGCGGGGTCCGCCGGCTGCTGATTAGTCGCAGACGCACGGGGCGCAACGGGTTCGACGACCGGTATCGCCGGTTTGGGTTTTTCGGCGGCATAGGTTCTCGGCGTGGGATCGGCCGCCGGGCGTGCGGTGTCGCGCGCCGCAATGAGCGAGCGGGGCCGTCCAGTGGCAGGTTGTGCCGCTTTCGGTGATTTCGGAATAGCAGCGGAAGCCACTTGGGACGCGGGATCGCGCGGCGGCACGGTCGTGGGCGTTTGCCCCGTCTGCGGCGATGAGGCGGTCGCCGATTTCGTGCCGGCCGGTGCTTGAGCGGCCCCTGCTCCCGCACGGCCGGCTTTTTCCACCGCCGGTGCCGGGCTTGGGGCCGTTCCGGCCTGCGCAAACACCGGCATTTCGCGCACCGGCTCCGCTTGTTCGCCCTCGTCATCGTCGGCGTCGACATAGACGTCCTGGCCGAGGTCGGGCTGCGTTTCGGTAATCGCACCGGGTGCGGCAGCGACCGGCGGTGTACGGGACAACGGCGCAGTCGGTGACACCCGCGCCACGGCCTTTGGTTTCCGCGGCGGCGACGTTGTCGGAACAGGCGTCGGTGCCGGATTCGGGCTTTGATCGATCTTCGCGGCCGCTCCCTGTCCAGACCCCGATGTCGGCGCCGGTTCTGTCTTCACCGGCGGCGGCGGCGAAACGGGCGCCGCGGCGGGCGGCTGTGCCGGTTTCGGCGGGACCGCCGGTTCCGGTATCGGTTTCGACGCCGATGGGGTCGCATCCGGCAGCAGGGTAACGTTTACCGGCGTGCGGGGCGCGGCGCGCGGCAGCATGGACGGATCGTCGATGTCGATCTGGGAGGCAGTCGGCGCGGGCTGTGGCACGATCGGCGCACTGTCGATGGAAAGTCCGCCTGGACCGCCGCCAAGGATGATCGGATCGGTCGGTTCCGTTTGTTCGGCGGGCGGCTCCTGGATGGCCGGCGCGGCGCGGCGCACCTGTTGCTCGGCCTTTTTCGCCGATTCAGCAAGCGCCGACACGGCATCTGATCGCCCCGTTCCCGGGCTCCCGGGCTTCTGCCCCTGCAAGAGCTCGGCAGCACTCTTGCCACCGGCATCCGGTGTCGGCTTGGGCGAAAGATCGGCCGCGACGGTACTGCCATCGCCCTTACGCGGCACGACCGTGATCAGGGGTGTGCCTTCGTCCTGAGTTTTGCAGTTGGCCCGGAAAATCAACCGCCCTTCCAATTCCCCGTCCCAGGCCACGGCCGGCAACGGCCGCTTGTTGGCGTCGTATTGCTGCTTGTATTTCGAGCCGTAGACGACCACCAACAACGCGAAAACCTTCTCGGAAAGGCGAATACAGCGAAACGCGCGACGGCGGCTCAGTTTCGGATCCAACTTGGCGATGACCTTATCGACATGCTCGCGTTTCTCGTCGAGGACGGCGTAAATCACCGCAGGTTCCTCGAACACCGCCGCCTTCACGATCAAGCATTGGCGGTCCTCCGCCAGTTCGCCACAGGCGCCTTCCTTCGCGTTGGGATCCGCCTTTTTGGCATCAGCCAACGGCATACCGACCTTGTACGGCCCGAAGCTGTCGATCCTGGGCGGCGCACGCTGTTCGGCCTCGGCCGGCACACCACCCGCCGCCGTCATCATGACGGCGAATGCCGCCGCCACCGCCGTCTCGGCAGCGCGGAACCGCTTGAATCCCCTGACTAACGATGCGCCCAATGCCACGAGTGCTTCATCCCTGGTTCGTATTATTTCTTCGGGTGGTTTCCCACCACTCGACATAGCAGCCAACGGCGTACTTCAAAAAGGGTCAATTTGGAAAAATGGAGGTAATCAGTTGTGCGGTGGCCTACCCGACGATTTGCATGGCGATATACTAGATAAGATCCACCGCACACCTTATTGATTTAAATCATAAAATTCGAAATTAACCATGTTTTTGGACCGCCGTGCGACGAGCTTACCCCATCCAGCGGAAATCCTGTAAAACCACAGGGCGGCAGTCCATCCACTATTCTATGAGAGCGCCATGACCGACGAGGACGCGGAACTTCTCGACCGATCGATACTGTATAAAGGGTTCTTCGAAATGGCCCTCTATACGATACGCCACCGCCTCTTCGCCGGCGGCATGAGCCCGTCGTTTACCCGCGAGGTCTTCATGCGCCCGCCGGTCGCGGCGGTGCTACTCTACGATCCCGGCCGGGACAGTGTCGTGCAGATCGAGCAGTTCCGGGCCGGCAAAATGGCCTCCGGCCGGCCGAATCCGTGGATGGTCGAGATCGTCGCCGGCATCATCGAGCCCGGCGAAACGGCGGAGGACATGGCCCACCGCGAAGCCATGGAGGAAGCCGGGTGCGCCATTCTGGACCTCGAACCAATCGTGAACTTCTACCCGAGCCCGGGCGGCTGTTCGGAATTCGTCCACATGTATTGCGGACGGGTCGACAGCGCCGGTATCGGCGGTATTCACGGTCTGGACGACGAAAACGAGGATATTCGCGTCTTCGTTGAAAAGACCGACGACGCACTTGCCAGCCTGGCCAACGGCGATATCGAAAGTTCCATTGCGATCATTGGGTTGCAATGGCTTGCACTGAATCGTGACCGGCTGCGGGCAGCCTGGACTTGACCTCGAGGGCGCCCTTCGCTCTTGATAAGCACATTCGTATGCCTAGCTCTAACTCTAATTCACACAAGATAATCGGGATTGCGCGTTAACATGCAGATTCGTGAGGACTTTACCGACACGGTCGGAAACACGCCGCTCATCAAGCTGAAAAAAGCATCGGAAGCAACCGGGTGCACGATCCTCGGGAAGGCGGAATTCCTCAATCCGGGCGGGTCGGTCAAGGACCGGGCGGCCAAATACATCATCTTGGACGCGGAAGCGCGCGGGGACCTGAAACCGGGCGGAGTCGTCGTCGAAGGCACGGCGGGTAATACCGGCATCGGACTGGCACTTGTCGGCAACTCGCGTGGATACCGCACGGTCATCGTCATCCCCGAGACCCAGAGCGAAGAAAAGAAGGACATGCTGCGCCTTTGCGGCGCGGAATTGCGCCAAGTCCCTGCGGTCCCGTTCAAGGATCCCGGCAACTATGTCAAGGTATCCGAGAGGTTGGCGACGGAATTGGCGGAAACCGAGCCGAACGGCGTGCTGTACGCGAACCAATGGGACAACACGTCGAACCGCAACGCACATGTCCGGTCGACCGGCCCGGAAATCTGGGACCAGACCGACGGTACCGTCGATGGGTTCACCTGCGCCATCGGCACCGGCGGCACCATCGCCGGCACGAGCGAATTCTTGAAGAGCAAGAACAAGGATATCCGTACTGCCGTCGCCGATCCGATGGGCTCGGCGATGTACGAGTATTTCAAGAACGGCGAATTGAAGTCCGATGGCGATTCCATCACCGAGGGGATCGGTCAAGGCCGGATAACCGGCAACATCGAGGGCGCCATGATCGATGACGCCTATCAGATTCACGACCGGGACGCCCTTCCCTTGATCTTCGATCTGTTGAAGGACGAAGGGCTCTGCCTTGGCGGATCCAGTGGGATCAATGTTGCGGGCGCCATCCGAATGGCACAGGATCTCGGCCCCGGACATACGATCGTCACCGTCCTCTGCGACTACGGCACGCGGTACATGTCCAAACTCTTCAATCCGGCGTTCCTGCGCGAGAAGGAATTGCCGGTACCGGACTGGCTGGAACAATGAGCATCACCGAAGAAATCTTCCGCGACGATGCCTATCTCAAGGAATGCAACGCGACGGTCGTATCCATCAACGACCTTGGCGGTATCGTGCTGGATCGAACGGTATTCTACCCGACGGGCGGCGGCCAGCCGGGCGATTCGGGCCTGCTCCGGACCGCCGACGGCACGGAAATTCGTATCGCTACCACCGTGAAGGGGGACGGCGACGAAAACGTCGTCCATGTCCCGGATGCGGATCAACCGGCACCGCAACCCGGCGACTCAGTCACCGCCGTCATCGACTGGGACCGCCGGTATACCCACATGCGCATGCATACCGGCCTTCACCTGCTTTGCGCGCTGGTACCGCACGGCGTGACCGGCGGCAAGATCGGCGATAAGAAAAGCAGCCTGGATTTCGACATCGGCGACGCCACGCTCGACAAAGAAGCGATCACCGAAGGCTTGAACCGCCTGGTCGGCGAAGACCACCCGGTAACGCCCCGTTGGGTCAGCGACGCCGAACTCGACGCGCAGCCCGACCTCGTCCGCACCATGTCCGTGCAGCCGCCGCGCGGCAGTGGCCGTGTCCGGCTCTTGAATATCCCCGACGTCGATCTGCAGCCTTGCGGCGGGACGCATGTTTCGCAGACCGGCGAGATCGGCCCACTCCGGGTCGCAAAGATCGAGAACAAAGGCAAACGGAACCGGCGCGTCAACATCGTCTTCGCCGAATGATGGGCACCTCTGCCGGCTAGCCTCCTGCGCCACTTCACTTCTCCCCGAGGGTGAGACCGCGCGGATTGTCGCCCGGCAACCCGTTCGGCATACTGCGCTCATGCGCCAGATAATCCTCATCGCAGCCGCCTTATTGCTGTTCGGCACCCCCGTGCAAGCCGACTACCGGGAAGGCGAAGCGGCCTATAAACGCGGCGATTACGACACTGCGCTTCGGGAACACCGGGCCGCGGCCAGTCGCGGCCACTCCAGCGCGCAATGGCGCCTGGCCTTCATGTATCGCTTCGGCAAAGGCGTGCCCCAGGATTACACGGAGGCGCTCAAGTGGTATCGCAAGTCGGCGGAACAAGGTAACCGCGCCGCGATGATCGGCCTTGCGTCGATGTATTCCAAAGGCCTGGGGACACGGCGCAATTACGCGGAAGCCGCGAAGTGGCATCGCAAGCTGGTCGATAGCGGCGATCTTCGAGCCCATATCGACCTCGGCGACCTCTATGTGAATGGACGCGGCGTAAAGCGGAACTATGCCGAAGCTTTGCGCCTCTACAGTGCCGCCGCGGTTCGGGGTTCCAGCGCCGCCGCCTACAAGACCGGCGAGATGTATACCGCGGGACGCGGCGCGAAACGCGACCACGAAGAAGCCGCCCACTGGTATCGAAAGGCCGCCGACGCGGGATACGCCGCGGCCCTTTTCAAGATGGGCTACATCTACAGCAAGGGTCTGGGTGTTCCGGCGAACCAGGCCGAAGCGGTCAGCTGGTATCGGGAGGCGGCCAAGAAAAACGTCGCCGCGGCGGAATCGAACCTCGGCCTTATGTACTCGCAAGGCCGTGGCGTCAAACGCGATTACCGGCAATCCCTGTACTGGTATCGGAAAGCCGCCGGGCGCGGGTACGGCCTTGCCCAGTTCAATATCGGCGTGATCTACGCCAAGGGCCGAGGCGTCACGCGGAACCAGAAAGAAGCCGTCAAATGGTATCGCCGCGCCGCCGACAAGGGCGTCCCCGAAGCCCAATTCAATCTCGGTTTGGCCTACTACAACGGCAACGGCATCATCCGGAATTATGTCCAGGCGCATAAGTGGTGGAACCTCACGGCCTCCCGGTCAAAGCGCCAGGCGCTCCGCCTAAAGGCGTCCAAGAACCGCCGAATCGTGGAAGGCAAGATGACGCAAAATCAGGTCGCGACGGCGCAACGCCTGGCGCGCGCGTGGAAACCGAAGAAATAGGGCGCGACCGTCCGTCAGTAGTTCACCGAAGTGCCCGATCCCCCGTCCACGGCGATGCATTGGCCCGTCACCATGTCCGCCATCGGCGAGCAGAAGAACAGCGCGGCAGACGCAATGTCCTCGGGCTGAATGAACTTGCCCATGGGAATCTCGCCCGCCATTTCCGTCTTCATCTCGTCGATACCGACATTCGCATCCGACGCGCGGCGTTTCACGTTCGCCATCATGCGCTCCGTGGCGGTCGCCCCCGGATGGACGCAGTTTACCGTGACATTGTCGCCCGCGACCTGAACGGAAAGCTGTTTCGTGAAGTTCGCGACGCCCGCGTTCACGATGCCATTGGTCACGCGCAAGGGCGCCACGATCCGCGCGGTCATCCCCCCGATATTGACGATCCGCCCGCCGCCCTGCTCGCGCATGAACGGCAATACCTCCCGCGCGCAGCGGATATAGGCCATCAGCTTGACGTCGATGTGGTAGCGCCAATGATCGTCGGTCTGTTCGTTGAACGGGGCATGCAGCGACGTCACCGCATTGTTGACCAGGATGTCGACGCGACCGGCGGCCGCCGTTGCCTCACGAACGAAAGCCTCGATATCCGCCAACCGGCTCACGTCCGCCTCGAAGGGCCATGCCTGGACGCCGTGCGCACGGATCGCTTCCGCGGTTTCGTCCAGGGTCTCCCGTGTCCGCCCGCAAAAGGCCACATGGACACCCTGTGCCGCCAACGTCAGGCCAATCGCCCGGCCGATCCCGCGGCTGCCCCCGGTTATCAGCGCGACCTTTTCCTGCAACCCGAAATCCATGCCCGTTCCTCCGATTACTATGATTGGCCCCGGCATCTCATGTAATGAGATGCCCTAGTATTGGTATAGGGTCCGCCGTCCCGATTGGCAAAAAACACGAATTTCGATCCAAATCGAAACAGTTGCGTGACGGTGGTGGCGTTCGGTGCTAGCTACCGACGGCGGACAACGGCATCGGATGGGTGGATCGCGATGGAAGCAACGGTCTTCGCTATTGTCTTGGTTGCCGCCTTCTTCCATGCAACTTGGAACGCCTTTATCAAGGTCGACGGCAACCGCGTGTTCTTCATGGCGTTGATGCTGGCGTTCGGCGGTTCGGTGGCATTGATCTCGACCGTATTCCTGCCACTCCCGCATCCCGCGAGCTGGCCGTATATCGCATTTTCCCTGCTTCTCCATCAGGGATACTTGATCTTTCTCCTGCTTTCGTACCGTTTCGGCGACCTCAGCCATGTCTATCCGCTGGCCAGGGGGTCGGCTCCGCTGATCGTCGCGCTCTTTTCGATCACCCTGGTCGGCGAGCAACTGAGCCACCATTCGCTGATCGCGATCGCCTTGATGGGTCTCGGGATCATGAGTCTTTCCTTCACCCGCAGCGCACAGAACCTGCGGAACCCGGTCGCGGTCTTCTTCGCGCTCGGTACCGGTCTTTTCATCGCGAGCTACACCCTGACCGATGGCGTCGGTGCGCGCCTCGCCGGAAACGCCCATAGCTATTCGGCTTGGATGCTTGGTTTGGAATGGGTTCCGTTCGCCGTCTATGTGTTCTTGCGACAACGTCGGAACCTGAAGCCACATTTGGCTAAGATGTGGAAACCGGCCGCAGTGATTGGCCTGTTGTGCCTGGCCGCCTATTGGGCGGTCATCTGGGCCATGACGGTCGCCCCGATCGCGCTCGTTGCCGCACTTCGGGAAACGAGCATCGTCTTCGTGCTCATTCTCGGCGTCGTGTTCCTCAAGGAACGACTCAGTCTGGTCAAACTCGCCGCAACGTTCTCGACGCTGATCGGAACGATCCTGATCAAATTGGGGCGAACCTGAACCGCAAGGCAAGCCGCAGACCGAACAATCTCACCACCACCTGTCAAAAGGGAAAAGACTCATCGCTTTATTTGCGTCATGAGTTAATTACTTAGACGTAATTAGGAAGTAATATAAATAAAGACGCCATCTACCGATCGGTTCTAGTTTTATTTATTCGCATGAATAATATAAAAATACTTTATCCTTACCTCGGTTTCTATCGGGACGCCGGCGGTGAACATTCGCCTCTGGCGCTGGCCGAGGAGTTGGATCGGGATCGCTTCACCTTCGAGATCATCACGCTTGAGCCGAACACGTCCACGATCTGGACCGCGGTGGAGAACAGCGGCTGCACGGTCCACCAACTCGATACAGGCATCCCCCGGCTGAAGGAGCCGGTCGCCATGCTCAAGGCGATCCATACCTATTACGACATGTTTCGTCGGCTGAAGCCCGACATCGTCCAGACGCAGTCGGGATTCTGCAATCAATGGGCCCGCCTCGCCGCCATCGCGGCGCGCGTGCCGGTGGTCATCGTGACCGTCAACTACGACGAGCCCGAACCGAAATGGTATCTGAAACCGTTCATGCGCCGGCTGGACCGCTGGCTGGCGAAAGGTACCGACGCATATGTCTGTATCGCCTCGCATCTGATGGAACAGCAGGTGCCGGCCGGATTTCGCGACCGGTCGGTGATCATTCCGCAGTTCTTCGACCTCGACCGCTTCGTCGATGGGCGCGCCGATTTCCCCGCGATCGACGCCTTTTCCGATCCCACCCGGCCGACCCTTGGTTTCGTCGGGCGGCTCGAGCCGGAAAAGGGAATCTCCATCGCGATCGCGGCGATGCGCGGCATCGTCGATGCCATTCCGGGCGCCCGGCTCCGGATTATCGGTACCGGTAGTCTGGAACCGGACCTCAAGGACCAAGTCGCCGGGTTGGGGCTGACCGATCACGTCGAGTTCGTGGGCCACCGAACCGACATCTGCGACCAAATGGCGGCAATGGATTTGCTGCTCATCCCCTCGTACAACGAGGCCTTCGGGCTTGTCGTGCTCGAATCGATTGCCGCCGGCGTCCCCTTGTTGGCCAGCCGCAGCGGCGCCTTTCCCAAAATCCTCGAGAACGGAAAGTACGGAACCTTAGCCGACCCGGACGCACCCGATGCCTGGGCCGAGGCGGCGGTCAATATCATCGCCGACCCCTCCCCGGCGCTCGCCAAGTTGGAAAAAGCCCGTGCCGAAGTGCTCGGCCGATTCACCCGAACGGCCAGCGTCCGGCAGCACGCCTGTCTCTACGAGCGGCTGCTCGATCGGTCCGCCAAGCACCGCTGACGGCTCGGAATTCCCCGCAAAGCTTACCCCGCGGTCATTCCCCCGTTTCCATCCGGTTGGCCCCTTGATAGGATTTCGGCCTCGCATCGGAAGGACCGCCCCATGACCTATGAAAATCCGGACGCGCTCGTCAGCACCGACTGGCTCGCCGAGCATCTCAATGATCCCGACATCCGCGTTGTCGATGGGTCCAGTTTTCTGCCGAACGTGCCACGCAACGCGCAGGAAGAATACGCGGAAAAACACATTCCCGGCGCGGTCCTCATCGATATCGAAGAGGTCTGCGACCACAGCTCGGACTTACCGCATATGTTGCCCACACCAGACGATTTCGCGTCGAAGGTTGGCGCATTGGGCATCGGCAACGACCACAAGATTGTCGTCTATGACAGCCAGGGAGTGCGCACATCGCCGCGGGTCTGGTGGATGTTCCGTGTCTTCGGCCACGATAACGTCGCGGTCCTCGACGGCGGACTGCCGAAATGGGAAGCGGAGAACCGCCCGCTCGCCGACGGAACGGAATCCCCGGCAGCAGCATCCTTTACCGCCATTTTTCGCCCAGAACTCGTGCGCGCTTTCGATCAGGTGGCGTCAGCGGTCGAAAGCGGCGCGGAACAGATCATCGACGCCCGCCCCGCCGGCCGGTTCGCCGGCGCCGACGCCGAACCGCGCCCCGGCATTCCCAGCGGTCATATGCCCGGTTCCTGCAGCATGCCGGTCGAAACGGTCGTCGATGCGAAGAGCGGCACCGTGCTGCCCGCGGCGGCGATCAAGGCGAACTTCGACGCCATCGGCGTCGATATGGACGCGCCGATCATCACCACCTGCGGTTCGGGCGTTGCGGCCTGCACGACATCGTTGGGCCTCTATCTGTTGGGCCATAAGAAGTCGGCCGTGTATGACGGCTCGTGGAGCGATTGGGGCAGCCGGGACGACACACCGAAAAACACCCTCTAGGCCAACTGACTCCTGACCGCTACGGGTCGCATCCAACCATGCCCGCCAAGAACGACCGATTGACCGTCACGGTCACCCAACTCGAGATGACGTCGCGGCCGACGCATCCGCCGTCGCCGGCGCCGATGCTGCAGCACCCGGTCGCGCTGATGCGTGCGCACGAACCAACACCGTCCTACTACCGGTATCTCTACGATACCGTCGGCGAACCGTGGCTATGGTACGAGCGGCGACAACTCGATACGGATGCGTTGAAGGCGGTCATTCAGGACGAGCGCATCGCGGTCTACGTCCTCTCTTGCGGCGGCGTGCCGGCAGGCTTCGCCGAATTGGACATGCGGCCGGAGAATACGGTCCGGCGAAACGACACCTTGCTCGCCTATTTCGGACTCGTGCCGGATTTCATCGGCCGCGGCCTCGGCCGGTTCTTCTTGAGTTCGATCATCGATATCGCTTGGCAGGAACCGGATATCGACCGGCTCGTCGTCCGCACCTGCACGCTCGATCATCCGGCCGCGCTGCCGCTTTATCAGAAATGCGGGTTCACGGCGACGCGGCAACAGACGACCACCATCATCGATCCGCGAAAGACAGGACTGCTGCCGCCCGACGCGGGTCCGGTAAAGGTCTGAGCCGCACCGGCGCGTTACTGCACGTATTCCGCCTTTTCGCCGGGCGCCGGCGTCCCCTGGAACGATCCTTTGTTCAGGACGGCTTCGCGCCCGCCATGCCTCTCGATGAGGGCCGCCTGCGATGCCTGCGCCGCGGCATTTACCTTTTCCGGATCGACCCGCTTGGTCAGTTCCGCCTTCAGGTCCTCCAGGACACTGGCGTAGGCCGGATCGGCGGCCAGGTTCGTTTCCTCTTCCGGGTCCGAATCCTCGTCGAACAACTCGGGTTCGTAGTCGACATAATGGATGTATTTGTACTGCCCCTTGCGGATCATGAACACGGCCGTGTCAGCACCCACCGCATGGTACTCACTGAAGGCCACGCGATTCGGATCGTCCGGTTCGTTGGCGATCTCGCGCCACGACCGGTTCTCCGGATTGCCCTCTTCGGCGAGGCCGACCGCCTCGAGGATCGTGTTCGCCCCCTCCGCCAAGGTAACCGGCGTGTTGACCACCTTGCCCGACGGTACGCCCGGTCCCGACAGGATCAGCGGGATACAGGCGGCCTCCTCATACATGTTCGACTTACCCCATAGCCGCCGCGTCGCGAGGTTCTCGCCGTGGTCCGCGGTGTAGACGATCACCGTATCGTCGCGAAGCCCGGCCTCGTCCAACGCCGCCAACACCTGCGCAATGTTGGAATCGAGGAAGGAACAGAGCCCGTAATAGGACGCCATCGCAACCTTGCGCGTTTCATCGGTGAAGAATTCGTCGTGGTTCTGGACCCGCCGGAAGGCTTCGATCCATGGATGCAGCGGATAGTCCGGATCGCTACCCTTCGGCGTCTCCAGCATGTCGTGCGGGTAGAGTTCGTAGAACTCCGGCGGCGCGATCAACGGGAAATGCGGCGCGACAAGCGAGCAGAACAGCGCCCAGGGTTGCCCCTTACGCTTCGGCGCCTCGGTCTTCAACCATTCGCAGGTATTCTCGACGATAGACTTATCATAGCGGATATAGCCCGAGTCCCCCGGCCCAATATCGCGCGCCAATTTACTTTTCGTCATGGGCGGCGGCAGCGGCTGCTTGATCGCGCCCGCGACACTGCCGACACCGTCGACGATGTGCAGCGGGACAATCTGCTCCACGAACCCGGTCGGGTCGGTCTCGTTCCGGTAATGCAATTTGCCGATCGACAGGCAATGCAGGCCATGCCTCTGCAAGGCGTGCCCCCACCCTTCGACGCGCCCGTCATAGGCATGGGCATTGTCCCAATAGCCGATATCGTGCACCGCGCGCCCCGTCGCGAAACTCGCCCGCGCCGGCACGCAGATCGGGGAATCGGTGTAGGCGTTCGTGAACCGGGTTCCGCCTGCCGCCAAGGCGTCAATCGTCGGTGTCTTAACGAAGCTGTGACCGTAGCACCCGGCCGCCTTCTGCTGATGCTCGTCGGACATGATGAAAAGAACGTTTTGCGCCAAGGCCTTGCTCCCTGATTGTTCTTATACGTTGTGACTGCGCACGCGCCCGAAACCGTCGCGCGGCGAGACTACGCCCATAACGCATTCTATAGTCGATCGCGGATGTGTCGAGTTCAGCGCTTGGCCCCTGCCGCTCCCTCGGGAACCGCGAAATGCGCCGGGTCGAGGAAAATCGTCGTCCGCTTGGCGAAGCGCGGATAGGTCTCGTCGAAGGGCTCCCGCCGGTGCAGGAGTCGTCCATTGTCCCACATGATCACGTCGCCGTTGCGCCAGGTATGTTCGTAGACGAATTCGTCGCGGATCGCATGATCCAAGACCGCATCGAAAAACGCCCGGCCGTCCTCCTCCTCCATACCCTCGATGGCGAAGGTATGGTTGGGTGAAATGTAGAGTGTGCGTTGGTCCGTCCCGGGCACGTCGAGCGCCATTTCATGAACCACGGGTGGCGTCCGGTCATCCACCTCCTTCACCTCGTCCTGATCGAGGAGCGCATGAAAGCTCGCCATCCATTTGTGCCCGTATTTGCAGCGCGCCCGGCTTTCGTCGACCTGCCGTCGCAGATTATCCGGCAAGGCCCGGTAGGCGAGCACCATGTTGCAGAAAGACGTCCGCCCGATCCCTTGCGGCATCTCGGTGCCGTGGAAGATGGAGCCTGTCGCGGGCCGTTCCCGGTATATCTGATCGGTATGCCAGGTCAGTTCGTCGCTTCCCAGGCCGCCGACGGCCGAGCCGTCGCTCCGCTTCAGCGGCGAAACGTAGATGACTTCAGGTGATTTCGGCGAATGCGCGTCGCTGCGGGCGGTGATTTCGAGTTTCCCAAAGCCCCGGCTGTAGGCGACCAACTCCTCCTCGGTCAGGCTCTGGCGGCGGAACAGCAGCAAAGGGTCCTGGCGCCAAAGGTCATACACCGCATCGAAGGTGGCCTTATCCAACGCGGCCAAATCCACGTCCAGTACTTCCTGTCCGAATTCCGGGTGCAAGGATCGTGTGCGTAGCGACATGGGGTGCTCCTCATGACCTCATCCGGCAGCCGCAAGTCGGGCATGCCGAGGCGGCGTTGTAGTCGGAGAATAACCTACGCGTGCGACCTATGTCAGCCGACGGCGGCCTAGTCCGACACGGACAGGTGCTGCTCCAAGCTCGCGCACAGCGCGTCCGCGGCCGACGCATCGACATCCAGATGCGTCACGACCCGGATCCGCCGCTCCCCGAACGCACCGGTCAGGACGCCGTCCACCGCCATGCGGTCGACAAGACTGTTCGCATCCGGCACCGCCGTTGTCAGATCGAAAATCACGATGTTGGTTTCCACCGGCTTCACCGCCGCAACCCCCTTCATGACGGCAATCCGGTCGGCAATCGACGTCGCCAGACGGTGATCGTCGGCAAGGCGTTCCACATGATGGTCGAGCGCGTACAGGCACATCGCCGTAAGGACGCCGGACTGGCGCATAGACCCGCCAATTTGCTGCTTGATACGCCACGCCTGCGCGATGAAGTCGGTCGACCCGGCCAATACCGCGCCGACCGGCGCACCCAGACCCTTAGAAAAATCGATCCAGCAGGAATCGAAACCTTCGGTCCAATCCTTTGCCGAAATGCCGGATTTCACCGCCGCGTTCATGAGCCGCGCGCCATCCATATGCGTGGCGATCCCGGCATCCTTCGCGGCTGCGGCGACCTGCCTGATCTTCTCCAGCGGCCAGACGGCGCCACCGCCCATATTGGCCGTCTGCTCGACGCAGACCAGCCTGGTTTCCGGCATGTAGCGCGAACTTGGCCGGATCGCCTGCACCACCTGGTCGGCCTCGAAGATCCCGTTGACCCCGTCGATGGGGTGCATCATGACGCCGCTGATCGCCGCCGGCCCGCCCGTCTCGAACCCGAATATATGGCAGGACCGTTCGCAGATGACCTCGTCGCCGGGACGGGTGTGGACGCGGAGCGCGATCTCGTTGCACATGGTGCCGGACGGCAGGAATATCGCCGCGTCCTTGCCCAGCAGCGCCGCGACGCGGTCGCACAGCTCCAGCGTCGTCGGATCCTCGTCCTTCTGCTCGTCCCCGACCACCGCCTGCAGGACCGACTCCCGCATGGCCATCGTCGGCTTGGTCTTCGTGTCGGAATAGAAGTCGTGCATTTCGGTTGTCCGCCCTTGCTGCGCCCTAGTAAGCCGTCACTATACGGCGCGCCGGCGAATCCATCGGTGAAATCCTGCGCATAGCCGGTCTTAATTACTGAACCGCTAGAAGCCGACGTTGTCGCCGCCCTTGAGCGCCAGCATGCTCCGGGCCTCGGCCGGGGTCGCGACGTCGAGCGACAGTTCCTCAACGATCCGGCGAATTTTCGCCACCTGTTGCGCGTTATTCTCGGCCATCTGCCCCTTCGCGATGTAGAGGCTGTCCTCCAGCCCCACGCGGACGCTGCCGCCCAGCATCGCCGCGTTGGTGCAGAACGCCATTTGATGCCGTCCCGCCGCCAAGACCGACCAGACATAGTCATCACCGAACAACCGGTCGGCGGTGCGCCGGGCGAACAGCAGGTTATCCAACTCCGCGCCGATGCCGCCGAGGATGCCGAAGATCGACTGCACGAAGAACGGCGGCTTCACCAATCCCCGGTCGACGAAATGCGCCAAATTGTAAAGATGACCGATGTCGTAGCATTCGAACTCGAATCGGGTGCCGTGGGTCTCGCCCAATTCTCGAAGGATGCGTTCGATGTCTCGGAAAGTGTTACGAAAGATGAAATCGTCGGTGCCGCGCAGGTAGGGCTCTTCCCAGGCGTGCTTCCAGTCCGAAATCTTGTCCGCAGCCGGATAGATGCCGAAATTCATCGACCCCATGTTCAGCGAACACATCTCGGGCTTCGCCTTCATCGGCGCGGCGAGACGTTCTTCCAGCGACATGTTGAGGCCGCCGCCCGTGGTGATGTTCACCACCGCGCCGCTCGACTGCTTGATCCGCGGCAGGAAATCCATGAACACGCCGGGGTCGGGCGTCGGCTCGCCGGTCTTCGGATCGCGGGCATGCAGATGGATGATCGCGGCCCCCGCCTCCGCCGCATCGATGCTCTGTCGCGCGATCTCGTCCGGCGTGATCGGCAAGGCGTCGGACATGCTGGGCGTATGGATCGCCCCGGTGACCGCGCAACTGATGATGACCTTGTTCGATCCGCCCGCCATGACACTGCTCCCAATCTGTTAACCGTTCAGCAACTCTACCACGCGGTCGGCGATCGGTTTGGAACTGGTCAGTCCCGGTGATTCGATACCGAACAGGTTCACCAGGCCCCGCACGCCGTGGTCCTTTGGACCCTGCACCATGAAATCGGGCTGCGGTTCTCCGGGACCGTGAATCTTCGGACGGATGCCCGCATAGTCCGGCGTCAGGGAATCGTCCGGCAACCCCGGCCAGTAGTGCCGCACCGCCTCATAGAAGCCATCGCAGCGTGACGGGTCCACGTCGTAGTCGATCTCCTCGATCCACTCGACGTCCGGGCCGAAACGCGCCTGCCCGCCGAGATCGACCGTGATATGGACACCCAGACCGCCGTCCCGCGGGACAGGATAGACCAGCCGACTGAACGGCGATTTTCCTTGCAGCGAATAGTAGTTGCCCTTCGCGAAATGCGGTTGCGGGATCTTGTCGGCCGGGAATCCGGCGATCTTGCGCGCCAACTGCGGTGCGAACAGGCCCGCGCTGTTGACGACCTCGCGGCACCGCAGGCGCATCGGCTCGGCGCCGCCGACATCCAAGACGATCCCATCGTCGCCGATCGCGGCACCTTCGACCGGACTCAGGAAGGCGATCATCGCGCCATGGTCCTCGGCATCTCCTTGATAGGCGAGCATCAAGCTGTGACTGTCGATGATGCCAGTCGACGGCGAAATCAACGCCGCAACGCAGTAAAGTTCGGGCTCCATCGCGATCGCCTCGTTGGCGCGCAGGAATTCCAGGTTATCGACGCCATTGGCCGCCGCGTGCGCGCGGATGCCCTCGAGCGTTTCGATCTGGCTTTCCTCGGTCGCGACGATGAGCTTGCCACATTGCTTATGGGCGATACCGCGCTCGGCGCAATAACCGTAGAGCCACTTGCGGCCCTCGACGCAGACCCGTGCCTTCAGGCTTCCGGCGGGATAGTAGATGCCGGCATGGATCACCTCGCTGTTGCGGGCGCTGGTGATCGACCCGATCATGTCTTCCGCCTCCAATACGATGACCTCGCGTCCCGCCATCGCCAATGCCCGCGCCGCCGCCAAACCGACGACCCCGGCGCCGATGACCACGCATTCCACGTCTTCTACTGCTGCTGTACTCATGCCTATCCTTGGAAAATCCCGCTGGCCCGCCATGTCGAAGGGTGCTTGAATATGCATTCCTGCACCGTAACCGCCGACACCGGCGTGATATAAACCGAAAAGCTGGGATTATGAAAGAACACACAAAACTGGCCCATGCCGGCCGCCACCCGTTCGACCACAACGGGGCAGTGAACGTTCCCGTCTATCGCGCCTCCACGATCCTGTTCCCGACCATGGAAGAGTTCGCGAACCGCGCCGATCCGTCGGTCAAGATCCGCTACGCGCTGCGCGGCACGCCGACGAGTTTCGCACTGGAAGAGGCGCTGACCGCGCTGGAGGGCGGCCATAATACGGTGCTGGCGCCCTCGGGCCTGCAAGCCATCACAATGGCGCTGATGGCCTTCGTGAAGAGCGGCGATCATGTGCTGGTGACGGATTCGACCTACGCGCCGACACGGAATTTCTGTAACCAGGTCCTCGCCAATCTGGGCGTCGAAACCACGTACTACGATCCATCGATCGGGGCCGGCATCAAGGACCTGCTGCGCGACAACACGACGGTGGTTTGGACGGAATCGCCCGGCAGCCACACCTTCGAGGTGCAGGACATCCCGGCAATCTCCAAGGCGGCGCATGAGGTCGGCGCGGTCGTCATGATCGATAACACGTGGAGCGGCGGCTACTACCTCAAGCCGCTGTCCCTCGGTGCGGACATATCTGTCCATGCGATCACGAAATATGTCGGCGGCCATTCGGACCTGATGATGGGTGCGATGATCTGCAACGAGAAGACCTACGACCGGCTCAAGACGATCGCCGGCCTGTTCGGCAATTTCGCGTCGCCGGACGACGTGACCCTTGCCTTGCGCGGCCTGCGGACGATCGGCGTCCGGATGCCGCGACACTACGAAAGCGCCCTAACGGTCGCCAAGTGGCTGCAGGAACGGCCGGAGGTGACCCGGGTTCTCCATCCCGCCCTGCCCGACGATCCCGGGCATGAGCTATGGAAGCGTGATTTCACCGGCGCCAGCGGGCTGTTCGGGTTCGTCATCAACACCGAGGACCGCAAAAAGATTTCCGCCATGATGGATAGCTGGAAGCTGTATGGCATGGGGTCGAGCTGGGGCGGTTACGAAAGCCTTTTGATCCCCGCATGGCCGGCCGACAACCGGACCGCGACCACGTGGGAAACGGACGGACAACTCCTGCGAATTCACGTAGGATTGGAGGATCCGGAAGACTTGATTGCTGATTTGGAGGCTGGCTTCGACCGCTTGAACGCGGCCTGACGCCGTGGAGCGACGATGCAGGCGATACTCGACGAGATTAAATTCGACAAGGACGGGCTGGTGCTGGCGATCGCCCAGCAGCATGACACCGGCGAGGTGCTCATGGTCGCCTGGATGAACGCGGACGCCCTGACCGAAACATTGACCACCAACCAAGTCTGTTACTGGTCGCGATCGCGGCAACAGCTTTGGCGCAAGGGTGAGTCCTCCGGCCAGACGCAGGCGCTGAAGGAGTTGCGGCTGGACTGCGACGGCGACAGCATCCTGTTGCTGGTCGACCAGACCGGCGTTGCGTGCCACACGGGCAGACGCAACTGTTTCTTCCGTGCCGCCCGGGACGGTGCCCTGGAAACGATCGCCGAGCCCGAGGTCGATCCGAAAGACCTTTACGGCGGTTAGGCCACAGGCCCGACAATGCCGCTCCTCTCCCCCCTAGAAATCGAAGCGCTGCTGCTGAGCCTTCGCGTGGCGGCGGTTGCCACCGTCGCTTCCCTTCCCCTCGGCCTTGCCGCGGCATGGCTGCTCGCACGGACACACTTCCCCGGCAAGGCCATCGTCGACGCGGCCATTCACCTGCCGCTCGTGCTGCCGCCGGTCGTGGTCGGCTATTTGCTGTTGGTCGTCATGGGCAGACGCGGCGTCATCGGCGGCTGGCTCTACGACACCTTCGGCGTGTCCATCGCGTTTACCTGGAAAGGCGCGGCCGTAGCGGCGGCGGTCATGGCATTCCCGTTGATGGTCCGCGCGATGCGATTGTCGCTCGAAGCGGTCGACCGTGGGCTGGAGTCCGCCGCCCGAACGCTCGGCGCCGGACGTGGCCGGGTCTTCCTAACGGTGACCCTTCCCTTGATGGCGCCCGGCATTCTGGCGGGCATGGTCCTGGCCTTCGCGCGGGCGCTCGGCGAATTCGGCGCGACGATCACCTTCGTCTCCAACATACCGGGCGAGACCCGGACACTGCCGCTGGCGCTCTACACACTCACACAGACACCCGACGGCGAGGCTGCAGCCGCGCGACTTGCCCTGCTGACCATCGCCATTGCCGTCGCCGCGTTGATCGCCTCCGAATGGATGGCCCGCCGGCTCAAGGCCCGGCTCGGCAGTCCGGCAGGGTCGCGGGCATGATTGAGGTCGATGTCCAATTCCGCCGCGAAACGTTCCGCCTGAATGCCGCCTTCAAGGCGGACTCCGAAGGCGTGATTGCGATCTTCGGCCGGTCGGGATCCGGCAAGACGACACTGATCAACCTGCTGGCCGGATTGGAACGCCCCGGCTCCGGGCGAATTACGGTCGACGGTACCGTGCTGTTCGATTCCGATGCTGGTATCGACGTTCCACCGGAACAACGTCAGCTCGGCTATGTCTTTCAGGACGGCCGGCTGTTCCCGCACATGACCGTGCGGCGCAACCTTGTTTACGGGCGTCGCGGTGCGTTGTCCGACGCCGAGTTCGATACCATCGTGCGCTTGCTCGATCTGACGCCGCTCCTGGACCGCCGCCCCGGCACCCTGTCCGGCGGCGAGAAACAGCGGGTCGCCATCGGCCGTGCCTTGCTGGCGCATCCGAACCTGCTGCTGATGGATGAACCGCTCGCCTCGTTGGATGCTGGGCGCAAATCGGAAATCCTGACCTATATCGAACGGTTGCGCGAAGAAATGCGGCTTCCCATCATCTATGTCAGCCATTCCTCGGACGAGATCGTCCGGCTCGCCGACACGCTCGTCTTGTTGTCCGACGGCGCGGTGGCGGCGGTCGGGCCGCTCGAGGACCTGATGAGCCGGCTCGACCTGCGCCCCCTGACCGGCCGGTACGAGGCCGGCGCGGTTATTCCCGTCACCGTGGCCCGAACCCGGCCGGAAACCCAATTGACGGAACTCGATTTTCCCGGCGGCACACTGTTGGTACCGGCAACGGACCTGCCGCCCGGCCACGCATTCCGGGTCCGCGTCCGGGCACGCGACGTCGCGTTGTCCCTAAAGCCGCCCGATGGGATCAGCATGCTCAATATCCTGCGCGGAACGGTAACGGAAATCGGCGACGACAGCGGCCCGTTGGTCGACGTGCTGGTGGACATCGGCTGCCCCATCTGGGCCCGTATTTCACGCCATGCCCTCGAATCGCTGCACATCGTGGTCGGTAAAGAGATCTACGCGCTGATCAAGGCGGTCTCGTTCGATCGGCGGAGTTTGGGGTATGGCGCGGAGAATCGCATCTCCGCACCATAACCCTCAACTTAACTTCGTCATTCCTGATTATGTGTCGCCTTCATCAGCGGGTTCAGGTTCATTTCCTTCACACAACCACGCTTCTATCACTTCACGATGCCACGTATCGCACGGCCACGGTACGAACATCGTTTCGTTGACGAGGATGTATGTTTGATCGGAGTGCACCCATCTCGCACTTTGGATTTCCATGACAGGTTCCTCTCAAAGTTCCGCATCAAACGTTGCAACCGCAGCTGTGGTCCCCGTCGTCCATTGCGACGCATTTCCGGCGACCAAACCGGATGCAATTGTTGCGATGATGCTGACTTCATGGGGTTGATTATTGAAAGGCGTCAGACTTGTCTGCGCCACCTTGACGGTATTTGCCTGGCTCAATCTGAAATCCGCGTTGGCGCTAATCGTAATGACGGGATTCCCGCGCATCGTTGTGGGAAAGAAGATCGTGTATTGTCCCGTTGTTGTGTTTGCGCACTGACCAAGGGCAAGAACAGTAAATACTGGTAAGTCCTTGTAGACATACGCGAATCGCTGACAAGAAACGAGTTCCTGTTCGAACGGCCGTGCGATGAAACATGAGGCCTCACAGGACGGCTCCAATTGGGCCTCGGCAAAATGAAAGTTCTTTGTCGTGATCGCTCCGGATGACGCCTTCACCGTTACCTCTAGGCCGTTTGAAACATTCCCAAAATCCGGAACAATTAGGATCAAAGTGACGCCCTCCTCGTTCGCAACCGATTGCGTCATGCTTGCCACCGGTGTTACCGACGAAAAATTGTTTGCCGCATCCGCTTTAGAGATAGCGACCTCATAATCGATAGCCGACCCCACATCGTGCCAGACCTTGATCTGCAGAACGCCAGGACCGTGTGATAGTTGCGCAGCATCCAGACTCTCGATCCGTTGGCGCACAAATACTGTCCCGCCTGCCCCAGTTGAAACATCGGACAGATGAAGGGAGTATCCCGACACGCCGACTGGAGACGTACTGGACTGCTCGATTGTTCCTGCAGTCGGCGTCCCGTCCGCACGGGCAGACCACCGGTCAATCTCACCAAACGAAAATGCTCCGCTGATCGCATCAGACACCCGCTGCGCAACCCGAAAGCTGCCATTGACTAGAGCGTTGTAAGGAATGGACGAAACGGAAGTTAATGCGAGGCTGCGTCCACAAACCCCAGGACTCGAATGACTCATATCGCACCTCAATTCAGTAAGTGGACCTCAATAGAGAGATTTGAAAACGATGAAGATTTTTTGTGGCGCAGCGGAGACATAGACACGACACAAAACGGCGATTCCGTGCTGAATCTGGGGCACGGTTGTGTTCCAACGCCATCGCCCGTTTTGATGGCAAATCGCGGCTAAGTGCAGATTTCCGACCTTGAAATCGACGACAATGAGTGCCCCCTGACTAAGTCGGTCTCCTTCGACCTACAGAGTTTAGGTTACGGCGCGGCGCACCGTGCTTCGGACGACGCCGGGTAACCGGACCGAATCATTGCATCGGATTTATTCGCCACAGGCTCTAGATTTCAGCAAACCAACAACGTGTAAGGTCACCGTAGTGTTCGAGACGAAAATTCGGTTATTGTCATTATTCCCGCCACTTAGCACGTAATGGTGCATCCGTCCCTCGACGACCGCCGACGAGTTTCCGGAACTCTATTGTAAAAGGCGAATGTCGCTGCCTAAGCTTTGCAATTCGGACGATGCCCACCATAATTTGCGGCAGGTACCGATCGGGGTTTGAAGGGGATACACGTCGCGTATGGGGAGCCGTTTGCAGAAGCCGGCTGTCGCGTCCACGGTCGAAGGAAGCGCGGCGGACGGCAACAAGCTCCGCTCGGTCAATGAACTAGCGGACATTTCATACACTGAACGTGAAGCGGGCCGCACCGTGGTCTTGTGCCACGGGGTTTTCGATTTGCTGCACATGGGACATGTGCGCCATCTGCAGCAAGCCAAGAACAACGGCGACGTCTTGATCGTTACGATCACCGCCGACGCATTCGTTAACAAAGGACCCGGGAAACCAGCATTCTCGGAGCATCTCCGGGCCGAGATGCTGTCGGCCTTGTCCTGCGTCGATTGGGTCGGCATCAACGGCGCGCCCGACGCGACGCCGGTGTTGGACGCGCTGAAGCCGGCCGTTTATGCGAAGGGCGCGGACTATGTCGACGCCGGCGCCGACGTGACCGGCAAAATCCTGCTGGAACGGGAAATCGTCGAAACGAACGGTGGGCAGATCGTCTTCACCGACGACATCATGTTCAGTTCCACTGAACTGCTGAATCGCCATTTCGATGTTTTCGAGCCACGGGTGCGCGACTTTTTACATCGGATGCGGGCGGACGACAGCCTCGGCCGACTCCAAACGTCAATCGAGAGAGCCGCGAACCTGCGGGTCCTCCTGGTGGGCGATACGATCATCGACGAGTACCGATACGTCACGCCGATGGGCAAATCACCCAAGGAAAACCTGATTGCCACGCGGTTCGAGGACATGGAGTGCTTCGCGGGCGGCGTGGTGGCCACGGCGAATCATGTCGCCGCACTCTGCAAACAGGTCGACGTGATGACATCTCTTGGCGATGACCGCCAAGACGAAGAAATCGTGTTCGAAAGACTGTGTCCGAACGTACAGCTCATGCCGGTCCGCCGGCGCGGCGCCCCTACCACGCGGAAAGTACGGTTCATCGACCGCTCCTACCTCCGCAAGCTCTTCGAGGTGTACCACTTCGACGACACGCCGCTGTCGCCCCGACTCCAGAATCGCTATGACAGCATGATCAAAGAACGCGCCGCCGATTATGACCTCGTGATCGTGAATGACTTTGGCCATGGATTGATTTCCGACCCCACGATCGAGGCCTTGTCGAGCACCGCCAAATTCCTGGCGATAAACGCACAAACGAACAGTGCGAATCTCGGATTCAATCTCATCACAAAGTATCCGAGAGCCGACCTGATCTGCATCGACGGCCCCGAAGCGCGGCTGGCGGTTCGTGACAAATTCTCCGACCCGGCCACGATTGTCAGTCAGCTTCTTCCGGAGATGATGAACTGCGATATGTTTGCGCTGACCCTCGGGAAAGACGGCTGCGCAACTTGGCAAAATGGCGAGACCGTTCAAACAATTCCGGCATTCACCAACTCCGTCGTCGATCTGGTCGGCGCCGGAGATGCGTTCCTCGCCGTGAGCGCTCCTCTCGCGGCGGTCGGCGCCGGCATTCAGGACATCGGGTTCATCGGAAACGTTGCCGGCGCGATCAAAGTCGGAATCGTCGGCCACCGGGAAGCGATCGACAAACCAACGCTCATCAAGTCGATCCGAGGCTTGCTGACATGAGCGCGATCAAACGCGTTCTCGTAACAGGCGGCGCGGGTTATGTTGGCAGCCGATTGGTCCCTAAACTCTTGGCCGCCGGCATCGGCGTCAATGTTCTCGACCTGTATCTGTACGGCAAGGAGCCATTGGCCGCCGTTCGCGACGACCCGATGCTGACGGAGATAATCGGCGACCTGCGCGATCCATCGACCGTCGCAGCGGCACTTTCGGATTGCGATGCCGTTGTTCATCTTGCCTGTATATCGAATGATCCGTCCTTCGAACTGGACCCCCAGCTCGGACGGTCGATCAACTACGATGCCTTCCGCCCGCTGGTTCGCGCCGCAAAGGACCACGGTGTGACGCGGTTTATTTATGCGTCTTCCTCGTCGGTCTACGGCTTGAAGGACGAGCCGGACGTCACCGAGGACATGCCGCTCGAACCGCTTACAGACTATTCGAAATACAAGGCGCTGTGCGAAGACGTCCTCAACGAAGAACGCGACGACCGATTTCATACCTTGATCATACGCCCGGCAACGGTTTGCGGTTACGCGCCGCGGCTGCGGTTGGATTTGACCGTCAACATCCTAACGACCCATGCGGTCAACAACGGCAAGATCCGCGTGTTTGGCGGATCGCAACTTCGACCGAACATTCACATCGAGGACATGACCGATCTGTATCTGCAGTGCTTGCAGGAAACGTCCGAACGGATCGACGGCAAGACATTCAATGCCGGGTACGAGAACAGATCGGTGATGGAGATAGCCGAGATGGTTCGAACCGTAGTCGGCAATTCGGTCGATATCGCACGAGAAGCAACCGATGATCTCCGCTCGTATCATATTTCCTCCAAGTTGATCGAAACGGAGTTGGAGTTCCGTCCCCGGCACACGATTCCAGGGGCCGTCGAAGGGCTCGCAGAGGCGTTCACGAACAATGCCGTCCCCGATGCCATGCACGATCCGCGTTACTACAATATAAGGACGATGCAGGAGGTCGATTTGCGGTGACGCCATCCTTGGAGACGCTTTACCGGCATATGCTTCGAATCCGCCTGGTAGAGGAGCGCATCGCAGACGCCTATAGCGACCAAGAAATGCGTTGCCCGGTGCATTTGTCCATCGGACAAGAGGCGCCGGCCGTCGGCATTTGCAGCGCATTGCGCGCCGACGACGTTGTCATGAGCGGTCATCGTTGCCATGCACATTACCTCGCCAAGGGCGGCGACCTGAATGCAATGATCGCCGAACTCTACGGAAAGGCGACGGGCTGCACCGGCGGGAAGGGCGGCTCAATGCATTTGGTCGATATGGCCGTGGGGTTCTTGGGCGCGGCACCGATCGTGGCCAGTACCATTCCCATCGCCGTCGGCACCGCGTTGTCGGCGAAACGCCGCGGCCTAGACCGGATCACCGTCGTATTCTTCGGCGAAGGTGCTACGGAATCAGGCGCTTTCCACGAGAGCCTGAACCTTGCGGTCTTGCACAAATTGCCAATCGTCTTCGCGTGCGAGAACAATTTCTATTCGGTTTATTCGCCCCTCTCCGTTCGGCAGCCGCCCAAGCGTGAAATCGCCCGCGTGGCCAGTGCGCTCGGCGCCGGCGCAAATTGCGAAAACGGAAACGATGTCGAAGCCTGCCTATCCGCGGCAGCCGAGGCAATCGCCTATGCGCGCGGCGGGAGAGGCCCGTTTTTCCTCGAATTCTCGACATACCGCTGGCGCGAACATTGCGGCCCGAATGTCGATGACGATTTGGGATACAGGCCGCAGGAAGAGGTCGATACCTGGCGTAAAGAATGCCCGATCCGGCAGGCCGAGACACGGCTAGCAAGAGATAACGTGGATGTAGAGACGCTCCGGGAAGGTTTGACACAGGAGATACTGACGGAGGTCGACGCCGCATTCGAATTCGCGCGGTCCAGCGACTTTCCCGATGCCGCCGCGGCCTATGAACGGGTATACGCCCCATGACGGCAAGCGCCCTACCCCGGCAACTGACGTTCGCCGCCGCGATCAGAGAAGCTCTATCGATCGCGATGTCCCGCGATCCATCGGTATACGTCATCGGTTTGGGTGCTCCCGACCCGAAAGGCATTTTCGGCACGACCGCCGATTTGGAGAAAGACTACGGCAGCGACCGTGTACTCGACATGCCGGTATCGGAGAACGCTGCGACGGGTCTCGTCCTCGGATCAGCGATCGATGGTCTGCGCCCCGTCATGACCCATCAACGCATCGACTTCGCCCTACACGCCATGGAACAACTCGTTAATCAGGCGGCGAAATGGCACTACATGTTCGATGGGAAGATGCGCGCGCCGATCGTCATCCGAATGCTGGTCGGCCGAGGTTGGGGACAAGGCCCGCAACATAGTCAAAGCCTGCACAACTGGTTCGCTCATGTTCCCGGCTTGAAGGTTGTCATGCCGGCCTTGCCTGCGGATGCGAAGGGATTGTTGCTTGCCGCCATCGCCGACGACAATCCCGTCATATTCATCGAGCACCGATGGCTATATGGCGTTTCGGGTCCGGTGCCCGAGGGTCATTTCGTCAGCACGATCGGACCTGCGCGCGTGGTTCGTGAGGGGCATGACATCACGATTGCGGCCTCCAGCTTCATGACGCTCGAAGCGCTGCGCGCGTCCGCGATTCTGGAAGACGGCGGAATCTCGGCGGAAGTGATCGACATACAGACGTTGAACCCACTCGACCCTGAATCGATATTCACGTCCGTCGGCAAGACCGGTCATTTGGTGGTGGCCGATTGCGGTTGGTCGCATTGTGGATTTGCAGGCGAGATCGTTGCACGGGTGGCGGAAACAGTTCACGGCGCACTGAGGTCCCCGCCGCGCCGCATATCCCTCCCCGATTACCCGACACCGACGAGTCCCGCACTGACAAAAGGTTTTTATCCCGACGTGGGCCGCATCGTCACCGAAGTCGCCGATACGCTAGCGCTACCGGTCACCCGGTTTAATCTGCCGGCGGGCGACGCCGTGCCGCATGACGTCCCGGACAACAACTTCGCCGGGCCCTTTTGAAATGAAAGTGGCGGTACTCGGCAGCAACTCGTTTTCAGGCAGCGATTTCATCGATCTATTGCTCGCGCCGGGCGGCCACGACGTTCTGGGGATAAGCCGCTCGCCGGAGAAATCGGCGCTCTTCCTCCCCTACAAGGCGCGGGAACTTGCGAATTTCAAGTTCGTGCAAGCCGACCTGAATCATGAGTCGGCTGCAATCGTCGATGCTCTCGATACATTCGCCCCGGAATACATCGTGAATTTCGCGGCGCAAAGCGAAGTGGGGCCGAGTTGGATAAGTCCGGCGGATTGGTTTCAGACGAATACCGTCGCGCTAGCGAACTTGATAAATGAGCTTCGGACGCGGCCCTACCTGAAACGATACGTTCATATCTCTTCGCCGGAAGTCTACGGCACGTGCGATCATGCGGTGACCGAAGACCAGCCCATGAACCCATCGACGCCGTATGCCGCGTCGAAAGCCGCCGCGGATTTTCTCCTGAAGACATTCGTCGCGCAGTTCGACTTCCCTGCTGTGTTCATTCGCGCGACGAACGTGTATGGCGCGCACCAGCAGCTCTTCAAGATTATTCCGAGAAGCGTGATTTACCTTCGGTCCGGCAGGACCATTCAGCTTCACGGCGGCGGATACGCCGTGAAATCGTATATCCACATCCGCGACGTGAGCGAAGGTACGTTATCCGCCATGACGTCGGGCACGACCGGGGACATCTATCATCTCTCTCCCGATGCGGGTTACCAGGTCGCTGATGTGGTGCGGGAAATCTGCGAGAAAACCGGCTATGATTTCGAGACTGCGACGGAGACGACGGACGATCGGCCCGGGCAAGACGCCGCATATGTCATCGACTCACAAAAGGCGCGCAATCACCTCGGCTGGAGTCCGAAGGTTTCCCTGTCCGATGGACTTGGCACTGTAATCGAGTGGATCGACAACAACTGGCCCGCCATACAAGACGAACCGCACGAGTATGTTCACAAACCGTGATGGCAGACAGGTAGGAACAAGGATCGGTGAACGAGGTAAACAATAAGGATCTGCGGCGCACCATCGTCGAAATGGTTGTGCGGGGAAACGATGGCCACATCCCAAGTGCGTTCTCGATCGTCGACATCATTTCCACGCTTTACGGTGGTTTCCTGCGCGTCGATCCTAGCAATCCGGATTCACCGGACCGCGATTATTTCATCCTGAGCAAGGGACATGGCTGCCTGGCCCTATACGTAACGCTCGCCCGCGAAGGGTTTCTTACAGACCGGCATATCGAGACATTTTGCAAACCCGGCGGGATTCTGGGCGAGCACCCGGATGCAACCAAGGTTCCCGGCGTTGAAGCGTCCACGGGTTCCCTGGGTCATGGACTACCGTTTGCGATCGGTTTGGCTCTGGGGCAACGGATTGGCGGAAACGAGAACCGGGTTGTCGTCCTATGCGGCGACGGTGAATGCCATGAGGGCACGATCTGGGAGGCGGCCCATGTGGCGAGGAATCTCGGCCTCGGCAACATCTGCGTAATCGTCGATTGGAACAAGTCAGGCCAGCAACTGCTGCCCGTGGATGACCTTGTCGCGAAATGGGAAGCCTTCGGGTGGCGGGCGATGTCCATCGATGGTCACGATCCGGATGCGATCCTTGAGGCGATATCATCGGTCGACTTCTCGGCATCGGAGCATCCGACGGCAATCATCGCCAACACGGTGAAAGGTAAAGGGGTGGAGATGCTCGAGGGGCACGGTCCTTGGCACCATCGCATCCCGAACGGCGAAGAACTCGCGATTATCGAGGCGGCACTGCGGTGAATAACATCGGCCCCCTTCCCTCGTCGGATTTGCTTGAAAAGCCGATTAGGGCGCAGTTTGCCGACACCATGCTAGACGTCGGTCAGATCGACGAGAAGCTGGTGGTGCTCGTCGGCGACATCTCTCATTTTGCGCTACAACCCTTTGCGCAGGCATGCCCGGGCCGCTTCTACAACATCGGGATACTGGAACCAACATCCGTTTCGATGTGCGCCGGGTTGAGCAAAGCCGGTTTTCACCCGGTCTTTCATACGATTTCTCCCTTCATCGTCGAGCGATGCTTCGAACAGATAAAGCTCGATTTTTGCTACCATCAGCTCGGCGGAAACCTCATCACCGTGGGCAGCGCGTTCGACTATTCCAATCTGGGGTGCACGCATCACTGTTACGGCGACTTCGCCCTGCTCAAAACCCTTCAAAATATCGAAATTGTTTATCCGGGATCCGCGATTGAATTCGATTGCCTGTTCAAGGAGGCGTATCGGAACAGCCAATTGACCGTGTATCGCATCCCCGGAACGCCGCACCGGCATCCGATCGGCCGAGACCAGATTTCGATTGGCGACGGTATCAAGTGCCACGATGGGGACAACCTGACGCTTATCGCCACGGGCCCCCAGTTGCGCAGCGCCATCGACGCGATCCCGGCGCTGAGCGACATCGGGTGGCGGCCGGAAGTAATCTACATCCACACGATCCGTCCCCTGGACGACCAGCTTGTTATCGACAGTATCCGGAAGACCGGCCGCGCCGTCGTTATCGAGGAACATATGAAAAGCGGTGGCCTTGCCGATGAGGTACGCCGCACCCTACCGCATTCGATCCCGGCGGAAATCGAATCGATCGCCATTCCGGACACCTTCGTCACGGGGTATGGGAGTTACACCCAACACTGCGCCAACCTGGGTCTCACCCCGGAAGGTATCGTCGAACGCGTAAAGTCGGTGTGGCCAAGCCCGTTGTCTAAACCATCGGTGCGATAATGGATTTAGGAATCAAAGGGAAACGTGCCTTGGTCACCGCCGCCGGACGCGGCATAGGACGGTCGATCGCCGAATGCCTTGCCCGCGAAGGCGCCGATATCTGCGCGGTCGCCCGAACCGCCGCCGACCTCGAAACGGTGATATCGAGCCTGCCCGACAACGGCGGAAACCATGTCGGCATTCCAATGGACCTCGAACCGGCGGGAACGGCCGAAACACTGACCAATCAGGTACGCGAAAAAGGCTTTTGGCCAATCGACATCGTGGTCCACAACCTCGGCGGCACCTTGGACATTACCGACCCGTTCTGCGGCGCGGACGAATGGCGCAGGGTTTGGCGCCTGAACATGGAGGTCGGTGTCGAGATCAATAATTTGCTGCTGCCGCAAATGATCTCTCGCAAATGGGGGCGTATCGTTCACACCTCGTCAATCTCGGCAATGGAGAACCACGGCCCGGTACCATACTGTTCGGTAAAGGCGGCATTGACCGCCTATGCACGTTCGATGGGGCGGGTGGTCGCGCCCGACGGTGTCATCATGACCGCGTTGTTACCGGGCGCGGTCTTCACGGAAGGCGGATATTGGGACGACGCATCGAAAAACCGCCCCGAGCATGTCGAGAAGTATCTCGAGGACCGGATGGCCATCAAACGGTTCGGACGCGTCGAGGAAATCGGCAATGTCGTCGCCTTCCTGTGTTCCGACCACGCTTCGTTCTGTGTCGGGTCAATCGTACCTGTGGACGGCGGCCAGGGCCGCGGCTTCTTTGGTCAATAACGCCGCCCCATCATCCCAAACGCGGCCTCCATCCCGATGACCGACAAACCGGGACCGCAAAAAACAGTGCAAGACGCCCTCGTGGCGCAAGATGTACTCGGAAGTATCGTTCGAATCCTTCCGGACCGGCTTATGCAGCATGCGCCCGACTGCGACGATTATCGATTCCTGGAATCCGTCGCGCGCCCCGAGGTCGAAAACCGGTTTGGTCCCGGAACGCCGCAATCTTCGGATTTCGGACCATTCGGGAAGTTGACGTTTCCTTATCATCGTATGGGAACAATCGATTCGCTCGATCTCTTTCGTCTCGACGAATTGATTCTGTTTTCCTTCTACTGGGTCAACCGGAAGCGCTACCGCAAGGTGCTCGATCTGGGCGCCAACATCGGACTGCATTCGATCGTCCTGTCGCGCTGTGGCTACCGCGTCACCGCCTATGAACCGGACCCGGCGACATTTGAGACATTGCAAGAAAATCTTCGACGCAACGGTTGCGGATCCGTGACGCCGATACAGGCCGCCGTCGCGACGCAGAACGGCAAACAGGAATTCATCCGTCTGCTCTCCAACCACACCGGCAGCCATCTCAGCGGCGCCAAACCGGATCCCTATGGCGAGATGGAGAGCTTCGACGTGGAGACGATCGACTACCGATCGGCATGCAAATCCGCGGATTTGGTGAAGATGGATATCGAGGGCAGCGAAGCGGACATCCTTCAATCGACAGTATCGCGCGACTGGCAAAACACCGACGCCATCGTCGAAGTCAGCAGCCCGTCAAACGCCACCGCGATATACAACCACTTTTCGCACATCGGCGTCGGCCTGTTTGCCCAACGAACCGGTTGGGCGAAAGTCGTCTCGCTCGACGAAATGCCTACCAGTTATCGCGACGGGTCACTCTTTATTTCGCGGAAAAGCGAAATGCCATGGTGCTGACCACTGCATCCGGTGGTACCGGGCGCGCGGTCTAACCGTAGATCGTTTGCGCGCCCAACGCCGGGAATGCGCCTCGTGTTTCGGCGTCCGCGAGGGCCTCAAGATCCGAAATGAGCGAGCGGGCCGCAGTCCGGTCACATGCCGAGGCAAGTTGGCGCAGTTGCGCCTCATTGCGTATTCCAACGATGGCGGACGCCACGATATTCTCGCGCAGCGACCAGACGAGCATCGCTTCCGGAAGATCGAAGGAATGCGACTTCGCAACCACTCGGCAACGATCGACGAATTCGAGCATGCCGGACGACAAATCACCCCGGACGCTAGCGCTTTCATGGGCACGGGAGTCTGACGGAGGGACATCATTGGTGTATCGGCCGCTCAATACACCGCGTCCCAAAACGCCGTATACCAGAGCGCCGATACCGAGATCCGCACAGACGTTAAAAGCGCCCTCTTCGGACCCGCGTGCCAATAGATTGTAGTGACATTGAAGTGTTGCCGGCAGTGCCCATCCGGATCTTTGGGCGCGCTCAGCGCATTCCCGGATCGAGCGTTCGGAAAAGTTCGAAAGCCCATAGGTTCTGATCTTCCCTTCCTGCCGGAAGGAATCGAGCGCTTCCACCGTTTCGTCGAGATCGGTATCCGGGTCGAAATGGTGAAGCTGGTAGATATCGATATAGTCGGTTCCCAGGGAACGGAGGCTTCGCTCCAGCTTCCGCCTTAGGACACTGGCACTCGCCGTTCCGCCCGGATGACGGTTGCTTTCCACACCCGCCTTTGTCGCGATTATCCAATCCCGTCTTCGGCGTCCCACCGCGCTTCCGATGAATGATTCCGAGTTGCCCTTGCCGTAGACGTCCGCAGTGTCGACGAAATTTACGCCGAATTCGAACGCCCGATCCAAGAGCGATCTTGTCTCGGCCGCGTTACACGAAACACCAAAGACGTTACCGCCAAGTCCCAGCCTCGATATCTTCAGTCCCGCGACCTCGGAGTACCGCATGGTTATCCGCCGCTTGATCGGCCAAACCGCAAGATCAGATCGCTCTGATCTTGTACGCTCATGCCGCCGTCGAGCACGATGCCCTGCCCAGTGACAAAACGGGCTTCGTCCGACGCCAGGAACTGCACCGCCGCCACAACATCGCCCGCACTACCGACCTGCCCAATCGGATGAGCGAATTCGGCCATGGTCCGGTACGCCTCGTTGTCGCTGCGCACAAATCGGTCGACGTCCCGGTCCTTGACGATGAAAGCCGGCACGACGCAATTCACCCGAATGCGTTTAGGTCCGAGATGATGCGCCATATACCGTGTGAGCTGGATCAGACCCGCTTTCGCCGCATGATAGGAAGGCGATTCGCCGCAGGACAGCACGCCCGCAATCGACGCAATGTTGACGATGCCGCCGCCCTCGGCCGGCATATGACGTGCCGCCTCCTGGGCCGCGAAAAACGCGGCCTTGAGCGTAACGGAAAAGGTGTTGTCCCAATCCGTTTCCGACTCATCCTCAAACGACGTCCGCCGGCCAGATCGGGCGCTATTGATCAGGATGTCCAAACCGCCCATCGTATCGGCGGCGTCTTGGACCATCTTCTTCGGTGCGCCCGGCGCCGACAGGTCCGAGTGAATATAGGAGACCGTGTGTCCTTTCCCCTCGAGCTGCTTCTGGGTCGCCGCCGCCATGCTGTCATCCAGGTCGCAGAACGCAACGGTTGCGCCTGATTCCGCAAACGCCGAAACCAGATTCCGGCCGATGCCATCGGCGCCCCCCGTCACCAGAACCCGTCGTTTTTCAAAGTCGAAAACCATCGATCCTCATGTAACCGCGCCCGTCAAATCGTCCATCAACCATTCGAATGCCTCGTACAACGCGACGGCATCCGGACGCACGCGCAATATCCGTTGTCCCGGCGCGGCGAACGGATAAGTGGTGTCGCTCCCAAGTTCGGTCATCATAGCATCGGCGTGATGGGCCGGATGTTTGAATGCGACATAAGGTTTCCGGCCGAACAACGCCATATTGAACGGTCCGCTGACCATACCCATAAATCCGTCCGCGGCCTGGATCAGCGCCAGGTCCTCGGGTAACCCAGCCCCGGCGTCGCGGGACACGGTGATCGTCGGAAGCTCGATTATTCGGTCCGGAATCGGATCGTTGCCGATCAAGACAAACCGAACAGGCGTGTCCCCCAGAACCGACGAGAAGAATGCGTGCCATGCCGCGAAATCTGCGTTGCTCTCGCTTTCCGGACCGCCGGTACTCTTGAGATGGACAGCGATGGTCTTTTGCGATCGTCTTTCGGCGGCAACGAAGCGCTCGGCCCACTGCGCTGGAGAACCACGCATTTCGAGCGCAGGCAGCGACCCGTACTTGCGGAAATGCGCCTGCAATCTCAGGGAGCTGTCGTAATCCCACGCATCCAAGGCGGCCCAATCGCTTGTCGGATACACGGCGTGGGACGCGCACAGCCGTTCGACCAAAGGCTCGGCGCACCGTCGGCCGGCGCAATGGAAATGGTCTTCGACCACCCCTGTTCCGAGCAGCGCATTGAGGACGCCCGACGGCGGAGAACCGCCGTCGGCGACGACGACAAGGTCGACGGCTTCATATCCTCTTGCCGTTTTTAACGCAGACAATTCCTCTAGGAACATCAGCCCGCAGCCCAAAAAACTGGGCGCCACCGACAAATCGAATATACCGAGCACACGCATCAGCCGAACGGCACCTGCATCACGAGACAGCCATGCGCGCCGCGACATAGCCCAGTCGCGGTAAACGAAGCGGAATAAGGCATCATGAAACGCTCAAGTCCGCTGCGCCTGCGACTCTTCGTAAGAAAGAATGAATTGAGCCTCGGCAAGCGGATATACCGGATAGGTCCATGGCCAGTTCATTGTGATCGTGGAGTCGAGTTCCGCCTCTTCGAGTTTATTGCGCCGCATCCCCCGCTCATAGGCGTCCAAAGCTTCATCGGCGCGACCCAGGTCATTCAAACAGTCGCCATAGTCGATCCATGCATGCCCGATCTCAAATTGCGACGCGCGCGCATCCATCGCTGCCGCATAAGCGTCAGCCGCCGCCTCGTTGTTGCCGCGCCGCCGCTCGATACGAGCGATGAGGTGCCAGGCATCATAAAAATCCGGTTTTAATGCCGCCGCGCGCCGCAAAAACGACAAACTCAAATCCGTGCGCCGCATCTCGCTCAAGATTTTTCCAACATGAAAGTGGTAGCTCGCCATATCCGGATTTATGGCGAGCGCCTGTTCGAAAAAATGGATCGCCGCCTCGAATTGCCGCAAGTGCCCCGATATCACACCCAACTGCGCCCAGGCGCCGGCCCTTTTCGGATCCTTTTTCAAAATGGCCTTATAAATACCCGTGGCCGCGGGAAATTTGGCGGTACCGGCGCATTGAAGTTTTCGCGCCAAACTATAGGCCTTATCGAGGCTCATGGATTGCTGTGTCTGCGACGCACCGGAGACGAGGTTGGAGGGAATCACTTTTTCGATGGCGCGGCATGCGTCCCCAACCGCGACTCTCAGAGTATCGACGGACAATACATCACCAAGCACGCACCGGTATTCGGCCTCGTTGCGCAACTCGAACGGAACCGGATTGAGTGCCATAAACCGAATGTCCGGATTTGCATTGCACATCGTCGCGCTGTCGTTGTCGCCGACCAAATTCAAAAATGCGGCTTCATAGAGTGCAAACCGAATTTCGTAATTGTGATTTGCGGCTTCGAAGATCGGGATGGAGCAGAGGGGATGCGATGACGGCAGGTCATGGATACCGTCCATTCCGATCCGGACCACATACCATTGGTCGGAATCGAGCATGGAAACGAGTTCGGCCACCGCTTCGTATTGCCGTTCCGAACCCCGGATGTGGGTGGGAATCGTCACAGTAAAAAGCCGGCGCGTGCCGACAATCTCTTTTTGCCATTCCTGAACGAACTTTTTCGCGTGATCCGGCGCCTCCAATCGTATGGCATCAACCGATAGATTGGCGGTTCGATCCGCATCGACCGCACCTTCCCAACCCGTGTAGAAATGAGCCGCGCCGCGCTCCCGCCACCCGTCGATCAACGCTTGAATCTCCGTGCGGCTGTCACTGACACTGAACGAAGCAACCGACGGAAGCAGGGCAAGACTTGGCAGCAGAACGCTGTTGAGACGCCAATTATCGACACCGCCGTCATCGAAGACATCGGTCGGGCCAACGATGAAATGGATCGAAGAACATCCCGTGTTCGTACGGTTGGCTTCGGCCGCCAGAATAAAATCAAGGAAGCCCGAACCGACATCTCGCGATGAAAGGTCATAAACCGCGATCAGCGGGCAGGTATCGATCGTATCGCCCCCCGTCGACACCGTCAGCGCCCTTCGAGCATATCTGCATCGGCAAAGTCCACCGAAGAGTCGAGCGGCCGATTCTGGGCGACCCCGATTTTCGCGGGCGCATCGAATTCAGCATCACAATCCGCGCGGATCATGTCGCTATAGCTTCGGCAAACTGCCAATGCCTCGTCTTCCGCGCCTTGTTCCCGCAACAACCGGGCGTACTCGGCAAGGACGGTCTTATCGCAGTCTGGAAGGGTCACCGCCTTCCGGTAGCTCTCATGCGCCTCGGCGACATTGCCTGATTCGCGCTGTGCGGCCGCGAGGTTGGCCCATGTCGCGGGGTCTTTGGGGTTCAGTCCGGCCGCCGTCCGCAACGCAATTTCGGCTTCCGGATACCGTCGAAGCTGCGAATACATTCGGCCGAGATTGAAATGATAGACGGGATTGCCGGTTTCGATCGCGATTGCGCGCTTCATCAGTTTGATCGCCTCGGCGAGGCGGCCTTGCTGTCCCCGCGCAAGGCCAAGCATCGCACATACAGCCGGATCCGTCGGCGCTGTCGCAAATAAATGTTCAAGAATTGCCGCCGCGGTTTCCGTCCATCGCACCCTTTGGTATGTCACCGCGGCGTCGAATGCGTCCGCAAACGTTATTGGCGGCCGCTCTTGGCGCGCTTCCAGGTTTCCGTCACGCCGGGCCTCTTCGATGCGACCCGCCATGTCGTCGAACGCACTGCGCAGAACGTCGCAGTTGTCCTCCTCCCAGACCATTCGCTGGAACTCGTTCCTCAACGGATGTTGGCCGTACCGCCGGTATCCATAGACCGACCAATGCTCGATGCGAGAATCCTTGGGCATGTCCGTCGCCATCTTGAACGCGAGATACCGGATCTTTGGATTCAAGAACCCCAGCATGAGCGGACCATTGTTCACGGTCAGCGTAAGATATGATGCTTCGTAGAATGCGCAGCGAAGATCCACACTCAGCGACACGGCGGGAAAAGTCGTGAAGCCCTGTAGAACGTCCGGCATCGGCATGGCTACGAATCCGGTATCCCGCACCACCACCGGCAGGTACTCAACAGGATCGAGCGATCGCCCGAACTTCGCCCACTCCTCGAGATTGCTGTTTCTCGCCTGGTCGTAGGATTTGCTCTCGCGGAGCGTCATCGCGACGACCTTCCGTCCGCCGGCATGATCTCGGATCCAATCATCGACAATCCCGCGCGCGTAGCTCGAAGCATTCAGCGTTGGAATTTCTTGTCCGCGTACGTGCTCGACGATCAAGTTGCCGAACATGAATGCATCGATCGACGCCCGAAAAGCCCCCTCGTGATCGAAGATGTCGGTGTTATATGCCGCCGGAAATACATGCAGCGCGACATCGCGCTCGATCGATCTCGCGTGTTCGCGCGTGCGGCAGTTCGTGATGCCTTTCACGCTCGGCATCAGGCGGCAACTTTCGACAAGGATATGCCTGAAACGCCAGCGGTTTTCTTCCGGATCGAACCCGGTCATGCGGAACCCGTCGTTGCTCCCCGGAACAAATACAACGTGTATCTTGTCGAGTTTGTTTCTAATCCTCGCCAGCTCCGCGCTGACAAGGAAACACGGAAAATCGAACGTTACCGAGCAAATCTCCAGATCGTAAAACGCATAGAGAACATTCGATAGCGGACGCATCGTCATCTGATTTGGCGCACCTCAGGTCTTCCATAAATATTGGCTCGGCGAACACCGACTGCCGCACCGCGACCGACCGGACGTTACAGCCAGCCAAACGCATGACATCCACAATATAAGGGGATATAACATTAATCTGCACCAATATTTAGTGTTTTGTTAGACTATGCCCGACATCAACTTGCTCGACCGCTATCCACAATCCGGCCGGCCGATTGATGAACGCGCGGCATTGATCACCGAACAGCACCGGCAGGTCGCCCGGCAGTTCGGCAAGGACTTTTTCGATGGAGACCGCCTGTCGGGATATGGCGGATATTCCTACCATCCGAGATTCTGGACCGAGACGGTGCAGCGTTTTCGCGACCACTATGCGCTCGAGCCGACGGCGCGCATCCTCGATGTCGGATGTGCGAAAGGCTTCATGCTTCATGATTTCAAATTGCTGCTGCCGGATGCGGAGGTGGTTGGGCTCGATATTTCGGAATATGCAATTCGAAACGCCCATCCCGAGGTCGCATCCAGCGTTTTCGTGGGAACGGCGAATGCCTTGCCGTTTTCCGATGATTCCTTCGACCTGGTGATTTCAATTAACACGATCCACAATCTGCCTTCCGATGGCTGCAAATCCGCGTTGCAGGAAATTCAACGCGTGTCGCGCGCCCATAGCTTCGTCACGATGGATGCTTGGCGGTCCGAAGCCGAACGGCAGAGCATGCTGAAATGGAACCTCACGGCTTTGACCTATATGCATGTCGACGACTGGCACCGGGTTTTTGCCGAAGTCGGTTACACCGGGGACTCTTGGTGGTTTATTGCCGAGTAAATCGGATCGGAGCGTGATCAAGCGGGATGATGAAGACGACTGCGGCAGTTCTCACCCAACACCACCGACCCTTGGACATTCGCGACCTTGCGATTCCGGACCTGGCAGCCGGTCAGGTTCTCGTCGAGATTTCCTGGGCGGGCGTTTGCCATTCACAGCTCAACGAGATTAAAGGACGCCGCGGCCCCGATCCATATCTGCCACACACCTTGGGACACGAGGGATCGGGCGTCGTCGTTGCGGTCGGCGCCGATGTCACCAAAGTCGAACCCGAAGATCGCGTCGTCCTAACCTGGATCAAGGGAAGCGGCGCAAACGTTCCAAACTGCACCTACGACAGTGCCGACGGTTCGGTGAACTCCGGCCCGGTGAGCACGTTCATGACGCATGCGGTGGTGAGCGAAAACCGCGTTGTCCGACTGCCGGACGGCATCCGGTTGCGCGACGGGGCGCTGCTGGGATGCGCCGTACCGACAGGCCTGGGCCTCGTCCGGAACGAAGCGAATGTCCGACCCGGCCAAACCGTCGCCATTTTTGGCGTGGGTGGTATCGGGCAGGTCTCCGTGATCGGCGCGGCACTCCAAGAGGCGAAGACGATCGTTGCAATCGACCGTGTTCAACTCAAGTTGGAGCACGCCCTCCGGCTCGGTGCGACGGATACCGTGAACGCTTGCGAAACCGACTTCATGGCGACGCTCGCCGACATGACCGGTGATGAAGGATTCGACGTGGCGATCGAGGCAACCGGCGATCCAATCGCGATGGAGGCAGCCTATGCCTGCACCCGTCCCGGCGGCATAACGGTTCTTGCGGGCAACCCGGCCTTTGGAAGCACGATTTCCATCGACCCGATGCGGCTGATCCATGGTCAACGGTTGATCGGATCGAGCGGCGGCGCCTCCGAAATCGACAGCGACCTGCCCCGTTTTGCGGAACTACAAGCGTCACGGCGACTAGAGCTTTCCAAGCTCATAAGCCACGAATTCGCGCTGCCTCGGATAAACGAAGCATTCGCGGCCCTTGAAGCCGGCGAGACAAGTCGTGCGGTCATCCGCATATCAGAGAGTGCTTCAGATTGACGGTATTGCCGATCAGCACAGCGGATGAAATGGCCAGGGCAACGCTGACCGCGGTCTACGATCTCGAAATCTGTCCCATGAGTTTCGACTTCTGCTGTTTTCTCGCCCTGGCGGAGTTGGCCCGGCGACGACAGGCACTCGATCATCTCCACATCGTCATCGTCCCATCGGCGGAGACGAAGTTCCGGGACGATGGCACGGCCTACACGCTCTCGAACAAGGCCTGGCGCCTCCACAACATTCTCCTCGCGTCCTGTGCCTTGATCGATACGCCGGTCAGCGTAACGGTTTGCCATCGCCGGTCCGAAGCGAATTTCGTCGATAGCATCGCCGAAGACCGGCTTTTTCCGGCCGGCTACACACTTGCGGAGCCCACCGCCGATTTCTTGTGGTCGGGCATTTCGACCGCCGCCGCCTGTGGCGAAGACCTGCCGTCGTTTAGATCAAGTGACGCGGCAACAGCGCAAATACGGGATTGGATTGCGGGCCGGTCCGGCGGAAAGCACATCGTTACGATTACCCTGCGCGAGAGCACCAATGTCCCATCGCGGAACAGCGACCTCGATGCATGGGGGGCGTTCGCCAGACAGATTGACCCCGAAAAGTACCTGCCGGTCGTCATTCGGGATACACAGGAAGCAAATCGCCCGACACCGCCGGCACTGAACGGTATCGTGCAGTGCAACATGGCGTCGTTGCATTTGGATCTGCGGCTGGCTCTCTATGAGCAAAGCTACCTGAACCTTTTCGTCATGAACGGCCCGTCAATTCTATGTTCCCTGAACCCAGGCATTCGTTACCTGATGTTCAAGTTGCTGACCCCCGACAGCCTGAATACGACGCCGATTTACTATGCATCGATCGGACTCGACCCCGGGGGCCAGTATCCACATGCCACCCCTTACCAACGCTTGGTCTGGGAACCCGACAATCTCGACGTTATAGAGCGAGAATTCTCGGCGATGGTCGAGCGCATTGGCGACGAGCCGCTCGACGATATCCCCGCACCCGCCCCGGAAAATCGGGAAGACCCATTGGAAGTCGCGCTCCGGCTGCAAATGACAGGGCGACTGGAGGAAGCGACTGCGATTTATCAGGACATCGTCGGCGAAGATCCGAACAACGCGGATGCTTGGCATTTGCTGGGATTGATCGCGCATCAAGCGGACCGGCCCGAAGCGGCGGAGAAAATGATCCTGCGGGCCATCGGCCTCACGGGCGGGCAAGCGAATTACTTCGTAAACCTTGCCGCCGTCCTGAAGAAATCCGGTCGGCCGGACGAAGCCGCCAACTGCCTCTGGCGCGCCATCGCGATGTCGCCGAACGACGCCGGCGCGCATGCGGACCTGGCCGAGTTGCTCGCTGAAACATCCCATGGCGACAAGGCCAAATCGGCGATGTTGAAAGCACTCAAGCTCAAGCCGGACTCAATCGAGCTTTGCGAACGCGCCGGCCAGCTTTTTCACAATGCCGGTGACATCGAAATCGCGGCAAACCTGTACCGGCAAGCGCTGGAACTCCGTGAGAAAGCAGCCCAAAGACACGTGGAAGCGAAAGAACATTTGCCGGAACTGCCGGTACAAACGCTCAAAACCGCCTGACCTGCCGGTAGACGCAAAGGGACGATGGGACGGCGAGTCCGACGACCCTCACCGTCCCAATTGCCTCGTTCACCGTATCGCCGGCAAGACTCGGCTTAAGCCGTCGTCGACGGAAGCTTGACGCGTCGGCAGGGCGACAGCTGACGCCGCACGAAGCGGCGCATCGCTTTCCAAGCACGGGAGATAGACCGCCGGAAACTGCGCGCCCGCGTGGCGCTCGCCTTGGCAAGATAGTAATCGACGACGTCCTGATCGGGATAATCCTGCAGAATGGCATCGGCGCGATGTGGGGCCGCCGACCGGCCGGTTCCGCGTGTCGCTTCCAAGTCAGTTTCAGGCCACATTATCTTGTCTCCTCTACGATCACCGTGGCCTTGCCGCACATCCTCCGCAGGTTCCCGACAGTTGTCGCCGGGATTATTCGGTTCCTAGCCTTAAGTGCAGCCTAAGTCGCGATTGTTTCTGTCCTATGTCGAACCTCGCGAGAAACTGTTTCAGTTGTAACGCCGCTTGATTCATGCTGCCGATTTAGGCATCCAATCGCCACCGCCGGAGCACTTCTTCCGTTTCGGCCATGCAACGAGCACCGCAATGCAGGCACGCGAACAGTGGAAATCGAGAACCGGCTTTGTCCTGGCGGCCGCCGGATCCGCGGTCGGTTTGGGCAATATCTGGCGCTTCCCGTATCTCGCCGGGGAGCACGGCGGCGGCGTCTTCCTTGCACTCTATTTGGTTTTCGTCTTTACCATCGGCATCAGCATCCTGTTGGCGGAGTTGACGATCGGCCGGGCCGCCAAACGGCAGCCCGCGGGTGCCTTTCGCATCTTGGGGAGCGGCCGATGGCACGCCGCCGGTTATTTCGGCGTCGCCGCGGCCTTCTTCGTCCTCTCCTTTTACAGCGTCGTCGGCGGTTGGACGCTTGCCTATATCGTCAAGACGATTACCGGCGGGCTGGACGGGGCGACCGCGGCGAGCGCCAGGCAGACGTTCACGACGCTCATCGCCGATCCGTTCAAACCCATGGCGTATCACGGCGCGTTCATGGCGCTGACCACCCTCGTCGTGATTCGCGGCGTCTCGCGCGGGATCGAAGCGACCAGCAAGATCCTTATGTCGGCCCTGTTCATCCTCCTGCTAATCCTTGTCGGCCGGGCGCTTACCCTGCCGAATGCCGGCGCGGGACTCGCCTTTTTTCTACAGCCGGATTTTCAGAAGGTGACCGGTGGTACAGTCATCGCCGCGTTATCCCAGGCCTTTTTCTCGCTGTCCGTCGGTCTCGGCGCAATGATCACCTATGGCTCGTATCTGAGCACGCAGGAAAGCCTACCGAAATCCGCCGCCTGGATCGCCGTGATCGATAGCGGGGTCGCATTCTTGGCCGGCCTGATGATCTTCTCCGCGGTCTTTGCCTTCGGACTGAACCCCGCAGCGGGCCCGGGTCTGACATTCGTCACGCTGCCCACGATCTTCGGGAAAATGCCCGGCGGCCCCATTTTCGCCTTCGCTTTCTTCGTCTTGCTGGCGGTCGGCGCTCTGACATCGGCGGTATCGTTGCTCGAAGTCGCGGTCGCCTACCTGATCGACGAGCATGGCGTGAGCCGCACCAAGGCGGCTCTCTTGCTGGGCTCGATCATCTTCGTCCTGGGCATCCCCTCGTCGCTGTCGCTTGGTGTTTGGCGCGATTTTACGCTCTTCGGCCTCGGCGTCATGGATTTCATGGACGCCGCGACGACAAAGGTTCTGATGCCGCTTGGATCAATCCTGCTCAGCCTGTTTGCCGGGTGGGCCGTCTATCCTCGTCTTGCCCGGGAACTCATGCACCGTCAGGCCGGCGAGCCCATCGCCATTCCCCTGCGGCTTTGGAGAATTGTCTGCAAGTATCTGGGCCCTATCGCGATCCTGTGGATCATGACCGCCGGATTTCTCGATTATTGACCGGTCTGCGGTCAACGATCCCATCTTCATAGCCGCCCTTCGGGCAGGTGCGAGAGAACGTGACGCATTTTTCCGGACGGACCACGCCCGATCGCCTCGACATACTCGAATTCAATTTCGATTTCGGTACCCAGCCGGCGCTCTGCACGCAAGCGTATCCGCGATTCGTCTTCATCCGAATAGTTCGCACCGCGCACGATACGGATCGCAACCGCGCCCAACTGGCGCTGCACGATTTGCGCCTCGCGTATGTTGGCGTCGCCCATGAACAGAAAGTCCAACCGGCCGATGCGCGCGCCGTTGGCCAATACGACATAATCATCGGCGCGCCCGTACACCCGATCGACGATCCGACGCCCTCTCCGATCGCGCGCGCCGTCGAACCGCACCAGGTCGTCGACCTGATACCGGATCAATGGAAAGGCCGGGTTCGTCAGGTTCGTCCCGACGATCGCGCTAAGCCCGGATTCTTCGTCGGGCGGCAGCTCCACCGCACCGAAATCCTCGTCCACGTATGACACACCGTCCGGATCTTGCGAGATGTTCGCTATCGCCTCGACCATCCCATAATGATGAATCGGCGTCACACCGAAAGCCTTTTCAATGGCCTCGATCTGATGATCCAGCACCTGTTCCGACCCTAAGCTGATCCATCGAAGGGGATAGTCGAGCCGGACGTCGTGCTCCAACATCAGAAGCGCAAGCGCCGTAATCGCGGAGGGATACCCATGGAACCACGGAATCCGCCGCCGGTTGAATTCCTCGAGGATATGCGGCATGGACGCGGCATGGATCTGGTTGCCGTTTACGTAGACCTGCCGCTCGGCACGGTTGTACCGGCAATACGGCGGCGCATCCTGATCGGACGGGAACAAGGACATGCCGCGAAAAACAACGCACGGCGTCCCGAACGCGATGCCGTGGCGCAGGCGGTGCCGCCACCACACCGCCCATTGAAGCCGCAATGCCTGCATGGTCACGAAAACAGGCAGCCCGGCTCCCGTCGATCCGCTGGTCTCGACGCGCATGAGCTGGGACCTTGGCACCGCCTCCGAAATAAACTCCTCGACGCGGTCCTGAACCTGCCGCTTCCTCAGGATAGGGAGGCGGGCGAGATCGTCGACGCCCGACACGTCCGCGGGATCGATCCCTTCCCGTCTGAACAGCGCACGATAGTACGGCACGGTTGTCGCCGCGTGATGCACAAAGGATTGCACGGCGGTGTCGAGATAGTCGCGCAACCGGTCGGCCGACCAACCGTCGCGCGCCTGCATGTCGTGAAGCGCCTCGAAGAACGCGCCGTTATATCGTTTGAACTTTATGTGGTACCCAAGACCGCTCAGAGCGACATTTTGTAGCCATACTGGCAGTCGATGATAGGTGTTTTCGAGCTTATCGACGTGGTTCAGAAGCACTATTGCAATGCACCCTACGGACCCGCCGTATCATCGGCGGAAGACGTGATTATAGCGGCGCGAACGATACTGAAAGACCGATATTAGAGGGCCCGGCAACGGCACAGTCCATGGAAAATTCGGAACCGCCCGGCGAACCGGGGAATCCCGCCGCACTGATGACGGCGAACGACCTTATACAGACGGTGCGCCTTGTCGTCGTCGGCGTCTTGTCCTGGATCATCCCCGCCGCCCTCTGGCCGCGATTGTCCGTTGCGCTGGCGGCGCTCGATCGGCGTATCCGGCCGCAAGAAATCGAACGCCAGACCGAACTGTTCGCCGCCCTGCTCGGCGACACGCCGCCGCCGGAGGACATCGTCCGGGCAAGCATCGCGGCGAACTACGAGGACCGGCTCCAGCTTTTTCGCGACTATCGCCCGGGCGGCTGGCGGCCGGAAACGCAGATCGCCGGCGAACAGCATCTCCGCAATGCCCTCGCCCGTCGCAAGGGCGTGATCCTCTGGACGAGCTATTTCGTCTACAGCGGGCAGATGACGAAAATGTCCCTCGCCCGGCACCGCTACAAGGTGAGCCATCTAAGCCGGCCCACCCACGGGTTCTCGAATTCGCGCTTCGGTATGTCGGTCCTAAACCGGATTCAGACGCGGATCGAGGACCGGTACCTGCTGGACCGGATTCAAATCCAGGGCACCGACACCCTGCCCGCACTGATGGCGATGCGCCGGCGGCTGCACAAAAACGGTATCGTGTCCATCACGCTCGGAACGCAGGCCAGCCAATTGATCGAGAGGCCCTTCCTGAAGGGCAAAATCCGCATCCCGACCGGCCCCGTGGAACTCGCCCGGCTGACGGATTCGGTATTGCTGCCCGTCTACACGGTCCGCGATGGCTACTGGCGGTATACGACGCATATCGGTGCGCCGCTGGCATCGGCGGCTGAAAGCCCGGCCGACGTTGCGTCGGCGTTCGCCGCATGGCTGGAACCGGTCGTTCGGGCGCGGCCGGCGCACTGGCGCGGTTGGGGAATGGTGGAGGCACCCGTCCCATCGCCCCATTCCCGCACGACGTAAGGCCGGCGAAACGCCAGCCTTACGCAATCAGTATGTGGTTTTCCCAGTCGTTACTTCGGGAAAAGTCGTTACTTGGGGAGAACAACCGTATCGATCACATGGATCACGCCGTTCGACGCGGCGACGTCGGCGGAGATGACCTTCGCGTTATCGACTTTCACGCCCTTGGTGGCGTCGACCGAGAGCTTGCCACCCTGCACGGTCTTGACCATCTGGCTCTTACCCGCGATGTCGCCCGACATGATCTTGCCCGGAACGACATGATAGGTGAGCACGGCGACGAGCTTTTCCTTATTCTCGGGCTTTAGCAGGTCTTCCACGGTGCCCTTCGGCAATTTGGCGAAGGCTTCGTCGGTCGGCGCGAAAACCGTGAAGGGGCCGTCGCCCTTCAGCGTGTCGACCAGACCGGCGGCCTTCACAGCGGTGACGAGGGTGTTGAACTTACCGGCCGAAACGGCGGTGTCTACGATGTCGGCAGCCTTGGCCGCGACCGCACCGAACAACATCGGCGTAGCCGCAACGGCGACGACGAGAAAACGACGAATTTTATCCACGATGTGCCTCCTCAGGGGGTTTAAGTTCCGATGAACAACACCACCCTTTACGGCAGCCCTCATGGAATGGATCAAACGCTCATGAGAGAATCTTCGATGCGACACGCCCGGACGATAAATGCAGCCGCCCGCGCAACGGGTTACGCCCTCCCTAAATTCTTTGTAAGGATCGCCGCCGTTTTGGTGATCCTATCGACGGGGATACAGACGGCTTCCGCCGACGAGTCCGCGCTGTGGCAGGCGCTCCGCTCCCCCGGCCATGTCGCCATCATGCGCCACGCGCTCGCGCCGGGCGGCGGGGATCCCGATAACTTCGAACTGCGGGATTGTTCAACCCAGCGGAACCTCTCGGACGGCGGCCGCGACCAGGCGAAACGGATCGGCGACCGGTTGCGCGCAAACGGTGTGGCCGCGGCTCGAGTCTATTCCAGCCAGTGGTGCCGCTGCCTGGAGACCGCCAAATTGCTCGGCTTCGGTAAGGTCACGGAACTGAGCGCGCTGAATTCCTTCTTTCAGTCGATGGAAAAACGCGGCGCCCAAACCGCCGCCCTGCAGGACTGGATCGCGGAACAACCGCTGGAGAACCCGACGATCCTAGTCACGCATCAGGTCAACATCACCGCCCTGACCGACATCTTCCCCGCCTCCGGCGAATTGGTTGTCCTGCGCCGCGCCAGCGACGGGACCCTTACCGTGGTCGGCATGGTGGAGACCGATTGATCGGGTTGGAATAGCCGAGTGCGGTTTAACGAATTGGCGACCCCGGGAGGACTCGAACCTCCAACCTGCGGATTAGAAGTCCGCCGCTCTATCCAGTTGAGCTACGGGGCCCGCGCAAAGCGGGCTATCCATAGCAGGAATCGCCCGCCCGGTCGCTAGGCAATCGTCGCCCCGGCGTCCGGGTCAGTGGGTCTTTAATGGGTCCAGGGCTGCATCCGCGAATAGGCGAAATTGTCGGCATAGGCCTTGGGCTTGATGCGACGTTGTTTCGGCTCGCGCACGGTATAGGTGAAGCCGTTCTTGCGGGCGTGCGCGATGGCGTCTTCCTTCGAGTCGAAGGTCAGCCGCACCTGCCGGCTGGTATCCGCCGAGCCGTTCCAGCCGATGATCGGGTCCGGCCGCGACGGGTCGGACGGTTCGAAGACCATGACCCAGCCCTTTGTTTTCGCCCGGCCCGACTGCATCGCGGTCTTCGCCGGTTGAAAAATTCGAACATGCTTGCTCATGACTGTCCTAACTGCCCTACGTTTTCCCCGCATCGCCGCGGACTTCGACGCCGGCCCAGCCCTCGATATGCTTGATCAGCGAGACCGACACCTCGTCGCCGGTGCCCTGGCTCACGGCGTAGGTCAGGAACTGCCTGACCGTGTTGCCGATCCACATGGGGACACCCTGCGCGGCGGCCTCCTCCATACACAGCTTCACGTCCTTGTGCAACAAGCGCTGCTTGAATCCCTTGGTGAAATCCCGCGGCAGGACATAGGTCGGATACCGGATTTCGCTGGCGTCGCTGCGGCCGCTGCTCGCGTTTATCACGTCCAGCATGACCGCCGGGTCGATCCCCGCCTTCACGCCCATCACCAACGCCTCGGCACAGGCAATATTGGCCGTCGCCGACAGGTAGTTGTTCGCCACCTTCATGGTCTGACCCAAGCCGGGCGCTTCGCCGATAAAGAAGGGGTTTTCGCCGATCGCCGCAAAGGCCGACTGCAATGCCGCCGCGACGGATTTGTCGCCGGACTGCATAAGCGACAGCGTTCCCGCTTCCGCGCCGGACACGCCGCCGCTGACCGGACAATCGAGACAGGCGATTCCCTTTTCCGACAATGCGGCCGCCACCGCGCGCGCCGTCACCGCCCCGGTGGTCGACAGGTCCGCATAGCGTTTGATCCTGCCGCCCGCGATCAGACCGTCTTCGGCCAAGGCAACCTGACGCACCACATCCGGAATCGGCAGGCACACCATCACATTTTCGACCGCGTCCGCGACCGCCTTCGGGCTGTCGGCGGGAGCCGCTCCCTTCTCGATAAAAGGCTTCATCGCCGCCGCGCGGACGTCGAACACGGTCACCGGAAACCCGGCATCGACCAGCCGCATCGCCATCGGTCCCCCCATGGCGCCGAGGCCGATGAACCCGACCGCCGGCTTCGCGTTCGCATCGCCGCCCTCGATCGCCGCGGAGGCCGCCTGCCCGCCTTTTACCTGCACGCCGGCCCAATCCTCGATCATGGTGATCAGGCTGATCGAGGGATCGTCGCCACGGCCCTGCCCGACCGCATGGGTCAGAAACTGACGGACCGCGCTCGCCAGCCAGGTCGGCACGCCCTGCACTTCCGCCTCGTCGGTGAACAGCGTGATGTCCTTAAGGATCAATTCGGTGCGCATGCTGCGGAAATCGCGTGGCACGACGAAGGTCGGGTATTTATCCTCGGTCGCGTTGTTCCGTCCGCTGCTGACGTTGATCACGTCGAGCATGGTCTGCAGATCGAGCCCCGATTTCGTTCCCATGACCGTGGCCTCGGCCGCCGACAGGTTGCTGGTCGCCGACAGATAATTGTTGGCCACCTTCACCGTCTGCCCCATGCCCGCGTCCGGTCCGATGTAGAAGCTCTTCCGACCGATCACCTCCAAGACCGGCTGCACCGCCGCGTAGGTGTCTTTCGGCCCCGACACCATCAGCGACAGCGTGCCCGCGGTCGCCCCGCGCTCGCCGCCGCTGACCGGCGCGTCCAGGCACGCCACCCCTTTCTCGGTGAGCGCGGCGGCCACCTTGCGCGCGATCACCGGACCGGTCGTCGACAGGTCGATATAGGTCTTCATCGCCGTGCCTTCGATCAAGCCGCCGGCCCCCAGCGCGACCTGTTCCACCACCGGCGGGGTCGGCAGACTGACCAAAACGGTTTCCGCCGCCGACGCGATTTCCGCCGGGCTTCCCATCGCCTCGCCGCCGGCTTCGACGACGGGCGCCAGGGCCTCCGGACGCGTATCGAGGACCAGCAACCGGTAGCCGGCGGCCAGCAGGTTCTTCGCCATGGGGCCGCCCATCATGCCAAGGCCGATGAAGCCCAGCGTCTTGTCCGTCATTCGATCTCTTCCTCCTCGTTGCGGGCCTCAGCCTCTTCCTGCGCGTCGAAGAATTCCTTCGCCGTCCGGAAGCCCTGAAGCCCGACAGGGAACCCGGCATAGACCGTGGTGTGCAGCAGCACTTCCATGATCTCGTCCTTGGTGACGCCGTTGTTCAGTGCGCCCAGGATGTGGTGCTGCAACTCGTCGGGCTTGCCGAGCGTCGCGAGCAAGGCAATGCTCAACATGCTCCTGATATTACGCGGAAGACCCGGCCGCGCCCAAACCTTACCCCAGCCAACTTCGGTCGTGAGCTGCTGAATCGGTTTCATGAAGGGGTCGGCCGCGGCCCGGCTGAGCGACGCCTCCACATGCGCCTCGCCCAGGACCTGTTTTCGCAAATCGACACCTGAATCGAAGTCCTCGTTCCGCTCGAATTTGTTCTCTGACATTGATTGATCCTTTCGTCGCTCAAAATTTTCCAACAAATTCAACGATCAGGCGGCCTTTATCAAGCGCACCCGCGCTGAAACAAATGAAACAATTTTCCCGGAATCGGGAAATACCACAGAAACGGGACGCCCTTAGATTGCTAATCAACGGAATGACCCACGGGCACATGACGGCCCCAGACGCCAAGGAGTAAACGCGATGTTAAATGAGATTACCTGCATGGGCCGCCGGTTCGTCAATCGCATGACCGCGAACCGCACCTCCCACGCCTTGCATTCGCTGGACAATCGTATGCTGAAGGATATCGGCCTTCATCGCTCACACATCACGATGATCGCCAATGGCGTGGACCGCCCTTACCGCCGCGCCGCCTGAACATCACGGCGACGTTAAACCCACTGATTTACCCGGGCCCCACAGCCCAAAGCTTTTCGATCTCCCCAATCGACGGAAGCTTACCTCCCTAGCAACTCTACAAGCGCCCCGACCCCTACGGGGCGCTTCTTTTTTGAACATCACCGAAATTGTCCGGTCAGCCGACGGCAACATCGAAGAACCGGTCGACATCCGCTTCGTTGTTATAGAAATGAAGCGACAACCGCACGAACCCATCCTTGAAGCTGGTAATCACCTTCTTTTCCTGCAGCCGCGCGACCAGAGCCTCATGGTCGACGCCCAGGTCGAGGCTGACGATCCCCGCCCGGTGCTTCCAGTCGCGCGGCGTGCGGACCGTGATCCCGCGCGCATCCGCCTGCTCCATCACATAGTCGGTCAGATACCGGACGCGTGCCTCGATGTTCTCCAGCCCGACCGATTCAACGAACTCCGCGGAGCGGCGCTGCACCCAGACGCCGAGAAAATTCGGATTGCCGTATTCGAAGCGATGCCCGTCTGCCGCCAGGACCGGCTCGTCTTGGAACCGGTCGTTCGACGTGAAACTGAATTTGGCCGCATAGGGCGGTGATATCTCTTTGATTAGCGACTTCCGCATATACATGAAGCCCGCGCCGGCCAGGCCGAATTGCGCCTTGTGCCCACCGGCGATAACGACATCCGCGCCCAGCGACTCAATGGGATCCGCCAGGATGCCCACGGCCTGGATCCCATCGACGACCAGCAGTGCATCATGCGCGTGACAGAATTCGGCAAGCGCGGGAAGGTCCTGCCGGAAGCCATTGCCGTAGGAAACCCAAGCCGCCGCCACGACGCGCGTCCTTTCATCCACATGCGGCTCGTAGGCCGATACCGGCACGGTCCCGTCCGCCGCCGGCGGCACCATGCGAACCTCCACGCCGCGGCGTTCCAAATACCGCCAGGGAAAGGTGTTGTTCTCGTGTTCGAATTCGCTGATCACCACATTGTCGCCGGGCTCGAACCCGATGCCGTTGGCGACGATGTTGACCCCTTCCGAGGTGTTCTTGATCAACGACAAGCAGTCCGCCGGCGCGCCGAACACCCGAGCGACCGTCTCACGGGTCTCCTCGATCGGCGCCATCGAGAAAGCGGTCTCGCCCGCGTTCTCGAAGATATCGCCGAGCCATTCCTGCATCGCCGTTTCGACCCGGCGCGGCAGCAACGCCTTGTTCGCCAACGCCAGATAGGCATAGGTCTCGGTGGTCGGAAACTCCCGTCGCAGACCCGACCAATCCGGCTCGTTGCTCGATTGGCGCTCGCCTGTCTCGTTTTTCACCGTCTGCGTCACGATTGTCTCCCCATCGCTTGATCGACCGATATCAGCAACCTCCGTTAATCGCCCTTGAATTACAAGCGCGGCCAACGCCGTTCCCGGTCGGCTTGGCCATACGGTAAACCAATGAGCGCTTGATAATTCCGTGGCTATTCCCTAGGTATCCGGGACTCGGGGAGTAGCTCAGTCTGGTAGAGTGCGTGCTTTGGGAGCACGATGTCGCTGGTTCGAATCCAGTCTCCCCGACCAGGATTTCCACACCCGCCCGCGGCCACCAACCGGAAGCGCTTTCCGGACGGTGCCCTGCGCGTCGCCAATCCCCTTGCACACCACTTCCGACGATGGCCGGCCGATCGGTAACCGAGGGTCGCCCGAATTATGAACCCGCCTTGCCATTTGCGCTTTTATTCCCAAAACCACGACCCTTCACCTCCGTGCCGATACATTCAACCGACGCGAAAGACCACCACACCCTGAACGAGCAATAAAACGAAATATTATTATTAACGACGAGAAAAAATTTTTTTAATTTCTACTTTTCGATGCATGAAAAATTCGTCACTATAGAGGCCAACCGGAAGGATAGTGCTGCCCCTAAAGATTAATTGTATGATTATTAGTCTGTTAGGCGCAATCGCTGCTCCAACCGGTTGCAAGACGAAACATTAAATCGACCAAGCCGGCTAAAAACATCGAATTACCGATTTTTGGATTGGTTGAAATTTGGTCGACCCGACACGAGTGAGAATTACAGAAGATAAAGTAAAAAACGAAAGTCTGGCCGCAAAACAGGGTATTGAAACGCGATGATTGGGAAACCGAAAGAAGCGCATCTCTCGATAAAGTCCGGCGACGACGAATGGTATTGTAACTCCTATTCGCCGGATTTGATTTCAGACCGCGAAGGCAAGGGTCCGACGGTAATATATAAGGCGTATCAACATTGGCGCGACCATCGAGACCGCGATATCCCGATCGACCGGGATTTCAATCCGAATAGTTTTCTCGACCGGGACGAGCAACGTCAGCTCTTGCATGTCGAAACAAAGCGCGCGAACCCAAAGAATTATCTCATTGTGTCGCGCAGTGCCGCGACGCAAACGACGATGCACTGCACACTCCAGAATCTCCTCAATCCACTGCACCGGCGGATACTGCAGTTTGATCTTCTTGAATGTAAAGAAACCCGAAAACCCCTATACCAGGGCATCAATCAGATATTTGACGGGATCGAGGCGAGCTACCGGCGCATCCTGTTGCCGGTTCGGGATATCGCCGGCCCGGTTACGAAAGTTTATAGCGTTTATCATTTGATTGGGTCCTACGACATCACACCATTCGATCTGGAGTCGATTTAGATGGATTTGACGACCGAGGTTTGCGACGAAGCCAGTCACACGCGCGAACGCATCTCCATCGATCGCCTTATGCGAACCGAGATCGCATTCGAGGAGTCAACGGGTCAGTGCTCGCCACTGAAATCGCTCTATCTTGCCTGGCTGAGCAATCCCAAGGCCGATCCGGATACGCAAATCATCGAACGTCCCTATCTGCAGGCGGATGCGCGCCAGTCGCTCGGTTTTCCTTGGATCGACGTATCCGGCGAATGCCCGCTGGATTTCGTTCTACACAACCACAATGGGGTCACGTTCGGCGATCATTCGGGCCAACGGGTGGCTGCATATCCCGTATGGACGCACGCGCGCTGGTGCGCGATCGAGTATGAGCAATGTAAATACGAGGAATGCCCGGTCGCACACTACATCGACCAAACGATCCGCGGGGTCTATCGGGAGTATCTGCGTTTGCTTGTTCCGGTCCTCAACGACAAGGATGGCGTGCAGAAAATCTTCTACTCCTATCGCGTCCTCACGCCGCCTCAGGCTGCACCCTGATTTCGTGCGAAATCTGACGCAGGATATCGGAGCGGCTCATATACATTAACTGAATATCTTCCCGTCGCCCGTAGGGCGGGAAATAGCCGTTCAATAGCGGAACCGAGTTGGCAAACGCCGCGCCTTGCCGTCCGAACCGGGTGCGGCGGTCCGTGTTCAGGAAAAACGCCACATACCATTCCAAGGAAAATTGGCGAAGCGCGATCGCGCGGCCGACGCGCGAGAAAATTTCCGTCAATCCTTTGCCGCGCCAGTCTTTGCGGATCCAAAACCCGCCGCCGATGCCGATGCGGCCCGCGATGAACAGCTCCGCCGCTTCCGGATACAGGTCGACACGCCGGTGATCCAGCGTCGGGGAAAGGTCCATGAACACGCTGTGCGTCCGGACCAACTCGATCAAATTCCGCGTATCCACCCAACGCTGCGCATGACAAGCAACGATTTCAGAACCGCGGCGCAGTTGCAGCCAAAAGAAATTTCCCGGCCTAACATCTGTCATTGAAGGATCATGCGTTGTCGGCACGCCATGGGTGTGCTCCTGCGCGGCGAGGAAATTTCGGAACGCCCACGGATCGGTATCGACCTCCAATCGCAGACCCTTGGAATCGGCGCGAGCGCGCGTAATGTCGACATATTCTTGAATAGCGACGAGGTCCTTATCGGTCAGCCAAGGCATTGAGAATTCTCCCTCAAAGTTGATATTTTTTAGGAGGATATTCTCGAAAAGCTTGTGCTGCGTGACCACACCTTACTTCTGGTCATCGAACCTAACACTACCGGATTCTGGCTATACGATCGGTAGTGGAGGAATAGTATCCCAATGATTAAGCCACACGGGTGAGGATGCCGAATCACAATGTTATCTAGAAATATTGAACAATTTCCGCAATCTGTGAAAGCAGTCCATCATGCCGCGGCCGAGCCGAATTTGGAATCGTACCGACTGGTGCTACACTTCCCGCAGGGACAATTGGAACCATCGGTACTTTGACCATTCGTTTTCGGCCGATTGGTTATCCACATAAAATCAGAATTCTCTTTCGATAGGGAGGTAACATGAAACTCAAGAAACTAGCCCTAGTGTCGGCGGCTGCCCTGGCGGCCTTCACCTTCGGCGCTGCCAACGCGGCAGAATTTCCCCGCAAACCCGTTACGATAATCGTCGGCTACGGTGCCGGCGGCGGCACGGACTCATACGCACGCGCCCTGGCAAGTGTGGCCCCGGAATACCTCAACCTCCAACCGCTGATCGTCGTTAACAAGCCTGGTGGGTCGGGCGTCCCCGCCGCCAAGTTCGTAGCGGACGCCAAACCAGACGGGCATACCATCCATTTGGCGTCGAGCGGCGCGCTTTATTTCTCGACCCAGTTCCGGAAAGCGCCGGTCGATCCGTTTAAGGACTTCAAGATCGTCTGCATGGTCGGCCGGCTGCTGCCCGCCGTCTTCGTGCACAAGGACAGCCCGATCAAGACCGCCAAGCAATTGGTCGCGGAAGCCCAGGCGAATCCCGGCAAGATGCGGTTCGCAACACCCGGCCGTACCAGCACTTGGGGCATCGCCGCCCTCGCCTTTGCAAAGCGGAATAACATCAAAGGCCAAGATGTCCCCGCCAAGGGCGGTGCGCCGGCACGCGGCCTCGTGATCGGTAAGCAAGTCGATTACGGCGTCTTCGGCATCCATCTGCGCAGCGGATTCCAGGATCAGCTGCGGGTATTGGGACTGCTCTTCCCCGAGCGGGATCCGAACAACAAGGACGTCGCGACGATGAAGGAACTCGGCGTGAACTTCACCGAGGTCTTCACACCGATGATCGTGATGGCGCCGAAAGGAGTCTCCGACGAGCGGATCAAGATTCTCGACGCGGCCTGTCAGAAGATGACGGCCCACAAGGCGTTCAAGAAACTCCTGGGCAAGGCCGGCCTGCCGTCGAAGTACAAGAGCGGACCGGAGACTCTGAAATACTACAAGTCTCTGACGTCGCTCTGGCAACCTCTCGTCGATGAACTGAAGAAGAAATAATCATAGACGATAGTAAGCCAACTAAGGCGGGGCGGACCTAGAAATCCGCCCCGCTCTTTCCCCGCAGGTACACGATGACGGCACGACGAGATTTAATTTCAGCGATCGTGATGCTGGTTACGACGCTGATATTCTATTGGGCATCCCTGGCAATCGAAGAAGACCCGTTTGGCACGGGGCTGCAGCCTTACGTCTTCCCCCAGGCGATCTTGTACATTCTGCTTGCCCTAATCGTGATCATGTTGGCCGGCGCTGCAATGCGTTTCCGCAGCGACGCAGGCCCCGCCGAAACCGACACCGAGGCATCGAACGAGATCCGGATCTTCTTCTTCTGGGTCATACCGATGGCGGCGATCGCCTTCCTCTACCTCGGCCTCATCAACCTGTTTCAGTACCTCATCCCGACAATCATCGCGTTGTCAGCGACCTTGGCGATATTTGGTAACCGGGGCCTCAAATGGCTCGTGGTCATCCCGGTGATTTCCGCCATTTTCTATTACGTGATTTTCTTCGGCATTTTCCGGCTGTTGGAGCCAACGGGCATGCTCCTCGAGTACGACAATTACTATCTTTTCGGCCCGATGCAGAAGTTCATAGGCGTCTAGGGGCGATTGGACATGGAACACCCGATTTTCGATGGAATCGTTACGCTGTTCAGCAGCGGATGGGCCGTCTTTTACGCCATTCTCGGCACGACTATCGGCCTGCTGGCGGGCGCGACACCCGGCCTGACGGCATCCGCCGCCATCTCGATGATCATTCCCCTGTCATTCTACTTGGAGCCCCTATCCGCGCTCGTCTTCGTGTACACCATCGGCAAATCCGCCAGCTTCGGCGGGTCGATCCCCGCCATCCTTTTCAATACGCCGGGCACGCCGCAGGCATCCGCAACCCAGATCGAGGGCTATCCGCTTACCCGGCAAGGCAAGCAGGGCAAGGCGTTGAAAATGGCCGTCACCGCGTCGGCGGCCGGCGACTTCTTCTCGGAATGCCTGCTGATTTTCGGGGCCGCCTTCATCGCGATCTATACGGCGCGCATGGGGCCACCGGAGATCTTTGCGGTTTATTGCACCGCCTTCGTCATCATCGGCAGCGTGATCGGCAATTCCGTTATTCGCGGCCTGATCAGCACGATGCTCGGAATCTTGTTGTCGATCATCGGCCTCGATCCCATCAGTTCGATGCCCCGTCTCACCTTCGAGGTGAATTATTTGGAAACGGGAATCGGCCTCGTTCCCGTCCTGTTGGGCGTGTTCGTCGTCTCCGAGATTTTCATCCAGATCGCCGATCGGGGTGCACTCGGCGCTGAACGCATGTTGTCGAAAAAATCCGATGTGCCGGAAGACAATTACGTCACGTGGCGTGACCTCAAGCGCAGCTTTCCGGTCATGGCCAAGTCGACCGGCATGGGGACCATCATCGGCATGCTGCCCGGCGTCGGTGCATCGGCCGCCTGTTTCGTGGCCTATGCTGAGGCGAAGCGATCACGCAAACCCGAAGACAAATGGGGCGAAGGCGAGATCAAGGGCGTGGCAGCCGCCGAAGCGGCCAACAACTCGGTATCGGGCGCGAATATCATTCCGCTGCTCACACTCGGTATTCCCGGCAGCGTGGCGGCCGCATTGCTCGGCGGCGTCTTCCTGATCCACGGCATGAATATCGGGCCGAAGATCTTCGAAACCGATACCAACATCATCTACGGCCTCTTCGCATCCGGCCTGCTCTGCATCGTCACCTACTTCATCATGGGTTATTGGGGCAGCGATATCATCGGCCGGATCATTGCCAAGGTGCCGGTTCGGGTCATCTATCCGTTCATCTTCATCACATCGATCATCGCCGTATACGCCCTGCGCAATACGTTGTTCGACGTCATGATGATGTGCCTGTTCGGGTTCGTCGGTTACTTCTTCAAGAAATTCGACTACAGCCTGCCGGCCTTCATCATCGCATTCATTCTCGGGCCGGGCGCCGAACGCGCCTTGCGACAAGCCTTGCTGCTTTCGGAAGACGGACCGATGATCTTTGTTGAGCGGCCGCTCGCCATCTTCTTCATCTTCCTTGCGGTGCTGGTGATCGCAATTCGGATTTTCCAAACCGTCAAACAAAAGCCGGGCGCCGAACCCAGACCCGCGGACGGCTAGGACGCGGCTACAACGGTCGGCATTCATCCCACCGCTCACGCCTGGACGCGTCAGCGGTCGCGGACTGAAGTCCCGCTGGATACGCTCCCCGGCCTGCCGTAAGGTTCGGTGACGGCCACCGCCGGGCTAAACCGGATTGAGGAGCGCCATGCCGGTGACGGAGAAGGCCCCCCCGCGACAACCGCGTCCGCGCCGGCCTAATTGGCGTGGATTGGTTACACTCGTAATTTTGCTCAGCTCGATCATCGTATTGATCAGCGGCGTAGTGATGTTTGTCGCCCCCTCGGGACGCGTCGCAAGAGAAATAGGATGGACCCTACTGGGTCTAGACCGCGCCCAATGGCAAACGCTCCACCTAAGCTTTGCGATCGTATTCGTCGCCATCGGTATTTTCCATTTGGGATTCAATTGGCAGGGTTTGCTGCATCATTTGCGGGACCGGATGAGCCGGCATCTGACTTTGAATTGGGAAGCCGTCGTCGCGCTCGCCGCCGTCATCTGGGTCGCTATTGGCGCCGTATGGATGTTCCCTCCTGCCAGCAGCCTGCACGATCTAAACGAGTATTTTCGAAAGACATTCTGGGCCAATGCGCCGGGAACGAGAGGCACCGTCATCCCGCAAACCCCAACCGATGGAAAAGCCCAAAACCCAGAGAAATCCGGCACAACCTTGCCGGAAAATCACCCGCCCACTTCCCCCGGCCAGGCGTGCAGCGATTGTCACCGCCGGTGATCCTCACCGCATCGGCTCAACAACGACAGGCAACGTGGTAACGGTTGCCCATGCGATCCGGCAACAAGCGAGTTAGGCGACGGCTCGCCGGTCTAAATCGGATAGATCAGCGACGTATCGATGACGCTCGTATCGAAGACGCAGAGTTTCTCGGCATATTTCAAGCGGCCGGCATCGGAGACGACCCGGTCCATATACCGCCCGACGCTGAAAACGCTATTGGTATCGTCCGCGGTGTTCTCATAGACGACGTAATTCGTCTGACTGCGGACCGATCCGTCCGGATCGATCCCCATGACCCGCATGCCGCTTGTGATGTGCCGAAGCGCGCGTGGCTCGAACAACAGCGTTTCCCGGATCGCGGTAACACGGTCCCGCAGCATCCCCTGCCCCTCGCAACTCAACACGGCAAGCGGAAGGTCCATCTCGAAATTCTCGCGCGGGACGATCTTGTAGACGCAGTCCTCGACGAAGAAGTCCGGCCATTGATCGAGCGCGTCCTCATCCAAAACGTAAGCATAATCAGCCAACAGCGCGTCCAACGCCGCCCGCAGATCGATCGGCGCCATCGCCGCAAGATCGGCTGGTACCGCAACCGGCGTTATCGCCGCCCGGTCTCCCTGGCCACTCACAGCGCCATCACCGAACGGTAATAGCCATAGAAACCACGGACCGCCCCTTCCGAGATCAACGTCTCGGCCTCGCGGACCTCCGCGCCGCCGTCCATCTCGATGACCTGACTGGCCCCGCCATACACCTCGCTGCCACGCTGAGCGAAGGCGACGACTTCACTGTCATCGATCGACACAAAGCCGGACGGCCCCATCAGATTGGCCTGTAGGAGCCGCTTCTTGGTCATCGCGGGATCATCGTCGGCATAGCCGAAGAATGTCCACGACAATTCATAACTGCCCGGCCCCCGTGGGATGATGTGGCGAACCGCAAGCGTGTTCGATTGCTGCTGGATGATAACCGACGGCCAGATCGAGTTGATCACCACGGTATCCGGTCCGGTGAACTCGCGCTCGGGCTGCAGCATCTGCGTCCCCTGCAATGTGAGCTCCGCATCGTTGTGCTTCATTTGATCGGTGCCCGAGAACTCCCCCTGATCGCCTTTCTGGGACGTCAGCGCGGAATGACGGCCGGTCGAATCCATCTTCACGAAGGAGGGCTCCGTCGCCCGGAACAAGCCGAAGCTGATCAGGAAGTAATGCAGCAGCGTCGCGTGATACGGGTCTTTCTGGTTATCGACATAGAGCTTCCAGTTTGCCGGGATGGATTGGCGCATATACCCCAACACCCGAAGGTTCCGGCCGTCGAACACACGATCGAAATATCCCAGCATCTGTTCGCCCAGATAGTCTTCGAACGGTTCGACCTTGGGATCGAAGGACGCAAAGATGGCGCCGTTCCGCTCGGTCACGCGAAGCGTTTCGAGACCGTGATCCGCGAGACGGAAGTCCGCCGGCATGCCCCCCTGCTTGCGGAGGCCCCGCCGAAAGGGAACGCCGATCAGGTCGCCTTTCAGGTTGAAGGTCCACTGATGGTAGGGGCACATGAATTCGGGCGTATTACCGCGATTCCGCCGGCAGAACCGCACGCCCCGATGGGCGCACCGGTTGACGAATACGTTGGCGTTTCCGTCCTCGTCCCGCGCGACGACGACCGGCATGTCCCCCACGAAATTCCGCTTGAAATCACCGGCATCGGGGATTTCACATGACAGCGCGACATAGTTCCAACTCGGCCCCCGGAATATGATGTCGCGTTCGCGCGCATAGATGTCGGGATCGCTGAAGATCCAAGACGGTACGCGGGCAAGGCCCTCCTCGGGCCAGTTGTGGGAACTCGATTTGATCGTCTTACCTCTAACACTACGTACGCGTCATCGACGGCAAAGTTAAGTTACCGTCGAGGCTTCTGCCGCCAAGTATGCGACGTGTGTTAGGCTCAGACAAATCAAACCGCGCGTGCATCATGCTTCGCGCTCCAAACGGACGAACCTGAGGTATAGATGCGAATTGGCGTTGCCTTCCCTACCACCGAGATCGGGACCGACCCTGCCGTCATCCGGGATTTCGCGCAGACGGTCGAAGAACTCGGCTATGATCACATCACGGCGATCGACCACGTTCTCCAAGCGGAGACTGCCGAAGCGGACGACTGGCGCAGCTACTACACCCGCGATAACACCTTCCATGAACCATTCGTGCTGTTCGGTTTCATGGCCGCCGTGACGAAAACGCTGGAACTCTCGACGGCAATCCTAATCCTGCCGCAACGCCCTGCAATCCTCGTCGCGAAACAGGCGGCTGAATTGGACGTCCTGAGCGGCGGACGGTTGCGGCTGGGCGTCGGGATTGGGTGGAACGCGTTGGAGTTCGACGCGCTAGGCCAAAATTTTCGGAATCGAGCACGGCGGATCGAGGAACAAGTGACCCTCATGCGCGCACTCTGGACGAATGAGATCATCACGTTCAACGGCGAGTGGCATGCGGTCGACGCGGCCGGGTTGAACCCGTTGCCGGTACAGAACCCTATCCCAATTTGGTTCGGCGCATTCGAACCCCCGGCGATCCAGCGCGCCGGGCGGCTTGGCGACGGATGGTTTCTGAACCCCCGGATCGGACCCGGCGACGATGCCGAAGCCCAAATTGCAATCTTCCGGAAAGCCGCCAAAGAGGCCGGCCGCGATCCATCCACGCTCGGTATCGATGCAACGCTCCACATCGGAGACCAGGCCCCGGAGGACTGGGTACGTCAGGTCGCAGATTGGCAAACGCACGGCGTCACGCACGTAACGTTGCGGACGATGTATGCCGGGCTCGCCACACCCGACGACCACATCGACGTACTCAAAAGCTTCAAAGCGGCCTATGGTTAGATGGAACCATGAACGCATGGGTGAAGGCTTTGTGAATATCTTGGGTATCCGGATACCCCGAGTGGCGCAATGAAGTCTGATACGGTCCGCCCGTCACGCGTCCCGAACGGTTGTTCCGGGTGTCGGACCGTGCAATTTCCCATGACAACCGGACTTTCTACGGGGGCTTAGATGGAGTTCAGGTATCTCCTTGTTGCCAGGTTCACGCTATTCAACGTGATGTTCGCGAGCATCTTGCTGGCCGTCTATATCGAGGGCTGGCTGGATGGGATGCTCGTGCCGAATACAATCGAGCTCGTCGGGATCATCGCCCTGGTGTTCATCTACGGACTCGCCGTCTGCGGCATTAAGATCTGGCAGACCAGCATCGAACTAAACGACATCAAGACGGGCGCCCCGCCGGTCGGCTCACGCGCCGCGCGTTACATGCAAAGCATTTATGAGAACGACAAGGATGGCCGTGCGGTTTTAATGAGCGCGCTCCGCGCCAAGCTGGTCAACCGGATCACGATCGTTCGGCATATCGCGAACTCACTCGTCTTTCTGGGCCTGATCGGGACCGTCATCGGCTTCATCATCGCACTGTCCGCGGTGGATCCGAACGCAACCGCCAGCGCCGAATCAGTCGCGCCGGTGATCGGACGTCTGATCCGCGGCATGTCGATCGCTCTCTACACCACGCTGGTCGGTGCAATTCTGCATCTTTGGCTTATCGTTAATCATCGGATTCTCTCGACCGGAACCGTCAACCTGTACTCGGCCATCGTCGACCTCGGAGAAAACCGTGGACGAAATTGACGATTTTGAAGACGAAACGTCAGGGACCGTCTTCCGGGATGTCATCCTGCTGGCGCTCATCGGGTTCGTTGCGATGGTCATCATGCTGTTGCCGCATATCAAAACGACCACCGAGGAAGCACAAGACCACAAGGCGCCGGGAAACGTTATCGTTGAAATGCACTGGCCGACCGATCTGCCATACGACGTCGACCTATGGGTCAAAGCGCCTGGCCAACAGCCGGTCGGGTTTTGGAACCAGGGTGGCCGGGTCTTCAACCTGCTCCGGGACGATCTCGGCGGCGAAGGCGACGCGACGAAGGAGAATTACGAGATTTCCTACAGTCGTGGCATATCCGCCGGCGAATACGTGGTCAACGTGCACATGTATGGACACCTGCCGACGGGAGTCACAATCCCTGTGACAATTGTGGTAAGCGTTCGCCAGAAATTCGATACGACGCGGCAAATCCTGAAAACCGTCGTGGAACTTTACCGACGCAACCAAGAAGAAACGGCTTACAGTTTCCGTCTCACCAAAGAAGGTGACCTGATCGACGGCAGTGTCAGCACGCTCCGACAACCCCTCATAACCGGTGCAATACGATGAACACGGTGCTCTATCTCTTCATTGTCACCATTAGTCTCGCCGCTGCCCTGGCGACAATCGCCATCTGGGCACCTCGGGCGCCGAAGACCCGATTCGTGGCTTTGCTCGCGACGACGCTGTTCATTCCCCTCGGGTACCTGCAGATCATCGAACTGTTGGCCAAACCGAAACCGATGAGCTTCGAACTGTTCCAGCGCGACGTGCAACTCGCCCATATTCTCGGCGCGAGCATGGATGAAGGCAGAGCGATCTATTTATGGCTGCGACTGGAAGATGAGATTGAACCAAGATATTACAAGCTTCCATGGAAGCGCGAAGTTGCGGAAAAGCTCGAGGATGTCATCGACAATGCCATCCGGAAAAACGCAACGGCCGTTCTGAAGAACCCATTTTTTCGGAAATCTCTTGAAGAACTTGGCGATTTGAACGCTTATGTGATTCCGCCGCCGTTGCCGCCGCAAAAGTTGCCACAACTGCCGCCGCAGATATTCAATCCGCGCCGACAGGACATATAGTCCCACCGCGATTTTTCGAAACGCAATTAAACATTGAATTTTGACAGATATTTTTCTTCTCGATCGCCGTCGTCGGTCAGGTTTCATCAATTCGATGGCTAGAACGCCACCTTAGAAGCCCATGCCGATGGTGCGATGCGGCATACGGAAATCGGCATACCCTATTGTCGCAGCAAGAGAATTCTGCGACCTTGCATTGGTTCGGACGCGTCGAATGCCCCCCCGAAGTGAAAGAGTCGGGAACATTTGAACCGGAATATTCGAGCACGCGGCTGTTTCACCAGACTATGCCGGAACGGCGGACCGATTTTGGTTACAACAACCTGTCTTCGTTAGGATGATCGTTCTCGAGCACGATGCGAAAGAGTTGTTGGCCATCCAAGGGGTGCCTGTTCCAGGTGGGATTCAGCTTACCCAAGTCCCTAAATACGATTTGGAACAGGAGAATGAGAAGGCCGGCCCCTGGTTGATCAAACCGCAGGTCGAGTCCTTGGACCGTATCCCCCTCGCCGATGTTGCGGTCGCCACGACCCGCAAAGAGATCGCCGATGAATGCGGCACGCTGTTGGGGACGCAGGTCAACGGACATCGCGTCAACTCGGTCCGTGTAGAACGGCAAATACTCTCCGATACACACGCATTCCTGAGCTTTTCGTGTGATCCGATTGTGCCGGGCATTAGGGTGGCCGTCGCGGCCGAGGGCACCTCGCGTGGCAGCGGCGGACCGTCGCAAGAAGTGGCGGCCCCGGACCCGACTGCCGTGGTCGCCTGCGTAAGTCGTCTAGCTGCAGACCTACCCGAACCGCTCCGGGCCCCCGTGATCGCTGCCGCTACCCAACTCGCCCCGCTCTATTTCGGATACGAGGCGCTTCAGATCGAAATCGATCCACTCATTGTTCTCCCCGATAACTCCTGGGTCGCGGGCGACGTGATGATGATTATCGACGAATGCGCCTTATTTCGACATCCTGAACTGATTTCGATGATAGAGCGGCGCGATTTCGCGTATGACGCAGCGCGGCGCAAGCGGACATTCGGGCTCGACTACCTGGTTCTCGACACCAAAGGCGAAATCGGGACACTGACCGCCGGCCAGGGCCTCGGTGCGCTTCTGGTAGACGACATGCGGCAACAAGGCCTGATCCCCTACAACTATCTCGAAGCCGACACAGCCACACTGATCGACACCCCGGCATCGATCGTAGAAGCCTTTCGGCTGTTGTCCGAGGCCACCGCGTTGAAGGCGGTTCTCATCACCGCCCTCGAGGACGAATCCGACCTCACGGAGTTGGCTGGCCTGTTTGCTCAATCCTTGGCGCAGACCCCGGATTTGACCTGCCCCGTCGTCTTGCGGCTGACCGGCCCCAATGCCGAGTCGGCGGGAACGTTGCTGCGCAACGTACGCCCCGATATCGAGCTGCATGCATCAACGGAAAGCGCCTTTGCTCGACTGGGCGAATTGACCGGCTCGGAGCTGGCGCAATGCTAGATTTGGGCCTCACGTCAAAAACGCCCGTGCTGGTTCAGGGCATATCCCGACCGCAGGGCTTGCGGCAGGCAGATTCGATAAAAGCATACGGCACGAATGTCGTCGGTGGCGTTTCACTCGATGGCGGCCCTGAAAATTCCGGGGATATCGCCGTATTTCAGAGCTGTACCGAAGCCGTAACGGCAACCCACGCCACGGCATGCGTAACGGTGACACCGCCGGAGACCACGGCGGACGCCGTCTTGGAAGCGGCCGAAGCCGGCATCCGGGTCGTGGTTTCGCTCGCCAAGGGCGTTCCCGCCCATGACACGATCAGGGTGTTGCGCCGGACGCGCGAGCTCGGCACCATCTGGATTGGATCAGCCAGCTCGGGCCTCGCGATTCCGTCGGAACGCTTGAAACTCGGCTGGATTCCCGACTATTGCCTTGCGGCCGGGCGTTTCGCCGTGATCACCAAATGCGATGCCTTGGCCTACGATGTGGGGCAACAAATGATCGCGGCGGGGCACGGCCAATCGATTTGGATCGATATCGGCAATGAACCGCTCAAGGGAACACGCATGGCCGAGTTGGTGCCGTTCTTGATGCAGGATGACGCAACCGCGGGCATCATCTTGATCGGCACCGCCGGCGGGTCGGATGAGGAAGAATTCACCGCCGCGATAGAATCCGAAGGGCTCACCAAGCCGATTTTTGCGCTCCTGCCGGGCCTGTCATTCCCCGATACGTTTGCGGCAACCCACGTGGAATCCCTCCCGGGCGCAACGGCGACCTCGGCCGCACGGAAACGAGCTGCGCTGGAAGCGGCCGGCGCATCTGTATACAATTCCGTCGGTGCCCTCGTTAAGTCTCTCCAGGCCACCGCATAGAAACTACGTTATTCGCAGGAGTGTTACGCATTGCTGGACTTCAGCCTGACCAGCGATCAACGGCAAATGCTCGAAACCGTTGAGCGCATTCGAAAAGACGTCATCGAACCAAACGCCATGCGGTGGATGGACGGCACGTTTCCCTACGATAACATGCATGTCTTGGCCGAGGCCGGCGTTCTGGGCATGGCCGTGCCCGAGGAATACGGCGGCATGGGCGCGTCGATCCTGGATACGGTCCTGGTGCTCGAGGAAATCGCGAAGGGCTGCTACGTCACCGCCATGGCCGTGTTGGGTGAAGTCGGTGTGCAATGCCGCATCATCTCCACCTACGCACCCGATCCGTTCAAGGAAAAATGGCTGCCGAAAATCGCCAGCGGCGAATGCATCCTCTCCGTCTGCATGACCGAGCCGAATGTCGGCACGGATTTGGGTAACATGACGACCAATGCGGTCCTGCACAACGACCGGGTCGTGATCAACGGGACAAAGACCCTGATCAGCCGTATCGAGGAAGCCGACGTTTATGTCGTCTTCACCCGCGTGAACGATATCCCTGGCAGCCAGGGTATCGGCTGCGTTCTGCTTGAAAAGGGCGACGGAATCCCGGGGATCTCGACCACCGGCACATATCACACAATGGGCGGCGAACACCTGGCGGAGGTCCAGTTCGACAATGTCGAGGTGGCGCCCGAGAACCTGATCCTGAAGGAGAATTCGCTCCGCACGCTGATGAGCGCCTTCAACACCCAGCGCTGCCTGAACCCGGCAATCTGTCTCGGCATGGCCGAGGCGTCCTTGGAGCATTCTGTGCGCTATCTGCGCGAACGCGACGCCTTTGGCCACCCCATCGGGGACTTCCAGGGTATGCGCTGGAAGGCGGCCGATATGGCGATCCAGATCGAAGCCGGGCGCGGGTTGCTCTACCGGGCCGCCGCGACGGCCGACCCCTTCCCGGACCCGACCCTCGCCGCGATGGCGAAGGTCTTCGTGAACGAGATGTCGATCGCCGTCTGCAGCGAAGCCGTTCAGGTGCACGGCGGCTATGGGTTCCTCGACGAGTTCCCGGTATCGCGGAATTACCGCGGCGTGCGCTACGGCACCCTCGGCGGCGGCACGACGGAAACCCTCCGCAATTTGGTGGGCCGAACTTTGGTCGAGAAAATGGACCTCGAAAGCGGCATTGCCGGGCTAGATTTCTTCTAGCCCGGCCCGGTGCCGTCCCGGCCGCCTATTTCGCCAGACGGAGGTTACTGAGCTGCGTTCCAATTGCAATAAATGCAGCAGTTAGTTCATCTTCTCCGGGAGAGTTAAAGTAATGTCCCGGCGTCGTCGCGCAATCCTCGTAGGTGTCGCGGATCGCCTGGTTGGATGACCCTTCGGTGTCGAAGGTGATCGTGTAGATGATGATGCCTTCGTTCTTCATCAGATCGCAGGTATCGAGCATCTTTTCACTGATTTTGGCCCTAATGATCGAATTCCATGTGACCGTCTCGCTGTCGGCGGCGCCCAACCAATTCCACGCCGGTTTGCCGTACGACGAGTAGTTGCCGTTGTCGTCGTGATTACCGTTGTAGACAATGTTGTTCTGACCGTCGGTCATCATGACAACCGCCTTATCCGACAACGGCTGGCTGTTGGCCAGCAAATCGGCAAGGTAATCCTTCGGAAGGATCGTGGGGTCGTCACCATCCCACAATCCACGCCAGCGCGGTGAAATGGCGCGCCAACCCCAAACCAGCCCCTGGCTACCCATCGTGCCGCCATAGCGCCACCATTTAAGGGCGGCAATGGCGGTGTCGACATCCGTCCGCGCCTTCACGAGCGGTGTGATCGCGTTCCCGCAATTCAAATTTGGGCCAACGCCGTACTCGGTATTGGTCTCGTCGACCACATATCCGCCCGACTGCCCTTGAGGCCGCCACGGATTGTTACGATAGGGGCGCCATGTAAGGCTTCCCGGGTTCCAGGTTTGGTAATCCTTGTCGGTCGGCCATAATCCGGCATTGAACTTCTCGACGCTCGGCGGATCGTCGTTCCGATCCCGCGGCCCGTTATAGCGGGCTTCGACGCAGCCTTTCCACACGGTCGGCAAATAGTCCGACGCGTTGAACGAGTTCACCCAACTGGTGTGCTGGTTGCCGATGTTGACCTGGGCCGTGTACGGAATGATCGACATATAGAAGTCGTCGATCTCCTCCCGGCCGGCATAGAGAATATCGACTAGTTTTGTTGCCGCATCCCGCAAGTCCTCTAGCTTTTCCTGCGACGACCCGGGCGCGGTATGACGCATCGAGCCGGTAATATCGAGGACCATTGCCAGTTCCATACCCTTGACCTGACGCTGCACTTCTGCAGCCGCGGCCACATCCACGTCATCAACGCCAAGCACCTGCATCAGTGTCGTCCCGACATTCGCCGACGCTTCAACCTTGATCGTCTGATCCGTCGTGTTGACCGTCGTCGTCGGGCCCGTCAGGGTCGCCCCCATGTATCCGGGCGGGAAGTTGGCATCGAAGAAGTCCTGGATCGCGGCATCTCGGGCGGTCGCATCGAACATCACGCGTCCGCCGGCCAATGCGGCGGAATCGAGCGCATAGTTCAAGCGCGTCTTCACTAGGTAGCCGCGCGCCGTATCGACCGCGAGGCCGGTAAAGGCCACGAGCGGCAATGCGGCAGCGGCAACGAAGGTCGCGAGACTGCCGCGCTTGTCATGAATAAGATTTGAGAAAATACCCCGGGCAAAACCAATCATGCGCTTCATTTCTATACGGCCCATGTTGTTGCAGCGGAATTACTTTGCAAATTACTTCACTATATGAAGTAAAAATCTTCGTCTACTAAAATCAATCTGAATACCGCATTAATTTTTTATTAATAATATTTTAGCAATATAGTTTCCTCCGCCACAGAAAAACCAAAATTAAATAACACAAAATAAAAATAAAGTAAAAAGTTTCTTAATTAAGTCATTAATATGTTATTAACCAATTTTATTATTTCCTTATTAACTATACATATCTTTTTTATTTGACTTTCACTGTGAAATGATATTGAAATGCGCGGATCGACTAAACGCAATTTTGCGAATCACACGGGAGTATGTCGATGTTTGGCAACATTACGAAGCTTCTCAAGGACGAGTCCGGCGCGACCGCCATTGAATATGGCCTCATCGCGGCGCTCGTCTCGGTTGCGGCTATTGCCGCTCTGACGGCGATGGGTACTTCGCTGGAAACCATGTTCACTCGCGTTTCGAATGAGCTGGAAGGTGCGGTTAACGGTTCGACCGGTTAGTCCGCTCTTAGCCATTGGCTCCGGTACGTCCTGCCCACCCCAACCGGAGCCTTCTGTGACATCCCGGAGCGGCTTGTTCAAAAAGCCGCTCCGGAGTTGTCCATGGCTCGATTTTCATCGTCGAGACAACTTTTTCGAGGCGATATGCCATGTCTGGCAAACAATGGATGGGTGGCCCTTCAGATTCGGCTCTTGTTGAGCCTGCCCTAGTTCCGACTTCCTCTGCCGTTATCGAAATAGCCGGCGTCGGGATTCCCCTGACGGCCCAGGCGACGATCCTGCTGTTGTTGGCGGGGATCGTGACCTGGGCCGCCATCAGCGATCTGCTGCGCGGAACAATTCCCAATGCGGCCAACACTGCGATGTTCGTCTTGTGGGTCGCCTGGGTGATCAGCGGCGCCGACACGTCGGTCGGCTATTCATTTCTGATTGGCGCAGGCGTCTTCGTTTTCGGTGCGGTCCTGTTCCATTTCGGTCAAATGGGCGGCGGCGACGTGAAGATGCTGACCGCCCTCGCAATCTGGGCGGGGCCGTCGGAATTTCTTGTTTTTCTTATCCAAGTCGCGTTCGCCGGTGGAATTCTCACCATGGCGTGGCTCACACATATGCGGTTCGTCGCGCCGGCAATCGGCCGGATGCCGGCAAACGATGCCAATCGGTTTGTTCCGTACGGCGTGGCGATCGCCGCCGGTGCGTATCTCATGATCGCCAGGTTGTGGGCCGGGTGATCCGGAGGGGGGATCGAAAATGAACGTTCGAATGATCTTATTGGTTGGTTTTGCGCTGTTGTCCGCGGCCGCCACATTTTTCCTCGCGAAGACGTGGATCGATTCGCAGCGTGACGCCATCCGGCGTCAGGCTGAGTCGTTGAAGCCGACGACAACCGAATCCGTGAATGTCCTCGTCGCAAAGGCCGACTTGCCGTCGGGCCTTATCGTCAAGCGTGATCATATGGAATGGAAGCCGTGGCCCGAAAAAGGCGTCGGCAAGAACTTCCTCATGGAAGGTCGCGACAAGATGGAAGACGTGGTGGACTCAGTCGTCCGCGGCGGCATCGTGATGGGTGAGCCTATCGTTAAAGGCCGCGTCCTAAAGCCGGGCGACCGAGGGTTCATGGCAGCCGTTCTGAAGCCCGACATGCGCGCCATTTCGGTCAAGGTGAAGGTCGACAACAGCGTATCCGGTTTCATAAAGCCCGGCGACCATATCGACCTTCTGCTATCGCATACTGTAACGCCGACCAACTCGGTGCCGCCCCGGCAACATAAGATCGCCGAGACAATTCTGAGCGACCTCCGGGTCATTGCGGTCGACCAGACAAGCAACGATCAAAATGGCCAGGCGTCGGTATCCAAGACCATCACGTTGGAAGTCACGCAAAAGCAGTCGGAAATCATCACCGTCGCCAAGAACGTCGGTTCCCTCTCCTTCGTCCTCCGCAGTCTGCCGCGCGAAAACGCCAAGGCGAATCAAGTCGCGAAGCGGGTCAACCGTCGAAGCCGGACCTGGGATAGCGAAGCCAGCCGCGTGCTGCCTTCCGTCGGCGGACCTCGGAACCAAATCGAAGTCGTCCGCGGCGTTGAGCAACAGAGTATCTCCATCCCGCTGTTCGGTGGACAGAATGGCGGCCTGACAGTCATTCGCCAGGGCCTGAGCACATCGACGACGGCCGGAACCAACGCCGGCGCAGCCGCCGCAGGAGCACTTGCACGATGAAACGTCTCTTTAAAATCACAGCATTCCTGCTCGCGCTGCAGATCCTGCCTGCCTATGCGGCAGAGCGGAACACCGCACAGGTCTTGAGCCCGGCGAATACGGTGCTCGATATCCAAACGAACAAGGGCCAGCTCATTCGACTGTCGCGCGCCGCTTCCGCTGTTTTCGTTGCGGATACTCGGATCGCCGACGTCACGGTTCGGTCCCCGCGCCTGATTTACCTTTTCGCGAAGGAACCTGGCGAAACGACTCTCTATGCCGTCGATGGCCGCGACCAGATCGTGGTCGCTCAACGGGTGGTCGTGTCCGCCAATATCGATCGGGTTCAGGACTTGTTCCGAAAACTGCGCCCAAACGCGCCGGTCAGCGTCACCTCGATAGGCAACCGGTTGGTTCTTACCGGGACAGTCGATCATATCGATATCGCGGAAGAATTCTCACGCGTTGCGGCCGCTGCCGTCGGCAATCCGGAATTCGTGGTGAATCGAATCCGAGTCTCCCAGCCGACCCAGGTGAATATCCGCGTAAAGATCGCGGAGGTCAGCCGTGACATCAATAAGAAGCTCGGCTTCAACTGGGAGCTGATCGGGCAAGCAACCGGAGATTTGGCGCTCGGTTTCGCCGTCGGATCCGACATCGTTCGACAAGCAGGCTCCTTCATCTTTCCTGCCGATCCGCAAGATCGAATTGTCTCTTCGTTTCAGAACAATAGCCTCTCAGCCGATACGGTGATTGAACTGCTGGACGACGAAGGTCTGATCACGGTTCTGGCCGAGCCCAACTTGACCGCCATGTCCGGCGAAACGGCGAGTTTCCTGGCCGGCGGTGAGTTTCCGATCCCGGTCGCGCAGGACGGCGGCGTCACGTCGATCGAGTTCCGCCAGTTCGGCGTCGGCCTTTCCTTCACGCCGACAATCCTCGGAGAACGGCGGGTCAATTTAAAGGTCCGCCCCGAAGTCAGCCAGTTGAATGCCGCCGGTTCGATTCAGGCCAACGGGTTCAACATTCCGTCGTTGACCACGCGGCGCGCTGAAACGACCGTCGAACTCGGCAGTGGCCAGAGTTTCGCGATTGCCGGTCTCTTGCAGAACACGACGAACCAGAACCTGTCCGACGTTCCCGGTATTAAGGAGGTTCCTATTCTCGGCGCACTCTTCCGCTCGGACTCGTTCCGCCGACAGGAGAGTGAACTTATGATCGTCGTCACCCCATACATCGTCCGACCCACGTCGGCGCGCCTGCCCCTACCCACCGACAACTACGTGCCGCCAAAGGATCTGGAACGGTTCCTCCTCGGCCGTACCCACGTCGGCCAACCGCGTAGCAAGCCTTCGGCGCCGCTCGACAGGAACGGCAAGCCTGGTCTCGCGGGTCCCGCTGGCTTCGTCTTGCAGTAGGAGGATTAGATATGCGAGGCACGATACAGAAGTTCTCCGTTTTGGCATCCGTCATGCTGCTATCGGCGTGCAACTTCCAGCTCAACGAGCATGTGATGGAAGCCAAGAACAGTTACGAGCTGCGCGAGCCGAACCGCGTCGACATGGTCCAATATAGCCATGACGTGAAGTTCTCGGGCGGCAAGACCATACCGACCGACCCCGAATTCGATCGGCTCGATGCCTTCGTCAATTCCATTCAGATGGGGTACGCGGATCACATCATCCTGAAGGGCAGCGCGCCCGAGCGACGCGAAGTCCTCGCCGCCTACATCGAGCGGCTCGGCCTTCCCGTCACCATCAAGACGGTACCGGGCAGCAAGTCCGAACGCGCGGCGAACAAGGTCAATGTTCAGGTCGAACGATACGTCGTCACACCGCCGTCCTGCCCGGATTGGAGCAATTTCGACGGCAACGAGGAACGGAACACCCCCGGCTCCAACTATGGATGTGCCGTGGATTCCAGCCTTGGCTACATGATCGCCAATCCGCGGGATCTCGTCGAAGGTCAAACACCCGGCCCGGCACTCGGTACGCCGGTCATCGAAGCGCAACGGCGATATCAGACCGGCAGGGTTACTCGTCCGGCTGCAACTGGCACGGGAGGTCTCTAATGTCAGGGGCTACAGCTAAATCAAACGCGCCCCTATTGGGCGGTGGTAACGGCGAAGCTCTCGTCTTTACCGACAATCCTGAAATCTGCGACACCGTCGCGCGGATTATCGATACCGGCGCCGTCCAGCGCGTCACCGTGCTGGAAGGCGGCATCGCCGCGGCGCTGGAGGCGCCCATTCCGGATGCGCCGGTCACGATCGTCGATATCTCGTCGTCACCGGATCCGGTCACCGACGTGGCCATGCTGTCGGAGGTTGCCCAAGGCCGGATCGTCGGCATGGGCCCTGTCAACGACGTTACCTTCTACCGGACCTTGATCGCCGCCGGCGCATCGGACTATCTGGTCATTCCGCCGACCGACGACATGTTGATCGACGCGCTGACCCCGCCGAAGGTGGAGGTCGAAGCCGAAGAAACCGAAGACTGCCGGATTATTTCGGTGGTCGGCGCTCGCGGCGGAGTCGGATCGACAACCGTCTCGGTCAACATGGCCTGGCATCTCGCACACAACTTCGGACAACGGACCGGACTGGTCGATCTGGATCTGCATTTCGGGACCTGCGCCTTATCACTCGACCTGTTGCCGGGCCGCGGCTTGCGCGACGCACTGGACAATCCGGAACGGATCGATCCGCTCTTCATTGCCAGCGCGATGGTGAACGAGAGTGAAAATCTCTTCATCCTCGGCGGCGAAGAGCCGCTCGAGGCCAAGTCCGAGTTGAACGCCTATGCGATCGATCCGTTGATCGCCGCGTTGCGGGCGAACTTCTCGGCGCTGGTGTTCGATATGCCGAAGTCGGTCGCGATTTCGCATCCGGCGCTTATCCAGGAATCGATGGGTGTTCTTCTGGTCACGGACTTCTCCCTCGCCGGAATGCGCGACGTGCTGCGCTTGAAGTCCTTCGTGAAGGATTTCTGTCCCGACACGAAGACGGAGATCGCCGCAATCGGCGCAAAAGACAAGCGCGGCTCCCTGAGCCAACGCGATTTCGAAAAAGGCATCGAGGGCAAGGTCGATTACGTCATTCCCTTCGATTCGAAACTCGCAACCGAAGCCGCGAACGGCGGGAAAGCAATCTCCGCCCTGGCCGGCGGCGGAAAGAGCATCGGCAAGGTCATCGCATCGATTACCGAATCGCTCGGCGGAGAACTCGACAAGGTTGAGACCAAGAAGAAGGCCTGGTGGAAGAAATGAGTGAACAGCCGGTCCTAAAGTTTCCGGACGGAGAAGGGTGGAAGGACGGCCTCGCCGTTTCGCTTGAACGACTGCGCCCGATTATCGAGACGCATATCGACAAGCAGATGGTCGCGAAGCTGTCGCGCGGCGCGTTGGCGCAACAGATTCGCATGATCGTGTCGAAGAACGCGCCGGGTGTCGGATTGGACCTAAACCTCCTTCAGGAACGGGACCTCGTCACGACCCTAGTCACCGCCCTCGCGGGCCCCGCCCCCGAAGCGCAGCGGCAGCCGGTTCAAGCACCGCCGCCGCGGCCAAACGGGAATGGCGCCGCACAAGCGAACGGAACCCCGGCCGCAGCGCCGGCACCATCGAACGGCGTGACATCGCTCGAGGCGACCAACGGTGCCGCCGCCGTAGACGACGGCATGGACGACGGTCTGCAGATCAGTGCCGCGAGCATGACCAGCGTGCGCGAGGCCGCGGAGACGATTCGCCCGCTCATGATGGAGCGGATCGACGCCGCCGCCGCCGCAAGCCTGCCGCGCGACGAGTTGATGTCGCAGATCAGCGGGCTGGTCGGCGAGCTCTTGCTCGAGAACAAGATCCGCCTCAATCAGGTCGAACAACGAAGCCTGGTCACCAACCTCGTCAACGATATGATGGGGCTCGGCCCGCTCGAACCGTTGCTCGGCGACGTGGACATCACCGAAGTCATGGTGAACGGCCCGAACCAGATCTACGTGGAGCGTAGCGGTAAGCTTGAGCTGACCGACGTTACCTTCCGCGACCACTCGCATCTGATGAATATCTGTACGCGAATCGTCAGTTGGATCGGCCGCCGCGTCGACGAATCAAGTCCGATGTGTGACGCCCGTCTGAAAGACGGCAGTCGTGTCAACATCATCATCCCGCCGCTCGCCATCGACGGCGCGTCGATCTCCATTCGTAAGTTTGCCGAGAAGAAGATCACGCTGGAGAAGATGGTCGAGTTCGGCAGCATGTCGCCCCAGATGATGAAACTGCTGCAGATCGCATCGCGCTGTAAGCTGAACATTCTGATTTCCGGCGGTACCGGTTCCGGTAAGACGACCCTTCTCAACGCGCTGAGCCGCATGATCGACGGGGGCGAGCGTGTCGTCACCATCGAGGACGCGGCCGAACTGCAATTGCAGCAGCCGCATGTCGTCCGATTGGAAACGCGACCGGCTAACCTGGAAGGCCAGGGCGAAGTCACGATCCGCGACTTGGTCAAGAACTCGCTGCGTATGCGTCCCGACCGTATCATCCTCGGTGAGTGTCGTGGCGCCGAAGCGATCGACATGCTTCAGGCCATGAACACGGGCCATGAAGGATCGATGAGCACGGTCCATGCCAACAACCCGCGTGAAGCCCTCACCCGACTGGAGAACATGATCAGCATGGCGGGCTTCAACCTCCCGGCCAAGGCGATGCGTATGCAGGTCGCGTCTGCCATCGACCTGATCTGCCAGGTCTCGCGTATGCGGGACGGCGGACGGCGCATCACCCATGTCGCCGAGGTTGTCGGTGTCGAAGGTGACATCATCACCATGCAGGATTTGTATCTCTACAAGTTCAAAGGCGAGGACGCCGGCGGAAAATTGGTTGGCAGTTACGATTCTACCGGGCTGCGACCCAAATTCATGGAGAAAGCCAGCTACTTCGGACTCGATAAGGCACTTCTGGAGGTCATGTAATGGCCGATTTGTCCGGCGGTTTTGGATTGCTTGAGCTTGGGATTCTGGCGGGCGCACTGCTCATTGCCGGTATGCTGGTGGGCATCGTCATCCTTGTTACGGATGGCCGCCGCCGGAACGAGGCGCGGCGCCTGGAAAACACCCGCAATCGTGCGATGGGCACCACGATCCTCGACGAAACAGGTGAGCTGGCCAGTGCGGTTCGTCGCGAATCCGAGACCAGCCTCGACGTCTTGGCCAAACGCTTCCTGCCTAAACCGGATCAGCTTCGCATGCGCCTGCGACGCACCGGACGGGACATCTCGATCGGCAAGTTCGGTCTCGCGATCTTCCTGACGGCGGTGCTTATCGGCACTATCTGCTGGTTCTTCTTCGGATTTCAACCGGCCTTATCCGTCCTAATGGGCGTCGGTCTCGGGATCTGGATACCGCATATGGCGATCGGGTTCATGATTTCCCGGCGTCAGGAGAAATTTACAACGCGATTCCCCGAAGGCCTCGACGTTATCGTCCGCGGCCTGCGCGCGGGTCTTCCCATCGCCGAGTCCATCGTTAACGCCCGCTCCGAGGTGCCGGAACCGGTTCGGACCATATTCTCCAACATCTCGGATGCTGTGAACCTGGGCCAGAATTTGGAAGAAGCGATCGCAGACGCCGCGAAGGTTCTCGATACGCCGGAACTTAAATTCTTCGCGGTGAGCCTATCGGTTCAACGGGAAACCGGCGGCAACCTTGCCGAAACCCTGTCCAATCTCGCCGATATCCTCCGGCGGCGCCGGCAGATGAAACTCAAGGTCAAGGCGATGTCGTCGGAAGCCCGGGCCAGCGCCTACATTATCGGGTCTCTGCCGTTCATCATGTTCGGCCTGATCTTCTTCGTTAATACGGGCTACGCGATGGAGCTTTTCACTGATCCCCGAGGCATGGTGATGGTCGGTGTGGGCGGCTTCATGATGGCGCTTGGTGTCTTCATCATGATCAAGATGGTGAACTTCGAGATATGAATCTTCAAGATTACATACCGTTTGGCCTGCAGGTCGAAGAGCTCATCGCACTGGGCGCGGCCGTTTTCGTCGCGATCAGCGTCGTCACGGTCTGGCGCACCTTGCTTGAGAAAGCTCCGGCCCAACGCCGTATCAAAGCGATCAGCGATCGCCGGGCTCAGCTTCGCCAGGACCTAGGAGCGGCCAAGCGCCGGCCGAAGGTTGAAACGCTGAACGTCGCCCGCCGGACGCTGCGGTACTTTAAGCTCATGACCGGTAAGCCGGTCGAGAACGCCAGCGCCAAGTTGGTTCGCGCCGGCCTGCGGTCCCGCGACGCGGTGACGCTGTTCCTGTTTGCAAAACTATGCCTGCCGGCCGCGCTCGGAATTGGCGCAGTCGTCTGCATCTATGTCTTGGAAATGTTCAACCTTGGTCCTCAAGGACGCTTGTTCGCCTCGGCCGGTACAGTCCTCATCGCCTTCTATTTGCCGGACCTCTATATCAAGAACCTGATCGACAAGCGCATGCATCTGCTGACGCGGGCGATGCCGGATATGTTGGACCTTTTGGTGATTTGCGCCGAGGCCGGTCTGGCCCTGGACAACGCCCTGGTCCGTGTGGCGCGCGAAATCCGCATGAACAGCCCGGAAATGGCCGATGAAATGGAGCTGACGTCCGCCGAACTCGGCTTCATGTCGGAGCGGCGTATCGCGCTCGAAAACCTTTACAAGCGCACGAATTTGCCCGCGATGCAGGCGCTGGCCAACACGCTCATCCAAAGTGAGCGGTATGGTACGCCCCTCGCCCAGTCGCTGCGCGTTCTTTCGAAGGAACTGCGGGACGAACGATTGATGAAGGCCGAGGAAAAAGCGGCCCGGCTGCCGGCAACACTGACCGTACCGATGATGATCTTCATCATGCCGACGCTATTCATCGTCCTTATCGGCCCGGGTATCCTCCGGGCAATCGACGGCCTCGGCAGTGTGTTGAAATGACGTTAGCGACGCTTCAGCGCATAACCGGCGCGTACGGACCGAACGCGCAACACCGGATCGGACATCGACCTGAGTGCGGCGTAGTAGCTCATATTGCGTTCGACGCCACGGCTATCCATGTCCATGCGCGCGAACTTCTCGGCATTGGCGGTATCGCCACCGAGTCCGTAGGCCAATGCCAGGTTCTGCCGATCGCGCGCGGTCGCTCCGGGACGCAATGCCAGCGGCCGGAGAATTTCAACCGCGCCGTTGAAATGGCCGGCAAACGCCAGCGACAGGCCGAGGTTATTGCGAAGGTTGACGTCATCCGGCGCAATTTCGAGGCCAGCGTAATAGAATTCCTGGGCCTTCGCATGGTCGGCCATCGAATCATGCGCGACGCCAAGACCGCTATACGCCCGGTAGTCCTTGGGATCGGCGGCAACCGCTTTTTGAAATTGCTCCACCGCAAGATCGAGCTGGTCTTGGGCGATCAGCGAATTTCCCAGCCCACGCAATGCGCGCGGATTGTCGGGGTCGATGACCAGTCCCTTTCGAAACGCATCGGCCGCATCCCTGACCAAACTGGCCGCGATAAGGGATTCGCCAAGTCCAATAAGCGGTTCGATCTGTTCCGGCTCGGCCTGATGCGCCCGGCGGAAGAATTCGATGGCTGCGTTGATGTCACCACGCCGTTTGCTCGCCTCGCCGGCCCGCATCATCGCACCAGCCACCGTCTTACCCTTCGCCATATCGGCGGAGTCTTTTTTGGACGACGACGCTTCGTCATTCCCAGCGCAACTGGAGAGAAGCGCTGCAAGCAAAGCCGCAGTGATAATGCGGCGCTTATTTATAATAAATACAGTCATCATGCGGGAAATCTACAACATTAGGTAAGATTTGCCATGAAAAAAATGCGTCATTTGAAGAAATTTTTCAGTATAGTCCGCCGTAATGACGACGGATCGGCTGCAATTGAGTTCAGTTTCACTGCACCGTTGTTAATACTCACCATCGTAGCGATCATGGAGTTCTCTATGATCCTATTTCTCAATGCGGTTTTGGAAGGCAGCCTTCGTGATGCCGCGCGGTTTGGAGTCACCGGATTCACGCCGACCGGCGTGAACCGTGAGGACGTCATCGTGGACAAGGTTCAATCGGCGACGATGGGCCTGGTGCCGATCACCACAAGCAACATTACGACGCTCGCATACTCGGACTTCAGTGAGGTCGGGCAGCCCGAACCCTATATCGACGATAACCCGGCAAACGGGATGTACGACGTCGGCGAAAGCTTCACCGACGTGAACGGTAACGGTCAATGGGATGCGGACATGGGGACGCCGGGTCTCGGCGGCGCGTGCGACGTCGTCGTGTACAGGGTGGAGACACAATGGTCGCTGATGCTTGGCCTGATGGCATCCAGTGTTGGACAAACCATTGATTTGACCGCGAGCACCGCGGTTCGCAACGAACCCTACGGCAACTCGCCCTGCTAATCGGCGCGTTCAGCAACGATACGAGGAGCCATACCATGCAATTCCTACGATCCCTTGTATGCCCGGGCCGGCTGCTGCGCAACGACCGCGGCGGCGTGATGATCGAATTCGGCTTCGCGATGCCCGTATTGGTCCTACTGATGTTGGGCGGCGTCGAAATCGGACGATATGTTTTGCTCCATCAGAAGCTGGATCGTACGGCAATGACGGTTTCGGATCTTGTGGCGCGTGTTCAGTCCGTGACCACGGCCGAGGTCGACACGGTCTTTACCGCCGCAAACCTTGTCATGGAACCCTTCGCGATGGGAACCCAAGGCACGGTGGTCATTTCCTCGGTTAAGAGAGACAGCGGGTCGCCCAAGGTGATTTGGCAACGATCCGGCGCGGGAACCTTGTCCATTACCAGTGCGGTCGGAACGCAGGGCGGCAACGCGACGATCAGCGACAATGACCTGGTGGACGACGACCAAGCGATTATCATCGGCGAAACATACTTTCAGTACACGCCGTGGTTCATCGATCTAATTCCCAGCACGACCCTGCGCCACACCGCGGTCTTCCGGCCGCGCCTATCCGGTGAAGTGACGTGCAGTGACTGCTAGACGGAAATCGACTAACTGCGCCTGCCCAAATTAGAAGCGCAACACCTGCCTAGACGGAATGACGCCTTTCAATCGAAGGGCGTCATTCCATTTCGTTAAAACCAAAGATTACGATAGGCAGCATCCCATCGCGCGCTCAAACATATTAAAATTCGCCAATAATTTTACTTAATCGGCGCTTCATTTATTATCAATCCGTTAAGGAAATAGTGCCAGACTTTCGGATAAGTCTATTATATAAAGAACCTTGTCTTTATTTTACTTAGAGAGCTTGCGGCAACAGCAGGTCTAGACAACGATGCTTGGCAAACTGGCATTTTTCGCGGTGCTTCTCACTCTCGCGCTTCCGGCGTCACTTGGTGGCGCGGAGCATAATGACGAAGCGAACTGCGGTGAGCGGAAGATCGTCCTCAAATACTTGTCCAAGAAATACTCCGAACAGCCGATCGCGATGGGACTGGCGGCAAACGGCGGATTGATCGAGGTCCTCACCTCCCGCAAAGGCCTCACCTTCACGATCATCGTCACCATGCCCGAAGGCGATACCTGCATGGTCGCCGCCGGCGAAGGGTGGGAAAATCTGCCCCAATCGTTGGCGCAGCCCCAGATCTGATCAGCGAAATACCCGATGAACGACGCGGTCGCCGGGTTTGATCCCGAGCCGGCTGGCTGTCCCGCCGTTTAGCTCCAAAACCGCGCGGACCGGGCCGTTCGAGCCGATTAGCTCGGTCGATTGCGGGACGGTACGTTCCGCAATATGCGTGATCCGGCCATCCGACCCGATGAAGAACATGTCGAGCGGGATGAACGTGTTCTTCATCCACATGGAAACTGGTGCGTCGCTGGGATACACGAACAGCATACCCGCATCCGCAGCCATCTTTCTGCGATACATCAAGCCTGTCGATTGCTGATCACTGGTCGTGGCCAGCTCAACGCGAAAATCATATGCACCGGAGGACGTCCGGATCGTCAACGGCTCATGCTGACGCTGGGCGCCACCCCAGCCGTGAACCGGCGCAAGCAGAACACCTGCGAACAGCAATGCCAATAGGGACCGCCAAACCATAACCCGGTTTATAGTGCCATTCATCGCCCGAAACGAGAGTTCATTCCGCCACCGCCTGTGCCGCAACCTTCTTTACCGCCTCCCGGACGGGACCGCGATTCGGCGGATCGGCAAGGCTTTCGAACCAACGATCCGGTGGGTTCCGGGCAAGCCGGTGTCGCCATTCGACGCCGCTCAACAGCGATTTGGCGGCATCGGGCAAGACTGCCGGTATGGCACGGCGGTTCAAGATCGCCCAAACGCCGGCCCAGCATCGCGCCAATGACCAAGGATTGTACCCTCCCCCGCCAAGCACCAGCAGCGGCGCCGACCTTCGATGGAGTTTCTCAACGACATCCCATAAAGCATTGTTCGATAGTTCCAATTTGCTCAACGGATCGTCCGACAACGCGTCGGCACCGCATTGCAGTACGACAATCGACGGAGCAAACGCATCCAATAACGGAAGAATGGCAAGATCCATCAAATGCGCCATCTCGGCATCGTTGAAGCCGGCCGGCACCGGTAGGTTACGCGCCACGCCGCCGGCACGATCATCGGCGGATCCGGTTCCCGGCCAGCGCCCCGCCTCGTGCACGGAAATCGTCAGCACCCGATGGTCATCGTGAAAGGCATCCTGAACCCCATCACCGTGATGGGCATCCACATCGACGTACCCTATTCGATCATGTCCATCGTCCAACAACGCACAGATCGCCAGAACCGGGTCATTGAAGTAACAAAAGCCGCTCGCGGCGTTTGCCCGGCCGTGATGGGTCCCGCCCGCGGGGCTGAAAACCGCATCGGTTTGGCGCAACAGCGTCGCCGCATGGATCGATCCGCCGCTCGCCGTTGCCGGCCTCCGGAACATTTCCGGGAAGATCGGGTTTCCGTTGGTCCCAATGTTGAACCGCCGACGGGTGTCTTGATCGGCGGATTGCGTGCGCTCGGCCGCGATCACCGCTGCGATATAGTCGGCATCATGAAAGCGGGCCAGTTGTTCGGCCGTAGCTTGCGGACTGTCGACATATTGCGCCTGCGGCAACCACTCTAGGGACCGCACGAGGTCCGTGGTCAGCGAAACCCGAGGAATGCGGAGCGGATGCCAGGGAGCGTAGCTTGAATCCCGGTAGATCTCGGACCCGATATATTTGGGCAGCACCATTGCGCACCTAGGCAACCGGTATATAGGGCAATATCCGACGCCGCATCCCGATCGGCATGGCTCAGGAATGCTCCGGTTTTGCCGTACCGGACGTCGCGCGGCGTTGCTTTTCCCAAAGGGTCGCATATTCGCCGCCTAAACCCTGTAGTTCATCATGTGTGCCGCGTTCGGCGATCCGTCCATCCTGCAACACGAGGATTTCGTCCGCATGGACAACGGTTGAGAGGCGGTGGGCGATGACCAGCGTCGTTCTTTCGGCGGAGACTTCATCCAAGCTCCGCTGAATTTCCTGCTCCGTATGGCTGTCCAACGCCGAGGTCGCTTCGTCGAAAAGCAGGATCCGGGGTTGTTTCAGGATCGCCCGGGCGATGGCCACCCGCTGTTTTTCGCCGCCGGACAGTTTTAGGCCCCGCTCTCCCACCATCGACTGATAGCCGTCGGGCAACGCGACAATGAAGTCATGGATCCGCGCCATCTTGGCCGCCTCCTCGACCTCCGAGCGCGAAGCGCCAGGCCGACCGTACGCGATGTTGTAGTAGACCGTATCGTTGAACAAGACGGTGTCCTGCGGCACGATCCCGATCGTCGCGCGAAGGCTGTCCTGGGTAACCTCGCGGATGTTCTGACCGTCTATCAGCACCCGACCCTCACCCACATCGTAGAATCGGTACAGAATCCGGCTAATCGTGGATTTGCCGGCGCCGCTGGGTCCAACGATGGCGACCGTCTTGCCCGGCGGGACCGTGAAACTGACGTCCTGGAGAATCGGCCGGCGCGGGTCGTAGCCGAAGTTAACGTTTTCGAATCGGACCTCGCCACCGGCGACCTCTATATCCGGCGCCTCCGGAATGTCGACGACCTCCTGTTCGACATCGAGCAGCTTGAACATGTCATCCATGTCGATCAGCGATTGCCGGATATTCCGGTACACGAACCCTAAAAAGTTCAACGGCAAATAGAGCTGAATCAAGTACGTATTCACGAGGACGAAATCGCCGACCGTCATGGACCGGTCGACGACCCCGTTGCCCGCCATCACCATGACCAACACAAGGCCGCTCGAAATGATGAACCCCTGCCCGACATTCAACGCCGACAGACTCACGGTGTTCTGAACCGCCGCACGCTCGTATTGCTGCATCGCCTCATCGAACCGCCGTGCTTCGTGGGCCTCGTTGCCGAAATACTTGACGGTCTCGTAATTGAGCAAACTGTCGATCGCCCTCGAATTCGCTTCGGTATCGCGATCGTTCATTTCTCGGCGGTACTTGATGCGCCACTCGGTGACCAGCAGCGTGAAAACGATATAGGTCACAATCGTGACGAATGTGACCAGCGCAAACCAGATGTCGAACAGGCCCCACAAGACGCCGCAAACCAGAAAAATCTCGAGCAGCGTGGGCAAGATGTTGAACAACATGAAGCCAAGCAGGAATTCGATCCCCTTGATCCCGCGTTCGATGACCCTCGACAAGCCGCCGGTCCGCCGCTCGAGGTGGTAGCGGAGACTCAAGGCGTGGATATGACGGAATGTCCGAAGCGCCGCCTGACGCATGGCTCGCTGGGCCACCTTGGCGAATAACGCCTCGCGCAATTCCGAAAAGGCCACGGACAAGACCCGAACAGCCCCATATGCCAGCAACAACGCCAGCGGGAGCAGGATAATGTCGTCCACCCCCTGCCGCGTCAGCGCATCAATAGAATCGCGGTAGAGTAACGGCACATACACCGTCGCGGCCTTGGCGCAGGCGAGCGCGGCGAGCGCCCCGAGCACCCGGAGGCGCATCTCCAATTGGCCTCGCGGCCAGAGATACGGCAACAGCGTCAAAACGCCGTGTTTCCGCGGTTCGCCGGACGCCTGTTCGCCCCTCGCAGGTGTGGTAGCGGTCACTGACTTGTTCAACTTTTTGTCGGCCGGTTCATCAAAAAAACTACTTAGACTTCAATATATTCGCCGAAATCCAATCCGCTAGTTTAGGATACGTTAACCGGTCGCGAATTACTGTAGACAACGCGTGCAATCGCCCTGCGGCGGTAAGTCCGCCCGCGCGCCGGTTAGGGTGGCATTCGACGGTTTCGGTTAGATCTGATGGATGAAAGTAGACGCCTGCGCCAACGCGTCAAGGAACTTGAGGAACAGGTCGCCGACCTTACCGCGGCCCGATCCGACGCGTTACGGGATTTGGCGCTATATCGGAAAGCCGTGGAGACGAGCCGCGACGGTATCGTTCTATACGATGCCGACGCACGCCTCGTATTTTGCAACGAACGCTACAAGACACTGTTCAGCGAGAGCGCCGAGTTCCTGACGCCGGGAACGCATTTGAACGACATATCCCGCGCCATTGCCGAGAGCGGTCAGGTCGTCGACGCAAGAGGCCGGCCCGACGAATGGGCCTCCGGACGCCTCAAGCTCCATCAAGATGCGAGCGACAAGCCGCTGCACATGCAGCTATCCGACGGCACATGGCTGCGCGGCCGAAACTACCGGACGACCGATGGCGGCATGTTGGGGATCCGCACCGACATTACCGACTTGATGCAGCGGGAAAATGAACTGCGCGCGGCAAATGATGAATCGCAAAGCCGGCTTCAGGCATTTTTCGACAATTCGCCGATTGCGCTCTACATCAAGGATACGGAGAGGCGCTTCCTGGCGGCCAATAAGGCATTCGAATCGATCTACGGCATCGGTGCCTCGGCCCTCATAGGGCGGCGTACCGAAGAAGTCATGCCCTGGTTCTCCACGATCGCCGAAGAAAAACTCGATCCAAAGGTTCTCGAGGACGGCACCCTCCAATCGCAGGAACACGCCATACCGGGTCCGGACGGACCTGTCGGGCGGGCATTCACCACCAAATTCCCGATCCGCGACGCGAACGGAAACACAACCGCGATCGGCTGCGTCGGCATCAATGTCACGAAATTCAAGGCCGTCGAACAGGCGCTCGAAGACAAATCGCGCGTGCTCGAAATGACCCTCCGCGCGATCGATCAGGGATTCGCCATGTTCGACGAGGATATGCGGGTCATCACCTGTAATCAGCGGTTCTTCGACTTGCACTACTATCCGGGGCAACTGCCGGACGACGGCATCCCGATGCGCGACATCATGTTGGAATACGCCAAGACGGGCATCTACGGGACAGAAGATCCGGAACACCGGATCGACGAACGTATCGCCTTTCTTTCGAGTTCCGACAGACCTGAACGCGAGGAACGCCTTCAGCCGGATGGACGCATCATCGACGTCCGGCGGAATCCCACACCGTCCGGCGGCTACGTAGCCACCTATACCGATATCACCGACATTAAACAGGCGGAAAAGAAATCGGAGACTTCCCGCCAACTGCTGCATGAAACGCTGCACGCGCTCCCCGCCAGTGTCGCATTCTACGATAAAGATGAAAAACTGGTCTTCTGCAATCAGGCCACGTTGAATCTCTATCCGTGGCAAACCGCGCTGCACGCACCGGGTCACACGTTCGAGGAACAGATCCGCGAATCCATCGCAAGCGGTATGGTTCCCGATGCGATCAATCGAGAAGATGCATGGGTCGAGGAGCGGATTCACCAATATCGCAATTCGGCGCAGAACGTAGAGACGCACCATTCGGGGAATCGTTGGGTGCTTTCGTCCTACCGAAAGGTGTCCGACGGCGGAACCGTCGCGATCCGCCACGACATCAGCAAGCGCAAGGAAGCCGAGCGCGCGCTGCGCGAAAGCGAGGAGAACTATAGAAGCCTGATCGAGAACTCGATCGTCGGGATCAACATCACGCGATATGGACAACTGTTGTTCATCAACCAGGCTCTTGCCGAAATATTCGGATACGACAGCGCCGACGAATTGATGAAGATCGGCAGTGTCGTCCATCTCGTCGCACCGCACGAGCGCGAACGAATCGCCCAATACGGCCGCGACCGGATGGCCGGGCGCCCGGCCCCGTCGCTTTTCGAATATGAGGCCCGCCGGAAGGACGGCAGCACGATTTGGTTGCAACGGTCGGCCCGCGTGGTGAACTGGCGTGGCGTCCGTGCGGTCCAGGGCACATTGGTGGATGTTACGGAACGCAAGAGTGCGGAAGAACGCCTACGCAATGCCGTGACTGTCGCCGAGGCCGCCAACCGCGCCAAATCGGAATTCCTCGCGAAGATGAGCCACGAACTGCGGACGCCGTTGAACGCCATCATCGGTTTTTCAGAGGTGCTATCGCGCGAAACCTTCGGGCCGCTGGGACACGAGAAATACAACAACTACGTCGGCGATATTACGACGAGCGGACGCCATCTCCTGGATATGATCACCGACATATTGGATATGTCCAAGATCGAGGCCGGGCGTCAAGATATCCGGCCCGAAGAGATCGATCTCAACAAGGCCGTGCGCGAAGCAGCGCAGGTCGTGCGCGGCCAGTTGGAACGCCAGCGCCTGACACTCTCGATCGATATCGCATCCGATATACCGTCGATCTACGCCGATCCACGCGCCCTTCGACAGGTTCTGTTGAACCTGTTGTCGAACGCCATCAAATTCACCGAGGCGTTGGGGCAAGTCACCGTGTCGGCACGCCTGGGCGACAGCGGCAGCGTGCAGCTTTCCGTGTCCGATACAGGTATCGGAATCAAGGAAAAGGACCTGGAAAAGGTCCTGCAACCGTTCGGCCAGGTCGGTAGCGCGCAAACATCCGCACAAGCGGGAACCGGCCTCGGCCTGCCGATCGTCAAGTCTCTCGTCGAACTGCACGGCGGGTGGTTCGACCTATCCAGCCAGCAGGGCAAAGGAACGACCGCAACGGTTTCCTTCCCCAGCCGGGACACCGGCGAAAAGACCGTCAGGATGGCTTAGACGAAGTAAATGATCAGGAATCCGCCGAGCAGGACAAGCACCCAAAGCGCGGCGCCCCCAATCGGCCACGTCCGGGCCAACAAGCCATCCGGACCGTGATAGTGGAAAACCACCACGAGAAAGTGGTTAAGCCCCCGGGCCACAACCCTGACAAACCGCTCCTGCAGCATCGTCACACCGTCCCAAGTTCCCCGAACCACCTTCGGCGCCAATCGGCGGTAAAACCAATCCGTATCCAGGTTCACCGACTTCAATTCGGGCGGATAAATGCCGAACCGCATCAGGACCGCGAACGCGAGGGCCGAGAACATCAGCAGTTGAAGTTGCGTGATGACGTGGGTGACCGTGTACGGCACGAAGTCTACGGGGAACGGCAAAATGGCGTACAGCGGCCCCGGGAATACACCGATACCGATGCAGAGGAAGGCGGCGATCGCCATGGCCAGCAACATGTTGAACGGCGCTTCCTTGACCCGCTTGCCGCTGTCATGCGCGAAGAAGGCGAAATACGGGATCTTGATCCCGGAATGATGGAATACGCCCGCGGACGCGAACAACAGGACACCCCAGACGAACCAATATCCGCCGTCTGCCGAGGCCGTGATGATCATTGATTTGCTGATGAAGCCGCTGAACAACGGAAAGGCGGAAATCGACGCCGCGCCGACCACGCAAAAACCGGTGGTCCAGGGCATCGATTTATAGAGGCCTCCGAGTTCCGACCCCTTCACCGTCCCAGTGCGCAGCAGTACGGCCCCCATCGACATGAAAAGCAGCGCCTTGTAGAGGATATGGCAGAACGCGTGGGCGGCGGTGCCGTTCAACGACAACTCGGTGCCGATGCCGATACCCACGACCATGAAACCGAGCTGGTTGTTCAGGCTGTAGGCCAGGACGCGCCGCAGGTCGTTCTCGATCACCGCGTAGAAGATCGGAAAGGCGGTCATCGTCGCGCCGATCCAGATCAGTATTTCCGTTCCGGCAAAGCTCCGCGCCAGCGCATAGACGGCGAGTTTGGTCGTGAACGCGCTGAGGAAGACCGTCCCCGTTACCGTGGCTTCCGGATAGGAATCCTGCAGCCAGTTATGCAATAGCGGAAATGCGCATTTCACGCCGAAAGCGAGGAATATCAGCGTCGGGCCCAACTCACCGAGGGTGAGCTTGGAAAACGCGATACTGCCTGTCTGCTGCTGATGGATGACGATTCCCGCCAACAGGACGACACCCGAACCGACTTGGATGATGAGATAGCGGAGACCTGTCCTGTACGCATGTTCTTCGCGGCGCGCCCAAATCAGGAAGACCGAGGTGACGGCGGTCAGCTCCCAATAGACGAATAATGTGATCAGGTCGCCCGCGAACACCGCACCGATCGCCGCCCCGGCATAGGCCATTCCGGCCACATGCTGCACGGTGTCACGCACGTGAAGGGCATAGACGGCGGATAAGAAGGCGGCGATATGGAAGATATAGGCGAAAACGAGACTCAACGAATCGACGCGCAGGGTCGTCAGCGTCACGCCGAACAGCTCGATCGTGCCGTGCGCACCGGGTTCCAACATCAACGTATGCCAGAATCCGACCACCGGCAGCAGCAGCATGAACCCGCGCTGCCAATATCCCCGCAGCAACGGCAACAAGGCTGCCCCCACGATGAGGATCAGGCCCGGCGAGATGAGATCAGTCATCATAATAGTCTTCCGGGCGGATCAGAATTTTGCGTAACACCTTCGCCGCAAGAACGAGACCGACACAAGCGACGAACCCGAAAATACCGTAGAAGCCGAACCATCCTTCGGCAGCGAAATGGACATGCTTGTGATAGAAGGCATCGGCGACGAAGACCGCCGCGCACAACAAGCACACCGCCCAGAACACTTTCGTGACGTTGCCGGGTTCGTCCAGCCAGTATTTCTTCTCGTCATCCATTACCCGGGCCCTCCTCCGATCGGCGCCAGTAACGTGTAAAGGTCGTCGGCAAAGAAAAACAAAAGCAAACAACCGAAAGCGGTCAAACACAGCGGCACGACACAGAACATCGGCGCTTCGCGTATCCCGCCGCCGTCGTCGCTTCCAGCGAAGAATCCGCGCGCGACGACCGGCATCAAATAGGCGACGTTCAACAGCGACGAAATCATGAAGACGGCGACGAAGATCACGTGGCCCGCATCCATCGCCCCGAGCGCCAAGAAATACTTGCTCCAAGCCCCGCCGAACGGCGGCAGCCCGATGACGCTCAACGCCCCGATACAGAACGCAGCGACCGTGACCGGCATCCGCCGACCGATCCCGTCCATATCGCTGATCTCGGTCTTGCCGCTCGCCACGTAGATCGCGCCGGCGCAGAAAAACAGGGTGATCTTGCCGAACGCATGCATTGCAATATGCATCGCGCCGCCGACGATACTCAGCGGCATCAGCAACGCCGCGCCGAGCACGACATAGGCAAGCTGGCTCACCGTCGAGTACGCCAGCCGGGCCTTCAGATTGTCCTTGGTCAGCGCCACCACCGACGCCAACAGCAGCGACGCACCTGCGAGATACATCAGCCAGTCGGCGTATCCGCTCTCGCGCAAGAAATCCGCACCGAATATGTAGACGATCACCTTCAACACGGTGAAGACGCCCGCCTTCACGACCGCCACGGCATGCAGCAGGGCGCTGACCGGGGTCGGCGCAACCATCGCCGCGGGAAGCCATCGGTGAATGGGCATCAACGCCGCCTTGCCGATGCCATACATGTAGAGGAACAGCATCAGCCCGATCAGCGGGCCCTCGATCTTGCCGTTCAGAATGCCGCCCTCGGTGAAGTCCAAGGTACCGGCCGCCGCCCAGGTCCAAATGATGGCGCCAAGCTGGAAGAAGATCGACGTGCCGAGCAGGATGCCGAGATAGGTTCGGCCCGACCGGACCGCTTGTTCGTCGCCATGATGGGTGACCAGCGGGTACGTCGATAACGTCAGGATTTCGTAGAACAGGAACAGGGTCAGCATATTGCCGGCCATCGACGCGCCCATGGCGCTGGCGATCGCGATGGCGAAGCACGCGTAGAAGCGCGTCTGATGCCCCTCCTTCTTGGCGCGCATGTAGCCTATCGAATAGATCGAATTCAGGATCCATAAACCGGACGCGACGCAGGCGAACATCATACCGAGCGGCTCGAGCGTCAGCCGGATCTCGAGGCCCGGCAGCATCGTAAACAGGCTGACGTCCGGCCGCTCACCCGCGTAGACGGACGGAACAAGGGACACCACGACCGCGAACAGGCAAATAGCGGTCAACAAGGTCACGGTCTCGCGCTGATTGGGCCGGCCGTCGGACATCAGGATAAGCACCGTGCCAATCGACGGTATAGCGAGCGCCCATATCATCAGCTCGGCAGGAGTCATGAACCGCCTCCCATCAAGCCTTGTGCGGCCTGCTCAGCGATCCCGACGCTCACCCGGGTATCGAGGCCGAAATACACGTTCGCGACGGTCAGCACCCACAACGGCACCAACATCTCCAGCGGTGCTTCCTTTGCCGCCGCGACGGCATCGGACGGCGGACGGAAATAAGCAACCTCGATGACGCGCCAGATGTAGATGATGGCCAACAAGGACGACAACAGGATCAGTACGGCAGCCCACCACCAATCGCGCTCTAGCGCTGCCAGGATGAGGTACCATTTCGAAATGAAGCCCGCGGTCGCGGGCACGCCGATCAGGCTCAACCCACCCGTAACGAAGGCGGCCATCGTCCACGGCATCGTCTTGCCAATTCCATGCATCGCCTCCAGGCGCACCGATCCCACGCGCAGGAAGACGCATCCCATCGCCATGAACAACGCGCCCTTCATCAGCGCATGGTTGAACAGATGCAGGATTCCGGCGGTTAGGCCGACGGTGGTCGCGATGCCGATTCCGAGAACCATGTAACCGATCTGCGCGACGCTTGAATACGCCAGCATGCGTTTGATATCCGGTTGGAAGATCGCAACCGCCGATCCCACGAACATGGCGAGGATCGCCAATGGCAGCAGGGCGTCCCCCAATCCCATGGTCTGGATCGCGAAGGGCGTGCCGAAAATCGTGAAATAGACGCGCAGCAGCAGGTAGATCGAGACCTTGGTCGCGGTCGCGGCCAGAAAAGCGGTCACCACCGACGGCGCATAGGCATAGGCGTTGGGCAGCCAGATATGCAGCGGGAACAACGCCGCCTTCATCCCGATGCCAACGACCATGAAGGCGAAGGCGACCCGGACGGTCCGGCTATCGGTAACGGTGGAGACCCGGTCGGCGAGATCCGCCATGTTCAGCGTCCCGGTGGCCTGATACAGCAGGCCGACACCGATCAGATAGAAGGTCGCCCCGATCGTTCCGAAAATCAAATAACGGTACGCTGCCGTCAGTGCCTTGCGGTCGCGGCCGAGACTGATCAGCACATAGGACGAAAGCGAAGAAATTTCGAGGAAGACGAAGACATTGAAGGCGTCTCCGGTGATCGTGACGCCCAGCAGTCCGGACAGACACAACAGATAGGCCGTGTAAAACAGGTACCGGCGTTGCGGCTCAACCTCATAGGCGACGCTCGGCCTAGCATAGGTGATCACCATCGCCCCGATCGCAGCGACGATCAACAGAACATAGGCGTTGACGCTGTCGACCCGGTACTCGATACCCCAGGGCGGCTCCCAGCCCCCCAGCGCGAAGGATATCGTTCCGCCCTCAAGCACCGCTATCAACAACAGAACCGACAGCACAAACGAAGCCCAGGATGCCACCAATGCGATGCCATAGCTGATGTCCTCGCGCCGCAAGAGAACGCAAAGCGGTCCGGCCAGAAGCGGTACGACGATCTGCAGGGCGGGTAGGTTCGAAATCGTCACGTTTGCGCTTCCCGCTCGGCTTCTTCGTCTTTTTCGTCCAGCTCGTCTTCCTCGATCGACCCGTAGGTTTCCTGGATGCGGACAACCAACGCGAGGCCTAGCGCCGTCGTCGCGACTCCGACGACGATTGCTGTGAGGATCAGAACATGCGGCAGCGGATTGGAGTAACTCGTGACGCCTTCGGCGAGGATCGGCGCGGTGCCGCCTTCGACCTTTCCCATGGTGATGTAAAACAGAAAGACCGAGGCCTGAAAGACGTTCAGCCCCACAATCTTCTTAATCAGGTTGCCGCGCGCGATAACCACATAAAGCCCCGCCATCATCAGAAACACGACGATCCAATAGTTATAAAGTCCCGGTTCGATCATCGGCGGCCCTACTCCGCGTCCAGTTCTTCATCGCCGCGGCGGCCGGCGAAAAGATTGAACAACGTGACCATGACCGATGCGACAGTGATGCCGACGCCGAGTTCCACGACGAAAATGCCGATATGCTGACCGCTGGGCGGCGTCGCCGCCAGCGGCGTATAGTCCAGATAGTTGAAGCCGAGCATCATCGAGACGACGCCGGTACCGCCGAAGATCAGCACGCCCAGGGCGATACCGACGCGCAGCACATCATCCGGCAGGATTTCCCGGGCCTTTTCGACGCCATAGATCAAGGCATACAGAACGAAGGCCGAGGCGAAGATCACGCCCGCCTGGAAGCCGCCACCGGGACCGAAATCGCCATGGAACTGCACATAAAGACCGAACAGAAGGATGAACGGGATAAACAGTTTGCCGACGACGCGGATGACGAAATGATGACTCACTTGCTGCCCTCCGGGCGTCGGCGCCGGCGGCGTCTACCGCCCAACAGCAGCATGACCCCGACACCCGCCGTGAAGATCACGGCCACCTCGCCCAGCGTGTCGTACCCGCGATAGCTCGCCAGGACCGCCGTCACGACATTCGGCACGGTCGTTTTCATCTGCGCGTCGGCAAGGTAGGTCGGCGCGACATGCTGCTGGATTGGTGCATTCGGGTCGCCGTAATGCGGCATATCCAATGTGCCGTAGATCAGCGCGACACCCGTTATCAGGACCACCAGCAGCGGCAGGATTCCGTGACGGCCCGCCACTTTCTCTTCCGACTTGGTCAGCGACAACGCAGCCAACATGAGGACCGTTGAGATCCCCGCGCCGACCGCGGCCTCGGTGAACGCCACGTCGACCGCATCGAGCACCACGAACATCGATGCCGCCATGAGGCTATAGATGCCGCCCAGCATGACCACCGCGAACAGGTTGTGCAGCCGCACAATCATGAAGATGGTGACCGCCATGAACCCGAGCAGCAGGATGTTGACTAGGGCTTCGATGGCTCGTCCTCCTCGTCCACCAAAGCGGGCTTGATGCCTTGCGAATACATCGCGTTCGCCAGCGCATTCGTGGCCGTCGGACTGGTGAAGAAAATAAAGGCCAAGATCAACAGCAACTTGACCGTCACCAACGTGAAACCGGCATAGAACGAAAATCCGACCAGCATGAAAAACGCAGCGACGGTATCGACGACGCCCGCGCTATGGATCCGCGTATAAACATCCGGCAGGCGCAGAAGCCCCAACGCGCCGACAATCGCAAAGAAGCACCCGATCAAGATGAAAATCCAACCAAAGATGTCGATGGCCAAATCCATTACCGCTACTCCTCGCCGGCGCCGGGTCTGCTCGCCTGCCCCATGTCCGCGTAGCGGATGAATTTCAGGACGGCGATCGTGCCGATGAAGTTGATCAGCGCGTAAAGCAAGGCGATATCGAGGAATTCAGGCCGGCCCGCAAGAAACCCAAGGACCGCGATCAACAGAACGGTCTTCGTCCCGACGCTGTTCACCGCAAGCACCCGGTCGTACACGGTCGGGCCCAGGAAGGCGCGCACCAGGGCCAACGCCATGGCGACGACAACGGCGACGGTCGCGACGGCGAAAATCACGTCAGCCCCTCCATCTTGGTAACGCGCCGGTCCATTTCGCCCGTCAACAATCCGTCAACGCCTTCCTGCGTCAAGGCGTGCACGAGCAGTTGGTCATCGAAGACACGGATCGTGAATGTCCCCGGCGTCAGCGTGATGGAATTGGCATAGATGACCTGCCCCAGCTCGGATTTCTGAGTCGATGTCAGTTGCGCCATGCGGGGGCTGATCGGCAGTTTCGGTGACAGCACCACCTTGATCACGTCGATCGCCGCGATCCAAATCTCCTTAACCAGCCAGAGCCAATAGGGCACGGCACCCCAGGTCAGGTGAATCGGCAGCGCCTCGCGGTCCAACACGTCCATGCGCACGGTTATGAAGACGATCACAAGGCAGGATAAGACGCCAAGAGTCACCACGAAGGCCTGATAATGGCCCGAAAGCAGCAACCATGTGACGAAGAGTATGACCGCAAGCGATAGGGCGCGACCCACATGGTCGACCCGGTTAGGCCCTTGCCCCTTTTCTTGCTCCCCTTGCGCCGCCGCACCGGGTTGCGAGGAAGTCTCCGGCATCCTCTCTCCCTGCCTCATCGTTGTATCGCACCACGGGTCCGACATGGATACGATTTGGCCCGCAGTATGCCGAACAGTTACCGGGCCGCCAAGCCTCATCCGGGCACTTTGTGACGCTGCCGGCTAGTTGGCCGCAGCGCACCCGTGCATCGGAACGTGTTATTGCGGACGCCGGCGAACCGATCGGGTCGGAATCCATTTCTCGACAGTGCGCCCGTCTGCGGTGCGGACCGTCGTCTCGGCTTTTTCCTTTTCCTTGATCTTGAATGTCTCTTGCATCGTCGCGAAGGGAATCTCCTCGCCCTCGCCGGCCATGACCGCCGCCTTGTACGCCGCTTGGTCAAGAATCATGGCGTTCAGGCGATCGACGGCATGGCCGCTGAACCGGCGCCAAATCCGCTCCAGGAAATCTTCCACCTCCGGCGGCGGCGTGACGAAAACGATCGGCGGACGGCCCTCCTCGAACAGCCGAAAGATATTCGGCTCGATCGGTCCTAGATCATGCACCACGAACGTCGCCGGCATGAGCTTTCGGCCGTATTGCTCCTGCGCGTAGTAACCTTGCGCCAGGTAAAGCAGCCGCTGCAGTTTGTGGGGCTGCAGATAAGAGTCCTCGGCGCTGGCCCGATTGAGAAACCAAAATGCGATGTCGATCGTTGATTCGACGGCACTGGATGCCATATTACCCCCCACGTCCAATCGGCATACTATACAGCAACGCAGGCGACGCCATACTGGCCTGTCTCGTCAAGGGGTGGGAAGTGGCCGAAGAGGCATGACCAATTGCCAGTCGGCGGCCGTAGAATTATGGTCGTTTCTTGTTTGGGCCCCGCCCACTTCACACAAGCAATGAGGGATCACGACGATGGAAATGACCGGAGAGTATCGAATTCCGGCATCGCGCGAGGCGGTGTGGCAAGCGTTGAACGACCCGGACATCCTGAAACAGTGCATCCCCGGCTGCGATGAAATCGAGAAAACCTCGGACACCGAGTTTTCGGCCAAAGTGACGGCCAAGGTCGGCCCCGTAAAAGCAAAGTTCAGCGGTGCGGTGACGCTATCGGACATGGACCCGCCGAATGGCTACACGATCTCCGGCGAGGGCACCGGTGGCGCGGCGGGCTTCGCCAAGGGCGGCGCAAAAGTCGCTTTGGCGGAAGACGGTAGCGATACAATCCTCACCTATGACGTCAACGCGACCGTCGGCGGAAAGCTGGCCCAGATTGGCAGCCGCTTGATCGACTCGACGTCGAAGAAAATGGCCAACGAATTCTTCGGAAAGTTCGCAGAGGTCGTCGGCGGACCGACGCCAAGCGATGCGACGTCCGGACCTGAGGCGCCGACGCCGGCAGACCGTCCCGCCACCACCGAAGAAGCAGGCACCGCCCCGGCAGCACCGACACCGGAGGACAGGCCCGCGGTAACGGAGACGAAGAAGGGTTTGCCCCCCATGGTGTGGGTCGGCGGGGTCATCGTGCTCGTTTTGATCGCGCTTTGGGCATTTCAGCAGTAAGTCGGGTCGGCTACGCCTTGACCAAAAGGCTGGCGGACTCCACACTCTTTCATAACGCTAAGGAAAGACGTTCGCCGCAACCGGCGGACGAGGAGCGCGGGTAAACGCCCGCACCCTTCGAGGCTAGGGAGTTACCAACTATGTCCTACACCGTTTCAATGACGGTGAACGGCAAGGCTGTCAGCGGCGACGTGGAAGGCCGCACCTTGCTTGTTCAGTTTCTCCGTGAACACCTGCGACTGACGGGCACGCATGTCGGATGCGACACCAGCCAATGCGGTGCCTGTTGCGTGCATGTGAACGGCACGTCGATCAAGAGCTGCACCATGCTCGCCGTGCAGGCGGACGGCGCCGAGGTCACGACGATCGAAGGCCTCGCCAACGGCGATGAACTTCATCCGATGCAGGCGGCCTTCCGAGAGAACCACGGCCTGCAATGCGGCTTTTGCACCCCGGGCATGGTCATGAGCGCGATCGACCTGGTTCAGGAAAACCCTGACCCCTCGGAAAAGGAGATCCGCGAATGGCTGGAAGGCAACCTGTGCCGTTGCACGGGCTACCACAACATCGTGAAATCGATCGAAGCTGGCGCAAAAGCGATGCGCGGCGGCTGATCGCGGCCGCCGGCGGGAGGAACCACCAATGACCGCGACTGGTATTGGCGCCGCGGTAAAGCGGGTTGAGGATTTCCGCTTTCTGACGGGGCAAGGCAACTACACCGACGATATCAATCGGCCCAATCAGACCTACGCTTGGATTCTGCGCAGCCCGCACGCCCACGCGAAGATCACGTCGCTGGATATCAGCGCGGCGGCGAGCGCACCCGGCGTTGTCGCGGTCTTCACCGGCAAGGATATGGAGGCCGATGGGGTCGGCAGCCTGCCCTGCGGCTGGCAGGTCAACAACAAGGACGACTCGCCGATGGCCGAGCCGGCGCATCCGCCGCTGGTCACCGACCGCGTGCGCCACGTCGGCGATCAGGTCGCCGTGGTCATCGCCGAGACGAAAGATCAGGCGCGCCAGGCGGCGGAGGCAATCGCCGTCGAATATGAGGCCCTTCCCGTGGTCACCGACATGGCCGCCGCCATCGAAGGCGGACCGCAGGTCCATGACGATGTCCCCAACAATCTTTGCTACGATTGGCATATCGGCGACAAGGACGCGACCGACGCAGCCTTTGCCGGCGCCGCGCATGTCGCCTCCATCGACATCGTCAACAACCGGTTGATACCGAACGCCATGGAGCCGCGCGCCGCGATTGGCGATTACGACACGGCGACCGGCGATCACACGCTCTATACGACGAGTCAAAACCCGCATGTCATCCGGCTGCTGATGGGCGCATTCGTCCTGAACATTCCCGAGCATAAGCTGCGCGTGGTCGCACCGGATGTCGGCGGCGGCTTCGGGTCGAAAATCTATCACTACGCCGAGGAGGCGATCGTCACCTGGGCCGCCGGGAAGATTCGCCGCCCGATCAAATGGACCGCCGAACGCTCGGAATCCTTCATGTCCGATTGCCATGGCCGCGATCACGTCACCAAGGCCGAGCTGGCCTTGGACAAGGACGGAAAGTTCCTCGCCCTCCGGGTCGGCACGCTGGCGAACATGGGCGCCTATCTGTCCACCTTCGCCCCATGCGTCCCGACCTATCTGTATGCGACCTTGCTGGCGGGCGTGTACACGACCCCACAGGTCTATTGCGAGGTGAAGGCGGTCTTCACGAACACCGTACCGGTCGATGCCTACCGGGGCGCGGGGCGCCCGGAAGCGTCCTTCCTGCTGGAGCGAATTGTCGACCGCGCCGCCCGCGAAACCGGGTTGAGCCAGGTCGAAATACGGCAACGCAATTTCATCCCGTCGGACGCCTTCCCTTACCAGACTCCTGTCGCGCTGCAATATGACAGCGGCGATTACGGCAGCACCCTCGATCAGGCCGTCACGACGGCGGAGATCGATGGATTCGAAACCCGCAAGGCGGAAGCGGCAAAACGAGGCAAACTGCGGGGCATCGGCTATTCGACCTACATCGAGGCCTGCGGAATCGCCCCTTCGGCAGTCGTCGGGTCGCTCGGCGCGCGCGCCGGTCTGTTCGAATCCGCCGAGGTCCGGGTCCATCCGACCGGCTCGGTCACGGTTTTCACCGGCTCGCACAGCCATGGCCAGGGCCATGAAACGACATTTTCGCAGCTCATTTCCGATACGCTCGGCATCCCGATGGAAAGCGTCGAGATCGTGCATGGCGATACCGGAAAGGTCGCCTTCGGCATGGGCACCTATGGCTCCCGTTCGCTCGCCGTCGGCGGCGAGGCGATTATGCGGGCAACCAACCGCATCATCGAGAAAGCGACCAAGATCGCGGCTCACATCATGGAAGCGCCGGAAGCCGATATCGAATTCAAGGATGGAAAGTTCACGGTCTCGGGCACGGACAAGGAAATGGCCTTCGGCGAGATCGCGCTGGCGGCCTATGTCCCGCACAATTTCCCGCACGAGACGCTTGAGCCCGGATTGGACGAGACGGCCTTCTACGACCCGGCCAACTTCACCTATCCTGGCGGCTGCCACATCTGCGAGGTCGAAGTCGATCCCGAAACCGGAGTTGTGGAGGTGGTCAACTTCTCGGCGATCGACGATGTCGGCCGGGTCGTGAACCCGATGATCGTCGAAGGTCAGGTTCACGGCGGCGTCGCCCAGGGAATCGGACAGGCGTTGCTGGAAGGATGCCGCTACGACGAAAACGGCCAGCTCGTCACCGGGTCCTACATGGATTACACGATGCCGCGGGCGGGAGACCTGCCCTCCTTCAACGTCGGCACACATGCCACGCTGTGCACCCATAATTCACTCGGTGTGAAGGGATGCGGAGAGGTCGGCGCCATCGGTTCGCCGCCGGCGGTGATCAATGCGGTCGTCGATGCACTGTGGGATCTCGGCGTGAAAGACATGTCGATGCCCGCGACGCCGGAAAAAGTCTGGCAAGCCATACAGAGCGCGCAATAAGCGTTCGTCGAGGATTGGGAGAACACGAGTATGTACGATTTCAATTATCATCGCGCCGAATCGGTCGCGGACGCCGTGGACAAGATCAAGGCGGCGGAAGACGGCAAGCTTGTCGCCGGCGGCATGACATTGATCCCGACGCTGAAGCAACGATTGGCAAGCCCCTCGGACCTCGTCGATCTTTCCGGCGCGGGCGACCTCGCCGGCATATCGGTCGACGGCAATACCCTAACCATCGGCGCAATGACGACCCATGGCGCGGTCGCGGCTTCCGATGATGTCAAGAAGGCCATTCCGGCCCTGGCCGCGCTGGCGGACAACATCGGCGATGCCCAGGTCCGGCATCGCGGGACGATTGGCGGTTCGATCGCCAACAACGACCCCGCGGCCGACTATCCGGCGGGCTGCGTCGCCCTCGGCGCGACGATCGTCACCAACACGCGGGAACTGGCCGCCGAGGATTTCTTCGTCGGACTGTTCGAAACCGCGCTTGAGGAGGACGAAGTGATTACCGCCGTCCGTTTTCCCGTACCCAAACGGGCCGCCTACATGAAGTTTCCGAACCCGGCGTCACGTTACGCGCTGGTCGGCGTGTTCGTCGCCGAGACGGACGGCGGCGTGCAAGTTGCGGTTACCGGTGCCGGACAGGACGGCGTCTTCCGGGTCGCCGATATGGAATCGGCGCTGTCGGGCAACTTCTCCGCCGACGCAATCGAGGGGATTTCGGTCTCCGACGACGACTTGAATTCAGATATTCACGCGAGTGCGGAGTATCGCGCCCATCTCATCACGGTGATGGCCAAGAGGGCGGTTGCCGCGGCCGGATGAACCGGAATTTGACCGGGTTGGCAGGGGGCCGGGGCCGTTATAGGCTCCGGCCTTCTTACTTGATGAAGCAGAGATGACGGAACCGGAAAAGCAACCCGCGGCTCCCCCGACGAAAGGCCGTTGGAAAAGGTGGTTGGCTTTTTCCTCGGCAGGTGTCGGCCTATTCATCATACTGGCCATAGTGGGCGTTGTGCTCGCCTGGGCCAACCGGACGGACGTGGCCGAATGGGTCCTCACCACCTATTTGAAAGACAGCAAGACGAAGTCGGTTTCCGTCACCGTCGAGAGCCTCGAACCCGACCACATTCGCATCAAGGATTTTCGGATGGAGGCGGAGCAAATCGTCTCCGTCGAGTCGATCCGCGCGACCTATGCGGTAGATGACTGGATCGACGGCATCGTCGATTCGATCGACATCGCCGGCCTCGAAATAATATCCGGCGAGCGCAGAGTGAAGATCGATCGGATCGAGGGATCGGGCTCCTTCTCGGCAACCCTGAGGGGTCTACAATCGCTCCAGGCGGGTTTCGATCTCGTCCGCATCCAAACCGGCGAGCAGACCTTCGAACCGAGCCGAGTCGACGTCGGCTTCGAGAACGGCATCCTATCGGTCGACTCCGCGATCGCGGCGCCGCACGGTTTCGTCACCGTAATCGGTACCGGCCCCCTCGACCCCGAGGGCGATCCGTTCGAGCTTCACGTTGCAGGCAGCGTGGACGCGACCTTCGCCGCGAATCTCCTCGCCCGGAAACGCATCCGCACCGCCGGCTACGTATCGCTCGCGGTTAACGCAACGGCGCAAGACCCCCTCTTCTTCCTGGAAAAGCATCCGTCGGGACGGATAGCGATCCCGCCCGACCTCACCGTCAACGGTCAGGTTCGCTTGGGCCTTGAGAAACTCGCGATCGACGGCACGACAATCCCGATGGCCGATCCGGATGTTCTGAACTTCGATTTCGCCGATTTGGTAACCACCGATGACGGATCGAAAGGGTCGTTCAAGTTATCCTTCGATGCGGCAAAGCGGAAAACGCCCGAGATCGGGTTCACAAAGGCGAACGTCACCCTTAACGGCGCCTATGTCCTGGGTAAGGACATACTGTCTCTGACAATCGGCGCCGGCCCGATAGCGCAGGTTCGCGACGTTCGCCTGTCGAAGGGTCTGCCGGTCGCCGGAGACCTGAACCTCGAACTCATCGACGACACGAATACTCTCGCCTTCGACCTTGGCAAGGGCGCTGCACGGCATCGCATCAACGCCAAGCTTGCCTGGCGCGACGGCACCATCTCGATGCAGTCGGAAGGACATCCGAGCGACCGTGCTGACCCGGTGATATTCACCCTTCGCGGTGCGTTCGATGCGACCCCGCTGTTGACCTCGATCCAGGAAACCAAAGGCATCAAGGGGAATGCAAACATCTTCCTGGCCGGCCGGATTACGCAACCGTTGTTGATCGCCGACGCGATGGAGGAAGGGGCCGCCCCTTGGCCCGGCGACGTGCGGCTCGACGGCGCGATCAAGTTGGATACTACCGGACTGGCGATCCCGGGTGCCAAGGCCACCAGAACCGCAAAGGACAGCGTTGAGATCACACTGAAGGGATTCAACGGCAGCAGCGGGCATCAGCAGGGAAAGGTCGCGATCTCCGCGAAACTGGACAAGCGTACATTCGGGGAAACCCTCTTCGACGAGGCGTTGCTCACGCTGGACGGACGATTGACCTCCGGCGCGCGGGGGCATCAATTCATCCCGAGCTTCGACAGCACACTGTTCCTGAAAAATATCCGAACCGGAGGCGGTTTGGAGTTGCCGACCGGTTTGACCCTGCAACTGACCGGCGACAAGAACCACATCACGGTGCCGACGGATCTCTCGGGCGTCTTTCACGCGCTGACCTTTGCGCACCTGGACGCTGACGGTTACATCCGATCGAAAGGTGAGAAACAGCCCATCCGGCTGACCATCCCACAATTGATCAGCCGGCAAGAGGAAAACACCCAGTACCAGCTTTACGCTACCGGCGCCGTCGTCGACCTGCCGAAGTCGCAACTATCGGCACACGGAATCAACGCGTCCGTCGAGAGCATCGCCAACGGCGTCAAATTCGGGTTGGAGGCCGGCGACATTCGGCATGCCGGGCAGCCTCCCCTAACGACCCCCCTATCCTTTTCGGCCAAGGGGCGAATCGTGAAGCAGACCCTCCGCATGACCCTTCAGGCACGGCAACGGTACAGCCCTCTCAAGGCCCGCGCCACGCTCCGGCACAACCTGAAGACCAGCACCGGCCGGGTCGATTTCCGCGTACCCCGGTTCCAGTTGGAAACCAAGAAATATACGATTGCCGACCTCTTCCCACCGGCCGCACAAATCTTTGACGTGGCCAAGGGTGCAAGTTCGATGAAAGGACATCTGCTGTGGGACAAGGACGTCCTCTCCGGGCAGATGGCCGTTCAATTGAGCAAATTGAGTTTGCACACACCGGACATGAAGCTCGACGATCTGGAAGGGACGGTCAATTTCATCGAACTGATCCCCCTGTCGATGCCGCCCCGCCAACGCATCAAGGGATCGGTTACCGTCGGCGAGCTCGGCCCGCTGCCGCTCCAGCTTGAATTCCAACTTCGCGAGGACGGCGCGGTCGCCGTTCAGGATCTGGATATCGGTTTCGCGGGCGGGCGGATGCGGACCCGCGGCCTGGTGACGCCGGGCGAAGTTTTGGACGCGGACGGCATGATCTACGTGCAATCGGTCGATCTGGCCCAAGTCTTCCAACTTATCGGGCTGGACGGGTTGGAAGGCACCGGCCGGATCACCGGTAAGGTGCCGGTGCGGCTGCTCGGCGAAGAGCTTACCATCGGCAAGGGGACGCTGAACGCGGAAGGTCCCGGGAAATTGAAATACACCGGCACGGCGTTGCAGCAGCAGCTATCGAACCGCGACGATACCGTCGGCACGGTCGCGCAGGTTTTATCCGACTTTCGATACAAGAAATTGAGCATGGAACTGACCAAGGAAGCGAGCGGCACCGGCGCCATCATGCTGCGAATGGACGGGTCTAACCCGGCGGTCTATGACGGCTATCCGTTCGCCTTCAACATCCGCATCGAAAGCGATTTCAATAAATTGGGCCGCATCGCGCTCGGCGGCGTCGAGGCCGTAACCGACGTCATCCGGCAACCCGAACGCCCGACGACGGGGCAGGAATAACCGTGTCCATGCGCTGGCGAAATCCCGCGTCTCGCGGTATGGTGCTGGTCTTGCGGCACGCGGGAATGCGGGCCGCGCTACGGGTCAGCGAGGCTCCGGCGTTATGAAGCATGTTTGTTGGGCGGCCGGCATCTTGATCGTGATCGCATCGTGTACGCCGAAGGTCGCGGTCGAGGCGCCGAAAGAGCCCATCACCATCAATCTCAATATCAAGCTCGATGCCGACGTGCGCCTGCGCGTCGAGGAGAAAGCCAAAGACGATGTCAAAAGCAATCCCATCTTTTGATCGCCGGCCGCTGTTCGCGGCGTTGTTTCTCGCGCTTGCCACGTTGCTTTTCACCTTACCGTCGGCGACCGCCCAAGCCCGGCCGCTGGATGCTCCGCGCGCTTCAGGCGTTGTCGGCGAGCGCTTCGACGGCTATGCAATGGTCCGCAGCGGCAGCGCTCCCGCGTCGGTGAAGAAACTGGTCGACCAGACCAACGCGCAACGCCGCGCGCTTTACCAGAAACGCGCCAAGGAAACCGGCGCGTCGGCGGCGGATATCGGCAAGATCTATGCACAAGAGATCATGAAATCAGCACCGAAGGGAACCTGGTTTTTGACCCAAGGCGGGAAGTGGATCAAACGCTAGCGTGTCAGCCGTATCTTAGCGGCCATTTACACGCATTTTGCTATGTCTGCGGAATGGCTCCGCCTTGAGCCGAGTGGCCCTTGAGCCACCGATTTGTGCTAAAATATATAAAGAAACCATGATTCACGCGCTCTGCGGCCGCCCCGCCGCAAGGCCCGGATTTTCCTGATACTTGGACAAATCACGCCCTATGACAAAGCCGATCCCTGACACCGTCGATGCCGCACTGAAATTGCTCTCCGACGGCGCGTATGTCGCGGACCGGAGCCTGGCCACCGCTCTGTTCCTGTCGCTCAAACTGAACCGGCCCTTGTTCCTCGAGGGCGAAGCCGGCGTCGGCAAGACGGAAATCGCCCGCGTCTTGTCCGAAACCCTCGGACGCCGCCTGATCCGTCTCCAATGTTATGAAGGCCTGGATGTATCCTCGGCGGTCTACGAGTGGAATTACGCACGCCAGATGGTTGAGATCCGCCTGTCGGAAGCACTGGGCGACAGGGACCGCGACCGCCTCGAAGCCGATATCTTCGACGAGCGCTTTCTGATCCATCGACCTTTGCTGCAGGCGCTGGAACCTAATCCCGACGGCGCACCGGTCCTGTTGATCGACGAGTTGGACCGCACCGACGAGCCGTTCGAGGCGTTTCTGCTCGAAGTCCTAGCCGACTTCCAAATCACGATTCCGGAGATCGGCACGGTGAAGGCGGCCGAGCCGCCACTCGTGGTCATCACGTCGAACCGGACGCGGGAAATCCACGACGCGATCAAACGCCGGTGTTTCTATTACTGGGTCGACTACCCCGACGCGGCGCGCGAGTTGGAAATCTTGCGGGTGAAGGCCCCCGACGCATCGGCCGATCTGTCGGCGCAGATCGTCGCCTTCATCCAGAAACTGCGCGGGGAAGACCTATTCAAATTACCCGGCGTCGCGGAAACCATCGATTGGGCGCATGCGCTGACACAGCTCGATTGCATGACCCTGGACCCAGACACGATCAACAACACCCTCGGCACGCTGCTGAAGTATCAGGACGACATCGCCAAGATTCAGGGCAGCGAGGCCAGCCGTCTGCTGAGCGAGGTCCAGGCGGAGTTAGCCGTCGCCGGAGCCGCCGAATGACGGCAACCTTGCCGGACGATAAATCCATCGCGGCGGCGGGCGGCCGCATTCCCGAGAACATCATGCATTTCGCCCGGACGCTGCGGGCCGCCGGACTTCCGGTCGGCCCCGGCACGGTGCTGGAGGCGATCCGCGCGGTCTCCGCACTCGGCATGAGCAGCCGGACGGATTTCTATTGGGCCCTGCACGCCGTTTTCGTCAACCGGCGCGACCAGCGCGACCTTTTCGATCAGGCCTTTCACATCTTCTGGCGCAATCCCAAGATTTTGGAGCGGATGATGGCGCTGATGCTGCCGCAGATCGACATCGAGTCCGAACCGGACCAAGGCGAAACGCTCGCCCCGCGCATTGCAGAGGCACTTGCGCAAGGCAGCGATGACCGCTCCGCGCCCCGCGAAGAGGAAGAACTGGAATTCGACGCAGCGATGACCTGGAGCCAGCAGGAAATCCTGCGGACCAAGGACTTCGAGAAGATGACCAACGAGGAAATGGCACTGGCGCGCGCCGCCATCCGACGTCTGCGGCTGCCGATCATGGAGGTACCGACGCGGCGCTTTCGACCGAACCCCGCCGGCGCCCGCGCGGACATGCGCGCAACGTTGCGCGCGGCGCTGCGGTCCGGCGGCGACACCATTCCGCTCAAATACAAGCAACGCCTGATGCGGCGGCCACCGTTGATCGTACTGTGCGACATTTCCGGCTCGATGGAGCGGTATTCGCGCATGCTCCTGCACTTTTTGCACGCGATCACCAACGATCGGGACCGCGTCCATACCTTCCTGTTCGGAACGCGCCTGAACAACGTCACGCGCTATCTGCGCCACAAAGATATCGACGTGGCTTTGGCCAAGATCGCGGAGGGGGTGGAGGATTGGTCGGGCGGTACCCGGATCGGCCATTGCCTGCGCGATTTCAACCGGAATTGGTCGCGGCGCGTCCTCGGACAGGGTGCGGTGGTGCTGTTGATCACCGACGGGCTGGACCGCGATGCCGGCGTCGGGCTGACCGCTGAAATCGACCGGCTGCATCGGTCCTGTCGGCGGCTCATCTGGACCAATCCCCTGCTCCGGTACGAGGGTTTCGAGCCGAAATCGCTCGGAATTCGGGCGATCCTGCCGCATGTCGACGACTTTCGCCCGGTCCACAACCTTGAAAGCCTGGTACAGTTGGCCGACATTCTTAGTGAACCGGCAACACGCCGGCACCCCGGCGTTTCGAAATGGCTGGAGGCAGCAGCATGACAACAGAAATCCCAACGGACGACGCAATCCTGCGGCAGGCGGTCGACTGGCGCAAAACGGGCAAATCGGTCGCCATTGCGACCGTCGTGAACACCTGGGGATCGTCGCCACGTCCCATCGGCAGCCAACTCGTGGTCAACCAGGACCGGGACTTCATCGGCTCGGTCTCCGGCGGCTGCATCGAAGGGGCGGTGATCGAGGAGGCCTTCAAGGTCATGGAGTCCGGCGCACCGTCACTGCTCGAATTCGGCGTCACCGACGAAATGGCCTGGGAAGTCGGGCTTGCCTGTGGCGGCACGGTCGAAGTGTTCGTGGAGCGGCTGGATCAATGAAATCGCAAATCCTCGACGCCATGCTGCAGGCGCAGGCAGACAAGAAGTCCGTCGTGCTGGTGACCCAAATCTCGACTGGCGACCAGACCCTTCTGATCGATGGGGAGCCATCCGGCACGCCGCCCTTGGATAGCGCCCTCGAATCCGCCGTAGAGAAAGCGCAATTGGACGACCGCAGTCTGACCGTCGAATCGAAGGGCGAGCGGTATTTCGTCCACGTCTTCAACCCGCCCCGCCGCTTGATCGCCGTCGGCGCGGTTCACATCGCTCAATCGCTGGTGCCGATGGCCGCCATCGCCGGCTATGCGGTCACGGTGGTGGACCCGCGGGGCGCCTTCGCCACCGGCTTGCGCTTTCCCGGCGTGACCCTGGTGACCGAATGGCCCGACGATGCACTGACGGAACTCGCACCGGACCGCCGGACCGCCATCGTCACATTGACCCACGATCCGAAACTGGACGACCCCGCGCTTGCGATCGCGTTGCGGTCGGATGCCTTCTACATCGGCTCCCTCGGCAGCCGGCGCACGCATGCACGCCGCCTCGACCGGCTCCGCGAGATGGGTTTCACCGACGCCGACTTCCGGCGTATCCACGGACCGATCGGCCTCGACATCGGCGCGGTATCCCCGGCCGAAATCGCGGTCTCGATCCTGGGCGAGATCACGCAAACTCTCCATCGGCCCGCGGCCGACAAGGCGGCATGAGGTTTGGCGACACGCCCCTAAGCGACGCCAACGGCGCGGTGCTTGCGCATAGCGTCCGAGGCCGGGGTATTTCTTTCAAAAAAGGGCGCCGATTGAGCGCCGACGACATCGTTGCGTTGGAAAAAGCCGGCGTAAGATCCGTCATCGCGGCACGGCTGGATCCGGATGATGTCCCCGAGGACGACGCGGCCGCGCGCATCGCAGCAGCGTTGCAAGGCGATCACCTGAGCGCGAGCGCCGCTTTCACCGGCCGGGTAAACCTAATCGCCACGGAACGCGGCATCGCCGTCATCGACGACGTCATCAACGCACTGAACCGCATCGACGAAGCCATCACCGTCGCAACCGTCCCAGCATGGGACCTCGTGGCCCCGCGTCAGATCGTTGCGACGATCAAGATCATACCCTTCGCCGTCGCCGAACGGTTCGTAGCGGAATGCGAAGGGCTCGCCCAGCAGGTACAACGGGCGGTCCGGATCGCCCCACTGTCGGCAAAGGCCGTCGGTCTCATACAGACGCAATTGCCCGGCACCAAACCCTCGATGCTGGACAAGACCACCGCCGTCCTTTCGGCGCGGCTCGAACGGCTGGACAGCACGCTCGCCAACGAGTTGCGTTGCGATCACGATGCCGCACCGTTGAAAGAGGCCATCCAGACACACCTGTCCAACGGCTGTACCATGGTGCTGGTCGCCGGCGCCTCCGCCATCACCGACCGCCGCGACGTCATTCCCAGCGCGATCGAAGCCGCCGGCGGAAAAATCGAGCATTTCGGCATGCCGGTCGATCCGGGGAACCTCTTGATGCTCGGACGGATCGGCGACACGCCCGTGGTCGGCTTACCCGGATGCGCCAGGTCGCCAAAATTCAATGGGATCGACTGGGTGTTGCAGCGTCTCTGTGCGGATATCCCACTTTCCCCCGAAGACATCATGGCGATGGGAATCGGCGGGTTGTTGAAGGAGATGCCGGGACGGCCGCAGCCCCGGACCGGGGAGCCCAGCGAACAGGCGGCGCCGCATGCGCCCCGTATCGCCAGCATTATTCTAGCCGCCGGCCAATCCCGGCGCATGGGGGACACCAACAAGCTGTTGATCGCGGTCGACGGCAAACCGATGGTCCGCTGGGCAGTCGAGGCCGCCCTCGCCTCCGCCGCAACGCCGGTCTTCGTCGTGCTCGGTCATCAGGCGGATAAGGTGCGCGATGCCCTTTCGGGAGTCGATGTGACCTTTGTCGAAAACCCCGAATATGCCGATGGCATCAGCGCATCGGTGCGCCGCGGCGTCGCCGCCCTGCCGGCGAACGTAGACGGCGCTGTTGTCATCTTGGGCGACATGCCGAAAGTGGGCAGCACGCTGATCGATCGCCTCGTTGCGGCATATAACCCGGTCGAGGGCCGCGCGCTCTGCATCCCGACCTGGCGCGGCAAGCGCGGCAATCCGGTGTTAATCGGCAAGCAATTCTTCGCGGAGGTCCAGGACCTCTCCGGCGATGTCGGCGCACGCCCGTTGATCAGCCAGTATCCGGAGTTGACCTGCGAGGTCGATATGGACGACGACGCGGCCCTGGTCGATATCGACACGCCGGAAGCGCTCGGCGCGCTTGGCGATTGACCGCGCGTCAGGCGGCGAAGCGGCGGTTCAGGAATTCCAGGATCACCCGGTCGATGCCGAAGTCGTAGAGATCGGCGTGCGCACCGCCGGGCACGAAGTGCGCTTCCTTGGGCTCGACCGCCGCGCCGAAAAGTTCCCGCGCGAGGCGCACCGGGATCAACGCGTCGGCATCGCCGTGCAGAATGAGAAGCGGCGCATCGATCTTCGCGATTCGGCTGATGGAGTCGAACCGGTCCAGCAATATCCACTTGGCCGGCGTGTACCAATAATGGATTTGGGCGACGTCGGTAATGCGATTATAGGGCGCCTCCAGCACCACCGCACCCACCGGATTCTCGGACGCGACTTTCGTTACCACACCGGACCCGAGCGATTCGCCGTACATGACGATTTGGTCCGCGTTGATGCCTTGCGCCACCGCATAACGATAGGCCGAGCGGCCGTCCTCATAGACGCCCTCCTCGCTCGGCTTACCCCCGGTCCCGGCATTGTACCGGTAGCTGACCAGCAGCACACCGTATCCCGCATCGAGAAAATGACGCGCCTTGAAGGCACGGTCACCGATATGTCCCGCGTTTCCGTGCATATACACGATCGTCGGGCGGTCGTCCCGCGATGGCGCGCGCCACCATCCATGCAATTCCAACCCGTCGTTCGTGGGAATTTTGACCGTTTGCATTTCCGGAACACCGAAATTTATCGGGTCCGGCGTGAAGTTGTTCCGACGGAACATCAGCGACCGCTGGGCAGCAAACAGCAACAGCAAAATGCCGATGTAACCGCCGACGATCCAACCGATAATTCCAGGCATTCAGGACAACCCTCGCCTCAACGACTTATTCCGGCCCGCACCGCCGGCGCAGCCGGGTGAAATCTTCGAAATGCTCTTCAAACAGCCAATGATCTGAACCGGTTACGTCACCACACCGTAATATTATGAAGACGTTAAAGAATCGTATTCGCAGCGAGCCGTATAATGGCCCAAATTATTTCATGTTCAAGACTTCCTTATGTCCCGTCCGTCCACTAATACCAGGACAAGCCACGTTCTAGCCCGGTATCGCCCTTCGCAACCATGGACGCCATATGCATCAACTAACCCGAATCGCCCCGATATCCGCGGTTCTGCTGGCATTATTCACCCCCCTGCAGGCGGAGATGGCGCGGACCACAACCGTCACCGCCATAGAACTGGATCCGGACGACCGGCACCGGTCGCGGGTCGGTGATTTGATATGGCGCGGCGGGGTCGATATTCAACATAGCGACCCGCGATTCGGCGGTCTGTCAGGCTTGCATGTCAGCCGGAATGGGAAGCGGTTGATCGCGGTCAGTGACCGCGGTTATCGCGTCACCGCGAAATTGGAATATGCCGGAGGCTCATTGTCGGACGTGGCCGATATCCAGATTGGCCGTCTGAAACGATCCAACGGCGCGCCGGCCAAAGGCGGCTGGCATGACGCCGAGAGCCTGTCGCCGGACGGGAATGGCGGGTTTCTCGTCAGCTTCGAACGGCGGCACCGCATCGTGTCCTATGGGACGAAGAACGGAACCCCCCTCGCCGATCGGCCAATCCGGCTCGACCTGCCGCAGGACGCCGCAACACAACCCTTCAACGGCGGGATCGAAGGACTGGCCCGTCTCTGCGACGGGCGATTCATCGCCTTATCGGAAAAAGCAAAGTCCCAGGGCAACGACGGCACGCGGAGCATGTGGATTAGCACGGGCAATTCCTGGCGCAACGCCGCATATCCCGCCTATCAGGCGTTTTCACCGACCGGAGCCGCGACATTGCCCGACTGCAGCGTCCTGGTGGTGGAGCGCAGCTTCAATGTCGTCGAGGGCGTGCGCGCGCGGATTGTCCGCTTACCCGCCAACGCGTTCGATCCGGGAAACGAGATCACGACGCTGGAACTCGCCTATCTCGCCCCGCCGCTATCCGTCGACAACATGGAAGGGATATCGGTACGCAAGGGAGATGCAGGCGAAACACTGGTCTACCTGGTATCGGACAACAATTACTCGGGTTATCAGCGAACGTTACTGATGATGTTCGAACTGGCGCCGAGCGCCAATCACCCGGTCAAGAGCCGCTCAACCCCAAAGTCTTCTGATTGAGCAGGCCGGTCGCGAAGATCAGCCGATAGGCGGCCAACCGGGAATCGTAATCCGCCCCGATCAAGTTGATCTGCGCGTTGAAAACTTCCCCTTCCGCATCCAGAACATTCAATGCCGTTTCCTTGCCCGCCTCGCGCAATTGACGGCGGGCGCGCAAGACTTCGTCGGCGATACGGACCGCATTCTCCAGAAGGCTGACGCGCTCACGCTGCGTCTGCAGGTTCTCCCAGGCAATACGCACCTCTTCATCGACCTTCCGCAGGGTAAAGCGCTGGGTGCTCTTGCTGGCTTCGTAGGTCCGGTTCGCCGCATCGAGGCGGGCGCGCGACTTGAAGCCGGAGAAGAACTCCCACCGGCTGCGGACGAACAGCGAGAGAATTTCGCGGCTGCCTTCGGTTCCGCTGGTGTTGTCTTCATACTCGGCGGACCCTACGAGGTCGAGTGACGGATAAAACCCCGACTTTTCAACGTCGCGGCGGGCATTGTTCGCCTGCGCCGTGAAATCGCTGATCTTCGCGTTCGGGTTGTTCGCCCGCCCCGCCGCCAACGAGTCATTCAGACTGCTCGGTACCAAGGTTTGGGGCGGCTTCACGTCTTCCATCGCCCCGATATTCGGCGCTTGATCGAACACCTGCTGATAGGTCGCCGCCGCGGCGCGTAACCGGCCCTCGAATGCGACACGGCGCTCCCGCGCGATCTGCAAGCGCGACTTCGCCTGCAGCACGTCGACAGTAATCCCGGCCCCGCGCTTCACACGCTCGTCCTCAAGACGGAGTTGGTTTTGGATATTGCGTTCGTTCAGTTGCCCGACTTCGATCAACCGCTTCTCGCGAAACACGTTGAGATACGCGTTGATGCCTTCCAGCAGAACCGCCTGGGTCGTCGCATCCAATGTCGCCGTCAACACCCGGGTGTTGAACTCGGCCGCCTTGACGCGCGCACTATCGCCGAACCCGTTGAACAGGTTCTGGGTGACCGACATCTTGACCTTGTCCCGGCGTTCTTCCAGATCGTCGCCGTTGGCGCGCGGTTCGTTGTTGTCGACATATTCGGGCCCGGTCTCGCCCAGGAACTCTGCGCGCGGCAGGAAATCCGAAAAGGCTTCGGTTTCGCGCTCCTTGCCGGCTTGCTCCAGCTTTTGCGCGGCTTCGATCTGCGGGTGCGTGGCGAGGAGACGCGACAGCTCGGAATTCAAGGATTCAGCATGGACCGCCTGACCGCCCCAACCGGCGACGATCAATGCGCCACTCCACAGCAAGACTGCGGCTGTTCGTGCTCCGCCCGAAAGCATAGTTCTTATAACACCCTCCTCCCCGAAAGGTTAACAACACTCATAAAGGCGTTTTCGGGAGGGGTCAATTTTTCTTAGCGCGCTACCATGCGCCAAGGCCGCTCTAGCGTTCGCGGAAGGCTTCGTGTCGCAATTTGAGCACAGGTTTGACGAGGTAGTTCATCACCGAGCGGGTTCCCGTATGGATATCGACGATCGCCTGCATGCCGGGTGTGATGGGGAATTCGCCCTGGGTCGAGCCGAGATAGGTCCTATCGGTACGGATCACGACCTCATAGAAAGGCTGCCCGCTGTTCGGATCGGCATTGGTATCCGCGGCGATGCGTTCGACAACGCCGTCGAGCGACCCGTAGCGAACGAAGTCGTAGGTCGAAATCTTGACAACCGCTTTCTGGCCCTCCTGGACATAGCCGCGATCGACCGGGCTGAGCCGCGCCTCGACGACCAGTTCATCGCCGACCGGCACGATCTCCATGATCGGCTCACCGGGCCGGACGACACCGCCGATGGTGTTGAACCGCATGTTCTTCACGATGCCGTCGATCGGGCTGCGAATTTCGGTCCGCCGCACGCGGTCCGACGCCTCGTCCAATCCTTCGCGGCTGCGCGCGATCTGCAACTCAACCCGGTTCAGTTCCTCGATGGCCCGCCGCCGGAACGCCTCGGTCTCTTCGGTCACCCGCGCTGCGGATTCGGCCAACGCCGATTTGGACCGCGGGATCGCCTGCCCCAGGACCTTCGCCTCGCCATTCAGGTTTTCGATTTCGCGCCGTATCTCGAGATGTTCCATCCGCGGCGTCAGGCCGCTTTCGAGCAGTTGGTCCGATAGCTTCAACCGCTCGCGTTCCAGCTTCAGGTTCGCGAGGACGGCACGGCGGCGCGCCTGAAGTTCCTTGACTTCGAGTTCCCGCTGCCGGCTCTGCTGCAAGATGACGCCCAGCTTGCTTTTAAGACCGAGTTTCCGCGCCTCGAAAGTATCGCGTTCGGCGGAAACAAGGTCGGGCCGGCGCTCGGCGATATCGGCCGGAAAGGTCAGCGGCGCCTCCGCGCTCTCCGCTTTCAGCCGCGCGCGCGATAGCAACAGGGAGTCGAGCTGCACCTGAAGTTCCTCGCGGGTTGCGCCCGCGCCCCCCACGGTTAGCTGGACGAGCACCTGATCCTTAGACACCTTCGACCCTTCCGCCACATCGAGGCGCTGAATGATGCCGCCTTCCAGATGTTGGACGACTTTGATCTTGTCGATCGGGATGACCTCGCCGGACGCCACCGCGACCTCATCCAACTGCGCGAAGGCCGCCCAGCCGAAGAACCCGGCAATCAACGCGATCACAGCCCAGGCCAGACCGCGAAATGCCGGGCTTCGGTTGGACCGCTGCAAGGCGTCTAGCGGTCTTTCCGTATCCGCCGTCGCGGTTTCGGGGTTGGGCGATTGGTTCAGATCACTCATGCGCGCTGCTCCGAACGAACCTCGGTCGGCCGCGGTTGCAGGCGCTGCAGGACCTCTCGCGCCGGCCCGGCCATGGCGACCCGGCCACCGTCGAGCACCAGGATCGTATCGCAAGCGTTCAACAATGCGGGGCTATGCGTCGCCACGACCACGGTGTTTTCCCGCGATGTTTCGCGCAGCACTCGCGCCAGGTTGCGCTCGGCGTCATTGTCCAGGTCGCTGGTCGGCTCATCGAGGAGCAGAACCGACGGCTCGCCGAGAAACGCCCGCGCGAGCGCAAGCCGCTGGCGTTGACCGCCTGACAACCGCGCCCCCGCCTCGCCGATGTCGGTTGCGTACCCATCGGGCAGATCGATGATGAATTCATGCACCAGTGCGCGTTCCGCCGCCGCGATGATCGCTTCATCGCTTGCATCCGGGTTCGCGATGCAGATGTTGTCCCGGATCGTGCCGCTGAAAAGCGTGCAGTCCTGCGGCAGGTAGGCGACCCAACGCGCGAGTTCGCGGCGGCTGAACTGCAGGATGTCCGCGCCGTCCAGGAGCACGCGCCCCTCCTGCGGGATGTACAGACCGGCAATCAGCTTCAGGAAGGTGCTCTTGCCGCAGCCGTTGCGGCCGATAACGCCATGCAGCCCCCCCGGGCCGATCTTGCCGTCAAGACCGTCGATCACCACCGGGCCGCCTGGGTCATAGGAGAATCGTGCTTCTTCCAGCCGCAACACGCCCTCCGGACGTTTCAGGGCCACAGCGGTCTCCGCGCGCTCGCTCTCCAGCGCGAAGACGCCATCGAGGCGCGCGATGGCTTGGCGAAGCTGGGTCAGGATGCGCCACTGTCCAACCAATTGGCTTAACGGCGCAACCGCCCGGCCGCCCAGCATGTTCGCGGCGATCAGGGCCCCGATGGTCATTTTCTGGTCGAGGATGGCCAAGGCGCCGACCGCGGTGATCGCCACCGTCGTCATCAGCGTCATCACGTGCCCCAGCACCTGATGTCCATCGGTCGTCTTACCGCGCTCCTTCGCGTGCACGATGCTGGCCGCGTGCTTGCTTTCCCATTTCGGCTGTATCGCATCGGCCAGCGCAAGCGATTTCACCGTGGCGCGCGACGTGATCAATTCGTTCAACAGTTCATCCCGCGACAAGGACGCGTCGCGTTCCCGCTTGGTCGTTTGCCGCGCAACCTTGCCGGACCGCCACGCCAGCAACAGGAAGGCGGGGATGAACAAGCCGATCACCCACGCCACCGGCGGGGCAAGAATGAAAATCAGGATCAGAAACAAAACGGCGAAAGGCACGTCGATCGCCAGCGCCGCGGACGGCCCCGCCAACGCGTTCCGCACGACCTCTACGTCGCGGAACAGTGCCTGCCAATATGCCGATGGCCGCCCTTCGAGCGCCCGCAGCGGCAATCCCAAAATCTTGTCGTACAACGCTCGTCCGACGGAAATATCGATGTTGACGGCGATCGCCTGAAAAATCCGGCTCCGCGCCTGCCGCAGGATGAAATCGAACAGCAACACCACGGCCATGCCCAGGACCAACCCCTGAAGCGTTGTCAGGCCGGCATGGAAAACCACCCGATCATAGACTTGAAGCACGAAGACCGGCGCCGCCAGGGCGAGCAGGTTGACGAAGAAGGACACGAAAAGGATGTCCCGCAGCGCACCGCGGGCGTCGCGCATCGAATTCCATAACCAGCGATGTTTCGAGCCGTCCTCGACGGTCGGTTTCGTGGCAGGCATATGAGCGGCCATCAATCCTTTTGGCGAAAATCGCCGATATCGTAGCGGTGCTTTGGTAAACAGCAGCTTAATACTTTATTCAGCACCTTTAGGAGAGATTGCCCCAGGTACCGCCGGAATGCCAGCAAACTCAACGGTTGCGCCCGGCGGGAGATATCGGTCAAGCTGCGCCGTCCCCGGCCCGCGCCGGTGATAGCGCGCATTAGTGAGGAACGCGTCGAGTGACGGAGTCCACGGCGGACGGGAACCGGTCATTGCGGAAGTCCTGGTGGCGGCGGTTGGTGCCAACGGCCGGCGTGATGGTGGCGTTTTCGCTGCTGTTGGCCGCCACGACGATCCGCATTGCCGATCCGGCTTGGCTTCAGGGCGCCCGTGTCCTGACCTTCGATCTGTATCAGCGTCTGTCCCCGCGCCCGATTACCGAAAGCCCGGTCGTCATCGTCGATATCGACGAGAAGAGCCTCGCCGCGCTGGGTCAGTGGCCTTGGCCACGGTCGCTGATCGGCGATCTGATCGACAGACTCGGCGCAAACGGCGTGAAAGTCGTCGGCTTCGATTCTTTTTTCCCGGAATACGACCGTATGTCGCCCGCGGTCGTGGCGGAAACTTTCGAAAGTCTCGCCTCCGAAGCCCGCAAATCTCTGCAAGCGCTGCCCAGCAACGAATCGATCATGGCCGAGGCCATGCGTAAGACCAAGACGGTGGTCGGTCAGGTCGCGCTGCACACCCCCTTGCCGCCGAACCGGCAGACCACCCGGATCCGGACGCCCTTCCGCGCGGAAATGGGCGGTGATCCCCGTCCCTTCCTCGCTCGCTACAAGAGCCTCGTCGCCAACGTACCCGAACTGGAAGAGGCCGCCGCCGGGCATGGGTTCTTCTCAATCGGCGTGGAACTGGACGGAAAGGTCCGGCGGGTTCCCCTCCTCGCCATCGCCAGCGGCGACATACGCCCCGCGCTGACCGTGGAGATGCTGCGCGCGGTGTTCGGTAACAACACGCTCATTAGCCGGCGCGACGCCGCCGGTATGACCGCCGTGCAGATTCAGATTCGCCGGGAATTCGGCGGCGGCAGCTTCATCCTGCCGACCGACGCGCAGGGGCGCATCTGGGTTCACTTCGCCAAGCCGGATATCTACAACACGCCGGGTAACACCGGCCGTCTGTATATCTCCGCGTCGGACATCCTGACCGGCCAGGTCCCGAAGGATCGGCTCGACGGAAAATTCGCCATCGTCGGGGCGTCGGCGGCCGGACTGGTCGATATCCGGGAGACGCCGGTCGCGAACCGGATGCCGGGCGTTGAGGTCCATGCGAATTTATTGGAATCGATCTTCACGGCGGAGACCGCCTACACGGTGGCGGTCCAGGCGCGGGTCAAAGAACTGTCGGCGGAAGGCGCCGACGGACCCGCGGCCATGCGCCAGGCCATCGCCGATATCGACAAGGCCGGTTTCTTCCTGCGCTACCCGAACTACGCGAACAGCGCCGAGATGTTCATGGCCATCGTCGCCGGGATCATCCTGATGATTCTCGTCCCGCGGCTCGGACCGCTTTGGACCCTTCTGGGGTTGCTCATCGCGGGCGGCACCCTGGCCGGGATTTCCTGGTATCTCTACAAGTCGCATCTGCTGCTGTTCGACGTGACCTATCCCGGCGCCACGGTCGTCGCGCTCTACGCCGTTCTCACCTTCAGCAACTATGCGCGGGAGACGGCGGAGAAGCGCCGCGTGCGCAGCGCCTTCGGCCAATACCTGTCGCCCGCCCTCGTCGAGCAACTCGCGGAGCATCCGGAACAGCTCACCCTCGGCGGCGAGACCAAGTCCATGACGATCCTGTTTTGCGACGTGCAAGGGTTCACTTCGATTTCCGAATCCTACAAAAGCGACCCGCAAGGCCTGACCGTCTTGATCAACCGGCTCCTGACCCCGCTCAGCGACGCGATTCTGTCGCGCAACGGGACCATCGACAAATATATGGGCGATTGCATCATGGCGTTCTGGAATGCGCCGATGTCGGTGCCGGACCATGAAACGCAGGCGTGCGACGCGGCGCTGGCCATGCAAGCGGAACTCGAAACCCTGAACGTGGCGCGCAAGGCCGAGGCCGAAGAAGCCGGCGTCCCCTACCAGCCGCTGGCGGTCGGGATCGGGTTGAATACCGGCGATTGCGTCGTCGGCAACATGGGGTCCGCGCAACGCTTCGATTATTCGGTGCTCGGGGATGCGGTGAACCTGTCCGCCCGCCTCGAAGGCCAGTCACGCGAATACGGCATGCCCATCGTCGTCGGCGAGACAACCGCCGCCAAGACGGCCGACCACTTCGCGCTGCTGGAACTGGACCGGATCGCGGTCAAGGGTAAATCCGAGGCGGTAACGATCTACGGGTTGTTGGGCGACAAAGCCTATCGAGACTCCGATGGCTTCCAGGCGCTCGTTCGCGCCAACGCCGCAATGCTCGACGCCTACCGCGCGCAAGCCTGGGATACCGCAGACCGGCTCGCCACCGAGTGCCGGGCACTCGACGGCGCAACGGCCGATTTCTATGCGCTCTACAAGGACCGCATCGCCGCCTACCGCCAGAACCCGCCGGCCCCGGATTGGGACGGTGTATACGTCGCGACGACGAAATAACCGTCGCGGCACTACACAGGGCGGTGCTCCGTCCCCTCGCCCCACGTAACGAACATCAAACGACCGGGTTCGACAACCACGGCCCGGTGCCACGCGCCTGCGGGAACGACCACACCCGGTTTATCCGGCCGCAAAGGAACTCGCTGCTCCCGGCCTCCATTGTCGATCAGGATGTCCAGCTTGCCCGATAGGAGATAGAGGACCTCATCGCCGTTCGGATGCATCTCCCAATGCGGTATGTCATTGCGGATATCGGACACTGTGATCAGATACCCGTCCAAACGCCGCGTCCCCTTCGTAAGACTGGACCAAAAATCTTCGGTGACCTCAATCCGGTCAGTTCCACCCCGCGCATCGAGGTTCACATACGTCTTTCGAAGGTCGAATGCCGTCACGTCCTTCATTTCATCGTCCCCTTGCGGTCGGCCTGTCCCAGACGACACGATAGTCGTCCCGCCATCGGAAAAACCACCGCCGATTTGACGACGCCGCACCGGCACGGTTAAGTCGGGATCAAGAAAATCGCGGCTCGAATCGCCGCGGAAACCAAGCCCCCAGGCGGACTGCGCCACCCATCCGGCACGACCGCGACGGCTCATATATTGGTTGGAGGTATCGTGACGGCAAAACTACCGCTAGACGGCATTCGCGTGGTCGAGCTGGGCACCAGCGTGGCCGCGCCCTACGGTACCTGGGTGCTGGGCATGTTGGGCGCCGAAGTCATCAAGGTCGAGCGCCCCGACGTCGGCGACGATTGCCGCCAATGGGGGCCGCCCTCGGTTCAGGAGGGTATGCGGTCCTTCTTCCTGGTCTTGAACAGCAACAAGAAATCCGTGGTCGTCGATTTCAAGAACAAGGCCGAGGTCGACCGCCTGCGCGACTTCATCATCGAGAAGGCCGACGTGGTGGTTCAGAACCTTCGCCCCGGCCTGGTCGAAAAGCTGGGCCTGTCCGCCGACGATCTGATGCCCTTGAGCCCGCGATTGATCTATTGCCACAGCGGCGCCTTCGGCAATGCCGGCCCCTACAAGGACCGCCCCGGCTACGACCCATTGATGCAAGCCTGCGGCGGCGTCATGAGCGTCAACGGCGAGGAAGGCCGGCCGCCGGCGCGGGTCGGCACCTCGATCATCGACATGGGCACCGGCATGTGGGCCGTCATCGGCGTGCTGACCGCGCTCAATCAGCGGCACGAAACCGGCAAGGGTTGCCGCGTCGACGCGTCGCTGTACGAGACCGCCCTCGGCTGGATGAACTATCACGCCGCCGGGTATTACGGCACCGGGAAGCCGGCCAAACGGGTCGGATCGAAAGCCCCCGGCATCGCGCCCTATCAGGCTTATGAATGCGCCGACGGCTATCTTGTCATCGCGGGCGCCAACGATCGCCTGTTCACCAAGATGTGCGGCGCGCTCGGCCATCCTGAGTGGACCGACGACCCACGCTTCGAATCGAACCTGACCCGCTGGGACAACCTCGACGCCTTGAACGAAAAGATGGAAGCGGTCCTGAAGACCGAGCCGCGAAAGGTCTGGCAGGAGAAGCTGGATGCGGTCGGCGTGCCCAACGCACCGACGCAGAGCATCGACGAGGTTCTGGTCGATCCGCAAACGCTGGCGCTGGGTATCCTGCAAGAAACCGACGACAAGGTCTTCAAGCTGCTTGGCCTGCCGCTGCAATTCGACCACGAACGGCCCCCGCAACCGAAGGGCGCGCCGCAACTCGGCGAGCATACCAAGGAAATTTTCGGAGACTGACCCCATGCGCATCGATTACGAAACGCTCAAGCTCGACCGGGTCGAGGACCACATCCTCGTCGTTACGCTCAACCGTCCGGAACGGGCGAACGCCATGAACACGCAGATGGGGCTGGACCTCCGCGACCTCTGGCGCGACCTGTATGTGGATCAGGAGGACGTGCGCTGCGTCGTCATGACCGGCTCCGGCGAGAAGGCCTTCTGCGCCGGCGGCGACCTCAAGGATCGCGACGGCATGACCGACGAACAATGGCAGCATCAGCACGCCATCTTCGAGCAGGCCGTACTGACGATGATGGATGTCCCGCCGCCGATCATCGGCGCAATCAACGGGGTCGCCTATGGGGGCGGTACCGAGTTCGTCCTGCTCTGCGACTTCGCCTACGGCGCGAGCCATGCCCGGTTCGCCCTGACCGAAGTGACGCTGGGCATCATGCCCGGCGCGGCCGCCACGCAGATGCTGCCGCGTGCGGTCGGCATCCGCCGGGCCAAGGAATTCCTGATGTGCGGCGCGCCCTGCTCCGCCGAGGAGGCGCTCGAATGGGGAATCCTGAACAAGGTCTGCGAACCGGACCGGCTCATGGAAGAAGCGTTGTCAACCGCGCGGCGCATCGCCGCCAACGCGCCGATCTCCATCCGCCAAGCGAAGAAGTCGCTCAACATGTCCATGCAAACCGACGCACGGAACGGCTACATGTTCGAGATCGAGGCCTATAACCGCATGGTCCCGACCGAGGACCGCATGGAAGGCATCCGCGCCTTCAACGAGAAGCGCAAGCCAGTCTATAAGGGGAAGTAGGCACGCCTACCCGTTCGCTTCTTCGAACAGCCGGAGCGTTTTTTGAACATCGTAGGGTTGTTCCGTCAGAGCATCCGGATCCCATTCGCTGCGGTCGGTACCGAAGAAATCGCCGGCATAGACGTGTATAGCACCGGTATGACGCGGAATCGGGTTCGTCACCGAGTGAATGATATCCGGCCCCAGCGGCGTCGCGTCGCCGTTCGAAAGCGCCTTTGCCCCAGCCGCCTCGATCTTTCCGTCGGGCTCGTCCATCAAACGCCGCCAAAAGATGTTGTCTTCCCGGCCGGAATAAATGCCGATCACCGCCATCATCTCATGATTGTGCGGCATGACGGTCATGTACGGCGCCCAGACGAGATTGATAATCGTCAACTCCGGTGAGTGATGCAGTTTGTCCACTGACGCGCGGCTCGGCTCACCCACCGCCTTGATGATTCCCGCTGGATCGGACACCGCCCTCGCGACGACCTCGCGCACCGCTTTCTGCTTGTCATTCTCGCGGACCGCTTCCTTGCATTCCTCGATGAATTGCGCCATTTCGAACATCTCGTCCTCCTCAGAGCCTTGGGATCCCGGTGACGCGCCCGCTCTCCTATTTTCTCCGGGCGTAATCCTAGCGCATCAAATTTCATTCTACGACCGGTAACGCGCCGCATGGCCTCAATCGGAATACTTGCAAGATCGGCTTGGCTGCAAGAAACTATTTGTCCGGACAAATGCGCCGGCATAGGAAGTCCCACAGGCAGCGCGAGGCAACTATTCGAATGGAAACACGGCCCCTGGAGAATTTCGGCGTCGAAGTGATCGGCATCGACATGGCGCAGGATCATGACGCGGCTACGCAGGATGCCTTGCGATGGCTGTGGGCGGATCACGGCCTGTTGCTGTTCCGCGACCAGTCCCTCGAAGAAAAGGATATCGTCGCGTTTAGTGCCCTGTTCGGCGACCTCGAGATCCATGTCCGCGAAGAGTATCTATCGCCCGATCATCCCGAGCTTCTCATCGTATCGAACATGAAGAAGGATGGAGAACCCATTGGCATTCTGTCGGATCACGAGGTCGGGTGGCATCACGACCAGATATACCGCGAGCACCCGGCCGTCGGTTCGCTGCTCTACAGCGTGAAAATCCCACCGAGCGGCGGCAACACGGCGTTCTGCAACATGGCGGCCGCCTACGCCGCCCTGCCCGACGACAAGAAAACCACGCTGGAAGGGCTGCGCGCGATGCACTCCTACGCTTATTTCAACAAGCAGTGGAGCGAACCGACCAACGACAAGCAAACGGCAATGACGCCGGATATAGCGCACCCGCTGATCCGAACCCACCCGATCACCGGCGAGAAGGCGATCTACGCCGACCCGGGACTGACCATCGGCATCGAGGGCATGCCGGAGGACGAGTCGGCGGACTTGCTGCAAGAGTTGTACGACTGGTGCCTGCAGCCGCAATTCCTCTACGACCACCAATGGCGGCTCGGCGACGCGCTGATGTGGGACAATGCCTCCACCATGCATCGCCGCGGCGAGTTCGACCCATCCGCGGAACGCCTGATGAAACGCACGACGATCCTGCCGCCGGCGGATTTGGCGGTGCCGTTTTAGTTAAGCCCCACTGTTTCCTGGATTCCCGCTTGCGCGGGAATGACAATTGAAATATCGGATTCTGTTCAACACACGTCATTCCCGCAAGAGCGGGAATCCAGTTATCTCTTTCGAAGTGTAATCTGGCCTGCAGACGACCGACAAACGCATTACGCTTTGATTCACCTGAACAGAATTGATAATTGCGCGATCTTCTGACCCCCACGGTTCTCATACCGTTGCTCGCCATGCTGTCGATTCAGACGCTGATGTCGACGGCGGACTTCGCGGTGCCGGTGCTGGCGCCGGTGGCGGCGGCCGATATCGGGGTGGCGGCGACGTTGATCGGCGTGTGGGTCGCCGGTCTGTACGGTTCCGCCATGGTCAGCGGACTGGCCGCGGGGCCGTGGGTGCAGCGCTACGGCGCGATCCGGGTGAGCCAGGCGGCACTGGTTCTCTCGGCGGCCGGCCTCGGCCTTTTCGTCGTCGCGCATCCGGCCCTGGCCATGCTGAGCGCGATTTGTCTCGGTATCGCTTACGGCACGGTCAACCCGGCGAGTTCGGACGTGCTGGCGCGGCACACACCGGACCGGTGGCGCGCCTTCGTCTTTTCCGTGAAACAGTCCGGCGTGACCCTGGGCGGCGCCCTCGCCGGCGCGATCACGCCCGTCCTGGCGGCCTGGTACGGATGGCAGGCCGCCGCCCTGATCCTCGGCGGCGTCTTGGTCCTATTGGCGTTGCTCGTCCAACCGACGCGGGGGCGGATCGATAGTCCCGACGAACCGGATTCGCCGCAATCCAAGGTTTCGATCATCGCCCCGATCCGGCTGATCCTCGCGGACAAGCTGCTACGATGGCTGACCGTCGCGGCGGTGCTGTATTCCGGCGTCCAAGTTTGCCTGTTTTCCTTCCTGGTCGTGTATATGACCGGCGCGGTGGGCATGCCGCTGACCGTCGCCGGGTTCGCCTATGCCGTCTTCCAAAGCGGCGGGATCGCCGGGCGGATTTTCTGGGGCGGACTGGCCGGCGGCGTGATATCGGCCCGCGCGCTGCTGATCCTGCTCGGCCTCGCCACCGCCTGCCTTCTCGTCTTGATCGCGCTGGTCGCCCAGCTTTGGCCGATGGCCATCCTGTTCGTCCTCTCCGTCATCCTCGGCGGCTGCGCACTGGGGTGGAACGGGCTCTACATGTCGGAAGTCGCGCGCCTGGCCCCCGACGGCCGCATCGGCGAGGCCACCGGCGGGGCGCAGTTCTTTTTCTTCGCCGGGGCGATGGCCGTGCCGCCCGCCTTCGGTTTGCTGGTCGATCTGTCGGGCGGATACGATATCCCCTTCGCCGCGATCGCCGTCATGTCCATCGGCGCCAGCACGGCTGTGGCGCTCGCCAGCGAACGACCCTCCGAACCCCGGGAAGGATGATGCGGGACCTACTGCGCAGCGACGCGAGAATCGCCCTGCCCACGATGTTCGCGGCGCAGTCGATCATGACCATGGCGGCCTTCGCCATCCCGGTCGTGGCCCCGGCGGCGGCGCCGGATATCGGCATATCCACCGTCTATGTCGGCGGTTTCACCTCGCTCGTCTACCTGATCGGCATGTTCGGGGGATTGTTTTCGGGCGCATTAGTGATCCGCTTCGGCACGGTGCGGGTCATGCAGATACTGCTGCTTTTCACCGCGGCCGGAACCGCCGCCTTCAATCTCGGCACCGTCGCGACGGCGATATTTTGCGCCGTCGCCATCGGCATGGCGAACGGGCCGATGAATCCCGCCGGATCGCACGTGCTCGCCCGAACCACGCCGCCGCGCTGGCGCGCCTTCGTCTTTTCGGCAAAACAATGTGCGACGCCGATGGGCGGTGTCCTGGCCGGCGTCGCAATGCCTGCCCTCCTGCTCGCTTACGATTGGAAGGTCGCCGTCGGGGCGGTCGCCGTCGCGGCTGTGACGGTAATAATATTGATCCAACCGACTCGGACCCGCCTGGACGTCGACCGTGACAGAACGCACCCCGTCGGCACGGGAAGTTTCCTGACACCGCTGCGCATTGCCGTGAGCCGCCCCGATCTAAGGGCGCTGGCCATCATGGGATTTATCTATGCCGGCGCGCAGGTGACATTCGCGTCCTACTTCGTGGTCTTCCTGACCGAGAGGGTCGCCTTGTCGATCGCCAGCGCCGGTTTCCTTTACGCGATCTTCAGCGGCTGCGGAATCCCGATACGGTTGTTCTGGGGTGCCATCGCCGAACGCGTGCTGAGTTCGAGGGCGATCTTGATCCTTACCGGGTTTTGCATGGCGGCGGGCTTCGCATTGACCGCACAGTTCGATTCCGCATGGCTCTTTGCAGCCCTGGGCGCGGTGACAACACTGCTGGGGTTGAGCGCCAACGGCTGGGTTGGCCTGTTCTTTTCCGAGATCGTCCGCATCGTGCCCGATGACCAGGCGGCCGATGCAAGCGGCGGCGGTCAGTTCTTCACCTATGGCGGAATCATGACCATGCCTCTGATCTTCGGCGGTCTGGTCGCAGGCACCGGGGAATACACGTGGCCCTTCTATCTGCTGGCCGTGCTCTGCTTCGTCGGCGCGCTGCAGCTTCTGCTGACACGCCCACGGCCCGTCCCCGCGTAGACGCTACGTTCCGACGCGCAGCGTGCTCGTAAGCCCACGCAGGGTCGCGATGACGCTCAACGGCGTCAGAAGGCCCGTGGCCGGGTTGTCCGGGGTCGGAATGCCTTCGATCACCATTGTGAAGCGCGTCGAGGTCGCATCGACGGTGATCGTATGCTTGTTGCGCGGCTGATCGGGATCGGCCCAGATTTCGATCGTCGTTTCGTCCGGCCCGATACCCGCCATGCTGAGCGCGGCCGCGACGTTGACATTGGCAGGAAACCCTACGGCGGCATCGCGCGCCGATCCCTCGAAAATCTTCAAGGGTTCCGTCAGGTTACTGACATCGATGCCGTGTTCGGCGAGATAGGGCGCGTCCTTCACGCTTTTCGGCGGCTTTTCGGTCTTCATGGTGACCGTGTTGATGCCGCCTTCCGCCGCGCCCCGGACCGCGTCGAACCCGACCAACGCGCCGGTCGGCACTATGATACGGGCGCCGGTCTCCGCCGCGCGTTTTTCGAGATGCGGCCGCGACAGCAGGGCAGCGCAGGACAACGGCATGAAGATCTTGCCCGCCTCGATCGCGCTTTCCGCGATCTCGTCGAAGACCGCCGCGGGCGCGCATTCGATGATCACATCGGCATGATCGGCCAGGTCGCCCAGCCCCATGACCGGCGGCGGCGACTTGAAATCCGACATACGTTCCGCCGCCGCCTCACGATTGTTGGCGGAAACGGCGGTCAAGGTCAGGCCGGGAATGCCGTCGTCCAGCGCGCGGGCAACCTTCAATCCGATCGCACCCAAACCGCCGAGTGCCACGCGATAACCCGCTCCGTTGGCGTTCATCCCATTCTCCTGATTGATTTACAGTTTATGATACCGATATGAGAGTAATAACTTTACCCGCGAAAAGGCTGATATTCCATGCTAACGCCGATCCGCAAATCCTGTCTTGCCGCCGCGCTGTTCGCAATTGTCGCGTTGCCGGCCCATGCCGCCGACCAGAAGGACGATCCGTCGCGCCTTGCCGCCGAAGGGTTGGACAAGATGGTGCGCGCGCTCGAATCCCTGATACGGTCGATCCCGCAATACGAAACGCCCGAAATTACCGAGGACGGCGACATAATCATCCGCCGGAAGAAGGGCACCGGACCGAAGCGGTTGCCCAAACCTGGCGCCGACGAACCGCCGCGCGGCAAGACGATCTAAGCCGAGGGCCGTAGACCGATATGGCAGCACGCGCTTGGCAACGGATGCTGAGCGGGCGACGGCTCGATCTGCTCGACCCCTCCCCGCTCGATATCGAAATCGAGGACATCGCCCATGGCCTGTCGCGGGTCGCCCGCTGGAACGGCCAGACCGCCGGACGCTCGGCGTTCTCGGTCGCACAGCACTCGCTTCTGGTGGACGAACTCTGCGGCTTCATCGACCCCAAGCTCACCCGGCAATGGCGGCTGGCGGCGCTGTTGCACGATTCGCCGGAATATGTGATCGGCGACCTGATCTCGCCGTTCAAGTCGGCGGTCGGACTCGATTACAAATCTCTCGAGAAAAAACTCCTGACAGCCATACACATTCGTTTCGGACTGCCGGCGACCTTGCCTGCGAAGGTGTCGAAACTGATCAAGCGCGCCGACCGCATGTCGGCCTTCTTGGAGGCCGTGCAACTGGCCGGATTTACCGAGGGCGAGGCAAGACGCTTCTTCGGCCGACATCAACGGCTCCCCAAGATTCAACTGACCCCTGTGCCCGCGGTCACCGTGAAGGCGCGTTTCGTGCAGCGGTTCAAGACCCTCCATCCGGAAAAGAACTAGAGCAGCCCCTTCCGGATCAAGTTCAAGCCGATCAGGATGAGCGCGGCGAGCAGGATGCGTTCGAAGCTATCCTGCGAGATACGGTCGCGAATCCATTTTCCGGCCACCATGCCCGCCAAGACCGGCACCAGCCCCAACGCCGACAGGCCGATCTCGCGCCATCCCAGAACATCGTTCAGGATCAGGCTGACATACAACGGTGTCGTCCCACAGAGCGCGATCAACGCAAGCAGACTGATCAGCAAGTCCTTCGGCAACCGTAGCGCGGCCGAATAGACAATCGTCATCGCCAGCATCCCAGCGACGCCGCCGAAGATGCCGCACACGGCGCCCGCAACCGGGTTGAGCCAACGCTGGGTCTTCGCCGGGATCGTGATGCGGCCGATCAGAAGCTGAACCGCACAGATCACAATCACGACACATCCCATCACCAGCGACATCACTCGGGGATCGGCCGTGGAGAGCACCTGTGCGCCGCCGAACACGAAAATGAACAAGCAGAGAAGAAACGGCCAAAACCGCTGGAAGGCGTCGCGGTAGAGCCCACCTTGCACGCTCTGCCAAACGTTCGAGACGACTACGGGCACGATCAGAATTGCGACGGATATTGCCGGGTCGAGCACCGTGGCGATCGTCGGCACCGCCACCATCGGCAGGCCCGCGCCGATCACCCCCTTGACCGTTCCCGCGATGAGAAAAGCGAAGAAGATAAACGCCAAGGCGAGATGGGACAGACCGAGGTCGATCATGACGTCATCCCGCTCCGACGGAGCCTCACGTCGTCAGCCCTTTCCGGATCATGTTCGCGCCGATCAGGATCAGCATGATCAGCACCGCCTTGCGGAAGAGTTCGGGCGACACCTTCTTCCGGATCCATTGCCCGCCGACGACGCCGATCAGGATCATCACCGATGCCGCCGACGAGCCGATCAGCTCTTCGACCCCGAGATTGCCGCTCACGGCGAGACCGCCGAAGAACGGGATGCCGGCGATCAGATAGAAAAGCGCAATCGCCCCGACGAACTGATCCTTGGTCACCCGCAACGCCACCAGATAGATCACCATGAAGGGACCGAGGAAACTCGATAACCCGCCCAGCATTCCGGAACACAGCCCCACGACCGGCGTGGTCCACGGCTCGAACCCGTGGGGCACCGAGAGCCGCAACGGAAAGAGTTGGCTCACCGACACGAAGATGACCAACACGCCCACGACGGCCGTCAACGTGCCCGCATCCATGCGTGTCAGGAACGACACGCCGATGGCCACACCCAGAATGGCCATGGGATAGGCGGTCCAGAACCGCTTGAACGCCTCGACCAGATATCCGCTCTGGATGGCCTGCCACAAATTCACGGCGAAGGTCGGCACGATCATATAGGCCATCGCCGTCACCGGCCCCAAGGTGCCGGCCAGCAAGGGCAGGCTGACCAACGGCAATCCGATGCCGAGGACGCCTTTCACGGCACCGGTCAGTACATACACAAACGCCACATAGAGCAGCGTCTCAACGGTCGGCTCGAAGCTCATTCGAAATTGGATCGATGCGTTGTCGACGGATTGGTCCTGCCGCGGCTGCGGTGGAGCGCCAAATTACACTGGAGACGCTAATCCGGGAACTCTATATATAAATTCACGTTTCGACTTACAGCGGTCCCGATCTTCGGGGCCTTTCACTTAGGGGACGGAAAAGAACCATGACAGAGGCAACCTGGCACTCCGTTGCAGCAAAAGACGACGTCGCACCCGACGAGCCCATCAAGGTCGAGGTCGGCGACACCGCCATCGCGCTCTACAACGTCGACGGCGACATATTCGCGACCAGCAATATCTGTACGCATGCCTTCGCATCGATGGTGCACGGATTTCAGGAAGGCGACGAGATCGAATGTCCCCTGCATGAAGGCCGGTTCAACATCAAGACCGGCGAGGCCTTGTGTCCGCCCGTGTCCGAACCGCTTCAAACCTACGAGGTGAAGATCGAAGACGGTAAGGTCCTGGTCAAGGTCTAGCCGCCGACATCCCTCGCCGGAGATCCTGGCCCCATGCCCGATTCCGAAACATATGTGGTGGTCGGCGCCGGCCATGCCGGTGGCCGCGCCGTCGAAGCCATGCGCGGTGCCGGATTCACCGGCAAGATCATCCTGATCGGGGAAGAACCTCACCTGCCCTATGAACGCCCGCCGCTGTCCAAGGAACTGCTCCAGGGACGTCCGGAAGCGCACACGCCGGTGCGGGACGACGCGTTCTACGCCGAGAACGACATCGACTGCCGGCTCGGCCGGCGGGCGATCGCGCTCGATGCCGGTGCGAAATCCGTTACGCTCGACGACGGCAGCGACGTTTCCTACGACAAGCTGCTGCTGACCACCGGCGGGTCCGTACGCCGGCTGCCGCTGCCGGGCGCCGACCTGGCGAATATCCACTATCTCCGCACTCTCGACGACAGCCGCGCCATCCAGAACGGCTTGGGCGACGGCAAACGTGTCGTCGTGGTTGGCGGCGGCTTCATCGGACTCGAGGTCGCGGCCAGCGCCCGGCAGCAGGGATGCACCGTCACCGTGCTGGAAATGGCCGACCGGTTGATGGGCCGCGCGGTCCTGCCGGAGGTGTCCGACGCGTTCCTCTCCCTCCACACCGCGCAGGGGGTCGATATCCGCTTGAATACGGGTATCGCCTCCTTCGAGGGTGACGGCGCGATGACCCACGCGGTCACCGCCGATGGCGAGAGACTGGCGGCGGATCTGGCCGTGATCGGCGTCGGCATCGTTCCCGAGACCGCGTTGGCGGTGGACGCGGGCCTCGCGGTCGACAACGGCATCGTTGTCGACGAATTCGGCCGGACCTCCGCGCCCGAGGTTTACGCCGCCGGCGACGTGACCAATCACTTGAACCCGCTATACGGCCGGCACATCCGGCTGGAATCCTGGCAAAACGCCCAGAACCAAGCAATCGCCGCCGCCAAGACCATGTGCGGCGACGCGCAGCCCTATAGCGAGGTGCCGTGGATGTGGTCGGATCAGCTCGACGCCAATCTACAGGTTGCTGGGTTGCCGGAAAGCTGGGACCGCGTGGTGTTTCGCGGCACCCCCGGCTCAACCGACTTCATCGGCTTCCAGATGGCCGGCGACCGCATGGTCGGCGCGATGAGCGTCAACCGCCCCCGCGACATGCGCATCGCCCGCCGGTTGATTGGCGGCGACAAAGCGCTCGACGACGACGCCCTGGCCGACGAAACCGTGTCGATGCGCGATCTGATGCGGTAGATCGCGGCTGGGCGACACCGCGAGGCCTCCCGATTTCTTATTCCATCCATTTATTAAACCAATACTGAGTATCTCTTTTTTCTATTGGTTCAATGGTTAGGTTCATAGGACCATTGACATCTGCGGAATTTTGAAACGGGTGGCGGTGAATTCATGTCTGTATTCTCCCCATATTCGCTGCCCATTTCACTGAAGGAGTACGTTCGCATTAAACTGAAACAGTAAAATCATAAAACCAGTGAGGTTTAACGCTCACATACAGGGAAAGGATACGTCATGGACCCGAAATCCGTATTCACGCGTCGGTTCGTCATTGCAGGTGCCGGAGGCACCGCGGTCGCTTTAACTCTCGGAGACATCCTTTTTCCAGGCGCTAGTATCGCGGCGGAAAAGCCCAAGAAAGGCGGAAAACTGGTTTATGCGGTCCTGGGACACAATTCGAAACACAAGAGCCTGAAAAAAGCCAAGCATCCTTACGCCGGGATCGAGATCCGCTCCAAGAACGTCTATAACGCGCTGACCTGGGTCGATGAGGATTTGAGAGTCCATCCGGAAGTGGCCACCAAGTGGGAAGCCGTGGCCGAAGACCAGACGGTCTGGGAAGTGGACATCCGCGAGGGCATCAAGTTCCACGATGGGCGTGACCTGACGGTTGAGGACGTCATCTCCTCGTATGATTTCCATCGCAACAAGAAATTGGGAACGTCATTCGCCAAGAAAATGCTGGCGAAAGTCGAAAAGGCCGGTCCCAACAAGGTGCGGTTCCATTTGCAATCGCCCAATGCAGAATTCGGATGGTGGGCGGCAGAATACCGTCAGGCGATCATGCCGGCGGCACCGCTCGATAAGATCGGAATGGACGGCATCGGCAGCGGCCCGTTCAAGTTCGCCAAGATTGACCCCCAACGACGGGTTGTCTACGAGGCGAACGACCAATATTGGGGCGACGGACCCTATCTCGATTCGCTGGAGGTCGTGGTGCAGCCGATGTCCGCCGCGATGAACGGCTATCGGTCGAAGCAATTCGATATGGTGCTCGCCATCGACCCGGCCATGGTGCCGCAGTTCGAGAAATTGCCCGATACGGTCGTCGACATCGCCAAGGCGGGTTCGCAAATGCTGGTCGTGTTGCCCAAGTATGAAGGATCCCCCTTCAACGATAAGCGAATCCGTCAGGCGCTGACGTTGGCCGTCGATCGCCAGAAGATCATCGACATCGTGTACGGCGGTAAATCCGCATGGATCACCAACGACACCCATATGGCCAATTACAACGCCGACTTCCTGCCCAAGGACGTCGTCCGCGATGTCAAGAAAGCCAAGAAACTCCTGGCCGAGGCCGGGCATCCCAATGGTATCACCCTGCCGACGCTGTATTACTCGAGCTACTATCCGGAAATCGACCGGGTGTTCCAGGTCATGTCGGAATCGGTGAAAGACGCAGGGATCACCCTGCCCATCGAAGCGCGGCAAAAGAGCGGCTATCGCAAATGGCGTGTCGAAGACAAGAAAAAGACACGCAAACACCGCTTCGCCATGGGCCCGGTTGGCCCAAGGAACCCGGCCGCGAACCTATTTCGCATGGCGCGGCCTACCTACAACGAAAGCGGTTACTGGCACCCCAGCGCGAAAGGCGACGAGTACATCGCGCTGTACAAGAAAGCGATGGCGACCGGCGACTCAGAGGTACGGCGTTCGATCTACCATGAAATGCAACGTATCCTGCACGACGAAGTCCCGACCCTGTTCCTCATCGGCCGGCGCTCGATCGATGTTCACCGGTCCAACGTGAAAGGATGGAAGGCACATTCACAAAGTTGGTCCGGGAAATTCGACTCCGTCTGGAAGTCGTAGAGATCGCAAGCAGGGGACAGGATGAGGCTGCGCCGTTGCGCTGATCATCCCGTCCCCTCTTCTCTCCCATGGTGCATAGCCGTGGGATTTGCGCGACGGTGCCGCCGACAGCGTATTTTTTGAGAGTGACCCGATGCTCACCGCGATGATCCGACGGACAGGCCTGTCCGTTCTCGTCATTTTTTTAGTTGCGGTTTTCGTTTTCCTGGCAACCGAAGTTCTGCCGGGGGATGCGCTCGACGTCTATTTGACCGAAGACGACGTCAGCGTGATGACGCAGGCCGACATCGAAGAAATGCGGCGCGACCTGGGTCTCGATATCCCCGCACCGATCCGGTTCTTCACATGGCTCTCCGGCGCCGTCGTTGGCGATTTCGGCGTAACGACGGTCGACAAAATTCCGATCGGTGAGATAATCTTCGACCCGCTTCTGAATTCACTTCAGCTCGGTGCGGTCATTACCTTGATTACCATGCCGGTCGCCTTCGCGATTGGCGCCGCCGCCGGATACTGGCGTGGCCGACGCACCGACGCGATCGTCTCGACCACATCCATCATCGGATACTCGATCCCCGACTTTGTCATCGGTACGGTGTTGATCATTATTTTTGCCGTCTGGATTCCATTATTTCCGGCGGTCATCACGGTCTTCAACGACGCCCCGCCGCTTCAGCTGCTGGCGGTCTCTCTGTTGCCGGCGATCACCGTCATCATCGGTCATGTCGCGCATTTGAGCCGCTTGTTGCGGGTAGGATTCGCGGAAACGATGAACAGCGATTTCGTCGAGCGCGCCCGCCTGTCCGGGGTACCTGAGCACAGGATCGTGTTCCGGCACGTCCTGCCGGCATCCGTGATCCCCACGCTCAACGCGACGGCGCTTTATGTAGCCGGCGTTCTGTCGGGACTCATCGTTGTCGAGAAGGTCTTCGGCTATCCGGGGCTGGGTATCGAATTGATCGAGGCGGTCGATACCCGCGAAGTTCATGTCGTCCAGGCGATCGCATTTCTGGGCGCGGTCTTGGTGGTGCTGATGAACCTGTTGGCGGATTTCGCCATCATTGTCCTCGACCCCAGAGTTCGAAGCCATGTTAGCGAACGATAAATCCCTCCGCGCAATCCTGACCCACAGTGCCGGCACGACGATCGGTGTTGCACTGGTCGCGGTTCATCTCTTCTGCGCCCTATTTGCACCACTGCTGATCCCCTACGGGCCGACCCAACTCGTATCGATGCCGATGATACCGCCGGGTCACAGCGACTTTCTGCTCGGTACCGACATTATCGGACGGGACTATCTGTCGCGCCTGTTGATGGGCGGCCGTACGTCCATCACCGTTGCGATGATCGGCGTTCTCGGCGCGGTACTGATCGGAACCTTCTTCGCGGTTTCATCCGCCTATATCGGCGGCCTCTACGATGATGTCGTCATGCGCATCGTCGATACCAAGCTTTCCATACCGGGCATCTTGTTCGTTGCCCTGTTCGTTGTTGGGTTCGGCCGTTCGGTCGTGGTTTTGACGATTGTCGTCGGCCTCAGCTATTTCCCAGGCGCGGTCCGGACCATCCGGGCGCAAGCGTTGACCCAAGTGCCATTGGCCTATGTGAAGGCCGCCCGTCTGCGTGGTGAATCGGTGTTGTCGGTAATCCTGCGGGAACTTACCCCAAACGTCGTCGAGGTCGTAGTCGTCGAGTTCGCGATCCGCACCTCCTCGGCCATTTTGATCGTCAGTGCTCTGTCGTTTCTCGGCCTCGGCATTTCACCACCCACACCGGACTGGGGATTGATGGTTTCCGAAGGCGTCGGCCAGATTTATGAGGCGCCGTGGCTCATCCTGCTCCCCGCATTTTTTATCAGCACCCTTGTCATCGGGTTGAATTTCGCGAGCGACGGACTCGCAAACGCGCTCGGCCTCGACGCCGCGCGCGGTCTGCACTGAGGCCCGCGATGACGCTCCTAGAAGTGAATAACCTCAAAGTCGGCTACGGCAATCCATCATCGGACGATCTTACGATGGCGGTCGACGACGTGAGCTTCACGCTCGACAAGGGAGAAACGCTTGGCATCGTCGGCGAGAGCGGCTGCGGTAAATCCACCGTTGCCCGCGCGCTGATGGCCTACACCCGGCCCGGCGGCACCATTGTCGGCGGGGAAGTGCGGTTCAACGGCGACGATATCCTGCAATTCGACGACGAGAAGATCCGGAAACTGCGCGGCAGCCGGATCGCAATGGTGCCGCAAGATCCCCTGACGTCATTGACCTATCACATGAAGGTCGGGGACCAGATCGATGAAATCCTGCGCATCCACCAAAAGCTCGACGCCCTGCAGGCGCGCGTCCAGACTCTTAAACTCTTCGGGGGCACCAATCTGCCGACACCGGAGACGATCTACGGCCGGTTCCCGCACGAAAACTCCGGCGGCCAACGCCAGCGCATCGTGATCGCCGGTGCATTGGCCTGCGAACCCGATCTGTTGATCCTGGACGAACCGACCACAGCACTCGATACGACGACCGAGATGCAGGTCCTAAAACTGGTCAAGGAGCTGCGCGACCGGTTGGGAACCGCCCTCGTCTACATCACCCACGATCTGACGCTAACCGACTACATGTGCCAGAAGGTGCTGGTCATGCTCGACGGCAAGGTCGTCGAACGCGGCGAGGCGTCCCGCGTATTTTCGGCGCCGCAAACCGACTACGGAAAGATGCTAGCGGCCGCGATTCCCCGCGTGGACGCAAAGGTTGCCGCGCCGCCACGCGAAAAAACCGAAGCCGAGCCGCTTCTAACCGCAGACCGACTTTCGTTTCGGTATGCGCAACGATGGTCGATCGCCGCCTTGTTCCGGCCGCGGGACGAGGCCCTCGCGGTCGACGGCGTGTCATTTCAACTGCACCCCGGCGAAGCGTTGGGCCTTGTCGGCGAGTCGGGAAGCGGCAAATCAACCATAGCGAATATCATCGCGGGTCTGCTCGCGCCGACATCCGGTTCGGTTACCTTCGACGGCCATTCAATCGATATGGTCGACAAGCACCGCACACCGGACCTTCGGCGCAGAATACAGCTCGTGTTTCAGGATCCGCTTTCCTCCCTAAACCCTCGGCGCCGCATCGAGACCATCCTGACCCGTCCGCAGGAGATATTCTTCGGCGTAAAGGGAAAACCGGCCCGGGACAGAGCAGTCGAACTCCTCGAGGATATGGAACTATCGGCCGACCTCTTGAGGCGGTTTCCGCGACAATTGTCCGGCGGTCAGCAACAGCGTGTCGCGATCGCCCGTGCCTTCGCCGCCGAGCCCGACCTGCTTCTTTGCGACGAGATCACGTCGGCGTTGGACGTCTCGGTACAAGCCCATGTGCTGGAGCTCCTTAAAGGCATTCAGCGAAAATCCGGGGCCGCGTGCTTGTTCATCAGCCACGATCTCGGCGTCATCAAGCGGGTCGCGGACGAAACGGTGGTACTGAAGGATGGAATGGTCGTCGAAATGGGGCCGACCCACAGCATTTTTGAAAATCCGTCGCACGATTATACGCGGCTGCTTTTGGCGGCCGCATCGCGCCGCGAAGACTACACCGAACTAACCGACTCACACTCATCCGCGGGAACACCATGAAATTCATTCACTTCACCGATACCCACCTCGTACCGCGCGGCGAGATACTGCACGGCTTGAACCCGTGCGAACGCCTCGACGCGTGCATCGACGACATCAACCGGAACCACGCGGACGCGGAGCTGTGCGTTTTGACGGGCGATCTGGCGCATGTGGCGCAACCGAAAGCCTATGAAGACTTGAACGCGTCCCTGGCCAAACTACGTGTTCCGATCCATCTCCTGGTCGGCAATCATGACAAGCGCGAGAGCCTGCTCGCGGAGTTCCCGGATATACCGAAGGATTCCGATGGCTTCTTGCAAACGACGGTCGATACCAGCGCGGGCCGGTTCGTGATTTTGGATACCGTCGAACAAGGTAAGGGCTGGGGCAGCTATTGCGACGCCCGATTGGCTTGGCTGCGGGACGCGCTCGACCGGTCCCGCGAAAAGGCGGTGTACCTGTTCATGCACCATCCGCCCTTCGACGTCGGCATTCCCTGTATCGACCGGATCGGACTGGGCGCCGACGGGGACCGGATCGGCGATGTCCTCGCGGATTTCGATAATGTCCGCCACATCTTCTTTGGCCATGTCCACCGGCCCATCGCCGGCAGTTGGCACGGCATTCCCTATACGACGCTGCGCGCCACCAGCCACCAAACGCCATTGGACTTCGACATTACCGAAGTGGTTCCGAAGAGCCACGAACCGCCCGCCTACGCGGTCGTGTTCCTGACCGAACACCAAACCACCGTCCATTTCCACGATTTCCTGGACACCTACCGGGTGCCCTATGAGCGGAAGAGCGAAGGCCGACCGGACTGGAAGCCGGCCTGACCGTTACCCATAGGCAAGCCCGACCGATTGCAACCAGTAACTCGGTTACCGCGCTTGATCGGCGACCCTGAAGAAAGCCGCCACGAGATGTTCGTTGCGGCGCTCCTTTAGGCAGGCAAGATAACGATTTAGACGAACGTTGACATCCGTGAAAGGAAGCACTTTGAGGCGTGGATCGATCGGCAGCGATCGCTCACCGTAGACGCCGATCCCGTGCCCTTCGGCGACGGCTTCCCGGATGGCCTCGCCGCTTTCGATTTCAAGCACCATCGTTGGCGAAACACCGGCACCGGCGGCTGCGGTTTCGAAGGCACGGCGCGTATTCGAACCAACTTCCCGGAGAACCATGGGCTGGCCGTCCAAATCGCCAAGGCTTATTCCGCTACGTTGCGCCCAGGGATGACGGCGGCTGACAATCGCCACCAAGGCGTGGCTGTCATGGATATGAGTGAAGAGACGATGATCCGGATCATGGTCCGCCAAGATGCCGACATCCGTTTCATAGGCCAGGAGACTTTTCCGCGTTGTCGCCGAATTACCGGCCGCGACCGACACTTTGACCTGCGGATGCTGCTGCCGAAACGCGGTCAGGATCCCGACGATAAAGAACGGGAGAACGGACGACACGCGCAGATGCCCTGCCCCATAGTCCGCCGCCGCGCGCAGGAATTCGTCGGTTTCATCGACGATACCGAAGAAGCGCTGCGTGATTTCGTACAGGGACCGTCCGACTGTGGTGAGTCGGACTTGGCGCTGAGTCCGATTGAATAATTCGATCGCGTAGGTCGCCTCCAACTCACGAACCTGTTCTGTTACGGTCGGCTGGGAAACATTCAAGTTCCTGGCCGCCCGCGTGAAGCTCCCGTCCCGGGCAACCGCGTGAAAGGATCGAAGTTGCGTGTATTTCATCGTGTTTTCCTATGAAATCTATAGAAAAAATATATTTTTCCTATACTGCCTTTTAGACGAACATAGAATCAATGGCCCCGTTAGAGGGTCCGGGGGGTAAGAATCGGGAGGCGGCGTTCGGTGTCGCTCGATGACCTACGAAACGATCAATCAGTGATCCCCGGCAACTCGGGGCATGATTCGATTCAACAAACGCCTTCCCCTATCGAACTTGAAACGCCGACACATCGTGGCGACGTCATCGCGGCTTCACTCTGCTTAGGTGCCGGGCTGGCCGGATACCTCTTTGTTGTACCCGCTGCGGTGCATGTGCCCGCAAAATTCGCCGGCACCGTGAACTCGCCGGCATTCTTGCCAAACGCCCTTTTCATCCTGCTTGCGGGATTGGGTGCCGTTTATCTTGTGCAAAGCGTTATCACCTATCTCCGCGAACCGCGTCAGGGCCGGGCCCGGTATTCCGATTGGGCTTTGGCGGGTGGGACGGCGCTCATCTGCATTGGATATATCGCCGCAATCTATCTCATCGGCCTGACCTTAGGCTCGGCGCTATGCGTTGCGGTGACCATCTTCTATTTCGGCGAACGCCGGCCGTGGGTCATCGGTGTCATCGCAGTCGTTCTCCCATCGGCGCTGCTCTATTTCTTCGTCAAGATCGCCAACATCCTGCTGCCCTCCAACGCGCTTGGACTTCTGGATTGGCTTGAATCGTCGCTTCCGTCCGACGGCATCATGAAGTTGGCGGCGCATTCCGGGCCACTGATCGGATAGAGGGCGGCATGATCGATTTCGACGCCTTTCTCCAAAGCATTGTCCTGATCCTACGATGGGACGTCATTGCGGCCTGTTTCGGCGGTGTCGTTTGGGGAATGTTCGTCGGCGTGACGCCCGGGCTTACGGGTATCATGGCGGTCGTCATTGCCCTGCCGCTCACCTTCTTCATGGACCCGCAATCCGCCATCGCGCTGTTGTTGGGGATCTATGTCACAGCGATCTATGGCGGCTCCGTAACGGCGATCATGATCGCCACGCCGGGCACCCCCAACGCCGCGGCGACGGTTCTCGACGGTTACCCGCTGGCCCGGAAAGGCAAGGCGCGGTTGGCCCTGGAAATGGCGCTTTACGCATCCTTTACCGCGGGGATCCTATCGACGGTCATCGCCTTGGTGATCTTCCCCATCGTCGCGACGTTCGCACTCGAGTTCGGGGCTGCGGAAGTCTTCGCGGTGATCCTCTTCTCGATAACAATCATCGCCGGCGTATCCGGTGAATCGCTGTTGAAGGGTCTGATCGCTGCGAGTTTCGGATTTCTTGTCGCAACGATCGGTCAGGATCCGATTCACGGATCCAGCCGTTTCACATTCGGAATCCACGATTTTCAGGCCGGAATGCACATCCTGACGTTGCTGGTTGGCCTGTTCACGATTCCGGAAATCATCATTCGCGGTGTCGAGGCCTACAAGTCTCGGGAGACCGTCTCGGTCGGAGAAATGGGGCCGCGCTTGGGGTTCCGCCAATTCCTGAGTTACTGGCCGACTTACCTCAGGTCCAGCGCCGGCGGGTCTCTGCTCGGCGCCCTGCCCGGTCTCGGCGGAAGTCCGGCCGCCTTCCTCGGATACTTCCTGGCGCAACGTTTCTCGAAAAAACCGGAAGAGTTCGGCAACGGGTCAGTGGAGGGTATCGCCGGGGCGGAAGCCGGCAACAACGCCGTCTGCGGACCCGCACTGGTTCCGATGATGAGCCTTGGCATTCCCGGCGACACGACGACGGCAGTCTTGATGGGCGCGCTTGTCATCCATGGCCTGAGCCCCGGGCCGCTGTTATTCGAATCGTCGCCCGACTTCGTCTACAGCGTTTTCTTGCTCCTATTCGTCAGCCTCGTGTTCCTGCTTTTCGTGGGCACCGGCGTTATCCGCATGGCCAAGTGGGTGGTTCGTATGCCCACGCAAATTCTGTTCCCCGTGGTGTTGATCCTGGCCACCTACGGCACCTACGCGGTGCGCGGCACGATGGTCGACGTCGTGTCCATGTTTGGGGTGGGGTTCCTGGGATTCTTGCTTCGTATTCAAAAGATCCCGGCCGCCCCTTTCGCCATCGCATTCATTCTCGGCCCACTGTTCGAGAATGAGCTTCGCAAGGCGTTGATCATATCCGGCGGATCCTTAGAGATATTCGTCAGCAGCGCAATCTCCATCACCTTCCTCGCCCTCGCCGTCTTGAGCGCGGGCGCCTCAATTTTCGTTCACTGGCGGCTTAAAGGGACGAAGGCCGCAAAGATCATCACCGACTAAGAGAAAAGGCACCATTCGTCCGAAAAAATCGAGACCGCATAATTCGATAAAGGAGGAGACCATGAAATACCAACGACCAAAAGGACTTCTAACCGCTGCCGCACTAGCTGCCAGCGCTCTCGCCTTCGCACCGGCAATGGCGGGCGAGTACCCCGACAAGCCGATCAAGTTGGTGGTTCCTTCGGGAGCGGGCGGCTCGACGGATACCGCGGCCCGGATCATGGCCATCAATATCCAGGATCACATCGGCCAACCCATCATCGTCGTTAATAAGAAGGGCGCGTCCGGCGGTATCGGCATCAATTACGCGTTGAAGGCGAAGCCGGACGGGTATCTGCTGATGGAAGGCATGATCGGCGGCCATGTCCTGCACCCGGCAATGAACACGTCGACCGGATATACGCCCGCGGATTACACACCGATCGCGATGACGCAGATGAATCCCAATGTGCTGGTCGTGCGAGCGGACTCTCCCTACAAGAGCCTCAAAGACCTGCTTGCCGGGATCAAAGCCAACCCCGGAAAGCTCAAATTCTCCCATGCCGGTGCCGGCAGCATCCATTTTTTCGGCATTCATCTGTTGCTGAAAAAAGCGAATCTCGGCAACGACTCAGCCGTGGCCGTTCCCTACAAGGGTGGCAAGAAATCCATGGCCGGGCTCCTTCGCGGCGAGGCCGACTTCCACCAAACCAACCTGGTTTCCGCGATTGATTTCATCAAAGCCGGCAAGGTTCGGGCCCTGGCGGTGACAACGAAAGAGCGCCTGAAGGCCTTTCCCGATGTTCCCACCTACGCCGAACAAGGATATCCGGAAGTGGATATCTTCGGGTGGCGCGGCGTCATAGGACCGAAGGGACTGCCGAAACCGATCGTCGATAAATGGGCCAAGGCGGTCCAAGACACCATGAAGCGCAAGGGCTGGAAGAAAATGGTCAAGGCCGTCGGAGACGTGCCGCGCTACATGGGTCCGGAAGAGTTCAAGAAGCATATCGACAGCGACTTCAAGCGGTATCGTCAGATGGCCACGGATTTGGGAATCCTGGTCAAATAGAGACGGTTTCCCGGCGGGCGTCCGTATTGGATGCCCGGTGAACCGACACCATCCGGCGGCCCTCGGGCCGATCGGATGGCGCCGGGCCGTTTGTCGATCTTTACGTCTGTCCGACCGATGCAGAACTGCGCCAACCCAAGCGGAACCGAGAACCATGGGTAAGATCACCGAAAGAAACACGGACGAAACGACGATCAATACATGGGGGTCGGTGGCCATATCGCCGACCACCGACGTCGTCGTCGGAACTTTTTCAACCTGGACCCTGACCTTCACGGTCGGCGCCTATGCCATGGACGTGGGGGGCGGCCTTAAGATCGGGACCCGCCGCCAGGCCGATTTCGGGCAACCGCAATTCGACGATCCGGCGGCGGATAACTTTGCATCCGTCACCTGCTCCCGCGAGGGCGCCCATTTCGAAACCTATTTCGACCCGCGCGGACACAAACGCCCTTTCAACGCGGTCGCGATTGTCAGACTTGCGGGCGGACCTCTCTATCCGGGAGACACCATTACGGTCGTCCTTGGCGACACGTCCGGCGGATCACGGGGCCTAGCGGTCCAGTCCTTCCCCGAAAGCGCCAGCGACTTTGCCGTGTTCGTCGATCCGTTGAGTTCAGGGGAGTACAAGCGCGTCTATTGCTCGACGCCGAACTTCGGGATTCTCAGCGGCCCATCCGAGTATTTCACCGTTGTGGCGCCGACGATCGTCGAAGAGGGCCAGCCGTTTCGGGTACAGGTTCGCGGTAACGACAAATTCGGCAACCCGACACCGGTCGACGCACAGGGACTCACCCTGGATGCCGACCCACCCGTCGACGTGTCCCTTTCACAGGAAAGCGGGCGGGCATCGTGGATCGACGGCGTCGTCTTAACCGGCACGGACGTCCGGCGGCTCGAACTCAAGGACGGCGACACCACCCTCGCGGTATCCAATCCGATCGTGGTTCGCGACCGGGTAGACGAGATTATCTGTTGGGGCGACACTCAGGCGCAGACCGCGTCAACGGTCGGGGTTGGAACGCCGGACGAGTATTTCGCCTATGCGCGCGACTTGGCGGCGATCGATTTCACGACGCATCAAGGCAACGATTTCATTCTTTCGGATGCCGACCTGGAGGAAGTGCGTCAAGCCGCCATGAAACACAACGAACCCGGACGGTTCGCGGCCTTCTTCGGCTGGGAATGGTCCGGCCCGACCGGAACCGGCGGGGACCGCAATGTGCTGTTCCTGGATGACGAAGGCCCGATTTACCGGAGCAGCCATTGGCAGCTCTGGCCCGAGGAACTCGGCGAAAACCCGACCGGTACGGAATGCGTCCACGCCAACGACCTGCAAGCGAAAATCAAGGAGTACATCGCGGAAACCGGCCGTAAGGTGATCATGGTTCCGCATATCGGCGGTCGGCGCTCGGACTTCGAGGCTCAGGATCCCGAACTCGAACCCATCTTCGAGATATGCTCCAACCACGGCGTATTCGAATGGCGGTTGCACGAGTTTCTGGCGGCGGGTGTGCGGGTCGGTGTCGTCGGCGCCAGTGACGACCATACCTGTCGTCCGGGTTTGGCTTATCCATCGACGCCGGAAATGACGGTCCTTGGCGGACTCGGCGCCATCTACTGCCGCGAGCTGAGCCGAGAGGGAATCTACGATGGGATGATGGCGCGGCACTGCTACGGCACGACAGGCGCCCGCATGTATCTCAATGTCACGGCGGACAATCATGTCATGGGCGATGTCGGGTCGGCGGCGGGACCAATCCGGATCGCCGGCGTGGTGCACGGCACCGCGCCGATCGACTCCATCAGCCTGTTCAACCGCAGCGTCGAATTGAAGCGCTTCCAGCCGAACGCGGCGGCACGCAATCCCAACCGGATCAAGATCATCTGGTCGGGCGCGACCCATCAAGACCGTGGACGATTCATGAAATGGGACGGTGGGCTGCAATTCGCGAATGGCCGTATCGAGGCCGCGTCGCCGCTGAACATCTACACCGCGAAATACGGTATCGACGATTGGGGCGACGATCATGTGCGTTGGCGCTCGGTCACATCCGGACAGGAGGAAGGCGTCCTGATCGATGTGGACGCGCCGGACGATGCGATTATCACTTTCAAGGCGGGGCCTGCCGACATGACGTTCTGCGTCGGCGACGTCCGGTCCCGCGATCTGCGGTGGGATCTGGGCGGTCTTGATCAGTACGTCACGGCCACCACGCTGCACACGGAAGAAGGAACCTGCGACGCTGAATTCGAGTTCACCGATAACGATATCGGCGACGGCGAAGGGGCCTATTGGGTCCGCGTCGTACAGACGGATTTCCATCGTGCCTGGAGCAGCCCGATCTACATCGAACCCAAATGACAGGGATTGTCCAATGAGCCGCCCTAAACCCAATCTTTTGTTCGTCTTCGCGGATCAATTGCGCGCGTCTTCGGTCGGATATGCCGGCGAGGAAGCCGTCCGAACGCCGAATATTGACGCCTTCGCCGAGAGCGGCGCGATTTACACCAACGCGGTTTCCATGCTGCCGGTCTGCGGGCCGTACCGCGGCTCGTTGATCACCGGCCGAACACCGCTGTCGACCGGTCTGGTCATCAATGACGTTGCTTTGAAGACCTCGGAAAAAAGCATCGGGCATTGCTTCAAGCAGGCCGGCTACGACACCGCCTATATCGGGAAATGGCATCTCGACGGGCCCGACCGCCCGGCCCCGGTACCGCCCGGCCCGCGCCGCCAGGGTTTCGACTACTGGATGGGCGCCAACTTCGAACACAACTACGACCGCTCGTACTTCACCGATACCGCCGGCAAGCAGCGAAAATGGGAGGGCTGGGATGCAATTGCCCAAACCGATGACACGATCCGGTATTTGAAGGAGCGCGACAGCGACAATCCCTTCTGCCTTTTCCTGTCCTGGGGACCGCCGCATCATCCCTATCGCCTGGTCCCCGAGGAATATCTCGAGATGTACGATCCCGATGCGATCGAGGGCAGGCCCAATTGTCCCGACGTCCCGCGCCAGGACCTCTGGGGCTACTACGCCCAGACCACCTTTCTGGACGATCAATTCCAGCGGCTTCTCGACACGATTGCCGAACTCGGCCTGGCGGACGATACGATCGTCGTGTTCACCTCGGATCACGGCGACATGCACGGATCGCACGGTCTCTACAAGAAACAGTGGCCGTGGAACGAGGCGATCAAAATACCCTTTGTCATCCGGTATCCAGGGTCCGTGCCGGAAGGCATACGGATCGAGACACCGATCAATGTCATCGACGTCATGCCCACATTGCTCGGGCTGGCCGGCCTGCCGGTTCCGGAACCGGTCGAGGGGACCGACCTGTCACCGTTCCTGACGGGCGAACGCCGAGACCCGCCGGAATCGGTTTTGATCATGAACCCCTGTCCGTTCTCCATCGGCGATTCCAGGGGCGACGACCAATACCCCGATTTCAGAGGCATGCGGTTCGAATACCGAGGGGTCATTACGGACCGCTATACCTACGTCCGAACCATCGACGGCCCATGGATGCTGTATGACAATCGGGAAGACCCCTATCAGTTGACCAACCTCATCGACGATGCGGATCATGCCGGGACCCGGGACCATCTCGACGGCCTCATGCGCGCGCATATGGCGGCAATCAATGATGAATTTCTGACCCGGGAGGAATACTACGAACGCCTCGGGATCGAGTTCGACAACCGCGGCAAAGTAGTCGACCTCGTCGAGAACATGTACGACCGTAACGGATAGTGCCCGCGCAACGGCGCGCCCTAACAGCAGGATTTTTCTTCGTACTCCTGCCGCAGTCGCTCGAACCGCAGCCGCCGCGCACAACGCTCCCATTCGCCGAAACTGCATTCGGTTTTCCGGCAATCGAATTCACAGAGGGCGATGTCGTTCGGCACCGTCTCGACGAGATGTGTCTTGGTGTCCGGGAACAGGCCCCGGAACCAACCCTTTAGGCGACCGAATTTCGATACTCTTCTTTCGGCATTGGACACTGCACGGTCTCCTCCGCCTCAAACACTATCAGCACCACCGCCAGAAATTGTTGATCCAAATCAACGGCAACCCGGATAGAATTCGCGGACAAGAGACTATGGACGCACGCCGGACTTCATCTTCGGCCCGAGCCCTTGTTCGAGACGGTCCTGCATCGCATCGACGAATTGGCAGAGATAGGCGCGCGTCTCGCGCGGATCAATGATGTCCTCGACACCGAAGGCTTCCGCCGTCAGGAAGGGCGACGAATAACTGCGCATTTCCTCTTCGAGTTCACGGGTGCGGGCCGCCGGGTCGGGTGCGGCGGCGATCTCCCGCCGGAAGGCCGCTGCGACCCCGCCCTCGACCGGCAACGATCCCCATTCCGCCGACGGCCAGGCGATCTTGAAATCCAGCCCGTTGTAGTCGGTCATCGCGGCGCCCGCCATGCCGAAACAGCGGCGGATGATGACCGACGTGATCGGAACGGTCGCCTGCATCTGGGCGTATTGCAGACGCATGCCTTCCACCAGCACCGCATCGGCTTCGGCAGCGGTTCCGATCGCGAAGCCCGGCACATCGGCAAAGAATATGATCGGGATATGGAAGACATCGCACATGTCGACGAAGTGAGTCTGTTTGCGCGACGCCTTCGCATCGACGGCGCCGCCGAGCATGGGATTGTTGGCGATGATCCCCACGACGCGCCCGTTCAGGCGGGCCAGCACGGTAATCGCGGCGCGCCCATAGGCCGGTTGGATTTCAAAGATCGAGTCCTTGTCGACGACAAGGGAAATTACTTTCCGCATGTCATACGGTTTGCGCCGGTCGCGGGGCACGATGCTCAGCAGCGCCTCCTCGGCGCGGTCGGCCGGATCGTCACACGCGGTCTTCGGCGGCAGGTTCCAGACATTCTGCGGCATATAGCTGAGAAACCGGCGGATCGTCTCGAACGCCTCTTCTTCGCTGTCCACCGCGTTGTGCACCGTCCCGGCCTGCTCCACCGCGATCTTATAGCCGCCCAGTTCCTCCTTCGTCGCCGTTTCGCCCAAGCCCCGTTCGACCACCGCCGGGCCGGACGCGAAGATCTGGCTCTTGCCTTTCACCATGACCGAAAAATGCGACATCACCGCGCGCCCGGCCGGGCCGCCGGCGGCGACGCCGAGGACCGCCCCGACCACCGGCACCTGCCCCAACAGGTCGACGAAAATCTGTTTCGGGTTTTGGCTGTGTCCCGGAATGACGGAATAGCCCTTGCTCTTGGCCGTGCCGGCGCTGCCGCCGAAACCTTCGATAAGCCGGATCAGGGGAATCTTGTATTCAAGCGCCAGATCGTCGACGAACCCGCCCTGCCCGCCCTTGCGGCGCATCCCGCCCTGATAGGTGCCACCGCCGACCGTGGTGTCCTCGCCGCCGATCGCGACTGGCCGGCCATCGACTTTCGCGATGCCCATCACATAGGGCGCCGGCTTCACGCCCTGGACGACGCCATCCTTGTAGATGCCCCCGCCCGCAAGCTTGCCGACCTCGCGGAACGAGCCGGGATCGGATACCCCCGCTATCCGCTCGCGGACGGTCAGGAGGCCGCGGTCCCGGTGCCGCGCGATCCGGTCCGCGCCGCCCAATTCGTCCGCCCATTTCCGACGCTGGTTGATCTCATCGACTTCCCGCTGCCACGACATCGCTCAAATTTCCTGCAGAATTCCAATCGTTTCATTCATCATAGGGATTACAACCGATGCTGTCAGATAGCGGTCAAAACACACTTCCGGAATGGGCATATTGAATGGGCATGAATCGACTATTCACCGCGATCAGAGCCTATTGCCCTGCGATACCTTGAACCATTAGGAGGCTTCACTCTCTACGACGCGGCGTTTTGAAGTTCGACGATGACTTTCAGCGGCCGATGATCCGAGACTTCCCTGTTTTCAACCGACTTACTATGCCTGGATATGAACGAGGGTGGTGCCGGCCCGTCCCCATAACCAGTCCAGCGCCAAGAGCAGAAGCGCGACATAAATGTCTCGGGTGCGGGTCCGCTGGGCGGCGCGCCCAACGGGGCGAGCGGACGCTGTCCGCGCTCCCAGGCACTATAGTCGCCTATTTATGCGGTCCGGATCGTATCGACTATCGATCCCGATGCAGGAGTGGATGTTGTAACTCGCAATCGCGTTGCAGTGGCCGGCACGGGGCTCGAGCGTATCCGGTTCAGTCTCCACGCTGCCGCCACCAATTCACGAGCCGCTGCAGGAACCATCCGAGAAAAAACCAAAGCCCTATGAACAGAATAGCGAGGCCGACATTGATCGCCGTGGGATCGCGAAAGACTTTTTCGATGCGTTCCCCTGTTAGCGACAAAATAGCGATACCGGGAAACATACCGAGGACGGTCCCGATGAAATAGTCCAAAAACCGAATATGCGAAGCACCCGCGATGATGTTGATGAAGGTAAAGGGCGCCGTTGGGATGATGCGCATCAAGGTGACCGCCATGACGCCCTTGTCGCCAAGACGCCGGCTTAACGCACGCACCCGCTCGCCCATGAACCGTCTCAGGAAGCGCTTGCCGACAATCCACCCCAATCCATAGGACACGCTTGCGCTTGCAAGGGCGCCGGCGGCCGCGTATGCGAAGCCGTATATCGGTCCGAATACGATTGCCGTTGCAAGAATCATCGCCGTAACGGGGAAGATAACCAGTCCACCGGCCACGAAAATAGTAATGACCGCCAAGCTGGCGAGGTCGCTGCCCCGCAGCACCTCGAATGACTCGGCAAATGCTGTCGGATCCAAATAATCGACGAGCGACGTAAAACGCCACAGCACGCCGATTCCGACGAGACAGAGCAGAACGGCCAGACTAATGAGTATGGGCCGCAACGCACCTTTCTCATCCTCGTCCGTCACAGTTTCCTTAGTAATCAGACTATCTCTCACCCACTCGGAGGCCTCTATGGGCCGTTCGGGATCACCAAGCGCCGTAAGCGCAGTGATCGGCTCCGGCGGTGTTTCGATCGTCTCTAATTCTTCCAGACGACGGCCGTCATCGTTTCTGAGCGTTTCGATGGCGGCAATCAACGAACCTTTTTCTTGGATTTCAGCATCTAACACGCGGATGTCGGCGCCGAGGTGCTCGGCGACAAGGTCATTCCGAAAATCACCTGCCGCCGCCCGGTCCGAATCGCTTGCACAGTCGATCGCGAGATCGCATTCGGAATCGTATCCCATGGACCGATTGTTGAGATTTGCCGACCCGATCAACAGCAACCGATCGTCGATGATCAATACCTTGGCGTGCAAGTTGTATTCCGCTCGCGACAGGCCGGGGACCACGGGAGCATATATTCGGAGCCGCCCATGGTGGTCGTGTGCCCTGAGGTGCGCAACGAAGTGAGTCCGTCGGATACCCATGACCTGTTCCTCAAGCCAATCGGATGCGGCCCACTGGGTCACGATGACGACTTCCGGGCCGTCTTCTTCTTCCAGGCGCTGAGCGAGGGCGTGGGCGATGGGTTTCGCCGTGAGATATTGATTTTCGATATAGATCGTAACTTTGGCGGCAGCGATTCCGTCTTTATAGAGCTGCAAGATTTCCCGTATATCGGGGCGCTTGAACGTTGCCGGCAGTGTTCGGGCGATACCGAGCGTTACATCGCGCCAAATCGGTTCGCACTGGCTGGGCCAAATTTCCCGCCGGCAATCCGGTGGATTGATGGCTTCCCCAGTGCGTTCCCGCCAACGCCAACGGCAAAGATCGGCGACCTTGCGGGCTGCGTCGCCGTCGACGAGAAGCTGCATGTCGTGAAAGGGGGCGTAGGGCTTACCGTCATGGTCGACGCGCTCTGGGTTCTCGGCAGCGTGATCCCGCGTATCCCAACGTCCTTTTGTCAGGTCGATACCGCCGACGAAGGCGAGACTGTCGTCGATCGTTACGATCTTCTGATGGTGCGCACCGCCCAAGGGAATTTCGTCATCGAGTACTAGCCGAACGTTGTCGGGCATGTCCCAATCGAATACGAATTTGAGGAACAGATGCCGATCGGCGGCATACAGAATTGTGTAGTCCCAGAGCAGGATGAATATTTCCAAGTCCGGGCGACGTCGTGCGAGGTATCCGATGAGATCGCTCAGGACCTCCGGTGCGTCATCGGTGTGATCACCACGCGGCAGGCGAATTCGCCCATCGATATCCCACCCGATGATAAAGACCTGTTGCTCCGCCTGGAGCAGTACGGTCCGAAGCGCGTCGAAATAGGCACAGCCATCCACCAGCGGCACGGCACGCGTGGCCCGCTCGACGGTCCAACAATTCCGACCGGGGGCAAGGAGTGTCGTCGATGAGTTGATAGCCTGCTCTCAATCTCTCTAATCGAAGGGGGAATGCCCGGCTCGAATATTGTCCTAGGTACCTTTCGGATTTCATTATGTAGTTGCCTTGGCGGGCCAGTCCAAGGGCGATGCTTGCCACGATGGAATGTCCATGCGAGTTGCCGAATGCTGTCGGCAGTCGGATTTTAGCGTGGACACGTCGCCATGCCACAAAACGCAAGAAATTCAACATCTCATAAGTCCGCGATTCCGATACCTTTGCCAACCGCCGACGTCCGCATGGCCGGCCGATCCGCCCTCAACGGCCATCGCCGATTTCCGGCTTTGGTTTGTTCCACCGACTCCCCTTTGCCGCGAAATCGTTCAAACATTCTGCAAAATCTGAATCGTTTTTCCCTTCACAGATACTGAAATATGGCTTCGGCCGAATGCGAAGGAAGACCGGGGAACCGTTGTCGCGATACACTGCGGTAGTACCCGTTTCGAAGGAGCCGCCAATGCAGAACCGCCGCATCTATTTCGTTCAACCGCCCGACGGACCGGTGACGACGGCCTGCTACGACATTCGTGACGAGCCGGCACCCGAGCCGCAGGACGGCGATGTCTTGGTGCGCAATATCTATCTGTCCTGCGATCCGTATATGCGCGGCCGCATGGGCGGCACCGCCAACTATCCCGGGTCCGGGGATTTCGCGCTGAACGAGGTTATTCCGGCCCGCGTCGTGGGACAGGTCGAAGCCTCCCGCAATCCGGAATTCAAGGAGGGCGACTACGTCTGGGGCTTCTTGGGCTGGGAGCTTTATTCTCTGGCGAAGGGCGGCGGCGACCTGCGCGTGATCGACCCGTCGCTCGGCCCCATTTCCCACGCCATTACGGTGATCGGCATGCCGGGCCTCACCGCCCGCGTCGGCATCCTCGATATCGGCAAGCCGAAACCCGGCGAGACCGCCTTCATCTCGGCCGCCAGCGGCGCGGTTGGGAGCGTTGCGGGACAAATCGCGAAGCTGGAAGGCTGCACCGTGATCGGGAGCGCCGGAAGCGACCGAAAAGTACGTCATATCGTCGACGTGCTCGGATTCGACGCCGCCTTCAACTACAAGACCGTCTCCTCGATCGGCGCGGCCCTGGACGAGCACTGCCCCAACGGCATCGACATCTACTTCGAGAATGTCGGGGGAGAGACCTTGGAAGCCGTATTGGACCGCATTAACCCGGGCGCACGTATCCCGGTGTGCGGCCAGATTTCCCAATATGACAACGCCGAGCGATCCGTGCCGAGGAATATCGGCAACGTGGAAGCCAAGGGTGCCGTGATGCAGAAATTCAGCATCTACCAGCACATGGACCAGTACGATGAATTCTTGCCGTGGATCTCCGAGCGGATCAAGGATGGACGAATCGTCTACTTCGAAGACATCGTCGAGGGTTTTAACAACACAATTGATGCGTTTATCGGCATGATGAACGGGAATAATCTGGGCAAACGGCTGGTCCGTGTAAGCGAGGATCCGACGCTCAGCTAAGCCCGCCGCTTTGCACAACCTCCGCCGGCATGCCACGGTGCTGTCATCAGGAATCCGTTACGGAGTTTTCGAGTTGACCGAGATCGTTACATATTCGCTGGCCGACGGCATCGCGACGCTGACAATGGATGATGGCAAGGCCAACGCCATGGCGCCCGCCATGAGCACGGCCCTCAACGCCGGACTCGACCGGGCCGCAACGGAAGCGAAAGCGGTCGTAATCTGCGGGCGCGACGGCCTGTTCTGCGGCGGCTTCGACCTCAAGATCATCCAAGGCGACGACGAACCGCTCAAATCGCAGATGCGCGATGCCGGCATGACACTGCTGAAGCGGCTCTATCTGTCGCCGCAGCCGATCATCTTCGCCGTGACGGGCCACGCAGTCGCGATGGGCGCGCTTCTCCTGCTGGCCGGCGACGCCCGCATCGGCCTCGACGGCGATTTCCGCATCGGCTTGAACGAGACGGCGATCGGTCTCGCGATGCCGCCATGCGGCGTGGAGATTGCGCGCGACCGTTTGGCGCCGACACTCTTTCAGCGTGCCGTGATCAACGCGGAACTGTTCGCGCCCGAAAGCGCGGCGGCGGCCGGCTTCCTCGATCACGTGGTCCCAACGGCAGATTTCGACACGGCGGTATCCGAGGCGGCGAAGACATTAGCGGGCCTGGACGCCGCGACCTTCGCCGAAGTCAAACGGCGTATGCGCCAAGCGACTCTCGACCGTATCGATAAATTGGAGAGCTAACCTCACTGGCCGCATTGCAAATTTTGGTACATGGGCCCATTCATTCATGCGACCCGATCATGACGAAGCGATATGGAGTGTGTTTCTATGTTTCGACGCCTTTTAGTTCCCAAATTCATCGTCATCGCTCTGCTCACCGCCGCGGCGGCCCCCGCGATGGCCACGAACGCCCCCGCCGAGATTACCGGGTTCAACAAGATCAAAGTGAAGTTCACCAAAAACGCGAAGGAATGCGGGTTCGAAGGCTTGGAACCGCTTGAGCGAAATCTTCGGCGGAGTCTCGCGGAAGTCGGCGTCCTGCCGAACAGCAGCAGCATAATCGAGATCAGCCTCGAGGTCGGCGGCATCAACTACGGGGCGCTTGCCAGTCAATGCGCGATTGACGTGAGTCTGGATTTCCGGACGACGCTGCGTTCCGCCAATATCAATACGGACAACACGACCGTCCGCCGGGCGGTCGACCGGCTGGGTACCTTCCCGGTGAGCCTGTATAAGGTCGGCGCATTCGCCGTCAGCACCACGCTTTACACGGTTTATGATGGCCGCAATATCACGAAGGCCGAAGCCGAGGTCATCAAGATTATCGACCGTCTGGTTAAGCGCTTCGAGGACGCGCGAAAGCAATAAGGAAAAGCGCGATCGCAACGCCGACGTGCCCTTCCGGGGAGCGCCCATCCTGTTTTCGGAACAGGCATCGTTTCCTGTAAGATCAGGTGGCCCTGTACCGGCGACCGGCGACCTTTCCGGTTCAGGGCAAATATCTCATAGGCTGATCAACAGGCCGCGCGCATGACCTGGACATTCGGAATTGAGACCGGCGGGACATTCACCGATCTGTTCCTGGTTGGCCCCGACGGACAGGTCTTCGCAGACAAGATTCCCTCGACCCCATCCGCCCCGGAACAGGCCGCGGCCGAAGCCTTCGAGCGCGGCCTTACGCTGGTCGATGCGTCGCCCGAGGACGTCACACGGCTGCTCCACGGATCGACGGTTGCGGTCAACGCCTTGATCGAACGCCGGGCCGGCCAACCGGGCCTGATCGCGACGCGGGGCTTCCGCGACATGCTGTATATCGGCCGCCAGGAAAAAACCCATATCTACGACATGTTCTACCGCAAGCCGGCGCCCTTTGTGGACCGGGCCAATGTCTACGAGGTCGCGGAGCGCATCGGTCCCGACGGCGGCATCGTGGAGGCGATCGACCGCGAGGCGGTCGCCAAGGTTGTTGACCGGATGGTCGCGGAAACGGGCGTCGAGTCGATCGCCGTTTGCCTGATGCATGCTTATGCCAATCCGGCGCACGAGCATATCGTCCGGGACGTCATCGCCGAGCGGCACCCGGACGTGCGGGTCATCCTGTCGTCCGACGTATGCCCGGTCCATCGCGAATTCGAGCGCGCCAGCACCACGGTGATCAACGCCTATCTGCAACCGATCGTCGATCGGTACCTGAGTGGTTTCGCTGCGTCGGTCGGCGATGCCGGATGCGAGGCCGAGCCCCTCATCATGCAGGCCAATGGCGGTGTCCTACCGGTCCCGGCCACCTGCCGACGGCCAGCCGGCCTGTTTCTGTCCGGTCCCTCGGCCGCGGTGGCGGGCGCGGCCCAACTCGCGATGCAGGCCGGGCTGCCCTCGCTCATCACGCTCGATGTCGGCGGCACCAGCACAGACATTTGCCTGGTAACCGACGGCGAGGCGCATGAAACCGGTCACGGCGGCACCTATAGCCAGGTCCAAGGCCAACCGCTCAACATGGTCATGACCGATATCGTCACCATCGGTGCCGGCGGCGGGAGCCTCGCCTGGGTCGACGATGGGGGGATGCTGAATGTGGGGCCGAAGAGCGCCGGCGCCGACCCCGGCCCCGCGTGTTACGGACGCGGCGGCGACGGGTTCACCCTGACCGACGCCATGCTGTGCCTGGGCCTTCTCGCCGAGGGGTCGGAGCTGCCGGGCGGTATATCCCTCTCGCGGGATCAGGCCCGAAAGGCCGCCGCTCCGCTGATGGAGACCCTTGCCGTCGACATCCTCGAACTGGCCGAATCTGTTTACCGCATCGCGATCGCCAACATGGCGGAGGCGATCCGCACGGTGACCATCCGCCGTGGTTACGATCCACGGCAATATGCGTTATTCGCCTGCGGCGGCGCGGGACCGATGGTCGCCGCCCCCTTGGCGGCTGAACTCGACGTGAAAAGCGTCTTGGTGCCGCCCGATCCCGGCGTCTTCTCGGCATTCGGGCTGACATCGGCGGGCCTGCGCATGGATTTCGCCCAGGCGGTCGAGCAAGGCGCGAAATTGATGCAGAGTGCGATAGCGTTTTCGGCGCAACTTACCGCGCTGCGCGACGAAGCCGCGCAAGCCTTTCGCGACCAAGGCGTCGACCCTGACTCACTCACGCTCGCCTACACCGCCGACGCCCGCTACGCCGGGCAGGGCTTCGAACTGCGCGTGCCCCTGGATACCGACGCCGCGATGGCCGACGGCGCGGCGCATGTCGCCAAAGAATTTCATGGCGTGCATACACTTCGGTACGGCCACGCCTTTGCGGACCAAGATGTCGAGATCACAGCCGTTCGGCTGACGGCGACCGCGCCGTCGCCTGCCGTTCTCTCGCATTGGAAGACACTCGCCACGGGGCAAGCCTCCGATGCGCGGCCCATCGCCGTCGGCGGCCGGGAAACCGAAGCGCAGATCGTCGACCGCGCCGGACTGACCACGGAAACGCCGACGCCCGGCCCCGCGTTGTGCATCGAGCCCACGACGACGACCCTGGTGCCGCCCGGCTGGGTCGCGCGCGTCGACGCCTTCGGGCTGCTGCATGTGGAACGGGGGAACGCCTGATGCGCCTGACGCCCGGAAATTTCGCCGTCATCAGCGGGGCTCTGCGCTCCGCCGCCGGCGAGATGAGCGAAGCCCTGATGCGCGCCGCCCATTCGACCATCGTCCGGGAATCGCGCGACTTCTGCACCTCGATCCTCGACGCCAAGGGAGAGACCGTGGCGCAGGCCGAGGGCACGCCCATCCAGATGAACTCGCTGTCGGCCGCGCTCGAATGGATCGGCGGCAAATTTGGCCTGGATACCGTCCGGCCGGGCGACGCCTACATCCTGAACAACGCCTATGAGAACGGCCAGCATCTCAACGACATCATCCTGGTGCTGCCGGTCTTCGACGGTGATGGAAAGCTGATCGCCTTTGCCGGCAACATCGCCCACCACCTCGAAGTCGGCGGCGCGCTCGCCGGCTCGAATGCGGGCGCGACCGAGATCTTCCAGGAAGGACTCATCCTGCCGTCGATGCGGATCGATTTCGAAAAGGACCTCTACGGCGGCCCCATCGAGCAAATCATAGAGGCGAATGTTCGCTGCCCGGATGTCGTGCTGGGCGACCTGCGGGCGCAAATCTCGTCCGTCCTGCGTGGCAAGGCGCGGCTGCTGGAGATTTTGGAGCGCTATGGCCGCGTGAAGACCTGCGCCGCCATGATCGAGCTGCAGGACTATTCCGAGCGCATGATGCGGTCGGTGATCGAGCGCATTCCCGACGGCGTCTACCACGGAGAGGACACGATCGACGGCCAGCATGCGGGCGATCCGCTTGTGCCGATGCACGCGAAGATCACGGTCACCGGCAGCGACGTCGAGGTCGACCTGTCGGACTGCGCCGATCAGGTCGTCTGGCCGATCAACGTGCCGGTGGCATCGACACAGTCGGGGACACTGACCCTGTTCGCCACCCTTCTCGGTCCGCAGGCGATCACCAATGCGGGCACCTACCGGCCGATCCGCATCGTCACGCGCAAAGGGTCGATCGTCGACCCGATCCACCCGGCCCCGGTGCGTGGCCGCATGACCGGCGTGTATCGGATGGCCACGGCGGTGAAACGCGCCTTGGGCGCCGCGGTCCCCGACCGCACCGCGGCAGCCGGATGCGACAGCACGCTCACCATCACCCTCGCCCACCGCGACGGCGGGCACTACAACATGTTCACGGAAATTCTCGCCGGCGGAAACGGCGGCGCAAAGGGATGCGACGGCGCGGAGGCGATCCCGCAGATCCTGTCAAACACGGGCAACGCCCCGGTCGAGGCCATCGAGCGCGGCCATCCCTTCGTCCGCGTTCAGGAATACAGCCTCATTCCGGACTCGGGCGGCGCGGGCGAGTTCCGCGGCGGCCTCGGCATCCGCAAACGCTTCGAGATCCTGGCGGACGACGTGCTGCTCAGTACCAACGGCGACCGGCACCAGTCGAGCCCCTGGGGCCTCGCCGGCGGCGATCCGGGCAGCCGGACGGCCTTCATCATCCACCGCGACGGGACGGAAATCCGCATCGACGCCGCCAGCAATCACGAACTGCGGCGCGGCGACGTCTTCGAAATGGTCATCTCGGGCGGCGGCGGATGGGGAAATCCAACTGCGCGCAACCCCGCGCTGATCCAGGAAGACCTCCGCAACGGCCGCGTGACCCAGGAGGCGATGGAGAAGCTTTACCCGCACGCCTTCGAACCGGAAGTCGCCGCCGATTGAGGTGACAAACCGCCGTGCGCCGGGCACAATCCGCCAGCCCTCCCCAACCGACGAGCCCGCCATGCCCCAAGCCACCGTCACGCATCTGTTCACCACGCCCGCCATGTCGCAGCCGATGGTCGCGCATGACAGCGTCTCGGCCCTCAAGGGTGAAGGCATCGAGGGCGACCGGTATTTGCTGAAGACCGGCACCTATTCGAAGAAACCGGAGCCGGGCCGTCAGATCACCCTGACCCAGATCGAAATCATCGATATGTTGAAGGAGGAACACGGGCTGGACGTGCCGCCGGAGGTGTGCCGGCGCAACGTGGTGACGCGCGGGATCGAGCTGGCGCCGCTGGTCGGCCGGCAGATCACCGTCGGACCGGTCCGGCTGCACGTGCACCGCATCAACCAGCCCTGCCGCTATCTGGAAAAGATGCTGAACCAGCCGGGCCTGTACGACGCCTGGTGGGACAAGGGGGGCATCAATTGCGAAGTCCTGGAAGGCGGCACCATTTCGGTCGGCGACGCCATCGTCGACCTAGGCGCGGCAGAGGCGGCCGACTAGCCGCCCCGCCGGTTTTTTCCGCACCAAACGTCGATTTATCTGCACCTATTTGCTGTGCAGCGCGACCCGGTTGCCTTCGGTATCGGCGAATTGCGCCATGTGGCCGTAGGGGCCGATCGCGGTATTCGGCAGGATGACATTGCCGCCGGCCGCCTCGACCCGCTTCAGCACGCCGTCGATGTCGCCGTCGGCATTGAAATACAGCATCGCGCCCTTGCTCGACGGCGCATTGCCGTCGCAGGGCGAGAGCGCCCCGACCGGCGCCTCGTCGTTCTGGAAGGCCATGATCGTGCCACCGGGCGTTTCCATCGGTACCAGTTCGGTCTCGAACACCGCGCCGTAGAATTTCGCTGCCCGATCGAGGTCCGCGACCGGGATCTCGAACCAATTGATCGCAATCTTCGTGTTCGCCATGGAAAATACTCCTCCTGCTGTTGGGACAGGCCGCGATCGCGGCCGTCATAAGCAAGACGCACGGCTAGTCCGCAACGAGACAGAAATCTTGGGTAGCGCCTATCCGATGGAGCAGGCGCTGATCTGATCGGCCAGGAAGGCGCGGACGGGGCTATTCTCGCTCTTGTCGAGCGCGGTACGGTAATACGCGGCGGCCACGTCCGGACGGCCCGCCCGCGCCTCGAAATCACCCTGCAGCGCCGGCAACAGATAACTGTCCCGCAAGGCCGGCGCATCTTCCAAGGTTTGGAGAACGTTCAATCCCGCCGCGGGACCTTCCGTCATCATCACCGCCACCGATCGGTTCAGCTCCACCACCGGCGAAGGTGCCACCGTCATCAGGTCATCGTAAAAGCCCCGTATGCGCCGCCAATCGGTATCATCATAGGTGGATGCCGCCGCGTGACAGGCGGCGATCGCGGCCTCGATGTGATACCGGGACCGCGCCTCCCCGGTCATCGATTGATCGAGGAATCTGAACCCGAGGGCGATCTGCCGGTGGTCCCAGCGCGAGCGGTCCTGCTCCTGCAAGCGCAGCAACCGGCCCTCCGCATCCACGCGGGCCGGAAGGCGCGACGCCTGGAAGGCCATCAAGGCCGCCAGCGCCCAGACCCGACCTTCCTGCGCCATCTGGCTCCGCAACAGCAAATCCGCCAGACGCTGCGCCTCGGCGCACAGGTCGTTGCGGGTCAGGTCGTCGCCGGTCCGCGCGGCATATCCTTCGTTGAACAGCAGATAGACGATCTGGAGCACACGATCGAGACGGGCCGCCTGCTCGTCGGGCTCCGGCAGTTCGAAAGAAAACCGGCTTCGTCGGATTTTCTCCTTCGTCCGGTACAGGAGCTTTCTCGCCGCCGCGTCCCCGATCAGCAGCCCGCCCGCGACATCGTGGGTGCCGAGGCCGCAAATGAGCCGCAGGGTGATCGCGATGCTTTCACGGGCCGTCAATCGAGGATGACAGCACACCAGGATCATCCGCAACGTGTCATCCTCCAGCGGCCCGGCCCACTCGGGCGAGTCGCTCTCGTCGGGGTACAGGCGGTCGGTGACCGCGGGAACGCTTTCGGCGGCGAGCTTGGCCTTCCGAAGACGGTCCAGCATGTGGTTCTTCGCGACCGTAAAGATCCAGCCGCCCGGATTATCGGGAATTCCGGCCAACGGCCAGCTATCGAGCGCCCGGACCATCGCGGTCTGCACCGCGTTTTCGATGTCGTCGAGATGCTGCGGACCGAAGCGCCGGGTCAACACGACGATGATGTCGCGCCATTTCTCGCGAAAGAACGCATCGACGAAGAGTTTGACCGACGCTTCATCCGGCATGTCGGGTCGGGCTAGTCGGCCCCGGTACAATGGCCAAGTTCCCGGACCTCGACCGACCCGCCATAGGTCAGGATCGGACAGCCTTTCGCCAAATCGGCGGCCTTCTCGATGGATTCGGCGCGCACGGCGAAGTAGCCGGCAATCGCCTCCTTCGCTTCCGAGAAGGGCCCGTCGACGACCAACTCCCCGTCACGGCTGCGGACGGTCGTCCCCAAATCGCTGGTCAACTTGCCGGCGCCGATGAAACGGTCGTCGTCGCTGAGCGAATTGTTCCACGCCACGAACTTCTCGATCGTTCGCTGCATTTCGTCCGGCGAGAACCGCTCCCAGCGTTCCTCGTGATCCCGTAAAATCAATAGGTAGTTCTTCATCCTTCGGCCTCCATCTGAACGACTTTGCGCCAGGTCCGTCTGCCCAGTTTGTCACTCGGCGACCGGCGCTTCCATCCTTCAGACGACACAGCCGCCCGGAATGGGACGGGAAGATGTATTCCGCTACCGTCAGCCGGCCGGTTTCGAAGCCTGCCACGCATCCAGCGCGGTCCGTGCCTCGGATTCCGCCGCCGCATCGTCGCGGTCGGCATCCGGTTTCTTGGCGGTCAGCTCGACGACATACCCGTTGGGGTCGCGGAAATAGATCGAGCGGATGAATCCGTGATCCGCGATGCCCCGGGTCTCGATGCCCGAGGCCTTACCGTGCTGGAACATCCGTTCCAGCGTCGCGTCGTCCACCTCGAGCGCGATATGCAGATCGAAGTCGTGCTGATCCTTGAACGCGAAGTCCTGATCCGGCGCCTCGAAGAAGGCCATGAAGGACCCGTCGCCCATGCGATAGAAGCTGTGCAGGACGCCGGTCTCGCGGCCGGTCATCGTCTGTTTGATCTCGAACGCGTTGGCGAGCGGCAGCCCGAGGAAATCTTCGTAGAAGGCCCGCGTTTCCTCGGAATCGCGGCAACGGTAGGCGGCGTGGTGCAGTCCCTTGATCATCGGCGGTCTCCCGGCACGAGGGGTTAAGCGGCCCCCCTAATGTGGCGTTCCCGCGCGCAGTTTCCAGCGTATCGGAATGGCCCGCGGAGATCGGTCCCGCGTTTACGACCGGGCATCGTAGCGATTCTCGATATAGTCGTCGACGATCTGTTGGAATTCCTCGGCGATATTGGCGCCCCGCAGGGTCGCCGCCTTCTCGCCGTCGATGAAGACCGGGGCCGTCGGCTGTTCACCGGTGCCGGGCAGGCTGATCCCGATATCCGCATGCTTGCTCTCGCCCGGGCCGTTCACGATGCAGCCCATGACGGCCACGTTCATCTCCTCGACGCCGACATATTTCTTGCGCCATTCCGGCATCTGTGTGCGGATGTATCCCTGGATCTTCTCGGCAAGTTCCTGGAACACGGTGCTCGTGGTGCGGCCGCACCCGGGGCACGCGGTGACCAGTGGCGTGAAGGAACGGATGCCCATGGTCTGCAGGACTTCCTGTGCGACGATCACCTCCTTGGTGCGGTCGCCGCCCGGCTCGGGCGTCAGTGAGATGCGGATCGTGTCGCCGATGCCCTGCTGCAACAGCACCGCAAGCGCCGCGGTCGAGGCGACGATACCCTTCGACCCCATGCCCGCCTCTGTTAGCCCAAGATGCAGAGCATAGTCGCAGCGCGAGGCGAGATTCTGATAGGCCGAGATCATCGCCTGCACCTCGCTGACCTTGCAGGACAGAATGATCTTGTCGCGGCCCATGCCGAGTTCCTCGGCGCGCGCGGCGCTCGTCAACGCGGACTGTACCAGCGCCTCTTCCAGAACCTCCGACGCCGGCTTGGGCTCGGCCGACTTGCCGTTCTCGTCCATCATATGGGCCAGCAACTCCTGATCGAGGCTGCCCCAGTTGACGCCGATCCGCACCGGTTTGTCGTGCTTCAGCGCCATCTCGATCATGGTCGAGAATTGCACGTCCTTCTTTTCCCGAAAGCCGACGTTGCCGGGGTTGATGCGGTACTTGTCGAGCGCTTCGGCGCAGCCGGGATTGTCGCTCAGCAGCTTGTGGCCGATGTAATGGAAATCGCCGACGATGGGCACGTCGCAGCCGCGCTGGTCCAGCAATTCGCGAATCTTCGGCACCGCCTGCGCGGCTTCCTGGCGGTCGACCGTGATTCGGACGACTTCGGACCCGGCCTCCGCAAGCGCTTGGATCTGATCGGCCGTGCCCTGTGGGTCCGCGGTGTCCGTGTTGGTCATGGACTGCACCATCACGGGCGCATCGCCGCCGACGGCGGTATCCTTGATCTTGACCTGAACGCTCTTCCGGCGGAATGCCGGATCGTTGAAATTCAACATTTCTAGGACTTCCCTTGCTGGCACCGACCTGCGCTTAACCTGGGGCCGGATGGCCCGGAAATCAACGCTGGCCTAGCCTAGCGGCCCAATCGCTGTAAAGGGAAATTTTCATGACCGGCCCCGGATGCCGGTGTTTGGGCACTGGCATCCCGACCGAGGCTGTGGCAGAGAGTAGAAACTGGCCCGGATCGCAATATCGGGCCCGAAACGAGAGAGCTCAATCCGGCCCATGACGGTCAACACGGCGGAAACGGCATCCGGCAAAGGCGCGGCGGACGAGAATTTTCCCGTCGGCTCATTCCTATTGCCGAGGCGTCTGCGGCCGCATGTCGCCATCTTCTACGCCTATGCCCGCGCCATCGACGATGTCGCGGACAACCCGGACCTCGCACCTGAGGAGAAAATCCGCAGGCTCGATGGGTTCGATGCCGCTCTGCTGGGACAGAATGACCATCCGGATTTCGTGAAGGCGCACAGAGTCCGCGACAGCTTCGCCGAAAAGGACATCCCGATTCAGCATTGCCGCGACCTGATCTCCGCCTTCAAGCAAGACGCCACCAAATTGCGATACCGCGATTGGGACGACCTGATCGATTATTGCAACCGGTCGGCCGCCCCGGTGGGGCGTTACCTGCTCGACCTGCATGGGGAATCACGGGACGGCTATCCCGCGAACGACGCGTTGTGCAACGCGCTGCAGGTGATCAACCATCTGCAGGACTGTCAGGACGACTACCGCGCGCTGGACCGGGTCTATCTGCCCAGTGATTGGATGGCCGACGCCGGCGTTACAGTCGAAGACCTGGACCGCACTGCCGCCTCGCCCGGGCTAAGAATGGTCCTGGATCGCTGTCTCGACGGGACCGAGGCGCTGATGGAACAGGCCCGCACCCTCCCCGGCCAGTTGAAAAGCCGTCATCTGGCAATGGAATCAGCGGCCATCGTCCGGATCGCCGACCTCTTGGTGAAGCATCTGCGCAACCGCGACCCGGTCGCGACCCGCGTCGAACTGACCAAGCCGGAATTCGCCTGGTGCTTCATCCGCGGAGCGGCACGGCATCTGATTTGAGAGATCACGAAATCGAACTCCGAAATTAGCGATAAGAACTTGCGGTTTTCGATCGGCCCTCTATTTACATCTTTAGATCGATTCCGTACTGCGACCATCCGTCCCTTACCTGCAAAAATCAACAGCGGCAGATTTCCCATCCTCCCACCAGGGGTGGCCTTGCAAAAGTGAAGGATATCTTCGTGACCGACCGAGACCGTCAGCTAACCGACCATCAACTATTGGACTTCGCCCGCGACGGCTTCGTCGTCGTACGCGGTATGATTTCGGCGGAGGAAATGGCGGAAATCGCGCGCTGGACCGATGAGGTCGAGGCTTACCCGGAGGCTCCCGGAAGATACATGATGTATTTTGAGGAGAGCCTCAAAGGAACCGGTGAACGCCTTCTGAACCGACTGGAGAACTTCTATCCCTACCATGACGGCTTCCGGAAGCTGTTCGACTGCGACGCTTTGCGGGGAGCGACATCGGAATTGCTAGGCGAGCAAGCCGTCCTGTTCAAAGACAAGATCAATTTCAAGATGCCCGGCGGCGACGGCTTCAAACCGCACCAGGACCAACAGGCGGGATGGAGCGCCTATACCGATTTCTTCATCACGGCGCATGTCTCGATCGATGCGGCGACGGAAGAAAACGGTTGCCTCGAACTGGTTGCCGGTTATCACGACAAAGGCTTGATCGGAAAAGAATGGGAACCGCTGACCGATGCCCAGGTGGCGGAGATGAAGCCCGTCGCCTGCCCAACCGAACCCGGCGACGTGGTTTTCTTCGATTCCTATGCGCCGCACGGATCTGGCCCCAACCTATCGGACAATAAACGCCGGGTGCTCTATGTGACCTACAATCGATTGTCAGCCGGCGATCATCGCAACCAGTACTACGCGGACAAACGAAAAAGTTACCCACCAGATGTGGAACGCGATCCGAACAAGCAATATGAGTATCGGGTCTAACGGTTTTTGTTGGAATTTATTCCGCAGCCTTCGAATCGACGATACCGCCGGCGCGGCTGCCAAGGGTGGCGGGAGAGCAACAAGTTGCATTTTTTTCGCCAACCCCCTGAACGTTTCCGCGCAGGTGTAGTAGGTTGAGAATCGAGGTTTTGCGAGTTTGTCCTGGCCGTGGCGGCGCAATATTTTTGCGCTGAAGCATTGGTATTGCGTCATTTATGTTATATGACGCACGCCTGCGCGACCGGGGCGCGTGTTGAAGGAGGCTATTGTGGCACCGAAAACGCCGTTATTGGATCAGATTCGCACGCCTGCGGATCTTCGCAAATTTCCGGAGAGCGACCTCCGGCAGATTGCGGATGAATTAAGAGCCGAAGTGATCGATGCCGTGTCCGTCACCGGCGGGCATCTGGGCGCGGGGCTTGGCGTTGTCGAGTTGACCGCCGCCATCCACTACGTTTTCAACACGCCCGACGACATCCTGATTTGGGATGTCGGCCACCAGTGCTACCCGCACAAGGTGTTGACGGACCGCCGTGATCGCATCCGGACCCTGCGCCAGAAGGGCGGCCTGAGCGGATTCACCAAGCGCGCCGAGAGCATATACGACCCGTTCGGCGCCGCGCATTCCTCCACATCGATTTCTTCCGGCCTCGGTTTCGCCGTGGGCCGCGACCTCAAGGGTAAAGACAACGACGTGATCTGCGTCATCGGCGACGGCGCGATGACCGCCGGCATGGCCTATGAGGCGATGAACAATGCCGGCTGGCTCGGCAACCGCTTGATCGTCGTGCTGAACGACAACGAAATGTCGATCGCACCGCCGGTCGGCGCCTTGAGCAACTATCTCACGCGGTTGCTGTCCTCGAAGGAATACCGGAATCTGCGGCGTCTGGGTCAGGAAGTGGCCGAGAAACTGCCGCATCCGATCGAAGTCGCCGCCAAACGCGCCGAGGAATACGCCCGCGGCATGTTCACCGGCGGCACGTTGTTCGAAGAGTTAGGCTTCTACTATGTCGGCCCGATCGACGGCCACAATATGGACCAGCTCATCCCGGTGCTGAAAAACCTGCGCGACACCGACTTGCCGGGCCCGGTGCTGCTGCACGCGGTGACGGTCAAGGGCAAGGGATACGATCCGGCCGAAAAGTCCGACGACAAGTACCACGGTGTCGGAACGTTCAATGTCGTCACCGGCGCGCAGGACAAGGGCAAGTCGAACGCCCCGTCCTACACGAAGGTGTATGCGGAATCCCTGATAAAGGAGGCCGAGGAAGACGATACGATCTGTGCCATCACCGCCGCGATGCCGGACGGTACCGGCCTCGACATCTTCGGCAAAGCCTTCCCGGACCGGACGTTCGACGTCGGACTCGCGGAACAACATGCGGTGACGTTCAGCGCCGGCCTCGCAGCCGAAGGATTGAAGCCGTTCACGTCGATCTACTCGACCTTCCTGCAGCGCGGGTACGATCAAATCGTGCATGACGTCGCCATTCAGAAATTGCCGGTCCGCTTCGCCATCGACCGCGCCGGATTGGTCGGCGCCGACGGCCAAACCCATGCGGGGGCCTTCGATGTCACCTATCTCGGCTGCCTGCCGGGTATGGTCGTGATGGCCTGCGGCGACGAAGCGGAACTCCGTCATATGGTCGCCACCGCAACCGCCTATGACGAAGGGCCCATCGCCTTCCGCTTCCCGCGCGGCGAAGCCGTTGGCGTTGATATGCCGGAGCGCGGCGAAGTTCTCGAGATCGGGAAAGGCCGAATCCTTCAGGAAGGCAACAAGGTCGCAATTCTCAATTTCGGTGGACGGCTGTCCGAATGCATGAAAGCGGCGGACGAACTGGCCGCTCGCGGCTTGCCGACCACGATCGCCGACGCACGCTTCTCGAAACCGCTCGATACAGAGTTGGTCGAAACCCTGGCGCGGGAACATGAGGTCCTCATCACAATCGAGGAAGCCTCGATCGGTGGGTTCGCGACGCAGGTTCTGGATCATCTCGTGAAGAACGACTTGATTACCGATGGCCTCAAAGTCCGTCCCATGTTCTTGCCGGACCGGTTCCAGGACCAAGCCAAGCCGGCCGAAATGTACGAAGACGCCGGGTTGAACGCGCATCAGATCACCGAAATGGCGTTGAGCGCGCTCGGCGAACAGACGTTGGACCAGCCGGCACGGGCGTAACGTGACAACGCTGGATGGTGCGCAAACGGGCAAAACTGCCCGAGACGACGGCGCTCCGACAGCGCACGAACATGCTGCTTCGCAACTAGACTGCCGCGCCACGGACGCCGATTTGGCGCATGTGGAAGCGGTCGTGCGGGACTCCGGCACCTCCTTCTATGGCGCGATGCGGACGCTTCCCAAGGATCAACGGGAAGCGATGTTCGCCGTCTATGCCTTTTGCCGGGAAATCGACGATATTGCCGACGATCCACTGCCGCCCCAGGAGAAGGTCCAGGGACTTGCGCTGTGGCGTGACGAGATCGACCTTCTGTTCGCGGGCACCCCGCAGAAACCGACTGGACGGGCTCTCCTGCTGCCGATCGAGCGATACGGCCTTCGCAAGGAAGATTTCATCGCCCTGATCGACGGCATGGAGATGGACGCAAGCGAATCGCTCCAAGGCCCCGACATGGCGACCCTGCAACTCTATTGCGAGCGCGTGGCGGGCGCGGTCGGGCTGCTGTCCATCCATATCTTCGGCGACACCCGCGATCGCGCAATGGATGTCGCCTGGTCGCTTGGTCAAGCATTGCAGTTGACCAACATTCTGCGGGATATCCGGGAAGACGCGGATCGCGGGCGGCTTTATCTGCCCTCCGAACTCCTCGACACGCACGGAATCGAAAGCCGGGATCCGGAAACCGTACTCGCGCATCCCGCGTTGCCGAAAGTGTGCGCCGAACTCGCGGTTCTCGCCGACAAGAGGTTCAAAGAGGCAATCGCCGCCATGGCCGATTGCGACAGGCGCAAAATGCGGCCCGCGGTTGTCATGATGCATGTCTACCACAGCGTCCTGGAGAAACTCGTTCAGCGCGGCTGGACGCGTATCGACGAGCCGGTACATGTATCGAAGCTCGCCAAAATCTGGATCGCGGTCCGGTACGGGCTGCTGTAACGGCAATGCCAACGGTCCACATCGTGGGTGCCGGCATGGCCGGACTGGCCGCGGCACTCGAGGTTTCTCGCGGCGGGTTGTCGGTCGTACTGTACGAAGCTGCCGGTCATGCGGGCGGGCGCTGCCGGTCCTTTTTCGACGAAACTCTCGACTGCGAAATCGACAACGGCAACCATTTGGTCCTGTCCGGTAATACCTGCGTCACCGCCTTCGTCGAACAGGTCGAATCGGCGGACACTTTTCTCGATATACCGGAAGCCCGCTTTCCGTTCGTCGATCTCGAAACGGATGAGCGTTGGGTCATTCATCCCAACCGCGGCCGTATCCCGTGGTGGGTGTTCAAGCCCGACCGGCGCGTACCCGGGAGCCGGGCCGCCGACTATTTGTCGGCCCTCCATTTATTGGCCGCCGACAAGAACGCGACGGTGGACAAGATTTTCGGAGCAAACGCCAATGTCTATCGCCGATTTTGGGAACCCCTCGCCGTCGCGGTGCTGAACACGCCCCCGGCCGAAGCTTGTGCGCGGTTGCTTTGGCCGGTCTTCGCCGAGACCTTCGCCCTGGGCGGCGATGCCTGCCGACCCCTTATCGCCCGCAAAGGCCTGACACACAGTTTCGCCGACCCTGCTCTCGCCACATTACGAAAACGCGGCGCGGATATCCGGTTCGGGCAGCGGCTCCGCAGCCTGGCGAAATCCGAAACCGCCGCGACGGCGCTTAACTTCGGCGGCGAAACGATCGACATTGCAGGGGATGATACGGTCATTCTCGCCCTGCCCGCCGCGGTGATGGCATCGATCCTTCCCGAATCAACACCGCCCGATACCTTCCATCCAATCGTCAACGTTCATTTCAGGCATGACGCATCGACGGCGGCCGACCCGCTTCCCCCTATTCTCGGCGTGATCGGCGGTACGGCGGAATGGATATTCTGCCGGGACGACATCCTCTCGGTTACGGTCAGCGCTGCCGTCGACTTGGCCAACGCCCCCGCCGACGAGATCGCGGACGCCACCTGGCGGGACATAGACAGGGTGCTGAACCTGAACACCCCGCAGCGGCCCGCAACCCGTGTGGTTAAGGAGAAGCGTGCAACCTTCGCGCAAACACCCGGCAATGAGAACCGGCGGGCAAATGCGCGCACGAGCTATAAGAATCTTTTCCTTGCAGGGGATTGGACCAATACGGGCTTGCCGGCCACGATCGAAGGCGCGATTCGATCGGGCTTTAACGCGGGAAAATTGATATTGAATCGGCGTTAAACTGGAAATTGTGCCGCTTTGCCAAAGTGTTGCTCCTTTGCCACAGCGTCTACACGTTACGAAAGTGTTACTGCCCCTTGCTTGACTTTGGACGCTACCTGGACGACGTTAGCTAACGTATGAGTGTGTCGCAAAGCGAATAAAAACATAGATTTCCGGAATGAACGCTGCTGTTGAAGCCCTCGTTGGCGAACTAACCGCCAGTAACGATTCTGCACGTCTGGACGAACCGGACCCGCAGCTTTTGGACCGCGTGATCGCCGAGTGCGTCGCGGGACTCAAGAAGCTTCAGCGGGAAGACGGTCACTGGGTGTTCGAACTCGAAGCTGATGCGACGATTCCGGCTGAATACGTCCTGCTGAAGCATTTCCTGGGCGAGCCCGCTCCCGAAATCGAGCAGAAGATCGGCGTCTACCTTCGCGGGCTTCAGGCGGACCACGGCGGCTGGCCGCTCTTCTACGAAGGCGCTTTCGATATCAGCGCAAGCGTCAAAGCCTATTTCGCGTTGAAGTTGATCGGCGATGACATCGACGCCCCGCACATGAAGCGTGCCCGCGAGGCAATTCTCGAACATGGCGGCGCGGCCAACTGCAACGTTTTCACCCGGATTGCCCTGGCACTGTTCGGCCAAGTGCCCTGGCGCGCCGTCCCGGTGATGCCGGTTGAGATCTTCCATCTGCCGCGATGGTTCCCGTTCCACCTGTCTAAAGTGTCCTATTGGTCACGGACGGTGATCGCGCCGTTGTTGATCCTGATGACGTTGAAGCCGGTGGCCAAAAATCCGAACGGCGTGGATATCCGCGAGTTGTTCGAGGTCCCGCCGGAAGACGTGCCAAATTATCTGCGGAATCCGACCGGTTCCCGCTGGGGCGACACGCTGTTGTGGCTCGACGGCTTTCTCCGGCTCGCTGAACCCTTCTTCCCGCGCAAACCGCGTCAGCGCGCGCTCGACAAGGCATTGTCCTTCGTGACCGAGCGGTTGAACGGTGAGGATGGCCTCGGGGGCATATTCCCGGCTATGGCCAATACCGTCATGGCGATGACGGCACTCGGATATCCGGAAGATCATCCGGACTTGGTGACCGCAAAGAAAGCCATCGACAAACTTTTGGTCGTGAACGACGAGAGCGCTTACTGCCAGCCGTGCCTGTCCCCGATCTGGGACACCGCCCTGTGCGCGCAGGCCTTGATGGAAGCCGGCACCGACGGTAGCGATCCCGTCGTCCAAAAGGCAATGGACTGGCTCGCGGGCAAGCAAATCATGGACGTTTATGGCGATTGGGCCGAGTCGCGCCCCGGTGTCCGTCCTGGCGGCTGGGCCTTCCAATACGAAAACGACCACTACCCCGACGTAGACGACACGGCGGTGGTCGCTATTGCGATGCATCGGGCTGACAGCACCAAATACGCCGAGAATCTGTCGCGCGCGGAAGAATGGGTCGTGCCCATGCGCAGCGAGAACGGTGGCTGGGGCGCTTTCGACGCCGACAACACGCATTTCCATTTGAACCATATCCCGTTCGCCGATCATGGTGCGTTGCTCGATCCGCCGACATCGGACGTAACCGCGCGCTGCATCGGTATGCTCGCGCAATTCGGTTATGACGGGGAGCATCCGATGGTGAAATCGGGTGTGGAATTCCTGCGCCGCGAGCAGGAAGAGGACGGCTCGTGGTTCGGCCGCTGGGGCACCAACTATGTGTATGGCACATGGTCGGTTCTATGCGCCTTGAATGCCGCCGGCGAGGACATGTCGCAGCCGTATATCCGCAAGGCCGTGCAATGGCTCGAAAACTGTCAGCGCCCGGACGGCGGCTGGGGTGAAGACGGCGGCAGCTACTGGGACGAATCCCGCGGCATTGGCAAGGAAAGCACCGCATCGCAGACCGCCTGGGCCGTGCTTGGCCTAATGGCGGCCGGCGAAGTCGAAGGTACGGCCGTTCGCGACGGAATCAACTACCTGCTGAAATCGCCGCGCGAAGGCACGCAGTGGGATGAGAAATGGTTCACCGCCGTCGGATTCCCGCGGGTCTTTTACCTGAAATACCACGGTTACAGCGCTTTCTTCCCGGCTTGGGCTCTTGCCCGGTACCGCAGTCTCAAGAAGGGTAATTCCAAGAAAGTGCCGTTCGGCATGTGACCGGCACTGGCTTCGTCACAGGGTTCCTCGCCGAGCAACGCTGCCTGGAAGCCGCGTTCGAAAAGCATCCATCGTCGACTCAACCCCGCTACTTCTGCGCAGGCGCAAGCCTTGAGCGCGCCTACGACGGCGCTCGAATGCTCGTCGAGGACGGTGCCGGCGCGCTCGTCAGCTTCGGGATCGCTGGCGGACTGGCCGCCGACCTTCCACCCGGCACCATGATTCTGGCCACGGCGGTAGTCGATACCCTGGGCGGTCGATGGGAAACCTCGGCGTCTTGGCGGAGCGCCGCAGCCACGATCCTTCCGGACGCCATGGCAGGCATCCTAGTCAGCAGCGCCGTGGCGGCGACCACCCCGGATGAGAAAAACCGCCTCAATCTGAGCTATCAGGCGCTTGCGGTGGATATGGAGAGCGCGGGCGTTGCCCGGGCGGCGGCCGAAGCCGAATGCCCTTTTCTGGTGGTTCGGGTGATCGCCGACCCTTCCGATCGGAGTCTGCCTTCGGCGGCCCTCCATGGAATCGACGCGGAAGGACGGCAACGGCCCTTCCGCGTCATCTCGAAACTTCTGGCACGGCCTTGGGAACTCGCCGGCCTTATCCGGCTATCCAACGATAGCCAGAGGGCCCTGAAACAGTTAAGCCGCGTTGCTGCGCTCGGAGACGGATTTCTCGGACGACCGCCCTTTTGATCCGTCGCCCGCGGGCGTATGCGTTTCTTCCATGAAATTGGCGACCTGATGGTCGAAGACATATTCGGCCGACCGTTGCTTCGACATATCGATTTCCGCCGCCATCGGTCCCTCGGTCCGAACGCCGCGCAGCGACGTCATCAGCGCCTTGATCGGATGGGCGATCGCATCCGCGGCCGCCGTCGGCTCGTAGCCGCAATGCGCCATGCAGTTGGCGCATTTCTCATAATTCCCGGTGCCGTAGCGCTCCCATTCGGTCTCTTCCATCAACGCCTTGAAGCTCGGCGCATACCCTTCGCCCAGCAAGTAACAAGGCCGCTGCCACCCGAAGATATTGCGGGTCGGCATGCCCCACGGGGTGCATTGATAAGTCTGATTGCCCGCCAGGAAGTCCAGGAAGAGCGTGGAATGGCTGATCGGCCACTTCCGGTTCTTGCCCCGCTTGAATATCTCGCGGAACAGGTTCTTGGTCTTCTGGCGGCTCAAGAAATGTTCTTGATCCGGCGCCCGCTCGTAGGCGTAGCCCGGTGAAATGCTGACACCGTTGATGCCGCTGTCTTCGCAGTAGTCGAGGAAATCGGCAACGCGTTCCGCCGGCGTACCGTCGAAGATCGTCGCATTGACATTCACCGTGTGCCCGGCGTCCTGCGCTGCCTTGATCGCCTTGACGGCACGGTCGAAAACGCCTTCCTGACAAACCGATTTGTCGTGTTCTTCCTTCAACCCATCAAGATGGACTGAGAAGAAGAGATACGGCGACGGCTCGAACAAATGCAGCTTCTTCTCGAGCAGCAACGCATTCGTGCAAAGCGAGACGTATTTCTTGCGCGCCACGATGCCCTTGACGATTTCGCCGATCTCCTTGTGCAGCAGCGGTTCGCCGCCGGGAATCGCGACCATCGGCGCGCCGCATTCGTCAACCGCCGCCAGGCAATCTTCGAGACTCAGCCGTTTGTTCAAGATGGGATCGGGATAATCGATCTTGCCGCATCCCGCGCAGGCGAGATTGCACCGGAACAAGGGTTCCAGCATCAAGACCAGCGGATACCGGTCGTTCCCGGCCAACCGCTGTTTCATCATGTAAAGTCCGACGTGTAGACTCTGCCGAAGTGGAACAGCCACGTGTGCCCCCTCTCCTGTGATTAATCCTGGCGTGAGCCACCCCACCGGCGGCGCGCCGTTAGCATTCTATGGTTCCGTTCCCTAGGCCGCGAAGTCCCGCAACTCGTTCGGCAGTTTGAACTGCACGTTTTCACTGATTCCATCCAGATGCTCGACCTCGATGTCATCGAGTTCGCTCAACCGTGCAATCAGCTCCTGCACCAATGCTTCCGGCGCCGATGCGCCGGCGGAAATCCCGACGGTGCTTACACCATCGATCCAAGCGGGATCGAGCGCGCTGGCATCGTCGATCAGATAACTCGGAATCTTCATCTCCTCGCCGATCTCGCGCAGACGGTTCGAATTCGAACTGTTCTGCGCGCCGACGACGAGAAGAACATCGACTTTCTGGGCGAGTTCCCGCACCGCGGTCTGGCGGTTCTGGGTCGCGTAGCAGATGTCTTTTACATCCGGCCCCACCACCTGGGGGAACCGCTGACGCAACGCTTCGATGACGTCCCGTGTGTCGTCTACGCTGAGCGTCGTCTGCGTCACATAGGAAAGCTTCGTCTCGTCTTCCACGTCCAAAGTGGCAACGTCTTCCGCGGTTGAAACCAGATGCACCTTGCCGGGAATGCGCCCCATCGTTCCGACCACCTCGGGATGGCCTTCGTGGCCGATCAGGATGACCTCGTAGTCGGACTTGGCGTAGCGCTGCCCTTCCTTGTGGACCTTGGCGACCAAAGGGCATGTCGCGTCAATGACCGGCAGGTCGCGTTTCTGGGCCGTATCGGCGACCTTTTGGGAGACACCGTGGGCGCTGAACACCGTGTGGGCCCCATCGGGCACTTCATCCAGCTCTTCGACGAAAACGGCCCCTTTGGCTTTCAGGTCTTCGACGACGCGACGATTGTGAACGATCTCATGGCGCACGTAGACGGGCGGGCCGTATTTCTTGAGCGCAAGCTCGACAATGTCGATCGCACGCACAACGCCGGCGCAAAAGCCCCTTGGTTCCGCTAGGATAACCCGCATCCCTCTCGTCTCCCTGCTGCGGCAATCGGACAGGCACCGCCAAACCGCGCCGACACGACCAAAAGTATAGAATAAGCAGTCATATCAGCCGGTCCAGGCCAAGTAAATAGCAGCCAAAACAACCAATCCAGCCTGTGATAAATCGACAACGCTACGCAACACCGGATGGCGCCGCTCGGTCTTTCTGGCGGTCAAAAGTGGATGCTGCGGTGCAAAACTTCAAGGCGCCGCGACGATTTGATCGCGAATACTTGATCCACTTCCAAATCCTAGGAGAAGACCGGGATCAATGCAGCTGGTTCTCGTGGCGAACCGTGCTGACAATCGTGAAGATCAGGTAGCCGAACGTTCCCACACCGTACAACAGGAAAAAAATCACAATACCGCCGAACCATACAAACGGCCCGATCAGATAGATAAAATCCTCCAGTTCGAAGCCGCCGGCGCTCGGATGCGCGACGGCATCACTACCATGCCGGAGGTCCGTCATAAGCCGTAACGAACAGATGATCGGATTGATGACCGCGACCGCGACCCCAAGCAAAATCGCCCAGTCACCCAATACCGAGTCGGCCAGGCCGAGCCCTAATCCGAAAAACAGCATGGCGTAGTTTATCGTCCCGACGATGTAATCCAGGCGATGACCCAGAACGCTGGTTTTGCCCGTCATTCGGGCCAGTTCTCCATCGCCATGGTCCGCCAGAACGGCCGCCATGAACAACAGCGCCGCCAACCACGCCCATCCGTCCATCGCAACCGCGAACAGCACGGCCGACAACGTCCCGAAGACAAGACTCAGCGCTGTAACCGCGTTCGGATGTAATCCCAAATGGGCGAGCGGCAGGACGAGTATGCGTGCCAGCCGTCGATCATATGGACCACCCGACTGCGGTCGAATGTCCGTCTTGTGAAATAGTGTGCCCATCGCATTCGACGCGCCGCCACGGCGCTTCCCTCAAACCACCGCTCAGCTTCTCAACGAAGTTTGTATTATAGAAATATATGGCGGGCGGATGCGGGTTTGAACAAATCAGAACAAGAAATTGGAGCAAATTTCACACGCGTTACAGGTACCCGTACTCCCGGAACCAGTCGACCGCATCGTGCAGGGCGTCCCGCGCCGGACGCGGTGCGTAGCCCAACTCCTCCTGCGCCTTGGCGGCCGAGAAGTACATATGTTTCTTTGCCATGCGCAAGCCATCGACGGTGAACAACGGCTCGCGGTCGAACATCCGGCCGAATGCCTCGGCGCAATGGGCAAAAGGCATCAACAGGTCATGGGGAATCCGAACGCTCGGCGGCCGCTTACCCGCGTATTCCGCCACCTCGATAAGGATTTCCCGCAAAGACATATCTTCGCCGCCAAGGATGTAGCGCTCGCCGACGATCCCCTTTTCCATCGCCAGCAAATGGCCTTGGGCCACGTCGTCCACATGCGCCACGTTCAGGCCGGTATCCACATAGGCCGGCATCTTGCCAGCCGCAGCATCCAAAATCATTTTCCCCGTCGGTGTCGGTTTGATATCGCGCGGCCCGATCGGCGCCGACGGGTTTACGATGACGATCGGCAGATAGTCCTTTTCGACCAACTCCCGCACCGCTTCCTCGGCGAGAAACTTGGAACGCTTGTATTCGCCGACCATGTCCGTCAACGTGGACGGCGTTTCCTCCGTCGCAGGCGTCCGGTCGGAATTGATGCCGAGCGTGGCGACACTGCTGGTATAGACCATGCGCGAGACACCGGCATCGGCGGCGGCGCGGAACAAAGCCACACTGCCATCGATATTCACCCGGTTTAACGCTTCGGGATCCGGCACCCAAAGCCGATAGTCCGCCGCCACATGGTAGACCGTGTCACATCCGTCCACCGCCGCCCGTAAGGATGCCGGATCGGTCAGGTCGCCGACGACGATCTCGCATTTGACGCCGTCGAGGTTCCCGCGATCGCTGTTCGGACGGACGAGCACACGAACGTTCTGCCCCGCATCGATGAGACACCGCAGTACGGCCGACCCGACAAACCCGGTAGCCCCGGTAACTAATGCTGTCATTACGATCCCGCGTCGCTAGACCGCGAGCGGCGGTACACGCCCAACGCTTGCCACGTAACGCAAAGCAGGAAAATCGGCGCGCCGACGCCAGCGGCGATAATGAAGTACTTCAATACACCGAACCAGGTTACGGGCGCGAGCACGTAAAGCGTATCTTCGATTTCGAAACCGTAATGCACGCCTTGGCGCACCGATTCGTGACCGTCGCAGATTTCAATATAGAGACGTACAGTCATGATGGCCGCCACCGACACGCCCGCAACGAGCCCGAGGGTGAGTCCCCATTCACCAAGCGCCCCCTTACCCAGACCGATGCCCGCGCCAACGAATCCCGCGACATAATTGGTCATTGCCGCTGCATGGTCGAAATAATGCCCGAAGGTGCTGGTACGGCCGGTCTGACGCGCCACTTCGCCGTCGAGATGGTCCATCCACACCGCGACGGCAAAAACGGCCGCTCCGACATGGATCAGCCAATCGCCTTGCGCCAGAAGCCATCCGGCGCTCAATCCGACAAGGATGCTGCAGCCGGTAACCACATTCGGGTGAACCGACAAACGCGCCAGCGGCCGCGCCGCCCATTTGGCTATACGTTGATCGATCGCGACGTCGGCCGCACTCGATTCAGGGTTCATTCCGGCATAGCCTCCAGCCGCGGAAGGATTTCCGCCTCTGCCATTGCGACGTCCTCCATGAAGTCGATCTCGATCCACGGCAGTCCGGTGACGTCCTCAACGCCGAATGCGCCCGTCTTGTCGGCCAACAACAGATCCCGAATCGCGACTTCGTACAACACGCTCTCCGCCTCGTTCTTGAAATACGGCCAGGTCGCATCCGGCACCCTCGCCGCCATCTCGGCGGACAGTTTCAGGAATCCGATCCACTCGCCATAATAATCGTACGCCTCGGTCGGTTGTTTGTGGAAATCGACCAGTTCGTCGCCCCGCATGCAAAGCTTAACCGGCTCTTCCCCCGGCTCGACATCCTTGTCCATCAAGAAACAGTTCTGCACGGGAGATTCGATCAAACGCGGTATCATACGATGGTCGTATAACACGTCCGCATCCATGAGGATAAGCGGCTCGCCGGCGGTCATTTCGTCGCGGACGGACCACAAGGTGGTAATCGGGCCGCGCTTGTAATGCGGATTCAGAATTGTCCGGACGAAATCGCCCACCCCCAAATCGACGATGGCCTGGTCGATCATCTCGGCCTGATGCCCCACCGCGATGACGAGTTCGCGCACGCCGGCATGGCGAAGAAGTTCAACATGACGTTGCAGAAGTGTTTGGCCGCCGAATCGCAGCAGCACCTTTGGAATAAAGTCCTCGCCCTGACCCAAACGGGCGCCGACGCCCGCCGCGAGCATGATAGCCTTCATCGCATTCGTCCTTCAGGCGACATGCAGCGCGCCGTATTGGAGTAAATGTAACTTGCGCGGGCCCGGTAGGCAGTGCCCGGCGGCCACGACAAATGAGACGACTCCATTACACTGGAAATAGGGAGAGATTGATACCGCAAAATACCACCCCTTAGGCATTGACCAATTTATTGTGAACACCATCTATTGGCACAGCCAGCTAACGCTGCAGTATTATCGCGTGGTACATCTGATTCCGCACAGATTTCTGGAATAGATCTTTGATTATCAATATCATTTCCCGTTTTCAGCGCATATTTGCGGGGTTCCTGATGGGGTTCCTGATGGGGTTCCTCATGTTCGCCGCCGCCCCGGTTTCGGCAGACTCGGCGACCGCCGTGATCAGCGATTTCAACAAGAATTTGCTGACCGTGATGCAGTCTGCCGAAAAGCTGGGATATGACGGACGGTACGCCAAGCTGCAGCCGTCGGTAAAAGCGACCTTCGACCTCGATTTCATGACCCGCTATTCCGCCGGCCGCCATTGGAAGAGCCTGACGAAGGAACAGCAAGCGAAACTGGTGAATGCGTTTTCGCGATTGACGATCGCGACCTATGCCGACCGTTTCAAGGGTTATTCCGGCGAGAAATTCCAGATTCTCAAGGAGGAAACGCCGCGAAAGGGGACCCGGCTGGTGCGAACGGAGCTAGTGAAATCCGACGGCGAGCGGGTCAAAATCAACTACCTGTTGCGCGCACCCAAGAAAGATCAGTGGAAGATTATCGATATCTTCGTCAAAGGTACGATCAGCGAGCTTTCCACCAAGCGATCGGAATACAGTTCGACCCTCAAGAACAAGGGCTTGAACGGGTTGCTTGCGATCTTGGAGGAAAAGATTTCGGTGCTCGGCGCTAAGTCGAGCTAATTCTCCGGTCGCGGAGAGCCAGTGTTCCGCGCTACACTTTCCGTATGCGTAAAATCCGTGTCATCGTCGGATCGATAACTGTCGACGTCGAACTCCTCGACACGCCGACCGCCGACGCCGTCCATGCCGCCCTGCCAATACCGGCCACTGCAATGACCTGGGGCGACGAGGTTTATTTCTCCACGCCGGTCAGCGTGGATCGCGAGGACGACGCCCGCGCCGTCGTCGAAGCTGGCGAGATCGCGTTCTGGCCCGACGGCGACGCTATCGCGATCGGCTTCGGCCCGACTCCGATTTCCCAGGGCGGGGAAATCCGCCTGGCGAGCCCGTGCAATGTTTTCGGCAAAGCGCTCAGCGACGTCCGCGACCTTGCCGCGGCGCGGGGCGGCGAGACCGTTTCCGTCGAGGCGCTGGACTAGAACCCTAGTATTTACTGAGGACGCCCCGGATGAGTTCGAACATCCGGTCGAGATCCGCTTCGGTGGACACAAACGGTGGCGCGATCAGCATCGTATCGCCGGTCATCTTGGTCATCACCCCGGCTTCGTAGAAATCGCGGACCGCCTGGTATCCCCGGACACCCGGCGTGCCGTCCGTCGCAAGGTCGACGCCCGCCAACAGCCCGATTCCCCGTATATCGGTGACGACGCTCATGTCCTTCAGCGCATAGAGCTGATCCAGGAACGGCTTTTCGAGCTGCTTCGCGCGATCGAACAACCCCTCCTCCTCATAGATCGTCAGGGCCGCGATCCCGGCCGCGCAGGCTGCCGGATGCGCGCTATAGGTATATCCATGGAAGAAGTCGACACCCTGTTCCGGCGCGGCATCGGTGATTGTCTTGTAGATCCTGTCGCTCACCGTGACCGCCGCCATCGGAATCGAGCCGTTGGTCAACGCCTTCGCCATCGTGATGATGTCCGGCTGCACGTCGAATCGGGTGGCGCCGAAGTTGCTGCCGAGACGGCCGAAGCCGCAAATCACTTCGTCCATGATCAACAGGATGCCGTGGGAGTCGCAGATCTCGCGCAGCCGCTCCAGGTAGCCCTTCGGCGGGACCAGACAGCCGGTCGAACCGGCAACCGGCTCGACGATACAGGCAGCGATGGTGTCCCCGCCGTGCAGGTCGCAGAAACGCTGCAGGTCATTCGCCAAATCGGCGCCGTTTTCCGGCTGTCCCTGGCTGAAACGCTGCTCTTCGGTCCAGGTATGGCGCATATGCAGGACACCCGGCACGCCGAGGCCGTACATCTCGCGATTCTTCACCATGCCGCCGACGGAAAATCCGGCGAAGTTCACGCCGTGATACCCGCGCTCGCGCCCGACAAGACGCATCCGCTGTCCTTCGCCGCGCACCCGGTGATAAAGCAGCGCCATTTTCAACGCCGTCTCTACGGCTTCCGACCCGGAATTGACGAAGAATGTGTAATCCAGATCACCCGGCGCCAATGCCTTGATCCGGCGCGCCAGCTCGAACGCGGCCGGATGGCCATGTTGGAAAGGCGGCATATAGGACATTTCTTTGAGCTGTTCGTAGACCGCATCCGCGATTTCCGGGCGGCTATGGCCCGCGGGCGAACAGAACAGGCCCGACACGGCGTCGATCAGGTCATGGCCATGATGCGACGTGAAATGAACGCCCTTGCCCTCGACGATCAGCCGCGGCTCTTTCTTGAAATGCTTGTTGGACGAAAACGGCATCCAGTGATGTTCGAGATCGTTTGTCGGGTACCGCATTTCACACACTCCTGATGATGGCCCATTGATCGGCGATCGCCGCAAATCCAAGGCGGTATTCTATATCAAATGCTTGTCCAATAGACGGTTTTTCACAAGCGAATCTACCCAAAAACCCGCCCGAAACCTCATTTTAGGCCTCTATTGCATCGCCGTATATAGGACACGGAACAACAAGGTGGCTCCCATCACGATCAAGACGACAAGCGCCCAGCGCCGGGCGCGTTCGGGATCCGCCTTGCCGAAGGCGTGCGAGCCGAGGTAGGTCCCGGCGAGCACGATCGGAAACAGCAGCAGCGCCCGGATCACCGCATCGGCGTCCAACATGCCCCGGATCGCGGCGAAGACGCAGCCGAGGATGCCTGCGCCCAGGATGTAGGCCATGATCGAGGCGCGCGCCACACGGATATCCAGCGGCGTCGACAGGTAGTACAGGAAGACCGGCGGCCCCGGGATGCCGACCGCACCGGTCAGAAATCCCGCCACCGCCCCGACCCCTGCGGTTGCCGGGGTAGAGAATGTTCCGCTCAACCGGGTCCCGCGCCATAGGATTACCGCCGCGACGATGACCGTGAGGGCGACACCGGCCCGCGTGATATCCGCCGGTACGCTAGCGATCAACGCCAAGCCGATCGGCACGCCCACCAACGCACCGGCCCAGATACGCCACAGCGACGGCCAATCGGCTTCCTTTCGGATGGTCGGCGCCAATTGCAGGCTGATGAGAACCTCGAGCAGAAAGGTGATTGGCACCACGGCAACCGGCGGCAGGACCAGCGACAGACTCGGCACCCACATGAGCGACGAGCCGAATCCGGTGAACCCGCGGATAAAGGCTGCAATGAACATGGCGACCAGGCAAAACGCCAAGACGCTTGGGCTTAGACCTTCGACGGCGGAAACGATCAGATCCACGGCAAATTACACGGATCGTGCATGAAACATCCCGGCGCGGCAGTACGAGAGGCGGCCCCGTCCCGCTAAACGAGAAAGGCCCGTTACGAAATCGCGCCGACCGTATCGCCGTTGTTCCCGTTCGGCAAGGCGTGGCGGCAGGGTTTCTCCGCGCCGGCGAAGTGCTATGAAGTATTACCATGGTCGTCTTGGCCGGCCGGCGAAGGACATCCGGATGTCTCCCAAACTCGTAATTTTCGACTGCGACGGCGTCTTGGTGGATACCGAACCGATCGCGAACGAGAAATTGGCCGAGTTTCTCTCGGAACTGGGGCTCGTCCTCAGCCGAGACGAGTGCCGTCGGCAATTCCAGGGCAAGATGATCGAGGACGTGTGCCGCCACGTCGCCGAATTGCTCGATCAACCGTTCGACCCCACCCTGCCCCCGCGCGTTCGCCGGACCATCGAAGATGCGGTCGCCGTCGACGTGAAACCGGTTCCCGGCGTCGTCGATCTCGTCCATCGCGTGGCGGCGAGCGATTTCTCCTATTGCGTCGCGTCATCGGGGTCGATCCCGAAGATGCACAGCACGCTCGGCCCGGTGGGACTGTTGCCGCTGATGGAGGACGTGCTGTTCAGCGCTCAGGATGTCGAACGCGGGAAACCGCACCCGGACATATTCCTGGCCGCGGCGGCGGCAATGGGCCATCGATGCGAAGACGCGATCGTGATCGAAGACTCGTTGAGCGGCGTCCAAGCCGGCGTCGCCGCCGGCGCCCGGGTCCTGGGCTACGCCGGCGACCCATTCACCGATGCCGACGCCCTGCGGAATGAAGGCGCAGAGATCGTCCATCGCATGGAGGATATCGGCGCAATTATCGGATTGGACTGACGCCGTCCCCCGACCGGGCATAGCAAAGGGCTCGGCGGCGGTCCTGAAACGACCCCGCACACACCCAGACGCAAAAATTGATTGATTTAGCCCTGTTCGCCGGCAGGCTGCACCGCCGCAACCGGATCGGCGGCGTCATCGGCCCCATCGACCGCAGGCCCTTCCTCGGCCTGGGCCTTCTTCCGCTCGGCACGCGCTTGCTTGCGCTCGGCCTTTCTCTTGGCCTTCGCGCGCTCGCGCTCCATCCGTTCGAACTTGTAGTTGGGTTTCCGGGGCAAACGGCACACTCACTCAATGATCGAACAACGGGCGGAAAACACCATAGAACGGGACGGCCAATGACCGCCCCGCAGCCGGATCAGTCTGCGAGAGCGATATTCTCGGCAGCCATTTTTCCGTCCCGGCCGGGCACCAATTCGAAGGTGACCCGCTGACCTTCCGTCAGCGTGGACAGGCCGGACCGTTCAACCGCACTGATATGCACGAAGGCATCTTTCGAACCGTCTTCAGGCTCGATAAACCCATATCCCTTCGTGGGGTTGAACCATTTGACAACACCGTTCGCCATGATCTTTGTCCTTTCACGACAATCCAATACCGGAACGCCGCCGCGCGGCCTTCCAAAAATCACGTTCAAAATGCCGCAGAAGTAACCTGGCTAACCGTCGAAACGGGTAAACATGAGAGCAACAACGACGTTATAACGCATCCCGACCATACACCGCCGAGAGTAATACTCAAGAGGTTTATCCGTTTTTTAACCCCGATTCGCGCGTGAATTGATCCGGCCGAAAAGCGGTGAATACCCTGAATTTTATTAAAAAACGGGCGCCGGATCGCTCCGGCGCCCGCTTCCGTCGTGGATCGGTGTCTTATCGTGAAACGGTCAGGTTCTTGTAGCGGTCCAACAGGCAAGCCTGGTCCTGCATGGCGTCGCGGCGGAACGGTGCGCCCAGTTCCTGGTTCACCACCACTTCGATCAGCGTGGTCGTGCCCTTCTTCTGGGCCGCGCAGGCCTCGGAAACGGCCGAGGTCAGCTCATCCATCGTCTCGACGCGGAGACCGTCGATACCGAACGCTTTCGCGACATCGGCGTAGCTGAAGTCGTCGCCGAGTTCGGTGCCGACGAAGCGCTCGTCGAACCACAGGATGTCGTTCTTCTTCTCGGCTCCCCATTGGCCGTTGCGGAAGACGATGACCGTCACCGGAATCTGCATCCGGTTGCAGGTCGGCAGTTCGTTCAGGCTGATCCCGAACGCGCCGTCGCCGACCAGGGCGACCGCGGGCCGGTCGGGGCGCGCCATCTTGGCGCCCATGATCGACGGGAACGCGTAGCCGCAGTTGCCGAACATGCCCGGCGCCAGAAAACTGCGCGGCTCCTCGAACGGCAGATAGCTGTTCGCCATGGCGCAGATGTTGCCGATATCGGTGGACACCATGGCATCCTTCGGCAATCCGTCCTGGATCGCGCGGAGGACCTGACGCGGCGCCATCTTATCCGGCTCCCGCTCGCGCGCCCGTGCGTTCCAGGTGCTGCCGGGATCGTCCTCTTCATGATCCCAACCGGCGAGCTTCTGCAGCCAAGCCGACTTGGCGGTCGCCGCGTCGGACTTCCGCTTCTCGCCTGCCGCGCCCGCCGAATGACCGTCCAACGCCCGCACGAGCTGCTGCGCCACCGCCTTGGCGTCGCCGCAGATGCCCACGTCGATCGGCTTGGCGAGGCCGAGCATGTCCGGATTGGAATCGACCTGGATGATCTGCGCCTGGCCGGTCCAATAGTCGATGTTGTGCTGCGGCAACGTGCTGAACGGGTTCAGCCGCGTCCCGAGCGCCAGGATCACATCGGCCTGCTTGATCAGCGTCATCGCCGATTCCCAGCCCTGGTAGCCCAGCGGCCCGACGGCCAGCGGATGGCTGGCGGGGAAGCTGTCGTTATGCAGATAGCTGTTCGCGACCGGCGCGCCCAGGCATTCGGCCAGCGTCTTGCACTCTTCGACGGCGTCGGCGAGGCCGACACCGGCGCCCGCCACGATCATCGGGAACTTCGCCCCGGCAAGCAGGTCCGCCGCCGACTGGACCAAGGCTTCGTCGCCCATGAGACGGCCCGGCATGATCGGCTCCGGAATTTCCAGGTCGACGACCTGGCAGAACATGTCGCGCGGAATGTTGAACTGCACCGGCGCGGAATGCTGACGCGCACGCTGGAAGCAACGGTTCAGCGCCTCGACGATCCGATTGTGATGGGTCAGGGTTTCCTGGTGACAGGTGATTTCCTCGAAATACGGCAACTGGCGGGTTTCCTGGAATCCACCGAGCCCTTGCGTCATCGCGCCGGTTTCCGGCGTGATCACGACCATCGGCGTATGGTTCCAATACGCCGCCGCGACCGCGGTCACGAAATTGGTGATGCCCGGGCCGTTTTGCGCGATACAGACCGCGACCTCGCCGCTCGCCCGTGTGTAGCCGTCCGCCATATGAGCGGCGCCCTGTTCGTGCGCGACATCGACAAAGCGGATGCCCGCGGCCTCGAAGACGTCCAAACCCGGCATAAAGGCCGATCCGACGATACCGTAGGCAACCTTCACGCCTTGCACGCGAAGCGTTTCGACGAACGCCTCTTGCGAAGTCATTTTCATGGTCTTTCCTTTCTCTTTCGATCCTTACCCGGACCCGTGGCCCGAAAGCGCCGATCAGCCCATTCGGTCTTGACTGCTCAGAGGTTCAGGAATGACATCCGTGCCCGCCCGTTCCCGGCGCTCCTTGCCGGCCCGCACGCCTTTGGTGGAAGAGCGCGTCTGCCTCTACCGAGCACACCGCGCCGTGGCACTCATCCTCCCCCGTTTGCTCCTGCGAAACTGTCGTTATTTCATTTAACGATACAATTCGTCTCAAAAAAAGCGTTGCTTGTCGACTCAAATTGTCATCTGATGAAAAAAAAGTTGTGGATAGTTCACACCGCAGCCACCCCGCCACATGCTAAACAGAGTGTCGGCGGGGCCTCAAATCCGCCGTGACCACGCAACGAGGACACCGATGCCCGAAGCCGACCGAACCGAGACCACGCGCCCCACGAGTGCCCGGGCCAGCGGCCGCGGCGAGCGCAGCTCGGCGGTACAGCGGACCTTTGCCTTGTTGGAAATGATCGTCTCACAGACCCGTCCGATGAGCCTCGCCCAGATGGCGGAGCGGCTCGATCTGCCGAAACCGACCGTGCACCGCCTTGCAAGCCGGCTCGAAACCGAAGGCTTGCTCGCGCGCGAACCGTCGGGCAAGCAGTTCACCATCGGCCCGCGCCTCAACACGCTCGCCATCGACACGCTGACGGCGTCGGCTCAGCGCGCGCCGCGTCACGCGGTCCTGCAGGCGTTGGCCGAGGAGACAGGCGAGACCTGCAACCTGGGCATCCTCGACGGCAATCAAGTGGTCTATCTCGATCGGGTCGAGACCCATTGGCCGCTGCGGCTGCAACTCTCCGTCGGCAGCCATGTACCGCTCCATTGCTCGGCGATGGGCAAACTGTTCCTCAGCCAGATGACCAAACGCACGCGCGAGAAAATCTATGCGGCGGGTCCCCTGCAACGCTTCACCGAGCAGACCCTGACCGACCCGGAGGCGTTGGAGAAAGAGCTTCAGCAGATCCGTGCCGAAGGCGTGGCCGTGAACGATCAGGAATACATGGTGGGCCTTGTCGGCCTTGCCGTGCCTGTGCCCGATCCTGAGCGCGCGGGCCGGTTCGCCGCAGCCCTCGCGATCCACGCGCCACAGCCGCGATTGGATGCGGAGAAGATCCGCGGTTGCATACCGGTCCTCCGCAGCGCCGCCGAACGGCTGAGCCAGGTCCTCGGCGCACCCGCGTGACCATGTTGAGCCGCCGACCCTTCCAATGTCCGCCCGCTTTGCTGTCGCGGGCGCAATCCGCGCCGCCGGTCCGCACGGCGATCGCCAACGCCGGCGCCGACCTGCCGCTGGAAAGCACCCGGCTCGCCGTAGATGCGGGCCTGATGGAGCCGGTGCTCGTCGGCGACCGTGAGGCCATCGCGGCGGCGGCCGGCCGAATCGGCTGGGATATCGGGGGACTGGAGATCGTCGATGCCGCGGACGAGGCATCGGCCGGCATGACGGCCGCGAAACTCTGCGGTGATGGCGTCGCGGACGCCCTGATGAAGGGACATATCCACACCGACACCTTCGTGCGCGGCATCCTCAGCCGGGATTCCGGTCTGCGCACGGGCCGCCGCCTCACCCATGTCTTCCATATGACGGTGCCCGGCGACGATAAGGCATTGCTGATCACCGACGCCGCGATCAACGTCGCACCGGACATCGAGACCCGCCTGCAGGCCGCGGCCAACGCGGTGGACCTTGCCATCGCCCTCGGCATCGATGCGCCGAGAGTCGCCGTCTTGTCCGCCAGCGAGGAGGCCACCGAGGCCATGCCCTCGACCCTGGACGCCGCCGAGATAACCGCGCGCGCGACATCCGCAATCCCGAACGCCTCGGTCTTCGGTCCCCTCGCCTTCGACAACGCCGTCTCGCCGGAGGCGGCTGCGCTCAAAGGGATCGACCATCCCGTTGCGGGACATGCGGACATCCTGTTGGTGCCGACCATCGAAACCGGCAACGCGTTGTTCAAGATGATGGTGTACTTCATGAGCGCCTGCGCGGCCGGCATCGTCATGGGCGCCAAGGTGCCGGCGATACTGACCAGCCGCGCCGACCCGCCGGAGGCTCGGCTCGCCTCGGCCGCGATCGCCTCGATACTTGCGCAACATCCCTGATATCGGCTATTGCGCCCCTGCGCCGAGAGTTTAAAACCGGCGGCATCACTCACTCAGGAACATACCGCGCGTGCCCTATCTGGTTCTTTTCATCGCGACGATCTTTCTCGCCAATTGGTCTATCGAGACCTACGGTCTGGTTCCGGTCGGGCCGGACTTGATCGCACCGGCCGGCGTCTACTTCGCCGGCCTGGCCTTCACCTTCCGGGACCTGGCGCAGGAACGCCTAGGACGCGGGTGGATTGTCGGCGCCATCGTCGTCGGCGCGGTGATCTCAGGCCTCGTTTCGACCAAATTCGCGGTCGCCAGCGGCGTCGCCTTCCTGATCTCGGAAATGCTCGATTTCGCGGTCTACACGCCACTGCGTAAGCGGAACTGGATCGGGGCGGTCATCGCATCGAACGTGGTCGGCCTGGTCGCGGACAGCATCGTCTTCCTGACACTCGCGTTCGGCAGCTTGAAATATCTGCCGGGCCAGGTGGTTGGCAAGGCGTGGATGACGCTGCTCGCGGTCGCCGTGTTGTGGTTCGTGCGGCGGCGGTTCGCGCCGAGTTCCGACCGCTGAGGACCCACTGGTGACCCATCGAATCGGACAAATCCTACTGTCTGGTGGTCTCGACTCGACGACGCTGGCCTGCATCGCACAGCGCGAGTGCGACGACCTAGCGGCACTAAGCCTCGACTACAGCCAACGGCACCGCCAGGAACTCGACGCCGCGGCCAAGGTCGCCGTCCATCTAGGGCTCGACCATCAGATCGCAGATGTCCGGTTTTACGGCACCCTGGCCTCCCATTCCGCGCTGACAGACGCATCTCGGTTCGATCTGCCGGAGAACCGTGATACGGCGGACATGAGCGACGACATTCCGATCACCTATGTACCGCTGCGCAATACCTTCTTCCTGACGCTGGCCGCGGCGCAGTTGGAAAGCATCGTGCTGCGCCGGATCGAAAACGACGGCGTACCCCCGGAAGAGATCATACCGGTACTCTACATCGCGGCGAACGCGCTGGACTACAGCGGCTACCCCGACTGCCGGCCCGATTTCTATGCAGCCGCGGCGGAGACCTTGCGCCTCGGCAGTAAGATCGGCACCCATTACGCCCTGCCGATCCGGATCGAGACCCCGTTGATCGACAAGACCAAGGCGGACATCGTGCAGCTGGCGGCGGAGCTCGACGCCCCTCTCCATCTGACATGGAGCTGCTACAATGCCGGACCGCGCCCATGCGGCGCATGCGACAGTTGCCAATTGCGGCAAAAGGGATTTGCGGAAGCCGGGCTGGACGATCCGGCACTCTAGCTCAGGGAGGGAACAAATCATGCAGCTTGGCGTCTTCATCTTCTCGACGGATTACGCGATCGACATCTCCGAACTCGCGGTGGAACTCGAGGACCGCGGCTTCGGCTCGCTATTCGTGCCCGAGCACACACACATCCCGACAAGCCGCAAGACGCCGTTCCGGGGCGACCAAGAACTGCCCAAGGAATACAAGCACACCTACGATCCCTTCGTGTCGCTGTCCTTCGCCGCCGCGGCGACCAAGACATTGCAGATCGGCACCGGCATCTGCCTCGTGCCGCAACGCGATCCGATCGTGACCGCGAAATGCGTGGCCAGCCTCGACCGGCTCTCCGGCGGCCGCTTCATCTTCGGAATCGGCGGCGGCTGGAACGTGGACGAGATGGAGAACCATGGCGCGCAGTACAAGACCCGCTTCAAGCTGCTGCGCGAACGGGTGCTGGCGATGAAGGCGCTCTGGAGCGACGAAGAAGCCGAATTCCATGGCGATATGGTCGACTTCGACCCGGTCTGGTCGTATCCGAAACCGGTACAGACGCCGCATCCGCCGGTGATCCTCGGCGGCGAGACCGACTACACGTTGAACCGGGTGGTCGAGTTCTGCGACGGCTGGTTCCCCCGCGCCGGAAATAGCTTCGATCCGGCGGAAACCATGACACGACTGCGGAATGCCGCCGACGCAGCGGGGCGGGACATGTCGACTCTGTCGGTCACCGTCTTCCGCGCGGCCGCCGACAAGGCGGCCCTCGAAGGGTATGCGGAGGCGGGAATCGCGCGCGGGCTGCTGGCGTTGCCGTCCGCCGGACGGGACGAGGTTCTGCGGCAACTCGACGTCTACGCGCCACTCCTGTCCTGACGCTCCGGACCCGACGCTAAAACATCAAGGCCTTGCCCCTGCCGCCGATTCGCGGAACACTCTCCCTATGAGCACATCATCCCTTCCGAATACGCAATTCTTCCAAAATTGGAACATCCGCAAGCCCGTCGCTTCGGGAGACGCGGGCGTGGTGTCCTGCCAACATCGCGCCGCCGCCGAAGTGGGCGCCGAGGTACTGCGCGCCGGCGGCAATGCCGTCGACGCCGCCATCGCCACATCCTTCGCGATCTCCGTGGTCGAGCCATGGATGAGTGGCATGGGCGGCGGCGGCTATATGCAACTCGGCCTCGCCGCCGAGAGCAAGTTCCGCTGCTTCGCCATGGGCATGGTCGCGCCGCGCGGTCTCCGGGTCGAAGACTACCCGCTGGACGAGCAAGGCGGCAGCAGTGGCGACCTGTTCGAATGGCCCAACGTTCTCGATAACCGCAATATTGTCGGCTATCACTCCATCGCCGTTCCGGGACAGGTCGCAGGATTGGGCTTGGCCTGGGAACGCTACGGCACGATGCCATGGAAGGAGCTATTGCAGCCGGCCATCGCCCTGGCGAAACAGGGATTGCCGGTCACCTGGTACATGTCGCTCCGGACGCTGGGCGCTGCCAAGGACCTCTCGAAATTCCTCGCCAGCCGAGAGGTCTACCTGCCTGATGGTTTCCCGCCCATGGCGGAACAGGGCAAACCCATCGCGTACCGCCCGCTGGGCCATTTGGCGGACACGATAGAACGGCTCGCCGACGCCGGTGCCGCCGATTTCTATACCGGCGACGTCGCCAACCAACTCGTGCGCGACGCCCGTGCCGGCGGCAGCGCCATATCGCACGAGGATCTGGCAAGCTACGAAGCGACGGAGCTCACCCCGCTCGAGGCCGAATTCGGGCCGGGCACACTGCATGCCGCGCCGGGCCTTACCGCGGGCCCGACCATGCTGCGCGTGATCGAACTCTGCGAGGCCAAGACACCGGGCGACGGCGTACCGGATGCCGAGATCTATAGCGCCTGGGCACAAGCCTTCGCCGAGGCCTATGAAGAGCGCTTCCGCACAATGGGCGATGTGGACGATAGCAAGGACCCTGCCAGCACCACGAATTTCACCATCGCCGACAAGGACGGCAATATGGTGTGCATGACTCAGACATTGTTGTCCGTGTTCGGCAGCAAGGTCGTGTTCCCCGGCACCGGGATCTTGATGAACAACGGCATCATGTGGTTCGACCCGCGACCCGGCGGCCCCAATTCGCTGGCACCGGGCAAGAAGCCGTTGTGCAACATGTGCCCGGTCATCGTCTCGCGCGACGGCAAGCCCTGGTTCGCCATCGGCGCATCGGGCGGCCGGCGGATCATGCCGGCGGTGTATCAAGTGGCGTCAATGTTGGCGGAGCGCGGCATGTCGCTCGACGACGCGGCTCACCAGCCGCGGATCGACGTCAGCGGCGAAGGCCGGTGCACCGTCGATCCCGAATTGGATGCGTCCGTATTCCAGGCGATCGAGAAGCATATGCCGGTGATCCCCGGCGAGCATGCCATCTTCCCGCATCATTACGCCTGCCCGAATGTGGCGTTGCGAGATCCGGAAAGCGGCGCGTTCAGCGGCGTCACCCATGTCATGACGCCACCTTCCGGCGCGGTTGCGGTCTAGCGGAACCTCTTAGGAAACCGGCACGACACCCGACAGCGAGCCGTCGGCAAGGCCGCGTAAGCGGTCATACTCGTCCTGCGTCATCGGAACGCCCTCGGCCACATTTCTGGCGAAACGCTCCGCCGCCGCCTCGCCCGGCAGCCGCCCCGGCTTGGCCGGATCGACCGGCGGCTGCGCATGAATCCACGCGGCGAAGTCGATGATGTTCTGCTGAAAGGCGTCTCGTCCCACCGTGGCCGCCGGGTCGATCAACAGGAAGAATTGCGAGACGTTGGAGGGCTGGTCGGGTTGTTTGAATTGATGCCGGATGCCCGGCCCGATCCCACCGCCGCCGAGCACGGCGGAGAGGATGTCTATCGCCGTCGCCAATCCGTATCCCTTGTGGCCGCCGATCGGCAGCACGAATCCGTCCAGCGCCTCACCGGCATCGGTCGTCGGCAGGCCGTCCTTGGTCAAGGCGACCCCTTCGGCGATCGGCTCGCCCTTGTCCCGCGCCGCGCGCAGCTTGCCCCGGGACGCGATGCTCAGCGCCATATCGAGAATGAAATGCCGGCCATCGGGCCCCGGTGCGGCGTAGCCGATCGGATTGTTGCCGATCGCGGGCGTCTTGCCACCCGGCGCGGCGATCGTCGGCGTGCCGTTGCTTCCGGAATGACACACAAGTCCCGCTTCGGCCGCTTGCCAGCCATAGCTGGCGTTTCCCCCGAAATGGTTGCTGTTGATGCAGCTTACATAGGCAATCCCATTTTCCTTCGCCCGCCGGATGCCCTCCTCCAGCCCGCGCGACGCGACCACCGTCCCGAGACCGCCGTCGCCCTCCACCACGGCGACCGCCGGCCGGTGCGACGTGACCCGAATATCGGGCGTAGGATTGATCCCGCCGATCTCGATACGGCCGATGTAGTTGCTGAGCCGCCGCAGCCCATGGGTCGGGATGCCCAGCAGATCGCAGAGGATGAATTGTTCAGCCGCCCGCGCCGCGTCCTCGGCCGGCACGCCATGCCGCCGATAGGCCGCGATGCACAGCGCCCGCGCCTCCTCGACGTCGACACGCACTTGACCGTCCATGCGTCAGCCGCCCGGTTTCTGTTTGAGCGCATCCTGCAGATAGGAATAGTGGACCTGCCGCCCGATGCCGCGGCGAAAAGCCTCGAGGCGCAAGACCTGTTCCGGCGTCACATTGCACAGGCTGACATCGGCACCGAACTCCTGGATCAACTGAACATGCTGGTCCGGAAAGCGGAATGGGTCCGGCTCGATCACGATATGCGGGTACCAGCGCTGTTTCGGCAGGGCCTGGTAGTCTTCCGGCGACTGGTCGGCCAGCATGTCGAGTTCGCTCTGTTCGACGATGACATGGTCGCAGCCGAGTTCCATCATTTCCTCGACCACCGATCCCATATAGTCGAGAGTGATCGGCTCGGTCGGCTCCTTACGCCCGAACTCGTAAATCACCTCGAAACCTGCCTTCTGGAAGCGGTCGATCTCGCGGCGGCGCTCGTCCGGCAACAATTCCAGATAGTTCTCGGAAATCTCCAGCGACGTCGCGTTGATATGCTTCAGGTGGGTGATCAGTTCATCGACCGCATTCTGGTGGAAGGCGGTTTCGAACAGGATGCCGCCGCAGAACGGCTTCACGTCGTAGTCGCGATAGAGCGCGGTGATCTTCTTGATCAGCTCGGACGGATACATCAATCCGTTGACCGCGAAAATCTTGGCGTAGTCGATGAATTCGCAGCCATATTCCAAGAGGTCCCGCAACCCGCTCGGCCCGGTCCAGCCGAAATCCGTCGGCCCCATGTCGATCATCGCGGTCAGCCCGGTTTTCCGCGGCTTGCCCGGCCGCGACGGGGCCGCCAGCCGCTCGTAATGGGGAATGCTGCGATCGGTGATTTTCATACCGCCCTCTCTCGATGTCGTTGAAGGGTGTGACCCGTGGGACGTCAGGACCGCGCATCGCGGCACGGGTCGAGTATACCCGACACGGTCACCGACTCCGAATGCACCCGCACACTCGTCCGCAGACCTGCCGCAGACGCCGATACTGGCGCCAACGCGGAACGCTAACTACTATCCATGTAGCGCGGAGTCTTCGCGCACGATATCGTTGTGGACCGGGCCGCGTGCGGCCTCAACCGATTGCGAGGAAAGTCAGGGAATGAAGGACGGAATCAAGATCTACGCGCCGTTCGTCCTTTTGGTTATCGCCGGTTTCGCAGTCGCCGCTTATTTCATCAGGCCCGCCCCACCGTCCAGTATTCGCATGGCGACCGGCGCACCCGGCGGGGCTTACGCCGCATTCGGCGAGCAATTCAAAGCGGCGTTGGCCGTCGACGGCGTTGACGTCGAACTGGTCAAAACGTCCGGATCATTGGACAACCTGGGCCTCCTCGCCGGCGGCGAAAACACCGTCGATGTCGCCTTCATTCAAGGCGGGATCGGCGATAAGGAGGAACATCCCGATCTCGTCTCGCTGGCAAGCCTGTATCCCGAACCTCTTTGGCTGCTGGTCCGGGCCGAGAAACATCCGGCCCCGGCGAGCGGTCTCGCCGGCCTTCGCATAGCCATCGGCGCCAAAGGGAGTGGCACCGCCGTACTCGTCGAGACCCTGCTTTCGCTGTCTTATCGCGAGGATGCCGTGCAACGGCGTCACATCGGCGGTGCGGCCGCCGCGAAAGCCTTGGTGGCGGGCGATATCGACGCCGCGTTTTTCGTCGGCGGCAAGACGCAGGTCATTCAGGACCTGATGACCACACCCGGCATCGACGTCATGCCCTTCCCCCGCACCGAGACCTTTCCGCGCTTGTATCATTTTCTGTCGGTGGAAACGCTGCCCGAGGGCATCATCGACCTCAAGGAGAATATCCCCCCTCGGTCGGTTCCGCTGTTGGCTACGACAGCAAATTTGGTCGCGCATGAGGAATTGCACCCGGCGATCATCTCGCTCTTGCTGCGGGCCGCAGACGAGATTCACAGCCGTGGCGGCCTATTCTCGGCGCCGGGCGAATTCCCGTCGATGCGATACGTCGATTTTCCCATCAGCGACGACGCAGCCCGATACTTCGAGAAGGGTCCCGGTTTCCTTCAGCAATATCTGCCGTTTTGGGCCGCGAATCTCGTGCAGCGTTTGATCGTGCTCCTGATTCCGATCTTTACCTTGCTGCTGCCGCTCGTGAGATTCGCACCGCCATTGCTTCGTTGGCGGATACGCCGTCGGATTTACCGGTGGTACGACGACGTACGCGAGACCGAAACCGCCGCGCGGGCGGGTAAAACCGCCGATGACCGTAATCATGTGTTGAAAGATCTGGATCGGCTGCAGGCGGAGGTCGGCGCTATCGACGTTCCGCTGGGTTATGCGGATCAGCTGTTTCAACTCCGCCTGCACATTCAGTTCGTGCGCCAATTGGTCACGAAGGGCGAAGTAACCGAGCAAGCGGCTTCGGACTCTTCAACATCTCCCAAATAGGAACGTTTGAACCAACGCACACCGGTAATCGCGAATGGCCAAAGCTCACCCGTCGATGCCGAGGAGCCGGGCCGCCGTGCCGCCGAGAATTGCGATCCGATCGTCATCGGTCAGGTCGGGCGTATTCAAGACCAGATCGACTTCCGTGCTCGTCCAGCCGAACGGGTAGTCGGTTCCCACCATGATCCGGTCCGGCCCCGTTTCGGCGATGAGATGGCGCAGGGCTTCGGGCGTGAACACGATGGTATCGAAAAAGAGCTGTCCGTCCTTCAGATAGGCCGTGGGCGCCTTCTTGGGCAATGGCCCCACACGATCCGGAAAGGTGCGGCAAACCGCGTCGGACCGGTTGGCGTAGGACGGCAGGTACCCCCCACCGTGCGCAGCACAGATCTTGAGGCCCGGAAAGCGGTCCAGCGTTCCCTCGAAGATCAGATGCGACAGCGCGATAGTCGTCTCCAGCGGGTTGCCGATCGTGTTCGTCAGCAGGCCGCTGCCCGAAAGCCGCCCGCTCGGATGAAGTTCCTGCGTCCCCTGCGGGTGCATGAAGACCAAGAGATCGAGTTCCTCGCACACCGCCCAGATGGGATGAAACCTCGGATCGGCGAGTTCCTCTCCCTCGACGGAACAGCCGACGCTCACGCCGCGAAACCCGTACGTTTTGACGGCATGCCTGACTTGTTCGACCGCGAGGTCCGGATGCTGTAGGGCGACGGTGGCGAAGGCCACGAACCGGTCGGGCGTGGCGGCGCATATCTCAGCCAGGGCGGCGTTCTGTATCTCAATCAACTCGGCAGCTGCGTCCCGCTCGGCATGGTACCAATACGGATTGATGCTGAGCGCCGCGACGTCGATACCCTGCTCGTCCATCGCCGCGATTCGCGTGGTCGTGTCGGCCATCAACAGCTCGTCGTTCCCGTGCCGGTGGCCGAGGATCGCGAGCGCTTCAGGCACAACGCAATGCGCATGCACGTCGACTGTCCTGACCCGCGTGCCATTGACGACCACTTCGCGGCGGTGACCGTGGCTGTGCGGCGCGGAACCGGCCGACTGTCCCCGTTCGGTTGGGGCACGGCCCAGCCCACACTCCACAAAGCCAATTCCTCTCGGACCTCTACTCATTTGCAATTTCCCTCCACCGCCCCTTCATGAAGCGCATCATTCCGGCGTATCGGTAGTTGTACGCCCCATCATTTTATCGTTTGGCGGGCATGCACGCGAATATCCGAGCACGGCTAAAGGTGGAAACCAAACATTCCGGTATGACTTCTAATTCTGCCGCCCTGCGCAATGCGTCTGGATGAAGGTACGCACTCGGTTGATCGTGCGCTCCTTTAGCTCGGGCGGCTCCTTCCAAGGAAAGACCGTGATCTCGGCATTCGGCGCGAGCGATGCGACGTCGATCGACGATTGGAGCGGATGGGCCGGAATGTCGTCCGGCAGGACCAAAATCGGCGTCTGGCAGTTGCGGATGACGTCGCGCGACACGCTGTAGAGAAAGTCAGGGTTCACGCGATAGAGGTTGTGCAGATACTTGTCGATTGCGTCCTGGTCCAAGTCGGGCCGGCCGTCCAGCAGCTCTGGGGCCCAAATTTCCTGGCCGGAACGGTACATGACGTCGGGATCTTCCGGCCAGTGCCCCACCGTCTGGCAAAAGACCGCGGCGGCAATCCGTTCGGGCGCGCGTTCGATCAGCTTTCCCGCGAAACAGCCGCCGATACAGTAGCCCATATAGGCGAAGTCGCGGATGCCCAGGTGATCCATCAGCCCGAGTTGATCGTCGGCGAAACCGCCCCACGGATCGTCGATGGCGAGCGGCCCCGTACTCCCGCCGCCATTGGCGTTGCGCTGGTCCATCGTGATACAGCGGAAATCGTCCTTGAAGGCGTCCATCGCGTTGATGACCGCGGTTGGCCAGTTGCTCATGCGAGAGTTGAGGCCACCGCCCGGGGTCACCAGCAGCGGAAATCCGCTACCGACCTCCTCGTAAGAGATACGGACGTCGCCTTTCTCGTAAACCGGCATGGTTGTCTCCTTCTTGCATATCGATTGTTGCGAGGGCACCGAACGCGATCGGTTGCGGCCAGCCCCCAGGGGGCGGTCTCATGAATCCGGTGATGATTACGGCGAAAAAACCGAAATAGAGCGGCGCATCATCTAAGCGGTTTCCGGGTTCGGTTCCGCGAGCAATCCTTTCTGCTCCATCATTGGATAGATGCCACCGGCTTCCATGACCTCCATGATCACCTCGGGAAACCGCTTTCCTTGTAGAACTTCGCCGGTGCGCTTGTTGCGGACCGTGAACTGGCCGAACTCGACCTCGATCTCGTCGCCTTCCTCGATAAGGTCGGAGATCCCCGGGCACTCCAGCGCGAACACCCCGTAATTCGCGCAATTTCGGAAGAACAGGCCATTGATGGATTCGGCAATGATGCAGGTAACGCCGAGTTCCTTGAGCGAGCGCGCGGCCGGCCGGCCCGAACCGGTCCCGAAATTATGCCCGCCGACGATCACGTCGCCTTGCGAAACCTCCTCCGCCCAGCCGGGTCGGTTGGCCTGAAACGCGTATTTCGGTTGCTCGTCGAATGGCAACAGCATGACCGGGCCCGGAAGAATAAGATCGGTGTTGATATGGTCGCCGAACTTCCATGTCTTACCGTTGATGCGCATATCGGGCTCCCTTACATCAGTTCGCGTGGATCGGTCAGCGAACCGCGGATGGCGGTTGCGGCGACCGTCGCCGGGGACGCTAGAAAGATCTCGGCCTCGGGGCTGCCCATTCGGCCCTTGAAGTTCCGGGTCGACGCGGTGACGCATTTCTCGCCGGGCGCCAGTATGCCGTTGCTGTAGCCGCAGCAGGCCCCGCAGGTCGAATTCGTCACGATGGCGCCGGCTTCCATCAGCGTTTCGACATAGCCGCGCCGGATAGCCTCCAAGTAGATCGCCTGCGAGCCGGGCGTCACGATGAAGCGCGTACCTGACGCGACCTTCTTACCCGCAACGACGCGGGCCGCGATTTCGAAATCGTCGAGCGTCCCGTTGGCGCAGGAACCGATAAAGGCCTGGTCGATATGCGCCTGATCCGCTTCCGAGACCGGGCGCGCGTTTTCCACGACCGTATCGGGATAGGCCACCAACGGTTCGATGGCACCGAGATCGATCCTGCGCTCCGCGGCGAATTCGGCACCGGGATCCGCGAATTGCGGTTCGAACTCAACGGTTGGGTTTCGCTCCCGGACATGCGCCTGGCAGATCTCGTCGGCCTCGAACACCGCGAATTCGGCGCTGATTTCGGCGCACATGGTGGCCAATGTGCGACGGGCGTTCATGCTCATCTTGGTGACGCCATCCCCGACGAACTCGACGTTATGCATCGCGTGTTCGCCGTACTCGTTGGCGATCTGCAGGATGATGTCCTTGCCGTTCAGAAGCGGTGCCAATTCGCCGGTCAACTCGTAGCGGATCGTTTCACACACCGGGAACCATGTCTGCCCCGTGGCACAGACATAGCTCATTTCCGGATGGCCGATACCGCGCGCAGCACAATTAAAGGCACCGGCGCTACAGGTGTGGGAATCGACGCAGGCGAGTAGCGTTCCCGGGATCGCATATCCGAAATCGGCGACGAGTTGGTGACAAATGCCCAGACCGTTATCCACATCGTGGAATTTCGTAATGCCGTGCTTTTCGGCGAAACGCCGGGCCGCCTTGTGCATGCTCGCGCGCATCGGGCTATCGGCGGGCGCGATATGGTCCAGCATGATGACGATTTTGTCGGGATCGAAGACCTCATTCGGTTCGCGCATACGGTTGTGCATGAAGTTCTGGTCGATCACCACTGCCGTTTCGACATTGACCGTGACCAGATCACCCGGCGCGACCGACTCCAATTTCGCCGCGCGTGCGAGGATTTTTTCCACCATCGTCATGGCCATAGGCACGTTCCTTCAACCAACCGCTCAGCGGCCAAACCGCCGAATTTCGACTTTCCCGCCTCGCGTGCGACCATACGCAAGACGAAATGGGCATGGGAATACGAAAGGTCGCATATGATGAAGCATACGAAAAAACTCCGCAAACTGATCGAGGCGGACGACATTCTAATGTGTCCCGGAACCTATGATCCGCTTATGGCGAAGCTGATAAAGAAGATGGGTTTCGAGGCGATGTATATGACCGGTGCGGGCGTGTCGCATTCGACCCTGGCCATGCCCGACCTCGGACTGACGACGATGACGGAGATGGTGCAGCGCGCCGGCCAACTCGCCGATGCATCCGGCCTGCCCCTGATCTGCGATGCCGATACGGGCTACGGCAATGCTCTGAATGTCGTGCGCACGGTGCGCGAATACGAGCGGGCGGGCGTCGCCGCCATCCATATCGAGGACCAGGAAATGCCGAAACGTTGCGGCCATTTCATGGGCAAATCCCTGATCGAAACGGACGAGATGGTGGGCAAACTCAAGGCGGCGCTCGACACCCGTCAGGATGAGGACTTCTTGATCATCGCCCGCACCGACGCGCGCACCGCCGTGGGATTCGACGAAGCCTTGGATCGCGCGCACGCCTATGCGGAAGCCGGCGCCGACGTGATCTTCTTCGAAAGCCCGCGGTCCGTGGAAGAATTGACCGCAGTGCCCAAAGCCATCGACAAACCGGTTCTCGCGAACATGGTGGAAACAGGGCTGACGCCTTTGCTGTCGGCCTCAGAACTGCAAGAGCTTGGCTATGGCGTCGTGATATTCGCCGGTGGGTTGGCGCGGTTCCTCGCCCGGCAGGCCGAAGGATTCTTGCAAAATCTCAAGGAAACCGGCACGACCGCCGCCTACATGGACCGCATGAATAGCTTCCAGGAACATAACGAACTGTTGGAACTGCCGAAATTCGAGGCGTTGGCAAAAAAATACGGATTGTAATGGCAGACGAAACCGGCAGCTGCTGTCAGGCGGCCAGCGCCGGCAGCGATACCGACCGGCGGAATGCCGGGTCGAAGATCTTGGTGCCGAGCACCTGGCAGCGCCGCATCAGCCGATGTTCGTCGGGACCGTAGTCGGCTATCCCGCGGTGCAGGGTGCCGAAGTTGTCCCAGACCACCACGTCGCCTTCGGTCCAGGTGAAGGTGTGACGGAACCGCTCCTGAAGCTGGAACTCGACCAGCCAGGCGATGGTTTCGTCGCTTTCCTGCTGCGACATCCCGACGATACGCTCCGCATAACCGGGATTCGCATACAGCACCTTCCGGCCCGTAATCGGATGGGTCAGGAATAGCGGGTGTTCGACCGGCGGGCGCTGACGGCGCTGTTCGTCGGTCATCGGCGCGCGGCCGCTCTTGCGCACCGTGCGCATGAATTCCCACATCTTCTCGAAGTTATGCACGACCACCGCGTCGACCAGCCGGCTCTTCATCTGCTCCGGCAGCGCATCGTAGGCCATATGCATGTTCGCGAATTCGGTGCCGCCCAGCGTCCTGCCGTCGCGGCGCGGTATTTGAAGGCAGTAGAGCACGTTCACGAAGCCCATGACCTCTCGATAGGTCATATCCGTATGCCAGTCCTGCCCGGCATCCGGGAAACCGATATACTCGCCGTCCACCTTGATGTTCGACAGGATGCCGACGCCGGGGCAATCCACATGCTTCGTGGGCTTGGCGACGCCCGCCTGAATGTCGCCGAACCGTTCGGAAAATTCTTTCAGTTCTACCGATTCGAGCTTCTGTCTCGGAAAGCGGAGATAGCCGTTCTCGCCCAATGCCGCCAACAATTCGCCAAAGGTCGCGTCCGTCATCGGCTGCGCCAAATCGAGACCATCCACGGTCGCGCCCAGAATGTCGCCGCTCGGCGTAATCGTCAGCATGGGGAGTCCTCTTCCATTCGAATGGGCTTCAAGAGTACCGCGAAGCCACCAGAAGTGACCGAATTATGCGGCGAAACAAGGGTTGCTGACAAACGCCGCTTGGACGATACCCAGCGGAAAGCCGCAACCGTGCCGTTGCGATGTCCGGCGGCGGGCTATCTTGCGTTCTCAAGGCCCCATGCACGGAGGGCCTCGATCGCCGGGCGAAGGCTCTGGCCCTTTTCCGTAAGACTGTATTCCACCTTCGGCGGGACTTCCGCGAAGACCTTCCGCCGTAAGATGCCATCGGCCTCCAATTCGCGGAGTTGCTTAGTCAAACTGCGCTGCGTGACGTTCACGGCCCGCCGGGACAGTTCGTTGAATCGCAATGTCCCGTCCAGCAGGTGAAATATAATCAATCCCTTCCACTTACCGGCAATCTGTTCAAGCGCCGCTTCAACGGGGCAACCAACGCTGCAATCGTAACGCTTGAACCGCCGCGTCACCGTGTTTTCCGCCTGATCCGTAGTATCCATAAGATGCCTATCGAACGAAATTGTGCCTACTTGCGAGGGTTTTCCTCCGATGTCATATGGCCATGCATCACCGGATTTCAAAGGAAAACCATGTCATGGGTATGAAGTCGTTGCCATCGATCGCGCTTGCATTCTTCGTAACCGCCTGGACTGGCGCGGCAGCCGAGGAAACGACAACGGTCGTCTTATCGTCCGATGTTGAGTGGGAGCAACTGAACCCTCTACGCGGCGACAAGAGTCCAAAGGCCGGCACCCTTTGGGGCGATCGCACCGGCCCGGGACCGGCAGGTTTTCTGCTGAAACCCGTGGATGGCTTCCGGTCGCCGCCGCATATCCATAACGTCGCCTACCGGGGCGTGGTGATCAGCGGCCTTCTTCACAACGATGACCCCGATGCCGAGGATATGTGGATGCCGGCGGGCTCATTTTGGACACAGCCTGCGGGCGAAGTACACATTACCGCCGCCAAGGGCAACAACAGTATCGCCTATATCGAGGTCGAGGATGGCTTTGGCGTCCTTCCCGCCGCAAAGGCCTTTGACGATGGAGAAAGACCGGTCAACGTGGATAAGTCGAACATCGTCTGGCTTGATGCTTCGAACACCGCATGGATCGGCCGGTCCACCGCAACGGCCGGCGCCAATGGGCCGAAGATAGCGTTCCTTTGGGGCAAACCGCAGGAACGGGAGCTAAACGGGACCTTGGTCAAGCTGCCGCCCGGCTTCGCCGGGAAAATCCGCAGCCATGGAACGGCCTTTAGAGCCGTGGTAATCCAGGGACGGCCAGTGTATCACGGGGGCGAAGTCAAGACTTTGGACCCCGGCAGCTATTTCAGCTCGAAAGGCAATTCGGAACATCAGGTCTCTTGCCAAGCCGGAGTGGACTGCATCATTTACGTACGCATGGTGGGAGAGTTCGACGTCACTTCGGCCCGGCTTAGATAGGAAACGCGCACAGGGTCATAATCTCAGAAATTCGATCTCGCCGTCTTTTCTGGAACGCCGGTCTAATCCGCGTGTTAATCATTCCCACGCCGCCATGCAATTGCAGGCAGCTGGTCATAGCCTGATTTGATTTCTATGCGTCTGTAATCCGACACCATCGCACGTTCGTCGGCTTGTACTTTTTCCAAACGGCCGATTTGTGCAAATTCCCACTATATGGGAGCTTGGAAACGGCAAATTTAGGACAAGGGCGAGATCAACCATGCATCAGCTAAAGATCCCGGCTGTCTTCATGCGGGGCGGCACGTCAAACGCAATCGTCTTCAAAGAACACGACCTGCCGGAAGACAGGTCACTATGGCCGGAGATTTTTCTGGCCGCGCATGGCAGCCCCGACCCTTTCGGGCGGCAACTGAACGGCATGGGCGGCGGCATCTCTTCGCTGTCGAAGATCTGCGTAATCGGACCGCCGAGCCGGGACGACGCAGATGTCGATTATACCTTTGCGCAAGTAGGCGTGCGGAACGACACGGTCAGCTTTCGCACCAACTGCGGCAACATGTCGTCGGCCATGGGACCCTTTGCCGTCGATGAAGGATTCGTCCAGGTGGCTGGAAACAAGGCCAAGATCCGTATTCACAACACCAACACGAAAAAGATCATCGTCTCTCAGTTCGATATGGACAACGGCCTCGCCGGCGTCGATGGCGACTATGTCATGCCGGGTGTTGCCGACGCGGGCAACAAGATTCGCTTGGACTTTCTGGAACCGGGCGGTGCCGGCACGGGAAAACTGCTGCCGACCGGGAATCCAATCGACATCTTGGATATTCCGGGGCTGGGTCGCGTCGAAGCCTCGATCGTCGACGCCGCGAATCCAACCGTCTATGTCGACGCGTCGGCGATTGGTCTCGTCGGCACGGAATTACCCGCAGACATCGATGCGATGGCCGAGGTGATGGGCAAGCTCGAAGCGGTCCGCCGTCATAGCGGCGTTTTGGCGGGCCTCGCCGGATCGGTCGAAGAAATGGCAGGGAAGCCAACCGCGATATCGCCGGGATTCGTCGCCCCGGCGCAGGATTCGCCGACCCTTACGGGCACGGTAATACCGGAAGCCGACGGGGATTTCGTTTGCCGAATCGTCTCCTCGGGGAATGTCCACCGTGCATTGCCGGGAACACGTTCAATTTGCACCGCCGTGGCGTCGCGCATAGAGGGGACGGTCGTGCATCGCGTGGCGCGCCCGGTCGAAGACGCGGCCTCGGACGTCCGCATCATCCAGCCGTCCGGCGTGATGGTGCTTGCCGCGGATGTCATCGAAAAGGACGGCGAAATGTTCGCCCGATCGGCCACGATCTATCGAACGCAACGCCGCTTGTTCGAGGGATATGTCTGTGTGCCGGCGTCAAAAGTTCCGAATTACGCCGGCAATTTGAAGCAGCACGCATCAGCCGCCGAATAACGTCGAGGCCGACCAACCTCTTGCAATTGGCTGAATGCCGCATCGGCGGGGCGGCTATCCCTTCGGCCGGTGAAGCCATCACATGCAGCAGCCGGCCGGTCACGGCTTCGCCGAGCACGGTCAAGCAGCCGGATGAATTTGCCACGGTCCGTTATCTCCATTCTAATGTGCCGCCGTGGCGGGAATGCCGACAAAGGACAACGAGGTTATGGAACTGAAGAGACGCCGATGATCGATAAGCGCTTCGATTCAATGGAAGCAGCGTTGGATGGCCTGGGCGACGGGGCATCGATTCTGGTGAGCGGTTTCGGAGGGGCCGGTGTGCCTTTCGCGCTCCTCCGTGCGCTGGAGGAAAACGGCGCACGCGACCTGACCCTGATCATCAACGGTATCCGCTACGTGGAAGGGTTTTGCCCGAAGATATTCGGGGAACGGCGGGTTTCGAAGGTGATCTGTTCCGCCGCCCGCAGCCGGGGGCCGGACACGTCCAACTACGAACGGCAATGGCTCGACGGCGAACTCGAAATCGAGATGGTGCCGCAGGGCACTTTCGCCGAGCGCATCCGCGCCGGCGGCGCCGGCATTCCGGCGTTCTACACCCCGACCGGCGTCGGCACCCAGCTCACCGAAGGCAAGGAGATCCGGGAATTCGACGGGAAAAATTTCGCCTTGGAAACCGCCATAAGGGCGGATTACGCCTTCATTCGCGCGGTGCGCGCCGACAAGTGGGGCAACGTGCGGTTCCGCGGTACACAAGGCAATTTCGCATTGCCGATGGCGATGGCGGCACGGACGACGATCGTCGAAACGGGCAGCGCCACCGACGATCCGATCGAGCCGGACAACGTTCATATTCCGGGCATTTTCGTCCATAGGGTGATCGAGCAGGAAGATGCCAGCCCCGAACATCCGGGAGAACTGTGATCATGAACGCTTTGACACGGCATCAAATCGCCTGGCGCGCGGCTCAGGACCTGGTCGAAGGCAGCTATGTCAACCTCGGCCTCGGCATGCCCGTACTGGTGGCGAATTACAAACCGGAAGACCGCGACCTGATGTTCCATTCCGAGAACGGCATCGTCGGGGTCGGCCCGCTGGCCGCCGAAGGGGAGAAGGATTCGGATTTCGTGGACGCCGGCAGCCAGTACATCACGCTGCGGCCAGGCGCATCGCTCTCGGATTCGACGATGGCGTTTGCCATGATCCGGGGCGGTCATGTCGACGTCACGCTGCTCGGCGGGTTCGAAGTATCGTCTAACGGGGACCTCGCGAACTGGGACGCCAAGATGACCCACAAGGGTCAACTTGTCGGCGGCGCCATGGATCTCGTCGCCGGCGCGAAAAGCGTCCGCGTCACCATGCAGCACACCACGAAAGAAGGTGCCCCACGCCTCGTCGAGACCTGCAGCTATCCGGTGACGGGTATCGGCGTCGTGGACCGCGTGTACACCGACCTTGCCGTGGTGGATATTGCGGCCGACGGATTCCTCGTGCGCGAAATGGTAGAGGGACTATCGCAAAAAGACCTACAGGACCGAAGTGGCGCACAGCTGAGTTTCGCGGACGATTGTGGTGTCCTGACTGCGCCGGAATTGCCCGCGCGCTAGGCGCGGTTCGGGAGAATTCGCGAAAATACCGGGATGGCCATACCCCAGACCGACCGTATTGCGAATGTCGCCGCAGCAACACCGTTTAACCCCTAGTCGGCCGAGGCCTCGTCGGATTTTCTTTGCGCAAAAGATTGAACGACCGGCGTGATCGTGAATTCCACCACCGGGATCAAGAGCAGGCCGAGCACGAGGCCGATAATTCCATCCAGGCTTGCCGTTACGATCCATTGAATTGCACCCTGCGCCGCGTCTGCCGCGTCGGCAGCCGCCACGGCGATTTCAAGGATCGTTTTGTAGGGCAAATGCCAGCCCAGATCATTCAAGCCATGAACAATGATGCTGCCACCCACCCAGAGCATCGCCGCCGTGCCCACGGTCGATATGATCGTCATCAGCGTCGGCATAAATGCGACGATCCTCCGTCCGAACGCCCGCGTCACGGCGAAACGTCCCACCTGGGCGATCTTGAGACCGATATCGTCCGCCTTCACAAGCAGTGCGACCGCGCCGTAGACCAGCGCGGTAATGCCGATAGCGACGCCTACGAGGGCGGCCCCCTGCATCCACACGCTGTCGGACTCGATAGCGGCGAGCGATATGGTCATGATTTCCGCCGAGAGGATGAAATCGGTCTTGATCGCCCCCTTCACACGCTGTTCTTCCAGATGTGCGGCGTCGAGTGTCGGCTTCTCGTCTGCCTTGGGCTGATCTTTGTGGGCAATCAGATGCCAAATTTTTTCCGCGCCCTCGAAACAGAGATAGGCGCCGCCGACCATCAGAAGCGGCGTTAACAGCCATGGCAAAAACGCGCTCAACAACAGGGCGGCGGGAAGCAGGATGACCAGCTTGTTGAAGACGGAGGCGCGGGCGATTTTCCAAACGATTGGAAGCTCGCGCGCCGCCGGAAGGCCGGTGACATATTTCGGCGTCACCGCCGCGTCGTCGATGACCACCCCCGCGGCCTTGGCGCCGGCTTTCGCCGTCTGCCCGACGACATCGTCGAGCTGACTCGCGGCAAGCTTCGCGATCAGCGCGACGTCATCCAACAAGGCCAATAAACCGCTCATCGCCGCTTCACTCTCGTTCCGCCTCCGCCGTCATGTGGGTGCCACCGTGCAACAATCGGCGCCCGCGTTTCCATCAGCAATGGACACGCCGAAATAACCCAATCGCGGGTCCACTTCAAATGCTGGCTGAGAATCAGGTTGGTCTTGGGAACGACGCCCTACTCCGCCGCGTCGGGCTTCGCGCGCGCGGTCGGCAGTCCGCGGGGCGGTTCCGGCACCGCCGGCGGGCTGCAGCCTTCGACGCAGCAGCGGCCGGGCTGGCGGTTGCGCGCGGGTTTGCCGTCTTCCCCGGCCAGGACACCGCGGTCCAGGAGCTTCTCGACCACGGCCACCCGGTCCTCGATGGGATAGTTGCGGTAGATTTCCCGCTTCATCGCCTCCGGCGATCCGCCGCCGTGCAGGCTGATCAGGGAGTACCAGCCCGCCTCGCCGGAGGCGGTCAAATCCTCCATCAGACGCGCAACCTCCATCCGCTGCGCGTAAGGCACATCGGGCCGCGCCGTGAGCATCTCGGCCAACCGGCCGCCGGTTTCCGGGTTGTGATCCTCGTCCGGGCCAGGCAACGCCACGACCAGACCGCCGGACACCTCGTGGCCGATCCGGTGCATGTCGTAGATCTGCGTCGCGAGCAGCAGCTTCCCGACATTCGAGAAGACCGGCTCCGGCTGGAACGCGCCGGACGGGTCGCCCTGCCCGTAGGTCGAGGCCGCGACGCCGCAGGCGAAGAAACCCTCGACGATCTTGATCAATTCGACCAGCCGGTCGCGCAGATGCGGCGTCCCGCCGGGCTCCAGGCCATTCGACTCGCACATCAAGACACCGGCGCCGATCAGCAGGTCGCCGAATCCCGCCCGGGCGCCGATGCAGCTGTGCCGGTGATGGGTCGCGTAGGTCGTGGTCAGGAATTGCGAATGCTCCCACTCGCCGGCCAGGAACACCCGGTCCCATGGCACGAAGACATCCTCGAACATCACGACGCCCGTCGACTGGCCATAGCGCGCGCTGAATTTCGCGGCATTCTCGCCCGGCCGGCCCGCGGGCCGCGCGACGATCGTCACCCCGGGCGCATCCAACGGGACGGCGCAGCACAGCGCGTAGTCCGCATCGGCCTCGGTCATGTTCCGGCTCGGCATCACCAGGAATTCATGCACATAGGGCGCCGCCGTCACGATGGCCTTCGTACCGTTGATGACGATGCCGTCCTTGCGGCGTTCCTTGATCCGCACATAGACGTCGGGATTGGACTGGGCGTGCGGCCGCTTCGACCGGTCGCCCTTGGCGTCGGTCATCGCGATACCGCAGGTCAGGTCGTCGGCCTGCACCTGATGCATGTAGTTCACGAAGCGCTGGTGATAGTCCGTGCCCTTGTCTTCGTCGATACGCGCGGTCGCCTGGAACAGCGCGTTGAACGCGTCGTGGGTAAGATACCGCTGCGCACAGCCGCTTTCCCGGCAGACAAGACGGACGGCCTCCAGCTTGTTCAGCAGATCTTGCGTGCTGCGGTTGATGTGCAGCATCCGATTGACCTGTTTCCCGCTGGTATGCTGCGTGCCGGTCATAACCGCTTTGTAATCGTCGCGGCGCGCGAAATCGTAGGTCACGCCGATCGCGGCAATACCGGGGGCGAGTTGCGGATCGTCGGCGATCGACTCCACCCGCCGGCCATCGACGAACACCGTGGGATCGAAGCGCCGTAAAGACTCCCGAAAATCCGCACCGGACATCAACATGTCATCGTCTCCTATGCGATTGCCGGCTTAAACGCCATTGAGCGCGTCGCCCAATTCGGACAGGTCGGGCGCGCGATCCAGTTTCATCACCAAGTCGAGAACCTGCTGTGCGCGATCCCGGCTTACGCAACGGGTCGCATTCGCAAAGAACTTTTCTTCGATGTCGGCGGCGGTCAGCGGATTGGCGTCCGAGCCGCGATTATGATCCTCGCGATGAGTGAACTCTTTGCCGTCTTTGGTCCGCACCGTCACTTCGCCGGAATAATAGCGGGGATAATTCGATTGTGGGTCGATGTCGTAGCTCACGCGATCGCACAATGCCAAGATCGCAGGATCGTTGAAGGCATTGGGATCCAGTTCGTCCAACGTGAAACGGCCGCGCGACAGGGCAGCGGCGATGATGTAATGCACGCTGAACTGCGCTTCGTATTCGTTGCGCGGGCGACGCTTGTCGGATTCCGGTTCGCAGACGACCTGCACCTGGCCTTCCCCGATCCGCGCCACGATCGAGTCGATCTCTCCGGGCCAAATGTTGTGCTCCTTCTGAAGCGTCAAGGCGGCATCGGCGAAGGCATGGTTGAAATGGCAAGCCGGATACGGCTTGAAAGCGACATTCATCAGTTCCCAGGCCTCGCCCAGACCGGCCGTGACGATTTCCGCGTCATAATCGGCAGTCGCCCCGATATGCTGCCCCAGATGAAGGTTGAACAGGCCGTAACGGCCCTCATACGCCTGCATCGGGCCGACGAAGCCTTGCTTTGCCATTGTCACGGCGGTCACGCCACAGACGCCCGCCCAACCGGGATGCTGGCGCTTGGTCCACGCGCCGTCCGCCAGGAATTCGAGACTGCCCCCCGCCATGCTCAGCGTAATGCCTTGCGCCAATGCGAGCTGCGACTCGCTGAGGTCCGCGAGACGCCCTGCCGCCAGCGTGCATCCGAAGGCGCCGACGAGGCCCGTGGGGTGATGTCCCGCACGATGGAAATTGCCGTTCACCGCCATGCCGATCCGCGATGCCGTCTCCACCGCGATCAAGTAGGCCGACAGCATCCCTTTACCGGTCGCCCCATGCGCCTGCGCCATGCCCAAGACCGTGGGAACCGCGCTCGCCGAGGCGTGGATGACCCCGCCGCCATGGGTGTCGTCGTAATCCAGGCCATGGATCAGCGTGCCGTTCACATGGATCGCGTCGCGCAACGGTAAGCGCATCGGCAGACCGATAATGGGGTACGGTCCCTCGCCGCCAAGCCCCTGCATCGCGTTTGCCATGATATGACCGAAGCGATAGGTCGCCGACGCCAAACCGATCCCGAGGCAATCGAGAATATGCAGCTTCGCGCGTTCGAGCACCTCTTCCGGAACCTCCTGATAGGAGAATCCGGTAGCAAAGGACGCAAGTCGCTCGGAAATCGTCATAGATGCGTCCACTTTATCAGCGGGCGTCACATCGGCTGGGTTGGCGACAGAACTCATTCGGAAATCTCCACCTACAAAGTACAATCGGGCCGCGCTTTCGGCCTGTCATCCCTATCACAAATTTGTCCGGACCAATACGGGTTTTTACGCACCGGCGCGGACCGTTATAGTGCGCCAATATCAACATCAATGCGAGGATACCGGTTGTGCCGGATACTCAAGAAAAACCGAACGTCACCACCGATCATCCAAAACCGCTTGCCGGCATCCGCGTCATCGACATCGCCACCTATATCGCAGCGCCCTACTGCGCGACGATCATGGCCGAATTCGGCGCCGAGGTGATCAAGGTAGAACAACCGAAAGTCGGCGATCCCTGCCGCCGGCTCGGCAGCGTCACCGAATGTGGCGACACGCTGGTCTGGCTCAGCGAGGCGCGCAACAAGAAGTCGGTGACACTGAACCTCAAGTCGCCGAAGGGCGCAGAGATGTTGAAGCAATTGATCGCCGAAGCCGACGTGCTGACCGAGAATTTTCAACCGGGCACGTTGGAAAGCTGGGGTTTGGGCTGGGACGTGTTGAAGGAGGTGAATCCGCGGCTGGTCATGCTCCGGGTCTCTGGATACGGACAGACAGGTCCTTACAGCGAGAAGCCGGGCTTCGGCCGCATCGGCAACGCCTTCGGCGGCATCTCATTCCTCGCGGGCGAGCCGGACCGGCCGCCGGCAACGCCAGGATCGGCGACGCTCGCGGACTACATGTCCGGCCTCTACGGCGCGCTTGGCGTGATGATGGCGCTGCGCACACGGGACGCGACCGGCGTCGGGCAGGAAATCGACATCGGGCTGTACGAGCCGATCTTCCGGATCCTGGACGAATTGGCGCCCGCCTACGACAAGTTCGGCTATATCCGTCAACGTATGGGCGCACCGACCGTGAATGTCTGCCCGCATAGCCACTACGAAACGAAGGACGGACGATGGGTCGCGATCGCCTGCACCAACGATAAGATCTTCGCGCGTCTCGCGGGCCTCATGGGATGTCCGGAGGTCGCCGGCGACGGTATTTACGGCACGATCAAGCAGCGCGACGCGGACCGGCCCGCCGTCGACGGCATGGTGACCGACTGGACGAAGAGCCACACCCAGAAGGAGGTCATCGCCCTCTGCACCGAGGCCGAAGTACCCTGCGGCATCGTCGCCGCAATCGACGAAATTTTCGAAGACCCCCACTACGCCGCGCGCGGCAATATCGCCCGCGTCACCGATCCGCGCGCCGGCGAGATCGCGGTCCCCAACGTGGTCCCGCGGCTGAACGTGACGCCCGGCGAAGTGGAATGGCTCGGCCCCGCACTCGGCGCACACAACGCAGAAATCTACGGCGCGTTGCTCGGCCTCTCCGCCGATCAACTGACGGCGCTGGAAGAGGAAGGCGTGATCTGAACCGGCGGCGCGCCGGAACTCTGCAACCATAAGACGTGATATCTTTACTACGATACCGGTGCGTGTAATCCTCCCCAAAGAGAAGAAGCCTACTCATCAAGGGGACGGAAAACACATGACGGGATTCAATCGGTTCACGCGGCGCGCACTCATCACGGCGGGCCGCCTTTGTTTGTTCCCCGCCCTCGCCCTCTTCTTCACCGCCTTAGCAACCAGCAACCCCGCCCGCGCCGACTTCACCAAAGCGGTCTATCACGGCAAGGCCTTCTGCCCGAAGGGCACCCATTACAGCCCCCGCAAGGGCGGCCAATGCTGGGACTGTCCGTCCGGGACCAAGCGCACCGTGCTGCCGATCACCGGTAAGAAAGCCTGCAAGAAGAAAAGCCGGAAAGTCTATAAGCGGGCCGCCTCGATCAAGAAGAATAAGGGCGCCTGCAAGAAGGCCGGGCTCATCTGGAAGAAGAAGCAATGCTGGTCCTGCGGGAGCGGATACAAACGCAGCCTGTCCGGCATCACCTCGGCCAAGGCCTGTGTTCGTAAGATCAAGGCCAAGCATTACAAGGCCAAATACGTGCAGGATTTCGGTTGCGGCATCGGCCTGTACATGTCGATCAAGAAGTTCGGCCAATGTTTCAAATGTCCAACCAGCCACAAGTTCCGCACCATCAACAAGCTGACCGGACCGAAGGCCTGCACCAGTTCCTTCGCGAAGGTGTTCGCCGCCGATACGTCCGGATTTTGCCGCAAGGTCGTCGGCGCGATCCGGGACGGCTCCAACGGGATGGCGAAGTTGCGGAAATCGGTCGGCAAGGTCATCGATCCCGCCATAAAACCCGTCGCCAAGATCATCGATAAGGCGACGCCGGACCTGAAATCGCCCAAGGCGGTCACCAAGTTCCTGAAGAAACTGGATCTCGCCAGCCCGCGCAACCAGCCGGTGATGGAGGAATTGGCGCGCGTCGTCTCGCGTAACCAAAGCCCCGCGAAATTCTCCAAGATCGTGATGAATCCGGACATGGTCTGTTCCGGCAACGCGGCGAAGGTGAACAAAGCCCTCATGGCCGCCGGACTGCGCAAGAACCTGAAATTCAAGAAGGCGGGTCTTCTCGACGGGCTGTTCGTCTCGTCGGCCCACGCCACCTCCTACAACGAGAATGCCAAGACCGTCCTGCACGTGATCTCCGCATCCGGCGACGTGAAACTGAAGGCATATCCGTTCGCCTTCGCGCCGTCGGTCGCGATCGTCACCGACCTCGGGCCGCGCTTCCACGTCTACCTGAGTTTCGGCGGCTCGCTCACCTCGTCGCCGAGTTCCGGCGCGGCGCTCGGCTACATGATCTTCCCGAGCGCGGCGATCAAGGATTTCAAGGGCATTAAACTGCTCGGCCTGGAAGCGGAGTTCGGGCTGCGCCGGCTGCTCGACGTGGTCAGCCGCAACAAGACGGCGCTCGCGCGCCTCGAATGCATCAAGGACCGCGCGGACGGAATCGGGAATCGGCGCAAGAAATGCGGCTGGGACGGCGACGTCACGTTCAACGTCTCCTTCAGCCCGAAGACGGCGACGGATTTCCGGAACAACGTTCCGGGCATCGGCGTGACATGGAACCCTCACTACGACGCTGGCTCGCTGACGCCGGGCAAGGGACCGCGCCAAGCATCCTTCACGGCCGATTATTCGATCAAGATCTTCGGCAAATAAGCGCCATTGCGTCACTACCGATCCAGGCAAAAACTTTACGTAACCATCGGAGCGTGCAACACTATTCGCAACAAGGGGACAGGGAAGACAAGCATTTATGGATCAGACTTACCGGGTCTTCCCGCGCACCCCTCGTCGGCCGCGCGGTCCCGTCACAATAATCCTCGCAACGCTCTTGGTGTTTCCCGTCCTTTTCTGGTCCGGTGACGCCGCCGCGCACGGAAAGCGCCCCGATCTCCTGAAGCACTGCATCGCCGTCTACAGCGGCAAGGGCATCAAGTTGCCGTTCGACCGGAAATGGCGCATCCGTTACAGCAAGAAGAACCGGCGCTGGGAGTGCTATCTGCCGCAAACCATGGGCTTCAACACCGTGGTTCCCGAGCATGTGAAACTGCTGGACGTGGCCGATGCATGTTGGCGGCAGTTCCGCACGCCGAAGGTCCATTTCCACGAGGGATCGAACGTCAAAAGCGCGAAATCCGTGCATTGCGGCAAGACCGACGGCACGGTGGCCAAGGGCGATACCGGAAAATCCACCGTCCTGCGTCTCTGCAATCGGTCAAACACACAGAAGATCTTTGCGTCCTACGCCTTCTGGGATACCCGCAACCGGCGCGATAAGGGCTGGACCTCGATTGGTTGGTACAAGGTTGAACGCGGCAAGTGTCGCGACCTGAAGATCGGCCGCCCGTATAAGGGGGACGTGTATATCCGCGGCGAAGGCGGCGGCAAGACTTGGTCTGGCGGGACCGGATCCAACTTCTGCATTGATGGCAAGAAGAGCTTCGAATTCGTCCACGGCGACAAGACCTCGTGCCGCGGCGGCAACCGAAAACGCGCGAGAATGTCCAAGTTTGAGCTCCGCCACGGCACCGTCACCTACAATTTCCGTTGATCGCGTGCATGAATGAACTCCGATAAACCCATCAAGAATATCAGGAGACCGTAATGGCCCATATCAGATCGCTGCCAAGGTTCGCCCTCTCCGCCCTGGCCCTGATGGGGCTCTCCCTCCTCGGGATCACCGCAGCCTCGCCGGCCGAAGCCGATTTTTCGAAGGCGGCCTATCGCGGGAAGATGGGTGTTTGCGGATCGACCTACGGCGCGAAAACCTACGGCAAGACGCGGTATGGCAAGGCCTTCCTGCATGTCTGGAACAACACCTGCTGGTCCTGTCCCTCCGGTTACGGCCGCACCGCCAACCCGGACGTGAAGAGCCGGAATGCCTGCTACCGGGCCGGCAAGACCACCTACAGGCGCGCCACAAAACACAAGAAGGTCAAATTCCTCGGGAAATGCCCGGGTCGCCAATTCGTCCATACCCTGAACCAAACTTGCTATTCCTGCCCGAAGGGCTATACCCGTACCGCCAACCCGCATGTGGAAGGCAAGCACGCCTGCAAGCGCAGCACCAAGTCGTCCCTCAAGGCGGCCAAATACCGTGGCAAGCCCGCCCGGTTGTGCCCGAAAGGCACCTTCTTCGACCCGCGCAAGGGCGGCGAGTGCTGGTCCTGCCCCTCCACGCACAAGCATCGCACGATCAATGCGGTGACCAGCGCCAAAGCCTGCGCCAGCAAGTTTACGCAGGTCTTCGCCGCCGACACGACGGCGCTGTGCCGTAATCTGATTTCCGCCATCAACGCCGGTAGCCAGGGCGCCGCCAAGGTCTCCAAGACGGTCGAGCGTGTGACCAGCCCTCTTATGGAGCCGGTCCGGAAGGCGGCCGACAGTCTGTCGCCAAAGCTCAAGTCACCGAAAGAACTCAACAAGCTCCTCAACAAGGGCGTTACGCCCCTTCTGCGCGACAAGGCGGCGTTGCGGGGACTCGACCGGTTCGCGAAGAAGCTGAATGCGCAACGCAGCAAAGTCAAACGCGCGATGATGGATCCTAAGCTCGTCTGCAACAACCGCGGACGGGGTTTGGTCAACGTGGTCAAGTCGCTGGACCTGCTGCCCCGCAAGCGGGCGGGCCTGTTAGACGGCGCGTTGATCAAGAGCGCCAATGCCAGCACCGGCCTGCGCCCCCATATCGCGATCGCGCTGAGCAACAGCGGCCGGTCGGCGGCGAATTGGAACGGCGCCACGGCGGGTCTAACCTTCGTTTCGAACGGCGACCAGCACCGGATTTTCCTAAGCCTCGGCCCGATCACCTATTTCTCGACCCGCGCAGGGTATGACATCACGCTGTCCGGAATGTATTTCCACAGGGCGAACATCACGAGTTTCGACCTTGTCGATCATCTTGGGGTCGAGTGGGGTTTCGCCAAGGGTAAGTGGCTTGACGACTGGCTGGATCAGTTGACGAAGAAATACCCGACGCGCGGCGCGGTCCTGGCCTGGTTACCCGGCGGCCTCAATATCTCGCACGACCCGTTGTTCCAGGAGTTTCCCGGCATCGGCACGAACTTCATCAGCACGGACGACCCCGACGAAAAGGGCAAGGGCCTCGGCCCGGTCGACGTCAGTGTCTCGGTCGATGTGACGTTGCAATTGATCAAGATCCGCTAGCGAATGCCCTAGGCCGCCTCGGCGATCTGGCGGACGGTCTCCAGCGTCCGCTGCGCCTTGTAGACGATCGGGTAGTCGATGAAGTAACCGTCCATCTGTATCGACGACGAGCCTTCCTTCTCGGCCTGTTCGAACGCGTCGATCACGCGCTGCGCGAAGGCGACCTCCTCGTCGGTCGGCGTGAACACACCGTTCACTACGTCGACCTGCGGCGGGTAGATGCACATCTTCCCCTGGAAGCCGATCTGTTTCACGTGCGCGGCGGACTTCTGGAGGTTTTCGAGATCCTTGATATGAATCCAGACGGTATCGAGCGGCTGCTCGATGCCCGCCAGCCGGGACGCTATGACCATCTCGGCGCGCGCTTGCTCCAACTCCGTCTCGGCGATCGTCCACTCCATGTTCATGTCGAGCGTGTAATCGCCCGCGCCGAAGGCCATGCGCTTCACCCGCGTACCGGCCGCGGCGATGGCACGGGCGGCGGCAATCCCCTTGCCGGTCTCGATGATCGGGATGATGTCGATACCGCCCGCCGGCAGACCGCGTTCGCGTTCCAGGTTACCGACCAGCCAGTCGAAGGACCGTATCTGATCGGCGCTCTCCACCATCGGAAAGATAATGCCGTCCAGCCATGGCCCGACGACGGCGTCGGCATCGCCGTAGCAATACTCGGTCTCGTAGGAGTTGACCCGCACATAGCCCCCGCCTCGCCGCGGCTTCTTCAGCGCCGCGACGACGAGATCGCGGGTCGCGACCTTTTCCGCATTCGCGACCGCATCCTCCAAGTCGAGGATGACATGGTCGGCGCCGCAGTCGAAAACCTTCTCCACCTTCCGTGCGTGGTTGCCTGGCGCGAATAGGAAACTGCGGAATGCGGGCATCGGGAAATCCTCTGGTTGGACTGCGGATGTGCCGATCATGCCAAACACCTGCGATGGGGACAAACGGGCGTCCCACCCCGGCTTTCCAAGATTGGACAAATTGACGCATACGATAATTTATTACTGTTTTACAGTAATTTTTTATTGCTTGGCTTATTCGAGACCGATAGGGTCTGGCAACACCAGAATCGACGGGGACACCATGCAAAACATCGATCGTATCCAGCGCATCAGCCGCCTCATGCGCCTATTCTGCACAATCGCGATACCGGCGATACCACTGACATTGGCGCTGATGTGGTTCAATTTCGAGCTATGGGGCCGGACGCATCCGGAAATCATCGGTCTTGGCCCCCTGCCTCAACCGATGCCGGCGATGTCCCTGATCCTGGGGTTCGTCGTCTCGATGATCCCGGGAAGCCTCGCCGTCTACGCCGTCCTGCGGCTCCGGCAGCTCTTCGATTTCTACGCGCGGGGATTGATCTTCACGGCCGAGAATATCCGTTGCCTACGCGGTTTCGCGCTGGCCACACTGGGGTTCGCCCTGGTGAAACCCGTGGCTGGGGCGTTGATGAGCGTCGTGCTGACCATGACCAACCCGCCGGGCCAACGGATGCTGGCGATCAGCTTCGGATCGTCCGAGCTGACCACGCTGTTCGTCGGCTGCGTCTTCTTGATCATCGCGTGGATCATGGACGAAGGCCGCGAACTCGCCGAAGAGCAAGCCCAGATCGTTTAACAACGGAGCCGCCCCATGCCCATCGTCGTGACCCTCGACGTCATGCTCGCGAAGCGCAAGATGAAATCCAAGGACCTGGCCGCCCGCGTCGGCATCACGGAACAAAACCTGTCATTGCTGAAATCCGGCAAGGTGAAAGGCATCCGTTTCGGCACACTGGAAGCGATCTGCGATCATCTGGACTGCCAGCCCGCCGACCTGTTGTCCTATGCCCGGGCGAACGTCAAATGACGATGCGCCAAGCCATCGTCGTGCTTGGTCTAGCGCTGATCCTCGCCGGCTGCAGCAAGGCGCAGCTCAGCAACATGGCGGATTCGGTTTGCCGTGGCCTGGAGAACTGCACGGTCTACGACGAGGAGGGAAACCCCAGCAACCGTGATTGGAAACCGCCGGTCGACCGGCGGCGCTGATGCCGTCTAGCGGCCACCGACCGGCAGCCGCCATTCCCGCTTGAGCACGATGGAATAGGTGAATCGCCCTTCGGGATGGACGCTGACCGACGCTTCGAACAGACGGTTTTCCTTGCCCGTATAACGCCGGACGATCGTCATGGCCGACGTGCCGGGCGCCACATCGAGCGCCGCCTCCAGCCGCTCCGGCACGGTGCTCGGGAACATCTCGACCGAGACATTCTCGACCTTCTCGCCATATTCGCTCTCGACCATGCTGTAGACCGGCCCGGACCGCTTTCCGATCATGTCGAGGATGCCGGCATATTCTGGAATGAGATAGATATCGCTCCAGCATATCGGCTGACCCGAGGCATCGACCCGGCGCACGCCGCTGATCCGATGCCGTTCTTCGCCCGGCCGGCAGCGCAACACGCGGGCGAGACCGCGATCCAATGTCAGGTCCTCGGTTTCCATCACATACAGGCGCGTGTCGGCGGAGTATTGCAGCAATTCCGACAATGAGCCGATCTGCTGCACATAGCCCGGCCCGAACTCGGTGGCTTGCACGACGGTACCGGACCCTTGCCGGCGGGCGACGAGGCCGATCTCCTCCAGCCGCCGCAAGGCTTCGCGGATCGTATAGCGGCTGACGTCGAAGCGTTCGCACAGCTCCAACTCGGTCGGCAGCATCGAGCCGATGGGAAACTTACCGTCCCCCACTTCCTTCATCAGCACGTCGGCGACGTCCTGATACCGCGGCTGTGCCTTGGGTGTTCGCGTATCGTCCATTTCGCCGTCCATCAAAGCGCACCAGTGTATGGGTTCCAAGGCGTTTAGAAAAGTGGAGCCGGACAAGACGACGCAGTACGATGGAGGACAGATCGCGCTATCCACCGACATTTTCGTCACCCTGTAAGGCCGCTCCTCATGCTTCTCCCCTCCTCGACGCTGTACACCACATCCGATTGCGACCTGGAAAAGGGCGGCCGTTTCGCGACGCTCGACATCGCCTACGAAACCTACGGCACGTTGGACGCGGACGGCGGCAACGCGATTCTCCTCGGTCATGGCTACACCAGCAACCCGCATGCCGGCGGACCCGGCGGATGGTGGGAGGCGTTGATCGGACCCGGCCGGGCCATCGACACGGACCGGTTCTGCGTCATCGCGTCCAACATGATCGGGTCGTCCTACGGCAGCACGGGGCCGAGCCATACCGACCCGGACACCGGCAAGCCCTACGGCTTGGGTTTTCCCGATATCACCACGGGCGACATGGTCGAGGCGCAGCGCCGGCTGCTCGACCATCTTGGTATCGGCCAGTTGGCGGCGGTGGTCGGATTCTCCTATGGCGGCTATCTGACCTTCGAATGGGGCACCCGGCATCCGGAGCGGATGCGCGCCCTCGCCCCGGTCGCCACGGGGATCACCGGCCGCGGCGACCCGGCATCGGTCACGGCGTTGATCGACCGCTTCGCCGCCTGCCCCGGTTGGAACGGTGGGGATTACTACGCCGACAAGAAGGGCAGCGGCGTCTACGACGTCCTGGTCGACATGCGGGTCGAGACGCTGACGAACTACGGCATCGCCAAGCAGTTGGAGGACACCGTCCCCGATCCCGCCGAGCGCGACCGCCAGATGCGTGCCATGGCGACCGGATGGGCCGAGGAATTCGACGCCAATTCCCTGATCGCGCTGCGCAAGGCGGCGATTTTGTATGACGCGAAACCCCGCGCCGCGGCGATCACGGCACCGGTCCTCTATGTGCTTTCGCGCACCGACACGCTTTTCCCGCCGTCGCTCGGCCCGGAAACCGTCGACCATCTCGCGGGCGTCGGCGTGTCGGCGGAATACCACGCGCTCGACAGCGAATACGGTCATCGCGGCCCGTCCGTCGATTGGGCGAAATGGGGCCCGGCGCTCAAGGCGTTTCTCGAACAGCACGGCTAGACCACGTCGGAACAGGCCAAGGAAAGGAACCATCATGTCCCGGGGAATGATCACCGCACCGCAGCCCGAAGCCGTCGAAGCCGGGGCGCTGTGCCTCCAGCGCGGCGGCAACGCCATTGACGCCGCGGTCACCTGCGCCTTGGTCGAAACCGTTGTCGACCCGCAGATGTGCGGCGTCGCCGGGTTCGGCACGATGCAGGTCTATATGCCGAAGCGGAACATGCACGGCTTCATCGACTTCCACACCACCGCGCCCGCGGCCGCGACTCCCGATATGTGGGCCGGCGAAATCGAGGCCGAGGCGCGCGACGGCTTCGGATTCTTCCTGAAAAACCGGGTGAACGAGGTCGGCCACCAGTCGATCATGACGCCGGGAAGCCTGAAGGCGTTCTACGAGGCGGTCGCCGAATACGGCACGATGGATTGGCGCGACATCGTCGCCCCCGCCATCGCCGAAGCCGACCAGGGCGTGGTCATCCGCCCGACGATGCATCAATATTGGTCGAAATTCTACGATTACGGCCGCGTTCCGACGATCGAGAAACTCGCCCACACGCCGTCTGGCAAGCGCATCTATTTCGATGGAAATGGCGACCTGAAACGCCCCGGCGACCTGTTGGAAAATCCGGACATGGCCTCCGCCCTGCGCCGCATCGCCGAGGGAGGTGCCGAGGTTTTCTACAGCGGCGAGATGGCCGAGCAGATGACCGAGGATATCGGCGCGCACGGTGGGCTGTTGTCGCGCGACGACCTTGCCGCTTACGAAACCGTGCGTAACGATCCGCTTTGGGGCACCTACCGCGGGCATCGCATTTCGACCGGCTGCCCGCCGGGCGGCGGCATCATGATCGTCGAGATGCTCAACATCCTCGAAAATTTCGACCTGCAGGGGATGGGCCACAACAGCCCGGAATACATCCGCACCGTCGCGGAAGCGATGAAGATCGCGACCAGCGACAAGGACCGCTTCGTCGGCGACCCGGCCTTCGTCGACGTGCCGGTCGACCGGCTGACCAGCAAGGACTATGCGGCGACCCACGCGGACGCCATCGGGCGTGGCGAGAAGGCCCATGTGGAACGGTATGATGCGACCGACGAACCGCGCGACACCACGCATGTCTCCGTCGTCGACGGCGACGGCAACGCGGTCACGGTGACGCATTCGCTCGGCAGCCCGTCCGGCGTCATCACCGACGGTCTCGGCTTCATGTATAACGGCTGCATGGCGGTGTTCGACCCGCGCCCCGGCAAGTCGAACTCGGTGGCGCCGGGCAAGCGCCGCTTCACGTCGATGGCGCCGACCATCGTGTTCCGGGGCGACGACCCCTATATCGTGATCGGCGCGCCGGGCGGCACCTTCATCGCCATGGGCATCCTGCAATCGCTGCTCAACGTCATCGACTTCGGCATGACGCTCTCCGAGGCGGTCGCGGCCCCGCGCTTCACCTGCAACAGCGACACGATCGACTTCAGCAACCGCATCCCGCGTTTCGTGCAGCAGTCGCTCGGCCAGATGGGCTACCCGACCGCGCGCAGCCACATGTCCTACACTTATGCAGGCGTGCACGGCATTCTGATCGACGACAAGGGCGTGTGGCACGGCGCCGCCGATCCCGGCCGCGACGGCATGGCGCTGGAGGTATAGCCGCCAGTAGAGGATACCGCTCAGTACCGCACCGAGTTCACGATACCGGTCGCGACCGTCTGGCCGTCGCCGTTCACGGCGCGCAATTCGGTGAGCGCGCCGTTCTCCCGCCGCCCCTGCACTTTGACGGCATCGTCCCAGAAAACCGGCTTCAGGAATTTCAATTCCACGTCCATTTCGGCGGGAACGCCGTCCAGCGCCAAGGCTTCGAGCAGGAAGTTCACGGTCTGGTTTCCCGCGATGATCGGCGCGCGGAAGCCGTATTCCTTGGCAACCTCGGGCACGGTATGGATCAGGTTCGTCGTGCCCTCGCAATAGCCGAGCGTCGTTTCCGGCGTACACTGCTTCGCCAACAGCGTTTCGAAGCCGGCGTCGTCGGCAGGCGGCCGCTCCTTGCGCGCGCCTCTCTTGCCGTCCGGCGCCTTGGTCGGGTCCATCATCATCACGTCGGGCTCGACCGTCAGGACATGCGTGCCGTCGGCCTTGTGGATCTCCCACCGGCTCTTGGTGACCCATCCCCGCGAAATCTCGGGGATCGCGATGTATTGCCCGGTCATCGTCACGGTTTCGCCGAGGTGCACCGGCGCATGAACCTTGAGCCGGTGGACAATATGGACCGGCGCACAATCCGGCCGGCAGGCCTGAATCGCCTCCGTATTGAGCAGGATCGTCCGCCGCGCCAGGAAGGTCGGATCCACGACATCGCCGTACCGCTCCGGCGGCGTATCGCAAAATCCGTGTTTCTGACGCTGGTCAGCTTCGGATACGGTGATCTCTTCCGATGGAAATTCATATCCCGGCTCGATCCGGAACTCCGTTGCTGTCTGCGGCATGGATGTCCTCCCGGCGTTGAGATCAGTGCTGTTCCGCTTTCATCATGTCGGCGGCTTTCTCCGCGATCATGATGGTCGGCGCGTTGGTGTTGCCCGACACGAGATTGGGCATGATCGACGCATCGACGACACGCAATCCTTCCAGACCGTGCACCTTGAGTTGATCGCTGACGACGGCCATCGGGTCAGACCCCATCTTACAGGTGCCCACGGGGTGGTAGAGCGTCGCGCCGGTTTGCCGCGCGAAGTCGAGTATTTCGTCGTCGGTCGAGCAGTCGGGTCCGGGCAAGGTCTCGGCATCGACATATTGCGACAAGGGCGCCGCGGAAATCAGCTTCCGGCCAATCCGCATCCCGGCAACCAGGGTTGCCCGGTCCATTTCCTCGGACAGGAAGTTCGGGCGGATCGCCGGCGCATCGAACGGGTCGGCGGATTTGATATGGATGGTACCCCGGCTTTCCGGACGCAACTGGCACGGACCGATGGTGAGGCCCGGTTCGCGGTCGAGGATGCGCTTCTTCGGGTCCTTGAAACTGGCATGCGCGATGTGGAATTGCAGGTCCGGCGACGCAACCTCGGGCCGCGATCTCACGAAACCGTATACGATTCCGGCGGTGTAGGTCAGGATGCCGCGCCGCCCGAAGGCATATTTCAGCACTTCGCCGACCATCGACAGGCCGCGCGTCTGCTCGTTCAAGGTGATCGGCCGGTTGATCCGCGCGACGATCCGGGCGACGTAGTGATCCTGTTCATTCTCGCCGACGCCGGGCAGCTCGTGATGCACGGCGATGCCGTGTTGGCGCAACACGTCGGGACGGCCGACGCCCGAGAGTTCCAAAATCTGCGGCGATTGCACCGCCCCCGCCGATAGGACCACCTCGCGCCCGGCTCGCGCTTCGGTCTCGCTGCCGCCCTTGTCGTACACGACGCCTACGGCCCGTTTCCCGTCGAAGACGATCCGTTTGGTATGCGCATCGGTCTCTATATGCAGGTTCGGGCGGTCCCGCACCGGATTGAGGTAGGCGATAGCGGTACTGTTGCGGCGGCCGTCTTTCTGCGTGACCTGGAAATACCCGAAACCGTCCTGCGACGCGCCGTTGTAATCGGGATTGCGCGGATACCCGAGGCCATCGGCGGTTTCAATCACCGCGTCCAGCAATTCGTGACTTTCGCGCATGTCGGCGACGTTCAACGGGCCGCCCGTGCCGCGATAGTCCGACAGATTGGTTTCCCGGTTTTCCGATTTCTTGAAGTAGCTCAGCACGTCGTCATAGGACCAGCCGCGATTGCCGAGCTGCGCCCAGCCGTCATAGTCGAGCGCGTTGCCGCGGACATAGAGCATGCCGTTGATCGAACTCGATCCGCCCAGGACGCGCCCGCGCGGGATCGGGATCGGGCGGTTATACGTGTACGGATCCGGTTCGGAATCGAACAGCCAGTTCAAGCCCGGCATCGCCATCGTTTTGATGTAGCCGATCGGGATATGGATCCACGGGTTGCTGTCCTTGCCGCCGGCCTCGAGCAGCAGCACGCGCACCGACGGGTCTTCCGTCAGACGGTTGGCCAGCGCACAGCCGGCGGAACCGGCGCCGACGACGATGTAATCATAGGAAACAGGTTGGGAGGACATGGGCGCTTCCGAACATTCATTCTTATTCGATTGCGCCTATTAGATACCGAAATGTCCGCGCCGTCAGCCGGGACGTTTGCCGTCCCCGCCGACGGTTCAACACGGTTGTGGCTATCCCTTCGGTCCCGCGAGCAGCCAGATGAGCAAACCCAATACCGGAAGGAGCAGGATCACGACGATCCAAATCACCTTGGCGCCTGTGCCGGCGTCACTTTGAATTATTTTCACGATCGCCCAGACATTGGCGATCAGAATGATCAAGCCAAGAATTCCACCGACTTCAATTCCCATATTTCAGTTCCCCTGTTCCATATGGTACGTGCCCCCAGATAAAATGACGCGCCTAACCGCGCGCAACGAGCCGAACGTAGTCCTCCATCGCGCCGTTATCAAACTCCCGCAGCACGCTGAATAGCGCCGCGCTGTCCTGCTCGCCCAGCACGGGCACGACAAGCCCGTCGAACTTCACGCGCATGTCGTCCCAGCTCATCGGATTGTCCGGATTGCCCAATGCGAGCGGCGTATCGGAGTCCAGCGACGAACCGTCGGTGAAGTGAACCTCGATCCGCGCGGACCGCACGTCGCGGCCCTCGTCCGGCACCAGTTCGACCCGGCTGACGAGATTCTGCAGCGACGGGTCCTTGACCCGTTCGTCGGCGAAATCGTTGGCGGTCGCCATATGGCCTTGCAGCCCCAGTGCCGCGCAATACGCCGTGCTGATTTGCCTTCGAGACCGGTCTGCGGTCCTGGCTTGCCTGCCATCTGGATGCAGAACGGGCTGACCTGCACGCGGACGCCTTCGATCTCCCGTCCTTGAACGGCATCCGATACCTTGCGCGCGGAATCGATGACCGGATGCGTCAATAAACAAGACGCATAGGGCTTGAAGGTGTTTTGGGTGATTTCCCATTGGCCGGCCGGATCGAAAGGCCGGAAGGCCGCCGACCCGTCCTGGATCAGCGCCTGCGCCAACGGCCCTTCTTCTTCGATCAGATTCTCCGCCGCGACAAAGCCCTCGGCCGCAAGTTCGGCCGCAAGGATTCCGTTCAATGCCGCCTTCCCTGCATGGAAAGGTTTAGACATCGTGCCGAAAGACCCGATCAAGCCGCCGACCTGCGTCGCAGCGGCCCCCAACGCGTTGCGAATGCCTGCCTCGTCCAGGCCCAACAGGACGCTCGCAGTGGTTGCCGCGCCGAGGCAGCCGAATACGCCGGTCGAATGGAAGCCGCGTTCATTGGCGGCTTGGCCAAGCCCGCCGCTGCCCAAGCGTGCGGCGGTCTCGAACCCGACGATATAGGCTGCCAGGATGTCGCGCTCGTCCACACCGTGATGCAGTCCCAGCGCCAAGGCGGTGTTCCAGGTCGGACTAGACAGATGCGCGACCGCCCCGACATGCGTGTCGTCATAGTCGAGGCAATGCCCCAAAGTCGCGTTGACCAGCGCCGCCGCGGCCGGCGCGGCCTTACCGCCCAGCAACAATTGCGCATTGCCGGTCGTGCCCCATTTAGCGGCGACCTGGCGAACCGTCTGCCCGGCTCCTTCGGCATGCGCTCCGATCCCCACGCCGACCGTGTCGACGAGGCACATCCGGGCGGCATCGATCACCTCGGTCGGGAAATTCCGGCCGCGCGCGGTCGCGATGAACGCACCGGCACGGTCCGCATTCGGCGTCTGTGTGGTCTTGGTCATGGCGTTACGACTCCTGCTTTCTTGAGCGTGTCGCGCTCATCGTCGGAATAGCCGAGATCGGCCAATACTTCGTCGGTGTCCGCGCCCAATTCCGGCGCGGCGGTACGGCCGTCCCGCGTCAATCCCGCCCGTGCGAAGGGGCTGACCAGATGCGGCAAGCGTCCTTCCATCGGATGGTCATAATACTCGATGTTCCCGCGGGCCGCGACGACCGGCTCGGCCAGCGCCTCGTCCGGCGCATTGATCGCAGAGATCGGAATCTGATGCTCCTCCATCACCGCCAGCAGACCGGCGCGGTCGTGTGTGTTGCAATACGCTTCGATGGCCTCGCGGAAGAGCCCCGCGCGCTCGCCGTGATCGCTGTGCCGGTCTTCGAGCCCCTCGTCCGCGAAGATAAGGTCCTGCCGCCCGATCACCTCGCAGAACTGCGCCCAGTTGTGGGCCTCCAGCAGTGAGACAGCCACGGGCTTGCCGTCCTTGCATCGGTAGGTGTTGTAGCGGGGGTTCGCGCCGAACGCCTCCAGCATCGGCAATCCGGCTCCGCCGGCGAGACGCGACATGCCGCCGGTCAGGACGATATTGCACATGTACAAGAGACTATCGAACATCGAGAGGTCGAGATAACAGCCCTCGCCGCTGTCCTTGCGCCGCATCAACGCCGCCAGCACGCCGATGGCCGCCATCGCCGCCGCCGCATAGTCGGCCGACTGGAAACCCGGCACCGACGGCACCGGCTCGCGCTCCAGATTCATCCCCATCAGGCCGGTCATCGATTGGATCACCAGATCGTGCCCCGGCACCCGCGCCAGCGGGCCGTCCTGCCCGTATCCGCTGATCGAGCAATAGACCAGCGCCGGATTGACCGCCTTCGCCGCCGCGTAATCGATCTTGAGCTTGCCGGTCACGCCGGGCCGGAAGGATTCAAGCACCACATCCGACGTCTCGAACAAGCGGTAGGCGACCTCGCGCCCCTTGTCCGAGGCCAAATCCAAGGCGATCGCGCGCTTGTTGGTGTTGACGCTGTTGAAGTAGACGCTGCTGTCCTTGTAGTTCGGCGGATTGTGCCGCGCGTAATCGCCGACGCCCGGCTGCTCGATCTTGATCACATCTGCGCCGAAATCGGCGAGCAGTTGTGCGCACCACGGCCCCGGCAGCAGCCGGCTGAAATCGGCGACCTTGATCCCCGCAAGCGGCAGATGGGCATTCTTCTTGTCGTTATCGGTCATTGCGGGTCCCGTTCATTCCAATCAATTCATTTCCCTTTGAAGGTCGCCTGACGCTTCTCGAGAAACGCGCCGATCCCTTCCTTACGGTCCTCGGTCTCGTAAATTGAGGTTACGACGAAGGCTTCATAGTCGAGCGCCGACGTCAGGTCCATCTGCATGCCGTTGTAGACGACCCGCTTGATGAAGGCGTGGCTGAGCGGTGCCCGCGTCGCATAGAGATCGACGATCTCCTTCGCCCGCGCCAGCGCGCCGCCCTTTGGCGTCAACTCGTTCACCAATCCGAACCGATAGGCGGCGTCCGCATCGATCGGCTCTGCGGCCAGCATGATTTCCAGCGCACGTGCCGTGCCGACGATACGCGGCAGACGTTGCGTCCCGCCCGCGCCCGCGACGGTGCCGATCCGGGCGCTGGTGATCGCGAAGCTCGAATCCTCCGCCGCGATCCGCAGATCGCAGGCCAGCGCGAATTCGCAGCCGCCGGTCATACAGAAGCCTTCGATAGCGGCGATCACCGCCTTGGCGTTTTCCTCGAAGGAGCGGCATAGACGGTGCCAGCGGCGCATATAGGCATGCGTCTCCCCGGGCGAACTGAGCGCCTGCGCGTCGTTCAAATCGGCCCCGGCGGAAAAGAACTTCTCGCCGCCGGTGACGATGATGCCGCGCACCTCGGAATCGGCCTCGGCGGCCGCGGCGGCGTGCATCATCTCGTCCATGACGACGGTGCTGATCGCATTCCGCTTGTCCGGCCGGTTGAAGGTGATGATGAAAGCCGGGCCTTCCTTTGCCGTCGTGATGGTTTCATACGCCATTGCCGTTTCCTTCCCTGCTTATCCACTGTCGGCGGTGAAGAAGTCGATCAACACCGCATTGACCGTCGCCGCCTGCTCATACTGCATCCAATGCCCCGCCCCCGGGACCATGTCGACCCGCACATCGGGCCGCGCCGTCCGGATATGTGCGATCCGCCGCTCATGCGACGGATAGAGCACGGTGTCATGCTCGCCCAACAGGATTTGCAGCGGCGCGTCGATGCGCCGTATCTCGTCGAGCAGGCAATCGTACCGGCTGACACTGCGGCTGTGAAATCGGGTATTCGCGATGTTTTCGAGCTGCATATCGACGGTTTCGTCGCTTACCGATGCCGGATGATGCAGCATCAACGCCAGCAGGTTATGCCGCACGATGTCCCGGATTTCGGCGTCGGATGCGTCGTCCGGCGGCATCTTGCGGTAGGCCGGATTGCCTTCCCGGATCGACTTCAAGCCACCGGGTGAGATCAAGGAGACCCTGTCGAAACGGCCGGGAAGCGCCGCCGCAACATACGCCCCGATCAAGCCGCCGAAGGAGAACCCCAGCAGATACGCCGGGCCGTCCGGCAGCAGCGCATCGATCGACCGGATGCAAAGATCCACATAGGCCTCGGGCGGCATCTTCTCGTCGGCGATCGGGGTACGGCCGAACCCCGGCAGATCGGCCGCATACACCGAAAAATGCACACCCAGCGCATCGATATTGCGGGCCCAATGGTTCGAGGACCCGACACCGCCATGAAGCATGATCAGCGGCGGCCCATCGCCGCGCCGCACCGCATGCAAGTCTGGGGAGATGTCACCCATTGCCGAGCGGTCCGCCCAGGGCCGTCAGCCCGTGCCCTTGAAGAAGTCGATGAGATGCGCGTTCACCTGCGGCGCATTCTCATAAGCAGACCAGTGCCCGGCCTTCTCGATCCGGTGAAGGCGCAGATCGGGCACGACCTCGCGGATCTGCCCGATCATCTCATCGGCGGGCCGGAAATCGAAATCGTCCTTCTCGCCCCACAGCACCATCAACGGACAGGTGATCTTCGCCAGGTTTTCCCGCAATCCGCCGCCCCGGCTCACCTTGCGGCTGTCGAACCGCGTCCGGTCCACGCAATAACGCTGGATCGCCATGGCTTCCTCGTCCACGGATTCCGGAAAGAACAACATATGCTGCAGCAAGTTGTGGCGGATCGTCTGCCGCATCAGGTCTTCGTCGCCGAAGGCCGCCTTATAGCTCATCATGTTGCGGATGCCGGTATCGCGCGGCGGGAACCCGCCCGGCGAGATGATCGCGAGATGGCTGACCTGCTCCTTCAACCGCCCGGCCAGATAGGTGCAGATCGCGCCGCCGAAGGAAAAACCGACCAGGCGGAGCGCCTGCTCCGTGCCGAAGCGGTCGACGATCTGCTGGTAGACGATCTCGAGATAGGCCTCGCCGGACATGGTCTTGTCGATCGCCGCGGACTCGCCGTAGGACGGCAGATCGAACGCATGCACGGTAAAATGTTCGGCCAATGCCGGGACGTTGCGCACCCAGTGCCGCCAGCAGCCATACCCGCCATGCAGCATGACCACGGGCGGCCCGTCACCCTCCACATGGGCGGCCATGACGGGCCGCGCAATATCGGTCTCGGCGTTAGACATCGTCGCTCAAATCCTCCCGACCTGACACACATCGAATACGGCGCTAGACTCGGCCCGGAGAATACAACAAAGACACAACGGGCAAAAACCGTGGGAGGACGCGCCTGATGGAGTTCGCGCTCACCGAAGAACAAACCCTCATCCAGGAATCGGCGCGGCGCATGGTCGAGCGCGATATCCAGCCGATCCTGGACGCGAACGACCCGGATACGTCGCTGCCGAAGGCCGAGCTCCTCAAAATCTACGCGATCCTGAACGAACAGGGCTTGATGGCCCCGCGCCTGTCCGAGGCGGACGGCGGCAGCGGCATGCCGATGGTGACCTACGGCATGTTCTACGAAGCATTGCCGCCTTGGGTCGCGATTTCGCTGATGGGCCACGAATGCACCATCGCGCGTATCCATGCCGAGGCGACGCCGGAACAGCGCGAGCGTTTCCTGCCCGCCCTGTTCGCCGGCGACGGTATTTGCGGCACGGCCACGACCGAACCCGGCGCGGGATCGGACCCGCGCGGCGTCAGCACCCGGATGCGGATCGAGGGCGACGAGGTGGTCATTAACGGCCGCAAGATGTGGATCACAAACGGGTCCGTCGCCGACGTTCTCGCCGTCACCTGCGTAGACGATGTCGACGAGAAGGGCCGCACGACCTTGAAGCGGGTCATCGTCGAGCAGGAGAAGCAGCCCTTCGAAATCCGCGAGATCGACACCTTCGGCCTGAAACAGGGCCATTTGTCCGAAGCGGTGTTCGAGGATTACCGTGTGCCGCGAGAGAACCTGCTGGAATCCGGCGGCGACGCGGCGCGCATGCTGACCGTGACCTGGAACGGCAACCGGCCGCTGGTTGGTCTCGCCGGCGTCCATCTGGCGCAGAAGGCGTTCGACCTCGCCCGGGAATACGCCGGCGTGCGGACCCAATTCGGCAAACCGATCGCGGGGCACCAACTGGTCCAGAAGAATCTGGCGGATATCGAGACCGCCGTCGTGACCAGCCGCCTGTTGTGTTACAGCGCGCTGGAAGCGCTCGACCGCGGCGACCGGTCCAACGGCATCTCGGCGATGGCGAAACGCTACGCCACGACCGCTTGCGAGCAGGCGATCAACTTGGCCATGCATATCCACGGCGGAATGGGCATCGCCTGCGAGACCGGGCTGGAACGGCTGCTGCGCGACTGCCGCATGCTGCCGGTGCCCGACGCCACCAACGAAATCCTGACCCTGATCCAGGGGCGGGAGATCACCGGCACCGCGGCCTTCCGGTAAGCCGATGGCCGAGACCTCCCTCGACGGCGTCGTCGTCATCGAACGCGCGGGCCGCCTCGCCGGCGCGGTCGCCGGGACGATGCTGGCGGAACTGGGGGCGATGGTCCTCCGCGTCGAGGATCCGCGCCTGGCATGGCCCGCCGAGCCGGAGACATGGCGCGATCACCCGGTCGCCCTCGCCGGCAAGACGCTATTGCGGCTTGCGGCCGATCCGGTTGCCGCCGACACCCAATGGACCGCCCTGCTCGACCGCGCCGACGCGGTGATCTACTCGCCCCCGTTGCCCGCTGCCGACGACCGCGCGCCCGGGCTGATCCGCTGCGACGTGTCTTCCTTCGGGATCGACGGCGCGGACGGCCTTCCCGACGACTGCAGCGAGGTGATCTTGCAAGCGCTCGGCGGGATGATGTCGACAACCGGGGCCGACGGCGGGCCGCCGGAATTGACCGGGGCTCCGCTGGTCGAGTTCTTTACCGGCGCCAATTGCGCCACCGCGATCGCCGCCGCCCTGCGCAGCCGCGACAACGGTGGGCCGGGACAACGCATCGACATCGCCGCCTATGACAGCAGCGTGGCGCTGGTCGGCGCCTATGCCGGCCATATCCAGGCCGGCAAGGGCCATGGATTGCGGGCCGGGTCGCGCCATCCGCTCTGTTCCCCCTGGAACGCCTATAAGACCGTCGACGGCTGGGTCCTGATCTGTTCCAGCACCGAGCCGCAGTGGCGGCGCATCCTGGACGTCATCGGCCAGCCGGACATCAAGGACGATCCGCGCTTCGCCACCATGCCCGACCGCAAGCAGCATCAGCCGACCGTGGACGGCCTGGTCGCCGCCTGGACGGAAACCATTACCACCCAGCAGGCCGTCGACGCCTTGGAGGACGCCGGCGTGCCCGTCGGTCCCATCGTCACCATCCCCGGCCTGATCGCACAGGACGACCGCCCGCCGCTGCGGTCCGTGCGGATGCCGGACGGCCGTTCCGTTGTCACGCCCAACTCGATACTGGTGATGGATGGATCACCGCCGACCAGCCCCGCGTCCATCGCCGCGCCAACACCGGATATAGAGTCTTCCCTCAAATCTCTGCCGCCGCGCGCACCGCACGCGGCGAAGAACGCTGGAACGTTGCCGCTGGCGGGCGTTCGGGTCGTCGAGATCGCCCTGTTCACCGCCGGACCGCTCGGCGGGCGCTACCTGACCGATTTGGGCGCGGAAGTCATCAAGGTCGAGCAGCCGGGCGGCGAGACGGGCCGCATCTGGCAGCCCAATTTCGGCGGCGTCAGCGGCTATTTCTCCACCTATAACGCGGGCAAGCGCTCGGTCATCCTCGATCTGCAATCCGAGGCGGACAAGGCCGCGCTGGAAGACCTGATCGCGTCGTCCGACGTGTTGCTGCAGAATCTGAAGGCGGGTGCGCTGGAACGGCTCGGGTTCGGCCCGGCGGCCACGCGCGAACGCCATCCCGGCCTGATCTATTGCTCGGTCTCGGGCTACGGCAGCACCGGCTCGAAGGCCCCGGCGCTCGACACGGTGATCCAGGCGAAAAGCGGCCTAATGGCGCTGATCGGCAAGGACGGCGACCCGATCAAGGCCGGGCTGTCGGTTGCCGACCTGCTGGCGGCGCATCTGTCCCCTTTGGCGATCCTGGCCGCACTGCGCCACCGGGACCGGACCGGCAAGGGGCAGCATATCGACCTGTCCATGCGCGACGCCCTGGCCTGGACCACGCAGCTGACCTGGCCCGACGGGAAATGGTCCCTGCCGTCCTACAAACAAATCGCGTGCAGCGACGGCTGGATCGTCGCCGAGGCGGCGCCGGACCGGGTGGATGCCTGCCTGGACGGAGTCGACGTGGCGTCGGCATCTTGCGAGGAGGCATTGGCCCGTCTCGAAGACGACGGTGTGCCGGCGGCCAAGGTACTGGAGTTGGACGAAATCTTCACCCACCCGATGAGCGCGCGGCGGAAGCTGTTCGGCCTGGCCGATACGGAAGGCGGCGTCCCGGCGCCGGTCCTGGCCTCACCCTACGCCCTGACCGGCACCCCCTTGTCGAACGCGCGGCCGGTCCCCGCCGCCGGCGCGGACGACGGGATGCTGAAACGCGGCTGACCGCCTGAATCCCGCATCCTGCCTGCATTCCGCCCACACCTGAGTTTCGGCGCCCGAATTTCGGCCCTCGAATTTTGGCACCCGAATTTCGACGAGGAATCGCTACCTACGGTGGCGGCCCGACTCTTAACGATTTGTTATCCGTGACCGCCTAGCGTGTCCGGCGCAGGGTATCCCAGCGCGGCACCCACCGTAGGACGGCTTATCGTTTGGCGGGCCCATCCGGGTCCAACGCAGCAGTAACCAGCAAGTGTGAAGACATGGACGGTTCCCAGGCCATCGCCACCGACGTGATCGTCGGACGCATCATTTCCATCACCGGGGCGCAGATTTCGGCCCAGCTCGACACCAGCCGCGGGCCCGACGACCCGCATGCGCTGCAGATCGGCACGCTGGTCAAGACCCGGACGCCGCACAGCGTCGCCTATGGCGTGGTGCGCAGCCTGACGATCACCGACCCGTCGGAGGACAATCCCAACGGCGGCGTGCAGAAGGCCGAGATCACCCTGATCGGCGAAGTACCGACGACGCCGGACGGCAAGATGTACGCCTTCCGCCGCGGCATGGCGCGGTCGCCGTCGCTGGCGCGGGAGATCTATTCGACCTCGTCGCAGGACCTAGCCCGCGTCTATGCCGCGCCAAGCCTGCCGTCGGTCAAGGTCGGCGTGATCCACCAGGACACCACCCTGCCCGCGCATGTGCTGACCGACGAGTTGCTTGGCAAGCATTTCGGCGTCCTCGGCACCACGGGGTCGGGCAAGTCCTGTTCGGTCGTGCTGATCCTGCGGGCGATCCTCGACCAGCACCCGAACGCCCACGTGGTGATGCTGGACCCGCATAACGAATACAGCCAGGCCTTCGGCGACCGCGCGGAGGTGCTGAACACCGACACGCTGGTGCTGCCCTACTGGCTGTTGAATTTCGACGAGCTGATGGAGGTGCTGTTCGGCGCGCAGGCGGACGAAGGCAGCGGCGAAGCGGCGATCCTCGCTGAGCTGATCCCGCTCGCCAAGCGCGACCATATCGGCGACCCGAACCAGGGCAACCATTTCACCGCCGACACGCCGGTGCCGTACAAGTTCGCCGACCTGATCCGCCGCCTGGACGACGCGATGGGCCGTCTCGACAAGCCCGAGGCCGCCGGCCCCTACCGCCGGGTGCGGCAGCGGCTGACCTCGCTGCAGGCGGACCTGCGCTTCAGCTTCATGTTCGGCGGCATCTCGATCACCGACACCATGGCCGAGATCCTCGGCCAGCTGTTCCGCATCCCGGTCGACGGGCGGCCGATCTCGATCGTCGACCTGTCGGGCATTCCGTCGGAAATCCTCAACGTGGTGGTCTCGGTGATCTGCCGCCTGACCTTCGACTTCGCGCTCTGGGCGGAACGGTCGGTGCCGATCCTGCTGGTCTGCGAGGAAGCGCACCGCTACGCCCCCGCGGTGCCGGAACGGCGCTACGAGATGACCAAGCAGGCGCTGTCCAAGATCGCCAAGGAGGGCCGGAAATACGGCGCGTCGCTCTGCGTCGTCAGCCAGCGCCCGTCGCAGCTCGCGCCCGACCTGCTGTCGCAATGCAACACGCTCTTCGCCATGCGGATGAGCAACTCGGACGACCAGGCGCATGTGCGCGGCGCCATGTCCGACTCCTCGGTCGGCCTGATGGACTTCCTGCCGAGCCTCGGCAACAGCGAAGCCATCGCCGTCGGCCAGGGCGTGACCCTGCCGTTCCGGATGAAGTTCAACACCCTCCCCGACGACCAACGCCCGCACAGCAGCACGGCGGTGTTCACCAACGCCTGGGATACCGGGACGGAGGACTTGGATTTCGTGCGCGAGATCGTGCGGCGGTGGCGGCGGGTTTAGGGGGCCAAAAACTCGATACACTAGCGCACATATCTTAAATCGTCTTTGATTTAAGCAACTTAGTGCACCATTTGCTTATCGCTATCAATGTGAAAATGGCGAGATTTGTCAGGTGAGGTATCAGCCTTCAGATACTTGTGCTTTGTCTTTTCGCCACGCAAATAACCCAAATAGTGAAATCGGGAGAAGGATTGACGCATACCAGCCAACAATGATCCAAAAATTCCAGCCTCCAGCTCGCTGGTGGATGCGAGTACTCATATAGAAATTTGGGTTATTCCTCTCATACTCCAAGAGCGCAATAACCGCTCCTTCTAGAAGACGATTATAATAAAATATATCGAGTATGGCGGCGGCGGTGACCATTACAAACAGCGTCATTGAAACCCAAAACCACAGTTTCGGTTGGTTTGCTACCTCTGCCTTCTCAGTAATTAGGTAGCCGGCTCCCACCGCAATTGCCCCAACACCCCCCATCAGTTGCAAGCGATACCGAATGATCAGATCGTTAAAATGCATCGCCACCTGTTCGTAATGAAACCAAAGTTTGATTTGTTCTGGGTCCAGCTCCATGTATGCCCTCCCATTTCATGACCCCACCTGATTAAAATTTCGTTTGGGGAGTATATCATTTTACGATAGATATTTTGTCCATATAACAATCTAAGATTATTTGCGCTAGCAGGCTTAGAAACGAGCCATAAAATTTACGTGGCTAAGCGTATATAGATGTCGCACTTGGCATTGATCATTGGGGACAAACCGAAATTGGATTGGATCAAGCCGCCCCCGTACTCGCTATCAGACATTGGATCAGCTGTTCTTTCCGTTTGCGCAATTTGGGCCGTACTATACGCCCACCATCAAGTGAGAGAGATGAAACGCGCTCATCCACTTCTTCGAGGGCAGTTCCTACTGGAACTCTCGAGGGAATGGTTTGCGATGGAAGAAAATCGGCTAATTTTTTACGCAACTGTCTGGCGCGTCATGGAGAACTGTGAAGCAGGTCGATCGCTGTGGGATACGAGCAAACCATTTGAAGAGGAACAATTTGTTCCGACTTACATTGGATCGCTTATAGCCTTTGTGACTAGTGGCCCAATGCAAATTGAAGCCCCATTCCTGAATAAGCCAACAAGTGGTCCACGAGAAAACAGGGCCGCCATCGACCAATTATGGCGTTTCTTTGATACGGCGGGAATTCTTTGGCAAAAGCGGATGATCAATCTTGAGGACTGCCGTGATTTATTCGGAGGAACGCTAATTGACCTAAATCAGCTTACCAAACCACTCTATTTGGGAACCCTGCCGGCTGGATTGCCGCTACCAGAGGGGCCGCCAGACGTACAGGGCATAAAGTTCCCAAATGCATGGGCATTAGCGGATGCGCTGCAACGTCACAAATAGAAGTAAGTGAATCCAACGTTTAGCTAAGTGTCGAGTATATTCATGCGGATGAAACGCCGTCGTCCAGGGCGTGACCATGCCATACCTGATGAATTTCAACGATTTGGCGGGATTATCAGCGCCTGCACAGCTCCACAGCCTTGTTCACAAACGCCTGAGATACGGGGAGGCAGGATCTGAATTGAGTGCGGGAAATCGTGCGGTGGTGGCGACAGGTTTAGGTAGGCGGTGCGCGAAGGATATAGCCATATAGCTGAATTCCTGGCCGAAGGGGAAACCACTTTCTATGTTTGTGCTGCAGTCGCTAGATCATTCGCCAAATCTAGCGCACTAGCTGCAATGTTTTCCAGACGTCGGATAAGGAGGCCGCGGAATTCGTCAGCACCGAAGGCTCCACCAGCACGGCGAATATCATAATTGTGGTCATCCAGATCATGCTTCAACTGCAAGCAGCACTCAACAATCTCAGCGGGAAGTAAAGACATTACCTGCCAATCTTCAAATACCACTGGCGCAGACAAATAAATCTTGTCCTTAGTGTCGTCAGAAACAACTGCGTTTGCCGCCACATGCACCCTTATGGTGCCAACAGCTTGGCGGGCTCTACTGTGTAAGACGCGACAATGTGATGAAAGTAGCAAGCATTCATGCCGTCGTCGTCGTTCAATCGTTGCAATACGGTGTCGATTTTGCGCAACTAATGGTAGGTTTGCTGATCGCCAAACAACGTAACCAGTTACGGCTGCTGCCAACACCGCAAGAGCACCGGCAATCAGCGTTTGGAATTCATGGATGCACAATAAAATTGATCTACATACTGAGATTGGCTCGATCACTTTCGTAAACTCCATCCTCCTAACAGTGTGAGAGTCGAAGGCTGGATTATGGAATAGGCTTAGAGCTATTACATCAGCCTGAGGAAAACCACAGCGTGCAGTTCGATTATGAGCATACTGCAACCAAATCCGCGCGATATTCAGCGGGCGATGAGGGAGTTGGAACACCTTGACGCAAAAAAAGCATCAGTCTCTGATTTTGAAGCACAATTAACCTCATTGTTTAGAGGCTATGGCGTTTCGGCACCAAAGTTCGATGCAGGACTTTACCTGTATAGGGGACGCAAATGCGAGATGCCCATCAAACTTAAGAGTCTTACTTATCCTCCCCCATCTCTGGTTACTAGACTTGGAAGGGCAAATGATATTGGGCAATCGATGTTCTATGCAGCAACAGCGAGGGCCGTCCCTTTCTTCGAGCTTGGCGTAAAGCCAGGCGATCACATCGCCCTATCTAGATGGAAGACAACTGGCCCGATGATGTTAAATCACATTGGGTTCTCATCCGAACCTAGCTCGTTCAATGAATCCAACCGGAAGATCGATAGAATTTATAAGTTTGTCGAAGACACACGAGCGATGGGTGATCTGAACGCCTTGGTCCACGACTATCTAGCCTACAATTTTGCTCGTTCAATCAAAGACAGTGATGACTATAAGTTCGCGTTCGCAATTAGCAAAAAGCTTCTTTCCAGTGAATTATTCGATGGTTTGCTATATCCAACAATCCAAATGTTTGGAAATGCTGATAATGTTGTACTAAAGACTGATACGGTAGATCGACTGCTGGCGTTCGTGAGTGTGGAATACGTTAAAGTGAAGGAAGTACGCGGCCAAGAGATTGACATCGATATTCTGGATTCCGCCACGCAGGCGGACCTTATCGGTACGCTCGACTGGTCAGGCCGGCATCTTCATTGGAAATTGCGTCGGAAGGGAGATCAGCTGACCGTTGTTAGCAAAAGTGGCGAGTGGTTAGCTTATGATCAATTTGGAAATCGCGTGGATCCTGAATAACTGCAAGGATATTTCACGCTTTAGATTTTTCTGCAATCGCATCGCTTGGCGCAACCATTCCACTACCTATAAGCTACTGTCGAACGCATAGGACTCCCCCGCCCCCATGCCCGCCTCTTTCGAAGCCCTGTTCGGGCCTATGTCACCGGCGGCGTTTGTGCTGGCGGTGGTTACCATGCTGGCGGCAGGGTTTTTGCGGGGGTTCGTGGGGTTCGGGGCGTCGATCCTGATCGTCATGGTGTTGAGCCTCTTGCTGGGGCCGGTGGCGGCGGTGCCGATCGCCAACCTGACCGGCACGCCCGCGTCGGTGCAACTGCTGCCGACGGCGATCCGCGACGGCGACAAGTCCTTCGTCATCCCCTTCTTCGTCACCAGCATCATCGCCGCGCCGATCGGCACGCTGGTGCTGATCACCCTCGACGCGGCGCTGATGAACATCGCGATCTCGCTGTTCGTGCTTGCCATGCTGGCGATGCTCTACCGCGGCTGGAAACTGCCGACGACGGTCAATCCCAGCATCATGGTCGGATTCGGCCTCGGCGCGGGCTTCGTGCAGGGCGCGGGCGGGGTCGGCGGGCCGCCGGCGGTCGTGGTGGCGCTGGCCCGGCCCGGCACGGTGCAGAGCCAACGCGGCAACGTGGTCGGTGCGGTCAGCGCGCTGTCCCTCGCCTCGCTGATCCCGTTCTGGTATCTCGGGCTGTTCACCCGCGAGGTGCTGCTGCTGAGCCTGCTGTTCTTCCCGCTCTACAGCGGAACCACCTGGGTCGGCGCGCGATACTTCGCCGGCAAGGGCGGCAAGCATTACCGCCACGCCGCGATGCTGGCGCTGGCGGTGATCGGCGTGGTGACGTTGGGTTTTGCGGTAAGAGACTACTTGGCGGGCTGACGCAGGTCGTCGCCCTGTGCGCGACGATTCGGCGGGCTAGTGGGTACCCCCTCCGCGCGCGGCGGACAAACCGGGTAGTCCCGATACACAGTTAAGGCCGTGTAACGCCCATCATAAGGTGGGACTATGTCTATCTATACTTCGATAGCGATTGCGGCCTTTGGAATAGTATTCCTATATTATTTCTACGGCTTCAAAAAAGGGACGGGATTACTCGCGCTTATTGTTGGGCTGTGCGCGGCGAATCTCTGGCTCGAGATGCAGTGGCCGGAGCACGGCAACGTCATCTTCCTGGTCAGCCTGCTGCCCGTCGCCGCATTCCTCTACGTCACCCGGTCGCGGCCGGGCCAACGGAAGCGGCGCCGGTTGCCCCGCTCCTGGCCCGAATAACGACGCCGCACCGCCGCCGGTTATTCGGCCGCGTCCCGCGCCCCGCCGACCAACCCCTGCACCACGTCCCTTTCCGCCGCCGCGCCATCGCGTTCAGCCGGATCGCCGTAGCCGCCGCCGCCCGGCGTGCGCAGCGTCACGATCGTGCCCGGGTCGATCACGTATTGCCGTTTCGGGTCGACCGCCTCGCCGTCGATCAGGACCTCGCCGGTGGCGCCGTCCGCGCCGCCGACGATGCCGGGCGCGGGCTCCTTGGTGCGCTCGGCGAGGAAGCTGACGGCGGTCGGCGTCTTCGACAGGTTCTCGATCACGACCTCCTGCCCCAGGCCGCCGCGATGCCGCCCCGCGCCGCCGGAATCCGGCCGGAAGACGCGGCGGTGGATGCGCATCGGCGCCAGCTGCTCGATCACCTCGGTCGGGGTCGACGAGATGTTGCTGGGCCAGCTCAGGCAATGCTCGCCGTCCTTGAGGTTCGTGGCCCCCATGCCGCCGTTGAAGAAGAACAGGCTGGCGAAGGAGCGCCCGTCCTCGCGCACGCCCGACTGGGTGATCGACCAGAGCGGGCTGCCGGTGCCGGCGGTCACCCGTTCCGGCACCACCTGGGCCAGCGCGCCATAGACCAGCGTCGGCACGAAATGCCCGGTCAGCGCCCGCGAGCCGCCCGAGGCGGGCCAGCGCGGGTTGATGATCGACCCGTCGGGCACGTCCACCTTGATCGGCGCGATCGCGCCGTCGTTGTTCGGCAGGTCGGGGGCGGCGGCGCATTTCACCGCATAGGCGGTCATCGCATAGGTGTAGCAATAGGCGCAGTTGATCGCCCGGTCGACCTGCGGCGAGGAGCCTTCGTAATCCGCGTGCACCTCGTCGCCGTCGATGGTGAGCTTCACCTTCAGTTCGAGCGGCACGCCGAGCCCGTCGGTCTTCACCTCGTTGCTGTAGGTGCCGTCGGGCAGGTCGCGGATCGCCGCGCGCATCGCCTGTTCCGTCCGCGCCTGGATTTCGGTCGCCAGATCGGCAAGGTCGAAGATCTTGTATTCCCGCATCAGGGTGCCGACGCGATCCTCCATCAGCTCCAGCGCGGTGATCTGCGCCCACAGGTCGCCGACCACCTCATCCGGCGCGCGAACGTTCTTGCGCAAGATGTTGAAAAAGCCCTCGTCCGGCTCGCCGGCGCGGATGATCTTCATGATCGGGATCTGCAGCCCTTCCTCGAACACTTCGCGCGGCTCGGGCGAGCGGATCTTGCCGCCGATATCCGGCGCATGCGCTGTGCTGCCCGCGAATCCGACCAGCTTGCCATCGACGAACAACGGCTTGCCGACGCTGATGTCCGGCAGATGCCCGGTGCCCTGCCAGATGTCGTTGGTGGCGAGGATGTCGCCCGGCTCCAGCTTGTCCGCCGGGATCTCGTTGAGGAAATGCTGGATCGTGCGTGGCAACGTGCCGATGAAGGACGGGATGCTGTCGGTCGCCTGCACCAGCGAGCGCCCGGCCGCGTCGGTGATGACGCAGGAGAAGTCGTGGCTTTCCCGCACCACGGTGGAAAAGGACGTGCGCACCAGGGCCGCCGCCGCCTCGTCGACGATGGAGATCAGACGCGTCCACAGGACCTCCAGCGTGATCGGGTCGAATTTACCGGTATTGGTCGATGAACGGTCAGTCACGGCCTTACCTTCCCTTCATTGTCATTCCCGCGGACGCGGGAATCCAGGTTGCCGGATGAAGTGTGGATTCCCGCTTTCGCGGGAATGACGCGATGGGAGACGTTGGATTCCTATGGATCATTCCTACGCCTCCAACAAGTCGACGATGATATTCCCGCCCTCGTCCACGCGGATCGTCGCATTCGGCCCGACGACCAGCGTCGACTCGCTTTCCTCGACGATGGCCGGGCCGCTCAGCCCCTCGCCCTCGGGCAGCGCCGCGCGGTCATAGACCGGCGTCTCGACATAGTCGCCGTTCTCCGGGAAATAGACCTTGCGGGTCGCTTTCGGCTCGGCTGCACCGCCGCCGCTCGCTTGGAAGGTCAAGCCCGGACCCGGCACTTGGGCGCGCGCGGAGACACGGATGTTGATGATCTCCGCCGTCACGTCCGGCGGCAACCGCGAGAAGGAGCGCTTGTAGGCTTCCTCGAACGCCGCCAACAGGGCGGGTTCGGACGCCGCGTCATACGGTCCCGGCGGCAAGGGCACGACCAGTTCGAAGCCTTGCCCCACATAGCGCATGTCCGCCAATCGCGTGATTTCCGCCGTCGATGCGTCCAAGCCGGTTTCGGTGACCACCGCCGCCGCCTCTTCCTCGAGCGCGGCGTATTTGGCTTCCAGCGCGGGCCAGTCCATCGCGTCCAGGCGCGACGCCACCGTGGTGACCCGGTCGACGCGCGCGGGCGCGATCAGCAATCCCAGCGCCGAGGCGACACCGGCCGCCACCGGGCACATGATGCGTTTCAGCCCCAGCTTGCGCGCCACATAAAAGGCATGCACCGGCCCGGCGCCCCCCGTCGCCAACAAGGTGAAGTCGCGCGGATCCTTGCCACGTTCGGCGATATGCACGCGCGCCGCGCTCGCCATATTCTCGTTCACCACGTCATGGATGCCCCAGGCGACATCGGTCGCGGACAGACCCAAGCCGTCGGCCAGACCCTGCGCCGCCGTTCGCGCGGCGTCCAGGTCGATCTGCATGCTGCCGCCCGCGAAGTAGTCGGCGTTGAGGTAGCCGAGCAGCAGGTCCGCATCGGTCACCGTCGCGTCGGTGCCGCCCTGCCCGTAACAGGCCGGGCCCGGCTGCGACCCGGAGCTTTCCGGCCCGACCTTCAGGAGGCCCAGCGCATCCACATGCGCGATGCTGCCGCCACCCGCGCCGATCTCGATCAGCTCGATGGTCGAGATGTTGACCGGCAGGCCGCTGCCCTCGATGAAGCGTTTTTCGCGCGCCGCCTCGAAGCTGTAGGTGACATGCGGTTCGCCGTCCTCGACCAGCGCCAGCTTCGCCGTCGTGCCGCCCATGTCGAAGGCCAGGATGTTGGCCTCCCCCGCCAGGCCGCCGAAATACGCGCCGACCAGCGCGCCCGCCGCGGGCCCCGACTCCAGAAGCTGTACCGGCGTGCGCTTCGCCTCGTCCACATGGGTCAGGCCGCCGTTCGACAGCATCATGAAGAAGGGCGCTTCGACGCCGAGATCGCCGATCTCGGTCGCAAGCCGGTCGATATAGCCTTCGGCCAGCGGCTTGAAATACGCGTTGATCACGGTCGTGGACGTGCGCTCGTACTCGCGGATTTCCGGCGCCACCTCATGCGAGGCGGACAGGAAGATATCCGGGAATTTGGCGCGGATCGCGTCCAATGCCGTTTTCTCGTGGGCCGCGTTCGCATAGGCGTGCAGGAAGACCACCGCGAGCGATTCCACCCCGTCTTTTGCCAAGGCCCCGACCGACTCCAGCAATTTGGCTTTGTCCAGCGGCTTGAGCGCGGTTCCGTGCGGGTCCATCCGTTCCGGCGCTTCCAGGCGCAGGTTGCGCGGCGCCAGCGGCGTCGGCTTGGCGATATGGACATCGTAAAGCTCATACTTGCGCTCGCGGCCGATCTCCAGCGCGTCGCGGAAGCCTTCGGTCGTGATCAACCCGGTCACCGCGCCCTTGCGCTCGATCAGCGCGTTGGTGAACAGCGTGGTCGCGTGGACCGTGCGGTAGATCTCCGTCGGCGGCACGACGCCGTTCAGCGCGTTGTGGACGCCGGTGATGACCCCGCGCGCGGGATCGTCGTGCGTGGTTAGTTCCTTCGCCTTGTGAACGGTCCCGGTCGATTGGTCGAAAATGATGATGTCGGTGAACGTGCCGCCGATATCGATCCCAAGCGCGTGCGTGCCTGCCACGAGCCGATGCCCTCTCGATTGCGATGATGTGGTCTGTAACGGTGAACTGGCAATCATCATAGGAATTTGCGGACCGTCGGCAAGTTTGCGCGACGATTTCCGCGGCTCCACACGGCGCGATTGAGTTCGGATATACTTGCGAACCAAGGGATAAGGTTTCACTCCAAACCACCCCGCCACAGTTGTAGCCGATATCCGGCACCGATCAGGACGCGCGATGACATCGACCACCGGCGACACGGCGAAACGGGTTCCGTTTCGCGGGCTGATCCTCTTCGGGGTCACGCTGGGGTCGGGCCTGCAGGGCATGGATACTTTGTTGGCGGCAGTCGCCCTGCCCAACATGCAGGGCGCGCTGTCGGTCTCGCAGGACGAGGTATCCTGGGTGCTGACCGCCTACCTGATCGCGGTCGCAATCGCCTCGCCGCCCATCGGCTGGCTCAGCCGGCGATTCGGCCGCAAGCGGTTCTTCCTCAGCGTCATCATCGGATTCCTGATCTTCTCGATGCTCGCCGGCAGCGCCGACTCGCTGGCGGAGATCGTGACCTACCGGTTCCTGCAGGGCACGTTCGGCGCGGCTCTGGTGCCATTATCGCATCACATTCTGTTGGAAACCTACCCGCGCGAGGAACACGGCTTCGCCATGGGCTGGTGGTCGGTCGGCGTGATGATCGGCGCGATCATCGGCCCCACGCTGGGCGGCGCGCTGACCGAGTTCCTGAGCTGGCGCTGGGTGTTCTACGTCAACGTGCCGGTCGGCGTGGTCGCCTTCACGATCCTGGCGCTGTTCCTGCCCGAATCCGAACGGGATGTGGAAAAACCGTTCGACTGGTCCGGATTCCTGATCCTGACGGTGGCACTGGCGTCGATGCAGCTGATGCTGGACCGCGGCAACCGGCTGGACTGGTTCGACTCCACCGAGATCGTGATCGAGGCCGCCATTTTCGTCGGATTCCTGTATCTCTTCATCGTTCATATCCTGACGGCGCGGCAGCCCTTCCTCGATCCGAGGATCTTTCTGAACCGCAACCTCTCCATCGCCCTGCTGCTGACCACGTTGCACGGCGTCATCCTGGTCGGCCTAACCGGGCTGCTGCCGCCCTTCCTGCAGAATTTGATGGGCATTCCGGTGCTGACCGTGGGCCTGATCCTGGCGCCGCGCGGGGTCACGACCGCGATCACCGCCACCCTGTCGGGCCGGTTGCTGGCGAAGTTCGATCCCCGGCCGGTTATTTTGGTCGGGATGTCGCTGCTGGCGCTGTCGATGTGGATGTTGGCCCGCTTCACGCCCGAGACGAGCGTGCTCTATTTCGTCATCGTGGTGGCGATCCAAGGCACCGGCTTCGGCATGTTCTTCGTGCCGGTCAACACGATCGCCTTCGGCACCCTGCCGGCACATTACCGGGGCGACGCCACCGCCTTCATGAGCCTGCTGCGCAAGATCGGCAGCAGCGTCGGCGTCTCGATCCTGGTCGGACAGTTCATCCGGCAGGCCCAGACCAACCACGCCGTCCTGTCGCAGAACGTGACCCCGTTCAGCGAAACGCTGCGCCATCAGCCGTTGCCGGACCCGTGGAGCATGAGCAACGTGCCCGGCCTGGCCGCCCTGGACCGCGAAATCGTCCGGCAGTCGGAATTCATGGCCTATCTGCACGATTTCGAGTGGCTGGCCCTGTTCATCGTGATCTTGATGCCGCTCGTCCTCTTCATGCAGGACCCGCGCCGGATCCAAGGGAATTAGCGGCATACCGCCTCTTGCCCGGTCCCGTCACCGGCATGCTATACAGCGCGAAAGCAACGCCGAATAATCCTTCCAGGAGTTCCGTTCCATGTATATCGACGGCCAGTGGGCCAAGACGAAAGGCACGTTCGAGGTTCTCAACCCGGCGACCGGCGAGAAGATCGCCGACGTGCCCGACGGCGGCCGGGACGATGCCGTTACGGCCATCGCCGCCGCCCACCGCGCCTTTCCCGCTTGGTCGAACCTGACCGCCTACCAGCGCTCCGCCTATCTGTACCGCGCCTATCAGATCATGATGGAACGCAAGGAAGACCTCGCCCGCACGATGACCGAGGAACAGGGCAAGCCGTTGCGCGCCGCGCGGAACGAAGTGCAATACGGCGCGGATTTCCTGTTGTGGTACGCGGAGGAAGCCAAACGCGTCTACGGCGAGACCATCCCCGCCCCGCGCGGCGATCAGCGCTTCGTGGTGCTGCATCAGCCGGTCGGCGTGGTCGCCGCCGTCACGCCGTGGAACTACCCGGTATCGATGATCACGCGCAAGGTCGCGCCCGCCCTCGCCGCCGGCTGTACCATCGTTCTGAAACCCGCCGAAGCCACGCCGCTCTGCGCCATCGAGATTTTCAAGATCCTCGCCGAGGCCGAAATTCCGGACGGCGTTGCCAATCTGGTGACCGCCGCCGACCCGAAACCGATCGGCGACGAGTTCGTGACCAACCCGGCGGTGCGCAAGATCACCTTCACCGGCTCGACCGGTGTCGGCAAGATGCTGGCGCAGGGTGCCGCGGAGCAGATGAAGCGCATATCGCTGGAACTGGGCGGGCATGCGCCCTTCCTGGTGTTCGACGACGCCAACCCGCAATATGCCGCCAAGGGCGCCTCGCTGGTGAAGTTCCTCAACACAGGCCAGGCCTGCATCAGCCCGAACCGCATCTTCGTCCACAAGAGCATCGTCGAGCCGTTCACCGAGGAATTCGTCTCGCGCGTCACCCGCCTGCGCGGCGGCAACGGCATGGAGGACGGCGTCAGCATCGGGCCGCTGGTCAACCAGGCCGCCGTCGACAAGGTCGAACGGCAAGTGAACGACGCGGTCGAGAAAGGGGCAACGGTCGGCTGCGGCGGCCATCGCCTGATCGACGACGGGCTGGACAAGGGCCATTTCTTCGCGCCGACCGTGCTGACCGGCGTTACGCCGGAGATGCGCATCTACCGGGAAGAGACTTTCGGGCCGGTCGCCCCGATCATCGCGTTCGATGACGACGAGGAAGCGATCACCATGGCGAACGACACCCATTACGGCCTCGCCGCTTACGTCTACACGCAGAACATCTCGCGCGCGCATCGCATGTTCGAACGCCTGCGTTTCGGCATCGTCGGGGTCAACGACATCAACCCGACCGCCGCGGCTGCACCCTTCGGCGGCATGAAGGAAAGCGGCTTGGGCCGCGAGGGCGGCCGCGAAGGTATCGCCGAATACCTGGAAACCAAGCTCGGCGGCTTTTCGGTTTGACTGGATTCCCGCTTTCGCGGGAATGACGGCATAGTGTGGGTTAAGGTCGTGCGGAAACACGGGCGGCCAATGCGTATGCAGTCAGGTGTTAAACTTGCGAAAGTCCCTTATGTCATTCCCGCGAAAGCGGGAATCCAGGGATTGCAGAACGCCTGCGCAATGCGGGATGAATGAAACAATAATACGGCACGCGGGAGGACCAGCAATGCGTCAACGTGATTTCGGCAAGACCGGGCTCAAGGTCTCGGAAATGATCTTCGGCGGCGGCAATGTGGGCGGCCTGCTAATCCGGCAGGACGACGAGACAAAGCGGAAGGCGATCCGCACCGCGCTGGATGCGGGGATCAACTGGATCGACACGGCGGCCAGTTACGGCCCCGAAATTTCGGAACAATCCCTCGGTTGGCTGCTGGAGGAGATCGACGATACGCCGTTCGTCTCCACCAAATTCCGCATCGACCTCGACAGCCCCGACGACATCGCGACCCAGATCGAAAACAGCCTCAGCGGCAGCCTGGAACGGCTGCGCCGCGACAGCGTCGACCTGCTGCAGTTGCACAACCATATCGGACCGGAAGCGGGCGGTCGGGTGATCACGGTGGATCATGTCCTAGGGCCGAACGGCGTCGCCGACGGGTTGGACCGCCTAAAGGACAAGGGGTTGATCCGCTTCGCCGGCATTACCGCCCTGAACGACGCGGAGTGCGTGCGCGAAGTGATCGAGAGCGGCCGGATCGATTCCGCCCAAGTCTACTACAACATCCTCAACCCGAGTGCGGGCCAGGCGATGCCCGGCGGCTGGAAAGGCCACGACCTCGGCAACATGATCGCAAGCTGTAAGGCGAACGGCGTCGCGGTCATGGCGATCCGCGTGCTCGCCGCCGGGGTGTTGGCGACCACCGAGCGGCACGGCCGCGAAGGCATGATCACGAAGGAAACCGATCTGGCGAACGAGGAACGCAGCGCCAAGGCGATCCTGGACGCGCTGGGCGCCGAATACGGCACGCCCGCGCAAACCGCGCTGCGTTTCGTGATCAGCCACCCGGACATCTCCGGCGCGATCGTGGGCATGGCCGAGCTATCGCACCTCGATGAGGCATTGAAAGCCGTCGAACTCGGCCCCCTGCCCCAGGAGGCACTGGACCGGATCGCGGCGGTCCATGCATCGAATTTCGGCGCATCGTAAGCCGCTGTAATCGGACATCGAATTTTGAGGGGCTTAGCACCCCAGGCTCGTTGTAATATATCCGGGTGACCACCACAGACAGCGACTCCGTACCGTCCATTTCCCTTGGCCGCCGCCGGCTCGTCGCCTGCGCGATGACCACGGCCGCCGCGATTCAGGGGATGGATACCTTCGCGACGGCGGTGGCGTTGCCGGAAATCCGCGGCAACATGTCGGCCACGCTCGACGAGGCGGCCTGGGTCCTTACCTCTTTTCTCGTGGCGTCGGCGATCTTCACGCCGCTCTTCGCCTGGCTCAGCAAACGGTTCGGCCAGCGCCGGTTGCTGATCCTGATCACCGTCGGTTTCCTCGTCTGTACCCTGTTGGTCGCACAGGCGACGACGCTGGGCGAACTCGTGTTCTACCGCTTCATGCAGGGCGTGACCGCCGCCGGCATGGGGCCGTTGAGCCACCAGGTCATGCTGGGCGTATACCCGCGCTCACAGTATGGCTCGGCCATCAGTTGGCTGACCGCGGGCCGGATGAGCGGCGTGATGATCGGGCCGCTGATCGGCGGCATCCTGACCGAATATCTGAGCTGGCGATGGATCTATCTCAGCAATATTCCGCTCTGCATCCTCGGGCTCTACCTCATCATCCGCTTCGTTCCCGAGGCGAAAGCAAAGGACCCGCCGAAATTCGATTTCTTCGGGTTCATCGCGCTCAGCATCGCCATCGGGTCGTTGCAGTTGTTCCTCGATCGCGGCGAGCGCCTCGAATGGTTCGAATCCACGGAAATCGTCATCTGGTCCGGCCTGTTCATTGCCGCGATGTATCTCTTCGTCGTGCATGTGACCACCCAGCGCAACACCTACGTCAATCCGCAGATATTCCTGCAGCGCGACTTCCTGATCGGGTTCTTCTTCATCATCGTGCTGTCGATCATGATCATGGGCTTCGCGGGCCTGCTGCCGTCGGTCCTGCAGAACCATATGGACTATCCGGTTTCCACCGCCGGCATTTTGATCATGCCGCGGGGCATCGGCACGCTGATCGCGACGATGATCGCCGGGCCCCTGCTGACCCGCATCCATCCCCGCCCGATCGTCATCGTCGGAATCCTCTGCATGGCCTCCTCGACCTGGCTCATGTCGGAATTCACCCGGGAAGTCGACGCCTGGACGATCGGCCTGATCGTCACCCTGCAAGGCGCCGGTTTCGGGTTCTTTTCGGTCGCCGTCACGTCGATGGCGTTTCAGACCCTCTCCCCGGCGCTTCGTCCGGACGGTACGAGCATGCTGAGCCTGGCCCGCCGCATCGGCTCGAGCGTCGGCGTCTCGATCCTGGTCAGCCAGTTGGTGCGCGCCACGCAGGAGAACCGGTCCGCGTTGATGGAACATATCAGCCTCTACAACGAACTTCTGCGCGGCGACCTGATCCGCGAGCATTGGGACATCGAAACCCTGCGCGGGCTCGGCAGCCTGCAGCGCGAGATCGAGCAACAGGCCGAGTTCATGGGCTACCTGCACGATTTCCGGCTGATGACCGTGCTGATCCTCCTGCTACTGCCGCTGGTCTTCTTGATGCGGGGCCAGCCGCCGCCGAAAAAATAGCAAGCGGCCGTTTCGACACGATCCGAAAAGGCCGCTATCTTTCGCGTTAACAACCACCCAACGCAAATCCAGGGAACCCAGCGCCATGAGCCGACTGCCCGCCATCGACCCCACCGATTACACGCCCGAACAGAAATCCGTCGCCGACGCCATCACCGCCGGCCCGCGCGGCGAGGTCCGCGGCCCCTTCGTCCCCCTGATGCATAACGCGAAAGCGGCCGACGCCGTGCAGCGCATGGGCGCCTTCCTGCGCTTCGACGGCACCTTGGACGGGCGGCTGCGCGAGTTGGCGATCATCATGGTCGGCCGTGTCTGGACCGCCCAATACGAATGGTTCGCGCATGCGCGGATCGCGGCCGAGGAAGGCCTCGCGCAGGACATTATCGACGCAATCGCCAATCGCGAGCGCCCGGCCTTCAAGAACAACGACGAGGAAATCGTCTACAACTTCGTGACCGAACTGCACGAAACCCGAAAGGTCAGCGACGCCACCTACAAGGCGGCGCTGGATCTGCTCGGCAGCGCCGGACTCGTCGAACTGATCGTCGTCTGCGGCCATTACTCGGTCGTCTCGATGGTGCTGAATACCTTTGAGATCGAAGTGCCCGGCGGGGCGAAACCGTTGCCGGAATAATGCGCCGCGACGCCCCGACACCAGAACAGCAAGACATGAAGTAAAGGAGACGCAGCCATGCGAGCCTCGACCAAACTCAAGCAACTGCTCGATACCGGCAAGACCTTCATCGTGCCCGGGGCCTATGACGGCATTTCGGCCCGCATCATCCAGAATGCGGGCGCGGAGATCGTCTACGCCACCGGCGGCGGCATCGCCCGCAGCACCGGCATCCCCGACATGGGCCTGATGTCGCTGAAGGAGATCACCGACCGGCTGGAAACCATGGTGGACGCCATCGACCTGCCGCTGATCGCCGACATGGATACCGGTTACGGCAACGCGTTGAACGCCCGCCAGGGCCTGAAGGCGTTCGAACGGGTCGGCGTCGCCGGGTTTCACTTGGAAGACCAGGTGTTTCCCAAGCGTTGCGGCCATTACGAGGGCAAGGCCGTGGTGCCGGTCGAGGAGTTTTGCTCGAAGATCAAGGCGATCCGCGACGCGCTGACCGACGACGACATGACGATCATCGCCCGCACCGACTGCCTCGCCGGGGACGGCGTCGACGCCGCGATCGACCGCATGCACAAGGCGATGGAAGCCGGGGCCACCATGGCCTTCGTCGAAGCGCCGACCACGATGGAGGAGATCGAGAAGATCGCCAGGGAACTGCCCTACCCCAAGCTGCTGAACATGTTCTGGAGCGGCAAGACCCCCGTCGTCCCGCGCGACAAGCTGGAGGAACTGGGCTTCAATCTGGTCATCGTACCGAGCGACCTGCAGCGCATCGCGATCCAGGCCATGAAGGAAGCGGCGGAATGCCTGCTGCGCGACGGCCATACCGAGGCGTTGAAGGACCGCATGGCGTCCTTCCAGGATCGTGAAGCCGCCGTGAACACCGCGCACTACATGGAACTGGACGAGCGCTACGCGATTTAGGGTATAGCGTTCCGGCCCAACCTCGGTGTCATTCCCGCGAAAGCGGGAATCCACCTTAGGCCCCCGGGCACCTGGATTCCCGCTTTCGCGGGAATGACGGTAGTCTTGGGGAAACCAACCCACATCCGAGGCCCCCGATGAAAGACGCCAAATCGAAACGCCGCGCCCTGCGCGACCGGCTCAACAGCGGCAAGCTGCTGGTCGCCCCCGGCGCGCATAACGGCCTGAGCGCCCGGCTGGTGCAGGAGGCGGGCTTCGAGGCGGTCTACATGACCGGGTCCGGCGTGGCCAACACGCTGACCGGCGGCGCGGATGTGGGCCTGCTGACGATGAGCGAGATGACCATGATGGCCCGCTTCATGGCGCAGGCGGCGGACGACATCCCCGTCATCTCCGACGCGGATACCGGCTACGGCAACGCGATCAACGTGATCCGCACGGTGCGCGAGTTCGAGCTGACCGGCATCGCGGGCATCCATATCGAGGATCAGGTGAACCCGAAACGCTGCGGCTCGATCGCGGGCAAGGAGATCATCCCGGTCGACGAGGCCTGCGGCAAGATCCGCGCGGCGGCGGACGCCCGCACCGACCCGGACTTCACCATCATCGCGCGCACCGACGCGCGTGGCGCGGTCGGCTTCGACGAAGCGGTGGCGCGCGGCAAGGCCTATGCGGACGCGGGCGCGGACATGATCTTCCCGGACGCCCTGCTCTCGGTCGAGGAATACGAAACCTTCGCCAAGGAGGTGCCCGGCCCGAAGCTGTTTAACATGGGCGGCTACGCCAAGAAGCGCACCACGCCGAAAATGCCGCTGCAACAGGTCGAGGACATGGGCTATGCGGTCTGCATCCTGCCGCTATTGGCGCTGCGCGCGGGCGTGCAGGCGATGATCGACACCCTGGCCGGCTTCAAGCAGGACGGCATCGAATACGAACTCCGCCAGTTGGAGGCGTTCACCGATCAACCGGTGGAGAACTGGTACGAGTTCACCGGCATCGCCGCGATCCGCGACCTGGAAGACCGCTACATGCCGAAAGACGCCATCGAACAACGCTACGCCGGTACGGCGGGCCACAAGCCCGGCGACAAGGACAATGTGCGCGGGATGGAATGACGGGAGACATCGTATGACCAGCAACAGCCTTGGTGCGAAAACGACGCTCGACGTGGGCGGCAAAACCTATGCCTACTACAGCCTGGCGGCCGCCGAGGCGGCGGGGGCCGGGGATCTGGCGCGGCTGCCCTTCTCGCTCAAGGTGCTGGCGGAGAACCTGCTGCGGAACGAGGACGGCCGGGCGGTCACCGCCGACGACATCAAGGCGATCGGCGGCTGGACGAAGACGCGGACGTCGGAAGACGAGATCAACTACCATCCGGCGCGCGTGCTGATGCCGGACGTGTCGGGCATTCCCCTGCTCGCCGACATGGCGGCGATGCGGGATGCGATGGTGCGGCTGGGCGGCGACCCGGCGGCGATCAACCCGCGCACGCCGATCGACCTGATCGTCGATCACTCGGTGATGGTCGATTTCGCGGGCACGCCGGACGCGATGGCGCGCAATGTGGAGATCGAGTATCAGCGCAACCAGGAACGCTACGCCTTCCTGAAATGGGCGCAAGATGCCTACAAGAACGTGCGCATCATCCCGCCGGGCTGGGGCATCCTGCATCAGATCAATCTGGAATACCTCGCCCGCGTGGTGTGGAGCGAGGAGATCGACGGCGAGACCGTCGCCTATCCCGACTGCCTGATCGGCATGGACAGCCATACGCCGATGATCAACGGCATGGGCATCTTCGGCTGGGGCGTCGGCGGCCTGGAAGCGGGCACGGCGATGCTCGGCCAGCCGGTCTCCATGCTGATCCCCGAAGTGATCGGCTGCCGCTTCACCGGCGAGCTGCCGGAAGGCGCGACCGCCACCGACCTGGTGCTGACGGTCACGGAAACGCTGCGGGCCAAGGGCGTGGTGCAGAAATTCGTCGAATACTGCGGTCCCGGCCTCGACACCTTGGCGCTGACCGACCGCGCGACCATCGCCAACATGTCGCCCGAATATGGCGCGACCATGGGCTTCTTCCCGGTCGATGCGGAAACCGTCGCCTATTTGCGCCTGTCGGGGCGCGACGACGCGCAATGCGCGCTTGTCGAAGCCTACGCCAAGGCGCAGGGCATGTGGCGCGATACGGACACGCCGGAACCGGTCTTCACCGATCGCGTCGAGATCGACCTCGGCAGCGTCGAGCCCAGCATGGCCGGCCCCTACCGGCCGAACCAGCGGACGCCGCTGTCGCAGGTCCCCGCCGCCTTCCGCGACAATCTTGGCGACCAGACGGGCAATCCGGACCAAGCGCCCGTCGCCGCCGGCGATTTCGAGATCGGCCACGGCGCCGTCGCCATCGCGGCGATCACGAGTTGCACGAACACGTCGAACCCGGCGGTGATGATCGGCGCGGCGCTGCTGGCCCGCAAGGCGGTCGCCAAGGGCCTGACGGCGAAACCCTGGGTGAAAGGGTCCCTCGCCCCGGGATCGCGCATCGTCGCCGACTACCTGGAGGCCGCCGACCTGCAGAAGGACATGGACGCGCTCGGCTTCAATCTGGTGGGTTTCGGCTGCATGACCTGCATGGGCAATTCCGGACCGCTGGCACCGGCCATCGCCGACGCGGTCGAGCAGAACGATCTGGTCGTCGCCTCGGTCCTGTCGGGCAACCGCAACTTCGAAGGCCGCGTGCACCCGCTCTGCCGAATGAATTTCCTGGCGTCGCCGCCGCTGGTCGTCGCCTACGCGCTGGCCGGCACCGTCACGGCGAACCTGCGCGAGGACCCGCTGGGCGAGGATGCGGACGGCAACCCGGTCTATCTCAAGGATATCTGGCCGAGCAACGCGGAGATCCAGGAGGTGATGGCCAAGACGATTACGCCGGCGATGTTCAAGAGCCGGTATGCGGACATCATGGACGGCGGGCCGGAATGGCAGGCGCTGGAAGCGAGCGGCGGCATCACCTTCGCCTGGGACGAGTCCAGCGACTACATGCGCCAACCGCCGCATTTCAGCACGACCGAGCGGCAGCCGGTGCCGGTGTGCGACATCAAGGGGGCGCGGCCGCTGGTGATGGTGGGCGACATGACGACGACCGACCATATCTCGCCGGTCGGCACCATCGACGCGGGCGGCGCCGCCGGGCAATACCTGATCGCGAACGGCGTGGCGCAGAAGGATTTCAACAGCTTCGCCTCGCGCCGGACAAACCATGACGTGATGGTCCGCGGGACCTTCGCCAATATCCGCATCCGCAACGAGATGGCGCCGGGCACCGAGGGCGGCTTCACCCGCCACATGCCGGACGGCGAACAAATGACGATCTTCGACGCATCGGCCAAATACCAGGCCGACGGCGTGCCGCTGGTGGTGATCGGCGGCAGCGAATACGGCACCGGCTCGTCGCGCGACTGGGCCGCCAAGGGCAGCAAACTGCTCGGCATCAAAGCGATCATCGCCGAGGGGCTGGAACGCATTCACCGGTCGAACCTGATCGGCATGGGGGTGCTGCCGCTGCAGTTCAAACCGGGGACCACGCGCAAGACGCTGAAGCTGGACGGCAGCGAGAGTTTCGACATCACCGGATTGGAAGACGGCATCACGCCGCGCATGGACGTGCAGTGCAGGATCACGCGGGCGGACGGGACGCAGGAGGATATCCCGCTGACGTGCCGGCTCGATACCGCCGTCGAGGTCGACTATTACGAGAACGGCGGCATGCTGCACTACATCCTGCGGCAGTCGCTCGGCGAAGCGGCCTAGTCGCGCTTGCCGTCGCGCTGGATCCAGCGGGTAATCGCCAGCGACACGATGCCGTAGACGGCGAACCCACCGGTCATCGGCAGCACGGTGCCGTCGTAGCTTTGGCCGATCAGGGTGCCGAGCGACAGCGAGATGAAGGTCATCAGCGAGCCGACCACGGCCGCGCCGATTCCGGCGATGTGACCCAGCGGCTCCATGGCCAAGGCGTTGAAGTTGCCGAACAACATGCCGATGCAGAAGAAGCTGACGACCATGTTGGCCATCAATGCCCACAACGGCGGATGCCCGTCGAAGCCATAGGCGATCCCGAAGAAACTCATCGACAGAATGCTGACGGCCCAGAGCGCCCAGCCGGACAGCCGCTGCATGCCGAATCTCATGACCAGTTTGGCGTTCACCAGCGACGCCACGCCGATGGAAAAGGCCAACACGGCGAAATACGCCGGGAACAACGTGCCCAAGCCGTATTGCACCTGCAGGATCGGCTGCGCCGACGTCAGATAGCCGATGAACGCGCCGAAGATGAAGCCGGCGGCGACCGAATAGCCGAAGGCATAGCGGTTGGTGCAGACCTCCACGACCGCCCGCGCGATCCGGCCGAGCGAGAACGGGATGCGCTTATCCCGCGTCAGCGTTTCCGGCTGCCGCAAACCGACCCACACCGCGCCGATGAACGCCAACGCGAAGAGCAGGCCGAAGATCATGCGCCAGTGCGCCACCAGAAGGATAGCCTGCCCCAACGCGGGTGCGAGCACCGGCACCAGGATGAACACGGACATGATCAACGACATGATGCGCGCCATCGCGCGCCCCTCGTACAGGTCACGCACCAGCGCGATCGAGATGATCCGCGGCCCCGCCGCCCCGATGCCCTGCAACACGCGGCCGAGCAGCATGACGTTGAAGTCGGTCGCGGTTATCGCCAGCAAGGTGCCCGCCGCGAACAGCGCAAAGCCGAGATAGATCGCGGGCTTACGCCCGAAACTGTCGGACAGCGGGCCGTAGAGCGCCTGCCCGCATGCCAATCCCAGGAATAACGCGGTGATGATGAGGGTCACCCGATTGCCCTGCCGCACGCCGAGATCGGCGGCGATTTCCGGCAACGCCGGCAGCATCGCGTCGATCGACAACGCGATCAGCGACGTCATCAACGCCATCAGCGTCACGAATTCGCCTGTCCGCAGCGCCGGTTTTTCCTGCTCCGCGCTCAAGACCGTTGCCTTTCGAAATGAAAAATCACGCCCGAAATTGTCGAATCGGACGGTGGTACCCCTACTACGCCGGGATAGGAATGAATGTTGCATGCTTCTATCCCAACAGCAGGCTGTGTCAAGAACGTTCCGCAATCCTTTCTACTATGGGAATTTTTGCGGATCCTGCCGGACAACGATTTAGGTGTAGCTCGAACCAACAGCGGTATGTCCAATGTTTCGTTGCACCGAAACGTCGAATCAATGTTCCAAGGGGCCTGCTAGCTACCTCGTGTTTGGCGAATTAGGTATGCGTGCGTCGTTTTTGGGTGCTCTGGGTGGAGCGAGGGGGAAACGCGCACGCTAATTGAGGGAGGGCTACGGCAAGCCACTTATGATGAGCAGACTCGTAAGATTCGAGACGGTCGCTGTGGGCGACCTGTTCAGCAAAATCGACAAACATCAATCGACTTGGGAGGTCGTCGAGATCGTGACGCCGACGGGGCATCAACCGCACGCGCGGCTCGCTTGCGTCGATCGTCCGTCCGACCGGCGAATGATCGCCATCGCGGCCTTGCATGACAAACGGCTCTATCTCGATGCCGGCAGGTCGCCGCGCCTGGAACGCGACCATTTGCCGATTGACGAGCCGCATATCGACCTGCCGGCGACGGAATCGCCCCGGGAAGCGGTATCGCCGCAGGCCGAGGCCCAAAAACCGGCGGCGGTCGAAACCGAGACGGCGCCGGACCCTGCCGCCGCGCCGGAAAAATTGGCGCGGACGGCCGATCCGGCGGAAGAGCCGAAAGAGCGGGTCCAGGTCGCACCGAAACCGCACCGTAAGTCTTCGATGCGGGCGGTGTTCGATCAATTGCAGCACGACCATCAGGCAGCCTGACTCGCGGCGGACATCCATCCGGCTGCCCTAAAGGCTGCGCAATCGCGGCGCTGCGAAGAACACGACGATGCCGACGAGAATCAGCATCGTGCCGTTGAATAGAAGTGCATTGCCGATTCCAATCGCAACGGCGAGCGCACCCATTTCCAGATGCCCCAGCGGCGCGGACCCGATCGCCAGAGTCCACGCTCCCATCGCCCGTCCCCGCAGCGCATTCGGGACGCTGAGTTGCACCATGCTTTGCGTCAACACATCGGACGCGGTCGCGAGCGCGGCGACAACGCACAGCGCGGCGACCGCCAGCACCAGGTGATCGGCAACCGACAACAGAATCAACCCGCTGCCGAAGGCAAAGATCACGAAGATGTAGGCGACGCCCCGGCGTGTCATCGACCCCATGCCCGCCAAGGTCAGGCCGGCGATGATGCCGCCCGTCGAACGGGCCGCATGCATCATCCCCAATCCTTCGGCGCCGAGGCTGAACCGGACCGTGGCCAGCTCCGGCAACGCCGTCGCGAAGGAAAAGCCGAACACCTCGACCGATGCGGTCACCAGAACCAGCATCAGCAGCACCCGGTTGGATTTCAGTTCGCTGAGATATTCCCGGACGTTCTGCCCGATGGGCGCCCGCACCTTTTCCGCCGCCTCTCCTGCCGTCTCGAGGCGGCAGAACAGAAGGAACGCGCCGGCATGGCACGCCGCCAGCGTCAGGATCGCGGCGGGCGCGCCGTACCGCTCCATCACGAAGCCGGAGACGAGCGCGCCGATAAGCTGGCCGAACCGGGAACCCAGGTTCAGCAGTCCGAGACCGGCGACCACCTGATCGCCGCCGACGATATCGTAGGCATAGCTGAACCGGGTCGGATGGTGCAGCGCCCGAAAGCAACCGGCGAACAACGCAAAGGTCAGAATCAGCCAAAGCTCGACGAACCCGGCGGCGATCATCGCGGCGAGCACGCAGGAATTCGCAACGATGCAGAGTTCGACGCGGCGCAACAACTGCCGCCGGTCCATCCAATCCGCGATCGCACCCGACAACAGCCCGAACACGAACATCGGCAGGAAATAGACCGCCATCAAGGCCCCGACCCACGCGCTGGAGTCGGTGATCTGGAAGACCAACAGCCCGAGAACGACCTGTTCGCCGCTGGTGCCCAGTTGGTTCAGGCCGGCGCCGGCCCAGAACCGCCGATAATCCGCGAGACGAAACGCCGGGTTCCGCAGGATGGGCAACCGGCCGAGCCGCGCCGCGAGGCCGCCGATCGGCGGATCGGGATTGTCCTGTGTCACACGATGCCCTCTTGCCCCAACGTGAGCTGGTCCGTCGGCCCATGCCGCGCGGCTAACGCTTCATTCGGGCCGTATAGTCCCAACTCATCAACCGAACCGGGTCGATACGAAGAGCGACCTCGTCCGCGCTGCGCTCGATCAACCAACGGGAAAACGGTGTCTCGTCCGGACCGAGATAACGCTCGATCAACGCCCGCAGTTCGGGCACCCCATTATCCCGGTCCAGCGTGGCTTTCCCCTGACCGCGTACGCCGCGGTACGGCGGCGCATCGGCGGCGATTTCGAATCCGCAGCGGCCGTCCCGCGCCAACAGCTGGACGATCCGGGATTGCGGGTTGGACGCGCACCAGAGCGCACCGTCCCGCCACCGAAACCACAATGAAAGGACCACCGGCCAGCCGCCGCCGCCGAGCGCAGACAGCCGCATCGGAACAACGGTGGTTGTCAGATAGCGATCGATCTCGACGGCCGACCAGGGTCCTTTGATCTTCATTGCGGCGTTAGACGACCGGGCTCATGCCGCCGTCGACATTGATGGCGACGCCGTTGATATAGGAGCCGGCATCCGAGCACAGGAAACACGCCATATTCGCGAATTCCTCGGCGGTACCGAGACGCCCCATCGGCAGCTTCAGGTCTTTCGCCATCGCCTCAAGATAGGAGTCATAGCTCTCGGATTTGTCGGTCGCTTCCCAGCGGTTCCGCCATTGATCGCTCTCGATGCGTCCTACCAGAAGCCCGTTGACCAGCACATTGTGCGGCGCGCCTTCGCCCGCCATCGCCTTGGTCAGAGCCATCCCGGCCGCGCGCGATACCGCCGTCGGCGCGCCGCCCGCGGGCGGCGCCTTCGCACCGGTGTTCAGGACATTGATGATGCGGCCCCATTTGCGGTCGCACATGCCCGGGAAGGTCAACCGCATGGTCCGGATCGCGCCGAACAGCTTGAGTTCCAGGTCCTCGCGCCACAGGTCGTCCGTAATCTCGACGAATGGCATGCGGCGCGACGTGCCCGCGTTGTTGACCAGGATATCGATCGGGCCGAGTTCCTTTTCACAGGTCGCGACGAGCCGTTCGATATCCTCCGCCTTGCCGGCGTCGGCGGGACAAGCCAGGACCTTACCGTCGCCGGCGGCTTCCACCTCGGCGCAGGTCTCGTCCACGACGTCGGCGCGCCGGCCGGTGACGCATACATGCGCGCCGGATGCCGCGAATTTAAGCGCCATTGCACGCCCCAAACCCCGGCTGCTGCCGGTGATCAGCGCCACACGTCCATCCATTCTGCAATCCATCTTGCGTCCTTCCTTCTTGTTATGTGTTCGGTGTCTCGATTGCCCCGGTTTATGCCGGGGTTACGATGTCTTCGTGCGTATCCAGTCCTGCTGCTCCGCCTTGAACCCGACGGCGTAGTCGCCGTCGAGGTCGAAAACCGGTCGCTTGATCAGCGTCGGGTTGGCCAGCATCAACGCTTCGGCCGACGTTGCGTCGACATTCTGCGTATCGCTGTCGGGAAGCTTGCGCCATGTGGTCCCGCGGCGGTTCAGAAGCGTTTCCCACCCCACCGCCGCCAACCAGCGTTGGAGCGCCGCCTGATCGAGACCGTCGACGCGAAAGTCGTGAAACCGCGCTTCGATGCCCTCCGCCTCAAGCCATTTCAGCGCTTTTCGGCACGTATCGCAATTCTTGATGCCATGAACGGTAATCATATCCCACCCCTCTGCCGGCCCGAGGCCATTAATTTCATTTCCTCGAAGGTATCGCGTGAGCGCTTGGCGCAACAGGCTGAAATCACCGGCAAAAGTTCCCGGCAATTTTCAAGAACATCCCCTAAATGCCGGATATTGTTAATCTTTGAGGAACGGATACGGCCGTAGCATGGGGTCGAACGAAATAGAGAATGTGCTTCCCTGCCCGGCCATGGCACGATTCGCGAACCGAAATTTCATCCTAAGCGCGCTGGCGACCATAGCGTTGACCACGTTGGGCGCCTTTTTCGTGCCCTATAGCTTTTCGCTTCCCCGTACGGTCGAATATTGGGCCGAAGACGCCCGGCGGGCGCTCATGCCCCGCGCCGAACCGCAGGATTCCCGTATCGTCGTGATTGCGATCGACGAGAAAACCGTTAGCGGCCTGCCCTACCGCTGGCCAATCGACCGGGGACTGCTCGCCGACGTGCTCGAAACGTTGTCGGTTTCCGGGCCGCAAGCGATCGGCCTCTACCTACCCCTGACCGACCCTACCGAACCCGACAAGGATCAACGGCTCTTCAATGTCATGCGGTCCCTGCCGATACCGCTGGTGGCGGCAACCGCGCCACCCAGTGATACACTGACGCCGCGTCAACAGGACTACGAACGGAATTACCTGAACGGCCTGCGATCCGGCCCGGCGCTGCTCGGCAAGGACGGCTGGGGCGGCGCCGTCCGGCGCATGGTGCCCGGCACCACGGTCGACGATGTATGGATTTCCAGTTTCACGGCAAAACTGGCCGAGGTATTGAACCTTTCCCGCGCGGACCGGCGGCGGCTCGCCTATCACGGCGTGCCCAACTTGAACACGCGCCCCTTCCTGACGATCCCGGCCCACAAGGCAGTTGGCCTGCCGGCGAAATGGTTCGCCGACAAGGTCGTGCTGATCGGTCTCGACCTCAACGACCGGGACCGGCATCGTATTCCCGGCGGGTGGCTCCACATGCCGCCGGAAGACCGCATGTCCGGTGTGCAAATCCAGGCACACGCAGTCTCGCAGTTATTGGATGCCCGGCACCTGCCCGGATCCAACGAATTGACCGTCCTGTTGGTCGCTTTTGCCCTTTGCACGTTTGGCAGCCTGTTGGCCTTGATCACCGTGGGACCGGTCGCCCGGGTGGGCGCCGTCATCGGAACGGTTTTGGGATTCGTGCTGTTCTCGCTTGCGGTGTTCCATTGGACGCGCGCCGCAATCCCCGTCGCAATGCCTGTTCTTGGCTGTCTCGTCGCATACGCCCTCACGCGTGCCGCGGTACAACGATTCGCGCAGGATAAGCGGGATTACCTGCGCACGGGATTCGCCGCCGTCACGTCCGGCGACCTTGCGCGGCAAATCGCCCAGGCATCGGAAAACGTAACGCTGGACGGTGAAAACCGCGCCGTGACCATCCTGGTCGCACGGCACGCCGATTTCGTAACCCTCGCGGATGCCTTGCCGCCAAACGAACTCGTCGCCGTTCAAAGCGCCTATACCGCGGGGATCGGGAATGCCGTGAAGGCGCATGGCGGCATCCTGCAACGGGTCGACGCGGACAAGGTCATCGCCCTCTTCGGTGCGCCGCTTCAATCGGGCGACGCGCCGAGTCGGGCCGTCCGATGCGCCCTGGCAATCGACGCTTTTGCCGAAGGGTATCGCGAACGCCGCATGACCAATGCCGGTCGGATCGGGGAAAGCCTGATCGGCGTGCATAGCGGCGAGGCCCTGGTCGGCAATTTCGGCGGGGATGCCGTCTTCGCCTACGGCGCCTACGGCGAGGCCGTCGAACAGGCCGACCGCCTCGCGCAAGCCAACGCCGAACTCGGCACCCGCATTTGCGCCAGCGCCGCGACGGCCCGCGAAGCAACCGACGTCATCTTCCGGCCGGTCGGCCGACTGCGATGGTCCGGGATTGCGGACTCTGTCGAGGCGCTCGAGCCGCTCCCGGAGAGTCAGAGCGATACCTCGGAGTTGGAGGCCTATATCCGCGCCTTCCGGCTGATCCAGCGGGAGGATGCCATCGCGACGGAGGAAATCGCCCGCGCAGCGGCGATCGCCCCGAAGGACCCCCTATGCCGCCTGTACAGTCAGCGGCTGTCGCAAGGCTTGCCCGGCACCGTCATCGCGCTGAGCGGATAACTAGTACGGCCGATCTCCCAGGATCACCGTCCGGTGCATCAACCGCCGACCGTTCGGATCGAAGCTGTCCCGGCAATGCATGACGCAGCGGTTGTCCCACATAATGAGATCGTCCGGTTGCCAGTGCTGCGCCCATTGAAAGGACGGATCGTTTGTCGCGTGGTCCCAAAGCGCATCCAATACCTCCTCGCTCTCGTCGACCGGCAAGCCGACAAGATAGGATCGCGCCCGGCGGCCCAGATAGAGCGCCTTGCGGCCGGTCTCCGGATGCGTGCGGATGATCGGGTGCACCGCGCCGGGAATCTTCGTCACATCATTGATCTCGACCCCCTCCAGTCCCTTGCGCAATGCGCCCGAACTGTTGTGCGTCTGATCATGCTTGATTTGCCGGCCTTCAATCACCTTGCGCAATTCGGCGGGCAGCGCCTCCAACGCGTCATACATGTTCAGGAACTTGGTGTCCCCGCCGGAATCCGGAACTTCCAGCGCGTGCAGGAGACTGCCGGTCGGCGGCTCCTCCAGGTATGACATATCCGTATGCCAGACGAGTTCGCCATCGCCGAGCGACCCGGTGGCCTTGCCACCGATCTTGATATTCGAAATACGGCTCATTTCCGGATACTCGGGCATCCAGGGCTGACCGGAAAACCGCGTATTCGGCGAAATATCAAGCGGGCCGAACCGGCGCGCAAAATCGAGATGCTCCTTGTCTCCGAACCGGTGGCCCCGAAAGCGCAGGACGAGGTGCTCCAGCCACGCAGCCCGGACCGCCGCGATCTCTTCGTCGCTGGCCGACGCTATATCGAGATTGACGATATCCGCACCCAGCGCCGCGCCGGACGGAACCACTTCGATTTTGGATATGGTAGCCGGCATATCCGCTTACTCGGCCGCTGACGCGGCAGCATCCGTGACGGTCTCGGCCGCCGCGGTGAAGGCGTTGACGTCCGGCAATTCCACGAAGTTATCGATCACGTCGTAGAGGCCCGCGACGCGGTCCGCCGGCAGGACCAGCGCCGCGCAATTCTCGAATTTGCCGCGCAGCTTATCCATCGGCAGCGGATCGACCGATCCCCGGCCACGCGCCTGTTTGACCCGCTCCGACACAGTCCGCCCGTCCATCAGCTCCACCCGGACTTCCGCGCCCAGATAGCCGCTATCGTCGTTCAGCATCTCGGGATGCGGCGCGGCATCGATCTTATCCATGACCGCGCGGACATCCTTGTCGAGATAGGCCGTGTCGTCGAAATGCGGCAAGACGACCTTGCCGTGCATCAACGCCCGGGCCACCACGTATTGCACACTGAACTTCGCGTCCAGCGGGCTCTGCGGGTCCGGCCGGTTCGTATGGGCTAGACGGCGCGGATGGGTCCAGGAATCGACGCGTTTGACCATTTCGGGCGTCAGGCCTTCCCGCTCGACGAGATTGATCATCGCGTCCACCGCCGGGTGCGTGCTGCCGCAGCAGGGATATTGCTTCACCGCGATAGCGGGCTCGACGATGTCGAACGGTTTCATCCAGTGCTCGAAGATCTTTTCGGGATGATAGTTGCCCGCGCCGTTGAAGACTTCGAAGAAGCCCTGTTTGTGCTCGAACGCCACCGGACTGGAGGTGAACCCTTCCTTCGCCATCATCGCCGCGAACAAACCGTTGCGCGAACAATGCCCCACATGCAGCGGCTTCACCATCGTGCCGAAGTTCGACTTCACGCCGGATGCCAACGACACCGCGATCTGCAACGCGCCTGCCGTCGTTTCCTTGTCGAGGCCCATCAGTTTGCAGCAAGCCGCGGCCGAGCCGAAGACACCCATCGTCGCCGTCGGGTGCCAGCCCTTTTCGTAGTGATGGAAGTGCACGCTGCGGGCGATGCTGGTTTCCGTCTCGAAGCCGACGACATAGGACAGGACCAGATCGCGGCCGCTCGCGCCCAGTTGCTCGCCCAGTGCGATTAGCGCCGGCAGGATCGGCGCCGAGGGATGCCCGCCGATGGTGTTGTTGCAATCGTCGAAATCCTGGGCATGTGACGCCGTGCCATTGATCAACGCCGCATTCAAGGGCGTGGTGCGCGCATTCGAGCCGAAAATCAGGCTCGGCCCGGACTGATCGCGCCCCCCCACGACGATATCGGCGATCTTTCCGCTAGGCTCTGTCGAACCAGCCAGGGTGACACCCGTATAATCGATCAATCCGACCTTTGCCCAATGCAGCACATCTTCATCCATATCTTCGAAGCGGGCCTTGACGATCAATTCGGCAATATCAGCGGAAATTCCCATTTTCTTCTCCTGCAATAACGCCACTGTCTTTGCGTTTCTCCTACTATATCATGATCTCAAATCGGAGGTTTCATGGCAGCACGACGGGTATTCTGCGCACTCTTGGCAGGCATCCTGATCCACTTTTCCGGCGCGGTGCAGGCCGACGAGCCGCCCCTGTCGGGCCTCGATTCCTATGTCGAATCGGCCATGCGAGACTGGGAAACGCCCGGTCTCTCCCTTGCGGTCGTGAAGGACGGCAAGGTCGTCGCCGTCAAAGGCTACGGCATTCGGCGGCTAGGCGGCGGCGACACGGTCGACGCGAACACTGTCTTCGCCGCCGCATCGATCACCAAGACCTTCGCATCGGCAGCCGTCGCCACCCTCATTGCGGACGGCAAGATGGCGTGGGACGACCGGGTCATCGACCACCTGCCGGACTTCCGACTCCACGACCCCTACGCCACGTACGACATGCGCTTACGCGACCTGCTGTCCCACCGCAGCGGCGTACACCGCGGCGACTTGATCTGGTACTACTCGGAATTCGATCGGACAGACGTGCTGCGGCGGATGCGGCATCTCAAAATGAAATCCCCGCTGCGCGCCCGTTTCGGATACCAGAACATCATGTTCACGGCCGCCGGCGAAGCGGTCGGCGCGGCGTCCGGCGGGTCATGGGATACATTTGTCAAAGAGCGGTTCTTCGAGCCGCTCGGCATGACCAACAGTTCCACGTCGATCCAAGACCTTCCGAAAAACGCGGCGACACCGCATGCCTGGGTCGACGGCGCGTACCGGCCCATCGACTGGCTCCGGGTCGATAATATCGGCGCGGCCGGGTCGATCAACGCCAGCGCAGCCGATCTTGCAAAATGGATCAAGCTGCACTTGGACGGCGGCGAGCACGACGGCACCGTCATCCTGCGCACCGGAGACATCGACGAAATGCGCCGGGCGCACACCGCCCTCACCGTGTCCGAAACCCGCCGCGAATACATCCCGCAGACGAATCTGCGGGCCTATGGCCTCGGCTGGTATATGGCGGATTACCGCGGCAAGAAGGTGCTGTATCATGGCGGACGGCTGGACGGCATGTCCGCCCATCTGGCGCTTCTGCCGGATCTCAACCTCGGAATGGTCGCGTTAAGCAACCGAGGCCGGTCGAGCCTGCCCGCCGCGCTGATGTACCGTATCTTCGACGCCTATCTCGACGCGCCGGCCACGGATTGGTCCCGCCGTTTTCTCGACTGGAACAAGGACTATCAGGCCAAACGCAGGAAACGCCGCGCCAAGAACCGTGGCCACCAAGTTCAGGATACGCACCCGTCCATGCCGCTGGCCGGATATGTCGGTTTCTACGACAGCCCCGTATACGGCCCCTTGGACATCTGGCCGGACGGCGACAACCTCGTGATCGTCCGGAACGACCGAACGGTCGGCGACCTCTCGCACTGGCACTACGACACGTTCAATGCGGACTTCCGCACCCACGCCCTGCGAGACCGGCTCATTACCTTCCGGATCGGCAAACGCGGCAAGGTCGATTCGATGTCGGTCGATTCGGAAGGCGAGTTCACGCGGTCCGATCCGCCGCTGTCTCCCTCCCTCCGCAAACCGATGACCGCGGATAAGTCCGGTTTCGTGGGAACCTGGATGGGCCGCTGGGACAACAAACAGCCGCACACGCTGACCGTAGGATCGGTGGAGGGTGCGTCCGCGAAGTCGATCTATGCTTGGGCCCCATCAGACGCCTTCGGCGTATCGGAGGAAGGGTGGAAGCCCGTTGCCGGAAGCATCAGGGGCGGGACGCTTACCCTATCGCCGTTCGACGGCGCGACCGTGACCTATACGCGACGAAACGACCACACGCTCGACGCAATTTATCGCCAAGAAGGTGAAGAACGCCGGGCGACCCTGCGGCGAGTTCGGTAACGATCATGACAGAAATCCTCGTTCTCGACAGCATCACCCGCCTGGACGACAGCTTCCGCGGGAAGGTCCTCGTCGCCGGGTCGCATGGCGGCGTCTATGCGACCTATTTGGCGGCCCTTGGCCGGCTGCGCGGCGTCATCCTGAACGACGCCGGCGTCGGCAAGGACAATGCGGGGATCGGCGGCCTCGCCTATCTCGACGAGTTGGGCATGGCCGCGGCAACGGTGGCGCACACGTCCGCACGGATCGGCGACGGCGACGACATGATGCGCCGCGGCGTGATCAGCCACGCCAATGCGCATGCAGGTGCCGCCGGCTGCGCGGTCGGCATGTCCTGCCGCGAGGCGGCGGACCACCTCCACGCCGCATCGGTTCCGGATATCGATCCACCGGAGAAACAGGAAGCCCGGTTCCTGCTGACAGCCGAGCCGGGCTTGCCCGAGGTCTGGGGAATCGATTCAAATTCCCTGGTCCTGCCGGAAGACCGTGACCGCATTCTGGTAACCGGGTCGCACGGCCAACTGCTCGGCGGCAAGCCGGAAACCGCAATCAAGCACGACGCGATCGCCGCGCTGTACAACGACGCAGGCGTCGGGATCGACAACGCCGGGATTAGCCGTCTGCCCGCCCTCGACGCGCGCGGGATCGCTGGGGCGACCGTTTCGCATGACAGCGCCCGCATTGGCGATGCCCGCTCGACCTATGAAGACGGCATCGTCACCCATTTGAACGACGCCGCAATCCACCTGGGCGGCAACGCCGGCATGACGGCGAAGGCGCTTGTTGCCACGATCGCCAAGGCGTCGGCCCGTTAACAACGAACGAGGAAACCACATCCGTGCCGACCGCAGCCGAAATCCAAGAGCAATCCCTCGTCATTGACGGTTTGTCCTATTACAGCGACGGCTATACCGGCGACCTGCACACCGGTGGCGTCAATGCGCTGAACGTCACCATCGCCAATTTCGAGGCCGAGTATGCGGAGACCTGCGACCGCATCGCCGGTTGGCTGCATGTGCTTAAACAACCGGACAGCGAATGGCGGCTGATCGAGCGCGCCACGGATCTGGCTTCGGCGAAACAAGCCGGACAGATCGGTCTGATCATGGGCTGGCAGAACATGCGGCCCATGGGCGACCGGCTCGACCGCTTGGAGCTGTTCCACCGGCTCGGCGTCCGCGTCATGCAGATCACATACAACTACCGCAACGCACTCGGCGACGGTTGTCTGGAAACGGAGGACTCCGGCCTCAGCGTCTTGGGCCGTGATGCCGTAAAAGCGATGAACGACCTCGGCATCGCCATCGACCTCAGCCATGTGGGACACCGCACCTCGCTCGACGCCATCGACCTGAGCGAGAAGCCGGTGCTGGCGACCCACGCCAACGCCAGGGCGCTCACCGATCTCGTGCGCAACAAGTCCGACGACGTGATCAAGGCGATCGCCGCGACCGGCGGCGTGATCGGCGCCAGCGTCTACGGCCCGATGCTGTGGGACGGCGACGTGACCCGCCGCCCAACCGTGGATGATTTCGTCCGGCATATCGAATATATCGTCGAGTTGGTCGGGATCGACCATGTCGGTTTCGGCACAGACCTGCCGGCGTCACGCGACCTTCGGAAAACCGCATACGAGGCCGCGAACCGGCGGCTCTGGACCGGCATCTCCAGCTACGGCGACGCCTTCGGCCACGACATCCCGGCACGCTATATCGAAGCCGCCAACTCGCACGCAAAGCTCCCGGCGGTCACCGAAGCCCTAATCGCGCGCGGCTGGAAAGATACCGATATCGCCGCCTATCTCGGCGGCAACTTCGCCCGGGCGCTGGGCGAGATTTGGGGCGGTTAGGTCAGCCGCCTAGACCGGCCGGTCGCCCTTCTCGACCTTGAGCACGCGGCTGTCCACGGCGGGCAGCATCTTGGCCGGGTCGCGGGTGACGATCATGTCGATCACGGTCGGGCGGTCGGTCTCCCCGATGCCGGTCCGGATTGCCTTGCCCAGGTCTTCCGGATCCTCCACGCGGATGCCGGTGCAGCCGAAGGCGCTGGCGATCTTGGCGTAGTCCATCTCGACCAGGTCGCTCGACTGATACTTGCCGTCATACATGGAATGCTGCAACGCCTTCACGTAGCCGGACGCCGCGTTGTTGACGACGCAAATCGTGCAGCCCGCCTTGGTGCGCAATGCGGTTTCCAGGTCGCCGATCGCCATATTGAACCCGCCGTCGCCCGTGATGCCGACGACCGGGCGGTCCGGTACGCCGAGTTGCGCGCCGATAGCCCCCGGAAGGCCATAACCGATCGAGGCCATGCCCCGGTCGGCGATATAGGTGCGGCCCGCCAGCTTGGTGTCGTACAGGAAGCCGGTCCAATGCCCGGCGAAGCCACCGTCGGCGACCAGCACCGACTCCGCCGGCATCACCTTGTTCAACTCGTTCAGCATGCGCGCCATGTTGATCGGGCGCTCGGTCGAGTTCAGCCGGTCCGCGGCCTCGGTTTTCCATTTCTCCATCCGCACCGGCACCTCGGCGACATAGTCCTGACGCATGGTGCGCTGACCGGTCGCGCTGTCGGACAGTTCAGCGAGCAGATCGGCCAGCCCTTCGCGGGCGTCGCCCCACAGCCCCACTTCCGTGCGGGTGGTGCGGCCGATCTCTTCCTCCAGGATATCCAGATGAATCAGCGGCACGCCTTCCGGCATCAGCGCGAAGCGCTTCGTGGGAATCTCGCCGAGCTTCCCGCCTACTACTAGTAGACAATCCGACTTCTCGATCAGATCGTTCGCGATCCGCGAATAGCGGCCGTAGAGACCGGCGGAGAGCGGATGCGTGCAAGCGATGCTCCCTTTGCCGCTCATCGTGTGCGCGACGGGGATGTTCAATGTCTCGGCCAATTCCTGCAGCGCTTCATGCGCATAGGACAGATGAATCCCGCCGCCGGCGAGGATCAGCGGCCGCTTCGCCTTGCCCAGGATTGCCGCGGCGCGCGCCACGTCGCCGGCCGCAGGGCGCATGCGCTGTCCCGGAATCGCCCGGTGCGCCTCGTCGACCCAGAAATCGTCGGCGGCGAATTCCAATTCGGCGTGGCAGATGTCTTCCGGCACGTCGAGCACGACCGGTCCGGGACGTCCGCTGGTGGCGAGCGCATAGGCGCGGCGCACCAGTTCGGGAATGCGCGTGGCGTCCTCGATGCGGATCAACTCCTTCGACGCCGGAGTCAGGATGTCCACCTGCCGGCATTCCTGGGTCATGTTTTTCCACGCGTGCAACCGGTTGGTGTCGCCCGCCAGCACGATCATCGGGATGCCTGCGTTCAAGGCCTCGGTCATGCCGGTGATCAGGTTGGTCACGCCGGGACCGAGTGTCCCGTCGCACACGCCGGGGCGCCCGGTGACGCGGGCGTAGGCGTCGGCGGCGAACGCGCCGCAGCGCTCATCGTTGATCAGCGTATGCCGCAAGCCGAGCGCACGCGCGGCCTCGTAGAACGGCAAAAGCTGGAAGCCGCCCATCCCGAACATCCGGTCCGCGCCATGCGCCCGCAGCATTTCCGCCAACGCCTCGCCGCCGGTCATCCGCCGCGCGTAGTTGTCCGCCGTCCCACTCATCCCTCGATCCTTCTGTGCATTTCGATGTTCGAATTGGTTCGTTTTGAGCGTCCCATGGACTCCCGCTTTCGCGGGAGTGACACGCCAAGAGAACCGATAGATCCGTCGTCATTCCCGCGAAAGCGGGAATCCAGTCATGCCTCCTCACGCCATGTCTTCGAGCGCCGCGACGACACCGTCCACCTGAACCTGGCAGACGGATTCCATTTCCGGCGCGAAGGGCACCGGAATGCGCGGCGCGCCGAAGCGCCGGATCGGCGCCTTCAGCTTATGACCGATTTTCTCGGCGACCGTCGCGGAGATTTCCGCGCCGAACCCGCCGACCTGCACCGCCTCGTGCACGATGATCAGCCGCCCGGTCTTCTCGACCGAGGCCAGCACCGCCGCCTCGTCCCACGGCCAAAGGCTGCGCAGGTCGATCACCTCGGCATTGATCCCTTTCTCCGCCGCCGCGTCCGCCGCCGCTTCGACCGCCGGCAGCGCGCCGGACCATGTGACGACGGTCGCGTCGCCGCCGATGCGCGCGGTCCGCGCCTGCCCGATCGGCACCACGTGGTCGCCGTCCGGCACTTCGCCTTCCGTGTCCCACAGGGTCTTGCTCTCGAAAAAGATCACCGGGTCGTCGCATTCGATGGCGGCGGTCAACAGGCCCTTGTTATCGGCGGGCGTCGCCGGGGCCAGCACGACCAAACCGGGGACGTGGACATACCAGGCTTCGAAGGATTGCGAATGCTGCGCCGCCGTGGACGCCCGCAATCCCGTCGCCTGGCGAATCACCACCGGGCAGCGCGCCTGTCCGCCGAACATGTAGCGTGCCTTGGCCGCCTGGTTGATCATCTCGTCGACCGCGCAGAGGGCGAAATCCGCCGCGCGCAGTTCGACGATGGGCCGCGTGCCGACCAGCGCCGCGCCGACGCCCGCGCCCATAATCGTTGCCTCGGAAATCGGCGTGCTGACCACCCGGTCCGCATAGCGTATGCCCAGGTCGCCGTATTGGCCGTAGGTGCCGCCGCGCCCGATATCCTCGCCCAACGCCCAGACGCGCGGATCGCGGTCGAAGGCTTCGGCCACCGCGTCGATGGCCGCCTGCCGGTAGGTTATGACGGCCATTGCGGCGCCCCCACGTCCTGAACCTCGGTATAGGCATCCGCCGCCGTCGGGACGGGTGCCGCCTTGGCCTCCGCGACCGCCGCCGCCATTTCGGCCCGCGCGGCCTCGTCGATGGCGGTCAGGTCCTCGCCCGCGATCCCGTTCTCGGCCAGATAGGCGCGGCATCGTTCGATCGGATCCTGCTCCACATAGGACGCGACCTCGTCCTGGCTGCGGTAGGCCTGCTTGTCCGAGAGCGTGTGGCCCTTCTGCCGGTATGTCTTGCAATGCAGCAGCGCCGGCCCCTTGCCCGCGCGGATGTCGGCGACGACCTGCGTCACCAGCGCATCCACCGCGACAAGATCGTTGCCGTCCACCGTGTAGCCCGCCAATCCCAGACTCGTCGCGCGTGCCGCCGGGCCGTCGCCGCCGGTCAATTCGGCCGAGCGCGTCGTCGACGCGTATTGATTATCCTCGCAAACGAACAGCACCGGCAGGTCGTATATCTTCGCCCAGTTGAGCCCTTCCAGGAACGGACCCCGGTTGATCGCGCCGTCGCCGAAGAAACACGCGACGACGCAATCTTCGCCCATCATCTTCTTGCCCTGCGCCGCGCCGACCGCGATAGGGATACCGGCGCAGACGATGCCGTTCGCCCCCAGCATGCCGACGGAGAAATCGGCGATATGCATCGACCCGCCCTTGCCGTCGCTGGTCCCGCCGATGCGGCCGAACAGCTCCTTGAACATCGCCACCGGATCGGCCCCCTTGGCCAGCGTATGCCCATGACCGCGATGGTTGCTGGTGATCAAATCGGATTGCAGGAGGTTCCCGCAAACGCCGGCGGCGATGGCTTCCTCTCCGATATAGAGATGCAGGGTGCCGTTCACGAGGCCGTCCGCATGCGCCGCCTCGGCGGCTTCCTCGAAGGCGCGGATGCGCGCCATGGTGCGATAGCGTTCGACCAACTCGCGCGGCGCATTCGGACGCGGCGCGCCCGCCGTTTCGGCCGCTGGGGTGTCTGCCATGATTGGGATCGCTTCCTGCGGTTTATTGCTTCTTGACGTAAACTTAGCCGACAAGACGCGGGCTGAACAACGGTGTCGGTCCACAACCCGGCAGGAACGTGGACGCACCGGCCCGTTTGACGAAAATCAATGTTCGCGATGCGATACGATGCTTTATATGAGACGCAACCCTAAGCGTAACCCGGAACAGCGGTGGATCATCGAATGCTAAAACACGGTTTCAAAGCAATGCTCGCGGAGGCGAACGCCATTATCGAAACGGTCTCGATTCAGGATTTGCCGTATCTGCTCGATGATCCGGAAGTCGTCGTCGTGGACGTGCGGGAGACGGTCGAACGGGAGAAAGACGGAATGATCCCCGGTTCGGTGCATGCGCCGCGCGGGCTGCTCGAATTCCAGGCGGACCCGGAAAGTCCCGCCTACAACAGCGACCTCAAACCGGACAAGCGGCTCGTCCTCTATTGCGGCACCGGCGGACGGTCCGCGCTCGCCGCGAAAACCCTGCTCGACATGGGGTATGACGAAGTCGCCTCGCTGGCCGGCGGCTACAGCGCCTGGCAAACCGCGCAGGACACCGACGGGTAGACGGTTTACGAAAGCCGCCGGCGATCCGACAAACAGAGGTCCCGATACGCTTACGCGCCGTTATCGCGATCTTGTACCGCCTGCCGCGCTTTTTCGGATAAGTCGTCGTCGCCGTCGATATTCAGATGGCGGAGGATTTCAAGCAGCAGGATCGTCCCGGTCATCGCGCCTGCCTCGTCAACGTCGCGCATCACGCGTTCCCGCAGGTCGCTCGGTAACGATTCAGCCACCTTCGCGATTTGTTCATGCAACATACTCTCAGTGACACGCTCGCCTGTCATATCCCGGCTCTCTTTCCACGCTTCATGGTTTATGTTTGCTTAAATCTAGCCGACAAGCCGCTATCTCGCCAACGGCGCCGATCCGACAACCGACCGTAACCGCCCCATGAGCCGAAAATCCGACCTGGAAACCTCCTGGCAGCGCAACGCGGACAATTGGACCCGCGCCGTCCGCGACCGTCTGATCCCCAGCCGTACCGCCGGCACCGACGCCGCCATCGTCGACGCCGTGGTCCGGCGCAAGCCGACGCGGTTCCTCGACATGGGCTGCGGCGAAGGCTGGCTTTGCCGCGCGGTGACGGAGAAAACGGGTTGCACCGCCACCGGTCTTGACGGCACTGCCGCCCTGATCGAGGCGGCCCGGGCGGCGGACCCGAATGGGTCCTACCGCACCCTGTCCTACGACGACGTGATCGCGGGCGCGCCGGTCCCGAACGCCCCCTTCGACGTCATCGCCTTCAACTACGCCCTGTTCGAGGAAGATGTCGTCCCGCTGCTCAACGCCACGAAACGTCTACTAGTGGACAACGGCGCAATCGTCATCCAAACCCTGCACCCCGACAACGACCCCGGCGACGGCACAGACGGCTGGCGCGAGGAAGATTTTTCCAATTTCGAGAACGAAGCCTGGGCCAGGATGCCGTGGTACTTCCGGACGACGGAGAGTTGGGAAGCGGTGTTTGAGAAAGCGGGATTGAGGTCGGCGGGGACAGATGAACCATCGGCCGATTCGGACGGCCTGCCACTATCGATAGTGATGACCTGCCGCATCGCGAAGCCCTAAAGCCAATCCACATCTCCCGCCCTTTACACCCCGCACCCCACCGGTCACGATAAACGCTCCCGCCGCGCAACCAATCCGGAGCGCCCCATGGCCAAGCATCATGAATTGCATCCGTCGCCCGACACCGTTCACTGGGCGTTCTTCGACGCGGCGTTGGAACCGCTGATCGAGATCGAGTCCGGCGATACCGTCACGCTGCATACCGTTTCGGGCGGGCGGGACATCCTGCCGACCGACGACGCGCTGGAGATCCTGCCGGCGCATCTGGACATCCACGAGAATGTGGAGGCCGGCGGCGCGGGGCATATCATGACCGGGCCGGTCGCGGTGCGCGGGGCCGAGCCGGGCGACATGCTGGAAATCCGCATCAAGGACGTGCAGCTCGGCACCAACTGGGGCTGGAACCGCATTCGGCCGCTGTCGGGCGCGCTGCCGGAGGACTTTCCCGATATGCGGCTGCTGCACATCCCGCTCGACAAGGAGCGCATGGTCGCGAACCTGCCCTGGGGCGTGGACCTGCCGCTGAAGCCCTTTTTCGGCGTGATGGGGGTGGCGCCGCCGCCGGAATGGGGCCGTATCACGTCGATCATCCCACGCAGCCACGGCGGTAATCTGGACAACAAGGAGTTGGGCGCGGGCTGCACGCTCTACCTGCCGGTGTTCAACGAGGGCGGGCTGTTCTCCGCCGGAGACGGCCACGCGGTGCAAGGCGACGGCGAGGTCTGCGTCACCGCGATCGAGACCTGCCTCACCGGCACCTTCGAGATTCATTTGCACAAGGACACGCCCCTCCTCATGCCGCGCGCCGAGACGGAGACGCATTACATCACGCATGGCATCGACCCGGTACTCGACAACGCGGCGAAAGAGGCGTTGCGGGAGATGATCGTCTTGATCCAGGAGAAATCCAACCTGTCGAAGGAAGACGCCTACACCCTCTGCAGCATCGCCGCCGACCTGCGCGTCAGCCAGATCGTCAACGTGCACAAGGGCATCCACGTGATGCTCGCCAAATCGGCGCTGCACGGCTAGGCGGGAACCGCGGGGAGAAAGCGCATGGAGCCGGACCGGATCGCCTATTCGCCGATCGTCGAACGGCCGAAGCTGAAATGGCCGAATGACGCGCGGGTGGCGCTGTGGGTCTGCCCCAACATCGAGCATTACGAATACCTGCCCGACCCGGTGCGGGTACGCGACCCCTGGCCCCGCATGCCGCATCCCGACGTGCTGGGCTACGGCGTGCGCGACTACGGCAACCGCGTCGGCCTGTGGCGCATGTTCGAGGTGATGGATAAGCACGACCTGCGCTGCACCGTGTCGCTGAACCTGTCGGTGATCGAGCATTATCCCGAAATCTACGAGGCCTGCGAGGCGCGCAACTGGGACTATTTCTGCCACGGCATCTACAACACGCAATACCACTGGGGCCTGCCGGAGGACGAGGAACGGGCGATCATCCAACATTGCGTCGAGAGCTATCAGCGGCTGACCGGCCGGCCGCTCGCCGGATTCTTCTCGCCCGCCGCGTCGCACACAGTGAACACGCCCGACCTGGTCGCCGAGGCGGGCATCAAATATTTCTGCGACTGGTATCACGACGACCAGCCCTTCCCGATGACCGTGAAGACGGGGCGGCTGATCACCGTGCCCTACTCGATGGAGTTGAACGACGTGGTCGTCTACTACCAGGCCTTCGAGGGCGACGACCTGGCGCGCATGATCCGCGACCAGTTCGACACGCTCTACGCCGAGGGCGCGGAGAGCGGCCGCGTGATGTGCATCGCGCTGCACCCCTACATGATGGGCCAGCCGCACCGGCTGAAGCATCTCGACGACGCGCTCGGCTATATCCTGTCGCATGACGGCGTGTGGAAGGCGACCGGCGAGGAGATCGCCGACTGGTATTACCAACACGCCTGGGACGACGTGCAGGCCCATCTCGCCGGCCGGAAGGAGGGATAAATGCCCCTCACCCCCCACCGCGGCATGGACCACGACCTCTACCGCTACGAGCCGATCCCCGACCGCCCGCGCATCGTCTGGCCCGGCGACGCGGCGCTAGCGCTGTGCGTCGTGCTGCATTTCGAATACTGGGAATACGACCCGCCGGAGGACGCCTTCCGCGATCCGCGCTACCGCAACGTGATCGCCGACTTTTTCCCGGACGACCAGACCTATTCGATCCGCGAATACGGCAACCGGATCGGCATGTTCCGGCTGATGGACGTGCTCGACAAGCACGGCATCCAGGTGACGGTCGCCGCCAATTCGGAAGCCTGCCGGCGCTATCCGTCGCTGGTCGCGCGGTTCAAGGAACGCGGCTGGGAGTTCGCCGCGCACGGCAGCCACGCCACCCGCATGATCACCAGCCGCATGAGCGTGGCGGAGGAACGCGCCTTCATCGAGGAATCGCGCGACGCGGTCGCCGAAGCCACGGGCGATGCGCCGCGCGGCTGGATCGGCCAAGACTTCGGCGAGACCCCGCGCACGCCGGGCCTCGTCGCCGAGGCCGGGTTCCGCTACATCGCCGACTGGCCGAACGACGACCAGCCCTACGCCATGACGACGGAGACGCCGCTGGTCTCCCTGCCCTATCACTGCGACCTGGACGACACGCAACTGCTCTGGCTGCGCCAGCTCGGCACGCACCGCTATCCGGGCTTCGTGCGCGACGCGGCGGAACGGCTTTGCGCCGAGGGCAAGGAAAGCGGCCGCATGCTGACCCTCGGCATCCGCCCCTGGCTCCTCGGCATGCCGCACCGCATCCGCTATCTCGACGAGGCCCTCGCCGCCGTCATGGCGATGGACGGCGTCTGGACCGCCACCGCCGGGGATATTGCGGAGGCGTTCGTGACGCAGCATAATTCATGACCCGGATCGGCATTGCATTTTCCGGCGGCCCCACGGCCCGCGAGATCGTCGACTGCGTGCAACTTGCGGAGTCGCTCGGCTACGAGTCCGCCTGGGTGGCGGAAGGGCATGGCGGCGACCAGTTTGCCACGCTCGCCGGTTGCGCGATGCAGACATCCAAGATCCGGCTCGGCACCGCGATCTCGAGCGTCTTCGTGCGGTCGATCCCCACCATCGCGATGGCCGCAGCCACGGTGGACGACCTGTCGGACGGCCGGTTTATCCTGGGCCTCGGATCGAGCCACAAAGTGCAGGTCGAGCCGGAACACGGCGTGCCCTACGGGAAGCCGCTGTCGAAAATCCGCGATAGCGTGGCGATCATCCGCGCCCTGCTGCGCGACGGCGAGGTCCAGCACGACGGCGCGACGGTGCGGATCGAGAATTTCGATCTGTGGTTCACGCCGCACCGCGCCGACCTGCCGATCTATCTAGCCGCAGTCTTCCCCAAGATGACGGCGCTCTGCGGCGAGATCGCCGACGGCGTCATCCTGACCCGCAGCACGCTGCGCACCGGCGCGCAGGTCAGGGCGCACATCGCCGAGGGCGCGGCCCGCGCCGGGCGTGATCCGGACGACGTGGTGGTCAGTTCGCTCCTGCCGACCGCCGTGGCCGACACCCGCGCCGAAGCGCTCGACAGCATGCGGCCCGGCCTCGCCTTCTACGCCGGGTTCTTTCCCCGGTATAACCAGCTCATCGCCGAACACGGCTTCCCCGAGGAAGCGGCGGCCATCGCCGAGGCCTGGGCGCGAGGCGACCGCGACGCGGCTTTGCGCGCCGTCAGCGACGCGATGGTCGACGCCACCAGCGTCGTGGGAACCCCCGCGCAATGCCGCGACAAGCTGGAAGCCTACCGCGACTCCGGAATCGATCTGCCGATCATCAGTCCCTTCGCGCGCGGCCCCGGCGCCAAGGCGGCCTTCGCCGCCACCATCGAAGCCTGCATCGCGACCTGAACCGCCCTCCCCGCCGCTACGACATCCCGAAAGGAAACCGCCCCATGAAGATCGAGTCCGTCACCGCCAGCATCCACGAATTCCCGATCTACGTGCCGCTGATCGACGATCCGATCACGACGCGCAAACTGGTGGTCTGCAAGGTCGCCGCCGACACCGGGGTCGAGGGCTGGGGCATCACCGGGTCTTTCCTAGCGCCCGCCATCGTCGCCGCGCTGGAAACCGACCTGCGCGACACGGTGACCGGCTTGGACCCGCGCAATACCGAGGCGATCCACCACCGCGTCTGGAAGAAACTGAACGGCCGCGCCTTCACCGGCGTCATCTCAAACGCGCTTTCGGCCTTCGACATCGCCTGCTGGGACATCGCGGGCAAGACCAGCGGCCAGAGCATTGCGCAATTGATGGGCGGCTGCCGCGACCATGCGCCGACCTATGTCACCTTCGGCAACCTGCACTACGACCGCGACCAGTTGGTCGAATGCGCGTCGATGTTCGCCCGGCAGGGCGTGCCGCGCCTGAAGATGGAAGCCGCCTGTTCCGGCGGCTGGCAGGAAGACGTCCGCCGCATCCGCGCGGTGCGCGACGCCATCGGCGACGACGTGGAGTTGATGATCGACGCCAACTATAAGATGACCGAGATAGAGGCGCGGCATCTGGCGCGCGCGGTGGCGGACTGCAACCTCTCCTGGTTCGAGGAGCCGGTGCTGCAAAACGACGCCCGCGCCCTGGCGGACCTGCGCCATCACATCGACATCCCCCTCGCCGCCGGGCAGATGGAGGGCAGCCGCTGGCGCTTCCGCGAGTTCTTCGAGCACCAGTCCCTCGACATCGTGCAGCCGAACGTCATCTACTGCGGCGGCTTCACCGAGGCGCGCAAGGTCGGCCACATGGCGCAGGCGTATAACCTGCCGATGGCCAACGGCGCAGGCTGGCCGACGCTGAACGTGCACCTGATGGCCGGACTGATGAACGGCACCTATGTGGAACTTCATCTCGGCACGACGCATATGGAATCCATCGCCTTCACCGGCGCGCCCGAACCCGAGGACAACAAGATGCCCGTGCCCGACAAGCCCGGCATCGGCTTCGAGCCGAATTGGGACGTGTTGAAGGATGCCAAGGTTTCGGGGTGAAGCGACCGTCGTCGCGCAACGATCCGGCACCCGCCGTGCGGGCAAAATGCTTCGACAGACTCAGCAGGAAGCAAAAAATTTCAATCCCGTCATTCCCGCGAAAGCGGGAATCCATGCGCCGGAAGTCTGGATTCCCGCGTGCGCGGGAATGACACCGGACTAGGTGGCGGCCCTAGAGAAAATCTGACGCCGAGCGTCTAAATCAGCTTACGCGGCGCCGGTCCCTTGATCGGCACGTCCAGCAGGTCTTCGGCCCAGATCGCGTTGCCGTCGTAGATGTCGTGGATGTCGCGCAGCAGCTGCTCCTTCACGCCGGGCGCGTCCATCTGGTCGGTCAGGTGGCTGAACACGCAGTTCTTCACGCCCGCCGCCTGCGCCACCTCGGCGACTTCCTTATGGCCGGAGCCGAATTTGAGCTGCGCCTCGGTCAGGTGCGTGCCGGAGATACGCTGGCACATGTGGATCAGCACGTCCGCCCCCTCGGCCAGCCCGATCAGCGTCTTCGACGGCGCGGCGTCGCCGGAATAGACGACGCTGCCCGCGTCGCTATCGATCCGGAATCCGAGGCAGATCATCACCGGCTGCGCATGCGGCACGTTGACCGCCGTCAGCTTCCAGTCCGTGCCCTCGATCACGTCATGCGCCTTGATCTCCTGGACGATCGGGTTCGGGCGCGGGCGCGGCTCGGTGCCACCCCGGGTGCGGTAGTAGGCGATGCTCGGCTCCAGTTCGATCCGCGCGCGGATGTCCAAGGTGAACGCGCCGTCCTCGCCGAACAACCGCTCGTTCATATGCTCGGTGCCCCGCGGTCCGTACACCTTCAGGTCCGGCACGATCCCGCCGCCCTGGTCCCAGCGGTTCAGCATCAACCGCACATAGTCCGAGAAATGGTCGTAATGCAGGTGCGAGAAGAACACATGCGTCACGTCCACCGCCTCCTTGCCGGCTTCCAGCAACCGGTGATGGCTGCCCGGCCCATGGTCGAACAGGATCACGTCGTCGCCGATCTCGATGAGATAGCTGGAACTCATGCGCTTCAGGGAGGGTGTCGGGGTGCCGGTGCCGAGCAGGGTCAGTTTCAATTTTATTCTCCTTTTGACAGCATCTTAGCACGCGATGCTGCGGCCGCGCTTCAGCCGAGGCCGTCGCGTTCGACCAGGTCGGCATACAGCTCGCGAATGCGCCAGAAGACCGGGCCTGGCTCGCCGTCGCCGATCAGACGGCTGTCGATCTCGCGCACCGGGGTCTGCGCGCCGAAGGTGCCGGTCAGGAAGGCCTCGTCGGCGCCGTAAGTGTCGACCAGCGAGTAGTTCCGCTCGAACACCGGGATGTCGTTGGCGCGGCACAGCTCGATCACCTTGCGCCGGGTGATGCCGTTCATGCAGTAATCGCCGGTCGAGGTCCACACCTCGCCCTTGCGGACGATGAAGAAGTTGCAGGCGTTCGTCGTGTTGACGAAGCCGTGCGGATCGAGCATCAGCCCCTCGTCGGCCCCCGCCTTCTCCGCCTGGATACAGGCGATGATGCAGTTCAGCTTCGAGTGCGAATTCAGCTTCGGGTCCTGCGACATCGGCAGGCCGCGCACCTGCGGCACCGTTGCGAGTTTGATGCCCCGCTGCAGCAGCGACTTCACCGGTGCCGAGTGCTCGATGATGATGACGATGGTCGCGCCCCATTGCGAGAGATGAGGATGCTGGAACGGCTTCGCCTTGCGGCCGCGCGTGACCATCAGCCGGGCGTGCGCGTCGGTTGTCATGCCGTTCGCCTCTCGCGTTGCCTCCAGCGCGTCGGTCAATTCCGCCGGGGTCAGGCCGATGTCGAGGTCGATCGCCTTCGCCGCTTCGTACAAACGGTCCAGGTGCTCCGACAGGAAGGCCCAGTTCCCGTCGTAGAGACGCAACCCCTCCCAAACGCCGTCGCCCAGCATGAAGCCGGAATCGTAGACCGAGACCTTGGCCTCGTCCTTGGGGACGATCTCGCCGTTCACGTAGATCTTGATATCGTCGTTCCGGGCGTCGTGATCGCTGTCATGGGTGCTGTGCGTTTCGGGCATCCGTCTCTCCTCGCCAATCGTCCCGCCGGCCTGCGGAAGCGTAACGATACACCGCCGAGTTGCCCGCCGCGAAAATTCGCGCGATGCTTCAACGCTCAAAATTCCCACCGGACGATCCTCTAGAGGCAAAACATGAACGTCGACGACGCAATCAACCTGGACGACCTGCGCAGAATCGCCAAGAAGCGACTGCCCAAGGTGATTTACGACTTTATCGAGGGCGGCGCCGACGACGAGCACGGACTTGCCGTCAACGAGAATGCGTTTCGGAAGCATCCCTTGATGCCGCGCTACATGATCGACATCTCGACCATCGATCAGCAAACGCCGCTGTTCGGGCACACCTATTCGCATCCTTTCGGCATCGCGCCGACCGGCGGAATCGGCAACTACCACTGGGGCGGCGACTTGATGCTCGCGATGGCGGCACGCGAGTCCAACATTCCGTTCATCATGTCCGGCGCCGCCACCGCGAAGATGGAGGATCTGGCCAGGGTCGCCCCCGATCACGGCTGGTATCAGCTCTATACCGCCAAGGACAAGTCGATCTCCGAAGACATGATCCGGCGCGCCGCCGACCTCGGTTTCTCGACGCTGGTCGTCACGGTCGATGTACCGGTCAGTTCCAACCGCGAACGCAACCGGCGCAACGGCTTCGGCCGCCCGCTGCGGCTGTCGCTCGCCTCCAAGCTCGACGCGCTGCGCCGTCCCGCTTGGTTCAAGAACTACATGCAGAACGGCATCGCCCGCATGGCGAACTGGGAACCCTATGTCGGCCGCGAGGTGACGGCGGAAGAATTGGGCGAATTCGTCGCCAGCCAAATCCATGGTGTCCTCGACTGGAGCGTCATTGAGCGGTTCCGCGAACTGTGGCCGCGCAACATGGTCCTGAAGGGCGTGATGCGGCCGGACGACGCTATCCGCGCGGCGGAGGCCGGGATCAACGGCCTGATGGTGTCGAATCATGGGGCGCGGCAGCTCGACCGCGCGCCCTCGCCGATCGACGTCCTACCCGCGATCGACGCGGCGGTCGGCGACCGCATGACGCTGATGCTGGACGGCGGCATCCGTCGCGGATCCGACGTGGTGACGGCCTTCTGCCTCGGTGCGAAGTTCATCTTCCTCGGCCGCCCCACGCTGTATGGATTGGTTGCCGGCGGGCAGGCCGGTGCGGCGAAGGCCCTGTCGATCCTGCAACGCGAAGTCGAACTGACCATGGCCCAGATCGGCTGCACCGAGATTTCGCAACTCGGACCGGATTTCCTGTACCAAGACGAGCCCCGCCGCAACCGGATCGGATAACGGCCGAGCCACTCCTTCTGGGGATTTCCCAAATGGAGACGAATTGGGTAGCTTATCGCCCGAGAAGCCGCCGGATGTTTCCGGCTATTGGTCACTAGGAAAGAATACATGCCGGATCAGCCTGGGAAATCCACTTCTGTCGACGCCGTCATCGTGGGCGCCGGATTTTCGGGCCTGTATCTCCTGCACCGCTTTCGGAAACTAGGCTTCTCGACCCGGGTGTTCGAGCGCGGCGGCGATGTCGGCGGCACCTGGTACTGGAACCGGTATCCCGGCGCGCGCTGCGACGTCGAGAGCATGCAGTATTCCTATTCCTTCGACGAGGACCTGCAGCAGGAGTGGAAGTGGAGCGAGAAATTCTCGCCGCAGCCGCAAATCCTCGCCTACGCGAACCATGTCGCCGACCGCTTCGACCTGCGGAAGGACATCGACTTCGACGTCGAGGTGACCGCCGCCCATTACAATGAGGGCGCGCGCCGCTGGACGGTCGAGACCGATTCCGGCGAGCGCGTCTCGGCACAGTTCTTCATCATGGCGACCGGCTGCATCTCCACCGCGCAGATTCCGGATTTGGACGGCTTCGACGACTACAAGGGCCGCACCTTCCACACGGGCAACTGGCCGCACGAGAAGGTCGATTTCACCGGTGAACGGATCGCGGTGATCGGCACCGGCTCGTCCGGCATTCAGGCGATTCCGGTGCTGGCCAAGGAAGCGGCGCATGTGACCGTCTTCCAGCGCACGCCGAACTATTCGCTGCCGTCGCGCAATGTGCCGATGACCGAGGAATACGAGCGGTCCTGGAAGGACGTGTACCCGGCGAAGCGCGAGGAAATGCGCTACTCGGGCCACGGCAGCCTGAAGGACCTGAACGACAAGCCCGCGCTCTCCGTCAGCGAGGAGGAACGGCAGGCGGTGTTCGAGGAACGCTGGAAAACCGGCGGCACCATCTTCCTCGGCGCGTTCAACGATATCCTGACGAGCCAGGAAGCGAACGACACGGCCGCGGAATTCGTCCGCAACCAGATCCGGCGGATCGTGAAGGATCCGGTGACTGCCGAACTGCTGGCGCCGAAGACCTATCCCATCGGTACGAAGCGCATCTGCGTCGATAGCGGCTATTTCGAAACCTATAACCGCGACAACGTGGACTTGGTCGATATCAGCGGCGCACCGATCGAACGGATGACGCCGGACGGCCTCGTCGCCAACGGGAAGGAATTCGCCTTCGACAGCATCGTCTTCGCGACAGGTTTCGACGCGATGACGGGCACGCTGTTCAACGTCGACATCCGGGGCCGCGGCGACTTGGCGCTCAGGGAAAAATGGTACGCCGGTCCCCGTACCTATCTCGGCCTGATGTCGGAAGCCTTCCCGAACATGTACATGATCACCGGGCCGGGCAGCCCCTCGGTCAAGAGCAACATGGTGATGTCCATCGAACAGCATGTGGACTTCGTAACCGACAGCATCGTCCATATGCGGGAACACGGGTTCGACCTGATGGAGCCGACCGTGGAGGCCGAGGACGACTGGGTCGATCACGTCCAGGAAGCCGCGAACAAGACGCTCTTCCCGCGCGCCAACTCCTGGTACATGGGCGCCAACATTCCCGGCAAGCCGCGTCTGTTCATGCCGTATATCGGCGGCGTCGGCGTCTACCGGCGCATTTGCGAGGACATCGTCGAGAACGGCTACAAGGGCTTCCGCTTCGAGGCGAAAGCCGCCGCCGCCGCGGAATGAGCGCCGGTTAGCCCTGCGCCGCCTGCTCCGTTTCCCACCAGTGGGCCAGCCAACCTTTGTTACCGCCATAGGCGATCAGGTCCTGCAACCCATCGGGCACACCGGGGAACTGTGCGGTCAGCCCTTGCGTATGGTTGGTGAACGCACCACCGGCGAAATCGACTTCGATGTCGTCGCCCATCTCCGCCATACCGGTCGCGCCGGCGCAATCGGTCAGGACCCGAAGCCCGCAGCCGACCGCCGCGCGATAGGCGAGAAACGGCATGGATTCGCAAATCAAGCCCAGCCCCAGCGCCTGCATCGCCACATAGCCGTTCATCTTCGGCCCCATCCCGAAATTCCGCCCCGCGACGATGATGTCCCCGGGCTTCGCGCGTTCGTGGAAGCCGGGATCGATCTGCTCGAACAGATGCGGGATCAGCATCTCCGGGTCGAGGAACCGCCCGGCGATGATCCATTGCGGGATGACGTCGCCCGCATGGGGGACGTCGTCGCCGAGCTTGTAGCAGCGACCGCGCAGCGTCCAGTCGAACCCGCTCATCGGCCCGCCTCCGCGTGCATCGTCATGAGGGCGTCGACGTTCCGCGGATCGGTCACCTTCCCCGCCACCGCCGACGCCGCGACCGTCGCCGGGCTGGCGAGGTAGAGTTCGCAGTCTTTCTCTCCCATGTCGCCCAGCAGATTGGTCGATGCGGTCGAGATCGACACTTCGCCCGCATGAACCGGCCCCATGTTGCCGGCATTGCACGGCCCGCAGCCCGGCGGCAGCATGATCGCGCCCGCATCCTGAAAGATGTCGAGCAGGCCGCTACTGTTCAGCCGTCGGTTCGAATCCTCGGTGCCCGGCACGATGAACAAGCGCACGCCCGGCGCGATACGGTTTCCGTCGAGCACGCGGGCGGCGATTTCCAAATCCTCCCATTTGCCCGACCCGCAGGAACCGATGAAGGCGTGATCGATTCCCGTCCCTTCGACCTGGGACAGATCGACGCCGTTCCACGCGCCATGCGTCAGCGACACCTGCGGCTCGAGATCGCTCAGATCGAGCTCCAAGTCCGCCTCGTAAACCGCGTCTTTATCGCTATAAACCGGCTCGAAGGGTCGCTTGGCGACGGCCGAAGTCTGCTCCAACATCGAGGCGTCCGGCGGAATGAACACGCCGATGGCCCGTACCTCGGTCGGCGAGGTGCACAGCGCCTGCTTGCCGTCCCAGGTGAATTGGTCCAACCCAGGCCCGCACAGCTCCAGCACGCGATAGTCCATGTCGACACCGTAGAACCCGCCGACCCGCAATCCCGCCGCCATGCGGAAGCCGACATCGCGCGCATAAACGCCCGGCTGAAGCTTTCCCGTGAGCGTCATGCGGATGGTTTTCGGGACCACCATCCACACGGTGCCGGTGGCCAAGACCCGCGTGATCTCCGCCCCGACCCGCAGCGAAAAGGCACCCACCACGCCATGATTCGTCGTGTGCCGGTCGTTATCGAACACGAACATGCCCGGCAGGATAATGCCGCGTTCATTGAGGAAGATATGACCGTGCCCGCCCTGGCCCACATCGTAGAACTGCTCCACGCCCCAATCGCGGGCCGCCTTGCGGATCGTCGCCCCGATCTCGGCAGCGCGTTGCGAGGTGTACAGGACCTCGTGATCGGTCACCATGACCACCCGCTCGGGATACTTCAGCCGGTCGATGCCGATCTCGTCCAACTCGTTCTTGCTGGGCAGCACGAGCGCGTCGTGAATGACGATCAGGTCCGGGTCCGGAAATACGAGGTCGCCCGGTTTGACCGACTCCTTCCCGCTCGCCCGCGCGATGATCTTCTCGACCGCGGTCATTCCCATTCAGGCAACCCTCCTCAATCGAATAACAGGAATCGTAGTGGCGAGCCTCACATCCGGCAAACAGGGCCAGCCGGAAACGCGCCTCACGCGTCGGCCGGCTGATTGCACCACGACCAAATGAAGGCGATCAGATGCTCGATGCAGTCGACGTATTCCTGCAGCGTGATGTTCTCGTCCGGTTTGTGCGCCTGGGCAATCGACCCGGGGCCGAAGATGATCGTCGGGATGTTCCCCTGATTGACCAGATGCCGCATGTCGCAGGCGAACGGGCCGGCCTTCGCCTCGCCGGAGATGCCGCGTTCCGTCAGCACTTCCCCCATCTGCACGGCCAGCGGAATCTGCGGGCTCTGGCGCGTGCTGTCGTCGTGGTGTAGGAATTCCAGCCGGGCCGGATGCGTGTCGAGAAAGTCGTCTCCGGCGTTGGCCGCGGCGACCGACTCACGGAATTTCGCCATCACCTCGTGCACCTCGCCCGCCACCGGCGAGAAATAGGCGCCGCCGCGCAGCACCGCCTCGGACGCGGTCGCGGTCTCGTAGTGCCCGCCGGAAACCTTGCCGATGGTCAGGGCGAACGGCACCCGGCCTTCTTCCATCGGGTCGTCGGTCTTCGTGTCGTTGTAGACGCGCTCGACATGCAACAGCGCCTCGATCACGGCGGGCAGTTTCTCGATGGCGCTGACGCCTTCCATTTGGTCGCCCGCCCATCGCGCGCCGGGCGAGCGGACGACGCCGGGCACGGTGACCTGCCAATACAGGCCTCCGGGATGACTGACGCAAATCGCGTTGTTGGTCGGCTCCAGAACGATCGCCGCATCGGCACTGTAACCGCGGCGCACCAGGTCGAGAGTGCCGTTGCCGGCATGCTCCTCGTTGACGACGCTCTGCAGAATGACATCGCCGCGCAATGTCGCGCCGGCCTCCTTCAGGTACGTCATAGCCAACATGGCGGCCATGAGGCCGCCCTTCATGTCGGAGGTTCCGCGCCCGTACATCAGCCCGTTGTCGATTTCCGCGCCGAAGGGATCGCGGGTCCATTCGTGGGTCGGTTCGATCGTCACCGTATCGATATGGCCGTTCAGGATCAGCGACCGGCCGCCCCCGCTGCCGCGAAAGGTGCCCACCACGTTCGGCCGGTCGCGGTAATTCAGGACATCCTCCAGGCCGCTCTTCCGCAACGCTTCATGCGTCGGCAGATCGGCATAGGGCAGGATCAGATCATGCTGCCAATGGGTCGGATACTGGGCGACCATGGGGAAGCTCTCGAACAACGCCGCGACGTCCGGCTCCAGCGACACCGTCTCGGCGCCGAGATCGTCCAGCAGCCCGGCCATATGGGTTTGGGCATCCCCTTCCTCGCCGGTGAGGCTGGGCACGCGCACCAGCGACGCCAACGCCTCGATGCTCCGATCCCGATTGCTGGACGCCCGGTCCAGGGCCTCGCTCAGAATATCTGCCATGGGACTGTCTCCTCGTTACTTCTGCTGCCACGCCGGCGGGAAGTTCGGCGGCGTGTCCGGGTCGAGCGGATAGACCGGGCGGCGCACGCGGTCCCACGGATACAGACTGTAGTCCGACGTCGTGATCCCCGGCCCCGAGACCATCACCACATGCTCGATGATCGGCTCGAAACCGGCCCGAAAATGCTGGCGCGACTTGATCAGGATGAAGCGCTTGGCGGCGGGATCGATCCCGGCATGGGTGAAGACGCCCGTATCGAAGGGTTCGTGACGTTCCGTACTGACCAGGATCTCGGCGCTGCCGGTGTCGAGGACAGCGCACAGTCCCATGTTCTGCTGCGTGCCGGTGGCCATCGGCCCGGTCACGGTGAATTTGCCGTCGGTGATCCGCCGCACGATCCCCGTGACTTCGAGCGGGCGCCCCTTCTGTCCGATCGCCGGGAAATCGGTCTTGCCGCCAAGCTGTAGCGTGACCGTGGCGCCGACGCCCGCTTGTACCATCTGCGCCACGGATTCCGGATCCCAAAGCGGGCCGACGCAGATATCCTCCAAGCCCTGACGCATCGCTTCCTCGAACACATCCATGACGTCGGTGGCGCCGCCGGAACCCGCGACGTCGCCGTGGTCGGCCAGGAGAATGGGCCCGTCGCCCAAGGATTTGGCGTGCGCGATCGAGGTTTCTACCGGCTCGACCTCGAAGACGAAGTCCGCCCGCCGGTCCCACGCCATGGTCATGAGTTCGCGCAGCAGCGCCTCCCCGGCGTCCTGACCCTGGTCCCGGTCGACCACGACGATCGCGTGCATGCCGACGAACGGAATGTCCGCCAAGGGGAAGCAGCCAAGCAGACCCGCGTTCAGCACGTGGCCGGCGGCCTCGGCGGCAATCGCCATGTCCATGATGTCCTTCATGGGTTGCCGGGACGGCGTCTGCTTGTTCAGGTGCGACAGGATCGGCAACGAATGCCATAGTATCATGGGGTCGACCTCCCCATTGATCGCCCGAATCAGCGTCCGACCGGCGCGCGCGCCGGTTTCATACTGATCGATATGCGGATAGGTACGATATCCGGTGATGACGGTGGCGTTGTCGATCGTCGCCTGCGACAGGTTGGTGTGGAAATCGAACGCGACGGCGATCGGCAGGTCGGGCGCCACGGCGCGAATACGGGCCAGCAGTTCCCCTTCGGGATCGTCATACCCCGGTGTCACCATGCCGCCGTGCAGATCGAGGAACAGTGCATCGCATCCCGCGGCGACGGCAGGAATGATCGCCTCGGCCGCATGGTCGATCAATTCATCGTCCGGACAACCGCCCGGCGTCGCATTGGCGGCGATGGGAAAGACCAACTCCGCCCCTTCCCGCTCGGCGATGTCTATGTAGGCGGCAACAGCCGAATTGGTCGCGCGATAGGCGTCCAGCGCCAGATCGCCCGAAATCGGCCCCGGTTCCGGTCCATGATGGCCAAAATTCGAAAGCGGCGTCGGTATCGGCGAGAACGTGTTGGTCTCGTGCTTCACAACCGCGGTCACGAACCGTTTCATGGCGAAGACCCTCCCCGGTGTCTTGTCTGCCGAGGGCCGGGATTCGATTGATGGAAGCGCGGCGTCGCGTGAAATTCAAGCCTGCGGCCACTGTTCGACCCTGCCAGAACCCTACAAGCAATCGGCCGCAGGGTCGACGTCGAAACGGAGGCCAGCTTGTCTAAGGCCAAAAATCTAAACATAATGGTGAAGTACGGGTGTATGCGGCGAAGCTAATTGGTCCGATGATCAAGCGGCACGTGACTCCGTTAATTAGAATAAGAGCAAGCTGGAGTGTTACTTCCGACCAAAGTCTGACCAAGCACCCCTCAACACCTAATGACATGGAACGCCCCGATCGCGGTGGCGACATACCATGCGCGAAAAAGGGAGGACGCAATGCAGATACGGAACTTAGCGATAGCGGCGGCATTTCTCGCGGCTGCAACAACAGCCTCAACCCAAGCACCAGCCGCCGAGAAAAAGGCAAATCTCACATTTGCGGTCATTCAGACCGAAGACATGAGCGTCCTGGCGAGCCGCTGGGAACCCATGCTCAAGTATCTGAACAAAAAGGCCGATATCAAAATCAGCTTCTACGCGACCACCTCCTATTCCGCGGTGATCGAGGCGATGTTGAGCGGCTTCGTACAGATCGCCCAACTCGGCCCGAAGGCGTATCTGATCGCCAACGAGAAATCGAAGGGCCGCATCCAACCGCTCGTCGCGGCGGCGCGGGTACCCACGGCGTTCGACCCCACGCCCTGCGCCTGCTACTACGGCACCTTGATCACCAAGAAAGGCAGCGGACTCGATTCGATCGACAAGCTGAAAAAGAAAGTGCTGGCCTTGGTCGACCCCGGCTCGACATCGGGGAATGCCATGCCGCGCGGCCTTTTCACGGTGGAAAAACTGGACGGGAAACCGCTCGAATCCCATTTCGGCAGGATTTTCTATTCCGGTCACCATGTCGCAAGCGCGATGGCGGTAAAAAAGGGCAAGGCCGATGCCGCCTTCGTCTCGGAATCGATGATCGCCCGCGCGATGGATCGCGGAAAGGTCAAGAAAGAGGACTTCAACTATCTCTGGCGGTCGCCGAAAATCGCGATCGACTCCGTCAGCATCGATACCGGAAAGATCTCACCCGAGTTGGCGAAGAAGATTCGCGAGGTCTATCTCGGCATGGACAAGGATCCGGAAGGCCAGAAGATCCTCGCCGCGGCGAAATACTCCCGGTTCGTCCCGTCCAATGACAAGACCTATGACGCCGTCCGAAAGATCCTGGCAGCCAAGAAGCGGCTAAAGGCGGCGCAGAAGAAGTAATAGGGGGAGGCAGCGAGCCGGCCGGTCATCCCGGCCGGCTCGATTTGCTGCTACGCTTTACGCTTACGGATCGAACGCCCGGGCATTTTGATGCCAGGCGGCAGGGGAAACGGAATGACCTTCCTGGAAATTCGAGACGTCAAGAAGATTTACCCGACCGGTGAGGAGGCGCTGAAAGGCGTAGACCTCACGATGACCGAACAGGAAGTGGTCGCCCTTTTGGGCTTAAGCGGCTCTGGCAAATCCACACTTCTTCGCTGCATCAACCGGCTGGTGGAACCGAGCGCCGGCACCATCACGTTCGACGGCACCGACATCACGGCAATCAAGGACCGACGACAGTTGCGCGCCGTCCGCCAACGGATGGGCATGATCTTCCAGGAATTCAACCTCGTGAATCGATTGACCGTGCTGGAGAATGTCCTGGCCGGTTGTCTAGGGTACACGGCGACATGGCGCTGTTTCTTGCGGGCGTTTCACCGCGAGGACGTGGAGCGCGCGATCGAAACCTGCGACCGCGTCGGATTGGTCGACCATATCCGCAAACGCGCCGATCAATTGAGCGGCGGCCAACGGCAACGGGTCGGGATCGCGCGTGCGTTGATGCAGCGGCCGAAGATCCTGCTCGTGGACGAGCCGACGTCGAGCCTGGATCCGAAGATCGGCCGGGAGGTTATGGACCTGATGTCCCGGTTGGCGGCAGAGGAACACATCCCGATGCTGGTCAGCGTGCACGATCTCGGACTGGCGCAGGCCTATACGAGCCGCATCGTCGGCCTTCAAGGCGGTGTCAAGGTCCTGGACTGCAAGACCAGCGACGCCGACGCCGATACGCTGGAGAATGTCTACCAAATCGCCTCGGCGGCGTAAGAGCGTCGCGCCATGGCTGATGTCTCCGGCAAATATGCGCACCTGGGAAATCCACTACGCGAACGTTCGGTGATCCTGAAACGTTATGGCTGGAACGCCCTCGCGGGTGTCCTGCTGGCGGCGATGGCGTATCACATCTTCGTCCTGGAGACCGATTGGGCGCGGATGGGCGGCCTCGGCGATATCCTCAGCACGACGGCCGAGTTTCTCCCGAACCTGGCATTCTTCCCGATCATTATCGAGCCGTTGTTTGAAACGCTGTTAATCGCCTTTTGGGGCACGACCCTCGCCACGGTGGTGGCGATGCCCGTCGCCTATCTCGCCGCGCGGAATGTGACGCCTTACTATCGGATCACCTACCCGCTGGGTCGCGCGATCATCGTCATGTCCCGGTCGGTCCATGAGTTGATCTTCGCCCTGATCTTCGTCTCCGCGCTGGGGCTCGGCCCCCTGCCCGGCATCGTCGCGTTGGGATGCCGATCCATCGGGTTCTTGGCGAAGACGACCTCGGAGGCGATCGAGAATGTCGACCGCAAACCGATCGAGGCGATGGAAGCCACCGGTACGAACCCAATCTCGGTGTTCCTGTTCGGAATTTTCCCGCAGGTGTATCCAGTCGTCGTCGGCAACGTGATCTTCCAACTCGATATCAACCTGCGGCGCGCCGCGATCCTCGGCATGGTCGGCGCCGGCGGCATCGGATACGTCTTTTCCGAACAGATGCAGGCCTATAACTGGAACAATGCCGGGACGGTGGTGCTCGGCATCGCGCTCATGGTCATCGCCGGTGAATTCGTTTCCAACCGCGTCCGCACCCGCTTGATCGGCGGCGCAGGGAGCGAGTGACCGTGTCGGATCATCTTGCATCGGTACAGCATGACTATTTCCGGTCCGCCCGTGCCGGCCGGTTGATGCGGTTCTGCGGCCTTTTGCTGTTCTTGAGTTTCGCCGTCTGGACGATCTATCACCTGAACATTCCCATCGAACGCATCCTGGGAATCTTCGGCCGCGTCGGCGATATCTTCATCAATCGGATGATGCCGCCGGACATGGCCTACGCCATGCAATCAAGCATTTTGTACCGCGTGCTGGAAACGATCGAGATGACATTCCTGGGTGCCTTCGCCGGGACCGTGATCGCCATATTCGTCTCCTGGTTCGCCGCCTGGAACGTCACGCCCAACAAGAAATTTCTTTATCCGCTCGGCCGCGGCATCCTGGTCCTGGCCCGCTCCGTCCCCGTGTTGATTTGGGGCATGTTGCTGGTAGCCATCCTCGGCTTCGGCCCGATGGCGGGCGTAATCGCGCTGACCCTGTTGACCATAAGCTTCGCCGGCAAGCTAATGTCGGAACAGGTCGAAGCCATCGACATGGGACCGGTCGAGGCGATGCGCGCAACCGGCGCCGGCCCGACCCGGGTGTTCATCTTCAGCGTCATCCCGCAAGTGAAACCGGCATGGATCGGCATCGCCATCTACAACTGGGATTCGATCTTCCGGGCATCGACAATCCTGGGATTCGTCGGCGCGGGCGGACTCGGCATCTACCTGCGCATGAACATCCAAGAACTCGAATACGAAAACGCGATGGGCGTGATCACATTGATCATCGGCCTCGTGATAATCTCAGAGGTCACGTCGCACTATCTGCGCGGCCGTTTCTATCAAGACTGATCCGGATACCGGGAAATCAATTTTGAACGCACGATCAATGAATTCCGACGTTTTCCTCGACCACCTATCCGATCTGTTCGCGACACATGGCACCGAGAATGATACGAGCCAGCGCCTGTCGAACGCGGACCACATGCTGCAGACGGCGGCTGCGGCCCGTGCAGCGCACGCCGATGACGTCCTGATCGCCGCCTGCCTGCTGCACGATATCGGGCATTGGCTGCATCCCGGCCCCGTCGACGCCATGAAACGCCGCCAGGACGACCGGCACGAGGAAATCGGCGCGCGGTATCTAGCGCCGTATTTCGCGGAACCGGTGACCCGCCCGATCGCGCTGCACGTTTCCGCCAAGCGGTTTCTCTGCGCGACCGAACCGGATTACTTCGAGAAGCTATCGCCCGCATCGGTCCGGACCCTCGAACACCAGGGCGGGCCGATGAACGCCGCCGAGATCGCCGCGTTCGAGGCCATCCCTGACCATCAAAATGCCGTCGCGATCCGACGCTGGGACGAGTACGGCAAGGTTCCGGGCCTCGACGTGCCGCCGTTCGCCTCATACCGGCCGATGTTAAACGAACTAATGTCTACGTAGCGGAATTCCTAAGGCGCCTTCCGCCCCTTGATAATATCCGCCCCCTTCTCGGCGATCGCGATCGTCGAGGCGAACGTGTTCGCCGACGGCAGCATCGGCATAACCGACGCATCAATCACCCGCAAATTCTCGACTGCATGCACCCGCAATTCGTCGTCCACCACATTCCGGCCGTCCGTGGCCGGCCCCATGCGGCAGGTGCCGACCAGGTGATATCCGGTGTTGCCGCGCCGCCGCGCGAAATCGAGTAGCTCATCGTCCGCCTGAACCCCCGAGCCGGGCAACGTTTCCGAATCGTAGTATTCGGAAAGCTCCGGGCGGTTGAGAATGGCCCGCGCGAGCCGAAGTCCGGCCAAGGTGATGCGCTGATCCGTCTCCGAAGCCAGGTAGTTCGGTTGCACGACGGGTGCGTCCGCCGGATCGCGCGATACCGCCCGCACATAGCCCGAACTTTCCGGTCGCGGCTGCGCCGCCCCGACGGTCATTCCTGGATAGTCGTCGAGGACGTATGTCTTGCCGTCCTGATAGCTGCCCGGCGTGAACAGGATGCGCAGGTCGGCATCCTCAAGGTCCGGATGCGATTTGCCGTGCACGAAGGCGATCGTCGGGCAGATCGACAGCACGCTGGGTTTCTTGCCCAGCCACTTCGCGACTTCAACCGGAAGCCGCGGCCAGCGCGCATATTCGTTGATGGTGAGCACATTGCGCGCCCGCGCCGTCATACGCACCGAGTAATGATCCCGCAGGTTCTCGCCGACCCCGGCCAATGGAACGCGAACGGGTATCCCAAGACCTTTCAATAGGTCCGGCTGCCCAATCCCCGACAATTGCAAAATTTTGGGAGAATTAACCGCCCCGGCGCTCAGAATGACGTTGCGGCGGGCCTGAACCGTCCGTTCGTTGCCGGAACCGTCACGGTAGCGGACCCCGGTTACCCTGCGGCCATCCGTGACAAGGTCGATAACCTGAACACGCGTGCGCAGTTCGGTGGACCGGCGGCGTAAGGCAGGCCGCAGGAACGCCGCAGCAGCGCTGACTCGCTTGCCCTCATGGATATAACGCTGGAAATAGCCGGCCCCGAACTGGAATCCGGAGTTGTAATCTTGCGACCGTGGGATCCCCATCCCCTCGGCCGCGGCCAAGAACGCTTCGGCCACCGGATTGATCCAGTCCAGATCGGTGATGGGCAGTTCGCCGCTCCGGCCGCGCACCCGATCGTCGCCGGGGCCTAACCGTCGTTCCGACCGCTTGAAATAAGGCAGCAGATCGTCGAAGCCCCATCCCCGGTTGCCCATCTGTGCCCAGGTGTCGAAATCCGCCCGCTGGCCGCGGTTGTAGATCATCCCATTGATCGAACTCGACCCGCCGACCACCTTGCCCTGCGGCACGGCCACGGACCGACCGCCGAGCGCATCCGACGGCTCGGTCTTGAACGGCCAAGAGAACTGATTGCTGTATACGTTCTTGACGAAGCCGGCCGGGATCGAAATGTAGGGGTGCCAATCCTTTCCGCCCGCCTCTAGCACGCAAACGGTTGCCGCGTCGTCTTCCGTCAAGCGGTTGGTCAACACACAGCCCGCGGCCCCGGCGCCAACGATCACATAGTCGAATGTTTCCATCCGGTATTGCCCTCGCCTTACCGCAAAGAGTCAGGCATCCAGGCCGACCCTACGAGCCCGTCCAATAGGCCGGATCGGACGGGAACACGGACTGACATTCGACGCGTTCGACCGGCCCGTCCAGGGTATGGGCCGCCGCCTGCCACACCGCGTAATGCGGGGCCGCGCGATGCGCTTCCACCGCCGCTTCGTCCACATAGACCTCGTAGAAGTAGTAGACATTCTCGTCGGAATCGTCCTGCAGCACGTTGAACCGAACGCAGCCCGGCTCGTCGCGCTCGGAGCCGAGGGCGTCAACTTCGATGGCGTCAAGGAAATCCTGACGTTTCTCCGGCTTGATACGGACCTTAATCCACTTCGCAATCATGGGGTTCTCCTGTTTGGTGTCGACGAAACCGCGCGGCGGTCATCGTTCAATTGGTGAGAATGCACTTGCCGACCACCTTGCGGTCGATGATCGCCTGCATGGCGTCGGCAAACTGTCCGAGGGGAAAGGTGTGGGAGACATGCGGCGCGATCTTCCCCGCCTCGGCCCAATCCACAAGGACCTTCAGGTTGGCCGCCGCGGTTTCAGGCTCGAATTCGTTGAACCCGCCAACGCGCACGCCGACCGCCGACGCGCCCTTGATCAACAGATGATTGGTCTTCGCCAGTGCCGGTTTGCCACCAACGAACCCGAGGATCAGGATTCGCGCGCCCCAGTTCAGGCACCGCATCGATTCGTCGAAGACCTCCGCACCGATCGGATCGTAGATAACGTCCGCGCCGCGCCCATCGGTGAGGCCCTTCACCCGGTCGCGGAAACCGTCGCGAATGTTGATCAGGTGATCGGCGCCGTTTTCCTTCACGACGGCGAGTTTCTCGTCGCTGCCACCCGTGGCGATCACCGTCGCGCCCAGCATCTTGCCGACCTGTACGGCGGCCAATCCAATCCCTCCGCTTGCGCCATGGACGAGCAGGACCTCGCCTTCCTGCAGGCGGCCACGCTGGACCAAGGCATGATAGGCGGTCGTGTAGGCGGAGCGGAAGCCGGCTGCCTGTTCCAGGCTCATGGTCTTGGGCACCGGTAACGCCATAGTCGCCGAGATCGTCGCCATCTCGGCATAGGCGCCCGGAGAATGACGGGTCATGACGCGATCGCCGACCGAAAAATCGGTAACACCCTCCCCGATCGCAACGATTTCACCCGCTGCTTCGCCGCCGGGAATGAACGGCAAGTCCGGCTTGGTCTGGTACTGGCCGGCGATCATCAGGACATCGACGTATTGAACGCCACGCGCCGCCAACGCGACCTTGATCTCGCCGGGGCCGGGGTCGGGTGGTTCCGGCAGTTCGCGAAGGATCAAATCGCCGGGCGTTCCCAATTTTTCGCAAACCACGGCGCGCATTCGTTTCCGTTCCTTCCAATGAATTGGGCGAGGATATGCCACCGCCCCAATTTCCAGTTCTGTTACAAGACGCTATTACCTGAGAAAGAACCACGTCAAGTTGCCCCGGTCCGGGCTCCTTTGATAGCTTCCTGCCTCACCGTCGGATCCATTCAGATGCCCGATTTGATCATCTTCGCGGATCCTCAGGTCGGATTCGCACCCGCCTTGTTGGATTCATTCATCACCGCACTCGGGAAACGCCGATCGTATCGCCGGGTTCGCGTTTGTGTCACGTCACGGGACGTGCCGCTTTGGAGACATCGCACTCGTTTCTCGATCGGTTATGCGGTCAAAGCCTTGTTCAACCGGGATATGCGAATCCGAGTCTTCCCGGGCAGCTTCATGACGGTTACCGCAGTCGCCCGGCAACATGGTGTCGAGATCATCGAGCCACCGGGATTCGATGTGAACGGCCCCGAGTTCATTCGCAGAATAGAAAGGGAATCCACCCAAACGGACGCGCTCAGCGTCGGCTGTCTACAGATCTGGAGCCCAGACCTGCTCGGCTGCTTTCGGCGCGCGGTGAATTACCACAACGGATATCTGCCCGACTACAAGGGTCTCTGGGCAACGCGGTGGTCGCTCTATCGTGGCGAAAGCTACTCCGGTTATGCCTTCCATCTGATGGATGCGACGATCGATACGGGCCCGATCCTATTGCGCGGGCGCGTTCCCATTCCCCTCGATGGCGATCCGGTACCGGTCGAGCGCGACAAACTTGCCGCTGCCGGGGCGGATGCCGGGAAGCTCTTGGATGCAATGCTAGCTGATCCGCCTAGCCAGACACTGCAAAACGATGGGGGATCGTATTTTTCGCAGCGCGACACACTTGCATTGCGACGGATCGGCGATCCATCGGCCCTCTCCACCGAGGACTTCGAACGCCGCCTCCGCTATTTTGCCCCTCTCGAAGTCACGCTCAACGGCGAGACACTCCCTGTCACGGCGGTACGTCCGGCAGCCTCCATCGACCGCCGTCACTGCTTCGCCACCGCGGACGGCACTGCCCTCGAGGTGGTTCGCCTAAACTACCTGCCATCTTGGCTCTTTTGGGCGATGCGCGCGTTAGGACTCCAGAAACGGCACCTGTCGCCTTGAACCCGTCCATGCGGAGTCAGAGCCGCGACACCTCGGTTTCCTTACAGGTAATGAACTCCAACAATGCGGGCACACCGTTTTGCGTCTGCTCGATACCGCGCTGGATCGCCGGCACGATATCTTCCGGTTGGGTGACCCGTTCGCCATACCCGCCGAATGCCCGCGCCATCGCGGCGTAGTCGCCGGAGATATCGGTGCTGCGGTATTTCTCCGTCGAGACCGGCATGACCTTGAGTTCGATGGCCATCGAAAAATTGTTCAGCAAAATCGACAGAATGGGAATACGCTCGCGCACAGCGGTCTCGAAATCCATCCCGGTAAAGCCGATCGCCGCGTCGCCCCACACATTGATGCAAAGCTTGTCGGGACAGGCCAGTTTCGCGCCCATCGCGAGACCGAGGCCGTAGCCGAGCTGCGTGGTCTTGCCCCAGCCAATATAGGAAAGCGGCGTCGTCGCCTCCCAGAAGGGCGAAAGCTGGTCGCGCGGACTGCCCGCATCGTGGGTGATGATCGTGTTGGCCCGGTCGACCGTGTTGGCGAGATCGCGCAGCACCCGATAAGGCGACAGCGGCGTTTCGTCCGAGTCCCGCTTCGGCGCCCATTCGGCGAGCCAGCTTTCCTTGATCGCCGCGATTTCGGTCGGCGTATCGCCACGGTCCCGGTCCTTCCCGCCGGTCGCCGCCTCGGCTTCCGCGATCATCGCATCGAGCGTCAGGCCGGCATCGCCAACCAATTGGTGTTGGCTGACCAAATTTTTGTTCAGGTCCAGCGGGTCCAACGTGGCGTGGATGACAGTCTTCCCCTCAGGCATGGTCACGCCGAAATTCGTGGTCGTGAAACTGCAACCGATGCCGAAGATGACGTCCGACTTGTCGAGGAATTCCCGCACGGTCTTCGGCATCGCCAAGCCGCCCGATCCCAGCGACAGCGGATGATCCTCGGGGAAAGCGCTTTTTCCTTCCAGGCTGGTGCAGACGGGGATCGCCAATAACTCGGCCAGGCGCTGCAACTGCGGCCAAGCCTTGGCGTAATGCACGCCCTGCCCGGCATAGATCACCGGCCGCTTGGCCTCGACCAGCACCTTGGCCGCTTCTTTCACGGCCTCCGGGTCCGGACCGTAGCGGTTCGCGCGGACCGGCGTGTAGTCCAACTCGCCCTCGAAATCCTCTGGGAATAGGTCGGACGGGATTTCGACGAGCGCGGGCCTCAGCCGGCCGTTCCGGAGCTGTGTGAACGCGCGCCGCATGATGTTGGGAATTTCCGCCGGCGTCGTGATCGGTTCGGCCGACTTGGTGACATGCTTGAAGTTCAGCGTCGAATTGAAGTTCGGATCGACATGGGCGATTTTCCGAGCGTATCCCATCGGCATTACAAGAACCGGTACGGACTCGCCGTAAGCCTGCGCGACACCGCCGAAAGCGTTCTCGGCGCCGGGGCCATGTTGCATGCAGAAAACGCCCACCTTCTCGCCGCTGGTCAGCCGCGCGATAGCGTCGGCCATATGCAGACCGATCCGTTCCTGCCGCACGATTACCGGACGGATTCCCGCTCGCGCCGCATACTCGATGACGTGGTTAACCGGATAGGCCAACAGGATATCCACGCCCTCGCGTTTGAGAATCTCGCAAATCGCTTCCGCCGATTTCATCGCTCCCTCCTCGATCCGGTCATATGGCTTACGGATTCGACAAGCGTACCCGGTTTTGCCGGCGGTGCGAAATGCAGATCGAGCGCTCCCGGCATTTGCGCCACCCCGCGTTTGCCGTATCCTGAACCCGCACCTTGGCCCTTCCCGGCCGCGCCCAACCTTCGAAGAGATGGCGTTCCATGGCGTATCGCGTCGGCGTCGATATCGGCGGCACCTTCATCGATTTCTGCGTATTCGATACGGGGACGCAGGAACTATCGACACTCAAGGTACTGACGACACCGGCGGATCCAGGCGCGGAGGTCATCGAGGGCATGCGCCGCCTGTCCGAGAAATACGGGATCGAGCCGGCAGCGGTCGAAAGCTTCATCCACGGTACCACGGTCGGCGTTAACACAGTCATCCAACGCAAGGGCGCCCGCATGGCTTTGTTCACGACGGAGAATTTCTCCGACGTCCTGGAGGTCGCCCGCCTGCGCATGCCCGAATCCTACAGCCTGTTCTCGACCCGGCCCGAGCCATTGATCACCCGCGACCGCGTCTTCGGCCTGAAAGAGCGCGTCCGCGCCGACGGCAGCATCCATACACCGCTCGACCCAGAAAGCGTACGCGATGCCCTGGACCGGGCGAAGGCGCGCGGCGTCGACGGCGTGATCGTCTCACTCCTGCACGGCTGGCGCAACCCGGCGCATGAGGAACAGGTGGCCGACATCGTTCGCCGGGAAGCTCCCGGCCTGTTCGTGTTCACCTCGCATGAAATCTGGCCAGTCATCCGCGAATACGAACGGACCACAACGGCGATCATCAACGGCTATGTCCATCCCCGGGTCGCGGCCTATCTCGGCTCCCTGCAAGCCGCGCTAAAGGACAGCGGCGTCAGCGCCGAACCGCTGGTCACGAAGTCGAACGGCGGCGTCATGAGCGCCGAGACCGGCAAGACCTCCTGCGTCAACATGGTGTTGTCGGGTACGGCTTCCGGCGTCATGGGCGGTGCATTCGTCGCCCGATCCTGCGGCGTCGAGAATGCCATTACGCTGGATATCGGCGGGACCAGCGCCGACGTGGCGGTGGTGATCGACGGTGCGCCGCAATACGGCATGGGCGAAAAGATCGGCGAGTTCCCGCTCTATATCCCGTCCGTCTCGGTCACCTCCATCGGCGACGGCGGCGGATCCATCGCGCGGGTGGATGAATTCGGGGTGTTGAAAGTCGGACCGGAGAGCGCCGGCTCCGACCCCGGCCCCGCCTGCTACGGGCAGGGCGGCGACCGGCCGACCATCACCGACGCCTTTGCCGTCTGCGGGTTCCTCGGCCATCACGCCCTCGCCTACGACTCGGTGAGCCTGGACATCGACAAGGCGGGCCAGGCAATCGGCACAATTGCCGGCCCGTTAGGACGCGGCGTCGAAGAAACCGCCGAGGCGATCATCCAGGTCGCCGTGTCCGGCATGTATATGGAGATCAACAAACTTACCGCACGCTACGGTATCGACCTGCGCGACTTCGCGCTCGTCACCTTCGGCGGCGCGGGTCCCATGCTCGGCTGTTTCCTTGCCAAGGAACTCCAGATGCGGCGGGTCGTCATCCCGACAACGCCCGGCGTTACCAGCGCTCTCGGCGGGCTGGTCGCCGATATTCGGAACGACTTCGTCAAGACCGTGTTCGCCACAGCGGACGACGCAATCGGCTCCGTCCCGGCGGATTTCGAGGAATTGTCGGCGCGCGCCCTGGACTGGCTGCACAGCGAGCAGCACCATGCCGGCACGCATACGCTGCACCCTTCCGCGGACATGCGGTATACGGGCCAGTCCTTCGAGATCGAGGTACCGCTCGAGCCGGACTGGCTCGCCAAGGGCGACCTCCCAGCCATACTCGACGCCTTCCACAAACGTCATGACGAAGTCTATGCCTTCAGCGATCCGGAGGCGGAGGTTCAGATCATGAATCTTCGGCTGGTCGTCGCCGGCGCCATCGAGAAGCCCACGTTGAAGGCACTGCCGCACGCCGACGGTCCGGCCGATCCGGTCCGTGATATTCAGGTCTGGTTTGGCGGCAAGCACATCACCGTGCCGCTCTACGCACGCGACCGGCTCCGCGCGGGGCAAACACTCGCGGGCCCATCGGTCATTGCGCAATCGGACACGACGTGTTGCATCCCCGACGGTTTCACAGGCACGGTCGATGCGCATGGCAACATCATGCTGGCATGGCAGGAGGAGGACTGAGATGGCGATCGACAAGGTGACGCTCGAAATCCTCGCGAACCATTGCCGTGCCGCGACCGAAAGTATGGCCTACACACTGTACCGGACGGCACATTCGACTTTCGTAAAGGAAACCGAGGACTTCACCATTGGCCTGTTGACCCCGGCGGGCAAGACCTTCGCCATCCCGCTCGACCTGGGCGCGACCTGGTTCCCCGGCCTCGATTACGGCAACGCCCTGGATTTGGTCGACGGCGGCTATGAGGAAGGCGACATCGCCTTCACCAACGACCCTTACAGCGGCTATGTGTCCACGCACTCGCCGGACCTGCACATGTGGAAACCGATCTTCCACGAGGGAGAGCTAGTGGCGTTTTCCTGCGGGCATATCCACAACACCGATATCGGCGGTGCGGTGCCCGCCAGCCTGTCGCGCAGTCTGGTCGAGATTCATCAGGAAGGCATCCGCTTCGCCCCCTGCAAGCTATACAAGCGCGGCGAGTTGAACCGCGAGCTATTGGACGTGATGATGACCAACGTCCGACAGCCGGAACAGAACTGGGGGGACCTGAAAGCATTCGTCGGCGCGATGAACACCGGCGAGCGCAAGGTCAAGGAAATGGTCGCCAAATTCGGCGTCGAGACCTTCCATCAAGGCGTCGAAGACCTGATGGACTATGCGGAGCATCAGGCGCGCGAGATCCTGCGCGCCATGCCGGACGGAGAGTATTTCTTCTCCGACTACACGGACGAAGATTCGGACAGCGAACGGAACCCGTGCCGGTTGGCGCTCACCCTGACCATCGATGGCGACAGCGCGACGCTGGATTTCACCGGCTCGGACCCGCAACTCACGTCGTCGATCAACGTGCCGACCGGCGGCTTCGCACATCACACGCTGATGCTGGTGGGGGTCTATTACGTCCTCTACACACTAAACCCGAACATCATGCTGAACTGCGGGCTGACCCGTCCCTTCACCTGCATCCTGCCCAAGGGGACCGTGGTGAACCCGGAATACCCCGCCGCCGTCGGCATGCGGAGCCTGACCTGCGGACGGTTGCGCAGTCTGGTCTTCGGCGCGTTCAGCCTTGCCATACCCGACCGAATGCCCGCTGCGCCTGCCGGGTCCAGTTCGATCGTCAACGTGATGACAACGGATAACAAGAGCGGCCGCCGCATCATCGCCGCGATCGACCCCGTGGTCGGCGGCGCGGGTGGCATGCCGCACGCCGACGGGCCCGATGGATCCGGCGCGGATGCGTCCTACTTGAAGAACACGCCGGTTGAGTTAATCGAGGCCGAAGTCCCCATCGAAATCATGCGTTACGGCTTATCGCCGGATTCCGGCGGCGCGGGCGAAAATCGCGGCGGGCTCGGCACCTGGCTGGAATTCAAAGTGTTCTCACCGGGAACCCGGATCACCGCGCGCAACCGCGACCGCACCCGCTTTCGCCCCTGGGGCATCCTCGGCGGCAAGGCGGGCCGGCCGTCAAACTTCATCCGCAACCCGGACACGCCGCGGGAAGAAATCCTCGGCAACCAGGATACCCTGACCGCCGAACCCGGGGACGTGCTGCGCTTCTACGGCCCCGGCGGCGGCGGACGCGGCGATCCGCTGGACCGCGATCCCGAGCGGGTGTTGGACGACGTGCAACGAGGCTGCGTATCGATGCAGGCGGCGCGTGCCGATTACGGCGTCGTGATTGCCAACGGCGCAATCAACACCGCCGAGACCGAATCGTTGCGGGCGGAACTGCGCGCCGCCACCCAGACGACCGGCCATTTCAACTTCGGGCCCGAGCGGGAGGACTACGAGAAACGCTGGACACGCGAAGCCTATGACGAGATGACGGCGATCCTCGCCGACCTGCCGGTGCATTGGCGGTTCTTCGTAAAGTCACGGATATTCGACGCTATGGACGCGGCGGAGGCTGGTGGCGCCGAGACCGTACGGGCCGCCTTCGCCAGGATCGCGGCGGATCATCCGCAAATTCGGCACGGCGATTAACGAAGCTCCCGAATAGAGTTTACTGCCGCGTCGGTCGCATTATATCCAGGAGTCATATCCGACCGGCCCATCCGCAAAATTTTTCGAGGAATTCCCCGACGTGGACTTGACGCTCGCTGCGCAAAATCTGATTTCGCCGCCCGTTTTGTTCTTTGCGCTGGGGGTATTTGCGGCGTTTGTGCGTTCCGAATTAACGATCCCGGAAGCGGTCGCCAAGGCCCTTTCGCTCTATCTGATGCTTGCCATCGGGTTCAAGGGTGGCGTGGCGGCCAGCGAGCATGGGCTCGGCTTGGATCTAGTGCGCGTCATAGGCGTCGCCGTCGCCCTTAGCTTCGTCATACCGATGATCGCATTCGCCTTGCTCAGAGCGACGACCAATCTGGCACCGGTCGATCAGGCCGCCATCGCCGCGCATTACGGATCGATCTCGATCGTTACCTTTATCGCAGCGACGGCGGCGTTGAACGCGGCGGACATCGCCTATCCCGGTATCATGGTGGCCGCGGCGGCGGCCATGGAGGTCCCGGCCATCATTACCGCCTTGTGGCTGGCGCGGCGCGGACAGGAAAACGCCACCGAACCGCAGCCGACGCCGTGGCGCGAGGTCATATTGAACGGGTCGGTCGTCCTCCTGATCGGCGCCTTCATTATCGGAATGGCGACGGGACAACGCGGCTATGAAGATGTCGCGCCCTTCATCATCGATCCGTTCAAGGGCGTCCTCTGTCTGTTCCTATTGGACATGGGGCTCGTCGCGGGCCGCGAACTGCGCCATGTCGGCCGAACCTTGTCCCCCGCCCTGCTTCTGTTCGGCTTTTACATGCCGGTGCTCGGGGGCGGGATCGGAGCGTTCGCGGCCATGCTCATCGGGCTGGACCGGGGTGGCATCGCCATTCTCTCCGTCTTGACCGCAAGTGCGTCCTATATCGCGGTTCCGGCAGCGATGCGGTTGGCATTGCCGGAGGCAAAACCGTCGCTCTACCTGACGCTCTCGCTTGCGGTAACATTTCCCTTCAACTTGACGCTCGGCATACCGTTCTACATCACTCTGGCGGGTTGGCTTTCCTAGGAGCCTCGACATGGCAGATTTTCAGACTTACCCGAAGAAGCGCCTTTCGATCATCATCGAGGCGCTTTATCTGAGCCGCCTTTTGGAAAAATTGGACGGACTGGATGTGCCCGGCTACACGGTATTTCCCGCCCTCGGCGGTAAGGGCGCTGCTGGATCGTGGCGGCGCGATTCCCTCTCCTCCGACGCGGGCCGCATGGTGCAGGTTCTTATTGTCCTGGACGCCGAGAAAGTCGGGGCGGTCCTCAAGATGGTGCGGAAAGTCCTGGACCGGCGAATGGGCATCGTCACCCTTGCCGATGTGGAAGTCCTGCGACCCGACTCTTTTTAGGGTCCGATTTTCCGTCGAATCCCGCCCAAGCCGGAGTCCGAAACATGCGAAAGGCCGCGCTCGCCCTGGGACTGATCCTGATAGCGTCCTGCTCGATCAACGACCGGGTCGATCCGTTGCCTGTCGCCAAGATGACGAAGATTTGCCTGAAGACGAACGAAGCGGTTCACATGTCGGGCTTCCTGCCCGAACTGATCCATCAGTTCGAACGTCATGGCGTGAAGGCGACATCGTTTAGCGAGGCACGCCCCAAGCGGTGCCGGTATCACGGCGACTATGTCGCCCGCTGGGCCTGGGACATGGCGATGTATTTGAATTTCGCCGAAATCAATATCTATGACCGGGGCAAACAGATCGGGCTTGTCGAATATGACGCACGGGTCGCCCAGTTTCACATCGGAAAATTCGGAACGACACGCAGCAAACTGGATCCCTTGTTCGACCGGCTTTTCGCCAAACGGTAGCCGTCAGCCACGATCGGCAAAGGGACGTCTCTTATTGAAGCGATTGAGCGGGCTTGCGCATTTTCGGAGGACAGTCTACGGAAGGCCATGTCCTCGCGCCGCCGGATTCCGGCAGCCGGAGAAATCGGAGCCGCATCTGCGCACTTTCATGCTATGGCCGGTCAGCCGCGCGGCTGATCGGCCGTTATTTGGCCAACTCGGTCACGTCGAGAAGCCCGATGGTCGAATCCCAAAGCGCCATGGCCAGCGAGTTACCGTCTTCCGAGAAGGCCAGGGATTGAATGACGAGTCCCGTGCGGCGCTCGAACAACCGCTCGCCGGTTTCCACGTCCCAACCGCGCAACAGTCCCTTCTCGTCCCCCGACACCGCCAGTTGGCCGTTCGGCGATATCGCCAGCGCCCGGACCCAATACGACTCGAAACCGTTCTGCTGCCACGACACATCCCCGGTCTGCGGCCGGATGGTGCGGAGACCCGACTTTCCCTCAACCTGCGAGCCGACGATCAGCGCCTGCCCATCCGGCGCAAAGGCCATCTTCCACAGTCCCAGGATGGTTTCAGGATCGTTCAAAGATGCGGTCCGGGCCATCAGGGAATCCCCGGACACTTCGAAAATCTCCAACGCTGTCCGGTGCCCTTTCCGGCGGCCGATGGGATCTGTCTCGTCGCTGTACGCACCTGTCGCCGCCGCCACGAACTGCCCGTTGTTCGACATCGCGAGCCCGTTGCGCACCGACATTTTCGTCGCGGCGGTGGCATATTTCGTCAAGGATTCGGTATTCCAGACCTCCACCGTCCGCGACCCCTCGCCCGCGATGGCGAAGCTGGAGCAATCCTTGCTCCACGCCGCATGGTCGTAGGCGCCGCTCACCACATGGCGCTTCGCGTTCGACGCCACATCAACCAGGACGACATTGTTGCTGGCATTGATCAAAAGCAGTTCGCGCGCACGGCAATAGGCGAATAGCGATTCGGTCCAGACGATCAACCGGGATTTGCCGGTCGCCGTATCCCATGCGTGGATGTCGCCGTCGTCCTGCCGGGCGATCACGCGGGACCGGTTCCGGTCGAACACGATTTCCAGCGGCAGGTTGGGCAGACGCCGGTTTTCGTTATGCGCTCCGGCCTTGCCCAGTTGCGCGGAATAGTCGGCGGCCGGTGTCCGCAGGACGATGTCGTAAAACAGCCACGCGGCCCCGAGCACGGTGACCGTCATACAAAAGGCGAATAACGTCCGGTTCATCGCGAAGCCCCCCAAAGCCCTCGCGCCGTTTCCCGTATCGTTCCCCTATACCGGCGCGTCCCCCGCAATCGTCACGCGATGCATGCGGCGCGTGTGCCCGGCATAGTCGGCAACCGCATAATGGCAAGTGCAGCGGTTGTCCCACAGCACCAGTGTACCCGGTTCCCACCGCACCCGGCAGGTAAATTCCGGCCGCTGAATATGTTTCATCAGATAGTCCAGTAGCGGTTTACTGTCCGCCGCCGACATGTCGTCGAACCGCTGCACCTGATCCCCGAGATAGAGACATTTCCGGCCGGTCTCCGGATGGGTGCGGATCAAGGGGTGGATGCCGATGACGGACGCCTGCTCCGGCGCATTGAGCTTCTCGGCCATACCGCCCTTGGCGTACCACTGCTCACGCGACATGCCGCCGTAGCGAGATTTGTCCGCACCGTCGCAATAAATTTTCAGTCCTGACAGCATGGTCTTCATGCCGTCGGAAAGGTTGTCATACGCCAATTCCAAATTGGAAAAGAGCGTATCGCCGCCGACCGGCGGTAAATCCTTGGCATAGAGCAGCGTGACCTTGACCGGGTTGGGGTCGTACATCTGATCGGAATGCCAGCGATTGCCGAAAAATCGCCGAGCGTCTGGCTTGGCAAGGATTTCGAAGACCTCCGGCTCCTCCTCCAAACCGTCCATATACGGATAAAAATGGACGTCGCCCCACCGCTTGGAAAATGCCAGAAAAGTGGCCGGATCCAGCGTCTGGTCACGGATCGCCAGCACCTTGTGATCCAAGAACGCCGCCTCCAGCGCGGCCCAGGTATCGCCGGGCAAAGGCCCCGACACATCGATGCCTCGAATGTCCGCCCCAAGCGCACCCGCAATCGGGGCCGCCAACGCGTTGTGGCCACCGCTATTCACGATACCGTCCTCTTCAACGTCGGTCGGCGTTCAACATAACGCCCCGCCAAGTATTGTCAGAACCGATTTCTGGGTCAAAACCGGTCAGGCGCCGCCGGACGAGGACCGCTCCAGACTGGCGATCATCGACACGCGCTTAAGATAGGCACGCGTCTTCTCGGTATCGGCCTGGGTCGCCCGCAATTCCCGCCGGAATGCGGCTTGTTCTTCCGGATCATCCGTTTCCAGGTTTCGCTTGTTCCGGATGGTGTGCTTGTTGATGTATTCCAGCGCCACGGGCCGCCGTTCGTCCTCGTACCGGTCCAACAGATCGTCCCCTGCCTTGCCGGTCATTACCCGTGCCAGCTTTTCCGCCAGATTATGCGCGTCATGGATACCGCCGTTCATGCCCATGCCGCCGAGCGGATTGTTGATATGCGCCGCGTCGCCCGCCAGGAAGCAACGACCCGCCCGGTAGTGCTCGGCCACCCGTTGATGGACGCGGTACAGCGTCTTGTGCCTGACCTCATACGGCTGACCGCTGTCGTAGACTCGCCGCAGCCTACGTTGCGCCGTCGCATCCGACATGATGCTTTCATCGTCTTCGTCCGCTCCGGTCGGGAACATGACCCGCCACAATCCCGGGACCCGCAAAAGGAAATACCATTCCTCCGGGTCGGCGACGTAGTTCACGCAACACAAGTCTGGAAACGGCTGTGAAAAATCAAACGGCGTGCTGAGCACGAGGAACCGTTCCGGCCATGTGAAGCCCTCGAAGTCGATGCCGGCGGACTCGCGCACCGCGCTGTTCGCACCTTCGGCACCGATCAGATAGCGTCCGCGCACTCTTTCCCCGCCATCGAGCACAACCGACACGCCGTCCGTATCTTGCTCGACACCCATGACACGCGCACCGAAACGGACGGTCGCTTCGGACATCGGCGTCAGATTTTCCAGCAAGACCTGGTTTAGCCGGTACTGCTCGCACTGGACGCGGAAGGGATGACGCGTCAGGTCCGCAATGTCGCCAAAGTCGAATTCTGCGATCAAACCGGTCGGCCGGTCCCGGAACTGTAGGGTAGGCGCAACCAGCCCCTGATCGATCAGAGGCTGGGCGGCGTCAAGATCCGCGAGCATGTCGAGGGTCGGCGGATGGAAGGTGGACGCCCGTAAATTGAGGGGAAGCGACTTTTCGGCTTCCAGTACGGTGACAGGTACGCCGGCGCGGGCGAGTATCGTGGCACTGACAAGCCCGGCCGGTCCCGCCCCCGCAACAACAACGCGGGATTCAGTCATACGCTTCACCCAACGGCATCGGAAAATCTCATCTACTCAGCGAACGCTGAACGCAGCATAGCACACAGCAGAACCGTCCGCGGGGATGCCCGACACGCCGATACCTGATCCAATTCCCGATCGGCAGCTATGCCTATCGCGGGTTCCGGCCGGTAATGACCCAGGACGACGAGTCCATCACGATGCCGTCGGCTTCCTGTTTCTGGGCTTCGATTGCCTTTGCCAGGGCAGCTTCGATCTCGCCGCGCTTCGCTTCGGCCTCGTCGCCCGCCTCGCGGAACACTTCGCCCGCCGGACCGAGCGCGAGTTGAAAATCGATGGCGTCCTGAACCGTTCGGCCAACGAACACGAGTGCGTCAACCCGCGTGAAGGTGACGTCTTCATACCCGGCGGATTTCATCATACCGGCGACCATCTCCTCATTCGCCATCGAGAACGGCCCCGGACCGCAGGTCCGCGCATCCTCGCCCGGCGCGGGCAGATACTCGAGCACCACCCCCTTGGCCATGCTGAGCCACGGATTGTCCGCCGGCGTCCGCCAGACGATATGCGTCATCAAGCCGCCCGGTTTGAGGGCCGTCCGCATGTTCCGCAACCCGGCGACCGGGTTCGAGAAGAACATCGTCCCAAAGCGTGAGAAGACGAAATCATAGGTCGGCTCGAACCGTTCGACGAGCGCATCCCCTTCAACGAAGGCGACATTGTTGAGACCCTTCGCCTCGGCGTCCGCACGGCCATAGTCAAGGAAGGCGTTGCAGCAATCCAGCCCGACAACCGTTCCGTTAGGTCCGACACGCTCGGCCAGAGCGACGGCGGTGTCACCGAAGCCGCAACCGATGTCGAGCACCTTGTCACCCGCGTTGACGGGCAGGTTCGGGAAGATCGCCGCACTGTGATGCGTCAGCCCATCGACCAGGATGTGTTTGAACCGGGTGAATTTCGGGACCAGGATTTCGTTCCAGAAATCCACATATTCGTTGCTTTGCGTTTCCGCGACGACCGCACTCATGGTTTATCTCCGCCTTTTGGTTGCTATGGCGAGACCGGCGCCTTCGCCGGTCTCGAACTCAGCGCACCCTAAGGCCGCGATGTTTCCCGCCGTTGTCTGTGACGGAGCGAAATTGTTTCAATTGTTGCTAAGCGGCGGCGCGGCGGCCGGCACCGTCTTATTGAGCGGCGAGCCAGGCGTTGTACCGTTCGTCATACTCTTTGAAAACGGCGCGGGTGTGGTCCATATCCCACGGTTCCTCGACCAATGTCTCGTGGTCCCACTGCGCCCGCGGCTTCGGCGGCTCGAAGAAATTGCCGCCATACACGTGGATCGCGCTGGTCAGCTTCTTGATCGGGTTGGCGACCGAATGGATGATGTCGGGGCCCATCGTCACCGCCTGTCCTGCCCCCAAGGAATCGGAACCGGCCGCCTCGATCATCGGCGCGCCCGGCTCGGCATCCTTGAGGCGCCGCCAGAACATGTTGTCCTCGCGCCCGCCGTAGATGCCGATTACCGCAAACATGTTGTGGTTATGCGGCAGCAGCGTCATGCAGGGCGCCCAGATGAAGTTGATGATCGTCAGGCTGTCGTCCTGATAGAGCGGGAAGACGCCGGCCTGCGTTGGTTCGCCCAGTTCGGCACAGACGCCCGAAGGGTCCGCGACCGCTTCGACGACGAGCTCGCGAATGGCCTTCTGTCCCTCGACCACCGCCGATTTGCAATCCTCGATAAACCGATCCTGCTTGAACACGTCGCATCCTCCCTTTCCAGGCGATTGTTTTGCAGCACTCTAGCGCCGGCATGACGGCCGAGCCACCGCGAAGGATGCGACAAATAGCAGCCAATTGTTTCTCGCCGATGTCTGGGGCTGTGGGAGAGGGATTTGATCTGGTGGGAAAAACTCTAGCTGCCGTTGCGGGTGACCGCCCCACTATCGGAAGCAGTAACCCATCCTGAGCAGATCCGGTATGCGATCGATACGGCACTGACAACTAGCGCAAGGGACAAGAAATCGAGAAACCTTTCGAATAGCCCGATTACCAGCACTAATTCACTCTCGCTCGCCTTGTATTGTTCAATGCCAACGGTTCGAGCGTAGTAAACGCCCGCAAAGAAAACTCCAACATATGAGATAAGGGCCATTGGCAGGCCAGCGACCAATATCGTCAGGTAAATTCGGTGTCCTTGTCCTCGTGTCCTCCGCCAAGAATCTCTAAAGGAGTTAGTTCCATCAATAGCGACTTGCGGGAATACGAAACATACGCGGGCGAATGGGTACGGAAGAATTAAGTACGCCAAAATAATTAAAAACAGCTGAGATACAGCAGCATAGGATGCGAACTGAGGGTTCGAAATGTCTGGTCCCGAAAGGATCAAACTTCCGGCTGCGATCAGGGGTGCCATGTATGCGGCTGTAACAGCAAGAAACACACGGAAGTAACGAAAGTGCCGTCGCGCGTCGACGGGGAAGATCCGCGGCCGACCATTAATCGGACCTAAAAGAACGTAACGATGCCAAGATACGGAAAACGCCGTATATGGGATCAGGACAAGGATTGGAGCCACAAAAGAATACGGCACCGTTGCTGAAACCGGCAAACGTTCCCAGCCGATTTGAAGGATCGTTAGAAGCAGGAATGGCAAGATCAATAGCTTCAAGAACGCCGCGAGATTACCAAATACGGAAACATAAATTTCCCGAACGGCGGCCAAAAGCGGCAAACGCCCGCTGGACGCCGAAACCAATTCATCGCTCATGGAGGTTCCAGACGAACATTCAGATGAGCAAGAATACTAGTATGGTTTGATCTTACTGCCCAAAATCTATCGCATTGATACACAAACGCAGCGCGTCATTGAAGCTGTACCCGCCTCGGATTCGCCGGCACCCAGCCCGTGAGCGTTCGGAAGGCGAGCGAGATGGCCGCGACGACGAGCGCGATGGGGACATAGCTCAATGCCGGCAGCAGAACGTATGTCAGGACCGCATGGAAGACGCCATCGATCGAGCCGAAAGACAGTTCCCTGGTCGGGTCGTAGATGCCGAAGGCGGTATCCAAATGAACGGATATCAACAGGACCAGCAAATAGGCCGGCGCCCCGACGGCGCCCCCCAGCAGCAACAGACGAAAACCTTGGTGTTGGGTGTGACGCCAGGAATGACTCAGCCGGTACCGCTCGTCCACCGCGGCGGCGGGAAAAACGAAACTGAACCGGAACATCAGATAGGGAATCCCCAGATAGAACACCACGACGACGAGGACCACCCCAACCGACGAAAGCCAAAAGAGAAACTCACCGGTATCGAGCGGACTATAAGACCACCCTTGAGCTGCCCCGATTCCAACAACGCGGACAGGCAAGTGATAGATCGACGTGACGATCGCGGCGAATATGAAAAAGATAACGTGCCGCCGGCTCGGCCGCGGGAGCAACGACGGACGCCCTTCCTCTGGGCCGAGGAGGGTCAGGCGATGCCATGCCACGCCGAAAAACGCATAGGGAATGAGATCGATATAGAAGGCCGATACGTCCAAGATGGCCGATTCCACATCCGACAGCAGATCCCAGAGAACCCACAAGACAATGCTCAAAAGAAGTGGGAACGCGACCGCTCTAACGAACAACGACGGATACCCGAAAACCGCAGTGAGGGTTTCCTTGATGGACCCTAGAACCGGCAGTGTCTGAACGGCGGTTTCGGGAGGGGAATCGGTCATTACGGCATCCGCGCAGCGTGATTCGGCATCACCTCAACACGAATCTCGACTGTATTGAAGCCACATCAAACGCCGTCACGATTATCCGTCCAGAGTACACGGAAATCGCGGGCATGCCGATCAAGGCTCCGCGAGCCGCCGCCGTTACGCCCTTTCCGTCTCCACGGCCAGGCGGCGTTGTTCGCCGGACAGGAAGATCGTCATCACCCCGGCCAGAAGCATGAGTGCCGCCGCCGTCAGCAAACACCCCGTGATGCCCCAAAGCTGGTAGGACAGCCCCGACAACAGGCTGCCGACGAGGCGTCCGCCGGCATTGGCCATGTAGTAGAAGCCCACATTGAGGGCGACCTTGTCCGCGTCGGTGAAGGCGAGGATCAGGTAGGAGTGCACCGACGAATTGATCGCGAAGACGACCCCGAAGGCCGCGAGGCCGGCAACGATGGTAACAGCAGGATCGATCCCCGCCTCGATCGCCAGCGCGATGCCCACCGGCACGGCGGTCAGCAGGAAGGCATAGAGCTGCGCCGCCCGCGTCTCCGCCGACCGGCCATCCACCGACCGTTTGACGACACCGGGGGCCACGGCCTGCACCATGCCGTACCCGATCACCCAAGCGGCGAGGAAGCCGCCGACCTGCGTGAAGCTCCAACCCAGCACGTCGTAGAGGAAGATCGGGACGCCGACGACGAACCAGACGTCCCGCGCGCCGAACAGGAAGAACCGCGCCGCCGACAACAGATTGATCGCCCGGCTCTTGGACAGGATCTGCGTAAACTTGACCTTGGCCTTCGCCTTACCAAGGCCGCCCGGCAGGAAGGCGATGGCCGCGGCCAGGATAACCGCGAGCCCGGCGGCCATGGCCCAGAGCGCGGCTTCGAACCCAAGCGCCGCCAACAAAAACCCGCCAAGGAAGAATCCCGCGCCCTTGAGCGCGTTCTTCGATCCGGTCAGCACCGCGACCCATTTGAACAGCGCCGAATGCGAGTCCTCCGGCACGACCAGCTTGATCGCACTCTTGGAACTCATCTTGGTCAGGTCCTTGGCGATACCGGACAGGCCCTGCGCCGCGACCACGTAAGCGACCGACAACGCACGCTCCCACGCCGGGTCGAGCAGCGACAGCATGTAGAGCGCGAAGATCTGCAACCCGATACCGGCGTAGAGCGTGATCTTCAATCCGATCCGCGACCCGATCCAACCGCCAAGCAGGTTCGTGAGGACGCCAAAGAATTCGTAGAGCACGAACAGGAAGGCCAGTTCCAGCGGGGTGTAGCCCAACGTGTGGAAATGCAGCAGGACGAGCATGCGAAGCGCGCCGTCGGTCAGCGTGAACCCCCAGTAGGAGGCCGTGACGATTGCGTAATTCCGAATGTCGACCATGACTTAGCGTCCGTCCTTAATCCGCCGCCTCGGCACCGCGCGTCATCGCCGCCGCGACCTTGTCGGCCAGTTCGGTCATCCGGCAGACATAGCCGTATTCGTTATCGTACCAGGCGAACAGCTTCACCTGCGTCCCGTCGACCACCATTGTCGAGAGCGCATCGACGATCGACGACCGCGTATCGTTGACGAAATCGACCGAGACCAACGGCCGTTCTTCATAGCCGAGGATCCCCGAGAGCGGCCCTTCCGCCGCAGCCTTGCACAGCGCGTTCACCTCGTCGACGGTGGTTTCGCGCTCCACCTCGAAGACGCAATCGGTCAGCGACGCGTTCAGCAGCGGCACCCGGATGGCGATGCCGTTCAACTTGCCCTGCAATTCCGGATAGATCAGCCCGATGGCCGTCGCCGACCCGGTCGTCGTCGGGATCAGCGACATCAGGGACGAGCGCGCGCGGCGCAAGTCGTTGTGCGGCGCGTCCACCACGGTCTGCGTGTTGGTCACGTCATGCACCGTCGTGATCGCCCCATGCCGGATACCAAGGCCTTCGTGGATCACCTTCACTACCGGGGCCAAGCAATTGGTCGTGCAGGACGCGGCGGTCAACAGGTGGTGGGTCGCCGGATCGTAGAGGTCATCGTTCACGCCCATGACGATGTTCAGCGCCGCCGGGTCGTTTACCGGTGCGGCGACGATCACCTTCCGCACGCCGCCGTCGTAATAAGGCTGCAGGGCATCCGGCGTCTTGAATTTACCGCTGCACTCCAGGACCAAATCGACGCCGTGATCGGACCACGGCACCGCACCCGGGGTATCTTGCCGCGAGACGGTGACGCGGGTATCCGCAATGCGGATCGCCCCCTCCTCCGGCGCGACCGGCACCGGCCAGGTGCCGTGTACGCTGTCGAAGGCCAGCAAATGCGCCGCCGTCTCGGCGTCGCCCTTCACCTCGTTGATATGGACGATCTCGATATGACCATCGCCCCACTGGCCGCTGGGCCGCGTCAGGCTTTCCGGGTTGGCCGGATCGAATCCCCACGCAGCGCGCAAGGCAAGCCGCCCCATGCGACCGAAGCCGTTGATGCCGACCCGCACCGTCATGTCACCCGTTCCCTTATGTTAGTCCCAGTATCGTCACGGGGCGTTACAACTCAATGACAAGCCCGTCGTGCGCGCATTCCTCGGGCACCTCGTCCGCCTTGGCCAGCATCTCCGGCCCCATATGGGTAAGGATCATGCGTTTCGCGCCGAACTCCGCCTTGTGTTCCTGGATCGTGGGGTAGTTCAGATGCCATTTGACCGGCTTGGTGTGGAAATAGCACTCCGCGATGAACAGGTCCGATCCCTGCGTCGCCTTCATCATCTCGGGCGTCCAATCGCCGTCGCCGGAATACGTGACGACCTTGTCGCCGACACCCACGCGCAGCATGGTCGGATCGGTCTGCCAGGTATGCTTTGCGGCAAACGGGCTGACCTGGAGGCCGAGGACGTCGGTGGTCTCGCCGACCGGCAGTTCCACATAGGTGACCGGGAATTTCGGCTCCATCGTCTCCATGCCGGGAAACAGCACCTCGGCGGCCGCGTCGAGCCGCGCCTTTAGGTTCTTCGGCCCGGCGATGGTCAAGGGCCGGTCGCGTTTCGCGCCGAGCATCGCGTCCAGCAACAGGAAGGGAATACCGGCCGAATGATCGCCGTGGATATGCGTCAGCAGGACCGCATCGATCGAGTTATGCAGGATGCCCTGCGCGTTCAGTGCGATCAGCGACGACGCGCCGAAGTCGATCGTGAAGCGGATTCCCGGCCCATCCACCAGGATGCAGGTGTTGAATCGCCCACCGCTCCCGAACGCGTCCCCCGACCCGACGAAATTCACCGTCACCGACATTCCTTACTCTCCCTACCGCTGGACCGGGCGCGATCAGGCTGGATCGAGCGGGACGTTCGGAACCGTGTCCGGTCCGACGATGCCGCCGGGCCATTCGACCTCGCCCACTGTTCCGTGGCGCTCGAAAAACGGGGCCGGTAGCGGACGGCAACCCTTGATGCCGAGCCAAATGCGCAACAGATGACGACCGTGTCCCGGACGGGGATCGTCGACGAAGGCGCTGCGCGTATGCATCGCCACGTGATTGTTGAGGAATTGCATATCACCAGGGGCGAAGGCAATGTCGAGACGCAGTTCCTGCGCGACCTCACCGACGAAGTCGAGCGCCTCGTGCTGTTCGGCTGTCATCGCCGGCACGCCGGGGTGCCGCTCCGCCGTCCGCATGTAGTGCGGTTCGACCGTGGTGCTGAGGCAACCTTCGTTGTAGTGGAATACCGCCGCGCGGTACCACGGCTCCATCCCGCGCGGCACTTCGCCCCGCCGGTCGCGATAGAACGGCTCGGCGAGGATGCGCAGCAAGTCAGGCCGCCGCTTCAGGATTTCGTTGTGCACGGCGACGGAACTGGCGATACCGCTCTCACCGCCCGATACCGCGGTGCGCAAACACATCAAGCCGACAATGTCGGAACAGTCCACATGGAACGGGATCGCGTCGCTCGAATACGGCCCGCGCTGGTTCGGGTTCTTGTTGGTTTGACCGATGTCGTAGACATGACCCAGCAAATGCCCCTTCGCGTTCTGCGGCAACACCGTGTCGCCGAGATGCAGGGACACGCCCCAGAACGCGATGGCCGCCTGCAGCCGCGAGTAGCGCGCCACCGGGAAGCCCCGCAATTGCACGAATCCGCGCCCATCGATCAATTCGTTTCGGATACCGGCCAACTGGCGCCCGAATTCCGGGAGCGGGAAATCGTCTCGCGTCAGGTCCAATAGCGGGATACCGTACCGCTCGACCGCGCCGATCGCATGATCCAGTTCGGCAACCTGCCCGGCCGTAAGGTTGAACAGGTAATCTTCGCTAGCCGCCAGGTCCTTGGCGCGCCAATCCGCCGGGTCGATCACCGGTTCGAACGGAACCGCAGGCTCACGTCGACTCGTTAACGGGCCGCCGGACGGTTGTGGCATGGTGCGCCTCCTTTCGGTCCCCAAGGATAGCCGATTTGCCCTTTCCGCACATAGCCCGGCATTTTGTGCTCTACGGCGCCGCACCATAGAATTGGCGATGAACAATACCCCGAGATTCAAATGAATGTGCTTTGCCTGCTTGATCTGCCCGAAGGCGATGCGGAAAAAATCGCGGCCGTCGACCCCTCCGTCTCATTGACCATGGCGCCAGGATGGTTCGACGGTGAAATTCGCGAGACATGGGACGACTTCGCGGCAGCCCAGCACCTGCCGCCCGACGCGCATGGACACGGGACGCGCGAAGAACGCGATGCCTTACTGGCGCGCGCCGATGTCGTGTTCGGCGGTTGGCCCTATCCGTTCGACCTCCGGTCGCGCGCCCCGAACCTGAAATGGTTTCACCAACAACCGGCCGGCGCGAGCAATCTGCGCAAGGGCGACCTGTGGGGATCCGACATTATCGTCACCACGTCACGCGGCTACGGCAACACGTTGCCGATCGCCGAATACGCCATTGGCAGCCTTTTCTATTTCGCCCGGCGCTTCGATCAGGCGGACCGGGACCGCGCCGAGGGCGTTTTCCACAAGCCGGAGTACAAATCCCTGTTATTCGATGGCAAAACGATCTGCGTGGTCGGCGCCGGCGGCATCGGCGAACATGTGGGCCGCCTGGCGGCCGGATTGGGGATGCGCGCGGTCGGCACGAAGCGAAATCCCGGCAATGAATTGCCGGAAGGGTTTTCCGATATCCGCGGTCCGGAGAGCCTGCTGGACCTGCTGTCGGAAAGCCATTTCGCCGCGGTCTGCTGCCAATGGACGCCGGACACCGACAAGCTCATGAACGCGGACGCTTTCGCCGCCATGAAGCCCGACGGCATCGTAACCAACGTGGCCCGCGGTGAGATCATCGACGAAGACGCCATGCTGGCGGCGCTCGATTCCGGCCACTTGCGCGGCGCCGCACTCGACGTCTACGTCGGCGAGTTCGAACACCCGCCGAGCGAGCGGTTGTGGAAACACCCCCGCATCCTCATCACGCCGCATGTCTCCGGCAAGACGGACGTCCATTACCGGCGGTCCACCGACTTGTTCTGCGAGAATTTGCGGGCGTTCCTTGACGGGAAACCGCTGAAGAACGTTATCGATTGGAACGCGGGATACTGAGGTATGGCATACGTCCGGCGGACAAACGTTGCGGCGATCTTGGGCACAAGCAGCGCGACTGTTAGCGTTACGGATCGGTTAATCGAGAAGGGACATATCCGGTGAAGTTCGGTCTGTTCGGTGGCGCAACCGCCAAAATCGGCGGGCACGGTGCAGAGAACGGCGGCGAACGGCTACGCGCTTCGCCGTCCGACGATAGCCACGGCTACCGGCAACTGATCGATGGCGTCGTGGAAGCGGAAGGTCTCGGTTTCCACAGCATCTTTCTCGTCGAGCATCATTTCACGGGCAGCGCCCAAATCTCGGCGTCTCTCAACCTGCTCACCTACCTCGCCGCCAGAACCAGGACGATCCGCCTCGGCACCGCCGTGGTCGTCGTCCCGTGGCACAATCCGGTCCTGCTGGCCGAACAGGCGGCGACCGTGGACGTGCTGTCGAACGGACGGCTCGATTTCGGTGTCGGCAAGGGCTACCGCCCGAACGAGTTCGAGCGGTTTTGTATTCCCCTGGAAGAAGCAACCGAGCGTTTCGAGGAATCGATCGCCTTGATTCGGAAATCGCTCACGTCGGACACGCGGTTTTCGCACCATAGCGACCGCTGGAATTTCGAGGACATCATCGTCGAACCTCCGCCGGTGCAGCGTCCGCATCCGCCTCTTTGGCTGGCCGCCGGCCGGCCCGAATCGCTGCGCAAGGCCGCCGAGGACGGCTATTCGCTGCTGCTCGATCAGTTCGCCACGTTCGACCTGACGCTGGAGCGGCTTCGGGTATACCGCGAGGCCGTGGAGGCGTCGGGCCGTGCCTTCGATCCGATGTCCGTCGCGGTGGCGCGTGGCATTTCCATCGTTCGAACCGAGCAAGAACGCGAGCAGGCCCTCGAACGCCGGATGCAGGCCCTGAACCGGATGAACACGTTGGCGGCATCCGCCGACCGCAGCTATGTCTCCAGCATGGCGTCCGATCCGGACCTGCGGCGGGCCGCGGAAAACGGCACGCTCATCGGGACTCCCGGAGAGATCATCGAGAAGATCGAGCGCCTACGGGAAGGCGGCGTCGCCTATATCCTGTTTTCAAGCGCCTATGCGACACCGGGACTGATGAAGATTTTCGCGGACGAAATAATGCCCGCATTCGACTGACCGCAGCAGGCCAATTTGTACGAATAGGAGAAAGACGATGCCCCGAATGCCGATACCATCCGATACGGACGATTTCCCCGAGGAGACCCGCGCCGCCGTCCGTCATATCCTGGAGACGCGCAAAAGCATGCCGCCGCCCAGCAGCTACCTCACGTATGCCGGGAAAGCCGGAGAACTCCTTTCGGACCTCGTTGACCATCTGCGCTACCACACCACCCTGACGCAGGCCGAGACGGAACTCGCCATCTGCACCGCCGCGCGGGCCGCGAACGCCGACTATATCTGGAATTCGCACGTCAAACGGGGGCTGGCCGCCGGTACGCGCGAGGAGGCCATCAACGCCATCGATACCTATGGCCCGTTGGACGACCTGACGGCGGATGAAGCGATGATCATCCGGCTGGGACGCGAAGTCCTCGAGGACGGGAGGGTCAGCGATGACACCTTCCAAACCGTACGCGAACGCTATGGGGAAAAGGGTCTGATGGAACTCACCGCGTTGATGAGCGTGTACATGATGAACGCCTCCATCCTGCGGGTGATGGATCATGGGGCGGCGGATGACGCACGGTTCTTAACGCCGCGGTAGATACCAAGCCAGCTCGAAGGCCACTAGTCGCCCGCTCCGAAGGGTACGATCAAAGAACTTCCGACTAGAGTCGCTTTTCGACCGAAAGTCGTTTCAGTGCGTTGCGTTCGGCCTGATCGAACGACCAATCCCGCGCACTACACTCGAATGTATTGTCTTTGAAATAGAACAGGAAGTTTCGCTGACCCTCCGCCGCCGCGGCATGGAAGGTCCAGACGATATCGTTCGCCGTGTCCTTGAAATCGCCGGTAACCTCATAGAATTCGCCCCATCGGGGCGCAAGGCCGCTGAACCGGCACTGCCCCCGATACCAGCCCTCGTCATTCACGTGGGTGAAGCGGTACCGCGAACAATCATGGAAGCGAAGATATCCCATGTCGCCCTTGGCGAAGGCCTCGAACTCGAACGCGTTGAGCGCAAAGCTCAACACCGCGTCATCGCCGTCATGTTCCACGCGCGGGTCCGCCGCGTTAGGGTCCGCGTTCCATCCGTGATTGAGATGAACGAAATTGCTCATGTAAGTCACCCTCACGGCTATTCCGCTCGGGACATCCTAGAATACCAAACAACCCGGTCGCCCGTGGACAGCACCTGCTAGAGGCAATGCGCCTTCAAAAAACTCCGGATATGCCGGATCGCCAAGGGGATGCGGTCCTTGGGATCTTTCCACGGGAACAGGCTCACCTGCGCGTTCGGGGCAAGCATGGCGGATTCCATGGCCACGGCATACGGGTGGACCGGGATGTCGTCGGGCAGGATCAGGACCGGCGTCTGGCATTCGCGCACGAAATCCCGGGACACGGTGAAAACGAAGTCGCGACCGTTCCGGTACATGTTGTCCAGAAAGGCCGCGGCCATGTCCATCGTGATGTCGGGCCGCCGGGCGCAGATATCCGGCGCCCACCCCTCGATATTTGCGTCGTAGAACAGATTCGGCAGTTCCGGCGTCACGCCGCTGGGCTGGGCCAGCACGCCGGCGACGACGCGGTCCGGCGCGCGCTTCAACAGATTCCAGATGAACGGACCGCCGATGCAGAATCCCAACACCATGAACTTGTCGATGCCCAGGTGATCCATCAAACCGATGTGGTCGTCGCTAAACGCGTCCCAGGGCCGGTCGACCTCCAGCGGGCCATACGATTCGCTTTCGTTGGAGTTGCGCAGGTCCATGGTGATGCAGTGGTATTCCCCGCCAAACTCCTCCATCGGATTGAACGGCGCGCCGCCGGTTAAGTTACCGATGGACGAGTTTATGCCGCCGCCGGGAATGACCAAGAGAGGGAAGCCGGACCCGGTCTCTTCGTAGCGGATGCGCGCCGGGCCATTATCGAAAAACGGCATATGGCATTTCCTTTCCTGGCGACGTTGCTTGCGTTCGCGGACCGGCGTTAGCTCTCCGCCGCCGGGAACCGCGGCGCGTTTTCCAGATCGTCCTCGAGCGCCTCCGGCCCTTCGGTCGGCAGCAATTCGAGATAGTTCAAACCCGCATCGATATCGTTTTCCCACATCTCGCGGGGCAACTCGTACAACAACTCGACGCCGTATCCGTTCGGGTCGTTGATATACACACTGTGCGTGACGCCATGGTTGACCCGCATGTTGAACTTCACGCCCTTGGCCTGCAGGTCGGCGAGTTTCTCCATCCAGGACTCGCGGTCGGGCATGGCAAAGGCGACGTGGTTGATCGCCTGCGGCGTGCCGAACGGATCCCAATTCTCCGGGCGCGGCGGCAGGTCCTTGTTCTCGACCAGCGCCAGGTCGTGGTGGTTCAACTGGCCGTCCCGATTGCCGCTGTAGAAGCGCATCGCCGGCAAGTCGCCCATATCCTCGCGGGGATGCAGCGTCCCCACTTGCTGCAAACCGATGACCTCGGTCCAGAATTGATGCGACTCCTCGATGTCGTGCACATTGAGGACGACGTGATTAACGCCGACCGGAGTCGAACTCTTCGAGTTGCCCTTTGTCATTGATCCCTCCCGTCGCATTTCGCCCCATCGTGAATTTCATGCGGGGTTATTCGATGGTCTCATTAGACGCGGCGCACATCAATCGAAACGTCTGGGATGGGCAATCGCGGCCCGTGCCGACATGCCGCCCCTAGTCCGGCGTATCAAACCGGGTCTCGACCATCTCTTCATACGGGATCGCCCGCTGGATGAAACCGCCGGACAGCAGCCCCGCCCGCAGCCGTTCGAGGCCGGTCTTGCTGATGGCCGCATTTCGGCTCCACAGGCCGGCGCTCTTGTAGCGATCGATGGATCGCGTGAGATGTTCGGAAGGGACATCGGGAAAATACTCGGCGACGACCTTGGCGATTTCAGCCGCCGTTTCATCGTGTATCCAATCTAGCGTCGCCGCCTGCGCCGCATACATCGCGCCGACTTCCTCCCGGTGCGCGTCGATGAAGCTGCGCCTGGCGCTGAAAGTCGTATAGCAACAGGGACCCCGCCAGGCGGTCTCGTACCAAATATGTCCATGTCCCCCGGCCACCAGTTCTTGCGCATAGGGTTCCGGAACCTGCACCAGGTCGAACTCGCCCTTCCGGAATCGATCCATGATCTCCGTGACCGGGAGGTCACCGGTCCGATCGATCGTGTCCGGGTCGATGTTTTCGCGCCGAAGGTCTTCCTGCAAACACAGCCACGGCGTCGGCGCTTCCAGAAAACTGGCGAACCGGATGCCGACAAGGTCGGGGATTTCGAAATCCGCCTTCGGGGTCCGGCCGACCAGTTGGAAAGGATCCTTGCCGACCACTTCGCAGAACGAGACGAGATCGCTGTCCGGGTCCTCGTCGTGGTGGCGCATCACCCGCATCGGGCCGCCCCAGGTGATCGCCGCAGCGCCGCCGAGAATGGCATTGCTCCCGTCGCCGGGCGCGGACATCGGCGCAAGCGTCACATCGACATCCTCCCGTTCGTATGCGGAGATTCCGAACGCGGCGTAGAACGGCGCATAGAACAGCGCGCGAAAATTTTCGAATAGCGTAATGCTCATCTAATGGTCTCCGATCCGGATGGGGACAAATCCGGGCTTTGAAAGAGACGCTTGCCGAACGATCTACGATACCGGTTTCGTTCCGATCGGCGCGCGTGGACATCCGCCAATCTGCCACCGATCGGCGCGTTCATCAAAACTGCCGCACCCTATAGAAATCGGCGCCCGGCATCACCACCGCTAGCCTTGGATTTTCGGTTTCAACTGTTTTGGGTCATCATGGGACCTAGCTAGTTATCTACGTACCGATGATTCAAGAAACGTACTGGGAGAAAGCACCATGAAACGTTTAGCGGTTTTTGCCGTCGCGTTGGGCGGGCTGAGCACGGCTAGCATCTCGACTCCGGCACTGAGCGCCGATCAATACACCATGGCCGTGGGTTCGCTTGGCGGGACGTTCGGCCGTTTGGGCGCGGGCCTGACCGAAGTCTTCAATCAGAACAACAAGGATCAGAAACTGAGCGTCGTCCCCGGCGGCGGTAAAGCCAATCCCGCCCGGATCGGATCGGGCGGCGCGGATATCGGCTTCTCGTTCGGCAACTTGGTCAACAACGCGATCAAGGGCGAGTTCCCGTATGCACCGAAGAAATTCGCGAATTTGCGCATGATCGGGGCCTTCTACAATTCCTGCTATCACCAATACGCGGCAAAGGAACGTTTCGACGCCGGGATCAAGACCATCGACGATCTCATCGCGTCGAAGGAGCCGTTGGGCATTAGCGTGGGCAAGAAAGGGACCAGCACCGAGTTCGTCTCGAGCGTGATGCTGAAACATCTGGGCACGAACTATAAGGAACTCGAAAAGCGCGGATTCAAGATCGTCTACGCCGGCGTCGGTGCGAGTTCCCGGCAAATCCGCTCGCGCAGCATCGATTTCTACAATCACAATTCCGGTATTCCGAACGCTGCCGGAATCCAGGCCCACTTGGCGCGCGACCTGACCTTCCTCCAGATGAGCGACGGGGTCCGCGGCGCGCTGATCAAAGCCGGGTTCAACGATTGTGTGATCCCCGGTGGACTGTATAAGGGCGCGCCGAACGACGTGAAGTCGGTCGGCACCAGCGGCATCGTCATCGGCACCGACAAGACGCCGGACAAACTCGTCTACGCCTTCATCAAGACCGCTTGGGAAAAGCGGAAAACTCTGCATGAGGTCCACAAGATCTTCACCCGTTGGGATCTGAAAAAGGCCTCCAAGGACCTCGGCGTCCCGTTCCATCCCGCCGCCATCAAGTTCTACAAAGAACAGGGCGTGATGAAGTAAGGCGTCTCTGACGTTCAGGGTACCGATATTCCCCGCGTGGTTGCAGCTCGCACCGCGCGGGGAATATCGTGACGAGGGGAGAACGGGACATGAGCAACGCGGCGCCGAAGGCCCTGCAAAAGGACGCCGAAACGCAAAGCCATATGCAGGTGCCGGAAGACCGGAACATGGTCGATTGGCTGATCTCGATTATCGCCGTCGGCATGGCGGTCTGGCATATCCACATCGCCTTTACCGGCGGATATGAATCGACCTTCCAGCGAACGGTTACGTACCTATTCGGCATGTCGCTGGTCTTCCTCGTGTTCCGGGATCGCCACGAGAAAGGGTGGCGCCTTGCGATCTCCGTGATCCTCTTCTTCGCCACCGTCGCGGCCCTCTCCTACCCGATCCTCAATCTGGACTATTTCCTCGGCCGGCTCTTCCTTGTCGACCCGATCCGGACCGAAGACTTCATCTTCGGCACCATCGCCTTGTTCGTGACCTGGGAAGCGTCGCGGCGGACGATCAATAACGCCCTGCCCGCAATTTCGGCCTTCTTCGTCGCCTACACCTATTTCGGCCCCTATTTTCCCGGCGCGCTGGCGCATAAGGGCGCGACCTGGGAACGCATCGTCGATCACCAATACATGACCACCGACGGCCTCTACACCCTGCCCGTCGGCGTGTTCTCCGTGTTCATCTTCCTGTTCGTCCTGTTCGGTTCCTTCCTGGACCGGATGGGCGCCGCGGACTTCTATGTGAAGCTATCAATCGCCGCCGCCGGCCGGTTGCGCGGCGGCCCCGCCAAGGCGGCAATTTTCGCCAGTGGCATGACCGGATCGATCACCGGCAGCGTCAACGCGAATGTCGCGACCACCGGCCCCTTCACCATCCCGTTGATGAAACGGACCGGGTTCAAGCCCGAGACGGCGGCCGGGATCGAAACCGCCGCGTCGACGGGCGGTCAGATCATGCCGCCGATCATGGGCGTCTCCGCCTTCCTGATCGTCGAGTTCACCGGCATCTCCTATTGGGAAATCGTCAAGGTCTCGATTCTGCCGGCGGTGCTGTATTTCGCGTCGGTCTACGCGATGGTGCATCTGGAGGCGCGCAAGGGCGGCGTCCGCGGCATGGCGGCGGACCAACTCCCGCCGGTGATGCCGATCCTCAAGGAGGGCTGGTACTACCTGCTGCCGCCGCTCGTCATCATGGCGCTGATCATGGCCGGACGTCCCGTGCCGCAGGCCGGCCTGGTCGGCATCGCCTCGGTCGTGGTGATCGCCTTCGTGAAGGGCGCGATCAATCTGTTCGCGACGGCGCCGAACAACAAACCGTCGGCGGGCGACATCTTCGGAGCGATCAGATACGGCATCTGGAACGTCTTCTACGCCATGGAGCTTGGCGCCCGGCGATCCCTGCCGATCCTCGCCGCCGTCGGTTCCGTCGGCATCATCATGGGCGTGCTGTACCAGACCGGCCTCGGGTTGAAGTTCTCGTCGCTGGTCATCACGCTGTCCTTCGGCAACCTGTTCCTCGGCATCGTCATGGTGGGTCTCGCCTCCTTCGTACTCGGCATGGGGCTGCCGACCAGCGCTGCCTATATCGTGTTGTCCGTGATGGCGGTGCCGGCCCTGCTGGAGTTGGGCGAGCCCTTCGCGTTGACCTTAATGGCGGCGCATCTCATCGTGTTCTGGTTCAGCCTCGACAGCAGCTTCACGCCGCCGGTCTGCGTGCCCGCCTATACCGCCGCGGGCATTGCCGACGCTAAGCCGAACAAGGCCGCCTGGGCCGCCTTCCGCACCGCGAAGGGAATGTATGTGATCCCCATGCTGTTCGCCTTCAGCCCGCTCCTGCTGCTGGATCAGACATTCAACCTGGGGGAAACCTTCATCACAGCCTTCATCGGGTTCATGGGAATGGCGGCGCTGATGGTCGGATTCCTCTACGTCAAGATCGGCTGGCTGGAACGGTCCTTATGGGCTATCGCGACCTTTTGCCTGTTCTGGCCGAACTGGCTGACGCATATCGTCGGGATCGTCCTGTTCGTCGTGCTGTTCCTCTCGCAGCGGCAGCGCTACATCAAAGAACATGGCGAAGCGCCGAGCCGTGCCTGACCTTTCGGACAAAAAGATCGCGGTGATCGGCTGCGGCGCGATCGGCGGCTCGGTCGGCGCCGACCTAACCGAGGCCGGCCTCGACGTCACTGTCATCGACCAATGGCCCGAACAGGTAGAGACCGTCCGCAGCACCGGGCTGACCGTCACCATGCCCGACCGCGAGGTGCACGCGGTGCTCGACGCCATCCATCTACACGAACTGGCCTCGCGGGTGCCGTCCTACGACCTGGTGTTCCTGGCGGTGAAATCCTACGACACCCGCTGGCTGACCGAGCTGATCGCGCCCTATTTGAAAGACGACGGCGTCGTGGTCGGCCTGCAGAACGGCATGAACGACGACGCCATCGCCTCCATCGTCGGGCGGGAACGCACCGTCGCCTCCGTCGTCGAGCTGTCGGCGGAAATCTTCGAGCCGGGCATCCTGCAACGGGACACGTCGCGCGACGGCACCTGGTTCGCGGTGGGCGAGTTGGACGGGTCGGTGACGCGCCGGGTCAAAGAAATCAAATCGGTCATGGACCACTTCGCCAAGATCGAGGTCAGCGAGAGAATCCAAGACGCGAAATGGACCAAGCTGATCACCAACACCATGGTGATGGGGCCGTTCGGCCTGTTCGGCATCACCAACTGGAAGGCCAAGGACCTGCCGGGCATGCTGGAGATCTGCGTCGCCCTCGGGCGGGAGTCGATGGCGGTCGGCGAAGCGCTTGGCTACGAGATGCAGCCGGTGTTCGGCCTGACGGCGGACGAAATCGCCGGCGGCGGCGACGAAGCCCTGCTGACCGCGATGCAGACCCTGATGCGGCATATCGGCCAGCAGGGCACCACCGCGCCGATCCACGACCACAAGAAGGGCCGAAAGAGCGAGATGGACCTGATCACCGGTCTGGTCACGCGCGGCGGCGAGGCGCACGGCATCCGCACGCCTTGCAACAACGCCGTCCTCGAAATCGACCGGCAGATCAACGAAGGCGAAACGCCAATGCAGGTGGAAAACCTAGATTTGCTGAAGGACCTGATCCACCGCGCCCACAATCAATGACGGGCGGGCGGACGCACGCCGCGCCTACCCCGCCCGCTTCCACTTCACCCAGCCGTGCATGACCCGGCCGTCGGGCCAGGCGCGGGACAGTTTCAGGATGAGGTGGCCGTCGTCCGTCATTTCCAGGTCGCGTTCCTGGTCGCCGCCGATCCAGCCGGGGTTCAGCGCATAGGCGACGCGTGTCGACAGCCGGCTGTTCTCCACGGTCCACTTGCCGGCATAGGACAGGTAGGTGTCGAAGGCCCGCGCCTTGTCGGCCTCGGGCGCGTCGGCGTGCCATGCGGGATTGCCCGGCAGCTCGGGCCGCCCGCCCCAGCAGACGACGGCGTTCATCCAGCCGTCCGGCGCGAAGATCATGAATCCTTGCGGATCGTCGCCGTAGCGTTCGAGCGCCTGCTTGGCGTCCTCCTCGCTGTCGGTGCCCCGGTCCACCATGACCCAGGACCCGAGGATATCGTCGCCGGTTACCATGCTTTTCACTCCGGTTGTTTGTTCGCCAGATGCTTCTGAGCCGCCGGACTGCTGAGGAATTTCTCCACGATCGCACCGGTCCACGGCCGCCCCTGCCGCGTCGTCAGCCCCGCGTCGTTGAGATGCGCCGCCATGGCGTCATGCGGCATCTCGCCCGCCGGATCGGCGGCGCGCACTTCGGCGGCGATGCGGCGGAGAAAGGCGTCGATGTCGGGGCGCGGCGGCGTCATCCCCCGACTATACCGTAACGATGCAGCATGTCGTGGCCGCCGCGATTCAAAACGGCACCGATCCCTCCACGGCGCAGCGCTGCATGCGCCGCCGCAATTCCGGCGGATAGTCGAACGTCGCTTTGTGCTGAACCGCGCAGTTGTCCCAGACCAGCAGGTCTCCGAGCCGCCAGTTGTGGCGGTACACGAACTCCGGCTTGATCGCGTGCGCGAACAACGCCTGCAACAACGCGTCGCTTTCCGCTTCCGGCATATCGACGATCCGGCTCGTATAGCCCTCGCAGACATAGAGGCATTTGCGGCCCGTCACCGGGTGCGTGCGGATAATCGGATGGATCGCGTCCTCGGGATACTGTTGCAGCTCTTCGTCGCTCAGCACCGGCCGCACGCCGAACTCCCGCGCCTTGCGGTTCCACATGTAGCGGTAGCTGTTCGCCGCCTTGCGCCCCTCGAGCCGGGCCTTCATATCATCGGACAACGCGTCGTAGGCCGCCGGCGCGCTGGCGAAACGGGTATCGCCGTAGGCGACGCCATCGCGTTCCGGCACCTCCAGCGCATGCAGCAGGGTGAGCTTGCTCGGCTCGCCGAGATAGCACAGGTCCGAATGCCAGTAGCGCCCGGCGTCGCGCGAGCCGATCGGCTTGCCGTTCTCGGTGATGTTTGAGATCAGCGTGATCTCCGGCGCGTCCGGGTTCTGGATTTCCGCCCGCACGTTCGGCTGCAGCGTTCCGAACCGCGCGGAGAAGGCCACGAGTTGCTGCGGCGTCAGGTCCTGATCGCGGAACACGACAACCGAATGGCGATAGAACAGCGCCTCGATCTCGGCGAACGTCGCGTCGCTCATGGGTGCCGCGGCGTCGACGCCGAGGAACTCGCCGCCGATGGGCCCGTCGCCGGGCCGGAAGTCGAAGTCGGCCATGGGATCGCTCCTATCGGATGTGCATTCATCTTCCCCGATGCGGGGCCGCCAAGGCAAATATCGGTAAACCCGCCGTCGGTCACGGAACAACGCTATTGGCGGGGCGCAGGACCGGCGTATAGTGCCGCCGCATCACGGAAAAGGACACCGCCGCCCATGTTCAAGGTTGGAGACATCGTCCGCAACGTTTCGCGGAACGTCGTCGGCACCGTCGTCGAGGTCGACGGCGACACCGTCTATATCGAGCAGGAGAACGGCGCGGAGGTCGACTTCGAGGCGTCCGCCCTCGTGCTCGAAGACCAATTCCAGGCGCGCCACGACACGTCGGTCCAAGACGATGCGAGCGCCCGGGCGAACGACCCGGTCTACGACGCGGTCCTCGCCAACCTCTACCCCGCCGTGATCGAAATCGGCCAACGCGCCCACGCAAACGTCCCACCGGTGCCCGGCGTCACGCCCAAGCGCTGGGACGAACTAAGCTCGCTCCAGAAGCTCAACGCGATCTCGGAGGCCACGAATGTCCCGGTAAAGGCCTGGATCGACGCCAACAAGCCCGGCGCGAACCCGCCGTTAAGCACGTTGCAGCTCTCGGTGCTGGGGAACCGGGGGTAGACGACGCGAGACCATCGTTTGGCCCGCACCGCCGCGTCCCGTATCCTAAGCGTCTCCCCGCAACGCAACGGTGGCGCATGACCCTGATCCTCTCGAACGACGACATCGAGCAAGTGCTCACGATGGCCGACTATGTCGACATCCTCGAAGACGCCTATGGCGAACTGGCGGCCGGGCGCGGCGTGGTGCGGCCACGCAGCGACAGCCTGGCGCCGACGGCGATGCCGGACGCGGTCTACGGCCTGAAATCCGCCGACGGCATCGCGCCGAAATTCGGCGCGGCGGCGGTGCGCATCAACTCCGACATCATCACCTACCCCGAGGTCGGCGGTGTGCCGCGCCGGGTCAAGGTGCCCGCGGCCCCGAACAAGCGCTGGGTCGGCCTCGTCCTGCTGTTCAGCACGGAAACGGGCGAGCCGCTCGCTATCTTTCCCGACGGCGCGATGCAGCGCATGCGGGTCGGCGCCACCAGCGGCCTTGGCGCGAAATACCTGGCCCGCGAGGACGCCCGGACGGCGGCGATCATCGGCTCGGGCTTCCAGGCCGGGGCGCAACTCATGGCGCTCGCGGCGGTGCGCGGCATCGAAACGGTGCGCTGCTACAGCCCCAACCCGGAGAACCGCGAGCGGTTCTGCCGCGACTGGGGCGAGCGCCTGCAGCTCGACATGACGCCCGTGGCCGCCGCCGAAGACGCGGTGAAGGGCGCGGATGTCGTCGCCTGCTCGACCAGTTCGCTCGGCCATGTCTTCCAGGACGGCTGGCTCGAACCCGGCATGCATGTCAGCTCGATCAAGCTGCCGGAGATCGACCCCGCCGCCGTCAACCACGCCGACCTGGTGTTCATCCACAACGTGGAGGACAAATCCCCGACGAACGAGACCGCCGACCTGCCGGACATGAAGAAGGTCGCCGGCGCCGACGGCGACGTTAAGAAGGCGGTCGGCTTCGACACGCTGCCCACCGTGTTCGATCTGATCGCGGGCCGCGCAAAGGGCCGCACGGCGGCGGACCAAACCACCTGTTTCCTGAACAACACCGGCACCGGCTACCAATTCTCCGCCTGCGGCGCGGTCGCCTACCGCAAGGCGAAGGAGATGGGCCTGGGCAACGAACTGCCGACCGACTGGTTTACCGAGGACGTGCATCCGTAGTCTTCACGATTTGCCGACCGGCCTTGCAACCCGGAACTCAGCACGCGACACTCCCCTTCACGGAAAATCATCAGGAGCCGTCATGGCCGAGCCGATCACGTTACAGGTCTACTCCGACTACGTATGACCGTGGTGTTACCTCGTTACCGGGCGTATCGAGAAACTCCAGGAGGAATTCGACATCGAGGTCGAGTTGGTGCATTTCCCGCTGCACCCGGACACGCCGCAGGAGGGCAAGACGCTGCAGCAGCTTTTCCCCGGCCGCAGCGAGGCGCAGTTCGACGAGATGTATCAGCGCATGAAGGGCCTGTGCGAGGCGGAAGGGCTGCCTTACGGCAAGCGCACGCATACCTATAACAGCCGGCTGGCGCAGGAACTCGGCAAGTGGGCCGACACGCAGGAAGGCGGGGCCGCGCTGCACGACGCGCTCTACCGCGCCTATTTCGTGGACTCGCGCAATATCGGCGATGTCGACGTATTGCTCGATCTGGTCGAGAAGGCCGGCCTGCCGGTCGAGGAAGCCCGGACCGTGCTGACCGACCGCACCTTCAAGGACGCGATCGACGCGGACTGGTCGCGCTCGCACCAGGTCGGCGTCACCGGCGTGCCCACCTTCGTCGCCGGCGGCTACGGCGTGGTCGGCGCGCAGCCCTACGAGGCGCTGGCGCAACTGATCCGACATGTCGAGAAGGAAGCGGCGAAAGGTTAGGTCTTCCTCGCCTTCACATATCGTCATTCCCGCGAAAGCGGGAATCCAGACTCCGCTGCACATGGATCCCCGTTTTCACGGGGATGACGGCACTTTGTAACGACCGCCTCATCCCATTCTTCCCGTCATTCCCGCGCACGCGGGAATCCAGACATCGGTGCGCATAGATCCCCGCTTTCGCGGGGATGACGGCAATTTGTTGCGACCGCCTCATGCTGAGCCTGTCGAAGCATTCGGTGGGCGCAAAGCCCCTCCGACAAGCTCAGGGTGAGGGCGTTTCCATCCCATTCTTCGCGTCATTCCCGCGAAAGCGGGAATCCATCTTCGCTATCCGGGCCTCTGGACTCCCGCTTTCGCGGGAGTGACGATAATTGTTCTAATAGTCGCCCGGTCTTAAAGCGCCATCCCTATCCCACCTCGCCCAACAGCCAATCGCGGAAGGCGATGAGGTTCGGGTTCGCGGCCTTGGCCTCGGGATAGAGCAGATACATCGCCCGGCGCGAGCGGCGCAGCGGGGCGAAGGGCTGGACCAACCGGCCCTCGGCCAGGTCCTCGCGGACCAGCGCCTCGATCCCAATGGCCACGCCGAGCCCTTCGATGGCTGCCTGGATCGCCAGGTTCAGGCTCTCGAAATGCAGGCCCCGCGCCGCGTCCACGCCCTCGATCCCCGCCGTCTCCAGCCAGCGCGCCCAATCTTGCGGGCGCGGCTCGCCGTGCAGCAGCGTCGCATTCTGAAGGTCCGCCGGGTCGTGCAGCGTGGCCGCCACCTCGGGCGAGCAGACCGGCAGCGTGTCCACCTCGATCACCTTATGCGCGACCAGGCCCGGCGGCGGGGCGTCCATCTCGGCCACCTGGATCGCCAGGTCGTATTCGTCGCGCGCGAAATCCACCGGGGTCAGCGACGTGGTCAGGCGCACGTCCAGGCCCGGGTTGCGGTCGTAAAAGCGGCCCCAGCGCGGAATGAACCAGCGGATCGCGAAGGTGGGATAGGCACAGATCGACAGCGCCGCCTCGGCATCGGCCCCCTGGATGCGCGCCGTCGCCTCCCCGATTCGGGCCAGCGGTGCGCGGATATCCTCCAGGTAATCCCGGCCCGTCCGGGTCAGTTCCACCCGCTTGTGGTGCCGCACGAAGAGCGGCCGCCCGAGCAGCGATTCGAGCGCCTGGATCTGCCGGCTGACCGCGCCCGGCGTCACGTGAAGCTCCGCCGCAGCCTGCAAAAAACTCAAATGCCGCGCCGACGCCTCGAACGCGCTTAAGGCCCTCATAGACGGAATCTGCGACATGGCCTAATTCCTTGATTGAGTAAAACGCAACCAAAAGATACCGATAAATCGGTTGCGGCGATACCCCGTCACCCGCATGCTGGGATCATCCTTTAGGATAGTGTCCGCCTTATCCTCAGACCGCCGACCGACCGGGAGCCCCGCATGAGCCACGCCGAAGCCGCCGACCTCGAACTGCCGCAGACCCTCGACGACTGGATCGCCCCCGATTGCCACGGCGAGAATTTCTTCACGCTCGACCGCAGCCTGCGGTCGCTGCTGCCGCTCTACATGGACCGCGCGCTGCTCGACCACCTGACGCCGCATTACGAACGGCTGGGCGAGGTCGCGGGCGGACGGCTGGACGAGCTGACCCGCCTCGCCGACCGGCACGAGCCGATCCTGCACACGCGCAACCCGCGCGGGTTGGACGAAGACTGGATCGAGTTCCATCCGGCCTACCGCGAGATGGAGCAGATCGGCTTCGGCGATTTCGGCATCCACTGCATGACGCACAAGCCCGGCATGTTCGGCTGGCCGGAGAAGATGCCGCCGATCGCGAAATACGTCTTCCAGTATCTCTTCACGCAGTCGGAATTCGCGCTGATGTGCCCGATCTCGGTGACCGACACCTCGGCCATGCTGATCGAGCGCTACGGCGACGCGGAGACCAAGGAGCGCTTCCTGCCGGGCATGATGAGCCAGGACATGAGCACGATCCTGAAGAGCGCGCAGTTCATGACCGAGAAGACCGGCGGCTCCGACGTGGGCAACCTCGAGCTGGAGGCGCGCAACGAGAACGGCACCTGGCGGCTCTACGGCGAGAAGTGGTTCTGCTCCTGCGCCGACGGCGACGTGGCGCTGCTGCTGGCCCGGCCGCAGGGCGCGCCCGCAGGCAGCCGGGGCCTCGGCCTGTTCGCCCTGCCCCGCCGGCTCGACGACGGCACCCGCAACAGCTACCGCATCGTGCGGCTGAAACCCAAGATGGGCAGCAAGTCGATGGCGTCGGGCGAGATCATCTTCGACGGGGCGGTCGCCTATCCGCTGGGCGACGTGAACAGCGGGCTGAAGCAGATGATGGATCAGGTGAATCTGTCGCGCCTGTCGCACGGGGTGCGCGCCGCCGGGATGATGCGGCGCTGCCTGAACGAGGCGATGGCCGTCGCCAAGAACCGCATCGCCTTCGGCGAGACCGTGATCAACAAGCCGCTGCTGCGCCGCCAGCTCCTGAAGCTGATGGTGCCGACCGAGCAGGTGCTGTCCGTCGCGCTGCTGATTGCACAGCAGATCCACCCGGACAAGGCGAGCGACGCGCGGGCGCAGAAGCTGCTGCGCATCCTGACGCCGCTGCTGAAGTTCCGCGCCTGCCGTGACAACATCACCGTCGCCACCGGCGCGATGGAGGTGCGCGGCGGCAACGGTTATATCGAGGACTGGATCAACGCCAAGCTGGTGCGCGACGCGCATCTCGGCGTGCTGTGGGAAGGTACGTCGAACATCAACGCGCTCGACGTCACCACCCGCGCCATCGCCAAGGTCGGCGCGCACGAGGATTTGCGGGACGACCTGGCCCAGCGGCTCAAGGACAACCCCGCCCTGCCGGGGCAGTTCCGCGGCGAGCTGGCAGCCACGGTCGACCGCGCCGTCGCCTTCGCCGACGAGGTCGCGAAGACCGACAACCAGCCGATGGCCCGGCAGGCCGCCGACGCGCTGTACCATACGGCGAGCGCGGTGCTGATGGCCTGCGAGGGCGTGACCCTCGGCGCCCGGGGCGGCGACGCCCGCCGGCTGCTGCTGTCGCGCATGGTGATCGACCACCGCCTCCGCCCGCAGGACCCGCTCGCCCTCGGCGACGACGCGACGGCGATGACCGACGCGGTGCTGGGCGACGACCCGGTGAGCCTGCAGGACGCGGTGGCGCTGATCGCCGCATAAAGCGCCGGCGATCGAGGTTGCCCTCCCGCCTATCGGGTGACACCCTGTCGGGAGTTGCGCCAGCGGAGGATTGCCCCATGCCCCATCCCGCCTTCGAACCCGGCCGGGTCGCCGTCGTCACCGGTGCGGCGCTCGGCATTGGCCGCGCCGCCTGCCGGCGCTTCGCCGAGCTCGGCATGAAGGTCTGCATGGTCGACATCGACGACGCGGAATTGGAGACGGCGCGGGCCGACATCCTCGCCCAAACCTCGGCGGAGGAAGCCAATATCCTGGCGGTCGCCGCCAACGTCGCGCGGCTCGGCGATTTCTCGGCGGTGCACGACGCCGTCTATGCCGATCTGGGCGAAGTCGGCGTGCTGATGAACAACGCGGTGACGCGGCTCAACGCCAAACCGTGGGCGGACGAAGAGACCTGGCGGCAGGCGCTCGACGTCAACCTGTTCGGCGTGATCCACGGCGTGCAAGCCTTCCTGCCGTCGATGCTGCGCCAGGAGACGCCGGCGCTGGTGGTCAACGTGGGCTCGAAGCAGGGCATCACCAACCCGCCCGGCAACGCGCCCTACAACGTCGCGAAGGCGGCGGTAAAAGCCTACACCGAGCTGCTGCAGCACGAATTGCGCAACATCAAGGGCGCGCCGGTGACCGCCCACCTGCTCATCCCCGGCATGACGACGACCGGCAAACGCGAACACCGCCCCGGCGCGTGGATGCCGGATCAGGTGGTGGATTTCATGATGGATGCGCTGGAGCGCGGCGATTTCTACATCCTCTGCCCGGACGGCGAGGTCACGCCGGACATCGACCGCAAGCGCATCCTCTGGTCCGCAGGCGACCTCGTCGAAAACCGCCCCGCCCTCTCGCGCTGGCATCCGGACTATAGGGCCGCGTTCGACGCGTTCGAGCCGTAGCGAGGCCGGCCCCGTCTGTCCCAACCGGCGCTTTTCCGCCCGTCACGAGAGACTCCGAGACGCATGATCATTCGAGACTCGGACAAGGGCGACCATCCCGCCGTCCGATCCCTCACCGAAGCCGCCTTCGGCGGGACCGCCGAAGCGAGCCTCGTCGAAGCCTTGCGCGACTCCGGCGACCCGGTGTTCGAGTTCGTCGCGGAGGCGGACGGCGAGATCGCCGGCCATGTCCTGCTCTCGGCCCTCGCCGCCCCGCCCGGCGCCTTGGCGCTGGCCCCGGTGTCGGTCGCGCCCGCTCATCAGCGTCAGGGCATCGCCGCCCTGATCCGCCACGCCATCGGCCGCGCCACAGCGGCCGGCTGGACCGCGATCTTCCTGCTCGGCGACCCGTCCTACTACACCCGCTTCGCCTTCTCGCTGGACGCGGCGAAGTCCTACGAGACGGCGTATCCGCGTGCGTTCTTCATGGCGCTGGCACTGAAACCGAATGCGCTCAAGGGCATGCCGAAAAAGGTCGAATATCCTGCACCGTTCAGGGAGTTGGGGTAGCGACAAATTCGTCATTTGCGGAACGAATGCGGTTTGAAGTTCGGAATTCAAACGTTGAAACTCGAGATACTCACGAGTTCGACTCCCGATTCAGATATTGGCTGGGAAATTTCATCGGTTCACCACTTCGAATTAGGTAGATTGTTTGGGAGTATGGATCGAAGACCGCGTGTTGAGCCGAGTTGGCTACCAAGATTGGAATTCTTCCGCTTCGAGAGAGGAAGATGGCGGCGATCTTGTTTTTCGAAGGGCGTGTCGAGCGAGGGAACTTATAGAACGCCAAATACCCTCGCTCCCTTGATCGAATTTCAAACCCATCCTTAGTCCTCAGAAGGGGCAGTAAATCCTCAACCTCTAGATTCCCACCAGAGTCACTTGCAACATCGGGACTGGGGCCTCCTGATAATCCTAGGCCCCAAAGAAATCGATCTTTCCCAACCAAAACTGAATATTTCTCTATCTGGGCAACCTTGATGCGCAACTCTCGCGGCAACAATGCTGGCCTATTTAAACGACCAACGTGCTTGGCAAGCTCTGGATTTTTTTTCCACAACTGCTTTGGATAAGCTCTTGCGTACAAGGCAAAACCAATTTCGTACGCAACAAAATCCTTTTCAGGCCCAAACCAACCAAACGCATCCTTCTTTCTTGATGCCGACCCGCCCGATACCAATCTCGCCGTCATGCCGTGATAGCGAACGCGGGCGTCGGGCCGTTTGAAATAGTCGGGCGATATATACGTCTCAAGGACCGTCGGATTGTCGGCGTTGTCGGCCCAGCCGATATACGGAATGTGACCCGGCGAGACCGGCAGTTCGTCGCCCTTCATGCCCGGCTTACGGTAGGCGGAGCGGCAGAAGGAAGGAGTCACCATCATCACCGCCGCGCCGGACGGCAAGCGCTCGCCGAAGCTCTTCGTCGCCGCGCGCCATTGGGTGTAAGGCCTGATGCCCGCATGGCGGCGTCGACGGGGCTCGCATTCGATGGTGCGGGTGATCTGCATCCGCTGGCCTTCGGCCGTCAGATCGACCGTGACTTCGAATGCGCGCGTCTCGAAGTAATCCGTGTGCGGCGCGCAGGCGGCGGACAATGCGGCGAAGGCAATCACAACGCCCGACGCCAAACTGAAATGCATGACTTTCGGCGTGCCGCTTATCTGTCTTTCAACGCACGCTGGACGATTTGAAAAGTCTCGCATTGCGACCCCGATTATGAAGGAAACAGAACCTAGTATAGAAGGCCGCTGCTTAAGAAGACATTACCGGGAGACCCTCTCAAGACGAGCTGTAGAAACCCCCTAGCCTCGCCACGCACGGCCGATTATCGCCTTCTGATCCTCGCCGCCGGGCAGCGTGCCCAGCGTGCGGCCGCCCGTGCCGTCGAGGCGGGAGGCGCAGAAGGCGTCGGCGGTTGGGGTTGGGGCGTGCTGCACCAGGAGCGCGGACTGCCAGGCCAGCGCCAGGCGTTCGACCAGGACGCGCGCCTGCCCTTCGTCCAACGCATCGGAACCCAAGTCTTTTTCGAGACTCGCTACATAGGTGTCCAGCCGCGCATCGCCGCCCTTCGCCGCGCGCAACTCGTCTACCATGGCAGCGAGGGCCTGCGGCTCGCGCGCGAGGGTGCGCAGGATGTCGAGGCAGATGACGTTGCCGGAGCCTTCCCAGATGCCGTTCACCGGGGCTTCTCGGTAGAGGCGCGGCATCGTCGAGTCCTCGACATAGCCGTTGCCGCCCAGACACTCCATCGCCTCGGCCGCCACAACCGGGGCGCGTTTACAGATCCAGAATTTGGTGACCGCCGTGGCGAGCCGCACGAAAGGCTCTTGGCCGGGATCGGCGGTCGCGTCGTCGAAGCCGCGCGCCAGGCGCATCGCCATCGTCGTTGCCGCCTCGCTCTCCAACGCCAAATCGGCGAGCACGTTTTGCATCAGCGGCTGATCCGCCAACCGCGCGCCGAAGGCCGACCGGTGCGCCGCATGGTGCAGCGCCTGCACCACCGCTTGCCGCATCACCGCCGCCGCGCTGATCGACGCGTCCAGCCGCGTGTGATGCACCATCGGGATGATCGTGCGCACCCCGTCGCCCTCGCCGCCGACGCGCCACGCCAGCGTGTCGTCATACTCGACCTCGCCCGACGCGTTCGACCGGTTACCGAGCTTGTCTTTGAGGCGTTGCAGCAGGAACCGGTTCGCCGTGCCGTCCGGCAACACGCGCGGCACCAGGAAACAGGTCAGCCCGCCGTCGGCCTGCGCCAGTGTCAGGAAGGCGTCCGACATGGGCGCGGAGCAAAACCATTTGTGCCCGGTCAAGCGGAAGGCGTCGGACCCGTCGTTCGGCGCGCGGACGGCCTGCGTCGTGTTGGCGCGCACGTCCGAGCCGCCCTGCTTTTCGGTCATCGCCATGCCGATCAATGCGCCGCGTTTCTGCGATGCCGGGAGGAAGCGGGGGTCGTAGTCGAGCGACAGCAGATGCGGCTCCCAGTCCGCGGACAGTTCCGGCGCGGCGCGCAACGCGGGCACGGCGGCGAAGCTCATCGCCATCGGACAGCAGACGCCGTTCTCGCCCTGGTTCATCAGATAGGCCAGCGCCGCCTTCACCACATGCGCGCCCGGCTGCGGATACCGCCAGGGCAGCGCGTGCACGCCGTGCTCCACCGCGAGCGCCATCAAATGGTGCCAGGCGGGATGGTAGTCGACCCGGTCGATCCGGTTGCCCATGCGGTCATGGGTACGAAGCTCGGGCGTGTGGCGGTTGGCGTCCCGCCCCCAGTCGAGCACTTCCGCGCTGCCGACCTTGCCGCCGAGCGTGTGCGCCCGGTCCGCGCCCCAGGCGCCGCCCTCCCGCAGCAGCGCATCGAACAAGACGGGATCGCTCTCGAAGACGTTGTCGTCTTCGAGGACCGGCGGTTGATTCTCGACAATATGCGTAACGCTACGCGTTTCGGTCTTGGACGGTGCGGACGACGCCATCGCGCAATCCCCTTTGTCGCACATCGGGACGCTGTTCCCGATAAAACCGCAACAAGGTTAACAAATCCGAACGCTATTGCGGAGTAAAACCTAACCGGGAATTCTACTAGTAGAACCACCCGTTTTCAGCCTGACTGGGAATAATCCCATGCCAAACTCGTTAACCAAGGTGAACGGGATGCGCCGCCGAACCGCCTGAATCGCCCTAATTTAACAAGCAATGCTTAACCATTTTGCAATCAAACCGGCGCTAGGCTCGGCATGCCGACATGCCGTTACGGGCCGGCGCGCCCCGACATCCGGGGCCCCGGCCCGATTACGCCTGCGCGGTTGCACTGGAGGGTATGGAGGGGTCCGACGAGCATGACGACCGGCCCGACGATTGGACTTGCCCTTGGCGGCGGCATCGCCCGCGGCTGGGCCCATATCGGGGTGCTGCGGCGCCTCCAGGAACTCGGCCTCGTTCCCGACATGATCTGCGGCACCTCCATGGGGGCGCTGGTCGGCGGCTTCTACCTCGCCGGGCAGATGGACGCCTTGACCGACCTGGTGCGCACGCTGACCCGGTTCCGCATGGTGCGGCTGCTCGATTTCATGGTGCCGGATAACGGCATCATCGGCGGAAAACGGATGTTCCGCGAACTGGAAAAGGTGGTCGGCGACAGCCGGATCGAGGACCTGCCGACGCGCTTCGCCGCCGTCGCGTCGGAACTGCATACCGGCCACGAAATCTGGCTGACCGAAGGTCATATGCTGGACGCGATCCGCGCCTCCGTCTCGATCCCGGGGATATTCAAGCCGATCAAGGTCAACGGCCGTTGGCTGATCGACGGCGCGCTGGTGAACCCGGTGCCGGTCTCGGTCTGCCGGTCCATGGGCGCGCGGGTGGTCATCGCGGTGACCCTGACGGGCGACACCATGAGCGGCATGGCCGACACGGACGAGCGAAAACCGGATGCCGAGGGCGACGAAGCGCCGTATACTGGGGTCGAACGTCGCACGTCCACGCCGGAACGATTGGGACCCGCGATGCGCCAGCTCCTTGCCGTAGAGCAGGAAGAGCCCAATTTCATGGGTACGATGGCGGCAAGCTTCACCATCCTGCTCGACCGAATTACCCGCAGCCGATTGGCCGGCGATCCGCCGGACGTCTCGATCACGCCCCGCTTGGGGCATATCGGCCTGCTCGACTTTCACCGCGCCGAAGACGCCATCGAGGAAGGCGCCAAAGCCGTGGACCGCATCGTACCCGAATTGATGGAAGTGATCGGCATGCTGGCACGCCGGGAAAACCTGGATTCCCCGCCGATTCAGGCGGAGGCGGGTTAAAAATTCTGCAACCTTATCAAGGGATAAATAGAAGCCTTCAGGACGGAACATCGGAAAAGCCGGGCAATACCCCTCTATCGCGCGCCCTAGGCTCATATTCGCCCTAAAGAATACAGGTTATGCAATTGAAATTTATTAATAAAAATAGCCTTTCCAAACTCGGCGCCGCGGTCCGGTCGGCGGTTGCGTCGCTCGGTCCGAAACGGGCCGGCCAGCACCGCGTCGTACCGCCCGACCGCTATCCCTGGGAGGACGCCTACCCGCCATCGCTGACCTGGGCCACCGACATCGAGACCCATCCGGTCACCAAGATCCTCGACGACGCGGTCGCCGACTTCCCGGACAATCCCTGCATCGAGTTCCTCGGCAAGCGCTACGATTACAAGACCGTCGACGATCTGGTGAACAGGGTCGCCAAGGGTCTGCAGGACCTTGGCGTCCGCAAGGGCGACCGGATCGGCCTGCTGCTGCCGAACTGCCCCTACTACGTAATTTTCTATTTCGCCATCCTGCGCATCGGCGCCGTGGTCGTGAACTACAACCCGCTGTATGCCAAGCGCGAAATCGCGCGGCAGATCCTCGATTCCAACACGCGCATCATGGTGACCCTGAACCTGAAAACGCTGTATCCGAAGATCGCGGATCGCATCCAGGACGGCGCGCTGGAGAAGATCATCACCTGCCGGATGCGCGACATCCTGCCCCTCGCAAGCGGCTTGCTGTTCGCCTTCATGAAGCGCAAGGAAATCGCGTCGATTCCGTCGGACGACGCGCATATCACGTACGATTCCCTGATCGACAACGACGGCGGCTATGCGGCCCCGGCGATCGATGCGGACCAGGATATGGCCGTGCTGCAATACACCGGCGGCACCACGGGCACGCCGAAAGGCGCGATCCTGACCCACGCCAACCTGTATGCGAATGCCGTCCAGACCAGCCTGTGGGCGACCTCGGCGACACGCGGCCGGGAAAAGGTCCTCGGTATCCTACCGCTGTTCCACGTCTTCGGCATGACCGGCGTCATGAACAACGCGTTGTACTGCGCGTCAGAGCTTATTCTGTTGCCGCGCTTCAATACCGAGGACGTGCTGAGCGCGATCGACGAACACAAGCCCACCGTGTTCTGCGGCGTGCCGACGATGTTCTCGGCGTTGAACGTCTATTCGGCGATCGACAAGTTCGATCTGTCGAGCCTCAACCATTGCATCTCCGGCGGCGCCCCCTTGCCCGCCCAGGTGAAGGAGAAGTTCGAGGCGATCACCGGCTGCACCCTGGTCGAAGGCTACGGTCTGACCGAGGCGAGCCCGGTCTGCACGGTCAATCCCTTCGAGGGCGTCAACAAGACCGGCTCGGTGGGCCTGCCGCTGCCCGGCACATTGATCGAGATTACCGACCGGAAGAACCCGGACAAGCTGCTGCCGTTCGGCGAGCACGGCGAAATCTGTATCTCCGGGCCGCAGGTGATGGCGGGCTACATGGACCGGCCCGAGGAAAACGCCGACGCCTTCCGCGGCGGCCGGCTGCATACGGGCGATGTCGGCTATATCGACGAGGACGGCTATCTGTTCATCATCGACCGGATCAAGGACCTGATTCTGAGCGGCGGTTTCAACGTCTATCCCCGGATGGTGGAGGAAGCGATCTACCTGCACCCGGCGGTCGAGGAAGCCGTGGTCTGCGGCATGCCGAACCGGCATCGCGGCGAGATCGTCAAGGCGTATGTCAAGCTGCACGCCGGCTCGACGCTGACAAGTCCGGAACTCCGCAAGTTCCTCAAGGACAAGCTCGCGCCATTCGAAATACCGTCGAAGGTCGAGTTCCGGGACAGCCTGCCGCACACGTTGATCGGCAAGCCGTCGCGCAAGGATCTTATGGCCGAGGAAGAGCGGCGCAGCGCCGGCTACGCCGAGAGCGCGGATGACACGCCGCAGGATGCGGAAGACACCAACAGCCCGAAGAGCGCTTCCGCCTAGGCGGAACCCAGGAAGGTCGGACATGGCAGGTCTATTCCACGGATTACGACGGCAGTTCATCAGCGCTCCGGTGCTCAACTGGTATCGCAAGGTGTTGCCGCCGATGTCGGACACCGAGCGCGATGCGATCGAGGCCGGCACCGTATGGTGGGACGCCGAGCTCTTCTCGGGCAATCCCGACTGGGAGTCGATGCGCGCGCTGGCGCGGCCAACCCTGACCGAGGAAGAGCAAGCCTTTCTCGACGGGCCGACCGAAGCGCTTTGCGCCCGCCTCGACGATTGGGAAATCACCGCCGAGCGGGGCGACCTGCCGCCGGACATCTGGCAGTTCATCAAAGACGAAGGCTTCCTTGGCATGATCATCCCGACGGCGCACGGCGGACTCGGCTTTTCCGCGCTTGCCCATTCCGCCGTGGTGATGAAGATTTCGACCCGCAGCCTCGCCGCCGCGGTGACGGTCATGGTGCCGAACTCGCTCGGCCCGGCCGAACTGCTGCTGGAATACGGCACCGAGGCACAGAAAAAGCATTACCTGCCCCGACTAGCCGCCGGCACCGACATTCCCTGTTTCGCGCTGACCGGTCCCGACGCCGGATCGGACGCCGCCTCCCTGCCCGACCGCGGCGTGGTCTGTTACGGCGATTACAACGGCGAGCGCGTCCTCGGCATGCGGGTGAGTTGGGAGAAACGCTACATCACGCTGGCGCCGGTCGCGACCATCATGGGACTCGCGTTTCGGCTTTTCGATCCCGACGGCCTGCTGGGCGACGAGGAAGACCTGGGCATCACCCTCGCCCTGGTGCCGACCGACACGCCGGGCGTCGAGATCGGGCGCCGGCACTTCCCCGCCAACCAGGCGTTCCAGAACGGCCCGACGCACGGCGCCGACGTGTTCATGCCGATGGACTGGATCATCGGCGGCCAGGACTATGTCGGCCAGGGTTGGCGCATGCTGATGAATTGCCTCGCCGCCGGGCGGTCGATCTCGCTTCCGTCGGCCAGTACGGGCGGTGCCAAGTTCTGCGCCCGGACGACCGGCGCCTACGCGCGGGTGCGCAAACAGTTCCGCATGCCGGTCGGCAAATTCGAAGGCGTCCAGGAAGCCTTGGCGCGGATCGCGGGCAATGCCTATCTGCTGGAAGCCGCACGCGCAATCACCGCGGCGGCGGTCGATCTCGGCGAGAAGCCCGCGGTGCTGTCGGCGGTGGTCAAGTATCACACCACCGACCGCCTGCGCGACACGATCAACGACGCGATGGATGTCCACGGCGGACGGGCGATCTGTAACGGCCCCAGCAATTACCTGGCGAACGTGTATTACGCGCTGCCGGTCAGCATCACGGTCGAGGGCGCGAACATCCTGACCCGCAGCATGATCATCTTCGGGCAGGGCGCGATCCGGTGCCATCCGTGGCTGCAGCGCGAAATGGCGGCCGCCCACGACCCGGATCGCGAAGCCGGGCTCGACGCCTTCGACGAGGCGCTGTTCGCCCATCTCCGACATCAATTCTCGATCATCGGCCGTTCGTTGTTCCACAACGCGACCGGTGGGGAATGGGCCAGTGCACCCGATGCGGGGATCGCCAAGCATTATTACAAGCAACTCGGCCGGGCGAGCGCGTCCTTCGCCGTCGTGGCGGAGGCGGCGTTGGTGCTGCTCGGCGGCGGCCTGAAGCGCCGCGAAAGCCTATCGGCGCGGCTCGGCGACATCCTCAGCGAGATGTACCTGATGGCCTGCGCGTTGATGCGGTTCGAGCACGACGGCAGGCCGCAAGCGGACGAACCGCTGCTGCACTGGTGCTGCCAAAACGGGCTGTATGAAATCCAGCGACGGATGGACGAGATTCTCGTCAACTTCCCGTCCCGGCCGATGGCCTGGGCGCTGCGCGCCATCGTCTTCCCGCTCGGCATGCGCCGCAAAGCGCCGTCCGACAAGCTCGCGGCGCAATGCGCCACCCTGATCATGGAACCATCCGAGGCGCGTGACCGCCTGACCGGCGGCATCTTCGTCTCGCACGATCCCGCCGATATCACCGGCTGCCTGGAACACGCGCTGAAACGCGTCCTGGCGGCCGAACCGGTCGAACGAAAGCTGCGGGACCGGAAAATTCGAACCGCCGCCGAGGCCCTGGCCCAAGGAGTCATCTCGGAGGCCGAAGCGGCCCTCCTCGACGACGCCGCCGACGCAACCCGGACCGCCATCATGGTCGACGACTTCGCGCCGGATGAAATCGGAAGAGCCGGCGTAACCGGCAAAAAAGGAGTGGAGCGATCAGCACCTCAGCCGCCCGTCGCCCTGTCTATGTAGTCGACGGCAGCCGCACGCCCTTCCTGAAGGCGCGTGGCCGTCCAGGGCCCTTCTCGCCGGTCGACCTCGCGGTCGCCGCCGGCCGTCCCCTCATGTTGCGCCAGCCCTTCGCGCCGGAGGATCTGGACGAGGTCATTCTCGGCTGCGTCTCACCGACCGCGGACGAGGTCAATCCGGCGCGGATCGCCGCCCTGCGGCTCGGCTGCGGCGAACGGGTCACCGCGTGGACCGTGCAGCGCAATTGCGCGTCCGGGCTGCAATCGGTCGAGACCGCCGCGCGCTATATCGCCGACGATCGCGCCGACCTGATCCTCGCCGGCGGCACCGAGGCATTGAGCCATTCACCGATCCTGTTCAATGCCCGTATGGTTAATTGGCTGGCGGACCTGAACGGCGCGCGCGGCACGGTCGCGAAGGCCAAAGCCGCCCTAGCATGGCGCCCTGGCTTCCTGGTACCCGTTATCGGGCTCCTGAAGGGACTGACGGACCCGGTCGTCAACCTCAACATGGGCCAGACGGCGGAGGTATTGGCGGACAAGTTCTCCATCAGCCGGGAGGCGATGGACGCCTTCGCGCTGGAGAGCCACAAGCGAACCGCGAAAGCCCAATCCGACGGACATTTCGAAGAGATCGAGCCGATCTTCGATACCCGTGGCAAGCATTACGAGCAGGACGACGGGGTCCGGCCCGATAACGAAATCGAGAAGCTGGCGAAGCTGCGGCCGGTCTTCGAGCGCCCCTTCGGGACGGTGACCCCCGGCAACAGTTCGCAGATCACCGACGGCGCGGCCTGGCTCATACTGGCATCCGAGGAGGCGGTCAAACGGCATGGGTTGACGCCGATGGGCCGGATCGTCGACAGCGAATGGGCGGCCCTGGATCCGGCGCAGATGGGGCTTGGCCCGGTGCATGCCTCGACGCCGATCCTCACCCGGCACGGCTACAGCCTGGACGACATCGACGCCTGGGAGATCAACGAGGCCTTCGCGGCGCAAGTCCTGGCCTGCTTGGCGGCCTGGACCGATACCAGCTACTGCAAGGATCAACTCGGCCTCGACGGCCCGCTCGGCGCGGTCGATCCGGATCGCCTGAACGTCGACGGCGGGGCGATCAGCATCGGCCATCCGGTCGGGTCCAGCGGTGCGCGGATCGCCCTCCACCTCTTGCATGTCCTGAAGCGGCGCAATGCCAAGCGTGGTATCGCCTCGCTGTGTATCGGCGGCGGCCAGGGCGGCGCCCTGTTGATGGAGGCCGCGTAGCATGGCCGCGAAAACGAAACGGATGACCGACAAGTCCAGCGCGAAAACCGTCCGCACGCAGCCGACGGATAGCGCGCCGGTATCGGAGAAGCCGCAAACGGGGAACAAGACCGTCAAGTCCAAACCGGCGGAACCAAAGCCCACCGAAAGCACCATGGTCGCGACCCCGCGCCATTGGCATGCCCATCGCGATGAGGACAACATTCATTGGCTGACGCTCGACCGGTCGGACGCGAGCACCAACACTCTGTCGAAGGACGTGTTGGCGGCCCTGGACGAAGTGCTCGACGACCTGAACCGGGATAAGCCGTCCGGCCTGATCATCCGTTCGGGCAAGGAGAACGGGTTCATCGCCGGCGCGGATGTCAGCGAGTTTCGCCGGCTCCAAGATCCGGACGACGTGGAACAATTGGTTCTGCGCGGGCACGCGGTTCTGAGCCGGATCGAAAAACTGCCCTTCCCGACCGTCGCGCTGATCCATGGCTTCTGCCTCGGCGGCGGACTGGAGCTGGCGCTCGCCTGCCAATACCGGATCGCCAGCGAAGACGCGCGGCTCGGGCTGCCCGAAGTCCGGCTCGGCATTCATCCGGGGCTTGGCGGCACGGCACGCCTGACCCGCCTGATCCCCGCTACCGCCGCAATGGGAATGATGCTGACCGGCCGCAGTCTGCGCGCCCGGGTAGCCAAACGGATGGGCGTGGTCGACGCCGTCACCCAGCCCCGGCATTTTGAGCGGGCGGCGAAAATGGCGATCGGCGGCACGCTGCGGGTCAAACGGCGGCGCCTCTCGGCGGCCGTCAGCAACCTTCTTCCGGTCCGGTGGGCCCTGTCGCCCATCATGCGGGCGCAGGTCCGCAAGAAGGCCCGGCCCGACCATTACCCCGCCCCCTTCGCACTGATCGATCTGTGGGTCCGGCATGGCGACTTCCGCGATCGCATGATGCGCCAGGAAGCACGGTCCATCGCCGAGCTGATTACCGGAACAACGGCGCAGAACCTTGTCCGCGTGTTTTTCCTGAGCGAACGCCTGAAAGACCTCGGCAAGGCGTCGGACAAGCCCTTCGAGCATGTCCACGTCATCGGGGCCGGTACGATGGGCGGCGATATCGCCGCCTGGTGCGCCCTGCGCGGGCTGCGGGTCACGCTGCAGGACCGTGGTGCCGAATACATCGCCCCGGCCATCGGACGCGCGGCAAAGCTGTTCAAACGGCGGCTCAAGGCACGCGCCGAAAGCCGCGCCGCGATGGACCGGCTCATCCCCGATATCGACGGACATGGCGTGCGCCACGCCGACGTGATCATCGAGGCGATCCCGGAAGACCTCGACCTAAAGCACACGCTCTACCGGTCGCTGGAGCCGCGGATGAAGCCCGGCGCGCTGCTGGCGACGAACACGTCGAGCATCCCGCTCGAAGAGCTGGCAACCGTGCTCAAGGACCCGGGGCGCCTGGTCGGGCTGCATTTCTTCAATCCGGTCGCACAGATGCCGCTGCTCGAAGTCGTGCGCGGGCAGAATTCCGATCCCGCCGCCGTCGACGACGGCTTGGCCTTCGCCCATCTTATCGACAAGCTACCCTTGCCGGTACGCAGCGTGCCGGGATTCCTCGTCAACCGGGTTCTGACACCCTATCTCCTCGCGGCGGTCGATCTGCTCGACGAAGGCAACGCCCCCGCCGCGATCGACGCCGCCGCCGAGGCGTTCGGCATGCCGATGGGACCGCTGGAGCTCGCCGACGCGGTCGGGCTCGACATCTGCCTGCATGTCGGACAGATCCTCGCAGGCGGTGATGGCTGGGAACCGCCGGCGGCGCTGAGGCGGCTCGTCGAGAACGGTGACCTCGGCAAGAAGACGGGACGCGGCTTCTATCAGTACCGCAAGGGCAAACCGGTCAAACCCAAACCGGGCAACGTGGCGGCCGCGGACGATCTGCAGGACCGGCTCATCCTGCCGCTGCTCGACACCTGTGTCGCCTGTTGGCGCGAAGAAATTGTCGAGGATGCCGACCTGCTCGATGCGGGCCTCATCTTCGGGGCCGGCTTCGCGCCGTTCCGCGGCGGTCCCATTCATTTCCTGCAATCGGGAGAAGCCGAGGCTTTGCATCGGAAATGGGTCGAAATCCTCGAGAAGTCGGAGACGCGCGCCGCACCGGATGCGGGCTGGCAGGGATTGGTCCGCGTCTAGGCGGCTTCGTATCGACCGTGATGTATGGTCGATCACGTCCTTAGTTCCGCCAGCGCCCCTCCTCATCGATGAATCCCAACCGCGTCGCCATGAGGGCGAGCTGCGTGCGGTTGCGAACCCGGAGCTTTCCCATCATGTTCCGGATATGGGCCTTCACTGTTCCCTCGATGATATTGAGGTCCCGGGCGATCTCCTTGTTCGAACGGCCGTTCACCAAACCGTACAGAATTTCCTTCTGGCGCGGCGTCAGCTCGACGGACGTGTCGGCGGCCGGTTGCCGCGCCGGCTCGTCCAGCCCCGAACGGGCGCCGCCCAGAACGGCCGCATCCGGCTGCAAGACCGGATAGAATCGTTCCCCCGATAGGATGAGCTGAATGATGTTCTTCAGAACATCGGGCCCGAAGCTCTTCTTGATATAGCCCATCGCCCCCGCGGCCATGACGCGGTTCACGTCGTTTACGTCTTCGGAGGCGGTGAGCGCCGCCGCCGGCGTATCCGGTGAAATGGTCCGCAGCCGTTGAATGGCATCGACCCCATCCTCACCGGCGAGGAATAGATCGATCAGGGCAAGGTCGATCGGCGCGCCTTGTTCCGCCAGTGCCATGCCCTGTTCGATGGTCGACGCCTCGAGAACTTCGACATCGGCGAACTGCTGCTGCAGCGTCAGGCGCAAACCGTGACGGAACATGCCGTGGTCGTCGATCATCAGGACTCGCACATCTTACCTCCACGGGCACCGTGACTCGGGAGGCCACTCCCGTATGCGCGATTGAACCAGCCGGGCGGTTTGGATCAGACCAATGACGGCCGGGTCTGAAGGGTGATTCGAACGAGATAGCATGAGAGGGTAAACAACTCGTTACCCTGCCCGCACGCGGTTAACCATCATCGCCATATAATTGAAATATTTTTCATATTTGATTTCAGATGGTTACCGACATGCTTGCTCCTTTTGCGCCATTAGATCGGCTTTAACCAGAATTGCCTATTGCACAACGCAATGGTTAATCATAAACAGAATTAAGTATCTAAGGAGGTATGACACTTGAGTTCCAAATTTCACCATCCGGGCGATATTTCGTGTCACAAATTAGGATTACCATGAACAACAATCATAACAACGCCTTAGCCTAAATGATCAATTGAAGGCGGTTGGTCGTTTTAGAGGGTAATCCTTATTGGGGATATCGAGATGGACACGGTGGCAACGCTCCTCTTCGGGCGTAACAAGTTATTTCGCGAAGGCCTGAAGAGCCTACTTAACGGATCGCAGTTCGACGTAATCGGCGAGGCTGACGACGTCGGAACCATTGATCTCGATCCGGACGTTGTGCCCGGCTTGATCCTAATCGATCTTTCGTCAAACCCCAGTCATATCGTTGACGACCTGAATCACTTGGGCAACATCCTGCCTGATTCTCCGGTGGTGATCCTCAACGACAATCTTTGTTCCAATACCCTCGCCTCCTGCCTCGCGGCCGGCGCCAGCGGGTATTTGATGAAAGACATTTCGCTCGACGCCCTGCTGATTTCGCTGCAGCTCGTCGTGCTCGGCGAAAAGGTCTTCCCGACACATCTGGCCGCCCTGTTGGTCAACGGCGTTGCGAACGCGGTGCCGGCAAACATCCCCGCCGACAACACGTTCGGCCTGTCCGAACGCGAAATGCAAATCCTGCAATGTCTGGTCCAGGGCGACTCGAATAAATTGATCGCCAACCGGCTGAGCATCACCGAAGCAACCGTGAAGGTTCATATGAAGAGCCTGCTTCGGAAGATCAACGTCAGCAACCGGACCCAGGCAGCAATCTGGGCGCTGAACAACGGCCTGCTGCCGGGCGGCAGTGGCGCGGCCAACGAGACCGATACGCCGCAGTCCCAATAAAACCATCATGCCGCGGGCGGCGGCGATAGCGCCCCGCCCGGTCTTCACCCATCGAAATTCTATTTTCGTCGAGCAGAGCCGGGCATGGCATTGCGGATCGGCTCGTCATTCCCGGACGGCTCCCCCTGCACAACGCAGAACGCGCCCGGCATGATGCCAGGCGCGCAATTCGAAGCGTTAAACTCGATGTCGCGGCGAATAAGCCTGCGGACGGTGACCTAACCGCCGACTTGGCTGGTCCAGGCATCCACAGAGTTGCCGCCACGATACCGACTGTTTCCGGAAACCATGCTGGTCCATCCGGAGATCGCGTTACTCGTGTGGCGACTGGCGAACGAAAGCGTCCCGCTGCGACGTCCGGAACTGCCCAGGAAATACGGATTGAAAATGCCGACACCGCCGCTTACCGCGCGGCTGGTTCCCTTGAAACCGGGAATGGTCGCCCCATCGGCGCCGCGCGCGATCGCGTTGTTGCCCGGCCCCCGCGTGATCGTGATCAGGCCGGAAAGACCCTTGCGGATGTTGTCAGGCGTGCTGCCAGTCAACTTCTCTTGGAGGATCGCCTGCTTGCCGGCATTGCTAATGCCCAAGGATGCGCCACCGCCGAAAGAGAATGGCCGGTTGTTCATTTGGGCCGCGGCGTCCGTGGCGAATAATGCCACCAAAGCCACGAAGACCAAGCCACCCCGGATACTGGACCCCATGCTTCCCACTCCATAAGTTAAGGCGCTGTTGCGAAATGCCCGGCGCACCACGCTAATACTTAACCCACAACGGGTGATTCGCAACCGGCTATTAAAGATAAACGACGCGTGGTACCGCTAATTGATAAGTCCTATCTCCTTAAGATCAGATTAACCCTAAATAGACAAAGCACCCATACAAGTCGACGCACGGGTGTTTACTTGCCTTTCAGCGACGGGAAACGCCGATTCGGCAGCATGCCGAAAATTCTCAGCAAGGAACGACGGGAAGCCCCAGGGCGTCACGCTGCCGGCGCGCGATGAAGACAGCGGCTTCGGTCCGGTTCCGGAAGTGAAGCTTGCCGAGGATATTGCGGACAATCGCCTTGGTCTGCGGCTCCGATATCTGGAGCCGCACGGCGATGTCGCGGTTACTGTGTCCAAGGCCGAGCTGTTCCAAGACCTGGCGTTCCGAGTCGTCGAGTTTGTGAAGCAGTTGTACCCGCAGATTATCGAGGCCGAAATCGCTGCCGACATCGGACGGCACGACGGTGTACCCACTGTCGCTTAATCCCACGAGCTTGCCGATCTGATCGAGCACGAGATCCGTGAACAACCACGCATCGGCGAGATGCAGCGTACTCGCGGCCTCCAAGAGGCGATCGCTCGTGAGGGCAATGATCACCCGCGCATGCCGAGACATCTTCACGAACGCGTTTGCGTCAGCCTCGCGTAGCTTCTGCAAGGCTTCGAACCACACAATAAGGTAGTCGACGCGGTTCGCGTCGTTGATCGACGCGAAATCCAAGCCTTTCGCCACCTTCGTCTCAAAATTGGGAAAATGCCCCAGCGCGGTGATCATCCGCTCACGCTCCAGGGCTGGACTAATGGAAACTAGGATTCTCGTCGGGCGGCCATACCGTGAGCGCCCCTGGGCCTGCGCCGCAATCGCAGCGTCTAGCGACATACTTCCGTCTCGCCACCGTTCATCCGACGACATTGAATTGCCGTGCTCCGGCCGGTCAATTGCTGACATATCCTCCCGCATCTGGCTAGCGCCATACCCCTTTCGATCGGTCAAATTCGGCTAGACCTCATGAAACGACACCACCCCACTGCCGACATCGCGTCTCTATCGAGTTGGCTACTTATAATCCCCATAACCACTCGACCGGCAACAAGCCGATTATCGGAGCGGAGAGTTTCGGCCACCTGTGACAAAAGAGTCAAGAGATCGTCATAATGCGCCACCGCCGCCCGAACTGGACTAAGGGTGTAATCTAAAAACGAGAAAACCTTTTGAAAAATAGCCGTAATACGCGTTTCGAATGGTTAACGCCCCCGTCCGTGGCGCGGCGGAATAGCTCACTTTTTCATCAAAACCCCGCAATCGCCGTACGGTCCCGCAAGGGCCGCCTCGATACCCACACGCGCCCGGCTTGAGCGGCGAAACTCTGCTTTCTCGGTACAAAAGAAAAAGCGCGGTACCCACAAAGTAAATGCTTAGACCCAGCAAGCGCAAAAGCACTAAATGGGTTACCTCACATCCCCCCAAACTTATACGCAAGTTTGCTTCAAGAAATCACAGCCTGAAATCTAATATTAGGAAAGGCCGCTATTACGACGTGTACTCATATTTTGAATAGATGGTCTTCATAAGGTTTACCGGTCGTGATCGCGTTGGGTGGAAACCACGGCCCCTAGTCCAATTAAGGCTCAAAGCCTGAGTGGGGAGAGATAGATGAAGTTGCGAAAAGCAATTGTGCTTGCCGGAGCCATGGTGGGACTGGCGGCCTGCCAATCGACCGGTCCGTACCCGAGTGAAGGGGTGAGCCCGATATTCAGCTTCCCCGTCACCAGCAACGAGACTCCTTACACGCAATGTCTGGCGGCGCTGCGGAAAGTCGGCGGCAAGAACAAGCCGGTTTTCTCGGTCGGCGAAGTCGCGGACAAGACGGGTCAGATCAACTACGATGACAATGGCCACGCGCTGACGCAAGGCGTCTCGGAAATGGTCATTAGCGCCCTTTACAAATCAGGCAAGGTTCGCCTTGTCGAGCGGTTGGATCTCAGGATCCCGCTCGCGGAGATGAAGCTCGCGGAACAGCGCAAGCTGGCGCGGAACATCGACGAATACAAACTGCCGGCGAGTGACTTCATCGTCGTCGGCGCGCTTACGGAATTGAACTACAACATCACCAGCGGTGGTGCGCAGCTGTTCATCGAAGGTATCGGTGGCGGCGCGCGGACCGTTGTTATCAACGTAGCACTGGATATGCGTGTCATTAACGCACGCAACTTCTCAGTCGCGTATTCAACCAGCCTTCAAAAGCAAATCTACGGCTACGAAGTGGAAGCGAATATCTTCCGTTTCTTTGGCGACAGGCTGGTCGAATTCGATGCCGGGCAAATTCAGAACGAACCTTTGCAACTCGGTGTCAGGTCCGTCGTGGAAATGGGTGTCTATCAAGTCATGACGGATTTCCTTGGTCTTCCCGTGTCCGGTGGATGCAACCTAGTGAGGACCGATCACATGGCCAACTATCTCAATAAGTAAAGGAGAGAGACATGAGGCTTAATAAGACAGCCTTATTGGGAGGCGTCGCAGCACTCGCACTTGGCGTGGGTACCGCGGGCTTCGGCGTCGAAGCGGAAGCTTTCGACGATGTAAGCTGGAAATGGGACAAAGATATTAACGAAATCATCACCAAGAACGTTAATATCAACGTCAATATCAACCCGATTGGCGACATTTCCGATCAAGTTCTGCAGATGCAGATCGGCAACGTCAGCGCCAATTCCAGCACGAGCAACATCACCAACTATAAGCCGTTGGAAGAGGTCCAGTTCAAGGTCGGTTACGAAGCCGACATCGCGCTGACCGTCGACAAGGCGTATTCGCAGTCGGCCACTCAGTCCGCCAGCCAGCAGTCGAACTGGAGCACAAAGGTCGAAAAGACCCTTGATGCGGACCTGACGGCCACGGCCAGCTTGGCGACGTCGAACAACTCGCATATCGCCACCACGTCGAATGGCTTTGTCGAGACCGAAGGCGGAGAGCCTGCCTTCTTCATCGGTGGCGCCCTTGTCGCCGCCGGCGGTGGGTCCATCCCGCCGGGCGCCGGCTTGATCGTCGGAACCGGTGGCGCCGCGCTTGCGGGTGCGTTCGCCGAAGATGGCAACGCGAGTTTCGAAAGTGCGTTCAACGCCACGACCGACGCACGGACGGAAAGCAATGCGAACCTGAACGTCGACATCGACGGCTCGCTCCTCTACACGGAGACGGGTTCCAAAAGCGCGTCCAAGACGATGTCAGAGTCCATCTCGAAGACCGAGAAGTACTCTGAAACCGTTAACGTTCGCGAAGTCGTGACCGTCTACGCGATTCAGGAAGCGGTTCAGGACGCGGTTCTCGAGCTTCCGGAAGTGATCGACCAGGCAACCGCCATCGGCAACTTGGTCACGGTCAACAGCGATGTCATGGTGCAAGAGCACAGCGGACAGTTCCTGTTCGACACGGTCGACAACCGGCGTGTTTGTAAGTCGGAGCAGTGCGAACCGGGACCGATCGCCAAGAAGGTTAACTTCGAGGACGCCGATTTCGACCTCGACGCCGACCTGAGCTTGAACGACATCGAGAAGGATCTGCACACGAACAACCACTTCCACGACCTGGCCCTTCTGTTCGGCCTGGCCGCGGGTGCTGGCCTGATCGAGCAAGCTGACATCTCGGCGAAATCCGAAGTTTACAACATCTACAATGCGACCGGGTCGGCCGCGGCAACGGCGATCGGCAACTTGAAGTCGATCGGTGTTGACACGAACAACTCGAACAACGGCGTCGTCATCGCGGATGTCACGCAATTGTCGGTCGCCAATGTTCGCGCCAGTGCACGTGCACGCGACATTGATATTGTGAACTACACCAACCTTGGCGGCCTGGATCGCGCGATCGCACGGTCGACTGCCACGGCAATCGGTAACTCGCTCAACATCACGGTCGACTCCGGCCAGAACAGTGGTGGCGGCGGCAACCCGTAAGGATTGCTTACCGATACGAAGAGCATGTGCCAGCGATGGCACGACTGGGAAAGGGGAGCGGATCAGTCCGCTCCCCGGCCCCGCTCAAGACTTGAAGAACGTCGTTTAATTTATTGATATTATTTTTAATTCGTTAGTTCCTTTATTCGCATCAACCCTGTCAGGAGCAATCAGATATGTTTCAGGCCCAATTCATTCGGAAAGCGAGCTTGATGGCGGCCGCGGCGGCCGGCATCGGCCTTATCGCCAGCACCGCCTCGGCACAGATGTTCGAGCAGCCGCGCCAGTTCAAACAGCGCGACGGCGCAGGTTTGGCGGTCTTTATGCGCAGCCTGTCCGGTACGAATACCAGCGCGACCGCCGGCGGCGACTCGACGATCCTGGTCTGCGGCGGCAGCGGCGGACAATCGACCGCGACCGCGAACTCGTCCTGCATCATCCTGAACAACTCGGATGCCTCGGCCCTTATCGGCCAGGAGTCGGATGGCGATCAGGGTGCGGACGCCAATACGGAGTCGACGACCACGACGACCACCGCGGACGAAGTCAACAACATCCTGAATTCCCAAACGACGAAATAGCCTACGGCGTAGCGGGGCCGACCAACGGGAGACGCAATGGTCCGTGACGGGATGGACCTACGCGTCGCGGAAACCCGCTTGTTGATGCGATACCCGGTTGCGAATACCGGGGGAACGAAGAAGCCATCCCCGTGATGGCCTCCACACACGATAAGGCCCGGCGGTGGCGAACAGCCCGCCGGGCCTTTTCTGTTTCCCGAAGTTGAAAGCCAGGACGCTAGAACAGGCGCTGCTTCCGGCAGGAACCCGGCCCCTGATACGGATGGACCTTCTGGGTCACGATGAACTCACCGCTAATTCGATTGATCGTCATACGCATCGGAACCTTCTTCTCGAGCTGGCTCTGCGACACTTGCAACCGGCCCCGAACCCCGGCAACGACCACCCTCCCGGGATTGAACTGCAGAACCTTGAGATTCTGGTTCTCGTTGACCCAGTAGGCGCCCTTGTTGACGGTATCGACGATGATCGTCTCCTTGTTCACGCCATAGGCCGACCATGTGCAGACGAGCCCGACGATTTTCGCCGGCTTCAGCTTTGGTTTCGAAGGTTTCTTTTGCGCATCCGCCGAAGCCGCCCCGAGGCAGAGCGCGGCCGCACACACGATCGAAAATAGTTTTTGTCTAATCATCTTTTTCTCCCTTTCGGGCTTAACGAGATTTCCAATAAATTTATGCCACGAAGCTGAACGACTGCTTAAGGCAGTCGGTGAATTTTGTCATCCTTAAGGTCGTTAAGGGTTTCTGCGAGTGCAGTATCAGAGTTGCTTCGACGGATCCTGTTCCCAGTTCCAATCCGCAGAGCCGCCCGTCGGCTTAGCTGGAACGATAACCGGGCCGACGTCATTCGTATCGGCCGCACCGACACTTGGATCGACGACGGCAACGCCTGCTTCGGACGACGATTCCACCTGCTGCTGCTTGCCCCCGCACATCAGCATCAACGTCGGCTTCGGCGTCCCGGGCAAGCATACCAACTGATGGCGGCATCCGCCCGGCCCGTGGTCGGTGGCAGCGGAGGCGGGCTGGACCGTCTCATTCGGACCGCCCGTGCCAGCCGGCGCCTCGCCAGGGGCCCCTTTCTCGGCCGCGCTATCAACGCTGTCCGACGCCTTCGCCGGCATCGGGGTCTGGCCGCCGCCACGCGTCTGCTGTCGTTCGTCCAGAATCTGTTGGCAGGCAGGATCGACCTTATCGTTCATCCGGCTGAGCGCTTCGCGGATTTCCCGGCCGGTCATCGGTTTGTCGATCGGGTTCCGCATACCCTGGCCACCAGGCTGCGCTCCGCCCCCGCTGACCAGGCTCGCAGCCGTCGACGCCAGCATTAAGCCGGCGGTCACACAGCCGCTCAGGCTCATTGAAAGCGCGGTCGCGACGAAAAGTGTCCGAAGCCCTGACATACCCCCAACTTGCGCCATGTGCCCCCGTAAGGGAACGGCGCAATCGGTGTAGCCCGCCCGTAGTATTGGGGGATTTATGATGGAATATCAAAAAGTTAGAGATTTACCCTGCATGAGGGTGGGGCGGCAGCCAGAGGACTGCCGCCCCCGAGGGGGGTGTGTTGAGGGACTATTGCCACAACATGATGAGACTATCCCGAAGACGGTCTCCGCGCCGCTGTGCAAACGGCCGAATTTCCGCGATTAAGGGGTAGTTCTTTGATACGAGTCTCGGATGCGTCGCCGATAGGGTTAGGCGGCGTCACCGCATATACCTTTTGAGCAAATCAGGAATATGACCGATCACGCAGACGGTCTTATCGGCCTCGAGCGCGGAGTTTACCAGTGAGACGCTGAGCGCCTCTCCGTACTCCCTGATCATGACGTGGTAATCGGGCGTCACCTGGTTTTGACACCGGCGCAAGTACCATGATTCGGTCGCCTGGGTATCGTTGAATCGAACATCCAGACGCTCGCCGCCCCCTCGTCCGAATTTCACGGAGAAGTCTTGTGCCAGCGCGGGCATAGCGCCGGCCGCGAGCAGGAAGATGGCCATCGATACGGATTTGAAGGACATCTCGTCACTATGCCCCGCCTAAGGCGTGGCGTCTAATGGATGGTTCCCGCAGGCTCCGTCTGCAGCAATTGCTGCGCAGCCCGCCCGGCACGCTTCCAGTAGGCCCAGGCCTCGAGGTCCGCCCAGTCCAGCAACAGCTTACTGGCGCTGGCCTCGGCTTTCAGGGGGGCATCGTTGCCGTATTGGTCGACGAGGACCTGCGCGACAAGGATGCATTCTTGGACGTCATCCCAGCTGTCGGTTACGACGGCGGTATCGATCTGCACCGCATCCCCGCCAGCCGCCGGGTTGGATTGAAAATCAGCTACTGAGACTTTCTTGGTCATGGCTCCCTCTCTGTTGCCACTTCCGTGTTGTCCTCCCCGGTCCGATTCGCCGCTAACCAACTGTATGTCCAACTTTATTAATATTGGTTAACATAATGGAAAATCGGGATAAATCCTGTTCGAGAGATGTAATCCCATCCAATCGTCGGATAAAGAGAAAATTCGAAGTACCCCTTTTTGGCTAGATTCAAGCCGTCGCGACCGGGTGTGAAAAGGGCCGCCGGACGCCCCTACCTCACAGCAAATTTCCGAAGGAATACTAGTACTTAGGGGCATTTTAGATAAACCCTAAGTACTATAATCAAGACAATTTGTTCGGATTATTATCGCTTGAAAATAACAAGTACGACTCAATCAAATAAAAAAGACTAAGAAGAGGAAGTATAAAAAATGACTCCATCACCTGTATATCTGGTGGGGGGATCGAAGCTCTTTCGACAGGGATTGCGTGTTTACCTTGAAGGCACACCGTTCGAAGCGGTACGCGAAATCGAGCATGCAAGCGACGCCAAGAGCCGCACAGAGGGTGAAGTGCCCCCGGCATTGATCCTCTTTGCACTGTCCCATGGTCAGGATGACTATGAGGCATCGATCAAAACCCTAGGGGAAACCTTCCCCGACACGCCGGTCGTCGTAATCGCCGAGAGCCTATCGCTCGAAGACGTAACACGGTGCCTGGCCTCCGGTGTAGGTGGATACCTGCTGAGTGATATCTCCACGGACGCCTTATCCTATTCGCTGCAGCTCGTGATGCTGGGCGAAAAGGTCTTTCCAACCCAGATGGCATCCTTTTGGACCCAAACGCCAACCCGGCCAAGCGCATCGGCATCGAAAGCGATTGCCGACAAGCTATCCAACCGCGAGAGCGAGATCTTGCATTGCCTAGTCGACGGCAGTTCCAACAAGGCCATCGCGCGCCGGCTGGAAATTACCGAATCCACGGTAAAGGTCCACATGAAGAGCCTGCTGCGGAAGATCAACGCCGCCAACCGCACTCAAGCCGCCATTTGGGGCATGGAAGCGGGATTCGGCGACCCGATCGGCACGGAGACGACTACCGGTTAGCCGCCGATAATGAAGGCGGCGCTTGGATTGGCGCAGCCCGAAATGCGATAAGCCCGGCGCAATCCGCGCTGGGCTTATTCCAATTCAGAACCCTTGATAGCCGATCAGGGCTTGCGCTTGGCCAACTCCTCCATCGCTTTCGAGAAGCCGCGAAGCGAAAAAACCTCGATTTGGAGCTGTTGACCAAGCTGATAGGCCATACTGCCACTCACTTCCTTCTTGAACAGATTGGCCACCTGGGTCGTCCGATCCGCCGCGGCCGCGGCTGTGCAATACGCCTTGCCGCAGGCATCGACACGCAAATGCAGCAGTGCCCCGCTCTTATGCAACCGTAGAACCATCGGCCTATTTTCGGCAGCCTCCGGAGGCAACCGAACCTGCATGACAAGTTTTCCGTCCGATGCGTTGTACCCGAAGATCAGAACCGCCCGCGTGCCCCGATGCGCCGCCGCACAGGCCTTGTCCTTGCATATCAGGCGCCATTGGTTGAAGGCTTTCGATTTCGTGCCGGCGCCTCCCTGCGCGGACGCCGACTGCGGCGTCAACGCAAGCGCGGCCAGTGCGACGACCGCGACTGCGGCGCCGCGCCCAAACATCGACACGGTGCGGGGAATTCTTGGTGAAATATCCATCAATCTTGGCCTCCGCCTGAAAATTCAAGCCCATATTGCGAACCCTGCCAATGCTGCCCGGACAGCGGGTTCACCCAAAACACAAAAGACAACGGGGATACGCACAGAATGCATACCCTGCCCGACCATTCCGTCCTAGCACCTACGCTTGCTGCAATCTATCGACTTTCTCCAACAATGCGGAAAACTCTCCGGCGAACCGGACGTCCCCGGTCCGATGGTTCAGGAATATATAGCTTCCGGTCGCGCACCGCCCGACGCTGAAGGCAATATCATCGGCGCCCACGGGGCGGACCTGGAAGTAATCTGTCTGGTCGTCATGATTGCGCGTAACCTGTGCCCATTCCGAATGTCTGATCATGCCGTCTGCTACACGCTCGAAGAGTTGTACGTCGTCCGCCGTCAACCGATGGTTCTTCCGACTTTCCCGTTCCGCCACTGCGCCCCACCATTCGTCGCCACGATCCTCATAACCTACTCTAACCGAACGAATTTTCACAAAATTTCAAGAGAGGCAGCGGCGGAGAAGACGGGCTACCCTCATGGTGGGATTCCAATCGCCGCCTCCTCCGGCGTATGCGTGTGCACCGTTGCGATATTCCAATCAGCCTACACCCTTCGGACTACTTTCAACGCGGGGGCAGACCACCCATACTGTCGGGCGCTGTCCCGGTGGCAGCGCTTGCCGGACAACCGATTAACCCCGGCATTGCACAATAATGGGCCGGCGGCTCATGCAAACCGGCCCAACACGTCGCCCGCATTAATCGGACGGGCGAACGGGAGCTGTTTGGTGATTCCTCGCGCGGGCCGAAATCCAGAGCGGTGGCAGCAGCTGACGTCTGGACTAGATCAGCTGTCCGGACCGCTTGTGGTCATCGGCAACTGGCGTGGCGATGGCGGTGTCATCCTGCACATCAACCCCGCCTGGACCGAGCTAACAGGCTTTACGGCGGCCGAGGTTCTGGGCCGCCCGGCCCATACGATCCTGTTCGCTGTCGAGAGCGACGCGGTCGAATTCAACGCCGTCCGGGATACGGTGAAACAGGGCGTCCCCTATAGCGGCTCGTTCACCTGTCCGCGCAAGAACGGAAATCCCTTGGGCATCCGAATCCGGATCTGGCCGGTCCGCATCGCAAAGGACGGCGAAGAATATCTTCTTGCGGCAATCGCCGGCATCGACGACGAGTCCGTTGACGCTGCGCAGGGCAATTGGCGGCGGCCGGGCCGAGGCAACATCCTGTCCTTCGGTCGGCCGAACGGGGGGCAGAGCGACGAGAATCAGCGCCTCGCCGAGGAACTCGTGAATGCGCAGCTCTCCTTTCAGCACCAGTTGGAATCCTGTCCGTTCGGGGTCGAGCGTATCGATACCTCCGGGCGCATCCTGTATGCGAATCCGATTTATCACGACTTCCTGGGGTATGACGAAAACGAACTGATTGGCGAGAACGTCTTCGAGCGTCTGCAAGACCCGACCCATGCACGGGCGCTGGAATCCTATGTTCGCCACATCATTGCGAACCGGCCGAAATCGACGCCGATCTTCACCACCTACCGGCGCAAGGACGGAACGCCAATTCCGCTTCGCCTGGACTGGTCCTACGATCGCAGTCCGGGCGGTGCCATCACCGGACTTATCTCTGTGGTGACGCCGATTTCAGGCCTCGATACGGATACCGACGCGGACGGTCTTGAAACGGCCGCATCGGATCGCCCGCCGCCCCACGGGGTCGACCCTGACGACCTTCCGACGCCCACGCCGACCGGCCCGTCGACGCCCCGGCTCCTGAAGGAAACGCTTCACGCGGCGCGGGTCTGGCTCTCGATCCTGTCGCATCACCACCCGGAAGGCGACGATGCGGAAATCGTGGATAAGGCGGATCAAGCGTTGGACGATGCCTTGCGCCTTCTGGGCAGCGAACGACGGCCGTTGTCGACGGCGTCGAGTTATTACGAGGAAACCACCCCCCTACAAGGTTTGGTCATCGCCGTCGTCGAGCCCGTCGGTATCCTCCGGGCCAGCTTGAGCGATCTTCTGCAAAGCTGGGGGTGTCACACCGTGGCCGTGGAACAGCCGGGTGAAACCGTGCCTGCCCTGCAGAAGTCGGGCCGCTTGCCGGACATGGTCATCGTCGACCTCGATGCCGCCATCGGGGCAAGTGGTGACAGCGTCGTCCGCGCCATTTGGGAACGGTACGGGCCGGGCGTGCCCGCCGCGCTGGTCGCGGACGACATCGCGCCGGAAACGGAACTCTTTGCCGATTCGGTGGGAATGAAGATCATTCGACGGCCGGTGCATCCCATCGAGTTGCGGAGCACCATGCTCGCGCTATGGCGCCACACGCGCCGCGGCCGCAAGAAATAGGCATTCCGGGGTCACCGAAAATCGGCCCCTATTCGTTCAGGATGGCTGCAACGTCGTTGAGGTTGGCAATCTCGACAATCGCCGCCGGATCGAGCTGCTTACCCAGTTTTTCTTCCAGCGCCAGGATCAGACGCATATGGCCGAGACTCGTCCACGCCTCGAGCGTCTCAATGGATGCGTCGCCATCGACCTCGTCCGCGGAGATTTCCAGCGCATCGGCCACAATTTGACGCGCTGCGGTCATATTATCGGTCATATTTTGATTTCCTCGCGGATTTCGTCCCATTCGTTACGGAGCAGCCCGAACATCAAGATGTCGCAACGCTCGCCGAGCATCGAAATATCATGTTCCTTCAAAACCCCTTCGCAATGGAATCCAAGGGCCTTGTAGTTGAAGATGGCCGGAACGTTCCGCGCCATCACGACGCCGTATACCTTGTGACAGCGCAGCCGGTAATAGGCAAAGTCAAGGATCTTGTGGCGTGTCTCAAGGACGACGTTGCGTCCCCAATACTCCCGATCGCCGATCACGACATCGGCTTTGCATGACTCGGTGTTGCGGTAATACTCGAGCTTCTGCAGGCCAATGACGCGATCGGTTTCGCGGCATGTGATATTCAAGAGAAACCGATGTCTGTTATCAAACCGTTTCAGCCATTGTTCGAGTGCCTGGCGGCTTGGGAATTTCGGCAATCCGGAATAGTTCGTCAGTTCGCGATCCATGATCCAATTGAAGACATAGTCGTCGATCTGGAACGGCCGCATCGACCGCATGACATAATTTTTCGTCGCCAATCGCAGGGGTTTACCCGGTGCCCACGCCATCGCTAGCCTCCATCCTTCATGCAGTGATCGCGGACGGCGTCTCGATTGATCTTGCCGCGATCGGTCTTCGGGATCGATGAGACAAAGAACCACTTGTCCGGAACCGCTTGCGGCTTGATTCGGTCCCGACACCATCCCCGCAGATCCTTCGTCGAGACCTCGCCAGCGCCGTCGGAAAATACAACCGCCGCGCCGACCGCCTCTCCCTGGACCGGATCCGGCACGGCAAAACAGCACGCTTCCGCAATATTCGGGTTCTGCTCCAGCAGCAAATCGACCTCTTCCGGGTGGACCTTCATCCCAGCCTTGTTGATCATCGCTTTCTGCCGTCCCGTCAACCGCATGGTTCCGTCGGAAGCGATCTCGCCGATATCGCCCGTCAAATACCAGCCATCGCGCAACACTTCCGCACTGAGATCGCCCCGGCCATGATAACCGCTCATGAGCGACGGCGTCTGAAGCAGAATTTCGCCATGGCCCTGCCCTCTGATTTCTCCGGAGTCGTCGAGAACCGCTGCCGTCCCGCCGACCATCCGGCCAATCAAACCATCTTCCGGGGCGTATTGGCTGGCCAACGCCCCCGCCGCCCAGTTCGCAGTTTCCGTAATCCCGTACATGTTGGCGACCGCATCAGTGCCGCACCAGTCGACGACGCCTTGCCACAGGTCGGCGGACAGCGGCGCGGAGCCAATATGGACGCGTCTCAGCGTTTGTTTCTCCAACGGCGGCAATACACGCAGCGCCATGCGCCAGAACGCGGGAACCGAACTCATGAAGCTGATGTCGTTCTCCGCCACCGCAGCGCCGATCCCCTGGATGCCCCGCAGGCTCGTATCCGGATAGAGATAGAGATCGTCCCCGCCCAGCAGCGGCGTGAGGCAGTTCCCGATCAATCCGTGGCCGAAATGGGTCGGCAGCACACAAAGCGACCGGCGGAGCGCGTCGGCCCCGACAAAGGCCCTATTCAAGGCAACCCGCGCCAGAAGCGACCGAAAACTATGCACCACGCCTTTCGGTTGGCCGGTGGTTCCCGACGTGAAAAGCATGACCGCCGGCCGGTCCAGGACGTTACCTGTCGCTGATGCCGAGTCGCCGCAATCAACCGCCCGGTCGCTCGCGCTCTGGAACACCGGCACCGTCGCCCCACTCACGTCCGGCCCACCGGACCGGCCCGCCAGGATCGCCGTCGGCGAGACGAAATCACAGATGACGCCAAGTTCATTGGCCGTCAGGTCGGGCGCAATGCAAACCGCACAGGCGCCTGCCTGCCAGACACCGAGCAAGTCGCCGAAGAAGTCGACCGTGCCGCCATGAGCGATGATCACGTAATCGTCCGCAGCACTTCTCACGCCACGGACAAGCGCCGCTGTCCGGTCCGCCGCCGCTCGAAGATCGTCCTGCGTGCTGCGCTCACCAGAAATGAGGTCGGTAACACTTCCGAGCGATTCCGATGCGATCCGCATCATGCCTCCACGTGTTTGGCGGAACCAAGGGTCCTTCGGTCGCTCGACGACTCCCGGATGATCCTGGGACCTGCCCTCCATGGACTAATACAGAGAGGATCAAATTCTCTCAACCAACCCTATAGGGTTAGCCCTCTATGTTACCCGGACCGCGGTCCAGAGTGCCGCCGGTCTACCGTAACGCCCCGAATTGCCTCATCCCGAAGGGTGAGCGGCCTAGTCCCGAAGCAGAATTCGAATTGCCCGCCGGATCGATTACAAACGATTAGGGCCGACCTATTCACGAAGCTGCGCAAGATACAGGGACCATGAATCAGGAGTATCTGGAGCACTTTCGCCGCGACGGCGTCGCCGTGATCCGAAACGTATTCCACGACGACGACGTTTCGGCCCTGAAGTCCGCCTTCGACGCCGTGCGGGCCGAAGGAATGCAACTCCGAGCCAGCTACCGCCATCAAAACGTCCTGTTTCGGCTGTCGCAGGATGCCAATCTCGGCAAGACTCTGCGGCTCGTCCAATGGCCTTCTTACTTCAACGATGTGCTGAACCGCTACCGGATCGACCGCCGGATGCTCGATATCGTCGAACCACTGATCGGCGGCGACATCAAACAGATCATCAATCAGATGCACTGGAAACCGCCGGGCGCCGCACAGTCGAGCTTCGGATATCATCAGGATATCTGGTTTCGGCGACCGCGCTGGGCCTACCGGAACCCGGCCGCGGCATTCATTCAAAGCGGTATTGCCGTCGATCCGCAATCCGCCGCCAATGGCGCCATGACCTTCTGTCCCGGCAGTCACCGGCTCGGCGAACTATCGATCGACGATCATGGACGTGTCATGGACCGGCAGATGAAGCCGGAGGATCTCAAGCAGTTCGGATTGTCGCAGGACGATACGCTTACGCTCGACATGAACCCTGGCGACGTCGCGATATGGAGCCTCTTCACCGTCCACGGATCAGGCCTCAACCATAGTACGCATGACCGGCGATTTTATCTGAACGGATATGTCGCGGCCGCGGATTGCGACCGTGGCGAGTGGGCATTCAAAGACGGCAAGCCATGCGCACTAGGCGATCCGGCGCTGGTCCACTACGAAGAATTACATGACCGGCCCGACCCGCACTACATTGACGACCGCTAATCGACCGCCGCGGGCCGCCGATCACCGCACATATATTACCCGGAACGTGCGCTGGACGCCGTCATGTTCGGTGATGGAGATATATTCTCCCTGCTTGAACGTGTGGTTCTCCAATTTGAAGAGCGGCTCGTCATCTTCATCGGTATCGGGATCGTAGGAAAGCGCCCAGCCGTTCTCCACCTGAATCAACTGGCCCATCTCATCGTCTTCGCCCTCCCAGAATCGGCGCACGGTGCACTCGTCCTGTCTTTCGGGCCATGCGGCCATGTCGAAACCGCCCTCCGGCGTCAGCGGCAAGTTCAGTTCGTAGCCGCAATGTATGCTGCCGTCCGGATGATCCGGGGTCCGGGCAAGTTCCAATCGAACATGTCGCATCGCCATATGCGATCTCCTTCTTTTTTCCGTTAGTGGGCGATCAGGGCCGGCAACGGTGATTCATCCAGCGTATGCTGTGTGACGCCGCCCAAGATGAATTCGCGCAAACGGCTGTGCGAATAGCCGCCCATGACTACCACGTCCGCACCGCCGGCGACCGCCTCGTCCATCAACAATTCGCCGATCAACCGCTCATCCGGCTCGAACCGCTTGATGCTGGCAGAAATACCATGCCACGCGAGGTAGTCGTCCAGCCCATTCAGAATAAAATCGTCCTCGACGTCTTCTTCGACCCACATGATGTCGACCGCGTCGGCCACGTGCAGAAGCGGAAGCGCCGCGGCGACCGCGCGCGCAGCCTGTGTTCCGCCATTCCAGAAGACCGCGGCGCGCCCGACTTTCTTGAGACCGCCCCCCTGCGGCGTCAGCAACAATGGCCGGCCACTATCGAAAATTGCCTTCTCGATGGCGCCAGAGCGCATCGAATCCGGCTCCTCACCGGTTGCCGACAGAACGACTAAATCACGCAGCCGGGCCTCTCCGGCTATCACGTTGTCTTCCGCGCCGGTCCGCTCGCGCCACGTCGCCGTGACCTGTCCGGAACTACCCGGGCCGTCGACCATGGTAATCCCCTTGGCCGCCACCCATCCGTCAAAGCTCTCGCGCGCCGCCTTGGCGTTTGCCGCGACTTCTACTTCCAATGACTCGATAAGTTGGACATAGGCGTCACCGGTCATGGCGTCGCCGGTAAAATCGACATATCCGCGCGGATCCGGCCGCACATGCATTACGTCGATATGGCTGTCCGTCGAAGCGGCCACCGTATAAGCGGTCTCAAGACTGGCAGCATCGCCCTTGCGGCCGTTCAATACGGTCAGGATCGTGCGAAATGACATCGTTCATCCTTTCTCGAAGAAACCATCTCTCGGCCCTTCGGATATTCAGCAGCGTCACTATCGGGGAGCCGTTACCGCCACACATTGATCTGTCTCAAGCTTTGGCGGGGCGTAGGAACTCCTTCTAAATTCTCACAAATCCTAAAGGGCCGCGACGCTCGGCTCGATGCCGGAATCGCCCGATCCGCTCAACTCCATAAGTCGGCTGCGATCGAGAATGGTGATCGTATGCGCGGCATCCAATCGGATGATCTCCTGTTTACGCAGCCGCGTGAAGCATCGGCTAACGGATTCGGTCGTCAGCCCTAAATGGTCGCCGATATCGTTTCGGCTCATCGGCAGGAACAATTCGTCCTGGCGTGCACGGCGCCGCTTGGCGCGGGAGGAGAGAATCAGAAGGAACGACGCCAGTTTTTCACTTGCCGTTTTCCGGCCCAACAGCACCATCTGATCCTGCGCCGCGGCGAGCTCGTTCGTCGCCACGCTCAGAATGTGCTGTTCCAGTACCGGTAACTCCACGAACAAATCGCGCAACGCCCTGCGCGGGAACCGGCACAGGCTGATCCGCGTTACCGCTTCACAGGAATAGGCATAGGTCACGTCTTCCGCCAACCCGACGATATCCGACGGAAAGAAGAATCCGGTGATCATGCGGCGTCCGTCGGCCAAAACCTTGCACACGCGCGCGCACCCGTCGCGCAAGATGAACAAGTGTTCGGCCGGATCGCCTTCGAAAAAGACCGCTTGGCCCGGCGATATCGAAATGTCGGTAACGATATCCGTCAGGCTCGACATCTGTGACGGTTCGAGGACGCTACAAATGCTGAGATCCCGAACGGTACAGGCCGCACACGGCGATTGCACCTCTCCAGGATATCGCTTCGGCAAGTCGAGTATCGTCCCACGAGTCATCGGGTATTGCCTTATTGTTATTCTTCCACGTCAGATTGGAATTTTATTCCACCCTACATGTAAAGGATGGGAAGCGCGATCCCCGACTTCAATTCGGGAAATGCGATAGCACATTAGGGCAAATTGTCGCGGAAATCGGCGGACGACCGAACTGGAACTGGCAAAACGCATTAAACGCCTGCCCACGCAATGTCGAAACGCCGTTCCAATCGGCCGTCCGCCATGTCCGGATACTAGTCATGAATGGTTAACGAAGCCTTAGCCGAATTACACACTCTCCCCAGGTACCGTCTAAATCAGCACCGGTCAATCCACCGGCCGCATTTTTGAAATCCGGCTGTTTTCCGGGCTATTCGCGGCCATATTGCCGGCGAGCCGCATCCGGCGTCACGTAGCCGTCCTTCACGTCGGCCTCGATCGCGTCAGCCGGCCGGTCCGTTACGGGGCCATATCCACCCCCGCCGGACGTCTCCAGTCGCACCACATCCCCTTGCCGCAATTCATACCCGGACAATTTCGACGCCTCTTCGAAAACTTGACCGTTCCGCCTAATCAGCAAACGGCCGAGCGCGCCGGCTGCGCCCCCGCCGAGACCGTAGGGCGGGATACGAAACCGCTCGAAACTCGTCGAAAGCATGCCCCGTTCGGCATCGAGTCGCCATTCCCGGTGCAACCCCAACCCGCCGCGCGTGCGGCCGGGCCCGCCCGAGTCCGGCGTCAAACCATAACCCAGGAAGGTGACCGGATGGCTCGCCTCGACCATCTCCAAGGGTGAATTGGCGAGATTGTGGAATCCGGCCGAAAATGCGCTCGCGCCATCGGCATCCGGATGCGCGCCCCAACCCCCGACCTCGATCTCGAGATAGACGTCGGGCGACCCGTCCGGCTTATTCGATCCCAGGGAATAGACATAGCTGACGCCGTAATACGCCGCCGGAATTCTGCCCGGCAACGCTTGGGCCAACGCCCCCAATACAGTGGTTACGATCCGGTGGCCGGTGAGCATACGATTGACGACCGGCGCCGGATGCCGGCAATTGACCACCGTCCCTTCCGGCGCAACCACCGAGACGGGCCGATAGCATCCCGAATTCGCCGCGAATTCCCCGCCCGCGCCGCTCATCACCGCGAAATAGACCGCGGATTTGGACATATTGAGGGTGCAATTGACCGACCCATCGGCCTGCGGGCTGGACCCAGTAAAATCGACCTCGACCGTATCGCCGGATATCGTTACGGACACGGCGACCCGGATTGCGGTCTCGGTGATCCCGTCGTCATCGACGAAATCCTCGAATGAATAGGTCCCGTCCGGCATGGCGGATATGGCGGCCCGCATCGCCTGTTCCGATTGTTCGAGAATGCGCCGCGTCGCGCGCTGCAACGCCTCTTTCCCATACCGCCCGGCAATTCGCAGGATTTCCGTCGCCCCGACCTCAAGCGCCGCCATCTGCGACGACAAATCGCCGGCCAGTTTCTCGGGTTCCCGGCTATTGTTGAGAATGAGGTGATAGACCGCGTCATTCCGGACACCGCCCTCGAACAACTTCAACGGCTGAATCCGAAGGCCTTCCTGGAAAATCTCCGTCGCCAAGGGATCGTAGCTACCGGCGGACCGTCCACCCACGTCGATATGATGGCACAGCGTGCCGACGATCGAGACGACCTCGCCGTCGATGAAGACCGGCCGGAACGCCAAGATGTCGGGCAGATGCTGGCCGCCGCAATATGGATCGTTGGTGACGACGATGTCCCCATCCCGCCATTCCGACAGGGGAATATGGTCGGCCAGCAGGTCTTCCAGGCAGGTCGCCATCGAATTCAAGTGCACCGGAATACGCGTGGCCTGGGCCACGTTCTGTCCGGATGCGTCGAACAGTGCGGTGGAGTAGTCCAACATCTCCCGAACAACCGCCGACCGGCTGGTACGCCAGATCGTGACGCTCATCTGTTCGCAGGTCGCGACGAGCGCGTTCCGGATAACCTCGAGTTGGATGGGGTCGATTGTCATCATGGGATCGTCCTTCACACCTCAGTCCTGACGCCGGGCCACGAGATCCCCGGTCACCTCAGGGCTCAGCGTCCAGCCGCCCTTCAGCAGGATCGTCGTGTATTCCTCGTCGATGATCGCGGGACCGGCGATCGGCGTATCGGCCGACAATGTCGCGCGATCGTAGATCGGCGTGTCGTGCCATGCGCCATCGATAAAGGTCTTCCGCACCGATTTCGCCTCCGAACCGCCAGCGCGCTCCTCCGGCCGAAGCCGGGGTTTGGCCAACCGCCCGATAGCCGTAACGCGGAGGGTCACGATCTCGACCGGCGTCTCGCGCTCGTCATAGGCGAACCGCTCCAGATGTTGCCGATGGAACGCTTCGATCAATGTATCGAGGCTTTCAACGGTGGCGGCGGCATCCGGCCACGGCACCAACAGTTCGAAGGCCTGACCGCGATAGCGCATGTCGGCCGCCACCTGGAACCGGCGGTCATCGGCTGCGATGCCATCGCGTTCCAGAACGCGGTCGCCGTCGGCCCGCAGGTCGGCGAGCATGTCCCGAAGATCGGCGCAGGCATCCGGTGTCGCGATCAACAACCGCGAGCGGGCCAAGTCATGCGTGATGTCCGAATAGAGAATGCCGTATGCGGACAACGTGCCCGGATTTTTCGGGAAGACGACACGCGAAACGCTCAACTCCTCCGCCAGGTCGATGGCGTGCAACCCGCCGGCCCCACCGAAGGACGCGAGCGCGAAATCCCGAGGGTCGAGGCCCTTCTCGAACAGACTCAGCTTGATCGCCGACGCCATCGACGCGTTCGCGACGGCGAGAATTCCTTCGGCCGCGGTCTCGACATCCATGCCGAGCGGCGCGCCAACGCGTTGTTCGATCGCCGACCGCGCCGCCGCTCGGTCGAGCGCCATCCCGCCGCCGAGAAAGAAATCCGGATCGATGCGTCCCAGTGCAACGTTGGCGTCGGTTACCGCCGGCTCCGTCCCGCCATGCCCGTAGCTCGCCGGCCCCGGGTCCGCGCCCGCGCTTTGCGGCCCGACGCGCAACCCGCCGCCCGGATCGATCCAGGCGATCGAGCCGCCGCCCGCGCCGATGGTGCGGATCTCGACCATCGGCACGCGAACCGGCAGACCGTCGATGTCACCCTCGGTGACGACCGTGCTGCGGCCGTCCCGCACGACGCAGATATCGAAACTGGTGCCGCCCATGTCGATGCCGACGAGGTTCGGTTCTTCCAAGCTATCCGCAAGCCGGGTCACCGCGAGCGCACCACCCGACGGTCCCGACAGCAAAAGGCGGACCGGCTGATCGGCGGCGACCACCGGCGTCGTGACGCCGCCGTTTGATTGGACGAGATACAGCGCGGCATCGAAACCGCTTTCGCGCATTCGCCCCGCCAGCTTTTCCAGATAGCGGGCGACGACCGGCATGAGAACGGCGTTTAGGACGGTGGTGGAACTCCGCTCGAATTCCCGGATCTCGGGACTAACGTCGCTAGACAGTGAAACCGCAACCTCGGGCCATTCGGCACGAACCGCCTCGGCGACCGCCCGCTCATGCGACGGATTGGCGTATGCGTGCAATAGGCAAATCGCGATGGCTTCGACCCGGTCGTCGCCGCTCCCGCACCGGGCCCGGTCGATCATCGACGCCAGCGCCTTGGCATCCAGCGGTGTCTCGACACCGCCCGCCGCCGTCAACCGTTCCACAATGCCGAATCGCCGCCGCCGGGGGATCAGCACAGACCGGTCTTCGGCCTTCAGGCTATAGATCTCCTTGCGGACATGCCGGCCGATTTCCAGCACATCCTCGAAGCCTTGTGTCGTGATCAGCGCACCCGCCGCCAGCTTTCTTTCCAAGACCGCGTTGGTGGCGATCGTCGTGCCGTGCATCACCAACGCAACGTCCGACAGGGCGAAGCCGTATCGGTCCGCCGCGCCGAGGATACCGTTCATGAACCCGATGGACGGGTCACTCGGCGTCGTCGGCACCTTGAAAGCCCAAGCGTCCTGGCTGCGGCCGTCGAATATCTGCAAGTCGGTGAACGTCCCGCCGATATCGACCGCGATTCTGACCGGCCGCGCGGGACTGTCTGCCTTTTCGTTCATGGCGCTCGCCTATTCTTCTTCGAATGCCGTGACGCCGTAGCGCTCGGCAATATACGCGTCGCTGAACTTGCCGCTTCGGCGGTCCGTCCGCAACGCCGCGGTATCGCGGTTGCCGGGGTCACCATACCCGCCCGCGCCCGGGGTCTCCACGACGACCCGTTCGCCGGGCTTTACGACGATGCCGCTCGGCTTGATCTCGAGGCCGTGCTCGGTCCCATCCTTGTGAATGTGCGCAAACCTGCCCATGGCCCCCTCGCCGCCGCCGAATACACCCCAGGGCGGGTTCCGGAAACGCTCGCCCGCGCCGTTGAAAACGCACTCATGGTCGACCGGGGTCACGACGCGCCGGAGGCCCATGCCGCCCCGATACGCGCCGGCGCCCCCCGAGTCCGGGACCAAACCGTAGCTGACGACCCGCAACGGATACTCCATTTCGATCGCCTCGACCGGCAGATTGGACGTGTTGGTGATATGGACCTGCACCCCGTCCTTGCCGTCACGGTCGTTGCGGCCGCCGAACCCACCGCCCAGCGTTTCCAGATAGAGGTAGTCGCGCCCCGATACCGGATCGCGGCCCGAGAAAACCGCTGTCGTATTCGCACCGTTCGCCGCGCCGACCGCAGCGTCCGGCAACGCATCCTTGAGCGCGCCGATCACCACATCGACGATCCGCTGGCAGGTATTGGCGCGCGCCGCCACCGGCGACGGCGCCTCGCAATCCAACAACGTGCCGCGCTCCGTCGTGATCTCGCACACGTTCAGGACGCCTTGGTTGTTCGGCACCTCCGGATCGAGCAACGCCTTCAGCGAGTAGCAGACCGACGCCTGGGTCGCATTCAGGGTGACGTTCACGTTGCCGCGCACCTGCGGCGCGGTTCCGGTGAAATCGAAACGGACCCGATCGCCCGCGACTTCGACCCGCAACTTGATGGGAATATCGACCGCGCCGAGTCCGTCATCGTCCATCACATCCGCAAACGCGTAGACGCCGTCGGGAAGGTCGGCGACGGCGGCGCGCATGCGGCGTTCGGTCCGGTTGACGATCTCGGTGAAAGAGCCGCTCACGATGTCGACGGAATACCGCTCGGCGATCTCCCGCAGCCGGCGCGCGCCCAGGCGGCAGGAGGATATCTGGGCGTAGTAGTCGCCCTGCCGTTCCTCCGGCAACCGCACGTTCAGCAACAGCAGATCGAAGATGTCCTGCTGCATCTCACCGGCCCGGATCAGACGCACCACCGGAATGCGCAAACCTTCCTGATAGATCTCGGACATCCCGCCCGCCATGGATCCCGGCGCCATGCCGCCGACGTCTGCGTGATGCGCAATGTTGCAGACGAAAGCCAACAAGCGGCCACCGACGAAGACGGGCATCGCCATGTTTATGTCGGGCAAATGGGTGCCACCGGCGACGTGCGGATCGTTGGCCACGAAGAGATCACCCTCCGCGATGCCATCGAGCGGAAACTTGGCCCGGAGCGCATCCATCATGCCCACCATCGACGCCAAATGAATTGGCAGCGAACTATCCGCCTGAACGATCAACCGCCCTTCGGGATCGCAGATCGCCGTCGAATGATCGCGGCGCTCTTTGATATTCGTCGAATAGGCGCTGCGCATGAGGGCGACGAACGTCTCGTCGGTCACCGACCGCAACGCGTTGAACAGGATTTCCAACGTCACCGGGTCCAGGCCGTCGCCCCGTCCGTCGCGGTGCCCGCTCATTGCGCCAACTCCATGACCAGATTGCGCTGCCGGTCGACCCGTGCCGTGTCGCCGGGAAAGACAAGCACCGTGGCGTCCAATTGGTCGATCACCGCCGGCCCGGGGACCGTCTGTCCGGGTAGCAGCGCCGACCGGTCGAAGACCTGGCTGTCGACCGGTACGTTCCCGTCGAACCAGACGGCCCGAACTTCGGTCGCCACGGGGTCACCGATCGAGCCACCTTCCTCCGCCACCGGCTGGGGCTTCGGCAGTTCGCCCCGCGCGGTCAGCCGGATATTCACGATCTCGACGGCGTCTTCGGGATTGTGGAATCCGTAGTTACGGTCGTGGACATCGAAGAACAGCTGGCGCAATGCGTCCGCATCCGGCACTTTCGGTCCGTTCCCAACGCCATCGGCCGTCCCGGCGGACACCCGGAGCTCGAAATTCTGGCCCACATAGCGCATGTCGAAGCTCAGTTCGAGCGAATGCCGGACCGCGTCGTCAGCATAAGTCGCTGCCCAGGCGCGCGCGTCCGAGACCAGATCGTCGATCGAACGCGTCACATGGCGTAGCGCATCGTCCTGCACGGCATAACGGCCGCTGACGACGAAATCCTCTTTCAGGTCCGACACCACCAACCCCTGCGCGCACAGGATGCCGGGCGACGGCGGGACCACGATCTCGCGCATGCCGAGCGACCGCGCCACATCCGGCGCATGCAGTGCGCCCGCCCCGCCCATCGGCATCAAGGTGAAGTCGCGCGGATCGTGCCCCCGCTCGACCGATATGGCGCGGATGGCCCGCACCATGTTGGCCACCACGATGCCGAGGATACCGTGCGCGGTTTTCTCCACCGTAAACCCCAACCGGTCCGCCACCGGCACGACAGCCGCGGCCGCCGCCGACCGGTCGAGCGCCATGGTCCCGCCGAGCAGCCCTTTCGGCGACAAACGCCCCAACAGCAGATTGGCGTCCGAGACGGTCGGCCGATCTCCGCCCTTGCCGTAACAGGCCGGTCCCGGTACCGCACCGGCGCTTTCCGGCCCGACCTTGAGCAGCCCGTCGCGGTCGAACCACGCGATCGATCCGCCGCCGGCGCCCACCGTGTTGATATCGACCATCGGCAACCGGACGGGAAAACCGGCGACCTCCTGCTCGTTGCTGATTTCGGTCTCGTGATCGCGGATCAGACAAACGTCGGCGCTGGTCCCGCCCATATCCAGTGTGATGACGTTGGGCCGCTCGGCCAGGCGGCCGATATGGACGGCACCGACCGCGCCCGCCGCCGGACCGGACAAGGCCGTACGGATCGGGTAATCGCCGGCGCGCTCGATCGACATCAAGCCGCCGCTCGACTGGTTGATGCCGATGGCGGCTTGCGGCGCGCGGGTCGCCAGGCCATCGCGCAGGTTCGCCATATAGCGGGTGACCACCGGCTGCAGATAGGCGTTCTGGACGGTGGTGGAGAAGCGTTCATACTCGCGGAATTCCGGCTGCACGTCGGACGACAACGAAATATGAACATCCGGCAGCGCCGCGCGCAGGGCCTCGCCGACGCGGCGTTCGTGCGCCGGGTTAAGAAAGGCGAAAAGAAAACAAACCGCACAGCCCTCGACGTCCGTGGACGCAACGTCCTGCACCACGGAGCGCACCGCGTCGTCGGTGAGCGCCGTCAGTTCCTCGCCGCGCGATCCCACACGCTCCACCACCTCGAACCGGCGCTCGCGCGGCACCAGTGGCGGCGGATAGTCCGCCTTCAGGTCATACATCTTGGGCCGGGTCTGCCGGCCGATCTCCAACAGGTCGCGAAACCCGTCGGTCGTTACGAGCGCGACCGACGCCCCGCGGCGCTGTATCAGTGCATTCGTGGCGACCGTCGTACCGTGCCCCAGCCGCCCGATGTCGCCGGACGCGATCCCTTCACCGCGGCACAGCGCATCCAATCCCGACAGAATGGCGCGCGACGGATCGTCGGGCGTCGACGGGGTCTTGTAGGTGTGCTCCTTCCCGGACACCTGATCGAAGGCGTACAAATCGGTAAAGGTTCCGCCGACGTCGACGCCGATAAACCAAGCCATGCCGCGGGCACTCTTCTCTGATTCCACCAAACCGCTGCCACGCGATCACGTTACGAAACGCATTCGTGTTTTAAAAGCAATGTCTGAGCGTTAGCGGGCACCGCTAACGTTCGACCAAATCCACGCCGAATGATTTGATTCGCGATCGGCGGCACCGGGCCGCAAAACGTCAGCCGCACTTACCAAATAAAATCGCACTCTTACAAATTTTTCAGAAAGGCAAAATATCCTTGTCCGAAAGAGTCTTAGAACCCATTTCGAAAGTGATGCAGCCATAATAACGGAAGGTTCAGAAAAAAGTGTTTTGAAGCGTAGGTAACGAATACTATCTTTATCTACTAGTATTCCGAAGTGAAAGTTTGGATAATGCAAACAAAGTCGTTGCGCTAATCTTTTCTTAAATTATAAAGGGCAAACTTTGTAGCGCAGTGCAACTAAGAGTGCCGCAGTCCGTCCGCGTTGAGACGGAGAGCATTTTGCACCGAAGACATACGAGCCAAAACGGCCCACAGGGGATCCAAGAGAAAAAGGTGAAACGGAACTAGATCGACGATCAACAGCATATCGGAAGGTGAGTGCCATGGATATCTTCGACGTTTTTTCCGAAGTCTACGCGCGGGAAAAGCAGGAGGATATGAACCTCCAAGACTATCTCTTGGGGTGCCGCGATAACCCGATTATGTACGCCAGCGCGCCCGAACGCATGGTCGCCGCCATTGGCGAGGCTGAAGTTGTCGATACCAGCACCGATCCCCGGCTCGGCCGCATATTCATGAACCGCACCATCAAGCGGTATCCGGCCTTCAGCGAATTCTACGGCATGGAAGACACGATCGAGCGGATCGTGGGGTATTTCCGGTATGCCGCGCAGGGCCTCGAAGAACGCAAGCAAGTCCTCTATCTCCTCGGACCGGTCGGTGGCGGAAAATCGACGCTGGCGGAGCGCCTGAAGACGCTGATGGAACTGACGCCGATCTTCGTCCTCAAGGCCGGCGACGAGATCAGCCCGGTCTTCGAATCGCCGCTCGGCATGTTCAGCCGCGAGAAGTTCGGCGACATCCTCGAAACCAAATACGGCATTCCGCGCCGGCGCATCACCGGCCTTGCCTCGCCCTGGGCGGTCAAGCGCCTCGACGAATTCGAAGGCGACCTCAGCAAATTCTCGGTCGTCCGCCTGATGCCGTCCAAGTTGCGGCAGATCGGCATCGCCAAGACCGAGCCCGGCGACGAGAACAATCAGGACATCTCGACGCTGGTCGGGAAAGTCGATATCCGCAAGCTGGAACATTACAGCCAGCACGATCCGGACGCCTACAGTTATTCGGGCAGCCTGAACCGCACGACACAGGGCCTCCTGGAATTCGTGGAAATGTTCAAGGCGCCGATCAAGGTCCTGCACCCGCTGCTGACGGCGACCCAGGAAGGCAACTATATCGGCACCGAATCGCTCGGCGCCCTGCCCTTCCAAGGCATCATCCTGGCCCATTCGAACGAGTCCGAATGGCAGCAATTCAAGAACAACAAGAACAACGAGGCCTTCCTCGACCGGCTGTGCGTGGTCAAGGTGCCGTACTGCCTGCGGGTGAGCGACGAGACCAAGATCTACGAAAAGCTGCTGCGCGAGAGCGAACTCGCCAGCGCCCCCTGTGCGCCGGAGACATTGGAAATGCTGTCCCGGTTCAGCATCCTGACGCGCCTGAAGGAGCACGAGAACTCAAACCTCTACACCAAGATGCGCGTGTATGACGGCGAGAATTTGAAGGACACCGGTCCGCAGGTGAAGACCATGCAGGAATACCGCGATGTCGCCGGAGTCGACGAAGGCATGACCGGCACCAGCACGCGGTTCGCCTTCAAGGTGCTGTCGGAATCGTTCAACTACGACACGCTCGAAGTGGCGGCCGACCCGGTGCATCTGATGTACATCCTGGAGATGGCGATCAAGCGGGAGCAGTTCCCGGAGGACGTCCAAGCAAGCTATCTCGAATTCATCAAGTCCGAACTCGCGCCGAAATACGCGGAATTCATCGGGAACGAGATTCAGAAAGCCTATCTCGAATCCTATACGGAATATGGCCAGAACTTGTTCGACCGCTACATCTCCTATGCGGATGCCTGGATCGAGGAACAGACCTACAAGGATCCGGACACCGGGCAGATGTTCGACCGAGAAATCCTCGAAGAGGAACTCGCGAAGATCGAGAAACCTGCCGGCGTAACCAATGCCAAGGACTTCCGGAACGAGGTCGTCAAATTCGCGCTGCGCGCCCGCGCCAAGAACGACGGCAAGAACCCGGATTGGACCAGTTACGAGAAGCTGCGCGAGGTCATCGAGAAGCGCATGTTCAGCAACGTCGAGGACCTGCTGCCGATCATCAGCTTCGGCACCAAGAAGGACTCCGATACCGACTCCAAGCATACCGAGTTCGTGAAGCGGATGACCGACCGCGGCTACACGGAACGCCAGGTCCGTCGGCTGGTCGAATGGTACATGCGGGTAAACAAGGCGGGCTAAGCCCCGTCGCGTGACCGCCATGCGTCACTTTGTAGACAGACGCCTCAACCCCAAGGACAAGAACCTCGGCAATCGCCAGCGGTTCATGCGCCGTGCGCGTGAACAGATCAAAAAGGTCGTCAGCGACTCGATCAAGAACCGCAGCATCACGAATGTCGATGAAGGCGAGACGATTTCCATCCCGACGAAGGGAATCGCCGAACCACGGTTCAATCATTCGCCGACCGGCGGGTACCGGGAGAAGGTCTTTTCGGGCAACAAGAACTTCTCGACCGGTGACAAGATCCAGAAGCCCTCGCAAGGTGCGGGCGAAGGCGGCAAGAAGGCGTCCGACGACGGCGAAGGGGAAGACGCCTTCACATTCGCGCTGACCCGCGACGAATTTCTCGACATCTATTTCGAAGACCTGGAATTGCCGGATTTGGTCCAGAAGGACTTGAAGGAAATCCAGGCGTTCCAATACCACCGCGCCGGCTTTAGCCGAACCGGCACGCCGAACCAGATTTCCATCCGACGGACGATCCGCAACAGTTTCGGTCGGCGGTTGGCGCTTGGCCGGCCCAAAGCCGCCGAGGTGGAAGAGGTCGAGGCGGAAGTCGAAGATATCGAGACAACGGGACCGAAGTCCGAGGCGGACCTGTACCGGCTCAGCACGCTTAAGACGAAATTGCTCGAACTCGAGGAATCGCGGCGCAACGTCCCCTACCTCGACCCGATCGACATTCGTTACAAACGTCTCGACAAATTCCCGCGTCCCAACACCAAGGCGGTGATGTTCTGCCTGATGGACGTCTCCGGCTCGATGGGCGAGCGTGAAAAGGACCTGGCGAAGCGCTTCTTCATCCTGCTTCACCTGTTTCTCAAACGCCGCTACGAACAGACCGACATCGTTTTCATCCGCCATACCCACGAAGCGAGCGAAGTGGACGAGGAGACCTTCTTCTACAGCCGGGAAAGCGGCGGCACCGTCGTCAGCACCGCCCTTCAGGAGATGATCAAGGTCCTGCAGGATCGCTATCCGGTGAGCAGTTGGAACATCTATGCGGCGCAAGCCTCCGACGGCGACAACTTCCCGGATGACGGCGACCGCTGCATCACGCTGTTGCAGGAAAAGATCATGCCGCTCTGCCAGTATTTCGCCTATGTCGAGATCGTCGACGAGCGGGAACTCGATATGTTCCAGACGGCGACATCCGGCGCGGAGCTTTGGCAGGCCTACAACACCGTTCGCGAGAACTGTCAGAACTTCGAAATGAAACACATCGCGCGGCCAAGCGACATCTACCCCGTGTTCCGGGAGCTGTTCGCCAAGCAACCAACGGAAGCATAGAGCGCCGCACAACACAGGGACGCCCCATGACGGTACAGGCTGATACGAAGCCGCTGTTCGACGGCCCCGAGTGGACATTCGATATCCTCTCGCGCACCTATGACGCGATCGAGGATGTCGCGCTCAATGATTTGGGTCTGGATACCTATCCCAACCAGGTCGAGATCATTTCCGCCGAACAGATGCTGGACGCGCATTCGTCCGTCGGCATGCCGCTGATGTATCACCACTGGTCGTTCGGCAAACATTTCGTCCAGGAAGAGCAGATGTACCGCAAGGGCTATTCCGGCCTTGCCTACGAGATCGTCATCAACTCAAACCCGTGCATCAGCTACAACATGGAGCAGAACACCATGCCGATACAGGCATTGGTGATCGCGCACGCCGCCTTCGGGCACAATCATTTCTTCAAGAACAACTACCTGTTCCAGCAATGGACCGACGCGAACAGCGTCCTCGACTATCTGGAATACGCCAAGAAATTCGTGGCGCAGTGCGAGGAAGAACACGGCAACGCGGCGGTCGAGGAAATTCTCGACGCGGCGCATGCGCTAATGGACCATGGCGTCTCGCGCTACCCGCGCCCGCACGAACCGACGACGAAGGAAAAGAAGGCCCGTGCCGACGAAAAGCGGGCCTACGAGGAAAGCACGTTCAACGACCTCTGGCGCACGGTTCCCACAAGCGACGAGGACGGCGAGAAAACGGACGAGCCCGACGAGGCCGCCGCTCGATTGCGCGAAATGAACCTGCCGGAGGAGAACATCCTCTACTTTATCGAGCAGCACAGCCCCGTTTTGAGCGGTTGGCAGCGCGAACTGATTTCGATCGTCCGCTACATCGCCCAATATTTCTATCCGCAACGTCAAACGAAGGTCATGAACGAGGGCTGCGCGACCTTCGTGCATCACTACATCGTCAACGCGCTGTTCGACAAAGGGCTGCTCACCGAAGGCGCGATGCTGGAAATCCTGCACAGCCATTCGAGCGTGGTCTATCAGCCGGAGTTCGACGCGCCGGGCTACCGTGGGCTCAATCCTTACGCGCTCGGTTTCGGGATCGTGAAGGATATCCAACGGATTTGCACCGAGCCGAAACCGGAAGACGAGGAATGGTTCCCCGACATCGCCGGCTGCGGCGACTGGCGCACCGTGCTGAAGGACGCCTGGGCGAACTACCGCGACGAATCCTTCATTCAGCAGTTCCTGAGCCCGTATATGATCCGGCAGCTCAAGCTGTTTTCACTGGGCGACGACGCCAGCGACCGGCACTACACGGTCACTTCCATCCACGACGAAGGCGGTTACCGGACGATCCGCGAGAAGCTCGCCCGCTCGTACGACATCGGCGTGATCGAACCCGATATCCAGATCGTCGATGCCGATATGCGGGGCGATCGCGAACTCAGATTGCAGCACACGGTCCGCGACCGGGTCCCCCTGTCGGAGAAGACCCGCGACGAAGTCCTTAAACACCTGAAGGTGCTGTGGGGTTACGATGTCAGTCTCGTCGGCATCGACCGCGAAGACGACAAGAAGATCTACGAAACGCGCGTTTCCTGACGCGGAGGCGCTTTCTCCAAGGCCGCCACAAGATCGCGCCGCGCGCACCGCGGGCCACAAAAATTTGCCGGTTGAAAAAAGCCGGTCCCAATAAAATTCACAGCTAGACTCCTCCCGGTCCGCGCGGCATCATGACCTGCGCCTTACGGGCGAATGAACGAATGAATACATCCGCATAAGCGGTCTTACATTCCAGGGAGGAATTATGTTCGCAAGGAGTAAACTTCTCGCACTCGGCGTCGGTTCAGTGATGATGGCCTCGGGCGCGGCTCTTGCCGACGAGATCAAATTGCCGGCACAGATGACATGGACCGCCTACGGCACGACCTCGACCGGTTATCAGCAGTCGGTCGCCATCGGCAATGCGCTCAAGAAAAAATACGGCATGCAATTGAACATCAAGACGGGCAAGAACGACGTCGCCCGGATGCTGCCGTTGAAGGCGCGCAAGGCGGATTTCTGCGCCTGCGGTATCGCCTTCTATTTCGCGCATGAAGGCGTCTTCATGTTCGGCAAGAAGAACTGGGGACCGCAGCAGATCAGCATGTCCTTCGCCTCGATCGGCGGGGCCGGCATCGGACTCGCCGTTGCGAAAGATACCGGTGTAAAAGCCTATAAGGACCTGAAGGGCAAAAGGGTCGCCTGGGTGCGGGGTGCCCCTGCCCTAAACCAAAATGCGGCCTCCTTCCTCGCCTACGGCGGACTGACATGGAACGACGTGAAAAAGGTCGAGTTCGGCGGATTCAAGGATTCGGTCAACGGGATCATCAACGGCCAAGTCGATGCCGCCATCATGTCCACCGTCACACCGCATGCAAAACGTGTCGAGGCTTCTCCGCGCGGCCTGATCTTCCCGAACATGGACCATAACGACAAGGCCGCCTGGAAACGGATGAACGCCATCGCGCCGTGGGCACAGCCTCATATGGCAACAAACGGCGCGACGATCTCAAAGGATAAACCGTGGACCGGCTCCGGCTATTTCTATCCAGCCCTGGTCAGCAACAACGATATGGACGCCAACACCGTCTATAACCTCGTCAAGGCGATGGACAAGAGTCATGGGGACTTCGCTGGGACGGCGCCCGGCGTCGACGGCTGGCATCGCGACCGGCAAAACTTCCAATGGGTCGTGCCCTGGCATCCCGGCGCGGTCAAATATTGGAAAGAGGCGGGAAAATGGAACGACGCCGCGCAAGCGCATAACGACACTCTAATGAAACGCCAAGGCGTCCTCGCCGCCGCGTGGAAGACCTACAAGGCGAAGCCCGACAGCGGAGATTTTCAAGCGGGATGGATGAAGGCGCGTGCAGCAGCCCTGACGGCTGCGGGCCTGCCGACGATCTTCAACTGATCCGCATCTGAAATCCCGCCCATGTCCATTCGGGCCCCCGAAGGGAAAGAGGCGGTGGCAGAGGTTTCCCGCCACCGCCGGCTTTCCGCATTTTGGCACCGCGCATTGTTGACGGCCTCGGTGCTCGCGATGTTGCTGTCGGCCTACCAACTCTTCAATGTCGGCAGTTTTCTGATGGACGGCTCGAATCTGGGTGGCGTTCCACGACAGATCAGCCAAGCTCTCGACATCAACCTAAACCTTCTCGGGTTGCAGTATCTCTACTGGCTGCTGTTCCTGCTCCTGCCATTCGTCTTCATTTATTGGCCCGCGCATCAGCGCGCACCGACGGATCGGGTGCCGTGGTACGACGTCGTCCTGTTCCTGCTGACCGCCGGTGTCTCGTTGTATTACGTGCTGCAAGGCGGCCGGATCCTCGATGAAGGCTGGGAGTACGAGGTCCCGGAGGACGCGATCGAGGCGCAATATCTCGCATATGTCCTTTGGATCCTCGTCCTGGACGCCACACGCCGCGCGGGCGGCATGGCGATCTTCATCATCGTCGCCCTATTCTCCGTCTACCCTTTCGTCGCCGATCAACTGCCGGGCATCCTTCTCGCGGATTCGCCCGACTGGACCGAAATCGGCAACCGCATGGCGATGTCCAACGAAGCGATCTTCGGTATCCCGATGCGCGCATTCGGAACGCTGGTCATCGGTTTTCTGATTTTCGGCGTCGCGTTGCAGCATACCGGCGGCGGCAGCTTCTTTCTTAATCTCGCCTTCGCCCTTTTGGGCCATGTCCGCGGTGGGCCGGCAAAGGTTGCCATCTTCGCCAGCGGATTGATGGGGTCGATGAGCGGCAGCGTGGTCACCAACGTACTCACCACCGGCGTCATGACCATCCCCACGATGAAACGCGTGGGGTTCCGCCCCGCCTATGCCGGCGGGGTCGAGACGTGTGCGTCCACGGGCGGCGTCCTGATGCCGCCGATCATGGGGGCGACGGCCTTTGTGATGGCCCTGTTTCTCGAGGTCCCCTACAAGGAAGTCGCCATTGCGGCGGTGATTCCGTCGGTCCTCTATTACTTCGGCCTGTTCATGCAGATCGACGCTTATGCCGCGCGCCATGATCTCGAAGGCTTGCCGCCGTCGGAAATGCCGTCGCTCAAGCAGACGATGAAAGAGGGTTGGTATTTCATCGCGGTCTTCGCGCTGTTGATCTGGATGCTGGTCTTCTTGAACCAGGAAACCATCGCGCCCTACTACGCGTCGGTCCTCCTGATCGTGCTCAACCAAGTCTTTCCATATCACCGCTGGGACATGGCGAAATTCTGGGAGTTCATCGCGTCGGTCGGCAAGCTCTTCGCCGAACTGGCCGCTCTCCTCGCCGGCATCGGCCTGATCGTCGGCGCGCTCGTCGTGACCGGCAAGATCGGCAACCTGGCCAGCGACCTGCTCGCGCTCGCCGGCGGGTCGACGATCATCCTGCTTCTGATGGGCGCGTTCACCAGTTTCGTCCTCGGCATCGGCATGACCGTCACCGCGGCTTATGTCTTCCTCGCGATCGCGCTGGCGCCGGCCTTGATCAAGGGCGGCATGGACCCGATGTCGGTCCACATGTTCATCTTCTATTGGGGCATGTTGAGCTTTATCACGCCGCCGGTTGCCCTCGGCGCCTATGCGGCCGCGCCGATCGCCAAGGCAGCGCCGATGCAGACCGGTTTCGAGGCCATGCGGCTCGGAAGCATCATCTATTTCATCCCGTTCTTCTTCGTATTCGATCCCGCCTTCATCTGGCAGGGTCCCGTCAGCCAAACCGGCCTGCTGTTCGCGCAGGCTGCCGTCGGAATCATCTTCGTCGCGGGGGGCCTGCAGGGCTATCTGCTGTTCGTCGGCTCGCTGGCGCTCAACGTGATAGGATGGATCGCGCGCACGGGTATGATCGGCGGCGGCCTGTTGCTGGCCATGCCGGGCAACGACATCATCGGTTGGAACAACGCGGAATTGGCCGTCGGCGCGGCGATCCTCATCGGGATCGGTGTCGGAGCCGCCATCATCGGCAGAAAGGATCAGCCCGTCGCCGAGGGTGCCGGCTAGCGGCGGACCATCCGGTTCAGATCTTCGGGAATTGCAGGACGAGCATTTCCAGTCCGTCCGGTCCCGCCTCGACCTCGTATTGGGATTCGTCCGGATATACGAACAGGCAGGACAGCTTCGGCATGACCTTACCGTCGCGCATCAGGCTGCCGTTCACCACGACATGATACTGCCCGCCGCCATCCGACGGCGCCGGAACTGGCATTCGGTCGTTCGAGCCCAAACGCAAGACGTATGCGGCGAGTGCATCCTCCTCGCGCTCCATAAGGATATCGAGCCCCGGCGCGGTCCGAGCGGCCAAATCCGCCGGGTCGCTGATATCGACCGGATTCGCCATACGATGCCGCCGCGGGACCGGCTTCAAGAGGTCCCGGGATTTCGGCATGTATTTCGCACCGGGATCCCACGCGGCCCGCAGCGTGAAATACTGAACGCCGTCGTCGCCCGCCGTGATGGGACCATAAGGAGTGTGCCCGCCCGCGTAGTGCACGGTAACCGGCTGGGCTTCCTGCTTGCCCATCTTCCCGGTTCCGCCGACGAAGACCTGGAATTGGTTCACCTCGTGAAAGTGCGGCGGCGTCACGCTGCCCGGCGGCTGTTCGACCAAGAATCCCTGCGGCAGGTCGTTGTCATTGACCTCGTTGCCCTCGACATACATGCCCCGGATCGGCGCGGCGCCGATATACTCGCTGAGCACGTAGTCATATCCATGAACGTGCACAATTCTTTGATTCTGTTGCGCCTCTTCCGTCGATCGCGCCAAGAGCATGGTATTTCCTTCTTGCCTGCCTCGTCGTCATACCGCCACCAAATGGGCATCCGTCTGGCGGCGAACCGCATCCTAGCATTTTCGGCGGGAGGTCAGAAAACCCTTTGTCGCGGGCCGGTTCGAGGGCGACGGCGGCAGGTCAAAGGTCTTCCCGAAGGGAGTGCAGCCGCTCGCCGATGAGACCCGCAACCGAAGCCGGGTCGAGCGGCTTCTCGATGACGAGGATATCCGCTTCCTGCACGATGTCGGAGAGGTCGACTCCCAAGGTATCCCCGGTCATGAAGAGTATGCGGCGGTCGAGATCGGTGTTTTCCGCGCGCAGGGTCCGATAGAGGCCCGGTCCGTCCACCCCGGGCATGCGTACGTCGCTGATGATCATGTCGTATCGGCTTTGCCGCGCCATATCGATCCCTTCCTGCCCTCCGAAAGCGGTATCGACGTCGTGCCCGCGCGTGCGAAGGAAATCCGCCAATGTCTTGGCCACTTCCTGATCGTCGTCGACGACGAGGACCTTGCCCGTCGTTTCGGGACCTACCGCGATGAGTTCCTGATCCGCGCTCTCCTCCACATCCTCGCGAAGCGGCAGTGTGACGGTGAATACGGTGCCCCGCGGTTCATTCGGCTGGAACCTTATTTCACCGCCATGGCTGAGCACGATATCGCGGCATAGCGCCAAGCCGATCCCCGTACCGACGGCCCCCGCCTTTGTGGTAAAGAAGGGTTCGAAGATGCGTCCCGCGATATCCTCCGGAATGCCAGGCCCGGTATCAGCGACCGTCAGGACAATATGCGCCCCGTCGTCGCCGGCACGCGTGCGCACGGTCAGGCTACGGTTGTCATCCACCTCTTTCATGGCTTGCTCGGCGTTGACCACCAAATTCGTCACGACGTGATGCAACTGATCCGCATCGCCGACGAGCGACGGAAGTTTCCTGTCGAGATGGACCGACAGGGCGACGCCGGAACTCTGCAGACTGTAGGACGTCAGATCGAGGGCGGACCGAACCGTCTGATTGAAATCGATGGCCCCGCTGGACGGCGCCTGGCTGCGCGCCATCGAGAGGAATGTCCGCACGATGCGGCTGCATCGCTCGGCGGCATCGCGGATACGCCGGGCCCGGCGGGAAATCGCATCGTCGGAAACGGCCTCTTCCATCATCAGCGCCTGACCGCTGACGACCGACAACGGATTGTTCAATTCATGGGCCAACCCGGCAAGCAAGGAGCCGAGCGCGGCGATCTTTTCCTTCTGATGGAAGGACTCGCGTTGCTGCGCCAATGCGGCCTCGGCCTGCACCCGCTCGGTCAGATCGACGATTGCGTAGATCAGCGCATCCTGGCCTTCGTATTTCATCGGAACCGTGGTAACGCGCGCCCAGAATTTCTCGCCATTGGGACGCTGTGCCTCCATTTCCCGACTGTCGCGCCGGTGATCGCCATCCACCAGCTCCGCCAAGGTTTTCTGGAAGTCACGCCCCCGGCATAGATTGAAGATCGTAAGCTGGTCGAGAAAATCGCCGTCGATCCCCAATTGCATGCAGGCGGCCGGGTTGATGTAGCGAAGCGTGTAATTCTCGGTATCCGAAATCAGGATCGGCAGTGGAATCGCACCGGAAATCGCCCGGAAACGCTCTTCGCTCTCGCGCACTTCCCGTTCCATCGCCTTCCGGCCGCTGACGTCGCGGAACAGCACCAACGCCACCACATCGCCGTCATGGTTGGTAAAGGGAGTCGCCGTAACCTCGATGAATTTTTGGCGCCCCCGGACATCCTTGATGCGGCGTTCGGTCATCGGAATATGCAAGGCGTCTTCCATAACCTGGGCAATCCGCCGGCTCGCCTGCTCTTTCTCGTCGTCCAACACGAAATCGATATACGAACGGCTGTAGGCTTCCTCGGGATTCGAAAATCCGAGGATCGAGCAGCCGGCCGGGTTCAGGAACGTAATGCCGTCCCGGTCGTGCAGCATGATCGCTTCCGGGGACAACTCCACGAGCTGCCGGTGGCGTTCCTCACTTTCCTGCAACCGGTCGAGAACTTCCCGGTTGCGTCGGAAGGTCGCGCGCAACAGCGACAACCAAGGCTTCCAGATTCTCGGCAGAACCGGCGGCGCCTCTTGATCGCCGCGTGCGCCGGTCCGGATGTATTGCGCAAAAGCCAGCACGGGCTGCACGAATTGCGACCGGACCAGCAGTTGCCCGAACACAAGCGTCGCGATTAACCCGGCAATGATCAAACCATACGGCAAAAAGCGCCAAGCCAACCCTTCGCTCAAAACCGACGACGGCACCGCATATTCGACATTCCAACCAATTCCGCTCAGCGGCAACCGTAGAAGGTAGTAGTCACCCACCTGATAGAAGGAATTTGCATCCACGTCGCTCATCGCCTGATAGGCGACCGGCGCATCCAGCAGAGCATCGTAGATATCCGGCTCAACATCGCCGATCGATGCCAATACGCGGCCCCGCTTGTCCAGGAGCTGGCCTGAGATGTTCTTGAACTTCGGCACCCGCAGCAACGCCCGCATCCCGGATTGCGACAAGTCCGCGCCGACAACGCCGACAAATCGGTTGAGTTCGTATACCGGTGCGGCGTGGGAAATCAGTACGTCGCCGTTGATGATGCTTTTCTCGCCGGATACCCAATATGCGGTACGGCTGGACCGCACATCCGGCATCGCCTTGGAGAAAACCGACCGATCAAAGAAAGGAATTACGGCGGCGCCGATCTTCGTGTCCCCGGTGAGCTTGCTAAAGGCTTGACGGTCGGATGCGGGATAGACCGACAGGAAATCCCGGTAGAGCGGCATGAAGTAGCTGTGCCGAATCGCCAAATTGGCAACATGCCCCAATTGCTGGATCGAAAATATATCGAGCGACAGGCTTACGACGCGCAGCTTCTCCGTCCCGCCGGCGAGCGCCAGACTGCCGCCGAGGAAATTCCCGGTTCCGCCGGGTTGGACAGCATCCACGTTCTTGTCGAGGAAGTAACCGGTGATGTCCTGCGTTTTCTCGTCGGCCTCGACCGTCAGCAACGGCAACAAGCGCGATAGGCGTTGATCCTCGTTCGCGAGGTAGGCTTCCGCCCAGCGCCGCATTTGATCGACGTGATTTTCCGTCGCCCGCAGTGTGCGGTGGATCTTTTGATGCCGCTCATGCAGCGAGACCAGAAGATTCTCGAGCCGGCGCTGGTGTTGCTCCGCGTAATGGACATAGCCCAGTGCGATAACGAGGATGATGAGCGGCACTGAACTGACGACGGCCAATTTCGCGTAATGGCGCGACAAGGTGCGTTCGGATCGGGTGGCCATCTCTGCTCGTCTCTCACCTCCGCCGCCGGTCCCATCGTACCAGGCGGTTGGGAAATCCTATACCGCCGGCCCCTTGCCGTCGGGTACGAAGACATAGCCCGCGCCCCGGACTGTCTTGATGATTTGCGGCTTCTGGGGATCGGCTTCAATCTTGCGCCGCAACCGGGCAATGCGGATATCGATGCTGCGGTCGAACGGATCCCAGCGCCGGTGATGGGCTAGGTCGAGTAATTGATCGCGCGTCAGGACACGATTCGGGTGTTCGACAAATGCAGCCAACAGATCGAATTCCATTGCGGTCAACGACACCGGCGAACCGTCTTCCGCGAACAGCTCATGCGCATCGAGGTCCAGCACAAAGCTGCCGATCGCCAGACGCCGGTTATCCCCGCTCGGCACTTTCGCCGGCGGTGCCGCGGCACGCCGCAGAACGCTCTTAACGCGCGCCGCAAGCTCCCGCAGGTCGCACGGTTTGCCGATATAGTCGTCCGCGCCGAGTTCTAATCCGATTACGCGATCCACCGGTTCCGCCGCGGCCGTCACCATGATGATTGCGGCCTCGGTCTCCTCGCGCAGATACCGCGCCAGCGTCAGACCGTCCTCACCCGGAAGATTCAAATCAAGAAGGACCAGATCGAGCGGGCCTTCTTCAACGCGCGCGCGCAATGCCTCGCCGGATTCTGCGGTCGATACGTCATATCCCCGCATCGTCAAATATTCCGCGAAAGTGTCGCGGACATCCTCTTCGTCATCGACAACGACGATACGTTCACGGTCACTCATGCCGTGCCCCTCCCAGCTAGAGATACTCCCAAGGCGTGCAAATGCCCCGGAAAACTCCCAAATTTTCGCCCAATCCCAATGTTCGCCGGCGTGGTGATCCAGAAACAATTGAAACACGTAATGTTCTGAAACGACATCACTCAGAAATTTCCTGCCCACATACTCCTGAGCGTAGTTACACGCTAACTGGGAACAGAGCCATGCAAGAGTATCATCAAAAACGGCAAAAATCGCCAATCGACGCGCAAGCACGTATCATGGGCAGCCTGCAGCCGCGCAAGCCGCGTCCGCCGCGCCTCTTGCACGCGCTGCTGATTCTACCGCTGATTATGATTGTACCGACCGGTGGTTCTGCAATCGGGTCTAAAGTCATAACCGACGGTGCCGTGCAGGATCGCCAATACGGCAGCCGGAGCGAAACCGCCACGCAAACGCCGGTGAACGGTTGCGCATGTTCGAGCGCGTCGCCCCCGCAGACGCTATCTCGGCTGCCCAGCCTCCAGACCGGAAAATCGGCGCGCTGGCAACGCGTGCTGCCCGCATCGGTCCTCGCACGCATCGGCGCAGCCCCTTCGAAACGGGATTCGCGCTGCGTCATGAGCGATAAATACGCCTGCTTACGCGGCACGCCATTGCCACAGACGATGCCGCCCAGCGCGGTCCGGGACGGCCAGCAAAGCGTCCAACTCCCCACACCGTACAAAAGCTGACACCCTCCCCACGTTGGCTTGATGACGCCGGGCCGCGGATTTCCACGGCCCGGCGTTTTTCAATGCCGATTAGAGCCTTCGAGGATCAAGAGAAATAGGACCGGAGGTCATCGCGTTGGCGAAAACCACGCGGCAGGGTGTACATGCGCAAATCCGCCGGCGATGCATCCGGGCGGCCGAACCCGCCGTTTCGGTTCAAGCGGATCGTTATTCGATCTCCCCGCCGCACCAGGCTCCTCACCTTCCGGCAGCATCTGACCAAAACACGCATTGTGACACCTCCTTGCTGACTTTCACGGCGCCAACCGGACGCCGGACCGCAATGCGGCGCGGTACGCAACGTGCAGCCTGATCGCGATATCTTTCCGTCCGATTTCTCCTTCGCGATTTTCACGTTTCAATTGTTTCAGGTGTCAGGACATAACGGGATATACCGCCAGCGTCTCGCAGCATCGCCTTCTATTGCCATGCGATGGAACCGGCCTATGTGATTCTTAATAACGAGAATTTCCCCATAGGACTCGCCAGCCCCGCATTCGGAAATCCCCCCTCTGCTCCCGACCGGCGGGGCTGGTTTTTACGGCACCATCGGCGCGCAACCCGCCGCCGAATAAGCGCAATTGTGCCGATGGAATAGCCGATGCTATAAGCCGGTTTCCGCGCTTCGCCGCATAAGGAAATGTGACGATCGAAAAAAACGGTTTTGGCCGACAGTTCTTCGCCCGATGGATCGAAGGCGCCTGCCGATTCGCCTGGTTCATTATCATCGGCACGCTTCTCCTTACCGGCGGCGCGCTGTACTACGCGGTGACCAATGTCTCCGTGGACGCCAGCGTCGACAAGATGCTGTCGCCATCGCTTCCCTTCCGGCAAAACGAAATCGCCATCGACGAAGCCTTTCCGTTGTCGGACGGAACGCTCTCGGTCGTTGTCGAGGCGCGTACCGCAGAACAGGCGGACGATGCGGCGAGCAGGCTCGCCGAGGCTCTGAGGGCGCGCACCGACCGGTTCAAGAGTATCTTCTACCCCGAAGGCCTCGCATTCCTGCGGCAGAACGGCCTTCTCTACCTTGACCAGGACGAACTCGAGTCCCTCGCCGATCGGCTGGCGGAAGCACAGCCTCTGCTGGCGGGCATCAGCGCGGACCGGACGCTGCGCGGCCTTGCCGATGTCCTGACGCTCGCCCTGGAGAATGCGGCCAACGAGTCCGCGGCCGCGTTTGGGCCTGCGCTGCGCAAGATGACGGCAACGGTAAACGCCCTCGGCGACGGTAAGGATGCGCGCCTGTCATGGCAGACCCTGCTGTCGGACGATACAGACGACGAGACCGCGAGCCGTCGCTTTATCGTTGCCCAGCCGGTCGTGGATTTCGGGTCGCTCTCCCCCGTTTCCGAAGCGATGACCGTCATCCGGGACGTTACCGCAAAACTCGGGTTCGATACGGACGACACAGTGCGGGTTCGCGTGACCGGTACCCAATTGATGCGTCAAGAAGAGCTGCAGACGGTTAAGGACGGCATGGGCTTGGTCGGCATCTTGTCTTTCACGATCGTTATCATCCTGCTCGCACTCGGACTGCGGTCGGTACGCTTGGTGGTCGCAGCGCTGATGACGCTTGTGGTCGGCCTTATCCTCACCGCGGCCTTCGCCATCGCGACCTTCTCCGCCTTGAACCTTATATCCGTAGCCTTCGCGGTCCTGTTCATCGGCCTCAGCGTCGATTTCGGCATTCATTTCACGCTGCGCACCCGGGAGGAGATGACCGACGCCGCGAATACCGGCGATGCCCTGCGCGAAGCGGCAAAGGGCGTCGGCGGACCGCTCTTGCTCTCTGCCGTCGCCGCGGCGCTCGGCTTCCTGTCGTTCCTGCCGACGGACTATCGCGGCGTGTCGGAGTTGGGCGTGATATCCGGTGCGGGCATGTTCGTCGCCTTGGTCGCGAATATGACGCTGCTCCCGGCCCTGCTCTATGTCATGGGGATACGCGCATCCGGGCAACCGGGCGGCAAACCGGCGCGCAGCCCGCTTCGCGGTATTGTCCGATCGCACCCCGGCAAAATTGCGATCGGTGCGGCGATCATCGGCATCGCCGCAGCCGCCGTCACGCCTTTCGCGGAATTCGACGAAGACCCGCTCAATTTGCGCGATCCCAACTCTCCGTCGGTCGCAACCTTGCTGGACCTGCTGAAAGACCCACGGACCGAACCTTATTCCGCCGAATTGCTGGTTCAGGACCTTGCCACAGCCGACCAACTCGGCCGCCATTTAAAGGCGCTGCCGGAAGTGAAGAACGCCACGACGATCAGCAATCTCGTGCCGGCGGACCAGGATACGAAGAAGGAGATCATCGAGGAGACGGCGCTGGTCCTGACACCGGTCTTTATGGGTGCAGGCGATGCCGCCGCCCTTACGGACGCAGAGCGGCAACAGGCTTTCGCATCGCTTCGGGCGGCCCTCGCAGGGCCTCACGCCAGCATCTTGCCCGGCGCCGGGGAGCTTGCGGCGGCGCTTTCCAAATTGCCGGCGACGGCTGAGGCTCGGAAACGGCTTGAGGAGGCCCTGCTCGGCGACTTCCCGCTCTTCCGCGACCGCCTGTCCGATCTGATGCAACCCGATGGCATTACCCTTGAGACGATCCCCGCACCGTTGCGAGACCGGCAGATCAGCAAAGATGGCCGCGCCCTTGTGACCATCAAGCCGCGTGACGACCTGCGCGACGCCGATGCCCGCCGGCAGTTCGCCGCCGCGGTCCAGAAAGTGACGCCGACCGCAAGCGGATCGGCGATCCGGTATTCGGCGGTGAAGGATGCGGTGGTCGGATCGTTCCAGCAGGCGGCCGTGCTGGCGTTGGTCATGATCGTCATTCTGTTGTTGGCGGTTCTTCGGCGCATTGCCGATGTCCTGATGGTGCTGAGCCCGCTTGCGCTCGCGGTGGCGATCACCGTCGCCGTTACCGTGGTGTTCCAGACGCCCTTCAATCTGGCCAATATCATCGTCCTGCCGCTTATCCTCGGTCTGGGTGTCGCCTTCGGTATTCATATCGTGCTGCGCCACCGCGACGAGGGCGACGACAAGATGCTCGAGACCTCGACGCCGCGCGCGGTCCTGTTCAGCGCGCTGACCACGATCGGCTCGTTCGGGGCGCTCACCCTGTCCAACCATCCGGGGACCGCCAGCATGGGCTACCTGCTGACGCTGTCGGTGAGCCTGACGATGCTGTGCACCTTGATTGTTTTGCCGGCGCTGCTCGAACTGTTCGGCAGGCGTCCGTCGGACCACTAGCCGCCATTGAGGAGCTAGCCCCAGACCATGGCACGCGATGACGCCTTCGAGGAAAGTTTCCGCCGCCTTCGCGCCATCCTGCACCGCCATGCCTCCCATCTGGTCGTAACCAAGGACGAGCCGGCGCTCTACTATCTCGACACCGCGCATATCATGAAGAACAAAAAGCCGCTGTTCTTCGGGTCGGTCCAAATGCGCAAACGCTACGTCAGCTTCCATCTCATGCCGGTCTACGTCTTTCCCGACCTGCTGGACCCGGTACCGCCGGACCTGCTGAAGCGGATGCAGGGCAAGTCCTGCTTCAATTTCAACACCATCGCCGATGATCATGTGACGTCACTGGAACGCCTCACGGCGACGGGCTTTATTCGATACCAGTCTGAAAATCTCCTGGGTACGCCCTAAAATCCGCTCGACGCCGTCGCCGGATCGGGATCATGGTGTTCCCGAATGAATTCCGACGAGGAGGAGAACGATGGCCAAGGCGATCCAAAGCGTCGCAGACCTTACCGAGTTTGGCCGGACCCGGCTGTCACAGAATTTCTTCATGCGCGACATGCTGTACAGTGAAGTGGCGAATTTCCACGGCATCCCGAATATCCCAGACGATCCCGATCTGGCGGTCGAGGCCGGACGGAAGCTGGCCGAGCGGATTCTCGAACCGCTCCATCGCGCATTCGGCAGCGTCGTGGTCCGCAGCGCCTATCGCTCGCCCGCGGTTAACGGGTACTGCCACGAACGGTTCAAGGACGGCGACCGCGCCTATTTCTGCAGCGACAATGAATACAACCGCGCCCAACACATCTGGGATCAGCGGGATGCCGCGGGATGCCTCGGTGCGACCGCCAGCATCGTCATCCCGTGGTATCTGCCCCGTTTCGAGAAAACCGGGGATCCCCGCCCGCTCGCGTGGTGGATACGGGACAACGTCCCGGTCTATGACATGATGAGCTTCTATCCCTGGCTCTGCGCCTTCAACATCCGATGGTATGAGGGGGAGAGCAATCACATGATCCGGCTTAGCGACGGGAAAGACGCCGAAATCCTCACACAGAAGGGCATGGAGAATTTCGACGGCGACCACAGTGATCGGTATCCCGGTTTTCCTAAGCCGTAGCCCGCGCGATATGGGCCATCTTCTCGGGGTTCCGCATGGAAAAGATATGGCTGACCCGACCGTCGGGATCCACATGGACGGTCAGGATGGCGAACATGGCCCCATCCTGTGTGATCACCGCCGCGGTCGACCCGTTTACCCGCCGGTATTCGACATCCAGGGTCATGAGGCCTTTCTCGACAAGGCCGAGGAAGAAACGCGTGACCGCCGTGGCGCCGGTGATGACGTTGCGCGCGGCGACCGCCTTGCCGCCGCCGTCCGCCCAGACTTCCACATCCTCCGATAGCGTCGCCTCGAATGCCGCCGCGTCGCCCGCCTCCAACGCCGCAAAGAACGCTTGGGTAAGCGCCTCGCGCCGTTCACCGTCGACGCCGAACCGCGGCTTATCGTCCCGGAGACGCTTGCGTGCCCGGTGCACCGTCTGACGCGTCGCCGATTGCGACCGTTCGAGGATTTCCGCGATTTCCCCATAGGAATAGTCGAAGACGTCCCGGAGCAGAAAGGCGGCCCGCTCGACCGGCGAAAGCCGCTCCATCATGAGCAAGAAGGCTGTAGAAACCGTCTCGTAGGATTCGAGCCCGGCATCTTGTCCGGCCACGCCCTCCGTCTCCAACGGTTCGGGCAACCAGGGGCCGACATAGGTTTCGCGGGTCCGGGCCGCCGATTTCAACCGGTCGAGGCAAAGCCGGCCGCATACCGTGGTCAACCAACCGGGAAGATTGTGGATGTCGTCTGCCTCGGCCCGGTGCAGGCGGATATAGGTTTCCTGCACCACGTCCTCCGCATCCGAAACCGAGCCGAGCATTCGATACGCGATTCCGACCAACCGCGCGCGCTCGTCCTCGAAGGCTTGCGTCCGGTCCGTCATGCCGCCATCGCCAGGTCGATATTCACCGCCGCACAGCTCTTGCTGTGGCCCAAACCCCGTTTCAGCGACGGATACACCCGCGCGGAAGCGATCGCGATGGCCAATTCCGTCATGATCCCGGGGGCCAACCGGTCCGACAATGCGGCCCGCAGCAACTCGATTTCATCCGTGTTCGCGGCAACCGCTGCCGCAAACCGATAAATCAACGCGAAGTCACGGGTTAGGGCCTCCGGCGCAAGGACAGCCTTCTCGACGACTTCGGGCGCGACCCCCTCGTGTAACGCGAAATCGACATTTATCTGCAGGCAGGGGCCGCAATCCTCCGCTTTCACGGCGGCAATCCTCGCCACCGCCAGCGCTTCAGCGGATGCGTGTTTGCGATGTCCCGACAAGGGCATGAAGAGGCTGAATTTCCAGAACGCCGCCCGGGATGACCGCAAGATGTCCCGGACATAGTCGAGTTTCGTGCCGACCCGGTTCTCGTAGGACCGAATGAGCCGGTTTTCCAACCAATACATGGGATTCACTCCTCTATCCCGTCATCACCATAGCGACGGAACGCCGCCGCTACACGGATGACGAAACGGCAACGCGATTTGTGACGGAACCGGGAAATTTTCTCTATCCCTCACGGCGATGATGCGTTGTGAGAAAAACAACATTCTGCAAGAATATGCATAACAAAATTGCCGGGTGACCGACCAAATGAGCGAATATCTCACCACCAAGGAACTGGCGGATTTGCTTCGCATCAAGGAGCGCAAGGTCTACGATCTGGCGGCATCCGGCGAAATTCCTTGCTCACGCGCGATGGGGAAACTGCTCTTCCCGCGCCAGGCGGTGAATGCCTGGCTGGCGGAGAACAGTTCCGGTTTTTCGCCGCAGACAATCGCCGAGCGCCCCGCCGTCTTCCTGGGCAGTCACGATCCCCTGCTGGACTGGGCGTTGCGCGAATCCCGCTGCGGTCTTGCGACCTTTTTCGACGGCAGCCTTGACGGTCTGGACCGGTTCGAGCGCAACGAGGGCGTGGCTACCGGGCTTCATATCTACGCCCCGGCGCGCGAGGAATGGAACGTGCCCGCTGTCGCGAAACGCTTCGGGGCCACCCCCGCGGTGCTGGTCGAATGGGCCTGGCGCGACCGCGGGCTGATCGTCGGACCCGACAAAGCGGAGGCAATTTCATCGCTGGATGACCTGAAAGGCCGCCGGGTCATCCCGCGCCAACCCGAGGCCGGCAGCCACGCCCTGTCCGCCCATCTCTTGGGCGAAGCCGGTTTGTCCGAAACGGATTTCGATACCCTGCCGCCGGCACGGAGCGAGACCGACGCCGCCTTGGCGGTCCTTGAAGGCAAGGCCGACGCCGCCTTTGGGCTGAAGGCGCTCGCCACGCAATATCGGATGGCCTTCGTCCCGTTGATCCGGGAACGGTTCGATCTGCTCGTCGACCGGCGCGCCTGGTTCGAACCGCCGATTCAGACCCTGCTCGACTTCTGCCGGTCGTCCGCATTCGGCGATAAGTCAAAGGAAATGGACGGCTACGACGCCGGCGGCCTGGGCAGGGTGCATTTTAACGGCCTCTAACACCGGCACCTTACCGGACCGGTCGGTTACTTTGCCTTTTGTCGGGCGGCGCGAGCCGCGTTGGGGAAGAATAGCTGCCGCCCCTCCAACCGGTAGGAACGGATGGCCTGCTGCCCTTCGTCCGACAGAATCCAATCGACAAACGCCTGCCCCGCCTTGGCCTTCACGCGCGGGTGCTTCGCCGGATTGACCAGAATGACGCCGTATTGGTTGAACAGATCGTCGTCGCCCTCAACGAGGATCCTGAAATCCTGCTTGTTCTTGAAACTGATCCATGTCGCCCGATCGGTCATGACGTAGGCGCCCATCCCGACGGCCACGTTCAGTGTGGCCCCCATGCCCGATCCGGTCTCGCGATACCACGTGCCACTGGCGCCGGCGACCGACTTCGCCGCCTTCTTCCACAGCCGCACCTCCTTCTTATGCGTGCCGGAGTTGTCGCCGCGCGAGGCGAAGACCGCCTGAGAAGTTGCAATCTTCTTGAAGGCGTCGACGGCAGTTTCCATGCCGGCAACCCCGGCCGGATCCGACGACGGCCCGACGATGATGAAATCGTTATACATCACGTCATGCCGGGCGACGCCGTATCCATCCGCGACGAACGTCAACTCCGCCGGTTTGGCATGTACCAGCAAGACGTCGCCGTCACCGTTCCGGGCATTCTTGATCGCTTGGCCGGTGCCGACCGCGACCACATGCACCCTGATCCCCGTTTTCTTCTCGAAGATCGGCAAGATATGGTCGTAAAGTCCTGAATTCGCGGTGGATGTCGTCGATTGCAGGATGATCGATCTTTCCGCCGCGCCACCCATCCCGGGCGGACCGACTAGGGCGATAACCCAAACCACCAGACCGAACGCGAAACCCCGTCTTGCCATTGATCCCTCTTTCGTGTGATGGGCGTTACAGCAGGATGCGCCCCGAAAGATAGTCTCGCGCCGCCTCGGACTCGGGACGGTCGAAAAAGCGGTCGGCTGCCGTATGCTCGAGTACCCGGCCACGATGGATGAACACCACATCGTCGGCGAGACGCCGCGCCTGGCTCCGCTCATGGGTGACGAACACGACCTTGGTGCCGCTTCGGCTCGCCGTACCAACGATCTGCTCGATCCGCTGCATCGATGCGGGATCGAGGCTCGCGGTGGGCTCGTCCAGGAAAAGGACTTCCGGCTCGATCGCCAAGGCACGCGCGAGGGCGAGCCGTTGTTGCTCGCCGCCGGACAAGAGCCGCGCCGGCAGCGCCCCGTGATCTCCCAGTCCGACGTGATCCAACAACGCATCGCGCCGCTCGGCGGCACCGTCCCCACGCAGGTTAAGGACGAAATCGATATTCGCCGCCACTGAGCGCCGCAGCAGGACCGGACGCTGGAACACCATCGCCTGCCGCGAGCGCACCGATTCTGTCAACGGCGCACCGCCCCAGGTTATCCGCCCCGCGGTCGGGGGCATCATGCCGTGCAGCAGCCGCAACAGCAGGCTCTTGCCCGCACCGTTCGGCCCCATGATGACCGTCACGCCTGGCATCGCGAGCCGTAGGTCCACGCCATCGATCAGCCTCGTGCCGTCGACATCCAGGACCAGTCCGTGCGCCTCGCCCGGGAGGATCGGTACTAGACGGCCCGACACGGCACCGAGCGCCCCGATGAAATAAAGGGCAGTATCAAACATAGGCGTGCCGCGCCGCGGTCGACCGGACCGCCATCACGGCGGAGTTCACCAATAAGGCGATCACCAGCAGGACGATGCCCAAGGCCAGGGCCAGCGCCAAATCCCCTTTCGAGGTTTCGAGCGCGATGGCGCTCGTCATGACGCGGGTGAGATGATTGATGTTGCCACCGACGATGATCACCGCCCCGACCTCCGCAACCGCGCGGCCAAAACCCGCCAGCGCCACCGTCACGAGGCTATAGCGCGCATCCCACAACAACGCGGCCACAGCGGCATGCGCCGGTACGCAAAGCGAGCGGAACTGATCGGCGTACTCGACATGAAGGTCCTCGATTACTTGGCGCGACAACGCCGCGATGATCGGTGTGATCAGGATCGTCTGGGCGATGATCATGGCCGTCGGCGTATAGAGAAGCTGCAGCCATCCGAAGGGACCGGCATTCGACAAGAGAAGATAGACCAGCAATCCGACCACGACGGGCGGCAACCCCATCAAAGCGTTCAGGATCACGACGACCGCACCGCGCCCCGGAAACCGCGTGATGGCGACGACCGCGCCCAGCGGCAACGCGATCGCACAGGAGACCAGCATCGCGGTGACGCTGACCCGAATGGACAAGCCGACGATTTCCAGCAAATCCGGATTCGCGGAGACCACCAAATCCAACGCGATCCGGAACGCGCCTCCCAATTCATGCATTTTGCATCAAAACCTGCATAATTTCCGATATTTGCAATATCCTGCATTCAATATTCACTAATGGCAACATCGGGCTGTGGCCTCACTTGTATTTGAGTGCGGAAGCGACCGATCAGCCGTCTTGCTTGTTCCAATCTGTCGAAGGCGGTACCAAATACCCAATTCCGCCAGAATGTGGACGTCATGCCCCGCCCCGCCGCACACCGTTCAACTCCCAAAATCGCGCCGCGCCGCGCCTTGCGTGCCACCGTCATCATGGCAACGCTGCTGTTGACCGCCGGCACGGTCCAGGCAAACGACACGGTCATGGTATTCGCCGCGTCGAGCCTGACCAGCGCCGTGACTGAAATCAGTGAGCGGTATAAGAAGGCAACCGGCCAGCGGATTCGTCTCTCCTTCGCCGCGTCGTCGGCCCTTGCCCGGCAGATCGCGGCCGGTGCGCCGGCGGATATCTATCTGTCCGCCAACCAGGCTTGGATGGATTATCTCGCCGAGCGCGGTTTGATCGACAAGGATAGCCGCACCGCAAAGGTGGGGAACCGGTTGGTCCTGATTGCGCCGGCTGAAAGCCCGATCGGGCCGATGGAAATCACCCCGACGCTCGATCTACCGAGGTTACTTGCTCCCGACGGTCGAATTGCCGTGGGCGATCCGGCGCATGTCCCGGCGGGGGCATACGCCAAACAGGCCTTGACCCACTTGAGTCTCTGGATCGATGCCGCCCCGAGACTGGCACTATTAGATAATGTCCGGCACGCCCTGGCGCTGGTCGAACGGGGCGAGACGCCGCTCGGCATCGTCTATGCGACCGACGCGAACATCACCAAGAAGGTCCGTATCGTCGGCGAATTTCCCGCCGACTCCCATGCCCCGATCACCTATCCGTTCGCCATTCTGGGAGACCGGCGCAACGATCACGTCAATGCGTTCTACGCCTATCTCACCGGAAAGCCGGGCCTGGCCGTCTTTCGCGAATTCGGGTTTACCACCCCATAAACACGCACCCTTTGCGCCCATCACCAGAGCGATTTGCGGGCACGGTCGGGCCATTCCTTATCATACGGGTCGCCGCCGACCGTGTTGTCGCTTTGCGCGGCAAGAATACGGCCGGGTGTCGGCAGGGCCTTCGGATCGACCTGTATCTCGGGATCCCAGAGCTGCGACCGCACGATGGCGCGGGCGCACTGGAAATAGATTTCGTCGATTTCCAAGACCAAGACCGACCGCGGTGGCTTGCCGTCGACCGCGAAGGAATCGAGCAGTTCCGCCTCGGCGGTCAGGTGCGCCTTGCCGTTCACGCGGACGGTCGTCCCCGACCCCGGGATCAGGAACAGCAACGACGCGCGCGGGTCTCGGACGATGTTGCGCAACGAGTCGATGCGGTTGTTGCCGCGCCGGTCCGGTAGCATGAGCGTCCGGTCGTCGTGAATGCGGACGAACCCGGGCCGGTCGCCGCGGGGAGAGCAATCGATACCCTCGGGACCGCAGGTCGCCAGGACCGCGAAGGGCGACGCCTCGATCAGCGCCCGGTATTCCGTCGTGACGACAGGCGCGACTTTGACGAGCGACGGCTCTGCGGGCTGTCCGTAAAGCGCTTCCAACGCTTCCTCTGTCCTGATCACGGTCATGGTCCACTCCAAACGTTGGCAAAAGCCGGCGGATGATATATCGCACAGGATATCTATCAAGGACCGATGACGGTCCGATGACAAGCCCACGGCCGGGCCCGAAACCGGCGAAGTTCGTTCCGTGATATGGTCCGGCATGGACAGACCGATACGCCCTTTCCCGCGTCCGGCCTCGGACGCCCCCCGGTAACCCGTTCCGCTGCGCCGATGCTGAACCCGAACCGCCTCGTTGCCCGTGCGCCGTTTTTCTACGGTTGGGTCATCGTCGCCTGCGCAATGTGCGCCAATTTCGCCCGCCAGGGATCGGCGGTCGCCACGTTGTCGATCTTCGCCGTGCCCATGTCGGACGAATTCGGCTGGTCCCGCACCGCCTTTTCCGGTGCCGTGTCGCTCGGCGGCGTACTCGGGGCGGTCATCTCGCCCAAGGTCGGCGTCATCGTCGACCGGCAGGGCGCCGGACGGGTGCTGGCCATCGGCACGCTCCTGATCGGCGTCAGCGCGCTGGCGCTCTCGTGGACCAGTTCCCTGCTGTGGTTCTACATCGCCTTCTGTCTCGGCCGCATGGCCTTCGCCGGTCCGTTCGAGATCGCGGTGACCAGCGCCGTCGCCAACTGGTTCGTGCGCTTCCGCGCCCGCGCCATGTCCTACACCGCGATTGCCCACAGTCTCGGCCTGACGATCCTGCCCATCGTCGCCTATGCGGCGATCGACCTGTGGGATTGGCGCGCGGGATGGCTGGGCATCGCGGCACTGGTCCTGGTCATCGGCGTCCTGCCCAATGCACTGCTGATGATCCAGCGCCCGGAGGATGTCGGCCTACGGCCCTATTCCGACCGAAGGGATGGCACAGACGCCACCGCCGCGAGATCAAACAATGACGACGACCTAGAAATCAGCTTTACGCGCGCCGAGGCGTCGCGGACCCCGACCTTCTGGCTGCTGATCGCCTTTTCCATGCTGATCTACCCGGTGCAGGCGGGCGTCAGCCTGCATCAGGCACCGCATCTGATCGAACGGGGCGTTTCACTCGCCGTGGCGGCGACAGCGGTGAGCAGCTTCTCCTTCACCGCCGTCTTGGGCGGATTGGCGTTCGGGCATATGGAATCGCGGCTCGGCATCCGCCGGAGCCTCGCCGCCTGCGCGGCGCTCATGGCCACCGGCACGATCGTCATGCTGAACGTGTCGGGCCCGGCCACCGCGTATCTGTCGGCCTGTACCTTCGGCGCGGGGATCGGCGGCCTCATGACGCTCCTGCCGGTGGCCTGGGCGGACAGCTTCGGCCGCCGCAATATCGGCGCGATCCGCGGCATCACGTTGCCGCTGCAAACGATCGCCCAAGCCTCGGGACCGCTGGTTTCCGGCGTGCTGTACGACACGACCGGCAACTACGACACATCGCTGATGGTGTTCTGCGGCAGCGGATTCGCCGCGGCGACGCTGGCGCTCCTCATCCGACCGCCCCGGCGACCACAAACCACATAGCAGGTCGCTGCTAAGACGTTCCCTCGCCGATCTCGAAAGCCATCAGATCCTCGCCCCAAATAAGGCGACCGTCATACACGGCGGCGATGTCGGCGATGACCCGCTCGCGCACGCCGTCCGTATCGATCAATGGCCCATGATGCGATGTCACCAGAGTTTTCACATTGCAGTCGCGGGCCAACTCACCGATCGCCTGCTGCTTCGTCCGGGCCGCCCGCGTCTCGCCCGGCGCCAGTTCGCGTGTCACGTTGAACGAATTGAGGTAATGCACCAGCAAGTCGGCGTCTTGTGCCAAGGCATAAAGCGGCTTCGCCGGCGATTTCTCCGGCGGCAGCGTGATGTCGCTGGAATAGGCGAAGACGCCGCCCTCCGCCTCCAAGCGAACGCCATAACAGACCAGATAGGGCTGATGATGCGGGACATTGGCCAGCCGGATCGACCAACCATTGCCTTCAATCACATCGGTCTCGCCGACTTCGGTAATCTCCGCTTCAGGCCACGGCCGCGGCGGCGTCCCGCCCCGGCCCTCGTAGATGCTAAGGCTGTTGGCGTGGTTCGTCCGCGCGGTCAGGTCGAACTTGAAGGCGCCGTCCTCGCCGAACAGCCGGTCGACGAAATGGATGAGGCCGGGCGGTCCGAACACTTTCAGCTTCGGCGTGTCCGGCGGACTGATGTCCCAGCGGTTCAGGAATAAGCGGACAAAATCGAGGCAATGGTCAAAATGCAGATGCGAAAAGAAGACGTGGCTCACGTCCGTCGCGGAAACGCCCGCCTGCATTATGCGCTGGAAGGTACCCGGCCCATGGTCGATCAGGATCACGTCGCCGCCGGTCTGCACCATGTAGCCGGCCGACGCGCGCTTGAGGGACGGCACCGGACTGCCGGTGCCGAGCAGCGTTACTTTCATCGCGCATCATCCTCGCTCTCGTCGTGTCTTCGAGTATAGGCGCGGGCACGGCCGCCGGGCCAATCATCCAGCAATCGTCTTGACCCAGTGTGTCCGTCCGGCCGCCCTTGACATGCGACGAGGGCATGCCTATTTGTTTCATAACAGTCGATATGAAATGAGCGGATCATGGCCCGACCAAAGGAATTCGACCCGGATGACGCGTTGGACAAAGCAATGCACCTGTTCTGGGCCAAGGGATATCACGACACGTCGATCCGCGACCTGGTCGCCCGGACCGGCGTGAACTATTACGGGCTGTACGAGGTGTTCGACAACAAGCGCGGGCTGTTCCTCGCCTCGCTCGACCATTACCGCGACACCGTCACCGCACTGGTCATCGAGGAGCTGAACCGGCCCGGCCCGGCCAAACCGGCAATTCGCCGCGCGTTCAACCGCCTCTTCAGCTTGCTGCAAACGAGCGATGGCCGCGTCGGCTGCATGATGTGCAACACTGCCGTCGAACTCGCCCCGTATGACGCCGACGCGGCGAAGCGCGTTCGGGCCCATATGGCGCAGCTTCGCGATGCTTTTGGCTTGCGGCTCGAAGAAGGACAGCGCGCGGGCGATATCGACCAAGCAGCCGATCATACCGCCCTCGCCGAGTTCCTGACGGCGACCGCCTACACGATCGGGATGCTGTTACGCACCGGATGCAGCGACGCCCATATCAAACGGCATCTCGACACCGCCCTGGCCGCGATCTGAAATTTTTTTGCTCTATTTCATATCAATCGTTCTGAAATAGAAGGTAAGGAACTGGAAATGTCATACCTGAGCTACTCGAAAACCTTCAAAGGCGTCGCCGACGTCTTTCTTCGGAAACCGGACCGCTACGCGGCGCTCCTGCAGTTCATCGAGGCCGTCATGGTCGGCCCCTCCGCCCTGACGCAAGCCGAGCGGGAGATCATCGCCGCACACGTCTCCAAGCTGAACGGCTGCGGATTTTGCCTCGGCGCGCACACCGCGACGTTGGCGGCTTTGGATATCGATTTCCATGCCCTGGATGCGGTCGGGTCCGGCCCGGATACGCGTAACGTCAGCGCCAAACTACAGGCGGTTTTGGACTTCGCGACCCAGGTCACGAAAGAGCCGGATTCGATCCGTCAGTCGGATATCGATGCGCTCCGCGACGCGGGTTGGGAGGACGAGACGATCGAGGACGCGATCAACGTCATCGCATTGTTCAACTACGTAAACCGGCTGGTAGACGCGTTCGGCATCGAAGGCGACGACGCATATTTCAAGCATGTCGGCGCGACGTTGGCGATTCAGGGCTACGCACCCTTGATCGAATCGGCGCTCAGAAAAGCCGGCTAACCGAGTTTCGAAGCCTTTGGAAAGGAGCAATGACATGCGCAACACCCTGCAATGGGCACGTCCCGGGGAAAGTTTCGAGGACGGCAGCCGATACGACGACTGGACGTTGATCGAGGAAAGCGGCGTCTGGCATTGGCAATACGATACCCACGAATTGACCTTCGACATCTACGAGCATGACGGACAGTACTGGAAGCTGTACCGCGCCCGGTTCGTGCCGGATGGCGGTACGGAATACGCCTACGACTTCGGCGGACAGGCCTGCCGCATGGTGTTGGTCGAATACCAGCGGCAATGCCGTTCCCCGCATTCCAGCAAGCTCATGCGGGCCGGGGAGTTGGAGTGGGTCCGGACCTACGAGGTCGACGAGGCGATCCACATCGTCCGCAAGGCCGGACAGGAGGACGCCAAATACGGCGCGCCCTATGGTCGGAAGAGCGCGGCATGACAGGCACCGATGCCAAGGACAATCCGGTATGCGTCATCACCGGCGTCGGCGACTCAACCGGCGCCGCCTTGGCACGGCGGTTCGCCGCCGGAGGATACCGCGTTGCGATGATCGCCCGAAACCGGAAGCGGCTCGCCGCGCTCGAACAGGAGATATCGGGTTCCCGCGCCTTCGTCTGCGATATCGGAGACCTTGAGGCACTCGCAGCCACCGCCGCCGAGGTCAGGTCGTCGATGGATGCACCATCTATCCTCGTCCACAATGCCGTCGCGCACACCTTCGATACCTTCCTCGATGCCGATCCCGCAGACCTGGAGCGCAACTTCCGCGTCAACACCACCGCCCTGCTCTATCTCGCACGCGACCTGGCCCCATCCATGATCGACGCCGGCCAGGGCGCGATCATCGTCACCGGCAACACGGCATCGCACCGCGGCGTCCCGAAATACGCCTTGTTCGCCCCGACCAAGGCGGCCCAGCGTATCCTCTCGGAGTCGCTGGCGCGCGATCTGGGGCCGAAAGGCATCCATGTCGGATATGTGACGGTCGATGCGGCGATCGACGTCACCTGGCTCGGCCCGGACGAGGATCGGCCGGACTGGCTGTTGCCGCCGAAAGACTGGCCGCACGCCCGCGAGGATTTCTTCGCCAAACCCGACGCAATCGCCGACGAAGCCTTTCATCTGGCCCATCAGGACCGGTCCACCTGGGCCTTCGACCTCACGATCCGGCCGTTTGCCGAGAAATGGTGACCCCATGCCCTTATCCCTGACCCCGTTCCTGCTCGCCGTGGAATTCGGCTTTCTATTCTTCATTGCCTGGCGCTGCGGCCAGCGCGGCGCGCTTCCGGACGGCCGCGCGCCGATCTACGTCTATTTGCTGTGGCTCATCGCCTACGGCGTCGCCAGTAGCATGGCCGGCGCCCATGGTCTGTACGTCTGCGAAGAGCTCCTGCGGTGGCTGCCCGGTTTGTGGTTGCAGCTCATCACGGTTGCCGTCTTCGTCGTCCCGGTCCTGTCGAGCACCACTGTCCGGAACGGCCTGCGCCGCATCGTCGACACGACGCCCCTGCACTGGTTCGCGTATTTCCATGCCATGCGGATCGCCGCCCTCGGCACGGCCGCGAAGACCGCCTCCGGTGACTTTCCGCTCTATTTTGAGCTTTTCGTCGGAATTCCGGACCTCCTCTTCGGCTTCTCGGCGCTGTGGATCGGCAGCCGACTTCGCCGCGGCGCAGTGTCGGAACGCGGTTTCATGCTGTGGAACCTGCTCGGCGCGCTGATTATCGTGCCGAGCGCGCCGATCCTCCTACAGCTTGGGTTGCCGGGGCCGCTGTATGTCTTCGACAGCGCACCGGATGCGCGGGCCGTCTTCACCTACCCCATGTCCATCGCACCGATGATCGGCGTGCCGATGTTCGTGCTGATGAATATCCTGCTGGCCTGGAGGCTGTGGGAGCGCCGAGCCAAACCGGTCCCGTTTGCCGCCCCGTAGTCCGGTCGCTACAGTACGGCACGGACCCAACGGCGTCAGACACATCGGAAAGCCATGCCGGATACAACCGACCGTTCCACCGGGGCACGGAAATTCGACGCGCTGATTATCGGCGCCGGATTCTCGGGCCTATATCAGCTTCATTGCCTGCGCGACCGGCTGGGCCTTTCGGCGCAGGTGTTGGAGACCGCCGACGGAGTCGGCGGCACCTGGTACTGGAACCGCTATCCCGGCGCGCGTTGCGATTCCGAAAGCCATTCCTATGCCTATTACTTCTCGAAGGAGATCCTGGAGGAGTGGGAATGGTCCGAGCGCTATCCGGAACAGCCGGAGATCATGCGCTACCTGAACTATGTCGCGGACAAACTCGATTTGAAACGCGATATACGGTTCAACACCCGCGTAGCATCGGCCCGATTTGACGAGCATGCCAACCGGTGGCACATCGCGACCGAAACCGGCGACCGGTATACCGCCACCTACCTGATCACGGCGGTCGGATGCCTGTCCTCCGCCAACATCCCCGACATTCCTGGCCTCGATAGTTTCGCCGGCGACTGGTACCACACCGGCCAATGGCCGCATGACGGCGTCGATTTCACCGGGAAACGGGTCGGCCAGATCGGCACCGGCTCGACCGGCATCCAGGCGGCCCCGGTCATCGCCGCGGCCGCAGACCATCTGACCGTGTTCCAACGCACCCCGAATTACAGCGTCCCTGCGCATAACGGACCGTTGAGCGACGACTTCAAGCGATACATGCGGGAGCATCACGAAGAAATCCGCGAGGTGATGCACAGCACACCGAACGGGCACCCCTTCCGGATCGCCGACCGGAACGTGGCCGACGTCTCGCCGGAGGAACGGCTGGCGATCTACGAAAAAGCGTGGGAGATCGGCGGCCTCCGTTTCCGGGCCGCTTTTCGCGACCTGCTCCTCGACAAAGCCGCGAACGATACGGCGGCCCAGTTCCTCAAGGATAAGATTCGATCCGTCGTAAAAGACCCTGAAACCGCAGAAAAACTTGCCAACATCGATCACCCATACGCCGCGAAGCGGCCACCGATCGACACCCATTATTTCGAGACCTTCAATCGAGACAACGTCACCCTGGTGGACGTTCGCGCCGCGCCGATCGAACGCATCACGCCGACCGGTATCGTCACCGCGGATGGAGAATATCCGCTCGACATCATCGTCTTCGCGACCGGGTTCGACGCGATGACCGGCCCGCTGCTGGGGATCGATATCCGAGGCCGAGACGGCATGACGCTGAAGGACGCCTGGAGCGCCGGTCCCAAGACCTATCTCGGCCTGACGGTGGCCGGATTCCCCAACATGTTCACGGTCACTGGCCCCGGCAGCCCATCGGTCTTGTGCAATATGCCGGTCGCGATCGAGCAGCATGTCGAATGGATTACCGATTGCATCGCACACATGCGCGAGAACAATATCGACCGGATTGAGGCCGACCCCGCGGCCATGGAGAAATGGGTCGCGCATGTCAACGACGCCGCCAACGCCACACTGCTGCCGTCGGTGAAGCACTCCTGGTATCTCGGCGCCAACGTCCCCGGCAAACCGCGCGTGTTTATGCCCTATGCCGGCGGAATGACCCGCTACCGCGCCGTCTGCGACGACATCGCGGCAAAAGGCTATGAAGGTTTCCGAAAATCCGGCAATCAAAAGGACACCACGCCTCAGAGCGCAACGGTCGGCGATTTCTCGCCGGCATCGGCGAGCGATACGCCCGGCGTCTGACCTTGGCCCAACGAGCCAAACGTCTCAACCGAAGATAAGCGCCCGTTAATTCAACCCAACCGGACCGATGCGTCGTTATGACAAATACACGCGCATGGCACGGTAAGCGAATGCAGTGATAGTATGCGCTGGGATTGGGGCCATCTCGTGTACACCAGGGAGCGTTTTGGACATGAAATGGCGCGGACGGCGGCAAAGTTCGAATATCGAAGACCAGCGCGGAAGCGGTGGTGGCGGCGGATTCGGGGGCATCCGGTTCCCGATGGGAACCGGCCGGCGACGAGTCGGCAAGCGCGCCGGCATCGGCGGCGTCGGCCTTGTCGCAGTGGTCCTGATCTCGATGTTTCTCGGGATCGACCCGGGCCAACTGCTATCGGGTATCCAAGGCCCGCCGGGTGGGCCGCCGGTAACACAACAGGCTCCCCGCACGCCGGGTGCCGACCCGCTGCGCGACTTCGTGGCGGTCGTACTCGCCGACACCGAGGACGCCTGGCACGGGCTGTTCAAGGAGAATTTCAACCGGCCCTATCGCGAGCCGAAACTTGTGCTGTTTTCCGGTGGGGTGCGGTCCGCCTGCGGCTATGCCGGATCCGCGGTTGGCCCGTTCTACTGTCCGGGCGACCAGAAAGTGTATCTCGATCTCAACTTCTTCCGGCAACTCCGGGACCGGTTCAAGGCGCCGGGCGACTTCGCCCAGGCCTACGTCGTCGCGCATGAAGTCGGGCACCACGTGCAGACGCTATTGGGTATTTCGGCCAAGGTGCACGAAGCCCGGTCGCGTCTTCCAAAGGCACAGGCCAACGCCTTGTCGGTGCGCCAAGAACTGCAGGCAGATTGCTTCGCCGGTGTCTGGGCCAACCGTGCGGACCGGGCAAAGAACATCCTCGAAAGCGGCGACGTCGATGAAGCCTTGAACGCCGCCAGCGCGATCGGCGACGACACGCTGCAACGCCAGGCGCAAGGCCGCGTCGTACCGGATTCATTCACCCATGGCAGTTCCGCCCAACGGCAACGCTGGTTCAAGCGTGGCCTGCAAAGCGGGCGCCTGGACCAATGCGATACCTTCAATGCCCGCTCATTGTAGCACCGGCACAATTCAATCTATGAACGCACGCCCGATAGGCATGTGTGGAGATAGTCATGAAAAATAAAAACAAACTGTTCGTCGGGACCGGTACGGAAAAGCAGTTCCTGGAACTGTCCCGGGCCAACCGGCACGGCCTGATCGCCGGTGCGACAGGAACGGGCAAGACCGTAACTTTGCAAATCCTCGCCGAAGGATTCGCCGAGCAAGGCGTTCCGGTCTTCATGGCCGATGTGAAAGGCGACCTGTCCGGCATGAGCCAGGCCGGCGAGCCCAAGGATTTCTTGTTTAAACGGGCAAAGACGATCGGGCTCGACGACTACGACTTCGCGCCCTCCCCGGTCGTATTCTGGGATGTCTTCGGACAGCAGGGGCACCCGGTCCGAAGCACCATCTCCGAGATGGGCCCCTTGCTGCTCTCGCGGCTGCTCGAACTGAACGAGACGCAGGAAGGCGTTTTGTTCATCGCCTTCGAGGTCGCCGACGATCAGGGATTGCTGCTGCTCGATCTCGACGACCTGCGCTCCATGCTCACGTTCATCGGCGAAAACGCCAAGAGCATCGGTCTGGAGTACGGAAACGTGTCGGCCGCTTCCGTCGGGGCCATCCAACGCCGACTCCTGAAACTCAGAACGCAGGGCGGCGATCTGTTCTTCGGCGAACCGGCGCTGAAGCTATCCGATCTCATGCGAACCACCTACGAAGGGCGCGGGTTCGTGAACATCCTGGCGGCCGACCGGTTGATCGAAACACCACAGGTCTACGGCACGGTCCTGCTGTGGCTGCTGTCCGAATTGTTCGAGGAATTGCCGGAAGTAGGCGATCCGGACAAACCGAAACTGGTGTTCTTCTTCGACGAAGCACATCTGCTGTTCAACGATGCCCCGAAGGCGCTGATCGAGCGCATCGCCCAGGTGGTGCGGTTGATCCGTTCCAAGGGTGTGGGAGTCTTCTTCGTCACCCAGAATCCGATGGATGTGCCGGACGAGGTGCTCGGCCAGCTCGGCAACCGGGTTCAACATGCGCTACGCGCTTATACGCCACGCGACGCGAAGGCCGTGCGAACGGCCGCGCAAACCTTCCGCCAGAACCCGGATTTGGATACGGAGACGGTTATCACCCAGCTCGGCGTCGGCGAGGCGTTGACGTCCTTGCTCGATCCGGATGGCGTGCCGGGCGTCGTCCAACGGACATTGATTCGGCCCCCCTGCTCGCGTCTCGGACCAGCCAACGACGACGAGCGCGCCGATACGATAAAGCGAAGCCCCGTCGCGGGGACCTACGACGAAGAGGTCGATCGGGAATCGGCGCACGAGATCCTGACTCGCCGGGCCGAAGAAACTGCGCGCGATGCGGAAGAAGCGGAGGCGGAAGCGGCCGCGGAAAAAAAACGTCAGCGCGAGGAACGCAGCAAGAAGTCCGGCCGGCGGTCGAATCGCCAGAGCGTCGGCGAGGCCTTCGCGAAATCCGTCGTGCGGACGATCGGCAGCCAATTGGGCCGGGCGATCCTGCGCGGTATCCTCGGTTCGCTGTCAAAAAAGTAAGGGGGGCGCCCGCGTGCTGCCGGACGCTAGTGGGCCGACTTGATGGGTTCGGCCGGTTTGGCATCTTTCCAACCAGCCAACTGTATTGGACTGGTGCTACGAATCGGTCTGGCCCCACATGTTTTCAGTACTTGTAACAAACCTAAAAGCGGATGCGGCGATGCCCGGTTCAAATCGACCTGTCGCCCGGCCGCTAAAACGCTCGCTACTCGTAGATGCTCTGACCATCAGGCCGGTTGTCGGGACCCAGGAGGAGCCGCTCCGGCGAACTCTTCAACAGCTCCTCCGCGGAGCTGGCGCCCGGCAGTTGGCCCGGCAAACCCTCTTCGAGGATCGGCATGCCCCGAATCTGGGGTTCGGCCGGCGGTACCTCCGATAACGCGCTCAAGGGATCGTTGTCGATGGCGCGCTGCTCTTCGATGCACCGGCGCATCGGCACCGTCCCTGGAATATTCCCCAGCCGCTTACAGATTTCGAAATATGTGTCCGGCGATCCGGATTGCGCCCAAACTTGGCCGACTCCGGCGAAAAACAACATCGCCAACAAGAAAAGCGTCCATGCAGCAACCGCCGCCGCCCCTGAGCCGGATGTGACATTCACTGCGCTATTCACTCCAAACGAACCAATATAATAATAATTATGCGTCATCCAGGGCCGCACCGCATTGATCGAGAACACACCCCCCGCCCGAAATGCGGCGGTCGCCACAATCGGTTGCGCTGGTAATCGACGAGCGAACGGGCTACCACACTTCCTACATCCCGAAACCCTGATCGGAAACACCGGAATCTCTCCCTGCTCATGCCGCGCAACCCCCGTATCGACCCCCGCATTGGATTTTTCATCGTCTCGTTAGCCGGCCTCGTGTCGGGCGGCATCTCGGGTTTCGTCGCGACGTTGCCTTTCGAGACGTTGCCGCAGTGGCTGCCGCCATTCCTGCCAGGCCTCGTGTACGGCGGCCTGACCGGGCTATGCCTCGCCGTTCTGGGCGCGGCCGATTGGGGCCAGGCGCTGGCGTTCGCCGGGATCATGGTCGTCTCCTGGGCGATCGGACTACAGCTCGCCCCCTTGACCTGCGCCAATTGGCTCACCGGCGGCGGGGTCGGCTGTACGCTCTATGCAGCGGGTCTGATGGCTGGGTTCGCCGGCACGGGCAGCCTCATCGCCGTTGCCGCCTTTCTTTTCCCGAAGCTGCGAAAACTGTCCTTCGCGCTACCCTTGCTGATCGTGGGAACCGCGGCCGGCGCCTTGCTGGAATTCGGCCCCTATGCGGTTTTCTGCGGATGGCAACTCGCGGCCAACGCTCTTATCGGTTGGCACCTTTTCCGTCATCCCGCCTGACGCACGCCGCTGGTTGGCCCGGCTTCGGTAGTCTAAGCTGCGGTCCCGCCCTAGAGCCGGAAGTTCCATGCCGAGCCCATCCGAAGACCGCGCCGCCTTGAAACGATACGCCGTGATGGCGGCGTCGTTGTTGTTCCTGCTGATCGGCACCGGCAGCATCTATTTTCTTGTCGTCGCACTAAAATCGATCAGTGCGGAATTCGACTGGCCGCGCGCGGTGCCCTCGCTCGCCTATTCGCTGCAGTATTTTGGTGGCGGCATCGGCGGCATCTTCATGGGTTACCTGCTGGACCGATCGGGCATGGGCATGCCGGCAACTCTGGGGGCCAGCATGATCGGGCTCGGCGGCATCCTTACGAGCGTCATTTCCACGCAATGGGAACTGTATCTGATCTATGGCGTGCTCACGGGGTTCCTGGGCCGGGCCGCGCTGTTCTCCCCTTTGATGGCGAATATCACGCGTTGGTTCGACCACAAGAAGAGCATGGCGGCCGGGATCCTGGGGTCGGGGCAAGGCCTGGCCGGCGCGTTTTGGCCGCCGATCTTTCAGTATTTCAACGACGCGATCGGCTGGCGTCAGACTTCGTTTTGGTATGGCGTGTTTGCGTTGGCGACGATGCTGCCGCTTTGCCTGATCCTGCGGCAGAAGCCGCCACCGGTCACCCCCACTCCATTGCCGCCAACCAGCGGCGCCGCGCCGGACGCGGCCCGGCAACCGGTGCCGCTACCCCTGTCGCCGCGGGCGATCCAAATAAGCCTCTCGATCGCCTCGATCGGATGCTGCGTCGCGATGGCGCTCCCCTTGGCGCATGCGGCATCGCATGTCAGCGATATCGGGTATTCGCCGGCGCGGGGCGCAGAAATACTGTCGCTGATGCTGGCCAGCGCGGCCGTCAGTTGTCTGATCGGCGTCGGATTTCTGGGCGGGCGCTACGGGGGATTGCGAGCGATCTTCATCTTCTCATCGGCGCAGGCCCTGTTTCTCGGCGTCCTTGCCTTCGTCGACAGCCTGACGGCGATCTACGTCACCGCGGTGCTGTTCGGTTTGGGCTACGGCGGTATCCTTCCCTGTTATCCGGTCATCGTGCGTGAACATCTGCCGGCCCGCGAGGCCGGCCGCCGCACCGGTATGGTGATCCTCTGCGCCGGGGGCGGCATGGCAATCGGCGCTTGGCTCGGCGGCGCGGTTTTCGACGTGACGGGGTCCTACAGGCTCGCCTTCCTGATCGGCGTCGTTTTCAATGTTGGAAATCTCGCGATCATCGGCGCGCTGATCGCGCATACGCGCGGCCGGCCCGCACCGGCCTAACGGCCGACATCTGCCCAGTTAAGAAGTTGAGGAGTGAAACCGATCCTCGAACCAAGCAGTGATAAATCTTCAGCCGGGCCATTCGAAGCCGTCGTCTTCGACTTGCTCACCGCGCTTATCGACTCATGGTCGCTTTGGAACGACGTGGCCGGCTCGGCCGAAAACGGAATGCGGTGGCGCCAGGAATACCTGCGGCTCACCTACGGCGCCGGAACGTATCGGCCCTATGAAACGATCGTGGCGGAAGCGGCCGAAAAAGCCGGCATCGGCAAAGAGGCCGCCTTTGCGCTGGCACGCCGCTGGGGCGACCTCAAAGCCTGGCCGGAAGCCCAAGATATCCTCATCGAACTCGGCAACCGGGTTCTGCTCGGCGTCGTGACCAATTGTTCGAAGCGGTTGGGTCACGACGCCGCGATACATGTCTTCGATGGCTTCAAGGTGATCGTCACGGCGGAGGAAGCAGGTTTTTACAAGCCCTGCCGCGAGACCTACGCCAAGGCGCTGAACGCATTGGGCAGCGACCCGGCCCGGACCCTGTTCGTCGCCGGCTCCGCGGCCGACGTACCGGGTGCCTCCGCCCTGGGCATGCCGGTGTATTGGCACAACCGTATTGGACTGCCGGCGGTGGACGACGTAACCCCAACCTACGAAGAGCGGTCGCTCGACCGGCTTCTCGCGCTGGTCTGAGCACGACGACCGTCAATCCAACCTATTAGCCTTTGGGCACAACCTCTTTGATATTCAAAGCATTCAAAGCATCCGCAATCGGGATGAACAAGTTGAGCGATTCAGTCGTTTCGGTGATGAGCTTGAGGACGCTAATACCTATAACGTTGCCTTTGGCGTCCAACAGCGGTCCGCCGCTATTGCCTCCCGAGACAGCGGCATCCGATTGGATAAACTTCAACTTCGACCCGCGGTCGGTGCGAATGGCGCTAACAATTCCCGTTGTAACAGTCGATCTGAGGCCCTCAGAAAGCGGCGTGCCGACAACGTAAACCTTTTCCAGGCGGCGAGCCGGCTCAGACCGAAGCGCGAGCGCATGGGGCACGCGCAGCGGCACCTTTACAAGAGCAACGTCCCGCTCGGCATTCGTCCGCAATACCGCGCCTTCGAGTTCCAGACCATTACTTAGAATTACGCTGACTCGCTTCGACTCGCCGACGACATGTTGATTGGTAAGGATCATTCCGTTTTCGGCAATGATGAAACCCGATCCATGCCCGCCACCGGCGCGCAACGTCACAACCGACGGGATGATGTTGTCGACCGTCTCATCGATGGGGTTCGCCAATAAACTGATTTTGGGAATTCGCAGTTCTGCAAAATCCTCGCGATTTTTTACTTTACTATATTTTCCGGAAGACAATTGTTTAAAATCATCAATCTGTAAAACGTTTTCCGAAGCATCAGCAAAAGCATTATGAAATGTCGCGATTATTCCACTTCTATTTGACGTTTTTTGTTTATGATATCCTTCGGTGTTGAATTTAAGAACTTCTCTTTGTGTTAATCTTGAAAATATCGTCCATTGAACAGACACGTACATTTCGCCGCTAAATTGTCGAAGCGGACGACCGTCCCACCAATGATGCGAGCGGCAAAAATTCCCTCGTATCTCGGTAATTCGGGCGCCGATGAGATATTCTGCGGCAGAGACGGAATCTCGACGCTTGAACAGCGATTTCGGATCCCCGGCTACGTTGAGCCCTTTATTGCTCAACGCTTCATAAAATATTTCGCCGAGTTCGTTACTCCAATTACCTAACTCGGAACTACCGGAAACCCACTCGAGAGTCGCACCGCTGCCGTATCTGTGATTGCAAAGTTGACTATCAACGCCCGGCACACCCGCGGACGGAAAATGAGCGATTGCCGTACCGCGCTTTATGTCGGCGACGACTCTGCTAAGAGCAAAGCTGGCCTGTTTCTCCACCGGTATATCGATACCGGCGACATTTGCGGCACCTACCGTCGGAATGGGCATCATTTCGGTCGTGCCACATCCCCCGACCGTCAAGAACATCATGACGACCACGCCAAACCGCCCACGCGACATTATTCGTGCAATCCTTGATTTCCGATAATTCCATTACAACTTCAGGATATCTTCATAGGCCAAGATCGCAAGATAAAAAACCGCGCTCACCGGAAAACAGCGAACATTGTCCCCACCCAATGCAGATATCCTGCGGATCAAAAATCGCTGGGAAATTTATCTTGCCGCTAGAATACCGGGACACCGATGCGGATCCGGCGTCGCGCCAACCTAGCGGCCGCACCACAGGATCCACCAATATGCGAAACCCGAGGAATACGGGTGTTTCCGGCTTCACGCTGCGCACATTTGGAGGCGGTCGGGTTGTCCACTTACCGTAGTTACTTGAGCCCCTCGCTGGTCGCCTTTTCCAAACCGCTTGCAGCACCGTCGAACCGCGTTCGGCGTTTCGGCCAGGCTTTATCGTTACACGCCAAAAGCTCGCTCAACAAAAAACGACCTTACCATGCCTTGAGCCGGCAACAAGGTAATGCTCGGCCGGGAAGCGGGCGTCCCGCCGACCGCTCCGACACTATGAAAATCGGCTCCTCCCAGCGCCCTTATCCGTTCGCGGTGCTGCGGCTCGTTGGCCGTATAAAATTCTGAGAATGCCTGCCGCTTCGACTATTTTTCTGATTGGGATTGAGGTTTAATTCTTAGCCGAACCGAAGAAAAATCAGCCGGTCCAAGGGTCTGAGCTCGCGAAGGATATTGATAAAACGGCGGCGTTGTTTCTTATCCGTCGCATCCCAAAGGGTCTGAACCGACTTTTGCGCCGCGTCAAACATGCGATTGAACTCATCGCGTTTCTTGTAATCCGCCGGCGCGTCCTTGCGGCACTTTAGCAAGATGTACTCGTAGACGGCGGCTTTATGTTTGACCTTATTCACCTGTGCAAGATCATTGAAATCCGGTGGATTATGGCGATACGGCCATATCTTTTTCATTTGCATATTCAATTCATCGATACAGTCCGAGAAAACGTAAACTCCGTTTCGTCGGCGCAGCGCCGAAAGCAAATCCCGTATCGGCCGCAGTGTCTTTCTGGCGGCTTCCGGACCGTTCTTGTCCAACGCATCGAACCCGCGGTCGACAATGTTCGTTACCTCGCCGAACGTGGCCACCCATTGCGGATCACTCGAAAAACTATCCGGCGGATTGTCCTTCCACTTTTTTTCGATGGCTAGCCACGCGTCCTTGAACAAGTCCAGCTCGAATGCCCCCGGATCACCATTCTTGCGTCTGAAATAAAACAAGGCGCCACGATAATTCGCGAATGCCTGCGCAACATCTTGGTTGAAGTCATGCGTACTCCCCGCATCGGCCTTGAATGTAGAGCCCCATGTCACAATCAAAACGGCAAGCGTCGCTTTCAACAGACCCGTCCACACATGCTTCCCAACCATTTTATTTTCCCGCCTCGGATCGCAAGGTTGATGTTTCGTCGAAAGAGCGATTTCGATATATTCGAAAATTAGAATGTGAAGGATGTATTAATCATGCAACTTCGTAAAGTACGACGATTCAATCTGCCGGCATTCGTCGCTGCATTGTTCTGCGTATCCGTGGCCGTCGCGAAGGACTTGCCGGAACCCGAGTTGACGGACGACGGTCTGTATACGCAACCCTGGTTCATCAACAGTTTCCTGGACCTGAAAGAGGATCTCGCGGACGCCAAGAGTGAGGGAAAGACCCTTGCGGTCCTCTGGGAATTGAAGGGGTGTCCCTATTGCAAGGTGCTGCACACAACGAATTTCGTGCGGCCGGAAATCCTCGAGTTGATGCGCAGCAAATTCACGGTTCTGCAACTCAACTATCTGGGCGGCCGTCAGGTCATCGATTTTGACGGGGAAGAAATCAGCGAAAAGAAACTCGCCCGAAAGCATGGCGTGCGGTTTACGCCGACCATCCAATTTTTCGGACCCGATTCGGACGGTAAGAACGGCGCAAAGAAGGAAATATTCCGTATGGCCGGCTACTACAAACCGTTCCACTTTCTCGCGATGCTGGAGTTCATTGACGAAGGCGCCTATCGAAATACGCCCTTCCGCAAATTCCTCTCGAGCAAGGCAAAAGCCATGCAAGCCAAAGGCGTCGACATCAACGCCTGGTAGGCCAACGATACTGCCGCGCCGCAGCGGATAATCGTGAAAGCCCTAAAGCCGGCAACCGCTTTCGGCTATCCCCAAATATCGTTCGCAATGGAGCGATACCAACCGTCGGCATACAACGCTTCTTGCTTCCGGAAAGTATCGTCGGTGCCGGACGGGCTTAGACCACCCGATCCTTTGATCTTGATGATCTTGCCGCCCTCATAGCCATACACCATCGCAACCGAGATGCCGTAGTCCGGCGAGACGAGGCTGTAGCAGGTGTTGACGAACTTAGGCTGTCCCGGCGCTTTCCCCCCCAGCAGGCCAGCCACCGCGGCGGCACAGACCTTGGCTTGTGTGGAGGCCGCGAAACCGGATTTGGGCATGGGCGCGGCAATCGACGCATCGCCGATGACATGCACACCTTTTTGCAGGGTCGATTCAAACGTCTTCTGATCAACCGGGCACCATCTTGTGGCATCGGTCAATCCAGAGTCCCTGGCAATCTTGCCGGCCTGCTGCGGCGGGATAAAATTGATCACATCGCCTTTGTAATTGTCGAAATCGCCATGCAGCGTCATGTTCTTGACATCGACCCGCTGAACCACACCGTCATTGTCGACATTGCGGTAGTCGATCATGCCCTTGTAGAGCTTGTCCCAACCCTCCTTGAACAGTCCCTGCTTTGAGAATTTCTTCTTCGGATCGAGCACGATTATCTTCGACTTCGGTTTGTGCTGCTTGAAATAGTGAGCAACCAGACTGATCCGCTCGCCAGGACCGGGCGGGCAGCGGAAAGGATTGACCGGCGGTGAAATGATGAAGGTGCCGCCGTCGTCCATCGCCTCCAATTGCTTGCGCAGCAGCGTGGTTTGCGGCCCCGCTTTCCAGGCATGCGGAATCTTATCGATATCCTTCTCACCCATACCTTTCACCGCGTCCCATCGGAAATCGATCCCGGGCGACACGATGCAGCGATCGAACGGCAAGGAGGCGCCGTTCTTCAACATGACCATCTTCTTGGCGCCATCGACGGAAACCGCCCAATCGTGAACGACATTGACGCCCAAACGCTTCAACCCATCGTAGGATTGCGTAATGAAATCCATCGAATTGAAGCCACCGATGACCGTATTGGAAAAGGGGCAGGTCAGGAAACGTTGCGACGGCTCCACAAGCGTCACGTCGATGCTTGAATCGAAGCCCTTCAGATAACGGGCGGCTGTCGCTCCGCCGAAGCCACCGCCGATAACGACGACTTTCGCTGTCGACGCCGACACAATGGCCGGCGACATGACACCTACGGCGGCGGCCGCGCCCAATGTTTGATTGAAACCCCGTCTCGAAACGTTACGCATCACGCCCTCCCCTACTTCAAGCTCGAAAAATAGTTCGACAGCGATTTGATTTCCGTCGGCGTAAAGCCTTTTGCGATGCGGTTCATGACCGTTCCCTGGCGCTTATCCTCCCGGAAAGCGATCAGCATCGTCTCGATATAACTCGCCGGCTTACCCTTGATACTGGGCATCGCCCCGATGCTGTTGCCTTGGGCACCATGGCAGGAAAAGCACGTATTCGCCAGGATCGGCGAGGAGGCCTGATCCGCGCTCGCGGGCAACGGGCTCACGGCGAGCACAAATCCAACGGCTGGAACCAAAAGAAGTCTGAACCTCATCCTGCCCTCCCCATTCGGTCGATCAAGTACATCCACACATTCGATTTTTAGTGTATGTGCGTTGCCGACCATTGGCGAGTCGATTCAACGGCCACAGACGAATAACGACGCTTGTTAATCGCCAAGAAACCACAGGCGGCTCATCAAACGATCGATCGGCGCAAAATCATCCGTAAGAAAAACACCCAAACGGTCGATCCGTTCCGGCCTCAACCCGATGCGCCACCATGAACGCGCCTGTCCCCGGGTCGCCTCGAATTCGCGCGGCAGGCCCGAGGCGTGCATCGCCGCATAGACGATGAAGGTAGCGCGGCGGGCGCCCTGCAAATCGTCGGGTGCAGTCCAGACTTCGACGGCCGTGAACCGCTCTCGCAAGGTTGCAACGAGACTCGCCAACAATCGCGGTTGTGCCGGGTCGTCGACGACATTAAGGACATAAAAGCCTTTCGGCGACAGCCGCGAAATCACCAGTTGATGAAACTCGTCCGTGATCAAATGCGCAGGAATCGCGATATCGTGGAACGCATCGCCGAAGATAACGTCGAACCGTCGCTGTTTCGATTCCAACGCCAAGGCGACCCGCCCGTCGGCATTCTTCACCGTGACGTTGGGACCCGTTTTAAACCATAGTTCCTGTTCCGCCAGTTGCGTCACCTTCGGATCGATTTCAGCGATCGTCAGACGCATTTCCGGATACCGCGACAGCCATCCCCTCGGAAGCGTATAACCGCCGCCGCCGATAAAGAATGCAGAGAAGGAGCCGTCTGCAAATTTTCGTCGGGCGATTTCGTCAACCAGATGGACATAAGGACTCGCAAAGTATGCAGGATCCTTCTCGTCATTCATGCTGTGCACCAGATGATCCAATGCCAGCAGGCGCGAAGGCCGACCGGTGATTCCGTCCGCCGGGTCGATACGGATGCAGTAATACTGGCTCTCCCACTCGCATGGGATGGCGAATGCCGCCGGCGCCAGCCCAGACACCGCCGCATAGCCCATCACGCCGCCCGCAAACAATCCAAGCACCCGAGCCAATGGTTTTGTCAGGAAGATTGCAGCCAGCAAGACATTGACCGCGGCGACCATCCAAATGGTTCCGACCGAGCCGATTTGAGAAATAAAGAAAAACCCGGCCAGGAATGTGCCGAGAATGCTCCCGATGGCCCCAGCCGCCAGCATCTGACCGATATACCGGCCTTTTCCGCTGCCGCCCATTTGCACGACATGTGTCGTGGCAAGCGGTTGCACGACGCCCGCCGCCAGGCTTGGCAGCAGAAATGCAGAAACCGCCGTCAACAGGATCGATACGGCGAGCGGATTCTGATCACCGGCAATTGACAGCGCAACGATACGGGTGATGGGTAGGATCATCACCGTCAAGACCGCGCCAACCAAAAAGGCGACACCGATAACGAGCTTCAATGATTTCGCGAAACGATCGGCTAACACACCGCCGAGCCAATGCCCGACCGCCAGCCCGGCCAGAACGATTCCGATGATCGTGGTCCAGGTATACAAGGACATCCCGAAATACGGCGCCAACAGGCGGCCAGCGGTGATCTCCACAATCATGGCGCCCGCGGCATTCAATGCGACCGCAACACCGAAAATCCAGTAACCTATGACTGAAATCCTATCGGCATCCGCCGACTCTCTAGACGCCATTACGTCGCCTGCCGAACGCGGCACGCCAAGCCGGATCGCGAAACTGCATTGGATGGAACACTGAACTCGACATTTTCCGATTAACCTGGAATAGTCCCGCTCACTTGACGGTATTTGATAGAATATGCTGGATATTCCAGCGTCCGGCTAGTTTCCGATAAGAGGAAGAGGTTTCCGCATGGCGAAGCGCCAGCAAGCTGTCCTAAATGCACAACGCGCCAGCGCGCTGCTCAAGAGTATGTGCAACGAGCACCGTCTCTTGATCCTATGCCAACTCGTACCCGGCGAGAAAACCGTATCCGAGCTTCAAGAAATCTCCGGCCAACGGCAAACCGCGGTCTCGCAACACCTGGCCCGCTTGCGGAAAGACGATTTGGTGGACACGCGGCGCGACGGCAAGAACATCTATTATTCTCTTTCCGGCAACGAGGTAATCGCCGTCTTGGAAACGCTTTACGGGCTCTATTGCGATACGGAAGCGAAATTGACCCTGAACGCTATGAGCGACAAAGCAAGGGTCGTTTCCCTCCGTTAGACGCCCCCTCTTCCAATCAGAAATCCAACCGGTCCTGGATCTTCTCGATACCCTCTTTGGCGCAATCCTCATCGGCCTTTCCGCCCGGTGCGCCGGACACGCCAACCGCACCTACGAGTGCACCGGCCGCACGGACCATCACGCCGCCGCCGATCATGATCACACCGGGAATGTTCCGAACGCCGGACGCCTCTTTGCCGGCCTGCGTTAGCTCGGCCATTTCGAGCGTATCGGTGCGGAAGCTGATCGCTGTGTAGGCCTTAAGCCGCGCGGTCTCGGGCGTATGCGGGCCTGCAAACCGGTCCCGCAACAACACTTGTAAAACACCACTGCGGTCAACGACCGCGACGGTTACCTGGAAGTCGGCCTTTCGGCAAGCATCGAGCGTCGCTTTTGCCAATTCCATCGCCAATTCCGGCGTAAGCGATCTGGATGTAACGAGGTTTTCAGACGCCGCGGCCCCGTTCGACAGAAACCCCGCTAAAATGGTCGCAACCATGGCCAAACATTTCATACGCATACGTGCGGCTCCCTATTTCTCTATCGTCGCCAAGCTTCAGCGTGACGACGTGCTAGTTTTCTCGTCTCCAGGATCGAGAGTTTTGATTATTTCCTCCAGATAACCCCAGAAAAACAATTCATCTATGTACCCTGTCATTCGACCAACTTCGCGTTGACCATCGACAACGACGAATGTCGGCGAGTACCGGATACCTTTGATGTGCCGTAGATCCATCGGCCGTTCGGCATCCATATCCACCCGCCGCAGTGGCGCGATTTTTCCCAACTCCGTCTCGGCATAAATTTCACCGACCTGAGAGTTCCATAACGCGCAGTATTCGCACCCTTCCGTTTCGAACATGACCAACTCGGCGGACAGGCCATGCGCAAGCGGAGCGACCGTGAGCAAAGCCGCAATCAACAGCGCCTCGGCGTGCAACCGCTTGAAGACCTTAATTCTTCCTAAGCAAAAACCGAAAGACACCGTCCGTCTCGTTCCATTCGACAAGTTCATGACCGGTGGAGCGACTGAAGGCTTCGAAGTCTTGGACGGCGGCTGGATCGGTCGCCAAAACCTCCATCTCTTCGCCGACCTCGATTAGCGCGATCGCTTTCTTTGTCTTTAATATTGGCAATGGGCAGTTCATGCCCTTCGTATCCAACGTGTGGCTCGCCATTACCCTCTCCATAGTTAGGCAAATTTTCTTTTTTTTGTTCGTTGCTCGTCCTTGCCGTTTTTTTTAGCACTAAATTGGTGAAATACATATTCAAAAAATGTAATGTGATTGTGATTGGGATACATTGAGAGGCGCCGAAACGATGGAAGAACTGCCCCTTACAACGACAATTGGAATCCTTGGCTTCCTTTTGGGGTGCGTTTTCGGCGCAACTGCCCAACGCACCAATTTCTGTACCATGGGCTCGATCTCGGACATGGTCTTTATGGGAAACTGGGACCGGTTCCGGGCTTGGTTGTTGGCCATCGCCGTAGCGATCCTCGGAACGCAAATGCTGTCCGGGTTGGGCCTTATCGACCTGACAAAATCAATTTACCTCACGCCGAACCTAGGTTGGGCCGGCGCGATCATCGGCGGCCTCCTCTTCGGCTTCGGAATGACGCTCGGCGGCGGCTGCGGCAGCAAGACGCTGGTTCGTTTAGGCGCCGGCAACTTGAAGTCGGTCGTTGTCGCACTGTTCCTCGGCATATTCGCCTATATGACTCTTCGGGGGCTCATCGGCCTTGCGAGGCTGCAGCTTGAAATCACGAATGTCGACCTGACCAGCGCCGGGCTTCAGTCGCAGAGCATTCCGGGATTGTTGGAAGCAGCCAACGTCAACGCGAATTTGGCGCAATGGATCGTCACCGCATTGTTTGTCGTCGGCTTGCTGTGGTTCTGCTTCAAGAGTGCGTCCTTCCGGGCCTCCCCGAAAAATATTGCGGGCGGATTCATAATCGGTTTGCTGACGCCAGTCGGTTGGTACATCACCGGCGTCATCGGATACGACGAGTTCGAACCCACCGCGCTGGCCTCCGTTACATTCGTCGCACCCGTCGGCCAGAGCATTCAGTATTTGATGACATTTACCGGCGCCACGATCAGTTTTGGCATCGCAACCGTCGGCGGCGTCATTGTCGGCGCCTTCGTCGCCGCAAAAGTTTCCGGTGAATTTCGCTTCGAATCCTTTACCGACGTGAGCGATATGAAGCGCAATATGCTCGGGGGCGCCATGATGGGGTGCGGCGGCGTATTGGCCCTTGGGTGCACAATCGGCCAGGGGATCACGGGCATGTCGACGCTCGCCATCGGATCGCTCATCGCGTTTGCATCGATCGTGACCGGCGGTGTCTACGGCATGAAATATCTTGAAGAAGGCAGCCTAGGCGGAGCGCTTAAAGCAATGGCCGGCCGGGCATAATCTCGCCTGAGGCGCCCGGCCGGACAGGCCGGCTATCCGCCGTCGGTCATTCGCAACCCGGGAATCCGTCGGCATCCATCTTAGCTTCATACGGTGCCGTTACGTCCGACCCAGGCACCAGGTTCGGACGTACTTCGTCCCAATTTTCCGGGCTTAGATCCACCAGCCAGCCGGCTTCGTACGGGTCCGCGTTGCACGTATCCGGCTTGGCGGTCACGGCGTCGTTGACCGCCACCACCTCTCCGGCTGCGAGCGAACGGGCAGGCCCAACCCATTTACCGGACTCAACCGTCGCACAGGATTTGCCGGCCCTGACCTTACGGCCCGTTTTTTTCGGCGTAACCGCAACCAATTGGCCGGCCAGCGCCGCGGCAACGGCGGTCATGCCTATCCGGATGTTGCCGTCGCCAAGTTCCTTGTACCACACGTGATTCTCTACATCGTAGAGCAACTCGTCAGGAAGGTTGCATCCGCGAACTATCGGCATCTCTTGTATCCCCCATTCTTATCCGGTCTGCGCGCGCAAGGGACGCGACGAACAACAAAATTCACCCAACCCAGCTTGCGTCATCTTGCCCGAAACGAACAGCCATAAATGTTTTGCTACCATGCGGGCCAGTGCAAGCCGCCGCTCGACATCCGCGTGATCGGGCTCAAGCCGGATCAGGTTGTAGTGGTAGACCAATTCTCGGCACGTTTCCCGGCAGGCGTTGAAACTGGGGTCGCCCTTCGCCCCTTGCCTATGCAACGCCAACAATCGGAAACCTTCCTTTTCACCCTCGGTGGGAGTCTCTCCCCGCGCGACCACCCAACTCTCAAGGACAGCCTCCCCGATGGCCAGCAAGTCGGCCGCAGCCTCAACCGGCTCCGCATTCTCCGACCCAGCATCTAGGCGCGCTTCGATGTCCTGCACCGCGATCATGCCAAGCCCTTCTCCTTGAGCAATGGCACGGAATCGGAGGCGTTCTCATGCACGCCGACCTTTCGCGGCGATAATCCGAGTGCGATCCCCAGCAATTGCGTGAAATACATGATCTTCACGTTCGTTTTTATGCCGAATTCCGTTTCGGCCCTAACTTGATGCATCTCCAGACCGGAATGACACGTCGGGCATTCCGTTGCGATTACATCGGCGCCACAGGTTTCCGCCGCCTGCAGGAGATTCAGCACCAACTTGGTCGACGTATCGCTATCGGACAGCGTATGAGCGCCACCGCAACAGGCGGTCTTCAACGGATAATCCACATTCTCTGCGCCGGCCGCTTCCAGCAAATCGTCCATGAAATGCGGTTCCGACGTACTTTCGCTTTCGGGACCTTGGTCCTTCTCCGGAAAGATGTGCCGCGGACGCGTGTACATGCAGCCGTAGTAATTTGCGATCTTTAGGCCTTCGAGCGAATTTCGCACGCGCTCGCGAAGTCCGTCTTCGCCGATGGCTTCCTTGATCCAATCCAGCGCATGAATGGTTTCCACCTGCCCGGCCTCATACGTCTCATGGCCAGCCTTCTCGGAAATCCTCGAGACGACTTCCTTCGACGCGTCGTCATTCTTCAGATCGTACTCGGCCTTTTTCAGGTTGTGATAACAACCATTGCAGGGCGCCATGACGGTATCGAAGCCCATCTCGTTCGCGGCGATGGACATTACCCTAGACGACAAATAGGTCTGGAGTTTCGGATCGATGTTCTTAACTTCCATCGCGCCGCAGCAATTCCAATTCTCGACCTCGGTCAGCTTAAGCCCCAGCGCCTTTCCAACCGCCTTTGTCGACCGGTCGTAAGCGTGCCCCGACCCTTCAAGCGCACAACCGGGATAGTACGCCACTTCTTTGTACTTATCGGTCATACCGCTTTCCTTTCGTCGCCCGCCGGTTCGTCGAGCTTGAGTGCTTTCCGGTGATTGGCTTCCTGCTCTTCGACATACTCGGCAATCGCGTCGCGGGCCTTCGACCAATTCTTAGTGCGCGGCCGGAAAATGTTGGCGAGGCCCATTTTCATCATCTGCTGGATCGGCAATCCCCGGAAGATGCGTTTAACCAATTCGACCAGCCATTTCTGCATGAGCGGCTGATTGGTGCGCGCAAAGAAGTTTCGGATGGTCCGCCCTTCCTCGATCTTGCCGGTTTCGAAGACCTGTTCGGAAAACACCTCGTCGAAAAGGATCGACGGGGATTTCGGCCGATGGCCCTTCATTTCCAACCAATGCGCGGTGGCCTTCATCACGCCTTCCGGCTCGACATCTCGCGGACAGACATAGGTGCATTTGTTGCAAGATACGCACTGCCAAATGATGTCCTTGTCGCGAAGAAGCTCGCTCTCCATCCCGAGGCGGATTAGGTAGATCCAATATCGCGGATTGAAGTCCGGATTGATCGCGTTCACCGTGCAGGAGTTCGTGCACGAACCGCACTGCCAGCACCGATGGATATTCGCCCCCCCGGGCAAGGCCGCGATCTCCTCTTCCATCGCCTCGTTGTAGTCAGTGACCGCGCGGGACTCGATGAAAGTACTCCAATGACCCGAAACGTCGATACCATCGATTTCCAGTTCATCGTGCGTGTGCAGATCCTCGGCCCGGATCAGCGATTTCTCATGTATCGGCATTGGAATCTCGTCTGATCAAGGTGATTTTGGACACTTCCTCGAGATCGAAGGTGGCACCGTTGACGTCTTTCAAACGCGTTTTGGATTTGCCTGGTTTGACCCCATCCAGGCCCAGCATTCGCCGCGTGTACTGCATGGGATCGTCTTCAGATGAAAAATCCGTCCGGAGAAACGCGCCGCCCTGCGAACAAATGTAGTCGGCATAAACCTGCGCGGTCAGGAGATCGCAATAGCGGAGCATGTCCCGGAAAATTCCGTTCTCCGCCAGGAACTGACTCAATTCCTCCCGTAGCATTAAGAATGCCTCGTACGAGTCGGGAACATCGATAATCATGCCGTCGACATTCTCACCGTACCAAATTTCCCGCAGCACGCCGGTGTTCGCCTTCACATCCCAGACCCATCGGCACATTAGCGGGTAGCGCTCCGGGTCGACGGAGTGCAATACCTCGCATGCCAGATCGCGTGCCCAGCGCGTTTTCTTGTCTTGTGGAAATATCCGGCAAAAAGCAGCGACCCGGGCATCCGTAGTCGATGTGTCCTCGGCACCGTCCAACAATTCAACCAGGCCGCGCTTGATCGACCGGAAGCCTTGCTCATCGAGCCAAGATCCGACCCGGCGCCGGACCGGCGCTATGAAGACGCAAAGTCGTTTGAACTCTTCCACGGTGAGAGCGTCGGCGGCGCCGGCTCCCAGCGTTTCCTGAAAGAACGAAACCTTCAGATTTAAAGCATCGACATATCGCTCGACCCCGCCATGACTTTCGCAGCCGTCAATAAGGGCCTGCAAGCAGGTCTTCAGCTTCGGACCACTCAAATGCAGAACCGGTCGGTTTTCGACGCCCGAATGGTCTTGCAAGTACCCCTGAGCGGTAGCCTTCATCTTCTATCCGCCGTTTACCAGTACATGGGCCGAAAAGGCAGCCGCTTGTCCTTGTGCAATGGAATCATCGATCGTCTCGGGCCCCGTCGCCGCGCCGGCGACGAAGACGCCCTTGCGTGACGTCATTCCGACGCCGTCGTATCGATTGCACTGATCGATGTGTCCATGTTTCTGCAAATCGACACTAAAGATCGAGGACAGCAGCATGTTGTCGACATTCGGATCCATGCCGATCGCATGCACCACCATGTCGAACGGAATTGTAATAGGCCGCTTCACCAGCGTGTCTTCGCCTTTGACGATCAGCTTCTCGCCGTCAGACGTCACCTCGGCAATCCGGGCCTTGATGTATTTGACTTTAAATTCCTCTTGGCTCTTCCAATAGTACAGGTCCTCGTAAAGGCCGAAGGTGCGGATATCCATATAGTAGATGTAGACGTGGCAATCCGGCAGTTCCTCTCGGATTTCCATGGCAAGGTTCGACGAGACGGTGCAGCACACCTTCGAGCACCATTCCCGGCCGATCTGACGATCCCGAGATCCTACGCATAACAGGATGGCGACCCGCTTTGGTTGGCGGCCGTCGGACGGACAGCGGACCCCTTGCCCGGAGGAGATCATCTGCTCGACCTGGGTGGTCGTGACCACATCGGGGAAAAGGCCGAATCCCCATTCCGGTTTGTTGACGGAATCGAAATGCGTGAAACCGGTGCAAAGCACGGCGGCTCCGGCATCGATTTTGCCGTCATCGGAAAGTGTCACCGAAAATTTTCCGGCATCGCCCTCGAATGCCTTGACCTGCATACCTGTGCGAATGTCGATATTCCCATTGGCAGCGACGCGATCCACCATGGAGCCAATCGCATCCTTCGCCCATTCTCCGGTCGGAACCAACTTGGCGTACCCGGACAAGATGGGTGCGCCACCGAGCTGGTCCTCTTTTTCCACTAAGGTGACCTTACGACCCGCCTGTGCCAAGCCGTGGGCCGCGGCGAGTCCGGCTGGCCCACCGCCCAATACGAGTACGGTATCGCTCATTCAGCGCTCGCAATTTTCTTGAAGCCAGGGCCCGAGGTAATACGGAGACGAGGGTCGTATAGATTCTCTTGGTTCCCCGCTTCGACTTCCTTGAGGTAATTCTCGAACTCGGCTTTGTGCTTTTCCCAATCGATCCCGAGTTTACCCATCAGCGTTTCTACCGGGGATGCATGCCAATGCAATTGTACGATCTTGTAGGGATCCGCTCCGCAAATGAGCGCCGCGAACTGGCAATCCGCCATAATCGGCAGCTCGACATCTTTATCTACCGCCTTGCCGATCCATTGGTTCTTGTCCAGCGTCGTAATGCAACCGGTGTCGTGACCGATCATGACATCGGCGTTCGCCTCTTCGACCGCCACCTTGACCTTGCGATCAATTGCAAAGGAGCGCGTGAATTCGCGTTCGGAGATGATGTGCCGGAAGCCAAAACCGCAGCAGTCGTACCAAGTCGAGTAATCGATAACCTGCGTGCCGAGCGCTTCCATGAGGCCAGTCGATACCGCAACCCGATTACCTTCGAGGATGCTGTCGTCATAAATCGCATCTTCCGGAACCATCTTATACACGTGACAGGCCGGGTGAATGGTGGATCGAATATGTTCGCAATCGACGGTGCGATGCGTTCGGATTTGATCCCGCATTACATGGAGCCATTCCGAGTAATGGACCACCTCTTCCGGGATCAACAACTTCCCGTCAACGAGCCTGCCAAGCTTATCGAGAATCTTGCGGACCCGCTCCCGCAATTCTCCGGATTGAAGAAGATACCCTCGAATCTCCTTGTAGTTCCCAAAGGACGTACCGCAGTGCACCAGCGGATAAAAGTGTCCGTCGCTCAATCCTTGCGCGCGCGAAGAAACATAAGCCTGATGAAAATTCCGCAGGAAGACCGCCGCGAGGCTTTCCACATTTCCGATGCCGGAACCGTGATAGTTCCACGCGGTGCATGAGGTCTGGTCGGTCTCATCCAGATACTCGATATCCATTTTGTTCATGAGCCACAGCAGCGACGTCGGATATCCGGGAATGTTCCCGCACTGGCCGCAGGACTTGTGATGCCACAACTGCGTCGTTGGGATTTTCTTGTCCCACCCATAAAGAGTCTTGACCGTGACCGGCTTGTGCTCGTCCCGGATACGGTGGACGATGATTTCACCGTCCTTCTCCAACTGCCACATGATATCGCGAACGTCTTCCACGCGGTCCTTGTTCGTCAGCATGGATCGCTTGTCCACATGGGCCTCGACCCAGGACGTGGCCGCCCGGGCATCTTCCGGAGACAAGACGGAATTACGCCATTCGGCGCCGTGGCCGGTAAATCGCGTTTGATCGTTGTTGTCGCTCATTTTACGTCTCCTGATATACGCCCGACTTAATCGTCGTCGTCCTCGTCTTCTTGGTCTTCGAGCCAGTCTTCGTAGTCTTCGCGCTTCTCGTCCATGATATCCGCGATGACGTCGAACAGGTTCTCGTCAATCGTCTCCAACTGGTCGAGGACGCCGGTCATTTCCCAAATCGTGTATAGCTCTACCGACGTCTTCAGGTTCACTTCCCACGCCGTTTCGGTCGTGTTCAGCGTCGGCATCGGAATCGCCTTGCGCAGCACGTTGAGCGGCGCTTCCACCTTTGAAATATTGGGACCCCAATCGGCGAAGTGATCGGGAGTAATCATGTCCGGCGACAATTGATTGCCGGTAGAGATTAGCTTCAGCATCACACGGCTGAAGGGTCGCAGCACTTCCTGCGCAGACTCCATGCCATGCTTGATTGCCGTTTCGCGCATGATCATGACCAAGCTGCCCGGCGAGTTACCGAACGGGCATCGGGCCGCGCAGGTGTAGCATTGCGCGCAGGACCATATCTTTTCCTGCATCGCGTCGTAGATACCTTCGAGATTCTCGGTCCAAAGAAGCTGGACGATCTCTCGCGGGCTGAAGTCATAGTAATGCGCGGCGGGACATGTCGCCGTGCAGATACCGCAATTCAGGCAACCATTCAGGTCGTGATCGTACCGGATGTCCGCCTGGATATCGCCGAAGATTTCTTCAAGATCGTCACGCGGCAAAACCGGCGAATCCGATATCGGGTCACCGATATGTTCCTGAACGCGCGAGCTAGCGGAATGCATGGCGGTCAAGCTTCTTTCGTCTAGTAAGTGAGAACTCTTGTATCGTCGTCTTCCATCACCTGTTCGATGACATGTGCGCCCCCCACGATGCCCTCGCATTCCGGAATTAGGTCTTGCTCGCCCATATCGAAGAGATCCAGATTCGGCGAACAGCAATAGAATTTCACGCCGGCCTCGTGCGCATCTTTGATGAAGTCGTAAACGTTCTTGGGCGACCCTTCTTTAACGAAAAGTTTTTCGGCAACGCCCTTTTTCATTAGGGATCCAGCGGTCGCGGTGCAAATGACTTCGACTTCGTAGTCCATCGCCGCCGCCACGGTCGCCTGGAAAAATGGCGCACCGAGTTCCTCACCATTACGCGGATCGGTATTCACCATAATAATGACCAGCTTTTCTGCCATTGGTTCCCTAACCTAAAACAAGCGGCACTCGTACAGACGCGGTGCGCGATTTCTCATCCAGCCAAAAGTATAGACAGCGCATACACATTCGGCAATGCGAATATGTTTTTACGGATTTGGCCTATTGCCCTAGCCGGACATCAACCGCATCACCTGCACCAAACCCGTCATAATGCCCACCATCGCGTCTTCAATGTCATGCTGGCGTCGACGCAAGGCATCGAGGCTTTCGGCCACATTCGGCGGAGAATCTTCGAACTCCATTATCAGATCTTCCACCATGCCCGACTTGATGCCCGGATTCGCGATGAAGCCGATGGCCTCCGGACCAACCTGAAAGACTGCCGGTTTGCCGGCCTCGTCCACCGCAAGCGTGTTGGCGTTTGGCGGCAGCACCGGACGGCCACGCATATACACAGCCATCGGAAACCGCTCAGGAAGGAATCCATTCAATGCCCCGTCGTTGCAGCGGCGCGCCTCCTCCACCGAAAATATAAAATCGCCGGGGTCCACGGCCCCGCCAGCGGCCAACGCCAGGATTTGGCTGCCAAGCCCAAACCCCGCGATCGGAATCGAGCGATCCAGGCATCGTTTGGCCAAGTCAATTTCCGGCTCCAATGTTGGAAGCTTATGGTCCCCGGCCGCCCCAAATGGCCCGCCGCCCAACAGAAAAACTCCGTCTGTGAAGTCGAGCGTGGCCGGCAGCCGGCCGGCATTGGCATGCGGACGAATATAAGTGAAGGCGATACCGCGCCCTTCCAAATGATCCTCCATCATCCCTAGGAACTCGCCGTCGGTATGTTGGATCACATATATGGATTTGCCGGGATTGGGCATTTGGACACTTTCGTCGAACGGCAAATGACCGAGGTTTATCGCGATCGCATGGCCATATTAGAAATCGCATGGCCATATTAGAAATGTGACATATCACACTTGTGTGGTATGTACAGGAACGAATATAGTTCCCCTATGAATGGTGCGAGGCAACTTCCTTCGTAGCGTTCAGTGAGCCGGTAAGAAAAAAGACCGGCGGGAATAATGAAATGGGAGAGGCCCATGATCTCGTTTGGACGGCTATTAGCCGTTGTAGGCGTATTCGCCGCATTCACTATCACTACCCCAATTGCCGCTTCGGCGAATGAACTTGTTAAATTCAAGGTAGTGGGCAAGACCATTCCGAAATCACTGACCGGCAAACCCGGCGACCCGAAAAAAGGTCTCGAGACCGCGGTCAACCGGCGGAAAGGCAATTGCCTCGCGTGTCATGTCCTGCCGAACGTCAAACAAGCTGACCACGGCGAGGTCGGCCCGCCGCTCGCCGGTGTCGCCAAACGCTATAAGGAAGGCGAGCTTCGGCTACGCTTGGTCGATTCGAAAAAGTTGAACCCGGATACGATCATGCCTTCCTACTATCGGAACACCGGATATCACCGCCTGCAAAAGAAATGGAAAGGCAAGACCATCATTTCAGCGCAGGACGTCGAAGATATTCTGGCCTACCTCAAAACGCTGACTAAATACGAATAGGCCTAGCGGGAAATCAGGAGACTCCCATCATGATAAAGAAATCCATCGAACGCAGAGACATAATGCGGGGCCTGGGCATCGGAGCCGTTGCGGTGACCGTCGGCAGCTTCGCAACCAAGGAACTCTACGCGAAAGCAGGAGACGCCGACGCGTTGATGAAAAAATTGACCGGCGGCAAATCGTACAAATCCGGCAAGGTCAAATTGAAACTTCCGGAAATCGCCGAGAACGGCCGGACGGTTCCAATGTCCGTTATGGTTGAGAGCCCGATGACGGACAAGAATTACGTAAAGGCCATCCATGTGGTTTCCGAGGGAAACCCGAACCCGGAGGTCATTTCCTTCAATCTCTCGCCAGCCGTGGGCAAAGCGCAAGTCTCGACCCGAATTCGCCTCGGGAAGACACAGAATATCCAGGCAGCGGCGGTGATGAGCGACGGTTCGGTTTATCTCACCAAACAGAAGATCAAAGTCACCATCGGCGGCTGCGGCGGCTAGGTGAGATCAGAGGAGGATTACCATGGCTAGGAAAGCCCGCGTAAAAGTTCCGGCTACAGCCAAGAAAGGCGAAGTCATTCAAATCAAGACGCTGATCCCGCACAAGATGGAGACCGGCCTCCGCAAGGATAGCAAGACAAAGAAACTCATCCCGCGGAACATCATCAAAAAGTTCGTCTGCAAATTCGAGGGCAAGGAAGTGTTCAGCGCCGACTTGCACCCGGCCGTTGCCGCCAACCCGTATTTCGCGTTCTTCACGCGCGTGGAAAAGAGTGGCACCTACGAGTTCATTTGGACGGACGATCAGGGAAATTCCACCAAGGCGTCAAAAAAAATCACGGTCAATTAAGCAGCCGGACTGGAGGGAACGCTTTATGTCAAAGAGAAAATGGACAGTCGGCTTAGTCGTCGCAAGCTGTATCAGTTTTGTCGCAATCGGCGTCGGCAGTGTTTCCAGCGCGGACAAGCAGTCCGAGTTGGAACGCCGGTCGGCCGATCCACGGAACAAAGCCTATATGGTTGGCGACAAGCATTCCGGCTACGTCTACATGACGTCGCTGACCCGCGACATGCAAGACGACGACTTCGCGAATCCGGCCTTTCTTTGGGTCGATGTAGGCGAAGAGTTTTGGAATAAAAAGCAAGGATCCAAAGGAAAGTCTTGCGCATCTTGCCACCAGGACGCCGCGAAATCGATGAAGGGCGTCATGGCCCGTTATCCGGTCTATGACGAAAAATCGAAAAAGATGGTCGCCCTGCAGGCGAAGATGAACAGCGAACTCAAGGAAAAGATGGGCGCTGACCCGATCAAATGGGAATCGCGCGAGATGCTCGGCCTGGCGGCTTACGTCGGCCTACAATCGCGCGGCATGCCGATGAACGTGTCGATCGAAGGCCCCGCAAAAGCGTTCTACGAAGAAGGCAAGAAGTTCTACAACCAGCGCCGCGGACTGCTCGACATGGCCTGCAAACATTGTCATGTGGACAATGCCGGCAACATGCTCCGGTCGAACCTGTTGAGCCAAGGACAGCCGAACGGATTTCCGACGTATCGGCTGAAATGGCAGAAGCCTGGTTCTTTGCACCGGCGTTTTTCCGGATGCAATAAGCAGGTTCGGGCAAAGCCTTATAAGCGCGGCTCGCCGGAGTACACGAACCTCGAACTGTTCCTGAAGTATCGGGCCAACGGCCTCCCTGTCGAGACGCCCTCCGTACGGAACTAGGGAATCAGGGTTTGGCCAACATATCGGCGGCGGCAAGAAAAGGATCAAGGCAGCCAACTGCCAATCCGGCTTGCCGCCGCCGTTCTCGTTTCTAGGAGGAAACGATAAATGCTGACGCGCCGCGACTTTCTCCAGGTCACCGCCGCTGCGAGCGTAGCGCTCGGCGGCGGGTATGAACTTTCAGCGGCCGCAGCCAAGCAAAAGATTTCATTCGAGAAGCTGACGGACTTCGACGCGACCGGCCAAGTTACGCTGCTGAATTTCACCGATTGTCACGCACAGCTCATGCCGCTGCACTTCCGCGAGCCTTCGGTGAACATCGGCGTCGGGGATTTCGCGGGCTTGCCCCCGCATGTCACCGGCGAGGACATGTTGAAGCGGTTCAAGCTCGAAGCCGGGTCGCCCGAAGCATATGCCTTCTCCAGCGAAGATTTTGTGCAGCTGAGCCGTGAGTATGGACGTGTTGGCGGCATGGCGCATATGGCGACGCTGATCAAAAAAGTGCGTGCGGAACGGCCAGGAAAAACACTGCTGATCGACAACGGTGATACGTGGCAGGGCTCCTACACCGCGCTCAAGACACGCGGCGCGGATATGGTCGATGTCCAGAACGCCCTTGGCATCGATGCAATGACCGCCCATTGGGAATTCACATACGGACAGGACCGGGTCCTTGAGCTGATCAAGAAGCTCAAAGCCCCCTTCTTGGCCGGGAATGTAACGGATACCGAGTGGGAAGAGCCGGTTTTCAAGGCGATCGAATATTTCGACCGCGGCGGCATAAAAATCGCGGTCATCGGCCAGGCATTTCCCTATACCCCGGTGGCCAATCCACGCTATCTGATTCCGCAATGGTCGTTCGGCATCAAAGAAGACACCGTCCGCGCGAACGTTGAGAAGGCGAAGGCCGCCGGCGCTGAACTCATCGTGCTCGCAAGCCACGACGGTTTCGACGTGGACCGCAAGCTCGCATCCCGGGTCGACGGTATAGACGTCATCCTGACCGGCCACACGCACGACGCCATCCCGAATATCGTGACGGTCGGGGATACCCTCATGGTGGCATCGGGCTCGCATGGCAAGTTTCTGGCACGGCTGGATCTGGAGATTAAGAATAAACGGATTGCCAAATATCGCTTCAAACTCATGCCGGTCTTCGCCGACGCCATTCCGGCCGACAAGGAAATGACGGCGTTGATTGACAAGATTCGAGCGCCCTATCAATCGGAACTCGACGAAGTCGTCGGCAAGACCGAAAAGCTCTTGTACCGGCGTGGCAATTTCAACGGCACGTTCGACGATTTGATCTGCCAAGCGATGATCGAAGAACGGGACGCACAGATCGCTTTTTCACCGGGGTTCCGCTGGGGCGCGTGCGTGCTGCCGGATCAAGCGATCCGGATGGAAGATGTCTACAATCATACCGCCATTACCTATGCGGCCTGCACCCGCAATAGCTTGCAGGGTGACTTCCTGAAGGTCATTCTCGAAGATGTCGGGGACAATCTCTTCAACGTGGATCCCTACTACCAGCAGGGGGGCGATATGGTCCGCGTCGGCGGCATGGGCTTCACCTTCGACATCTCAAAGAAGATGGGGGACCGGGTTTCCGACATGACCCTGCTTTCCACGGGTGAACCCATCGATCCCGCCAAGAGCTATGTCGTCGCGGGCTGGGCCTCCGTAAATGAGAATGCCGAAGGCCCGCCGATCTACGACGTGGTGAAGAGCTATATCAAGAAAAAGCAGGTCATAACTGACGTCGGCAAGAGCGCGATTACGGTTCGCGGCGCCTAGACCGCCAGGATCACCACCATGGATCCATTTCAAATCAGTTACCCTGGCGCGCTCCTCGCCGGCATTCTGAGCTTTGCCTCACCCTGCGTCTTGCCGCTGGTGCCGGCTTATCTGTCCTTTTTGAGCGGCGCTAGTTTCGAGCAACTGACAGACGACAACCAACAAGATCGAGCTTTACAACGACGCGTCTTTCTCGCGGCCCTCGCCTTTGTCGTCGGATTTGGGACCGTATTTGTGATCTTCGGCGCCACCGCGACCGCCCTAAGCCGGGCGCTCGTCGAGCATCTCGACATTCTGTCGAAAATCGCCGGCGTGGTCATCATCGTTTTCGGACTGCACTATATGGGGCTGTTCCGAATTTCGTTCCTCAATTACGAGAAACGGTTTCACGTCGAGCAAAAGCCATCGGGGTTAATTGGCGCCTATGTTCTTGGCCTCGCCTTCGCGTTCGGTTGGACACCCTGCGTCGGCCCCATTCTAGCATCGATTCTGATGGTGGCCGCGGCCGGTGACAGCATTTGGCACGGCACTGGATTGTTGACCGCCTACGCCATCGGGATCGGCGTGCCGTTCCTAATTGCCGCGCTTTTCGTCAAACCCTTCATGGCGTTCATGACGCGGTTCCGCAAGCACATCCGAAAGGTCGAAATCACGATCGGCCTGCTGCTGGTGATAACCGGCCTCGCCATCTTCACCGGTACCATCGCCGATGCCGCGCAATGGCTTTTGGACACCTTCCCCGCCTTCAGCAAGGTCGGATGACGGCTTCACGCTAGTCCCAAAGATTGACTTCCTTGCCCTGCTTTCGCAGTTCATCGGCATGGGCCGACAGCCAACGCTGGAAGTTCGGTTGCTTCTCGTATCCCTTGGTCTTCACGTAAACGAACGAATTCATGAAATGAAACGGCTTCCAATAGCCGAACAGGCGAAAGACCTCTCTGTCCCGCGGGTGCTTGGCTTTGGCCTTTTCGAGATCGTCGGGAAAATAAATCATCGTCGGCGTGAACTGAACGCCGTATTTGCGGGCAAACTGCTTCTCGGGCAACTTCTCCCCATCAAAATCGGTGACCTCGCGCGAACCCCATAGATCCAGCTGAATGACGTTAAAATTCTTCTTCAGGTAATCGACAATTTCCGGCCGGCGCAAATTGACCTCATGCGTTTCCTTGCAGTAGGGGCATCCGCGCTGCTCGAAAAGCAACACCAAACGTTTTCCAGCCTTTTTCGATTCTTCCAGATCTTCCTTAAGGTCCAGAAAACTCTCGAAGAACCAGGGCTGGTGATACATTCCGTCCTCACCGGGCTCTATCGCCGGGAGAAGATTTCTTTTGGAGTATACCGGCTCAGCCGTTGCGCCCAAGAACAGGCCGCCAATCACCAATAAGGTCAATACACGCCAACGAGACATGTCGCCACCTCCATAAGAACCATCGAATATACATCATAATAATGGAATGTGTGTGTCCCGGACAGCCTTTAGCCGCCGTCGATGGCATTTCCCAAGGCCGCCTCGAACGTCGCGGGATCCAAGCTTATCGTACCGACCGCAGCCGTATCGAAGAATTCGCGGATGACAGTCGCGGCCTTGTCGATGAACACGCCTTCCAAAGCCGTCTCCAAATCGAAGAGAACGCGTGGCGGACTGATGAAAAAATCGCCGGTGAACAGAATTTCCCGGATACGGCTGTTCTGGGGGTCTTCCAATCGCAGGTGGGCCCGTAAGGTTCCACCCGGTCCAGTGACTTCGCCGATCCGCGGCAGAGCATCGATCGTCGGATCGTCCAGTTCGAAGACAAAGGCGTCCGTGCCGATTTCAGTGTCGACAAGGTCCCTCGCCCTCGCCTCCTCTTCGGGCGTGGCCTCACATCGCTCCGGCGCTATATCGAGCTCGGATGCGAATCCGCTCAACAACGCATTTTGAATGTCCCGGTACGGCGGAATATCACCGCCAAGCAATTCCCGCAGGGTCACGATACGCTGCGCCGCTGAATCCAAATTACGTTTTTCAAGTTTCGCCTGCGGCACATTGAGCGCCTTGATCATTTCCTGCGGATCCGATTCGATCAAAAGCGTTCCCTGATAGAAAATCGTGTTCCCGTCGAAAAAACCGCCGGTACCGCATAGTTTGCGGCCATTAACCTCGATATCGTTGCGCGGCCGAAAGCGCGCATCGACGCCGAGCGTCCGAAGCCCTCGCGCAGCCGCTTCGCAAATCCGTTCGGTGATGGAACCGAGGTCGGCGCCGCCGAAGACGTCGCGCGAAAAAACCAATTCCCAGCCGAGCTGTCCCTGATCGAAATATATCGCGCCACCGCCGGTGATTCGGCGGGCGATCTCAATGTTGTTGGCTTCGCAATAGCCGCGGTGGATTTCACGGCTGACGAGTTGGTGCCGCCCCACGAGCGCACCCGGATAGAACCGCAAGAACCGGATGGTGTTCGAAATCTCGCCACTATGATGCGCATCGATCATCGCTTGATCGAAGGCGATGTTGGCCCGCGCACCGCGAAGACCGGTATCGATGACCCTCACAGGGCCCAGCGCTTGAGTCGTCATTGGACGTCACTGCGCCTTCGGTATAGCCAACTGCCTGCGGATTTTCTTGATGTCTTTCTTTATCGGCTGGAAAGGATAACTGGCAATGTTGCTGGGCGGCGAATCGCCGTACGGCCGGTCGCAGGCGGACACGTCGTCCCGGAATGCGCCCGGACATCCGGACGTACGGAACGCGATACCCGCATCGATGACCGTGTCCAATTCCCCTTGCGGCAATCCGAAATCCGACACGCGGCCTTCCTCGTCGAATTTCATATTCTCGACCCGTTGACCGCAAAAATGGATCAGATACCGGCCCAACTGCACCCGCCGCCACTGGTCGCGCGGAGTCGCCGGCAAATGATCCATCAAGGAACCCTTTTCCGGGAAGAAGCAGAACATATGGCTTTGCCCGCCGAGATCGGTGAGCTGCTGCACCAGACTGAGCGCCTCATACTCCGTCTCCCCCATGCCGATGATGATATGGGCGCCGAATTTGTCATGACCGAAGATGTCGCGCGCATCATGCATGATTTCCCAATATTTCGACCATTTATGCGGAGATTGAACGCCGGAGCCGCGCGTCCGGTCGAAAATTTCCGGTGTTACCGCATCCAAGGCCACAGTGAAAATATCGGCACCCAAGTCGTGCAGTTCGGCGACGTTGGACCGCTGCATGGTCGTCGGGTTCGACAGAATGGAAACAGGGACGGTCTCGGGCGCTATTCGGTCGGTCCATTTCTTCAGGACCGTAACGGTATCGTCATCGGAATTCGGATGGGTAATCATGCTGATGCACATCCGGTGAAACGGCGTGTCCGTTCCGTCGGCCGCAACAATGTCGATGACTTTGTCCATTGGCACCGCCGGCCAATCGACACGAATAAAATTGCGATCCGCGTAATCCCTCTCCGCTTCACGATGGCGCGCAAGACCGCAGTAAGCGCAATTCGCGCGGCAACCCTCCGGATACGTCAGCAGGAGATTCAAGCATCGCGTACAGGAACAGCGGTACATCTTACCGCCCATGACGCCCAGCGTGATCGCCGCCGCCGTCGACATCTGGACATATTCCGGCGAGCGCATGAACGGCGTCAGCACATTGTAGTTGGGCCGATATACGCCCTCGGGTACGACCGAGTTAGCCTTGACCCGGCCACCGTTCTTGAAGTCTGCGGGTATCTGATCCGGTTGGCGCGGCTGCATGACGTCAAATGGATTGAAATCGGCGTCGCCGGCCTTGGGCGCCACCGGGCCATTCGATTCCGGTTTTAGGCATGTCACGGTAAAGCCACTCCTATCGGTTCACAAAACTGATTCCTCGGCCGCCCAGTATTCCGGATAGGCAATCCAGCCTTGCCGAAGATCGGCGGCGGATGGTCCGGTACTCTCGGCATATCGAGACAGAATTTCCTCGCGGCGGCGGCGCGCGTGCGCCAAGGCGGATCCGAATAATTCATCTATCTCGTCCGCATAATCGTCCGCTGCATTGCCGTCGCCGTCGATGAAGGCAGCGGCGGCATCGCCGGAAAGCTCGCCGGAAATCGTAGCGGCGCTGATGCCGGCGCCGGTAATCGGGTTGGTCAGCCCGGCCGCATCGCCGGCGAGCAGCACCTGAACGTCGCCAAGTTTATCGTGCGTACCGACCAGGCCACCAACGGGAATCATCCCGCCCGTATAACCAAGCACGCGCGCGCCAACCAACCCGTTGGCCACCAGGGCCGCATGCAGTTGGTCGAGCAACGGCTTCAATTCCCGTTTGCATTTCGCTGCAACGCCGAGTCCCAAATTGGCCACATCCTCTTTCGGGAACAGCCAACCGTATCCGCCGGGAATGTCCGCGCCGAGGAAGATATCCGTACTGTCATGCGGCGTCAGCAACGGCACCGTAATTTGCCGCGTCTCCACAATGTCCCGATTGACGACCCCGATGGCCTTGCCAACACGGGAGCGTGGCCCATCCGCACCGATTATGACTTTCGCCTCGACCTGAGTGCCGTCGACGAGTTGGACAATCCCATTTGGTTGGATCGCTTCCACGCTTACGCCAAAGCGGCAATCTGCGCCGGCTTGCTCGGCTTGGGCAACCAACGCGGCGTCGAACCGTTCCCGATCGATCATGCGGCCCGGGAAATCAGGCTTCACATCGGGATACTCCGCTTCCACGACCGTGACCATGCGCGTGATCGGCTGATGAGTAACTTGGTCCAGAAAATCCAGTTCCTGGGTGAGCAACGCCGGCACGAATTCGGCGCATTGTACCGGTTGGCCCGCCCGGCGTTTACGGTCGACGGCCAGAACCGATCTCCCCGCGGCCGCGGCCGCGGCGGCAGCACTCGCGCCCGCCGGCCCCAATCCAACGACAAACACATCTACAGACTGATTATCCGTTAGGCTGCGCATGGCGAGGCCAATCCGGACTCCAGGCTGCCGCCGACCTTGATCGAGCAACAGGCATGTTCCTGATGATACGCTCGGCCGATGGCATCCGCCGCCGCCACCAGCCCATCCGCAGGGAACGCAATACCGTCGAGCCCCGCCATCAGAGCATAGGCGTCGGTGACTCGTTTATGGAGGCCGACCGGTCGGGCGCAGCCCAAAAGCACTTCTTTTTCCGGCAAACGGGTTCGCGCTTCGAGGAATATCCGGCCAACCTCGGACTCCTCGGGAGTCAGAAACATATTCGCCTTGGCATAGAAGGGCATGACAACGACCATCACCAGCGCATGCACCCCGTGTCGCGCGACAATATCTAGCGCGTTGGCCTCTCCCAGAATCCGGCCGTAATGCAAGCCAATGACGATATGCGGCACGATTTCCATCGTCGTCGAGCACAAGGCCGCGAGCGTCTCTTCGAAATCGTCCACCGGACGGTCGAGGTGATAGACGTCGCGAATTGTTTCTTCCGCGCCGATAACATCCATCATGGCCGTGTCGACACCAGCGGATTCCATCAGCTTGGCTCGCCTCTCGTCCAGAAGCGCGGTATGGATCGCAACCCTCAGATGTGGAAAATCGCGCTTCAAATTTTCGATTACCGGATAAAACCGCTCATACGGGATTTCATTTTTCTTGTTCGATCCGCTCGACAGCAGGAAGCCCTGCAAGTTCTGGAGCAAAACGAGATCGCGGACTTTCTGATCCAAAACCTCCGGTGATGTCGCCGGGATCATCGGCTTCAAGATATTGGCCTCGCAGTGATCGCACATGAGCGCACACGCACCGCCGGTGATCGAAAAGGCCGGGAAGCTATTTTGCGAGCACCCCTTTAGGTCGTCGGTATCAAATTCCTTGAATGTCGGCGTAGAGAATCGAATGGGTCGATCCAAGACGGCGGCAGCATTCCCCTCGAAGGACCGCACCAACGACGCGTCGAATTCGCAATCTTCGAATTCCTCGATTGCGGAGAGTTTCTCAAGCCAGTTCATCGGGCTGCCTCGCTGTAAATGTCGACTCTCCCATGAATTCGAGCCCGCCTAGACCGAACCCGGAAAGAAACCTCAACGACGGCGCGCTGCAGGACAGCACCAACTTGCGCCGTTCCGGGCACGCCCGTGCGGCCCGCGCAATCCCGTCGGGATCGTCGATGCCGAGTTGCGCCAAACTCGCGGGTGTCGGGTAAAGCGTGGCATCTACGAATCGCGGCAATAAGAGATTGATGCCGGCGGCGAATGCCTGTTTCCGTACTGCCGACATTCCGCCGATGCGTTTTTCAAGCAACGCGCGGGCCGCCGCGATATGGCGTGCTTCGTCCCTGTGATGAAAAGACAGGACCTGACGCGCCAGTGGACAAATCTCGTTTTCATTTTCCAGCGACCGTTGCAGGGCTTTCACGGCAAACGTATCGGTGACCGATTCCCCAACATAGACAAGCGCCCAGAATTCCGGACTGGTTGCCGGTAGGAGCCGGGCAACCATGCTGAGGAATCTCGTGGCCCCGAGTAAAGGCTGGCGATCGAGATCGGCGCGGCGGATCATCTCCAAAAACATGAGCCCGTGCCCGGCCTCTTCGCGGACCTCGTTCAGGATGACGCGCGCTTCATCGAATTCGACGGCGGGATAACCGACGCGGCTGATTCGGCTGATCAGCAATCCCTCGACCCACAGACCTGCCGCACACAGGCGCGCATATTCTATTCGGCTGAGGCGTACGAGCATGTCCTGCGACATCTTTGTTTCGGCCCCGCCAAGGCTCAACATATTCAATGGCAACCAAGGCGATGCGGCAACCGCACTGTCCCAATCGATGTCATGCATCGGATCACGATAGCGCACGCCTAGCTTTCCAAGACGTTCCAGGGAAGACATCATGCGAGTGCCGTTTCGAAAGTGGGTGTAGCCGCACCTGCGACAAAGGGAACGACATCTTGCGATAACAGTTCCACCGTACGGATCATTTCGGCAGCGCTTAAATCGCCGCCGCCTATGACCAAGCTTACACGATCGAGGCCGCTGGCCTGCAATTCCAAAAGCTTCTTTCGGACGTGGTTCGGATCACCGACAACCGCGAGCCCCATGGTTTCGAGAACCGACAAACTCATCATTTTGTCGAACAGCGGCGTCAACCAACCGAGGTTGCGGTAATGCTCATACCCCGCCAACCGGTTTTCCATGAGTGGGCGGGTGATTTCCAAAATCCTTCGAAATGCCCACACGAGCCCCTTCTCCGCACGGGCCCGTGCAGCAGCGTGGTCCTCTTCGCAATAGGCAGCCAATGTGAAAGAAGACCGGCCATCGGGCCTAAGCCGGCGATAGCGTTTGAGGTCCGCGCGAACCATTTGCCAAGGTTTGAACGGGCCCGCCATGACGTCCAGACCCAGACCAGCCGCCAGGTCGTAGCTCTCCGGGCTGACCGCCGCCATCCAGCCGTTTTGGAGCGTCGATCCCGGACGCGGTTGCAGGGCGAATTTCTCGTCACCTTTGGTGTGGTATCCGGTCCGGAGAAATTCCCTCAACCGAGCGAGATTGGTCCTGAATATCTCTCGGGTCTCGCTTGAATCCACCCCAAAACCATTCAATTCGGTTTTCGTGACGCCACGGCCTACACCCCATTGCACCCGCCCATTCGACAGAATGTCGAGCGTCGCCAACCGTTCCGCGACGCGCAGCGGGTCGTGAATGGGTAACGGAATGATGCCAAATCCCAGCCCCAAGGACTGAGTTTCGCGCGCAATAGCCGACAGCAGCATCTCGGGCGCGGACGACAAACTATACTCTTCGAGAAAATGATGCTCCGCGAGCCACACTGCACCGAAACCGCCGGTGTCGGCGACTTTCGCAACCGATATCCCTTCCTCGAAGACCTGCGCATCGGACTTTCCGGCGAACGCCGGCGCAGCAAATTCCATAAACAAATCGATCTGCATGATCGTCCTAACGCGGCTCGGATCAGATACGTTTGCGGCGAACTCGACAGCACAATATCTCGGACGCGCCCACAACTATATCATGGCGAAATTTCATATTCAAAAAATTGAATTTGATGATGCAGGATGGGGTTGCAACGAGAGCTACGCCGACCGAACGACGGCGTTTTCTCAAATCAAAGAGGATTGGAATTGTCTAAGACGGTAGTCCCGGCTAGCCCGTACAATCTTGCACAGGATGCAAATTGCCGATTAGCCCTTTACGTCGACCTGTGCGGTCTTCGTCACCGTCACCCCATTGTCATCGGTCCATGCAAATTCCATAGGACCGCTTTCGCCAGCGCGCACGAAGAATGAGGTATACGGATTCGCCGAAACGGCCGGATGCCAAATTGCTTTTAGGACCTGGCGGCCTCCGTAGGTCACGACTAAGCGGTTTACGATTTCCCGCGGAAATTTTTTCTTGGTTTTCTTATCGACCCGCTGACCGGATTCCATCGCGTGAGTGATCAGCGTCTTAACCTCGAACACGTCACCTTTCTTGATATTGCGTGGTATGCGAATGCGGGGTTTTAGAGCGCTCTTTTTCGTCATGTTCGTCTCCTTGCTCGTCTTACCCGCCGCAACCACCCAATGTAACCTTTATCGCCCTGCGGGTGACAAAAACCTCGTTCTTACTCGTTTCAGCAACGAACACGAGTTTTTGTGACTGGAACAGTCGAACGCGCAGCGTAATTTCCGCCTTCCCACTGTTTGGGCTCAGATAATATTCCGCAACATCGGGAAGCGGATTGCCTTCCGAGAAGATGTGAATGGCGGTCACAAAATCGACGTCCGACATCGGACTGTCTAATGCGACGCGAAGCGATACCGAGTTCCCGTTCTCGGCAATTTCCGGCAGTGAGATCGTGAAATTTCGATCATGAGCGGTCCGGTCGCCAACGATTTTCGCAACCAACTTGGCCACCGCCGCAGACGTAGCGTCAGCCTGGAGCGGAACCAGCGTCAAAACCGCGATGCCCGATCCAACGCCTGTCACGAATTGGCGACGGTTTAACTCAAAACCTCTGTCTTTCGGCGCTACAGCCGTAATCATGGAACACCCCTACCAGGCGGCGAGAATCGGCCCCACCGCAATGACGGGGCCGATTTCCCTATTCGGATCGAGTATCAGGGTTTGATGTAGGTGTAACCCTGTTGTTGCAAATGTGAAATTTCTGCAACGCCGCTCGGCACTATGTCTTCCTTGAAGACATCGAACAAATCGTTCTCATAACTGATCTTGCGGCCGCGCAACGTATTCGCACAGACATGAAAATTGACATCCTGAGACTTCAAGCTGGTAACGGCCCCCTGCAGCTTGTCGTTGCCTTTGGCGCTCTTGAGCAGACCCAAGCCGTTGCCATGCAATACCACCTTAACGTCCATATTCTTGGCGCCGACAGCATTGATATGGTTCTGGATATTCCGCATTGCCCCGCGGTATTTCTTATCCTTGTCCCCGCCCGTGTAGTTGATGTGATACACGACCTTTTGCTTGCCATACCGTTCTCCCGCATCTGCGGTGCCTGCGGTCGTCGTCAGGAACATCAGAGCTGCGAATAGTCCGAGTACGTATCCCGTGAAACGCATTGCTTCCTCCCATTTCGATATCGTTCTTTTAGGCCGCTAAAATTGAGGCCTTCGTCGACCCAGGAAGGATAGAATACATCATGGAAATTGAATATTAGGGAATCCCCGCAGACCGATTGGAAGAATCATTCGTTCTCCCGGACCGCCACATCGAGGCGAACGGCCATGGTAACGAGATCGGCAAACGATTCAGCTGCCATCTTATCCATAATATGAGAGCGATGCGCCTCGACCGTCTTCTCGCTTATTCCGAGGAAGCTGGCGACCATTCTATTGGAATCGCCTGTTACCAACCGGGCAAACACTTCCTTCTCCCGCGGTGTCAGTTCGGCATAGCGGTCACGGATCGCCTGGTCCGTGGCACCGAAAGCGGCCAATGCGCTGCTTGCCTGAAGCGCGCGCTCCGCAATATCCAAGAGCGCTTTTTCGTTGAAGGGTTTCTCAACGAAATCGAACGCCCCGAGTTTCATGGCCTCGACGGCCATTTGAATGTCTCCATGGCTCGTAATGACGATGATGGGCAGCGGATAATTCTGCCTCTTGAGAACCCTCAACAAATCGACACCATTCGTACCCGGCATCCGAACATCGGTGATCACGCAGCCGGGTTCCGAGGCCGGAACCGATTTTAGGAACGCGTCCGCCGACGCAAATCCATGTGTTTGATATTTCGCCGATTCCATTAACCAGCAGAGCGACTCCCGAACCGCTTGATCGTCTTCGATGATGTATACTTGAGGTTTACGAGGCATCTTGCGCACCGCCTTCAAACGGCAACTCAAACGTGACCGACGATCCGATCGAGCAATTCTTGTCGATCCAAATTCGCCCGCCATGCGCCTCTGCAATAGACCGGCAAATCGCCAGGCCCAATCCCAATCCATCCGATTTTGTCGTCTTGAAAGGCTCCCATACCGTTTCAGCCAGTTCCGCCGGCATACCGGGGCCGGTATCCGCTATTTCCACGACGGCATGCCCATTCGCCGAGCGAGACTTGATAACGACCCGCCGGTCACCCTCTTGCGACGAGATCGCCTCGATCGAATTGCGAACCAGATTGATTACCAGCTGCTCGATTTCGACCGTGTCCGCACGCACGGGCGACAGGGGCTTGACGAGATCAACGAGAATTTCCACGTCGGCGCGATGCGCATCCGGAGCGACCAGGCTTACCGCCTCTTCTATGGCCATATTGAGGTCAATAATGCGCCGGCGCGGCTCGCGGTTTTGAAGGTAGCTTCGAACATGCTCGATGATCTGTGCGGCGCGACCCGCTTGATCCGCGATTCGGGCAAACGCATTGCGTATGTCGCTATCCTTCCCGTCCCGATCACTCAACCGCCGGACCCCGCCTTCAGCGTAATTTCGGATTGCCGCCAATGGCTGCCGAAGCTCATGCGCCAAGCCGGAGGTCATTTCTCCGATGACGCTAACGCGCGAGACATGGGCAAGTTCGGCTTCGTGTTGGCGTGCCCGATCTTCGGCACGTTGTCGCTCCAAAATCTCTCGTTCCAATTCCTTATTGGCGCGCGTGAGATCGCGCGTGCGGCGTTGCACCAAGTATTCCGTCCGCACACTGTGCAAAAGGAGAAGCACGATCACGGTTACGGCGAAGACGGCCCATTCCCAATGATTGCGCAGCAGCAACAAAAGGTCGGCGTCGCCTCGCGCATAGGGATAGATCTCAAGATCGCGAAAAAGATCATGTACCGGTTTGTAATCGAGTGGCACTGTCCAACCGAGATAGTCGGTTGCCTTCATAACTGGGTGTTCTGGAGACAGGCTTAGAAGCGCAATGGCGACTTTCTCCGAAATATCGACCGATGTCTGCGGCATCTTCGCAAAGGGCCATTCGGGATAGAAACGCGTGCTGAGCGCGACAGAATTGCCGTTCAATGTTCGTGCATTGAGAATTTGGAACGTTTCCAGGTCGATCAGCTTTTCCTTCGCCATCGTTTCCAGGACATTCGTCCGCACTGTCCCCGCATCGGCGACGCCGTCACGCACCATATAGGCAATCGTGTCCTGTGGGAGGCCGACAAAATGCAGTTTGGAGAAATCGGAGAAGGGGTCGATGCCGACAGCCTTGAATTCACGCCATGCCATCTGAAAACCGCCGAAGGCCCTGCGTGCAACGGCGGCGAACGATTTCCCGCGCAAATCACGGATGCTCAAAATGTCATGGCGGTCGGCCCGGGTGAAAATAACCGCACCGAATACGTTCCGCTCCTGTTGACCGAATGCGGTCTTCAGCGTGGCAATCCGGCTAATACCATACTTCGCCTCGAGTTCGACGTATTGCCCGCTATTCGTAAAGACGAAGTCGATTTCATGCTGCGAGACAGCCCTTCGCAAATCCGCCAAGGGCAGCGGAACAATCTCGAACCTAAGCGGCGGAATGACTTGGCCGAGATAGGCCGCCGTCGGTGACCATGAACGGGTGGCATGATCCGGGCCGCGATAGGCCAAAACGCCAATTTTCATCACCGTTTCGTCCGCCGCAACGGCCGTGGTCCCGACAGCAGCCTGTGCAATGGCGGCGGCTAAGAGAAAAACGATATTCCGTCCGATCGCTTTCATGGATCAACCGAACGCGCACGCGCCATCATGCCGCCCACGAATTGCTGAAACGCCTGGTCAACGCACCTCAAGGCGTTCCGACCAATCCCCTTTCGGCAAGGTTTCCGCCATTTTCTTGATCTTAGAAGCGTCATCGTTCCGTCCCATCGCCTCTAGAATGACCGCCTTGAGCACCAGTGTGCTTCGTATCTCAGAATCCAGACGAAGTGCGTCGTCGACGGCCTTGAGAGCGCGTTCGTTGTCCCCTTTCATGTAGTAAATGATGGCAATGTTGTGATGGACCTTCGTGTAGGTAGGATCCAACATCCGAGCACGCAGGAAATGATCCAGTGCATCGTCAATCCTGCCACTCCGCGCCAAGACCACGCCGAGGTCGTCTAGTGCCTCGGTGTTGGCGGCATCCAGCGCGATAGCTCTGGTCAAATCTTCCTCGGCGCGTTTGAACCGACCTGCCCAAATATTGCGGATGCCCCGTTTCGTATAGGCGATCGAGCTTTTAGGATTCCGATCGATATATACCGACAAATCAGCGATACCGCGCTCCAACTGACCGAGACGGCCGAGTGCGATTCCACGGCCGAAATAGGCGGCATCGCGCCGGTCATCAATTGCGAGAACACGGTCGAAATCCCGCACGGCGGCGTCGAACCGCTCAAGGGTCAAATAAATCTTTCCGCGGCGAAGAAGAAGATCGACCGCGTGTGGGTTTTTCGCGATTTGCAGACTGAGATCATCGAGTTCGGCACGAGTAACCAGAGAATCTTCGATGCGAGTGACGCGCCCCGACTTCTTCAATTCAGCCACCAGGTTTTCCGGCCTGAGAAACCCATCGGCGGTTATCGGGATGTCTCCGAAACATGCCGTGTAGACCTCTGGCGATACCAGTTCCGAAGCCGGCGGGCCTTCCGGTTCATCGAGCGAGAGATCGACCGAAACGCCCTTAAATTGTCCTTCGCAACGTTCGAAGATCGTGTCACCGGACGCGTCAAACTGACGATAGGCATGCAGCGTATCCGTATAGCCGTGAATATTGACCAATGTCTGATACGGCGCATTCCGAAACCGAATCAGATAGGCGGCTGCGTAATCCACCGACAACCGGCCCCGGGCGTCATAGTGAAATATTTCGATGACATGAAGCCTAGTGGGCCTGGCCCGCTCCCACCGCAAGCGGCTGATGAGCCGATCCGTCGTCGCGTCCCGCGTTTCGATTTCACGGTAAAATTTTGGATGGCCGGCGTAACCGCCAATTCGTTCGTCCGATTTTACCGTTCGGGTCTCAGCCCAGTATTGATGGGTGCGAAGAAGGCTATCAACGAAATCATTCCAGACACGCACCTGATCGAGGTTTTCGCGCACAGCAGACTGGCTCGACGGCGCCAAAGCCAACAAGCTAAGCGCGCAACCAACAAATACCAGAAACACAAGACGGGTCGTCCCCATGCCCATCGCCCTGCCTGCTTCGAAACGTTCTCTTAAAGACTATGGGCAATGTGAACGAAAGGGAATCACATATTCTTGATTTGTGATGTATCAACGGACCGTTCGAAGATTGTCCCGTAGCTTGAACAACAGCCCAATCAGCCAACGAAACCCTATGGTCAATGTTCACCGCGAAAAGCGCCGTGCCTTGCTCTATTCGCTTGCGGGTGCCGGCATCGGCCTAGCGATACCGAGCCTCGTTACAGCGGCGTCGGCAACGCGTGGCATCGAGGGGCTGAATTATCAGGATTGGTTCAAGGAGAGCACATTCGATTTGCGCAAGGACCTTGAGTTAGCGGAAACTGCCGGCAAAGTATTGATGTTGATTTGGGAACAAGTAGGCTGCGTGTATTGCCAGAAAATGCACCGCATTACATTTCAGCAACCAAACATCGTTAAACTGATAGAATCCAATTTTCACGTCGTTCAAATGGACCTTCGAGGCGATCGGACGTTCATCAATTTCGAAGGCAAGAAGGAAGACGAATCAAAGATTGCTTCTGGCTTCTTCATTCGAACAACGCCGACGACCCAGTTTCTAGATGATGTGGGCAATGAGGTATTTCGCATTCCAGGATACGCCGAGCCCGCGCTCTTTGAATTGGCTTATCGCTACGTCGTGGAGCAAGGTTACGAACGCACGTCATTCAAGGATTGGGTGAAATCGCGCCAACCTTAGTGGTCGGCCATCGGACATCCCGAAGAACACCGCTGCGAACGCCTTAAACTCATTGATCGCCGCTCTCCAACCCCTACGTCCGGCCTTTTGCGCGAGTGGCCTATGACGTAGATCAATGGCGCAACGCCGTCTTCTCTGTTTTATTTAAAGAAGATTGGTCCAGGGATATGGCCCTGGCCCGCCGGGCGTTTCAATTTTTGGAGGTGAGAATATGGCTGGCATTTCACGCGTGATAAGAGGAGCCGCCTACATTGTCGTTCTGTTGTTGGGATTTGGTCTCGCCGGCGACGCCCTTGCGGACGAGGTGACCACCTACCAGACTAAAGCGCCGTTCGACGAGGTACGCCAAGATTTGGCTGACGCTATCGTCAACCGCGGCTACGTGATCGATTATGAAGCCCATATCGGCAAAATGCTGACGCGCACGGCGGCCGATGTCGGAGCGTCCAAAAAGCTATTTGCAAACGGCCGGGCCAACGCGATGCAGTTCTGTTCCGCCGTGCTTTCGCGCAAAACGATGGAAGCGGATGCGAGCAATATCGCCTATTGCCCCTACGTGCTGTTCGTCGTTCAGGAACGTTCAGACGATCCGACCGTAACCGTCGGTTTTCGGCGGCTGCCGGAACGCGGCTCTGCGGCTTCGAAATCAGCCTTAGCGGCCGTCAACAAACTTCTCGACGAAATCGCCCGCGAAACTGCCGGTCAGTGATCGCCGGGACCGGCAAAGCTGCGGCTGTGTGGCACGCCATGCAGGCTGGCCTGCCGCCGCGGTTCGGTTCCGCAAAAAGGAAGCTATGCGTCATCCGTAGCGAAGTAATTGGCCGACATTGACATACGCTGCTCGAGAGAGCGCGAACATGCATATCCGGGCCCGCGCACTGTTTCGCAATATGGGGCTGCTGGCGACGTTCATTGCACATGAGCCGCAACTCGAACGGCCGCTCAAGTTATCGAATTACAATCGCGACACGATACTCGCACTGTTGGAAAAACTTCAGGAAATGTCCGACACGATCAAAGATTCCTTGGAACAGGATATAGTCGTGTAGCGACCGACGGCGTCGATACAGCCGGTCAAGCGAATGCCGCGCTAAACCTCCAACCCTTCTACGTCAACGGCTTCCATCTCGAATGCCGCGGACAGAAGCGCGCGCGTATAGGGATCTTTCGGGTTCGCGAAAATATCCGAAGACCGTCCCTGCTCGACCACTTTCCCATGCCGCATGACGATCAGTTCGTCGGCCATGGCGCGTACGACCTTAAGATCGTGGCTGATGAACAGATAGGCCAAGTTGTGTTCATCCTGGAGCTGGCGCAGAAGGGTTACGATTTGCGCCTGGACCGACATATCCAACGCCGACGTCGGCTCATCGAGGATCACGAACTCGGGCTTCAAAATCATCGCCCGCGCAATGGCGACCCGCTGGCGCTGACCGCCGGAGAATTCATGCGGATACCGGTCCTGAAAATCCGGGGACAGCCCGACCTCCTCCAAGATGTCGGCGACCATCGCCCGCCGCTCCTTCGGATCGCGCACCAGGCCGTGAATGATCAGTCCTTCCTCGATGATCTGACCGACCGACATCCGTGGGCTGAGTGCACTGAAGGGATCCTGGTACACCACCTGAATTTCGCGTCGAAGCGGCCGCATATCGCGCCAAGCGAGATTCTGAATTTGTCGGCCCTTGAACCGGATCCCCCCTTCGCTCGTCAACATTCGGATCAATCCCATCGCGAGCGTCGACTTGCCCGAACCGCTTTCGCCCACCACGCCGACCGTATGGCCCGCCCGCACCGATACCGTGACCCCGTCGACTGCCTTGACATAGTCGACGGTGCGCCGAAAAATTCCCTTCTTGATCGGGAACCAAATCTTCAAATCGTCGGCGCCGGCAATTTCTTCATCGTCGTCCAGCGCAGGCGGCGGTTCCCCTTTAGGCTCCGCGTCGATCAACTGTTTCGTATATTCGTGCTGCGGCGATTGCAGGACAGTGGCGACATCACCCGCCTCGACAATCCGACCGCTATTCATCACGCAAACCCTGTCGGCCACTTTTCGGACAACACCGAGATCATGCGTGATGAGCAACAGCGCCATTCCCGTTTCACGCTGCAGCGATTTCAATAGATCGAGTATCTGCGCCTGCACGGTAACGTCCAACGCCGTCGTCGGTTCATCGGCAATCATGATCTCCGGTTCATTCGCCAACGCCATGGCGATCATGACACGCTGCCGCTGGCCACCGGACAATTCGTGTGGGAATGCTTTGAGCCGGGATTCCGCGTTGGGAATTCCCACATGTTCCAACAGTTCCAAAACCCGTCGGCGGCAGGATGCGGCGTCAAGATTCTTGTGTAGCTGAAGTGTCTCGGAAATTTGCTTTTCGATAGTATGGAGCGGGTTTAGCGAACTCATCGGTTCTTGAAAGACGACGGAGATACGATTCCCGCGCACCTCTCGCAGTTCCGCCGACGACATCGATAGAATGTCCGACCCGTGGAACAGAATCTGCCCTCCGTCATAAGACGCGGGCGGACTGGCTACCAACCGCAAAATCGACAGGGCCGTCACAGACTTGCCTGAACCGCTTTCGCCGACCAAAGCCAAGGTTTCGCCTTTCCGAAGCTCGAACGAAATCCCATCGACCGCCGCTATCTTGCGCGCGCCGCTGCCGAAACTAACTTTCAGGTCCTGTATTTCGAGAACAGCGGAGTCGGTCATTGCATGCTCTTCCGGGGATCGAATGCGTCACGGACCGCTTCGCCGACAAAGATGAGAAGGCTCAACGTAATCGCGAGCGTAAAGAAAGCCGTCAATCCCAACCACGGTGCATGCACGTTGTCCTTGCCTTGCGCCAAAAGCTCGCCGAGCGATGGCGAACCCGGCGGCAACCCAAAGCCCAAGAAATCGAGCGATGTCAATGTCGTGATGGATCCATTCAAAATGAAAGGCATAAAGGTCAACGTCGCGACCATCGCATTCGGCAGGATATGGCGTCGCATGATGTAGAGGTTGCTCGCACCCATCGACCGCGCGGCCCGGACATAGTCGAAATTCCGGACACGCAGAAACTCTGCACGAACGACGCCGACGAGAGAGGTCCATCCAAACAGGATCATGATCACCAGAAGCCACAGGAAACTGGGCTCGACGATACTGGCGAAAATGATCAACAGGAATAAGTTGGGCAAACCGTTCCAAATCTCGATGAACCGCTGCGCCAGAAGGTCCGTCCAACCGCCGAAATACCCTTGTATCCCGCCGGCTATGATCCCGATGATCGAGGCGAAGACTGTCAGCGCAAGACCGAATACCGTCGAGATTCGAAATCCATATATCACGCGCGCTAAAACATCGCGTCCTTGATCATCCGTCCCGAGAAGGTTTTCGGTAGTTGGCGGCGACGGCGCCGGCTCTGTCAGCTCGAAGTTCACAGTGCGATAGCTGTACCGGATCGGCGGCCACAGCATCCAGCCGCCCTGATGCTCGAGCAACTCTTTAAAATCGGATTGGCGATAAGCGGCTTCGGTCAAAAATGCACCGCCGAAAGCCGTTTCCGGATAAATCTCGACAATCGGAAAATAGATATCGCCCCGATAGAAGATGACCAGCGGCTTATCGTTCGCCAACAGCTCGGCGAAAAGACTGAGCACGAAGAGAAACAAGAAAATGTAACAGGAAATGTAGCCGCGCCGATTGCTCTTAAAGCTACGCCACCGCCGCAACGCCATCGGCGATAAGCGGCGCTCGACCCACCCCTGTTCCGTTGCGTCAACCATCTCGTGCTTCGAAATCAATTCGGGGGTCGACCATCGTGTAAACGATATCGCCGATCAGATGCAGTGCTAATCCGAGCAGCGTAAAGAAATACAAACTCGCGAACATGATGGGATAGTCCCGCTTGACCACAGCTTCGAAGCCGAGCAACCCCAGCCCATCCAAAGAAAAAATCACCTCGATTAATAGCGATCCGGTAAACAGGATATGTATAAAGGCACTCGGAAATCCGGCTATCACGATGAGCATGGCGTTTCGAAATACATGCCCATAGAGCACGCGTGTCTCGTTCAGCCCCTTCGCGCGAGCGGTCGAGACATAGAGAAGATGAATCTGATCGAGAAAGGAATTCTTGGTCAAAAAGGTGAGCGTGGCGAACCCGTGAATGACCAGGGCTGTCACAGGCAGAACCAAATGCCAGAGGTAATCCAGAATGCGATCCGGCCAGGACATCAATTCCCAATCCTCCGACGTCAACCCACGCAACGGAAACCAATCGAGGAAACTTCCGCCGGCGAAAAGAACGATCAGAATGATTGCAAACAGGAAACCCGGAATCGCGTAGCCGACGATTATGAATGCGCTTGTCCACACGTCGAAGGTGGAGCCGTCATGTACGGCCTTTCGAATGCCGAGCGGTATCGAAACCAGATAAACAATTAACGTGGTCCAAAGCCCAAGCGATATCGAGACCGGCATTTTTGAGATCACCAAGTCGACCACGGTCTCATCGCGGAAGTAGCTCTCGCCAAAATCAAATCGCGCGAAGTTCCCCATCATCAGGAAAAACCGTTCGTGCAACGGCCGATCAAACCCAAACTGCTTTTCGAGCTCTTTGATGAAGTCCGGATCGAGACCTTGAGCTCCGCGGTATTCACTGACCGCCGTTGCGCCCGCCGCGCCGCTCTCCATCGAGCCGCCGGTTTCGCTCTCACCCCCGCCAATATGGCTCGTCGCGCCGACGTCGCTGCCGGTGATCTGTGCGACCAACTGTTCGACGGGACCACCGGGCGCGAACTGTACGATCGCGAAATTGATGACCATGATCCCGATTAACGTCGGAATCATGAGGAGCAGCCGGCGCACGATATAACCTGCCATTACTTTTCCTCGCTCTGGGACGGCGTCGACGCACCGCCTTCCATCAAGGCTTTGGCCTTCCTCTTATCGAACCACCAAGTGTCGAGCAGCCCGAGATCGTAGCGGGCTTTCACCTCCGGACGATCGAACTTGTCCCAATATGCGATGTTGTGCGCCCCTTTGAACCAATGCGGTACGATGATTTCGCTCCACATCAACACACGATCCATCGCGCGCGCAGCCGTTATCAAATCATCGCGCGAATTGGCGTCGACGATCTTTCCGATCATGGCGTCGACCGCGGCGTTCTTGAAACCTGAGATATTCTTACTGCCGGCCATACCCGCTGCCTTGGACCCGAAATACCCGAATTGCTCGGAACCCGGCGTAAGGAATTGCGGAAATTTCTGGACCGCAATGTCGAAATCGAAATTATCGCGACGATTCTTGAAATTCGCGGAATCGACGATCCGGATAGTCGATTGAATGCCCAATCGATGGAGGTTGCGGATGTAAGGCCCTAGTATCCGTGTGAATGAGGACGACGCGATCAAGAATTCCACCTCGAACGGCTTACCGCGTCGATTGACGCGCGTTGTGTGATCTTTGATGTGCCATCCCGCAGCGCGCAACAATGCAGCGGCTTCCAATAAATTCGCGCGCTTCCCGGAACCGGCGGTAGACGGCGCAACGTATGGCTTCGTGAAAACCTCGTCCGGTATCTTTCCGCGAAATGGTTTCAGTAACGCCAGTTCTGCCTCGCTCGGCGGATTATGGGCGGCGAATTCCGAATTCTCGAACATGCTGTTCGTTCGACGGTACAGACCGTAGAAGAGATTCTTGTTCGTCCATTCGAAATCGAACGCCAGATTCAGCGCGCGGCGGACGCGGCGATCGGCGAACTGCTTGCGGCGTAAGTTGATGAAAAATGCCTGGACACCCGCCGGACGACCATCCGGCAGTGTCTCCTTGACGATCAGACCGTCCCGGACCGCAGGCTTGTCGTATTGCTTGGCCCAGCTTCGCGACACGAACTCTTCGTGAAAATCGTATTCGCCGGCGAAGAACGCTTCGCGCGCCACCCCGCGATCGCGGAAATAGTCCCATTGAATGATATCGAAGTTGTACCGCCCGCGATTTACCGGCAAATCGCGTCCCCAATAGGCTTTGTCCCGCTTTAGAACGATCCGCCGGCCTGGATCGACATCCGAGACATTGTAAGGGCCGCTGCCCAAGGGCGGACGCATCGTGGTCTTCTCGAAGGGAACGCGCGTGAAATACGCCCGCGACAAAACCGGCAATCCGGCCAGTTTCACCGGCAACCCACGCTTGGCGTTGACCTTGAACGAAAACCGAACGCGGTGCCGACCTTCGGCCTTGACCGACGCAACGGCGGCGTAAAGAAGACGATAAACCGGATGTCCCTTCTTGGTTAGCGTATTAAAAGTGAACACAACGTCGTCCGCGGTCACCGGCGTACCGTCATGGAATCGGGCTTCCGGCCGAAGATTGAAGGCAACCCAGCGGTTCTTGTCGTCGAGTTCTATCGTCTCGGCTAGGAGACCGTATAAAGCATCGGGTTCGTCATTTGCGCGCGTCATCAATGTATCAAAAAGCAACCCGACGCCATGCGCCGAGACGCCCTTCAAGATGAATGGATTTAGATTGTCGTATGAATCACGGCCGGCCAGCCGCAGACGCCCGCCTTTCGGCGCCTTCGGGTTTACGTAATCAAAATGTTCGAAGTCGGGTCCGTACTCAAGCTCCCCGAACATCGAAACGCCATGGCTCGTCCGCGAGAAGGCAAAAACACCAGCGACATCGCCCCAAAATACGCAACCGAACCCGACCAAAATAATAAGGTATCTCACAGATCGTCACACCATAATCTAAGTCACGTGGGGACCATCAAATTCTCACTCAGAAACGTTGATACCAAGCGAATGGTCTTCGCCTCAGTTATCAATTCCCACACATATGGGAATAGTGAATGCACCGGAAGTATCGTATTCAGAAAAAAATTGACTAGCCATACCTTCCGACATGCCTATTCAGCCAGTTAGCAGCACGTCAGGTCGACTCAAAACCCCAAAAAAAAGCGAGAAGTAATGAATTGCCCAGCCGACAAAGGAGACATGCAATGGGAAACGATGACTATTCTGAATTTCTTGCCCAACAAATATATGGTGTTTCCGCTGTCCTACTTGCCGTCATCCGTACGCTTGAGGAAAACCGCTTGCTCGACCGGCGAGGCCTAATCGGCGTCCTAAACGAGTTTCGAAGCGACATGAATCCCGATGAAATCAATAGCGGTGAAGGCTTTGTGATCGACCGGTTCCTGGATGTTCTGAAGGATGAGAAACTCGCGCGCTTCGAGTTCGATTAATTCGTCGTGCACTGAATCAAATCGCGCCGAAGTTTCAAGCTAATTGTCCTACCCCGACGCAGATCAATGCGCCATGCCAACAATCGTCGATAGGGTCCCTGGCCGCACTGAAGGAGTCATAGCTTGGTTGTCCCATGACTGTTGAACGTTCCCTGATTAATCTGACCGGCAAGCTTCGGGTGCTGATCTATCAGCGCCTGTGGCTTCAGGTTCTGATCGGCATGTTTGCGGGCGTCGGGGTCGGCCTCTTGATCGGCCCGACGACCGGCGTGGTCGAGCCCTATGCGGCCTTGATCATCGGCAACTGGGCCGCCCTGCCGGGCAAACTTTTTCTCTTGGCGATCCAGTTCGTTGTTGTGCCGCTGGTCGTCGCGTCGGTAATCCGCGGGATCGCGGCAAGCGATACGGATATCAGCCTGCAGCGGCTCGGCGGTTGGACGATCGGCTTCTTTCTCATTACCACGCTGATCGCGGTCGCGATCGGCATGACGGCCGCGATTATCATCGCACCCGGCTCCTATATCGAACGAGGTGTCTTGGACGCGGCAATGGCGACGCAGGAGACCGCCAATACCGGCCCCGCCACGCCGGCCCAACTGCCGAAGCCTGAAGAGATTCCCGAGTTCATCACCAGTCTGTTCCCGCGCGACCCGATGACCACTTTCATCAGCGGCAACATGCTCCAGATCGTGATGACCGCAGCCATCATCGGCGTGGCGATGGTCATGATGCCCATGCATCAGCGAAAACCGCTGCTCGACCTTCTGTCCTCGATCCAGGGAGCATGCATGGTCATCGTCGGATGGGTGTTGCGGTTCGCGCCGATCGCCGTCTTCGGGCTGCTGGTTCACCTGACCGCCCGGGTCGGCCTGTCGGCGCTGATCGGTACCGGCGTCTACGTGGTCACCGTGCTGGTAGGATTGGTAGCGTTGTTCCTGGTCTATCTCGCGATTGTCGTCATCGTCGGGCGCCGCAACTTACGCAGTTTCCTGGCCGCGATCCGGGAGGTCATGCTGCTCGCATTCTCGACATCGAGTTCGGCGGCGGTGATGCCGCTCAGCCTCAGCACGGCCGAACAGAAACTCAGGGTCCGGCCCGCGATCGCACGCTTCGTGGTGCCGCTCGGGACCACGATCAACATGGGCGGGACGGCCCTGTATCAAGGGGTCGCCACGCTGTTCTTGGCGCAGGTGTTCGACGTTCAAATCGGCTTTCCCGGCATGCTGCTGGTCGTCGTGATGGCAACCGGTGCCGCAATCGGTTCGCCGGGGACCCCTGGCGTGGGCATCGTGATCCTGGCCACCATTCTCAACAGTGTCGGCATCCCGCCGGCCGGTATCGCGATCCTGCTGGGTGTGGACCGGATCCTCGACATGTGCCGCACTTCGGTCAACGTGACGGGCGATTTGGTGGCGTGCGCGACGATCGACAGGCTGTTCGACGGGTCGGTCGAGGAGATCGAAAAGGAATTAGCAAAGGTTCCGACACCGGCAATGGTCCCGCCCGAACCAAGGAAGGAATAGAAGGTTTCATCGTCCCCGCGGGCAAACCGCCGCCCTCCCCTCGCACTACGCGCTTTTGCGTGGCGGCGTCAAAATCAGCAATACCGTTGCCGCGAGCATGACGATGAGAATGCGCAATTCCGTCGATTGGTGCCGGACCCGAGCCTGGACAGATTGACACTACAGTAAGCTTGCACGGGAAATTTTCATGCTCCTCGTGTCGCGGGCTCGCGGTTGATCTAGCAGGCCCTTCTTGTCATAAAACCGCACTGTTTCCACGCCAACGACCGCATTTTTAGCCAACGCGCCGATTTTCATCGCGTACCCGTACACAATCCTTTCACAAAGAAGGATACCCTCCGTTCGGACCAAACCAACGTTGTCCGTCTACTTCTCTGCACGGAACTGCTGGTGGCATGCATTGCAATGAGCGGCAACTCGAACGGCCGCTGATGCAGCCCCCGTTCCGCCTCCCATCATCATGCCGCCTCCCATCCTCCCGGGCCCTCCGGTCCGAGGACCTCGATTTTGCGATCCTCGGCCAGGCGAGGCATCGTCCCGCCTCATCATGCCCGGCCCCATAACCACGTCTTCCCATTTTCGGGGAAGTGCGGACCCGTCCCCCGGCGAATCGGACTGCTCGGCCAAAATTCCGGCGGTCCATGCCAACCGATCAGCGAAATGCGAAAATCTATCGAAATCCGTCCAAATTGCCGGGCGGGCTTCGCTGGGTTTGCCACTGCTTCCTTCAGGGAAAAGTCGTGTCATTGCGGCGCCAGAATGGCTCTGGATTTCGATCGCTGACTTCCGCACCGTCGCCGCATCATATGGTATCTCGCCGCGCACCATTGCGAAGACTCGATCCATCAATTCGTCGAGCCGCTCCATGCGCTCCATACGCTCTTTGACGACTCCGGTAGCGCCACCGTGCGAATACACCTGCGACCCGACAATGGTTAGCGATATTGATATCGCCGCAAGAACAATCCATCGGGAATGAAACATCATGTCATCTCCATCACTCTAGTTAGGCGGCAAACGAAAGTTAGGCGGCAAACGAATTTCCCTCACATAATTCTTCCGCCATATTTGCCGATCCCAATAGGTGAATCCGTGATTTATCTCAATCGGAGTGCCCACGATCCCTTACAGCGGAACACGACTTCTTTTCACCAAGGATGCATCCGGTAAGAGCACAATGTAGTCGCGGCAAGCCAGATGGATGATTTGAGCCAATGTGCCGCTGAGGAACCAAAGTATCGACTGACGGCCCGACGAAGCTCACTTATTCCGGACTTCTCTCGACGTCGAATAGCCAAATTGACATTCCAGAAGGTGGAAGCTGTATGGAAAGGACACATGGTAAAGGATGCAGCCTCCCCGACGGATTCCTATCGCACGGTTGGTGACGTCTTGGCTGCCTGCTCTCCGTACTCCATCCATACACCCTCCAAATAAATCCTGGATATCGGTCAACTCCAACTAGCCACAGAATGCAGAGATCGGTTGCTCAAAATCTGTGACATAAGCCGGCTTCCGGTCTCCGCTTCGAACCCGATCGAACGTACGTTCGTCCGGCAAGGGCCACAGATTCCACCCCAATCCAGGAGAGGTGCAATGAATCGAGTTCTTGGCGACCTTTCTAAAAGCATCCTTTCGATATTGCTCCTCATCGTTTCAGTGGGGATCGCAAATGCAAAAGATGTTGTGTACGTCTCGCTCGGGACGGCCGACGAAGTGCAAATCATCGATCCTGCGCAGGACCGCGTCGTCGGTGTCCTTGAACAAATTCCCGACGTACATGGACTTGCCGTGACACCGAACGGGAGATTTATTGTTGCGGGCAGCCAAAGCGAGCGAAATTGGTTCCCGGCCGAAATCCCCGACGCGCGGCCAGGCCAAGAGACTAGCCAGTACGCCGCCGCGGTCAGGCAACCAACAGGCAAGAGTGGAAAATCCAGTTTCCTAACAATTGTCCGAACCGAGGACGGCGCAATCGTCAGGCGCATCAAAATGCCCGACGGCGTCCGCCATATCGCGATAACGCCAAACGGTCGGTTTGCGATCGCAACGCATCCCAATTCGTATGCCGTAACCGTTATCGACCTTCGAGAATTGAAACTAAAAAGGACTATAAGGACCGGAACCCAGCCGAATTATGTCGCCATCGATCCTAAAGGAAAGTGGGCGTACGTCAGCAACAGCGACAGCAACAGTATCAGCGAAATCGACCTGGAACGTTGGCAGGTACGACGCGAATTCCTAACCCAAGACGGCCCCGAACATATCGTGTTGTCGTCCGACGGCGATACGCTTTATGTCTGCAATGGCAGAGCGGGCACGGTATCGGAAATTGCGGTGCGGTCCGGCGTGGTTACCGCAACCCATAAACTCGGCGCAGCCTTGCATGGGCTTGATCTGTCCAACGATGGGCGGACGCTATTTGCAACGGCACATCGGCAGAGCAAGTTATTCTCCATTGATCTCAGATCCGGCCGGCTTCGAAGTGCCGAATTGCCGTCGGCGCCATATCACCTTTCAACGATCAAGCGCGCCGGGAAGATTTATGTTTCTAGCGCCACCGACCCTGTGGTTTGGGTGTTGCGCAAAGATAATCTCGAGTTGCTCCGAACCATACGGATAAACGGCATTGGGCACCAAATGATCTTCGTACCGCCGACCTAACAAGAGCCGTCGGCACACCGGAATAGCCCCACTTACGGCAAATCCGGCCAAACGAAAGGCAAAATCGTAAAATGGTTAAAGTCCGAAACGGGTTACTCAATCTGATCATTTCGGTGACTTTCGCAGGGATCTGCCTAGCGGGATACGGTGCCGGCACCGCGGTAGCGGATTCGCATAAGACCGCATTCGACGATCGCGAGAGGAAGGCTATCGAATCCATAGTCACCGACTATCTATTGGAACATCCGGAGATCATCTTGCGCGCCTTACAGGTCCTTGACGAGCGCAAGCAAGCGGCCAAAGCCGAGCAAGAAAAGAGCGCCCTCGCCGCCAATCGGGATGCCTTGGAGCGAGACCCGAATTCCCCGGTGGCAGGAAATCCAAAGGGCGACGTCACGTTGGTCGAGTTCTTCGACTACCGCTGTCCCTACTGCAAGCGCGTAGGGCCGGTGGTCGAACGGCTCCGGAAAGAAGATGCCAACATCAGAGTCGTCTACAAGGAATGGCCGATACTCGGGCCAGCCTCGGTGTTCGCCGCAAAAGCAGCATTAGCGGCGCGCGAGCAGGAGAAATATGTCGAGTTCCACGAGAAGGTGATGGCGGCGCGCAATGTCACTGAGACAAGCGTCCTAAACGCGGCGAAGGAACTCGGTCTCGATCTCGACAAGCTTCGCGCCGATATGGAGAAGCCGCAAGTCGAAGACCATATCAATCAGACAATGGAACTGGCGCGTGCCCTGGGAATCAATGGAACGCCCGCTTTTGTAGTCGGTGACCGACTGATTCCTGGAGCCGCCGATTTCGCTACGTTAGCGAAAGCCGTCGCAGATGCTCGGGACGGTCAACAAGAATCGAATTAGGAATACAACAACGAAAATTGCACTTGGTTGCCCATGCCCAAATCAAGCAAACGTAGGCAGTCGAACAAGCCTCGCACTCAAGGTCAGGATAAATCCGGCGGCGGAATTCACTCGTCTTGGTATGCCCTGGGCGCAGCGCTGGCGGTTGTTGTCGCCGGCGTCGTATTCTGGACTTCCGATCGTGGCGACGGCGCGCATGTTGACGTCGCGGTGCCCGAGCTGACGGGGGCCGCCGCGCAAGGCGAAATCCTATTCGGCGAGAAATGCGCATCTTGTCACGGACAAAACGCCGCGGGCAGCGATAAAGGGCCGCCACTGGTCCATAAGATTTATGAACCCAGTCACCACGCCGACATGGCTTTCCATTTGGCGGTTCAACGCGGCGTTAGAGCGCACCATTGGCGGTTCGGAAACATGCCACCGGTCCGCGGCATCGGCGAAGGTGAGATCATATCGATCATCGCGTATGTTCGCGCGTTGCAACGCGCGAACGGGATACGCTGACAGTTTCAGAAATTGTCTGCGTCTTTTTTGATTTTGGCCTCAGCCACGAAATCTCCGAAAAACGCCTCGACCACGATGCCGATTGCGTCACCGTGCCGGCACGCCCATGAATTCGTCCGTCTTTCCATGTTTGTCGAAGCTATAAACCGAATAGCTCACGGCTTCCGGACCTTCCATACCGGGTGATCCGGCAGGCATGCCGGGGACGGCAATACCACGCGTTTTCGCGCGCTCCCGCAAAAGACGTCTAACGGCCTCTACCGGAACATGGCCCTCGACAACATAGCCACCCACCGTCGCCGTATGGCAAGCCTGTAAACCCTCCGGCACGCCAGCCATCTTCTTGATCGCCTCAAGGTCGTCCATATCGCGAATGGATACGGTGAATCCATGACGCCGCATATACTCCACCCATTTATTGCAACACCCGCAAGAGGGCGACTTGAAGACCGTAACGGCCGACTCGTTCTGAGCGACAGCGACCACATCCGAGAAACTCATAACTCCGGTAACAAGAAACATGAGCACGACACCTTTACGAAATGCGTTAGTCAATTCGATTGAACGGAGTCGCTGCATTCCTTTTCTCCCTTGATCGATACCGCTGGCCATGGGTGTTTCACTGCTTCTCATTTGCACGTTCCCGCAGCCGATCGGATTTATTTGAATTTGTCCTATTCCTGCGAAAAATGGCCCCGTAGTGAAACGGCGGTAGGTCGACGATACCTTCCAATTCGAAACCCGCGGGCTCGACCACCGACCGAACCTCATCGGGTGCCATTCGCATTTCCGTATTCGGCCCCCGTGGCTCGCCCAACACTTTCGTACTTTCTCGGGGAAGCGGGTGCCAATTGACGATCGCGAACCTGCCACCCGACTCAAGTGCCGCCGCCACGGCCCTGGCGAGGTTCGTCTTGTCCGGTACGCCGTGGAAGGTATTGGCAAGCAAGACGTAGTCGACCTTGCTTCGGAGCAACTTCGGTAGATCGAAAGCATCGGCACAGATTAGATGCCGAGCGGTGAGGCCATTGCGTCTGAGTTCGCCCAGCGTCTCTTTGAGCAGATCGGAATCAATGTCCAACCCAAGCACATTTCCCTCAACAATGCGCGCCAAGGGGACCGTGAAGAATCCGTCACCGCAACACAGGTCGACAACGACCATGCCCCGCTTCACGCCGAGCAGACGCAAGACCGCCTCGGGATCCGGCCATAGCTTCGCCCACCAGTGACGATCTGGCATTGCCGTCGCGGGGAAAATTTTTTCTTTGCCCGGCTGATTTGGACCTTTAGGCGGCAAGCGCTCTATATCATTCGACGTCGTGGCGCCGGAGCTTTCCATTGCAGCTGGCTCGCCTGAACATTTCGACAATCGGGGCATCATCTCCGTGCACGCCGGTTGATATCATCATGCCGCTTCCGAACAGATAATGGCCATGTGCTTTTGATAAAGCTGAGAATGGCTAGTATTTCACCATCTGTTAGATCGTCCTTGAAGCCGCGCATGTCGGTTTCATAATTGCCGCCAACCACCGCGGCGGTCCCGAACTTCGTGATTGCAAATAGATGCCGGTCATCATGATGCCAAGTGTGCCCCGTCGCGTCATGCGGCGGCGCTAGCAATCGGCCATCGGGTTGCCGTTCACGCCAGTTGGGTTGCCCTTCCAGATTGGCGCCATGGCAGGACGCGCATTGTTCCGCGTACAGCTTTTTGCCAAGCGCCACCGCCTCCTCATCTCCGTAGTCGATTTCCACATTCAACGGCGCATTATTCGACCAGTAGAGCCAAACGCCCGCGACGCCGATGACGAAGAGACCACCCATCACGACCATCCGCCACTTCCCCGTCACCCGCATGACTAGCGAACTTCCAGGACCGAATCGGCGTGCCCGAGGCAAATCGACATCGCACCAAATGGCTCGACACGCGCGTTGCGGACAACCGATGTCTCACATTCCGATCGACGCTTTTTGCCGTTCAAAGTTTCACTCTCCTAAGCCGTAATGAATTGCCGACGACGGAGACCGATGACAGGCTCATCGCCGCAGCGGCAATGATCGGCGACAAGAGGATTCCGAAGAATGGGTACAACACGCCAGCGGCGACAGGTACGCCAGCAGCATTGTAGACGAAGGCAAAGAACAAATTTTGTCTTATGTTACGCATGGTCGCGTCCGCCAGCCGCCGTGCCCTCACGATGGCCGTCAGGTCACCTTTGACAAGCGTGAAGCCAGCGCTTTCGATCGCAACATCGGCACCGGTCCCCATGGCGATACCAACGTCGGCTTGGGCCAATGCGGGCGCGTCGTTAACGCCGTCTCCTGCCATTGCCACCCCCGCCCCTTCATCCTGAAATTCGCGGACGATGGTCGCCTTATCTTCCGGCAACACATCGGCACGGACCTCATCGATGCCGAGGCGCGACGCAACCGCCCGGGCGGTTCGCTCGTTGTCGCCGGTAACCATTACGATACGAAGACCCTCGGCATGAAGCGATCTCAATGCTTCCGGCGTCGTGTCTTTGATCGGGTCCGCGACACTCACCAACCCGGCGATGCGTCCTTCGACGACGACGAACATAACCGTTTCGCCGCGATCGCGACGTTGGTCGGCCACCGCGGCCGCCGACTTGCCATCAAGACCGAGGTCAGCGACCAATTTCGCATTGCCCAGCGCGACACTCTTGCCGGCGACGTTGCCTTTCACTCCTTTTCCCGTAATCGCTTCGAACTCTTGCGCCTTGAACAGCTCGACACCGCGGTCCTGCGCGCCAGCTACGATCGCGTCGGCGAGAGGGTGCTCGCTCCCTCGCTCCAGCGAGGCAGCAATACTCAAGAGTTCGACCTCGTCTTCGCCTTGCTCCGGGATAACCGCCATAAGCTTCGGTTTGCCGACGGTTAGAGTGCCAGTTTTGTCGACGATTAGCGTATCGACCTTGGAGAAGCGCTCAAGCGCCTCGGCATTCTTGATCAGCACGCCGGCCTGAGCGCCGCGCCCGGTTGCTGTCATGATGGACATCGGCGTCGCCAGACCGAGGGCGCAAGGGCAAGCGATGATGAGAACGGTGACGGCCGCCACCAGTGCATATGCCATCGCCGGCACGGGCCCCCAAATGGACCAGGCCACAAACGCCACTATCGCAACCAATATGACCGCAGGCACGAAATACCCTGCAACTTGATCCGCCAGTTTCTGGATCGGGGCACGGCTGCGTTGCGCCTGGGCGACCATGTCGACGATCTGAGACAACACCGTGTCCGCGCCGACACGCCGCGCCTCTATCACCAACGAACCAGTGCCGTTAATGGTAGCACCGGTCACATTGTCGCCTTGTGATTTTTCGACCGGAACCGCTTCACCGGTCAGCATGGACTCGTCGATAGACGATCGCCCTTCGATGACCTTGCCGTCTACGGGCACCTTGTCGCCAGGACGGACACGAAGGTGCTGTCCAACTTGAACATCCTCCAACGGTATCTCTTCATCACTGCCGTCAGGTCGAATGATATGCGCCGTCTTTGGCGCAAGATCCAACAACGCCCGAATTGCGCCCCCCGTCCGTTCACGGGCCCGCAGTTCGAGCATCTGGCCAAGCAACACAAGAACGACAATGACCGCCGCAGCTTCGTAATAAACGCCGACATGGCCCTCCGCATCCTTAAAGCCAGCGGGGAAAATTTCAGGCATGATTGTCGCCACAACACTGAAGACAAATGCCGCACCGACGCCCATTGCGATCAACGTGAACATATTGAGATTACGGCTCACAAGGGATTTCCAGCCGCGCACAAAAAATGGCAACCCCGACCAAAGGACGACCGGGATCGCGAGCACAAACTCCGACCAAACAGCGACTTCCTCCCCCAGCCACCGCCGTATCGGCAATCCAACCAACGGTCCCATCGTGAGCAAGAGAATCGGAATCGTGAGCGCAGCGCCAATCCAAAAGCGCCGGCTAAAATCCACGAGCTCCGGATTTGGCCCGACGTCGCCTTTCGGCACCCCCATCGGCTCCAACGCCATTCCGCAGATTGGGCAATCGCCAGGGCCATCCCGAATGATTTCGGGGTGCATAGGGCAAGTGAATTGAGTGCCCGCGGGCATTGGCTCGGTTGCGGTCCGACCGTCCAGATACGCCGTCGGTTCCGCCTCGAATTTATCCAGGCATCGGTCTGAACAGAAGTAGAAGCGCTGCCCTTGGTGCTTGGCGACATGAGACGCCGTCGCGCGCGCGACGGTCATACCGCACACCGGGTCGCTTGCCTCCAAATAATCGTCAGGTGCGGCGGAGAATTTTTCGCGGCAACTGGCACTGCAAAAATAATATCGGTGCCCTTCGAGGTCGTATGTCGAAGTCCCAGACTTCGGATCGACGATCATCGCGCATACGGGATCTCTTACGAAATTGGTCTCGGGATGATCCGAATCTTGCCGCTGTGATTGGACGGTCATTTACCCTGTCTCGCCAAGCATTGTTCCATTGGAAAGATGTCACTAATCCATAGACATAGCCGTTCCACTGACGGGAAGGTCAAGGCTCGGAAAGCCTCAAACGACACCGTTCCGCCACACGGATATTCTGGTACGAGAAGGCGCGGCCCCACGGCACCAAACCGGTCTTGGCCGCCAGGCTAATGCGATTTAATTACCCAACAAGAACTAAAATTCAATCCATAGATTATGATAGGTTCATTCAACATCACTGCTACAGTCACATGTTATTTTCGGTCCTTTCCAGGAGCACACAAGTGTCCCGACGCGGCAAAACCTCCAACATATGCAGCAGCGTTTGCCGCGCGCTGTGCCTGGCGGTTCTCCTCGTAACGCTGGTGTCGATTCCAATTTACTTTTTCGGCGAGTCCAAGTCCGGACAGCAGTTTATTGCAGCGTTGGACCACCATGGCGATTCGGAACACGACGGTCATGCGGGCCACAATCATCGGTCTTCAAATTGTGGCCCGGTATCGTGTTCTCCAGCGACGCCGAATTCGTCAATCCTGATTATTGCCCGCTCCGCAACACCCACCTGGATTCCAATCGACGACACCAAGCTTTCGTCGATCTGCCTGGATCGCGATCCTCCAATCCCACGCCTGGATAGCTCCAAAGCCTGATTGAATTTTTTGGCGCTGAAATTGCCCCGCCATCGGGGCGACGTCAGCTGTGTCCGGAAACGCTGACCCTGGTACCAGCGATTTTCACGGCTCGTTTCCCGAAATTCCAACGGCTATTTGGCCCACACGATTCATTGTGTCCGGCGTTGTGCATCAGCCTTCAGATGCACCGCTTTACGACCCTTCGTCGTGGTCCATCGCCCGCTCGTCAGATCGACGAGCTTCCGTGAGCATGTCCGATTGGACGCCTGAAACCTAGCCACGATGCTATTGCGGCAACCCATTTTACCGAAGTTGGGTTGAACGACTAGGCGCCACACGGTCGGATTCCGACGTGATATTCGATGAGATGATATTCAACTCGAACGCTTTTCTTCTCGCCTTCCTCCCGGCAACCCTGGTGGGCTTTTATGCGATAGGGCGGCATAGTCATAACGCGGCCATTGGTTTTTTGGCACTCGCGTCATTGTACTTTTACGCTTGGTGGAACGTTTACTTTCTGCCGCTCTTGTTAGGCTCAATTCTCATAAACTTTGCATTTGGGAGATACCTCGCCAAACATCCGACACGGTTGATGATCTCTGTCGGTGTCGCGGCGAACCTAGCCCTGCTGGGCTATTTCAAATACGCAAACTTCTTCATTGATACAACAAATGCGATGCTCTCGACGGAGATTAGCCTGGCACAGATCGCTCTGCCTCTTGCCATTTCCTTCTTCACATTTCAGCAGATCGCATTTCTGGTGGACGTGTACCGAGGCGAAGCTCGGGAGACCAATCTGCGAAGCTATGTTCTATTTGTCAGCTTCTTCCCGCAACTCATTGCAGGACCGATCGTTCATCATAAGGAAATGATGCCGCAGTTTGCCAAGGCGGCGTTTTCTCGAATTAGTCTTAGAACAATGGCCGTCGGGCTGACGCTCTTCAGCATCGGGTTGATTAAGAAAGTCGGCATTGCCGACCAGATCGCAGCTTACTCGGATCCCATTTTTCGACGCGCCGAATCGGGTGAAGCCTTGACCTTTCTTACCGCGTGGGGCGGCGCGCTCAGTTACCATTTTCAAATTTACTTCGATTTCTCAGGCTACTCGGATATGGCGCTGGGGTTGGCATTCCTTTTCGGCATACGACTTCCGATAAACTTCTATTCTCCCTACAAGGCCTTCAACATCATCGAGTTCTGGCACCGCTGGAATATCACCCTTTCACGGTTTCTACGGGATTATCTGTACATTCCGCTGGGCGGCAGCCGACATGGCGTTTCGCGTCGCTACGTCAATCTCATGGCTACCATGCTGCTCGGCGGCCTCTGGCACGGAGCCGGCTGGAACTTCGTTGTTTGGGGCGGATTACACGGGCTCTATCTGGCGATCAACCACGGTTGGCAGGCTTGGACGGCAAAGCGCGGTGGAGATCCGAAGGAACACTCCGTCGCCGGCAGAATTACCGGGACACTGCTAACGACCGTGGCGGTGGTATTTGCCTGGGTGTTCTTCAGAGCCGAAAGTTTCAGCGGTGCCCAGGCAATGATCATGGGGATGGCCGGCATAAATGGCATTGCCATACCGGAAGCCGTGCTCAATCAACTTGGCCCCATCGGCAACACGTTGCTCAATTTCGGAATCAACGCGTCCCCTACCGGCGGGTTGCATTTCGGCTCGACCTACTTTTCGATACTGGCACTATTTGTGGTGGTCTGGCTTTTTCCAAACAGCATCGAACTGCTCGCGCATCACCGCCCGGCCCTGAACCTACCCGAAACAGGGCCACTCCATCCGCAATCAATTGGATGGCGCGGCACATGGTCGTGGACACCGGTTCGCGCCGTAGCCGTCGGGCTGTTCGCCTTCTTGTCGCTCAAAATCATCAATGCCGGTGCGCCATCGGCCTTCATCTACTTCGTGTTCTGATCAATGACTCCAAAAAAATACATTCTCGCAAGCGCCATCACATTATTGGTGTTGGTTGTCGGATGGCTCGGCATCGTCCTCACGATATTGGGCGTACCCACCGTTTCCAGTCAGCCACTCTGTGCGTTGCTCTCCGAAAAACAGCGCATCGCCCAGACATTAGTGGCCAACGGCGCGCAGAAACGGCTAATTCTCGTGTCTGGCTCTAGTACGCATTTCGGCCTTTCCGCATGGAAAATCGAATCGTCGCTTGGCGTTCCGACCGTCAACTATGGCAGTCATGCAGCGATGCCACTCTCCGTGATTTTGGGCGGCGTGACACAGTTCCTGCGCCCCGGCGATGTCGTTCTCCTGTCACCCGAATATGAGCGATACAATGCGTCGGGATTAAATGATGTTGTAATCGACTACTTGTTTTCATGCGGTGTCGACGCGCTGCGGAGGCTGCCCGCGAAGCAACAAATCGAGGCAATATTCGCACTGAGCGTCACGCGCGCCGGGGCCGGTGTGGCGAATTTGGCCGGCTTGGGCAAGCTCGCCGAAAAACTTGCGTATATAAACCTCCCCGTGCCGTTGGGCGAACGGTACAGCAAGATCATCCAAATCGGACCCCGCGGCGATGCGCTTATCAATGAACGGACGTCGATCACGGCCTTACACCGCGGACGTGTCGCCCAAGCCTCGGCTTCTCCCCTGAACTTCGACGAAAACAGCAACGATGTCCGCGCTATATCGTCCTTCGCAACTTGGGCCGCGGCGAACAATGTAAAGGTTGTGGCCACATGGCCCAATACGGTGAACTTTCCGGCGTACCAAACACCGAAGGCGGAAACGTTCTTTCAGCGAATTCGCGATTTCTATGAATCTCTCGGGGTGAATATGGTGGGGACACCGGAAGCTGTCCTACTCCAACCCGATGCATTCTTCGATCATCAGTACCATCTACACCGCGATGCCGTCGCCCGCCGCACCGCTCATCTCATTCCGCTTCTGTGCGATGTCTTGAAGCTGCCGGAAAAGGCTAAGAACAGCCCAAAACGGCGATCCGACGCCTCCAAAATCGCCACCAACATGAGGAGAATTCAGTCCAAGAAACGTGAACATTGCACGGCGACGGCCGGGCGGTCGTTTCAATAACAGCGCCTAGTGATTGGATCCATGCGGACCATGGCCGCCATTGTCCCTACCCTGTCCAATCCAGTGCGAGAGGTAAAATCTCTCGTAGGCGAAGACGGTTGCTATTCCGGCGACGGCGGCAGCGACAATGAACGGGTCGGACCTTAGTTTCATCGTCCCGAACACGCCGAGAACGATCGCGTCGAGCGCAACGGCGATCATCAACACCGCACCGTTCGCGCCGATTTGCTTACGCAGACTGCGAAATACGCCGACGTGTACAAGGATATCCATAACCAAATAGAAGAACACGCCGAGCGAGGCGATGCGGCTTAGGTCGAAAAACACGGCAAGAACGGACGCCGTTACAACCGTGTAAACCAAAGTATGCTCTTGAATCTTGCCCGACATCCCAAAATGGCTGTGTGGAATCATCTTCATTTCGGTCAGCATCGCCAGCATGCGCGAAACGGCAAACACGCTCGCCAACAGACCTGACGCCGTCGCCAAAACGGCTAGCGCAACGGTGAAGTAAAAGCCGTAGGTCCCGAGTGTCGGCGCTGCTGCCTCGGCCAAGGAGTAATCCTTGGCGGCCACGATGTCGTTGATCGAGAGGCTGGATCCTACAGCGAACGCAACGATCAGATAGACGACCACGCAAATTGCAATAGACGCGGAAATTGCGCGGCCAACGTTTCGATGCGGAGAAATGATCTCGGCACCGCTATTCGTAATGGTCGTGAAACCCTTAAATGCAAGGATCGAGAGGGCAACCGACGCCATGAACCCTGCAATGGGAAAGTCCTCTACCTCCCTGGGCGCGGTTTCCACGGTCGCCCCCGACGCCCAGAGCGCCGCGATACCGAACAAGGCGATCCCGCCGATCTTTAGCAGCGCCATGACGAACGAAAACACGCCGACCGACCGGTTCCCCGCGATGTTGACGACATAGGCAAATACAATCAGTCCGACAGCGAGCAGCGGCACCAGATATTCGTCGGCGTCCAAGTCGAACGGCCTCAGCACATAGGTGCCGAAGGTCCGCGCCACAAGGCTCTCGTTGATTACCATTGAAAGCGCCATTAGAAGCGAGGCCGCGGCAGCAACCGCGCCCGGCCCATACGACTTCTGAAGAATCATTGCGATCCCACCGGCGGACGGGAACGCATTTGACATCTTGATGTAGGAGTAGGCGCTGAACCCTGTAACGACCGCCCCGGCGACGAAAGATAGAGGGAACCAGCGTCCTGCCAACTCTGCGATCTGCCCGGTCAGCGCGAATATGCCTGCGCCGATCATCACACCCGTGCCCATTGAAATGGCCCCGGTCAAGGTGATGCTGTTTTCCTGATAGTCCGATTTCATGAGAGGCTCCCAATATCCGATAGACTTCGTATCCCCTTCCCCGGCTAGGGCAGGAATCGTGCCCGGCCGAGGTCTCAGAAATCGGTCGGACGTAGACTGATATTCTAGAAACCTCAGCCGATCCGTATCCGGCTTTCATCAAGGAACTCGTATGGCGGCACAGCGAGATTTTTCGGCGCCGGCCCGCGTCGTATTCGACCGGAGACGTCATAGAACGAGCCATGACACGGACAGAACCAGCCCCCCCAATCACCCCTTCGGTCACCGGGGTTCTGCCCTAGCGGGACACAGCCGAGATGCGTGCAAACGCCCACAACCACCAACCACTCGGCCCGCTGCGTTCGCGCACTATCTGTTTCCGGATCCCTTAAATCCGCCTGGTCATCCGCCTGCGCTCTGGCTATTTGTTTCGGCGTCCGACGGTCAATGAATACGGGGCTTCCCCGCCACTTCACCGTGACACGCTGGCCCAGGGCAATGCCGGCAAGATCGACCTCAACGCTTGATAGAGCGCGCACGTCCGCCGCCGGGTTCATACTGTCGATCAACGGCCATACGAATGCTGCAGCGCCGACACCTCCCACCGCCGTCGTCGCCAAATACAAAAATTCCCGCCTGGTCTCCTTGCCGTTCGGTTCGCTGCTCATCAGGTGGATTCCTCCGAAAAGCCCCAGTGACGGGGAAAGAACCGCGGCACCCGCGACGCATATTGCCGATAGGTGTCGCCCAGTTCTGTTTCAACGTCCCGTTCTTCCCGCAATGCCAAGCGCCAATACATCGCGACAAGAATGGGAAACATGATAAGCGTCAAAATTGTCGGCCATTGCAGCAGGAAACCCGCCATGATTAATACGAAGGCGACATACTGCGGATGGCGAATCCGGCCATAAGGCCCCGTCATCGCCAATTGACCGGTTTGCTGGGCCCGGAAGAGCACGCGCCACGCCGCCGACAACAATATGAATCCACCTCCGATGAAAATGAAACTCAGAAGGTGAAATGGTCCGAAATGAGGATTGGCCTTCCACCCGAACAACATTTCGGGCAGATGGCCGGCGTCATGGGTAAGCCAATCGATGTCCGGGTAGTTGCTCTGCAACCAACCGGAAAGAAAATATATCGTGAGCGGAAACCCATACATCTCCGTAAATAGCGCAACCAGGAAAGCGCTGAACGCACCGAAGGAGCGCCAGTCACGGGTGGTCCGCGGCTTGAAGAAACTGAAGGCAAACAGAATGAATATTGCCGAGTTGACGATGACAAGCGACCATAAGCCGTAGGATACGGTCTCCATTGCTATTCCCGGTCTCGTCTCTGCGAATCTTCGGTATGACGACCGCCGCCATGCCCGCCGTGCATGAAGAAATGCATGCCCGCGCATGCACCCAGGATTAGAATCAGCGGCAAATAGCCGAGGATGTGAGCCTTGTGTTCCTCCCACAGGAAGTATCCACCTATCAGCAAAAATACTAAGAGGCCCAAGCCGTATCGGAACCGCAAAGACGCGAAAAATCCGGAATTATCCACTTTGGTCATCGTCGATCTCCAGGTGCCTTGGATTTCACGTGCCGGCCCGTTGGACCATTTGATGGCCTTTTCCCTGAATGTCGATTGTCCTGAGCACCGCTAGACTGTCTTGATCGACGACCCAGATTTTGCCGCGGGCCGCACTGGAAACGTAGAGCTTACCCATGCCGCGGACCGTCAGAAGATGGTAGGGTTCGGGAGAAAGAGGCACGCTGCGGGATGATCCCGTTTTGAGATTCACCGCAACAAGTTTGCCGTCCTCCAGCGCAGCGACGAAAAGTGTTTGCCCATCATCCGAGAGATCGATCCCATGCGGCATGGACCCGACGGGAATTGTGTTCACAACCGTCGCTGACGCCGTTGAGATGACAGAAACGGTGCCGTCATCGACGTTGTTTACATAAAGAAATGAACCGTCCTTTGACATGACGACATGCTCTGGACTGTTGCCCACAACGATACTCTTCACCGTTGACCAACGCTTCGCGTCAACGACGCTCACTGTCTCGTTGCCGGCATTGCTCACGTAAACTCGACTGCCGTCAGGGCTGAAGGCCGCATAGTTGGGCAGCGGGCCTGTCGCAACCTCCGCCACGACACGATACGAAGAGAGATCGATCGCGCTGATTCCGTCCTCGTCCGGGTGGGTTACCACCGCCAACCGTCCGTCGGGACTCACGGCGACATGGTGGACGACACCGTTCACGTCGATGCGACGGATAGCCGACCTGTCGGACGTGCGAACAACCGTAACCGTGCTGACCGCAGTCGACGCCTGTTTGCGCTCGGGGGGCGGAAGCGCGTGATGGCTGGCATGCTCGTCTTCGGTCACTCCCGATGGCTTAGCGGGTGCGCCGGATCCAAATTCGCGCTCTGCATAGCTGCCGGCGATGAGGAATCGCCCATCCTGGGTTCCCGCCAATCCGTGTACGGCTGGAATGTCTCCGATCTTGCCACTAAGTACATCCCGCGTGCTGTCGATAACGAGAACCTCACCGGCACTGCCCAACGGGACGTAGATCTCCCCTGCGATGGTTGTCGATACAGTAGAAGCGGCCATGCCCGCCACCGCAGCTACAGCTAGACCGATAATTTTGCCTATCGAAGTCACATACCTGAGGATTAAGTTCACGGTAGTCTCCTTGTTCGGTTCGAACCCTGACGTCGCATCGGCGCCATGCCGAAGGCAACTGCGGTCGTTGCGGATTTCAAATCGAATGGTTAGCAGAGATGCCCGAATAACCGCTGTTATTCGGAAAGCAGCCGCTTGCGTTTCTCGTATTCCTCTTTTTCGATTTCTCCTCGCGCAAAACGCTCATGCAGTATTTCCAATCCCTTACAATTCGCGGCCGTTACTTCGCTTGAAGTTTTCCCGCCGACCAGCCCTCTCACAACAAAGACAGCAACTGCAATCAGACCACCCCAAAAAAGAAGCATCATGAGCCCGCCAAACACCATGTGTCCCCACCCCCACGCCGAGCCGGCCTGCCAATAACCTGGTTGAGAGGCGACGCTTTGGGACGCGGCAGGTTTGCCGACCAAGGCGATACCGAACGCCAACGCGAACCTTCTTGATATTCCGAGCATTCTTGCCACCAGCCAGTCAATCCGCTGAATGGCCACGCTTGGCCGAGAATTGGTTTGGCGCTTCCTTTGCAAACCTGCCCGGCGAGACCGCGAACTCGGTCCGGCATGAGTCGGAACAGAAGAAATAAGTCCAGCCATCATGGTCGATCGCGGAACCAACTTCGTCGATATCCAATTTCCGCCCGCATACCGGATCTTTGATGTTCATCTGTCTCAACCTCTCGCGTACCACTCATGTAGCGTCGAACGGACGATGTAATGGCAATTGGTATGGCGAATGTTTTGGACCCATTCAGACCTGACTATTCACCCGATCCGAAGTTGCGCCTTTGGTGCTCATCCATAGCCAAGACCATCAAAGCCAGATTCGCCGTCGAGGTGTTCGAACAACCGGCAGTGACCGAGCCATCCTTCCAAACGACTGAAACGGCGACAGCGTGAATTAGGTCAAGGTTCTCCAATCCGCTTGAGAATATCTCAGCGACTGTCGTGCCATGGAGGCTTTGAATGTCCGTCATCTAAGTCACTCCTCTGTCCGGCGAACTCGACGCTCTGTCTATTGCCGTGCCATTGGCACTGGACAATTCGACCCACCTCACGCGAACCGAGTTGCGACGTAGTTGTAGACCGGCCCGAAGACAAGCGCGACGTACCAGCCGTAGGCGAAACTCTCGGCTAACCCGAGGAAAAAACTCGGCCAACTTATCCAAGTGAAACCCGGCAAGAGCGGCGACCACACCGGGTTCATCGCCAAATCCGGAAACCAAAGATCGAATAAGACGCACACGATGTACGACATCACGAGAAATAGCCCCAAGCTAAGTCCGAATGCGAACACGGGAATCCTAAAGACCGGTCTCGCTGTTAGTGGTTCACCGGATGGTCCATAAGGCTCCCGCGTGAACGTTCTGCTAGGCATGTGAATGCTCCGCTTTTTGGTCGCTATCTCCTGGATCCTCGCCGGTGTAGAGCTCGGGCGCTGCCTCGAATATTTCGCGGCATTCCCGCGAGCAGAAGTAGTAGACAAAACCATCCGCGACACTCGGCTTGGCGTCGGCGGTCGATACGGATTGCCCACAAACCGGATCGACGGCCTTTTTCGGAGCGATCCAACGAAGGGGCTCCGTTCCATCCCGTGCGTCGGATGCATCGCCCGGCTGGTCTCCGCGGGAGTGCCCCATGACATGAGCGCCGCAACCGAACCGCATCATCAAGAATATCGCGACGGCCCAGACGGCGAAGTAGAGTAGAGCTTCCATTGCAAATGTCGTGTCCCGGCACTCAAGGAAATTCTCTGTTCCATTCGGCGACGAAAGCCAATTCAGCCCCCTTTCGCCTCACCCGATGCAAACACATGCCATCAACAGCAGGACATCGGATGACACGTATTTTGGGGACACTTTGTAACCACCTAATCACGGCCGCTGCCGTATTCTGTAACAATCCGTCACAGATCCGCTCGCAGTGACGATCGGTTACAAAGATTTCGCGATTTTTTCGGGTTCAGGAGATATCTTGCGCACATGAGCACGAGAAATGTCAGTTGGTCTGGCCACATATTAGTCGTCGATGACGATCATGAGATTCGTGACCTGCTGGACCGTTTCTTGACCAAACACGGCTATCGGGTAACCGCGGTACCGGACGGAAAAGAAATGCAGCGGGTGATCTCCGATTGGAAGTTCGACCTGATTATCCTCGATCTCATGTTGCCCGGAACGGACGGCCTAACGCTTTGCCGTGAGCTGCGCGCCCAATCCAAAATTCCTGTAATCATGCTGACAATGATGGGCGAGGAAACAGACCGTATTGTGGGACTGGAAATGGGGGCCGACGACTACCTTGCCAAACCATTCAATCCCCGAGAGTTGCTCGCCCGCATCAAGGCTGTTTTGAGGCGGACGGAGAACTCATCGGCGGTGTCGGCGAAGGAAAGACGAAATCTGCTGCATTTCGCGGGATGGAAGTTAGATCTGGCCCTTCGACGCCTCGAATCGCCCAACGGCCATGTCGTCGACCTCAGTTCGGGTGAGTTCGATCTCCTGACGGTGTTCGTACAGCACCCGCAGCGGGTCCTGAATCGAGATCAACTCCTGGACTTTACCCATGGCCGCGCTGAAGCGCCCTTCGATCGAAGCGTGGATATGCAGGTCAGCCGTCTGCGTCACAAGATCGAGACAAACCCGAAAGATCCCGAATTGATCAAAACCGTTCGCGGTGGTGGCTATGTTTTTACGGCGGCCGTGAATGAAGATTAAGCGCCTCATTCCTGACTCCGTCGCGAGCCGGGCGCTCCTTGTGCTTATTGCCGGGCTGACGGTCTCACATGTCCTCAGCATTGCGTTCTATTTTAGTGACCGGACCAGTGAACTCATGTTCTCGGGCGGAGAACATGTTGGCGAACGGATTGCGACAATCGACCGCCTCGTCGAAAACTCCGCACGAACCGAACGAAAGAGACTTGTGGAGTTGGCTGACCACGGGAAACTGCACGTCATCTGGAGTGAAGAAAGTGCGATAGAGCCAAAATCGGATCTGAATTGGGAGACGAAGATATTACGTGATGCACTCATCGCTCATCTTGGGGAACGAGGAACGCGCGCCTTCAAGGTTCAATTTGCAGATCGCGTTGAAGCCCCCATGTGGGTGAAGCATGCGGAAGAGACACACGCTAACATACGGCTCGGCGGAACCTTTCTCGCATCGTTGCAATTGTCGGATGGTAGTTGGCTGAATTTTGCTGCTCCGAAGGAATCACCGCAACCGTTCTGGACGATACGGTTTGTGCTGTCCTTACTCGTAATGCTGCTGGCGGTCGTCATCCTATCGGCGCTTGTTGTACGCCATCTCACCAAACCTTTGGCCGTATTCTCGGAAGCTGCCCATCGCCTCGGCTTAAATATGAACGCGCCGGCACTGCGTGAAGATGGACCGGCCGAGGTACGCCAGGCCACGCGAGCATTCAACCAAATGCAGCATCGTCTGCGTCGGTTCGTTGAGGATCGCACGCAAATGGTCGCTGCGATCGCGCACGACCTAGGGACCCCCATCACAAGGCTCCGGCTCCGGGCCGAGTTTATCGAGGACGAGCAAGAAAAACGGAAAGTTCTCGCTGACCTCGACGACATGGAAAAGATGGTCTTCGCCACGCTGTCGTTTGCCCGTGATGAAGCATCCTCTGAACCGCGTGCGGTAGTGGACTTGAATTCGCTTATCCGGAGTGTCCACGATTCCTTTATCGATATGGGCCAAAGCGTAAACGTGACTCTTGGGTCAAGTCCTGTGCCATTTAATTGCCAACCGGTGGCGTTTCGCCGCGCGCTCACAAATTTGATCGATAATGCAGTGAAGTATGGCAAATCGGCTCATGTAGAATTGAATGAGATCGACCAACACATCCGCATCCGGATTGACGACAATGGTCCCGGAATCCCCGCAGACAAACATGCGGATGTGATCAAGCCTTTCTATCGGCTTGAAGAATCACGCAGTCGGGACACCGGCGGAACGGGGTTGGGCCTTACCGTTGCGCGAACCATCGTTCACGCCCATGGAGGAGACATCGTGTTGCAAAATCGGCCGGAGGGCGGATTACGGATCGAGATAACTCTGCCACGGCAGAGTCCGAATGTACGACAAGCGCTCCCAAACTAAACATCCAGTCTGTGGGAATATGGATTGGACCCTCAAGTCAAGGTTAACCGTCGGCGGCTTCATTGTTGTCCTGCTCGCTCTTGCATACTGGGCATTGGACCGTTTCGGCGGGCTTGCCATAATCCTCGATGAAGCGGCATTTCAGGACTGGATCGCGTCGCTTGGCTTCTGGGGTCCATTGGCGATCATCGGCGCCATGACAATCGCGATTCTGGTGAGCCCGATCCCAAGCGCGCCAATTGCCCTAGCTGCTGGCGCCGCCTACGGCCATGTCTGGGGCACCGTCTACATCGTTCTCGGGGCTCAGGCAGGAGCGATCGCCGCATTTGGGCTGGCTCGGCTCCTCGGTCATGAAGTCTTGCAGCGTTGGTATGGAGACAAGTTGTCAGTCGGTCTCTTCGGATCGCAAAACGCCCTTATGGGAATTGTATTTACCAGCCGTCTCCTTCCCTTCATTTCCTTCGACCTGATTAGCTATGCGGCCGGGCTGACGGTTCTTTCGTTTTGGCGGTTTGCCATTGCGACCTTCGCCGGCATCATACCGGCGAGTTTTCTACTGGCCCATTTCGGCGGCGAACTGGCGACAGGCGAGAGGGACCGACTTCTGATCTCGGCTCTGGTGCTCGGGGGCATCACCCTCCTGCCCGTGGCCCTTAAATTCGCACGCGATCGGATCGGAACTCGGCGCCCGAGAGAGCATCGAGAATGATTAACCAAATTCAAATCCCGCTGTTCGAGCAGACATTCTCTTTCGATCTCCGCCGGCTCCAAGGTCTGCGGGATGCCAACCTCCCAGTACCGCGATCGATAATTTGGTTAACGAACCGTTCGGCGACAACAAACGGAATAGTCCAATCGCATTTCTTGATTTCGAATGACCAACCACCTATATCCTGAAAACTGTATCTTTGGCCAGAGGGTCGTCGCATTGTCTGACGTCGGTGGAGCCGGAAAGAGGAACTTGCCAAGCCTGCGTTCGCTTTTTTGCGGATTGCTTGTGCTGGCTATGGTTTTGGCGCCGGTCTCCTTCTCCGGCAACGCCAACGCATCCGACCACCAACCGCACTCTTCATCGGGCCATGCCGGCGATTCCGAATCCGACGGCCACGCCAATCACGATCACAAAATACATCATTGTGGTTCTCTCACCTGCTCGCCTTTCTATCGGTCGCCGTCATTGGTCGCAAACCCGGCGTTTTCGAAGTTGTCGAAGATACAAAGGCCAAATATCGACGACACTCTCCTGAAGTCGCTCTATTTAGATAGCGACCCTCCCGTACCGCGAGACGGTTTCTCTAAAGCTTAATCCACCTTTCGGTTATCGCTGCATTTCTGCCGTGAGGCTGCCCTGCAGACGTCTAACGACGTTGAGCACGTAGCCTACGGTCGACCCTGCGCCCTGCCGAAAAATCGAACGCTTTACCGGTCCCCAAGACCAGGAGAAACCGAACCATGAAATCCACTCTTGCTAAGCTAACCATTCGCTCAGCTCTCGCGGCGTCGCTCGCGCTGACAATTTCCGCCGGCGCCCATGCGGCGGGGAAACATGGCGGCGGCCATGGACAAGGTCCCGCCATCGGCCAACCGGGGAAGGCCTCTCAGGTCTCCCGTACCATCACGATGCAGATGACGGACAATCGGTTCGAGCCGGAGAAAATCAATGTCCGCAAGGGAGAGACAATCCGCTTCAAGGTCAAAAATGACGGAGAATTCGTGCATGAATTCAACATCGGAACTGCCGCGATGCATGCCGATCACCAACAGGAAATGATTATGATGTTCGAGCACGGAGCGCTCGAGGTTGACAAAATTCATCATGACAAAATGAAGATGAAAATGCCGAACGGCGCCACGATGGAACATGACGACCCCAACAGCGTCCTCCTGGAACCAGGAAAGTCGGCTGAGGTCATCTGGAAATTCACCTCGGACACCAAGCTTGAATTCGCCTGCAATCTTCCCGGTCATTACGAATCCGGGATGATGGGTCCAATCCACATCAACTAACAACAACAGGCAGCCCGTTCGCAGTGGCGGCGCGCTGCCTGTTCCCTACATCTCAGGAGAAAAGCAATGGAGCGTTTCACGCCTAGTGTGTGGAAGACGGCCGTGGCGACGATAGCGCTATGGCTATCGGCAACGGCTGGAATTCAAGCCGGAACGTACGATCTAACGATCGGCGAAAAGACGATTAACGTAACGGGCCAAGACCGGCCTGCATTGGCGATCAATGACACGATACCAGGCCCGGTTCTCCGTTTCACGGAAGGCGAGGACCTGGTCATTAACGTCACCAATACGTTGGATGTCGACACTTCGATTCATTGGCACGGATTAATCCTGCCGTTCGAGCAAGACGGCGTGCCGGGCATCAGTTTCGACGGGATCAAACCCGGCACGACTCATACCTATCGCTTCCCCGCCCAACAAAGTGGCACGTATTGGTATCACAGCCACTCGGGTCTGCAGGAGCAATCCGGGGTATATGGATCGATCGTAATTGAACCGAAGAAGCGCGAACCCTTCCGGTTCGATCGGGATTACGTCGTTGTCCTTTCGGATTGGCAGGACACCAAGCCGGAACGGATCCTCGGCAATCTCAAGAAAATGCCGGACTACTACAACTACAGTCAGCGAACCGTCGGCGATTTTTTCAAAGACGTCTCGAGAATGGGCTTCGCGGCCGCATTCGAAGACCGAAGGATGTGGGGCGACATGCGAATGACGCCGACAGATATCGCCGATGTCAGCGGCTACACATTTCTCGTCAACGGAAAGAATACCGACCAAAACTGGACCGGCCTTTTCAAACCCGGCGAGCGTGTGCGGCTCCGTTTCGTCAATGCCTCCGCAATGACCTATTTCGATGTCCGAATTCCAGGGTTGAAAATGACCGTCGTTCAAGCGGACGGAAACAACGTGCTGCCCGTCAGCGTCGACGAATTTCGGATTGCGGTCGCGGAAACCTACGATGTGATCGTTCGGCCAAAAGACGACAGAGCCTATACGCTTTTCGCCGAATCCATGGGCCGTACCGGCTTCGTCCGCGGCACGCTTGCGCCGCGAGAGGGCATGTCGGCGGATGTGCCCCAGCCTCGAAAGCGGCCGCTCCTCAGCATGTCCGACATGATCATGGATCATGGCGAGATGGACCACTCTGCGATGAAGGGCATGGACCATGGCTCGATGTCGGGCATGGACCATTCGAAAATGGGCGGACCGAAACCCGACCCGTTTTATGCGCCGGGCAGCGGGCTCATGCCCAAGGCGGCGAACGGCGGCAAGTTTCTGTCTTACGCAGACCTGAAAGCGCAAAAACCGCTCTACAAACCACGCAAAGCGACACGCGAAATCACCATTCGCCTGACCGGCAACATGGAACGGTATTTCTGGTCGATCAACGATCGGAAATATTCGGAAGCCGAGCCGATCCGGTTGAAATACGGCGAACGTGTCCGTTTCAAGTTCATCAACGAAACCATGATGACCCATCCGATGCATTTGCACGGCATGTGGACGATCCTGGACAACGGGTCCAAGAAATGGAACCCGGTCAAGCATGTGGTAAGCGTCGCGCCGGGGACGACCGTCTATACCGAGACCGAAGTCGATGCGCCGGGTAAGTGGGCGTTCCACTGCCATCTGATCTACCACATGGCAACCGGCATGTTCCGCGAGGTCATCGTCGAGGGCGGTCCGACCCCCAAACAAGCCAAGCTCGGAGGTTAACGCGCATGCTGCGAATTAGATTATTTGCGTTTTCCGCTGTGCTCATCCTGGCAACCGCCTCCCTTGTCTCGCCCGTCAAGGCCGAGAAATTGGACGATCAGTATTTCACCTTGGTCAAGATCGACCAGTTGGAGTATCGGTTCCAGGACGGCGACGACATCGTGTCCTGGGAAGGTCAAGGCCGGATCGGAGACGATAAGAACAAGCTTACCTTCAAGACCGAAGGCGAATACGTCCCTAATGAAGATGTGTTCGAGGGAGCCGAGGTACAGCTATTGTACCAACGATTGATCTCCGATTTTTTCGATGCTCAAATCGGTGTCCGGCACGACATCAAACCGAACCCGTCACGGACGTTCGGCGTGATCGGGGTCAACGGGCTGGCGCCTCAATGGTTTGAAACGGACGCCAGTTTCTTTGTGAGCAACAAGGGCGACGCCTCGTTTCGGCTGGAAGCTGAATACGAGATGCTGCTCACGCAGCGTCTCGTGCTAGAGCCGTCAGCCGAATTGAATGTCGCGTTTTCCGACGATGAACCCGTCGGTGTGGGTGCCGGGCTCAGTGATATCGAATTGGGTTTACGGCTGCGCTACGAGATCACGCGCGAAGTCGCGCCCTATATAGGCGTCAACTGGGAACGGAAAGTCGGGAAGACCGCCGATTTCGCGCGCGACGAAGGTGAAGATCCCGATGTCTTTTCCATTGTCGCCGGCATCCGAGCCTTTTTCTAACTGAGTCGAGCGCCGGACGAATATATCGCCAAAATTCGTCCGGTGCTCGACCACCGGCAATCGCTCCGTCGGGAAACAAGTCTTAGGATTCAACCGGGAGATTTCCGATGAGACTATCTAAAGTTAGTGCGATGGTGTTGTTGGCGCTCATTGCTTCCACCAGCTTGAGTCACGCCAGTCGCCACAAACACGAATTACAATACCTCGACAGTCTCGCACTTCTTGTAAAAGCATATGATGCGACATCGGCGAGACAATTTGACCGGGCGCTCGCTCTCTATACACGTGCGATCAGAGCAGCCAATTTGTCGTCAAATCATCTATCCAATGCCCACCGAGGTCGAGGTGATGTCAATTTTGAAAAGGGCCTTTTCGAGGATGCGGTCAAGGACTATGAGCGCGCACTTGCGCTGAATCCTCACAACGCGGCGGCGTTTGCCAACAGAGGGAACGTACGAGCCCACCAAGGCTCGTTTAGCGTCGCGATGAAGGATCTGAACACCGCCATCATGCTCGATCCGCACGATGCCGTCGCGATTCAAACCCGTGGCAACATCTATTTCTATTTGGGTCAATTCGAAAAGGCGTCAGCCGACTTCCAACGTAGTCTCGATCTGGAACCCGACGATCTCTTTTCGGTGATATGGCTCTATCTTGCCATGGCGCGGGAAGGAAAAAGCGGTGAGGCTCTCCTATATTCATCCCGCAAAGGCAAGAATTTGGATGAATGGCCAGGCCCCGTGATATCCCTCTATCTCGGCGAGATTTCGACGGCAGACTTTATAAAGATCGCGAGCGACTTCCCAGAACGGGAAAGGCGCCAACTAACAAGCGAGGCATATTTTTATGTCGGCGAATATCAGTTGCTTCACCGGAATATCGAAGAGGCAAAAAAGATGTTCGAGCAAACCGTTGCGCAGGGCATCAAGACTCTGGTGGAACATTCCGCAGCCAAAGCCGAACTAAAGAGGTTTGAGCGCAACTGAACGGATCGCTAATAGCGGTCAGAGACATTAAAGAACCAAGCCGGTTGATTTGGGTGCGGGTTTTCACCTATGTGCTTTGTCGCACATCCGTGCCGGGTGACGTTATCGCGATACAATCGTGTTCGGCGGGCGTGATTTTACGGGTCCGAACGCAGCAAAGCCTCCCGAATGGGAGGCTTTTCGTTTGATTTATTGGTTGCGGGGGTAGGATTTGAACCTACGACCTTCAGGTTATGAGCCTCATGCACCTTGAAATTAAATGAAACAATTTCAATAGTTTAATCGATATCATTTTCCACGTGTTACACAGGTGTTGCGTTCAGCCAAGTAAGCGGGTTTCGATTTCAGCCATGCCACGTTGATGGTCGGGAGATCTAAACAAATGACCATACCGATCCATGGTCATCTGCACCGAACTATGCCCGGCAAACGTCATCACCTCTTTTACATTGAAGCCCTGCTCAATCCATAACGATACAGCGAAATGCCTAAGATCATGCCACCTCAGGTCAACGCCAATTTGGCGACAAAGCGGTTTGAAATGACGTTTGAGAACTGTCGTGTGCGCCCTCACCCTTCCCCACTTATTCGGAAAGATGAGGTCCATCGAGCCGTTCGGACACGCTAGGCGCCAGCGCTTCAGAAGGGTTGAGAAATATGGACCCATCGGAACCGCGCGGAGACCAGCCTCCGACTTTGGCTCGCCAATGTTGTTGAAGGCATCCGCACGGCGCCGAACATGGATCAGACCTTCACTGAAATCTACATCCGCCCATTGCAGCGCACGAGTTTCGCTCGCGCGAAGACCACACAACGCTGCGACAGCCATGAGCGGTTTGAAATGTTCGGGCGCAGCGGCTAGCAACGCGCGGACGATCTCTTTGGATGGCGCTTGTACCTTGATATCGGTTCGACTGGTTCGGAGCACCCGCAGGCCACGCACCGGATTTCCAGCAACCAGCCCCCGCTCCTGTGCATGTTTGATGACAAGGCTCAGCGAGGAGAGGATCTTGCGTTGGATCGAAGAGGAGGAAGGTAAGTCGAGTAAACGGCAGCCGGGATCGAGCCTTGAATAGCGCAAGATCAACAAACCGACTTGATTCAGGTCGGTAATGCACGACACCGCCTCTTGGGATGCCTAATCGATCCTTATCTCTCAAAAGGCCCAAACGAAGACGGAATGGCCGGGAACCGACTGGTACGCAGAATGCCTAACAGGCACAAATGGCGCAGTGAGCACTTTCGTCATGGCCGGAGGATTTGATGGGAAGGCAATGGCCGCCATCGAGTGCGCATCGAGTAATACCAAAACCGCGGCGCCGCACATCAGGCTATCCCGTCGACAGTGACGCAGACCTAGTGGAAGGCTTGGTTGAGGCCTGCGGCAAAACCCGACGTTACGTCGGCGAAAGCAAGCGATGGATGATATTCACCGGAACACACTGGGAAGAAGACACCGCAGCAAGGATAATCGAAGACATCAAGGCGGTCTGTCGCGAAGTGGCAGACGAAGCTTCTACCGTGCGCAATGCTAGGAATCTATTGAGCGCGGCGCGTATCGCCGGCATCGAACGCTTGGCGCGCTCGCATCCGGCATTCCGCATCGGCGCGGATCAGTGGGACCGCAACCCTCTCGTATTGAACACACCAAAAGGGACAATCGATCTCCGCAAGGGGCTCTCGCGGCCGCATGACGCCACCGACTATATCACGAAGATCGCGGCGACATCGCTATCGCTCGAAGATCACACGATCTGGAGTAAGGTATTGGAGCGAGCACTCCCCGACGGCAATGACCGAGCCTATCTTCAGCGATTTCTGGGATATTGCTTAACGGGCGACACAAGTGAGCATGCATTGTTGATCGCACATGGAACAGGCGCAAACTCTAAAAGCGTAATCTTCAACACGATCCGAGAAATCGTCGGCGACTATGCTACGGCATCCGCTGCGGAAACATTTTTAGCCTCAAAATTCGATCGACATCCAGCGGAGCTCGCGATGTTGCGCGGTGTGCGACTCGTCCTTGTGAGTGAAATCGATGAGGGGCGAATGTGGAACATGATGCTAATAAACCGAATCACGGGCGGTGATCCTTTGATCGCGCGCGTCATGCGCGGAGATCCTTTCGAACTGCTCCCGGAATTCAAACTCGCTTTCCTTACAAACAATATCCCATCCCTGCGGGGCGTGAATGAAGCCGCACGACGGCGCTTCAACGTCCTGAATTTCGGCATTACAATTCCTAAGAGCGAGCAGGATCCAGAACTGCGAAATAAGCTACATGCGGAATGGCCGGCGATTATGCGATGGCTAATAGCCGGCGCCGTACACTACTTTGAAAAACGCGGACTGCATCCTCCACAAAGTGTGAAATTGAGTACAACGGATTATCTGGACACAGAGAACGAGGTCGCTGATTGGCTCCGGGAATGTACAAAACCTGTTCCGAACGCCTGGACTTCTTCCGCGGAACTATTTGCGAGTTGGTCAATTTGGGCTAAGTCGGCGGGCACACACGTCGGTTCGCAGAAACGCCTTGCCTCAAAACTGCGGGATATGGATTACGAACCGGCTCACAACCCGGATTAGACGAAACGCGGCTTTCGTGGGATTGTCATAACAGTATCAGCAGCCAGCCGCCCAACTGCCGATTTATAGTCAACCCGGGATTCGCCCTATTTGAATGGCCTCGCCTGTTCGCGGGCTCTCCGCGCTCGTGCATCACATTATCGCAAGATGAGAGATTTCAATTGCGAAGAGTTACGCCATACGTGCCGCTATCGGACAGATAGGACGGAAGTTCCCATGATGACTACAGCATGCGATACATCAAATGCTTACCAGTAGGATATTGATTTTACGCTACTGACGCGGACAAACCTAAAAACCGTCCCATGTGTCCAGCCATCCAATGATGTTATCGACAATTTATCAGTAACGAAACCAACCGCTCCACCCACGTTACAAAGCGCTTTTCAAATAGTTTGGGTCCTCCCAGGGCTTTCGGTTATACGCGGTGCGGCAGCGCGGTTCATGCATGATGCTCTGGTAAAATGCGCTGATGGCGTTGTTATCCGGGTTACCGTTGCCTCACTAAAGCGCACTCAACCCTGGCAATTGCAGCTTGTCTTAATGTGAAACTGTATGCAGACGATCCGCGCTCTGTTGCTGGCTAATGATAGGAGCGCGGGACAGATTGAGAGCTATGGATGAACCGGGCCCAAAATCATTAATGGCGCCAGCACCACCTTGTCTTGGTGCAGACGCTCAATCCTAGCTCCTTGTATGGGCAATAGATGAGCTTAGCATCGATCGGCGACCTTCCCGTTGTATCGGACATAAAGACGGCGATACAGAATGTCGGCTTTCAAGGATAAAACGGACGGTTCTGGGGAGTGCGCGGATTTCCACTAGTTGCCCTGCAATTTCGGATGCAGCTTCAATCGACGCGACGGGAGTAACTCGCCTGGTAATCCTGTTTCGCAGTGCGCCGTCATCCGGCCGGCGATGGCGGTACACTAGGTGGGCGAATCGACATGGCATGAGAACTGTGTCAATCAACCAGTCCGGAGGGTTGAGATAATGACTGTTTCACGCAGGCGATTTCTCGCCGGGACGGCGGCAGCCGGGATGATTGGCGCGACCGGGCCGTTGGGGGCTCGGGCCCACGTAAAGAAATTGCGTGCTCAGGCGGGCAGCACGCGAATTGCTCCGAAGCCGGCGCCGGAAACGGCGATCTGGGGCTACGGCGGCCGAATACCGGGGCCCGAGATCCGGGTTCGCCAGGGCCAGCGACTGATCCGTCGATTTATCAACGACCTGCCGCAACCCTCGACCATTCATTGGCACGGCATCAGGATCGATAACGCAATGGACGGCGTGCCGCACTTGACCCAGCCGCCAGTGCCACCCGGCGGCCACTTTCTCTACGATTTTGAAGTGCCGGATGCAGGCACCTACTGGTATCACTCACACAACCGGACTTGGGAGCAAATGGCACGCGGGCTCTTCGGCCCACTAATCGTCGAGGAAACGTCGCCGCCGGAAGTCGATCGAGAGAAGATCCTGGCGATCGACGACTGGCGACTGATCGATCAGGCTGTGATCAAGGACGATTTCGGCAATGCGTTCGACTGGTCGCATGCCGGGCGGATCGGTAACACCGTAACGGTCAACGGCAAACCCAATCCCCTCCTTGCCGCCCGGCACAACGAGCGAATCCGGCTGCGCATGATCAACACCGCCAATGCGCGAATTTTTGAAATTGGCCTGCAGGGCCTCAAGGGCTGGATCATCGCGCTCGACGGCCAACCGCTCGATAGGCCAATGCCAGTCGAGCGGCACACCTTGGGCCCGGCGCAGCGCGTCGACATAATCGTCGACGTGACCGCGGCTTCGGGAACCGAGGCTTTCCTGCTGTCATTCGAGAAGGACGGTGCCTATTCGCTCGTCACCTTCGCAGTCGACGGCGCGGCACGCACCGGCCAACTACCGCCACCGGCGCCGCTGCCGCCGAATCCGGTGCCGCCGCTCGGTCCGCTCGAGAAGGCGCGCAAGGTCCGGCTGTTGATGGAGGGCGGCGCCAAGGGCGGGATGGGCGGCGCCATGTTGGGCGGAGAATTTCTAGCCGTTCCAGAGCTCGCCAAGCACGGCAAGTTCTGGTCGTTCAACGGTGCCGCTGATACGCCCAAGAAGCCACTGTTCACCGGCGCCATCGGCGAGACGGTACGAATCACAATCACCAACGACACCTTCTGGCCGCATGCGATGCACACTCACGGCTACCATTTCCGCAAGGTCGAGCCGGATGGCAGCATCGGGCCACTCCGCGATACCCTGCTGATGATCCACCAGGAAACCACGGAAATCGCCTTCTACCTCGACAATCCGGGCGACTGGCTGCTGCACTGCCACATGCTGGAACATGCCGAGGCCGGCATGAGGACCTGGTTCCGGGTGACCGCCTGAACCTGCGGGGCGGTGGAATCGCAACCGGCGTCGAGAAATCCGGCATCGTCTGTCAGCGGGACAACTGACATTGTTATCTATAGGCTCAAGGATTTAAGATTTAAAAGAGCGCCTACGTGGAAGATGCGAATGCGTCGAATTCTGTATGTAACTTGCGCCCTGCTGGCAACCGGATCACTTTGCCTGGCACATGAGCGTCCAGGAGAACCAAATCACCGTTTCACTGGCGACGCACCACAAAGCTGGTCGGTGATGCATCATTCCGATGCGGTACATGGCCATGCGAACCAACAGGCGTCGTTTCGACTCGCACAAGACAATCGCGTCCCCGAACGCGGCATCAGGCCGACGATTCGCAGCGAAGACAGGACCTGGGCTCCGAACACGCCAACGCCGGTGGCCGGAAGTAAGGGCAGGTCGGACCTTGCCCAATTCGAAGCCACCATGTGGGAAATTATTAAGAACAGCTCCGACCCTGCGGACTTCGAAGCGTACTTGGATATTTTCCCGAAAGGGAGGCATTCGGCGGTTGCGCGAAAATCGCTGCGCGATCTGCGGGCCAAGGCGCCGGCGGCTCCACCCCAATCGACACGCGGCACGGCCCGACCCGGCAACCAGATGGTCGAACCGAGAGCATTGGAGGCCGCGCTCCAACTGACGCGCAAGGAACGCGCATTGATCCAACGGGCGTTGAATGGAAAGAACCACCAGGCCGGAGAGCCCGACGGCTTGTTTGGCCAGCGAACGCGCGGCGCCATTTGGCGTTACCAATCCGCGTTAGGGATGAAGAGGACCGGCTATCTGACGGACGCACAAGCCAAGGACCTAGTAGAGTTTGGCAAGAGTCTCACGCCGTCGAGTGAACGGAAACGATCGGTCTCCACCGAGAAATCCCAACCGCCGCCGCCCGTCCGCAAAGCGCTCGCCGCGCCGGCGGCGCCAACAATCGTGGAGCCGCGAACCAGAAGTTTTCCAGCACCGGATTATGATCTCGGAACCACTTTCACGATCAGATCCAAAGACAAATCACGGCGCGATAAGATTATCGTACTCGAATATTCGGGAAAATCCGGGGACATCTCGAACTTTGGAAAATTCGAGATGTCGCGAAACTTTCGAATTTCGCGCCGGGGCGTTTCCAAACCGCTCTATATGTCTCCCATTCGGTTTCCGCTGAAATTGGGAGACTCGTGGACCTACCGCATGGACTTCGACACCAAGAACGGGAAGTGTACAGTAGCGCGCACAATGACAGCCACTGTTGCGGAAAAGGCTACCGAACTCACCGTATCCAGCGAGAAGATATCCGCCATCAAGATTATTCATCGAGGAAAACAGCGGCGCACCTGCTCCGGGAGAACATTCGACCCCGACACCGTCCAGCGCGAGTTCTACTACAGTCCCATGCTTGGAATGTTCTTATTGGATCAACTGCGCGTCGTCCGTACCGACGGCATTGCCATCCTGGACAGAATCCGGGAACTCGTTTCGTACAGCTTGCCGTCGCGATAAATCTTGGAGCCGACGATACCGAGTGCGTCGCTCAACTGCCATTCGATGAAGCTAGCCGGACAATTATGAAATCGTGGCGTTCCGGTTCATGGTAAAAATGCATTTATTCGACAGTCGGCTCGGGATAGCGAGAAATCTCCGCATGGAGTAGCGTGTAACAGATGTTACGAATGCCAACAGCTATAATTGGGCTTCTGACAGCTGCGTTGCCAGTGTGCGCTGAATATGACCGTTATCAGGGGATCGGATCCCAACTGGAAATTCCGACGAACAGTATCCCGGATATCAAATATCTGGGTGATACCAGGAGCGCAAACAGCTCGCTAGGTTCGCGGCAGATAATGGTGCAAGAAACTGGTTCGCCGGACCGCGGCATTAGACCCCAAACACGGCAGCCCCCCAAACCTTCAGACAGGGATCAGCCACAAGCCAACACACCGATTCCTGCTCCAGGGAGTGCAGGCGAATTCGAAACGACAATGTGGTCTCTGGTGAAGAACAGCCAAGACCCGGCCGATTTGGACGCGTACTTGGAGTTATTCCCGAAAGGACGTTACGCGAACTTGGCTCACGAAAGGTTGCGCAAGATGAAATCTAGCGCACACACAAAATCTAAATCATCAACAAGACTTCCGCCGGAGCCTGCTAAAAGGCAACTGGAACCAAAACTTGTCGAGTTTTCACTCCAACTTACCCGCGAAGAGCGCGCTTTGATCCAACGGGCACTCACCGCCAAAAATCTTCAGGTGGGAACTGAGGATGGGTTGTTTGGTCGGAAAACTCGGGCAGCTATTCGGCAATATCAAGCCGCAGCGGGGTTACAGGAAACTGGTTTCCTCACGGCTACCCAAGCCAAAGAACTTATCCAGGACGGTAAGAAACTTGCGGTTAAGTTACGCCCAAAGCCATCTGTTCCGACAAAACCGATACTTCGCGCTCACCCTACTCCAGTCCCAAATTTAGAAATAAACGAGAAATCGAACTCATCACTAAACACTTCAAATGTGACACCATCAGAGGTGAAAAAAACATCCAAGTCGCGTGAGGAAATCGAGCGTTATTGGCACTCACGAATCGAAGCTCTAAAGAATGAGGGCCCATACACGGACTGCGATTTTTACGTATTTAACCCAGGTCTCGACCTGGCGACCCTTTCCGAATGCGAAACTCGGGGCACAGAAATAGAGCGGCTCACCAGGGAAATGCGGCGGGAGTTAGGATCCTGAAAGTCCGGATGGAAAAATAACGTTAGCCTAACCCGGAACTTTCTATTGGATTGTTACCTTTTGTCCGCCGCCGCGATATCGCGGTCCCCTCTACGCGATCCTCCGGGCTGATGGTGGGACCAAGCCAATTCCTGAATTACTCCTCAACGCTTGGGGAAAAATTTTCGATGTTTAACCCCCTATGCGGGCTGTCTCCGTTTGTAGAGACAAGGGGAGCGAACAGCGCTTCTCATGGATCACAAACTTCAGGAGACAGAGACAATGACCACCAAGATCAAATCCCTCGCCGCCGCCACCGTATTCGCCCTGATGGCCACCAGCACCGCATTCGCCGGTGAAATCGAAGTCGGCGGCAACGCCCTGAACGTCGGTGTCGTGACCGGCGCGGCCACGAACCAGGCCGGGTTTCTTGGCAAAGCCGACCAGGCGATCGGCGTCATCAGCGGCGACAGCGACGTCAAGGTGAACGGCAACCTCCTGAATGTCGGCGTGGTGACCGGCGCCGCGACCAACACGGCAAATTTCCTCGCCAAGGCGTGCCAGGAAGTCGGCTCGATCGGCAAGAAGTGCTAACACCCTCAAACCTCGATCAACCGATCGAAACAAACCTTCGACACGAAACGGACCCGGTCGCGAAAGCCCGGGTCCGATTTCTTTTTGACCGTCCCCGTACGGATACGTGCCGCCTCACCACACGTCCCAAGTCGAGAGAACACTCAAAAAAAGTTTCGCCGTTTAACCCCCCACAGCCGATCGGCCCGTTCTTAGGAACAAGGGAGACGAACATCGCCTCTCGCAGAACACAAACCCCAAGGAGATTGAGACCATGACCACCAAGATCAAGACCTTCGCCGCCGCCACCGTATTCGCCCTGATGGCTACCAGCACCGCATTCGCCGGTGACATCGAGATCGGCGGCAATGCCCTGAACGTCGGTGTCGTGACCGGCGCGGCCACGAACCAGGCCGGGTTTCTTGGCAAAGCCGACCAGGCGATCGGCGTCATCAGCGGCGACAGCGACGTCAAGGTGAACGGCAACCTCCTGAATGTCGGCGTGGTGACCGGCGCCGCGACCAACACGGCAAATTTCCTCGCCAAGGCGTGCCAGGAAGTCGGCTCGATCGGCAAGAAGTGCTAACACCCTCAAACCTCGATCAACCGATCGAAACAAACCTTCGACACGAAACGGACCCGGTCGCGAAAGCCCGGGTCCGATTTCTTTTGGGCAGGGTCTCCCGGGCGCCCCATCGCATCCAGATTCGTCCCATCCCGGAACCGCGGTGCGATTTTTTTTATTTGTTTTGACCCCTGACCGATCACCCAGACGTTCTTGAATATGAGACGCAAGTTCCCGCTTGCGTCAGCAAAGCAAAGGATTTGACCCAATGATCAAAACACTCGGGATACTCACAGCGGGCGCGCTAGCCGTACTTGCATTCGGAAGCCCCGCATACGCCGGCAACGTCGAAGTTGGCGGCAACCTGGTCAACATTTCCGTTGTCGGAAAGGCGACGAACAAGGCTTCCGGGTTCGGCTCCAAGGCCACGCAATCGATCGGCACCGTCGGCGACAACGTGAAGGTCGGCGGATCGATCAAGAATGTCGTCGTGGTCGGCGAGACGGTGAACCTGGCCAAGGGCGTCGGCAGCAAAGCCAAAACCTACGTCGGCGCGCTTCGCAACATCAACACGCCAGGCAGCGTCAAACAGACCATCGTCGTCCGGAAGGTCGTCAACAAGGCTTCCGGTTTTCTTGGCCTCGGCGGCAATTCCTGCGTGTCCATCGGATACGGCAACAACTGCTAGCCGACGCCACGGACATTGACGTCAAACGGACACAACACCGATGATACGAAGACAGGATATTCGACCCTTAAGCACCGACAACCGGACATTGTCGAAGAACTGTCTTCATCGTCACTTCTGTCATCACAATGAAAGATCGGACAAGTCGATGAAAAAACTAACAATTCTTACCGTTATTTCAGCGAGCCTGATGTTTGCCAATGCGGTTGGCGTATCGGCAGCGGAGTACAATCAACGCCCGCATTTGGATCCGGGCTCGCAGTCCAAGGTCAACGCGGTGATCGCCAGCGGCCGGGCGGACAAGACATCCAAGTTCGGGCGCAATAGCCGCATCACGAACAAGGGCTGCGGCAACTTGAACATCGGCGAAAACAACCTGTCGAAACGCCCAGCTCGCGAGATCATCATCGTCGCGCGGGATATTATCAACGTCGGCGGCAAGTGCTGACCATCGTCTAAGATGGGGTCGCTTCCGGATCGTGCATAGGAGCAAGAAAATGAATCATAAACGTCTCAAACAACTGACAGCGGCAGCTTCCGTTCTGCTTTGTTCCGCATGCGCAAGTTGGGAGCCAGAAACGGCTTATCGGACTGCCAAGCCCGCGACGGTACCCGTTCGGACGATCACCAGCTTTACACCGGCGCTGCAATGCATGGACCAAATGTTTCTGTCTTTCGGGCTCAGGAACATCGTCATCACCAGCGCCGGTATTCCCGACGCGACGAGCGAGGTCAAGGCGGGCACGAAGGACATGCTGATCTCTGCGATGTCACGCATGTCGGTCAAGAGCCGGGCATTCGCATTCGTCGACTTCGATCAAACGCAAACAGACGTCGCCCAGTTGCAGCGGCTGGCCGGAATCAGCAAGAAATTCGTCGCGCCCAGCTACTACATCCGAGGCGCCATCACGCAGCTCGATTCCGGCGTCATCGCCAACACCGTCGGCGGCGGCCTGTCGATCGCCGGTGCCGATCTTGGCGCGTCCAAGGATCTCGTCGTTTCGGTCGTCTCTGTGGATATGAACCTGGGATATCTCGCATCGCGCCAGATCATGCCCGGCATTTCGGCGAACAACTCAATTGCAGTCAGCCGCAAGGGCATCGGCGGCGATGTCGGCGCGACGATCGGCAAGGCCGGACTCTCTTTCAATCTCTCCATGAACAAGAGCGAGGGAATGCATTCCGCGGTCCGGTCCCTGATCGAACTCAGTGCGATCGAGATCGCCGGCAAGCTCACCAATGTCCCCTATTGGCGTTGCCTCGATATCGAACATACGAACCCTGAAATGCTGGCGGAAGCCAGGTCTTGGTTCGACGCGATGTCGGATGAAGAGCGCGTCGTGTTCACACAACGGGCATTGGCCAGCAAAGGCTTTTATAACGGTCCGATTAACGGTGTTCACGACCGCTCAACAAAGGCCGCGACGGCCCGGTATCGCGCGGCAAATGGACTGATCGCGAGCAGCCGAATCGATTTCCAGCTGTATCAGTCGCTGATCAACTCCGATCTTTCCCTTGGCCGGAAACCGGAGCCCGTGAAGCCGGTGGAAGCGAAGTATGCCGGGCCCACGCCCTTGGCGCTCGATCTCGTCACCCCGAAGGGCGCTACGCCCGTCTATAAGGTGCGGGAGCTGCTGCGAATGAACGTGACATCGACCCAGGACGCCTACGTCTATTGTTACTACCGGGACGACGGCGGCAACATCGCGCGGATTTTCCCGAACCGCTTTCAGCCGGATCCCTATTCGATCGCCGGGAAAAGCGTAGCGATCCCGTCCAAAAACTCGAAGTTCGACATCGTCTTCGAGAAACCGGGGGCGCGCGAAGAGGTGATGTGCCTGGCATCGGAGCGGGAAGTCGGTCTCGAGCTGCCCGCCAAACTGAAGAAGAAGGACCTGACTCCGCTCCCCGTCCGATCGTTCGACGATCTGATTAGGACTTTCCAGAAGGTCGATGCGAAAGGACTTGTTCAGGCCCGCCTGCCCATCCAGGTGGAAAAGTAACGTAACCCTCTGTACCGGAGATACAACGATGTTGAAATTCTCGATCAAAGCCCTTGGATTGAGCGTTGTCGTTGCCATCGCCCTTGGCGTGACCGCCCCGAACGGCCACAGCGAAATAGCGATCGCGGACCTCAAGATCGGGGCGAAAGCCAAAACGTCCCGTACGGCCAAAGCGAAGGCCAATCCCGGGGCTTCGAACTGGGTCCAATGCTGGCAACATGGCGTCAAGATCATCGACGAAAAGGAAATCTTCGACATTCGTCTGCAGAAGCTCACCGCCGAGGATAATTTCGGGTTCCGGGGCCAGGACTCCAAGCGCGGCAACGTGTTCGTGGTCCCGCTGAATGGAGATTCAACCTGCCTTATCAAGCCACTACGCTAAGCAGGAATATTGGCGGTCGGTTCCGGCTATTCATGCCGGAGCCGACACCGGCGGCGCCGACAACCGCTGACTTGTTGCCGGCCTTGTCCTGCGAGCAACGAGGGAAGACCAGGAATATCGCCGGACATCTCATCACCCACCCTCATTCGTAACATTTGAGCGTCATTTTTTTCCGCCCCGCTAACCCCCTCTCCGCACTCCCCACGTTTAAAGGTATGTGAGGTTTTGCTCACAAACACGAACTTGTCGGAGAGGGAGAAATTCGATGGAAAAGAAACACCTTAAGGCTCTGAAACTGACGACCGCTTGCCTTACGATCACTTTGGGCCTGATCTCGGCCGCGCAGGCGAACGAAACCACCATCTACTCCTACTATGGGAAGAACGTCACGGCGCACGACATCATCAGCCACTTTGTCGGCGACTGCGCCACGAGCGAGGATCCGGTGGAGTGCCGGAAAGCGGAACGCGAACCGCGCACCCGGGGCATTCGCATTCATAGCGAGCAGCGGAAGACCTTTGAAGCCACGAAGCGCATCGCCAAGCGCGTAACGCCGACACCGAAAAAGATCGCGAAAGCGGCCCCGAAAAGCGCGCCGGCGCACAAGGGTCGGACGTCCAGCTGCCCGAAGAGCGGCACGCAGGTCGCACTCCCGATCACCTTCGCCTTGAACTCGGCAATTCTGGAAGCCGTCGCCTACACGAAGCTCCGTCAGATGGCGGATGCGATGAATAGCGCCGCGCTCGGCTCCTGCAAATTCGCGGTGGAAGGCCATACCGACGCGTCGGGCGGCGACGCGCTGAATTTGGCGCTGTCGAAGAAGCGCGCCTATGCGGTTCGTGAGTTCCTGGTTTCGATGCAGATCGACGCGGCGCGCCTGAAGCCGATCGGAAAAGGCGAGACGGAGCCGCTGCCCAAGAAGGATCCGCACGCTGCGGAGAACCGCCGCGTCCAATTCCGGATCGTCCAAAACTAAGGATTAGCAGAGGTCTGAGTTCCCTCTCCGCCAAGGCGCCGCCTGGATCCGGTCTCGATCGGAACCAGGCGGCGCCAGGTCGTTCGGCAACCTCTTCGGTCCCGCCGAAAACCATTCAAGAATTGAAGATATTTTCCTGAATTCCATTGATCGATGGTTTCCGCCTTGCCATCCTCCATCAATGAACCGCCTCCACCAATTGGCCTTCTGGATTTTCGCGGCGACGGTGCCGGCATCCGGTGTATGCGCAGAGCCGATCGCGAACCCGGACAGCCGCCTTGGGAAGCGCGACCTCGCCGGTTCGCGGGCACCGGCAACGCTGGCACAAGCGGACCTGCCGAAGGCCAGCCGGGGAATCGTCCCCGGTATCCGGAAAAGCGCGAAAGATCCTGCGCCGAATTCCCTCTCCGGCGCCCATGCGGATCGACGGGTTTGGCACCATACCGAACAGTTTGAGATCGAGCTCTGGAAGCTCGTCCGGCAAAAGGGCAACGCCGAGGACTACAGCGCCTACCTTGAAATGTATCCGTCAGGTCGCTTTGCGGCCGAGGCCAAGCGCCGTCTCGCCGCGCTTGAGGGCAATTTTACCCGAAGCTCATTACCACGCGGACCGCGCGACGCGGAACGGCTGCTCGACCTATCTCGGTCGGACCGGGAACATATTCAGGCAGGCTTGAAGGCTCTCGGGCACGACCTGGGAAGCATCGACGGCGTGTTCGGTCCGAGAACCCGATCCGCCATTCGGCGGTTCCAGACGCAGACGAACTTCAAGAGCAGCGGATACCTCACCCTCGACCTTGCGGTGGCCTTGATCGGCATCGGCAAGCGCGCGTTGCGAGACAGGAACCCCCGCCCAAAGGCGGCCGCAACCAGCGGGGCGAGGACATCGAACGTGGATTCGGCTCTTTCGGCCAAAACCGCGACCAAGCGGCCGATCGACCGATCGAAAATCGAGGCCGCGATCATAGATTTCATGATCGACGTTGGGAGCGGCAACTGCTGGGGCAATCGCTACTTCTGCTATGTCGACGGCCTGGAGATCATCGGGATTACCGAATTGAACGAGATGCACCTCCGGGTGACGAGCCGGTACGACCTGTTGTCGAGCACCACCCTGCAAGCAACTTCCGAAAAGAAGCGCTTCGAAAGCGATTTCATGCTGCTCAGAGAGTCGGAATCGTTTCGGGTTACGAGAATTTTCACCGATCCGAAATTCTTGCCTGCGGCGCGCCCGGAGGAGCCGGACACGGCGAGCGAGTGACCCCGATGGCCGTGCCCGTTGTGGGCCGTCTGGGGGCTTCTGAAGCCGCGGACGCCCCTTACCAGGCCGGCGAGCTCGTCCATCGTAGCCCGCCCAAAAAAAGAGCCCCCGGCGAAGGGGGCGGTGGGGGAGTTTGGGACATTTGGGAGGAGCGTGTAAGCGGTTGGTAAATCTGAGATCCATCTATCCAGTGTGTGTCAGTTGATGCTTGATCTGATTTTTCCGTGCGCTTGTATATAAAAACGGAGTAGATGCCCTTTAGGGGTTAGGAGTCGGACATTTTTTTGATTTTATTTTTGGGGCTTCCGGCTCTCGTCGTGGCCGCCTCGCATCGAGCCCGCCGACGGGGCCTAAGGATGCCAAAAAGAAACGCTCCCCGTCCGGGGAGCGTCGCACCACGCAAGCAGGTCGAATGTTCGCCTACGGCCCCGTCTTGATGAAGATATAGTTGCTCACGATCTTCGCGCCACCCGCCTCGCCGTCCGTGGCCGCTAATGCTCGCCGTAGCGCCTTCAAATAGGCTTCCGCCTTTTCGATCTGCGGCCGCGGCTTGTCGAACAACGGCTTCGGTGATGACGTAACCACCAGCATCTCTTCGCCGAAAGGCGGCGCGATCGTGAATTCCTGGCGGCCGTTGCCGAGCAAGACCCGTTCGCCCGCTGCAACGGCATTATCCTTGCGGTCCGGTCCAGGAAGCATATGCACGACCGTACCGTCCTGCTGGATGAAATCCACATATAGATAACCCGCATACCGGGTTGTCGCCGTCGCTTCGACGACCAGCTTCTCCGACGCCGAGTACGACAATCCGTGCCGGTAGGGGCGTACGAACGGTAAAGACGACCGGTCGGTCGTCGCGCTTGCCTTGCGGTGCAGGATGGACAAAGCCTCGCAGGCCGGCCAGCCGGTCACTCTCGCGTCGTTTACAATGGCGGACTGACTGTCGAGTTGCGACAAACGATCGCTAAGCTGGCGGAGATCTGCAGCGCTAGACACATGTCCCGTAACGACAACCTTCAAATCGTCTGTCATCGAGGCGGTCAACGACGCGCAATCATACCCGCCCAGCGCCTGAGAGATCTGCAGCATCGAAGAGGACGCCAATGCCGGTGTGCCACCGGCGGGATTCAACGAGCGCGTCAGCTGCGTCTGCGTTTGGTTCAGTTCTTTCTGTAGTCGCTTATTGTCCTCGACCACATCCTGATATCCGGGCGAAACGCCGAGATCCAAATACGGGTTCAAACCCTGGCCGGCAAAAACACCGATCATAAGGCACGCCGCCAGCGAAAAACCCATTGCCGGCGAATGGATGATTTGGTTGAAGGTGGTCCGGGCGCGCGGCTTGAACGCGACGACGGTAGAGTCCTCCGATGGCTTCTCGGCCGCATCATCACCTGCGCCAGGCCCAGACTCCCTGCCTTCGTGAATTTCACGCGCAAACGCCATAATGGCGTCGTCCGAATCATCCCAGTCGATCTGCGACGTCTCCTCTTCGTAGAGCCGCATGATCTGCCGGTCGTCTTCGGTCAAGTCGTCTGTTTCGCGTGCCATCTCTTAATCCACTGTTCTAAAGTGCTAAAATCGTCATGCAGCACCGAGAACGCGTTCTCTCAAAGTCTTTCGCGCATACCGTAGGCGGCTCTTTACCGTTTCCCGGTTGGTCCCCGTGGCGACGGCAATTTCCTCGTAGGTCATTTCTGATTCCAGATACATCATCAACGTCGAGCGCTGTTCTTCGGGTAGTTCCTCAATGATCGAGATGACATTTCGAAGTTCCTCGCGATCACCAACCATTTGCTCGGGATTGCGGGCGCCAGACATATCCAAAACCGTCGTCTCTGCTTCGTTTTCTGCAGCTTCATCCATCTCGATTTCACGATAGGACCCGGTTTTGCGATACCAATCGATCACGTGATTGCGCGCAATCCGATAGATATACGGCGCAAATCGGCCATCCGAACTATAGCTGCCGTTCTGAACCGCCCGTATCACTCTGAACCAGACCTCCTGGGCCAATTCCTGACCTGTTGCTTCCGAACCGCATTGCCGGGCGCAAAACCTTCTTATGCCCGCCCGGTGACGGCGATAGACCACTTCGAAGGCCTTATCGTCACCGGTAACATACTGAGCCATCAGAGATTCGTCAGACGCAGTATCCTGCACAACGCTTTCAGACATTAGAACGATTTCTTGACGCGATAGGGGTTAAAGAGAACGACATTTTTTTAGATTATTTTTAATTTCACCGATCGAGCGAAAAAAAGATCTGGATTCAAGGGATTAGAAATCCCGCTGTCACGATTGACGCTGTTCCTTTCCCGTCCGACAGTAAACCGGCGTGTGGGGCACAGTTCATCGGCCGGAACGTGGTACCTTTGCCCGGTATTTCTTGATCGCGGTGAGCGCGGCGCGGACCTGACCTTCATAGTTTTCCCCGTTGGATTTCGCATCGGCCATCGCCTTATCTATGATTTGACCCAGCTCCGGGTTCTTCCGCATGCGCGTCAGCATTGCACCCAATGCATTCGATTTTTCCGCTTCCTTCGCCCGATAGGTCTTGACCGCTTCGAGCGCCGCCCTGACCTGACTCTTGTGATCGCTTCCGCTTCCCGTTGCGTCGCGAATTGCCTTATCAACGATCTTCCGGACTTCGCTCTTCATCGCCGTGGCCGTTTCCGCGTCCTTTCCGGGTGGCCGCTCCCCGCTCGTGGACGACTGACGCGCCTTGTTCCTCTCCCGAATGATGGCCCAAGCGGCCCGCAATTGCTCCTCACTGTTCGCACCCTTCCGTTGCGCCGCGCGCACCGATGACTCAATTTCCGGCCTCAGTTCCTGCGGCGCCTTTCGCAAGAGTTGCTTGACTTGGCTCGGCAGCGGGGCCGGACGCGATTTCGCTGCCGCCTCCGCTGACGGCGCCAAATTAGCGATCTCCCGATCGCGTTCCGCCTTGGCCGCCCGCTCCGCTTGAGAAACCTTTGCCAACCGCGCTTTTTTCGCTTCATCGCTAATCTTCGCAACGGTTTGCCGGTAGGTTTTGTCCGCCGCTTCTTCCGCATTGGTCACAATTTTTCGTTCCGCCGCTTGAATCTGACGATTCACGGCCGACAACACCTTGTCTTTCTCGGCTTTGGCTTGAGCCGACGCTTGCACCAGCCACGCTGTGCGTGCTTCCCCTGCCTTTTGTTTCGCCGCTTCCAGAGCCCGGGACTTGGCTTTGTCGGCCTTCTCACGGGCCGCGTCTATCAAGCGCTGGCGCATCTGATCAGCCCGCTTCGTCGCTGCGGCCATCGATTTCTCATGCTCCGCGTCAGCGGCTTTTCCCGCCTTCAGCAAAGAATTCTGGTACTGGTCGGAGGCAATCAATTCAGCTTGGCGCAAGTTTTGTCGTTCGTTCTCCTCCGTCTGTTGCCGGGATTTTTTCAGCAACGCAGCCGACGTCTCTTTTGCTTTTGCTTGTGCCGCTTTTATTGTCGCCTGGCGTTTAGTCTCTGCGTCCTGGATCCCGGCTGCAACCTGCGCCTTTTCTGCTTCGATGGCAGCGACCCGCGCATTGGCCAGCGACGTCTCGTACTTCTTTAGCGCTCTTTCGCGAATGGCTGCAGCGACCTGCCGTCGTGCTTTTTCCGCTTTTCGCTCGTTCTCTTCGAATTGGCGGCGTTTCGCGTTCAACGCCTCGACGGCCGCTGCAATCTGTCCGGCGTAATCGTCACCCTTTTCCTTCGCGTCCTCAATGGCTCGATCTATGACGCCGGCCAATTCGGTGTCCGACCGCGCCTCGTCCAATTGCGCTTCAGACTTTGGGGGCGTTTCGCGAACCGGTTCTCTTTGCCGGAGCTCCTTAAGACGAACATGGGCCAAATCGGCAAAGGTCCCTTCGGGGAATTGCCGAAGATAGGCCTCGAAATCGCCGATGCGCGTGCTCTCACTAATCGACTGCCAAAATACGACCTCTCGGTCGATGGCTCTCGAAACCTCCTCTCCCTTGCTCGTCGTCAGGCGCGGTTTGAAATAGAACTCTTGCGTCATCGACGACGCGGTCCACGGCACCTGTACCCGGTTTGTCTGCGCCATCACGGACGCACGAACGCGCTTGAACGTCTCCTCTATGGTAACGCCTTCTTTTACCAACTCCTCGACAAGGGCGCCGGTGTAATAGCTGTTCGATCCGGAGCCGTCCGACGCCACCTCGCCCGGCGCCGCCGCGTAGGCCACAAACGTGTTTGCGGGCGCGCGCGCCTGTGCCAAGCCTTCCGAATAGAAACGAAAGGACTCGCCAAAGGGGTTGTCTCGACAGGCATCGAGGATAACGATATTCAGCTTGTTCCTGGCGCCGCCCATTCGGGCGAAAACTTTATTCAAATCTACCGATTCTGATTCAACGTGATCCTCCACATTGATCGATGCGCCGATCGGGATCATGTAGTTCTTGCCGCGAATTTGAACAGCGTGGCCCGCATAGTAAAACAGACCGACACCGCCCTTCTCTAACTCCCGCCCAAACTGGACGATTGCGCGGTGCATCTCTCGCTGCGAGATATTCATTTTCGTTGTGACGGAAAACCCCAGCTGACCAAGCGTCTTGGTCATGGAGCGGGCATCATTGATCGTATTCAGCAGCGGCGTCTGTACGTAAGACCCGTTGCCAATGACGAGCGCAATCCGCCGTTGCGCTGCGCCTGCATCCATTCCGAACGCAACGACAAGTATGAACGCTGTCACCGCCAGCGCAGCGCGTTGTATCGGCCCACCAATGCGGCGGCCGCCGGACCGCAAATTGGTAAAACAGGACGGGCGCCGCGGGATCATGCCAACACAAGAAAACAAAACGACGCCCTCGCAATGCCGAGCCTGAAAAATCGCCATTCGCTCATGCATTGCCATTCAATCATTTCGCTAACCAATTAGTTCTACTGGAGGTCTCGAGCGACTCGGAACCCATTTGTGGAATACCGAACATTGTAGTCGTAGCGGAACCGGCTGGACGCATGCGCGTAGCCCGAATCGTTGCGCCATGACCCCCCGCGTAAGACCCGCCCGGTACAATCACCGCCGATAACCGCCGAACCGTCCCGCGGCGACGCACTGTGGTCGGCCCGCCAACAGTCTTGGGTCCATTCCCAGACGCCGCCGTTCATGCCGTGCAAGCCAAATTGGTTCGCCTGAGTCTGCGTTACCGGCGCCGGAAATTTGTAGTCCCAAGCTCCGCCGCATTCCTTGCAGTTTGCGTATCCGGCTTTCATCGATCTGCCCCACCAATACCGGCGGTACGTGCCGCCCCGCGCGGCATACTCCCATTCGGCTTCGGTAAGTAAGCGGTAGGGCTTGCCCGAAACTTGGCGCAGCCACCGAATATAGGACTGTGTGTCTTGCCAGCTGAGCTTGAAAACCGGCGAAGTCGACGGCGCATTCTTGGTCCGCGGCCGATAACTGCAGCCGCCCGCATCGACGCAGGCATTCCATTGAGCAATCGTAACTTCGTATTTCGATACCGCTATTCGTTTGCCGATGGTCACGGTGCGCGCGGGCCGCTCCGACGGATCCCCGGAGTCGTATCCCATGCGGAATGACCCCTCCGGAAGCTGGACCATTTCGGGACAATCCGAACAATCTCGAAAAACTTTGCTTGTCGGCAAATTCGGTATGGGGCGCGGAGGACTAATTGCCACCTTTGGCGCCGCAACCTCTTTCTTCGGTTTCGGCGTCGGTTCTCGGAGCAAGTTTGTGGGCACGTATGCGACCGCGCCCTGTTTCGTGCTGACACGCATCCAGTTCGATCCGACAACGCGTCCGGTTACGGTAATACGTTCGCCCTTGGACGCCTTGCCCAACACGGATGATGACTTGTCCGGTCCTTTGCGAATATTGCCGGCGTAGGCGAACTCGAACTCACGCCGCATCGCTTCGACCTTCGGGGCGGCCGGTTTCGGTTTGGAAGGCTTCGAGATCTTCGGCGCTCGTAATGCCGAAATCCTCTTGCGCGCCTGTTGCTTGAAGCGGCCGTCGGGAAACACCTCCAAATATGCCTCGAAATCCGCGGGATCTTTACTGTCTTGGATCATGCTCCAAAGCGTTGCCTCGAACTCGTCCGTTCCCCCGGTTGCTTGCGCAGTTGCCCTACCACGCAACGACTTTTCCGACGCGGGCGACGTCGGTGCGGATTTCTCGCTGAGTCGAATGCCCCGCATAACGCGGTCAGACCCTAGTGCGCCCTTTTCGGCCCGAAGGCCGCCGGGCGGACCGGTCAAGAATATCTCTGTGGACAGGGTCGAAATATGCCACGGCAGCGCCGGACTGCTGGTTTCCGCGCTGATCGCGGCGTTAACCGATTGAAACAGCGATTCCACCGATCGGTCGGAGTCGTTGAAGGCTTCGATCAGATGCTTTGTATAGATCGACAACCCTGATTGGCTATCGACCACCGCCAGGTGAGTGTTCGAATCCGCAACGAGGAAATTGGCCGGCGCGGCAACCGGAACGGTATTGATGCGTAAACCGCGATATTTCCGGTTCGCCGGATAAGGAGCGCCGTCGATCACCACGACCTTTGCGGCTGCCGTTCCGCCAAGCTTGGCGAATAGGGCGTCTATGGAGACAGCATTCAGAATGGACCGACCATCGTTTCCGATTTCCGCGTCGATCGGCAGAAGTTGCTGCCCCGTCTCCGTTTGAACGACATAACCGGCGAAGTAGACGAGCGCGATTTCGCTACTGCCGGCCCGATCCACCAGGGAATCCAGCGCCGCGTTGAATCCTGCAGCCGAAGCGTCCTGATAAAGCTCCACCGAGAAACCCAAACTGCGCAACTGCGCCGACAGAGCTTCCGCGTTTTTTCGCGCAGCGACGACCGATCCTGTCGAATAGGATGAATTACCGACGATCATCGCAAGGCGTGAGGCATTGCTCGATGACGCGTTTGCCGGGGATTTTTCAACCGCCGCCCCTGCAACCGAAGCGCCGACGATCGCGCATGCGCCGAGCAGAAGGAGCGATCTCAGAGAGGAAATAGCCTGTCGCAGACACCCACGGAGCTCATTCGCATACCATTGAGATGAAAAATTGAGCCATCGCGATACGATTCTTGATCTGCGCGCCATTAGACCAATCATGCTCGCGTCGCGAGCACTCTCCCCAATTAAACAGGCCCTCAATTATGTTATCGTCCACCGATCCTACCCGAGCAAACTGCTATCCAGCAGTTTGTCATAAGGACCTGCCACCCTATTCCCAATACGTAAGAGTATATCGTAAATCATTGAACGCGCAATCTTACCCCATCACCACACGCTCGAGCGCAGACTCCCTTTGCACACGGGAACTCGACCCGCCATGCCGGACGGCGAGGCAACATTAAGCAAGGATAGCTTCGTTGGCATAACCCAGCCGCCGACGCATGGCTTCGCCGGCGCTATTTCACCGTAATCGTGATCTTCCGCGAATAGACCGGCGGATTGTGCGGAATATGCTCGTGATCACCCAACAGAAGCTGGAGCGTATGTTTGCCGGGCGGCAATTCGATCACCGCCTGCGACTGCCCCGCCCCAAAATGAAGGTGATTCTTATCCGCTGGAATCTCTTCATCGAATGACGGCAGAGGCGCATCGACAATAAGGTGATGATGGCCGGTATTCGCCTTTTCGATGCCCGCCGGCGCAATCCCCATGTTGCGGAGTCCGAACCAAACGCGGAATCGCCGAGACCGAATAACCTCGCCGTCATTTGGCCAGCCAATATAGATATAGGCCTTTTTCGATGCCGGCGTGTCCCCAGCAAATGCGGTGCTTACACGATCCGGTCCGACGATCACCGCGGCGGCCGATAGCAAGATCAGAAATATCGAAAGTCGCATTCTCGTTTCTCCCCTAACGTGCTTTAATGGGCGATCTCGTTGCCCACAGGTGCGGCGACTGCGCTACGGCACCGTAATTGTAACTTTCTCAGAATACACAGGCGGATTGTGGGGAATGTGGTTTGCGTCAGCGAACAGGAGCTGCAATGTATGTTCTCCCGGCGGCAGCTCAAGTCGAACCTCGGTCTGCCCCGCCCCAAAATGTAGATGGTTCTTGTCCGCAGGGATTTCCTGGTTCAACGGCGGCAATGGCGCATCGAGGATCAGATGGTGATGGCCGGTATTGGATTTTTCGATGCCCGCCGGCGCGATACCCGCATTCTTCAGGCCCATGCGAACCCATAGCTTGCCGCCGTGGATGACCATGCCGTTCTTCGGCCAAACGATGTAGGCCTGCGCCTTTTTCGAGATTGGCGTGGGATCAGCTAACGCGACCTGTCCGTACAGACACGTGCATGCCATCATCGCGATTACCGTTTTCAACATCTCAAGTGCTCCCCCAAATCTTCAATTCGGTTTTGCGTCACGGTGCAGATTTTTCTATGTCAATCCTATCCGCAAAATCCGTGCAATGCCCAGCGCATGGACAGACTAGTTCTGCGACGCGCAGCCATTTTCCCGCATCAACGACAGGCTTTCTTGAAGGCCACAATTTTTCTGTCCTTCCGAACGCCGTATTCCTGAACGAACCCGACCATCAGGTTTTTCTTGTCGCCATCGCGCAACTGCTGATAGCCAAAATCGTCGAGCGTTCCGGTGACTTTCTGCCCGACGGCCGGAAACTTCCCGCCGGACCGTTCGAACAAGGTGACCCCGTTGGTCGTCTTGATGACGAAGCAATTTCCGGATGCATAGGAAATCGTTCCGGTTTCGATCGCAACCGCAGCGACCGGTGCAACACAAATCGACGCACACAAGAGTATTGCTTGCCAGTTTTTCTTCATCCAATAAATTCCCGCGGTTACCGGTCGCCCAAAGATGCCATCTGTCCACTACAATATTTGCGAAACGGCCGATGGACAAATTCGATGCGTGCTCGGCGACAGCGATCGCCGACACGGCACCACAACGCAACGGGGTCGAGCCCATTTTCCAGCATGGGAATATGCTGCTCAGCCAGACTGAGCAATGAGATGCCGCCGCAACTTCCCTTCGGCGGCATAGTTTGCCGTACTGCGGACCACGTTATCCAACGTATCGATCATGCGCCGAATACCTTGCGGCGGCTCGAGCGAGACATCGATGGGCATCGTAGCGGCACTCAAATCGGTGAGCAGGATGGCAAGTAATATGCTTGTGGCAAATCGCAAGGCAGTGGTCTTTCGGTTTGAAAACTCTTGTCTAGATTCGATTGACTTCTGAGGATTCAAACGGCCCAAAGTGCGTCGAGGGGTCAAAAAAAAGTCGTTGTTAAACCCCGGAAAATTTTGATTTGCGCCTATGCACTCATGACGGCGCGCGGGAAGGTCGCGCGCCGCGAGAGCGTCATCCGAAGTGGGGGAAGTCCAGCCCGCTGATTGAATTTGACTTGCGGCTTTGGGCAACCGAGCGCCAGAGGAACTCGACAGGTGGTTTTAACGGAGAGCGGGGGCAAGGCGCCGGTAGCGAACGCCATCCATCATGCGGAAGGCCTGCTCGATCGATCCCCAGAGCGAGGAGAAAAACGTCGGCCGAAAGATCGGCTCAACGGCAGCCTGCGAGGCCACGAGCGTTTCGGTGATCGGCATCGGCGCCAAAACCGGCAAAAATTCGGATGTTCCGACCGCGGTGCAGTTGTCGTCGAATGCACTGCGATAGTCGTCGTATCGGCGGCGACATTCGTCATGATCGTCAAACCAGGCAGGCGGCTGCCCCATGACTTTGACCTTGTAATCGCGCCATTCGGCAAATGTCATCGCGGTCATATCCCGTCTCCTAATTGCGTCCTTAAATGTAAGAACGAGCGGAACCGCTAAATGGGGTTAGATGCGCCCTGAATTTTTCGGTGCGGCTTTCATGTCGGCGTCGCTGTCGCCCGGCTACGGACTCAATGACAAAAGCTCAGTCGACCGCTACCGAACAGCCGGTTCGGCATCAGCCCCAGATTTTTTTTATGATCCCGGAGATTTGCAATCTCCGGAAATCTATAACCGCGACTCTCGCCGCATCGGGAATTGCTACGTAGATTTTGAGACCGCTTGGTCCCATTACCGTCGCTGTTCCCTTGCCGTCCAACACTATTCCCGTGGTGCCGCCGGGCGTACGGGGCCAAATGCTCGATCGCAACGGTGCGGGATTTCTCGGTTCCGAGGACGATGCGCCCGGCTTTTTCCGGATTACCCATGGCGGCCCCAATAAGCCGAATGCCGCGTGCTTCGCCCGCGAACAATACCTTCCCCGCCTTGTCGAAAATCACGTTCCCGGACGACGCATCGAGCGCGAAGCTTCTCACCGCCTCCAATGTCTCTAGGCGAAGGACCGATACTGTGTTCTTGCCGCCAGCCGCCAAATAGTCGCCGCTCGCCTAGAGCCGGATTTCCGCAATTCGAAAATCCAGTCGCTTGGTCCCGGCTATTCGGCCGCTCTTGATATCGACAGAGTAGATGTCTCGATATTCGTCGGTGACGACGAAAAGCCGGCGTGGCCAGCGAAAACTCGATCATTTTGCGAGTCTATGGCGGCGATTTCCGAAGATGCCGATCCGCTGACATAGATAATATCGTCGACATCGTTTTCCCCCGACGCCGCGACGGACGCGGTCGTGGCAACCGCGGTACTGAACACCGACAACAGGAGAACAACACAGAATTGCCCGATCATTTTCGTGATAACCGAGCCCTGAACAGTGACATCACGATAGGCATTCGATCCGGCAGGGTCCAATTACGAACGCGCGATGACCCACAGGTCACGGTACAACGGTGAATCTGGCGTCTCCTGCACCAATAATCGAAATCCGCGGCTTGGTGTTGATACGCTCGATTTCGATCTGGCCGGCACCGACTATCGATATGTCGGCATCTTGCACGGTCCCGCCAACCGATACGTTGCCGGCCCCCAACAATGTCGCCTGCAGCCGGCGAATAGCACCCGAACGTACAGAGACACGGCCATCTCCGCTCAACACGAGGCTCAAGTCGCCGTCCACCGCAGCAGCTTCAAAGGTAACGGCACCAGAGGCACGAAGTTTCGTCGGACCAACTTTTCCGACGGTGACACGTCCGGCGCCGGCGATGTCCGCATCGAAGCGTCCTTCTATGTCGCCAATCACCGCCGAACGTACCGGTCCCTCTATACTAAAGGCCTGCCCGGCCGGCACAAGTATCGTGAGCTTCAGGTCGACATGCTTTGCAGGGTTCGACTCGAATTTCTGGTTGCCGATGATGACCGTGCTCGTGCCGCCGCTCGTAACAGAGACGACATTACCGCCGACCACAGCAACACTGCTTTGGCTGCCTTGCAGATGGAGATCCGGCTTTTGACGGATCAACATCTTATTGTTCGCCGTGCGGATATCGAAATAGTCTTCAAGGCCAGCTTCGCCGCTTAATTCGACGATCGTCGTGTCCGCCTCATGCACTCGGACTCGCACGTCGCCCGAAATGTTCTCTAGCGCCACCATGTCGACATTGGCGACAACTTTATTTTTTCGCTTCGCAGCGGCATCGGCGCAAACATCGAGCCCGAACAAAAGACAAAACGAGATTGCGGTAAGTATCGTCAACGAACGTCGAGGCATCATTTCACCGTCCATCTGTTGATATGCAAGCCGACATAGCTACGCCGCTTAATTCATCAAACGGGGTCAATTCCGCCTAGGGGTTAAGGCCACAGGCAGCAGTCCACAAAATAACGGATTGTCAGGCCATGCAAGCAACAGAAGTTGGCGGACTACGGGTCGAACTCCGGAGCGCTGTCGCACCTATCATGACGCAAGCCTCGAACACCCTTATGCCGGCCGCTTTGAACGACGGGTTCGATGCATTAGCCGAGCAACTAAAGTTGGCTGCATGCGCAGGATTTGGACAAGAACGCACCGCCATTCGGTTGATAAATGCCGTCTAGAATTTTTGTGGGATCAACAGCTATGTAAGGCCCTATTCGAACGTTGGTTATAACAGCCGAAAATCACATATCGACGCCAATAACGAACGTCATCGGAACGAGAACGGACTTCACCTCCTGAAGTTTGGATCCAGCGGCAATGCGGACCTCAAACTCGGAAGTCGCGACTTCCGAAATTAGCCACAAGCGGACTCACGAATCTTACTGAAACTTTCGCGCAGCACTTCCGATTCGTGCCTGAAACGCGATTCTGGTCGAAGCAAGATACCAACCACCCCACCTATAAATTGCTCGCGGTCTTGAGCGCCTTCTGCAGGGCCTGCGGCGTGTTGTCGTTGGCGATCAAGTGACGCGGCTTCGGATACCGGAACCCGTTCACCGGATTGAAGTGGATGTCATCCAACTTCACGCCCATCTTCTTGGTGTCGATCCAGTGGCCGAATTTCTTCATCAGCGCATCCCGATACTGGAACGGAATGTCCCGCTGCGCCTCCAGCGCATTGTTGTAGGCTTTTTCGGCCTGTTCCAGGCGCTTCTTGCGGCCCGGCGTTCCCTTCGGCAGCGCATCGGCCTGCCGCCATGCGGCAAGATTATCGGCGACCGCTTTCTTGGCTTGGTTATACCGGACGATCCAGGCGGGCGGCGGGCTGCTGACCCAGCGCTGGAAGATCTTCGCGCGCCGCACCAGTTCGGCACCCTCGCCAAGCAGCGGTACGATGCCGCCGGTGTCATGAATGACCAGCCGTGTTCTGCCGTTCCGGGTCAATTCGAAGCCGAAGTTGTTCGCCTTGTTGTCGAGCCATACGGCACCGCTTTCGTTGAGGACCCGCTGAACCTTGCGGAACAGCTCCGCCTGTTTGAGCGTCATGCCCTTCAGGCCACGCGTCGCGTCCCAGAATGTGGGCGGCGCTTCCTGGGCAACCCGAAGACTGCCGTTGACGAGCCCTTTGTCGTTGGCTGCCCGGATCTTGAAATCGTGGATGATTTCCGGTGTGCGGACAACGAACTCCCGGAAGCCTTTCGGCAGGGACCGCAGGATATCGTATCCGACCTTGTCGAGGATGACGGCCGATTTCGTGACGCCGCCCTTGGTGACCTTGACCACAAACCCCTTCATGTTCTCAAGGCGCTGCACGACGGTGAAGGAACCTTTACCGACCATGTCGCCAAGTTCGAGGACGACGCGGCGGCCGCTGGGCAGGGTGATCCTGATGTCGAACGGCGATTGATCGATCGTCACACCCGGTGGCACATCCGGCGCCTTTTTGGGGGGCGCCTTCGGCACAGGGGGCCGGGCGGGCGGTGCTTTCGCGACGGGAACGGGTCGCGGTGGGCCGACATTTGCCGTGCCGCCAGGACCCGTCCGTTTCGGCGCTCCACCTGGCTTATTGCCTGCCGCGGCCGGTGCCGGGCCTTTCGGCTGCTCGATGACGGGCCGCGGTTTTTGCGCCGTTTTCGGGAATTCGATCGCCGGCTTGTTCTTCAACGGTCCCGCCGGCGGATACTCGATCTTCGGCTGCGGCGACTTGCGCGGCGGACCGAATTTACCGGGTGCCGACGAGATGTCGGGCAGCGGCTGCGGCGCTCCCGGTGGCCGTCCGATCGGATTCTTCGGCAGCGGCGCCTGCTGCACCGGGTTGTTCCGTACCGGTTGCACCGCCTTCTTACCGAGCTGTGCATTTTCCAGCGCCAGGATACGCGCGGCGAGTTTCTCGGCGGCGGTCAGCGCCGGCGTATCGATCATGAGCGACCGCAGCCGATGCCCGTTGCCGGGACTGCCCGGATAATGCCGGGTGATGCGGTCGAATTCCTTCCACGGGATTCGGTTCGACAGACCCTTCGGCAGCCCGCCTTCGCCAAACGACACCCACCAATTACCGCTCGCGTCCTTGGCGACCTTCTCCAGCCTCACCCAATGATATCCGCCGGCGCCGTTCTGGATGTTGACCAGGACTTCCCGGCCCTTGGCGAGCGCCTTCGCCATATCCTCCAGGCTATGGAAACCGGCAGCCATGCGGCGGGGGGCGATGCCGGTGAGGCGCAGGTATTCCGCCAGTTCGAACACGGTCATTCCCGTGCCCCTGGACAGCAATCCCTTGCCATGGGCGAAGTGCCACAGGAAACTCTGCACGCGTTCGGAGAGAACGATGCCGAGGTCCTTCAACACCGCCTCCGCAGCGACCAGACCGCAATTCTCCGAAAACAGTTGACGTTGCACGCCGCACTTACCGCCGGCCGGCGGACCGCGCACCGGCTGCGCCGGGGGATTTTGCCGGGCGGGGCCGCGCGGTGCCCGCGTGCCGGGATTAGGGTTGTTCGGTGCGGCGGCGAGGTTCGGGGTCTTGCGCGGTGCCGCCTTCGGCCCCTTCGGCAGCTTTCCGGAGTCCGGCAGTTTCGGGTTGCGCACGTTGTCCGGCAGCGGCGGCGGCGCATCGATAGCCTTGCCGGCGTCCGCGATATCGTCGAGCACCTTGCCCGACGGAACATTCCCCAGCAGCTTGTCCGCGGTCTTCAGACCCGCGGCAACCTTGCCGCCGGCCCGCAGCGCGGTCACAACCTTACCGATCCCTCCGAGCAGGATGGTCGGGTCGAGGAAGAACTCGCCGATGAACTCCGCCGACGATGCGGACTTTTTAAACGCGTTGCCCGCGTCCCGTTCGGAAACGGCTTGGCCCAGGCCCTTCACATTCTGCGTGAAATCGTAGATCTGCTTGCCGAGACCGAAGAACATCGCCTTCGCCATCTTGGAAGGGTTTTTCTCGAAGGCTTCCAAGAATTCCTGATTATCGGTCCCGAACAGGTTGGGCCGGAAGCCGAGATTCCGCTGCAGCGAGGCCTCGAACTTCTCGCCGAAGTAATCGATCGGCTCCCAGATGAACAACTTCACCAGGCCGACGAGCCCTTTGATCCCGCCCTTGATCAGACCGTAAGTGCCGCCGATGTTGATGGCCCATTCGGTGGCTTTTCGGTCGAAGTGATCCAACACGGCCTTCGACGCGCTGAATTTCGGATCCTTCAGGTCGATCCTGCTGACCGCCTGACGGATCGACGCGTTCTGGCGTTTCGCCGCTTCGTCGATCTTGCCGTCCCCGTCGAGTACGGCCTGTGCCCGTTTCTGCAGCCGCTCTTCGTCGCTGATCTCGAACAGTTTGTCGGAAATCGCCTGGCTCGCGATGTCCCAACGAATGTTCTCGACGATTTGATTCAGTGCCTTGATATTCTGCGCGTCGAGTTTCGCCCACTCCTTTCGCGCCGCCTCGAGACGCTTGAGCTGACGATTCAGATTCTCTACTTCCTTCGTCAAGCCAGCCCTCTTCGCGGCGGTGCGCTTACGCTCCAGAATGCCTTTGCGTTTGGCGAATGCCTTCTCGCGCGCGGCAGCGGCCTCCCGGCCCAGACGTAGGTGTCCGAGCGCCCCGGCGAACAGCGCAGCCCGCTCGTTGACGGCCTTGCGTCGCGAATCCGGATCGGCGGCCCACAGCCGCCGCTGCGCCTCCAGCCCGGCCTGCATCACCTTCTCGCGCAGCCGCATGAACTCCTTGATGTCGCTGTTGAGGCGCAGCGTCGCGGTCTTAATCTTGGCTTTCAGGTTTTCCATACGATTGATTTCCTCGTTCGTATGGAATTTTTCGTCCTTGAGCTTCTTCAGCTCGGCCTTGAGCTTCTTGACGGCTTCGGCCCGCGCGGTCAGCGTCTCCGGCGTGATGTTGCGGGACTTGGCGAATTCATCCAATTCCTTACCGCGGTTGACCGCCGCCTGGCGCGCCTCGGCGTACTGGATCGTGGCGATGATCCGCGTTTTCTGATTGGTCGTCAGGCGATCCCAGCCGGAGACGTGACGGCGCAACCAGTCGAGTCTTTTGTCCGACGGAATCTTGCTGAAGAAATCCTCGCTCGGCGGATTCTCCAGGACCTTGGTTAGGAGTTGTGCCTGCACATTTTCCAGGTTCCGCTTGGCGGTATTCGCATCTTCTCGGCGCTGCTGGTGCGTCGCTTCGGCCTGTTGCGCCGCAGACTGCCGGCGGTCTGCAACCGCCTCCAATTGCGTAGCGCGGTTCTCGGCGGCGGTGGCGCGGGCATCGAACTCCTTCGCCTCGTTGGTCAGGGCGACTTGTTTCGCCCGGCGCTCGCGGGCTCCTGCCTCTTCCTTCTTCGCCTCGGCCTCCAGCTCCGCAGCGCGCTTCTCTCGTTTCTGGGCATCTTCGATATTGTTCGCCGCGGCCTGGCGGGCGTCGGCGGCAAGCTTCTTGTCATCCTTCGACCGTTCCGCCGTGCGTTCATAGCGCGCCGCCGCGGCCCGATTCCTCGCGGCCGCATCGCGTTCGGCTTTCGCTTTGGCGCGCAAGGCCTTCGCCCGATCTTCCGCCGATTTGGCGAGGCCGCCATAGCCGACCGATAGGTCCTTGTTGTGATCCGCAACCTGGGTCGCCCGGTTCCGTACCTCATAGGCGCGTTCCCGCGCCTTCCTTGCTTCTTCCCGGGCCTTCTGCGCCTCGCGGTCGGCCTTCCATTTGTCCCGCCCGGCCTGCGAGGATTTCTGACGGGTGGTTTCTGCCGCCTTTATCAGATCGCCGACGGCCACATCCAGTTGCGCAGCGCTGAGCGCCGCCGCGCCCGCGCCACCGACCACGGCGCCAGCGACCAGCGCCCTCGGGACCGCTTTGTAACGCCCGGAAGCGCTGGCGAGTTGGGCACCGGGTTTCTTTTTCGGAGCGCCATGAAACATCTTGTCGAGACGGGCCAGTTTCGATCCCGTCCGCGAGGCCGTGCAGGTGGTCTTCGGACCGCCGCCGGCGGAACAGCCGGGCGCTTTATATTGCTGTGCCTGCCGGGCTTGTTGCGCCTGTTTGGCGTTCTGCGCCTGGCTGGCGTTCTTCGCGATCTGCCCCGCTGCGGGCGACGCGGTGCCTTTTCCCTTCGCCATGGCGACTTTCGGCGCCGACGACGCCCGCTTGCTCCGTTTACCGGACGCTTTCGACCCCTTTACATAAGCCCAGGCAAACTTCGTCGTCGCCGATTCGACGACGCATTGTCCGCTCGGGTTTACCTTGTTCTTGAAGCCGGCCTTGGTCAGCCCGCGCGCAAACTTGTCGCGACGTCCGGCCGCACTGGCAATTTTCTTATCGATCTGACCAAGCCGCTTGTTGACGGCGTCCTTGCCAAGCCCCATCCGTTCGGCCGCCGACGGTGCGCCATTCTTGCCGGGAGCCAGGTTCTTGCGGACGCCGTTGAGCTGGGCCAGTTCCGCGTTGGCACCGGCGACACCGGCAAGATTGCGGTCGACCTGACGCGCCTTGGCGTCCACCTTGGCAACATCGACCTTGCCGTCCTTGCCCGTGATATCGCGGATCTCGCGGTTGTAGTCCTCGACGAACTTCTGGGCCCGGCCGGCATTGGCGAGAGGACGAAGGCGGGACTCGCGCTCGTAAGCTTCGTCGAGCTTGTTGCCCACTTTTTCTTGAGCATTCTTGTGTCGGCGGGACTCCTCGCGCCAATGGCGTTCGTCAGCCCGCTGGAGATTCTCGTATTCCTTCAACGCATCTTGGACTTCCCGGTAGCTGCCGCCCTTTTCCTTGAGATCGAAATACTTTTTCCGCGCCTTGTTGATGTCGCTCTCGTCCACCGGCGGGTATTTGACCGGCTGCTTCTTAAGCGCGTCGGCATACTCCTTGCGGTAGCGCTCGACGTCTTTCTGGGCTTTCTCATGGTCGCGGACGGCTTTCTGAGCATTCTTCGGGTCCGCCTTGTTTTGCGGATTGCGAAGATCGTCGCGTGCTTGTTCGACGTCCTTCACGGCATCATCGAGTGCCTTGTAATCAGCGTTGATCTTGTCGGCGTCGAGCCGTACGGCCTCGTCGATGGAGGTGGTCCCATCCGCCGCCAGTTTCGCTTCCATCTCGCGGGCACGGGCATCGAATTTCGAGTTGCCGGTCGTCGCATCACCGAAATTCTTGCTGAGGCCGCGGTACTCGCGGGTAACATTGTTCAGTTCCTTGGCTTCGGACCGCGACAGCGACCCGAAACGCCGCTTGCTTTCGAGCGCTTCCTTCCGATTTCGCAGCTTCCACATCTGGTCGCTATAGGCACGGGCCTGCTTGCGCGCCTGACGCGCTTTCCATTGTTCCTTGGACTGGCCGAACCCCTTGTCGAGTTTGGCCTCGAATTTGGCTTGTTCCCGCGCCAAGTTGCGCTGTTCGCGACGGTGGCGTTCCCACTTCTGCTGGAACTTGCCCGTATTCTTGACGTTCTCGACCCGGCGGCGGCTGTTGTCTTCCAACTGGCCCCGGAGTTTCCGACAGGCCGCGCCGCGGCAGTTGGGGTCGCCCTTGCGGGCTTCCTGCATCTTCTTGTTAAGGTCCTTGCGTTCCTTATCGATGCCTTCCTTGTCCGCTTCCAGCTTGTCGTTTTCCTCGACCAGCTTGTCGCGTTTCTTGTTCAGCTTGTCGCGTTTGTCGTTGAGGTCCTTGCGTTCCTTTTTCGCCTGCTTGCGGCCCTTAATCTTCTTGTCGAGTTCCTTGTCCTTCTCGAGTTTCTTCTTTTCTTTTTCCGCCTCGGCGCGCCGCTTGCGAAGCTCGTCCTCGATCTCCTTGAGCTTCTTGTCGATTTCCTCGCGTTCCTTGTCGAGTTCCTCCTGCAATTCAGCCGCGATGTCTCCCGCGACGCAGACGGGGCCGTCCTGCGGCGGGGCCAACCCGCCTTCCTGCTTCTTGATCAAGGCGCCAACCGCCGCGCCCGTGCTGCTTATGGCGTTATAGTCAGGCCCGCTCGACGTCGTGCCCTGGTCCGTGCCCTCAATTGACTCCACGTTGCCGTACCCGCTCCGGCTGCGCAGCCGGTGGCGGGAATGATCCAATGCTTCCTTACTCTTTTGATGGATCAGGCGCTGCTCGGCTTCCCGCGCCGCCTTCTTCTTCGCGTCGTCGTAGTTGCTGTCGACCGTGGAAGGGTAGCTTTGTTCGGTCGCTGAGGAACTGCTGCTCGCAGCTGCAGGGGCGGACGCCGCCGCGGGTGCGGACGGCACCTCTTCCTTCTTCGTTTCAACCTTGGGAGCGATCGCCGGCGCACTGACGGCAGGGGCGCTTACGGCGGGAGCGCTCGCCGATGGAAGCGTTTCCGTCGGTTGTTCGTCGCTGCTGTCACCGAAAGTCCGCACCGGCGGCGGCGTCAGGTTGACGCAATGTCTTTGAACCCCGTCCTTATCGAAGGAGCAGAAGACATGCGGCTCAACCTCCACCATACCGGCAGAGGCCGTCGACGCCGCTCCGAACGAACAGACCAATGCGAGCAACAAGGATCCGCAAACGGCGCCGACCGGCCGGAGCCAGTCAATCTTAGCGGTCCAGAATGATTGCATCGCGATGTCCCTTCGGCTCGGCGTTTTCCCGGCTGGCTACTTCCTGACCGTTAGGACGAGATCGCCGCGCTTCGGCGGATTCACGTCGATCGCCGTGAACTTGCCCATCGAAATCTTGGGCTCGACGGTATCGACCTTAACAAGTCCGAGCGGCGCCTTGCGCAAGGACAGCACTTCGCCGGTGGCCGGGTCCGTGAGTTTCTTCACGATCCGTTCGACCATGAAGGAATCGCCGGTCTTGATCCCGCTGCGTCCACCCGCATTGATGAACACCACGCCACCGTCGAAATCGACGACCTGGCCGGCCCAAGGTTTTCCATCCGCCTGGCGCGCAATGTTCTGCACGGCACGTGTCAATGCGCGGCGGCTGGCTTCGCCCAACGGGGTCTTCCAGAACTTGTTGCCGCCCATGCTCAGCCCGCTATAGCCGACGGACAGATCGAATCCGGACGATTCGACCGGCTCCTCGACGCGCTGTACTTCCAGAACGCGGCCGGTCGTCGCGTCCACGACCCGGACGTCCATGGCGATCTTGCCGGACGCGGACTCGTGTGAAATGGCCCCGCTCAGCAAGCCGCCCAGGACGCCACCCGCGGCGCCGCCAACGCCGAACCCACCGCCTTCGTCATCGACGCCGAATTCCGTAACCGCGCCGTAGATGAAGTACTGCACGCCGGTGAGATTGCCGAGGTCCGGACCGGTCGTCTTGCTGACGACGCCGCTGCCCTTAAGCTGCTGCTCGGTCAGGATTTGTTGCACCTGGGCCCGCTCGACGACGTTGAAGCGCTTCGACTCGACGAGTGCCGAGGTCAGCATTGCCGCGAGACCACCGCCGATGTCCCAACTTCCGTATTTCGAGGTGAACGCACCGGTCGCACTGAATTTGCCGACCGCCACGGTGCGCTTCGGCCCATGGACTTCCGGGATCGGCCCGGTAAGGATGCCATTCCCCGGCGCGGCGACCTTCTCAGCGCCGGAGGCCGCCGTCGAGGCCTGCTGTACCGCCGGTTTCACTGCCTGTACCGGTTGCGCCGCTTGCGCGACCGGTTGAGCCATCGCCTGCGTCGACGCTCCGGTCGCCGCTTGCTCGGTCGTTTGGCAAGCGGCGATGCTAAACGATCCCGCGGTGATAGCGGCAACTACGCATAGTACCCGCCGAAACTTGTTCGCTTCCTGGATTTCCATTGATCTTCCTCCCCTTATATTTCGTTCAGCCGGACGCCCGCGGATTTTCTGTCGCGGTGTCGCATTCCGCGCTGATGGTCGATTATCGGACCGGCTGCCAGACTCCTGTCTGCTTGATCACTCTGTATTCCTCGACGATCGATCCATCGACCGTGACCACCTGTGCCGCAATCGCATCGCCGTCATCAGCAATCCGGCCGATCTTGAGTCGCGGATTTCCGGCGATCATCAGGCGGTACTCCAACAACAGGCGGACGGACTTCTCGGTCGGCCCAGCCGGGCCGTATACCGTCTTGACGTCCAACAGCGGCGTGGTGACGGGAGAGGCCGGCAGGCCACCCAACCCAGCCGGCGCAGTCTTCCGCTGTGCTTCCGCCCGCCGCAGGGCCTGGATCATGCCCGCCAGCCGCTCGATCTGAAGGCTGAGTACGTAATAGGTATCGGGATCGGTCGTCGTGATCGGCCCATAGACCGACGGATAGCCGGTTCGCGAACGCGCTGCATCGGTCGACCGCTCGCGCAGAATCCGCGCCCGGTCGTGCCGGCGCTCCGCACTCGATTTTTCCTTCTTGTCGCTTGCCTGCACCGCGACCGGGCTTGCGATCACGAATGCTGCGAGCACAGCTGAAGCGGCGACAATAGACCAAACCCGGGGCATAAAAATCCTCCAGCCCGCCATAAACAATAATCAGTATTTCTTGGTCCCACCGCTTCGGTCATTCTGCGGGGAAAAACGGATGCCGTAAAGCAACGCTTCCGTATAACCTCGTCCGATAGGCGGCAGCGGTATCCGGATAGCATCCCTTCCTCTCTCGGGCATCGAAACCGGCCCTTGGATGCCCGTCCGGGTTAATTGACTTCACCTAGTCGGCCCCGCATCATGATTTCTTGGTCCGTCACTGCCTTCGGTAATGCCGAGAAAAGGGGAGGAAGATGGCGGCACGGATTCTCTTCGGTCTTTTATTCATGATTGGTGTGCTTGCCGCGCCGGCGCCTCAGGTTGCGGCAAACGGCTGCTGCGGCAAGTCCGAAGACCACCCCCACCCCAACGACAACGCCAACAACGCGGCCCGGGAGGCCGATCGGCTGCGCGAACTCGAACGGGCGCGGATCCGCCAGCGCGAGGCCCTCGACCAGCGCACCCGCAGCCAAGACCGGCTGCGCGGCAGGGTCGGTAATACGGGACCGCGCGTCCTGTCGAATCCAAGCACGGGAAGCACGACGAACCCCGGCACCCTGCAAGGCACGATCCAGTCGCTCGGCGAGATCATTCGGCGCCAGCGCGAAGCCGAGGAACGCGAACGCGAACGCGCGGAACGGGAGGCGGCGAGGAAGCCGCCGGCCAAGGGCGATCCGCCCTATGCGGAATCTGCCGATAGGCCAGCAGGAGCGGCGACCCGGACATCCGCTGTCGATATCGACAATCCGCCGCCGCCTCCACCGCTGAAACCGCTCTTCCCGGTCTGGCCGGATCGAGGTCCGGCAACGGCACGCCCACCGATGGCGCCCCCGGTGGACACGCCGCCGCCGGGCGAGATGGCCGCGAAACCCGAGGGCGCCGAGAATCCGACGGCTGCCACAGGATCGGACACCGCGACCGGAGCAACGACGGCGACCACCGATGCGGACACCGGGCAACCAACCGACTCCGCCGGGCGGACCGAGGTCACGACCCTCGGCCCCGACGGGCAGCCGGCCGATCCAACCAAACCCACCACAAACACGACGGAAGCGGGCGGAGAGCCGCCAACCGACTCCAGCGGCGCGACCGAGGTCACCTCACTGGGCCCCGACGGCCAGCCGGTCGACCCAACCGCATCCACGACCAACACGACAGATACCGAGGGAGAGCCATCGACCGATTCCACCGGTGAGACCGAGGTCACCACACTGGGTCCCGACGGCCAACCGGTCGACCCGGAGACCGGTCAGCCAACCGGCTCCACGGACCCGACCGGCGCGACAACCGCAGGCGAACCGGAGTCACAGGGCCCGACACCGCCAACCACCGATGCGGAAACCGGGCAACCAGTCGACGCCGCAGCGCTTACACCGCCACTTACGAGCGATGCGGGATCCGCACAATCGAGCGCCGCCCCCAATCCGGACGGGACGGCGGCGCCTGAGAGCCTGCCGACGATCACCGAACTGCCGCCGGCACCGCCACCGGTCAGTGTCGTCCATACGACGATCCCGGGGCCGGACGGGAAACCGGTGGATGTGTTCGTGATAGACGGTAAAGCCGAAACCCTGGACGAACTGAAGGACCAAATGTCCCGCGCGATGGCGGAAAGTCAGGGCGACTACAATACCGCGTGGTGGCTCAATAAGCCGGCTGGTGTCGCGACCGAAGTCGTTGCGTTCGGCGGCGAGGTCTATGTCGGCGTCACCTTGGGACCGCTGGCCGCGGCCGGCGCCGTCTTCGTGAAAGGGACGGCGCAGGAGGCAAGCTCCCGTGTGCTCATCGAAGGCTATGCCAGGGACAAAGACAAGAAGGACGCGGCGGGAAATCAAGCCATGTTCTCAGGTCCCGTCGCGGGGCCCATCGGAGCAGGGTTGCAAGACGCAGCGGTAAACCTGGCTTTCGATGGCATGTTCCATGCCGGCGGTAAGATCATGGGAACGGCCGGCGATTTTCTCGAGAAGCCGGTTTCCGAGGCGGTGCAGGCCGCGAAAGACACCATCCAGGAAGTTGGCGAGCAATCGGCGCGCGGCCTGCGGCACGCAAAAGAGACATTCGAACGGTCTGCGCAAGCAGCCCGGGAAGCGGCGGCGCCAGGGCAACGCGAACTTGCGGAGAAGCTGGCCCGTACGCGGGAAATCGCCGAGAATCTCGACCGTATGAGCATGCAGGAACGCGCGAAGGCGGCCGCCGAACTGGGTGCCGCCAACGAGGGCAAAATGACTTTACGCCAAGCCGCAGCCCGCGAGACCCGGGCGCTGCGCGAGGCGTTGCATAGCAGCCGGGAAGCGGTCGAGCGCCAAATCGATGACGCGGCGAGCAAACTGCTGGACCGGCGAAACACGATCATGCGGGCCCGGGCGCAAGCCGTCGAAGCTGCGCAGTCGAAGCGCAATTGGGACATCGGCATGGCCGTCGCGGAGGAAACCGTCGGCGAGCTTGCCGAGGGCGAGTATTCTCCCTTCGTGCAAGGCGTGATGTTCGGCGACGGCAAACAAAAAAGCGCCCCAAAAGCGGTAGCCCGCTAGAATTCCGCATGTACAGGTTCCTAGCCATAATCGTTGCAGGACTGTTGGCCGGCGCCATACCCGGCCTGTCATCCGCCGGACAACCGGCCAAACTGACGGCCACGGATTCCGCCATCATCACCGCCGGTGCGGCGATGCTGAGCGGGCGCAAGGCCGTACGCTCGGTGGTATTCGAGGACCCGGCGATGTCGGCGCTCAGCAAGGCGAAGTTCCGCGACCCCACCTTCGCCCTGCACCGGTTTCAACTCATCGCGCGCGACCCCAACCCTGTTTGGCCGAATACGACAACGCTTGGCACATATCTGCAATTCGTCGGATCCGCCGGCCGTCGCATTCGCATAACCTTTGTCGCGGACTTCACCCAGACCGGTCGAACCGTCGTGGTGCGCCGCGTCTCGATCTTGCCGGTCTACGCGCCGGCGGTCGCGGTTCGGCCGTTATTCGCATTGGTGCCGTCAGCGAAATTGCATCTCGACCTGCTCTCGGTGGACACAAAGTTCGCGATGTTGGCGGAGTTCGCCGAACGACATGCAGTGCCTCTCAATCCAAGCAGCCGCAAATCCCCGACGCCAGGTGCGTATTATGCATTCGCCTTTTTCACCGAACGGCTTCGCGAAAATGAGCAGATAGCGCTCCGACGCGCCACATCGCCCAAATCGCGGGAGGGCACCCCGGTGCGGGCCTGGCGTTTAAATCAGGACGGCTGGCGAGTGATCGTCGCGCCGGTAGAGGTCGGCGAGAAAAACACTGCGTCGACGTTCTTGCAAGTCGTGATCACGGGTAAAGGCAACGACAACAAGGCCACTGAGCGCACGGCGGGCGTCCTGAGGCTATCGGGAAAAGCTGACTAACAATCTTGCGGCCAATCACGCTATTGCTAGGGTCTTGCTGATAACCAAAAACCGGGCGCGATAGATTTGATCTTGTGACAAGATTCATTCGTGTGCCTGCCATTTTGGATGGGTCTCCCGTGCACAAGAATGCCCGAGATGGGTCAGCAGCGGACGTTGGGTTCCCTTGCGCGGATGTCCGCTCCTAGAAGTAAAGCGGACGTCATTAGCGATTGGGAAGATGTCCGCTATGGGTGAAAAATGGTGAGATTGGGCTGTCAAAGCCAATCCGGCGGTCGCAAATCGGGTTCGCCGTGTGGAAACTCCGCTCAGGGTTCCAAAATAGGACCTGTTCGGCTACCATCCGGGCCAAATCGGAGAGCCATCTGGGGAATGACGGATGAAGAAATCGGTTGGAAGCGTGGCCGGTCTGTTCCACTGGAGATCATCGGGATAAAATAAATTGTGGCCATGATTTCCCGATATGCCCTTCGGTCGGCTTTCGGCCTGGTGCTTGTCCTTACCCTGGCGTTGGGGATGCCGGGGGCGGCGTCGGCCAAGTCGGAGATCAACCAGTCGTTCATCGGCAATGTTGCCATCGAAGGGACCGACCCGGTCGCCTATTTCACCGAGGGGAAGGCAGTCGAGGGGTCATCCCAGTTCACCCACGCCTGGAAGGGGGCCACGTGGCGGTTCAAGGACGCCGCCAACCGGGACGCCTTCGCCGCGAACCCTGAGAAATACGCACCCGAATTCGGCGGCTATTGCGCCTGGGCGGTGAGCCAGGGCTACACCGCCGGCATCGATCCCGAGGCCTGGACCATCCACCAAGGAAAGCTCTACCTCAATTATTCCAAATCGGTGCAGGAGCAGTGGAGCGAAGACATCCCCGGCAACATCGCCAAGGGCCGCGCCAACTGGCCGAAAGTCTTGGAATAGGGGGTGTTTCCGCCTCTCCCTGCCGATTTTCCTTTGGCGCCCGTACCCGATCGCCTAAATTGATGAGCGGAGTGGGACAGGAGCCCCAAGCATGAAAATGCCCGAGCCTGACGCTGACGTCATCGCCCGGCGGTGCGAAATCGTCGAGCGCATGCACCGTGAAAGATTGGGCGAGCGGGGTCTCGGTTCGGATGTCCGTTCAGGGTAATTTGCAGACGTCTTGCCGCTGCGAGTTCATGTGCGCTTTCAGGGGAAATGCGGACATGGCTACCGAACGTCGGTATATCGCCTCTTGGTCAATAATGTCGACGCGCATACGAATGATGGTCAATTAGGCAGGCCAGCTTCACCGAGCGCGGTAATTAACCGGTCGAGCATAGCCGGGTTCTTGTACGGCTGCCTTTTGGCATAGCTGGAAAGGCTAAACGCAGGGTCGCTGGCGATAACTTGATCTGCGACGCGCCGCGCTTGGTCCTGATCAGCTGCAAGAATGTAATCGCTGCACAGAATTAACCGCGCATCATTGTTCTGCGGGTTGAGCTGTATAGACTCTTTCGCCGCGAGAATTGAGAGTTCGATATCTCCGCAATCCCGATAGGCTGCTGCAATAATATCGATCAACCAGGCAGGATAGACTATTTCTAGCTGTAGGGCCTCCGTAACGCTTTTGACTGCCGCCTCAGAGTCGCCGCAGTAATTGAGCGCAAGTCCCAAAAGTGCGTGTGCCAACGGGCAGCTCGAACGAAGTTCGGCCCCTTTCGAACAGGTCGCGAGTGCTTCGTTGAATTTGCGGTCGAGAAGCTGCACATGTCCGTAGACGGCGTGACCGATGCCGTTGTTTTCCTTGTATTGCATCGCCTTCTTTGCCCAGTGAGCAGCCTGATCCATCGATCGGGCCGAAGGATCTGTCCAACAGAAGAATGCATCCATCCAGTGAGTCACTGAAATATAACTCGGACCCACAACCGAGTCCGGTTGAACGCGATAAAGCTCCTCGAACATGTGTCGCGCGGTCGCGTTATCGTCTTTGTTGAGCTCGTAAAAGTGACTAGCGCCACGATAGTAAAATTCAATCGCTTCAGGGCTGTCGAGTTTCCCAAACCAAATTCTGTCGATTTCGTTGGCTACGAGCTTGATATTCAGCGAAGAGATAACCTCTCTGGTTATTTCATCCTGTAATTGGAAGATGTCATTGAGAACGCGATCGTAACTTTCGGCCAATATGATTTGCTTGGCATCGACATCGGTGAGTTGCACCGTTACCCGGATGCGATTCCCGGCCTGCTGCACAGAACCTTCCAAAATATAGCGAATGTCCAATTCGGCGCCCACCGACGTGGCGGTCACGTCTTTCTCACGATACTCGTTGAGGACAGGAGCATGGACGAGGAACAACCCGGAAAGCTGGACCAGCGTTGCCGAGATACCAAATCGGATTCCGTCGGCAATATAATCTTTATCAGGTTCGGCCCCTAAACTTTTGAATGGGAGTATCGCAACGGACGGCCGGTCTGGAGGATCGAATTCGAGCACTGGTGAAGTACGCACACTTGTGTGCGTTTCGGAAAACTTCTGGTCGGCGAAGACGCGGTAGGTACGAACCGGCTCGGCGATATTTTTCACCTCCCGTGGTCCTATATCCTCGAATCCCACATCGAGCTTGCCTTTGACTTGCTCGAATACAGACGCTGACACACAGATGCCTCCAGGTTCAGCCAGAGCCTCTAACCGTGCGGCCACGTTCACGCCGTTGCCATAGATGTCGTCCCGGGCAACGATTACGTCACCCAGGTTGACACCAATCCTAAATTGAACCTTGCGATCGTTGGGAATACCAGCGCTGCGGGCCCCCAGATCATTCTGAACCTGGACCGCACATTCAACCGCCGCAACGACGCTAGTAAAATCGGCTAGTACGGCGTCGCCTGCATAATGGACGACACGGCCTCCATGGTCCGAGATCATGCTCGCCATAGCGTCGAGATATTCGGCGACGGTCCTGTGCGTACCTACTTCGTCAATGCCGGTTAGGCGGCTGTAACCCACCACGTCGGCATACAGGATCGCCGCAAGCTTCCGTGTGACCTTCTCTTCGGCCATGCCCCTCTCCGAGATCGAGCAACTGGGCCTATAGTATTCTGTCGTAATACGAATCACCAAATGTCCGCTTTGGGTCAAAAGCGGACTCTTTCCTACTGCTACTTGATGTCCGCTCCTGTGTAGATAGCGGTCATCCGACCATGACCTAACGACGCCCTAAAATAGCGAAGCCCAACGTTCCGTTACGGCATGGATGCCTTGATCTTCAGGCAAGGATTGGACACTCCCTAAGCACATTCACATTGGATGCGATGGTAGCTTCACGAACGGCTACGTTTCGGACACAGTGCGGACATGTGAAAGCCTCCCTGTGGGGAGGCTTTGTAAGCTATTGATATTTGGTTGCGGGGGTAGGATTTGAACCTACGACCTTCAGGTTATGAGCCTGACGAGCTACCAGACTGCTCCACCCCGCGTTGGTCTTTTTTTGCGCTATCGGCTTTCGCCTGCTTGAGCGCTTGTTTGGAGTCCTTCTTCCCCCACAGGGTTGCGGGTCCGTTTCCGGGATATGAAGAAGATGTTTGAGATTGTGAAGAGGGTTTGTGCACTCTTTGAGGTGCGCTATCGGCTATCGCCTGCTTGAGCGCGGTTGCTTTGCGCTACCGGCTATCGCCTGCTTGAGCGCGGTTTGTCTGCGCTCAAGTAGCGAGCATCGCGAGCGGTAGCGCTTTGTAGGGTCTTTGTTTGCGCTACCGGCTATCGCCTGCTTGAGCGCTTTTCTGCGGATTGAAGGCCTGGCGGCGACCTACTCTCCCACGTCTTAAGACGCAGTACCATTGGCGCGGAGGGGTTTCACGGCCGAGTTCGGGATGGGATCGGGTGGGTCAACCCTCGCTATGACCACCAGGCCGTCGATCCGCAGAAGCTCTTTTCGCCCTATCGGCTATCGCCTACTTGAGGGCTGTTTGAGCGCGGTTTAGCGCGGTGCGTTTGACGTAATTGGGTTTTATGAAAGTGAATGGAATAAACATGCCCTCAAGTAGGCCAAGGGCCGGTAGGGCAACTTAACAAGCAACAATCAGGTTTCCTGATTGTCACGGATGGTTTGGTATCAAGCCGATCGAGCGATTAGTACCGGTTAGCTCCACGCATTGCTGCGCGTCCACACCCGGCCTATCGACGTGGTGGTCTTCCACGGCTCTCAAGCGAGACCTGGTTTCGAGGGGGGCTTCCCGCTTAGATGCCTTCAGCGGTTATCCTGTCCGTACTTGGCTACCCGGCGGTGCGGCTGGCGCCACAACCGGTACACCAGAGGTACGTCCACCCCGGTCCTCTCGTACTAGGGGCAGCTCCTCTCAAGTCTCGTACACCCACGGCAGATAGGGACCGAACTGTCTCACGACGTTCTAAACCCAGCTCACGTACCACTTTAATCGGCGAACAGCCGAACCCTTGGGACCTGCTTCAGCCCCAGGATGTGATGAGCCGACATCGAGGTGCCAAACACTCCCGTCGATGTGAACTCTTGGGGAGTATCAGCCTGTTATCCCCGGCGTACCTTTTATCCGTTGAGCGATGGCCCTTCCACGCGGGACCACCGGATCACTATGACCGACTTTCGTCTCTGCTCGGCCCGTCGGCCTCACAGTCAGGCGGGCTTATGCCATTGCACTCCACAGCTGATTTCCGACCAGCTTGAGCCCACCATCGCGCGCCTCCGTTACTCTTTGGGAGGCGACCGCCCCAGTCAAACTACCCGCCATGCAGGGTCCCGGCCCCGGATCCACGGAGCGCGGTTAGACATCAGAAACATCAAGGGCGGTATCTCAAGGATGCCTCCACGTAAACTGACGCTTACGCTTCAAAGGCTCCCGCCTATCCTGCACAGAACATTCCTAATGCCACTGCAAAGCTGTAGTAAAGGTGCACGGGGTCTTTCCGTCTGACCGCGGGTACTCCGCATCTTCACGGAGAATTCAATTTCGCTGAGTCGGCGTTGGAGACAGTGGGGAAGTCGTTACGCCATTCGTGCAGGTCGGAACTTACCCGACAAGGAATTTCGCTACCTTAGGACCGTTATAGTTACGGCCGCCGTTTACCGGGGCTTCGGTTCAAAGCTCTCACCTCTCTCCTTAACCTTCCGGCACCGGGCAGGCGTCAGACCCTATACGTCGCGTTGCCGCTTCGCAGAGCCCTATGTTTTTAGTAAACAGTCGCCACCCCCTAGTCTGTGCCCCCCACATCCGGTTGCCCGGACATGGGGCACCCTTATCCCGAAGTTACGGGTGCAATTTGCCGAGTTCCTTCAACGCCGTTCTCTCAAGCGCCTTGGTATACTCTACCAGTCCACCTGTGTTGGTTTAGGGTACGGTCTACTACTGGGGCTGTTTCCTGGAACGCCTTCGCTGCCACCACAAATCCGATAAGCGGTAACAACTTACAGCATTCGTCACATCCCAGAAGGCCCAGGAATATTAACCTGGTTCCCATCGCCTACGGCTTTCGCCCTCGGCTTAGGGGCCGGCTCACCCTGCGCGGATTAGCCTTGCGCAGGAACCCTTGGACTTTCGGCGAGAGTGTTTCTCACACTCTTTATCGCTACTCATGTCAGCATTCTCACTTCCGATACCTCCAGCATGCCTCGCGGCACACCTTCGCAGGCCTACGGAACGCTCCGCTACCACTCATGCCAGAAGGCATGAATCCGCAGCTTCGGTGGACGACTTAAGCCCCGTTACATCTTCGGCGCAGGACGGCTATTAGACCAGTGAGCTGTTACGCTTTCTTTCAAGGATGGCTGCTTCTAAGCCAACCTCCTGGTTGTCTTGGCCTTCCCACATCCTTTCCCACTTAGTCGTCACTTAGGGACCTTAGCTGGCGGTCAGGGCTGTTTCCCTCTCGACCATGGACCTTAGCACCCATGGTCTGTCTGCCAGGCTGTACTCCTCGGTATTCGGAGTTTGGTTAGGTTTGGTAAGACTCGCGTCCCCCTAGCCCATCCAGTGCTCTACCCCCGAGGGTAATCACCTGACGCACTACCTAAATAGTTTTCGCGGAGAACCAGCTATCTCCCGGTTTGATTGGCCTTTCACCCCTAACCACAGGTCATCCCCCCATTTTTCAACATAGGTGGGTTCGGTCCTCCAGTGCGTGTTACCGCACCTTCAACCTGCCCATGGCTAGATCACCGGGTTTCGGGTCTAATCCGACGAACTGAAACGCCCTGTTCAGACTCGCTTTCGCTGCGCCTACACCTAACGGCTTAAGCTCGCTCGACAGATTAACTCGCTGACCCATTATACAAAAGGTACGCTGTCACCCCTCAAGGGGGCTCCAACTGCTTGTAAGCATTCGGTTTCAGGGTCTCTTTCACTCCCCTCATCGGGGTGCTTTTCACCTTTCCCTCACGGTACTGGTTCACTATCGGTCGTCAGGGAGTACTTAGGCTTGGAGGGGGGGCCCCCCATGTTCAGACAGGATTTCACGTGTCCCGCCCTACTCAAGAACGCACAACAAGCAATACCCGTACGGGGCTATCACCCACTCAGGCCCGACTTTCCAGACGGTTCCGGTCTCTTGCTGTGCGCTACTGGCCTAGTCCGCGTTCGCTCGCCGCTACTAACGGAGTCTCGGTTGATGTCCTTTCCTCCGGGTACTGAGATGTTTCAGTTCCCCGGGTTCGCTTCCCATGGCTATAGATTCACCACAGGATGACCCTAAAGGGCCGGGTTTCCCCATTCGGATATCCACGGATCAAAGCTTGCTCGCAGCTCCCCGTGGCTTTTCGCAGCGTGCCACGTCCTTCATCGCCTCCTGACGCCAAGGCATTCACCAAATGCTCTTAAACGCTTGATCCAAACCATCCGTCACAATCAGCTCTTTCACAGCTTTTGCTCTATCGCCTCGCGGCTACTTGAGAGCAAAACCTGATCGGTGCAGACCGCAACAGATCGATTCAGCGATCATAAAACCCGCGTCGCTCCAAACAGACATGAGACAAACTACGCACTCATATAGGCGAAAGCCGATAGTGCACGTAATAGTTCACGCCCGAATCAGAGCAACTACGTCAAAACCCTCTTCACAATGTCAAACAACAAAACTCTTTGTCCGCGCTACCGGCCGCCGGCCTACTTGAGCGCCGGCGCCAAGCGCCTGTCATCCTTCGACGAGTATCCTCATGTGGCTTTACCGGTAGCGCCACAATGGTGGAGCCAACCGGGATCGAACCGGTGACCTCCTGCTTGCAAAGCAGGCGCTCTCCCAGCTGAGCTATGGCCCCGTAACTCTTTCCCCTCGGACCCCCAACAGGGGCTCCTCGCGGAAGCAGGCGCTGCGACGCTGCGCGTCACAGCCCAGCTGAGCTATGGCCCCTTCAATGGTGGGCCTGGGTAGATTTGAACTACCGACCTCACCCTTATCAGGGGTGCGCTCTAACCAGCTGAGCTACAGGCCCTCTTAGATATGTCCTATCGCCTATCGGCTGCTTGAGGACACTTTAATGGTCCTACCGCCTATCGGCTGCTTGAGGACGTGTTCATTGGCCCTATCGCTCGCTGTAGCTCGCTACTTGAGGGCAAAACAGTCAGAATCTCATGTAGCTCAAAGAGCGGTAGATTCTGACTGAATAACAAGTCTCGTCGAAGGAAGGGATGCGGAGGCGGCGGCCATGATGTTTTTTACAGGAGTTGATGTAAGTGAACGCGAATAGCAGAAACAAGTTCCGCTACGCGCGATCCTTAGAAAGGAGGTGATCCAGCCGCAGGTTCCCCTACGGCTACCTTGTTACGACTTCACCCCAGTCGCTGACCTTACCGTGGTCGGCTGCTTCCGAAGTTAGCGCACCGGCTTCGGGTAAAGCCAACTCCCATGGTGTGACGGGCGGTGTGTACAAGGCCCGGGAACGTATTCACCGTGGCATGCTGATCCACGATTACTAGCGATTCCGACTTCATGCTCTCGAGTTGCAGAGAACAATCCGAACTGAGACGGTTTTTGGGGATTTGCTAACCTTCGCAGGCTCGCTGCCCTCTGTCACCGCCATTGTAGCACGTGTGTAGCCCAGCCCATAAGGGCCATGAGGACTTGACGTCATCCCCGCCTTCCTCCGGCTTGTCACCGGCAGTTTCCTTAGAGTGCCCAACTGAAAGATGGCAACTAAGGATGAGGGTTGCGCTCGTTGCGGGACTTAACCCAACATCTCACGACACGAGCTGACGACAGCCATGCAGCACCTGTCACCGGTCCAGCCGAACTGATAGGGTGTGTCTCCACTCCCCAAAACCGGGATGTCAAGGGCTGGTAAGGTTCTGCGCGTTGCGTCGAATTAAACCACATGCTCCACCGCTTGTGCGGGCCCCCGTCAATTCCTTTGAGTTTTAACCTTGCGGCCGTACTCCCCAGGCGGTGTGCTTAATGCGTTAGCTCCGACACCGAATGCTGAACACCCGACGTCTAGCACACATCGTTTACGGCGTGGACTACCAGGGTATCTAATCCTGTTTGCTCCCCACGCTTTCGCGCCTCAGCGTCAGGTATGGACCAGAGAGCCGCCTTCGCCACTGGTGTTCTTCCCAATATCTACGAATTTCACCTCTACACTGGGAATTCCACTCTCCTCTTCCAACCTCTAGCCTGCCAGTATCAAACGCAGTTCCCAGGTTAAGCCCGGGGCTTTCACGCCTGACTCGGCAAACCGCCTACACGCCCTTTACGCCCAGTAATTCCGAACAACGCTAGCCCCCTCCGTATTACCGCGGCTGCTGGCACGGAGTTAGCCGGGGCTTCTTCTGCGGGTACCGTCATCATCTTCCCCGCTGAAAGGGTTTTACAACCCTAAGGCCTTCTTCACCCACGCGGCATGGCTGGATCAGGGTTGCCCCCATTGTCCAATATTCCCCACTGCTGCCTCCCGTAGGAGTCTGGACCGTGTCTCAGTTCCAGTGTGACTGATCATCCTCTCAGACCAGTTACGGATCGTCGCCTTGGTAGGCCGTTACCCCACCAACTAGCTAATCCGACGCGGGACCATCCCAGGGCACAAAAGTTTTCCCCCGGAGGGCGTATGCGGTATTAGCCACCGTTTCCAGTGGTTGTCCCCCACCCCAGGGTAGGTTCCCACGCGTTACTCACCCGTTCGCCAGTGTCCACAGAACCGAAGTTCTGCTTCTCCTTCGACTTGCATGTGTTAAGCCTGCCGCCAGCGTTCGTTCTGAGCCAGGATCAAACTCTCATGTTAAATCAGGCGCCAAACAAAACGCCCAACAAACACGGATCCTTACACTCAAAGTATTACTCTTTGGCTCGCTTCACGTCCCAACCAGACCAAGCAGTCCAGCCGGGACACATAAAGGCTCGCTTAAAAGAGATACACAGACTGCAAAAAAACCGATCCGTGCAAAAAAAACAGCACAAACCGCCGCCCGCGCATCCCTTCCAATTCATTCACTTGTCAAACAACAGGCGACAACGCTGGACCGGTTTTGTCCTGCCGCATCATCCTATTTGAAGGAGATCGTGCCAGAACCGGTTGCCAGTTCAAGCACGGTCGCAAGAGAAGAATATAACGCCGGAACCCCTATTCGGCAACGGCCTAATGTCGTCTCGCGACAATTTTCTTATCCACCGGCTTATCCACAGGCCGAACCGCCGCCTAAAGAAGGCCGAGATCCCGCAGCTCCTCGATCATTTCCTCCGGCATCTCCTGGTCGGCCTGCCCGCGCATGCGGTCGGGCGGCGCATCCTTGGTCTCCAGATAACGCCAGCCCTGGAAGGGCCGGTGCGGCCAGGGATCGGTCGGGACAAGACCCGGTTCCAGCATGAGACGGCAAAATTTCCGCCCTTCCTCATCCACATCGGACTCGAAGCCGATCAGCCGCTGCCGCGCGCGCGTCCGGCCCTTGATGATCCAATAGATCGAGCCGCCGTCGAGCAATTCCTCGCTGCGCCGGGGCATATGCCGGGTGCGATGGAACAACCGGCCCGCGCGCCCCTCGGCCGCCGCTTGCCGGAGCCGCCCTTCCTGTACCCGGGTTAGATGATCGATATTCTCGATCCCGACCGAAAGCTTGATCAGATGAACCGTCATCACCGCCGAGTCCTCACGCCGCCCCACCGTCCGGCGCGTCGAGGACGACCAATTCCGCCCCCTCCTCGACCTGCTGCCCGACGGCGAAATGGACCGCGGCCACAACGCCGTCCGACGGCGCGGTAATGACATGCTCCATCTTCATGGCTTCCAGCACCATCAACGGCGCACCGCGCGCGACCGAGGCGCCGGCTTCCACATGCACCTGCACGACCGCCGCCGGCAATGGCGCGGTGAGCTTGCCGCCCCCCGCCTCCCCCTGCGCGGATGGCGCATCGGGGTCGCGCAGAACCAAACACCGCGCGCGGCCGTCGATCAGGACGTGGCGTTCCGAACCCCGTTCGATGACGCGGCCCTTGATGGTCCGCCGGCCGAGCATCGCACGCACGGTGCCGTCGGCAGCGAGCCCTCCGGAGACCCTGTAGGTGTCGTCGGGCAGCCCAAGCAGCAATTCATCCCCGTCCCATTCGGTGGAAACGGTTGCGTCGCTCTCGCCGTCTCGAAACCGATGAAGAACGGGCGCACGGCCGAACCCTCGCCATCCATCCCTGCGGCGCCACGGCGAATACGGGTCGCCCCCCGACCCAGCGCCGCCCCGCTCGGCGAGCGCCTCGTAAACACCGGCAAGAATGAGGGCATCGGTCCCCGGCGGTTCCGACGCAGCCATCAGTTCCGCGCGATGGAGGTGAACGAAGGTCGTATCGACATCACCCTCCTGAAAAGACGGATGCCCCAACAATCCGGTGAGAAAGGCCAAATTCGTTGCTGGCCCAATCACCTCGGTCTGCTTGAGTCCTTGTTCGAGGGCTGACAACGCGGCCGCACGCGTCCCGCCGGATGCGATCACCTTTGCGATCATCGGATCATAATGCCGCGTCACGGTATCGCCCTCGCGAACGCCGGTATCGACCCGGACCGGCGATCCGTCGCCGGGGAATCGAAGATGGTCGAGACGGCCGGTCGACGGCAGGAAGTCCCGCCGGTGATCCTCTGCGTACAACCGCACTTCGACCGCATGGCCGTTCGCGCGAATGTCCGCTTGCGTCTTCGGCAGCGTGCCACCCGCCGCCACGTCGAGCTGCCACGCCACGAGATCGATTCCCGTGATCATTTCCGTTACCGGGTGCTCTACCTGTAACCGCGTGTTCATCTCGAGGAAATAGAATCCGCCTTCGTCGGACATTGCATCCCGGTCGACGATGAACTCGACGGTACCTGCGCCCACATAATCGACCCGGCGTGCGACGTCGATCGCCGCCTCGCCCATGGCTTTTCGCAAAGCATCGCTCACGCCGGGCGCCGGCGCTTCCTCAATGATCTTCTGGTGACGGCGCTGTACGGAACAATCCCGCTCGAACAGATGAACGATATTGCCGTGGCTGTCGCCGAATACCTGCAACTCGACATGGCGCGGCCGGGCGATGAATTTCTCGATCAGGACCCGCCCGTCGCCGAACGCCGCCTTGGCCTCGCGGCTGGCGCTGTCCAGCGCATCTTCGAAAAGCGATGCCTCCCGCACCATCCGCATGCCGCGCCCGCCGCCGCCCGCCGACGCCTTGATCATCACCGGATAGCCGATCTCGTCCGCCGCCGCCTTGAGGTCGCCGCGCCCTTGCGACAGGCCGTTGTAACCGGGCACCACCGGCACGCCGGCGTCCTGTGCGAGCGCCTTCGCCTCGATCTTCGACCCCATCGCCCGAATCGCTGCCGGAGACGGACCGACGAAAACGATTCCGGCCGTTGCACAAGCCTCGGCGAACTCGGCATTTTCCGACAAAAACCCGTATCCGGGATGAACAGCGTCGGCCCCGCTCTCGCGCGCCACGGCCAACACGCGTTCGACGGAGAGATAGCTCTCCGCCGCCAGGGCCGGTCCGATCCGATACGCTTCGTCCGCCAAATCGACATGCCGGGCGCCCACATCGGCGTCCGAATAGACCGCGATCGTGCGCATACCCATGTCGCGCGCGGTTCGGATGACGCGGCAGGCGATTTCGCCCCGGTTGGCGATGAGAAGCCGTTTGAACATGGGCCGCTAGGATCTTCCCTTATGGTTGCGGGTATAGGCGATGATTTCGGAGAAGCCGAACAATAGCAACAGCACGCCGCTAACGATCTGGATCGAGACGATTACCCGGACCGAGTCCGAAAGCGGCACCACATCGCCGTACCCAACCGTGCTTAAGGTAATGACCGAGAAGTACAGGGCCTGGGAAAAAGTGATCGTCGTCGGCACATCGCCGACAAGGAAAAGCGGGTCATCGGTATACCGATCCAATATGCGATAGATGCAGCCGAAGACGATGACCTGCAGCGAATAGAAGGTGAAGAAGGCGAATGCCGGCACCAGCAACTTCGCCGCGCTCTGAAAGAATTCCTCGAACAGAAGGCCGGAGTCGAGCAGGAAAACCGCGATATCGCGACTGGCCATGAACACAATGACCGCGAGCGACGCCATCGCCGCCAGGAAGATGATCGTCACCGTTTGTTGCTCGGCCACATGTTCCGGCACCAGGAAGGTCAACGCACCGATGATCGACACCGGCAACAGCCAGAGGAACGTCCGGCCGAGATGGCGTTCGTCGCGCAATCGCTCGGATTGCACGATCGATTGGAGTTCCGCCCGTTTAAGAACCGCGCCGCCCAGGAAAGCGAGGATCGGAAAACTGAAGCCGAGATGGAAAGCCCACGGGCTGGCGTCGTAAAAGTTCGTCACGACGAAGAAAACATAGAAACACGCGTAGACGCCGAGAAAGTTGGCCAATGAGATCGCGAAGAATCCGCTTCCCCGAAAGACCAGATGGAAAGTCGCGACGGCGAGCGAGAGGATCAGCAGCATGACGAGCTGAAAGATCGTGCCGATTTCACCGGCCGCGAGCGCGATCAGGCCGAGCAGCAGTACCGTGAATCCGGTTCCAACCAGACGGGGCGGCTGCTTCCGCGTCACGCATCCACCTCCATCGCCCAAGTAGGCGGCCGTTTCCCGATGAAGGCATCCGCGCCTTCCAAGGCCTGCTCGCTGCCGCGCCCGGCGACGAACGCTTCCAACGTACGGTCGATCATGCCGCGATCGATCGGAGGATAGCCGTTCTCGCCAATCGACGCCTTGCTTTCCGCCAATCCGCCCGGAGAGTTCATCAGGATGTTGTCCGCCACCGCCGCCACCTTATCGTCGAGCGAGTCGTCCACGACGATATCCGCCAACCCGATCCGGAACGCTTCGGCGGCCGACATCACTTCGCCGGTCAGGCACCAGCGCCGACACTCGCGCTGCCCCAATCGGCCAAGCAGATACGGCACCATCAAGGATGGCGTGAAGCCGTACCGCGCTTCGGTGATCGCGAACTTCGCCGCACTCTCGGCGATGACGACATCGCAGGCGGCCGCCACCGCGACACCGCCGCCATAGGCGCCGCCCTGGACGCGCGCGATAACCGGTTGTGAGGCGGCATAGATCGCCTCCCCCATCGCCGCGTATTTCCTGGCGTCCGCCAAGTTGTCTTCATGCGATAGACCACCGGCCCATTTCAGGTAATTGAGGTCGGCGCCCGAACAAAATACCGGCCCATTACCGGCGATCACGATGACCCGAACGGCCGAATCCGCCGTCGCCTGCGCCATCGCGTCGTTAAAGGCCGAGATTTCGTCGGCGTTAAAGGCGTTCAACGCTTCCGGCCGGTTCAAGGTCAACGTCGCAACGCCGCGATCGTCGACGGTCATCAACACTTCGTCGCTCATCCTGCCTGTCCCGGATACCAGCTGGGGTTTCGCTTCTCGACGAAGCTGCGCAAACCTTCGTCCGCTTCGTCGGTCTGCCGTTTCAACGCGTGTTGGACGGCAAGCGCCTCCGCCCTATCGTCCGGCACGGCGATACCCGCAATGTCCTTGATCAGTTTCTTCGTCTCACGCAGCGCCGCCGGCCCACCGGAGAGGATCGCCTCGATCAACGGGGCCGCCGCCGTATCCAGTTCGCCGACCGGACAGACCGCGTTCACCAGCCCCATCTCATAGGCTTGTTGCGCGCCGAACCGCTCGCAGGTGAGCGAATAGCGGCGCACGTTATGCTGCCCCATGCAGGCGTTGAGTTGCGGAAATATCGGGCCGGCCATGACGCCCCAACGCGCCTCGGTAATCGAAAATATCGCATCCTCGGATGCGATCACGATATCGCAAGCAGCGATGATCCCCGTGCCGCCGCCGAAGCAACCGCCGTGGACCAAGGCCATCGTCGGTTTCGGGAACTCGTTCAAGCCCCGCACCGCATCCGTCGTTCGGCGGGAAATTTCGAGGTTCTCCTCCGGCGTCATCTTGGAAACCTGCTTCAGCCATTTAAGATCGGCGCCCGCCTGGAAATGACGGCCGTTGCCGCGCAGCAAGACCAAGCGTACCGAATCATCGACCGCGAGCTTACCCGCCGTCTCAAGAACGCCCTGTATGAACTCTGCATTATAGGCGTTATTGACCTCGGGCCGATTGAAGGTGATCGTCGCGACGCCGCGCGAATCCGTCTCGCACAGAATAATGGGTTCCGCCATCACTCAGCCCTCCGCCCCGGCGATCCACGCCGGCCGCCGTTTTTCGAAGAAAGCCGAGATTCCCTCCTGCCCTTCCGGGGTCGCCCGGATCGCGGCGATGCGCGCCGCGGTATCATTCTGAATATCCTCGGTGATCGGCCCTGCGCATTCGCGGATCAAGGTCTTGCACGCCCGCAGCGACGCCGGAGCATTCTTGAGGATGTTCGCGACGATATCGTCCACTGCGCCGTCGAGCGCGTCGGCCGGCACCGCATCATGCAGCAAGCCGATTCGCTTGGCCTCGGTCGCGTCGAACCGTTCCGCGGTCTGGAAATAGCGCCGCGCCGCGCCGGCCCCGATTGCCGCGATGAGATACGGGCTGATCGCGGCGGCGATCAATCCGAGCCGCACTTCGGTCACGGCGAATTTGGCGTGATCCGCGGCCACCGCGATATCGCAGGCCGCAATCAGGCCCAGCCCGCCGGCGAAAGCCGAGCCCTGCACCTTGGCGATCGTGGGCGCCGGCAGCGTATTCAGCTTGTCGAACATCCCCGCCATGCGCTTCGCGTCGGCGACATTCTCCGCTTCAGAGAAGGTGCCGATCTCCTTCATCCAGTTAAGGTCGACGCCGGCGCAGAAACTCTTGCCCCCGGCCTGCAACACCACCGCCCGCAAACCGTCATGGCCGGCGAGTTCGTCGAAACATTCCCGCAGGCCGATGACCACTTCCTCGTTGAAGCAGTTATGCACCTCCGGCCGGTTGAGGGTCACGGTCGCCACGCCACGCCCATCGATTTCCATAAGGACCGTCTTGCTTGTCATTCCCACTACATCCTGAACACACCAAACCGCGTTTCTTCTATCGGCGCGTTCAGCGCCGCCGACAATCCCAGGCCGAGATAGGTGCGTGTCTCGGCAGGATCGATGACCCCGTCGTCCCACAACCGGGCGCTCGCGTAATACGGATGCCCCTGCCGCTCATACTGTTCGAGGATGGGCTGTTTGAAGGCTTCCTCGTCTTGCTGGCTCCAGCTTTCACCGCTGCGCTCCAGGCCGTCCCGCCGCACCTGCGCCAGCACGTTGGCCGCCTGCCCGCCGCCCATGACCGATATACGCGCATTCGGCCACATCCACAGGAAGCGCGGCGAATAGGCCCGGCCGCACATGGCATAATTCCCGGCGCCGTACGATCCGCCAATGATCACGGTCAATTTCGGCACATTCGCGCAGGCCACCGCCATCACCAACTTGGCGCCGTCCTTCGCGATGCCGCCCGCCTCGTATTTCTTGCCGACCATGAAACCCGAAATGTTCTGCAGGAAGATCAAAGGCACGCCGCGCTGGCAGCATAGTTCGATGAAATGCGCACCCTTGAGCGCGGATTCGGAGAATAGGATGCCGTTGTTCGCGATGATCCCGACCGGATACCCGTGAAGCCGGGCGAAACCGCACACCAGCGTCGTGCCGTAGAGCTGCTTGAATTCATCGAAGTCGCTGCCATCCACGATCCGCGCAATGATCTCGCGCACGTCATACGGTTTGCGGATATCCGCCGGCACGACGCCGTAAAGCTCTTCCGGATCGCGGATCGGCGCGACGGGCTCGGTCACCTGTAAGGATACCGGTTTGCGCCAGTTCAAGTTACCCACAATACGCCGGCAGATTGCCAGCGCGTGATCGTCGTCCTCGGCGTAGTGATCGGTGACCCCGGAGGTCCGGGAATGCACATCCGCACCGCCCAATTCCTCGGCGCTCGTCTCCTCCCCGGTCGCCGCCTTCACCAGGGCAGGCCCGCCCAGGAAGATCGTCCCCTGCTCCTTCACGATGATCGATTCATCGGACATGGCCGGGACATAGGCGCCACCCGCCGTGCACGATCCCAACACCGCGGCGATCTGCGGAATGCCCTGCGCCGACATCGTCGCTTGGTTGAAGAAGATGCGGCCGAAATGCTCGCGGTCCGGAAAGACCTCATCCTGGTTCGGCAGGTTCGCACCCCCGGAATCGACCAGATAGATGCACGGCAATCGATTCTGAAGCGCGATCTCCTGCGCCCGCAAATGCTTCTTCACGGTGACCGGATAATACGTTCCACCCTTGACTGTCGCGTCATTCGCCACGATCACACATTCCACGCCGGAGACCCGCCCGATCCCGGTGATGATTCCCGCCGCCGCGATCCGGTCGTCATACATGCCATGCGCCGCAAGCGGCGACAGTTCGAGGAAAGGCGCGCCCGGATCAACCAACCGGTCTATCCGGTCCCGCACCAGGAGTTTCCCGCGCGAGAGGTGACGTTCGCGCGCCGAATCACCGCCGCCCCGCTCTACCGCCGCAATCGTCTTGCGCAGATCGTCGAGAGCGTTCTTCATCGCCGCCGCATTCTGCCGGAACGCGTCTGCGTTGCTATCGAGGGATGTCGCGATTACAGCCACGGACCTACCGACCTTTAGTGTCCCGCGCCGGAGAAAATCGGAATCGAATCGTCAGGAAAACGATCTCCGGCGGCATATTGAAACGCACGGGTATAATACTGCTTCCGACCCCACCGGTGACAAACATCGTTCGCCCATTCTCGCGTATCAGCCCATGGCATGACGGCGCGGCGCACGGCCGGGCACGATGAGGGCCCCGATCCCCGGAAGATATACCTGACCGCCGTGGGTATGCCCAGCCAGAGTGAGCGTTACACGGTCCGTTGCATCCTCAAATACGGCGGGATCATGGATCATCAACAAGATCGGTTCGCCGATCGGCAGAGGCGCGACCGTCCGCACAATCTCCGGCGTCCGGGTGGTATCGTCGGCGATGCCGGCGATCTTCATCGGCGGCATTGTTGCGGGCCGCGTGTTGGACGCGACTTCGACAAACCGGACCCGCAGCATGTCCGGCTCGATGACGGCCGCCCAAATTCCGAAACCGGCCGAGACACCGATAAAGACGGCGAAAACCCAGGTCCGCGCCGCTAGAGCCATTCGGCGCGCCACGCTTGAAACATCAGGACGGTCCACAGATCGCCGCTCCGGTCGGCCATACCATCGCGATGCTGCCGCCACGCCGCCACGATCGGTTCGGCCCGGAGCAGGTCGTCATGTTTCAACTGTTCTGGCGACAGCAGATCGTCAGCCCAGTCGACAAGCGGCCCACGCAGCCAATCGGCAAGCGGCGGACCGCTGTCCGCGACACCGGCGATCTCCAAATCGCCGCCGGCATAACGCTCCGCCAATTGCACCAACGCGCGCTCGGCCATGCCCTTGCCGCCGTTCTCATCGGTCGGCAGCGACAGGACGAATTCGACAAGCTCACGGCTCAGCATCGGTGCGCGCAATTGCACCCCCACCGCCATGCTGGCGCGATCGAGCGCCACCAAGCTGTCGTTCGGCAAGGTCGTCGACACGTCGGCATTCAACAAGCGCGCGGCGGATGGAGTCGCCGGCTTCCAGGCGGCGCCGCCATCGTCGGGCATGAAGTCGAACCGGTGCATCGGATTGTCAACGCCCTGCCAGAATCTCCGATACCGCGCCAACAGGAATTCCGGCGTGGGGCCGGCGGATTTCGATAACTTCTCGAAAAGCCAGTCGCCGGCGGACGAAAAGCGATTGAGCGCGCGGAAGGGGCACCATCGCAGCGCTAATGCCGCCAGGCTTCGCCGGGCCGATTTGTGTCGAATGTGCCGCCAATGATTTTGCGCCGCCCGGCGGCGGGGGCCACCCCCGAACAAGGCTTCGCCGCCAACATCGGATATCACCGCGTGTGTGTGTTCCCGCAAAGCTTCCGCAAGGAAGACCGACTGTAACTGGGTCCGTCCGGCATAGGGTTCGTCGAAGAGCTGGGGCAATCGCTCGATGGTCCGCATCGGGGCCTCCTTGGGCGCTTCCAATGCCGTGTGTTCGGACCCCAACCACCGCGCGGCGGCATTGGCTTGGTCGACCGCCCGCCGCTCCCGGTTGTCGTATGTGATGGAAAAAGTCCTGATCGGCTCCGTCGCCGTTTCCGACGCCATCGCGGCAATTGCATTGGACGCGACCGAACCGGATAAGTGCACCCCGACCGAAACGTCCGCCGACAAGCGCCGCTCCAACGACCTGCCGAGTATCTGGTCGAGCCGACCGACCGCTCCGTCGATATTCCCGTCATACGGCGCTTCGACGGCGTGTTCGATGAGTCCCCGCTGGTTCCAGTACGGCCGCGGCACCGGCATCACACCTGGCTTCAAGCCATCGAGATCCAACGTGATCCAATGCGCGGGTGGTAGCTTTCGAATGCCGTGATAGATCGTCAGCGGAGCCGGGACATAACCGAATTGCATATACGCGGCGGCGGCCTGCCGGTCGATCGCGCCCTGCCACGACGGGTGCGCAGCCAGCGCCTTCAGTTCGGAGGCGAAGAGCAGCGAGGTCCCGCCCCAACCAAAATAAAGCGGCTTCTCGCCCAGCCGATCCCGCACCAGATGAAGCCGTTTTGCCTGACGATCCAACAGGGCGAAGGCGTACATGCCGTCGCATCGGTCCAATGTACCGGCAACGCCGATCCGGGACATCGCCGCCAACAACACCTCGGTGTCGGACGATCCCCGCCACCCCCGCATACCCGTCGCCAGAAGCTCTTTCTTCAATTCCTGAAAATTGTAGATCGCCCCGTCAAAGACGATGAGATAGCGCCGGTTCGCCGACTCCATCGGCTGCCGGCCGTTCTTGCTCCGGTCCTGGATTGCCAACCGGCGGCATCCCAATGCGAGGCCCATCGGCGCATCCACCACGGAACCGCCATCGTCCGGCCCGCGGTGTAGCAGTTGGATCGTCATGCGGTCGATAACACCGGACAGGCCCGCTTCGGAAAGGTTCAATCTCGTGTCGACGAAACCAGCGATGCCGGACATGCGCGCCGCCCTACCCCGCCGGACGATTATTCAATGGATCTGCATACGGCAGCCGGATAATCGCCAGCGCACCGCCGTCCAATCCCGTATTCGAGTACACAGCCATCACCAGGGAATCGGCTCGCCTGCATAATCCAGGAAGACACCGGTATCGCCGATCGACCAGTCCTCGATGACCTGTCGCATGCCGGTGACGCTGGTCACGGCATCGATCGCCGCACTAGGTCCGCCCATATCGGTCTGAACCCAGCCGGGATGGAGCAACAGACACCCAATATCGGACGGGCGGATATCCTTCGCAAACGCGGCAACCGCGGCGTTGAGCGCTGCTTTGGACGACCGGTAGATATACTGACCGCTACCGCCGCCCCCGATACTGCCCATGACGCTGCTCAGAAACACCATCAACTTCCGCTCCGAACGGGCGACCGGGTTCATCAACGCCGCCGACACGCGCATCGGCGCCAGCACGTTCGTCCGCAAAACGCTTTCCCAATCGTCATACGGAATCGAATCGGGACCGTAGTCGCGCGGCCCGTAGATACCGGCGTTGTTGACCAGGACGTCGATCGCCTCGCCGCTCAGCGCCGCACCGATGGCATCGACGCTTTCGGGATCGGTGACGTCCAGGGTATGGCACTCGCAGGCAAGATCGGTTGCCGCCGGATCGCGGCAGGTCGCGATGACCCGCCATCCGGCGTCTTCGTATTGCCGGACGAATTCCCGTCCGAGCCCTCTACTCGCACCCGTGATCAATACCGTTGGCATTCTCGCTCCGAATTCCTCGCTAAGCGGTTTCTTCAAAGAGTTCCCGGCCAATCAGCATGCGCCGGATTTCCGACGTACCGGCGCCTATCTCATAGAGCTTGGCGTCGCGCAGCAAGCGGCCGGTCGGGTATTCGTTGATGTATCCATTACCACCGAGGCACTGAATCGCCTCCAACGCCATCCATGTCGCCTTCTCCGCCGCGTATAGGATGACCCCAGCGGCATCCTTGCGCGTGACGTCGCCGCGATCGCAGGCCAACGCCACCATGTACACGTAGGACTTGGCCGCATTCATCGTCGTGTACATGTCGGCAAGCTTGCCTTGGATCATCTGAAACGAGCCAATCGGCTGGCCGAATTGCTCGCGCTCATGGACATACGGGACGACCACATCGAGGCAAGCCTGCATGATACCCAGCGGCCCGCCGGCCAAGACAAGCCGCTCGTAGTCGAGGCCGCTCATCAGCACATTGACACCCTTGCCCTCGCCACCGATCAGGTTTTCCGCGGGAACCTCGCAATCGTCGAAAACCAATTCGCAGGTATTCGAGCCACGCATCCCCAACTTGTCCAATTTCTGCGCGGTGGAGAAACCCTTCATGCCCTTCTCTATAATGAAGGCGCTGATGCCGCGCTTGTCGGCGTCGGGATCGGTCTTGACATAGACCACGAGGACGTCGGCATCGGGGCCGTTCGTGATCCACATCTTCCGGCCGTTCAAGACATAACGGTCGCCCTTCTTCTCCGCCCGGGTGCGCATCGACACGACATCCGATCCGGCGCCCGGCTCGCTCATCGCCAGCGCGCCGACATGCTCGCCGCTGATCAGCTTCGGCAGATATTTGGCCTTGTGCGCGTCCGATCCGTTTCGGCGGATCTGATTGACGCATAGGTTCGAATGCGCACCGTAAGACAACCCCACCGCGGCCGAAGCCCGACTCAGTTCCTCCATCGCGATGACATGCTCGGTATAGCCCATCCCGGCGCCGCCGAATTCCTCCTCGACGGTCACACCAAGAAGACCGAGTTCACCCAGTTTGGGCCAGAGGTCGCGCGGAAACTCGTTGGACTCGTCGATCTCCGCCGCACGCGGGGCAATCGTATCCGCCGAAAAATTTCGTACGGTATCGCGCATCATGTCGGCGGTTTCGCCAAGACCGAAATCCATCCCCGGAATATCGTTGGAAATCATCCGATGCGCTCCTTTGTTCGACGGCCGCAGCCTACAACAACACCACCGCGGCAAGCCCCAGGAAAGAGAGAAATCCAACCACGTCGGTCACGGTCGTCAGAATGACGCTCGACGCCACCGCCGGGTCGATCCCGATGCGGTCCAGGGTAAGCGGAATCATCGTGCCGGCGAAGCCCGCCACCAGCAGGTTGATGACCATAGCCGCCGAGATGATGCCGCCGATCTGGACGCTGCCGAACCAGAACCACGCCACGAGCCCCATCAAGGCCGCGAAAAGGATGCCGTTAATGCCGCCGACCAGCACCTCCTTTCCGACAATGCGCATGGCATTCGTTGGCGTCAGTTCCTTCACGGCAAGCGCGCGCACCGCAACGGTCAAGGTCTGCGTCCCCGCGTTGCCCCCCATCGACGCAACGATCGGCATGAGGACCGCGAGCGCAACGACCTTGTCGATCGCCGCATCGAACATCGCGATGACCATGGAGGCCAAGATCGCGGTCGCCAGATTGACGAGCAGCCACGAAAAGCGCGACCGGGTCGTGTCGATCACCGCGTCGTAGAAATCGTCCTCGCTGACGCCGCCCAGTTTCAGCATGTCTTCCTCATGCTCTTCCTCGATCACGTCAACCACGTCGTCGACGGTGATCACGCCGACCAGCCGGCCGTTCTCATCGACCACGGGAGCGGATACCAATCCGTACTGACGGAACAGGAAGGCCACGTCCTCCTGGTCCATGGTCGCCGGGATCAGCTTCAACTCGGTATCCATGATATCGCCGATGCCGACCGGCCGTTCCGTCCGCAATAGTCGGCTGACGGGCACGAAACCCACCGGACGATAAGTCGGGCCGACGATGTAGATATCGTAGAAATTCGATGGAAGATCCGCGTCGGAGCGCATGTAGTCGATCGTCTGACCGACGTTCCAATAGGACGGCACGGTCGCGGCCTCGCGGTCCATCAGACGACCGGCACTATCCTCCGGGTAGCTGAGTGCCTCCTCGTAGAGCACCCGCTCCGCCGGGGCGACGGCGTTGAGCAGTTCCTCCTGATCGCTCTCGTCGAGGCCCTCGATCAGATCGACGGCGTCATCGGTTTCCAGTTCATTGACGACCTCAGCAAGCTGCTCCGTATCGAGCACCTCGATAACGTCTTCGCGGACAGTTTCGTCGAGATGGGTAAAGAACTCCGGGTCAAGGTCCCCGCCGACAAGCGTTACCAGAATATCGCGCTCGTCAGGCGTCAGGTGCTCGAAAAGATCGGCCAGGTCCGCCGCATGCAGCGGCTCGATCAGTGTGGTGACAATATCGGGCCGAGTGTCCGCGAGAGCCTGCTGGACCTCGCGAACCAAAGCGTCGGTTGCGCCATACAGGCCGTCCAACTCGTCGCGGGTGTCAGCGGCGGTTTCCGGGTTGTCGGTCACGGGACCTCCAGTCAGGCGCGGGATTGGCTTTCAAACGCTTGAGCATCAACGACAGACAACGCCGTCATATTCAAGAGGCCACGGGCGGAAATAGACGGGGTTACAATATGGACCGGCATCGCCGTCCCCAGCAACATCGGACCGACGCTAATCAACCCGTCGCCCAGCACCTTCACAAGGTTGTAGGCGATGTTGGCCGAATCGAGATTGGGCATGATCAGCAAGTTGGCGCTGCCCTCCAGCCGCGCATCCGGAAATATACGCCGCCGGATTTCGATATCGATGGCCGCGTCGGCATGCATTTCGCCCTCGACCGCCATGTCGGGGTACTGCTGATGCAACCGAGAGGCCGCCTCACGCATCTTTGCCGCCGATCCGTGTTGCGAAGTACCGAAATTCGAGTGCGACAGTAATGCCACCTTCGGCTCGATCCCGAAGCGGCGCACCTGCTCCGACGCCAGGATCGCCATTTCCACGATTTCATCGACCGAAGGATCCGCCGTGACATGGGTGTCGGCGATGAAGTACAGGCCGTTCGGCAGGACCAGCAAGGTCAACGCGGAGACATCCAAGACGCCCTCGCGCATGCCGATGATGTCCCGCACATGGCGCAGGTGCGTCTGGAACTGCCCGATGGCGCCGCAGATCATCGCATCCGTATCGCCACGCCGCAGCATCATCGCGCCGATCGCCGTCGTCCGCGTCCGCATGACCCGGCGCGCGAGATCCGGCGAGACGCCCTTCCGCGCCATCAATTGGTAATACTCGGTCCAATAGTCGTGATAACGGTCGTCCTGCTCGGGGTCTACCAGCTCGGCCTGTTCGTCTAGCCGGATTCGCAATCCCAGCGCCTCGATCCGCGACTGAACGACGGCGCGACGGCCGATCAGGATTGGTCTGGCGAGGCCCGCATCGAGGGCCTCCTGCACCGCGCGCAACACCCGTTCGTCCTCGCCGTCGGTATAGGTCACCCGTTTGGGATGGCTCCGCGCCTGGTCGAAGACCGGTTTCATCAAAAGCCCGGTCTTCCACACGAACTGGGACAGTGTCTGCCGGTAATGGTCCAGATCTTCGATCGGCCGCGTCGCGACACCGCTGTCCATCGCGGCCTTCGCCACCGCCGGCGCAATTTCCAGGATCAGTCGAGGATCGAACGGCCTGGGGATCAGATAGTCGGCGCCGAACTGCATCGGCTGATCGCCATACGCCTTGGCCACGATGTCCGACATTTCGGCCCGCGCCAGGGAGGCCAGCGCATCGACACAGGCGATCTTCATTTCCTCGTTGATGACGGTCGCGCCGACATCAAGGGCGCCGCGGAATATGAAGGGAAAGCACAACACGTTGTTGACCTGGTTCGGGTAATCCGACCGCCCGGTCGCGATGACCGCATCCTCACGGGCGGCCCGCGCGTCTTCCGGCGAGATTTCCGGCGTCGGATTGGCCAAGGCCATGATGATCGGCTGTTTGCCCATCTTCTTGACCATCTCCTGCGTCAAGACGCCGGGGGCGGATAGGCCCAGGAACACGTCGGCACCGCCGATGACGTCGTCCAGCGTGCGGGCCGAGGTATCCTGCGCATACGGCTCCTTGTATTTGTCCATCTCCTGCTGCCGGCCCTTGAACACGAGCCCGACGATATCCGTGACCCAGATGTTCTCGCGCGGCATGCCCATGTCGACCAACAGGTTGAGGCAGGCCATCGCCGCCGCCCCCGCGCCCGACGTGACGAGCTTGGCATCCTTCAGGGACTTGCCGACGAGTTGCAGGGCGTTGGAGATCGCGGCGGCAACGATGATCGCGGTGCCGTGCTGATCGTCATGGAAGACCGGAATATTCATCCGCTCGCGCAGCGCCGCCTCGATCTCGAAACACTCCGGCGCCTTGATGTCTTCGAGGTTGATGCCGCCGAAGGTCGGCTCCAGCGAGGCGACCACATCGACGAAACGATCGATGTCCGTTTCATCCACCTCGATATCGAACACGTCGATGCCGGCGAACTTCTTGAACAGTACCGCCTTGCCTTCCATCACGGGCTTGGAAGCGAGCGGCCCGATGTTGCCGAGCCCGAGAACGGCGGTCCCGTTGGTCACCACGCCGACGAGATTGCCGCGGGCCGTGACGGTCGCCGCCTCGCCCGCGTTTTCGGCGATCGCATCGCACGCCGCCGCCACACCGGGCGAATAGGCCAGGGCAAGATCCCGTTGATTGACGAGCGGCTTGGTCGGGACGACGGCAAGCTTGCCGGCGGGCGATCGACGGTGATACTCGAGCGAATCTTGGACAATGCGATCGTCAGCCATGCTCACCCCCGGGTATCCGGCATCCGCGCATACGGACAGCCGAAAAAGCAAAGACCCGCCGGTTGGTCAGCGGGCCTTGAAAATTGGTGCGGTCGAGAAGACTCGAACTTCCACGGTGTTTCCACCACAGCGACCTCAACGCTGCGCGTCTACCAATTCCGCCACGACCGCATATATAGTGCGCGCTCCCTCGAATCTTGATCATAATAGCATTATGACCGGACACCACAGAGAACACCCGATGACGCGGGGATACCAAAACCCCGAGGGGTTATCAAGGGATGCATAAGGCTATCGCCCATCCGCCGGAATCCGCCCGGAAATCCGGGGTTGAATGGCAGGTCAGCGACGAAATCGTGCGGTATGACGACGCCGTCGCGGCGATGGAAACCCGCGTCGCCGACATCCGCGCTGGCACGGCGCCCGAACTGGTCTGGCTCTTGGAGCACCCGCCGCTCTATACCGCCGGGACCAGCGCATCCCCGGAGGACCTGCTGGAGGGCAACCGATTCCCGGTCTATCAGACCGGCCGGGGCGGCCAATTCACCTATCACGGGCCTGGACAGCGGGTTTGTTACGTGATGCTGGACCTTCAGAAACGCTCCCCCGATATCCGGCAATTCATCCGGAATCTCGAGGATTGGGTGATCCTCGCCCTCGCCTCCTTCAACGTGAAAGGGGAACGGCGCGAGGACCGGGTCGGCATCTGGGTCGACCGCGGCGGCGGCCGCGAGGACAAGATCGCCGCCATCGGGGTCCGAATACGCCGCTGGGTGACCTTCCACGGCGTGGCCATCAATCTCGAGCCGGACCTTACCCATTTCGACGGCATCGTCCCCTGCGGCATCGCCGACCAACATCTGGGGGTCACGTCGCTGGTCGATCTGGGCCTCCCGGTCACGATGGCCGACCTGGACGTGGCCTTGGCCGAGTCGTTTCGCGACATCTTCGGGAACTCCCGAGACCGTACCGCAAAGGAATGCAATAGTGCATTGTCTTAAATCCGTTATCGGCGCAATCGCGATAGTCGCGACAGCCCTCGTCACCGGCTGCGTCACGCCCGAGACGGCAGGCCCGCCCAGAATCGACACGGGGGCCGGGCGGTTCCTCTACAAGGACCCCGCCGCCGCTACCGGAAAATCGCTATGGGTCTGGACCTATCGGCCGAAATCGTTCACGGCGAATAGCCCCATTGTCTTCGTCATGCACGGGGTCAAACGCAATGCGGATATCTATCGTAACAACTGGATCACCCATGCCGATTATCATGGCTTCCTGATCGTGGCACCGGAGTTCAGCCGCGACGATTTCCCGGGGTCCTGGCACTATAATCTCGGCAACGTCATGTACCGGGCCGACAGCAACGGCACCCTCGCCGCCAATGCGGAGAGATACTGGGGCTTTCCCATCATCGACCGGGTATTCGATCAGGTTCGCGATCTGACGGGAACCAATCGCAAGACTTTCAGCCTGTTCGGCCATTCCGCCGGGGGCCAGTTCGTCCATCGCTATATGACCTTTACCGGCGGCCCAAGGGTTAACCTGGCGATTGCCGCCAATCCGGGTTGGTACACAATGACGACGCGGGACGAGAAATTTCCCTACGGTCTTGGCGAAACAAAGGTCACCGATGAGGACCTGCGGGAACTCTACGCCGGACCGTTGGTCGTCCTGCTCGGCGAGGAAGACACACGGCGGGGCACCTACCTTCGGACCACGCCTGAAGCAGACCGGCAAGGCGCAAACCGACTGGAACGAGGCAAAACCTACTTCGCGGAGGCGAAGCGCGACGCCCAGGCAGCGGGGATGTCTTTCAAGTGGAGACTGCAAACGGTTCCCGGCGTCGGGCACAAAAATGCCGGAATGGCGGGTCCCGCCGCCGTGTTGATCAAGAAAGCGGCCGCCGCCCCATAGGCACTACACATTACCGTGACTTTCGTTGACCCGACCCGGCGGCACCTTAGATCGTTCTCCATAGACGATCCGCGTGCGAAACGCCCGAACGCTTTCGGGTGGCACAAACGCGGCTTTTTTTGTTTGGAGATCACAATGACACTTGCTGCACAATTGGACGCCCTTCGCGAAGGGTCCGCGAAGCGGATTCCAGCCGAAGCGCGTGCCGCGATGGGTCAGGCCACGCAAGACCTGCGTGAGTCGGGCATTATGGACGGCGTGCCCAAAGTCGGGGACGCGCTTCCGGCCTTCTCTTTGCTGAACTCGAACGGCGAAGAGGTCAACTCAGGGAGCCTCTTGGCCCAGGGTCCGTTGGTACTAACCGTTTTCCGCGGGAGTTGGTGACCCTATTGCAATGCAGAGCTGTATGCTTTGCAGGCAGTTACCGACCAACTGAAGAAGCACGGCGCCAACCTCGTGGCGCTGACACCCCAGCCGGCCGAGCATAATCAGACGATGGTAGAGAGGCATTCGCTCGAGTTCGACATGCTCTCGGACCCCGGCAATGCCTATGCCAGCGAACTCGGCCTGACCTTCACTGTCCCGGCGAGCATCCAGGAAATCTATCTCGGATTCGGCATCGACCTACCGAAGCATCACGGGGAAGACAGTTGGACTTTGCCGATCCCGGCCCGGCTGGTGGTCGACACCGGCGGCTTCATCAGGGCGGCCGACATCGATCCCGACTACACGCGCCGGCCCGAGCCAGGCAAAACGATTGCCGACGTGGCAGCGCTCGGATAAGCCAAACGACAAGGTTCAACCGGCACGGAGGGCGGCATCCGAGCAGGCCGCCGTTCGTGCCGGTCTATCTAATTTGCTGGAATCCCGATTGAACCGGCGCATCCGCCGGTGATTGTTCGATGGAGTCGACATGGGATAACCGGGGCCCGCGCCGGCTAGCCTCTATCATGTCCTGCACCACCGCATCCGGGCCCGAAACCAGCGCCTCGACGCTGCCGTCCGGCAGGTTCCGCACCCAACCATTCAATCGGCGCCTTTCGGCTTCGCGGGTCATCCAATACCGGAACCCCACGCCCTGGACCCGACCGCGAATGACGAGACGTAGCGAAAGGTCAGTCATGGTTGTTGCCCGTGCCGCCGACCGTCGTCACTCGAATTCGAGGATCGACTGGTCCACGGCAAGGCTGTCTCCGGCAGCCGCGTGAACCGTCCGGACGACGCCATCCCGCTCGGCGCGCAAGACATTCTCCATCTTCATCGCCTCGACGACGGCGAGCTCTTCGCCCGCCTTGACCTCGTCACCTTCCGCGACGGCGACGCGGATCAGCAATCCCGGCATCGGCGACAATAGGAATCGCGAGAGGTCGGGCGGTTCTTTCACCGGCATCATGCGCGACAGTTCGGCCGCGCGCGGCGGCAAGGCCTGGAGATCCGCCTGCATTCCGGCATGGAACAACCGCCAACCGATACCCAACCGATCCGCTTGGACGCGGATGTCTTCGCCGTCGACGGTCCCCGCGAATATGGCATCGCCAGGGCGCCACGCGCTCGTCAGATTTTGTTGAATCAGTGCGTCGTCAATCTCGATCGCGACCACGCAATCGTCACCGTTTACCGCGATCTCGACCGGATAATCGTCGCTGCCGATGCGCATGACCCAGGCCGATCCGGTGGCCTCCGACCGTCGCACCACGTTGCGATGCTGTAATACAGCCGTCACGGCAACGAAGAGCGCGGTCTCCGTATTGGTTAGCGGCCGCGGTTGCAACCCATCGGGATACTCCTCTTCGATGAACCCGGTTGAGAGCCGGCCTTCGATGAAGCGGGGATGCGCAAGCACGGCCGCCAGGAACGGAACGTTGTGCGAAATGCCGCGAATATGGAAAGAGTCCAACGCGTCCCGAATCTGCGTAATGGCCGCGTTACGCGTCGCACCGCCGCCGATGAGCTTGGCGATCATAGGGTCGTAGAACATGGAAATCTCGCCACCCTCGTAGACGCCCGTATCCACCCGGACATGCGCGTCCTCCTCCGGCGCGTGATATCGCACAAGCCGCCCGGTCGACGGCAGGAAGTTGCGATACGGATCCTCGGCATAGACGCGCGCCTCAACGGCCCAACCCGTTAAGGTCACTTCGTCTTGCGACAGCGGCAACGGTTCTCCGGCGGCAATGCGGATCATCTGCTCCACGAGGTCGAGGCCGGTGATGTACTCCGTGACCGGATGTTCGACCTGCAGCCGGGTGTTCATCTCGAGAAAATAAAAATTGCGGTCCTTGTCCACGATGAACTCGACGGTACCGGCGGACTGGTAGTCGACGGCCTTCGCCAAGGCAACGGCCTGCGCACCCATCGCCTCGCGCGTCTTCTCGTCCAGGAACGGCGACGGCGCTTCCTCGATGACCTTTTGATGCCGCCGCTGGATCGAGCATTCCCGCTCGCCCAGATGGATCGTGTTTCCCTGGGAATCGGCCAACACCTGGATTTCGATATGCCGCGGCTCCTCGATGAAGCGTTCGATGAAGATCCGATCGTCGCCGAAACTGGACTTGGCCTCGCTGGCGGCGAGATTGAAGCCCTCGCGCGCCTCGTCTTCATCGCGGGCGATGCGCATCCCCTTGCCGCCGCCGCCGGCGGACGCCTTGATCATCACCGGGAATCCAACCTCGGCCGAGATTTGCACGGCGGTGTCCGCATCGGGAACGATATCCGGATGGCCCGGCACGGTACTGACGCCCGCCTCCTGGGCCAGGCGTTTGGATTCGATCTTGTCGCCCATGGAGGCGATGGCCCGCTGTTTCGGGCCGATGAACACGATTCCCTCTTCGTCCAAGCGGTCGGCGAACGCCGCGTTCTCTGACAGGAATCCGAAACCGGGATGGATCGCCTCGGCACCGCTGGTCTTCGCGGCACCGACGATCTTGTCGATTACCAGATAGCTGTCGGCCGCCGCATTGCCGCCGATGGAAACGGCTTCGTCCGCCATTTGGACGTGCAGCGACCGCGCATCGGCGTCGGAGTATACGGCCACTGTGGCAATACCCATGCGCTTCGCCGTGCGCATGATCCGGCACGCGATCTCGCCCCGGTTCGCGATCAAAATCTTTGAGAACACGTCACGTAAACCCGTTGTTCTTATTACCGCTACGCGACCGCGCTGCGCCCGCTTGCCGGCACAGTCTATAGGGTATTGGCCGCCGCAAAAACAAGTTGTGCGTCGATCGGGTTACTTGATCGCCTGCATGTTCAGGCTGACGGCCACGTCCGCAAGTTTCAGCGTGCTGGTGTCGGCGACGAGATCGAAGGCCTCGACCCGCTCGATGGAGGTGAATCCCGCGACCTGCAGATAGTCGGTCATGAACTCCTCGGTCATGCCCACCTTATGAAAATCATGCGGATCCATCTGGCCGCCGAACATCACGCGCATGACATGGAACCGCGACGCCATGTCGAGATTCGGATGCAGGAACAGACGGCACAGCGTTTCCAGGTCGGGAACGCTCAAACGCAACCGTCCCCCAACCTTAAGAATACGGTGGAAGCCTTTTAATGCATTGGGTAAATCGTCCAGATAACCGAGATGTTCCAGGACATGTGACGCATAGATTTCCGACACGGATTCGTCGGCGAATTGCGATAGGTCGGAACAATCGCCGACATAGTCGACATAGTCCGCGGGTTCGATGTTCAGGACCTTCCAACCATCAAGCGCCGCCTCACCGCCGATATGCAACCGCAACGGATCGTTATCGGGTATCTTCGGCATGCCTTCCCCCTTTCTCCCGGCCGGCGGATCGATCTCGAAAATCTGCAAGAGTCCCTTTGCCGCATGCCCCCATGTATGGCGTTCCGCGACATAGCCTGCGGCGCAGCCGGCAGCACGAGTACGCCAATCGCCATCGTCGATACACCGCGTCATCCGGTCGATCAGGCTATCGGACGATGGCACGAGCACTCGCCGCTCTTCTTCCAGGCTCGCGTCGACATACAGCGCGAAATCGGGCGACGTAAAATCGTCGGTGGCACCCCCCGCGGTGCAAATCACCGGCAGACCGCATGCCGCAGCCTCCAGGACCGGCAAGTTGTACCCTTCAGCGCGGTAGGGCGACACATAGGCGTCCGAAACGTGGTAGAGCGCGATCATATCGTCGAGCATGTAGCTGTCGCCGATATAAGTCAGCCGCGCTGCGACCGCATGTTGCTGATCGACGGGCAGATCGGCGAGATATTGCTGGACCAGGTCTCGCGACCGGAAGATCGCGTCGGCGCCTTTCAGAACCAGCCGGGCCTGCGGGTGCGCGCGTAAAACAGCCGCAAAGGCCTTCAAGAGGATATCGATCCCCTTGTTCTCGGTCATCGCCCCAACATTGAGGAAAACGAAATCGTCGCTCCAGCCGAATCGCTGCCGTAGGTCGAGCCGCCCCGACCCGGCCGATGGCCGCCATATCGTTGGATCGATACCATGCCCGACGATGGCAATCCGGTCTTCGGGAATACCGCTCAGCACGAGGCCATCGCGCGACCACCGCGAGGGCGCATAGACCCGCGCATTCGAAGCGGCGATGGCCGTACCGGCAGCCTGCCCACCCGCGATATTCTCAGGGGGAATCTCACCGGCCTCCGCGGTGGCCATGACGAGTGTCGGACCGTCGCTGGATGCGGAGAAATCGTAGGGCACGGCGACGCGGATTACGCCGGATACCGGACTATCCGACACCTCAGAAGGCATCCGCTTGAGGCGATCCTCCAGCGCTTGCGGCAACAACCCCGACACCGGCGACCAGTCCCCGAAATACGGCAGGTCGCGAACGGTGACGTCCACACCCGCATCTTCAAGGGCGAGCGCCTGGAATTGATGAACGACGGCAAAGGACTGGGGCACGAACCGCCACCCTTCGCATCGGATACGCGGAGGACGTTCCCCCATGTCTCCCCTAGCCCCGCTTTCCTCGCGCAAACCCGCGGCAATGGCCAATGGTGTTCGGGGTTCCGCGAACCAGTTTCCATACATCGACCGAAGGAAACCCGGCGGCCCGCACCATATGCCCTAGGCAGTACAATGTCGGCGCCCACCAGTTCGTGTCATTGCCCGCCAACTCATCGCCGGGAAAGAACTCCATAATCATCTGTTCGCCGGGATATCCCTTCCCGAGGCCGCCCTGGAACGCGCTGTAATCGTCGGCGATCTGCGATTCGACAATCAACGTACCGTCGCAGACCGCCGCCAGCCGGTCCAACGCCAGCAACGGATAACGCAGGTGATAGAGAGTCCCGAAAAAGAAAACCACGTCGAAGCGCCCGAGTCGCTCTTCGCTCACGTCATAGACGGACAGCTCCGTACGCCGGCAGATATCCTCGGAATAACCGAGCGCGGCGCGGCAAAAATCGAAGGTTTCCCAGCCAGGCCGGTCGCGGGTTTCCAGCTGCCCGAGATAATCGGAAAAATCGTCGATCGCGACCGCTTCGACCGCGCCGCGCTTGAGCGCCTCGAAAGTCCAGTACCCGTCCCATGCTCCCACATCGAGGACGCGCTTCCCGGACAGGTCATCCGGGATGCGATAGGTCTCGGGACTCAGCGGATTCATGCCCGGCGTGGTGACTCCCCCCGGCAATTCGATCCGGTGATACCAGAACGGAAACGCGGCAACCCGATCCTGCAGTTCCTCGGGGGTCATCCGTCTATCGCCGCCCCTTAGATCCAGCAATTCGGGTCGGAGGCACGCCTATGCGGCCGCCGCCTCCACCGCAACGGTGCCCAGGACATCGGCCGCTTCGGCGAGTTGATCCTTGCTCACGTCGAGATGCGTCACCGCCCGCATGGACGATCCGGCCGATGCGCCGATGCGGACGCCATGCTCCAACAGCCGGTCATGGACCTGCGCCGCGGTAAGGCCCGTTTTCTCCACGTCAAAGAACACCAAATTGGTCTCGACCGATGACGGGTCGATCTCAACGCCCGGAATCTCGGCAATGCGCTCAGCGAAGAATTTGGCGTTCGCGTGATCCTCGGCCATCCGGTCCACGTGATTCTCCAGCGCGTACACGCCGGCCGCCGCGATCACGCCCGCCTGCCGCATGGCACCGCCCATCCGCTGCTTCCACTGCCATGCCGCGTCGATGTCGTCCTTGCTGCCCAGCATCACCGCGCCGAACGGGCATCCCAAGCCCTTGCTGAGGTCGAGCCATAGGGTGTCGAACGGCTCCGCGAAATCCTTGGCGGACACGTTGCTCGCAACCACCGCGTTGAGGACCCGCGCGCCGTCCATATGCATGGCGAGGCCGTTTTCCTTTGCGACGGCCCCCACTTCGCGGATCGTTTCCAATGGCCAGATCGTGCCGCCGCCCAGATTGGACGTCTGCTCAATCGCGACCATGCGCGGCTTCGGCGTATGACGGCGCACCGCCCGGATATTGTCTTGAAGCTGCTGCGCGCTGAAGATGCCCCGTTCCCCGTCGATCGGCCGGATCAGCGAGCCCGCGAAAACCGCGGCGCCGCCGCCTTCGAGGTTCAGGATATGCGCGGTCTTGTCCGACAGCACTTCGTCGCCGGGCTTGCAATGGACCATCAACCCGATTTGGTTGCACATGGTGCCGGACGGCATGAATACCGCGTCTTCCTTGCCGAACAGTTCCTTCGCCATGTCCAGCAGGCGATTGACGCTGGGATCCTCACCCTTCTGCTCATCGCCGACGACGGCGTCCGCCATGGCCTGCCGCATGCCGGCGGTCGGTCGGGTTTGCGTATCGCTGTGCAGTTCGATGCGAATGTCGGTCATGTACGGTATCCCATTTTCGATTGCGCCGGGGGTCAATCCTTGGAGGAAAGTATATCAAACAAACCCATCGCCCAGGCAGTATGAATCGCCAAAACACTCCCCCATCCCACCATGGGCCAGATAAACCACGGGGTCTCGGGAGTCACGATCAAATTGACGGGGACGAGTATCAGCATCAGCAGGAAGTAGGCCGCGAAGTGAAAACGGAGTCCGCGGCTCCGCCGTGCAGCGCGCTCCGTATTCGGATCACCGTTCGCCATACGATAGGCCCTACAACGGAATGTTGCTGTGCTTCTTCGCCGGGTTTTCGAGCTGCTTGTTGCGCAGCATGCGCAGGCCGCGGCAGATGCGCCGCCGCGTGTTACGCGGCCTGATCACGTCATCGATGAAACCGAGCGACCCCGCGACGAAGGGGTTCGCGAATTTCTCCCGGTATTCCTCCGTCCGCTTCTCGATCTTTTCCTCGTCGCCCAGATCGGCGCGGAAAATGATCTCCACCGCCCCCTTCGGCCCCATGACCGCGATCTCCGCGCTCGGCCAGGCGTAGTTCAGATCGCCACGAAGATGCTTTGAGCTCATGACGTCATACGCGCCACCATAAGCCTTACGGGTGATGACGGTGATCTTCGGCACCGTGGCCTCAGCATAGGCGAACAATAGCTTCGCACCGTGCTTGATGATGCCGCCGTATTCCTGTCCGGTGCCCGGCAGGAAGCCGGGAACATCCACAAAGGTCAGGATCGGAATGTTGAAACAGTCGCAAAAGCGCACGAACCGGCCGGCCTTGCGCGCGGAATCGATATCGAGACACCCTGCCAGGACCATCGGCTGATTGGCGATGATGCCGACGGTCTGCCCTTCCATGCGGCCGAAGCCGGTCAGGATATTGCCGGCATAGGTCGGCGCGATCTCGAAGAAATCCTCTTCGTCCACGATCTTCCGGATCAACTCGCCCATATCGTAGGGATGGTTGGGGTTTTCCGGCACCAACGTATCGAGCGACGGTTCGGGCCGGTCGAACGGGTCGGCGGTGGGCAGTTCCGGTGCCTTCTCACGGTTCGACGCGGGCAGGAAATCCATGAAACGGCGCAATTCGATCAATGCCTCGATATCGTTTTCGAAGGCGAGATCGGCGACGCCGGATTTCGTCGTATGGGTGACGGCGCCGCCCAGGTCTTCGGCGGTTACCTCCTCATGCGTCACCGTCTTCACCACGTCGGGGCCGGTGACGAACATGTAGGAGGAATCCTTCACCATGAAAATGAAGTCGGTCATCGCCGGCGAATACACCGCCCCGCCTGCACAAGGGCCCATGATCAGGGAAATCTGCGGTACCACGCCCGACGCCATGACGTTGCGCTGGAAAACGTCGGCATAACCGGCCAAGGAGGCAACGCCCTCCTGGATGCGCGCGCCGCCGGAATCGTTCAGCCCGATCAGCGGCGCGCCGACTTTCATCGCCTGATCCATCACCTTGCAGATCTTGCGGGCATGCGCGGCGGAGAGCGATCCGCCGAAAACCGTGAAGTCCTGGCTGAATGCAAAGACCAATCGGCCGTTTATCGTGCCGTGCCCGGTCACCACACCGTCACCGGGCACGCGCTGTTCGTCCATGCCGAAGTCGTGCGAATCATGCTCGACGAACATGTCCCATTCCTCGAAGGACTCCTCGTCGAACAACACCTCGAGCCGCTCGCGCGCGGTCAGCTTGCCCTTCTGGTGCTGGGCGTCGATACGCCGCTGGCCGCCGCCGAGCCGCGCCGCCTCGCGTTTTTCGTCTAGCTGCTTAAGGATGTCGCTCATAGGGGCCTCCCGCCGTTGCGATCCGGCATAGCACCCCGGTTTCACGCCCGCAAGAGAGCGAGAAACCGGGCCGCTGAATGGATATCGGTGCGAAGACGTTCACGGCGCGCTTCCGCTTCCGGATCGCTGCCCCACTGTTCTGCCTGCCACGTCTCGTCGAGCTGGCTGGCCGCATAGGCCGCCTCGGGTTCGATCTCGTTCTCCCGAACCGCCAAGGCCAACACGACGGAGCCACAGGCCACCGTCAGCGAATACAACCCGGACAAGGCGAAGTCATCGCTCTCGGCGACCGCCGACCGGACCGCGGCCATGCTGTTCTCGGGTTGATCCACGGGGATGACGCCCCCGGTCACCAAAAGCGGCGCGTCATACCGAAGGGCCACCCAATCGAGCAACGGCTGCCACATCGTCCCTTGGCGCTCGACCAGAGCCGCCGGATGCTCGGCGCGGTAGCAAAGCAGATCGGTCCGGCCGTAAGCGGCGATATCGTCGATCACCGTATCGCGCCGCGGGACGACGCGATCCACGGCGGTACTGGCAAGCTGCATCATCGGCATGCTGTCCGCGTCGATTTTGTCGCCCTGCGACCCCCATTCCTTGGCGACGACGTCCGCCAGGGATTTGCTCGGCAACGTCAGCGATGATTTTCCCGGGGTCTTGATCGACCGTCCGTCCAGGGTTACCGCATGACCGCCGTCCGTGCTTTCGACCGCACAGACCTTATAAAAACGCTTCAACGCCATTACTTGCCGAACAGTCCTTTCAGTCCTTTGTCGAGCTTCTCCTTAACGCCGTCGCCGACGCCTTTCACCGCATCGGTAATCCCTTTGGCCGGCGGCGTGGCGCTTTGACCGCCTTTCTTGCCGCCCTCCGCTGCCTTCTTGACGCACGGATTGTCGTCACCGGTGCCCAGATCACCCAACGCGACGATGGCGGCCGGTGGGAAGAAGACCGACCCGACGATCCCACCGACCTTGGCCGCAGCGGCCAGCTTGTTCAATGAGATGGACGGGTCGCCGATCATGCCGGAAATCTGGACCGGTACCGCCGTGTTAACGGTAACGGATTTCGGCCGCGGATCGACCTGGTAGTCGATTTCCTCGGTGCCGAGATTGATCGACCCCTTGCCCGTAACGGTCGTGTATTCCGTATCGAACAACAGAATCTTGCTGTTTGCGATGCCCTGCTGGATGTCGAACTGGTTCACGAAACAGTTGATGACGGTGTATTCGCTCTTCTTACCCACGACGATCTGCGTCAGGAGCTTGGCTGCGCCGCCGGCGTAGATATCCAGCGCATCGCTTTTCATCCGGCCCTTGCCCATGACCACACTGGTCCGGCCATTCAGGCTGGCCATGATCGCCCGAACCGATTTCCCCTGACCTTTCAATGTGACATCGGTATTGAGCGTGCCGGACAAGAGATCCGTCACCTGCATCGCGGCCAGTAGCTTTCCCACGTCGATCTTCTTGCCGGATATCGCCACATCGAGTCCCGGCGTCGATTGCACCGCATTCAAGCGAACAGCGCCATCGATGACACCGCCAGCAAGCTGGGCAGCCAACGGTTTCACGGTCAAATCGCCATTCCGCAAGCTAAGCTTCATCTGAATATCGTCGACCGGAATTCCATTGGCGAGCAGCTTCTTGATCGCCACGTCGACACTCGCGTCCGCCGCCTTCAGGCCGTCAACGGGAAGCGGGTCCGCCGGGAATACGCGCTTATCGCCCGCGCCGCTGCCGGCAGCCGGTTTTTGGGCTCCCTTGTCGCCTTTCGCGGGCGACCCGCCTTTCGGTTCCTTCACGAAATCCGACAATTTGATGAGATCGGACCGCAAATTCGCGGTCAGAACCGGCCGGTCCTTGAGCTTAAGCGTCGCCTTACCCGTCAGGGCGCTTTCGCCCATCTTCACGGTCAACGCCGGAACCTCGATGGCTTTGTCGAGCGCGCCCGTGATTTTCGCCGTTATGGCGTAAGGACCGAGCGGCGGTACCGGTGCTTGCGCAACAGCGCTCATGCCCGAAAGATCCCGGCCGGTTACCGATACCGACAGATCCAATCCGGATACCGCAGCGGGATTGCCGATCTTACCTTTCACGTCAACCGCCGCACCACCCGCTTCGGCCTTGATGGCAATCGGCCACGGGTCCTCGCCACCGACCAGCGCCAGCATACTGCCCATGCCGCCCGTCAGGCTGAAAGGCGCATCGTTATAGGAACCCTTGAGCCTCACATCGAGCGGGAGGTCCGATCCGCCGCTTAGGGCGAGTTGATCCACGGCAAGGACAACGGTCTGTCCGGATCGGGCATCCTTATAGGTCAGCCGCGCATCTTCGATGCTCACCTCGCGCAGCGCCAAGCTGGGCAACTGACCAGCTTCGCCTGGGCTTTCCGTCTTGGCCGGCTTGGCTTTTTTCGGCGGGCCGAATTCGTAATTCCCTTTCCCGGCCTTATTGCGTTCCAACAGAATATCGGCCCCGCTGATGATCACGCGATCGACATCCAAGGTACCGCTAAGCAACGGCAACAGGCTCACCTTGACCTCGAATCGCTTGATCGTCGCCATATCGGGCTTCGAACCCCAAGGCGCGTTGGCGAATCGGACGCCGTCGACTGCAAGGCCCGGGCTCAAGGTGAAGATGTTGAGACGCAGATCTCCTTCGATCGCGAGATCACGTCCGGTGGCTTTCTTCGCCTCACCCGCAATCTGCTGTTTGTATTCGTTGAAATCCAGAGTGCTCAGAATGATCGCGGCCACACCGAGCAGGACGATGACCACGACACCGACAATCGACAGAATTTTGACCAACCGCATCAAATTTTCCCCCAGAGGGTTTCCAGAAAATTCGGCAACTCACCAATTTCATCAAGTATGACATGGGCACCCGCAGCATCGAGTTCCAGCGGCTCATGATATCCCCAATTCACGCCGACGGCATGGGTCTTGGCCGACCGCGCCATGGCGATATCGAACACGGTATCGCCGATCATCACGGTCGATTCAGGGTCGGCGCCGGCCTCGGCGATGGCGTCGAGTAATATCGTCGGGTCGGGCTTCCCGGGCCCATCGTCCGATGTTTTTAATATCGTGAAATGCTGTTGCAAATCATGCCTCTGCAGCGTTTTCCTAAGACCGCGCCGAGATTTTCCGGTGGCCACAGCAAGAATCGCGTTGGTACCCGATAGATCCCTGATCATGGCCTCGATGCCGGGGTAAAGCGGTTCCTCATGACCGGGCTCAAGCCGCAATTCGTAGGACGCCGTACGGTAGGCCTCGCCGACGCTCTCCAGCGTATGATGCGGTGCGTCGGGCAAGAGGCGGCCCACAGATTCCAGAATACTAAGCCCGACCGTGCGCCGCACCGCTTCCGGTATCGGATCAGATAGGTCATGCCGGCGAAACGCGCGCGTCATCGCCTTTACGATGTTGTGCTGACTATCGACGAGCGTGCCGTCGCAATCAAACACAATCAACCGGTTCGCCGTCGTCGCCGTCATTCGGCCCCTCGTCTCAGGATGATCCCATTATCCATATAATGTCCCGGGTATCGGGCGTCGACCGTGGCACGCTGCATCGCCGCGCTAATATCTCGACGCATTTGCCTTGCTACGGCACCACATCGTCCAGGAAAGGGTCTTCCGTGTCGTTCGGATCCAGACCGAACAACGACCACGTTTCCATCATGTGATCCGGCAACGGCGCCGTTACCGTCAAATCGCCCTTTCGCGACGGATGCGGCACCGTTAGGGACCGCGCATGCAGATGCAGCTTGCGCGACACCGGATGGCCCGTCACGAAGGCGTCCGCGCCGCCGTATTTTCCATCTCCCAAAATTGGGCATCCGATCGCCGCACAATGCACCCGCAACTGGTGCGTTCGGCCGGTCCAAGGCCACAGTGCGACCCAAGCAAGCCGGGTACCGATGCGCTCGATGACGCGGTATACGGTCGTGGCACGCTGTCCGTTAGCGCGGTCGACGACCATCCGCTCCCCCGCCGGACCGGGCAATTTCGCCAAGGGTAGGTCGATGCGGCCGGATTGACGCTCCGGCACCCCAACGGTAATCGCCCAATAGAGCTTTCGCGCGCTGCGGCTCCGGAAGGTCTTGCCCAGCGCCGCCGTCGCCGACCGCGACCGGCCGAGCAGCAGGACACCGCTGGTGTCCCGGTCCAGTCGGTGCACGAGCCGCGGCATCTCCGTCGCGTCGAATCGCAGCGCATCGAGCATGCCGTCGATGTGACGGTGCGTTCCGGTTCCGCCCTGTACCGCCAGACCGGGCGGTTTGTTGAGCGCTATCGCGTCCTTGTCCTTGTAAAGCACGAGCGACTGGATCAGGTCGGTGTCGGCCTTACTGACCGTGGGTTTAGGCTTCTTGGACGGCTTCTCGGTCCTTGCGGCCCCAAGCGGCGGCACCCGAACTTCCGCGCCGGCAGCAAGCCGTAACCCCGCCTTGGCCCGCCGGCCATCGACTCTGACCTGGCCCGTCCGCAGCAACTTTTGCAGGCGGCCGTGGCCCAATTCGGGAAAATGGATGCCGAACCACCGATCGAGGCGCAAATCGACTTCATCCTCGCCCACGACCCGTATCTCGACGCCGGTCATTGGATGACGGCGCGAACAACGGCAAGTCCTGCGAACAGGCCGCCGATCGATAATACGACCGATGCGATGACATAGCCGGCCGCGAGCCCCATTTGCCCGCGTTCATAGAGCACGATCGTATCCAAGGAAAACGTGGAGAATGTCGTGAAGGCACCCAATATCCCGACTGCCAACATTGCCCGTACCGCCGAACCCGGCGACCACACCAACGCGGAAGTCTCGACAAGCACGCCCATCAGAAAAGACCCTAGGATGTTAACCGTCAGCGTCCCCCACGGAAAACCGAAGCCCATCAAGGCCGCGGCCTGAACGTTGACGAGATGCCGGGCCACCGCCCCGATCGCGCCGCCAACCGCGATTGCAAGTATCAGCTTCACCGTGTCCGCTCCGGTTGTCGGCGGCAAGGAAGCCGCCGCCGATACTCCTTTACAGTGCGCTCACGCCGGTCTCGCCGGTCCGGATGCGCACAGCTTCGCCCAGATCCATGACAAAGATCTTGCCGTCGCCGATCTTGTCGGAATTCGCCGTCTCGCGGATCGTTTCAACGACCCGTTCGGTCAACTCATCGGCTACGGCAATTTCAAGTTTCACCTTCGGCACGAAGCTAACGGCGTATTCCGCACCGCGATAAATCTCCGTCTGTCCCTTCTGCCGACCGTACCCTTTGACCTCCGAAACGGTGAGACCTTCCACGCCGATCGCGCCAAGCGCCTCACGCACATCGTCTAGCTTAAATGGCTTAATGATCGCCACGACCATTTTCATGGCATTGCTTCCTTATCTGTTCGCACCGGTTGCCGCCCAAGGCCGGCAAAAGAGCTTAGAAATTGTATTCGCGTTCACCGTGCTCGCTGAGATCAAGCCCTTCGGTCTCGGCTTCGTCGCTGGCGCGCAATCCACCGATCGCGGACACTACTTTGAGGATGATGAAACTGAAAACAGCGCTCCAAGCGACCACTGCGACCGTACCCAGCAACTGCACGCCAAATTGCTTCCCGGCGGTCATTCCGTCCGCTAAGCCAAGCCCGCCAAGCGCCGGAAGCGCAAAGGCAGCGACCAGAAGAATGCCCATGATGCCGCCAACACCATGCACGGCGAAGACATCCAATGAATCGTCGATCTTGAGCTTGTGTTTGATCGTGGCGACCGCCCAGTAGCAGACGACGCCGGCCAACACCCCATAAACCAATGCGCCCGCCGGCCCCACGAATCCAGAAGCCGGCGTGATGGTTGCCAATCCGGCAACCATCCCGGTCACGATACCCACGAGGCTGGGCTTGCCGAACTTGACCCACTCGATGGTCATCCAGGTCAGGGAGGCCGTCGCGGCGGAAATATGCGTGACCAGCATCGCCATTCCGGCGCTGCCGTTCGCCGCAAGGGCACTGCCGGCGTTGAAGCCGTACCACCCGACCCAGAGCATCGCGGCACCGATCATCGTTAGCGCGGGGCTGTGCGGCGGGCGCAACTCGTTCGGGAACCCTTTCCGGCTTCCCAGCATCTTCGCGATCACGATAGCCGAAACACCGGCGGTCGCATGCACGACAAGTCCACCGGCGAAATCCAACACGCCGAGCCCGGCGAGCCAACCGCCGCCCCAAATCCAGTGCGCGACCGGCGCATAAACGAAGATCAGCCACAGACCGCTGAACAACAAGACCGGCAAGAATTTGATGCGCTCGGGATAGGCGCCCACGATCAGCGCAGGGGTAATCACCGCAAATGTCATCTGGAACATGATGAAAACGGTCTCGGGGATATCGCCGGTCAGCGACTCCGTGCCGACACCGGCGAGGAACGCCTTGTCCAGACCGCCGATCCATTGGTTCGCTGAACCTCCATCGCCGAAGGCCAGGCTATACACGATCACCAGCCATAGCACGGAAGCCAAGCAGGCGATCGCAAAACAGTGCATCAGTACCGACAGGATATTCTTGGCGCGAACCAAGCCGGCATAGAACAGGGCGAGGCCCGGCAACGTCATAAACAGAACCAAGGCCGTTGACGTCAAAATCCAAGCAGTGTTCGCCCCGTCCATCTTCTCGGCTACCTGCGCCGCCGCTTCAGCGGGAACAAAACCCGCCAAGATCACTCCCAAGAGCAACGGAAAACCGGTCACCGCGCCCTTCCCCAATTGTGACATTTCAAAAGTCCCCTAGTTGCTTTTCATTGTTGTTCTTCTTTGAAACAACATTTGCGGACAGATCGCCCGCTAAGCCTCACCGATCACGGCATATAATATCCCGCAACCGCTCTACTCGCCAACGCTTGCCGATCGTTCGGGACAGCCAGCCTAGGTCGCCGACTGCCGACCTTCCAGGATTGCCGGACCGGCCGGATCACCGTAGATCCGCCAATTCACCGTGTCCCCGGCAATCTCGAACACGGCGGTCGCCAGCGTGTAACCGCCATCGCGTCCGCCGCGTGTCTTACGGCAGATCGGAAGGCCATCGCCTTCGCTATCGCCGAGAACGGCAAGCGGATCCCGGCCTGCCCCACCGTTGGCCAGGAGCCATTCCGCACGGTTCTGCCGATCGCGGGAAGACTCGGCGATTCGCTGATCGGTGTCTTTGAAACTCTCGAATACCAGATGGTTCGCATGCGCCCGCGGCACCTCGACCGGAATGATCTCGCAACCGCTCGCCGGCGCCTCGACCGCCCAGAATGGGCCGGCGCACTGCCCAAGGTTGTGATGGAATCCGGCGGCCCGGTCCCGGCGCTCCAATATCGTGGCCGCGTCGGTCAAATTCCGGCACCCAAGGACGGCACGCGTTACCACATGCCGGCCAATTCCGACCTGATGGTCGCGCGGACGGATGTTGTTGATCGTCTGCACCAGTCCGGCTTCGTTCACACCGAAGGTATGGCCGGGCAACAATCCCGGTACGCAGAAGCTGGTGAAGCCGGCCCGCCCATCGTCCGGTCGCACCGTCGCGACAAAACAATAGCCGTCGAAGGCCGGGGAATCGTCTTCATTATGCCCGATCACCGCCGGCAACCCGGCGGCCTCGTCGGCCGGGATCATGACATCGGTGCACCCCTGCTCGCCCATGATCTCGGCGCTGTTCGGCAGATCGCCCCGACAATTCCACAACAACACATCCTGGAAGTCAGCCTCCGCCCCGGCTGCGATGCCCTCCATCTCGCGCATCAGGTCGGGAAACGCTTCGCGGGAGACGGCTTCTATCGCCGCCAGCCGGTCGCTATCCCGCCAGGGCTGCAACGCCTCGAACCGATCCAGGTTAAGAACGACATCGCGGAACGCCGCACCACCCTGTTTGCCGAGCGCAACGCCCACGGCATAGGGGTCGCCGTCCACCGAAATATGTTCCAGTTTCATGTCACTCACTCGTCATTTTCATCCTGCCGCCCGGATCGCAGCCGGTCCCAATAGGCAAGCCGCTTTCGGATCTCGCGTTCGAAGCCGCGGTCGACCGGCACATAGAACGCCTCACGCGGCATATCGTCCGGAAAATAGTCTTGGCCCGAAAACCCATCCTCGGTGTCATGATCGTATTGATACCCGGCGCCATACCCCAGATCCTTCATCAGGTTGGTCGGCGCGTTCAGAATATGCTTGGGCGGGCTCAACGAACCGGTCTCCTTCGCCGACCGTGACGCAGCCCCAAAGGCGCGGTATGCCGCATTCGACTTGGGCGCACTGCCCAGGTAAATCACGGCCTGCGCGATCGCCAATTCGCCCTCGGGCGAGCCGAGCCGTTCGTAGGTTTCCCACGCGGTCAGCGCCTGAACGGCTGCCTCCGGATCGGCCAGGCCAATGTCCTCATACGCGAACCGCAGAAGCCGCCGCGCGATATACCGGGGTTCTTCTCCACCCGCCAACATCCGCGCAAGCCAATACAGCCCGGCGTCGGTATCGGAGCCGCGCAGCGACTTATGCAACGCGCTGATCAGGTTGTAATGGCTGTCTTGTCCCTTGTCGTAGACCGGTGCGCGCCGCTGCACGGTGTCTGCCAACCGCGCCCGGTCGAGGATGTCGTCTCCCGGCAAACGGAACAATTCCTCGCACAGGTTCAGCAGAAACCGCCCGTCGCCGTCGGCCATCGCAATGAGGCTCTCCCGGGCCTCAGCGTCCAGCGGAAGGGGCCGTTCTTCGACCGCCTCGGCACGCTCCAGCAACGTTTCCAGCGCGTCACGGTCCAAGCGATGTAGAACGAACACTTGGCAGCGCGACAGCAAGGCGGCATTCAACTCGAAACTGGGATTTTCCGTCGTCGCGCCGACCAGAACGACGGTTCCGTCTTCGACATAAGGGAGGAATCCGTCCTGCTGGGATCGGTTGAACCGGTGGATTTCATCCACGAAGAGCAACGTGGCCTCGCCCGCGACCCGGCGCTGCTTAGCGCGTTCGAAGACTTTGCGAAGATCGGCAACGCCGGAAAAAACCGCCGACAATGGCTCGAAGGCCAGCTTGACCTCGTCGGCCAGCAACTGCGCGATCGTCGTCTTGCCGCAGCCGGGAGGTCCCCAAAGGACCATCGACGCGAGCGCGCCGGAATCCAGCATCCGCCGCAGCGCCCCTTCCGGCCCCAACAAGTGATCCTGTCCGACCACCTCCCCCAGTGTCGACGGCCGAAGCCGCGCGGCAAGCGGGCTTGGCGCAGAACTTTCAAACAGACCTTGTTGTGCCGGTCCGCTCAATCTCTTTACTCTCTATCCGACTTCTACCCTAAGTGTTCGGCGGCCGCGTCGAATCTCCAGTCGCCACCGGTTCGACCCACCGGCGGTCGCGCGTTCGACATCGTCAACCAACCTAATCTCCTCCCCGTTCACGGTGAGGATGATATCGCCCTTGCGCAGCCCGATCCGCGACGCCCAGGAGCCGCGGGCAACATTCACGACCAAAACCCCCTCCGCCGAGTCATCCAATCCGATCTCCCCCGCAACGGCCGGCGAGAGATTCACGACATGGGCACCGGACAAAGGATGTTTGCCCCGCAATTTGGTCAAATCGCGCGGCGGATCTTCCGGCGGAGCCTGCAACTCGAACGGCAAACGTCGAATCTTTCCCTTGCGCTGAACGGAGAACTTCACCCGTTCGCCGATCTCCCGGGTGGCCAACCGGAACCGCATTCCTTGGACGTCGTCGACCGGCTTGTCATTGATTGCCACGATTATATCGCCGCGCCGGATGCCCGCACGGGCGGCGGGTCCTTTGCGTGTAACGGATTCGACGAGGACTCCGCCGGGCCGTGAAAGCCCCATCGCCGACGCGATATCGGCGGTCACCTCGCGGGCACGCATCGAAAGCCAGGGACGGACCAGGGGTTTGCCGCTGATCGCACTTCGGACGATTGTCCGGACCATGTTGCTCGGCACCGCGAACCCGATCCCGACGGACCCGCCGCTCCGCGAGTAAATCGCCGTGTTGATGCCGATGAGTCGTCCGTTCATCGAGACCAGCGCGCCGCCGGAATTGCCCGGATTGATCGCGGCATCGGTCTGAATGAAGGAGCGAAAGTCGGTAATGCCGACGGACGTGCGCGCCAGGCCCGATACGATCCCGGAACTCACCGTCTGCCCCAAGCCGAACGGGTTGCCGATGGCCAACACCAAGTCGCCGACCTCCAAGGCATCCGCATCGCCGAAACTGACCGACGGCAACGCCTCGCCTTTCATCGCAACACGTAAGACGGCGATATCCGTCTGCTCGTCGGTGACAAGGACCTTCGCGTCGAACTCGCGCCGATCACTCAAGACGACAGTGATGCTGTCCGCGCCCTTGATAACGTGATGGTTGGTGACGACCACGCCATCGCTGCGGACGATAACGCCCGAGCCGAGGGAGTTCTCCATGCGCTGCCGGCTGCCCCCGAAGGGTGAACTCTCACCGAAGAAGCGCCGGAAGAACGGATCGTCGAAAAACGGAGACGCCGGGCGCTGCTGAACCACGCGCTTGGTATAGATGTTCACGACCGCGGGCCCGACCTTCCGAACGATCGGCGCAAAACTCAGTTGGATCTCAGCGTCGCCAGACGGGACCGTCCGTTTCTGCGCCAACGCGACGCCAGCGCCGGAAGCGGTCAACGGAAGAGCAATCACGGCAACCGCGATAATGAACCTAACCATGGAAGGCATGTACTCCTCCGGGTTTCGTCAGGCAACCACCGATAACACAAAAAGGGGCCGGCCCCGCGGCCGCCCCCCATTTGAATCGGTATGCGCCAAGGACAGCCTAGGCAGCGGCGGTCTCTTCCAGATCCTCTTCGACTTCGACCGGTCCGGAATCGAGGCCTTTTGCATCCTCATCCCGGTCGACGAATTCGATCATGGCCATCGGCGCGGCATCGCCATAGCGGAAACCCGCCTTGATGATGCGGATATATCCGCCATTACGGTCCTGATACCGTGGTCCGAGCGTCTCGAACAGTTTTGCCGTCGTCGCATCGTCGCGAAGCATCGCAAAGGCCCGGCGGCGGTCATGCAGCTTGCCGCGCTTACCCAACGTGACGAGTTTCTCCACGATCGGACGTAGCTCTTTCGCCTTGGGCAAGGTCGTTTTGATCTGCTCATGCTTGATGAGTGCAGCGGCCATGTTCGAGAACATCGCTTTTCGGTGCTGACTCTTCCGGTTGAGCTTTCGCCCACTCATTCTGTGGCGCATTGTCCGCCGCTCCTCGAGTTCTGTCGTTTAACCGTCTTTAGAACGGCTCTTCCAACCGCCGTGCCAGGTCTTCGATGTTATCCGGCGGCCAGTTGCTGATCTCCATGCCGAGATGCAATCCCATCTGCGACAAGACTTCCTTGATCTCGTTCAACGATTTGCGTCCGAAGTTCGGTGTCCGGAGCATTTCAGCTTCGGATTTCTGAACCAGATCGCCGATGTAGACGATGTTGTCGTTCTTCAGGCAGTTGGCCGAGCGGACGGAAAGCTCCAACTCGTCGACCTTGCGCAGCAGGTTCTTGTTGAACGGCAGATCCGTCGCCTGTTCCTGCTCGACACGCTGCTGCGGCTCTTCGAAATTGATGAAGAGCTGTAGCTGATCCTGCAGAATGCGGGCAGCGAGCGCCACGGCGTCTTCCGGCGTCACGGTGCCGTTGGTCTCCAGCGTCATGGAAAGCTTGTCATAGTCGGTGACCTGGCCGACACGCGTGTTCTCGACCTTGTAGGAGCACTTGCGGACCGGACTGAACACCGAGTCGACCGGGATCAGCCCGATCGGCGCGTCGGCCGGCCGGTTCAAGGACGCGGCGACATAGCCCTTTCCGGTATCGACCGTCAGTTCCATGTTGATGCTGGCGCCCTTGTCCAACGTGCAGATGACGAGGTTGGGGTTCATGACTTCGATGTCGTGACCGGTCTCGATCTGCGCCGCCGTGACCTCGCCCGGCCCCTTTGCCGTCAAGGCCATCCGCTTCGGCCCTTCGCTGTGCATACGCAGCGCGAGCGACTTGATGTTCAAAACGATATCCGTCACGTCCTCCTGCACACCCTGGATGGACGAAAACTCGTGCAGAACGCCCTCGATCTGGATCGACGTCACCGCCGCACCCTGCAGGGACGACAGTAGGATACGCCGGATGGCGTTGCCCAGCGTCAGGCCGAAACCGCGCTCCAACGGTTCCGCAACGACGGTTGCGGTGCGCGACGAATCGGCCCCCGGCTCGATATTAAGCTTGTTTGGCTTGATCAATGCTTGCCAGTTCTTCTGGATCACCGTTGCGACCTCGCTCTCTCAAAAACCGCGCTGCTCTCGGGCAGCGGCGTTGTTCCGTAAATCCGGTCCGTCGTTCGAACGGCGGATCAAACCCGCCGACGTTTCGGCGGGCGGCACCCGTTGTGGGGAATCGGCGTCACATCCCGGATGGCGGTGATGGTAAATCCAACCGCCTGCAATGCCCGAAGCGCCGACTCGCGCCCTGACCCGGGTCCCTTTACGCAGACTTCCAGCGTCTTCATGCCGTGTTCCTGCGCCTTCTTGCCGGCATCTTCCGCGGCGACCTGCGCCGCATAGGGAGTCGATTTCCGGCTCCCCTTGAACCCCATGCCCCCAGCCGACGACCAGGCGATCGCGTTGCCTTGCGCATCGGTGATGGTAATCATGGTGTTATTGAACGACGCATTCACATGCGCGACGCCCGACGTGATGTTTTTCCGCTCGCGCCGACGTACGCGCGCTGTCGCTGCCTTAGCCATCCGTGCCGCTCCTTAGACCGCTTTTTTCTTGCCAGCAATCGGACGGGCCGGCCCTTTGCGGGTGCGGGCATTGGTATGCGTCCGCTGCCCGTGTACGGGAAGGCCCTTACGATGACGGAGGCCGCGGTAACAGCCGAGATCCATCAGCCGCTTGATGTTCATCGCAACTTCCCGGCGAAGGTCCCCCTCCACCACATAGTCGCGATCGATCACCTCGCGGACGCCCATTACTTCCTGTTCGCTCATCTCATTCACGCGACGCTCACCGGGAATACCGCACTTCGCGCAAATTTCCTTTGCCTTGGTGCGGCCAATGCCGTGAATGTATGTGAGCGCAATTTCGACGCGCTTTTGCGTCGGGATATTCACGCCAGCTATGCGAGCCACGCCGAGTACTCCTTATCAGACACTACGATAGGCAAATCGCCGCGAACCGGCTCGATTACGCCGACCGTGCACGTAGTTGCCAGGATGTTTCGGTTTGCCGGGACAACCCCGACGCCGGAAACCACCAATTCAGCCCCGGGGCCGCGGATTATAGGGGAATTCAACATAGTGTCAAATCTCCTATCCGCCCTGCACCAGAGCATCAATAACCGCCGAGACACGCTCGACATCGTCCATGCCGTCGACCGTTTTCAGGATCGACTTGTCGCGGTAATACGGAAGAATGGGCTCCGTCCGTTCATGATAGACGGCAAGCCGTTTCTTCAACGTCTCTACATTGTCGTCGGCGCGCGCGCTCCCGGCGGCGGCCCCTTCGGCAGCACGGCCGGCAATCCGGGAAACCAGCAAATCGTCAGGCACCGAAAGCTCGATGACGTAATCGAGCGCCAGTCCCTTTTCCGCCAAGAGCTTGTCCAGCGCCTCCGCCTGCGGAACCGTCCGGGGGAAACCATCCAGGATGAAGCCGTTCGCGCAATCCGGTTCGTCGATGCGGTTTGAGATAATCTCGACCATAACGTCGTCCGGCATGAGCTGGCCGTCTTCAATCACAGCCTTGGCCCGTTGACCGATCTCCGATCCAGAAGCAGCCGCAGCGCGGAGCATTTCACCTGTCGACAACTGAACAACACCATACTTGTCCACCAGACGCTGGGCTTGTGTGCCCTTGCCAGCGCCTGGCGGCCCCAACAAAACGATATTCATCCCCGCCGTCCCCGGAGCTTGGACTTCTTGATCAACCCTTCATATTGATGGGCCAACAGATGCGAATGGACTTGTCCGACGGTATCCATTGTCACCGTTACCACGATAAGCAGGCTCGTACCGCCGAAGTAGAACGGCACCGAATATTGCGAAATCAGCCATTCCGGAATGATACAGATCACCGACAGGTAGATCGCCCCGATGACGGTCAGCCGCGTGAGCACGAAATCCAAGTAATCCGCCGTGTTCTTGCCCGGCCGGATGCCCGGGATGAACCCGCCATACTGTTTCAGGTTATCCGCGGTTTCCTTCGGGTTGAAAACGATTGCGGTGTAGAAGAAGGCGAAGAACACGATCATCGAGACATAAATCAACAGAAACAGCGGCTGGCCGCGGCCCAACAGGGCGTTGACCGTATTCAGCCATTCCGGCCCCTGCCCACCCGAGAAGTTCGCGACCGTCAGCGGCAACAGCAGCAACGAACTGGCGAAAATCGGCGGGATAACGCCGGACGTGTTCAGCTTCAACGGCAGGTGCGAGGACTCCCCGCCGAACATGCGGTTACCGACCTGCCGTTTGGGATATTGGACCACGATACGCCGCTGCGCCCGCTCGACGAAAACGATGATCATGATCACCACGATCGAAAGCACCAGGAAGCCGATGATCGCGATGGTCGGCAGCGCGCCCGTGCGGCCCAAATCCAGGGTGCCGGCCAAAGCCGATGGCAATTCCGCCACGATGCCCGCGAAAATGATTAGTGAGATACCGTTGCCGACGCCGCGCTGGGTCACCTGCTCGCCGAGCCACATCAGGAAGATCGTGCCACCGACCAACGTAATGACCGTGGTCGCGCGGAAGAACACGCCGGGCGACATCACGGCCGCGCCCGCGCTGCTTTGCATACTCTCAAGCCCGACCGCCAGCCCATAGGCCTGGAAGGTGGCCAGGAAAACCGTGCCGTAGCGCGTGTATTGATTGATCTTCTTGCGGCCGGCCTCGCCCTCTTTCTTGAGCTGCTCCAGCTTCGGCGACACGGCCTGCATCAACTGCATGATAATGGCGGCCGAGATATACGGCATGATGTTCAGCGCGAAAATCGACATTCGGCTCAGCGCGCCACCCGCGAACACATCGAACATGCCGATGATGCCGCCCTGCTGCTGCGAGAACAGGTCCTGCAGCACGATGGTATCGATACCGGGAAGCGGGATATACGTGCCGAAACGGTAAATGACCAAAGCGCCCAGCGTGAACCAGATCCGCTTTTTCAACTCCGTCGCCTTCTTCAAGGCCCCGAGGTTAAAGTTCGACGCTAACTGTTCGGCCGCTGATGCCATGCCAGTGTATCCCGTTTGCCGCTAAACGCGACCGCCTGTGGTCAAGCGCTCGCGTCCTCGGACTTTTCCGACTTCGCGTTCTTGCCGCCCTTGCCGTCCGTCTTCTTGACGTGCTTGCCGTCCTGCTTCGGCCTGGCGACTACCGTGACCTTACCGCCCGCCTTTTCAACGGCTTCAATGGCCGATTTCGACGCGCCGGCAACCTCAATTGTCACATTGGCCTTGATCTCGCCTTTTGCAAGAAGGCGCACGCCATCGTGCAGGCGGCGAATCACACCCGCCTCAACCAAAACGTCACCGTTGATCGGCTTCTTCGCGTCGATCTTCTTCGCGTCGATCGCCTGTTGCAGCCGCCCGACATTCAGCTCCGCGAACCGAAGCCGGAAAACATTGGTGAATCCGCGCTTTGGGACACGACGGTAGAGCGGCATCTGTCCGCCCTCGAAGCCCTTGATGGATACGCCGGAACGGGACTTCTGCCCCTTATGGCCAACGCCCGAGGTTCCGCCGGTACCCGAGCCGGTGCCCCGGCCGACACGCTTGCGGACGGGCCGAGCCCCCGCATTGTCGGAGATTTCGTTGAGTTTCATACCTTGAACCCTTGTCCTGCCGGCGCCTAATTCGCGTCTTCGACTCGCACCAGGTGTTGAACCTTGTTGATCATCCCGCGAACCGATGGCGTATCTTCGAGTTCGCTCGTCTTGTGCATCTTGTTGAGACCGAGTCCCACCAACGTCGCCCGCTGATCCTTACGGCGCCGAATGGGGCTGCCGATCTGCGTCACTCGCACGGTTTTCTTCGACTCAGGCATTCGTCTGCTCCCGCTCGGCCGACGTCTCTTCGCGGCGACCGACGATCTCGCCCACCTTCTTGCCGCGGCGATTCGCGACTTGGCGGGGCGAATTGCAGTTCATCAACGCCGCGAAGGTCGCCTTGATCATGTTGTGCGAATTGGACGTCCCGACCGACTTGGCAACCACGTCCTGCACGCCCAGGGCCTCGAAGACGGCGCGCATCGGGCCGCCGGCGATGATGCCGGTTCCCGACGGTGCATTCCGCAGAACCACGCGTCCGGCGCCGAAACGGCCGGTCACGTCGTGATGCAGCGTCCGGCCTTCGCGCAGCGGCACCCGGATGAGCGACTTCCGCGCCCGTTCGGTCGCCTTGCGGATGGCTTCCGGCACCTCGCGGGCCTTGCCGAGACCGAAGCCGACCCGGCCCTTGCCGTCGCCGACGACGACAACCGCCGAAAATCCGAAGCGGCGTCCGCCCTTGACGACCTTGGCGACACGGTTGATGCCGACGAGCTTCTCAATGAATTCCTGCTCGTTGCGGTCATCCCGCGATCCGCGCCCTCTTCCGCGTCCCTGTCCGCGCCCTTGCGGTCCTTGTCCGCGTCCTTGCGGTGGTTGAGCCATTACCCGCGTCCCTTCCTAAAACTTCAGCCCACCTTCGCGGGCAGCTTCGGCCAGAGCCTTGATCCGGCCGTGATAATTGTATCCGCCCCGGTCGAATACCACATCCGATACGCCCGCCTTGGACGCGCGGTCGGCGATCTCCTTACCGATGGCGGTTGCGGCCTCGATGGTCGCTCCCGTCTTCAACTTGCCGCGCAGGTCCTTGTCGACCGATGACGCGGCAACCAACGTGCGGCCATCGCCGTCATCGACGATCTGCACGTAGATATGCTTGCTCGAACGGAATACCGACAAACGCGGCTTGCCGTTCGCGCGGCGCCTTAGGTTGTACCGATTCCGCCGCTTGCGACGTTCGAAGAGTTTTCGTGAATTCATCGCCGCCGTTCCTACTTTTTCTTACCTTCTTTACGCAGGATGATCTCATCCTGGTATTTGATGCCCTTGCCTTTGTACGGCTCCGGCCCGCGGAAACCGCGGATGACGCTCGCCACCTGGCCGACGCGCTGTTTGTCGGCGCCGCTGATCGCGATGATCGATTGCCGGTCGCCCTCAAGTGCGATCTTCACGCCCTCCGGGATGTCGAAGCCGATGTCATGGCTATACCCAAGCTGCAGATTGAGCTTCTTGCCCTGCACCTGCGCGCGGTAGCCGACGCCATTGATCTCGAGTCGCTTGGTGAACCCTTCGGAGACCCCAACGACCGCATTGTCGACCAGACTGCGGATGGTGCCCCAGAGCGCCCGCGCCTTCTTGGTGCTGCCGACGGGATTGACGTTGACCTTCCCGTCCTTCAGCTCGACCGTCACCTCGTCGGTGAACGTCACTTGAAGCTCGCCAAGCTTGCCCTTCGCGGTCAGGATATTACCGGCCAGCGAGACCTCGACGCCGTCGGGAACCGTGACCGGATATTTGCCAACACGTGACATCGTTCTCTCCTAAAACACCCGGCAGAGCACTTCGCCGCCGACATTGGCTTCGCGTGCTTCCGCATCCGACATTACGCCGCGCGGCGTCGACAGGATCGAAATGCCCAGACCGTTATAGATCCGCTGCAAGTCCTTGATCTTGGAGTACACCCGCCGGCCCGGCCGCGACACGCGACTGATCTCGCGAATGACCGGCTCGCCTTCCGAATACTTCAATTCGATGGTCAGCTCGGGAATGCCCTGACGCAATTCCGCCCAACTGAACCCACGAATGAATCCTTCACGTTCCAGCACACCGAGGACGTTGGCCCGGAACTTGGAAGCCGGGCAGCTCACGGTGTTCTTGCCGACCCGCTGCGCATTCCGGATGCGCGTGAGCATATCGCCCATAGGATCGCTCATCGACATTACAGTCTATCTCCTACCAACTGGCCTTAACCATGCCGGGGATCTGCCCCGACGACGCGAGATCGCGCAAAGCAATGCGAGAAATCTTGAACTTGCGGTAATACGCGCGCGGGCGTCCCGACAACTCGCAACGATTGCGGATGCGAATCGGCGCTGAATTCCGCGGCAATTCCGCGAGTTTCAAACGGGCGTCGAAACGTTCTTCCGCCGGGAGTTCCCGGTTGCTTGCGATTGCCTTGAGCCGCGCCCGTTTGGACGCGAACTTCTTCGACATCCGCACTCGACGCTTGTTCTTCTCGATCGCGCTTTTCTTGGCCATATGTAACCTGCTCCTCCGCCAGACGCTTAATTCTGGAACGGTAAATCGAAACCTTTGAGAAGCAGCCGTGCTTCATCATCGGTCTGTGCTGTGGTGCAAATCACGATATCCATGCCGCGAATTGCATCCACCTTGTCGTAGTCGATTTCCGGGAAAACGATCTGTTCCTTGAGCCCCAAGGCATAGTTGCCGTTGCCGTCGAAGCTGTTGGGAGACAATCCCCGAAAATCCCGGACGCGCGGCAGGGCCACCGTGACCAGCCGGTCCAGGAACTCGTACATCCGGTCGCGCCGTAGCGTGACCTTGGCGCCAATCGGCATCCCTTCGCGAAGCTTGAAGTTCGCGATCGACTGCCGGGCGCGCGTCACAATCGGCTTCTGGCCGCTGACCGCGGCGATATCCGCGCAAACGGCATCGATCTTCTTCGAATCGCCGACCGCCTCGCCGACGCCGACATTGACGACGATCTTATCCAGCCGCGGAACGGACATCGGATTCGCGTATTTGAATTCATCGATCAGAGATTGCCGCACGGCACTCTGATAATGCTCTTTCAGCCGCGGTGTGTATTCAGTCTCAGCCATCAGCTCGCACTACCTTCTTAACTGTCGATGACTTCGCCGGACCGCTTCGCGTAACGCACCTTGCGGTCCCCATCGAGCATCTTGAAGCCGACACGCGTCGGCTTGTCGTCCTTCGGGTCGAGATGCGCCACGTTCGACACGTGAACCGACGCCTCTTTCTCGACGATCCCGCCGGCCGCCGTCTGTGAGGGCGCGGTATGGCGCTTCACCATATTCACGCCGGACACGATGACGCGCTTGTCCTTCGGCAGGACCTGGACCACCTCGCCCGACTTGCCCTTGTCCTTGCCGGTGAGCATGACGACGCGATCGCCTTTTCTTACTTTTGCCGCCATCACAACACCTCGGGCGCTAGCGAAATAATCTTCATGAACTGCTTCTGCCGCAGCTCGCGCGTGACCGGGCCGAAGATACGGGTGCCGATCGGTTCCTGCTGATTGTTGATCAGCACCGCCGCATTGCGGTCGAAACGGATCGCGGTGCCGTCGTCCCGGCGCACTTCCTTGGCCGTCCGGACGATAACCGCCTTATGGATGTCACCCTTCTTCACACGGCCGCGCGGAATGGCTTCCTTGACGGACACGACGATGATGTCGCCGATCCCAGCGGTCATCCGTTTGGATCCGCCGAGCACCTTGATGCATTGGACCCGGCGAGCACCGGAATTGTCCGCGACATCAAGATTGGTTTGCATCTGGATCATGACTTACCTTCCTCCGCGCCCGCTCTACCCTGCGGTCTCGCCCAGAATTTCCCAGCGCTTGCGCTTGGAAAGCGGCCGACATTCGCGAATACGGACCAGATCACCGGCCTTGCTCGCGTTGCCCTCATCATGCGCCATGTACTTCTTCGACCGGCGAATGAACTTCTTATACAAAGGGTGTTTCACCAGACGCTCGACCTTGACGACGACCGTCTTGTCTTTCGCGTCCTTTTGGACAACTCCCTGAAATACACGTCTTGGCATTTGGCCGATCCTCTACGATGCCGGTTTGCGCGTGTGCAGCGTCGTCTTTATGCGTGCGATATCGCGCCGCACTTCACGAATACGCGCCGTATTCTCAAGCTGGCCGCTCGCTTGCTGGAAACGAAGGTTGAACGCTTCCTTCCGCAGGTCGAGCAACATTTCGCCCAATTCGTCGTCGGTCTTCTGGCGGACATCCTCGGCTTTCATCGAATGCTCCTAGCCTCCCAACCGCGTGACGAATTTGGTCTTCAACGGCAGCTTCGCCGCCGCCAATTCGAAAGCCTTGCGGGCGATTTCCTTGTCCACGCCGTCCAACTCGAACATGACGCGGCCCGGCTTGACCCGGCACATCCAGTATTCGGGCGACCCCTTACCCTTACCCATCCGGACTTCGGCGGGCTTTTGGCTGACCGGGACATCCGGGAACACGCGGATCCACACACGGCCCGCGCGGCGGATATGACGCGTGATCGCCCGGCGGGCGGCCTCGATCTGACGGGCCGTCACGCGCCCCGGCGTGATCGCCTTGAGGCCGTAACTGCCGAAATTGATGTCCGTGCCGCCTTTGGCCATGCCACGGACACGGCCTTTATGCTGCTTTCGGAACTTCGTTCTCTTTGGACTTAGCATTGGTCCCTATCTCACCTTCTTCGCGTCGCCGGCAAAACGCCTAGCGAAGCTGCTGCTCCTGGAGGCGCTTGTCTTGCGCCATCGGGTCATGCGCAAGAATCTCGCCCTTGAACACCCACACCTTCACGCCGCACGCGCCATAGGTCGTCTTCGCGGTCGCCGTGCCGTAATCGATATCGGCGCGCAACGTGTGGAGCGGCACGCGGCCTTCGCGATACCACTCGGTCCGGGCAATCTCGGCGCCGCCGAGGCGGCCGCCGCAGTTGATCCGGATGCCCTCGGCGCCAAGCCGCATGGCCGACTGCACCGCACGCTTCATCGCGCGGCGGAATGCGACACGGCGCACCAATTGCTGGGCGATATTTTCGGCGACGAGTTTCGCGTCGATTTCCGGCTTGCGGATCTCCACGATGTTCAGCGCGACCTCGCCTTCGGTCATCTTGGCGACGTCCTGGCGCAGCTTTTCGATATCCGCGCCTTTCTTGCCGATGACGACGCCCGGCCGCGCGGTATGGATCGTGATGCGCGCCTTCTTCGCGGGGCGCTCGATGACCACGCGGGATACCCCGGCTTGGCTGAGACGGTCCATGATGTATTCGCGCAGCTTGAGGTCCTGATGCAGAAGCTCGCCATACTCCCGGCCGGCAAACCACCGTGAATCCCAAGTCCTGTTGATCCCGAGCCGAAGCCCGACGGGGCTAACTTTATGGCCCATTATTCGGCCTCCTCGCGTTCCTTGACCACCACGGTCAAATTGCTCATCGGCTTCTGAATTCGGCCGACACGTCCCCGCGCCCTTGCGCGAAACCGCTTCATCACCAGCGTCTTGCCGACGAACGCTTCCTTTACGAACAAGCGATCGACATCGAGCTGATGGTTGTTCTCGGCGTTGGCGATCGCCGATTCCAGAACCTTCCGCACGTCGTTGGCGACACGCCGGTTCGAAAACGTCAACTCGGCCAGCGCCGCATCGGCGTTCTTGCCGCGAATCGCCGCCGCAACCACATTCAACTTCTGGGGACTCGTCCGGATGTGCCGCGAGATCGCCCGCGCCTCGTCATCGCTCAACCGGCGTTCGCCCTTCGGTTTACCCATCGCCTCAGCCTCTCTTCGCCTTCTTGTCGGCCGCATGGCCATAGAAGGTCCGGGTCGGCGAAAATTCGCCGAACTTATGCCCAATCATGTTTTCGGTGACCAACACCGGAATGAACTTTTGGCCGTTGTACACGCCGAAGGTCAGCCCCACGAATTGCGGCAAGATCGTCGACCGCCGCGACCATGTCTTGATCACGTCGTTCCGGCCGGAACCGCGGGCCGCCTCTGCCTTTTTCAGCAGATACCCGTCTACAAATGGACCTTTCCATACGGATCGCGCCACGACTGTCTACTCCTGTCTCTACTTTCTCGACCGGCGTCGCCGGATAATCAGCTTGTTGCTGGGTTTCTTCGGCGCCCGGGTACGCTTGCCCTTGGTCGGCTTGCCCCACGGGGTCACCGGATGACGGCCACCCGACGTACGGCCTTCGCCGCCGCCATGTGGATGGTCGACCGGGTTCATCGCAACGCCGCGCACCGCGGGCCGCTTGCCGATCCAGCGTTTCCGTCCCGCCTTGCCCAAGTTGATGTTGGACTGGTCGGGATTGGATACGGCACCGATCGTCGCCATGCACTCGCCGCGCACCATGCGCAGTTCGCCCGACGACAATTTCAACTGCGCGTACCCCTGGTCGCGTCCCACCAGCTGAACGTAGGTCCCGGCGGAGCGGGCAATCTGGCCGCCCTTACCCGGCTTCATCTCCACATTGTGGATGATCGTGCCGACCGGAATGTTGTTGAGCGGCATCGCATTGCCGGGCTTCACATCGACCCGGTCGCCGGCCACGACACTGTCGCCCGTGCGCAAGCGCTGCGGCGCCAGGATATAGGCCAGCTCCCCGTCGCTGTATTTCAGCAGGGCGATATATGCCGTGCGGTTGGGATCGTACTCGATCCGCTCGACCGTCGCCGGCATATCGAACTTCCGCCGCTTGAAATCGACCACACGATAGCGCCGCTTGTGACCGCCACCGCGGCGGCGCGCGGTGATGCGACCGGTGTTGTTACGCCCACCCTTTTTCGTAAGACCTTCGGTCAAGCTCTTGACCGGCTTACCTTTATAGAGTGCCGACCGGTCCACCAGAACCAACTGGCGCATGCCGGGCGTGATCGGATTGAAATTCTTCAACGCCATGCGATTAGATCCCTGTCGTCACATCGATCGAGTGGCCTTCCTCAAGCCGCACGACCGCTTTCTTGTAGTCGTTCCGGCGGCCCTTCCGGCCACGGAAGACTTTCGTCTTGCCCTTCTGGCGCAGCGTATTGACCGAAACGACCTTCACGTCGAACACCTGCTCGACGGCCGATTTGATCTCCGGCTTGCTGGCGTCGAGCGGCACCCGGAACGTGACCTGATTATGCTCGGAACCCAGCGTCGCCTTCTCGGTGATCACCGGGAAACGGAGCAGCTCGAACCGGCGCTCGTTGCTGACCGTTTGCTTATTGAAATACTTCCAGCTCATGTTAGCCGCGCCTCCAGCGTCTCAACCGCTTCACGGGTCAGCACCAGCGTGTCGCGCCGCAGGATGTCGTAAACATTGGCGCCTTGCGTCGGCAACACGTCGACACCCGCGATATTCTTCGCCGCGCGGGCGAAATTCTCGTCCACCTGCGCACCCGCCACGATCAAGGCATTCGAGAGGCCAAGCTTGCCCAGCTTCTCGCTCAGAGCCTTTGTCTTGCCGTCCTTGAGCGCGACGTCATCGACGATGATCAGCTTGCCGTCGGCTTGTTTAGACGACAGCGCAGAGCACATAGCGGACCGCCGCACCTTTTTCGGCAGCTTGTGCCCGTGATCCCGCACAACCGGTCCGAATACCGTTGCACCGCCCCGCATCTGCGTCGCGCGAATGGTGCCCTGGCGCGCCCGGCCGGTTCCCTTCTGGCGGAACGGCTTGGCCGTCGTGCCGGAAATCTCGCCGCGCGTCTTGACCTTATGCGTTCCCGCGCGGCGCTTCGCCAGTTGATAGTTGACCATGCGCGACAGAATGTCCTTGCGGACCTCCGTCCCGAACACGGCATCGTTCAACTCGATGTCGCCCGCGGCCTTGTTGTCGAGGGTGATGACTTTACTCTTCATTCTTCACGTCCTCGGTCTTATCTTCAGGCGCCGCGGCGCTGTCCGGCGCGGCCTCAGCCGCCTCGTCACCCGCAGCCTCATCTGCCGCCGCTTGGGTGCCGCCTTTGACGGCCCCCGGGAACGGAGCATCTTCCGGTTGCGGCAGCTTTACCGCATCGCGTACCAGGACCCAGCCTTCGCGCGACCCCGGCACCGCGCCCTTCACCAGGACGAGCCCGGCATCTCCATCGGTCGAGACGACCTCCAGGTTCTGCGCGGTAACCTGCTTGTTGCCCATCTGGCCGGCCATCTTCTTGCCTTTGAAGACCCGTCCCGGATCCTGACATTGGCCGGTGGACCCATGCGCACGGTGCGAAATCGACACGCCGTGGCTGGCGCGAAGCCCACCGAAACCATGCCGCTTCATCGCACCGGCAAAGCCCTTGCCGATGCTCGTTCCCGTCACGTCTACTTTCTGGCCGGCGATGAAATGTTCCGCCGACAATTCCGCACCGACGTCCAACAATCCGTCCGGGCTGACGCGGAATTCGGCCACTTTCATTTTCGGTTCGACCTTGCCTTTCGCGAAATGGCCGCGCATCGCATTGGTCGTGTTCTTGGCCTTGGCCTTTCCGGCGCCCAGCTGCACCGCCGAATATCCGTCTTTCTCATCCGTCCGCACCGAAACGACCTGGCAATCGTCGATGGCCAGCACCGTTACGGGAACGTGCCGCCCGTCGTCCGTAAAGACGCGGGTCATTCCCTTTTTCCGTGCGATCAATCCGCTACGCATAACGCTCACCGTTCCCTGGAAACAACGCCGTTAGAGTTTGATTTCAACGTCAACGCCGGATGCCAGATCGAGCTTCATCAGGGCATCCACCGTTTGCGGCGTTGGGTCGACGATGTCGAGAAGCCGCTTATGCGTGCGGATCTCGAACTGTTCGCGACTCTTCTTGTCGATATGCGGTCCCCGCAGAACGGTGACCCGCTCGATACGCGTCGGCATGGGAATGGGGCCACGCACCTGCGCACCAGTCCGCTTCGCGGTATTCACGATCTCCTGCGTCGATTGATCGAGCACACGGTGATCGAACGCCTTCAACCGGATCCGAATATTTTGGTTATCCATTCAACTATCCTCCAAAAAAGAGCGCCCAGTTAAGGGCGCCCTGATCCGGTATCTTTCCTTATTCGATGATCGAGGTGACGACGCCCGCGCCGACGGTCTTGCCGCCTTCGCGGATCGCGAAACGAAGTCCGTCGTCCATCGCGATCGGCACGATCAACGACACTTCCATCGAGATGTTGTCACCCGGCATCACCATCTCCGTCCCGTCCGGAAGAACGACCGAACCCGTAACGTCCGTCGTACGGAAATAGAACTGAGGACGGTAGTTCGAGAAGAACGGCGTATGACGCCCGCCCTCTTCCTTCGTCAGGATGTAGCACTCGCACTTGAACTTCGTGTGCGGCGTGATCGAACCCGGCGCCGCCAGAACCTGGCCGCGCTCCACGCCCTCCCGGTCGATACCCCGCAACAGCGCGCCGATATTGTCGCCCGCCTCGCCCTGGTCCAAAAGCTTCCGGAACATCTCAACGCCCGTGCACACCGTCTTCGACGTCTCACGGATGCCAACGATCTCGATCTCGTCGCCGACCTTCACAACGCCACGCTCAACGCGGCCCGTCACAACCGTGCCCCGGCCCGAGATCGAGAAAACATCCTCGATCGGCATCAGGAACGGCAGGTCCTTCGGACGGTCAGGCTGCGGAATATACGCATCAACCTGTTCCATCAGCTCGACGATCGTGTTCGCCCCGATCTCCGCATCCCGGCTCTCGAGCGCCGCGAGCGCTGAACCCTTGATGATCGGAATATCGTCGCCCGGGAAGTCGTAGGACGACAGAAGCTCCCGAACCTCAAGCTCGACAAGCTCAAGCAATTCCTCGTCGTCAACCTGGTCGACCTTGTTCAGGTACACAACGATCGCCGGAACGCCGACCTGGCGCGCCAAAAGGATATGCTCACGCGTCTGCGGCATCGGCCCGTCCGCAGCGTTCACAACCAGAATCGCCCCGTCCATCTGCGCCGCACCCGTGATCATGTTCTTCACGTAGTCGGCATGACCAGGGCAATCAACATGCGCGTAGTGACGGTTCGCCGTCTCATACTCAACATGCGCCGTGTTGATCGTGATGCCACGCTCCTTCTCCTCAGGAGCCTTGTCGATCTCAGCGTAATCCGTGAAATCGGCACCGCCCCCTTCCGCAAGCACCTTCGTGATCGCAGCCGTCAGCGTCGTCTTGCCATGGTCAACATGACCAATCGTGCCAATGTTGCAATGCGGCTTCGTTCGCTCAAACTTCTCTTTCGACATTGGTCTAGAATCCCAGTTCCCGCTCGTTAATTAGGCCAACTTCTCGCGTACCTCTTCCGCAACGGACTGAGGCACTTCAGCATAGTGATCGAATTGCATCGTGAACTGCGCCCGGCCCTGAGTCTGGGATCGCAGCGTGTTGATGTAACCGAACATATTCATCAGCGGCACCATCGCGTTGATGACCTGCGCATTGCCCCGGATCTCGGTGCTCTGCACCTGCCCGCGGCGACTTGCCAGGTCGCCGTTAACGGCGCCCAAATAGTCGTCCGGCGTCACAACCTCCACCTTCATGATCGGCTCAAGCAGCTTAGGAGCCGCTTTCTGCATGGCTTCCCGGAACGCCGCCCGCGCGGCGATCTCGAAGGCCATGACCGACGAATCCACGTCATGCGACGCGCCGTCATGCAACGTCACCTTGAAGTCGATCACGGGGAAGCCCAGCAGCACGCCGCTTTCGCGCGCAGACGCCAAGCCCTTCTCGACGCCCGGGATATACTCCCGCGGCACCGATCCGCCGACGATCTTGCTTTCGAACTCGTAACCCGACCCCGGCTCGCCCGGCTCGAACAACAATTGGACCCGCGCGAACTGACCGGAACCGCCGGTCTGTTTCTTGTGCGTGTAGTCGCAGTCGTAAGCCTTGCTGATCGTCTCGCGATAGGCCACCTGCGGCGCGCCGATATTGGCGTCCACGTTGAATTCGCGCTTCAGGCGATCGACGATGATCTCGAGATGCAGTTCGCCCATGCCCTTGAGCACGGTCTGACCGCTTTCCTCGTCGGATGTGACCCGGAAACTCGGATCTTCCTGCGCGAGCCGCGCCAGCGCCACCGACAGCTTGTCGTGATCGCCCTTGGTCTTCGGCTCGACCGCAATCTCGATGACCGGATCGGGGAATTCCATCTTTTCGAGGATGATCGCGTGCTGACCGGCGCACAGCGTATCACCCGTGGTGACATTCTTAAGGCCCGCAATGGCGACAATATCGCCGGCGCGAGCCTCCTTGATGTCTTCCCGGTGATTGGCATGCATAAGAAGCATGCGGCCAATGCGCTCTTTGTTGTCCTTAACCGAATTCAACACGCCGGTGCCCGAATTGAGGACACCCGAATAGACGCGCACGAAGGTCAGCGACCCAACGAACGGGTCGGTCATGATCTTGAACGCCAACGCCGAGAACGGCTCGTCGTCCGACGACTGCCGCTCCGCGGCTTCGTCGTTCGGCAGCACGCCCTGCACCGGCGGCACGTCGACGGGCGACGGCAAGAAATCAACCACTGCATCAAGAAGCGGCTGCACACCTTTGTTCTTAAACGCAGACCCAAGCATTACCGGCACGAAACCGCCGCCGATCGTACCCTGGCGGATGCAGGCCTTCAGCGTCTCCTCGTCCGGCTCGGTTCCTTCAAGATAGGCTTCCATCGCCGCGTCGTCCTGCTCGACCGCGCTCTCGACGAGCATCTCGCGATACTCCGCCGCTTGATCGGCCAGATCTTCGGGAATGTCCTGTTCCTCGAATTCGGCGCCAAGCGTCTCGTCCTTCCAGACGATCGCCTTCATGCGCACGAGATCGACGACGCCAACGAAACTGTCCTCGGCGCCGATCGGTAGCTGCATGACCAGCGGTTGCGCGCCGAGTCGGTCCGCGATCATGTCAACGCAACGGAAGAAGTCGGCACCGACCCGGTCCATCTTGTTGACGAAACAAATACGCGGCACACCGTATTTATCGGCCTGCCGCCATACTGTTTCCGACTGGGGTTCCACGCCCGCGACGCTATCGAATACCGCGACCGCACCGTCCAGGACCCGCAAGCTACGCTCGACTTCGATGGTGAAGTCCACGTGGCCGGGCGTGTCGATAATGTTGACGCGATGATCACGCCACTCCGCGGTGGTCGCGGCCGAGGTAATCGTAATACCGCGCTCTTGCTCCTGCTCCATCCAGTCCATGGTGGCGTTGCCGTCATGAACCTCACCGATCTTATGCGACCGGCCGGTATAGTAGAGAACGCGCTCCGTCGTCGTGGTCTTCCCGGCATCAATATGCGCCATGATGCCGATGTTGCGATAGCGCTCAATGGGTGTCGTGCGTGCCATGGCTTTTCAGTCCAATAAGGGAGTTGCTTACCAACGGTAATGGGAAAAGGCGCGGTTGGCCTCGGCCATACGGTGCGTGTCTTCCCGCTTCTTGACTGCCGCGCCGCGATTATTCGCCGCGTCAAGAAGTTCCCCTGAGAGCCGCTCTGTCATTGTGTTTTCGCCGCGGCTGCGCGCCGTTTGAATGATCCACCGGAAGGCCAATGCCTGCGCCCGGTCGGACCGGACCTCCATCGGCACCTGATAAGTCGCGCCGCCCACACGCCGCGACCGCACTTCCAAGTGCGGCTTCACATTCTCGACTGCATCGTGAAACGCCTTGACCGGATCGTTGCCGGTCTTCTGCTCGAGGATATCGAGCGCCCCGTACACGATCCGCTCGGCGACCGACTTCTTGCCGTCCAGCATCACATTGTTCATGAACTTGCTGACGGTGGTATCGCCGAATTTGGCGTCTGGAATAATCTCGCGTTTTTCTGCGCGTCGACGTCTCGACATTGTCTTTTCCCGCTGTCCTACTTAGGCCGTTTGGCGCCGTATTTCGAACGGCGCTGCCGGCGGTCGTCGACACCCTGCGTGTCGAGCGTGCCGCGAATGATGTGATAGCGAACACCCGGCAAGTCCTTGACCCGTCCGCCGCGGATCATCACCACCGAATGTTCCTGCAAATTATGCCCCTCACCCGGGATGTAGCTGGTCACTTCGAACCCGTTGGTGAGACGTACGCGCGCGACCTTCCGCAAGGCCGAGTTCGGCTTCTTCGGTGTCGTCGTGTATACGCGCGTGCAAACACCGCGTTTCTGGGGACACGCCTCGAGCGCCGGAACCTTGTTCCGGGTCGGCTTGTCGTGTCGACCCTTGCGGATCAGTTGATTGATCGTCGGCATGCTAGCCCTCAATCCTCCTCGTCACACCCAGCGAGAATACCCGTTAACTCAGTGGAGCACCGCCGGGGTTCGCTCCAGTTTCGTGCCGCCCGGTTCCCCGCCAAAATGCCCGTAGGACAAAAAGACGAAGTCCGCCAGCAAAGCACTCGTTTGCTTCACTGCGGGCCACGCGGACCGAATTTGCAGCCGGCTTTCCGGCTTATGTCAAAGCTCTATGTTCCCGAAGCTGTGTCTAGTGGCATGGCCTAGCCTCCCTACGCCAGCCGCTACTACCTAGCTCCTTCAAGAAGTCGCGCATACTAGTGACGGCCCCATGGGGCGTCAAGCAAAAGATCGCGCTTTTCTTACCGTTTCAGCGACTTTCGGGCGGTGCCGCCGCCCGCCCTTCCCGAAGTCCGGATCAGGCGGCGGCACAACCCGTTTTTTCTTCTTAGGCGACCTCCGATTGCTCCGACTGGTCCTTGCTATCATCGTCGAGACCAGCTGACTCGATCGCCGGGCTTTCCTGGGCCTGCACGGCGGCAAGCTCCCGGTCACGCTCGGCGGCAACGATCTTCAGACGGTTCATGACACTGCCGGTACCCGCCGGAATCAGGCGGCCGACAATGACATTCTCCTTGAGGCCTTCAAGCGTATCGACCTTGCCGTTCACCGCCGCTTCGGTCAGGACCCGAGTGGTCTCCTGGAAGGAGGCCGCGGAGATGAAGGACTTGGTCTGCAACGAGGCTTTCGTGATGCCCTGAAGGACCGGCGTGCCGGTGGCCGCCTTTCCGCCATCGGCTGTCGTCCGGTTGTTGTTCTCGTCGAACTCCTCACGGTCGATCTGCTCGCCGGTGAGCATGATGCTGTCGCCCGGATCGGAAATCTCCACTTTCTGGAGCATCTGACGGACGATCACCTCGATATGCTTGTCGTTGATCTTCACGCCCTGAAGCCGGTAGACGTCCTGGATTTCCTTCACCAGGTAATCCGCCAGAGCTTCGACGCCCATAACCTCCAGGATATCGTGCGGCACCGGATTGCCGTCCATCAGCAAGTCACCCTTCTGGACGAAATCGCCCTCTTGCACGGTGATATGCTTGCCCTTCGGGACGAGATATTCGCTGGGCTCCTTATCTTCCTCCGGCGGGACCACGACGATCCGTCGCTTGGTCTTATAGTCCTTGCCGAACTCGACACGGCCATCGGCGTTGGTGATGATCGCGAAGTCCTTCGGCCGGCGCGCCTCGAATAGTTCGGCGACACGCGGCAAACCACCGGTGATGTCACGGGTCTTGGACGCCTCGCGCGGGATACGCGCCAGCACGTCGCCCGCCTTGACCGCCTGTCCGTTCTCGACCGACAGAATGGCATCCACCGACAGGAAGTAACGCGCCTCAAGCTCGTTCGAGAGCTTGATCACCTCGCCCTTCTTGTCGCGCAGCGTAATCCGAGGCCGCAGATCGGCGCCCTTGGGTTGCTGCTTCCAATCGGTCACCACCTTGCTCGAGATACCCGTCGTCTCGTCCACCGCCTCCCGCATGGAAACGCCGGCGACGAGGTCGACATAGTTCGCGATGCCGTCCTTTTCGGTGATGATCGGAATGGTATACGGATCCCACTCGGCGAGACGATCACCCTTCGAGACGGTACCACCGTCCTTCACCAGCAGACGCGCGCCATACGGAATCCGATGGCGTACCCGCTCCCGCTTCTGAGCATCGCGAACACCGATTTCGGTGCTGCGGTTCATGACCACGTCGCGACCACTCGAATCGGTCACCAGATTGCCGTTCGAGATGACGACCGTGCCGTCGATGGTCGTTTCGAAGCCCGACTGCTCGGCGACCTGCGCCGCGCCGCCGATGTGGAAGGTCCGCATCGTCAGCTGCGTGCCCGGCTCGCCGATCGACTGGGCCGCGATCACACCGACCGCTTCGCCCATGTTGACCTTCGTGCCGCGCGCCAGATCGCGGCCGTAGCAACGGCCGCAAACGCCGCCCTTGCTTTCGCATGTCAGGACCGACCGAACGCGGACATGGTCCAACCCGGCGGTTTCGATCGCGTCGAGGCTTTCCTCGTCGATCAACTCGCCGCCCTTGACGATGGCCTTGTTGGTCTCCGGATCGACGATGTCGACCGCTGCATAGCGGCCGACGATCCGTTCGGCCAGTTCCTCGATGACGTCGCCGCCCTCGATGACCGCGACCATGGCCAAGCCTTCCTTCGTCCCGCAATCGTCTTCGACGATGATGCAGTCCTGCGCCACGTCAACCAGACGGCGGGTCAGATAACCGGAGTTGGCGGTCTTCAGCGCCGTATCGGCCAAGCCCTTCCGCGCGCCATGGGTGGAGTTGAAGTACTCCAGAACGCTCAAGCCTTCCTTGAAGTTGGAGATGATCGGCGTCTCGATGATTTCGCCGCTCGGCTTGGCCATCAGGCCACGCATGCCGGCCAGCTGCTTGATCTGCGCAGCCGAACCACGCGCGCCGGAGTGGGCCATCATGAAGACCGAGTTGACCTCGCCTTCTTCGCCGGCCTCCATGGCATTCATCATCTCGTCGGCGACCAGGTCGCCGCACTCGGACCAGACGTCGACCACCTTGTTGTACTTCTCACCCTTGGTGATCAATCCGTCGAGATACTGTTGCTCGTACTCCTTGATCTTCTCCTTGGCCTCGCCGATCAACGACTGCTTGGCGGCGGGAATGATCAAATCGTCCTTACCGAAGGAGATGCCGGCGGTGCAGGCATGGCGGAAGCCCATCTGCATCAGCCGGTCGGCAAAAATGCAGGTCTCCTTCTGACCGCAATGGCGATACACCTGATCGATGACGTGGGTGATCTCCTTCTTGGTCAGCAATTGGTTGATCAAGTCGAACGGGACCAGCGGGCTGCGCGGCAAAATTTGCGACATCAGCATCCGGCCCGGGGTGGACAGCACGGACTCAACCACCGTATCGCCCTTCTCGTCGACGGTCTCGAAACGCGACTTGATCCGGGCGTTCAGGTCGATGGAATTGGTCGACAGCGCGTGTTCGATCTCGCCGACCGTGGCGAACCGGGGCACGCGGTGGACGGTCATCTTGCCGGCCTTGATCGCACGCCACGTCTTGGTCATGTCGTCCGGCCCGACGTCGACCACGGTTTGATTTTCCGTTTCGAGAACGATCAGGTCCTTGCTTTCGACACCGGCCGCAAGCTCGTCCTGCTTGCCAAGTTCCAGCGGCGCGCCGACCCGCTCGGGTTTCTCGAGCGACAGGTAATACAGGCCGAGAACGATATCCTGCGACGGCACGATGATCGGCTTACCGTTCGCCGGGGACAGAATGTTGTTGGTCGACATCATCAGGACGCGCGCTTCGAGCTGCGCTTCCATCGACAGCGGCACGTGGACCGCCATCTGGTCGCCGTCGAAGTCCGCATTGAAGGCCGCACAGACCAGCGGATGAAGCTGGATCGCCTTACCTTCGATCAGTACCGGCTCGAACGCCTGGATGCCGAGGCGATGCAGCGTCGGCGCCCGGTTCAACAGAACCGGATGCTCGCGGATCACCTCTTCCAGGATATCCCAGACCTCCGGCCGCTCCTTTTCGACCATGCGCTTGGCGGCCTTGATGGTGGACGCCATGCCGTAGACCTCGAGCCGCGAATAGATGAACGGCTTGAACAGCTCCAGCGCCATCTTTTTCGGCAAGCCGCATTGATGCAGCATCAGTTCCGGGCCGACCACGATGACCGAACGGCCGGAATAGTCGACGCGCTTGCCGAGAAGGTTCTGGCGGAACCGCCCCTGCTTGCCCTTGAGCATATCGGACAGCGATTTTAGCGGCCGCTTGTTGGCGCCCGTGATCACCCGGCCGCGCCGGCCATTGTCGAACAGCGCGTCCACGGCTTCCTGCAGCATCCGCTTCTCGTTTCGGACGATGATCTCCGGCGCCCGCAACTCGATGAGCCGCTTCAGACGATTGTTCCGGTTGATCACGCGGCGGTACAGGTCATTCAAATCCGACGTCGCGAACCGGCCGCCATCCAACGGCACCAGCGGACGCAGTTCGGGCGGAATGACCGGAATGACCGACAGGATCATCCATTCGGGACGGGTATTGGAGTCGATGAAGGCCTCGATCAGCTTGAGGCGCTTGACGTATTTCTTGCGTTTCGCTTCCGACCCGGTTTCCCGCAGATCGGTGCGGACCTGTTCCCGCTCGGACTCGAGGTCGATCGCACAGAGCATGTCGAGCAGCGCTTCGGCGCCGATCTTCGCGGTGAAGTTCTCGTCGCCGAATTCGTCCTGGGCGTCGAGATACTCTTCCTCGCTGAGAAGCTGCCGCTCCTTCAACGCAGTCAACCCGGGCTCGATAACGATGTAATTCTCGAAGTAGAGAATCCGCTCCAACTCCTTCAGCGTCATGTCGAGCAGAAGGCCGATCCGGCTGGGCAGCGACTTGAGGAACCAGATATGAGCCACCGGCGAGGCCAGTTCGATATGGCCCATACGCTCGCGCCGGACCTTGGAAAGCGTGACCTCGACACCGCACTTCTCGCAGATGATGCCGCGATACTTCATGCGCTTGTACTTGCCGCACAAGCATTCGTAATCCTTGATCGGACCGAAGATGCGCGCGCAGAACAGGCCGTCCCGCTCCGGCTTGAAGGTTCGGTAGTTGATCGTTTCCGGCTTCTTGATCTCGCCATAGGACCAGGACCGGATACGATCCGGGCTGGCAAGCGAGATGCGAATGTGATCGAACCCTTGCGGGCCCGTCGGCTGGCCGAAAATGTTCATCAACTCGTTCATCAAGTCTCTCCTGACCTATCGGTTCGCGCCACGATCGGCGGGAACCATGTCATGGGTCTTTAAACTGCTTAGACGTTCTCCTGCATCAACTCGACATTGAGGCCGAGCGAACGCAGTTCTTTCACGAGAACGTTGAAGGATTCCGGAATGCCGGCTTCGAACGTATCGTCGCCGCGCACAATGGCTTCGTACACCTTTGTCCGTCCGGAAACGTCGTCCGATTTCACCGTCAGCATTTCCTGCAAGGTGTAGGCGGCGCCATAGGCTTCGAGTGCCCAGACCTCCATCTCGCCGAACCGCTGGCCGCCGAACTGCGCCTTGCCGCCCAACGGCTGCTGGGTGACCAGGCTGTACGGTCCGATCGACCGCGCATGGATCTTGTCGTCCACCAAGTGATGCAGTTTCAGCATGTAGATGAAGCCGACCGTGACCTTGCGCGAGAACGTCTCGCCGGTCTGGCCGTCGGTCAGGGTGACCTGACCGGAAACATCATGCCCCGCCGCCTTCAACGCCGAGACGATGTCGTCCTCGTGTGCGCCGTCGAAGACCGGCGTCGCAAACGGCACGCCATTCACGAGATTGCCGGCAAGCTCGGTGACCTGCGACTCGTCCATGGATGCGATATCTTCCTTGAAGGTCTCCTTACCGTAGACCTTCTCGAGTCCCTTCTTGAGCTCGGGCGTACCGCCAACGCCGTTCTGAGCCGCCTCCACCATCTCCCGGATCTGACGGCCCAGACCATGACTGGCCCAGCCCAAATGCGTCTCCAGGATCTGACCCACGTTCATGCGGCTGGGAACACCCAGCGGATTCAGCACAACGTCGACCGGCTGGCCGTCGTCGAGATACGGCATGTCCTCGATCGGCACAATCTTGGAAATGACGCCCTTGTTGCCGTGACGGCCGGCCATCTTGTCGCCGGGCTGCAACTTGCGCTTGGTCGCGACGAAGACCTTGACCATCTTCATCACGCCCGGCGGCAATTCGTCGCCGCGCTGCAGCTTCTCGACCTTGTCTTCGAAGCGGTTCTGCAACTGCTCGATCGACTCGTCATGCTGCTTTTTCAACGCCTCGAGTTCGTCGTTCACCGATCCGTTCTTGACGACGATCTGACGCCACTGGCCCGGCGTGTAATCGCTCATCAGGGAATCAGTGATTCGCTTGCCGGACGCCATCCCTTTCGGTCCGCTGACAACGGTCTGATTGCGCAGCCGGTCGGCGAGACGATCGTTGAACGATCCTTCCAGGATGGCCTTTTCGTCGTCCCGGTCCTTGGCGAGACGCTCGATTTCCTGACGCTCGATGGCGAGCGCGCGCTCGTCCTTATCGACGCCGCGCCGCGAGAACACGCGCACTTCCACGACCGTGCCCATGCCGCCCGGCGGCACGCGCAGAGAGGTGTCGCGGACGTCGGATGCCTTCTCGCCGAAGATCGCACGCAAAAGCTTCTCTTCCGGCGTCATCGGCGACTCGCCCTTCGGCGTCACCTTGCCGACCAGGATATCGCCCGCCTTCACCTCGGCGCCGATATAGACGATGCCGGCCTCGTCGAGGTCCTTCAACGCCTCCTCGCCCACATTCGGAATGTCGCGGGTGATTTCTTCTTGGCCGAGCTTGGTATCCCGGGCCATCACCTCGTATTCCTCGATATGAATCGACGAGAAGACGTCGTCCCGAACGATGCGTTCGGAAATCAGGATCGAGTCCTCGAAGTTGTATCCGTTCCACGGCATGAAGGCGACGAGCACATTACGGCCCAGCGCCAACTCACCGAGCTGGGTCGACGGACCGTCCGCAATGATGTCGTCCTTGGCGACCTGGTCGCCGACCTTCACCAGCGGGCGCTGCGTGATGCAGGTGTTCTGGTTCGACCGCTGGAACTTCAACAGGTTGTAGATATCGACACCGGACGCCGCCGCCTCGGTCTCTTCGGTGGCCCGGACGACGATACGGGTCGCGTCCACCTGATCGACCACGCCCGACCGGCGCGCGACGATGGCCGCACCGGAGTCGCGCGCGACGCGCTCCTCCATGCCCGTGCCGACGAAGGGCGCCTCGGCCTGCAACAACGGCACCGCCTGACGTTGCATGTTCGAACCCATCAAGGCACGGTTGGCGTCGTCGTTCTCGAGGAACGGGATCAGCGCGGCGGCCACCGAAACGATCTGCTTCGGCGAGACATCGATGAGGTCGATGTCCTCGGGACGCGACAGAATATATTCCCCGCCGGCCCGGCAGCTCACCATTTCCTCGGTCAACTTACCGCGGCCATCCATTTTCGCGTTGGCCTGCGCCACCGTGTAGCGGCCCTCGTCCATCGCCGACATGTAGAGCACGTCGTCGGATACCTTGCCGTTTTCGACCTTACGGTACGGCGTTTCGATGAAGCCGTACTGGTTGATCCGCGCGAAGGTGGCCAAGCTGTTGATCAGCCCGATATTTGGCCCTTCCGGCGTTTCGATGGGACAAATCCGGCCATAATGCGTCGGATGCACGTCGCGGACCTCGAAGCCCGCGCGCTCGCGGGTCAGACCGCCCGGGCCCAACGCCGACAGGCGCCGCTTGTGGGTGATTTCCGACAGCGGGTTCGTCTGGTCCATGAACTGCGACAGCTGCGACGATCCGAAGAACTCCCGGACGGCCGCGGCCGCCGGCTTCGCGTTGATCAGGTCGTGCGGCATCACGCTGTCGATTTCGACCGTGCTCATCCGCTCGCGGATCGCCCGCTCCATGCGCAGCAATCCGACGCGGTACTGGTTCTCCAGCAATTCACCAACCGACCGGACACGGCGGTTGCCGAGATGGTCGATGTCGTCGATGTCGCCGCGACCATCCTTCAGGTCCACGAGGACGCGGACGATCGCCAGAATGTCCTGCCGCCGCAGGGTCCGCATCTGATCATGCGTTTCCTGGTTGAGACGGGAATTCATCTTGACCCGGCCGACGGCCGACAAGTCATAACGCTCGGAATCGAAGAACAGGCTCTTCAGCATCGCTTCCGCCGTTTCCAAGGTCGGCGGCTCACCCGGGCGCATAACCCGGTAGATGTCGATCAGAGCATCTTCGCGCGAATTGTTCTTGTCGCTCGCCAGCGAATTACGGATGTACGGACCGACGTTGGTGTGGTCGATGTTCAACGTGGGCAGGTCTTTGATCCCGACCTCCGCGAACTGCTCCAGCAACTCCTCGGTGATCTCCTCGCCGGCTTCGGCGTAAATCTCGCCGGTGCTTTCGTTGATCAGATCGCGTGCGATGTAGCGGCCGATCAGTTCCTCGCCGGGAACCAAAATTTCCTTCAACCCGGCCTGTTCCAGCTTTTTCGACAGGCGCGGCGTAACCTTTTGGCCCGCCTCGGCGACAACCTTGCCGGATTTCGCGTTGATCAGGTCCTGGTCGAGCTTGATGCCGCGCATCCGCTCGGCGTCGAACGGCGTTTTCCAGCCGCCCTTCGTCTCCTTGAACGTCACCGTGTCGTAGAAGTAGTCGAGAATGTCTTCCTTCGACATGCCGACGGCTTCGCCCGGCTCCAGCTCGAGACCTTCCTTCGCGCGCTCCTCGCGCAGTTCCTCGGTCGTGTCGTTATCCAGCGCCATCAACAGCGTTGTCGCCGGCAGCTTCCGCCGGCGGTCGATGCGCACGAATACGAGGTCCTTCGCGTCGAATTCGAAATCGAGCCACGACCCGCGATACGGGATCACCCGCGCCGCGAACAGGTATTTGCCCGACGAATGCGTCTTGCCCTTGTCGTGATCGAAGAATACGCCCGGCGACCGATGCATCTGGCTGACGATGACACGCTCGGTGCCATTGACGACGAACGTACCGTTCGGCGTCATCAGCGGCATGTCACCCATGTAAACGTCTTGTTCCTTGATGTCGCGGATCGAGCGCGCGCCCGTCTCTTCGTCGATGTCCCACACGACCAAGCGCAGCGTCACCTTCAACGGCGCCGCATAGGTCATGTCGCGCTGCTGGCATTCCTCGACGTCATATTTCGGCTCCTCCAGTTCGTATTTCACGAACTCGAGCTGCGCCCGCCCGGAGAAATCCCGGATCGGGAACACCGTACGGAACGCTTCCTCGAGGCCCGACGGAATGCTGGTGTCGCTTCCGTTCTGGACCGGCAGGAGAAAGCGGTCATACGAAGTCTTCTGGACCTCAATCAAGTTGGGCATTGGCGCGACTTCCGCGATACGCCCGAATGACTTGCGAATACGCTTACGACCCGTAAAGGACTGCGGCATTATTGATCCTCGACCGTGGTCCGGGGCACGCCCGGCCACCTCTGCATTACCGACTAAAACATGGCGAGGGGCTGCGCCCGAAGACGCGCCCCTGCCCGATACTTAAGAGCGTTCTGCCGCACTATTTGAGCTCGACAGAGGCGCCCACGTCTTCCAGTTTCTTCTTCAACTCTTCGGCCTCGTCCTTCGAAACGGCCTCCTTGACCGGCTTCGGAGCACTTTCGACAAGATCCTTCGCTTCCTTCAGTCCGAGGCCCGTAATCGCCCGGACTTCCTTGATCACGTTGATCTTCTTGTCGCCGACGCTGGCGAGAACGACATCGAATTCGTCCTTGGCCTCCGCAGCGGCACCATCGCCCGCTGCCGCCGCAACACCGGCGACGGCAACCGGCGCCGCGGCCGAAACACCCCACTTTTCTTCGAGCATCTTCGACAACTCCGCCGCTTCGAGAACGGTGAGGTTGGAAAGATCCTCAGCAATCTGTTCAAGATTTGCCATTGTTACTCAATCTCCTAGGCTTAAACTTTGATACTCTGGTTCACAATTCTGCATCAACCGTCCGAGTTGCCGTATGCGCCGAACACGCGCGCGAGCTGACCGCTCGGCGCCTGCAGCACACCCGCAACCTTGGTTGCCGGAGCTTGGATAAGTCCGATAATCTTGCCGCGCAGTTCGTCGAGCGACGGAAGCTTCGCCAGCGCCTTGATGGCATCGGCATCCAAAGCCTCGGTCTCGAGGGAGCCGCAGACGATCTGCAGCTTCTCGTTCTTATTGGCGAACTCCACAGCAACCTTCGCGGCCGCTACCGGGTCTTCCGAAGCGGCAACCGCCGTCGGCCCGGTAAAATGGTCCGAAAGGTTTTCGAACTTCGTCCCCTTCAGCGCGATCTTCGCGAGGCGGTTCTTCGTCACTTTGAACGAGGCACCCGCTTCACGCATCTGCTTCCGGAGCTCCGACACCTCGGAAACGGTAAGACCCGACTGCTGGGTCACTACCACGAGATTGTTGGACTCGAAGGTCTCTTGCAGTTCAGCGACCAGCTCCTGTTTCTTTGCTCGGTCCACTGATTTCTCCGATGCTTGACTGTAGACCACCGCTCATTCGGCAGCCTGGTGTCGGTTGCACCTGAACACCCGCCCCGGCAACGTGCCGCTTTGGATGTCCGACGGATCCTGCCCCAGAGGCTCAAGCCACTTGCCGGTAATGCCGGCCATGTCCTGTACCCCCGTCTATTGCCGGCCGGTTTCCCGTTTAAGCCCTGGGCTGTTCTGCTTGCCCAACGCACCCGCAGTCTCGGACAGGTGATGAGAGCAATGGCGAACCACCCTCTCATCGGACCGTTTCCGGGCCGAAACCCGGAAACGGAAACTCACCCAGCGCTGCCCGCGCTGGAAATATCCAATTTCACGCCAGGTCCCATCGTCGAGCTGATCGCCACCTTCTTGATGTAGGTGCCTTTCGCCCCCGTGGGCTTGGCCTTGCTGATCGCGTTGACGAATGCGCGCACGTTCTCGGCCAACGCCGCCTCCGGGAAACTCGCCTTCCCGATGCCGGCATGGACGATGCCTTCTTTTTGTGCGCGAAACTGTACTTCGCCGCCTTTCGCCGCCTTAACCGCTTCACCGACATTCGGCGTAACCGATCCCAATTTCGGATTCGGCATCAAACCGCGCGGCCCCAGGATTTTCCCAAGCCGCCCGACCACTGCCATCATGTCCGGTGTCGCAACCACACGATCGAAGTCAATTTGCCCGTTCTGTACCTGTTCTGCAAGGTCTTCCGCACCAACGACGTCGGCACCGGCGGATTTCGCCTCTTCTGCCTTGTCGTCCTTCGCGAAAACAGCGACCCGCAGCGACTTGCCGGTGCCGTGCGGAAGTTGCACGACGCCGCGGACCTGCTGGTCCGCATGCCGGGTGTCGATGCCCAGATTCATGGCGATCTCTACGGTCTCGTCGAATTTCGCCGAGGCGAATTCCTTGACCAGCTTGACGGCCTCATCGATCTCGTAGCTCGTATCGGCTTCGATCTTTTCCTGAGCCGCGCGCATTCTCTTTCCAAGTTTCGGCATATCGATTACCCCACCACCTCTAGGCCCATCGAACGCGCGGAGCCTTCGATGATCTTCATCGCCGCATCGATGTCGTTGGCATTCAAATCAGGCATCTTGGTCTCGGCAATCTCCTTGACCTGCGCCCGCGTGACCTGCCCGGCCACCTCACGGCCCGGCTCGCCCGAGCCTTTATCGAGCCGTGCGGCCTTGCGCAGCAGATAGCTCGCCGGCGGCGTCTTCGAGATGAACGAAAACGTGCGATCCGCATAGGCGGTGATGATCACCGGGATCGGCATGCCTTGCTCCACGTTCTGCGTCGCCGCGTTGAACGCCTTACAGAATTCCATGATGTTCAGGCCACGTTGACCCAGGGCCGGCCCGACCGGCGGCGAAGGATTGGCCTGCCCCGCCGGAATTTCGAGCTTGATATAGCCCTCGATTTTCTTTGCCATTCACTTGTCCCTTTCTACGGACTGCGCGGTACGGTCCCCCATGGACTTCGGAGGTTGACCTCCCGCACGATTCAACGCCGGAAATTGCCGGCGCTATAGCTTCTCGACTTGGCTGTACTCCAATTCCACCGGCGTCGACCGGCCGAAGATCGAAACCGAAACCTTGAGTCTCGCCTTCTCTTCGTCGACCTCTTCGACATTGCCGTTGAAAGAAGCAAACGGACCGTCGGAGACCTTCACCTGCTCGCCAATCTCGAAAGTAACCGAGGGTTTCGGCCGCTCGACGCCTTCCTTGATCTGATGCAGCAAGCGCTCCGCCTCGGCGTTGCTGATCGGCGACGGCCGCCCACCGGCACCCAGAAACCCGGTCACTTTCGCCGTGTCCTTGACGAGATGCCAGCTTTCGTCGCTCATGTTCATCTTCACCATGACGTAGCCGGGGAAGAACTTCCGCTCCGCGCTGACCTTCGACCCGCGGCGCATCTCGATCACTTCCTCGGTCGGTACCAGAACCTCCTCGATATCTTCGTCGAGGCCCTTCTGGATCGCCTGCTCCTTGATCGACTGCGCGACCTTCCGCTCGAACCCGGAATATACGTGAACCACGTACCAGCGATGCGCCATGGCCTAGCCTCCGATCCCGAGGATGAGCTGGATCGCGCCCGACGCGACGTTGTCCACCAGGAAGAAGAAGATCGCGGCGACGAAAACCATCAGGAACACCATGATCGTGGTGATCCCGGTCTCCTTACGCGTCGGCCAGGTCACCTTGTTGGTTTCCTGGCGTACTTCGCGGATGAATTGGGCGGGGCTGGTCTTTGCCATGGCGATGATACTGTCCCGTCTATCCTGGTTTATGGCCGCCTAACGACGCCGGCCGGCTCAATCTGGCAGGAGTGGAGGGACTCGAACCCGCAACCTTCGGTTTTGGAGACCGACGCTCTACCAATTGAGCTACACTCCTAGAAACGCATGCCGCCGGAAGCCCGGCTTCACTCCCTTATTCGATGATCGAGGTGACGACGCCCGCGCCGACGGTCTTGCCGCCTTCGCGGATCGCGAAACGAAGTCCGTCGTCCATCGCGATCGGCACGATCAACGACACTTCCATCGAGATGTTGTCACCCGGCATCACCATCTCCGTCCCGTCCGGAAGAACGACCGAACCCGTAACGTCCGTCGTACGGAAATAGAACTGAGGACGGTAGTTCGAGAAGAACGGCGTATGACGCCCGCCCTCTTCCTTCGTCAGGATGTAGCACTCGCACTTGAACTTCGTGTGCGGCGTGATCGAACCCGGCGCCGCCAGAACCTGGCCGCGCTCCACGCCCTCCCGGTCGATACCCCGCAACAGCGCGCCGATGTTGTCGCCCGCCTCGCCCTGGTCCAAAAGCTTCCGGAACATCTCAACGCCCGTGCACACCGTCTTCGACGTCTCACGGATGCCAACGATCTCGATCTCGTCGCCGACCTTCACAACGCCACGCTCAACGCGGCCCGTCACAACCGTGCCCCGGCCCGAGATCGAGAAAACATCCTCGATCGGCATCAGGAACGGCAGGTCCTTCGGACGGTCAGGCTGCGGAATATACGCATCAACCTGTTCCATCAGCTCGACGATCGTGTTCGCCCCGATCTCCGCATCCCGGCTCTCGAGCGCCGCGAGCGCTGAACCCTTGATGATCGGAATATCGTCGCCCGGGAAGTCGTAGGACGACAGAAGCTCCCGAACCTCAAGCTCGACAAGCTCAAGCAATTCCTCGTCGTCAACCTGGTCGACCTTGTTCAGGTACACAACGATCGCCGGAACGCCGACCTGGCGCGCCAAAAGGATATGCTCACGCGTCTGCGGCATCGGCCCGTCCGCAGCGTTCACAACCAGAATCGCCCCGTCCATCTGCGCCGCACCCGTGATCATGTTCTTCACGTAGTCGGCATGACCAGGGCAATCAACATGCGCGTAGTGACGGTTCGCCGTCTCATACTCAACATGCGCCGTGTTGATCGTGATGCCACGCTCCTTCTCCTCAGGAGCCTTGTCGATCTCAGCGTAATCCGTGAAATCGGCACCGCCCCCTTCCGCAAGCACCTTCGTGATCGCAGCCGTCAGCGTCGTCTTGCCATGGTCAACATGACCAATCGTGCCAATGTTGCAATGCGGCTTCGTTCGCTCAAACTTCTCTTTCGACATTGCCTACTTCTTTCTACTGGTTAGCCTGCGGATGTTTCCGTCTTCCCGTCGGGCGCGCGTCGCGGCAGCCCTATATATAATGTCACTCTCTAATTCTTCAGCCCATCACGCGTGCCGTGCGCATAAATTGGAGCGGACGGCGGGAATCGAACCCGCATCTCCAGCTTGGAAGGCTGGGGTAATAAGCCATTATACGACGTCCGCACATCTTGATTCGGACCCGCTACCTCTTTGCCTCATTCACCGGATTTGCTGTCCAATCTCGCCCAATCAAAACACGCCCGCCGGACCAGTGGTGGAGGGGGTTGGATTCGAACCAACGTAGGCATAGCCAACGGGTTTACAGCCCGTCCCTTTTAACCACTCAGGCACCCCTCCGGCCCCGCGCGTTTTTACCGCGACGGCGGAGTGCGCATAATCGTGATTTACCACTGAATGTCAACGCCCAAACCGCAATCCGAATAGCACAAAACACGCCACCCCCGCATCTTTCGCCGAATCGGCGCCGATGCGCGAGTTGCGTATCTGTGACTGAAGAAATAGTAAGGTTGGTCATGGCAAAAATCAAGGCAGCGCGCGGAAAGCGCTCCCCGGCGGGAAAGCGCCGCCGCGGCCCCAAGGGAAACGCGGCAGGGCATTGGCTCTACGGCCACCATGCGGTCGCCGCGGCCCTCCAAAATCCGGCCCGGCAGGTCACCCGGCTGCTCGCGACCCCTCAAGCGGCCGAGCGCCTTCGGGCGGCATGCCCGGACGCCAAACCGGAAACCGCCGAGCGCGGTTTGATTGAGTCGCTGCTGCCGGAAGGGGCCGTCCATCAGGGCGTAGCCCTCCAAGCCTCCCCTCTCCCGTCGCCCGCCTTGGAGGATGTGGCCGCCGCCATTTCCGGGTCCGGATTGCTTCTCGTATTGGACCAAGTCACCGATCCCCAGAATGTCGGCGCCATCCTGCGCAGCGCCGCCGCCTTCGGCGCGCGCGCCCTGATCATGCCGGAACGGCACGCCCCGCCCGTGACCGGCGCCCTCGCCAAAGCGGCGAGCGGCGCGCTGGAACATGTCCCGCTCGTGACCGTGACCAATCTCGACCGCGGCCTGAAAACCCTCAAACAAGCGGATTTCTGGATTCTCGGGCTCGACGCGGAAGCCGACACCTCGATCGCCGACACGACGATCGACGGTAAGCTGGTGCTGGTCCTCGGCGCGGAAGGGGCCGGCCTTCGGCGCTTGACCGCGGAGCGCTGCGATCTCCTCCTGCGGCTGCCCATGTCCGGACCGATCCCCAGCCTGAACGTCTCGGCGGCCGCGGCCGTCGCCCTGTATGCCCTGTCCGTCCGCCTCAACGCGTGAGGAATGCCATGTTCGCCGACGATAAATGCTACGTCACCCACCTGGAATGCAGCGCCACGGGCGAAAAGCATGATGCCGACACCCTTCAGACGATTTCGCGGGCGGGCAAACCGCTTTTGGTGCGCTACGACCTGGGTCGGGTGAAGCCACGCCTGACGAAGGAGCGGCTGGCGGAACGGCCGGCCGAGATGTGGCGCTACCGGGAACTGCTGCCGATGCGCAGCGCCTCGGACATCGTTAGCCTTGGCGAACCGATGACCCCGCTGATCCCCCTGCCCGGCATGGCCCGACGGCTCGGCGGTGGCGAAGTCCTGGTCAAGGACGAGGGCCGCATGCCGACCGGCAGCTTCAAGGCGCGCGGGCTGGCCGTCGCCGTCGCGATGCTGAAATCCTTCGGCGTGACCCGGGCCGCCATGCCGACCGCCGGAAACGCGGGCGCCGCCCTCGCCGCCTATTGCAGCCGCGCCGGGATCGAGACCTTCGTCTTCTGCCCGGAAGACGCGCCGGAGGTCACCGTCCGCGAGATCGCCCTGCAAGGCGCCAAGACCTGGCGGGTCAACGGCCTGATCAACCATTGCGGCGCCATCGTCGCAGCCGGTACCGACGAGATGGGATGGTACGACGTCTCGACCCTGAAGGAGCCCTACCGGATCGAAGGGAAGAAGACGATGGGTCTGGAGATCGCCGAGCAGCTCGGCTGGGAGGTGCCCGACGTGATCTTCTACCCGACCGGTGGCGGGACCGGCCTGATCGGCATGTGGAAAGCGTTCGAGGAACTGGCCGCCCTCGGCCTGATCGGGGACAAACGGCCGCGCATGGTCGCCGTTCAATCGACCCGCTGCGGCCCGCTGGTCAAAGCCTTCGACGAGGGCCATAGCGAGGTCGTGGAACCCTGGGACCCGGTCACGACCGACCTGCACGGCGTGCGCGTTCCGAAACCCTTCGGTGATTTCCTGTGTCTCCAGGTGATGCGCGACAGCGGCGGCTTCGGGTCGGCGGTCGACGACGACGAGGTCGCCGAGGCCCGGCTCGAGGTGGCGCGGCACGACGGCGTGCATCTGGGCCCGGAAGGCACCGCCTGTTTCGTCGCCTATCGGCAGGAGCTGAAGCGCGGCCGGGTCGATCCGATAGACCGCGTCGTCTTGTTCAACTGCGCCAGCGGCCTTAAATCGGAGATGCCGCCGATGACCCGTCATCTGGACCGGCACGCGAAGATCGATTTTAAGAGTCTCTAAAACCCTGCCGTCCTAGTCTGCCGACCGATCCGATCCGGCCCCTAATGAAGGGCTGGACAGGCCGGGGCCGCCGGAGTAGAGGATGGCCCGTCAACGATGATGCCAGTGCCCGTGTAGCTCAGTTGGTAGAGCAGGGGTTTTGTAAACCTCAGGTCGGGAGTTCGAGTCTCTCCGCGGGCACCATATCTCCAATCCGAAAATCAGATACCAGCGCCGGCCGCTCAGACTTGGCCGGCCCGGACCAATCGGCCGGGCAACGCGCCGGTATGCTCGCCATTCTCGAAGACCGTCTCTCCGGCGACGAAGGTGGCGACGTAACCGTCCGCCCCCTGCACCAGACGCTGGCCGCCCGCCGGCAAATCCTGCACGAGACGGGGTGCGTGAATTTTAAGGCCGGCATGGTCAATCACGTTGATATCGGCGCGAAGTCCCGGCGCCAACCGTCCCCGGTCGGACAAGCCGAAGAAGTCCGCCGTTTCCGAGGTCTGCGCCTTCACCACCGTTTCCAGCGGTATGCGCGGCCCGCGGCTGCGGTCGCGCGCCCAATGGGTCAGCAGATAGGTGGGCATGCTGGCATCGACGACCGACCCGCAATGCGCGCCGCCGTCGCTGAGGGCCGACAGCGTCGCCGGATCCATCAGCAATTCGCGCGTCGAGTCGAGGTTGCCGTCCACATAGTTGGAGACCGGGCAGTATAGAAACCGGTCCAGCCCTTCGACGATGTAGTCGTAAGCGACCTCTTCGGCGGTCCGGTTGCTGCGCGACGCGATGGTTTCGACGCAGCGGTCCTCGGACGGCTCGTAATCCACGTCGGGACCGAAGGTATACATCCGATGCCACATGGTCGTCGCGCGCACCCGCGACGGCGATAGCCGGGCCATCGCGGCGTCCGATAGGGGCGACTTTAGGATGCGGTCGCGGACCTCCGGGTCGCGCATGCGGCCAAGCCGGTCCTCGGGCGAAAGGTCACGCAATTCCTGAAAAGCCTCACGCGCCGAGAACGGGGTCAGCGTCGCCCCCACGCCGAGCAATACGCCGACAGGACGGCAGGCAACCTGCGCCGCCACCGGCGCCCCCGCCTCGCGCGCCTTGTGGATACCATCGAGCAACCGCCGCCACCGGCCGGGATCATAGGCGCCGTGCGTGATGAGGAACCACACGGGACGGCCGGTCTTCCGGGCGAGGTCGGCGACCCAGGCAAGCTCCCCTTCTTCGTCGTCGAAATCGCTGTTCATTCCGAACGCGCCATAGTCGAACTTCCCGAGGCAGGACCCGATGCCGATCAGCTCATCGACCTCGGAATACCGGCCCGGGACGAAATCGCCGGTCAGGGTCTTATGCGAGTCGGTGCGCGAGGTCGTAAACCCGAAGGCCCCGGCGGCCATCGCTTCCTCTGTCAGATCACGCATCGCCGCGATGTCGTCGGCGGTTGCCGGTTCGCGCCGGATGGCGCGCTCGCCCATGACGTAAACGCGGAGCGGGTTGTGCGCGATCTGCGCCGCCACATCGATCGTGCGGGGCTGACGCTCCAACGCATCCAGAAATTCCGGAAAGCTTTCCCAGTCATAGCGGACCCCCTCGGCCAACGCAGTACCGGGAATCTCCTCGATCGCTTCCATGAGATCGATGAGTTCCTGATGGTCCTCCCGCCGCACCGGCGCGAAACCGACGCCGCAGTTGCCGAACATGGCCGTCGTCACGCCGTGCCAGGACGAGGGGGCGAGAATCGGATCCCAGGTTGCCTGCCCATCGTAATGCGTATGGACATCGACCCATCCGGGTGCGACCAACAGGCCGTCGGCATCGATTTCCCGACGCCCGGGACCGGCCTTGCCGCCGACCGACGCAATGCGCCCGTCGTCGATCGCGATATCGCCCGTATAGGGTTCCCCGCCGTCACCGTCGACAATCGTCCCGCCGCGAATCACCGTCTCGTGCATTGTCTTCTCCCAACACTTAATCTTCGGGGATCACCAGTCAGCCCGCTCCGCACAACCGACAGTGTACTATGTTCCCGTCATTCTACTGAAATGCGCGCCGGCGCCGGCCAGCGGCGGACATCCGGAACATGGATAAACACCTCGGCCCGGAACACCTGCGAAAAGCGAGTCGCGCTTGACTTTTCCAGCGACTCACCGCGATTCTCTCCGGATGGATCAACAATCGAAAGGAGGTGGTCGAATGTCTAAACCCTTGGTGACGGTGTTCGCCGTGAAGGCGATGGTGAGTGGATTGGACAACGACGCTTCGATCATGCTCTGACGCTTCGCTGACACAAGCGAACATATGCACACGCGGCCCCCTAAGATGCCGCGGTGCCACCAAACGGTTTCAACCCTCGCCGCCCCTCACCGGGCGGCGTTTTTTTTTGGAAACGGGCGGGACTTAGCGAACCGGACGGTCACTGACGAGCGAGTTGTGGATCCAGCCGGTCTTGCCCTTGGCGGTTCGGATGCGGACCCAATTCGCCTGCTTTTCGATCCGCCGAATCGTGGCGCCCTGTTGCACCACGCCGACGACCTTCGCCTCCATCGACGGCCCGCCGCGCATATTCACCGCGCTGGATCGCAGGTAGACCAAGGATGCGCCGCCGCCCCCGCCGCCGCTTGTCGTCGCGGAACCACCGGAGCCGCCGGAACCGCCCTTGCCGAAGGACTCGACCTTGGCGGCGATCGTCGAACTCAACGGCCCTAGCCCGCCGAGCATCGGTTTCACATGCGGATAGAGGAAAACACCGATAGCGATCACCGCCGCCAGCGCGGCTGCGCGTTTCAATCCGCGCGACCTGAGGACACCGAACGCCGCGCCGATACCCTCGGCGGTGCTGCGCGCCGTCACGCCGATCACCGTACCGGCCTTCTTTTCTTCCTCGGCGGGTGCATCGCGCAATTGCCATTCGCTGCCGTCGATCCAGACCGGCTTGTGCGGGTCCGGCTGCGAATTTGCGGCGGGCGGCGTCTCGGCCAATTCGGGCTCGGCCGGTCCGACGGGCAACGGTGCGTCGGGCGCGGTATCCTTCGGAGCGGTATCCGACTCCGGAGCCTTCGGCGTTTCGTCCGGCGTAACGATCTCGGCCGGCGGTGGCGTGACGGGCTCAGCCGCCGCCGAACCTTCCGGCCCGTCGCCGAGGCGTTTGTCGAATTCCGCCTGCCAATAGGCATCGCGATCGGCCAGGGCCTGTTTCTGGGCCGCTTCCCATTCACCACGCACGGCAGCGAGACGTGCTTCCTCTTCGGCGAGCCATTGCGCTCGTGAGGCTTGGAGCCGTTCTTCGAGTTCGATCTTCTGCAGACCGTCGCGCTCGGCAAGATATTCGATTTGGGATTCGTCCCAAGCAGACTTCGCAGCCTCTGCCCTTTTCTCTTCCTCGGCTTTCCAGGTCTGCTCCGCTTCTTCGAGGCGCGTTTCCATATCCTTGCGCCACAGCGCTTCGCGCTCCTCGAGGACCGCTGCCTGGGCTTCTTCCCATCCGGTCCGCGCCGCGGCAAGGCGCTGTTTCTCTTCGTCCTCGCGACCGGCGAGCGCGGCGTCGACTTCCGCTTGATGCGCGGCTTCCCATTCGGTCTTCGCATTCGCGACGGCGGTTTCAGTCGCCTGCGATACCGTCTGCTGAACCGCGTCCTCAACCTCCTGCGCCCATTCCGACCGGGCCGCGTTCAGCCGTTCCTCGATTTCTTTTTCGGTGCGCTGCTCGATTTCGGCGACCTTCTGCGCCAGATCGGCGGCGTTGTCGTCGCGCACCTTTTCCATTTGTTGGTTGTGTTCCGTTCGCAGGGCCTCCTTGAGCTCCTGCCGTGCCACCGATGCATCCGATTCCTTTGCGGCGAGCTCGGCCTGCACGGATTCCAATTCCGCCTGCACGGACTGAAGCTCTTGCGCCGCAGCGGCGGCGGCCTGCGCATGCTGTTCTTCGAGTTCGGCCGTCGACGCGGCCTGGGCTTCTTTTTCTTGCAGCGCCGACTCGGCAGCCTCCAAATCGGCGCGCAGCGACTGCAACTCCGCTTGGGCGGCCTGCATCTCCTGCGCCGCGGCGGCAACAGACTGGGCATGTTTTTCTTCAAGCGCAGCGTTGGACGCGGTCTTCGCTTCCTGCTCCTGTAGCGCGACCTGCGCGGCAACCAGTTCGTCGCGCAGCGATTGCATGCGCTCTTCCAACCCGGCCAGATCACGGTCCCGATCCGCCAACGACGATTGTGCCGCTTTCAGCTCGTCCCGCAGAGAATCGGCTTCCAGTTCCGCGGTCGAGACCACATCGGCCTCTTCAGAGGCATGTGCCGCCTTGATCTTAGTCAGTTGGTCGCGCAGCGCCTGCGCCTCTTCTTCAAGCTTGACGTTCTCGGCTCCGCGCTTGTCCAGGACCGATTGCGCCGCTTTCAATTCCTTTTGCAGCGCCTTGACGTGCTTCTCCATTTCGGCGCCCGTCGCGGCGTCGGAATTCGTCTTTTGCAGAGCCGCCTGCGCCACCGTCAGGTCGGCTTTTACCGACTCGAGTTTTTGCTCCAATGCCGAGATCGCTTTGGTCTGCTCGTGCGACAGATCATCGGCGCCCTCGAGTTTCACCAAGGCCGCCTCGGCCTGCTCGGCCCGCAGCGTCATTTCCGCCAATGCCTGCTTGGTGTAGGCGACCGCCTGCTCGGCCACGCGAGCCTTGGACTCGGCGGCATCGACCTGCGCCTTCATCGCCGACTTAGCGCCTTTCGCGTCCGCCTCGGTCTGCGCCGCCGCCACCGTTTCGAGTTCCTGAAGCTTTGCCGCCAGCTTCTTTATCTCCGCGTCGGCAGCCGCCTTCGCCTCCGCGACCTGCGCTTCGGTGTTGGCGGCCCACGCGGCTTCCGCCTCCTTGAGACGGCTGTCGTCATCACTTTCGTCACCGTCGACGCTCTGCAACGCTTCCATCACGCGCCGTTCGGTCTCGGCCGCCGCCTCTGCCTTGACCGCAGCGATCCTTGCCTCGGCTTCGGCCTGGAGACGTGCTTCGAGGGCCGCTATTTCCGGGCGTGCCGCAGATTTCCGCGCCGCCGTCTTCCCGGAGCCGAGATCGCTCACGGCACCGCCGGCCGCCGCCTCCGGCGCGACATCCACATCGAACAGCGCCAACGTGTTCGCGAAACCGTCTTCCACATTGACGACCCGAACGGCCAGGGAGTGTGGCGCGAAATCCGGTTCGGCCGGTTTGTAGAACAGATTGTCCAACTCGTCGGAATTGAGCGACCAAGTGCGATCGCCGTTGTTCTGACCCCTGGACAGTCGGGCGCCGGCCAGCAACCCCTCGACCTTGATGGAGATTCGCTCGCTACCGTTCCGTTCCGGAAGCTTGTCCGCGATCGACAGAGGCACACCAGGAGAGCTGGCGGCGGTTTTGGCGGCTTTCTTCTTTGCCGTCTTTGCGGGCTTAGCCGCGTTCGCCGCCGGTTTGGCAGCGCCCTTCGCCCCCTTGGGCGCGGCGGTTTTCGCCGGCTTGCTGGCTGCCGTGGAAGAACGACCGGACATAGGTTGGCCTCAGCTAATGCGCTTAACGCGCTACCTTCACCTCAAGAGGTCCGGACACGACAAGCCAGGATCGTCGGCCGCCGTTTCCGCCCCTTTGCCTCGGCCTATTGTTGTAAACAACTCGTTAATAAAAGGTTCAACTACGGCAACTGAGATTGCCGAATTTCGACCTCAATAAACGGGAGATTTAGCTATTTGATTACAGCGACTTACATCGCGACGCTGCCACGAAGATTCGGCGCCGTCAGGGGGCGCCGCGCGCGGGTTCCCCATCGACGCCTTTATAAAGCACATCCTGGCGGAATTTCATGATCCGGGCGTGCTCCGCGAGCGCAGCGGGATCCATATCCTGGGCCGGCGGCGTCTCATGCACGAAGTTGCCGTACCGGTCCTCGCCCCGCACCAACCAGGCACTGTCCTTGCCGCCGTTTTTTTGGCGCACGTGAGGCGCGATGTAGCGGATCGCGACACCGATCCGGCGATCGCCGGACATATTCGGCTCCGACGCGTGCACCGTCCGGACATGATGCAGTGAGATTTCACCGGGTTGAAGCTCGAGATACGCCGCCTCGGCATCATCCACATCGACGGCGATTTCCTGACCGCGGGTCAACAGGTTCTTCTTGTCCAGGGTATCGGTATGCGGCATCTGGTCGAGCGTATGGCTGCCCGGAAGCATCTTCATACACCCGCTTTCCCGGGTTGCGGGGGATAACGCAATCCACGCGGTCACCACATCCGGCTTGTCGAGTCCCCAATAGGTGGAATCCTGGTGCCAGGAAACGTAGCCGGCATCCTTGGCGTCCTTTACGAACAGACTCAGGCCCCAGCACATCAAATCCGGACCGAGGACGTCTTCGACCGCATCCAATATCTTCTCGTGACTCGCCAGTTCGGCCGCCCAAGTTTGCAGCAAATAGAGTTTCTGCCCTTTGCTGAGCTCATACCATCCGCCATTCGCGGCCTCATAGGCCTCGAACCGGCTCCGGTACAGCGCCGCATCCTCGGGCGTAAACGCCCGGATGGGACCGCAAAACCCGGCGGCTTCATAGGCATTCTGTTGTGCCTCGCTCAGAAATTTTGGCATGAACTGAACTCCGCATATTTCGATGGCATCGGATACCGCAACGACCACTTCCTTGCAATTTTAGCAGGAGAAAGCCGGCCTATAAGACTGTTTACCCAGACAATTTCGGACACTACTTCAGATCTCCAGGGACTGACAAATGACATGTTTTCGAATTGATCATGAATTAGATTCATGTGAATTTGCCCTATGAATGCGCCCCTACCGCCACTGCCGGCCTTGCGGAGTTTCGAAGCCGCTGCCCGCCTGATGAGTTTCAAACAAGCGTCCGACGAGTTACACGTCACGCCGTCGGCGATCAGCCATCAGATCGAGAAACTCGAACGCACACTCGGCGTGCGGCTGTTTCACCGGTTGAACCGGCGGCTCATGCTCACCGACGCCGGAAGCGCGTATATCGCGAAAATCGGTCCCGCCTTCGATACGATCCGAAGCGCGACGGACGATATCTCGACCCGCGGGGCGACGGATACCGTCACGCTCACGGCGCCGCCGAGTTTTGCAGAGCTCTGGCTTCTGCCGCGCATCGGAAATTTCCTCGCGTCCTTCCCGGACATCGATTTACGGATCGAGGCCACTTTACGGCACGTCGATTTCGCGAAGGAACCGGTCGATGCCAGCATCCGCTACGGGATCGGAGAATGGCCCGGCGTGCGGTCGAGACGGCTTATCGTCGAGCAACTGATTCCCCTCTGCAGTCCGGCCCTCGCCGCCGGAGACTCCCCGTTGCACTCACCCGCCGATCTGGCGAACCACATTCTGATCCATTCCGAACAAAGGCTTACCAGTTGGTCCACCTGGTTGCGCGCCGCCGGATACGAAACCGTCCGGCCGCGCCGGAATATCCGATTCTCGCAATCCGGGCACTCGCTGAAGGCCGCCGCCAACGGCCTCGGCGTTATCCTGGAAAGCGAGGCGATGGCCCGGGATCATCTGGACGCCGGCGATTTGATCGTTCCGTTCGACCCGCCATCCGTCGATACCGCGCAGGCCGCTTATTACGTGGTCACTGCGCCGGGCGAAACCCTCGCGCCGAAGCTGCAAGCACTGGAGAGCTGGCTGTTCGAGGAACTGAATGCAGGTGCGTCTGTGGAAAGCCGCTGACACCCGACTTTCCGTTTTGCCGTTCCCGCCCGGTTGAACTAATCTTATGCGGCAAATCGGCACAAAACCCCCACCGAATGGCAAGGACGAGGCATGACATGGCAGTCACGACACTGAAACAGCAAACGGATATGAGCGAAGCGGAATGGGAGACCCGCTGCAACCTGGCAGCACTGTATCGCATCCTGGACAAGCTGCGCATGACCGACCTCATCTATACGCACATGTCGGCGCGGGTGCCCGGCGAGCCGGGACATTTCCTGATCAACCGCTTCGGGGAGTTCTTCAACGAGATCACGGCCTCCAGCCTGGTCAAGATGGACTATGACGGCAACGTCATCGGCGAACCCGGAAATTTCAACGACGCCGGCTTCACGATCCACAGCGGTGTCCTGATGGCACGCCCGGACGCCAACTGCGTGATGCATCTGCACACGCGGTCCAGTGTGGCGGTTTCAGCGCAAAAATGCGGATTGCGCCCGATCAGCCAGCAGTCGCTGCTGGTTCTGGGCAGCATCGGGTATCACGACTACGACGTCGCGGGCGGCAATCTCGACGAGCGCGAGGTTCTGGGCCGCGACTGCGCCAAGGCCGATTGCATCATCCTGCGCAACCACGGCCTGTTGACCATCGGCAAATCGATCCAGGAGGCCTTTAAGAAAATGTATTTCCTTGAGACTGCCTGCCAGATTCAGACGGCGGCCGGTGAAGGGGAATTGATCGAGGTCCCGGAGCCCGTCCGCAGCAAGAGCATCGCGCGCTACAAGGCGAAGTTCGACGACGGCACCTACGGCGATCTCGAATGGGAAGGCATCATTCGCACGCTCGACCGCGAAGGGGCCGACTATCGCAATTGATCGGTTACCGGCCGGTGTTTACATCGGCCGGACCGCCGCCCCGCAAATTCGGAAACACCGTTACAACAGGCGTTTTGCCGCTTGACAGGGTAAGCCGTCAGGCACACTTTTTCTGTGTCCCCGGTGGAGTCACGAGCCATGAGCGAAAACGAGCCGCAACAACCCCGTGTCGAGATGGTCGACCCGCAGACCGCGCGTCACTGGATCGACCGCGGCGACGCCGTTCTCATCGATGTTCGGGAGCCGCACGAATACGCCATGGAGCATATTCAGGGGGCGACGCTGGTCCCGCTGTCCGCCTTCGACCCGAACAACATCCCGGATCATTCGGACAAGCGACTGCTGCTGATGTGCGCGAGCGGCGTGCGCTGCGGAGTCGCGTCCGAAATGCTGAAACGGGCGGGATTTACCGAGATGTTCCGCCTCGCGGGCGGCATCATGGGATGGAAAGCGGCGGGCGGCCCGGTCGTACACGGGAACTAGGCCCACCGACTCGGCCGAATGGCCGTTTTCTGTGACAAAAAGACGCAAACCCCCAAAAATCGCCCGGCCCGGCCGGGGCTTTCAGTTGACTTCCCAAACCGGCGGCGCATGATGCGCGTCACCATTCACAATAGAGACTGATTTACCGGCGTCCATCCTGCCCGGTCGCACCGCGAACCCGTGGCATACCTGTTGGACGCTTGTAGAAAGTATACGACGGCGTTGCATATCTACCTGCCCATCGCCGAAATGTCGGTCAACGTTTTCCTGCTGCTCGGAATGGGCGCCGGGGTCGGCATGCTGTCCGGGATATTCGGCGTCGGCGGCGGGTTCCTGATGACTCCGCTGCTGATCTTCCTCGGCGTGCCGTCGCCGGTCGCGGTCGGCACGGAAGCAAACCAAATCGTCGCGTCGTCGGTTTCCGGCGTGATGGCCCATTGGCGACGCGGGAATGTCGACGTCAAGATGGGCCTCGTCCTGCTCGTCGGCGGCCTGATCGGATCGACCTTCGGCGTCTGGATTTTCAAGGAATTGCGGACGCTCGGCCAGATCGATCTCGTCATCAAGATTTGCTACGTCGTGTTCCTGGGAATCATCGGCTTCCTGATGCTGGTGGAAAGCATCCGCGCCATCAAACGCAGCCAGTCCGCGACCGCCCCGCGCCGCAAACTGCATCAGCATAACTTCCTGCACGGCCTGCCGTTCAAGATGCGGTTCCGCCGGTCCAAGCTCTACATCAGCGCGCTGCTGCCGCTCGGCGTCGGCTTTCTGGTCGGTATCCTGGCATCGATCATGGGTGTCGGCGGCGGCTTCGTTATGGTGCCGGCGATGATCTACCTGCTCGGTATGCCGACCGCCGTGGTGGTCGGGACGTCGCTGCTGCAGATCATCTTCGTCACCGCCAACGCCACCTTCTTCCAGGCCTATCTGAACCAGACCGTGGACATCGTGCTGGCGTTGATCCTGCTGCTCGGTGCGGTGGTCGGCGCGCAGATCGGCACCAAGGTCGGGGCATACCTGAAGGGCGAGCAGCTTCGAGGGCTGCTGGCGCTGATGGTTCTGGGTGTTTGTATCAAGCTCGCGTTCGATCTCGTGGTGACGCCGGACGACTTGTACTCGTTGGGCCTGGGCGGAGGACACTGACCATGCCGCGCCTAGTCATCGCCCTGATCGTCCTCATTACTTGCGCCCTGCCCGCACGCGCCGAGCCGCTTGTCGCCGATATCTCGGAAAGCGTCGTCAAGATCACAACCGGCTTCACGGGGACGAAAGTATTACTGTTCGGCGCGATCGATGGTGAAGGCAAGGTGGTCGTGATCGTGGAAGGGCCGCGGCATTCGATCACCGTTCGCCGCAAGGAGCGCATCGCCGGAATTTGGATCAACCGCGACACATTGCAATTCGTCGACGCACCGTCCTTCTATCAGGTGCTTGCAAGCGATACGCTGGATGAATGGCTGCCGCTGCGCACCCGCGAAGACTATCAAATCGGCGTCGAATATCTCGATCTGAAGTCGAACGACAAAGTGGGTCCTGCGGAAAAAGCCAATTTCCGCGACGCCCTCGTCCGGAACATGCAGCGCATCGGCCGCTACGGCACGCTCGACGAGAATGTGAAGCTGTTGGGCGGCCAGCTCTTCCGAGCAGACCTTTACCTACCGGCGAACTTGCCGACCGGCTACTACAACATTCGGGCGATGCTGGTGCAGGACGGCGAAGTCAAAAGCATCAAATCGACGCCATTGCTGGTGACCAAAGCGGGTATCGGCGCCGAAGTCTTCCGGATGGCCTATGCGTATCCGGCGCTTTACGGCATCGTTGCGATCGTGATCGCCGTGTTGGCCGGACTGGGCGCCAACGCGATATTCCGGAATGTTTAGGCGAGCATCCCTACCGGCGGTTCATGACACATAACCGCTCAAGGTTTTTCGGACCACGGACCGCACTATCCTTTGTCTTGCGCAACGCCGCGCCAGAAATCAGTGAGACGCGAGCGGCCTTGAAGCCGATCAGTTTAATGCATAAAACGCAAAAAATGAAACATTTTGTCTCGAAAACTACGAAATGGTCGACGAAGCCAATCATATTCACTAGGTTGACGTTCCCTGCCTCGGCTGGCCGCAATCCCACCCACGGGGGAAGTACCGGATAATGTCGTTAAACCCGTTCGAAACCGTCCGCGAGGTCGTCGATACATCGCCGTCGGTCGCCGACGAAATCAAGACGACGACTTGTTACATGTGCGCCTGCCGCTGCGGCATTAAGGTCTATCTCAAAGACGGCCGGGTCCGATACATCGAAGGCAACCGCGATCATCCGATTAACAAGGGCGTGCTCTGCGGCAAGGGATCGGCGGGAATCATGCAGCACTACTCGCCTGCACGGCTCTCGAAACCGTTGCTCCGGGTCGGCGAGCGCGGTTCCGGCGAATTCAAGGAAATCGAATGGGATGACGCCATGGGTCTCGCGACCGAATGGCTGGGCAGGATCCGTGCAACCGATCCCCGTAAACTCGCACTGTTCACCGGCCGTGACCAAAGCCAGGCGATGACGGGCTGGTGGGCGTCGCAATTCGGCACCCCGAACTTCGCCGCGCATGGCGGTTTCTGTTCGGTCAACATGGCGACCGCGGGCTGTTTCACCATCGGCGGCTCTTTCTGGGAGTTCGGCGAACCGGATTGGGAACATACGCGCTACTTCATGATGTTCGGCGTCGCCGAGGATCACGATTCCAATCCCCTCAAAACCGGCATCGGGCGCCTCAAGACCAAGGCGCAAGCCAAGTTCGTCTCGGTCAATCCCATCAAGACGGGCTATTCCGCAGTCGCCGACGAATGGGTCGGCATCCGTCCCGGCACCGACGGGCTGTTCGCGTTCGCGCTGATCCACGAACTCCTGAAGGCGGAGAAAATCGATTGGCAATTCCTGGTGCGCTACACCAATGCGCCCTGGCTGGTGATCCAGGACCCGAAAGCGGCCGACGATGGCCTTTTCGCCCGCGATGGCGACGGCAATCCGCTGTGCTACGACGCCACCAGGCAAGCCCTGACGGATGCAACCGCCACGGATATCTCCCCAGCGTTGGTCGGCGAGTACAAACTGCCCGACGGCCGGACCGCCGTGCCGGCCTTCCAGCTTCTCGCCGCCCGCTATATGGACGACCGCTACGCACCCGACACGGTGGCCGAGGAATGCGGCATTCCGGCGGACAAGATCAAGCGCATCGCCGCCGAGCTGGCGCATGCCGCCTTCGCGCAGGAAGTCGTCCTAGACGTGGAATGGACGGACTGGGCCGGACGGACGCATGACAAGATGATCGGGCGGCCGGTCTCGATGCATGCGATGCGCGGCATTTCGGCCCACTCGAACGGTTTCCATACGTGCCGCGCCATTCATGTCCTGCAGATCCTGCTCGGCTCCATCGATGTCCCCGGCGGATACCGTTACAAGGCGCCGTTCCCGAAACACGTGCCGTCCTTCCCGAAGCCGGCAGGGCACGACGTGGCGCCCAACACGCCGATCGCTGGCCCGCCGCTCGGCATGCCCACAGCGCCCGCCGATCTGCTCGTGGATGCCGACGGATCGCCCACGCGTATCGACAAGGCGTTCAGTTGGGACAACCCGATCTCGGGCCACGGCCTGATGCATATGGTGATCCACAACGCCTGGAAGGCCGACCCCTACCCGATCGACACCCTGTTCATGTACATGGCGAACATGGGGTGGAATTCGGCGATGAACACGCCCGGCACCATGAAGATGCTCACCGACAAGGACCCGGACACGGGCGAGTACAAGATTCCAAGGATCATTTACTCCGACGCCTACTATTCCGAGATGGTCCCTTACGCGGACCTCATCCTTCCCGACACCACCTATCTGGAGCGCTGGGACTGCATCTCGCTGCTGGATCGGCCGATCTGCTCCGCCCATGGCCCGGCGGATTCCATCCGCCAACCGGTCGTCCAACCGGACCGCGACGTGCGGGCCTTCCAGGACGTAATGATCGATCTCGGCGGCCGGCTCGGCTTGCCCGGCATGACCAACGAGGACGGCACCCCGAAGTATCCGGGCGGCTATCCCGATTACATCGTCAACCATGAGCGCGCGCCCGGCATCGGGCCGTTGGCGGGCTGGCGCGGCGAGAACGGCGACCAGCACGGCAAGGGTGCGGTCAATCCCAACCAGATCGACCGCTATATCGAGAACGGATGTTTCTGGCAGCATGAGCTGGAACCCAACCAGCTCTACTTCAAACATGCGAACAAGGATTATCTCGACTACGCAGCCAGCGTCGGTTGGATCGGCTCGACCGACCAGATCGTGCTGCACGTCTATAGCGAGCATCTGCAGAAGTTTCGGCTCGCGGCGCGCGGTCATGGCGCCGTGATCCCGCCGGAGGAACATCGCGCACGGATCGAGACCTATTTCGACCCCCTACCGATCTGGTACACGCCCTTCGAGGAAGCGGCGGTGGATACCGACAGCTTCCCGCTGCACGCACTCACGCAGCGGCCGATGCACATGTACCACTCGTGGGGCTCACAGAACGCATGGCTACGCCAAATCACGGCGGCCAACCACCTTTACGTCCATCCAGACACCGCCGCCGAGGCGGGCATCGAGGACGACGACTGGGTGTGGGTCACCAGCCATCACGGCAAGGTGCGTGCGCAGGTCAAGACGATGGCGGGCGTCAACCCGGACACGGTGTGGACCTGGAACGCCATCGGCAAGCGACGAGGCTCCTGGAACCTCGACCCTGACGCTCCGGAAGCGAAACGCGGGTTCCTGCTGAACCACATCATTTCCGAACTGCTGCCCGAACGGAAGGACGGCTACCGCTACTCGAACTCGGACCCGGTGTCCGGCCAGGCCGCCTGGTACGACCTGCGGGTGCGGATCGAGAAATGCGCCGCCGAGGACGCCGACGGCACCGACCCGGTCTTCGATACCCTTCCCAATCGCGCAGCGCCGCGCGAAGGCGACGCGACGCTGCGTTACGGCACGGAGTTCAAGAGCCCTCCAAGCGGCAAGACCGGCGGCGACCATCTGGAGTTCATCGGCAATCGAACCGAAGTTGCCGAGACGGTGCCTGGGGTTCCGCCCGGACACGGCAATCAGAAAAAGGAGGGCGTTTAGAATGACGAGCCTCCCGGCGACGCCCACGAAAAAGAAACTGGGCCTGGTCATCGACCTGGACATCTGCGTCGGCTGCCACGCCTGCGCGGTCAACTGCAAGGAATGGAACACGGGCGGCCACTCGGCCCCACTGACCGATTTCGACCCCTATGGCACCGACCCCACCGGCGTGTGGTTCAACCGCATTCACACGTTCGAGGCTACCGATGACGCCGGCAACAGCCGGACGGTCCATTTCCCGCGTTCCTGCCTGCATTGTGAAGACGCGCCCTGCGTCACGGTCTGCCCGACCGGCGCCTCCTACAAGCGCGAAGAGGACGGCATCGTCTTAGTCAACGCGAATACCTGCATCGGCTGCAAGCTGTGCTCTTGGGCCTGTCCCTATGGCGCCCGCGAATACGATCACGACGAAGGCGTGATGAAGAAATGCACGCTCTGCGTCGACAAGATCTACAATGAGAACCTCGACGAACAGAGCCGCGTCCCCGCGTGCGTCTCGACCTGCCCCGCCGGCGCGCGCCATTTCGGCGATCTCGGCGATCCGGAGTCGGACGTCTCGAAGCTGGTGGACGCCCGTGACGGCTTTGAGTTGATGCCCGAACAGGGCTGCAAACCGACGAACCGGTACCTGCCGCCCCGGCCGCGTAAGACCGCTGCGGGATCGACCGGCGCGCCCGGCGCCCTGGAACCGGTCGTGGATGGCGGGGACAGCCCCTTCCTTCGCTGGGTCGATAAAGTCCTGTCACGCTGAGGAACGCGCATGCATCCCGCCTTTTCCGTCATCTTCTTCACCACCGCGTCCGGCGCCGGGTATGGCTTGATCACGCTGATGGCGATCCTGCAGGCAAGCGGTATCCTGCCTCCGAATCCGCAGATGGGCGTGGTCGGTTTCGGGATCGCCTTCGCACTGGTTACCGCTGGTTTGTTGTCCTCGACATTCCATCTGGGCCATCCCGAACGGGCCTGGCGCGCGATCAGCCAGTGGCGTTCTTCCTGGCTCAGCCGCGAGGGCGTGCTGGCGATCGTGACCTATATCCCGACCGGCGCCTATGCCGTCGGCTGGGTCTTTCTCGATTGGCGCGACGACCTTTTCATCCTCACCGGGATGGTCGGCGCAATGCTGAGCATGCAGACGGTCTATTGCACGGCGATGATCTACGCGACGCTCAAGACGATCCGCGCCTGGGCGAATGGCTGGACGGTGATCGGCTATTTCAGCATCTCGATCTTCACCGGCGCCCTGCTTCTCAACGCCATAGCGTCGATCTTCGGCTACTGGCATCCAGCGATGTTCTGGATTACGACGGTCGCCATCGCCATCGCCGGTGTCGTGAAGATGCAGTATTGGCGCTTCATCGATCGTAACCCGAGCGACAGCACGGCCGAGACCGCGACCGGCATCAAAGGCCATCTCAAGCTGCTCGAATCGCCGCACACGCAGGAGAACTACCTGCAGAAGGAAATGGGCTACAAAGTCGCCCGGAAGCACGCCGCAAAACTCCGCCAGCTGGCGATCGCCGCCGGCTTCGTCGCCCCGATCCTGCTGATCACCCTGGCCAACACGAGTCCCCCGGCGGCGGCCGCCGCTCTCTCGGTGCTCGCCGTGCCGGTGTCGGCGATCGGCGTGCTGATCGAACGCTGGCTGTTCTTTGCCGAGGCCAAACATGTGGTTACGCTCTACTATGGCGAGACCTCGGCATAGCCGATCCGAGATACCACAAGGGCGATGAGCGAAAACAGGACACTCGATACCAAAGGGCTGAATTGTCCGCTGCCCGTGCTGAAAGCGCGGCGGGCCATGCGCGACCTGGCGGACGGCGACATCCTGATGGTCCTCGCGACCGATCCCGCCTCGTATATCGATTTCCAGCACTTCTGTGACACCACAGGCCATGACCTCCTGGACGCACAGGAAGACAAAGGCGAGGGCGTCTTCACCTACACGATCCGCTGCGTGAAGGGATGACCGACCGGCCGCTCCGGCGCGCCCGCATCGAGGAAGCGCCCGCGATTGCCGACCTCGTACATCGCGCCTACCGCAAGTATCTGCCCCGCATCGGCAGACCGCCGTCCCCCATGACCGACGACTACGACGCGGTGTTGCGCGACCACGAGGTCTGGGTGCTCGACGGGCCGGAGACCATCGACGCCGTGCTCGTGCTGATGCCGGATGCCGACGCGCTCTACATCGACAACGTCGCCGTCGATCCAGCGCGGCAGCAAGACGGCCTCGGCCGGATGCTGATGGCTTTCGCAGAGGACCAAGCGAGACATCGCGGCCTGACCGCCCTCACCCTCGTCACCAACGAGCATATGACGGAGAACATCGCCTTCTACACGCGCCTCGGCTTCGTCGAAACCGGGCGCGAGCTGCGCCGCGGGAGCTACACGGTCCATATGCGGAAGGAATTCCTGACAGAATCCTGATCCGCCTCAATTTTTCCATATTTTCAGCAAAAGTCTTTCACGTTCCCCGCTTAGGGTGATCGCACAGGTCGACAGGGGACCTCCGGCTCCAGACGAAAGGAGCCGACATGATTCGTTTTTTTCTTTCCGTATTTATTTTCGCCGCAGCCGCCGCGCCCGCGCACGCGCTGACGGTCGATCTATGGAACGCGTTCGAACAGGACGTGCTTACGCTCGTCAATCAAGACAGAGCCAATCAGGGATTGGGGGCACTCACAGGTGACAGCAGATTACACGATGCCGCCCGGGCACATTCGGGAGACATGGCCACCAACAATTTCTTCAGCCATACCGGCACCGGCGGCACGAACGCCGGCGACCGAATTCAAGCTGCGGGATATTCCTTCACCGCATGGGGTGAAAACATCGCCGCGGGATACCGGTCCGCTGAAAGCGTCGTCACTGCATGGCTCAATAGTCCTGGCCATCGCGACAATATGCGGAACGGCATCTTCACCGACGTCGGGATCGGCTACATCGAAGGCGGCGACAACGCCAACTTCTCGACGTACTGGACGCTCGTCCTCGCCGCGGGAGACGGGGCGCAGATGGTCGTGCCGCCGATTGCGCAGCTGACCGAGACGATCAGCGCGGCCCTGGCGGATGACGTCAATTCGCCGACGCCGATGCCTCTGCCCGCCAGCATCTGGATGTTCATTACGGCCCTGATGTCGGGCGTCGCCTTGGTCCGACGGCGGCGGCAAACAGCCACTGCGGCCTGACATCCCGTCGCCGACAAAAAGGAACGCCGCCGGTCCGTCCGGGACCGGCGGCGTTCCTCTTTTTGCGATCAAATCTTAACGTTCGAGCGGGCCGCCCGCCTTCTCCCAGGCATCCATGCCGCCGACCAGATGGCAGACATTGGACAAGCCCATCGCCTGCGAGGTCTCGACAGCGAGCGCCGACCGTTCGCCATATGCGCAGTAGTAGATCAAGCGCTTGCCGGTTGCGGCGGCCATTTCGCGCAACATCCCACCCTGCTTCACGAACCGGTCCAATCGCGCGTAGGGCGCATGGATCGACCCCGGGATGAAGCCGCTCTTATCACGCTCGGCATCCTCCCGCAGGTCCACCAGCGTACAATCCGGCGATTTGCAGGACGTCAGAACCTCATCGGCGGTCAGCGCCCATTTTTCATGGGAGGCCGCGCCTTGTTCGATGCCGACCTTGAGGTTCGCCGGCACGGCGATATCCATCATCTTCGGATTGGCCAGGTTCAGATTGTTCATGATGTCGGCGTATTGATCGGCGGAATCGACCTGAAGCCGCGGGTTATAGGCAATCTCCTCGGCGATGGTGCTGACCGTGTCGCCTTTGTAGTCATGTGCCGGGTAGACCAGTGTATCCTCGGGCAACTTCAAGAGTTTGTTGAACAGCGAGTCATATTGGGCCCGCGGATCGCCGTTCTGAAAATCCGTCCGACCGGTTCCCCGGATCAACAGCGTATCCCCGGTAAACACCCGGTCTTCCATGAGGAAACTGTATGAATCGCTGGTATGTCCCGGGGTGTAGATGACTCGCAGCGACAAGCCTTCGATGTCGATGCATTCATCTTCCTTGACCCGCATCGATACCACATCCACCGGGCTATGCTCGCCCATTACGGTGATGCATTTGGTTCGGTCGCGCAGTTCCCCCATGCCGGTGATGTGATCGGCATGAACATGGGTATCGACGACCTTGACGAGCTTCAGGTCGAGCTCCTTTAAAAGCTGTAGATAGCGATCGACGCGCTCGAACACCGGATCGATGATCAACGCCTCGCCGCCCGGACGACTGGCAAGAAGATACGTATAGGTACAGGATTCCGGTTCAAACAACTGTCGGAAAATCACTGTTTCCCCTCCTGTCTCAATGGTCCTTCCGCGGCGTCAGGATGCAATAAATATGGCGCGAAAGTCATTCACATTCGTGAGAGTCGGCCCGGTCTTGATGAGACCGCCCACCGCTTCGAAGAATCCGTAACCGTCGTTATCGGCCAACCGCGCCTTGGCGTCGACGCCGACGGCCTCGGCGCGGGACAGCGTCTCCGGCGTGAGCAGCGCGCCGGCATTGTCCTCGGAGCCATCAATGCCGTCGGTGTCGGCGGCCAGCGCATGGATGCCGGGGTGTCCTTCCAACGCCACGGCCAGGGCCAAGAGGAATTCGGCATTGCGCCCGCCGCGCCCCTTACCCCGTACCGTCACGGTCGTTTCCCCGCCCGACAACAGGACGGCGGGCGCCGCGGCGGGATGTCCATGCCGCGCGACTTGCCGCGCGATACCGGCAAAGACCTTCGCCACCTCCCGCGCTTCGCCCTCGATCGCGTCGCCCAGGATGACGGGTGTCACGCCCGCGGCCTCGGCAACCGTCGCGGCGGCCTGCAGCGCCATCTGCGGTGCGGCGATCATCCGCGTTTCGGCGACCGCAAGACGCGGATCGCCAGGCTTGGGCGTCTCGTCGGCCGCCGCGTTGAGATGATCCAGCACCGCTATGGGCTCGGCGATGCCGTATTTTTCCAGGATCGACCGTGCATCGGCGAATGTCGTGGGGTCGGGAACCGTGGGGCCGGACGCGATTGTTGCCGGATCGTCGCCAGGGACATCCGAGATCATCAGGGTCAGTACCCGCGCCGGTGCGGCCGCGGCGGCCAACCGCCCACCCTTGATGGCGGACAGATGCTTTCGCACGCAGTTCATTTCCCCGATGTTGGCGCCCGATCGCAACAACGCCTTGTTCACCGCCTGCTTGTCGGCAAGGGAAAGACCGTCCGCCGGTAACGGCATCAACGCCGAACCGCCACCGGAGATAAGGCAGAGGACCAAATCGTCCGGACCGGCATCTTGGGCCAACGTTAAAATACGCTTGGCGGCGCTCTGCCCTGCGGAATCGGGAACCGGATGGCTCGCCTCGACGATCTCGATAGCGTCGCAATCGACTCCATAACCGTATTGCGTCACGACCAGCCCACGCACTTCACCGGGCCAACGTTGCTCCACGGTTCTCGCCATCGCCGCGGACGCCTTTCCCGCGCCGAGTACGATCGTCTTGCCCGCCGGCAGATCCGGGAGATGGGGCGGCACACAGATGTCCGGCTGCGCGGACGCGACCGCCACATCGAACATTTTCCGCAAAAGCGTCTGAGGGTCGGTCACGGCCTGCCTCCGTCCTTTACGCCACAGCGGACGCTACTTGAAGTCCGGCTCATATCCCGGTGGCGGCGAGTACCCCAGGTCGCCGCGCGCGATCACCGCATCCCGGCCGCCATGTTTTTCCACCTGTTCGGCCTGACGGCGTTTGGCCCGCGCATCGACCTCTTCCGGATCGCATATCCGGCGCAAAAGCTGCTCGCACTCGGCCCGAACCGTTTCAAACTCGGGATCGGTGCCGAGGTCGTTCAGCTCCTCCGGATCCGATTCAAGATCATAGAGTTGCGGCGCATACTTCGGATAGTACACGAACTTGTATTTGCCGTGCCGGATCATGAAAGCGCCCGTCGTAGACCCCATGGCGTGATATTCGGAAAACACGTTCCGGCGCGGCGCCGCCCCATCGATGATGTCGAACAGGGATTCGCCGGGATAGGCGCGCTCCTGCTCGGTCAACGGCACGCCGTTCGCTTCGAGGAAGGTCGGATAGCAATCGACATGGCTGACATGCGTCTCGCAAGTCGCGCCTTCGGGGAGCCCCGGCCCGGCCATGATCATCGGCACCGCCGCCGCCTCTTCGAACATCGTCGACTTGCCCCAGAGGCCGCGACTGCCGAGGTTGTCGCCATGGTCGCTGGTGTAGAGGATATGCGTATCGTCCGATAGCCCGGCCGCCTCTAGCGCGCGCAACACCTTGCCGATATTGTCGTCGAGAAAACTGCACAGGCCGAAATACGCCGCCACGGCGACGCGCACCGTCTCCTCGTCGAAATAATCGTCATAATTCAAGCTACCGGCGTAATCCAACAGATACGGATGCTGCGGCCGCTCGGCTTTTTCATACTGTTTCGGCCAAGGAACCCGATCGAGCGGGTAGAGCTCGAAGAACTCTTCCGGCGCGGTCAACGGGAAATGCGGGCAAACCCAGGAAACGAATAACGTCCACGGTTTGTCGCCGCCCTTCGACGCCTCGTCCTGCAGCCACCGGATGGCCAGATCGGTGATGTTTCGGTCGTAGTCGGTATACTCGCTTTCACCCATCTTGGCGGACCGGGCGATCTTGTAAGAGCCGCCCCGAACCGGCAGGTCGTCGCGCACCAAACCCATCAGGTCGCCGAGCCCTTCAACCACATGCAAGGGAATCCGCTCTTCGACGAAGCCGTTGTCGTCATCGGTGCTGCGAAAATGCAGTTTTCCGATCGATTCCACCCGATGGCCCGCGCCGCGCAACCGATGGTGCCAACTCGGCACCGACCCTTCATAGGGGTCGCCGTTGTCCCAGAAACCGATCCGATTGATGTATTGCCCGGTCGCGAAGGTGGCGCGCGCGGGAATGCAAATCGGCGAGTTGCAATACGCATCGGTAAAGCGCACGCCCTTCGCCGCCAGCGCATCCAGGTGCGGTGTCCGCACCATCGGATGGCCATAGCAGCCGAGGGTTTTCGGATTGTGCTCGTCCGACATCAGGACGAGCATGTTCTTCGGTTTCATTCGGCGCTCCACGTTGTCGGCCGTTTTCTGCGACGGCCTGCCGTTGCCAATGGTCGGAAAAAGGGTCCAAGCGGTCCGGATACACGGACTGCGATACCCTATTCGGCGGCGCGAACCGGCGCAACCGACGCCTCGACATGCCGGCGCGATCTACGGAGCGATCCGAATAACGATTGATCTGGGAAGGCTCGTTGTGCGTATGTCTCCTGTACCGACGCTCAAAACCGCGTTGTGGCGCGACGGCTGCATACTTCGTTTTTAGGGCCTGTACGACCCATGCCAGCACCGGTGATCCTATGGTTCAGGCGCGACCTGCGCCTTTCCGACAATCCTGCGCTTTCCGCCGCCGCCGCGACGGGCGACCCGGTCATCCCCCTCTTCGTTTTCGACGAGGAAAGCCAGAGCGTCCGACCGCTCGGCGGCGCGTCCCGCTGGTGGCTGCACCACTCACTCGCCTCGCTCGCGAACGGCCTGTGCAGTCTTGGAACGCCGTTGGTCCTGCGGCGCGGCCCGGCCGACACGGTGCTTCGGAATCTGATCGAGGAAACCGGCGCCAAAGGCGTCTTTTGGAACCGGCTCTATGACGCCGCGTCGATTCAGCGCGATTCACAGATCAAGAAGGACCTGCGGGACGGGGGATTGATCGCGGAAAGCTTCAACGGCTCCCTCCTCCACGAACCCTGGACGGTCGAAACCAAAACCGGCAAGCCCTATAGCGTCTTCACCCCGTTCTGGAAGGCGGTCCTGGCGTTGGGCGACCCCGGCGCCATCGAAACGCCGGCTGACCGCCTGACAGGACCCGACGATCCGGTGGCAAGTGACGTTCTTGAGAATTGGAATCTGCTGCCGACCCATCCGGATTGGGCCGCAGGATTGCGCGACACATGGCAACCCGGCGAGGATGCCGCACAAGAACGCCTCCGCGCCTTCCACGATACGGCGCTGTCGGACTATGCGAATGGGCGCGACTTGCCGGGAACCGCCGGAACATCGATGCTTTCTCCACATCTGCATTTCGGCGAAATCAGTCCCCGCCAGGTTTGGCACGCAACACGGTTTTGGTCCGATGCCGAAGGATCGAGCGCGGCTTCCAACGCGGCACAGTCCTATCTTCGCGAAATCGGCTGGCGCGAATTCAATCATCACCTGCTGTTCCATTTCCCGGCGCTGCCCACGGACAACGTGAACCGGCGCTTCGACGACTTTCAGTGGGCCGACGACACGGAAGCGCTTAGGGTCTGGCAGAAAGGGCGCACCGGCTATCCCATCGTGGACGCGGGTATGCGCGAGCTATGGGAGACCGGCTGGATGCACAATCGCGTCCGTATGGTCGTCGCCTCCTTCCTGGTGAAGCATCTGCGCCTTCATTGGCGGCGTGGCGAAGAGTGGTTCTGGGACACTTTGGTCGACGCCGACCCGGCGAATAACGCCGGGAACTGGCAATGGGTAGCCGGATGCGGATTCGACGCTGCCCCCTATTTCCGCGTCTTCAATCCGATCCTCCAGGGGGAGAAGTTCGACAAGGACGGCCGCTACGTTCGGCGCTGGGTTCCCGAGATTGCCGGGCTGCCCGACAAGTATCTTCACAAGCCCTGGGCGGCGCCGGCGGATGTCCTACAGGATGCGGGAATTCGGTTGGGCGAAACCTATCCGTCCCCCATCGTCGATCACAAAACCGCGCGACAAGCCGCGCTCGACGCCTATGCCGAATTGAAAAAGTCCAAGCCGTAACGCAAGGCTCGTTACTCTCCGCGCCGGAGATGCTATCAGGCGTGCCATGAAGGACGATCTCGACGACGTCACGATCGAAACGCTCGGCGCGCGCGGCGATGGCATCGCCCACGCGCACGGCGACCGGCTGTATGTCGCCTTCGGCGCACCCGGCGACCGGGTTTGGGCGCGGCGGACCGGCAAGCGCGGGGACGGTTTCGGCGCGGAGATCGCGGCCTTGATCGAACCGGGACTCGCCCGGACCGAACCGGTCTGTCGCCATTTCGGCACCTGCGGCGGCTGCGCCACGCAGCATATCGATCCCGCGGCAACCGCCGAAATCAAACGCGATCTGCTGATCCAGGCACTGGCCCGGCACGGCATCAACGATGCACCGATGGACGCGACGATCGCGATTCCACCCGGACAACGCCGCCGCGCCAGGTTCGCCTACCGATCCGGCCGGAAAGCGATCCTGGGGTTCAACAAGCGAAACAGCCGAAACCTCGCGAATCTGGAGGAATGTCCGGCGCTCCGCGACCGCATGGCCGCGTTGATCGAACCGATCCGGCGGATGGCCGCCACCATCGGTATTCTCGGGAAAGGCGCGGACATCCAAGTGACCGAAACCGACAGTGGAATCGACCTGCTCATCATTCCGATACGCGACGCCGATCCCGACCTACGCGCACGGGAAACGCTCGCCGCGTTTGCCGAAGACCATGATCTGTGCCGCATTTCCTGGCAGTTCGGCGGCGACTGGGAACCGATCGCCCAGCGCCGCCCGGCTCGCGTACGGTTCGGTCCGGCGACCGTCACCCCGCCACCCAATGCATTCCTGCAACCGAGCCGACAGGGCGAGGCCGCCATCGTCGATCTGGTGCGCAACGCCATGAAGGAGCCGAAACCGGCGCATATCGCCGATTTCTATGCCGGGTGCGGCGCCCTCACCTTCCCGCTATCGGCGCTCGGCCGCGTCACGGCATTCGAGGGGAATGATGAGATGGCCGATGCGATGTCGCGCGCCGCCGGCGAAGCCCCGGTCACCGTGGAACGCCGTGACTTGGTACGGCAACCTTTGTCGACAATTGAGTTGGACACCTTCGATGCCGCCGTTTTCGACCCGCCGCGCGCCGGGGCGCGACCGCTCGCCGAGGCCCTGGCCGGCAGCACCATCCCGACGGTCGTTGCGGTATCGTGCAATCCCGCGACGCTGGGGCGCGACCTGCGTTTGTTGATCGACGGCGGATACCGGATCGAGCGCGTCACGCCGATCGACCAATTCCCCTGGTCATCGCATTTGGAGGCTGTCGCAGTGCTGCGGCGCTAGTCGTCGAAAGCCGCCAATTCACCCAACGTGACGGGCTTGATCGGCGGGCGGATGCGGTAATAGCCGACATCGCGAACGCTTTCGCCGCGTTCGGCGGCGATGATCTCGGCCACCGTCAGGCCGCAGAAGCGGCCCTGGCACGGCCCCATGCCGCAGCGCATGTAGGATTTCAACTGATTGGGACCGGTCGCCCCAAGCCGGACGCCTTCGCGGATGGTGCCGGCACTGACTTCCTCGCAACGGCAGACGACCGTCTCGTCGTCGGCGGGTGCCAGGATTTCGGGGTTCGGCCGAAACAGGCTGTCGAGCAACGGCCGGATCGCCTGATACTTCGACCGTTGTTTCAGCAGCGGCGCGGCCTCCCGGTCGCGGTCCGCGGCGGTGATCTTTTCCAAACGGCATGCGGCGTCGAGAGCGGCGATGCGGCCGGCCACCGCGGCGGCCTCTGCCCCGTAAATTCCCGCACTGTCGCCGGCAACGGCGATCCCCTCGATCGACGTGTTGTAGTAATCGTCCAGAACCGGGCGCCAATAGCGCTGCGGCTCGACCCATTCGTGATCGCACCAGAGCTGGCGGGTGATCTGCACATTCGGCACCACGCCTTCGTGCAGCAATACGGTATCGGCCGCGATTTCCTGCGCCGCACCGCCGCTCTGAAATCGGATACCCTCGGCGGTTTCGCTGCCAAAAACGGCCAATCCGCGAACCCCTGAATGAATGGGAACGCCGGCGGCCTTGACGTGGCGGCGCATCGCCATGCCCTTGCGGAGGTATTCCGGCGCGCGGAGCGCCCCCGGCAACGTCCCCGCCGCCGCAATGTAGTCCGCGGTCCGTGTCGTTTCCAACAACGCGACCACGTTGGCCCCCGCATCGATCAATTGCTGCGTCACGAGCAGCAGCAGCGGTCCACTGCCTGCAACCGCGATACGTCCCATGGGCACCGCGCCGGCGGATTTGAGCAAGACCTGCGCCGCACCGGCCCCCATCACGCCCGGCAGCGTCCAGCCCGGTATCGCGACCGGCCGCTCCTGCGCCCCGGTGGCGATCAGCAATCGCCGTCCGGTAACCTGCGACGCGGTTCCGTTATGAGAAAAGGAAACGGCGCAATTCGGGTCGACCTGCCAAACCGACGCACCGGGACGATAATCGATCTCCGCTTTCGCGAACTCCCGCGCCAGCGCCGCGCCGCGCATGTAGTCTCGGCCGAGAATATCCCGCAGTTTCGACCCATTGTCGGCATTTCTTGTGATATTGCGGTAGATCTGACCGCCCGGTTGGGATTGCTCATCGAGCACCATGACCGAGAGACCGTGCGATGAGGCCTCGACGGCGGCGGCCTGCCCGGCCGGGCCGGCGCCGATGATGATCAGGTCGGTGTCGGCGCTCATTCGTCCATCCCGCGCGCGCCCACCTGGCGCTTCACCTGCATGCCGTCCCGCACTTCAACCAGGCAGGCCTGCCGGTTCGGCACCCCGTCGATTTCCATCAGGCAATCGAAGCAAACGCCCATCATGCAATAAGGCAGCCGCGGCGCGCCCGTTACCGGCGTCGTCCGCGTGTGCCCTGCGCCGGATACCAGAATTGCCGCCGCCACGGTGTCACCGGGCCGTGCGGAAACGCTTTGCCCCTCGAAATCGAATGTGACGGTAAGGTCGTCGCCCTCAGGCAGCCGCTTGTACATCGAACCTCTGTGCGCTGAATTGCTCGAATCCGGGCTGCATTTCGCCATGGGCGATCCATCGCGCCACATGCGCCGCATTGATCGCCGCAAGTGTGACACCGCTATGCGACGTCACCACATACGCCCCCGGACAAGTCGTCGATTCGTCGTAAATCGCCGCCATATCCGGCGTGAGAATGCGGATACAACCCCATGTGCGGACGAGACGCACACCCGCGAGTTGCGGGAAACACCGAATGGCGCGGCTCGCGATAGCGCGCGTCACATCCAGCGACGTCCCGTCGTCGTAATCGACCTCTTCCTTGGAGTTGCCCAGTTGAATCGTGCCTTCATTCGTTTGCCGGATCGATCCCATCGCCAAGGGCATCAGCGGCCGGGCGCGTTCGGTGATCAGCACCTGTCCGCGCTGCGGGCGGATCGGCACGTTCAAGCCGACCATCGGGCCGAGCCGCGGCGCGCCGTGTCCCGCCGCCAGAACGACTTTCGCGGCCGTGATGTCGCCTTGCGCCGTGTGAACGACGAAATCCGATCCATGGTGATCGATCGATTCGACGCGATGGTTGGTGAGATAGCGGCCGCCACGACGGTCGAACGCCGTGTGCAACGCCCGGAGCAAGAGCAACGGGTTCACGTCGCCATCGTGCGGTGAAAAGGATGCGCCGACCAACTCCTCGCCAAGGGTCAGGTCCGGGGCGAATTTCTGGAGTTCCTGGCGATCGATGATCTCGCAATCGAAGATCGATCCGGCCGCCTGTTTCTGCATATTGGCGATGAACTGTTTCCGGCCTTCCAGTTCCTCTTCGCCCAACAGAAGTTCGACCCCGCCGCCCCCGCGATAGGCCACATCGATCTCGCTGTATTCCAACAACTCAGCGGCGAAATCGGGGTACAGCGCCGCCGATTCACAGCTCCACTCGTGATACCGATGGACGCCCACGCCTTTTGATTGGGTCCACACCAGCCCGAAATTGCCCCGTGAGGCGCGCAACACGTTGTCACCCTCGTCCAGGATGACGACGTTGAGCCCTTCACGGCGCAAGCCATAGCCGACTGCGGAGCCGAATATGCCGCCGCCCACGACGATTACGTCCGCGCTTTGCACCGGTCACTCCAAACTGTTGTCAATGCGGCTTCGAATGCCTGGGTAAACCCTTTTGCATCGACCAGGGTAGAGCCAGCCACCTGGTCGCGCAAGACCGCCCGTCGCGGCGGGTCGGCCGCTATGGCAAGCGCCTTTGCGACATAGGCGTCGGGCGTATCCACGACCCATCCCGGCTGACCGATTTGATTGAGCAGACTGACGCCGACCCGCCCCGCATGCAGCGCTCCCGCGAGCCCGATCACCGGCACGCCCATCCACAGGGCCTCGCAGGTCGTCGTCGTACCGTTATAGGGGAAGGTATCCAGCGCGACGTCGACCGCGCCGTAGAGCGCGAGATGGTCCGACGCATCCCGCACCCGCGCGCGCAGGTCCAACCGTTCGGGCGGCACGCCATTTGCCTGGAAGACGCCCAAAACCCTATCTCGAACGCCATGGTCGGCGAGTTGCCGCGATTTGAGCAGAAGCCGCGTGTCCGGGCAATCGGTCAAGAGCCGGGCCCACAACGCAATCACCTCGTCGGTCACCTTCGAAAGATTGTTGAACGAACCAAACGTAATCGGCCGCCTGCCCGGACGATCCATCGGCACCGGCGCATTCGCCGGCGGCCGATAGCACAAGAATCCCGCAGGCAATCGCAACAGACGCTCGCTGTGGAAGGAATCCGTTTCCCCTTCTGGATCGGCCCACCCGTCGGAAATCCGGTAATCCATCTGCGACAGGCCGGTCGTGGCCGGATAACCGATCCAGCTTATTTGTACCGGTGCGGCACGACGTCCGAATACAGGCAACCGGTTGTTTCCCGTATGTCCGCTGAGGTCGACCAGGATGTCGATCCGGTCGGCGCGAATCCGCTCGAAAAGCTCCGTATCGTCGAGCGGCACACTGTCGCGCCAATGATCCGCGGACCGCCGCAAGCGATCGGTCGTGTCGTCCGGGCGCGATACATCGGCATAACAGAAGACTTCGAACCGGTCCTTGTCGTGACGTTCCAAGACCGGTTCGATGAAATAGGCGACCGAATGGGTCCAAAAATCCGGCGAGACATACCCGATCCGCAGCCGCCGCTCCGGCTGCCAATCGATATCTTTCGGCAGCGGTTCGGGGCGCTCGTGTCGGTTGGACCAACGGCGGTGCTCGGCAACCAGCGTCTCACCGTCGATTGCCGGATCGTAGGAAAGGCTCATCAACAGATTCGAATGGAAGCTCGGATCGTCCCCGTCCGCGGCCACCGCCGCGGTATATGCCTCACGCGCCGCGACGAAATCGCCCTGGTCCTTCAGCACGATCCCAAGGTTGTTACGCGCCGATGCGAGGCGGGGCTCATGACGCAATGCTTCCCGATGCGCCGCCGCGGCCGCCGTCAATTCCCCTTTGGCGGCAAGCGCGGTGCCGAGGTGGGTATTCGCCAGCGCGTTTTCCGGCTGCAACGCCAACGCCCTTTGGAAGGCATCGATCGCACCATCCGTGTCGCGCTGTTCCTGAAGCACGACGCCGAGATTGTTGAACGCTTCGGGATAGTCCCCCCGCAGCGACAAGGCGGTGCGATAGCATCCCGACGCTCCGTCAAGGTCACCGAGTTCGCGGAGGACGTTGCCCAGGTTGTTGTGTATTTCCGGAATATCGCCCCGCAAACCAACCGCATGCCGCAACACGACCGCCGCGTCCTCGAATATGCCGACGGCCGCCAGGGCATTGCCCAATTCGTTCTGAAGCACCGGGTTATCCGGCTGAAGCGACACGGCATCGCGATAGGCCGTCAGCGCCAATTCCGGCCGCCCCATCGCCATCAGGATCGCGCCGAGATAGGCCGTCGTCACCGCATCGTTGGGACTGTGCGCCAGCGCCTTGCGGGCATACTCTTCCGCCTCCGGTAGATTCCCCGCGCGCAGGAAGATCTGTGCAAGGAGGCCATGGCTTGCCGTTTCATCCGCGACGGCGGCCTGTTGCGCCAACCGTTCGGCATCGGCCAAACGCCCCGCGGCAATGGCCGCTTGCGCCTGTTCGATCAACGATGCCTCCGGTGTGGCCACGGGTGTCTACTCGATCGGCACGCCCGGCAGGAACCGCCGGGAGGATGGAATCAAGGCCGGGTCGATCTCTTCCGCTTCAGCGAATGCCATCAACAAACGCTCGTCGGACATCAGGTGATCGAGAACACCGGAAAGGGTTCTGGGATCGCCCGCACGGTCGCGCAATTCGTCCAGCGTCAATCCGCTTAGCAACAGGAAGCGGCGCAATCGTTCCTCATCGCCGGCGACATAGGCCAAGGCGCGTAACGCCAGTGCTTCCGCATTATCTGCATCCGATTTGGGGATTGTGACCTCCGGCGGATTACGCGCTATATCTATCGAAATGCCCGTGGCGAAGAGTGCCACCGCAACGCATGAAAGTCATCCATGGCGGAAAATCGTACCGTTCGGCTCAGCGTTCTCGATCAGTCCCCGATCCGCGAGGGCGGCACCGCCGCGGACGCGCTGAACGAGTCGATCCGACTGGCGCGGCATACCGAGGCTCTCGGCTATCACCGGTATTGGCTTGCCGAACACCATGGCAGCGAGGGCCTTGCCGGTCCTTCGCCCGAGATCATGATTACTCGGATTGCGGCGGAAACCTCCCATATCCGGGTCGGATCGGGCGGCGTCATGCTGCCGCATTACAGCCCCTACAAGGTGGCCGAAAATTTCCGCCTGCTCGAAACGTTGTTTCCCGGCCGGGTCGATCTGGGGATCGGCCGCGCGCCGGGCAGCGACTTCGCGACGTCGCGGGCGCTGGCCTACGGATCGAAGATCGGCGCCGAGTATTTTCCGAACATGATACAGGACCTGAGCGGATTTCTAACCGACTCGATCCCGGCCGATCACCCGCTGGGCCAGGTCAAGGCCCGGCCGAAAATCGACAATGTTCCGCCAATTTGGCTGTTGGGATCGAGCGACTACAGCGGCGCCTATGCGGCGCATTTCGGCCTCGCCTTCTCCTTCGCTCATTTCATCAATCCCGTGGGCGGCGAGCAGGTCATGAAATCTTATTTCGAGAAATTCCAACCCTCCCCCGGCGTCCCCGAGCCGATCGGCAATATCGGGGTATTCGTGGTCTGCGCGGATACCGAGGCCGAAGCGGAACGCATCACCAAGACCCGCGACCTGCAACGGTTGCGGGCCGATCAGGGATATCACGGGCCGATGCCGTCGATCGAGGAAGCGGAAGCCTACCGGTATTCTCCGCCGGAACAGCAACGGGTCGACTACAACCGCGCCCGCACGGTCCTGGGTGATCCAGAACAGGTTAAGGCACAGTTGCTGGAACTCGCCGACCGCTACGATGTCGACGAGTTGATCGTCCTGACGAATGTCTACGACTTCGAATCGCGTAAGCGATCCTACGCGCTGCTGGCCGACGTTTTTGCCTTGAAACCCGAGCAGCATGGAACGGAAGCCGCGGAATGACTTGGGATCCCCGACAATACCTTGCCTTTGCCGGACACCGCCTACGGCCCGTCCTCGACTTGCTTGCACGTATTCCGGCAGAAGACCCAGACTTCGTCGTCGATCTGGGATGCGGCGCCGGCAACGGCACGAAAATTCTCCGGCAAACATGGCCAAACGCCCGGATCATTGCGGTGGATAGCTCGCCGGAAATGCTCGACCGGGCGCGGCAGGAAAGCCCCGACATCGAATGGTCCGAAGGCGATATCGCCACATGGCAGCCCGACGCCAAGGTCGACGTGTTGTTTTCGAACGCGGCGATGCATTGGCTGGATCACCACGAGACGCTGTTCCCCAACCTTCTCGGCCACGTCAAATCCGGCGGATACTTCGCCGTTCAGATGCCGGCGAATTTCCGGGAGCCGTCGCATACGATGATCGAGGAGGTCGCGCGCGGCGGCCCATGGCGGTCGGCAATCGAACCCCTGATCAAGGAACCGCCGACCAAGGAACCGGGTTTTTATTACGAACTGCTTGCACCCCGGGTCCAGGAACTCGATATCTGGAAGATACAGTACCAACAGGTCGTGGAAGGCGATGATCCGGTGGCGGAATTCACCAAGGGAACGTGGCTGCCGCAATTCCTGGAACCGCTCGAAGAACCGCAGCGAAGCGAGTTCGAAGCGGAGTATCGACGCCGGTTGCGCGAGGCGTATCCGAAACAAGCGGATGGGAAGACGATTTTCCCGTTCAACCGGCTTTTCATGGTGGCAACGGTTTGACGGCTCCGAAAGGAACAATCGATTGACCCAACAACAGAAAATGCGACGTCTGATTCCCATCGCGGCGATCATCGGCCTGACGGCACTTGCCGCCGGTTGCGCGGACACTGTCGACTACGTCAACGAGAACCCGCATCGCGTCGGCGCCCCGCTCGCGGGCGGAACCATCGGACTTCTCGCGGGCAGCGCGACCGGCAACCCCATCGTCCAAGGCGGCCTGGCCGGCGTCGGCCTTGCCGCCGGCGTGGCCGCCGCACCGTATCTCGAAAAGCGCGACACGGTATTCTTCGACAAGGCCATCGACAAGGCCGCCGTCGCACCACGCGGGCAGCCGGTCGAATGGTCGAATCCCAATACCGGGACGACGGGCAGAATGACGCGCCTCAACGAGGTCGACTTGCAAGCCACCTCTACTTGCCGGGTCTTGCGCAGTGAGGTCACGACCGCGTCGGAAATCGCGACGGAGGACCTGATCGTCTGCCGCGACGATTCCACACCCTGGTATATCGAATCAGCGGAATTGGTCGAGCGTCGCCCACGCGGCTAGCGGCCCTTTCCTGCCCGGCACCAGCTCATCAAACTTCTGAATCCCTGGCCCTAAGGATATAAAAAAACATGAAAATACTCGTCCTCAAAGGAGACGGCATCGGCCCGGAAATCGTTGCCGCCGCCGAAACCGTCGTGCAGTCGGTCAGCCGCCGCTTCAACCTCGGCCTGGAACTGGAATACGGTGAAATCGGATTGGAAAGTCTGGAGAGGCAAGGCCATACCTTTCCGGACGAAACGATCGCGAAGATGAAGGCCAGCGACGGCGTCATCCTCGGCCCGCTGCACACCGCGATCTACCCGGCACCGGAAGACGGCGGCGTCAATCCGTCGGGCGGCACCCGCAAGGCGCTGGACCTCTTCGCTAACATCCGCCCGTCGCGTGTCCGGCCGGGCGTTCCGGCGCATGTGAAGGAAATGGACGTGGTCATCGCGCGCGAGAATACCGAAGGGTTCTATGCGGATCGCAATATGGCCGTCGGCAGCGGCGAGTTCATGCCGACGCCGGAACTTGCGATTTCCATGCGCAAGATCACCCGCGACGGTTCCGCCCGCATCGCCGACGCCGCCTGCAAACTGGCGGCGCAACGCAGCGGTAAGCTCACCATCGTCCACAAGGGCAATGTCATGAAGCTATCCGACGGGCTGTTTACCGATACGGTGAAGGAGGTGGCCTCCGACTACAAACTCGACATCGACGAGTATTTCATCGACGCGATGGCTGCGCTACTCGTGCGGAAGCCGGAATTCTTCGACGTGATCGTTACCACCAATATGTATGGCGACATCCTGTCCGATCTCGCCGCCGAGCTTTCGGGCGGTCTGGGCCTTGGTCCATCGATCAACGCGGGCGCCGAGCATTGCATCGCTCAGGCGGCGCACGGGTCGGCGCCTGACATCGCCGGGCAAAATATTGCCAACCCGACGGCGATGATCCTGTCCTGCGGCATGCTGCTGGACTGGCTGGGAACCCGCCACGATCGCCCGGAACTGCGCGAGGCGGCGAAGCGGATCGACGATATCATCGAGGATCAACTCGGCGAGGAATCCGGCCGTACGACCGATCTTGGCGGTCCGCTCGGGACCGACGCCTTCGGCGACGCCGTCGCGAAACGCATCGAGGGCTAGGGTCCGGCCTGGCTCTGGGCGTAAACCAGTTGAGCTGCGGCGAGGTCCTCGACCGCCGCCCCCACTGACTTGAAGACCGTGATTTCGGCATCGTCGCGACGGCCCGGATGAACGCCACGCGTTAGCCCGAACAGGTCGGCGGCGATATCGTCTTCCTTCAGCACGCCGGAAGCCAGCGGCAGCACCAGATCGCCGGTGGATTTCAGCGCCGCCGGCGTATCGATAAACACCGTGCCGCGGGCAATCACCGTGTCGTCGGCCTCCCGGCTCTCGCTGGAATAGTTGCCGAGCAGATCGACATGGGTGCCCGGCCTCAGCCATTCGCCGTGCAGGACCGGTTCCTGCGCGATCGTGGCGGTCGACACGATATCCGCCTTCCCGACCGCACTGGCGAGATCGGTCGTCGCGGCGGCATCGTACCCATTCTCGCGCGCCTTGGCCGCGGCGGCTTCCGCCTTCTCGGCATTGCGGCCCCAGAAGGTGACGCGGCGGATCGGCCGGACCGACGCATGGGCATCCACCAGGTTGTCGGCGGCGATCCGGCCCGTCCCCAGAACGACGAGATGGCTGCTATCGGGCCGCGCCAGGTAATCCGCCGCCAACGCCGATGTCGCCGACGTGCGCCGCGCGGTGACTTCCCCGCCATCGATCAAGGCCAGGACCTGCCCATTGGTGCCATCCAACAACAGCACCGCGCCGTTGACCGCCGGAATACCGCGCTCCGCATTGCCTGGAAACACATCTACGATCTTCACCGCGATGTTGCCGCCGGTCGACCACGCCGGCATCAGCATCAGTTTGCCGTCACGCTCGCCCGGCACCTTGATGAAGTGCTGGTGTTTGGCCGGCATCTCGCAATCGGCGCGGAAAATTTCCCGGATCGCCTCGACGAGCGGTCGCCAAGGCAACAAGGCGCGGGTGCGCGCTTCATCTACTTGAATCATGATGCCGCCATCATAGGGCGCGAGACGGCCCGACCGTCAACGCAAATCGCGGCCAACGGCACAAGATCACGCGTTGGACGCGGTCCCCGACGCGGCGTTGAAGCGAGAGGCTGCCGGAACATAAAGATCAAGCAAGCTCAATCCATTGCGCCGCCCGGTTGAATCACCGAGCCAGAGCCGCACCAAGTGCCGCTTGGCGTCGCCGCCGTCCCGGTATTCGGTGCGGGAATGCAGGATGAGGTAGTTGTTGAGGAACTGCATGTCGCCTTTTTGCAGATCCATCGAAAGCTGTATGTCAGGCCGGGCGCAAATCTCGTCGAAGTAGTCCAACACCTCGACTTCGTGATCCGAAAGCGTGACGCCTTCCTTCTGCGCCCAATCGATCGGGTTCCGATTGTAACAGCAGTGCAGATAACCGTCGTGGAAACTGAAAACCGGAATGCGCTCCGGCGACAACGGCGGTTCACCAGGGTCATGCTGGCCGCGACGGTGGTGATAGAATCCGCGCATCAGCGTCTCGATATACTCCGGCCGCGTGCGCACGATCTCATTGTACACTTCGGTCGCGCTGGTCAGGAGGCTGAGCCCGCCCTCGGCGGCCATGCCGACGCAAAGCAATCCGACATAATCGGATCCGTCCGTGTGAAACGGCAACAATTTGTTGCTGCTATACCCGCGCGACTTGTGGCTGTAGGGAATTCCCTTGTCGATCACGTCGACGACGAAATCGCCCTCGTAATTCTGCACGACGATCTCACCAAGATGTGCGGAGAGACCGGCATAGGCGATACGGTTCTCTTCGAGGGAATAGCGGTCCACCGGCCAACCGCCGATGACGGTAAATCCTCTCCCTTCGTTCAAGTCGTCATGCGCCGCTTCGACCAGCTCAGCCGCGGCGCTCAGCGGAAATTGCTCCCGCCGGACGCTCCGTAGGGGAATATCCGCGTTCAAAACGCCCCGCATCGCCGATTCCACATCGTCGATCATGGCTGGGGTCAGCGTCCGGACCCAGCTTCGCGGCGTATCGAAATCCGAGGATTTCCAGGCGGCCGGGTCATCAATGACTTGAAATTCCTGGGAAGGCATGGCGTTTTCCTCGCACAGCTTCTGCCTAACGGGTACGACGGGACTCGTCTCGTTGATCATCCGATTATTGAGTCTAACGAGCCGGTGTCAACGGTTTGTCCGGACAAATTCCGGCCTGGCAGTGCCGTTCAGTGCAAGTTCGGCGCCTTCAGCATGTCGTAACGGCTCACCGAATCGACCACGATGTCCATTTGATCCGCCCCGCGCTGCAGATTCAGGGGAACCTGCGTCCCGGCCGAGCCGAGCGCCCAAATCTGACGGAACATATTGGCGAGATCGGTGACCGGCTCGCCGTTGACGCCGAGCACGATGTCGCCGACCGAGATGCCCGACTCATCGGCCGGACCACCATCCACGAGGCCCGCCACGACTAGCGCGTCGTTCACTTCGGTCGTGATCATGCCAAGCCAGGGGCGCGGCGCTTTCTGCCGGCGTCCGAACTGCAGCAACTCGTCAAGGATCGGCTTCAACAGATCGATCGGGATGATCAGGTTACCGTCATGCCGTTCGCTTCCCGGCAGCGACTGTTGCACAAAGAGCGACCCGATTCCGCAGAGTTCGCCATCCGCGTTGATCAGGGCCGCCCCGCCCCACGACGGATGCGGCGGTGACGTAAAAATGCCTTCGTCGAGGACATATTCCCAGTATCCGGCGAATTCGCGCTTCGAGACGACTTTCGCCTTGATCGCGTTCTGCGCGCCGCCATGCCCTGCCAGAATGACCGGATCGCCCACGGCGAGGTCGCTCGAACTCCCGATCGGCAGCGGCGGGACATTCAGTTGACCAAGCGCCTGAACCAGGCCGAGTCCGGTCTCTTGATCGTATCCGAGGGCATGCCCGGGCACCGCCAGGCCGTTGATGTCGACCAACCAGATGGATTCGGCCTCGGTCACAAGATACCCGACCGTCAAGACGAGACCTTTCTCCCCGATGACGACACCGTGCCCGGCCCGCTCGGTCCCGAGCATGGACGCGGTCAGCGCGTCTTCGGAAATCTGGGACCGCAACGCGACGACGGACGAAAGCGCCCGCTGAAGGTCATAGGATACGTCGTCGGCACTCGGCTGGAATGCCGGATCGATTGTCAGGTCTTCTTCTTCGCTCGACATAGAAATTTAGTCCGATGGTTTGGGGCTACAACAACGCTTGGAAGCGGCATCGCCCGGACAGCGCCGATAATGCGTCCGCCAATTCGGTGGAAAACGAAGAACGGCACGATCCATGTTCGTAATGACAATACTACCGCTACCGCAGGACCGGCGAAAGTCACGTCTCTAAAGACATCAAATCTGATGCAGTTGCGCCAAATCCCGTTAAAATCGCGTGCGATACGAGGTTAGGGAGCTGTAGATATGGCTTTATCCGACTATTTCAAGCCGGTGCCGGGCGGCGATACCGCATTCACCGTCGACCCGCCGCGCATAAAGTTCGGAGTCGGATCGCTTTCGGAGATCGGCGACGACGCTCGCGGCCTCGGAATGACCCGAGTCGGGCTGCTGTGTGATTCCACTGTCGCGGGATTGGAGCCGGTTGCGACTGCACAAAGAGCCCTGACCTCGTCCGGAATCGACGTGACCGTGTATAGCGACGTCGAAGTCGAACCGACCGACCGTTCCTTCAAAGCCGCCGCCGATTTCGCGCAGAACGGCAAGTTCGACGGATTCGTCTCGGTCGGCGGCGGATCCACCATCGACACCGCCAAGGCGGCCAACCTGTATTCCAGCCATCCGGCGGATTTCCTGGCCTATGTCAATGCGCCGATCGGCGAGGCCCGGCCGATCCCCGGCGCCCTTAAGCCGCATATCGCCTGCCCCACCACCTTCGGCACCGCCAGCGAATGCACTGGAATCGCGATCTTCGACCTGCTTGAAATGGAGGCGAAGACCGGCATCGCCCATCGAAATCTGCGGCCTTCGCTCGGCGTGCTCGACCCGTCGACGATGACGACGCTACTGCCGGCCGTGGTCGCAGCGAACGGCTTCGACGTTTTCAGCCATGCGGTCGAATCCCTGACCGCCCGGCCCTTCACACAACGCGAGGCGCCGGCCAACGCCACCGACCGGCCGCTCTATCAAGGGGCTAATCCGTACAGTGACCTAGCATGCCTCGAAGCGATCCGCCTGATCGGCGAGAACCTGATCGAGGGTGTCGCGACCCCGGCGGACGTGGCCCGCTGCGAGCCGCTCATGTTCGCCGGAATGTTGGCGGGGATCGGCTTCGGAAACGCCGGATGCCACCTGCCCCACGCAATGTCCTACGCGGTCGCCGGGCTCGTCCGTGACTACAAGCCGGACGGTTGGCCGTCGAACCATCCAATGGTGCCGCATGGCCTGTCGGTGATTGTGAATGCCCCGGCGGTATTTCGGTTCACCGGCGCCGCCTGCCCCGAACGCCACCTCCAGGCCGCCGAAGCGATGGGCGCCGACACGGCCGGCGCATCCCTGGAAGACGCCGGCGATCTGCTGGCCGACCGGGTGATCGACATGATGCGGCAGACCGGCATTCCGAACGGCCTTCGCGGCGTCGGGTATAGCGAGGAAGACGTGCCGAAACTGGTCTCCAAGGCGCATCCGCAGCAACGGCTGCTGGTCAACAGCCCCAAGCCGGTCGGCGAAGGTGAACTGGACGCGCTGTTCCGCGATTCCATGAGCTATTGGTAGGCATCGCGATGGACAAGACCGCTATCGACGCCCTGAAGGCCGCGGCCGGCCCGAACGGCTGGCTCGACGACCCAGCTGATACCGCGCCGTTCCTCAATGACGAGCGCGACCTGTTTCATGGCGTGTCACCGCTGGTGCTGCGCCCCGCCACAACCGAGGAAGTGGCGGCAATCGTCAGGATTTGCGCCGATCATAGCATCGGCATCGTGCCGCAGGGCGGCAATACCGGTTATTGCGGCGGCGCGACACCCGGACAAGCCGGCGACGAGGTCGTCCTGTCGCTCGGCCGGATGAACAAGATCCGTGACATCGATCCGCTCAATTACACGATCACCGTCGAGGCGGGATGCATCCTGGCCGACATCCAGCGGGCGACGGACGACGCGGACCGGCTGTTCCCGCTCAGCCTCGCCGCTGAAGGGACTTGCCAGATCGGCGGCAACCTTTCCACCAATGCGGGCGGTACGGCCGTCGTGCGCTACGGCAATACGCGGGACCTCGTCCTGGGACTCGAAGTTGTGCTGCCCTCCGGCGAAGTCTGGAACGGCCTGCGGCGTCTGCGGAAAGACAATACCGGATACGACCTGAAGCATTTGTTCCTGGGCGCGGAAGGGACCCTCGGAATCGTCACCGCGGCGGTGTGTAAACTCTTCCCGAAGCCACAGGAAACTTGCACCGTGATGATCGCGGTCCGCGATCCGCAAGCCGCGACCGAAACGTTGTCCCAACTGCGCACAGCCTCCAGCGACGGCGTGGTGAGTTTCGAATACATGCACCGGGATTGCCTCGACATGGTGTTCGCGAATATCCCCGACACCAGCGATCCCTTCGAAGAACCCTACGAACATTACGCGCTCGCCGAAATGATATCGGGACGGAAGGACGGCCGGTTGCAGACGACCATCGAGGATGCCCTCGGAGAAGCATTCGAATCCGGCGCCGTTCTTAACGCCGTCGTCGCGGCCAGCGGCCAGCAGGCGGACTTATTGTGGCGTCTGCGCGAAACGATCCCCGAATCGCAAAAACACCACGGCGGCTGCATCAAGCATGACGTATCGGTCCCCGTCTCGTCGGTCCCGGTTTTCCTGGAGCGCGCAACGGCGGCAGCAAAGCGCGAAATCGCCGGTGTCCACGTGGTTCCGTTCGGACACATGGGCGACGGTAATATTCATTTCAACCTGTCGCAGCCCAGCGGCGAGGATCGCGAGACCTTCATCGCCCGCACCGACCATATCGAAGAGATCATCCACGATATCGCCGTCGACCTCGATGGCAGCTTCAGTGCCGAACACGGTGTCGGCGTCCTAAAGAAAGGCGAACTGTACCGATACAAGTCGGACGTGGAGCTTTCCCTCATGCGCGCGGTAAAGGACGTCTTCGACCCAAACGGGGTCATGAACCGCGGGAAAGTGATTTGACGATCCGTCTCCGGCGGGCGCTGATTTGCAATTCCGGTTGCGGAAATCATGTTAAGGTTCCCGCATAAACGGCATGAAATACAAGGCAAACCTGGACCTTCCGGTCCCCGAGTCGCGAGATGGAACAGCAGTCCGATACCGATGACCTTCGCCGCCTCCGGCAGGAACTGCTTGAGGAAGCGGTCGAGCAATCGCCGGTCATCTACTATGTCGCCGACTGGGGCAGCAGCACGAACATGCGCTACGTCAGCGCGAATATCGAATCGCTTACCGGCAAGCCCCCGACGGAGGTAACGGCGACCCCGCGGTTCTGGCGGCGCAACATTCATCCGGATGACCTTGCCAAGTATTCCAACCGGGTTTCGGGCCTGGGGCCGGGCAAGCGGTCCACGCTGAAATACCGGTTCAAGGTCTGGGACGGCGACTACCGCTGGTTCCGGGACCGCATCCTTCGGCGGCCCCGGCCCGACGGCTCGGGCGACGATCTGATCGGATGCATGATCGAGATCACCGTCGAGATGGACCGGCTCGCCGAATTCGGCGGCATGAAGTCATTGCACACGACGATCGTCGACACCGCCCCTTTCGCGATTGTCGCGGTCGACGAAGGCGGCCGGATCGTCGAATTCAACACCGCCGCGGAACGCATGTTCCGGTTTCAGCAGGACGAAGTGCTCGGCCGGCAACTGGAAGAGACGATCATCCCCGAGCGGCACCATGCCGCGCATCGGCGAAGCCTGGAGCGGATTCGGGATCACGGCGGAAAGCTTCGCGCCAACCGGCGCATGGATGTGGAAGCGAGACGCGCCAACGGAACGCTGTTCCCGGTCTCCATCGTCGTCGGTCAAGCGATCTCGGATGACCGATCGGTGTTCGTGGCGGTCATCACCGATACAACCGCGCAGGTGGCGGCGGAGGAAGAGCGTCATCGGCTGGACCAATTGCTTCGCGATGCGGTCGATTCGCTGTCCGAAGGCTTCGCGCTGTATGACGCGGATGACCGGCTGGTCATGTGCAACGAGCAATACCGCGACTACCACCAGATCGCGTCCGATGTCCTGGCCCCGGGCGTGGAATGGTCGGAATTGATCCGCACGGAAGCGGAACGCGGTCTGTATCCCGCCGCCGAAGGCCACGAAACCGACGACTGGGTCCGCAACTGGATCAGGGCCCGCCGCACCGCGCAAACCCCGCTGGAATACGGACGGTCCGACGGGCGATGGTTCATCGGTTCCAACCGGAAAACGCGCCAAGGCGGCGCCGTCGTCACGCTCAATGAAATCACCGAATTGAAGGAACGCGAGGCGGAACTCCGGGAAGCCCATGAGCTGCTGGAGGATGCGATCGAATCCCTATCGGAAGGATTCGCCTTGTGGGACGACGATGACCGGCTGGTCATGTGCAATCAGACCTACCGCGACTTTAACGAGCTTTGCGTCGATATCCTCGAGCCCGGCGTGAAATGGCTCGACTTCATCCGGATCGGGGCAGAACGCGGGCAGTATGCCGACGCAATCGGCCGGATCGACGAGTGGCTGGAGCAGAGCATCGAGGACCGACGCGCCTTGCGGGCGAACCATGAATACGAAATTTCCGAAGGTCGGTGGTGTATCGGCTCGAACCGCAGCACGCGGCATGGCGGAATCGTCGTCACGCGGATCGACATCACCGATCGCAAGAGCATGGAGAAGGCACTGCAGGAAAGCGAGGCCTTCAACCGTCAGGTCCTCGACTCCTGCCCGGTCGCCGTGCAGATGACGCAAACGGAAACCGGCAAGGTGGTCTACCGTAGTCCGGCATCCGCGGCTTTGTTCGGTCACGGCGATGGCGAGAGCGATACCTTCGCCAGCACCTTTTTCGTCGACGAGACAGACTATCGGGACTGTATCGACCGCCTTCGCCGCGATGGCCAGTTCGACGACGTGCGTGCGCAATTACGCCGCCGCGACGGCTCGTCCTTCTGGGGCTCCATTTCCGCCAAACGGGTTTCCTACCAAGGGGACGACTTCACGGTCTCGACCACGTTCGATTTGACCGAGAGGCTTGAGACCGAAGCGGAATTGGAGCGGCAACGCAGCGCCTTGCATCAAAGCGAAAAGATGACCGCACTCGGATCCCTGCTGGCCGGCGTGGCGCATGAGCTGAACAACCCGCTGACCGTCGTCATCGGCCGGGCGATGATGTTGGAGGAAGCCTTCGCGGGCACGCCGCATGCGGACGCGGTCTCGAAACTGCGGGCCGCATCGGAGCGGTGTTCCAAGATCGTCCAGACCTTCCTGTCGATGGCGCGGCAGAAGGAACCGAGCCGCCGTCCCGAGCGCATCGACCGCATCGTCGAAGCCGCGATGGAGATCGTCGGCTACGGGATGCGCGCCGATTCGATCGAGGTGACCATCGATCTGAACCACACGCTGCCGGAAATCGCATGCGACGCCAGCCAGTTGATCCAGGTCTTCACCAACCTCTTCGTGAACGCCCAACAGGCGCTCGTCACCAAGCCGCTGCCACGGACGATCGATGTTACCGGACGCGTCACCGATGACGGAAAATCCGTCGCCATCGATGTTCAGGACAACGGCCCGGGCATTCCGGATAAAATTCTGTCCCGAATCTTCGATCCCTTCTTCACGACCCGGGAAAAGGAACAAGGAACGGGATTGGGCCTCTCGGTCAGCCTTGGCCTGATCCGCGCCCATGGCGGGACGATCGACGTAAGAACCCCGCCGGACGGCGGGACGGTCTTCTCGATCCGGTTGCCGGTCGATAAGCCCGTCGACCTCATTGAAGACAAACCGGTGACGCGTTCAACCGACTCGAAGTCGGGCAATATTCTGATCGTCGAAGACGAATCCGAAATCGCCCTGATGCTCGCCGAGTTCCTGGAACCGCTGGGACATAAAGTCACCTTTGCGGAGACCGGGCGGGTTGCACTCGACCGCGTGGCGGAGGAGAAGTTCGATCTGATTCTCACCGACCTGCGTATGCCGGACCTGAACGGCCGCGAACTCTACACCGAACTCACACGCCGCGCGCCCGAACTGGCGGCCCGCACGGTTTTCGTCACCGGCGACACGCTGAGCGGTAATTTCGAGGAGTTCCTGAGTGAAGCCGGGCGGCCCGTCATCGAGAAACCGTTTACGCCGCACGAAATCCGCGAGATCGTCTCGAACGAGCTCAAATCGGCGGACCGTACCGGCCGTTCCTAGCCGTACGCCATCGCTCGTTTCTGGACCCGGTATATCTTCCCGCCTAGTATCGCGGCACCCATGACCGACACCGACCCTCTTCGAATCCGCAAACTCGACGCCCTGCTCTACCGGGCACCGATCGCCGAACCCGTCGTAACCTCCTTCGGCGTGCTGAACAGCCGCCCCGCCCTGCTCGTCCGGGTGGAGGATGCCGACGGCGCGGTCGGCTGGGGCGAGGTCTGGTGCGTCTTCCCGCCCTGCGGCGCGGAACACCGGGTCGCCCTGATCGAGACGCTGCTCGCCCCCATCGTCACCGGCGCGGATTGGGACGATCCCGCCGCCGCCTACCGCGCGATGACCGAGCGCACCCATATCATCAACCTGCAAGGCGGCGAAGCCGGTCCGCTGGCGCAGGCGATCTCCGGCGTCGATATCGCGCTCTGGGATCTTGCCGCGCGCCGCGCCGGTCAAAGCCTGTGGCGTTACCTCGACGGCCCCGGCAGCAGCACCGGCGACGGCACGATGCCGGTCTACGCCAGCGGCATCAATCCCGGCGCGCCCGAGGTCATCGCCGCCAGCAAACAGGCCGAGGGCTACACGGCTTTCAAGCTCAAGATCGGCTTCGATGCCGAGCGCGACCTCGCCAACCTCCGCACGCTGCGCGACACACTCGGCCGCGGGGCGCAATTGATGGTCGACGTGAACCAGGGCTGGGACCTGGTGACCGCCATGCAGCTCACCCCGAAACTGCATGAATTCGGCCTCACCTGGATCGAGGAACCCCTGCCCTGCGATCGCGCGGACGATGAGTGGATGACCATCGCCAACACCTCACCGGTCGTGCTGGCCGCGGGCGAGAACCTGCGCGGCGACGCGGCATTCGATGCGATGATCGCCAGCCGGAACATCGCCTATATTCAGCCGGATATGACCAAATGGGGCGGCTTCACCGGCTGCCTGCCGGTGGCCCGGCGCATCATCGACGCCGGCCTCACCTACTGCCCGCACTATCTCGGCGGCGCGGCCGGGTTGATGGCCTCGGCGCATCTGCTGGCCGCGGCGGGTGGCAACGGCCTGCTGGAAGCCGACGTGAACCCGAATCCGCTGCGCGAAGCGATGTGCGGCATGCCCCCGCCGATCCAAGATGGCCGGATGGTTCTGCCGGACGGGCCCGGACTCGGCGTGGAGCCGGATTTGGATACGTTAGCCGAGTTTAAGGCCTGAACCCGAACGCCCGTTTCCCCGGCACCCGCAACGGGGCCGCCATCTCCGCGAAATCGCAGAGCATCGGGCGGGTGTCGCGCGGGTCGATGATCTCTTCCGGCATGAACCGCTCGGCGCTGCGCAGCGGCGAACGCAGTTTCTCCAGCCGGTCCTCGATCTCCGTCAGCCGGGCCGCCGGGTCGTCCGCCGCCGCGATATCCGCCTTGTAGGCCGCCTCGATCCCGCCTTCCATCGGCAGCGATCCCCAATCGCCCGACGGCCATGCGGCGCGGATGCAGTAGCGGTCCGGGTTCATATGCCCCGACCCCGCGACGCCGAACGCCTTGCGCACGATGACCGTGGCCCAGGGGATCGTCGATTGGAACACCGCGGACAGCGCCTTCGCGCCGTAGCGGATCGTGCCTTCCTGCTCGGCCTGCAGGCCCACGAGGAAGCCGGGGTTGTCCACCAGATGCACCATCGGCAGGTGGAAGACCTCGGCCAGATCGACGAACCGCTGCACCTTCTCCGACGCTGCCGCCGTCCACGCCCCGGCATAGAAATACGGGTCGTTCGCCATCACCGCGACCGGCCAGCCGTCGAGCCGGGCGAAGCCGGTGATCATCGAGCGGCCCCACTTCGCGCCGATCTCGAAGAACGATCCCTGATCGACCAGCGATTCGATGATCGGCCGCATCTTGTAGACCTGCCGGCGGTTCCGCGGGATCGCGGAGATCAGCCAATCGTCCTTGCGTTCGGGATCGTCCTCCCGCGGGCCGCGCGGCGGCGCCTCGTAGACACTGGGCGGCAGGTAGGACAGGAATCTGCGGGCGCGGTCGAAGGCGTCGGCCTCGCTCTCGGCCTCGTCGTCGATCGCACCGTTGCGCGTGTGGATTTCGCTGCCGCCGAGTTCGTTCTTGCTGAGGTCCTGGCCGATCCGCGCCACCACCGGTGGGCCTGCGACGAACATCTGCGCCGTCTCCTTCACGATGACCGAATAATGGCTCGCCGCCACCCGCGCGGCCCCCAACCCAGCGGTGGAGCCGAGCGCCAGCGACACCACCGGCACGGTCGCCAGGTTCTCCACCATGTAAACCCATTTGCGCCCGTCGTAACCCGGCAGCAGAGTGTGTCCCTTGGTCTCTATATTCTTGACCGACCCGCCACCGCCGGTCCCATCGATCAGCCGTACGATCGGCAGCCGCATGTCCCGCGCCATGCGTTCGGACGCCAGCGCCTTCTCGAGATTACCCGCATCGTTCGCCCCGCCTCGCACGGTGAAGTCGTCCCCGGCGACGACGACGCGCCGTCCGTCGAGCCGCGCATGACCGAACAGGTAGTTGGTCGGCGTCATATCCTTGAGCTGCCCGTCGTCGTCATACTCGGCGACGCCGGTCGCGGTGCCGATCTCATGGAAACTGCCGGGATCGACGAGGCCGTCGATCCGCTCACGGACCGTCAGCTTGCCCTGGTTATGGTGCCGGGCGATCTTTTCCTTGCCGCCCATCTTGCGGGCGAGCGCTTCGCGGTGCCGCAGCTCGTCGATCTCTTTTTGCCAGCTCATATCCGCGTCGCCCCTATTTCTCTGAGTTCTTTGATTTCTTCTTGTATTCGAATTCCGGCCCTTCCTCCAAATAACTGTGGTCGTGGATCACCGTGGCGCCGTCCTTGACGAGCACGACCGCATAGCCCGGGTTTTCATGCGTGGTCACCAACTCGTAGTCGGGGCCGAGCGACAGCTTGAAGGCATGGCTGGTCGCCCGCAGGGTCGAGAACGGGATACCGCGCCACGACCCGTGGATCGGCCGGTGCAGATGGCCGCAAAACAGGTGCTGGATATTGTCCCGGCCCGTTACCGCCTCGACGAACCGATCCACACCGTCAAGGCGCATGCTGTCCATGCCCGCCATGCCGACGCGCATCGGCGGATGGTGCATGAAGATGTAGACATTGCGGTCCGCCGCCGCGTCGAGTTGCCGTTCGAACCAGCCGAGCCGCGCGTCGCACAACTCGCCCGAATGCGTCCCCGCCTGCACCGTATCCAGGATCAGAAACCGTCCCGCCGACACGTCGAGCGCATACTGCACGAAGCCGTTGGAATCGACGGGCGTGTCCGGAAAAACATCCAGCAGCGTTTCCCGCTTGTCGTGGTTGCCCATCACCAGATGGCTCGGCATCGGCAGCGCCGCGATAGCGTCCCGGAAATGGTGATAGGAGTCGTGATCGCCCCAGTGCACGATGTCGCCGGTCCAGATGCAGAATTCGGCATCCGCATGGTTGGCGTCGATGCTGTCGATGCATTTCTCCAGCCGCGCGTGCACGTCGAGGCCGAACAGTGTCTTTCCCGGTTTGACGATATGCGGGTCGGTGACGTGAATAAACTTCATGGCGCCGTCTGTCGGTGAATCCGACCGGCATGCTACGGCATGTCTGCGGCTTTGCCAGCCCGAACCTGGCTATTCGCTGTAACCGGGCTGGTTTTCCGGCATGCCGGCCTGGAACGCGGGTAGCGCGCGGCATGCCTCGTCGATGCCGACGATCAACGGAAAGGGCGTGAGATCGGTGTCGTAGCGCCGGCCGTTCATGACCTGCGGCACCAGGTACAGGTCCGCCATGGTCGGGCTCTCGCCGTAGCAATAGGTCGTCTCTACCGGCCGGCGGCGCAGCAGTTCCTCCAGCGCGGTGAGGCCCGTCGTCATCCAATGGCGGTACCAGACATAGGTGTCCTCGTCGCTGGCGCCGAACTGCTCCTTCAGCCGGTTGCGCACCCGGGTCACATGCAGCGGATGCATGTCGCAGGCAATGTGCTGGGCGAAGGCGCGCACGCGGCCGCGCTCGATCGGATCGGCGGGCAACAGCGGCGGATCGGGATAGGTTTCTTCGATGTATTCGAGGGTCGCGGTGGACTGCGCAAACAGTTCGCCGTTTACGTCGAGTGTCGGCATCAATCCCTGCGGGTTGATCTCGCGGTACCTGTCCCAGCCGATCTCCGGAACGGAGATGAATTCGAACGGCACACCCTTGAGATGCAGCGCCGTCCGCACCCGCTGCCCCGCCGAGTTGAAGGGCGCGCTGTAGAGTTTGAGCATGGGCTTCTCCCAGATATCCACGGAGTCCGATCTAAAACTCTACCGTCATTCCCGCGAAAGCGGGAATCCATCTCACATGCCGACTGAGAGTGGTGTCCTGCGCGGCATACTTCGACACGCACAACAGGAGGCTGTGCCGGAAAGCCGCTGCAGCCAACCTCAAACTCCGTCGTCATTCCCGCGAAAGCGGGAATCCATGACCGCAATGGACTCCCGCTTTCGCGGGAGTGACGAGGGAAAGGATGAGGCGCGCGCCGCTCTACCCCGTAAACGCCTGAATGCCGGTCTGCGAGCGGCCGAGGATCAGCGTGTGGATGTCGTAGGTGCCTTCCAGCGTGTTGATCGTCTCCATGTTCATCATGTGACGGATCACGTGGAATTCGTCGACGATACCGTTCCCACCGTGCATGTCACGCGCCATCCGGGCGATGTCCAACGCCTTTCCGGTGTTGTTGCGCTTGACGAGGGAGATCGCCTCGGCGCTGACGGTGCCTTCTTCGCGCATCCGGCTGATCCGGTAGGCGCCCTGCAGGCCGAGTGTGATCTCGGTCTGCATGTCGGCGAGCTTCTTCTGCACCAATTGCGTCGCCGCCAGCGGGCGGCCGAACTGGGTCCGGTCCAGCGTGTATTGCCGGGACGCGTGCCAGCAGAACTCCGCCGCGCCGATGGCCCCCCAGCAGATGCCGAAGCGGGCGTTGTTGAGGCAGGAGAGCGGCGCGCCGAGGCCACGGGCGTCCGGCAGGCGGTTCTCCTCCGGCACGAACACGTCGTCCATCATGATGAATCCGGTCGGGGACGCGCGAACCGAGAACTTGCCCTCGATCTTCGGGTTGTCGAGGCCCTTGGCCCCCTTCTCGATCAGGAAGCCGCCGACCTTGCCATCGTCATCCTTGGCCCAGACCAGGAACAGGTCGGCGATCGGCGAATGGGTGATCCACTGCTTGGTGCCGCTGAGTTTGTAGCCGCCGTCGACGGACTTGGCCCGCGACTTCATGCTGCCCGCATCGGAGCCGTGATCCGGCTCGGTCAGGCCGAAACAGCCGATCGTCGTGCCGTCACGCAGGCCCGGCAGGTATTTTTCCTTCTGGTCGTCGCTGCCGTATTGATAGATCGGCGCCATGACAAGGCCCGACTGCACGCCGACGCCCGACCGGAAGGCCGTGTCGACGCGCTCCAACTCGCGGGCGATCAGACCATAGGCGACGAAGCCGATCCCCGCGCAACCGTAGTCGGGGATGTTCGCGCCGAGGAAGCCCAGCTCGCCGAACTCCTTCATGATCCCGGGATCGAAGGATTCGTGGCGGTTCCATTCGAGGATCTCCGGCATCAGCCGTTCCTGTGCAAAGTCGCGCGCCACGTCGCGGATCTGACGTTCGTCCTCGGTCAGTTGATCGTCCAGCAGGAACGGGTCGTCCCAGGCGAAGTCAGGTCTCAGTTCCGACACGGGAAAGCATCCTCTCACGGTTTCGGGCGTCGCCGATAAACCGGCAACGCCGTCTCATAAAGCCAAAATAAATCCCCGTGCCGGAAATACCAGCACGGGGATCGCTAAAGGGAAATCAGTCGCAGCGTTCCATGACCATCGCCGCACCCTGGCCGATGCCGACGCAGAGCGTGGCGAGCGCGTACTTGCCGCCGGTCCGCTCCAATTGGCGCGCCGCCGTCAACGCGATGCGGGGCCCGGATGCACCGAGCGGATGACCGAGCGCGATGGCGCCGCCGTTCATGTTCACCCGGCTGTCGTCATACGGCAAGCCCATGCCCTTGAGGCAGGCCAATACCTGCGAGGCGAAGGCCTCGTTGATCTCGATGACGTCCAGGTCCTTATGAGTCAAGCCGGCACGGGCCAGCGCCTTCTCGGTCGCGGGGACCGGGCCGTAGCCCATGATGCGCGGCGGGACACCGGCGGCGGCGGTCGACAGGATCTTCGCAATCGGCTTCATGCCGGTGCGCTCGCCGAGTTCCTTGCTGCCGATCAGCACGGCCACCGCGCCGTCATTGACGCCCGACGCGTTGCCCGCGGTCGTTACGCCACCCTCGAAGAGCACGCGCAGTTTGGCCAGGCTTTCCATCGTCGTTTGCGGGCGCGGATGCTCGTCTTCGCTGACCGTCACGTCGCCAACCTTGCGGCCGCCGTTATAGGTGACCGGATCGATCTCATCGTCGAAGAATCCGGCTTCCTTTCCGGCCTTGTATTTCATCTGCGACGCCAGCGCGAAGGTGTCGGCTTCCTCGCGGGTGATCTGGAAGTCCGACGCCAGGTTGTCCGCGGTCTCCGGCATCGAGTCCGCGCCGAATTGCTTGTGAATTTTCGGGTTCGGGAAACGGTCGCCGATGGTGGAATCGAAGACCTTGAAATCGCGGCCGAAGGCATTCTCGGACTTGCCGACCACAAAGGGCGCGCGGCTCATGCTTTCGACGCCGCCGGCGACGATCATGTCGGCTTCACCGACCGTGATGGCCTGCGCCGCCGAGGAAATGGCGCTCAAACCGCTGGCGCAGTTGCGTTGGAAGACCATGCCCGGCACCGATTCCGGCAGACCGGCCAAAAGCAACGCGTGGCGCGCGACGCAGCGAGCGTCTTCGCCGCCCTGATTGCCGCAGCCGACGTAGACGTCTTCGATCTCTTCCGCGTTGATCGGGTTGTTCTCGACGACCGACTTGATGGCGCTGGCCAGCATATCGTCGGGGCGAACCTTCGCCAGCGATCCGGCATGACGGCCAAAGGGAGTGCGTTTTCCAGCGTAGAGATATGCGTCCAACATTTTCCTTCTTCCTCTCAAATTTCGGTCTTGAACAGTGAAAGTCCCAACGTCGCCCGGCGGCGCAGCCATGGACTGGGACGATAGCGCGGATCGCCATAGAAGCGATAGAGCGCGTCAAGAATGCGGAGTACATTCGACGACCCCAGAACCTCGCCGAATTTCAGCGGTCCATTCGGATAGTTCAGGCCCAGCACGACGGCCTTGTCGATGTCTTCCGGCGATGCGGTGCCGAACTGGGCGATCTGGCAACCGATGTTGCAGATCATCGAGATCACGCGCTGGCCGATAAAGCCGGGGCAATCCCGGATCACGGTGGCCGGCACGCCGTCGTTGCTCAACAAGCCATGCGCCGCATCGCGATATGCGGCCTCGGTGGCCGGATTTGTCATCACCGTCCGGCGCGTCGTCAGCCCGACGAGCGTATCGACGCCCAGCGTCCGCGCGGGGTCGAGCCCCTGCGCCGTCGCGGTCGTGGAGATATCCTCGCCGATCGGCGTCACCAGGATCAGCGAGTCCGATCCGGGCGTGTCGCCGGTGTCGAGATTGCCGTCGCAGGCGCGCACGATCTCGGTGAGCTTCTCGTGACCTTCCGCTTCGGCCTTGCTGATCCAGACCGGACGGCCGTCATATTTCGGCGGGCTCGCCTCGTCCGGCACGATCTGCTTGCCGTCCTCATACACGTAATAGCCGCGCCCGACCTTACGGCCGAGCATGCCGGCTTCCAGCCGCGCGCGCATCACCGACGACGGCCGATAACGCGCTTCCTGATAGAACTGGTTGTAGATCAGCTCGGTCGCCGGATGCGTCACGTCGAGCGCGGTCAGGTCCAGCAGTTCGAACGGCCCCATCCGGAAACCCGCCGCGTCCCGCAGGATGCGGTCGATGTCGACATAGTCGGCAACGCATTCATGCTGGATATGCTGGGATTCGATGTTGTAGCCGCGGCCCACCTGGTTCACCAGGAAGCCCGGCGCGTCCTTCAGCCGGACCGGCTCGCGGGTCATCCGTTTGCCGAGGATCATCAGCGCATCGCCGACCCAGTCCTCGGTCAGCACGCCTTCGATGACCTCCACCAGCCGCATCAAGGGCACGGGATTGAAGAAATGGAACCCGGCGACCCGTTGCGGCCGCTTGCAGGCCGAGGCGATCGTCGTCACCGAGAGCGAGGACGTGTTGGTCGCGATGATCGCGTCGTCGCTCAGAACCTCTTCGAGCTGCGCGAAGATCTGCTTCTTGATGTCGAGATTTTCCGTCGCCGCCTCGATGACGATGTCGCAGGGGGCGAATTCATTGACGTCGGCCACGACCTCGATCCGGCCCATCGCCGCATCGGCGTCTTCCTGCGCCATCCGCCCCTTCTCCGCCGCGCGGCCGAGCATCTTGCCGATGAAATCGACGGCTTCCTTGCATTGGTCGGCGTTGATATCGAAAAGGCGGACATTCACGCCGCCCGCGGCAGCCACCTGGACGATGCCCCGTCCCATGGCGCCCGCGCCGCTTACACCAATCAGAAGATCGTCCTTATTCGCGTCGACCGGCACAGTCCCTCCTTATCCGAGCGCGAGGCGGTTGGCCGCCTCTTGGCTTGTTGAAGTCTACTATATTGGATATCACCCTGGGGCAAATCGGGAGCGGCCGCCAGGATCGCGGCGGATATTGGCGTATCCGCTACCCCCAAGCAAGGAATTTCAGATTTCGGAACGATCCGTCTCGCTTTCGCGGTGACGAGCAGAGGAGCGCCCCCAAATTGACCGACCGGCTGACCGATTTCGGCCGATTCCCGAGCAAAGCAATCGCATGACCGACATCGCCAAAATCCTAACGGCCCTACCCCGCGCGGAACTGTCGCATCTGCCGACCCCTATCGAGCGGCTGGAACGCCTCACCGCGACGGTCGGCGGACCGTCGATCATCGTGAAACGCGACGACTGCACCGGTCTCGGCATGGGCGGCAACAAGGTGCGCAAGCTGGAATTCCTGCTCGCCGACGCAATCGCCAAGGGCGCGGACACCGTGGTGTCCGGCGGCGTCACACAGTCGAACCATATCCGGCAGACGGCGGCCGCCTGCGCCAAGCTGGGGTTGGGCTGTCATCTGGCGGTGATGGACGGTCGCGTGCCGAAAGTCGACGCGGACTACTACGAGACGGGCAACATCTTCCTCGACGGCCTGTTTGGGGCGGCGCTGGACCCCATCCCCTGGGGCGCGGACCGGAACGCCCTGCTCCCCGGCATCGCCGACCGTCTGACCGACATGGGAAAGAGACCGTACATCGTGCCGTATGGCGGCTCGAACGTGCTGGGCACGATGGGATACGTTCAGTTCGTCGTAGAACTCCTACGGCAGTTGGACGACGCGGGCCTGACCATCGACGCCATCGTCCATGCGTCGGGCAGCGCCGGCACGCAGGCCGGCATTCTTGCGGGCGTCACCGCGCTCGTACCCGGCCTGCCGGTCATCGGGATCGACATCGACGCGGAGCCCGAGCGGGTGCATGCGGACGTCACCCGGCTGTATCACTCAACCTGCGACTATCTCGGCATCGCCGACCGCCTTCCGCCGGAGCAGATCGAGGTGGTGGCCGGATACGCAGGCGATGGGTACGGGTTGATCACCGACGGCATGATAGAAGCGGTCGATCTCGCGGGCCGATTGGAAGGCTTGCTGCTCGACCCGGTGTACTCGGGCAAGGGATTCGCCGGGCTGATCGGATTGATCCGCGCCGGACGATTCAGTCCGTCCGACCGTGTACTTTTCATCCATACCGGCGGTACGCCCGCCCTCTTCGCCTACCGCTCGGCCTTCGCGGATACGGTCTAGCCGACTTTCTCCAGATTCAGGTCGTCGCCGGGCACCGGCGTGTAGCTGAAGGTGCCACGGTCGCGCACCGCATCTACGCCGCCATGCCGGTCCGCATGCGCGAGTTGATCGGCCATGGCCCGCTTGTTCACCGCTTCCGGATCGAGCATCGCGCGCAGCTTCGCTTCCAGTGCGTCAGCCGTCGGGTCCGCGCCGCCATCCTTCGCAAGATCGTTGGCCTCCTGCGGATCGGCATCCAGGTCAAAGCGTTGGCGGGGCATGTTCACGTGATAGACCAGCTTATCCTTGCCGTCGCGCAGCAGAAAGCCGGCGGTTTTGGACGACTGCGCATGGAACTCGGCGAAAGCGAGCCGGTCCGTTTCCTGTCCGGCAACGGCCGGCCACAGCGATACGCCCGGCAGGTCCGCGTCTTCGTCGCTGAGCGATGCACCGAGCGCCTCGACCACGGTCGGGAACAGGTCCACATGCGATGCAAGCTGCGAGACGACACCGCCGGCGGAAATATCCGGTCCGCTCATCAACAACGGCACGCCGATGGAATGTTCGTAAAGGTTCGACTTGCCGAAAAGGCCGTGGTTGCCCGCGGCTTCGCCATGGTCGCTGGTGTAGAGGATGCGCGTGGTGTCGAGAAGCCCCAAATCCTCGGCGGTCTTCATGACCTGACCGATCTGTTCGTCAAGATGCGTCACGAGGCCGCAATAGCCGGCCACCGTGCGCCGCACATAGGCTTCGTCGACCGGTTCCTCCAATCCATCGACCCGGCGGATATGCGCAAGCGACGGATGATCCGGCCGCGTCACCGCGTCGAACTGGACGGGCAGCGGTATGTCCGCTTCGGGATACAAATCGTAAAAGCGTTTCGGGACCGCGAAGGGTGGATGCGGGCTGGCATAGGACACGAACAACACCCAGGGCCTGTCCTGCTTCGCGCCATGGTCCTGCAGCCACTTGATCGCGTTCTCGGTCACCACGAGGTCGTAGCGCTGGTAGTCCGCCTCGCCGATGCCCGACTTGTCGTACATCGCACGCGGGCCGGTGCGCGGCGGCACGCCTTCCTGCGTCGCGCGCAACAGGCCGATCAGCGCGCCCTTCCCTTCGACGATATGCATCGGCACGATCTCTTCGGAAAAGCCGTTGTCGTTCTCGCCGGACATGAAATGCAGTTTGCCGATGGAAACGGCGGTGTGGCCCTGGTCGCGAACCCGGCCATGCCAGGTCGCCGTCTTGCCATCATACGCGAGCGCGTTGTCCCAATACCCGGTTTGATGCGGATAACGCCCGGTCGCAAGCCCGGCCCGAGACGGACAACACAGCGGGCTTGTCGAATACGCATTCTCGAACCGCACGCCGCCGGTCGCGATCTTGTCCAACGTCGATGTCTGGACCACCGGATGCCCCGCCGCGCCAAGAAGATCGCGGGTGTGGTTGTCCGACATGAAGAAGATCATATTCGCCGGTGTGACCATGACTTTTCCTTTTTTTCCGATGCGTTGTTCCGCAGCCGATTTGAATTGAATTCTGTGGTAACGCAGAATGACCGTCCCGAACAAGAAAGCCTCACAACGGGCGGCGCAACAAGATCAAAAGGGAGAACCGTCGATGGACCTCCAGCTTACAGGGCGGACGGCCCTCGTCACCGGCGCAAGCCAAGGCATCGGCAACGGCACCGCAAAAATTTTGGCCGCCGAAGGGTGCCGCGTCGCCGTCCTCGCGCGGCGGCAGGACCTGTTGGAAAAACTCGCCGACGAGATCGAAGCGACCGGCGCGGAACGTCCCGCTGTCATCGTGCAGGACGTGACGCACCAGGGCGCGCCGGAGACGATCCGCGATCAGGTCTATGATGCGCTCGGCCATCTGGACATTCTGGTGAACAGCGCCGGAGGGTCGCGGCCGATCCCGTGGGATGCGGGCGACGACCTCTGGTACGAGGGCATGACGCTGAACTTCGAGATGCTGCGGCGGCTGACCATGGCCTTCATCCCCGGTATGCGGGAACAGAAATTCGGCCGGGTAATCAACCTGACCGGGTCGAGCGAACCGCGCGGCGTTAACGTCGCGAATTCCGCCAAGGCGGCGGTCCACGCCTGGGCGAAAGGGCTCTCGCGCGAGGTCGGCGGCGACGGCATCACCATCAACTCGTTGCCGCCCGGCCGGATCAACAGCGAACAAATCCTGAATAAAGTGCACCCGGACCCAGCGGAGCGTGAGGCATTCGCCAAGGCGAATATCCCGGCCGGATACTTCGGCGAACCGGAAGACATGGGGTACTTGATCGCTTTCCTTGCATCGCCGCTCGCACGCTACATCAATGGCGAAGTGATCCACGTGGACGGCGGTATGCGGCGCTTCGCGTTCTGACGGCTACGGCCAAGCCGACTCACCGATAAGAGGGGAATTTCCCATGGCGCGTTTCCTGCGGTCGCACAGCGGCCCGTTGTTCAGTTTCGCCGTCATCGCCGACACGCATATGCGGCCCGAGCAAGGCGATAACTCATCCCCCTGGGCGGTGAATAAATTGGCGAACGGCCGCGCGCGCTATGTCATCCAACAGGTGAACCGGTTGAAGCCGGACTTCGTGATCCACCTGGGCGATATCGTCCATCCCGTGCCGGTCCTGCCGACATACGGCCCCGCGGCCAAGGTTGCCAACCGCGAACTCAAGAAACTGAACGCGCCGCTGCATATGATCCCGGGCAATCACGACGTCGGCGACAAACCGAACCCGTCGATGCCCGCCGCCTCGGTCAGCGACTACGGCGTGAAACTCTACCGCCAGCATTTCGGCCGCGACTATTACTCCTTCGACCACCAGGATTGCCACTTCACCTTCATCAACGCGCAAATCCTCAACTCCGGCCTGCGCAGCGAGCGGGCCCAGGAGAGATGGCTGACCAAGGACCTCGAAGCGAATAAAGGCAAGCGCATCTTCTTCTTCACGCATTACCCGCCCTACATCATGGCGGATGACGAGGCCTGGAATTACGACAATATCGATGAGCCGAAGCGGTCCTGGCTGCTGTCGCTGATCCGCAAGAACCGGATCGAGGCGCTGTTCGCCGGGCACGTGCACAATTTCTTCTACAACATCGAAGGGCGGACCGAGTGTTACCTGCTGCCCGCCACCTCCTTCTTCCGGCAGGACTACAGCGAGCTGTTTCGGGTCGAGGCGGCCCCGGAACACGGCCGGAACGACGCTGACAAGCTCGGCTTCTTCATGGTCGACGTGTATCCGAACACGCATGTGCCGCGTATCTATCGAACGGCTGGCCGCACGCTCGGCAGGAACCAGAAGCTGCCGGCGGCGAAGCCCAAGGTACGCAGCCGCCACACGAAGGAAGCGGTCGTCTCGCCCCTTGGCGTACATATCCGCCATCCCTGGGCCGAGGTCACCGAGTTTCCCTACAACGGACCCATGGACGAGTTCGAACGGAAACGCGTGCGCAACGACTACACGCTGATGGCGCTGTGGGAACTCGGCATCCGCAAGATTCGCACGCCCGTCAGCGACCTGATGGACGACGAGCGCCGCAAGCGCATGCAAGCGCTGAAGGCGATCGGCCACCGCTTCACCTTCTTCAGCTTCGGCGTGCCCGACAGAAAGGTGCTCTCGACCCTGCAGAAGAACCGGACGCTGGTCGATTCCTATGAAGTCATTCTGCCGTGGCAGGACTCGCAGAAAAGCATCCCGGCGCTGCAGGCTCTCAAGAAGAAAGCCGGGATCCGCGTCAACATCGCCAACATCGAAAGCTCGGCGCACAAGGAGTCGGAAGGATCGAAATTCTCCCATTTCGTCAGCTACGGCTTCCAGGCGCCGGAGATCGACTTGGTCGACGGGTTCCTGCGCCGGCGCGGCGCGCGGGAGGCAACGGACGGGTTCGTCTTCCGCGTCGGCCTCAGCGGCTCGGTTTGGGATGCCATACAGGAATTCGGAAAGATCGCCGTCGACCGGGAGGTCGGCGCGGTCGTGAACATCCGTCTCGCCTCGGAAAACCCGGCGAACTACAACACGGACGATGCGGAAATCGCGAACCGCGTCGCCGAGGGCATGATCGCCGCCGCCGGCACGCCGAATGTGGAGGTCTTCCTCGACACATTCATGGACCTGGACCGCGGCTACTTCCCGCGCCATGGCCTGTTCGACCGGCGTTTCAACCCGCGGCCGGGCAGCTTCGTCTTCCGCCACCTGGTGGGCATCCTCAACGAGCATCCCGGAAAGATAACGCTCGCGCCGTCATGGCGGGAAAGCGGCATGCAGGCGCGCCCCTTCGTGACCAAGACCCAATTTTGCGTGTTGTATCTGCCCAAACCCGGCAAGACCGGGAAAGCAAAGACCGCGATTGCGGCGGCCCGGGTCACCGGCAAAATGGGCGATGCGCGGTTCATCAATCTGGAAACCGGGGAGATTGCCCTTATCCCCTGGCGGGAGCCCAAGTCCGGAAACGGCATCGGCCTGCAACGGGCGGCGACCGTGAAGGCGCCGTCGTTGCTGATGATCGACCGCTAGCGACAAAAAAGGCGCCCGAAGGCGCCTTTTCCGTGTAGCCGTTGCGGCCTATTCATCCCACACCTTTTCGGGAATGGGCAGTCCCTCGAGATCGGAGTCGGGAACCGGACCGTCCGGTTCGATCCCGCACTCGCGCAACAGCATCATCAACTGCCGCATGTGCTGCGCCGGATGCCAAGTATGGCGTTCCATCACGTTATGCAGCGGCTGCTTGCCGTAATAACTGTCGACTTCCTGTTCGCAGTCCTTATCGGCAAAGCCGTCCCACCAATTGTGCAGGCGCTGCTGAACCGCGGTCCCATAGGCCACGAGATCGGCGGTCGTCCGCACGTCGTCGGGTGCGGGAATGTTCAACAGGTCGCGGGTGAGATAGATGTCCTTCTCGACCACGTCGATGAACACTTCCGTCAGGCGGAAGATGTGGTAGCACAGGTCGCGGATCGGCCGCTTCCGGTTGCGCAGGTCCTGATCCAGTTTCTCTTCCGGAATCTGAGCGACGAAACGCAACGCGGCGCTGGTCACCATGTCCAGCTTATCGATCAGTTCCTGCGGCGACAGTTTCGGCTTGGTGTCGTAGTCGACGCCCAGAAACTCAGCCAGATCCTTGAGCATTTGCCCAAAGACGTACTCCTTGCCGCGCGTGACGACCGGCACGGACCGCACGCCGAGCGCCTGCAGTTCGGCCATGCCGCTCGGGTCGGCCTGGATATCGACGGATTCGAACGGGATATTGTGAGACGAAAGAAACTCTTTCGTGCGAAGGCAGCTGGTTCACCCAGGGCGCCAAAAGACTTTGTACTGCACGGTCATGGAATTCTCCTTTGACGCCAGCCTACCGCCAAGCGCCTACTCGTGCAAAACACGATCGCGCCTTGTCCCCTCCTGGCTTTGCGCCGGGCCGAGCACCATCAACCAGTCCACCGCCATCGCACCGGTGGGTCCGGCAAACACGGGGTTGAGGTCGAGTTCGAGCAAACGATCGCCCGCGGCGGCGCCAAACCGCGAAACCGCGGCGATCAGGGCGGCGGCGGACTCTTTGTCCGACGGCCGTCCGCCGCGCACACCATCCAACAGGGTTGTCCCTTGAAGGTCGGACAGCATGTCGAGCGCTTCGGCCTCCGTCACCGGAGCGTGCCGGAACACCACGTCTTTCATGACCTCGACGAAAACGCCGCCGATCCCGGCCATCACCACCGGACCGAACGCAGGATCGTTCTTGAGACCGACCACGAGTTCCACGCCCGGCGCCCCCATCGCCTGAACGACGACACCGGTGATGCGGGCGTCCGGATTGTAGGTCCGGGCATCGGCAAGAATGCGGCGATATTCCGTCAGCGCGGTATCCCAATCGCCGACGCCGACCGCCACGCCGTTGGCTTCGGTCTTGTGCAGGATGTCCGGCGATTCGATTTTCAGGACCAGGGGATAGCCAACGGCCGCCACTGCCTCGCGAAGGCTTTCCTCGCACGCCGCCAACCGCGTCTCCGGCAACGCTATCCCGACCCCACGTAGCAAATCCGCAGCCGCCAACGTGGGAACGGCTCCCCCGGCAGACGGCAAGCCCAACGCAGGCAGTGCAATCGCGTCCCGCGCGGGTCGGTCCGCCGCACGCCGCCGCCGCGCATCGGCAACATTTGCCAACGCGGCAAGCGCGTCGATCGCCGGCACGCCGCCCCGCAGCACGCAAATGCCGAGTTCGCGCATGCGCGTCAGCGCGTCATCCGGCGCGGCCACCCAGACGACCACGAAGGGTTTGGTCGCGATCTCCTTGATTTCGCGGAACAAGTCGATCAGCGCATCGACGAAATCCTCCATGAGCTGAATCCAGATCACGCCCATATGGATGCGCGGATCGCCGAGCATGATCCGCACGGATTTGCGCAGAATATCCGGCTCCGCCAGGAACTGTGCCGTCACGTCCACCGGATTCCCCGCCGCCCCGAAAGCGGGTAACGCGTCCTGCAGGGCCGATTGCGTGTCCGGCGCCAACTCCGGGACCTGCAGCCCCAACTCCTCCGCACGATCGGACATCAAGACGCCCGCACCCCCGGATTGCGTGATGATGCCGACGCCGCGCCCGTCCGGCAGTTCCGCCATCGACATCAATTGCACGATGTCCAGCATCTGCTCCTCGTTCGCCGCCCGAACGACGCCGTATTGCCGCGCGATGCCGTCGAACACGGCGTCTTCGCCCGAAAGCGACCCGGTATGGGACGCCGCCGCCCGCGTGCCCGCTTCCGACCGGCCGACCTTGGTCACAACGAGCGGCTTGCCCAACGCCATCGATTTTTCGGCAACCTGCAAGAACCCCTCGCCGTCGGACAACCCTTCGAGATATCCAGCGCCAACGGCGATTCGAGGATCGTCCAGAACGCCCGACATAACGTCCGAGAAGTTGAGGTCGGCCTCGTTGCCCGTGTTCACGAAATGACCGAACCCGCCGCCGCGATTACGCGCCAGCGCACAGATCGCCGTTCCGAAAGCCCCGGACTGCGTGACGAAACCGATCGGTCCCGACCGCGTCGGAGCGTTCAGGTATTGGCTGAAGGACAGCGCCGCGCCGTCGAAGCTATTGAACAGGCCGAGGCAGTTCGGCCCCAGGATGCGGATGCCGTTGTCTCGTGCGACCCGCGCGAGTTCCGCCTCCTGTCGGCGGCCTTCCTCCCCCATCTCGCCGAACCCGGAACCGAAGATCACCGCGGCGAAAACACCCGCTTCACCGCATCGCGCAACCGCATCGGTCACCATCGGCGCCGGCAACACGATCACCGCGACGTCCACGGGACCGGGAACCGACGCAATATCCGGATAGCAAGCGTGCCCGGCGACGGCGTCGTATTTCGGGTTCACCGGGTAGATCGCGCCGCCATATCGCTTGTCCAGCAGGAACTTGAGAACCCGCCCGCTGAGCTTGTTGAAGTCCTGCGAGATACCGACGATCGCAACCGATTGCGGGCTGAGAAGACGCGTGAGGTTTTCGGACATTGCAGCCTGATATCTATCGTTTTTCTTATGACGCGAGGGACCGGTCTCGGTACGGCTACTTGTACTGCACTGCCACACTGCCGACCTTTTCCCGGGCGATGATGAGCTTCGAGATTTGCGCCGTGCCGTCACCGATCTCCAGCCCGATGACATCGCGCAGGCGCTGTTGGTGGGGCGAGTCCTTTGAGTACCCGGCGTGGCCGTGGATCAGCAGGCAGTTGTGGATCACGTCCACCGCCATCTTCGGCGCGTACCATTTGCACATCGCCGCCTTGTCCGTATGCGGCTTCGCGTTGTCACGCAGCCAAAGCGTCTCGTAACACATCAGCCGCGCCGCATGCATGAAGGTCTCCCCCTCCGAGAGCGGGAAGCTTACACCTTGGAATTCCGCAAGCGGCCGGTCGAAGGCGCGGCGTTCCTGCACATGCACCCAGCTTTCGTCGAGCGAGGCCTGTGCCGCGCCAACGCATTGCAGGCCGATCAGCGCGCGGCTGTAGTCGAAACCCTGCATCACCTGATAGAAGCCGCCGCCTTCCCGGCCGAGCAAATTCTCCGCCGGCACATCCACATCGTCGAAGAACAGCGAGCCGCGCCCGACCGATTCCGAACCGAAATCGTCGAAATGCGAGCGTGAAATTCCCGGCAGATCCATCGGCACCAGGAATGCGCTCACGCCCTTGGCGCCCTCGTCCGGATTCCCCGTGCGCGCGAACACGACGAACGCATCCGCCTGATCGGACAGCGAGATCGAGGTCTTTTCCCCGTTCAGCCGGTAACCGCTGTTGCCCTGCTTCTCGGCGCGAAGCTGAAGGTTGGCCGCGTCGGTGCCGCCGCGCGGTTCGGTCAACGCCAGGCCGATCAACGCCTCGCCGCCGACCAGCTTCGGTAGCCATTGCCCGACCAAATCCGGCTTGCCGTGATCGCAGAGAATCTGCCCGCACAACCCGGTCAGCAGCGGCACATAGGACATGTTGAAATCGCCATACGCCAGCGCCTCGACGATCAAACCGCTGGTCAAGCCGTCCAATCCGTAGCCGCCATGCTCCTCCGGCAAGTCCGGCGCAATCAGGCCGAGCGATCCCATCTCCTGCACAAGATCGCGGTCGAGCCGCCCGCTGGCCGCACAATCGAGATATCGCGGGGCGAGCTTCTCGCGGGCAAAACGATCCGCCGTCTCGCGGATCGCTTCCTGTTCCGGGGTCAGTGAAAATTCCATGCGCCGACCATATCCAGTCCGCGGCGGCGGGGAAAGATCGACGCTTCAGAGATCGCCGCATCGGGGTGTTGACGCCGCCCCGCATTCGGGCTTCGTTCCTCTAGCTCATCGTCATTTCCCTGCCTCACCGCATCGAGGATGCCGCCCCATGTCCAACGACACGCCGGATCAGAATCAAAAATTCGGGTTCACCGAGGCCGACCTGCGGGCACAGGAAACGGTTTATCGCGACGACCTGTTCAAGGATCGAACCGTCCTCGTCTCCGGCGCGGGCAGCGGGCTCGGAAAGGCGATCGCGACCCTGTTCGCCCGGCTCGGCGCGACGCTGCTGGTCTGCGGCCGCAACGAGGAAAAGATCGCCGGGGCCGCCGACTTCTTCCGGTCCTTTGGCGGCCACGTGGAATACCAGGCCATGAGCATCCGCGATCCCGATCAGGTGAAGGCGCTGATCGACTACGCCTGGGATACCTGCGGCGGCCTCGACGTGCTCGTGAACAATGCGGGCGGCCAGTTCCCGCAGCCGGCCATCGACTTCTCGCCCAAGGGCTTCAACGCAGTGATCGACACCAACCTGAACGGCAGTTGGTACATGATGCAGGCGGCGGCCCAACGCTGGCGCGACGAAAAGAAGCCCGGCAACATCGTCAACATCGTCGCAGACATCTGGCGCGGCATGCCGGGAATCGCCCATACCGCCGCCGCCCGAGCCGGCGTGATCTATCTGTCGAAGAGCGTCGCCGTCGAATGGGCGCCGCTGAACATCCGGGTGAACTGCGTCGCCCCCGGCTGTTGCGAGACCGAGGGCTTCAACGTCTATCCGGACGAGGGGGCCGCCACCTACAAGGAATCCAACCCCATGCGCCGCCACGGGGACGCCCACGACATCGCCGAAGCCTGCGTCTATCTCGCTGCGTCCTCGGGCAAGTTCGTCACCGGCGAGGTGGTCACCGTCGACGGCGGCCAACAGATGTGGGGCGACCCCTGGCCCACCGGCCGGCCCGACTATTTCAAGATTTGAGTTGAGTTGTGGTTACGTGACGCCGAACCACCGCGTCATGCCCGCGGAAGCGGGGATCCATGGGCACCGATACTTGGATTCCCGCTTTCGCGGGAATGACAGGTAAGGCTGCTGGGGCACGTCGGAGTCCGCCTACCCCGCCTTTTCGCTTCCCTTCATCATGCGCAGTGGCGTGTAAACGATCAGCGTCTCGCCCTTCTGGTTCTTGATCGTGTTCTTGGTCCGCACCAGGGCCCGGTTGCCCTTGGACGTCTTCTTGATCTCCGTGACCTCGACCTCGACATGGATCGTATCGCCGGCGAAGCACGGTCCCTCGATGTTGAACTCCATGCTGAGGAAGGCGAGCCCCGTCTTCTGCATCGTCGACTGCATCAGCAACCCTTCGGCCATGCAGTAGACCAAAGCCCCCGGGACCAAGCGGCCTTCGAAATTCGTCTCGTTCCGCAGGTATTCCATATCGGTGAACAACACCTCGACGGAACCGGTCGCGCCGACGAAGTTGACGATGTCCGGCACCGTGATCGTTCGGCCCAATGTCTTGAATTTCTGGCCCACCTCGAGTTCGTCGTAGTGGAAACCAATGCCGACGGTCGGCATGTCGCTCATTTCGGAAACTCCCTTGTGTTTGATCGTCCGGCCGGCGCGCCTAGTAGGAACGCGGCAGGCCGAGCACGCGTTCGGATATGTAATTAAGGATCAGTTGCGGACTGACCGGCGCGATGCGGCAGATCAGCACTTCGCGCAGCAGACGCTCCACATGGAATTCCTTGGCGTACCCCATGCCGCCATGGGTCATAACGGCCTGCTGGCACGCCTTGAAGCCGACCTCGCCGCCGAGATACTTCGCCGCATTCGCCTGCGCGCCGCAGGGTAGCCCCTTGTCGTAAAGCGACGCCGCCTGCATCGCCATCAGATAGGCCGCTTCCAGTTCGCACCAGATTTCCGCCAGCGGATGCTGGATCGCCTGGTTGGCCCCGATCGGCCGGTCGAACACGACCCGGTCCTTGGCATATTGCACCGCACGGGCAAGCGCGTTCTGCCCGATGCCGATACCCTCGACGCCGACCAGCACGCGTTCCGGGTTGAGGCTGTGCAGCAGGTAGCGGAAGCCCATCCCCTCCTCGCCGATCCGGTCTTCCAGCGGGATCGGCAGGCCGTCGATGAACACCTCGTTGGAATCCACCGCCTTCCGGCCCATTTTCGGAATCTCGCGCACGTCACAATGATTCCGGTCCAGGTCGGTATAGAACAGGCTCAGCCCTTCGGTCGGCTTGGCGCAGTCCTCGATCGGCGTGGTCCGCGCCAGCAGCATGATCTTCTTGGCCTCCTGGGCCGTCGTGGTCCAGATCTTCTTGCCGTTGGCGACATAGCCGTTGCCGCTGCGCTCGGCCTTGGTCTTGATCTTCGTCGTGTTGAGCCCCGCATCCGGCTCGGTCACCCCGAAGCAGGAGATCGTCTTGCCCTGGATCAAGTCCGGCAGCCAGCGGCCCTTCTGTTCGTCGTTTCCGAAAACGACGATCGGGTGCGGTCCGAAGATATTGATGTGGATCGCCGAGGCCGCGCTCATCGCGCCGGACGACCGCGCCACCGTGTGCATGAGGATGGCCGCTTCAGTCACGCCGAGGTCGGCGCCGCCGTATTCCTCGGGCATGGCCACGCCGAGCCACCCGGCCTCCGCCATCGCCTTGTGGAAATCCGCCGGGAAATCGCCGGTTTCGTCCCGGTCCAGCCAATAATCGTCGTCGAAACGCGCGCACAGGCGCTCCACATTCTCGCGGATCGCCTCCTGTTCGGGCGTGAGTACGAAATCCATTCGGTCTTTCCCTGCATCCTTGTTCGTTGCGCCGGATTGTACGGATGCAGGGCGGCGCGCGCCACTCCTAGAAGGGAGGCAAAATTTCAGGCCCGCGCTTCGGTCTCCTGGCGTAGGCCCAAGGCGAAGGCGCCGCAGCCGATCACCAGCACACTGGCGGAGATGACCAGCAATTTGGCGTATTTGTGGGAAACACCGACGAGCGGCTCGATCACCGAGAGGTAACCGCTGCTTTCGACCATATAAAGCCCCGCACCGCCGATCGCCGCGACGAAGGCGACCGCGAAGGCCCAGGGCGCCACCTGCCGGCCGCCCCAGATGCAGAAGAAGATTACCGGCGCCAGGAACATCGAGGCGGTGCCGCTGACCGCGACGGCGGCGAACAGATCGCGGCCGCCGAAGAAAAGGAAGGCCAGGCCGCCGACGAAGAACAAGGCCATTGCGATCCGCCCGTTACGGGGCGTCGGGTCCGCCAGCCGCATATCGACGATGCTGAGCTTGGCCGCGCTCGAAAATGTCGAATCGAGGGTGGAGACCGCCGAAAGGACCAACGCGACATTGAACAGCAGCATGGTCGTGTCGCCGAAGATACGCATCAGCGTGACGACCATCGTCTCGCCGTCCAATTTCACCAGTCCCGCGTGCACGCCGAGCAACCCGAACACCAGAATACAGATCGACGACAGCCACCACGCATGCAGGAAACTGCGCCTTGTGGTGTCGCGGTCGGCCACGAACCCCCGGTCCATCATGACCGGATCGTGCATCGGATAGCTCCAAATCTGCAGCAACGCGACCGCGAGCAATATCCAACCCGGTCCGGCGAGGTCCGGGCTGCTCGCCGCGATCGCCGGGAAGGCAAATCCGTCGATCCACAGCGTCTGCCCGAACAGAACCGCCAGCACGACTAGCAGCAGGATCATCTGCATTACGTCGGTACGTAGCGACGCGCGCAACCCGCCCATCATCGAATAACCAAGGGTGATCGCCGCCACCGCCAGAATCGACACGATATACGCGGTCGATCCGGCGACGCCGAAGATGATGCCGATAACCAGCAAATTGGCGAAGACCTCGCTCAACAGGCGGATTCCGGCGACGCAGTTATAGGCTCCGGCGCCCAGCCGCCCGAAGCGCGATACCAGGAACTCCTGCACGCTGCCGAAGCCGTGCCGGAAGCGTATGCCGTCGACGATATAGGCGCCGGTCACGAAGGACAGATAATAGGCCGTATAGGCCAGCGCACCCGCGACACCGTAGAAATAGCCCAGAATGCCGGCATTCATCAGCGAGCGCGCGAAAATCCAGGTGGTGACCTGCGACAGGATCAACGTCAACAATCCCGGCGCTTCGCCGGTGTCCGAATAGCCACGGAAAAACGCCTGCACCGTCCGAACGCGAGGCGAGATCAGATAGCTCACGACGGCGAGCAAGCCGCAAAAACCGATCAAGGCAAAGGATTCCACACTAAATCTCCGAAGCGGTGGTCTGGGGCGAGACACAGGAGTGCCTAGATACCGCTCCATACCGGGGTTTCCGGTCGCGAACAACCTACAGGTTCGTGATCGCGGCGCGAGCGCACGTCGAGGACCGCTCGCGGTGCCAATTGATCGGCGTCAACGCGAGGACCGCGGATTAGACAGACCCTGGCACGGGGCAATCATGGAGCTGTCGGTGCGAACACTAATCGTCTACTACACACGAACGGGCACTACCCGAACGCTCGCCGACGCCTTGGCCGCGGAACTGAAGGCCGATATCGACGAGATCCAGTGCGAGCGGTACCGGCCCGGCGGCCTGCGATACCTGCTTGCAGGGTTCGACAGCGTCCGCGGCAACCTGCCGCCGATCCGCATGCCGGCGAAAAATCCGGTGGAGTATGACCTTGTCTTGATCGGCGCCCCGGTCTGGACGAGCTATCCCGCTCTTCCGATCCGCGCCTATCTCGACCGTGCACCCGAGCTGCCCGAGCGGATCGCCGTTTTCCTGACCTTTGGCGAGCATTCGCCACCGGAAAAGGCCGTTGGGATGATCTCGTCCCTGCTGCCGCGCCAGATCGAGGCGGCGCTCACCCTCAGCAGCGACGAGGTCCGGGGCGGAGCCCTCCAGGAAGCGGTCCGACGCTTTGCGGCCGGCTTACAGCGCGGAACCGGACCCGACGGCAGCTAGTCGTTTTCACCGATGAGACTTGGCCAATCGGGCACTCGTTTTTCGTTGAAGGCCGCGAGCCCTTCCTTGTGATCATCGGTTGCAAACAGCAGGGCCAATTCCGATTGGCCGTGGGCGAGCGAGTCATCCTCGGTCATCTCCCACATGCGGCACAACGCGACCTTTCCGCGACGGACCGATGTGGGCGATTTATCCAGGATGCGGTCGACCAGCCATTGCACCTTGGCGTCCAATTCCGCCGCCGGCACCACATGATTCAGCAATCCCATGTCCTTGGCGGCGGCGGCGTCGACAAATTCGCCGGTAATCGCCATTTCCATGAGGACCCGGCGCGGGATGAGTCGGCGGAGCGACGCGACGATAAGCATCGGAAAGAGCCCGATCTTTACCTCCGGCAGGCCGAACCGCGCATGATCCGCCGCCACGGCCATATCGCAGAGCGACAGGACGCCGAGACCACCGGCCAACGCATCACCGTTGACGCGCGCGATCAGAGGCTTGCTGAACTTCCGGACGCCGCGGGCGAATTGGACATAGGGGTGTTCCAGCGCTGACTCGTCCAGCGTCAGCGCGGTGTATTGCGTGTCGGGTTTGAGATCTGCCCCGGCCGAAAACGCCTTCTCGCCTGCCCCCGTCAACACCACGGCCCGGATGGATGCGTCCGCATCGGCAACGGATAGCGCCGAAAGAAGTGCATCGAAGACCACGCCATTCAAGGCATTCCGCCGATTCGGCCGGTTGATCGTAAGCCACTGAACCGCGCCACGGCGGTCGGTCAAAACGATATCGCTAGCGCTGTTCATGAGTGGTTTCCATCGCTCCGTTCTTTTCCTACCCTGCGCCCGAACAAACCACGGCTCGGCCCGCAAGAAAACGGCATTCGTTCAAGCCGCTACGCGCGCGGGGCCAAACCCTCGTGGGCTGCGCACCGTATGACCGCCGACGTCGTCTCCCCTGCCGACTATACGCCCTTCCGACGGGGCGCGATCCTGGCGTCGGTCACGCTGTCGCAAACGCTGTACGGCATGACCTTCCTGATGGTCACGGTCATCCTGCCACAGATGCAAGGCAGCCTGTCGGCCACGCAGGACCAGATTTCCTGGATCGTCACACTGAATATCCTGGCCACCGCCATCATGACGCCGATGGCCGGCTGGTTGAGCGCGACATTCGGCTGGCGCAACGTGATGCTGTACTGCCTTGCCGGTTTCACGATCTCGACGGTCCTGTGCGGCATGGCGGAATCGCTGGAATCACTCATCGTCTACCGCATTCTTCAGGGCGGCTTCGGCGCGCCGATGACACCGCTATCGAATGCCATTCTCCTGGCCATTTACCCGAAGCGGCAGCATGGCACGGTAACCGCCATCTTCGGAATGGGCGTCGTGGTCGGGCCGATCTTCGGCCCGGTATTCGGGGGCGCGCTGAGCGAAATCTACGATTGGCGCTGGACCTTTTGGCTGATCGTCCCGATCAGCGCCGTCGCCTGGGCCGGGCTCTGGGCCTCCCTCGTGGAAGGCGGCCGGGAACGCGGCGTGCGGTTCGATTGGGCGGGTTTCCTCTCGCTCTCCCTGGCGGTCACCTGCCTGCAGCTCATCCTCGACCGCGGGCAACAAGAGGACTGGTTCGATTCCCGCGAGATCATCATCGAGACCGCGATCGCCGGCGTCGCGCTCTACGTCTTCATCGTGCACAGCCTGACCGCCCGCGCGCCATTCCTGAACCCGCGCCATCTGCTCGACCGGAATTATAGCCTCGGTCTGATCATCGTTTTGGTCTACGGCATGCTGAATTTCACACCGATGGTGATGTTGCCACCGATGCTCAAAGACCTGATGGATTATCCTGATTCCATTATAGGATTTTTGATCGCCTGCCGTGGCATCGGTGCCGTTATCGGCTTCTTCCTGGCGATGTGGATCGGCAAGCTCGATCCCCGGATCGGTATGACGGTCGGGTTCGGCGTCCAAGCGGTATCCGGCATCATGATGATGCAGTTCGATATGACGGTCACGAACGCCGAGGTCGCGGTGACAAGCATCATGCAGGGGACGGCCGTCGGGTTGATCTGGGTGCCGCTGGTCGTCGCCACCTTCTCGACACTCGACCGGCGTTTCCTGTCGGAATCCACCGGCGTCTTCCATCTTCTGCGAAACCTGGGCAGTAGCATCTTTATTTCGGCCAGCGTCACGACATTGGTGCGCACCGGGCAGATGAACCACGCTTGGCTGACCGAATACATCTCGCCCTTTAACGAACGGCTGGCCTTTCCCAACCTGCCGAATGCGTGGGATATCGAGAACCTGTCCGGATTGGCGGCAATGGGCGGCGAAATCGGCCGGCAAGCCGCGATGCTTGGCTACCTCAACGCATTCGGTCTGTACACGGCTGCCTGCGTCGTCGTGCTGCCGCTGATCTTATTGGTGCGAGTACCGAAACAGCTTGGGGATTGACCCGATGACCGACGCCGCAACGTCCCCGATATCCGACTACCGCGTGGTCGCCGAACTGCATCATCGGATGACGACGGGCCTGATCCTGTCGCTGATGACGCGGAAGGGCGAAGAAATCGCCGCCGACACCGTCTATCGCCTGTTCCGACGCCAGCATCTTGAGACTTTCCTGCCGGGACTCGAAAAACTCGGATTGACCGACCTTCCCGACGCCGTCGCCTCGGCGCAATATCACTATCTCAGCAATGCGATCGGCACGGTGAAGGTTGAATATATGCCGGAGTCCGACCGCAAGGCTTGGATCCGCTATCCGCCGCCGCGATGGATCTTCGACGGGACGGCGATCTGCGGCGTCACGAATGCGATCACGATCGCCATGATGCGGGGCTGGCATGCCCATAACGGCGAAGCCCTGGGCAATCCAAATCTGGGGTTCGTCTGCACCGGCATGACGACGAACGGCGATCCCGGTCTCGAAGGGTATTTTTACGAGTATGACACGCCGCTTGCACCCGAGGAGCGTCTAAGGTTCGCACCCGACGAGCAAGCGCCGGTGTTCGACCCGGATACCGCGCCGACCGTTGATTCCACGACCTGGCCGGCGTTGCGCCTCGCCAAGGCCGAGCGGAATTACGCCCTCTACTATGTCCGGTCGATGTTGGCCGTTCTTCTCGACGTTTTCGGCCCGCGCGACGCCGCGGCCTTGGTGCATTTGACGGCGCGGCTGGTCGGGATGCAGTTCTACGACGCTACCCGTGACATGCTGGACCTCTCCGATCCGTCGCGGCAAGGCTTCGCCGATTACCTGGACAGAATCAGCCGGGCTATGGGCAACGGCCCTTCCCTTGCCGAAGAGACCGACACAATCGTCATCGCGAATAAAGACTGGCGATTGATGAAGCCCTTACAGCCGGAGTTGCTGCAGGCTTGGAACGGGATCTGGGAAGGTGCCTGCGCGGTCCATGACCGGAGCCTGACGCTCGATATCGAGTTGGGGGACGACGCGGAATCTGGCGGCTGGCGGTGGCGTCTTTCCGGCTAGAGGCTATTGCCGCATCTCGACGATGCTCGGCGCCGACTGCTCGATCCGGTTGATGATTTCCATGCCGTGGCGCATATCGACCATGATGAATTCCGCGCGCTGAACCAGCCCGCCACGGCCGTTGCCGAATTTCGTGTCCCAAAGGTCCATCTTGACCGCGAGACCGCAAAGCACGCCGCCGAGCGTCATGTGATGGCCCGCGATCATGTCGCGCACGGATTTGAACGATTCCGCGGTAACGTTTTCCCACATCTTGTTCGAATGCTGGTGGAAGCTTTCGAAACGGCCCGTCAGCGACGTGGTGATGTCCGTCATCTTCTCTTCCATGAAATCGCAGGTTTTCATGAGATTGCGGTCGGACTTGAGCTGGAAGTTGCTGCGGATGTCGTCGAGATTATCGAGCAGTTCGGTAATCTTCGGAACCAGCGAGTCCAGACATTCCCTGAAATATGCCAACGACATGAAGATATCGCCGTAATCTTCCAGGAATTTCGGGATTTCACTCAAACCGATTTCCAGCTTGTCGGCCATGATCTGGAGGTTCTTGAGCGCGCTCTCCTTGTCGGGTGACCGGAAAAGGCCGATGAGTTGGTCGAAGTCTTTGATCTCCGTTTCCATGCCGCTGTACACCTGTGTCAGCAACGGCCGGGTGAACGCCCCCATATAGTCCGCGAGTTCCGCCGCTTTCTGCGGCGAGAGCTTCAGCGCCGCGTTGTCATGGAGGGGAATGCCCAAATCCCGGAGCAAACGGCGCAGGGAATAGACGTCATAGCTGTACAATGCCGCGAGGTTTGAGAGGATTCCGCGATCGGCGGCCAGTTCCGGATCATCCGGATCGCATCCCAGGATCGTCCAAACCTCATTGACGTCTACTTGCCCGCTCGTCCCCTCTTCATACTTGAACATTTCAACGACCGTCTCGAGCCGCGAATTCTTGATCAGACACGACGAGTTCAGTGCCCGTACCTTGAACGGCACGATTTTGAGGGGAAGAATATGCAGCGAATCCATTTGGGATTCGACATCACTGGGCACTTCCGGATCAGCGGAAACTTCTATGGTTTCAGCGGTCGCTGTCATCGGCAAAGAACCAATCGTTCAAAAAGTACAAATCTGCCGCCTCGAAACGGGTCGGCGTGTCTGCAATTTTCCGATAATGCAACGAATATATTTAACGTGCCGTAAACGATAACCCTCGACACACCAATGAATATCGAATTTTTATAAATAAAATCAGACACCTATACAGGCGTCTTCCAATGCAGGCATCTATCCCTGCGGGTATTCCAATGGCTGAAGATTAGACATAGACAACGTTAAATTGGTTGCACGCCCCGATCGAGCGCACCGTGAGCACCGACTGCCGACGGATGGCAGCACCTAAACGATACTCGTCGGCCAAGTCCGCATCAGATGCTGCCCGACCCCGTTTTCCAGGCGCATCGTGTGAATTTCGAGCATATTGATCAGGTACTGGCGCGTTTCCCGCGGGTCGAGCACGTCATGCGCTTCATACATTGTCGCCAACTCCCACGGGCCGGCGTCACGCGCAAGCTCTTCAACTTTACGTTCGAACTCTTCCGGGTCGTCCTCCCGTTTGAGGCCGAAAACGACGTTGACCGCGGTACGAGGGTCCATGAATCCGACATCGGCCGTCGGCCAAACCGCCATTTCGTCCGAATTTTTGTTGCCGCCCATGTTGATATAGGCCTGACCGTAACTCTTGCGCAGGATGATCGAGATTTTCGGTACGGTGCACAGCGACAGGGCATTCATCCAATTGATGATCTTGCCCGGTGCGGCCTTTCGCTCGCCCTCGACGCCGATCAAGAAACCGGGAACGTCCACCAGCATCACGATGGGAATATTGAAGGAATCGCAAAACACCAGAAAGCTGGTGGCCTTGCTGCACCCGTCGGGATCGGCCGCGCCGCCCTTGAAGATCGGGTTGCTGCAAAGGAAGCCGACGGTCCGGCCATTCAGTTTCGTCAGCGCGGTGAGAACCGACTTGCCATAGTTCGGTTTCATTTCGAACACGCTGCCCTTGTCCGCGATTGCTTCGACCACGTGTCGCATGTTGTAAACACGCTGCCGCTCCTCCGGGACGATATCGAGAATTTTCTCGATCGCATCGTCCGATCCCGGCGGCACTTCCGCGACCGGCGGCGATTCCTGATTATTGCTCGGCAGATAAGACAGGAACCGCTTGATGGCATCCAACGCCTCCTCGTCCGTGTCGACCGCCATGTCGACCAGCCCGCTCACCCGGGTGTGGAGCCGCCAGCCGCCGAGCTCTTCGTTGGTGACCGGCTGGTTGATCGCCATCGATGTCACGCGGCTGCTGGCGACCGCCATCGTCGCCCCTTTTCGCATCACCACGAAGTCGGACATACACGCGTACCAGGTGGAGGATCCGTAGCAATCACCGAGCTGCGCGACGGCCCAGGGCGATTCACGAAGCCGGCGATACTCGTTCGGATCCTGCGCAATGATCAATCGGCCTTGGGCGCCCATCCGGTCCGGCATGCGCGACCCTGACGATTCCCCCAGAAACACAAGGGGGAAGCCGCGCTTGTTGCCGGTGTCCTTCACATGCTTCATCTTCTTGAGGTTGTTGAGCGCGCTCGACGCCCCCATGACGGAGAAGTCGTTGGAGACGATACCGACCATCCGCCCATCGACTTTTCCGAAACCGCCGATCTTGCCGTCGGCCGGCGCCTTGTCGCGGACCTCGGGCCGCGCCGCCGACGCCAAGGCGCCGGTTTCGATGAAACTGTCCTTGTCCAAAAAGTAATCCAGCCGCTGCCGCGCGTTGAGAAGCCCCGCCTTTTTCATCCGCTGCAGAATTTCGGGTTTACCCATCTTGAGCGCCTTTGCGCGGCGCTTCTCCAAATCCTCCAGGGTATCTTCAAACGGCATATCGGCCGATCCTCCTCTTCTAGGTCTGCCGGTACGATTCCCGCGCTAGAGACGCGGCGCCAGTCTGGTGATGGGACTGGCATCCCGGACAACGGCTTGGTTTTAGCATGATCCCGCGCCGACGTGAGAATAGGCTGACGGCGCGCCGGTAGAGCAGTCTGACGGGAACCCGCCAGCGAATAGGCTTGGCAAGGCACATCCCACGGCGACCTCGGTCACCCGCCTTTGTTTTCCCACGCCTCGGCCGCAGCCGCAACTTCAGGACGCGGGTTGATCTGTTGCCGCGCGCGGAAATTCGAGGGACTGGCCCCCCGGCCACGCCCGATAACGGCGAACGCAATCCGGTTCGATGGGCAGGATCTGAAACCGACCGATACGCGTTTCATGGCCTTCATTATCGAAGAGACAAGTCTTCAAGACGTCAAAATGCGCCGGTGTGGAACCGTTCCATGTCTGAACTCCATCTAAAACGACAAACTGAACATCGTTTCGTACCAACGCATCTGCGAACCGCTGTTCAAACATCGGACGCTCGGCGGCTTCTCGCGCCGGGAAACTCAACCCCTCATGGAACCAAAGCCCCGGGAAAACCGAAGGACGACCGGAAAGCGCATACAAGATGGTCGCATCGCCGACGAGCAAAAAGTTATCGTCACCGGTATTGAGATAATCCAGCAACTTTCGATAAGCCTCGGCGTCGGTCTCATTCCCAATTTCTTCCACACGTCTGGGAAAGCTCCAGTGCAGACCAGCCAGTGCTGTATGTATTTCTCGGCCCGGCACAGCAACCCTCACATCTCGCGCTTCGAATTCATTCGCCCAGCGATGCGACAACGGCGTGACGGCCAGTAAGGGTGTCATAAGGCCCAGCCCCAAAAATAAGGCCAGGAAGGCATTTCGGACGCGAATCTCCTCCGTCGATCGCTGCGGCAGCCGACGTGATAGCAAGCCGTACGCCAAGGCGAGCGCCGGCGAATAGTAAGCAAACCCGAATATCGGCGCATTATGCGTGGTCGCGGAATAGACTGCGGCCAAACTCAGCAACGCGGCCGTCACCACAATGATCGCCAGCGTGTCATGCCGTTCCAAGGCATCGGAATTGCCACGCAAGGCGAAGCGAACGCCGATGTAGATCGGGATCGAAGACGCCGTCCACATCAACGTCACCAGGAACATTCGGTGATCACCGCCGGCAACGCGCGACGATCCATAATGCATGGGCAACTCAACCATCCAGTACCAATAATCCGCCAGCGCAATCCGATTTGCCGCCAGCAGGAAAAACCCGCCCGCAAGAACCACCGTCGTACCAATGATCATGGACACGAGTGGTCCCCGGTAACGCATGGGATCCCGGTACGCCAGGACGACAACCGCGACGGCGACGAAAACGATCGCAAAGGCGGATGGGTTCTGCTTGGAGTGATAAGCGAGCGCCCCGGCAAAAGGCACCAATGCCCAACAAATTCGACGCGCCCGTTCCTCTTGCTCACAGGCCCCGCAGAGCAGCAGGCCAAGCATGACGAAGGAAAAGATCAGTGCGTGCTGATCCATGTAAGGTGTGCCCATCGGCGGGTACAGGAAACACGCCGCCGACAAGGCAAAATAGAGCGCCGCCCAATTCCAACGGAATATTCGATGCAGCAGGAAATAGACAAATAAGGCGAACAGGACGTTCAGCAGCGCCGCGTGCAGCACATAGGCCGTCCATGAAACACCCATCACCCGGAACATCAACGCCTGCAAATAAAGCGGTACGAGCCCCGTGGGCGTATAGAAGTCGGCGAAAGGCACCTGCCCGGACAGTACGCGCCAACCGCCGTCGAAGATGATCGACTGGTCCAACGGCATAAAACCGAGACGACCGGTTCGCATGGTCAATGTCGACGCGAGAATAGCCAGCACGAGCAAGGCAAATACCTTGCGCCCACGGTCGAACTCTCCGGCGAAAACCGGCATTTTGTCGATGGGTTGATTACAGGCGGTCATGGGTCGTGAGGCTCGCAATCGGTACTTCACCGATGGTCAAGCTAACCACGCCGCTGCCTAACGGAAGATTAACAGGCCTCAGAATATAGCCCGTAACCATTTGAAGAAAATTGTATTTTCTAAAATTCCCCGGTCCGGAATCCGCCCTGCGCCTTAGTGTATCGGGGCGTTTCCTCAGGGAAGCCGGTATCTTTCGACGATTTCTTCGTTGATATCGATCCCCAGCCCGGGTTTTTCCTCGAGCACGATGTGACTGTCTTTGAATTCCTTGATCGGCATTTGACACAAATCCCAGCGCAACGGGTTACGCTGTTCCTTGTTCCAATCGCTCTGCATGTACTCGTAGATCAGGAAATTCGGCGCGTAGGTCGCAAGATGCAGCGACACCGTCATGATGATGTTCGAGGAACTGCCGTTATGCGGCGCATAGGCGACCCGGAATGCGTCCGCCATATCGGCTATCTTGCGCGATTCGGTGATGCCGGCGGAACGGGCGGCATCATGCTGCACAATATCGATGGCATCGCGCTTGAAGAAACGCGCGAAACTGAACTTGTTGAAGTCGGCCTCACCGGTCGCGATGCGGATTTTGAGCTTGTCCCGAAGATAGGCGTAACCGTCGATGTCGTCGGGCGCCAACGGCTCCTCGTACCAGTAGATACCCTGATCTTCGAGCGCCCGGCCCACCTCAAAAGCGGTCTTCAGGTCGCCGCTATAGCCGCAATTCACATCCGACATCAGGGTGATGTCATCGCCGGCATGCTCGCGAATCTGTTCGACAATCTTCATTTCGCCGCGCCAGTTCATCGGGTCTTTTCCGATCTTGAACTTCATCGCGTTGAAGCCGTTCTCCTTATGCTTGTCGATCTCATCGCGCAAAATCGCTATATCCCGCAGCCGCAGCGACGACGCGTAGCACCAAATCTTCGGATTCGTCTTGCCGCCCAACAGGCGCCAGACCGGAAGTCCCAGCGATTTGCCCCAGACATCCCAAAGCGCGGTATCGATGCCGGCCATCGCCTCCTGATAGAATCCCTTGACGTGGCCGCGGTTCATCATGATCGACCACATAAGATCCCAGATACTCTCCACATCCCTTGGGTCGCGCCCGATCAGGGCCGGCTTGATGTAATGAACGATATCCCGAAGCGCGGTACCCGACAGCCGCGTCATGCACTCGCCCACCCCGGTAATCCCATCATCGGTGGTGATCCGAACCATCGTGGTGCGGTATTCCTTGAACACGACGCTCGCGACTTCGTCCGCCCGCGGCATGCTGATCGGCGCAGCGATCTGTTCCTCCATGGGAACGGCCATGGCGATGGCTTCGATATCTGCGATTTTCATGGGAGCCCCTCTCTTGCTCTGGTGTCGCCGCGCCTCTACAGACGGCACCATCAGCACAAAGGGACGCGCAGGCGTGCTGCCGATTTTCCACCGCTGGAAAGACTACAGATTAGAATGCCGGATCAGTGTAGCGGAAATCATCGGCTGGATCGAAATTCGATCGCGCGCCGCCGGGCGGAACTAGGGTTCCTGCGGCGATGGCCCAAGCTGATCCATCTTGCCACTGGTGCGCCGAACCTGTCCGACAGCGGAATCGAAAAAGGTGTCGAGCCGGGAACGCATGTCCGGCGACAACCGCAGCAGCTTTGACCGCGCATCGTCCGGATTGTCCTCCTCGATCAGGATGCCCTTTCGAATCGCCGTATCGATGTATTTACCCGCGGTATGCGGGCTCTTTATGCCGGTCATGAAGCGCAAGGCGTCCGTTTTACGAACCGGGAGGTCTTTATCCCAAATATTAGTAAGAAGATCCCAATATGCGGCCGAGTAAAACTCTTCATCACCGGCAAACACAGTCAGCCATTCACTGCCTAAGCGATGGGTCATTCTCAAGTATTCTTTACGTTGATTGAGATTGTACTTCATTTCTACTCCGCCTCTCCCCAAGGCTTCGGGGCACGCACATTGGGCAGGATTCTTCCCCGCTTTGCATTCAAATTTACAATTAGATGCAACGGTTTGGTGCGAATTTCCACGAGGCCTATTCTAATACTTCGAAACATACACCCTATTCCATTGATTTTCAATCATTAATTTTTTCAATAACAACCTCGTTACATATTTAATTTTAGTTTTGACAATAAATTTAACATTAATTATGCATATAACTATGACATTATCCTTTGGCAAGCACCGTCGTTGGTACCCGCCATGGATATTAAAGAGAGAGACCGAACCGCTCATCCACTTCGGTGGCACCTTAGGGAGAGGACAAATGCGAGGACAATCCAACCGGACGAAGACGTTTCTGAAGGTCGGCGGCCTGATCATCGGCCTTACCGTCGGGATCACCGTCGCCACCGCCCCCGCAGCAGCCGGCGGACGGATCATCTACGACAATGAACGTCCCGGCAGCCACAAGGGCCTTGGCAAGAAGCACGCCTATAAGAAGGGCTTCGAGCATGGCTATCACAAGGGCCAAAAGCACGGGTACAGGCACGGGAACCGGCATGGCCATCGGAAATACGTCAAGAAGCATGCGTATAAGCGCGGCTACAAGAACGGCTATGACAAGGGCTATAAGCACGGCCATAAGCACGCCTATAAGCATAAGCCGCGGTATGGCCACGGGTATGGCTACAAGCACGGCAACCCGATTTACAACTTCGTCTTTGGTTTTCCCGACTACGGATCCTGGGCGCCGCACGGCTACAAACCGCACAAGCGGGCGCGTCATTACCGGCACAACAGATGTCATCCGGTGAGCCGGATCGGTTACGACCGCTATGGGCGCAAAGTGAAATTCGGCGGAACCATGTGTTACGACCGGTATGGCGACAGTTATATCGTCAAAGGAAGCCGGCACATTATTCACTATTACTAAAATAATAACAGTACTTCCGGACTTATTACTTGCAAAACCAAGTAGGCGCGGATCGGTTTAGGTCGCTTCGGCACCGCGCGTCTAGGACGATCGAAAGGAGTTGAACAATGAATATCAAGAAACTCGCACTTATCGCGCTCGTTGCCGTATCGCTCGGCGCGTGCCAGACCTACGGCCAGAAACAAGCGGGCGGCGCCCTGCTCGGGGCCGGTCTCGGCGGACTACTCGGATCGCAGTTCGGGTCGGGCAGCGGTAAACTCGCCGCCACCGCGCTCGGCGTCGTGGCCGGCGGCCTCATCGGTAACGAGATCGGCAGTTCGCTCGACCGGGCCGACCGGGCCTATCTGCAGAACGCCACGTACAAGGCGTCTTCTGCACCGATCGGCGAGACGATCACCTGGAGCAATCCCCAATCGGGCAACTACGGCACCGTGACGCCGACCCGCGAGGGCGTGCATTCCGAAACGGGCGCGTATTGCCGCGAATATCAACAGGAGATCACCGTCGGCGGCCGCAGGCAGGAAGGTTACGGCCAAGCCTGCCGCCAGCCCGACGGAAGCTGGAAGATCATTTAACGGACCGATCCCCTTCGGTCCGGACGACTGGCGGGGCTTCGGCCCCGCCTTTTTTGTGCGCCCCGCTGTCGCCGTGTCAGGGCTGCGATATACTTCCGTGAAACACGGAGTACGCTATGCCCAGTCTTGGTCCGAACGAATCGCTCATCGGGAAACCCAACTCACGTCAGTCCCTGACCACCCCGGCCCTGATCGTCGATCTCGACGCGATGGAACGCAACATCGCCGCCATGGCGGAGCACTGCAAAAAGCACGGCGTGTCGCTGCGGCCGCATGCGAAATCCCATAAATCAGCACGTATCGCGAAGCTGCAGATCGAAGCTGGCGCCGTCGGTGTCTGCGCCGCCACGCTGAGCGAAGCCGAAGCCTTGGCCGACGCCGGCATTCCCGGCGTTTTGCTGACCTCGCCGGTCGCCGGGGCCGCAAAAATCGAGCGGCTGATCGCCCTGAACGAGCGCGCCGACGGATTCAAGACGGTGGCCGACAACGCGACGATCATCGATACGCTGTCCAACGCGGCGGGGGCTTCCGGCAAACCGCTCGATGTGTTCGTCGAACTCGACATCGGCACGAAGCGGACCGGGGCCCGCACGCCCAAAGCGGCACTTGCCGTCGCGCGGCAAGTGGCGCAATCGAACAGCCTGACCCTCGCCGGTATCCATGCCTATGCAGGCCATGTGCAGCATATCGAAGGGTATGCGGACCGTCGTAAGACCGCGGATCAATGCGCCGAGCCGCTTGCGGTCTTCACCGATCTGCTCGACCGCGAGGGTATCCTGCCGCCGATCGTCTCGGGCGCGGGCACCGGCACCCACGAGATTGACGCCCTGCGCGGCAACTACACCGAGATGCAATGCGGCAGCTACATCTTCACCGACGTGCAGTACAACGCCTGCCCGCTTCGGGAGTCGGCGGCCCATCCTTTCGAATCCTCGCTCTTCGTCGGGATCACCGTCATCAGTTCCAATGGCGACGGCCTCGCCATCACCGACGGAGGCCTCAAGCGGTTCGCAACCGATGGGCCGCTCCCGGTGATCGTACGCGGCGCACCGGATGGATCGACCTATATGTTCAAGGGCGACGAGCATGGAGCGGTGGTGCTGCCGGAGGGGATGACCGACTTGCCGGTGGGTACCGTGCTGGAGTGCCTGACCCCGCACTGCGACCCGACGGTGAATCTCTACGATTTCTACCACATGGTACGCGGCGATACCCTGGTCGACATCTGGCCGGTCGATGCCCGCGGCGCCACATAACCGACATTCAAGACCAAGAAAGGGAACAGGATATGTCCCAGGACCTGGAGAAACTGAAAGACTGGATCGGCAACACCGAGACTTTCGAGGATCGCGCTTCAGTACTGCCGGTGCACGGCTACGCGGCCTTGCTCGACAAGGCCGACACGCCAAAGGAAGGCGATCCGATCGGACCCATGGGACATTGGTTCTTCTTCAAGCCGGTTGCCCCCGCCTCGCAGATCGGTCCCGACGGCCATCCGGCACGGGGCGGTTTCATGCCGCCGGTCCCCCTGCCCCGCCGTATGTTCGCCGGCGCGCGGACGACCTATCACAAGGATCTGATCATCGGCGAAAGGATGCGCCGGGAGGCCCGCATCGCCGATGTGACGATCAAAGAAGGCCGTACCGGCACGCTGGTCTTCTGCACGGTGAAGAACGAGTTTCACGGCGAGAACGGCCTCGCGCTCGAAGAGGAACACGACATCGTCTACCGCGATAACCCGCCAGCGAACGCCAAGGGCGGCAATAGCGGCAAAACCAATACCGCGCCGGACGACCACACCTGGATCAAGAAAATCACACCCGACCCGGTCATGCTGTTCCGGTATTCGGCGATCACATTCAATGGTCACCGTATTCACTACGACCGCACCTATGTGACCGAGGTCGAGGGATATCCGGGCTTGATCGTGCATGGCCCGTTGACCGCGGGCCTGTTGCTCGAACTGGCGCTGGACAACAATCCAGGAAAGAAACTCACCGGGTTCCGGTTCCAGGCCCGCGCGCCGCTGTTCGACATCGCGCCGTTCAACGTCGCGGGGAAACCCGGGTCGGAAGACGGCACCGCCGAGCTATGGTCGATCACGCCGGAAGGCAATCTGGGCACGCTCGCGACCGCGACCTTTGCATAGGAAACGGAGACGGAATCCGCCATGGCCGATAACAAACCCAACTTGCTGATTATCCCCGGAGACGGCATCGGGCCGGAGGTGATCCGGGAAACCACGCGGATCATCGATTGGTTCGAGACGAACCGCAAGGTGACCTTCGACATTACGCACGGACAACTCGGCGTCGCGGCCTATCACGACACCGGCGCGATGACCCCGGCCGATACGCTGGACAAGGCCCGCAAGGCGGATGCGATCCTATTCGGCGCCATCGGAGGCGACGGATACGAGGAAATCCCAATCGAGGTGCGCCGCGAGGACGGGTTGCTCGCGCTGCGCAAGAAGCTCGGCCTGTTCGCCAATATCCGCCCCGCCGTCGCCTTCGACGAACTGCTCGACGCCAGTTCGCTGAAGCCCGAGGTGGTGCGCGGCGTCGACCTGATTATCGTGCGCGAGTTGAGCAGCGGCATCTATTTCGGCGAACCGCGCGGCATCGAGGATCTGGAAAACGGCGTTCAACGCGGCTTCAACACGATGCAATACACGACGCCGGAGATTGAGCGGGTCGCGCGTCTGTCTTTCGAATTGGCGCGCGGCCGCCGCAACCAGCTTTGTTCCATCGAGAAGTCCAATGTGCTGGAAACCAGCAAGCTGTGGCGCGCCGAAGTCCGCAAACTGCATCAAGCCGAATATTCGGATGTGGAGCTAAAGGAACTGATCGTCGATGCGGGCGCGATGGAGTTGATCCGCAACCCGAAACAGTTCGACGTCATTGTCACCGGCAACATGTTCGGCGACATCCTCTCCGACGCCGCCGCCATGCTGACCGGATCGCTCGGCATGCTCCCGTCGGCATCGTTAAGCGAGGAAGACGAGAGCGGCAGACGCAACGCCTTTTATGAGCCGGTGCATGGCGCCGCGCCGGACATCGCAGGCAACGACATCGCCAATCCATTGGCGGCCATTCTCAGTTTCGCCATGTCCCTGCGGCATTCCTTCGATGCGGATGCCGACGCACAGCTGCTTGAATCCGCGGTCCGCGACGCGGTCGCGGGCGGCAACCGCACGGCCGACATCAAGGGCGACGCCACACAGGCGGTGTCGACCACCCGGATGACCGATGCCGTAATCGACTCGTTGAACCGTTTGGCTTCATAATTACGTTCTCACAACGGGAGGCGCCCATGAGCACCGACTCTTCCGACATCAAACAGCGGGCCGAGGCCATCGGCCTCACCAAGCTGACCGACAGACATCTCGAGCAACTTGCCAAGGCGACCCAGTCGGCGGCGCAACGTAAGCAACAGCTTACGGTAGACCTCGAGATCGCCGATGAACCCAGCCATGTCTTCCGCGCAAAGGAGGGATAGCCATGACCGACCTCCACTATCTCTCCATGGCCGAAGCTTCGGCGCTGCTGCGCGACAAAAAGCTGTCGCCGGTCGAATACACTCAGGCGCTGCTGGACCGTATCGATAAGCTGGACAATCAACTTGATGCCTTCCTCAAACTCACACCTGACATCGCGTTGGCCGACGCGAAGCGCGCCGAGGACGAAATCCAGAAAGGCGACTGGCGCGGGCCGATGCACGGCATGCCTTATGGCCTGAAAGACATCATCGATCATGAAGGCTTGCCGACCACGGGTCATTCGAAAATCCTGGAAGACAACATTGCCAAGAACGATGCGCCGGTCGCCGCGAAACTGCGGGCGGCGGGCGGTGTTTTGATGGGCAAGATGTCGACCCATGAATTCGCCATCGGCGGACCCTGTTTCGACCTGCCCTGGCCCCCGGCGCGAAACCCGTGGAACCGCGACCATCACCCAGGCGGCTCGTCGAGCGGGTCCGGTTCCGCCGTCGCGTCCGGCATGCTGCCGGCGGCGCTCGGCACGGATACCGGCGGGTCGGTGCGCAATCCCGCCTCCATGTGCGGCATCGTCGGGATGAAGGCGACATACGGTCGGACCAGCCGCCGCGGCGTGCTGCCCCTTTCCTTCTCGCTCGACCATATCGGCCCGATGACCCGCACGGTGCGGGACAACGCTATGCTGCTGAATGTGATCGCGGGACATGATCCGCGCGACCCGGGCAGCGCGGACGTCGCCGTGCCCGACTACACCGCCGGTATCGACGACGGCGTGAAAGGCTTGAAGCTCGGCGTCATCCGGCATTTCTACAATAAGGACGAACAGGCCGATCCCGAAATGGCGCAAAGCATCGAGGACGCCGTCGGCGTGCTCGAGGGGTTGGGCGCGGAGGTCCGCGAAATCCAAGTGGAACCCCTGCAGGTCTACGCAGCCTGCAACCGGACGATCCTGCTCAGCGAGGCCTACGCGATCCATGAGAAATGGCTGCAGGAGCGGCCCGAAGACTACGGTGACCGGACCCGCGAGCGTTTGCTGGGCGGCGCCTTTATTCGCGCGGCTGACTATGTCAACGCGACCCGCATGAAGCGCAAGCTCATCGACCGGTTCTATGCCGCGATGGATGGCCTGGACGCGGTGGTCACCGTCAGCAGCATGGAGCCGGCCTGCCAAATCGACGACGACGATACGGTCGACCGTACCTATCCACGGCAGGCGCGCGCCGTCTTCAACGTCACCGGAAGCCCCGCCGTCGCCGTGCCGACCGGCTTCTCATCCGCCGGGATGCCGCTGGCCATGCAGATCGCCGGCGCGCCATTCCAGGAAGCGTTGCTGTACCGCGTCGCACAGGCCTACGAAAACGCGACGGACTGGAAGGACCGCCGTCCGCCGATCGACTAGAGGAGGCGACGTATTGGGCGGGACGGTATCTAACGTGATTGAGATCGCACCGTTGTCAGCCGCCGTCGGCGCCGATGTGATCGGCGTCGATCTGTCGACGCCGTTGGACGATGAGAGCTTCACAATCGTCTATTCGGCATGGCTCGACCACGGGGTCCTCCGGTTTCGCGACCAGAAGCTGAGCGACCCAAACATCGTCGACCTCAGCCGCCGGTTTGGGGAGCTGGACCTTGCGCCGGTAAAGGGACATGGCCGCGCCGCCGTTACGGGCCTTCCCGAGATGTTCGTGATCTCGAACGTGGTCGAGAACGGCGAATCGATCGGCTCGCTCGGCGACTCCGAACTCCTGTGGCATACGGATATGGCCTACTCGGAAGAACCGCCGAAGGCTAGCTGCCTCTATGCACTAAGCGTGAGCACAACGGGCGGCGAAACCGGATACATCGACATGTATGCGGTCCACGACACACTACCGGCGGATCTCAGAGATCGGATCGAAGGCCGCACGATCAAACATGATTCCGTCTATACGCTTGACGGGTTTCTCCGTGACGGTAGCGGGCGCCGCATCGACCCGGAGAACATCGACGTATCGACCATCGCGGGACCGAGTCATCCGATCGTCCGCACCCATCCGGAAACCGGCCGAAAGGCTTTGTATCTCGGTCGCCGCCAAAACACCTACGTCAACGGACTCTCGGTCGAAGAATCCGAAACACTGCTCGACAGGTTATGGGACCACGTCATCGCACAAGCCCCGACCGCTTCATGGCATCAGGAATGGCGCGTCGGCGACTTATTGATCTGGGATAACCGCCGCGTAATGCATCGCCGCAATTCGTTTCCGCCGGAGTCACGGCGCCTCATGCACAGAACCCAGATTAAGGGCGACCGGCCCTACTAAATTGGGGAATAGACGATGCGACTTAAAGGCAAGACCGCGATCATCACCGGAGCCGCCAGCGGTATCGGGTCGGCGATAGCGCGTAAATTCTCGGACGAAGGCGCATCAATCGTCGTCGGTGACGTGAATGCCAACGCTGTTCAGGAACTTGCGGACGACCTCACCACCGACAGCACCGCGGTAACCGGCATTCCCGCCGACATCACAATCCGAACGGACGTCGATGCCCTGACCAAGGCGGCGATCGATCGTTTCGGTCAAATAGACATTCTGGTCAACAACGCCGGCAGCCGGATCATCAAATCCTTCCTCGATCACACCGAGGAGGACTGGCGGCGGATGCTCGACGTGAATCTGACCGGCCACTTCCACTGCTGTCAGGCGGTTCTCCCGCATATGCTGAACGCGGGTCGCGGACGGATCATCAACATGGCATCCATCGCCAGCACGGTAGGCCGGCCGGGCCGCGCCGGCTACGTTGCGGCCAAGGGCGGCCTGCTCGCCTTGACCCGGGCGCTCGCCGCCGACATGGCCGGCAAGAACATCACCGTCAACGCGCTGGCGCCAGGCATGATCGCTTCGCCCTTCAATCGTGAATTTGCCGAGGACGATGTCCTTGGCGACGCCTGGAATTCGGAGAACCTGGTCGGACGGTGGGGACAACCGGAAGATATCGGCGGCATCGCCGCCTTCCTCGCATCCGACGAGTCCGCTTTCATCACCGGCGAGGTCATCACCGTCGATGGCGGTTCGATCGCCGCGCTCGTACGCCAAGGCGAATTATGAGTCGGTGGCGTCCTTCGCCAATCCCGTTAGCAGCAGTGTGTCTATCCGGCTGAAAAGTCGCTAGACTGCCGCCACAACTAAAAACAGGGGTGTATCGCTTTGGAAAAAATCAACATTCAGTTCACGTTGTTTTCCGCCTTCTATTCTCCGCTGATCTCGACGATGTCCGGCGGCTTTCTGAAAGCCGAAGGTCTCGATCCGGATTGGTCGGTCGCCGAACCGGGTGTCTCGGCGCTCGAAGCCCTGGAGAACGGGACGGCCCATGTGGTGCAGTCGGCGTTGAGCCAAGGCTTCACGACGCTGAATTCGGGCAAGACCCCGAAGACCGTTCACTTCGCGCAGGTGAACGAGATGGACGGCTTCTTCCTGACCGGGCGCGAGGCCGATCCGGACTTCAGTTGGGACAAGCTGGAAGGCAGCGATGTCGTCATGTTCGGCGGCGGCCAGCCGTTGATGATGTTCAAATACGCCTGCCACAAGGCCGGAATCGACTTCGACAAGATCAACGCGATCACGCCCGGCGGAGCGGCAGATATCGACAAAGCCTTCCGCGACGGCCAAGGCGCCTATGTCCAGCAGCAAGGCCCCTTCCCGCAGCAGTTGGAAGCCGACGGCGTCGGTCATGTGGTGGCGCAGGTCGGGCCGCAGATCGGGCCCTGCGGATTCTCCAGTCTTGCGGCTCTACCCGCCTGGTTGGAGACGGATATGGCGAAGGCCTTCATGCGCGCCTACCGTAAGACCCGTGTCTATATGAACGAGACGCCCGCCGCCGAGATCGCCAAGGCGGAGAAGCCCTATTTCCCGAAGATCGACGAAGCGGTGCTCGCCGACTGTATCGGCACCTATCAGAAACTCGGCTGCTGGACGCCGCACGCGGAGATCACGCAGGAAGCCTACGAGGTGACGCTCGACATCTACGAGTACAACGGGCTGCTGAACGAACGCTACGCCTACGAGCAGGTTTGCGCGTTGCCGCCGGCGACCGACTGAACAAAGGCGGTCTAAATGCCGATATCCTGGAGGTTATAGTCCTTGATATCGGCCTTCGCCGCCGCATCCCAGTGGTACTCATCCGCCCGGTCGGCGAGCGGCGCATAGACATACGGCGTTTCCTCCGGGAACCGCTGCCGCCTTGCGTCGATGCCGTACATGAGCAAGCGGGCGCGGCGCGCAATATACTCGTCGTCGTAGAACGAGACCGGGTTGTGCACGCCGCCGCTCTCGATCCCAAAGACCGATTTCCGGCGATGGAATCCCGCGTTCAACGTCACCCGGACATTCGGACTCGTGTTGGCGAAGGACCCGTGTACGATTTGCCGGTTCGTGATCGCGACATCGCCCGGCCCGCAAATATACGGCACCGCGCCGGGCAGCCGGTCCGATCCTTCGGCGTCCATCATCGCCGCGATGTCGACCTTGCCTTGATTATGCGTGCCGGGAATAACCCAGAGGCCGTTCGCCGCATCGCACCCGTATAGCTGCGCCATGAAATTGAAGCCATGCGTTCCGGCATCCAGGTCGGGACTGCCCCAGTGCGTCCAGCCGTCCTGATGCCAGGAAACCGACCCGCCGAGCCGCGGATGTTTGACCCAAAGCCCTTCGTTGAATGGCGTGAAGTCCGGACCGTTGACCGCCTCCGCAACGGCCAGAAGCTTCGGATGCGCATAAAGACGCAGGCAGGCTTCGGAATGCTGCAAGGAGCCCAAAAGGACCTGCAAGACATAATCCGGCGCGCCCTCCGGCGCTTCGGGTTCGGCCATCTTCACCTGATGACGGCCGTAGCTCTGATCGCTCCCGCCGAGCGGATCGGCCAGCGGTTTGGTCAACCGCACCGTCCGCCCCTTCAGATCGACACCGAGCGCCGGGCGACCGTGCTTGTCGACCTTGGCTTCCGGCGCCACCGGCACACGCTCGAGAACGTCCGCGACGTCGCGCTCCAGGTCCGCGCGTTCTTCGGCGCCGATTACATTCTCGAAGATGTAGAATCCATAATGCCAATAAGCCTCCAGGATGGCGGGATCGAGCTTCCCATCCTCGTCCAGGACGATCGGCCCCCGATTATCCATGGCCAACGCACGGGCAGTGCCCTCTTTCTTGTAACGGGCCATTTCGGCTTCCTCATCGCCGAAATCGACGGCGGGCATCTCGGGCAGCGGCAAGTTTACGGTCGTCACATCGTCCTCGCTCGGTGGTGGTGCGGCAAATCTAGCATGTCGCCCGGCCGCTTGCCGAGCCCGACCGGCCGGCTCATCCGGACGCCGCCTTCAGGATAAGCTCGGCGCCCTTTTCCCCGATGATAAAGGACGGGGCATTGGTGTTCGATGACGGCATGTTGGGCATGATCGACGAGTCGACGACGCGGAGGTTCTGCAACCCGTGAACCCGCAGGTCCGGATCGACGACGTCGTCCGGCCCCCGGCCCATCCGGCAGGTACTGATCGGATGAAAGGACGTCTGCCCGGTTTCCCGCACATAGTCGAGCATCTCCTCGTCGGCCGTGACGTCGGGCCCTGGCCGCACCTCGCGGACGATAAAGGGCGCCAGCGCCGGCTGCTCGGCAATCTTCCGGACCAGGCGCATGCCGCGCAGCACCACGTCGATATCGGTCGGGTGCGTCAGGTAATTCGCCTTGATGACCGGCGGCTCGTTCGGGTCGGTCGATGCGATATGCAGCGAACCGCGCGATTCCGGATAGATCTGGAAAAGGCCGAGGTTGAAGCCGGAAAACGGATCGACACCGAGTTCCTTGCTACGCGCGTAGCGGTCCTTGCCGGAGACCAGCGCCATCTGAATCTTGACGTCCGGATGAGCTACATCGTCGCTGCTGCGCATGATCGCGTGCACCGTGGTCGACGACGTCGCCATCAAGCCATCCTTGAACGTCAGATAGCGCAGCATCGCCATCGCGCCCTTCACCCTGCTGTTCAGGATGTCGTTGACCGTGCCGTGCATCGTTGTTTCGTAGGTAATGCGGTTCTGCAGATGGTCTTGCAGATTCTCGCCCACCCCCGGCAGATGGTGCAGAACCCCGATGCCGAGCGGTCGGAGGATATCGCCATTGCCGACACCTGACAGTTCCAACAGCTTGGGCGAGACGATCGGACCGGCGGACAAGATGACCTCGTGCCGGGCTTCGACGATGCGTTCCTCACCGTCCTTCGAATAGGCGACGGCGGTCGCGCGAGTGCCGTCGAACAGCAACCGGCTGACCGGTGCTTGGACGACGATGTCCAAGTTCGACCGCGACCGGACCGGATGCAGATAGGCATTCGCCGCGGACCATCGGCGCCCGTTCCGGATGGAATACTGCAGCCAGCCCACCCCTTCGAATTTTTCGCCGTTGTAGTCCGAATTCTCGAACGTGCCGGCCTCGACACAGGCATCCTTGAAGGCGATCGACAGGGGATCGCGGTACACGCCATCGCTCACGGTCAGCGGACCGCCCTGCCCGCGCCATGCCGGATCGCCGCCGGGCCGGTCCTCGATCCGCTTGAAATACGGCAGCAAGTCGTCGAAGCCCCATCCCGGATTGTTGCCGTCGCGCCAGTCGTCGTAGCGATGCGCCCCGCCGCGCGCATAGATCATCCCGTTAACCGAACTCGATCCGCCGATCATGCGGCCGCGTGGCCAGTAGACCTTTTGGTCCTTCAGCTCTTGTTCCTTATCGGTGCTGAAAGGCCAGACGAATTTCGGGTTCATCAGCATCTTGCCGACACCGAGCGGCATGCGGACCCACGGATGCGCGTCCTCTCCCCCCGCTTCCAGCAGAAGGACCCGATAGCGGCTGTCGGCGCTCAACCGGTTCGCGAGGACGCAGCCGGATGTCCCGGCCCCGATGATGATGAAATCGTATTGATCGGCCATTTTCTTATTCCGCGTTATTCCACCCCCAAGGTGCGTGGGTCCCAGCGTAGCGCATTTCGGCGGAGACCGCCGGATTGCCGACCTGCCATCGCTGGGATGGAACCGGTTACAGGCGGCGGCTATGATTACAACCGCCCCGAAACCTCAGGATTGGCAGCGACCGTGAAACTCCTGGAACAGGCATTCGAAGCCCTGAAGACGCTCCCCTCGGAAGACCGCGACAGGATCGCGTATGAAATTCTCGCGCGGGTCGAGGACAAAACCGAATGGGACAGCCTCATCAACACGCCGGAGGCCCGGTCTTGGCTGGAAAAAGAGGCTGCGCGCGCGATTAAGCAGTACCGGAAGATGCGCCGCCCGCTCTCCGTCGGGTTCGTTTCGCTCAGCCATGACGCCTTCCTGCGCGAAGACTCCTACTGGCGCAATTTCGACGACCTCCCTGCCGACATCCGCAAACTCGCGGAGAGCAACTACACGCTTTGGAAGGAAAACCCCAACCACCCGAGCCTGCGGTTCAAGCAAATCCATCCGACCGAGCCGATCTTCTCATTCCGCGTGGGGATGCAGCACCGGGCCGTCGGCGCACAGGTCGACGAGGGAAAGATCGCTTGGTTCTGGCTGGGCTCGTTCCAGCACTTCCGCGACATCATCGGCCCGTAGGGTCGCTCAGCGGCCGAACGCGTAGCCCTGCATGAAGCGCGCGGTGGCTGCGGCCTTCAACAAATCGCCATCCCGTGCGACCGCGCACATCCGGCCCTGCGACCAGTCGTCGCCGACGGATACATCATGCCCCCGCCGCCGCAGGTCATCGACCGCCGCTTTAGAAAACCGGCCTTCGACGGCAAGCGAGCGCAGTTCGGCGCGCTTCGGATAGAACGATCCCGGGAAATGCGAAGTGTTGAAACTCGGTGCATCGACGGCTTCCTGCAAATTCTTACCGTGGTGCACGTGGCGCAGGAAGAACTGCAACGCCCATTGGTCCTGCCGGTCGGCCCCGGGCGTGCCGAAGGCCATATACGGCTTGCCGCCCCGCATCGCGAAGCCGGGGCTCAAGGTCGTGCGGGGGCGCTTGCCGGGTGACAGCCCGCCCGGCGTGCCCTCCTCCAGCGTGAAGATTTGCCCGCGGTTCGACAAGGCGAAGCCGAGATCGGGAATCGTCGGGGAGCTGCGCAGCCAACCGCCGCTCGGCGTGACCGACACCATATTCCCGTCCCGGTCGGCCACGTCCAAATGCACCGTATCGCCGGTCGCAATCGAGACGGCGGGCGCCGGATCGTCCAACGGCGACGGCAATCCGTCCTCGGCCAGTGCGTACCGCCGGCCGTCCGCAAGCCCATAGACCACCGGGCCGCCGTGACCCGGAATGGAACCCGGCCGGATCGCATCCGACGCCGTGTCGCCGATTAGTTCGCGCCGGCTCGCGTTGTATTCCTCCGACAAGAGCGTCTCGACCGGCACGTCGACGAAATCCGGATCGCCATAGAATTTTTCGCGGTCGGCAAAAGCAAGTTTCGTACATTCCGCAACCAAATGGACGAACTCCGCGCCGTCCGGGTCCATCGCATCGACATCGAACCCACGCAACAAGGCGAGCTGCTGCAGGAAGACCGGGCCTTGGCTCCAGGGCCCGCATTTGAACACCGTGTAGTCGCCATAATCGAGCGACAGCGGCGTTTCGACACTCGCCGACCAAGAGGCCAGATCGTCGCCACGCAGGAATCCGGAATGCTTGCGGCCGGAGGTGTCGAGAAATTCGTTGTCGCGGCAGAAACTGTCGATGCTTTCCGCGACGAAACCGCGATAGAACGCGTTGCGCGCCGCCTCGATCTGTTTCTCACGATCGCCGCCTACGGATTCGGCCTCGCGCAAGATCCGCTCGAACGTGTCGGCCAGTACCGGATTCGCGAAGAGTTGGTTCGGCTCCGGGACGTTGCCGTTAGGGCAATAGACCGCCGCCGAACTCGGCCAATGCTCCACGAACAGATCCTTCAGGGCGTCGATCGTCGCAACCACGCGGGCCGCGATCGGATATCCGTTCCGGGCGTGACCGATGGCGGGTTCGAGCACGTCGCGCACCCGCAAACTGCCCCAATCGCGCAGCATCAGCATGAACGCATCGAACGCCCCCGGCACAACCAGGGGCAACAATCCGGCCCCCGGCATGATGTCGAGCCCAAAGCCGCGATACGCCTCGACCGTGGCGGCCGCCGGGGCGACGCCCTGTCCGCAGATCGATCTCACACTTTCGGCCTTCGCATCGTAGAGAATGATCGGCACGTCGCCGCCCGGCCCGGCCATGGTGGGCTCGACTACCTGCAACGTGAAACCGGTTGCGATCGCCGCATCGAAGGCGTTACCGCCCTTCTCGAGGATCGCCATGCCCGCGGCCGTGCCCAGCCAATGCGTCGACGCGACCATACCGAAGGTGCCACTGAGTTCCGGCCGGGTCGAAAACGGCGGCTCACCGGGCAGGACTTTGCTCGGCGGGGTTCCGCTGCCCCGAAACAGATGTTCGATTTCATCGGCATTCATGGTCATTGCTCTTTCGGCTTTGGGATGGTCGGCGGTGGGAATCGGTGACGCGGCACCAATACAAGACCTTACCATCATCGGCCACAATACCAATCACGTCCGGCCACGGTTTTGTCCGGTTACCCTTTGTTCGGCTGTTTCCGCCCGAATTAACGCCGCTGGTAATGTCGTCTACACTGTGGCGTCCGGAACCATCGTTCGGCGCAGACAATAAAAAGCGAGATTGAACTATGACCTACCAACACATCCTGTTCGAGGTGAAAGACCATATCGCGACGATCACCTTGAACCGGCCGGAAGCCCGGAACGCCCTGAGCCTCGAAATGCGGGCAGACCTGAAGAAGGCGTTCGAGATCATCAAGGAATCGGCGGGCGAGGACGTGAAGGCGGTCATCCTGACCGGCGCCGAGGGCGCGTTCTGTGCCGGCGGCGACGTCAAGAATATGGGCAGCAAGGCGGTAACGGGGAATGACCAGCGCAAGCGCATGCGTCTCGGCCACAATCTAATCTACGACATCCTGCATGTGGAAGTGCCGGTCATCAGCCTCGTCGACGGCGCCGCTGCCGGCGCCGGGTGCAATCTGGCGCTGCTTGCGGACTTCGTCCTCGCCACGCCGCGCGGCTTTTTCACACAGGCTTTCGCAAAAATCGGACTCGTGCCGGATTGGGCCGGATTCTACATCCTGCCCAGGCTGGTCGGCCTACAGCGGGCGCGGGAACTGATCTACACGGGCCGCCGGGTCTACGGCGAGGAAGCGAAGGAACTCGGCATGATCCTGGATACGGTAGGCCAGGACACGGCGATGGAGGAAGCGCGCGAACTGGCCGGCCGGCTGTGCCAAGCCTCGACGACCGCCATCGGCGTCTCCAAAAACATTCTGAACCAATCCTTCAACCAAGACTTCCGGACCCTGATGGAGATGGAGGCGATGGGCCAGAGCCTAGTCCGGGACACCGACTTCCATCGCGAGGCGGTGCGCCGGTTCAAGGACAAGGAACCGCCGCTCTACGATTGGGAAGCGCTGACGAAGTAAGGCCGTCTCTTAGGCGGCGGCCTGAGCCGGCTTCACCTTCGACATCACGTCCCGCGCGAACCATTCGAGTTGCTCAATCATGACGGATTGGGGCGTGCCCATCGCCGATTGCACATTCACGTCCTCGACACCGGGGTACTTGTCGCCGATCTCTCCCAGGAACTCGACGAAACCCTCCGGCGGTCCGCAATACCATGCGCCGTTGGCGCAGGCATCTTCCAGCGTCGGAATGCCGGCATCGTCTATGCCGCCGCGCCGGCCGAGCGCCTCGATCTGCGATTTTTCGAGCGGCCCGAGAAAGCCCAGCGGACCGAACATCTTGGCGTGTTCCTCGTAATAGGGACGCGCCTCGTTGATCGCCTGCTCATGGGTGGGCGCCAGATGAAAGGAAATCCCGAAGCAGAGATTCTCGCCGAGCTTGGCATCGATACCCGCACGCCGATGCGCCGCCTGAAAGGCGTGGATCGACTTGTCCGCCATTAAGGCCGAGCCGCCGCCGATGATGCCCTTGATGCCATGCTTCATCATGAAGTCCAGGCCACGATCCTGCGCACTGACCACCGGCTGCCAGCACTCGACCGGCTGGCTGAGCGGGCGCGGCACCAGGCTGATCTCCTTCAAGTCGTAACCGCGGTACGGTACGTCCGGCGGCAGGGTGTAGTACTTGCCTTTGTGCGAAAAAGATTCCTCGTGGAAGGCCTTGAAGAGGATATCGACCTGCTCTTCGAAGATGTCCCGGTTCGCCTCCTGGTCGAGCAAGGGTCCACCCAACGTCTCCACCTCGCGGGTGTGATAGCCGCGCCCGACACCGAAGGTGACCCGTCCCTTGCTGAGGATATCGGCAACGGCGAAATCTTCGGCCAAACGCAGCGGATGCCACATCGGCGTGATGTTGAACCCGCACCCGAAGCGAAGCTTCTTTGTGAGATGCGCGAGATGCACGCCCAGCATCGGGATGTTGGGGATAACCTCGTAGCCCTCGTGCTGAAAGTGATGCTCGGCAAACCACAAGGTGTGATAACCGAGATCGTCCATGCAGCGGGCCAATGCCTCGCTCTTGTCGAACACGGTCGCCAGGTGTTCATTCGAATACCGCCGGTCATTGACCGGATCGGCGTTCTGGCCCGATTCCTCAAAATCGACGTGACCCGCATAGAGCGACGAGAAACGCTTGATCATCTCAATTCGTCTCCTTGATCGTTGTCGGCGGCGACCCTGTTTCAGATTGTACGAGTTACTCTAGCGCACAACCGCGCTTTTCACGAAACGGGACCCGTTTTCGCGACCATGCAGCCCTCGTGATAGCATCCGTTGAACGATCGAAGTTACGAGGGCAGAGCATTGATCTACCAACACCGACTTGTCGTCGCACGGGGTGGCCGGCTTGAGCAACGTCACGAGCATTTTCAAAGCGTGGCCCTCGCCGCCCTCGACGAGCACGGCTCGACCCTGGTCGGCGCATGGGAAATCTGGATCGGCGCGGAAGCGGGCTGCGCCCTCTGGCAACTCCGCGAACACGAAAGCCTCGCCACTTGGGAACAGCACCGGGCACGGGCGAGTCAGGATGCGACGCTGCTGAAAGGACAATCCGCGTCGCTCTATCCCACTCTGGACTTCGTAAACACGTCGATCCTGAAACTGGCAGATGGGTCGCCAGGATTTCCGGCCACCTGGCCCGCCATCGAGGACATACGCGGTCAGCAGCGGTGCTTTATCGAGCAGCGCATCATCTATCTGCGGCCGCATCGCGCCACCGAGCATCACGCGCTGTATTTCGACAAGGTCGTGCCGGCGCTGGAGCGCGACGGTGGATCGCTCATCGCCTTTTTCGATACGGTTATCGGCGAAGGCACGACCAATACCGGGTCGCATCGCAGCGTCGAAATCCGCCGGTTCCCCGACATGGCGACCTGGCAGCGTTGGCGGGAAACGCAAGAGAACGACCCGGATTTAGCACAGCTCGTGAAGCACCGGTGGCTCGAAACCACAGAGCGGGTGGATAGCGTGTTGATGCGGCCAATGGACTACAGCCGGATTCGATAACCACATCGCGTCATAACGCAAAAAACATAAGGACAAGATCCGTGACCACATTCGTATTGCTGCACGGCGCCTATCAGGGCGGTTGGATTTGGAAGCCAGTCGCCACCCGGCTGCGGAATCAAGGGCACACCGTCTTTGCTCCGAGCCTCGACGGATGCGGCGAACGGGCGGCGCAGATTCGCCCGGGCATCACCACCGAGACACAGGCGGAGGAAATTGCCGGATTCCTGTGGTCGGAAGATCTGAACGATGTGGTCCTCGTCGGCACCTCCGCCGGCGGGATGGTCGCGGCGAAAACCGCGACGCTGGCGCGCGACCGTATCGCCCGGTTGGTTTTCGTGGACGCCCTTGCGCTGATGCACGGCGAAAAGATCCGCGACATCGTCAAAGGCCCCAACAGTATCGAAACCGACGCGGCCACCGGCCCGACGCGCGAGGAACGCCGGGAAAAATTGCTCGGAGGGCTCGATCCCGCGCTGGCGGATTGGGCCGCCGAGCGGTCGACGCTCCACCCCATAGCGGTCTTCGAGCAGCCCGTTGTGTTGGAGGACTTTTGGGACCGGACTTGGAAGGCATCGGTCGTCTATTGCCCGCAGGCCGTTAACCCCGGCGAGGCGCATCAACGTCGAACCGCCGAAACACTCAACGCCACTTGGTACGAACTGGATACCGGGCACTACCCCATGCTCAGCATGCCCGGCGCCCTGACGTCGCTGTTGTTAAAAGAGTAGCCAACCACCGCGGGTCAGCCGCCGGAGCCGGCCAACCGGATATTATTCCAGCTATCGCGGGATGCCGCCCACCCCGGCCGTACGACCGTGGTCGTGTCATATTCCTCGACGATCAACGGGCCGGGCCGCGGCGTCTCGTCCAAATCGGCACGACGGAGCACCGGCGTCTCCATCCACCCGTGCTCCGGCCCGAAATACGCGCGCCGATGCGACATCGACGCCGCGTGACCGCTGCCGACCCGCACCGCCTCCGGCAATCGCGGCGCATCCGGCACCCCGCGTCCGACCACCTTGAGCGACACGAATTGCAGGCGTTCCTCGTCGGACCGGTACCCGAAGGTCCTGTCATGCGCGACGGAAAAAGACTCGCATAATGTTTCCAGATCGCTATCCGTAATCGGCAAACGGTCGATCGGCACCACCAGCGCGGCATTCTGTCCGATATACTTCACCTCGGCGGAACAGGTCAGCGCCCGGCGTTCCTCCGGATAGCCATCCGCAGTCAGGAGCTCGGTGGCCTCGGCGCGCAAGGCCTGGAAGGTTTCGTTCAGGGCGTCCAGGTCCACGGAATCGATCGGTTGGTAATAGGCGCGGATGCACTGGTGCTCCACGTCCGCGAAGATCAGCCCCAACGCGCTGAACAACCCCGCCGCCGGCGGTACGACGACCTCGGGCAAGCCGAGCGAGTCCGCCAAACCACAGACATGCACACCGCCATTCCCGCCGAAGGCGACGGCACCGAACCCCGCCGGGTCGAGGCCGCGCTCGGAGGATACCGCGCTCAGCGCCCGCATCATCCGCGCGTTCGCGATGAGGTGAATGCCGTAGGCCGTGTCCGTTGCGGATTGCCCCAGCGTATCGCCGATGCCGGTGACCGCGCGCTCCGCTCCGTCATGGTCGAGCGCCAGGTCGCCGCCGACCAATACATCCGGGTTCAAATACCCCAACAACAGATTGGCGTCGGTGACCGTCGGCTCCGTGCCGCCCTGGCCATAACAGACCGGACCCGGCGCCGCGCCCGCGCTGTGCGGACCGACCTGGATGCCGCCCCCCGCATCGACCCACGCGATGCTGCCGCCGCCCGCGCCGACTTCGGCGATGTCGATGGTCGGCGCCTGGACGACATAGCCGCCGCCGCGGATCATTCGATGTCCGAGCGCCGCACCGCCGCCGACCTCGGTTTCCGGGGCCGTTCCGTATTCGCCGCCGACGATGATCGACGCCTTCGCCGTCGTGCCCCCCATGTCGAAGACGATCGTATCGCCCAAGCCGAGACGGTCGCCAAGGCGTTGTGCGCCGACCACCCCGGCCGCCGGACCGGATTCGATGATGAAGATCGGTTTGCGCGCCGCCAGCCCCCCGGGCAGGACGCCCCCGTTCGACTGCATGATGTTCAGCGGCACCGAAATTCCGATCGATTTCAACCGTTCCTCCAGTTTCTGTGCGTAGCGTTCGATCACGGGCCGGATATAGGCATTCACGACAGTCGTGCTGGTCCGTTCGTATTCCTGGATCTGCGGCACCAGCTCGCTCGACACGGTGACCGGCAGATCGGGATGGCGCGCCCGGAACAATGTAGCCGCCTCTTCCTCATGCGCACCGTTCGCATAGGCGTTGATGAAACAGATGGCGACCGCATCGACGCCCTCGGCGACGCATTTGTCGGCCGCGGCGTGCACGGCCTCCGCATCCAACGGCGTGACGACCTCGCCGTTGGCGGTCATCCGCTCCGGCACCTGAAACCGCAATCGCCGCTCGACCAAAGGATCGGGCTTGCGGAAGTACACATCATAGAGCTGCGGTGCGCGATACCGGGCGATCTCCAGAATGTCGCGGAAGCCTTGCGTGGTGACCAGGGCGACGCGCACGCCTTTACGTTCGATGATGGCGTTGGTCGCCACCGTCGTACCGTGCGACACCTCGGCGATCGTTTCGGCTGCAATACCGGTTTCCGCCAGGAGCGCCCGCGTCCCTTCTTCGATGGCAAGACTGTAGTCGTCCGGCGTCGAGAGGATCTTCTTGGTATGAACGACGCCGTCCTCGCCCAGCAGGACGATGTCCGTGAAGGTGCCGCCGATATCGATTCCGAGACGGTACCGGGTCATTGCGCTGCGATCCCGCCGGCCGCGCGCCGTTCCGCGGTTCGGTCCCGGTCGACCGCGAGCGTACCCGGGTCGAGGACGACACCGTATTCCGCTTCCGCATGCGCCAGCGTCATCTTGTCTTGCCGCACGTCTTCCGCCACCGCGTCCGGGTCACGCTCGAACGGCTCGCCGTATCCGCCGGAACCGGCCATTTCCGACCGGAATATCTCGTCCTTCACCATCGTCCGGACGAATTTCGCCGGCGATTCCTCGCGCACGCCGTCCTTCACGAAATAGGACTTGGAGAGCGCCCCCGGCTTGCCGCCGAACAAACCCCAACACGGATAGACATGCCGGTCCGCGCGTTGCTGCACGATCGCCGTCTCGTTCAGCAGCCTATACTGCCGCACGACGCCCAACCCGCCGCGATACTTTCCGGGCCCGCCAGTGTCGGGCAGGAACCCGTATTCCTCGATCAGCAGCGGGTTCTCCGCCTCGATGACCTCGACCGGCGTATTGGACAGGTTGCCCAACCAATAAGGGCCACCGTCCTGCCCGTCCGCGTCCGGCCCGCCGCCGCGTCCCGTCACGTTGTGGAACTCCACATGCAGGAAGCGCCGCCGTTCCGGCGTCAGGCCGGTGACCGACAGGCCGAACTCGTTGCCCCCCGGACAGGCCGGCATGCGGCCTGGCATCAGTTTGGCGATTGCGCCCGACACCAAGGTACGGATGCGATATCCCCCCTGCCCGCGCGCGCCGAGCGCCGCCGGGAAGCGTGGGTTGACCCAACTGCCTTCCGGGGCGATCACCGTGATCGGCCGGTAGAAGCCCGCGTTGTTCGGCGTGTCCGGCGGCATCACGGCGCGGAGCGCGGCATAGGTCAACGAGGCTGTGAACCAGTAATTGGTATGCAGCGCGCCACCCATCTGCGGCGACGTGCCGGTGAAATCCGCAACGATTTCATCGCCCTTGACCGTCAATTTGACGTGCAACGTGACCGGTCCGCCGCCGACGCCATCGTCGTCATTGTAATCCGTGAATTCCGCCTCGCCGTCGGGCAGGTCGCGGATATAGCTGCGCACGAGCCGCTCGGTATAGTCCACCAGCTCGTTCATGTATTTCTTCAGTTCGGCGACACCGTACAGATCGACCAGCTTCTCGATCTCGACCGCGCCGGCGATCAGGGCGGCGATCTGCGCCCGCACGTCGCCCAAGACAGTGTCCGGGACGCGGGTGTTGTGCTCTATGACGCGCATCAACGTGTCGTTCGGCTTTCCCGCCTGATAGATCTTGCTCGGCGGGATGCGCAAGCCTTCCTGGAAAATCTCGTCGCTGTCCGCCGCCTGCCCGCCGGCCACCCGCCCGCCCAGATCGGTGTGATGCAGGATCAAGCCCAGGAAACAGATGCACTCGCCCTCGCGGAAGACCGGTTTGAACATGAAGATGTCGTTGAGGTGGCTGCCGCCGGCATAAGGATCGTTATTGGCGAAGATGTCGCCCGGCTCGATGTCGTCCTTGAAATAATCGAGACAACCGCGCAGCGCCGGCATGGTTGCGCCCAGATGGCCCGGCAACGCCAGGCCTTGCCCGACCATGTTGCCCGCCGCATCGCAGATCGAAGCGGAAAAATCCATATTCGCCTTGACCAGCGTGGACCGCGACGTCCGCAGCACCGACACCATCAGGTTGTCGGAAATCATCACCAACGAATTCTTGATGAGTTCGAGGCGGATCGGATCGATATCGTCGGCCATGGCGGGAATCCAAGTGTGAAGGACGGAAACGGGACAAGTATAGGCGGCGGTTCGGAAGACCGGCAAACCTGCGCTACCGGCGACTACAATCGCTGGCGCATCTCGTCCGCCAGCCGGGCCAGCTGATCGAGCCGCGGCAGCACGTCTTCGGCGGCCGCCGCTTTCAGACCAAATAAGCAGCGCGTGACCCCCGCCTCGGCAAGCTTTTCGATCTTTGCGGGATCACGCGGCGTGGCATTCGTGGTGATAGGGAACGGTGGGCGACCGGCGTCGCATGCGAGCGCCTGAAGCTCCGCCATCCTGTCCAACTTGAGACTGGCATGCTCGTCAGTGCCGCCGAGGGACGGTATCCAGCCGTCCCCATAACGCAATACACGTTTGAATGTCCCGGGCGCGTCACCGCCAACGAAGATGGGCGGGTGCGGCTTTTGCACCGGCTTGGGCCAGGACCATATGGGGTCGAAATCCACGAACTCGCCGTGATACTCCGCCGTTTCCCCGGTCCAGATCGCCTTCATTGACTCGATCCGCTCGCGCACCACCTTCCACCGGCGATGCCACGGCGTGCCATGATTCTCCATCTCCTCGCGGTTCCACCCGCCGCCGATCCCGAAATCGACGCGGCCATTCGAGATATGGTCGAGGCTAGCGACCTGCTTCGCCGTGAGGATCGGATCGCGCTCGACCACAAGACATATTCCGGTGCCCAGTCTGATCCGCTTAGTCACCGCGGCCGCCGCCGTCAGGGCTTGGAACACCTCGACGTTATGGGAATAGTCCGGCGGCAGGTCACCGCCGCGGGAAAACTCGGACATCCGGCTGGCGGGAATATGAGTGTGGTCCGGCACAAACAGCGCATCGAAATCCCGTTCCTCCACGGCAATGGCAAGATCGACCGCCTGGATCGAGTAGTCGGTAAGAAAGGACGTGATACCGAACTGCATATCTATTCCTGTATGACACAGGCGGAGAGGCCACCCAAGTTCATCCGCCAACCAGCGAACCAGTGTAGGCCGTATGAACCTTTGCACCAATCGGCCGGGGCAAACTTGCAGGAATCCTGATTATCGCGAAGAATCCTCGACATGAATGAACCTCATGCCGAGCGAGTACATCTTACCGCAGCCGCCGCGCAGGAATTGTCCGAGCGCTCGATGCGCGGCATCGGCTTCGACGCCGGCGAAGCCGGTATCCTCGCCGACCATGTCATGGATGCCGCGTTATGCGGTTACGAATATTCGGGCTTGCCGAAATTGCTCAACATCGTAGATGCGCCTCATTTCAAGGAACCTCGCTTTCCGTTGCGAACCCTCAAGGAAACCGACGTTTCGGTATTGATCGACGGGGGCAATAACGTCGGCATGTTGGCGATCCATTACGCCGCCCAGGAGGCAATCGACCGGGCGACACGGCACGGTATCGCCATCATCTGCCTATCCAACAGCTGGATGAGCGGTCGCAGCGCATTTTACTGCGAGAAGATCGCCCGAGCGGGCCTGATCGGCATCCATACCGTCAGCGCCAATCCGCAGGTCGCCCCGTTTGGCGGTGCCGACCGGGCGCTCGGCACGAACCCGATCGCCTTCGGTTTTCCGGCCGACGGCGATCCGCTGGTCATCGATATGGGCACCTCGGCCTTCATGGGAACCGACTTGCAGTTCCGGGAACGTATGGGCGAACCGATTCCGGAAGGTGTTGCGCTCGGCCCGGATGGGCGACCCACAACGGATGCGGGGGAAGCGCGGCGCGGCACCCTGTTGCCGTTTGGCGGCCCCGTCGGCGGCTATAAGGGATTCGGCTTGGCGCTCGCCATGGACGCAATCAGCGTGTTGTGCGCCGGTGCCCGCACTCCGGACGACATTCGGGGCTATTTGATCATCGCCTTCAAACCGGATTTGTTCATCCCGCTCGAGGTCTACCAGCGCGAACTCGCCCGACGAATCGCCGACATCAAGGCGACCCGACGTCAGGACGGCATCAGCGAAATACGCATTCCGGGTGAACGCAGTTATCGTGTCCGCGCCGAGCTAAAACGCGATGGTATCGAGATCGACCGGAAAATCTTCGACGCGCTCGGGCGGCTCGCCGACGGGCGGCACAATCATGGGGCCGGGCCCGCATCGGCATGACGCATCCGTTGGCATCAGCGCATCCAAATGCTACGGCAGACCAGATCCGACACGGTACATTTCACGCTTGTGACATAGAACACCTCGGGCGAAGCGAATCCGTCCGCTAAGAACCCACTTTCCACAAAGGACACAGACATGGCTCAGGAAAAACGAACCGCGCTGATCACGGGATCGGGCAAGAATATCGGGCGCGGCATTGCCCTCCATCTCGCGGCATCCGGGTACAACATCGTCCTGAACGGGTCGAGCAATCGGGCAGCGTGCGAAGAGGTCGCAGCGAAGATCAGTGAACTCGGCGCGGAAGCGATGATCGAGATGTGTAACGTGGGCGACCGTGACAAGGTTCAGGCCATGGCCAAGTCGGCCATTGACAAGTTCGGCAGCGTCGACGTGCTGGTCGCCAATGCGGCGGTGCGTCCCGACGGCGATTTCCTCAAGATAACCGAGGAAGAGTGGAATCGGATCATGGACATCAACTTCTATTCCGCCTTCCATCTTGCGCGTGCCTGCGTTCCCGGCATGTTGGAAAAAGGCTGGGGCCGGATCATCCATTTCACCGGCATGAACGCGCAACAGGGCTACGCGGGCAAGGCGGCGGTCAGCGTGTCAAAACATGCACTCTGGGGATTGACGAAGTCGCTGTCGAAAGAGTTCGGACGCCAGGGCGTCACCTGCAACATCATCTCGCCGGGCACCTTTCCCGACGAAGACAAGGATATCTCCGAACCGCGGTTCCAGAAACTGCTCGAAGCCAACCCCGCCGGTCGGCTCGGCAATGCCGACGACATCGGCGCGTTGGTCGACCTGCTGGTTTCGGACCAAGGCGGCTTCATCAACGGCCAGATGCTGCAGATCAACGGCGGCGTGATAAATCAGTTCTAACCGACCATGAGGCCTGCATGACTCCCGAGGGGATCCAACAGTCAGCGAGCACCGTCGCCGAAAACCGGCTGAACCGAACCCGGTTGGACACCATGGCGGCCGATATTCGGCCCGCCGACCTGCACGATGCGTACGCCGTTCAAGAAGCCTGCAACGAAATCCTCGCGGTGAAGGGCCTCGGCGACCCTGTCGGGTACAAGATCGGCTGCACCACACCGGTCATGCAGGAATACATGAATATCCACGAACCGGCATTTGGCGCGGTGTTCGATACGGCGGTGTATCGTGGCCATGCAGAACTGTCGCATGCGGATTTCGTCGAACCCGGGGTCGAAACGGAGATCGCGGCATCCCTTGCGGCGGACCTGCCCGCCGCCGGCGCGCCCTATACGAGGGACAGCGTGCGCGATGCCGTCGGCGCCGTCATGATCTCCATCGAGTTGGTGGATGCCCGCTACCGCGACTATCGCGATCTCGACACGCCGACAATGGTGGCCGACAACTTTTTCAACGCCGCCGTGGTACTCGGCGATCCCGTCGAATATTGGCAGGACATCGATTTGGCGGAGGCGGAGGCGACGGTCAACCTCAACGGCACCGAACTCGGGCGCGGAAAAGGATCGCTGATCATGGGGCACCCACTGGAAGCCCTGGCCTGGCTGGCCAATCGGCTGGCCGAACGCGGCCGTTATCTGCGCGCGAATGAGTTCGTGACCCTGGGGTCGGTGATCCCGACGCATTGGATGTCGAAGGGCGACCGCATCGATCACCGGATTCCAGGTTTAGGGGCGGTTTCCATCACGTTGGCATAGCAACGCCGGGAAATCCCTTACTTTCCCTTCGGCCGGACGCTCCGGTCCGAATCCGAAAATTTTGCCGGAACTGATCTAGATCACGGACCGCTTGCTTTCTTTTCCCTAACCTGACAATTGGCGGATTTTGCGCGAATGACGCAGAGATTTCGATAAGCCGGTACGGTCAAGGGTATTCAAGACTGGGAGGGAAACATGAACGAGACAGCGAATTCAGGTCATACCGCCGGCGAGACCGTTCCAACTGCGCCGGTCATCCTCCCCCTGACGAAGAGCGACATTCTTGAAGTCTTAGCGGCGGGCCTGCGCGATTTCCGGAACGCCCCGCTCTACGCACTCGGCGTCAGCGGAGTCTACACGGTGGGCGGATGGATCCTAATTCTGCTGCTCGTTCAGTTCGACCTGCCGTATCTCGTGTATCCGTTGGCGGCAGGTTTTGCATTGATTGCACCGTTCATTGCCGCTGCCTTCTACGCAATCAGCCGCTGCCTCGAACGGGGTGAATCGCTGTCGTGGGGCCGCATTTTCGGTTCCGTACGCGACGCCACGAGCAGCGACCTCGGCTGGATGGCGCTGGTCGCGGGCTTTTCGCTTTTCATCTGGATGGATATCGCGGCTCTGCTCTTCTTCGGATTCCTCGGGATGTCGGCCCTGAGCGCGCCGGAACTGCTGAAGGTGATTTTCACCACCCCGATGGGTCTGTTGTTCCTGCTGATCGGGAACAGCGTCGGCGCCGTCATCGCCTTTTCCGTCTTCTCCTTCTCGGTGACGTCCTATCCGATGCTGTTCGACCGGGAGGTCGACTTCGTCACCGCGATGATCACCAGCGTGAAAGTCGTCCTACAGAACAAGGTTCCGATGATCTTGTGGTGCATCACGATCGCGCTGTTGATCGCCGTCTCGCTGCTTTCCGGTCTGGTCGGTCTATTCGTGATATTGCCGGTGCTCGGCCATGCCTCATGGCATCTCTACCGCCGTGCGATCGCACCCGCGACCCGAACCGAAACGGCCTAGCGACTACGCGGATTCTTCCTGCAGTTCCTCGACCACGAGCGTCGCGCCATCGACCCCTGTGACGCGAATTCGCGCGCCTTCGGGCAATGAGGTGGCGTCGCCGGTCGACACGCGCCAGAGGCTGTCGTCGACCTTGACCTTACCGACACCGTTCACCAACGGTTCGCTCAACGTCAGAACCCGGCCCTGGTATCGTGCACCGCGCACGTTGAGGGTGGAATCCTCCGTCTCGATCGGATGCTTGCGCAGCCAGAGGCGCCATCCGACCACCGCAACCACCGAAACGATCGCGAAGGTGAGGATCTGGCTCTGCCAGGCGAAATCCGGAAACGCCAGCAATATCAGCCCGACGATTCCCGCCGCGACGCCCATCCACAGGAAGAAACTGCCGGGAACCAATATTTCGAGACCCAGCAGCAAGAGACCGAAGATCCACCAATGCCAGAACCGGATATCCTCGGAAAACTGAAACACTGCATCCATCGCGCTACGTCCGGTCCCACGGCCCGCTGGCCGGGGCGGCGCCGGATTCGCCATCCGGCCGCTTGAAGGCTTCCCGGGCAATTTCCGTGATACCGCCAATCGCACCGATCACCCCGGTCGCTTCCACCGGCAAGAAGAAAGTCTTTTGGTTCGGCGAATCCGCGAACTGCCCCAGCGCATCGACATATTTCTGGGCGACGAAATAGTTCAGCGCCTGCACATTGCCTTTTGCGATCGCCTCGGAGACCATGGCCGTCGCCTTGCCTTCGGCCTCGGCCTCACGCTCGCGCGCCTCGGCGTCGCGGAAGGCGGCCTCCTTCCGGCCTTCGGCCTCGAGGATCGCGGACTGCTTACGGCCTTCCGCGCGAAGGATGTCGGCCTGCCGTTCGCCTTCCGCATCCAGGATATTGGCGCGCTTCTCGCGTTCCGCCTTCATCTGCCGCGCCATCGCTTCCACCAGGTCGAGCGGCGGCGCGATGTCCTTGATCTCGATACGCGTCACCTTGACGCCCCAAGGGTTGGTCGCCTCGTCCACGACCCGCAAAAGGTTCGCGTTGATCGAGTCGCGCTCGGACAGGACCATGTCGAGGTCCATCGACCCCATTACCGTCCGAATATTGGTCATCGTCAGGTTCAGGATCGCGCGCTCCAGGTCATTCACCTCATAGGCCGCCTTGGCCGCATCGATCACCTGGAAGAACACGACACCGTCCGCGGTAACCATCGCGTTGTCCTTGGTGATGACCTCTTGGCTCTGAACGTCGAGCACCTGTTCGCGCATGTTCATCTTGGCGCCGATCCGATCGACGAAGGGCACGATCAAGTTCAGACCCGGACCCAACGTCTTGGTATAGCGGCCGAAGCGTTCAACCGTGAATTCCTCGCCCTGCGGCACCGTCTTCACGCCCATGAAGATGACGAGAACCACCAGGAACAAGAAGACGATGACGAAAATCGCCAATTCGTCGAACATAAACGCCATGTCGCGACCTTCCCCGATCAAATTGAACCGTTCGGCCGGGTCGCCCCGGCCGATCACACATCCCACTCGAAAACTGTGACGATACTACCCCAGAAACAATGAGAGGTAGCCCGCTAATTTGGTCAGTTCAGCGGCCGAGAGACGGTTAGGCCCCGTCTCGCAACGTCTCCATGATCGGCGTGAACGCGTCGTAGGCGATGTCCCGCAATTCGTCCGCTGTCCGGTTCTGGATCGGATGCTCGACCCACACGATATGCGGCTCGAAACCAAGCGACTTGGACTGCGATTCCGCAGCGACCTTGAATTCGGTCGTCGCGACCATCAGCCCCGGAACGCCCAAATTGTCGAGTGCATTCATGTCATGCAAACTGCACGACGTGCACGAGCCTCAATCGGCGAGACTTTCGACGACGATATCCGCTTCCTGGACGATTGCCTGGATTAGTTCGGGCGCCGCATTCTTGGAATTGCTCGGCTTACGATAGCGCTTCACCGGGAAACCGGCTTCCGAGAACTTGACCTCGAGATGATCGAGGAATTCGTCGCTGCGTTCCTTGGAGATATCCAGCAGCGCGATCGTCTTGCCCGTGATGTCCGCGGGCAAGGCCCTGGGCGGCCGCTTGGTCGCAGACGCTTCGCTGGTCGGGTCTCGAACGAATTTCATATCGGACATTCCTCCTTTTCGATTTCGGACGGGATACCGTTGCTAGAACTGGTGTGTGACCGGCTGGATCTCATCATGGTTCCGCCCGCCGCTCCATCCGCCGATGATCGCGGTCTGCAGGCCGCCGGGGCCGCCCGCGCGCATCAGCAGTATACCGTGATCCCGCCAGAATTTGGGCACCATCTCTTCCGCAAGGTCCGGATCGATCCCTTCGCCGATCCCCTGCGCGCCTTTGATCAGATCCTTACCCGGCCGGGTCGTATAGTGGTGCAGCGCTTCTTCGATCTCCTTCCGGCCCCAACCGTCATCCTTGTAGATGCGGTAATGCTCCGGCGAGATCGCGACGATCACATTGGCGCATTGCGTCTTCTTGGGATGCATCTCGTTGACGAGCATCAAGGACAAAGACCGCGCAAGCTCGTCGGCGCCACGGGCCGCGGAGTCCGAGAAACCCGTCACGCCATGGCCGTGATGCAGCGTCACGGCGTTCGACCCCGGGGTACAGCCGCGCGACACGTGCAGCGGTTCCCAATCCGGATCGGTTTCGTCCTCGGCGAAGCAATAGGTGTATTTACCGGGATTACCGAAGACGGCACGGTCGATCTCGCCGGGCCGTCCCCCACCGACATTCCGAACGAGTAGCTGCAGCGTCCGTCCGATGGTGGCGTTCGCGCGGTTGCCCTGCCCCAAGCAGTTGCCGCCCCAATTCATGCCGATGGATTTGGTGACCGGGCCATTGACGACGATGACCGGCCCGGAAAAATTGAGCGTGCACAGAACCCCATGCAGCGTGAACTTCGGTTTCAGCGCAGCCTCGACGACCGCCAGGATCACGGGCATATATTCCGGCCGTGCCCCCGCCATGACCGCATTCACGGCGATCTTCTCGACCGTGCATTCCTTCATGTCCGGCGGCATGATGCCGACGACCTCGTCCGGCGCCCGGTCGGTTCCCGTCAGCATGCGGAGAATCCGGGCATCGGTCGGCGGCACGACCGGCAGACCGTCGGTCCAGCCCCGGTCGAACGCCTGCTCCATGACATCGTCCCAGTCGGAATACTCGATCTTCCGCGACTGGAACGGCACCTCGCCGTAGCGCGCCTGCAATTGCTCGGGAATACCGGGCTCTACCGATTTCGACCCGCATCCCGGCTGGTTCGCGGGCAATCCTTCGCCGATACCCTGAATGCCGGTGAACCGCTCCCACTCCTCGCGGTTCCAGCCGAACACGCGGCCGGATTCGCGCCGGTTTTCCATGCGGATCAGCGTCGGTACGAATTCCACGTTCAGGTGAAAGGATCGTTCGAGCGACCGGTCGTCCTGGACATCGGCAATGCTCTCCGGAAAGGCCGGGTCGTCCTGCGAATAAACGCGCACCAGGGTCCCCGCCTCTTCCAGCCGCTTCAAGACCGGCTCGACCAATTCGCAGGTCGGGCAATCGCGTTTGACGACCGCGATGATGCCATTGTCCGTGTCAGCCATGTCTATCTCCAAGGAAAGCTCTGCGGTCTGTGGCGCCGGTGGTTCAAGCTAGCACCGGCCATAGAACCCAGCAATCGGGCCCGGCCAGCGGAATTAGCCTTTCCATTGCGTCTCGGCGAAGGCCGGCAACTCATTGCAGCGCCGGGATAACGCCGCCAAGGCGGGGAACGCATTATCCTTGACCAGATAGGGTTCCGCGATGCTGACGAAGTCGTAGGCAACGGCCGCGTTGATATCCGCCAGTGTCATATGATCCCCATGTATCCAATCGCCGCCGGCCTTGGCCATCGCGTCCAGCGACGCCAGCGCCGACGCATTCTGCGCATCGACCTGTTCGACCCAGCCCTTGTACACTTTGTCCTTGGGGCGGCGGTTTCGCTCATAGCTGGATGCCACCGCCTTCTCCATGGCGCCCTGAGCGATGGCGGAAATTCTCAACACCGCCCGGCGCTCCGCCCCCGATGGAGCCAGCAGCCGGTTGTCGGGATCGCCCACCTCAAGGGCGTGATCGATGATCGCCTGGCTGTCGACGATGGTCTCGCCGTCATCCAGGATCAGCGACGGCACCCGGCCGACCGGATTGATCTTCAGGATTTCATCGGTGTCATCCGCCGTTGATAACCCTTTGGGTTCGAAATCCATCCCCAAAGTCTTGAGGACAATCGCGCTGCGCCGCACGAAGGGCGAAAGGTTACGGCCTACCAAGATCATGTTTTTGCTGCTCCGAAGTATGGTGTCTCATTCTACTCTACCGGCATCGGGGCCTTGTGACGAACGGTAAGCCGATTGGCGTATCGCGCGCGCGACGCGCTACGATGGCTCAAGAACAGTGTTCAAGTACAGCCGGTCGCGGGAGCCGCATGATGTTCTCTCTTTCGAAGCAGACCGAGCATATCGGTGCCGAAATTACCGGAATCGACCTGTCCCGGCCGGTATCATCGGAGGTGGCGGACGCTTTGCGACAAGCCTTCGTCGACCATTCTGTCCTTGCCATCCGGGACCAAACGCTCGATGCCCCGGGCTTCCTTGCGGCGACGCGACTGTTCGGCGAGCCGCTGCGCCAGCATCTGAAACAATTCAATCTGCCCGACTGCCCGGATGTGGCGACGATCTCCAACCAAGAGAAAACCAAGGATGGCAAAATCAACGTCCGCGGCGTGAGCTGGCATACCGATCATTCCTTTCAACCGGAGCCGCCCAAGGCGACCGCGTTGTATGCCGTGTCGCTGCCCACCGAAGGTGGGGATACCGAGTGGGCGCATATGGGCGCGGCCTACGACGCGTTACCCGCGGCGCTGCGCGACGAAGTCGATCCCCTGGAAGCGGTGCACGCGTATACGGAAAGCCGGGTGCCACCGAACCTTGCGGAAAGGATCGCGGCTGGAGAAGACGATGCGTCCGACGGCGTGGTTCACCCGCTGATCCGCACGCATCCGGAAAACCGCCGCAGGTCGATCTACTTGAACCCGCTTCGCGTGCGCCGATTCCGCGGCATGACGCCGGAGCGCTGCGCCGACCTGATCGAACGGCTCGTCACGCACGCCACACAGCCCGAGTTCGTTTACAAACACCGCTGGCGCGCCGGCGACATGGTCATTTGGGACAACCGGTGTTGCATTCACAAGGCGAACGCCGACTACGATTTTCAGGAACTGCGATTGCTGTACCGAATCATTATCGCGGGCGAGCCGCCGCGCTAGGCGCTACCAGGCGGCTTCGAGCAATCTCAGTGAGTCCTGAATTTGCTGCTCCTCCGAGCGTGCGCCTGCGTTGGCGTTGAAATTCTTCACCGTTTCCTTGGCGATGTTGATCAGATCGTCTTTCGGGATGTCCAATTGGCGGAGCTGTGTCGGCACGCCGATACGCCGATAGATATCCTCGACGGCGTCGGCGACCGCTTCCGTCGCCCGTGGTGCATCCATTCCATCGGCCCAAACGCCAATTCCCTCCGCGACCTGTCGGGCCATCCGCAGGTCGATTTCCTCGGCCAACCGCATCGCGGGGGCATGCACGACCGACGTGGACTCCCCTTGCCCGACCGCCGGATAACGGATGTGCAGCGCCGTCGACACCGCGTAGTTCCCCGAGAACGGGCCGCCGCGAAACCGCCCGCGCCCGTCGTCCTCTGCCCGGTTCTGCAGGAACGCCGCAAGACAGAGATCGATACGCAACGCCGGATCGTCGAGATTGTCCATCAAGCGCAGATACGCTCCACGCGCGAGCCTGAACGCATTGTCCCTGTCCCCCGCCACCAACGGATTGAGATCGACCTGCGACAGGGCGCTGACCGAACTGGCGAAAACGGTGGTCGCGGTGGATCGGACGACATCCTTTGGCGCGGAAAGCAGCACGTCATCGTCGAGGAAGATCGCGCTCGGGCGAGTCTTGGGATCGAAATACTCCATCCGGTGATCCAGGTCGGGATTCTTCAGTCCGGTCCCGGCCCGGTTCATTGCGCTGGTCGGTGTGGTCGGGATGTTGATGATCGGCGGCTTCGGGGCCATGAGACGCGGGCTATAGGCGGGCTTGCCTTCCGGATACTGCGTCATGATCTCGAAGGGATCGCCCGCCTCGGCCATGAAGATCGCCACGGCACGCACCGCCACGATGACGCTGCCGCCGCCGGCCGCGATCAACAGGTCCGCCTTAGCATCCACGGCCGCCTGCCGGGCGGCGTCGACCGATGCAAAGGTCGAGTCCTTCTCGATCCCGTCGAAGAAACCGACGTAACGATCACTCAGCGCCGCCTCGATGCGTTGAACCGTGTCGGTGCGCTGGTTGATCGACGGCGAACAGATCACCATGACCCGTTTTGCGCCGGTCCGGTCCACCGCCTCCGCCAGCCGCTGCTCAATGACTTGCGGTCCGCAAAACAAGCGCCACGAATATCCGGCTGCCCTGAATGCCTGTCGGCTCATCGCGCTTCCATCCCACCTAAGCGTATTGCCGAAGCGTACGGCGGGCGATGACCATGCGGTGCACCTCGGTCGGCCCCTCGTAGATCCGCGATAGACGGAGACGCTGGGACATGATCGCGAAGGGTAGTTCGCGGGTCATGCCCATGGCGCCGAAGCTCTGCATCGCGTGATCCAAGACCTCGCTCGCCATCTCCGTCGCGAACACCTTGATCATCGACGCCTCCGTCCGTACGTCCTCGCCCCGGTCCTGCTTCTCGGCGGCGTCCATCACCATCAACCGGGTTGCGTGAATTTTGGTCGCCGCATCGGCAATCCACCATTGGATCGCCTGCCGGTCGGAGAGAAGCGTCCCAAACGTCTCGCGCTGTTGGGTGTGTTCGCACATCATCGCCAGCGCGCGGGACGCCATGCCCACGCCCATCGCACCGATTTCCAGACGGCGGACAGTCAGCCGCTGTTGCATCGGCGCGAAGCCCTGCCCGACCTCACCCAGAACCTGGCTGTCCTTGAGGCGCACGTCGTCCAAAATCAATTCGTAGGTGCGCGATCCACCCAACATCGGAATCTCGCGTTCGATCGTGAAGCCCGGCGTGCCCTTCTCCAGAATGAAGGCGGTGATGCCCCCGCGCGCACCCTTATCCGGATCGGTCACCGCCATGAGGATGATGAAATCGGCCTTGGGCACGTTGGAGACCCAAATCTTCCGGCCGTTGATGACCCATTCGTCCCCGTCGCGGATGGCGCGGGTCTTCATCTGGGCCGGATCACCACCCGCCCCCGGCTCCGAAATGCCGATGCAGGACTTCATCTCGCCCTGGGCATACGGCTCCATGTATTTCTTCTTCTGCTCGGGCGACGCGACCGCTTCGAGCATGTGAAGGTTCGGCGAGTCCGGCGGAAAGATGAACGGCGTCACCGTGCGCTTCAGCCGTTCCTGCAACGCCAGCATGACCGTCGTCGGCAGCGCCATGCCGCCGGCCTCTTCCGGCGCATCGAGCGCCCACAGGCCGAGTTCCTTGCACTTCGCCAGCAGCGGTTCTTCCTCCTCCGGCAGGAGCGACCATGCTTCGCCGGCCGCCTCCCGCGCCATGACGGCCTTTTCCAAGGGCATCAATTCGTTCTCTACGAATTTCTCGACGAGGTCGATCAGCATCCGCTGTTCTTCGGCGAATTCGACTGGCATGACAGTGGATCCTTCTGCGGTGAATGGCGGGAAGCGGTGGGCAATACCGCCGTGATTTTTGTGCCTCCGAGCGTCCTAAATCTGCCTCTAAATCAACGGCGTGGCAAATTGACGTAGGACACCGGATTAGACGCTCGCCGCAAAATCGGTGCGGTCAGTTTTCCTGGCCGCGTGGCGAAATCGACCGGATCGGTGCGCCATCCGTTTCGACTGTTTCCAGGCCAAGTAGACCGGCAATCGTCGGTCCAAAATCTTCGAGTGCGACAGTGTCGTTCAACTGGCCTGGTCGAACCGCCGGACCCGCCGCCATCATGAATCCGAGCATCCGATGGTCGCCGGCGCGGTTATTGTAAATCGGATCGATACGACCAAGTGTCGGCGATTCAATCCACGGCGGATCCATGACGGCCCATTGCACGATCAAGTCCGGCGGATCACCGTCATAACCCTCCAAATCCAGATCTTCCTGCCGAATAATCCTCTCCACCATGGGCTTGCCGGTCCGGCCGTCGCGTAGCCCATGCAACTCGTGACTGAGATGCGCCACGGTCTCATCGTATTGCGCGCCGGGCTGGACCAGGCCATGTTTTTCCCGCCCGGCAAGATTGAACCGCACGCCGGCGGCGGGATCTTGCGTCGGGATCGAGAAATACAGGCGTTTTGCGCGATCGCCCTTGCGCAGCTCCTCGGTGACCTTCAACGAAATGCGTTCCTTGATGGGCTGGAGCAGATCCCGAAGCCATGCGGGCAATGCGGACTGAACACGCTTAATAGCCGATATCGTCTGCGGTCCGCCGCCCACATCGGCACCTTCTATCCGGCGCAGAATATCGTCGAATACCAGATTGCCGTCACTGGTTGGCCCCATTCCATGCGTCGAAACGAAGAGGATGTTGCAGTCGTCATCGACACAGTCGCAGATCGCGCCGAAGGCGGTATCGATTTCCTGGTAAACATCCTCCATCGGATCGCCCAATTCGGCCGCGAGATTCCTCTCATGCCGTGGATGCGCCGGATCATGAAGATGCCATGTCTGATGCCCGACGCAATGCGTCTCATCCATGACCGAAACGAACAGGTCCCAATCATCCGATCGCAAGTAATGGCAGATCATGTCCCGTTTGGCCCGTACCCGCTTCAACAGATTTTCCCGAAAGGCCTGAAACTCGGCCGGCGTGCGATCGTCGATCTCGCACAAGCCGACAGGGTCACCGCCGAACCGCGAGAGCACCTCTTCGGCCAGCGACGCGGGCCATGTTCGAATGGTCCGGTGGTGATAATCGTGGACGCCCCATTCCGCCACCTGCATCCCATTGAGCCCTTCTTGGACGGGCGCGTAAGGCATGTTGATGACAGCGATACGCTTTTCCCGCCACGCGGAATCGGTCCAAAAGGCCGGCGCGCGATCATGGTCCGGGCGGTACCCGTGATACCGATAGTCCTCCGGATTGAAACGGGTGCGGAGATACTGCCCATGGCGATGCGGGCCGACCGCCGTATAAAAGTTCGGCCAGGACGCACCGCTGAATCGCCGTGGCGGGTTGCGCACCACGCCGAAAAGACCACGCTCCCGCAATGATGCCAGGTTTGGCAACGTTCCATCATCGACCCAACGGTCGACGAGCGATAACTCCATCGCATCTACGCCAAAGACCAGGACCTTTGCCCCCATTCAAACCTCCTTTTCATGAAGGACAAACTCGGAGATACGAGGCATCACCTTCGTCGCATGAAATTGCGATGAAAACCGCTGTTTGGCCGCGGCGCTCATACGGCGTTGCAAATCCCGATCTTCCATGATTCGGATGAGTATGTCGGCCCCTGCCGTGACATTATTCAACGGCCAATAGCACCCTTCGACACCATCGGTGAAGAGCTCGGTAATACCGCCGGCCGGTGCGGCGACAACGGGCAGGCCATGCGCCATCGCTTCCACCACGACAAGTCCGAACGACTCCAGCTTGGCTGCGTGCACCAAAACACGATGAGACCTGAGATGGCCAAAAACATCGCTCGACACGCCCCGGAATATCACCTGGTCCGCGATATCGAGACGAACCGCCAATTTCTCCAGACGCTTCCGGTCGGGCCCATCACCGACGATCGATAGCCTATAGCGATATCCCCGGCGTTTGGCTTCGCAGAGGACGCGGAGAATATAGGTTTGGTTTTTCCGAGGTTCGAGCGACCCGATCGTAATCAAATCGCCCGTCTTCGCGATGCATGATGTGTCCCGCGTCGGCAGATCCAGGAAGTTCACGCCCACGATCGATGGCTTCGACGCCAAGACGGGGTACTGCTTTTCAAGATGGTCCCGCATATAGGACGAGACATACAGGAGCCCGTCGACCGCGGGCAGGACATCCCGCTCGAACGCCCGTATGCCGGACCACACTCGACCGCCTTCGGTGATGTATCCCTGGTCGCGCCATTCGTCGGCCTGCGAATGATTGAAATGGACCGCCAGATAAACCTTGTGGCGCAGCGGATCGCGGACATTCAGGGCCGCTTGGGCGGAAACGGGACATTGCGCGTAGACAATCGCATCGCCGGCCGCCGTGAGTTTTTCTTGCAGAACTCGCTGCAGCAATGCGCCATGGAAACGGCGATGCCACCACACGCCGGCGGCACGGCTGAATGGCGTGATCAGCTTGCGCATTCCGAACACCGGGAAATACTGGATCGGCGGCGCATCGAACGGCGTGACGATCTCCCCTGCCACACCGAGATCCTGAAATGCCTTCAAGGTGGCATGCATCGACGTATGGATACCCGTTACGCCATTTGCCCGCATTACGAATGCAAAGAACAGTTTCGGGCGCTGTTGCATTTGTCCAGAATGTGATGAGTTACGCCGCCGACAACTATTACAATCGTACTTTACAGTAGGGCTGTAGAAAATATTCTATTCAGCACTAATGTAACGATTAATATTATTACCCATGTGACTAACTCAATTTGGCTAATTATTATACGCACTCGAATACAATATTTAATAATCTGATTTGTGCCTGGCGGCCTTATCAGGTCAAGGCGGCGCAAGCCTCCTGGATCAAATCGCCGCCTTTCTCGATATCCTCTTCCGGCGCGACGAAGCTGGCCCGGAAATACGGCGACAGGCCATAGGCGACGCCTTGCACGACCGCAACGCCGACCGAATCCAACAGATACAGCGCGAAATCCGTATCGTTCTCGATCACCCGTCCGTCCGGCGCCCGCTTGCCGATCGCACCGGCGCAGCTGCAGAAGATGTACATCGCACCCTCCGGCAGATCGCAACTCAACCCTTCGGCGGCACTCAATTTCTTGAACAACATGTCGCGGCGGTGCTGCAAATTGGCGGTACGTTCCTTAACGAAATCCTGCGGCCCGGTAATCGCGGCAACGGCAGCCGCTTGGCCCACGACGCTAACACCGGACGCGCTTTGCGACTGGAGCTTCGCCATGGCCGAAATGATCTCCTTCGGCCCGCCGGCATAGCCCAACCGCCACCCGGTCATCGAATACGCCTTCGAGACGCCGTTACAGGTCACCGTGCGGTCATAGAGCTTGGGTTCAACCTGGGCGAAGGTCGAAAATTCCCGTCCGTCGAAGATCAGATGCTCATACACGTCGTCGGTGAGAATGTGGACATGCGGATGCTTCACCAAAACGTCGGCAAGCGCCCGCATTTCCTCGGGCGAATAGGTCGCGCCGGTCGGGTTGCCCGGCGAACAGAAGATCAGCCATTTCGTCTTGTCGGTGATGGCCTCTTCCAGTTGCTCCGGGCGCATCTTGAACTGATTGTTTTGGCCGCAACTCACGAACACCGGTGTGCCACCCGCCAGTTTGACCATGTCGGGATAGGACGCCCAATAGGGTCCCGGGATGATCGCCTCGTCTCCTTCGTGCACCGTCGCCATCAGCGCGTTGAAAAGGATCTGTTTGGTCCCGGCACAGACCGTGATCTGATCGAGATCGTAGTGAAGGCCATTCTCGCGCTTAAATTTCAGTTGCGCGGCCTCGCGCATCTCCTGGGTCCCGTTGATCGGCCCGTACCGGATTTCGTTCCGGTCCATCAGGTCGATCACCGCTTGCTTGGCATTGTCCGGCGTCGGGAAGTCCGGCTCGCCGGCGGTGAGCTTGATGATCGTACGCCCCTCGGCCTGAAGCTCGCGCACCCGCGCGGACGCAATTTGGCTCGGCGAGGGTTTGAATCGGCTCATGCGCGGCGCGAGAATGTCCATGCTGTCAGACTCCCATTCGGAAATTTCCGGCCGGAACCGGCCGGAATCGAGTAGCGATTAGATCGGCGGTATTGTTCCGCGAAACTGCCGCCGCGTCGAGTGGGCCGGCCGGCGCCGCGGCATCACCCGGTTGCGACTTGGAACCGATGATCGTCGTCCGTCGCCATCTGGTTCACCAGATCGATCTCCCAGGCGAGGTATTCGAGCATCGCTTCTTCGCGGTTCTTGCCGAGTTCACGCGCCGATAGCCACACGTCGTCGGCTTCGTCGATCATATGCGAAGGCCCCTCTTCGAGCGATTGCCCGGCATCGACCCAGCCGGCCGTGCCGCCGGACAGTATGTGGACCGGACAATCCACTTCTTTCGCAACATCAACCGCCGCAAGTCCCGCCAAAATGCCGTCCGGCGAGGTGAACACCAACGCCCCGGCCTTCGGCAGTTTCGGCAGCGCGGCCGCGAGCCGGCCCCGGGTCGAAAAATGTGCGCCGGGGATATGCCCCGCGCGATAGGTTCGGCTGTCGGCGAGGTCCACGACGACAGTGCCGCCCGCGTCGAGGCGCGCTTTCAAATCCGCAGAGCCGATGGCCGACACCGCCGAGGAATCGAACCCGAGCGCCGTGGGACGATACGGCCCGGTCTCCAACGAGCCGCCGGCGCTATCGATCGTCAGGGTCGCGACATCGCTCCATCCCATCTGTTTCAGCCACGACGCGGTCATCGTCGCGCGCACGCCATTGTCGTCGACCAATACAACCCGCGCGCCCCACACCGCGATGTGGCTGTCCGTCTCCTGCACCAACTGGCCGCCCGGCGCGGATCGGACACCGGGCAAGTGCCCGGCTTCGTATTCTTCCGGCGTGCGCACATCCAGAACATACAAGGTCTTGGTATCCGCCTCGCCACGCCATGCGTCGAGGGTCGCGGCGTCGATCTTCGGAATGTCGCACAAAGAGGCAACTTTCGCCGCGCCGTTCAACGCGGCGTCGAAGCCTTTGTCCGATACGTCCGGCGGCGTTTTCGTCGCACCGTTCACCACGTCGAACCCGGCGAGATGCCAAGCCATCGTGCCGTCCTTCAACGAGACGATCTTGTTCTGGAAACCGGCGTTGATCAGCGATTGCGCGCCGATGATGCTGCGCGTCCGTCCGCCGCAATTGACGATCACCATCGTATCCGGCGACGGCGTCAGGTCGGTGAACCGATAGACCAATTCCGCCCCCGGAACGCTGATCGCGGTCGGGATGCTGTTGTTGTTGTATTCCTCGTAGGACCGGCTGTCGTAGATCGCGATGTCGGCCTTGCTGTCGATGAGAGACTTCAGCTCTTCCGCCGTGATATAGGGCGTGGCGGCCTCATGCTCGACCACTTCGGCAAAGGCCTTGCTCGGCACATGGACGCCGCTGTAGATGCGGTAGCCCGCCGATTCCCACGCCGCGATACCGCCGTCCAGGACCGAAACATCTTCGTACCCCAAGGCGGCCATCCGGGCGGCGGCGGTCTCTGCGATGCCTTCGCCGTCGTCACACCAGACGACGGGCGTATCGCGGCGCGGCACAAGGTCGCCGACCATGATTTCCAGCCGACTGAGCGGCACGCAGGACGCGAGCAGCAGATGACGCTTGCCGAAGGTCATCTCCTCGCGGGCATCGAGGATAGCGAACTCGCCGCCACCCTTGATCCGTGCTTTCACATCCTGTGCGCTGATACGCGAAACGGTGCCGCCCACGGCGAAATCCTCCCTGGAAGTTTTATCCGCAGGCGCGTCGGTTGTCGCGCGCCGTAGCCGGCCGTTAAACGGGCTCGATCGGAGTGCGAGTCAGGTTGTCGGTGTTGACGCCTTCGATCCGGATCAAACGCGTCGGACCATCCCGATACGGCGCATGGATCGCACCGGCCGGATAGAGATGCGCATCACCCGGCTGAAGGTTGTAGGTCTTGGTAAGCTCGACCTTCGCGGGCTTTTCGCCTTCCGCCGGGGTTACGACCTTCCAATCGGTCATCTCGGTCTCGCCCACGGCCTGGCCGTAGATCGCCCAGGTCGGGCCATGATCGTGCGGGTAGCCTTTCTTGGCATCCTTATAGACATGGGCGCAGATGCAGAATCCGAGATCGGGGTCCTCGTAGATGATGTTGCGCTCGGCTTCGACGTTATCGTGCAGATGCTGGGCGACGAATTCCTTGTCCTTCAGCGCCTTCTGTACACACTGGCGTACTTGCTCCTGTCCTGCCGGACCGGAATCCGCCTGTAACGCTGCGCGGCAGTCGGCGGCAAACTCGTCTAACGTATAGGGCATGGATGGAAATTCCTCTGTAATCGCTTGGAAATCTAAATGGGGCTTTGGCCGGATAGGCCTGTCATATTTTAACACGCTATGTGCCGGCACGGGAATATCGGCGGACCAATTTGCCGCAGTTTGCACGGTTCAGTTGTAATACATACGCAGCCTCTTGCCTGTGAAAAAGAAAACAAGGCCTCGGGGCAACCGCCTCGAGACCTTGCTTCGATTAACGTGTGCGGCCGTTTTCCAGCCGGACTACTTGCCCAGGCTGATGCCGTAACGAGCCTTCACGTATTTCCCCAGGTAATCGCGGGCATCGGGCGACAGCGTGAGCGCCGTATTCCGAATGGCGATCGCTTCATCCCCAATGGTTTGCGGATACTTGCCCAGGATCTTGTCGCGCTTCTTCAGGAAATCGGGATCCTTGAGCATATCGCGTGCCGCGGTCCGCCATGCCTCGACAATATCCTTCGGCGTTCCGGCCGGCAGGTTCCAGGACTTGTTCATGCCGGAACTCATCTGCATGAGCGCCAACCATGCCTCGAACCCAGCTCCCGACGGCTTCTTGCCGTGAAGCGCTTCATACGCCTCGAAATAATTCGGCACGTCCGGCCATGTCGGATCACGCTTCGGATTGCCATTCCCGTCCACGATACCCAGCGTATAAATCGGCACCGCGATGCCGTCGGCCAATAACTTCTGCCGGTTGTTCAGGAAGGACAGCGAATTGTCGTAATTGACGACGAACTCGCCCCGTTCGAAGGCCAACGCCATCGGGCCATTGCCCTTCATGCCCCAGACGCTCTTCACCTCGACGCCGAGGAGGGTCAGGCCAAGCCGATATTGCAGTCCGGCCGACGTGGGCGTCTTGCCGCCGAACACGAGTTGCTCGACGGGGAACGACCGCAGCTTCTCCATCTTGCCTTTCAGCGTCTTGATGTTCTGCAGGCCGAGATCCTTTCGCACATAGACGATGCTGCTGCGCGGCGACAGGATGATCGGGATGTAATCCTTTAGGTCGAACTTGATCCGCGGATCGCCCAACATGTAGTTGGCCATGACCGAAGTCGACACGGCCATGATCCACGTGCCGTCCTTCTTGGCGCGCTGGTGGAAATAGTTGGTGCCGAGAATGCCGCCGGCGCCTGGCTTGTTGACGACCAGGATCTTCGGATTGCCCGGCAAATACTTCTGCATATATTGCTGTAGGAAGCGGCTGTAACTATCTGTTCCGCCGCCTTCATTGAAAGGAACGATGATCTGGATTCGCTTCCCTTCGAAATTGGCGGCCTTCGCATCGGTGCTGATAGCGGCAACACCCAGAACGACTGTAGCGGACAGTGCGATCAAACCCGCTACGCCGTTCAGGACTGATTTTTTAAACATCAGAAATCCTCCCTTCGACGTTGTGCAGTGGCGATCTGCCTACGCGCAGACCGCCAGCGGCAATCGCACGCAGGGCACTTCTTATTCTTGTTATTGTAGCGAGATTCGAAACTCTAACACGGAGTACGTGTTTCCCCGAATCGCGATCGGGAATTTGCCTGATATCGCGATTCCCGATACATCTGATCAAGCAATCAATGCGCCCGAACCGACGCGTTCGGACCGCCGCCAGGACCGTCCGCAACACAAAATCAATCGGAGAGACGCCCCATGAGCAATGGGACCGCAGACGACGACATCAAATATTTTCCCGCCGATTCATTACGCAACCAGATCGCATCCTGCCTCACCGCGTGGGGCATGCCGGCCGACCAGGTCGAGATCACGGCCAACGTCATGGTCGATGCCGACAAATGCGGGATCGATACGCACGGCCTGTCGATGTTGACGACCTACGATTCCCGCCGGCGCGAAGGCATCATCACGATGGACGCCAAGATCGAGGTGGTTCGCGAGACCCCGGTCTCCGCGCTGATCGACGCGGGCGGCGGCCTGGGCTACGTACCGTCCGTCCAAGCCACCAATCTCGCGATCAAGAAGGCCAAGGACATGGGCGTCGCCGGCATCGCAGTCTGCAACTCCAATCATTTCGGGGCAACCGGCTATTACACCCGCATGATGGCGGCGGAAGGCCTGGTCGGCATGGCGACGACCAACGGCTCCGGCCCGCGCACCGCGCCCACCTTCGGTCGCGAGGCGAAGCTGTCGACCAATCCCATCGCCTTCACAGCGCCCGCCAAACGGAACCCGCCCTTCAATCTCGATATGGCGACGACCACCGTTGCCGCGGGCAAGATCCGCAACAAGGCGAACGAAGGCTTGCCCCTGCCCGAGGGCTGGGCCAACGGGCCCGACGGCCGCCCGACCTCGGATTCGAGTCTCTATTTCAGTCGCTCCGGAACGCAGACTCCGCTCGGCGGCACCCGTGAACTCGGCAGCCACAAAGGGTATGGCCTCGGCGCCATGGTCGAAATCCTGTCTGCGGGCCTTTCCGGCGCCAGTCTCGTGACCCATCCCGAACACGGCTACCGCCGGCCCGGCACCATGGATATCGGCCACTTCTTCCTCGCAATCGACCCGACGGCCTTCCGACCCGAAGGGGCCTTCGAGGAAACGGTGGACGAGTTGATCGACGCGTTGCACGCGACCACCCCGGTCGATCCGGAACAGCCGGTCTTGGTCGCCGGCGAACCGGAAAACATCATCCGCGCCGCCCGCGAGGAGACCGGCATCCCGGTGCCGCCGGGATTGCGCGGGAAAATCCGGGACATCGCCAAAAACTCAAACGCCGAATTCTTCCTGGATTGACGCCATGGCCACCGATGACAGCACGGTAAAACGATTTCCTGTCGCCTGCGTCCGCGATCAGATCGCATCCTGCCTGCGGTCTTTCGGCATGCCGGAGGACGATGTCGAGATCACGGCGAATGTCATGGTCGACGCCGACAAACGCGGCATCGACACGCACGGGATTTCCTGCGTGCCGAACTATTTCAGCCGATGGAAACGCAAGATCATCACGCTGGACGCGACGATCTCGATCGTCCGCGAATCCCCGGTCACCGCGCTAGTCGATGCCGGCGGCGGGCTGGGGTATGTCGCCTCGGTCCGGTCCATGCAGATGGCGATCGATAAGGCCAAACAGAACGGCATTTCGGTCGTGACGGTCCGGAATTCGGCGCATTACGGCGCTGCGGGCTACTACACGCGGATGGCGGCCCGGGAAGGCTTGGTCGCGATGGCGACGACGAACACCTCGGGTCCGAAGGTCGTCCCCACGTTTGCGGCGCAGGAACGGCTCGGCACGAACCCCATCGCCTTTACCGCACCGGCTAAGCGCCACAAGCCGTTCAACCTGGACATGGCGACCTCGACCGTGGCCGGCGGCAAGATCCGCAATAAAGCCGTGGAAAAGGAACCGCTGCCGCTCGGTTGGGCCTTGGACAAACATGGAGAGCCGACCACTGACTCCGCAACCCATTGGGACGGCGCCAAGATGACGCCGCTCGGCGGGCTCGCGGAACTCGGCAGTTATAAGGGTTACGGTCTCGGGGCGATGGTCGAAATCCTGTCGACCGCGATGACCGGCGCGAGCGTCGTCACCCGCCCCGACCACGGAACGCGTGATCCGGGCACGATGAACCTCGGCCATTTCTTCCTCTGCATCAATCCGGAGATCTATCGGCCGGACGGCGCTTTCGAGGACACGGTGGACGAACTGATCGACGATCTGCACGCAACCGCGCCCGTCGATCCGGAACAGCCGGTCCTGGTCGCCGGGGAACCGGAAGACAAGATCGAAGCCGAGCGCGAGGTAACGGGGATTCCGGTACCGCCCGGTCTGCGGGACCGCATCAAGGAAATCGCGGACGAGACCGGCGCGGACTTCCTGCTGACCTGACCAAAGAAACCTTCAAGGATTTCGTATCATGGCCACCTCGATCATCGACTCCGTCTACTACAGGGACATGTACGGTTCGGACCGCATGCATGCGCTGTTCAACGACGAAGCCCGCTTTCAGGGCTGGCTCGACTTCGAGGCCGGGCTCGCCCGCGCGCAGGCGCGCCTCGGGATCATTCCCGAGGAAGCGGCGACGGAGATCAGCGAGAAGGCCAAGGTCGAGTTCATCGACATCCCGGCGATGAAAGAGGAATTCGACAAAGTCGGCTTCCCGATCTTGCCCATCGTGCATCAGCTGGCCAAAGCGGTCAGTCCGGAAACGTCACGCTATGTGCACTGGGGCAGCACGACACAGGACGTGATCGACACCGGCATGGCGCTGCAGATCCGCAGCGGGCTCGATTTGTTGGACGGAATGTTGGGCGATGTCGAGTCCGTGCTTGCCGGACTTGCACGGAAACATCGCAACACGATCATGGCGGGCCGTACGATGCGGCAGCAGGCCGCGCCGATCACCTTCGGCTACAAGGTCGCGATCTGGCTCGCGGAAATTCACCGGCATCGTCAGCGTCTCATCGAAATCCGCCCGCGCGCGGCGGTCGGCCAAATTGCCGGTGCGGTCGGCACGAACGCGACCTTGGGCGACCGGGGCCTCGACGTATTGCGCGAAACGATGAAGGAGCTGGACCTCGGCGAAGCACCGATCACCTGGCATGTCTCACGCGACTCTTGGACCGAGACGACGGCACTGTTGGGACTCGTCGGCGCCACGTTGGCCAAGATCGGGCAGGAAATCGGTACATTGATGTCGACCGAGGTCGGCGAAGTCGGCGAACCCTTCGTCGCCGGCCGCGGCGCCAGCAGTACCCTGCCGCAGAAGCGCAACCCGATCCTTTGCCAGCCGCTGGTCGCCGCCGGCCGGATGCTGCGCGAAAAGGTCGCGCTCGCCCTCGACACGATGGTCCAGGACCATGAACGCAGCATCGGCGGAATGCATCTGGAATGGTCCATCCTGCCGGAAGCCTTCGTCATCGTCGGCGGCGCGATCGAGAACGCCCTGTCGATCCTGGACGGCCTCGTCGTCGACGAGGACCGTATGCGGGCCAATCTCGACATGCTGAACGGGTTGATCATGTCCGAGGCGGTGATGATGGGTTTGGCGCCGCATATCGGCCGCAACCAGGCACATGACGTGGTCTACGAAGCTTGTGCCCGCTGTGCCGACGGCAGCACCACATTGCGCGACGTCCTGCTCGCAGATCCGAAAATCAGTGGCCATCTCTCCGAGAAAGAGATCGACGCCATGCTCGACCCGGCCAACTATGTGGGGGTCGCGCCGGAAATGGTGGATCAGGTTCTGGCACTGATCGACGACTAGCGAAGCGTCGCTTCCGCGGCCTCGGTCAACGCCCCGTCCCGTGCGACGAGCCGGCCTCGTTTGAACACCATCCGCCGGACCGGCCTTTCCGCGACGGCGTGGGCGGGCGTATCGGCGTCGACCACGAAGAAATCGGCGGCGCAGCCGACATCGAGACCATGCCCCTCCAGACCGAGCGCCTTGGCACCGGCCCCGCTCGCCAAGTCCAATGCGATTTCCAAGTCCCCGTCGGTGCGGAATCCGGACCGCCAGGCGGTCAACATCGCGCGCTCCAACATGTCGCCATTGCCATAGGGCGTCCAGGTATCGCGAATATTGTCGTTGCCCGCGAAAATCGAAGCGCCGCGCTCACGCAGCTTCTTCACCGGCGGCAAGGGCGACGCACCACCGCCATGGGTCGCGATTGGAATTCGCGTCTCGGCAAGTCCGGTGGACAAGCGCTCGAAGGTCGGCTCATCGCAGCCGCCGACGCAAAAGGCGTGGCTCGCCGTCACCTGTCCTTCGAGACCGGCAGCCCGCGTACGCTCGATCAACGCCTCGAGTTCCCGCACGCCGGTCGGCCCGGCATCGTGGAGGTGGATGTCGATCCCAACCCCACGGCGTTCGGCGATTCCGAATATGGCGTCGTAATGTCCCTCCAAATCCTCGTCGAAGCCGATCGGGTCGATCCCGCCGACCAAATCCGCACCTTCCGCTACGGCAGCATCTAGCAGGTCCTTGATTCCCGGGCTCCGCGTGATACCGCTTTGCGGAAATGCGACGATCTGAATATCGAGGAGATCCTTGAACCGTTCCCGGAGTGCGAGGATCGCATGCATATGGGCCAGGCCGATGGGGAGATCGACATCCACATGGGTTCGCAACGCCCCCGTCCCCATCGTGATCACTTGACGGAGCAGTGCCGCCGCGCGTTCCTCGACCGGAACCGGGAACTCCACCCGCAATGCCTTTTCGGTCTCGATACGGCTTTCGCGGTCCGGTCCGGCGGGATGCGGCAGCCATGGCTGCCCGAACAGCGTCTTGTCCACATGCATGTGCCCGTCGACCAGCGCCGGCAGAACCAAAGTGTTCGCGCCGTCGATACCGGCAATGCCGGAGGGCTTTTCGGATGGGTTATCGGTTATCGCTTCGATCACACCGTCCCGCACCGTGATCCCAACGGCTTGGTCGGCTTTAATCCGAACATTCTGAAGATGAAATGACGCGGAGGACTCCATGAGGCGGACTATAGCCGCCGGTTGGGGTCCTGTCGCGGGCCAGGGATCAAGACGGCCGGCCTATCCCCCGGCGCAGGGACTTTCCCGGATCAACAGCATGGATCGGAGAATTCGAATTCGCGACCCGCGCTTTCCGGACTGCTTGGCGTTTCCCGGCGACATCCCGGCAAGCCTGGGCAAAAGTCCGAAGCGGGCGCTGTAGATATGGACTAACGTCGAGTTCGGCAAGCCGTGCGAGATCGCTGGTCATCGGTGATACCTGTCCCTTGTTCCAGCTTCGTTTGCGTTTTTTGCTGGATGACGCCTTCACGTTAACGCGGCTGGGGACGCAATTCTTCCGGCTATTCGGACTATCCATTTGGGGGGAGACATCTCGCGCTTGCACCTTTCGGATTACCTAAATCGGCTAGTTCGCTTCGGAAACAGCGCAGTTTGTCTAGGGAAACGATGAACCGGTGCCCAAATCTCGAAATGCTTGTGATGAAAAGGTCACTGTGGGCCTTCTATCCTAAAGAAGGTCTCGCTTGCGTCATACAAAGCAGCGGCGGATTCAAGTAGACTTGCCGTTCAGGAACAATTCATGACCTGGAAGCGATTCCAGGTAGGGTGGTGGATATGTTACTGCGAATGGACGACGTGGCAGACGTGGATTTGTCACGCATAATTCATCGCGCTTATCGGGAAGCCGACGAAGTCGGCGCAACGTACGACGTTGCAACGAGCGCTGCCATTCAGGCGGTCCTGGCGGTGTATCCGGATTGGTCCCGCGACAAGGCCTTCGATCAGATTCTCCGGCTGGGCAGCGGCACGTTTTAAGCGGGGGGCCTACAACCGGCCTATTCTCCTCCAAGAAAACCCGGAAAAGAACGGTCAAGTAAAGGGCGGTCGCGCAACCGGCCCGGCTAAGCCCTGTTCCCGTTCAATAGGATGCGGCCTGGCGCGGTGAAGCCGATGCGCCCTGTCGGCAGTTTCCGAAACACGATTTCCCAGCGGGCGAAAAGCTGCCGTAGCCAAATCGTCGTTATGGCCGCCAAGAGCGCACCGCCGGCGGTGTCGCTGACGAAATGCTTGAACTGCAACACGCGGCCGAACGCCAGAACCGCGGCCACGATCAGCAGAGGAATGCGCAAACGGGGCGCGAAAAACCCGACCGCGATCGCGATACAGAAAATCGTGTTCCCATGGCCCGAGGGGAACGAGTGGAAATCCCCGCTGGTCGCGATCGGTTGGAACAGTGGCCAGGACAGATCCTCGACCATGCCGGGCCGCGCCCGCCCCAACAGGATCTTGACGACATTCGTGGCAATTCCGGACACGGCGATGGACGCGAAGATGAAACCGGACGCACCGGCCAGCCATGCGTAGAGCCGTGCGCGCTGGGTCGAGGCATCGAGGAAATACAGCGCCATCAGCACAATCGCGGCAACGCCGGTCGGGACGAGCGAGTATTTCGAGTCTCCCGAGGATGCAAGAATATCGATGACCCGGCGCGCCTCACCGTCGATCCCCCGCATCATGGAGGATAAAGGCCCATCCACCGTCACCATTAGGACGGCGATGACCGCGACCGATGCGAGCACCCGCCAATCCCGCCAACTCAGTGCCTGCATCATATCGGTCCAGGCCGATTGTTTCATCGAGGACTGCATGCTCATTTTTGCCTGCCTCACTCCTCCTTCGGGAGCCGATAAAGCGTCAAGGTAAGCCGCTTACCTCTAGCATAATTCACGCCCGTGATTTTTCGCACGGCCTGCGGGGTCTTGCCCGCCTTTGCCAGCGCCGCCAAAAGACGCTTTTCGGACTTCTGATCGACCAGACCCATCGCGCAGGCCGGGTCGTCCAATAGGTGTTTTGCGACCATTTCCGCACTGCCGAGACGCGTGTCGGTACCTGTTAAAAATACAAGGCTCGGCTCCGTCAACCCCGCCGAGGCGAGCCGGGTATCGGCACAAATGCGCGTCTCCGCATAGGCTGCGGCGCTGCGCTTGCTAAGCCAGATGGTATCCAGGGACGGCAGAAAGAAGTGAAACAGGATGCCGTTGAAGGCCAGCGCACCGGCAAACAATGCCACCATCGGGTTGAAGGCGTGCGCCGCCTTCCCCCGCCACCAGAGGATCATGTAGATCAGCAATCCCAGCGTCACGGCGGCCATGACGAGGCCCGCCACATTGACGGCGGATTGCAGGAACGCGGTCCCGACGGCGAACAATCCGGCCAGAATGATCCCGCAAATCGCGAACCCGACCAAGGCGACGAAGGCCGATAGTTTTCGCAGGCGTGGCCCGCCGCCGGCGAACGCATCGCGCCACGCCGCCGCCGTCAGTATGGCGAGTGCCGGATAAACCGGCAGGATGTAGTGCGGCAGTTTCGTCGCCACCAACTCAAGCACGATCCAGCTGGGCAGAATCCACGCGAGGCAGAATCGAACCTGCGGTTCCCGCCGGCGGCTCCAGATCCACGGCACCGCGAGTGCGGCGACGACGGAGAACGGCCAGAAGGTCGGCCAGAACGCGATGAAATAGAAACCCGGCGGCGCGCCGTGGGATTCCTGTCCCTTGCCGATCTTCGCCAAAAAGTCGCCGCCGAGCGACGTCTTGAAGAATGCACCATCCGTTTCGACGGCAATCGCGACGAACCACGGCAAAACCACGATCGCCGCAATCAACACGCCGGCCAGGGGCCGCAACATCCCGAGCCATCGGATTTCCCGCTCCGCGACGACCAGATAAAAGATCGTCAACCCGCAGATCATGAAGATGATCGGTCCCTTGATCATGATGCTCGCGCCCACGGCCAACCAAAAGGCGAAGACGACCGACCAAGTCCCGGACCGGGCCTGACTCTTCAAGACATATATCCTCGCCAACGCGGCCTGCGCGACGACGATGGTCGCCAACAGCATGGCATCGGTCTTGGCCAACCTTGCCTCGACGCCAAGCAGCAACGTGCCCGCCAGCAGGATCGCCGCGGACATGCCGACAAGTTGTCCGAAGAACAATGTGCCGACCCACGCCGTCGCGAACACGGCGATGATCGCGCCGACCAGGGACGGCAATCGGTAGGGCCATGCCGCAGCCTCCCCTTCGGTGCCGAACAAATAGGCGCTTGCCGACTGCAGCCAATAGATCCCGACGGGCTTCTTGTGGCGCGCCTGATCCTGGAAGGTGATGTTCACGAGATCGCCGGAGTCGAGCATCTGACGGGACGCCTGTGCGAACCGCGCTTCGTCCCGGTCGGTCAACGGCAGATCCGCGAATCCCGGCAGGAATAGGCAAAGGCAAACGAGAAGCAGTAGACCGAAATGGCCGAGCGACAGACCCGTCTGCGGCACGGCGGCAACGCCGGCGGTTGAATCAGGAGACGCCACCGGTCAGTGCCCCTCTTGCGGTCTGAATTCGTTCATGACGCGCCTTGTTTAGGGTACGTCCCGGGCCGCGTCAAAAGACAAAATGCCCACTCGACGCCACATAGGCCGAGACCTTCCCGCAACCGCCGCCGGGTGCTAGGGTCCCGGTCGCCAATTCATCCCGCAACCTTTACCCAAAGCCCAACCTTATGCCCCTTCCGACCGGCAGCGACCTGCCCAAGAAGCCGCTTACCATCGACGATTGCCTTCAGTTGGCGGAGGCCGGCCCTGCGGCCCGCGACGCGGCGGCTTTTTGCGCGGTACTCGACACGGTGGTGGCCCGCACGATCGGTCATCGCCTGTTCACGGTTTCACGCTTCCACCCCGATAGCATGGAACTTGAGCGGATTTATAGCTCCGACCCGGCCTCTTATCCGGTCGGCGGCCGGAAACAGAAAGGCGGGACATCCTGGTCCGATATGATCCTGGTCGACGGCGACATCTTTCTCGGACCGGACAACGATGCGATCCGCGGCGCGTTCGACGATCATGAGAAGATCATTGCACTCGGCCTCGGCTCGATCATCAACGTTCCCGTTCGGCGCGGCGGCACCGTCCTGGGAACCATGAACTCGACCCACCGGGAAGGCTGGTATGCGGACACCGACAGGGACAGCGCGCGGCTGTTATCGACATTCCTCGCGCCATGGCTCGTCTGACGCGCCCCCCGGACGTGATCTTGATCCACATCAGGGTATAATCCTTGCCACCGATCAATAACTTGCCACTAATCGACAATGATTGAGGCCAGAGAGACATGACCGCATTCGGGTTCCGCGCCATTACTTCCATCCTGACGCTTCTGTCCGTTGTCGGGTCGGCCAACGCGGACATTTCGGGCCGCGCCCTGTTCGAAAAAGACTGCGCGAATTGTCACACGCTGAAGGCGGTCGAACCCGCGAAACGCGGACCGCACCTGGAAGGCCTATTCGACCGCCGCTACGGCGCTGTCGAAGGATTCCCCTACCGCATGGTGTGGAAAAAAGCGGATCCGGTCTGGACCGGCAAGCAGCTCGACGATTATCTCTTCATCCACGGACGTTACGAAGCTGCCGACCGCGCTACGCTGATCGAATATCTCAAAGAAGCGACGCGCCCTTAACCAACGCTCCTAATCGCCAGCCTGGGGTGCCGGACGGCCCGCCCGAGGCACCGCCTTCTTCGGTTTCTTCTCCGCGCGCCCAAGGATCCAAGCCGGAACGAGCGCAGCGATGAACACGCCGGCGATGAGCCAGAAACCGTCCTGGAAACCCAATGTACTTGCCTGCGCCTCGATCATCGCGCCGAGATGATCCAATGCCATGCGATCCAGCATGGCCGCCGGAATGCCATCGGCCGAGAGAAGCTGCTTCACCTGCTCCAACAGTTCGCGTGTCGCGGCGTTGGCCGAGGTCTGCGTCGCGGCCAGATTCTCGCTGTGGAACTGCGTCCGAATCTCAAGAAACACCACCAACACGTTGATACCGCATGCACCCCCGAGCTGCCGGAAGAAGTTGATCGTACCCGAACTTTGATTCAAGCGTTCCGGCGGCAAGGCGTTCAGCGCCGACGCCATTAGCGCAGGATTGATGAAACCCATGCCGACCCGCGCGACGATCGCGAACATGGCGACGGTCCAGAATGTGCTGTTCACGTCAGCGGTCGCGAGCAGCGCCACCCCGGCAGCGAACAGGATCAACCCACCCATGATCGGAAATTGCGATGGCACATGATCCGATAAACGGCCCGCCAGCGGGAACAAGACGACCAGGATCATGCTCGCGGGCAGCAGAACCAACCCTGCTTGCGACGCCGTGTATCCTTGGACGATCTGCGCGAAAACCGGGATCGCATAGGTCATTGCGAAATTCCCCATGCCGAACACGAAACCGACGACCACGGCCGACGCGAACTGCGGGTTCTTGAGCAGCGTGAAATCGAGCAGCCGCGGGCCGTCCCGCATCTGCATGCGCACGAACCCGGCCGCCGCGGCGATGCCGATGGCGAAGCGGATCAGGATTTCGTTCGACGTCCATCCGTCGCGCTGCCCGTTCGTGGCCGCGGAGATGATGCAGAACAAAGCCGCGCACAACAGGATATAACTGGTCCAATCGAACGGCACGCGGCCGGTCTCGCGTTCCGGATTGGGCATGAAGATGCTGCCGAGAAACATCGCGAGAATGACCAATGGCAGCGTCACGAAGAAAATCGCGCGCCAAGTCAGCGTGTCGATGGCGATGCCGCCGACAACGGGCCCCGCGCCGACCGCCAACATCAACCCGACGCCGAATATGCCGACCGCCACGCCGCGCCGATTGGCGGGGAAGACCTGCACCACCGTCACCATGGCCAGCGGCTGAATCACCCCGGCGGCGAAGCCCTGCAACACGCGCCCGACGACGATGACATCCAGGTTCGGTCCGAAACCGGCGATCAGCAATCCGGCCGTGAAGATCGTCAGGACAATCATGAAGGTCATGCGCGGACCGAAAGCGGAGACGAACCATGCATTCAAGAGCTGGCTCGCCGTCATGGTGGCGATAAACGCCGTCGCCATGAGTTGCGCTTCGTCCTGGCCGACACCGAAGGCCCCCATGACCTCGGGCACCGCGACATTCACGATCGTCGCACTCAATACCATGGTGAAGGATGCGACCATCGCCCCGGCGGTTACGAAAATCCGGTAGGACGGCCCATAGCGGGCAAACAGATCGTCGATCGTTTCGGTACGCAAACCGGATTCCTGGCGCACATTCCAACAAGACCGCGCCAAATGTAGCTTCGGCGCGGTTAACGACAGTTTACCGCAAACGCCGCGAATGCATCATCCGGGGCCGGGATAGCCGTCCGCCGGTTCTCACATCGAATCAGAAATGCGAGGTGATCAGCATACTTGGCAGCCACAGAGCCAGCATCGGGAAGAACAGTACGATGAAGAGCACCACCGTATCCGATATGCAGAACGGGAAGGATCCGCGTATCACCTGCGTCACCGGAAGCCCCGTCACCCCGCTGACAGCGAACAGGTTCAACCCAACCGGCGGTATCACACTGCCGATCTCGATGCAGAGCGCGGTCAGGATACCCAAATGGATCGGATCGACCCCGAGCGACAGGGCCACAGGGAAATAGATCGGCACGGTGAGCACGAGAATGGCGACGCCGGTCAGCCACATCGAGAGCAGCAGCAAGGTGATCATCAGGAAGATGAGAAAGCCATGCTTCGAAAGCCCCAGCGACCCCGCCCAGGCGGCGATTTCCTGCGGCCAGCCCATGTTGGCCAAGAAGAATTGGAAGATCCCGACACAACCCAACAGGAAAAACACGATCGCCGTGAGATTCATCGTACGGCGGGTCGTCGGCATCAGTTCCTTCAAGAATTCCTTGCGCTTAAACAGAATACCATAGCCAAGAGCGTAACAGGCGGCTGCCGCGCCAGCTTCGGTCGGCGTGAATATCCCGCCATAGAGACCACCCAGCACCAACACCGGCATCAATAGCGCCGGCAGGGCTTCCAGAAAGGCCGTCCAGCATTGCCCCGCGTCGAAGGTGCCGGCCGGCAATTTTGCGAAGAAGATCGATACGGTAACGATGATGACCGCATCGCTCATCGCCAACATGAGACCCGGAATGACACCGGCGAAGAACAGATCGACGATCGAAATCTCGGTGATGACGCCGAACAGGATCAGCGTGATGCTGGGCGGGATCAGCAGGGCGATACCGCCAGCCGAGGCGATCACCCCCGCCGCCATCCATTTCGGATAGCCGCGCCGGACCATCTCCGGATAGGCGATGACGCTCATCGCGGCCGCCATGGCCGTCGAGGAGCCGGAAATCGCGCCGAAAAGAACGGCGGCGATCAACGTGGCATAGGCAAATCCGCCGGGCACCCACCCGATCAACGCGTCGGCGAAATTGAATAACCCTTGAACCAGGCCGGTCCTCTCCATCAGGAAACCGGCATAGATAAAGAATGGGATAGCGATCAGCGTATATTTGCTGATGAAGATGAAAAAGGCTTCGAACAGTGTGCTGTAGGACAGGAAATCATCGAAGAGCACCATAATCCCGGTGGCGCCCGCCAGCGCGATGCCGATGGGCACGCCAATGAAAAGCAATCCGAATAGGGTAAGCGCGAGTGCGGGCATGACAATCTCCCCCCGATCTGTCCGGCTTTTGGCCGGTTATATATCCGTGGTTAATTCCATCTCACTGTCGAGATGCTCTCCACGTATGTAACTGATGATGTCCTCGATCGTCTGTAGGAAGGCGATGAAGGCCATCAAGCCGAAACCCATCATCAAGAGTAGATAAAATGGCCACAACGGGATGAGAAGGCTGTAGGTCGACAGGTCCCGTTCGATCGCATAACTCAGCGTCGGCCAACCGGTGATGCTCAGAGAGCCGCAAAACACGGCAACGACCGCCGACACCATGATCCGCATAAGTCCCACCAGACGGTAATAGCCTTGCGCATGGCAAAGCTGCACGATGGCGTTCATCACCAGATGGCTGCGCCGGGTCTGGGTGACGCCGATATACAAGGCGACGGCGGCAACCATGCCAACGATGATGGCATCCTGTCCCCATTCAAAAACAACACCGAATATGTAGCGTCGAATGATTTCGAGTAGGCCGAACAATGTCAGGATCAGTAACAGGGCCGATGCAAACCAGCCCAACACCGAATGAACCGTGTCTTTCACGCGATGCGAGAACTTTAGAAACGCGTCCATACCTCACCTCACCCGTCGACTATATTTTATACGGAAACTAAAAGGGGCTGCCGCCAGTGCAGCCCCTTAGAGTTTTCCGTGTATTGGCGCTTACTTACGCGCTTTCGCCTTATACAAGTCTGCACCCTTGCCGTACTTCGCGAAGTAGGGCTCGTATTTCGTGCAGTCGGTCTTTTCGAGCGGATGCGACCCCGGAGGGTTGGCCTTGACCAATGCCGCCGCTTCTTCGGTGAACTGGTCGACCAACTTGTCGCCCTTGTCGTTCACCTTGGTCTTGATCCATTTGTTGGTGGCGCCGGCTTCGGCCTTCTGGATCACCGCAGCCTCTTCCTGGTTCAACACGTAGATTCCAGGCGCTTTCTTGTCTTTCGTCACGAACTTGGCCAGCGTGCGCTGATCGTTGCAGTAGTTGATGACGCGCTGGAACGGAATGAAATCATTCTTGATGATATCGGTCAGGATTTCCTGCTGGTCCTTGGAAAGCTTCCGCCACCAGCGGTTCGACACGCCGAACCAGTAGTAGTCGCCGACGATGCCGTTGAGACCGGCCACCGTGAAGTACGGGGCCTGTTCCTTGGTGGCATTGAAGCCGCCGAGCGAGGTCAGAAGTCCGTCGATGACGCCGGTCTGCAGCGCAGGCGGCACGTCACCGAATGCCATGGCTTGCGGATTGGCACCCAGCGCACTCAGCAGTGCATTTTCGGCGGGGCCCATGGACCGCATTTTCTTGCCGGCGAAGTCCGCGGGACCAACGAGACGGCCTTTAACGGCGCCCGCGCCCATATACATGCTCAGATGCCCGGCGCCCTTGATGGTGACGTCGTGAACCTTGTTGAAATGCTCGGCAAGCGCCTTGAACGTCTTGGTCTTATCGACCGCGTCGATAGCGCCGACCGTCGTCAGTTTACCGGCTCCCAACAGGACATTGGACAGGGGCTCGACGCTGGAAGTCTTGCCGAACTGGCCGGTGAGGACCTCCAGGTTGCCCTGCGTCAGAGCCTTCAGGCCCTGCGGCACGGTATAAAGAGATTTCGCCCAGTAAATCTGAACCTTACTGCCCGGAATTCTCTTTTCCACCTGCTCGGCGAAGCGAACTTCGGCAATGGCGGCCGGATGCGGCGGACCGTTATGATCGGACGCCCAGCGAAGTTTGACCGGATCCGCGGCAACGGCGGCACCGGCAGTAACGCCGATGACGGCCGCGCCGAAGATGGCGGCAGTCAGTTTTGGAATTCGTGACATGGTTTCTCCCTTTGCTAACATTTTGAGTTGAAGAACTTTCGATTTGCGCGATTCGGTTCGCGCTTAATCACATTGTCTTCATCCCGGATTTCGATATGAACCGTTCAAGGACCTCATACAGTTAATCTGCCCGGTTTTCACAAATGGGCAACTCGGCGATAACAAATTCATATGATTTGATAATTTCAAAACATACTCCTCACCGCAACACCGAAATTCGCACCATCAGACCTGATCCCCATGACGCCCTTGGTCATGAGGTACGCCCTATGCATGAAAATGTAGGCGATTGCAACCTACCTCGCGCATTGAACGTAGCCCGCGCTGTCGCAGGAAATCAGGTAGCGGAGGCCCAAACCACCGCGATAGACAGCGGCCCGACCTATGTGTCGGTCGCCAAGCCAACCAAAACGCGGGCCAGAAGCTGTTTCAACCGCCGGAAATCGGGATGCGTCTTATTCTCTCGGAGCGCCACACGGGAATTCAATTCGATCAGCCGCGGCCCGTCCGGAGTCATGGCCATATCGACCGAATACAGCCGCTGGCCAAAGCGCTCGAACCGTCGGTCAACGGACATCGCCATGTCCAACAGGGATTGGGGAATGGACGACCGCTCGATAACCGACATCGTCGCCCCCCGGGCGATCGCCGCAACAAGCTGGCCGGGCGGCGGTTTTCGGACGAGGGCGCAGATCACGTCGCCGTTGAGCAATGTTATGCGGAAGTCGTGCACCCCCTCGACAATTCCCGAGATGCCATTCCGGCTATCGAGGAACTCCTGAACGATGACGGGCATCTCGATCCCGTTCGCCATGAGATCGCCCGGCCTTCCGATCCGCACGCCCTCACCCTGTAGTCCGGATACCGGCTTGATGACCTTGATCTCGGTCGGAATGCGCGCCAATGCCGCTTCAAGGTCGGCCTTGGATTGCACCAGAATGGAAAACGGCGATTGCGCCTCGAAGAGACCGTATGTCTCCCACTTGTCCGTGCAGATGCGATTGACCGCTCGGCAGTTGAAGACCGGGTCGAAATCGTCCGGCGTGAAACACCCCTTGTCGAATATGACATCTGCCTGCAACGGACCATTATCGACAACGCAACCATCCTCAAACCGCCAGCTCTTTGCGAACCGCCCATTCCCCTTATAGGTATCCAGGTGACGGACGATACGGTACTCGCTGCCAAGCGCCTCGATTTCAGCCGCAAGTTCGCGATGGCTGTTGAGATATCGTGCGCTGTCGAAGGGATAGTCGAGCACACCCGGATGTTCGAAAAATACGGCGATCTGTTTCATGGGACGTGTCGAACCGGGCCGACCGGCCTCAGCCGAGGCCGCTTTTCCTGAGCCTACGGTTCGGCGCTTCGTCGGCCGGGCGCTGCCCGAACTCGACCATCCAGTCTAGAAAACGATCCATGAACGAGGCACCTGTCAGCTGTTCGAGACGCGCGATGCCGCCAATGTTGCCGACATTGATTTCACTGATAAGCCATCGGCCATCGTCATTCATCAAAAAATCATACCCAAGTGTGTAGAATCCGTAGTCCCGATAGAGCGGCACCGTTTCGGCCACGGCCTGCCGTTCGAATTCGCTGACTTCGGCGGGATAGCACATGCTGTCCGACGAACTGACATTGTGCACCCAATGGCCGCTCGCGGATTTCCGGATATATGCGCCGTAGATCTCGCCGTCTACCACCACCACGCGTTTGTCCCCGGCGGTCACCCGCGGCAGAAACCGAACGAGTTCTACGGCATCCCAGTCGCCGCATACGTAGGACAACATCGCGCCGGCGTCGGGAAATTCCCGAACCCCTTCGTGGACATGGTCCGTCTTGTAGTGCGTACCGTCACGCCAAATCCGGAAGACACCGAGCCCATTCGTGCTGTTCGGGCGTTTCGCCACCACGGTTTCATGGCGGGCCAGATAGGCATCCAGTTCGCCCTCGTCGCCGGTCACGATCGTTTCAGGCGTGTAGTCCGGCGCCAACCGGCTCAGGAAACCCGCTGCAATCTGAATTTTCTTGTTGAGCGGATTGTTGAGGAACCTGGTTTTACCCATCCACTGTCCCAGCCGATCGAGATGCCCGTCCGGAAACGGCTTCAGCGTCCTGCAAAACATGACGTCTATCTCGGTAACCGGCATGGTCCGCTGGGGCACGGCATTCAGATTGAGGAATGCTTCATGCGAAAGCTCGCCGGTCTCGACCGGCACGACCGCGACCTCGTTCGCACCGGTTACGTTGGCGACCGGCAGATGGAATAAATCGATCTTCGGGTCCCGCGCCGCGGCCTTGTAGCAAACCGGAATGTCGTTATCGACGTGCGGGTACCGCTCGGGATCGCAAATGAAAACAATATTCATGGGTCCGTTCGCTCTTCCGTAACGCCTAGGGCCATCGTCAAGGCGACTGTCCGGCAGTGCCGAAGCGTTCAATCCTCAAGCGTCGCCGGTCATGCCGACCAGCGGGCAACCCTGACGGAATTGTACAGAAAGCTCTCACGAAGTTGTGAGGATACTTTGGCAGGTGATGCCGGTCGCCGCCTGTAATAATTGTTCGGTAACCGGGAATTTCGACCGTTACAAGCACTGAAACATCGGCGCGGTCGATCGAAACATGTTAAATCGCTGCTCATAGCACCCTTCCTTCGCGGTTGTTCATGCACTAGGAGTCGGCACGAACGGATGGCATTTCCAATCAAGACCCACGGGGCCGGCGTTGGCCAATCACACCCCTTCACGAAATATTTTCCGCTTCGCAGCGCACCGCGCCGGCATTGGCCGATCCTCATGAAAGCCGCCTCGCTGCTCGTTGCCATCTTCCTCTTGCTGTCGGGACCGGTAATCGCCGCCCCGGACGCCAATCCGCTGCGCCCAGCGGATACAACGAGCCCGCAAGCGACACTGAAGACATTCCTCGAAAGCGTCACGGAAGCCTTCACCATCCTGCAGTCCGCCCAATTCACCCATATGACGGAGCCGGGTCTATTCGCGACGGAAGCAGTCGAGAAACAGGTCCGGCAAGCGGAAGATGCGTTGGCCCGTGCCGTCCGAACGCTCGACCTCAGCGACGTTCCGCCAACCTCTATTCAAGCCATCGGTTTGGAAAAGGCGCTGCTGTTGAAGGAGGTATTGGATCGGATCAGGCTGCCGGATATGGCGGCGATCCCCGACAGGGCGGCGGCGAAGGCCGACGGGATCGTTCAATGGCGCGTCCCCAATACGGAAATCGTCATTACGAAGGTTGCCGAGGGCGCCCGGGTCGGCGAGTTCCTGTTCGGTATCGATACGGTGGCACGCGTCGATGAGTTTTACGCCAAGGTCCGAAAGCTGCCCTATCAGACGAAAACGACCGACGGTTTCTACGAATTCTACATCACCACGCCGGGCAAGTTGCTACCGCCGAAATGGCTTCACTGGCTGTGGGATCTGCCGGAATGGGCACGGACGCCGTTCCACGGTCCCACGCTGTGGCAATGGATCGGCCTCACCCTTGCGGTTGTGATCGGCATCTTCCTGCCCTGCGCGTTCCAGAGCCTGTGCAATCGATGGCCGATTCCGGAATCGCTACAGAAACGCGCCTGGCGCCGATTGCTCCTGCCTTCCGTTATCATGCTGAGCCTGCTGCTGGTCCGATATCTGTCGATCGATGTGGTGAACGTCACCGGCCAGGTCGCCGATACGATCGTCTTCACGTTGGTCGCCTTGTTCTATCTCACGTCGGCCTGGCTCGCGGTGGTCGTGGGGATCGGGATTGCGGAATCGATCATCGCCACGCCCCGGATCGATTCCAACAGCATCGACGCAAATATGCTGCGGGTCTTGTTCCGGGTCCTCAGTAGCGCGGTGGCGATCACCTTGGTCTTTTTCGGGGCGGAACGTCTCGGCATCCCCGTAATCCCCTTGCTCGCCGGTCTCGGCGTCGGCGGCTTGGCGCTCGCCCTCGCCGCCCAGCCGACGATCGAGAATCTGATCGGCGGGATCATGCTGTACAGCGATCGGCCGGTCCGGGTCGGCGATCTCTGCGAATTCGGCAGCCTGCGCGGCCGGGTCGAGAATATCGGCCTGCGATCCACCCGCATCCGGTCGATCGACCGCAAACTGATCACCGTACCGAATGCCGAGTTCGCCAAGATGAACTTGGTCAATTTCACGATGCGGGACCGAATGATGCTTCGCACGACGATCGGCCTGCGCTACGAGACGACGCCAGAGCAGTTGAGGTATGTCCTGGCCAAGGTGCGGGAATTGCTGATCGCGCACCCCAGGATCCTGCCCGTGCCACTGCGCGTCCGTTTCGTCGGCTTCGGCGCCTATTCGCTCGATATCGAGATTTTCGCCTTCGCCAATACCCGCCTCTTCCCCGAGTTCTCGGCGATCCGCGAGGACGTCCTCCTACGCATCATCGATACGATCAAGGAATCGGGAACGGACTTCGCCTTCCCGTCGCAGACTGCGTATCTGGCGCGGGACGCCGGCCTGGACGCCGAGCGCGGCAAAGCCGCCGCAGCGGAAGTCCAGCGCTGGCGCGATGACGATACACTTCCGTTCCCGGACTATACGCCGGACCAGAAGGAGGAGATGGCGGACCGCCTGGACTATCCACCAGAAGGGTCGAAAGCAGCCAAGGACGCGAAACTCGAGAAGCCGGATTGATCAGCGATCGGTCACACCAATCGTGCATGAACAGCGGCCCCGAAGGCTTTGATTATCCGAGCTCTTTTCGCATCAGTGGCAACACGCGGTCGGCCAGCAATTCGATGGTTCGAAGCACCAGTTTCTGATCCATCCCCATCCATTGCACGCGGGCGATCAATCGCGAGAATCCCGTATTTCGGGCAAGCGTCACGAGCTCCTCGGCGCACTCCTCCGGCGACCCGATGATCACGCGGCCGGCAATCAGCTCTTCGAGGTCGAGCTGCGCCTTCCCGGCGCCCACGACGTCGGTGAAGAGTCCCCACTGACCGAAGACCTTGTAACTCGCTTCGAGGAACGGCCCCGCGTCGCGCAAGGCCGTCTGCCGGTCGGGCGCCACGACGACGTTGCGCAGCAACGGAAAGGTCTCCGGCATCGGCTTTCCCTGTTCGGCCAACGTCTCACGGAAAATAGACGCCTGTTCGGTGATGACATCTTCCGTCAGATGCGACGATGCAACCCAGCTATCGCCGAGACTGGTATCGGCCAAACGGGCGACGCGCTCCACCGCCCGTGTGACGCTGCCGCCGTACCACATTGGCGGCCGTGGCCGTTGCAACGGTTTGAGCGCCAGCGTCAGATCTTCGATCTGAAAGTGTTTTCCATCGAAGCTGACGCCGTCCTCCGCGAACAGGCGTTGCACGATGGTGAGCGACTCGACGAACCGGCCGATCCGGGTCTTGTGGTTCACGCCGACGACGTTGAATTCGTCTGCTTGCCAGCCAGGCGCAACGCCGAGCACCAGCCGACCGCCGGACATGATATCCAACAGCGCCGCTTGTTGGGCGACATGCAGCGGATGGAACAGCGGCAGAACCAGCATGCAGGTCGCCAGCGACATGCCCTCGGCCTCGGCAGCGAGCCCCATGAGGGTTTCCAACGGCGGGAACCACGCCGCCGATCCGTATGACAGGTGATGTCCGACCGCGACACCGTCGAACCCAGCTTGCCGCGCTACCCGCACCTGTTCGCGATGTTCCGCGAAACGGCGGTCGAACGCGTCGCCCGGCGGGTGTTCCGGGTTGATGAAAAGCGTGAACTGCACGGCCGATCCGGTCCTTTCGCCCCTATTTCAAATTGCGGCCCAGGAAATCCAGAGCCTTGGACCAGGAGTCTCGCGCCGCCTCTTCGCGATGATTTCCCGATGTAAAGTTCATGAACGCGTGCCCGGCATCATCATAGCGATGAAACTCATGCTCGATCCCATGCCCCGTCAGTAGCGCGTCGAGCCGATCCACATCATCGGCCGAAGGATCCGCATCGTCGTTGCCGAAGAATCCCGCAACCGGACAAGCGATATCGCCGATCCGGTCCGCCGGCGACGGCACATCGCCCATCGTGCTGAAAATCCGTCCGCCGTACCAATCGCAGCCGCAACGCCAACGCCCCGGAAACGCGGCAAGTCCGACGAGGGTGGTCCGCCCGCCCATGCAATGGCCGATCAGCGCGAGACGATCGCCATCCACCCGATCCTGGTCCGCGAGCCAATTCGCGGATGTCTCGATGTCGAATGCCATCTGCTCGTCGGTGAGATAATCGCGGCGATCGTCGACGCTGACCCCATCGGGCAAGACGTGGTAGTGGTTCGGCGCGATCGCGGCGTATCCGTTCGCGGCCAGATCGTCGGCGAGCCAGGCGGTGAACTCGTCGAGGCCGCCGCGATGAAAGGTGATGACGACGCCCGGAACAGAGGAACCGTCGGTCGGCAGGGCCGTCAATGCCGTGGTTTGAACATTGCCGATCGCCAGATCGATGGTCTTTGCCATGAACCCCTCCCCCAACGCCGGTCTCGTCGCGGATTGTTCCGCGTCCTGTTTCTCCGATAAGAGTTACAGGTCGTCACCAGGACGGCAAGCCGGATTCAGTGGAACGGGCGCTTATTGGTCATGACAATTCAAAGACACGCCAAATCGTTGGCCTGGCGGGGATCGTCGCGCCCTTCTAAGCGGCATGCAGACGGTCACAAACGTGGCACCGGTGGCCGCGACCGCAGTCCATGCGCCAACAATCGACCGACTCGGTTTGGTCCAGCATGAGCCGTTCGAGATGATCCGCCCGGAACGACCCCTTCAACAGGACCAAGTCCCCCGGCCGGATCAAGTGACGCAGATGCGCGTTCGCATCGGCCACCGTTTCGGCGGTGAACAGGCGATCCGGACCAATTTCCTTCCGCAGGCGAGAGACGCTGCCGGACCATCGTCCGACGATCACGACAAGATCCGCCACCTCCAGCGCCTGACGTGCGACCCTGCGATAGAGCTGGCTCGACTTGGCGGTGTAGTCGGACAACGAACCGACCACGACGATTTTTCGCTTCGCCCGAGCCTGCCGCAGAACATCTAGCACGATCGGAAGCGAATACAGCGGCGCTTTCCATGTATCGTCGATAAAAGTGACCCCATCGGGCATCGTGTGGGCGGACAATCGGCCCGGCACCGGCTCCACCGCCTCGACCGCCGATGCGGCCGCCTGCAGCGTCAAGCCTTCGCGGATACCCACCGCAAGCGCCGCGAGAACGGGTATGACCGCGTAGTCGCCGACGAACTGCGTTTGTACATCGAGTTCGTCCGCACCATGCCGGACGCGCAACCGCATTCGATCCGGCCATTGGGCCCGAAGCGCGGTCAATTCGATGTCGGCCCCGGGCGTGCTGCCGCAGGACATGACCCGGGCTTGGGTTTTGTTGCGCATCGCCCATACCCGCGGGTCATCGCGGTTCAGGATGGCTAAACCGTCAACCGGCAGCGCCTCGATCAGCCGTCCCTTCTCCGCGGCGGTCGCTTCCAGACTCCGATAGGACTTGTAGTGATCGTCGGCGATGTGCGTCACGATAACGATGTCTTGCGGGAGGAACCGTGCGACCCTTTCCAGCGATCCGGGCGCATGACCGCTGAGTTCGGTGACGCAATACCGGTCGCTCGGGCGCAACTTCAACACGGTGTACGGCGGCCGGCGGACCGAATTCCGTGTATTCACCACGATCCCGTTTACCACCGGACCGATACCGCCGAGTACCCCGGCAACCAGGCCTGCGGTCGTTGATTTTCCACAACTTCCCGTAATCCCGATCAAACGAGCCCGCCGCATGACCTGGCGGTGAAGCCACGCAGCGGCATAGGTGCCGGTCGTCACGGAATACCGGACACGGCCGACGGACCCGCGTAACGGCGCAAATGCAACATGCCTTAGCGTAGAGAGAGTCATGGCACCCGTTGAGCCAAATATTCGAGCGACCAGCGTTCAGCTTCCCTGTCGTAAGCGTCCCCTATTTGTAGCGATCGGTCGTAACGCATTCAAAAACTTATTGATATTCCAACGTAAACAATTGGACGTGCTAGCTGCCAGTCACCAAATCCGACAATGGCATGACGGTGATGCCTTCCCGCTCGACGGCATCACGAATCACCGTCGCGAAAGCGCCGGCCGCCGGGGTATCGCTGTGCAGACAGAAGGTCCGCGGCCGCAGCGCGACATGCGATCCATCGACCGCCGTCACCCGGCCGTGTTTGACGAAGTCGATCAATTGAGCGGCCGCGTCCTCGGGTCTCTCGTGCAATGCCCGGGGATCATGCCGTGATACCAAGCGTCCATCCGGGCCGTACCGGCGGTCCAGGAACCCCTCTTCGATCACCGCGACCCCAGCATCGCGGGCCCACCTCACGCTGGGCGACCCCGCCATCACGACCAACACCATCGATGGATCGAATAGCCGGATAGCCTCGGCCATTGCGTCGCAGGCCCATCGCTCGTAGGCGACATCGAACGATAGCGCCCCATGGCATTTAACATGTTGGATGGACCGGTCGACCTGGCGTAACACGCCTTGCAACGCGCCGAACTGATACAACAGCACGGCGACCAATTCGTCCTGCGAAAGGTCGATGCGGGCCTGTCCGAAGTTGAAGACGTCGGGATAGGACGGATGCGCGCCGATCTGGATCCCGCGCTCCACAAGCTGCGGCAACAACCGCTGCATCAACACCGGATCGCCGGAATGAAGGCCGCAGGACAGATGCACGGAGCTGATATGCGGCAGCACCGCGTCATCGAACCGCGGACCGGTCTGGCGCGGATGGAATCGAATGCCCGAGCCCGGCAGCGACAGCCCGGCAAGAACGTCGACCGGAACACCGCCCGGCGGCAAAACGAACCCTTCCGCCATTTCGCTGCTGATATCGATGGCCGGTATCGGCCCCATTCCTACCGCTGCCCTTTGCATGTCCGCGCCCTCTCGGCGTCCAGCGTATCACGCCGTGCGGGATGCCCTATAGTTTTCGGGCAACGATGTAACGGCTCGGCGCAGGATGGTTGCCGGATTCGAGGATCGTGAAGCCCGCAGACGAAATACAATCCTCCAGCTCTTCGATTTCCATGAAGTTTACGTAGGGCGCTTTTCCGACCATTTGCATGAGCGGCAGAATCACCGTCATCAGCCGGTATTTCAGCGGTGAACCCGCACCAGGGCGGCAAACGGTCTTGGAGATAAACAGGCCGCCGGGTTTCAGCCAGCCTCCGATCCGACGTATCGCCGCCGGAACGTCCTCCAGAAGATGCAGCAGATTATGCGCAAGAACCGCATCGTAAGGGCCGCCATCGAGAGTGCTATCGAAGAGGTCCGCGGCGACGAAATCGACATTCGAAACGCCCTGTTCCCGCGCTTTCTCCAACCCGACGGCAATCATGTTGGGCGACACGTCGCTCGCTGTGATGTGCTTAACCCCGTCGGCCAACAGCAACGCCGTCGATCCGGTGCCGCAACCGACTTCCAGAACCGTATCGTTCGGCGAAAGATAGCCGCGCGTCCGTTCCAGCGTATAGGTGTACGCCTTCATATCCGCGATCGGGGATTTAGCGTATTTCGGGGCGACTTTGTCCCAGAACTCTGCGGCGGTTTGCATCTGTAATCTCCTTCGCCGGTAGGAATACATATGCGCTTGTCGAATAGAAATTGCCGAAATTCGTCTTTCTGATATGCATATATGCATGAATTGGCAATCCGTTGCATTCGACTGGAACCAGGCGCGCGCCTTCTTGGCGACCGTCGAGGAGGGATCGCTTTCGGCGGCCGCCCGGGCGCTCGGCCTGACCCAACCGACGCTTGGCCGTCAGGTCGCGGCGTTGGAGGAGGATCTCGGGATCCTGCTGTTCGAACGCGTCGGCAAATCGCTTGTCCTGACCCCATCCGGCCTCGAACTCCTGGATCACGTCAGGGCCATGTGCGACGCGGCAAGCCGGATATCGCTGACCGCATCCGGGCAATCGCAGACCATCGAGGGGCAAGTGCGGATAACCGCGTCGGACGTGATGTCGGCCCATATCCTGCCGCCGGCCTTGGAGCGGTTACGCGAGGTCGCCCCCTTGCTGGAGATCGATGTCGTCGCGGCCAACGATATTCGCGACCTGCAGCTTCGCGAGGCCGATATCGCCATCCGGCACGTTCGTCCGGAACAGCCCGATCTGATCGCGCGGCATGTCAGCGACGCCACGGCGCATTTCTATGCGTCGAAATCCTACCTCGACGGGCATGGTCGCCCGGACTCGTTCGATGCGCTTGCCGACCATCTGTTTATCGGATTTGGCGATAACGACCGCATGGTCGAAAGGCTGAACGCGTGCGGCCTGTCCCTCACGCGCGAAAACTTTCGATTGGGGTCCGAAAGCGGTGTCGTGGCCTGGGAAATGGCCCGGCAGGGCCTCGGCGTTATCGTCATGTCCGATGAAGTCGCCGCGGATGCCTCGGACATCGAGCGCGTGTTGCCGGACATGGAACCCTTCGTATTCCCTGTTTGGCTCACGACCCACCGGGAATTGCATACCAGCCGCCGTATCCGGCTCGTTTTCGACCTGCTGGCCGATTTCCTTTCGAAAAAGGTGGGCCGGCCGGCGCCCTAGCGGCCCGCGTGTTCCTCTGCCGGCTGCGTCCGCATCAACAGGAGCAACGGCAGCACGCACAGCGCGAAGATCGTCATGATTTGGAAGTCGTGCAGATACGCGATGAATTCCGCTTGCTTCTCGATCACCCGGTCCAGCGTCACCATGCCGTCGACGCTGTCCATGGTCCAGTTATCGGGCAGCGGCAGATGTTTCAGACGCTCGTTGTAGTAGCTCACGTTCTCTGTCAGACCTGCCCGTGCCCGCTGCGTGCTGTTGACCAGTTGAGCGATCAGCAACGCCACGCCGATACCAGCAGCGATCCGGCGGACCGCGGTCATGACGCTGGCGGCGTCCGGGCGCAGCGACGGCGGCATGGTTTGAAAAGCCGCCGTCTCCGTCGGTGTGGACATCAAGCCGATACCGATCCCCTGTAGCATGATGGCGACGATGATCGGAGTGACGTCGGTCGCCGGCGTCAGGTTAGACAGAATCCAAGTGGAACCCGCGACCGTCAGCAGGCCGAACATGATCAGCGGCCGCGGGCTGAATCGGATCAGCAGGAACCCGGCAAGCAATGCCGCCACCATGGTGCCGAAGCCGCGATACATCAGAACGAACCCCGTTTCGACGACGGGAAAACCCAATTGCCGCTGCAGCAAGGGCGGCAATAGGGCCATGTATCCGAAGAACATGAAGCTGACGAAAAAATCGATCACCAAACCGATCACGAATTCCCGGTTTTGGAAGACCCGCGGATTCAGGTACGGCCGCAACGCCGTCGTGCAATGTATTGCAAACACGTAGAAAGCGCCGGCCGCGATGATGCAGTAAGTGACGATCACGTCGGAATCGAACCAATCCCGTTTCTGACCCTGATCCAGCATCAACTGCGTGCTGGCAATGGCGATACTGAGGGCGAAAAAGCCGAAGAAATCGAATTGCTGCGGGCGCTCCGGCGCGTCCTTCGGAACGACGCGCAGGATCATGATCAGCGCGGCCGCGCCCAGTGGCAGGTTCATCAGATAGACGGATCGCCAGCCGATCAATTCCGTCAACACGCCGCCGATCACCGGCCCGACGAGGACGGCGCTCATCCGTCCCGTCTGAAGCCATCCGAAGGCAGGGCCGTGATGTTTTTTAGGAAAGGTCGCCAACACCATTTGAAAGGTGAGCGGGTTCAGGCCCGCACCGAAGAACCCTTGCACGAAACGAAGAACGACAAGCTCCAACAGCGTCTCGGATTGCGAGACGAACAACGACGCCACCATGAACCCGATGATGACGACGATGAACAACCGCCGGCGCCCCACCCGCCGGCTGAGCCAGGCATAGAGCGGCGTGAACATGGCGGAAGCCACGAGATACGCTGTGATCACCCAGGAGATTTCCGTGATCGTCGCCGACAGCGCGCCCATCATGGTCGGCATCGCGATGCTGGTGGCGAAGGTGTCCGTCGCCTGCATCGCGCCCGCCGGCATGATGGCGAGCCCTACCAGGAACCGTTGGCGCGGCGATAGGTCCGCCCCGTCCTGTTCTGCGCTGGTCGCGCTCATCGTCGCATTTACTGATCAGTCGGCACGGTTGCGCCGGGGATGGGTTCCGGTGGCCGGACGAATCCGGCCATCGTCCCGATTCAAGATACCCTACGCTATTTCGGTTGGAAGGGGAAAACACGATACACTGTCGGACAACGTACCGGCATACAGCTAAAAATCGTACGGGAGATAGCGCCTTGCCCAACGATACCCATCCTGACCTGACAAATCCCGTCCTCGACCGCATGCGGTCGGGCGATGTCGCGCTCGGCATGAACGTCCGGCTGGGACGGTCCGCCGATATCGCCCGGATCGCCAAGTCCACCGGCCATGATTTCATTTTCATCGATGTGCAGCACGGCATCTTCGATCTCGAGACGATCGCGCATATCGCGAATGCCGCTCTTGCGCTGGGCATCGCCCCACTTGTCCGCGTGCGCAGCGTCGACGACCCCGACGTCTCCATGCTGCTCGATAACGGCGTAAACGGAATCGTCTTTCCCGACGTGAACACCGCCGACGAAGCCCGCCGCGCCGTCGATACCTGCAAATTCCCGCCGGTCGGCAGGCGATCCGCCGGCGGCAGCATGCCCCAATTCGACTACCGGGCGGTCCCGGTGGGCGACATGGTCGCGCAACTGAACGCGAGCACCCTGATCGTCTGCATGATCGAAACGACCGAAGGCGTCGAGAATGCGGACGCCATTGCCGCGGTCGACGGCGTGGACGTCCTCCACGTCGGGTCCAACGACTTGCTGTTGGACATGGGCAAGCCCGGCCAGTTCGACGACCCGGCCATCGTCAATGCGCAGAACAGCGTCATCGATGCAGCGAAGAAGCATGGAAAGTTCGCCGGCTGTGGCGGCAACAGGGACATCGAACGGCAAGCCGCCATCGTCCGCCGCGGGGCCCAGTTCCTGACGACGCAGACCGACATCGCCTTCCTGTCCGCGTCCGCCCGGCAATGGACCGCGGGCATCCGCGAGAAACTCTGACGGCCCGGGCCCGCAGCAAGTATGAGCAAGAAACTCCTTTGGCTGGCCGCGCTTCTGCTAACCGTGCCATTTTTTCTCAAGTCGCATTTCGATGAAGGAACGCGGGACCGCTATCGCCTCGAAGCCAACGCCGTCGAAGCATGCCGCGAACAAGTCCGCGAAAAAGCCGAACGGCCCGGCGACGTCAGCTTCAAGATCGGCACACGGCAGCGGGCCGATCCGGCAACGCAGACCTCCATCGTCGAGGGACGCGTCTCGATGACGGATATCGCGGGCGTTTCCAAGGTCTACAGCTATATCTGCCGCTACGACGGCAAAGCCGAGCGGGCTGAGTTGGAAAAGCTGGATGTCGACGACGCGCCGCTGATGGATAAGATCAACAAGAAGCCAGGTGCATGACCAGAACAACAAGTTCGGCGCATTACACAACCAAACAGAGGAGATCGCCATGAAAGTGGTCACACTGAACGATATTCCGGAGGAAGACCTCGGCGAGGCCACACCCATCGCCGGCTGGAGCGGCGGCAAGGTCACCCGGTCGCGCCAGACGATCATCCCATCCGGGGATTCGGAAAACTACAACTGCAGCGTCGTCAATTTCAGCCAAGGTTCGACGACGGGCTGGCATATCCACGATTGCGACCAGATCCTCGTCGTGACGCACGGCTCCGGGATGGTCGCGAACGAAGAAGAGGAAATCGAGATCAATCCCGGCGATGTGGTGCATATCAAAGCCGGGGAAAAACACTGGCACGGCGCCAAGGCCGACACGACGATGGGCCACATCACCGTGACGCTTTTGGGCAGCAAGGCGACCTGGCTGTAGATGCGTGACCGACCCGGCGAGGAGAGCCTCGCCGCGCTACTCACCGATGCGAGAGCGCACGCATCGCAAATCCGCGCCCTACCGGACAAGCTGGTGCCGCTCTCGAACGCGGATGGGTATGCGGCGGCGGCCGACGTCGCCGATCGGTTGGGATGGGAACCGCTCGGCTGGAAAATCGCTGGCACGACGCAAGCGGTACGGGACAAGCTCCGCATCGACGAACCGATCTACGGCCGAACCTATCGCCGATTTGCGCAAACCTCTCCGTGCTCCCTGCGGCACAGCGAGTTGCTCGACCCGCTCGTCGAATGCGAATTCTTCGTGACACTGGTGCAGGACCTCCCACCGCGCGACGCGCCCTGGTCGATCGACGACGTCCGGGCCGCGATAGGAACCGTTCACGCCGGTGTCGAGGTCGCCGAATGCCGCTTTCCGAACATCGCTCTGCCCCCGCTACCCGCCATTCTTGCGGATGGTGCTGCGTCGGGCCGCTACGTGTTCGGGCACGAGATTCCGAACTGGCGGGATGGCCTGTCCGCTTTGACCGTGATTTTGGACGTCGACGGACAGCCGCGGAGAGAGGGCACCGGGCAAGACGTCATGGGCGACCCGATCACACCGTTGCACTGGCTCGCCGAGACATTGCGCAGCCGCGGCATGGGTCTGCTGTCCGGCGAAACGGTCAGCACCGGTTCTTGCACCGGCATGTTTCCGGTGCAGAGCGGCGCGCAAATCGCCGCGCATTTCGGCGATCGGGCGCGGGTCGAGATCGACTTTACGGCCTAGCCGGCCACCGTCGAGGGTTACGTCAACGGACCGGACGGCGTGTTCACGTTGACGGTCACGTTCTTCCGCTGCGTGAAACTGTCGAGCATCCCTTCGAGGGAAAATTCCCGGCCGATGCCGGACTGTTTGATGCCGCCGTAGGAATGCCCCGGCGACTGTCCGAGGCCCTGATTGACCTGCACCCAGCCCGCCTCGATGGCATGCGCCGCGCGCAACGCCCGCCCGATATCGTGGGTCCAGACATAGGCCGCGAGGCCGTAATGGCTCTCGTTCGCCATGCGGATCACGTCGTCCTCATCGGTCCAGCGGATCGCGCATAAGACCGGCCCGAAGATTTCCTCCCGCGCCAGCCGCCAGTCGTTCGACGGATTCGCGAAGACGGTGGGGATCGCGAAATAACCCTCGCTCAACGGGCCGGAGTCCGGCGGCATCCCGCCGAACAGCAGCTCGGCGTCGGGTTGCTTGATGCCCTCCTCCACATACCCGCAGACCTTGCGGAACTGCTTCTCGTTAATGACCGCGCCCATGTCGGTCTCTTCGTCCAACGGGTCGCCGATCTTCAGCGTCTTGACCTTGTCGGCCAGTTTGCCGAGGAAACTGTCGAAGATGTCCGCATGCAGGAACAGCCGCGACCCGGCGGTGCAGGACTGGCTCTGCCGGGTGAAGCGCATGGCGGCGATGATCCCGTCGACGACCCAATCCTCATCCGCGTCGGGATAGACGATCGACGGGCTTTTCCCGCCCAGTTCGAGCGAGACCGGCACGATCCGAGCCGCGGCCTCGCGCATGATCAGCTTGCCCACCTCCGTCGACCCGGTGAAGGACAGCTTGCGAACGCCCGGATGCTTGGAGAGCGCGGCGCCGCATTCCTCGCCGAGCCCGGTCAGGACGTTCAACACGCCATCCGGCAGAAATTCCTGACAGATCGCCGCCATCCACAGCACGCCGAGCGGCGCGTCCTCGGCGGCTTTCAACACCAGCGTGTTGCCGGCGCAGAGCGCGGGCGCGATTTTCAGCGCCCCCAGCATCACCGGCGCATTCCAGGGAATGATCGCGCCGACGACGCCGATCGGCTCGCGCCGCGTGTAACTCAAGACATGCTCCCCGAAAGGGATCGTCTCCCCTTTAAGCTCGCTCGCCAAGCCACCGAAATACCGGAATATATCGGCGACGCCGTTCGCTTCCGGACGGGCCTGCGTACGGATCGCGTTGCCGGTCTCCTCGGCGACGATCCGGGCCAGTTCCTCGACCCGCGCCTCGACGGCATCGGCGATCTTCAACAGGATCCGCCCGCGGTCGCGCGGTACCGTTTTGGACCAGGTCTTGAAGGCCTCGGTCGCCGCCGCGACGGCGCGATCGACATCCTCCTCGTTGCCGCGCGGAATGTGCGCGATAACCGAGCGGTTGCCCGGATTCTCGACGGCAAGATCGCCGGCCCCGGCACTGTCCACCCAAGCGCCGCCGATCAGCATCCGTTCCTTGCGCGGTGCCGATCCACCCTCATCCATTGCAACGCTCATGTCACCCTCTCCTCGATTGTCCCGCGTTCGCGTGCACGGGATTGTAAGTGCGGCGGGCGGGGAATCCAGTGCGACGAGTAGCCTGCGATGCCCCGGCGGAAATTCATCTCAAAATGGACATATACCCGCGCTATTGTTCGTCTCGATCACTCATCAATCTAGGGCGCGAACCATGCCGGACGAGATCATTCTCTATACCCATCCCATGTCGCGCGGCCGCATTGCGCGATGGATGCTGGAAGAAGTGGGCGTTTCCTATCGTGTCGAAGTGCTGGATTACGGCGACGCGATGAAGGCGCCGGACTATCTCGCTATCAACCCGATGGGCAAGGTGCCGACACTGTCTCACGGCGATACCGTCGTGACGGAATGCGCCGCGATCTGCGCCTATCTCGCCGACATGTATCCCGGCGTCGGCCTGGCCCCGCCCCTGGATGCCCGCGGGCCGTATTATCGCTGGTTGTTTTTCGCTGCCGGCCCGTTGGAAGCCGCCGCGACGAACAAGGCCATGGGCTTCGTGCCGGAAGGCGACGCGCAAAAGATGTCCGGTTACGGCACGTTCGAGACGACGCAGGCGACGCTCGAAGCGGCGCTGACCGGCGACGGTTACATTGCCGGCGACACCTTCACCGCCGCTGACGTCTATATCGGGGCCCACGTCGGCTGGGGCATGCAATTCGGCTCGATCGAAAAACGCCCCGCCTTCGAGGCCTATTGGGCACGCGTCACCGATCGGGATGCCTATCGGCGAGCGACGGAACTCGACGATGCGCTGATGGAGGAATACCCGGTAGACTTCCAGGAACCTGCCGACTCAAATTAAAAATGTGCCGCGCGGCAGGGGAAACCGCGCGGCACCGGCCCATCCCTATTTTTTCAGGAGCGGATAGGCGTAGTCGTAGACAAGGTCGGTCGAGCGTGCGGGTTCGTGGCACGCAATGCACTCGCCCTTGTAGTCCTTGGTCACGGTCTTCGTGGTTTCGCCGGGCTTGAAGAAGGCCCAGCCCCAGCCGTCGCCCCACAGCGGATTGCCGGGGAACCGGCCCTTGGAGTCCTTGACCATGACGAAGTAACCGGCATGGTCATTGGCGCTGGTGGCCTCGCCGGTGGTCAATGCCTCCGTCTTGCCCTTGAACAATTCCTTTACGAGGACCGCGCCGTCCGGAAACGCGCCGGTCTCGCGGTAGGCCTCGACCGCGCTGCGCGGGGCATAGACGATATGCAGGCCGACGCCGCCGCCGGTATCCGCGTCGCCGACCACCGACCAAGCGCCAAGCATCACGTAATCGGTTCGAAAGTTGGTAGGGACGCGGATCGCGCCATCGGCCGACACGACGCCGCGGGCAAAGGATTTGTCCGTCATCTGGGCGATGGACGCGCCGGTCGCGACCAAAATGCCGGTAAAGACGACGAGGGTCAGAACTTTCATTTTTCGCATGGCATGGGGTCCTTCTCTAAGTTTCGGGCGGGCAAGCTGGACCGGTTGCGGGGAAGCCAACCGGTCCATTGGGCAAGTGTTCAAGCCGCTTGCGCCGCCGCGTCGGACCGCACGACGGGGAAGTCGATGTCGGTATCGACAATGTGGTTGAAATAGTTGGTGAACAGATTGACCGCGACATGAGTCACGATCTCAACGATCTCACCGTCGCCGTAGCCCGCTGCGCGCAACGCCTGCACCTCGGCATCGCCGACGCGGCCGCGGTCGGCCACCACACGCGCGGCGAAGGTCAACGCCGCCTGGACCTTCGGATCACCCGACCGGCCACGCAGGCTGCCGGACAACTCTTGCTCGCCAAGCCCAGCGCCCTTTCCGAGCGCCGTGTGTGCGGAGGCGCAATAGTCGCATCCGTTTGCACCGGCCACGGTCAACGCAATCTGTTCGCGCAGCTGAGCGGGAAGCAGGCCCTGTCCGAGCGCGCCATTCAACGCCAGGAATCCTTCCAAGACCTTCGGGGAATGAACCATCGTCGCGAAGATGTTCGGCACGACGCCGAGTGCGCCCTTGACGCCATCCAACAAATCTTTGGCGTCGCCCGAGGCGGCCGCATGATCGACGGGGGAAATACGGGACATATCAGTTCTCCTTTGTTTGAAGCGAAAAGGAGACCGATCTGTCTCCTTCGTTGCCCAACAAGTAGACAGAACTGTCTCGTTCTTCAATATGGATATTCGATATTTTTGCTCAATTTTTTGTGAACTCCGGACTGAAATTTCCGGAAATCCGCCTGAACTTCATTGCAATCGCATTCAGCTTACCTTAAATAGGATACAAATCTGTCTCATGTAGTGAAACGAATCATGGTCCAATCTCAACGGCGCGAACACCTGATCGACACCGCCATCGACCTGTTCGCCGAGCACGGCTATCACGCCACCGGGATCGACACGATCCTGGCAAAGTCCGGCGTTTCGAAGAAGACGCTGTATCGCCATTTCCGGTCGAAGGAAGAGCTGATCCTGGCCGCGCTTAAGAAATACGACGGCCTGTTCCGCAATGGGTTCATGCGACAGGTCGAGCAGGCCGCCGATACGCCAAGGGAACGTGTGCTTGCCGTGTTCGACGTCGCTGCCGACTGGTTCGAGGAAAACAATTTTTACGGCTGCATGTACATTAACGCGATCGGCGAATATTCGGCCGCGGACACGGCGATCCGTCAGGTCTGCAAGGAATTCAAATCCCTGATGCGCCGATTCATCACGGATCTCTGCCGCGAGATGCATGCGCCGGATCCGGAAAACCTGTCCGAGGAATTGGCGCTTCTCCTCGAAGGCGCCATCGTCACGGCGCAGGTGTCGGAATCGGGTCGCCGCGCGGCCCTTGTCGCAAAGGCCGCGGCGACGGCATTGATCGATCAGGAGATGAACAAGGCCGGCTGACGCGCGAGCCCCGTCCGTTCGACGTCATGATGCCTTGTCGAAGGCGACCGCACCATCCATGGCCATTTCCTGGGCCCGGCTCAAGCAATCGGACAGTTCGCGCGCCAGCGTTTCCACATGCGGCGGCTTAACGATCTCGAAATGCCGACCCGGTATCGGCCGGATCTCCAGCCCGCCTTTGACCAGATCATGCCAGCCGTCGTGCGCATTGGGATGGTTCCATGCGTAGAGTTCCGCCTTGAACAACGTCGCCGCGCCATCGTAAGGAGCGGCCTTGTAGTCGCGGCGAATTACGTCATTCGCTTCGACGGGTCGGCGCAGGAAGCGGGGTATCTCACGCCCGCCGTTCTCGTAATGCGCCCAGGCCGCGGAAAACAGCCGGAGCCGAACCGCCATGTAAGCCATCTCCAGGCTGTTCCGCACCCGCATCCCAATATAGGCGGGAACCTGAGCGGCGCGGAGCGACCGCACCCGGTCCGCATGGCGGGCGAGCCATTGTCTCAGCCCGATCCGACGCTGGCCCGAATGGCAATAACTGTCGATCAATCCGAGGAACGCAACCTCTTCCCCGGCGGCCCGCAACTGCTGCGCCATCACGTAGGCCACCCGTCCGCCGAAGGAGTAACCGCCCAGATAATACGGGCCGACTGGCTGAACCTTACGGATTTCACGAATGTAGTGCCCCGCCATTTCGCCGATCCGTACGAATGGCACATCCTCGCCGTCGAGGCCCAGGCACTGTATGCCGTAGAACGGCTGTTCCTCGCCCAAGTGCCGAGCAAGTGCGCGGTAATTTAGGACCTGTCCGTTACCGTCATGTATGCAGAAGAACGGAGGCCGGTCCCCGCCCTCTTGAATCGGCACGATGCATTGCGGCGGGATCGAATCGTCGATCCGCTGCGCCATCTTGGCGACCGTCGCCGCCTCGAATAGAACCGATCGGGGCAGCTTGCGGTCGAGGTCCCGTTCGATCCGCAGGAAGAGATCGACCGCCTGCAGCGAGTCGCCCCCGAGCACGAAGAAATCATCGTCCAGGCCCACGGACTCGAGCCCCAGCGTCTCCGCCCATAGACGTTGAAGCATCGCTTCCAGGGGCGTCGCGCGCCGTTCGCTTTCGCCCGCCGGGATTTTCGCGATGGTGCCTTCGCGGACGAGACCGAAGACTGCCGCCAACTTTCTACGTTCGAACTTGCCGGTCGGGCCTTTCGGAATTTCATCGACGAACACGTAGCGCCGGGGCAGCTTGAAGTCGGCGATCCGGCCACGCAGGTGGTCGTTCAACATCTCGTCGGTCAGCGCCGCCCCTTTCGCGGAAACGACCGCCGCGGCAACATCCTGTCCCAAGGTCACATGCGGCAGCGGGAACGCCACCGCGGTAACGATATCGGGGTGGCGCATCAATGCGTCGTCGACTTCCGCCGGCGCGATCTTCTCGCCGCCTCGATTGATGAACTCCTTGATCCGTCCTGTAAGCGTCAGATATCCGTCCTCGTCGAACACACCTTCGTCGCCGGTCCGGAACCATCCATCGACGAACGCGTCGGCGTTCGCTTCGGGGTCGTTCTCATACCCTTCGAAAACATGTATGCCGCGCGTCACGACTTCACCGCGCTGTCCGGCGGGTAGCATCGCGCCGTCGGGACCGACGACCGCGACGTCGCCACCGGCCGAAATGCCGACGGTTCCCCGCTTGCGCATCCTTGGCGGTTGCGGGCTACCGGTGATACGCCCGGTTTCCGTCATGGAGTAGGTTTGGATGACCGGGACGCCCAAGACGGCTTCGAGTTCGTCCGCTATTTCCGAGTCCAAGTGACCCGACGCGGTACGCGCGAACCGCAAAACCGCCTGCTCGATTTCCGCCTTGTAGTTGGCCGCCTGCGCGCAAATCGTGTGATGGAACGTGTAGCTACCGGAGTACCAGGTGGGCCGCAGCGACACCAGCATTCGGAAGAAGGCGTCGGACGAGAAATCCGGCAGATTGATGAGGCTGCCGCCGGAATAGAGTGTCCCGGCCAGTGAACTGTACAAGCCGTGGCCATGAAACAGCGGCATGAGGTTCAGGCAGCGGTCCTCGGCGGTCAATTCGAACAGCCGCGCGGAATAGTCAGACATGGCGCTGAGTTGCCGATGACGCACCGGCACGATCTTGCTGCGCGACGTCGTCCCCGAGGTGGTCAGCACCAACGCCAGGTCATTCGGCTGCGCCGCGCCCGGATGCGTGCATGTTCCGGCCGGACCGGGCCGGATATCAACGAACCCGGCCGCCTGGTCGTCCGGCGATTCGATCTCGATGACCGGCAGTCCGAGATGATCGGCCGCCGCGCGCGCCGGCGTATCGGCGTCGGCCGCGACGACAACCGCCTTCACGCCCAAATCCCGCATTTGGATGGTGAACTCGCCGACCGTGAAATCGGGATTTATCGGCGCGGCGGTGGCGCAGCTCCATATCCCCATTACAACCGTGGTCATCGCGGAATTGCTCGGGTGAACGATCGCGATCCGATCCTGCCGGCCGAACCCCATGCCGTTGAACACACGCTGGAACCGGTCCATCAGCGCCGCCAACGCACCATATGAGAGCGGTGGCCGCCCCTCCGCCACAACGGCCGGCGCGTCCGGCGACGCCGCGGCGTGCCGGCGAACGACATCGCCGATCGTTAACTGGTCTTGGCGCTCGGGCACGGTCTAACCCCTTCAATCTCGGGCAAATTGTAGGCCACACCATTACCGGGGACCATAAGCCCACGGGAGAGGCGAGAGGTACCTCTATTGGGTGATGCGAGACCGCAAAGCGGCGACGGGGAAGCGTGCGGGACCTAGGCGGTCTTCTGCATTTCTTTCAGCAAAGCGCAATGCCGTTGCGCCTCTTCGATCAACTGGTCAAGCCATGCCATCTGGTCCTCCGACGCATCGGTGGCCCGGCGGACGGGACACATGGAAATGGTGATTAGCCGCCAAGGAATTGCAGCGAATTCGTCGCCTTCGGCCTCGCGGACCTCGTACATATGCTTGGTGAAAACGACGGCGGTCTGCCATCCGTCGTCCCCCAGCCGCTCCTTCACGGCCCGCCATTCGAGCCCTGTCGCCCCAATTTGCTTGCAGAAGTCGGCGACCGCGGTTCCGAGGTGCTGCAAGAATGCATCGCGGCGCTTGAGGGACAACCGGTCGAGGCGGCCGCGAACCCGCACTAGAAAGAGGGTGTCACCGATCCGGGGTTCAGCTTCGCGCGCCATGTCAGGTCACCACGCAATTCAATAACGAACGCGATCGTGTCGAATAACGCCAGCACCGTCGATTATCCACTCGCGCCGCATTTACGCAGGAGACCCCTTGCAAGACCCCGGATAATCAATCCGCCCCTCGGCCAATCGCTTGGTGTGACCACTCTGCACCGTAATCATTTCAAATCGGTAAATAAAAATGACCTTAGATTGTATTTTATCGTAAATATCTCGACCCTGCCTTATCTCGTGCGGTACGTTGATTCACGATCCAGCGTGGCCGACGGTTTCAGATCGCACCGTGCGTAATCCTTGGTCATTCAGCGTCAAGAGCGTCCATTTGTCTCGAGCGTCAGCGGTCTTCCCAAAGTAAAATAGAATAAAATCGACAGCAATTTAATTTGTAGTTGAACCTAATTTCCTGTGACACCTATCACTTAACATTACTTTCATCATTTATAATAATGAGCAAGGTTATATTTGAATTAGGCATCAAATATTTCATCAAAATATTTAAAACACGCATTGATAGCTGTGATGCGCGAGCAATCGGCGAGGCCTTGGAATGATGAGTCAGGCAACGACATTCAGCGAGACACACCCGGGCTTTTTCCAGGAGCGCATCAGGATGCCGCTCGACGAAATGGTGTCGCGAGAGACCGATCCGAAAACAGGCGCACCGACGGTGGTCCGAAACCTCTTCGATTACTGGCAGGAACAGCGGACCGGGCCGGCGCCGGCGGCGGTTTCCTTCGATCCACAGGGCGCTTTTACCCCTGACGAAATGCGGTGGGTGTCATGGATCGACGTGCACCAATCCGATCCGCTGAACTTCATCCTCCGGAACCATCCCGGCACCGTTTTCGGCGATTGGTCCGGGAAAGCGCTGCGGGAATATCACAATCCCTTCCACGCGCGAAGCTGCGCCTTAGAGTATCTGACATGCAAGACGGTCCAGCGGCCGATGTATCATGAAATCAGGCAAACAGTCGGCGACGTCAGCCGTACCTACGTTCGGCTCCTCTTGCCCGTCGCCGACCGCAATCGACAAGCGACGCGCCTTTACTACGCAACGCGATATATCGATGCATCCGTCGCGGTCGAATAGGCGCCGTATTCCTTCAAGACATGGCTGACTTGGATTTCGAGGCCGCCCGTGCGGGTCTTCGAACGAAACGCGTCGGAAAATTTGGTAGCGGAGGGCGGACTCGAACCGCCGACACGCGGATTATGATTCCGCTGCTCTAACCAACTGAGCTACTCCGCCACGCGTGGCCGATGGGCCTCTGCGGCATGCACATAAACCCGCCGCCAGGGACTGTCAAGCGCCCGAAAGCCTTTCCCTGCACCCGCCCCGCTTCCGGGAGCGGCCGTGCGGCCCGTCACCCGGCGCGTTGGTCCATGCGGTCCTGGAAACCGAACCATTTCATCATGGCCGGCAGGAACCAGGGCTTGCCGGAATACAGCGGCACCGCCTTCGGCGGATCGCAGAGGAAGGCGGATTCGGTCTCACCCTGCCCCAATATCCGGAAGGCCGCGTGCCGCCCGGTCCACCATGCCCAGACGACACCCGACCCGCAATATCCGACGGCGTAATGCTTGCCCTCATGGCTGAACAGGCGGGGCATGTAGTCGCGGGAATAGGCGACGAAACCGCTCCAGGAGTATTCCGCCTGGATGTCCGACAGTTCGGGGAAAATCTCGACCAGGCGGCCCATGTGGATGCGCACCACCTCTTCCGGGCTGGCATTCGCCGCCCCTTCCCGACCGCCGAACAGGATGCGCGTGCCGTCCGGCGTCGGGCGGTAGTAGTAGCCGACGCGCCGGCTCTCCACGAGCATGCGCTTTTTCGGCATGAGCCGCGCCATCACGTCGACCGCGATCGGCTCGGTCACGATGATCCGGCTCGGCACCGGCACCAGCCGCCGCTGCAGCCAGGCGTTCGCCTTGTCGGTGTAGCCGTTGGTTCCGACCAGCACGTCGCGCGCCCGCACCGTGCCGCGCGCCGTCCGCACGGTGTAGCCGTCTCCGTCGCGCTCCACCCCCTGAACAGGCGTGCTCGTATGGATCGTCGCGCCCGCCTCGCCCGCCCGGTCGATCAGCCCCAGATGGAACTTGCCCGGATGCAGCCCGCCGATATCGGGGCGCACGACACCGCCGTGATAGTAGTCGGTGCCGAGTTCGGCATGCTGGTCCTTGCGCTCGACGACCGAGACGCCGAGATCGACATGCTCGTTCAGCAGGTCCGCCTCGCGCCGCATCGCGTCGAAATGCTTCGGCGCCACCGCCCCGGCGAAACGGCCGACCATCTGCTGATCGCAATCGATGCCTTCGTCCTCGAGAAAGGCGGACAGTCGCTCCCGCGCCAGCTTGCCTTCGCCATAGATGCTCTTGGCGCGCTCCAGCCCGAATTTATCGATCAGCGTGCCGAAGCCGATGCGAATGTTGCCGCTGGCAATGCCGCCGTTTCGGGTCGACGCGCCCTCGCCCGCGCGCAGACTGTCGAACACCTGCACCGACCGGCCTGCCCGCGACAGCACCAGCGCCGCCGACAGGCCCGTATAGCCCGCGCCGATGACCGCAACGTCGCAGGTCTCGGCGACATCGGTTCGCGGCGCGTCGGTGGGCGGTGCGGCGTCCCACCAATACGGATCCGTCTTCAGCGAAGCGACAATGGTCACCGCGGTCTCCCCTCGTTCGGCGTTTATCCGCGGGCACAATGACCGCGGCGCATCGATAGTACACCGGGGCGGATGAAATGCGGAAAACGTCTATCAGCGCGTGAGGGGATCAGGCGGCCAGGGTGGCCGTTTCACGCTCGATCCAGCCGCCGCCGAGGACACGGTCGCCGTCATAGATCACGCAGGCCTGGCCGGGCGAAACGCCGTACTGAAGGTCTTGGAAGACGACCTCCGCACCGCCGTCCGGCGTGCGAATCACCGTCGCGGGCACCGGCTCCATCGCCGAGCGGATCTTGACCGCCAACCCGTCGCCCGGCCGATCACCGCCGAGCCAATTGAGGTCGGACAGCCGCAGCCGGTCGCGGCCGAGCGCCGTCTTCGGGCCGACGACCACACGATGGGACGCCGCATCGAGGCGGATGACGTAGAGCGGATCGGATTCCGGATCGCGGCCGCCGATGCCGAGCCCCCGCCGCTGCCCCACCGTGTAATGGATGATGCCCTCATGTTGCCCGATGACCTGTCCGTCCACATCGACAATGTCGCCCGGGATCACCGCTTCCGGCCGCAGCTTCTCCACGACCTGGGCATAGGAGCCGTTGGGGACGAAACAGATATCTTGGCTGTCGGGCTTGTCGGCCACCGGCAGATCGAAGCGGGCCGCCGTTTCGCGCGTCTCGGTCTTCGGCATGCCGCCCAGCGGGAAGCGCAGGAAATCGAGCTGATCCTGCGTGGTGGCGAACAGGAAATAGCTTTGATCCCGGCCGTGGTCGGCGGCGCGGTGCAGTTCCGCCCCGGCCGAGCCCGCCACCCGCTTCACATAATGCCCGGTCGCCAGGGCCTCGGCGCCAAGATCGTGCGCCGTGCTCAACAGGTCCCGGAACTTGACCGTCTGGTTGCAGCGGACGCAGGGGATCGGCGTTTCGCCCCGGATATAGGCGTCGGCGAAATCGTCGATCACCGACTCCCGGAACCGGCTTTCGTAGTCGAGGACATAGTGCGGGATATCGAGCGTCGCGGCCACGTTGCGGGCGTCGTGAATGTCCTGCCCGGCGCAGCACGCGCCCTTGCGCGCCACCGCCTCGCCATGGTCATAGAGCTGAAGCGTGACGCCCACCACCTCGTAGCCGGCCTCCACCAGCAGCGCCGCCGTCACCGACGAATCGACGCCGCCGGACATGGCCACCACGATGCGGGTGTCTGCCGGCTTCTTGTCTATATCCAGCCTGTTCATGGCGGAAATATAGGGCTCCGCGCGGGAAACGCAATGCGCCGCTCAGCCGCTCTCCTTCAGACGTCGATGACCCGCCGTTCGGCGGCGGAGCGATAAATCGCTTCTTCGATCTCGACATTGCGCAGATAGGCGTCCGCCCCGGTTTCCAGGGTCGCGCCGTCGAGCAGATGGGCCGCGATATGGGCCTGAGTCGCGTAGACGCAATCGCCGCCGAAACCACGATCCTCCCACGCATAGACATGCTCGGCCTCGTCCCCGCCATGGGGCTTCCACCACAGGCGGCCGCTGCCATCCAGCCGCAGCACCCCGTTGGACCCTTCGAGCCACATTTCACCCATCGTCCGCCGCGGATTGTCGGACACATGGTCGTTCAGCCGGTTCGCGTCGTAGACACCGGACTGCCCGCCGGCGAACCGGAAGACGATGGTCCCCGCATCCTCGCCCGCGATCGCCGGATTGATCTGGCGCAGGTCCGCATAGACGCTCGTCACCTCGCCCATCAGGAAGCGGAAGGTATCGACGAAATGGATACCCGTCTCATGGACCAGGAACCGCTCCATCGTCTGAAAGTAAGGCTGGCGGTCGAGATACGCGTCCGGCCCCTGACCATCACCGGGTCGCATCCGGAAGGCCACGCCATGCAGGTCGCCCAAGTGGCCGCCGTCTATGAGCCGCCGGGACTCGCGGAACCAGGGCTGGAAACGGAAATTCTCGTGCACCGCCAGCGTCACACCGGCCGTGGACCCCGCTGCCGCGACCGCCTGGGCTTCCGCCAAGGTCGGCCCCAGGGGTTTCTGGCAGATCACCGGCAGGCCGCGCGCCGCAACCGCCGAGACGAGCGCGAGATGCGTATCCGGCGGCGTGGCAACATCGACCACATCCGCTTCCGTCGCATCGAGCATGACCTCCAAGTCGTCGAAGCCCTGAGTCGCCGCCGCACCCGCGGCCGCATCGGCACGAGTCCGGTCGAGATCGCAGATACCCACGAGATCGACCCGGTCGAGCCGGGACCAAGCCTCGTGATGGAACTGCGCGAAATACCCTGCACCGACGACCGCGACCCGGAGTCTGCCGCCGGTCATGAGGCCATCCTTGTCCGGTTACGGCGCCGAATCATCGGCCGGCGTCCAGTCCCATCTGCCAGAAATCGGCTTCCAGCACGGTCGCCATCCGGAACGTTTCGGTGAGGCCGGGCATGCGCCCTTCGCCGCCACGCCGGGCCATCAACGTATCGAGCCCGGCGACCGCCGCGACGGCCACCTCCTGGTACTCGTCACCCGCATACATCGCGATCCAGTCCGCATAGGGATTGCCGTCGCGTTTCGTCGCCGGGTCGTCGGCCAGCGCCCGCCCGATCTCGCCGTAGCCGACGACACAGGGGGCCAGCGCGACCTGAAGGTCCAGCAGATCGCCCGCCGCGCCGCGTTCCAATACGAAGCGGGTGTAGGCGACGGTTGCCTTGTCTTCGGGCAGCGCCTCCATATCCGCCTCGCTCAGGCCCCATTCGGCGCAGTAGGCGACATGGAGCTTCATCTCGGTATCGACCAGCGCCGACATGGTCGCGGCGGCCGACCGCAACTCGGCCAGGGTTTCGGATTTGTACCCGGCCAACGCGTAGGCACGGGCGAAATGTACGAGAAAGAGATAGTCCTGCTGCAAATAGTGCCGGAACGCCGCCTCCGGCAGGCTGCCGTCCGCCAACCCCCGGACGAAGTCATGCCGTGTATAGGCATTCCATTCGCCGGCGCAGGCAGATTTCAGCGTATCGAAAAGGGTCAGCATCGGCGGTAGTGTCCTCGCTTACTCTTCGAGCAGCAGGTTGCGCGTGGTTTCCGGCAGCCGGACGGTCAAACCATCCAAAGCGTCCGTCATCGTGATCTGACAGCCCAGCCGCGAGGTCCGGGTCAACCCGAAGGCGAGATCCAGCATGTCTTCCTCTTCCTCGCACGGCGGCTCCAGGCGCGCGAACCACTCCTCCTCGACCACGACGTGGCAGGTCGAACACGCCATCGACCCCTCGCAGGCGCCTTCGATATCGATGTCGTTGCGATGGGCGATGTCCAGCAGACTGAACCCTTCGGGCGCGTCCACTTCCTTACGGACACCGCCGCGCTGGATGAAAATCACTTTCGGCACGTTTGGGTTCGCCTCACGCTTTCTCGTAGATTTGGCTGGCCGATTGCAGGCTGCTCACGGCCGCGACGATATCGTCCGCCGCCCGGTCGATTTCTTCCTGCGTCGTATACCGGCCGAGACCGATGCGGAGCGAGTTATGCAACAACGACGGGTCGGGGTCGAGCGCCTGTAGCACATGCGACGGCTCGACGATCGCCGACGAACAAGCTGACCCGGTCGACACCGACAATCCGTCCAGCCGCATCATCAGATCCTGCCCATCGATGTTCGCAAAGGACAGGTTCAGGTTTCCCGGGATCCGGTGGTCGAGGTCGCCATGCACATGCATCGACGGAAGCGCCTCGCGAAGCCGGCCAAGGATGCTGTCGCGCAAGCCTGCCAGCCGCGCGGCTTCCGACGGCATCTCTCGCTCGGCGATGGCGCAGGCCTCGCCGAAGCCGACGACAAGCGGCGTCGGCACCGTGCCGGACCGCAACCCGCGCTCCTGTCCGCCGCCGTCCTGCTCCGCCCGCAGGGCCACCTTCGGGCGGCGGCGGATATACAAGGCGCCCACGCCCTTCGGACCATAGAACTTATGCGCGGTGATGCTCATCAGGTCGATCTTCATCGCATTGACGTCGAGCGGAATCTTGCCGACCGCCTGGGCCGCGTCGGTATGAAAGTAAATCCCGCGCTCGCGGCATAGCGCACCGATCTCGGCCAGCGGCTGGATCACCCCGATCTCGTTGTTCACGGCCATGATCGACACCAACAACGTGTCGTCGGTCAAGGCATCCGCCAACGCATCGAGATCGACGAGCCCGTCCGGCCGCACGCCCAGGATCGTCAGGTCGAAGCCTTCCTCTTCCAGCCGCCTGCAGCTTTGAAGAACGCATTTGTGTTCAGTCGCCAGGGTCACGATATGGCGGCGCGACACCTCGGCGGCATGCGCGACGCCCTTGATGGACAAATTGTTGGATTCCGTGGCGCCCGAGGTGAAGACGATCTCCTTCGGCTTCGCGCCGATGATCGAGGCGACCTGTCCCCGCGCCCGTTCGACGGCCTCCTCCGACACCCAGCCGTGGCGATGGTCGCTCGAGTGCGGATTGCCGAATTTCTCGTTGAACCATGGCAGCATCGCCGCCACCACACGCTCGTCCGTCGGCGTCGTCGCTTGATAATCCAGGTATATCGGCATCTTCGTGTCGGGCATGTCGGTATTGCTGTCCGGCATCAAGCGGCACTCCGTCGCAAACGATGAATGAGTTCGACCCAGGCGGCGATGAACCCGTCGACCTCTGCATCACTGGTATCCGGGCCGAGACTGATACGGATGGCGCAGCGCGCCACCTCGTCGTCCACCCCCATCGCCAGCAACACATGGCTCGTCTTCACCTTGCCGGAGGAGCACGCCGACCCGGCACTGACCGCATACCCGGCGAGATCCAGCGCCATCACCTGCGTCTCCGCTCCGATTCCGGGGATGGCGATGCAACTGGTATTCGGCAGCCGAGATACGCCCGCGCCGAAGACGACGGCATCGGGGATTTCCTGTGCGATCCGGGCCTCGACCCGGTCGCGCCGCCGGGTAACCTCGTCCGCACGGTCCAACGTCAGCGTCCGTTTCGCGGCCACGCCGAACCCGGCAATGCCGGTAATGTTCTCGGTGCCGCCCCGCAATCCTTTTTCCTGGCCACCGCCTTTCGTGTCGGGCCGCAGCAGCGAAGCGTCGCGCAGGATCAGTGCGCCGATCCCGGCCGGGCCGCCGATCTTGTGTGCGGAAACCGTCATCAGATCGACGCCGAGCTTCCCCATGTCCACCGGCAACCGGCCCGGCGCCTGCACGGCATCGCAATGTACCAAAGCGCCCAGCTCCCGCGCTACCGCGGCAATTTCCGAAATGGGCTGGATCACGCCGGTTTCGTTATTGGCCAGCATGACGGACACGATCGCATCGCCGACATCATCCCCATCCGCCAACGCAGCCCGAACCGCCGACGGCTGCAAAATGCCGTCCGGATCGACCGGGATACGCACTGAAGAAGGATGAGCGTCCAGAACCGACACATGCTCGGTGGCGGACACGAAAACGCGGGCGCGGCCGCTTGCGCGCAGCGCCATGACATTCGCCTCGGTCGCCCCGCTAGTGAACACCACCTGGCTCGCCGTCGCGCCGACCATGGCGGCGACGTCCTTGCGCGCAGCCTCGATCCGGGCACGGACGCGCCGACCGTACTCATGCACGGACGACGGGTTGCCGCCTTGCCGCGCAGCCTCGGCCATGGCTTCGATGACGGAAGCGCCCATCGGAACCGAAGCGTTGTGATCGAGATAGACCATCGAATTGCCGATATCTACGTCACCGCCAAACCGGCCGCGCTACTCGGCGGCGGCGACTTGGTTCGACCGGTGAATGACGCCGCTTTGGCCGAGGATGCGGCGGTCGACCACATCGGCGAGCGAAATCGAGCTGAAAAACAGATGAATCAGGTTGCCCAATTCTTCCCAAAGATCGTGCGTGATACATCGGACCTTGTCGCCCGTGCATCCGACCGGAGAACCCGGCACGCATCGGGTGGCACGAATAGGCTCGTCGACGGCCAGGATGATATCCGCGAGCCGCGTTTCTTCCGCAGTCCGCGACAGGACGTAGCCGCCGCCAGGGCCGCGCACACTGCTGACAAGGCCGGCCCGCCGCAATTTCGCGAACAATTGCTCAAGGTAGGAAAGCGAAATCTCCTGGCGCACCGCAATCTCGGAAAGCGCCACAGGGTCGCCATCGCCGTGTTTCGCGAGATCCACCATTGCCATGACCGCATACCGGCCTTTTGTACTCAGTCGCACTGCCGCCTCTCTTATTCTTTTAGAGCCAATTTCCCAGTGTTCGTCGCGTAGCGCGGGCCTTTTTCGGCCCGCTGCCTAGTTCGATCCGAGTTTGGGGGCTTCCCCGGATCCTTCCTCATTTTCGAAACCGCCGGCCCCCACCGACGGTGACTGTTCCTTAAGCTGCGATTCCAGGTCCTCGATGCGCGCCTGGAGCACCGAGACATGTTCCATCAACCCGTCGATGGCGCGCGCAACCGGATCGGGCACGTCGCCTAACGGGGTGCCGTAGGGCGAGAACGGATTATGTTCGCCCGTCGAGACCGACTGAATCACACGGGCCGGAATCCCGACGACGGTCACACCCGTCATGACATCCTTGGTGACCACCGCGTTCGCCCCAACCCGGGCACAGGCGCCGACGGTGATGGGTCCCAAAATCTGCGCGCCGGAGCCGACAATCACACGGTCCTCCAGCGTCGGATGGCGCTTGCGGTCACGTTGGCTGTCGGAGTCAACCGACGGCGCGACCCCGCCTAACGTCACATCGTGGTACAGCGTGACGTCGTCGCCGATCTGGGCGGTCTCGCCGATAACAACGCCCATGCCGTGGTCGATGAAAAACCGCTGGCCGATCCGCACCGCAGGATGGATTTCGATCCCCGTCAGAAAACGATTGAATTGCGAGAGGGCGCGAGCGAAAACCCGCCAACCTTTTCCCCACGCGGCGTGGGCCAATCGGTGCAGAACAATGGCGTGGAACCCGGAGTAGCAAAGCGCCACCTCGAACCGCGAGCGGGCCGCGGGGTCCCGTTGCATAATCGCGTCAATCTCATCGCGCAACATCTTGAACATGGTAAAAAATGCCTAATCTTTATTTTCAAACAGATTCACGGTTTATTAGGCGCCACCCGACCGGCATGCCCTGAGGGCTTTAAGCGTGTCTTTCACCGGTTTATATGTCGATGTGGATATAGAATGACCTAGTACAGCGGTCAAGAATTCAAGAGGGCCGCGCAAAAATTCACGAAACCGCACGACCGACCGCCGAGCGCAATTGCCGGGTTCGCTCAACCCCAACCCGGCGCCAACGACAAAGGATAAACGGTAACCCCATCATGCCAGAAGTGATCATCAACGGGCCGGAGGGCCGGCTCGAAGGCCGTTATCACCACAGCCAGGAAACCAACGCACCGATCGCCCTATTCCTTCATCCGCATCCGCAGCACGGCGGCACGATGAATAATAAGGTTGTCTATACGATCTACCAGAATTTCGTGCGACGTGGATTCTCGTGCCTGCGTTTCAATTTTCGGGGTGTCGGCCGATCACAGGGAACCTTCGCACGTGGCGAAGGCGAACTTTCTGATGCCGCGACAGCGCTGGACTGGATGCAGAGCTTCAATCAGAACGCCCGAGGATGCTGGATCGGCGGGTTCTCCTTCGGGGCTTGGATCGGCATGCAACTGCTGATGCGGCGACCGGAAATCGACGGATTCATCTCGATTGCGCCGCCGGCAAACATGTATGACTTCAGTTTCCTGGCGCCCTGCCCCGCGTCCGGTCTGATGGTGACCGGTTCCGAAGATGAAATCGTTCCCGCGGATTCGGTGACGAAGCTGGTCGAGAAACTGCGCCAGCAGCGCGGCATCGCCATCGATCACGAGACCGTTCCGAAGGCGAATCATTTCTTCACGGGACAACTCGAGGAGATGGACGCGGTGGTGAGCACCTATCTGGACGACGCCTTGGCGTCGGACGAGAACCAGTCGGCCGCCAGCTAGGCGGTGAACAGCCGGCCGCCGGTTTGCGGCCGCGGCACGCCTGTCGTCCCCGGCCAGCTTAACGGCAATCCCCGGAGCGAGCGGACAGCGAGATAGGCAAAGGCCTGCGCCTCCAACGCGTCGCCATCCCACCCGGCCTCTTCGACCGGCGCAACGGGGACGCTCAACGCATCCGAGAGCATTCTCATCATGGTGGGATTATGCCGCCCGCCACCGGTAACGAGCCACCGAACCGGCGGTGCCGGCAGCAAGCCGGCCGCGCGGGCCACCGCGGCGACCGTAAAGGCCGTCAGCGTCGCCGCACCATCTTCCAGCGTCAGCCCGTCGACCGCCCGGACGTCGAAATCATCGCGGTCAAGCGACTTCGGCGGCGGCGCGTCGAAATACGGATGCGCCAGCAACGCCGTCAATGCGGCTTGATCGGCCGTACCGGCTGCCGCCGCCCGGCCGTCCTCATCGACCCCTTTGCCGGTCATACGCCGCATCCAATCGTCGATCAGGGCGTTGCCCGGCCCCGTATCGAAGGCAACGAGCGCCCTATCGTCATCCTCGTCCTCCCCAACCCATGTGACATTGCCGACACCGCCCAAATTCAGCACGGCGACCGGCTTGTCCATGGAGGACGCCATCGCCGCGTGGAAGGCGGGCGCCAACGGCGCGCCCTGCCCACCCGCCTTTACGTCGGCGCTTCGAATATCACCGACCACGTCGATCTCCGTCTGCGAGGCCAGCAAGGCCGCGTCACCCAATTGCCATGTCCACTGCCGTTCCGGCCGATGCAGCAGGGTATGCCCATGAAAGCCGATCACCCGCACGTCCGCCGCCATGCGTCCGCTGGCGCACAACAAGTCCTCGACCACGGCGGCATGGGCCAACGTCATGTCCCGCTCGACCGCATCGGTCTCGGGATCGCGGGTCTCTCGGCCGAGGCAGGCGCGCAACCGTTCGCGCAATCCTGCTTCGTACGGTACGGTCAAGGCACCACCCGGCGTGACCACGCCCTCGCCGTCGGTTTCCAGCAAGGCGGCATCGATCCCGTCCAGCGATGTGCCGCTCATCAGGCCCAAGGCCAAGACTGGCTTATCGCGTTTTGCCGTGCCGGTGGATGTCATTGTTCGCCGGTACCGATTGTGTTAAACGATCCGCCCTTTTCGCAAGGCTAGACAGAACCATGACCGCGCTTCGTTCGGATTTCCTTAACGCCGCCGGCGAGCGGGGATTCCTGCATCAATGCACCGATTCGGAAGCCCTCGACAAGCTCTGCGCCGAAGGTCCGGTGTCGGCCTATATCGGTTTCGACGCGACGGCGGACTCGCTCCACGTGGGCAGCTTGGTGCCGATCATGCTCTTGCGGCTGCTGCAGCAGACCGGTCATAAGCCGATCGTGCTGATGGGCGGCGGCACGACCAAGATCGGCGATCCGTCGGGCAAGGACGAGCAACGGCAGTTGCTCACCGATGCGGATATCAACCGCAACATCGATGGCATCAAGGGTGTCTTCGAGAAATTCCTGACCTTCGGCGACGGCCCGACCGACGCCATCATGGTGAATAACGCGGAATGGCTCGACGAACTGGCCTATATCGAGTTCCTGCGCGAATACGGTCGTCACTTCTCGGTCAACCGCATGTTGTCCTTCGATTCCGTGAAATTGCGGCTGGAGCGCCAGCAACCGCTCAGCTTCCTGGAATTCAATTACATGGTGCTGCAGGCATACGACTTCGTCGAGTTGGGTCATCGCTATAACTGCCGCCTCCAGATGGGCGGGTCCGACCAATGGGGCAACATCGTGAATGGCGTCGAACTCGGCCGTCGCTCGGCGCAGATGGAGCTGTACGGGCTGACCACGCCACTAATGACCACGGCCAGCGGCGCCAAGATGGGCAAGACCGCGAGCGGTGCGGTCTGGCTGAACGAGGATCGCCTGCCGGCCTACGACTACTGGCAATACTGGCGCAATACGGAAGACGCCGATGTCGGTCGCTTCCTACGCCTGTTCACCGAACTGCCGATGGACGAGATCGAGCGCCTGGAATCGCTCGAAGGCGCGGAGATCAACGACGCGAAGATCAGGCTCGCGAACGAGGCGACCCGATTGTGCCGGGGCGACGAGGCGGCGGCCGCGGCGGCTGAAACCGCTCGGAAGACATTCGTCGACGGCGACTTCGGATCGGACCTGCCCAGCATCGACGTCCCAAAGCGCGAACTGGAAGACGGAATCCCGGCCTTCGTCCTGATGGCGCGCGCAGGCTTGAATCAAAGCAACGGCGAGGCCCGGCGGCTGATTCGCGGCGGCGGCGCCCGGATCAACGATCAGAAGATCGACGACGAAGGCAGGACCGTGTCGCTTGCCGACACGAACGATCAGGGCGTCATAAAGCTATCCGCCGGCAAAAAACGGCACGCACTGGTCCGGCCCAGCTAAGCTAGTTTCGGTTGTTAATTGGCGGGCGCTTCGCTCTGCGGCTTGCCCGCGCCCAACCCGAACAGGTTGCGCAGGAAGCCCGGCGCCAGCGCCGAGAGCGGATTGACCGAGATCTTGGGTTTTTCGAGCGGCCCCGCCACCCGATAGGTCGCGGCGAAGACGCCTTCGTTTTCACCGCCCGTCAACAACGATCCGATAACCGGAATCTTGCCGATGGCTCGGTTGAACGAATAGGCGGGCACCAGCGTACCGCCCAGGTTCGCCGTGTCGGCGTCCAAATCCAGTATCCCGTTGACGGTCACCCCGATCGACGAGCCGTGCGCGCTGGCTTTGGAAAAGGTTAACCGGTTGTCCCTATAGACGAACCCACCTTCGAATGCGTCGAAGTCCAGTCCCTTTTTCGACATGGCCGCGCCTATTCCGGTCAGGGACGCGACCTGAAGGACCTTGGCGAGGGTCGGCGCCTTCGACAGCGTGAAGTTCGACGCGATGAAATCGCCTTCGATCGGGGCATCCAACGACGGCCGAATGCCCCGGACCAACAACGTCCCGCCCGCGACCCGGCCCTTCGTCGGCGACATCGACAGAATCTCGCCGAAGTCGTCCGCGACTATCCGCAGGATCTGGCCATCGGGCCCGGGTAAGAATTTGACATCGAGTTTCCCCTGTTTGCCCATGCGGCCATCGAGAACCAATCCGCGAATGCCGCCCTGTTGACGATGCAGCAGCAAATTCGCGTCCCGCAGTTTCCGGTCCGGCCCCCAACGCAGTTCGTCGAATCGCGCTGTAAGCCGGAGACCCGGCTGGTCGGCGGCGGGCGGCTGTTCGCCCTTCTGTTCGTCGGCATCCAGTATGGGGCCGACATCGAAACGACGCCCCGACACCGTCGCAGCTATCATCCCGCCCGTACCGATGTCGAGACGCCCGGTCAGATCGTTGTCGCCATTCTTGAATTGTTCGATATCGACCCGCCATGCGGCGCGGTCCTTCGCGCGTGGCTTGGCCGACCCCAGCAGTTTCGAAGACCCGGCCTCGACACTGAATTTATCAACGGCCCGCACGCCTTTCTCATCCAAAGTCACAACGACATTTGCCGTGCCCGGGACGCCGACCGGTTTGGTCCATCCCGCCGCGCTCAAATCCACCGCCGCATCGACCAACTCGAAACCCGCCAAAATCTCCGTGCTGCCATCGGATCGCGCGGTAACCACCACGTTCACATCGGATGCGCCTTTGACCAGTCTCGTTGGCGGAACGCCGAAGCCCGGCCGCGACAAATCCGGGAGACGGCCGGAAACCACAAGATTGGTCCTTACCTTGGCACCTTTCCTGAAATCCTCACGCCAATCGATGGTGGCCGGACTGGCAAAGAGCCGCATCGTTCCGGTCGCACTCAGACCGGCGTTGTTCACCTTCAGGCGAATGTCGCCATCGCGCGGCGTCAAACCGAACGGAGCCGGCGACACTGCCAGTTTGCCCAGGCCCGCCGACGCGGTAATCATGATGTCTTCGGCATCGAGGTCGGTAACCAACGGAAATTCGAATTTGGTACGAACCACCGCCTCGCCAGAGATCGCGGCCGGGCTTATGCCGATCTCCGAGACATAGCCAAGCGGCTTACGATCGAGTATTTGCGCCAGCGTCCGGGCCGAACCGCGGAGAGCCGTATCGATCGAAATCGCCTGATCCTCAACATCGAGGCCGGTAATGTTGACCGTCGCCTTCTCCAGCGCGAGGTCTTGCAGTCGCCCGCTGCTCACGGCGAACCTGAACCCTCGCGTATCGAATGTCGCCGTCCCGCCAACATCGGCAACCTTGGGAAGCGGATCCCAATATTGGATCGACAACCCCTGATACTGCAGCGTGCCGTCGATAGACTCGACTTCGACCGATGTCCGGTCTTCCTCGACCGGCATTTTCAAGGCCAATGATACGGTCCCTTCGGAGACCGTCCCTTCGACGATGTTGCTGGTGACCCACTGCCGCGCATTGGCCCCCAGCCCCGGCGGCCAATATTTCCCGAGTTCATTCAATGGCAGCTCGGCTACCTTGCCGTCGACCGCCATCGTATAGCCGGCTTCGTCGCGCCGGATCCGCCCGGCCGTAGAAACCTTGGTGCCGCCGAAGTCGACGGAAAACTCCCGAACCTTGGCAGTGGACGTAGCGCCATCGATATCCGCCGATAAACGCGCGCCCGAAATTTCCATGGCCTGCTGAAAAACGCCGGGCAGGTCCACACGCCCAGCGCCGCTTGTAAGGTCGACTTTGGTGAGTTGAAAAACACCGGCTGGATCGGCGACGCCTTCGAGCACACCGCTGACGGGAATATCCAACCCGGCAAGCGGTGACAGCGCCGGCGTCGCGCGCGCGAGGCTGGCCAGACGGATGGCGTTCATCCGGGCGCTGACCTGAACCATCTGGCTGCCCGATGGATAGGCCATCGCAAATGTGGCCTGGCCGAAGCTGCTGACCAACTGCAAGCGCAAACCGAGAAGCTGCCAATCGTGCGCGATCTCGAAATTGACGTTGCCCGAGAAAGGTGCGCGGATGTCCGCGAGCTGATTGAGGTACGGGAATGCACGCGCGATGACCGATGGCTCCAATTGGTCGAAATCGACCCGTCCTCCAATTCTGCGGCTACGGCGGTCGTGCAGGATAGTAGCCAGCAACCGCATTCGTTCGCCGTCAGCATCGACCCCCAGCGCGAGCCGTGTTTCGATCGCGTCGCGCAGAAATTCCGTGATGATTTCGGCTTGTGGGATCGCCCAGATCTGGCCGGTCATGCGGTCGACGAACTGAAAGCGCCCTTCCAGCACCGAGAACCGCTGGAGGTATCGAAACGGCCCCGTCCGTTCGCGCATCGGCCGCAGGAAATCCTCCGCCGCGTCGGCCAGTGCCCCTTCCCGTTTATCCTTCCCATCGGCACCGGTCGGCATCTGGAACCCGAACCGACCGTCCGGAAAACGCTCCAACACGGCCCGCAAGCCGAACACGTCCAGCCGCGACACCGCGAGGTCGCCGCGCATGAGACCGGTAAAGGAAAGTCCGATCGAGACATCCGGCAGCACCGCCGCCAAGTTCCCGTCCGCCGCGAAAACGCGCACATTCCGGCTGCGGATGTCGATCACCCGCTTCCACCCGCCCCAGACCAATGACGTATCATCGACCTCGACCGCGAAAGACGTATCCCTCACGGCAAAACTACGTTCCAATGCCGGGGCAAGGAAATTAAGCGAAACCGGCCCCTGGGACAGACGCCACAACCCGAGACTCACGAGAATCGTAACGCCTAGAATGACGGTGACAGCGACCTGTGCCGCACGTATGCATATACTGCGCAAGGGTCCCCCGGCTCCGCTTACACTATTGACCTAATATAATGATTTTGGCCAGATTTCCCAGGATTTCCGAAGAGCATCAGAACCCAAAATGATCCCGATACAGGTCGAAAACCTCCCGAAACCCGCCGATCCCGAGCGCGCAACCCTGGGGTTGGAGCGATGGCGGGAATCCGCGGAATCGTCGGACTATGGCGAGGCCATGCGCGCCGCAATCGACGAACCGGCCGGCAAGGCGATTCTGGAGGCGGTATTCGGGAACAGCCCCTATCTGGCCCAATTGCTGGTCCGCAACCCGGATATCGCCGTGGAAGCCCTGAATCGAGGCCCCGACGAGGTCTTTCAGGAAATCATCGGCCGGCTTGAATCCGACTTGGCGGACGCCGATTCCGCCGAAAAAATGATGCCGGCCCTGCGCCAGGCAAAGAACAGGGCGGCCCTTTTGATCGCCCTCGCCGATATAGCGGATGTCTGGCCCGTCGGCCGGGTTACCCGCGCGTTGAGCGATCTCGCCGACGTTTCGCTGAACCTCACGGTTCGGGGGTTGCTGCGCCAGTTATCGTCGAACGGCGTGTTTTCTCTCCCGCCGGGCGATAGGCCCGAAGCCGACTCCGGCGTGGTGATCCTGGCGCTCGGCAAACTTGGCGCGCGGGAACTGAACTACTCCAGCGACATCGACATCATGATCCTGTACGAGCCGGACAAGCTCGACTGCACGGACCGGGACGAGCTGCCGCAGGAGATGGTCCGCCTCGCACGGTTGCTGATGCGGGTGATGGATGAGCGCACGGCGGATGGATATGTTTTTCGCACCGATCTGCGTTTGCGGCCCGATCCGGGCGCAACCCCGCTGGCGATTCCGATCCCTGCGGCAGAAACCTATTACGAGAGCGTCGGCCAAAACTGGGAACGCGCCGCCATGATTCGGGCACGCGCCTGCGCCGGCGATATCGATGCGGGCAACGCATTCCTACAACACCTTCGCCCCTTCATCTGGCGAAAGCACCTCGATTTCGCAGCCATCCAGGATATCCATTCGATCAAACGTCAGATCACCGCGTATCGCGGCGGCGGCACGATCGCCGTCAACGGCCATAACGTAAAACTGGGTCGCGGCGGTATTCGCGAGATCGAGTTCTTCGCCCAGACCCAGCAACTCATCTGGGGCGGCCGGTCCCCGACGCTGCGCACGAGCGACGTCTGTGAAACGCTCGAAGCGCTGGCTGGGCACGGGCGGATCGAGCCGTCGACGGCGAGGGAAATGCAGGAGGCCTACCGCTACCTCCGTCGGCTCGAGCATCGCCTGCAGATGATCGACGATCATCAAACCCACAGCCTGCCGAAGACCGACGAACAGATCAATGCAATCGCAGTCTTTGCGGGCTACCCCGATGCGGACGCATTTCGCGACGATCTCGTGCGCCGTCTCTCGATGGTCGAAACCCATTACGCGGAATTATTCGAGGAAGCGCCGGATCTCGGTGGCGAAGGAACGTTGGTTTTCACGGGCAACGAAAACCATCCGGAAACGATCAAGACGCTGGAGGACATGGGCTTCGCGGACGGCGCATCCGTGTCCACGATGATCCGGCGCTGGCACACTGGCCGGTACCGCGCGACCCGCAGTGTCCGGTCCCGCGAACTCTTGACCGAACTGATGCCTAGATTGCTCGAAGCGCTTGCCAAGCGGTCGGACCCGAACACCGCCATCGTACGTCTCGATGCCTTCCTGAGCGGGTTGCCCGCCGGGGTTCAGTTGTTCTCGCTGTTCTACGCCAACCCTGGTCTGTTGGATCTGGTGGCGGAAATCATGGGCGACGCGCCGAAGTTGGCCGAACGGCTCAGCCGCAATCCGCGTCTGCTCGACCATGTCTTGTCGCATGATTTTTTCGATCGGCTGACCGAACTGGACGTACTGCATGAAGAACTCACGATGGCGCTCACGGAAGCACACGACTTCCAGGATATTCTGGAAATCACGCGAAGATGGACAAACGACCGAAAATTCCAGACCGGCGTGCAGATACTCCAAGGGGTGACCGACGGGCATGCCGCCGGCCCCACCTATACCGCCATCGCGGAAACCGTCATCGCGGACCTATGGCCCGCCGTCGAAGAGGAATTCTCCGGTCCTGGTGGCGACCACGGCAAGGTGCCCGGCGGCGGCATGGCGGTGATCGCATTCGGCAAACTGGGCGGCCGCGAGCTCATGCCCGAGTCCGACGTAGACCTCGTCTTCGTCTACGACACCCCAGAGAACGTGGAAGAATCCGACGGTGACAAACCGCTTGCGACAAGCGTGTACTACATGCGGCTCAGCCAAAGGGTCGTCGGCGCGATCGAAGCCCTTACCGGCGAGGGACGGCTATACGAAGTCGACACGCGCCTGCGACCGTCCGGCGGCAAGGGTCCGGCGGCAAGCCGATTCGAGTCGTTTAGCCGCTATTACGCCGAATCCGCCTGGACATGGGAATTCATGGCGCTGACCCGCGCCCGCGCCATCGCCGGCTGCCCCGACCTGATTCACCGGCTGGAAGAAGAAATTCAATCGATCCTGACCAAACCCCGAGACCCGGATCAACTCGTCATCGACGTCGCCAAAATGCGGGACCGCATTGCGACGGAGCATCGCGGTGAATCGCGCTGGGACATCAAACATCGGCGGGGCGGACTCGTCGATGCAGAGTTCATGGTTCAGTACCTGCAGCTACGGCATGCTTCCGATCATCCGGAGATCTTGTCCAGCAATGCAGCAATGGCGATCGATAACCTTGCCGCGGCCAATTTAATCGACCGGGATTTCGCGACCGGCGTCGGTGACGCGTTGCGTCTCTGGCATCGCATACAAACGGTCCTGAGGCTGACCACGAAAGACAATCTCGACGACGAAGGCCGGGCCGACGGCCCTCGAAGAGCCCTGGTGCGTGCCGTGGGCGTCGAAGATTTCGATGCCCTCGTCGCCATGATGGAAAAAACCGCATCCGACGTTCGCAAACATTTCGAGGAATTAATCGTGCAACCGGCGGCCGAAGCCGCCAAGCGGCAGACCGATCCATCATAACCATGGACTTGCCAATCCTTGCGGCAAGATCATGTAACTGGCATCCCCGCCGGCAGCACCAACCGCAGAACGAGGAGTCACCACCACCATGAGCGTAGACGTCGGAGACAAGGCGCCAGATTTCTCCATGCCCACCAGCGGAGGCGGCGACGTCTCCCTACAGGCGCTCGCCGGGCATCCCTTCGTGCTGTATTTCTATCCCAAGGACGACACGCCGGGCTGCACAAAAGAAGCCTGTGGGTTTCGGGATGCCTTGCCGGATTTTTCCAAGCTTAACGTAGACGTGATCGGCGTATCGAAAGACACCGTGGCAAAGCACGACAAGTTCGCGGCAAAGTACGACCTCAACTTCCGTTTGGCGTCGGACGAGGACGGCACCGTCTGTGAAGCCTTCGATGTTTGGAAGGAGAAACGTATGTATGGCCGAACCTACATGGGCATCGAACGATCGACGTTCCTCGTCGATGGCGACGGCGTCATCCGGCAAGCGTGGCGGAAGGTGCGCGTCCCTGGCCATGTGGAAACGGTCCTGGACGCGGTGAAAGAACTCTGATGGCCCGGCGCAGATCCAAACGGCCCGCCGGCTCCAGTCCCGAGAAGCTTCAGGAACAGTTCCTCGCGCAAATGGCCGGACACGAAACCGCCGAGGCGCTCAACGACAAGCTGATCGCTCCCTTCATTGCCGCCCTCGAAACGGTCTGTGCGGAACGGGGCTACCTGCTCAACATCTACGGCGAAAGCAGCAATCTCGTCTTTTCGACGGAAGAAGACGCCGAAGCCATATACGCCCTCGTCGAACGGTATTTCGACGAGAAAGATCAAGCCTGACCGGCGCTGGCATGCAGGCACTCCGCAACCTCCACCAAACCGTCATCGCCGTGGCGCTGTGCCTGCCTGGCTTCTGGACAGCACCCGCAGCCGCCCAGCAACCAGTCGACCTCGAGCTCGTGCTGGCCGTCGACGTCTCAGGCAGCATTGATGACGAGGAAGCGCGGCTGCAACGCGACGGTTATGTCGCCGCCCTCACCGACCCCGATGTCATCAAAGCAATTACCAGCGGCATCCTGGGTCGGGTCGCGATGACCTATATCGAATGGGCCGGCGAGGAGTACACGACCACGGTTGCGGATTGGACCATGGTGCACGATGAGGCCAGCGCCCGCGCTTTCGCCGCAAGGGTTGCACGCGCCCCGATCCAAACGGCGCTTTGGACCTCGATCAGCAACATCATCGACCACGCCCTGTCGACGTTTCCCAAAAACGGCTTCGAGGGGACGCGGCGCGTGATCGACATTTCCGGCGATGGGCCCAACAATCAAGGCGGCCTCGTCACCAAGTTTCGCGATCGCGCCATAGCACAAGGCGTCGCGATCAACGGCCTGCCCATCGTCAACGAACGCGCCAGCCCCTTCGGATGGCCGGCTTTGCCGAATTTGGACCTGTATTACGCGGACTGCGTGATCGGCGGGCCGGGCTCCTTCATGGTCGTGGCCAACACTTTTGCCGACTTTGCGCGCGCGATCCGCAAGAAGCTGATCCTGGAAATCGCCGACATGCGTCCACACGCGCCGCGGGAACGGGTCGTCCTTGCGGCGGGCCCGAAGGCGCCACGCGAGACGCCACCCTGCGACATCGGCGAGCAGCGGGTGCAATGGCTCCTCGAAAATTGACCGGGCGCGCCAACGCCGGATCGCTGACCGACGCGGCTTGCGCGATCCTTCTGACGGCCGACCCGGCCGAGAAGGCGCGCCTCAGCCACGAAACGGCGGCCGCGTGGCGGTCGGGTACTCTTGCCGCCACCGGTAGCGATAGACCGCCCGCGCGGCCCGCCCGCCCGGAGCGTCCGGTCTTGCTGCCGCCGGGATCGGTCCCGCGACGGCGCATCAACACGGCACCGGCCGGACGTATCGCGCTGCTGCACGCCATCGCACATATCGAATTGAATGCGATTGACCTGGCATGGGATATCTTGGCCCGGTTCGGCGCCACCACCGAACTGCCGCGTCGATTTTTCGACGACTGGGTGACCGTCGCCGCGGAGGAAGCCAAACACTTCACGTTACTGAGCGGCCGGCTTGCGGAGCTGGAGGCTGCCTACGGCGACCTGCCGGCCCATGACGGGCTTTGGGAAGCCGCGGAAACGACCGCCCACGACTTGCCTGCCCGGCTCGCGGTCGTTCCCCTCGTCCTCGAAGCACGCGGCCTAGATGTAACACCGCAGATGACGGCGCGGCTTCGTAAGGCCGGCGACGATGCGAGCGCCGACATTCTCGAGATCATCCACGACGAGGAAATCGGCCATGTGGCGATCGGCCGCCGCTGGTTCGACCATTGCTGCCGCACCGCAGGCCATGACCCCGTTTCGACCTTTCACGCTTTGGTACGGCAGTATTTCCGGGGATCGTTGAAACCACCCTTCAACGCGCCGAGCCGCGACCGCGCGGGCCTGACTGCGGACTACTACACGCCGCTTGCCGCCGGACGCTAGGCTTCCTCGGGCGAGTTGGCGGTACCGGCGACGCGCGCCGCAAGCGACGCTTCCAGGAACGGGTCGAGATCGCCGTCGAGCACGCCTTCCGCGTTGCCTTTCTCGACCTCGGTGCGCAGGTCTTTGACCATCTTGTAGGGATGCAGCACGTAGGACCGGATTTGGTGCCCCCACCCAATGTCGGTTTTTGCGTCGTGCTCCGCCTGGGCCTTCTCCTCGCGCCGCTGCAGTTCCAACTCGTAAAGCCGCGCCTTGAGCATCGTCATGGCCGTGGCACGGTTGCGGTGCTGTGACCGGTCATTCTGGCATTGCACGACAATGCCGGTCGGTTGATGCGTTATGCGGACGGCGCTGTCGGTCCGGTTGACGTGCTGACCGCCGGCGCCCGACGCGCGGTAGGTATCGACACGAAGATCGCCGTCGTTGATATCGATCTCGATCGTGTCGTCGATCACCGGATAGACCCCGATAGATGCGAAGCTGGTATGGCGGCGCGACGCGGCATCGAAGGGCGAGATGCGGACAAGCCGATGGACGCCGCTCTCGGTCTTGAGCCAGCCATAGGCATTGTCGCCAATGACCTTAATGGTTGCCGATTTGAGGCCCGCTTCTTCGCCGGGAGACTCTTCGAGATATTCGAGCTTGTAGCCGTGCTGCTCCGCCCACCGCAGATACATTCGCAATAGCATCTGCGCCCAGTCCTGGGATTCGGTGCCGCCGGCACCGGCATGGACCTCGAGATAGCAATCGTTGGAATCCGCCTCGCCTGACAGCAGGCTCTCGAGTTGGAGCTTCGCGGCCTGATCGCGCAGTTTGGTCAGCGCCGCTTCGGCCTCCGCCGCGATGTCATCCTCGCCTTCGGCCTCGGCCAGTTCGATCATTCCGAGATTTTCGGCAACCCCGGTTTCCATGGACTCGTAGGACCCGATGCCGTTTTCCAGGCGGGTCCGTTCACGCATGATCGACTGTGCTTTGTCGGGATTTTCCCAGAGCGTCGGATCTTCGGCGAGGGCGTTCAGCTCTTCCAGCCGGAGTTTCGCGGCATCGAGGTCAAAGATGCCTCCTCAGCAGTTCGAGCGACTGCTTGATTTCGTCGACCAGATTCTGAACTTCGGCGCGCACCGGTGTCTCCGCTCTGTGTTAGCGCATTCTGGACGCTGCATGTAAGCGAAGCCACCAGGTATGGCAAGGGGATTTAGGCTAGTAGAGACCGCGTGACGGTGAGACCGGGGATGGCCGTTCGCCCGGGGCCGCCGCACGTACTTCTCCGCCGCCGATGACGGTACGTTCACTGCGCGGGTCCGGTTCTGTGCCGGTCTTATACGCTTCCAGGATGACGTTTCGATCGCCGCTGCGTGCGGGCATGCCACTGGCTGCGTTGACCCGGACGTGCCGGATACCGGGCGGAATCCGGAACGGTACGGCCGGGCGATCGGCAAGCGCCTTGGCCATGAAATCCTTGAAGATTGGCGCCGCGACGGTTGACCCGCTTTCCCGCCGGCCGAGGGTACGCGGCGTGTCGAAGCCTACGAAGACGCCGACCGCCAAGTCGGGCGAAAACCCAACGAACCAAGTATCGCGGCTTTCGTTGGTCGTACCGGTCTTTCCGGCCAACGGCTTCCCGATCGAGCTGATCCGGCGCCCGGTGCCCCGCTTCACCACGCCTTCGAGCATGGAGACGATTTGATAGGCCGATGCCGGATCGGCGATCTGCTCGCGCGTATCGGGAATCGCCGGCGGCTCCTGGCCTTCCCAGGCCGCGACCGTGCAATCCTGGCAGGCCCGTGTGTCATGGCGGAAAACAGTCTTGCCGTTGCGGTCCTGGACCCGGTCGATCAGCGCCGGCTTGATCGCCTTGCCGCCATTGACCAGCATGCCATAGGCTGCGGTCAGCCGAAGCAGCGTGGTCTCACTGGCGCCGAGGGCCATGGCCAGTTGTTCGGTCATCAGGTCGAACAGGCCAAACTGCTGTGCCGTCTCGACGATCGGTTTCATACCGATCGTCTGCGCCAGCCGTACCGTCATCAGGTTGCGCGACCGCTCGATGCCGATCCGCATGGGACTCGGCCCATAGAATCGCTTCGTGTAGTTGGCCGGCTTCCACTTGCCCAGGCCCGGCCCCTGGTCGATGACGAAAGGCGCGTCGAGGATAATGGTCGACGGCGTATAGCCACGATCCAACGCCGACAAATAGACGAACGGCTTGAACGCCGACCCCGGCTGCCGCTTTGCCTGGACGGCGCGGTTGAATTCGCTCGTCTCATAATCATACCCGCCGGACATCGCCAGAACGCGACCGGTATGCGGATCGAGGGCAAGGATAGCGCCGTTGATCGCCGGCACCTGGCGCAAAGCGTAAGTGTTCGGCGGATACTCCGTCGGCTCCTTGCCCTTGACCTTCGGTTTGCGCGAGACCCGCTCGACCAGCACGACATCGCCCGGCGCCAGCACATCCGTCGCCCGGCGCACGGCCGGCCCGCGCTTTTGGTTGTCCAGCGCGGCGCGCGCCCAGGTCATTTCAGCCAGGGGAATCTTACCCTTTACGTCACTGTCGAATCCGATCTCGGCCGATGCGTCGGTGACCTTCAACACCACCGCGGCCTTCCAATCGCCGGCTCCGGACGGGATGGAAACCTCGCGCAGGTAGCCGATCCAGTTCCCGTTCGTGGGAATTTTCGCGATCGGGCCGCGCCATCCGTGGCGCCGGTCATAGGCGATCAAGCCATCCCGCAACGCTCGATCGGCGATCGCCTGCATCTTTGGGTTAAGCGTGGTGCGGACGGAAAGTCCGCCCTCGTAGAGCCCCCGCTCGCCGAAGCGTTCGACGAGTTCACGGCGCACCTCCTCGAGATAGTAGTCGGCTTGCACCACCTGGGTAGCGGATCTCGGCACCACGACGAGCCGTTCCGCGATCGCCTGCTCGGCCGTGGCGCGGTCGATATACCCTTCCTCCATCATCCGGCCGACCGCCCAATTGCGCCGCGCCACCGCGGCATCGTAGCGCCGGATGGGGTGATAGTTGTTCGGCGCCTTGGGCAAGGCCGCCAGATAAGCGGCCTCGGCAATGGTCAATTCATCGAGCGATTTGTCGAAGTAATTGAGCGCGGCGGCAGCGACGCCGTAGGAGCCGTATCCCAGGTAAATTTCGTTCAAATATAGCTCCAGAATCCGGGATTTCTCGAAGGCCCGCTCGATTCTGAACGCGAGTATCGCTTCCTTGATCTTGCGCTCGATGCTCAACTCGTTCGTCAACAGGAAATTCTTCGCCACCTGCTGCGTGATCGTCGACGCACCGACCGGCCGCCGGGACCGCTGCGTGACGATATTGATGACGTTTGTGGCCACCGCCCGACCGAGGGCGACCAGATCGACGCCAGGATGATGGTAGAAATTCTTGTCTTCCGCCGCGATGAAGGCGCTGATGAGATGCCGCGGCATCGCCCGGACGGGAACGAAGACCCGCCGCTCCACGGCGTATTCCGCAATCAACCGGCCGTCCCCGGCATGGACGCGCGTGACCGTCGGGGGGTCGTACTTGGCCAACTGCTTATAATCCGGCAGGCCCTTGCTGTAATGCCACAAGATATACAGCGCCGCCCCCGCCCCGGCGAGCGACAGAAAGAAACCGAACGATAAGACGAAAACCAGCGCTTTCGCTATGCGGGACATGGGCCTTCCAGGCGGTTTTTGTTCAAAATGGACCCGTCCCTCCACGGGATACGGACGCTAGCCTTTAAATATGGCTAAGTTATGAACGGCTCAACCGTTCTTTACGTTCAAAATATTTATCGGCAGCCCGCAGGATCGACTGCGCCATATTGACCTGATGCTCGCGCTTGCGAAGCAGACGCTCATCCTGCCGATTCGACAGATACCCCAACTCCATCAGAATCGACGGGACATCAGGTGATTTAAGGACTGCGAACCCGGCAAATCGATGGGTGTTCCGCAGCAGTCGCGACGTCTTGGCGACCTCCTTGATTAGGATTTCACTAAAGATCGCGGATTCGTTCATCGTCTGCCGCTGACGCAATTCGATCAAAAACGACGCCACCGCGTCCGATTGATTGGACAGATCGATTCCGGCAATCGCATCCGATCGGTTCTCCTTGGCCGCCAGCGCCGCGGCCTCCTTATCGGAAGCACGCTCCGACAGCGTATAGATCGATACGCCGCGCAGCCGCTTGTCCCGGTTGCTATCCGCGTGCAGCGACACGAACAGCTCCGCCCGGACGCTTTCGGCCATTTGAAACCGCTTGCGCAGCGGGACGTAGACATCTTCGTTCCGGGTCAGAAAGACCTTGTACCGGCCGCTCTTCTCCAGCACCCGCTTCACGGTGCGGGCAATTCGGAGGGTTACCAGCTTCTCGCGGAGCCCGGACCGACCGATCGCGCCGGGATCGGGACCGCCATGTCCCGGGTCGATCACGACCACGCGCTTATGTGACTGATATCCCTTTTTCCCGGGTCTCTTGGGCGGCAGCACGGCGGGGCGGACGATCGGCGCCGGCTTCGGGTCCACCCAATCCCGTGAAACAAACCGCCGCTCGGACCGCTGAAAAAGCACAGGCGATATCGACTTGAGGTCGATCACCAAGCGGTTCTTGTTCTTGCCCGACGGCGGCAACATGACATGCCGGAGAACCTGCGCCGGCGATCTCATGTCGACGACAAGTCGGCTGTTGCCCTTCTGGAAAAGCCCAAAACGGTAGCTGGATATGACACCGGACGAGCGACCCGATGTCTTCGGGCCGATCTTCCATTCGACCTGCGGCAGGTCGACAACCATTCGATACGGATCCGGCAGCGTGAAGATACGGTAGGGAACCTTCTTGCTCAGCTCCACAACCAGCCGAGTCTTGTCGGGATGGGCCCCGATCCGGACGTCGGACACTTCCATGGCGCTGACGAAACCGATATTCGCCAGCATGAGCATAATCGTCAGGACTATCCGAACCGCCATACTATTCACAGTCGCCTAACATCCGGTAGTGAATAAGGTGCCAAATCTTGCGAATCGCTAAATCGATTGGACGGTCTCCGCCCAAGGCGCCGAAATTATACTTTATAATCATTTACCATCAATTCAATTTATTCCTGCTAGTTTTGGCGATAACAGAAATAGGCGAATAACGGATTGTAGTATCGACCTTGTGCGCCTATTTTAGTTTAAGCGCTTCCGTGTACGGCCCATCCGGCATTTTGGTTGGCCGGACGCCGCCTTGGATCGATCTTTGCGCGAGCCGCTCATGTGGACGGCGTTGCGAAGGGAAATGAGAAGGGTCAAGGAGTGCTAGAGATAGCTTATTCAGTTTCCACTGCCGTGCGGCACCAGAACGCCCGGCTTGATCAGTAAGGTGACAATGCGCGACGCGAATCCGGCCTCTGACCCAACTCATAGCGCCCAGCGCTTTGATGTCAGGCACTCGCTTGGAATCCGCGCCGTCCTGGCTGGCGACTCCGCCGGCCGTTTGACGGCGCTTACGCCATTGTCGCTTCTCGAAAATCCAACAGGCGCAGATTACAGAGGGTTGGTTCGCGCAACCCCCGCGGCAATCGCGCCGGAGAACACCAATGACGCGACGTATGCTTATCGACGCCTCGCAGTCCGAAGAGACGCGGGTTGTCGTACTCAAGGGGAATCGTCTCGAGGAGTTTGACTACGACTCGGAAATCAAGAAGCAGCTAAAAGGGAATGTCTATCTCGCGAAAGTAACGCGAGTCGAACCCTCGCTTCAGGCGGCCTTTGTCGAATACGGAGGTAACCGGCACGGTTTCCTCGCCTTTAACGAAATACACCCCGATTATTACAAAATTCCTGTCGCGGATCGCGAAAAGCTAATTGCCGAAGAGGCGGCGATCGAAGAAGGCGAAGAACAGGAAGACGGCGAACAGGTCGAGACGGTGGGCGGCGACGAATTAGAGGACGTCGAGCGCCGGCGCGCCCGGCTCCGCCGACGCTACAAGATCCAAGAGGTCATCAAGCGCGGCCAGGTCATCCTTGTACAGGTCGTCAAAGAAGAGCGTGGCAACAAGGGCGCCGCCCTCACCACCTATCTTTCCCTACCGGGACGCTATTGCGTCCTGATGCCGAACACGGCGCGCGGCGGCGGCATCAGCCGCAAGATCAACAACATGCGCGACCGCAAACGCCTGAAAAAGATTCTCGACGATCTCGGGATCCCCGAAGGGATGGCGGTCATCGTCCGGACCGCCGGTTCGGAACGCACGAAAGCGGAAATCAAGCGGGACGCGGAATACCTTCTACGGCTATGGGACACCATTCGCACAGACACGCTCGATTCGACCGCCCCGGCCTTGATCTACGAAGAGGCCAATCTGATCAAGCGCGCGATCCGCGACATGTACACGAAGGAAATCGAAGAAGTCCTTATCGAAGGCGACGATGGATATCGCACCGCCAAGGACTTCATGCGGACCTTGATGCCGAGCCACGCGAAGCGCGTCCAGCCGCACAAGACCGACGGCACGCCAATGTTCCAGCACTTCCAGGTGGAGGGGCAGATCGACGCCATCCACAGCCCGGAAGTGAAATTGCGGTCGGGCGGCTATATCGTGTTGCATCAGACCGAGGCCCTGGTGGCGATCGACGTCAACTCCGGCAGGTCGACACGGGAACGCCACATCGAAGAGACCGCGCTGAAGACGAACCTGGAAGCCGCCGAAGAGGTCTCACGGCAGCTCCGTCTCCGGGATCTCGCGGGCCTGATCGTGATCGACTTTATCGACATGGAGGATTCGCGAAACAATCAGGCCGTCGAGCGCCGCCTTAAGGAAGCGCTGCGGCACGATCGGGCACGCATCCAGGTCGGGCGCATCAGCCATTTCGGCCTGCTCGAGATGTCGCGTCAGCGCCTCCGTCCGAGCCTGACGGAAATGTCCAGCGAAGTCTGCCCGCACTGCGGCGGATCGGGATACATCCGGTCGGTCGAATGGACCGCGCTGTACATCTTGCGTGCTATCGAGGAAGAAGCGCTGCGCAAGCGGTCGACCGAAATGTCAGTTTCGATGCCGAGCGAAGCCGCGCTCTACATGCTCAACCAAAAACGGTCGAAACTGCACGACCTGGAAATCCGTTACGGCATAAAGATCCTGATCGTCGCCGATAACGAAATCATGGCGCCGAACTTTTCGATCGATATCGTCCGCGGCACCGGCGAGATCATGCGTGTCGAAACGGAAGACCGCGACCGCGACCGGCCGGGCCAGCGCAAACGGCGCTCCCGCCGGCGCCGCCGGTCGGACGCCGACACCCCCGCGGATACGCAAGAGGCGGCGGACGCAAGCTCGTCGGAGGAGCGAGACGATTCCGCCGAATCCGGCGAACAGGAGGGCGAAAGCCAACCCCGGCGCCGAAAACGTGGCCGCCGGGGCGGACGCCGCCGGAACCGCAGGTCGAAGGCCGCAGAGAGCGGTGAGACCGAAACCGCCGTCACTGAAGTCGCAGACGGGGAAGCCGCGGCGGAAATCGATGCCGCAACCGACGATCCAGGGTCGGCCGAACAACCGGATATCGAGGAGCAGCCCGCGGAGGAAAAACCGAAACCGCGGCGACGGCGCCCGCGCCGCCGATCGGCCAAATCGAAGGATACGGCCGAGGGCGAGGGCGATACCGACGCCAAGACCGGCGACGCGACGCCCGAAGAGGCCGCCCCGGATACTGCAGTGGCAGACGCCGCGGCTGAAACGCCGGCTGACGACGGCACGACCGAGGGCGATGGCGCACCCAAGAAGGCCGCGGCGAAACCGAAGGCACCGCGACGGCGCAGCCGCACCACGCGGAGCCGCAAACCCAAGGCCGATGCGGAAGCGCCTGCAGCGGACGAAAAGGCCGCCTCGAACGGTGCGTCAGAGGCAGCGCCAGCGGAAGAAGCGCCGGAGCCGCAACCGGCGGCCGAGCCCGCGGCAGCTTCGGAACCTGCCGAAGAGACACCGCCGATCCAACCCGAAGAACCGGGTGAAAAACGCACCGGCTGGTGGAACCGCGTCGTCGGCTAATCCGAGGTCGTTTCCCAACTCCGACCGTATTAACGCTAAGGTTTGACCGGCCCGAAAGGGTCGGTTAGCCTTTTCCGATCAGTAAGACTTGGGAGTCGAATACCGGCACCCTTGGCACTGGGTGCGGTGTTCGGTAACGCACCGATGGCACAGCACAACGCACCGCCGGGTCCCAACTTCCATGATACCGTCGATGCCAAGCATCGTTCGGCGGACCCGGTCTTTGATACCGTCGTTTACCGGCTTTTCCTTCCCCTCATCCGGTCGTTGATCCGGACGGGCAATCTTTCAATTTGCTATCGCGACAATCCGGGCGTACCGGTCGGCGACGGCAATGGCGACTTTTGCGCGATGCGGATCGATCATACCCGCTTCCTACGGCGCGCCCTTGCCCAACCCGATCTCGCCGTGGGTGAAGGCTATATGGATGGCGAGTGGCACCTCCAGCAAGGCGATCTCGCAACCTTCCTTGGGCAAATATTGCTCAACCAGGAAGCGCTCTTGCAGAAACCAGCCTTTCGCGCCCTCACCGCCATACAGGATTGGTTATCCGACCCGCACCGGCGAAACGGACCGACGCGAAGCCGCAGAAATGCGTCACATCACTACGATCTCGGCAACGACCTGTACGAGACCTTTCTCGATGAAGGCATGAACTACTCCTGCGCCTTCTTCGAAACACCGACGCAGAGCCTGCGTGACGCGCAGATCAACAAACTACGAACGAGCATCGAGCGGTTGGGTATCCAGCCCGGCATGTCCGTGCTCGACATCGGATGCGGTTGGGGCGAGCTTACGCGCCGGATCGTACAGGAAACCGATGCGGGTGACGTGACGGGCATCACCCTCGCCGAACAACAGTATGATTTCGCGCGCAGCAATGCCGACGTTGTCCACGGCAATCGTTTGCGATATCGGCTGCAAGACTATCGGGATTTCGCCGGCGCGAATGCGAAAGGCTTCGACCGCATCGTCAGCATCGGCATGTTCGAACATGTCGGAAAGCATCAATTCGCCGACTATTTCGGCGCCATCAAACGGATGCTTAAACCGGGCGGGCGGGCGCTGGTGCACTCCATCGTTCGCCCGACACCGGGCAAGACGAGTCCGTGGATCGACCGCTACATCTTCCCAGGCGGCTATATCCCGTTGGACAAAGAGTTGACCGACAGCGGGGTCAACGCCGGATTGACGCTGGAACGCCCGGCCTTCGCCCACGAGAGCTTCAACTACGCGCACACGCTGCGCCATTGGCGGCGACGGTTCAACTCACAGAGCGAAGCATTGGATCAGCGGAAGTACGATGCACGCTTTCGGCGGATGTGGAACTTCTATCTCGCCGCATCCGAGGCCGCCTTCGACGCGACGGGTTATTACGTCGCGCAGGCCTTGTTCCGAAAGGAGAGTTCCTAGCGGTCGCGGCCGATCAGGAGGGTCGCCGCCTGCTCGACCGCTTCATTCGTCTCGGCGTATGAGAGGCGCAAAAACCGGTTGCCGCGGTCGGGGTCGAAATCGAGACCGGGCGCAAGGGCCACGCCGGTGTCGGCAAGGATTTGTCGGCAAAACGATTTACTGTCATTCGTCAGGTCGCCGATGTCGACATAGACATAGAACGCGCCATCCGCCGGCGCGAATTTCTCGAAGCCAGCCTTCGGCAACGCGTCGAGCAACAGGGCGCGGTTGGCGCGATAGGCCTCCACCCGGCGTTCATTTTCCTCACCGCAATCGAACGCGGCGACCGCGGCTATTTGCGATAAGGTCGGCGCGGAAATGAAGAAATTCTGCGCCAGACATTCGATGGTGCGAGCCAGGTCCGGCGGCACGACCATCCACCCGACGCGCCAACCGGTCATCGAAAAATATTTGGAGAAACTGTTGATGATGATGACCGAGTCATCGAACTCGGCGGCGGTATCGGCCCGGCGATCATAGGTGATGCCATGATAAATCTCGTCGGAGATCAGCCGGATCCCATTCGCCTTGCAATAGTCGATCAACGCGGCGAAATCCTTGCGATCCAACATTGTGCCGGCTGGATTCGACGGTGACGCGACGATCAGGCCGTCAATGGGCCCGTCACGCAACGCCTTGTCCAACAAGGCCGGTGTCGGCTGGAACCGATCGCCCACGTCCGCCAACAGAGTCACCGGCTCAACCCCGAAAGCCGACAAGATATTGCGGTAACAGGGATAGCCGGGCGATGCGAGCGCAACCCGGTCGCCGACGTCGAACGCCGCCAGAAACGCCAGAACGAATCCGCCGGACGATCCCGTCGTGACGACGATACGATCCGTATCGAGCGTAACGCCGTAGTAGTCGCGATAATGCCCGGCGATCGCCTCACGCAACGGCGGGATGCCGAGCGCTTCGGTATATCCCAAACGGTCACCCGACAATGCGGCGCGGGCGGCGGCCAACACACCGTCCGGTGCGCTGGTTCCCGGCTGTCCTACTTCGAGATGGTAGACGGCATCTTGCGCGTCGGCGCGCTCATTCGCCTCACGCATGACATCCATGACCATGAAGGGCGGGATTCCAGCCCGTGACGCGACTTTCAACACCATGGAGCGTTACTCGAGTTCGATAAGCAGTTCCAACCCGGTACCGGACCCGCGGCTATCGGCAACGGGGCGGCAATTGACCCGGGACAAGGATGGAATGGGAATACCGGTGGAGCAATAGATGACATTGACCCGGCCGAGGCTGGGCTGCCGGCGTATCGAGTGTCCCCGCCGTGCCAGCGTCTCCAGGCGCGGGGGTGTTTCGGACGCTTCCACGATCAGCGCATCCGACCCCGGTAACGGATGCAGACGCGGCCCGGTAACCGCCTCCTTCGCCGATTGCTTCTCCAACAGGGTCCGCGCGGCAACGCCCACGATAACGCTTGGCACCGCTTGTCCCGCGACGCCGGCAGCGGCGAAACGGAACACCTTGCCTTCACGGTCCGTCACCATCGCGGGGCTGAGCGAATACGGGTTCCGCGACCCGACTCCGGGCGCCTGCGCCATGAAAATACCAACGCCCGGCACGAGCCGGCCGGTGCCGAAAGGGTTGTAAAGCGTCGTCGTACAGGCTACGGCGAGCCCAACACCGTCGACGACCACGAAGCCCGTACCGGACGGATTCTCGGAAATCCGTGTACCACCCGACAGCGGGACCCCCGGCGGCGTCGCACGACTCGAGTCATAAGAGGTCATAAGTTGCCGCGCGCGATCGGACGACAGCAGTCGCGTCGACTGGGTTTGTCGGTCGCCGTTGATATTGATCCACGTCTGGCGTTCGGAAAACGCGCGGCGGGCCACCTCCGCCAACAAATGCGGACGCTCTTCCGCGGGCGCCTTTTCGTACCGCTGATCGGTCAGCAGCATTTGCCACATCTGCGCGATGACCGCGCCTGACAGTACCGGCGGCCCCGCGACATGCAACTTATCCTCACCGTATTGAACCGTCAGCGCAGGCCGCCACCGCGCCCGGTACGATCGTAAATCCTGATTGGTGATGGTGCCGCCCGCTTGGCGCATGCCCTCGACCAACCGATTGGCGAGCGGTCCGGAATAAAACGCCCCGGCGCCGCGTGCCCTAATTTGGCCAAGCGTCGCCCCCAGTTCGACCTGCCGGATCAATTCGCCCTCGGGCACCGGCGATCCGTCGGCCATCGAGAATACGCGTCGGGCGCCATCGTCGACGAACAGCGGGCGTGCGGCACGGGCCAAATCCGCCGCGGTCTCCTTGGATACGACGAAACCGCCGCGCGCCAGCGTTTCCGCATTAAGCACCGTATCGGACCAGCGCAAGCGGCCGAACCGGCTATGCAACGCCGCCATACCACGCACATTCGCCGGCACGGCGGTCGGCCGGTCACCGCCGAACACGCCGCTTTTCGGTTCCGGTGCGATGAAGTCGAGCATTTCGGTCCGTTGCGTCCGGGGGTCATGCACGAGACAGACACCGCCGCCGCCAAGCGACGCGACCGACGGCATTGTCACGGACAAGGTGAAGTACAAGGCGACGGCCGCGTCCGCGGCGCTCCCGCCCTTGGCCAAGACGTTTCGCGCTGCGACGACCGCCCGTGAATCGTCGGCGACGAATGCGCCATAGACGTAATCGCTGGGATCGGGCAGGATCGTATCCAAAGTGTCGCTAAAACGACTTTCCCCACAAGCGCTTAGAAAGAGCAAGCAGGCGAAGATAGCGCCAATTTTCATACGGCCGCCTTTTTTGGACCACATTGAAACACTACATATCTGGGGTGACATTTTGGGGATCAGACCGTTGCTAGGTATCTGTAACAAAATAGTTCTTCGTTGCGCGCCGCGACTCTCAACGGTGATTCTGTTGGTCGCCCTTGCGACATCCTGGTCATCATCCCGCGTATCTGCGCAAGGCTTGGCGCTTATCCGTGATACCGAAATCGAAAATACCATTCGCGTGTACACAGCGCCACTGTTCAGAGCGGCCGGCCTAGACGCATCTGCTGTCCGAATTCACCTGGTCAACGACCCGCGCTTGAACGCCTTCGTCGCCGGCGGCATGCGCATCTTCATCCATACCGGTTTGTTAACCGCCGCGGATCATCCCGGCCAAGTCATCGGCGTGCTGGCCCATGAAACCGGCCACATCACCGGTGGCCATCTCTCCCGCATCAAGGAAGGTCTTAAGGCGGCGACCGCGCAATCCATCATCGCGACGATTCTCGGCGGCGCCGCCGCAGCCGCGGCCGGACGGCCGGAAGGGATTGGCGCGGCCGTCTTGGGCGGCGCCACGGTCGGGCAACGCAGTATATTGGCCTACACCCGCGGCCACGAACAGGCGGCCGACCAAGCGGCCGTCCGATTTCTCGATGACAGCGGCCAATCGTCGCGCGGGTTGCTGGAATTCATGACAATCCTCAAGCGCGAGGAGGGCATCTACGGCGCAAGCGGCGACCCCTACAGCCGCTCCCATCCCCTCACCGAGGATCGTATCCGGTTTATCCAAAACCATATCGCACGGTCGCGGTATTCCGACGTGCCGGTCCCGCCTGAACTGATCGAAGCGCATAACCGGATGCGCGGCAAGATCTTGGGCTTTCTCAATCCGCCGGTCGATACCTTGCGGCGATACAGTGCTTCCGACACCAGTATGGAGGCGAAATACGCGCGCACCGTGGCGCATATGAAATTGAACGAGACCGAGAAGGCACTGGCCATTCTCGATCCGCTTATCGAAAAGACGCCGAAAGATCCATTCCTGCATGAACTGCGGGGCGACATCCTCCGGGATGCCGGACGGACACAGGAAGCGGCGGCGGAATACCGCAAGGCGATCGAGATCTTGCCGTGGGCGGCGCTGATCCGTCTCAATCTGGCGCAAACGCAAATCGCCATCAACGACCCCAAGGAACTCGACGCAACGGTCGCCAACATCAAAGAAGCGATACGCTACGAGTCCGAAATTCCACGGGCGTGGCGTCAACTCGCCACCGCTTACGGCCGCCAACAGAAACACGGCCTCGTGTCCCATGCCCTTGCGGAGGAAGCCCTGCTGAAGGGCGATATCAACACCGCGGCGCAGCGCGCCAAACGGGCCATGCGGCTGTTACCGAACGGATCGGCGGAATGGATTCGCGCGCAGGACATCGAGCTTCAGGCAAAGCGCTTGAAAAAGGACAGGAAATAGCTGCATCGATGCGAAGTCGCGGTGTTCCGGCACCGCTCACCACTTCGTGAGTCGTGCTAAAGAGCGGTTGCAAAAGCTTGCGAGCGGCGGCGCCGTAAGGGATAGTTGGGCCGTGCTCGCCGTCCAACGACTCGTGGAGTAACCGAACCGTGCGCAAACTCGTCTTCGCCATTCCCTTCGTGGCCGCATTGCTCGCCCTTGGTCCCGCCCAGGCGGACGAAACCTTCAAGGCCATGGAAAAGGAAGCGTTCGAAAAGGCCATCCGGACCTATATCCTCGAGCACCCCGAAGTGATCATCGAAGCGCTCGAGAAATACGAGGCGCAAGAACGCATCGCGCAGGAAAAGGCGGCCGCCGCCGCACTCGTCGCCCAAAAGGACAAGCTGTTCAAACACCCGATGACGCCGATATCGGGCAACCCGAACGGCGACGTGACCGTGGTCGAGTTCTTCGACTACCAGTGCGGTTTCTGTAAGCGAGCACTCAACACCGTGCTCGACGTTTTGGACACCGACAAGCAGGTCAGGGTCGTATGGAAGGAACTCCCCATCCTCGGGCCTGCATCGGAATTTGCGGCCCGGGCCGCAATGGCGTCCAACAAGCAAGGTAAGTATCAGCAATATCACGTTGCGCTGATGAGCGCGCGCGGCCGGTTGAACCCGGAAAAGGTGTTCCGGCTCGCGTCGAAGGTAGGCCTCGACGTCGAGAAGCTGAAGCGCGATATGGAAGACCCGATGATCACGGCCTATTTGCAAGAGACGCTGCAACTCGCGCAAACGCTCGGCATCAACGGGACGCCGGGTTTCGTGATCGGCAATAAGTTGGTTCCCGGCGCGATCGACAAAACCCGCATGCAGGAGTTGATCGCCGCCGTCCGCAACCAGAGTTAACCAGTCTCCGCGCCGAGACGTTTCAACGTCTCGTACATGTTCGATTTGCCCTCGAACCCGAGGCCGGGAATCTCCGGCAATCCGACATAACCGTCGGCGATGGTCAGGCCGTCCGTAAACCCGCCAACCGGTTGATGGGTTCTCGGGTAAGCCTCGGTCCCGCCCAGCCCCAACCCAGCGGTGATATGCAACGACAGTAAATGTCCGCCATGCGGATACAGCCGCCGGCGCGACCAACCATGTTCCTCGATCATCTCGATCGTGCGGATATACTCGCAGATGCCGTAGCTCAACGCGCAATCGAACTGAAGATAATCCTTCTCCCGGCGCAACCCGCCGTAACGCAGCAGGTTTTTTGCGTCCCACATGGACAAAAGGTTCTCACCGGTCGCGAGCGGCCCATCGTAATGGCGCGCGACCTCCGCCTGCAGATCGAAATCGAGCGGGAAACCCGGCTCCTCGAACCATCGAAGTCCCAACGGCGCAAGCGCGTCGGCGTACTGCATCGCCGCCGCATGATCGAACCGTCCGTTCGCGTCGACGGCCAAGTTGTCCGACGGCACGATGTCGAGTACGGCGTCCAATCGTTTCAAATCCTCGTCCAGCGGCGCGCCGCCGATCTTCATCTTCACGATGACGAAACCGTCATCCAGATGTCCGCGGATTTCATCCTGAAGCTCCGACAGGCCACGGCCCGGCGCGTAATAGCCGCCGCCGACATAGACCGGTACACGGTCGGGAACGGTCGAATCGCCATACTTTTCCGCGAGAAACCGATAGAGCGGCTGTTCCGCGATCTTCGCCGCCGCATCCCAGACCGCCATGTCGAGCGTCGCGACGGCGACGGCCCGATCGCCATGCCCGCCGGGCTTTTCCTTCTGCATCATGCAGTCCCAGACCCGGAACGGGTCGAGATTGTCGCCCGCATCGTTCACCAAGGTGTCGGAATCGGCCGCGAGGATGCGCGGGATCATCCGGTCGCGGCAAATCGCGTTTTGGCTATACCGTCCCGTGCCGCTGAAGCCGTACCCGACCACCGGCCGACCATCGCGCACCACATCCGTGACGACCGCGACGAAACCCGTCGTCATGTCGCTGAAATCCATCATCGCGTTCGACCGCTTCTCACCGGTCGAAAGGGTCATTTCCCTGATGTCGGTAATCCGCATGGCGGCGATCCTCCGCGTGTCCTGATTCTTAGGGAAGGTTGTCTATGTCGAGGGGCTCGATCCGGTCCGCCGGCTCGAAGCCGAACACGCGCCCGTAAAATGCCAATTCGCCTTCCAGGGCCCGCCGGATATTCTCGGCCTGGCGAAACCCATGCCCTTCCCCCTCGAAGGCAACATAAGCCACCGGAATTCCCTTATCGCGCAACACCGTAACCATGGCTTCCGCTTGATTGGGCGGCACGACCTTGTCCTCCAGGCCTTGGAAGAAGATCACCGGACAATTCAGCCCCGCCGCATGATGCAGCGGCGAGCGCGCCTCATACGTCTCTCGGTCGTCCGGCCAATTCCCGATAAGCCGGTCCAGATAGCGGGATTCGAACTTATGGGTATCGCGGGCGAGGGCTTCCAGGTCGCCGATGCCGTAGTGGCTCGCTCCGGCCTTGAAGACATCGCAGAACGTAAGCGCGCATAGTGTCGTATATCCGCCGGCGCTCCCGCCGGTGATCGCAAGCCGATCCGGATCCGCCAATCCTTGTGCGACCAGCCATCGGGCACCGGCTACGCAGTCTTCGACATCTACGACTCCCCAGGCCCCATCAAGGGCGCGGCGATAGGATCGACCATACCCGGTGCTCCCCCCGTAATTCACGTCGAGAACGGCAAAGCCCCGGCTCGTCCAATATTGAATCTTGAGGTTGAAGCCGCACCCCGACTGCCCCGTCGGCCCCCCATGGCTTTTCACGATGAGTGGCGGTAACACCTTGTCCGGCGATGCGAATTCGTCGTTCTTCGGTGGGTAATAGAATGCATGCGCTTGGCGTCCGTCCCCGCTTTCGAAAGTGACTGGCTGCGCCACCGACACGACGGCGAGGTCCGGGGTTTCGGCGGCGGATCGCTGCAATTCGACGATCGTGCGGTCCGTTGGGTCGACGGCGGCCACCACCGGTACATCCTGCGCGGCGCTGCCGACCAAAACCACCTGCTTCGCATCGGCGACCAAGCCATGCATCTCGACATAAGGCGTCGAAATGACATCGGCCGTGCCCTCCTCGACCGATATCGCGAGCAGTTCGGCAAGCCCGTTGACGGTTCGGATGGCATGGATTCGGCTCGAGTCGACAAATCCATATGTGCGCATATTGAAAATCCATTGCGGCAATCCCAACTCCGCCTGCATTGGGCTGACCGGCCGCGGCGCTCCGTCGGACCAGCGATAGAGATTCCACCATCCGGATCGGTCGGAGACGAAATAGACATCGCCGTCCGGCGACCATTCGGGCTGGAACAATGCTTCGTCGGCACCGCCGGCCAGTATTTCGGTTTCCGCGACCGCGCCGGTACCGTTGCAGGTTGCGCGTGTCAGGACGCAACCGTCCCACGGCATATTCGGATGGTCCCAGGACAACCAAAGCAAATATCCGCCATCCGGGGACGGCCGCGGCGCGGCATAGAAGTCGCTGCCGTCCGCGAGAACCTGCACCGTACCGTCCTCATCTATCGCCACAATGCTGTTAGACGGTTCCCCTGCCCCCGCATGATCCTCGCAGACCGCCAGCAGCCGGCTATGGTGCGAATCCACGACTAGGTCGGCGTATCGGCACGATCCCGCCGGTGTGATGGGTACCGGCGCGCCGCCGTCGTCCATCCGGTATATCCGCTGGTCCTTGTCGTTGCTGAACCAGACCGTGCCGCCGACGACCGCAAACGCGCCGCCGCCGTATTCATGAACCCGCGTCCGCACACTGAAAGGTGCCGGCACCACATCCTGCACCACGCCATCGACGTCACGCCGGACCAGTGCGACGCGGCCGCTTTCGGTGGGACGGGACTCGGTCCAATAGACGCAACCCCGGTCCAGGGCGAGCTGCCCCAAACCGACATTGCCGCTGACGATGCGGTCGGCCGTGATGGGTGAACGCCAACTTCCGAATGGCGCAATGTTCGGACTTTTCATACTATCGAGTCCTTGAGTTTCAGTTTCCCGCTATTGTCCGGATGCCGGGCTTTAACGATTGTTACCATACTAATACTTGCCATTTGTTCGAATTTGAGACCACATATAGCCCGTCTATAACTGTACCGGCAGGTGGCGGCCCGTGGCTGACCCATCAAGTGTCCTCATACTGAACGGCCCCAACTTGAACATGCTGGGCGTGCGCGAGCCGGAAATCTACGGTCGCGAAACGCTGGCGGATATCGACGCCGCATGCAAGCAAAAGGCAAAACTGCTGGGTCTCACGGTGGATTTCCGCCAATCGAACAGCGAAGCCGAACTGGTCACCTGGATCCAAGAGGCCCGCGGCACGCAGGACGCGGTCGTCATCAACGCAGGCGCCCTCACCCATACATCGGTGGCGTTGCTCGACGCGCTGTCGATCCTGGACGTGCCGGTCATCGAGTTGCATCTCTCGAACATTTACGCGCGGGAGGATTTCCGGCACCGTTCCTTTATCGCACCAGCGGCAAGCGGCGTGATTTGCGGATTCGGAGCCGCGGGATATGACCTTGCGCTCGACGCGATCCACCGCATGCTGAAGAACGATTAACGGACAGGCTGCGGCACGAGACGCCCAAGATCATCGAAGAAGGACAATTCATGCCAAAATTTCAGGTCGATAAGTCACTGATCCGGGAACTTGGTCAGTTGCTCGACGAAACGAACCTGACGGAAATCGAGATCTGCGAAGGGAACAAGTCCATCCGCGTCGCACGGGGCAATGCGACGGTAACGGCCGCGGTCGCGGCGCCCGCTCCGACCGCCGCGGCGCCCGCTGCCCCGGCCGCGCCTGCCCCCGCTTCGGCGGACCTAGCCGCCGACGAAGCCGGCGCCGTGCCTTCGCCCATGGTCGGGACGGTTTACCTGTCGCCGCAGCCGGGCGCGGACCCGTTCGTGAAAGTGGGTGACGCGGTATCCGAAGGACAGACCTTGTTGATCGTGGAGGCGATGAAGGTGATGAACCAAATTCCCGCGCCGCGCAGCGGCACCGTGAAACGCATCGCGGTCGAAGACGGACAGCCCGTCGAATTCGGCGATACCCTGGTCGTCATCGAGTAGCCGCCTTGTTCGAAAAGGTCCTCATCGCCAACCGGGGCGAGATCGCCCTTCGCATCCACCGCGCCTGCCGCGAGATGGGCATTCGGACCGTCGCCGTCCATTCGACCGCCGACGCGGATACGATGCATGTCCGTCTGGCGGACGAATCGGTGTGTATCGGCCCGCCGCCGTCGAAGGACAGCTACCTCAACATTCCGGCCATCCTTACCGCAGCGACGATCACCGGCGCGGACGCGGTCCATCCCGGCATCGGTTTCCTCTCCGAAAATGCGCAATTCGCCGAGATGGTCGAGGAGCACGACCTCGTCTTCATCGGCCCGAGCCCCGACCATATCAGCCTGATGGGCGATAAGGTCCAGGCGAAGGAAACCGCCCGCGAGATCGGCCTGCCCGTCGTGCCGGGCTCCGACGGTGCCGTGACGACGGACGATCAAGCGATCGCCGTGGCGGAGGAGATTGGCTTTCCCGTCCTGCTCAAAGCGGCGTCGGGCGGGGGCGGACGCGGCATGAAGATCGCCAACAACTCGGCCGAGTTGCCGGAGGCGCTGGCGACCTGCCGGCAGGAAGCACTCGCCGCATTCGGCGACGACACGGTCTATATCGAAAAGCTCCTGGGACAACCGCGGCACATCGAAATTCAAGTGCTCGGCGACGGTCACGGGAATGTGCTGCATTTCGGCGAACGCGACTGTTCGCTCCAACGGCGTCATCAGAAGGTCCTGGAAGAGGCGCCTTCCCCGGCCCTCAATGCCGAGCAGCGCAACCGGATCGGCGAAACGGTAACCGCCGCCCTTTCGAAACTCGCTTATCGCAGCGCCGGAACCATCGAATTCCTTTACGAAAACGGCGAGTTCTATTTCATCGAAATGAACACGCGGCTCCAAGTGGAGCATCCGGTATCGGAAATGATCAGCGGCGTCGACCTGGTGCGGGAACAAATCCGCATCGCGGCCGGCGGACACCTGCATATGAAACAGGCGGATATCGTCCTGGCGGGGCACGCGATCGAGTGCCGCCTCAACGCGGAAAACCCCGTGACTTTCGCGCCTTCACCCGGAAAGGTGACCGATTTCCATGCCCCGGGCGGGCTCGGTGTTCGGGTCGATTCCGCGCTATATTCGGGCTACTCAGTACCGCCGCATTACGATAGCCTCGTGGCGAAACTGATCGTCCACGGCAAGACGCGCAACGAGTGCCTGATGCGGCTGCGCCGGGCCTTGGAGGAGTTCGTGATCGGCGGTATCGAGACGACGACGCCCCTGCACCAAAGGCTGGTGGAGAACCCGACATTCTTGAACGGCGACTACCACATTCACTGGCTGGAAGAGTGGCTCGAGGAGAACGCGGAGGACTAACGCATGGAAATGCCTGACCTCACCCCGGACATGCTGCTCAGGGCCTATGCGGTCGGCGTTTTCCCCATGGCCGAGGATCGGAACGACCCCGAACTGTTTTGGGTCGACCCACGCATGCGCGGCATTATTCCGCTCGATGCGTTTCATGTTCCGCGCCGGTTGCGCCGCACGATTCGGCGCGGCGCATTCGACGTCACCTATGACCGCAACTTCGAGGCGGTCATCGAAGGTTGCGCGGAGTCGACACGCGTCCGCCCGCGTACCTGGATCAACGACAACATCATCGATCTCTATTGCACGCTGCACCGCATGGGTCATGCGCATAGCGTCGAGTGCTGGCAGGACGGCGTTCTCGTCGGCGGCCTGTACGGCGTTTCCCTGGGGGGCGTGTTCTTTGGCGAAAGCATGTTCAGCCGGGCGACCGATGCCAGCAAGGTCGCGTTGGTCTACCTGGCGGCATCGTTGAAACTGGGCGGTTACGACTTCATCGACACCCAGTTCATTACGAAGCATCTGTCGCGATTCGGCGCGATCGAATTGCCGCGGAACGAATACAAGAAACTATTGAATGCCGCTATCGACCGGAAAACGGTCTTCGTGACCGACCCGGATCCCGAATTTCTGGACCTCGTCCTAACCGGATAAGGTCACGGCACAGCCTAGCGCGGCTCTTTACCCTGCTCGGTTACGGACGGCGGCGGCAAGGCTTGGGTGACCTTACAGTCGATAACCCAAACATCGTAGACGGGATGTTCCAGACCATTCAGCGCCGGACTCGAGGCGAACATCCATCCATGAAAAAGGCTGGCGCGCTCCTCGCCGAAACGAGCCTCATAGATATCCAGAAATGCCGCGCTCTCCGGCGGCTCTTCCGGCGGCGTTCGATCACAGAAACGCGGCAGAATTTCCAGCGTGCCAAACCGGACTTCCCGCCCGACCGGCGCATCGAAGGTCCACACGCGCGCCGTGACCTTATCCAACCCCTGCAGGACAACGGTATCCCCTTCGACCGCACCGGCCGAGGATACCGCCATACCCAAGGGTATCGCCGCGAGCATGGCCACTTTCAGCAGGCGCCGAACTTTCACGTTATCCCCGTCGACCGTTGGCGCAAGTCGTCGATTGCCGGATCCGCATCACCGTTCCCCATGCAGGGTTCCGACCGACCCGTCGATCCGCTGGTCCCATATGTACTGGATTTGTCAGATACTTCATCCTTCAATCGGACACGGCCGACGCTCACGAAAGGCAACGGAACGGCAAAGGCCGACTCCCGATGCCCTATTTGCCGCCGTCCTCGCCGGTGACCAGGAAGATGACCTTGCCCAACAGTTCCTCAAGGGAAATGACGTCTTTTGTATTGGTCAATTCACCGCCGGCGGCGAGCTTCTCCTTCGCCCCGCCCGGCTCGAGCTTGACGTACTTGCCGCTCAGCAGACCGGCGCTGGAGATGCGAACAACTGTGTCCTTCGTCAACTCAATTTCCGGATTGATCTTCATCCGGACAATGGCACGGTATTCCTCCTGGTCGATGGTTTGATCGACGACCGTGCCGATCTTGACCCCGGCCACCCGGACATCGCTGCCGACGGCCAGACCGTCGACCGCATTGAATTTCGCGATCACGTCATACCCTTCGGCTGGCCGCAGGTCGCTCACGTTATATGAAAAAACGAGGAACACGAGGGCCACCAGGATGACGATGGCGCCGGTCGCGGTCTCAATGATATTCCGTTTCATCGAATTTTTACCGATTCAGTCAATGTTGTCCGCGCTGTCGCTCCAGGTCCGGACGTCTCGATCGACGCTTGGTTCGGTTGCGGTTTGGCGTCGTCCTTTTCTTTGTCCTTACTGCGCTTCTGCTCGGCGTTGAGAATGACCTTCTCCAATATCTCTTCGAAAGCGATCGCGTCCTGGACGTATTCGAACTCGTCTCCGCCTTGCATCATCTCGAGTTCGCCGCCAGGCTGAATCTTGATGTATTTCGCGCCGAGCAATCCATCGGACACGATAAGGGCCACGCTATCCAACGGTATCTTGATGTCGTCCTTGATGGTGAAAGTGACGATCGCGCGCTGCCCTTCCAGATCATATGTATAGCCGGCAACCTTGCCGACCTCGATACCGGTCAACAGGACCTTGGTCCCGACGCCGATGCCGTCGATCGACGCGAATCGGCCGATGATCGGATAGCCGGACGTCGTCTCGCGCGGCCCGCCCTGATGGCTGATAAAGACGACAAACGCCGCAACCAGAAGAGTTGCGGCGCCGACCAACGTATGGAGTGTCTGTTTGTTCATCGCCAATAGCCCGCGATCAATTCGGCTGCCAGGGTTCGTAATCTCCCGTCGCCGGCGCCCGGTGTCCTCCTTCCAAGGTATGACCGGGCGGACGATAGGCCTGATCGGTCCCCGTTAGGTTCGGCAGGTGATCCTTCTGCCAGGCGGGCGCCTTGCCGGATTTTTCGTCCGGAATATCGTCGGTCGTGTGATGCAACCAAGCATGCCATGCCGGCGGAACACGACTGGCCTCGTCTTCCCGATCGTAGACGACCCATCGACGGCGACGGCGTCCGGTCGGCTTCGACCGCTCTTGGTAATACTGGTTGCCGAAACTGTCGCTGCCGACCCGTTCGCCCTGCAACCAGGTCATGACACGCGTGACTAATGTGGTCATCCGTCCTCGATACCCCCGCCAAATGTGACGCTGCGGAATATGGCACCAGCGGTCGGTGGCGTCCAGAGTCGTGCATTCGCGCCGGCGATCTTGTCGAACACCGCCCGCCTCCACCGACGGCCGCTTCTTACGTCAAAACATAGGGCAAAATTCGTCCATTCCGAACACATTGTTTTATTTAGCCCAATTCGGCTTCACAACTTGCTAACGCTAAATATTGTAAGGAATCGGATAGTACCCACAAAATATATTGCAAACATCAATAAATTGTGTCTAATTTCGTTCCGCTTCCCAAGTTTAGTGAATCGTTCGATCGGCGCCCTGGGGAACGTTAGGAGGACGGCGAACGGTTCAGGAAGCGGGGGAGACCGGGGGGTCACTTTCTTATCTTACGCGGATTTTTCCACGAAGGATTCTCCGACTCCAAACATCAATGGTGGGGGCCGGCGGGTATTTCCGTCCGGCACGAGTCTAGAGAATACGGGAGACGTGGTGGATGCGCATTAAGCGTCGTTTCACAAAAGCGAAAGAATCACCGTATGCGGGACTGACGTTCCGCCGGACGGATAGCGAGATCCGGAACCCAGACGGGTCGGTCGTGTTCAAGCTCGACAACATCGAAGTGCCTGAGGGTTGGAGCCAGGTCGCGTGCGACGTTCTGGCGCAGAAGTATTTCCGCAAGGCCGGGGTGCCGAAACGCATGCGCCGGGTCAAGGAAAAGGGTGTGCCGACGTGGCTGCAGCGCCGCGTACCGGACGAGAAGGCCTTGGCGCAGTTTCCGGAGGAAGAACGCTTCGGCAGCGAAATTCGCGCGACTCAGGTATTCGACCGGCTGGCCGGCACCTGGACCTATTGGGGCTGGAAAGCCGGATACTTCGATACCGAAGACGACGCGCACGCCTACCACGACGAGATGCGCTACATGATTGCGCATCAGATGGCCGCGCCGAACTCGCCGCAATGGTTCAACACCGGCCTGCATTGGGCGTATGGAATCGACGGTCCGGGACAAGGCCACTACTACGTGGACTACCGCACCGGAAAATTGACCGCCTCCAACTCGGCCTACGAACATCCGCAACCGCATGCTTGCTTCATCCAGTCGGTCAACGACGACCTGGTGAACGAAAACGGCATCATGGACTTGTGGGTCCGCGAAGCACGTCTGTTCAAATACGGGTCCGGTACGGGCAGCAACTTCTCGTCGCTTCGCGGCGCGAACGAACCGCTGTCCGGCGGTGGTCGGTCCTCGGGCTTGATGAGTTTCCTGAAGATCGGCGATCGGGCCGCGGGCGCGATCAAATCCGGCGGCACCACGCGGCGCGCGGCCAAGATGGTCTGCCTCGACATCGATCATCCCGACGTCGAGGAATTCATCGGCTGGAAGGCGGTCGAGGAACAGAAGGTCGCCGCCTTGGTGACGGGCTCGAAGATCTGTAACGAGCATCTCAACGCCATCATGGCGGCCTGCCAAGAGGAGTCGCTGGACGGCCCCGCGCGAATCGATCCGAAGAAAAACCAGGACCTGCGCAAAGCGATCCTCGCCGCGCGCAAGGCAATGGTGTCGGAGAACTACATCCAGCGCGTCATCCAGTTCGCGAGCCAAGGGTACACGTCGATCGACTTCAAGACGTATGACACGGACTGGGATTCTGAAGCTTATCTGACGGTATCCGGCCAAAACTCGAACAATTCGCTGCGGATCACCAACGATTTCCTCGAAGCCGTCGAATCAGACAGCGATTGGAACCTGACCCGGCGGACCGACGGCGAGGTCTGCAAGACGGTCAAGGCGCGGGATTTGTGGGAACAGATCGCGGATTCAGCCTGGGCCTGCGCCGACCCCGGCGTGCAGTTCGATACGACCATCAACGAATGGCACACCTGTCCGGAATCCGGCCGAATCAACGCGTCGAACCCGTGTTCCGAATACATGTTTCTGGACGACACAGCCTGCAACCTGGCGTCGCTGAACCTGATGAATTTCCGCGGCGAGTCGGGTGAATTCCTGGTCGAGGAGTTCGAGCATGCAGTCCGACTGTGGACCGTGACGCTCGAAGTCGCCGTGTTGATGGCGCAATACCCGTCGAAGCAGATCGCGGAACTTTCCTACGAGTACCGGACGCTCGGCCTCGGTTACGCGAACCTGGGCGGCCTCCTGATGGCGTCGGCCCTGTCCTATGACAGCGACGAAGCCCGCGCGCTATGCGGTGCCATCACCGCGCTGATGACCGGCGTAACCTACGCGACGTCGGCCGAAATGGCCTCCGAGATGGGTGCCTTCCCGAACCACGCCGAAAACGCGGACGCCATGTTGCGCGTCATTCGCAATCATCGGCATGCGGCCAAGGGCGAGACCGAGGGTTACGAAGGCCTGTCCATTCCGCCGGTGGCGCTCGATCACGACCGGTGCCCGGATCCGGCGATCGCAAACGCGGCGGTCGCGGCCTGGAACAAGGCCCATGACCTGGGCGCCCAGCACGGTTTCCGCAACGCGCAAACCACCGTTATCGCGCCGACGGGCACCATCGCGCTCGTCATGGATTGCGACACCACGGGAATCGAGCCTGATTTCGCGTTGGTGAAGTTCAAGAAGCTCGCCGGTGGCGGTTACTTCAAGATCATCAACCGGACGGTCCCTGAAGCGTTGGCCCGGCTCGGCTATGACGAAGCGCAAATCGAAGAGATCGTCGCCTATGCGGTCGGGCACGGCACTTTGGCCGATGCGCCGGGCGTCAGCCATGACCTGCTCAAGGAAAAGGGCTTCACGCCGGACGCGATCGACACGTTGGAGAATGCGCTGGCGAGTTGTTTCGACATCCGCTTCGCGTTCAACAAATGGACGCTCGGCGAGGAGTTCTGCACCGAAACGCTGGGAATCGAGGCCGACCGTCTCGACGACCTGAACTTCGACCTGCTCGACGCGCTCGGCTTTACCGCCGATGACGTCGACGTCGCGAACAACCACTGCTGCGGCGCCATGACGCTGGAAGGGGCGCCGCATCTCGCGGAAGAGCATCTGGCGATCTTCGATTGCGCCAATCCGTGCGGGCGAATCGGAAAGCGCTGCCTATCGGCCCATAGCCACATCCACATGCTGGCAGCGGCACAGCCCTTTATCACCGGTGCGATTTCGAAGACCATCAACATGCCGAACGAGGCGACGGTCGAAGAGTGCAAAAACGCCTATATGCTGTCCTGGCGGCTAGGACTGAAAGCCAACGCGCTGTACCGCGACGGCTCGAAGCTGAGCCAGCCGTTGCAAGCGGTCGTGCTGGACGACGAGGAACTTGCCGAGGACATCGCGATCGAACCGGCGGCCGCCGCGGTGCCGAAGGTTGCGGAACGCATTGTCGAGCGCGTCGTCGCGCGTGCCGCGGAGCGCAGCCGCCTGCCCGACCGGCGCAAAGGCTACACGCAGAAAGCCATCGTAGGTGGGCATAAGGTCTATCTACGAACTGGCGAATACGAAGACGGAACGCTCGGCGAGCTGTTCATCGACATGCATAAGGAGGGCGCCGCCTTCCGCAGCCTGATGAACAATTTCGCGATCGCGATTTCGATCGGCTTGCAGTATGGCGTTCCGCTCGAAGAATTCGTCGAAGCGTTCACCTTCACGCGCTTCGAGCCGTCGGGCATCGTCGAGGGCAACGACGCCATCAAGATGTCGACGTCGGTTCTCGACTATATCTTCCGCGAAGTGGCGATCAGCTACCTGGGCCGGGACGACCTCGCCCATGCGCATCCTTCGGACATGCTTCCGGATAGTCTCGGTACGGGCTCGAAGGAAGGCGAGTTGCCGGAACCGCCGGCAGACGCGATCGCAACTCTGCAGAAACTCGCGAGCAACGGTTACGTGCGCTCGCCCAACCTGTTTGTGATTTCCGGCGGCGAGGACGGCAATGCAGCCGTTGACGCCACCGCACCGAACGTGGCGACCAGCTCTTCGGAGAGCCAGGTGGTCGCTGCGGCTACTGCGACGGTTCGTTCCGGCGCGGTAGAAGCCTCGGTCTCTGCGACGATCGATCCCACACTTGATCGTATCCGCGAGGCCCAGGCTCTGGGATACGAGGGTGACGCTTGCGGCGAATGCGGCAACTTTACCCTCGTCCGCAACGGTACCTGTCTGAAATGCGCCACTTGTGGCGCGACCAGCGGGTGTTCGTAGCGGGTAGGTCCCTATCCTGGCACGGTGCTCCCTGTGAACTGGGGGGTGGTTTCGACCACCCCCCATTTTTTTGTCGCGTTACCGGCTCGGCGCCGCGGAAATCCGGCACAACAGCATGCTGGGCGCTTTCTGCGATGCCCCGCGTCGGCTATGCTCAAGGACACGCGGTTGCCCCGCATGGGTCTGATCAAACAAGGAGCACAGGATGGCCGGAAAGATCGATGCACGCTTGCAGGAATTGGGAATTGAACTGCCGGATGCCGCTGCGCCCGCGGCAAACTACGTTCCGTTCGTCATTACGGGAAACCAGCTTTGGGTTGCCGGACAAGTTCCTTTCTGGAATGGCAAGATCGCGCATCGCGGCAGGGTCGGCGACGACGCAACCCTGGACGACGGCATTGCGGCCGCCCGGGTTTGCGCCCTCAACATCATCGCGCAGGCACGATCCGCACTCGGCGATCTCGACCATATTTCGCGTTTCGTCAAACTCGGCGGCTTCGTCAACGCGACTCCGGATTTCACCGATCATCCGAAGGTGATCAACGGGGCCTCGGACCTCATCGTCGACGTCTTCGGCGACAGCGGCAAACATGCACGCTTTGCCTTGGGTGCCAGCGGCCTCCCACTGAATTCCACGGTCGAAATTGACGCGGTCATTGAAATCGCCTGATCGAGGATCAGTTTCTTTAACGGCTCCCCCTCCATGAGACACCGGCGGAAGAGGATTTGACCATGCCCGACGGACGCGACGCCGTTGCGATCCGAATCGTCGACCGATTATCGTCGGTTCCGGCGGCGGAATGGGACGCGTGTCTTGCGGGCACCGGTCAACCCTACAATCCGTTCCTCAGCCACAGGTTTCTGGCGGCCTTGGAGGAAAGCGGATCCGTCAGCGCGCGGAGCGGCTGGCAGCCGCAGCATCTCATCATCGAGAATTCCGGCGGCGAACTGATCGGCGCCGCGCCGCTCTACCTGAAAAGTCATTCGCAGGGCGAATATGTGTTCGACCACGCCTGGGCGCATGCGTACGAACGGGCCGGCGGCGAATATTATCCGAAACTTCAGTGTGCGGTGCCTTTCACCCCGGTGACCGGCGCTCGCCTTCTCTACAATGCGAAGGCCGACACCGACGGTCTCAGCGCCACGGCCATCCGGTCGGCTTTGGCGGGCGGCCTCGCCGAAATTACGCGGCAGCTTTCGGTATCGTCGCTCCACGTCACCTTTTGTTCCGAGGAAGACGCCGATTTCCTCGAGTCAGCCGATTTCCTGATCCGTCACGGCCATCAATTCCATTGGCATAACGAAGGATATGTGGATTTCGACGGCTTCCTCGCCAGCCTTAACAGCCGAAAGCGTAAGAATATTCGCAAGGAGCGGCGCAAGGTGGCCGAGTCCGGCATTCGGGTTCGCGGGCTACAAGGGGACGACATCAAGCCGGAACATTGGGACGCCTTCTACCGGTTCTATATCGACACATACGATCGGAAATGGGGCTATCCGTACCTCACCCGCGACTTCTTCACTGCCCTGCAGGACTCCATGGCCGATGATGTGGTCCTCTTCATGGCCGATCTCGAAGGCCAGCTCATTGCCGGCGCCCTAAACCTTCGGGGCGAAGATGCCTTGTTCGGCCGCAATTGGGGTTGCGATATAAGGTTTAAATTCCTACATTTTGAGACTTGCTACTATAGCGCGATCGAATACGCCATAGAGCACGGTATACGTCGCGTGGAAGCCGGCACGCAGGGCCCGCACAAGCTCCAGCGCGGCTATGTCCCCGTTCGCACCTACAGCGCACATTGGATCCAAGATGGCGGATTCCGCCGTGCGGTGGCGGATTACCTTACCGGCGAACGGCAGGCGGAGGCCCACGAAATGGTTGAATTCGAAGACTATTTGCCCTACCGCCAAGATCCATCCCAATCGAGATAGCCCGACACCGGTCCAGTCCCGGTAAATAGCGCGCGTAGCGGGCACAAAAGCCCGGATTTTTCGGGTGCGCCAGCCTGCAATCTCAATACTTGGGTAATAAAGACTCGATATACCCTCATAGGGCATGAGGGACGATGAAAAATTTAGTCTTAATTGATGAAGACGTCGGAGAAGCCAACCAGCTGACAATTCAGCTGGGTCAGTTCGGCTATTCGGTCACGCATTGCAGCGATGTAAACGACAGCGGCATGGCGGAGTTGGACGCCGGCGCCGTTGCCTTGCTCGTGGGCCTGCCCGCGGGGGACGAAGCCGCGACACAGATCGATCGAATCGGCGACGTCTGCCAAGAGTTCAACCGGCCTCCGCCGCTGATCTTTCTCTCTCCGGATCCCAATATCGCGACGCGGCTGGCCGCGGTACGCGCCGGCGCCGCGGCCTTGCTGATGCGCCCAGTGAGCATGCTCGACCTTGTCGACACGCTCGATCCCTTGTCCGAGCAAGGCGTCGACGATCCGTTCCGCGTGCTGATCATCGATGACGATCCGCGGATTTGTAAGTATTACAAGACGATCCTATCGGAAGCCGGAATGGAAACGGTGTTCTGCAACGAGCCGCTGAAGACCTTTGAGGCGCTTGCGGAATTTCGGCCGGAATTGATCATCATGGACCTGTACATGCCGGAATGCCGGGGCAAGGAACTGGCCGCCGTAATTCGGCAAGATCCTGCGTTCGACTCGATTCCGATCGTGTTCCTATCGGCCGAGGACGACCTGCTGAAACAGCTCGACGTCATGACGATCGGCGGTGACGATTTCCTGACCAAGCCGATCCGGCCCGAGCATCTGGTCATGGCGGTCTATACGCGGGCGCGGCGGTTCCGCTCCCTGCGCTCGCTCATGTTGCGTGATAGCCTGACGGGGCTGCTGAACCATACGACGACGAAGGAACAACTGGCGATCGAGGTTTCCCGAATGCAACGCGAAGGCCAGCCGCTGGCTTACGCGATCATCGACCTCGACCACTTCAAGAACGTCAACGACACCTACGGTCACCCAACCGGCGACCGGGTCATCAAGACATTGTCGAGCCTGCTAAAACAGCGGCTCCGCTCGACCGATATCATCGGCCGCACCGGTGGCGAGGAATTCGCCGTGGCTCTGTCGGGCGTCAACGGAACCCAAGCCGAGGCCATTCTGGGCAACATCCGGCGCGCCTTCTCGAAAATCCAGCAACAGCACGAAAAAGGCGAGTTCACGGTAACATTGAGCTGTGGAATTGCGACCTTCCCGGAATTCGACAACGTATCCGACCTGGCCGACGCTGCCGACCAGGCGCTCTACAAGGCCAAGGATTCCGGCAGAAATCGGGTGGTTTTGGCCGAATCGTAGGGGACGACGGTCCAAAACACCGATTTTCGCGGAAAAGAAGCGGAAATCAGCCCCAAAAAACGGTTTCGAGTGACCCCTATCACAGAAGTGCTTGACGGGCCGTGGCATAAGTTCAGTCAACGTCAAAACCAAAGATCAACGGCGACTTACGATGTACCAAGAAACCACTGAACTGCCTCGCGAATTGATGGACCGTGCGTTGCCCGAAATTTACACACGGAAGATCATCCCCGATGTCCCGCGCCTTCGCGGTAAACGGTCGGGCATGTTCCGGACGCATCCGCTGGTGGTCTATTCCGCCTTTGTGACAGTCTCCTTGCTGCTTTTGGGCAGCATGGCCGTCGCATCGCTGCCGGTCTAGCCAGCGCTTACGGTCCCACCGCGACACAAGCAGTAGTAATTTGAAAGAGAGCTAGGCGCACTCCTGCGCCTCCTAGGCGACTTCCTTGGCTTTATGCTCCGAGCGCCTAGGTGCTCACCGGCTCGGGAACCCGGGGCTTCGGACGCTTCCCGCCCTTTCCTTTCGGCGGCTTGCCATTTCCCGGTTTGTCCGGATACGTAAAGACCGGCTTGCCGTCCTTCACATCCACCATAACCAATCCGCCCTTCGCAAGCTTGCCGAACAACAGCTCTTCGGCGAGCGGCTTCTTGATGTGTTCCTGGATGACGCGTCCGAGCGGCCGGGCGCCGAAATTCATGTCATAGCCCTTCTCGACCAACCAGGCACGCGCCGCCTTGGAAAGCTCGATCGTGACGTTTCGGTCCGACAACTGCTCCTCAAGCTGCATGACGAACTTGTCGACGACCTTCGCCACGGTTTCAGGCTTGAGGCTGGAGAACGGAATGATCGAATCGAGCCGGTTCCGGAATTCCGGGGTGAAGGTGCGGTTGATCGCCTCTTCGTCCTCACCAACCCGCGCTTCGCGGGCAAACCCGATCGCGGGTTTGGCCAGTTCGGCCGCGCCGGCATTGGTGGTCATGATCAGGACCACATTCCGGAAATCGACCGTCTTGCCGTTGTGGTCGGTCAGCTTCCCGTAATCCATGATCTGCAGCAGGATATTGAAGACATCCGGATGCGCCTTCTCGATCTCGTCCAGGAGCAACACCGAATGCGGCGTCTGGTCGATCGCATCGGTCATCATACCGCCCTGGTCGAACCCGACATAACCCGGCGGCGCGCCGATCAGCCGCGACACGCTGTGACGCTCCATATATTCCGACATGTCGAAGCGAACCAATTCGATCCCCAGCGTCATGGCAAGCTGTCGCGCCACTTCGGTCTTGCCGACACCGGTCGGACCGGAGAACAGATAGCTGCCGATCGGCTTCTCCGGTTCCCGAAGGCCGGCCCGCGACAGCTTGATCGAGCTGGCGAGGGTCTCAATGGCGGAATCCTGACCGAAGACAACAAGTTTCAAGTCGCGCTCGAGGTTCTCCAGCGCGGTTTTGTCGTCCTTCGAGACCTGTTTCGGCGGAATGCGGGCCATCGTCGCCACCACGCGCTCGACGTCGCGCGGACCAATTTGCCGCTTGCGCTTCGACTCCGGCAACAGCATTTGCGACGCCCCGGCCTCGTCGATCACGTCGATCGCCTTATCCGGCAGCTTCCGGTCGTTGATATAGCGCGACGACAAATCCACCGCCGAGCGGATCGCCTCGTTCGTGTAGCGCACGCTGTGGTGCTTCTCATAATACGGTTTCAGGCCCCGCAGGATTTTCACAGCATCCTCGATGCTCGGTTCGGCCACATCGATCTTCTGGAACCGGCGCACCAACGCACGGTCCTTTTCGAAATGGTTGCGGTATTCCTTGTAGGTCGTCGATCCGATACAGCGCAGCGACCCGCTCTGCAACGCGGGCTTAAGCAGATTGGATGCATCCATGGCTCCGCCGCTGGTTGCACCGGCGCCGATAACCGTATGAATTTCATCGATAAACAGGATTGCGCCTTCGAGCTCTTCGAGCTCCCGCATGACCGCCTTCAATCGCTCTTCGAAGTCGCCACGATAGCGTGTCCCCGCCAACAACGACCCCATATCGAGTGCGAAGATCGTGTTTTCCTTGAGAACTTCCGGAACTTCGCCCTTCACGATCCGGAGCGCGAGGCCTTCCGCAATCGCCGTCTTGCCGACCCCCGGATCACCCACGTAGAGCGGGTTGTTCTTGGTCCGCCGGCAGAGAATTTGAATGGTGCGCTCGATCTCGTTGGTTCGGCCGATCAACGGATCGATTCGGCCTTCGTCGGCCTTCTGGTTCAGGTTCACGCAATAAGCCTCGAGCGCCTCACTGCCGCGCTTGTTGACCTTTTCGGCGCTGGCGTCTTCATCCGCACCGCCGATGGTGCGGGCTTCGCCCTTACCGGAGACCTTTGCGATGCCATGGCTGATGTAGTTGACCGCATCGAACCGCGTCATGTCCTGCTCCTGCAGGAAATAGACGGCATGGCTCTCGCGCTCCGAGAACATGGCGACCACCACGTTGGCACCGGTGACCTCTTCGCGGCCCGACGACTGCACGTGAATGGCCGCGCGCTGCAGCACCCGCTGGAAACCTGCCGTCGGCTTCGGATCCTCGACCGCTTCGATCAGCAACATCTCCAACTCGTTATCGAGATACTCGGCGATGTCCTGCTTGAGCTTGTCGAGGTCCACGCCGCATGCGCGAAGCACCGCGACGGCGTCCTGATCCTCGGTCAGCGCCAAAAGCAAATGCTCGAGCGTAGCGTATTCGTGATTACGCTCGCTGGCATGCGCCAAGGCACGATGCAGACTTTGTTCTAGGTTACGCGACAGCATGTATGTCTCTAGTCCTTTTCAAGCGTGCAGCGCAGGGGATGCTCGTGCTGAGTTGCAAAATCCATCACCTGCGTCACCTTGGTTTCAGCGACTTCGTACGGGAAGACGCCGCATACCCCAACTCCACGACGATGGACATGAAGCATGATGGTGGTCGCTTCTTCGCGGCCTTTCGAGAAGAACCGCTCCAACACATGAACGACGAACTCCATCGGCGTATAATCGTCGTTCAGCATCAAAACCTTATACATCGACGGCTTTTTCGTCTTTGGCTTGGTCTGGGTAACCACGCCGGTATTTGGGCCGTTCGAATTATCGTTGTCTCGATCGCTCATTGCCAAACCGAATATTACACTAAACCAGTATAATATTGGACAGATAAGACTTGGTAAAAGGGTGTTTCAGGTACATTCCGGAAGGTAACGCCAAACTGCGGCGTAAATGTGATTCCCAGTTTCAAGGATCGGTTAATTTGCGTCTCCGTCCTAATCTTGTGCGTTTGTCCCATCATGCAAGCCCCCGGTCTAACGCCCGCCGGGTGTACAACGTCGATTTACCGCTCGACCTGAGTGGCCAAATGGCCTCACTGCTGGCCGGAAACACCGCCGCGCCGGACGTCTATGGCGGCGCAAGACGGTCCCGGCACGCCAATCCCGGCACACCAGCCGGGGATGGGCGATATTGCCCGATCTGCCGCAGATGGTATCGGCAGTTTCTGCCCTTCGGCATCCGACGGCGCAACCAAGCCTTGTGTCCCGGTTGCGGGGCATTGGAGCGGCATCGTTACCTTTGGCTCTATCTGGAAACCGCGCTCGGCGTCACGACACGGCGCTGGTCGGTCCTGCATATCGCGCCCGAGCCGGGAATCCGGCAACGCCTGCGCAACTGCCCATCGATTCGGTACACATCCATCGACCTACACAATCCGGGCGTCACGGCGGCCATGGATGCCAGCCGCCTTACCTTCGACGATGAATCATTCGACCTGATTGTGTGCTGCCATGTCTTGGAACATATCCAGGACGATCAGGCGGCACTGCGCGAGTTCGCCCGGGTCCTGCGGCCAGCCGGGCACGCCATCATCCTCGTGCCGATAGACAAGAATCGCCTGCAAACCTTTGAAAATGAATCGATAACCGGAACGGAAGAGCGGATGAAAGCGTTTGGTCATCCCTATCATGTTCGGATCTGCGGGCGCGACTACGGCGACCGGATCGCGAGCGGCGGCTTCGACGTCACGGCCGTCAGCAGCGGAGACATGTCCGCCCATTTCCGGCGCTTCTACCGAATCAACCGGTTGACCGTGTTCGATTGCCGCCCGCCTGGCGCCAAATAGAAAACGGCCCTCCGGAAAATCCGAAGGGCCGCTGTCGACAGAACCGGTGTCTGGTTCGTCTATTCCCTATCTCAAGCAGCGGGCTGCTTCAGGATGGTCTTGATATTCTCGTTGACCTGATCCTGGATCGGTTCGAACGCCTCATTGGCGGCCTTCACCGTGATGTCGTTGATCTTCTTGCCTTCGGCGACCAAGGTGTCGATGCTCGCCTTCGTGTAACCGGTCTGGACGTCAACAACGTCCTTCAGCGTCTTCGCAGCGAACATGGCCTGCGCCGCCTCAACACTCGCCTCGGCCGAAACCTGCGCGAGATTGAAATAGGCCTTGCCGATCGTCTCGGCGCTCTTGGCCCAGAGATTGCCGGCCTTAACCATGGCTTCGACATTCTTCTGGCTCAACGCCGTCATCTCGTCATACCCCTCCATGAGGGACTTGCTCGCCTTTTCAACTTGATCTTTGGTCATGCTAACCGCCTGTCCGTAGGTTTCCGTCGAAGCCTTGACGACTTGCTCGACTGTCTCTTTGCCCGCTGCAACGGCCTCTTCGACCTGCTTCAAATCAGCGCGAGCGGCTTTTGCTTTGGTAGCCATGTGAATTCTCCGTCGTTCAACTGTCCAATCAATCGGTCTGGCCCGTAAATCGCTACGAAGCCTTCCCACGCCTCTGCTGCAATAAAATTGTGCGCTGCAGCATGGCCTGTATATGGCACTCATCTGGGCAATGTCAACAGAATTATTGCAGTGCAACATAAAATTTTTTGCATCGCACCGGCGTGACGATCGCCGCCCTGGGGCACGCGGGCGGACCACACAAACTAACGCTCATCACTGACACAGAAAGGATTACATCGGAAGAATTACTAGCGCCGGAAGGATTGCAGACGCTACGATAGGGAGTTAACCAGTTGCGATTAAACTTTTATTGAGAAATCAGCGAGATATAGGCCACGGGTTGATAGACAATTAACGATAATTTTATTACGTTCCCTTAGAGTTTGGCGAAATCGGGTCTATTGGATTCGATAAATAGGAAAAAAATGACGGTTTTATTGGGGAAGTCAGCAAATATTGGCCATATCATTAGATATGGTTTTATTTCGTTAGTTTTTGCCGCTGTTTCGCTGGTCTCGGTCACCGCGCATGCGCGCTACGCTTCGATCGTGGTGGAGCATGAAACGGGGAAAGTCCTGCATGCGGTCAATGCGGACACGCGAAACTATCCCGCGTCGCTGACCAAAATGATGACGATCTATCTGGCCTTCGAAGCCGTCCGGAAGGGCCGGCTGACGATGGATCGCAAGCTGACCGTCTCCGCCCGCGCGGCGGGCGCACGTCCCTCCAAACTGGGTCTGAAGAGAGGCGAGACCATCACGGTGCGCGACGCCATCCTGGCGCTCATCACCAAATCCGCCAATGACGTCGCCGTCGTCGTCGCGGAATCGATCGGCGGCACCGAACGCAAGTTTGGACGGCTGATGACCAAGAAAGCCCGCGAATTGGGCATGAAACGCACGAATTTCCGCAACGCGTCGGGCCTGCCGAACCGACGGCAGCTCTCGACGGCTCGGGATATGTCCATCCTCGCCCGCAAACTGCTCTCGGACTTCCCGGCGCAATACCAACTCTTCTCGACCAAACAGTTCGAATTCAACGGCCGCAAGTTCAAAAATCACAACTCGCTGCTGATCGATTATCCCGGCGCGGACGGTATGAAAACCGGCTATACCCGCGCATCCGGTTACAATCTCGTGGTTTCAGCGACCCAAAACGGCCGTCGCATCATCGGCGTGGTCTTCGGCGGAAAGTCCGCCCGCGCGCGGAACAGCCACATGCGTCGGCTGCTGAACCGCAGCTTCGCGAAACTGACCCCGTCGAAACCCAAAACCGGCCCGGTCGCCAAACAGGCGCCGAAGAAGCCGAGCGCGGTGCCCTCGGCCGCAATCGCGATGTCGGTTCCGAAACCGCTCCGCAAACCGTCCACGCCCCGGCTTCAGAACACCGGCGGAAAGGCCGGCTGGTCGATCCAAGTCGGCGCGTTCAAGGCGAAAGCGCCTGCACGGCGGGCCGCCAAGCGGGCCGCGCGCCAACTATCGGGCAAGCATCGCGGCACGCGCGTGCTGATCCTTCCGACCAAGATGGGGAACGAATTGATCTACCGGGCGCGTCTCGTGGGATTGTCGCAGAACTCCGCGACCGAGGCCTGCCGGCGATTGAAAAGCCGCCGTGTCAGCTGCGTACCGGTACCGCCCCAACGGGGCGACACCAAGTCCTGATTACATCGCAGGCGGTTCCAATCCGCTTTGACGAAGATGATCGGAGACCGTGGCTTTCACCCGCTCCAACCCTTCCTCACTCGACGATTCGCAGCGGATAACCAGCACATTCTGCGTATTTGACGCCCGCAGCAACCACCAACCATCCGGCGTCTTCACGCGAATACCGTCCAGGGTAGAAACATTCTCCCGATCGCTCGACAACAACCGTTCGCGGATTTCCTCGACCAGCGGAAACTTGTCCTCCTCGGGAATCTCCAGCCGGATTTCCGGCGTGTTCAGCACGGATGGTAGCGAGTCCCGAATAGCCGACATGGTTTCGCCGGACCGGGCGACGATATCGATCAGCCGAACCGCGGCATAGAGCGCATCATCGTAGCCATAGTAGCCGTCGCCGAAGAAGATATGGCCGCTCATTTCCCCTGCCAGCGCCGCGTCCAGTTCGACCATCTTCGACTTGATGATCGAGTGGCCGGTCGGGCTCATGACCGGATTCCCGCCGAGCCGCGCCACTTCGTCGAACAGCACGTCGCTCGCCTTGACGTCGGCGATGATCGTCGCCCCCGGCACGCGTTCGATCAGGTCGCGCGCGAGAACCGTCAGGATTTGATCGCCCCAGAGCACGCGGCCCTGGCCGTCAACGACCCCGATTCGGTCGCCGTCACCGTCGAAGGCGACGCCGAGATCGCATTTTTCCGCTTTAACCGCTTCCTGAAGCTGGACAAGGTTCTCTTCCACGGTCGGATCGGGATGATGCGCCGGGAACGTGCCGTCGACCACCTCGTTCAGAAGGACATGGTCGCCCGGCAGCACTTTAGTCAGGCGCGCCATGATATCGGCGGCGGCACCGTTGCCGCCGTCCCAAGCCACCTTCAGGCCGCGCTCGGCGCGGTAATCCTGGCGGACCCGGTCGATATAGTCACCGGAGATATCGAGATCGGTGACCGACCCTTCTCCGGTGTGCCAATCGGCGCCGGCGGCGCGTTTGCCGAGCTCCTGGATGGCATCACCCCAGAACGGCGCCTTTCCCATCACCATCTTGAACCCGTTGAAATGCGACGGATTATGCGAGCCGGTGACCATGATCCCGCCATCTGTGCCGAGCGTCCGTGCCGCGTAATACAGCATCGGCGTCGGACCGAGACCAATCCGCGTGACATTGATCCCGGTCGAGACCAGGCCTTTGATCAGGAATTCCGACAGCTCCGGCGAACTCAACCGGCCGTCGTAACAGACCGCAACGGTGGCCCCCCCGTTATCGCGAACGGTACTGCCGAAGGTTTGGCCCAGTGCCAGCGCGTCTTCCTTGGTAAGCGTCTCGCCGACGATCCCGCGAATGTCGTATTCGCGCAGGATTGTCGAATTGAACGTATGCCCCGCAAGCATCAGGCCGACCGCTCCCGTTTCATTTCGACATCATCGCCCGTCGGACGGCCGATCGAGTGATAGTCGAAGCCCTTCGCGATCATTTCGTCGGGATTGTAGACATTGCGGAGATCGACCATGACCGGCGCCGACATCAACTGCTTGACGCGGTCCAGGTCGAGGGACCGAAACTCGTTCCATTCGGTAACCAACGCGATTACGTCGGACCCATTGATCGCCTCGTAGGCATCGGAGCACCAATCGACATCGGAAATGACCTTCTTGGCTTCGTCCATGCCGGCCGGATCGTAGACCCGCACACGGGCGCCCTTTTCCTGCAGTGCCGCGATGATGTCGATACTGGGGCTTTCCCGCATATCGTCGGTGTTCGGCTTGAAGGTGAGTCCCAGCATGCTGACGGTCTTGCCCTTCACATCGCCCGCACAAGCGGAGAGAATCCGGTCCGCCATCGCTTTTTTCCGTTCATCGTTGACTGTCACGACGGAATCGACGATCCGCATCGGCACGCCGGCGTCCTGGGCCGTCCGCACCAATGCCAACGTATCCTTCGGAAAGCACGACCCGCCGTAACCCGGCCCGGGGTGCAGAAACTTGCGCCCGATCCGGCCATCGAGGCCGATGCCGCGCGCCACGTCGTGGACGTCCGCCCCGACCTGCTCGCACAGATCCGCCACTTCGTTGATGAAGGTGATCTTGGTCGCCAGGAAGGCGTTGGTCGCGTATTTGACCAGTTCCGCGGTCTCCCGCTTGGTGAACAGGATCGGAGTCTCGATCAGCGAGAGAGGCCGGTAGAGCGCGCGCATGACCTCCTGGGCCCGCTCGCTTTTAGTGCCGATCACGACGCGATCGGGACGCATAAAATCTTCGATCGCCGCCCCCTCACGCAGGAATTCCGGGTTCGACACCACGTCGATTTCCGCATCAGGGCGGACTTCCCGGACGATCCGGTCCACCTCCTTGCCGGTGCCCACCGGAACCGTCGACTTGGTCACGATCACGGTGTACCCGTCGAGCGCCACGGCGATCTGACGCGCGGCCTCGTAAACGAAACTCAAGTCCGCATGGCCGTCGCCACGGCGGCTCGGCGTGCCGACCGCGATGAACACGGCATCCGCCGGGCCGACCGCAGCCTTCAGGTCGGTCGTAAAGGTCAGCCGACCGGCGTCCGAATTGACCCTTACCAGGTCATCGAGGCCCGGCTCGTAGATCGGCACATCGCCGTTTTGCAGCCGTTTGATCTTGGTTTCATCCATATCGACGCAGGTCACGTCGATCCCGAATTCCGAGAAGCACGCGCCGGACACAAGCCCGACATATCCGGTACCGATCATTGCAATTCGCATGAAAACATCCCTTGGACAGAGGAAAACTGCGCGGAGCCTCCTTGCGCGTCGACGCGGAGACCACCGGCGGCCCTATTCGTTAATTATTCGTCCGTATACCGTGACAATACGTCTTGGACGGACTCTCCTAGATCGCTCCTTGCAAGCGCAAAAGCGATGTTCGCTTCCAAAAACCCAACCTTGTCACCGCAGTCGAACCGGCGACCCTCGAATCGCAGCCCGTGAAACGGCGAATCGCCGATCATCGTGGCCATCGCATCGGTTAACTGGATCTCGCCGCCCGCCCCTTCTTCCTGCTTGTTCAGGTGATCGAAGACTTCGGGACGCAGAACGTAGCGGCCGATGATCGACAGGGTGGACGGCGCGACCGCCGGAGCCGGTTTTTCCACCAACCCCTTGACCGACGCCAGACGGCCATCGTCGCTCTCAATGTCTAAGATTCCGTAACGATCCGTATGCTCGCTCGGTACATCCATGACCGCGACGACGCTGCCGTCGGTTTCCGCATGTATATCGATGAGCTGTTTCAAGCATGGCGTGTCGGCCATTACGAGGTCGTCCGCCAGCAGCACCGCAAAGGGTTCATCGGCAACGAAATCGCGGGCGCACCATACCGCATGACCCAGCCCCAAAGGCTGCATCTGCCGCGTATAGGCGATCTGCCCGGGTTTGGGCAACCAGCCTTGCATCATGTCGAGCAGGTCCGTCCTGCCCCGTTCCGACAAGGTTTGATCGAGCTCATAGGACACATCGAAATGGTCTTCGATGGCATGCTTGCCGCGTCCGGTTACGAAAATGAACTCTTCGATGCCGGCGGCGGCCGCTTCTTCAACCGCATATTGTATTAAGGGCTTATCGACGACCGGAAGCATTTCTTTCGGCAAAGCCTTGGTCGCGGGCAGGAACCGGGTTCCCAAGCCGCCGACCGGAAAAATCGCTTTTCGTACTTTTTGGGTCATTCCGACGTTCAAATTTGCAATTTAGGGCCGAAAAAGGCCGTTGTTCTGGCCTATGTGCCATAAGCCCATAGGGCGCGCAACCGCCACCGATAGGATACTATCGGTCACCAAGTAGTACCTCTTTCGCCTCATTTATCCGGGCTGCCAGATAGTCGGATCCGCCCCGGTCGGGGTGGAATTTCTGCATCAATTGGCGATGTGCGGTTTTTATATCTTCTTCGGAAGGATTTGAGGAAAGCCCAAGAATATCAAGTGCTTCATTGTACGACATCGGACCGGTCGACCCCGGCGCGCTCCCCGCGTCGGCGCCGGCGCCCGCGCCGCCGCCCATCCGGTCCCGCCAGGACGCGTCATGCATCCGGTCCAAATAGGCCTGCAGCACCTGAGCCGACTGCTCGTCCGCCGCCAACGCTTCCCGATAAACGGCGAGAACGGCATCGAGGTCCAAGTCCGATAGCTGGCGGCCCGCATGCGCCCCTTCCTGCACCATGCCGTCCATCTCGCCGGTGTCGTGGTTCAACTGCATGGTGACGAAGCGCGTGCGGACCTCGGACATCTGGCCTTCCCGCGGCCCGCGCGCGGCCTTGAAAGCGGTGCGCATCCGCCGAAACCGCATGAGCCAGGGAAGGAGAAAAGCCAAGGCAGCAAACAGGAAATGGAACCTGCCGGTCACTACCATCGCCAACAGGAACGCGACCGCAAGGCCGATGCCGATCCACCGCAAGGCCTGCAGCACGGCGCGCGGGTCCGCCCTGACGAACCACCGCAGGAACAGCGCGCCACCGATAATCGCACCCAGCGTGATGAGCAGCCACGGCATATCGTCTAGGTCTTGCCACCGAGTTGATGCGTGAGTTGGAGCGCCGCGCCCCCCTGTTTCTCACCATAGTCGAGCAGGGCTTGGCGTCCGCCGGCGGCGTAGACGGCGACAGCCGCCAGCAAATCCCGGAGTTGCTGCGCGCTGGCGGCATCGAACGGGCAATAGGCGCCGCCGGACAGCCGGGCGATCTGCTCGAAGCAGCGCCGGACCAGCGGGTCGTTGCCTTCCTGGAACACGAAGACCGGCACGCCGAGAAGGCCGAGTTCGCCTGCATTGTGACAGACCTCGTCGATATCCTCCTCCATCGCGTCGCCGACGAACACCATGGCGTCGACCTTCTTCTTCTCGCTTTCCTTCTTGGCGTGCCGCAGCACCTTCCTGATCTGGGTCTGCCCGCCCAGGCAGCGCACGCTCGTCATCAGCCGCAGCAGGTCGGCGGCACTCGCGGCCCACCGGCTGGCCCGGCACTCGCCGAAACCCCGGTAATACAGCAGTTGCACTTCGAGGCCACCCAGCGCGGCCGTTTCGGTAAACATCTCGCCCTGAATCTGACAGGCTTGGTCCCAACTCGGTTCGCGGCTCGCCGTCGCGTCCATCGCGAAGATCAATCGGCCGCGTTGGCCGGCCGGTTTGGCGGAGGCCGTCGTCGCGACCTTATTCAGGAAATCCGCGACATCGGTCTTGGACGAGGCTTTGGGCAGTTTGCTCATACCTCATCATATAGGGTCTTACAGGGGGTGAGTTCCAGAACCCGCAGCAACTTCGGCATAATTGGATGGCGCATCCAATCCGATCGTCGTGAGCAGCGCCCGCACTTCCTGCCGCGCCGCCACATGCGACATGTTCATGCGGATTCCCGACTCGGGATTGCGCAAGTCGAGCAGCGTCAGCCCTTTCAGGAATAATTCCCTAAAAATGACCCTTTCCCCGAAGCCCGGCGCGATCCGGAACCCGATCCGCTTGGACAAGGCCGCGAGCACTTCCTCCATCGCCCGGGTGTTGCGGGAACCGATGGTCGACAAGCGGTTCCGCATGACGATCCAATCGACCTGCCCGCCGTCACGGATCGCCCGCGCTTTCTTTTGTTCCCAGACCATCTCAGCGTAGCCGCTGGGCCGGATGACCTCATGCGTTTCCGGGTCGACCTTGGCCAGCAGATCGAGGTCGATGAAGCTGTCGTTCATCGGCGTCACCAGCGTATCGGCATAGCTATGCCCGACCTGCGAGAGATGACTGTCGCTGCCCGGCGTGTCGATCACGATGAAATCGTTCGTCGCGGCAAGGCTCTGAATGCACGAGTCGAGCCGGGAGAGTTCGTCGCCATGGGCCAGCGCCCGGTTGTCATAGAAGCTGCGCGTCAGCGTGTGATGTTCCGGCATCGACAAAATCATGTCCGCCGACCCCATGAAATTGCGCCGATTTTCCAGATACCGGGTCAACGTCGCCTGCGGATCGTCGAGATCGACGCTGCCGACGGAGTAACCACGGTTCAACAGGCTGACAATGAGATGCATGGCGGTGGTGGACTTGCCCGACCCGCCCTTCTGATTGCCGATGACAACGATATGCGCCTGGGACATCTGAGTCGTATCCTAGGTTCCGTCCGTGTACCGAGACAGGCGTTGTAAGCCATCGACTGTCCCAACGTCGACAGACCGCCCGACCGCATTGTATTCCCGCACCTTGGTCGAAATCACGCCGCTTCCCCCAGCTCGCCAGCATTTTCTGGCCCGACTGTATTGGCCCGGCGAGATTCGGGCAAGGAACCCTGACAGATACGGTATGATATCGCAGTACGATCCTGTCGATCGACGCCGACAACCCGGAGAACACATGGGATTTAAACGCCTCGCGCCGATTTGCCGTGTCATGGCCTTCGGCCTCGTTATCGCGCTCATCGGCTGCTCGACATCCGATCCGCTGCGTCCGGAAGGGCGAATTATTCCTATTTCCGCATCCGAGTCCCGCTTTGATTTCCCGGTGTCGACCCTGGCTTCGCCGGGGCGGTTCAACCTCTACGCCAGCGACAATGGCGAGTATCTGGAAGAAACCGCCCAATGGACGGGAAGAACCTTCAAGGACGGCGAGGCCGGACTGTTGTTGAGCGAGGCAAAGGCCGGGCCGCCGCTCGCCGATCCGGCGGACCCTGCCGCGTCCTTCGACCTTTGGCCGACGCTCCGCGGCAAGACGCCCGCTTTCGGCGACGTTCGGCAAACCCAGAACGCCTTGGGCAAGGCCGATTGGCAACGCGCGGCCATCGGCACGGCGGCCTGCGTGCTTTTCATTCAACGCTGGACCGGCAACGCCTCGATCACGGATGGGAGCCGCTACGCGACGTTATCCGGATACTATTGCAACCCCCCCGGGGAGACGTTGTCGGCCGAGGCCGCCGAACAGGTGATCAAGGCCTTGGACTTGCGTGATGGCCCGAAACGTCAATAGTACGGCAATAACAAGCCCGGCCGTCCGGCCGGCACGATAGACAAGACATGCGGAGGTATCGATGACCCTGTTCGACATGGACGGCATGACGGCCGTCATCACCGGTTCCACGAAGGGCATAGGCAAGGCCATTGCGGAACGCATGGCGGAACACGGCGCGAATGTGGTCATATCCTCACGCAAGGCCGACGCCTGCGATGCCGTCGCCGCCGACATCAACGAGAATTGGGCCAAGAAAGGCAACAAGGCGGTCGCCATTCCCTGTCATATCGGCCACAAAGAACAACTGCAGCAGCTTGTCGACCGTAGCACCGAGACCTTCGGCAAGATCGACGTGCTGGTCTGCAATGCCGCGGTGAACCCGTATTTCGGCCCGTCCAAGGATATCCCCGACGAAGCCTTCGACCGCATCATGGACTGCAACATCAAGAGCAATTTCTGGCTCTGCAACATGGTGGTGCCGCAGATGATCGAACGGAAAGACGGCTCGATCATCATCGTATCGTCAATCGGTGGCTTCAAGGGCAGCCCGAGCCTGGGCGCCTATGGGATATCCAAAGCGGCTGACATGCAGCTCGCCCGGGTCCTCGCGGTCGAATACGGCCCGCATAACGTGCGCGCCAACGCCATTGCCCCAGGCTTGATCAAAACCGATTTCGCCCGCGCCTTGTGGGAGGATCCCGAAAATCTGAAGAAACGAACCTCGACGACACCGCTGCGCCGGATCGGCGAATCGGACGAGATCGCCGGTGTCGCCGTCATGTTGGCAACCAAGGCCGGCTCCTTCCTCACCGGGCAGACGATTACGGTCGATGGCGGCGTTCGGGTCGTCTGAGGCCGTCAGGAACCCTCAAAGCATCCGGCCAAGCTGAAACCCTTCGTCGATCGCGCGGACCGCGTCCAGGCCGGCAGCGTCCCTCGCACCGCCGATCTTGTGCGCCTTCACACCGCGACCGGCGAGATCGTCGGCCAACCCGCCCTGCGCGTCCTGCCCGGCGCAGATCACGATGGTGTCGGCCGAAAAACATTGTGCGCCGGTTTCGGTCTGGACATGCAAACCATCATCGTCGATATGACGATAGGTCACGCCGCCGACCGTATCGACGCCGTGCCGGCCCAGCAGCATGCGATGTACCCAGCCCGTCGAGCGACCGAGACTGGTGCCGAACCGACCGGCGTTTCGTTGCAGCATGGTGACATGCGGACCTCGCTCATCCGTACGTGTCTCCGACTCCCGAAGACCGCCAGGGATGGTCAGCGACCGGTCGATGTCCCAAGCTGCCGCAAACGCCTCGGAATCCAAATGCGACCGGCTGCCCGCCTCCGTTAGATACAGCGCCACATCGAAGCCGATGCCCCCCGCCCCGACGATCACCACGCGATCCCCGGCTTCAGCCGTGCCCGACAGGATATCGGCATAGCTGGCAACGCTCGGATGATCCAGTCCGGGGATGTCGGGACGACGCGGCAGGACACCGGTCGCCACCACCACCGCATCGAAGCTGCACGATCCGAGGTCATCCGCGGTAATGCGCGTGCCGGTTCGAATCTCGACGTCCGCACGGCGCAAGCGATCCTCAAAGTACGCAACGGACTCGGCAAACTCCTGCTTACCTGGGATCACCTTGGCGAGATTGAACTGTCCACCGAGCACATCCTCGGCCTCGAACAACACCACATCATGGCCGCGTTCCGCCGCCGTTGCCGCGCAGGCCAGTCCGCCCGGCCCGCCGCCGATGACCGCGACGCGTTTCCTCTCCGGCGCCAACGTCATCGAATACAGCGACTCATTGCAGGCGCGCGGATTCACCATGCAGGTGGACGGCTTGCCGACGAAGTAGTGGTCGAGACACGCCTGATTGCAGGCGATGCAGATGTTCACGCCCGATCGATCGCCACGCTCGGCCTTCGACACGAATTCCGGATCGGACAGGAACGGCCGCGCCAACATGACGAGATCGGCGGATCCATCCGCGACCAGCGCCTCCGCCGTCTCGGGCGTGTTGATCCGGTTACTGGCGGCGACGGGGATATCGACGGCTTCCCTAATATTCGCGGTGGCCCAGGCGAAGGCGGCCCGCGGCACCATTTGCGCGATGGTCGGCACCCGGGCCTCGTGCCAACCGATACCGTTGGTCAGCAAATTCGCACCGGACCGTTCGACGGCATGGGCCAGCGCCCGGGTCTCCGTACCGGTCATCCCACCCTCGACCAGGTCCAGTGCGGATATCCGAAATAGGATCAGAAAGGCCTCGCCCAGACGTTCCCGCACCCGGCGGACGACCTCAGTCGGGAATCGCAACCGGTTTTCCAGTGCACCGCCCCATTCGTCTTCGCGGTGGTTCGTCCGCGGCGACAGGAACTCGGTGATCAGATACCCCTCCGACCCCATGATCTCGACACCGTCATAGCCGGCGTCCCGCGCCAGTTCGCAGCAGGTGACGTAGTCGGCGATGGTGCATTCGATGTCGTCTGGCGTCAGCGCGCGCGGCGTGTCGCGGTTGATCGGCGATTTGATCGGCGACGGTGCGACGATATTCGGGTGATAGCCGTAGCGTCCGCTATGCAGTACCTGGAGGACGATGAGCCCGCCGGCCTCATGCACTTGTTCCGGGATGACGCGATGCCGGTCGGAATCCTCGCGGCTCGCCATAGTGATGGGATGGCCGATCAGCGAGCCCTCCGCATTGGGCGAGAAGCCGCCGGTTACCATCAGCGGTACGCCCGCCGCCGCGCGTTCCCGATAGAAAGCCGCCAACCGCTCCATGCCGTCGGGCAGGCCCTCCAGGCCGGTATGCATCGACCCCATGATGATCCTGTTTGGCAACGTCACCGCGCCCAGATCAATGGGCTTGAAGAGCGAGGGATAGGAAATCGTATCCGCCATGCGTGTTCGTTCCGTGCGTTTCGCGTCGGTTCCGCATGGTGTAGCGCGAGCCGCGGCCGCTTGGCAAAATTGCGTGGCGGCTGGGACGCAGGCCCGCTAGCCTTGAACTACGATGTTGACCCGTGCCGACAGCTACGACGAAATTCGCGAAGGATTCCGTTGGGAGATTCCCCCGCGCTTCAACATGGCGACCGCGGTCTGCGCGCGGCATGCGCGGAACATGCCGGACCAACCGGCACTGATCGTCCATCAGGAGCGCGGCGATCCGCAGATCGTATCCTTCGCGCAACTGGACCGACTGAGCAACCGCCTCGCGAACCTTTTCGTTTCGCGCGGCTTCGCCCGCGGCGACCGGGTCGGCATCCTCTTGCCGCAGACGCCCGAGACCGCGATCGCCCATATCGCCGCTTACAAGGCCGGGATGATCGCGATTCCGCTGTCGACGCTGTTTCGCGCGGACGCCTTGGAATTCAGGCTGGCGAATAGTGCCGCCCGCGCGCTCGTGACCGATCAGGCGGGACTGGCGACGCTGGCGGAAATTAGGACCGGCCTGACCGATCTGTCCGTCGTCTTGTCCGCCGACGGACCCGGCGACGGTGCGGACGACTTGCATGCGGAAATGCAGCGGGCGTCGGACCGGTTCGCCACGGTCGATACCGCTGCCGACGACCCGGCTTTCATCAGCTTCACCTCGGGCACGACCGGGCCGCCCAAGGGCGCCCTGCATGCGCACCGGTCCCTGCTCGGCCATCTGCCGGGTGTGCAGTTTCCACACGAGTTCTTTCCGCAGCCGGGCGACCGGTTCTGGACGCCGGCGGACTGGGCATGGCTCGGCGGGTTGATGGACGTGCTGATGCCGTCGCTGTATTTCGGCATCCCCGTCTTGTGCTACCGCGCCACGAAGTTCGATCCCGCCGAGGTGTTCCACCTGATGGCCCGGCACGAGATCCGGAACACGTTCATTCCGCCGACCGCGTTGAAGATGATGCGGCAAGTGCCCGACCCGAAACGGCACTGGGATTTCAACCTTCGGACACTGGGAAGCGGCGGCGAGAGCCTGGGCAGCGAGTTATTGGCCTGGGGAGAGGGAACCTTCGGGCTGACAATCAACGAATTCTACGGCCAGACCGAATGCAATCTCGTGATCGGCAACTGCGCCGCCGTGATGCCCGTGCGGCCGGGATCGATGGGCCGCGCAATCCCGGGACACGATGTGGCGATCGTCGACGATACGGGCACGCCGGTGCCGTCCGGAGCGGCCGGATCCATCGGCATTCACAAGGACGACCCCGTGAGCTTCCTCGGATACTGGCAGGATGAAGAGGCGACCGCGGCGAAGTTCGCCGGCGATTGGCTGTTGACCGGCGATGTCGGTACGCAGGACGAGGACGGCTATTTCTGGTTCGTCGGGCGCGACGACGATGTCATCACCAGTGCCGGCTACCGCATCGGCCCCGGCGAGATCGAGGACTGTCTGATGCAACATCCCGCCGTCGCCCTGGCGGGCGTGGTCGGCGTCCCCGACGAGTTGCGCACCGAGGTTATCAAAGCCTGCCTTGTCCTCCGCGAAGGCGTTGCCCCGGACGCGGCGCTGGAACGGGACATTCAAGACTTTGTGAGAAGACGCCTCGCCGCGCATGAGTATCCTAGGCTCATCGAGTTCCGAGACACCCTACCCATGACCACGACCGGTAAGATCATGCGTCGCATGCTGCGTGCGCCCGCAACCGACAATTAGGAGCACACCGCCGATGACGAAGACCGTCGACTATTTCTACTCGCACACGTCTCCTTGGACATATCTCGGCCATGCACGCTTTTTGAAAATTGCAGCAGATGCCGGCGCGTCCGTGAATTTCAAGCCCAGCAGTTTTCACACGGTGTTCGCTCAAAGTGGCGGCCTGCCCCTGCCTAAGCGGGCGCCGCAACGGCGCGCTTACCGCATGATGGAATTGAAGCGCTGGCGCGACCATCTCGGCATCCCTTTGACCCTGGAACCCAAATATTTCCCGATCCCGGACGAGGCCGCGCAACGCTTCGGCATCGCCGCCGGCGACATGGGTCTCGACATGGGGAAACTGTCGGGCGCGATGATGGCCGCCGTCTGGAGCGAAGAACGCGACCTGTCCGACGAGGGCACGCTGGTCGCCATCGCCAACGAGCAAGGCATGGATGGAGCCGCGTTGCTCGCGCGTGCGAAAGACGATGAGATCGGCAAGCTATACGAGGCCAACACGCAGGAGGCGATGGCCCGGAACGTCTTCGGCGCGCCGACCTATATTTACCGCGATGAATTGTTCTGGGGACAGGACCGGCTCGACTTCGTCGAACGCGCACTCGCGCAGGATTAGCCCCTCTGACTCATAGCCGTTTCAGGCGATCCACGATCAACGCGTAGTATCCGTCGGCATCGATCCGGTTGATGACCCGGCAATTCACACCCTTGCCGGTGACACCCCACCAGTCGGCGACGGTCTGTCCTATCGTCGCCTCCGACTCCGTTTCCACCGTGACATGACATTCCTTGCCGTCGAAAAGGTCAGGCTGCAGCAGATAGGCGATCACGCACGGGTCATGCAGCGGCCCCCCCGGCGCGCCGTAACGCTCGATATCGTGCCGGTCGTAGAAGGTCAGCATGCCGGTCACCGCGTCCGCCACCGGGCCGCCGATGTCCCGGATCGCCGCCATCCGTTCCGGTGTCGTGATCGCCTGATGCGTGACGTCGAGGCCGAACATGACCAGCTTGACGCCGCTTTCCAGCACGATGCGGGCGGCGTGGGGATCGGCGTGGATGTTGAACTCCGCGACCGGCGTCACGTTGCCGGGAATGATCGCGGCGCCACCCATGAAGGCGATCTCCGCAATTTTCGGCAATATCCCCGGCTCCTTGACGATAGCGAGCGCTACATTCGTCAGCGGTCCTACCGGGCAGAGCGTAATCGAACCGTCGTCCGCCGCCAGGCAGGTATCGACGATGAAATCGACCGCATGGCCGTCCGCCGGCGGTGCGGACGGTTCATCCCAGTCGTAACCGTCCAGGCCCGATTTTCCGTGCACCCGCTCGGCCGCCTGCAAAGGCCGCAGCATGGGACGGGAACACCCCGCGTAGACCGGCACCTCCACCCGCCCGGACAGGTCGCGGATGATGCGCGCATTACGTACGGTGCGGTCCAAGGGAACATTTCCCGCAACACAGGTGACGCCGAGCATATCCAGCTCATCGGGCGACGCGAAAGCCAGCAGCAAGGCGACCGCGTCGTCCAAGCCGGGATCGCAATCGATGATGACGGGACGCGCGGACATCGGGTTTTCTAAAGAACCGCCAGCTCGGCATTCAGCCGGTCGGTGATCAACATATGACCGGCCTTGTGCGTGATGCAGAAGGGCGGCTTCGCGACTTCGATCACCGATTGCGGCGTCACCCCGCAGGCCCAGAAGACCGGCACCTCGCCGTCGCGTATGTCCACCGGGCTGTTGTATTCGGCGACGTTGATGTCCTCGATACCGATACGCGCCGGGTCGCCAAAATGAATCGGCGCGCCATGCACGTTCGGGAAGCGCGAGGTGATCTGGATCGCGCGGATCGCATCGGCGGGCTGGAACGGCCGCATCGACACGATCATCGGGCCGCGCAGGCGTTCGGTCGGCACGGTCTCGATGGTCGTCCGATAGATCGGGACCTTGGTTCCGTTCTCGATATGGCGCATCGGCAGGCCGCCCTGGATCAGCGCATCCTCGAAGGAATAGGAGCAGCCGAGGACGAAGCCGACGAGATCGTCGTCCCACAGCGCGCGAATGTCCGGCACCTCATCGACAAGCCCGCCGTCGCGGAACACACGGTACATCGGCGCGTCCGTCGACAGGTCGATATCGTCGCCAAGCTCCGGAACATGCGGATCACCCGGCGCGGACATGGCGATCAACGGGCACGGTTTCGGATTGAGCCGGCAGAATTGCTGGAATTCGGCGGCCCAATCGCGCGGCAGCATCACGAGATTGCCTTGCACGATGCCCGGCGCGATACCCGTCGTCACCGATTGCCACTTCCCGGCGCGGATATCCATGCGCGCCTGACGCGCGGCATCCTGCAGATGGCGTGTGGTTCCCTGCGTGGCGGTATCCATGCCCCGCTCCTTCCCGATTTAAGGACAGAGGCATGATAGCGCCCAACGGCAGGAGTGTCGCGCGAAGCTTATCCCGACGCCTGCGCGGCGAGTTGCCCGGGCCGCGACTGCCGGATCGCCTTCGTCAGCAGAACCACCGGCCCGATCCCCACGAGCACGATTGTCAACGCACCGAGCGCGGATTCCTCCAGCAGCTCATCGCTGGCGTATTGATAGACGAATGTTGCAAGCGTCTCATAGTTGAAGGGCCGCAACAGCAGGGTCATCGGCAACTCCTTCATGCAGTCGACGAAGACCAACAAGGTCGCGGTCAGAATGCTGCCGCGCAGCATCGGCAGATGAATCCGGCGCAAAACGGTAAGCGGGCGATGACCGAGCGACCGGGCGGCGTCATCCATGCTGCGGGTGACTTTGGACAAACCGGATTCGACCGCGCCCAGCGGCAGGACCAGGAACCGCACCACATATCCCAGCACGACGGCGAAGATCGTCCCGCTCATCAGGAGGCCCGTCGAGATTCCGAATGTGGCGCGCATGAAGGCGTCGAGTTGGTTGTCGAACCAGGCCACCGGAATGACGGCCCCCACCGCAAGGATCGCACCAGGCACGCCATAGCCGAGGCCGGCGAACCAGGCGATCGTCCGCAATCCGCGGCTCCGGTGAATGCGGAGCGCGTAGGCCATGAATAGCCCGACGCATACGGCAACCGCCGCCGCGACGCCCGAGAGCGATACGCTGTGCCACGCGGCGGAAAAGAACGCGGCGCTCGCGCTTACCTCATAATGGATCAGGGAATAGCGCAACAACACCGCCGCCGGGACCAAAAAACCGAAGGTAACCGGCAATGCACAGGCCAAGAAGGCCAAACCGCCGGCAATGCCGGTCAGCCGGGGGCCGGATTGAGTGCGGTACCGGGCGCGGGTTTCCTGGAACTGACGACCCTGGCGCGCCTGCCGCTCCAGATAGATCAGCACCATGACGAAACCGAGCAAAACGAGCGAGAGCTGCGCCGCCGCCTCGATGCTGCTCATGCCGAACCACGCATTGAAGATTCCGAGGGTCAACGTGGGCACGGCGAAGAAGTCAACCGTACCGAAATCGTTCAGCGTCTCCATCAGCACCAGGGTCAGGCCGACAATAATCGCAGGGCGCGCCATCGGCAGCGCCACCGCCCAAAAGGTCTCCCAAGGTCCCTTGCCCAGGGTGCGGCTTACCTCCAGGACGCCGGCGGACTGCTGCAGAAAGGCGGACCGGGCAAGCAGGTAAACATACGGATACAGAACCAGCGTCATCATCGTTATTGCGCCGCCGAGGCTCCGAATTTCCGGGAACCAGTAATCCCGCGGCGAGGTCCAACCGAACAGCGCACGCAAACTAGATTGAAACGTGCCGGCATATTCCAATAGGTCGGTGTAGGTGTATGCGATCACATAGGCCGGCACCGCGAACGGAATCAGCAAGGCCCACTCGAACAGACGGCGCCCCGGGAATCGGTAACTGCAAACCAGCCAAGCCGTCCCGGTCCCGATCAGGAAGGTGCCGAGCCCCACCCCGACAGCAAGGCCGAGCGTATTCCCGACATAGGTCCAGAACACGGTTTCGAACAGGTGCCGCCACACCTCCGGCGCAGGCGTCAAGGCGATGGTGACAATCGTCAGAATCGGCAGCGACACGACCGCCGCGACCACGAGCAACCCAATCGCCCAACCACTGAGCCAACGGCGCGCGCCGGCAGCGCCGGCCTGCCCCATGGGCGCATTTGTCGGGAAATCGCTCATCCAGTCAGAAACCGTCCGAAAGGGCGCCGCAATGCGCGCCGGTTGCGCCGTTGTGCACCCGGAGCTTCCGGCCCGTCAATATTCGAGAGTATTTAAGCAAGAGGGAGTTCCCGGTCCTCACCGGGAACTCCCTCCGAGATTGGGGAGGTTTTGGACGATTACCAACCGGCGCGGTCGATGATCTTCTGCGCCGTCGGGGAGAGATCGGCGATCTTCTTCAAGCTCACCTGATCCTCCTTGAACGTGCCCCAGGAGGCCACTTCCCTATCGGTCGCGACGTTCGGATTGGCCGGATATTCGTAGTTCTGCGAGGCATACATGGCCTGCGCGAAATCGCTGCTCAGGAATTCCAGCAGCTTGACCATGTTGTCGCGGTTCTTCGCATACTTGGTAACCGCCGCCGCCGAGATATTGACGTGCGTGCCGCGGTTCGCCTGGTTCGGGAAGACCAAACGGACGGCCTGCGCCCATTCCTGCTGCTCGGTCTTCTTCTTGTTGAACTTCATCTTGCCGTAATAGTAGTTGTTGATGACGGCAATGTCGCAAACACCTTCCTTCACCGCCTTGACCTGCGCACGGTCGTTGCCCTGCGGTTTCCGCGCCAGGTTCGCGACGACGCCTTTGGCCCACTCCTCGGCCTTGGCTTCGCCATGCGACGCGACCATCGAGGCGACCAACGCCCGCATATACACGTGGCTGCCTTTACGGGTGCAAATCTTGCCCTTGAATTTCGGATCGGCGAGATCCTCGTAGGTCGCGATCGCTCCCTCCTCGACCCGGTCTTTCGAAACGGCGATCAGGCGGGCGCGTTTCGTCAGGCCAAACCATTGGTTATCGGGGTCGCGAAGATGGGCGGGGATGTTCTTCTCCAGCACCGCGGACTTGACCGGCTGCAACAGCCCGGCATCCGAATGCGCCTTGAGGCGGGCAATATCGACCGTCAGGATACCGTCGGCTTTGGTATTCCTGCCTTCGCTCTCGATCCGTTTCGCCATGCCCTTCTTGGCGAAAACGACATTCACGGTGATGCCGGTTTTCTTGGTGAACTCGTCCAGGAACGGCTTGATCAGGAACGGTTGGCGGTAGGAGTAGATGTTCACCTCCTCCGCAGCCTGTACGGCGGCTGATCCGATGCCGACCGTCGATATGGCCACCAATGCGGCGGCATAGTGATGCAGTTTCATATCAGGAATGATCCCCGTTGTTCGTCGTCACACCGGGCGTAATCCGCCCGATGCGACTGCAAATGATTCTTAACTAGCCTCACGGTATCGTAGCGCCATCGTAGTTGCAAGTGATTCTCAACACGACAATTTGTCGCATGTATTCCCTGCAGTACCAACAATCATTTTAGCATCAAGATGGCAGTTCATTCAGGGGCTATAGAGGGACCGTGGCCGCCCCGGGAACCCTTTCACCCACCGACAAGCAACCTTATCTTAATTTATTTATTTGCGAATCATTCTTATTTGCATATACAGTTCCCCGTCATACCCGCCACGCTTCTGCGATAAGGACTTCGCGAAATATGCTTCAGCAAACCGTTCATACAGGCATCGACGATCCCACGCCAATCTGCGCCTTAACCTATCCTGAACGTTTTACCGTCTGGGCCGCCCGCGTTTGGATCGATTGCTTCCGCGATGATTGCCCGACGTGCCCTCGTCTGGAAAACATGTTCCGCCATGCGCGGCTCTCCGACCATGCCGGTCCGTTTTATGAGTTCTTCACGTTGGTGGCCCACGGCGCCCGCCGGACTCTGGATTTCCGATGCCCGGGTTGCAAGAATGTCGGTGCCGACGAGCGGCGTCTCTTGACGCTGCTGTCGGCCCAGCAATGGGGCAGCCCGCCAACCGCCAACAGTATCTTGATCGACTGGCTGTATCCGCCCGCCGCACGGCGGGCGATCTATCCGGCCCGGCTGTTCGCCCACGGTCTAGCCGAAGCCGGGCTTATTCTGAATTGCCGTGCCCATCCGTCGGGCATGATCCATGACGCCGCAACCACCGTCATGCACTGACGGGGCCGCACCATTGCTTGGGGCATCATTCCGTTGGATCGTCCAAACTCAACAATGCCGTGTTACCACCGGACGCCGTGGTATCGATCGACACGGTCCATTCCGTCGCAAAACGATGCAGATACCGCGGACCACCAGCCTTCGGACCTGTTCCGGACAAACCTTCGCCGCCGAATGGCTGCACGCCGACGACCGCGCCGATCTGGTTCCGGTTCACATACGCATTTCCGACCCGCAACCGCGAACAGATGTGCTCCGCCGTATCGTCGATGCGCGTGTGCACGCTGACGGTCAGCCCATAGCCGGTGGCATTGATTTCATCCAGGACGGTATCGAGCCGTTCGGCGTCGTACCGGACCACATGAAGGATCGGCCCGAACACCTCGCGCTCCAAATACCCGATGCGGTCGATTTCGAACGCCGCGGGCGCGACGAAACAACCATGGCCGCATTCGGCCGGCGCTTCCATACGATGGATAGGCCGCGCTTCCTCGGACAAATGCGCCACATGCGCGTCCAAGTTCGCCTTGGCCTCCTCGTCGATGACGGGACCGACATCCGTCGCCAGCAGGACAGGATCGCCGATCCGGAGTTCGTCCATCGCCCCGGCCAGCATCTCGATCACCCGGTCGGCGATATCGTCCTGCAAGTACAGGACCCGCAAGGCGGAACATCGTTGCCCGGCACTTTGAAATGCCGATGTGAGGACATCGCCGACGACCTGTTCCGGTAATGCCGAGGAATCGACGATCATCGCGTTCTGTCCACCGGTCTCCGCGATCAGCGGCACGATCGGCCCTTCCTTCGCCGCCAAGGTCCGGTTGATCGACTGCGCAACCTCCCCCGACCCGGTGAACGCGACACCGGCGACACGCGGATCCGCGACGAGCGGGGCGCCGACCTGCGGTCCGTCCCCCGGCAGGTAGTGCAACACATCCTCGGAAATACCGGCTTCGTACAACAGCTGTATGACCCGGAAGGCGATCAACGGGGTCTGCTCCGCCGGCTTCGCCAACACACAGTTGCCTGCCGCCAGCGCCGCGGCGACCTGGCCGGTAAAGATCGCCATGGGGAAATTCCATGGCGATATGCAGACGAAACTGCCACGACCGTGCAACGAAATGGCGTTGTGCTCGCCGGTCGGACCGGGAAGGACTATCGGCGCGGCAAAATCAGCCCGGGCGCGCGCCGCGTAGTAACGCAGGAAATCAACCGCCTCGCGAATCTCGGCCACCGCATCGGGCAATGTCTTCCCGGCCTCCCGGATGCACAACGCCATCAACTCCGGCAGATTCGATTCGAACAAATCGGACGCCCGATCGAGCATCGCGGCCCGCTCCTCCGCGTCGGAGGCCGACCACGCCGGAAACGCCGCATCCGCCGCCGCGAAGGCCGCATCGATGTCGTTGGCTGTCGCGTCGACCACATGCCCCACGACATTCCGGCGATCCGCCGGCTCGTACCGCGCGACACCTTCCGCATCGGCCCTCGCCGTGCCGGTCCCTACGCGAGGCCAAGCCGTCCATCGCGTGTCGGTGAACGGGAGAAGGTCATCACGCAACGCCGCCAACTCCTGGGGATCGGTAAGGTCGAAGCCCGCTGAATTAGACCGCTCAGGTCCATACAAGTCTCCGGGTAACGGAATGCCGGGGTGGCGATGCATCTCGAGCCGGTGGGTTACATCGACCGGGTCCGCGACGATTTCTTCGACCGGCAGTTTCTCGTCGACGATGCGATTGACGAAGGAGGTATTCGCGCCGTTCTCCAGCAACCGCCGGACGAGATACGCCAACAGGTCCTCATGCCCGCCGACCGGCGCGTAAATACGGCACGGCTTGTCCATCGCGTCGGGGCCGACAACCTGCGCATAGAGTTCTTCGCCCATGCCATAGAGCCGCTGAAATTCATAATCGGTTCGCTTGCCCATGATCTCCAGGACCGCCGCGACCGAGCTGGCGTTGTGGGTCGCGAATTGCGGAAAGAAGGCACCGCGGTCCTGCGCGAGCACGCCGACACACGCGAGATAAGACACATCGGTCGCGCTCTTGCGGGTGAACACGGGGTAATCGCCCAGTCCCGCTTCCTGACAATGCTTGATCTCGGTGTCCCAATACGCGCCCTTCACGAGACGCACCATAAGGCGCCGGCGATGCGACTTCGCCAGATCGGCGAGCCAGCGGAGCACCGGCACGGCGCGCTTCTGATAGGCCTGAACCGCGAGCCCGAGCCCATCCCAACCGCGCAAGGCGGGGTCGGCGGAGAGCGCCTCGATAACGTCCAAGGAAAGGTCGAGCCGGTCAGCTTCCTCCGCATCGATGGTCAGACCGATATCGGCGCGCTTCGCCATCGACGCGAGTTCCTGCAGCCGTGGAACCAGCTCGCCCAAGACCCGGTCGCGCTGCGCGAACTCGAACCGCGGATGCAGTGCCGACAGCTTTACCGAGATGCCCGGCCCTTCGACCGGCCCCCGGCCCGCGCCGGCCGCGCCAATCGCCTCGATCGCCGCCGCATAGGCTTCGAAATACCGGATCGCATCGGGTGTGGTCCGGGCGGATTCCCCCAACATGTCGAAGGAGTGACGATATCCCGCCTCCTCCTCCGGAACCGCCCGCTCCAACGCCTCCCCGATCGTGCGGCCCATGACGAATTGCCGGCCCATGATCCGCATCGCCTGAACCAGCGCTTCGCGCACAAGCGGCTCGCCGCTGCGCGCCGCCAGCCGGCCGATGAATCCCGGCAGATCGCGGTCGTCCGTATCCAGCCGCACCAGTCGCCCCGTCAACATCAACGCCCAAGTCGATGCATTGACGAAGAGCGAGTCCGATCGGCCGAGATGGCCTTCCCAATCGGCGTCACCGATCTTGTCGCGGATGAGCCTGTCCCGGGTGTCGGCATCCGGAATCCGCAACAGCGCCTCGGCGAGACACATCAGGACCACGCCTTCGCGGCTCGACAATTCATACTCATGGAGGAACGCGTCCAAACCATCCTGACCGGGTTGCATCGCCCGCACCGCCTCGACCAGCGTGGTCGCCGTCCTGCCGATCCGCTCACGGCCGGCCATGGTCAGGGACACCTGATCCAGAAGACCGTCGACGCATTTTTCCTCGTCCAAACGGATTGACGCGCGAACCGCGTCGCGCAGCGTATCGGACTTCGGAAGCGGGTCGTTAAAGATCATCGGGTCATCTGTAGGTCACTTATCCGCGATGTGATCATACGCGCGCATCGCCCGGCGACAAATATCGAACTACGGTATATAGAAAGCGCCATGCGTTACATTTGCCGATACTTCCGCCGCCACACACCGCCAGCCCCGATGCACCGGGACGAATGGTGACAGGGACTGCCAGCCTCGCCGGGAAGAAGGTCCTCATCGTCGTCACCGAGGACTGGGCATTCCTGCTCCATCGGCTGCCGATAGGCCGCGCCCTCCGCGATGCAGGCGCCGACGTGGTCATCGCGGCGCGAGTCCGCGACGATGCCGAACGCATACGCGCCGCCGGACTTCGCGTCGCGCCGATCCGGTTGGAGCGGAGCGGCCGCAATGCGTTATACGATCTTCGGACCGTCGTCGACCTGATCAAATTGTATCGCCGCGAGCGGCCGAACTTGGTCCATCACGTGGCGCTCAAGCCGGTGCTGTACGGATCGATCGCCGCCTGGATTACCCGCGTCCCCGCCGTCGTGAACGCGCTCGGCGGCATGGGTTTCCTGTTCATCGCGAACTCGCCGGCGGCACGCGCGTTGCGAAGCGTTATCCAGCTTCTGTTTCGCGTGATCCTGAACCGGCGCAACAGCCGCATGATCCTGCAGAACCCGGATGACATGAACCTGCTGACGGAGGCCGCCAAGGTCCGCCGCGATCGCCTCGTGCTCATTCGCGGCTCCGGCGTCGACATCGACGACTACACGCCCGGCACACCGGCCGACGGACCGCCGATCGCCGTTTGCGCGTCCCGCATGCTGCACGACAAGGGCATTGTCGAACTGGTCGAGGCCGCGCGGATGCTCAAGGACCGGGACGTCGCGATCCGAATTCGGCTGGTCGGACCGACCGACGATAACCCGGCGTCGATCTCCGATGAGGTCCTGACCCGCTGGGCGGCAGAAGGCGCGGTGGAGGTCGTGGGGCCGTCGGACGACATCGCCGGCGAATACGCCCGTGCCAGTATCGCGGTCTTGCCGTCCTATCGCGAGGGACTGCCGAAAGCGCTGCTGGAAGCGGCGGCGTCAGGGCTGCCCATGGTGTCGACGGACGTCCCCGGTTGCCGTGAAATCTGCCGCCACGAGGAAACCGGCCTGCTGGTTCCGGTCCGAACGGTGGAACCGCTCGCCGACGCGCTGCAACGCCTGGCGACGGATTCGGACCTGCGGAGCCGCCTCGGCGCGAATGCGCGACGCGTGGTGGAGCAGGATTTCGCAGAGCCGATCATCGTCGCGCAGACGCTCGACCTGTACCGGCGTCTGCTCGACGAAACGGCGAAATACTAACGGCTATTCCGCGGCTGCACGGGCATCCGGTGTTTGCGGAACGACCAATAACCGGACCAGATCGTCGATATCTGTGATCGACTCGAGCCCCGCCACGGCCTGCACCACGGCATCGGGCGCGCCTGCGGGCATCACGGGATCGACCAGATAGCGGAACTTTTCCTCCACCTCGGCCGGCGACAACGGATTCTCCGGCAGCCCTTTCGAGAAGGGCACGCAAGCTTCGATCTTCCGTCCGTCCGTCGTTTCGATTTCCAACCCGGCGCCTTCGTCGACACGCTCCCATTTGTCATTCTGGGCAACGATCACCTTCACCTTGCGAGCGGTTTCGACCAAAGCCGGATCTTCACAGTCCACATCGACATAGTCCCAGAAACCATTGCCGCCCTTCACGCCGCGACCACCGTGATGCAAACGCATCGCCATGCTGAACGGAAGGCTGAATTGCGCACCGAGGATATCGGTCGGCTCGGTGATCGACCCGATATGGCTGAGGATCGGTTCGCTGTTGGTCGCGACCGTGATCGATTTCACATTCTCCGGCGTCAACGGCGTTTCATCACGCGCATCATCCAAGGCATCGAATGCGGCATGGATCAGATGGCAACAGCTATACGGCTTCAAGCCGTTGTCGAGCAGATGATAGTGCGAACCCAGACCGTCCGTGAGCCGCGACAGGTCGTACTCGCCCGCGAAGACCTTACAGAAACCCTTCTCCCCCTCGATGATCGAGTGCGGACCGGTGATCCCGGATTGCGCGAAAAGCGCCGCCCGCACCCCGGCTTGGGTCGGAATGGCGCTGTGAATGCGTTTCACGCTGCCGCCGGTCTTTGTGTACTCGATCAGGCCCGCCGAGTGGCTGCCGGCAATCGCGAACGCGTTGACCGTGGTGTCGGAATCGAAGCCGAGCAGGACAGCGCCCGCCGCCGCCGCGCCGAAGGGGCCGACGCCCACGGGCGGATGATGCCCGCGATAGATCAGGAAGGGCGAACAGGCCCAAGACAGGCGAATCTGGATTTCGTAGGCCGCGACGACCGCGACCAGCAATTGCTCCCCCGTGGCGCCCGCGAATTCGCTCAGCGCGAGGGCCGCCGGCACCGCGATCCCACCGGGATGCGTCGGGCTTTTCAGATGCGTATCGTCGGTCTCGTTGGCGTGATTGAAGGTACTGTTCAGAAAGGCGGCGTCGTCAGGCGACATCTTGTCGCCGTAATAGGCAACGGTCGAGTGACTGCCGCTCCGGGTCGCCTTCATCATGTCGTAATAGGTTTTGCTCCACGGCAACGTGGCGCCGGCGATCTGACAACCGAAATTATCCAGAATGAATCGCCGCGCGTGTTCGCGCACGTCTTCGGGAATGTCTTCGTACTGCAGGCTCGATACCCAATCCGCCAAAATGCGGGTTTCCGACATGCTGCGCCTCCTCAATCCGTGTCAGGCCGGGCTTTATCCGATCATTCCTTATAGGCCAGGACGCCAAAATTCGGCAAATTCACAGCCCGTAATTGTGCGAATTTGCCTTTACCGCCATGATGCTGACTGGTCATCGGGCTGGGGTCGACGTGGCAGGACAGGAACGAAGTTTGTGGGAGGCATTTCTCGCCTTCCGGGATTGGGCGCGCCAGCAGGTGGAACCGTCCCTGACATGGCTCCCGGATTGGATCGAGCCCTACGCAATCGACATTGCACCGATCCTGGTCATCATCCTCACCTTGCTCGCAGCATGGCGCCGATCGGCGGAAATTTGGGGTATCTTCAGCTCGATCTTTCGCCGTATCCGAATGTGGACCACGGGCTACGAACCGCCCAAGAGCGACGCGGAGGTCGCCGGCGAAGCCGCGAAACGCGCGGAAGAAGCGGCCCTCAAAACGCAGCATGACATCGAGGAAATCCGCGCTCTTCTGACCGCACAAGCGGTCGAAACGGAGAATAGCGGCGGCGCCATTTCCGAGGATGCCTTGGAACGCGCGGTCGCCGCCGCGCGAGAAATCCTGGAATCCAACGACCCCTCCAAGGACATCGCCCGCAACGCTTTGCGGGACGGCGACCTTCAGGCCGCGGAGGATGCGCTCGAAGAAGCATTTGAACGGGAAACCGCGGCCGTCAGCCGCTTGGATGACGAAGTCGCGCTGCTCAAACAAAAGTCAGCGGAAACGGCACGCGAAAAAGCCGCCATGGCAGCGGTCCGTTCGGCGGCGGAAGCCTTGCTCTGGTATCAAAAAGCCGCCGATTTGGATCCGAACGACTGCCGTACGCAGATCGAATTATCGCGTCTATTCCGGGCCACCGGCGATCTGATGTCTTCCCGGAAGGCCGGGTATGCCGCGCTGGAATTGGCGGATAACGATAGCGCGCGCGCCGCCGCAATCGCCGATATCGGCAGTATCTTGATGGCGCAGGGCATGCTTCCGGAAGCGATGGAGAGCTACAAGGGTTGCTTGACCCTGTTGCAGAGATTGGCGGCTGCCGAACCGGATGCAGTCCCCCATCGGCGCAATCTATCCTGGGCCCACGATAAATTAGGCGACATCCTCATCATCGACGGCGATCTCGATGGGGCGCTGGAGCATTTCCAATCGTCGCTCGAAATTCAACAGAGCCTGACCGAACAGAACCCTGCACGGATAGACCTGCAGTATGGGCTTGCAGACGCACACCAAAATATCGGCCGAATTCATCGCCGGACAGGCGATTACGCCTCGGCGCTCGAATGTTATCAGATCACGAAGGATATCCTTGCCAAGTTGACGTTGGAATCCCCTGCCGATCAAATGTTCAAGAAGGCTCTATCGAGCGTGCACAGTGCCATTGGCGAGTTGCACCTCGATCGAAACGATGCAGGCGAAGCGTTGCGATACTTCCACAAGTCGCTGGAGATCACGCGCCCATTGGCATTGTCCGACGAGAGTAATTTGTTCCTGCAGACTTCCTTGTCGAATTGTCACCGCAAACTCGGGATTGCGTCGGAACGGCTGGGCGAGAAGGATGCGGCGATGCGTCATTACCAAGACGCCCTGGACATTGAAAAACGCTGCTCCGCAATCGATCCGGATAACAATCAAATTCAAGTGCCGTTAGCGCTAACGCATGATTGTATCGGCGATTTATGCCGAACCCGGAACGAGGCGGACACTGCCTTGGAACACTACGAGGCGGCATTGGCCATCAAAAGGAAACTAACAGAGCAAGATCCGAACAATGCCATGTTTCAGTCAGAGCTATCGAACGCTCACGTGCGGATCGGGGACCTCCATTGGCACCGCAAAGATGAGGAAAAAGCGTTGGAGAGCTACCAAACCGTATTGGAGATGACCAAACGGCAGTCAGCGGACCAACCGGACGATGCGGACGTCAAACACCAGTTGGCCTGCACCCACGAGGCGGTTGCCGACACCCTCAATGCCCTGTCCAGAGCGGTAGAGGCGATCGAGCACTATCGTTCCGCCATCGATATCCGGGAATCCATCGCACTGGATGATCCGGACAACGCCGAACTCGAATATGAAATCTCGGATTCACATGCCGGGATCGGCGATGCGTATGAAACTCTCGGGCAGAAGAGAATGGCCGTCGGTGCGTATGAACAAAGTTTGAAAATCGTACAGTCGCTGGCCAGCCGGTATCCGGACAATTCTGCATACCAGGACAAACAGCACCGGATCGAAGCGCACCTTGTCGAAATTCGACCCGCCGAGCATGGCGCATGATACGGCTCCGGAATGACGGGTGATTGGGCGATGCGCTACCATCAGTTTCATTAACTGCCAACTGGGATCACGCCATGTCGGACGACATCAAGGACGCGCTCGCGAAAATCTTCGACCACGACACGGGGATCTATCAGGACCGCGGCTTCATGCGGCGGATCGGCTACGGCAAGCGGCCGGCGCTGATCAACATCGACCTGGCCAACGCCTGGACGCGGCCCGACAACCCCTTTACCTGCGAAGGCATGGATACGATTATCCCGGGCGTGCAGGCATTGCTCGACGCGTCGCGCGCGAAGGGCATCCCGATCATCTACACCACCACCGCCTACCGTAGCCCGGACGGGCCGAACAGCGACACCGGGCTATGGCATTTGAAGATACCGGTCGAAGTGCTGACCGAAGGCAGCGAAGCCTGCGACATCGACGACCGGATCGCGCCCTTGCCAACGGAACAGGTGATCGTGAAGAAACGCGCTTCGGCCTTTCACGGCACCTATCTCGCCGGATATCTGCGGTCGCAGAATGTCGACACCGTCATCGTCACCGGCGTCACCATGGCCGGCTGCGTGCGCCACACCGTCGAGGATGCGATCGCCGAGGGCTTCCGGCCGATCGTGGTACGCGAATGCGTCGGCGACCGCGTACCGGGCGTCGTCGAATGGAACCTGTTCGACATCGACGCGAAATTCGGCGACGTCGAACCGCTGGACAACGTGCTCGATTATCTGCGGCGGAACGATACCGAGGCCTGAGGCACCGCTCAAACCGGTCGGGTGCCCTTCACGGTGGTCCGGTGCATGTGACGGATATGCTTGGTTTGGTCGTAGGGCTGCGCCTGATGCAGCACGCAACGGTTATCCCAGAACACCACGTCGAATTGCCGCCATGTATGGGTGTAGGTGAATCGCGGCTGGATCGCATGCTCATAGAGCGACATGATCAGCCCATGCGCGTCAGCATCCGCCATGCCTTCGATCGCGATCGTATGCCCTTGGTCGACATACAGCGCCTTTCGCCCGGTTTCCGGATGCGTGCGGACGACCGGGTGGACCGCCGGCTTCAGGCTCGCCATCTGCTCCTCGGTCATCTTGGCGCGCTTGCCGCCGCTTTTCGCATCCGCGTCCTTATAGTGACGGATGTAGTCGTGAATGGCCCGCAGACCCTGAATACGCTGCTTCGTTTCGTCGTCCAGCGCGTCATAGGCAGCGTACATATTGGCGAATTTCGTTTCGCCGCCTTCCGGCGGAATCTCCAGTCCGTACAGCAGCGAGCCCAGCGGCGGGATCTCGTTGTAGGACATGTCGGTATGCCAACGCCGCCCACCGTCCGGCAAGCCGAGCGGCTTGCCATCCTCGGCCTTGTTCGACAGAACGAGGATCTCGCGGTGTTCGGGCAACGCGTACTGATCCAGCACTTGATAGTCCAGATCGCCGAAACGGCGCGAGAAGGCGATATGCTCCGCCGGCGTCAGATGCTGGTCGCGCAGCACAAGGACGCAATGGTCGAGATGGGCCCGATGGATCGCTTCGAACTCATCGGCCGCCAGATTGCGGACATCGACCCCGACGACCTCTGCACCGAGCACCGGCCCAAGCCGGCGGATTTCCATACCCATGATGTCTCGATCCTCCTTCACCTTCTACACGGCGATTGCCGTGCGCCGCGTTACCGTCGACCATTCTAGCGCAAATCCCTGCGGGTTGCCGCGACGACGTGTTTGGCAATCTTCGGTTTACGCGGTCCACAACATCGATAAGATGATTGCAGGAATCCGGACCGACTATGCTGGACGCTTGCAAGGATCGGCCAACGACCATGAGTAAGAAACCGCAACCGGCGGCGCAGCGCGACGGCTTGTTGGCGCAATACGATCACGACGAATATTTTTGCGAAATGTTCGGCCGGCGCGGCCTTGGCCACACCCGGGCAGTTCGTGACCGGCTCAATGCGTTGGATATCGCGGCGCTGCGCCGGCGCGTGCGGGACGCCGAACGCGAGCTTTTCAACCTCGGCATCACCTTCACCGTCTATACCGAGAACGAGGCGATCGACCGCATCCTGCCGTTCGATGTCGTGCCGCGCATCCTGTCGCAAAAGGACTGGGTGCAGATCGAAACCGGGGTCAAACAACGCGTCGCCGCCCTGAACCTGTTCCTGCACGACGTGTATCACAAGGAACAGATCATAAAGGACGGCATCGTTCCGGAAGACCTCATCAAGGGAAATCCGGACTACCGCCCTGAAATGCATGGATTCGACCCGCCGCAAGGAACCTATGTCCATATCTGTGGCACGGACATTGTCCGGGACGAAAAGGGGAAACTCCGTGTCCTGGAGGATAACGCCCGAATACCGTCCGGGGTCTCATACGTGATCGAGAACCGGCATCTCATGATGCGCGCCTTTTCGGATTTGGCCCGAGGCATTCCCATCGCCAATGTCGACGAATACGGAAGCCGCCTCGCACGAACGCTGATTGACGTGGCGCCCGACGGTGTCTCCGATCCGACAATCGCCCTGTTGTCGCCCGGCGTCTTCAACTCGGCCTATTTCGAGCACGTGTTCCTGGCCCGCGAGATGGGCGCGCCGCTCGTGGAAGGCCGGGACCTGATCGTGGAGAACGACAAGGTCTACATGCGCACCACGGACGGGCTCGAACCGGTCCATGTGATCTATCGTCGGATCGACGACGACTTCCTCGACCCGGAAGCCTTCAACCCGGATAGCCTGCTTGGCGTGCCCGGCTTATTCCGCGCCTATCGAAAGGGTAACGTCACGCTTGCGAACGCCCTCGGCACCGGCGTCGCCGACGACAAGGCGGTCTATGCCTATATGCCCCGGATCATCCGGTATTACCTGGACGAAGACCCGATCCTCGACAACGTCGACACGAATATCTGCCGCGAACCGGAAGGCTTGGCCAAGACGTTGGACCATCTCGACGAATTGGTGACAAAGCCCGTCGGCGAAGCGGGCGGGTACGGCGTTGTCGTTGGGCCGCGAGCGAGCAAGCGCGAGTTGAGCCGGCTTCGGCGCAAGCTGGAGGACGATCCGGCAAATTTCATCAGCCAACCCATGATTAATTTGTCGGTATGCCCAACGTTGATCGGGCGGGCACTCGAACCGCGGCATGTCGACCTGCGGCCTTTCGCGCTGACAGGGAAATCGACTTGGGTGTTGCCGGGCGGCCTGACACGGGTTGCACTCAAGCGTGGATCGCTGGTCGTGAACTCGTCGCAAGGCGGCGGCTCAAAGGACACCTGGGTCCTTGCCTGAACCCAGTCTCCTCGCCCGGTTCGCGAACAACACCTATTGGCTAGGCCGTTACCTGGAGCGCGCCGAGAATTTGGCACGCCTTCTGGACATCAACGAAACCTATGCCCGCGACGGCACGAGCGGACCGAACTGGACGCACGTCCTGGACCTGTACGCGGATACGGCGCGATTTTCGGAATCCTACGAGGAACCGGATGCCGAGTCGGTTCTCAACTTTTATATCCGGGATCACCACAATCCGTCGTCGATCTATGGCTCGATCGCGGCGGCCCGCGAGAACGGACGATCGATCCGGCATCTGATCAGCACCGAGATGTGGACGCATCTCAATATCCTGCACTATCGCATGTCCAATCTGACCCGGCGCGATATCTGGCTGACCAACGTCGCGCAAATCTGCGCCGATATCCGGACCGACTGCCAAACCTTCGAAGGTATTGCCGAAGGAACCTTTTTCCGCGGCGAAGCATGGTGCTTTTATCAACTCGGCAAGTATATCGAGCGCGCAGACCAAACAACGCGGGTCCTCGACATGGGGTACGACCGGTTGCGCGGCGAAGATGGCGAGGCCCTCGCCGCGGTTCAACGGGACGTGCTTCTTCGGTCGGTCTCGGGCTATCACGCCTTCAAGAGCCGATACCCGGCCTCCACCACGCCGCACGACATTGCGGCATTCCTGTTATACGACGAGCAGTTCCCCCGTGCCGTCACCCTCTGTGTGAACCGCGTGTCGGACCGGTTGGAAGACCTGGAAAAACACCATGGCGGAAGCCGGGCGCGCGACCTCGAAAAGAGCCGGAAATCGTTGGTTTTCTGCCTTGAAACGGGTCTCGGCCATCGGGTAACATCGCGCCGGCTTCACAAGTTCCTGGATGACCTGCAAATCGCACTCGGACAGGTTTCCGACGAGGTCGGGAAAACGTATTTCGGATAAGCGCCCACCGACCAATGGGCATGTAACGGAGCGGCGCTATTGCAGCGGCTTACCGTCGACCATAAGACGACCTATTCCTATCGCAGGCCGGTTAACTTCGGCGAGCACCGGCTGATGTTTCGGCCGCGCGACAGCCACGACCTGCGGCTGTTGAACGCGGAACTGACAATCCAGCCACAGGCCAGGGTCCACTGGCTGCACGACGTCTTCAGCAATTCGGTCGCGATCGCCCGGTTCGAGGTGCCGTCGGACCAGCTCTATCTCGAATCGATGATCGTTATCGACCGTTATCCCTTCAACCGGGACAACTTCCCGATCGAGGAATACGCACGGACGCTCCCGTTCAGTTATCCCCTGCGCGAGGTGCCCGATCTCGGGCGGACGATCGAACGCCATTATCCGGACCCAGGCCGCGAAATCACCGAATGGACCCGTCGGTTCTTGACCGACGCCGGCGCGACCGACACCGAGGAGTTTCTGGTCAAGGTGACCGGGGCGATTCGTGACGAGTTCAAATACACGGAACGGACCGAGCCCGGGGTGCAATCCCCATCGGAAACGCTGGAGATCGGCGGCGGCAGTTGCCGCGATTACGCTGTCTTCATGATGGAGGCGGTCCGCAGCGTCGGTCTCGCCGCCCGCTTCGTCAGCGGATATCTGTACGATCCCGCGATCGACGGAAACGAAAGCGAGATCACCGGCGCCGGCGCGACCCATGCCTGGGTACAGGTGTACCTGCCCGGCGCGGGCTGGGTCGAGTTCGACCCGACCAACGGCTCCCATGGCGGGCATAACCTGGTACCCATCGCCGTCGCCCGGGAACCGGGACAAGCGGTCCCCGTCTCGGGCACCTATGACGGCGATCCGGAAGACTTCCTGGAAATGTCGGTCGAAGTCACGGTGCGCGCGATGCAGGTCTTGGATGGGGTGGCGTAGGAGCATACGGCGCCGACACGACTGATCCGCTGCGGATAGACGCGGCGTGGACGGCGTGTCAGGATTGCGGCGGTAGTTATTTCGGCGTCACAGTCCGTGGTGACAAGGCGAGATGAGCAACCCTCTTGTCGGTCCCGATACCAAGACCCGGCCGAAGACCAAGCGGCCGCCGATGCACAAGGTCATCCTGCTGAACGACGACTACACGCCACGGGAATTCGTCGTGGTGGTGCTCCGGTCGGTGTTCGGCATCGGCGAAGGCAAGGCCAACCGCATCATGCTGACCGCGCACAACCGGGGCGCTTGCGTCGTCGCTGTCTATTCCAAGGACATCGCCGAGACCAAAGCCACCGAAGCGACGGAAGCGGGCCGCCGGGCCGGGCATCCGTTGATGTTCACGACCGAACCGGAGGAGTAGATTCATGCCGCCGAGTCAATTTTTCCGATAGACGATTGTCGTATGCGGCGCTTCGACCCGGTCCTCGAACAGCTTTCGATCGTCCTCGAACAATCGCAGACTTAGAGCGCCCCGCCCGCTCGTATTCGTCACTTCGCACCGTTCGATCGATTGTCCGCGCATAATCCGTGTTTGGTTGCCGATCTTCTGATCGCCAAGCGTAACCCGGTTTACGGTGTTATTGCTCAGCGAAATGTCACACCACCCTTCAAAGGTAACCGGCGGATGAGCCATACCGATTGCAATCATCTGAAGTTGTTTGTCCTTGGGCGCATTCGGGTTCACGAGTATTCGTACAACGACCGGGAAGGCGTAGCGGGACCGTGCCGAATCGTAACCGTACAGAACCTTAGTATTATTCCCTGGTCGGGCATCGGGGTCGGTAAACACGACATGCCCGACCGGCTTTAGGTTGGGCCGGTACTCATACCCGTCAACGACATGAAGCGAGACATTGTCCGGCGGCAACGGCGCAAACGAAATGGCGCGGCCCTGCAATTTATCGAGGTGACCGGACATGCGGCCGGCCATCTTGGCAGACCAGTCGTCGAGGTTTTCCCGATGGAACAACGCATTCAGCGCCGTTGCCCGCGCCGAGCCGTCAGCAATGGCCAATGCCGTCTCGATCCGTTTCTGGAAGTTGTCCAGCTGCGAGTCCGCCCGCGCCGGAGCGCCCGCGGCACTGATCGCAACGAAAACAAGGAAAGCGAAGAGGATGCGCATGACGGCGGGTCTCCGTTGAATACGTGATCGGAACAACCCTATTTCCGGATTCTGAATCCCACGTTAAGCGAATGACGCCGCGACGGTATCCGGATGCCGCGCTCGCTACCCGGATACCCGAATCCGGTCAATCGCATGTTTTTCCACCGCCGCCTCGTCGACCACGCCGCCCAATCCGGGGCCCGTCGGCACCGTGCAGGCGCCGTCCTCGATTTCCATCACCGGGTCCGGCACGATCGGATCCTCCGCGACCTGCGGCAATCCCATGGTGAACTCCGCGCCGAAGGCATGGTTCGGCACCGACGCGCCGAGATGCGCCGCCGCCAGCGCCTCCAGATGGGAGCCGTTCGCCGTACCGGCGCAATTCACATCGTAGCCGGCGGCCTCGGCGACCAGGGCGATCTGCCGGCCGCGCCAGAGCCCGCCGCTCTTGTACAGCTTGATGCCGAGCACATCCGCCGCCTCCGCCTGCACCACCTTGATCGCATCCTGCGGAGCGTAGACGGATTCGTCGGCCATGACCGGCATGCCCGCATGATCGCGTACGCGTTTCAGCGCGGCGATGTCCCAGCCTTCGACCGGCTGCTCGAAGTACGCGATCTCCACGTCCCATAGCCCTTCCGCCAACTGGATTGCCTCCCGGGCCGAAAAACTGCCGTTGGCGTCGAGCGCAAGATGAACGGTATCGCCGAGCTGCTCGCGGACTTGGTGCAGCGTCTCGACATTCTCCGCGAGCTTCGCGACCGGGCCGACCTTGAAGCAGACATACGGTGTCTTGTAGTCACCGAACGCGTGCTCCGCCTCGTGCACCATCTGCTCGACACTACCCGCGCCGACCGACCATTCGAGCGGAATTCGCTCCTTGCACGCCCCGCCCAACAAGGCATGGACCGGAACGCCCAACGCCCGCCCCAACAGATCATGCAGCGCCACATCGAACATCGCCAACGCCGCGGAATTCGGCGGCAACTTCCGCGTCATCTCCCGCAGCAGCGCCGCACGGTGGAAGGCATTGCGCCCGACAGCCAACGGCGCGTAGTAGTCGCGCAGCGCGGCAACGGCACTCGACGCGGTGTCGGCCTGGAACGGATTGACGGGCCGGATCTGTCCCCATCCGGTAATACCGCCTGCTCGAACGGCGACAAGCACCGAGCGGCCCACCATCCCCGTCTCGCCATATTGAATCGGGCCCGTCGGGAGTATCCGCCGAAGGCTTGGCAGCAGGTCCAATGGAATGATCTCGACTTCGTCGATGGTCAGGGTTTCGACGGATGCGCCTTGATCTATGCCGGGGTGTGCGCCCTGGTCAGTCATATCCGGTTTCCTTTTGGGTGCCGGCCGCTATGAAGCAGCCAGCCAAGTGATCAGCTGAGAGTCTATCCGGACTGGCAAACTACGGCAAAGTCAGCGAAATACTCTCTGACCCCTTCGGGCGAATGTCATTGCGCCGCGGCGATATAGGCGGCGAGCTCCTTCAACTCGGCATGCTCGGCCAGCTCCAAGGCCGTCTTGCCCGCGAAACCCGGTGCACCCGATCCTTTGAGGGACAGGTCGGTTCCTGCGTCCACGAGCTGTCGCGCGATATCCGCATGCCGATTGACCACGGCGAGCATCAAGGCGCTCAATCCGAATTTCGCAGTAACGTCGGTATCGGCGCCATGCGCCAACAAAACGCGGACGATGGCGCTATGGCCATGCGTGGCCGCAAGCATCAACGCAGTTTGACCGTATCGATCCTTCGCGTCGACATCCTCGTCTGCCGCCAGCAGACGCATGAGGTTCACTTCATCACCCGCCAAGATCGAGTCGCGCCATTCCTGCTTCACGGTCCGGTCTGCTTCTGCTGCAACAGGGAAAGAGTTTCCTGGACGCGCTCGAAGGTATTCGGAAAAAAGACATCCGGTTCTTCGAACCATTGCACCCAAAGCGCGACCGCATTGAGCTCGTCGGCCGACAGAAGCGGCCAGCGCTCCAGAAAGAATTCGTCCCAATATTCCGGCTCGGCGCTGCGATCCAGCATTCCTATCAGCGCATCATAGGCATTTGAATCCCGGCGGTCGGCCTTGAGGCCCGCAGCCAAAAAGCCCGGCAGGTAATAACAAAACGCCTCTGGCGCGAACCAGAACACGGCGTCCGCGTACTTCTCTACCATGTCGAATGTCACGGCATCCCACGACATGCCGGAGAAGGCCATGACCTCCTCGTGTTCCACATCGGACAATTGCATGGACGTCGTCATGACGGTTGCGATAGGGCGGTTGGCGAATGCCGATCTAATCGCCGCAAGGACGGACGCCCTATCGACGCAAGGATACTCGCTCATCGCTCCGCCGAAGCCTCGTAGCCGAAGAATCCCCCGGCACAGTATAGCTTTTGCGCGTCATTGCCGAACCCAAAAGGGAAAACGCCAAGACCGAATCCAGCTATGCGATTTGCAAGTACTATCCGCCGGTACCGGCCTGACGACACGGGACCACGCCAGCGTCGTCAGTTTTACGGTCCCATCGAAGTCTAAGACGACATTTTAGCGACGAAGAATCCAGTCGCCACTTGCCGCCTAGGCCGTGTCGGCAAGGGAGGCCGGTTTTGCGGCACGCCAAGCCAATACCGTTGCCCCGACAATCGAACAGAAGAAAATAAGCTCGAATACGCCGAACTCGTCGAGTGTCGCATTGATGGCGAATTTGATGAGAATCGCAACGCCGAAAATCACACCGACGAAAAGAACCAGCATGATTGCCGTGATCAAAACAGTGGATTTTGTCCACTTGGCCGGCGGCGTTGCATTCTTCACCTTAACCAAATAGCGGAACAGCACTACGCTCGCGCATGCAAGCGCCAGACCGTAAATCGCACCCATTTCAATTTTCTCCAGGATACACACTGCTTTCGCCGGTCCGTCTAGATGACCATCATTTTCGGGGACCGGGCGTTGTGTGCCGAACCCTAATTGCTCCCAATTTTCGGTTTACGCAAGCAAAATTGACACATCGGAACGATTTTTTTGGTCCAAGTTTATTGTTTATTTTTCATTATCTTAACGCGGCGATTTCAAAAAATAATTGGGGCTCCACACCGCCGCTATGGGCGTACCCTGCTCCATTTGCTATGACGATGCGACCGCGGAAATCCGAGCCGCATTCTCGAGACTCCTTCCATGAGTGCCGTACATAAGAAAAGCCCGGCCAACGGGCCACCGCTCTTCGCCAGACTGATCGCCGGGATCATGGCCGCCATCGGCGCCGGCATGCTTTTTCTGCCTCCGCCGGACGGAATCGAACCGAACGCTCTGAAGGCGCTCGGGTTGGTGTTTATCGCCGTCGCCTTCTGGGCGACCGAGGTGCTGCCGCCGCATGTCACGAGCTTTCTGTTTTTCCTGCTCGCCGTGGTGCTGCATGTCGCCGAACCGTCCGTCGTCTTCTCCGGCTTCCATGCGGGCGCCGTCTGGCTGATTTTCGGCGGCATCGTGCTCGGGATCGCGGTGCAGCGTACCGGTCTCGGCATTCGCATGGCCGAAGCGGTTCTGCAGCGGACGGGACATTCCTACCGGCGGGTGCTGCTGGGTGTCGCGCTGGCCGCTTTCGGCCTCGCCTTCGTCATGCCCTCGGCAATGAGCCGCGTCGTCCTGCTGGTTCCGATCGTTGCCGCACTGGCCGATCGCATGGGCTACGAAGTCGGGAGCAGCGGCCGCGACGGCATGATCCTCGCCGCCGCCTTCAGCACTGTCATGTCGCCGATGGGCCTGCTGCCAGCGACGGTGCCGAATGTGGTGATGAGCGGCCTGATCGAGAGCATCTATGGCGTGACGCTGCGCTACGGCGAGTTCTTCCTGCTCAACATGCCGGTTGCCGGATTTCTGTCCTTCCTATCGATCGTCGCACTCGTGATTCTGATGTTCCGGAGTGACGCGCCCCGGCCCCTTGCCCCCGAGAGCCATACGGCGATGAGCAAGGACGAACGCCGCCTGACCGTCCTGCTCATTCTGACCTTGGCATTATGGGCCACGGATACGCTGCACGGCATCGCCCCGGCCTGGGTCGCGTTCGGCGCGGCGGTTATCTGTCTGCTGCCGATCGCGGGACTGGTGCCACCTAAGGCGCTGAGCGAGTCGGTCAACTATGCGCCCTGGTTCTTCACCGCCGGGATCATCGGCCTCGGCGCGGTAGTCGCCGACAGCGGGCTTGCCAAGACGCTGGGATCGCTGTTCATCGACGTCTCGGGTCTATCGCCCGACAGTGACGCCTATAACTTCGGCGCCATCCTCGGCATGGGGAGCCTGATGTCGCTGGCCGCAAATCCGGCGGGCGCGGCGGCGGTGCTGACCCCACTTGCTCCCGACATCGCGGCGGCGACCGGCTGGCCGCTCAAGACCGCCATGCTGTCGCAGGTCACAAGCTTCATGGTGATCCTGCTGCCGTATCAGGTCGCGCCGGTCCTGACCGCGATGCTGTTGGGCCAGGTCAATTTCGGCCGCACGGTCCGGATGTGCCTCGCCTATACCGCAATCTACGTGATCGTCATCACCCCTCTGAACTTCCTATGGTGGCGGTGGCTCGGGATGTTTTCCGGCGGTTAGTCGGACCGGCGGGAATTTCATGGCGAAACCCTATTTGCGGACCGGCCAGTCGTCCGGGGATTTCACCGACGGCATCCCATCCACGATATGGGCAACCAACCGCGGCACTGCGACCATGTTGAGTTCGATCGACTTCTGGAAGATGTTCTTCTCGACGCCGAAATAATTTTCGGGATCGAAGTAACGACTTGGATGCCAGAAACAGGCGTAGTCCATGTCGAACAGTGCCTGGATAAGCGCGGGGGATTGATCTTTCCGATTGTTTTCAAGATGTAAGAACGGCTGATGCCGTTTGAGCGTCGCAACAGCGCCTTGAAGCACTTCCTCCTCCATCCCCTCGACGTCGATCTTGATGAAGTGGCAGGACTCGAGGTTCAGTGCATCGACCGTTGTCATCGGAACAGTGTCCAGCGTGGCGCCGTCAGGCAACGGATCCTTCAAGGAAAATGCACCCTGGTTGCCGACATTCATGAGCCTGGCGCGGGGCACCTGCACGGTCCCAGCCTTTCGCCCGACCGCCATATGCACCGGCTCCACCTGATCCAGGCCATTGAGCGTTAGGTTTGCGCACAGCATCTGAAAATTGCTTCGCAGCGGCTCAATGGCGACGACCCTCCCTGTCCGCCCGACCGCATTGGCGAAGAACACCGTGTGCGCTCCGATGTTGGCGCCGACATCGAGAACGGTATTGCCCGGCCGCACGACCTTTTGGAACAGCCGGATATCGTCTTCGCAGTATTCGCCATATGTCCGGAGCGACCGGCCGATATAGGCGTCGTTGGCGCTGTATAGCATGACGCCATGGCGGCATCGGCGCAGCTCGATTGCCTCGTTCTTGAAGATCGGTGCGGACGGTTGAGTTGGGTGCTTATCGGTGGACAGCGGTGACGTTCCCGGATTGGCACGAAATTAGCCGAAGCCTAATGGAAATCGCGAGACGGGAACAGCGCCTTGGCTTGCTCGCGCGGATGTTTCGGGCGGGGGATCGGGGTCGGCGGTTTCGGTTTCTGCCGGCGCAGTGCCCTTTCCTGCGGCTCGACCGGCAGATCGCGCTTTACCTCGTCCGCGGGACTGACGGCCAGGTCGAAGGTTTCCTTGTCCGCCAGGTCGTCGAGTTGCCCGGACAGGTCTTCCAGCCGCTCCGCCACGATATGGGTGACGATGCCTTCGCGCTGCAGTTTGCCGGTCACCCGCAGCAGCCGCGCGGTCATCACGACGCGGCGGAACCGCTCGAAGGTCTTCCGCCAGACGATGATGTTGGCGACGCCGGTCTCGTCCTCGATGGTGATGAAGATGACGCCCTTGGCGCTGCCGGGCCGCTGCCGCACCAGCACCAGCCCCGCAACGGTGACGCGGGCCTCGTCCTTCGTCTCGACCAGCCGCGCCGCGGGGATGGCGCCCATCAGGGCCATGCGGCCGCGCAGCAGGTCGAGCGGATGCCGTTTCAACGATAAACGCATCCAGGAATAATCCTCCACCACCTCCTCGCCGATCGACATCTCCGGCAGGTCGACCATCGGCTCGTCGCCCCGTTCGCTGCCCTCGATCCCGGCGAACAGCGGCAAGGGGGAATCGCCCAGCCCCTTGGCGATCCACAGTGCCTGACGGCGCTTCAGTCCCATCGACCCGAAGGCGTCGGCGCGGGCTAAGGCTTCCAACACGGAGGCCGGCAGCCCGGTCCGCCGCCACAACGCCGCCGGGTCCCAATAGCCGTTGTTGCGTTTTTCGACCAGGCAAAGCGCATGCTCCTCCGACAGGCCCTTGATCTGCCGCAGGCCGAGCCGCAACGCCAAGCCGCCGATGGATTCGGCGTTGACCTCGAGCGTCGAATCCCAGCCGGAGCGGTTCACGTCCGGCGGCAGCGCAGTCACGTCGTGATCGACCGCATCGCGCACAATCTGCGCCGGCGCGTAGAAGCCCATCGGCTGGCTGTTCAGCAGCGCCGCAGCGAAGACCGCCGGGTAATGGCATTTCATCCAGGCCGAGACATAGACCAGCATGGCGAAGCTCGCCGCGTGGCTTTCCGGGAAGCCGTATTCGCCGAAACCTTCGATCTGCCGGAAGCAGCGGTCGGCGAAATCGGCGTCGTAGCCGCGCGCCACCATCCCGGCGACGAACTTCTCGCGGAAGCTATGGATCGTGCCGACGCGGCGGAAGGTCGCCATGGCGCGGCGCAACCGGTCCGCCTCGGACGGCGTGAACCCTGCACCGACGATGGCAATCTTCATCGCCTGCTCCTGGAACAGCGGCACGCCGAGGGTCTTGCCGAGCACCTCGCGCAGCGCCTCGGACGGATAGTCCACCTGCTCCTCGCCGTTCCGGCGGCGCAGATAAGGATGCACCATGTCGCCCTGGATCGGTCCCGGCCGGACGATGGCGACCTCGATCACCAGATCGTAGAAATCGCGCGGCTTCATGCGCGGCAAGAAGGCCATCTGCGCCCGGCTCTCGACCTGAAACACGCCGATCGAATCCGCGTCGCACAGCATGTCATAGACCGCCGGGTCTTCCGTCGGCACGGTCGCCAGGTCGTACGTCTTGCCGAAATGCCGATGGATCAGGTCGAAGCCCTTGCGGATGCATGTCAGCATGCCGAGCGACAACACGTCGATCTTGAGGAGGCCGAGCGCGTCCAGGTCGTCCTTGTCCCACTCGATCACGGTGCGGTCTTCCATCGCCGCGTTCTCGATCGGCACGATCTCGGTCAACGGGCCGCGGCTGATCACGAAGCCGCCGACATGCTGCGACAGGTGGCGCGGAAAGCCGATCAGCGTCGCGGTCAGCAGCAGCGCCTGCCGCAGCCGCCGGTCCGTGGGGTCAAGCCCGATCTCCCGCACCTGGTCCTCGTCGATGCCGTCGCTGGACCAGCCCCAGACCTGCCCCGCCAACGCCGTCACGGTGTCGCGGCTGAGTCCCATCGCCTTGCCCACCTCGCGGACCGCGCCGCGCGCGCGATAGCAGGACACCACCGCCGTCATGCCCGCGCGGTCGCGGCCGTATTTGTCATAGATGTACTGGATGACCTCCTCGCGCCGCTCGTGTTCGAAATCCACGTCGATGTCGGGCGGCTCGTTGCGCTCGGTCGAGACGAAGCGTTCGAACAGCAGGTCGAGCTTCGACGGGTCGACCGCCGTGATGCCGAGGCAGTAGCAGACGGCGGAATTGGCCGCCGAACCGCGCCCCTGACACAGGATATGCCGCTCGCGGGCGAAGCGGACGATGTCGTACACGGTCAGGAAATACGGCGCGTAGCCGAGTTGGCCGATCAGGTCGAGTTCGTGCTCGACCACCTTCTTCACCGCTTTCGGCACGCCGCCGGGATAGCGGTCCTTCGCCCCCTCCCAGGTCTGGTGGACGAGCTCTTCCTGCGGCGTGCGGCCGTCGCCGGTCACCTCGTCGGGATATTCGTAGCGCAATTCGTCGAGGTTGAAGTGACAGCGCTGCACGATCTCCTGCGTCCGCGCCACCGCGTCGGGATACGCCGCGAACAGCCGCATCATGTCCTCAGCGGATTTGAGATGGCGTTCCCCGTTCGCGACCAGCCGGTAGCCCGCATCGTCGATGGTGCAATGTTCGCGGATACAGATCAGCACATCGGCCAACGGCCGCCGCGACGCCTCGTGCATATGCACGTCGTTCGTCGCGACCAGCGGCACGCCGCAGGCGTCGGCGATTTCCGCCAGCCGGGCGAGCCGATGCGTATCGTCGCCGCGCAATAGGTTCTGCCCGGCGAGATAACACGCCCCCGGGAAAGCCGCCGCCAGTGTTGAAAGCTCCATCGAGAACCTGTCATCCGGGGCGTCCGGTCCCTCCGGCGGCAGCGCGACGAAGACCATCCCCGCCCCGTGCTCGAAGATGTCGGCGCGGGTCAGCTCGCACTCGCCCTTCGGCGCGCGGCGGCGGCCGACCGTGATCAGACGGGACAGCCGTCCATAGGCGGCGCGGTCCTCCGGGAAAGCCAGCAGGCTCGCCCCGTCGGCCAGGTCGAGCCGCGCGCCGACCAGCAGCGGCAAATCCGCATCCTTGGCGGCGATATGCATGCGCACGACACCGGCGAGGCTGTTGCGGTCGGCCACGGCGATCGCCGTGTGGCCCAGTTCGACGGCGCGCGCCACCAGTTCATGCGCATGCGACGCGCCGCGCAGGAAGCTGAAATTCGTCGTGACCTGAAGCTCGGCGTAGTCGGGCGCCATCATGCGAACAATCCGTGCAGGAACCACCGCGACGTGCCGTCCCGCCGGGGGCGCACTTCGCGATACAGCCAGAACCGGCGGCCCGTCTCGTCCTCGACCCGCCAATAGTCGCGCGCGCCGCCGTCCCAGCCTGAATCGAGCCGCCACCATTCCGGCGCGATCCGCTCGGGCCCTTCCGCGGCCTGCAGACGATGCTGCACCCGCCGCCATCGGAAAGCCGCCGGCGGGCCGTCATCGGGCACGGTGGCGAGCGTGTCCAGCAGTTCGGGCCGGGCCAGCAAACGCAGCGGCCGAACCGGGCCGGGCCACCAGGGAATATCCCCATCCCCGGCCGCGGCGGGCACGGTTTCAACCGCGTATTCTGGCAGGAAGCTCTCGCGCGGCCGCAGACCGACGACCTGGCCGAACCCCAACCGGTTGCCGAGCCGGTCGATCAACGGCGAAATATTTTGCCGCCTATTGGCCTTCGGCCTGCTTGAGGGGTCATTTTGTCGCCTATCGCCCGTTGGGCTACTTGAGGAGTCTTTGGATGGCCTATCGGCCTTCGGCTTGCTTGAGGAGTCTTTTTGTCGCCTATCGGCCTTCGGCCTGCTTGAGGCTGAGACCGAGGCCGGGCTGTCGATCTGCACCGCGCCCAGCGGTTCGGTGACCGGGGCGGCCAGGACCATCGCCTCGACCCCGAAACCGGCATCGAGCGTGCCGAGACGCTCCGCGAAGAGCTTTGCGAGATGCGCCGCATCCCGCGCCGGGACGGACGTGCCGACGCTTACGGTCTGGAGCGACCCGTCGACCCGGTACAACGTCAGATCCAGCCGCCGGCAGCCGCGCTGCGCCTGGCCCAGCCGCTCGCACAATTCATGCAACAGGCGGCGCAAGCCGGCCTCGATGTCCTCGGTCAGCCCGATCGGGTCGGGAAAGGCCAGGCGCACGCGATAGCGCGGCGGCGGTTGGCGCGGCGATATCGGCTCCTCGACCCGGCCGAGCGCCTGGTCGAGCCGCAAGGACACCTCACCGCTGAACCGTGCGGTCAACGGCGCCCGCGGGAGGGCATAAAGATCGCCGACCCGCTTCAGGCCGAGACGCGTCAGCCCCGCCGCCGTCGCCGCGCCGAGCCGCAACGACGCGACCGGCAATCCCGCGATATTGTCGCGAACCGCCTCGGACGCCACGATCGAGCAGGCCGCGCCGTAATGCGACAAGGCCCAGGCCGCGCCCGGCGTGCCTGTCAGAGCGGCCCGGCCGCGCAGCCCCATATTCCCAAGCCGCGTCAACAGGTCATCCAGCATCGCCTGCTCGCCGCCAAACAGATGCGCACAACCGGTGACATCGAGCCAAACACCATCGGTGCCTTCCGGCGCGGCAAAGGGCGTGTAGCGGCCGCACCATGACAGGATATGTGCCCGCAGCGCCGCATCCGCCTCCGGATCGGCAGGCATCGTCCGAAGCCCCGGCAATACCGCCCGCGCGTCGGCCAGCGCCATCTCGGGCGCGATCCCCGCCGCCGACGCCGCATCGCTGACCGCCGTGACGACGATCCGGCCCGCGGTTTCGGCGACCAGCGCGACCGGTTTGTCGGGATCATCCCGCCAGGCGCTGCCCTTCCCGCGCCGCACCCGGTCGATCGACAATGTCGGAAACCAGAGAGAGATCACGCGTCGCATCGCACCATTCCACCAACCATGTCTTGTTCATGCCGCCGACCCCGCCGCGGCAGCGCAACAGGTCCAACCGCCAGCGCATCCCGCCGGTGGAAGACCGTGTCATTTCCGGCAGTCCCAGCAGCGGCGCGGAGTCCGCCTGCCACCGGCTGAACACCGCGCTCGGCGACAGATCGCCCTTGCCCGCGCCCCGCCGCAGCACCAGGCCGGTCCCGCCGCCCGTCTCGGCGGCAAGCTGCAACCGGCGGCTGGCGGTCAGGGCGACCGCACGGTCAGGCTCGCCGATCACCGCGGCAAGGCCGGAATCGCGCAACCCTTCCTCCATCGCCCACAACATGTCCTCCGCCGTCGTACAGCGGGCGATCACCAGCCGGTCCGTATCGAGGCCGAACGCCGCCAAGCCGGGTCCGTAGAGATCGGCGCCGGACCGCGCCATGACGCACCACAGCACCGGCCCGTCCGTCCGCCCCGCCAGCATCGACACGAAGCCGCCCGCGGCGCTGCCCGTCACCTCATGCACCGCCCCGCTGGCCAGCCCACCGCCCGGCAACGCCGCATCGATCGCGGGAATATCGAACGGCATCGCCGGATACCGCCCGACGTCGGTTTCGCCGCGTTCCAGCCGGGCAATCCGGGCCCGGAGATCGATCAACAGGGTGCTTTCTTGCTCGGGCATACGGGGACCTTTGCCATTGAATGTTCCTATTTTGTTCTTATTCCGAAACGGCCCATCGGTCAAGGGCCGGCAACCGGCCTGCGACCACCCGGGACAACCCCAAACGTGCAAATTTGATCTCCATCAATGCGCCGCCCCCACCGCCCGTCGACGTTGGTCCAATGACCGCTCAATCGAACGACCTCCTCACCCGCCGGCTTCCGCGCTACACCAGCTATCCGACCGCTCCGCATTTCCATGACGGCATCGGCGAACGACAATACCGGGACTGGCTCGCCGCCCTCGATCCGGCATCGCCCGTCTCGCTCTACATGCACACGCCCTTCTGCCGCGAACTCTGCTGGTTCTGTGGCTGCAACACGCGGGTCGTGCGCCGCGAAGGGGTCATCGCGGACTATCTCGATCACATGCTCGCGGAAATCGATCTGGCAACCGAGACATTGCCCGCACGCATGCCGATCAGCCATATCCATTTCGGCGGCGGGTCCCCCAACACGCTAGGCGCTGACGGCCTAAAGCGTCTAACGAAACACCTTCATCAACGATTCGATATTCATGCGGAAAGCGAAATCGCCATCGAACTCGACCCGCGCTCGACCGATGACGATTTCATCGCCGCCTGCGGCGATGCCGGGATAAGCCGCGCCAGCCTCGGCGTGCAGGACTTGAGCCCGACCGTGCAGAAGGCGATCAACCGCATCCAGCCCTATGAAAAGATCGAGCACGTGATCGACGGGCTCAGGGCTACCGCCGTCGAAGACATCAATGTCGACCTGATGTATGGCCTGCCGCACCAAACCGTATCGGGTTTGCTGGCATCGGCCGAACAGGTCCTGACGCTGCAGCCGGACCGGATCGCCCTGTTCGGTTATGCCCATGTACCGTGGATGAAGTCGCATCAGGCGCTGCTCGACGAGAGCCTGCTGCCGTCCCCCGCCGACCGGCGCATGCAGCATGACGCCATGTCCGCCTTCCTGGCCGATGCGGGCTACCAGCGCATCGGTATGGACCATTTCAGCCGGCCGGGCACGGCGATGGCAAACAGTCGCGCCGCCGGCACGCTGCGGCGGAACTTCCAGGGCTACACGACCGATTCGGCCGATACTCTGTTGGGCTTCGGCGCGTCCGCCATCGGCATGACGCCGCATGGCTACGCCCAGAACGAGACGGATGTCCGGCGCTGGCGGAGTGCCGTCGACGCCGGAACCTTGCCGATCGTCAAAGGCATCGCCACCGACGCCGACGATCAAGTGCGCCGCGCGTTGATCGAACGCTTGATGTGCGACATGACGGTGGACATCGATCAGGTCGCGACCCGATTCGGGTATTCGATCAAGGACTTCCCGAAAGAAGTGACCTCCCTACATCAGCTTCGGCGCGACGGACTGATCGACTTCGAGAACGGCGCCATCCGCGTCCCGCCGGAAAACCGGGTTCTCGTGCGAATCGTCGCGTCGGTCTTCGACCGGTATCTCCGGTCCGCGGAGACCGAAGCGAAACACGCCATCGCTGTCTAAGATTCAGCCGGTATTCTGGGCCGCCAGCGCCTTCTCGCGGGCGGCGCTCAACGTCGTGCGCGACGACACGAGATCCTCGTCGATCCGTAACTCGATCAACGCCGCCGTACCGCTCGCCTTGGCACGCTCCAGTGCAGGCAAAAACTCCTCTGTGCGTTCCACTGCCTCGCCATGCGCCCCGAACGACCGCGCCCAGGCCGCGAAATCCGGATTGACCAGATCAGTGCCGCTGACGCGGCCGGGGTAGTGGTTTTCCTGATTCAGCCGGATCGTCCCGTAGATGCCGTTGTTGAACAGGATGACGATCGGTTTCGCCTTGTTCTGCATCGCGGTCGCGATTTCCTGACCGGTCATCAGCGCGCTGCCATCGCCCAGCAACGAAACGACCTGCCGGTCGGGACAGGTGATCGCCGCGGAGACGCCCGCCGGCACCGACGAGCCCATCGCGCCCAGATTGCCCGCCAACAATCGCATCGGTCGCTTGAAGCGCAGGAAACGTAGCGGCCAGCTCGAATACGCGCCGGCATCGACCGTGACGATCGCGTCCTCCGGCAGCCACTCCTGAAGCTGCAGCATCGCCACGGCCGGGTCCAGCGGGGCGTTGCAAGGCGGCGGTGTCAGGGTTTCGAGATAGGCGGCATGGGCATCCTCCACCCATTTCGTGCGGTGATCGGTCGCCACCGGCGCCATCGCCCGTGCGGCGGCGGCGAACTCGGCTGTCCCTGCCTGAATCCCCAACACCGGCGTATACAGCCGCCCGATCTCTTCCGAGGCCGGGTGCACATGGATCAGTTCCTGATTGTCACCGAGCCGGTCGAACAGGGTGAAGTCCTGCGTGATGATCGTGTTCAACCGGCTGCCGACGGCGATGATCAGATCGGACTCCTTCACCCGGTCGGCCAGATCCGCCGGAATCGGCCCGTAGCCGATATCGCCGGCATAACACGGGCTTGTCATGTCGAAACAATCCTGGCGGCGGAACCCGACCGTGGCCGGGATTCGGTTCGCTTCGGCGAACGCGGCCAGATCGTTGACCGCCTGTTCGGACAGGACCGATCCGGAAATCAGAAAGGGCCGCTGTGCCTTTTCCAGCAAGGCGCGGAAGGCCGCCATCTGGCTTTCCGACGGTTCCGGCTGCACCGTGATCGCCGGCGCCGCGTCGGGCATGGCGATCTCGTCGTCCAGCATGTCCTCCGGCATAACCAGAGCAACCGGCCCCTGACGTCCCGAAGTCGCCAGATTGAAGGCCCGGCTGACGAATTCCGGAATGCGGTCCACGCTGTCGATCTGCGCCACCCATTTGGTGAGTTCGAGATACATATGCCGGTATTCGATTTCCTGGAAGGCTTCCCGCTGCACCTCATAACGCGTGGCATGCCCGATCAGAACCAGCATCGGCGTCGAATCGTGTTTCGCATTGTGCACGCCGATCGACGCGTTGCAGGCGCCGGGACCGCGTGTAACGAGGCAAACCGCCGGCTTGCCGGTTAGCTTGCCATAGGCTTCCGCCATGAAGGCGGCCCCCGCCTCGTGCCGGCAGGTCACCAGCTTGATTTCCGGCGTATCGATCAACACGTCGAGAATGCCGAGGAAACTCTCTCCCGGCAGGCAGAAAACGGTATCGACGCCATTCTTGCGCAGGGCGTCCACGACAAGCTGGCCGCCATGGCGAGTCGGCAGATTTTCAGGCATGACAAAACAATTCGATGGTGATCAAAAGGCGATGGATGGCAAAGAGTACGGAAACTAAAGGGCCTTGCGAAACCGGAGTCAATCGTTCTGGACAGAACCCTCCCCTCAAGGCAGATTGCCGCAACCGAGCGTTTCCGACCAACGATCAATAAGAAATGGCCGATCACGCATGGCAGAGAGCATCGCACAGTTCCGACCGGGCCAGCTCATCCACCATAAGCTCTTCGAATACCGCGGCGTGGTCTTCGACGTGGACCCGGTCTTTCAAGGGACCGAGGCATGGTACGAACGGATGGCGCAGTCCCGGCCGCCGAAGGAAAAACCCTGGTATCACGTGCTGGTTCATGATGCGTCGCACACGACCTATGTCGCGGAACAGAACCTGGAACTCGACCACAGCATGGAACCGGTCCGCCACAAACTGATCGGGGAGCATTTCGACCGGTTCGAGAAAGGCGCCTATGTCCTGCGCCGCCGCACAAACTGAAGGATTAAGTCCGTAATGTCCGACGATATGGCCCGAACGGCCGCCCGTATCCTGATTGAAACAGAATCCGTCCTGTTCCGGCCCGACGATCCATTCACCTTTACGAGCGGCCGCCTCAGCCCGGTGTATGTCGATTGCCGGCGGCTGATTTCCTTCGTCGACGCCCGCCGCACCCTCATGTCGCTGATGGCCGAGCAGATAAAACAGGCGGTCGATATATCCACCGTGAGCGCCGTCGCGGGCGGCGAGACCGCCGGCATTCCCTTCGCCGCCTGGATCGCCGAGCTGCTTGACGTGCCGATGATCTACATCCGCAAGAAGCCGAAGGGGTTCGGCCGCAACGCGCGGATCGAGGGCATCGTCAACGAAGGCGACAACATCCTGCTGATCGAGGATTTGGCAACCGACGGCGGCAGCAAAATCAGCTTCGTCGACGGCATCCGGGATGCAGGCGCGGAATGCGCGCATACCTTCGTCGTCTTCCACTACGGTATCTTCCCGGAGGGCATTCAGGGTTTGAAGAAAGCCGGGGTCACGTTGCACGGTCTGGCGACGTGGTGGGACGTGCTGAAATGCGCCGAGGAAGAAAATTATTTCGACGCATCGACCATCGAAAAGGTCGCCGCCTTCCTGCACGCACCGGACGACTGGGCGCCGGCCCGTTCGAACGCCAGCGGATAACAGCCCCCGCGATGGACCGCTAATCCGTTTACCGGTCCCAATTCTTTCGCTTCGTATCTTCTTCGGGCACAGTGGCCCCTGGATTTCCCGTGCCCGTGCAAGGGCACGTCCCGGAACAACTGCGGAGAGAAGAATGGCGTCGCAGAGCGAAAAAGTGATCGTGCAGAAGGATGGCCCGGTCACCACGGTCATCATCAACCGGCCCGAGGCCCGAAACGCCGTCGACAACGAAACGGCGGATGCGCTGGCCGACGCTTTCCGCGCCTTCGATGCCGACGATAGCGCCTCCGTCGCGGTCATCGCCGGCAAGGACACCGGCTTCTGCGCCGGCGCGGACCTGAAGGCGGTCGCCTTGGGCGAACGGCAGAAGCGGTACAGCGACCACGGCGACGGTCCGATGGGTCCGACACGCCTGTCCCTCGGCAAACCGGTTATCGCGGCCGTCTCCGGTTACGCGGTCGCGGGCGGACTCGAAATTGCCCTTTGGTGCGATCTTCGCGTCGTCGAGGAGGACGCGATATTCGGCGTATTCTGCCGGCGGTTCGGCATGCCGCTGATCGACGGCGGCACGGTGCGCCTGCCCCGCCTGATCGGCACGAGCCGCGCCCTCGACATGATCCTGACCGGACGGCCGGTCGGCGCGGAGGAAGCGTTGCAGATGGGATTGGCCAACCGGGTCGTGCCTAAAAACCAGGCACTTGACGCTGCACAACAGATCGCACGGGAGATCGCAGCATTTCCGCAAGCCTGTGTGCGCGGCGATCGGGCATCCGTGTACCGGCAATTCGATCACAACTTTGAGGATGCCATGCAGTTGGAATTCCAAGCGGGCGTTGGTGTGGTACAACAAGAAGGTCGCCAGGGGGCCGGTCGTTTCGTCTCCGGGGTTGGTCGGCACGGCCAGTTCGGGGATTAGGCGCTTTAAGAGCCACCGGCGATTTCGTTGTCCGCAGGGAGCAACAAGAATGCCTAAGTGGCTCGTCGCAGCAGTCTTCATACTGGTTCACTGTGCCGTACCGGCACGCGCGAAAGACGAACTGGTCATTGGGATCAGCCAATTCCCCAATAATTTCAATCCCGCCATCGGCAGCATGCTGGCGAAATCCTACATCCTGGCCATGGCACGCCGGCCGATCACGATCTATGACGCCGACTGGAAGCTGACCTGCGTGCTCTGCACCGAATTGCCGGACCTGGAGAAAGGCACCGCCAAATTCGAAGAGACCGAGGACGGCAAACCCGGCATCGCCGTAACCTACACGCTGCGGCCGAATATGTGGTGGGGGGACAAAACGCCGATCACCACGAGGGACGTGGTGTTCACGTGGAAAGTCGGCAAGAACAAGAAAGCCGGCGTCGGCAACTACGAACTGTATCGCCGAATCACCCATATCGACGTGAAGGACGACAATACGTTCACGCTGCACTTGGACAAACGCACCTGCGACTATCAGGCGATCAACGGATTTCAACTCCTGCCGGCGCATATCGAGGAGGCGAATTTCAAGGACCCCGCCGAATACCGCAACCGCACCGCCTATGACACGAATACGATCAATCCGGGCCTTTGGTTCGGGCCATACCGAATCAGCAAGGTGGTGCAGGGTTCTTACGTCGTTCTCGAACAAAATCCAATGTGGACCGGCAGAAAACCCAAGTTCAAGCGCATCACCATCAAGGCGATCGAGAAGACGGCAGCCCTGACGGCGAACCTGTTGTCCGGGTCGATCGACTATATCGCCGGTGAGATGGGGCTTGCGCTGGACCAGGCGCTCGAATTCGAGAAACAACACGGCAAGCGCTTTCAATTCGTCTACAAACCGGGCCTCGTTTACGAGCACGCAGATGTCAATCTCGCGAACCCCATCCTGGCCGACAAGCGCGTCCGGCAAGCGTTGTTGCATGGGCTGGACCGGGAAGGCATTACGAAACAGCTCTTCGCCGGCAAGCAGCCGGTGGCCCATGGCAGCGTCAGTCCGCTCGACAGCGTCTACAATCCCGACGTCCCGCAATACGGTTACGATCCGAAACGCGCAAAGGCCCTGTTGAAGGAAGCGGGCTGGGTGAAGAAGCGCGGCGGCATCCTTCACAATGCCAAGGGCGAACGCCTGCAAATCGAGTTCATGACAACCGCCGGCAACAAATCCCGCGAACTCGTCCAGCAGGTCATGCAAAGCATGTGGCGCCAGATCGGTATCGATGTTCGCATTCGCAACCAGCCGCCCCGGGTCTACTTCGGCCAGACAGTGCGAAAGCGCAAGTTCAAGGGCCTCGCGAAATTTGCCTGGCTGTCGGCCCCGCAGAACATTCCGCTGACAACACTGCATTCGACCCGCATTCCCGGCGACGACAACGGCTGGTCAGGCCAGAATTACACCGGCTACAAGAATGAACGGATGGACAAGATCATCGACGACATGCAGGTGGTCTGCGAACCGGACAAGAACCGCGCGCTGTGGCACGAGATGCAGACTCTCTATTCGACCGACCTGCCGGCGTTGCCATTGTATTTCCGCGCGAGTGCTTTCATCTTTCCCAAATGGCTTAAAGGCGTGATCCCGACCGGACATCAATACACCTCCACGCACTGGGTCGAGGACTGGTACGCGGAGAAATAGTCGACCATGGTGCGATTTTCAGTGGGCCGGCTCCTCGAGAGCATCCTCGTGCTCGGGATCATGACCTTCGTGGTTTATGTCCTGATCGGGCTCATGCCCGGCGACCCGATCGATCTGATGATCGCCGCCGATCCCAACCTCACCTCCGCCGACGCCGCCCGCCTGAAGGCCCTGCACGGACTCGACAAGCCGATCGTCGAGCGATACTGGAACTGGCTGAGCAACGCGCTGCAGGGGGATTTCGGGTACTCCCGCACCTATACCAAGCCGGTGCTGGACGTTCTGTTCCCCCGGCTCGGCAACACGGTGCTGTTGATGAGCCTCAGCTTGATCTTCGCATTGGCCCTCGCGGTTCCAATCGGTGTCTACGCGGCGCTGCACCCTTATTCCAAGACCGATTACGCGATCAACCTGTTCTGCTTCGCCGGCATCTCGATCCCGTCCTTCTGGTTCGCCTTGCTCTGCATCATCCTGTTCGCCGTGTTCTTCGAGTGGTTGCCGGCCGGCGGCATGGAAACGGTCGGCCGCGGCGACCTGCTCGACCGTGCCCAGTACATGGTGATGCCGATCCTCGTCCTGACGATATCCAGCGTCGGCAGCTTCACGCGTTTCATGCGGGCAAGCATGGTGCAAACGCTGCGGCAAGACTTCATCCGAACCGCACGGGCGAAAGGCGTCGGCACGACGCGCCTGCTGGTCGGGCACGCCCTGCGGAACGCCTTGCTGCCGTTGGTCACCGTCGTCGGGCTCAGCTTCGGCAATCTATTCTCCGGCGCCCTGATCACGGAAATCATGTTCTCGTGGCTCGGCATGGGAAAGATGATGTACGACGCCATCCTCGGAAACGACTTCAACCTCGCGCTCGTGGGGCTTTTGTTCGCAACCGGCGCGACGTTGCTCGGGAATTTTCTTGCCGATATCTCGCAGGTCGCCTTGGATCCGAGGGTCTCCTTCGCCAGCCGGGAAAATGAGCGATGAGCGCGATCGCCCAGCCCGGCCTGCAGAGTCCGACCCGCCGCATGTGGCGGCGTTTCCTGCAGCATCGCCTGGCGGTCGGCAGCCTCATCGGCTTGGTGTTCCTGTGTCTGCTCGCGATATCGGCACCGTTGATCGAGATCGTGCTGGGCGTCGACTCCAACACGGCGAACCTTTTCGAGCGTTTCAAGGGCCCGTCCCTGCAACATCCGCTCGGCACCGACGAGCTCGGCCGCGACCTCCTGCTGCGGCTGCTGTACGGCGGACAGGTCTCGCTGGCGGTGGGACTCATCGCGGCCCTGTTCTCGGCGATCATCGGCACCGCGATCGGCCTGATCGCGGGCTACCAAGGCGGCATGGTCGATCGCATTTTGATGCGCTTCAACGACGCGGTGATCGCCCTGCCCTTGCTACCGCTGTTGATCGTTCTCGCCGCCGTCGACCTGAACAAGATAGGACTCCCGGAGACCATCGTGGAATCCGAGAATGTCAGCCTTTACCGGATTGTCGTGATCATCGCGCTGGTCGGCTGGAATACCGTCGCCCGGCTGGTCCGGGCCGAAACGCTGGCCCTGCGCCAACGCGAATTTGTCCGGGCGGCCGTGGCGTTGGGTGCGCCGAGCCGGTCTATCATCCTACGGCATATCCTGCCGAACGCGGTGTCCCCGATCATCGTCGCGACGACGCTCTCGGTCGGCAACATCATCCTCTTCGAATCGATCCTGAGTTTTCTGGGGCTCGGTATCCAACCGCCAACCGCCAGTTGGGGCAATATGCTGACCAATGCGCAGGAATTGATCTGGTCGGCGCCGCTCCTCGCGGTCTGGCCCGGCTTGCTGATATTCGTCACCGTGATCGCCTTCAACTTCCTCGGTGACGGGCTGCAGGACGCGCTCGACCCACGTGCGCTCGATTAACCAATAATGTTATTGAAACAATAAACTACAAATACTTGTAATTTCCCAATGTTTTTGATCAATTTATAAATATTAATTTGAGAATGTGCGTATCATCACAGATTTATTTTGAAGTTATTTGATAGTATTCTCTCCATATTGAATATTAAGGACGCGCCCGCCCCATTTTTACATTGGTGCGCCCTAATTCGTGGAGGGATTTATGGTAGACGCAGCCAACTTGGAAACGCGCCTTTCTATCGAACCGCCGGCGCCGCCGCCTGCCGACCGGTCCGATGAGTCACGCCGAGGGGAGGCGACGCAAGGCTTCCGGCAGACACCCGGCGATACACCGATCCCGGCGGCCGACAGCGTCGACCTCAGCGACGCCGCACAGGCAATTGGCCCAATACCTGAGGTAACCGCCAACGCCGGTGCGGCGGAGATCCCATCGAGCGACCGCGAAGATGACGATTCCAGGCGAAACGATGCGGGCGTGTCAGCCCCGTCCGAAACTGCCGGACCGCCGCCCGCCAATAACGGCGTCGCGGCGCAACCGTCACTGCAAACGGCAGCGACCGACCCGATTACGCCGGGCGCAGACGACCCGTTGGAGACCAATCAAATCTCCAGCGTCGCGCTCGAGGAAGCCGGGAACGACACCCTGAACGAAACCGAGGCCGGCCGGACCTTGGGCCAGGTGATCGACGTCTTCGCCTAGCTTGTCGCGCCAACCCAGAAACACCGAAGAGCCCCGCTTCCGGGGCTCTTTTCCTTTCCGTTCTCCTTAGGGAGTTACTCCGCTGCCTTCGGTATCCCGTCATCGAAATCCGCAATGCGTTTCTTGGTTCCCGATTTCTTTTTCTCCAGCATGCGGCAAAACAAGCTCATCAGCGGCGGCACGATACCGAGCGTCAAAACCGCGGAGAGCGCGAGCCCGCCGAGCACAACCGAGCCGAGGCCCCGGTAGAGTTCGGATCCCGCACCCGGGAACAACACCAGCGGCATCATGCCGAAGACGCTGGTCAGCGTGGACATGAAAATTGGGCGGATGCGGTTGCGTGTCGCTTCAACGATGGCTTCGTCCTGCGGCAGACCCTCGTCGCGAATCAGATACAGCGTCTGATGCACGATCAAGATCGCGTTGTTGACCACGATGCCGATCAGGATGACGAAACCGAGCAGCGTCAGCATATCGAGCTGCTGGTAATGAAATTGGCTGAGGATATGCATGCCGACGAATCCGCCCGCGGTCGCGACCGGCACCGACAGGACGATGATAAACGGGTAGACGAAGCTTTCGAACAGAACGGCCATCACAAGGAATACGATGACCAGCGCCAGCAACAGGTCCCATTTCATCTCGTTCGCCGTCGCGATCAGCTTGTCCGCCGTCCCGGACAGTCGCAGCATCACACCGTCGGGCAACCCTTCGGCGCGCAACTTGTCGATCACCTCGGTCTGCAGCATATCGATCGCGGTCCCCAGCGCGATACGGGTCGAGGGTCCGATCTGAAGTGTTATCGCGCGTGTCCGGTCCGTATGACGGATTTCCGTGGGGCCGGCCACGACCTCCAAGTCAGCAAGCGACGTTACCGGCAATATCGTGCCCGACGCGGTCACGACCGGCAGGCTGCCGATGCCCTGCGTCGCCTTAACCCCGGCGTCCGGTCCTTTCAACGTGAGGTCCATCTGCCGGCCGCCGACGGTAACTTCCGCCACCCTAATTCCGTCGTTGAAGGCATCGACGGTTTGCATCAGGTCATTTGCGGTCAGGCCGTTGTCGGCGAGACGGATGCGGTCGGGAATGATCCGGACTTCCGGCTCGCCCAGTTCCAGCCCGGGTCTGGGCCGCATCTTGCCCCCTTCGCTCCGCGGGAACAGTTCCTGCACGATCACGGCCGCACGCTGCGCCACCTCGGCGACATCGGATAGGTCGGGTCCCAGGATATCCAAATCGATCGATCGTTCGCCCGAAATGCCACGACCGAAGATCGACGGCTGATAGGTGAAGATGAACGTCCCCGGCTCCTTGCCCCCGGCCTCGCGCACAAGCGGTTTCAATTCGGTGACGCGCCCCGGTTCGGTCGCCCGCGCGACCAGAAACACGCGCTGCCGCAAGGCGACGAAAACAAAGTACTTCATCTTAGGCGGGTCGCCGGGCGCCGCTTTGAAATCGGGATCCTTCGCGATATGCGGCTCGATGTCCTTTTCGATCTGATTGGCGATCGTCGACATTGTCGCCAGATTATAACCCGGCGGCGGGAAGACGACGCCGATGATCAGATTTCGGTTGCCTTCCGGAAGGTATTCCAACGGCGGCTTTAGGTACCAGGTCGCAACACCCGCCGCTAAAGTAATGCCCGCCGCCATCATGATCGCGAACCACCGGTGGCGGACGGACCGCCATGTCAACGCTGTCACGCCGGCCACAAACGCCTCCGCGAACCGGTCAATGCCGGGAATCCGGACCGACCTGCCCGATTCGGGAACGTCCTTCACGAGCATCCGGTTGGCCAGCGCCGGGATGACCGTCACGGACACTAGCAAGGACAGCATCACAGCCACCGAGATCGCCACGGCGATATCGCGGAATAGTTGCCCGACCTCCAAATCCATGATGAGGATCGGGACGAACACCAGGACCGTGGTCAGCGCGGAAACCAGGATCGCGCCCCAAACCTGACGCGCGCCAAGCAGTGCCGCAACCGGCGCGGGCTTTCCCTGTTGCCGCAATCGATAGATGTTCTCGAGCACGACGATCGCCGCGTCGACCACCATGCCGACCGCAAAGGCGATGCCGGCAAGCGATACAACGTTCAGCGACCGCCCCAGCAACGCCATCGCGACGAAAGACGCGATCACCGATACGGGAATGGATAGGGCGACGACGAGTGTCGCGCGGGCCGATCGCAGGAACAGGATCAGGATTCCGATCGCGAACACACCACCGACCCAGATATTCTGCACCACAAGATCGATCGCGGAATTGATATAGTCCGTCTCGTCGTAAAGCTGTTTGAATTTTAGGTTGGCGCGCTTCACCGGGCCCGCATTCAGCTCATCGACGGCCCTGTATATGCCCTGCATCGTTTCGATGACATTGGCGCCGGCCTCGCGGGTTGCGTTGATCGCGATGGCCGGCTGCCCGTTCGTCCGGATTTTCGCCACCGCCTCCTTGTAACCGAAACTCACCTCGGCGATGTCGCCGACCGTCACGCGGCCGACGCGGCCCGAGCCCGCATCCTGTTCGGCCCGAAGCACGACCTGGCTGACCTGTTGCGGCGTCAGCAGCTCGCCCTCGGTCCGGACCACGTAGCGGCGCTTGCCTTCTTCCACCGCACCGCCGGTACCGGAGACATTGGCCATGCGGAGGCGCCGCAGGACTTCCGGTACGGTCAGGCGGTAGCGCGCCAGCTTGGCCGGGTCGACGATGATGCGCATTTCGCGTTCGGAGCCGCCATACACGTTGACCGTCGCGACCCCGGCGACCCGCTCCAGCCGTTCCTTGATCACGTCATTGGCAAAGTCGCCATAGGTTTGGATCGCGCGATCGTTGCCTTCCAAGCGCGTAAGATGAAACCAGGCGATCCGGTTGTCTTCCGGACCGGCGACTTTCATCGTCGGTTCCTTCGCTTCGTCGGGATAATCCGTGACACCGTCCAGCCGGTTGGCGACCAGCAGCAGCGCCTTGTCCATATCCGTGCCGACCGCGAATTCGAGGTCGAGGCGCGCCTGGCTCTGACGCGACCGGCTGGTCATATTTTCTAACCCGACCAGCCCTTTAAGCGCATCTTCCTGTTCGGTTGTGATCTCCCGCTCGACCTCCGCCGGCGCCGCACCTAGCCAATTCGTGGTGATGCGAATAACCGGGCGCGAGACGTCCGGCGACATCTGAATGGGAATCGTATTGAGCGCCACCAGTCCGAACAGCACCGCTAAAATGACGGCGGCAATGACGGCGGTCGGTTTGTCGATGGATAGCCGGATCAGGTCCATTGTGGGATGCTCTCCGGACCTAACCCGCCTTTAGCGGTTTCGAAGGAGCGCGCGCAGGCTTCGCATCGTCGGAGCTGTCCTTCTTGGACGCGCCCGCCCCGTCATAGGTCACCTTCTGTCCGTGCCGCAGCCGTTCATTGCCCTTAACGGCAACAAGGTCGCCAGGCATTACGCCATCCAGTACTTCGAACCGCTCGCCGATCGCCCGGCCGAGACGCACGGTCCGCTTCTCCACTTTGTCGCCGACGACCACGAAAACGAAGTTCACGGCATTGCGGGATATCACACCGTCCTTGTGCAACGTCACCACGTCGCGCGGATCGGAAATCGGAATCTCGACCGTGACACTTTGATCGGCCGCAAAACCGGAGGATTGCGCCGCATCGCCCAGTTGCGGAACGAATCGCACCGGACGCGTCCGCGTCATCACATTTTCGGCCGGGATCACGGCGCGCACCTTCGCACTATAGGATCGTGCATCATCCAGCTTGATGCGCACGGTCCGCCCGTCTTGCAGCCCCATCAATCGATTGGAGGGCACGTCCGCCTCCACTTCGAGCACGGTGTCGTTGATGAGGGTCACGATCTTGTCGCCGACGCGCACATAATTTCCGGCGACGACGTGACGCTGCGCGACCACCGCATCATAGGGCGCCCGGATTTCGGCATTCCCCAGATCTATCTGCGCAAGTTCCAAATTCGCTTCGGCTTGGCCAACCCCGGCCTGCGCCTCGGATACCTCACTCTGGTATTTGACCACTTCATTCTGCTTGTCGTTACGCCGCGCTTTGGAATAGGCCGCGGACAGGCGGAGCCGATCCAACCGGGTCAGTTCGCCTTCGGCGAGTTGCAGTTGGGCCTTCGCCGTCGCGAGCGCCGCCTGTTTCTCAAGCAGTTCGGCAGCCTTGAAATCGCGAGTCGCCCTGATCCGGTTCATATGAAGCCGCGCAATGACTTGTCCCTTCGAGACACGATCGCCGACATCCACGAGGACCTGCTCGACCGGCCCGCCAACCAATGCGCCGACCGGCCCATGCTGCCGGGCGACGAACCGCCCGATGACCGGCATCGTCTGCGAAACCGGCTCCTTGATGACCTTGTCGACGCCGATCCGCGCCGCGAATTTACCTTTCTTTCCGGATTTTTGCGCGACCGCATCCCCCGCCGTCCCGATAAACGCCGTGACAGCCCAGATGCTTAACATAACGACAGCAATTCGCCTCGCTACCATCATTCGCAGCCCTTCACATCAACCGCCTAACCTTTGCGGTTGATTCCGCCCGGATCGAAGCCGGGCGGCACGATCAGCCCAAGAAATGCATACTCGGATTAAGGTCATTTCTGCATATAGTTTCAAGAAATATTTATCAATCCGAGTAGAAAAACAGCGGCACCGCAACAACCGCCTGCAACGGACAGCCTCACCGCTGGACACAGACTGCGATGTACCCGTTAATAAGGGCTTAGCGGCACACTTCGTGAAATTCATCAAGAGGCCTTCATGCACACGATTCTCTATACCCATCAGGCCTGCCTCGAGCACGATCCCGGGGACCACCATCCCGAGTGCCCCGCCCGTTTGCGCGCCGTACTCGCCGCCCTGGAGGCCGAGGAATTCCAGCATCTCGACCGCCGCGAAGCGCCGCGCGCCGATATCGATCAAATCGCACGGGTGCATGAACGCGAATACGTGCACGCGGTGCTAGACGCAATCCCGGCCGATGGCCGACGAGCCTTGGACGGCGATACTCATGTGTCGCCGGGGTCCGGCGAGGCGGCCCTGCGGGCATCGGGCGCGGTTTGCGCCGCGGTCGATGCGGTCGTCGCCGGTGAAGCCCGCAACGCCTTCTGCGCGGTACGGCCGCCGGGCCATCATGCCGAACAGGCCATCGCCATGGGGTTCTGCCTGTTCAACAGCGTCGCCGTGGGGGCCGCCCATGCCCAGGCCGTACATGGCCTTACCCGCGCCGCCGTCATCGATTTCGATGTTCATCACGGCAACGGGACGCAGGCAATGTTCTGGGACAAGGCCGATCTGTTTTACGCATCGACCCATCAATCGCCGCTCTACCCCGGCACCGGCGGGCTGAGCGAGCGCGGCAATCATCGCAACATCGTGAACGCTCCTCTCGCCCCGTCGGCCGGTTCGGACGAGTTTCGCGCGGCCTTCGATGAAACGGTCCTTCCGGCGCTGCGCGATTTCGATCCGGACATCGTCTTTATCTCGGCCGGGTTCGATGCGCATCGCGCCGATCCGCTGGCCATGTTGAACTTGGAGGATTCCGATTACGAATGGGCAACCGCCGCATTGATGAAAGTCGCCGATGAATGCTGCGGCGGCAAACTCGTATCGGCGCTGGAAGGCGGATATGATCTGAATGCCCTGGCCTCGAGCAGCCGCGCACATGTTCACGCGCTTATGACGTCGTGACCCGGTTGCCTGTTTCGAGGGCGGCGACTACACTCCGCCGCCGTTGACCAACCGCCGAGGAGGCAAAATGGCGGAACGAAAACCCGACGCCGATATAGCAAAGATGAGCTTCGAAGACGCGTTGCAGGAACTCGAAGGCATCGTCCGCAATCTCGAATCCGGAAAAGGGAATCTCGATACCGCGATCGATTCTTATGAGCGCGGAGCCGCATTGAAGAAGCACTGCGAAGCGAAGCTGCGCGAGGCGAAGGAAAAGATCGACAAGATCACGGCGGGCGCGGACGGCAAACTCGGGGCCGAACCGGTGGATCTCGACTAATGACCGGAACGGCGGATTTGAATGCCGCTCTTTCCGACGCGGCGGCGAAGGTTGAAACCACGCTGGACGAGGTTCTCGCCGCCGACGGCGCGCCGGAAACCCTGATCTACGAGGCGATGCGTTACACCACACTCGCCGGCGGCAAGCGGCTGCGGCCCTTCCTGGTGCTCCAGAGTTCCACGCTGTTCGACGTCGCGGAGATTTCGGCGCTCCGGGCCGGCGCGGCATTGGAATTGATCCATTGCTACTCGCTGGTTCATGACGACCTGCCCGCAATGGATGACGACGATCTGCGCCGCGGGAAACCGACCGTCCATAAACAGTTCGACGAGGCGACGGCCATTCTCGCCGGTGACGGATTGCTGACGATGGCTTTCGAAGTGCTCGCCGACGACCGGACCCACTCGGACGCCGACGTGCGGGCCAAACTCGTGCTCGGCCTTGCACAAGCATCCGGTGTGCGCGGCATGGTCGGAGGCCAGATGATCGACCTTCAGGCTGAGACCCGCACGCTTACCTTGGACGAGATCACGCAGTTGCAACGGCTGAAGACCGGCGCATTGATTCGGTTCGGCTGCGAAGCCGGGGCGATCCTGGGTAATGCGCCGGATGCGGCGCGTTCCGCGCTGACGAACTACGCCCAGGACCTCGGCCTGGCGTTTCAAATCGCCGACGACCTGCTGGACGTCGAAGGTAGCGTGGAAGAAACCGGCAAGGCCGTCGGCAAAGATGCCGACGCGGGCAAGGAAACCTTCGTATCGCTTCTGGGAATTGACGGCGCCCGGCAGCGCGCCAACGAACTGGTCGATCAAGCTGTCTCGCATCTCTCGACATTCGACGAACGCGCGGACCTGCTCCGGTTGACGGCCCGCTTCGTCGTAGACAGAAATCACTGAAACAACGCCATGCGACGTGCAAGCACGACCAGTTTCTGCAGTTTTAGTTGAATTCGGTAATCGGATACCGCTGCACCCCCTCGTCTTCCCGCCTAAACATCGTCATACTCGGTATCGCTATACCGCGCTCGGTCAATTGGGGGCGGCACGGCCAATAATAACGAGAGGCTTTCGTTGGCGAAGTCGAAAAAACGGCGCGTCGACATGCTCTTGGTCGAACGCGGCCTTGTGCCGACGCGCACGCGTGCGCAGTCATCGATCATGGCCGGGCTGGTCTATTGTGGGGACCGCCGGATCGGCAAGTCTGGCGAAACAGTCGACTCCGACGCCCCCCTGGAAGTGCGCGGTAAGGAGCACCCGTGGGCTTCGCGCGGCGGCCTGAAACTCGAACACGCGCTGGACACGTTCGGCCTCGATGTGACGGATGCGATCTGCGTGGACATCGGCGCGTCGACCGGGGGATTCACGGACGTCCTGCTGACCCGCGGCGCGGGCAAGGTCTTCGCCGTGGATGTCGGCAAGGGACAGTTGGATTGGAAATTGCGCCAGGACGAACGTGTCGTCGTTCTCGAAGAGACCAACGCGCGCTATATCACCAAAGAAGACATCCCGGATCCAATCGACCTGGTTACCTGCGACGTGAGCTTTATCGGCCTGGAGAAGGTACTGCCCGCCGGAATGGCCCTTTGCCATGCCGGGTCGGTCCTGGTCGCCTTGATAAAACCGCAATTCCAAGCCGGCCCGGACCAGGTTTCCAAGGGCGGCATCGTCCGCGATCCGAAAATCCACGACGCTGTCTGCGAACAGGTATCGCAATGGATCAATGCGCAGCCGGGCTGGCGGGTTCTTGGCGTCACCGCGAGCCCCATTACCGGCGCGAAAGGCAACCGCGAATTCCTGATCGCGGCCACCAAGGACGCCTAATAGTGGAGACGCATAGGCGGAAGCTGCAAGCGACCGACCGGCGGCTGCAATAGGTCCAAGTCCCCGACGAACGGTTCCAGCCTCTCTTTCAATGAGTCGGAGAGAAATCCGCTCAACCCCAACATGTCCACGAGCGCTACCGAGATATTCTCGGTCTCGCCGGAGACAAATTCCAAGAGGCGCTCGAACGGCATTTTCCGCCGCGGGAATTCCTGTAGTTGGACGCTCACGTCCGGTTTCAGGTCGAGCGCTTCCTTCACTGCCGCAACGGCTTCGGTCAGGCCGCCCAACCGATCGACCAATCCGGCATTCAGGGCGCGGGCACCGGACCAGATCCGGCCGCGCGCGACCGCATCGATCTGTTGGTCGTCGAGTTTCCGCCGCTCGGCCACCTTGCCCGTGAAATCGCGATAGATGAAATCCATATGTGCATCGAGACGCGCTTGCGCACCGTCCGGATAATCCTGAAAGGGACTCCACATCGTGGCATTCTTCCCGGCATGGACATCCTGCCAGTTCACGCCGAGTTTCTCCCACAACTCCGCTGTCACGAATTTTCCGCCATAGACGCCGATCGACCCCGTCAGCGTGCCGGGCTGCGCAACGATTACATCGGCCGCCATGGCGATGAAATACCCTCCGGACGCCGCCGTACTGCCCATGCTGACAATCACCGGCTTACCCAACTCGCGCGCGCGTATCAGCGCATTCCAGACCGTATCCGAGGCGACATAAGAACCCCCGGGACTGTCGAGCCGCAATAGGATGGCCTTGATGTTCGTATCGTTCACCGCTTTCACGATTGCGGCCTCCATCGCGTCGGCCGCGAGGTACCTGCGATCGTCGAAGGGACTGCCTTTCGGCGCGTCCGACACGATCGGGCCGACCCCGTGGATCAAGGCTACCGTCGGCCCCTCGCTATTCGGCAAATCGCCCTCGGCGATGTACGACGCCAAGCTCACGAGGTTCTTTTTGCCGCCCGCCCGTTTGTGCGCGGTCGATACAAAGGCCGGCCAGTAGTCCAACGTATCGATCAACCCGCGGGCTCTCGCCTCCTGGGCCAGCAAGGGGCTGGTATCGATCGCCTGCCGCGCCGTCGCCACCGGCAGATTACGCCCCGTTGCGATGCCGTCCACGATCTGCGCCAGCCATGTATCGACAACGGCCTGCAGGTTCTGCCGCGCCGGCTTGCTGAGACTCCGCCGCATGAAGGTTTCCGGCGCGGACTTGAATTCCTCGCGCTGCCGGATTTTCGCTTCGACGCCGACTTTCTCAAGTGCCTCGGCGGCGAATGGAAGTTCCAGCGAAATGCCGGTGATCGCCAGTTCGCCCGAGGGCTGCATCCAAATGGTGTCGAAGGCGGTCGCGAGATAGTACTCGACCGTCGCCCCGCCGGACGATGCAAAACTCGTCGCAAAGGCGACGGCGGACTTGCCGGATTTCCGGAACTTGGCGACCGCATCGCGCAGTTCTTGCGCTTGCGCCAGGCTCACGCCGGTCGCGCCCAACCGCACGGCAAGCCCGGCGACGCGGTCATCCGTTTCGGCTTTTTCCAATGCCGACAGAAATTCACGGATCGAAACCGGCCCCGGTCCGCGGGACAGGAAACCGAACGGACCGCCGGACTTTACCTCGGTCACGCCTTTGTTCAGGTCCAGCGACAGGACCATGCGCTCCGGCAGTTCCGGCGCATCGTCATCGACGAGCGCGAACCAGATGCCGACCGAAACGACAGTCGCCGCGGTCAAAATGCCGATGGTCGTGAAAACCCAGAGGAAGAACCGTCCAATGCGCCTCATGCTGGCTCCCTTATGCGATCAAATTCCTATGAGCGGGCGTTTGCCGGATCCGTACGCCCACCCGCGCTGACATGTATATGTGAAAGCTTTGCCCGAAGGTTAAGACCTTTCGCCGCAATCATTATGCCGCCTGAAGTGCCGCCGCCCGCTGCCGGGCGTCCTCGGCCGCCGCCGCCTCGCCCAACCCATCCAGCGCTTCCGCCTCGCGCTTAAGTCCCCACGGCGAACGCGGGTTCAGGGCATTCCGTTCGGCCAACAGCGCCCGGGCCAAGCGGTGCCGTCCCGACCGTAACGCCGCGACGGTCAGCAGCCGGAAGAACAAATCCCGCTGCGCGTGGCTGCCGCCGACGCGATACACCTGCCGCCGTATCGGGGACAGGATATCGACGACACGTTTATAGTCCGCGGTGCCAAAAGCGGCCACGGCCTGACACAATGGCCGGCCGACATCGCGGAAAACCGGTCCCTCGGTGGTTTCCTCCGAGGCCGCCGCTCCGTCCAGCGATTCAAGCATCTCGGAGACCATCTCCTGCCGGCCGTCGGCAGCAAGCGCCATCATGTAATGGGCATCATGGAAGGCGAAGATGTGATCGTGGATCTTGTCTTCCGCCTTGTCGGCAAGTTCGACCCAACGATCGCCGATATCCGCGCCCGCCTCTTCCAAACGCCACAACAGGGCGATGGCGTTGCTCATGTCGAGATAGTCGGCCGAAGTCGTATCCGCCCGTACTTGGGTATCATAGAGATCGAGGATCACATCGAATTCTTCCCGCTCCAGATGGAACAGACATTTGTGCCACCAAGTGTGATAGCGAAAGTTGTTGCAGCCATCCCAATTGGCCGACAGTCCATCCAGCCAGTCGATCCCGTCGCGGTGCCGCCCCTGCATCTCCATCACGTGGGCCACCGCATGTGTGGCCCAGATATCCTTCGCATTGATTTCGACGGCGCGGCGGCCCGCCTTCTCCGCGTCGATGTAGTTGCCGGTCTCTTCCAACCCGAACGCGTTGAGTCCCTGGACGAAGCCGTATGCGGGCATGTCGGCGTGCCAGTAAGGCAACGCCCGCGCGACCGAGTCCCGCATTGCCGCCGAATCGCCGAGATAGAAATGGGTGAAATGCACCAGACGCATCGCCAGAACATCGGTCGGATGGTCCAACAGAATTGCTTCCCAGACATCGGTTGCGCCGGCAACGTCTCCGCGGCACCAGGCATCCAGCGCCGCGACGTGTTGCTTCTCGCGGTCGGTCGCCCCAACGGCCATCAGCTTCTCGGCGGCTTCCAACGATTCCTCGGCCTTCCGTTCCAACGGCGGCGTGCAGAACAGCTTCATGAAATTGCCTTTGGCGCAATGCGCCATGAGCATCTCCGGATCGGCGTCGAAGACTTCCTTGAGACGGTCGCCGGTGTCCGACCGGATACCCAGATAATGCAATATCATGCGGTCATACCGCGCGACGGCCTGCTCGCTGGCGGCCGTCATCTCCAGTCCGTGCTGGTCGCGAAACATGGGTTGCTCTCCGTTACCGGCGTCGCGGGAACCGTAATACGCGGCCGCAGCGCGAAGCAAGCATCCAGACCAGGAGGACGAGCGGAGAAACCCGCCCTCTATTCGGCGGGTGCTTTCCCGGCAGCGGACTGGGCATCGAGCCGGCGCTTTACGTCGCCGGGCGATCCCGTTCGTCGGGCCAGGACGGCATAAGCGGCGGGCACGACAAACAAAGTGAAGAATGTCGCCGCAATCACCCCCGAGAACACGACCGTGCCGATGACGATGCGGGTTTCCGCTCCCGCGCCCGAGGCGAGCAGCAAAGGAATCGATCCGGCCGCCGTGGTAATCCCGGTCATCAGGATCGGGCGCAGCCGGCTTTCCGACGCATCGAGCAGCGCATCATGAAAGGCGGCACCCTGGTCGCGCAGTTGATTGGCGAATTCGACAATGAGGATACCGTTCTTCGCCGCCAATCCGACCAGCATGATGAGGCCGATCTGACTGTAGATGTTCAGCGAGCTGCCGGTGACATACAAGCCGAAAAGACCGCCCGCGATCGCCAGCGGCACGGTCAGGATGATGATCAGCGGGTGAATGTAGCTTTCGAACTGTGCCGCCAGAACCAGGAATACAACGACGATGCCGAGGAGGAACACGAAAAGGAGCGAACCGCCCGACTCCTTGAAATCCTGCGACTCGCCCTTGTAGTCGATCACCGCGCTCGGCGGCAGGATCTCACGCGCAAGCCCTTCCAGATAGGCCAAGGCCTCGCCAAGCGTATAGCCGTCCGCCAGGTTCGCTTCCAGGGTGATGGCGCGCACGCGATTGTAGCGGTTGAGGGTGCGCGAATCCGCGAACTCGCTGATCGTCACCAGGTTGGACAGCGGAATCAGCGCACCGGTTCGGTCGGACCGGACATAGATGTTCTCGATGCTCGTCGGGGTGCGCTGTGCATCCCGCTCACCTTCGAGAATCACATCATACTCCTCACCGCCGTCGATATAGGTGGTCACCCGGCGGGAGCCCAGCATCGTCTCGAGCGTGCGTCCGATGCTGTCGAGCTTGACGCCGAGATCGCCGGCCCGGTCCCGGTCGACGACCACACGCAACTGGGGCTTGGTTTCCTTGTAATTGTGATCGAGGCCGACCAGGCCGGGGTTGCTCTCGTTGATCTTTGCCAGAATCTGATCGCGCCAAGACGTCAGTTCCTGGTACGTGCCGCCGCCGATCACGAACTGCACGGGTTTCTGGATACGGCCTCCGAACCCTTGCCGCATAACGGGGAAAGCGCGCACACCCGGCAAGTCGGCGATACGCCGCCGCACGTCGGCCATGATGTCCCAGCCCGACCGCCGCTCCGACCAGTCGGTCAGCACCAGAATGCCGATACCGGTATTGAAGGACTCGATGTTTCCGAAAGCCCGTGGCGCCCGGATCAGCAGGCGGCTGACCTCGTTCTTCTCGACCAACGGCATGAGCCGCCGCTCAATCTCATCCATATAGCCCTCGATATATTCATAGGATGCGCCTTCGGGGCCATTCACGATCAGGAAGAATGCGCCCCGGTCCTCCTTCGGAGCGTATTCCGTCGGGATCTTCTGGAACAACCAGGCGGCCCCGCCGAGCAGGACAAGAAAACCAGCCGCAATCAGCACGGGCTTGTGGATGGTGAACGCCAGCGCCCGCCGATACGCTTTCTGAATCGGTGCGAACCCCCGTTCGACCCCCCGGGCGACCGCCGTCTTGGATCCCCCGCCTTTGAGGATTTTGGACGCGAGCATCGGAGACAAGGTCAGCGCGACCAGGCTCGAAAAGATGACCGCCGCAGCCATGGTCAGGGCGAACTCGGAAAACAATCGCCCGACGTCCCCTTGCAGGAAGGTCATCGGCACGAAAACCGCAACCAGGACGAGCGTGGTCGCGATGACCGCGAAGCCGACCTGACGCGTTCCCTTGAACGCCGCAACCAGCGGCGGCTCACCGAGATCCATGCGCCGGTGGATATTCTCCAGCACCACGATCCCGTCGTCGACCACCAAGCCGATCGCCAAGACGAGGGCAAGCAGCGTCAACAGATTAATCGAGAAATCGAGTGCATACAGAATGATGAAGGTCGCGATCAGCGATACCGGCACCGCCACCGCCGGAATCAACATCGCACGGAAGCTGCCGAGGAACAGGTAGATCACGATGACGACGAGGACGATCGCGATGAAAAGCGTCTTGTACACCTCGTCGATCGCACCCTGGACGAAGACGCTGGTGTCGTAGCTTTGCTTGATTTCCATGCCGTCCGGCAGCGCCGCGTTTATCCGCGCCGCCTCGGCGCGTGCGGCCGCCGTCACGGCGAGCGTGTTGGCACGCGATTGCTTGATGACGCCGATACCGACCATCGGTACTTCGTTGCCGCGGAAGAAGGTGCGATCCTCGACCGCACCCTTCTCGATACGCGCGACATCGCCAAGCCGAACCAGATATCCATCCCCACCGCGTGACAGCACCAATGTGCGGAAATCCTCCGGCGTGCGGAAACTGCGGTCGACCCGGACGGTGAACTGACGCATCCGCGATTCGACGCTGCCGGCGGGCAGTTCCACGTTGTCGGCGCGCAGCGCATTCTCGACATCCTCGACCGTAAGGCCGCGGGCGGCGAGCGCGGTCCGGTCAAGCCAAATGCGCATGGCGTAGCTGAGACCGCCGCCGACCCGCACCCGCGCGACACCGTCGAGCGCTGAGAACCGGTCGGTCAGATAGCGTTCCGCATAGTCGGTCAGTTCCAGCACACTCAACCGGTCGCTGACTAGATTAAGCCACATGATGACGTCGTCGTTGGAATCCGCCTTTTGAATTTCCGGCGGGTCGGCCTCTTCGGGAATATCGTCGAGGATGCCGGCCACCCGGTCACGGATGTCATTGGCCGCTGCGTCGATATCACGGGAGACGTCGAACTCCACCGTGATCGTCGACCGCCCGTCCGCGCTCGATGATTCGACGAACCGGATTCCCTCAACGCCGGCGATACGGTCTTCGATGATCTCGGTCACCCGCGTCTCGACAACATTCGCCGCGGCACCCGGATAGGTCGTTTCGATCGAAACGACCGGTGGATCGATGTCGGGATACTCACGCAGCGGCAGGCGGTCGAAAGCCACCAGCCCGAAGGCGATCAGCAGCAGACTGATCACCGATGCGAAGACCGGCCGCGTGACCGAGACGTCGGACAACAACATCGTCAGCCCTCCGCCGCGGGACGGATCACCGTATTGGCCTTCGAACTCGGCGACGGCCTTGGCTCCTGCTCGGATATGATCGTCACGGCCTGGCCCGGCCGCACGCGCGTGGTGCCGTGGGTGACGACTTTTTGACCGGCTTGCAGGCCGTCCAGGATCTCCACTTCCCCGGGCCGGCGCGCGCCGACGGAGACCTTCTGGCGGCGTGCGTTGTTACCGGCGCTCTCGTCCACGATCATGACAAAGTTATCCCGCCCGCGGGGGATCAACGCCTCCTCCGGAATGATCATCGCCTGCCGTGCGTTCTTCAGCAGTTCCACCGTCATCAACAGGCCGGGTCGCAACAGACCATCCGGGTTCGGCAAGACCGCGCGCGCGATGATGGAGCGAGATACCGGATCGACTTGCGAGCCGATGCTCCGAAGCTCGCCTTGGAACAAGCGGTTGTTCACGGCTCGGGCCTTCGCGAGGATCGGCAGGCCCGGTTTCAGGGTGGTCAGATAGGTCGCCGGAACCGTCACGTCGACCTTTATCACGCTGAGATCGTAAAGCGTGGTGATCAGGTCGCCCGGCTCGACCAGGGCGCCGACACTGATATTCCGGATATCGACGATTCCGTCAAAAGGTGCTCGGATGACCCGCTTATCGATCCGGGATTTTATCGCGTCCAACTGGGCTTCCGCCTGCTGAAGGGCGGCGCGGCGCTCGTCCAACTGTGCGGTCGCGGTGAATTTCCGGCTTTCCAGATTACGCGCCCGATCGAAGGCGAGCCGCCGTTCCGTCACGATCGCCTCGGCGGCGCGGAAATCGGCCTCTTCTTCCGATTTTTCCAGCTCGACCAGCACATCCCCCGCGCGGACCCTTTGCCCGTCGTCGAAATTAATCTTGACGATCGTTTCGGTGACGGTGGCGGTAATGCGTACGGTCTCGTTGGCGCGGGTCGTGCCGAGCGCCTCCAACCGGTCGACGAACTCGGCCAAACGCACGGCCGCGACGATTACCGGCTGCGGTTTACCCTTGCCCGGCTTCTGGGCGACCGCGGGCGTGCCGAACGGCAGGATGAGAAACGATAGAGCCGCTACGCCAAATAAGAATGTCCGACCCATTATGTATGCCGCTCCTATTTCCAACCACCGCGTAGAGATAGGCGGCAAAATCGTCCTTTCAACGACCTGTCACATAAGGTTAGGCGAGCGATAAATTTCGTTAAGTGAATTGCCGTCCGGCAACCGCGCGCCACCCAATATCCACATATGGCACGGCGGATGCGGGACAAGTCCGGGTGACCGGCACGAGGCCGGCGCCGAAGCCTTGTCATCGCGGAAGGCGCATCACATACTCGGCCAACCGCCGCCCCGAATAAGGACACATCCATGGATTTCGACCTCACCCCCGACCAACGGGATTTGCAGCAGCGCGCCCGTGATCTTGCGCAGAATGTCTTTGCCGCCCGCGCGCCGGAGATCGACAAGACCGAGGAATACCCATGGGACAACGCCAAGGCGCTGAACGAAGCCGGTTTCATGGGCATGACGATTCCCAAGGAATATGGCGGCCAGGGCCGAAGCTTTCTCGATGCGGTTCTGGTCATCGAACAGATCGCCATGGTCTGCGGCGTCACCGCGCGGATCGTCGTGGAATCCAACATGGGCGCGATCAGCACCGTCATGCGCTACGGCACCGAAGAACAGAAACGTATGGCGGCGGACGTGATCTTCTCGCGCGCCGACAAGCCGGCGATCTGCATCACGGAGCCGGAGGCCGGCAGCGCCGCAACCGAAATGACGACGCGCGCGGACAAGCGCGGCGACAAATGGGTGATCAACGGCAAGAAACATTGGATCACGGGCGCCGGCGTGTCCTGGCTGCACCTGATCTTCGCCCGCGCCTTCGACGAGGACGGGACGGAACTGGGTATCGGCGGATTCCTGGCCCTGCGCGACGAGACGCCCGGTCTCCGCATCGGCGACCGCGAACCGACGATGGGCCTGCGCGGCATTCCCGAAGCCGAGGTCATCTGCGAGGACATGGAAGTGCCAGCGGACGCCTTGGTCGAATCGCCCAGCGGCTTCAAGCGCGGCTTTGCCGACCTGATGAACGCCTACAACTCGCAACGGGTCGGCGCGGGCACCATCGCGCTCGGCATCGCCGCCGGTGCCTACGATCACGCGCTGATTTATGCGCAAAATCGCGAACAATTCGGACGCCCGATCGCCGAGTTCCAGGGCCTGCAATGGATGCTGGTCGACATGGACAGCCAGGTCGCGGCGGCCCGCGCGCTGATCTACAAGGCGGCGGCCAGCGCCGAGAAAAGCAACATGGGCTTCCCCGACGTGAAGCTGGCGGCGCAAGCCAAGATCGTCGCTTCTGAGATGGCGATCAAGGTCACCAACGATGCGCTCCAGATGTACGGGGCCGCCGGTTATTCGCGGCGCAACCCGATCGAGCGCATGGTCCGCGACGGCCGGATGTTCACCATCGGCGGCGGCACCGCGCAAATCCTGCGCACCGTCGTGGCCTCGCAGATTCTGGGGCAGAAACTGCCGCAAACCCGCGACGGGTACCTGAAATTGGCGCAACGGGAAGCCGCCGACAAGGCCGGCAACGCCGCCGAATAGAGCGCCGACGGCGGCGCGGCTTCTCTTCTGTGAAACCGGTGGTAGACTGTCGGCGATTCGTTTGACGTAACCATCAAAAGAGGGAGCGAATGTCCTTACCCGAAATCGGAAGCGACGCGCCTGGTTTCACCTTGCCGAACCAAGACGGCAAGTCGGTGAGCCTGGCGGATTACGCGGGCAAGAACGTGCTGTTGTGGTTCTACCCCCGCGCATTCGGCAACAATTGAACCAAGCAAGCCAACGGGTTCCGTGATCGAACCCAAGACTTTGCCGACAAGAACACCGTCCTGTTGGGCATCACGTTCAGCTCGACCGAAGACCTGAAATCCTGGCGGAACGAGGTGGGGTACACCGCGGACCTGCTGCAGGACCCGGACCGTTCCGTCGCCATGGCCTATGGCGCGGCGGACAGCGCCGACCAAGAAAAGGCCACCCGCGTTTCCATCCTCGTGGGACCGGACGGCAAGGTTGCCAAGACCTATGCCGACATGAACGCCGAGGCCCATCCGGCCGAAGTGCTCGCGGAATTGGGGTAGCGTCCGGAGACGCACTCCTATTCCGATACGCATAACGAAGGGCGCGATACCGACGATCGGTATCGCGCCCTTCGTTCATTTGGCGAGTCTGCTAGGCGGCGGCCTTCACCGGCACGACCGGCGTATCCAGGATCGGGTCCAGGCCGAGCGCCAGCCGTCCCGTGAACTGCTGTTGGCGTTTCTCGGGCAACGGATGGAATTGCACGCCATGCGCGTCGCGCAGCAACCGTTCCAACCCGAGCTTCGAGTAGAAACCCGAACCACCGGCGGTTTCCAAGGCCTTCTCGACCGTGGCGATCACGGCATTGGCGGCGATCGTCTTGCGGACGAGAATTGCGTTCGCGGTCTCCGGCGTCGCGTCGAACTGCCAATCGTTGGTGATACCGATCATGGCGTCGACCGCCAATTGCGCGGTGGTCAGCGTGTTGGTCAACTCGCCCAACTGAAACGGCGTCGCCGGATCGGCGATGCGCTTGTTCGCCTGGGTTTGCGCGATCTCGGCGGCGGCTTCGGCAACTCCGACATAGGCCGACAGGATCAGCGGCATGGCGACCGTCAGGATCACGTTGAACGCCATATGATAGGCATGGCGCGGCCGCCGCATGACGACGGCCGCGTCCGGCACGAACACGCCGTCTAGGACGACCGTTTCCGAGCCCGTGGCCCGCATGCCGAGGGTATCCCAATCGCCGGCGCGCGATATGCCGTCACTCGCGAACGGCACCGGGAAGTGCAGCACCTGCCAACCTTCCTCCGGGTCTTCATAGGGCGCGGACGTGACCAAAACGTCGCCCTTCGGCGAACCGCTGGCGAAGGGCTTACGGGCGGTAACGCGGAAGCCGTCGGCGACGCGCTCCACCTCGCCGTTGGAGCCGAGCCAGTCGTTGGCGCCCGTGCTGACAAGCACCGCTTCCTTTTCGGCCACACGCTCCAGCAGTTTCTGCCCCGGCCGGCCGTTGCGGTAGTTGAAGACGGCGGCGGCCACGAGATGCTGATGCATCGATACGGCCAGCGCGGTGGAACTGCAGTAATGCGCCAGACCGCGCAGGAAGGCGCACATCTCGCTATGCGAGGCACCACCCCCACCGAGTTCGGTCGGCACGAGCGCGGAAAATACCTTCCGCTCGCGCAGGGCGTCGTAATGGTCGGCGACGAACTCAGCCACTGCGTCGCGATCCGACGCACCCACAGCAAAACGCGGGCCGAGGTCTTCGAGGATGGCGTTGAGGTTGATGGAGGTCGTCATGGCTTCGTTTCCTTCTCGTCAAGCAATCGGGGTTTAGGGATTTACGCGGCTGATTTTCGAATCGCGCACCAGTTGGCGATTTCGACGTGACTTTCGATGGCGGTCGCAACGGTCTGCGGATGGGTCAGCGGCGACATGTGCCCGGCCCCATCGATGATGCGATCGGAGCAACCGGGCACGCGCGCACGAACGATCGCGCAGATGCGGCGGAAGGACTTGCAGGTCGCTTCGCCGCACACCACCATCGTCGGCGCGGCAAGCCCCATCAGATCGGTAAGCGTTGTGACGTTGTTCAGATTCGATTTGTAGGCATCCGCCGTTTCCATCGTCATGGCGAGGAACCGGTCGCGCGCTTTGTCGGACAGGCCGTTCCAGGTTCCGTCCCCGTTGTGATTGTCGATGAAACGCCGCCAGGCGGCTTCGGACCTGCCGGCCTCGGCATCGGCGATAAAGGCGCACGCGAGGATCCGCGTGGATTGGAAAAGGGCGGAATCGCCGGACTGCTTCAGCAACGGTGTCAACACCGGCTCGATGAGCACGAGCCCTTTGAGCATTTCCGGATATCGCAGCGCGAGCCGGGTCGCGGTCGCGCCACCGTAGGAATGCCCGACCACATGTACCGGCCCGACATCCAAGTGATCCAGCAGCCCGGCGACCAAGTCCGCCTGGTCGTCATGAGTCAATTCCCGGTTGCCGCGCCAACTGTCGGTTTTACCGAAACCGATCAGATCGGGCGCAATCAACCGGACATCGCCGTCGAGGAGAGGCGCAACCTTCCGCCAGTGCGCGGACGAGGTCCCGCCGGCATGCAGCAACAGGATTGTGTCACCCGTCGCGGGTCCGGTATCGGTGTAATTCGCATTCAAGCCGTTTACTGTGATCTCGGGCATTTCTATTCTCCTCGTTGGCGACCGGTCTCCGGCCGTCATTGGCCATCGAACCGGGTACAACGATAGAAGCGCCCGATTTCAGCCGGATTTCCGGCAAACGGGAGAAGGGTTTCAATTGTTTCAGCGATTTTTGCGAATACCCCACCTCCTGAAACGTTGGGTTCGGGGCGCCTGTGGCGGCCTTGCCATCTGCGGTGCATTCGCAATGCCGGGTATCGCATCGGCCGCAGACCTGACCGTCGAGATCGCCGGTATCCGATCGAACGACGGCGTCATCGTGTTGGGCCTATACGACACGTCGGACGGGTTCGACCTCGCCCTGAAGGTCTTCGACCATCCGGACGGCTTCGTCCGCGACGCGGGCCGCTTCCTGGGCGCGTCGATCCGCGCGGATTCCGGGATACGGCGCACGGTGTTTTCGAACCTGCCGCCGGGCCGATATGCGGCGATCGTGTTCCAGGACGCCAACCGCAACGGCAAGATCGACAAGAACCTCGTCGGCATTCCGACGGAGGCTTATGGGTTCAGCCGGAATGCATCCGGCTTCCTGGGCCCGCCAAAATTCGAAGATGCGGCGATCGAGATCACGGACGGCAGTCTGTCGATCCAGATCGACATGCAATGAGCCGAGACGTGACAAGGAGTGGACGAATGAACGACAGCTACCCGCGGGACATGATCGGCTACGGCCGCACGCCACCGGACCCGCAATGGCCGGATAGCGCGAAGATCGCGTTGCAGTTCGTCATCAACTACGAGGAAGGCGCGGAGAACAACATTCTGCACGGCGACGAGGCATCGGAAGCCTTCCTCTCCGAGATCGTCGGCGCGGCCCCCTGGCCCGGCGAACGGCATATGAATATGGAGTCGATCTACGAATACGGTTCGCGCGCCGGGTTCTGGCGGCTCTGGAGAATCTTCACGGCGCGCAGCCTGCCCCTGACCGTGTACGGGGTCGCGATGGCGCTCGCGCGGAATCCGGAAGCCGTCGCCGCGATGAAAGAAGCCGACTGGGAGATCGCGTCGCACGCCTACCGGTGGATCGAATACAAGGACTTCACCGCCGACCAGGAACGCGACCATATGGCGGAAGCGATCCGCATCCATACCGAGGCCACCGGCGACCGGCCGCTCGGCTGGTACACGGGCCGCTGCTCGATCCATACGTTGGACCTCGCCGCCGAGGAAGGCTTCGAATATGCCGCGGACTCCTACGCGGACGACCTGCCCTACTGGCGGGAGGCCCCGAGCGGACCGCAGCTCATCGTGCCCTACACCCTCGACGCCAACGACATGCGCTTCGGCACGCCGCAGGGGTTCAACTCGGGTGATCAGTTCTTCGCCTATCTGCGGGACAGTTTCGACGTGCTTTATGCCGAGGGGCGCGACGGCGCGCCGAAGATGATGAGCGTCGGGCTGCATTGCCGCCTGGTCGGCCGGCCGGGGCGCGCCGCAGCACTTCTGCGCTTCCTCGATCATGTCCAGAAACACGACGACGTCTGGATCACGCGGCGCATCGACATCGCCCGCCACTGGCGGGAAACGCATCCGCCGGCAAAATCCTAGTCGGTTATTACGGCTGTCAGCCGCACTGCCCGCGGTGGCGCAGCATGTGGTCGGCGAGGACGCAGGCCATCATCGCCTCGCCCACCGGTACGCCTCGAATCCCGACACAAGGGTCGTGCCGACCCTTGGTGACGATTTCCGTATTCTGCCCGTCCACGGTGACGGTCCGGCGCGGTTTCAGGATCGAGCTGGTCGGCTTCACGGCAAACCGCACCACGACGTCCTGCCCCGACGAGATACCGCCGAGCACGCCGCCGGCATGGTTCGACAGGAACCGGACGGTGCCGTCGTTGTTCATCGCCATCTCGTCGGCATTGTCCTCGCCGCGCAGAGCGGCGGACGCCATACCCGTGCCGATCTCGACGCCCTTCACCGCGTTGATGCTCATCATCGCGGCGGCGAGGTCGGCGTCGAGCTTGCCGTATACCGGCGCGCCCCATCCGACGGGGACGCCCGAGGCGATGACCTCGATCACCGCACCGACCGACGAGCCGTCCTTGCGGACACCGTCCAGGTAGGTCGCCCATTCTTCCGCCGCCACGGGATCGGGGCAGAAGAAGGGGTTGTTCGCCGTTTCGTCCCAATCGCAGCGGTCCCGGTTTACACCGTGCGGTCCCATCTGCACCAAGCCGCCGCGGATTTCGATCCCGTCGCCCAGCACCTTGCGCGCGATGCCGCCCGCCGCGACCCGCAATGCCGTTTCCCGCGCCGAGGCCCGACCGCCGCCACGGTAATCCCGCAGGCCGTATTTCTTGTGATAGGTGTAGTCCGCATGCGCCGGGCGGAACTTGTCCTTGATGTCGCCGTAGTCGCGCGACCGCTGGTCCACATTCTCGATCAACAGGCTGACGGGTGTTCCTGTCGTAACACCCTCGAACACGCCGGACAGAATCTTCACCTGATCCGGTTCCTTGCGCTGGGTGGTGTATTTCGACTGACCCGGCCGCCGTTTATCGAGCCACTGCTGGATGTCCGCTTCGGTCAGCGCCAGCCCCGGCGGCACGCCGTCGACCACGGCGCCGATCGCCGGCCCGTGACTTTCACCCCAGGTCGTGAAGCGGAAAAGATGTCCGAAGCTGTTATCCGACATAGGGGCCGCCGCCGCGGCTCAGGATTTGGTCCTGAGCCCGTCAATGAGTTTCGAGACTTCGTCGGCCGCGTCGACCGAGACCATGCCGACCGTGTGGTACCCGGAGTCCACATGATGGACTTCGCCGGTCACGCCGCTGCTCAGGTCCGATAGGAGATACAGGCCGGAATTGCCGACGTCGTCGAGCGTGACGTTGCGCTTGAGCGGCGAATTCAACTCGTTCCATTTCAGGATATAGCGGAAGTCGCCGATCCCGGACGCGGCAAGCGTCTTGATCGGGCCCGCCGAAATCGCGTTGACGCGAATGTTCTGCCCGCCGAGATCGACCGCCAGATACCGCACGCTCGCCTCCAACGCCGCCTTCGCGACACCCATGACATTGTAATGCGGCATCACGCGCTCCGACCCGTAATAGGTCAGCGTCAGGATGCTGCCGCCATTCGGCATCATCTCCGCCGCGCGCTGGCAGAGCGCGGTCAGCGTGTAGCAGGACACATCCAGGGTAAGCTGGAAATTGGCGCGCGACGTGTTGACGTATTTGCCGGTCAACTCATGCCGGTCGGAAAAGGCGATGGCATGCACGATGAAGTCAAGGCTGTCCCACCGCTTACCGATCTCGGTGAACAAGTTGTCCAGGCTACCGTCGTCGCCGGCATCACATTCGATGATGAAGTCCGACCCGACCGATTCGGCCAGCGGCTTGACCCGGCGTTCGAGCTGCGGCGCTTGGTAGGAAAAGGCGAGTTCGGCCCCATGGTCGGCAAGCACCCGAGAGATACCCCAGGCGATCGAGCGGTCGTTCGCGACCCCCATTACCAATCCACGTTTTCCTGCCATCAGCGCTTGCGGCTCAGCCATCGGAACTCCAATAAAAACTCAGGGCAAAGTGCGCGACATCTTATACAAGAAGGTCCGCCGGTCAAAGGCGGCATCCGCCCTATTTCGGCGGGTCCGGCGTTTCTTCGGCCACCGGAACGCCGTCCATATGGCGCATGGTCCGGATGACGATGATGCCGACGGTAACGATCACGATCAGGCCCGCAAGCGAGAGCAACCCGGCAACCACGCCCCATATGAGGCCGAATTCCTCGTACATGAGGAGAGTGCCCCGCCAAACGGCGAAATAGGCCACGAAGGCAACGAGGCACGATAAGGCGAGGATATGCTTGATCCGAGGCAGAACAGAACCCTCCACAATGGCAGAAATTGATGTTCAGCGGATTTTAATCCCGGCGCTATACTAACGCCATACGGGAGAAAAGAATGGCGAAGACACCTCGCGCCGCTACAACGACCCACGAACGGCCAAGCATACGATCGGGACTCGCCTTCCTGGTCTATGTTCTCCGCCGATTCAACCGCGACCATTGCCAGGAGCGATCGGCGGCACTGACGTTCACCGCGCTGTTGGCATTGGTGCCGTTGCTGGCAATCAGTTTCGCAATCTTCGCCGCCTTTCCGGCCTTCCAGAGCATGAAGGGGGAATTGCAATCCTTCGTTTTCCAGAACTTCGTGCCCGAGATCGGTTCGGTGGTCTATGACCATATCGACCAGTTCACCAGCAAGACGGGCCAGTTGACCGCGGTCGGCGTGATCTTCCTCGCGGTTACGTCGATCATGCTGCTATCGTCGATCAACAACACGTTCAACGTCATCTGGAAAGTCCGGGAAACGCGCCCCCTGGTCGGCCGCCTGCTGGTCTACTGGGCGGTGCTCACCCTGTCGCCGATGTTGTTCGGGGCCAGCCTCTCGCTATCGAGCTATCTGTTCGCCGCCGCGCAAGCGACGGGCGTCGAGCAATACACCGGCCCGCTCAGCCGGCTTGCGGGCTTTATTCCGCTGATCCTGCAAGTGGTCGGCTTCTCGATCCTCTACATGGTCATGCCGGCGTATCCGGTGCGCCGCCGCGACGCCCTGATCGGCGGCCTTGCCGCCGGATTGTTGTTCGAACTTCTCAAGAAAGGGTTCGGCCTCTACGTCAAAAACTTCCCGACCTACGAAACGGTCTATGGCGCGCTGTCCGCCTTTCCGATCCTGCTGATCTGGATGTATGTCGCATGGGTCGTTGTGCTGCTGGGCGCGCAGATGACCGCCGCGATGCCGGAATGGCGCGCCGGCGTCCGCGTGATCACGCAATCGACGATCCCGGCGGCCCGGCTGCTGGCGGCGGCGCTTTCCCTTCTTCACGCCTTGCATCTCACGAATCTGAAGGGCGGCGGGCTCAGCATTCGGCGCATGGCCCGCGCGGCGCCCGCGGCACCCGAAGCCGTTGCGGTCGTGCTGGCCGCCTTGCAGCGGGCGCGCTACATGATGCGCACGGACGGCGGCGGCTGGACCCTTTCCCGCGATCTGGAATCCGTCACGCTGGCCGACCTGAAACGCGACTTGGGGTTGGACTTGGATATCAGCGACCTGCGCTACATCCCGACCTACGGGTGGGGCAAGCGGTACAGCGAGATCATCCGGAACATCGACGAGGCCGATGCCGAATTCACCAACATCACCCTGAGGGACCTGCTTGCACCGGACGACGAGGCCGAAATCATCGAGTTCCCGGATCCTGACGACGAGGACGAACCCGGCGAAGGTCAAATCACCGACCGTAAGACACGACTGCTCGCCCTTCTCGGACTAACAGTGCTCAGCAAAAACTAGCGGGATTATTCCAGGCCGGCCTTCTTGCGCACGTCGTAACGATGCCGCAATGCCCATCCTTGCAGGAACGACCGCAATTCGTCGTCCGGCCGTTCGGGCAGGACAACCTCAAGCTCGACGATCTGATCGCCGCGTCCGCCGCCCCGTTGACCGGCAACGCCCTTTCCTTTCAGCCGCAGCATGCTGCCCGTGTTGGAGCCCGGCGGGATCGTCACGGAGACGTGGCCGTCGATCGTCGGCACTTTGATCTTGCCGCCCAACACCGCCTCATCCAGCGTCACCGGGATCGTCAGATAAACGTCCTTACCCTTGCGCCGGAACATCGCATCGTCCTGGACCTGCACGGTGACATAGGCGTCACCCGCCGTGCCGCCGCCCAGCCCCGGCATGCCTTGCGACCGCAGCCGCAGCGTCTGACCGTCTTCGGTGCCCGGCGGGATCGTAACGTCCAGTGATTTTCCGTCATACAGCGATATCCGCCGCCGGACACCGCGCGCCGCCTCCGCGAACGAGACCTGAAGCGTGTATTGCACGTCCCGGCCTTTGACCCGTCCACCACGCTGGCCGCCGCCGCCGCGGGGTCCCGGGCCGCGCCGCGGGTCCGCCTTGGCCCGGCCGAAGAGGTCGGAGAAAAGATCCTCGAAATTGCCGCCCGAATCGTCGCGCGCGCCACCACCGGACGCTCCGCCGCCTGAGGAATAGGCGCGGTGAAAGGCATCGTCATAGCGTGGCGAGCCGTCTGGGTTGGTCTCGCCACGATCATACTTCGCCCGCGCAACCGTATCGGAGAGGGTGTTATAGGCGGTCGAGACCTCCTTGAACCGCTGTTCTATCACCTCGTCGCCCGGATTCAGGTCCGGGTGCAGCTCTTTCGCAAGCTTGCGATAGGCCTTCTTGATATCGTCTTGGCTGGCCTTCTTGTCGACGCCCAGCACGGTATAAGGGTCTCGCATACGACCTTTTTTCCCTGTTCACGGTCTGCGGCCCCCCGCCGGCGGAGACCCTTGGTATTTCCGTGATTCGATACACATACTCAGTATAGGATCAAATTTGAACCAGATTTGGTTAACAACCTAACAATCAATCTATCCTTCCGCTGCTCCAAATCAAAAAAGGGCGACCATGGCCGCACAAGACCCCATCCAACGCTTCCATGACTGGTTCGAGGACGCGAAGGAAAAAGAACCGACACTTCCGGAAGCGGTGGCGCTTGCGACGGCGGACGGCAACGGCACGCCCTCGGTTCGCATGGTCCTTCTGAAAGCGTTCGATGAGAACGGCTTCGTATTCTACACCAATTTGGAAAGCCGCAAGGCCCAGGAGATTGCCGAGACCAACCGTGCCGCGCTGCTGTTTCATTGGAAATCGCTGGGCCGCCAAATCCGGATCGAAGGCGCGGTGACGCCGGTCGATCCCGCCGAGGCGGATGCCTATTTCGCCTCCCGCCAGCGCGGGGCGCAGATCGGCGCGTGGGCCAGCGATCAATCCCGCGCCATGAAATCGCGGTTCGATCTGGAAAAACGAGTCGCCACCTTCACCGCGAAATTCGGGGTTGGGACAATACCGAGACCGGATCATTGGTCGGGGTATCGAATTGCGCCGGAGCGGCTGGAATTTTGGAGCGAAGCGACCTTCCGGCTGCATGAACGCGAAGTCTTCATTCGGGACGGCGGCGAATGGCGAACCGAGCGTCTGTTCCCCTGATAGAGGCAAATCGACCGTGAATACGTCCGCGACCGCGACAAATCGACAGCACAGCAACGACCGGCTGACGCGCGCCGCGAGCTATGCATCGCTTTCGGTCGCCGCGTTCCTGATCATCCTGAAAAGTGCCGCCTGGTTCTTCACAGGGTCGGTCGCCGTATTGTCGAGCCTAGCGGATTCCATCCTCGACGGTATCGCCTCCCTCGTGACGCTTTTCGCGATCCGCCAGGCCCAAGTACCGGCGGACCGGGAACATCGGTTTGGCCACGGCAAGGCGGAGCCGCTGGCCGCGCTGGCTCAATCGGCCTTCATCATCGGTTCGGCCGTCCTGCTTTTCTATGAGGCGGGCAACCGGTTCTTCCATCCATTGGCGGTCGCGCGCCCGGAAATCGGCATCGCCGTCACCGTCATCGCCATCGTTGCGACTCTCGGCCTCGTGACATTCCAGTATTGGGTCGTCCGGCGAACGAATTCCATCGCGATCAACGCGGACTCGCTGCATTACAAGGGCGACTTGCTGATGAACATGGCGGTGATCGCCGCTTTGGTCCTGAGCGGATGGTTCGACCTGCCCTATGCGGACCCGATATTCGCCCTGTTCATCGCCATCTATCTTGCCGGCAACGCGTGGAAGATCGTCCGCGAGGCTATCGATATCCTGATGGACCGCGAGTTGCCCGAGGAAGACAGGCAGAAGATCATCGAAATCGCCAACTCGCACCCGCACGCTCGGCGGGCGCATGACCTGCGGACCCGTCACGACGGCCAGACCAGCTTTATCCAATTGCATCTGGAAATGGACCCGGATATTTCGCTGTTGGCCGCGCACAAGATTGCCGACGACGTGGAAGCCATGATCGGGAATGCCTTCCCGAATGCCGAAATCATCATTCATCAGGACCCGGAAGGCCTTGAAGAAGACCACCACAGATTCACTTAATCCCTGCGCATTGGAACCAGCATGAGCGACGAGAAAAAAACCGTCATCCTCACCGGCGCGAGCCGCGGGATCGGCCACGCCACGGTGAAACGCTTTTCCGCGGAGCAATGGCGCATCATTACCTGCAGCAGGGATGAGGTTCCGGAAGCCTGCAAGCGCGATCCGAACTGGAGCCACCATATTCCGACCGACCTTGCCGATCCTGCCTCGGTCACCGCTTTCATCGACGAGGTCAACGATGTCCTCGGCGATACGGCCGTGAATGCCTTGATCAATAACGCGGCAATCTCGCCGAAGACCGAATTCAAGGAACGGCTGGGCTGCCTTAACGGCGGCCTCGACCGCTGGCGCGAGGTATACGAGTTGAACCTGTTCACGCCACTGACGCTGGGCCGAGGATTTGCCGCCGCACTGACCCGCGGGGCCAAGAGTGGCGGCGCCTGCGTGGTGAACATCACTTCGATCGCGGGACATGAAATCCACCCCTTCGCCGGATCGGCCTATTCAACCTCGAAGGCCGCCCTGTCCGCCCTGACGCGCGAGATGGCGGTGGAGTTCGCCCAACTGGGCGTGCGGGTCAACGCCGTCGCCCCCGGTGAGATAGAAACCGAAATGATCGGCGAAGAATACGAGCCGCTGATCAACCGGATCCCGATGCACCGCATGGGGACGCCGGACGAGGTCGCGGGCTGCGTCTTCCAAATGTGCGGGACGGATATGGGCTACGTCACCGGGACCGAGGTTTTCGTCACCGGTGGCCAACACCTATAGCGATTGGCAAGATATCTGCCCTTAGGCTGGTGTCTCGATCGAGTGGAACCATTCCAGGCGCTGCTTGATCTGGTCGATCTCCAACACCAACCAGTCGCGCAGATACCCTTCTTCATAGCGCGAAAGCAGGTCTTGGAGACGCGCGAGCTCGGTTTCGCACATCTCGACCAGAATGGCGGTCTGTTCTTCGCGCGCCGGCGCATCGAGAAGATGCAGGAAGCGCAGTTTCAGCGCGACAACGAGCTTGGCGACATCGTTGACCGGCGCCCGAACATTCGAGGTCATCAGCGTGACGAAGGCTTCGCGTCCCGGTTCCGTGATCCGCAACACGCCGTCTTCCGCGCCATTTTCCCCATCGGTCTCGACCAGGCCTTCATAGGTCAGCAGTTCGAGCGACGTGCCCAACAGGTCAAGCGACGGTCCGATGATCCGGCCGACGAAGTATCGAATTTCCGAGGCGAGATCGGCATAGGGCCGCTCGCCTTCCATCAAAGTCCCCAACGCCGTGAGACGAACGGCTTCGGTCGGTATGAGAGTATTGTCGCGATACATGATCTACGCTCCCTCAGGCGGCGCGTTCCAACGACAGGCTCTCCCAAATCTCTACCAGAGCCCGGGTCAGCGCGTCCATCATCTCATCGGTATGAAGCGGCGTTGGCGTGATGCGCAACCGCTCCGTGCCTTTCGGAACCGTCGGATGGTTGATCGGCTGAACATAGATGCCATAGCTGTCGAGCAGGATGTCGCTCGCCTGTTTGCATAGCACAGGGTCCCCGACCATAACCGGAACGATATGGCTAACCGACGGCATGACCGGCAATCCGGCATCCCGAAGCTTTTTCATTAGGGTCTTGGCCCGCTCCTGATGGCGCGCCCGCATCGCCCCGCCTTCTTGCCCCTGCAACGTCTTCACGCTGCTCAAGGCGCCCGCAGCGATGGCCGGCGGCAAGGCGGTCGTGAATATAAAGCCGTCGCCGTAGGACCGGACGAAATCGATCATCGCGGCCGAACCGGCAATGTACCCGCCGATCACGCCGAACGCCTTCGCCAGCGTCCCTTGAATGACGGTCATCCGATCCATCACGCCATCGCGCTCGGCAACGCCGGCGCCGCGCGGGCCGTACATGCCGACCGCGTGGACTTCGTCCAAATAGGTCATAGCATTGTATTTCTCGGCGATGTCCGCCAGTTCCGCGAGCGGCGCGATATCGCCGTCCATAGAATAGACCGATTCGAAGGCGACCAGCTTCGGCCGATCCGGGTCGTCCGCGCTGATCAGGCGTTCCAGGTCGGCGGGATCGTTATGCGCGAAGATCCGTTTCTCGACACGGCTGTGACGCATGCCCTCGATCATCGAGTTGTGGTTGAGCGCGTCGGAATAAAGGATGCAGCCCGGAATCTTCGAGGCCAGCGTCGCCAGCGCGGTCATGTTGGCGACATAGCCGGAGGTAAACAGCAGCGCGGCCTCTTTCTGGTGCAGCGCCGCCAATTCGCGCTCCAACAGCACATGATAGTGATTGGTACCCGAGATATTGCGCGTGCCGCCGGCACCGGCTCCGCAACGCTCGAGCGCCTCCTTCATGGCGGCGATGGTGTTCGGGTTCTGACCCATGCCGAGATAGTCGTTCGAGCACCATACGGTGACGTCCGCCACGGTTCCTTCGTCATGTCGATACGCGCTCGGGAAATCGCCCGCCTGCCGTTCCAAATCGGCAAAGACGCGATAATTCCCCTGGCGTCTCAGATCGTCGACACGCTCTTCGAAATACGCTTCGTAATTCATGGCCTACCCACCTACTCGGACAGCGGCTTGCCGCTCTCGTAACACGTTGTACGATATATATGCTCTAATTTAATCTACCATGAAGGTGGCCGCCGCCACAGCGTTCTCAATGTCGCAGGGCAACCTCCTAATTCGCTGAATTCTCCAGCCACGACGCCGTATCGTCCAGCGCCTTGCCGAAACGGTCGAACAGGTCGTCGATTTCATCGTCGGTGATAATTAACGGCGGACAGAGAGTGATCGTATCGCCCGGCACGGCGCGTACGATCAACCCGTGCTCCTGCGCCTGCGCCGCGAAATATGGCCCCACACCCTGCTGGGCGTCGAAAGATGTCTTGCTGGCCTTGTCCTTGACCAGCTCGACGCCGGCCACGAGCCCGCAGCCCCGGGCTTCCCCGACCAGCGGATGGCCGGCGAACCCGTGCAGCCGTTCGGCGAAGCGCGGCATCACCTTCCGGACATGCCCGACGATGTTGCGTTCTTCATAGATATTGAGGGTTTCGAGGGCGACGGCGCAGGCAACGGGATGACCCGAATAGGTGAAGCCGTGCCCGAAGGTGCCGATCTCCCCGCTGTTCTTGTAGATGGCATCCGACACCTTGTCGTTGATCAACAGACCCGAGATCGGGAGATAGGCCGAGGACAAGGCCTTCGCGACCGTGATGATGTCCGGCTGAAGATTGTAGGTTTCGGTGGCGAACATGTTGCCTGTCCGCCCGAATCCGCAGATCACCTCGTCGGCGACGAACAGGATGTCGTGCTTCTTCAGGATCGGCTGGATCTTGTCGAAATAGGTGGCCGGCGGCACGATCACGCCCCCTGCCCCCATGATCGGCTCCGCGAAGAAGGCGGCGACCGTGTCGGGGCCTTCCTCTTCGATCAATTTTTCGAGATTGGTCGCCAATCGCGTCGCGAAATCCTCCTCGCTTTCTCCCTCTTCGGCGAAGCGGTAGTGATGCGGGCAATCGGTATGGAGGATTCCGGCAATCGGCAGGTCGAAATCGCGATGATTGAAAGGGAGCCCTGTCAGGCTTGCCGACGCGACGGTCACGCCATGATAGCCCTTGATGCGGCTGATGATCTTCTTCTTCTCCGGCCGACCCAGGGCGTTGTTGTAATACCAGATCATCTTGACGGCGCTGTCGTTCGCCTCCGACCCCGAATTGGCGAAAAAGACCTTCGACATCGGAACCGGCGCCATGCCGATCAGCTTCTCCGCGAGATTGATGGCCGGGTCGTGACTCTTTGCGGCGAACACATGATAGAAAGGCAAGTCCCGCATTTGCCGGGCCGCTGCCTCGACAAGCCGCTCCTCGGCGAATCCTAGTGACGTGCACCACAATCCAGCCATCCCCTCGATATAGGCCTTGCCCTCTTCATCGTAGACCCAGATGCCCTTGCCTTTCGCCATAACCTGGGGGCCGACGGTCTTATGCCGTTCCAGGTTCGTGTAGGGATGCATGACATAGGCAATATCGCGGCTGCTGGCGGAATTGCCGGGCGATGTCGGGGTCTGTGACATGAATGGTGTCTCCTGTTGGGCAATCAGCATCCCGGCCAAGGATCGGCCCGAATACCGGATGGCCAACCCTACAATGCGGTTTCGCCCGGGCAAAGGACCACTTCGTAAAATCGCTTTCTACGACTCTGACGTTGACATGATCTGAAATCACATCATATTAGTGGAGAATATAATTAAAACAGAATTTTTGTGTTAATTCAGGTTGAGGGCACCGTCATGACGGCCATCTACGTGTTGCATGAAAACGATGAGTGGGTCGCACCGCTCCGCACCGCTTTCGAGCGACAGGGCCTACCGTTCGAGGAATGGCATCTGGCGGAAGGGTCCGTCGACCTGGGAGATACCCCGCCGACCGGCGTGTTCTATAACCGCATGAGCGCATCGTCGCACACGCGCGGGCACCGCTATGCGCCCGAATTGGCTGGCAGCGTCCTGGCGTGGCTGGAGGGTCATGGCCGCCGCGTCGTCAACGGCGGGAACGCGCTGGAACTGGAAATCAGCAAGGTAAAACAATACGCGGCCTTGGCCGCCGCCGGCATCCCCGTGCCGCGCACCGTCGTGGCGGTCGGCAAGGATGCCTTGCGCGACGCGATCCGCAAGGTCGGCGCGCCATTGATCCTGAAGCCCAACCGCGGCGGCAAGGGCTTGGGTGTCCAGAAATTCGACGACGTCGCGTCGGCCGAAGCCTTCATCGAGAACGACGCCTTCGACCCCGGTCTGGACGGTACGGTCTTGGTGCAACGCTATGTGCAGGCGGCGGAAACCGCCATCATCCGCAACGAATTCGTCGGCGGCCGTTTGGTCTATTCGGTCAGGGTCGATACGTCGGACGGCTTCGAACTGTGCCCCGCCGACGTCTGCGCCATCGACGAAGCCCCGGTCACGCCGGAGCGGCCCAAGTTCGAGATCCTCGAAGGCTTCGCCCATCCGCTGCATGCCCGCATGGAACAGTTCCTCGCGCACAACGGGATCGAGGTCGCCGGGATCGAGATGATCACAGACACAAACGGCGAGACCTGGGTTTACGACGTCAACACCAACACGAACTACAACCCCGACGCCGAAACGGCAGCCGGCCTGACCGAGACGAACCGGTCCGGCATGGGCGCGCTTGCGGAATTCCTCGGCGGCGAACTGGCGGATCTCCGGCACCTCGCCGCCGCCGAATAGCGCTCCCCTCTTCTCCCCCCAATGCATGCTCTGCCGCGGTTTCGTGCCGCGGCAGTTTTCTTGTCTATACTGGGTCCGACACAACGCGCGCTGCCGCCGCAGGGAGAGGACGCCATGGCGATCGACTACGAAAAAATCATGAAGCTCGACATTCCGGAGATCGAGCAGGAATGGACCGCGCGAGACTCGATGCTGTATGCCCTCGGCGTCGGTCTCGGCAGCGATCCCATCAATCGCGACGAGCTTCGATTCCTGTATGAAAAAGAGCTTCAGGCACTGCCGACGCAAGCCGTTGTGATGGCCTATCCCGGTAGCTGGATCCGACAATATGATGTCGGCATTGACTATCTTCGTATGGTCAATGGCGGCAACAGCTTTACGATCCACAAGCCGCTGCCGGTCGAAGGGACGTTCATCGGCAAGATTCGCGTGACCGGCGTGATCGACAAGGGCGAAGGCCGGGGCGCGTTGGTCAACGCCGAGCGCGAGGTCTACGACAAGGCGACCGGCGACCATCTGTGCACCGTCGGCACCAGTTCCTTCCTGCGCGGCCAAGGCGGATTCGGCGGACCGAGTGGGCCGGAAAAACCGGTGGCGCAAATTCCCGACCGCGAACCGGACTTGAGCTGCGACCTGGAGACACTGCCGCAGTCGGCGCTGATCTACCGCTTGAGCGGAGACTACAATCCGCTGCACGCCGACCCGGATATCGCGACGAAGGCGGGCTTCGACCGGCCCATCGCGCACGGTCTGCTGACCTACGGCGTCGCCGGGAACGCGCTGCTCAAGACTGCCTGCGGCTACGACCCGGCGAAACTGAAAGGCATGGAAGACCGTTTTTCCGCCCCGGTCTTCCCCGGCGACATCATCCGCACGGAGATGTGGCAGGACGGGCCCGAGATCATCTTCCGCTCAGTCGTCGCCGAGCGGGACGCCGTGGTGATCAACAACGGCCGGGCCGAGATTGCGGGATAGACGGGCGATACCGCACGACCCGTCGCTTCCTTACCTTTTTCGTCAACGCAACCGCCAGCTTCCTTCCCAACGCAGCGTCTGACGACCGTCGGGTAGGCGCACCAGCGTCGTCGTTATTCCTTTGCCTTCGATGTCCGCATATTTGCCGGTGCCGTCGATGAATTCCCAGACGCTGCCCTTGCCTTCGGCACGCCACCAGATCCACCAGGCGTCGCCGTCCTTGTCGATCGTGCTGCAATAACCGCTGCTATGCGGCGGAAACCCCTTCGCCGATAGAACCGTCGTGCCACCACAGCTTTGTCCGGCCAGATGGAACGGCGTTTTCGGGTCGTCCGCGACGATGATGCCCTTCATCCGCGTCCGGATCACCGTGCCGCCATTCTTGAGCTTCGTGGTCTCAGTGGCGGTCGCGACGTAGGTCACCGTTCCACTGCCCTTCCGCATCGGCGCCGGTTCGGGTTTCTGCTCGGCTGCCGGTTCGGATTTTTGCGGGGCCACCGCACCGGCTTTCGGATCGGCCGCCTGTACGGGGCCGAACAAACAGGCAAACACGAGCCAAGCGAAGCCGACTCCTTTTCGAAATCCCGTCATTGTATCCCTCCGCTTTACGGCATGCGTCTATTCGAGCATGCCCCGACAGAACTTTCTTAATACGCAATCTCGCCAACCCGATGCCGCCCGACATGCCGGACGCCGCACACCCGACATCGAAATTCAAGGGTCGCGGCACACGTCGAATTTTAGGGTGTCGAGCCAGCCGATCACGCGGAAGCAAAAACGCGCCTAAACTTTATCCGAGAACCGCGCTCAAGAGGAAATCACCCGCTATTCAGGCGCCTATCGTCGGTCAACCTGTGAGGCAGGGTGATCCGGACCCGTGTCCCCTTCCCGACCTCGCTTTCGATATCGAGCTTCCCATGATGCAGGCGCACCAACGACGCGACAATCGACAACCCGAGGCCAGTGCCCTCCATCGATACAAACGCGTCGGATCTTGATCCCTGGGTAAAGGGCTTGAGAAGCAAAGGAATATCGTCCGTCGGGATGCCAATGCCGGTGTCCTCAACGCACAAGACCAGGTCATCCTGCGCTCCGGACGCGGTCACGAGCACCGAGCCTCCATTCGGCGTGTATTTAACGGCATTAGAAAGCAGGTTAAGGATGATTTGCTTGACCGCCCGCCGGTCCGAGTAGAGAGGCGAGAGGTTTCCGGGCAAATCCAAATTCAGATCGACGCCCCTCCGCTGCGCCAATTCGGCGATAATTGCACTGCACTCGCCGATCAATTCTCCGATGTCCACCGTCTCTTTAACCAGGGCGAGCTCACCCGCTTCGATGGTGGAGATATCAAGGATATCGTTGACCAAGCTCAATAAATGCTCGCCGCTCGCGCGAATATCCTCGGCGTAACCCGCATACCTGTCACTCCCGAGCGGACCGAAGGTCTGATGACAAAAGAGTTCCGCGAAACCGATAATCGCGTTCAACGGCGTTCGGAGTTCATGGCTCATATCGGCCAAGAATTGGGATTTGGCCTCGTTCGCGTTCTCGGCCTCTTGCTTGGCGTTCAACAGCGCCTCTTCGATCCGTTTGCGCTGGGTGATGTCATGTACGGTACCGGTCATCCTGACGGGCTTACCATTCTCGAAAGTGATCTCCCCCAACTCTTGAACCGTCTTGATTTGACCGTCCGGTAGTACGATCCGGTGCTCGATTACATACGGGTCATCGCTCTCCAGGCAGTGTTCGACTGCGTCGATGACGGATTGGCGGTCATCAGGATGAATGGTGTCGAGGAAAGATTCGTATGTGGCCCCGAACTGCTGCGGCTGTAATCCGAAAATCCGGTAGATTTCATCGGACCAATAAAGGGCATTCGTTTCGATTTCCCAGTCCCAGTTTCCAAGCTTGGCGATTCTTTGCGCGTTCGCGAGGCTATCCTGGCTAATCCGTAATGCGGCCTCCGATTCAATTCGTTTCTCGATTTCTTTCTGCAAATCGCGGGTGCGATCATGAATATGCTTCTCTAAGTCGTCCTGACTTTCATACACCCGCGCTTCAACCCGATTGAGAATTGTTGAAAAAAATGTGAGTGCCGCACTACCCAATAGGAGGCCAACGACGAGTACCGAAACCACTCTGGCATGAAACCCGCTCCAGATCGCGGACGTGTCTTGAATGACAGCAAGCTCGCCGACGAGACGCTCATTTGAATCAATGAGCGGGATGAAACCAATATCGAAACGACCGACTGCTATATCAGCCGGATGGTCGACGACAGTCGCGTAGCTCAGATGCCGGCCAGACTTGTCGGTTAGTTGGTTGCGCGCAAGAACCGCCGGATCACCAAACGGCCATTCCGTCGTTTCCGCTGCGATTACCGACGTTTTGTATTTGCCCCAATTGGCAACTCTACCCATCGCCGACATCCCGGTCTCCCAATCCGGCCGCTGCAGGTAGTCTTTCGATACGAATACGGCCAGATCGACATTCAATGTCTCACGAATTTCCGCGGTGATTCGGGAAATTTCCTTACCGAGCTCAACAAACCCAATGATTTCGCCTTCGAAAACCCACGGCATGACCACGCGCATGCTCAACGTGCCCAACGGTCCCAATTCCAACCCATGCGACATTTCCATCCGCTTCTCGGCCTGAAGAACCGTACGCCGCCCTATCGTGTCTCCGTGACGGCCAGGAAAATGCAACCGAAGCAAAGTGACACGCTCCGGCGTGAGGAAATAGAAATGCGTAATCCCAGTCTGAACTGCGAGGTTCTCGAACTGGGAAGAATTCAAGCGCAAGAGCGACTGACGATCGCGTTCAACCAGAGCGTCGCGGATGTCCTTTCTCGTGGCGAGCGTGGCAAGCACCGCCTTCATCGTTTCGGTGTCTTGTTGCGTTCGTTGCCGAAGAAGGTGCTCGGCCGCGGCGATATCCTCGGCCAAATGAGTCTCAAGAAGATCGCGTTCCCGCAGGAAAGCAGTCGTGAAAACCACTCCGGCGAGAATTGTCAGGACGCCCACAAATGTAGCAAGGACAGGAAACTTTATGTTGGGCTTCTTCGATGATTCAACCATTCAAATTGAATTTTCGTAACGCTTGCTCGCGATGCAGTCGAAATCTAAAGCCGCGCTTTTAAGAAATTGTAAAACTCCCGTCGGTCAATCCACCCGAGGCCAAAGCTCGGCACAGTCCCGCAATGTGACAAGCGGACGGCCACGCCGCATAATCGGTCCGCCCCAACCGGCGGCCCGGACAAATGCCCGGGCCCGCAACCACAATTAGGGAGTTACTGAGTATGTCCGAGAGGGCGGAAACGTCGCCGCTCGCGGTATTCCGGGAATACTGCGACAAGGGCGACCTTGCGTATCAAGTCACCGAAGACGGCGAGGCGGTGTTTTATCCGCGATTGGTCGCACCGGAAACAGGCGGCGCGTTGGAATGGAAGGTCAGCAAGGGCCTCGGCACCGTCTATGCCACGACCACCCTGCACCCGCGCAACGGCGAGCCGTATGACGTCTCGATGATCGATCTCGATGAAGGCTTTCGCATGATGAGCCGCGTCGAGAATATCGATCCGACCGAGGTCAAGATCGGCATGCGCGTGAAGGTGCGGATGATCCCCGGCACCGACGACCAGCCGGTCTATCCGGTCTTCGATCCGGTGGAGGGCTGATCATGAGCAACCTTCGCGGAAATATCGCGATCGTCGGCACGGCGGAATCCGACCTCGGCGTCGTCGCCCCCGACATGACCCCGTTCGACCTGATGGCGCAAGGTACGATGCGTGCGCTCGACAATTGCGGCCTGAAGCTGAGTGACATCGACGGCTATTTCGCCGCGACCAGCCAGTCGCGCATGGTCGCCATGGCAATGTGCGAGTATCTCGGCATCCAGCCGAAATATTTCGACTCCACGCAGATCGGCGGCTCGTCCTTCATGGCGCATGTGGCGCACGCCCAGGCGGCCATCGCAGCGGGTTGCTGCGAGGTCATCGTCGTCGCCTACGGCAGCACGCAGCGCTCGGTCAGCCGGGCCGCCGCATCGGCGCGCGAGCCTAATGCCTACGAGGACCCGTACAAGCCCATGATGCCCCCGAGCGCCTATGCCCTCGCCGCCTCCCGGCATATGCACGAATACGGCACGACGCGTGAGCAACTGGCGGAGATCGCCGTAGCGGCGCGCAATTGGGCCAAGCTGAACCCGGTCGCCTACCGCCAAGACGACCTGACCGTCGACGACGTGCTGAACGCGCCGATGATCAGCCATCCGTTCACGGTGCGCGACTGTTGCCTTGTCACGGACGGTGGCGGCGCGATCGTCATCACCACGCCGGAACGGGCCAAGGACCTCAAGACCAAGCCCGCCTATGTGCTCGGCACCGGCGAACACATCAGTCACAACATGATCAGCGCGATGCCGGACATGACGGTTTCCGGCGCGGCCCATTCCGGACCGATCGCCTACAAGGAAGCGGGCGTGACGGTGAAGGATATCGACGTGTTCGAGCTGTATGACGCCTTCACGATCAACACGCTGCTGTTCCTCGAAGACCTCGGCGTCTGCGCCAAGGGCGAAGGCGGCGCGTTCGTCGAGAACAACCGCATCGGCCCCGGTGGCGAGGTGCCGGTCAACACGAACGGCGGCGGCCTGTCCTACTGCCATCCCGGCATGTACGGCCTGTTCCTATTGATCGAGGCGACTCGGCAGATTCAGGGCGTGTGCGGCGACCGGCAGGTGGACGACGTCAACCTGGCGATCGCCCACGGCAACGGCGGGGTCCTGTCGAGCCAGTGCACCGTCATCCTCGGCAGCGAAGACACGCTGTAGACTGGCGGTTCCGTAACCATGCTTGGGCCTCATCCGGCGGCATGCCGGGTGAGGCCCTTGCCTATTCTAACGCCTGTTTTCAAAACCGGGCGGCGGACTACTCCTTAGACGGTTTTCGGGCCTTTCGGTCCGGGCCATAGAACTCCGCCAGGTAGTCGACGATCAATTTGCGATCCGCCGGCTCCAGCTCCGGCATGTCCTGCTCCTCGACCATCCAATCGATCGCTTCGTCCCAGCGATCGCGCGACAAACCCTGTTGCGTCACCAACCGCATGGAATGGCACACGACGCAGGCATAGAAAGTCTCCTCGCGCCCTTTGCCCGGTGGCATGCCTTGAAAATCCGTTTCGTCGGACGCAACGGCCGACTGCGTGAAGCCGGTGGGAGCGGCGGCGAGCCACCCCCACGCCAGCGCCGCGGCACACACCAAAGCGCCCGTCCATTTTCGTGCCGACATTAAGCCACCGTCACGGAAATCCGGTGCATCGAGTTGTTCAAATACCCTTTCGGGTTCCAGGCGATCGCGAAAGGCTGGCTCTGGCCGGCATCGTCCGTCGCCCGCACCCAGACCTCGTAATAGCCGTTCATCGGAAACTTGATCTCGGCCGACCACTGCTGCCAGGCATACGGATTATGCGGCTTGGCGAGGTTCGCCTTCATCCAGGTCGCCCCGAAATCGATCGATACGTCGACGCTCGAGACCGTGTTGTCGCCGGACCAGGCATGACCCCGAACGGTCAGCGTGCGATCGCTCGTCTTCAGTCCGGTCTTGGGACTGGTGATCAACGATTTCACGGGCATCGCCTCGATGATCTCGAAATCTTTCTTCGGCACCTTCTGACCTGGCGCAACGGGGTATTTCGGGACGCGATAGGACGATCCTGTCATCTTCGGCCCGTCGTGGACCTTGTCGCGCAGCCAAACCCGCGTGAGCCATTTCTGCGAACAGGAGCCGGGCCACCCGGGAACCACCAAACGTAACGGCGCACCGTTCATGGGGTGAAGCGCCCCGCCATTCATGCCGAAGGCAATCAAGTTGTATGGGTTCATGGCTTTCTTGATCGGCACGCCACGCGAGATCGGGAGCTTGTCCGGGTTGCCGGAAAGATGCTCGTCGGCGCCGACATGCGCGGTGTAGACGACATTGTCTTTCACGCCCGCCGCCTTGAGAACGTCGGCAAGCCGCACGCCGGTCCATTCCGAACAGCCCACGGCGCCCAGCGTCCATTGATTGCCGCGCGCGGGCGGATCGAAGAACGAGCGGCCATTGCCGCCACATTCAATCGTCAACCGATGCGTCACCACTTCGAACTTCTTCTTCAGATCGTCGATGGTGAGGTCCATCGGAGAATTCACCAAGCCATCGACCCGAAGCTTCCAGGATTTGGCGTCGGTGTCCTCCGGTGGGATTCCGTTGTTACGGATGAAATGACGCGCGGTTGGCGTGACGGCGTCATCGAGCAGATGTGGCGGCGTCTCGGCGTTGACCGGCCGGTCATTGAGGATCGTTAAACCGTCCTTGCCCTCAATCTTCACCGGCTCGGCGGCGAGCGCTTCGGGAATGAAACCGGCCGGCATGTTGCGGTGAAAGGGAATCGCGGCGCCGAGCAAAGCACCCATGCTGGCAAGGCCTGCGCCGCGGAGAAATCCACGCCTGTCTCCGTGCGGCACCCGGCCAAAGACGACCTTATCCGCACGGTCCGGGTCCTCGGCGTAAAGCTCGAACAGATCGGCTTCCTGATTTTCGATATCTCTTGGCATTTCCGTTTCCTCCCTCGTTGCTGACGAACGATGCGCGGTATCCATGAACCGCTGATAAGGGAAGAAACGCGTGACCGCACCGAATTATTCCAGCATCCGAAAGGAAATCTTTAGGCGAGGCAGGGCACGCTTTTTGCGCGGCTTTCCCCAAGCGCCTGTTGCGTGCCCGAGTCCAGCGGCAAATGACGAAGGCTCGCGTCGCGCACGCTGCGCGCGATCAAGGAAAACCGGTCTTCGGCCATGCCTTCGGCGAACACGACGTAGCCGCGCGTACCGGCACGCCAGGCATAACCCCGGTGCGGTGATACATTGAGCGCCGTCATCTCATCGGAAAAGGCGTCCGCATCGGCGACGATGATCAGGCTTACCTTGCAACCGCGCGTGCCGCGGTAACCGATCAACGTCGCGTGCCCACCCGTGGGGCCGGGGACGGCGCCGACATGTGCGATGAACAGCTTCGCCGATGTCAGGTCGGGCACATAAACGGCGGGATCCATGACGGCGGCGCGGCCCGAAATGCGGGTCGGCGCGACGGGCGTCACCGAAAGATCCCAGGAACCATGAACGCGCTGGAGCCATGCGGTATCCAGACCGTGGCCTTCGTTCTTGATCGCTATGGAGAGGCTGAACGCCGCCACGGCGATAAAGAGTGCGAGGCATGCCGCCACGACGCCGATCATGCGCCGACTGCGGCGCGGAGTCTCGATTCCGAAGTCGATCGGCGGCGCGTCATGCGCCATTGTCGCTTTGAGCCGACTCAGCGCGGAAAGCTCACGGGCCACCGCCGGGTCCCGGGCAGCGGCCGCCAAGACATCGGCAGCGCGCGCGGCGTCCAGTTCGCCATCGACATAGGCGGTCAAGGTTTCGTAATCGATCGTTCTACGGCTCACGCCCAAGCGTCTCCTAATTCAACACGGCCCGCGCCGGCGCGACGGCAGCGCGCGAATATTCGTATCCTCGATCGCTTCCAGCAGCCGGCGCCGCGCCCGGCTGACACGGCTCATGATCGTACCGACCGGCACGTCCAACATATCCGCCGCCTCCTGATAACTGAAACCGGCCACATCCACCAATGCCAGAATCTCACGATGCAATGCGGGGAGGCGGTCGAGGGCAAGACGAACACTCACGATACTGATGAAACGTTCGTCGCCGCCCCAATATTCCATCTCCGCGCCGTCCGGCGGGTCGTCGAGTAAGAATTCCTCGGCGCGCCGGTTCCGGCGCATCCGGTCGAGAAAATCATTCCGGAGGACGAGGAACAACCAAGCTCGATAGGCAGGTTCATCGCGCGGCACCCGGCGCGCCGAAAGCGCCTTGACCGCCGTCGCTTGCACCAGTTCACGCGCTTGGTCCTCGTCACGCGTGAGGCTGAGCGCATACCGGTACAACCTGTCGAGGTAGGATTCGATGCGTTTCTTGTCTCGAGTCACTTAGAACCCTTACATTCCAGAAGCGTCAAGAGTGACCAATGAACCGGGACGTTGCAAGGCCGGCGCGAAATCTCCCCTCCCGTTTACAGCGGTCGGCAGCATTTTCAAAAATCGCGGCCGCAGTTGTTTCACTAGAACTCAATAGTTTAATGAAATCGCGGATTCATATATTTTAAATAATCGAGACAGATATTTAATATCTCGCCCAAAACCCAAATATGTTGGAGAAAAACATGAGATTTCTTCGATATATACTCATAATTGTTTTAACATTACTTCCTGCCATCGCGCAGGCGACACCTATTACCAAGAAGGAAGTCCGGGAAATGCTTGCCGCGATGGACGCCGCGGTCCTGGCCGAGGATATGAATAAATTCGGCGATTACCTGAGTGAAGATATACAGATGGTCGTCGACTTACAGAACCAAGGTAATATTTACCGGCGTACAATGGGCAAGCAGGATTTTTTGACTGCATTATATCAAAGTATTATTCGACTCGATGCTTATGAGATCACGCGTGAAAACATCAAAATCAAAATAAAATCCCCCAATACGGTAGCCGTTACTTCCCGTCTTATCGAAACGATCATAATCGGCGACCGGCAAAGCACCGGCGTAACGCATGATAACTTCATCATCGAACGGGTCGGCAACACCCTGCAGGTAACCGCCTATTCCAGCAAAACGCGGATGTAAATCTTGCCGCCGACGAACGTTCTAGGGTGAGCGATCCGGCGCGGACCTTGCCGGGCCGCCGCGCCTGTGATGTCATGGCGGGGACATGGGAGGAGACCTGCCATGACCCAATCCATTCAACCTATCGGCGGTCCCGCCGCCTGGCGCGGCCAGACGCTCCTCGATGATACCCGCTGGGTTCGCCCTCTCGACGGCGGCGCCATGGCTGAGATCGATGCGGCGCTCACACATGTCCGGCTGCGCGGCTGCGACTGGGCCGAAATCACGCGCGAGGACTTTCCGCTCGACGGCCTCGCCAACACGCTGTCTTCGGTCGCCAACGAACTGGAAAACGGCCAGGGTGTCGTCAAATTGACAGGGATCCCGGTCGACGACTACACCGAGATCGATCTGCGCCGGCTGCTGTTCGGCATCGGTACCCATCTCGGAACGCCGGTTCAGCAGAATGGCGGGCGCGGTCTGATGCGCGACATCCGCGACAGCGGCGGCAGACGGGTCGATTCAAGCGGCCCGCTGCGCTGGCATACCGACCGAACGGATGTCGTGGGCCTGCTCTGCGTCCGGCGTGCCAAGGCGGGCGGCATCAGCCGAATCGTCAGCGCGGTCGCCATTCACGACGCGATCCTCGAACGCCGCCCCGACCTGCTGGCGACGCTCTATCAGGACTATCACCGCAGCACCGTGGGCGACGAGGTGGGCGCCGAAACCTTGTCCTATCCGCTGCCAATCTTCGCGCGACGGGACGGCCACTTCACCAGTCATTACTCGCGTACCTATATCGAGCAGGCACAGGACGTTCCCGGCGTCCCGCCGCTTACCGACATGCAGATCGAAGCCCTCGACATGCTGACCGATCTGGCGGAGGAATTGTGCTTCGAGATGCCGCTCGCCCCCGGCGACCTGCAACTGCTGAACAATCACGTGATCTACCATGGGCGCACCCCATTCGAGGATTCGCCCGGCGATCGCCTCGACCGGCTGCTCATGCGTATCTGGCTATCGATGCCGAACAGCCGGCCCCTCCCCGAGAGCCATCGGGTGGTCTGGGGCAGCGTCGAGGCCGGCGCGCTGCGCGGCGGCGCGCACGCCTGAGCCTCAACTGGACGATCAGTTCCCGCGGCGCTGCGCCTGCACGCGCTGGTACACGCCCTCGATATTCATCGTCCGCCACTCCTTGTAGCGCCCCCAGCCCTTGTATTCTTCGAGCGTCAACGACGCCTTGATCTCGTCGAGCGACCTGCCCGCCCGCGCTCCCGACAGGACGCCATCGTAGAGATCCTGCAAATATCCACGATGCGCGGTCACGTCTGCCTTGGTGCCGAGCTTGCCGTGTCCGGGCGCGAGGATGTCGAAATCCTGCGCCTCGACCACCTTTAGCGCGTTGATCCAATCCGGCCAGTAGGAATCGGTCAGTGTTTTGTAGGGCAGCCGGTTGACCGTCACGATGTCGACCGCGAAGAGCACGCGCTCCGCCGGGAAGCGCATGACGATCGTGTTGTCGGAGTGACTCTTGCCGACATAGATCAGCTCGACCTGCTTGCCGCCGAGTTCGATCGTCATGCGGTCCGAGAAGGTGATGTCCGGCGGCGGCGCCGGCCGCTTCTCGCCGACGATCGTCCGCTTGGCCTTCTCATGGCCGACATAGAGCGCGGTGTCGGCAAATGCGTCCGCGCCGGCGATGTGATCGCGGTGATCGTGGCTGTAGATGACGTATTTGACCGGTTGGTTGAACCGTTTGGCGATCTCCGCCTTTAACCAGGACGCCGCTTCGGCATTGATCGGGTCGGTCACGATCACGCCTTTCGGCGTCACCATGAAGACGGAGAAATGGAACTTGTTCTGGAACCGGTACACATCGCCCGCGATCTTCGTGATCGAGCGTTTCGCGGCTTGCTGCGCCTGTGCCGGAACCGTTTGCACCGTCAAAACGAAAACGGCCGCGACTGCGGCCAAAATACATCTGAAAGAATTACGCATCGATATGCCTCCCGATTATCCGTCGACAACCGTGCGGGAGGGTAAAGCGGAATGCAATATGCAGTCGCGCCGTTGTGATTATGCGCCGGTGCCGTTCGCCGGGCCCCGATTCAACCGATATGCCGATTCAGGAATTCAACCGTTCGACGCCATGAATCCTTGGTCGGGCCGTCGCGGTAGGACTCCTCCGACGTAAAATTCTGGAAGGCATGCCCGGCCCCATCATAGCGGTGGAACTCGTGCGGCACGCCGAGCCTATCCAGTTCCGCGTCGATCTTGTTCACATCTTCCGGCGACGGGTTGGGATCGTCGTTGCCGTAGAACCCGATCACCGGCACCTTCAAGTTGCCCAGCCGGTCGAAGGGCGACGGACCGTCATGCCCCCAGGGCGCGAACATGTTACCGCCGTAGTAGGCGACGACGCATCGGAAGACCGGGTTCATGCTGGCGCCCAGATAGGCGTGCCGCCCGCCCATGCAATGGCCGAGGATCGCGGCCCGGCCAAGATCGGCACGACCGGTACTTTCCAGCCAGGCGACGCCTGCATTCGCGTCGGCGATCAGCCCATCGTCGGTCAGGGCTTCGCGCCGCGCCGTCCGGTCGAGCCCTTCGGGCTGGCGATGAAATATGTCCGGCGCGGCGGTGATGTAACCTTCCGACGCCAGCTTATCCGCCAAATCGAACTCAAAATCGTCGATGCCGCCGCCGTGGATCGTCACCAACACCGCCGGAAACGGCCCGTCTCCCGCGGGGGACGCGGTGCAGATGCGCATCGGGCTGCCGTCGACTTCCACTTCGACCAATTCCGCCATAACACCCTCCTGTTGCTACCCGAATGCCGGAGAGCCCGGTTGTTTAGGGCTGGTTATCCGGCATAGAACGGCCGGCCGCTGTTCCGGAACCACAAGCGCACGAGATGCCGCTTCCGTTCCGGTTCCGGCCAATCCTTGAATGCGGTCCGGCGATGACCGAGCCGCGTGTTGTTGACGATCTGGATCTGCCCGCGCTCGAACGCGAATTCCTTGTCCATGCCGGGCGCATTCATGATGCCGAGCATGGCGTCGATCGCCTGCCGGCTCTCGGCATCGAACTCCTCGCCGCGCATCTCGAAGGCCTGCTCGATGAGCCGTTCGGAAAACCGCACCGACAACCGCCCGTCGATGCATCGGAAAACCGGCGTTTGCGATATCAACGCGTCGTCCTCCGCATGCTCTTGCTGGCGGTCGAAGTAGAACGGCTTGTACAACCGCTCAAGCAGCTCGGGATGCCGTTTTCGCAACTCGTTATGCACGGTCTGGAAACTCACCAATCCGCTGACGCCGCCTTCCATCGATGGCTGGAAACACATCAACGCCACATAGTCCGGCGCCATGTCGTAGGCGTTGTCGGTGTGATAGCTCTGGCCCTTGTTGGTGATAGACGACCGTACCCCGTTGCCGGCAAGCGGCTGCGCACCGGTATCCCGAACGTCATACTTCATCAAGCCGTTGTATTTTTGCGCCACCGCGCGGCCCAGCATCGAGCCGAGCAGCCAGTAACAGGCTTCGGCCTCCTCGGTGCTCAGGTCATCGAGCGGCAGCCGGTCGAGTATCGCGAACCCGATCCCGTCGTCGAGCCGATGCTTCACGTCGCGCATCAACGCGCGGCAGGCGTCCAGTTCGAAATCGTCCTGGCTGACCGCCAGCAGCGGCAATGGATTGTCCCGCAACGTCTGCGCGGCTGCGCGCAATTCATCCAGGCAATCCTCCGTCAGAAAGACCTTTCCGCCGTCGGGAATATCGGTGTCGCCGACCCACGCCGCATCGCCCGCCACCTCCCGGTCCAGCATTGCCGTCGGGGTACCCACGACCTTGACGCCGTCTGTCCGAAGTTCAGACATCACGCCTCCATATTCGTCCAAAGTGTTGATTTGCCCGGAATCCTAGCCCCGGCCCGCTAGAGCCGTCAACTTGCGCCGCCGCTAAATCTTTCGGCCGCCATCCACGTCCTCGCCCCAGCGTTGCGGCAAACCGGACTCGATGTCGAACAGGTCCAGGACACGACCGACGGTCTGGTTGACGACATCGTCCAGCGTCTGCGGGCGGGTGTAGAAAGCGGGTACCGGCGGGGCGATGATCGCGCCCATTTCGGTCGCCCGCAGCATCGATTGGACATGCCCGGCATGCAACGGTGTTTCGCGCAGCATCAGCACGAGCCGCCGGCGTTCCTTCAACACCACGTCGGCGGCACGGCTCAACAGCGACGAGGTTACGCCGCTGGCAATCTCGGAGAGGCTGCGGATCGTGCACGGCGCCACCACCATCCCCATCGTCCGGAATGACCCCGACGAAATCGCCGCGCCGATGTCGGCGATCGGGTAAACAACATCGGCTAACGCCTTCACATCCGCGGACTTCATATCGGTCTCGTAGGCGATCGTCATCTCGGCGGATTTCGACATCACGAGATGGCTTTCCACCGGCAACTTGCTCAATGCCTCAAGCATCCGAATTCCATAGATCACGCCCGAGGCGCCACTGATGCCAACGATGAGTCGGGGTTTGTCGGCCATATCGGCTCAATCCTTATCGAAGAAATCGGCGCCCAACACGTCGCGGATCGGAATTTGCGGATTTTCCAGCTTGCGCTTCCACTGCGCCGACCGTTCGCCGTTCCGGAGATAGTCGCCCTGCGCAGCGCGTTCGGCGGCCAGGTCCCAATCGTCGTTCCAATCGCCGAGGGAATACCCGTACCAGGGGGACTCCGGTTTGAGCGGCGGCAGGCCGAGCTTTTCCCACAGTTCCTTGGCGTGCTCCATGTATTCCTTCTTGGGCAGCGCGACCGGCGGCATGTCGGCCTTCAGCGTCGCGTCGATCAGCATGGTCGAGTCCGAGTCCACGCCTTTCAGCACCGGCCCGTGGCCGCGCGCGCGATGCTTCAGGATTTGCACGTCCAGGTCAGGGTTCGCGCGGTACGACAAGGCCCAGAAGACCGCATCGCCACTGTCGGGGTCGATATCCTCGTTGATCGCGATACAGTATTTGCCCACGGCCGGTTGCAAGGCCGAAATCCCATACAATCCGCGCCAGATCTCGGTGCGCGGCACGCCGCGCTCGAACTGCACGAAGACCACGCGACGAAGGTTCGTCAACGGCTCATGCATCGAGACCTTCTTGACGCCTTTGATGCTGAGCGTATCGCGCAGATGGCTGAGGTATTGCGGTTCGTAGGCGACGCGCTTGATCACGCTCGACTCGCTCGGCGTGACCTGCGAGATGATCGAACTGATCACCGCGTCCTTACGCCGGGTGATCGCCGTCACCTCCATGACCAAATTGTATTCCTCAAGCGCCACATAACCGTGGGATTCGCCGAACGGTCCCTCGGGTTCGAGATACTCGGGGTCCATATACCCTTCGACGATGACCTGCGCTTCGGCGGGCACCATCAGGTCGACGGTCTTCCCCTTGGCCACGTTGATCGGACCTCCGCCCAGGCCGCCCGCAACGGACAGCTCGTCGACGCCCATCTTAACCTTGGCAGGGCCGGTGTACTCGACCACAGGCGGACAGCCGAGAATGATCGCCACCGGCATTCGCTCGCCCCGTTCCTGATATTTCTTCCAGTGATAGTAGCCGCCCGCTTGCATCGACATCAGCATCATCACGGCGACGCGGTCCGGGGCTTTCAGGTTGCCGCGGTAGACCCCCATATTCTGCACGCCGTCATCAGGGTCCTTGGTGATCCAGGTGGCCGCCGTAAAATAGGGACCGACATCGAAGCCCGGCGTGGAGATCGGGATCGGCAACGCGTCCAACCCCTTGCCTTCGCCTTTCACCTCATCGCCTTGCAGAACGATCTCGTGAACCGGCGCATCTTCGACGACATTGGGTTGAACGGGATTGTTGAAGGCGTGGTCCCATTGCGGACCGATATCCTCGACCCGGTCCACGCCGATGCCGATGCGGTAGATCTCTGCGTTCGCCGCCAGCGCGCCGATGACGACCGGGATATCGTATGTGCGGCCCCGACTGTCCGTGACGTTATTGAATAAAAATGCCTTGCGCTCCGGCTCGGGGATACCGCCGCGGAATTGCCATCGGACCAACGGATGCATCTCCGTGTCCTTGTTGATCGGTGCGTCGATCGTCGTCAGCAATCCGGCCGTATCCAGCGCCGCGATATGTTCGTGGAGGTCGTTATAACTTCGTTGGCGTTTTTCGGCCGGGGTACTGTCGCTCATGGGCATCTCCTACGGCCTGGAGGCAATCCTTCGTATCGGACGATTGCCTCTTGCCGCTTATTCTCATCTAGCGTGTTCCGCGGCCAACCTTAGAGCATCGGCCTCCCGCCGCCAATTTCGACGATCAATGGCTCTCTAGAAGAAACGACCGAACCGGCCACGCTGCTTTTCGAAATACTGCTGATGATAGTCTTCGGCCATCCAGTAATCCGACGCCGCGGTGACTTCGGTGACAATCGGATCGCGGAACCGCCCTGATTTGTCCTGGGCATCCTTCGATGCCCGGGCGGCCGCCGCCTGCTCCTCATCCAGATAAAATATGGCCGACCGGTATTGCGTGCCGACATCCGGCCCCTGACGGTTCATGGTGGTCGGATCGTGGATTTGCCAGAACACGTCGAGCAGGGAATCGTAGGTCACCACATACGGGTCGAACTCAACCCGCACGACCTCGGCATGGCCGGTCGCACCGCTGCAGACCTCCTCGTAGGTCGGGTTCGCCTTGGTACCGCCGGAATATCCGACCGATGTAGATTTCACGCCATCCACCTTGCGGAACGACGCCTCGATGCCCCAAAAGCAGCCCGCTCCGAATATCGCCGATTGTGTCTCCGCCACCTGCTCGCTCCTATCGCTGGAAGTTATGCGCCGTTTTCGACATGGTAGCAGGAAGCGCGCGGAACAAGTCACGAATTCGTTCGAGACCGCGATGCAATTGTCGACGGCGAGCGTTACAGGATGAACGAACCGGCAAACGAGCAAGGGTTGAGATGCGGTCAGGTGCTGCTGGCCGACGGATGGGCAACGAATCAAACGGTCCGGTTCGGCCCGGATGGCGGGATCACCGGCATAACGGACACGACCGGCGCAGATGCCGCGCTTCCGGCGGCACGCGGGCCAGTCATACCTGGCATGGCGAACCTGCATTCCCACGCTTTCCAATACGCCATGGCCGGGCTGGCGGAGGAAACGGAAAGCACAGGCGGATTCTGGTCCTGGCGGGATGTCATGTACCGGATCGCAAACCGCATCGACCCGGACAGTTTCGCGGCGATCACAGCGCAACTTTATGCCGACATGCTGCGGCACGGTTACACGGCGGTCGGTGAGTTCCATTACCTTCATCACGCACCCGACGGGCGGCCCTACGATTCGCCCGACACCATGTCGCTGGCAGCGATCGAGGCTGCCCGGCGGACGGGCATCGCCCTGACACACCTACCGGTGCTCTACGCCCAAGGCGGATTCGGCGGTGAACCGCCCGGCGAGGGTCAGCGCCGGTTCGTCCATGATGTCGACGGCTATGCGCACTTGATAGACATGCTATCCGCCAGCGTCGCGGGCGATCCGGACATTCGTATCGGGATCGCGGCGCATTCGCTCCGTGCGGTGACGCCGGATCAACTCGCCAAGGCCGCGGACATTGCAAAGGCCGCCGACATGCCGATGCATATCCATGTGGCGGAACAGCCGAAAGAGGTCGCCGACTGCCTGGCCCAATTAGGCGCCCGCCCCGTCGCGTTGCTGCTCGACAAATACGACGTGGACAGCCGATGGTGCCTGATCCACGCGACCCACATGACACCCGACGAGACGGTGGCGCTGGCGCGATCCGGCGCCGTGGCCGGGCTGTGTCCGACGACGGAGGCCAACTTGGGTGACGGACTCTTCGACGCACCGCGTTTCTTGGAATACGCCGGTGCGTTCGGCATCGGCACCGACAGCCAAATTTGCCTCGACCCGGCACAGGAACTGCGGCTGCTGGAATACGGTCAGCGTCTGATACAAGGCCGCCGGGGCATCCTGGGATGCGGCGACGCGCATACCGGCGCCGGCCTGTATCAGGCCGCCATCCTCGGTGGCGCCCGCGCCCTGGGCCAAACGGCGGGCGCCGTCGCGGTGGGTCACCGGGCCGACTTCGTGGTCCTCGATCCCGATCATCCGGTGTTGGCCGGACGAAACCCCGACACGCTGCTGGACAGCTTCGTTTTTTCTGCCGGCGCGGGTGCCGTCAAAGATGTCTTCGTCGCTGGACGCAAGGTTATCGACGACGGCGCTCATGCGGAAGACGCGTCGCTGAAACCGGCGTTCCAGGATGCGCTGCAAACGATAATCGACTGACCGCACAGTCGCCGACTGCCGCAATTGCCTGTCCGATCTCAGCGCGATTTTTCTTTCTTTTTTCTTCGAAACGCGATTTCCGATGCAAAAGAACCGCAGAAATCTGCGGATTTCAGGCGACCGCTGTTTACAGAATTTTAAACAAAACACCGATAGCTTGGTTAACAGCAGAATGCTGACCAAGTGGTTTTTATTCGGGGAACTGAAAAATGGCCCGCCCAAGAACTGGAGCGATCGAGACCGAACCACAGGAAAAATACGTGGCAGGTCTCGCTGAACAAGAAACGGTCGCGGCGAACGCCGACGCGGACCTCACGGACAAATTCGACTCCGTGCTCGACGAAGACAGCGATTTCGACGTCGAAGAAGACATCGCCTTCATGGGCGAAGAATACGACGTGCTGGATATCGACGACGTCCTCGACATGTGCAATGTCGGGAAGCGGGAGTTTCTCGACTCCTAGAGCCGCGAGATTCGGAATCCGCCGGCATCGCAGTTGCCGGCGGCGCAACTCCCAAGTCGCCAACGGCAGGATGCCGGCCGGACCTGCTATGCGGTTGACCGCCCGCCAGGGACATGCCGAATCCCCTTGATTGATGTCAATGCCGTCTCGACGGCCTTCCCGCAGACTAACGCCAGTGATCATCCGTTCAGGAGTGAGTCTCATGGCGTTGAAAGATCTTTTGGTGCACGTCAACAATGCGCGTAGCGCCAAGGCGGTGGTTGGCGCGGCGGCGTCGCTCGCCATCCGCCATAATGCCCATATTGTCGGATTGGGCATTCGGCCGCCGCTGGACATGCCACGCTATGCCAGCGCCCGGTTACCGGAATCCGTCGTGGAAATAATGGAAACCCGGGAAAAGGAGCTGCTCGAGGCATCCGAAGAGGTCTTCAAGTCGACAACGGCCCACGCTGGACTGCAAGACCGCAGCGAATGGCGTACCGAATTGGGCAGCCCCCATGAAGTGTTGGGACTCCACGCGCGCTACGCGGATCTGACAATTGTCGCGCAGCATGAAACAGGCGGTGGCGACGGACGTTTCGCGGATCTCGCCGAGGACGTCCTGGTCAGCTCCGGACGCCCGCTGCTTATGGTTCCCTACATCGGCGCGCCAGACACTATCGGCGAGAAAGTGATCGTCGCCTGGAACGCAAGCCGCGAAGCGTCCCGCGCCGTGGCCGATGCCATGCCGATTTTGGACAGCGCTCACGATGTCGAAGTCTTCATCGCCAGCGGCGACGAGATCGGGGATTTGCCGGGTGCCGATATTGCGGCTCATCTCGCCCGGCACAACATCGACGTGACGGTCTACGAGACACCGGCGAACAATGTTACGGTGGGCGATGCGCTGCTTAATCGTGCATCGGAAACCGGTGCCGATTTGGTGGTGATGGGCGGTTACGGCCGGTCGCGATTCCGCGAGTTCGTCCTGGGCGGCGTAACCCGGCACATGTTGCAGCACATGACCGTGCCCGTGTTAATGTCGCACTGATCGGAGACCGCGAGACCGCGCGATCTCCCGCTTGGGGCGGCGATGCAATGATCACCGTATTCGGCTCGATAAACGTTGATATGGTGATGCAAGTCGACGCATTGCCGGTGCCCGGCGAAACCGTCCTCTGTCCCGAATACATGATCGTCCCCGGCGGCAAGGGGGCGAACCAGGCCGCCGCCGCCGCCCGCGCCGGTGCGGCGGTCCGAATGGTCGGTACCGTCGGAACCGACGCCTTTGCGGAAACCGCCCTGAGCCTGTTGCGCGACAGCGGCGTCGATCTATCGGCAATCGCAAAGTCCGGCCGTCCGACCTGTTGCGCGGCCGTCTGGGTTGACAGCAAAGGCGAAAACTCGATCGTCGTGGCATCCGGGGCCAATTTGGACACCACCGCCGGTCAATTGCCCGCTGACACACCGGGTCCCGGCGATTGGCTCGTCCTGCAAATGGAAGTCCCCTTGCCGGAAAACTGGGCCGCAATACGCCACGCAAAAGCGAACGGCGGCCGCATCATCCTCAGCGTCGCGCCCGCCGGCCCGGTACCCGAAGAGATTCTCGCCGGGATAGACGTGCTGCTGGTCAACGAGATCGAAGGCAGAGCGGTCGCGGATGCCATTGGGCTCCGGGCCCGGGAACCGGCGCGGCTCTTGGCCGACCTCTCCGGCCGATTCGGCCTCACCGCCATAATGACGCTCGGCAAGCGGGGCGCGATCGCAATCGGCCCATCCGGCGGCTTCGAAGTGCCGGCGTTACCGATCACCGCGACCGACACCACCGGCGCCGGGGATGCATTCGCGGGTATCCTTGCGGCGGCTCTGGATAATGGGGAGTCCGTCCCGGATGCGGTCCGCCGGGCCAGCGTCGGCGCCGCACTCGCCTGTCAAACTATCGGCGCCCAAACGAGCCTGCCCTACCGTGCGGATATCGATTCGACGCTGCCGAAACTCGCGCCGCTTCGCCCTTTGGATTAATCCGAACACCTCACGCCCTTCGGATTAGCACGCGGCCCGAACTGGTTAGTCAAAGTTTCCTCAACGACTGGTACATTCCGGTGCAATAGTGCATAAAAGGAGCCTGTCTGCTCGTGCAGAGGGGCTACGGGCAGGCGTGGAGGTATCAAATGACCGCGCGTACTCTAACCGCGGCAGAGGAAGCGATGGCATTCAGCGACGGCCCCTCGGCGAATGGGCTGAGCGTCGTGGTTGCCGATGCGCTATCCGACGCCGTCATCACCGTTCCGAACGGCTCTTTCCTCTCCGACGCCCAATATATTCGCGACGGCAGCGACCTGATCCTGGCGAAGCCGGACGGCACCGCCGTCGCGGTTCGCAACTATTTCACGGCCGATCCACGTCCCGACCTGACCAGCGAAGACGGCACCCGCGCGATGGACGCGGAATTGGTCGAGTCCTTCGTTCTGCCGATGGCGCCCGGGCAATACGCGCAACTCGGCACCGCGCCCGGCAGCCCGCCGATCGGGCAGGTCGCCGAATTGACCGGCCGGGCCTTCGCCGTGCGGGCCGACGGCACCCGCGTCGAACTCGGCACCGGCGATCCGCTGTTCCAGGGCGACGTGGTCGAAACCGGCGACGGCGACAGTGCCATCCGCATGCTGCTCGCCGACCAAACCACTTTTTCGCTCAGTTCGGACGCCCGGATCGCGCTGGACGACCTGACCTTCGATCCGCAGACCCAGGCGGGGAACCTGTCGGTTTCCATCCTGAAAGGTGTCTTTATCTTCACGAGCGGCCAGGTCGCCAAGACCGACCCGTCGCAAATGACGGTCAAGACCCCGGTCGCCACGATCGGCATTCGCGGCACCGTCGTGACCGGCAAGCTCGACGAACTCGGCGGACAGTTCACGATCCTGGACGGCGCGATCAGTGTCGTGACCAACGAAGGCAGCGTGCAGTTGAGCGAAGCCGGCGCGACCACCCAGGTCACGAACATCAACGCGCCGCCCTCGACGATCTTCGTCCTCACGCCGAACGAATACGCGGCGATTTACCAAGCCGTCTCCACGATTGCGCCGGGATCCTTCCTGAAGCCGCGGCGCCGCGAACTCGACGAGCGCGACAGTTCCGATGGTCTCGGCGCCGATGCGCCGACCGACGAAGGCAGTTCCGGCGAGCGCGGCAGCGTGGGGCAAAACGGCGCGCAGCTTCTCGGCGCCGGCGTCGCGGGTCTTGGCGCGTTCGACATCTTAAACCAGACCCCGAACCTCGCAGATCAACTTCAAGCGCTGCTTGAAGAAAACACGGACGGCGACCTAACGGACCCGACGGAGGTGCCGGGAGACGACGACCCCGTCGAGACGACCACGCCCACCGGACCGACCGGCCCCGCGATCTTCGATTTCAGCAGCGCCAGCGGCCCCATTAACTTCGTCGGAAACGATAGCGACGAAATCGTCATCGGCAGCGCCTTCGGCGATACCATCGATACCCAGGGCGGCAACGATGTGGTCGCGGCGGGTCCGGGCGGCGATACCGTCCTCGGCGGCGCAGGGAACGACGTGCTGACCGGCGACAGCGTTGCGGGCGGCGCGGCGATTGAGCACAGCTTTGTGACGACGGAGGAAATTCCCGAGCTTTCCGACGGTACAGTCGTCGATCCCGAGGCGCGCAACGGCGTGGACCTGGCCGACCTGACACTGGCTGCGGACAATCCGGTAACCGTCACCTTCCAAGGCGAAGGGGCAGGCTTCCAGAACTCGATCGGTTACTACACGGTCGGTCCCGACGGCACGATCGGCGATGTGGAATTCATTTGGACCAATGCATCGGAGGCCGGCAGCGGCGGCGACCTGACCGTCGGCGATACCGCCACACTGGATGTCGGCGCCGGTGACACGTTCTCCTTCTTCATCATCGCGGATGGCTTCGGCGAGAACGATTTCGCTTCCTTCGGCAGCGGCAGTTTCGAATTCCGCGGCCCGGACGGCGAACCGGCGACCATCGACACCGTCAATCCGCAGCTCTTTTTCGTTTCGGACGACGGCCTGACGGAAATACCGTTGAGCGGCGACGTTTTCCATTCGTCGGCAACCAATCTGAACCCTGATGGCGTCGAACATGCCGTCAGCGGCATCGACGGCGAAACCGGCGAGTTGGTGATCGGCTTCGAGGATCTGCTCGGCGGCGGCGACAACGATTTCGAGGACGTCCTCATCAGCGTCGACATCGCGCCTACGCCCACCGGCTCGGACGACACGTTGATCGGCGGCGCCGGCAACGACACACTTACGAGCGGGGGCGGTGCCGACATCCTGTTGGGCGGCGACGGCGACGACCTGATCCAGGTATCGGACCTCACCTTCGAACGGATTGACGGCGGTGCGGGCACCGACACGCTGGCCTTCACGGGACCAGGTACAAGTTTCGATCTGGGCGGTCTAACGCCGGGCCAGGTGACCGGTATCGAGGAAATCGATCTTTCCGCCATCGCCGACGCGACGCTGACGCTGGACGCGGCCATAGTCCTGGACTTGACCGACGGCGTGAACGCCTTAACCGGGACGGCAGATACGCTGGTCGTTACCGGCGAGGCCGGCGACGAACTCGACGCGGGCGCCGGATGGAGCGAATCCGGCGACACCTCGATCGACGGTGAAAGCTACACGCTCTACGAACACAGTTCGGGCGCGCAACTTGCCGTCGACGACGACGTCACCTTCACATAGTCACGCAATCGTTTGAAAAGACGGGCGGATGGGTATTTCCATCCGCCCCGTCTTTATGTGATGCCCGACGTGCGAATTTCCGGCATAGCTTGGGGAGCATCAATGATCGTGATGGTCGTGACCGCCACTGCCGCTGACATGCACCGCTTCGCCCGCCCCAAAGGCCCATTGGAAGCCAAGCCAGACCGAATGGGCATCGTCATCGGTCAGGAAGTCTGCGTTGTCGTAGTTGTATTGAAGACGAACGTTGCCTGTCGGCTCGACAGCTCCTAAGAGGGTGCCTTGAGACAGCCGATCATGCTGCTCGCCAAATTCCGCAATAAATTGTCATAGGCAAGCGGTCCTTGCGGCAGGTCGGCACCAACCGGATCGAGCATGCCGATTCGCGCCTGGGTCCCCCGTACAACCGTTTGGACCAACTTGGATTCGAACTGCGGCTCGCTGAAGACACAAGCTGCTTTGCTGCGCACGAGCCTGGATCGGATTTCGTGCAGGCGCTTCGCTCCCGGCCGGACCTCCGGGCTGAGCGTAACCGACCCGACGGCGTTCAGGCCGTACCGTCGCTCGAAATACTGATATGCGTCGTGGAACACCACAAAGGGCTTCTTGCGAACCGGGGCCAAGCTGTTCCGCAATTCGGCATCCAAGGCATCGAGCCGCGCCAAAACGCGTTCGGCATTGGAGCTATAGCGCGCGGCGTTGGCGGAATCGGCCATTACAAGCGCTGCCGCGATCACACGTACCATGGCCCTGGCGTTTGCCGGATCGAGCCAAAGATGCAGATCGTACTCGCCCGCATGGTCGTCGGGATCCATTTTCGCGTGGTCGTCTTTTTTCCCGTGATCGTGATGGTCCTTTTCCGCGTGGCCGTGGTCGTATTGATCCTTTTTGCCATGGTCGTGATCGTGGTGGTCTTCGTGTCCATGATCATGCGCCTCCCACGCGCCGCCGGCCCGGGTTTTGAGCAGCCGGACGCCCTCTGCCGTCGACAACCTCACCGCACCCTTCTTGCCGCGTGCCTTTAGCGCTTTCGGCAAGAAGGTTTCTAAATCATCGCCTACCCAAAAAATCAGATCGGCCTGACGCAAAGCCCGCGCTTCGGACGGCCGCAGTGCCGCCGTGTGAGGCGACGCGCCACTCTGGATAAGCAGCGTCGGTTCAGCGATCCCCTGCATGACGCCGGCGACCAACGAGTGGATGGGATTGATGCTGGCAACGACCTTTGGCGCCTCATCAGCACCTGCCGAAGTTACCGTCAAGAAAGTGAGGGTGACAAACCAGACGAATTTTCGGATCACTGCGATGCCCCTTGAAAACAGATTATGAGTTATGTGCTTAAGATCAGTTTTAATATGTTATAATATAACAATTCAAGTGTTATAAGATATCATTGCAAATTTGTACCGGAATCCTCTAAGTGATGTCGTTCGACCAATACGTTCGAACGTCGCAAAGGCCACTGTTATGCCCAACAAAGCGAACCAAGAACCCTTCCCCGATCACGGTCACGACCATGACCGATGCATCGAGGAGGCGTTCGATCGAGCAGAGAATATTTGCAAAAAGAACGGATTACGGTGGACTGATCTGCGCCGCAGCGTGCTGGAGATTATCTGGCAAAGCCATCGTCCGATCGGCGCGTACGACATTCTCGACCGACTGAAGGAACGCGGCCGCCGCGCCGCGCCGATGACCGTATACCGGACCCTCGATTTTCTCATGGAGAACCAGCTCGTCCATCGGCTGGCCAGCCAAAATGCCTATATCGGTTGCGACCACCCGGAAGAGTCCCATCGCGGCCAGTTCCTGATTTGCCGGACCTGCGGCGTGGTCGGCGAATTGTCCGACGCCCGCATCTTGGCCGCGATCAAGGAAACGGCGGCAACCACCGGGTTTTCGGTCGAGGCGCCGGTGGTCGAGGTAACCGGCCTTTGCCGCGACTGCGTCGAACCCGAGCGCGCCGAGCACGGCAATGCTTGATCAATCGCCGCTGATTTCGGCATCGGACATCGCGATGTCGTTCGGGCGCCGGCAGGTTCTCAGCCACATCACGCTGTCCGTCTATCCCGGCGAGATCGTCGCGCTTATCGGGCCCAACGGATCCGGCAAATCGACGCTGGCCCGTATTCTCCTCGGCGTAATCCGCCCGGACGCCGGTTCCGTCGTCCGCCGGCCGGGCCTTCAGATCGGCTATGTGCCGCAACGACTGCCGCTGGACGGCGTGTTGCCGCTGCCGGTGCGCCGTCTGCTCGGATTGACCAACAAGGTCTCCTTCGAGGCGATGCAACAAACTCTCGATGAGGTCGGCGCGTCCGGTTTGATGGACGCCGCGGTGCACGATCTTTCCGGCGGGGAGTTGCAGCGGGTTCTGATCGCACGGGCCCTGCTCCGGAATCCCGACCTACTCGTCCTCGACGAACCGACGGCGAATGTGGATTTCAACGGACAAATCTCGCTGTTCGAGTTGATCAGCCGGATCCGCGACGAGCGCGGCTGCGGGGTACTGACCATCTCGCACGATCTTCATCTCGTGATGGCCGCGACCGATCGGGTGATATGCCTCAACGGTCATGTATGCTGCGAAGGACGCCCCGAAACGGTGAGCCGGGATCCCGCATACATGCAGTTATTCGGGCCGAGGGCGGCGGAAACCCTCGCGGTCTACACCCATGACCACGACCACGAGCATGACCTGTCCGGCGGCGTGGTGGGGCATCACCACCATCACGATCATGATCATCACGGGCATGATCACCCGCCCCATCCCGAGGCGGATGCCGAGCGCAAGTCATGATCTTCGATAGTTTCCTGATCCTTGGCCTGCTGGGCGGCATCGGCCTGGCGATGGTCACCGGACCGCTCGGCTGTTTCGTCGTCTGGCGGCGGATGGCGTATTTCGGCGATTCGGTGGCACATTCGGCCCTGCTGGGTGTCGCGCTGGGATTCCTGCTATCGGTCAATCTGACGCTCGGGATCGCGGTAACCTGCGTCGTCTTCGCCCTCAGCATCGTGGCCTTGCAGCAACAGAACCGGATCGCGACGGATACGCTGCTGGGGATCGTATCGCACACGTCGCTGTCGATCGGCCTGATCGCGATCAGTTTGATGGAGACGATCCGCGTCGATCTCATGGGCTATCTGTTCGGCGACATCCTGGCGGTAACGCCGCAGGACCTGCTCGTCATCTACGGCGGCGGCTTCATCGCGTTGATCGTATTGGTCGCGCTGTGGCGCGACCTGCTGGCCGTCACAGTGCACGAGGAATTGGCGCGCGCCGAGGGGGTTTCGGCTTTGCGCACCCGGTTGATCTTCACCTTGCTGCTGGCGGTCGTGATCGCCATATCGATGAAGATCATGGGCATTTTGTTAATCACCTCGATGCTAATCATCCCGGCAGCGACAGCCCGGCGTTTCGCCCGGACACCGGAAGGCATGGCGATCCTTGCCTGCGGCATAGGCGCGCTATCGGTCGTATTGGGGTTGATCGGCTCGCTGCGGTGGGATACGCCAACGGGACCATCGGTCGTGGTTGCCGCCTTCGTCCTTTTCCTCGCAAGCCTTGTTTTCTCCGGGTTTCGCGAAACCGGACGGTCGCTCTCCCGGCCACAATGACAGAGTCCGCAGTACCGGCATCGGACCGGCGATTGGCGGCACCAAGGAGCAAAGATTATGGCGGAGTCACCTGCCCACAAACCCGATTACGGTCTCGCATTCATCGTCAACGCGATGCGGCGCGGCTTTGGCGGGAAGTGCCCGAAATGCGGCGACGGGGCCCTGTTGGCGGGCTACCTGAAGCCCAATACCGCCTGCTGCACCTGTGGTGAGGAAACCGGCGAGATCTACACGGCCGATATCGCCCCCTATTTCACCATCATGATCGTCGGGCATATCGTGATACCGCTATTGCTGGCCACCGAGAAAATGGCCGCCCCACCCGTCTGGCTTCAGGCCGTCTTCTGGCCGACGTTGGCCCTGGCGCTTACGCTGTGGGTCCTTCCGCGCGTCAAAGGCAGCATCATGGGATTGATGTGGGCGCTCGGCATGCGCGGCCACGAACAACACTAGCCCGGCTGGCCGAGTCACCGCCTTTCGATGTAGGCTCCCCGCCACAAACGGATCAGGGAGAAACATCATGAGCAAGGTCGCCCTCGTCGTCGAATTCGACGTCAAACCCGAACATCGTCAGGCATTCGAAGAAGTCATTCGCAGCCACGCCAGCCGCACCAAAGAAGCGGAAAGCGGCTGTGTTCAATTCGACGTGCTGATCCCGCAACGGGACGAGAACAAGGTTCTGCTGTTCGAATGCTACGAAGACGCCGCGGCATTCGACGTCCACGGCAAGTCGCCCATCCTCGCGGAGACCCGCGAGAAATATAAAGACATGATCGTCGACCGGAAAATTACCATCTGTTCCGCCGACTGACCGGGCGGTGCCCGGCGTCTACCCGGTGCGGTGGATAAGGTGATATCCGAACGCGGTCTCGACCACGTCGCTGCACGCGCCGACATCGAGCGCAAAGGCCGCCGCATCGAATTCCGGCACCATCATGCCCCGGCCGAACGCGCCAAGATCGCCGCCGTCGTTCGAGGACGGGCAGTCGGAGTTCGCTTTGGCGAGTTCGCCGAAATCCCCACCGGCATCGACCTGCGCCTTCAACTCGTTGATTTGCGTCAACGCTTCTTCCTTGGTTCGGGTGGCGGTGGATCGCTCGGACCCGGCATACATGAGGAGAATATGCGACGCACGCACTTGATCGGCCATCAGGCTCTATCCTTTGTGTGATTGAGATGCGGTCACTCGGTGCCGCTTTCGCCCTGTATATCCCGCGGAACGGGTGAAAGCGAGGTCTATTTGCCCGCCGCCCCGTTCCGCGCGACACTGCGCAACCGAATTCGCCGAACCAGGGAAAACTACGTAATGACAACGAAAATCGGCCTGATCCATTCCGTCGTTCCCGCGATCGCAGCGGTCGAGACCGCCTTCGCCGAAATCTGGCCGGCTGCACGACCGGTCAGTCTCTACGACGAATCGCTATATATCGATCTGGCACCGGACCGCTCGCTCACGCCGCCGATATTCGAACGGATGGAACGGCTGCTCGCGTATAGCGCCGACAGCGGCGCCAGTGCGATCCTGGTAACCGGCTCATTGTTCGGCCCGGCCGTGCTCGAAGGGCGAAGAGGCTTGAATATTCCCGTCCTCACCTCTTTCGACGGTTTGATCGACGAGGCACTCGCCGCCGGCAACTCCTTCGCCTCGATCTCCACCGACCCCGGCACGAACCGGATGCTACGAGCGGAGCTGGAGCGCCGCGCCGAAGAGGCGGGCAAGGCGATCACCTTGTCGGAGACGCACGTGCCTGACGCCACCGCCCTGCTGAATGCCGGGGACCGGACGGCGCACGACGCGCTGGTGGTCGACGCCGCCGAGGCCGTGGAAAGCTGCGATGCCATCCTTCTCGGCCAATTCTCCATGGGCCCGACCCGGCCTCTGGTGGAGCAACGGACCGGCCGCCCGACCCTGGGAGCCCCCGAAGCCGCGGTTCGCAAATTACGCCATATGTTCGAGGCCTAGCTGCCGCATATTCCAATCCTTGCTATAATCACCAGCGCCTTGCCGGACCGCGAACCAACCACCAATCGCGATAAGAAGACATTGTCGCTGCCGGGAGATTGAACCGGATGACAGATACCGACAGTTGGGAACTGTCCGAAGAACTTACCATGCTGAAGGATACGGTTCGGCGCTTCATGACGAATGACGTGCAGCCGGTCGAGGACCGAGTCCCGCACGATACGTTCGAGTTGCCGCCGGACCTGCTGAAACCGCTGCAAAGTAAGGCGCGCGACCTCGGCTTGTGGTGCATCCGGACGCCCAGTGAATACGGCGGCGCCGGACTCGATTTGATGGGACAGATCGTGGTCAGCGAGGAAGCCGCGAAATGCCGGATGGGCGCCTATGTGCCCGCCTGCGGCGCCTTCGGATCCGATCCGCCGAACGTGATCTTCAAGGGAACGCAAGACCAGATCGAGCGGTTTGCCCTTCCCGCCATCGAAACCGGCGAGAAGCCCTTCACCGCCATAACGGAAGCCGGCGGCGGTTCGGACCCCCGACGGTCGATCCGCACACGCGCGGTGCGCCAGGGCGACCGCTATATCGTCAATGGCACCAAGATGTACATTACCGGCGCCGGACAAGCGCGCTGGGGTATCCTCTACGCCCGAACCGAGATGGAAGACGGCCGCGACGGCATCACGTGTTTCGTTGTGGAAACCGACAAACCGGGATACGAGGCCCGGCCAATTCCCGTCATTCGCTCGTATTCGCCCTACGAACTCGTCTTCGAGGATTACGAAATCCCGGTCGAGAACCGTATCGGCGAGGAAGGCCAAGGATTCGCCCTGGCCGAGCATTGGCTTGTGCAAGGCCGCCTGCCCTATGCCGCCGGCGTCATCGGCATTGCCCAGGCCGCGCTCGATATGGCCATAGACTGGGCCAAACAGCGCGAGACCTTCCGCAGCCCGCTCGCGGACAAGCAGGCCATCCAATGGATGATCGCCGATTCCGAGGTAGAACTGCGCGCCGCCCGGCTGCTGACCTATCAAGCGGCCTGGCGCGGGGAACTCGGCCATGACATCAAGGTAGACGCTTCGATCGCCAAGCTCTACTCGACGGAAACCGCCGGCCGGGTGATCGACCGCTGCGTCCAGATCTTCGGCAGTCTCGGCGTCTCAAACGAATTGCCGCTGGAGCGGTGGTATCGCGAACTTCGCATCAAACGTATCGGCGAAGGCCCGTCGGAGGTCCACCGGATGGTGATCGCCCGGGATTTGCTGCACCAAAAAAGAGGGAGGAACTGAACCCCATGGAACAGCGTGCCTATCCGCTGGAAGGAATGACGGTGCTCGATATGGGGCATATCTATAACGGTCCGTATGCCGGTTTCCTGCTGGCCATGGCAGGCGCCGATGTCATCAAGATCGAGCCGCTGAAGGGTGAGCACCTACGGCATCGCGGAAAGGCAAAAAACCATTCCGTCCCGTTCGCCTTGCTCAACTCGAACAAGCGCTGCGTTACCCTGAACCTGAAGGCGCCACGCGGCCGCGAAATCTACCTCGAGATGGTCAAAAAGGCGGATGTGGTCCTGGAGAATTTCGCACCCGACGCGATGGACAACATGAACCTGGGTTGGGACGTGCTGAGCGCGACGAACCCGCGGCTGGTCTATGGCTGCTCCAGCGGCTACGGGCGCAGCGGTCCGCGCCGCGACGACCTGGCGATGGACCTAACGGTGCAGGCGTCATCGGGTGTCATGAGCGTGACCGGGACCGAGGACAGCCCGCCGCTGAAAGCCGGCGCCGCGGTCTGCGATTTCTCCGGCGGCGTACATCTGTACGCCGCCATCGTTACGGCGCTTGTCGAACGCGAACGGACCGGCAAGGGCCGCATGGTCGAAGTCTCGATGCAGGAAGCGATCTTCGCCTCGCTCGCGTCCAATCTCGGGATGTATTACAGCATGGGCCAAAAAGAGCCTCCGCGTACCGGCAACCAGCACGGCGGCTTGTCGATCTCGCCCTATAACGTGTACCCCACGCGCGACGGCCATGCCGCGATCAACTGCACCAATGACGGCCATTTCCACAATCTGCTGCGCGCGATGGGCCGCGAGGACATCAAGGATGATCCCCGCTATGCGACCAATCACGACCGCGCCTTGATCCTGGAGGAGGTCAACGACCTTGTCAGCGGTTGGACGCAGACGCTCGACAAGGACGACCTGCTCGACATCTCCCGCAAGCACGGTTTCCCCTGCGCCCCAGTGCGGGGCCTCGACGAGGTGGTCCATGACGAGCATTTACACCAGCGCGGCATGTTGAAATGGATGGATCATCCGGAACTCGGCCGGATCGCCCTGCAGAACAGCCCGCTGCGCTTCCACGGCTCGCCCCTGATGCCGATCGAGCCAAGCGCGGATCTTGGGGCCCATAACCGCGAAGTCTTCGGCGAGTGGCTGGGGATCGCCGACGACGAACTCGACGCCATGAAGCGCGATGGAGTTATTTGAGTATGTCATCCGCCGCTCTGGCCTCCGGGAACACGATGCCGCCCGGCCCCCTCGCCGGGCCTGCGGCTTGGTATGGCCGAGATGTCGCAACCGACACGGGTTGGATTTACAAGCTAAACGGAACAGAACTCAGCGATATTGAAACCGCGCTGTCCGAATTCCAACAGCAGGAGATCGACCTGACGCAGGTAACGCGGGAGACCTTCCGGCTTCCCGCACTCGGTCCGGCCCTGGACGAAATCCGGCACGAACTCTTGTCCGGGCGTGGCTTCGTCCTGATTCGCGGCGTCCCCATGGAAAGCCGGTCGGTTGCCGACGCCGCCGCAATCTTTTGGGGCTTGGGCAGTTATCTCGGCAAGGCGGTGTCCCAGAATGGCAAGGGCCATGTCCTAGGGCATGTCCGCGATCTCGGGTATGACGTCGATGATCCCAATGCCCGGGTTTATCAAACCGACCGGCGGCAATTCTATCATGCCGATTCCTGCGACATCGTCGGGCTCATGTGCCTCAAGAAAGCCAAAAGCGGCGGCCTCAGCAGCATCATCAGTTCTACGACCCTGTACAACGAAATGCTGAAACGGGATCCGGACCTCACGGCTGAATTATTCCAACCGTTCAAGGTCGACCGCCGGGGCGAAGTGCCGGCTGGAATGGACCCTTATTTCTCGGTTCCCATCATGAATTGGTTCGGAGGGCGGCTGACCTGCTACTACGTTCGCCGTTACATCGAGTCCGCCCAGCGGTTCGAAGACGTGGCGCCGCTGACGGAACGGCAGATCCAGGCATTAGACCTATTCGACGCGATCTCCGAAGAGGACGAGGTCCATCTCAACATGGATTTCGAGCCAGGGGACCTGCAGTTTCTGCACAACCATCAAATCCTGCACGACCGGACCGACTACGTGGACTGGGACGAACCCGACCGCAAAAGACATCTACTGCGATTGTGGCTGTGCCCGCCCGACGGCCGCCCGCTGCCGCCCAGCTTCGCGGCCCGCTACGGCGGCGTCGAGCCCGGCAACCGCGGCGGTATCATGACGCCCGGCGTGCGGCTTCACGCACCAATGGCCCCCGCTTAACACTTTTAGCATCTTATTCCTCACGAATAATCAATATATTTCAAAGCATTATTTGAATTAAGACGCCATTAGGGGATGCTAACACTTCGTTAAGAATTGGGTGCAACGCTCACCCCGCTGACCTGGTGTAGGCCCGCGCGTTGATCACGCGTTGGTGTGGGGTCAGTGCAATGAGGGAGAGATTGCATCATGCATATTTCGACAGTGGGACGGCCGCCGGTACGGGCGGTCATTGCTGCCGCAGCACTTTTCGCAGCGGCATTCTTCACCCCGGGTCAAGCCGATGCGAAGGCCGTTAGCGGTATCGAACCGCAAATGAAGGTCGCAACGGTTAACCCGGTGGACGCGGTCCAAGTGGCCGTACTTTCGCCGCGGGAACGTCGGCAAGTCCGCCGGCAGTTTCAGCGGGAACGCCGGCAGGCTCGCCGCGATTTTCGTCGGGCAACCCGAGAAGCCGTTCGGGACCGGCGTCAGGCGGCCAGGAGTGCCGCGCGTGATTTCCGCCGGTCGGTGCGCGACGCGCGCCGCACGTTCCGGGACAACCGGAGAGAGGACCCGCGCGCTGCTCGTCGTGATTTCCGGGACCAGGTTCGCGACGCGCGCGATCAGTTGCGGAATGCCCGCCAACAGGCACGTGCCCAGTTCCGGGACGCCCGCGGCGAAGCGCGGGATGAGTATCGGAGAGCCCGCGACGAAGCCCGCGAACGGCTCCGCGAAGCCCTCAGTGGCGGTGGCGGAGACGGCGGCGATATTGGCGATACCGATCCGCCACCGCGCAGCGACGACTGATCCAATCGTCTACTGTTAGACGTGATAGACGGCCGTCTTCGGACGGCCGTTTTTCATTACAAAAACAACCGTGCATGATAATTATGTTAACCATATCATTTGCTTACAATTCTCCGCACAATTTAGACAAATGTCTTAACGCGCCTTAGGAAGATTTAACGCCGCATTAAGATTTGCCTGCCACGCTCTCCCTACAGTCCTTGCGCACGCCGCTATTCCGAGGCTGCGCAATGGGGTGGGACTGCAACAGAGGGAGAGACTCCATCATGCGTTCGAATTTGTTCCACCTTCCCCGCAAGACCGCCCTGTCCGTAGCGGCAGCGCTGTTCGCGGCGACGATGTTGACGCCCGCTGCGGGGAGCGCCACGGCCATCGACGGAATCAACGCCGCTCCGTCGGCCGCGCTCAATGCAACGACTATCGAGATCGCCGCAATTTCGCGTAGCGAAGCCCGCAACGCGCGCCGGTCCATTCGGGGCGATTTGCGGGATAACTGCCGTTCAATCGCTGAGCGGTCGAACCGGCGCGTCTGTTTCCGGGATGCGCATCGCGAGATGCGCAATCTGCGCGGACAAGCGCGCAATATTTTCCGCGAATGCCGCGCCAGCGGCGGGTCGCGGGCGGATTGCCGCGAGGCGCGCCGGGCATTCTGGCTCGACCAGGCCGGGGGTAGCTCCGGCGGCGGAAATGATAGCGGCGGCGCACCGCCGCGAAGCGACGACTAAACGCTTCGCAACGACACTATACGACTTCAGTCGATAGAGCGGCCGTCCTTGTGGCGGCCGTTCTTCGATTCCGCGGACGGCGCACAAATTGCCAAGACGCGCGTTCGGTCCACGCCGTTTCTGTCAAAATGGTTTCCCATGGTATCGTGCGGCCCATCGCGCCCGACGCGATCAGCATGAATCCAATAGCCAGCCGGGAGCCCACCATGAGTTTCGAGTCGCTTACTTACGAGACCCGCGACGGTATCGCCTTTGTCACCCTGAACAGGCCGGACAAGCGAAACGCGCTGGACATGACCATGCGCGACGAACTCTCCCAGGTCGTATTGGAGATGCGAAACGACAAATCGCTTTTCGCCGCCATTATCACGGGCGCCGGCGGCGCGTTCTGCGCGGGCGGCGACCTGCAAGGCCTGTCCGAAGACAAAGCCACACCATCGGAAACCCGTCGCCGCATTCAGAATATTTATGTATGGCTGTATGAATTGGTCAGCCTGGAATTGCCGGTGATCACGGCCGTCGACGGCGCGGCCTACGGCGCTGGCATCAATATCGCATTGGCCGGCGACTTCATCCTGGCCTCGACCCGGGCGCGCTTCTGCCAAGTGTTCGGTCGGATCGGCTTGGTGCCCGACGTGGGCGGGTTCTTCCTGTTGCCGCGCATCGTCGGTCTGCAAAAGGCCAAGGAGCTGATCTTCTCCGCCCGCTCCTTCGGTCCCGAAGAGGCCAAGGATCTGGGCATCGTGTACGAGATTTACGAACCCGGTCAGCTGATGGACGAAGCCATCAAGCTCGCCGAGCGTTTCCGCCATTCGTCACGCGACGCCATCGGCATCTCGAAGAATATTCTGAACCAGTCCTTCAACCAGGACTTCCGGGGCCTCGGCGAACTCGAAGCATTCGGTCAAGCGGTCGCATATGATTCCCAGTATCATTCGGACGCCGTCGGACGATTTCTCGACAAGCAGCCGCTTCGGTTCAATTGGGACGAGTCCGGGAAAGCCAGCAAGGGCGACTAGAGGCAACGCCATCCTCAACGCGGCGTCAGCGGCGCATTCAGCACCGTATCGGGACCAACGATTCCGCCGGGCCAATCCACGGCGCCCGGCTCCCCGTGACGAGCGAAGTAGGCTTCCGGCAAGGGCCGGCTTCCCTTGTTCTTGAGCCATAGCCGCAGCAGGTGCCGGCGATGCGCAGGGTCCGGGTCATCATCGAACGCCTGACGCGTGTGCATGATGACGTAGTTATTGAGGAACTGCATATCGCCCGGCTCGAAAGCGATGTCGAGCCGCTGCTCCGCCGCGATCTCCTGCACCAGGGTGAGCGCTTCCTTCTGTTCGGGAGTCATGTCGGGAATTCCGTCCAGCCGATGGGCCGATCCCATGTAGGTCGGTTCGATGCTGGTGCTCAGATATCCCTGATGATAGTGGAACACGGCCAAGCTGTACCAAGGCGGCATACCGGACGGCACTTCGTCGCGCCGGTCGCGGTAATAGGGTTGGGCGAGCACCCGCACCAAATCGGGCCGACGCTTGAGCATCTCGTTGTGGACGGTCACCGAACTGGCAAGGCTGCTTTCGCCACCAGACCGCGCCGTGTGCAGACACAGCAGCCCGACGATATCGCAACAGTCGACATGATACGGGATCGTATCGCTGGAATACGGTCCGCGCTGGCTCCGGTTGCGGACGGTCTCGCCGATATCGGTGATATGGCCGAGCACATGACCCTTCTTGTTCTGAGAGAAGACACCGTCACCGAGGTGTGCGCCGATGCCCCAGAAAGCGATGGCCGACTGTTCGTCGGTATATCGGTCAACCGGAAAACCGCGGATCTGCACAAATCCTCGCCCATCCGTAATCTCTGCCCGAATTGCGCGCAGGTCATCCGCCAAGGTCGCCAGCGGGAACCGGTCGCGGTTGATTTCCATGATCGGCGTGGCTCGATCCTGCAGCGCCCTGACGGCCGAATCCAATTCCGCCACATGCGTCGGCTCGAGATGAAACAGGTACTCGCCGCTCGCCGCCATGTCCGATGCGATCCATCCTGCCGGATCCCGGACGGGCTCGAATGGCTTAGCGGGTTGGTGTTTGCGCTGTGTCATGGCCAGTTCGCCTCTACGGTTGCAAAGGACAGGGTAGGACTGTTGGTCACGGATCACACATTAGTATAATGGGAAAGTTCCCGCCCGCAGAAGCCCCGCACTGCGATCCAGCAATCCTTGGGAGTATGACGCATGAAGGCCGCCGCCTTCGACTTTGTCCAGCCGTCCAGCCTCGACGAGGCATGCGAGCACCTGTCTCGCACGTCGGACGATCCGCAGATCATCGCGGGGGGACAGTCGCTCATGCCGATGTTGGCGATGCGGTTGGTCCGGCCCGGATTGATCATCGACATCAACAAGATCGAGACCCTGAGCGGCATCGCCGAAGCAGAAGGTGGCATCTCGATTGGCGCCTGCACCCGTCAGGCCGATGCAGCGACGTCACCACTCGTACGCGCGCAGCTTCCCCTGCTGACGAAGGCGCTTCGTTTCGTTGGGCATGATCAGACGCGCAACCGCGGCACCATCGGCGGAAGCCTGGCCCACGCGGACCCATCGGCCGAAATTTGCCTGACCGCCGTTACGTTGGGCGCAACGATTACCCTGACGAGCGCACAGGGGGAGCGCCATCTCCCGGCCGCCGATTTCATCCTCGGCCCCATGACCACCGCCATCGAAGAGGACGAAATCCTCACCGCGGTCTCCTTCCCGGTCTGGACCGCGGACGGACGCGTCGGCGCCGGATTTCAAGAGGTCAGTTCGCGGCAGAGCGATTTTGCGATCGTCGCCGCCGCCGCTCAGATTGCAATCGGTTACGACGGCATCTGCCACCGCGCTGCGGTCGCGGTGGCCAACGCAACACCCGCGCCGATCCGGCTTGCGGCCGTCGAGGACGGACTGGTCGGCCAGGAACCGACATCGACTATCATCGATCCTCTCCTGCCCTCCCTCGACACCGTGCTGGCGCCGGAATCCGACCTGCACGCCTCGGGCACGGCGCGCACCCATATCGCGAAGACCTTGGTGAAGCGCGCCATCCTGGAAGCCGCGGAGGACGCACGCGCCGATGACTGACTCCCGTCCCAAGACCGCCGTGTCGATGACGATCAACGGCGAACAGGTCACCGCCGAAATCGAACCTCGCATGACGCTACTCGATTTCCTGCGCGACGAACTCGACCTCACCGGAACGCACACCGGGTGCGAACACGGCGTTTGCGGCGCCTGTTCGATCCTTCTCAACGACGCGCCGATCCGGTCTTGCCTGATGCTGGCGGTCCAGGCAAACGGCGAACGTCTGACCACCGTCGAAGGATTGTCCGATCCCGACGGCAGCCTCAATCTGGTGCAGGACTGTTTTTGGGAAACCCATGCCTTGCAATGCGGCTACTGCACGCCGGGGATGCTGATCGCCGCGCAGGCGTTGCTGCAACGCAATCCGGATCCATCGCGGGAAGAAATCCGCGAAGCGATTAGCGGCAACCTCTGCCGTTGCACCGGATACGGCCAGATCATCGAGGCCATCGAACTCGCCGCCGACCGGATGAACCAACGCACCGGAAAGGCAACACGATGACCGAACACGCGAACGCGGGGCGCTTTGTCGGGCGCAAGCGGCGCACCAAGGAAGACCGGCGGTTCATCGCGGGGCTCGGCCGCTACGTGGCGGACATCCGCTTGCCCGACATGAAACATGTGGCGCTGCTGACCAGTCCGCATGCGAGCGCCCGCATCGTGTCGATCGACACACGCGCGGCTCTCGCACTGGACGGCGTGCAGGCCGTACTGACCGGCGACGAATTGGCCGAAGCGACGAACTCGCTGCAGCATGGCGTCGACGCGCCGAACATCATTTGGCGGCCGCTCGCCCAGAACGTGGTGCGCTACGCCGGGGAATGGGTCGCCGCGGTCGTCGCCGACAACCGTTACATCGCGGAGGACGCCATCGAGTTGATCGAGGTCGACTATGACATCCTGCCGGCGGTCGTCGATCCGGAAGATGCCTTCGCCTCGACCGAACTCCTGGTCCATCCGGATCACGGCGATAATATCCTATTTCACCGCAAGTTCGTCTGGGGCGGCGTGGACGGAGATTTCGCGGATGCAGATCATCATCTGAATTTCCGGGTCAAATGGGGCCGCAACTCGACCGTCCCCATCGAGACGTTCGGCGTGGTGTCCCGTTGGGATCCGGGGCAGGACATGCTCGATGTCTGGGCGTCGATCCAGATGCCGAAATATGCGGACCAGATCGCCGAAGCGCTGCGCCTTCCCGGTAATCAGATCCGGGTGCACTACGACGTCGATGTCGGGGGCAGCTATGGCGTGAAGCGTGGCCTTAAACATGCGGTGCTGACCGGCTACCTGGCACGCAAGCTCGGCTACCCAGTGCGACTGCTCGAAGATCGGCTGGAGAACATGTCCGGCGGTGACGCTCACGGGCCCGACCGGATCTTCGATGTGGACGTTGCCTTCGACGGCGACGGCACCGTGCGGTCGATGCGGATGCGCGCGCTTGACGATTGCGGCGCTTATCCCGGCCGTGCGCCGTTGCAGCTCGGAAAGCCGGTGGGATCGATCGTCGGCCCCTACAAGATCGGCAGTGTCGAGTATGAAGCGATTTCCGTCTGCACCAACAAGACCGGTCAGGTCGCCGTCCGCGGGTTCGGGCAGGCGCCGACGAATGTCGCGATCGAACGGATGATGGACCGGGTCGCGGATTATTTAAAACTTGACCGGCTCGAACTACGCCGCCGCAACTTCATCCAGTCGGAGGAGTTCCCCTACACCATCCCCAGCGGCACCGAATACGACAGCGGCGACTATCAAACGGTCGAGGCGAAGGCCCGCGCCCTCTCCGATTACGACGGCTTGATCGCCGAACGCGACACTTTGCGCGGCGCCGGCAGTCTCGCGGGTATCGGCGTGGCGACCTGTCTGGAACCGGGCGGTGGCAACGCCGCGTTCGAACCGCTGTTCAACCCGAAGAACGACACGACGACCTGGATGGAATCCTGCACGGTCAAGGTCGACCGGCTCGGCACCGTCACCGCCTTGATCTGCACGTCGAGTTCGGGCCAAGGGCACCAGACGCTCGTCGCCACCGTGGTCGGTGAAATCCTCGAGATCGACCCGGAGGAGATCCGCGTCGTGCATTCGGATTCGCTGTCGAGCCTGCCGGGCAACAGCCCAGTCGCAAGCCGGATGGCGATCATGCTGGGCGGGGCCGCGCAACGGGCGGCGGAGATGCTGCGCGAGCGGCTGATGACGATCGCGGCGCATAACCTAGAGCGCGACGAAGCCGATCTCGTCTACGCCAACGGCACCATCCAGGCCCGCGACGACGACGCGGCGAAGCTCGGCTGGAAGCAACTGATCCGTATCTGCCACGGGCAATATCATTTGATGCCGGCCGGCATGGAACCGGGGCTGCAGGCCAGCTACACCATGCAGGTGCCAAACGGCGGCACGATGCCGACCGCGGACGGCCGGGTGCAGATGTATCCCTGCTTCTCGTTCGAAACGCATATCACGCTGGTCACCATCGACCCGGGCACAGGAAAAGTCACAATCCCGCGCTACTTCATCGTGCACGACTGCGGCACCGTCATCAGCCCCGCGATCGTGAAGGGCATGCTGCTCGGCGGCATCGCGCACGGGATCGGCGCGGCGCTATACGAGAAATTCGAGTATGACGATGCCGGCCAGCATCTCAGCGGCACCTTTATGGATTACCTGTTGCCGTCGTCGATGGAGATTCCCGACGTGCAGATGGACGAGCACTGCACGCCGTCGCCGCTGACCCCGCTCGGCCAGAAGGGCGCGGGCGAAGCCGGATATATGGGGTCGCCCGCCGCTGTCGTCAGCGCGGTCAACGACGCCCTGGCCCCGCACGGCCTGACCGCCGAGAGCTTGCCGATCAAGCTCGGCACACTGAGCGACATGCTGCGCACCCTCGACGGCGCCGACTGAAACCGTTTCTTCCTGTGTAAGGCTCACCCATGAATATCGATATCCACGCCCATTTCGCCCCGCAGCAGATGTTCGACGCCCTGCTGAAGAATATCGGACGCTTCCCGTCGGTCGACCTGCTGCACGAGGATGGCAAGTTCCAACTCGCGTTTGCGGGCGGCAAGCCGACGCGGCCGGTCATGCCCAACCTGCGCGATACCGAAAATCGGCTCCAATGGATGACCGAGCGCGACATCGACCATCAGATCAACGGCGGCTGGCTCGACATGTTCGGCTACGAGCTCCCCGCCGACGAAGCGGCCGAATGGAGCCGCATGATCAACGAGCATCTGCTGGAAGCGACCAAGAACCAGCCACGCCTCACTCCCCTCGCCAGCGTGCCCATGCAGGACGGCAAACTCGCGGCGGCGGTCCTGAACGAGGCGATGGATGCGGGCTTCCCCGGGTTGATGATCGCCGCCCAGCCGAAAGGCGACGGCGGAAACCTGGACGACCCCGACCTGGACCCGTTTTGGGAAGTCGCGTCCGACCGCGGCGCCGTCATCGTCATCCATCCGGTCTTCGACCTGCGGGACCCGCGCGTCCAGGCGCCGGACCTGGTCAACACGATCGTCCGGGTCAACGACATGACGACGGCCTGCGCCCGGCTGCTCTTCTCCGGCCATTTCGTGAAATACAGCGGCATGAAGGCGGTGCTGAGCACCGGCGGCGGCGGCCTGCCCTTCGCGCTTGGCCGGCTGATCCGCAACTACGACGCCAACCCCGGCAAATACGCCGACCCGGAAGAGGGCTTTCAACACTGTTATTTCGACAGCCTGGTCTTCCAGACCGACGCACTGCGCTACCTCTGCGACAAGGTCGGCGTGGAGAAGGTGATGCTGGGCTCCGACTACCCCTTCCCCATCGGCGACCCAGCCCCGACCAAGGTAATCCGAGAGTCCGGCCTGAGCGCGTCGGACCAGGAGAAAATTCTGGGCGGGACGGCGGCGAAGCTGTTCGGCATTGCGGACGGCTAGCCAACCAAACGAACAAGTATGTCCCGACCGGGCGAACGCCCGACGAACAAGACCGCAACACTGTCGGTTTGCGTCGGCTTTCGGTTATGGGGCTTAATTGCCGGAACACTCCGATTGCCGTATGGAGCGAGTGAGCTTTGATGAGAACAGATCACGGATTGCCGGACCCGTCTCCCGCCGTCGACAGCCCGTCGGTATGGCGCGGTACCGAGTTGGATTTGCGCGAGGACTGGATCCATCACGTCACGGCGGATGAGATTGCCGAACTGGAGCGCAGCACCGATCGCATCATCGCCCACGGCAATTCTGTTCCGGATTTCGGCAAGGACGATTTCCCGCTTCCCGAATTCGTCGGGGTCCTCGACCGGATTCGAGAGAATGTCGTCAATGGCCTCGGCGTCCATGTCCTGCGCGGGCTTCCGGTCGACCGTTGGTCGCGCGAGCAATGCGCCGTCGCGTATTGGGGCATCGGCGCGCACATTGGCGAGGCAGTGACGCAGAACGCCTATGGTCATGTCTTGGGCCATGTGAAGGACATCGGTGTCGACGTCGACGATGTGAATAACCGTGGCCATCGGTCGCGCGCGGCGCTGTCCTATCACAACGATATCGGCGGCGAGATCATCGGGTTGTTTTGCCTCAATCCATCGAAGTCCGGCGGATTGAGCAGCGTGGTCAGCGCCGGCGCGCTCTATAACGAGATGTTGGAACGCCGGCCCGACCTGCTGGCCGAGCTGTTGCAGCCAATGCATCTGGACCGCCGCGGCGAGGTGCCCGAAGGCTGGAAGCCCTACTATCAACTACCGGTGTTCAGCCGCTACGAAGGCCGTCTGATCGTTTGCTTCGTGCGACGCTTCGTCGAGTCAGCGCAGCGGTTCCCGGAACTGCCGCGGCTCACACAGGCGCAATGGGACGCGCTCGATATGCTCCGTGACCTCGCGGCCAGCCCCGAGTTCAGTCTCGACATCACCTTCGATCCCGGCGATGTCCAGTTCGTCAACAACCTGACGACCATGCATTCGCGCACCGGATACGAGGACTATCCGGAGCCGGATCGAAAGCGTCATTTGCTGCGCCTTTGGCTTGCCGTACCGGGCGGCTGGCCGCTGCCGCAGGCTTTTTACGACCGGTATGGCGCTACGACGCCGGGCGGGCGACCGACCGGGATCGTCGTCACCGATCCGAGGGAACCCGCGCCCTTGGACGTGGCCTAGCCGTCGGAACACGGGCGGCAGACAGGAGCGTGCCATGGGAATGACCACCGAGCTTTGCAAGAAAATCGTTGCCCTGACCGATGCGGATATTCCGGAAGAGGCGTTTGCGCATGCGGACCGCGTCACGCTCGACGGCCTATCGGTGGCGCTGGCCGGCACGACGCAGAAGGCGCCGAAGGCGCTCGCCGACTATGTCCGCGACCAGGGCTGCGCGCCCGTCTCCACCATCATCGGTTTCGGCTTCAAGACGTCACCCTTCTATGCCGCCTATCTCAATGGCGCATCCATGCACGTGCTCGACTACGAGCCCATGTCGACGCCGCCCAATCACGCCACGTCCCCGGTTCTGCCCGGCGTGTTGGCGCTGGCGGAGAAGCTGGGCGCCGACGGACGCACCGCCGCGACGGCGCTGGTGAAAGGCATCGAGATGGAAGGCCGGCTTCGTTTCGCGGAAGGACATCCCGGCCGCTACGTTTTCCACACGCCGGGCGTGGTCGGCCCCATGGGGAGCGCGGTCGCGGCCTCGCATATGCTGGGCCTCGACGCGCAGCAAACCGGTTACGCCATTGCCATCGCCGCCACCCGTTCGGGAACCCTGTCGGCCAACAAGGGCACCATGGCCAAATGCACCCACTGCGGTTACTCCGGCGCGAACGGACTCGACGCCGCGCTGCTGGCCGCGAACGGCTTCGACGCCAACGCGGATGTGCTGGAACATGAGCACGGCTGGGCCAAGGCATTCCTGAAAGACGACCTCACCCCGGACATCCTGCTCGCCTATGGGGAGACGTTCCGCATCGTCGATCCCGGATACAACATCAAGCTCTTCCCCGCCCAATACGTCACCCATTGGGGCATCAACGCGGCGCTCGAGGCACGGGAGCAGATTGCGGACACCGCCGAGATCGACAGCGTCACCATGACGGTGGCCCCGTCGGAACATGTCGAGCGGCCGCTGCCCAAAACCGGCCTCGACGGCAAGTTCAGCATGCACTATACGGTCGCCGCGGCCTTGATCGACGGCCCGCTCGGCATCGACCATTTCAAGGACGATGTGGTCAATCGCGACGACATTCAAACGCTGATGAAGAAGGTCACGCTCGAACCGAACCCGTCGATCCCGGACACGACGGTCGGCCGCTGGGTCGACCTGGCGGTGACCCTGAACGACGGCACGCGCGTCGAGGTGCATTGCGACAAGGGTCTCGGACACTATCAGGGCGAACCGACGACGCCGGAACGCCATCGCATCAAGATCCACGATTGCCTGAAACGGGTTTTCGACGACGCGACCGAGGAGGAATTCGTTTCCCTCGCCAGCCGCCTGCATGAGCTAAGCGCCGCGGATCTTAAGCGACTACTAGAGATTTGCTGAAACCCGATCGCTCGCCGCCGGCCAGCTGCGCGAATCGACAATGACAAGGATCCCAGCAGATGCCGTTCTTCAAGTCCATGCCGGATAACGCGGCGCCCCCGACAGTCTTCAAGGCATACCCGGAAATCTACCGTCCCTGGTCGGAAATGAGCCAAGCGCTCATGAACGGTCCGTCACCCCTGAGCGAAGGCGAGCGAGAATTGATTTTCGCCTATGCCGCCGGTGTGGCCGAGTGCGCCTTCGTCCACGTCGCCCACGCAGAGGTGGCTCTTGCATGGGGCATCGAGGAAGGCCTGATCGAGGCCCTGCTCAGCGACTTCGACTCCGCGCCGGTCGAACCGCGGTTGAGACCGCTATTGGCGTTCGTCCGCAAATTGACGCTAACGCCAGCCGAAATGACGCAAGCGGACGCCGATTCCGTCTTTGCCGCCGGTTGGGATGAAAAGGCGCTGCATGACGCAATCGCCATTACCGCACGCATGTCATTCATGCAGCGGCTGGCCGAAGGGCATGGGTTCGTGCCCATTTCCAAGGAAGTGGCAAAAAAGCATGCCCGGAAACGTGTCGAATTGGGATACGTCAATCTGTACCCGGCATTCGCAAAAGAACAGAAACATCCGGATAAATAGGGGGAAGGGTCCGGCTGGATTCCGCGAATTGAACCCACCTTCCTCTAAACCGCCCCTTCGCGGCACCGAGTTGCATCGTGCCTGTAGCCGGCGCTAGCATCATCTGAACCAACATGATCGGCAGGAACCCCTCATGGCAATCGAGGTTATTCAGACGGGTGCGGCGGTGGGCGCGGAGATTCGCGGGATCGATCTATCGCACGACCTGAGCGATGCCGACTTCGACGCCATCGAGACCGCCTATAACGAAAACGGCGTGATCTTTTTCCGCGGGCAATCGATAACGCCCGACCGGCTGCTAGCGCTGACGCAACGCTTCGGCGATCTGCAGTTCAACACCTTCGGCGAAACGCTCGGCCTGCCGGACCATCCGGGGATCGTGCTGGTCTCCAATGTCGAGGAGGACGGACGCGGGATCGGGATCAAACGGGCGGGCGAGTTCTGGCACAGCGACATGTGCTACACGCCGAAACCGCCGCGCGGCACCATCCTCTATGCCGTGGAAGTGCCGGAACTGAACGGCCTGCCGCTTGGCGATACCTGCTTCGCCGCCACGCACGCCGCCTATGATGCCCTGCCCGACACCATGAAGCGGCGGCTCGACGGACTCATCGCGGAATTCGACTTCGCGGGGCGGAAGCGCGCGGTGCCGATCACCAAGGCGCAGGTCGAGGCTTTCCCCCCGGTGACCCACCCCGTCGTCCGGACGCATCCGCATACAGGCAGGAAGTGCCTCTATGTCATGCGGGACGACTGCACCGGAATCGTCGGACTCGACGGCGGCGAGGCGCAACGCCTGATCGAGGCGCTCGCCGATCACATCGTCCGGCCCGAATTCGTCTATCGCCATGCCTGGCAAGCCGGCGACGTCCTGATCTGGGACAATTGCACGGTCCAGCACAGGGCAATCCAGGATTACGACCTGCCGCTGCGCCGGTTGATGCAACGCACGACATTCGCCGCCGACAGCGTGCCGGCGTAGTCGGGCAATACTGGATATCCAACCGTTCCCTCGCCGCGGGGCGACATAGGTGGCACACTAAAGTTGACCGGACAGAGGATGATCGCCTCGCGCGCGCCGACGGATGACAAATTCAGAATTTCGCAGGAACGGGTATTAAGGCACAGCGACGCGGCGTCCGCACTCCGGCGGCGCGGATAAGCGATCAGGGCACGCTGTCGCAGGTCCCGCTCAGGTGCCGCCGATGAATCGCGCAACCTGCTCGCCCACCTCGACCGGCGCATCCTCGGGACTGTAATGTCCGGCACCCGAAAGAAGACAGGTACTTCCATTGGGAAAGACCTGGCGGAAGAGCGGCAGGAAGTGCTCGGGCTGCAGCGTCCGGTCCTTCTCGCCCCAAAGCGCCATGGCCGGCTTCGTCGCCAGTGTCTCGGCGACGGCGGCGTCCGGCGTTTCGAATTCATGCGCGCCGGTCGCGAACCCCTTTGCCCAGCCGATAGCGCCGGCCGCGTGCCGAGGCGTCGGAAAGGGCGCGCGGTATGCGGCAAGCCATGTGTCGGTGATGATGTCGTTGCGCTCGAAGCCGTTCAGCTTGAGCGTCGACAGGATGTTGTAGTCGAGATGCCCGAGCACTTCTTCGAGTATCCCTTCCGCATCCGCTTTCAGTATCCATTGGAACCACGGAGCGCTGCCCGCGTTGGCCGTCAACCGCTCCAATAGGTCCGGTTGCCTGGCGGGAGTCGGGCCATTGACCGACACGACACGTTTGACGCGGTCCGGATGACGGATTGCGAGGCCCATCCCGACGGGCCCGCCGAAGTCGTGCATCACCAATGTCAGGTCGCGCAGTTTTTCCGACAGCACGAACCGCTCGAGATTGTCGATGTGGTCCTGCAGCCAATAGGTCCGGCTGGCGGGTGCGGCGCTTTTACCGAAACCCATATGGTCGACGGCGATGACCCGCGCGGATCGCGCCCACAGCGGAATCTGAGAGCGGAAAAGATAGCTCCACGTCGGCTCGCCATGCAGCAAGAGCAGCGTTTCCGGCCCAGCCCCCTCATCCACGTAATGCATGGGGAATCCCGCCGCTTCACTGTATCGGGCTTCGAAGGGCCAAGTTCCCGCGAAGGTCTCCGCCGCTGCGACGGCTGGCGGCATGTCGTTGGATTGCGGTGACGAGGGACGATCGGAAGCTGTCATTGTCCGGCTCCTCCATCTTCTCAACATCGACACGGGGTGTGGCGACTTCAGGGATCAGCACCGTCGAGTTTATTGGATGATCTTGAAGATATTAACATGGCAAATATTCAAGTTTTAATTCCGATCGCTGGAATAATAGATCGGCAGTTTTCAGATTTCCGGATGATCCTTGACCTTCTAGACACTTGAAGCACCATGTATGTCCTAGAATACCATTGCTGGAGCCGGTTTCCCCTATGGACGCATCACTCTCACCCGACGCTGCGACGATCGGGCGCGATCCGGTCTGCGGTATGTCCGTGGACATCGCGACGGCGCAACACCGCCTGACGCACGACCATACCGACTATGCGTTCTGCTCGGCGCGGTGCCTCGACCGGTTCCAAGCGGATCCCGAGAAATTCCTGAACCCGACACCCGCCGATCCGCCGGCCGATCCGGGGGCGATTTTTACCTGCCCGATGCACCCCGAAGTCCGGCAGGTCGGACCCGGCGATTGCCCCAAGTGCGGCATGGCGTTGGAACCTGAAGATGTCACTGCCGAAACCGGCCCGAACCCGGAATATGTGGACTTCTCCCGGCGCTTTTGGGTCGGTGTTGTCCTGTGTGTACCGTTGGTGATTCTCGCGATGGGCGCGCACCTGCCGTTCCTCGGATTAAACGACGTCATTCCGCACAGTGTGAATCATTGGATTCAGATCGTTCTGGCGACGCCGATCGTCCTCTGGTGCGGCTTGCCCTTCTTCAAACGCGGATGGGCGTCCTTGGCGAACCGAAGCCTGAACATGTTCACGCTGATCGCCATCGGCACTGGGGTCGCCTACGTCTATAGCGTGGTCGCCACCGTCGCGCCCGGCGTATTCCCAGACACCTTCCGAAACGCCGCCCAAACCGTCGATGTCTATTTCGAAGCGGCCGGCGTCATCATCGTCCTGGTCCTGCTCGGGCAGCTTATGGAATTGCGGGCCCGCGACCGGACAGGTTCGGCCATCCGCTCCTTGTTGAAGCTCGCCCCCGCCACCGCAACCATCATCCGCGAATCCGGATCAGAGGAGACGGTACCGTTGGAGACGGTCGCGGTCGGCGACCGACTGCGTATCCGGCCGGGAGAGAAAGTGCCGGTCGACGGCCATGTGGTCGACGGCCGCAGCAACGTCGATGAGGCGATGGTCACCGGCGAGGCAGCCCCGGTCGCGAAAGTCGCTGGAGACGCAGTCATCGGCGGCACCTTGAACACCACCGGCAGCTTCGTGATGGCGGCCGATCACGTGGGCAGCGAAACGATGCTGGCGCAGATCGTCCATCTCGTGGCGCAGGCGCAGCGCAGCCGTGCACCGATCCAGCGCATCGCCGATACGGTCGCGGGCTATTTCGTGCCGGCGGTCATCGCCATCGCGGTCGTCGCCTTTGTCATCTGGTGGGCGGCCGGCCCGGAGCCGGCGCTTACCCATGCCATGATCGCAGCCGTCTCGGTTCTCATCATCGCATGTCCCTGCGCCTTGGGTCTCGCGACGCCCATGTCGATCACGGTCGGCGTCGCCCGCGGCGCGCAGGCCGGCGTTTTGATCCGCGACGCCGAAGCGCTGGAGGGATTGGAGAAGATCGACACATTGGTGGTCGACAAAACGGGAACGCTGACCGAAGGCAAGCCGGCGGTCATCAAGGTCGACCCGGCGGACGGCTTCGACGAGGACCGGGTCCTTTCCCTGGCGGCCAGCCTGGAACGACAGAGCGAGCATCCGCTGGCGACCGCCATTGTGGAAATGGCACGGGAACGAGGGCTCAACTTGAGCGACCCCACCGAATTCGACGCTCAAACAGGCAAGGGCATCACCGGCCTTCTGAACGGCCGGCGCGTCGCTGTCGGCAGCGACAAATTGCTGCAAGAGTCCGCGACATCGCGGCACTGGAGCGAGCGAGCCGACACCATGCGGCGGGAGGGCGCGACCGTCGTCTTCGTCCTGGAAGCGGAGCGCATCGCCGGTACGATCGCCATCGCCGACCCGATCAAATCCACCACGCCGGCCGCCCTCGACGCGCTACGCAAGGATGGCATCCAAATCGTCATGCTGACCGGCGACCACGACCTTGTGGCCCGAAGCGTCGCCGGCCAACTCTCCATCGACGAGGTTCACGCCAATGTTCTGCCGTCCGAAAAAGGCGACCAGATTCGCCGTCTCCGCGACAACGGCCGCCGTGTGGCGATGGCAGGCGACGGCGTGAACGACGCCCCTGCCCTTGCCGAGGCCGATATCGGCATCGCGATGGGAACCGGAACGGACGTCGCCATCGAAAGCGCGAATGTGACGTTGGTGAAAGGCGACCTGACGGGCATCGTGCGGGCGCGCCAACTCAGCACGGCCACGATGCGCAACATCCGGCAGAACCTGTTCCTTGCATTCGTCTACAACAGCCTCGGCGTCCCGATCGCGGCCGGGATCCTCTACCCGCTCACCGGCATGGTGTTGAGCCCGATCATCGCCGCCGCCGCCATGAGCCTGAGCTCGGTGTCGGTCATCGGCAACGCACTGCGGCTACGTTCCCTGACGCTGCGCTGAAGTTCAGGTGTTCTTCGGCGCTTCGGCATCCGCCGGCACCGCCGGTGCTCCGGGCGTCTTGCCCGTATCCGGCGATGCCTGCGGAACGTTGTCGGACGCCTTGCCGTTTTGCGGCAACGACGGCTTCTGATCGGAGACCGGCTGGATCGCCGGTGCGTCGGCCGGGGTCGCCTTCTTCTGTTCGGCCGAGGTCGTCTGCGGAACGGCCTCGATTTTCGTCGTCATCGGCGGCGCCGGCGGCTCGATGATCGCGGCTTGTTTCGTGTCTGCTCCCGGCCGCTTCACGAAAGTGTTGGGCAACGGCGGCACCGAATTCAGCTGCGCGCTGACCTCTTCGGCCAGTTCCAGAAGCTGTTGCCGCTCCAGCCCACCGGCCAGACTGTAGGCGAACGGGCCATCCTGCCAGTAGAACACGGCGACATCCGAATTCTGGACGAAGGTGAACGCGGTCTGTCCGGAATCGCGGTTCTTCCCGATAAACAGGGTGACCGGCCGCTGTTCTTTCTGGTGCTCGTACATCAGTTGCGCGGCCGGACCATTCCGCGACGGCAGGATACGTTCGACCGTAAGCTGATACCCGAAGGGCTCGAGGTCGGGCGCTTGCAAGGGAATACCGGTGAGCCGCTGCGACAGCCAGGACACCACGCGGGATTTTTCGTCCAACCGGACTTCCTTCGCTTCGGTCAGCCGGCCGGCGAACAAGAGATGCGCATCGGTCGCCTGCTGCGTGAAGGCGACGAAACGATCCTCCGGCGCATCGAGCCGGTCAGTATAACTCGTGAATGCGCCGAAGCCGGCGATGACGAAGGCGGAAACCGCCGCGACCCGCATCAGCCGTTGTGTCAGACGGCGCTGGCCAATGGTCTTTTCCAGCGAAGCCGTCAACGCCTCGATCTCGGGGTTGCGGGTGAGTTCGGTTTCGTCGCCGAGGGCATGCAATGCCAGGGTCAGGTCCCGATATTCCTCAACTCGGGCAGCATCGTCCGGTGAGTCGGCCAGGAAAGCTTCGACGTCGGCGCGACGCGCCGCGGTCAGCTCCCCGTCGACATAGGCATGCAGCTCACCATCGGAGATCGATGAACCGGCGGTTCGATGAATTTCGTTCATTTTACCATTCGCAAATTGCTGTGAGACTCATTTGTCATCAACTGACGCAAGGTCTCGCGGCCCCGCGACAGGCGTGACATTACCGTCCCGACTGGAATTCCAAGCGTTGTTGCGGTTTCCCGGTAGCTCATCCCTTCCAAGCCGACCAACAACACGACCTGCCGATAGTCTTCGGGCAGGACACGCAGCGCGCGCTCCAAATCCCGGATGCGCAAGCTGTCTTCCTGGTTTGCCTGGGATGACAATTTGTTCTCGACCACGTCGAGCGGCACCACCGTGCCACGGCGACGGTTGCGAACGACGCGATCGACGTGGACGTTGTGTAGAATCGTAAACAGATACGCGCGTGTGTTGCGGATTTCGTTCCATGACTTCGTCCGTGCGAGGGCACGGGTTAGACATTCCTGGACGAGATCGTCCGCTTCCTCGCGATTTCCGGCCAAGGCTTGTGCGTAACGTCGCAGGGACGCGACATGCAGTGAGAGGGTAGGACCGGTTTCCGGCACGTTGAGGTACTCCTGTAACGGCAAGAGCGTTCCAATGGCGCGTCGGCAATGGCGAAACGCGTTTTCCATCGCCCAGCCGAGTCCCTCGAAGATCAAATCGGAATCTTCCCACGTCGGTCGGTACGGAACGGCGAATGCCGTTTTTTGACTCCGTCCAAACAACAAAGTGCCCCCTCTCTTTCATGCGCTCATCCCGCTTCCCACCATTCACTCGACGCGTTCTGACATTTTCCATTGTTCGGTTCTCTCAACCGGTTTTCTGTGTCTGCGCATCGCACGGTTCATGAACACACGCGCTTCAAGAGTCATAGACGCCGTTGAAGCGGATTTATTCCCAGCCTGTTGAGCAATTCAGACGGAAATGCGGCGACATCGTGATCAAAGACGGTGGCGATATGGCAATTCGCCAAAAATTAAGATTTTCGAAAAATCCGACGGGCATTCGGGAATAACCGCGGCACCAGCCGGTCTATGTGGTCAAGAACGACGCGTTGCACGATCAACATCGTCACCGAACTGCAGCGCGATCGAATGGCAAGAGCACAGGGTATCGAGCGATGCGAGTACTAAGGAAGCCGAGCCAGACCGACATAGCAGCTTTGCTGTTGATTGCCGCCGGAACGGTATCGGCAGTTGCCACGCCGGCAACCTCATCAACGGTCGCGGCGACAAACACCGCAACGACGCCGCAGGCTGTAAGCGGTTTCCAGGTCGCCGCCCGTGACGACGCACAGATTTACTATCAGGCCTACCGGCTGATCGGCAGTTATGTCCTGAACCTTTCGGGCGAACGGATCGGCCAGGTGGACGACTTGGTCATCAATAAGGAGGGTAAAGTCACGCAAATGATGATCGCCCTCAAAGACTCCATCGACATGGATGGATCGCCCGTCCCGATCTCGCCCTATCGCGCGGAAGTCGTTTCCGTCGCCGGGTCGGATGTCACGGTGATCCGTGTCGATATGACTCCCGAAGAATTAGTCCAGGCGCAACTCACGCGCCTGAAAACCGACGCCCGGGCTCCGGTATCGCGGGGAACCGACCGGCCCGATCAGTGGCGACACAAAGGTCCGTTGTTCTAGGGTGAAATCGGACACGGAACTTTGACGGCACGTCTCATCCCGCAACTTTCTCTAAATAGGAGCATCCTATGATTCGCAAAGTACTTCCAGTTCTGTTCCTTTCGGCATTCATCGCTGGCCCGATCGCGGCCCCGGCCGTTGCCGCCGGTGGCGACAAGGCGAGCGCCAAATGCGCAAAGATCCAGGACGCGAAGTTGAAGGCGCAGTGCCTTCGTGAGGTGAAGAAGCCGGCCAAGTAGGCCTCAGCAACACCTCACTTCATTTCCGGAGCTTCCCTGTTGAATCGGCCTCCTGCGAAAGCAGGGGGCCGTTTTTTTGTCGAGCGGTTCACCCCAAAGGGAGGGGCCCCATCTTTCGATGGGGCCCGGTGTTTGCCGTGGTCGATGTTGGTGTTGGTGAAGGGGGTCCTTCGTGGGAGTACATGGAAAATCTACCGCCGCCACATGTCGAAAATAGGCGCGCGTCTGGGCAATCGCAGGGAGAATAAATGGCAACTTTGCGGCGCACCCTAAAATCCGTATTTTTTCCTAGCCCCTTAATATCCCAAAGAAAAACCCCGCCGAAGCGGGGTTTTGGGAGTGAGTGACGTTTATCAATGTGAGTTGATGTGGAGTGTTTCCACAACTGGGAGAGTACCCCTCTAAAGCATTGCCATCACTGATCCATTTTCCTTTTCTGGACTAGTCCTTTGGGACTAGGTGCCGGAACCCTACGCGGCCAAAGCGGCAGGTTCGCGATCGAAACCGCTGTGCAGGGCGAACAGCGCGGCCTGGGTCCGGTTCTGGACACCGATCTTCCGGATCAGGGACTTCATATGGATTTTCACCGTCGCCTCGGTAATGCCCAACTGACGGGCGATGACCTTGTTCGAGGCACCTTCGGTCAGGCAGCCCAGGATATCCAACTCCCGCGGCGTTAGGTCGCCGAGAACCTTCGGATTGCACTGGTCGCTACGGCGCAATTGGCCGGTCGCCCAGGCCGTCGCCAACTGGGACGGGAATACCGTCTCTCCCAGAAGAATAAGCCGAACCGAGTGAATCAGGACGTCCTTGGACAGGTTGCTGAGAAGGTATCCGCCCGCTCCCACCCGGAGACAGGCACCCAACTCGTCCACCGACAATTCCGCCGACAGAACCAAAATCCGAGCCGAGCCATAAGAACCGTGCAGCAATTCCACCGATTCCGCCGACTCTTCGGGATCGCCATTGGAAATGTAGACGATCAACTCCGGTTCCGGTGCGGACTGATCCGCCGCTCCCGCGACGCAGCTTGCCGGGTCATCGTATTCGGCAACAAGGTCCAACGGACTGGCCTCAATGAAACTGCCCAATCCCCGGCGGAAGAGGCTGGTACCGCCGACAATAATAAGAGGTGCTTGAGACATGATCTCCCCCAACGCAAGCACCCCTCCCACGTAAGTGGTAGTACCTTACTCTATCCTCAGAAAAATTCTAGTAAAATTTTTAGTTAATTTGCAAATTATGCATTTTTAATTTGATTAACCTTAATATAGACAAAATATTCCTAGTATTACTTACATTTATCGGGATTAATACAAGGGTTATTAGAATTTATTCTTATCGTTAACTTAGTTTTCCGCCCTCGACGCGATACGCACGCCGTCGGAAACCTGATCGCTAGGGTATAAGACCACCTGATCGTCCGCCGACAGGCCTTCCAACACCTGGGCGACGACCCCGTTGTTACGCCCGATCTTTACAGCCACCTGTTGGGCCGTTGCGCCGTCATATTTAAAGACGGCCCAGGCATCGCCATCCCGGAACAGGGCACTGGAGGGCACCCGGACAACCTCCTTGTCCTCCCATACCACGATACGGACATCGACCCGGAACCCATGCCCAAGCGAGACGCGGTGCTCGGGTGGACCGGTGAATTGGAGAATTACGTTAACCCTTTGCTCCTCGACACCCAGGGCCGACACCTTGGTAAACCCGAAAGGCTCGATCCGGTCGACGACTCCGGCCAAACTCCCTTCGCCGCCCCATTTTTCGATGATGACCCGGTTGCCCTCCCTTACCTGCACCGCATCGGTCGACAGCAATTCGACGACGATTTCCAGATCGCCTCGCGGATCGCCGATTTCGATCAACGCCGTACCGGCACTCACCACCGTCTCGCTTTTCTGAATCAGCCGCAAAATCCGGCCGCTGACGGGCGCGCGCACCGATACGATCCCGTTCTGCTGCGGGTCCTCCAGCTCGGTGGCGCGGGCCGGATCAATCAGGCGGGCCCTTGCAGTCTCCAGGTCCGCTTCCCGCGCCTGGACCGCGGCGCGGCTCATCTGCAGCGTCGCCTCCGACGACCGCAATTCGAGTTCCGCACGATCCAATGCTGCCTTCGAGGCCGCCTTCTTCCGAAGCAGCTCGCGGGCGCGTTTTAGTTCCAGCTCGGCGAACTTCACCTCCGCCACGGCCTTGTTGACCTCCGCCTTTGCGAGGGCGAGTGCGGCGGTGGCACTTCGAACGCCTGCTTCGGCCTCGGTCATCGAGCGCACGTCGAGAAAGGACGGATCGCTCGGCAACATGGCGGCAACGATGGTGGTCCGGGCTTCGACGGGATCACCGGCCTCCTGCTCGATCCGCAACAACCGGCCCGTCACCGGCGCGGACACGACATAGACATCGCGAACGCGGGTCTTCGCCTCCTCGGCGACGGTGACGTTCATCGGGCCGGCCGTAACCGTGCCAATATCCACGGGCACCGGTTGCGGCCGAAACGCAAAGGCCAGGAAGCCGGCGAACAGGCCCAGCAATCCAATAGTCAATATGCGGCGAAAGAGACGCCGGTTCATGATCTATGCTCCCGTTACTCTCTTGTTTTCAATGCGACGACCAAATCCAGCTTACCGATTTCGCGGTCGACCAGAATTCCCGAAATTAGCGACGCAGCGGCGACCACGGCGCAGGCATAGCCATAACTTGCCAATTCGATCACCAAGGGAATTTGATACAACTCGGTCGTGAAGGACTCCGACAGGAACCATGCCAGAAGGTAGCCGAACCCGCATCCGATCGGCAGCGCCAATAAAGTCAACAGCGCGATTTCTCCAAGAAGGATGTACGACGCCTCGTTCTTGGTGAATCCCAGGACGCGGAGGCTCGCCAGCTCGCGCGACCGTTCGGCCAGCGCAATGCGCGCACTGTTGTAGACCACGCCAACGGCGATCAATCCCGCGAAGGTCGAGATGATCGCTATGAACGTGCCGATGCCTTGATCCATCGTCTCGTGAAAGGAGCGTTGCGCCGCGGCCAGAATGCCGACGCCACTGACGGACGGCATCTCCTTCAGGCGTTCGTAAATGGCATCCTGTTTCGCCGTATCGATCATCAGGAAAGCGCCGGATACGCGCGTGCCCTCCTTCAGGCTCCGGTTGAGCGACCCGATTTCGAGATAGGCGGAGGTACCGATGAACGTCTCGGCAACGCCGGTCACGGTCAGGTCCAACCTCGGTTTTCGATCCTCAAGGACATCCACCTGCAGCACGTCGCCGACCTCGGCCTGGATCAGATCGGCGAGGGCCTTCGACAACAGCACACCGCCCTGCGGCATCTGGAGACTCCCCAAGTCCGCGTTCACCGCCCGGCTGAGCAGCGGACGTTCCACCAGGCCGGTCAGGCTCTGGCGGCGCTCTATATGACCGTTGCGAAGCCGCACCGCGACACTGCGGAACGGCTCGGCATAGAGGACGCCGTCCATCCGGCGCAATTCGTAAATCGCCTTGTCCGACTCCGGTTCGACGAAGGTGACCGTCAGGTCCTGCCGCTCGGCGACGTTGAAATTGACATCCATCATGTAGAGCACGCTGTCCCAGTTGAACCGGGCCGTGATCAAAATCGCCGTCGCAAAGGCGAGCCCGACACTGGTCAGCAAGGCCCGCACCGGGTGCCGGGCGATGCGGCGCAGGATCATCCGCGTCGGCTGGTCGACCCTCTCGGAAAACCAATGCGGCATCACACCGGCTTGACGGTATTTCGCCGGCGCCGGCGGACGCATCGCTTCCGCCGGCGACAGGACGGCGGCCCGGCGAACGGCGGTGAGCGTCCCGAGAACGGCGACGGATACGGCAATCGTGAAGGCCCAAGCCAGCGTGTCCAGGCCCAAGGAAAAAATCAGGAATGGAAATTTATAGAATTCCTGATACAGCAAGGCCATCCACCGCCCCAACCACACCCCGACCCCGAATCCGACGAATACGCCCAACAGCGTGATGACCAGGACCATCTTCAGGTACTGGAATAGGATGGCTGCATTGGAATAGCCGAACGCTTTCAGCAACCCGATCTGTTCCCGTTCGGAATCGACGATCCGGGCGATCACGACATTCAAGAGAAAGGCCGACACCGCTAGGAAGATCGACGGCAGGATCGTCGCCATCGTCGCGAGTTGATCCAGTTCGCTTTCCAGAAACTTGTCGGAAATCTGGTCGGCGCGCAGGAAGGCGCCCGTCGCACCGTATCGTTCCAGCAGCCGGTCCAGCGACGCGATGATCTCGCTTTCGTTGGCGTTATGCGACCGCGAGATCAGAACCTCGTTGAAAGCGCCGTCCAGATCGAAGGCGGCGGCCAGTGCGTCCTTGCCGATCCAGAGAATCCCGAAGCGGAAGGGATCGGGCACCAACGCGCCGGGCGCGATGGCGTAGGTGAATTCGGGCGACAGCGCGATGCCGACAATCTCGAACTCACGCTTCGACCCGTTCATCGTGGCCGAAATCGTATCGCCCGGCTCGAACCCATGCGCCTTGGCGAAGGGTTCGGACAACAGGATTTCATCCTCCCGCGTCGGGTCGAGCATGCGCCCCTTCCGCAGGAAGATATCGTTCAGCACGGGTTGCCCGAGTCTCGGCAACGAGACGGCTTGTCCGGTGATCGGTTCTGTCGTTCCCGGCGCGTCGATCAACACGCCGGCCGAAATCCTACCTTCGACCGCGCGTACGCCCGGAAATGTCTTGATCTCCGCCAACACCCGGTCCGGCGCCCGTTTGACCGGGGCGAATATATCGGCAAACCGATAACGGTCGTAATACGCTTCCCGGGTTTCCTGGAGCGACGACAGCATGCCGTTGGCCATGATGAACAGCCCGATACCGCAGGCGATCACCAAGGCGATCGCGATCCCCTGCCCCTTGATGCGCCAGAGGTCGCGCAGCAGTTTTTGGTCGAGCGATGTCAGCAGCATGGACATACGGTCACCATTCGATCTGGTGGGCTTCCAGCTTCTTTTCGTTCAGGCGAATGTCCCTTATCTGGCCGTCGCCGAACATGATCACCCGGTCGGCGAGCGCTGCCGTCGCCATGGCATGGGTGATGACGATGATCGTTGTCTTCAGGTCACGGTTGATGTCCTGCAAAGCCTGCAGCACGACGATACCGGTCTTACTGTCCAGGGCGCCGGTCGGCTCGTCGCAGAACAGGACCGTCGGGCGTTTCGCGATGGCGCGCGCGATGGCGACACGCTGCTGTTCGCCGCCCGAAAGCTGCGCCGGAAAATGGTCCTGCCGGTCGCCGAGTCCGACCATTTCGAGCGCCTCCTCGGCCCGCATCGGATCGCGCGAAATCTCCGTCACGAGATCGACGTTTTCATGCGCCGTCAGGCTCGGCATCAGGTTGTAGAGTTGGAAGACAAAACCGACGTGGTCACGCCGGTATGCGGTCAGCGCCTTGTCGTCGAAGGTCGTAATTTCCTGGTCCCGGAAGAATACCTTCCCATCGGTCGGGTGGTCCAAGCCGCCGAGTATATTCAGCAGCGTCGACTTGCCGCTGCCCGAGGGTCCCAGCAAAACGACAAGTTCGCCTTCGGGAATCTCCAGGTCGACGCCGCGCAGCGCATGCACGGCGGCCTCGCCCTCGCCATATACTTTCGTCAGCCCGATTGTCCTGAAGGCGTGCACGGATAAAAACCCTGCTGCGATTACCGGTGCCGGGGTACTCCTGGTATATGGCTACGTCAAGACTGCAATACGAGGCATTCCGACGCACTAATCGGCGACCGCGGCCCTTCCCGGCCGGTCGGCGATCTGCCGCCGCACGGCCCAAACGCCGAGATAGATAAATGGCGTGTCGATGACGGCGATCAGCAACTTGAAGACATAGTTCGCGACGATGATCTTCGCGACCAAGTCCCAATCGAGACCCAGCCCGAAGCCCAGGAAGATCGAGTTCACGATGATCGTATCGACGAGCTGCGAAACCATCGTCGATGCGTTGTTGCGCAGCCAGAGATGACGGCCCTCCGTAACCCGCTTCCAGAAATGAAAAAGCCGGACATCCAACAATTGCGCGGCGAGATAAGCAGACATAGACCCGAAAACGAGTACGCTGGGCAAGGTGAAGACCGATTCGAAGGCGGCTTGCATTTCACCCACAGTCCCGTAGTCGGGATTGCCTGCGGGCCATGCCGGCGAGCCCGGCAGCATGACCGATATCTGTACCAGCACCAGCATCAGCAGGCTCATCACGAAGCCGGTGATGACCATCAGGTTGGCTTTGCGCTTGCCATATACCTCGCATACGACGTCAGTCAGCAGAAAGGTGATGGGATAGGTGATCAGCCCGGTCGTCAGCGTGATCGCTTCGCCGAAAAATCCGTCCGGCATCGTCTCCGGAAAGGCGAGGAAAAGCTTAACGCCGATGATATTCGTCAGGACCAGAACGACGACGAAAGCCGCCATCAGGATGCTGAACACGGTCGCGGAACGATCGGACACGGTTATCCCCTCGCTGACTGTAACAAGGGGTTTCTTATACCCGATTTACTCCGCCACGGCGGCCTTCACCGGTTCTACGCGCGCGGCGCAGAACTTGAATTCGGGAATCTTGCCGTACGGATCCAACTGCGGATTGGTCAATAGGTTCGCCGCCGCCTCGGCGAAACAGAAGGGAATGAACACCATGCCCGGCGGCACGTCGCGGTCCGGCCGCACCTTCAGGGCGATCGTTCCCCGCCGCGTTGCCACCATGATCATGTCCCCGGCCTCGATATCCATCTTCCGCAATTCTCCCGGCGACAGAACCGCGAATGCCTCCGGTTCCAGCGCATCCAGGTTGGACGCTCGCCGGGTCATCGCCCCGGTGTGCCAATGTTCGAGCAATCGCCCGGTGCTCAGCACCATCGGATACTCGTCGTCCGGCAGTTCGTCCGGCGGAGTCAGGTCTGTCGGGACAATCCGCGCACGGCCGTTCTCGGTCGGATAACCGTCGCCGAAGATAATCTCGTTGCCCGGCCGATCCGGGGCGTCGCACGGATAGGTGACCGCATCCTCCCGCTCCAGCCGATCCCAGGAGATGTTGTTTAGCGACGGCATGACCTGCCCCATCTCGGCGAAGACGTCCTTGGGATGGGTGTAGGACCAATCGAGCCCAATACGGCGCGCGATTTCCTGAATGATCCACCAATCCTGCCGCGCGTCACCCGGCATCGACACGACCTCGCGCGCGAGCTGTACTTCGCGGTTGGTATTGGTAAAGGTGCCGAACTTCTCCGCATGCGCCGACGCCGGCAGGACCACATCGGCCTGCCACGCGGTTTCGGTCAGAAAGATATCCTGCACCACCAAATGCTCGAGTTTCGCGAGCGCCGCCCGCGCATGCGCCTGATCCGGGTCCGACATTGCCGGATTCTCGCCCATGATGTACATCGCGCGGATCTGGTCGGCCAGGATCGCATCCATGATCTCGACGACGGTCAGACCGCGTTTCGGATCGAGTTCCATGCCCCAGAATTCTTCATACTCGGCGCGGACGTCGTCGGCTTCGACCGACCGGTAGTCCGGGAACACCATCGGGATCAGCCCCGCGTCCGACGCCCCCTGCACGTTGTTCTGGCCACGCAGCGGATGCAGCCCGGTCCCCGGGCGCCCGACATGACCGGTGATCATCGACAAGGCAATCAATCCCCGCGCGTTGTCCGTACCATGCACCGACTGAGAGATGCCCATCCCCCAGAAGATGATCGATCGTGTCGAGGTGGCATAGAGTCGGGCAACCTTGCGGATCGTGTCCGCATCGATGCCGCAGACCTCAGCCATCGCGTCCGGTGTGAAGTCCCGGGTCCGGGCCTTCAGTTCCTCGAACCCTTCGGTATGGGTTTGCAGATATTGCTCGTCCGTCAGGCCCTCTTCGATAATCACGTGGATCATCGCATTCAGCAGCGCAACGTCGGTACCCGGTTTGAACTGTAAGCTATAGTCGGCATGGCGGGACAAATCCTGGCGGCGCGGATCGGCGATGATCAATTTGACGCCGCGTTTCACCGCGTTCTTCAAGTAGGTCGCCGCAACCGGATGGTTCTGTTCCGGCCGTGCGCCGATCACGATGATGCAATCCGAATCCTTCGCGGCCGTAAATGGCGCGGTTACCGCACCGGACCCGATCCCCTCCATCAGGGCGGCGACCGACGATGCATGGCATAGCCGGGTGCAATGGTCGACATTGTTGGTTCCGAAACCGGTTCGGACCAGTTTCTGGAACAGATAGGCTTCCTCGTTCGATCCCTTGGCGGACCCGAAACCGGCGAGTCCCGGACCGCCATGCGCATCGATTACGCGTTTCAAGCCGGATGCCGCCGCATCGAGCGCTTCGTCCCACGTCGCCTCGCGGAAATGGGTCAGCGGATCGGCGGGATCGATTTCCAGATTGGCGCCCTTCGGCGCATCGTCCCGCCGGATCATCGGCTTCGTCAGCCGGTGCGGATGGTAGATGTAGTCGAAGCCGAACCGGCCCTTCACGCAAAGACGGTTGTTGTTGGCGGGGCCGTCGCGGCCGTCGACATAGAGAATCTTGTCGTCTTTCACATGAACCGTCGTCTGGCATCCAACGCCGCAATACGGACACAACGTGTCGACATCGCGGTCTTCGAATCCGGTCCGCACGCCCGCCTCGTTCAGCAGGTTGGCTTCCATCAGCGCACCGGTCGGGCAGGCCTGCACGCATTCGCCGCAAGCGACGCAGGTGGACTCGCCCATGGGATCGTCGAAATCGAACACGATCTTTGCCTGGTCGCCGCGGTAGGCCATGCCGATGACGTCGTTAACCTGAACCTCACGGCAGGCGCGGACGCACAGGTTGCAGTGAATGCAGGCATCGAGATTGACCGCGATCGAAACATGGCTCGAATCCGATTCGACCTTCGCGCGCTCCGGAAAGCGGCTATCGGTCACGCCCATCGCCTCGGCCCAGTTCCAGAATTTCGACTCCGGGTCGTGTGCCACCTCGCGGTCGGGCTGATCGGCGATCAAGAGCTCCATCACCATGTTGCGGGCCGATTTTGCCCGTTCGGACGCGGTGGTCACGACCATGCCGTCGGTCGGCTTGCGGATGCACGACGCGGCCAGCACCCGCTCGCCCTCGATCTCCACCATACAGGCGCGGCAGTTGCCGTCCGCCCGATAACCGGGTTCCGGCGCATAACATAGATGCGGGATTTCCTGCCCGAGCCGGTCGGCCACCTGCCAGATCGTCTCGTCCTCGGAGGCCTCGACCTCTTTCCCATCGAGCGTGAAGGTGACGGTGCCGGTCATTTCAAGTCCTCCGGGAAATACTTCATCAGGCATAACAGCGGATTAGGCGCCGCTTGACCCAGTCCGCAAATCGACGCATCCGCCATGGCCGTACTTAACTCCTGCAACAACGGCACGTCCCATGCCGCGCCGGACATCAGTTTGACCGCCTTCTCCGTGCCGACCCGGCAGGGTGTGCATTGACCACAGCTCTCGTCTTCGAAAAACCGCATCAAGTTCAACGCCACTGCTTTCATATCGTCCTGATCGGACAGCACGACAACGGCCGCCGACCCGATAAAACATCCGTGCTCTTCGAGCGTACCGAAATCCAGGGGGATATCGGCCATGCTGGCCGGCAGGATCCCGCCCGATGCGCCGCCGGGAAGATAGCCCTTGAAACTGTGCCCTTCGGCCATGCCGCCGCAAAATTCGTCGATCAATTCTCGAACCGTGATGCCCGCCGGCGCCAGCTTCACGCCGGGTTCGCGAACGCGGCCCGACACGGAGAAACTGCGGAGGCCCTGCCGGCCGTTGCGCCCTTCGCCGCTGAACCAACTCGCCCCACGTTCGACGATGTCGCGCACCCAGTAGACCGTTTCCACATTGTGGATCAGCGTCGGTTGACCGAACAGTCCGACCTGGCTGGGGAACGGCGGCTTGTGACGCGGCAGGCCGCGTTTGCCTTCGATGCTCTCCAGCATCGCCGACTCTTCGCCGCAGATATACGCCCCGGCCCCTCTCCGCAGATGGATCGCGCAATCCCCATTCAGGCCTTCCGTCTCGACGCGCCGTATCTCCTCGGCCAGGACGAGATTCAGGGCCGGGTATTCGTCCCGCAAATAAATGTAAACGGCTTCCGCCTCGACGACCCAGGCCGCGACCAGCATGCCTTCCAGGAATCTGTGCGGATCCTTTTCGAGATAGAAACGGTCCTTGAAGGTTCCGGGCTCACCCTCGTCGGCATTGATCGCCATCAGGCGCGGACCTGGTTCCTGACGGACGAACCGCCACTTGCGGCCCGCGGGGAATCCGGCACCGCCGAGACCGCGCAACCCGGAGTCTTCCAACTGTCCGATCAGGTCTTCCGGGTCACGCGCGCCGCTTTGGCACGCCTTCAACAGCTCATACCCGCCGTCGGCGACATAGGCATCGAAGGTCTTGAAGTCGGGCGCGACGGGATGTGTTCGTTTTTCCGAAACCGCCGCCGCGATGTTTTCGACACCGGCGCGGTCGACGTGACGATGTCCAACTTCCGCCACCGGCGCGGTATCGCACCGGCCCATACAGGGGGCGCGAACCACGCGGACGTTCGGCCCGAGCGTGTCCGGCAGGTCCTTCAATAGGCTTGCCGCCCCCATCATTTCGCAGGTCAGGCTGTCGCAGACCCGCACGGTGATCGGCGGCGGGGGGGCCTCGTCGTCCAGGACGATGTCGAAATGCGCATAGAACGACGCCACCTCGTACACTTCCGCCATCGCCAGCGCCATTTCCGACGCAAGCGCCTGCAGATGACCCGCCGCAAGGCAGCCGTATTTGTCCTGGATCAGATGCAGATATTCGATGAGCAAGTCCCGGTCGCGCGGCCGGTCAGCGAGCAACACCTGCACCTCTTCGTGCGCCGACGTCTCCAACTGCCGGCCCTTGGGAAACATCGCGGCCTTGCGCCGACCCGACCCGGGATGAATGCGCCGCTCCAACGGGCGGTCGGACGTATTTTCATGAGCCATCGTGGCGATTTCTTTCTCTATTTCTTCTTGGGGCGCCGGCACAGATTACGCAACAAGGGTCACCTTTCCAATAGGTTGCCCCGGGGGGATTGTTCGGCAAGCGCCTGCCGCATCGTCGCCCCGACCGTCGCAACCGACGTTGCGATGCGCACACCGGCGTTTTTCAATGCTTCAATCTTCGTGGCCGCGTCACCGCCGCCGAGTGAGTCGATCGCTCCGGCATGCCCCATACGGCGCTGCTTCGGCGCATGCAGACCCGCAACATAGGCGACGATCAGTTTCCGAGGCTTGCGTTCGGCAATGTAACTGGCGGTTTCCTCTTCGTCCGATCCGCCGATCTCGCCGATCAAGACAACGCCGTCCGTCTCCGGGTCATCCAAGAGAAGCTCCAGACAATCCGTGAAGCCCATACCGTAAACCGGGTCGCCCCCGATGCCGATAGACGTCGATTGACCCAGCCGCGCCGCGTTGAGCTGCTCGACGATTTCATACGTAAGGCTCGAAGACCGGGATACGATGCCGATCGAGCCCGGCCGGTGGATATGACCCGGCATGACGCCGATCTTGCATTTTCCGGGCGTGATGATCCCTTGCGAGTTCGGACCGATAAGACGCGTCGTCGACCCTTCGAGCGCCTTCTTGACCCGCACCATATCCAGAACCGGTATTCGCTCGGTGACACATACGATCAGCGGTATCTCCGCCTGGATCGCCTCGATGAGGGCAGCCGCCGCATTCCGCGGCGGGACGAAAACCAAGGTCGCCGTCGCACCGGTCGCCGCAACGGCCTCGGCCACTGTATCGAAGACGGGAAGCTGAAGATGCCGCGTGCCGCCCTTACCCGGCGTCACGCCGCCGACCAACCGCGTGCCATAGGCGATCGCCTGCTCACAATGAAACGTGGCCTGGTCGCCCGTCATACCTTGGCAAATCACCTTGGTGCTGTCGTCGACGAGAACCGGCATCAGGCAACGCCCCGCGCCTTCTGGACCGCAAGCGACGCGGCTTGCGCCAAGTCGGCGGCGAGCACCGCTTCCACGCCCCGATCCGTCAGCACCTTACGGGATAGATCGGCATTCGTTCCTGCGGCGCGGAAGATCAGTGGCACGGGCAAGCCATCTTCCTGCACGACATCGGCGATGCCGTCGGCAATTGTGTCACATCGCAGAATGCCGCCGCCGCACAAGTTGACCAGGACGGATTTGACATTTGGATTGGCCAGCAACATGCGAAATCCCGTCGCGACCTGCGCGCGCGTCGCTTCCGGCCGGATATCCATGAAGTCCGCCGGCGCACCGGACATTTCGACGATCAAGTCATGGGTCGCCAACGCGAGCCCGGCGCCATTGACCATGCATCCCACGTCACCCGAAAGCCTCAGGTAGTTCAGGGCAAAGCGTCGCGCCTCGATCTCCGCCTCATCCAAATCCATGTCGTCCCGCAGCGCTTCCAGGTCCGGGTGCCGCATCAGCGCGTTGTCGTCGATGACCATTTTGACGTCGAGCGCTATGACGTCGTCGTCGCTTGTAACAGCCAGCGGATTCAGCTCGATCAAACTGGCATCTTTATCCAGGAAAGCTTCGTAGACACCGGTCAACAGAGGGACCGCCGCCTCCGTCGCCGTGCCGGAGAGACCCAGGTCCGCGGCAAGCCGACGAATTGTATCCGCCCGCAATCCATCATCCGGATCTATCGGGATCCGTTGCAGATTTTCCGGGGTCCGGCTGAGCATGTCCTCGATCTCCTCGCCCCCCTCGCCCGAGGCGACGATGCAAACCCGGCCCGCGGACCGATCGACCAGGAATGCGAGATAGAGCTCGCGCACGACATCGTATCGTTCCTCGACATAGACCCGGTGAACGCGTTGTCCCGTGTCACCGGTTTGCGCGGTTACCAGAATCGACCCGAGCAATGCTTCCGCGGCGGCGGCGGCCTCGTCGCTGTCCTGAACGAAGCGCACGCCGCCCGCTTTGCCGCGCCCGCCGGCATGAACCTGCGCCTTCAACACGAACGCGCTGCCCGACAATTTTTTGGGGATATCGGCCGTGGCATTCACGGAGAACGCGACCTGGCCGTTCGGCACTCGGACGCCATAACGTCTGAGCAGGGCTTTTGCCTGATATTCATGAATATTCATGGCGTTTCACCCGCATCGTTCGCACCAGGCCGACCAACGGTTTAAACCGCAGAACGGTTCAGCGTCCCATGCCTCTTCAAAGAATGCCCCGCGGCAGAATTCACGATTTTTTTTATTCCAACCTTTGCCCGCGAAACATCGCAGTGGATATGCATGTCACATCTGGTATACAGTATTCTACATTCGATATACGAACAAGCGCCCCAAGAACAATAACGCGGCTGCATCGCAATGCATGTGGCAAACCAGGGGTGGAATATGTTTTGATTTTGTACAGGCAAACAGCCTCGACAAAGTCAGAACAAATGCATCGATTGTTTATCGATTGACTAGGGAGGAAAAAAATGGCCGATCTGAAAATTCGATTCTCACGCCGGGCATGGCTGCTCGGACTCGCCGCGGGCGTCGCGGCGGGCGCCGGCACGTTGGCGACGTCCCAAGACGCCCTTGCCGCCTGGAAGCCGAAGAAACCCGTCGAATTCGTCATCATGGCGGGCAAAGGCGGCGGGGCCGACAGGCTCGCGCGGTTCATCCAAGGCATCATCGAGAAGCACGATTTCTCGCCGAAACCGTTCGTGCCCATCAATAAGGGCGGCGGGTCCGGCGCGGAAGCGTTGCGCTACGTGAAGGACAAGGCCGGCGATCCGCATGTCATCATGGCGACGCTGAACAGCTATTACACCACACCGCTGCGAAACCCCGGTATCGGCGTCGATATCGCCAAATTCACCCCGATTGCCCGGCTTGCCGAGGACACTTTCCAGCTTTGGGTGCACAGCGACACCAACATCAAGACGGTCGACGACTACGTAAAGGCGGTGAAGGAAGCCGGCCCGCAGGCTTGGAAGATGGGCGGCACCGGAAAGGGCCAGGAAGATTCCCTCGTGACCGGTATGCTTGAGAAGAAGTTCGGCATCAAGATGACCTATGTCCCGTTCAAGGGCGGGGGAACGGTCGCCAAACAGCTTATCGGCAAGCACATCAACTCGACCGTCAACAACCCGTCGGAGCAAGCGGGCTTCTGGGACGCCGGGAAATCCCGCGCCCTCGCCAGCTTCACGCCGAAGGGCAAACTTGCCGGCAAGTTCGGTAACATCCCGACCTTCGAGGAGCTCGGCTACGGCAACGACATGGTCTACTACATGCAGCGCAGCGTCGTTGCGCCGCCGAAGACCAAAGCAGACGTGCAGGCGTTTTACGTCGGCGTGTTCGAGAAGGTCTATAAGTCCGACGAGTGGCAAGGCTACCTGAAGAAGAAGGGTCTCATTCCCGGATGGCTCACCGGCAAGGAACTGACCGATTACTTCACCAAAGAGCGTGAAGCGCACCGGAAGCTGCTGAAGGCAGCAGGTGAAATCAAATAGTAAAGGGTTGGTTCTCTAGGATAACTGCCGGCGGGGAGGATTGTCGTAATGCGCATGGCGGAACTGGTAATGGCCGTGTGTCTGGCGATCTTCTCCGCCGGCATTATGTGGAAAAGCACCGAGCTGCCCATCGGCTGGATTCCGAATGAAGGTCCCGGCGGCGGCGCGTTCTCCTTTTGGCTGGGCGCGGGCATGCTGGTCTGCTGTGTTGCGATCATCATCCGCTGGGCGCGGCGGCAGAGCCCGCCGTCCCGTTCCACCGAAGCCTTCATGAGCCCGAAAGCGCTGCAGCTCTTTCTGCTCGGCGCCGGATCGCTAACCGTGATGATCGGATCGATCCATGTGGTCGGTGTCTATATCGCCATCCCGCTGTTCCTCGTCTTCTATATGCGGATTATGGGCAAGCACGGCTGGGGCATCACCGGTGCGCTGGCGGCCGGCATGCCGATCGCGACCTTCTTCTTCTTTGAAATCGCGCTCAAGATCACATTGCCGAAGGGTTATACGGAACCGGCCTTCTATCCTCTGTACGACATCTTTCTCTGATTTAGAGCATGGAAATATTTCAATTCCTGGCTGACGGATTTCTCATCGCGTTCCAGCCGCTGAACTTCGCGCTGATCATCTTCGGCTGCACGGTCGGACTGTTCATCGGCGCAATGCCGGGTCTGGGTTCCGTAAATGGCGTGGCGATCCTGCTGCCGATGACCTTCCTGGTTCCCCCCACCTCGGCGATCATCTTTCTCGGCGCGCTGTATTACGGCGCAATGTATGGCGGCGCGATCAGTTCGATCATGCTGGGCATTCCCGGCGCATCGACCGCCGTGGCGACCACATTCGACGGCCGGCCCCTGGCCCTGCAGGGGAAGGCGGATAGCGCGCTGGTCGCCGCCGCCACCGCGTCCTTCGTCGGCGGAACGATTTCCGTCGCCCTGTTCACCGCCTTCGCGCCGCCGCTCGCGGAAGCCGCCCTGGCCTTCGGACCGCCGGAAGAATTCGCCCTGATGATGCTGGCCTTCGCCACCTTCATCGGTCTCGGCGGCGACGACATTCCGAAGACCTTCTTTTCAATCTTCATCGGTCTCGTGCTCAGCGCGGTCGGCCTCGATATCGTCAGTGGCGACCCAAGGCTGATTTTCTTCGACCTGCCGGGCTTCTATCACGGTATCAACTTCCTGGTCCTCGCCATCGGCATCTACGGCATCGGCGAAATGCTGTGGACCATCGAGACCAACAAGGGCGACGTAATCATCAGCCAGGCGAAGATTTCATTTCGTAGGATCATGCGCGCGATCGGCGCGCTGCGGCACTCGATCCGCACGATGCTGATGGGGTCGTTCCTGGGGTATTTCGTTGGCATCCTGCCGGCCGCCGGTGCGACGCCGGGCTCGCTGATGGCCTACGGCGTCGCCAAGACCATTTCGAAAGACCCTGAGTCCTACGGCAAGGGGAACGTCGACGGCGTCGTCGCCCCCGAAGCCGCCAACAACGCGGCGAGCACCGGATCCATGCTGCCGATGCTGACGCTCGGAATTCCGGGCTCTCCGACCACGGCGATCCTGCTAGGCGGCATGGTCATCTGGGGCCTGGAGCCCGGTCCCATGCTGTTCGTGAACAATACGGAGTTCGTGTGGGGCCTGATCGCCAGCCTGTACGCCGCCAACCTGTTCGCCCTGTTGATCAACCTCGCCTTCATCCCGGCCTTCCTGATGGTCTTGCGGATGCCTTTCACGATCCTGGCGCCGGTCATCTTTATTCTCTGCATCGTCGGCGGCTACGCGCCCACCAAGGACATGCACGACGTGTGGCTGATGCTGATCTTCGGCGTCGTCGGTTATCTGATGCGCAAACTCGACTATCCGCTGGCGCCGGCCGTGTTGGCGATCGTCCTGGGCCCGCTGGCCGAATCCTCGGTCCGCCAATCGCTGATCATGTCGCACGGATCTTTCGGCATCTTCGTCGAACGGCCGATTTCCGCCGTCATTATGGCCATCACCGTGGTCTTGTTCGTCCTGCCGATCGTCAAGATCATGAAGAATCGGCGCGCGGAACCATGATGCCGGCGGCGCGGGACAAGAGTGTCGGCGTGTCTGCGTATTTGGAATGTCGCCTCGCGCAAAGCCGCGACAACAGCCTTGCGCCAGGATCGTATCTGGTATACTAGATACCAGATACGAACGCTCATACGTCACCGCCTCGTCCAAAAGCCCCCTGAGGCGGCGTCGCTGCGCCCATATTCAGTATGAAAAGATGTCTACAGCGAAACTGGTGATCAAGCCCATCGAGGTGAATTTCGTCCTGAAGGACAAAGTTTACGATGCGTTGAAGCAAGCCATCACCTCGATGAACATTTATGCCGAAACGGAAGATACCCGGCTCGACGAGCGGCAACTTTCCGAAGAGTTCGGCGTTAGCCGCACCCCGATCCGCGAGGCCATCACGCGGTTGGAACAGGAAGGGTTCGTCAAGGTGTATCCGCGCCGGGGCGCCTTCGTCGTGCGCAAATCGAAGAAGGAAATCCTGGAGATGATCACCGTCTGGGCCGCGCTGGAAAGCATGGCCGCCCGGCTGATCACGCAGAATGCATCGGACGCGGAGATCGCGACATTGCGGGATATGTTCGCGACATTCGACAATGACCGCGTCCAAGCGGAAATCGACGAATATTCCGAACACAATATCCAATTCCATCAGGCGATCCTGAGCATGAGCCAGTGCGAGCTGCTCAACCAGATGGCCGAGAACCTGCTGATCCATATGCGATGGATCCGCATGCGGACGATATCCGAAAACGACCGCGCCAGCCGGTCGATCATCGACCATATGAACATCATCGAAGCGCTGGAATCGCGGGACGCGAACCTGGCCGAACGCCTGGTGCGCGAACACACGCTCGGCCTTGCCGCGCATGTGGAACAACACGCGCATTATCTGGACTGACGTTGACAGATAAGCCCGCCGGCGATCGCCGTGCCCGGGCAAGACGATTCTGAGGGAGGACAACACATGGCGGTTTCCGAGACTGTTCCAGAGGCCCAGCTTACCGACGGGTTCCACCTCGTCATCGACGCGCTGAAGCTGAACGGCATCAACACGATCTACAACGTGCCCGGCATTCCGATTACCGATCTTGGGCGCTTCGCCCAGGCGCAGGGAATGCGCGTGATTTCTTTCCGCCACGAGCAGAACGCGGGTCAGGCCGCCGCCATCGCGGGCTTCCTGACCAAGAAGCCGGGCATCTGCCTGACCGTGTCGGCGCCAGGCTTCCTCAACGGTCTCACGGCGCTCGCCAACGCGACCACGAATTGCTTCCCGATGATCCTGATCAGCGGCTCGTCCGAACGCGAGATCGTCGACCTGCAACAGGGCGACTACGAGGAGATGGACCAACTGGCCATCGCCAAGCCGCTATGCAAGGCGGCCTTCCGGGTGCTGCACGCCGAAGACATCGGTATCGGCATCGCCCGCGCCATCCGCGCCGCCTGTTCGGGCCGGCCGGGCGGCGTCTATCTCGACCTGCCCGCCAATCTTTTCGGCCAGACCATGGATCACGAGGACGGTCAAAAGTCCCTTGTCGAGGTCGTCGACCCGGCACCGGCGCAACCTCCTGCTCCGGACTCCGTAACGCGGGCCCTCGATGTTCTGAAAGGCGCCAAGCGGCCCTTGATCATCCTCGGCAAGGGCGCCGCCTACGCCCAGGCCGACGAAGCGATTCGCGCCTTTGTCGAAAAGTCCGGCATTCCCTATTTACCCATGAGCATGGCCAAGGGCCTGCTGCCCGACAACCACCCGCAGTCCGCGAGCGCGGCCCGGTCGTTGGTGCTGAAGGAATCCGACGTCGTGATGCTGATCGGCGCGCGGCTGAACTGGTTGCTGTCGCACGGCAAGGGCAAGGCCTGGGGCGAGCCCTATTCCAAGACCTTCATCCATGTCGACATCGAGCCGAAGGAAATGGACAGCAATGTAGCCATCACCGCCCCCGTGGTCGGTGACATCGGATCCTGCGTCTCCGCGATGCTGGAGAAAATGGGCGGGGATTGGACCGCGCCGCCGGCGGACTGGGTCGGAAGCGTGCGGGACAAAGTGCAGACCAACGTCGAACGCATGGCCCCGCGGCTGCGCAACAACAACGTCCCGATGGACTTCCACGGCGCGCTCGGCGCCCTGCGCGAGGTCATAAAGGAACAGCCCGACACGATCCTGGTGAACGAGGGCGCCAACACCCTCGATTTCGCCCGCAGCATCATCGACATCTACAAGCCTCGGAAACGCCTGGATGTGGGCACATGGGGCGTGATGGGGATCGGCATGGGCTTCGCCATCGCAGCAGCCGTCGAGACAGGCAAGCCGGTGCTCGCGGTCGAGGGCGACAGCGCTTTCGGCTTCTCCGGCATCGAGATCGAGACGATCTGCCGGTATAACCTGCCGGTCTGCGTCGTCGTCTTCAACAACAACGGCATTTACCGCGGAACCGACGTTAATCCGTCCGGTGGTTCGGACGCGGCGACGACGGTGTTCGTCAAGGACTCCCGCTACGACAAAATGATGGAAGCCTTCGGCGGCGACGGCGTCTACGCGACGACGCCGGACGAGCTGCGGCAGGCGGTCGAGAAGGCGCTGGCCTCAGGCCGCCCGACGCTGGTCAACGCGGTGATCGACGAGAAAGCCGGGACCGAGAGCGGCCGCATTGGCAACCTTAATCCGACGAGTGTCGTCGCCCAGCAGCAAAAGAAGTGATTCTAACCCTCCGCGTTAAACGCAAGGCACGATAGGAGCTCGCCATGGAAGCGCTCAAAGGCGTCAAAATCTTGGACTTCACCCATGTGCAGTCCGGCCCGACCTGCACCCAACTACTCGCCTGGTTTGGCGCGGACGTGATCAAGGTAGAACGGCCGGGCGTCGGCGATGCGACCCGGAAGCAACTCGTCGACGTGCCGGGTGCCGACTCGCTCTACTTCACGATGCTGAACCACAACAAGCGGTCCATCGAGCTGAACACAAAGAACGAGACCGGCAAGGAGGTTCTCGAACGGTTGATCAAGACCTGCGACGTCATGGTCGAGAATTTCGCGCCGGGCGCGCTCGATCGCATGGGCTTCGGTTGGGAGCGGGTTCAGGAACTGAATCCGCGCATGATCATGGCATCGGTAAAAGGGTTCGGCCCCGGCCCATACGAGGACTGCAAGGTCTACGAGAACGTGGCGCAGTGTACCGGCGGCGCGGCCTCGACGACGGGCTTCCTCGACGGTCCGCCGACGGTTACCGGTGCGCAGATCGGCGACAGCGGCACCGGCCTGCACCTAGCGTTGGGCATCGTCACCGCCTTGTTCCAGCGTGAACATAGCGGCCGCGGCCAACGGGTCCTCGCCGCGATGCAGGACGGCGTGCTGAACCTGTGCCGGGTCAAGTTGCGCGATCAACAGCGTCTCGAACGCGGACCGCTTACCGAATACAGCCAGTATGGCCAAGGCATCCCCTTCGGTGACACGACGCCGCGCGCCGGCAACGATTCCGGCGGCGGCCAACCGGGATGGATTCTCAAATGCAAAGGCTGGGAGACCGACCCCAACGCCTATGTCTACTTCATCACCCAGGCGGCGGTCTGGGGCAACATCTGCGATCTGATCGGCCAGCCGGACTGGAAGGACGATCCGGCCTATGCCAAGCCCGACGCCCGTCTCGACAAGATTCCGCAAATCTTCGACCGTATCGAAGAGTGGACCAAGACCAAGACCAAACGCGAGGTCATGGACGCCTGCAACCCCCTCGACATTCCCTGCGGGCCGATCCTGTCGATGAAGGAATTGTCGCAGGAACCGTCGCTGCGCGAGACCGGCACCATCGTCGAGGTCGACCATCCGGAACGCGGCCCATACCTCACCGTCGGTTGCCCGGTGAAGCTGTCCGACAGCCCGGCCGAGGTGAAGCGGTCTCCGCTGCTCGGCGAGCATACGCTGGAAATCCTGCGCGACGTGCTCGGCTACGCCGGCGACGATTTGGATCAGGTCGTCGAGTCCGGCGCGGTCGGCGAAGTCGCCACTGTGGCCGGCGACTGATCCGCCAAGACTTAAGGAACCGACGCAAGACCGAATAAATCCCGAACGCCGCGCTCCTTTCTCGCGCCCTCATGGGCCGATCCGGACGCGCGGCGTTTTCTTTTCCGAATTTCACACCTCAGGGAGGAGGCATATGGCAGTTAACAAGAAAGCGGTTCGCACCGTGCTCGACAAGGCGATCAAGGCGGGCCGGTCGGCCCTCTCTGCCGCCGAATGCAAGAAAATCTGTTCGGCCTACGACATCCCGCTGCCGCGCGACGGCATGGCGGCGTCGGCCGACAAGGCCGCGGCCCTGGCCAAGCGGCTCGGGTTCCCGGTGGTCATGAAAATCGTCTCCGAGGACATCCTACACAAGACCGACGCCGGCGGCGTGGTGGTCGGCGTGGACAGCGCCAGCGCCGCCAGGAAGGCCTATACCGAGATCGTCAAGAACGCGCGCAAGTACAACAAGAACGCCCGGATCGACGGCGTGCAGGTGCAAAAGATGCTGCCGTCCGACGGCGCGCAGGAAGTCCTCATCGGCGCGGTCACCGACCCGAGCTTCGGCAAGCTCGTCGCCTTCGGTCTCGGCGGCATTCTGGTCGAAGTGATGAAAGACATCACCTTCCGCCTCGCCCCGGCGAGCCGCAGCGACGCGCTGTCCATGCTCGACGGCATCGATGGCGCCGAGGTGCTGAAGGGCGTGCGCGGGTCCGACCCGGTCGACCGCAAGGCCCTGGCGGTGTTGATCCAGAACGTCTCGAAGCTGGTTGCCGATTTCCCGGAGATCACGGAACTCGACCTCAACCCGGTCTTCGCCCGCAAGAAGGGCGCGACCGCCGTCGACGTTCGCATCCTGATCGACCTGAAACCGCAGGAAGCGCCCTACCGCCCGTCGCAGAAGGACATCCTGACCGCGATGAAGCGGATCATGAATCCGAAATCGGTCGCTGTGATCGGCGCGTCGTCGGAAGACGGCAAGATCGGGAATTCGGTGATGAAGAACCTGATCAACGGCGGCTACAAGGGCGACATCTATCCGATCAATCCGAAGTCGGCCAAGGTGCTCGGCTACAAATGCTACAAGAGCGTCAAGGACATCCCCGGCAGGGTCGATGTCGCCGTCTTCGCCATCCCCGCCCCCTTCGTGACCGGCGCGTTGGAAGAGGTCGGCCAGAAGAAGATTCCCGGCGCGGTGATGATCCCGTCGGGCTTCGCCGAGACCGGCGAAGTGGAACTCCAGGACCAGATGCTGGCGGTCGCGCGGAAATACAACGTCCGCGTCATGGGCCCGAACATCTACGGCTTCTACTACACGCCGCAGAATCTCTGCGCCACCTTCTGCACGCCCTACGACGTGAAGGGCAAGGTCGCGCTATCGTCGCAGAGCGGCGGCGTCGGCATGTCGATCATCGGCTTCAGCCGGTCCACCAAGATGGGCGTTTCGGCCATCGTCGGCCTCGGCAACAAGTCGGACCTGGACGAGGACGACCTGCTCACCTATTTCGAGCAGGACAAGAACACCCAGGTCATGGCGATGCATCTGGAAGACCTGAAGGACGGCCGTTCCTTCGCCGAGGTCGCGAAACGCGTGTCGAAGACCAAGCCGGTCATCGTCTTGAAGGCCGGTCGTACGTCGATGGGCGCGCGGGCCGCCGCGTCGCATACCGGCGCATTGGCGGGCAACGACAAGATCTATGACGACGTGCTCAAGCAGTCGGGCGTGATCCGGGCGCAGACGCTGAACGACATGCTGCAATTCGCGCGCGGCATCCCGAAGCTGCCGACACCGAAGGGCGAGAATGTCGTGATCATCACCGGGGCCGGCGGCTCCGGCGTGCTGTTGTCGGACGCCTGCGTCGACAATGGGTTGAAGCTGATGCGGATGCCGAAGGACCTGGACGCCGCTTTCCGCGAGTTCATCCCGCCCTTCGGCGCGGCCGGCAATCCGGTCGACATCACCGGCGGCGAGCCGCCGCAGACCTACGCCAACACGATCAAACTGGGCTTGGAGGACGAGCGCATCCACGCGCTGATCCTGGGCTACTGGCACACGATCGTGACGCCGCCGATGGTCTTCGCGAAACTGACCGCCGAAGTCGTCCAGGCCGCCCGCAAGAAGGGCATCGACAAGCCGGTCGTCGCCTCGCTCGTGGGCGACGTGGAGGTCGAGGAAGCGTCGGAATACCTCTACGAACGCGACATCGTCGCCTATCCCTACACGACCGAACTCCCGGTCAACGTGCTCGGCGCGAAGTATCGCTGGGCGCGCTCGGCGGGGCTGCTGTAACCGACGGCCTTCTCTCCGGCGAAAGAAGAACGGGGGCTGCCGATCGGCAGCCCCCGTTGTCGTGTGGCCAATAGTCCGTTGCCTCAGGTCAACTTATCCAGGTCGGCCAACACTTGATCCGGATGCTCCGGCGGCTTGACGGTGTTGTAGGCCGCGAGGACCTTCCCGTCCGCGCCGATCAGCACCGATTTCCGCGGCGACTTCTCGGCGCCCGGTTCGGTGACGCCGTAGGCCGTGGACATCGATCCGTCCAGGTCGCTCAGCAGATCGTAAGGAAAATCGAACTTCTGCTGAAACTTCTTGTTCGCATCGATCGGGTCGAAACTGACGCCGATGATGACGGCGTTGCGGTCGTTGAAATCTTGGATTCGATCACGGAACCCCTTGCCTTCGACCGTTCACCCGGGTGTATCGGCTTTCGGATACCACCAGAGAAGAACATTCTTCCCGGCGTATTGCGCGAGATCGACCGACGTTCCGTCCTGATTCGACAGGCTGAACCCCGGCGCGGCCGCGCCAACGTCGATGAGTGCCATAACGCTCCTTTAGGGTCTTAAACGTTGCGGATAAGTCGACAGTATATCACCTCGTCAGATGCGCACCATGCGCTGTGCGCCGTTGTCGGTGACATTTTCGAGTTGGACTCAGGGCAACGGTTCGTCGGTCCATTCGTCGCCGGTCACTTCCGGCGTATCGAAGGCCAGCAACCGGTCGTAATGATGGTCGATGTCCTCGGCCAGGAAGGCGGAGGCGATTCCTTGTGCGAACCGGGTGGCCCCTTGCGTCACCGCGGGAATGTCGCCGGTCAGCTTGCTGTGGCTCAGGGTCGCCGCGTAGTTCATGCAATGCAGCCGGTCGAGCCCCGGCGTCGCGCCGGCGCGGCGTTCGCGGAACTCGAATATCGGGCCGAGATACGGTGCGCTGGCGAGCGCGGCGTCCTGCTCCGACGGCGGCGGTACGAAGGCGTCCGCCCAAGTCAAAATGTTGTTCGCGAAAGCCGCAATTTCCGGCCGGCGCGTCGGATCGAACTGAAAGCCGGTACCGAAAATTACGAAATCGCAAGCATAGGTCCCACGCGGCGTCTCGATCACCACCTCGTCGCCCGATTCCGTCATGGATCGGATCGGGCATCCGGTATGCAAATGCCCGTTGGGGAAGTCGGTCACGCGGCGAATCGACGTGCCCGGCGGCGGCGTCTGGCAGGTGTCGTTGTAATGCAGCAAGCGCCACTTCCAGGCGTCGGGCAACGAGTACCAGCCGTGCACGATACCGGGACTGCCGATGCCCGTCAGCTTATTGATCCGCGGGATGTCCGGCCGGCGGCACAACACGCGAACCTCGGCGGCACCGCTTTCCAACGCCACCGCGGCATTGTCGAAAGCGGACGCCCCGGCGCCGATCACCGCGACCCGCTTGCCGGCGAGCGCGTCGAAATCGATGTCCTCGTTGCTATGCGCCCGGCGCGCGGGATCGATATTGTCCGCCTCGGGCGGCAGGCTTTCCCCGCCCAATCCGTCCCGCCCGGTGGCCAACGCGACCCGGCGTGCGCCGATGACCTTCGCACCCTCCGGACCCGCTGTATCGAGAAGGAAACGGCCGCCCTCCCACCGGACGGACTCGACATGCACTTCGTTGCGCACCGGCAGGTCCAGAACCCTACGGTACCAACGCAGGTAATCCATCCACATGACGCGGGGAATCTTGCCGAGGGCATCCCAGGCGGCATCGCCATACTGCGCGACATACCAGGCCCGGAAGGTCAGCGATCCGATGCCCATGGCCGGGCCGAGCAAGATCTTCGGCGAACGGAGCGTGCGCATTCGCGCGGTGGTCACCCACGGCCCTTCGTGCCCCATCGGCGCGGCGTCCAGACACACGGTGTTTTGGATGCCCTCACGCTGCAGGGCCACGGCGATCGCCAGCCCGACCATACCCGCGCCGATGGTCACCACGTCGAAGGTTTCGTCTTCGCCCGACGGGGCAAGCGGTTTCACCCAATTCTTGGCGGGATAGTTCAGGTAGGAAAGGTCGCGCCGGAGCTGCGCCTCCAGCGCAACGAGTGAGTCGTGGTCGACAGCGGCGTCCTCCGCCGGCGATTGGCCGTCATGCATCGTGCGTAATCATCCCGTCGGGCAACCCCGTTCATCGTTACGCCTCGTTAGCAGGATACCGCGCCGAACCGGCTTGTCACGGATTTGCTGCCGGATCGACAAGAGGTGATTCGCTAAAAAGCCGCCACGCAGCCGTCGCCGCGCGGATCGGCCGCCCCTTCCATCCGCCCGTCGGGATGACGCACGATCGCCCCGGCATGGCCCATCACCTCATCGAACGGACCGATGACGTCGAGGTCATGTCCTGCCTCGCGCAAGCGGTCGATCACCGACACGTCGAACCGGTTCTCGATACGCAGGTTGGCCGTCTCCGCACCCCAGGTCCGGCCCAACAGCCAGCGCGGCGCGGTCACCGCCCGTTGCAGTTCCTGGCCGTGCAGGACATGGCGCGAGAACACCATCGCCTGCGTTTGCGGTTGCCCCTCGCCGCCCATCGTGCCGTAAGCCATCACCCGTCCGTCGCCGAGCTGCGCCAGCGCAGGCTGGATCGTGTGGAAGGGCCGCCGGCGCGGACGCAGATGGTTGTGATGCGCCGGGTCCAGGCTGAAACTGGTGCCGCGGTTCTGCCAGGTGATGCCGGTCTCGTCGAGCACCGTGCCCGACCCGAACTCCCAATAGATGCTCTGGATGAAACTGACCATCCGGCCTTGGCCGTCGGCCGCGCTGAGCCACACCGTATCGCCGCCCGGCGTCTTATCGGGCCACGGTGCGGCGACGGTGCGGTCGACATCGGCCGCGATGCCGTTCAAGGTCGCGTCCGTCAGGAAGGTCGCCGGATCGTCGGCCATATAGTCCGGATCGGTGACATAGCGGTCTCGGATTCGGAACACGCCCTTGGTCGCCTCGACCAATCCATGCACATAATCGAAGCCGTCCGCTTCGGAAATTCCTAGCCGCGCATAAACGCCGAGCAGCATCAAGGACGCCAGTCCTTGGGTCGGCGGCGGCATGTTGTAGATCGAGTGTCCGCCCGCCTGCACCGACAACGGCGGCAGGCGCAAAGCCCTGTGGCGCTGCAGGTCCTCAAGGGCGACCGGGCTGCCCGCGCGCGACAAATCCGCCGCGATCGCATTCGATAATGCACCGCGATAGAAATCGCCCAGCCCGTTTGCCGCTAGCGTCTTCAGCGTGGCCGCCATGCGCGGCTGCTTGAACCGCGCGCCGCGCGCGGGTGGCTTGCCGTCTAAGAGATACGTGCCGGCGAATCCCGGCGCGTCTTCCAGTTCCGTTCGTTTCGCGCGCGTATTGTCGGCCTGGGTGTTGGTGACCGCGATCCCGTCCCTGGCATAGAACACCGCATCCTCCAACAACCGCGCGAGCGGCAGCGTGCCGCCCCACTCGGCGCTGACCCGCAATGCCTCTTCCCAACCGGACACGGCGCCCGCGACCGTCAGCGCCGCATCGGCGCCGCGCGACGGAATGGCATCCAGTCCTCGCGATTTGTAGTAGTCGATATCCGCAGCCGCGGCCGCCCCGCCGCAGGCATCGATCCCGACCGGCGGCATGCCCGGCGTATGAATCAGCCAAAAGTTGTCGCCGCCGAGCGCATTCATGTGCGGATAGACGATCGCGATCGTACTGGCGGCGGCGATCATCGCCTCGATGGCATTGCCGCCGTCCTCCAGCACCCGCTGCCCGGCGCGCGCCGCCAGGTGATGCGGCGCGGTCACCATGCCGCGATAGGATTGAGCCGTCTGTAACATGGCTATCGGTTCCTTCGTGACCAATACAACAATGCGTCAAGCCGCCCGGCTGCCGGGGCAAGACGCCGGCGACCTTGCTTGGACAACGGCCAGGAGTCCCGCCAACGCATCCCAACCCGACGTATGCCCGATACGATCCACGGCGGGTATCAACGACGATAGCGGCACATCCGTATTCGCGGCCAAGCGATTGAGCGCATCGTGCAGCGGAGCAGCGCCCCATCCTTCCCGCGCAGCCGCGAGATGCGCGGCACTGATCTGATTCGTCCGCCGCGGCGCTTCGCGCTGGATGGTGGCGTAGAGACGCTCCACCGCCCGTCCGCATCCGAGGGCGCACAGGGCGATCATCATACCGCCCAGGTAATCGTCCCCGGATGGCGTCAGACCGGGACCCAGTCCCAACATTCGTCGGACACCCTCCGAGGGCGGCGATACATCGGCGCCGCCGGTGACCCGCCGCGCCCAATCCGTTAGCCGCCGATGCGCCGGGAGGGCGGCGTGGACGGCCGGCGACATTCTCGCCGTTTCCTCACGCAAAAAAATCAACGGCGCTAGACCGTCCTTCGGCGCCAACGCGCGGATATCCGATAGCACTGACTCCACCAGCGATTCGATCGGCTCCGGACGGCAAACCGCCGGCGGCAACCAGTCGACCGCGCACCGGGCGTCGAACCGAAACCGACCGTCCACGGTGACAACCCCATCCGCGCCAGTGACCCGAGCATCGACTCGCAGCCCGCTCGACAACCAATTCATACCGTTCGGCACGTCGGCCGATGCGGTCAAGGGACCGGGAACCAGTTCCGGGACGCCGATACAGACAAAGGTGTTGCCGCATTCGATATAGAAGCTGCGCTCAAAGACCGCCGCGACACGACCATTTCCCAAGCGGCCGACCGTCCGCCGCGCAACCGGCCCCATCGTCTTGATGGGGACACTGTATGGCGCGCCGGGCTCAACCATCGGCGGCCAGAATGTGCGTGCCGGTTTCGCCGCGCAAGGCGGCCATGACATCGCCGAGATGGCAAATGATCACACGTTCGCCGCCCGCCTTCAGAAATCGGATCGCCGCGTCGATCTTCGGCCCCATGCTGCCTGCGGGGAAATGGCCTTCGGCGTGATACGCCTCAAGCTCCGACAATGTCAGACGGCTCAGGAGTTGTTCGTCCGGTTTGCCGAAGTTGATCGCGACCTTGGGCACCGCCGTCAGGATCATCATCCAGCGAATACCCAATACATTCGCCATATGCGCCGACGTCAGGTCCTTGTCGATCACGGCCGCGACGCCATTGCGCACCCCCTTGGGACCGCGCACGACCGGAATGCCGCCCCCGCCCCCGGCGATCACCACCGTGCCGCGCCGCGCGAGGACCTGGACCAAGGAGATATCGCAAACATGCTGCGGCGACGGCGACGGCACCACATGCCGCCAACCGCGGCCGGCCTCCTCTTTCATCGGCCATCCGAGTTCATCGCCGATCCGCTTCGCTTCCGCCGCATCGAAGAAGGGACCGACCGGCTTGGTCGGATCGTCGAAGGCCGGATCGTCCGGATCGACCTCGACCTGGGTCAGCAAGCAGGCGACATGCCGGCGGCTGCCCGCCTCCCGCAACGCATTCTCCATCGCCTGCACCAACAGGTAGGCGATGCCGCCCTGACTGTGCGCGACACAGATATCCATCGACATAGGCGCGATCCGATCACGCGACAGAACCTGCCGCATCATGATCTTGCCGACCACCGGGCCGTTGCCGTGGGTCACGACCAGTTCGTTGTCGAGCAGGGCAAGCGGCAAAATCGCCTCGGCGGTCGCGGCGGCGATGTCCTTCTGCTCCTGCGACGTTCCCTCGATATTCTCCGGATGCGTCGCGTTGCCGCCGATAGCCACCAGCAAACGTCGCGGAATGTCGTCGATGTCGGGCATCGTCGCGACCTCGTCTACGTCTTCGTTCGAAGGCAGGCCAGCGACAGCGCCGCCGCATCCGCATTCGACGGTGCGACGGTGATGCCCGCACCTTCGAGTTTCGCGATCTGCGCGGAACGCCGTTGCGGATCCTGCTCGGTTCCCGTGACCGATGCGACCACCTGTTTCCCCGCCGTATCGCCGAGAGACCCGATCAGATGTCCCGCCGGGTCATCATGCGCGCCATAGCCGAGCACCAGATCGAGAAGGATCACGCCGACGGAGGCATCGCCCAAGGCTGCGGCCAGCGCATCGTCCCGGACCGATGGTTCGATCATCGGATGCGGCCGGCCCTGCGTATATTCGTCCGCGCCCAGATCGATCAATCGATGCGCCCCCTCGGTATCAAGACCGCCCGAACCGGGTATCGGAGCGTTGGACCCGACCGCCTCACCCGCCGCCTGCAACACGACCTGCGCCTCCGCACAGAGGGTACCGCCGCTGAACAACCCCCGGATCCCCGTTCCGCCGCTTGCCGACGCGGCCGTTGCGGCCGGATCGAACCCGGCGCCAATCGCCGAACCACCCAGGGCATTTTCCGCCGCCGCCTTCAAGGTGGTGACGGCCGTCGCGTTCGCCGGTAAGGACATCGCCGACCCGCCGACGAAACACACGGTGCAGGGTTTCGAGCTGGCATTGATCCGGTCGACGACCTTAGCGGCAACCGCCGCGCTCGGTGGCTTGGAAATAAGTACGATATGTTCCGTCGCCGGATCGCGATCCAAAAGATCGAACGCCATCATGGTGGTAACGCCGCCGACCGCATCCGAAAGATCGCGTCCGCCGACCCCGATGGCATGCGAAATGCCGCCCCCGTTCCCGCCGATCAAACAAGTGACCTCTTGAATGCCGGTACCGGAGGCGCCGATGACGCCGATCGATCCCCGGGGCACGGCATTGGCGAAAGCGAGCGGCGTACCATTGATGATCGCCGTTCCGCAATCGGGGCCCATCACCAGCCGTCCCCGGTCGAGCGCTTCCCGCTTCAACGCCGCTTCGTCGGCCACCGGGACATTGTCGCTGAAGATCATCACGTGCAGACCGCGGCGCAGCACCTTTCTGGCCTCCGAAACCGCAAAATCGCCCGGAACGGAGATAAGCGCGAAGTTGGCGTCCGGCGTGGCCTTCACCGCGGACCGGACCGAGCGGGGCCGCCAAGTCTCACCACCGCCTTTCGCCGCGGACGATTGCTCCAGGATGCCGCGGGCCTCCGTCAAGGCACGATCGGCTGCATCCCGGCTGTCGGCGCGAATGCCGATCACAAGATCGCCACCCTCGGCGGTCTCGCCCGTTGCATCCAGAATCCCCGCATCCGCCATGATCTGTCGGTTCGACGGCGAGCCCATCATCATTGCCGCCTCGTCGACACCGTCGAGCGCCGCCAGTGACTGCGACATCCGCAAAAGCGCGACCGAGTCGAGATAGAAGCCGCGCAAAACCTCATTGACGATCACGGCGCTCATACCACACCTACGCTTTCCGCGAAGGCGACGAGCGCCTGCTCGAAACACGCCATGGGCGCACGCACCACCCCGGCACCGACTTGGCCAACGCCCGGCTCGCGATGCGCAATCCCGGTATTGATGACCGGCGCCAAGCCCGTCTCCACGACAAGCCGAATGTCGATTCCCGTCGGGACGCCGAGGTAATCCAGCGCCGGGATCGTCCATTCCGGGTTTTCGCCGACGGTGATCTCGCCCATGGTACGGGTGTAGTTGGCCGCGTCCGCCGCGGTACCGGCGCCGACAAATCCGGCGACAGCCGGCGACGCGCCCATCGCGAAACCGCCAAGGCCGATCGTTTCGACGATGGTCGAATCGCCCATGTCCGGATTTGCATCCTCCTCCGTGAAGCCGGGGAAATAGAGACCTTCCGGCATTTCCACCGGAGCGATGAACCACCGGTCGCCGGTGCCGCTAACGCGAATGCCGAAGGTCGTGCCGTTGCGCGACATCGCGGTGACGACGCAACTGCCGTCGATATCCCGCACCGGGTCCATGATCGCCTTGCCCATGGCCATTGCGATGTTCAGGAAGAATTGGTCATTCCCGCCGATGAACGCCAGCGATTCAGACAGTGCCGTCGTATCGGTCGAGGTCTTCGCCAGTGCCGGCGCGAGCGCCCGCAGCATCAAACCCGAGCAACCGACATTGCGCTGGTGCATCTCGTCGCCCATGGTCAACCCCCGCGCCACGAGACTCTTGAGCGGGATGCCGCCAATTTCCCGCAACGCGACGCCCATCGCCGGGCCCAGCACGTCGCGCAACCAGCGCAGCCGGTCGAGCACCTCGGCATCATTCCCGCCGAACCGCATCACCTTGCCGAGGCCTTCGTTGATCGTGCAGTAGGACCGGTTTCCGAATTTACGGTTCTCGACGACCATTACAGGCTGGCTCACCGTGGTCATGCCGGTCATCGGACCGACCGCCGACGCATGATGGTTCGGCCGGAACTCGAACGCGCCCGCTGCCGCCATCTCTTCCGCCGCTTTCAGACCCGGCGCCCATCCTTCAAAGACCGCGATCCCGGTGATCGCGCCGCGCATCGGACCGCACATGTCCACCCAGTCGATCGGCGGTCCGGCATGCAGGATAACTTTCTCCCCAAGGCCGTCGATCACGTCGCCGGCGGTGACGACGTCGATCAACACAGGGTCGGCGGCAAGCATCCGTCCGACCGCTTCCTCATTCGCTTGCTCGATCCGTTCCATGGCGCGCCCGTTCAGGTGCCGAGTTTCGACAGGATATCGGCAAGCCGCGCATCGCCACCGGCGGGCGGTGTCCAATCCACATGCGTCACGGCAACGCCCGCTGCTTCCAAATCTGCGGCGAATCCTTCAAGCCCGACATTGACCACGCAAAGCGGATCGTTCAGCAGGCCGTCATCAATCTCATTTTTCATATCATCTCGCATCAGGGTTTATGTAGTTGCGCCGGCTCCCGTGTGAATGTGCGCCGGCCGCGTTTAAATCCGAAGAGCGGCGGCGCGATTTCCTGAACCGCCTGAACGGGCGTCTTACAATCCAGCACGACGATGTCGGCGGGATTGCCGACCGCAATTCCATAGTCCGCCAAGCGCATCACATCCGCCGCGCCTTGCGTCACCATGGAGAAGCAGCCGTCCATTCCGGCAGCCGTGCCGATCCGTCCGATATTGGCGTATAGATTTGCCATCCGGACAAGCGAACAATCGCCGAACGGCGTGAACGGGTTCAACACATTGTTGGTCGACAGCGCACAGGTCACGCCGCCGCGGGACAGACGATCGACCGGTGCGACCCCGCGCACGATATCGTGGTCTCGATCGCCGCCCATCAGAAACAGGTCCGTCGCCGGCAGGACGGTGACAGCAACCCCCGCGTCCGCCAGCCGCCGTGTCACGGCATCGAAGGTTTCCGCCGGCACGGCGGAAAGCTTGCTCACATGGCCGATCGTCACACGGCCGCCATACCGGTGCCCATCGGTGAGTTCGCAGACGTCCTCGACCGTCATGCCGTCGGGGTTGGTATCGAAATCCAGATGAAAATCGATGTCGACGTCATACTCCACGGCGAGATCGAAGATCCGCTCGATCTGCCCGCGCGGGTCACTGTCGGTGTAAGGGCAACCACCCACGACATGCGCGCCGCGCGCCAAGGCGTCTTGCATCAACGCATCCGTGCCGGGATTGTTGAGCATTCCTTCCTGCGGAAAGACGCAGACTTCCAGGTCGATGGCCCACCGGTATTCCTCTACCAAGGGCATGATGGCATCGATACCCTTGAGCCCGATCCCCGGATCCACCTCGACATGCGTGCGCATCCGCGTCGTGCCCTGGAGGATCGCCTTCTCGAGCGTACGCCGCGCCCGCGCCTGAATGTCCTCGACCGTGAAATTCGCCTTGGCCTGCGACACTTCGCGGATGGCCTCGTCAAGCGTGCCTTCGTCGGACTTGCATCGTTCGAGGATGCAGGACTTGTCTAGATGGATGTGCGATTCGACGAACCCGGGAATCGCGAGCCGTCCCGCCATGTCGATGGAGTCCGTTTCGGCGCCAAGGTTGGGTGCGATCACCGCGATCAGCCCCTTGTCGATACCGATATCGACCGATGCCCGCTCATCATTTGCCAATCGAAGGTTTCGAAGTACCAGATCCATGATCTCTACTTATCGATCGAGCCGCACCAAGCCGCCGCATTTTACATCGCCCGCGTTTTGGAATCACCGACACGGGCCGACAGCATAAACCAATCCGGATTATGCAATCACAATACCAACTTCCCCGCCGCTCCATTCCGGCCAAACCAACGCCGCAAAAGGCGAGAACCCCCTTAAGTAAATATTTTCTTACTTAGGTATTCACCTGTCAACGAATGCACCGACGCCTATTTTTCGGGCCGGTTTGAGGTTAAGTTGCGCAAAATTGACTCATATCTAATTACTCGACAGCAATCACCCGATGCAGGGGGCCGAGCATTTGAATCGCAAGACGACATCCGCGAAGGCCGTGCGACCACGGCGGCAACGGCGTAACGCGGTGGCTACCCGCGAAAAAATTCTCAAGGCCGGAACCGTGGAATTTTGCGACAAGGGCTTCAGCGGGGCTCGAACCGACGCCATCGCCAAGCGCGCGGGCTGCAACATTCGCATGATCTATCACTATTTCGGCAACAAGCGCGGCCTGTATCTCGCCGCCCTGGAAAAAGTCTATGCGGACCTTCGGACGAAGGAAGAGGAATTGGACCTGCTGCACCTGGATCCGGTATCGGGCATGACGGCGCTGGTCAATTTCACCTTCGACTATCTGGCGGAGCACCAGGAGTTCATTCGCATGATGACCGTCGAGAACATCCAGGAGGGCCGGCACCTGAAAAAATCGACCGCGGTGCCCACCGCCGCCCTGCCACTCGTGAAGTCGATCGGATCACTCCTGCGGCGCGGCCAGAAAGCCGGTGTCTTCCGCAGGCGCGTCGATCCCGTGCAGCTCTATATTTCGATACTGTCATTGAGCTACGTGCACATTTCGAACAAGCACACGCTCTCGATCACCTTCGGCGAACGTCTCGACGACCAGCGCTGGCTCGCCCGCCGGCGTCGACACGCCCGTGAGGTAATCTTGGCCTATCTCCAGCCGAAGTAAGCGCCAAAACGCCCCGGTGGACGATAGGTGCCGGCGAAAAGTCCGGCATTTCATCGATTTTTGACCTGCATCAAAGCCGGGCCAGCGGTACCAGAATATCAATCTCGCATCAAAAAGATCCCTGGCCCGAACATCTGGGTCGCTTTCAGTACGGCTTGGAGACTAAAAAATGCGAGTGCTAACGCTGCTGCAGGTTTGCGCGCTCATTGTTGCGAGCATCATTGTCGATATACCAACCGTCAAGGCCGGCGATTCGGCCTTCGATGGCCTCATGATTCGAGGTCGTGCCGCCACGGTCATCCCGCAGGAAAGCGCGGATATTAGCGTCATCGGCGGCGATATCGATATCGACAAATCCCTGGTCCCGGAACTCGATATCTCCTATTTCTTCACGGAGAATATCGCGGCCGAGTTGATCCTCGCCATCACGCCGCATAACGCGCAGGCGACCAACACCTCCTTGGGCCGCGTCAATATCGGCGACGTCTGGCTCCTGCCGCCGACACTCCTTTTGCAGTATCACCTGCCGACCAAATACGGTTTCAAGCCGTATGTCGGAGCCGGCCTCAATTACACTGTTTTCTTCGATGAAAGCGCCGCGGGCGGCACCGTCACCGACGTGGATTTCGAAGACACCATCGGCTATGCGGTGCAGTTCGGCGTCGATTACATGCTGGACGAACACTGGCTGCTTAACCTTGACGTCAAGAAGCTGTGGATCAACACCGACGTCAGCATCAACAACGGCGCCATAAACGCGGATGTCGATATCAACCCGTGGATCGTGGGCGTCGGCGTCGGATACCGCTTTTAGAGGTCCGAGCTAACCCCTTCGCCGGCGGTGCGGGCGCCGTTTGTCCCGCCCCGCCGGTGCATCGGGCCAATCGACGAAATCAATAGGTTTCCGGCGCACCCAGGCGATGAACCGAGCCATCTCGGATTGCGCCCGCACCGCTTCCGGCGTGCTGTAAGTCGACGCCAAGTCGGCCTCGCTGAACACGCGATGCAACATCCGGTGACAAACGACGTGTAATGGAACGGCCTCACGGCCGCCCTTCGCTTTCGGCACCCAATGGTGGCGATTGACGCTGGGCCCGTCGATCATTCGGCGCCCGCAGACCGGGCACCGCCCTAAATCTCCATTCCCGCCGTCGTCTCCGTTACGCCTCGCCATCGCTCGGATTACGATTTGTTGGAGAAGTCCGGCTGATTTTCCGGCATCGCTTTTTGAAACGCCTCGAGCCGCCGGCACGCCGCATCGACCGCCAGCAGACGGGGAAAATCGTCGATGGGAAACCCGAACCACCGCGCATTGCAGAGAACCGGCACGAGGTAGATATCCGCCACACTGGGCGCGTCGCCGAAACAAAAATCTGTCGCAACCGGCCGCCGCGCCAACATCTCCTCCAACGTGGCGAGCCCGCTCAGGACCCAGTGCTCATACCATTGCATGGACTTATCTTCACTCCACCCTTCCGCGCCGGTCAGGTGGTCACGCACCCGATGATTGTGGATGGGGTGAATCTCGCAAGCGATGTATTGCGAGAATGACCGCGCCGACAACCGGTCATGCGGGTCGGCCGGAAGAATCGACGGGTTGGGATAGGTTTCCTCGAGCCACTCCACCAATGCCGTCGATTGCCCGTAAATGCGGCCTTCAATCTCCAAGGCGGGAAGCAAGCCTTGCGGGTTGATCCGGCGATAGGCTTCGGTCCGCATGTCCTCGACGGCAATATACTCATACGGAACGCCCTTCAGATTAAGGGCAGTCCGGACACGCTGGCCCGCCGAGTTCCTGTACCGGGAGTAGAGTTTCAGCACCTTAGCCGAGCTTCGATTTCAAGAAGTCGCAGAATGCGGCGAATTCACGGGCGGAATCCTGTCCCCGCAACCGACAACGCAAGAAGCCATGGATCATACCGTCCGCGCAGCGGAATTGGGTCTCGACACCCGCCGACGCCAACAATTCGGCATAGGTCCGGCCGTCGTCGGCCAGCGGGTCGATCTCGGCGATATGCACGAAGGCGGGCGGAAGCCCGGATAGGTCGGACGCCTTCAACGGCACGGCATAGGAGTCGGTGCAGGGTCGCGTCTGCCCGGCGAGGTACCAGTCCCAGTAGGATTGCATCGATGACGACGTCAGCCCCGGCGTGTCCGCAAACGCGCTATAGGCGGGCAAATCACATGCGTCCGTCAGGCAGGGATAGATCAGCACCTGCGCCGCAATCTTCGGGCCGTTCCGGTCGCGCGCCGCCAGGCAGACGGCACCGGTCAGATTGCCGCCGGCGCTATCGCCGCAGACCCCGATCCGGCCAGTATCGACGCCGTCGCCCAAACCGCCGCCGGCGACAAAGGTCAGGACCGTATAGCAATCGTCGAAGGCCGCGGGATACGGATTTTCCGGCGCGAGCCGGTAGTCGATGCTCGCCACCACCGCGCCGGTTTCCTGCGATAGCCCCCAGGCCACCGAATCGGAACTGTTCAGATCGCCCTTCATGAACCCGCCGCCGTGGATATACAACACGACAGGCGCCGTTTCAGCCGCCGCGGCCGGCCGGTAGACCCGCACCGGCACGGTCCCGCCGTCCCGCGGCACCTGGATGTCTTCGACCTGCATCCCGTCCGGATAGGGCATGCGCGTCGAGGAAGAGTAGTCGTCCCAGACGGCACGCATCTCCTCGATCGTCGTGGCCGGCGGCAAGGATTTCTTGATATCGATCAGAATCTGCATCTCAGGATGCAGCGCAACGTCATCGGGCATGAACGGCTCCTGGCTGGATAAGACGCTCCGGCGTCGGAGGCGTCAGCCCGATGAGTATATCCGCTTATTCGGTGGACGGCATATCGCCGCTCATTGGCGACGCCACGGATCGTGGCCCGTCGCCGAATTGACGATTTGCGACCGGCGAATTCCCAGATCGGCAAGCATGCGGTCGTCGAGGGCGGATAACTCCCGAATCGCCGCCTGTTGCCGCCGCCGTCTCGCGATTGCCCGTCCCATCCTGCCAACAAATGCCAGCATGATCTCGCTCCTTCGCTGCGTTGCACAATCCAGCGCCGCTCGGCGTTGGACCTAGATTACGCAGCGAATATAGGACGTGGAGGTTTCCGGACAATGTCTTGAAGTGTTTCAATTGTTGCAGCGCAAACATGACAGTTATGTGTCTACTGCAATGCCGGTTTTTTCGTCACCCGCTCAACACGTCCGGATTGACAACGTTGGTCGGCGACCCGTCCGCGTAGGCGAGAATCTGGTCGAAGATATCGGTGAATTGGATTTCGTATTCGTCGCGCGTCACGTATCCGATATGCGGCGTGCAGAGGACGTTGTCCATCGTCAGCAAGGGGTGGGCCGGGTCGAGCACCGGCTCCTCTTCATAGACATCGACCGCCGCCATGCCGGGACGCCCGGCGCGCAAGGCGTCGACCAACGCTCCGGCCTCGATCAATGGCGCGCGGCTGGTGTTGACGAGCAACGCGGTCGGCTTCATCCGCGCCAGATCGGCGGCGGTGACGATGCCGCGCGTCGCATCGACAAGGCGCATATGCAGGCTGAGGATGTCGCAGCTTTCGAAGAAGGCCTCTTTGGTCTCGGCGGTGGCGTAGCCGTCGGCCCGCGCCCGGGCTCGCGACTCCTCCCGCGCCCAGACCAGCACCTTCAACCCGAAGACCGTCGCATATTCGGCGACGGCCTTGCTGATCCGGCCGTAGCCATACAAGCCGATGGTTTTATGCCGGATCGTGTTCCCCACGCCGATCTGCCACTCGCCCCGGCGCATCGACGCCATTTGCTGCGGGATCTGCCGCATCGACGCCAGGATCAACCCCCAGGTCAGCTCCGCCGTTGCATAGGATGGCGTGCCCGGATGCTGGCTCGACGAGACGACCACGCCGAGACGCGTGCAGTCCGCGATGTCGATATGCGGATAAACGCTGCGCTGGCTGATCAGCTTGAGCTTCGGCAGGCGGTCCAGCAGCGGCGCGCGGATATGCGTCCGTTCGCGGATCAACACCAGCGCCTCGGTGTCCGCCAGCCGCTCGGCTAGGGCATCGGTATCCTGAAGGTGATCGTTCCAGATCGTGACGTCGTGCCCGTCGAGCTTCCGGAAGCAATCGAGCGTGCGAACGGTGTCATGGTAGTCGTCCAGGATCGTGATCTTCACTTTTAGGTCTTCCCGCCGGTTTTTAACAATTGGTGGTGTCCTCTGTTTGTACAGCCATAATTGCCGGCTCGCCAAAAAGACTATTCTTTCCGGCACAACAACCGACCGGTCATCGCCGGGTCAGTTGCGATCCAAATCTTGAACGCTCGATTCCAACCGCTGGACCGATCTGATCAATCTGGCGCGTAGCGTTCGACGTCACCGACATCCTCCTGACCGGTATCCGAAAAATTCTGCCACCCTTCTTCATCGTACGGCGTGACGGCATCAACATCGGATTCCGGTCCGGTCATCTCCGTATCAGAGGCATCATCCTCCTCGATCGGCCGCGCCATATCCCGGTCAGGCACAACCGGCGAATCGGGGCCAAATGCATCGGACATGTCGTCCGGCCGGTCTGTTTCGTCCGCAAGTCTAAACTTGGCGATACAGTCATCGCGCAGGTCTTCGGGGCTGATCGTACCAGCGGCAATTTCGCGAAGGGCGATCACCGGTCTCTTGTCCCGGTCCGGCGTCAAGTCGGACGCGACCCCACGGCCAAGCGCGCGCGCCCTTTCCGCAGCCAACAACACCAACTCGAATCGGTTGGGGATCGCCCCGATACAATCTTCAACGGTTATACGTGCCATTGCTTTGACTCTCTTCTCTTTGTTTGGACGTTTCTTGAACCGCAAGACGTGTGCGGGCACGGCTCATGCGCGCCCAATACCGTCGACGGTTCCACTAGCGTTTCGATTTTGAGACGGACTCCGCTCCCCGGATGGAGCATGTCGACCTTCCCTAACGCCTCGATTGGCGATATTTGCCAAAAACAGCGTTAGCAAACCGTACAAATCGACTGGCGGACGCTAACGCCCTCCCTGGCGGTCGACTGGTGGGGACAGACAGCGCATTTCGACGCTTGAAAATCGCCTGCCGCCCAGCGGCCCGTTGCGGAGTAACTCGGACTTTGATCCCAACAAATTTTAGCGTCAAGAGAAAAAGGTCCAGCGCGAATTTCTAAGAGCGCAGGCCATTTCGACCGCGCCGCGCCGGTTCAGAAACAATTGAAACAAAAGGCTGCGACGACGGAAATACGCGGGACACACCGGGCCGGTAAACCTTCCGTTCATAAACCGACCGCCCCGCGGCCGATGGACAAAAGGGAATTTTCGACATGACCCCCGAACAGATTTCACTCGTTCAGAAAAGCTTCGATACCGTCCCCGGCGAGATCGCCGCGGAACTCTTTTACGCCCGCCTGTTCGAGCTGGACCCGAGCCTGCGTCCGCTGTTCAAAGGCGACATGAAGGTGCAGGGCCAGAAACTCATGGACATGATCGCCGCCGCGGTGCGGGGCCTGGACCACCTGGAGACGATCGTGCCGGCGGTACAGGAATTGGGGGTTCGCCATGCCGGATACGGCGTGACGGCCGGCCATTACGACACGGTCGGATCGGCGCTGCTGTGGACGCTGGAAAAGGGCCTCGGCGCGCAGTTTACAGACGATGTCCGGGAAGCCTGGACCGACGCCTATACCCTGCTGTCCACGACCATGATCGACGCCGCCGAACCGAAAGCGGCCTGACGCCTGCCGAAAGCACCCGGCGGTCCGGCCGGATCACCGCAGCGGCGGTGTGGTCGGGCCGCCGCTGATTTGATGGCCCGGCTGCGCCGGTTCGCAATTCGCGGTGCAAACCGTGTGCGGCGTCACCTTGCCGCCGCATGTCGCGAAACAGCCGATAAAGTCCGACTGGCAGGCCTTCTTGTAAGCGCGTTCGGCTTTGCACGAATACCCGCCGTAGAAACTCCGGCGACTCTTCTTGATCGGCTTGTTCAGCAACAACTGCTGAACACGGTATTCGTTATATCTATGGTCCGCATAGGCCAGCTTGTCGGACCGGCAACGCTGATAACGCTCATACCCGGTGGTCTGGCACGCGCTCTTGATCTGTTGGCACTGCGCGGCGCACATCCGCCCTTCCGCGGTCTGCGGCGGGGTCAGCTCGTAGTTGGTCTTGTAGACCGGCCCGCAAGCGACAAGCGCGACACAGCCCAAGGCCATGGAGCCAATTTGCGCAAAATGCATGGTAATCCTCTCCCGGAAAGGCGGTTCGACCGTATCCCCAGATAGCGGGACGCGGGTTACGAAATCCTTAACGCCGACCCGCCCGGCCGTTCAAACCCGCGTGATCCCCGACGACGGCGCGCGCCGGTCAGGCCGAGGTCCCCTCACCGGTGCGCTCGCAGAGCAGCCGGTAGACACCGGTCTCCATCGCCGCCCCGTGCGGGCCATCGTCCAGCGCCCGGCGGACCACCTGCGCCTCGCCTTCGCGCAGGCATTCGACGAACAGGCAGGCGGCGATGGTCTCGTCTCCGCCCCGTAGTTTCGCCTCCGCCGACACCGGCCGGTCGGTCTCGCCGCTGGCGACCCACAGCTCGGCCCGGGCGACCCCCGGCAGGTCGGCGAGGCCGGCCGCCAGCGCCCCGATACTGTCCGTCAAAGTCCCGTCGGCCAAGCCTCCGTCGGTCAGCCGGGCCGTCACCGCGACCGCGCCCCGCATGTCCCCGTGACACGCGGCGCGGCGGCACACGGTGCGGCTCATATCGATGAAGATGCCGGACATGATCTTCCGCGTCATCGGCGTCGGGTTTTCCACCCTTTCCAGATACGCTTCCGAGGAAAAGACGCCAGGCGACACCGTCTCGTAATAGGTGAAGTAATGCGGCGCGCCCGCCAGCGCTTCGTAGCGCCGCCCGCGCAGGATGCCCGGCACCGCCAACCGCTCGGGTAGGTGCTCGCCCTGATACCAAGCCTCATACTCGGCCTCGTGGCCGGCTGCGCAGTTATTCCAAAGCGCGAGGATGCCGCCGGACTGCCGCTGCATTCGCCGCAAAATCTTAGACATGAGGCCGGACTGTATCACACATGCCGGCACCGCCGGCGGCACCGACGTGTCGGCAAAGGACACGAAAATTTCTCGCGAGAATTTTCGCCGCCCGTGTCACAAAAGCCACCGCTCATTCGTCATCAGGTCGACACCTTAACCCCGATCCCGAAGGAGACCTCGGATGAGCGATACGAAAGCCGTGAACTACGAAAAGGAAATCCCCGACGTGCTACAGGCCCTGGCCGACGTCCACGACGTGATGGACGCCCACGGCCTCGACCGCCTGCTCCACCACCTGGTCCTGTTGCGCGCCTCGCAGATCAACCGCTGCGGCTACTGCGTCCAGATGCACACGCGGGAAGCCCGCGAGGACGGCGAGACCAGCCAACGGCTGGACCGGGTGATCGTCTGGGACCAGGTCAGCGACTTCACCGACAAGGAAAAAGCCGCCCTCGCCTGGACCGAAGCCCTGACCGTGCTCAACCCCAAGACCGACCTGGCCCCCCTCCGCGCCCGGTTACGAGAGCATTTTTCGGAGAAGGAGATCGGCGTGCTGACCGCGACGGTGGGGATGATCAATCTGTGGAACCGCATCGCGATCTCGCGGCATTGAGCAGTGATACGAATGCCGATCCGGCGATGCCAATATTGTCAGGCGTGCTGTATGCGTTCCGAAGGATTCCAGCCGGGTTTCACGCATCGAAGTCTACTTTCGGTGGTGATACGGTCTTCGCCCCCGCGAGTGCGGACGCCCGCTAGTAACCTTTAGCGGATGTCCGATTCGGTTGTCGCGTTTTGTGCGTCATCGTCCAAAAGCGCCCGCGTCATGTCATGCGGCACCGGCCGCCCGAGGGCTATCGTATAGGCCTTCGAGATGCCTTCGAATACGGCCTGCGCGGATTCCTCCGAGCCCATGATCTGGTCCTTCAGTTCGGCGTGCACCTCTTGCAATTCGGCAATGATGGCATCTTCGTCGATCAAGGTCAGTTTGCCGCTCTTGACCGTGATCCGTCCATCAACGACAACGGTATCGACACCGGCAACCGTCTCGCCATGCACTAACTGCCGAACAGGAACATTGAGCGGCAGCAGGCCGGAGGCACTCAAGCGGTAAAGGACGAAATCCGCTTTATAGCCGGGCTCCACGCGGCCCAAATCACTTTTGCGGCCGAATGCGATGGCGTTGCCAACCGTGGCGGCCTCCCAAATATCCTCTGACGTGGGCCATTTTTCGAAATCGGCATCGCGGACACGCGGCAAGCATGCACCGAACTTGATCGTTGTGTTCATCGAGCAGGTAAACGGAATGCCGCAGCCGTCGGAACCCAGACTGACATTGATTCCGGCTTCCATGATTGCGCGCAGGTCCGCAATGCCTGCACCCAGCACGGCATTGCAGAATGGGTTGTGTTGGATCGTCGCGCCTGAGGCGGCGATGAGTTCCCGATCACGCGGCGTCAACCAGACCGCATGGATCAACGACGTATTTGGTGCAAGGAAGCCTATTTCGCTCAAGTACTCCACCATGCTTTTGCCGTAAAACTCTTGCGCGGTAATAACCTGAAGCCTGGTCTCCAAGAGATGAATGATCGTGGGCAGATCGAGTTCGTCCGCAAGCAACCGACAATTTTTCAGAAACTCATCGGTGCATCGGTGCGGCGCCGATGGCGCAACCAATACGCCAACCCTCCGTGTGCGCGGATGGTGGGTCTCGGATAAATCGCGAACGAGTTGAAGAAGTTCGGCACCCGCGGGACGCGGCAACGCGCGAAGCTCGGCCAAAAGATCGGGCGGGAAACACTCTTCAGCAAACGGCCAGCTGTCTACGATCGGCCTGTTGATCATCGAAAAGCCGAGATAGGCGCGAATGCCCGAATCCTCATAGGCTTGCAATGCCGCTTCGGCGTGGCCTCGGTTGAGGCTAGGACCAAGGCTCATGTCATCGGCGATTGTCGTCGCGCCGGAGCGCAGCGATTCGATGGCGCCAGCCATTGTGCGGAGATACACCTGCCGGTCCGACAGCTGGAGCGGTCTCGCCGGCCGGAGATAAGGCATCATGAGCTCCATGGGCAAGTTTTCGACACGCCCCTTGATGAAATGATCCCATGAGTGGAAATGCCCATTGATCAAACCACTGGCCGCAAGCATGCCCTTGGACTCAACGACTTCGTCCGCACCGGCAACCGTACCAGCCGGTTCGATGGCGGCGATGCGATCGTTCTCGACAAGGATATCCTGCGGCGCCGGATCGAAGTCGGCCCGGGCATGGCGCAAAACAAGACAGTCACGGAAAAGAACGGTGCCCATTGCTATATCTCCGTTCGATTAATTTGATGACTTCGAACACGTCGAATTTCTCTTCCAAGCCTTCGATCCGTCTGACGCGCTCTCCGCCTATCAGTCGCGTTGGCTTGTCCAGAGCAGCGCTTAGGAAGGGCGGCATAATGCTCTCGAAGTTACGTCTGCAGCGAGAGCTGCTTGGTCGTTCCCGATCTTCGGCTACCCTATGCCCCCTCCCCGTTACCGCATGCGCGGCGAGAATCCTTCCGCGCAACGCGGCGAAACTCGACCGTATCCCTGCGGCACTTGGAGCACAAGATTCCCTAATTTGACAGCATTTCGGGCAAGTTTCACAATCTATCGCCGCATTTACGCGTTTGCCAGTGGATACGCGGCACAAAATATCTCACCTAAATGGTGGAGCTTTTCGAGGATGAGTTAGCGAATCGGCGAATTACCAATTCATCAAAGGTATGGAGACCGAAAATGAAAAATAGAGAAATCAGGGGTACAAGGAATCGGTATCTTGCGTCCGCACTCGTATTGGGAGGCGCGATCATCGCGTTCGGGCAGACCGCTGCCGAAGCGGATGAAATTAGCCTCAGGGCCTCGGGACTCGTCTCGACGCATAAATATCACGTGGCTCTTGAGCGCAAATTCTACGGTTCGCTAACGGAAAAAACAGGCGAAAAATTCAACGTCAACTACAATCCGCTCGATGTCCTCGGCGTCAGCATGAAGGACACCCTCCGCCTCGGCCGTAAGGGCACGTTCGATATCGTGCAATCGACCGTCGGCGAAGCGTCGAGAGACGATCCGTTTCTCGAGGGACTCGATCTTATCGGCGTATCGCCAAACCTCGATGCGCTAAAAAAGGCTGTAGACGCCTACCGCGAAGTTTTCAGCGCCCGCGTCGAGAAAAAGTTCAACGTCAAGGTCATGTCACTGTGGCCATATGGACCGCAGGTCTTTTATTGCAAACCGGAAATCAAAGGACTGGCGGACTTCAAGGGTCTGAAAATCCGAACCTACACTCCGTCCATGTCCGCCCTCGTAGAAGCAGTCGGCGGCATCCCCGTCGCATTGTCGTTCAAAGAGGTCTATCCCGGCCTTCAACGTGGCATTGCCGACTGCGCAATCACGTCGCCGACGTCCGGTAACACCGGCAATTGGCCAGAAGTGACCACGCATTACTTCCCGCTCGGGATTAGCTGGTCGGTGAACGCTCATTTCATGAACATGGATTCCTGGAACAAACTGTCCGCCAACCAGCAGAAGAAACTTTCCGCCGCCTTCCGCGAGGTCGAGGGTGAGTTCTGGGATCTTGCCCGGAACAACACGGGTGATGCCGATAGCTGCAACGTCGGCGGGCCGTGCAAAAATTACAAGAAATTCAAGATGACGCTCGTCAAGCCGACGAAGGAAGACGAAGCTATCTTGGCGAAGGCAAGTTCCTCCGCTGTGCTGCCGACCTGGGCGGATACCTGCAAGAAGGTCGAATCCAACTGTGTGAAGATCTGGAACGATACGGTTGGAAAGGCCCGCGGCTTCTCCATCAAGAAATAAGCGTTGCGACCATATTGCCGGGTCGAGGTGATGGCCTCGACCCGGTAAACAGATTGTCCCGGGCCATGCGACGCCTGGGATCGTTCACGTGACCGTATTAGAGGGGGAGAACGTGACTTTTATTCGCAAGTTCAATGTCATTTTTTCGATTATTGGCGGCTACATCTTGCTGTTCCTGTCATTCTTGATCGTTTTTGAGATCTTCGCGAGAAAACTGTTCGATTATTCCCTCCAGGGCGTCGACGAAATCGGCGGCTATGTCGTGGCGATTACAGGCACTTTCGGATTTGCATATGCCTTGATCGAGCGCACGCACACGCGCATCGACATCATTCTCGATCATGTCCCGTCGCCGATACGGAACCTGTTGAACCTGCTCGCCTACGCGCTGGTTACCGGCGCAGCATTGTTCATGCTCCGATACGGCTATGAGGCATTGAGCGAGAGCATTTTGTTCGGCAGCTTGTCGCCAACACCCTTGCAAACCATCATGTGGATTCCGCAGAGCATGTGGGTCGCCGGATTGGTTGTTTTTTCGATCACCGCTGTTGCCATGCTCGTCCATCTGCTCGTCTTGCAGTTCAAGAACCCGGAACGGGGTTTCTTTGTGTACGGGCCGCCGACTCTACAGGAAGAGATCGAACGTGAGATGGCCCAAGCAGAGGCGCGGTCAGCCGAGGCACGCGACCAAGGGCATTCACGCGGCGGAGACGACACATGATCGATGTCACCCAAGCCGTCATCGGGTTCTTCATGATGCTCGGCTTCATGGCGCTCGGTCTGCACGTCGCCGTTGCGATGTTGATCACGAGCATCATCGGTGTGTTGGCCTTCATGGGGACCGCACCCCTGGCAAGCTACGGCAATCAGCTGTGGTCGATTATGAACGACTTTCTGCTGACCTCGATCCCGCTGTTCGTCCTGCTGGGCGAAATTTTGCTGCGTAGCGGAGTCACCGACCGCATGTACCGGACATTATCGTTGTGGCTTTCGCCACTACCCGGCGGACTGCTCCATACCAATATCGGGGCCAGTTCGGTGTTCGCCGCCGTTTCCGGGTCGTCCGTCGCAACCGCCGCAACGATTTCGACCGTGGCGTTGCCGGAATTCCGCAAACGCCGCTACAACGAAAAACTGGTACTTGGTAGCATCGCGTCCGGTGCCACCCTTGGAATTCTGATTCCGCCGAGCGTCAACCTCATCATATTCGGGGCCCTGACCAACACGTCAATCGGCCAACTCTTCGTCGCTGGCATTATCCCGGGGGTTTGTCTCACGCTTCTGTTCATGGCCTCGATCATCGTCATCGCTAATTTGTTCCCGGGGACAGCGGAGAAGATCACTGAAGAAATCTCGATGGCCGAGAAGGTCCGTAGCCTCGTGCACCTGATCCCACCGGCGGTCATCTTCTTCGTTACGATGGGTGCAATCTACTTCGGCTGGGCGACCCCAACCGAAGCCGCCGGGGCGGGCGTGGTTCTATCGCTGGTCGTCGCCGCCGCCTACCGTGGCCTTTCCTGGAAAATGCTGCACCAGTCCTTTTTGTCGACCATGCGCACGAGCGCGCTTTGCCTGTTCATCATTACAGCGGCCTTCTATTTGAACTTCGTCATCGGCGTCATGGGAGTCCCCCAGGCGATGACGGAATTCGTCGCGAGTCTCGGCGTTTCGAAACTTAGCCTGATCCTTGTGCTGGTCGTGTTCTATCTCGTGCTCGGTTGCTTCATCGAAACCCTGTCCATGATGGTCGGCACGATCCCCATCGTCTTCCCGATCGTCCTGTACGCGAATATCGATCCGATTTGGTTCGGTATCTTTCTCGTCCTGATGATGGAATTGGCGTTGATCACGCCGCCGGTCGGAATGAATTTATATGTCGTCCAGGGGATACGGGGCCAAGGCGCCGTGTCCGACCTGTTCATCGGCATTTTGCCGTTTGTCGGGGTAATCGCCTTGTTCGTCGCGATCATTATCGCTTTTCCGGCCATCGTTACGTGGCTGCCAAGTCTGATGTTCTGATTCGCCGGCTGACCATCCAAAATTCGATGGCCCGGACGTATTCGCGGCATCGTGCCACCGGCGAGTTTCGACGCGCGCGGGTCGCATAGGAAAACGACCCAGAACTGCCGACAACGAAAAGTTGGAAATTGGCGTCCCCTAGGGGAGTCGAACCCCTGTTTCCGGCGTGAGAGGATTAAAACTGAACGTCCACGAACGTCCTCGAACTATTTAACTATCAATAATAGCGTAACTTTCCTACCTCCACGTTCTTGATTGTTCAGGAACGTCTGCCCACATGTTTGTGGGAAATTTGTGGGAAAGGCCCTTGCGCATGGCACGCAGCATCCGGAATCCGAAACTTGATACTCGGTCGGCACGCACGAAATTGCCGGTGCGCAAAGCTCCCTACTGGGCACCAATATCGCCAGGCTTTGCCGTGGGATATCGAAAGGGAGTAAAGGGTGGAACCTGGATCGCCAAATTCGTTGGAGAAGTCGGACGACATGAGGCACGTATCGGGCCGGCAGATGATCATCTAGACGCTGATGGCATGACATCCCTATCCTTTTCGCAAGCTCAGGAGAAGGCGCGTGACTGGATTCGAGAGGTCAACGACAACACCAATGGCGAAGCACGTAGTATGGCCTCCTATACCGTCGCGGATGCTGTTCGCGACTACCTGGACTGGTTCGCCATCCATCGAAAATCACTTCGAGAAACAACGTACAACTTCGAGGCCTTCGTATTACCAACCCTAGGCCAAACACCAGTAGCAAGACTTTCCGCCGCCCAGATTCGAAAGTGGCACCGGTCTATTGCCGAAACGCCCCCAAGGCTCCGAACACGGGCAGGTCAACCACAGAAGTACCGAGCTATCACGAACGACCCGGAGGCGCGGCGGAGGCGGAAATCTACCGCGAATCACGTTCTCACTAACTTGAAGGCCGCCTTGAATCTGGCCTGGCAGGAGGGTCGCATTCGATCGGACGATGCATGGCGGCGGGTGAAGCCCTTCGCGAACGTGGATGCCGCACGCGTTCGATATCTTAGCGACGACGAATGTAAGCGCCTTATTAATGCCACAGACCCGATTTTCCGACCGCTGGTACTTGCCGCCCTTTATTCTGGGTGTCGATACGGTGAATTAATCCAGCTTTCCGTCAGGGATTTTAACCCTGACGCTGGTACACTTTTCATCCGCGACAGTAAATCTGGCAAACCCCGGCAGGTCGTTCTGGCAACGAAGGGCCGCGATTTCTTCCAAAATGTTACTGCCGGGCACCCAGGCAATCAGCTTATCTTTCTTCGGCCCGACGGCGAACCGTGGGGAAAGTCTCATCAAATCAGACGACTTTCTGACGCCTGCAAGCGTGGCCATATCCATCCCAAGGCTAGTTTCCACATATTGCGGCATACTTATGCAAGCCACCTAATCATGAACGGTGCCCCTCTCGCGGTCGTGGCTGCCAACCTGGGCCATACGGATACCCGCATGGTGGAGCGACACTACGCGCATCTGGCCCCCAACTACATCGCGCAAGAAATTCGCTCTGCCGCAACCAACCTCGAGAGCAATTTGCCGAGAGAAGGCAATGTGGTCCAGCGCATCCGTTAACGAAGAGACACCTGGCCGTTGATCGATAGCTTTGCAACAACAACGATTCAAACCGGCCCCAATGCCAATACTTAATCTAATCGACGTCGACGCGGACAACCAACTCTGCCCGACGGCTTGCATCGATGTTCTCGCCGTAATGTGCTTTCCGCGGAGCAGCCGGTTGCGGCAGCGATTCAAGGAAGGCCTCCTCGGTGCTGGAGCCAATTCGCCAAATTCTCATTCGCCTGATCCTGTGAGAGTGCAACTCAAAGAGTACGCCCAGCGGGGCGCCTTGGCCGGTGAGATTTTTATGACCCTCCTGCAATTACACGAAGCGGGTGAACGGCCTTCGATCGAAAACGTGATAAAAATAATGCGGCGCAGCCGACATGACAGGGACGATATCGCCTGGTGGCCAGTTCCGGAAGAATGGCGCGCGTCGGCGAAACTCCGAACCCACCGTGATACCGTTTTCAGGTGTTTCGCGGAGTTCGAATCTGTCCGCCACCTATGGGCATCCTTGACTTCGGACCTAGCCCACAGCTCCGGACCACTCCCGATAGAGAACAATGAGCGACTTCTCGTTTTCTTGGCAAGCGCATGCCAACTCGCCAACACGGCAAAACGAGTACCACTTTATGTAAGGCGGCGACCTTCCGGACCGCGCCGCCCCTGCCTAGTTGAACCGCGATCCATCTGGCGGTTCATAACACCCGATCCGTCGCCCAAACAATCGGACTCCCAGAGGCGCCCATTAAGCGACCAAGCGTTAGCATATCTTCGCGAAATATAATGTAACTAATTAAAAAACATGAATAAATTATAGTTTTCGTCCGGTTGGTTCCCCCGACCGTCCGATCAGGCACTGTTATGCACGCTCATGTCCCGACGGAAAGGAATGAACGATGCAGAACGAAAAATTTGCCTATTCAATACTCGAAGCCGCAGAGGCTTCAAACAGCAGCCGAACGTCCGTCTACGAGGCGATCGCCCAGGGCAAGCTGATAGCGCGGAAGAACGGCAAGCGAACGATCATCTTGCAGGACGATCTGCTACGCTGGTTGAACGATCTACCCGCGGTCGCCTCCTCCCCATCACATCTCCCTCGTTCCGTGTCGAAGGCACAGCGGCGCGACACTGAAACCTCGCGGAGAGTTCGCGCACCCACGTCTGGGCCGAAGAAATACATAGGGGAACCCGATCATGATGGATGACATGCCCGAAATTCCGGCCTTCCTCGATCGCCGGCGCAAGAAGGAACCAGCTGAGCATATCGCAGCCGATGGAGTGGTCGGAGATTCTTCAGTTGGTCAGACCGTCGATGGTCCAACGGAGCCAGAGACGGGCGTCCAAGGTCACGCCATCGAAGTCACACAAGACAGCAATGGGACGGTTAGTTCCCGGAGCCCTGCAACACTGCCGGACGAACAGATCCTGGACGCGCTTACAAAGGCTCGTTCTGGTGAGCCGGGGACGACAAGTAACAGTCCCTTGGGTGACCTTGTCGTGAGGTCCAAACAGGATCCCGGTGCCCCATTTGTTGGCGAGACATTGAAACTACTTCTCGACCTGAGACAACGAGACAGACCAAACTTTGAGCGCCTGCGTAGCAGGCTCAAGGCTGCGGGAATCCGGGTCGCAATGCTCGATAAGGCGCTCGACAACGCGATGCCATCCGGCGGTAATGGCGAAATCGTCGGGCCTCAAATGTGGCCGGACGATGAGCCATGGCCAGAGCCCGTAGATGGGGCTGCCCTACTCGACGAGATCGTTGAGACAATCAAAAAATATCTGGTCGCTCCCAGCTTCGCGGTGGAAGCGATGGCACTATGGGTAATCTACGTGCATACGCACGACCACTGGCAAATCTCCCCGCGCCTTGCCTTCACTTCTCCCGAAAAGCGATGCGGAAAGACGACTGCCTTGTTGATCACCCAGCACCTAGTGCCGAGGCCGTTGCCCACATCCAATATTACCGTCGCAGCCCTATTTCGGTCGATTGAAGCTGCCTCTCCCACCTTGCTGATCGACGAGGCTGACACTTTTCTCAAAGGTTATGACGAGCTGCGCGGGATATTGAACTCTGGTCACAACCGTACTCAAGCTTTTGTGATTCGTACGACCGGCGATACCTACATGCCGACCCGATTCTGCACCTGGTCACCCGTGATTATCGCCATGATCGGCGACCTGCCGGACACGCTGAATGATCGTTCAATCGTCATACAACTCCGCCGAAAGCGGCCTACGGACCGGATCGATCGTTTTAGCCTTCGCCGAGTCGAACCTCTCCAAATACTTCGGCGGAAAATTCGGCGCTGGACAGATGATGTCCATACCGAACTAAGCTCGGCGAGCGGACCGATACCTTCGGAACTTCATGACCGGGCAGCTGACAATTGGGAGCCCTTGTTCGCGGTCGCGCACGCAGCCGGAGGCCGATGGCCAAACCTCAGCCGACAGGCGGCGGTCGCATTGACGAAAACGGACGATGATAGTCACCCGGTGCTTTTGCTGAAGGACATCCAGACCATATTTGATAATGCTCGACTTGATCGTCTTGCCACCGACAGGATTTTATCCGAGCTGGCGGCGATGGAACACCGACCCTGGCCAGAGTGGGCCAACGGCAAGGCAATTACGGCCCAGCAAATGGCGCGCCTACTTAGAGGCTTTGGGATTTCCCCGACCACAATCAGATTTTCGCAAGACAGGACCGCCAAGGGCTATCTTCGAAAATCTTTCGAGGACGCATTCTCCCGCTACCTCGCAGGCTAAATCCGTCACACCGTAACACATTAATCGATACATGGTCTTAACATGACCAGACGCCGCATAGACGGCTGTCTGTGTTACCACAACAACTGACGGTTCTTTGCGAAAAACAAGGCTCTGTGACGATGTTACGATCGACTGCCAAAGCCCTGGGTACCAGTGACCTTTTGCGGAGAGAGCGCTGCTTGAATTTTCTTGAAACATCATGGCCGCTGCCGGGCCTACAGCATGCACGTGCGACCATTCTAGACCTGCGAAGCGTCAACGCTGTGCCGATTGTGAATGTGTAGTAGAGGAACCGGCCGTTAGGATCACCGGGCGAACGTGCCAATGCCAGCTTCTAGCAAGCTATTTAGATAGACCGGCTTACCTTAGGATCGGGCGCAATTAACTTTTGGCCGATTCGCCATCGTTGCTAATTCTGAAAGTGCTGGCAAGGTCTGCTCAACTTGCTGTAGCGCAATTGATCCAAAACGAAGCCACGAAATCCTCCGTTGCTTTTGCCGTCACGTCGTAACAATCCCCAATTTCTGCCGATACCTCGTGGCAATGGCCGCAACAATATTCCGTCGTGTTACGCCACGGTAACGACCAATCTCCGCAGTATTTAGCAGTTCGTCACGGTGTAACGGCAACGCTTAATGTTCAACATCTCGAACTTTGAAACGGGAAATCTTCAAAATCACCACCAAGCACCGCGGCCATCCGCACGCACGTGAAAGCGCTCCGCAAAAGTTCGAATCTCTTTTCCACAAGAAGCGACTCCGTGCGTGCGCGTAAACGGTCGGTCAAATCGCCGTAAACTGGATTCGTTCTCCATCAGGCAAAACTCTCGACCAGCCATGATAAGCGTAAAACGCTTGAATCTCGGCCTGCTGCGGAGAGCAGGAACCAGTTCAAAGCGATTGCGCACACCCATTTGCGTCGTGGTGAGTACGAAAACCGACAAAGCCTTCCTCACTTACAGCGCCCCAAATGCCATGAGCAACCATACGAACCGGGCTTCAACGTGAACCTTCCACGTCTCGCCATCGACCGGGAAAACAAAATATTCGACAAAGATCTCGAACGTTCGATAGTGGCCGTCAGTCATATTTTGTTTTCCGCGCAACGTTTTTCTCTCACAAGGGAAACACAGCTTTTGATTGATGCAATGATCCTTTGCCAATGAGGCTGCGGTTGTGTTCATCTTAGACCGGTTCTATCAATCAGCCATTTTCTCGGCCACATTCACCAGAGTGTACATTTCGCGCGGCAACTTAGACGGTTGGCCGGCGGCGGCAGTTGAAGGGGAATAATCAATATGGACGGAAAATTCTTCGAGAAGCCCAGATTGAACTTTACTGTTGCCTTTCCAGGACAGCATTGGGAACACGACGAAGACGGTCAGCCAACCAAGAGAATCCTCGATACCCGCCGCTTCTTCCGTGGAATCGAGCCGATCGAAACGGCTTTCTGTCTCGCCAAGGTGAGAACGTGACCATCCAAATATCCAAGATCGAGATTCGGAATTTCCGGTCAGCAAGAAATCTGACAATTTCGCCAAACCACTTGGCGATCCTCGTAGGCAAGAACGACTCCGGCAAATCGAATGTTTTGCGGGCACTCAACTTATTCTTTAATGGGCGAACAGATCCCGGAAACTCTCTTCGGTTTGAAGTTGACCATAATACTTTCAACCAACCGAACCGTAGGGCAAAGGAGGTCTCCATAAAGCTAGAGATCGAACTTCCTCGGACATATCGGGAAACAAACGGCGACTTTGTCGTATGGGAGAAGCGATGGCGCAGCGAGGGACTCGTCTATGACGAGTATGCAGGCTTCCGACGTGCCGAAGGACCGAGAGGGGCACACCGTACTGTCCTAGTTGATATTCCAGAGCGGTCCAATGTTCATGGGCTGCTCCGAAACATCAATTTCGTTTACGTCCCTGCGATCAAGGATTTAGAGTATTTTTCTGAGTTGCGGGCAAGCATATACGACGTGATTGCTGAGGTTGCGGACCAAGCGTTTCGCGATTCTAGCCAGGATTTCGAACAATCCATATCGGACCAGCTTCTCGACCTCACCGCACAAATCACGGAATCCCTTGGCCTTAATTCGCGGCTAGCCCTTCCTAAGGATTTGAGCCATATCTTCGAAAGCTTGGATTTCCTGAGTGAGGGAACCGACATATCGCTGGATGCCAGAGGGGATGGGATCAAGGCTCGTCACATTCCCCTGATCTTGAAGTTCATGGCGGACAAGAAGCGTGGTTTGCAGGTCCGCGGCGCTCAGCCGCACTCATTTATATGGGGATACGAAGAGCCGGAGAATAACCTTGAACTGGCCAGTTGTGTGGAGATGGCCGATCAATTCTGGAATTTTTTGGATAGCGGCATCTCTCAAATCCTTATTACGAGCCATTCGCCCGTCTTCTATAACCTTCACCGGAAAGATGGAGCAGTCGATCGGATTTCCTGTCATCACATATTTCAGAACACGCCCGAGGAGGGTTCCAAGGAAACACGAGAGACCGGCGATCTGGATGAACGCATGGGCACGATGACTTTGTTCGCTCCGATGGTGCAAGAACTGGAGGACAGGGTTCGTCAAAGGGAAGTCGCCCTAACGGAAGCAAGAGAATTGGCCCGTGCCAACCAGCGCAAACTGTTCGTAGAAGGCCCTTCTGATAGAGCAATTATCCAAAAGGCTCTAGCAGTCTTCGCGCCGGACCGGGCTGGCGAGATTAATGTCGAGACCCGAGATAGCGCCGGTATCAATTATGTCGTGGATATGCTTCTCTCCTGGCGCAGTATGGCCAAGCACGATCACGACTTGGCGCGTGCTGCAGGTCTTCTCGATCGTGATGACGAGGCTAGGAAGGCTGCAACGGATTGGAACAGAGTTCCGAAGAATCTGGAGTCGGCCAAGTGTTTTAAGTTACCAATGCCTCCCCATCTTATCCCCGTTCTTCGAGCCGGCTTCCGTGTGCCAATCGTCCTCGAAACGCTTTACGATCGCGAGGCATGGGAGTGGGCGGACCAGCATGGCCACCTAACAAATCGTGAAAAGCAAAACGTCATTCCATCTGAGTTGGGTAACCGAATCTTCGATGGTGATGCAGCGCTCGAGGATCATCTTGAGGACGATTGGGCGATTTTCGTTCAACGAGATTTTCTCCAGGCCGGGAAGAGACCAATGGCGAGGCACTTTGCCCGAAAGTCAGATGACGAATTTAGGCAAAGGTTGCCTTATCTCGAACCGTTAGTGGCCGAAATTGTCGCCTACCTTTTCCCCTGATCGTATCCCCGCTCCTAAACCACGTGTAACCTGAACCTGCCCCAAGGTTAGCGCCAACCGTTTGTCTAAATTAATAACGCTCGAGCTTTTCCCTAAACTTTCGACGGGGCAAAGACGGATTTTCCGTGCCGTTACTATGGGCAACCAACTTTCCTATTTGCATCGGTTGAAATTCCAATACCATAATACCGGTAGTTGAGAGGGGTGAGTTCTACACGCATCAGTGCGGGTCAAAAATAACAACCGCACATGCCCAACGAGGCAAATGGCGTTGTGATGGGGAGAAGAACGACATTGGGCGAGGCTGTCCGCGAGTCGCGCGGTAGCTTTGTCATGACCGGGGTGTTCAGCTTCTTCATCAATCTGCTGATGCTGACGGCACCGCTCTACATGCTCCAGATCTATGATCGGGTGCTGACCAGCCGCAGCGTTGAAACGCTTATAGCTCTGTCGGTCTTCGCCATCGGACTCTTATTTGTTATGGGGCTGCTGGAGTTCATCCGGTCCCGTGTTCTGGTTCGCACGAGTTCCCGGATCGACGAGAAACTCTCTCCTCGCGTTTTCGAAACGATCTTCCGTCAGAGTCTGATCGAACCAAGCACCAACCGAGAGCAGGCTCTTCGGGATTCGGATACGGTGCGTCAATTTCTCACCGGGCCCGGGCCCTTCGCGTTTTTCGATGCGCCGTGGATGCCCCTCTATCTCCTCGTGATCTTCCTGTTCCATCCGATCCTGGGCTACATCGCGCTCGGCGGCGCACTCGTCCTATTCGCTTTGGCACTCGCAAACGAGCTCCTGACGCGCAAACCCCTGCAACAGGCGAACATCGAAGTCGCGACCGCGAACACCGTCGCGGCATCAACCTTGCGCAATGCGGATGCCATTTCGGCGATGGGCATGCTGCCGGGAATTCTGCACCGCTGGCGCACGCAACATGATCGTGGCATTGGGTTGCAGAGCACGGCCAGTGACAGCGCCGGGACCATCACCGCGGGCAGCAAGGCGATCCGCATGTTCCTTCAGGTTGCCATACTCGGCGCCGGCGCCTCCCTTGCCATCAAGCAGATCATCACGCCGGGAACGATGATCGCGGCCTCGATCATCATGAGCCGTGCCTTGTCGCCCGCGGAGCAAGCGATCGGACACTGGCGCGGGTTTGTGGCGATGCGGGCGGCGTATAAACGATTGAACCATCTGTTTGCCTACCACGACGACGACAGCGAGCCGCTGCCGTTGCCCGATCCGCAAGGCCAATTGGACGTCGAAAATCTGGTTGCAGGGCCGCCCGGCGTTGAGAAGCCGGTGCTTGAGAATGTGTCATTCTCGGCGCGGCCCGGCGAAGCCTTAGGCGTCATCGGCCCGAGCGCGTCGGGTAAAACCACGCTGGCACGCCTTCTCCTCGGGGCGTGGAGTCCGCAATCCGGCATCGTCCGCCTCGATGGCGCGGATATCGCCGCGATTCCTAGCGACAGCCTCGGTAAGCATGTCGGATACCTGCCGCAGAATGTCGAACTCTTCTACGGAACGGTGGCAGACAACATCTGTCGTTTTTCACCGAGTCCGGACCCGCAAGCGATCGTCCGTGCCGCTCAGTGCGCCGATGTTCATGAACTCATCCTCAAGCTACCGAATGGATATGATACACCGGTTGCGGAAGGAGGTGCCGCTCTCTCCGGCGGACAACGACAACGCATCGGCTTGGCCCGTGCCCTTTACGGCGACCCGGTCTTTGTCGTGCTGGACGAACCGAACGCCAATCTCGATGCGGCCGGGGATGCGGCGCTCACGCAAGCGATCCTCCGTCTGAAAGAGCGCGGCGCCACGGTCATCGTCATGGCCCATCGGCCAAGCGCGATCGCGGCGGTCGATAAACTTCTCGTCTTGCAGGAAGGCCGCGTTCAGGACTTCGGGCCGAAGGAAGAGGTCTTCGCGCGGAACAAGGTGCACACGGCCTCCAGCCGGCTCAAGGTGGTTCAGCCGGGGACCAATGAGGCGCCGGACTCATGACGCAACGCCACGACAATCTAACCCCCGACATCAAGCGGGACAGCCGCCCCTATATCCTGGCCGGCTTGGCCATTCTCGTCGTCATGATTGGGGGCGTTGGGACCTGGGCGTCGGTCGTGCCCTTGAGCAGTTCATTGATTGCGCCAGGCGTCGTCACCGTGGAAACCAATCGGAAGACCGTCCAGCATCTCGAAGGCGGCATCGTCCTCGATCTCCAGGTTCGGGAAGGGGACACCGTTCAGCAGAACGATGTTCTCATTCGTCTTGATGACACGCGGGTGCGGACGCAATTGGCGGTCATCGACGGCCGCCTCGATATCCTGCTGGCGCGGGAAGCCCGTCTAAAGGCGGAGCAATCGGGAGCCTATCTTATCGTCATTCCGGCCAAGCTGAAGGATCGCATCGCGGACCCCAATATCGCCGACATCATGCGCGGTCAGTCGGAACTGTTCGCCGCGCGACGCTCCGCCTTCGACGGATCGGTGTCTGTTCTCGAACAACGGATCCGGCAACTTCAGGACGAGATAAAGGGCTTAAGGTCGCAACATGGCGCCAAGGTTCGGCAGGTTGGGATCATTCGGAAGGAATTGCGTGACCTGAGAAAGCTATTCGAAAAGGGATTGGTGCCTCGCCCCCGAATTCTGGCTTTGGAGCGGGAGCGCGAGCGTCTTAGCGGAGAAACGGGTCAACACATTTCCGAGATCGCACGGGCGGAGAAGGCGGTGGGCCAAACTAAGCTCGAAATCGAACAGCTGCACCTCACGCGGCGGGAAACAGCCGTCACGGAACTCCGCGAGGCGCAGGCCGAAATATTCGATCTGAACGAACGCCGCGTCGTGTATGAGGATCAGCGCAAGCGTATCGAGATCCGTGCACCACAATCCGGGCAAGTGGTCGGCCTGTCCGTCCATACCACTGGCGCCGTCATTTCCCCGGGCCAAGAATTGATGGACATCGTGCCGCGCGAGGATCGGTTGGTCGTCGAAGCGCGGCTGCGCCCTGAGGACGTCGACAAGGTCTATCCGGGCTCGTCGGCAAATGTCCGTTTCTCAGCCTTCGATCTGAACGCGACACCCGAACTCGCCGGCACGGTCACGACAGTGTCCGGTGATCGAATGACGGACCCTGCGACGCAAGAAACCTACTACGCTATTCGCGTGGTTGTTACGGCAGAAGAAATCTCGAAACTCAAAGGAATGACATTGCGCGCCGGTATGCCGGCGGAAGTCTTTTTTCAAACGGGCAACAGAACCGCACTCAATTATCTGATCAAGCCCTTCCTCGACGCAATGCAACGATCGCTCATCGATTCATAGAAATTTTCTAGATCAGGGACGAGAATTTAATGGCCATCACTAGCCCAATTACTCTGTTCACGCCACTTCCAAACGGGTTGGGGATAATCGTCACCCAGGGCCCTGGAGGTGCCACGAGCCATTTTGGCGGCGATCTTTTCTATTCATGGGACTTTGATCTTGCTGATGGTAGCGAAATCGTCGGCACATCAGTGCATGCTGTCGCTGATGGTGAAGTTGTTTTCGTCGAAGAGCGGGTTCGAGATGGAAGATCAACATTAAACGGTCAGGAAATCGGTTTCCTTGGAAACGTTGTCACGATTCGGCATGAAGTTGACGGTCAGATTTTTTATTCCAGTTATTTTCATCTCAAGGAGAAATCTGTCCCCGTTGAAGTTGGGCAAACCGTGAGGGCCGGCCAACAAATTGGTTCGGTTGGAGACACTGGAACAATTACAGGATCCCACCTTCACCTGACGATTGGTGAGACCGTCGGAAATTATACAAACAGCAGCGGCGAAGATATCGATTGGTACCAAGTTGCCGAAGGTAACAACGACGACAACGGCGCGATGCTCGCGCTTGTCGAATTTGCTGATTCTCCATCAGAGAGCGGTGAACTGCCAACCGACACTCAGTTCACAAGCACGACGGTGATTCCAGGTGCCGTGTACCTTTCTGACATTGCAGAGGGGAAAGGCGGTCTCAAGATCATTGGTGAAAATGCTGGCGATGGTGTTGGTAGGTCCGTGTCATCCGCTGGCGATGTCAATGGAGACGGCTTCGATGACCTCCTGATTGGCGCTTTCGGGCAAGACTCTGGAGGTGATGGTGCTGGTGCTGCGTATGTGGTGTTTGGAGGCGCAACTCCTCCAACTTCAGTGAATCTTGACGACGTTGCCGCTGGCGCAGGCGGATTTAAGATTGTTGGTGAAAACCCTAGTGATGGTGCTGGGTTCTCCCTTTCATCCGCCGGCGACGTCAATGGAGACGGCTTCGATGACCTCCTGATTGGCGCTTTCGGGCAAGACTCTGGAGGTGACAGAGCCGGCGCTGCGTATGTGGTGTTTGGAGGCGCAATTTCTCCAACGTCTGTAAATCTTGACGACGTTGCCGCCGGCACCGATGGATATAAAATCATTGGTGAAGACTCCAGAGATGTTGCTGGTATTTCCATTTCCTCCGCCGGCGATGTTAATGGAGACGGATTTGATGATCTCTTGATTGGTGCCCCAGGGGAGGACTCTGGTGGTGATAGCGCTGGTGCTGCGTATGTGGTGTTTGGAGGTGCAACTCCTCCAACGTCTGTAAATCTTGACGACGTTGCCGCAGGCGTCGGTGGATTTAGAATTGTTGGTGAAAATGAGCACGACGCCGTTGGTTCTTCCGTTTCATTCGTTGGGGATGTCAATGGGGACGGATTTGATGATCTATTGATTGGTGCCTATGGGCAGGAGGCTGGTGGCCAAGGAAATAATCGTGGAACCGAAGCTGGCGCTGCGTATGTAGTGTTTGGCGGCGCATCCCTTCCAAAGACTGTAAACCTTAACGACGTTGCCCTTGGTACTGGCGGCTTCAAGATCGTTGGTGAAAACACCAATGATCATGCCGCTATTGTCTCATTCGCCGGTGATATAAACGGTGATGGCTTTAATGATCTTGTTGTTGGTGCCCCCGGACAAGAAGCTGGTGGTAATTTAGCCGGCGCTGTGTATGTGGTGTTTGGTGGTGCAACTCCTCCAACTTCAGTGAATCTTGACGACGTTGCCGCTGGCGCAGGCGGATTTAAGATTGTTGGTGAAAATGCCAGCGACCGTGCCGGCGAAAGTGTTTCACTCGCTGGGGATGTTAATGGAGACGGTTTTGGAGACCTTTTGATTGGGGCTTCCGGAGATGATAACAGCGGAGGGTTCGGAGGGATCGGCGCTGCGTATGTTGTATTTGGAAATGATTCTACTCCAACCACTGTAAGTCTTGATGACGTCGCCGCTGGCATTGGTGGTTTCAAGATCATTGGCGAAGAGCTTGGTGATATTGTCGGTCGTTCTGTCTCATCAGCTGGCGATGTGAATGGTGACGGCATTGATGATCTATTGATTGGAGCCTTTGGGCAAGGTGCAGCGTACCTAATTTATGGCGACCCAAAGTTTTCCAATAATGCTCCGACCAATTGGTCTATTGACCCACTGACACCGAATGTTGAGGAATTGGCTGGTACACTCACGTTCAACATTTCGCGTTTAAATGCGAACATCACAGAAACCGTCTACGTCAGCACGACACAAGTACACGGCAGCACGAATCAGGGTGATTATTTCGGCCAAGAGAACGAGCCGTTGACATTTGAAGTCGGGGAGACGACGAAGACTCTCACAATTTCAATCAATGACGACGCCGACTTTCCAGAGGGCGACGAAACCTTCGGCCTGGTTGTTCAGGCCGACCCGGACGATCCGATCGAAACGAACTTAGCCTCGACGACATTCACAATTCTGGACGAGGCTCCAGCTCAAGTACTGAACATTACAGGCCTGGGTACGACGGTCGCTGTTGATACATTGCTATTCAAGGCGAACATCGGTGGAAGTGGCTTCGACACGATTAACAAGATCATATTGACCGATGATGGTGATCCCGTTGGAGGAAGTGGCGGTGTCTTTTCCGGATTCGATCTGGATGCGTTCTTTATCGACCTAGATGGAAATTTATCGACGTCAGATGATCAAATTACGCCAACGGGAATAGGCAGTAGCTTGTCTTTTCTGGCCGGGACCACGCGTCCCACGACCGACCCAAGCGAGTCGCCGAACCCATTTGCTGGAGGCCCTGCGGGGCCGGTCCCAGGGCCAGTCTTTGGTGCGGACAATGCAACGACAATCGATACCGCCGTGTCCACTTTGGGTGTTTTCGATGCAGTTGGGACCGGTTCCATTTTCTCTGACATTGGTTACCTCACCCTCGGTGATGGCGGAAAAATTGTTTGGTCGTTTGATCCAATTTCGACGAAGAGCTTCCCAAACGCAGCATTGTTTTTCGGCGAAGTTGGAGGGCAATCCGGTGAAGGGCTGACTGTTAAAGCCGTTGGTGATGGTGAAGACCAGGGACCGCCAGAACTGGCCAAACCAACAGATCAATTTCTAGAAATCTTCGCGAGAAAAATCGCCTATGACGATGACTTGGAGAAGGATGATCAGACAGTAGATGGCTACGTCGTAAACAAAGTTTTCGACATTGGTGCTTTCGAGGCAGTCGGCCTAATCAAACCGGGAGCACAATCGATACTGGCAGTTCGCGGCACGAATAATCTCCTTGATGTATTGACTGACTTTAACTCCCTCGGAGTAGGTGTCGGTCAATTCAGCGCGGCGTGGCCCGAAATTCGGACTTGGTTAGCGGAGCAGACAATAGCAAGTTTGACGGGCCATAGCTTGGGAGGTGCGCTCGCACAGCTAATTGCATCGGAAGCAACCAGTTTAGGGTTTCAGATCGGATCAGTTGTTACCTTCAATTCGCCCGGAATATCGGAACCATTTGCAGACAAGTTTGATGTTTCGCTCAGTGAGCGCGTTAAACACTTCATCTCTTCCGGCGATGCTGTATCTCACGCGGGTGAACAGTATTTGCCGGGTGAGGTCACGTATTACAATTTTTCCCAGTCTCTGTTGGGGCCGATCGGCGCTCTGCTTCAGGCGCACGTACAGCATTGGTCGCAACAAGAAATCTATTCAGAATCCAAGTACACAACCGCCCTGTTAGACGCTGGATATGATCAATTCGATCAAATTTCCAACTATGAATCAGCGTCGACTTCCATAACCAGCCAAGGACTAAGTAGCCCAATCTTCAGCCACCTTTGGTCCGGAGATTCTGTGGATGCCGGTTATTTCGCAACTTTGCTTCAAATTGCTTCCGTTAATTTTTTGCCGGTAGTTGGCTCGATAGGGCCAGCAGCGGCAGTAGCTCTTACCACTCGTGGGTCCACCGAGGCCGCACGGTCCGTTGGCCTAACGCCAATTCGAGATGCTTTGGAATTGGCGGCAGACGGTGTGCAAATAGCCGCTTCGATATTGAATGCCGCTGTTTCCGTTGTGAGCAATTGGTCATTAGCAACTGCAATGCTCATGAAAGATTGGACGGTTGATACCTGGATCGGGTTTCTAAGTTGGGGGGCTGATACGTGGGACGCGGTACGAGAATGGACTGTCGACACTTGGCAGAGCGTAGTCGGTTGGGGGGCAAATACTCTAAAGGCGATTGGTGACTTAGGATCGGCGGTTGGCAGTGCGGCGGTCGAAACGATTCAAACTGCGACAGACGTTATTGTCGATACCGGATCGGAAGTTGCTTGGGATTTATACCAAGGCACAACCCGTCTTTGGGAATGGGCCACTGGGAGTGGTTCCCCTGAAATTAAATCAGTTGATGCAAATGGGACTGCTACCGCTTCCGAAGGTGCCAACACAATCCTCGTCGGCGATGAAGCTAGCAATCAGCTTGTCGGGAACACCGGAGACGACATATTTCTGGGCGGCCCAGGAAAGGACAATTATAAGGGCGGGGGCGGCGATGATATTTTCGTCGGAACAGCTGCTGACCTAAACGAAGACGAAGTCGACGACTATAACAAGCAGGATGAAATTTTCGTCGCCGGAGAAGAATTCTCATCCGATGACCTTAGCGTAGGCGAAGGCTCTGCAATCCTTCAAATTGACACGGATCAAGATGGCATCGTTGACACCGTGATCACACTAAATGGCACCTATGAATTGGACGCCTTTAATGTGGAAGCCCGCGAAACCGGCACCGCAATTACGTATAGCGGAAACGTATTCCCAGTTGCCGCTGACGATAAGGGCACTGGCTTCATTACAAATGAAGACCAGCCGTTCACGACAAAAAGCGTTTTGCTGAATGATACGGACGTTGATGCGGATGATATCACGGTTGGAGATTTAGACTTAACGGAAACAAAGGGACTCGTGACGGATAATGGCAACGGCACATTCGAGTATGACCCAAACGGCGCATTCGAGTTCCTGAACGTTGGTGAGACCGCGACGGACAGCTTCATATACACCGCGAACGACGGAAATGGTGGGACAGCAAACGCGACGGTATCGATCGACGTCAATGGAATAAACGATGCCCCTGTACTCACCACAAACTTAGGTCAAAAAATTGATGAAGGCGCGGTTGGTGTTCCAATCATAGCGAGCACGCTTTCAGCTAGTGACGTGGATAATTCACCTGCCGATTTGACCTATCGGCTTAATCGATTGCCCGAATACGGGACGTTGTACCTCAATGGCCTAGCGTTGGCTCTCGGTGGAACGTTCACACAGGCAGATATCAATTCCGGCTTGTTAACTTTTGATCATGATGGCTCGAAAGCCGAATCCGACAGTTTCGGTTTCGATCTATCAGATGGTGAGAAGGGAATCAGCGGACAGACGTTCAAGATCGTATTTAACCAGACTCTGAACGGCACGAATTGGCGGGACCACTTAATTGGCGGGGAAGGTGATGACCACATTAATGGTTTCCGCGGGAGTGATATTCTTGAGGGGAATGCTGGCGATGATGAGCTCATTGGTGGCAGCGGCTGGGATGATCTCGATGGTGGCTCAGGAGACGACTTTTTGGACGGTGGCTCCGGATCGGATGATTTAGTGGGCGGCGACGGAGACGATGAACTCATAGGGGGCAGCGGCTGGGATGATCTCGATGGTGGCTCAGGAGACGACTTTTTGGACGGTGGCTCCGGTTCTGATGACCTATTTGGCGGCGACGGAAACGATGACCTGATAGGCGGCGGCGGCTGGGATGATCTTGACGGCGGCACCGGCAACGACCTTCTCGATGGCGGCGACGGCCTCGACGACCTGGAAGGTGGCGAAGGCAATGACACGCTTCTCGGCGGTGATGGTAGGGACGACCTGAGTGGCGGCGCCGGCGAGGATACCCTGGACGGAGGCGAAGATCGCGACACGCTCAACGGCGGCATCGGTGACGATATTCTGACCGGTGGCGAAGATCGCGACACCTTCATCTTCGCGCCGGGAGACGGGAACGACACGATCACGGATTTCGATGTTGGGTCCAGCCAATGGTTCCGGCAATTCTTCACCGGCGATCGCATCGACGTACGCACGTATGACTTTGACAGCGACGACGATGTGCTAGCGCTGGCCACCCAGGATGGGGCCGATACGGTTATTCAACTTTCCGAAAGCGACAGCATTCGGTTGGTCGGAGTTGACGTGGATGACCTCGACACGTTCGATTTCTACACGTGATCTGATTTCATGGCGGTCGTTATCCTGCCAATCCACAATGGCTCTTTAGAACATGGCTCTAGCTTCGTCGAATTGACTTGGAGCCAAACTTGGCAGCGATCGTCGCAGGGAAGATTAGAAATATCTGTTACTCAATCTAGAATTGCCAATAGAATGGATGATCCGCCCAGTTCCGCGGTCCGTGGACATTAGCACCTGTGCCATTATTCAGCCTTAGATTGGGGTTGCCAGTGATCCATTAATGGCTCGTACTGTGGGTCTGCGGTTTGTTTTTCCGCGCCAAGAAGCAACCCTAAGCGGAGATTTGCAGCCGGTATGAGTTGGGATCATCAATGAAGGCGTTTTCGTACAACCACTATCTGGTCAATTCTTACGCCCGTTTTTCGCGGTCCTTTACGACTATCCGCGCCCACGATCTTAACCTTGGGATTCAACAGCAATATGTTGCCGGGCGATTTTGGCCCGATGCCCTTTTATCGCTGAATCCACGGTACCTCGCTGGTTCAACTGTCGATGAATTGGTCGCTACCGGCGATCTCGACGAGGGCACAGGTCAAATATTTCGGTTTGGCGCTGATAGTCCGCTCAAGTTTTACCGACACCAGGCGCAGTCCATTGCCAAGGCGCGCGCTGGTCAAAGCTATGTCGTGACGACGGGAACGGGATCGGGGAAATCGCTTTGCTTCTTCGTGCCGATCGTCGATGCCATCGTTAGAGCCAAGAAACTGGGACGGCCGCATAAGACGCGGGCCATCATTGTCTATCCCATGAATGCGCTCGCCAACAGCCAGATTCAGGAGATCGAAAAATTCATCGGTCAATCCGGCTTGCCAGCGGACTTGAGACCCGTCGTGCGGCGCTATACCGGTCAGGAAAGCACGGACGACCGAAAACAAATTGCCGATAATCCGCCGGATATCCTCCTAACGAACTTTATGATGGCCGAGTTGCTTCTGACTCGCCAAGACGAAATAGATGTCAAGGTGATCGACAATGCCAAAGGGCTCGAATTTATTGTTCTTGACGAGCTCCACACTTATCGCGGCCGACAAGGAGCGGACGTCGCGATTCTCGTTCGACGGCTTCGGAACCGTTGTGCACCGGAAGGCGCCCCGATCTGCATCGGAACTTCCGCTACGATGGCCAGCGAGGGCGCGGACTCAGACCGGGCGGACGCCGTCGCAGATGTAGCGTCACGGCTGTTTGGGACCTCGATCGGGCCGGACGCCGTCATCGATGAGTCCTTGCAGCGCGCCACCGATGATCTGCTCAAGCTCGACGACGTTCGGCCAAATCTTTCGCAGGTCCTGACCAACGACCTCCCAGAAAAGCTGACCGATGATCTCTTACATCGGCACCCCCTGGCTGTCTGGGTCGAACTCAGGATCGGTCTCGAAGATGGCCAGGAACTAAAGCGCAAGAAGCCCATCCCGTTCGAGGATGCCATTGAACTACTTGCCGACGATAGCGGTGTCGATAAGGATACCTGCCGTACTGGCCTTGAGGCGTTTCTGACCCATGTCAGCTTGCCGGAGAAGGAACGCGGTGGATTGGGAGAGCAGGCCTTTCTCGCTTTCAAACTGCACCGGTTCATTTCGGGCGCGGGCGAAATGTTCACGACACTGGCTGAACGCCCGCGGCGAGTTTTGTTTGAGGGGCAGCTCGAAGATCCCGAAGCGCCTGGCAATCGTCTCTTCCCGACACGATTTTGCCGGGCATGCGGTCACGAAGTCCATGTGGTCACCAAATCGGAGGACAGCGATGGTGCGCGCTTTCTCCCGCGCAATATCGATGAGACGCCGCTGGAAGATGAAGATGGCGACGTAGGCGGCTATTTGACGCCGACCGGGGAAGACGACCCCGACTACGCATTCAATGGCGATATCGACTCATATCCCGAAGATTGGCGTCAGGAGCGTAAAGGCGTCGAACGATTGCGTCCAAACCGGAAGAAACGAGTACCTCAGTTGGTAACCGTAAGCCCGGATGGACGAATTAACCCGTCCGGCATCAGCTTCTGGTTTATTCCGGGCCGATTTGGTTTTTGCCCTTGCTGCCTCGATCAGCCTCATCCAAGCATGCGCGAACGGACCAAACTGGCGGGGCTCTCGGGCGAAGGACGAAGCTCAGCCACCACCATGCTCGTTGCCACCGCACTAGAATGGCTGAACGGCACAGACGGTGGCGTGCCGATTGAGAAACGGAAACTTCTCGGTTTCACCGACAACCGGCAGGACGCAGCGTTGCAGGCTGGCCACTTTAACGACTTTTTGTTCGTCAGCCTCCTTCGCGGTGCAATGCTGCGGGCGGTGCTCGATGCAGGCGATGCAGGCCTGACGGAGGATGAGTTCGGTCTAAGTGTCGTGAAAGCGCTGGGGTTCACCGCTGGGAACAAGGACAGCAGAATCCACTGGATGCTGGAGCCTGAAGCGGGAGCGGTTATCCGCGAGGATGCGCAACGTGCGCTGGCTAGGGTCCTAGCACATCGCGTTTGGACGGACCTCCGGCGTGGCTGGCGCTATACGAACCCGAGCCTGTCGGTGCTCAAGCTAATCGACGTTGACTATGTCGCCATCGACGAACTTGCCGACGATAAAGAAAGCTTGGCAGCGATCTTACCCGAACCAGGGTCCTTCGATCTCACGGCGCGAAAGAATGTGCTTAGCAAAATCCTTGGCGCGCTGCTCGAAGGCCTCGCTGTCGGCACCGAGTCTCTTGACCTCACGGTTCTAGACACTGTGGCTCAACGGTCCCGGAACCTACTTCGCGCGCCTTGGGCGATTGATCAGAAGGAGACACCCAGAGGCCGCACGACGCTATTCCTGCAGGCACCTGGAAAGGACCGCGTGAGCCTCCGGGAGGAGCAGACGATAATCCGCGGCGGCTACAACTCCCGTATCGGCCGGCTCATCAACCGCAACAGCGTGCTCGGCACGAAGCTCAACAAGACCGACTATCTTGTCGTCATGACTGGTCTAATGGAGTTTTTGGCCCGAGAAGGGTTGGTGTATCCAGTTGAGATCGATGACGATCTGCACGGCTGGCGGCTATCGCCTTCGGCGGTCCGTCTGGTTCCCGGCGAAGCGATCCGCAGCGGCGACGTTCAGGGAAACCAATATTTCCACGATCTCTACAACTCAATAGCGGCTGACCTGCAAAAGGGTCGAAGCACCTATTGGGGGCTCGAAGGTCGAGAGCACACGGCCCAGGTTGCGCCAAGACAACGGGAATGGCGGGAATGGCGGTTCCGCTTCGAAGACGACGATAGGCTCAAACTCAAGGAAAACGCGGCCGACGTAAAAGCAGCCGGAGAATCAGAGCAGTTCCTTCCGGCCCTTTTCTGTTCGCCGACGATGGAACTCGGTGTCGATATCTCGGCGCTGAACGCTGTCTACCTGCGAAACGTGCCGCCGACGCCCGCCAACTACGCGCAACGCGCGGGTCGTGCCGGGCGGTCGGGTCAGGCCGCTGTCATCGTGACCTATTGCGCGGCTCAGTCGCCACACGATCAATATTTCTTCGAACGCCGCAACGACATGGTTGCCGGCGTCGTCCGTCCGCCGGCCCTCGACATTACCAACGAAGAATTGGTGCGATCGCACCTGCATGCTGTCTGGCTGGCAGAGGCGAAACTCGCCCTCTCCCCGGACATCCCTGAAATCCTCGATCTCAAGCAGGCCAGTTTTCCGCTGAAACAGGAGATCGTCGAAACCACCCGGCAGACCTCGCTCGCAACGAAAGCGCAGGCCCCGATGAAGAGGGTGATAGACCAAATTCTGACCGCGACCGAAGGCAAAAAACCGGCCTGGATGGGAGCGCCCGATGAGTTCGTGCTCGAAGTCGCGATGCACGCGCCGGAGGCTTTCGACAGAGCCTTTGACCGTTGGCGCGAGCTTTATGATTCCGCGCGAAGCCAATTGCAGGAGGCCAATGTCCGTTCCGAAATCACAGGACTCCCTAACGCCGACCGCCGCAGGATCAAAGCCGCGCAAATGCAGGCAACCGATCAGATCGCCATCCTCGAACAAGGCAGGGCGACCAATGGATCTGACTTCTACTCCTATCGCTATCTTGCGACGGAGGGCTTCCTGCCCGGCTACAACTTTCCACGGCTGCCCCTCTACGCCTTCATTCCCGGCGAAGGGAAAACCGGCTCGTTCCTCCAGCGCGCCAGGTTTCTCGCGATCTCAGAATTCGGACCGCGCAGCCTGATCTACCATGAGGGACGCGCTTACAGAGTCATGAAGGCGAAGCTTCCGCCAGAAGTCCGAACCGGCGACGGGTCGGAGCTCGCCACGAAGGACATCTTCATATGTTCCAATTGCGGCGGCTGCCATGAGGGTGAGGTCGAACGGTGTCATGCCTGCGACGCACCCATGGCGGGTGAGGTCCCCGTGCAGCGAACGCTTCGGATCGACAACGTTGAAGCCACACCGGCAGAGCGAATCACCGCGAATGACGAGGAGCGAGTTCGGCAAGGATTCGATATCCAGACCGTATTTTCATGGCCACGACGCGATGGCCGCATCCAGGTCACCGAAGCGGATTTCCGATGCGAGGAGACCTCCCTCCTCGCGCTGCAGTACGCCAACAGCGCCGAGATCAGCCGAATCAACAAGGGGCTTAAGCGGCGCAGGGAACAGACGGTGTTCGGATTCAACATCGACCCGCGCAGCGGCTATTGGGCAAAGGCGGATGATGAAGATCCCGAGACTGATATCCCCCCGGATATGGTCAGGCCGGTCCGCATCGTCCCGATCGTTCGTGACCACAAAAATGCGCTTCTGTTCCGTTTTCTGACACCGGAGGCCTATGCCCCCGAAACCATCGCGACGGTCCACCATGCCCTCATGCGTGGCATTGAGGTCGTCTATCAGTTGGAGGAAGGTGAGATCCTTGGAGAGCCCTTACCGGCCCGCGATAACAGGCGATCGATTCTGGCATACGAGGCCACCGAAGGCGGCGCTGGCGTGCTGAGCCGGTTGGTCGACGACACGGCGGCTATTGGAAAGGTCATTCGGCAGGCGCTGAACTTGATGCATTTTGACAAAGTCGACGAGGCGATTGCCGCAGGCGATCCCAACCTGCTCGTTGATCGCGAGGACGAGGCCTGCGTCCGCGGCTGTTACCGGTGTCTACTTTCCTACTACAACCAACCCGATCACGAACTGATCGATCGCGCAAGCGAAGAAACCAAACGCGTGCTGATCGATCTCGCGCGCGGTGAAGTTGTCCTTAGCGCCGCGAAGAAGAATGGTTCCGGTGAGGGAACTGATCTCTGGACGCAAATGTTCATAGACGCCGGTATCCCTGAACCCGACACGGACACCGTTAGCTTCGCTGATCAATCAATGCACTTTGCCTGGCGCAGCCACTACATCGCCGCCTCCACTTCGCCCGTATCGGAAACGGCTCGTCAGGATGCCGAAACAAAGGGCTGGTCCCTGTTCGAATTGCCCGAGACGGCGGCCACCGGTATTCCTGCGGAGATGATTTCGATTCTCAAGGAATGACTCAATGACCGCAAATTTCACGCCCGGCGATCTAGTGCGCGCCCGCGGCCGCGAATGGGTCGCCCTACCCGCCCCGCGCGACGGCATCCTTGCGCTTCGCCCGCTGTCGGGCAGCGAGAACGACACGGTCATCCTGGACCCGGCGCTCGAAATTCTTCCCGTTGAGCCGGCCCGCTTCGACCTGCCTGCCGATGCCGCGCGAACCGTTCAGGCCAAGGCGGCGTTGCTGGCGGACGCCATGCGTCTGACGCTGCGGCGCGGGGCCGGTCCCTTCCGGTCGGCAGCCCAACTCGCCTTCGAGCCAAGGACATACCAACTTGTACCGCTATTGATGGCGCTTCGGCTTCAGGTCCCTCGCCTTCTCATCGCCGACGATGTGGGAATTGGCAAGACCATCGAGGCCGGCCTCATTCTCCGCGAACTGATGGACAGGGGCGAGGCCGAGGCCTTTTCCGTGCTCTGCCCGCCACACCTCGTGGAGCAATGGATCGACGAGCTCAACACCCGCTTCGGAATTGAGGCTGTCCCCGTTACGTCGGGAAGCGCCGCACACCTGGAGCGCGGCCTGCCTCTCGCCCAAACGCTTTTCGACGCTTATCCGTACACGGTCGTCAGTCTCGACTACATCAAAGCCGAACGACGTCGGGAGGGATTTGCCCGGGCCTGCCCCGATTTCGTCATCGTAGATGAGGCACACGCCTGCGTCGGAACACACAAAGGTAAGCAGCAGCGCTTCGCGCTCCTGTCCGGCCTGGCGCGCGATCCTGAACGGCGCATGATCCTCCTGACCGCAACGCCACATTCTGGGGATGAAGAAGCGTTTGCCCGGCTCCTGTCGCTCGTCGACCCGTCCTTCACTTCCGCGGCCTTCGACGACCAACGGTATAGGGAACGTCTCGCACGCCATTTCGTGCAGCGCCGCCGGATCGACCTTATTTCTGACGAATGGGGCGAAGAGCGCGCTTTCCCGAAGCACGAAACGACCGAATTTTCCTACCGATTGTCGCAAGAGCACCTCGATTTCCAGGAGGCTGTTCTAGACTATTGCCTCGGCGTCGTTTCGAAGGCCGGAGAAGGCCAAAGGGAACGGCGGCTCGCCTTCTGGGGCACGTTGGCGCTCATGCGATGTGTCGGCTCCTCTCCCGCGGCCGGGCTGAGTGCCCTGCGGAACCGGGCTGCGAACGAAGGCGATCGCCTAGAACCACAGATCTACGACGAAGATGGCGACGACGAGGATGCCGTCGACATCGAGCCGAGTACCGTTTTCGACGCGGACCCGGCGCTTCTTGACCTGGTGCGCCTGGCCGAAAGCCTTGTCGGCCAGCCCGATCCCAAGCTGGCCGCCCTGATCGACACGCTCAAGCCGCTAATCAAGAAAGGGGCCAACCCCGTCGTCTTCTGCCGCTATCTGGCGACGGCGGAACATGTCCGTGACGGGTTGCGCAAGACGTTCCCGAAAGTGAACATCGAGGCGGTAACCGGCGTCCTCACGCCCGACGAACGCCGCGACCGCGTGGCCGACATGGCGCCGGCGGACGACGAGAAGGAAGTGCAGCGCATCCTCGTCGCGACTGACTGCCTTTCGGAAGGCATCAACTTGCAGCAATTGTTCGACACCGCCGTCCACTACGACCTGTCATGGAACCCGACCCGCCATCAGCAGCGGGAAGGCCGGGTGGACCGGTTCGGCCAGCCAGCCGAACTCGTCCGGTCGGTGATGATGTTTTCGCCGGACAGCGCGATCGACGGCGCGGTTCTGGACGTCATCCTTCGGAAGGCGGAGGAGATACGGAAGGCGACGGGCGTCACCGTGCCGTTACCCGACGAACGCGGGCCCGTTACGGATGCGCTCATGGCGTCGATGATGCTGCGGCGGGGCGAGAGATGGCAATTGGCCCTCGATCTACGCCTGGATGACGGAACAAAGGTCATGGAGGCGCGCTGGCGCGACGCGTCTGAGAACGAGCGGCGATCGCGCGCCCGCTTCGCACAGAATGCGATGAAGCCACAGGAAGTCGCGCCGGAGTGGGACAAGGTTCAATCCCTGCTGGGTTCCCCGGAGGACGTGAAGGTTTTCATCGAGCGCGCGATGTCGCGCTTCGGCGTCCCGCTCGAGCCGCGGAAATCAGTGCTGCTGGCTCATATTCATGCGCTCGACCAGGTCTTAAAGGAGCGTTTGTCGCAAAGAAATCTGGCCGGTTCGATTCGTCTCGCCACGGCGGAGCCGGCTCCCGCTGGCAGCGCCCTGCTGACCCGGACACATCCGCTTACGGCGACGCTGGCCGAAACGCTGGTCGAGGCCTCGCTCGATCCGGAGGCTCTATCCGGCCTCGGCATCGGCCGGGTCGGCGCTTGGCCGACGCCGGCGGTGCAGCGCATGACGCGCCTCGTCCTCCTGCGGCTCCGATTCAAGCTGACGGTCCATGCCCGGCGGGAACGCCTGCTTCTCGCGGAGGAAGCGGCCCTGGTCGCGCTCGAAGGCGACAAGATCGTTGCGCTAGGTGAAGACGCACGGGCACTTTTGAACACGCCGGCGGCGGCCGATCTCGCCACCTCCGCCCGGGACCGCTTCATCGCGCGCGCGGAAGAAGACCTGCCCAAACTCCTGGACGGCCCCCTAGTCGAATTCGTCAGGTCGCGCGCCGACGAGCTCATGCAGGACCATGCCCGCCTTCGCGCCGCCGCGGGGTCGGCGTCGCGCGTAACCGTCGAGGCGATCACGCCGCCCGATGTGATCGGACTTTTCGTGTTGATGCCGAGCGAGGCCTGAGCATGGCGCGGAGACCGATTACAGATATGTCCGCATGGCCATCGCTCACGCTCGAGGGCAACCTGATCGCACCGGCCATGGTCGCACAGATTTCCGAGCCGAAGGACGATGCCGAGACGCGGGAGAGCTACGGCATCCGCAAGGGCCTGACCATCCGAGAGGAAATTTCAACCGCGTTCCGTGTCGGCCAGTCGCACTTCGACGCGTTCGCTAGGCTTGAAAACCCGTCGGCCGAGGCGACACGGCGCTTTGCAGATGGCTTTCTCCGGGAGACCTTCGGCTTCGACGACCTTGACGCGGGCGCCAGCGCGGTTTCCCTCATCGCGGGCGAGCGCGTCCCCGTCGTGGTTGTGCCGCCGGCGGACGAAAGGCTCGACCGCCGCAGCGAAACCCTATCGGCCGAACGGTCCCGTTCGCCGGCCTTCGCCCTGCAGGATTATCTCAACGACAACGACGACGCGCTGTGGGGCTTAGTCACAAACGGCAATCTGATCCGACTGATGCGTGACAACGCCTCACTGACCCGTCCCGCCTATATCGAAGCGGACCTCGCGCAGGTTTTCGCCAACGAGGACGCCGCCTCCTTCGCCATTCTCTGGCTGCTGATCCACCGCAGCCGCTTCGGTGTCAAAGGGAACCCGGCGACCGATTGCGCGCTGGAACGGTGGCGTGATACGGGATCGCGCGAGGGCGAGGCTGCGCGGAACCGCCTTGCCGATCAGGTCAAACTTGCCCTCCAGGTGCTCGGCTCCGGCTTTCTCGAGGCCAACCCCGATCTCGCCGCCCAGCTTCAGTCGGGCAAGGTCAACCTCACCGAATGGTTCAACGAGCTGCTGCGCCTCGTCTATCGGCTGATCTTCCTGATGGTGGCGGAAGACCGAAACCTGCTCCATCCCGAGAAAGCAAAGCGCGAGGCGCGCAAACTCTATGCCGATGGCTACGGCCTCGCCGCACTCCGCCGCCAGTGCTTCCGCGTCACCACCTGGGACAGGCACCACGACCGCTACGAGGGCATGAAGGTTGTCTTCCGTGCCCTTGCCCACGGCCAGGATGCCCTGGCCCTCCCGGCGCTCGGTGGACTGTTCGCGGGCGACATGCTCCCCCGCCTCGAGCGCAGCCGCTTGCGCAACCGCGCCTTCATGGAGGCGCTCTACCGACTCTCCTGGCTGTCCGACAAGACCGGTATGGTCCCCGTCAACTGGCGTGCTATGGAGACAGAGGAGCTGGGCTCGGTCTACGAATCCCTCCTCGAACTCCAGCCCCAGCTGGGCGACGATGGTAATACGCTGCTCTTCGCCTCAGAGGCGGCCGAACAGATAGGAAACCAACGTAAGACAACGAGTTCATTTTATACGTCCGACAGCTTGGTCGAGGCGCTCCTGGATACCGCACTTAATCCTTTGCTGTACAAAACCGAGGCCAAGTCGGACGATCCCGCCAGGGCACTCCTGAAACTCTCGGTCATCGACCCAGCCTGCGGCTCGGGCCACTTCCTGCTGGCCGCTGCCCGGCGAATTGCGACGCGTTTGGCCCGAGTACGAGCAGATGGGACACCGTCTCTTGCCGACTTTCGCCATGCTCTGCGCGATGTTGCTCGATCATGTCTCTTTGGGGTGGACCGTAATCCGATGGCAGTTGAGCTGACCAAGGTCGCGCTCTGGATCGAGACTGTAGACCCCGGGCTTCCACTGGGCTTCTTCGATGCGCAGATCCGCTGCGGCGACGCACTGCTAGGCGTCTTCGACCTCAAGGTTCTCGAGGAGGGCATTCCCGATGCCGCCTACAAGACAATCGGAAAAGATGACAAGGATGTTGCAAGACATTATGCGCAGAAGAACAAACGCGAGTGCGCTGAGAAGTCGAAGATAGCTACCGGGTTTGGCTTTGGCCGAGCCCGTGATTTGTTGAGCGACTTCCACGCGCTACGTGCCATGCCGGAAGATACGGTAAAAGAGGTCGAAGCAAAGTCTGCGAGGATGAAAGAGATCACAGCCAAAGGCGCCGATGCCTGGCAGCTCGAGAGGGCGTGTGACCTCTTCATATCAGCATTCCTTCTGCCTAAACTGAAGGGCGGCCCGCACGCGGGACCAGATGGACTGCCGCGTCGTGGGACGGAAACAATCCCGACAAGCGGCACCCTATGGGAGTGGCTACGCGGTGTTCAGCCTTTTGGTCCGCTCATTGGGCAGGCTAGTGACGCCGCGCGTGATGCAAGAGCATTCCACTGGCCATTGGAGTTCCCCGACATAATGGCCAACGGTGGTTTCGATCTCATCCTCGGAAATCCGCCATGGGACACGATGAGTCCTGACTACAAAGAGTTCTTCTCGGTCTACGACCCGAACGTTCGTCATCTGTCACCCGACGAGCAAAAGGTTGCATATGCGGAATTACTTTCCGACCCGGTGATCTCACGGAAATGGGACAAGTATTGCGCCGGTCTCTATTCCGCCGTCCACTTCATTAAATCAAGCGGACGATACCGCCTCTTCGCGAAAGGCAACCTTGGGAAAGGCGACTTCAACGTCTATCGCATGTTTGTGGAAACCGCGCTCTCTGCGACTCGTGATGGACGTGTTGCGGCACAATTTGTTCCAGAAGGTCTCTACAACGGGGCGAACGCGACAGCGATCCGACAGGAGCTGTTTTCCGCCTTCCACTTGGACAGGCTCGCCGGATTTGAGAATACTCGCGGAATTTGGTTCCCCTCGATCGATACGCGGATGAAATTCTGTCTCTACGTCGCATGGAAGGGCGTTGAGACGGACCAATTCCCTGCGTGGTTCCGGGTGAACACCCTCGAGAAACTTGAGCAAGTCGTTACCGGTCGCGGGCTGGACATTCCAGTCAGCCTAGTTGCCCAGTTTTCGCCCGAAGCAATGGCCGTCATGGAGTTCGCGTCTCAGTATGAAGTAGACGTCTGCACCAAAATGTACGGCCTTTATCCTAAATTTGGCATCCAGATCAAAGGGAAGCCGTATCGACACTACATGGCCGAAGTTCACATGGGGAACAATCGGGACCTGTTTGTCGAAGACGTAGAAGGCCTGCCTGTGTTCGAAGGGCGAATGATTGACGCCCATGACTACCGTGCGAAGGGCTACGTTTCAGGCCGTGGACGGTCGGCGATATGGGAAGAATATCCTTTCGGTTCTTCGGAAAAGCGCATCCAGCCGCAATGGCGGATCCTGCATGACAGGATCCCCGAAAAGCTTACAGGTCGCATGAATCGTTACCGGATCGGCTTCGGCGATGTTGCCAGTCCCACGAACCAGCGAGGTTTGACTGCAGCCTTAATACCCCCTGGTATGATCTGCGGCGACAAGGTCCCGACGATAATCCTAAGCGCCAACGACCGAGACCATCTGCTTTGGCTAGGCGTCGCCAACTCTTTCGCGATGGACTATCTGGTGCGCAAGAAAGTCGCGCTGAAGATGTCCTACACAATCATGGACAGTTTACCATTCCCAAGAGATTTTGAGGCGACTCCCTCCTCAGATGAGATCGCGCAACGTGTTTGTTCGCTCTGCGCCGTCGGCTCCGAGATGGAGGCCTTTCGCGAGAGCGCTGTTCAGGCTGGAATTCTTGGCTCCGTCGAGGACGTCGTCGAAGACCCCGAACACCGCGCCATCCTCTCGGCAGAGATCGACGTCCTAGTCGCTCGTGACGTTTACGGCATGAACAAGGGCGAAATGAGCTACATCCTTAATCCGGCGAACATCCTCGGCGAAAACTGTGGCGTCGAAACCTTCAAAGCACTTCGCAACCGCGAAAAACGACAGTTCGGCGAATTCCGCACCCAACGGCTCATCCTCGAATCCTGGGACCGCATGGAGACAAACCGCGAGTTCAAGGCGATGGGGATGTGATGATTGAGACGCCCCAATCCTTTGTCGTTCGCGAGGAATGCGAGAAAGCCGCCTGGCAGCACGGCTTCCGCCGAAACTTGGGCGAGGATGCGGGCTGGGCCGCATTCGCCTCCACCACGGCGCACGGCACGATCTATCTGGCCGCGGCGGGGCAGCAAGGGCCGTGGTTTCTCGCGCTCGATCATTCCGGCGTCATTGAGGAACTGGACCTGTCGCCCGCGGAGATGCCGGGCCCTGCCCTCGCTCGCTACGCCTTCGATACGCTAGGCGCGCTCTATGCCGTGCTTCCCCGCGTCTATCAGCTGGCGGCCAGCCTGCCCGATGCGCCGCTACGCGTGTACCGGGATAGGGTCAAGAACCTGCCCAATACGACGGAGGCCGAGCGGCTGGTCGTCCAGCGCATCGGTCAGGACGTTTTCCGTGCCGGTCTCTTGGAATACTGGCAGGGCCGCTGCCCCCTCACCGGGATCGCGGACCCGGCGCTTCTCCGCGCCTCGCACATCGTCCCGTGGAAAGACTGCGCGAGCGACGCCGAGCGCCTTGACGTGCACAACGGACTGCTCCTCTCCGCCCTCTGGGACGCCGCCTTCGACCGCGGTCTCGTGACGTTCAATGACGCAGGGCAGCCCCAGTATTCGCCCGCCCTGAGTGAAGAAGCCCGGACGGAACTGCGGTGGAATGAACCAATCCAGCTTACGGGCAAGCACAAAGAACGGCTGGCCTGGCACAGGGAACACCTATTCGATAACGGAACATCGTAGGATCGGACGACTATGCGAACTGTGATGCATCCGAAGAACCTTCCATGACCAGGACGTTCATTCATACATTTAATCCCACCACCGCCAATCCCGTTTCCGGACCGACCGTTGCCCTGACAGTCCAGGAGATCGAGGATGCGGCTCTCAGGGAGGTGCTGCAGACACCCGGTGCAGCTTTGGGCTCCTGGGCGTTGGTGGACGCTCTCCTCGAACCGACTGGAGACGGCTCACCTTTCATCTTTCGAGAACCACTCGGTCAATCGAGGGAAGTTAAGGTAGCTCTTTCCGGACTGTTCGGTCGATTCGTCGCGCGGGCTTACCTAACACGCTATTTCGGGCTTTCCATTTTTGGCCACCTACGCCGGAACGGGGTCCGACTAAACGGAATGAGGCGGATCAAAATTGAGCGAACCGCCCCGGGTGACCTACCTGATTGGGTCGCCTGTGACGCCAATTTTTCAAAGTTTACCGTCGCCGAAGCGAAGGGAAGCCATGATCCTTCCGGGCCAAATGCCGCGCTAAATCGCGCCTGGAACCAGGCGAACCGCATTGATGTATTGGTTCGGAGACGGCGAGTACCGATCAAGCGAATCGCAATTGTGACGAGGTGGGGCTGCGCGAACGGCGGCCCAGAGGACGCATACATTTCCGTCCGGGACCCTGAAGACGATGGTGACCCGATTTCTCCCGAGGAGGAAGCATCTATATTTTTCGGCCTATTGCGCCATCACATCGCTGGGTTAATCGCGCCACTAGGGCATTCGGAACTCGCCCAGGCATTGCGTGACCTCGCCTTGGCACGTTTTCGCGGGAGAGAGCAACGCGCCGCCAATCTTTCCCGCGAAATACTCGGTAGGACACATGCTCAGGAATTCAACTGGGATCCGGAAAGCCCGCCCGTTGACGCGATGATCGGTTCGGTCGTGACCCGACCAGGTGCCATTATAAACTCTGATCTTTCAGAAGCTGACCAAGAGGCGTTGAATCGGCTGGATCTTCGTCCGGTTTTTGTTGGTATTGAACGAAATGTAATCAAGGCCGCAATCGAAGGAGATCCAACATTGGCACGCCGCATCCTCACTGACGTGGAGCGCGACGACAGATTCGCCCGTGCAGATGACGCAGGTGGCTGGATTGTGCCTCTTGGTCCGGGCATGCGGACAATGCGCAATCTCTGATCTCTTCATCGGCCGCAACCTCATCAACGATAATTGGCTGAGATGTGTGACAGTCGTGACGGTTCGTAATTTATCCGCCTTTAACGACAAGCAATTAACTAGAGCCGCGGTATCGGGATTGCATTGAGTAGTGAAGAAAAACCAATCGAATACTTCACTCCGGAAAATTTTAACGCCAAAATTCTCCTATAGAACCTCGTAGGCCTCCTTATGTTCGATCTTTGAAGTCCGGTCACGCAACCGCTTGCGTCAAATTGTCGAACGGTTTGAAATTGGGTCCCATCCAAGCCGCATAATGCTTGAGTGCACCGGCATACTGATCGCCAAATCACGCTTTCAGCCAGCAGAAGTTCGAGACCGCCATTATGCCATGAGCGCAATTAGACCGCTGCCCAGCTACATCTTTGTGGGATATTTGTGGGATAAAATGTTCCCGTATCGCCATGCCATTGAAATATTGGCGTCCCCTAGGGGAGTCGAACCCCTGTTTCCGGCGTGAGAGGCCGGCGTCCTAGGCCACTAGACGAAGGGGACGTCGGCGTGGCTGAACCCCGGACTCTTAACCGAAGGCTTGCGGGCAAGCAACGACTTTGCGGCGCGCGCCCCACAGCGCCCCGCCGCTTGTTCCGCGTATTCCGGTATGGCAGGATTTCCCGCAATAAACGAAACCCCGGGCTCGCCACAACCGTTTCGGTTCCGTGCGCCGGGCCAGCGGCCACCAATTTCGGTCGTCGGTATATGCCGCGGGGGATAATCAGGGAGTTTTGCCATGCCATACCGCCTTCGCGCGGCCGTTCTGTTCGCCGCCATCCTGCTCGCCCCCATCGCCATCGGCGCCCTCACACCGTCCACCCTCGCCCAGACCGCGCCCGCGGATTCGGCGATCAAGGGCGCGCTCTACGATATCGGCCGGGCCGAGCAGCAGGTGAAGACGCTGACCCCGTCGCGCAAGGCCAATATCAAGCGGTTGCAGCGCTCGATGGAGATGGCCGCCAAGCGGCTGGAGTCCTCCCCCAACAAGACGCATGCGTCCTGGACCGAAGCCAAGCAGCGGCTCGACAAGGTCAACGGCGCGCTCGCCACGCTGGCGGGCGGCGGGGCGGCGAAACCGCCGGCGGCGGCCGCCACGCCGAAAGCGGCCCCGAAATCGTCGGCGCCCGCGGCCACGACCCAGACCGCGCCCCAAACCGCGCCGAAGTCGGCAGCCCCGAAAGCCGCCGCCGCGGACCCCCAGGTCTTGCGGGCGCAGCGCGAGATGAAGCTGGTCGAGGCGCAGGTCCGCAACCTGCGGCCCGCCGACGGCAGCGGTGCGTTCCGGCAGCTCAAGGAGCTGTACCGGATCGGCGGCTATCTCGCGAAGACCAAGGACCGCTCCCACCCGGCCTTTCAGCAGGCGGCACAGCAATACAACGCCATCAAGGGCAAGCTGGTCGGTAACATCGTCGCGATCGAGCAGAAGCGGCTGATGAAGGTCGCCGGCGAGATCGACAAGATGCGGCCGCTCGACTATTCCAACAAGCAGAAGGTCGATTACGGCCGCAAGTCGCTCGCCAACATCCAGAATTCCCTGAAATCGCTGGGCGCGCCGAAGGTGCCCGCGGTGCAGAACCTGTACGGCCGCACGGCCAAGGTCTCCCAACTGTTCGAGAAGCGGGTCGCCGACCGGAACGCGCAGCAGGCGTCGCTCGGCGACGTATCGGGCAAGCTCGCCGCGCTCAAGAAGCGCTTCCACACCATCAAGGTGCCGGGCCGGATCGAACATCCGGCGACGGAAGCCAAGGTCAACAGCTTCGTCGCCTCCGTCGCGGCGGTGCGGGCGCATGTGAAGGAAGACCTCGCCTACATCAAGTCGATCGACGGCAAGGCGGCGTTGAGCACGCAGGACGGCAACACCTTCCGCTATCTCCGCTCCGCCTTGCAGGGCGAGAAACCGCGTGCGCTCGCCCAGGCCCTCACGACGGTCAACATGGAGATGGACCTCAACACGGATCAAGTGATGAGTACGGTCGATTTCCTCGACAAGACCGATCCGGAGGACGTCAATCATCGGAACAACCGGTTGACCGGCAAAGGGCAATACAAGGAGAACCTGGACAACTTGGCCAAGGCCCGCAAGGCGGTCATGGTGGCGGCGCTGTATGACGAGAAGATGGGCCGCACCGACGCGCCGGACCGCAAGGCGCAGCTTGCGAAGGTCGACAAGGTCACGGCGGACTTCAAGGAGAAGTATAAGATCGCGCTGGGCAGCGTGCGCATGCCGGAGGCGCGCTCGGACGACGAGAAGCTGCACAAGGCGGTCGCCGAAGTCTTCGCGCGCAAGAAATACGGCTACAAATACGAACGCGTGGTGATCAACGCGCCGCTGAAACGGATCAAGAACCGGTCCGGCAATATTCGCGGCACCGTGTCGGGCGCAACGGTCACGACCTATGAGTACGTATGGGACCAGTTCCAGGCGACGACCGCCGAGAAGGTCGGCGACGTCTATTACCTCTACGCCAACACCTTCAAATACTACCATTCGGGCGGTCCGCAGACACCGGTCAAGGTGTGGATCCTGAACCGGCGGTTCCAGTCGAGCCAAATCCTGAAGGAGAATATCGACAAGTAGAAAGCCACGGTCCGGCGGCAGGATGCCGCCGGGCGCTTCCCCCTACCCCGATTGCGCGTTTCGCGATATGGTGCGCCGCCGCGCGAACGCGGCCCGATTCGTTCACGACACGAGACACTGCCCGCCCATGGACGCGAACCACACCCGACGCCTGATTCAGACGATGCTGGACAAAGGCGACCTCATGCCCGAAACCGTCGAGGAGTTGCAGGACTATCTCTCCGACCTGGACAAGGGCGAGTTAGACACCGCGGACGCCAAATATATCGACGGTCTTGCCCAGCGCCTCGGATTCAGCAACGGCGGCCCTGTCGCGGCGAACGACGACCAAGACGCGGATGACGGCGACTTGGATTTCGACGCCGCGGACGATGACGACGACCTGGCGGAAGCGGAGTCCCGGATCGCCGAACTCGAATCCAATCTGGCGGCACAGCAGGAAATGGCGGAAGTCGCGAGCGCGGCGGTCGGGCGTGCACAGGAAGTAATCGCCGGTCTGCGCGAGGCGGAAAACGCGGATGCGGAAAAACTGGATGCTCTGGACGCGGCCTTAAAGGAAGCGGCGGACGCGCTCCCCCCGAAACCGTGATGGCGCGCCGGCGGGCGCGTTCATCGTTGCGATTGCAGATCGATCGTGCCGATCTGCCGGCCGTCGCTCAACCGGAAGACCATGATCTGGACGCCGCCGTCCGGCATGCCAAGCCGCACGAGCATCGTATCGCCGTCGAGATCGGTGCCCTGCACCGTGGCCCCGGACGGCAAGGTCGCCCGGATCGTCCCGAAAGCCGCAGCTTCATCGCCGCCCTTGGACGAGTCGAAACCGCTCGTGAGACCGTAGACCAGGATCACCATGCCCGCCACAATGAGGAACCCCATCCCGATTACGATGGCCTTAATCGCTTGCATGATCAGCGCTCGATCCAGTTGTCCATGACGTCGCCAAAATGACCGCGCCGGCCTCCCTCCGATCCCGTCCCGTCGCACCGGACGAAGCCGGTATGCGGCTGGACAGATTTCTTGCCGACGCGCTTCCGGATTTGTCGCGCAGCCGTATCAAATCCTTGCTGCAGGACGGCCACGTCACCGAAAGCGGGCAGACGATATCGGACCCCTCCTACCGGGTCAAACAAGGGACGGATTTCGAGGTATCGGTGCCCGCCCCGGAAGACGCGACTCCGGCGGCACAGGACATTCCCCTGACGATCGTGTACGAGGACGCCGACCTGCTGGTGGTCGACAAGCCGGCTGGTCTGGTGGTGCATCCCGCCCCCGGCCAACCCGACGGCACGCTGGTCAATGCGCTGCTGGCCCATTGCGGCGACAGCCTGTCCGGTGTCGGCGGGGTCAAGCGGCCCGGCATCGTCCATCGGCTGGACAAGGACACGAGCGGGCTGATCGTCGTCGCCAAGAACGACGCCGCGCACCAATCGCTGTCGGCCCAATTCGCCGACCGGTCGATCGACCGGTCCTACCGCGCCCTTGTCTGGGGCGTGCCGATGCCGCCGTCCGGCCGGGTCGAGGGAAATATCGGCCGGCACCCGAGGGACCGCAAGAAGATGGCGGTCGTGGCACCGCCGCGGGGCAAACCGGCGACGACGAACTACCGGCTGATACAGCGTTTCGGGGACGCGGCCAGCCTCATCGAATGCAAGCTGGAGAGCGGCCGGACGCACCAAATCCGGGTCCATATGACGCATATCGGGCACCCCATCATCGGCGATCCGGTCTATGGCCGCCGAACCCCGGCGAGAAAAAACGCTCTGTCCGAGGAGGCTGCCCGCTTGACCGGCATCCTGAACCGGCAGGCGCTTCACGCTGCTGTGATCGGATTCGAGCATCCGAAAACGGGAGAACGCTTGAATTTCAGCAGCGAGTTACCACGTGATATGAAACGGATAGTCAGCGTCTTAAATCGGGATCAAACAAAGTCATAACCTAAAAGAATCCCAGATTTCATTGACAATTCCACAAGTTATGGTAATTAAGCGCTCATAAGGGGAGAGTGCTAAGAGAGCTTTTTTACGGAGCAAACAGGATGGCCACGACCCTTCCCACCCTCGTCATCAGCCCTGAAGGCAACCTGCAACGGTATCTGCAGGAGATTCGCAAATTCCCGATGCTGGAAAAGCAGGAGGAATACATGCTCGCGAAGCGGTGGCGCGAACATGACGACGCGAAGTCCGCGCACAAGATGGTGACGAGTCACCTTCGCCTCGTGGCGAAGATCGCGATGGGATATCGCGGCTACGGCCTACCGGTCAACGAATTGATTTCCGAAGGGAATGTGGGCCTCATGCAGGCCGTGAAGCGTTTCGACCCCGAGCGCGGCTTCCGGCTTGCGACCTACGCGATGTGGTGGATTCGTGCCGCGATTCAGGAATACATCCTGCATTCATGGTCGTTGGTGAAAATGGGCACCACCGCCGCGCAGAAGAAGCTGTTTTTCAACCTTCGCAAGCTAAAAGGGCGGCTGCAAGCCTTCGAGGAAGGCGATCTCAGCCCGGAGAACGTCGAGAAAATCGCCACCGAATTGAGCGTTCCGGAACAGGATGTCATCTCGATGAACCGGCGGCTGACCGCTCCCGATCATTCGCTCAACGCGCCGGTCCGGATCGATGGCGACGGTGAGTGGCAGGACTGGCTGGAAGATGAGTCCGAGAGCCATGAAATCGTCATCGGCGAAGCGGAAGAACTGACGAAACGCCGAGCCTTGCTGCAGGACGCGATGGAAACGCTGAACGAGCGCGAGAGGCATATCCTGACGGAGCGCCGGCTCAAAGAAGAGTCGTCCACGCTCGAGGAACTCAGCAAGGTCTACGGTATAAGCCGGGAACGCGTCCGTCAGATCGAGGTTCGGGCGTTCGAGAAACTCCAGAAAGCGATGCAGGCTGCGGCCGCGGAAGCGAACCTGCTACCCACCACTTAAACGGATTCATTCAGCAAGACGGCTGGCATCGACCCGGCATCACTGCTGGTTTTCCGATCCCTCCGGCGCGGCCGCTTCCGGCGCAACGATTGGGGTCGCCGCCGCCACGGCATCGCCCTCGACGGGTTCCGCGGTTCTTTCCTCGGCGTCCTTGCGGATTTCCGGTCCCCATTCTTCTTCCATCTTTTGTTGCACGCGGCCGATCTGTTTTTCTCTCAATTCCGCGGAAACCGCGAGGTAACTGCCGACAATCGGCCTAATTGCGAAGAACAACAGCCATCCCAAAGCCGCGGACGAATACATGACGAACAGCGCCATCGGGTCGGCGAAAATGTCGAAGACCCGTGCGAAGTCGCCGCCGACAAGCCAATAGTCGATGACCCATGGCAAGCAACCGGCAAAGTTCAGGTATCCCACCGTCCGGGTCTGGTTTCGGCTCGGGCTGCGATCGAAGAGCATCGCCACGCCCGTCGGGGCCATGCCGATCAGTAAAAGGACAATCGACTCGTAAAAGGCGAACAGGACCACGCCGGCGATGATCCAGATTACGACCGATCCGGTTCGCCGCTTGCCTGAGACTTCCTCTTTTTCCGCTGTCTCTGCCATGGCCGCCGCTAGAAGAGCTTCATCAAAATAATCACCAGAATGGCGACCGTCGCCGCGATGCCCGAAATGAGGGATGCGACCTGACCGCCCAATTCATTGGTATAGGCCGCACGGTGTTCGCGTTCATACGCCACTTGCCGCAGCTGCATGATCGTCTCTTCGAACAGGCCGACCGACGCGCGATACTCGTATTCGTCATTCGTGCGGTCTTCATAGTTGTCGATGATCGACAATAATCGCGCGAAACTGCCGGACTCGGCCGCCGCGCGCAAATCATCCAAAATCTCCGATCGCCGCGTCCGATTGTGATACTGATCGACACCGGGTTGGAGCAGCTTTTCCAAATAGCCGCAAAGCGCCGGTGCGGGTTCCATGGCGCTGCTATCCTGAACGACCGACAGCACCCGTGTTGCCGCCAATGCCGCGTCAAACGCGTCCTCGGGATCATGCAATGCGCGGAATTCGGACGTCAGCGTCACCTTCACCCGGGACGCGACAAACGCCGCAATATGCGCATCGACCACATTGCCCAGGATGCCGGGATTGGAAACGGCGAGATGTTCGAGCGACGGCAAAAGCTGATCCAGGTTGACGACGAAATCGTTCTCCAACAAGGGCGAACGGCACGGCGTCGTCGGATTTAGGTCGTATAGTGCCCGCTCGACACCATGCCCCATGAGCGGCGTGTCGATGTACGAGCGCACCCGTTCGAAGGCGGACGCATGCCGGTAATACTCAGGTTTCGGCTTGAGGCACAGCTCCATCCAGAACGCCGGAAGGTTCGCTTCGATGACCTTGATGAATTGCTCGACGGCCTCCGGGTCGGTGAACCGGGCGGAAAGCAGCGGCCCAATCCCGTCCAATACGGCGCAAAAGTTCCGCATCCGAATGGGGCCATGCGGATCCAACGCGATACAAACCTTTGCCAAACCGGCGTCCGCCTTGTCCGTGCTGGAGTTGTCGGCATCCGCCCGCACCGCGCTCACGGCCTCCGTCCTGCTATCGTCGGAAAGACTCCGGCGCAACCAGTTGTCGAGCGTGCCGTCCTCGATCACGGTCAAAGCCAGATCCCAATGCTTACCCAACCCGGCGGCGACATCGCGTGCGGTGACGAATGTTTCCCCGTTCAATTCAAGTGGCCGGGAAGATTTTGGTGGCAAGACCTGCTGTTTCGGGCTGAGACGGCGGCCGCCGATCCACATTTCGAGATCCTCGAGCGTCCAACGCTCCGCCGCATCGTCGTTCAGCAGGCCTTTCAAGACTTCCAACAGCGGCAATGGCAAACGGTGCGACCCGACGACCGCGGTGTAACTCCCTTGCATGATCTTTCGCTGCGCAATCGCTTCGTCGCTCAAACCGTAGAGCGGGCTTTCCCCGATCAACAATGCCGCCAGCGTCACGCCGAACGCGTAGAGATCGTGCGATTCGTCGCCTTCCCCGCGACCTGCCGGTTCCGCCAGACAACATTCGATCGGCACATATGCCGCGTGTTGAATGAGCCCCGCCGGCGCGGAGACGCCTTCGCCGAGCATGATCGGCGCACGGTCTCGGTCATGCCCATCAAAGAACAGGTTATCCGGCTGGATGTTTCGATGCGCCAAACCTTGATACTTGAGCTCCGAAAGGACCTGCGCGAAGGGTTGGATCACCCGACGGATTAGCGGTTCTTCCCGGAACGGCTCGATCTTGTCGGCAAGGGTCGACATGACTTTCGGTCCGCCGGGTCGTTCGACAATGACCGCCGGCCGTCGCCGGCCGTCATGCGGCCAGTCAATGACGCCCCAGTCGAGAACACGCACCAGGTTGTTGTGATCGATGCGGCGGATCGTGGGCACAATATCGAAACGGGGCGGAAGTTGCGGATCGCTCATCAACGCATACACGTCACGCGCGGTTCCACGCACCTCGGTCGCCGCGTATGCCGTGACGGGACCGCAATCCAACTCGGGAAGCGGTTGTTGTGGATTGACCTCGTAGCGACCGCCAACCAGCAACGCGTTCCCGGACCCACCGGAAGGGTTTAGTGCCATGGCGCCATTTTTCGGTTCACCCCTTCCACCGGATAGCCGTCAACGGTGGAGCGGAGCAAGTACTTTCTTCGGCGCGGCGCCGCGCCGGCGCTAGGCTGCGAAAGGATCGCGCACGGTTATGGTGTCTTCGCGTTCCGGACTGGTCGACAATAAGGCGACGGGAGCTTCGATAAGCTCTTCTATTCTACGGATATATTTGATTGCAGTCGCCGGCAGTTCCGCCCAGGAACGGGCGCCGCGCGTGCTCTGCTCCCAGCCTTCCATGGTTTCGTAGACCGGGGTCGCAGCGGCCTGCTCCGCCGACGACGCCGGCAAATAATCGAATGCCTGATCGCCGATTCGGTATCCGGTACAGATCTTAAGTTCGTCGAATGCATCCAGGACATCGAGCTTTGTCAAAGCGATACCATCGATGCCGCCGACCTTGACCGCCTGCCGGACCAACACGGCATCGAACCATCCACAGCGCCGCGGGCGGCCGGTAACGACACCGAACTCATGGCCGATCTCGCCCAAGCGCTGACCGGTCGCATCATTCAGCTCCGTCGGGAAAGGTCCGCTGCCGACCCGTGTCGTGTACGCCTTGGTGATGCCAAGGATGTAGCCCAACGCATGCGGTCCGATTCCGGAACCGGTTGCCGCCTGTCCAGCCACGGTATTGGACGAGGTTACATAGGGATAGGTGCCGTGATCCACATCCAGCATCATCCCCTGCGCACCCTCGAAGAGGACGCGCTTGCCGGCGCGCTTGAACTCGTCGAGATACCGCCAGGTCGACGATACGAACGGCAGGATCTTCGGCGCCATGTCCAATAAGGCTTCCATCAGTTCCGCCTTCTCGATCTCCGGTTCGCCGAAACCCCGGCGCAAGGCATTGTGGTGGATCAGCAACTCGTCGACTTTCGCGCTCAGGACATCCTCGTCGGCGAGATCGCAAACACGGATCGCACGGCGCGCCGTCCTGTCTTCATAGGCGGGCCCGATGCCGCGGCCCGTCGTTCCGATCTTGCCGGCGCCACGCGCCGCCTCGCGCGCGCGGTCCAGGCTGCTGTGCAACGGCAGAATAAGTGCGGCGTTTTCTGCAACCTTGAGGTTGTCCGGCGTGATCTTGACGCCTTGACCGGCAATCCGCTCGATCTCTTCCAACAAGGCCCAGGGATCGACAACCACACCATTCCCGATAACGGAGAGTTTGTCGGGTCGCACCACGCCCGACGGCAATAGACTGAGTTTATAAACCTCGTTGCCGATGACCAGGGTATGGCCGGCGTTGTGCCCACCCTGAAAGCGCACGACGACATCGGCGCGTTCGGACAGCCAATCGACGATTTTGCCTTTGCCCTCATCGCCCCACTGCGATCCGACGACGACCACATTGGTCATTTATTTTCTCCATTATTTTTTACGGCGACGGGGCCGTTTTCGGCGAAGTAATGCGAACAGCCGAGACGCGCGGCTTCGGATGCCAGATCATCCAACTCTTCGAGCGCGGCAACCGTTATCCATCCCTTACGGCGTAAGTCGGCGGTGACTTCTTCACCGGTCGCCACCGGCACCAACAGCCGCTTCGCCTGAGCCGGCGACGGCAAGGCGCGCAACAGATTATGGACGAACAACGAGAATCCCGTTGCAGGTTCGTCCGCCACCCCCGCGCAATAGCGTCCACCGCAGCCCAGCTCGCCGCGGACGCCACGGGCAAAAAACGTGAAACTCAATCCGCTGTGATACTCGAAGCCGCGGTTCTCCACCGCATCCACCGTGATATCGAGATCGGGTGCTTCCCGGCGCAAGACCGTGATTACGTCATGCAATCTTTGCCGTTCGGACGACGCGGCCTCGCTAAGCGTAAGGCCGTCGATCACCAGCAGCGCTTTTTCCACCGGTCCGACCGAAGCGAGCAAGGCGGACAGGACCGGTGCGGCTGCACCGCCGATCTCGGTAACCGTTGCCGGGTCCTTGCGGTCGAGCGCCGCGCGGAACTGCCGCTGCGCCTCGGCGTCAACGCCCAGATCGTCGCATATCTCCGGCACCAGCGTCGGCAGGGTAAGATCGACGGACAATCGCTCCGCACCCGACGATTTCAAAGCTTCGTAGGCTACCAGGATGACTTCGGAATCGGCGGCACTGCTATCCGAGCCGATCAGTTCCACACCGGCCTGGCTGAACTCCCGCTCGGGCTGCAATTGGTTTCCGCGAACGCGCAGCACCGCGCCGCCATAGGACAGCCGCAACGGCCGCGGCGCCTTGCGTAGCCGTGTCGTGGCGATGCGCGCGATCTGCGGCGTCATATCCGCCCGTACGCCCATCATGCGTTGGCTGGCAGGATCCATCAGCCGGAACGTGGAGAGCGCAAGCGCCTCTCCAGCGCCATTCAGGAGGCTGTCTTCGAACTCGACGAGCGGCGGCGAAACGCGCTCGTAACCCCTTGCGCCGAAAGCAGCCAACATCAGATTGTGGATGTCCGCTTCGTGACCGGCCTCGGGCGGGAGGCCGTCGCGCAGCCCATCGGGCAATAACGATTTGCTGACCGCCTCAGTCATGTCGCAGCAAGGCCCCGGCTTCGTCGAAGTTTCTCTTTCCGGGCGCGATACCTAACCCGGTTTGGCCGTCCGGGCAAGCAACCAAAAGAGGCCCGGCCCCGCACGGCTAACGACGGATGATATTCAGGTATCCCCCTTGATCACCAAAGAGAATATCGGGCTTGCCATTACCGTCCACATCTTCGGCGAGGATCGCGGTGGTAACTGGCCGGAACAGCGTCGCCGCCGCCAGAACGGTTAGCTTTCCGCCAGCGAAACTAATGGCGCGCAACTCCTGTCGATCCTGCGTCGGGAGAATGATTTCCGGCGCGCCGTCGCCGTTGATATCCGTGACCGCGAACATATTTAGTTCGGTCGACCCGATGACGTGCGTCGAATAACCGGTGTATCGTCCGACCTCCCGAAGGCGGCGGCCGTCAATCTTCAGCAGCAACAGCTTGCCGCCGATATGCGGCGTCTCCACAACAGCCAGCTCGGCTTGCCCATCCCCGTCGAAATCGGCCGCACCGATCGGGTTGAGCCATCGGTTCGATGTTCCGATGGCCACCGATTCCGCCAACCGGACCAAGCGGTTGCCACGCAAGCCCAAAAGCAAGAGCGATGCCCCGGCGTCCTTATGCGACCGCACGACGATGATCTCGTCGCGCCCGTCGCCGTCGACATCCACAAGGCGCGGGATCAGGTCTTCCAGAACCGAATCGGACCGGACCGTGAAGCTGGCGGTCTTTCCGGCGGCTGTCCGTACCTTCAGCGCCGCCGCCTCGATCATGTCGCCAAGGACGCCATGCGCATACCGGTCCGTACCCTCGGCCAGCCATGCCAACGTGATGTCATTGCTGCCGCTGACGACGATGCTATGGGGAATGGCATCGTCCGGGCGGTCCTTCGGCGCAGGTCCGGAAGACCGCAAAAGCGTCAGTTCGTCGCCGGACTTCGATATGCGGAAATACCGATCGTTGGCCCGCACTTTGACCGACCGGGTTTCCGCGTCGCGAAACAACCGGTCCAATCCCGCCAATATGCCGACGGCTTCCGGGCGCCATGTCTCCGCCACCCCGGGCGCCGCATAAAATAGAACCAAAAAAAGTGCGACGAGTCGCGCCAATGCCTACATCTCTAAAATCGCAACGCTCTCGCTTGCGTCACATGAGGCAGGCCGGTGATCCGATCCAATAGATCGGACTCTACCTGTTGATCCACCTGGATCAACGCCAACGCCTCTTCTCCTTGCGCCGTCCGGCCAAGGTGGAAGGTGGCGATGTTCACTCCGGCGTCACCGAGCGTCTGCCCAAGTTGTCCAATGACACCGGGTTTATCATGATTCGTGGTGTAAAGCATATGCTCGCCGATCTCAGCCTCGATCGGGATGGTATCGATCTCGACGACCCTCGGCCGGTCGGACCCGAACAAGGTGCCGCTGATGCTGCGCGAACGGCGTTCCGTATGGACGGTGACCCGGATCAGGTTGTCGTAGTCGCCCGGATGCTCATGGATCGTCTCGCTGATATCGATGCCGCGTTCCCGGGCAATCATCGGCGCGCTGACCATATTCACGCTGTCCAATTGATGGCGCAGCATTCCATCGAGCACGGCCGAGACGAGCGGCTTGACGTTCAGCTCCGCAACATGTCCCTGGAATTCGATGCTGATCGACTTCAGGCTGGTTGCCGCCAGTTGCCCGATGAAACTGCCGAGTTGCTGGGCCAGGGTCATGTAAGGCCGCAAGCGTGGCGCGTCTTCCGCCGAGATCGACGGCATGTTGACCGCGTTGGTCACGGCACCGTTCAAAAGATAATCGGCCATCTGCTCCGCGACCTGAACGGCGACGATCTCTTGTGCTTCCGTCGTCGCGGCGCCCAGATGCGGCGTCGCCACCAGATTGTCCGCGCCGAACAGGGCGTTTTCCTTTGCCGGCTCCTCTTCGAAAACATCGACGGCGGCGCCGGCGACATGGCCACTGTCCAACGCCGCCCGCAGATCCGCCTCGTTCACGATCCCACCGCGGGCACAGTTGATGATGCGGACGCCGGGCTTCATCTTGGCGATCGTCTCGGCGTTGATCAGGTTCCTCGTGCTGTCGGTCAGCGGCGTGTGCACGGTGATGACGTCGGCGCGAGCGAACAATTCATCCAATTCGGCCTTGACCACGCCCATCTCGACGGCGCGTTCCGGCGACAGGTACGGATCGTAGGCGATGACGCGCATCTTCAGGCCTTGGGCCCGGTTGGCGACGATCGATCCGATGTTGCCGCAACCGATCAGGCCCAACGTCTTGCCGGTCACTTCCATGCCCATGAAGCGCGACTTCTCCCATCGGCCGGCCTGCGTGGAAGCATTGGCCGCCGGAATCTGACGCGCCATCGCCATCATCATCGCGATGGCATGCTCCGCGGTGGTCGTCGTGTTGCCGAAGGGCGTGTTCATGACCACGACCCCCTTTTGGGTCGCCGCGTCGGTATCGATGTTATCGACGCCGATTCCCGCACGGCCGATGACCTTGAGATTCTCGGCGCGCGCCAGGACCTCCGGCGTCACCTTTGTGGCCGACCGGATCGCCAAACCGTCATACTCATGAATACAGGCGAGCAAGTCCTCGGCACTCATGCCGGGCTTGAAATCGACCTCGACGCCGCGGTCCTCGAAGACTTTTACGGCGTCGGGGCTCAACTTATCGGAAATCAGTACTTTCGGCATATCCGCCCTCTTTAGGCCGCCAAGGACCGGTTATATTCAGCAAAGGCCCAATCGAGCCATGGCAGCAACGCCTTAAGATCGTCCGGCTCGACCGTGGCGCCGCCCCAGATCCGCAAGCCCGGCGGTGCCGCGCGGTGGCTTGCGATATCGAACGCAACGCCTTCCGCCTTCAACATCGCCGCGATCTGCTTCGGTGCGGCGGCAAGCGCATCGTCGCTCAAGCCGGATTCCGCGGTGATCGACAGGACCATCGACGTGCAGGACCGAAAACTGGCGTCCTTGGCCAGGAACTCTACCCACGGCGTGGCCTCGACCCATTCGGTCATCGCCGCCAAATTCGATTGCGAGCGCGCCTGCAGGGCGGCGGCGCCGCCGACCTTCTCGACCCAGCGGAGCGAGAACAACGCGTCTTCGACGCACAGCATCGACGGCGTGTTGATCGTCAGGCCCTGGAAAATACCTTCGTCGAGCTTCCCTTTCTTCACCATGCGGAAGAGCTTCGGCATCGGCCAGGGCGGGGTATAGCTCTCGAGCCGTTCGACAGCACGCGGGCTCAGCACCAACATGCCATGCGCCGCCTCGCCGCCCATCGCCTTCTGCCAGGACCAGCTGGTCGCGTCCAGCTTGTCCCAGGGCATATCCATGGAAAACACGGCCGAGGTCGCATCGCAGATCGTCAGTCCTTGGCGATCCGCGGAAATCCAGTCGCCGTTCGGCACGCAAACGCCGCTCGTCGTCCCGTTCCAGGTGAAGACCACATCGTTGTCCTGATCGACCTTGGACAAGTCCGGCAGATCGCCGTATTCCGCCTCGACCACGCGGGCATTGCCGATGTTGAGCTGCTTGACGATGTCGATGACCCACATTTGCCCGAAGTTTTCCCAGGCCAGGACATCGACGCCGCGCGCGCCCAGCATCGACCACAACGCCATTTCGATCGCGCCGGTGTCGGAGCCGGGCACGACGCCGATCCGGTAATCATCGGGAATCGAAAGCGTTTTACGCGTCCGTTCGATTACTTCGTTGATCCGCGCGATGCCGTCCGGGTCCCGATGCGATCGGCCGACGAAGGCGTCGCCGAGAACGTCCGGCGACCAACCAAGCGGCTTCGCGCATGGGCCAGAGGAGAAAAAGGGCCGGGCGGGCCGGTGCTGCGGTTTGGTCATCGCTGCAAATCCTTCGATACTCTGCTGTTTCGCGGCTCAATACATACGGCTGATCGTATCGAGCGGGCGGACACTATGACCCAAGTCCGCCATCGTCAACGACCATTCCGGGCAGGGTTCTTGCGCCCAATGGACCCTATGGGAATGCGGTGCGTTGCCGCAGTGCAACGCCGGTCTCCGGCACACATTTGCATCGCGCGGGAGCCCCGCCTAGTCTGCTGCCGCGGCAGAGCAGTGGGGACAAGGCGTGACATTCGACCAAATCTACGTTTTCGGGGTAATCCTCGGGACGTTGGGCTTATTCGTTTGGGGACGTTGGCGCTACGACGTGGTGGCGCTGATCGCGCTCGTCGCGGTTCTCCTGGCCGGAATCGTGCCGCCGGACCGCGCCTTCGACGGCTTCGGCCATCCCGCCGTTATCACGGTGGCGGCGGTTCTCGTGATCAGCCGCGGGCTCCAGAATTCCGGCATCGTCGGCGTCATCGCCAAGCGGCTCGCCGAGGCGGAGCTCAGTCCGTCGCTACAGGTCGGCGCGATCGCTGCCCTGGTCGCCGCGCTCTCCGGGTTTATGAACAACATCGGCGCGCTGGCCCTGCTGATGCCCGTCGTGATCCAGATCGCGCGCAAGTCGGGCCGCGAGCCGGGCGAACTGCTGATGCCGCTGTCCTTCGGTTCGCTGCTGGGCGGCCTGGTCACGCTGATCGGAACGCCGCCCAATATCATCGTCGCGGCAATCCGGGCGGACTACGCGGCCGAGCCTTTCGGCATGTTCGACTTCACCCCCGTCGGCACCGCCATCGCCGTCGCCGGAATCCTGTTCATCGCCGTCATCGGCTGGCGGTTGATCCCCAAGCATCACGGGCCCAGCAAATCCGGCGACGTTTTCAACATCGACGATTACATCACCGAGGTCCGCATTCCCGAAGGCTCCCCGCTTATCGATAAGCGAATTCGGGATTCGTACAGCAACGGCGTCGCCGACGACATCGTGTTCGTTGCGTTGCATCGCGGCAGTTATCAGCGACTCGCCCCGTCGATCGAAGGCCTGTTGCACGAAGGCGACCACCTGCTGCTCGAGGGCAACGCCGAGTCCATCGAGGAAACGGTCAAGGCCGCCGGCTTGGAACTGGTCGGAAACCGGAACCTCAGTTCCGAGACGCTGCACTCGGAAACCATCGGCATGATGGAGGCGGTGGTCACCCCGTCCTCCCCGCTGATCCGCCGGACCGCCCGGCTTATCCGCCTGCGCAGCCGGCATAGCATGAACCTGATCGCGGTGGCCCGGCATGGCGAGCCGGTGCGGCGGCGGCTCAACGAAGTCCAATTCCAGGCGGGCGACGTGCTGTTGCTGCAGGGCGATACGGAAACCATGCCGGATACGCTGGCGACGCTCGGCTGCCTGCCGCTGGCGCATCGCGACCTGACGCTGCACCGCACGCCGAGCCTGACGCCGGTCTTCATCTTCCTCGGCGCGATCCTGGCGAGCGCTTTCGGCTTCGTCTCGGTGCCGATCGCCTTCGTGACCGCGGTCGTCCTCTTGCTGGTGACCGGGCAAATCCGGTTACGCCGCGCCTACGAGGCCGTCGACTGGCCGATATTGGTGTTACTGGGCGCGATGGTACCCGTCGGTCAGGCATTGGAGATATCCGGCGCATCGACGCTAATTGCCGATGCCATCGCCTCGACCAGCGGCTATTTGCCGCCCTGGGCGTTGCTGACCGTCGTGCTGGTCGCCACCATGATGCTGTCGGATGCGATGAACAACGCGGCCACCGCCGTACTGATGGCGCCGCTTGCCGCCGAACTGGCGAACCGCATCGGCGTCAACTCCGACCCCTTCCTGATGGCGGTCGCCATCGGCGCGTCCTGCGCCTTCCTGACGCCGATCGGCCATCAATCGAACGTCCTGGTGATGGGCCCCGGCGGCTACCGCTTTCGCGACTACTGGCCCATGGGATTGCCGTTGGAAGTGGTGATCTGTGTCGTCGCGGTGCCGATGATCCTTTGGATCTGGCCGCTCTAGAAAGCCGTTCCAGAAAAGACCGTCACACAACGGTGACTTGACCGGTGCGGTCGCCGCCGCGATTGGATAGCATGCACATCTCATCGCAAAGGACCCTGCCCCATGTCCCGCATTCTCTATGACCTCACCGGCGCCCATGACCTTCGCTTCAGCCCGAACTGCTGGCGCAGCCGTCTCGCGCTCGCCCATAAGGAGTTGGAGGTCGAATGCGAGCCCTGCCGCTTCACCGAGAAAGACAAGATCGCCTTCAGCGGCCAGAAACAGGTGCCGGTGCTGCGCGACGGCGATACGGTCATCGCCGATTCCTGGGACATCGCCTGCTACCTGGAAGACACCTATCCGGGCAACCCGTCGCTGTTCGGCGGACCCGTCGGGCGGGGGCTGGCACATCATCTCAACTGGTGGGCCAATACGGTGTTGCACCCGGCCATCGTGCAAACAGTGCTGATCGACATCCACGACAGTCTCGATCCCGAGGACCAGGCCTATTTTCGCGAGAGCCGGGAGAAACGGTTCGGCAAACCGCTGGAAGACGTCGCCGGCGACCAGGAGGCGCGGCTGGCCGCGACGCGCCAGGTGCTGACGCCGACCAATCTGACGCTGGAACGGCAAAAGTGGATTTGCGGCGACGGTCCCGCCTACGGCGACTACCTGATCTTCAGCGCCCTGCAATGGGCCCGCGCGGTCAGCCCCGCCGCCATCGTCGAGCCGGACACCGCCATCTACGACTGGAACGAGCGCATGCTCGACCTGTTCGACGGCCTCGGCCGGATGATCCAACCCAAGGCGGTGTAAGGAGACCATCATGAAACGCGGCAACGGCGGCAAACGCGTCGTGCCCTCGCCTTCCTACGCCTACCGGGAACCGGGCTTCCTGCAAGGCCCTGTGCGCACCGAGACGGGATGTCTGATGATCGAATTCTCCTGGTATCCGGAGAAGGGGTAACGGAACCGTCAGGAAAAAATCTGCGGTCACTTCGATCTCTATCGTCATTCCCGCGAAAGCGGGAATCCAGACATCACCGCAGCTTAGATTCCCGCTTTCGCGGGAATGACATCGGAAATCAAATGACACCACGATATTCAACCATCCGGCACTAGTCTCCCCGACCAACCTCCGGCATAGTGATCGGACCGGCGCGCCCGCGCCGCTCCCGCGACCCACCTGCGGAACCGTCCCATGCCGATGATCACCGACCAATCCCCGATCACCTTTGCCGATCCGTTGCCCGAGGCCGCCGATGTCGTCGTCATCGGCGGCGGTGTCGCCGGGATCGCCGCGGCCTATTTCCTCGCCGAACGCGGCGAGAAGGTCGTCGTCTGCGAGAAAGGGCGCGTCGCCGGCGAGCAGTCCAGCCGGAACTGGGGCTGGATCCGCCAGCAAGGCCGCGACCGGGCGGAACTGCCGATCATGATGGAATCCAACCGCATCTGGCGCGGCCTGGCGGAAAAGACCGGCGAGGCCGACCTCACCTTCACACCCTGCGGCAACCTCTACATCACCGACGACGAAGCCACGCTGCGGAAGTACGAAGCCTGGCGCGAAATGGCGACCGAGCACCAGCTCGACACCAGGATGCTGTCGAAACACGACATCGCCGAACAGTATCCGGGCATCAAGGGCAACTGGGTCGGCGGCATGATCACGCCGAGCGACGGCCGCGGCGAACCCTTCGTCGCGATCCCGGCGCTGGCCCGGGCGGCGCGGCGGGCGGGGGCGGTGATCGCCGAGAACTGCGCGGTCCGGACGCTCGATGTGGAAGGCGGGAGGGTTGCCGGTGTCGTGACCGAGGCCGGACGCATCCGCTGCGACCGGGTGCTGCTGGCCAGCGGCGCGTGGTCCACCCATTTCGCGGCCAACGCCGGGATCGACCTGCCGCAGCTCGCCGTGCGCTCGACCGTAGCGCGGACCGAGCCGGTGCCCGAATTCGTCAGCAACAACGTGCTGACCCCCGGCCTGGCGATCCGGCGGCGCGCCGACGGCGGCTACACCATCACCTCCGGCGAGCTGGCGGAGCATTTCCTGTCGGCGAATTCGTTCAGGTATTTCGGGAAATTCCTCAAACTTCTTCGGACATCGGCCAAGAACGTGAAACTGCATCTCGGCGCGCCCAAGGGGTATCCCGGCGCGTGGGGTAACCCGAAAAGCTGGACCGCCGACCAGGAAAGCCCGTTCGAGCGGATGCGCGTGCTCAACCCCGAGCCGTCGCCGATCGTGATCAAGCAAATCCAAGACCGCCTGCCCGGCCGCTACCCCGCCATCGGACAGGCGAAACTGGCCGAGGCCTGGGCCGGGATGATCGACGTCACCCCGGACGCGGTGCCCGTGCTCGGCGAGGACCACCGCCTGCCCGGCCTGCACATCGCGACGGGATTGAGCGGCCATGGCTTCGGCATCGGCCCGGCGATCGGCCGCATCGCGGCGGACCTGCTGTGCGGCCGCGATGCGGGGCACGACCTGACCCGTTTCCGCACGCAACGGTTCTTCGACGGCACGCCGATGGAACCGGGTCCGTATTAGACATAAGCTTTCCGGAACGCGCCGGACGGCGCGGCCACTCTCGGGAGGAAGGTAATGACGGACAACAGCACCGAATTCGTCGTCGTGACGGGCGGATCGCGCGGCATCGGACGCGCCATCGTGAACCGCGTGCAAGGGGGCGGGCGCGGCGTGGTCAACCTCGACATCCGGCCGCCGGACGCCGCCGCCGCGTCGAACGACGAGCGTTTCCTCGAAACCGACCTGTCCGACCCCGCGGCCATCGAGGATGCCTTCCGCACCATCGACGGTTTCGGGTCCGTGGTCGGCCTGGTGAACAACGCGGGCGCGGTGATCTCGCATTCGCTGGAAGAGACCACGGAAGCGGATTTCGACCGCCTCGTGCCCGTCAACATGGTCGGGGCGGCGCTCGCGGCGAAGGCGGCGGCCGAGCGCATGAAGGCCGCCGGTTGGGGGCGCATCGTCAACATCTCCAGCCGCACCATGGTCGGCAAGACCGACCGCACCGCCTATGCCGCGACCAAGGGCGCCATCGCCTCGATGACCAAGGTCTGGGCGCTCGAACTGGCGCCGCACGGCATCACGGTCAACGCGATCGCGCCGGGGCCGATCGCGACCGAGCTGTACAAGGAAGGCAACCCGCCGGGCAGCCCGAAATCGGAAGCGCTGATCGCCTCGGTCCCCGTCGGCCGCATCGGCGAACCGGACGACATCGGCCGCGCCGCCGCCTTCTTTCTGGAGAAGGACAACAGCTTCGTCACGGGACAGGTGCTGTTCGTCTGCGGCGGGCTGACGGTGGGGAACGCCGGGGCGTGATCGGCCGACCCTTATACGCCTAACAAGGACTGCCCATGCCGCTCAGCGCCATCGACATCCAGGGGTACCGCTCGGTCGAGCGGCTACATCTGCCGGTCGACCGGCTGTCGGTCTTTGTCGGCGAGAACGGCGTCGGCAAGACGAACCTCTATAAGGCGCTCGGCCTGCTACGCGCCGCCGCCGACGGCAGCGCGACCCACGCCATCGCCGAGGAAGGCGGCGTCGAATCCGTGCTCTGGGCGGGCAAGCGGAAACGCGGCAAGCCGGTCCGCCTGATCCTCAAGGCCCGGTTCGACGAAATGGCCTTCGCCCACGAGGGCGGCGTGCCGCAGAGCTACGAACTGGAGATCGGCCTGCCGAAACCGTTGCAGGCCGCCTTCTCCATCGAGCCGCTGATCAAGGAGGAACGCCTGACCGTCCACCTCGGCGGGCGCGACGTGGTGATGATGGAACGCAACGGCCCGGCGGTGACGCTGCGCAACGAGGACGGCAAGCGCGAGGTGCACAACAACGCGGTGCTGCCGTCGGAGACCGCGCTCGCCGCCTTCCGCGACGCCGCCCGCTACCCGGAGCTGGAGGCGATGCGCCGCGAGTTGCTGGACTGGCGGCTCTATCACGACTTCCGCACCGACGCGGCCTCGCCGATCCGCCGGCCCTGCCACGCGATCACCACGCCGACGCTGTCGACCGACGGCGCGGACCTCGCCGCCGTGCTGTCCACGCTGTCGGTGATCCGCCAGGACACGGTTGACCTGGACGCCGCGATCGACGACGCCTTCCCCGGCGCGGTGCTGGGCGCGGGCGACGACGGCAGCCACTGCCGCTTCGAGATGGAATACCCGGACATCCCGCGCCCCTTCGGCGCGCACGAACTGTCGGACGGCACGCTGAAATACCTCTGCCTGCTGGGCGCGCTGATGGGCTACCGCCTGCCCACCTTCATCGCCTTCAACGAACCGGAGGCGAGCCTGCACCCCAAACTGATCGCCCCCCTCGCCCGCCTGATCGCCGCCGCCGCGCAACACGCGCAAATCTGGATCGTCACCCATTCCGACGAACTGGCCGACGCCCTGGAAGAAGAAATCGGCAAACGCCCCCGGAGGGTGATCAAAGAGGACGGGGCGACGGGGATCGAGGGACTGTCATTGTTGGGGGAGTTTCGGGAGGAGTGAGAATGCGGCGCATTACCCCCATTGACGCGAACCGAATCCCGCTTCACTATGTCTCTTGCCTGGGGGGGCCCTGCGAAAGGGCTGAGATTCCGCTAATCCCATGCCATCGGTGGATGGCCGCGCGGTGACCCCGAGAACCTGATCCGGGTAATGCCGGCGGAGGGAAGGAATTCTGAACAGAGCCACCCCCAAGACCTAAGTCCCAAAACGGCCCTGCCAGACCGCCCCGCAGACTTTCCCCGGATCTCCAGCGTTATGAACATGGAGGTCCGATTATGCCTAGAGATACCGACGACATCGTCATCACCACCGGTCCGATTCCGGGGTCGAAGAAGACCTATGTGACCGGCGGCAAGGACGGCGCGCTCCGCGTGCCCTTCCGCGAGGTGGCACTCGAACCGTCGGCCAACGAGCCGCCGGTGCGGCTGTACGACACGTCCGGCCCCTATACCGACGAGGACGTGAAGATCGACGTCTACAAGGGCCTGCCCGCGCTTCGCAGCGAGTGGATCAAGGCGCGCGGCGACGTGGAGGAATATGTCGGCCGCGAGATCAAGCCGGAAGACAACCATCGCACCGAGGGCGACCCGCGCGCCTGCCCGGAATTCCCGGTCAAGCGGCCGCCGCTGCGCGCCAAGCCCGGCGGCAACGTCTCGCAGATGCACTACGCCAAGCAGGGCATCATCACGCCCGAGATGGAATACATCGCGATCCGCGAGAACCTGGGCCGGTCCGAGTTCTACGGCGACGGCGAAGGCTTCGGCGCGGAAATCCCCGAGGAGGTGACGCCGGAATTCGTGCGCGACGAGATCGCCCGCGGCCGCGCCATCATCCCCGCCAACATCAACCATCCGGAAACCGAGCCGATGATCATCGGCCGGAACTTCCTGGTGAAGATCAACGCCAATATCGGCAACTCGGCCGTCTCCTCCTCCGTCTCGGAAGAGGTGGAGAAGATGGTCTGGGCGACCCGCTGGGGCGGCGACACGGTGATGGACCTGTCGACCGGCAAGGACATCCACAATACGCGCGAGTGGATCATCCGCAACTCCTCCGTGCCGATCGGTACCGTGCCGATCTACCAGGCGCTGGAGAAGGTCAACGGCGTCGCCGAGGACCTGAGTTGGGAAGTCTACCGCGACACGCTGATCGAGCAATGCGAGCAGGGCGTCGACTATTTCACCATCCACGCCGGCGTGCGGCTGCCGTTCATCCCGATGACCGCCAAGCGCGTCACCGGCATCGTCTCGCGCGGCGGGTCGATCATGGCCAAGTGGTGCCTCGCCCATCACAAGGAGAGCTTCCTCTACACCAACTTCGAGGAAATCTGCGAAATCATGAAGCAGTACGACGTCAGCTTCTCGCTGGGCGACGGGCTGCGGCCGGGCTGTAACGCGGACGCCAACGACGAGGGCCAGTTCGCGGAACTCCGCACCCTCGGCGAGTTGACCAAGATCGCCTGGAAGCACGACGTGCAGGTGATGATCGAAGGCCCCGGCCACGTGCCGATGCACAAGATCAAGGTCAACATGGACGAGCAGCTGAAGCACTGCCACGAGGCGCCCTTCTACACCTTGGGCCCGCTGGTGACCGACACGGCCCCCGGCTACGACCACATCACCAGCGCCATCGGCGCGGCGATGATCGGCTGGTACGGCACGGCGATGCTCTGCTACGTCACGCCGAAGGAGCATCTCGGCCTGCCCAACCGCAAGGACGTGAAGGACGGGGTGATCACCTACAAGATCGCCGCGCATGCCGCCGACCTCGCCAAGGGCCATCCGGGCGCGCGGCTGTGGGACGACGCGCTCAGCCGGGCGCGCTTCGATTTCCGCTGGCGCGATCAGTTCAAGCTCGCGATGGATCCGGAAACGGCCGAGGATTTCCACGACCAGACCCTGCCGGCGGAAGGCGCCAAGGTGGCGCATTTCTGCTCCATGTGCGGGCCGAAATTCTGCTCGATGCAGATCACGCAGGAAATCCGCGAATTCGCCGAAAAGGGCATGAACGAGATGTCCGAGAAGTTCAAGCAGGAAGGCAGCGAGATCTACCAGCCTGCGGAGAAAGTCGCGGCGGAAGCCGCCAAGACCGACCTAGCCGCCGCCGGCGACGACTAGGACCCGGCAGCAGCGAGGATTACCGGCAAAAAACCGATAAAGCACCGTGCCGGGAAAACGGGAGCGCTCAGGCGCTCCCGTTTTTGTTATGGGGCACGGCCGTTCGGCCGCGCTATGCTGTAAGCTTCGAACCTGGGTGAGCGCGCATGATCCTCGGAATCCGAATTCTAGCGATGATCCCGCTGATCGGGATGCTGCTGACAGCACCCGTTGCGGCGGCGGATGCCTGCCCGCCCAACCCCACGCGCATGATCGACCATCTCGCCTGCGCCGGCGAGGCACAGGCCGACCCGGCGCGGTGGAACGCCCTCGTCGAAACGCTGAAGCGCGACGCGGTGGTGCCGACGGGGCATATCTTCGATTCGAAACGCGCGAACCGGATTCCGCCGCTGCCGTTGCCGGAAGGCGTCATCGCAACACCGGTCGGCCCCTGGGACCCGCGCGATCACCTCGCCGCGCCCGGCCAGGAAATCTTCGCGGCGCGGATCGGCTGGCACGTCGACGACGCGCGAGGCGCCCTCCTGAAGGGCATTGATGCGGGCACGCCGACCGTGATCGTACTGGGCGGGAAAGATTGCCAATGGTGCAAACGACTGATCCAGGACGTGATGCCGTGCAGCGCGATCAACCGTTTCGCCGGCCGCGCGGTTTTCGCCTACAGCGATATCTCGGCCGATCCCGTGGCGCGGGCGATGGCCGAGGCGCTCGGCTTCCGGTACTTCCCCGCCATCGCCATGCTCGACCCCAACGCGGTGATCCTGGACGTGCCGTCGCGGCTGCGCGGGTTCTTCACCGGGCGGCGCTACTCGAAGCTGATGGAGAAATACCTGGAGAAGACCCGGACCTGGAAGCGGCACGCGCCGACGATTTCGCAGACCGATGCGATCCTCGCAAAATACGCCCCGGCGACATCCGCGCCTCCCCCGCGCGCCTGCGACGCGATCCCGGTCTGGGCGAAGTGACTGTAGCGGACGAGCCAAGGCCGTAGTTCTTTCAACGTCATTCCCGCGAAAGCGGGAATCCAGACCCAACCGCGAAGATGGATTCCCGCTTTCGCGGGAATGACATCAAGCGTGGGTCCGGCATCAATGCCGTAATTCACACTTGCCGGAATACGTATCCTCGCCTATTTAATACCGCATGGGGCGAATGCGGTGGCCCCGTCAGGCGTCAGCCCAATCGCCGCTCCGACCGTTACAGTTATCGGAGCATTCCTATGGGTAAATACTTCATCACGGCAGAACAGCTTTGGGCGTCCTTCGGCGGGACCGATGCGCCGATCGTCATCGATGCGCGGCGGCGCGAGGCCTACGAGGCGGAGGATCACGTCATTCCCGGCGCGATCTGGTGCAACCACTTGAAGACCGACGCGCTCGGCGCCATGGATACCGGCGGACGGGACATGGTGATCTACTGCGTCCACGGGCATCAGGTCTCGCAAGGGTCCGCATCGGTCCTGCGCGCCACGGGAAAGCCCGTGCGGGTCCTGCGCGGCGGCATCGAGGCTTGGAAAAAAGCCGGCCTGCCGGTGCGGCGGCGCACGAACCTGCCGGACATTGCCGGCGGATCGCCGAGCCGCTGGGTCACCCGGCGGCGGCCCAAGATCGACCGCATCGCCTGCCCCTGGTTCATCAAGCGGTTCATCGACCCGACCGCGGAAATCCTCTACGTCGACGCCGATCAGGTCCTGAACACCGCCGAGGAGATCGGCGCCGTCGCTTTCGACGTGGAGGGCGGCGAGATCACCCATGACGGCAACCGCTGCAGCTTCGACGTGTTGCTCGACCGCAGCGGCATCGACGACCCGGCGCTGGCGCAACTGGCCACCATCGTCCGCGGCGCGGACACGTCCAAGCTCGACCTCGCCCCCGAAGCGGCCGGGCTGCTGGCCATGTCGATCGGCATCTCGGCGATGGCCGGCGAGGACGATCGCCTCTCGCTGTCCATGGGCATGACGTTGTACGATGCGCTGTATGCGTGGCGGCGGAAGTCGCCCAAGGAGACGCACAACTGGCCGGCGGGGAAATCCTCATGAGCGCGCAACAGGAAAACGGAGCGGCCCTGGATCGGGACCGCCCCCCCGGCGGCGCCCGACGGGAACCGGTGAGTTTCGCCGCCGCGCTCAAGGTCTGGGCACGCATCGGCTTTCTCTCCTTCGGCGGCCCAGCCGGCCAGATCGCGCTGATGCACAGGGAAATCGTCGAGGAACAGAAGTGGCTGACCGAGAACGAGTTCCTCAACGCCCTCAACTTCGCGATGCTGTTGCCGGGACCGGAAGCGATGCAGCTTGCGACCTATTCCGGCTGGCGGCTGCATGGCATCCCCGGCGGGCTGGCCGCGGGATTGCTATTCGTCATCCCCGGCGCGCTGGTCGTGCTGGGCCTGTCCATCGTCTACTCGGTGTTCGGTCAGGTGCCGCTGGTTGAGGCGGGTTTCATCGGCATCAAGGCGGCGGTTCTGGTGATCGTCATCGAGGCGCTGCTGAAGATCTCCAAGCGCGCACTGCATCAGGCGGCGCACTGGCTCATCGCGGCGGCCGCCTTCGTCGCCATCTTCTTCTTCGACGTGCCCTTCCCGATCATCGTGCTGGGCGCGGGGATCATTGGGTTCTTGCTCCCCGGCCAAGGGACCGTTTCGCCGGGCGACGGATCGCCCGGCGTGTCGATCGGCGGCACGGTCAAAACCATCGCCACCTGGCTTTCGATCTGGGTACTGCCGCTGGTGGCGCTCGCGCTGCTGCTGGGGCCGGATCACGTGTTGTCCCAGATCGGCCTGTTCTTCTCCAAGCTGGCGGTCGTCACCTTCGGCGGCGCCTATGCGGTGCTGGCCTATATGGGACAAGCGGCGGTCGAGACCCATGGCTGGCTCAATCCCGGCGAAATGCTCGACGGGCTGGGCCTTGCGGAAACGACGCCGGGACCGCTCATTCTGGTGACCGAGTTCGTCGGCTACCTGGCCGCCGCCCGATCATCCGGCGAGCATATCCTGCTGATGGGGCTTGCGGGGGCCGCGGTCACGCTTTGGGCCACTTTCGCGCCGTGTTTCCTGTGGATCTTCACCGGCGCGCCCTATGTCGAACGGATCGGCCAATCGGCGAAGCTGAAGGCGGCCTTGCAGGGCATCACCGCTGCCGTGGTCGGGGTGATTCTCAACCTGTCGCTCTGGTTCTCGTTGCATGTGCTGATGCCGGGAATCGAGCAGCGCTGGATCGGCGTTTTCCGCTATTGGGTGCCGCCGGAAAGCGGGGCCGACCTGGTGGCCGTGGTGCTCGCGGTCGTGGCGGTGGCCACGCTCCTGTTTTTTAAACAAGGGGTTATTCGAACACTGGCCCTGTGTGCCGGCCTTGCCATCCTCTGGCATTTCGTCGCGTAGCGCCGTTCCGGAAAAAAGCTCAACTTTTTTCCAAGGATTTCACCAAAGCTGTCGTCTAATGGGCAAAACAGCACTAAAGAGCCCTAGATGAGCGATCCGGCTGACGAAGCAGACCTGATCAAACAGGCCCAAAACGGCGACAAAGCGGCGTTCGAGGCGCTGTTGCGCCTCTATTACGACGTGATCTACCGGATCGCCTTCAAATGGTGCGGAAATCAGGCCGACGCCGAGGACATCACGCAAATCGCCTGCATCAAGCTGGCGCGCTCGCTGGGGTCCTTTCAGTTCAAGTCGGCCTTCCTCACCTGGCTCTATCCGCTGGTGATCAACACGGCGAAGGATTGGGCGAAATCCCGTGCGCGCCGGACAACGGATCTGGACTCGGTTCCCGAACCGTCCGAACCCGCCGAGGGCGATGCAAAGGTCTACGCCCGGCAGGTGATGGATCAGGTCCGCCGACTGCCGGACAAGGAAAAGGAGGCGCTGTATCTCGTGTTCAGCGAAGGCCTTTCGCACCGCGAGGCGGCGACCGTCATGAAGTGCAAGACTAGCACCGTGTCCTGGTATATCCACGAAGCGCGCAAGAAGCTGCAATCCTTCCAAAACATGGAGTGCCGTTATGGATGAGCGGCAATTGAAGGACATTCTCAACGCGGAAGAAATCCCGCCGCCCAGCGACAACGCGCGCAAGGAGGCGATGAACCTCGCGCTTGCCGCGTTCGACGAGGCGCAGCAGGAAAATTTAAAATCCCGCCAAGGATCGTCGATCCTCGGTCGTCTTACCGGTCGAACCACACCCCGACCCAGGAGACGATTGATGGAACGGAAATATCTTTTTGGCGGCATGGCGACCGCCGCGGTCGCACTGCTGACCGTCGTGACCTTCGACATGGTCGACCCGTATCGCGACGTAACGCCGCCGCCCGCCGAATCCGCATCGACCACGACACCCGCCGGACAAAGCTCGACCGACGTGGCTGTCGCGCAGGGCGGCCGGAAGGCAGAGACGAAGGAGAAGGAAGCCCGGACCGGCGCGGAGCAGGAAGCATCGGAACGCCAGAATCGGCCCGATACCCCGGCGCAGGCGAAACAGGATGAAAAGGCGCCGCTGCTCAAGGATGTCGCGCGCGCCGAACCGGGAGCGGTCCCCCCCGTAGCGCAGCCGGCCCCGAAACCGTCTGAGGAATTCCGAAGCGACCCAATCGACAAGAAGCCGGCCCCGGCGATGGATCGGTCACGCGGCACGCCGGGAATTGTCGGTGGCGGCGGCATTCTCGGGCTTATGACGCCGCACTCGACCGCCAAGGGTAAGGCCCCGGGTGTTGTGTCCGAGGCCGCCCGCCAGCGCGTGCAGAAAAACGAGCGGCTTTCCCGGCCACCCGTCGGTGACCGCGTCCCACCGCAGTATGAATCGGTCGGCCGCGATCAGTTCCAATCGGTGCAGGAGAACGAGATCAAGCGTGTGGCCGAGGCACCCGTTTCCACCTTCTCCTCCGACGTGGACACGGCCTCCTATTCCTTCATGCGCCGCATGCTGAACCGGGGCGTCCTGCCACAGAAAAACGCGATCCGCATCGAGGAATTGATCAACTATTTCGACTACGCCTACCCGTTGCCGGAGACCCGCGAGAAACCATTCCAGCCGACCGTGACGGTCACGGACAGCCCGTGGAAGAAGGGCAACAAGCTGATCCACATCGGGGTCAAGGGCTACGATATCGAACCCGCAGAGAAACCGCGCAGCAACCTGGTCTTCCTGCTGGACGTATCGGGCTCGATGCGGGCGGCGGACAAGCTGCCGCTGATGGTCAATTCCATGAAACTGTTGCTCGATACGCTGTCACCGGAAGATACGGTCGCGATCGTCGTCTATGCCGGCGCGGCGGGCACGGTGCTGGAGCCGACCAAGATCGCGGACAAGCACAAGATCCTCGCCGCCCTGGATAACCTGCGCGCGGGCGGATCGACTGCCGGCGCCGCCGGGGTCCGGCAGGCCTATGCACTGGCCGAAGGCAACCTGGACAAGAAGGCGGTCAACCGCGTGATCCTGGCGACCGATGGCGACTTCAACGTGGGTATCACCAACCGCGAAGAGCTAAAAGGCTTCGTCGAGCGCAAGCGGAAGTCCGGCGTTTTCCTGTCGGTGCTAGGCTTCGGCCAGGGAAACCTCAACGACCATCTGATGCAAACCCTGGCGCAGAACGGCAACGGCGTCGCGGCCCATATCGACACGCTTAACGAAGCACGGAAAGTGCTTGTCGAAGAGGCCACCTCGACCTTGTTCCCGATCGCCAAGGACGTGAAGTTCCAGGTAGAGTTCAACCCCAAGACCGTCGCCGAATACCGATTGATCGGCTATGAGACGCGCGCCCTGAAGCGGGAAGATTTCCGCAACGACAAGGTGGATGCGGGCGATATCGGTGCGGGCCATAGCGTCACCGCGATCTACGAGATCACGCCCACGGCCGGCGGCACGGCGGCGATCGGGGAAAGCCGATATCAGCAATCCGGCGCGGCCGCGAAAAGGAGCACGGCATCTTTCGAGGACGAATATGCCTTCCTGAAGATCCGCTACAAGCAGCCGGATCAGACCAAATCGACGTTGATTACGACGCCCATCAAGATCGGCAATGCCGACGCGGTTTCGAAGGAAGCGACATGGGCCACCGCCGTCGCGGCCTTCGGGCAAATCCTCAAGGGCGGCAAATATACCGGCGATTACTCCTATGACGACGTGATCGCCATGGCGAAGACCGCGAAGGGCGAAGACCCGTTCGGTTACCGGGCGGAATTCATCAACCTGGTTCGGCTCGCCAAATCGGCCTCCGCACTGCCCCAACGGTAAGACTGGCCGTCCACCCGAAGAATGCCCGCCGCGGTTCGCGCCGCGGCGGGTTTTCGGTTACGCCGAGCCGCTTCGCCGCAGCTTGATCGCGCCGGCGACGGACCGCTGCACCGACCGGGCTGCCATCCCCATGTGGAACAGGGTCGGCAGCAGAGCCGATGCCCCCATGATCATCCCGAAATAAATGTTGCGAAGGCTTTCCCGGCTGAACGGGTTTGCCAGAACGTTCTCGAGGCGCGACTGGTACAGTCCGGTCCGTTGCGACATCGTCTCCGGGTTCTGCAGGACGAGGCTAACGATCCAACCGGACAACATGAAGGCGAACAGCACCCAGAAGGTCGCGAGAACCGCGATGAACAGGTCGACGCTGAGATAGCCCACATAGCTGAGGTTGCTCTTCGCCGACAGCGCCCGGTCGATCAGGAGCAACGTGACGAACAGCGAAAGGCTATCGAACAACGCGCCCAGCACCGCGACCGGGAACCCGGTCAAGATGTATTCCACCGTCTTATGGCTGAACAACAGCCCCGGATAGGCCGTCAACAAAGCCCACCAGAAACACAGCAGATTGATCCCGACGAAGGCGAGAAAGACCTTCGGCAGGAAAAACCGCGTGTTGGCGCGAAGACGCTCGAACCACTCCTGAAAATAGAGAAGCGAGGCGCGCCAATGGGCAAAGGCCGCCGAGAGCTTGGTCATGGGGCTGAGCTTCCTTATTCGCCGGGCATCACCGGCATAACATCAGACACGCCCCAAACGACAGTATCCATAAGGGGTGGATAGGGCGTTGTTTTGATGTTGTGGCGCCTGTTTGATATCTACTGCACATTAAAAAGGGAGACCTAACGTGCCGAAAACCGCCTTTTCCGTTGAATCACTGCCGGGATTGGACGGCGCCTTTCGTTACGTCCCTATCGCAGATTTGAACGGACTTGACCGGCTGCCCTACTCGCTGCGGGTGATCGTGGAAAACCTCGCCCGTCAGTCCGCCCGCAACCTGCGCAGCGATGCCGCCACCTTGGCGCAGGATATCGACAATGTCCTGAACCGGCGGATCGGCGCCGGACTGGCCTTCTACCCCAACCGGATCTTCAGCCAGGACATCCTCGGCTTGGTGATGCTGGTCGATATCGCCGCCCTGCGCGACGCGGTCGCCGAGGCAGGCAAAGACCCGGCCACCGTCGAGCCGAAGGTGCCCATCGACATCATCATCGACCATTCGCTGCAGGTCGATGTGTCGGGCATTCCGGACGCGGCGCGGATCAACTTGGAAACGGAATATGCGCGTAACGCCGAGCGCTTCACTTTCCTACGCTGGTGCCAAAACAGTTTCGACGGGGTCCGCGTGGTGCCGCCGGGCAAGGGCATCATGCATCAGATCAACCTGGAGCATATCGGACAGGTTGTCTGGCGCGAGGACACGCCGGACGGCACGCTCGTCTACCCGGACACGCTGGTCGGGACGGACAGCCATACGCCGATGATCAACGGCCTCGGTATTTTGGGCTGGGGTGTCGGCGGGCTCGAGGCGGAAGCTGTCATGGTCGGCAAACCGGTTGCCATCGCGCTGCCCGAGGTGGTGGGCGTCGAATTGAGCGGGCGACTGCCCGACGGCGCCACGCCGACCGATCTCGTCCTCGCCATCACGGAGAAGATGCGCGCGATGGGTGTAGTGGGAAAGTTCGTCGAGTTCTTCGGCAAGGGTCTCGACATGCTGTCGGTCGCCGACCGCGGCACCATCGCGAACATGGCGCCGGAATTCGGATCGACCGCCGTCTATTTCCCCGTCGATGCGCGCACCATCGACTATCTGCGCATGACCGCCCGGCCGGAAGAGCAGATCGACCTGATCGAAACCTACGCGAAGACGCAGAAGCTGTGGCGCGACGCATCGACACCAGACCCCGAGTTCGAAACCGTCGTTTCGCTCGACCTCAGCAGCATCCGGCCTTGCGTCGCCGGGCCGCGCAATCCCGAGGACCACGTCCCGCTCGATGCCGTCGCCAAGGATTTTCCGGCGCATGTCGAACTGGTCGCCGAACGGCCGATGTCCGAGAAACAATCCCCGGTCGATGGAACCGACTACAGCCTGGGCGACGGCCATGTGGTGATCGCCGCGATCACGAGCTGCACCAACACCTCCAATCCGGCGGGCATGGTCGCCGCCGGCCTGCTGGCGCGAAATGCCGTCGCCAAGGGTTTGACGGCGAAGCCTTGGGTCAAGACATCGCTGGCGCCCGGCAGCCACGTGATCGCCGGAGCGCTCGACAATGCGGGACTGCAGGAACCGCTCGACGCGCTCGGCTTCAACGTCGTGGGTTTCGGCTGCACGACCTGCAACGGCGGGTCGGGTCCGCTGCCCAACCCCATCGTCAAGGCGCTGGAAAGCCAAGACTTGGTCGGTACGGCCGTGTTGTCCGGCAACCGCAACTTCCCGGGCCGGACGCACCCGAACGCGCGCGCGGCCTATCTCGCTTCCCCCGCCCTGGTCGTCGCCTACGCCATCGCCGGATCCATGACCGTCGACGTGGCACAGGACCCGATCGGCAGCGGTTCCGACGGCGCCCCGGTCTATCTCCGCGACATCTGGCCGGACGCGCAGGAAATCAACAGGATCGTCGCCGAGACTTTCGAACCGCGATTGTTCGAGGAGAAATACGCGGATCTGTTCGAGGGCAACGCGACATGGGAGTCGTTGGCCGACGGCGGCAGCAACCGTTTCGACTGGGACGGCGACAGTACCTATATCCGCCAACCGCCCTACTTTGCAGGGCTCTCGAAGACCGAGCCAGCGATCCAGGACATCACCGGCATGCGGCCGCTCGCCATCCTGGGCGACTCGATCACGACCGACCATATTTCGCCGTCGGGTCAAATCAGCCTCGGTACACCCGCGGCAGACTTCCTGATCGGCAAGGGCGTCGAACAGAAGGACTTCAACATCTACACCACGCGCCGCGGCAACCATGACGTGGTCATCCGCGCCAGCTTCGCCAACATCCGCCTACGCAACCGCATGGTGCCCGGCGTCGAAGGCGGGATGACCAAGCTGCAGCCGGACGGCACGGTGATGCGCATCTTCGAGGCCGCGCAAGAATACCTGAAACGCAAGACACCGCTGGTCATCCTCGCGGGGCACAATTACGGCTGCGGCTCCTCCCGCGATTCGGCCGCCAAGGGCGTGGCCCTGCTCGGCGTCAAAGCCGTCATCGCGCAGAGCTTCGAACGCATTCACCGCACCAATTTGGTCGGGATGGGTGTGGCGCCGCTGCAGTTCGAAGACGGGGTAAATGCGGAAACCCTGGGGCTGGACGGCACCGAGACCTTCGACCTGCCGGACCTCGCGTCGCACATCGGCGTCATGGCGAAAGTTCCCTGCATGATCAACCGCGCCGACGGCACGTCCGAGACCATCACGGTGACGGCACGGCTCGATACCGAAGAAGATTTCGAGTATTGGCGCAGCGGCGGAATCCTGCCGGCGGTCTGGCGCGAGGCCCTCGCTTAGTCGTTCGCGTAGCGGAGATACTGTCCGACCCAGTCGCAGCCGACCAAGTCCACATAGGCCTTCATGAGCCGGTCGGTCACGGGACCGGGAATTTGGCCGTCGCCCACCTGCCGGCGGTTGAAGGTCGCGGCCGGGCAAATGCACCAGCTCGACGAGGTGATGAAGGCCTCATCGGCAGTTAGCGCGTCATACAGGTCCAAGTCCTTCTCCTCGACTGGAATGCCCTCCTTCTTCGCCAACTCGATCGTCGTCTGGCGGCTCACGCCGGGCAACACAAACTGTTCGCGCGGCGTCAGCAACACACCATCGCGGACGATGAACAGATTGCTGCCGCGGCCTTCCGCCAAGTTGCCGTTGGTATCCAACATGATCGCCTGGGCGTCCGGGTTGGCGGCTTTCACCTCGAGGTCCGCGAGCACCAAATTGATGTAGTTCTGCATCTTGGCGCGCGGGCTAAGCGTGTCCGGCGACGGCCGGCGCACCGACGCCATGACCAGGTCGAGGCCGTTGCGGAAGAACTTCGCCCGGGACCGGAACGGCAACGGGCGGCATTCGACGATCACCGTCCGCTCGGGATAGTCGGGCCAGGCGTCGCGCTCCGACGGCTCCATCCCGCGGGTGACCCGCTGCGTCACCCAGATGTCGTCCTCCGACGGCGTATGGCGCAGGTTCAACGCCGCCACTTCCTCGGTGATGCTGCAGAACTGCGCCGGTGTCAGGCCCGGATCGATGTCGAGATAGGCGAGCGACTTGTACAATCGGTCGATATGGTCCTCGGTCCGGAAGACCTTATGCGCGAAGGTCCGCGTGGTGTCGAAGACCGCGTCGCCGTATTTGAAACCCCGGTCGCGGAACGGCACCCGCGCTTCCCGTTCCGGAACAATCTCACCGTTGAACCAAACGACCCAGTCTTCCGCCTCGGACATCGCGCTATTCCTTTCCTTCGGCTAGCGGCAATTCTCCGCCAGCCAGCCGATCATCATGTCGGCAACTTCGTGATTGTTCTTCTCCAGCATGACCATGTGCCCGTTGCCCCTGAAGCCCTTGTCGGCCAGGTAGGTCAATTCATGGTCGACACCGGCCTGCTTCAGGAAGGCACTCGTGATGTGGTCATAGGTCGCGTGATAGGACGCCTCCCCGATCATGATGATGATCGGAATGCCTTTAAGGTTCGGCAATTGCCGCGCCGGTTCGGCCTGCAGATATCCCGTGACGAGTTCCGGATTGTCCGACGGCGCCTGCAATTCCGCAGCCAACGTCTCCCCGTCCTTGAGCGGCGGATCGAAGGTCAACGGCACCCGGGTCGGGCCGCTGGGCCGGTCGACCACGTCTTCGTAGACATACCAATCGTCGCCGCCGCTCATTTCGATCTCGCGGAACGGCGGGCCGTTCGGCTCCAGCGCCAGGATCGCCTTGACCAGGTCCGGCCGCGCATCGGCGATCAACCAGCCGAAAGGGCCGGACTGCGAGTGCGTCAGCAGGATCGACGGGCCGATCTTGTCGAGCAACGCCGCCCCTGCGTCTTGGTTCAGACGCTCGATCTCTGTCCGGTCCTTGATCGCCTCGATCTGCGACGCATAGAACTGGTCGAATATCGGATCGCCCTTTTGCCCGCTGCCGGGCCATTGCGTGTGATGGCGCGATTGCGGCCATAGCTTGTGTATTGCCGGGGCGGTGAACCGCTGTTCGGTCCGCAAGGTGTCATAGAGGATCAATGAACCTTCCTCTTCGAACACCTTCGAGGTATGGCCGGACCGTCCGCGTTCCGGCTGGTCGATCACATAGACCGCATAACCCGCCCGCAGGAAATCATGCGCCCAACCGCGTCGGCCGTCCGGCGTACCGGTGAAATTCGTACCGGTCTGACCGCCGCCGTGGAACATCACCACGGGATAGGCCTGGCTTTGATCGGCCGGAATGAATTTCTCGACATACATGGCGTCGGTCATGACGCTGCCGTCGCCGCGGTCCGCATATTTGCCGCCGACGAAGAAATAGCCGTGATCGGCGAGCGTGATGGGGTCCCGGTCGGTCGGGTGCAATTCGGTATCTTGTGCCATGGCGGGTTATCGGTCTCCGTGATTTCGCCGTGTCGTTTAGGGCCGCGCGCTAAACCGGCCGTTCGCCTTCCAACATGATACGCATCAGCCGCCGCTTGTGTTGGCGCCAGTCGTAATCGTCATTTGCTTGATGCAACACCGAGCGGTTGTCCCACATGACCACATCACCAACACGCCATTTGTGCCGGTACTGAAATTCCGGTTTCAGGCAGTGCGCCGTCAGGTCGTCGAGCAATGCGTCACTCTCCGCGCGCTCATATCCGTCGATACACTCGACACGGATGGGATTGAGATAGATCGCCCGCCGGTCGGTATCGGGATTGCGGCGCGCCACCGGATGCAAGATGCCCTCGGGAAAACGCTCGACCTGATCCGCCGACCGCTTGATAAGCTTTCGCGGCGACCGCGAGCTTTGATAGTTGTGCACGGCCTTCAACGGGTTGATCCGCTTCTTGGTTTCTTCCGGCAGCGCATCATACGCCGCGGCAGTGGATAGGAAATCCGTATCCCCGCCGTCCGGCGGCACGATCAAGGCGTGCAGGATCGTCGCCTTCGGCGGCTGCTCGAAGTAGGACGCGTCGGTATGCCAGGACGTACCGCGAATCTTCCGCTCCCCGGTACCCGCGCTGTCCGTATCCTCGCTGGTCAACAGCCCGATTTCCGGACGGTCCGGCATGTTGAACTGGCCGTAGATCTGCACGATCGGTTCACCGAAGAACCGCGCCACCGCCAGGAACTCATCCGGGTCCAGCGACTGGTCGCGGACGCACAGGACGCCGTTATCGACGAAATGGCGGTGCAGCTCCGCCCCCGTTTCGGCATCGGCTTCTCGCAGGTCGATACCGGTAATCTCGATGCCGACCGCGCCGGTCAGTTTTTCTGCCTGATACGCCACCTTTTCCTCCTGTTAACCGCTCTACAAGCGGCATGATCTCGCGCGAAAACTGATCCATTCGCTCGACACTCTCGCCGATCGTCGCCATGCGGAAATCGAAGATCAACTCGGAGATGCCGAGACCCGCATAGGTGCCGATATCCTCGACCACTTGCGCCGGCGGACCCGAGAATGGCAGCCGCGTGCCGTCCACGTCCTTGATCTCCGTATCGTAGAGCGGCGCCTTGAAGGTGATCGTCAAGGCGTCGAAGTCACGGCCTTCCGCGTCGGTCAGACGCTTGAGGTCGTCGAGCTTCGCGCGCATCTCTTCGGGCGGGATCGGCGACGCCGCCACTGCGCCGACCGGATGCCAGCCGTCGCCATACTTCGCGACCCGTCGCAGGGCGGGTTTGCTGTGCCCGCCGATCCAGATGGGCGGATGCGGCTTCTGCACCGGCAGCGGCTCGCAGCGCAGCTTCTCGAAATCATAAAAGTCACCGTGGTGCGTAGCGGGACTGCTGGTCCACAGCGCTTTGAAGATTTCCAGATACTCGTTGCTGACCGCGCCCCGCTTGTCGAAATCGGGCGCATTCAGCGCTTCGAATTCCTCGCGCAGCCATCCGACGCCGACGCCGACCGTAACACGCCCCTCGGACAGAACATCGATCGTCGCCAATGCCTTCGCCGTCACCACCGGATTGCGGTGCGGCAGGATCATCACGCTGGTGACCAGCCGCAGCCGCTGGGTCACGCCGGCGATGAATGCCATCGTCGCGATCTGTTCCAGGGAGTCGCCGTGCCCCGGGAACGACCCATCCACCGTATAGGGATATTTCGAGGCGATCTCGGTCGGAAAGGCGATATGGTCCGCGATCATGACCGAGGCGAAGCCCGCCGCCTCTCCCGCCTGGACGAAGCGGGCAAGATCGGCGCGATTGGCCAACGGCCCCCGGGTCGGCAGATAAAACCCAAAACGCATGCGCGGCGCTCCCTTGATCTGTGTCTCTAATTGACCGACGAGAAAGCCGTCGGCTGGAGGATCTGGTTGCCGAGCGAGGCAACGATGGGACCGTCCTTCTCGCTTTCGGCGCGGGCCGAGAGCCACTCCGGATCGCTCGCGAAGGCGTTCCACTTCTCCTCGCGCTCGGCCAGCGATTCCCATTCAAGCATATAATAGAGATCGTTGTTGGACTCGCCGATGGCCACGGTCCAGAACCCGGCCTGCCGGATACCGTGCTTCTCCCACAGCTTCAGCGTCGTGTTCTCGAACCGGTCGAGCAGCGCCGGCAAGCGCCCGGTGACACAGTGGTAAATCCGCAGTTCATACAGCATGGCATTGTCCCTCCCGTGCGATGCGCTAGATGCATTCCGACAATCCTATCCGAGATGCGCGTCGCGGTCTTCCCGGCTCCTGTCGGTTGATCGTGCGGCACCTCGGTTGCTACTGTTCGATATTCCCAATTTTGCGCGTTCAGGAGATCCAGCATGCGAAAAGGCAGCACGGAAATCGAGGCCGGTGCGATCAAATTCATGGTCCGGCAGGAGCAATGGGACGGCAACATCCACAGCCATCCCGACCAGGGTGTCGTGATCTTCGTACAGGGGCAGGCCGACGGCGCGGAGAAGACGCTGCTGCGCTTCAACTGCTTCGACATCGAGCGCAGCTACATCTACGCACCCGAGGGTAAGAGCAAGCTCTGCCGGATGGACCCCATCGTCGACGGCAATCCGGTCGGCTGGAGCGTCCGCCAGATGCGGGCCAACCTGCCGAAGATGCTGAACGCCTCGGGCTACGACAGTGTCGCCGCCGACCTCGACATGGCCTTGGTCGACAAGAAGCTCGACGAGGTGGAAGCGGCCGCGCGGGAGGCCTTCGTCGACGGGCGGCGCACGGTCAAGCACAACCGCGGCACCGACATGTTCGAGGCGGGCAACATACGGTTCGGCTTGGAGATGCGGACGCTGAACGGCGACGGCGGGCTGGCGATCCACGTGTTGACCGACCTGGCGGGCACGCCGAGCGATTCCTATTCCGAGGAAACGGAAATCCTCGCCTTCGACTGCTTCGAAAACGCACCGCACTATCACTACGGACCGCGCTACAAGAACCACCGCATCTACTGGGACAAGACGCTGATCCCCGATCAGTTGGAATGGACGCTGGATGTGCTGAAGGCGCGCAAGCTGCGCCCGATGATCGAGGCGGCGGGCTATCCCGATGTCGCGCTGGCGCTCGACGAGGAACTCGTGGCCAGCGTGCTACCCGCCCTGGAGAAGAGAGCGCGCGAGATGCAGCCCAAGACGGTCTGACCCGAAAAGGATCGCGTCAGCAGCCGCCGTCCAACGCGGCGATCTGATCCATCAACTCGTCCGACGTGGCCGCGGAGAGTGGATTGATGGCGATGCCGCCGGCCTCCAAGGCTTCGGCGTTCCATGTGTTGCAGGTGCGGAATAGCGAATACGTGCCTTCGGCATGAAAAAAATAGCTCCGCCCATATTGCCCCCGTTTGATCGGCGACGGCGCACCGTTGGCATCCCGCGTAAATCCGTTCCTCACGAAGGCCAGCATCTTTCGGTAACCGCCATCGCTCATATGCACCCGCACGACCTTGCTGCTCGGGAAATTGCGGGTTGGCGTGCCGTCGAACCCATAGACATGCATTACCGCCTCCGTCGGTGAAAAGAGCGCCGCCACCGCCATTCGGAAAGTCGCGTCCTCGGCCTGATAGAAGGCCGCATCGCCCCACCCCACCTCGATCCAGCGCTTATCGTCGAAAAACGTCGTGTGCAACGATGTGCGCGGCTTGAAATCCTGCGCCAGGAAGATCAGCCCGGTATGCCAGCCGTGATCGGCGACGTAGACGGTGCGGCACCCCTCCCCCGGCGGCGCTGTGTCCGCACGGGCGACACCGCATCCCAGCAGCAGGATAATCGCCACCGTGCGGAGGAGCGGCCTCATCTCAGCCGGCCGCGGCGCGTTTCTTCAGGATGCAGGTGCTGGTGAAATGCATGACGTCGACGTCCTCCTGGTTCCGTGCCGTCAGCTTGAAGGACATAGTGCCGCGGTCGGCCTTGGAGCGCGACGGCGTGAGCGACACGATCTCGACGGTGCAGCGCAGCGTGTCGCCGGGACGAACCGGCGCGGTCCACCGCACCTCGTCCAGGCCGACGCCGATGATGTTCGACTCCGTCATATAGCCCATGTCGTAGAACAGCCGGAAGCAGACCGACATGGTGTGGAACCCGCTGGCGATCAGTTCGCCGAACGGCCCGGCGTCGGCGAATTGGCGGTCCACATGCATCGGCTGCGGGTCGTAGCGCATCGCGTAATCGACGATCTGCGATTCCGTAATCGTCATGCCGCGCGTTTCGACCGTGTCGCCGACGGTCCAGTCCTCGAAATACCGGCTGGTCATTGTTTGGCTCGACTCCTCATGCCGTCATTCCCGCGCAAGCGGGAATCCATCCTGCCGCCCCTGGACTCCCGCTTTCGCGGGAGTGACGCAGTGGAGGCGACGCGGGACCCTACTCGACCGCGTCGGCGATGGCCTTGCCCAGGTCCTGCGTGTTGGCCTTGCCGCCCATGTCCGGCGTCAACGGTGCGCCGGATTCTGACAGCACAGTCTCGATCGCCTTGACCACGGCCGCGCCCGCCTCGGGCTGCCCCAGATGGTCCAGCATCATGGAAGCGGACCAGATCTGGCCGATCGGATTGGCGATGCCTTGGCCCGCGATATCCGGGGCGGAACCGTGAACCGGCTCGAACATGGAAGGATGGTCGCGTTCCGGGTTGATGTTGGCCGACGGGGCGACCGCGATGGTGCCGGTCACGCCCGGACCCAGATCCGACAGGATGTCGCCGAACAGGTTGCTGCCGACGACCACGTCGAACCAGTCCGGATGCTGTACGAAATGCGCGGTCAGAATGTCGATGTGGAACTGGTCGGTCTTGATGTCGGGATACTGTTCCGACATTGCCGCGAACCGCTCGTCCCAATAAGGCATGGTGTAGATGATGCCGTTCGATTTTGTCGCCGAGGTGACATGCTTGTCCGGGCGTTTCATGCCCAATTCGAAGGCGTATTTCAGAATCCGGTCGACGCCCATGCGGGTGAAAACGGATTCCTGGATGACCGCCTCGTTAGGCAGGCCTTCGTAGATACGCCCACCCATCGACGAATACTCGCCCTCGCAGTTCTCGCGGACGACATAGAAGTCGATGTCGCCCGGCTCGTAGCCATGCACCGGTGCGGTAATACCGGGCAGCAGGCGCACCGGGCGCAGGTTCACATATTGCTGGAATTCGCGTCGGATCGGGATCAACAGGCCCCAGAGCGAAATATGGTCCGGCACGTTGGGGAACCCGCAGGCGCCCAGGAAGATCGCATCCTTGTCGCGCAACTGGTCGATGCCGTCGTCGGGCATCATGCTGCCGACCTTTGCGTAGCGTTCGCAGCTCCAGTCATAGTCGGTGAAATCGTACTCGATGCCGTATTTCTTGCCGACCGCATCGAGCACCCGCAGCCCTTCGGGAACGACCTCGTTGCCGATGCCGTCGCCGGGAATATTCGCGATCTTGAATTTCGTCGTGTTCTCACTCATGGCGTCCGCTCCCTGTATTGCGGGCGGAGCCTAGCGGCCAATTGCCCGAAACGCAAAGCCCGGAATTCGGCCATCGGACGCCCGTCCGGTCAGGCCCGGCGCATGATTTCCCGGGCCAACGCGCGCACTTCGGTCGCCGCCACGCTACGCGCCCGGGTTTCCAGCACGGTTCGCCCCGCACCGATGCTTTCCGCGAAGGCGACGCGGTTGCCGAGCGGCGATTTTGCGACACGCACCTTGTATTCCCCGAGCCGGGTGATCATCGTCGCCGTAAGCAAGGCCCTCGGCGTCACCCGGTTCAGCACGAGCAAGACCGGCTTCTTGTGCCCAGCCGCAATTTCCAGCGTCGGCAAGGTCGCCCAGAAATCCAACGGCGTCGGCTGAACCGGGATGATGACCAGGGTGGCGGCCCGGATCACCGCATTCGCCGAGGACGACGCGTGCGGCGGCATGTCGACCAACACGACGTCATGACTGCGCGCCAGTCTGCGGGCCTCGTCCACGGCACGGCTGCCCTTGGCGCGGCGGAACGTGATGCCGGTATTGTCGGCGCCCAGATAATGCTCCCGCGCCTCGTACCAGACGCTGGTGCTGCCTTGCGGGTCGGTATCGAGGATCGCGACCTTCTTGCCTCGCTGCTGCGACCAGGCGATCGCAAGATGAACCGCGACCGTCGTCTTGCCCGCGCCGCCCTTCTGCTGCGCGATCGTGAAGATCTTCCCCGCCATGACTCCCCCGTCGATGCCTCGAATCAAGAAGGCCCCAAATTGCCGCCTGCCACGGTGGGAGGCAACCCCCAAACCGTCGATCGCTTGCCACAATCGTCCAGCCCGTGTAAGGCAGCGCCATGGACCGCATCGCCCCCTTGAATCCAGAGTCAATCGCCCGAGCCGCCGACCTGCTGCGCGATGGCGAGTTGGTCGCCTTTCCGACCGAAACGGTCTATGGCCTCGGTGCGGATGCAACCAACGACACCGCCGTTGCCCGCATCTTCGAAGCGAAGAACCGGCCGAGTTTCAATCCCTTGATCGTGCATACTCCCGATCCGGAAACCGCAGCGGCATATGTGGATTTCACATCGATGGCCAAGACAATGGCGGCACGGTTTTGGCCCGGTCCGCTGACTTTGGTTCTGTCACGAAAGCCCGACGGCGGCCTATCGCGCCTGGCCAGCGCCGGGCTCGATACGGTGGCGGTTCGAGTGCCCTCGCATGATGGCGCCCGGCAACTGCTGCGCGCTGCCGCGTTACCGATTGCAGCACCCAGTGCAAACCGGTCGGGCCGCCTGAGCCCGACCACGGCCATGCATGTCGCGGAACAACTGGGCGACCATGTCGCATTGATCTTGGATGACGGTCCCTGCGCCGTCGGATTGGAATCTACCGTTCTGGATCTGTCCGGGGGGACGCCGGCGATCCTCCGCCAAGGGGGCCTGCCACAGGAGGACATCGAGGGCGCCCTCGGCAAGCCTGTGCAGGTCGCCAAACCAGATGACGATGCCCCCAAATCGCCGGGTATGTTGACGCGGCATTACGCCCCGTCCCGCCCGGTGCGGATGAACGCGAAGACCGCCCGACCGGGCGAGGCGTTGTTGGGATTCGGTTCAGTGACGGGCGCAACGATGAATCTGAGTCCGAGCGGCGACCTGGTCGAGGCGGCAGGCAATCTGTTCGCCCACCTGCACGCACTCGACACGCCGGAGTACTCGGGGATCGCCGTATCGCCGATCCCCGAAACCGGCCTCGGCCGCGCGATCAACGATCGTCTGCGCCGGGCCGAGGACTCCTCTTCCTAGGCGGCCTTTACCTTGGCAAGGAAGGTCGTGACTCCTTGCCGTAGGCTCTCGGACTGCGATGACAGGGCCGATGCGGCGTCCAGCACCTCCTGAGCCGACGCGCCGGTTTCGGACGCGGCCTGCGTCACCTCTTCGATAGTGCCACTGACCGCTTTCGTGCCTGACGCCGCCTGCTGTGTGTTCTGGGCGATTTCCTGCGTCGCGGTCCTCTGCTCGTTGACCGCCGTCGCAACGGACTGCGCGATGCCGCCGAGTTCGCCGATCGTCTCTCCAATTCCTTCGATAGCGGACACCGCTTCGCCGGTGACCGATTGGATTTGGCTGATCTGCGTACCGATTTCCTCGGTCGCCTGGGCGGTTTGATTGGCGAGATTCTTCACCTCGGACGCAACGACGGAGAAACCCTTGCCCGCTTCGCCGGCGCGGGCGGCTTCGATCGTGGCGTTGAGCGCCAAAAGGTTGGTTTGCTCGGCGATGTCGTGGATCAGATTCACCACCTCGCCGATCTTGTTGGCCGCCGTCGCGAGGCCTTGCACCGTCACATTCGTGCGCTCCGCTTCGCCGTTCGCCCGGGCGGCGATCTCGGTCGATTTATTGACCTGGACATTCGTATCGCTGATCAACTTGAAGAGATCATCGGCCGCCGCCGCCACCGTCTCGACATTACCGGTCGCCGCCTCGGAGGCAGATGCAACGGACGACGCACGCTCGTTTGTCGATCCGGCGGTCGCCGTCATGGATTTAGCCGTCTCCTGCAACCGGGTCGCCGATTGGGAGACGGTCTCGACGACGCCCATGACTTGGTTTTCAAACTCGTCGGCGAGTGCTTGCATCGCCGCCTTCTTCTCTTGCTCGGCCTGGATCCGCTCGTCCTTCTTGCTGGCCCGGAAATTCTCCATTTGGATGGCGTTTTCCTTGAACACCAGAACGGATTGAGCCATTTCGCCAATCTCATCCTTACGACCGATGGCGGACACATCCTGATCGAGGTCCCCCTCAGACAGCTTGATCATGGTCTGCTTGAGCTGTTCGAGCGGCCGGGTCAGGTTCCAGGCAATACCCAGGGCAAGGAGCACGCCAACGACCAGGCTCATCACCAATGCGCCAGTCGACCAGAACGATAGCGACTGGCTCTGCGACGCGGTCGTTTCGCGCAGGGCCTGTGCGTCGGAAATCGTTATGGACACCAAGTCGTTGAGCCGCGTTGCGACACTCTTTTCCAACCGCGTCATGACATGCGGCGACGGGATGGTCAGCGCCGGCGCCTTCCCTAGCAACTGCAGCGCCAAAGTGTGCCACTGGTCGCTGACCTTGATGACGTCCTGCACGACCTTGGCAGCCTTATCCGACATCGTGCGTTCCTTGACCGTTTGGATATCGGCAACGAAAGCCGCATAAAGTCGTTCATACGCCGCCAGCGAATCCTTGCTGTCGATGGGATGCGTCATCTCCAGCACAGACATGACATGCGCATCCGCATCGCGAAATCGGCTCCACGCGCCGCGCGCGCCCGCAACGGCGGTCAGCGGCTTTTCGAAGACGACATCGGTCGTTTCGGCGATGGTAGAGATGCTCCGAACCATGTACAGGCCCTGGATCACGCCAATGGCAATTACCGCGAGAAATCCGAACAGTATTTTTTGTTTGATCGACATTTTCGGCCTCAATTCGGAAGGATGGGGAGCGCGACGACGGCTTTCTCGCCGGTCAGCGACTTCATGAACGCAATCAGGTCTTCGATCTCGTCCTGATTGAGGTCCAGTGGTTTCATCAGCGGCGACAGGGACGGGCGTTGTACGCCACCGCTCACGTAATGCACCACGACGCCGTACAGATCAGCGACGGATCCATCGTGCATGAACGGCATGCGTTGGGTTAGATCGCGCAAACCAGGTGTTTTGAATGCGTGCTTGGCCTTCGGATCATTCTTATCGATTGCAGCCCGCCCAACGTCTTCGCTCGGCAGCCCGATATCGTGATACTTGTTGTCGGTGAAGTTCCAGCCGGAATGGCAGTCGGCACAGCGCGCCTTCCCGGTAAACAACTTGAATCCCCGTTTGGCGGACTCCGAGATTGCGTTCTTGTCCCCATCGACCCAGGCATCGAAGGGAGCGTAGCTGGCAACGACCGTCCGCTCATACGTCGCGATCGCCTGAAGGATCGTCCTGTCGGTTATGCCCTTATTCGGAAAAACCTTGTTGAACCACGTGACGTAGTCCTCGATTCCATTCAAACGCTCGACCAACTTGGGGAGCGGCATGTTCATCTCGACATCCGCCTCGATTGGACCAGCCGCCTGGTCCTCCAGCGTTTTCGAGCGCCCGTCCCAGAAAAATTCATCGGACCAAGCCTGGTTCAACACCGTCGGCGCATGGCGGCCAAGCGGCGTATTCTGACTCCCGATGGCAAGGGGCAAGGGGGCTTCCCATCCGAAAGACGGGTTATGACAACTGGCGCAGTTCATATTTTGGCCGTTGCTGACCCGCGGATCGAAATAAAGCATCTTTCCAAGGGCGGCCTTCTCCGGGGTGTAGGGGTTTTCGGCCGGGAACGGAATCGAATCAGGCCGTTTGTATGCGCTCGCCAATTGATCGGCATGAGCACCGATCGAGCCAAACCCCGCAACCAAGCCGAGCATGATCAAAAAACGCGCGATACGCGCAGGAATACGTGCCATCGAAAGGCCCTCCCCGTAGCATCCGGACTGATTCTGTGAGAAATACGAGTGGATTAGTCAGGCGGATCGTTGTCGGAAATTCGCCCGCTTTTTAAAGAACAGGCGTTACGAATTGGTAAACGGGAGATTGAAATCTCTAGAAGTTCGCAATCAATGCGAGAAATTTTTCCGATATACCCCGAAATTCTGCGAATTCGGCACAGTCCGCATAACCGAGTAGTGCACAAAAACCGACGATGGGCCGACCGCCCGGAGGGTCAGTGATGGGGGCGGTGCAGGATGCTGTCGCCGACCCCGGTGTCGTAGGACAGGCCGGCGCTGGTCAGCGTGCACACCATCGGGAACATGACGGGCTTGATCAGGCCCTTGCGCTCCAGCGCGGCCCATACACCTTGATTTCGGAGACCGCTGGCGTCCTTCAGGAACACCACGCTCTCACCGACATGGAAATGGTCGCCATGCGGTTGCGGCATGGTGATCTTCTTGCCGCCATCGTTCTCGTCGTCCGGCGTGCCGTGCTCGGTTTCCGCATAGGCCTGCATGATGGTTAGCGCCTTAAGCTGAAGTTTGTTCAATCGTAGTGGATTTTTCTTCGGCGGCATCGGCGGGTGGGCCCTTCTTCTTGCGTTGCGGTTCTCGTCGACGCGGCACCCATCGAGCACAAATCCATCACAGGCATGTGACGCCGAGTGACGCCGGTTTTTCGGGTTCGTCGGTAGACTGACACAAATGACGCATCCATATCCATAGCGAGGATGGCAGGACGAATTGAGGCACTTACAGCTTTATCTGGAGGTTCCCCTGTTATGAAGATTTCCCCTATCACTAAAAAATTGGCGCTCCCCACAGTGATGTCGGTCTTGATCGCCGGGTGTGCCGGCGAGTTGGCGCAATATCCGGTCACTGCCAAGAAACCGGCGAAAGAGGCCCTGATTACGTTCGAGGCGCCCGCTTTCAAGAATGCCAAAGTCGTGCGCGTGCATCACCTGGACGCGTTCGAGCATATCGAATACGCCCGCTTCGAAACCGACGACGGTCTCAGCATGGAAGCGGTCTACGATACGTCTCTCGGCGTCGATCTGGTGCTCGACTACAATTACTGGATCGAAAAGATGGTCGACACTTGGAACGTGAACCGCGGCAAAAGCAAAGCCTTCGGCGAACGGAAATTCGTCCAGGCTTGGCATGGCGAAATCGAATATCAACCCTATCGGCTGGGCGGCAACCGCCAGTGCATCGGCTTCAGCTCGGAATGGGACCATCAGGCCCGCGATCCGTTTGGCCGCCCGTCCCGTGTCCTCTTCGGCTATGTCTGCGCCAAACCAGGCGACAGGTTGTCCGAAGAACGCATCGCCCAAGCATTGAAAGGTCTGCGGATCAGCAAACGGAACAGCGAATCCTTCGTTCCGGTAAACCGCAAACGGTCGGTCGATCAAATCGCCTTGAATACGGCGAAGGGCACCCCCGCAAATCCCGTCGGAAATGCGCAGTTTCCGTTCAATTTCGGAACGCCGTATTTCGAAGGCGAGGACCAGTTCAATTGATCGATTCCGACTAGACGTCGGGCCGGGCGGCCATGATCCATCGCCCGGCCCGATAGAGTCTTACGGCACCGCAATACGGCACGGCTGCGAAGTTTTGACCTGCCGCCGCGCTTGTTCTAAATCCCTGGGAGTTCCCATTTCATAGGATCGCCGCCATGGCTCCCGACGCCGCGTCCGCCGCCCCCGACAGTGAAGCTCTGGATCGCATCAAATCCATTGTCGGGGACCGGGGATGGAGTGGCACAGCCGAGGATCAGGCGCCCTTGCTGACTGACTGGCGCGGGCATTTCTCCGGACAATGTGCGTTGCTGGTACGCCCGGCATCGACCGAGGAAGTGGCGCAGGTGATGACGGTGTGCGCCGAATACGGCATCGCGATCGTGCCGCAAGGCGGAAATACCAGCATGTGCGCAGCCGCCACGCCCCAACCGCATGGCAACGAAATCCTTCTGAACATGAGCCGCATGAAGTCGATCCGCGACGTCGACCCGTTGAACTATACGATCACCGCCGAGGCAGGCTGCGTGTTGCAGGATATCCAGGCCGCCGCCACAGAGGTCGACCGTTTGTTCCCCTTGAGCCTGGGGGCGGAAGGGTCCTGCCAGATCGGCGGCAATCTCTCGACCAACGCCGGCGGCGTGAACGTGCTGCGCTACGGCAACGCGCGTGACCTGGTGCTCGGACTAGAAGTGGTCTTGCCGTCCGGGCAGATTTGGAATGGCCTACGACGTTTGCGGAAGGACAACACCGGATACGATTTGAAGCATCTGTTCGTCGGCAGCGAGGGAACCCTCGGCGTGATCACCGCGGCGGTGCTCAAGCTCTTTCCGTTGCCGAAGGACGTGCAGACATGTTTCGCGGCTGTGCGCGACCTGGATGCCGTCATCGAATTACTGGCCCGCGCCCGCGAAGCCAGCGGCGACGCGGTCTCCAGTTTCGAAATGATCGGCCGCTTCGGCATCGACCTGGCGGTGAAGCATGTTCCGGGGATCATCGATCCCCTGCAGGATCGGAACGACCTATACGCCTTGATCGAATTCTCGGGCGCCCGGGCCGACGGCGGAATGGCCGGCAATATGGAAGCGTTTCTGGAGGCCGCCTTCGAAGACGGCCTCATCCTCGACGCGACGATCGCCCAATCGGACACGCAGCGCGACAACTTCTGGAAAATCCGGGAAGGCATCACCGAAGCGCAGGCAGTCGAAGGCGGCAGCATAAAGCACGACATTTCCGTTCCGGTCAGCCGCGTACCGGACTTCGTCCGCACCGCGACCCAGGCAGTCATCGATTACATGCCAGGCATCCGGCCTTGCAGTTTCGGGCATGTCGGCGACGGCAATCTGCATTTCAACTTTTCCCAACCGCCGGAGATGGAGCGAAAGGCCTTTCTCGAGCATTGGCATGACGTGAACCGTATCGTCCACGATATCGTGGTGGAGATGGGCGGCTCGATCAGCGCGGAACACGGCATCGGTCAGCTCAAACGCGACGAGCTGCGTCACTACAAGCCAGAACTGGATCTGACGATAATGCGCCAGATCAAAGCCGCCATCGACCCAAAGGGGCTGATGAACCCAGGTAAGATGTTGTAACAATTGTCATTAATCACGCCAGATTGATTCGCAACTTCTTAACGCTGACCTTGAATAATCATGGGATCCCCGGCTTCGGAACCGCCGGATTGATCAACCGCTGAAATAGGTGACCTGCCATGACCTATGCCGCTCCTCTCCGGGATATCCGCTTCACGCTCGACGATCTCGGCCTGTTGGAACGGGTCGCCGGCCTACCCGGCTGCGAAGAGGTCAGCGCCGACCTGGTGGACGCGATCCTGGAGGAAGCCGGTAAATTAGCGGGCGAGGTGATCGCGCCGCTGAACGCGACCGGCGACGCCCAAGGCGCATCGGTCGAAAACGGCGTCGTGCGGACGGCCGACGGGTTCGCAGACGCCTATCGCGCCTTCACCGACGGCGGCTGGGCCAGCATCCCGTTCGATCCGGACTACGGTGGCCAGGGATTGCCGTGGCTCGTGACGGTCGCGGCGATGGAGATGTTCGCCGCCGCGAATACCGCATGGACACTGTGCCCCACCCTGACCCTTGGCGCCGTCGAGCTGCTCACGGCCCATGGGACGAAGGAACAAAAAAATACCTTCCTGCCCAAGCTGGTTTCGGGGGAATGGACAGGAACGATGAACCTGACGGAGCCGCAAGCCGGCTCCGATCTCGGCGCTCTGCGCAGCAAGGCCGAACCCGAGGGCGACCACTACCGCATCACCGGCCAGAAGATTTTCATCACCTATGGCGAACACGATATGACCGACAATATCGTGCATATGGTGCTGGCCCGAACGCCCGGCGCACCGAAGGGGCCGAAGGGCATTTCCCTCTTTATCGTGCCCAAGTTTCTCGTCAATCCGGACGGCAGTCTCGGGCAGAGGAACGACGTGCGCTGCGTTTCGTTGGAACACAAGCTCGGTATCCATGCGAGCCCGACCTGCGTGATGGCCTTCGGCGAGAATGACGGCGCGATCGGCTATCTCGTGGGGAAGGAAAACGAGGGTCTGCACTGCATGTTCACGATGATGAACAATGCCCGCATGAATATCGGTATATCGGGCCTCGCCATCGCCGAACGAGCCTATCAGCAGGCGCGGGATTATGCGCGCGACCGCGTGCAGTTCGGCCCGATCATCCAGCATCCGGACGTGCGGCGCATGCTGATGACCATGCGGGCACAGACCGAGGCGATGCGCGGTTTTGCCTACGAGGCCGCCGCCTATCTGGATATCGCCAAGCGCCACCCCGATGCGGGCGCACGCCAGGCCGCCCAGACACGGGTGGACCTATTGATCCCGGTGGTCAAGGCATGGTGTTCGGACAATGGCGTCGAGGTCGCATCGCTCGGCATCCAGATCCACGGCGGGATGGGCTATATCGAAGAGACCGGTGCGGCGCAGCACTACCGTGACGCCCGGATCGCGCCGATTTATGAAGGCACCAACGGTATCCAGGCGGTCGATCTGGTCGGCCGCAAAGTCCTGCGTGACGGCGGCGCGGCGGCGAAGGACTATGTCGACAGCCTACGGTCGGAGATCAAAGCGCTCGACGACGCGGACCTCGGGCCCGCAGCGCAAATCTCAAAGCACTTGTCCGCCGCGGTCGATGCTCTCGAACGGGCGACAGATTGGCTGATCCAGACGGGACCGGACAACCAAGCCTTGGCGCTGGCCGGGGCCAGTCATTATCTGAAACTGTTCGGGATCGTCGCAGGCGGTGCCGCGATGGCGCGGGCGGCATCCGGCGCCGCGCATGGCTTGAAGAACGGCGGAGATCATTCTTTCTTTGAATCGAAGCTCGGCACCACGGCATTCTACGCCACACAGATCCTGCCCCAGGCGGAGGCGTTGGCAACGGCAATCACGGACGGCGGCGACGCCACCCTGGCCATCGAAGAAGACCTGCTCTAGCGAGACCGCGTCATCCCGGATTCGGGAAATCATTCGCACAAAAGAACAAGGCGACCCTCACGGGCCGCCGTTCACGGCTAGTGTCATGAATTTTGATCCGCCACCAGGGCGGGCACCGATACTTTATGCGGCGGCGCGAAGATCTTCCGGCAAGGAGCCAAACAGCGCTTCATACGCGCTCGGGTTTTCGAACATCAGGCACGACTTGGCGAAGTCCTGAACGGATACGCCGAAGACCATGGCAAAGTCCGGATACAGCGCGGCCGGTATTGCGTCCGCACCATGCTCGTAGGCTTCGACCTCGTCGATATCGAGACCGACTTGCTCCGCGAGTTCGATCACGGTGATTTCGGACGACTGACGAAGACTGCGGAACCACTTCCCAGCTTGGGGCCGCAGCCGTGCAATCCGACCCTCATCGATTGCGCATTTTATTGTGGTCATAGACTTGCTCACTAATCCTTCAAACAAACTTATACTGAATAATGTGGCAAAATTTATTTATATTGCAAGTTTATTATATTTCTCTTAATCGCGGCAATTTGCCACAGAATGATTATTGACCGTTCTTTAATGCCGCCAGCAGCTCCCTGGATGTCATTTTCAACACCGGGTGACGCCATTCCGGGGCGATTTCGCAAAGCGGCTCTAGAACAAATGACCGCTCTGCAATCCGCGGATGCGGCACGATTAAACTGTCCGTTTTCATCACTTGGTCACCGTAATAGAGGATATCAAGGTCTATAACGCGCGGACCGTTGCGCCGCGTCGGCACTCGTCCGATTTCGGCCTCGATGCGCTTCAGCTCCCCCAGCAAAGGACCGGCACGCAACCCGGTCTCGCCGGCAATGACCATGTTCAGAAATGACGGTTGATCAAGCACATACGCCGGGTCGGTTTCATATATCGATGACCGCGCCGTGATGTCGACGATGGCGGCCATCGCCTCCAGGGCCCGATCCAAATTTTCTTCCCGGTCACCGAGATTTGAACCAAGCGCAATGAAAACCCGCTCCATCACGCGGCGCTCGGGCCGGCCTTCCCGCCCCCGTCGGCAGGTGCCCGCAGGATCGCATCCGTCATCCGCGCGATCCGTACCATGGCCGCCACGTCATGCACACGGATGATGTCCGCGCCGCGCGCGATCCCGATTGCCACGGCGGCCGCGGTTCCTTCCTCGCGGTCCGACGGCTCGACGTTCAAGACATGTCCAATAAAGGATTTCCGGCTCGGTCCGATGAGAATTGGACACTCGAGTCGTTTCAGCACATCCAAATTATTCAGCAAGGCGAGGTTCTGCGTGATCGTTTTCCCGAAGCCGATACCGGGGTCGAGGATGATCTGAGACCGCGATACGCCGGCGTCGACCGCGCGTGTAATGAGCGCATCCAGGTCGGCGGTCACATCGTCCATCAGGTGATTGTAATCCGCACCGATATACCGTCCCCCCAGCCGCCCATCGCGGATCACCGCTTTCGGCTTACTGCGGTTATGCATCAGAATAACGGGACAACCGTGCCGTGCCACGACGTCCGGCATCTCGGGATCCGCCATCATGGCCCAAACGTCGTTCACGATCGCGGCACCGGCATCCAGGGCCGCGGCCGCAACCGCCGCCTTGCTGGTATCGATCGACAGGATGGCGTCCGGCCGAGTTCGCAGGATCGCCTCGATGACCGGAATGACCCGGTCGACCTCTTCCTGCACGGTGACCGGGTCGGCGCCCGGGCGCGTGCTCTCGCCCCCGATATCCAGGATGTCCGCCCCTGCGGACAGGAATCTCTTCGCCTGGGCGACCGAAGCCTCGACGACGTCATCCGCTGCGAACAACCCGTCGCCGGAAAAGGAATCCGGCGTCAGATTGAGCACTCCCATGACGTAACTTCGCGTCCCCCATGCGAAGCCTTGAATTAATCGAAGGACGGTCATCCTCTTGCCACTCTTTTCTCGATCTATAGGCTGGTATTGACGGCGAGACTATCGCACAAGATATGTTAGCAGTCGCGGTCGCACAGCACCGCCCGTAAGGAGCACTTCCGTTGAAAACGGCACAGCGCCGAGAAAGCCCATCGCAGCCCGCCCCCGAGCCAATCGGTCTGACCGAGGCGCCGCCGCCGGTGTACCGCATCATCATCCGCGATCTCGTCATTCCTTGGCGGATCGGCGTGCGGGCGCACGAGGAAGAGCGCCGGCAACGCGTTCGTCTGAACCTGGAACTGCAGGTCCGCGAACAAAATGACCCCGCGGCGGACGAATATCAGGACGTCATCTGCTATGAGACCATCGTCGAGCGTATTCGCAGCATGGCGGAAAGCGGGCACGTAAAACTAGCCGAAACCGTCGCCCACAACGTGGCGATGATGTGCCTGGAGGACCCCCGCAGCGAAGCGATTACGGTGCGCGTGGAAAAGCTGGAGGCGATCCACGATGCCGCGAGCGTGGGCGTCGAAATCCATCGATCCAGAGGCGATCTGACGGCGGAATCCACTACCCCGACACTCCTCTCCACCAACAATGAGTAACACTTTTGGATAGGGCAAAGCGCAATATTTCCAAAGGACTATGAAATTCTGTTAAGGATTTCATCCGTCTAGGAGATACCCCGAAATTTCACAGCATTTTGTTTAAACCCATCTCAAAATTTAGGTATACGTTAGTCCAACAGATCAACGGTCACGTACCAACGTATTAGCATTTGACGCTTTCGGGTGGCTAACAATCATGATTATTCGCAAGGTGGCACATTTCGCAGTGGCAGCGGCCCTGATGACGGTCGTCGGATTGAGTTTCCCGGCGACGGCTGAATCGCGGGGCCCAACGGCGGATCCGATCATTTTCATTCAGAAATTGGCGGATCAAGCGATCAACGTCCTGTCGACGGAGAACGGGTCGCTGAAGGATCGTGAGGACCGATTCCGGGACCTACTCCGCGATGATTTCGCCATGGATAAGATCGGTCGTTTCGTCGTCGGCGGATATTGGCGCAAGATGAGCGACAAACAGCGCGACACGTACCAGAAGCTGTTCAGCGAATGGGTCCTTAAGACCTATTCCGCGCGCCTTGGCGGCTACTCCGGCGAGCAATTCAAGGTGATCAAAAAATCTCCCGCCGGCAAGCGCGACGTAATCGTCCACACGCGCATCGAGCAGACGGCGGGTAACGCGTTCAACGCGAATTGGCGGGTCCGCAAGCTCGGCGAGCGCTACAAGATCATCGACATTTATGTCGAGGGCGTCAGCATGGCGGTAACGCAGCGCTCCGAGTTCGAGACGATCCTGCGCAGACACGGCGTCGACGGTTTGATCAGTCAATTGCGCAACCGGCTCGAAAAACTCTCGACCGCGTCATAACATAGCATCCTTCAAACGGATCAACGTTTCGGGCGGCCGGCAACTTGCCGGCCGTTTCTTTACGGGCAATAGTGCTGCGCTCACACGAAGCAAAAAGGGGAGATACATGCTCAAGGCAGCGATTGTCGGACTAGGCGGCTGGGGACAAATTCTTGTCAATTCGGTCCAAGGGAAAAGCGACGCGATCCAATTCACCGCCGGGGTCACCCGCACGCCGCCGAAGGCGCAAGATTTCGCCGACAAGCATGGCTTCCCGCTCGGCAATGACTATGACACGGTCCTGAACGACCCGGAAATCGACGCCATCGTCCTGGCGACGCCGCATCAACAGCATGCCGACCAGATCGTCGCCGCCGCGGGCGCCGGCAAGCATATCTTCGTCGAAAAGCCCTTCACCATGTCCAAGGAAAGCGCCGAAGCGGCCGTCGCCGCCGCTAAGGACGCGGGCCGTGTGCTCGCCCTCGGCCATAACCGGCGGTTCCTACCGTCCGTGCTGGAATTGAAGAAGCGCCTCGCGGAGGACGCGCTCGGAACGATCCTTCATATCGAAACGAACTTCTCCGGCGCGAGCGGGTTGCGGTTCCACCCCGACGGGTGGCGCTCGAACCGACGCGAAAGCCCCGCCGGCGGCATGGGCGCCATGGGCATCCACATGGTCGATATGATGATCAATCTCTGCGGACCGATGACGGAGGCCCGCGCCATCAGCATCCGCCGCGCCGTTGAAATCGACATCGACGACACCACGTCGATATTGTTCCGCTTCGCGAACGGCATGACCGGATATCTCGGCACCCTCGCCGCCACCGTTCCGACCCAACGGATCGAAATTTTCGGGTCCAAGGGGTCGATCGAAATTCGCGACGAGTTATCGTTTACCCACCGCCCGATCGAAGGCCCGGCCGAGCCGATCGCTTTTCCGAAATTCGACAAGGAAGAAGCAGAGTTGGAGGCCTTCGCCGCGGCCTGCGCAGGCGGTCCGGACTACCCGCTGCCGACCGACGAGGCCATTCACGGGGTCGCCGTCTTCGAAGCGATCGTCGAATCCGCTCTATCCGACAAACCCGTCAAGATCACCTGATTCCCGGTCATCGCGACAGGTAGCGGAACCAATCCTCCGTCGCCTCGGCGATCGAGTCCGGCGTCCAGATCGGCGCATCGCGCCAATGGTCGATATGTTCCAACAGGATGGCGATGCCCTCGTCGAAGGTGACCTCGGGCTTCCAGTCGGTCGCCGAGCGGAATTTCGTGGCGTCGGCAAAGGTGACGTCCGGCTCCCCTGGCCGCTTCGGGATCCCCACCCGCTCGCCGCCGAGCAGGTCGACGATCCGGTTGACCGTGTAATGCCCGCCCGACCCGATGTTGAAAGCCTCGCCCGCGATATCGGCGGCCGCGGCCGTCCGAAACGCCCGCACCACGTCGCCGACGAAGGTGAAGTCGCGACTTTGCGTACCATCTCCGACGACGGTGTAGGGCTCCCCCGCAAGTTTCTGCGCGAGAAACACGCCGAACACGGCGCCATAGGCCCCGGTGGTGCGGCTACGCGGCCCATACACATTGAATAGCCGCAACGACACCACTGGGAGGTCGTATACCTTGCCCCAGTGCAGGGCGATCCGCTCGCCCAGGTATTTCGTCAGCGCGTAGGGATATTCCGGATCGATGGCCGCCGTCTCCGGGGTCGGCGTCATCGGATCCGCGCCGTAACAAGACGCCGATGCCGCATACACCAGCTTCTCGACGCCGGCGTCCCGCGCCGCCTCCATCACCGCGACGGTGCCGTCCACGTTGACCCGGTGATACAGCAGCGGCTGCCGGATGGACGGAACGATGTCGGCGAGACCGGCCAAATGAAACACCCAATTAACCCCGGCCATCTCCGCACGCATCCCGTCCAGGTCGCAGATGTCGGTTTCCGCGAACCGGAACCGGTCATTCCCCTCGTGTTGGGCCAGATTTTCCCGGCGGCCGGTCATCAGGTTGTCGACGGCGACGACCGTGTGGCCGTCACCGATCAGCAGATCGACGAGATGGCTTCCGATGAATCCCGCCGCCCCGGTAACCAGACATATGCGGCTATCGACATCACTCAATGATCGTTCCTCGAAGAACGCTGGCGATGGGCTGGGCCGCTTTAAGGCCTGACACCAGCCTTGAGTTTGGGACCGAGTTCCGTCTTCAAGCGCGTTCTCGCCAACTCAACGAACTGGCAAAGATACGGCCGTGTCTCACGCGGGTCGATGATGTCTTCGACGCCGAAGGCCGCTGCCGTTCGCATGGGCGACCCGTATGCGCGCAGTTCCTCTTCGAGTTCCTGTTCGCGCTGCTTGGGGTCTTCCGCGTTTGCGATCTCCCGGCGATAGGCCACCGCGACCCCGCCTTCGACCGGGAGGGAACCCCATTCGGCCGACGGCCATGCGATACGAAATTCCAGGCCACGTTTGTGGCAGGTCGCCATCCCCGCCATGCCGTAGCATTTCCGGACGACCAACGTGACCACCGGAACGGTCACCTGCGACGCCACGTAAACCGCCCGCATGCCATCCCGCAGCACACCGGCTTCTTCGGCCTGCAGACCGACCATGAAGCCCGGTACGTCGACCAGGAAAACCAGCGGGATGCGGAACATGTCGCACATTTCCATGAACCGGACCTGCTTGCGCGCGGCCGGGCCGTCCATCGCACCGCCGTACACCATGGGGTTGTTGGCGACGATGCCAACCGGATGGCCGTTCAACCGGGCGAAACAGGTGATCAATCCCTTGCCGAAGCTCGGCTGGATCTCGAAGACCGAGTCCGCATCGACCACGAGACCGATCAGCTGGCGCATGTTATACGCCCGGCGGCGTTGCTCCGGCACGATCGACAGCAGCTTCTCTTCGCGACGGTCGACCGGGTCGTCGCAGTCGGCAACCGGCGGTAATTCCCAGACGTTCTGCGGCATATAGCCCAGGAACCGCCGAATCAGATCGAAACACTCTTCCTCGCTGTCAGCGACATTGTCGATGGCCCCCGCCTTGTCGACCGCAACCTGCGGACCGCCAAGGTCTTCCTTGCTGATCGCCTGTCCGAGCGACCGCTGTACGACCGCCGGGCCGGCGGCAAAGATTTGACTACTGTCCCGCACCATGACCGAGAAATGCGACAGCATCGCCCGTCCCGCCGGCCCCCCCGCGGCCGAACCGAGCACCGCGCTCACCACCGGAACCTCGCCCATCAGGTCGATCGACCGGTCGAAGCTATCCACGCCGGGAAATATCGTATGCCCCCGCCGTTTAGCCGAAGTCACCGACCCGCCGGCGCCGTCGATGAGATTGATCAGCGGGATACGGTAGCCATGGGCCAAGTCCTCTACGAAGCCGCCCTGGCCGCCCTTGCGCTTGTCGAGCGATGCGGTCGTGCCGCCGCGCACCGTGAAGTCCTCGCCGCCGATTGCGACCGGTCGGCCGTCGACCTTGCCGAGCCCCATGACATAGGGCGCCGGGGTAACGTGTTTGAGCACAGTGCCGTCATATTCCTCGGCGCCGGTCAGCTTGCCGACCTCCTGGAAACTACCGCTATCGACAAGCCCGGCAATGCGCTCTCGTACGGTCAGACGATCTTGCGCGTGCTGGCGTTCGACATTCGCAGCACCACCTTGTTCTTCCGCCCATTCGCGGCGGCGTCGAAGCTCGTCGATGGCCGATTCCCAGCTCATTGCGTCCTCGTTCTCCTGACCGGCGATCGCCCGTTAGTCTGTTTCGACCACGGCGACGACCTGACCTTCGGCCACCGGCTCCTCTTCCTTGACCTTCAGTTCGACAAGTTTTCCGTCTTCGGTCGAGATGACGGGGATCTCCATCTTCATCGACTCAAGGATCATGATCGTATCGCCGTCGGCGACGTCCGCCCCGACTTCCATCTCGATCTTCCAAACCGTGCCGGTCACTTCCGATTGGATTTCTTCGCGTGCCATTGTTGTTCTTCGAACTCCTGTCTCTCTGAATCTAGCTTGAAATGACGGACTGGGTCAGTCCGGTATGCACGTCGCCGGCCCGGAACGCCTCGGAACGAAGCAGGGTGACGAGTGCGGGGATATTGGATTTCACACCGCGAATCTCGAACGCTTCCAACGCCTCAATCAGTTTATCGATCGCCGCGTCGCGCGTATCCGCACGGGCGATCACCTTCGCCAGCATCGGGTCGTAGAACGGCGTGACTTCCTGGCCCTCCTTATACCCCGAATCGACCCGGACGGAAGACTCTACCGGCGGGCGGAATGTTTCCAGCGGGCCCGGCGACGGGAAAAACGTCTTGGGATCCTCCGCATAGACACGCGCCTGAATCGCGTGGCCTTTGATCGTGACATCCGCCGGCAAGATATCCGCCAAAGCGTCGCCCGCCGCCGACTGCATTTGCGCCTTAACCAGGTCCACACCGGTCACCTCCTCGGTGACGCCATGCTCGACCTGCAGCCGGGTATTCACCTCGAGGAAACTGAAATTGCCGTCCTGCCCCATCAGCATCTCGACGGTGCCGATGTTGTCATATCCCAGGGACTGCAGCGTCTCGGCGATTTCAGTCGCCAGCGCGTCGATCGTATCGCGCGCGACGCCGGGTGCCGGCGCTTCTTCGATTACCTTCTGATGCCGGCGCTGGACCGAGCAATCGCGCTCGAAGACATGCCGGACGCCGCCGTGCCGGTCGCCCAGGATCTGGAACTCCACATGGCGCGGCTTCTCAACCAGCCGTTCCAGGTAGACATCCGCGTTGCCGAAGCCGCGCTCGGCCATCGACCGGGCACGCTTCAGCGCTTTCTCCAATTCTTCGTCGTTCCGTGCGGGTAACATGCCGATGCCCCCGCCGCCGGCCGCAGGCTTGATCAGCACCGGGTAGCCCAGCTTGCCGGCTTCCGCCGCGGCATCGTCGTCCGGGCTCAGGACGCAAGACCCGCCGCCGACCGTCATGCCGTGTTCCGAGACCAGGTCGCGGGCGCGCGTCTTGTGGCCCATCGCGGAAATCCACCTGGAGGACGGGCCGATGAAGGTAGCACCCGTACTCTCCACACGATCCGCGAATTCAGCATTCTCGGCCAGGAAGCCGTAACCGGGATGCAGACCGTCGGCGCCGCTTTCCTTCAGCGTCTCGATCAACTTGTCCTGGTTCAAATAACTTTCGCGCGGGCTGCCCGGACCGATTTCGAATGTCTCGTCCGCCTCCGCCAAGTACGGGGAGTCCGCGTCCGCTTCGGAATACACGACGGCGGATCTAACGCCCATGGCCCGCAGGCTGCGCAGGATACGCGCGGCCACGGCGCCTCGGTTTGCGATCAAGACTTTTTCGAACATGTGCTTCCTTTAGTAGCTGGTGGGCCAGTTGTTCAACAGATGCTGGCCCACGCCGTTGCTGAGACGCCGCTCGTGGACCTGCAGCATGTGCTGCAGCCAATCTCGTGTCTCCTCGGGTTTGATGACTTGTTGGACCGCATAGCAGGCCGCCAAATCCCAAACGCTGTTCTCCAGGCTGATCTTCTCGAACTCAGCCTCGAACCGCGCCGGGTCTTCTTCCTCGAGCCGCTGCCCTTCCCGCCCATGCACCACATTCACGGCAAACGCCGGGTCCATGAAGCTCACCTCGGCGGTCACCCAGGCGCACACATCGTCGGCGTTCTTGCCGCCGCCCATGTTGATATACGCCTGACCGTAATTCTTCCGGATCATGACCGTCAGCTTCGGCACCGTGACCAGCTGCAGGGCATTCATGAAGTTCATGATCTTGCCCGGCGCACGTTGGCGCTCCGCTTCGATCCCGATCACGAATCCCGGATTATCGACAAAGAAGACGAGCGGGATATTAAACGAATCGCACATGACCATGAAACTGATGATCTTGTCGCAGGCCTGCGCATCCATCGCCCCCGCCTTGAACAGTGGGTTGTTGGCGATGAAGCCGACGGACTTGCCATTGATCCGTGTCAGCGCGGTCACCGCGGTGCGGCCGAAGCGCGGCTTCAACTCGAAATAGCTATCCGTATCGATGACCGCGCGGATGACCTTGCGCATGTCGTAGACCTGCGACCGGCTATCGGGGACCAAGTCCCCGACGGATGCCGCGGCATCGCCGGAACCAGCGGTAACGGCATGCACCGGCGGCGCTTCGTTGCAATGGGTCGGCATGTAACTCAAGAAGGTCTTGATCGCATCGATCGCCTCCTCGTCAGTGTCGACGAACTGATCGACCAACCCCGTCGTTTCCGCATGCATCTTCCAGCCGCCGAGCGCCTGGCCGTCGACCTTCTCGCCAATCGCCATGGAGACAAGCCGTTCGCTCGACACCGCCATCACCGCGCCCTTCCGCATGACGCTGAAGTCGGCGAGGCAGGTGTACCAAGTCGACGACCCGTAACACATTCCGAGCGCGGCGGCGGCCCACGGCGATTCCCGCAGCCGGCGATACTGCGCCGGATTGTTGGCGAGGAGATTGCCCATCCCGAATGCGCCCATATTGTCCGGAATGCGGGCGCCGGACGATTCGCCGAGAAAGATTAGCGGCAGGCCCCGTTCCGTGGCGGTGCGCTGCATCTGGCTGATCTTCTTCATGTTGGTCGCGGCGGACGACGCGCCCTTCACGGTGAAATCGTTGACGACACCCACCGCATCGCGGCCATCGATGCGACCATACCCGCACAATTTGCCGTCGCCGGGACTCGAATCCCGATCCTCCGGCCGCGCGGAGGTCGCGAACAGGCCGGATTCCAGGAAACTGCCGGCGTCAAACAGATAGTCGATCCGCTCCCGTGCGTTCATCACACCGGCATTGCGGCGGCGCTCCAGTTTGCTCTCGCCGCCCATAGCGAGCGCGGTCTCGCGGCGCTTTTCGTATTCGTCGAGGAGTTTCTTGTCCGTCATCTCAATTCCCGGTCTCTGACGCCGTATCGGGCACTGCGGCCCCACAGTACACGACACCCTCGTCCTCGAGCGACTTGACCGCCGCTTCGTCGAGACCGCACCGGTCCAGCAGCACGGATCGCGTGTCGACACCGACCTGTCCGCCCGCATGGCGGATGACGCCCGGCGTACCGGACAGCTTCGGCACGACATTCGCCTGCTTGACCGTGCCAAGCTCCGCATCGTCCACGTCCACCAACATGTCGCGGGACGCGTAATGCGGATCCCGGAAGACGTCCGGCATGGTGAAGATACGCGACGCGGGAATGCCCGCTTCCTGAAGCGCCGCATCGATTTCATCCAGCGTATGCGCCAGCGTCCACTCGGAAATCATCGCATCGATCTCGTCCTCGTGCTCGGCACGGGTCACCAACGTGGCGAAGCGCGCATCATCCAACGCTTCCGGCCGGCCGATGGATTCCATCAGGCGCCGCCAGGTCGGTTCGCTGACAGCGGCGATATGGATGTATTTGCCGTCGCTCGACTCATACAGGTTGTTCGGCGTGTTGTTGGGAAGACGGGATCCTGTACGCGTCGCGACGAACCCCGTCTTCTCAAAGGCCGGGATATAAGGTTCCATAAAATTGAACGCACCCTCATACAACGCTGCGTCGATGCACTGGCCCTTGCCGGTCTTGCCGCGCGCCAACAATGCCATCGCGGCCCCATAGGCGGCGTGCAGCCCGGTAATGTAGTCGGTCAACGACACCGACACGCGCGCGGGCGGCCGGTCCGGATCGCCGGTGATATGGCGCATCCCGCTCATGGCATCGCCGATTACGCCATACCCGGCGCGCTGACTATAGGGTCCGGTTTGTCCGAAGCCGCTGATGCGCACCATGATGAGCCCGGGGTTGATCTTGGCCAGGTCGTCATAGCCGAGGCCCCATTTTTCCATCGTGCCGGGACGGAAATTCTCGATCAGGACGTCGACCTGCTGGACCAACTTGCGAACGAGGTCGCGGCCCCGCTCGTCGCGGAGGTTGATCGACGCCATGCGCTTGTTGCGGAAGATGCTCGATGCGTAAAGCGACTTGCCGTCGACGCGTTTGCCCATCGCCCGCACGGGATCGCCGGTCGGCACTTCGATCTTGATCACATCAGCGCCGAAATCGCCGAGCATCCGGCCACAAAACGGCCCGGCCACCATCGTCCCGAGTTCCAGCACCGTGAACCCCGCTAACGGTCCACCGCCGGCCTCCGCAGTCATGGCTGGTATTCCTCCCGTCCTAGGACCCCATCGGCGCTCGCCGGCGGCGACTCACCGGCACGCAAACACCCCCAGGGTCTCTTCTTTTGGAACTCCCGCTAATCTGGCCAGAGCGCAAATTATTGTCAACAATATTGTCTACGATCGCACGTCACTCATATGACGTAACTTTGGTACTTCTCGAGCAGCGCCCGCGCGCCGGACAGGATTTCGGTGATTGCCTTTTCCGACCGGTCTGGATCCTTGTCAGCCAAGGCTTGCAATAGCTTCCGGTGGGTCTTCAAAGCGACCTCGGCCCGGCCGGGCAGGATGATCACGCGGCGGGAGACGACGCGTGTCTTGTCGTAGATGAGATCCAACATATCGGAGAGGATGGCGTTGTTCGCATGTTCGATCATGCGGCGATGGAGCGTCTCGAGACCCGTCAGATAGCTATCGAAGTCGCCCTTCTTCAGCGCGTGCTCCAGCGGATCGCCGAACAGTTCTATCAATTCGTCCCAGGCGCCATCGGGGGCACGCTCCGCCGCCAATCGCGCCACATAGGCCTGCAACACGCCACGCACGTCATACAGGTCGTACATCTGCATGGGATCGAATCGAACGACCAGTGCCCCGCGATTGGGAATCCGTTCGATCAGCCCGCGCTGTTCCAAGGCGCCGAACGCTTCGCGGATTCGGGCACGCGACACGCCGAACTCGGACGCAAGGTCTTGCTCCCGCAGGCGGCTGCCGGGCGGCAGGGCGTGGCTCGATATCCGTTCGCGCAGAACGCCGAATACGTCCACCCCGCCGTTCTGAGCATTGCGGCGGCTTTGCTTCTTGTTATCCGACATGGCGCCGACAGTATTGCGATGGTCTCACGCGGATTACTGTTGCAGGGGAATGCGGGCTTCGCAACTCCCGGGATCAACTGCTTTCGAATGCCAAGGAAAGTAGATAATCGCCGTAGCCCGAATTCGCCAACGGCTCGGCGAGTTTGCGGAGTTGCTGGTTGTCGATCCAACCATTACGCCAGGCAATCTCTTCGATACAGGCAACCATTTGTCCCTGCCGCCGTTCGATGGTCGCGATGTAGTTCGAGGCATCGAGCAGGGAATCGAATGTCCCGGTGTCGAGCCAGGCATTGCCGCGGCCCAGAAACTCGACCGACAAGTTACCTTGATCGAGATAGCTGCGCAGTAGGTCGGGAATCTCCAACTCGCCACGCGCAGAGGGCGTGAGCGACCGGGCCACTTGCGCGACCGTGCCATCGACGAAATACAGACCCGTCATCGCCAGGTTGGAGCGTGGGCGATCCGGCTTCTCGGCGAGCGACACAGGCACGCCGATCTCGTCGACTTCCACGACGCCATAGCGTTCCGGATCGGTGACGCGATAGGCGAAGATCGTTGCGCCGTCGCGCCGTTTTGCCACGTCGCGCAGCCGGTCGCGCAGACCCTGGCCATAGAAGATGTTGTCGCCCAGGATCAGCGCCGACGGCTCGTCACCGATAAAGTCGTCGGCGACCACGAAGGCATGGGCGACCCCTTCCGGGTTTTCTTGCTCGCGGTAGCTGAAGGACATGCCGAGCGCCGATCCATCGCCCAGGATCTGCTCGAACCGCGGGAGGTCCTCCGGCGTGGAGATGAACATCACGTCGCGGATTTCGGCGAGCATGAGCACAGACAACGGGTAATAGACCAGCGGTTTGTTGTAGACGGGCAGTAACTGTTTGCTCACGCCACGGGTCATCGGATAGAGCCGCGTCCCCGCGCCACCGGCCAGTACGATCCCCTTGCGAACCATACGACGCCTCACTCGTCCGCGAAGAACGCGGACAGCTCGGCAAAGGTCTCGTCCGGCGACTCCTCGGCCAGGAAATGGCCGCAGGATAGTGCCTTGCCGCGCAGATCGGACGCCCAATTGCGCCACGTCTCCAATACGTTTCGCCTCTTATGCGGGCGGCCGCCACCGCCCCACAGGACCAGCGTCGGGCATTCGATCTTTCGTCCGGCGGACCGGTCCGCATCGTCATGCGCATAGTCGGCTTCGGGATTGTTCCGGTAGCAGTCGCAGGTCGCCCGGATCGTCTCCGGATTGCTGAAACAGCGGAGATACTCCGCCATCGCTTCCGGCGCGCACGGGTCCGGCGACGCCGCCCATTTGTCCACCACGTAGCGCAGAAAGAACTCCGGGTCCGCCCCGATCATGCGCTCCGGAAAGTCCGCCGGCTGTCCCAGGAAATACCAATGGAAGGTCCCATAGGCGGAACTCGTATCGACCTGCTCGAGCTGCTCCCATGTCGGCACGATATCCAGCAACGCCAGCCGCTCGACCCGCTCCGGATGATCGAAGGCCAGACGATAGGAGACCCGCCCGCCCCGGTCGTGCCCCGCGAGGCGGAATCGGTCGAAGCCGAGCGCGGACATGACCTCGACCAGGTCCTGCGCCATCGCGCGCTTCGAATAGTTCGACGACTTCTCACCGGACGGCGGCTTCGAACTGTCACCGTAGCCGCGCAGGTCCGGGGCGACGACGGTATAGGTCTCGGCCAAGCGCGGCGCGATCAGATGCCACATGACATGGGTCTGCGGATATCCATGGACCAGCAACAGCGGCGGCCCTTCGCCGCCGACGACGAGATTGATCTTTGCGCCGCCGGTCTCGATCTCGCGCCGCTCGAACTGCTCAAACATTTGTGACGGTCTCCTGACGGTTGAACCGCTACTTTAGAACCACAAGCGCATCCGCCGCCACGATTCCCTGACCTTTCGGACCGACGAACAGCGGATTGACGTCGAGTTCCGCCAAGCGGCCGCGATGATCCCAGGCCAACCGCGACAGGGCCGACACCGCCTCCGCCAATGCCGCCACGTCCAACGCCGGACCGCCGCGCACGCCGTCGAACAATGCGCGCGCACGCAATTCACCGAGCATCGCGTGCGCCTCGTCCGTATCAAAGGGAGCGATGCGATAGGTGATGTCGCGCAGCACCTCGGTGAAGATTCCTCCCAGCCCGACGGCGATTGTCGGGCCGAACACCGCATCGTTGATCACGCCGGCCAGGACTTCCGCACCGCTCACCATTTCCGACACGATCACGCCATCGATCTGCGCATCGGGCCGCGCATGCCGCGCCGCCAGCACGATTTCGGCAACCGCCTCCGACAGCGCCTCCGCATCGCCAAGGTTTGCCCGCACACCGCCGACATCGGTCTTGTGCGCGATATCCGGCGACAGAACCTTGGCGATCAACGGATAGGACAATCCCTCGGCGACGCGCGCCGGGTCGTCGCCCAGATGCACAATCCGGTCCTCGGTGACGGGAATACCGTAGGCCGCGAGTAACGCCTTGCCCTCGACCTCGTCCAGCGCGCCGGCTTCCGCCGGCAGGTCCACATCGACTGGCGGGCAATCGAAATCCGACTTACCGGCCAGCCGCCGCTGCCGCGCGGCAAATTCGGACAGGGTCGCGGCGGCATCCGCGGCCCGCACCGGCGTCGGCACGATCGGGATGCCCGCCTTTTCAAGCACCGCATAGGCTTCCGCCGCGCGTTCGCGGCGCGCCGACCAGGCGACGATGACCGGCTTGCCGGACGCTTCCGCCGCCCCGACCACCGCCTGCGCCGCCGCTTCCGCCGTCGGCCCGCTGACCGACGCCATCAAGACCGCCAATTGGTCTACGTTGGGGTCGTTGATCACATGGGAGACCGCGCTGGTGAAATTTTCCACCTGATTGAACAGATTGGCCGTGGTGTCCACGGGATTCCCGGTCGAACCGAAGACAGGGATGATCTTCTCCAACGCTTCGGTCGTGGCGGGTTCGAAGGACGGCAGTTCCAGCCCGCCTTCCACCGCCCGGTCCGCGAAGGCGATCCCCGACCCACCGGTGATCGTGATGACGGCGACCCGGTTGCCGGCGGGCAGCCGGCCCGCTTCGAACGCAAAAAACAGGTCCTGTAATTGCTCGACATCGCGCGCCTCGACGATTCCGGCCTGACGGAATGCGGCCTGATAGATGTCGTATTGTCCGGTCATGTTCGCGGTATGCGAGGCTGCCGCGCGGGCGCCGGTTTCGCTGTTGCCGATCTTCCAGACGATCACCGGCTTTCCGATCGATAGGCCCCTGCGGCCGACCCGTTGCAGCGCCCGCCCATCGGCCACCCCTTCGATCATCGCGAAGGCGACGTGGGTTTCGGCATCGTCCAGGAAGGCATCCAGCAATTCCGGGGTCTTGATGTCCGTTTCGTTGCCGCCGGAGACCAGATAGCGGAACCCGACCCCTTGCTGTTCGCAAAGCAGCGCAATCGTGAAGCCGAAGCCGCCGCTTTGGAACGCCATCGCGATTCCGCCCGCCCGCATATTTGGTTCGGCCGCAATCGCGCCGAAGGTCGCGTACATCCGGTCGGTCAAGTTGATCACGCCTTGGCAGTTCGGCCCGATCATGCGGATGCCGGTCTCGGCAAGCACCTGCCGCACTTCGGCTTCCAACGCCGCACCGTCCGTCCCGCTTTCGCGGTAGCCGCCGCTCAACACGACCGCATAGGGGATTTTCTTTTCGCCGCAAGCGCGCAGAACACCCGGTGTCGCCGCCGCAGCCACGGCGATGATCGCCAGATCGCACGGACCCGAAATCTCCGACACGTCGCCGTAGCATTTCAGGCCTTGAATTTCGTCGTATTTCGGGTTCACCGGGTAAATCGATCCGGCAAACCCGTATTCGGCCAGCGCCTTCACCGGCGCCCCGCCTACCCGGACGGGATCGGACGACGCGCCGACGATCGCGACGCCGCGCGGCTGGAACAAACGTTCGAGTGCACCCATCACCTGACCCCTAAACCGGCGCCGCGCCGAGCGTAAGGCCACCGCAGATATAGAGCACCTGCCCGGTCATAAAGGATGCATCATCGGAAACGAGGAACTGCGTCGCCGCCGCGATGTCGTCCGGCTTGCCCATCCGTTTCACCGGAACCGCCCGTGCGATATTGTTATAGGCATCGCTGCCGACGGGATGATGGCGCAAGAACAGGTCGGTTTCGATCGGACCCGGTGCGATGGCGTTCACCGTGATGCCATCGGCCGCCAATTCCAGCGCCCAGACGCGGGTGAACCCGATCAGCCCGGCCTTCGCCCCCGCATAACCGGTGCGTTCCTCTTTACCCAAGACGGATCGGCTGCTGATGTTGACGATCCGGCCCCGCCCGGCGGTCCGCATCGCCGGGAGACAAGCCTGCGTGCAGATCAAGGCGCCGCGCAGATTGACGGCGACCTGTTTGTCGAAATCGTCGAGATCGATTTCGCCCAACGGTTGAGGGATCGAATAGCCTGCATTGTTCACCAGATTATCGATGGCATGCGCCGCCGCGATGTCCCGCAACGCCGAATGCGCCGCCGTCGTGTCCTCGAGATCGACGCTGTAGTAGGTGCCGGGGAATGGACGGTCCGGCTCACTACGGGCAATGCCGACGACGGTATCACCTGCCGCTGCCAGCCGCTCGGCAATCGACAATCCAATTCCTTTGCTTGCACCGGTTATCAGAGTTGTCGGCATTCGCATCTCCGCAGCGTTGCGACCGCGCGCAAGAGCCCGCGTACGTCAGTATATGAAACCGGCATGGCATCGCGTTGCCGGAACACCAACAGCGGCGATATGCTGGCACCGAACTTTAGCGACAATAAGGCCCGCCCGCCAAATCATTGAGGATTTTGCCTTGAGCACCGATATCTTTCCCGTCGTCGTCGGCACCTGTCTCGATGCCGAAGCGATCTGGTTCAACTAGATCGGCAAGAACGAACATCGCCCGGTCATGCTGTCGAACGGCGCTTACGCCATCCGCGAAGGGCTCGATCCTCTGCTCGACCTGTTCGACAGGCACGGCGTGAAGTCGACATTCTTCATTCCCGGCGTCACGGTGGACCGGTATCCCGATGCCGTCCGGCAGATCGGCGACCGGGGCCACGAGTTGGCGAGCCACACCTACAGCCACATGAGCGCCGTCGGCACGACTCGGGAGGCCGAAAAGAAGGATTTGGTCGCCGGAATCGATGCGCTGGAAAAAATCACCGGCAAACGGCCCGCCACATGGCGCTCGGCGTCTTGGGAATTCACGGAAAATACCCTCGACCTTCTGATCGAGGCAGGCATTACCGTATCCGCCAACTACCATGACGCGAGCCGGCCCTATCGGCATGAACGGGACGGCAAGCCGTTGCCGATCGTCGAATTACCGGTGCAGTGGCACCTCGCCGATGCCCCGTATTTCCTCTACGACGGCGCCCTTCCCGGCCGTATGCCGCGGTCCGCCGCCACCGCCTGCGAAATTTGGAGTGAGGAATTTGTCGGCGCCTACGAGGACAGGCCCGGCAGCTTCTACCATCAAACGCTGCATGTGCAGCTCATCGGGCATCCCGGCCGGCTTCGGATGCTCGACCGGTTCCTGACGATGATCAAGGAGCACGAACGCGCCCGGTTCTACACCTGCGCCGAACTGGCGGAAACGATCGACTAAGCAATCCCGGCGCGGTTCAGCATCGCGTGCATCAGCACGGTGCATCCCGCAGCCAAGTCCGAGGGTCGGGCGTTCTCACGTTCGTTGTGGCTGATACCATCCTCGCAGGGGACGAAGATCATGCCGGTCGGCGCACAGAGTGCCAAGTTGCAAGCGTCATGCCCCGCCCCTGAATAGATTTCGCGATACGGCAAGCCGGCGGTATCGGCGGCATCCGCAACGGCTTCGACGCAATCCCGGTGGAAGACCGTCGACTCCCGCTCGCTGACCAGTTCCACGTCAAGCCCATAGCCGCCGTCGTCCGCGATCGCCTCGCAGGCCGCCCGCATATCCGCTTCGACCGCTTTCAGCGTGTCATTGTTCGGATGCCGGCTATCGATCGAGAAATAGACCTGCCCGGGAATCGTGTTGGGCGAGTTGGGCCGGACGTTGACGAGGCCGACGGTGATCACCGGGTGCGGATCGTATTTGAAGGCGATGCCGTTGATCGCATCGATCATCCGGGCCGCGCCCAGCATGGCGTCGCGCCGCATTTCCATCGGCAACGTGCCCGCGTGCCCTTCCTCGCCCTCGACGGTGACGCGGAAACAGCGCTGTCCTTGCGCGCCCAGCACCACGCCGATGGGAATGGCGTCGTTCTCCAGAATCGGTCCCTGCTCGATATGCGCTTCGAAGAAGGCTTCGACGGGGATACCGCCGACCGCTTCCGTCCCCGCATAGCCGATGGTCGTGAGCGCCTGGCCGAAGGTCACGCCGTCGCCGTCGACGATGCCCAAGCCGTAGTCCAGATCGTATTTCCCGGCGAAGACCCCAGAGGCCACCATCCCCGCGGAGAACCGCACACCTTCCTCGTCGGTCCAAACGACGATGTCGAGCGGCGCCACCGTATCGACGCCGGCGTCGTTCAAGCTGCGCACCACTTCCAATCCGGCGAGCACGCCGTAAATGCCGTCGAACTTGCCGCCCAACGGTTGCGTGTCCAGATGACTGCCGGTCATCACCGGCGGCCGGTCCGCGTCCAGGCCGGCCCGGCGGGCGAAGATATTGCCCATCCGGTCGACGCGGATATCGCAACCCGCCTCCTTGCACCACGCCACGAACTGGTCGCGGGCCAGGCGGTCGTCTTCGGTCAGCGCAATCCGCCCAACGCCGCCGCCCGGCGTCGCCCCGATCTTCGCCAAATCCATCAGCGTCTGCCAAAGCCGTTCTTCATTCGCGCGCACGGTGCCGTCTGCCATTCCTATCGCCCCTGAAATTTCGGTTTCGTCTTGTCGCGGAACGCCTGTGTCCCGATGCGGTAGTCTTCCGTGTCGATATAGTCGTAAGCACCTGCGCGTTCCACCTCGGTCAACGGTGCGGGATCGGCCAAGCGGCGGATCACCTGTTTGCTCCACCGTTGCGACAGTGGCGCGCCGGCGGCGATCTTCGCCGCAAGGGACTGCGCCTCGGCAGACAGGTCGGCAGCCGGCACTACGCGATTGACCAGGCCGATGGCCTCCGCCCGCTCGGCGCCGAAATTCTCCGCCGCCAGGACGATCTCCAGCGCCCGTGTCCGACCGACGATGTCGGCGATGCGACCGAGATACTGATGCGTGACGAAGAGACCGAGGCGATTGGCCGGGAGTCCGAAGGTGCTGTCGTCGCTGCAAATTCGCAGATCGCACATGGATGCGATTTCCAGCCCGCCGCCGATACAGTAGCCCCGGATCGCCGCCAAGGTCGGATGGCGGCAATCGAGGATTTGCTTCATCGCATCGTCGGCGGCCCCGGCCGCCGCCTGTGCGCCCTCGACGGTGTCGCGGTTGCTGTCGAATTCCGATATATCGGCCCCGGCGCTGAACGCCCGGCCGCCCGCGCCGGTGATCACGATACAGCGCACCCCGTCGTCGGCCGAGAGCTTGGCCACCATGTCGCCAAGCTGCGACCACATGGCGCGCGTCAACGCGTTGTGTTTCTCAGGCCGGTTGAAGGTGATGGTGGCGACGAATTCGTCGCGCTCGAGCAGGATAGGATCGGTCATGTCCGCTCCGGAAGGTGGGCGTCGGAAGCCCTACTCTGGGCCGCTTGCGCCCGGATTCCAATGGCAATTTTCCGGATGGCCGCGACAGGCGGGAATTGCCTGCGGGCATAAGGTGTCACGCCAGCTGAATTCGGATATATGACTCGTGACATGGCCACAATGACCATCGCCAAGATTGCCACCGGCCCCTTTACGCCGGGAGAGCGCATGTTCATCACCGTTCCGGTGCTGATTGCGTCGATTCTGCATTCCCTGGCAATGACCACCGCCTATATCGCGCTTCCGAACATGAAGGGCAACTTGGCCGCGACCCCGGACCAGGCCGGCTGGATCCTCACGTCCTTCCTGGTCTCGAACGCCATCGGCGTCGCCGCGACCGGCTGGTTCAGCGTCCGCTTTGGCCGAAAACTCGTGTTTCTGGTCGCGGTCGGCGGCTTCACGCTCAGTTCGATGCTGTGCGCCACCGCCGATACGCTGGAGCAGCTCGTCCTCTATCGCGTGTTGCAGGGCCTGCTCAGCGCGCCGATCCTGCCGCTGTCCCAGGCGATCATGCTGGATACCTATCCCCGCGAGCGGCACAGCTTCGCGATGACAACCTGGAGCATCGCCATGATCCTCGGCCCGGTGCTGGGCCCGAGTGTTGGGGCCTACCTCACCGAGGAATTCAGTTGGCGGGCGATCTTCTACATCAACATCCCGTTCGGCGTGGTCGGCTTTATCGGCTGCCTGCTCACCGTTCCCGAAACGGAAAAGAAGGAACAGCATCTCGACTGGCTCGGATTCCTGAGCCTGGCGGTCGCCGTCGGCGCCTTCCAGCTCATGCTCGACCGGGGAGAACGGAACGACTGGTTCCAATCGACCGAAATCATCCTCGAAGCGACCCTCGCGGCGCTGGCGCTCTACCTGTTCATCGTCCACAGCGCGACGACGCGGCGGCCGTTCCTCAACTTCGCCCTGTTCCGGGACCATAACTTCGTGATCGGAACCATCCTGATCTTCCTGTTCGGGCTGAACATCTTCTCCGCGCTTCTGCTGCTGCCGCTGTTCCTGCAGGACATCCAGGGCTATCCGGTGATCACCGCCGGCATCGTCATCTCGTTGCGCGGCTTCGGGACCGCGCTCGGCATGGTGCTGTCGGGCCATCTCGCCGCCCGGATCGGCCACCGCAACCTGATCGTGGTATCGCTGATCCTGATCGCCGCGCCCAGCGCCTACATGGCGACCTGGACCGAACAGGTTCCGGTCTTCGACGTGATCGCGGTGAACGGCATCACCGGGTTGGCGATCGGCCTGTTATGGGTGTCGCTCACCACTGTAACCTTCTCGACGCTGCCGGCCGCCATGCGGACCGAGGGCGCCTCGCTGTTCGCGTTGACCCGGGTGGTCGGCGCCAGCATCGGCGTCTCGGTCTTCGTGGCCGTACTCGCGCGCAGCACCCAGGTGAACTACGGTGTCCTGGTGGAAAACGTGAACCGCTTCAACGACGCCCTCGCCCAACTGCAAGGCAGCGGGTTCTGGAGCACCGACAGCATCACCGGTCTTGCGCAGTTGAGCGAAGCGGTGGCCCACCAGGCTCAGACCATCGCGTTCCTGAACGATTTCAAGCTGCTGGTCGCGACCAGCCTGATCGGCATCCCACTCGCCCTGCTGCTGAAGACACCGCCCAAGACATCCGACTAACGACAAGGAACCGAACCATGCCCCGTCCCTTCGAAGGCATCCGTGTTATCGACATCACACATGTTCTGGCCGGCCCGTTCGCCGCGTATCAACTGGCGTTGCTCGGTGCGGACGTGATCAAGGTGGAGCGACCCGGCGACGGGGATCAGAGCCGGTATAGCGGACCGGACAAATCGCTCAACGAGATCAAAATGGGCACGGCCTATTTGAACCAGGGGTCCAACAAACGCAGCATCACCCTCGATCTGAAGACCGCGGACGGCCAGGCGATCCTGAAGAAGCTGGCGGAAGGCGCGGATGTGTTGATCGAGAATTACCGCTCCGGCGCGCTTTCCGCGCTCGGCCTCGGCTACGATGATATGCGGAAGATCAACCCGCGCCTGATCTACTGCTCGCTGACCGCCTGGGGGCAGGACGGGCCGCGCGGGCAGCACACCGCCTACGATCAGGTCATCCAAGGCTATTCCGGCGTCATGTCGATCACCGGGCGGCCGGACACGGGACCGCTGCGCACCGGTCCGCAGGTGCTCGACTTCGGTACCGGCACCACCGCCGCCTTCGCCATCTCCGCGGCTTTGTTCCAGCGCGTACAGACAGGCGAAGGGCAGCATATCGACGGCTGCCTGACCGATACCGCCGGCATCCTGATGAGCGCGCAGGTCACCGGCTACATGCGGACGGGCAAGGAACTCGGCCCGCAGACCACCGACCGCGGAAATGCGAGCCACAGCAGCTACGACACCAAGGACGGCATACTGATGGTCGGCGCCAGCAACACCGAACAGCATGCACGCTTATGGGAGGCTCTCGGCAAGCCGGAAATGGGCAACAAGAGTTACGCATACCGCGCCGAACACCGTGACGAAGAGGCCGCGATCCTGCGCGAGATCTTCGCAACGCGCACGGCGCAGGAATGGGAGGATTTCCTTCAATCACGCCATGTGCCCGCGTCGCGCGTGCGCACCGTGGCGGAAGCGGTCCACGACCCGCAGGTGGAGACGCGCAACATGTACCACCGTCATGAGATGGTTCCCGGCGTCGACGGGGCCGTCACCGTGCCGGTCGCGGCCTTCAAATTCGCCAAGGACGGACCGAGGGTGGATACGCCCCCGCCGACGCTCGGCGCGAACACCGACGACGTTCTCAAGGAACTCGGGTACTCGGACGCGGATATCGCCCGATTCCGCGAAGCCGGCACCGTCTAGAATCCATGGTAAACAGGCACCATCGGCGTCTTCACCGGAATATCGAAAGTGTAACGCTACCGAAATAATTCGGTCGCGGACTCTCGGGGAACCGTGTCGTCGTGAACCGGTACCCATCTACCAATTCCGAAAAATGTCTTTCCCTATTTAAAACAGATAGTTATAAGACAGCCTGCAATTTAGTACGATCGGACTAGTCAAAAAGCTCTGCCGCAAAAGGACCAAGGCCTATTACTTTTTGGATAGTTCTAATTCGACATTCTCGTCCATGCGGAGAAGACCGAAAATGCCATCACACAACCCAAATGGACGAGCGGCAGAGTCAGCCGCCCAAGAAATGGAGATGACACCCATGGCCGGCAGAAAAGATTTCAACATCGGCGATCTGGTTCGCAAGGCGAACTCCACCGGTTGGATTTGGCAGGTTGCAGAATTCGTCACCCCTTCGGGCCATCAACCCCATGCCCGACTGGTGCGTGTGAACAATCCGTCGGATAGCCGTATCTTCGCGATCGCAGCGCTTAAGGATCGCCGCCTGTTTGTGAACGCCGGCGACGCCGGAAGCCACGTTCCCGCAAACACCCCGTTGCAATGGGACGCGCAACAGCCCGCGTAAGCGGCCGAAATCGACGCATGCGGGGCCAGCCCCGCATCGCGACGATCCCGCTTCGTACTATTTTCCAGTTATCGTTTTTGCGCCTATTCCAAACCGCAGGCCCAGCGTGAGTACTCGTCGTTGAGGGTTCGGGCGTGCGGTGATGGCGCGACATGCGACAAGCGCAGCATCATCGACCAACGGGATCCATTCACTTCCGCGACGTCCTCGATAATGTTGCCCCAATTGCCAGAGCCCTTTTGAAAGGGACGGCTGGGCCGGATCAAGACCGGCTTCTTGTTGGGAATCCGACGCCCCGTATTGGAATCCACCGCATAAAGACTTATCCAGTGTTTACGGTCCCATTCGACCGGACCGTCGGTGACATAGAGCGTTTGCCCGCTCTTGAAGGCAAGCGTCTTGCCGTCGACCAGATAGCCCCAGCCCTGCCAGCATTCCGCCGCCGAAACCGGGGAAACGGCCAGCATGGCGAGGCCAACCAAACAGAATTTCAGAACCGAAAATCGGTTGATGCGATGGGTTTTCATGATCCTGGTATCCGCCGTCGCGATTTCGAGCCAACACTTCAGGCGCCACCCTGCGCCCAACGACTTTGACACTCCCCAGCATCAGACACTCGATCATTCCGCATAATGCGGAAATGCGCAACGGCGGCCCTTTCGGACCGCCGCCAACGCATTCTTACCGAAGGGCTTTCACCCCGCACCGATTAGGCGCGACGCTTGGCCGTCCGGCTGTAGACAACGGGGCGACGCCGGCTCGCGGCCTTACGGACCGAGCTGCGACGAGCCTTCGTGGCCTTGCGCGCCGTCGACTTACGGGCGACCTTACGGGCCGGTTTCCGGGCCGTGGTCTTCCGCTTCATCGTCTTACGCGCGACCTTCCGCTTCGCGGGCTTGCGAGCAGCCGTCTTCCGCTTGATGGTCTTGCGGGCCGTCGACTTGCGGGCGACCTTACGGGCCGGTTTCCGGGCCGTGGTCTTCCGCTTCATCGTCTTGCGCGCGACCTTCCGCTTCGCGGGCTTGCGAGCAGCCGTCTTCCGCTTGATGGTCTTGCGGGCCGTCGACTTGCGGGCGACCTTACGGGCCGGTTTCCGGGCCGTGGTCTTCCGCTTCATCGTCTTGCGCGCGACCTTCTTCTTCGCGGGCTTGCGAGCAGCCGTCTTCCGCTTGATGGTCTTGCGAGCCGTCGACTTACGGGCGACCTTACGGGCCGGTTTCCGGGCCGTGGTCTTCCGCTTCATCGTCTTGCGCGCGACCTTCTTCTTCGCGGGCTTGCGAGCAGCCGTCTTCCGCTTGATGGTCTTGCGGGCCGTCGACTTACGGGCGACCTTACGAGCCGGCTTCCGGGCCGTGGTCTTCCGCTTCATCGTCTTGCGCGCGACCTTCTTCTTCGCGGGCTTACGAGCAGCCGTCTTCCGCTTGATGGTCTTGCGGGCCGTCGACTTACGGGCGACCTTACGAGCCGGCTTCCGGGCCGTGGTCTTCCGCTTCATCGTCTTGCGCGCGACCTTCTTCTTCGCGGGCTTGCGAGCAGCCGTCTTCCGCTTAACGGTCTTGCGGACCGTCGACTTGCGGGCGACCTTACGGGCCGGTTTCCGGGCCGTGGTCTTCCGCTTAACGGTCTTACGAGCCGTCGACTTGCGGGCGACCTTACGAGCCGGCTTCCGGGCCGTGGTCTTCCGCTTCACGGTCTTACGGGCCGTCGACTTACGAGCCGGCGACTTGCGCGCGGTGGTCTTCCGCTTGATCGGCTTGCGAGCCGTCGACTTGCGAACGACCTTCTTCGCCGGCTTACGGGCCGTGGTCTTCCGCTTCACGGTCTTGCGGGCGGTCGACTTGCGAACGGTCTTCTTCACAGGCTTCCGGGCCGTGGTCTTCCGCTTCACAGTCTTGCGGGCGGTCGACTTACGAGCCGTGGTCTTACGGGCGGGTTTACGAGCCGTAGTCTTGCGGGCCGTGGTCTTCCGCTTCACGGTCTTGCGAGCGGTCGACTTACGAGCAGCCGAAGGTTTACGACGCGCCGCCGTAGTCTTGCGGACCGGACGCTTGCGCGCCGTGGTCTTTCGCGTCTTCGATTTAACAGGCATTTTAATTCCCTCGTTAGTGCGGTGATCACCTTGGCCAGTAACCGCAATACAAATAAAGCTGTGATCAAGTAACTTCTAATACGCGGTCGTAAATGGCCAATAACCGCGGTTACGCAACCGTGCAATAAGAGGTTTTCGTTACCAAAACGTTACCAAAACACGGTGTGTATTTTTTCACGCCAACTGTTTTGTTAAGCGATTACTCAACCGATACAGACGTTGTTTTATTAATGTTTGGGAGAAAGCGACGACCATCACACCGCCCGGAACGGAGTCCGTAGGCCGCATGCAATCGTAACCTGGTCGGCAAAGGACCGCGCAGGGTTACGCAAACCGTAGCGATTAGTTGGAATGCTGCTGAAAGGCGCAGATTTGCGCCATTCCTGCGCTGCTATTCGGGAAGATGCAGCGGAACCGATAGATAACAGCCGAACTCTGCGACGAAGTTGCAGCTGATACAGGCGTGCACGCGCCCTTGCTTACCGTCGAAAACCGCCGGACTCTTTAACGGAAACATCGGCTGATGCCAAACGCCAGGCTCGATCGTTAAGCCGAAACGCCCATCGAAAAAAAATGCAATAAAATTTTCCGGACCGACATTTTCACCCGGTTTCGCCAACAAAGCGACGAACGGTCCGGTATCCCGGGGAAAGAAAGTCTGGCTGCTATCGGGATGATAATTCGCCTCGCACACGAGCACGCGGGAAAGATCGGAAGATGTCACATCCTTCGACGCATGCGCAGGATCGGAGAGCCACCCTATTATATAATCACCGTCGACCGCGAGATTGCGTGCGCGAAAGACGTCCCCTTCACGCCAGTATTCGAACATGCCCGACGTAACGCCGCCGCCCGTTCCGGTACCCGCGTCGATCGGCCGCCAACCCGGCGCGGGCCAAGGCACGATTTCCACCGATGCCGCCTCGAACGACGTTTCCAATCGTCCGAACCCGGCGAGGTTTTCCGCCGTCGCCTCGTGAAGTGGCACGTCGAATACCGACACATTGCCATCGACGATCGACGGAAGTGCCGCCGATGCGCCGCTTTCCGCCTGTCCTGAAATCGTCATGCTTGTCCACCCGGACCGAGTTCCTTAACGCCCATTTCGTTTACGACATCTTGTATGGCGTGCAACGCCGCATGGATCTGGTCGACACCCAGCCGTCCAATACATCCGATACGGAATGTCGGTGCGACCGTCAGTTTGCCGGGGTAGAGAAGGAATCCTTTTTCGCCTACGCGCCTGTAAAAGTCCTCGAAGTCGAAGGCGTCATCCGCGGGCATGTGGAATGTCACGATGATCGGCGCCTGAAGATTGTCGGACAGAAGCGGCGCAAACCCCATCTTCTTCATACCGGCGATCAAGGCGCGGCAATTTTCCGAATACCGCCCGCCCCGACCCTCGACGCCGCCCTCTTCTTCATGTTCCTTCAATGCCTGATCGAACGCGGCGAGGACATGGGTCGGCGGCGTGAAGCGCCATTGCCCGTTCCCCTCCAAGCCCTGCCATTGATCGTACAGATCGAGGCTGAGGGAATGGGAATTGCCCTTGCACTGTTCCAACGCGGATTTGCGGAAGACCGCGAAGCCGATTCCCGGCACGCCTTCGATACATTTGTTGCTGGACGCAACGACCCCATCGAACGGGATCGTGGCGGCATCGAGCGGCAGGGCGCCGAACGCGCTCATCGAATCGATCAGCAGCGAGCGGTCATTCTTCTTCACGCAATCCGCAATTTCCGAAATCGGATTGAGAATGCCCGAGGTGGTTTCGCAATGGACCGCGGCGACATGGGTGATCGATGTATCTTTCTGCAGCAACGCATCCAATGCCGCCACATCGCTCGGCACATCCTCCGCCGTTTCCAGGGCCACGCTTGCACGGCCTAGATAGTCGCAAATCTTGACCATACGTTGGCCATACGCACCGTTGATCAAAACCAATAGTTTGCCGTCGCGCGGCAGCATCGTCGCGATCGCCGCCTCCACGACAAAGGTACCGCTGCCTTGCAGCGGCACACAGACGTAATCGTCGCCGCCACCGAGCAGTTCGACCAATCGGTTCCGGACACGCGCCGTCATATCGATGAACGCCGCATCGCGCGACCCCCAATCGTGCAGCATCGCCTGCTTGATGGACAAAGAGGTGGTCAACGGGCCCGGGGTCAGGAGCCAGGGGTCATTCGTTTCGGATAGCATCGGGCGATCTCCTAGGAATCATGCGGGAACCGATTGCGACATAAAATCGGTGCATCTATCATAAATCAAATCGCTATTTTCGATATGAGTTATTGACTGAATTTATGATTCATTCCCAACTCCGCGCATTCCACTATGTCGCCACCGAAGGCAGCTTCACCCGCGCGGCGGCCGCCCTCTGCGTCACCCAGCCGACGCTCTCCATGCAGGTTAAGGATTTGGAGGAACGGTATCAGGTCCGCCTGTTCAACCGGCGGGGCCAGCGCATCGAAATGACGGAGATGGGCCGTGACCTGCTGGCGATCACCCAAGGCATTTTCGATCTCGAACAGAATGCCGAAGAATTGATGTCCGCCGCGCGCGTCCTCGATGCCGGGCGCCTCCGGGTCGGCGCCGACAGCACCACACATATCATACCGGTCATCGCATCCTTCGCGGAGGCGTATCCCGGGGTGAAGCTGGCGTTGGCCACCGGCAGCGCCAGAACGACCCTGAACGACCTGCTCGAATACCGGACCGACATCGCCTTGATGGCGGACCCGATGAACGAGCCTCGTTTGGAAACCCGCCCCTTCAGCCGCGACAGGATCGTCACGATCGTGCCGGCGGGGCATCCGTTGTCCGATTTGCCATCCGTCGGGCTGAAGAACCTTCTGAGGGAGCGATTGATCCTACGCGAAAGCGGGTCGGCCACACGCCGGATTTTCGACGAAGCGACGCGCGCATTGGGGATTCCGCACACGGAGTTCATGGAGATTGGCAGCCACGAAGGCGTCTATCAGGCAATCGCCGCGGGGCTGGGCGTCGGCGTCGCGTCCGAAGCGGAACTCGGTCGTGACGACCGCATCGTCGCCGTCCCGATCGACGATCCCCCTTTGATAATGACCGAATACCTCGTGTGCCTAAAGGATCGGCTGCGCCTCGGCGCCGTCGGTGCGTTTATCGCCATCGCGGAACAACATTCGAATATCGGCGTCTCGGCGTAGCGCTATTGCCGCACCCGTTCCGACTTCGGGTCGTACGGCGCCCGAAGATGCGGCGTCGCGTCGTAGCGCTCCCCCGCGATTTCGATCTGGAACCGGCCGGAGAGAATGTCGGCATCGCTCTGACCGGACTGCCGTTTGACGAATCCGCTGCCGACCGACCTGCCCAGGGTATGGCCATAAGCGCCCGAGCGGACGTCGCCGGTCGGCGTGCCGTCATGCAGGATCATCTCACCGCCCCATAGCAAGGGAGCAGGATCGTCAACCGTGAACAAGACCATCCGCCGTTCCGGTTCGTTCGCGCCCGCGGCACGCAAGGCATCGCGACCGATGAAAGCATCCTCCTTCTCCAGGCGAAGCGCAAAGGCGAGCCCCGCTTCGAAGGGCGTCACGTCCGGGGACAGCTCGTGGCTCCACGCCCGATACCCTTTCTCCATCCGCAGACTTTCCATGGCGTAATAGCCGGCATCGCGGATTCCAAGATCGGCGCCCGCCGACTCAAGCGCTTCATAGACAGCGGCGCCAAATTCGGTCGGGATATAGAGTTCCCAGCCGAGTTCACCGACATAGGTAATCCGCACCGCCCAGATCGGCGCATGGGCGATCTCGATTTCCTGCATCGTCGCGAAGGGGAAGGCGTCGTTGGAAAGGTCCGCCTTGCAAACCCGCGACAGCAGATCGCGCGCCTTCGGCCCCATCACGCCGAGTACCGCATAGGCCGAGGTCACATCGGTGAGATAGGCATCGGCATCCGGCGGAATGTGACGCGACATCCAATCGAAATCGCGAACCGCTTGGGCCGACCCGGATACGATCAGGAACTGCTCCTCGGTTAATCGGGTCACGGTCACGTCGCTTTCGTAACCGCCGCTCGGGTTCAACATACCGGTATAGACCGTACGGCCCGGCGCGACGCCGACGTCGTTCCCACACAGGGTCTGCATCACGGATTCCGCATGACGGCCCTGCATCAGGAACTTCGAAAAAGATGTTTGATCGAAGATGCCGACGGCCTCCCGCACCGCCCGGCACTCCGCCGCCACATTCGGGAACCAATTCTGTCGGCCGTAGGAATAGTCCATCTTGGGATCGCTATCGCCGTCCGAGAACCATACCGGCCGCTCCCAACCCATCTTGCTGCCGAAACACGCGCCCTTCTCCTTGAGGCGGTCGTAGAACGGAGAGGTGCGCAGTGGACGCCCGCTTTCCAGCTCCCGGTTGGGCCAGGGCATCGCGTAATGCATGCCGACGACTTCACTGACCCGGTCGCGCAGCCAGGTCTCGTTGTTGTGGAAGGGTGCGAAGCGGCGGATATCGACCGGCCACAGGTCGAGGGTCGGCGAGCCGTTGACGATCCATTCGGCCAACGCCTTTCCGGCCCCGCCGGCACTGGCGATCCCCATCGAATTGAATCCGGCGCCGACGAAGAACCCGGACAGGCCCGGCGCCTCGCCCAGGATATAATTGGCGTCCGGCGTGAAACTCTCCGGCCCGTTGATGAACTGGCGCACTTCCACCGTTTCCAAGGCCGGCACGCGATGCATCGCGTTCTTCATCAGGATTTCGAACTGATCCCAGTCGTCGGGCAGCAGCGTGAACTCGAATTCGTCCGGGATACCGTCCATGCCCCATGGCTTCGCGGACGGTTCGAAGCCGCCCATCACCAATCCACCGACCTCTTCCTTGAAGTAGATCATGCCGTCGTAATCGCGCATGACCGGCAGGTCCGGCGAAATGCCCTCGATTTGCCGGGTGACGATATACATGTGTTCGCAGGAATAGAGCGGGACGTCGACACCGCACATGGCGCCGACCTTACGCGCCCATTGGCCGCCGCAGTTCACCACCACGTCGGCGTGGATGTCGCCGCCCTCGGTTTCCACGCCCTGGACCACGCCGTCCTGCACCTTGATGCCGGTCACCCGCACGCCCTCGACGATCGTCGCGCCGCCCTGCCGCGCGCCCTTCGCAAGGGCCTGGGTCAGATCGGTCGGGTTGGCCTTGCCATCGCCGGGAATCCAGACACCGCCCTGCAGGTCGTCGCTGCGCATCACCGGCCAGCGGCGAGCCGCCTCGGCGGCATCGACCAGTTCCGCCTCCACGTTGTACGCCGCGGCCATCGCCGCCGTCCGCCGCAGCGCGGTCATGCGGTCCGGCGTGCGCGCGATGGCGAGACTGCCGCAGCGTTTCCAGCCGGTAGCCAGCCCCGTTTCCTCCTCCAGCGATTCATAGAGTTGCGTGCTGTATTGGATCAGTCGGGTCAGATCTTCGTTGACCCGAAGCTGGCCGACCAATCCGGCCGCGTGCCACGTGGTGCCACCGCTCAATCGCCCCTGTTCGAGCAGCAACACGTCTTTCCATCCCAGCTTGGTGAGGTGATAGGCGACACTGCACCCGACGATCCCGCCGCCGATGATGACAGCCCGGGCATGGCTGGGCAGATTATTGTTCATGATTTATGTCCCACTCGGGCCTGACGGCCATGTTTCATCGATCACGAACGGTAGCGCCGCAGGATCGACAGTGTCCAATGTTTCCTTCCGGGCGATCCGGCATCCGCCCGGGCTTATGCCGGTGCCCGCTTTGTGTTTATATCGCGGTCCTGCCCAGCCAGACCGAACCACACGACAAAAAGACTCATGAGCAACAGCACCGGTATTCTCAACGGCATCCGCGTCCTCGACCTCGGCCGCATCATCGCGGGTCCGTTCTGCGGCCAGATTCTCGGCGACCTCGGCGCGGAGGTGATCAAGGTCGAGCACCCGGACGGCGACGACACGCGTCATTGGAAGCCGCCTGCCGTCGGCGGCGAGGCGGCGTACTTCTTCGCGATGAACCGGAACAAGTCCAGCATCTGCCTCGACCTGTCGAAGCCCGAAGGCCTGCAAATCCTGAAGGACCTGGTGGCGCAGTCCGACGTATTGATCGAGAATTTCCGCCCCGGCGTCACCAAACGGCTCGGCATCGACTACCACACCCTCTCCGCGGTGAACCCGAAACTGGTCTACTGCTCGATCTCCGGCTTCGGTCAGGAAGGCCCGATGGCCGGCCGCGCGGCCTACGATTATGTCATCCAGGCGATGTCCGGGCTGATGTCCGTCACCGGCGAGCCGGAGGGCACGCCGGTCCGGTGTGGCGGCGCGGTCGCGGACTACCCGACCGGTCTCTGGGCGACGATCTCGATCCTCGCCGCTTTGATGGCGCGGCAACAAACGGACAGGGGTCAACACATCGATCTGTCCATGCATGACTGCACGCTAATGCTGATGAGCCAACTGGCCGTCCAATATCTCGCCTCCGGCGAACCGCCCGCGCGGGTCGGCAACGGACATGGCAGCGTCGTCCCCTTCTATGTCTATGACACGGCGGACCAGCCGCTCATGGTCCTGTGCGGCAACGACGCGATGTTCGCGCGGATGGCCGAGGCGATCGGCATGCCGGACATGGCGACGGACCCCCGCTACGCGACCAACGCCGCCCGCGTGGAAAACCAAGCGGAAGTCCACGAGAAGATCGGCGCGGCCTTGGCGACGGAAAATCGCGATATCTGGATAGAAAAGCTCGGCGCGGCGAACGTGCCGATCGCACCGATCCGAAGTTTCCCCGAGGTATTCTCCGCCCAGGAAGTCTTGGACCGGGACATGGTGCTCGATATTCCGCATCCCACGGCCGGAACGATCAAAGCGCTCGGCAGCCCATTGAAATTCTCGGACACGCCGGTGGTGACATCCACCGCGCCGCCTCTTCTCGGCCAGCACACCGACGAGATTCTATCCGACATGCTCGACCTCGAAAGCGACGCCATTGCACGTTTGAAATCCGCGGGTATCATCGCCTAGCCGAATTGACCTTTGCGGAAATAAATTCGCCAAAGGGTCGGCGAAGCGGCGCGAAAACCCCATATCGTTTCCGATCACAAACGGATTTGGCGAAACCAGCGGCCCGATGCCGCCCACTCTTCGAAGGAATGCTCTATGTACGAAAAGCTCGAACTCCTCATCGACGGCGAATGGCGCGCCGGCAGCGACGGAAAGACCGAACCGGTCATCAATCCGGCGACCGAGGAAACCATCGGCGACCTGCCGCACGCATCGGCACAGGATCTGGACCATGCATTGGCCGCCGCCGAGAAGGCCTTCCCGGTCTGGCGCGACACGGCCCCTTACGACCGCGGCAAGATCATGCAGAAGGCCGCCGCGCTGATGCGGGAACGGTCGAAGGAGATCGCCGAGACGCTCGTCCTGGAGGAAGGCAAGGTCTTCGCCGAAGCGCATATCGAGGTGATGGTCAGCGCCGACATCACCGACTGGTACGCTGAGGAAGGCAAGCGCACCTACGGCCGCATCATTCCGGGCCGGATGCCGGGGATGCGCCAGTATGTCTATAAGGAACCGGTCGGCCCCGTCGCCGCCTTCACCCCCTGGAATTTCCCGGCGGTGACGCCGATCCGCAAGATGGCCGGCGCGATCGCCGCGGGCTGCTCCTGCATCATCAAGGCGTCGGAAGAGACGCCCGGCACCTGCATCGCCCTCGCCCGCGCCTTCCAGGATGCCGGCCTGCCGAACGGCGTGCTCAACGTCGTCTTCGGCGTTCCCGCCGAAGTGTCCAAACACATCATCGCCTCGCCGATCATCCGCAAGATTTCCTTCACCGGGTCGATCCCGGTCGGCAAGCTGCTGATGGCGCAGGCGGCCGAAGGCCTGAAGCGGACCACGATGGAACTCGGCGGCCATTCGCCGGTCATCGTGTTCGACGACACCGATGTAGAGACCGTCGTGAAGACCGTGGTCGGCGGCAAATACCGCAACGCCGGGCAGGTCTGCGTCTCGCCGACACGGTTCTACGTGCAGGACTCGCACTACTCGAAATTCGTGAAATCCTTCACCGAGGCGGCCAAGGCGATGAAGGTCGGCAACGGCATGGAAGACGGCATGCAGATGGGCCCGCTGGCCAACCCGCGCCGCCTGGAGGCGATGCAGGAATTCGTCGCCGACGCCCGAGACCATGGCGCCACGATCGAAGCCGGCGGCGAGCGCATCGGCAACAACGGGTTCTTCTTCGAGCCGACGGTGATCTCCGACGTGCCGGACGACGCCCGCGTGATGTATGACGAGCCGTTCGGTCCGCTCGCCCCGATCAGCCGGTTCAAGGACTTCGACGAGGTGATGGAGAAAGCGAACGGCCTCGAGTACGGCCTCGCCGCCTATGCCTTCACATCATCGGAAAAGACCGCGGCCGCGGTGTCCGAGAAACTGCAAAGCGGCATGGTCGGCGTCAATAGCCTGGCGATCTCGATGCCCGAAACCCCGTTCGGCGGCGTCAAGCAGAGCGGCCATGGATCGGAAGGCGGGATCGAGGGCCTGGAGGCCTATCTCAACACCAAGTATGTCGCGCAGCAGAGCTAAGCGCACAAATACCGGAAACGTCTCGGCGCGGCGGTGGTTTCCATCGCCGCGCCTTTTCTATTCGATGCCGGCCGCCGTCAGGATTTCGCGCGCGACGTCGGAGTCCAAAAAGCCGAGGAACTGTCCGGCCGCGTCCTCGTGCCCGCCGGCCCGGATCGCCGCGGCGTAGGTCGTGGACTTGGCCAGCTTGCCCGGCAACGGCCCCGCCAACCGGGCGCCCAGATGAGCGAGCCGCTGAATCTCGGTACTCTGCCCGAAGCCGATCACCGTCCTGTCGCTGTTCTCCGCCACGGTCTCTACAACGGCCGAGCCGGTCGGCGTGCAGACGGTCTTGTCCGCGATATCGGCGGCAATGCCCATCTCCTCGATCATCGTCTTTATGTATTGGCCGCTGGATGCAACGTTGTGGACAACCATATCGGCCGCGAGAAGCGACTGGCGAAGCTCCTCCGGCGTGCCGATCTTCGGATCGGGCGCGTCCGCCGGCACGACGATTCCGGCACGGATCGAGCCGACCGGCGCGCGGCGCCCCGCCAGGATTGCCCCCGCCGCCTCGAAATCGTCGAGCACGGGCACCGGCGCCACGATGGCATCGCCGGTCCAGTCGCCGCCGGTCACCTTTTCGCGCAACACCGGCGCGGTCGCGAACTGCAGGTCGGTGCGCAGTCCCGACGATTCCGCAAAGACCTCCACACAGCCCGTGACGCCATTGCGCGGCGCCCCCGCGCTCAGCACTTCTAGATCGAACTCGCTTGTCGCCATCCTGTCCCGCCAAGTTGTTGCCCGGTCATCATACCGCCCGCGAGGAGTCTCCGCACCACCGATTGCGCCCCAACAACGGCGCGGCGTATGGTCGAAACGCACCGACACAGCAACACCGGAGACCGCGACCATGACTTCCGTCATCAAGACCGACCAGGACGGCCACGTCCGCACCATCACCCTCAACCGGCCCGAAAAGATGAATGCGCTGAGCGACGAGCTCGCCTGGGGCATCGTCAATGCGGTGGAGGACGCGGCCAAGGACGATTCGGTCTGGGTCATCGCGCTGACCGGATCGGGCAACGCCTTCTGCGCCGGCCTCGACCTGACGGCGGAACGCGATCCCGAGCAATCGCCGTTGCCGCCGCAGGATCGGCAATTGGACGATATTAGTTGGGTCGGCCGTTTCCTGCTCGTCCTGCGCCAGCGCTGCGACAAGCCGGTCGTCGCCGGCGTGAACGGTGCCGCGGTCGGCGCGGGCCTCTCGCTGGCGATGGCGGCGGACATGCGAATCGTGTCACGCAACGCTCGGCTGATGGCGGGCTATACCCGGATCGGCGGCTCGCCCGACGGCGGGCTGAGCTGGTCGCTGTCGCAGGCGATCGGCTACGAGCAGGCGATGCGCTTCATGCTGGAGAACCGGACGGTCATGGGCGAGGAAGCGGTGCGCCTCGGCATGGCGGGGGAGATGGTCGAAGACGACGACATGCCGGCGCGGCTCGCCGAGTACTGCCAATCGCTCGCCAAATGGTCGCCGATCACCACGCGCCTGACGAAAAGGGCAATCGGCAAAGCGACCACGTCGATCGATCTGGAAACGCATCTTCGGTTCGAACTGGCGACGATCCATCGCGCCTTCGCGAGCGAAGACGCCAAGGAAGCCCGCAAAGCCTTCATGGAGAAACGCGACCCGGTGGTTCAGGGCCGGTAAGCCTGACAGCTAGTGGTTTAGGTCTTCCTCGGCGATGTTCGGCGCTTCGGTCTTGTTGAAGCGTCCTTCGTAGACCGGTCGGCCGCCGGTGGTCGGGCCCTGATATTGCACGAACAGGATCTTGCAGCCGTTCTCGGTGTGCATGTCGTATTCGAAATGCGGGTCCTGTAGGTACACCATGTCGCCGGTACGCAGCGTATTGGGCCCGAAGCTGCACTCCCCTTCGAGGACGTACCAGACCTGGGCGAAGTCGTGCTTATGCAACGGGAAGCTGGCGCCCGGCAGATACGTCAACACACCGGCGTTGGGTTCCGTCGGTACTGCTTCCGTCGGATGGAACACCATCTGCGTCGTATTGGCGAACCGCCCCATCTCCGGCTCATACTCGTCCGGCCGCCGGATGATGGGCGCATGATGGGTCTTCGACGCCTCTCCGATCGTGGGGGCCTTCTTCGCAACCGCCATGTCGCTCCTCCCTGGTTTAGGGCGCTATCCCGTCGGTAAACGGTCCGGGTGCTCGGCCCGGTCGAGGGGCAGCATCTGGTCTTCGAGGATGTCGCGCAGGATGACGTCCCGCACTTCCTCCGGATTGAGCTTGTGCAGCTCGATCATGTCCTTGGTGTCGGCGATGATGGCGTCCACGTCCTGCATCAATTTGAGGCGCTTGAAGATGTCCTCGCGATGCAGCCCCATGCTCGCGCCGATCAACTCCATGAAGTTCACCACTTCAAAGGACCATTGCTTCTCGTGCGACGACAGCTCCCGGTGATCGGAATGATAGATACCCGCCAGCGTGGTGACGCCCGCGTCCTCGGCCGCCGCAAGCTCGGTCGCGATCAACTGCTGCCGGAATTCCGGCACCGGGGCGAGCGAAGTCAGCATGTAGCCGACCTGCGGCATCTCGAGTTCGACAAGCTCCAACTCAGGGATCAGCGACAGGAGTTCCTTGACCGCCGAGGCCACGCCCGCCGCGCCGGGATGTTCGTGCAGCGCCACCTTCTTCGGCACCGGGCTCGTCATCATGGGACGCAACTCGTCGATCCGCCGCGCCAGATAGACCGCGAACATCGTCATATCGAAATCGGGATCGTTCCCGCTATGGCTCGGCAAAGCGGTTTCACCGAACTGAATCTGACAGGTCGGACACCAGGAGAGAACTTCGGACGTCTTGGTCTGCGAGAACCGCTCGATGGTCTTGTACGCCTGCCGCCCCGCATTGGCGTCGTCGCCCGGCCGCATCTGCAGGATGCCGCAGCAATTCGCCGGACCGCCATAGACCTCATAACTGACGCCGAGCCGGTCGAGCACATCCAGGCACAGCAGGCCGATATGCGGCGTCCGCAGCATGTTGCAGCCGGTATAGAAGATCAGATCGGGCGCCTCGTCACGCTCGGGATGCGAGGACGGGTTCAGCCGCGCCAGGAGGTCCGGCGGGAGCTGCAGCCGGGAGAGTATCCGCACCCCTTGGCTCATCTTCTTGAAGCCCTGCTTTCCAGCGTCGCGGCGCGTCTCGACCGCCTCGCGTTTTTTCATTGCGCGGCGCGCCAGGGAGAGCATGAAACGCGGGTTTACCCCGTCGTTGCACACATCGATGCAGTGGCCGCTGCTGGTGCAGGCCGTCGCCCAGGTCTCGGCGTCCGCGGGGCCGCTGCCCTCGCGCAGGATGTCCAATACGCCGGAAACGATCCCTCCGGGATCGGACGCGTCGACGCCGACGATTCCCGGCATCGGACATACTTCGACGCATTTCCCGCATTGAGAGCAGGCATTCAGAATGGTGTCGGCCCTGGCGTCGAGCGACGAGAGAAAATCATTGGGTTCGTTGGTCATGCCCGAACCTTAATGCCCCCGCCGCCCGATTGGCCAGAACCATTCCCAAATTACCCGTCCGAACCAATCCGACGGGGATCAGCTCTTCTTGGATTCCAGGAAGGTAATGTAAGTCACGGCCTCTTCGGCATTGATGCGGCCAACCGGCCCCGCCGCATACATCAGGTCGAGGACATTGCCGTCCCCATCCAGGATGAATTCGGAGGGCTGGATAATACTGCGCCGATCCTCCCAGAACGAACCGAGCATATCGGCCTGTTCCTTCGTGACGCCATGCGCCATCGGGTAGGAAAGATCGGCAGCGATTTCGCCGACCTTTTCCTCGTCGTCGACGCTGCCCGCGATGACACTCACATCTAGGGCCTGAAATTCCTTCAACTGCTTTTCGAAGCCGGCCAACTGCCGGCGACAGTAAGGTCACCAGTGGCCGCGGTAGAACAGGATGATTGAGTAATTCGAACGATGGTCGTCGGGAACCGTAACCGTACCCCCGCCAACCAGATTGAGGGTCATCGATGGGAATCGATCCCCAATATCAAGCTTGTTTGCCATGACGATATGCTAGGCAGATCACGGAATCCCGGTCAACGACCGAATGGCAGACCGCGGCCTCGCAGGACGAAAAGTGATCGAATTCCAAGCGGTTCCATCCCCCTCCACGCCCCGATACTCCCCGACCCTCCCCGTGCCGGCAGTCCATGCGGAACGAACCGTTATTGAACGGCGTTATGTAAAAATCGCGATTTTTGGGGGCGAGTTCTGAAAGAGAATCAATATTAAGGTTAATTATAGTACTTTTTTTCTTAATTTTTATTTAATTGTGACTAAACACACAGTGCATTTTAGATAAAATTAGTACGAATTCATATTCTCCTGTTGGCGTTATTAGGGTAGTTCAGATGGATATTCTTGTTTGGCTCTCTCAATTTGCCCGCTCTATTGGAAAAAACGAGCGTGGCAGCACCGTAACCTTGATCGCCGCAGCGGCCGTGCCGCTGGTGGCCTTTGTCGGCCTCTCGGTCGATACGGCGCGCGGTTACCTGCTGAAGCAGCGGATCGGCTTCGCCCTCGACGGCGCGGTGCTGGCTGCGGCGGCAACCGCTAACGATACCGACGTCAATACGGTGGGAAAGAAGTTTTTTGACGCCAATTTCCCGTCCGGCTTCATGGGGATCGGAACGGTCACGCCGACATTCACCTTGAGTACCGACAAAACCACTGTGACCGGCGACGTCACGGCCGACATGCCAACCGCCCTGATGACCGTACTCGGCATTGACGACATCGGCGTAGGCGCCAACGCGGCGGCTTTGCGTCAGACACGGGGCCTGGAACTCGTCATCGCTTTGGACAACACCGGATCCATGGGTGGTTATGTCGACGATCTCGAGGATGCGACCGGCGAATTGCTGGACGTTCTGTATGGTACGCGTGAAACGGTGGACAATCTTTGGGTTGGACTGATCCCGTTCGACACGCGCGTGAACCTGAAGAATTACACCAGCCTCGTTTCCTTCACGCCGTCCAATACCAACCGCGTCTGCGCCAACCCGCGCACCGGCTATGAAACCGACGATACAACACCGGCGACATCCGCCTTCAACAGCGAGTACACCCAGTGGAGTCGCGGGTGCGACGCGACACCGGCCTTGGCGCTCACCGCGGAACGCTCCACGCTGGACACAACGCTCAGCAACATGGACGACGGTGGGTATACCCGCGTCGACGTTGCAGCGGCCTGGGCATTCCGGATGCTGTCGCCGGATTGGAAAGGCCTGTGGGGCGACCCGGATCTACCGAAGCCTTACAACGAACCGCTGATGGACAAGGCCGTCATCATCATGACCGACGGCGATAACAAACCGAAGGACGGTACGCCGACGGCGACCACGAACACACGGCTGACATCGACTTGCACGAACATGAAAAACAAGGGAATCGTCGTCTACACGATCCAGTTCCGTACGACGAGCTCGTCGCTCGAGACGCTGCTGACGAACTGTGCGACGGACCCGACCCACTACTATCACGCAGGAACCGATGAATTGGACGACGTGTTCACCGAAATCGGCAACAAGCTGAGCAACCTTCGTCTGCTCAACTAAGCCTTCGAGATATTCCCTCTGGGCCGATCACCCAACGAAAGCGCCCCTGTTTCGCCGCAGGGGCGTTTTTGTGTGGGCAACCCAAGGGCATAGTCCTAACATTAATTCAATGAATAATATTATATTATTTATCAATTTGAATTATGTTTGAGTCTCTCCCTAACCTCGCCGCCGTGAGACCAACACTGCGAGGAGCTTTGGAATGCCCAGTACAGCCGACGATATCCTGAAACGCGAAGTCCGGATTCTGACGTTCGACCAATACGGCACGATCGTGGACATGCAGACCGGCCTGACCGAGGCGGTAACCTCATTTCTGCGGGACAAGGGATGGGACGGCGCACCGCACCGCTTCGTGACCTGGTGGCGGCGCACGCATTTCGAGAATTCGATGATCGACTCCTTATGCGACCGTGGCCACACGCCTTACCGGGAAATCGGCCATCGCGCGGTATCGTATGTGATGGACCGGCTCGGCATCACCTACAGCCAAGACGAAGTGCGATGGCTCATCTCCCTGATTGAACAATTGCGCCCCTTCGACGACGTGGTCCAGGCGCTGGAGCGGCTCGGCGAGCGATATTCATTGGCCATCCTGTCGAACGGCGACCGCGATATGCTGGAGAATGCGAAGCCGTATCTCGGCCACTCTTTCGACCACACGATTTCCGTCGAAGATGCCGGCTATTTCAAACCGCATATCGAGACCTATGCGACGACGGCGCGGCTGCTCAATGCCGATCGGTCCTCCATCATGCATGTCGCAAATCACGCCTTCGACTGCATCGGCGCCAAGTCGTATGGCATGCGTACGGCCTTCGTCGATCGGCGCGGGCGGCCTTATGGCGAGACGCCGCATCAACCCGACCTGGTCGTCCGGAACTTCAAGGAATTGGCGGACAGCTTGCTGGATTGACCGACGAAAAGACGGAGGCCGCATGAACCTGCGCCAGATCGACCTGAACCTCCTCGTCATCTTCGACGCGCTGATGCGGGAGAAAAACGTGACCCGCGCGGCCCTGCACATCGGCGTCACCCAACCGGCGGTCAGCAACGCGCTTAACCGGCTGCGGCATCTGTTCAAGGACGAACTGCTGGTTCGCACCCCGGCCGGCATGGAACCGACGCAGCGCGCCGAAGAACTGGGGCCGGCCGTCGAGCAAATCCTTCGCGCGATCAATGGGCTGGTCGACAACCCACACAGATTCGATCCGCAGACGGCGGACCTGACATTTCAAATCCGGATTTCGGACGTGTTGGCGCTTCTGCTATTGCCGCAGCTTACGCATCGAATCGCCGGCGAGGCCCCGCAGGTGCATATCGAGACCGTCCATCTGTCACCACACCGGACGGTCGAGGCTTTGGAGTCGGGCGCGATCGACCTGGCGATCAGCACCGGCCTGCACGGATCGAGCGCGGTCCACGAGCAGCCGCTTTTCGACGACCGGCTGGTATGCCTTTCGCGCGCCGGTCATCCGCGCGTCGGCACCGAACCTATTCTGGAGGACTTTCTCGGCAGTCGCCATATCCGGGTCGCACAAAGCCCAGTGGACGACCGCTTTGTCGACAATTGGCTCACGGCAAACGGACATCGACGCCAAATCGGCCTAACCGTACCGCATTGGCTCAGCGTACCGCATGTCGTACGGGAAACCGATCTGATCGCGGTCATGTCCCGACGCGCAGCGATGCGCTTCGTACAAGACCCAGGCATTCAGCAGAACCCCTTGCCGATCCCCGACTGCGAATTCACCTGGTCGATGTATTGGCATAAGCGGCATCGCACGAACCCGGCTCAGCAATGGCTCCGGCGCCATGTCACCGACACCGCCGCTCCACTTTCCCGGACGGACGTGTCCGTCTAAACGCGTCACGCGCAAAATCGGGCGTCTACGTCCCCGTCAGCCAAATCAGCCAACGCCGCCGCATCGCAAATCTCCACCTCGTTCGGATCCGAAAACCGGACAACCCCTTGCGCCTTCAGTTGGCTGAATACACGGCATACCGTTTCATGGGTTAGCCCTAGGTAGTCGGCGATATCGACCCGGGTCATGGGCAGCGAAACCGAGTGGCCGTCACCACCTTGCCGTACGGCCTGCTCGGTCATCGCGACCAGAAAACTCGCGACCCGCTCGGACGCGGATTTCCGGCCGAGCAACAGAAGCTGGTTCTGCGCCGCGTTCAACTCCTCGCTGATCGATGCCAACACGCCACGCCGGAGCACAGGATTATCCTCCATGTGCGCATCGAGATCGGTCCGGCGGATGCGCTGGGCCGTAACGTCGGACAATGCGTCCGCCGTATACTGATAAGTCGCCCGGGCACTCAGACCAATAAGATCGCCGGCATGACAGAAGCGTGCAACCTGCCGGCGGCCATCGGGCAGCAGCTTATAAAGACAGACAGTGCCGCGGACGACACGATACTGAAAATCTGCCTGATCCCCTTCCCAGAAAAGCGATTCCTTGGGTGCATAAGTCACGAGACTCCCGATGCTTGTGAAGGCATCGAGTTCTGAACCATTGGCGTCCGAACCGCCTTGCTGAAATACGTTAACCGGCGGTCTTGCGTCGATCACTATTGGCCTCATCGCGTACCCCCTAACCTTGTATAATTTCGGTCTTGCGATGGTCCTATAGTCGGCGACGGACGCCGCCGGAGAAATTCGGACTTATACGTACGGGATTTCCCTTACATGGGCATAATTTGAAAAAGGATCCGCAGGAGCTCCGACGAATCGAACGGCTTCTCGATCAAGGCAGATACGCCCGCACGCCGGACGAGCTCAGCGGAATCATCGGCTCGAGACCCGGTCATGACGACGATCCCAGGATGGCTCCAAGATCGCCGAAACTGTGCCAACATGTCCACCGTATGCTCGACCGGCGGCTGCAGTTCCACCAGCAGGCAAGATTTCTGGGGCGGCTGGAACCGTGCCAATACGACCGGAAGCGAGTCAAAGGTGCGCGCTATGAAGCCCTCTGCCTCCAGCAGCAACCGGAGCGAGTCGCGCACGGCATCGTCATCATCGACGATGCAGACTGTCGGGTTTTTTTCCATCGGCGTGTTCACGCTGTTCTTATTGGTCAATCGAGCGCCTTACCTCGGCAAAGCAAATTCCCCGAATTCACCAATAAGGCCAATTCCGTGTCACGCCTATACGGATTCCTACGTATATGCCGGCATGGCAGCCGTTTCCGCGGCCCCGTTCACTCGATATCAGGGTCGATTCCGGCGGCGAGCGAAAGACGGACGAGATGGGACAAACTTTGTGCGCCGGTCTTTTCCATGATCCGCGCCCGATGGATCTCCACGGTCCTCGGGCTGCAATCCAATTCGTAAGCGATAACCTTGTTCGGACGTCCAATGACAAGTTGCTCGAGTACATCGCGCTCGCGCGGCGTCAGCCGCTCGATACTCCGCTGTGCATCGGCGCTCAAGGTATTCTGCCGAACGGTTTGCTCGGCCTGCTTGAGGGCGGTTTCGATACTTGCGAGCAAGGCCTCTTCGTGAAAGGGCTTTTCGACGAAATCCGATGCACCAGCCTTCATGGCCCCAACGGCCATCGCGATATCGCCATGGCCGGTAATGATGATAACCGGGAGATCCGGGCAAATGGTCCGTAACCGTTCTTGAACTTCCAAGCCGCTCATCTGCGGCATGCGCACGTCGAGCAGGACACAGCCCTTGAAACTGGAATCGCATGCGTCGAGAAAATCCGGCCCGCACGAAAAGGCCTGCGTTTCGTAACCGACCGCATCCAGCAGTATCTGGAGCGAATCGCGTACCGCCTCGTCGTCGTCAACGATGTAAACGCTATAGGTCTGTTCCATTGCCTTCGTCGCTATTCTACCAACGGCAGGGTAAACCAGAACTCGACACCGCCTTCCGGGCACGGCACGGCGTCAATTCGTCCGCCATGGTCCTCCACGATCGATCGGCTTACCGACAATCCGATACCCATTCCGTCCGGTTTGCTCGTGTTGAAGGATTCAAAGAGCTTATCGGCGATTTCCTTGTCAAGTCCCGGTCCATTGTCGGCGACCGCTACCCGGACCGCGTCGCCGGCCGACTGCGTCGTCACCCGGATCGCCGCGCCGGACCGCCCTTCGAGGGCGTCGATGCTATTGCGCAGAAGGTTGACGACAACCTGTTGAATTTGCACACGGTCGATCAGCACCGGCCGCAACGTATCATCGAATTTCGTCGTGAACTCCACACCTTCGGTCCGCGCGCCCACCAATGCCAGATCGCAGGCGTCGGCAACGACCTCATTGATATCGTCCGGCATCTTTTCCGTTTCGCCACGCGCCACGAAGCTGCGCAATCGGCGTATGATTTCGCCTGCCCGATGCGCCTGTGCGGATGCCTTGGTCAGCACATCCTCGATCTTATCCTGCGCATCGGACCGGTCCGATTTCATCACCCGCCGGCCAGCCTGCACATAATTCATTACGGCGGTCAGTGGCTGGTTCAATTCATGGGCCAATGTCGCGGCCATTTCGCCCATCGCGCTAAGCCGCGACACGTGGGTGAATTCCGCTTGGATTTCCTGAATTCGCTGTAGGCTGGCGCGAAGCTGCTCCTCCGCCTCGCGGCGTTTCGTGATATCCCGGATGAACCCCGTAAAGCGGCGTTGATCACCGAATTCTACCTCGCCTACAGCGAGTTCGATTGGAAACGTCGATCCATTCTTTCGCAAGCCGACCACTTCCCGGCCGATCCCGATAATGCGCCTCTCGCCGGTCGTCTCATAGCGATGCATGTATCCATCGTGTTCGGTTCGATACGGTTCCGGCATCAGGATATGCACGTTCTTCCCGATAACCTCGCCCGCCGAATAGCCGAACATTTCCTCGGCCGCGATATTGAACGATTCGATCCGGGCATTCCGGTCGATCGTAATGATCGCGTCCGGAGATGTCGCGATCATCGATTGAAGGAGCGTCCGATTCCGGCGCAGGGCGGACTCCACCGCCAAACGATCCGTGATGTCGATACCCATGCCGATGACGTATTCGACGTCACCGTCCTTGCCTACCGAAATCGTATTGGACCAAGAGATACGCCGCCGCTCGCCGCTTTTGGTGATCAAATCATTCGCGTGATTGTTCGGCCGCATGGTTTCGTTTAAATCTTCGAAGACGATGCGGACCCTCTCGATGTCTTCGTCGGCGATCAACACATCCCAAATCGGCTTTCCGGTAACTTCGGTTTCGCGAAAACCGGTCAATTCCTCACAAGCCTGATTGAACCGGACAATCCGTCCCTGCGGATCGAGAACGACCACGAGCGCCCCGAGAACGTCGAGCAGATCGTCCACAGACACCGGAATGGAAGCATCGGATTGCGACATCCGGCAATACTCGCTCAATCAGTACACCGCGGCAATCGAGCGTTGTCGACAGATTGATCCCCATCAATGTCGCTCAACCACGAGACCGGCACTCTGTACGTCATTACTTCTTCGATGAGGAGAAACCGATGCGTGAATCTGAAATCATCGACTACGCAAAGCGTTTGCTGGACGCCCATGGCAAGGACGCGGAACGCGAGGCGGCTCAAAAGGCGCTCGATTTTACGGAGAAAAACGAACCGGAACAGGCGGAGACGTGGCGCAAGATTCGGTCGGCAATCGGCGAGTTGCGCAAATCGTCGCTCTAGTTTCGCTCTAATTTCACTTAGCAGGGCGCGGCCTGCCGAATGATCGCCATCGCTCGGGATTCGAGTTGGCGGGCTTCGGCAAGCCGACCTGCTTGGCAGTGCCCGCGGATGGCCGATCGCAATTTGGCCACTTCGTCGAATTGCCGCTCGGAAATCATGGCGCCGGCGGCGGTGTTCAACGCTTCATCGATATTGCGCAGAAGCATCTCACAAGTATCCCTCTCCGAAGCGCTAGACATAGCAACCGCCCCAACGTTGCGGTATCGGGACTCGGTGTCGCTCGGCATTTGCACCATGGCTCATCGCCTGCGCCGGCGTTGATGCCGCCTCCGGCATCGACACCAGACGTCCCCTATTTCCCTTGCTCGTCTTCGGCATGAGATGCATGACGCGCCTCATCGTTTTCCCGATACGATTAGGGCAATTTTTCAGTCAGTTCATTGATCTGGGTCAGCTTGGACCGCCCGCTACGTCGTCCTATAGACTTTGTCGGCGGTGACATAACCCTCTTCCAGGTCGTGACGCAGGACATCTTCGTCCCGGCCCGCCGGATCGCCGTGGCCACCGCCGCCCGGCGTCGACAGTTGGACCGTATCGCCATGCTTCAATACATATTGACGCTTGGGGTCGGTCTTCTCGCCGTTGACCTCGAGTTCGCCGGTCGCGCCGGCGTTGCCGCCCTGAATGCCGAAGGCCGGAAAGATCGTCCGCTCCGCCAGGAAGGACACGGCAATGAGGCTCTTCGACCGGCTCTCGATCAGGATTTCCTGACCCAGCCCGCCGCGGAACCGGCCCGGACCACCCGAATCCGGCCGTAACTTCTTGTGATGAAAGCGCAGCGGCGCGATCGTCTCGGACAATTCGACCGAGGTGGAGGACACGTTGCTCGGCCAGCTGAGGCAGGTCGACCCATCGCGGCGGAAGGTCGCTCCCATGCCGCCGTTGTAGAAGAACATGTTGGCGTAGGGTTTGCCGCTGTCGTCGACGCCCGACTGGTTCATGCCCCACATCGGCGATCCGCAGGCGGCGATCACGCGCTCGGGCACCACATCGCCGAGACAGCCGAAGACCAGCATCGGCAGATAGTGGCCGATCAGCATTCGCGACCCGCCGGATGCGGGAAACACGGGATTCACGATGCAGCCATCCGGACCGCGCACCGTGATCGGCCGAAAGGCGCCTTCGTTATTGGGTAGGTTCGGGCTGGTACAGCATTTCACGCCGTACACGCTCATCGCGTAGGTGTAACACATGGCGCAATTGATCGCCCGGTCCACCTGCGGATCGGTTCCCGCATAATCGATGTCGATCGTATCGCCATCGACGGTCAGCGTCATCTTGATCGAGATCGGCGTATCCGCGACGCCATCGGTCTTCAACTCGCTGCGATACACGCCGTCCGGCAGCTCGCTGATCGCTTTACGCATCGCGCGTTCGCACCGGCCCTGCATCTCGGCGGCCAACGCGCTCAGCTCCGTCAACTCATACTGCTTCAGCAGATTGACGAGCCGGTCTTCCATCAGGTCGAGCGCGACAATCTGCGCCCACAAATCCCCCATGGTCTGATCCGGCGTCCGGACGTTCTTGCGGATCAGCTTCTCGAGCGTGCGGTCGATCTCACCGGCCCGCAGGAATTTCATGATGGGAATTTGTAGCCCTTCCTCGAAGACCTCACGCGGTTCGGGCGACCGGATCTTGCCGCCGATATCCGGCGCATGCGCCGTCGTCGCCGAAAAGCCGATCAATCGATCGTCCAGGAAGATCGGCTTGGCCAATGTGATATCCGGCAGATGGCCGGTGCCTTGATAGATATCGTTCGTGATCAGGACGTCGCCCGGCCGGAGCCGCTCCGCCGGATACTCGGCAATGAAATGCTTCACCGTCGCCGGCAACGTTCCGATAAAGGACGGGATGCTCTCCGTCGCCTGCACCAGCGACTGCCCGTGCTCGTCGGTGATGATGCAGGAGAAATCGTAGGATTCACGCACCAGCGTCGAAAAGGAGGTACGGACCAACGCTGCCGCCGCCTCGTCCACGGCGGAGATCAATCGCCGCCACAGGATTTCCAGCGTTACCGAGTCGAACTTGGAATCGTCTTGGGACATGTCAATCAGCTCTTTTCAACGGGCAGGGTGACGATCAGGTTGCCGGACTCGTCGGCCGTACAAACGGCATCGGGCCCGATAACGAAGGTCGATTCATTTTCCTCGAACACGGCAGGACCGGTGATTTCGTATCCCGCCGGCACCTTGTAACGGTCATAGACCGTCGTATCGACGAAACCGTCGGTCTCGGCAAAATAGACCGGGCGTGCGCCCTTCTCCATGCCCTGCTGGACATCCCGCGCCATGCCCATTTCCAACGTGGCGTCGGTAACCGGCGCCGACAACGCGACCCGCAGGTTGACGATCTGGATCGGCACGCCGGGCCGCGTACGGGTAAACAGCTGACGGTATCGGTCCTCGAACCGCTTGCAGATTTCATCCGCCGCATCGGCCGAATAAGGGCCGGGCTGCAGGGCCACCACGATCTCCGATCCCTGGCCCAGATACCGCATGTCCGCCGACCGTCGAAGCTGCAGCTTGCTCAGGTCCGCGCCGGTTTCCCGCAGCACCTGCTTGGCGTCCTCTTCCAGCGACGTGAACAACGCCTCGGCTTGGTCCCAGTCGAGCGAATCGACTCGCCCGACAAGCGACGCAGCCCGGTCGACCCGCGCCGGCGCCATCAACAAGCCGATGGTCGATCCGACGCCCGCCGCCGACGGACAGATAAGCCGGCGGAGGTTCAATTTCCGGGCAAGATTATAAGCGTGCACCGGCCCGGCACCACCCGTCGCCAGCAAGGCGTAATCCCGCGGATCCTCGCCGCGCTGGGCAATCTCCACCCGGGCCGCGCTGGCCATGTTCTCGCACACCACGTCATGAATCCCCCAGGCGACTTCGGCGAGGCTCAGTCCCGTCCGGTCCATCACCGGCTGCATCGCCGCCGTGGCAGCGTCGAGATCGATCGACATCTCACCGCCTAGAAAGAAATCCGCATTCAGATAGCCGAGCAGGAGGTCCGCGTCGGTAACCGTCGGAGCGGTTCCGCCCTTGCCGTAGCAGGCCGGACCGGGCACCGCGCCCGAACTGCGCGGACCGACCTTGAGCAGGTCGAGTTCGTCGATGGCCGCAATGGAGCCGCCACCCGCACCGATTTCGATCAACTCGATCGTGGAGATCTTCAAGGGCAAGCCGCTGCCGTCGGCAAACCGCTTCGTCCGCGCGGCCTCGAAGGTATAGGCAATCGACGGATCGCCGTCCCGGATCAGGCTCAGCTTCGCCGTCGTGCCGCCCATATCGAAGGCCAAAACTTCGCTGTCGTTGCTGCGTGCACCGAAGAAAGCGCCCGCCAGCGCGCCGGCGGCCGGTCCCGATTCCAGCAGGCGGACGGGACTTTCCTTCGCCTCGTCGATGTGCGTCAAGCCGCCGTTCGACAACATGAGAAAGAACGGGCCGGGGATTCCCAACCCGCGGATCTGGTTCGCCAGGCTGTCGAGATACCGTTCGGCCAACGGCTTGATATAGGCATTGGCGACGGTCGTGGAACTGCGCTCGTATTCACGGATTTCCGGCGCCAGTTCATACGACGCCGAGACCGAAACCTCCGGATAGGTCTTGCGGATGAAGGCCGCCGCCGCCGCTTCATGCTCGGAATTCGCATACGAATGCAGGAAAACGACGGCGACTGAATCGACGCCTTGGGCTACGAGGTCGGCAACCTGCTCGGCAAGGGCCGCCTCGTCGAGCGGCTTTTCCACCGTGCCGGTTTCCGTCATCCGCTCGGGCACTTCGCGGCGCCAGGATCGCCGCACCAGCGATTCCGGCATCTCGATGAACAGGTCGTAGAGTTCGAATTTCCGTTCGCGCGCGATCTCCAGAACATCCCGAAACCCGGCTGTCGTGATCAATCCGGTCTTCGCCCCTTTGCGTTCGATCAACGCATTCGTGAATAGCGTCGTCGCATGGACGACCCGGCCGATCGCCGCCGGGTCGATGCCCGTCGACTCAATGAGACGCTTGGTGCCGGTGATCGCGCCCCGCGCCGGGTCATCGGGCGTGGTCGGCTCTTTCCAGATCAGGCGCTGCGCGGTGTCCGGCTCATAGATGACGATATCGGTAAAGGTGCCCCCGATATCGATCCCGAGTGATAGCTCTGTCATGTCTTCCTGTGGGCGCCACTGTCCGGGCGACAACCTTCTTTTCGCATGGACAGTTTTCTTGCGGGTTGCGGAGAACGCTAGGAGAGCAGTTTTTTGCCCGAAGGCCAAATCGAATGGCCGTGTATGTAGTTAATACAACCCGTGATTTGCCGCATAACCGGCTTTTCCGACCTTTAGCTACAAATTGCGGTTCGCGATTAGGTGATTCGATAGCTCGGCGATTAAGCTACCGGTGACTGATGGGTTTTCCGGGGAACCAAACTTCGAGGGAGTCTAGAGAGATGAAACACTTAAATGTTCTAACTCGCACCACCGCCGCCGCATTGACGGTTCTCATGCCCATGGCATTTGCACACGCGGCGGATGGCAAAAAACCGAAGCAAGTCACGATCAGCGTCGGAAACCCCGGCACGCCCTGGAGTGTGGTCGGCGCGACGATCAGCCAAGTCATGGCGAAGAACGGCGTCAAATCGAACACGGAACTGGGCGGCGGCCTTTCGAACGTCGTGACCGTCTCGAACAACCGGACCAATACCGGCTTTACCATGGCGGCCGTCCTCCCGATGGCACGCGAAGGCGCGAAGCCCTTCCCCAAGAAAATCGACAACGTTCGGGCGATCGGCTCGTTCATGACCAACGCGACGCATGTGATGGTCCGGAAGGACGCCGGCGTTAAGAGCTTTGCCGACCTCAAGGGCAAGCCGTTCGCCACGCAACCGATCGGAAACGTCACGACGCTCGCCTTTCAGATTCTATTGAACGCAGCCGGCATCGCCGAAAAAGATCTCAAGATTTCCCGCGGCGGCCAGAACTTCGGCGCCAACCAGTTGAAGGACCGTAAGGTGGTGGGTTTCACCGCGACGACCGGCTATCCGGCCGCGGCCTTCCTTGACGCGGCGCAGACCATCGACGTGGCCTTCCTGCCGATCGACGACAAGACGCTTGCAAATGTGCAAAAGGTCAATTCGGGCTTCGTGCGGCATCAACTACCCGCCAATCTGTACCGCGGCCAAGACAAGCCGGTACCGACGATGGCGACACAATCCATGTTGATCACCAACACCAACGTGACGGATGACGAAGCATACTTCATCACCAAGACGATCGTGGAGAACCTGAACACGATTAAGAAGGTGCATGCGTCCGTAAAACACGTAACGCCTGAGTTCATGGCGCGGCCGCCGGCGGTCGAACTTCATCCCGGCGCGAAACGCTACTACATGGAAAAAGGCTATTTGAAGTAGGAACGCGGGAGGAGGCCGACCGTATGTCGGCCCCCTCCCTTTCCGGATTGGTCCTGCGCCCGCCGAAAGCGCGCGCGGAGTTAAGTTTGTCGTGACCTAGCCGTTGGGGAGTGGCGATGACGGGTTCGGTGCTAAGTCTTGCACGGCGTTTCGGCCTTAGGGGGCTTGTTGCAATCGTCGCCTTCGCGATGTCGGCCTACCACCTGACGGTCGGCTATCTCGGCGAACCCGTCGCCGAAGTGCATCGGCCGGTCCATGTCCTCTTCGCCCTCTTGATTTTGTTTTGGGCTTCCGAGCGTAGCGACGATCCGTCCAAACGCCGCGGTCAGCTTGCCGTCGACCTGACATTGTCCGGCGTGCTTCTCGCCGCCTGCGGCTACCTATTCGTCAACGCGGTCTATATCAGCGAACGCATGATCTACGTGACACCGCTGACGCCGGTTGAGATCGTCATGGGCGTAGCACTTATACTGTTGATCCTCGAAGCGGCGCGTCGGTCGGTGGGTTGGGTGCTCGTGATCGTCGGTGGCGTTTTCCTGATCTATACCCAGGTCGGTCCGTATATGTCGGGACCGTTCTGGCACAACGGGTACAGCATCGAACAGACGATCGAGCACATGTACCTAACGACCTACGGCATCTGGACGACACCGGTCGCGGTCACCGCCAGTTTCGTCTTCCTGTTCGTGCTGTTCGGCTCCTTGCTGCTTTCGTCCGGCGCCGGCGATTTTTTCACCGACCTCGCCAAGGCGCTGACCGGCCGGCAGATTGGCGGGCCCGCGAAAACCGCCGTGGTCGGCAGCGCCTTCATGGGTACGTTGTCCGGCAGTTCGGCTGCCAACGTCGTGACCACCGGTTCCTTCACGATCCCGGCCATGAAACGCGCCGGATACCGCGGGCATTTTGCCGCCGGCGTCGAGGCCTGCGCCTCCTGCGGCGGCCAACTCACCCCACCGATCATGGGCTCCGCCGCCTTCATCATGATGGAGTTCGTCGGCATCTCCTATGTCGACGTGATGAAGGTCGCGATCATCCCGGCCATGCTGTATTTCATCGCGTGTTTCGGCATGGTCGACTTGGAAGCGCGCCGGGCCGGGCTGAAGCCGCTTCCGCCGGAGGGCATTCCGACGGTTTGGTCCGTCCTCAAACGGCGCGGCTATCTGCTGCTCGCGATCATCGCGTTGCTTTACTATCTCTTCGAAGGCTACACGCCCTCGACCGCGGCCTTCTGGGCGATCATCTATCTCGCCAGCCTCGTGGTAATCTTCGACGAAGAGACCCGCCGGCCGTGGGTGTTCGCCCTCCTTCCCGTTCTCGGCTTCGCTTGGTACCTGGCGCCCGGCTTCACCGTCATCAACGCGCTCTCCGGCGGATTGATGACGACCGCATTGGTCGTACTTGGGCTCGACCACGCCGTCCGTATGCGTTTCGTCAAGATCGTTTGGACCGCCGCCGTCGAAGCGCCGAAACTGATCGCCCCGGTCACGGTCGCCTGCGCGGTCGGCGGCATCATCATCGGCGTCATCTCGCTGACCGGCCTTGGCGAGCGCATGAGTGCCATCGTCCTCGAATTCGGCGGCGGCTATCTCTTCTTCACCTTGTTCCTGACCATGGTGATGGCCGTATTCCTCGGCATGGGTATGCCGACGTCGGGTGCTTATGTGGTGCTGGCCACGCTTCTCGTACCCGCGCTCGAAGGCATGCTGGTGCCGCATTACGGCAGCGTCTTCGGTCTGCCGGAAGCCGACGCCAGCAAGATCGCCATCGTCGCGTCGCATATGTTCATCATCTATTGCGCGTCGAAGTCGTCGCTGACGCCACCCGTGGCGATCGCATCCTATGCCGCCGCCGCCGTGGCGAATACGGACCCGTGGAAAACCAGCATGACCGCCTTCCGTATCGGTCTGCCGATTTTCATCATCCCCTACATGTTCATCTATGGGCCGGAACTGCTGTGGTATCTCAGCCCGGCCCAGATCATCCTCTCGACGCTGACGGCGACAATCGGCGTGCTTACCCTGTCCGTCACCTGTATCGGCTGGCTGATCGTACCGTTGAACGTGGTGGAACGCGGTATCTCGATGGTCGCCGCATTGTTCCTCATGTTCTCCGGCTGGCGGACCGACCTTGTCGGCCTGGCCTTGGTTGCGATTCTTATCGCCGTAGCCTACTGGCGATATAAGCGGGCGGAGGCGCGGGGCGAAAACCTGCAACACTACGCGGGCGATATGGCCACCGGCGACGAGGAAGACATCGAAGACGCCGTCGCGCCGGCCTTGCGCGGCAATCCACCGGGGGATTGAATATCATTGGGGACATTGCAGCTCGTCTTCGCCAAATCCACGCCTCGAAATCCCTCCGCATCCACGACAGAACAGCAACCGCGCAACACGAGAAGACAGGAAACCTGCGTAAATGAGTGGTGGTAACAGACTAGCAGTCGATATCGGCGGCACATTTACCGATGTCGTTGTGGAGAGCGGCGGAGAGCGGTTCAGCACCAAAGTGCTGACGACGCCCCAAGCGCCGGAAAAAGGCGTCCTCGACGGGGTCAATCGAATCCTGACGGAGACGGGCATTGCACCGGGCAGTCTCGACCTGGCGATCCACGGCACGACGCTTGCCACCAATGCATTGATCGAACGCAAGGGCGCACGCACCGCCTTGGTGACGACCGACGGGTTCCGGGACTCGGTCGAGATCGCCTACGAGCACCGCTTCGAGCAATACGACGTTTATATGGAACGGCCGACGCCATTGGTGCCGCGCTATAGGCGCCACACGGTCCCCGAACGGATCGCCGCGGACGGAACGGTCCTGCGCGAGCTGGACGAAGACGCGGTCAAGGCGTTGGTGCCGGTGCTACAAGAACAAGATGTGGACGCCATCGCGGTCTGCCTGCTGCACAGCTACGTCAATCCGGACCACGAATCGCGGGTGCGCGACATTCTCGGCGCCGCCCTGCCTGACGTCGCCATCACGTTGTCCTGCGAAGTCTGCCCGGAGATTCGCGAGTACGAACGCACCTCCACCGCCTGCGCCAACGCCTACGTCCAACCGATGATGGCGGGATATCTCGACCGGCTGCGCACCGGATTGAAGGACATCGGGATCGCCTGCCCACTGCTGCTGATGATGTCCAGCGGCGGGGTCACGACGGTGGAGACCGCCATGGCCTTCCCGATCCGCCTGGTCGAATCCGGACCTGCCGGCGGCGCGATTCTGGCGCTCAACATCGCCGCCGAAAACAGCATCGGAAAGGCGCTGTCCTTCGACATGGGCGGCACGACCGCGAAGATCACTTTGATCGACGACTACCGGCCGCAACTGTCCCGCCATTTCGAAGTGGCGCGCATGTATCGATTCCTGAAGGGCAGCGGCCTGCCGATCCGTATCCCCGTGATCGACATGGTCGAGATCGGCGCCGGCGGCGGGTCGATCGCGTCGCTTGACGAATTGCAACGCATCACCGTCGGCCCGGAAAGCGCCGGATCGGATCCCGGTCCGGCAGCCTATGCACGCGGCGGCGAAGAGCCGACCGTTACGGATGCCGACGTGGCGATGGGAAAGATCGATCCGGCCAAATTCGCCGGCGGCAAAGTAACCATCGATACCGCGCGGGCGAAAGAGGCGGTCGACCGGGTGGTCGGCGGTCCGCGCGATATGACCACCGAGATCGCCGCCGCGGGCATTTCCGAAATCGTCACGGAGAATATGGCCAACGCGGCCCGCGTCCACGCGATCGAGAATGGAAAGGAAACATCGGACCGTACGCTGATCGCCTTCGGCGGCGCCGCCCCGCTGCACGCCGCGCGTCTTGCCGGGAAGCTCGGCGTCGACCGGATCATCGTGCCGCAGGGGGCGGGCGTCGGTTCCGCCGTCGGCTTCCTGCGCGCGCCTATCGCCTACGAGGTCGTGCGCACGCGGTTCATGTCCCTGCCGAAATTCGACACGGCCTTTGTCAACGACCTGTTCCGCGACATGCGCAGCGAGGCGGAATCCGTCGTTCGCATGGGCGCGCCGGACGAGGCGCTTGCCGAAGTACGAACCGCTTTCATGCGTTATCGCGGCCAGGGGCATGAGATCGCCGTCAACCTACCGTCGCGCGAATACGGGCCGGAAGACGCGGCAATATTCGAAGACGCGTTCGATCGCGAATATCAATCGCTCTATTCCCGCGTCATTCCCAACCTCGAGATCGAGATCCTAAGCTGGACGCTATCGTTGGCCACCGACCAGCCACTGCCCGAAGCGGCCGATCCGCCGGATCAGCAATATGACGCGGATTCGGACGGCATGCGATCGGTCCTCGATATCGACAGCGGCAACATGATCGATGCGGCGATCTTCCATCGCGACGTCCTTCGGCCGGGCGCCTTGGTCCCGTCGCCGGCGATCATCGTTGAAGACGAAACATCGACATTCGTGCCCACCGGTTTTCGTGCGACCGTCAACCGGCTCGGCCAGATCGTCATAATGCGGGGGGCGTAGCCCGATGACCGACAACCGACTCGATGAAATTCGCCACGAAGTGATGTGGACCCGCCTGATCTCCGTTGTCGAGGAACAGGCCCAAACGCTCGTGCGCACCGCCTTCAGCACCTCGACCCGCGAGGCGGGCGATGTATCCGCCGGGGTTTTCGATTGCGATGGCCAAATGCTGGCCCAGGCGGTGACCGGCACGCCGGGCCACGTCAACTCAATGGCACGGGCAGTGGTTCATTTTCTGAAGGTATTCCCGGCCGACCAGATGAAAGAGGGCGACGCCTACATCACCAACGATCCCTGGAAAGGTACAGGACATCTGCACGACCTGACGGTCGTCTCGCCGACCTTCAAGGACGGCAAGCCGGTCGCCCTCTTCGCTTGCACCAGCCATCTGGTCGACATCGGTGGCATCGGACTCGCGCCCGACGGCAAGCAGGTCTATCACGAAGGCCTCTTCATCCCGATCATGCCGCTGGCGCGCCGCGGCGAGATGGACGAGTGGCTACTGACCCTAATCCGGGCCAACGTGCGCGAACCGGTGCAGGTCGAGGGCGACATCTATGCCCTGGTCGCCTGCAACGAAACCGGCAGCCGTCGGTTGCTCGGCATGATGGACGAATACGGCCTCGACTCCTTGGACGAACTCGGCGTGTACATCATCGAGCAAAGTCGCATCGCCATGAACGAAGCCATCGCCAAGCTGCCGAAAGGAACCTGGACCAGCAGCATGCGGATCGACGGCTACGAAGAACCCATCGACCTCTGCGCGGCCGTCACAATCGACGAAACGGAAATACGCGTCGATTTCGACGGTACATCGGGCACGTCCGACCGTGGGATCAATTGTCCCATGTGCTATACCGAGGCCTACACCGCCTTCGGTGTCCGCTGCATCGTCGCGCCGCGCGTGCCGAACAACGCCGGTTCGCTCGATTCGATCAAGGTCACCGCGCCGGAGAACACCATCGTCAACGCGCCGCACCCCTGCGCCGTCGTCGCCCGCTCGACGATCGGCCATATGCTGCCGGACGTCGTGTTCGGCGCGATCCACCAGGCGATGCCCGACCGCGTGCCGGCCGAGGGAACATCGAACCTTTGGAACCTCAAGCTCGGCGCGGGGCATGGCATCACCGGCAGCAGCGCCGACGGATCGACGGCATTCATGGTCACCAGTTTCCACAGCGGCGGCGCCGGCGCGCGGCCAAAGCAAGATGGCCTCTCCGCAACGCCATTCCCGAGCGGCGTCCGGAACGTGCCGGTCGAGATCACCGAGGCGATCACGCCGATCGTGATCTGGCGCAAGGACTACCGCACAGATTCCGGCGGCGCGGGCGCGCAACGCGGCGGGCTTGGGCAGACCATGGAACTGACCAACCGCGAGGACGTTCCCTTTGGCATCTTTGCCAGTTTCGAACGCGTGGTCTTCCCGGCCCGCGGCCGCGACGGCGGCGCACCCGGCGAGAAGGGCCGATTGCGGCTCGATTCCGGCTCGGAACTCCGTAACAAAGGTTTTCAGGTCGTTCCCGCCCTGGACCGGCTGATCGTGGATATGCCGGGCGGCGGCGGTTATGGCGATCCGATGACGCGCGACGCCGCACAGGTCGCGGATGACGTCCGGAACGGCCTCGTTACAGCTGCAGCGGCAAAACGGGACTATGGGGTTGTCACCATGCCCGACGGCAGCCTCGACCCCGCCGCGACCGAGTCCCTGCGCGCGCAACTACGCTGACCCAATCCGATTAGGAGAAACGTCATGATCAAATCCAACCCGGTCCGGGAAATTCTTCAGGGCGGCAAACCCACCATCGGCACTTGGGTCACGCTGTGCCCCCATCCGCGGATCATTTCCCTATACGCGGCCTGCGGCTTCGACTTCGTCATCATTGAAATGGAACACACGGATTTCGGACATGATACCGTGGGGCCGCTCTTACTAACGGCGCGCGAAGCGGGGCTGACGCCGTTCGTCCGACCGCCAGGTACGCGCGATCCGCACGACCTGACGCGTCTGCTCGACTCCGGGGCACAAGGTCTGGTCTTACCGTCGATCGATACCGCGGACCAGATTCAGTCGATCCTTGCGGCGACCAAGTTCCATCCGATGGGGCATCGCCCGCTCAACCTGCGTGGGCCGCACACGGACTATACGTCCGGTGATACGGACACCATGACCAAGCATCTGAATGCACACACACTGTCGGTTGTGATGATCGAAAGCCAGACGGGGGTCGCGAACCTGGCCGATATTTGCGCGGTCGACGGCGTCGACGCGATCATGATCGGCCCGGACGACCTGTCGCAGGATATGGGTATTCCCGGAGAGCTGGAGCATCCGGATCTTCTGGCCGTGATCGATACGATATTCGCGACGTGCAAGGACGCGGGCACGCCCTGCGGCTTGACCAGCCACACTTTGGAGAAAGCAACCCATTGGCTGAGTAAGGGCGCGCAGTGGCTGCCCTACTCCAACGACGCCGCCATGGTGTTCAACACGGCCAATGCGGCGCTACCGGCGCTCAAGAAAGCGGCCGGACGGACATAGCGGGCGATGCCGTCGTTATGCGCCGCGGAGCGGCGTGCCGCGTAGCGGTGCCGATCAAGCGATCGTGCGAAACGGATGGCGGAATTCCTGCTCCGACGTTTGGATTTGGGCGAGCAATTCGAGATGACGCACCTCGTCGGACGCTTGCGCCGCGGTCCGGTGCAAGCCGACTTGCTTCAACAACGCGATTTGCTGGGACAAAATCTGCGCCATTAATTGCGCGTTCGCTGCCATTTCTTGATCCTCCGTGGTTCTACCTGTTTCTACGCATCGGACCGGGCATTGGATCAAGCGCCGAATGCAGGCCCTTGATCCCGAAATCCAAAAGGCTCCCGCACTCGTATGAATATTAGTAAAGCAGCGTCCGACCGCGCGTATCGTTGCAGCCAAAGACGACCGTGCAATCGAACCACCGGGACAAGCGGATTAAATGGACGACCAAAAGGAGAAACCCAAAGCCGTTACGGTCTACTACGACGGTGCGTGCCCTCTCTGCATTCGGGAGATCGGCTTCTACCGGAAACGCAAGAACGCCGGGTCTATAGATTGGGTCGACGTCAGCCGATGTCCCGGCAACACGGTCGCGCCCGGCTTGTCGAAGTCCGATGCGCTGGCGCGTTTTCATGTGGTCCGCACCGACGGCACTTTGGTCTCCGGCGGCGACGCCTTCCGGGAAGTCTGGCAAACGTTGCCGGCGTTCCGAGTGTGGAGCCGACTTTTCCGGCCGCGCCCCTTCGCGTGGATGCTCAACAAGGCCTACGACATATTCCTGACCGCCCGACCCGCACTCCAGGCAGCTCTTCGGCATCCTTCGAAACATAGGCCGCCCCAGTGACGAATCCGGTGGACCTCGGTTCGTTCGGCGGCAGAATCAACGCCGCCGTCATCGGAGCATCGGGCGGCATCGGCGCGGCCGTCGCGCGTCAGCTCGACTCCTGTCCGACTGTCGAAAAGGTTATCCGCTTGTCACGCGCACAGAAATCCGCCGCACACACGCTAGATCTCGAGCACGAAACAACCGTCGCCGATGCCGCCGCAGCGATAATGGAGTCGGTCGGACCGCTACACCTTGTCTTCGTCGCAACCGGCATGCTGCACGATGGTGACGGCGTGAAACCCGAGAAGACATGGCGTTCGCTTTCCGCACGGGCCTTCGATAAAGCATTTAGGGTCAACGCAACTGGCCCCGCGTTGATTGCGAAACACTTTCTTCCTCTGTTGGCGTCGGATCGAAAATCAGCGTTCGCGGCACTATCCGCCCGCGTCGGCAGCATCGACGATAATCGGCTCGGCGGCTGGCATGCGTACCGCGCCTCGAAGGCGGCCTTGAACATGATCATCAAAACGCTTTCGATCGAATTGAGCCGGCGCAATCCTCACGCGCTCTGCGTCGGGCTGCATCCTGGAACGGTCGACACGCCCCTGTCCAAACCCTTCCAATCCGGCCTGCCGGCAAACGCGCTTTTCGACCCGGAGCATTCCGCACGGGCGCTGCTGGCAGTCCTCGACCAATTGACGCCCGAAGACTCAGGCAATCTTTTCGCATGGGATGGCGCGCGAATCCCATTCTGACGGTTTCCGACCATCCATCAGAACCGCGTTCCACGATCCATCCCGTCCCGGATCGTCGGGCGCCAAAGTTGACAGCAAACCCGTAATAGGGAAGCATTTTTCATAGAACTATCGACGTGAGATTTCTACTGAGGGTGTGAAGCCGACCACCTATTGGCGAAAACGCGGCGGAAGACCGATGGACCCTTCGCACCCACGCTAAACAAATTGTCGGGAGCGAAACATGAAACGGACTGACTCGCAGGATTGTGCGCGGAAACCGCTCCGCGTGACTCATTGGCCATTTTACGCCGCCGCGGCGGCTGCCGTGATCGGCATGGGCACTTTCGCCGACACCGCGACCGCGCAAAACAAAATCGTCACCGTCGTCCTCTCCGAAGAACCGGAAGGGCTGGACGGCTGCAATTCCAATCGGTCGACCGTCGGCCGTGTGGTGAAACAGAATATCGTCGAGACGTTGACCGAGATCGACCCGAAAGACGGGCAGATCACGCCGCGTCTCGCGACCTCATGGAAAAAGGTGAACGATAAGACGTGGCAGTTCGAGCTGCGCAAGGGCGTGAAATTCCATGACGGCGCTGATTTCAATGCCGAGACGGCCGCGACGGCAATCAAACGCACGATGGATACGAGCGCCAAGGGTGGTGCACGCGGCACCGGCGGCCTCGATTGCGAGACCCGCACCAAATCCTTCGGCGACCTAAAGATCGTCGGCAAGGCTGTCGGCTCGCACACGCTTGAGATTTCAGCGAATAAGGCGGTTCCGATCCTGCCGACCCGGATGGGCGTCGTCTCGCTGTCCTCGCCGAACACGCCGACCGACAAGCTCGTGCTGAACCCAATCGGCACCGGACCCTATATTTTCGATAAGTGGGTGCCCGGTCAGGAAATCACGGTGAAGCGCAACGACAACTACTGGGGCAAGAAGCCGGTCGTCGAAGGCGCACGCTACATCTGGCGGACGGAATCGACCGTGCGGGCGGCCATGGTCAAGGTCGGCGAAGCCGACATCGCACCCAACATCGCCGTGCAGGACGCGACCGAGCCGAAGATGGATTCCAGTTATCCAAATTCGGAAACGACCCGCCTGCGGATCGACGTGACCCGCGCCCCGCTCAACGACCGTCGCGTCCGGCTCGCGCTCAATTATGCGATCGACCGCGAGGCGCTGCGCGGCTCGGTGCTGTCGAAGGACGTGCTACACGCGACGCAGATCGTCGTACCCAGCATCAATGGCCACAATCCGAAGCTGAAGGTCATCCCTTACGATCCCGCGAAAGCCAAGGCATTGCTCGCCGAGGCAAAAGCGGCGGGCGTACCGGTCGACAAGGAAATCGAAATCGTCGGCCGCATCAACATCTATCCAAACGCGACCGAAACCATGGAAGCGATGATGGCGATGTTGCAGGCCGTCGGCTTCAAGGTGAAGCTCCGGATGCTCGAAGTCGCGGAATGGCTGGACATCCTGACCAAGCCATATGCCGAGGACCGTAAGCCGGTGCTGCTGCAGGCCCAGCACGACAACAACAACGGCGACGCCGTCTTTTCGGTATTCAACAAATATGCCTGTAAGGGCGCACAGGGCACGACCTGCGATCCGAAACTCGATGGCTTGATCGATAAAGCGTCGACATTGTCCGGCGACGAGCGCCGCACGACCTGGCAGGAAGTCTTCCGCATCATCAACGAGGATATGGTTGCGGATGTTTGGATGTATCACATGGTCGGCTACTCACGGGTGGGCAACCGCATAAACTTCACCCCGAGCATTTCGACCAACAGCGAACTCCATCTCGAAGACATGAGCTTCAAATAGGGACTGAAGCCACGCCCTATGAGGGCGGCCCGATCCGCAACGATCGGGCCGCCCTCTAGTTATCACGGGGCAAAAAACCAGCTCGCAGGGGGGCATGGCGCATGGGTCGCTATCTGGCGCGTCGGTCGGTGCACAGCGCAATCGCGTTGATTGGGCTCGTAATTGCCGTGTTCTTCCTTGCGCGTCTGACGGGCGATCCGACCAACCTGTTCCTGCCGATCGACGCGTCGCTCGAAATCCGAAAGGAATTCGCCCAGAAGCACGGCTTCGACCGACCGGCAATCGAACAGTTCTGGAGTTTTCTCAAAGACGTATCAGAGGGCGATCTGGGCTATTCCATGCGCAAGCAGCGGCCGGCGATGGAACTGGTCCTGGAGGCATATCCCACGACCCTGAAACTCGCCGGCGTCACCATGGTGATTGCCGTCGTACTGGCCGTCATTGTCGGGGCGTTGGCGGCCTATCGGCCGGGCGGTGTGTTCGACCGGATCAGCAGCATCGGGTCGCTTGCCGGCGCCAGCGCGCCGGACTTCTGGATCGCGATCACGGGCATTCTCATCTTCTCAGTCCATTTCCGATGGCTACCGACCTCGGGCGTCGGCGACCTGCCGTATTGGATCATGCCGATCACCGTGCTGGCGTTGCGGCCTTTCGGCCTGTTGGTACAGGTCGTTCGGGCTTCGATGCTGACGGCGTTGTCATCCGCCTATGTCAAGACCGCGCGAGCGAAGGGTGTCCGCGAACACTCCGTCATCTTCGTACACGCCCTGCGTAATGCCTGCCTGTCGGTGGTGACTGTCGCCGGTGACCTAACCGTCGGGCTGATCAACGGCGCGGTGATCGTCGAGACGGTCTTCGGTTGGCCCGGTGTCGGCAAATTGATGATCGACTCCGTCATACAGCGCGATTTTCCGATCGTTCAGGCGGCAATCATGGTGACCGCGACGGCGATCTTCCTGCTCAACATCGTGATTGACTTGATCTATGTCGCGCTCGACCCCCGCATCCGTCATCAATAACGCCGCCGGACTGAACCCATGAGCCAAGCCACCGCAGAACAGGAAGCCGTCACGATCCGGCGCGGCCTGCCATGGTGGCGGCTCCTCGCGCGCGATCCGCTGGCGTTGGCTGCCGCAATCTGGCTCACTTTCCTGGCGTTGTGCGTCCTGGTCGGCCCCGAATTTCTGGGCAAGGAAGCGACGACGATGAATCTCCGCGCCCGGAACTACCCGCCCGGCTCGTTGGAGAAGGGCTGGACGATGATCCTGGGCGCCGACCCGTTGGGGCGAAGCGTGTTGGCGCGGCTCGTCGCGGCGAGCCGCAACACCATAACGGTCGCCCTGACATCCGTTATCCTCGCAATGGTCGTGGGCGGCTTCCTTGGGCTGTTGGCGGGTTATATCGGGCGCGGGGTCGGAAACGTGATCATGCGCCTGTCGGACATCGTGCAGAGTTTCCCGTCGCTGCTGCTCGCCGTTGTCGTCCTCTACATGCTGGAGCCGCGTGTCAGCAACCTGATCATCGTGCTGGCGATCACCCGCATCCCGTCCTATCTGCGCGTCACCCGCGCCGAGGTTTTGGAGATACGCGAACGGGTCTTCGTCGATGCGGCTCGCGCCCTCGGCGGGAGTCGGACGCATATCCTGCTGCGGCATGTGGTGCCGGTGGTGGCGCCCACGCTGGTCACCATCCTGACAGTCGACTTCGCGATCGTGATGCTCGCGGAATCCGGGCTGAGCTTCCTGGGGATCGGCATCCAGCCGCCCGACATCACTTGGGGATTGATGGTGGCGCAAGGGCGCAACTACCTCAGCCAGGCCTGGTGGCTCGCTTTCTTTCCCGGTCTCGCCATCATGTTCGCCACCCTGTCGGCCAATCTGTTGTCGAACTGGCTTCGTATCGTGACCGACCCCGAACAGCGTTGGCGTCTCGAAATCCCGAGGACAGCCGATGACTGACACGGCCTTGCTCGACATCGAAGACCTGCGCATCGAGTTCCGCAGCGGGCGCGAAACGGTGCATGCCGTCAACGGCGTGCGGTTTCGGGTGGCGCACGGCGAAACCGCGGCGATCCTGGGCGAAAGCGGATCGGGCAAGAGCGTTACCGCATCGGCGGTCATGCGCTTGCTGCAATGCCCGCCCGCCTATATCACCGGCGGGAGCATCCGCTTCAAGAATGATGACGTTTTGGAGATGCCGATCGACGCCTGGCGCCGGCGGTGCGGCAGCGAGGTTGCCATGGTCTTCCAGGACGCCCTCGCGTCGCTCAATCCGGTGTTCAGCGTCGGGTGGCAGATCGGCGAACTGTTCCGCGTGCATGGCGAGAGCAACCGGAAGAACGCCGAAGCGCGCGCCGTCGAACTGTTGGCCCGGGTCGGCATCCCCGATGCCGCCAACCGGGCGCACGACTATCCGCATCAATTCTCCGGCGGCATGCGGCAACGCGTTATGATCGCGATGGCCATCGCCCTCGGCCCGGACCTGTTGATCGCCGACGAACCGACGACGGCACTCGACGTGACGGTCCAGGCGCAAATCATGGAATTGCTGCAAGACCTGCAGCAGGAATTCGGCATGGCGATCGTCCTCATCACCCACGATCTGGGCGTCGTCGCGGATGTCGCCGAAAGCGTCGCGGTCATGTATGCCGGCCGGGTGGTCGAAAGCGGCAAGGTGCGCGATGTCTTGCGCAAGCCGGCCCATCCCTACACCCTCGCCCTGCTCAACTCGATGCCTCGTCTGCAGGACGACGGCGGCGCGCTGCAGCCGATCCTCGGGTCGCCGCCGGACATGGCGGCCGTGCCGTCCGGTTGCGCCTTCCACCCGCGCTGCGGCTTCGCGACAGACTCCTGCCGCACGGCCAAACCGGCGGCGGTTTCCATCGGCCCGGATCGTTGGTCCGAATGCCATCACGCCGAAAGGGTGTTCGATGGTAGCTGACCGAACGGTGACCGACCCTGCCGACGACGCCCCGATCCTCGACGTGCAGGGTCTCGTGAAACACTTTCATCTCGGAGGCGGTTTCGCCTTCGGCCGCGACACCGCGACCATCCAGGCGGTGGACGACGTGAACTTCACATTGCGACGGGGCGAGACGCTCGGCCTCGTCGGCGAAAGCGGCTGCGGCAAGTCGACCGTCGCCCGCACGCTGCTGCGTCTCGAAGAACCGACCGCCGGCCGGGCCTTGTTTCACGGCCAGGATATCTTCGGGGCCAACGAGCGCGACCTAAAGGACATCCGACGCCGTATCCAAGTGATCTTCCAGGATCCCTATGCATCGCTGAACCCGCGGCTGAGCGTGGAACAGATCGTCAGCGAACCCTGGGTGATCCACCGCGACGTCCTCCCCCGCAGCGAATGGCCCGACCGGGTGCGCGAATTGCTACAAAGTGTCGGCCTGCGCCGCGAACACGCCGAACGTTACCCGCATGAGTTTTCCGGCGGGCAGCGGCAGCGGATCGGCATCGCGCGCGCGATGGCTCTCAACCCGGAAATCATCATCTGCGACGAACCCGTATCCGCACTCGACGTCTCGGTCCAGGCCCAGGTCGTTAACCTGCTGGAGGATATCCAACAGAAATTCGGCATCGCCTATATCTTCATCGCACACGACCTGTCGGTGGTGCGGCACATGTCGCACCGCGTGGCGGTGATGTATCTCGGGCGGATCGTCGAACTCGGCAGCAAACAGCAAGTCTACGGCACGCCCCGCCACCCCTATACCAAGGCGTTGCTGTCGGCCCAGCCGTCGGTCGACTTCTCCGGCAACGGAACGCAACAGCGCATCCTGCTGAAAGGGGAAGTGCCCAGCCCGGCAAACCCGCCGTCCGGCTGCCGGTTCCGCACGCGGTGCTGGAAAACCCAAAGCGAATGCGCCGGCAACGCACCGCCCTTGTCGGACGAGCGCGGCTCCGGGCATCACGCGGCCTGCTACTTCCCGGAATTCTAGGCCGACGGCGGCGTCTCGACGCCATGCTGGAAGTACCCAAAGGCCAAACCCATCGGCGCATATAACCGGCGGTGGGCGCCACGGGGGCGACGGGATTCCAAATCACCCACGCAACGCCGGTACCACGCTCGTGGGTGAACAGGTCAGAACCGGACGTGCATGCTGGAGAACAGGCGGACTCGGTCGCGTTCGGTTTCGCGCCGTTCCATTTCGGCGCCAAGCTTCCAATACAAATTGTCTTGGTCGCTGGAGCGAGCCTTGAATTCGTATGACATATCGACTCCGGCCTCAGGCTCGGACTCCCGCTCGACATAGGACACCCTTACCTTGTGCCGCGTCTTGATCGCGCCGAGCGCCTTCTTCCAACTGAAGGCCAGCGCATTTTCCGTATCGGTCCGCGGTCCATCGTCGGAATGGGGGTCGAACTGCCGTTCGTTGGCATAGGCTACCGCGAAGGCTTTGTTGACCCGCAACTTGATTTTGACTTTTTCGCTGTTGTTCTGGTGCTCGAAGCCGTCGCCTTCGTCGAGATATGCGACCCCGCGCCGCCAGGTCACGCCGAGCTTCATGCCCGGCAGGCCCAACGTGCCGAGATCGACCTTGCCGGCAATTTTCCAGCGGTCCCAGCGGTTGGTCGAGCCATTCTCACCGGACAGGTTGTCGAACATGAAGCGGCGCGACACCTTCAGGCTGGCACCCTCGAACCGCAGTTCCGTGCCGACCTCGGTCGCCTCGCGGTCCGCATCGCGGCCCGCTGCCGGCCCGGTATAGTCTGGTTCCACGCGCTCGAACTGCAGCATCGTCCTGAGGCCGATCGAGTGTCGATTGCGGTCCAGCATCCGGGCGGTCAAACGGTGGCGCTGCGCCAGTCCGGAAGACGACTCGAACCCGTCCTTCACCCCGGCCCAGGCAAAATTGGATTGCGTGCTCACCCGCCCGTCGAGGAATCGCGCCTGCAATTTCAGGCCGGCGCCCAAGCCAACTTCCTCGCCTGGATCGGCGCGCCGCACGAATGTCATGCCCGCCGCCCACGGCACCCGGGCACCACTCGGCGCGGCGACTTGCGCTTCCACGACGCTGCCCTGCGACGGATAGTCAAACGCCGACGGCATGCGATCCCAGTCGCGCTCCGTCGACGCGCCGCGGATCGAGTAGCGGTTCGCGGCGACCACGGTTTTGACATCAAATCCGCAAGTTTCCAGGTCGCCGCCCAGAAGCGGATTGCGTTTGCCGTATTTCGAAAATTTCGTCGAGATGTCGACGTCGCGAATTTCGCCGATGCTTTGGATCATCGCGAGGCGGGCGTCGCGCACCCCGGCATACTCGCCGCCGCATTTCTCGGCCACCGCGAGGCCCGGGAAAATCGCCGCAAATACTACGATCGTAACCGCCGCCACGGGGACGGAGGCAAAGGCACCAGATCGAATCTTCGGCGACGGCCGCATGGCGTATCGGACGGACGGGCTGTTATCCGGTTGAATCTGTTTTCTTATACAGCTTTACCGTGCAGCGCGCTACGCCGCGACCGAAGTACCCCGCCCGGCGCGTCCTAGTCTTTGTAGTCCAGCGCCTTCTTGTCGGGCGGTCTTGCCGCACGCCCCTGCTGCTGCCGTTTGGAATTCATTGGAAACCAATGGAATAGCGTTGCGTCGAATTGCCAATGACAATTTGCCCGATGAATCACTTTAATTTTCTCGAAGTATTAGAAAAAGATGGTGCCCAGGGGCTGACTCGAACAGCCGACACGCGGATTTTTAGTCTCAACTGAAATACAACACTGAGATAAACCTTTGGGGGCAGGTACGTTTGACTAGCAGTCGATTCTGAAGATCGATCTCCGCCAATTTATTCGCGGCCTAATAGCTAGCAATTGGTCAATGGCTTCATAATTGATGATATTGTTAACTCGTTCAAAGTCGGGGAAACTTGTAGTTAAAGTACAATATTCCAGTAAAATGCCGATCGAGAATGATCAAAGACGGGGAGGCATTACATGAATTTATTGAAAATAAAAATTTCAATATTTTCCTTTATCATTGTAATAACGTTGCCGTTATTTGTTTCCTCGGCTTCCATGAAAAATATAGCCGAACAAAAACAAAATAAGGACAAAATCTTATCATTGAAGATAGCGGAGTTGAGGTCACAATTCCAGATTGCACCCCAATCCCTGCGTGAAATCTCCCGTCTCGAGGAGAAATACCCGCAAACAGATGTAGGGGCGCCAAAATATCAGAGATCCGGCCACCAATTTACCACTTATATCATTGCGTTTCTTGCTGGTTTGGGCCGCGAGAGGTCGCACAAGCTGGCCTATTTTTCTCAATTCCCAGATGACGAGGTTCGATTTAGCGCAACGATGGCGTTTTTCTATTTCTGGGACCCGGAGTACAGAAAGCAAGTAATGGCAACGTTACATTCGTTGCATGGTGGCGATAGTTCGGCTGTGTACAGGCGTCGAAGTGATCTAAAAAAGATCGTTGAAAAGGGTATCAGAGAGGGATCTCTTGAAGATTACCAGATCGGCTTGATCATCCACGCCTTTGCTGACTCATACGCTCATACTACTATTGAAGATGGCAGACTAAGCGCTTTCGGTTACGAATGGGGACATCTTTTCCACGGTCACGCGCCAGACGTAATTGTTCACGATCCTGAAAAATACAAGGATTACGCCTGCCACCTTTACCAAGCTTTGGCGTTATCGAACGCTTGCGCGCCACGCCTCAACGAACTCTTCGAAATGATAGACAAACTAGCAAGTTCCAGAGACGCTGAATTACCAAAGTTCGAATTTTACGCCGCACAACTTCTATTTGATGCAACACTATACGAAAACTATGGGATCGAATGGGAGAAATCGGTTGGAAAAACACAGGTAAGCAACACAATCAAAGAAATTGAAGAAGCTATCACTGACTAAACAGTAATATGTCACCCATTTCACTGTTGGATTTTATCATCACAGGCTTCTGTTTCTGCTTTGAAATTTTTGGGGTCCTTTGAGTTAGGTATCGTCTTAATTCCTCAGTGTCAGTTACATGTTTGGGATCAAAGGCACCTGCCGATTTCTGGTCTTTGACCGATTCAAGTATCGCCGCCGTGAAGCATCCATTGCCGCGCTTGTTACATTCGAAAGAGAGTTCTCCGCTATCAGTAGAAGCATATGCAAAAGTGCTTAGTCTCGGTCCATTCCTGATCGCGTTCATAAACCCGGCTATGTTTCGTCTAATTGATTTGGCGGCATCACCAGACCGACATGCATCGAGAAACAAAATCTTGCGACCGGGAATATCCGCAAGTTCGTTAAACAAGTCTTCCTGAGACACACCAATATCTTCTTGGTTTACACCATTACCAGGTTCTTCGGGCATTAAGAAGAAACGGCCATTTCGGCCTACAAACCCGTGACCGGAATAGGTCACAATCGTTACCGAGTTCTTCGGGTCCTTTGAAAATCCAATTGCCTTTTTCAAACTTCGAAGTGCTTTGAGTATATCGAGTTTCGTTACGGGTTTATGTTCGTCAGTTAGAATTTGAATTTTGTGGATATCGCTATAGGGAGAGTCTTTCATTCCCCTTTGGTCTTCCAGTGTGCGCTTCATATCGTGGGCATCTTTTGCGCCAAACAAAAGTTTATCCTTCTTGTAACTACTGAGACCAATGTTCAACCCGAAGAGCTTCGGTTTCTCTGCAATCTGCTGCGATGGTCCAGCCCATTTCAGCGAGATCGAACTTTCTATGCCACGACGGTTTCCGGAATAAGGAATCAGACTCACGGTTGAATCGCGCTTTGGGAGTTCAATAAACAATCGATGTTTTTCTCCTAGACTCGTTTTTATAGGTCCCGGGTCGACATTAATCCCGTCAATCTGAACAAAAACATCCGTCACTCTAATTTTGGATGGCGACCTTATTTCATAAAAAATTTCCACAGAACTTTTCTTAAACTCCGCTTGTGTGTCCGGCTGTGTAATCTCGATTTCTGGCGGAACTACAGCCGCAATCTGCACTCTTGGAGCGGTCCGCCCGCTCACAGCATCAGCTTTCTGAATCGCTCTGTCTTCATCTAATGTGGCCAATATCGCCCTAACAATATCCGGCCGGTAGTAGTCGTCACGGAACCGATAAGCCAGGAAGAATTGAGGCGGCTTATCACGACCTTTATTGAGGTGCCATCCGATAAGGTCTTCGCCGCCAATAGAAGACATGAAATATCCTTTCGGCGTCCAAGCGATCCAACGGCGATCTTCCGCGTTAACGAAGAGCGCCAAAAGCTCTTTTCCATCCGACATTCGATACCAGCGAATAGTGCCGTCACCATGAGCAGCGACAATTAGTTTGCCATCTTTGGAAACGTTGACTGCCCACGCGTTACTGGGAATTTCTGTCTCCCAAATTGGGGCCCCAACATCTTTCTTGTTGTAAGCGCGAAGTCGCCATTCCGTGCCGTTAACAAACCTCTCTCCATCAGGCGCGATCGCGATTGAATGGGAAATCTCATCGCGACGGTTCTTCAGCTCGTCTCCTTTACCGAGCGGTATGCCTCCAACCTTTGGCGACTGAAGATCTTCCCAATCTGCGACTTCAAAACTACCGGTGTCTGGTGGATAAAGATCCTGGAACGGCGTTGTCGCGGCAGTTAAACGTTCCGCGTCTAAGTCAAAGAGCACCGGATCTTTGCTTCGGTCACCAAGGCCAAATCGAACCCGCCGGCCATCCCGAGAAATTGTTAGATGGCCATGTCTCTTTCTACGCATGTTAGCCTTTGCACTACCGCGAAAGGCAAGAAATTCGCCTGATTTCGATATCAGACCAAGGGCGGGATCATACGAACCAAAGGCAAGATCGTCACCGCACGGTAAGAGGTGGCTAATGGTTTGCTCCGGCCCAACAATATCGTCTGGAGCTCCTTCACCCCGTTCATGCCAGACACGTATTAATTGATTTTTTCCACGGCGGAAGCTGCCACCCGCGTAGAGTCGTTCACCGTCCGCCGACCATGCGATTTTGCTTGTGCTATTCGTCACTCCTGCGGCGCTTGGTGAGTCCATACGAGTAATTCCAGGCAGCTCGAATACTTCGATATTTGTGAGGTCTCCATATCCCACCGCAAGGCGGTCAAATTTTGGGTTGACTGCCACATGATATGGAAATTTTCCACTTTTCAGAGGATACCTTTTGACGTTTTTGAAATTGTAGTTTGGTCCGTACTGTCGCAAATAACCATCGAACGAAACGGTGTATAGGGTTCCAGTCTTGTCATCGAATGCCGCACCATAACTGGGGCCATTGTATTCCTGATCATTCGCCACCATCATCCAATCCGATGTGTCCCAGACTCGCATTCCGTACTTGAGTTGAAGCGTCCCAACGAGGAATCTTCCATTGCCTGAAAATGCTAAGTGCAGAATTCGATGTGAAAGTTCTTCCGTGTAGTGAATGATCTTGCCATCCGCTACGCTATAGACGTAAAGCGCCCACTTATCGCGCTCTTTAGAACCCATCCACCCTCCTGCAGCGAGAAGCTTGCCGTCCGGCGATAGAGCAACAGCATAGACTTTTCCCTCATTGTTTGAGGAATTGTCGGAGTCTATGGGAGGTCGGAAGGTCCGAATAAGTGGCGGCAATTTGGCACCCGGCTTTGCCCTTGAGAATCCTTTAGCCTGGATGCCTGGATGCTTCGGCAAGGCCCAAAGCCTGACAGTCTTATCGTGTGAGCCAGTGGCAAGGAGAGTGCATTTCTTGTCGACAGCGATTCGATTTATCTTTCCGATATGCATCCCCGTTTCGATGCGGGGAATTGGCGTACTCGGATCACTAACTTGGGCAAATACGGTTCCCTGGAGTCCGAAAAGCCACATGAACGCCAGCCGAAATAGATTCCGCGCAGAAAAGATAGGCAGAATTAATTGAGCGCTGCGACAGAAACACACGATGACGAACCCTATTTCACCGCTTTTTCAACATCCTTTTTGATGTCGGTCGCCTTATGGAGTTGCTGCGGCTCTGGTGAGGTTTTGAAATCAGATTTCTCTAATTTTATTTCGGCATCTGCTTCTTTTTTCTTTTCGATGTGCTGTCCCGCATGGTCGGTAGTGGACATTACTTCCGGACCGCTGCGTGGGCCTTCCACATGACCAAACCCATGGGCGATACGGACAATTGAGAAAACTGCGATTCCAACGACTAAAAACGGGACTAAAACGCGCTTCATCTCATATCTCCCTAATCTGAGAAAAAGGATAAAGATTTTCAATATTTTAGAGTACTTTGCGGAACCCTCGCTCAAGTAACTAATCTAATTGTCTTGGTTGGCGCACAACGCCCAACTAGATTTGAAAAATGGACGCCAAGAGCCATTCAAGATCAGCAATGTGCAAAAATATCACGCCACGCACAAATGTTGAAATTAATATGATGATATTCTCTCATAAGTAACGGAGTTGTTGCTGAATCAGGCAGGTCTTCCGCTACACCATCGTTCTTGATGAAAGAGGAAATTTGCTGGATTTGAGTGACCATGAAACTGGGATTCCAAACAACTCGGCGTTGGACGCCCCAATGCAACCCCGTAATATGTTGACCTCGGCAAAATTGCGATACGCGAGAGAAACAATTCCCCAATTTTCATAAGACATCTTGCGCTCGGGCCGGCCCATCCAACAGCCATCCGTCGAAACCCGAAGCGGTGTTCAGGCGTCGGCGGAATCAACCATAATGAAAATCCATGAGCAACTGCACGTCAGAACGAGCAATTTTTCCAGAGGTTAATTGCCTTAAGGCCTGGTTCTAAAGCTGTCTTGGATTTTTTGAAAAAATGGTGCCCAGGGGCTGACTCGAACAGCCGACACGCGGATTTTCAGTCCACTGCTCTACCAACTGAGCTACCTGGGCACGGCGCGGAACGCGCGGACCGCATTTCATAGTCAAATCCCGGTCGCGTGTCCACCGCCAAGTGTACCTCAGGCGGCGTTATTCGCCATCCTCGTTGCGCGCGAACGGGACGATTTCGGCGGAATCCGGCGGTTCGTCCGTGGGAACACGATAAGAATCGTTGAACCAGCGGCTGAGGTCCAGATCGGCGCAGCGTTTGGAACAGAACGGCCGGAATTCATGCTCCCGCGGCTTTCCGCAAACCGGACATTCCCTCTCCGCCATCACGACCTCCCCTCGCGCAATACCTCGAATCCCTCGCAGGCCGGATCGGCCCGCACCTCCAACGGTTGGCCCAGCCGCCGGACGGTCTCGTCCAATCCCGCTTTCAAGGGGCCTTCCAATACCGCCGCCACGCCCGGCGCACAACGCAACACGGGCCTGCCGGCGCCGAGCTGCCGTAAGACGGCCCGCAAAGCGGCGCAGGCCTGCGCACCGGGCCGCGACGGCGCTTCCTGCTGCCGCGCTTCCAGCATCAGGCCGGACAGCGCAATCCCCCGGCGCTGGCGCGTCACCTCCACCAGGCCCGCCGGCGTCATGCCCAGGACATCCACAGTCACCCGGTCGCGGGCAAAGGCGCGTCGGACCGCCTCGACCAATTTTCGATTATTCGCCTTACTGCGCATCGTCACGAAATCGATGACGATCAGGCCCGCGATATTGCGCAACATGATCTGGCGGGCGACGATTTCCGCCGCCGTCCGGTTGACCGACAGAACGGCGTCCTCTCCGCGCCGGCTGCCGCCGGCCGTTCCCATGTTGATGTCGATTGCGGTCAACGCCTCGACCTCGTCGATAATCGCGGTGCCGCCCCGGGGCAGCGCCACCGTCCGGGACAACGCCTCGTCGATCTGCTCCTCGACGCCCAAGGCCTCGAACATCGGCGCGGTGTCGTCGTGAAACGCGATCCTGCCCGCGAGGTCCGGCGCCACGGCCGTCACCTTGGCCGCCGCCTCCGCAACCTGCCGCCTATCGTCCAGAATGATGTCGCCCACCGGCGCATAGTCGCGCAGAACCCGGTCGATCAACCCCGGCGCCGACTGCAGCACCGCCGGACCATCGCCCATCTCCTCGATTTCTTGCCAACGGGTGCGCAGCGATTCCGCTTCCGCCGCCAGTTCTTCCGGCGACGCAAGCGTCGCATTGCGGCGCACGGTGAATCCTTCGCCGTCCCGCACCGCGTTTCGGACAACCGGCTCCAGCTCCGTCTTGACCCGATTGGGGATCGAACGCGGCCACCGCACGGTCGTTTCGCCGGACCGATAGACAAGGTAGCGCCCGGACAAGGACGGCGACCGGCCGACCGCTGGCCCTTTCTCGCCCCAGCCGTCGCGCGTGACCTGAACGATAAGGTTCTGCCCTTCGGTCAAGCCCTTGGCCCGTGGCAGGAAAGCCGGATCCGGCATGCCGATATTCACGAAGGCGCCCTGCGTCGCCTTCTCCAGACGCGCCACACGTCCTCGACAGATCGTCCCGACGAGGCTTTGCTCCCCGAGCCGATCGATGAGCAATTCCAGCAGCGCGCCATTTTCATCCAGCATCGCCGCCCGCGTCTCGCCGGGGGAACACTCGATCAGGATATCGTGGACGCGGCCCGTCATCGGTACCCGATCCCCTTCAGGAGCTGGGCGGTTTCGAACAAGGGAAGACCGACCACATTGCTGTAGGAACCGTTGATCGAGCGAACGAAAGCGGCCGCCAATCCTTGGATCGCATATCCGCCGGCCTTGCCCTTCCATTCGCCGGACTCCAGATAGCGCGTGATATCCCGCTCTTCCAAGCGATTGAAAATCACCGCGGTCTGGACGAGGCGATCCCGTACTCTGCCGTCCGGCGCGACGAGGGATACGCCGCCATAGACCCGGTGCCGCCGGCCCGATAAGCGGACGAGGCAGCACCGTGCCTCCTCGGCATCCGCGGGCTTCGGCAGTATCCGCCGGCCGCAGGCGACGACCGTATCGGCTCCGATGACGACCGCCCCGGTATGGCGCGTGGACACCGCCTGCGCCTTCGCCTTGGCCAGGCGGGCCGCATGCGACCGGGGCAGTTCGCGCGCCGCCGGCGTTTCGTCGATATCCGCCGGGTCGATCACGTCCGGCACAATACCGATCTGGGCCAACAGATCGCGCCGGCGCGGCGATGCCGACGCCAGTACCAGCGTTAGTCGAGGATTTTGCCCGTCAGTCATGGCGCGATAGGACCCGGCGTTTCATCGCGCGTCAAGTATCCGAAACCGAGGTCATCGGAAACCGTTCCCGTATACGCGCGAAGAGGTCGTCGCGCACCTGCCGGTAGGAGTCGAGCCGGTTTTCGCGGCTGCCTTCGGTCATGCTGGGGTCGAAGACACCCCAATACTCTAGGTCCGCCGCCGAGTGCCGGGTCAATTCCACCGCACCATGCTGCGCCTCCGGCGACAGGCTGATGATCAGATCGAAGGACGTGTCCTCCAAGTCGCCGAAGGATTTCGGTGTATGGCCGCCGATTTCGATTCCGATTTCAGACATCGCCTCCACCGCGAACCCGTCCACATCACCGGCCCGCACCCCAACCGAGTCCACATAAACGTGATGTCCGTGCAGATGCTTGAGCATCGCTTCGGCCATCGGCGACCGCAAAGCATTTTCGGTACAGGCGAAGAGAACGGAACCGGGGATGCGGTCGACCATGACACCGGCCCCGCTTATGCCCGGATATGCAGGACGCAGATGAGCGTGAAGAGACGCCGCGCCGTCTCCTCGTCTACGTCGATCTTTCCGCCCAGTCGCTCGACCAGCAAGTCGGACCCTTCGTCATGCAGCGCACGGCGGGCCATGTCGATGGTCTCGATCTGCGCCGGCGACAGACGTTTGATCGCGTCGTAGTAGCTTTCGCAAATCTGGAAATAATCCCGCACAATCCGCCGAAACGGCACCAGCGGCAACGTCACGCGGCCCTGCTCGCCGCCGTTGGTCCCGCTGATTTGAAACACCAGGCGTCGGCGATCCTCGATGCTCAGGTAAACGTTGAACGGCCCTTGAAACTTGCCAAGCGGCGCGAACTCGTTGCGTTCAAGGATATCGTAAATCGCGACATTGAGCTCATGCTCGACCTCCGGACTGCGGCGGACCACCGTCCGGTCGTCGAGTGAAATGTCGACGATGCGATTTCTAGACATGTCGCGTCAGCCGGAGCTCTCCTGGTCAAGCCGGATCGAAACGGATAGGGCATGCGCTTCCAGCCCTTCGGCCGTCGCCAGGGTAACCGCCGGCGGGCCGATCCGAGACAGGCTTTGCGCGTCGCAACCGACGAGCGACGTCCGCTTCATGAAATCGAGCACGCTAAGCCCGGAGAAGAACCGAGCGCTGCCGGATGTCGGCAGGACATGGTTCGGCCCCGCGACATAGTCGCCGACCGCTTCGGGCGTGTGCCGTCCGAGAAAGATCGCACCGGCATGCTGTATCTTTTCCGCCAATCCGGCGGGGTCCGACACGGCCAATTCCAGATGTTCCGGAGCGATCCGATCCACGAGGCCCACGGCTTCATCCCAATCCCGCACCACGATGACACCGCCATGGTCGCGCCAACTCTCAGACGCAATCTCGCGGCGCTGCAGCCGCTGCAGCAGGACATCGACGGCCGTCCCGACAGCGTCGGCGAACTCCGCATCGTCGGTGATGAGCACCGATTGCGCCGCCGTGTCATGCTCGGCTTGCGACATCAAATCGGCCGCGATCCAAGCCGGGTCGTTTTCCGCATCCGCCACAACCAGAATCTCGGACGGACCGGCGATAAGGTCGATCCCGACGCGCCCGAACACCTGTCGTTTCGCCGTGGCGACATAGGCATTGCCCGGACCGACGATTTTGTCCACCGCAGCGATCGAGTCCGTGCCATACGCCAGTGCCGCCACCGCTTGGGCACCGCCGATCCGATGGATTTCTTCGATCCCCGCGATCTGGGCCGCCGCCAAGACCAACGGATTGATCTCGCCGTTCGGCGTCGGCACCACCATTGCGATTCGCGCGACGCCGGCGACCCGGGCGGGCACCGCATTCATCAGCACCGAACTCGGATAGGCCGCCAAACCGCCGGGTACATAAAGCCCGACGGACGACAACGGCGTCCATTTTGCGCCGAGCGTGACACCGGCGGAGTCGGTATAGAGGGAGTCATCGGGTATCTGACGCCGATGATAATCCTCGATACGACCGGCCGCCGCCTTCAACGCGTCGAGCGTCGACGGGTCGCATTGGGCCGCGGCACCAGAGATTTCCTCGGCGGAGAACCGGACGCCGGACACCGACAGGTCCACGCCGTCGAAGCGCCGGGTGTATTCCGCAATGGCCGCATCGCCGCGCGTCCGGACCGCCGACAGAATCTCGGTAACGACATCTTCGACATTCGCCTCCGTATCGCGCTTCAGCGCAAGGAAGGCGTCAAAGGCATCGTCGAACCCAGCATCGGATGTGGAAAGCCTACGCGGCATCGGCGACCTCGTGAAACCGATCGATCCAGTGGCCGAGTTCCTCCGGACGCGTCTTGAGCGCCGTCCGGTTGACCACGAACCGGCTCGTCACCTCCGCGATCGTCTCGACCTCGACCAGGCCATTCTGCTTCAGCGTCTGCCCGGTCGACACCAAGTCGACGATACGGCGGCACAATCCCAGGGTGGGCGCCAGTTCCATCGCCCCGTTCAATTTGATGCATTCCGCCTGCACGCCACGGGCGGCAAAATGCCGGCGCGTGATGTTGGGATATTTCGTGGCGATGCGGATATGGCTCCAGCGGCTGGGGTCGTCCGATTTCAGCAATTCGGGCCGCGCCGCCACCGACAGCCGGCACCGCCCGATATCCAGGTCGACCGGCGAGTAGATTTCGGAGTAATCGAATTCCATCAAGACGTCGTTGCCCGCCACGCCCAGATGGGCCGCGCCGTTCGCGATGAATGTCGCGACATCGAAGCTGCGAACACGGATGATGTCCAAATTCTCGACATTGGTGGAAAACCGGAGTTGCCGGGCCTTCGGATCGTCGAAGGCCGGTTCCGGTTCGATGCCGGCACGCCGAACCAGCGGCATCACTTCGCGAAGGATCCGCCCTTTCGGCAGCGCCATTATCAGCGGTTCATTGGCACGCACGGTACTCTCCTGCGGTAAATCGGCGCTTCTTATCGCATAGGCCACCGGCCATTACCACACCCCCGGATGGACAGGAAATCACGCGCCGGCAGGCCGCTAACCGTTGTAGAAGACCCGGCCGCGGTCCCGAAGCCAAAGTCGGACAAGGTGGCGTTTCCGCTCGGGTTCGTCGTAATCGCGGAACGCGGACCGTCTGTGTCCGCAGCGCAGATTATCGACGATCTGGATCTGGCCCGGCTCGAAGAAGAACTCCTTCCCGAATTCGGGTTCGTTCATGATCGCCTCGAGCGTCTCGAGCGCGGCCTCGCCCTCGGGATCCAGCGTTTCGCCGGCCAACTTATAGCCGTTCACGACCTGAAAGTGCGATAGGCGCGCCTGCAGCCGCTTCCCGTCGATTTGGAATAACGGATGCCGGATCGTCATCTCGTCGCCCGGCGCATGCTCGCGCTGCCGATCGAACCAATAGCTTTGATACAGGCGTGGCAACAGGTCCGGATGACGACGGCGCATTTCGTTATGCACGGCTGAAAAGCTGACGATGCTGCTGATCCCGCCCTCCTTCGCGGTCTGCAGACATAACAAGCTGACGAATTCCGGCGGACAAAGATTGTAACTGTTATCCGTGTGGAAGTTCTGTTCGACATTCGTGATGTCCGGCCGGACGCCGTTTCCGGGCTTCTTCCCCGTGTCGCGCACGTCGTAGATCAAACGGCCTTCCCATTTCTGGCTAACCGGCCGCGCGACCATCGAGGCCAGCAACCAATAGAGCGCGGTCATGATGGGACGGCTGTACCGCTCCGCCGGCAAGCGATCGATAAGCGCAAATCCGAGTCCTGTGTCGAGCTGGCGCCGAACCTCAGACATCAGATCGCGGCACGCAGCGAACTCGAAATCGTCCGGGCGGATCGTCTCCGTCGGGATGGGATTGTCCTGCAACAACCTTGCGACGGCATCCAGTTCGTCGATGCACGCATCGCCCAACGGAACAGTGCCGTCGGCCGGCGCCAATTCGCTTCCGAGCCAGGCAATCGGGTCGTCGATTCGTTGGTTGAGAACCCCCTGCTGCATCGTTCGCCCTCTGATTTGCGGATTGCCAAGAATTGTACCACGCGACCGCGCCGATCGGCAGACCGTCGCCAGCCTACATTCAACCTGTATAGCGCGATGTCAGGCTCGCATACGCCATTCTAGATTATCCCGGACCAGGGAAACCGAATTTCAAGTGACCTCCGAAACGAAAGCGAGAGTTCCTTCGGCGAACAGGACCAGCGCAGGGGGGCCAGGAAATTTCGGATTACTCAATTGCTCTAGGACTTTTGACACAAGCTGGCCACGGGATGATGTCGGTCGCATTGTTTTATCCACAAATTCCCAAAACGGAATTGCATCTTGTTAACTTTTTCAATTTTTTGACCTCCCCTTTACGCGTTTTCAATCATTAAGAATTCAACCCTTGTTTATGCACTTTGGTAAAATTCGATGGTTAATCCAAACGGCCAATTGCGTTAACCTTTAGGAAAATTAATAACTTGTCCCTTCTATGCAACTGTGGTTATGGTTAATTCGTACGGTTAATAACGCTGTGGATAATCCACAGGCGCGGCGCCACGCCGCAAAGGGTCGTACAACCCGGCATTGAGGGAGCATGCAATGTCACGGCTGACGGATGAAGAGTTCCTAGTAATTCAGGAGTTCATCGACCGTTCGCGCGCCGAGTTGGACCGACGCGGATTTACCATCGAGATCGATTCCGATCTCTCGAAATGGGTACGCCTAATGCGGCGAATCCCCGGCAATCTGGACATTGCTTCCACCCACGATCCCTCAAGATCCTACATTCGCCCGGACAACGCCTTCTGGGTCATCATCCGCGAGCGCGATCAGAAGTTGCTGGCGCGGCTGTTGCGGCGTGAGCGGACGACTGTCGCCTGTTTGTGTTACCGGATCGTCGAGACGGACAACATCGCCGAAGAGATTCGGACCCAGCGCTTGTTCTTCGATCGGAAACCAATTCTCGATTTCCGTCCCGTCGAGTTGGTCGAACCCGACAAACTCCCGGTGATTGGCGGCAAAGTCGGGCTTGCCGGCGGTTTTTGGGTTCACCCCAAGCTGCGAGGATCCAAGCTGACCAACATCGTCGCACGCGTGACCCGCATGCTTGCCGTCCGGCATTACGGCATCGATTGGCATGTCTCCCTGGTCCGCGACACGCCGCGCCGCAAGGCAATGATCCATAACACGTATGACGTGTCGCACAGCGTGTCGATCACGCGCGGATACTACCCGCCCTACGGGCGGCCCTACGACATGCAGATGAGCTACATGCATCGCGACGAGATGATGAAGCGAATCAGACAAGACAATCTGGAAGCGGCCGAGGAACGGGATGCACTGCCGGCACCCGACGGCCAGGAGGCTTTGCCGGCGCTCGAGGAAAAGCGGCTTCTAGTGAATTAGCGCCATTTCCGCATTCTGCTTCACTTCGAACGGCGGACGTACCGAGCGAACCCCGACCAGCAGCTTATTTACCCGATTGTCGGTATCCGACAACGGCAGGATGAGTCGGCGATAGTGCCGGGAAATCCCGAAAATGAGCTGCTCGATTTCGTGATACACCGGCGCGGCGCTCTCGCGTGCGATGAAATACTCCGACATCAACGCTTTCGCATGCATCATGCAGGGATACTGGCTGACACGGGTATTGGTGAGTTCGCTCCCGAGGTTCGGATAGGGCGTGTGCCAATGGGCCACGAAAACGAAGTTCCACGGGTTCGGATCGCTGACGTCGATCAGCGTGGTCTGCCCGTCGAGACGCATCGTGTTCGTATTGTCGGTGAGGACATCCTGCTCCAACGGTATGCGCCCGCCAAGACTGAGCGTTTTCCAACACTTATACAGCAACCAGTTGGTGCTACCCGGCGGCTCGGCATCCGCGAATTCACTCATCGAGTACAATTCGCGACGCTGGATGTTATCACCCGATGTATCGAACGACGTTTCGAGCGGATAACCCATCTTTGATCCTCTTTCCCAAAAAACATCCGACAGCGTCTTGATACCGACTGCGGACTCGCCGTATATTATACGCGTAGTTATTGTAAAACCAACGGAAAAACACAATTCAGCTGGGTTAGTACCACAGAAACGCTTAGCGTTGTGCTTTTATAATGGTGTTTATTATAAATTGTATAGTATACAATCCTAGCACTTTTCGAGTGATATGTCTTTCACGCGACAAATAGTTCGGTCCGGTGGCTCCGAGGCCGATTCAATCAGAGGAATTTCAGAGCAGTGACGCAAGATCAAGAAGCAAAGGCTCCAGGTAAAAAGGGTCCCAACCCGGTCGACGTTCATGTCGGACGCCGTGTCCGAATTCGCCGGGTCCTGTGCGGATTGAGCCAGACAGCGCTCGCCGAACAGTTGGGCTTGACCTTCCAGCAGCTCCAAAAATATGAAAGCGGCGCTAATCGGATTTCGGCCAGCCGCTTGTGGCAGATCGCGCAAATTTTGGATGTTCCCATTGCATGGTTCTTCATGGGCATCGACGACGACACCGATCGCCTGGAGGAATTCCGGACCAAACGCGAGACTCTGGAATTGGTGCGCAATATCGGCACCTGCCCGCCGGAAGTTCAAAAGCGGTTCCGTGCGTTGCTCCACAGCATCTCCGAGCATACGCAGAAGTCGCAGTCATAGATTGGAAGCGGCCAATTAACGGCCGCCGCTCCATAAAGACAAGCCCGCCGGCCATTTGGCGGGCTTTATCTTTGTCTACCGGATGGATCGACCGTTGAAACAATCTACGGCGCCAAGTCTCCGACATCCCTGCTCTCGTCCAACGACTTGAGCCGAGCCAACAAGGCTTCCATCGCAGATTCCCCGAGGTCGCGTGCCGCAGCCCGGAATTTACCGTCGAATTCATCCGCGCTCATCGGCTGCGTCGGCGACCCCCGGAAATCGTCCAGGATGCGTTCCCCTTCACGTCCGTCCCGTAAGGTAACCCGTGCGCGGCATGCCCACCCCTGCCCCGGTTTGGTCGTCTCGTCGAAATGCTCCAACTTTATCTTGCGGCTCAGCGCGAGGATGTCGGGATCGGACAGGTCCGCTTCGAGAAACGACATCGGATCCATCGGATCGTGGAAGAAGGACAGGGCCACCGAGAATGGCACGCTGTATTGCGCGGCCATGAGGTCCCGCGGTTCGGGTATGTCATGGTTGGCGAGGACTTTGCGGCTCGATCCGATGGAAATGCCGTCCACGTCACCGGGGGCGAACCCCATTTCCGCCCGCAATTCCTCGAAGGCCTGAACCGGCGTATGCGCGGTCGCGTGGCAGGCGCATCGCTTGAAACAAATAGTCCGCGTTTCCCAAACGTCGCCCAACCCGTCGGTCAACTTCTCCGTAAGGGGATCTTCCGTATAGGCATTCAGAAACCCGAACGGCCCTTCGAGAATCGATGACGGCCCTTCGTATCCATCCTTCGCCAACGACGCCGCCAACACCCCGCCCTCGGCTGCCCGGCCGATATGCAGGCGCTTGACCATACCGCCGCTGCCACTCTTGGCGAACTCCAGCAGGCCGGAGCAGAGCGACCCCGCAACCCCCATCGCGTGACACATCTGCTCCGCATCCAGCTTCAGCAGCGATCCCGCCGCAACCGTCGCGCCGAAGACCCCGGTCAGTCCCGGCGCATGAAACCCTTTCTCCTCGCTCGAATGGCGCGTCGATAGGCCGATCCGCGTCATCACCTCCATACCGACGACGAAAGCGGTGATCAGGTCGCGGCCGGAAGCGCCTTCCTGCTGCGCCACCGCCAGCGCGGCCGGGACGATCCCGCCCGGATGGACGCCGGTACCCGGCTTTCGAAGGCTGTCCATCTCGAAGGCATGGGTCAGCACGCCGTTGGCCAGCGCGGCGAAGGGCGCGCTGATCTTGACGCCGGGCTCGCCGAGCAAGGCACTGTTCCCCGCCGCGGCGTTGCGGCGCGCGTAGTCGATGGCGAACCTGCCCCACGGCAGCTTGGCGCCGAAGACCGAAATCCCGACCGTGTCCTGGATACACGCCCGCGCCAGGTCGCGGACGTCATCCGGCAAATCCTCGTGCCGGAGGCCGGCGGCGTAGCCCGCGAGTTCCCGTGTCTGCGTCATGAGTCCTAATTTCTCCCTGATCGATCCGGTCAGGCCGCCGGCATGGCCGGTGTCGCCCCGCGCAGCATGTCCATGATCGGCGCGACCGTTTCCGCCGTCTCCAATGCCTCGACATGCGAAATGACCGCTTCGACATTCCCGTCGTCGAGCGCACCTTCGCAGCAGTCGCGGAATTTCGCCAGCCGCTCGTCGCGGGTCAGCGGCACGCCCCACATCCCCCGCGGCCGGTCGCAACGCTGTTCGAGTTCGCGCCCATCCTGCATCGTGACTTTAACGATCGCGAAACAGTCCTGGAAACTGCGCGGAATGTCGTCGCGCATGTTCAGGGTAACTTTCGGCAGCAGCACCTCGACATCGGGTGCGAACCGCCGCGCGTCGGAAAAGCTCGCGACCTTCACTTTGCGGTCGAGCAAGGCGACCGTGGTGGCGTATTGCACGCTGAACTTGCCATCGAGCCCGCTTTCCGGAACCGGGCGGTTCACATAGTCGAACCGCGGGAAGTCGACCGTCACATGGTCGATCGCCGCCGGGTCGATGTCGTGACGATCCGCCAACTCGAGCGCCGCGTCGATTGGGCGGTGCGTGAAGTAGTTGGCGGGATGTTTCTTGATTCCGACGCCCGGGTCGATCATGCGATACGGATCGCCGAAATCTTTCAGGAACAATTCCGGCTCGATCTTGTCTTCGCCGTAGAACATCTCGAAGAAGCGGCCCGCGCCGAAGACATCCTCGGTGGCGGTCCAGCCAAGCTTGGCGAGGGTCGCGCATTCGACGCCCATCCGCGCGGCATGGCCGCTGTGGCTCGATTTCGTCATGGTGCCGGTGTTGGCGGAGATCGACCCCGCGCGCGACCCTGCTAATCCATAGGCCCGACGGAATTGCCGCGCGTCCAAGTCGAGCAACGCACCTGCCCCCGTGGTCGCACCCATCAGCCCCGAGACACCGGGTTTGTGGAACCCTTGCCCTGCGTCGACGCGCGCCGATGCCACACGCATCCGGCCCTGTACCTCGAAGGCCAGGACGATGGCGCGCAGCAGGGCGCTGCCGGGCAGCCCGTCGCGCTCGGCGATGGCCAGCATCGCCGGCAGGGTCGGCGAGGTCGGGTGATTCAGCGGCCACCAAGTGTTGTCGAAATCGAGCGCGTGCCCGAAGGTGCCGTTGGCGTAGGCGGCGTTGAAGGCGGAGGTCTTGAAACCGCCGGCGATCACCGTCGCATCCTCGGGACCGCCTAGCGTCTTTGTGTAATCGATCGTGATACGTCCCAGACCGAGCGGCTCGCCCGCGCCGGCGACCATGACGCCGAGCCCGTCCAGACACACCTGCTTGGCAACGTCGAGCGCCTCGGCCGGAATATTGTCCAACCGCGTCGCACGCAGGATATCGACCAGATCAGCGGTGATGGTCATGAGCACCTCCCCTTGCCCGCCGCCGCTTGCCGCAGGGCGTAACTCTTTTGCAAAGGAAGTTTACCCGCGGCGGGTGATTCCCGCCAAACGCGCGGCGTTTCAGTCGGGATCGTGCCGCGGCACGCGCGTGGTCGGCCAGGGCTCGCCGAGGTCTTCCAGCGCGCCCGCCAGCTTCTCGACCTCCAGCCGGATAGCCCCGCCGCCGGCGAAATGCAGCGACACCACGCCATCGTCGTAGGTAAGAGTCAGGAGCGAGAGGAACTGCGACCGGTCCCGCGTGTCGATGTTCCGGTAACGCACGCGCTGCACCGTGTCGAAGCGCAGACCCGCATGCACCCGCTCGCGCAGGTCAGCCTTACCCTCGTCCTCCCAGCGGAACCGGTTGAGGACCATCACGAAGGAGTTGTCTTCTTTGATAAAGGCGATATCGCCCAACGGCACGATGGCGTCTTGGACGAGGGAGGCGATGACAGACAAATCCTCCAGGCTGCCGGCCCGTAGCCGGACGGCATTTCTGCTCCCCTCGTCTACCTTCATTACGATTTAAGCCGTTCGATATCCACGCCGCAGGCCGCGAGCTTCTGCTCCAACCGCTCGTAGCCCCTATCCAGATGATACACCCGGTTGACGATGGTTTCACCCTCTGCCGCGAGGCCGGCAAGCACCAGCGACACCGACGCCCGCAGATCGGTCGCCATGACCGGCGCGCCGGTCAGCCGCTTGACCCCGCGCACCATCGCCGAGGAATCGTGCACGTTGATGTTCGCGCCCATGCGGACCAATTCGGGCACATGCATGAAGCGGTTCTCGAAGATCGTCTCGGTGATCATCGACGCGCCGCGCGCCATCGTCATCAGCGCCATGAACTGCGCCTGCAGGTCGGTCGGGAATCCGGGATACGGCTCCGTCTTCACGTCCACGCCGTCGACCCGGCCGTTCGGGCAGGTCACCTTCACCCCGCCGTCGGTCGCGGTGACGGAGATGCCGCCCTCTTCCATCTTCTCGGCCAAGGCCGCGATCAGCGCATAATCCGTGTTTCGCAGTTCCACATCGCCGCCGGTGATCGCCGCCGCCACCGCATAGGTGCCGGTCTCGATCCGGTCCGCGATGATGCGGTGTTCCGCAGCACCAAGCGACCCCACGCCTTGAATGGTCAGCGTGTCCGTGCCGAGACCGCCGATCTTCGCCCCCATCGCGGTCAGGCAGTTCCCGAGGTCCACAATCTCCGGCTCGCGCGCCGCGTTGACCAGTTCCGTCTCGCCCTTGGCGAGGCAGGCGGCCATCATCAGGTTCTCGGTCGCGCCCACCGAAACCTTGGGGAACTCAACCCGCGCGCCGACCAATCCCTTGGGCGCGGTGACGCGAACATAGCCGCCTTCCAATTCGATCTCGGCGCCCAGCGTCTCCAGCCCGCCGAGATGCAGGTCGATGGGCCGGGTCCCGATGGCGCAGCCGCCGGGCAGGGAGACCTCGGCATTGCCGAAGCGCGCGACCAAGGGGCCGAGGACCAGCACGCTCGCCCGCATCTTCCGGACCAGGTCGTAGGGCGCGGTCGTGTCCAAAATTTGCGCCGCGGTCATGTCGATGGCGCGGCCGTTATCGCCGTTCTTGTCGCCGTCGATCGACACGTCGACCCCAAACTGGATCAACAGGTTCGCCATGCTGGTGATGTCGGCGAGATACGGCAGGTTGGTCAGCCGCAGCGTCTTGTCGGTCAACAGGGCGGCGGCCATCAGCGGCAGGGCGGCGTTCTTCGCCCCGCTGATCGGGATCGTGCCCGACAGCCGGTTGCCGCCGCGAATGAGAATTCGGTCCATACCAGTCGTCCTCGGCAAACGCTCGCTCAGGGGCGCGCGGGCGCCCGTGTCCGGTGCAACCATGCTCGGTCCTTATATCTTGGGCAGGGTAACGCCGCGCTGGCCCATGTATTTGCCGGCCCGGTCCGCATAGGAGATTTCCGGCGCGCCCTCGCCCTTCAGGAACAGGAACTGGCACGCTCCCTCGTTCGCATAGACCTTCGCCGGCAGCGGCGTGGTGTTGGAGAATTCCAGCGTCACATGGCCTTCCCACTCGGGCTCCAGCGGCGTGACGTTCACGATGATGCCGCAACGCGCGTAGGTCGATTTGCCGAGGCAGATCACCAGAATGTCGCGCGGGATGCGGAAATACTCCACCGTCCGCGCCAGCACGAAACTGTTCGGCGGGATGATGCAGACATCAGTGTCGCGCTCGACGAAGCCCTGGTCGGAAAACTCCTTCGGGTCGACGATGGCGTTGTCCACATTGGTGAATATCTTGAATTCGGACGCGACCCGCGCGTCGTAGCCGTAGGACGAGAGGCCGAACGAAATCGTGCCTTCCCGGTTCTGCCCGTCGACGAACGGCTCGATCATTCCATCGGACCGCGCCTTGTCGCGGATCCAGGTATCAGGCATTACGCCCATGGCTTCCCTCTCCTCGCGTCGCCTGCTCCATCCCCGAACCTCGGGGAGAATTGCCGCGCCGCCCCGGCATCACTGCCGGATATGCCGGAATTGCGCGCATGACTAAACAATGAGTATGGCGATCACAAGGCGTCCGCAAGGTCAGCCTTGGGCGGGATCGTCGGCCCCGTCCGGCGCGGCCGCGTCGTCATCCGCGCGGCCACGGGTTTGTTCCTTGCGTTTCAACAGGTTACGCCTAAGCTGCTCGGCCTGGCGGCGGCGGCGCGCCGCCACCGACTCCCCGGCTTTTTTCCCCGAATCCGAGCCTTTACCGGCCGGTTTGTCGCCCATATCGCCCCTTTCGACGCCCTGAGTCGCGGATCAGGGATACGACGCCCGCCCGGGCCGAGGCAAGCTTGTTTCGACCGTGTCTGCGCCGCACCGTCCCGGGGGACGGGCGACGCCACCGCTTGCGCGGCTCAACCCCCTATGGCATAAGGCGGCGGTTCATCCGGCTTTCCCGGTGTCCACCCCAAATGCCGCCGTAGCTCAGGGGTAGAGCGCGCCCTTGGTAAGGGCGAGGCCAGTGGTTCAATTCCACTCGGCGGCACCAGTACTATCAATCCACGCGATCGAATAGTTCCCGCCACGCACGATCGTCGGAATACCTTTGTGCACAGCGGCAACCTCGACAACCCATGTAGTCCTTGGTATGCGTTCGGCGGCCCGTATAGGATACGGTGTCCTACGGTCGAATATAAGAAACCCCATGCCACGCATCGCCATCCTGAATCCGACCGCACTCTATCCCGTGGTGGACACCGGTTATGCTTTTCCCGATTGGAAAGGCGAGGTAGTACAATGGCCGCGCGACTACGGCGCGAACCTCGGACAGGCAGGCGCCTATAACTTCTTCATTCGCGGTGGGTACAAACCAAGCATTGTAGAGCCGGATAGCGTAGTCGCCCTCGACCAACGCGACCTTTTGGTTGTCGACCTCCCCATGATTGGGAACGCCCCATCCGGTTTGACCGGACAGCTCAACGATCTTGAATGTGGTATCATGTTTACCGGCAATTTGGCGACTGCCGCATCTGCAGTCGGGATCGAACCGCCGGTGTGGACTAAACCGTCAAGCGCCTATAACGCCGTCGGCGTTACCGTCAAAGATCGAAGCACACCATTGCAGCCGGCGAACTGGGGAAGTTTCGCATTCGCCAATTCGCACAACACCGAATCCACGCACCCGCTCTTCGAAATCGCAGGCGACCGCTTGTCGCCGGATACCGCACTGCGCGTGCCAATCAACGGCGCGACGCTTCTGACGGAGGTCGAGGCCGCGGCACCACGCCATCTATTGAACGCGATGCCGTTTTCCGCACTGCAAGCTTGGCTCCAAGGTCAGGAAGACCTTACTCAATGGCAAGGCTGGAACAGCCGACAGCACTGGCTCGACGACTACGTCGACATACTCTACGACGCCTTGGCCAGCGTTCTGGATGGGCACGATTATGAGCGTATCGACCTTCCATCATCCACGATCTGTTTCCGTCACGACAACGACGATTCGGTCGACCCGACCTTCCCGGCGCTGCAGGAGGAAGAAGGCGTCGAAGCTACCTACGCGATCCTACAGGATGAAAATCTGCCCGCATGGCAAGCGATCCAGGCGAAACATCCAAGCCATGAATATGTACTGCACTACACAACCATCGCATCGCGATACGATCTACCCAAATATATACGCTCCGCACTTTCCCTGACACCGCTCCGTGGATTGCTGGAGAAATACGACGTCGGTCGCCACGTGCTTGGAGAAGGCAAGCTCCTCAAACAAGTCAAGGCGGCTCGAGCAGCGGGAATTGGTGTGACGACGCTGCACCGTCATTTTGCCTATCTCCCCTATCCCGAGATCATCGATGCGTTCGAAGGCGTCTATGAAAGTGATCCGGAAGTTTCTGCGACCTCTAGTCTTTTCCGCGGGAATCTCTACCGGTGGGGCATGGAGGAACTCGACGGGATGATGTCGTCCAATGCGCCTTGGCCCGATGTCCAGTTCCCTTATTGGATGCCCTTCAGGATTGCTCATGCGGCACGGCGAGGCGAAATACTTCGCGGCTGGGAGTGTACGATGATGATGGAACCAGAGCCGAATTTCGTCCGACAGGTGCTTACCGTTCGGCACCGCAACCTGCCGCACAAGTTTGCGATGCTCTGCTATCATCCATCAAATACCGTAAAGAGCCCTCTCGTAGACGGCGGCACCTTGCCTTGGGTACAAGCCGTGATCCGCCTAGGGCGAGACAACGAACATGGTTTTTCACGGTATGACCGATATATCGCAGCGTTAAACGACGCGATCGCCGAATGAGACCGGACCACACCGAGGACATGAAATGACCCTGACGACCGTCATCAAACGCAGTATCCGGAAGACCGTTCACACGGTGCCGGTTCTGGCGCCCTCGCGAACCGTGAAACATCGGCGCGGACGGAAGCGCCACGAAACGTTGAATGCCTCTCTTCGCAGACAGTACCTGGACAATCTCGAATATCTGAAGCCCAATACTTTGGAAGCACGCCACCTTCATGAACTTCAAGAATTAGGCTGCACGATCCTCGAAGGGTTCTTCGCACGGGAAGTCGACGAGATTCGGAAAGCGTTTGAGTCCGAACTGGCGTCGGGCGCCAATATACTAACCGGCGATATCAGCACCTTTGATCACGCCTACCGGCAAACCCTGGCCGACACCCTGTATCACATAGCGGCAGCGGCTAATCTCGTCTATCATCCAACAATCCTAAAGATTACAGCAGCCTATAAGCAACAGATTCCAGTGTATTACGGGCGCGCGTACCGGACCTTGCCGATGCCCGAACCGCTAGGGTCCAGTTTCCTGCACCGAGATGGTTACGGTGATTTCACTATATTCGTCTTGCTTGAGGATGTTGGACCTGAAAACGGTGCCGGCGTGTATGTTCGCCGGTCGCATGACTACAATTTCAAATCAAACATTCCCTTTTCATTCGATGAACGCCATGTCGGCGACGTCTATCGAAACCCCGACGACTGGCTTGTCTACGGCGGGTCGGCCGGCAGTGTCGTCATCGCTGACACAACGGGGTACCACAAGGGTCCGGTCTGGCCGACATTCGGCGATAGCGACAACCGCGCACGCGACGTTCTGCATTGGGTGGCCGTCGGCCTTGACGCACCGGTGACGGAGGATGGCAGCCGAATGAAGGTTCGCCTACGACAAGAAACATTGAGCGCGATGAGCCCCCTCCAAAAGGCATTCCTAGAGAATGTCGACGTGGTCCATGAACAAGCGAACGACGTCGCTTCCACCTAAAACTGGGACGCGAGGATTTCACCCCACCGATGAATCCGGTCGACCCTGCCCTGTCATCCTTTAGACCGCGAACCTGCCCGAACTGCGGTTCGAACCTCAATGAGCCAACCGCATCGACTGTCGTGTGCGCCGCATGCGGCGGAGAAGGGCGCTGGATCCACCCATATTGGGATTGGCATGCTTTGCGCCAGGACGATGCTGGCGATCCAAACTCGATATCCGGTCGTTCCCTGCGGGAAAAGCTGCAAGATGCGGTCAAAAGCGGCGCGCTCTTGGAGCGCACCAAGGTCAAGCTCCAGTTACTGCTGGCCCCGTTGCGTCCTTACAGAATTTTGACGGCCCCGCTGGCGCGACGCGCAAGTGCGCTCACGGAAGCCTATTATGAAGAGATACTTGAACCGAATGAAATAAGCGATGCCTGGGCGGAGAGATATCTGCGCGGCTTAGATCTGCCGTCAAGCTTCTCAGCACTTGAAATTGGCTGTGGGCGTGGCGCAAATCTGTGCCACCTCAGGAACGCTGGCGCGGCCGTATCCGGGCACGATATCGCGCCAGAAGCGTGGTGGGCGCGAATTCACGGTGCTCGCCTACAGATCATCGAACCACGCCACCGTCACCTGCCCTGGCCCGACGCCTCATTTGATTTCGTGCTGAGCATGCAGGTCGCGGGCTTCTTCGATGCGCCGGCTTACAAAGCTCTCGCCCAACAAATCGATCGGGTTCTCAAACCGGGAGGATTGCTAGTGATGCAGGAAACCAACCCGACGTCCTTTGCCAGCAAACAACATCGCGCCTATTACGGCCGCAGACCACACGATCTCGCGACCGGCCGCGCCGTCTTCGCCGATCATTTTGAAGAGATCGACCACTGGTACGAGGGCTATTATGCCCGCCGATTCACGAATATAGACAACCTTTGGCATGCCACGCGCCACAACACACCAGGCCCATGGATGGTTTATGATCCCCGGAACGAAAAGCTGCCGCCGGAAAACCGAGGCTTGTGGGTCCTGCGCGTCCGTAAGCCGGTTTAGCCGGCCCCGTCCCGCACCGCACGCCACACGCGCGGCGGGGTTAGCGGCATTTCGAGATGCGCCGCACCGATGCTTTCCAGCGCGTTGTTGACCGCGTTCATCACCGCCGCCAGGGAGCCGACCGTGCCGGCCTCGCCGACGCCCTTGACGCCGAGCGGGTTGGTCTTGGTCGGGACCGGGTGGGCGCCGATGTCGAAGCTGCAGAAGTTGTCGGCACGCGGCATGGTGTAGTCCATGAAGGAGCCGGAGACGAGCTGGCCGGTTTCCTCGTAGACGATGTTCTCCATCAGCGCCTGGCCCGCGCCCTGGGCGATGCCGCCATGCACCTGCCCCTTCACCAGCAGCGGGTTCAACTCGACGCCGCAGTCGTCGATCACCGTGTATTGCAGGATGTCGATCTCGCCGGTCTCTTTCGAGATTTCCACCTCGCAGACGTGGCAGCCGTTCGGGTAGTTGTTCACCTCGGCCGAGAAGGTGGCGAACTCGTAAAGGCCCTCCTCCATCCCGTCCGGGATCTTTTTCGGGTCGAAGGCGGCGACGGCCGTCTCTTGGAATGGGATCGAGCGGTCGGTGCCGGCGATGACGAAGTTGCCGTCCTCCAGGGTGATGTCCTGCTCGGATGCCTCCAGCAGATGCGCGGCGATCTTGCGCGCCTTGTCGATCACCTTGTCCGCCGCCTGCAACACCGCCGTGCCGCCGAGGGCCGCCGAACGCGAACCGCCGGTGCCGGTGCCGTAGGCCACCTTGTCGGTGTCGCCCTCGATCACGGCGATGTCTTCCGGCTCCAGGCCGAGCTTCTCGCAGAGGATCTGCTTGTAGACCGTCTCGTGCCCCTGGCCGTGCTGGGTGGTGCCGACCAGCACCGTCGCGGTGCCCGAGGAATCGAAACGCAGTTCGGCGGTTTCGGAACTCGGCGCCGCCGCGCGCTCGATGGTGTAGGACATGCCGATGCCGCGCAGCTTGCCCGCCGCTTCCGACTGCGACCGCCGGGCGGCGAAGCCCGCGTAATCGGCCTTCTCCAGCGTGCGGTCGAGCACCGTTTCGAACTCGCCGCAGTCATAGGTGAAGGTGAGCGGCGTCTTATAGGGCATCGCGTCGGGCGCGATCATGTTGCGCCGGCGTAGCTCCGCCGGGTCGATGCCCATCTCGTGCGCGGCCATGTCGATGCTGCGTTCGAGGATGTAGGACGCCTCGGGCCGCCCCGCGCCGCGATAGGCCGAGGTCGGCGATGTGTTGGTGAACACGGCGGAGACTTCCACATGGATCGCCGGCGTGGTGTAGACCCCGGCGAGGCCGCCAAGGTTGTTGGTCGGCGGGCCGAACCCGCCGGACGACAGATAGGCCCCGAGATTGGCGGACGTGCGCACCCGCAGGCCCAGGAACTTGCCGTCATCGTCGAGCGCGAGATCGACCGTGCTGACATTGTCCCGGCAGTGATCGTCGGCCATGAACCCTTCGCTGCGATCGCAGCGCCATTTGACCGGGCGGCCGACCCGTTTCGACGCCCAGGCAGTGAGCGGAATTTCCGGATACATCGCCCCCTTCATGCCGAAGGACCCGCCCATATCGCCGGTCACGAAGCGCATCTGGTTCTGGCGGATCTTGAAGATGTTCTTGCACAGCGTCGCGCGGCCGGCGAAGGCCCGCTGCAGGCCGGAATAGATCGTGAAATGGTCGCGGCCGGGGTCGTATTCCGCAAGCGCGCCGCGCGGCTCCATCGTGTTGGCGTGGATGCGATTGATCACGAAGGTGTTGGTGATGACACGGGGCGCGGACTCGATCGCCGCGTCGGTGGCCGCGCGGTCGCCGCTTTCGAACAGGAAGCATTCGTTATTGGGGCAATCATCCCAAATCTGCGGCTGTCCGTCCTTACCCGCCTCGGCGGTGCCGAGGACGACCGGCAATGGCTCGTACTCCACCTCGACCAGGTCCGCCGCATCCTTGGCCGCGTTCACGCTTTCCGCGATCACGACAGCGACAATCTGACCCACATGGCGCACACGGTCGTTGGTGATCGCCGGGCGCGGCGGGCGGAACATGGGCGAGCCATCGCGGCGCGTGTGGGGCGTAGGTCCCATGATGTTGCCCAGGCCGTCCGCCGCGTATTCCGCGCCGGTCAACACGTCGATCACGCCCGGAAAGGCGAGCGCCGCCGAGGCGTCGATGCCCTTGATATCCGCATGCGGATAGGGCGAGCGGACCATCACCGCATGGGCTTGGCGCGGCAGCGCGAAATCGTCCACATACTGGCCGCGCCCCCGAAGCAGCCGTGGGTCTTCCGTGCGCGGCACGGATTGGCCGATCGCGAATTTCATCATAGCCATGGTCTTCCCCCTATTTCCTGTAACGCGGGCGGCGTTATTCCGCCGCTTCCGCCACTGCCGCCGGCCACTCCGGCGCGTCGCTGCCCAGAATCGGCGTCGGGCGTACCCAATGCGGCTTGGTTTCCGATAGATCGAGCACGGGACCCAGATGGCGCAGTGTACCGTGCCCCGTCTCGCTTTGGATGCGCAGCGCGTCGAGTTCCGTCTCCGACAGGTCGAGATCCGGCTCCGCAACAGGGTCGGTCTTGCCCTGGCGGTAGATGAACATGCCCGACTGGCAAAGCGAGACGCGCACGTGATAGCTGCCGCCCTCGCGCGCCCGGCGTGCCAGCGCCAGCATGATCCCGTAAGCGCCGAGATAGCCGGTGGTGTAGTCATTCGCCGCCGCCGGCAGCAGCTTGGGCCGGTCGGGGCTGCCTTCCTGGCAGATGCCGGTCACCGTCTGCGCCACCTGTTCCCAGCCGCCGCGATGGCTGAACGGGCCGTCCGCGCCGAAGCAACTGATCGAGCAAGCGACGATGCCGGGCCGGATTTCCGCAAGCTGTTCCGGTGCGAAGCCGAGTTTGGCCAGCATGCCGGGCCGATACCCTTGCGAGAATACATCGGCGTCGCCGACCAGTTTCATGAGCGTCGTCGCGTCCTCCAAGGTCGTAAGGTCGAGATAGCAGCTCCGCTTGCCGTGGCTCGTATCGATCGCGTTCGCCTTGGTCTGCGGCAGGTGTTTGGCGGTCACCATCAGCACTTCCGCGCCATTCTCCGCCAGGGTACGGCCGCAGACCGGGCCGGCCAGGATGCGTGTCAGGTCGAGCACGCGGATGCCGCTTAACGGCCGGTCGCCTTCAGGAAAGGGCTCCGGGTCGCTGTCGCCGATCTTGATGATCTCGACGATCGGCTTGGCCTGCAGCACCTTTCCGTGCGCTTCGCCGAGCCATTCCGCATTGCTGCGCACCATCGCGCCACAGGCGCGCGCCTCGTCGATGGCGGCCTCCAGGTCGAGCGCGTCCCACTGCGCCACCGCCTTGGAGACCGATTCCGGCACCGGCTCGCAGCCGAGCACGTCGAGCACCCGGCGCTGCAGGTTCGGCAGGCTGAAATGCGGCAGGAAATAGCGGCCGTCCTTGGTCGGCCAGGGCTGGGTGATCCGCTTGCTGATCTTGCTCTCTTCGTCCTCGACCTCGCCGAACCTGCCGTCCGGTCCCTGACATTGCAGGTATTGCGTACTGCGCAGGGCTGCCGCAGCGCGGCGCACGTCGATGCCCACCGTCTGGCGGCGGCCGGTCTTGAGTTCCCAGATGTCGTTGACGGCGGTGCCGACGCCCGCCAACACGGCGGCGCAGGTCTCGCCGATCTTGAATTGCGTCGAGAAAACCGGGTCGGCACCCGTGATCGATACCTCGCCCTCGGCGGGCATGCCCATGCCGCGCACGTCCATCACTTCTTCGAATGCGGATTTCACGGAATTCATCGTCGATCCTCCCGGTTTTCGTGTGCTTTCGGTCGCCCCGTCCATGCTAGCCGCCGGGCGGCGGCGTAATCAAATCTGCGAATAGCCCGACCCGGCGGAATCGATCCCGCGGCCGCGCGCATTCTCCATCCAGCCGAACTCTTCCAGGATCAACTGGCTATAGGTCACCCGGCCGTTCACTTTTTCCGCCGGTTCCGTGGCGAGCAGCAACGACGCCCTCGCCATGTAGTCCGGCGACTCGCCCTTCGGGTCTTCCATCCCCTCGACCAGTTTGTGGAACACGGTGCCCGGCGTCGGCACCACATGCGAGGGCGACACGGCGGTCACGCTGATATTGCCGTATTGCGCGACCTCCTGCGCGAGGCCCTGCGTGAAGCGTTCGAGGGCCGCCTTGCTGGCCCCGTACATGGTGCCGCCGCGCACGGATTTGTCCTCATAGGGTCCGCGGCCGTAGCCGATCGCCGCACCGGAGCTGATGTTGACGATGGCCCCGCCGCGCCCGCCGGTCATGTCGGTCAATACCGCCTGCGACAGGATGAACGGCGCATGCACGTTGATCTCGAAGGCCTTGATCCAGCGGTTGATTTTGTAATCCTCGATCGGAACGTAATAGTTCAGCGCCGCGTTGTTCACCAGGACATCGATCGGGCCATACGCGGCGCGGGCGTCCTCGACCAGCTTGAGGCAGTTCTCGGGCTTCGAGATATCCGCGGCCACGGCGCAGGCTTCGCCGCCGGCATCCTTGATCGTCTGGACGGTCCGGGTCAGCGACCCTTCGAGCACATGATCGCCTTCCTGCACCGTCCGTGCGACGCAGACGACCTTGCCGCCTTCGGCCGCGAACAACTCGGCAATCGCCTGACCGATGCCCCGGCTCGCCCCGGTGACGAGGATGTTCTTCCCATCCAGTTTGCCCATCTCCTGTCTCTCCCACGCTGGTCCGACGAACAGTATATCGGAAGTCCGCGCGGAACGACGAACGGGACAAGCGACACGGTGCGAATTCAAGCATGGATTCCCGCTTTCGCGGGAATGACACCTCAGTCAAACCTTGCAGTCGTCACTCCCGCGAAAGCGGGAGTCCACCAGCCTACCGGACGCGCGCCTCGCGCTGCAGGATGTAGATGCCGCTGGCCACGACCAGCAAAGCGCCGAACAGGACATACGCGTCCGGCACCGTATTCCAAACCAGAATGCCGGTCAGGATCGCCCAAAGCAGCGCGGTGTAACGGAACGGCGCGATCAACGCCGCCTCGCCCAGCCGCAGCGCCTCGATCATCAGGAAATGCGCCCCGGCGGCGAGCAGGCCGGCGAGCAGGAACCACATGGCCCCCGCACCGGTGACCGGTTTCCAGCCGAACGGAAGGGAGAAAAGCGACGCGACGACAACGATCACCGTCGACCAGAACAGGATTGAGATCGATGTGTCGGTCCGCGCCAGTTTTCGGGTCGCGATATCGCGCAACGCGTTGGCGAAAGCGGCGCAAACCGGGATTATCAACGCCCATTCGAAACTTGCACCGGTCGGCCGCACGATGACCAGTACGCCGCCGAAACCGACAACGATTGCCGCCCAGCGGTGCCAGCCGACCCGTTCCCCTAACAGCGGCACGGATAGCGCGGCAACGAAGATCGGGCTCGCAAAGGCGATGGCGGTGACCGTCGCGATCGGCAGCAGGCTCAACCCGAGGACCATGAGGATTGCCGTCGCGACGAAGACCGCGCCCCGGAAACCCTGTCCACCCCAGTCGACGATGCGCAGCCCCCGCCATCCCGTCGTGAGATAGGCGTAGGGCAGAATCACCAAGAGCGACGCCGCCTGCCGCAAACCGATGACCTGGCCGACGGGGTAACTCTCGGTCAGGAATTTCGACACCGCATCGTTCAGCGACAGCAACGCCGCGCCAAGGATCATGGCGAGAATGCCCTTTACGGGGTTGGACATCGGCAAGGTGCGTGCTTCTTTCAGTAGGCGGCGGCGGGGCGCCAGCAAAGCACCCCGCCCGCCAAGGGTCAACGCATCCCCGATCGCCTAGACCGTATCCGGCGCCAATTCCGGCATGTAACGACGCCGAGACAATCGCCGGAACCGGAGCGTCAGGAAGGTGCCCGCACAGCCCAGGCCGAACACGAAGCCCAACCAAATCCCGACGCCTTCCATCCCGGCCCCGAAGGCGAGCCAGAGGCCCGACCCGAACCCGACGCCCCAATAGCTGGCCGCCGCGATGACCATCGGGATGGCGGTGTCGTTCAACCCGCGAAGCGCGCCGGCCGCGACCGCCTGCAACCCGTCGGCGGCCTGGAAGAAGGCCCCGTAAAACAGGTAGGTCGCCGCCAAGGCCAGCACCGCTGGGCTGTCGGCCCGCGCGCTGTCCAGGAAAAGCGACGCAAACAGCTCCGGAATCGTAATCACCACCACCGTCATCAGCGACATGAAGGCGAGGGTCAGCCCCATCGCGATCCATCCGGATCGGTAAGCGCCGACCGCGTCGCGGCGGCCGACCGCCTGCCCGACCCGCACAGTCGCCGCCTGGGATAGTCCCATCGGCACCATGAAGGTGATATGCGGCAGTTGGATTGCGATCATATGCGCGGCGATTGCAATCGCACCGAACTGACCGAGCACGAAGACCGCGGCGATAAAGAATCCGCCCTCCAGCAGCATGGTCCCGGCGATCGGCGCCCCGACACGGAATATCTGCCGAAACTGATACCAGTCCGGCCGCCAGAACCGGCCGAGTATGGTGTAGCGCCGAAACGGTTTTCCGAAGACCGAGATCGCCAACAGACCGAGGAACATGAAGGTGTTGACCGCCGATGTCGCGATCCCCGCACCGACGAGCTCCAACCGCGGAAACCCGAAATTCCCGAAGATCAGCGCGTAATCGAGGAACACGTTGAGCAGCGCGCCAGTGAGCATGATCCACAACGCCACGACCGGCCGGTTCAGCGCGGCCACGAAGTTCCGCAGCACGGCGAATGCAATCGCCGGAAACAAGCAGAATTTCAGCGTGCTCATATAGGCATCGGCATGCGCCAGCGTCTCGACGGGCTGGCCGAGCACCACAAGCAGCGGTTCGGTGAACGCAAGCAGGAAAACGAATGGGACGGTCAATAGGATCGTTACCCATAGTCCTTGCCGGATCACCCGCCGGACGGTCCGCGGCTTGCGCGCACCGAAGGCCTGCGCGGCCAAGGCCGCCGTCGCCGTGATGATGCCGAAGCAGAAGACATACGTCAGGAAGAAGATCATCAAACTCAGGGAAGCACCGGCCAGCGGCTCCGCGCCGAGGCGCCCGATCATCGCCGTGTCGGTGATCAGCATGGCCACCCAGGCCAACTGCGTCAGGACGATCGGGGCCGCCAGCCGGACCGTCTCCGCCAGCTCTTTGCGCCACCATCCTTGCGTTGGCGCTTTGTCGATCGCGCCGTCAAATTTCGTTCCGTCCATCATTCGCCTCAAATCAAACTGCGGGTCCGCGGGGCCAAAAAATTAGGCGGACCCAAGGTCCGCCCGATCCACGTCGCCGCTGTTCATCAACGCAGGTTCAAGGGCGGAATTCCTCCATCCAAATCGCCGGCACGCCTTGGCCGACCGCGGGCCAGGCTGCGATCCGCATACCTGCCGGGGCGCCAAGCGCTTGGGTTTTGTTGATGATCTTTGACATGCCGCGGACTATAGCCTGTGTGCCGGAAAAGGGAAGGCGAAATCGTTGGTGCTTAACGGGAAATCGGGGCTGTCGCCAATTTGCATCAGGCGCCATTTCCCAATCCGGGACGGCCTAGATCTTCGGCCCCATCTCGGGTCTGGCCCGCGTTGGTTCCGTCGGGGTTGCGGCCGTTTCCGCCGCCGCCATTCGACCAGCCGCTGCGTCGATCCAGCGGTCCCCTGCCCTCTCAGACATTTGCCTTCGATGGCGCAACCAGCGTCTTTCCGCATCACTGCCGAATCAGCGCGGACAGCTTACGGCATTCCCGCGGGGCGCTCCGTCAAACTTGCGTGAGGAAACTTAGAGACCTTCGGTGGCACGGACGTCGCAGGCCCATTCGTAGGCCGACCGCGCCAGGGCTTCGGTCGGATCGACGCAGTGCTTGCGCGCCCACGCGTCTTGCATCGGCAGACCCGCCGGGATTTCCGTGCAGCCGAGCACCACGACATCGGCGCCCTGGTCGAGCATCGCCTCCACCGCGCGGCGTAACAGCGGCTCGGCATCGGCGATCCGGTTCTGCTTCACCATGTCGATGCCGGGCCGGGCGAATTCCTGCATGACCGAATTGTCGGCGGCAATGCAGCGGTAGCCGCGCTCGACGAGAGGCGTCTCGAACAACTTGCCGGCCAGCGTCGCCTCCGTCCCCAACAGGCCGAGCGTGCCGCTCGACACCCTGCGCCGGGCCAGTTCGTCGGCGGTCGCATGCACGATATGGATAAACGGAACCGGGCAATCCGCGACTAGGTCGTCGTACCAGAAATGCGCCGTGTTGCAGGGCATGACGAGACAACGCGCGCCGGCGACGATCAAACGGTCACGGCGCGCCCGAATCGCCGTGGCCGGGGCTTCGTTGTTGTCCGGGTCGAGGAAGGCCGCGACGCGACGCGGGATATGCGGCTCCGACGACACAACGACCGGGATGTGATCCGGGTCCTGCTTCGCGGGCGTGACAGCGATCAGTTTGGACAGCAGGTCGACGGTTGCCAACGGACCCATGCCGCCCAGAACGCCAAGGGTATCCGGCCTGCTATCGACGGAAACCGGCCAATCACTCGCCGCCATATCTTGAAACTCCTGACCAGAAATTCGGATGCGGGGGATTATGCCGTGGAAGAGGTCAGCCGCATAGGAAATCGCGGAAACGACGCGCCACTTCCGGCGGCTTCACCGTCGGGCGACCGAGCGTTTCAAGGCTGCCGGGCTTGATCCGGGTGTGGATGAGATGCGGTCCGGGTTCTGCGAGCGCCGCTTTCAACGCCGCCGCCAACCCATCCGTGCTGTCGCAGGCGCTGCTGCCGGCATAGCCGCACGCAATCGCAATTCCGGCGAAGTCGACGCCGGGCGATACCGTCGCTTGCCCGCCCGTCGAGTCATGGACCCCGTTGTCGAGGACGATATGGATCAGGTTCTTGGGCGCCTGCGCGCCCACGGTGGCGAGCGACCCCATCTTCATCAAAGCCGCCCCGTCGCCGTCGAGCACGACCACAGGACGGTCCACGTTTACGGCGACGCCAAGCCCCATCGCGCTGGCGCAACCCATCGAACCGACCTGATAGAGATGCTGTGGCCGATCGGCGAGCGTGAACAACTCGCGGCCGCATTTGCCGGTGGTCGCGATGATCGCCGCCTCATCGGGTACGGTCGCCAGGATCTGTTCCAACGCCATATACCGCGTCGGCCGGTCGCCACCTTCGACGCGATCACGGAATACACCCTTGGGGCGCAGGACAATCGGTTGCTCGTCCAAGACCTCGTCCGCGACCGTACCCTTGCGGACGATGAAGCCGAATGGCAGGTCGTTGGATTCCATGGAGGCACAGGCAGCGTCGAGCGCCGCGGGGATCGCATCGTCGGACTCCGGGAACGGTCCGTTCGGGACGCGGATATCGTCCATCAAACGCGCGGTGATCTCACCCATCAATTCGTGCTGTGGCTCATCCTTCAAACCCGGCTCGCCCCGCAGTGTCACCAGCATCATCGTCGGAATCCGAAACGGCCAGTTCAGCGATGTCAGCGGGTTGATCGTGTTGCCGAGACCCGAGTTCTGGCACATCACCACGGTGGACCGGCCCGCGAGCCAGGCGCCGGACGCTATCCCGACCGCTTCACCCTCGCTCGCCGCGCCGACATATTCGGTCCCCTTGTCGCTGATCACACGATTGATGATCGGCGTTAGGAATGAACAGGGCACGCCGGTGTAAAAGTCGAAACCGCGCTCCGCGGCTTGATCCAAAAAGGTCTGCGCATGAATCATCGCGGCAGCCAATTCCTTTCAAGTTCCTTCGCAATAGTGCGAAACTCAGGTGAAGTTGCGCGCCCGAGCCAAATCGAAGGCGTCGTTTACGTCAAGCCAATCGCCGGTAATGTACAACACTGCCGGCGTCTCCCCGCGCGCGATCAAGCGATTGAACAAATCCGGTAATCCGGACTCGGCCAAACTGCCATCCCGTTCCATCGCCTTCAATTCCTCGCGGACCAAGGCGCTGCCCTTCTCGCTGAGCTTGACCAAACCGACCCACTCGCCATGGGCATCCGCCACCGGAAGGTCCCCATCGACGCGTTCCAGGACGACGGGAGCCTCATCCGCGTTGTCCACCGAGTACGGCGCACTGCACCGAACCAGATCCGCACTGCGTTTCGGTGCAGCATCCCGCTTCGTCTGCCAATCGGCATCGACGACCACGGCCATGTCCGCCTCGGAGTCCAACAACAAATTCAGCATGTAACTGCGGAAAAGGATATCGCCATAGCTAACGATGCACTCGCCCTCCAACACATCCGCGGCGCAGGCGAGAGAAGCCGCCTCACCGGTAGTCTCGAATTCGTCGTTGTTGATCTTTTCGATGTTCGGCAGGTTCACGGCATCCGCCTGATACCCGGTTACGACCGCGATATTCTGCACACCGGCATCGTTCAACGATCGCGTCAGCCGGCGCAACAACGGCTGCCCGCGCACATCGAGCATGCATTTCGGCTTGTCCTCGGTCAGTTCGCGCAACGCCCTGCCGCGCGACGCGCCGAGGACGACGGCATTGATGTCGCTGCGCGAGGCCAGATAACGATCCTCCGCGTCGGCCAGTTCCTTGTTGCCCGCCAATCCGAAGACGTCGCTAAGTCCGGCCACACGGCCTTCGACGCTGTGGAGGTTCTCCTCCTCGAAGATGCGTTTGCTGGTCGCGCGCATCGAATTGATTGCGGCGCGGAGGTTGTGGTTGGCCCAGATGATCAGTGAAATCCGTTCGTCCCGGAAACGATCGGTTGGTGTCGACGCATAGGTCGTCGGAACGATCACGACGGGGCAACGGTTGTCCCACTCCTTGGCAAAGGTCAGAATTTCGTCCGCATTCGACTTCTTCGAATGGATCAGGACCGCGTCCGCGCCCGCCTCGTGATACGCCTCGGCCCGACGCAACGCCTCGTCCATACCCCAGCCGGAGATCAATGCTTCGATCCGCGCGACGACAGAGAAATCCGGGTTATGCTGCGAATCCTTTCCGGCCTTGATCTTGCCGCAGAACTCGTCGATATCGGCGAGGGGTTGATTGCTGCCGATGAACGAATTTGTCTTCGGGAACAGCTTATCCTCGATACACACCGCCGCCACATCGCGCTGCTCGAGTTTCCGCACAAGACGCCGGAAATTGTTGAAGTTCCCATAACCGGTGTCGCCGTCCAGCATGATCGGGATCGAACTCGCATCCGACATGAACTCGAGCACCTCCAGGACCTGAGTCCAGGATGCTTCGTTGCTGTCGCGGACACCCAGTGCCGACGAGATCGTCAGCCCGGAGGCCCAGATTCCCTTGAAGCCGGTCTCCTCGACGATCTTCGCCGACAAGCCGTTATGCGCTTCCATGATGAATTCGAGATCGGGTGACGTCAGCATCTGGCGAAACTGAGCGGCCTTGCCGGGGCGTTCCACGCGCGTGGGCTCGAGTTTCGTTACATTATGCGACATGATGCTCCTCGTTCTGATTCAGCCAGTCCATTGCTCAACGGGTTGGCGAAACAATGTGCGGAACACACGAACATCGCAACAGAAATGTAATATTACCTTTATCGATTTACAATCGATAGTGGTACATTTTGCGGACGACACAGCTTTTACTAAAAGCAACCTCGACGGCAAATGCGGTTTTCGGCGTCCCAGCTAATGCTGGAGGATTTTCGACAGGAATAGCTGCGCCCGTTCGCCGCGCGGGGCGCCGAAGAAATCGTCCTTGGACGCATCCTCCTCGATCCGGCCTTCATCCATAAAAATAACGCGGTCCGCCACTTTGCGGGCAAAGCCCATCTCATGCGTGACAACCATCATGGTCATGCCTTCCTGCGCCAGTTCGACCATCACATCGAGGACCTCGTTGATCATCTCCGGATCGAGCGCCGACGTCGGCTCGTCAAACAGCATCGCGATCGGATCCATAGCGAGCGCCCGCGCAATCGCCACGCGCTGTTGCTGGCCGCCGGAGAGTTGCGCCGGATGCTTGTCAGCCTGATCCGCCAGGCCGACGCGTTTGAGCAACACCATCGACCGGTCGGTCGCTTCGTCCTCGCCGCGGTTAAGAACCTTCACCTGCCCGAGGTTAATGTTTTCAGTAACGGTGATATGGGGAAATAGCTCGAAATTCTGAAAGACCATGCCGATGCGCGACCGCAACTGCGGAAGATTCGTTGCCGTATCGCCGACCGACGTCTCGTTCACCAAGATCGTACCTTCCTGGAACGGCTCCAGCCCGTTGACGCATTTGATCAACGTGCTCTTGCCGGATCCCGACGGACCGCACACGACAACCACTTCACCCTTGTCGACGCTGGTCGAGCAATCCTTCAACACCTGAAAATCGCCGTACCATTTGTTGACTTTTTCGATCTGAATCATAGGGCGTATTTCCTTTGCAGCCGGCGCACGCCGAGCGAGCCCAGCAGGCACAGCACGAAATAGACGGCGGCGACGGTCGAATACATTTCAATCAGGCGGTTATCGCGGTTCGCCACGATATCGGCGGTGACCAGGAAGTCCTTAAGCCCGACCACGTAGACGAGCGACGTGTCCTGAAACAGGATGATCCCCTGCGTCAGCAGGATCGGCACCATGTTGCGGAATGCCTGCGGCAGGACGATGTAGCGCATGCTCTGCTGATACGTCAGTCCGATGGCCTGCGCCGCTTGGACCTGCCCCCGGCCGATGCTCGATATGCCGGCCCGGATGATCTCGCAGTAATAGGCGGCCTCGAACAGGGTGAAGGCGATCAGGACCGAGTAGAAACTCCCGACCGGCCGGCCCAACAGCATCGGCACGAGAAAATAGAACCAGAAGATCACGAGGATCAGCGGCATCGACCGGAAGAAATTCACGTAGCTGCCGGCGAACCATGACAGGGCCGCGAATTTCGAGAGCCGGCAGAGCGCGAGCAAGGTCCCGCCGAGGATACCGCCCAGGATCGCAAGGAGGGTTAGAAGAAAGGTGACCTGCATGCCTTCCCAAAGGAAGGGAATATGCTTGATGATGACTTGCCAATCGAATCCGCCGGACATTCTACTTCGCCTCCAGCGAGAGCATGCCGGGAACGGCGGTTCGCTTTTCGACGACACGCATCGCGGTCATCACGACGGCCGTAATGACGATGTAGAGAACCGTCGCGGCGGTAAACGCCTCGAACCCCTGGAAGGTGTATTCCTCGATTTGCCGGGTTTGCGCGGTCAGTTCGAGCACACCAATGGTCAGCGCGAGCGACGAGTTCTTCATGATACCGAGAAAATCGCTGGTCAGCGGCGGCACGATGATGCGATAGGCGACCGGCAACAGTGTGTAACGATAGACCTGAACCGGCGTGAGCCCGATGGCCATCGCGGCGTAGCGCTGCCCCTGCCCGATGGAATCGATCCCGGCGCGCACCTGCTCGGCGACGCGGGAGGCATGATACATGCCGAGGCAAACAACCGCCGTCGAATATTCCGGCATCGGCATCTCGCGCTTGATCCACATGCCCGTATCGCGCGGCACGATTTCCGGCAGCACGAAGTACCAAAGGAACATCTGAACGAGGAGCGGAATGTTGCGAAAGATCTCGACGTAGACGGTGCCGATCGTCCGCAGGATCGTCACGTTGGTGGTCCGCATGACACCGATCACCGACCCGAGACTGATGGCGATGAGCCACGCCGCCGACCCGGTCGCCAGCGTCCAACCGAACCCGGACAAAATCCAGTCGAAGTAGGGTTCCTGCGTCAGGACACCCCAATTCCAATTATAGTTCATGGGTTCCCCTCATGCCGCAAGCCATGCAGGACGGCCCCCGCCGGGCCGTCACCACACCTGAATATGAGAGCGGGAGGCCGTTTGACCGGCCTCCCGCGGATCATTGGGTCAGTACGGCAGCGCCTGAATCTCAAATGCCGTTTCGAGCGTTGAACTCATCGGCATCTTGATCTTGGTCGGCCCGGGATTGAACCATTTGTCGTAGATCTTGTTGGCCTCGCCCGACCGCATCAGGTCCGCCAACACCATGTTGCCGATACGCCGATAGGTCGAATCGTTCCGGGGCACCATGATCCCATACGGGTCATAGCTGAGGAATCGGCCGGTCACCTGGAATTGGCCCGGGTTCTTGGATTTACTGATCAACCCGAACAACAGAACGTCGTCGGTGGCGTAGGCATCCGCACGGCCTGTCTCGAGCGACAGCCATCCTTGCGGATGATCCTTGACCATCACGTATTTCAGCTTAAGGCCCTTTTCCTTGGCGACGCGCTTGACCGCTTTCTCGTTGGTCGTGCCGAGCGACAGGGCGATAACCTTACCGTTCAGGTCTTCGATCTCTTTGATCCCCGACCCTTTCTTGCTCGCGAGCTTGGTGCCGGTGATGAAGGTCACGGCCAAGTAGTCGACCTGCTTCTGGCGGGTCAGATTGTTCGTCGTCGAACCGCACTCGATGTCGATGGTGCCATTGGCCATCAGCGGAATACGGGTCTGCGACGTGACCGGCACGAACTTGACCTTCAAGTTCGGCAATTTGAGCTCTTCTTTGACGCGGTCGATCACCTTCATGCAGAGGTCTATCGAATAGCCCTGCGGCTTGCCGTCGTCCCCGAGATACGAAAATGGAATCGAGGCTTCGCGATGTCCCATATTGATGACGCCGCGTTCCTTGATCCGCTTCAGGACATAGGAATCGTCGGCCGCGGACGCTTCTACGCCCATCGTCGACGCCAACAACAACGCCGCGGCAGCAAAACCGAATTTCTTAAACATGCTCCATGTCTCCCTTGGTGTAGTGCCCGACAAAATTTTTGCTCATCGCCGAAATTATTCGTTATTTTCAAAGCGTAGAACCTCGGTGGCTGAAGGGCCAGGAATATTTCCACCCCTGGAAATTCCGGTGCCGCCCTTCATCCGCCCCGGGGCAAACACGCCAGCAACAGAGGAGGATCACGATATCGCTCGTCAACTCAGGCTTTGGGGACGTCCGACATCCGCGCGCACGCTGAAGGTTTTATGGGCTTTGGCGGAAATCGGTCTCGAATTCGAATTCATCCTCGCCAGTGCGACGATGGGCGAAAGCGGTCACGTGTCGAAAGGGGGCGAACCCTACGGCGTCGTAAACACCGCGGACTACCGAGCGATGAATCCGAACGGCACGGTACCGACGATCGACGATGACGGTTTCGTTTTATGGGAGTCGAATTCCATCGTCCGCTACCTAGCGATGCAGTACGCCCCCGACCTACTGTACGGCAATGACATCCGGACCTTCGCATCGGCCAGCCGATGGATGGATTGGGAGAACAACGAACTGCTGCACGGGCAGCACATTCTCGTCATGCAGCTCGTCCGCCTTCCCGAGGACCAACGAGATCCCGATATCTTGGAAGAAGCGCGCCAGGAATTGTTGAAGCCTTTCGGCATTCTTGACAATGCCCTTTCGAAGACGCGCTACGTCGCGGGCGATCAGTTCACCATGGGCGACATCCCGCTCGGCATCCGCGCCCACCGCTGGCACCTGTTCGACATAGAACGGCCCGCCATGCCGAATCTCGAACGTTGGTACGCGGATATCCGCGAGCGCCCCGCCTTCAAAAAATGGATCGCCGACCCGGCGCACCACCTGAGCGGCTGATGTCCGCGGCGAGACGGTTTCAATCCTTCGTCAGCCAGTCAGGCCAGTTCAACGTCGTCCCATCGCAGCCCGCAGAGACTGCCTGCGCAAGCTCGGCTTTCGTCTTGATGGCGTGCGCCCTGATTTCGGGAATCCGGGCCTTTGCAACCGCGACACGTTCCGGAGTCATCTCGTCCGCCCGCGGACAGAACTGAAAAAAGCCGGCGGCGGCGGCCTTTTCCACATTGTCCCGCGAGAAACCGTCCTCACGAACCAACCATCCCACGCGCTGTTCAGGGTACCGCTCGCGCACGTAGAGCAGAATGTCGTAGTCGAAGGACGTTACGATCACGCGCTCCCGATAGCCGCGCTCCTCTATCAGGTCGATCAGATCATCGACGAGCGCATGGCTCGGCGCCTTAATTTCGGCGTGGTAGACGAACGTCTCCCCGAAGGCATCGAATATCTCGGACACCGTAACGATTTTCTCGCCGTTAAAATCTCCGGCATCGAACCAACCGCCCATGTCCAACGATTTCAACTCGGCAAGGGTCAAATCCGCCACCGCCTGATCGGGAAAACCGAAACGGTCGAGAGTGGTGTCGTGGACGACCACGAGTTTTTCGTCCTTCGACAATTGGATATCGAACTCGATCTCCGTCGCACCCATCGATTCCGCCCGCCGAAAAGCGGCCAGCGTGTTCTCCGGCGCATACCCCGACGCGCCGCGGTGGGCGATGATCCGAAACTCGGGGGGAACGGATTGCGCTGTCATGGTTATGGCTACGAGAGCGACGCCGGCAGCGTGGCCTGGCGCACCTTCATCGCCAACACCGGGTCGTTAACCAGAACGCCGTCTACCGCAAGACCGAGCAGCCGGCGAAGCCGTTCGTCATCGACCATTCCCGGCGGCTCGATGCCCTTTCCGCGTCGGGTCGTGACCCACACGGCATGATCGCCGCACCGCGCATCCTCGAGACGCTGCTCGGAGAGATGTTCTTCCCACAGCCGCGCAATATCGCCGCCTTCCCGGTAGAAATCGGGGAAGGAATCGTAATTCGGTAACAATCCTAGGATAACTACGTCTTCCGACAGGTTCCGTACGGGACGGACCTGCGCCACGCTCCGCACGCCGACGACCACCTGGCCGCCAAGCGACCGTTCCAATATCGATTTCGAGACCGATGCCGCAAAGCCCGGCGTATCAATCTTCAAGTCAAGCAGCAGCCGTGACCGCCCCATGAACCGATCGAACACCTCATCCAACGGGACGATGCCGCGCGCCGCGAGGTCATCCGCGGACAACGACGCAATCTCCTCGCCGCCCGTCGTCGGATCGTGGTGGCAAACGAAGATGCCGTCAGCGCTGAGACGAATGTCCGTTTCCACAAGATCCGCCCCAGCATCGACCGCCCGTTCGAAGGCTTCGTGGGTGTTCTCGGGATACGCCGCCGAAAACCCGCGATGGGCGATAACCGCCGTCAATTGGCGATGCCCGCGTTGCCGCAAAGGTTTCGTCGACAAATTCATCGTTCGTCCTTCTTGCACGCTCTTGTCGGTCGGTCCACAACCGGTCCTGACACAATTCTGCAATGAAATGTGCAAAAAACTTTATTCTGCACAGAATATTGCATAATGGCGGACCGGGTTGTAGCATAAATCCATCGAAACGTGAAAATTGGCACGAGATCGACCGCAAATGACCTTCGAAGAGGTAATCGAGAAGTTTCCGGGCCGTTTGACGAAGACGGATCGCCGCATCATCGACGAACTGCTGGCAAACCCGCGAGAAAGCGCCTTGTTGTCGCTCCCGGAAATTGCAAACCGGGCGTCGGCGCACCCTACGAGCGCGGTCCGGCTGGCCCAAAAACTAGGCTATAGCGGATATCCGGAACTCCGTTCGCAGCTTCAATCCGAAATGCTCGACGTGTTGCCGCCGGCGGAGCGGGTCCGCGCACGGCTTGCTCATATGGAAGGCCCGTCGATCCTTTCCGCTCTGGTCGAAAGTGAAATCGCGGCGCTTCAGGATCTTCCACGAAAGATCTCGCAGGAGGATATCGAGACCGCCGCGCAAGCTATCATCCGCGCGCGCCGCATCTACGTCTTCGGCCGCAACCATGCGGCAACCTTGAAACAACTCCTGGCCCTGCGGCTGCAACGGTCCGGATATATGGCGACGGCGATCGACAAGCACGGCAAGGAATTAGCGGACGAGTTGATCGACATGCAAGAGACCGACCTCGTGATCGGCTTCGCCTTCACCAAGCCGCCGGAGGGTCTCGAAGACCTGTTGCGCTACACGCAGAATGCCGGCGCGTTGAGCATGATCATCAGCGACTACACAGGCGCAATGCTCCGGCCCAACCCCGACATCCTGCTGGCGGCCTCCCGCGGCGAGCGCGGCGAGTCCCAGTCGCTTACCGTTCCTTTGGCGGTCTGCAACACGTTGATCCTTGAAATTTCGCGCCTGGACGACGGCAAATCGCTGGCGTCCTTGGAAAAACTGAACGAGCTCGAGGAGACATTTTCCACGAGGAAATGAAATTCGCGAGCAAAGGCAACGCCGGATCCACCGGCGACTACGATCCACTGTTACTACTGATTGGGAGTACGGAGGTATGTTGAAACTAACGACATTGATACGGCCACTTGCCGCGGCGGCTGTTGCCGTTGCGATGATACTGCCCGCCAGTCCAGCGGTCATGGCCGACACTCGACCCAACCTCACCGTCGCCGTGAACAAGTTGCCGCGCGGACTGGAACCCGCCGTCCGCAGCGGAAACGTGGATGTCCGGGTCACCTATTCGATTTTCGACACGCTGATCCGCCGTGATTTCCGTACGAAAACCGGAAACGGCAGCCCGAAATTGATCCCGGGCCTGGCCGCGTCTTGGAAGCGGGTCAATCCCAGCACGCTGGATCTTGAATTGCGCAAAGGGGTGAAGTTCCACGACGGTGGCGCGTTTACCGCCGACGATGTGGTTTTCACCTTTTCGAAGGAGCGCCTGACCGGCAAGAATTCCGCCATTCCGCGCGGCCGCAGTTTCCTGGGCAACATCGACCGGGTGGAAAAGCTGGGCGAGCACAAGGTTCGCATCGTCACCAAAAAGCCCGATCTCGTGCTGGAGCACCGGCTGTCGTCCTATGCGTCCTGGATCGTGAGCAAGGCGTCCTACTACAATTATAAGGAAAAAGGCGAAGCGGCCGTGAAGGCGGCGATGGCCAAGATGAAGGCCGGCGGCGACGACGCCAAGAAGGGAAAGAAGAAGAAAAAGAAGGGCAAGCCGCATTGGATGCATACGGCAATCAAGGAACTGACCTGGAACCCGGTCGGCACGGGGCCATACAAGTTCCGCGACTGGAAGTCCGGTGATTATATCGCCCTCGCCTCGAACGACGCCTATTTCATGGGCAAGCCGGCGGCGAAGAGCGTCACCTTTAAGGTCGTTCCCGAAACCTCCGCCCGGATCGCCGGCCTCGTCAGCGGCGAGTATGACATCATCGTCGAAATCCCGCCGGATCAGGTCCCGGTCGTAAAGAATTATAAGGACCTGCAGGCCAAATCCGTGGTGATCGACAATTCGCATGTCGTGGTTTTCAACACCACCCACCCTTCCCTGAAGGATAAGCGCGTCCGCCAAGCGCTCAGCCTCGCCATCGACCGCAGCAAGCTGATCAAGGCGCTTTGGGACGGCAAGACCTTCACGGCCAACGGTCATCAGTTGCCGTCGTTCGGCAAACTGTACGACAAGAATCGCGTCGGCTACCGCTACGATCCGGCAGCGGCCAAGAAGCTCCTGAAAGAGGGCGGCTACAAGGGCGAGACGGTGAGCTACCGGTTCATCCCTGGCTACTACACGAACAGCACCGAAGCTGCGCAGATTATCCAGGAAATGTGGAAGGCGATCGGCTTCAATATCAAGTTGGAACCGGTCGAAAATTTCAAGGCCGTCCGCGCCAAGGGCGTCGCGATCTACCCATGGTCGAACACATTCCGCTATCCCGATCCGGTCGGGGCCATCTATTTGAATTGGGGTCCGCTCGCTGCGGTCCAGCGCAAGCACAAGCTCTGGAAAGCGCCGGCGGAATTCAACGATGGCATGATGACGCTGCTCGGTTCGGGCAACCAGGCGGAACGGAGAAAAGTCTTCCAGAAGACGCTGGATATATTCGAGGACGAGGTGCCGGGTACGCTTCTCTACAATCCCATCTCGACCTATGGCGTCCGTAAGGGGATCGATTGGACGCCCTACACGCTGTACTACATGGACTTGCGGCCCGATAACCTGAAGGTTACGGCCACGAACTAGTACGGCACCGATAACCCGCAGCATGCCGGCCCCTATCGCCCCCGGGGGCCGGCATGCCCCCTTTTTCTCTTCTCCGCGGCGGCCGATGGCAAACCTGCTCGAAATCGATGATCTGCGCATCCACTTCGACACGGAAGAGGGTGTCGTCCCGGCGGTCGACGGCGTGTCGCTGCACGTTCCGGAAGGCAAGACGCTGTGTCTTGTCGGGGAGAGCGGATGCGGAAAGTCCGTTACATGCCATGCTGTCCTTAGGCTGACGCCACCGAACGGCCGGATCGTTTCCGGCACCATCCGTTTCCGGGATCAGGACCTGTTGTCGTTCGGTGATGCCCAACTGAACGCGATCCGTGGCCGCGACATCGCGATGATTTTCCAGGACCCGATGAATGCGTTGAACCCGGTTCACCCGGTCGGGCGGCAACTCGCTGAGAGCCTGTCACTACACCAAGGTCTGTCGGGGGACGCCGCGAAAAAGGAGGCGCAATACCTCTTGGAAATGGTCGGTATTCCCGAACCGGCCGCGCGTCTCAAGGAATATCCGCACCAGCTATCGGGCGGCATGAGCCAACGGGTCATGATCGCGATGGCGCTTGCCTGCAAACCGAAACTCTTGATCGCGGACGAGCCGACGACCGCGCTCGACGTGACCATCCAGGCGCAAATTCTCGATCTTCTACGCGATCTGCAAAGTGAACTCGGCATGTCGATCGTGCTTGTGACGCACGATCTTGGCGTTGTTGCTGAGATGGCCGACGCGGTTTCCGTCATGTATTGCGGCCGAATCGTCGAGGAAGCGCCGGTGCGAGACCTGTTCTATCGACCCCGCCACCCCTATACGGTCGGCTTGCTCGGGTCGTTGCCGCGTGTCGATCAACATGTCGACGTCCTGTCCCCCATTCAGGGTTGGGTTCCCTCCCCGGCCGATCTCCCCGCCGGCTGCAGTTTCGCGCCGCGCTGTCCCCATGCGTCATCGGTCTGCGCCGAAGCCGAACCCGGGTTGAATGGCGCCGATGCGATCCATCCGGTCGCCTGTCATCACCCAAGGGAAGCCCACTGATGGACGCTCATGTCCCCGTGAATACGCCGCTGCTCGAGGTCGATGACCTGACGCGCCACTTCCGGGTCGGCGGCGGGCAGCTGTTCCGCAGGGCCTCCCATGTAAGGGCGGTCGACGGTATCCGGTTCGATCTGAACCGGGGCGAAACGCTCGGCCTCGTCGGCGAAAGCGGATGCGGCAAGAGCACGACCGGCCGGCTCGTCCTGGGAATCGACAGCCCGACATCGGGCGCGGTCCGTTTCGAAGGCAAACCACTCGACACGCTCTCTGTTGCCGAATGGCGGCAAATGCGTTGCGACATGCAGATGATTTTCCAGGATCCGTATGGGTCGCTCGATCCGCGAATCGCGATCGCGACGCAGATCCGGGAGCCGCTGGATATACACAATATCGGCGACGCCGCCGAACGGAACGGAAAAGTCGACGAGATGCTCGACGCCGTCGGCCTGCCCCGCGCGGTACGGGACCGGTTCCCCCACGAATTGAGCGGCGGCCAGCAACAACGCGTGGTCATCGCCCGCGCGCTTATCCTGCAACCGAAACTCATCGTCTGCGACGAACCCGTCTCCGCGCTCGACGTGTCGGTTCAGGCGCAAGTGGTCAACCTCCTCAACGAACTTCAAGGCCGGTTCAACCTGTCCTATCTCTTCATTTCGCACGATCTCGGCATCGTGCGGCACATCTGCGAGCGGGTAGCCGTGATGTATGTCGGCCAAATCGTCGAAATGGCAGACCGAAGCAGCCTCTTCGAAAATCCGCTGCATCCGTATAGCCGCGCGCTGATTTCGGCAATTCCGATTCCGGATCCGGACGCGACCCGCGAGAAGATATTGCTACAGGGCGACCCGCCCAGCCCGATATCCGTGCCGAGCGGATGCCGGTTCCATACGCGCTGCCCCTTTGCCGAAGACAGGTGCCGGACCGAAGAGCCCGGCTTTCGGACCATTGCCCCCGGCCGGGCCGTTGCCTGTCATTTCGCCGAACGGTGGGCGTCATGAACTTCCGTTTTCTGTGCGTGAAAATCCTGCGCGCGATGGTCACGGTGCTGATCGTCCTGTCCTTCGTCTTCATCGTTCTGCGCGTTTCCGGGGACCCGGTCGAAAGCTTGGTCGGCGACGAGGCGGATCCCGAAATCGTCGAATACTATCGCGCGAAATATGGCCTCGACCGGCCCATCCATGAGCAGTATCTCCGATATTTCCAGGGCGTCTTCAGCGGCGACCTAGGCTTTTCCTTCAAGGACGAGCGCGACGCCGTCGAAGTGGTCGCCGAACGTATTCCACGGACCCTGCAACTCGGTCTCACGTCCTTCGCCTTCGGCATATTTCTCGGCGTACCCCTCGGCATCTTGGCGGCGCTCAACCGAAATACGGCGCTCGATCGTTTCACCATGGGATTCGCCGTCTTCGGCTACAGCATCCCTAATTTCTTCCTCGGGATCGTCCTGATCCTCGTCTTCGCGATGTGGCTGCGATACCTGCCAAGCTCCGGCAGCGGTACGTGGATGCATATGATCATGCCGGTCGTGACGCTTGGCACGGCGGGCGCCGGATCGATCGCCCGGTTCGCGCGATCCTCGATGCTGGAAGTGCTCAACAAATCCTACATGCGGGCAGCGACGGCAAAGGGCGTGCCGCGCTCGCGCCGGATCGCCTGGCATGCGCTGCCGAATGCCGCGATCCCGATCGTGACGATCATCGGGTTCCGGCTCGGCGATCTGGTGGCCGGTTCGGTCGTCACCGAAACGGTCTTCGCATGGCCCGGTGTCGGCAGGCTCCTTGTGACATCGGTCAGCGGCCGCGACCTCGCGATCGTGCAGACGATCCTTATCTTGGTCGCCTTGACCATGGTGACGGCGAACCTGATCGTCGACCTGATTTACGGCTGGATCGATCCGCGCATCCGCGTCAGCAGCACGTTGGACAAGGACTAGGCGATGGCGGAGATCACCAACGAACCCCGCTTTCGGATCACGCCCCGAATATTGGCGAAATATCCGCCGCTGGTGCTGATTTGTTTTCTGTTTATCGCCGCGGTCCTGTTCGTCGCGATCTTCGCGGATTTCCTCGCCCCGAAACTCTACACAACGCAGGATCTGTTGAACCGGCTCAAACCGCCGTCGTGGCTGGGCGGACCGGATCAATACCTGCTGGGCACCGATGAACTGGGCCGCGATATCGTCAGCCGGCTGTTCTTCGCGATCCGGGTCAGCGTGTTCGTCGCCATCCTGGGCACGATCATCGGCGCGGTTATCGGCACCTTCCTCGGCTTCCTCGCGGCGCATGCGCGCGGCTGGATCGAAGAGGTCATCATGATGATGGTCGACGTGCAGGCCTCCGTGCCGTTCCTCATCATCGCGCTCGCCGTACTCGCCTTTTTCGGCAACAGCCTGACACTGTTCATCATCATCATGGGAATCAACGGTTGGGAAGCCTATGCCCGGTTGACGCGCGGCATGGTGCTGTCGGCCACGACCCACGGCTATGCCGTCGCGGTCCGGTCGCTCGGCGCGCGGCCGATGCGGATTTACGGACGCCACATCCTGCCCAATATCGCCAGCGCCCTGATCGTGCAGTTCACGTTGAACTTTCCCTCCACCATCCTATTGGAAACGTCGCTCAGCTTCCTCGGCCTCGGCATTCAACCGCCGCTGACCAGCCTGGGACAGATGCTGGGCGCCGGGCGCAACCACCTGATCTTCGCATGGTGGATTTCGGTTATTCCCGGCCTGACCATCTTCTTCACCACGCTGTCGATCAGTATCGTCGGCGACTGGCTCCGTGATAGGCTCGACCCGACGCTGCGCGGACGGTAAAAAGAACCGTCATGTCGACGCTTCATATCGTCCAGGTTTCGGACACGCATCTCAGCCGCAGCCACGCCTATTTCCAAGACAATTGGGAAGCGTTCCTCGATTGCATGGTCCAGGAGAAACCGGATTTCGTATTCGTCACCGGCGACATGTGCATGAACGGACCGAAGGTCCCAGAGGATCTGAAATTCGCGCGGACACAGATAGACCGGTTGCCGGTCCCGTGGCGCGCCATCCCGGGAAACCACGATATCGGCGACACACCGCCCGACACCCGGCTGAAAGGGCCGATCACACGGTCCCGGCGGGCGGCCTACCGCAAAGCCTTCGGCGACGATTTTTGGGTACAGGACCTGGACCATTGGCGATTCATCGGCCTGAATGCCCAACTATTGGATAGCGGCCTGCCCGGCGAGACGGCGCAGATGAAAATGCTGACGGATGCCTTGGACAGCGCTGGCGGACGGCATACTGCCATTCTGATCCACAAACCACTCTACAACGGGTCGGCCGCCGAACGCGGAAAGTCCCTGCAGGCCGTCTGGCCGAAAAGCCGGAAACGCCTGTTGACGCTTTGCGATAAGCATAAGGTGAAGCTGGTCGCGAGCGGCCATCGCCACTGCTACCGTAGCCTGCGCCACGGGGGTACCCGATTGGTCTGGGCGCCCGCCACATCTTTCATCGATACGCGAAAGTCTAAGGAAGGCCTCCGGCTCACCCGCCGGGTCGGTTACATCCGCTATACGCTGGACGGCGCACAGGTAAAGTACGACCTCGTCGAGCCACCGCTCTTCGTCAACAACGACATGCGCAACTGGATGGCCGCGCACGGATCGACCACGAAGCTTCCGCCCCGCCCGCTTAGGCGCTAGGAAAACTCCACGTGTTCGCCGGCTCGTCCTTGAACCCGTGATCCCGCGGAATACGTCCGGCCAAGGCCAGCGCGTGCGGGGCGGCTTCCAAGACCTGACGATAGATATCTTCCGGCAGATCGAGGCCCGCCTGCGCCAAGGCCATGTCGACCCGCGCCCGCGTCGCGTCGTCCACGTCGGAGATATCCGTCGACATATCCGGCATACCCACCGGCAATGGGTCGTCGCCCGGTGATAGGTCAGGCCTGCGATCCCGCCATGATGTCGCCTTCTCGAAAGCGTATCCCGCTTTCAGGACCGTCGCGTCCTCGAAAGGCCGCCCTACGATCTGCATCGGCAGCGGCAATCCCGACTCGCTGAAGCCCGCGCATAGCGACAAAGCCGGCCCCGCCGTCACGTTGAACACCGTGGTGATCTTCGGTTTCTGCCAAAAGCTGACGGTCGAATGCTCGTCGAGCCGCGACGCCGGCCCGTATGTCGACGGCGCGATCAACACGTCGTATTTGTCGTAGATCGGGCGCATGGCGTCCACCAGCTTGCGGCGCTGCTTCTGCGCCTGCACGTAATCGTCGGCGGTGAACAGGCAGGCTGGGATCACACGGCCCCGGAAGTCGAAGCCGAATTCCTGCGGCCGCTCACGAAGCGTCGGGCTATGGATCGAGAACAATTCCGATTCTGCGATCAGCAGCTTTACGTCGGTGTAGATTTGCATCGGCTCGAGACGGACATCCTCGACGACCGCGCCCAGCCCCCGGAACACCTCGACCGCCGCATTCATGGATTGGCGCGTCTCCTCGTTGGCCGGCAGTTCCTCTTCCCAGAAGTGGCGCACCGCGCCGATGCGCAACCCGCGAATGTCCTCGCTCAACGCGGCCCGGTAATCCGGCACCGGCCGATCGGCGCTGGCCGGGTCCCGCGGGTCATGCCCCGCCAGGACTTGCAGCATGATGGCGCAGTCCTCGACCGTCCATGTCATCGGCCCGCAGGTGTCGAAGGTAAAAGAGTTGGGCAGCACGCCGAAGCGGCTGACCAGTCCGTAGGTCGGCTTCAATCCCGCCAGACCGCACAGACCCGAGGGCGTCCGGATCGACCCGCCGGTATCGCTGCCGAGGGCACCGGGCAGCATACCGGCGGCAACCGCGGCCCCGGAACCGCTGCTCGACCCGCCGGTGAAGCAGTCGGTCTTCCACGGGTTGCGGGCCGGCGGCCATGGAAGGTCGAAGGACGGCCCGCCATGCGCGAATTCATGGGTGGACAGTTTTCCCATCAAGATCGCCCCAGCGGCCAGCAGCTTGGCGGTCGTCGTTGCGTCCTCGGCCGGGATGCGGTCCGCACAGGTCTTCGAATGGCCCGTCGTCAGGATCCCTTTGGTATCGTAGATATCCTTCAACCCGAACGGCACACCATGCATCGGCCCGAGATAGACCCCGCCGGCGATATCGCGTTCCGCCTCGCGCGCGGCGTCGAGGGCCGCGTCGGCCGTAACGGTGATGAAGGCGTTGAGTTGCGGGTTCAACGCCTCGATCCGGCGCAACAGGGTTTCCGTCAATTCGACCGGCGACAGCGTCTTGGCTTCGAGCGCAGCGGCCATTTCCGCAATCGTCATGAAATGCATATCGGCACTCATTGCTCCGTCTCCGCTGTGATTAGCGCTTTGGCGGTTCAACCCCGTCGACGAAACGGGCGACCACCGATTTGAATGTCAGCCCTTGTACAATAATCGAAAACACGACCACCGCATATGTCAGCGCGAGAATCGCATCTTTTTCGGCTACCGCTGGCAACGACAATGCCAAGGCAACCGAAATGCCGCCGCGGAGCCCGCCCCAGGTTAGAACCGGCACAGCGCCGGACGTGAAATCCTGCTTGATCCCCAGCACCGAGATCGGCACCGCGACCGCAACGAAACGCGCCAGCAGCACCAGCGGGATCGCGGCCACCATTAGCCACACCACCTTGTCCGGGAAGGTCAGGACGAAGACCTCGAAGCCTATCAGCAGAAACAAAACCGCGTTCAGGATTTCGTCGGTCAACGACCAGAAGGTGTTGATGTGATCCCGAGTCTTCTCACTCATGGCGAACCGCGTGCCATGGTTGCCGATCAACAGCCCGGCAACGACGACCGCGATCGGTCCCGAGACATGGATGATGAATCCGATGCTATAGGTCAACATGACCAGCGCCAGCGTGATCAGAACTTCGAGATTGTACTCGTCGATCGACTTCATGGCGCGGTAGGCGATGTAGCCGGTCACGAAGCCGAGCACCGCGCCGCCGACGGCTTCCAGCAGGAAGAGCTTCACCACGTCCAATGCCGTAATCTCCGCACCCCCGCCACCGGCGGCTTGCGACATGGCGATGGCGACCATGATCGTGAAGACGACGACGCCGACACCGTCATTGAACAGGCTTTCGCCCGCAATCTTCGCTTCCAGCGAATGCGGGATCTTGATCGTCTTCAGAATTCCCATGACGGCGACCGGATCGGTCGGCGAGATCAAGGCCCCGAATACGAGGCACCAGATAAAAGGAATGCCCAACCCAAAGAGATCGGCCAGCAGGTAGGCGCCGTATCCCACGATGAAGGTCGACGTGATCACGCCGAACGTGGCCATCGCCGCGATTGCCCACTTCCGTGCGAGTAGCTGATTCAGGTCGACATGCAGCGCCCCGGCGAACAGCAGGAAGCTGAGCATGCCTTTCATCAACGTATCGTCGAAGTCGATCCGCTCCAGCACAGAACGGATCGTCCGCTCGGATTCGAAGTTCTGCAGCAACGCGTCGATGCCCAACACGCAGAGCGACACAACAAGCGCGATCACCACCAGTCCGATGGTGATCGGAAGTTTAAGCCAGCGATGGTTGATGTATCCGAACACCGCCGCGAGCGTGAGCACGATCGCCGCAATGTTGAAGAGCGTCAGGTGCTGCACGATGTCATCCCCGCGGCGCACGCACACAACGGATTCCCGCTTTCGCGGGAATCCAGAAGTAGCCGCAACGGCCTAAGCGCGGCACAGCTCCGCAATCTCGGTCAACGACGCCTGGTCCTCCAACTTGCCGACCGCATCCACGACCGCGTCGGCCTTGTCCGCGCCGATCGCGTCTTCCGCCATATCACGGAACTTGGACGACAGTCGGAACCATTGACGCTCCTGGTCGTCCTCCGGGATGCTGGCATCGCCGAGCTGCCGCAAAACCAAACCGTCCTGCGTCGATACGATGACCTCGGAATTGGCATGTTCGAATTTCGAGTCCGGCACCACCGTCGTTTTGTCCCGCAAGTTGACGATCGTGTCGTCCCTGCAAAGCTCCTCGCTGTAATTCGAGATCTTCGCAGTGTTCTCGCCGGCTAATCCCATGGCCGTGGTGACGCGGAGGCTGAACTTCGCTTCGAGCCCGGTGGTCGGTTCCAGGATGTTGCACATCTTCGTGTAGCTTTCCGGCACACGCAGTTCGATCTTCTCGATGCGATCCGGCGTGAGGTTGTGTTCCGCGCGGATCTGCGTCGCCGCCTCGATCGCCGCATGCGTGCCGTAGCAGGCAGCATGATACTTGAACAGTATGCTGCGCGCATGGAAGCGCTCGCCGAGCCCGTCCAAGGCAAGGTCGGGCTGGAATTCCTCGGTCTGTGTGTCGCCGAAGCCCTGCACGCATTCGAGAATTTCGGGGTTGCTGGTGAACCCTTTCGCGCCGAGCAGCGCCGCATACAGCCCGTTGGCCGACGCCTTCCCCGCGTGCAAAGGCTTGCACATGGTTCCAAAATTGCTCTTGAGGCCCGCCGCCTGCGTCCCGGCAATACCGTAAACGGTGACACAGGTGTCGGTGTCGAGGCCCAGCATATGCGCCGCCCCCGCCGCCGCACCGAAGGTGCCGACCGTGCCGGTCGTATGCCAGCCTTTCTGGTAATGGGATTCACCCATCAGCGCGCCGATCCGGCATTCCGCCTCGACGCCCGCGATGAAGGCGGTGATGAACGCCTTGCCGTCGGTCCCGTCCCACTCGGCCAAGGCCAGGATCGCGGGCACGACCGGCACCGTGGGATGCCCCGGCATCGTTAGGTTGACGTCGTCATAGTCGAGGGCATGCGAGGCTGACCCGTTCAGCAGCGCCGCCTGCATCAGCGAGGACTTGAACCCGCCGCCGATGATGGTCGCTTGCTCGTTCGCGCCTTCGTCCTTGGCCTGCGCCTGCAGCATCTCGCTCAACGGTTCGGCAGCGCCCGCAAGGGTCACCCCCAGCCAATCGATGAGACAACATTTGGCGATCGAAACGACATCCTTCGGCAGCGCGTCGAATGTCAGGGACGCGCTGTTCTCGGCGATCTTCCGGGTGAGACCGGACGCATCGGGCCGGTCGAAAGCGGGCTGCGCCATGGCGAGGCTCCTTCTCTACAAATTTGGCTCTATCCTACCGCATCACGAAGGGGTTCGGCACCTCGGTCGCGGTGCTGATCCAGACGCTTTTCGTCTGCATGTATTCCTGGATCGCCTGCTGGCCGCTTTCCCGGCCCAGGCCCGACCGCTTGTACCCGCCGAAGGGCGACAGGAAGCTGACGGCGCGATAGGTATTCACCCAGACGGTGCCGGCCTGGATGCGTTCCGGAACCTCGATCGCCTTGCGGATATCCTGGGTCCACACGCCAGCAGCGAGGCCATAGACCACGTCGTTGGCAATGGCGACCGCTTCTTCCTCGTCGCGGAAGGGAATGATCGACAGGACCGGGCCGAACACTTCCTCCTGGGCGATCCGCATCTGGTTGTTCACGCCGGTATAGATCGTCGGCTCGACGAACCAGCCGTCGCCGCATTCCGGCCGCGTCGCCTTCGACCCGCCGAGCACGCATTCGGCGCCGTCGTCCTTGGCGACGTCCAGATAACTGAGGATCTTCTCGAACTGCGGCGGCGTGGTGACCGGCCCGACCTGTGTGTCGTAGGACATGGGGTCGCCCATCTGCGCCGTCTTGGCGAAGGTCACCAGCTTGTCGACGAATTCGTTATGGATCGATTCCTGGACCAGCAAACGCGATCCCGCGATGCAGGTCTGGCCCGACGCCGCGAAGATGCCGGATATCGCGCCCTTCACCGCGTTGTCGATGACCGCGTCCTCGAACACGATGTTGGGCGACTTGCCGCCCAACTCCAGGCTGACCTTCTTCAGGCCGCTCGCCGCTTTCTCGTAGACACGCTGACCGCTCATCGAGCCGCCGGTGAACGCGACCTTGGCGACGCGGTCGTCGGTGACCAACGGCTCGCCCACCTCGACGCCATAGCCACCGATGACGTTGACAACACCCGGCGGGAACCCGGCCTCTTCGACGATGCGCACCAACTCGAAGGCCGACGCGGACGTGAACTCGGATGGTTTCAGGACGACCGTGTTCCCGGCCGCGAGTGCCGGCGCCAGTTTCCAAGCGGTCAGCAGCATCGGCGAGTTCCACGGCGTGATCGCCGCCACCACGCCCAGCGGCTCGTGCCGCGTGTAATTGAAGGTCGCGGGCTTGTCGATGGGTATGACCGCGCCCTCGATCTTGTCCGCCAGACCGCCGAAATATTGATACCACTGCGGCACATAGGCGTTCTGGGCTGCCATCTCGGCAATCAATTTGCCGTTGTCCGCCACTTCGATTTCGGCCATATGGTCGGCGTATTTCGCGTACACATCGCCGAGCTTGCGGACCAGCGCACCGCGTTGCGTCGCCGTCATGGCGGGCCAATCGCCGCTGCTGAATGCTTTTTGCGCCGCCGCGACCGCCCGGTCCGCGTCCTCCGCGTTGCCGCGCGGAAAAAGCGCCCATGGTTTCCCGGTATAGGGATTATGGGATTCGAACCATTCGCCCGACGCCGGGTCGACCCATTCGCCGCCGATATACTGCTGATATTTCTTCAGGTCCGCCATGATGTCCTCCCGCGTGGCACCGTTTGCCGCTACGATGCAGCCGAATTACAACCCGTACGCGGGCTCGAACGCAAGTCGAGCCGGAAACAGAGATCCTAAGGTCACTTTCGGCGCATGAACTTCGGTCCGCACAGTATTATCTATTTGGCGATCGCGGCGGCGATCACCGCGTTTTGTTTCTGGAAACCGCATTTCCCGCGCGCGATTGCGGCACGGATCGGCCTCCGCAGCGAGACCGCGATTCGCAGGTTTCTGTTGATCTATTGGATCACGATTCCCGTCGTCATCTATCGGTTTCTGTATCTGGCCACGGCGCCCTAGAATCGAATCGGTTGTCTGCCTAATTTTCCGGCATGGTCGCGTATCCCGATTTAGGGCTATGATCGTTGGTCCGTCGACCAATTCCCCTGCAACTGACGATTGGCTCGCCGCCGCCCATGTCCGCCGCCGTTTCCATTTCCCCGTTGCGCGGCATCCTGTGCATGGTGCTGTCGCTCTTCTTTTTCACGATGAGCGACGCGGTCTCCAAGTGGCTGACCCAGGGATATCCCATCGGCGAGATCGTTTTCGTCCGCTGTTTCTTCATGTATGCGCCAATCGCTTTCATGATGTGGCGTCAACAGGAACGGTTCTCGCTGCAGGTGCGAAGCTGGAATTGGCATTTCGCGCGGTCGCTGTTGTTCATTGCCTCGAGCTTTTTGATCATCACGTCGGTGAAATTGCTGCCGTTGGCCACCGCCATTGCGTTCTTGCATGCCGCTCCACTGATGATTACGGCGCTCGCTTTACCGCTGCTAGGAGAGCGGGTGGGGATCCACCGCTGGGCTGCGGTAATTGTCGGCTTCGTCGGCGTGATCGTCATGGCGCGGCCGGGCAGTGACGCCTTCGAGATCGCGGTCCTGGTTCCCGTCGCGGCCGCCGCCGCGACCGCGCTTCGCGATATCGTTACGCGCCGGATGAGCGCCTTCGAATCGACCAACGTTGTACTGACATGGTCCATCGTCGGCCTGATCATAGCCTCGGGCGCGACGCTGCCATTCGCCTGGAAGACGCCGACCGTGCTGGACTTCCTGCTGATGGCGATGTCCGGCGTATTGCTGGGCATCGCGCATTACCTGATGATCGAATCCTACCGGCTGGCCGAGGTCGCGCTCGTGTCGCCTTTCAAATATTCCTCGATCGTCTGGGCCGTCATCCTGGGTTACCTGATCTGGGCCGAGTTGCCCGACATTTACATCATCGTCGGCTCCGTACTCATCATTGGCAGCGGAATCTATATCCTGCACCGCGAGGCGCGGCGGCCATGAGTGCGGCGGCGCAATCCACAAACCTTCGCGGCATCGGATTGATGATCGTCGGCGGCCTGCTGTTGACGATCAGCGATACGATCACGAAATGGCTGACCGGCGGTTATCCCGTCGGCCAAATCATGGCGATCCGTTCCGTATTCACCATGTTGCCCATTGCCGTTTTCGTATGGCATGCGGGCGGACTCAGAGCGCTTCGCCTCGGCAATGTCCGGCTGCAATCCCTGCGCGCCGCTTGCGCCGTCGGATCGTCTTTTCTCTTCGTCACCGGCCTGATTTATCTGCCTCTCGCGGATGCCATCGCCTTCGCCTTTTCCGGGCCACTGTTCGTGACGGCGCTCGCCCATCTTCTGTTGGGCGAAACCGTCGGCTGGCGGCGGTGGAGCGCGGTCACCATTGGTTTCGTGGGCATCCTGATTATGTTGCGGCCGAGCGGCGATTCCATCCAATGGTTTGCCGTATTTCCGCTCTGCGCGGCATGTTGCGGCGCATTCCGCGATATCCTGACCCGCAAGATCCGCACGTCCGACTCGCCCGTGGCAATCCTGACATTCACGATGCTGGCCGTTGGGGTCGCGGGCCTCACGACATTGCCATTCGGCTGGAATCCGGTCCCGATGTGGGACCTGATGCTGTTGGCGACCACCGGCATCGTCGTGGGCAGTGCCCAGTATCTGGTGATCCAAGCCTTCCACAACGCCGAGGCCTCGCTGATTATCCCCTTCAAGTACCTGACGCTGATCTGGGGTGCCGGGTTCGGATACATCATCTGGGGCGATATTCCCGATTTCTGGGTGATTATCGGCGCGCTCGTGGTGGTCGGCAGCGGTCTCTACATCATGTATCGCGAAACCCGGCGGCGGCAGACCTAAGCGAATTTCCGGCGCCGCACCGTCAACGGCAGAACGACGACGAGCGTTCCGAGCAGAAGGCTGCCGAATGCCCAGGACCACGCCGTCGCCTCCGCCCGTCCGCCCGCAACATCGAGCACGAACCCGAACACTACGGGTCCGACCATGCCCCCGATAAAGCCGGAGAGCGCATAGGCTGCCAGCGTGATACCGCGGTAACGATCCTCCGCCGCGCCGACAATTCCGTTGGCCATCGTCGCGGTGTCTCCGAACCCCGCCATCAGATAGGCGGCGATGAAGACCACGACGAGAAGAAACGGTCCCGTCTTTAACAAGGCGAGCGAAACCACGAGCAGGCCGGTTACCGCCGACGCGAAACAGATCGTCCGGACCCGACCGAACCGGGCCGCGATCTCCGCCACCCCGACGCTGGTCGGCATCATCAGCATCGACACCGCACCGGAGAGGATCGCCATATTCCATCCGGCGAACGCCTCGTTGCCGATCTGGGCCGCGCTGAATGTCAACAAAGCGACAGACCAGCCCCGCATCGCGAACACCTCCCAGACGTGGCCGCAATACGCGATCACATAGCGCATTGCCGGACCGTTCCGGAAAACAGGCCGGAAATCCGGCAACAACCCGGTGTCCTTCGGCGCGGTGACCGCGCGCGCCGGGACGATCACCGCCGTTAGCACGAACGCGATCACCGCGCAGACTCCGGATACCGTGAACACGGCTTTCCAATGCAGAAATTCCACGACGACACCCGCGCCGATGAAAGACACCGCGCCGCCGACACTGAACATCGAGATATAAACCGCCGACCCGCGCTCGCGCGCAGCACCCTCCAAACGGTCGGCGATGAGCTTGAGCCCCGGAAAGTGAATGCCCGCGAGCCCAATGCCCGCCAGGACGCGAAAGACCATGCCGGACCACAGACCGTCGGCGAAGAAGGCAAAGCCGAACCCGCCGACCGCGCTGAGGACAAAGGCGAACAGCATGACCCGACGCGAGTCCATCCGGTCGGTCAGCGGCAGCAGCAACGGGACGCCGGCCGCATAACCGCCGAAGAAGACACCGTTCAGCCACCCTGCCTCGGCTTCGGTGATCCGCCAATCCGCGAATATTTCCGGAAGAACCGCCGCCACCGGCATGAAACCGGTCATGGTCAGGACGAGCGCCGTACACAGCGCGACGACGAGCGTCCCAGGTTTGGTCACGACAACCGCCTACTCCGCAGCGGCACCCGAAATCTGCCGCGACACGAGCTTCGCATAGAGCCCGCCACGCGCCAGCAATTCCTGGTGCGATCCCGTTTCCACGACGCGCCCCTCATCCATCACGACGATAAGGTCGGCCGAGCGCACCGTCGAGAGCCGATGCGCGATGACCACGGTCGTCCGGTCGCTCATCAATTCGGAGAGTGCGCCGCGCACGGCCTGCTCGTTCACCGCGTCCAGGTGCGACGTCGCTTCGTCGAGGATCAAAACCGGCGCGTCTTTCAAGAAAGCGCGGGCGATGGCAACACGCTGTCGCTGCCCGCCGGACAGCCGCATGCCGCGCTCGCCGACCCGGGTTTCGAGCCCTTCGGGAATGCTGTCGACGAATTCGCGCAATGATGCCCGGTCGACGGCCAATTGGACGTCGGCTTCCGTCGCATCGGGGCGCGCGATCAGAATATTGGCGCGTAGCGTGTCGTTGAACAGATAGGTGTCCTGCGCGACCAACGCCATCCGTCCGCGCAAGTCGTCGAGCCTGTAATCGGTCAGCGCCTGGCCATCCATCCGCACGACGCCTTCGTCCGGGTCCCAAAACCGCATCAACAAATGCGCCAATGTCGTCTTGCCCGCGCCGGACGGCCCGACAAGGGCGATTGTCCGGCCCGCAGGCGCGGCAAAGGTGATGTCGCGCAAGGCCGCGCGATTGCCGCCATGATAGCTGTAGCTCGCGTCCTCCAATTCCAGCGCCGCACCGCCGGCGCTTGCCGCGGCGGACGGGACGCCCGGGCCGTCGCGCACAATGACCGGTTCGTTATGCACGGCGTACAGCCGACGGGTGGATGCCAGCGTGTCCGCGAGCTGGCGGCCGATATGCGCGATTTCCGAAATTGGCAGGAAGGCCGCCATCGCCAATAACGACAACAGCGGCAGATAGGCACTGTCCAGCGACCCGGCGCCGACGAGAGTCGCACCCGTCACGATAACCGCAAGACCGCCGAGTCCGGTCGCCCCCTCCAGGATCGCCATCTGCGCCGTCAGGTCGCCGAAATACGGCATGCGCACGCGATGATGTTGCTCGATCTTCTCGATAAAGACACCGCGCCGCCGGTCGGATTGCTGGAAGGCGAGGATTTCGCCGAGTCCCTGAACCGAGTCCGTGGTGAAGGCATTGAGGTCGCCGAGCACTTCGCTCGCCCGCGAGCCGAGTTCGTCGATGCGCTTGCGCATGAAGAACGGACTGAGCGCGACAATAGCGAGAAAGGGCAACAACACGGCGGCCAACTGCCAGCCGAACACGATCAGTGTCGCCAGCACCAGCGTGGGAATCAGAACGGCGACGAAGGCGGGTGCGATGGTATGGGCGAAGAAATACTCCACCTTCTCGACATCTTGGGTCGCCATGCCGGTCAGATCGCCGGTTCGGCGGCGCAGCAGGTAAGCCGGGGCCAGTTGGTCGAGCTTGCGGAACAAGTCGATCCGCATGTCCGACAACAGCCGGAAGGCCATGTCATGCGCCATCCAGGATTCGAGCCAGTGCAATATTCCCGCCGACGGTGCGGAGATGGCGAGCCAGATCAAGTAACTCTCGTAAGGCGCGCCGTTCTTGATCGCCGCGACGGTGAGCGCGCTGAAAACGCCGACGCCGATGAAGGCAAGCGTGCGCGCGACACCGAGGATAAAGGTAAAGGTGAGTTTCCCCTTCCAGGGCATTACGAAGGTCATGAGCTCCCGGACGCAGTCGGCCCAGCCCATGCCCTCGGCGCGGAGGATCGCGTCGGTCGGCTCCATCTGCGCGGTGTCGATCATGCCGGGGATCGCATCTTCCGTCGGGGGCGGATCGCCCGCCTGGGCGGCGAAGAGTTCGACCTCGCCCGGATCGCGATCCTGCGCCTGCCCCGCCATGAGCCGGTGATACGCGCCGCCCTGCGCCATAAGCGCCGCGTGCGCGCCGGACTCGCTGACACGGCCGTCCTCGATCACCAGGATACGGTCCGCCCCGATGACGCTGGACAATCGGTGCGCCAGGATCAAGGTCGTCCGCCCTTCCATCAACCGGTCCAGGGCATCCTGGATAATCGCCTCGTTCTCGGCATCGACCGCCGATAGCGCCTCGTCCAGAACCAGGATCGGCGCATCGCGCAGCAAGGCGCGGGCGATCGCGATCCGCTGCCGCTGTCCGCCCGAGAGACGCAAGCCGCGCTCGCCGACGACGGTTTCGTATCCATGCGGCAAGCGTCGGATGAACTCATGCGCATTGGCCGAACGCGCGGCTTCCTCCAGTTCTTCCTGCGTCGCGTCGGGTTTTCCGAGCCGCAGATTGTCCTCGACTGTGCCGTGGAACAAGTAGGTGTCCTGATTGACGACGGCGAGCTGGCTGCGAATGGAGTCCAGGCTGAGGTCGCGCAAATCCTTGCCGCCAATCCGCACCGCGCCCTTCTGCGGATCGTATTGCCGCAACAGCAGCCGGACGATGGAAGACTTGCCACACCCGCTCGGCCCGACCACGCCGATCCGTTCGCCGGCGGCAACGGAAAAGGACAAGCCTTGATGTGCCGGGCTGCGGCCACTGGGGTAGGAAAAGGTGATGTCGTCGAACTCGATCGTCGGATCCAGCCGTTCCGACGCCGACGCGCCGTCGGCATCACGCACGATCGGCTTGGAATCGAGCAGGCCGAAGACCGCCTGCGCCGACGCCTGGGCGACCATGCCTTGATGCATCAGCGCCCGCAATTCGCGCAACGGCCGGAAGGTCTCCACGCCCATCATCAGGACGATCAACAGCGCGGCAAGGGTCATATCGCCTTCGGTGACGCGATAAGCGCCGACCGCCAACGTCGCTGCCGCACCGACCGCAATGCCGATATCTGTGATGCCACGCGCCAAAGCATTGGTCGCCAGGACCCACATGGTGCTTTGGAACAGGTCGTGCGCCTTCTCGGCCAACATGCGGGCCCGTGAGCCGCTTTGCCCGAACGCCTTGAGCGTCGCCAAGCCTTGAACCGAATCTAGGAATTCGGCCGCAAAGGCCTTGTAGGACGTGGACCGGCGCTTGCTGTTCTTGCGGTCCATGCGATGGAAGGCCTGCGGTGCGATCAGCGTGAACAGGGCGAAGCCGGTCAACGTGAGCGCGACCGGCAGATCCAGGAACATGACGAACAGGAAGATACCGATCGGCGTCAGCGTCGCCACGAAGAGCTGCGGTAGATATTGGCCGAAGTAGGTTTCAAGCTGCTCGACCCCATCCACCATCGACGTGATGACCGCGCCCGTCCGCTCGAGCCCGAGATACGCCGGCCCCAGCTCGATCATCTTGTCGAAGAGCTGCTTCCGGATATGGAGCTGCACGATCGCCGCGGTCCGGTGCGCGATCATGATGCGGACGTATTCCAGACCGCCGCGCAGAACCATCACCGCTGCGACGCTCGCGAAAGGCCACAGCAGGTCTTCCAGCGGCGTGCCCTGGAACACCATCGCCAGCAACCAGCCCAACATCGCCAGCCTGGCCACGCCGACGGCGGCGGCCAAAATGCCGATCAGAACGGACCAGGCGATGCGCCCACGGACGCCCTTCGTGAAAACCCAAAGTCTTGTGTCGAAATACATGGAATGGAGACCTTACACGCTGCGGAGCTGTTTGACACTGATTCTCAATTGGCGATCTAATCATTAAGATAAATGTTGATCTCCACTCAAAATCGCATAGCCTTTAAACAATTCTGTATAGGCAAAAATCGGAAATTTTCGGATAGGGTCGTCGCATGAGCTTGAGTTGGGATGACATGCAGGTGTTTCTCGCCGTTGCCCGTAAGGGCAATCTTTCGGCGGCGGCCCGTGTGCTGAAAGTGACGCAGCCGACCGTCGGCCGTCGGTTGAAAGCGCTGGAACAGAGCTTGTCCGCGCGGTTGTTCGACAGGCTGCCGGACGGATTCGTGCCGACCCCCGCCGGCGAAGAACTGTTGCCACTGGCGGAGGCAATGGAGCAAACGGCCGAAGCCATTCAGCGCCGGCAGGCCACCTTAGCCGACCGGGTCAGCGGCACGATTCGCCTTTCCGTGTTCGAGGTCGCCGCTCAGTTCCTGACCGATCATCTGTCGGAATTGCAGGAACGGTTGCCCGAAGTCGAATTCGAGATTGCGATCAGCCATTCCAACGCCAACCTCTCCAAGCGCGAAGCGGATTTGGTCCTGCGCGCCTGCCTGCCGGAGAACCCGGCACTGATTGCCCGCAAACTCGGTGCGATTTCCTATGCCGTCTACGGCGAGGCTGAATTGGTCCGTCGCTTTCCCGCCGCCCGGTCGGATGCACGCTACAAGGACTGTCCCTGGGTTGGCTACGACGGCGACCATGCACGGTTCGACACCCAAATTTGGCTGGCCAGCAAACTTGCCGGGCAGAATCCGGTGGTACGCGTCAACAATGGCCTGGTTTTGTATGATTCGGTCCGCAAGGGCGTTGGCCTCGGCGTCCTGCCCTGCTTCACCGCGGACAATGACCCGTCGCTCGTGCGGCTCACGCCGCCTATCGAAGAACTCGAGAGCGAACAGCACCTCATCGTGCACCCGGACTTGCGCCGGGTGCCGCTGGTGCGGGCCGTGATGGACGAATTGATCGACCTATTCAAGCGGGAAGCGGCCACGCTGACGGGCGAAACCCGGCGCCGCGCGCCTGCCGCCTGAACACACCACCCGTTGACGCACGTCAATGCCCGCACCGTCCGGCGGGGTAGAGTCGCTGTGAACATTGATATGGATGATTTTTGCCGCAGAGGAGTAATCGGACATGGCAAAGGGAAAATCCACCACAGAGACCACCAAAGCGCCAACGGTCAGTGCGCCGCCCAGCGCGTTCCCGCTGACAATGTTGCGCGATGATATTGATCGTGCGTTCGACCGCATGTTCGCGGACTGGCCGCGATTCGGCGGACTAATGGGTCGCGGATTCTTTGACGACGAAACTTTCTTCACGAAACCGGACGTGGCCCTACCGACCGTCGATGTTAGCGAAGACGACAAGGGCTATAGCATCGAAGCCGAACTGCCGGGCGTCGATGAGTCCGACGTGGAAGTAACGGTCAGGGACAATCGGCTTCACTTGCGCGGCGAGAAGAAGTCCGAGAAAGAAAAGAAAGATGCCAACATACGCATGTCGGAACGCCGGTTTGGCTCGTTCGAAAGGACCTTCCAGCTTCCGGACGATGTCGACTCGGACAAGATCAAAGCCGAGTTTTCCAATGGTATCCTGAAGCTCAGACTGCCCAAAACCGGCAAGGGAAAATCCAAGGAGCGGAAAATCTCGGTAAAATCGAAGAAATAGGGCAGTATCCCCCAAGGTCGTCGCCCTGCAGATGACCCGCCGCGCCTACCATGCGCGGCGGGTATCGCCCGCAGATGGTTTTCGGTCGATATGCAGTCGAAACATACGGACAATCTCTCGGCGTCCCGCCCAACCACTGGTTAACGAAGGCGACGGTTGATGGCACGTTATCGGGTTTTCCTTATTCTCGCCGCTGTAATCGCTGGCATAGCCGGCGGCGGCTATTATTGGTGGCACCTAGAACAGAACCAGTTGCCGGCGGACATCGCTTCGGGTAACGGGCGGATCGAAGCGGAAGAAGTGCACGTCGCCGCAAAATACGCAGGACGCGTTGCCGAGGTCACCGTCGATGAAGGCGACATGGTTTCCGCGGGGCAAGTGCTGGCGCGCATGGACACGGCGGAGCTGGACGCAAGCCTCGCCCGCGCAAAGGCGCTGGTTGCGCAAGCGCAGCAAGACGTCGCCGAGGCACGCGCCCAGATCGCCAAACGGGAAAGCGAACTGAAGTTCGCCGAGCAGGAGCTGGGGCGCGCGACGTTCCTCGTCCAGAAAGGGCACATTTCCCGCGAGCGCCTCGACCGGCGCCAATCCGAGCGCGATACGGCGGCCGCGGTCTTAACGGCGGCGCACGCACGCCTGGTCAGCACACAAAGAGCCGTGGAGTCGGCCGAAGCCGAAACGAAACGCATTCAGACACAAATCGATGACTCCGTGCTCAAGGCGCCGCGGCAGGGCCGCATTCAATACAGACTAGCGGAACCGGGCGAGGTCCTGCCTGCCGGCGGAAAGGTGCTGACTCTGCTCGACCTATCGGACGTCTACATGACGATCTTTCTGCCAACCGCCGAGGTTGGCCGAGTCATCGTTGGGTCCGACGCACGCATCATCCTGGATGCGATTTCACAATATGTGATTCCGGCACAGGTTTCCTTCGTCGCCGCGGAAGCCCAGTTCACGCCGCGCGCGGTCGAAACGCGCAGCGAACGGGAGAAGCTGATGTTCCGGGTCAAGGTCAAGATCGACCCAGCGCTCCTTCGACAGCACATGCGAAAGGTCAAGACCGGTGTTCCCGGCGAAGCCTATGTCTTGCTCGGTCCGGACGCGTCTTGGCCGGACAGCCTCAAGGTGAAACTGCCACCACCAGCGCAATGACCACGGAACAGGAGATCGCCGCCCGCCTCCAGACCGTCTCACACCGGTATGGCGACACGGTCGCCCTCGACGACGTCACTCTCACACTCCCCGCCGGTGGCATGGTGGGCGTAATCGGCCCCGACGGAGTCGGCAAGTCGACCTTGCTAGGCCTTATCGCAGGGGCGCGGAAAATCCAATCCGGCAAAATCGAAGTGCTGGGCGGCGACATCGCCGACAGCGGTCATCGAAAAAGCGTTTGTCCTCGAATTGCCTATATGCCCCAGGGTCTCGGCAAGAACCTCTATATGGACCTTACCGTCTTCGAGAACCTGGAGTTCTTCGGGCGTTTGTTCGGGCAGGACCATGCCGAGCGCCGAAGCCGCATCGCTCAGCTGCTGAAAAGCACCGGTCTCGATCCGTTCCCGAACCGGCAAGTTGGAAAACTGTCCGGCGGCATGAAGCAAAAATTGGGGCTTTGCTGCGCCTTAATCCATGATCCGGATCTTCTGATCCTCGACGAGCCCACAACCGGCGTCGACCCGCTATCGCGCCGGCAATTCTGGGACCTCATCGACAATATTCGAAAGCAGCACCCTGGCATGGAGGTAGTGGTTTCGACCGCTTATATGGATGAAGCGGAGCGCTTCGACTACCTCGTCGCGATGAACAATGGCGCGATCCTCGCAACCGGCAGGGCTGCGGATATCAAACGCGATGTCGGCGCGGAAACTCTCGAAGATGCGTTCGTCAAACTGCTGCCCACGACCGACGGCCATGAGCGCAAATCCTTCGAGATACCGGCGCGCCCGGTTCACGACGGCGTGCCCGCCATTGTCGCGCAAGGTCTGACACGGCGGTTCGGCAAATTTACGGCCGTCGACAACGTCAGTTTCGAAATCGAGCGCGGAGAGATATTCGGGTTCCTCGGGTCGAACGGCTGCGGCAAGACAACGACCATGAAAATGCTGACCGGTCTGTTGCCGGCGACATCGGGTACGGCATGGCTCTTCGGCGAAGAGACCAAGGCATCCGACCTCGAAACGCGCAAGCGCGTGGGATACATGTCGCAGTCCTTCTCGCTGTACGCGGAACTCACGGTCGCGCAAAACCTCGATCTGCACGCCCGTCTGTTCCATCTGCCGCGCAATCGCATTACCGACCGAATCGATGCGCTGATCGGCCAGTTCGGTCTCGCCGACTACGTCGACGACCTGGCGGAGGAATTGCCCTTGGGCGTACGCCAGCGGCTTTCCCTCGCCGTTGCGGTCATCCACGAACCGGAAATGCTGATCCTGGACGAGCCGACGTCCGGCGTCGATCCGATCGCCCGGGATACGTTCTGGGACTTGTTGATCGATCTCTCCCGGAATCAAGGCGTAACGATCTTCATCTCCACGCATTTCATGAACGAAGCGGAGCGCTGCGACCGGATATCACTGATGCATGCCGGACTCGTGCTCGCCGAGGGCACGCCCAACGAACTCATGCAACAACGCAGCGTCGAGACACTGGAAGACGCGTTCATTGCCTATTTGGAGGAAGCGGTCAGCGAACCCGCGCCGACAGAACCGCCAAAAGACGTGGTCGAGCGGCATAGCAAGGCGCCGCCTCGGCCCGGCGGCTTCAGCATTCGAAGGCTCATGGCCTATTGCCGTCGAGAAATGATGGAGATCTCCCGTGATCCGATCCGGCTCGCCTTCGCGGTTCTCGGGACGGCCATCCTCATGGTCGTTTTCGGCTACGGCATCACATTCGACGTGGAAGATCTGAAATATGCGGCCTTCGACCAGGATCGAACGCCGCAAAGTCGGACCTACTTGGAAGGGTTCGCCGGATCGCGGTATTTCCTGCGGGGCGCGCCGATCCAGAGCCACGCCGAGTTGGACCTTCGACTCCAAAGCGGTGACATCACGCTGGCGATCGAAATTCCACCGGGATTCGGCAAAGCGTTGGTTCAAGGCCGTGGTCCACAGATATCGGCCAGGATCGATGGCGCCATGCCGTTCCGCGCCGAGACAATCCGCGGCTACGTCGAAGGATTGCATCAACGCTATCTGGAGGAACTGTCGCGGAGCTCCACCGGTCCGCCACTTATTCCGTCGCCATCGGTTATCGAACCGCGATACAAGTACAATCAGGACTTCAAGAGCGTTTTCGCGATGGTTCCCTCGACGATCGCGCTGCTTCTCATGCAGATACCGGCCATCCTGATGGCCCTCGGGATCGTTCGGGAAAAAGAACTGGGTTCGATCACCAATCTTTACGTCACTCCGGTAACGCGCTTGGAGTTCCTGCTCGGCAAACAAATTCCATATATCGCGATCGCGCTGATCAACTTCTTCATATTGGTGGCGATGGCGATCTTCCTGTTCGAGGTTCCGATCAAAGGAAGCTTCGCCGCTCTGTGTCTGGGTGCGGCGCTCTTCGTATCGGCATCGACGGGAGTCGGCCTCTTGATCTCATCTTTCACCAGAACTCAAATCGCCGCACTGTTCGGCACCGCCATCGCGACGATTGTCCCATCGGTCCTGTTTTCCGGGATGATGCAGCCCGTTTCGTCACTTGAAGGCGGTGCCGCGGTCCTCGGTAAGATCATTCCGACGACGTATTTCATGAACATCAGCGTCGGCACCTTCACCAAGGGCCTCGGGTTTGGCCAACTCTTGCCGGAGTTCGCCGCGCTATTGATATTCCTTCCGATCCTGGCCGCCTTGAGCGTCTTCCTCTTGAAGAAGCAGGAACGTTAGACATGCGCCGCCTGGAGAATATCTACCGCCTGGGTATCAAGGAACTGTTCAGCCTACGTCGCGACAACGTCATGCTTGTGCTGATCGTTTGGGCGTTTTCATTGTCCGTCTACACCGCGGCAACCGGCATGTCTCACGACCTGCGAAACGGATCGATCGCAATCGTGGATCACGACCGCTCGCAACTATCGACGCGTATTCAGCAGGCGTTTCTGCCACCCTACTTCCGCAAGCCCGAACTGATATCCTTCGATCAAGTCGACCCGGCGATGAATGCACGCAAGTATACGTTCGTTGTGGTTATCCCCAGCAAATTCGAAGCCGATGTCCTGGCAGAACGCCGACCGACCGTGCAAGTCAACGTCGACGCGACGGCCATGATGCAGGCAGGCATCGGGAACGGATACATAAACAGGATTCTGACTCAGGAAGTCGCCCGCTTCATCCAACCCGGCGCCGAATCCACGGCACCCGCTGTCCAACTCCGAACGCGGTTCGCCTTCAATCCAAATATCGAAAGCGCGTGGTTCACCAGCATCATGCAGGTCATCCAGCAAATTACGATGCTGTCGATTATCTTGAGCGGCGCCGCCCTGATCCGGGAACGCGAACATGGAACGCTTGAGCATCTACTGGTAATGCCGTTAACGCCGCTGGAGATCATGATGGCGAAGGTCTGGGCCAACGGCCTCGTCATCCTGGTGGCCACGGGACTATCGATATGGCTCATCGTCGAAACATTGCTGCAAGTGCCCATTGCGGGGTCTAGGCTGCTCTTTCTGATTGGGACCGCCAGCTATCTGTTTTTCTCGACGGCCCTGGGCATATTCCTGGGGACAATCGCCCGGTCCATGCCGCAGTTCGGCCTGCTTTTCATGCTGGTCGTCTTGCCGATGAACCTCCTATCGGGCGCCAACACGCCGCTCGAGAGCCAACCGGAATTGCTCCAGACGATCATGCAGGCGGCGCCGCCGACCCACTTCGTAAGCTTCGCCCAAGCCATCCTTAACCGGGGCGCGGGAATCGACATCGTCTGGCCAAAATTCGCCCTGGTCGTCGCGATCGGCGGCCTCTTCTTCGCGTTTGCCGCCGCCCGCGTCCGGAAGAGCCTCACGGTAGCGCGCGTTTAGACATCCCGCCGCCGCTCGGCATCAAATCGACGGGTCGGCAACACCGAGGGATTCCAGCAACGCGGCATTGAACGCGTCGGCCTGTTCGTACATCACCCAATGTCCGGCATCCGCGACGATGCGGATTTCCAGATCAGGATGCGACTGCCGCAATACGGCGATCCGATCGTCGCGCCCGCCCTCGGCATAGACATCGCCATCGCCCCAAATCGCCGTTAGTCGGCACCGGACTTGCGGCAGATTATCTTTCAACAACGTATTTATGCCGCTTCGCGCGATGCGGAACCGCATACGCAACCCGTTCTCGCGCTGCAAATGCACGGCCAAATCGTCGATCCGGGCGTTGTCGTGGAACATGATGACGCCGAGATTGTTGCTATGCCGCCGGTCCAACACCTCGCGCGGCAAGTCCGGCCGCCAGCGCTGCAGCCCCACGATCTTCTTCGACGAAACGCCCAACCCTCCGGGGCCGATCACGACAAGATTGTCGAGCTTGCCGCCATGCGCCAACGCGATGGCTGCGGAGAGATTGGCGCCCATCGAGAACCCGGCGATGTCGTAAACCTGCTCCGCGCCGAACAGTTGATCCAATCCGGCGCCGATGGCATCCGCCATCGCATCGCGGCTCGGGCGGCCCGGCAAGGTATCGGACTCGCCATGCGACGGCATGTCCGCCGCGAAAACCTGGAAATGACGGGATAACGGCACGACATTCTTGATCCAATGCGTCCACGTCCCGTAGCCGCCATGGAACAGCACCAAAGGACGGCCCCGCCCCCAGACGCGCCAGACCATTTCACCGCCATCGAAGCGGGTGCGTCGCTGCTCGGACAACGCGTCGATCCGTGCGACGACTTCCGCCGGCGTCTCACCTGCCGTACCGACGGATGAATGCGGTCGGCCGACCGTATCATCCATGTGACCCGTCCTTCACACCCAAAACGTCCAGCAAGACGGCATTGAATCGCTCGGGTTGCTCGTACATCACCCAATGCCCCGCGTCTTCGATGATCCGAAATTCGCTGTCCGGCTGGATCGAGCGGAATAGCGCGACACGTTCGTCCATAAAATCCTTTGCATAGCAATCCAGCGCGCCGAATATCGGAACGATCCGGCCTTCGACCGCGGGCAGCGCCGCGGCGAGCGCGTCGGTCACCGCGATCAAGCGGCCCTTGATCCGGGCATCCGGCGCATTCGTCGTTTGCAAGTAGACCGCGAGATCGTCGACATTGTTCGGGTCGCCGAACATCACGATTTCCAAATTGTTGCGGTGGACCGCGGCAAGTTCGTCCGGGTCCGTGACACCGCGCCAATGCCGCAGTCCGGAAATCGGGCCCCGGTTCAATCCCAGCCCGTTCGACCCGCAGACCGCGAGCGTTTCGATCCTCGGGTATTGCGCCGCCAAGCAACCGCCGATGATCCCGCCGAACGAAAACCCGGCGGCGGCAATCGACGGTCCGTCGGGAACCAGCATCTCCAATCCGTCCTTGACGAGGGCCGCAATCGAAAGGCCCGTATACGGCTCGGGCGGGACGGCGGAATCGCCATGACCGGGAATATCGGGCAGATACAGGGTGAAGTGCCGGGACAATACCGGAATATTGCGAATCCAGTGGCTCCAGCGCCCAAAGCCGCCGTGCAGCAGGACGAGCGGCGGGCCATCACCGAAGATGTGCCACACCAAGTCACCGTCGCCGCAAGGCGTGGTTCGGCGCTCGGCCGCGTCAACGAAGCGCCGCACGCAATCCGCGGGTGCTTCATCCGCACGTATCGGATCCGGCATTGCCCCGCTCATGTGGAAACGCCCCCGTCCACCGCGTGCAATGCGCGATCCAGAACGCTGTTGAACGCCTCGGCTTGTTCGTACATCACCCAATGACCGGCATCGTCGATGAAATGAAAGGGCGTTTCCGGCTGGACGGCATGAAAGACCGATTTCCGTTCCGCCACACTATCGACCACGTAAACGTCCGCCGCCCCGGAGATACAGACGAGGCGCGCCTTTATCGCCGGCAACGCCCGCCGCAACGCATCCGACCGGGCGATCGCGCTGCCTTTCACCCGCGCCTTCAAGGTATTGGACATTTGAAGTTGCAAGGCCAAGGCATCGATCCGTGCCGGGTCGGCAACCATGATGGTCGCAAGATTGTGCCGGTGGACATCGCGCAGGACGTCGTTCGGCATATCGGGCGTCCATTTCCGTAATCCATCGATATTCGCCCGCGGCAGATTCAGCCCGCTCGAGCCGATGACGACGAAGGTATGGACCCGGGGCCCAAGCAAGGCGGCCGCGCTGCCGCCGACGATCCCGCCAAGCGAAAACCCGACCATTGCGCAGGTCGTTCCGGGCGGCAGTACCAGATTCACACCCTCCGCGACAATCCCGCCCAGGTTCTCGGACGTGTGCGGTTCCGCAGGTGTCCCCGACTCGCCGTATCCCGGCAAATCCGGCAAATACAGCCGATACCGCTTGGCCAATTCGGGAATGTTCCGGATCCAGTGGGTCCAAGAACCGTGCCCGCCATGCAGCAACACAAGCGCCGGTCCCTCGCCCCAGATTCGCCAGACCATGTCACCGTCGCCACACGGCGTCAGGCGACGCTCCGCCGACGCATCCAAGCGCGCTACAGCGGCCTCGCTCCCTAATTCCTCATTCATCGTCGCCTCGCAACGCATAACGCTTCAGCACATCCTGCAGCAAACGGTTCACCGGCACGGCAGCTTCGTACATCGCCCAGTGGCCGACACCGTCGAGAATGTGGATGTCGGCCTCCGGCTGGACCGACCGGACAACCACCTGCCGTTCCGTCAGACCCGGTTTAGCAAAAACATCCTCCGCACCCCAAATAACCGTCATCGGCGCGACGACATCGGACAGTGTCCGTACCAGCGTGTCAGTGCCTGCCACAACGTGTGATCGCATCCGCGCGCGCCGGACATTTTCCATCTGCAGCCAAACGGCGTAGTCGTCGATTTTGGACGGCGGTGTGTGCAACATGATGGCATTCAGGTTATGGCGCTGAACCTCCATGATTTCCTCGCGGGGCATGTCCTTTGTCATCGCCCGCAATTCCTTGACCAATCCGGGCCACGGCACCCCAAGCGCCGCCGCGCCGATCAACGTGAAGGATGCCAGACGTGCGCCCTCGCGCCGCGCTACATATCCCCCCATGATGCTCCCGAAGGAAAATCCGACGAGATGATAGCGGACCGGCGGCGGCAGCAACTCCGCCAGCCCCTGACAGACGATGTCCGCAAGATGGTCGGTCGACTCGGGAAGCCGGTCGACATGGTATTCCTTTGGCGCCAGGTCGGAATCACCGAAGCCCGGTAAATCGGCCACATAGAGCCGGTACCGGTCCTCGAGCGCCGGGATGTTGCGAATCCAGTGTGTCCATGATCCGGACCCGCCATGCAGGAGGACGACCGGCTCGCCCTGGCCCCAGATGCGCCATACCATGCGGCCCTCGCCGCACGGGGTTGTCCGTTTTTCACACCGGGCGTGAATGCGGTCCGTAACGACCGACGGATCGCCGTCGTTCACTCTGCGTCCCTTTCAAACTCAGTCGCTCATGCGTGAAAAACGCCGCTCCGCATGCGCAGGCTCGCCAATGCAGACAAGAAAAGCGCCGTCCGTGCAATGCCCGAACGGCCAGGGTGCGCCGAGGTTACGAAATATCGCTCGGGCGTTAAAGCCCGAAGCGTTTCCGATCACGATACTGACCTGTGAGCGTACGACACTCCAGTTCACGGCACACTGTTCCGCCGGACAGAATTTTGTGCGTCAGAGGGATACTACTTGGCCTTCGTTTCTCCCTGCACGCCGGTTCCGTGCTGTCGTGATCGAGTTGCCTTATCTTAACAGAATTGGCCGGCAATTGCACCCGACGGTTCAATCCGGCCGACCATGGCGTGTGCTGTACGGCGCTCGCGTCAAAACATCGAGGAAGGCCTCTCGCCAATAGGTGATGTCGTATTCGCAGAGCCGGTCGTACATCGCGCGCCAGCGTTCCTGACGCTCCTCCAATGACATCGTCAAGGCATGCTGCAACGCCTCGGCGACCCCTTCCGTGTCGAACGGGTTCACGATCAAGGCCTCGGACAACTCATTTGCCGCACCGGCGAACCGCGACAACACGAGAACACCGGGGTCCTTGGGGTCCTGCGCGGCGACATACTCCTTCGCAACCAAGTTCATGCCATCCCGTAACGGTGTCACGAAGCCGACTCGGCTGGTCCTGAAAAAGCCGCATAGGGTTCGGCGGTTGAATCCCTTATTGAGGTATCGCGTCGGCACCCAGTCAAACTCGGCATAGCGGCCGTTGACATGTCCGGCCATGGCCTCCAGCTCATGCCGGATTTGTTGGTATTCCGGCACATCGCTGCGAGAAGGCGGGGCGATCTGCAGCATTACAATATGGCCGCGGTGCTCCGGATACGCCTCGAGCAGGTGTTCAAAGGCTTCGAGCCGTTGGGTCAGTCCCTTTGAGTAATCGAGCCGGTCGACGCCGATCATCAGATCACGCCCGCCGAGGCTGCTTTTCAATCGCTGCGTGGTCCGGGACTCAACCGCCGACGCGGCAAACCGAGTCACCGTTCCGGCATCGATTCCGATCGGAAAGACCCCTGTCTTCACGGTGCGACCATAGGCCCGAACCAACCCGTTATCGCCAACCAAGCCGCCCGCTTCTTCGAGGATGTAATTGCAGAACGCCTTGCGGTCGCTTTCCGTCTGGAATCCGAGGACGTCATAGGTGCACATCGCCCGGACGATTTGGCGGTGCTGCGGAAGCGCCAACAGAACCTGAACCGTCGGCCAAGGGATGTGTAAGAAAAACCCGATGCGCTGTTCGCACCCCGCGTTGCGCAACTCTTCCGCCATGGGAATCAGATGATAGTCATGCACCCAGATCAGATCATCCGGCTCCAACAGGGGACGCAGCCGGCTTGCAAACAGGCGATTGGTGCGGCGATATCCTTCATAGTCGCGGCGATTGAACTCGGAGAGGTCGAGCCGATAGTGGAACAGCGGCCACAGCGACCTGTTGGCGAACCCGAAGTAATACTCATCGTAATCCACCTGATTGAGATCGATGGTGGCGTATGTCAATCGGCCCGCTTCGACAATCGACGGATTTTGCGTGGATCGCTGTGAGATGTTGCCGTTCCAGCCGAACCAGATTCCCCCGCGATCCCGTAGCGCCGCCAGCACGCCAACGGCGAGTCCTCCCTGACTTCCGGGCCTTGGCTGCTTTACCGGCGCCACTCTATTTGAAACGACGACAAGACGGCTCAAAAAGCCTGCTCCCACGGCTTCGAAAGCCGCATAGCGGAATTAATGATCCCGACCATTGAATAGGTCTGTGGGAAATTGCCCCACAATTCGCCGGTCTTCGGATCGAGGTCCTCGGACAAAAGACCAACGGAATTTCGACAGGCTAGCATATTCTCGAACAACGCGCGGGCCTCGTCCGTCCGGCCCACCATCGCGAGCGCGTCGATATACCAAAAGGTGCAGATATTGAACGCATTTTCCGGGCAGCCGAAGTCATCTTCGTTGCCGTAGCGGAAAAGGTGCATTCCCTTGCGCAGGCGATCTTCGATCAGCGCCAACGTGCCATGAAACCGTTTGTCGTCCGGATCGATAAACCCGATCTCCGGCATAAGCAGGAGGCTCGCATCGACCTCGTCGCCATCGAAGGTACCGGTAAAGCTGTTGAGCGATTTGTTCCAGGCCTGTTGAAGGATGCCGTCGCGGATCGTGTTCGCCTGGTCGGCCCAATATGTATGTCGGTCGGTCAAGCCGAGCCGGGACGATATCCGCGCCAGCCGGTCACATGCCGCCCAGCACATCACGCTCGAAAAGGTGTGCACGCTCTGGCGCGTCCGCAGCTCCCACATCCCTGCATCGGGCTTGTTCCATAATGCGGCCGCCCGCGTCCCTAACTTTTCCAAGCGCCGGAACTGATCGATGGTGCCTGGCCGGCGCAGCCGAATATCGAAGAAGATTTGCGCACCGGCCAGGATGACGCTGCCATAGCCGTCGTTCTGCACCTGCGTATAGGCATGGTTGCCGACCCGCACCGGCCCCATCCCGCGATACCCTTCGAGTGAGTCGACCTCCCACTCGTCGAGTTTGTGCGTGCGGGTGATGCCGAAAACCGGCTGCAGATCATCGTCGTCATCGACCGTCGCGACGACATTGTTGATGTAACTAAGATAACCTTCCATCGTCCGGGTCGCACCCAGCCGGTTCAAGGCCTGCACGACGAAATAGGAGTCGCGGAGCCAACAGAACCGGTAATCCCAGTTGCGCGCGGAGTCCGCGGCCTCGGGAATCGAGGTCGTCATCGCGGCGATGATCGCACCGGTTTCTTCGAAATGGCAAAGCTTGAGCGTTATCGCCGCGCGCACCACGGCAGCCTGCCATTCGAATGGCAGCGCGAGATAGCGGCACCATTCGAGCCAATATTCGTCCGTCTTCTCGAAAAAATCCCGCCCCGTCTGCGCGACCGGATAGACCAGGCTTTCGTCGGGTCCCAGCACCATGGTGAACGGCCGTTCGAGGTTGAACGGGATTTCGTCCGCGACATAGACCACCGGCGCATCCGTGGTGAGGCGCAGCGTCATTTCGGGCATCACATAACGGAGATGGTTCGATCCCCGGGTCATTTCCGGGCGATGGCTCCCATAGTCGAAGGCGGGCCGTAGTCGAATCCGGACGCGCGGATTGCCCGAGCGCGGGCGTATGTGCCGGATCAACGTGGTCGGCCGGAATGTCCGGCCGAACTGCTTGAACCGAGGCGCAAAGTCGGTGATTTCAACGCAAGCGCCGTCCTTGCTGTACAGCTTGGTCAGCAGTATCGCTGAGTTCGGACGGTATTCCCGTTCGGCGCGATCGAAATCGATCAATTCGATATCGAAAAACCCGTGCGCCGGCTCCCCGTGGTTTTTTAGCAGCGAGCAAAAAACAGGGTCGCCGTCGAACCGCGGGAAGCAACCCCACACGATGCGCCCTTTCGGATCGACAAGCGCGCCGATGCTGCCGTTTCCGATCAGAGCCAGATCCAGGGAACTCATGCCTGTCCTTTCCAAAATCCCGGGCAGGCGACAGTCGCCGTGCCTTGCCGCACTGTCAGACGAAGCAAGATCCGAGCCATGCGGTCGCGGCGAGTATCAAGATTTTGATCGCGCCGGCAATTGTTCTGCGTAAATTGCCAATGCCTGCTTCAACGTGCGGCTGGTATCGACGGTTTGCCGGGTCTCCTGAGCAATCGGTGTCTTTACCAGGAGTTCAAAAATATCGGCCGCACCCTTATGGAAATTTGGCGTCACGCCCGTCCCTTCCAAGGTGTGTGCGATCTCGTGCATCTCCCCGATCCAACGGCCGGCGTCCAGCGGCATGCGGGGCACCATCCGTTCCATTTCCGCAAAATCCCGAGGCCGGCTGAACTGGATCTCATCGTGAAGATCGTCGGTCACACCGAGGGCTTCCGCCGCCAGCAAGGCCGCGGTGTGCAGGGTCCACGTTCCTTTGGTCACGGCGGCGTAGCACATCTTGATCGCCGATGCGTTGCCGATCTCCGGCCCCATGTTGATGACATCGATATGCGGGCCGGCAAGCATCTCCATGACGGCAGCGTCGGGGCCGCTCACGTAGAATCGTGTCGGCTTTTCCCGGGTGCCCGGCCCGGGCCCGATAATGCCCGAATCGATAAAGGAAGCGCCGACGCCTCCGATGACATCGCTGACCGCCTGCGCAGTCTGCGGCGAGACCGCGTTGCAGTCGGCATAGGCGGGTGTCGCCTTCGCCGCAGTCATCGCGGCGGCGAAGGCCTTTGCGGACTCCAGCGCCAAGGATGGCGGCATGATCGACAGCACGAGGTCCGCCTCGCCCATCACCGCTTCGAGCGAGGGCAAATCCTCGATTGCAGCAGTTTCCGCCAGGGTGCGGGTCCGTTCGCTTCGACCTGCGAGGCAGGTGACCGTCCGAAGGCCTTCCTTCTTGAGAACCTTCGCGACGTTGTGGCCCATATCGCCCGGGCTGAGAATGGCAACGGTCTGTGACGGCATGTTTGTTCACCTTGCTAATCGGGAAAGAAGGACCCGGATACCGGCGGACCCCGACTTTCGTTTCATTTCGGGATGATATCAAATATAGGCGGGGTTCGCCCCAAACCCGACGCCGGTTCGCGCGCCTGAAGCTGCAAAACGAGGAACAGACATGAGCCTATATCCGCTCCCGGAGATAATCGAAACCGAGGTGTTCGCGGAGCTGCCGCGGAAATTCAGGAAGGAAGACGCCTATTCGACGTGGTCGAGCGCGAACAACAAGGGCGAAACGATACACTCCTTCATCGAAGGGCCTGCGTTCGACCGGGACGGGAACCTTTTCATCGTCGATATTCCTTGGGGGCGGGTGTTTCGGATGGAGCCCGGCGGCGCGTTCGACCTGGTGGCGGAATATGACGGTGAACCGAACGGCCTGAAGATCCATAAGGACGGCCGTATCTTCGTCGCCGACTACAAGAACGGGATTATGCTAGTCGATCCTGCAAGCGGCGCGGTCACACCGCACTGCGACCGTTATCGCGTCGAGGGGTTCAAGGGGGTAAACGATCTGACATTCGCCAGCAACGGCGACCTGTACTTTACCGATCAGGGCCTCACGGGCCTACATGACCCGACGGGACGTGTCTTCCGCCTGAAAACGGACGGGACACTCGACCTGCTTATCGATACCGGACCCAGCCCTAACGGCCTCGTCCTCGATCCCACCGAACGCTGGCTCTATGTCGCCATGACCCGGGCAAACCAGGTCTGGCGCATGCCGTTGCTGCCCGATGGCGGCACCACGAAAGTCGGGAGCTTCGTTCAGCTTTCCGGCGGCAGCGGCCCGGATGGCATGGCGGTGGACGCCGACGGAAACATCCTCGTTTGCCACGCCGGCGGCAGATCGGTCTGGGTCTTCAGTCCGCTCGGCGAACCGCTCTACCGGGTCAAATCTTGCCGCGGCCTCTTCCCGACCAACGTCGCGTTCGGCGGGCCGGACAATCGATCGCTCTTCATCACGGAATCCGATACCGGCACGATCCTACGGGCCGAGCTGCCGACACCCGGTCAGACGATGTTCTCGCATATGGACTGACGTTTGGAGCGAAACCGCCGGCTAAATTTCGTTCAACGCCTCGGATTTCGGATCCGCATAGCATCCGACAAGGTAGCGGACGATGCTGCCGGATTTGTCGGCAAGCGGAAGCAACAGCCGATGCCAGCGGCGGAAATTGGCTATCCCTGTCGGATGGTGGTGGGTATAGATCGGACAACGCCGAATCAGGGCCGCCCGGTAAACGACGTAGAAAAACTGAGCGGGAATTCCTTCGAAGTCGATCACGCTCTGGCCGGTTTTGTCTCCACTGCTGATGAAAGCGATGGCCGATCCGTAAAGCCGATAGCGAAAATCACTTCCGTCATCAAGAACGTCCACCAACATGATGTTGCCGAGCGCAGGCCGTAAGTCGATCGGGTCCAGGTCATCGACAAGCGGCAGGCCGCCGTCTTTCGCCAGGCCCTGCCAATGCGTGAGGAGAAACTGCAGGCCGTCCCGCGGCAAATCGTCCAACGACGGGTCCCATATAACCGTAGGTGGGTGATTCCCATCGCCGCGGAAAAGCTGGTTCAAGGCATGCTGATCGCCACCGCTGAGATCGACAGCGGCGGCATTCAAGATACCGAAATCAAACCCGTTCTGCTCAATCGCCGCCATTCTGCCGGCTGCGCTCCAATTCTTGGACCGTAACGATCCAGACCATGTCTTGGAGACCTTAAGCAAAGGTTAAAATCCGGCTTTTTAAACAAATCGATCCGATAAATCCGGCAAAGAGACAGCAAGGGCCATCCGGGCAAAAAACGGCGCCGCCCACCGGTTTCCCGGCGAAGCGGCGCTGGTTCGAAGGGTCGCGGGAACCGGGCGTTTCTATACCTGACCCAGCCAGATCTTCACGGCCTGATCGGCGGCCTGTTGGGCCCGTTCGGTAATTTCCTCGTCGGACAACGTGCTCAGCGGATGCGTGATGACAACCGGCTCGAGATCGTTCATCCCGAGGGCGTTCCGCTGGACTTCGGCCTCATGGACGAATTCCGTGGTCACGATAACGGCGGTCGGACGGTCCTGGCCTTCGAGCGATACGGCGTCATGCATACAGCACGACGTGCAGGACCCTCAGTCGCCTATCGCGGTGAGGACGATATCGTTCTCGGCGATAATGTCGCCTAGAAGACCCGGATCGGCATTCTTCGAAAAGCTCTCTTTCTCGTAGAAGCGAACTTCCGAAAAATCGATCTCTTCCTCCAAGATCGCCTGCGTCTTGCGGAGCAGATTGTTCCCGTTCCACTTCTTGTTGCTGAGAATGCCGAGACGCAGACCGTTCAGCGCCTCGACGCGCTTGCCGATCGGCACCGGCACCGCCTCGACCACGCCGCGCGGGTCGTACACGGTCTGGCCCGTTTGGGGGGCATCAAGTGGCATGTGACCTCCTTGTTTGGTTATCCCGTTCGCAAAACCGCGGCCGTTGGCCGGCCGCTACAGATGGCATGTTCCGTCTTCGCAAATCATCCCGCCGGCCGCCGGCGGGCGCCCGTTCAGTTCGCGGAGCACCGGGCTCGCCATGTGGCCCCAGCCCGGAATGAAGGCGGAAAACCGGCCGGCCTCGCCGCCGGCGCAGAACAGATGAATGTGATCCGGCGTCGGGACGACCGGAATACGAGCATCCACGTCGCGCTTGTACCATTTCGGCAGGCTTCGGTTATAGACCTTGCCGTAACGATGCTGGAACGCCACGTCGCCGAAGGTGTTGGTTGCCTGATACCATAGGTAATGGCGGATATCGTGGCGGGTCCATTGGTACTTCGCCATGACCTTGGCATGTTCCGGCCCGATGACCACGGCGCAATGCCCGGCGCTGACAGCGTTGTTATGGGCGATGGTGCTCATCGCCGAGACGATACTGTCGAGGATGCCTTCCGGATCGTCGGAGACATGGTTGGTCACGCTGTGCGGCGGCTCGGCGGGCATTACGAAAACCGTCGACTCTTCCTGGTCGAACCCCTTCTCCACGTGATAGGGCGCGAGGCAGCCGATCTCTTCGTTCTCGGCGATGCAGTAGGTGTATTTCGCGGGCGAGCCGAGGGTGCTCTTGTCCAGCTCCCCGGGCCAGCCGCCGCCGACGTTTAACAGGACCATGCGGATCGCCCGCCCAATCGTCGCGTTCGCCCGGTTGCCCGAGCCGAACACATTGTGGCCGCTGTTCATACCGATTTCGTTCCGGATCGGTCCGTTCACCACCAACAGCGGCGAAGCCATATGCGTCGTCGCCTGCACACCGACCAGGTTGAACGCGCTGGAGCACAGCGCCAGCATCGCCGCGCGCACGACCGGTGCGTATTCCGGCCTGCAGCCGGCCATTACCATGTTGATCGCCAGAACCTCGCGGGTGAGGTTTCCCCAACGGGGCGGCACCCGGGCTTCCACGTAATCCGGGTCGCCGCCGAGTGCCGCGATCATCGCCTCGACCTTTTCCGGCGTCGGCGGCACGACGGGGAAGCCGTCGGAATAACCCTTGTCGTAATACCATTCGACCAGGTCGATATCGTTGGGCACAACCGATTGCTCGGCATCCGTATCGGCGCTGCGTTTCGCGAGGGCGTCACCCGTCATCGGCTCTTCTTTCTTTGGTAGCGAAAACCGTTGCCCAACTATGCTCAGAACGCGGTAATGCTTCAATACTTTCCTAATTCCTTCTATTATTCCACTTCATGCATAAATAGGATGAGCGCTTGCCGATGCCCGCCGACGCAGACAAACAGGATCTCAGTTCCCGGCAACTCCGTTGCGTCGTGTCGCTGGCACGATACGGCAGCTTCGTCGCCGCGGCGGCGGACTTGAACATGTCGCAGCCGGCGTTGACACGGGCGATTATGCGAGTCGAGGAGACGTTGGGCGTACGGCTGTTTACCCGAAGCACGCGGCGGGTCGCGCTGACCGGGGCTGGCCGCGAATTCGTGCCGGTCGCGGAGCGGCTGATCGCGGATTTGGAAATCAGCGTGCAGAACATGCGGGCATTACAGACCCGCGAACGCGGCCGGCTGGTCATCGCCTGTCTGATGTCGGTCGCCTACGGCGTGCTGCCCAAGGTCATCGCGGACTATCACCAGCGTCATCGCGGCGTCGATCTGGAAATCCGCGAGGGCCTATTAAGCACCATCATCGAAGACGTGCGCAGCGGTCTCGTCGATTTCGGGATCGGCGACATCACCAATTCCCCGGCCCTGCCCGACGCGATCGAAGCGACCCCGCTGCGCGACGAACGGTTCCGGGTGGTGCTGCGCGACGACCATCCATTGGCCGAGCGCCGGCGCTTGAGCATGAAGGATTTGCGGGACGAGACGGTGATCACGATGCCGTTCGGCGCGGGCATGCGGCGGCTGATCGACGGCAGCGCGGCGACCGCGGGGATCGGCTTCGGCCGCACGATCACGGTGAGCCAGTTCGCCACGGTCTTTTCGCTGGTGCGCTCCGGAATCGGCGTTTCGATCGTGCCCGAAGCGGCGCTGGCAATAGAACCGGATCCGTCCGTGCGCTCCCTGCCGCTCGCGAACCCCGCGATCACACGGAAACTCGGACTACTGCGGATTCGGAACCGCCCCACATCGCCCGCCGCCGAGGGTTTCCTCGACCTTCTCGGAATCGCGCCTTCGCCAAACCCCTAGCTTATCGGCCCGGCGGCATGTTCTCGGTCGGGTCGATGACGCCGTCGTCCTCGATCTCAACCTCGAAATTCTCCAGGAAACGGCACACCATCATGTAAAAGCCGATGGTCAGGGTGAGTTCGGACATCTCGCGATGGGAGAGTTCCGCGGCAATGGCAGCGTAGGCGTCCTCGCTCGCCTTCACATCCCGCACGACCTCGTCGGTGTAGCGCAGGACCGCCCGCTCGAGCGGCGAGAACAGATCCGCTTCGGGGTCGTCCCGCACGGCCGCGATCTTCTCGTCCGGCACGCCGACATGACGCGCCACCCGAACATGTTGATGCAGTTCGTAGGCCGCATCCGACAGATACCCGACACGCAGGATGACAAGTTCGCGCAAGACCGGGTCCAGGTCTGCTTTGAACAGCAACGCATTGCCGAGCTTCATGAAGCCGTAAACCGAGGTCTCGGCGTGCGGCAGCATGCGGTAGATGTTCAGCATCGGCGAGATGCGCCCGACGAAGCTGCGGACATTTTCCGGCAGCGCGTCGTGGTCGGGATAGGGAATACGCGCCATGGCTCCACCTCGGTCGGAAAGTCGGGAAATTGGCGGAAGAGTGTGGGAGTCGAACCCACCAGGAACGTTGTACGTCCCTCAACGGTTTTGAAGACCGCACGAGACACCGGCCCCGATACTCCTCCGCGAGTGATCCTAGGCAGTCGCGATGCCGCGTCAAGGGCGGTTCGAGAAAACCCAGGTTAAGTCGCTCGCGTACCGGCTTTTTCCGGCTTCAAGGCGATACCGTAGCCCGGCCCATTCACCGCGAAACGATCGTCGATGAGGTTCTCGCCGGCGGCGAAGTCGGTGCGCCAGGGCACCTCGCCGAAGGGGAACTCCAACACCTCGGCATTGGGATTGGCGGCCATCACATGCGCGCTTGCCGCCGTCGCGATCGGGCCGCTCGGGTTATGCGGCGCGAAGGTCATGCCGTGGTCCGCCGCGAGCTTGCAGATACGGTCCAACGGTCCCACGCCGCCGACATATTTCACGTCCGCGATCAACACATCGACCGCACGGCTGCGGATCAGGACTTCGAAATCTTCCTGCAGCAGCAAGGCCTCGCCGCCCGCGATGCGCGCACCCGATACATCCCGCAGCCGCTGCATCTCGACGGGATCCAGATCGGGCAGCGGGTCCTCGATCCAGCTGATATCCAGCTCCCGCGCCAGGTCGCCAAGATAGGGCACGGTCTCCGGCGTGAACCGCCAGTGGCAATCGACCATCAATGCGACATCCGAACCGATTGCGTCCCTCAATGCCCGCAGCCGATCCGCGCCCGGCCCGGCAATGCCGGTTCCCGCTACGGCGAGCCCATCGGGGGTGACTTCATCGAACGGCGCGAACTTCACCCGCTTCAATCCGCCGGCCACCGCTTGCCGCCCGGCCGCCGCCGCGGTCTCGGGCGACCGGTCGCGGCACATCCGGTTCAGATTGGCGTAGATCGGCACGTCGCCCAGAACGTTGCCGTCGCCGCTCAGCATTCCGGCCACGGACATATCTAGCCGCCGGGCGACCAGTTCGGTCACCGCGTGTTCGACGGCGCTGGCCCCCGTTCGCGGTACCTTTTCCGCCGGAGCCGAGCGCCGGAGATGGTCCAATAGGGCTTCAGGATCGTACGTGTCTTGCTGTAACGGCGTCGCCATGTCGTCTAGTGCGGCGAGCACTGCTTCGTCGTCGCCGGACCCGCTGGCCTCGCCCCAACCCGCGTTGCCCGCGTCATCCGCGATCCGGACGAATATCCAATCGCCGCGATGATTGACGGGGATACGGTGCGTTTCGAATGCGGTAATTCGCATCGCTATCCGAAGACCTTCGTCGAAGATTGCTGGATTTCCCGATTGTCGCCGGTCCGCCGCGTGAAGCCCTGTTTGTCGAAGAACTCCAGCACCTGGATCGTCACGTTGCGGCCAATCCCGGTCGCGTCCCGGTAGGCGCGCGCGTCGAAGGTGCCGTCCTCCGCCGAATTGGCGACGCCTTCCGCGATTTCCGCCAGTTGCCGCAACGTGTCCGGCAGGTAGTAGCGGTTGTCCGCGACCCGGTAGAGCATGCCCATACGGGTCACCCGCATCAGCAATTGCTCCAACGGTTTCAGATCGTAATCCAGTTCCTCGGCCAACTCGCGCACGCGCGGCGGCCGCAGGTGATCCACATCGAGCAGCGGCCGAATGCGTTCCCACATCGCCGCGTCGTTCGGCGCCAGCGCCGCCCGGTGTCCCGGCAAATGCAGGCTGGAACCGTCGCGCAAGACGCGTTTGTCCCGGATCAGCTCCAGGATCAGCGCCGAGAACAGATCTTCGCGCAGACGCTGCGGCATAGTGCGGCGAAGCTGGGCCTCGCCCGGCCCCGGCTGGTCCGGCGATTTGTCATGCCAGGCTCGGAGCCGTTCCAAGGCCGCCTCCTGCATCGCATCCCATTGCGCACGAGAGAATCCGACGGGCGCGTCCGGCTTGCCGGTCCGGACCATATCGACGCTGCGCCAAAGCTTCTCGGCTTCCGCCGGCGGCAGGTTCCAAGCCGTCGCCAGCCGTTGAAGATCGACACCGTCCGACGCCCGGTCGAGCAGGGCCGACAGTCGCGCGTCCGCGTCCTCCAACTCCAGGGCTTCCAAAACCGCGAGCCGGTCCGGTGTCCGGCGGCCCCGTTTCGGCGAGAACGGATCGATGATCCAGCCGCCACCGACCGTCCGTTGCGCCGATTGGTCGCGCAGAATCAACCGGTCACCGCGCAACGCCCCGACCGGATGATCCAGTACGAGTTGCACGCGGCCGCTCTCTCCCGGCTTGATCGACCAGCCGTCCAGGATGGCGACCCGCCCGGTCACATCGATCGCACCGAGATGAATATGTACCGGTGTCCAGTGCCGCAATGCCTTGGTCTCGCCCGGCAACAACCGGATACGGGCGTCGAGCCGGTCCGAGGGCGCATGGATAGCGCCCGGCAAGACCCAATCCCCGCGGTGCACCGCATCACGGTCGATATCGCCGCCGGTGATGTTCAGCGCGCAGCGTTGCCCGACTGTACCGACATCAGATTGCTGATTCTGCGCATGGATGGACCGAACTCGGACCGGTAACCCGGATGGCGAGAGCAACAAGCGATCGCCGGCGGAGACAGTGCCGGAAAAGACGGTGCCGGTCACCACGACCCCTGCCCCGGAAAGGGTGAAGCAACGGTCGACGGCAAGGCGGAAATGCCCGTCCGTGCGCCGGTCGGCAATCGACGCCGCAACGTTTGAGAGATGTTGCTGGAGCTCCGGAATACCGTCGCCGGTGATGCCCGACACCGGAAAGATCGGCGCGCCGCTCAGCCCCGTGTCGGCGAGCAAAAGCTCGATCTCGTCGCGTACCTGCGAGACGCGCTGCGGGTCGACGCGATCGATCTTGGTCAACGCAACCGCGCCGGCGCTCAGGCCCAGCAGATCGAGGATCGCCAGATGCTCCAGCGTCTGCGGCATCGGCCCGTCATCTGCCGCCACGACGAGCAGCGCGAAGTCGATCCCGGTGACGCCGGCCAGCATGTTGCGGACAAACCGCTCATGCCCCGGCACGTCGATGAAACCGACGCGCGTGCCGTCGGTCAGCGTGTCATAGGCGAAGCCCAGGTCGATGGAAACGCCGCGCGCCTTCTCCTCCGGCAGGCGATCGGTATCGACACCCGTCAGCGCCTTCACCAGGACGGTCTTGCCATGATCGATATGTCCGGCGGTTGCGATAATCACGGCGGCCGGTCACTTCACCGAAAGATGGCGGAGCTGGTCCGAAAATGCGTTTTCATCCTCCAAACACCGGAGGTCCAGCATGAACGCGTCGTTCTGAATTCGTCCGATGACCGGCTGCGGCAATTGCCGGAAGGCGGTCGCAAGACGTTTCAATGCACGTCCCGCCCCCCGCTTGCCGGTGTCCGGCCGGATCACGAGCGCCGCGCTCGGCAGCAGGTCCACCGGCAACGCGCCGCTGCCGATCTGGCTGTGGCAAGCGTCGATCGAAACCGCAAAGCCGTCCCCCAACATCTCCGACAGCCGCGGCAGCAGCCGTTCCGCCAGTGCCCGGATGTCGTCGACCGGCCGCGTCAGCGACCGCAACGCCGGCATACGCTCAGACAGACGATCAGGGTCGAGATAAAGCCGGAAGACCGTGGCCAAGGCGGCGATCGTCATCTTGTCCAACCGCAACGCGCGTTTCAGCGGATTTTTCCGCACCTTGGCGACCAAATCCTTACGACCAACGATGATGCCGGCTTGCGGCCCGCCCAACAGCTTGTCGCCGCTGAAGGTAACGAGATCGGCGCCGGCGGCGATCGCTTCCGCAGGGGTCGGCTCGTGCGGCAGCCCGAAGGCTTCGAGATCGACCAACGTACCGCTGCCCAAATCGACCACACAGGGCAGGTCGTGACGATGCGCCAGATCGGCCAGCTTGTCTTCGGGAACCTCGGCGGTGAATCCCTGCACTTCGTAGTTGCTGGTATGAACGGCCATCAACAGCGCGGTGCGCGGTCCGATCGCGGCTTCGAAGTCCTTCAGATGCGTCCGGTTCGTCGTTCCCACCTCGCAGAGCTTGCATCCTGCCCGCGCCATGATGTCGGGAATCCGAAAGGCGCCGCCGATCTCTATCAGCTGACCGCGCGACACCGGAACCTCCTTGCGCATCGCCAACGTATTAAGAACCAACAGCACTGCGGCCGCGTTATTGTTGACCACCGTCGCGGCTTCCGCACCGGTAAGTCGGCAGATTACATCTTCTATATGATCGTCGCGGTCGCCGCGACGGCCCGTGCCAAGATCGTATTCCAGGTTGCTGGCACCGCGGGATACCGCAACGACCGCATCCAATGCTTCCTGCGGTAACGCGGAACGTCCGAGATTGGTGTGCAGCACGGTCCCGGTGAGATTGAAGACAGGAACCAACGACGGCCGCAAAACTTCGGCGACCCGCTCCTCGATGCGGTGGAGGAGATCTCCTTCTGCGAGAACGACGCCGCTTTCACCGCGCATCCCCTGCCGCGCCACGTCCAGGACATGCCGGACCGCGTCGGTCACGAGCGGACGGCCATGCGCCGTGCTCATCGCGTCGACCGACGGATGCCGCAGCATGCGATCGACGGAAGGCAAAACGGGTCGGGCCGGCGAAGTGGCATTTGCCATAGAGTTACGGTGCAGTCTTGCTTTTGTTGGGAACGTCTCAAGCTAGGACGGCGGATAATCAGCGTCAACGACCGGCCCTTAATTTTAGCCGATCTGTGAAAAAATTCCTTTTTTGTTAACCATATTTTTGCATTTTTACGCTTTACTACATGCGTAGACGGACGAGTTTCACGCGATCGATCGAGCAATGCCCATACCGCGTGTGCCTCGAAAGCAATAGGAGAATGTAGCCAGATCCGGCCCAATCGCCACCGCGATCCGCAAATCTCTTTTGCCCTTCGTCGACGCAAGCCAAACCAGTTTCTCTCCCTGTGCCTAAGGGCGGTTTCCAAAATTGGAAACCGCTCTCTCTTTATGCCGATTTCCGCAATCAAATATCGGGTTTCGTCCAAAATTAAATCACGTTGTTCAAAAATTGGGCGAAATTCTCGACGATTAATTTTTGAGCACAAATTAAATTTAACAATATCAATCAATTGCTTGTTTTCCTTCGTGGCACGCGTCTTGCGACCTTCTACTGGAGTTTGCGTACGCATCGCATGACGAAAGGAAAAAACATGCATAAAAGAGTGCTCGCTTGCGCCATTGCCTTCTTCTTGGCGACGGGGACGGGGGCATCCGCCGCCGACGATAAGGACGAGGTCGACAAGTTCTTCGATAGAATCGGTTCATTTTCGGCCGAAGTCGCAGGAACGACCGACTACACCTTCCGCGGCATCTCACAGACGAATGAAGGCCCCGCCATTCAAGGCTCCTTCGGATGGTCGAAGGATTTCACGGTGGGCGGCCAGAAAATCAACACCTTCGCGAGTGCCTGGGCCTCGAACGTCGATTTCTCGGACGGCGACAACGCTCATATCGAAATCGACTATTCAGGCGGATTGGGTACGGAGATCGGCGGCGTTTCGTTGGAAGCCTTCGCGATCTACTACAACTATCCAAATGCGCGGGACGGCCTGAACTACGACTACATCGAAGCGGGCGGCGGTGTCGGCTATGACTTCGGCGTCGCGTCGGTCGGCGGGCAGTTCTACTGGTCCCCGGACTTTTTCGGCGGTATTGGCGATGCGTATTACATTGCTGGCGATGTCAGCGTTCCGTTGCCGTATAAGTTCACGGTCGACGGCCATGTCGGTTACAGCTTCTTCGACAATTCCGGCAGCACGGACTATGCCGATTGGTCGATTGCGGTCACCCGCAACATCCTGGGTTTCGATCTCAGTCTGGCCTATGTGGATACAGATCTCAGTACATCGGAATGTGGCGGCAGCCTGTGCGATGCCAGGGCCGTCTTCACCGTATCGAAGTCCTTCTAGGGTGAACGCTCGGCTACCGACCGCGTCGCGCCAGGGCGCGGTCAAGTCTCAATAAACGCCTAACGCAGCGTAAGCTGCATCCTCCCCAACGGTCAGACCACCTCGTCTTCGCGCGAGGTGGTCTCTCCGTATCGTTTGAGCGCGGGCTCTTTCAAGCCTTCGAATGCCTTGGACACCATCGGCTGGGTACGCCGGTTCTCCCGCTCGAACAGACTGTTGCCCTGCAAGTCGCTCTCGACCAGAAACGGTCCGAAATTCTCCACCTCAAGGACCCAGATCGCCTGGGCGATGCCGAGCTCGTCGAGCCACAAAACATCCTTCACGCGCGTGATGCCCCGGCCGAGCAAAGCGCCAGTACCATAGCCGACCGTCGTCAGGTAGATCGCCTTGTTCGGCACGAAATATTTGCGGTAGTCGTCTTCGGACATGCCGCCCTTGCCCATGATGATCTTGACGCCCGACAGCTCGAACCATTCGGTCAGCCATTTGGCGAAGCGGAAGCTCGCCGTCGCGGTCACCGCGCCGATGTTATAGGTCCCGTCCGGCCGGACCGCCGCCGCGGGCGAACAATGGAAGGTCACGTTCGTCAACGCCTTCAGATCGACCGGCGGTTTGATGCCTTCGCCGATCGCGCGGTTATAGACCCCTTCCCGGCCGGTATAGACGATCCCGTCCAGATAGACCGCATCACCGAGTTCCAACCCTTCGAGGTCCTTGTCGGTGACCGGCGTTTTCAATCGAACCTTTCTCATCCTGCCGCCCTCGCCGTTTCGGTGGCTGCCCAGTCGACGGTGTCGCGCCGCATGTAGGGGGTGAACCATTGCGGATCGGTGCGGTACTCGACGCTCCCATCCGCATGCAGCCGTGCCGTCGCGCGGCGCGACGACAGGCAGAAGCTGTGCACGCTCATCGGCATCCCGCCGGTATGCGTGTAGCCGACCTCGATATGGCAGTCGATGACCATGGACTTTCCGACGAAGCCCATCGGACCCATGCCAATATTGTTGCCCATCTCCTTCAGTTCGGCCTCGAGCGCGGCGATTTCCGGATCCGGGTTCGCCTCGCCGACGGTGCGCAGGCAGGCCGCCTGCTTGCCGAGGGTCATCGCGATATCCTTGCTGCCGCCCAATCCGACACCCACGATCGCCGGCTGGCAGGCCAGCCCCCGCCGTCCGAATTCATACATCACGTCGAGGAAGAATTTTTTGATTCCGTCGATCCCGTCGCCCGGGAACAACATGCGGTAATCGCTGCCGAACAGGCCGCCTTTGTGCACCGATGTGATGTCGACCCAATCCGCGTCCGGCTCGAAAGTGAACTCGATCTCCGGCGCGTTGATGCCGACATTGTTGTTGTTGTCATGCCGGCTCAGGGGGTGGACCCGGTTCGGCCGCAACGGAATTTCGTACGTCGCGTCCGCCGTCGCCTTCCGCAGCATGTGCTCCAGCGCGACGAAGCCGCCCTCGATCTGCGCCTCGTTTCCCGCCTTCACGAAATAACGCGGCACGCCGGTATCGGCGCACATGGCGCGACGGTCTTCTTCCGCGGCATCCCAGTTCTCGAGCATCGACTGTAGGACGAAGCGGCTCAATTCCTCTTCCTCCTGCTCGACCATCTTTCCGATGCCGTCCTTGTAGTCGCGCGGGATCTCAATCGCCGCGCGGCTCATGATTTCCTTTCCCGCTTCGAGGATCTTGTCTTTCTTAATCATGGCGCACCTCTTCTACTCGGCAGCGTCTTCGGCCAACAACGTTTCGCCCGGCTTGATCCGCGTGAAAGCGACGGGGCTCGTACCAATCGAAATAGCATCGCCCTCGCGCCGGACAACCGTATTTGCGGAGGTCTCCAAATCACGGGTTTCCGGGAAATCGTCCCGGAAATGCGCGCCGCGGGAATCCTCGCGCGCCAGGGCCGCCATCGCGATGGCCCGGCTGACCAGTATTTGACTGTCCAGATTCATCCAATCGTGCCAACTCAAATTAAACGCCCGGCTACTGTCCGCAAGGCCGATCGACTGCAAATTGTTCTCCAGCTCGTCGAGCCCGGCCAAACCGCGGTTCAAGCTCTCGGCCGTCCGGGTGATGCCAACTTCCTCCCACATCAGGTCGTACAGCCGAAGCCGCAGATCGGTGATGCTGCCGCTATCGTTGGAGAACGGCGTAAGGCATCGCGAGATCGTCTCTTCGACGACGGCCTCGTCGGGATCGGAGAATTCGCCGTCGCGACGCACCCACGGCGCCATGGTGTCCCCGGCGACGCCGCCGAAAACGGTCGAGTTCGCGACACCGTTGCCGCCGAGACGATTGGCACCATGCGCCCCGCCCGCATCCTCGCCCGCGACGAATACGCCCGGGATGTCGGTGAAACAGTTCTCGTCGAATTTAATGCCGCCCATCATGTAATGCGCCGTCGGCACCACCTCGACCAGACCTCCGACGAGATCGAAGCCGACATCGCGGCAGCGGTCGACCATGCCCTTGAACTGCTGCACGACCATCTTCGGGTCGAGATGCGCCATGGTGATATAGAGACCGCCGTTCGCCGCGGTCCGACCCTGCTTCATCATTTCGTACATCGCGCGGCTGACGATATCGCGGGTCGCCCGCTCGCCGCGCTCATCGAATTCGTGCATGAAGCGCTCTTCGTTGCCGTCGAGCAAGTATCCGCCGGCACCCCGCAGCCCTTCCTCGATGATCGTGCCGGTGATGCGCGTGTCCTCGCCCGCGACCAAACCGGTGGGATGGAACTGCACCATCTCCATGTCGATCAGCGGCAGGCCTGCCCGCAACGCCATCGCCATGCCGTCGCAGGACTTGTCGCCCGATGGCGTATGGAATTTGTACATGGTCGGCCCGCCGCCGGTGCCGATCATCACCGCCTGCGCCTGCACGAAATGGAAATCGCCGGTCTGCATGTTGATCATCAGCACGCCGGCGATCCGCTTCCCATCCGTGGACGGCACCAAGGCCACCGCCCGGTGCTCTTCCATACGGTGGATGCCGCGGCTCCAGACCTGTTCGGCGAGACGGCTGATAATCTCGATGCCGGTCAGGCTTCCCTTATGCACCGTGCGGTCGAAGGTTTGGCCCGCGAAGGCCTTCTGATGGATCGTACCGTCGGGGTTGCGGTCGAAAAAGCACCCCATGTCGTTTTCCAACTCATGGATTCGTTCGACGGCGACGTTCACCAGCTTCCAAGATATCTCCTGATGGTTCAGCCATTTCCCGCCCAGGATCGTGTCCATGAAATGGCGCTCGACCGAATCCTCCGCCGCGATGGCCACGTTGTAGCCGCCCTGCACCATGCGGGTGCAACCGCATTTCCCCAACAGCCCTTTGACCGCGATCGTGATCGACAGGTCCGGGTCGGCTTTATGGGCATGCAGTGCCGCGAAAAGCCCCGCACCGCCGCTACCCAGGATCAGAATGTCGGTTTTCGAGCGTGTGATCTCGACCATGATCTATCCAACCGTTTCTCTAATAAGCGCCGAGCAGGAAGACGAGCCCAACCATGAGCGCGAACCCGCTGGCCACTGCAATCAATGTCTTCTGCCAGTCCCGCCAAGGCAGAAACTCCAAAGCCAGAAGGCGTAGACCGCCGGCCATGTGAACCGCGAGCAGAATCACCAGCCCCGTCTCGGCAATTTTCACCAACGGGTTTTCGGTCCATCGCAAGAACCCATCCAGCGCCGCCTCCCCCTCCAGGGCCAGCGACAGGACATACAAATGGGCCGGCAGAAACAACGCGAGCCCCAGGCCCGACACCCGATGCAGGATGAAGGCCCAATAAGTCGGGTGATTGCGGGTCGGCCAGCTTTGGCTCATGTCACCGCCTCCACCGCCCGCAATCCCAGTACCAGGATCATTAGGCAGAAAGCGCCGGCGGCGACATCGAGCGACTTACTGCGCCAGGCGGTCATCTCTCTAAGGATGGACCGGAGCCCGATCGAACCGTGTACCGCGGCGGCGATGACGAACAATCCATAGAAGCCCGCCCAAAAGAGACTGCCGCTGGTGCGGCCCAGAATCTCGGCCGCGGTCAATCCGTCACGAATGGCATAGATCATCGTTCCGATATGGACGATCACCAGCGGAGCCAGCACCATGGCGCTCAGCCGCTGCGCGACATAGAGCCAAAGCTCGACGCGGCCACTCATAGGTCGCCCTTGAGTGCTGCCGTCATCGTCGCGCGCTTCAGCCCGGCGATGGACGCGGTGGGGTTCAAGCTCTTCGGACAATACCGCGTGCAATTCTGATGGCTGTGGCAGGCGTGGCACCCGGCATCCACGGCAACCGCCGCTAAATGACCTTTGCGGTCCGCGTCGCGCACGTCGTTCACCAGCGTCCAGGCGCGGTTCAACTGGGCGGGCCCGAGATAGTCGGGGTTCCACGCGACCACATCGCAGGCCGCATAACAGACACCGCAGCCGATACACTCGATCCCGGCGCTCGCGGCCGCACGCTCCTTGCTTTCCGGGGAGACTTCGGCGAATTCCTGCGACCCGGGCTGGCTCGGTTCGAAACGGCCGCCGGCCTTCTGCCATTTGTCGAAGAATTCGGTCATGTCGGTGGCCAAATCCTTGATCACCGGCAGGTTGCGCAACGGCTGTAGCCGTATCTTCCCGTCCTTCACCACCTTGGATGCGTGCGTGCGGCAGGTCCATCGCGGCGCGCCGTTGACCATCATCGCACAGGAACCGCACATGCCGATCCGGCAGGCAAAACGATAAGACACCGTCGGATCGAGGCGGCGCTGGATATACGTCACCACGTCGAGGATGGTCTGCTTCTCTTCATGCGGAACCGAAAAGCTGTCGAAATGGCCGTCTTCGCGGCCGCGCCAGATTTCGACCGTGATGGTCGCCCCGGCCTTGTTCTGTTCGGACAAAATCCCTCCCTGGCGGTGCGCGACGCCGCCTGTCCGCATCGGTGCTCTTACCCAGACCTAGCCCAAAGTATGAGCCACCGACGCCCGCCGGCAAGCCATGTCCGGCAAAATATTTGTCGCTGACATTGACCCACCGGTCAAATCGTCGACAATAAAGTCAACAATCTTTCGGGAGGTCAACCACAATGGCACTGGAAATCAATCGTCTCGGCGGCGCGCTCGGCGCGGAACTGCGTGGTCTCGACCTGTCGGACCCGCTCGGCGGCAATCTTCTGGAAACCGTCCGGCAAGCATTCATCGATCATTCGGTGCTGGTTTTCCGGGACCAAACCCTGACGCCCGAGCAACTCGTCATGTTCAGTAGCTTGTTCGGCGAATCGGTGCCGCATCTCCTGGAAGGGTTTCAGCACGAAGAGAACCCCAAGGTTTTCCTGGTCTCGAACGTCCAGGAAGACGGCAAACCGAAGGGAGCGATCTATGCCGGCCAGTATTGGCATTCCGACTTGTCCTATATGCCGCGGCCGGCGCTCGGCTCGATGTTGAACGCGGTCGAAATTCCGAAAACGGGCGGTGATACGATGTTCGCGAACATGTATCTCGCCTATGAGACGCTATCGGAGACGATGAAGTCGCTCATCGCCGGCCTGCAAGCGGTGCACGACTACACCCATGCCTATGACACGGTATTTTCCAAACTGCCGGGACGGCCGCCGATGACCGAGGACGAAAAGGCGAAGGTGCCGCCCGTGACACATCCGATCGTCCGGACACATCCGGACTCCGGCAGAAAGGCGCTCTTCGTCAATCCCGGATTTACCGCCAGCATTGCCGGCATGACGGAAGAGGAGAGCCGGGCGATACTCGACTTCCTGTTCGCACATGCGACACGGCCGGAATTCATTTACCGGCATCAATGGCAACCGCGTGACCTGGTTTTCTGGGACAACCGCTGCCTGATGCATCGCGCCGTCGCGGATTACGACATGACGGAACCCCGCCACATGCATCGGGCAACAATTCAGGGAGACGCCCCTTTCGCGTGAAAAAAGCGCGCCGCGACGCCAAAGCGAAAATTTGCATTTACGCCAGATGACAATAATGTACACAATCACGCAACGGTTCCTGCGGCATGCGGTGCTTATCGTGCGCTAAAATTGATAGAATGATTTTTTATGGGGAACCGGTTCATCCGTTGCTGTGCGAACCAGCAATGAAAATCACATGCTAGGGAGGCATCTAATGAAGCGCTCAACCCTCACGAAAGTCATCGCCGGTCCGGCAATGGCCGCATTGGTGGCAGCTGGCGCCGCGTCGACGGCCAGTGCAGAGACCGATACCGTCAAGATGGCCCAACAGTTCGGGCTGCTATACGTGCCGCTGCACGCCGTCATGGAATTCGGACTGATCGAAAAACATGCCAAAAAGCAAGGCATCGCCGCACCGAAGATTAAGATGTTCAAAATCAGCGGCGGCGCCAACATCAACAAGGCACTGCTCGCCAATACGATCGATTTCGGCGCCCATGGCGTCGGCCCGGCCCTGAAGCTTTGGGGCAAGACCAAAGGCCGCTTCAAGGTTGCGATCAGCATGGCGAATATGCCGCTGAAGCTGAACACGAACGATCCGAGCGTGAAGAGCGTTGAAGACTATCTGAACGTCAAGGACCATAAGATCGCCACGCCGGCCGCCAAGGTTTCTATCCAAGCGGTGACGCTGCAGATGTTTGCGGCAGGCAAGTGGGGCCAGGCTGAGAAACTGGATCATCTCGTCGTGTCGATGAAGCATCCGATCGCACTTGCCGCACTGATGTCCGGCGGCCAGACGGTGAAAAGTCACTTTGCGACGCTGCCGTATTCCTATCAGGAACTGCAGAACAAGAATATCCGAACCGTCATCACGTCATACGACATCCTCGGCGGCGAGCACTCGGTTCTGGTGATGAGCACGAGCGAGAAATTCCGCAAGGACAACCCGAAGACCTACGCAGCCGTGATCGGCGCATATCGTGAAGCGTATGCATGGATCAAGGCGAACCCGGAAAAGGCCGCGGAAGTCTTTATCAAGTACACCAAATCGAAGCTGAAGCCGGAACTCGTGAAGGCACTGCTGACGAACCCGAAGGAAATTGCATTTTCGGAACTGCCGCAGCACACGATGAAATACGCCAACTTCCTGCATAAGATTGGCGATATCCCGCAAGCCAAGAGCTGGAAAGACTACTACATGCCGAACAATCACGGCATGAACGGCGGCTAAGTCGAAGATGCCCTCAGAGGTAACGACGACCGGAGCGGCGGACGCGACGTCCGCCGCTCCCCAGCCGAACGCCCCAATTCTCGACGTCGAGGGCGTTACAATTCAGTACAAGACAAAGGAACATCTGATTACGGCAACGTATCGGGTCGGGTTCCAGGTTTTCGAGGCCGACCGCTTCGTCATCCTCGGTCCATCCGGTTGCGGTAAATCGACATTGTTGAAAGCCGTTGCCGGCTATCTTCATCCCGTCGAGGGCGAGATGCGGTTGAACGGCAACATCGTCACGGAGCCGGGACCGGACCGCGTGATGGTGTTCCAGGAATTCGACCAGCTTCTGCCATGGAAGACGGTCAAGGAGAACATCACCTTCGCCTTGTTGAACGGCGGCCGCTGCGCCAGCAAGAACGAAGCCAACGACATCGCCATGGAGTACATCCAGAAGGTCAAGCTGGAGCGCTTCGAGGATACCTATCCGCATATGTTGTCCGGCGGTATGAAGCAACGTGTCGCGATCGCGCGCGGCATGGCGATGGAACCGGCGATCCTGCTCATGGACGAGCCGTTCGCGGCGCTAGACGCGCTGACCCGCCGCCAGATGCAGGAAGAATTGCTCGCCTTGTGGGAAGACACGAAGTTCACCGTGCTGTTCGTCACCCACTCGATCGAGGAGGCCGTGATCGTCGGCAGCCGCATCCTCATCATGTCGCCGCATCCGGGACAGGTGAAAGCGGAACTGAACGCACACGACCACTCGCATGCGACGATTGGCGATGACGGTTTCGCGGCGCTACAGAACAAGATTCACAACATGATCTTCGCCGACCGTGTTCTTGAAGATGAGGTTGTCAACCATGGCTGATGTGAAAGCGATCTCGCTTTACATCCGACCGGAATTCGAAAACCCCGCGGTCGAGGAGGCGGTGGTTGGCGACATCGAACGCCGGCTGTCGCTCTGGGAGCGCATCTCCAATATGGATCCGGTGCGGAAATTCACCGTGCTGGTAGCGCTGGTCGTCGCCTGGGAACTGTACACTCGCCTTGGGAACATTAACGAGTTGATGTTCCCAACCTTCACGAAGACCTTTGCCGCACTGGTCGATGCGCTGGTGAATGCCGGTCTGCTCCACAACATCTGGAACTCGCTCAGCTTGCTGGTCACCGGCTATGTCATCGGCATTTCGATCGCCGCGGTGCTTGTCGTCTTCGGCGTCTGGACCCGGTTCGGCAGCGACCTGCTGACCACGTTGACTGCGATGCTCAACCCGCTTCCGGCCATTGCGCTGCTGCCGCTGGCGATGATCTGGTTCGGACTCGGCAATCAAGCGGTCATCTTCACGCTGCTGCACTCGATCATCTGGCCCGTGGCGTTGAATACGCATTCCGGCTTCCAAAGCGTCAGCGAGACGATGCGTATGGTGGGCCGGAATTATGGACTCAAAGGCCTGCCGTATATCTGCAAGATCCTGATCCCCGCGGCCTTTCCGTCGATCCTGACGGGTCTGCGTATCGGCTGGGCCTTCGCCTGGCGCACCTTGATCGCCGCCGAGTTGGTCTTCGGCGGTCAGGTCATGGATACCTCCGGACAATTGGGCGCCGAGGGCGGCAATGCCGGCGGTCTGGGCTGGATCATCTTCCAGAACCAGATGGAAAACCAGACGCCATACGTCTTCGCCGGTCTCTTTACGGTGATCCTCGTGGGAATCGTGATTGAAAACGGCTTGTTCCGGAATGTGGAAGACCGAACGATCCGCAAATGGGGCATGCAGCAGAGCTAAATCATGAGCGATAAAGCAATCGATACCTACGTCCGGCCCGAATTCGAGGTCGACTCGCTTAAAGACGCGACCAATGTCGACGTCGAACGGCAACTCTCGCTCATCGAGCGGATTTCCAACATCAACGCGGTCCGCAAGATGTCGATCCTGCTGGGGCTGGTCGTCGCGTGGCAGGCCTATGCGATGATAGCCCAGCCGGAACCCCTGCTGTTCCCGAGCTTCGCGGAAAGCGCCGACGTTCTGTGGGAGACCCTCATCAGCGGCGAAATGTTCGAGAAGGTTTGGGTTTCGCTTTACGTCCTGTTACTGGGATACGCCGCGGGCTTGGCGATGGCCTCGGTCTTCCTCGTATTGGCCGTATCGACCCGTATCGGAAGCGATTTTCTCAGCACCATGACGGCGATGTTCCAACCGTTGCCGGCGATTTCACTTCTGCCCCTCGCCATGCTCTGGTTCGGCCTCGGTATTCCGAGCCTGGTGTTCGTGACCATCCATTCGGTCCTTTGGGCGGTGGCCTTGAGCACGCATGTCGGGTTCATGGGCGTCAGCGAAACCTTGCGGATGGTCGGGCGCAACTACGGCCTGCGGAATATCCCCTACATTCTCAAGATCCTGGTGCCCGCGGCCTTCCCGGCGATCCTGATCGGTCTGAAGATCGGTTGGGCGTTCGCCTGGCGCACCCTGATCGGTGCGGAACTGGTCTTCGGCGCGGCCGCCGGCAAGGGCGGCCTCGGGTGGATGATCTTCGAAAAGGGCGACAACCTGGAAACGCCATACGTCTTCGCCGCCTTGTTCATGGTCATCCTGGTCGGCTTGATTGTGGAGAATGTGATTTTCCGCAACATCGAACTCAACACGATCAGCAAGTGGGGCATGCAGCGCTGAGCACGCCCCGCTTGCGATAGCGGAGGCCGGCAGCCGCCTTGCCTCCCCGAATAGACTTGCAGGCAGGAGGGCATGACATGCCGATTTCGACGAAACCACTGACCGACAGCGACTTCGTCGTCGAAGTCGCCGGGGTCGATCTCAGCGAACCCCAGGATGCGGAGACGATCGCCGAACTGCGAACCGCCCTCGGCAAGCATTCGATTCTGGTGTTCCGGCAACAATCGCTGACGAGCGAGCAACAGATCGCGTTCACCCGGAACTTCGGCGAATTGGAGATCCATCTCGTCCGGCAATACCTCATGCCCGAGCATCCGGAGATCATCGTGCTGTCGAATGTCGGCGCCGGCGGCGTCAAGCCGACTGCCAACGGCGGCGCCTACTGGCACAGCGACATCTCCTACCGCGCCAAACCGCCACTCGGTTCAATCTTGTATGGGATCGAGGTGCCGCCAGAGGGCGGAAACACTTTGTTCGCCGACATGTACGGGGCCTACGACACGCTGTCCGACGACCTCAAGCGCAAGATCGAGGGCCGCAATGCCGTGCACAGCTACCTCGAACGCTTCAACGCGATGCGTAATATCGATACGTCGCACAAGGGCAACGACAAGTTCGAACTCGACGAGGAACAACAGGAGAGTTTCCCGCCGGTTCTGCACCCCATCGTCCGGACGCATCCGGAAAGCGGGCGAAAGGCATTATACGTCAACGACGGCTTCACCATCGGCATCGATGGTATGGACGGCGATGACGGCAAGGCATTGCTTCGTGACCTCAACATCCATGCGACGCGCGAGCCGCTGGTCTACAGTCATGCCTGGCAGCCGGGCGATGTGGTGTTCTGGGACAACCGCAGCACGATGCATTGCGCAACCTCATATGACCCGGCCTTCACGCGAACAATGCACCGCACCACGATACAGGGCGATACGCCTTACTAGGACGTCCGCACCTTGATCTGCCGGTCACGCTCCTGCGCCGATGACAGTTTCGGCAGGACAAGCTTCAGCACGCCGTTGTTGAAATCCGCGTCGATCTTGTCGGTGTCCACGTCGCTCGGCAGCTGAAAGGCGCGCTGGAATGCGCCGAACCGCCGTTCCGCAAAGAAATACGTATCCGTCTCCTCCTTGCGCTCCGACCGCTTCTCGCCCTTCACCGTGAGAACATGGTCGTTCAGGCTGACGTCCACATCGTCCGCCGAGACGCCGGGCAGTTCCAATGTGATTTCATACGAATCCTTGCCGCGCGATGCGTCCGCGCTGGGCGAGAAGATGTGGGCGATGTTCGAACCCAAATGCCGCAACGGCTCCATCAGATGGGGCCACAGGCTGCCTTCCTGCCTGACATCGATATGGCGTGGTGTCGTTTCCATGATGCCATCTCCGTTGGGGTTGATGAGGCCCGAACGATACGGCGCAACACCGCGGCCGACGTTGACCCAGGTCAAGCTGCTGCCTGCTACAAGGCACCGTCGTCGAGGTGCGGCATGAAACCCGGCGGGCGGGCTAACGGTCATAGATTGGCGTCTGGCTGGCTCGCAGGCCCCGTCCCGCCTGGAAGGCCCCCGGCACACCTCCGCCAACTCGGCTTCCCGAAGCACGCAGTCCAGTCCGGTTATGCGACTTTCACGGGATCGCTTATACTTTAACGAAAATCGAAAACAGATTTCTTCACAGGCCATGGAACAGCCGAAGATTCAACAGAGGCAGGAGAAGGCAACATGTACGATCTCGTGATCCGCAACGGCACGGTAGTCGACGGCACTGGGCTACCGAGATATCGAGCTGATGTTGGCGTATCCGGTGACCGGATCGCGGCAATCGGGCGGATAAGCGAACAAGGGAAAGAGGAGATAGATGCCACGGGCCAGGTGGTTACGCCTGGTTTCATCGACGGGCACACCCACATGGACGCGCAGGTGTTCTGGGACCCGCTAGGCAGTTGTTCTTGTTGGCACGGCGTCACCAGCGTGATCATGGGCAACTGCGGATTTACCTTGGCGCCCGGTTCCAATTCGCAACGCGACATGATCATCAGCAACATCGCGCGGGCCGAGGACATTTCGACCGATGTCATGGAGGCGTCGATCGACTGGGACTGGACCTCGTTCCGGGACTACATGAATGTCGTCGACAAACTCCCGAAGACCATCAACTACGCCGCAAATATTGGCCATTCCGCGTTGCGCACACACGTCATGGGCGAGCGCGCGTTCGAGGAGCATGCAACGGACGACGATATCGGCGTAATGGAAAAAGAGTTGCTCGACGCGATGGACGCAGGCGCCATCGGCTTTACCAGTTCGCGCTCGACCGGCCACAAGCTGCCGGAGCCGGACAACCGGCCGGTTGCATCCAACCACGCCTCTTGGGAGGAATTGAGTCACCTCGTCAATGTCATGGGGACAACGGGTTCCGGCGTGTTCGAATATGCCCGGGAAAGAGAAGCCCGGTCGCCGGACCCGGAAGTCCGCAAGAAATATAACGACCGGCTACGCGACCTCGCGGTCGAGAGCGGCGTCCCCATTACCTTTGGGTTGCCGGCCGGGAATGTCGGCACGAAAGATGCCTTGGATCTTCTGGATTCGACGGCCGAGGCCGGCGGACGCATGTTCGCGCAGACTCATACCCGCGGTATCTCGCACGTCCTGTCGTTCAGGGGCCGCTTGGCGTTCGACGATATTCCGGAGTGGGCGCGCGTCCGGTCCCTCCCGATCGAGGAACAGCGCAAGGTCTTCAGCGATCCGGCGCAGCGGAAGCTCCTCGTCGAGGTGACGAGAAACGACAACTACCGGACCGGGGGCGGCGAGCCGCGCAAGCCCGACTACGACAACCTATATGTCGTGTATAGCGCCGTGATGCCCAATCCCACCGTCGCCCAAATTGCAGCCGAGCGAAATGCCGATCCGGTGGAGGTCATGATGGATCTCGCGCTGGAGAGTGATTTCAATCAGCTGTTCATGCAGTTCGACGTGACCACCGTTCCGAAGTCCGATGAGGAGGCGCTGAGGACGTTGCGGCATCCGCGCACGGTCATGACGTTTTCCGATTCCGGCGCGCATGTCAGCTTGATCATGGATTCTTCGATTCATACGCACCTGCTGGCCTACTGGGTGCGCGAGCGGGAGGCTTTCACCCTCGAAGAAGGCGTCAGGATGATCACGTTGGTGCCGGCGATGGCGTGGGGCTTCGTCGATCGCGGCATTTTGCGTCAGGGCGGTATCGCGGACATCAACATTTTCGATCCCGCGACCATAGCGCCCGAAATTCCCACCATTGAGCACGACCTGCCCACAGGGGCGCGCAGACTCAAACAAAAGTCGAGCGGGATCATGGCCACGGTTATCGCCGGCAAGGTGGCATTCCGGGACGGCGAGCACACCGGCGCGCTGGGCGGAAATCTGCTAAGGGCGAGTGCCGCTGGCGTTCGCTAGCGATACGGTCGTTGGCATTGTCCAACGGCCCTGACGCGCCGATCGTAAGGCCCAATCAGCCCGGCTGCCCGCTCTGGGACGCCGGGCTGAACGCGTATCGGCCGCCGACCTCAATTTGACAGGCCGTCCCACAGCGCCGAACCTTAGGGCCATGAATTTGGAAAATCGCCATATTGTCGTCACGGGCGGGACCGGCGGGCTCGGGCGTGCTGTCGTTGGCCGCCTTCTCGACGCAGGCGCCGTTCTCCATCTGCCGGTAGAACCGGGCGCGGAATTTGAGAATTATCCGCATGCGGGACACACCAATCTCTCGGCCACAGCGGGTGTCGACCTGACCGATGCGGCGGCGGTCGAGGGCTTCTACGCGGCCCTGCCGGAGCTTTGGGCCTCGGTACATCTCGCAGGGGGCTTCGCCATGGCGCCGCTCGCCGAGACCGATCCCGATACGTTCCAACACATGATGGACATAAACCTGCGCACCTGCTTTCTCTGCTGCCGCGCGGCGGCCGCTAGAATGGCGGAAGGTGCAGCGGGAGGACGCATCGTCAACGTGGCGGCGCGACCGGGTTTGGAACCCCGCAGCGGCGCTGGGATGGCGGCCTATGCCGCGAGCAAGGCTGGCGTGGCCGCCCTGAGCGAAGCCCTGGGCGAGGAATTGGCCGAACAGGGCATCTGGGTGAACGCCGTCGCACCGTCGATCATCGACACGCCGGCCAACCGCGACGCCATGCCCGACGCGGACCACGACACCTGGCCCAAGCCCGAGGAGATCGCCGAGACCATCGCTTTCCTGGCCTCGCCCGACAACCGGGTCACACGCGGCAGCGTCATCCCCGTCTACGGCCGGTTTTAGGAAGCCTTTGAGATCGTGCGTCGCGCCAAATCCGGTACAGCAATCCGAATGGCGTCACGCCCCTAGAATCGCTTCCAAATTGTCTAGCGCACTTGTCCAACCGCGGTTGTGATCGCCGACCGCCTCGGCGCCGGGCAGGCGATCATGGACGAGCGTCAAGATGGTCCCGCCCCCGGACTTTTCGAAGGTGACCGTCACGAGCGTGGTCTCCTGGCGGGTTCCTGCCGAAATCCACGTGAAGACGAGACGGTTGGGCCGGTCGATCTCCACATATTCGCCTTCGTGTTTGTGGAGCGCCTCCTCGCCCTGCATATCGATGTAATATTTGCCGCCGACACACAGATCGACGTCGGCGCGCACGACTTTCGTATCGAACGGGCACATCCACTGCCGGAGGACGTCCGGTGTCGTCCACGCGTCGAAGACATCTTCCGGCGATGCGGAAAGCTGGCGCGTAATCGTCAGGGTCGTGTCCAAGACCTCAGCCGTCATTTTTCTCATCCTTTTGCTTGCGGAGATATGCCTCCAAGGCATCCAACCGCTGGTTCCAGAAGTTTCGGTAGGTTTCGATCCAGTCGGAGGCTGCCTTCAACGGCGCGCCGTTGAAGGAAATATGATGTTCCCGTCCCCGCACCTCGCGGCGCACAAGGTCGGCGCGCTCCAGAATGCGCACATGCTTCGACACGGCGTTTAACGACATGTCGAAGGGTTCCGCGATTTCCGTCACCCGCGCGTCACCCTCGACCAAACGGGCAATGATCGCCCGCCGCGTGGGGTCCGACAGCGCAATCATCGTCCGGTCGAGCCCCGCCTCATCCATAGCCATCCGACTGCTTCCTATATTCAACCATATGGTTGAATATAGTATCGACATAAATCGGCGTCAAGCATGATCCGGAAAATCGAGGTTAGCGCCGGGTCTAGAAGAGCCCTTCGACCTCACCCTGCTCGTTCACGTAAATGTCCTCGGCCGCCGGTTTCCGCGGCAATCCGGGCATCGTCATGATGTCGCCGCAGACGACGACCAGGAACTCGGCCCCCGCGTTCAACCGCACCTCGCGGATCGGCACCACATGCCCCGAGGGAGCGCCCCGCAGCGCCGGATCGGTGGAGAAGCTGTATTGCGTCTTGGCCATACAGACGGGGAAATGACCGAAACCGCCGTCCTCCAGCGCCTTGAACCGGTCACGCACGCGCTTGTCGCCGACGATGTCGTCCGCCCCGTATAGCTTTTGCGCCACGGTCTTCACTTTGTCCCAGAGCGGCATGTCATCCGGGTAGAGCGGACTGAAATTCGATGTCCCGCCTTCCACCACCTCGACGAGCCGTCGCGCCAGGTCTTCGGTACCCGCGCCGCCGTCCGCCCAGTGACTGCACACGAACGCATCCACGCCGAGACCCGCGCAATGTTCGCGGACGGCGTCGAGTTCGGCGTCCGTGTCGGTACCGAACTTGTTGATGCCGACGAGCACCGGCACACCGAACTGTCCGATATTGCTGATATGCCTGTCGATATTGGCAAGCCCGGCCTTGACGGCATCCAGATTTTCTTCGCCGAGTTTGTCGCGCGCCACCCCGCCATGCGACTTCAGCGCCCGGACGGTCGCGACGAGGACCGCCGCCTCCGGCGCAAGACCGGCTTTGCGGCATTTGATGTTGAAGAATTTCTCGGCCCCGAGGTCGGCGCCGAATCCGGCTTCGGTGACGACATAATCGGAAAGCTTCAGCGCGGTCTCCGTTGCGATCACCGAGTTGCAGCCATGCGCGATATTGGCGAAGGGTCCGCCGTGGATGAATGCCGGGTTGTGTTCCAGCGTCTGCACCAGATTGGGCATCAATGCGTCCTTGAGGAGCGTCGTCATCGACCCTTCGGCATTGATGTCCGATGCTTTCACCGGCGTGCGCTCGCGCGTCTCGGCGACCTGGATATTGCCGAGACGATTCTTCAAGTCATCCAGGTTCCGCGACAGGCAGAAGATCGCCATGACTTCGGAGGCCACGGTTATGTCGAATCCGGTCTGGCGCGGGAAGCCGTTCCCGACGCCGCCCAACGAGGTCACGATATCGCGCAACGCCCGGTCGTTCATGTCGACGACCCGGCGCCAGGAAACGCGGCGCGCATCGATGCCCTGTCCGTTGCCCCAATAGATGTGGTTGTCGACCATCGCCGACAGCAGGTTATGCGCCGTACCGATGGCGTGCATATCGCCGGTGAAATGAAGGTTGATATCCTCCATCGGCACGACCTGCGCGTATCCACCGCCGGCCGCCCCGCCCTTCATGCCGAAACACGGGCCGAGGCTCGGTTCGCGCAGGCACATGAGCGTCTTCTTGCCGATCCGGTTCAGGCCGTCGCCGAGCCCGACCGTCATCGTCGTCTTGCCTTCGCCGGCGGGCGTCGGCGTCATCGCCGTGACCAGAACGAGCCGCCCGTTCGGCCGGTCGGCCAGCGAGTTGATAAAATCGTAGGAAAGCTTCGCCTTGTCCGGACCATACCGGTAGAGCGCATCCGGCGGGATATCCAGCTTTTGAGCGATTTCTTCGATCGGTTTCAGTGTGGCGGCCCGTGCGATTTCAATATCGCTTCCAACTTCCGGCATGGCGTAACGCTCCCCGTTCCGTTATTCAGTTGGGGAAGTCTAACGTCCTCACAGGCTTAAGAGAACCCATTCACGAAGAGTTGGTCGCGGCGCGGTCCGGCATCCGGCGCCGGATAAGGGAATCAGCGCGTGCAGTTCCGTCTCTATCGACTGTTCACCAACGCATCCGGCAACCTGCGGGGCATGATCTGGATGCTGGGAGCAACCCTGTTGTTCGCCGCGATGCATGGGGCGATCCGGCATGTCACCGCGGACATTCATCCCACCGAAATCGCCTTCTTCCGGAATTTCCTCGGTCTGGTCTTTCTTTCGCCGCTGTTTCTGCGCTACGGCCTGACCCCGCTTCGAACCCAGCGGTTCGGCATGCACCTGATCCGGGCGGTCCTGAACGTAGCGAACATGATCGCCTTCTATATCGGCCTGAGCCTGACTCCCTTGGCCGAAGCGACGGCGCTGAATTTCACCGCGCCCTTGTTCACGACATTGCTCGCGACGATCTTTCTCGGCGAAACGCTGCGGTTGCGGCGAACAACGGCATTGCTGTTCGGCTTCGCGGGCGCGCTGATCATCCTGCGGCCGGGATTCGGCGAGTTGAATATCGGGGCACTTCTCGTGGTCACCTCGGCGCTGATCTGGGGCGGTATCATGGTCATGATCAAGGTGATGAGCCGCACGGACTCAGCGCTCACCATCACGCTCTGGATGTTGTTGCTGATGTCGGCGATGTCGCTGCCGCCCGCCCTACCCTTTTGGACCTGGCCGACCTGGACGGGATGGGCATGGCTCACCTTCATCGGCGTCTCGGGCACGATCGCCCAACTCATGATCACCCAAGCGATCAAGGAAGCGGAAGCGACATCTATCATGCCGATCGATTTCTTCCGCTTGATTTGGGCGACGCTGATTGGTTATCTGGCCTTTACCGAGGTCCCGGACCTATTCACCTGGATCGGCGGTACGATGATATTCGCATCCGCCACCTATATCGCGTTCCGCGAAAAGAAACTGCACGACGACCGGAAATCCGGTTAGCCGACCAAACAACCCAGCGACAGGGAGACATCGCCATGCGCATCGCCATCCTCGACGACTATTTCAATGCCGCACTCGATCTCGCGGACTGGAGCAAACTCGACGGCCGCGCCGAGATCACCACATTCACCGAATACCTTGTCGGCGAGGACGCGGTGGTGGAAGCGCTCAGCGATTTCGAGATCATCGTGGGCATGCGCGAACGGACCCGGTTTCCCACCAGCGTCCTGGAACGGCTGCCGAAATTGAAACTGTTGATCACCACCGGCATGCGCAACGCCTCGTTCGACATGGACGCGGCCGCAAAGCAGGGCGTGACGGTCTGCGGCACCGGTGGGGTGGGCAGCCCGACGTCCGAACTCGCGGTGGGGCTGATGATTGCGCTGATGCGCGATATCCCCCGGCAATCGCGTTCGATGGAGAACGGCGGCTGGCAGACCTTCGCGGGCAGCGATCTGGCGGGCAAGACCATGGGGCTGCTCGGCCTCGGCAAGTTGGGCGGCGCGGTCGCGCGCGTGGCCAACGCCTTCGATATGAATGTTATCGCCTGGAGCCAGAATCTGACGGACGAGCGGGCGGCGGAATGTAACGCCACGCGGGTCGACAAGGACACCCTGTTCAAGGAATCCGACGTCATCTCGATCCACCTCGTGCTCAGCGACCGGTCCCGCGGCTTGGTCGGGTCCGAGCAACTGGCGCAGATGAAAAAGACCGCGGTCCTGATCAACACGTCTCGCGGCCCCATCGTCGACGAGGACGCGTTGCTGACCGCATTGCAGAACAAGGATATCGGCGGCGCCGGAATCGACGTCTATGGCGAGGAGCCGCTCCCCGCCGATCATCCGATCCGCAAGCTCGACAATGTCCTGCTGACGCCGCATATCGGCTACGTGACGGCGGAGAACCTGGCCAAGATGTATCAGGATGCCGCGGAAGACATCGTGGCTTTCCTGGACGGCAACCCGGTCCGCGTCCTGAACTAAGTGCGGCGCGGCCTAGGCGTTGACGTCGACGACCATGCGGCCGCGCACCTGACCTTTCAGGATGGCGTTGGCCGCGTCGCCGACGCCGCCGAGGCCGATCACTTCGGTCATCGCTTCCAGCTTGTCCACCGGCAGATCGCTGGCGATGCGTTGCCAGGTGCGGACGCGGTTGTCGTACGGCTGCATGACGGAATCGATGCCGAGCAGGTTCACGCCGCGCAACAGGAACGGAATGACCGTCGTCTCCAGCTTCGGTCCGCCGGCAAGCCCGCAGGCGGCGACGGATCCGCCATAGGCGACCTGCGACAGCACCGTCGCCAGCGTCGAGGCGCCGACGGTATCGACGCAGCCGGCCCAGCGTTCCTTGTCGAGCGGCCGGCCCGACCCTTCGGCCAGTTCCGCGCGATCGACCATTTCCGTGGCGCCCAGTGATTTCAGATAATCATGTTGCTCGGGACGGCCGGTGGACGCGGCAACCGTGTATCCGAGCTTGGCGAGGATCGCGACGGCGACGGAGCCGACACCGCCGGCGGCACCGGTCACCAAAACGGTCCCGGCATCCGGCGTCAGTCGGTGATCTTCCAGCGCCAGGATGCACAGCATCGAGGTGAAGCCCGCGGTGCCGACCGCCATGGCGTTCTTCGTGCTGAATCCGTCGGGCAGCGGCACTAGCCAATCGGCCTTGACGCGGGCCTTCTGCGCATAGCCGCCCCAGTGGACCTCGCCGACGCGCCAGCCGGTCAAGACCACCTTGTCGCCGGGCTTGTAGCGGTCGTTTTCGGAACTCTCGACCGTGCCGGCGAAATCGATGCCGGGGACATGCGGATAATTCCGCACCAAATTGCCGAGCCCGTTGACGACCATCCCGTCCTTGTAGTTGACCGTCGAATACTCGACCGCGACGGTGACGTCGCCGTCCGGCAAAGCATCGGTGGAAATCTGCTGAACGCCATGCGTGACCTTGTCGTCCTGCTGCTCCAGCATGAGCGCGGCGATTGTTCCTTCGGCCATCGGTGTCCCCTTTATCGTCGCCATTCAAATCGGTGCGAGCGGTATAGAGCGAAGCCGCCCGCCCCGCAACACGCTGCATCCTAACCGAACACCGTCTAACGCAGGGGCTCCAGGATGCTGACGTAATTGGCGACACCCGCGCCGCCCATGTTGAACACGCCGGCCATGTTGGCGCCGTCGACCTGCATGCCGTCGGCGTCGCCGCGAAGCTGCATCGCCGCCATGATGTGCATCGACACTCCGGTCGCCCCAATGGGATGCCCTTTCGCCTTCAAGCCGCCGGACGCGTTGACCGGCAGTTTGCCGTCCTTCTGCGTCCAGCCTTCTTCGATGGCGCGTGCGCCCTCGCCCGGCTTGGTCAGACCCATCGCCTCGTATTCCATCAATTCGGCGATGGTGAAACAATCATGCGTCTCGACCAGGCTGAGATCGTCCAGCGTCACCCGGCCGTCGGCAAGCGCCTGTTGCCAGGCCTCGGCCGCCCCGTCTAGGAAGGTCATATCGCGCCGGCTCATCGGCAAAAATTCGTTCACGTGACTGCGGCCGCGAAACACCACCGCCTTGTCCATCGACAGCGCCGTTTCCACGTCGGTCAGGACCACAGCCGCCGCACCGTCGGAGACGAGCGAGCAATCGGTCCGCTTGAGCGGCCCGGCCACGATCGGGTTCTTGTCCGACACGTCGCGGCAGAACTCCACGCTCAAATCCTTGCGGAGCTGCGCCCACGGGTTCTCGCAACCGTTTTTGTGGTTCTTCGACGCGATCCGGGCCAGTGCTTCGGTCTGATCACCGTATTTCTGGCTGTATTGTTGCGCGATCCGCCCGAAGACGCCGGCGAACCCACCTTCGATCTCCGCCTCTTCCTTGAGATAGGCCGCCTTCATCAGGATCCCGCCGATCTCCGGTCCGGGCGTGTCGGTCATCTTCTCCACGCCGACGGCGAGGACGACCTTGCCGCGCTTGGCTTCGAGATAGTTGAGCCCTTGATGGATCGCCGCCGAGCCGGTCGCGCATGCGTTCTCCACACGGGTCACCGGCTTGAACCGGAAATCGTCGTGTGCCTGCAGAACAAGCGACGCGCCGAAATCCTGCGCGGAAAATCCGCCGTTGTAGAAACCGACATAGACCGCGTCGACATCGGCCGGGGCCAATCCCGCATCCGCGACCGCCTCGGTCGCCACTTTCACGATCAGCGACTCCGCATCCTCGCCTTCGAGTTTGCCGAATTTCGTGTGCGACCAACCGACGATGCATCCGGTCATTGATGTGTGCTCCTCGCGCTGCGGACTATGGTTAACGAGACCTTGCGATTTTAAGCCAATCTTAAACCCAAGGCTCGACACTGCGGGCCGACACTAGCAAATCCTGGCGGCCAGCGTCGACCAAACTGACATGGCCGCGCGAACAAGGCCTGACAAGGTCTTTGTTCCTATATTATGGTTGCAACGCCCGAACAGGGATTCCCGATATGAATGATGAACTCGAGCGAAAGATACGGTTCCGTACCAGCGTCGCACGCGCCCATTCGCAAGCCATGAGCGGCATTTCGGGCACCCTGATGGTCAAGGAAGGGCCGACTTACGACGGCCGCGCGGGTGAATTATTCAAGATCGTTCTGGCCAACCTGCTGCTGACCTTCGTCACTGCCGGTATCTACCGCTTCTGGGCCAAGACCCGGGTCCGGCGGTACTTCCTGTCGCGCGCCTCGTTCCTGGGCGACCGGCTCGAATATACCGGTACGGGTAAGGAATTGTTTCTGGGTTTCCTGATCGTCCTGGCGATCCTCATACCGGTTTCCATGGCCTATCAGTTCGCGTCGAACGCAACCGTCGGGACCAGCGCATTCGCGGCGGTACAAGTCGGCTATTTCCTTATGTTTTATTTCCTCTTCTACGTCGCCACCTATCGGGCGCGACGGTATCGGCTCTCGCGGACGATGTGGCGCGGCATCCGCGGCGGCCAGACCGGATCGGCGATGCTATACGCGGTACATGGGATGATCTGGAGCACGATTACCGTGTTGACGCTCGGCCTCGCCTATCCCGTCATGCGCTTGAAGCTGCAGGCGTATACGACGGATCGAATGAGTTTCGGCAATCGAACGTTCTCCTTCGACGGCGGCATCGGGCCGTTGATCGGCGCGTGGCTGCTGCCTTGGCTCGGCCTTGTAATCGCGGCGACGCCCTTTGCCTTGCTGTTGATGGATATCGATTTCGCAGCCCTAACGACCGAAAACGCGGCGAAGTTACCGGAGATGACCGGAACCCGCGGTGCCTTCGGCATCCTCATCGTAGTCGGCCTCGCTATCTTCGTGCTGACTCAATTTTGGTATCGCGCCGCCGAAGTCCGTCATTTCGCGGCCAGCACGGAATTCGACGAGCTTCGTTTCGATTCATCGCTCAGCGGCTTCAACGTGTTCTGGCCGTATTTTTTCTATGGTCTATTGCTGATCCTGTTGTGGGCCGGCGCGATCGCGATCATCGCCAGTATCGTCACGGCGGCGGCCGTGTCCGGCGGCGTGCAAGGAAACGAAACCGCCAAGATGCTCGGATCTTTCGCGGGTGGATTTGCGGTCCTTGTCGTTTTCGTCATCGGAGGCACATTGAAACCGATCATCGTGCACAACCGGTTGTTCCGCGCATTCTGTCACACACTTACATTACAGGGCAGCTTCTCACCGGATCGTCTTCTGCAAAGCCAGTTGAACATTCCGCAACGGGGCGAAGGGCTCGCCGACGCTTTGGATGTCGATGCCTTCTGACCCTGCCCGACCGTATTCCGGACAGTACAGCGACGGCCAGTCGGCGGCCGTTATCGCCGTCTCGGTAACCGCCGGGCAAGACGGCCTCCGTATCGCCACGCCCGAAGGTCAGGCCATTATCGTTTGGCCATGGGATCGGGTTGGCCTCGTCGAAAAAGCGACCCAGGGCCGTCCGATCCGGTTGCTCAACAGGTCCGCTTCCGGCGCACGGCTGACATTCGATCACCCCGCCATTCTACCGATCCTAGAGTCGATGGCGCCGAACCTGGCACGTGCGCCCTTCGGACGAAAACAGATCCGCACGATTGCCCTATCGGTCGGGATCGGTGCCGCTGTCATTGGTTTCATGGTCTTCGGACTGCCGCTGATCGCGAAGCCGCTTGCCAAACTCGTGCCCATGGCCTGGGAGGAACAGGTTGGGGACGACACCATCGACGTGGTCAACCGGATGTTCGCCGGCGGCAAGAAATCTTGCTCCAACGAGAAAGGACTCAAAGCGCTTAACGACTTGGCGCGGCGGTTATTGGCGGGAACGGAGACGCCCTATCGGGTCCGCGTCTCGGTGGCGAACGCGGATATGGTGAACGCCTTCGCCGTCCCCGGCGGCCGTGTCGTGCTTTTCCGCGGCTTGATCGACAAGGCGACCTCGCCCGAGGAGGTTGCCGGGGTGTTGGCGCATGAGTTGGCGCATGTGGTCTACCGGCACCCGACCCAAGGCATGATCACCTCCGTCGGATGGTCCGCGATCCTATCCGCCTTCACCGGCGGCGCGTCGTTCTCAAGCGAAGTGGTGGCGCAGGTGGCCGCACATCTCGCGACCAGCGCCTACTCGCGCGACCTGGAAACCGAGGCCGACCGGGAAGGCGTCGTGATGCTGAACCGAACCGGGATCGGCGGCGGCGGCCTGATCAAATTCTTCGAGTTGATCCAAAAGTTGGAGAAAAAAGGAATCTCCCTTCCGGAATACCTGTCGAGCCATCCAATAACCGGCAGCCGCATCGCCGCCATCGGTAGGATATCGAAACCGGCGACGGCTCCCGCCCTCACGGAAACCGAGTGGCGGACCTTGCGGAAAATTTGCGACTAAACGTCCGGGTGCGCCGCAACGCCGCTAGAAGGTGGCCCAATCCGGTTTGCGTGGCGTCAGCGTCGCCTCACCGGCCACCAACCGCCCTTCACCATTCAGCGCTTTCTCGGCCTGTTCCAACCGCAGCAAAGCAATGCCCCGACCATCGAAGCCGGACCGCATCTCCCCGGCGTTCTTGTCGCCGAGCAGAATTTCCGTCCCGGCGTCGGGAAGCGGCCCCTCGACATCGACCGGCATCATGCGTTTCTTGATCAGCCCGCGGTATTTCGTGCGCGCCGTCAATTCCTGCCCCATGTAGCAACCCTTGTCCCAGTCCACGCCGTTCAGTTCGTCGAAATTGCTCTCCAGCAGGATCGATTTCTCCACCACGAGATCGCGGCTGCCGTCCGGCAAGCCGAGTGGCAAGCGTACCCGATCATAGTCGTCCGGCGTTCCGGATTCGAAACCAAGCGCTTCAAGTGCCGCCTTCGCATCCTTCTTCGGCAGAATGGCGCGGGCCCCGGCCGCGCTGTGCCGGGGATCCACATACAGGACACCGCCGTCCAACGACCGCGCGGCGCCCGGCTCCGCGGGAAGACCTGCGCGATCCAACGCCGCCGCGCCCGGCAGAACGGCGACCGCATAATCTTCGCCGATGCCCAGGTCGATCTTCGACCGAAGTTTGTATTTGCTGAGCCGGCCACCCAAATCCATCAACCGGTCGGCCTCGCAGTCGACGACATATTGTCCGCCGATCTCAACGACGAAAAAATCGTGCAGGTATTTACCCTGCGGGGTCAGCAGCGCCGCCCAGATCGCGTGATCCACGGTTGCGCGCCGGATGTCGTTCGAGATCAGCCCTTGCAGGAACTCCGTCCGGTCCGCGCCGCCGATCAAGATAAGGCCGCGCGACGGCATCATCACATATGGGGTCGTACTCATCTGCCTGCTCTCCGTTGCGCCTATGGGTCACTTAGACCGCCAGGCCGGTTTGGGCAAGTCCCGACAACGCCTTGGCAAGTCCCTCGCCGCCACGTATAACGCGCGCCTGAGGGCAGTCAAAGCCATCGCATATGCGCATTCTATTCATTACGTCGACGCGGGTCGGCGACGCCATCTTGTCGACCGGTATATTGTCATACCTGATCGACCGCCATCCGGATGCGCGCGTCACCGTGGCGGCAGGTCCCGCGGCGGCCCCGGTCTTTCATGCAGTGCCAGGGCTTGAACGTTTGATTCCCATTACGAAATTGCCTTTTGGCCGACATTGGATCGGGCTTTGGGGACAATGCGCGCTGAAACGCTGGGACATCGTCGTCGATCTGCGCCGGTCCCTGATCGCCTGGATGTTAATCGCCGGCAAACGATATGTCGTGCCGAAATTCGACAGACCGATGCATCGTGTCGAGTTGCTTGCAGCGACCTTGGGATTGCGGGGCACACCGCCGTCGCCACGCCTTTGGACCGATCATACACACGAAGCCGCAGCCGCATCGATTATCCCGGACGGACGACCCGTGCTGGCGCTCGCACCGGCGGCCAACTGGCGCGGCAAGCAATGGGCCGCCGACCGGTTCGTGACGCTGGCCAGCCGCCTGACCGGGCCTGACGGTCCACTACCCGGTGCGCCCGTAGCGGTTTTCGCGGCCGCGGGCGAGCGGGATCAGATCGAAACCGTTCTGATGCAAATCCCAGCCGATCAGCTCATAGATACCGTAGGTACCATTGACCTGCCGACCATCGCTGCCTGTTTGAAACGCTGCGCCCTGTTCGTCGGTAACGATTCCGGGCTCATGCATATGGCCGCAGCCTGCGATACGCCGACGCTTGGCTTGTTCGGGCCGAGCAAACAAGAACTTTACGCGCCGTGGGGACCACGTACCGCATGGGTACGCACGCCCGAGAGCTTCGACGACCTGACCGGCGCGGCTGACTACGACCATCGGACGACAGGAAGTCTGATGGGCGGGTTGAGCGTGGATAAGGCCGAGGCCGCAGCGAAGGCGCTATGGGAGAAATCACGGAGTGCCGCGTCATGACCGACGCCTCGCCTGTCCGCCTGTCCGCGCTGGTCGTCGCGCATAACGAGGAAGAGCAGCTTGCCGCCTGTCTCGACCGGTTGGATTTCGCCGACGAGATCGTCGTCGTTCTCGACAAATGTACCGACGCCTCGAAAGAAATTGCCGCACGATACGCGGACCGGCTGATCGAAGGATCATGGGCGATCGAAGGCGAGCGCCGGAACAGCGGTATCGACGCCTGCCGCGGCGACTGGATCTTGGAGGTCGACGCCGACGAACGCGTGCCGCCGGAGCTCGCGCAAGAGGTCCGGGCGACGGCGGAAAGCGACGCACAGGGATACTTCCTGATCCCCTTCGACAACTATGTCGGCGATCGGCGCGTACGCTACGGCTGGGGAGCTTCCTGGGGCGTTAGCGCCGCGCCGCGTCTGTTCCGCAAAGGCTGCAAGCGATGGGGTGACCAACGGATTCATCCCGCACTCGACCTGACCGGACCGGAAGGACGCCTCGAGAACCGGATGATCCACTATGTGGACCGGGATATCTCCGACATGATGAAGCGGCTCGACCGATACAGCACGGCGAAGGCGGCAGACATGCGGGCATCGGGCGACATCGGCCGGTTCAGATCCAACGTTAGGCGCATTTTCTCGCGCTTCTACAAATGCTACATCGGGCGCAAGGGGTATCGCGAAGGTCGTTACGGATTTTTGATCGCACTTTTTGCTGGGCTTTTCCCAATCGTGTCCTATCTAAAAGCGACGCTGGAGGACGATTGAAACGGATCATGCAGGTGATGGCGGGTGCGGCGCATGGCGGCGCGGAAACCTTCTTCGAGCGGTTGGTCCCGGCGCTTGCCCGTTCCGGCCTCGAACAGAAGACGGTGATCCGCACCAATGCGACACGCGCGGACATATTGCGCAAAGCCGGTGTGGAGCCCATAGAATTGCCGTTTGGCGGTTTACTTGATTTCACGACCCGGCGGTCCCTGGCGAACATCACGCGTGAGTTTCAACCGGATGTCCAACTTGCCTGGATGAATCGCGCCGCACGGTTTTGCCGGCCGCACGGCCATATCCTCGCCGGGCGGATGGGCGGCTACTACAGCCTCAAATACTACAAGCATTGCCATCACTTGGTCGGCAATACCGTCGATATCCGCGACTATATCATCCGCAGCGGCTGGGCTCCCCACAAGGCATGGTATCTGCCGAATTTCGTCGACGCCACGCGCGCCGACCCGGTCGACCGGGCCACACTTGCAACGCCCCCGGACGTGCCCTTGATCGTCGCCCTCGGCCGGCTTCATACCAACAAGGCCTTCGACGTCTTGCTGGCGGCGCTGGCGGATGTTCCCGAAGCATTCCTGTGGCTCGCCGGCGACGGACCGAAGGAAGAATTCCTCCGCAAGGAAACATCGCGCCTCGGCCTCGACGACCGAGTTCGATTTCTCGGCTGGCGCGACGATATCGCAGCACTGATCGGTGCGGCGGATGTTTTCGTCTGCCCATCGCGCCACGAACCATTGGGCAACGTCGTGATCGAGGCCTGGGCCCACGAAAAACCGGTTGTCGCCGCATCCTCCGCAGGCCCCGCGGCGTTGATTGACGATGGCGTATCGGGTCTCCTCGTTCCCGTCGACAATGCGCAGAGCCTGGCGCGGGCGATTAAGCGGGTCTTGGAATCTCCGGCGTTGGCCGGCGACTTGGCCGCGGCCGGGCATGCGGAATTCCAGGCGAAATTTACCGAAGGCGCGGTCGTCGCCCAGTATCAGGAATTCTTCGATCAGGTGACCGTCTGATGTGCGGCATCGCGGGACTGATGACATGCGACGGCAGCGCACCCGATCCGGCATTGTTGAAACGCCTGACGTCGCTATTGCGGCATCGCGGCCCCGACGGCGATGGCATGCACGTGGCGGGCAACGTGGCGTTGGTGCAAACGCGTCTGGCTATCATCGACCTCGAAACGGGCGACCAGCCGCTTTACGAGCCCGGCGGCGCGGCCCTCGTCGCCAATGGCGAAATCTATAACTATGTGGAACTTCGTCAGAAGATCGCGAACGTCAACTTCACAACGAATTCCGATTGCGAGCCACCGTTGCATCTGTATCGGCGCGACGGGTTTCGTTTCGCCGAATCGCTTCGCGGCATGTACGCCATCGCGATCCATGATCCCGCCAAAGAGACCTTGGTGCTGTCGCGCGACCCCTTCGGTATCAAGCCTCTCTACTACGTCGAAGGACCGGCTTGGTTTGCCTTTGCGTCGGAACCTCAGGCTCTTCTCGCAACGGATCTGGCAAAAAGAGAGCTGGTCGCCGACCGGCGCAACGAGTTGCTGCAACTTCAGTTCACTTGCGGACGGGACACGATCTTTCGGGATATCAAACGCGTCCTTCCCGGCGAAACGCTGATCGTCCGGAATGGCAAGGTGGTCGAACGGCACCGAATCTCCGCTTTACCGGAAACGAACCCCGAACCGATCACCGATGTCGATACCGCCCTCGACCGCTTGGACCATGCCTTGTCAGACAGCATCACGGTGCACCAGCGGGCCGACGTGCCCTACGGTCTGTTTCTGTCGGGGGGCGTCGATTCGTCCGTCGTCCTTGCCGTGATGTCGCGATTGAATGGGCGGCCGGTGGAAGCGTATACCGTCGGCTTTTCCGGCACCGGCGTTCCCGACGAACGCGACCACGCCCGAGCCTTGGCCGCGGCGGTTAACGCGCGCCACGTGGAAGTCGATTTCGGCGAGGAAGACTTCTGGTCGCTGCTGCCGAGCGTCGCCGCCGATATCGATGATCCGGCCGCGGATTACGCCGTCCTCCCCACCTGGAAATTGGCCCGGACCGCGGCAAAAGACCTCAAGGTCGTGCTGTCCGGCGAAGGCGGCGACGAGTTGTTCGCCGGCTACGGCCGCTATCGAAGTTTGCTCCGGCCCTGGTGGATGGGCGGGCGCGGCATTCGGGCGAAAGGAACCTTCGACGGCCTGGGCGTCTTGCGCGAGGGCGGCACCCGCTGGCGTGACGGCATAACGGCGGCGGAAGCTACAGGATCACTGCCCGGACGGACCCGCCTTCAGATCGCCCAGGCGACCGATTGCACGGACTGGCTGCCGAACGACCTTTTGACCAAGCTCGACCGGTGCTTGATGGCGCATAGTGTCGAGGGCCGCACGCCGCTGCTGGACCCGGTCGTCGCCGAAGTCGCCTTTGCGCTTCCGGATGACCTCAAGGTCCGGGACGGCGTCGGCAAATGGATCGTGCGCCGTTGGCTCGACCGTGTCATGCCGGAGGCGAAACCGTTCGAGAAGAAACGCGGATTCACCGTTCCCGTCGGCGAATGGATTCAGCGGCGAGGTCAACGGTTGGGAGATATCGTGGCGGTGCAGCCCGCTATCGAGGAAATCGCCCGCCCCGATGCGGTAAAGAAGCTATTCTCGGCTAATTCCAAACGCGCTGGCTTCGCCGCCTGGACGCTGCTGTTCTACGCGCTGTGGCACCGCCACCACGTGGACGGCACGGCAACCGAAGGGGATGTCTTCGACGTCCTGACAGCGCCCTAGCTGGGATGCCCGGATTCGGAAGACGGAGCTAGGCCGACGCCTCGTGCCCTTCCGAACGGTCCGATGAAATCCTCGAGCGCACGCGTGACGCGTAGTTCGAGACCATGTTTTCGATCTCTTCCGCCGGCAATTGGCTCTTCAGCTCCGGATTGGTGCTGACCAGAATGGATTGCGACAGCGGACGCATCAGGTCGACTTGCTTTGGGTCGGCTTTCTTCGGCCGACGGTACACCTCTCGCGCGACCTTTATGAGCGATTCGCAAAGCCCCTTGAGTTGCTCGAACTCGGTGTTCTGGACACGCATGACGATGTCTTCGGTGCTTTGGATAATACGTCCGATATGATTCCGCGTGGACTTGCCGACCTTGCCCGAGGAAAACGCCCGAATCAGAATTTCGACCTGGCAGGCGAGTTGAAGCGACCCCTGCTGCAAACGGCTCGAGTTGATTTCCCTAAGCGTCGATTCGATGTAGGCGCTCAAGGCTTCTTCATCAATCGGATTACCCGCGACCTTGTCGCGCAGCGTATTGGGCACTTCGAACGAATTTTCGTCATGCGGGGAGATTCTTTCCCTGCGATCCGGGCCGATATAGTCCGCGGTTACGACGAACGGTTTGCGCTTGACGATCAGTGCGTCGATGCGGGCGAACAATTGCGCCGGCGCCAACGGCTTCGCCAGGATCAGATCGACGCCGCTATTGACCGCCTCATCAATCGAGATGCCATCGGAATCCCAGACCGTCAGAATAATCGGAACGAAGGGATTTCGGCCCAACTGCCCGTTCCGGACATCGCGCACGAGTTCGATCGCATCGCCGTCGGGCATTTCCGAATCAAGGATCACCAAGTCCGGCACCGTCGCGGTCAACACATCGCGAAGGAGCGACAGCCGGCTCAAGGTTCGAATATCGCGGTAACCTTCGGCCGATAGGGCGTTGCTAAACGCCTGCCGAATATAGGTATCGCTGTCCGCCATCAGGACCTTCACCAAGGCCCGGTTACGCTGTTCCTGAATCGTATTAACCACAACGCCACTCCCGCTATACAATCCCACTGCGGCGCTGGATTTACCTAAAAACTATATTAAATTCAGCTAATTGCTGGTTCGCCGCAGCAATCGCCATTGGACTAAACCGGGTCGTTTTGAACAATGACCGCGATCACAGGGGAAGACAGCTCGGAACGCCCCATTTCCGGCGAATCGGCTTTGGATCAAGGCCGGATCGGCCCTATTCGGATTCAGACCCGGCGCCGAGAATAGCCGCCTGCGCCGCCGCCAACCGTGCGATGGGAATGCGGAAGGGCGAGCAGGATACATAGTCGAGCCCGGTCTTGTGACAGAATCGGACCGACGCCGGATCACCGCCATGTTCACCGCAAATCCCGAGTTTTATATCGGGACGAACGGCCCGACCGCGTTCGGTGCCCATTTCGACGAGTTCGCCAACACCGGCTTCGTCGATCGAAACGAACGGGTCATGTTCGAAAATACCCTGGCGCTCGTAGGTCTGCATGAAACTGGCAGAATCGTCACGGCTGAGACCGAACGTGGTCTGGGTGAGGTCGTTGGTGCCGTAGCTGAAGAACTCAGCGACCTCGGCGATTTCGCCCGCCCGCAGGATGGCGCGCGGCAATTCGATCATCGTTCCGACAAGATAATCGGGCATTGCGCCCCTCTCGGCCGCGACCGTTTCCGCGACACGGTCGATGATGCCCTTCAGGATTTCCAATTCCTTGCGGGTCGCGATCAGCGGCACCATGATTTCAAGCTGAACGGTTTCACCAAGCTCTGCCTGTACGTCGAGGGCCGCCTCGAACATTGCCCGCGCCTGCATTTCCGGAATCTCGGGATAGCTCAGCGCCAACCGACAACCGCGATGCCCCAGCATGGGGTTCGCCTCTTCGAGCTGGAGGGCACGCTGCCGCACCTTCTCGACGCTGACGCCTGCCGCCTCGGCGACTTCGGCCATCTCATTCTCGCCCTTCGGCAGGAACTCGTGCAGCGGCGGATCGAGCAACCGGATCGTCACCGGCAGTCCCTTCATGATCCGGAAAATCTCCACGAAATCGCCACGCTGCATCGGCAGGATTTTCTCCAATGCCGCCCGGCGTGCGGCCTCGTCTTCTCCGACGATCATCTGGCGCATCGCGACAATACGATCCGATTCGAAGAACATATGCTCGGTCCGGCAAAGCCCGACGCCGCCAGCACCGAACTCGCGCGCGAGACGACACTCCTCGGGCGTATCCGCATTGGTACGAACGCCCAGCGTCCGCGCCGAATCGGCCCATTCCATGACCCGTGAAAAATCGCCCGACAGTTCCGGTTGAATCGTGGGAACGACCCCCTGCATGACTTCACCGGTACCGCCGTCGATCGTAATTTCGTCGCCTTCGCCGATCGCGGTACTGTTGACCATCATCGTCTTGTTGCGATAGTCGACCTGCAGTTCTCCGGCACCCGCGACGCAGGAGCGCCCCATCCCGCGTGCCACTACGGCCGCGTGACTGGTCATGCCGCCGCGCGTGGTGAGAATGCCCTGCGCCGCATGCATGCCGTGGATGTCTTCGGGGCTGGTTTCGATCCGAACCAAAATGACCTTCTCGCCTTCACTCGCCATTCGCTCGGCATCGTCCGCATTGAAGACAACCTTGCCCGATGCGGCACCCGGCGACGCCGGCAATCCCCGCGCGATGATCTTTCTATCGGCATCCGGATCAAGCGTGGGATGCAGCAATTGGTCGAGCGAGGCCGGCTCGATCCGCGTCACCGCCGTGCGCTCGTCGATCAGTCCCTCGTCGACCATGTCGACGGCGATTTTCAGTGCCGCTGCCGCGGTCCGTTTCCCGGATCGGGTCTGCAGCATGTAGAGCTTGCCCTGCTGGACGGTAAACTCGATATCCTGCATGTCGTGATAGTGGGTTTCGAGTCGTTCGCGCACGTCCATAAGTTGCCCGAACACTTCCGGCATCACTTCTTCCATGGACGGCAGGTCGGACCCGTTCGCCTCGCGCCCGTCGACCGTCAGGTGTTGCGGCGTCCGAATGCCGGCCACCACGTCTTCGCCCTGCGCATTGACGAGATACTCGCCGTAGAACCGGTTCTCGCCGGTCGACGGATCACGTGTGAAGGCGACACCGGTAGCGCAATCCTCGCCCATGTTGCCGAAAACCATCGCCTGAACGTTGACCGCCGTGCCCCAATCCTCGGGGATGTCGTGCAGCCGCCGGTAGGTGACCGCGCGCGGAATCATCCAGCTTTCGAAAACCGCGCCGATTGCACCCCAAAGCTGTTCCTGCGGGTCTTGCGGAAACGCCCGGCCGAGATCGTCCTCGACGCATTTCTTGTATGATTCAACCAGCGATTTGAGATCGTCCGCGGTCAGTTCGGTATCGAGCGTGACGCCGCGGTCTTCCTTCAACAATTCGAGCAGGTCCTCGAAATTGTAGTGATCGACGCCCAGCACGACGTTGCTGTACATCTGAATGAACCGGCGATAGCTGTCGTAGGCGAAGCGTTCATCCTTGCTCCGCACGGCAAGCCCTTTCACAGTTTCGTCATTGAGTCCGAGATTAAGGACGGTATCCATCATGCCGGGCATGGACACGCGCGCCCCGGATCGCACGGACACGAGCAGCGGATTGACCGCATCGCCGAATTTCGCGCCGACCTTGTCCTCGATCGCGGCCACGGCGGCCGCGACCTCGGATTTCAACGAGCCGGGATAACCCTTGCCGTCGGTATAAAAATGCGTACAGACTTCGGTGGTGATGCTGAATCCGGGCGGAACCGGCAGGCCGAGATTCGACATCTCCGCCAGGTTGGCGCCCTTGCCGCCCAGAAGGTTCCGCATGTCGGCACTGCCTTCGGCGGCACCGTTCCCAAAGCCGTAGACCCACTTCGTCATCGCCGCGTTTATCCCTCTATCTTCGAGAAATCGGCCACGTGATGCAGCGTGTTACCGATCTCGGACAGGATGCGCAGGCGGTTCGCCCGAACATCCGGATCCTCCGTATTGACCGTAACCTGGTCAAAAAAAGCATCGACCGGCGCCCGCAAATCCGACATTGCGCTCATTGCGCCGGTGAAATCTTCCACTTCCAGCGCGGCGGTCGCCGACGCCGACGCGGTCTCTAAAGCCCTATATAATGTCTCTTCCTCGTCCTGGGTGAACGCTTTCGGATTAGCGCCGCCGTTGTACGATTCCTTGTCTTTCTTCTCTTCGATCCGGACGATATTCGCCGCCCGCTTGTAGGCCACCAATAAGTTCGATCCGTCCTCGGTTCCCAGGAACCCGGCCAAGGCCTCGACCCGGGCAAGGAGACGGACCAAGTCATCCTCCCCGCCCAATGCGAAGACCGCCGTTATCAGATCATGCCGAACCCCTTGCTCGCGCAGATGGACCTTGAGCCGGTCGGCGAAGAAATCGAGCAAATCGCCAAGCGTGTCATCGCGAGCCTCGGCGTAGGCCGACCCGGCGTTCTCCTGCGCCGACTCGAACACCTGACGCAGCGGAAGACGAATGTCGTTCTCGACCAGCAAGCGGATAACACCCAGCGCCGCCCGCCGGAGCGCGAACGGGTCGCGCGATCCGGTCGGTTTTTCGTCGATGAGCCAGAATGACACGAGCGTATCGATCTTATCGGCCAAGGCCAACGCCACGGATACCGGCGCGGTCGGACACCGGTCCCCCGGCCCTTGCGGCGCATAGTGCTCGGCGATCGCGTCGGCGACGTCGTCGTGCTCGCCGTCATGCTGCGCGTAATAACGGCCCATGATGCCTTGCAGGTCGGGAAACTCCCCCACCATACCGGTCACCAGGTCGGCTTTGCACAGGCGGGCGGCCGACCGCACGCGGTCCTTGTCGGCGCCGGATATCCAATCCGCAATATCCGTCGCCAAGGCCTGAACCCGGTCGACCTTTTCGTCCAACGTGCCGAGCTTCGCGTGGAACACGATATCCTTCAGCGTAGGCGCGCAACTGGAAAGGCTGTGCTTGCGGTCCTGATCCCAGAAGAATTTCGCGTCGGCCAGCCGCGCCCGCAGCACACGCTCGTTCCCGGCGACGATCTGCGCCCCGCCATCGGCCGTCTTCATATTGGCGACGACACCGAACCGTGGCGCGAGGACGCCATCGGCATTCAGCAGGGAGAAATACTTTTGGTGCGACCGCATCGACGATGTCAGAACTTCCGCCGGCAAATCCATGAACTGTTGGTCGATATCACCCATCAGGACGACCGGCCATTCGACCAGACCGGCGACCTCGTCGAGCAATCCCGGATCGTCCCGGACGGCGAGACCTTCGGCCTCCGCCGACGCCGCCAGACCAAGTTCGATCACGCCGCGCCGCTCCTGCCGGTCCAACATGACCTTGGCGGCGGCCAGTTTCGTTTTGTAGTCGGCAAACCCGGCCACCGTAAACATGTCCGGCGCCATGAAACGATGCCCGCAGGTCTGATCGGTGAAGGCAAGCGTCGCCCCCTGTAGGTCGAGCTGCCCGTCCAGCCGTTGGCCATCGAACACCGCCAATATCGAATGCAGCGGCCGCACCCAACGGAAACCGTTGCCCGCCCATCGCATCGACTTGGCCCAACTGAGCGCATGGATGGCCTCCGCGATCAACCCCGGCAGAACCGCGGTCGTGGCCTCGCCCGTCTTCTCCGTCACGATGAAAAGGAAGGTGCCTTTCTCGGTCTCGCGTGTCTCGCATTCGTCGACCGATTTCAGCCCGGCGCTACCGAGGAACCCGGCGATCGCCTTTTCCGGCGCGTCGACGCGCGGACCGCGCCGTTCCTCGCGCAAATCGGGCTGCTTATCGGGCAGACCGGTCACCGACAGGGCCAGCCGGCGCGGGGTCGAATGCGCTTCGGCGGTGTCGAAGGACAGACCTGCCCCCTTCAAGGCATCGGACACGAGACGCTTCAAATCGTCCGCCGCGCGTTTCTGCATGCGGGCGGGAATCTCTTCCGACAGAAGTTCGAGCAAAAGGTCGGGCATTACAAATGCCCCTGGCTGCGCAGCCAGCCTTCGCAACAGGCCTTGGCCAAATCGCGGACCCGCAGGATATAGGACTGCCGCTCGGTCACGCTGATCACGCCCCGCGCATCCAGCAGGTTGAACAGATGGCTCGCCTTCAGGCAGTGGTCATAGGCCGGCAAGGGCACATTCGCCTCGATCAGCGACTGGCATTCCGACTCCGCATCCTTGAAATGCCGGAAAAGCATCTCGGTATCCGCATGTTCGAAGTTATAGGCCGAGTATTGCCGTTCCGCCTCGAGATAGACATCGCCGTAGCTCTTGCCACCTTGCTCCGCCGGAACGCCATCCCAGTCCAGGTCGAAGACATTTTCGACGCCTTGCACATACATCGCGAGCCGTTCGAGGCCATAGGTCAACTCGGTGCTGACGGGATTGCAATCGAACCCGCCGACCTGCTGAAAATAGGTGAACTGGCTCACTTCCATGCCGTCGCACCAGACTTCCCAGCCAAGGCCCCACGCCCCCAATGTCGGGCTTTCCCAATCGTCCTCGACGAAACGGATGTCATGCGCCATCGGGTCGATCCCGAGCGCCCGCAGACTGTCCAGATACAGTTCCTGACTGTCCTCCGGCGACGGCTTGAGAATTACCTGAAACTGGTAGTAATGCTGCAATCGGTTGGGGTTTTCACCGTAACGACCATCGGTCGGCCGACGGGAGGGCTGCACATAGGCGGTCTTCCAGGTTTCCGGCCCAAGCGACCGCAGCGTGGTGGCCCAATGGAAGGTACCCGCGCCCACCTCCATGTCGTATGGCTGCAATATCACACAGCCCCGCGCAGCCCAAAATTGCTGCAGGGTCAGAATCAGTGCTTGAAAGTTATTGTCGGAGGCCATTGCTCGGCCTGTTGTCGAACCGCCCGGATTGTTGCGGCGCAACATACTCAGCGCCCGGGGGTGGGTCAATACGGACTACCGCATTCCCCGCATTGGGTCGCGCCGGTATCGACGGCGTAAGTGCCGCAAGACGAGCACTTAATCATTTTATCAATGGTTTCAGTCTTTTGTGACTTGTTCTCCGCCGCCTCGCGCGCGCGGTTCTGGTTCAACCGATTGACGAATTTATAGCCGTACCACACCGCCGCGACGATTGCCGCGAGCACAATGATCTTACCAATGCCGAATCCGAACATGTCGCTATTCTAGCGGCATTCGGCGCATGAACCCAGCGCCGAGCCGATTTGCCCTAAAGGCCATACCGATTCCAGAGCGCGCGCTCCTCGACGACGCCCACCACGTCACGGGCCCATCGGTCGGCACGGTTGTCCATTCCGAACTTGCGCTGCAGCCAACTGCGCGGCTGCGTCACCAGACGCAAGCTCACTTTTTCACCATAAACTTCCCGCATTTTGCTCCGCAGGTCGGCGATCCCATCGACGAGTCCCATGTCGACTGCCGCGCGGCCGGTCCAGAAATCGCCTGAAAACAAGGTCTTTTCCGCGCCGGTCAGCTTTTCGCCCCGGCGTTCCTGGACGTAGTCCTTGAATTGCTCGTGCAAATCCTTCTGCAAAACTTTCAGGTGGCGAATATCCTTGGGATCTTCCGGCCGGAACGGGTCAAGCTGAGCCTTCCGGTCGCCGGCGGAATAGACGCGGCGCTCGACGCCAAGCTTTTCGATCAAGCCGGTGAAGCCGAACCCGGCGGAAATCACGCCGATCGATCCTACGACGGACGCGCCGTCCGCGTAGATCTCATCGGCGGCGCAGGCTAGCCAGTAGCCGCCGGACGCGGCGACATCCTCGCAAAATGCGTAGACCGGCACCTCCTTCTCTTCCGCCAGGGCCCGGATACGGCCCGCAATCAACGAGGATTGAACCGGCGAGCCACCCGGCGAGTTGATCGCGAGCGCCACCGCCTTGAGCCGCGGCAGCTTGAAGGCTTTTTCGATCGGTTCCGCGAGTTCCGACAACGCGAGGCCACCGCGCCGCATCGATCCCATTTGGCCGATCACGCCGGACAGCCGCAGCACGGCGACGGTCGGCGTGTGTTCCAATCGATCGGCCAGGCGCTGCCCGATCAAGGGCACGCGCGTGAGCCATCCGTTTTTCTTGCTATCAGTCATCGCCGCTTAATGTGCGGTCGCCAACCGGGTTTGCCAAGGGGGTCGGCCTAAATTGCCAGCGGCTGTCCCAGGCGCAGGATCGCGTCCGCCGCATCGCTATACTCATCGCCGTCGTGCAAAATAAGCCCTGCGGACAGCCGCATCGGCCCGTTTGCCCCTTTGCGCGCCCGCACGATAACCCGGCGCGCGTCGCGCGGGACGCCGTCCGCATCCGCCCTCGGCCAGATGGGGAAAACGACGATGTCGCCCGCACGTCCTTGTAACAGCGTCAGAATTTCATCGAGGCGGTCAGCCCGATGGACCATCGTCAGGCAGCCCCTCAGCGCCGCCATCTCCAGACAGAAGGCGATCCAGTCCGTCAGGGCGGCATCGCCCTCCACCGTGGACGCGACGTCCGCCGGCGGCGTTCGAAGGTCCGCACGGTCGACCGGCAGATAGGGCGGATTCGCCATGACCTCGTCGAAACTGCCCGGCTCCAGCGCCGGCGGAGGATTCAGCAGGCTACCGATATGGACGGTGACCCGGTCTTCCATGCCGTTCAAGCGCACGTTTTCCATGGCCAGATGCGCCATCTCCGGCTGCAGCTCCAGACCCACGACCTCGGCGCCGCTGGCCCGTTCGGCATAGCACAGCGCCGCAGCGCCGGTGCCGCACCCGACATCCAAGACCCTGGACGCCGACGCCGGTACGGCCGCCGCCAACAGAACCGGGTCCACGGCGGCGCGGTAGCCGTTTTCGGGCTGCAACAGCGTGATCCGTCCACCCAAGAGGCCGTCGGTCGCGCCCTCGGGGCGTTTACCGTCGAGTTCACCGGCTTCTTCCAGCACCCGAACGGCAGCGGGATAATCTTCGTCGGACACGGCCAACCGGCGCGGAATGGCGTTGGCCGATCCTTCCAGTACGCTCATGTGGCTGTCCAGGACGACGGCGTGGATATTGCTCTCGGCCAAGAGCGCCTGAACCCAGGACAACCGCACCAGATTGGTGGTTCTTAACAGTTCGCGCATACGACCCCTGCGGTTTTTTGTCCTTCTGGCGGCGACTTGACGCTTAGGAGCGTTAGACTATGCTCCCTCCTACCCCTTACGAGTCTCCAAGGGTGGGAGTATATGACCGTGGGAACCGTCCTAAGCCTGGAATCAACCCGGCAAGAACAAAAACCAAGCCTGGATTCAATCCATTCTCTTGTCGGCGATGACCTGAAGAAAGTCAATCAGGTGATCGTGGACAACATGCAGAGCCCTGTGGCCCTCATTCCACAGCTTGCGGGCCATCTGGTGGCGGCGGGCGGCAAACGGCTACGGCCGGTCCTGACCTTGGCGGCGTCGCAGCTCTGCGGCTATTCGGGCGACCGGCAGGTCGCATTGGCGGCCTGCGTCGAGTTCATCCACACTGCAACCCTGCTTCATGACGACGTGGTGGACGAGTCCATGCTCCGCCGCGGTCGCGACAGCGCCAACGCGTTGTGGGGCAACCAGTCCTCGGTCCTGGTCGGCGATTTCCTTTTCTCCCGCGCGTTCGAACTGATGGTCGCGGATGGGTCGCTCGACGTGCTCGCGATTCTGTCCCGCGCCTCCTCGGTCATCGCCGAGGGCGAGGTGCTGCAATTGATGACGACCAACGACACGTCGACCAGCGAAGAAGCCTATCTGGACGTTATCCGCGCCAAGACGGCCACCCTGTTCGCCGCGGCGGCGCGCATCGGCGCGGTCATCGCCGACCGCCCGAAGGCCGAGGAAGAGGCGCTCGAAAGCTACGGCATGAATCTCGGCATCGCTTTCCAGCTTATCGACGACGTGCTCGACTATTCGGCGTCGCAGGCGAAGCTGGGCAAGACCGTCGGCGACGATTTCCGCGAGGGCAAGATCAGCCTGCCGGTCGTCCTGGCCTGGCGGCGCGGCAACGATGCGGAGCGCGATTTCTGGCGCCGCACGCTGGAGAACCTGGAGCAGGAAGACAGCGATCTCGACTACGCGGTCGAACTGATGGAGAAGCGCGGCGCGCTGCGCGATACCGTCGCCCGCGCCCGCCACTACGGCGCGATCGCCCGCGACGCGCTCGGCATCTTCCCGGATTCAGAGGTCAAGAGCGCCATGGCCGAAGCCATCGACTTCGCCATCGAGCGCGCACATTAGGCTAGGCGGTCGTATCCTCCCTACAGCATCGCCAATTCCGCGTTGACGAGATCGGTCACCAGCAGGTGGTTCGGTTTGTGGGTGATCATGAAGGGCGGTTTGGCTGCTTCGACGACTGCCTGCGGCGTGACCCCGCATGCCCAGAACACCGGCACCTCGCCCTTGTGGATCGGCACCGGCCCGCCGTAGTCCACCGTGTCGATGTCCTCGATGCCGATGTCTTCGGGCGCGCCGAAATGCACGGGCGCGCCGTGTACATTGGGGAAGCGCGAGGTGATCTGGATGGCGCGGATCGCGTCCTTCGGCAGCATCGGCCGCATGCTGACCACCAACGGGCCATGAAACCGCCCCGCCGGTGTGCAGGGAATGTTGGTCTTGTAGATCGGACATTCGATATCGAGGTCGAGATGACGGACCGGCACGCCGGAATCCACCAGCGCCTCCTCGAAAGAGAACGAGCAGCCGATGACGAAGGCGACCAGGTCGTCGCGCCAGTAATTCGAGATATCGGTCGTCTCGTCGATCTCCGACCCGTTCTCGAAAACGCGGTAGCGCGGCACATCGGTGCGAATGTCCACCGGATCGCCGAGTTCGGCCAACACCGGGTCTCCGGGATCGGAGACGGCCAGCACCGGGCAGGGTTTGGGATTGCGGCGGCAGAAATTCAGAAACTCATGTGCCCAGTCCGCGGGTAGGATCGCCACGTTGCCTTGAACGCTGCCGGGCGAGATGCCGGCGGTCTGTCCATCGAAACCGCCGCTTCGCGCCTCGGCGCGAACGGTGCGGGCACGCTCGCGGATGGCATCCAGGGAACCCGATTGTTCAACGACTCGATCCAACATGTTTCGTTCCTCGCCTGCTTTGGCGGCGCTAACCGCCCAAGGTGATCAGGATATTCCCATAGCTGTCCAGGCTCGCCGTGGCCCCCGGCGGTACCAGACAGGTGGAATCGTATTCCTCGACGATGCACGGCCCTTCGACCGGAGCAACCAGGGACGACCGGGTTCGGATCGGCGTTTCGAGCCATCCGACCTCCGGCCCGAAATAGGCCTGGCGCGGCGCCCCGACCGTCACTTCGCGCGCCGCATCCGAATAGGTGCCGTGGGCACGGCGGCCTGCCGGCACACCCTTGCCGACGACCTGCGCGTTGACCAGCTCGACCGGCTCATCGCTGCCCGCCCGATGGCCGTAAGTCCGTTCATGCTCGTCGCCGAACGCCACCTCCAGCGTGCGCAGCGCGTCCGTGTCCAGCGGCCCGTCGGGCAACGGAACGCTCAACTCGTAGATCTGCCCCTTGTAATGCAGGTTGGCCGACCGCTCGCAGGTCGTATCGGCAAGATCGAATCCGTCGGCAGAGAGTTGGGCGCGCGCCTGGGTCTCAAGCTCGTCGAAGACGGCGGCGAGCTGGTCCGGGTCGGCCTCGCGCAGCAGAGTGCGAACGGTCCGGGAATAGTGATGCTCGACGTCGGCATAGAGCAGCCCGAAAGCGGAAAACAATCCGGCCTGCGGCGGCACCACGATGCGCGTCATGCCGAGTGCCTCGGCCATCCCGGCCGCGAAGAGCGCCCCGTTTCCGCCGAAGGGCAGCATGACCGCCTGCCGGGGATCGCGCCCGCGCTCGCTCGAGACAGCCCGGATCGCGCGGATCATGTTGGAGATCGCGATCTGCCGTGCGCCATACGCCGCATGTGCGAGGTCGAGCCCCATCGGCCCGGCGATGACGCGTTCGAAAGCCTCTCGCGCCTTCTTCGCGTTCAGCGGTACTTCGCCGCCGCACAGATGAGCTGGGTTCAAATACCCCAGGATGACGTTCGCATCGGTTACGGTCGGGTCTTCGCCGCCCTGATCGTAGCAGACGGGCCCGGGTTCCGCCCCCGCGCTTTCGGGACCGATGCGGAGTGCGCCGCCCGGGTCAATCCAGACGATGGACCCGCCGCCGGCGCCCACCTCGGCCAAGTCGATCGCCGGCACCTTCAGCAGATATCCCGCGCCGGTCAGCAAGCGCGATCCGATCATGATGCCGCCGCCGACGGAGTATTCCTGCGACCGGGTATAGGCCCCGTTCTCGATCAAAGACGCCTTCGCCGTGGTGCCGCCCATGTCGAAGCTGACCACGTCGCTGTGACCGGTCCGCAGCGCCACCGCATGCGCGCCGACGACACCTCCCGCCGGGCCGGATTCAACGATGTTGACGGGCTTGCGCGCGGCCTCGGCCGCCGGGGTCAGTCCGCCGTTGGATTGCATCAGCAGAACCGGCGCCGCGATATCCTTCGCTTCGAAATTTTCCTGCAACGATTCAAGATACTTGGACACGATGGGGAGGATGTAGGCGTTCACCACCGTGGTCGAGGTCCGCTCGTATTCCTTGATCTCCGGCAGGATGTCGAAGCTGATGCAATAGGGCAGGCCCGGCGCCTTCGCCTCGACCGCCTCGGCCAGAAGCTTCTCGTGCACCGGATTGGCGTAGGAGTTGAGCAGGCAGACGGCGATCGCCTCGACGCCCTGATCGACTAGTTTCGATACTGCCGCCTCCGCGTCCTCGCGCGTCAGTGCCTGTTCCACGTTGCCTTTGGCGTCGATGCGTTCGGGAACGGTGACGCGCAGATAGCGCTCGACCAGCGGCGGCGGCTTCACCCATTCCAGGTCATAGAGCCGGGGCATCCGCAGGTTCCTGATCTCGAGGATATCGCGGAAACCATCGGTGCCGATCAATCCCACCTTCGCGCCTTTGAGTTCCAGAATCGCATTCGAGGCGACGGTCGTTCCGTGCATCACCTCCTGGATTTCGTCGGGCGCAATCCCAGCATTGTCGAACAGCTCGGCGAGCCCCTCGACGATGGCCGTCGCGTAGTTCGAAACACTGGAGGAAATCTTCTTCGTGACCAGCCGCCCTTCGGCGTTGATCAGTACAATGTCGGTAAAGGTACCCCCGATATCCACGCCGACGCGGAATCCTGTCATCGTTCGGCCTCCACCTCGGCCGCAGTCGGAAAGGGGGATGGCGCGCCGTCGTCGTCCCAAGACACGTCGCCCGGATCGCCCTGACGCTGCGCTCGGATTTCGGCACGGCGCGCGTCGGTCGCCGCCTCGTCGACCCGCCACGCCACCGTGTCGACCACCACGCCGTATTCCTCAGCGGCCAGCGCCGGGTTCACCAATTCGTTCCGGACGTCGCGCAGGACCGCTTGCGGGTCGCGCTCCAACGGATCGCCCCATCCGCCGCCGCCCGGCAGCACGTATCGGAAGACGTCGCCGCGCTTCACCTCGCTGGTGACCTTGGAGTCGACTTTCCGACAGTTTCCCTCCGGGTCGACGAAGTTCTCGCCGGGCTTTCCGGCGTTCCCCCCGAACAGGCCGTAGGGCCGGACCACTTGACGGTCCGCGCGGCATTGCAGGATCGCGTCGTCGGCCAGGATTCGATAGTCGCGGTAGAAGGGCACGCCGCCCCGGTGTTTCCCGGCACCGGCCCGGTCGGGCGCCAGTTCGTAGCGGGGAATCTGGATCGGATGTTCGCTTTCGGTCACCTCCACCGACTGCGAGGCCATATTCACGAACAGATTCGAGTTGCCTTCGAGCCCATCGGCGAAGGGCCGGCCGCCCCACGTGCCGCAGGAAAAATCGACATAGATGAAGGGTTCGCGATCCTTGGTGTACCCGCCGATGGAGATGCCGACATTGCCACCGTCCGACGCCGCCATCGACCGCTCCGGGATCAAGCGTGCCAGCGCGCCGAAGGCGCAGTCGAGCATACGGAATCCGGTCAGCGCCCGCGCGGCGCATGACCCGGGATGCACCACATTGGCCACCGTGCCTTCGGGCGCCGTCACCGTAATCGGACGGAAGACTCCGTCGTTGTTCGGCGCGTCATCCGGCAGCACCGTCTTCAACGCCGTGAAACAGGCGGCGCGCGTCACCGACAGCGTGGCGTTGATCGCTCCCCGCACCTGCGGCGACGTGCCGTCCCAATCGAACGAGATTTCGTCGCCCTGCTTCTTGACGGTGACGAACAATCGAATGGGCTGCCCCAGGTCGACGCCGTCGTCGTCGATCCAATCCTCGAAGGTCGCCTCGCCGTCGGGCAGGTCGGCGATCGCGGCCCGCGTCAACCGTTCGGTATAGTTCGTCACCTCGCGCATATAGACGGCGGAAGCCTCGGTGCCATGCTGCCCGATCAGCTCGGTAAGCTGGCGCGCGCCGATCTCGCAGGCGGCCAATTGGGCCCGCATGTCGCCGAAGACCTGAACCGGAATGCGGACATTCTTTTCGATCATGGACCACAGCGTCCGGTTCGGCTCGCCCCGTTCCATCAGCTTCAGGGGCGGGATGCGCAACCCTTCCTGATAGATCTCGGTCGAGTCCGCGGCGTTCGATCCGGGAACCCGCCCGCCGACATCCGCCTGATGGGCCGTCGTCGACGCGAAGGCCACCCGTTTCCCATCCACGAAGATCGGCTTGAAAATGAAGATGTCCGGCAGATGCATGCCGCCTTCGAACGGGTCGTTCATCGCGAAGATGTCGCCGTCGTGGATATCACCCTCGAAAGTTTCGATGACCGAGGCGAGCGCGGTTTGGATCGCGCCGAGATGCATCGCGACGGTCAGCCCTTGGGCGATCACCTGCCCGTCGCCGTCCGACAGCGAAGTCGAGAAATCCATGTTGTCGCGCAGGATTCCGGAATAGGTGGTCCGGCAGATCGTCACCGCCATCTCGTCCGCGATGGAAAAGATGGCGTTCTTGAACAGTTCGAACGCGATGGGGTCTTTTATGTCGTTCATGGTACCTCGAAAATTAGCGTCCCTGGTCCGCCGCCTGCCGCATTACCGACTCCGCCGACCGGCCGACGATCCGCTCATACACCGCCGGGTCCGTCGCCCCTTCGGTCCCGAATAAGAGCACGCGACTTTCGGAGGTTAAAGCAAGTTGATCGCGCGCCGACGGGTTTTCCGCGACCGCCAGCAAAGCCGCGAGACCGGCGACCGCGCTTTCGCCGGCAACGACGGGCGGCGTGTTCGGACCTCCGCCGGCCAGCCGCCGCATGCACTCCTCGGCATCCGTATCCTCGACGGCCACCACGGCGTCGGCGCCCCGGTCGAGGATTTCCCACGCCAGCTCCGAAACCTCGCCACAGGCGAGCCCCGCCATCAGCGTATCAATATCGCCGGTCACCGCGACCGGTTGGCCCGCGCGAATACTCTCGAACCAGCACGCCGCCCGTACCGGATCGGCCAGAATCGTCCGCGGACGATCCACTCCGAAAAGTTGCCAGCCATGCGCGCAGACGGCCGCCGCCAGCCCCCCGACACCGGTCTGCACGAATTGATGCGTCGCCGGGCGACCCGCCGGCAGCTGGTCATAGGCTTCCTGCGCCATCAGCGTGTATCCGTGCATGACGTCGCGCGGGATGGTGCGGTATCCGGGATAGGAGGTGTCGGACACGACGGTCCACCCTTCGCGTTTGGCGGTGGCGTCCGCCTCGGCGACGGAATCGTCGTAGTTGCCGGCTGTTCGGCGCACCTCCGCCCCGAAGGCCTCAATGGCTTTCCTGCGGCCCTCGCTGACCGTGGCGTGGATGAAAATCACGGCGCGGCACCCGAAGGTCTGCGCGCCCCATGCCACCGAGCGCCCATGATTGCCGTCCGTGGCGCAGCATACGGTTTGGGTCGCGACGATATCGGCATATCGGCCGGCGAGGACGTCGCCTACCGTGGCGGTCGCTCCCGCCTCGCGCGCGATGACCTGGATCAGATGCCGCACCACCGCATAGGCACCGCCGAGCGCCTTGAAACTCCCTAAACCGAACCGTCCGGACTCGTCCTTGTAATGAACCGCCGCCACCCCGGCCTCCCGCGCGATCTCGGGAAGCGCGACAAGCGGTGTCGGCACATAGCCCGGCCACGCGCTGATGGTCGACCGGGCGAGATCGGCCTCTTCCAGCGATAGGACGCTGCGGCGCCGGTCATCATAGACGGCCGAACGCTCGGCCTGCGCATTGAGTACATAGTCGCCGGTTTTCAGCATGGCGGTTCCGTGGCCTAGACGCGACCGGCGCTCATGGGCCGGCAATCGCAAGAAATCCGTTTGGCAAACCCTACTGAAAATTCAGCGAGAAGGGTTTGATCAATTTCATCGAATCGAGGAAGAATTTTGCAAAATTGCAAAAATATCGAGATTAAATTCAAAGATTTTGAATTAACATTGATACATCATGGATATTTTCGACCGAAAACTCCTCGTCTTGGTTCAGCGGGACAACCGCCTGACCAATGAGCAACTGGGCCGCCGCGTCGGCCTCTCACCCGCCGCTTGCCATCGCCGGCTGAAACGTCTCGCCGAAAACGGCGTGATCGAACGCAACGTCTCGCTGGTCTCGCCGGCTGCGGTCGGCCGCCACGTCACCCTGATCGTGCACGTCACGCTGGAACGCGAGCGGGCGGACCTGTTCGACGCGTTCAAGGACAGCATGCGGGAGGCCCCGGAAGTCACCCAATGCTATTACGTGACCGGCACGACGGATTTCGTGCTGATCTTGAACGCCCGGAACATGCAGGATTACGAGGCCTTCACCCGCCGGCATTTCTACGACAACCCCAACATCCAGCGGTTCCAGACCGACGTGGTCATGGATACGGTGAAATTCACCACGGAAATGCCGATCGCCACCCCGGACGAGGTATGAGGGGTAGAGGCCGGACAAACGAATAGCGGCCCCTTTCGGAAGCCGCTATTCGCATGATAACCTTACTAAATCGACTGGTCGGGGAGAGAGGATTCGAACCTCCGGCCCCTACGTCCCGAACGTAGTGCTCTACCAGGCTGAGCTACTCCCCGGTCGCGGCGTGCCTTATATACCGCGGGCTGCTCCTTGGCAATGGCGCGCCTGCTTCCCGCGCCCCGCTTCGCGGGTATAGGAGACAGATTTTCATGACCGACTTGCAGACTCTCTCCCTGAGCGCCTTGGCGCGCCGTCTCCGCGACGGGTCCGCAACGGCAACCGCAATCGCCGAAGCCTGCCTGGCCCGCGTCGAAGCCCGGGAGGGAACGGTCGGCGCCTGGCAATACATCGATCCGGAGCGAGTCCTGGAACAAGCCGCTCGGCGGGATCGGGAATCGCCCAGCAGTGCGCTGCACGGGATCCCGATCGGCCTGAAAGACATCATCGACACCGAGGACATGCCGACGACCTATGGCTCGCCGATCTATGCCGACCATTCCCCGCGCCAGGACGCGATCATCGTGCAGCGGCTACGCGCCGCCGGCGCCGTACTGATGGGCAAGACCGTCACGACCCAGTTCGCCCATCGCTTTCCCGGCAAGACCACCAACCCACGCAACCCGGCCCACACGCCCGGCGGATCGTCCAGCGGCTCGGCCGCCGCGGTGGCCGACGACATGACGCCGCTGGCCTTCGGCACGCAGACGTCCGGCTCGGTGATTCGGCCGGCGGCCTATTGCGGCGTCATCGGCTTCAAACCCAGCTTCGGATGGACCGACTTCACCGGCACCAAGAACCTCGCCGCCTCGTTGGATACGATGGGCTATTACGTGCGGAGCCTGGACGACCTGCCAATGGTCCATGCGGTGCTCGCCAGCGACGGCTTGCCGGGACCGGAGACGACCGACATATCCGCACCGAATTTCGCGCTCTGCCGCACGCCGGTCTGGGATCAGGCGGATGAATGCGCCCAAGCCCTCGCTGAGGCGACGGCGGACCGTCTCGGCAGCGCGGGCGCAGGGTTGCGGGAGCTGGATCTCGACGCGGTCCTTGCTCCCGTTTTCGATGCCCAGGACACGGTCCTGCAATATGAGATGGCCCGGCACCTCGCGACCGAGCGGAAAGAGAACTGGGACCTCATCGCCCCCCCAACACAGGAATTCATCCGATCCGGCGAAGATTGCAGCGAAGAGAAGATCGCGGAGGCCCGTTACGTCTTCGATCAGGCCCGCAGCGAATTCGCCAAGGCACTGGGCGACGACATCGCGATCACGCTAAGCGCACCGGGTGAAGCCCCGGAAGGCCTCCATGCCACGGGCAATGCACTCTTCAACCGGATGTGGACGGCATTGCACGTTCCCTGCCTTCACCTGCCGGTGGACACAGGTCCGCGGGGCCTGCCCCTCGGTGTCACGCTGGTCGCGCGCAAGGGGCATGAGCAACGCCTCGTCGCCGCGGGTCGCTGGGCGGCGAAGGCGCTCGACTTACCGTTGTTCGGATAGGGTTGCAACCGGCGGTGACCCTTTAGGGCCGGCTAACCGTTCTTGCCGTTCCCGTCGCCGTGCCACAGCGTTTTCCAAAAATCGTAGGTCGCCATCAACAGAACGACGATGACGACGATCGCCAAATCCAATTCGGCGACGAATCCGATGACCACGCCAACGAAACCAAACAACAAGAGCAACGAAATGGCTGCAAAAATTTTGTCCATCATCGTTCGTGTATCCTTATTTGCATCGGATTCATGCCTCAGCCGCCTCCACATGGGCCGTTAGCCACCGCGCCGTCCGCAACAGGCGCGCATCGTCACCGCGGCGTCCGACGAGCTGAACGCCTAGCGGCAGGCCATCGCTCCCCTGCATCAACGGCAGCGACACGGCCGGCGTTCCGCACAACGTCCACAACGTGCAAAAGGCCGGACTGCCCGTCGAGTCCAAGCCGGCCGGCGCGGTCCCGGCCGTGGCCGGTGTCAGGATCGCATCGTACCGGTCGAAGATCTGCTCCAGCCCCGCGTTCAGGACCGCGATCCAATCGATCGCCCGATTGTAATCGACCGCCAGGGTCTTCCGACCTTCCTCGATCATCTCACGCAGCGTATCGCTCAACCGATCGGCGCCACCGCGATGATAATGCGCGAAGCTCTTCGCCAGGTCGGCGCAGAGGATCGTGCGATGGCAGTCGATCGCTTGTTCGAACGGGTCGGGCAACGCGACTTCGTCGCACTGATCGCCCAGGAAAGAGGACAGTTCGGCAAAGGCCGCTTGCGTTTCCTCGGTCGCGGTCCCCCAGACGGGCGTTTTCACGAACGCGAACATCGGGTCGAGCGGTGGCTCAGCGCCGGCCACCTCCAGCAGCCGGGGCTGCGCGCGCACGCGGGTATCCGGATCGGCCTCGTCATACCCGGTGATCGATTGGGCCAACAGCGCAATATCCTCGACCGAGCGGCCAAAAACGCCGATCGTATCCAACGTCCGCGACTGTTCCAGGACGCCGGTCCGGGAAATCAGGCCATGTGTCGGCTTGAAGCCGAAGACCCCGCAATAGGCGGCCGGACGAATGGTCGACCCGTTGGTCTGTGAACCCACTGCCAGCGGCACCATGCCCGCCGCGACCGCTGCAGCGGACCCACTGGACGACCCGCCCGGCGTATGTGCCGGATTGTGCGGGTTCCGGGTTTTCCCTGGGGCGTAGACCGCAAGCTCGGTCGTCACCGTCTTGCCGAGGATGACGGCGCCGGCTTCCTTGAGCCGGGACACGACGAAGGCGTCTTCTTCCGGCTGGCGGCCGGAATCAATAACTGTCCCGTTCTCCGTCGGCAGGTCGGCTGTATCGAAGATGTCCTTCACGCCGACCGGAAGGCCGTGCAACGGCCCCACGACATCGGCCGCGCCCCGGACCGCATCCAACTGTTGCGCCTGTTGGATCGCATAGTCGGCGTCCAGATGGGCCCAGGCCTGTACCTGTTCCTCCGCCTCGTCGATCCGGCCGAGACAGGCACGGGTTACCTCCTCGGCGTCGATCAACCCATCGCGAATCTGCTGGGCGATGGCCACGGATGTGTGGGGGGCATCGCTCACGACGCCACCCGCCATGCCCGCCTTCGACTCTCGTGCAACGGCTGCATCATTTGCCGTACACCTTATCCGGCAGCCAAAGCGCGATCTCGGGGAACAGGTAGAGAAGGCCCATCGCCAGAAACACCATCGAGAGGAAGGGCAGAACACCCTTGAAGATCTCGACGAGTTGGACATGCGGCGGCGCCACCCCTTTCAGGTAGTACGCCGCCATGGCCATAGGTGGTGTTAGAAAGGATGTCTGAAGGTTCAGCGCAACCAGGACACCGAAAAACAGCGGATCGATCCCGAAAATCGGCAGCATCGGCAGGAAGATCGGCACGAAGATGATGATGATCTCCGACCATTCCAAGGGCCAGCCCAGCAGGAAGATGATCAACTGCGCCAGGATCAGGAACATCACCGGGGTCAGGTTCATCGCAAGGACCCAATCCTTGATGATGTCGTGCCCGCCGAGATAGGAGAACACCGACGAGAACGTCCACGATCCGACGAACAGCCAGCACACCATCGCCGACGTCCGGACGGTCAAATAGACCGATTCCTTAAGCCGGTCCCAGGTCAGCGCTCGATACGCGGCCGCCAACAGCAAGCCGCCCAACGCGCCCATCGAAGCCGCCTCGGACGGTGTCGCCAGCCCGAACAGGATCGCGCCCAACACCGACAGGATCAAGAATGCCAGCGGGAAGAATGACGTCGTCATCATCCAGAGGACCTGCAAGAAGCTGTGTTCCCCGACGTCCTCGTCCTTGAGTTTCGGGGCGAGCGACGGGTTCAGCCAGGCACGTCCGATCACATACAGGATGTATAGCCCCGCGAGCATGAAGCCGGGCAGAATCGCCCCTGCATACAGCCGGACGACCGAAACGTTGGACGTTGCCGCGTAGACGATGAGCATGATGCTGGGCGGAATAAGGATGCCGAGACAGCCGCCCGCGCAAATCACGCCGGCCGCGAAGCTGGTGTTGTATTTCGCGCGCAGCATCGACGGGAAGGCGAGCAGTCCCATCAACGTTACAACGGCGCCGATGATGCCTGTCGCGGTCGCGAACAAGGCACAGGTGGCGAGCGCCGCGATCGCCATCGATCCAGGCAAGCGGCGCGCCGCGATCTGCAGCGTCACGAACAGCCGGTCGACGATGTTCGACCGTTCGACGATATAGCCCATAAACAGGAAGAGCGGGACCGCGGTGAGAACGTCGTTCGCCATCACCGAATAAGTCTGATTGACCAGCAGATCGAAAATCCGGTTGTCGAAGATCGACTGCATACGCTCGGCGTCGAAATAGGCGTAATAGCCGAAGGCGATCCCCATCGCGACCAGCGTAAAGGCGATCGGGAAGCCCAGCATGATCGTCAGAATGAAGATGCCGAGCATGAAAACGGCAATTTGGGGGTCGGTCATTTGTCGCCCCCTTCACCCGCGGAAATCGACGGCTTCAGCTCCGTCAGTCCTTCTTCATGTTGATGCTGGAGCACGGTTTCCATTTCCTCGACGTCTTCGGAATGCGCCGGCCACTCGCCGGTCTTGATGCAGATGATGCAACGGCAAATTTGAGCGATACCCTGAATGAACAGCAGTGCGCCCGCGGCCGGAATGATCATCTTGAATTGAAAAATCGGGACGTTGGCGGGACTCATCACGCTGACTTCCTTGTAGAACCAGGACTCGCTGGCGTAATCGTAGCCGGCGAGCATCAGCGCCGTGACGCCCGGATAGAAGAACAGGATATAGAGAGCCAATTCGACCTTGGCCTGGGTCTTTGGCTTCCAGAGCCGATACACCACGTCGCCGCGCACATGACCGTCGCGCGACAGCGTATACGCCCCCGCCATCATGAACAGCGCGCCATACATCATATAGCTGATGTCGAACGCCCAAGACGTTGGATCGCGCAGGACGTAACGCACGAAGACTTCGTATCCCACGCCGAATGTGAGGATCAAAATGCACCAGGCGAAGGCCTTGCCAACCCAAGCGGTGAAACTATCGATGATGAAAATCAACCGTTCCATCGGATGCCCCCGATATGTGTCCGGATAGAACAGGGGTGGGGCGGCGCGCGCTGCGCCGCCCCTTAAACCGTCGTCAAACCGACGCTCCCCTGGCCGTTACCTCTAGAATGGCAACTTGCCGGGGAAGTAATGCTCGTAGGCAAGCTTGTAGTCGGCCGAGTTGACCAAGTCGTAGAACGCGACCCGTTGGCTCCAAGCCTTTTGGCTGTCGACGACCTTCTTGAAGAACGGATCCTTGTTCAACCGCTCGAGGACCGTGTCCCATGAATCCAACTGGGCCTTCATGATCGACGTGTCGGTGCGGTAGACGTTGACCTTGCTCTTATTGATGAGCTTCTGAAGATCGGCCGAATACAGGTTCATGGCGTATCCATAGCTGGCGGTGTTCGCCGCTTCGGCGGAATATTCGAGAATTGCCTGAACTTCCTTCGGGAACCCGTCGAACTTGCGCTTGTTGAAGATAACCTCGAAGAACTCCGCAGCCTGATGGTAGCTGCCCATGTGGTAGTGCTTCGAGACGTCCTGCGCGCCGAATTGGCTGTCGGCGGTCGGGTTGTTGAACTCGAACGCCTCGATCACGCCTTTTTCCAACGCCGGCATGATTTCGCCGCCCGGAAGCTGCGTAACCTTCAGCCCCATGCCCTGCATGATATCGGTCGCCAGACCGACCGTGCGGTACTTGAGGCCTTTCATGTCATTGACGTTGTTGATCTTCTTCTTGAACCAGCCGAGCGGCTGCGTCGGCATCGGCATCGTGAAGAAACCGACCAGGTCCAATTTCAGTTTGTCCTGCACGAGTTCGCGATAGAGGTCCTTGCCGCCACCGTAGTGGATCCACGCAAGAATCTGCGCCGCGTTACAGCCGAACACCGGACCGGTACCGAACAAGGACGCCGCCTTGTTCTTGCCGTACCAATACGCGGTGACCGTATGACCAGCGTCCAAGACACCCTTGTGACAGGCATCCTGAACCTGGAACGCCTTCACGACCGCGCCAGCCGGCAAATAGTCGATCTTAACCCGGCCGCCGGCCATCTTCTCGACGCGCTCGACATACTGCTTCGCCATGTCCGTAAACACGCTCTTGGCGCCCCACGAACCTTGCATCTTCAGGTTGATGGTTTGCGCGCGCGAAACGTTCGGCATCGCCACCGCCGCGGTAACACCAGCGGTCCCCATGACGGCACCTTTCAAGAAGCGGCGACGCGCTTTCCCACCAGTACCGGTTTCTGTTTTGATTTCAGCCATAAGAATAAACCTCCCGTTCGTAGAAACAGACAGCTTCCGTTGGCCAAAGAAGACTGTCCTACAATCCTGTTCGCATGCAGGTAGCTAATGCTGGGGCAAGCACAACTGGTCCGAAATTCTCTTTTATAATTGGGCAATTAGTCCGGACAACTGAGCTCCCTACAACCAATAAACTATACACTCTGAGATTAGGTCCGGGGAGTCAACACACTCATCCGCCCCCCCGGATCACATTCACAATTTACTGATTAAAAAGAGTGCAAACCCGGCATTCGAATCGGGTCTCGGCGGCTACGCGACCCGATCGCCAGGTTCCCGTCCGGCGGCAATAGCCTCGAGATTGTCGATGGCGCGATTCCCCATGGCGATTCGCGTTTCCGTCGTCGCGCTGCCGATATGCGGCAGCAGAAATGTATTGGGTTGGCGCCGATAGCGGGGATCGATGTCCGGTTCATTATTGAACACGTCGAGACCGGCGGCGGCCAGCTTGCCCGATCCCAACGCGCCGATCAGTGCGTCGTCGTCTACCACGGCACCCCGCGCCGTATTGATCAGCACAGCGCCGTCGGGCAGTTGGGCGATCCGCTCGGCGTTTATAAGACCCTGGCTTTCCGGTGTGGCCGGGCAATGGATCGACAGGAACTGCGACACGTTCAGCAGCGATTCCAGCGTGTCATGGAAAACAGCACCGGCTTCCGGTTCGGCGGCGAGCCGATTCCGATTGTAGTAATGGATCTCCATATCGAGACCGCGGGCCCGCCGCGCCACCACCTGACCCACACGGCCCATGCCGATGATGCCGAGGCGCTTGCCCGTCACCTGCGTGCCGACCATGAATTTCGGGCTCCAATCGCGCCACCCCGCGGACCGGACCAATTGTTCACCCTCCCCGGCCCGGCGCGCCGCACCCAGCATCAGCAAGATGGCGATCTCGGCTGTGGCATCGCTTAGCACGTCCGGTGTGTTCGTCACGATCAACCCGCGTTTCTTGGCGGCGGCAAGGTCGCAATGATCGACGCCGACCGAGAAATTCGCCACGGCTTTCACACTGTCCGGCAGCCGGGCCACGACCTCGGCCGAAAAGTGCTCGGTATGACACGGCAGAATGGCGAACGCCCCTTCCGACAAACGGACCAAATCATCGGCCGAATAAAGCGTATCGTCCGGATTGAGGATCGGTGCGAACGACCGCTGCAGACGGTCCTCGACTTCATCCGGTAACTTTCGCGTGACGAGAACGACGGGCTTGTCCGGCATGGCTGCCTCCTGGGTTCGGAAGGGCAGCATGGTGCCGCGCCGAGAGCGCCGTATCAACAGGTGAGACGCCATCCCAAACGATGACGCGCTCAAGCAAAGTGGGTGCCGGCAAAGAAATCGAAATCGGGATGGCCGGGCGGACGGCGCCGCCGCAATCCCGGTTTAGAGGTGCTGCGCCGCGCCGCCTTCGACGGTACGGGCCAGACGACCGAGAAGATAGTCCACGTCCTCGGCGTCGCAATCCACCGACCCTTCGAATTGGGTCAGCACACGTTCCATGATGAGGCGGGACCGCCAATCGGGATCGCTGTCGCTGCGCTCGCCTTCGGAAATCTTGGCGATTTCCAGGGCGCTATGGAAAGCCGGGAACAGACGTTGCGGCAACGCCGCCTTTTCATACAGCGCCTTGAGACCAAGATCGCCATCGTCGTGGATCAGGACCCGGGCATTATGCAGCGCCACATCGGCCTTATGGGCCAGGGCCGCCTCGAAGAAGTTGAGATCGCCGGTGCACAGGGCGCGCAGGATGATCGACGCGGTCAGACGGCCGTGCTCGTCCATCTGCTGCACGAGTTCGGCGACATCGGGCTGGTCTTCATCGTCGCCAAGCAACCGGACGACCGCACGTTCGCGGCTTTCCAGCAAGAGGTCACTGGCCACTTCCGGCGACAACTCATGATGCGTGACGAGATATTCCTTCAAGCTGGACGAAACCTTGGCGACCAGGCGTTCGGCAACGGTAAGCGGCAATTTCTCGCGCTTGACCAACGGTTCCTGAACCCGCTCATTCTCACCGAACTTATCGACCACCTTGTCGAAGGTCGGTTCCGCGATGTCGGCCCCGCTGTTTGAAACCAATGCGACAACCGCGTCCTCGTTCCCTTTGTCGACGATCGCCTCCGAAACGACGGCGGAGACCTCTTCGCGCTGGGCAATGGCCACATGACGGTTCGGCGTGGACGTTTCCAGGATTTCGACGAGATCATCGTCGGAAAGCGCCTTCGAGAATTCAAGAATCGGCAGCGCCACGCTATCGCTCTTATCCTCGGCGAGAACCCGCGCGATGTCGCTGGAAACATCGGGAATGTCACGGATACTCTCGGAGAGCGTTTCGCGGACCAGAAGCTCCACGTCCTTCGCCATGACGCGAAAGATTTCCTGAGCGATCTCACGCTCGCCCGGCGAAAGCGTCCCCATGCCGAACTCACCGGCAACCTTGGCCGCCGTTTCCGCACGGGTCTCGACCGACGGGTCGGTCAAAAGACGTTTCACGTCATCCGCTTTGAGCTGCGAAACTTCAGCGTTGTTCGCTTGTTTCGATTCCATATCCGTAAAAACCCGCTCAAATATTAAATAAATTAGGAGAACTTGGCCCTAATTCGCATGTACACATCCTGTTTTACGGGAGTATTCATTGCGATTAGGTTAACACGTTCTTTTAACAGGAATTTGATCGGCACGTCGTTGATCGTGGTCACACATGGCCCTATCGTGACCTCCACCATGACAACCAAGTTTCTTTGCATAACCATCATTGCCGTGGCGCTTGTATTCGGCCAATTTGGCGGCCAAATCACGGCACAGGCTGCGGAAGAACGCATTTCCGCAATAGAAGCCTACAATGGCGTGGTTAACGGTTCGCTGACGCTGATCGATATCCGCTCACCGGGTGAATGGGAAAAATCCGGTATTCCCAAAGGGTCGATCCCCATAACGATGCATAACCCGGGCGGCAAGGCCGCCTTCAAGAACGCCATTCTAGCCGCGGTGAAGGGTGACAAGAAGCGACCAATCGCCTTGATCTGCGCGGTCGGCGGCCGGTCGCAGTGGGCACAAAGGTACCTGGAGAAGGAGGGATTCACACAGGTCGCGGACGTCGCCGAAGGAATGTTTGGGCGTGGCAAGACCATGCCTGGATGGCTGAAGAGAGACTTGCCCGTGGAACGGTGCAAAGACTGCAGGACGACGATCCCCAACACGGCAAAGAAATAGGTGACCGGCGCGCCGGGTTAATCGCCGGACTGGCGATCCGCCAGCGCCTGCTGGACCTGCACCAACTGCTCATCGACGTCGACCGGCATCTCGCTGGTGACCTCCAACTCCCGGTCCTCGAAGACATTCGTGTCCGGATGAGCCTTCCGCCACGCTTCGACCGCTGCATCCCGCGCATAGATCATTTCCTTAATCTGTGGCCGGAACAGAATCAGCATATTGGTAATCCAAATGTTGACCGGCCACGACGGTTGGGTGTGATCGATGTCGAAACAGTACAGCAGCCGGCATACATCGGGAGCTGTGTACCAAATCTCGTCCGTCACCCAGCGGTTGGTGGTGAAAAGCTTTATCGGGAATCCCCTCGGATCCATCGAAATCGCCACGATATGGCTTAGCGCGTCGTCCGGGTCTTCCGGCGGTTCGTAATCGTCCACCGGCGCCGGCGCGATCCCCGCCGGCATGCCGTCCGGGCGCAGGAACGTATGAAAATGGCCGTGTTCGCCGGGCCGATCGCCGGCTTCATGGGCGTGATAGTAGAACTGGGAATGGGTCACGCTGTCATACACATCCCCGTCGGGATAGTGATTCCATTCGTAAAAGGTCTCCGCCCCCTTGAGGATTTCGCCTACGACATTGTCGCCGGTCTTTCCCAGTACACGATAACATTCGCGAACCAATTCGCCGGCGTCACGCATTTGCTCGAGTTCTTCGGTGGAAAGGGTCGTCAAATCGATTTTCGGAGGTTTGGTCATACGCTGCACCGACTGTGTTGATTTTGACTTACCCCAGCACGCGGCAACAGACAACCGGCTGGATAGGCGTTCATGGATCTTCCCGCACCAAGCGGAACCCGACCAGGATGTGTTTCAGAAAATGCGGCCGGGAATGCCGCGCGGCTGGCCGGCACACGCCGCATCCCTTGTCATCCCACGAGCCCCCCTTCACGATCGATCGTCCTTCGCCCGCCAACGTTGCCGTCCATTCGAAAACCTGGCCCGCCGCATCGAGCAACCCGTAGGGGCTGGCACCCGCCGGAAACATCCCAACCGGCACCGTATCGAATGGTCCATTGTCGTGACTGTTCAAACGGGTGCCGTCGAACCGGTCGCCCCACGGGAAACGACGGCCATCATCGCCCCGCGCCGCCTTTTCCCATTCGCGCTCCGTCGGCAGGCGCCACCGGTGCGCCGTGACCGTCGTAAGCCATGCCGCGTAGGCATTGGCATCATCGTAGCTGACGAGCACGACGGGATGATTCGCCCGGCCCGACGGCGGTGCATCATTCTGCCAGGCGTGGCGCCGGGTGCGCGGCCAAGGATGGATCAACCCGTAGCTTCGCCAGGTTTTGGCATCGACATCCGGCGCCCGACGGCCCGTAGCCGCTACAAAGGCGCGGTATTGGGCGTTGGTCACCAGTGTGCGCGTGATGAAATACCGCGGTGTCGAGCCGGTCTGGCGGGCGAACTCGCTCTCATACCATTTGCTGTCGCGAGTTACACGATGGCCGTAGGCAGACTCGTCCAGACGGTATCCCGCCTCGCGCTCGGCCCGGTCCGAGCCAAAAACGAACGGGCCTGACGGAATCTCGACGACATCCGGTCCTGGCATCACACCGTCCGCCCGAACCGGTACCGCAACGACGGTCAGCAACAAAATCAGAATAGCCAACGGGGGCCATGAGGGTCCGACGCGCACTTGCCGCTCCTGTGACGAATTCTCCGGCGCGCATAAAGATTTACCCTGTGGACGGCGGTGCACAAGGGCTTACGGCATTACCCCATCGCATTCTCGCACCCTTGTGAACGGTCGTGTTTTCGCCCCGGCGGTCCGGCTGGAAATCCGGTGTCAGCCGCGGACCACCTGGACCGAACAATCCGCGTGACGAACCACCCGCGCGGCATTGGGACCGATCAGATAATCCTTCAGCTCGGGCCGATGCGACGCCATCACGATGAGGTCCGGCTTCGTTTCGGCCGCAACCCGGAGGATCTCCTCATACACGACGCCATGGCCGACGATATGCTGCACCTTGATATCGGACGGGATGTGCTCATCGCAGAACGCATCCAGCTTCTGCTTCACCTCATCGATCGCCTTCTTCTCAAACCCTTCCGGAAAGAAGGAGCCGACAATGCTCATCCCGAAATCGGGCACCACCGTCATGACGTGGAGAACGGCCCCATAGGACTTGGCGTATTCGACCGCAACGGGCAACGCCTTGGACCAGGAGCTCTCATGCCCCAGGTCCACGGTCAGCAGGATATCTTTGTACATCGTTATAGTCTCCGATTTCAGGCCATTGCAGCCGCAGCGGCTCCGGCGCGGCGCCGCTGGACCAAACACACCACGACCAACAGCAACAAGGCGGGGACATAAAAGACCTCCTTGGCCATCCGGTCGCTCGGCAGATCGATGCTCTTCACGAGCCAATCCAGGTCGATCTTGGCATCCGATGCCGCAGTGTTGGGGATGACGTTATCGACGGTCACCTTCCCATCCTCGATCAGCACCTCGATACCGCCGACGGCAAGCCGCTTGGCGCCGTCCGCCTTAGGACCTAGCGGCATTACAAGCGTGGTCGAGATCAACTTCCCGTCGAGGTTTTCCCCCTCCAGCTGCACGCGGAGGGTGCCGTTTGCCGGCTGCGCCTCCGCCACCTTCACGATCTGCGCCGGATCCCCGGCCACGAAAGGCGGCTGCACCATATCGAGCCAGAAGCCCGGCCGGAACAGAGTGAACGCGACGAGGATCAAGGCGACGGACTCCCAAATCCGGCTGCGGGCGAGGAAGAATCCTTGCGTTCCCGCCGCGAAGAGAAGCATGGCGATCGTCGCCACGATGAAGACGAAGATGCCGTCGACCAGTCCCACATCGATCAACAGCAGATCCGTGTTGAAGATGAACAGGAACGGCAAGATGACCGTGCGCAACGAGTAGAAGAAGGCGACGAAACCGGTCTTGATCGGATCGCCGCCGGACACTGCCGCGGCGGCAAAGGATGCAAGCCCCACCGGTGGAGTCACATCCGCCATGATGCCGAAATAGAACACGAACAGATGCACGGCGATCAACGGGACGATCAGGCCGTTTTGCGCACCAAGCTGTACGACAACGCCCGCCATCAGCGACGACACCACGATGTAATTCGCCGTGGTGGGTAGGCCCATCCCAAGGATCAGGCTGATAACCGCAACGAAGATCAGCATGAGGATCAAACTGCCGCCAGAGATAATCTCCACGAATTCCGTCATGACCTGACCGATACCGGTCAACGTAACGGTCCCGACGATGATGCCCGCCGCCGCGGTCGCGACGCCGATACCGATCATGTTCCGGGCGCCGGCGATCAAACCGTCCAACAACTCGCCCCAACCGCGCCGCATCGCATGGCCGACATCGCTTCCCTTGCGGAAAAGCGCCTTCAACGGATGCTGCGTGAGCAGGATGAAGATCATCAGGGCGCTGGCCCAAAACGCCGACAGTCCCGGCGACTTGCGTTCCACCATGAGGAACCAGACAAGCACGACAATCGGCAATAAAAAATGCAATCCGGTTTTCGCGGTTGGTGCGAACAACGGCAGTTCCACGACCGGCGCGTTCGGATCGTCGAGCTCGAGATCCGGCTGCTGGGCGGCGAACCACACCAGGCCCAGATAGATCACGACGATCAGCACCGCCAAAATCCAGACGGAAAACTCGCCGAAGGCGCTCTGGATCATCGTGATCCCGAAATAGATGACCCCGGCGACAATGATGATACTGCAAACCGAAATGCCCCACCGGATCAGACGCTGTTGGACCGTGACCGGACCGCCCGGCTTCGGCAGCCCCTGCATGTCCTTCTTCAGCGCCTCTAGATGCACAATGTAGAGCAGCGCGATGTAGGAGATGACCGCGGGCAGGAAGGCGTGCTTGATCACGTCCACATACGGTATGCCCACATATTCGACCATCAGGAAGGCCGCCGCGCCCATCACGGGCGGCATGATCTGACCATTCACCGACGACGCGACCTCGACCGAACCGCCTTGTTCCGGCGAAAAGCCGACGCGCTTCATCAGGGGAATCGTAAAGGTTCCCGTGGTCACAACATTGGCGATCGAGGAACCGGAAATCAGACCCGTCATGGCCGACGCGAGGACAGCCGCCTTCGCCGGACCGCCGCGCAGATGACCGAGCAGCGCAAACGCGACCTTGATGAAGTAGTTGCCCGCGCCCGCCTTATCCAACAGCGACCCGAACAGGACGAACAGGAAAACGAAACCCGACGACACACCCAACGCGATACCGAACACACCCTCGGTCGTCAGCCATTGATGCGACATCGCCTTGGTGAAAGACGCGCCCTTCCACCGGATCGCTTCCGGCACGACGGAGGAATCACCGAAGAACACGTAGAGCAGGAAAACAATGGCGACGATCATCAAGGGCGGCCCAAGCGCCCGACGCGTCGCTTCCAACAAAGTCACCAAACCAACGCCGGCAACGATCAGATCCTGTTGAATCGGATCGCCTGGGCGGTCCGACAGTTCGGCGTAGAACAAGAACAAGTATGCGGCGGAAAATGCGCCGGCAAGCGCCAACACCCAATCGAGGATGGGGATGCGATCGCGCGGCGACCGCTTCAACGCCGGATAGGCCATGAAGGCCAGGAACACGGCAAACGCCAGATGGATCGACCGGGTCTCCGTGTCGTTCAGAACCGGTATCGGGTTGCCCGGCAAAAAAGGTAGCGGCGAAGCGATCCACAATTGAAAGAGGGACCATAGAAGCGCAAGACCAGCCAGTGCGGTCCCTACCGGACCGATCGGGTTTCGCGCGCCCGTGTCAGATGAAGCTACGAGATCCTGCAGATCGTCATCCGACATCTGCGTCGACTGTGAGTTTTCGTCGGTCATCATGTCCCCCCTCTCTGCGCCCGGTCGGTCGGTTCTTGCGCGACCCCGGACGAAGCGCGGACGCCAAAAAACGAAATTTGTTATGAGTTAAGGAATATGGGGGAGGCCAATTCGACCTCCCCCACGCAGCGTTGGCCTTACATCCAACCCTTTTCCTTGTAGTACTTCTTGGCACCGTCGTGCAGAGGCGCGGAGAGACCGTCTTTGATCATCTCTTTTTCCTTAAGCACTTTGAATGCCGGGTGAAGCTTCTTGAAGCGGCCGAAGTTGTCGAATACCGCCTTGACCACCTGATAGACGACTTCGTTCGGAACCTTGGAGGAGGATACGAAGGTCGCACCGACACCGAAGGTCGTTACGTCACGATCCGTGCCGTTATACATACCGGACGGAATCGTCGCCGTGCGATAGAAGTCATTGTCCTTCACCAGCTTGTCGATGGCCGGGCCCTTAACGTCGACGAGCACCGACGCACAGGAGGTGGTGGCTTCCTTGATCGAACCGGACGGATGTCCGACCGTGAAGATCATCGCGTCGATCTTATTGTCGCACAGAGCCTGGCTTTGCTCGGCCGACTTCAACTCGGAAGCCAGCTTGAAATCCTTGGTGGTCCATCCCAACGCCTTCAGGACGATGTCCATCGTGCCACGCTGACCGGAACCGGGATTCCCGATATTGACCCGCTTACCCTTGAGGTCTTCGAACGTCTTGATTTTGGCGTCCGCACGGGCCACGACCGTGAACGGCTCCGGATGGACCGAGAACACGGCCCGCAGATCCTTGAACGCGCCTTTGTCCTTGAACTTCGACGTACCGTTATAGGCGTGATACTGCCAATCGGACTGAGCGACGCCGAAATCGAGCTCGCCGGCTCGGATCGTGTTGATATTGTAGACTGATCCACCTGTGGATTCGACGGAGCACCGAATGCCGTGCGCCTTGCGGCCCTTGTTGACGAGACGGCAAATCGCGCCACCGGTCGGATAGTAGACGCCGGTCACGCCGCCGGTTCCGATGCTAATAAACCGCTTCTCTGCCGTATGGCCGGCCGCGGGCATCAGCATCGCCACACCAACAACGGCAGCCGATGCAATTAGAATTTTCTTGAATGACATTTAAATGCTCCTCTCATTTGAAGTTTGATCATTCGTTTTCGGAATGCCGGTACCGGGCCAAGAACCCGGGCGGCATCGACCAAGTACCCTTGTGCACACCTCCGCCGTCGCCAAGCTCCCCCAAGCCGAAGAGCGGCGGCAAAACCCGATTTATCTGAGAAATTGACGTCCCGGTTCGTTCGTTGCACACCGTGGTGCTAACGCCGGGCCATATAACCTTCCAGGCCACCGATCCTTCCGAACCGGCGAGAGGACGCGTCCCCAATACTCGCAAGACCGCACCTTAAGCGTTGTCCATGCGTATACCTGGCATATTGATCCGGTTGGCGCCCCAAAATCCTGCCCCGATCTGGCCCGCCCGATAACCTATGCCGTCATCTAACTGTAACTATGCCTATCGAAATTCCGGTGCGTCAACCGTCGCGGGAATATTTCATGCCCGAATGTCGGCAATTGCAGCATTGACCGATTGATCCAGACGGTCGGCGATTTCCGCGATATTGGCTTCATCGACGATGAAAGGCGGCGCAAGCAAGACGTGATCGCCGCGTTTGCCATCGATCGTTCCGCCCCCCGGATAGCAGATCAGGCCATGATCCATCGCCTGTTGCTTGATATGCGCATGAAGCTTGTTTGCCGGATCGAACGGCTGCTTGCTGGCGCGATCCTCCACGAGTTCGATCGCCTGGAACAGGCCACGGCCGCGAATGTCGCCCACATGGTGATGATTGCCGAACCGCTCCGTCAGGGCGTCGTTCAGCACCGTCCCCATCTTGCGGACGCGCGTCAGCAAATCTTCTTCCTCGATGACTTTTTGGACGGCAAGCGCCGCGGCACAAGCGACCGGGTGCCCAAGATAGGTATGGCCATGCTGGAACAAGCCCGAACCGGTTCGCATGGCGTCATAGATCGCGCCGGTCAACATCACCGCGCCGATGGGCTGATATCCCGCGCCGAGGCCCTTGGCGATGCAGATCAGGTCCGGCGTAATTCCTTCCTGCTCGCAGGCGAACAACGACCCTGTCCGGCCCATCCCGCACATCACCTCGTCCAGAATCAACAGAACGCCGTAGCGATCGCAAATTTCCCGGATGCGTTTGAAGTATCCGGGCACCGCCGTGATAGCGCCGGAGGTCGCACCGCCGACCGGCTCGGCAATGAAGGCCGCGACGGTGTCCTCGCCAAGTTCCTTGATCTTCGATTCGAGTTCGTTGGCGACGCGCAGGCCATACTCTTCTTCCGTCTCGTCGTCCGCCCGGAAACGATACGAAAAACAGGGCGAGATGTGATGCGCTTCCATCAGCATTGGCGCGAATTGCTCGCGCCGCCAGCGATTGCCGCCTGCGGACAGCGCGCCCAGCGTATTGCCGTGATAGCTCTGCCAGCGCGCGATCACATGGCGGCGCTGGGGCTGACCCAATTCCACGTGGTATTGCCGCGCCATCTTGAGGGCCGCTTCCACCGCCTCCGATCCGCCGGACACGAAATAGACGTAATCCATGCCGTCCGGCGACGTCGCAACCAATCGGTCCGCCAGTTCCTCGCCGACATCCGACGTAAAGAAGGCGGTATGCGCGAAAGCCATGGTCTCCGCCTGCCGTTTGATGGCTTCGATCACCTTGGGATGGCCGTGACCCAAACAAGACACGGCCGCCCCGCCCGATGCATCCAGATACCGTTTGCCATTGGCGTCGATGATGAATACGCCCTCGCCTTTGACTGCGGTTGGCGGCATCCAATCGGTACGACGGTGCAATACATGCGTCATCGCTATCGTCTCCGCGATTTTGATTTGTGTTTCTCGCCGGTTTTCAAGGTCCATACAACAGCGGATTTAAGGGCTTTGCCAAGAGCGTCGTCGAATGCGGCGATGATGTCGGTCATCGTGTTCGATTTGGCGCGAATGCGACGCTCGAACGTTTCGGTCGCAACAATTTCCCGTTGCGGCATCTTCACAAGCTTCAGGTTGATGCGAACCCGCGCCCAGGGCGCAGAATAATTCGCCGCCAACGCGGTCGCTTCCGCGGGAATGGCTTCATCATACTCCGCCTGAAATTCACGCAAATCAGATTTGAGAAGAAAGTCCGACCGCAGGCCGATTTGCTCCCGCCCGACGGAAACGATCCGGCCGGAATTCTCGAACGATTCGATCATCAGCGATTGCACCATCTTCGGCCCGAAGTCGGTCCAATTCGCCTGCCGAAAATAGCGCAGCTCGACCGGGCTGTCCTGCAACGCGATGCGCGCGGTATTGAGACCCGCGGGCGAATTCGGCGTTTCCACGAGTAACTGCCATTTCACTGACGGCATGTCCTTCGGGAATGTGCTCTTGGGGGTCAGGACATAAAGACGCGGCGGCGCCTCGTTCACGCCTGGCAGTTCGACGCAACTTGCCAGCAAGGCGACCGCAAAGGCCGCACACAGAATGGATCGACAAAAACGGGCAATAGACCGCATTACGGGCACCGCGAGTTATTTCACTTCAACACCTGGCTGCGTCTTGCCGAACAGGAACCGCGCCGGATCGCGCTCGATTTGCGACGAGATTCTGGTCAGCGCCCCGACCAGCACGCGCGTCTCCGACAGCAGTTGCGTCAATTCGTAAAGCCCCGACGCGGCAAACGTATCGACCGGCTCACGGTTCGACTCGACTAGGTCGGCCAAGACGAAAGAGGCGCGCCGGAATTCCTGCGCCGTCTTGCGCACTTCGATGAGCGACTTTTTCGCCTCGTTTCCGACACCGGCAAAGTCCTTGTTCAAACCATCCGAAAGCGCCTGCATGGATGCGGCAAGTTTCTGAACATCCTTGATGGTCTCACCGGCTTGACTTGCCGCGCCCCGCAGTTCCTTCATCGTCATCGTGGCATCGCCCAGCAATCCGTCGATATCCTTCGACCGCGCCGCCATCACCCCGGTGAATGCGCGAACGTTCGACAGTGTCTCCGCGATGTTCTTGCGGTTTTCCGGATCGAAAAGAAGGTTGGCCCGATTGACGAGAACGGTTACGCGGGACACCAGCTCCGGCGCGGAATCGAACAACTCCTGGAGCTGCGACGGACGGGATTTGATGACTGGCCGGGCATCGTCCGAAGCGGCGCTCAAATTCGCGGCCGAATGCGTCCCGCCCAAAAGTTGGACATAGGCCACGCCGGTAATGCCCTGGAACTCCAGCGCCGCCTCGGTGTCTTCCTTCACCGGCGTGCTTTCGGGAATCTCGATTGTCACGCGGACTTGTTCGACATTCTTCGGGTTGATCGTCATGTCGCTGACGACCCCAACGGGAATGCCGCGATAACGGACCGCATTCCCCGGTTTGAGACCGCTCACCGACCCTTCGAAATAGATGTCGTAATAGGCGAAATCTTCTTCCAGATTGACACCGGCCATCCAGACGACGGCGATGAGAAATCCCGCCATGCTCAGGAGTGCGAACACGCCAACCAGCAGATAACTTGCCCGTGTTTCCATTTTTCGGACCGCTCCTGACGTCTATCCTGCGCCCAGCGCAACGCGCGCCCTCGGGCCGTGAAAATACTCATGGATCCATGGATGGTCGTCGCGCATATGCTCCTCCATGGTGCCGGTCCTGATCTTCTTATCAACAAGAACGGCGATGCGGTCGCAGATCGCAGCAAGACTGTCAAGGTCATGCGTAACCATAAAGACCGTCAATCCGAGACTTTGCTGCAGATCCCGGATCAGATGATCGAAGGCCGCGGCGCCGATCGGGTCGAGACCCGCCGTCGGTTCATCCAAGAACAATATCTCCGGATCGATCGACAACGCCCGCGCCAATCCTGCCCGTTTCCGCATGCCGCCCGACAATTCGGACGGGAATTTAACACAGGAATCGGGCGGCAACCCCACCATCGCGATTTTAAGGGCAGCCAATTCATCCATCAGCGTCTGCGGCATATCGAGATGCTCGCGCATGGGCACTTGTACATTCTCGGCCACCGTCAAGGATGAAAACAGCGCGCCGTTTTGAAACAACACCCCGTACCGCGACTGTAACGCGTGACGCTCGCTCTGGGTCAATGACGCCACATCCTTCCCCAACACATCGATCCGGCCTGCCGCCGGCTCGTTGAGCCCCACGATCGTGCGCAATAGGACCGACTTTCCCGTGCCCGACCCGCCGACAATGCCGATGACCTCACCGCGTTTCACATCGAGATCGAGACCATCGTGTACGACCTGTGCGCCGAACTGGGTGCGCAGGCCACGGACGCGGATGACAATGTCGTCGTCCGGCATCGATCAGATCCTCAGCGTCGAGAAGACGACGGAAAATATCGCGTTGGCGATTATCACGAGAAAAATCGACGTCACCACGGATTTCGTTGTCATCCTACCGACACTCTCGGCGCTGCCGGTCACGCGCAGGCCTTCGTAGCAACCAACAATGGCAATAATGTAGGCAAAGACAGGCGCTTTCACCATGCCAACGAAGAAATGGCTCAGCGTCAGAACCGTCTCCAGCTGGCGCACGAACTGAATAAAGGTCACGTCAAGCACCACGGTCGCCATCAACGCACCACCCAGCAATCCTGCGACGTTGGACAGAAAGGCAAGAATCGGCAATGTGATCAACAAGCCGCAAATGCGCGGCAACACCAGGATATCCACGGGGCTGAGGCCCAACGTGCGCATGGCGTCGACTTCTTCGTTGACCTGCATCGTCCCGATTTGGGCGGTAAACGCCGAGCCCGACCGGCCGGCTACCATGATCGACGTCAGCAGCACACCGATTTCGCGCAGCATGATGACGCCGAGCAAGTTCACGGTGAAGATTTCCGCGCCGAAGCGGCGCAGCTGATCCGCCCCGACGAAGGCGATAACGACACCGATGAGGAAGGAGAGCAGGCAGACGATCGGGATCGCATTGAGGCCGGTCTGCTCCACTTGGTTGACCAATGCCACCATGCGCAGTTTTCGCGGATTGCGCAGCACGTCGAAGAAGCCGATCACCGTCATGCCGAAGAAACTGAGCAAGGCGCCGCCTTCGCGATACGCCTCTTCCGTGGCCCGGCCGACACGCACAAGCATGTCGGACCAGTAGGTGCCGGGCTGTCGGACCGTATCCTCCGCCACCTTAGCCGCCGTTTCCACCACGCGGACCAACGGCCGGTAGTCGTCGGCCAAGCCGGTGATCGCGGTCTCGATTCCGCGCTCGCCCAGCCGGTGGGCGGTACGGTCGACGAGCCATGCGCCGGCCGTATCGAAAGCCGTCAATTCTGAAAGGTCGAATTCGGCGTCGCGCGCACCGTCCGGCGACAATGCCGTCAATTCCCGGTCAACCCGCGCGACCTGCTGCACCGTCCATGCGCCGCCGGCCGTTAACGTGAGACGGCCATTCTCGGTTGACGTCCGCAGCCATGCGGCATCGCCGTCCATATGTTCCCGCCTCGTCCCCGTTGCATCAGATCGTCGACTGCATCCGATAGCATACCGGTCTTGATGGTCAAACAGCTAAACCGCGCCGACTGTGCCGTTGCGGCGGCGCCGGACCCTCGTTACGATCCCGCCGCCATTCACCCGAGGAGAATCCCGTTCCATGAATCTCAAGGATCACATCCGCAGCATCCCGGACTTTCCCAAACCCGGAATTCTGTTCTACGACATCTCGACTCTCCTCGCCAACGCGGGGGCGTGGCAACATTGCGTCGATGAACTGGCCGCAGCGGTCGAGCCGCACGAACCCGACTTGCTGGTGGGGATCGAATCCCGCGGCTTTCTGACCGCCGCCCCGTTGGCCCTGAAGTTGGGTTGCGGATTCATGATGGTGCGAAAGAAGGGCAAACTGCCCGGTGAGACGATCCGGCACACCTACGACTTGGAATACGGCACCGACACAATCGAGATTCAATCGGATGCGGTGACCGAGGGGCAACGCTTGGTGGTGCTCGACGATTTGCTGGCGACCGGCGGCACCGCCGCCGCCGCCGTTACCCTTCTGCGCAGCGTCGGCGCCGACGTCCGCGCAGCGGTTTTCATCGTCGAACTAAATTTCCTGAACGGTCGCGACAAGCTCGACCTGCCGATCACGTCGCTTGTCGGCTACGATTCTTGAATTGGTAGGCGGCCTAGTTCGGACGTTTCCGGAGCCGCGATAGATCGAACTTGCCAACGTCATCGAGGACCTCGATGAAAGCCTCGACGGTTCGCTCGATGACAATCCTTCCTTTGTCCGCCGTGGCCGCGGCGACATCGCCGACCGCCCCGGATGGGTTCAGATCCTGGGTCTCCCACCCGAAAGAAACAGGTCCGGTCGGTTTCAGCCGCTTGAAGTCCCGCGCCATCTCCAACCCAACGGAGTCGAAGCGACCGATCCGGTCGGTTCGGACCAGATCCGGTTTGAGATGCAGCATGAGCGACGTTTCGATCGCGCCCGCATGAATGCCATGAGCAAGTTCGTCGACATCGAATAGGTCCGACACCTCGGGAAGCGTGAACCAATTCACCATGACCGCGAGCATGTGATGCGACAGCCGCAGCTTGCGGGCGGTCATCTTGACGATTTCCGTTTGCCCGCCGTGGCTGTTGAAGATCACCAGTTTCCGGAACCCCATCGCCGCCACGTTTTCCGCGATATCCCGCCAGGCCTTGCCCAGGGTTTCCGGATCGATCGATAACGTGCCGGAGAATCCGCCGTGTTCCTCGCTCCACCCGACGGTTTGCTGCGGCAGTACATAGACCGGCCGCCCCTTGGGCAACGCCGCGAGCGTCGCCTCGATCAGTCCTTCGTTGATGTCGGCATCGACGCTGAGTGGCAGATGCGGGCCGTGCTGCTCCATCGCGGCGACCGGCAAGATCAGGATGGTCTTCGCACGGTCGAGGCCGGCGACGTCTTCCGTCGTCAGATCACGCCAATAGCCCGGTTGCCGTGTCGTCATTTTCTCCGCCCCGATTCCGGTCTGTTTGCTGACGCCGTTGCACGCCGGATATATAACGATGCCTGGACGCCGGCCGTCAAAGGGCGCGCGCTCCCCACCCTCACAGCTTATCGGACATGGACGACCATGCAATCAGATCGATACGACCTCATCATCCGCAATGGCACCGTTATTGACGGCACCGGTGCGCCCCGGAGCCGCGCCGATGTCGCTGTCCGCAGTGACCGGATCGCGGCCGTCGGCGACCTGGCGGAAGCGAATGCCGCGACCGAGATCGACGCCGCCGGACGCATCGTCGCTCCCGGTTTCATCGACGTGCACACCCATGACGACAATTCGCTGATCGACAAGCCGGATATGTTCTATAAGACGAGCCAGGGCGTCACATCGGTCGTGGTCGGCAACTGCGGCATCAGCCTCGCGCCCTACACCTTGACGGGCGATAGGGCGCGACCACCGCAGGACCTGCTCGGCTCGCGCTTCGAGTATCCGCGGATGAGCGATTTCTTCGATCGCCTCGAATCGTCCCCTTCCGCAACCAATGCCGCCATGTTGTGCGGGCATACGACGCTGCGGCTCGGCGCGATGGACCGTGTGGATCGTCCGGCGAACGAGGAAGAAATCACCGTGATGCGGGACGGCCTCGCCGAGGCGCTCGACGCCGGTGTCGTGGGATTGTCGACCGGACTCGCCTACGAGCCGGCGCAAGCGGCCCCGACTTCGGAGGTGGTTGCCTTGGCCGAATTGCTGGGCCCGGCGGGCGGCATCTACACAACCCATCTCCGGAACGAAGAGGAAAAAATCGAAGACGCGATGGAGGAGGCTTTCCTGATCGGCCGGGAAAGCGACGCCGCGGTCGTCCTGTCGCATCACAAGGTATCCGGCGAGGAAAATTTTGGCCGAACCAAGAAAACGCTGCCGATGATCGAGGAAATCCGTAAGACCCAACGGGTCGACCTGGATGTCTATCCGTATCATGCGTCGTCGACGGTTATAACCGCGGAGCGTGTGGCCCTTTGCCGGAAGGTACTGATCACCTGGTCCGTCCCCCATCCGGAGCATGCCGGACGCGAACTGTCGGAGATCGCGAAGGACATGGGGTGCTCCTCCGAGGAAGCGGCGGAACGGCTGCAACCGGGCGGCGCGATCTATTTCGCGATGGACGAAGAGGACGTCCGCAGGGTCATCGAATACCCGCACAGCATGGTCGCGTCGGATGGACTGCCCAATGACGGCCATCCACATCCGCGTCTTTGGGGTACCTTCCCGAGGGTCCTGGGCCGGTACAGCCGGGAGATCGGCCTTATCACGCTCGAAGACGCCGTGCACAAGATGACGGGACGCCCGGCAGCCGTTTTCGGGCTAACCGACCGAGGAACCTTGCAGGAAGGCAACCATGCCGACATCGTGATATTCGACCCGGACACGGTCATCGACCGGGCGGATTTCGATAACCCGACCCAAGCAGCGGCCGGAATCGACGCCGTCTATGTCAACGGCACGGCAGTCATGCGGGATGGCGAAGCAACGGGGAACCGGCCCGGCAAGGCGCTTCGCCGGCAAGACATGCAGGCCGGCTGACGAAAATCGGATTCCAATTTAGACAAGTTCGGCGAGATAGCGGTGGTGGCGGGTATCGCATAGGCTGACACGCCACTCCGCCGCGCGCCCATCCAGCGCGAAGGCGATCCGGTCGATCTCCAAAATCGGCTGGCCCACTTCAAGGCCCAGCAACTTGGCGACGTCCGGTCCCGCTTCGATCGCGGCCAACCGTTCCTCCGCCCGCGAGATCGTCACACCGAATTCGCGCTCATAAAGTTCATAGATCGTGTTCGGCAGCTCACTTGCACCAGATAAACCCGGGAAAAGGCTGCAGGGGACACTAATGTCCTCTAGAATCGCCGGCGCCCCGTCGAGATCGCGAACGCGGCGGATACGGGTCACCGCCGCACCACGCTCGATGCCGAGACGTGCCGCCTCTTCCTTGTTGGCCTTACCGTCACGGCAATTCAGCACGGTGCCGCCGGGCAGCCGCCGTTCGCCATTGCGCCCGACGAGATGGAAGAAATGAAACAGCGCCCGGTCTTCGTCATGTTCCGCAACGAAAGTGCCCCGCCCCTGCCGGCGGATGACCAAATTCTCCGCGGCCAGCGCGTCCAATGCCTTGCGGACGGTTCCCTGGCTGACGCCGAATTCGTCGGCGAGCTGGAATTCGCTCGGTAAGACCGCGCCCGGCTTCCAAACCCCCTCGATCATACGGCCGAGCATGAGTTCCTTGACCTGGGCATAGAGCGGTTTGGCTTCGGGGACGAGACCCGATGAAGGTATGATACGGTTCATGGCGATGGACCGAATCCACCGCTTGACGGCGATAAAGTCAAGTGTCTTATATAAGACACAACACTCGGCAATGCGGCACAGTCGTCTCGCCCGGTAGAGATGCCTCGCAAAACGACCGGTGCCGGACCGGTGGTCCCGAAGACAAATCAATCCAGGAGGAGCAATGAGCGCCCCCCATTTCGTAGTGCACGATAATTCCGACTCCGTCGGCGTCGTTGTCGTTGAGACCGTGGAACCCCAGACTGAGATGACGGGGTGGAACATGGAAACCGACGAGACGATCCACATCACGGCATTGGACGCAATTCCGATCGGCCACAAGGTCGCCCTCGGCGACATCGCCAACGGCGACACGATCCTGAAATACGGCCATTCGATCGGCAAAGCCGTCGAAGACATCGGCAAAGGGCATCACGTCCACGTCCATAACCTCAAAACGACGAAGTGGTAGAAGAAATGGCTATTCCCAAGAAATTCATGGGTTACCGGCGCCAGAACGGCCGCGTCGGCATCCGCAACCATGTCATAATCCTGCCGCTGGACGATCTGTCGAATGCGGCCTGCGAAAAGGTCGCCAACAACGTCAAAGGCACGTTGGCGATCCCCCATCACTATGGCCGCTTGCAGTTCGGCGAGGATTTGGAGCTTCATTTCCGGACGCTGATCGGCTCGGGCTGCAACCCGAACGTCGCCGCGGTCGTGGTCATCGGCATCGAGCCGGGCTGGACCGGGCGTGTCGTCGACGGCATCGCCAAGACCGGCAAGCCGGTCGAAGGGTTCGCGCTGGAGCGCAATGGCGAGCACAAGACCGTGATGAACGCGAGCTGGGCCGCGCAGAAATTCGTGCAGGACGCATCGGAAATTCATCGCGAGGAATGCGACCTCTCCGACCTCTGGGTCTCGGTGAAGTGCGGCGAGTCGGATACGACATCGGGTATCGGCTCGAACCCGACGGTCGGCAATCTCATCGACAAGCTCGACCCGCTCGGCGTGACGAGTTGCTTCGGCGAGACGTCGGAAATCACCGGCGCCGAGGAAGTCTGCCGCGAGCGCGGCAAGACACCGGAAGTCGGGAAGAAATTCTACGACACATGGCAAGCCTATATGGACGAGGTCATCGAGCCGTTTAAGACCGACGACCTTTCCGAAAGCCAGCCGACCAAGGGCAACATCGAGGGCGGATTAACGACAATCGAGGAAAAGGCCTTCGGCAATCTTGAGAAGATCGGCAAGAAGACCTCCTATATCGACGTGCTCGGCCCGGCCGAAGAACCTGAAAAGGGACCTGGGCTGTACTTCATGGACACGTCGTCCGCAGCCGCCGAATGCGTGACGCTGCAGGCCGCCGCCGGTTTCGCCGTACATCTGTTCCCGACAGGTCAGGGAAATGTGATCGGTAACCCGATCGAACCGGTGATCAAGCTGACGGCCAACCCGCGGACCGCCCGCGAAATGAGCGAGCATGTCGACCTCGACGTGTCCGGCATTCTGCGGCGCGAGATGAATTACGATCAGGCCGGCGACGCCCTGATCGACATCATGATGCGGACATGCAACGGACGGTTGACCTGTGCCGAGGCCCTTGGCCATCAGGAATTCGTCATGACGAAATTGTATCGAAGCGCCTAAATCAAACGGGCGGGGCATGCTATAGTATTGCTAGTGGCCCCGTCCGATGATTGCTGAATTCGGTCGGTTGCCAGCCTCGACCCATAACGGCGAACTGACAAAGGCACCATGAAGAGAATTGCCCGGTTCCTTGCTGGCTTGGCGGTCTGCGCCATTGCCCTTCCGGCTGCCTTACTCGCCGAAGAAAAAAAGCCGAGCTACCCGAAGAAACCCGTTTCCTACATCATTCCGTTCGGCGCCGGCGGCGAGTCCGGTATCGCGGCACGTCTGCAGCAATCGTACTTCAAGACCCTGACCGGACAAGACCTCGTCATCACATACCGGCCCGGTGGCGGCGGCGCGGTCATGTGGGACGAAATCAACAATCTTCCCGGCGACGGGCATTCGATCGTCGGCATCAACCTGCCGCACATCGTGCTGCAACCGATGCTCGGCGCCAAATACAAGACGCGCGACATCACCGGCGTGTTCATCTTTCACTACACACCCGACGCCGTTGTGGTGCACGAAGACAGCCCCTTCGAAACGCTGGAGGACCTGATCGCGTTCGCCCGCGAGAACCCTGGGAAAATAATGTTTTCCGGGTCCGGCCGTGGATCGGCGAACCACCTTGCAAAAATCCGGTTCGACAAGCTCGCGGGTATCCAAACCAAGTATCGCCCCTATAAAGGAACCGCTGCGTCCGTCGCAGCCCTCGTACAAGGCAAGGTGAATGCGAGTTGGGGATATACGACGGTGGGGGCCACATATCCAGATGACGTTCGCCTGTTGGCAGTCGCGACGACAGAACGGCATCCACGGTTTCCGGACGTGCCGACATTCAAGGAAAAAGGGTTCGATATTGTCGACGGCGCATACCGAGGTATTGCCGTGCCGAAATCGACACCGAAGAAAACGCGATTAGCGTTGTCAAAGGTGTTCGAACAGATCAATAAAGACCCCGCAATGCGCCAGGAAATGGAAGATCGCGGGTTCGCGCCGGTTGACATTCCCTACCCAAACGTAGCGGAATTCATCAAGGCGAGGACGGTTGAGTATCTGACGCACGCGAAACAAGTAGGGTTGGGAACGAAAAAGTAGCCTCCGCAAGAATAAGAAAGACGAAGGAGCGCCATGAAAATCTTGGACATCCGCGAGACGACGGCGAAGCTGCAATCGAATATGCGGAATGCCGTCATCGATTTCTCGCGCATGACAGTCGGTGTTGTCGCGGTCGTCACCGATGTGGTGCGTGACGGGAAGCCGGTCGTCGGCTATGGCTGCGGCTCGAACGGGCGATACGCGCAGGGCGGCATCCTTCGAGAACGTTTGATCCCGCGCCTCCTGGAAGCGGAACCCGACGATCTGCTCGACGAAAATCGCGAAAATTTCGATCCCTTCCGCGTCCAGGCCTGCATGATGCAGAACGAAAAGCCGGGGGGCCATGGCGATCGAGCCGTTGCCGCCGCTGGTATCGATATGGCGATTTGGGACGCCATCGCGAAGATCGAAGAAAAACCCCTGTGGCGGGTCTTCTCGGAGCGATTCAACGAGGGCCGGAATAAGAGTTCGGTCGCCGTCTATCCAGGCGGCGGATACTACTATCCCGGCCGCGAGATCGAACAGCTCCAGGACGAGATGCGATCCTACCAGGAGCAAGGCTATCGCCTTTGCAAGATGAAGATTGGCGGCGCCGATCTCGACACCGACCGACGCCGCATAGAAGCCGCGCTCGAGGTTGTCGGATCGGGCGAAAACCTAGCCGTGGATGCGAACGGACGGTTCGACCTGGAGACCGCCCTTGCGTTCGGCGAGGCGATGGAGCCATACCGACTGGCATGGTTCGAGGAACCGGGAGATCCGCTCGACTTCGCGCTGAACGCACAGCTCACCCAACACTATGGCCAGTCGGTTGCAACCGGCGAAAATCTATTTTCGGTCCAAGACGCAAAAAATCTCGCGCTCTACGCCGGACTGCGCCCCAAACTCGACTGGATTCAACTCGACCCGGCACTTGCGTATGGTGCCACGGAGTTCATCAAGGCACTCGGTGCGCTTCGGCCGCTCGGCTGGGCCCCGGAACGGCATGTACCGCATGGCGGCCATCTGCTCGGCCTCCACTTGGCCGCCGGATTGGAATTGGGCGGAACGGAATCCTACCCGCTTGTCTTCCAGCCCTACGGCGGCTTCACCGACGATGCCATCATCGAAGGCGGCGCGACCACGCCCCCCGACGCTCCGGGACTTGGAGTCGAACAAAAATCGGATTTATATGACATTCTTAAGCCGCTGGGCGAAATCTAAACAATGATAAATCAGGAATTGTCCAACCTCGGCGAGGCACAGTACCCCTATCATACGCACGCTGAACAGGAGCCGATGAGACAATTGGGACGGCGGTATTCGCCGGCACGCCGTCCATAGACGGAAACATCGCCGGCATATTTGAAGAAGTAAACGAACGGACAAGCAGTGTCGGAGCTGCGAATGTCCGCAACGTCTGGGATGAAACATTATGAGCACGGTCAATCTATCGCTTCAGGCACTAAACGACCTGGCGAAGGAAATACTCATTGCGCACAACACCAACGAGGTGAACGCGGAGCAAGTGGCGAACGCCCTTGCCGCCGCGGAAGCCGATGGACAAAAGGGACACGGCGCGTCCCGCATACCGTCCTATGCCGCGCAGGCAAAAAGCGGCAAGGTCAACGGCCACGCCGCACCTAACCTGACAAAAGTGGCGGCCGCGGCCCTTCGGGTGGACGCCCGAAGCGGCTTTGCCTATCCGGCCATCAACCTGGCGATCGAAGCGGTTTCCGAACTGGTCAGCGAAACCGGTATTGCGGCGGTGTCCATTGCCAACTCGCATCACTCCGGTGTCGCCGGCCATCAGGTCGAACCGCTGGCACAGAAAGGCCTGATCGGGCTGAGTTTCGCGAACGGGCCGCAAGGGATCGCGCCCTGGGGTGGGAACAAAGGCTTGTTCGGCACAAACCCCATTGCCTTCGCCGCACCACGCAACAAGAACAAGCCGCTCGTCGTCGACATGAGCCTGAGCAAGGTCGCGCGCGGCAAGGTCAATGTCGCCGCCCAAAAAGGCGAATCCATTCCGGAAGGATGGGCCGTCGACAAAGACGGAAACCCTACGACGGATCCGCAAGCGGCGCTCGACGGCACCATGCTGCCTATGGGAGACGCCAAGGGCGCGCAATTGGTTCTAATGGTCGAAATCCTCGCCGCCGCCCTTTCCGGATCGCAATTCGGTTACGAAGCGAGTTCCTTCTTCACGGGCGAAGGCGACCCACCGAATGTGGGCCAACTCATCATCGCGATCGATCCCGGACCGCTGTCGCGCCGGACCTTCGCGCCGCGGATGGAACATCTCATGCGGGCGATACTAGACCAACCGGGCACACGACTTCCCGGTGCCCGGCGATTCGAGCTTCGCGACGAAGCCGAGAAGAACGGCGTCGACCTGCCGCAAGAGTTGTTCAACGTGCTTCAGTCGCTCCGCGGCTAACGCCGCCGGGGTCACGTCTCAGCAATAATCGGGTTGCGCAACAACCCGACCTGCTCGACCTCGACCTCGCAGGAATCGCCTGGCTTCATCCAAATCGGCGGTTTACGCGCAAAGCCGACACCGGATGGCGTCCCGGAAACGATCACGTCGCCGGGCTGCAAGGTCATGACTTCGGAGATCGTTTCGATCAACTCCGGCACGTCGAACATCATGTCGTCTGTATTGGCGTCCTGGAGCGTCTCGCCATTCAGACGCGTCTGAATGCGGAGGCCCTTCCCGCCGGGCGGCACCTCGTCGGCGGTCACCAAATCCGGGCCGAATCCACCCGTGGCGTCGAAATTCTTCCCCGATGTCCATGTTTGCGATTTGAACTGGTAGTCGCGCACGGACCCTTCATTGAAGACGGAATAGGCGGCAATGTGGTCCAACGCATCGGATGCGCCGATATGCCGGCCCGCCTTGCCGATGACCAGGACCATTTCCGCCTCATAGTCGAACTGCTCGGAACAGGACGGCGCGATCAGCGGCTGTTCGTGACCGACCAGCGTCGTCGCAACGCGCAGAAAAAGGACCGGATATTCGGGTTTTTCGAGACTGGCTTCCGCCGCGTGATCCGCATAGTTGAGACCGACGCAGATTATCTTGCCCGGGTTCCAGACCGGCGGATGATAGACCAAACCCGACGATGGCAGCACGGACCCCGTGGCGGGATTGTCGGCGGCCGCGCGCACCGCGTCCATCGCGTCCGATCCTGCCGCCAAGAGACCCGGGATGTCCGGCGGCAGGTCGCCGTTCGCGATGGAGAGGTCCACCACCTCGTCTCCCCGGCGGACGCCCAAGGCGGGCGATCCAGATTTGTCAAAAGCGAGCAGCCGCATTCTTTCCTCCCAATGTCTGACGTGGCCTCCAGCATAACCCTCTTGTGTATACTCGTCCGCATGCATGCAGGGGAAATCGACGGATACCAATATGCGGTCGTCGAGGCCACGGGGCTGATCGCCGTTCGGCGTCCCGACGGGTCGATCCGTATGCTTCCCGGCGCGCCCGATACCGAGGCCGCCGTCCGTGCTTTCATCGCCAATGACACCGCGAGACCGAGCGAAACCGACGCGGAGGGGTAGGAAAAAATGCGCCTGCGCATGCCGCTATACGGCCTTCCAAATTCAGGATATCGTTCCACCATGCACGGTGTATTCGCGACGGCACTCTGTTTCCTTCTGGCTCTGCCCGCCTGCGGGATGGCCGAGACCAGCCGCCGTGACGTTATCGTCGAATTGGGCGATTACAGCGCTATGCGGATGGTCCTGCTCGAATCGATCCGGGACCATACCAAGGCAACGGCGTTTCAAACCGGTGTGCCCGCGATTGACGACACCGTCATGGATGTCATCGGCAGAATTCCGCGTCATGAATTCGTGCCGGAACCCCTGCGCAAGTTCGCCTATCTCGATGTCCCATTACCGTTAGGCCACAAGCAGAAAATATCCCAGCCTTTCCTGATCGCGCTTATGACCCATATCGCTCAGGTCCGGAAGACCGATGTCGTCTTCGAAACCGGCACCGGCGCCGGATATCAAGCGGCGATTCTCGCCGAGTTGGCGGAGTCGGTATACAGCGTCGAAGTCGTCCGGCCCCTTGCCGAGTCGGCCGCCGAGCGGCTGAAAGAGATGGGCGTCGATAAGGTCCAGGTAAAAGCGGGCGACGGGTACTATGGCTGGGCCGAAAAGGGCCCGTTCGACGTAATCATCGTCAAGGAGGCGGTCCACCACATCCCGCCGCCCCTGCTGAATCAGATGAAGCCGGGCGGCCGCATGGTGGTGCCGGTCGGGCCGTTGGATCAGGGGCAGATGCTGAAGCTGGTGACCAAAAGCCCGGACGGATTGATATCGCAGAAGGACATCCTGCCGGTCCGTTTCGCCCCGCTGCAGGGTGGCGAGCGGATCTAAGCGGTCGGGCGGTTCGTAGCGACCGAGAGATTTCGCACCAGGATGGAAAAGTCGTCGATGTCCGGTAGTGACAAACGAAGGATTGCCGTGCGAATCATGGCAATTCCGCTGTTTCTTTTGATGTTCGCGGTGGCCCTTCCATGTCTTGCCCTATACACGGTATTCAATTTTTTCAAAGGCATCTGGCTGCGCTTTCGATTCCGTCGGAGATGGGGAAAGAACGGTAAAAGCATCCTATTCGTCTATTCCGAAAGCCCAAACTGGCAGCAATATATCGAGCGGGAGATTCTGCCCGAGTTGGCTCCTCACACGGTTCTCCTGAACTATTCGAAACGGCACGAATGGGCTCGCAAAATGCCGTTGGAAGCAAAGATCTGGGAACACTGGACCGGCGGCCGCGACTACAATCCCGTCGCAATCCTCATCCCGAAAAGGGGCAAGATCACAACGATCCCGTTCTATACGGCATTCCGCGACTTCAAACACGGAAAAGACAAGCTTCTCCGTGAAAAAGAGCGGGAATTGAAGGACTGGATCGCCCGGATCGACAGGCGCCGTTAACGGCGGTTTAACATGCGCTATGGCACCTTGAGCAACGGCCCAAGCCAGAGAAAAACTGTCGATTTCACAATTGATATGCTGACCAAACCAGAATGAATTCCATTGAAATTTTATTTCACCTCTTGAAAATAAACGCCGTTCAATTTATATAACACCCAACTGATTTCCACCCAACGGATAACTCCTACGAATGGCACGAAGATCCGACCACAGCCGCGAAGAACTCTATGCAATGGTATTGGACGCGGCCCGCGACATCGTCGAACGCGACGGACTGCGCGGCTTGACCGCGCGCAATATCGCGACGGCTATCGGCTACTCGCCGGGCACACTCTATAACCTGTTCGAAAACCTCGACGAGTTGGCATTGCACATCAACGCGTCCACGCTCGATGCGCTGCACGCCGCCGTCTCCGAGCGGCCACGGACGGGCGATCCCGAACAGGACCTGCGCACGATGCTGCATCGGTATCTCGCCTTTCTGAACGAGAATCCGGCCTTATGGACCGCCATTTTCGATTTTCGGCTGCCACCGGAGAGTGAGCTGCCCGACTGGTATCTGCGCCGGGTCCAATCCCTCATGCAGCAGGTCGAGGAAGCGCTGGCACCGCTCTTCGCCGACGGCGAGGAACATGAACTGAGCCAGGCGGCCGGTGTCCTCTGGTCGAGCCTGCATGGTATCTGCACGCTGGCCCGGGACGGCCGGCTCACCCTGATCAGCGCCCAATCGGTCCCGGAAATGGCCGAGTCCCTAATTTCAAACTATTTATCCGGCCTGCGAACCCGCGCCGGGAAGCGACCGGCCAATGCGTAAACCCGACCTCGCTCGAAACGGTTCCACGGCGTCACGCCCTTTGCTGCGTCGGTTCGCGATTCGGCCAAGGACGCGCGACCGGCTCACCGCGTTTCCGATCGATGGCGTCGTGCCCACGATCAATTTGCCCTTCCCTACTTTCGGCGGAAAACAGATTTGGGCGGACCAATTCGTCTGTGCCGGCTGGCGGATTCAGCGCAATCATTATACGGGCCATCACCGGTTGCTCGATCCGAACAACTTTCGCCGCGCCTGGGGCAGTTACGCCCATTGCCATGCCCTTTTCGAACGGTACCGACAACGGAAATCTATCCAGCCGCGCAACGGTCATCTGGTCATCCTGGTCCACGGCCTGGGCCGGTCCGCCGGCGCCTTCCGCGAAATGGAAGACGCGCTGCGCAGTGCGGGCTACGAGACCGCCAGCATCAATTACCCCAGCACGCGCCAGAGTGTTTCAGAACATGCCGACAGTCTGGAGAACATCGTTTCCTCTCTCGACCAAATCGAATCCATCTCTTTCGTGACCCACAGCATGGGTGCGCTGGTCGTTCGGGAAATGCTGTCGCGCGACGGGGCATGGCGCGACCAAATCAAGGTCCGGCGCATCGTCATGATCGCGCCACCGAACCAAGGATCGCGCCTGGCGGCCCGTTTGTCGGGATTGCCTGCCTATCGCTGGCTGACCGGCCAGTCCGGGCAGAACCTGAACCCGGATACCGCCACGCAGCTTCCCGTTCCCGAGGTGGAGTTCGGCATCATCGCCGGCGGCCGTGGCAACGATATCGGATTCAATCCCTTGCTTCCGGGCGACGACGACGGCTTCGTCGCGGTCGAGGAAACCCACCTCGACGGGGCACGCGATTTCCTATTGGTGCGAACGACCCATGGTCTGATGGACGATCATCCGCAGACGATCGACGCGACGATCAGCTTCCTCCGCGATGGCCGTTTCATGAACGACGCAGATCCGGCCCAGCGCTAGAAGCCTGGAGGCATACATGACCCAGGACCAGAAGAGCACGGGCCTTTTGAGACGCCGGCGGTTCCTACCGCTGTTCCTGACCCAGTTCCTCGGCGCGACCAATGACAGCCTGTTCAAGCAGGCCTTGTTCATTCTGATCACATTTCGGCTCGCGCAGGAACGAGGGTTGGATGGCGCGCTGCTCGTCGCCGTCGGCGGCGGTCTCTTTATCCTGCCGTTCTTCTTGTTTTCGGCGACCGCCGGACAGCTTGCCGACAAGTTCGACAAATCGCGCCTGATACGGCTGATCAAGACCGGTGAGATCGCGATCATGCTGCTCGCGGCCGTAGGGTTCTATTTCGACAACATCGTCTTCCTGATGACGGTTCTGTTCCTAATGGGCGCGCAGTCGTCCTTCTTCGGACCCGTGAAATACAGCATCCTGCCGGATCATCTACCGTCCGAGGATCTGGTTCTCGGCAACGCCTATATCGAGGCCGGGACCTTCTTGGCGATCCTGATCGGCACGATCGCCGGCGGGCTGCTGATCCTGCCCGATTCTGGCGGCGTGGTCGTGTCGGCAACTGTTGTCGTCCTCGCAACGGTCGGCCTGATCACCGCCTTTGCAATTCCCAACGCACCGCCACCGGCCCCGACGCTCAAGATCAATCCGAATGTCGCCGTCGAAACATGGGCGACCATGAAATACGCCTTCGAGCGCCGGGACATCCGGCTGTCGATTCTCGGCATTTCCTGGTTTTGGTTGTTTGGCGCGACCTACCTCACGCAATTGTCGCCGTTCACGCGGGACTATCTCTACGCCAACGAACAGGTCGTCACCCTGTTCATGACGCTATTTTCCATTGGCATCGGTATCGGGTCGATGCTCTGCAACAAATTGCTCAAAGGCGAGATCAGCGCGCGCTTCGTTCCCTTCGGCGCGATCGGCATGGCGGTCTTCTCATTCGATCTGTATTTCGCCAGCCGGGCAGGCATCGCATCGAACGGTGAACTCGCAAACCTGACGTCCTTTCTCGCGCATCCGGCGAATTGGCGGATCATCGCCGACCTCCTGCTGATCGCCATCAGCGGCGGCATCTATATCGTGCCGCTCTATACGATCATGCAGACGCGGGGCGATCCGGCCCACCGATCCCGCACGATTGCGGCGAATAACATCCTCAATGCATTGTTCATGGTTGTCGGCGCCGTTGCGGCCTCCGCGATGCTGTTGTCCAGCTTTACGATCCCGCAGATATTCCTCGCCGTCGCCTGCGTCACCATGGTGGTCGCGGTTTACATTTGCGGCCTTCTTCCGCATGAGATGGTCAAGGTTTTTGCGGCGTCGATCCTGCGTGCGTTGTATCGCGTGGAAGTCAAAGGCCTCGAAAATTACAAGGCTGCGGGCGACCGGGCCGTCATCGTGGTCAATCACGTCTCTTTCCTCGACGGCGTCCTGCTCGCCGCCTTTCTGCCGGGCACGGCGACCTTCGCCGTTAACACGCATATCGCCAAGCAGTGGTGGGCCAAACCCTTCCTCGCCATGGTCGACGCATTCCCAATGGACCCGACCAAGCCGATGGCCGCCAAGTCGCTGATCAAGGCCGTGCAGTCGGGCAAACGCTGCGTGATCTTCCCCGAAGGACGCATCACCGTGACCGGGTCCTTGATGAAGGTGTATGAAGGACCGGGCATGATCGCCGATAAAGCCGGTGCGCCCATCGTCCCGATCCGGCTGGACGGAGCGCAATTCACCCCCTTCTCGCGCATCCGGGATAAGGTGCGAAGCCGCCTCTTCCCGAAAATAACGATCACGGTTCTCGAACCGCGCGATTTCGATATCCCCGACGACATCAAAGGCCGCGCCCGCCGCCAATTGGCCGGCACGCGGCTGCACGACGTGATGTCCGAGATGATCTTCGCGACCTGCGACACGGATAAGACCCTGTTCGACGCCCTGCTCGACGCAAAACGCGTGCATGGCCGCAAACATGCCGTGATCGAGGACATTCAGCGCCGCCCGCTGAGCTATAGCCGCATGATCACCGGCAGCCTCGTGTTGGGCCGCCGTTTCGCCCGGCAAACGACGCGCGGCGATTTCGTCGGCGTCCTGCTCCCGAACTCATCGGGGGCTGCCGTTACCTTCTTCGCGCTGCAAGCCTATGGGCGCGTACCGGCGATGCTGAATTACTCGACCGGGATCGGCAATATGGTCTCCGCGTGCAAGACGGCGGAGATCGACACGATCATCACGTCGCGATTGTTCGTGAGTGTCGCAAAGCTCACCGAGGCGATTTCGGATTTATCCGAATACGCAACGATCGTTTATCTGGAAGATCTGCAGAAATCGGTCGGCCTGTTGGAAAAGCTATCGGCAGCCGTGAGTGTCCCCTTCGCACGGAGCATCCACCGTCGACGCGAGGCGACCGCCGACGATCCCGCCGTTGTGTTGTTCACGTCCGGATCGGAAGGCACGCCGAAGGGCGTCGTCCTCAGTCATCGCAATCTCCTGTCGAACCTCCATCAGCTTGGCGCGAAGGTGGATTTCAATCCGACGGATATCGTTTTCAACGCGTTGCCGGTTTTCCATTCCTTCGGAATGACCGGCGGCATGCTTTTGCCGGTTCTCTCCGGCATCAAAACTTTCCTGTACCCGTCACCGTTGCACTACAGGATCGTGCCGGAACTCGTATACGATACCAACGCAACCATCATGTTCGGAACGGATACCTTCCTGACGGGCTACGCCCGCATGGCACATTCCTATGACTTCTACAGCGTCCGCTATATCTTCGCCGGCGCGGAAAAAGTGAAGGACGAGACGCGGCAGATCTGGTCCCAGAAATTCGGCATACGGATTTTCGAAGGGTACGGCGCGACCGAGACATCGCCGGTCCTCGCCACCAACACGCCGATGCATTACCGGGCCGGCACGGTCGGCCGCTTCCTGCCGGGCGTCCGATGCAAGTTGGAGGACGTCCCCGGTATCGAGAAGGGCGGACGACTGATGGTCTCCGGCCCCAACGTCATGCTGGGCTATCTCCGCGCCGAAGCGCCCGGCGTCATCGAACCGCCGGAAAACGGCTGGTACGACACGGGCGATATCGTGGAAATCGATCTGGAAGGGTTCGTCACCATCGCTGGCCGGGCGAAGCGTTTCGCGAAAATCGCGGGAGAGATGGTGTCACTTACCGCCGCAGAGAGCCATGCCGCCGACTTGTGGCCCGATTACCAGCATGCGGTGGTCAGCGTTCCGGACGACCGGAAAGGCGAGGCCTTGATTCTGATTACCGATAATCCGGACGCCACCCGCGACGATCTATTGAAAGACGCGCAAGCGAAAGGGATCGCCGAACTGATGGTCCCCAAATCGGTCCATGTCACGGATGCCGTGCCGTTGCTCGGCACCGGCAAGATCGACTACGTCGGCGTCCAATCCTTGGTGGAGGCGTTGCTGGCGGACACTATCCCCGCGGCCGCTTCCGCGGACTAAATCAACCCGACGACGGCGCGGCGTTGCCGCCGTGCGCGAGGTAGTCGAGCGCGGCGGCGACGCCGTTCTTCTCATGCGGCACGCCCGCCAAGCCCAATCCCATTTCGACGCCGCACAACGTACCGGCCAGCATCAACTCGTTGAAGTCGCCAAGATGGCCGATCCGAAAGACCTTGCCGGCGACCTTGCCGAGGCCGTTGCCGAGCGACATATCGAAATTCTCGAGCACGACCTTGCGGAACGCATCGGCATCATGACCGTCCGGCATCAAGACGGCGGTCAGCACGCTTGAATACTCGCGCTCGTCCTGGCACAGGATTTCCAATCCCCATCCCCGCACGGCGCGGCGGGTCGCTTCGGCGAAACGGTCATGCCGGGCAAAGACATTGTCCAATCCCTCCTCGTTCAGCATGTCGATCGCCTCTTTGAGGCCGTAGAGCAAATTCGTCGCCGGGGTCGACGGAAAATAGCCCGTCGCATTCGGCCCGCGCATCGCCTCCCAGGACCAATAGGACTTCGCCATCCCCGCCGTCTCGGCCGCGCGGCGTGCCTTTTCGCTCACGGCATTGAACCCGAGTCCCGGCGGGAGCATCAGCCCCTTCTGTGAACCGCCGATCGTGACATCCACGCCCCATTCGTCATGCCGGTAATCGATCGATCCCAGCGACGAGATCGTGTCCACCAGCAGCAACGCGGGATGCTTCGCCGCGTCGATCGCTTTTCGGACATCGGCGACCCGGGACGTCGTGCCGGTCGAGGTCTCGTTGTGGACGACGCACACCGCCTTGATTGCGTGCTCCTTGTCCTCCGCGAGCCGGCTCTCCAGGGCATCGGGATCCACGCCATGCCGCCAATCGCCGCCGATGAAGACCGGGTCCAATTGCAAACGTTCGGCGAGTTCGTGCCACAAGGTCGCGAACTGACCGGTCTCATACATCAGGACCTTGTCGCCGGGCGACAATGTGTTGACCAATGCGGCCTCCCAGGCGCCCGTCCCGGAGGACGGGAGGATGAACACCTCGCTCTCCGTCTTGAAGACACCTTTCATGCCTTGCAGTACCTCGAGGCCAAGCCGCCCGAAGTCGGGGCCACGATGGTCGATGGTCGGGTGGTCCATGGCGCGCAAAATCCGGTCCGGCACATTCGTGGGACCCGGAATTTGCAGGAAATGCCGGCCGCTTCGATGAGGCATCGTTACACACTCCAAAATTTGCATGCAATTTATACAAACGCACGCACTCAATTCCAAATGATTTTTTTAATTATTATTTTTCAATATATTAAATAACTTCAGATGAAAATCATATATTGCAATTTGCATGCAAATTGATATTTTAAGCGAAACACGACTGTAGGCAGAGATGTCGATGAAGAAAAATCCGCATATCGGCGACAGCGCCCTCGCGGCAACCTTGCGCCGGGAAATCGAGGGCGAGGTTCTGTTCGACGCGTTCAGCCGCGGCCGTTACAGCACCGATGCGTCGCACTATCAGATCGAACCGATCGGCGTGGTTGTGCCCAAATCCGAAGCGGATATCCGTCGGTCGATCGAGATCGCCGCGGATCGTGGCATCCCTGTCCTACCGCGCGGCGGCGGCACCTCCCAGTGCGGCCAGACCGTCGGCGAAGCGCTGGTCATCGATGTCAGCAAACATCTCAACAATATCGTCGAGTTCGATCCGGAAGCAGAGCGAATCACGGTTCAGCCGGGCGTTGCGCTCGATCAGCTTAACGGCGTCCTTAACCGCCATGACCTGATGTTCATGGTCGACGTGTCGACGTCCAGCCGAGCGACCATCGGCGGCATGACCGGCAACAACAGCTGCGGCGCGCGCTCGATCGAATACGGTACGATGCGCGACAATGTCCATAGCATCGACGCGATCCTCGCGGACGGCAGCAGCCATCACTTCGGCGCAATAAAGATGGACGCGGATGCGCCGGAGACATCCCCCGAATTTCGCCAACTCAGCAAGAAGCTGGTCGATCTGGGTTCGCGCGAGGCCGGTGAAATCAGAGACAAGTTCCCGCCCCTGATGCGGCGGGTCGGCGGTTACAACATCGACGCCCTGGTCCCCGGCCATTCAAACCGTCCCGGCGCCGCGGACGTCAATCTTGCGCATCTTCTGGTCGGGTCCGAAGGAACCCTCGCCTTTTCGACCGCCATCGACCTGAAGCTTCATCGCTTGCCCAAGCACAAAGTCTTGGGAATCTGCCACTTCCCGACCTTCTACAAGGCGATGGAGTCGACGCAGCACATCGTCAAGCTGGGTCCGACCGCGGTCGAACTCGTGGACCGCACGATGATGGACCTGGCGCGCGACATTCCGATATTCCGTCCGACTATCGAACGCTTCGTGCAGGGCGAACCCGACGCCTTGCTGCTGGTGGAATTCGCCGGAGACAGCGAAGAGGAGCAGCTGGTCAAGCTGCAGCAGCTCGACGAATTGATGGGCGATATGGGTTTCCCCAATGCGGTGGTGAAAGCGGTGACCGCGGCGGATCAAAAGGAATTCTGGGAAGTCCGAAAGTCCGGCCTCAACATCATGATGTCGATGAAGGGCGACGGAAAACCGATTTCCTTCATCGAGGATTGCGCCGTTCCGCTGGAAGATCTTGCGGAATACACCGACCGCCTCACGCGCGTGTTTGAGAAATACGGCACCAAGGGTACATGGTATGCGCACGCCTCGGTCGGCTGCCTGCATGTCCGCCCGATCGTCAATTTGAAGGAAGAGGAAGGCGCGAAGAAAATGCGTGCCATCGCCGAGGAAGCCTTCGCCATGGTGCGGGAGTACAAGGGCTCCCACTCGGGCGAACACGGCGACGGTTTGGTCCGCTCGGAGTTTCACGAAGCGATGTTCGGACCGCGCATGATCCGGTCCTTCGAGGAAGTGAAGGACCTGTTCGATCCCAAGGGACTTCTCAATCCGGGAAAGATCGTACGGCCTCCGAAAATGGACGACCGTTCGCTGTTCCGTTTCAAACCCGGATACAAGGTCCAGCCGATCGACACGGTTCTCGATTGGTCGGACTGGGGTGGTCTCGGCGGCGCGGTCGAGATGTGCAATAACAACGGCGCCTGCCGGAAGTTCGACGCCAATGTCATGTGCCCCTCCTTCCGCGCAACCGGCGAAGAACAGCACCTGACCCGCGGGCGCGCGAACACGCTTCGGCTCGCCTTGTCGGGCCAGCTCGGCGATGATGCCTTCACGTCAGACGAAATGTACGACACCATGAAGCTTTGCGTCGGCTGCAAGGGCTGCAAGCGCGAATGCCCGACCGGCGTGGACATGTCGCGCATGAAGATCGAGTTCCTGCATCATTACCGGAAGAAGAACGGCCTTTCGTTGCAGGATCGGCTGGTCGGCTACCTGCCGCGCTATGCGCCCTGGGCGGCTCGGCTGAGTGGTCTTGCGAACCTGCGAGATCAAATTCCGGGTTTGGCCTGGCTTTCCGAGAAGGTCGCCGGGCTCAGCCGGAAACGGTCCCTTCCGCGTTGGCGGCGGGATTATTTCCGCCCCAACGAGTTGGCGCCGATATCGGGGGACGGCAAAGATGTCGTCCTGCTTGCCGACACGTTCAACACCTATTTCGAACCGGAAAACGCGCACGCCGCATCAAGGGTGTTGAAAGCAGCCGGCTATACTGTCCACACACCGAAAGCCGACGACGGCGAACGGCCCCTGTGCTGCGGGCGAACCTTCCTGGCGGTCGGCCTCGTCGACGAAGCCAAACGCGAGGCACAACGCACCCTGACGGCGCTGCGGCCATACATCGAGCGTGGCGTGCCGGTGGTCGGACTTGAGCCGTCCTGCCTGTTCACGCTGCGGGACGAATTCACCGCGATGCTGCCCGGCAACGAAACAGAAGCGCTGGCCCGCCAAGCAAAACTGCTTGAGGAGTTCCTCGCCGAACGGGCCGCGGAGAACGAGCTTACCCTCCCCTTGAAACCGCTCGATGCGAAGGAAGCCGTCCTGCATGGGCATTGCCATCAGAAGGCATTCGCCGCTATGGGTGCGGTGGAAACCGTGTTGCGACTGGTCCCCGATCTGGACGTTCGGACGATCCCGTCCAGCTGCTGCGGCATGGCGGGCGCCTTCGGATACGATGCGGAGAATTACGATATTTCGATGAAGATGGCGGAGCAATCGTTGCTGCCCGCGGTGCGCGAGACATCGACCGGAACCCTAGTCGTCGCGGACGGCACGAGTTGCCGGCATCAAATCGCCGACGGTGCAGAACGAAATGCAATCCATGTCGCCCGTGTTCTCGAAGCGGCGCTGTCCTAGAAGGAGACAAAGAACCGCGTGACTGACAGCGACGACGAAACAGCAAAACCAACCGGAAGGCCGCGGTACGACGATGTGGTGTCGGGCATCCGCGATCTGATCGTCGAGGGCGAACTCGCCCCCGGATCGCATATTGGGGAACGCGTGCTCTGCGAACGTTTCGGCGTCTCCCGAACACCGTTGCGCGAGGCTTTGAAAGTCCTCGCGTCGGAGGGATTGATCGAACTGGCACCCAACCGGGGCGCCCATGTGCTGCAGCTTACCGAAGCCGACGTGGAAGAGATGTTCGAAGTGATGGGCACGCTCGAGGCATTGGCCGGCGAACTTGCGGCCAGGCGCATCACCGGCGAACAGTTGGCCGAGGTCAAGGCCCTGCACTACCAAATGGCGCTTCACCACGCGCGGGGCGAGTTGATGCCCTATTTCCGGCTCAACCAGGAAATCCACGGCAAGATTTTCGAAATCGCCGGCAACCGGACGCTGATGAATGTCTATAGTGGCCTAACGGGACGAATCCGGCGCGCGCGGTACGTTGCCAACATCTCGAAACCGCGATGGGCCGAAGCGCTGGAGGAGCATGAACAAATCCTCGCCGCGCTCGATAGGCGCGACGGCGAAGCGCTTGGTGCGATCCTGAAAGACCATCTGCGCAAGACCTGCGAGACGGTCAAACAGGCGCTCCGCGAGGACAGTGCGGCAGGGTCGGCCGCCGCCGAGTAACTAGGCAGCCAGCGCCTTGATGTCCGGCAACGGTCGGGCGAGGTCGGCATTCTCCGCAAATAACGCTTCCAAGGCCTTCGCGACGCCGAGCACGAATCGGTCGTCGTAGTGTTTGCCGCAAATTTGAATGCCGAAGGGCGCGCCGCTCGGCTCCAGGCCACAGGGCAAGGCCGTCACCGGATTGCCGGGAATCGTCAGCCCCCACGTCATCGCGAGCCACTCGAAATAGTTGTCGAGTTTGACGCCATTGACCTCGTCGCAATAGAGCTGTTCGACCGGGAAGGGCGGGATGGCGACGGCCGGGCAGATCAGGATATCCACATCATCGAAGAAACTCTGGGTCGCGCGGAAAATCTTGGTCTGCTCCGCCAGCGCCCAGGTCGTCTCCTCGCCGGAGAGCTGCAACGCCATTTCATAATTGGCGATCACGTTCGGCCCAAGGTGATCGCGTTTGTTCGCGAAGTGGTCGCGATGCCGGGTCAAGAAATGCATCGCCCGCAACACATGGTTCGTCCGCCGCACCGTCTTCAAGTCTGGCGCCCCGACAGTGCATTCCGCGAAGACGGACTTGAACAGTTCGACCCGGTCCTTGAAGGTCTGCCGAATGCTGTTATCCACATGAGCGAAGCCCAAGTCTTCCGAGACCGCGACGCGCAGCTTGCTGAGGTCGATCTCTGGCAGCGCCGCAAATGACGATCCGTCCACCGGCGCGGACAAAGGATCCTGCCCGTCGTACCGTGCCATCACCGACAACATCAATGCCGTGTCGTCGACCGTGCGCGCCATCGGTCCCTGCACCCCGAATGTCGTGTAACCCAGGCCATGCTTTTCGGTCGGTACTAGCCCGGGCGTGCTGCGATGGGCGACGACGCCGCAGAAAGATGCGGGTATGCGCAGACTGCCACCGGAATCCGAGCCGGTGCACAAAGGCACCATATCGGTCGCAAGCGCGACCGCCGACCCGCCCGACGAACCGCCGCAGATTCTGGATGGGTCGAACGGGTTTCCGGTGGCGCCGTAAACCGGATTCTTGGTGTTCGCGCCCGCGCCGAATTCTGGCGTATTGGTCTTCCCGATGACGATGGCCCCCGCGTTACGCAGGGTGGCGACCATGCTCTCGTCCTTGTCCGGTACATTATCCTGGTAGATCGGCGATCCATAGGTCGTCACCAACCCGGCGGTATCGTTGAGATCCTTCACCCCGAGCGGCAGCCCGTGCAACGGCGGCAACGGGTCGCCGCGCATCACCGCATCGGTTGCCGCGCGGGCCTCTTCGCGGGCACGCTCGTAGCAAGTGGCGACGACCGCATTGACCGACGCGTTCACCATTTCGATACGCGCGATACAGGATTCCAGCAGTTCGATGGGAGAGAGCCGTTTACGGCCGATCAAACGCCGCGCTTCAACAGCAGTAAGCTCGCAAGGTTCGGTCATGGGGGTGCTCCGGAGACAGGTCACGGACGGTTCGCCAGTCCGTTTGTTCCTTCATAGCACGTGGCCTTGCGGCCATACCACTACCAACGAACGCGTTGGCGCACGAGCAGTTCGGCTTTTTCCTGGGGAACGGGTCGGGCCAGCAGGAAACCCTGACCGCAATCGCAACCGAGTTCCTGCAACACGTCGATCTCCGATTTGTCCTCGATACCTTCGGCGACGATCGACATCCCGAGGTCCTTGGCGAGATCGATGATGGTACGAACGATCTTCCGGCTCCGTGGATCGCCGACCATGCTGGTGATGAACATCCGGTCGATCTTCAGGATGTCCAACGGGAATCGGTGCAAAAACGCGAGATTGGCATAACCTGTTCCGAAATCATCCGCGGCAATGCGAATGCCTTGGCTCTGGAACTTCCGCATCGCCTCGAGGACATGATCCGGATCTTCGATGAGGAGTGTTTCGGTGATTTCGAACACGACACTCTCGGGCGCGGCGCCGGATTCGCTGACGATCCGCATCAGGTCGTCGACTTCCGCACTGGTAAAGAGTTGTCGGTTCGAGATATTGACGCTGATGCCGATTTTCCTCGACTCGCCATCCAGGTTATCCACCACCGACTGCAATTGCTTCTGCCCTTCGAGGGCGCGCCGGAGCATCCAGCGCCCCATCGGAACGATCATACCCGTCTCTTCGGCCAACTTGATGAAGCTGGACGGCACGACGGTACCGTGCTCCGGATGATCCCAACGCACGAGCGCTTCGAACCCCGCGACGCGACCGTCGGACAGGTCGACGATCGGCTGATAGTGCAAACTCAATGAATCGCTGTCGATGGCCGCCTGCAGGTCGGCTTCGAGCTTGTGCCGGCCGCGCACGTGTTCCGCCCGGCATTTGCTGCCAAGCGCCTGAGCCGTGGTGTCTAACATGACCCGCTGCGCGGTCCGCAAGCGTTCCAACGTCATTCGCACCAGAAGTTCGACAAGCGGATCGGCTTGGTTGACCCGATTCTGCAGGTCATCGCGCTCGAAGACGATGACCTGTGTCTCTTCGGTGGCCACCGCCGTCGCGCTGCGCGGCGAGCCATCGACCAACGCCATCTCCCCCAGCAATTCGCCGTCGCCCAATCGAGCCAGGACGACCTTCCGGCCCTTGCTCAATTGCGACACCTCCACCTTGCCCTGCTCAATCGCATAGGCGAAGTGACCTTCGTCGCCTTCGGTGAATATCTTGGCGCCGGCTGGGAAAATCTGCCGGGGCAACAAATCCGTCATGTGTTTGTCCTGCGACCGTCCGCCCTCATTGCCCCCACGGCAAAGCGTACCCTTTGCTGGTGAACAGCAGGATACCGCCCAACGCCGGCGGGCAGACGACCGCTACCACATCGTTTGTTAATTCTCTGTAAAGAATTCCCCGTGATTGCAAATACTTGATCGTATTCGACAAATCGTTGCATTGAAGCGTGTAGCCGGCGATGTACGGCAAACCCGGAATCGCGAAATCAGCAACAAGTTCGGTTAACATGCCGGGCGTCAGCAAGGCGACCCGCCCGCGTTCCACGTTTATTAACCAGCCGTTGCCGATCTTTTCCGGCTTCCGGTCCAGATACCGCTCATATCGACCAACCGCCTCGCCGGTATCCTCCACACAGATAAAAAGTTCGGTCAACCGCTCTGCACCGTTCGGATGCCCCATCCAGCGTTCCTGCCATAACAGGTCCGGCGTGTGATGGGTCAGGAATTGGATGCGCCCTTCGGCCATCGTACCGGGAACGGGGCGGATCACGGTGAACTGAAGCGTCCCGGTTTCCCCATTCTCGTCATCGACCTCGCGCCGCAGATCGACAACCGGCCGCTGATCGAAACCCTCGCCGATAAGTCGCTCGCGTTGCGCCGGCGAATCCGCACATCCGAAAGCGGCGAGATGGACACCGACATACCGGTCGATTCCGGCGCTCACCTCGCGGCCGACCGCCGTATCCGCAGTCGGCGTCAAAATTTCGAGATACCCCTCCCGCAGCATGATGCACTGGTTCGCACTGCCCGCCGGCACGATCGGCTCGCCCGGCGCGGTGGAGTTCGTGTGTTCGGTATAGGGAGTCAGCGTGAATCCGAGATTCTCCAGCGCATCGGCGGCCGCCTCCATATCCGGCACCCAGTGGGCGATGTGATCCAGAAATATCTCGTTTCCGCTCGCGGTTTGTCTGAATGTAGTCATGTCGCCTCCTACGCCACCCATTCGCTGACCGGGGCTTTGGCCTCCTGCAACGGCTGGCAAATCACATCGACCAGGGCCGGACCGCCGCTTTCGGTCGCCGCCCGGAACGCCTTCTGCAAATCCGCCGGATCCTCGACCGTCCACGCTTTCAATCCGAAGGCCGCGGCGACCTTCGCATGATCCGTCCGCGAGAAATCGACCGAAAAATACCGTTCGTCATAGCCACTCTTCTGGCCCGCCTTGATCCAGCCGAACACGCTGTTCGAGATCACCACCACCGTCACGGGCAAGTTGAAGCGCACGATCGTCTCGAGTTCGCCGACCGACATGCCGAAACTGCCGTCCCCCATGACCGCGACCACCTGACGGTTCGGCTGGCCGTAATGCGCCCCGATTGCCCCGGCGAGCGAGAACCCGAGTGCGCCATGCGCCCGGTTGGAAATGAACTGCCGCCCGGTCGTGTTCTGCCGGTAAAATGCCGAAAAATAGGGGCAAGGAGTCCCCGGGTCGGCGACCGTGATCGCATCTTCCGGCAACACGGCCTGAAGGTCGGCGATCACCCGTTCCGGCTTGATCGGAGTGTCATTCGAATCTGCCAAGGCTTGAAAGGCGTCGAACTTCGCCTTCTTCAGCGTGGCAATCCGATCGCGGATATCGCCGCTTTCACCGCCTTTCATGCCACGGCCGGAAATCTCGGCTGCAAGCGCGGCGAGCGCCTCGCGGGCATCACCGACCACGGCGGCATCGGTCTCATAGCTCGCACCGATGACACCAGGGTCCACATCGATATGGACGATTTTCGCGGTGCCGGGTGCCGGATGCCGCCATCGTTCCGTCGTCACCGAGCCTGCCCGGCAACTGACGAAAACGACCACATCGGCGGCATCGACGATTTCGCGCGTTTCCGGCACGCCGCCATTGCTGCCGACGACGCCGACGGCGAGCGGATGCGCATCGGAGATACTGCCCTGCCCGCTTACCGTGGTAGCCACCGGTGCGTCCAACATCTCCGCCAGGGTTTGGAGTTCCGCTTCCGCGCCCGAAATGACCACGCCACCGCCGCAAATGAAGATCGGCTGCTTGCCCGACATGATGACGTCCGCCGCCCGGCCAATGGATTCTTCATCCGGCCCCGTGCGCCAGGCCGGGAACCGCCCGAGACTTTCGTCGGCCCAAACGTCGGAATCCTCGACCGGCTGGTTCTGGACATCGTAGGGCAGACCGATATGCGCGGCGCCGGGCTTACCCGTGGTCATCTCGCGGAATGCGCGGCGCACCATCTTGGGCAGTTCCGCACCGTTATCCAGCACGCAGTTCCACTTCGTCAGCGGCCGATACAATGCTTCCTGGTCAAGCTCGGTCAAGGTGTAGCGGCCGCGTCCGGTCACCGAAATATCCGTCGTGATCGCCAGGATCGGGATCGAGGACTCGTTCGCTTCGACGACGCCCGGCAGAATATAGGTCGCCCCACCGCCGCTCGGCCCTTCGCAAACGCCGACCTTGCCGGTGACCCGCGCGTAACAGTCGGCCATATACGCCGCGTGCCGCTCGTCGCGGGTCAACACATGCGTCAAGTCCTGACCTGTTCGATAAAGCGCATCGTAAAACGGCAGACTGGTGTCGCCACATAATCCAAAGATCGTATCGACACCATGCAACCGAAGCATTTTCACGAGGGCTTCAGCGCTTGTCAGTTGGTTCATTCCGGTCGCTCCGCGGTCATCTTCGAAAGGGTCATAAACTCATGCCCATGGGAAATTTGCAAGCGGACGCCGGCCCTTATTCGGGCGATCCGACGATGCCGTCGGCGAGGTTCCGCTCGCCTCCGAGGACTGCGAAGACTTCCTCGAAAATGCCGCCGCTCGGTTCGGTTAGAATCCGTTCCATCGGCCAATCTTCGACAATCGACTGCCAAAATCGGCCGTGCGGCCATGGAAAGGGCTTGGCGGCGCTTGCGACCATCAGGTCCGCGAAACACCACGCGAGATCGACCTCCTGTTGGGTCATCGCGGTACCGTCCGGATCGTCGAGCGCAACACGAACCAAACGGAAAAAGTCCTCCATCGAGTCAGCTTCACGGGTGAAGCCGATATCTCCAAAATACGGTCGCGCCGGCGTGACCCCTTGGATACCGAGTACAGCCATATCCAATCCGATTCGGTCGGTGTAATAGAGGCCAAGTTGCGCCGCTTCCAGGAGTCGGTAGTTGTTGACCGGGTCCGCCGCCGGAATGATGCGGATATTCGCCGGCAACTCGACCCACCGCCGCCGGAACATGCTCGCCGCCTCGGCGGCATCTTCCGCCGTATCGTCCGGATGGAGCCGGATCACCAACTGCCACTCCCGATGCGCCCCGAAATACTCGGTCGTGCCGACCAGCCAGTCATCCACCTTGGGATAGGCAGCACTCCGGCCCAATACGGCAAGCGCGCGGGCATTTTCGGCGAACAAAACGACGACCGGCTTCGTGACGTCCAACTGGAGTTCCTTCAAGAGCGCTTGCGCCCGCTCGCCCGGCTGATGCCGTCCCCGCGGCTTCATGTCTTGATGATCACCCCCCTCGTTCGCCGATAGCCACGCCATCACCCGTTCGCGGCGGTCAGCGGTCAGAGGATGCGGCGCGTCATCCGCCCACAATGCGGCGATATCGTGCTGCGCGGGGGTGCTGTTGGCCGCGAGCACCACAGCACCCTGAACGTCGCGGCTACTCTCCCATGTCAATCGCGCTACATCCTGCGACCGCGCCGCTTCGAACGCGGCGGCGGACTCCAGAGCGGCCCCTTCGAACACGACCAATTGATCCGGCGCATGTTCCGAAACGTAGGTCCCCATCCGCTGCAGCACGTCCAGGTTCCGCTGCATGCGCCACCGCCATTGCCCGCGGACCGGTTGCGTCGTCAGGTCGACGTCCATCGTGCCGGCGTGGCGATACACATCGGACCGGGCCAGATTGTCGGCCACGTTCTTCATCTCCGGATCGCTCGGCACGGGAGCAATCGTGTTCAAGGCGATGAGATTGAGTCCCTCCGGCAACCCCTTCTCGGCAAAGGCGCCGAGTTCACGGGCCAACATTTCCTCGTCCCATCGCAGCGCTTCGATATCCGTTTCGTCGGGCGCGTGAAACCGTATCGACGGGGACCATACGACGTCGACCCTATGTCCCCGAGAGAACAGGACACAGGCGATGGCAAAACAAGCCTGAATTTCCTGTGGACCGGCGCCGAACAACGCGATGTGGCGCCGCCGCGCGGCACCCCGCCAGTGTTCCTGCGCCAACGCGATCCACCGGGCCGCATGCCGGCCGAAATCCCATCGTGTTACCGGGTAATGCGCCGGCAACAACGACCGCTCCGCATATTCCTGCACCACATCTCGGATCGCAGAGATCGAGTCCCCGCCGCGGGCGGCAACCGCGCCGAGCCACGCATGCGGCTTTTCCCATTGGTCGCCGCGGACGCGCAACGCCTCTTCCATATGATAGATCGCGCCGCCGATCTCACCCTGCTTCTCCTGCAACATGGCCATCTCGTGATGGCAATGCGAAAAGGCGAAGGCCGCGGCCTCGAAGGCGCGGCGCAATCCGTCCAAGGACGCCGCCTGCCCCGCCGCCACTTCAAGGGTGCGTAGGCAAAACCGGTATGTCGCGATGGCCTCATCGACACTTTTCTCCCGTTCAAGAAACTTTGCAAGACCGACCCCCGATACGGCGAAAACCAGCAGCGATTGAACCCAGGCGGCCCGATCGAGTTGCGCCGCCCGCGGCGACGCCGTGGCACTCGGCGTGCGAATCTTGGTGTATTCCTCCGTGATCCTGCGATGGGCCCGCCGCAATGTCTCCCGGCGCAGCGCGGCCGCCTCCCGCGTCTGACCGTCCGCACCCAACACCGTCGCCAGCCGCTCGCGGGAATCGAGGTCGGCCGGATTATTCGCCACCGCGATGCGCAAATGATAGATCGCATCAGGCTGGTCACCGGCTTGCTCGTGCAACTCGGCCAGACCGAGATGGGCGACGGACCAGCACGGGTCGCTGACCAGCGCCTGGTGATAGGCTGCCCGCGCGCCCTCCGAATCACCGCAACGCAGGCGGATGCGCGCCGCCTCGCAGATGAGGTCCGGGTCCGACGGCTCGGTCAGCAACGCGCGTTCCACAAACTCAAGGGCTCTTGGCGTGTCCTGGCTATCCCGACTGATCGCCGCCGCCATCAAGAGAGCGCGCGGCGCGTCCGGCGTCCGACGGATCAGCATCTGGCAGGCGGCCATCGCTTCGGCAAGGGCACCCCGCCGTCGAAGATCTTCCACCGTCGCCAATTGCAGAACGCCGCTTTCCGCTTCTTCCTTCACCGGCATGTTGCGATCTGCCTCTTTCTTCTTTGCGGACGAAACTTATAGTATGCCGCAACGAATCCCAACGTGGCCGGCAAGGTCCAATCCGCGCCCCGCCCATTCAGCAGCCCTTGCCGCGGTGCGTCAAATTCTATCGCGCGGACAAGAACGATCTGCACAAAAGGGGGGCCGAGTGACGACCGACGATCCACGCCAGAACAATATACGCTAGGTCGACCAACACCATGCCCGAAACCAGCCTCGCCGACGCCCTCTTCACGCCAAGGTCCATTGCGCTCATTGGCGCCTCGGACAAGCCGGGCGCGAACAACTCGCGGACCCAGGTCTATCTCGAGAAACACGGGTATCAGGGAAAGGTCTATCCGGTCCACCCGACCCGCGAGACCGTGTATGGCGTGAAATGCTACCCGTCAGTGACGGATATCCCCGATCAGGTCGACCACGCCTTCATTACCACCCCACCGGCGACCGTACCGCAGATCATCCGGGAATGCGGCGCGGCGAATGTTCCGGTTGCGACCGTATTCACATCGGACTTTGCGGAATCCGGGGAGGAAGGCGTCCGGCTGCAGGAAGAACTCATCGCCGCCGCAAAAATGGCCGGCGTCCGGCTGATCGGCCCTAATTGCATGGGCGTCTACAACACCGACCCGCCCGCGACCATCGCGCCGAACACGGTCCTTCAGCTACCGACCCTCAACAAGGGGAACCTGGGTGTCATCTCCCATAGCGGCAGCCTTACCGGCACCTTCATTTCGCGCGGTCAGGCCCGCGGCCTCGGCTTTTCCAAAATCGTGTCGATCGGAAACGAAAGCGACATCTCCGTCGCCGAAGTAGGAGAAATCCTGGTCGATGACCCGAAGACCGAGGCGATCCTTATGTTCCTCGAGACGATACGATCGGCCGACGCCTTCGCCGCGATGGCGCGCCGAGCGTATGACGCCGGAAAACCCATCATCGTCTACAAGCTCGGACGCTCAGAGGCCGCGCAACAGTTCACCGCATCCCATACCGGCGCAATCGCAGGCACCGATGCGGCCGTCGATGCCTTTTTCCAGCACCATGGCATCATACGCGTCGACCTGTTCGAAACCCTCTTCGAACTGCCCCTCCTGCTGCTCGGCCGAAATCCGAAACCGGGAAAGACCGTGTCCGTCCTCAGCACGACCGGCGGCGGTGGCGGCATGGTGGTCGACAGCTTAGGCCGCAGGGGGATCGACGCGATCGGTATCCCGGAAGAAAAGGCGCGCGCGTTGTTGGATCAAGGCGCGGTATTCTCGAACGGCCCGCTGATCGACCTGACCTTCAACGGGACCAACCCGAAAAATACGGCGACGCTGCTCAACGAGTTGATGGCCATGCCGGAAAATGACGGCGTCATCATGGTCGTTGGCTCTTCGGCGCAATTCAATCCGGAGAACGCGGTCAAACCTTTCCTCGAGCTGGCGAAATCCGAGAAACCGATCGGGGCCTTCCTGGTGCCTACCGCCGAGGAATCAAACCAGATGCTGACCAACGCAGGCATCGCGGCATTCCGCACACCCGAAGGCTGCGCGGATGCCTTTCGCTGCTGCCTGACCTGGCAACCGCCGATCCCGGTGCCGGACGCCCCTGGCTTCGATGGTGAAGGACTGGCCGCTTTGGTCAACGACCTGCCGGCCGGCACCGCCGACGAGGAAAGCGCCCGTACAGTCTTCGACGCGCTTGGTGTACCGCAAGTCGCGGCCGCCACCGCGCCGGACGCGGCGGCGGGCATTGCGATGGCCGAATCCGTCGGCTTTCCCATGGTCGCCAAGATTCTTTCCCCCGATATCGCCCATAAGACCGAGGCCGGCGGCGTCGAATTGAATATTGCCGACACCGACGCACTGGCCACCGCCCTTGCAGCAATTCGAGAGCGTGTCACCCGCTACAGCCCGTCTGCCAAATTGCAGGGATTCCTGATGCAATGCATGGAGTACGGCCTCGCCGAGGTGTTGCTCGGATATCGCGTGGACTCGCTCGTCGGTCCGACCGTGGTCCTCGGCGCCGGGGGCGTGTTGTCGGAGATTTACGGCGACGTCGCCATCCGCATCGCGCCGGTGTCAGTGGAAACCGCGCGGGAAATGATCGACGAGGTGGACGGCCTCGCGCCGATCCGCGGCTATCGGGGCATGCCCGAGGGCGACCTGGACGCGTTGGCCGACGCCATCGTGGCCGTTTCCAACCTAGCCCGGCTGGGCAGCTCGCGCATATCGGAGGCGGAAATCAACCCGCTGCTGGTCAAACCAGACGGCGACGGCGTCGTCGCAGTGGACGGCCTTATCGTGACCAGGGCGTAAGCCGACCGTTCAGGCCGGGAAGAGCCAACTCGCTTCCTTCTTGTACTTTTCCTCGAAGGCGTCGAAGTCCGCATCGTATTGTTCGGTGAGGCCGATATGATCGAGGCCTTCCATCATGCAGTGCTTCTGGAACGAGTCGATCTCGAAGCCGTATGAGGAACCGTCAGGCCCGGTCACGGTCTGTGCCCCCAGGTCAACGGTGATGGTCGCCCCCTGATTTTCATGCAATAGCCTGCGCAAAGTCGCGCAATCTTCCTTCGCCAGCCGGACCGGCAACATGCCGTTCTTCATGCCGTTGTTGTAGTGGATGTCGCCGAAGCTCGGCGCGATCACACAGCGGAAGTTGTTGGCGAGCAGGGTCCAGACCGCCGCCTCTCGGGACGAACCGCATCCCCAATTGTCGTCCGCGACGATGATCTGCGCGTCCGTATACGGTTCTTGGTTCAGGATGAAATCGTCGCGCTGGCTGCCGTCCTTGTTACGGCGCAGATCATGGAAGAAGAAGGTGTGATATTCGGGATCGGTCCGCACCCGCTTCAGGAAACGGGCGGGAATGATCTGATCCGTGTCGACATTCACCATGTCGATCGGCACCGCAACGGCGGTCAATGTGGTGAAGGCTTCCATCCTATTTCTCCTCCATCAACTGCCGCACGTCGGTAAACTTCCCGGTGACGGCGGCGGCAGCGGCCATGGCCGGGCTGACGAGATGCGTCCGGCTCCCCGGCCCCTGCCGGCCCCGGAAATTCCGGTTGCTGGTGGATGCGGTGCGGACGCCCGGCTCGACGGAGTCGCCGTTCAGGCCGACGCACATCGAGCAGGCCGAATGACGCCATTCGAATCCGGCCTCGGTAAAGATCTTGTCCAGACCTTCCCTCTCAGCCGCCGCCTTCACCTGCATCGATCCAGGCGAGATCATCGACGGCACGACGGTGCGGCGACCTTTCACCACATCGGCGGCAAGCCGCAAATCCTCGATCCTGCTGTTCGTGCAGGACCCGATGAACACCCGATCCACCGCGACCTCCGTCATCGGCATACCGGCCTTGAGGTCCATATAGTCGAGGGCGTTGAGCATGGATTGGCGCCGCTCGGCATTGGGTTCCTTCGACGGGTCCGGCACCACATCGGTCACCTGCACCACGTTTTCCGGACTGTTGCCCCAGGTCACCATCGGCGCGATGGCATCGCCGTCCACCGTGACTTCGCGGTCGAAACTCGCTCCTTCATCGGTCGGCAGCGTCTTCCAATATGCCAATGCCTTGTCCCATTCCGCCCCCTGCGGCGCGTAGGGTCGACCTTCCAGATAATCGTAGGTCTTCTGATCCGGCGCGATGATGCCCATGCGGCAGCCGGCCTCGATCGACATGTTGCTGACCGTCAGGCGTCCTTCCATGGAAAGCTGCTCGATGCCCGATCCGGCATATTCGATCGCATATCCCGCGCCACCGGCTGCGCTGATCTGGCCGATGATGGCGAGAATGACGTCCTTGCCCGTCACGCCGAATCCCAAGGTGCCATTGACGGTGATGCGCATCGTTTTCGGCTTGCTTTGCCACAGGCACTGCGTCGCCAGGACATGGGCGACTTCCGACGCGCCGATACCGCAGGCTATGGCCCCCATCGCGCCGTGGGTGGAGGTATGCGAGTCGCCGCAGACCAGGAAAATGCCGGGTTGGGTGATTCCCAATTCCGGACCGATGACATGAACGATGCCCATCCGCTCGTCATCGATTCCGAAATGCGGCACGCCGAATTCCTTGGCGTTCTCGTCGAGGATGGCGACCTTCTCGCGCAATTCGTCATTCTCGATGGCATCGATCGTTCGAACATCCGTGGGACTGTAGTGATCCGGCGTCGCGAACACCTGCTGCGGACGCTTCACCGACCGGCCGTCCTGGCGCAACATGCTGAACGCATGGAACGATCCGTCATGCGCCAGATGCCGGTCGACATACAAGAGACATTGACCGTCGTCCCGCTGCACGATGACGTGACGGTTCCAAATCTTGTCGAACATGGTCTGTGGACCAGCCATATACCTCTCCCTTGGCATCGCATTGATCGCTTGTCGTAAAGATACCGAATGCATTCGGCCCGGGCGAATCGGAGCCGCTCAAATCCGCCCTAGACGGGACGCTCCATCGCACGTCGGCGTTGCACGACGATCTCCCGATGTAAGATATAAAGGCCGCTCAAAACGACCAGCGACGTACCCCCGATCATCCAGGCGTCCGGAATATCCCCCCAGACCATGAAGCCAATCAGAATTGCCCAGACGATGCTGAGATATTTGAACGGTGACACCAGTGCCGTTTCGGCATGGCGGAAGGTCTCGATCGTATAATAATGTCCGGCGGTCACGAGTATGCCCGACGCGACAATTACGCCCAGATCGAACGCTGTCGGCATCCGCCAACCGAACGGCAATGTCATCAACCCGGCCCACATCAACGCCAGCGTCGTCGTGAGCAGGATCGCAATCGACGACTCATTCACCGTCATCTTGCGCGTCACCACGTCCCGGATTGCCGACCCGAAGGCCGCCCCCAATGGCAGCAAAGCCGCCAATTGAAACGCATCGCCGGTCGGGCGCGTGATCAGCAAAATACCGCTGAAGCCGACCACGACCGCCATCCATCGGCGCCAACCGACGCTTTCACCCAGAATGGGCGCGGCCATCGCCGTTACGAACAGCGGGCCGGCGAACGTGATCGCCGTGGTTTCCCCGAGCGGCAAGTAGCGAAGACCCAGAATGAAACAGAATGTCGAGAAGACCATGAAACCTGCGCGGACCAGATGTCCGGAAACCCGATGGACCCGAAGACTGCCCAGCCGACCGGAGAATCCGACGAGGACAAGGATCGACAACACCGTGAAGATTCCGCGCAGGAACAACACCTCGCCCGGCGGATAACCCGAAACCCATTTCAGCATCGCGTTGTTCACCGCCATGAAGACGCCGCCCAGGATCATATAGGTGATTCCCCGGACCGGCGCCGACGAGGAGGAGGTCAGGATGGTCATGGACTTTTCGCAGCCGCGCGGCGGCGCACGATTTCACGGTGAAAGATGTACAGACCGCTAAGAATGACAAGCACGATACCGGCAATTACATAAATATCGGGCAGGTCGCCCCAAATGAAGTATCCCAACAAGATCGCCCACACGATCATCAGATACCGGAAGGGCGAGACCATTACCGCCTCGGCATGCCGGAAGGCCTCGATCATAAAGTGATGTCCGAATCCGGCAAACAATCCGGCAACGGCGATCAAGGCGAAATCCGGCGCCGTCGGCATCTTCCACCCGAGCGGAAAGGTCATGAGGCCGGCAAGCATCACCATCGCCGTCGTCGTGCAGAGGATGCCGTTGGAGGAATCCGTCGTCGTCATTCGCCGGGTCACCATGTCCCGGATACCGGCCCAAAACGCGGACCCGAGCGGCAACAATACGGCAAGTTGCAGGGCATCGCCGGTCGGCCGCGTGATAATAACGATGCCAAGGAAACCAATGGCGACAGCCGTCCAACGACGCCAGCCGACGATTTCCCCCAGCAGAAACGGCGCGAGCGCCGTCACGAATAGCGGGGTCGAGAAACTGATAGCCGTCATATCCGCCAACGGCAGGTAGCGCAGGCCGGTGAGGTACATGAAAGCGGATCCGACGACGCAAGCTCCGCGAATAAAATGTAGATGCGGCCGCTGGATGATAATCGTACGGGGGCCGCCGGCCCGCGCGATCAAGATCATGATCGGCAACCAGATGAAGACGCCACGGATGAACATGATCTCACCGGGAGGATATCCGGCCGTCACCCACTTCAAAATGGCATTGTTGCTCGACATCAAGACACCGGCGACGAGCATGCAGACGATACCGAGGACGGGCGACGAAGCGCTTTTTGACCGTGTCATTGCGGCGCGGCATCCATGGCATCCGGTGGCAAATCGCCGTATTGCAGGCGAGCCGTAGGTTTGGCCGCCTGGGTACAGTGGGTCTCCATCGAGGGATGATCCTTGGGAGTAATGGCCCAACGGGGCGTGCGAACCATAACAGCGCCTCCCGCCGCCGACAATCCGCTGCCAGGTTGCGGTCTTCGTCGTTTTGCCACCCTCCAATTTCACGATATCCTTCCGCATCGCAGAAGATACGAAGAAGATGTCGTCATGGTGGCCGTAGAACGTATTGGGACCAGTTTCGTCGCTGAAATCTCGGATGTCGATCTCAGCCAGGATCTGACGGACGAGACATGGCGGCAGCTTCATGATGCCTATCTCGAACATAAGGTGCTGTATTTTCACGGCCAACAACTCGCCGCTAAACAGCTTTGCAGCTTCGGCGAACGTTTCGGGGAAATCGTGCCGCATACGATCCGCCGCTTCTGGCACCAAGATGACAGCCGGATAACTGTCCTGTCGAACCGGGTCGAATATGGAAAACCGAAAGGGATCAAGGATGCCGGGTCATTCTGGCACTCCGACTGGTCGTATCTGGAGCGCCCGGCCAACGTCACCATGCTTTATGCGGTCGAAATTCCCGCCGAGGGCGGCGACACCTTATTTTGCGATCTCGCCGCAGCCTATGACGCCCTGTCGCCCGCGATGAAGGAACGCCTCGCGCCGCTCAAATACGTCTGCCAATACCGCTATCACAAGGATCGGAACCATCCGGAGTCCCGCTGGCAAATCATGACGGACGAGGAACGCGCCGAAAGCCCGGAACGCATACGCCCCGTTATTCGCACGCATCCGGAAACCGGCCGGAAATCGATCTTCGTATTCGACGGCGTAACCGGCGGCATCAAGAATATCGTCGGTATGTCCGAATCGGAGAGCGACGACCTGTTGCAAGAAATATTCGAGCATACGAATCAACCGCAATTCCAATACCGCTACAAATGGCGCGGAGCGGGCGACCTGCTGATGTGGGACAACCGTTGCACGATGCATGCGGCAACCACCGCCGACCTACCGCCGACCCATATCCGCGAACTGCACCGGATCAGTACGCTGGGGAGCGTTCCCGCGTGACCGAGCCGCACCGCTACGCGCTATATGCCGTCCGGTACGCGCATAATCCACACCGGCGCCGAAGTCACAATTTCATCGTCGGCGACCCGCATGACGGGCCAATGCCGATGGACTATTTCATCTGGGTCGCGGTAGGCGATAAACGCACCGTCGTCATCGACATGGGCTTCACAGAAGAGACGGCCGCAAAACGAAACCATGACTATTTTCGTTGCCCGAGTGACGGGCTGCGGCTGGTCGGCGTCGATCCGGAAACGGTGAACGACGTCATCATCACGCATATGCACTGGGACCATGTGGGCAACTTCGACAAGTTTCCCCGTGCGCAATTCCATATCCAAGAAGCCGAGCAACGTTACATCACCGGCCGTGACACGCACTGGAAGGGCTTCAAGCATGGTGTGATGGTCGACGACGTCTGTACCTTGGTCCGCAACGTGTATCGCGACAGAGTCACCTTCCACAACGGCAACGCGACGCTGGCTCCCGGCATTAGTGTCCATCTGGTGGGCGGCCACACAAAAGGGCATCAGATCGCCCGCATCTTCACCAAACGCGGCTGGGTCGTCGTTGCCTCGGATGCGGCGCATTACTACGCCAATATGGAAAAACGCAGTCCCTTCCCTGCGGTTTACAACGTAGGAGACAATATCTTGTCCTTCGACACGGCAGTCGAATTAGCCGAGTCGCCGGAGCATGTCATACCGGGCCACGACCCCCTTGTCATGGTGCGCTATCCGGCCGTTTCCGCTGATTTGGACGGCATCGCCGTGCGGCTCGACGCAGCGCCCGCCGCCTGACGGGGCATCGACGATGCGCTCGTTTGACGCCGCCAATTGACTCGTCCGAGACGCCGATTTAGTTAAACAGACAAGCAGAATTGGTCCGGACAAAAATATCCGGCGAGATACGGTATGCACGCCCAACGGGCAGCGAAGATCCGTTTCAAACAAGGGAGTTACGCCATGCGCGACGGCAATGACGTTCATGTCTGTGAAGTGGGGCTGCGGGATGGGCTGCAGAATGTACAGACATTCTTCCCGACCGACCAGAAAATCGCCTGGATCGAGGCCGAAGCCGCGGCGGGCATGCCGGAAATCGAGGTCTGTTCCTTCGTGCCGCCGAAGCTCCTGCCGCAATTCGCGGACGCGAAAGAGGTTTGCGCCGCCGCACTGCCCATCGCCGAGAAACACGACGGTCTGGTGATCTCCGCCCTGATGCCCAATCTGAAGGGCGCGGAGAACGGCCTCGCCGCCGGGGTCCACAAATTGAATTACGTGACCTCGGTCAGCGTGAAGCACAACCTCGCAAATGTCCGCATGACGCCGGACGAGTCGGTCGACGCCTTCAAAAAAATCGTCGCATTGCGCGACGAGAAGGCGAAAGAGAACGGTCGCCGCGTGCGCCTGTTCGTCGGTCTGTCAACCGCGCTTGGCTGCACCATCGAAGGCCAGGTCGATCCCGACGCCGTCGTCCGGTTGGCGGAGAAGTTTCTGGATGCGGGCGCGGACGAACTCGCCATCGCCGACACCGTGGGTTACGCCAACCCGTCGCAGGTCAAGAGTCTGTTCAAGCTCATGTACGGCACCTTCGGCGACGACCTGCCGTTAACCGTGCATCTGCACGATACAAGGGGGCTCGGCATCGCGAATGCGCTGGCCGCGCTCGAAACCGGTGTCCGGCGTTTCGACGCATCGCTGGCCGGCTTGGGCGGCTGCCCATACGCGCCGGGCGCGACCGGCAACATCGTAATGGACGATCTGGTCTTCATGCTGGAAGGCATGGGGATGAAAACCGGCGTGAACCTGGACAAGCTGGTGGCGGTCCGCGAGATCGTCGCGCGCAACCTGCCGGACGAAACGCTCAACGGCGGCCTCGCGAAATCGGGCCCACCGAAAGGATTCGTTCCTGCCTCCTCCTTCGCGGCCGCCGCGGAATAGGCCCGGCGCGGCATGTCGGATATCGACGCATCGGTCCCTTGCGGGCAGGACTATCCGGAAATTCGCGAATCCGTTCTCAAACTCTGCGCGGATTTTCCGGCGGAGTATTGGCGCGACCTGGAAAACCAACCGCCATCGGGCAGCTACCCGACCGATTTCGTTCAAGCGCTGACCGATGCGGGGTATCTCGCCGCCTTGATCCCGGAGGAATACGGCGGCGCCGGCCTGCCGATCCGCGCCGGGGCGGTGATCCTGGAAACGATTAATACGGCCGGCTGCAGTGCCTCCGCTTGCCACGCCCAAATGTATACGATGGGCACGGTCCTTCGGCATGGCACACCCGAACAAAAGAACGAGTATCTGCCGAAGATTGCAGCCGGCGAATTGCGGCTGCAGGCCTTCGCGATCACCGAGCCGACGACCGGGTCGGACACGACGCAACTCAAGACTCGCGCGGAGAAGGACGGCAACGGGTACCGGATCAACGGGCAGAAGGTCTGGATCAGCCGGGCTGCGCATTCGGACCTTATGCTCCTGCTGGCGCGCACCACGCCAGCCGAGGACTCAAAGCGACGGACCGACGGTATATCCACCTTCCTGATCGACATGCGGGAAGCGAAGGGGAACGGCCTGGAAATCCGACCCATCGACGCCATGGTGAACCACAACACGACCGAGGTTTTCTTCGACGACCTCAAGATTCCCGCGAGCAGCCTGATCGGCGAGGAAGGCAAAGGGTTCCGCTATATTCTCGACGGCATGAACGCGGAGCGCTGCCTGGTGTCGAGCGAAGCCATCGGGAACGGCCGCTATTTCGTGAAAAAGGCGGTCGACTACGCGAACGAACGCGTGGTGTTCGGCCGCCCCATCGGTCAGAACCAAGGCATCCAATTTCCTATCGCCGGCGCCTATGCCCAGTTGGAGGCCGCCGACCTGATGGTTCAGAAGGCGACCGCCATGTTCGATGCGGGCGTGCCCTGCGGCGCGGAAGCGAATATCGGCAAGTTCCTGTCGGGCGACGCGGCCTGGGCCTGCGCCGAGGCCTGCTTCACGACCTTCGGCGGCTTCGCCTTCGCCCGCGAATACGATGTGGAACGCAAATGGCGGGAATGCCGGCTGTCGCGGAACGCGCCGGTCGCCCCGAACATGATCATGAATTTCATCGGCCAGCATGTCCTCGGCATGCCGCGGTCCTACTGATACGGGACATTAGGAGACCCATGAGCGACACCGAAACCGCCATTCAAATCGGCGAGGACTATCCGGAACTCCGGGATGCCGTGAAGAAGCTCTGCGCCGATTTCCCCGGCGAGTACTGGCGTGGCCTGGAAGACCAGAATGTCGACGGCAGCTATCCCACCGAATTCGTCAAGACGTTGACGGAGTCCGGCTTTCTGGCGGCCTTGATCCCGGAAGAATACGGCGGCGCCGGCCTACCGATACGGGCGGGCGCGGTGATACTGGAAACGATCCACGAGAGTGGCTGCAGCGCCGGGGCGGTTCATGCGCAGATGTACACGATGGGGACGGTCCTGCGGCACGGCAGCAAGGAGCAGAAGCAGGAATACCTGCCGAAGATCGCCTCCGGAGAGTTACGCCTGCAAGCCTTCGGCGTGACGGAACCGACGACCGGCTCCGACACGACGCAGCTCAAGACCCGGGCAGAAAAAGACGGTAACGGCTATCGCATCAACGGACAGAAGGTCTGGACCAGCCGGGCGCTGCATTCCGACCTGATGCTGTTGCTCGCCCGCACAACGCCAGCGGACCAGACTAAGAAACGCAGCGACGGCCTGTCCTGCTTCCTTGTCGACCTGCGCGAAGCCCGCGGCAACGGCTGCGACATCCAGCCGCTCGACGCGATGATCAACCACAACACCACCGAAGTGTTTTTCGACAATTTGTGGATTCCGTCCACCAGCCTGATCGGCGAGGAAGGCAAAGGATTCCGCTATATCCTCGACGGCATGAACGCCGAACGGATCCTGATCTCCGCCGAAGCACTCGGCGACTGCAAATTCTTCGTCGAGAAAGCGGTCGAATATTCCAAGGAGCGCGTCGTTTTCGGTAATCCGATCGGTCAGTATCAAGGCATCCAGTTCCCCATCGCCAAGGCCTACGCCGAATATCAGGGCGCGGACATGATGGCGCGGAAAGCTGCCGCGCTGTTCGATGCCGGACAGCCATGCGGCGCCGAGGCTAACATGGCCAAGCACTTGTCGGGCGAGGCCGCCTGGGCCTGCGGCGAGGCCTGCTTCACGACCCATGGCGGGTTCGCATTCGCACGGGAATACGACGTGGAACGCAAATGGCGGGAAGCCCGGATATTCCGGACGGCACCGATTTCGACCAACATGATCCTGGCCTATATCGGGCAACATATCTTGGGCATGCCGCGATCCTACTGACCGGCAACCTCAATAGAAAAAAGTACACCGCATGACCGATCCGGTCGTCCTGCGACGAAGCCTCTTGATGACATCGGCGCTCAGCCCCGATGAGTTCCGGGCATTGTTGGAAAGCGGCGCGGATATGGTGTGCGCCGATTTGGAAGACGGGACAGCCATCGACCGCAAGGCCGAGGCACGCGCCGCCGTCTTCGACATGTTCGCCGGGAGCGCAGCATGCCGCCGCCTACTGCGGGTGAATTCCCCCCGCACCGCCAACGGAATGCGAGACCTTTTAGGCGTCATCGAAGCGCCGACGCCGCCGGACGGCATTATCCTGCCGAAAGTAAGCTGTCCTGAGGACGTTGCACAGGTAGCAGACGTACTGCGCCCGGCATCGCCGGATATCGAAATCCTTGCCCTAATCGAAAGTCCGGAAGGGCTGCGCCGTGTCGACGACATCGCCGTGGCCGCACCGGAACTAACTTGTTTGATATTCGGAACCGCCGACTACAGCGCCGAAATCGGCAGCAATCGGGAATGGGATGCCCTTATCTACGGGCGCAGCCGGATCGTGAATGCCGCAAAGCATGCGCATATCGACGCGATGGACGGGGCATGGTTTGATCCGCATGACGAGGCAGGATTTCTGGAAGAATTGAACCGGGTCGTCGGCATGGGCTTTACCGGTAAAATTTCCTACGAGGCGGCGCATGTTGCACCCATCCATGCCGCGTTGACACCGACGGCCGAAGAAATCGAAGAGGCGCGGCAGATTATCGCGACCGCCGAGGCCGATAGGGTCGGGATCGCTCGGCTGGACGGCCGGATGGTCAACGAATCGATTGTCCGCTCCGCCCGCCGTATTTTGGCCGCGGCGGCACGAAGCAAGTGAGGGAAGAAGATCCATGGGCTATGACAGCAAGGAAGTCGGGCCGAACCGCTACCGCGAGGAGATCGGCCGGTATTTCGAGGATTTTGAAATCGGCGATGTCTATGAGCACCGCCCCGGCCGTACGATCAGCGAAGCGGATAACACCTGGTTCACTCTATTAACGATGAACACGCACCCGGTCCATTTCGACGCCAACTATGCGGCGAAGAGCGAATTCGGCCAGTTGCTGGTCAACAGCGCGTTGACGCTATCGATCGTCGCCGGCATGAGCGTCAGCGATACCAGCCAGAAGGCGATCGCGAACCTGGGCTGGAACGACATCAAGCTGACCGCACCGGTCTTCGTGGGCGACACGATCTATGCCGAAAGCGAAGTCCTGGACAAACGGGAATCGAAATCGCGCCCGACGCAAGGCATTGTCAGCATCAAGACCATCGGAAAGAAGGCCGATGGAACCGTCTTCATGACCTATGACCGCACCATGCTGATCCCGAAACGCGGGCACGGCGTCGACGACTTAATGGAGTAATCGAGCAATGACCGTAACGTCGGAACAGGACGAACAGGAAATTTTGATCCTGGAAGCGGTGGATCGTTTTCTCGACCGCGACGTCAAGCCGTATGTGATGGAGCTTGAACATAACGACACCTATCCGGAGGAAATCGTCGAGAAGATGAAGGAATTGGGGTTGTTCGGCTCCATTATCCAAGAGGAATACGGCGGACTCGGCCTCTCCTGCCTGACCTACGCGAAAATCGTCGAGCGCGTGGCCACGGTCTGGATGTCGCTGTCCGGTATCTTCAATTCGCATCTCATCATGGCGTCGGCGGTGCAACGCGCCGGCACTGAGGAGCAAAAGCAAAAATGGTTGCCGAAATTCGCGAGCGGCGAGATACGCGGCGGTCTCGCCCTGACCGAACCGAACTGCGGCACCGACTTGCAGGCGATCCGCACCCGGGCAACGAAGCAGGGCAACGGCTATGTGGTGAACGGTACCAAGACCTGGATATCCAATGGTATTCACGGCACGTGTTTTGCCGTGATGGTGAAGACCGATCCAGGTGCGGAGCCGCGTCACAAGGGCATCAGCTTGTTTCTGATCGAAAAAGGGGAGGGGTTCCAGGTCTCGCGGAAACTGGAAAAGCTCGGCTACAAGGGGATCGACTCCGCCGAATTGGTTTTCGACGAATGCCAGGTGCCGCATGAGAACCTGGTCGGTGGCGTCGAAGGCCAAGGATTCAAGCATGTGATGGGCGGGTTGGAACTGGGCCGAATCAATGTAGCGGCGCGCGGCGTCGGCGTAGCACAGGCGGCGCTCGACGAGGCGGTGAAGTATTCGCAGCAACGGCAAACCTTCGGCAAGCCGATCTGCGAACACCAAGCCATACAGATCAACATGGCCGACATGGCAACCCGTACCGAGGCGGCCCGCCTGCTGGTCCATCAAGCCGCCAATGCCTTCGATAAGGGCGAGCGGTGCGATATGGAAGCAGGTATGGCGAAACTCTTCGCGACCGAGGCCGCCGTCACGAACTCAATGGATTCAATGCGAGTGCATGGCGGTTACGGATACTCCAAGGAGTTTGCCGTCGAGCGCTTCTATCGCGACGCTCCCTTGCTGACCATCGGCGAAGGCACCAACGAATTGCAGCGCATCATCATCGCGCGGCAGCTGATCCAACGAAATCCAATCTAGGCGGAGAGTCATCGATGCTGCCTTTAGACGGCGTCCGCGTGCTGGCAATCGAACAATACGGCGCTGGCCCCTGGGGAACCCAATACTTGGCGGACATCGGCGCCGAAGTGATCAAGATCGAGAACCCGAAGGACGGCGGCGATATGGGCCGCGCGGTCGGCCCGTTCTTTATAGACGACGATTCTACGAACAGCAGCGCCAGCCTGTTCTTTCAAAGCATCAACCGCAATAAGCGGAGTCTTACGCTCGACCTCTCTTCGCCCGACGGTCAGGCGATTTTCCATGACCTGGTGAAGACCGCGGACGCGGTGACCTGCAACCTGCGCGGCGATGTGCCGGAGAAACTCGGTCTGACCTACGAGACGCTCGGCAAACTCAATCCAAAGATCGTCTGTTCCTTTCTGACCGCCTATGGCCGAAGCGGCCCCCGCGCCACATGGCCGGGATATGATTATCTGATGCAGGCGGAAGCCGGCTATTTTTCGCTTACCGGCGAACCGGATACGCCGCCAACCCGGTTCGGCCTGTCGATCGTCGATCTGATGACCGGCCTGGCAATGGCCTATGCAACCGTGTCCGCCATCCTCGCCGCCCGCGCCAGCGGCGCCGGCCGGAACATCGATACCAACCTGTTCGACCTGGCACTGACCAACGTGTCCTATCCGGCGACCTGGTATCTCAACACCGGGCACGTGCAGGGACGCGAACCACGCTCTGGCCATCCTTCGCTAACGCCCTGCGCGCAATACAAGACCAAGGACGGATGGATCTTCATCATGTGCAACAAGGAGAAATTCTGGCCGATCCTGTGCAACATGATCGATCATCCGGAATGGGGCGAGGACGAGCGGTTTCTGCGCTTCAAGGACCGCCTGGACAACAGAGCATTAATCCAGGACATGCTGGATGAAGCGTTATCGGTGCGCACGACCGATGAATGGCTGGATCATTTCGCCGGCCAGGTCCCGGCCGCACCGATCTACGATGTCCAGCAAGCGATGGATAATCCCTACGTATCCGAGACCGGCATGATCCAAGAGCTGATCCATCAGAACGGCATGCCGTTCCGCGTGCTCGACTGTCCCTTCGACGCGGGGGAGCCGACGCCAAGCCGGCCCGGCCCCGAACTCGGTCAGGACACCGACGACCTGCTCGCCGAGCTTGGCTATGACGCCTCAGGGATTTCGCGCTTGCGGGAAAAAGGTACGGTCTAGCGTTCCGACGCCGGCGATCAGGGCACCGTCAGAAAGTGGATACTGAAGAGATCGGCGTCGTCGGTCCAAACCCGTTGCGGCTCAAAACCGGCATCGCGCGCCATCGCCTGGAACTGATCTATATCGTATTTGTGCGAATTCTCGGTATGGATGGTTTCGCCCGCGGCGAACTCGAATGCGGTTCCGTCAATCGTCGCGGTTTGGTCGCATAAGCTGCGAAGGTGCATTTCAACCCGCCCCATCCCGGCGTTGTAAAAGGCGTGATGCTCGAATTGACCAAGATCGAAATCCGCCCCTAACTCGCGGTTTATCCGCGCCAATAGGTTCATGTTGAACGCCGCGGTTACCCCTTCCGCATCATTGTAGGCTGCGTTCAGGATCGCCGGATCCTTTTTCAAATCGATCCCGATCAACATACCGCCACCGGATCCGACAAGTTTCGCCGCACCCGCCAGGAACTTGCGGGCCGCATCCGGCGTGAAATTGCCAAGCGTCGATCCCGGGAAAAATCCGACCCGGCGTGCGTCGGGATACGCGGTCGGCGGCGTCACGGGAAAGGGTTGGACGAAATCCGCACAAATGGCATGGACCTCAAGGTCCGGATAGTCAGTCGCCAACATGGTCGCGGCCGCCAACAAATGTTCCTTCGAGATGTCGACCGCGACATAGGCGGCCGGGCGGTCAAGCGCATCGACGACCGGGCGAATTTTTTTGACCGACCCACAACCATACTCGATGATTTGCGCATTCGGGCCAATGCACTCCCCGATCTCTCTGCCGATTTCCTCCAACAAGGCCGTCTCGGTCCGAGTCGGATAGTATTCTGGCAACTCGCAAATTCGATCGAATAGTTTCGATCCTTGTTCGTCGTAGAAAAATTTGCACGGCAACGTCTTGGGAGCCGCACGCAATCCGGCCAGCACCTCGGACAGGAAGTCACCCGTCTCGGGCTCCAAATCGTCGAACGACTCCAACAAAGCGTGAGAGCTCATCGCTCCTCGAAAATCTGTTGTACAGGAATGGGCGTGGGCGGCGCACCCTAGCCCACACGCCCCCGCTCCGTAAACCCGAAGCCCGCCTTTACTTTTGTGACGGTTTTGTGACGTAATGCGGCACCCATGGCACGACAGAATTCCAAGCTCACGCTTTCCACCTGTTGCGGCTTGCATGGCCTGCACGACGGATTGGTGGATATGCTGTACGCCCTCTTGCCTATCCTGCGAGAAGCGTTCGGTCTTTCCTACGCCGAAGTCGGATTGATCCGCGCCGCCAACAAAGCCGCCACCGCCGCACTGCAAATCCCGGCCGGACTGTGGGCCGAACGTGTCGGCGAACGGAACCTGCTGGCGCTCGGCACGGCTGCGGCGGGTGCGGGATTTATCGGTCTCGGGTTTTCGACGGGATTCGTCTCGCTGCTGGTCTTTATATTTCTGGCGGGCCTAGGTGCGGCATTCCAACATCCGCTGGCATCGTCCTTGATCACCGGCGCCTACCCCGGCACCGGCCGCCGTGCGGCGCTCGGCACCTACAACTCCTTCGGTGATGTCGGCAAATTCATGTTCATGGGGCTGACCATTCTCGCAACCGGCATGGGGGTGTCATGGCAAACACCGGTGATCGGATACGGGATTACCGCCGTCGTCGTCGCGGTCGCCTGCTTGGTGCTGCTGCGGATGGCCGGAAGCGGTAATCAGCCGACAGCCGAGCAAAAAGAGAGTATCGCAAACGGCACGAAAGGCTGGGGCGTCCGACATCGCGGCGGGTTCCTGTCGCTCGGCATGATTGCCGCCCTCGACAACTCTACGCGCAACGGGTTCCTGACCTTCGTCGCCTTCCTGATGATCGAGAAGGGCGTTCCCACAGGTTGGGCCGCATCGGCCGTGCTGATCACCTTGCTCGGCGGCATGTTCGGAAAGTTCGCATGCGGCATGCTGGCGGAACGCGTCGGGACCGCCCGCACGATCGCGATAACCGAAATCGGCACCGGCGCCGGCATACTTCTGATCCTTGCGGCACCCCCGCTCTATGCCTTCTTCCTTCTGCCGTTGCTCGGCGTGTTTCTCAACGGCACGTCGTCGGCGATCTATGGCTCGGTCGGCGAGCTGATCGACGACGACAAGCATTCGCGCGCCTTCGGGTTGATGTATACGCTCGGCTCGACCTGTGGGCTTATTGCGCCATTGGTCTATGGATACTTATCCGACGTATTCAGCATCGAGACCACGATGATGGTTCTCTCGATCGTCGTGTTGCTGACGTTGCCGCTATGCCTGATCCTCGGCCCGGCTCTCGCGACGACCGAATCCGCACGGCCGGCGGAGTAGACGACTTTCTAAGGATGGACCACCACGCGGCCAATATTACGCCGCTCGGTGATTTCGTCGGCCGCGTCGGCGAGGCGCTCCAGCGGAAACCTTTTATGAATATGCGGCGCGATCTTGCCGTCCCGCCACATCTTCACCAACCGCGCGATTTGAGGCCGGACCTGCGGCTCGAAATGTTCCCGCCCGTGATCGGGACCCCATCCCATATAGGTGCCCCAACTGAATCCCATGACGCCGATATTTTTCAGCAGCAGGAGATTGAGGCCGATCTGTGGAATGTCGCCTGCGGCATACCCGATGGTCAGTAGGCGCCCACCGATACCCAGACACCGCAAGGCATCGGGAAATACATCGCCGCCGACCGGATCGAAAACCACGTCTACGCCATGACCGTCGGTCAAATCCCGCGCCGCATCCCGAAAATCCTTCGGCTCTATGGCGGCATCAGCCCCATGCGCCAACGCCGCATCACGCTTGTCCGACGTGCTCGCCACGGCAATCACCCGCGCGCCAAGCGCACTGCCGACATCGACCGCCGCCAACCCAACGCCGCCACCGGCACCCAACACCAGCAGCGTATGCCCTTCCGATAAGCCGCCACGCCACGTCAGCGAGCACAAGGCCGTGGCATATGAACTCGGCAACGTCGATGCCGCATCCATCGGCAATCCGTCTCCCAACGCATATACCGTCGCGACGGGATGCACGGCCTGCTCGCCCCACCCGCCGCTATCCAAAAACGCACAGACGCGGTCACCCGGCGCAAACCCGTCGACATCGGGCGCAACCTCCAGGATCTCGCCAGAGATATCGGTGCCGGGGATGAACGGTAATTCGGGCCGCCGCTGATACTTGCCTTCGACCATCAAGATGTTGGCAAATGCGACACCCGCATAGTGAATACCGATGCGGACACAGCCCGGCGCCATCGCCGGTACCGGCACCTCATTGACCCGCAAACCAGGGACGCCGTCCCATCCCGAACACTGAACCGCCCGCATTTGCTTTGCGCTCACGGTGTCAGAACGACACGGCCGATGGCGCGGCGGCCCCGGACTTCGCGCATCGCATCGCGAAAATCGGCCAGGTCGAACGCCGCGTGGACCGTCGGATGAATCTTCCCGTCCCGCCACCATGCCAACAGCGTCTGCATCATCTCGGCCACCGCATCGGCGTAGTGCTCGCGCCGGTCGACCGGACTCCACCCGACATATTCACCCCAGTTAAAGCCCATGACGCTGATATTCTTGACCAACAAGACATTGAAGCCGATCGACGGGATTTCGCCCGCCGCATAGCCGATCGTCACGAGCCGTCCCCCGGGCCGCAGGCAACTGATTGACGGTCGCGACACAGGTCCGCCGACAGGATCGTAGACCACATCCAACCCGTCGCCGCCGGTGATCTCTTCGACACGCTCGCGGAACCCATCCGTCGGGATCACATGCTCGACGCCGCGATCCCGCAGGATCGCCTGTTTCTCGTCCCCGTTGGCGACGGCGATGACACGCGCGCCGACGGCGCCTGCGATCTCCACGGCCGCGAGCCCGACGCCCCCGGCCGCACCGTGAACCAATACGGTTTCGTCCTTGGCCAGGTTAGCGCGCCAGACCAAACCGCCGAACGACGTGGGATAGGAAATGCAAAGGGCGACCGCCGCATCGAGCGGCAAACCGTCGGGTACCACATGAACGTTGGCCTCGCGGGCAACCATCTGCTCGGCATAACCACCCCAATCGACGGCGGCCAAGACGCGATCCCCCGGCTTGCAACGGGTAACGCCATCGCCGCATTCGAGGACCGTGCCGGCAACTTCGGTCCCGGGGATGAATGGTAGCGGCGGCTTCCGTTGATACTTACCAGCGACCACCAATGTCGTGGCGAAGCTAACACCGGCATATTCGATACGGATGCGGACGCCGCCGGGTACAAGATCAGGGACGGGCGCCATGCCCACGGCCAGCTCGTCATAGTCACACCAGTCTTCGCAGACGACCGCGCGCATCGCTCTCTCCTAGAATTTTCCGTGAATTAGGCTGGGCGATCGCCCGCAAGCTGTGTCCGGTGCATGATCCGACGGCTGGAATCGTCGAAGGCTTCCCGCCGATGCATCACGCATCGATTATCCCACATCAACACGTCGCCGACCGACCAATTATGCTCCCAAACGAATTTTGGCTGCAGAACATGCGCCCAAATCGCATCCAGCAATTCGTCGTTCTCGTCGAGGGACAGACCATCGACATAGCCATTCATCCGCCGGCCGAGATACAGCGCCTTGCGCCCGGTTTCCGGGTGGGTCCGAACCGCAGGGTGCCGTGGACCGGGCGCGTCACGAATGTCGTCCACGATTTCGTATCCGTTTCGCCGGTCCCCGGCACTCGTATAGGTCTGATCGTGCTTGATCTTCTTGTTTTCGATCCGGCGTCGCAAAGTGTCGGGAAGCGTTTCGTAGGCAGCATACATATTGAGGAAGGATGTGTTGCCACCGGTCGGCGGCACCTCAAGCGCATGCAGGATGCTGGCAGCCGGTGGCATGTCGACGAACGCACTGTCAGTGTGCCAACTCGCCTCTCCTGCACCCAAATGACCGATCGGTTTGCCGTTTTCCTTAACGTTCGAGATGACATTGATTTCCGGTGGAATTTCGGATCCTACGCTTGGTCCACCCGCAAGTTTAAGGAGTTTGCTCGGCGGGAATTCCAAGTCACCGAACCCAAGCGTGAAGTCGATCAGGTTCCGGTCGGTCAAGGGCGCACCCCGAAACAATAGGACGAGATGCTCCAACCAGGCAGCGCGGATCGCTGCCGTCACCGTTGCATCCAACCGTTGACTGAGATCCACACCGCGTATTTCAGCGCCAAGGGTCTCGCCTAGAGGGACAATTTCGATACTCATGATGAAGCTCACTACATCACGGAATGGCGGATTGCGGCAAGTTAGCCCGCCAGGTCTTGTCAATTTGACGGAAACCTCGATCTTCCGCACGCTATTGGGACGATCCGCATATGCGCGATCCAATTGGATGGCCGCAATTCCAGCCTCGGCAATCCGTCGGCCAGAATAGGGTAGACCTACATGACCAGCGCTGCCAGCAACGTCGCCACGATCCCACAAGAACGGTACGAAATCGGCGACATATCCGTGTTTCCCCAATCGCCTGCTATCGGTGCGGAAATCGTCGGAGTCGACATTTCAAAACCGCTGCGCTCCGACGTAGTCATTGCGATCAAGCAGGCATGGCACACGCATCTGGTCTTGCTGTTCCGAGGCCAAACACTGACCCCGGAGCAGCAAATCTACTTCTCGTCCTATTTCGGCCTGCCGCAAAGCCCGAACCGCACGTCTTTCACACCGATGACCGAGAAATATCCGGAAATCATCGAGGTGATGAATGTCGGCATGAAGAAAGAGCGGCTCGACCGCAGCCTCGGCAATGCGGAAGCGTTCTGGCACACCGACATGTCCTACAAGGAAATTCCACCCGCCGCGAGCGCACTCTACTCATTGGAGATTCCGCCGGAGGGCGGCGACACCTGCGTCTGCAATATGTATATGGCCTATGACGACCTATCGCCGGAATTACGCGCAATGGCGGAAGGCCGGACCGCGGTCCACGACGCCAGCCGCAACAGCGCCGGCAAGCTCCGGCCCGGTTTCACCGATGAGAAAGACCCGCGAAAAACGCCCGGCCCACACCACCCGCTGATCCGTATGCACCCGGAGACAGGACGGAAGGCGCTGTTCCTCGGCCGCCGTCCCTACAGCTATATCCCCGGTCTTTCCGTCGACGAGAGCGAAGCGCTGCTCGACCGATTGTGGGCTCATGCCGCGCAGGAGAAATACGCTTGGTGTCATTCCTGGAAGGTGGGCGACCTGCTGTTGTGGGACAACCGTTGTGCCATGCACCGGCGCGACCCCTTCGATGCATCGCAACGGCGGGTCCTCCATCGCACGCAGATTGCCGGCGACCGGCCATACTAGCCGTCGACTCGCCGCACAATTTCCAACGTTTATTCGTGTATGTAGATCGATTGCCCAGTGTCGAGGATGACATAGGATCGGTTCCGAGATTCAAAAAACTCATGCCAGCCCCGCGCGGCGCCGGGAAACAAGGGCGATCCGAAGTCGTCGTTCACGATTACGGCGCCGGGCACAAGCCTCGGGTAGAAGTACTCGAGACTCGCCTTGGTCGGCGCATAGAGATCGACATCGATGTGCACGAACGCCCAATTTGATTGCGGCAAACGCGAAAACGCGTCCGGTATCCAGCCTTTATGAATTTGAATTTGAGCAAATTCCGACAATACATTGCGGACATGGGCGATCGATGTCGCGAAGTGTCCCGCCTGATGGCTATAGACATATTCGCGCTGACCGAAGGCCTGATCGTTCACCCCTAACGCATCGGCCTCCGTCGGTGGGCTTAACCCTTCAAAACTGTCGATGGCATGCAGCCCGGCACCTCGGTAACCGGCGGCGTGTTGGCGGGCAATCCGTGCCATCAATAGCGTTGAGAATCCCTGAAAGACCCCGCATTCGGCACGCTGTCCGTCCAAGGGCAAGGTGTGCTCGAAGTACCGGGCCAATGTGATCGCGCGCTGCGCCCTGCGAAAAATCTTCCACGAACCCACGGCTGTTTTGGAGGTTTCGAGACAGTCCATGTACAGCGGCAAGAAATCGACCCCCGCGACCTGAGCGCCGCGAAAGAGCACCTCCATATTCTCAGCGATCGGAGCGTTCCGATGGACATGGTTATAGAACTCAAGCTCGCCATACGGATTCATGCTTGATCGGGTATCTCTCTAGGACAACCGCCGACTATCTTCAATTCACCCTACCACTTTTAATTGGAAGTCCTATGAAATTAATTCAACGCAAGGGTCCTTTTAGGCAAAGCATCGAAGGCGCCACGTCCTTGAAATTTTGCGATGTCAGCCCATCGGATATAGAAATGAATATTCGGCCATTGTTGCCCAGACGATGAGGAGACCACAGATGAGCGTCACGCAGGAACTCGCCAAGCGAATCTTGGCCTTTCGCTATGAGGATATTCCGGAAGACGCTCTTTTCTGGGCAAAACAGGCGATAACCGACACCATCGGCGTCACTTTTGCCGGCGCGCCCGAGCCGACGACGCAGATTCCCGCCGCGGTACCCGGCATCGCCGAACAGGATGGTCCGTGCCTAATCTTTGGCGGCAGCAAGCGTGGATCGGCACTCGACGCGATCCTGATCAATGGCACGGCGTCGCATGCTCTCGACTACGACGATGTCAGCCCCGTCATGGGCGGGCACCCGTCGGTCATGCTCGTGCCGCCGATCGTCGCCCTCGGGGAGCAATTCGGCAGGACCGGGCGCGACGCCCTCGCCGCCTACGTCATCGGCTACGAAACCGAATGCAAGGTCGGACGCGGCGTTAATTTCACCCATTACGAAAAGGGCTGGCATCCGACGGCGACTCTCGGGATCTTCGGCACTGTCGCAGCAGCCTCAAGAATGTTGGGCCTCGACGAAGAACAGACGAGCAGGGCCTTGGCAATCGCCGTATCCCTCGCCTCCGGCGTTAAGGCGAATTTCGGCACGATGACCAAGCCGCTCCATGTCGGTCAGAATACGCGCAACGGTGTGTTCGCCGCTTTTCTCGCTCAAGGCGGGTTTACGTCGGACGTTCACGCGTTCGAAGACAAGCAGGGTTTCTTCGAGGTGTTCAATGGTCCGGGGACGTATGACGCCGACAAAATTTTCGAGAATTGGTGCGATCCGCTCGAAGTTCTCGAACCGGGACTCGGCATCAAACAGTTTCCCTGCTGCGGCAGCACCCACATGGCGATCACCATGATGCTGAAATTGGTGGAAAAGCACGGACTGACGCCCGAGAACGTGAAACATATTCAGATCTACAGCCATGCCCAGCGGCTGCCGCATACCAACAACCCGACTGTCTCGAGCCCGCTGGAGGCCAAATTCAGCGTGCAATATTGCGTGTCGCGGGCCTTGATGCACGGCAAAGTCATTCTCGATCACTTCGAGGGCGATGCCTGGGCCGACAAGCAAGCCCAGGAACTTCTGGGACTCTGCGACGTCGCCCCGCACCCGACCATGACCGATAAGCCGTGGTGCTCGGAAGTCATCGTTACCACCCGCGACGGCACGGAATTGTCGGAGAAAACCGAGTATCTGATGGGCCGAGGACGGCCAAACCCGATGTCCGACGAGGAAATGCGCGTCAAATTCACCGACTGTGCATCCCGCGTGCTTCCGGCGGATCAAATCGCGCCCTTGTTCGAAATGCTCGGCAATTTCGAGAAGATCGAGAATTTGAGAGATTTGACCGCTCTCTGCGAGGCGCCGTCTACGCAATCGACACAAGCAGCCGAGTAAGATTGCGAAAACGGGGAACCGGTGGAACGGTCCCCTCGCATCGGAGAGCATTAAAATCCGCGCCGACAATGCCTATATATAGGCGGTCGGGGGTGCGTCTTGCGCCCATAAGGAGTGGATTTGACCATCGATGAACGCCTTGCTTACCAGCATTCGCGAAAAATTACCGTCGCTTAACCGGCGAAATCCTGATGAACCGAACACGATAGGCCGACGCATCGGCACCGGCGTTGGGATTTTATTCATCGCGGCGCTGCTCTATTACCCCATCGGCATGTTGGTGACGCACAATATCAACGACAATGTGCAATACACCGTGCCGGAGGGCGATCAACTGCCGAATGGCAGCCGCGCAATCGCCGTTGCGATCAAGCTGATCGAGCGGGAAACGCAGCAGTCGACATGGACGGCGAACAAGCCGTTCGTGTTCCCGTCCTCCATGCTGGACAATATGCCGAACTTCCAGGTCGGGCAGATTTACGCCGTGTCGCGTTTCGCCATCGAGATGACCGACGTGCTGGGCCGCACCCGAGGGTCGAGCCAAGTCGACGAAGATCTCGATAAGGCTTCGGGCCTCTTGAAATATGACGGAACGATCTGGCATTGGGACCCTTCCACGTCGCTTCTACCGACGGCGAGCGCGGAGAAGCAGTACCGCGCCGCGATGAAGAGTCTGCAGCGGTACAACGAACGCCTGAACGACGGTTCCGCCGTATTCGACCGCCGGGCGGACAACCTAATCGCTTTTCTGGAACGCGTGAGCCTTGACCTCGGCAGCGTGTCGGCAACGCTCGATAAACGGACCATCGAATCCAATCTCGGCTGGTTCGATACCAATGCCGACGACATCTTCTATTCAACGAAAGGTCGGCTGTACGGCTATTACATGATCCTCCGAGAGCTGGGCGTGGACTTCCAGTCGGTGATTGCGGAAAAGAATGTCGAGAATGTGTGGCAACAGATGCTCGACAGTCTGCGCACAGCCGCCGAGATGGACCCACTGATCATTTCCAACGGCGCCAATGATGGGATGTTCGCCCCCAGTCATCTGGCGGTACAGGGTTTCTATCTCCTGCGGGCCCGCACCCAATTGAAGGAAGTGAGCAACATTCTGCTAAAATAGGGGTTTCTGCCACAAGCAACGTCGTGGATCCCCTATGCTCATCGCCTGCGAGAATATCGACCGCCTTCAATGCCTGGAGATACAAGGCCGCGGCCTGCCACGCGGCGTGAAGTGGCGGCTTTACGAAGCGGCCCGTGCGACCAGCGACAAACCCCTGGTGATGGCCGCCGCGGAAATGCTGGACCGGCCGTCCTGCCGTATCGGGATCGTGAGCGGCGCCGCCGTCCCCGACCATATGCCGAACGGCGAGAATGACGGCCCTTTCGGCACGGTGGTGCTGGCCGAAGCGCTGACCAAAATCGGCCATACGGTAACGGTCCACACCGATCCGCCCGCAGCCGAACCGTTCCGCATCCTGTTGGACCGGCGATCAGTCGACGTTCCCGTCAAAGAATTGGCGCTTAACGACAAGAACCAGCAGAGCGATATCGCCCGCTCCCTCGACCTAGCCATCGCGATTGAACGCCTCGGCGGCAACATCCATGGAATCACCTATGGAGCCACCGGGATATCCCGAGAGTCCTTCCGCTGCAATGTCGATCATCTGTTCACCGAGATGACAAAAGCCGGGAAACCGACATTGTCAATCGGCGATGGCGGCAACGAAATCGGATTTGGGAAAGTCCACGGCGTGTTGGTCGAAACGATGCCCGACCTCAACAAGGCAGACATCACGCCCTGCGGCGGCGGGATCGTATCGGCAGTACCGACCGATGTTCTGGTTATCGCAACCTCATCGAATCTTGGCGCATACGGCGTCTGCGCCGCGCTGGCAGTACAACGCAGCGACGCCGCGCTCTGCCATACGCCGGAAGAGGAAATCGCACTCGAACATGTGGGGGTGGGATTGGGATTGACCGACGGCGGCACAGGGAAGCGGATCGCCGCCGTCGACGGCATTCCGGTTCAGGATAACGCCGCCGTGGTCACATTGATGCAGGCACTTGTGGCCCGCGCTTTGGAGGGAGAGATCGAGAGGGGATTTTAGCAGGATGGAAGAGTAACGACCGCAACGAAAGGTGACTATTTCGGCGCGGCAACCGCATAAACGGCGCGGCCGCTGGCCAACAGTTTTCCGTTGGAGTCATGCACCGATGTCTCGGCGACCGAAAACATCTTGCCGAGTTTCACCACCCGGCCACGGGCATGCATATCGCCCGGCATCGCCGCGCGGTGATAGTCGACGCGCATATCAACGGTCGGATAGGGCCGTCCGAGTTTGGCGGCAAGCGCGAAGTCACCGACCACGTCGATCACAGTCGCGAGAATACCGCCATGGGCGTAGCCGACCTCCACGTTGACCACGAACTCATCGCGCCACGGAATACGAACATCAATCCCGTCCTCGTCGGCACCCGTGACTTCCAGACCGAGCCATTGATGGAAGGGTGCCTTGGTAATACGGGCGTGGAGTTCTTCACGGGTCATTTTATTTGCAGGCATTGGGTCAACTTTCCGGATTGTTTGAAGCGGCGGCAACATGGTCCCGCAGCGCAATTCGATCGATCTTGTTGGTGCCGCTGAGCGGCATCTCTGGCAGGAAGAAAACCTCGCGCGGATGCGCATAGGCTGGGCCATTGGCGAGCGCGAACTGCTTCACGGTGCCGACGTCCAGCGTGACACCATCGCGCGGAACGACGAAGGCATAGGGCAGTTGCCCCTTGCGTTCGTCATCGAAGGGAAGCACGGCCGCCTGCACGATATCGTCGTGCCGTTCGAGCAATGCCTCGACTTCGGACGGATAGATATTCTCGCCGCCGCAGACGAACATGTCGTCGGTCCGGCCGATGAAATAGAACCAACCGTCCTCGTCTTGCCGCATCACATCGCCCGTGTGGTACCACCCATCGACGAACCGTTCGGCGGTGACCTCCGGAAGGTTGTGGTATCCAAGCGCCACGCCCGGATTACGGCAGATCAACTCGCCTTCCTTCTCGTGCGGGCCGTCGATGAACTTGAACTCGCAGCCCGGGATCGGATACCCGACGCTGTGGAGAGGCCTGGGCATTCCGTCGGGATGATACCAGCCCAACATGATCGGCCCGCCTTCGGTCGTCCCATAGTTCAGGTTGATTTCCGCCTGCGGAAAATGATGCTTCAAGCCGTCGAGCAGGCTTTCGGAACACGGCGCCGACCCCATGCTGATGGTGCGGATCGACGACGTATCCGTAGATGCGAGGCGTTCCTCTTCCTGGAGTATCATATACATCATCGTCGGCACGCCGGTCGTCATGGTGCATTTGTGGTCGGCGATCGCTTGGATAGCTTGGGCGACGTCGAATTTCGGCAGGATGACGAGGCACGCGCCCGGTAACAACGCGGTCTTGATCGCGACCAGCGCGTTCTTATGAAAGAACGGCGCCGAGATAAGGATGCGATCGTCGGCGACCAAACGGCGGTATTCGACCAGTGTTCGGGCTGCCCAGATCTGGCGGTCGTGGGTCAGCAGCACACCCTTCGGTTTACCGGTCGTGCCGGAGGTGTAGGGTTGCATCGAGACCCGGTCGTTGCCGGGCTCTAACGAATCGAACGGGCCCGGATCGCAGAAATCGTCGAAGTCGGAATCAAGGTCGACGAAGGTAATGTCGTCCGGCACCAGCTTCCGCAAGGGCGCCTCGGAAAAAACCAGCCGCGCCCCGGAATCCCGCAAGACATATTCAACGGCATCCGCCGGCAGCTTGTTGTTTACCGGAACCGGAACGCAGCCGGCACGCATCGTCCCGAACAGGACAGCCAGATACTCCCACCGGTTCAGAGCAAGCAAGCCGACGCGATCGCCAGCACCGAACCCGGCGGCCACGAGACCACGCGCGATTGCGTCACAGCAGGCATCCAACTCCCGGTAGGTCACCTCGCGCGGCGCATCGAATGTGGTCAGATCGATCGCGGCAAGCCGCTCGCCGTCGACATGATCCTGGAATAGGCGGCCGAAATTGAAGTCCGCCACGCTCATGGTTGGACAATCACCTTACCGATAACTTCGCGGTCCTCGATCACCCGCAATGCTTCACGCGCTTCCTCAAGCGGATAAACATTGTCGATCGGCATCTTCATCTTGTCGTCCCGGATGTATCCCAATAGAGCTTCAAGGTCTTCGCGCGCCCAACTGTTGGATCCCAGAATCTTAAGCTCGAAGGTCCAGATGAACCGAAGATCCGTCTTCGGGTCGAACCCCGCCGTGGCACCACAGGTCACCATGCGGCCGCCGCGCTGAAGGCACCGGAAGGACGGCACCCAGGTATCACCGCCAGTAAAATTCACGACCATGTTGACACCACCGTCGAACGTCCGGCGATGGGGTTTTTCGTAGAGCTTCCAGATTTCCTTTACGAAATCGTCGTTGATGTAATCGATAATATGGTCGGCGCCCATTTCGCGAAGGCGTTGGGCCTTTTCCTCACTGCTTGTCGCGGCGACCACCTCGGCCCCGGCCATCTTGGCGAGAATGACGCAACAGCTCCCGACCCCCCCACTGGCACCCAATACGAGACACCGCTCGCCCTTGGAAATTCCGCCATTGGTAAACATCATGCGATGGGCGGTGCCGAAAGCCACCGGCAGCGCCGCCGCATCCTCATAACTGACACCATCGGGGATCTTCACAAGTTGATGCGCCCGAGCGCGGCAGAATTCGGCCAAACCGCCATCCACGGTTTCGCCCATCAGGCCACCCTCGACCCGGTTCAACGGGTCGACCAAAACCCGGTCACCGACCGACCAGCCTTCGACGTCCGGGCCAATCTCCGCAATCTCCCCGGCGACGTCGAGACCGCAAATGACCGGGAGGTTTAATTTGATGCCCGGCATCCCGCGACGTGTGAAAATATCGTGATAATTCAGCGATGTCGCTTTGACGCGCAGCACCACGTCGCCGGGCCCGGCCTTTGGGTCCGGATAATTCTCTTCCAGGACCAGATTGTCAGGACCGCCATGTTCGTGAAGGACGACTGCGCGCATTTCGGTTTTCTCCCAAGCGATTTTTTTGCTGTGTCAAAGCGCGGACCACGCCGACATTGATTCCCTACCAGCTAGATGCGGCCTTGTCAGCCGGGTTCAACCCGATCGGAATCGCTGTCCGTAAATCGCCTTAGTTGGCAACAGGACCGCCAACGATCCCTCGGTCATGCAATCCGCCAATCTCACCCGACGACAAACCCAGGACATCGCCCAGGACTTCATCCGTATGCTGACCAAGCAGCGGTGCCGGTTGAACCGTTTCCCGCGCAGCATTGGAGAAATCGATCATGCCGCCCGCCGCGGTCAGCGTTCCAATTCCGGGTTGTTCGATCTGCTGGAACATTGGGTTCTCGGTCGAAAGGCGAGGGTCTTCCGCAACTGCCTGAGCAAATGTCTGATAAGGCCCCCAACACGCCCCTTCAGCGTTCATGGCGGCCGCAATTTCCTGAAGCGTCCTCGATTCGAACCATGGCCGCAGGACTGCTGTGATCGTATCCCGCGCTTCGAACCGATCCTCCTCTTTTGCGAGATCAAGATCGAACAGGTTGGCAACCTGATCCATTTTTTCGGCCGTTCCCGTTGCGGTCACGAGTGATTTCCAGTGGCGCGGCGTGAAGGCGGTGATCATCACGCGACGGCCATCGCCGGTCTCGAAATCCTGACCGTAGGTGCCGTAAACATGATTGCCCGTCTTTGGCCGAACATCGCCGTTGATCTGTACTTCGCCGATATAGCCGAGATGGCTCAGCGTCGCGAATGCCGTATCCGATAACGCCACCTGCATGAATTGACCCTCGCCTGTCGCATGGCGATGGCGCTCGGCGACAAGTATGCCCTGCACCGCCGACATGGCCGCGACGACGTCCCAAACCGGCATGACATGATTGACCGGCCGGTTCTGATGCTCGGGGCCGGTGACGGTCGGAAAGCCGGCGGCGGCATTGACGGTATAGTCCAGGGCAACCGATCCATCGCGATTGCCGGTGATGTTCATCATCACCAAATCATCACGCCGGGACTTCAATCCACCGTAGTCGAGCCACCCCCGAGCCGGCAGATTGGTCAGCACGAAGCCATTCGCATCGCCCGGCTGCGTCATCAGCGATTGAGCGATTTCACGCCCTTCCGCTTCACGCACATTCAACGTGATCGACCGCTTTCCCTTGTTCAATCCGGTCCAGTATAGACTCGTGCCCTTATCCGTCACCGGCCAGCGACGGTAATCCAGTCCGCCACCGACCGGATCGATCCGGATGACGTCCGCCCCCATTTGCCCCAGTACGAGGCCGGCGTAGGGCGCCGCTATAAACGCCGACACCTCGACAATCCGAAGCCCCTTTAACAGATCGTTCATTGCAGCATTCCTTGGTTTTTTCTTATGGCGTTGCGGGCAAAAAGTCGAAGGCGATACTCACCCTGCGCTCATCGGTCGAATAGGGAACCGTCCGGTGATAGCAATAGGAAGGGAACAAAAAGAGGCGCCCGAGCTTCGGTTTGAACAGTTTGGTATGCAGCGTCTTGGTCACCGGGAAGTCCGGCGGCGGTTCACCAAACTCGATCCAACCTTCGTGGTTCGTCGTCTCTTGATCAACGATGTCCGGAAGGTCCGCATAATACACACCACTCAGCCAGCCGCTCGGATGAATATGCGGCACCTGATGGCCTTGCGTATCCATCACGACGGACCAGACGACAAGGCCATTCAGATCTGGTGGGTCCGCCAAATAAGGATGGGCGGCATCGACCGGATTCTGCTCTCGATATTCTTGCGCCGCCCGCCACAAGATGGTTTCGAATTCCGCGAAAGGCCCCTTCGGATCCACAAGCAAATTACCCGTGTGACGTCCCTTGACCGTCGCGTGGCTCGTCGGGGCGACGACGAGCGACGGGTGGTTCAAGACATGATCCAATAGGGCGGCATTGAACGCGTTCAGCGAGCCGTACGCATTGGGCACGTCGATATCAACGGCATGGATCAATCTGTCATAGTCGGCAAGGAAAACAGCTTCCTCGTCTCGCCCCATCTCCTCCAGCAAAACGGCCTTGAAGGCGAGGACGGACCGCTCCGCCGGAACGCGTTCGAGATAGGCGTCACATAATGCCAGCGCTTCCTCGTGCCGCCCCAATGCCATCAACGTTGATCCAATAGACGGATAGAGGCGCGGCATGTCCGGCGCAAGAGACATCGCCCGCCGATAGGCGACTTCCGCTTCGGTATGACGGCCCGACTGCATCAAGGTCATACCCAGATTGAATGGTGCATCCGCGGAGCCGGGCAACAAAGCAACCGCTTGCTCATGTGCAGCAACGGAATCATCCATCCGACCGGCATGTTTCAACGCGGTTCCCAAATTCGCATAAGCTTCGCCGCTCTGCGGCGCAGCGCCAACTGCCGTCTGCAGAGACGCAATCGCCCCGTCGAAGTCCCCAAGTTCGATCAGGACCGTGCCAAGATTATTGTGCACATCGCTGAGTTGAGGTTGAATTTCGATAGCCTTCCGATACATCGCCGCGGATTCATCCAAGCGACCATTGCCCGCCAGCGTATTGGCAAGATTGAAATAGGCTTCGAAGAAATCGGGCCGCACCGCGATTGCCTGACGGTATGCGTCAAGCGCCGCCGTCGGCTCGTTCATTTCACATAGAACGTTGCCCAAGTTGAAATGCGCCTCGGCAAGTGTCGGGGCCAACTCGATCGCTTTGCGGTATGCCGCTGCCGAATCGGCAAAGCTGCCCAACTGGAGGTACATGTTGCCGAGTTCCACCTGCTTGACCGGATCAGCCGGTTCGGCGATTACGGATGGTGTACTCAGGGTCGAAGTCTCGGGTGACGCGTTGCCGTTCCAGGCCAAGGGGTCATTCGGTTTCTGCGTCATCGACCAAGATCCCTATCGTCATGCCGTCGTCGGACGTTCCGCAACGAAGTTTCCAATGATCAAGTTTCGGAGCCCACTCTTAGTGAAGGAGCGAACCGCATCCTCGGGAGTCTCAATGATCGGGTCGCCTGCCAGATTGTACGACGTGTTGAGGATCACCGGCACGCCCGTCTTCTCGCCGAAACTCTTGATCAAATCGTAATAGCGTGGATTCTCCTCGCGCCGGACGGTCTGAACCCGCGCGCTATCGTCGACATGCGTGATCGCCGGCAGTTTCGCCGGATTGAACACGCGCCCTTCTCGCAACATGACCGGCGACGGCCCATCGATGTCGAAGAACTCGTGGCATCGCTCGGCCAAGACCGCCGGCGCGTAAGGACGATATCGTTCCCGTCGTTTGACGATCAAATCCAATACATATTTGGTATAGGGGTCTGTCGGGTTGGCCAGGATACTGCGATTGCCCAATGCCCGAGGTCCGAATTCACTGCCGCCTTGGAACCATCCGATCACAGCGCCATCTGCCAGCAATTGGGCAGCTTCCTCCGCGATTTCATCGTCGGACACGCGGCGATAGGAGCACCGGTGAGCTGCCAATGCGGTCTCGATATCGGAATCCGGATAACTTCGTCCGTAATAATCGGTGACCGCTTCGTACTGGCGATCGCCGCCAAGCTGCACATATGCAGCCATCGCCGCGCCGGCAGCCGTTCCGTTGTCCTCGCACGATCCGTTCATATGGACCGTTTCAAAAAGGCCGCTTCGCGTGATCACCTCGTTGGCCACGACGTTGAGCGCCACGCCACCCGAGTAATAAAGAGACTGGGCCGGAAATTGTTCTTTGAGCTGCGAAAGCAATTCGATCAAAAGCCGATTGGTCCGGTCCTGTACGGCTGCGGCCAGGTCGGCATAATGACGATTACCGGAAATCTCTACGCCCACCAGGTTCGGTTGCTGGAACTCCCGGCTAAGGAGGTCAAAATCGATGGAAAGCAACCCGTCCGACTCGATCCGCGCGAAATCCAGACCGGAATGCACCGCCACATCGCCATGCGCCGCGAGCCCCATTACCTTGCCTGCGTCATTCCCGCCGCCACAGCAGTACCACGACGCCCAGCGCCAAAGATGGCCAATGCTTTGGAGCAGCCGGATATTTAGAATTCCAACAGTCGGTGCCGAAACCGGTCCGGACGGATGCGCGAAGCGATACACCAACCGCAATGAACGGCCATCAAAGACATAGGCCGAGACGGTCTCCTTCCCGGTCGATCCAACAAACAAACGCGCCTTTGGATGGATTTCTTCCTGTACCGTCAGTCCGCCCCGGTCGCTTTCGTATGATCCGCTACCGTCGACAACCAGGACCAAGCCCGGCGAGCCGGAACCGTAATGCACCGCATATTCCGCATGGGCGTAATGATGAGGAACGGTAACCAGCGACACATCCTCGGAAAGGTCGCCGCCAATCAGTGCACAGAGTTTCTCATGAGATTGCTGCGCTTCCTCCCATGGCGTACAGGTCGCCACGGCACCGATGTCCTTATGCCCGATCCCCGCGTCGTCGAGACAATATTCGACACAGCGTGACAACACATCGCTGTCGCCCTCCAGGTAGAGGCCTTGTCGCTTGACACGGGTCAGCCGTTCGGCCTGCACAGCCCGAACTACAACGCCGTTGCGAAGTAACGCCACGGCACCGTTGTGACTTCGGGAGATACCGAGTATCCATTCGGGAGGGCTTCCGGCGTCGCGGCTCATAGCCCCAGCTCCCTCAATCCTGTGCGCAATAGAGTTTCTGCTCGATCGACATCACGAATTGAACGCAACGCCAAACCCAAAAGCGTCCAAGCCCGGTTGTCTTCCGCGTCCTCCGACAAGGCATCGAACAAACCGTCTACCGCCTGCTCCGCCGCGTGCTCGGCCTGGGCAAATCGCTCGGCTCGAAAATGGGCGATCGCGATCGCTGTCTGTGCAGCGGACGAGGGTCCATCCTCCGAGCCGGTCTCTGCTTCCTGCGTTACTATCAACGCGGCGCCCAACGCCGCGTGCGCATCCTCGAAGAACGGCTGAATGCGCACCGCCCGCTCGAGCAAATCGACCGCAGCGCCGCCGTCACCCCGCTCCAACTCGCAGACCGCAAGGCCGAAGCATGCGGCAGGATTATCTGGATGCCGGTCGACCACCTTCCGGTAAATCGGCGCGGCCGCACCCCAATCGCCATTGACCCGATTCTGATCGGCGGCAGCCAAATCGGCTTGCAGGATGCTCCATTGGACACGCACCAAATTGGCTTGCGCCTCATCGTAGTCCGGCGCGAGGTCCCGAGCCTTTTCGTATGCCTGCAGGGCATCTTCCAAATTTTGCAGCGCTTCCAACGCCAACCCCAAACTGTTCCAAACGACAGGAAACTGCGGAAACTGTTTTATGAGATTGCGATAGGCCTCGACCGCCTCGCGCGATCGCCCGAGTTCCATCAAGAGGTTTGCGCGATTCAGTTGTATTTCGGGATCGTCCGGCAGCAACGCCGCCGCCTTGTTGTATCGCGCAAGCGCATCTTCCTTTTGGCCGGAATCCGCGAGGACATTCGCAAGATTGTTGTGCGCCATCGCGAAGCCGGGATCTATTGCCAGAGCCTTTTCATAAGCTGCTGTCGCCTCATCGAATCGCCCAAGGGCTCGTAGCGCTTCGCCAAGATTGCTGTGGTAGGACGCGTTGTCAGGTGCGGATTGAATTGCCTTGGAAATAAGCTCGACGGCGGTTTCCGCATCCTCCTGTTGATGCGAAATCACACCCAGATAATGCAAGGCATCGGCATGTCGAGGATCGACTTGAAGAACTCGCCGGTAGATGGATTCGGCGTCCGCCAACTGGCCTGCCTGATGATACTGAATGGCCAGATCAACGGCGTCTTCAATGCTGAGCTTCTGGTCGCTCAAGGCCAATCCCATCCATGGATATTCATCATGTGTTGAATTCGCACGACTGCCGGTACTTAGAATATCCCTGCAACACTGGCAATGGGCCGGCCCGACACCGGCTCAATCATGCGCGACCGACCAAACCGGCTTCCAACATGTCGCGTAACGTGTCCTCGAATGCTTCGAGCGTTTGATCAATGTCGTCATCGGTGTGGGCGGCGGAGGTAACACCGCTCATATGCGACATGAGGTCGACCCCGCGTTGACGCAAGCCGCCCCTCATCGCGTCGACGATGTCAGAGGACACGCCGCGAATCTCGGCCGCGGACAGCCCTTTTACCGACCCATGTGCGCCCTTGCCAAAATAGAGATGGAATGTCGAGGACTCGCCGTAGACGGCGCCATCGACTTGATGCTCTTGCATGATTTTGCCCATGCCGTCACGTAACCGCATCGCCGCTTTGTCTGCTGCCGCGTTGGGTTTGCCGGTCTTCACCTCTCGGAGCGCGGCGACGCCGGCCGCCGCTACCAATGGATTACCGTTGAATGTCCCCTTGTGAACGACACCAGGTTTGAACCCGCCGGTTTCGACCGCGGGGTCAAGCAACCGCATAATCGATTCAGGGCCAGCGACCGCCCCGCCCGGCATCCCGCCGGTTACGATTTTCGCCATCGTCGTGATATCCGGATAGATGCCGTCTCGTGCCTGCAACCCACCTGGGCTCCAGCGGAACCCGGTAATCACCTCATCGAAGATTAGCGTCGCGTCATACTGATCGGCCAGGTTCCGTAATGCGGAGAGGAATCCGGTCGGCAACGGAACGCAACCGTAGTTCGCACCCGACACCTCACAGATGATCGTCCCAATATCCCGATCGGCGGCAAGCGCTTTTTCGACCCAGTCTGCATCGGGCGGCACGACGACAGTGGCTTCCGCCGCTGCCGGCAACATCCCTAACGTTGGCATCGTGTCATACGGCGCATTCATTCCAAGCGCAGCATAGTCATGCCAGCCGTGATAGTGACCTTCGAACCGAAGAACCTTGGGCCGACCGGAATTGGCACGTCCGATGCGGATGGCCAACAATGTCGCCTCGGTCCCCGACCCAACGAACCGCACCCTCTCGGCGGATGGAATCAATTGCTTGATCAAGGATGCCCACTCGACTTCCAACGGGTGGCAGTCGGCATAGAAAGTGCCCTCGACAGCCTGTCGTGTGATCGCCTCGACGACCCCTGGATGCGCGTGGCCAAGCAAAAGCGACGCGCTGCCCATCGCGTAGTCGATATATTCCGTGCCATCGACTTCCCATTTTCGAGCCCCGTGGGCACGGCTGACATATTTAGGATGCGGCGGCGCATAGCGGCCCTGATGCGAAACGCCGCCGGCTAGAGAAGTACGGGCCTGCTCAAACAGATCTTCGGAGGATACCGGGCCAAGGTTACTTGGCTTTTCCATACTAAATCCCCCCGGTTCGCGGTTGACGGCCGGTGGGCGGATACCTCGGATCAACGAAGCCAGGCGTCGAGGGGTGGCCTGGCGAGATCAACCGATCCACCAATGCCTCGTCGGCAGCGGTAAAATCATGCTCCATGGCACTCAGGTATGCTTTCCACTGCGTCAAGGTGCGAGGGCCGGCGATGACGCTTGTCACGAGGCTATTGTTCAACACCCAATTCACGGCAAAATCGGTCGGGGACATTCCGCGCTTGGCTGCATGTTTCCGTACCTTTTCCACAATTGAGAAGGTCTCCTTACGGAAATCGCGATTTAGAATACTGTTGTCGCCCCGCCCCGCTCTGCTATCACGTGGCGGCTTTTTCTTGGGATCGTATTTGCCGGTCAGCACGCCTCGCGCCAACGGCGAGAAGGGTGCTACGCCGATACCGAAATACTCACATGCCGGGAACAAATCGTTCTCCGCCATCCGCATAACCATGTTGTAGTGCGGCTGGCACACGATCGGCCGTGGCGCGCCGACGACGTCGCACAGACGAACCAGTTCGCCGACCTGCCATGCACGGTGGTTCGAAAATCCCCAGTGCAGCGCCTTGCCGCTGCCGATGATGTCGCGGATTGCGACGATGCTTTCTTCAAGCGGCGTCTCCCAATCCACATGATGCATATAATAGATGTCGACGTAGTCGGTCTGCAGGCGCTTCAGGCTTTGGTCGATCGCCTCCATCATCCATTTTCGGGATAGTCCCTTCTTTCGCTCCGGAGTCCCGGCGGCTTGCCCGACCTTGGTCGCCAACACCCAATTGGCCCGGTCTTTCTTGAGCAGCTTCCCGAGAATGGTTTCAGACCGCCCCCCCGCATAGGCATCCGCCGCATCAATGAAGTTCACGCCGGCACCTCGCGCGTGATCGACGATCTTCGCCGAAGCCTTTTCATCCGTGGTGTCGCCAAAATTCATAACACCGAGGCAAATCGACGACACACGCAGACCGCTGTTTCCTAAATTTCGATAATCCACAGTAATCATCTCCCTGTTCCGGCAACCCTAGCATCTTCCCTCAGATCCGAAGAACACATTGCCAGGGAATACCTATCCCAGCAACGCGCCAACTTTCAGCGAACAGGTCAGACAGGCGTCAACATTTAATACTTAGGCCGGTTTTCAAGACGTAATTTCCGGCTAAACCTCAGAATCACCACATGGAATCCCCGCTCTCGTCACACTCCCGCCACCTTTGAAAACTAGTGTGATCATTGACGGGCTTACGTGATTCAAACTGAGTCAACGCATGCTTGGTCAATCTCCCCTACTACACACTGGCCCCGCCCTGCCCGGCGGGGCCACTTTCTTATATGCCTCCGGCTAGTTACGGAACCTCTCAGTTCTTAACTCTCTGTTCCCGGTAGCGGCAGGTGCCGTCCCTCGCCGACACATTCGACCGTTGGACGAGTTTCAATATTTACCTGTATGCTATACCCAAAAAGGAGTAGCTCAAAATTGGCTATACACACGATACCTTGTCCTTATGGGACTGATATGGTGTCTGTGCGTTCACGCTAAACGCGCGAAAACACTTAGTAACCGCGCGATCGTCGAACGCAATAATGGCCCGAAAAGGGCCACACACACTAGGTTTGGCATAATTTCACGCTGCCCGTAACGCGTGTATCGGCTGCGGAGAAATGATGAGGGGACTGTAGGGACCGGCGCTCATGGCTGACGAACACAATCCATTTCGGGTGGCTTCGACATTTGGAACCAAGTTTCGAGCGCTTGCCGCATGCTCGGTACTATTTTCGATGACTGGCTGTCTCGCCACCACAACGCCTGTCCCCGAGGCGAACCAAGAGTCCATGGTCGGCAAAGTTATCGACGACTACAATAATCCAAATGCGCCGAAGGGCACGGCCAAAATCGCTATACTCTTGCCGCTGAGCGGACCCTATGCGGATATCGGGCGGCAGCTCATGGATGCCTCATTGCTGGCCATGTTCGATAACGGCGATGAATCTGTCGAATTGTTGCCACGCGACACGAAAGGCACGCCGGACGGTGCCGCCAGTGCCGTTCAGAATGCAATTTCGGAGGGTGCAGACGTCGTCGTGGGACCGTTATTCTCACATTCGGTCACCGCGGTTCGGCCGTTCCTGCGCGATGCCAATATTCGAGCCATCGCGCTCTCGAATAACCGCGCCGTCGCAGGTTCACCCGTCTATCTGATCGGCAATCAACCCGAACCGCAGATCGATGCTCTGACAACTTATTTGCGTGAATCAGGAAAACAGCGGATCGCTCTGCTCGGCCCGGACACAAGCTATCTTCGAATTTTGCAGAACCGTCTTGTGCAGGCCGACAAAGTCGGAAGCATTAGACTGGTCGACAGCCGCCTGTATCCGTCCAATGCTTCTTACACGGACATCTCGAAGCAAGTCCGGGCAATCACGCAATACGGGAAACGGACGGCGGCATTGGACGATTTCACGGAGATATTCGAGTCCGCTTGGGACATCCACGAAGATCCGGAAGAGGCAATGGAAATGGCGTTGACGCAGCTTGAGGAGCGCGTTGCCGCCGTTCGAATCCAGCGAGCCGCCTATGTTGTCGGTGGAGAGCGGTCGAGAGGGAAATGGTCGGTCAGCGAAGTCGAGTACAGCACGGCGCTTTCGGAGTTGTTGGCACTGTACGAGCGCTACAAGACCGACAAGAAATCGCCGCAGGACACGATGACCGAGGCTCTAACGGAATTTCGCCTCCGTGAAACCCTCGGAAGCATCGATCTGGACGCGGTCATCATCCCCGTTGGTGGCCAACCGCTTCTCGTTATCGCGCCGATGTTCGAGTACTTCAATGCCACCCGGCCCGATGTATGGATGTTGGGTACGGACGTATGGGACTCGGCCGAATTGGTTGCGAAGAAGGACCTGTTCGGCAGTCGGTATGTGACCGCAGCATCCGAGGATTGGGGGGAATTCCAATCTCGCGTTGAAAACGCCTTTGATTACAAACCGCAGCAAATTGTGGCTTCCGCATATGATGCCGTATCGTTGGCGCTCTTGGAAAAACAGGAAACCGGACTCCTGGCATTCGACGAGACCTTTTTGACCCGCGCACAGGGTTTCGAAGGCATCAACGGCCAATTCAGCTTTCTTTCGGACGGCGTTGCGAAACGAATGCTCCATATTGTTCAGCTTCGCGATGATGGACGGCAACACCTATATGCTTGGGAACCTTCGACCGATCCCGTAATCGATAGCAATTCGACCGAAGCGGATTCAAACAAGATCGCACCTCTTGAGCCTTCGAAAGAAAACACCGGACCCACACCGCCGATTTCATTTCTGCCGAACCAAGCAGGGGTCGGCGGATAAGTCTCCGCCCTCCTCTTGGTTGCGATCGCTAAATCGCTATCGACAAAAAGCCGCCACCTTCCGGTTATGCGCCACGATCTGCAATGCGGTGGGCCGGGTTATGACGTCCCCTTCATTCACGTAGATTTTCTTAGCCCACGAGCATTCACCGCCGGTCGCGCAGCTCCCGAGCAAGCTCATCGTCGCTAAGACGAGCAACATCTTCATCAATTTCATTTGCCGTTCTCGCTTGTTCGGACTTCGCCCGGAAATGATTCCGCTCGGCCTCGGCACGGCCCTTGCCCAACGCAACACGCAAGACAGCCAAAACCACCACGAAAAGGAATAAGATGCCGCCACCAATCGTCGCGATCGTCGTCATTTGACAGCCGGATCGTTCTTGGCGGCGCCAATGTTGAAACCCAGCAAGTTGATGGCCTTCAGGATGTAGCCGATCACCTTGTCGTCGGTTTCGTTCTTGGTCAGCGACGCGATCATCGCGAACATACCGATGACCTGAAACACGACCGGAAGCCACTTGGAAAATTTTCTTAGAAACTCGCCAAGGATCGGAATAGAAAGCAAAGTCGGTGGCACCTCGGCGCCGATCGAAACGGTTGCACTTTGCGCCGCTACGTCCGGCATCGTAGCGAAACCAGCCCATACCAAAGCGGCCCCCGCGAGGGGAGCGAGATACATTTTCATGATGTCACCTATGGTCGTTTAGATTGAGAAATGCCGCCGGGTTGGCGGCAGAGGTTGACAAATCGACACCTCAAAGAGGCAGCGGCTAATCAGCTTTCCTCACTCGGTTTAACGGGCGTGAGACTTTCCCAAACCTCGCCGCTGCTCAGAACACAGCTGGGACCGCCCGGAATCGTGAAAACGACCGTCCAGCTCCGCCGGTCGGACAGGAACAACTCAACCAAGGCACCAGCGTCGGAGAGTCCGTCCGCGACCTTCCTCTCCTGATAGTCCTTCTCCAATACTTCGACGATTTGGGCATGTGGGGCACAGAGCATCTGTGCCTCTGCCGCGGTCGGCATGGAAACACCGCCAATCATGGCGGCGGTCAGGCAAAAGGGCGCATCATTGAAATAACCTCCGCAGATGATCCCAGAACCCGAACACCGCCGCGCCCAGTCCGATAAACCCCGCCGAGACGACCCCCCAATGACGGAACATCCGGCATCGCTGAATGTCGGGCCTAGTGTCCTCCATCTCCTTCTTGATGAGAACGACTTCGGTTTTGACGTTCTCGAGAAGCTCGTGAAGCATGCCGCGCTTGGCCGCGTTGTCCCGATGAGCATCCTTTAGGGCCTCGACATCCAGCCGAAGTCCCCTCACCTCACCGACAAGCTCACCTAATAGACGGTCGGTTGAGCCCATACTCATCAAACAGCCCTAATGATGTAGTTCAACGCCAGCCAGGGCTGCATGTTGTTGTGAGCCTGGTTTGCATCTTTCTCACCCCCGCTTACGCCACCGGACACGGTTGCGGGATTGCTCCGAGGAAAGATGCCGTCGTCCGGATCCCCGGCGACTTGCAATGAGGATCCGCCATTTAAAGCAGCGTGTGTGTGGTCCTGTACACCGCTCTCGGGTCCCGTTAGTAGATGAGCCTCTTCGCCGCCGAAATCAGCGTGTGTCCGCGCTGTAAGGCTGGCCCCGGTTCCCGACCCGATTATTGAACGGCCGCGGGCATCGGGCAGCGTGATCGATTTGCCGGCCGCCCAATCTGCAACAGCACTAACACCCCTTCCTCCGACCACCGGCGCCTGTGCGTTTGCAACGCTGTTCCATATCAACGTAAAGAGAGATTCATAGGAATCGCTCCGTTGGGTTGCAGCGGAGGCGTCGCTGCCCAGCGTATCGCCATTCAACAGCAACCAATCCGAAGGTACAGCCGAACCGATCCATTGCGTGACGGCGCCGATTGGAATGACGACCAACTCGGGGCCAACAGGCGCCACGTCCACGCCGATGACAAGGCCGAGTGTCGCGCGCGCCGTCGCGGCATCCAGGTCATCCAAAAGCGTTTCCGCATACGCCGACACAGGGATCGAACTATCGCCCGAAGGCCCGGTTGCCGCGATCGGAGTACCATTCGCGTCGAATGCAAGGAACCTGTTGGCGCGTTCTATGCTGCTGGGAAGCGTAGGGTCGAGCGAGTCTGCATCGGTCTTCGCAAATTTGAGCGCCCGATCCGTATCGGCAATGGAATCCTGCGCGATCATCGTCGTGCGATCCAATCCGCTTTCATGCGTTTCGGCGGGGAAAGGGTCGTTATCGGTGTAATCGATCCCTTGCGTGCGAGCCGTGTTGCGTATGATCGTCCAGGTTACGGTTGCCGCAGGGGCCGTGAGCGCCGTGACAGTTCCCGTCGATCCATCGCCCCCGGTCACCGTGTAATCCGTGGTCAGTACCTTTGTGTTCTCCACGCCGGTCGCAACGATGCGCTCGATAACCTCAAGTTCGGTGCTAGCGAAGAAGGCGAAAGGAACAGCAAACATAGATGCTGAACCATCACCATCATACGTGACACGGTTCGTCGTGGTATTGATCGTCATGCCTTGCTCCACAAAAAAGCCGCCCAAAGGCGGCATCAAACATTGGCGGCGAATAAATACAGAAATCCTGTCGTTCTTATTTCAACCGCTTCACCCAGACAGGGTTGGCTGCTTCCGAAGACACCAACAGTTGACGTCGGCATGTCGAAAGATTAGGCCGGACGCGTTGTCTCGGATCGACTAGTATCTGTCGGCGATAAGAATGAGGCATGGCGGCACCGTTAACGGCCCGCAGTTAGAGCACTGACCACAATGCAGAACATTGACCGCCGAACGGTAGACGGCTTCGGGGACGAGTGGGCGACCTTCGATCAGTCGCCCGTATCGGCCGATGAAATGGCGGACATATTCAACGACTATTTCGCCAGTTTTCCTTGGGACACCCTTTCCGACAATGCCGAAGGATTCGACGCCGGGTGTGGTAGTGGCCGATGGGCTGCATTGGTGGCGCCACGAGTGGGTAAGCTTCATTGCATCGACGCCAGCGACCAGGCGCTCAGCGTAGCACGCAGAAACCTGGCGTATCTCGAAAACTGCATATTCGGACATTTCAGCGTGCAGGACATGCCGATGCCCGATAACACCATGGACTTCGGGTACTCGCTCGGCGTGTTGCACCATGTCCCGGATACCGCCGCCGCCCTGCAGGCCTGCGCGCGGAAACTGAAACCGGGGGCACCGTTCCTTTTGTACCTCTACTATGCATTCGACAACCGGCCGGTGTGGTTTCGCACGATCTGGCGGGTCTCGGACCTTCTCCGGCATGCGATCTATCGATTGCCGAAACGAGCACTCACCCCACTAACCGATGTCATTGCAGCGTGTGTCTATTGGCCGCTTGCACGACTGTCCCTGCTGCTCGAAAAAACAGGTGTCAATGTAGATACTATTCCTCTCTCCTATTATCGGAACTTGAGCTTCTATTCGATGCGGACCGACTCCCGGGATCGCTTCGGCACCCGGCTCGAAAAACGGTTCACCAAGGCCGAGATCACGGCGCTGATGAAAAAAGCCGGCTTCGAGGAAATTCGCTTTTCCGACAAGGCGCCTTTTTGGGTGGCGGTTGGCCGCCGGCCACGGTAACGATAACGGTCACGACCGTTCGGCGCTCTCGGCCAATGCGACAAGTTGACGGATAAAGTACTCGTTGTTTCCGAGACCCGATCGTTTCAAAAGCTCCGAAACCTCCGGATCATCGAGCGACCGGAGGAGGTCCTTCGCCTTGGTCAACTTGGTATCAAACGCATCGCCCCAGTCCCGGCGAAGCGCGGCTTCCGTCGTCGCCGCCTGTTGCGCGCTGTCGGCGCCATCCGCCGCATGGGCCGCTGCCCGGTTCCATTCCGACACCACGTTGCGCGCGAGCCATTGCGGCGCACCAGCCTTATGGAACCAATCCCGCGCTCTCTGTTCCAAGGCAGGGTCCGGCTCAAGACCGGGCGGGGTCGTTTCGAAGCGATACTCTCCCGCATCCTCGGGTACATCGAAATGGTCCGCGGATTTGGGTTCGCCGGAAAGCGATTCCTCCGACCCTCTTCCCTCGCTGACATCAGGATAAGCGGTCGCATAGAGACCACGCCGACGCTCCGTCGCCGCCTTGTGTCCCGGATGTGCTGGATCCTGCAGCGCAGTCACGAAATCCGCATCCAATGGAATCCGTTCGATTTCCGATTTTGCTTCCTCGGACGTCAATTGCTCGATCTCAGTCATCGCATTCTCCGATAAACATGTCAGCCCTCCGCGCCACTTCCCCGAGAGTCGATAGGAGTCGTCCCACCGCTCGGTAGCCGCGAAAATCCCCCCGCAAAACTGGAAACACCGGACAATAGTGTCGAACCGGCTTGGAAAAACCCTTGTGACCGGGCAGCGCGCGCACGTGCCCGCGACTGCGACGCTTGAATGTCGAACTCGCGTGATTGGGCCAGACCCCGCTGCCGGATACCCAACACGTCAAGTTGTCCTTCGGCAGCCAAGTCTTCCAACAAATCAAGCGGCGATCCCGCGACATTCGTTCCCGCCGCGCCGAAAGCCGTGCGCCGTTTGGCCAGCTGCCGGTCGATCAGACGTTGCTGCCGTGCTGAATCCGATTCCGCCTGCCGGCGCGCGGCAACGGCATTTTGTTCGGCCACCTTCGCATTGAACTTCGCGGCCTTCGCTCTGGCATTCGCCGCCGAAAGCGATCCCGCAGCACTCACAGCCGCCGCAGCGGCGGCTGCGACCAATGCTATTTCTGCGCCCGTCGCCAACACAAAGATTTCCGGACTAACCATCGTTCGACCTCGCATAGAGTTCCAAGTCATGTCGGGCAGGGTCTACGAAGCGCATCTGGCCCTCCCATTCAAAACCAAGCAATCGGGCCCATCGATGGGCCGCTTCAAAATCGGCACGTACCCACATTTCCGTTCTCCTCGATTTGCGATTAGCGAGAAACCGTTCGATCTCCCGGTGGATCTTGAGGAACACAGCGGGACCGCATGCTGACAAGTTAGCCCAAGCCAGGTCGGTTCCCTCATACATCGGGATCAATCCCGCGCAGCCAACCACCCGGTCGGTGATCGCCGTGAAGGCCAGGTCGTTCGCCAACGCCATGTGATTGCCGAACTCGACGAAGGCATGGGCGTCGATCTGCGACGGTTGATGTTCCAGCACCTCTAGATGCCACGTCTCGAACGGCACGATCGCGAACGTCATCGGTCCTGCGTCAGCACTTGCGGATAGATGCCGATGAGCGTGCACGGGAACGGCCCGACCGGCGCCAGCGTGATGCGCGCTTCCCGGTCGTACCCCGACGGCCAGGGAATGCGGCTGTCCCCGGTGAACAACGGATCGGGCTGCCCCATCGGGGTCGATGGATCGCGGAACATCAACTCTGGCAGCGGATCGAGGTTGTCGGAATCCGGCCCCGCCACGACCCCGCGCGACCGATGAAATCTGATCGTGCAATGGGTGATCCGCTTCGTTTTCCCTTGTGCGGTCCCGTCCGCGGACCCAGCCTCCAGGTTGAGCGTCTGGATTTCCGACAAGCCGTCGTACGGCAGGCCGACATGTACCTTCGACGCGGCGCGGTCCAACGTGATCGCGCCGCCGCTCACCGTCCGGTTTGGGTGCGACGCGCCGTCCGCCAGGACCTGAACCGTCTCCCCTTCCAAATGACCGAGATTGGATACCGCTGTCTCTGGCGGATCGAACGTCCCAGTCAGTCCTGCATCGACATAGAATGCGTCGGTCTGGTCCTCATCGTCGGATAGGGGTCGTTCGAGATATTCGATATGGCGTTTCACCGCCCCGTCGATATGCCGCTGCACCACGAGCCACAGCTCGTCCCGCGTTCCGTCCGACGAGGGGATCACCGCGACGCTCTCCACCCGTGCCTGTGCGCCGCCGGCATCGGACCGGCCGCCGAGGACATGGCGGTGCCAGCCGACCACGTCCTGTTCCCGCCGGTAGGTCATGCCGAGCAGCGTACCGTCCGCGCGCACGACCCAGACGACCGAATCCGGCTCTTTCTGATAGGCCATCTCGACGATGCCGCCCGCGGTGATGTGCTCGGCCAGCTCGGTCATGTCGGCCGCGCGGAAGCCGTCCGCCTCGAAGGAAAATGCCTGTTCCATCAGTTTCCGCGCCGCGCGCTGCAAGAACAGGATGGCATTCCCCGCCTTGATCGGCGCTACGTCGGCGCTGCCGAACACGGTGGAGCGTTTCGCCTGCGGCGGGTTCTCCGCGTCCATCGCCTCGTTCAGGTTCGACGGGCGCAACGGCCACTCGCCCCCGACCGTGCCGACCATCAACGCCTTCTCGTCGTCCTGCAGCCAGCGGATCACGTTCACGTTGTCCGCGTTCATGGTGAAGGCGAGCCCGTTGTCGGAGACGACGGTGCCATCGGTCTCGGTCGGCGCAAAATTTTCGAAGTCGCCGGTTCGCGACAAATCGAGCCGTTGCGGAAAGGACGGTGCGCCGCCAAGCGCAAGGCGGTCCTCGAAGAAGGTGCCGACCGCCGGATAGCCCGTCCGTTCCGACCAGACGCCGAGCCGCCAATCCGCCGTCGCTATCATCCCGTTCAACGTGCCCTTCACCTCCGCCGTCACGACGGTCGTCGAGGTCACACCGGTGATCTTCACCCAGCCCCACTGGCCGCCATGCTTCAGCCGCACCAGCCGCCCGACGTCTTCGCTCGCCGCGAAGCCAGCATCGCCATTGATGCCGGTGACTGCCGATGCAGTGATCGTCACCGTGCCCGTGGTCGCCGACGGCGTCAGGGTGGTGGGCGTGTTGTTGCCAAGCAGATACGGCCCGTCCTGCGGATCGATCGGCTCGACCGACCAATCGACATGGCTGCTGCGCGACAGCTTGCGCGGCAGGTGCGCCGGATGGATCAGGTAGAGCACGTCCGCCGACTGGATGAAGCGCAGCCGGGGCAGCTCCGACGCCGTGTAGGGCGAGACAACCTCGACCGGCACGGTCGCCGGATTCTCGATCCGCCCGTTGTTGCGATAGAAGCGGAAGTACTGGTCGCCCGCCTCGATGATATAGGCCTGCTCCACGTTGAACTCGAACGGCAGCAGCCTCACCGCATCGGCGCTGTCCTTCACCGCCTCGACGAAGCGCGTGCCCGGCCGCCGCACGGCGGGGCCTTGCACCTTGGGAAAGAAGTTGCGCATGCGCCGCAGCGCCGAAAAATACTTCGACAGGTCCTGCCGCCCTTCCAACAACGGCGACCACTCGCCCGCGTTGAACGACGTAAAAGCCGGGGATGCTTTAGGCATGGAAACTCCATTGGTGAAGACAACAAAAAAAACCGCCCGGCGGGCGGATTGAAATACGTTGATGAAATTTGATTACAGAACGCGTCGTCAGTTCTCGAATACTCCTATTACAAGCAGACGCGCCAACCAATTCCAATCCGGTTGATCTGGTATCTCAATATCCAAGTCTTCTAGATTCGGGAACCGCGAAGAAAAACCGAGTTTTCGGGCGGTGACGCGGAGAAACTCTATCTGTAATCGCTCGTTTGCTTCATCGTCTTCCAAAATTTCTTTTTCTATTGCATTAAGAAAATTCTGAAAATCTTGGAAAGTGACAACGCTTTTCGCTAGGTCTTCGATTTCAACATCTTTGTCCATTAGAACTTGCTCCTAACCAGCTATCTCTCACTCAAGTTCGTCAGTAATTTCGTTTCGAATGAACCCACCGTTGTCGTTTCGCTGCGACGCGCCCCGGATCAATTTTTGTTTTGTATTCGAGAGATCACCGAAAGATATCTTTACGTAAGGAACATCCACCTCAACGCGCCGAAAACTAATCAAACGACGGCGATCCACGCTATATACTTGTCCTTGCCACTCAACAAGATGAATTGGCGGAACGGTCTTTGGATCAACCCGACCACTCTTGAGTCCTTCAACCAAGAAACTAATCCTACGGCTTTCTGGAACACCCGGAACAACTTCTCGGCTGAACATTTCATCAAATCCCGATTGGCTCGTCCGTATCCGTTGCGGGTCGATACGACCTTCCGACGGCAACACCCGAAACTCATCCACCGTGAGGAAGTTTCGATCCACCTTGAATCCGGGGCCTTTCGGCAGGTCACGCAGAGCGGTGGTTTTGCTCTTGCTTGCACTACTCCCGGTCGGACCAGTGTCCGAGGCGAGCACGTTGCTCGCGCCCGTCCTACCCTTTGTGCCGATTTGGGCAGCCCGCACACCGGCGGATATCGCCAGGAAGTCGCGGGCGAAGCCGGCGGGCGCGCCGTCTTCCGCCCCTTCCGCCTGCTGCAGCGCCGAGACGCCGTCGCGCCAGGCTTCGGCGACGGTCAGGCCACGGGCGATGCCGTCGTCCCGCGCCCGGAGCGTGCGGATGCCGTCCGCCTGCGCCGGGGGCAACGGCCCGAAAGGATCCTCCGCTGCCCGCGCCGCCGAGACATCGCCCGGCAGGATCGGAATACGCGGCATCAGTTCCGCGCGTCCAGCCAGGAGCTGCCAGTGAGCCGCCGGGCCGAGCCTTCCTGGGCGTCGGCGCGGCGGGCGCGGGCGAGCAGGTCGAGATACTGCCGCTCGGCCATCTCCTTCTTCGTGTTCGACTGGGTCAGCACCTCGGCCAGTTCGGCCGCCAGCCGCGCGGCCAGCGCCTCGACCAGCAGCAGGTCGTATTGCGCCGGATCCGTCTCCTGCCGCACGTAGAGGATGTCCAGCGGCGCGCTGGCGTCGCTCAACACCCGGCGCCCTTCCACCTGCCAATCGTCGGTGGTGTCGGCCTCGACCACGCGCAGGCAGTCCACCGGCAGTTGGAACTGGTTGGCGAAGCCCCAGGCCGGCGCGTCCGACAGTTTGGGCAGGGACGCCCGCGCCATCACGCTGTTCCACGGATGGTCGCGGAACACGGCGTCCCGCACCAGGTCGAAGGCGCGCTTGCATTCGCGCGCCGCCTTCACGTCGTCGTCGAGCGAGGTGATCTTGCGCTCGCCCAGCTTCTGAAGCCCGCGATTGCAGATATCCACGGTGGAGACCATAAGGCCCTCTCTTCGTTTAGGGGTCAGGGAGCGTCAGGAAGGGGCCGCCAATGCCCCGGCGCGCCTATGCGGGCGGGTAGTCGTGTTCGAGGATGTAGCGGGACAGGCGGTCAAGCAGCAGCACCACGTCTTCCCGGGTCATCCCCGCGGCAAGGTCGATGGTGAGTTCCATGCTGTCGGTCGTGGCCGCGCCGACGCCTTCGGTGATCTGGTCCTGCCCCTCCCCTTGGGAGATGCCGTAAAGCCGTGTCGCCATGATGTCCTCCTTGGCTGACGAGTGAAGTTGCAATGGGTGATGGAAAGGCCGCGCCGTCCCGCACACACGGGCGCGCCTGCGCGATGCCCGGCAATGCGCTATCCTCGCGCCATGCATGACTGGCACGGCTTCGCGGTTTGGCTCGGCATTCTGTTCGTGATCGTCCCGGCGCTCGCCGGGAGCGTGGCGGGCTTCGTGCTCTACCGCCGCAAACGCGGCGGCGGCGCAGGCCTGCAAGGACTGATCGCCGGCGCGGTCATCGGGGCCGCCGCCGGCGCGGGGATCGCGGTGCTACTGTTGCGGTTTTGAAGGGCAAGGCCTCCCGCAACAAAAAACCGCCCGGCGGGCGGCGCACAATCTCTTCAGCGTTGTGGCGAGTTCACGGCAACTCAACTTGAATATTTGAATCAAACGATCAATATACGGAGAGGCGCGCCCTGGCCGTTTCGGACGTTCAGGGCGAGGCTTGTACATCGTCCCCTGGGGTGCGCCGCCGTTCCTGTACAGTTCGAGTTATTATTAAGAATCCCTTGGACACGAGCGACACGATGACCGGTTCGGAACCGCCCGAAGAACCAAAATTCCCGCAACTGTTTGAAAGCGGCCGGAAGGAGCAAGCCGGCGCGCGGGATTTACTTCTATGGATCGAAGAATGCTATCTCCAAGCGGTCAATTACGACGACCCCTGCGCGGGGCCGGATCAAATCGAAGACATGATCGCCACGGAGTATGAGGACACAGACGACCAAGTTAGTTTTGCCGAACTCGGCCCAAAACCTGGGGTCGTTGCAAACCGATATCTGGCGAAAAGCGCCGGGCAATTCGGGAACTGGAAAGTCGTTATGCGACGAAATGATAAAGGGCGAATGAAAACACCTTGGTCGTACGAATTCGAAACAATCGAAGGGGATATAGAGGGTTTTTGCCGGTACATTACAGAACGCCGTGTCACCTATGCATTGCGCAACATGGCTCCGCTTCGGATTTGAGGCGATGGCAAGCCGTCATTGCTTCGCCCGCTTCTTGAAGAATAGCGGCCCATTTATTTTTTTGAGATTAACCGGAACGTTCGTTTTGCGTTCGTCACCCAATGAATAGCCGGTCAGCAACCAGGTATCCTCTTTTCTTCCACCATTTTCTCGGCGAAAGAGTCTGAGAACCGCGCGATGTCCATTGTGTTCCAAAACCATAGTGCCGCCCTTCGGTGTTGGGGTCTTTGCTCGTGCAATGGTCTCGATCGCACCTTCAAGCGCTTCGACGCCATGTTTCGCTATGATTTTGCTTATGCCATGGCCAAGAATTTGATCCTCACGTTTTCCGGAAGGACCCATTACCTTTTTGACCGCAACTTCCCCCCAATAAAGGCTGATCGATCCGCCGACATCAGGCCGGTGCATCGCGCCGCGGATCACGCCTTTGCCGCCCCGCAACGCGTTCTCGATGACAAGGTCGACCGCGGCCAAGCCGCGGCGCACATTCTCGGCCGGCTTGCGCGACGGAAACTTCGTGGTCTTGAAAGCATCATCCGGCGTCGCATTAAACGCGCCGTCAGGTTGACCTTGCCGCTTCCTGTTCTTGACGTGTTTGACAATTTCAGGATCGAGATCACCCGGCGTCCGGTCAAACCTTTCGAAAATACCAAGTTTGCGGAGTTGTCGATTCTCCGCGAGTTGCAACAGCGGCTTCAGCCGACGGGCCGCCGCACCACCCGCCACTTCAGCGCCGACCAAAAACACCGCCGCTCTCAACGCCTCGATCAGGCCGTCATCGTCGTCATCCTCAATGGCCCGGATCGCCTTTTGGATTTCGGCGGCGATTTCAACCCCAGCAATTAGCTCGCCTGTGCCCGGCAATAGCTGGAGAACGGCGGCCAACTCCTCCGACATCTCGGTTTCGCTGAGATCGCCCACGCCGCCCGGACCGGGATCGATGAAAGGCTCCTCTTGGGGCTCGGGAACGGGGGGCAGTTCGCCGTCTTCCTGGCGCTCGAGCGCCGCAATCGTTTCATCGTCGAGGACTGGTGCCGGCTCTGCGTCGAGAGCCGCTCGATCCAGGGCAGGGTCTTCTTGGACCGATGGATCATCACCCTCCTCCTCGATGCCATCGCCTTCGTCACTATTAGCAGCAGTAACCGTCAGATCATCTTCTTCGGAACCGCCCACCAGGCTATCGTCTTCAAAGGCGCTGTTGATCGCCACTTCACCGACGGGGAGCGTACTCCCGGCCGAGTCTTCTTCGTTCATTCTCATGTCGGCGAGTTCGATTGCCCGGTCGGCGGCCACACCAAGGTCGGCGAATTCCGCGATGGATGCGGCGCGGCCACGGTCCTCAGACGGAATTGCGCCAGGGTCAGATCCGACCATCCCGTCGATCTCCGTGATCGCCCGCGCGCCCTGCACCACGGTCTCGGGGTCGCGGGACAGCAGCATGCCGCGGTATTTCTTGGCGAGGCCCGTTGGCAACACGCCGATCCGGCGCACCAGGTCCAACTCCGCCGCTTGTTGCTGCGCCGGGTCGTCGACGGCGTAGGCTTCCGACACGTCCTCCCAATAGGCGTCCGCCGCCTGCCGGTCTTCCGCGTCGGCGGGGTCGAGCGCCGCGCCGCCCGCCACCCGGTCGATGCGCGCTCGGCGTGTCTCCGCGCCCTGCCTTGCTTGGGTTGACTGTGCTCGCAGGCGATCGGCTTCGCTCTCGCTCAGCCCGCCGTCCGCCAGCGCCGCGTCGATCTCCGCATCGTCCGCCATGCCCTCCGCCGCGCGGCGGGACAGCGCCTGCCGCCGCCGCTCGCCGTCCAACAGGCGGGCGCGCTGTAGCTTCGTCTCGGCCTCGGTCAGCCGTTGCTGCTTGATCGCCGTCGGCAGCACGTCGTCGTAGAGGCCGAGCCGCAGCGCCGCCTCCGCTTCCGCCGGGTCGGCCATCAATCCATCCACCGCCGCGGTGGCGAGGCGTGTCCGCATCTCGCTCCGCACGGCACTCGCCCGGGCCTCGGGCAGGCCCAGGCCCTCGACCAGTTTGGCGATCCGTCCGTCGGCGCTGTCGAACAGGCCGGGGTCTTCGGCGACGCCGCCGGCATAGGTCTCCAGCACCTGCATTAGGCCGAGGCGGCGACGCAGCGCGAGACCCGCCGCTTCCGCCGTCACCGCGCGGTCGCCGAGATCGGCGCGCAACTCTTGCAAGTCGCCGTCCAGCGCATCGCGCTGGCCCGGCACCGTGGACCGCAGCGCCACCGACCGGCCACGATCCGCTTGTGCAAGAAAGTCGCGGGCGAAGCCGGCGGGCGCGCCGTCCTCCGCCCCTTCCGCCCGGTGCAGCGCCGCGACGCCGTCGCGCCAGGCTTCGGCCACGGTCAGGCCACGGGTGATGCCGTCGTCCCGCGCCTGGAGCGCACGGATGCCGTCCGCCTGCGCCGGCGGCAGCGGCCCGAAGGGATCGTTCGCTGCCCGCGCCGCCGACACATCGCCCGGCAAAATCGGAATACGCGGCATCAGGAGGCCGCCCCACTAACGAAGAACAGAGCCATCGCAAATCCTTCCGCATAAAAAAAGGCGGGGCGGCAAAACGCGCCGCCCCGCCACAGGTCAGGGAGAGAAACAAAAAACGCGGCCCGGAAGCCGCGACGGGTCAGTCGACCAGTACCGTCAAGTCGAAGGCGATATCGCCCGCCGCCGTGCCGACGACATCGGCCGTGAGGACGAGGTAATACCAAACCATCGGATCGGCGGTTTGGCCGGCGTCCTGCCAGACCTTCTGCCCGATCGCGGTGATGTTCCGCGCCCCGAAGGCGACTTCGACGCCGTCGGTCGACGCCGTCGCCAGACTGACCGTCGCGGCGTAGGCGTCGTCGTCCACCGCCGTCAGCCCCGAATCGTAGAGGCCCACGTCGTAGCCGGAACCGCCGGTGATCGCGTCGTTGTAGAGACGGATCGACGGGATCACCCAGGACGACCGAACGGGCGCGAGAACATAGGTCGACCCGTTGTCATCGCTCGCCGCGACGGCGACGGTGCCGACGATGCCCCGGCGCCGCCCATAGAGAAGCGCCGCGGGATTGAACTGGTTCGGCTTCGCTTCGAAGTTCTGAACCAGCGAAGACTTCGTGCTTACCACTGCCATGGATCAGCCCTCCTTAGCTTTCGTCGCATTTGATTTCGACGACCTTGCCTTCCTCGGCCCGGGTCGCCCCGAATGTGCCCTTGACGTAGACCTGGGTCGCGAAGGACTTGTCGTCACGTTCGGTGACGCGCCCCTCGATGTCGTTCCAGACGCCGAGATGCATGCCGGACTTGGCCCAGGCCGGGCAGCGCCGGTTGCCGCTGCCGTCAACGTCGAGCCGTTCCGAGTGGACGAAGTTGAAGCCCATAAAGGCGGTGATCCGCCCGTCGACCAGCACCGGCTTGGTGTTGAAGTCGAGCGAGACGGCCTGGATCTCGTTCAGCATGTCGTCATGCTGTTCCGCCGTGAGCGCGACATAGAGCGGGTCGTTGTCGATATCGACCTCGTTGGCCATGAGCAGCTTCTTCGCCGCCCGCAGCTTTGCCACGTTCAGGCCGGTCGCCCCGGTCGCCCCCTCGTCGACCGCCACTACCTGGTTAGCGTCGAAGGCGGTGGTGTCGGAGCCATTCTCGCCGGTGCGGGAATCGCCGAAGAAGGCGGGCACGATCTCATCGTCGATGGCCCGGCTCATCGCCGCCGCCCCGTTGATCGAATAGGGGCTGGTCAGCTCGACGATGGTTTCCAGCTTGTCCTGATCGTCGATTAGGTCCGCCCATTCGTAATGGGTGGGGAACACCCAGCGGGCAGCATGCGGGGTCTCGATGAGCGGCGTGTCGCCGTGGCGGGTGGTGCGTTTCTGTGCGCTGACAGCACCGATCTGCTCCACCGCCTTGGCGGCCTTGCCGCGATAGTGCCCCTCCATCACCGCCGCCCGGAACCGCGAGCCGCGCTGCTGCAGGAGGAGTTGCACGCTGTCGGTATAGGCCTGACTGCGTGCGACGATAACGTCGTTGGACATGAGGTCCTCCAAACTGTTGCAAGAAAGGTTGCGCGTTCGGAGGGGTTGCCCGCCCTGGGGTCGGCCGCCCCTGCCGCCGTCGATGCCGGAGGCAAGAGCGGCCGGACGGACCCGATCCTGCGCTTTACGCCCGCACGGCGGCGGTCTTTCCCGCGGTCAGCCGGGGCCCATTTGTGCGCGGGCTTGTCCGGGCTTTTTTTGACTAGGAGTCGAAAAGGGCCGATTTGGGTTCCATGCGCTGGCTACCAACCAACGACACGTCACACCGGTTCATGGCGCAGGCCGCGCCGAAGGGCGCAATCGAGACAAGTTACGCTCCGGTAGTACCACACCCCCAAAGTGGCGAAGAATTGCCAGAATTCGGAGTCGAATGCATTGATGACCGGGTGTTTGTAACTCGTCTTGTCTTCTGATCCGCGCAGCGACAGGCGCACGTCAAACGGCCCGCCCAACTTCGGCAGAAACGAAAACGCCGCCCACCCCTCGTTACTCCATTTAACTCGATCGGCAGCCGGATAATAGAATTGATAGGCAAAACCGTCGCCGCGTAGGGTCTCCGAAATCGAGACGAATTCTGTTGCCTCACCGGCTACCGTCCCCGACCAGATCACATCCCGACCCGGCGGCCGATTGATATCATCAAGAGCGATTCGGACGAAAACCGGTTCGCGTTCGATGTTGGTGAATTTGACACTGAATGTCTCGCAGGGCAGTGCAACGATGGCGACATTGACCAAAATACAGACGACAAAGAATGTTATGAATGGTTGGCGACGGATTGCTTCAGTCATGAAGTCTTTATAGGCTCCGTTCCAAAACCTAAGACAAAATGCAGAACAACCAATGGTCCGCACATGCTAACTGTTGCGAGACGACGGACCGACACCCATCAGACGGATTACCGCGCAGTCCAAACACCGTGCGCCCCAATACAGGGTCAAGCCGATATTAATCGTCGACCTTAAACTCGATGAGTCAAACGCAAGAACCCAAGGATGACGTTGAATGAAATGGTTCCGTTGTCCTTTCTCATTAAGAAAGAATTCGAAAGGCGCGACGTTGAACGGTGTAAGCGACAACATACCACGCCGCTGCGACCATTTACCGTCAGGGAAATGTGCGTATCGGAACTGAATGGTAAAATTGTCTGGTTTGGTCCAATCCGAGATGGGAATGTGGATTCTCTGGCCACCGTCCACCCTTCCGGACCAGGCTGCCCGATCGCGAATAAGGATGCGAACATCCGCGGGCTGCGCCAACTCGTTCGTCAAATTCACACGAAACGTCGAGCAAGGAAGCGCGACGAGCAGGATTGTACCGAGTGTCAGCGCCCCGAGCGTGAAGATCAACAAATGACGACGACGTAGGGTCATTCTCCGACAGCGTTAGCCCGACCGTTGGACCGGCGATAGGGGTTGGCGTCGAAGCCGTGACGGAACGGGTATGACCCGAAACAACTCGGTCTGTAGTTCGCCCCGCTTAAGGGCCTCCAATACGACCACTTCTCCGTCTCGATCGCGGTTCTTTGGATCCAAGGCAAGCCGGCGACCTACGTTATTATTGAATAGGTCCATCAAACGGCCTCCGGGGTCGTTCTCAAAAGAAATCTCATGAGCATCCATCAATCGCTTTGCTTGATGCGCGCCGAAGCGTTTGCTCAACATATAGCTAAATAACGCGTGCCGGAACGCGTCGGCTTTGGAATCGATCGTTGTCATATATTTGAAGTGTTTCACAGTAGCATCGTCCGCGTCGTCAACTAGGTTGGATACGGTTATGGCACTCAACCCAAATGTTGCGATGACTTGCCCTTCTGTTGGCCCAGAAGGATCGAAATCGAGTTTGCGGCACATGTCGAATTCGTCGACCGGTTTCGTTGTCGGCGGGCCGGGGTTCAGGACCGCGGCATGATCCAGCTTTCCGTCCATGCGCTCGAACGGCTTGTCGGCAACCGGACTCTCCGCAAGCTGCATATTCTTGGTTGCCGGTTTATCTGGTGATCCGGCGGCGCTGGCTGGTAGGCTCGGGGCCGCGGACCGCGAAGGACTTGGTTGCCGCTCAAGGCCGAGCAAATCCGAAAGGCCGTCGGAAAACCGCGGCGGCGGCATCACCGGGATGCGGCGGCTGAACCCAAGCGGCCGGCCGAGATCGCGCCCGGCATTCTGAAACAACGGCTCGGATCGACCGGGCGGCAAACCAGGCAGCGCGCCGTTAGACCGGTTCACTTGCCGAGCCCCGGCAAGCGGCGATCCCGGACTCCGTGATCCCAAAGGCATCGACGCGCCGCCCCTACCCCCGACCGATACCGAATTTGATCCGGTTGCCCGCGCCGACGACGGGCCTCCGTCGGATCGGCGCAACATCGGCGGTAATGCCGGTCTCTCAAACAACGAAGCCATTGGAGTGTTTTTCCTTCCGTCGCTTTGAGCGGAGAGTATCCGACCTCACCGCGTCACCTGCTCTGTGCGGCCATCAGCGCGTCACAGAATGACCGCAGGCGTCACGTCAATTGACCACAATTAAGTTGAATTAATAGACTCGTTCGCGCAACTCTGAATTACACTTCGAAAAAGGATCACCGCGCATGCGACGCTTGCTGTTGCTCTTCCTGCTGCCGATTGTGGCCGCGTTTTCTTCGCCGACCGCCGCCGGTGGCCTACCAGCCCCCGACCTGCCCGATCCGCAAGCAGTCATCGACGCGTGCTGGGCGGTATCGAAGGAAGACCGCGAAAGTCCGGTCACTGAGCGCTGGCGCGACGGTCATTTGAAGACGGCGTTGTGCCTGGAAAATAAGATTTTCGATCTGCTCGACACGCTTCGCTTCGGGGAGTTCACAATAAACCGCGAAGAATCGGAGCGCGATCTCAAGAAAGCGCGAAACGCGCTCGGAATGATTTACAGCATGATCTATTTTGACAGCGATTACTGCGCGCCAAATTGTGCGCCTGATACGCCGGGTCCCGACCTGATTAGACAGACCGCGCTCTATGAACAATTAGTCAGAACCATGATTTGGGTGACAGCGATCCATACGGGTCAAAAGGAAAGCGTCACATCTCCGGATATCACCTACCGGTCCACCAACTCTAACGAGCCAGGTTCCACCTCGAAACAGTTCGATGCGAACGCGATCGTTAACGAATGTTGGGCAACATCACTCTCTGACCGTTCAAGTACGAGCAGTGAACGATGGTCCGAAGGGCACCTCAAAACGGTTAACTGCCTTGAGAAGAAAGTGCTAGAGCTTCGCGATCAACTACGCTATCGCGACCGCACACTTACGCGCCTCCAAACGCGTGACGCATTAGCAGCGGTTATTCATGGCATTGGGCGTTTTTATTGGGTGATTTATAACGATAGCGAGTATTGCAGAGTCTCCTGCGGGACCATTTGGCATACCTATCATTTGTCGCATGTGAGTTATGTCTTGTCCGAATTGATCGATCGAATGATCACGCAGAACCAAGAATACGCACCAAAAGACATCTGACTTCCGAGAACAAACATTGCTTAAGGCATGCGGAACGATCTAGCACGCGGAATCCAGCCAGGATTGTTTGGAAATGTAGAATCTGCTCGCATGTTCCGTTCGCGAATGATCACCATTTGGTTGTTCACGGCACGTAAACTCCCTTGACGTGCGGCCCTCGCGATTGCTGCGCGCGTCTGCGACCCTACTATCCCGTCATATTGCTTCTTCCCACCTTTAACGATCCGCAAATCCGTACCGAGGACCGTATCTAAAGCCTCTTGGAGAAACGCTCCGGCACTCTCCGGCCCGTGTAACACGGCAGTGTCAAAAAGTTGTTCAGGCAATTTTGAAGCCTGATTTTGTACACCGGAAATCGCAGCAACCTTTGCGACATTTGCGCGATCGAAAAATTCACTCCTAAAGATATTGGCCCGCTGCTTTGGCGTAATCTGCCGCGGATCGGCAGGCAGTTTTAGATGAGGTTTCTGATTTCGAAGTTGGCTGAGAAATCGTGTTGAGATGCCTTTGTGCGTAAGTCTACCCCGATCATGCGACAAGGGACGGTTCGCTGTGCCGCCCTCGCGAGGTCCGAGATTACGCAGGAATCGTTGAAACATCTTCTCTACTTGAGCCGACGATAATCCCGCCGACGACTTACCCGCGCCACTTTGCGGTCTCGCCTGCGCGAGTAACGATCTTGATCCGCTCGACTTGGCAGCCGCAGTGTTCACTGTGCTGGCGCCGAGCGGCGAGCGAACCTGATCGGTTGCATTAGCGCTCTGTGAAAGAAGACTACCGGACGGCACCCGGTTCGACCGTTGTGACGCAGGAGCACCACCTTTTCGGGTAGCCAACGGGGGTGACGACGGGCTTTCAAACAATGAGGTCATCCGAGCTTCATTCCTTTCGTCACGATGCGTTGCAATCACCCGTCCAGCACCCGCCAAGTCGCCTGCGCCTGCCGTGGCCGGCGGTGCGCGGCCGGGACGCGGGCGTGGCGCAGCATCATCAGGGCGTAGCGGGTGGCGGCCATCAGGTCGTCGTATTCCTTGACCACGCGCCCGTCCTTGCGGTGGTAGAGGCGAAACTCGTCGAACCAGTCGGCGAGATGGGCAAAGACCTTGAGGCGGCCGGTCTGCATCCGGTCGAGCATCTGCATCAGCCCCGCCTCGACGCTGTTGCCGCCGTCCTCGAAAGCGGCCGGGTCGGGAAGCATCGACAGGCCCTGGTCGCCGTATTGCTGCGCCAGGTTCTCGCCCGCCGCGGTATCGTTCAGCCCGTCGCGCGGCCAGGCCCAGGGGATGACGCCCCACGCCTTGAGCGCGGCGGCATGGACGACCGGCGTCGCGTGCCGCACCCGATAGCAATGGGTGATATAGACCGCATCGGCGTCCCGGTCCCAGGCGATGCGCACCGCGGCGGTCGGATGGTCCCACCCGAAATCGATCCCGCCCAGCAGCGGCCAGTGGGGCGGCGTCTCGAACGCATCGACCGAAATCCACGCCTCATCCACGGGAAAGATCCGGCCCGAGCCGAGCTGCGGCAGCCCCTTGGCGCGCGCGTCCCGCTCGTGCGGCGGATAGCTGTCGAGGATGCGTTGGCGTTCCGCCTCGGTCAGGTGGTCGACATCCCAGAGGGTCATCCGGGTGACGTGCCGGCTCATGACCGCAATACCCCGGCCAATGCGGGCCGGCGGGAGCGACGCCGGCCTATTGCGCGGGCCAGATGGCGGCGAGGTAACGGGCGCGCTCGGCGCTGGCCGCCGCGTGGCCCGGATGCGCCGCGTCTTGCAGGGCCGCGACGAAGCCGGGATCGCGCTTGCGCTGTTCGTAGTTGGCGCGCGCCTCGACCGGGGACAGGCCGAACCCGGTGCGGCCCTCGCCCGCGGGCAGGGCGTCCTCCGAAACCGCCTCGCCGATCCCGGCCAGGAATTCGGTCACGCCGGCGCGTCCGAGCGCTTCCTCCAGCGCCGCCGATTGCTCGCCGCCGAACCGGCGCGCCGCCTGCCGCGCCGCCGCGACCTTGCGGTCGAAGACGCCGCCCCATTTCTCGCGCAAGGCCTCGATGTCCTGGTCCTGCGCCGCCTGCTTGTCTTGGTTCATCGCCGCGACCCGCTGCACCGCCATTCCGTTCCACGCGTCGAACAGCGCGGACGCCTGCCGCGCCGACAGGCCCGCCGCATGCGCCGCCTCGCGGTACCAGTCCATCATCGGCTCGTCGATCGCCATGCCGTCGGGCACCTCCAGAGTATACCCCGCCGCCGCCTCCGGCCGGCCGAGCCGGTCATAGATTTCCGCATAGGCCTCGGCATCGTCCTCGTCCTTCGGCAGGGTCAGCGTGCGGCCGGCGCGGTCGCTGCCCAGCATGCTCTCCAGGTTCTGGTAGGACCGGACCACGGCATCCAGATCCTCCCACCCCTTGGTGCGGACGAATTCGGCGCTGTCTTCGTCGAGACCGGAGAGCCAATCGTCCGCGAGTTCGTCATCGACCCCAACGTCCCACTCGGCCGCGTCATCCACATCGCCATCGGGCATCGCACCCTCCGGCGTCACCGCCGGAAGGGTTTCCGCATCATCTTGCATATCTACACCTTGTTGTGAGTAAGGGTCGGTCCGGCCTCGGCCGAAAACCGGCAACACTGCGTTTTAGATTGAATGGGGAAGAACCGGACCCTAGGTTCAATAGTGGTCCCGCTCCCACAGTCTGGCTGAAATGAGGTCCGCCTGTGCGTAGGCATCTTAGGAAACTAAGCCAAGTATGGCTGGGGCTAACCCCCGGATGCCATCGGGACTATCGAACCTCAATATTGCAGCGAATTTTCTTGCCCGGCACAAAACAGGAACATAATATCTCTCTTGGTCCCGCTCCCACATTAATCTTATCAGACGGGTTATTGTGCGTAGGCATTGCATTGGAGGCTTACCCTCCCTTTGCCACCGGGACTATTTCGGTTTTCGCCGATCCGGCCCTAATCGCGTTTTCCCGCTTCGTTTTCTAAAATCTCTATTTTGAAAACCTGTAAGAGCCCAAGTTTCACGCCGTTGATTTTTGATCAAGCTCAAAACGGCGAGATTCCCACGATAAACTATGTTCGCTCGTCGATCCCCGATCTTAGATGTATACATTGAATGCAAAGTGCCCTTAGCCAGGACTTCCGGGAGGGTGTTCACAACAAAGTCCAGAGCATCCTGGCCTTGCGAACTTCGTCGAGAAATAATGTGGGCCAACCCGGCCCCATTGTGATTATACGCAAATGTGATTTCCCCTACGTCGGGCCGGTACATTGCGGCGGGTACGGACGTGCGAGCCAACAACGCATGCTGAATCGCCGCCCTTCCCTCGGCGATGTTCTGGGATATCGGGATGCCTTCCTTCGCCAGTTTCTCGAAAACCGACGGGGTCGGTTGTTTGCCCAGCTTTCGGGCGACACGGTCAAAGAGTTGTCGGCCTTCCCGGCTCAAGCGGTCTAGCCCAACACGCCGGCTGATATCTTGCGCGGTTACAGACCGCGCCTTGACGCCCAGTTCGTGCCCCTTGCGAAAGGCGGATTCCAACTGGGCTTTCGCAGCCTTCATCCTGTCCGGCGGTAACTCGTCGAGCGCCTTCTCGAAAACGCCCCGCCGGTTTGCATCGGCCAGCACACGCTTCGGCCCGGGAAGGCGCGGCTGCAGGCCCAAGGCCGGACCTGACTTGAGCCCCAGGACCGTCACCCCGGCATACAGGTCTCGTTCCAACCGGCGGGCGGCGGTGCGCGACATGCCCAATTCCTGAAGCGCCTGGACGGTTGCCGCGATTCCGCCGACGACCGGGGCGACCATGGTTCGGAACGCGCTGTCGACCGCGACGCTGCCGCCCCCTATGAACACTTCGTTGAAGGCCCGGAACAACCCGGCGACGCCCCGCCGTTCCTCGGGGGATTGCGCGACGAGCGGCCCCAAGGTCTCGCGCGATGCGCCGAGCGGTTCTTCGAAAATCCGCCCAACTGCCTTGCTCGCCGCCTCGCCGATCCGTTTCGCGGCGTCGAGGCCGGTCCCGTCGCGCTCCACCGCCGCATCCGTCGGTGGCGCAGGCCGCCGCAAATCCGGATCGACGCCGGGCGGGCGGTCCGAAACCGGGCTTTCCGCAAGCTGGATACGGTCCGGCCTAAAGGTTGGCGACGGCTGCGCGACGGCACGCGCTGCTGGCCCACCAGTGCCGGGAACCCGGGGCGCGGTTGGCAGCCCCAGAAGGGTCGAGAGCTCGTCGGAAAACCTCGGCGGCTCCGGCAGGATCGGAATGCGAAAGCCGAAGCCGGTCGGACGGCCGGGACCGTTGGGCGCGTCGAACAACGACGGCCGGACAGCGCGATCGGGCATACGTCCTCCTCACGGCGGACGGACGCGCCCGCGCGGTTGATCTATCGAGATTTAATTTCGGGTAACGCGGCGCTAGGCCGACATGAGCGACGGAAGAGGCTCAGGCCGCACGGCGACCGTGACAAAGAGTCGAAATCGAGAACACGGGATCAACGAGTCGTCGGCTACGCAGCCGCATGCAGACGACTAGAATTTAGATGCCAAATAGCGAAACGCCGCGAGCAGCGGAAAGGCCAAAAGCATCGACGGAAAATCGAACATCCAGACCAAATTGGTGTTCTGACCGATCGACACTTCCACCACGAAACAATACATAAAGGCCGCGGCGACAAACGACACCGCGGCCAAAATGCGTGTGTGTTTCGCGTCTCAATCCGTTGCCGAGCCGTCAACGGGATACAGAACCGGAACCAACCGAAATCGGAGAAGCGTGAACCAAATGCCTATGATCAGGACGGCGAAAATCACCGACCACAGCGCGAACGCAACAATCGCAAGGACGATGCTCACTAGCGCATAATCGAAGTGAATTACGCAAAAAAGATCGTCCCCCATCGGGATGCCACGCGGAACATCCGTGATTCGGCAGAAGTTGTAGTTCACGGAACCCTGCATCGTCACATATACACGAGCAAGAAATTGGCCGACGGCATAGAGAGGGGCCGCTAAGACGCTCAATAATAGATAAGAGCGAAGAAAGAGATGTCGGGGTCTTCGCAAACCGATACCTAGATGCGCTATCGCCGCAATTGGGTGACGCCGATTTCACTCCCTGCAACTTAGCGGCACAATCTTGTCAATTCGATGCGATTCACCTGGCAATATTTGGTCATTCGAATTCCCAGACGGAGGTCTGCCCGCCCCTCTTACCTCACTTGGTGAAGATCGGCTCAGAAGATCGCGCGCCGCTTCTTCCTGCCCGACCGTACCTGATTCCACCTGGTCGAAGGCGTCGAGAAAGTCGCGCTGAAGCGCGAACAGCGCGCGATGGCACTACATAGAACTAGCGTCTCGATGACAGATATCTGATTGACGCAATCAACGGAAACGCCAAGAGAAGTGCCGGTAGCATGTAAATGAGGACCACAAGGTTAGACGAGGTAATCCAAGACCACCACAGGCAGAGAAAACCTATGACAGTGGCAAGATAAAACGCATATGCCGCTCTGCGCCCCGGGAAAAAATATGGTCCAGGACTTGAATTATCGCCTTCCTCCACGGGTGAAACAGGTCTCAATCTCCTAAGGATCAACCAAGCGGACACCACGACCAAGGCACAAGATACGGACCACAAACCGAACATGCCCGTCCAATATCCGAACAGAAGTGCTACGTAGTCCCATTGGATGAAGCACGAGTCGCCACCGCCAATCGAAAGGCCTCCCGCACCGTCTACCGCCTTGCAAAAGTTACGGTTCAACGACCCGGTCATTGTTGCATAGACCTCGAAAATAAACATGGCGATGCTCAGCATCACGCCGCCCGTCAAGGCAAGTGAGAGATAGGAACGAATGAAGGGATGCATAGAGAATCGAGAAATCACGCCAATTCACCCAGCGACAGTGCGAAGCAAGTGATTTAATTCCGAAACTCGCATAACGCCCCGGCGCAATGAAGGCCGTTTGATGCGATTTATGTGATAATTATCAGACGGCTATCGCTGCCAGATTTTTTGCCGGAACGCTCTCTCGATTTTTGCACCATTGTCATTCACGATTTCCCTTCCGGTAAACTGCCAGATCGAACCGATTTTTGCCGGCGTTGGATTCTCTATTCTATCTTGAAGTTCCTTGATTAAGGCCACACCTGCCCGAATATTCAACTTGGGATCCTTGAACTGGTCTCGCCGTACTCCGCCGACCCCTTCCCAGACCTTCGGTTTGATGTTCATCGGCAATAACGAACTTGCACGGCCATAATCTTGCATAAACCGGTCCATGCCATACCGGTGACCATCTGCATTCTCGATGTACATGATTGCCCGCACGAGATCAGGATCAACGCCAAATCGCAGCGCCTCTTCAATGATTGTCTTGTCGTACTTTCTCACAGCTTCAACGCCAACTTGATGCTCACGGTGTGACGGTGCAGCTCCTGAGGCACTCGCAGATTCTGCCACCTTGAACAACGCCGGGCGATTATTTTTGATCGCCCATATCCGGGCCCCTTCCATTCGAATCTCAATCTTACGCCCTTTGGCGTGTTTCAGCGCCTCGATTTCACGCTGCGTTTCCTGTTGACGGTACAGGTCATCATTCTCGATCGGGCTTTCCGCAATCTGCGTCTCGCTTGGCGCGTTCACTCCGGGCAAACTTAGAGCCCTTCCTAGTGGAATCGCTGGATTGGTTTGCCGACCCGACACCGCGAGCACCACGGGGTGAGAGTCGGCAAGCGACACTTGCGCAGGAGTGTTCGCAACCGATTCAGCATTGAGCGGCGACAAAAGCGAGCTTTGCGGACTCCGCGGCTGCATCCCACCGGGAGCAAGCAATGATCTAAGGTCGGAAATCCGCGTTGACGATTGCGGAAAGATCGGAATTCGAAACCCGAACCCGGTGGCGCGTGGTTGCGCAAGCAACGCGTCAAAAACGGACAAACCCTTTCGAAGATCGGTCATACGTCCCCCTGACGATCCGACACCAACTCCCACACCTCTTCCTCCGAGAGGTTGAGGTAGCGGGCGATGCGGTGGAACACTTCCTGCCGGCCGATCAGCACGCCGGTCGCCATCGCGTCGCCGGCGACGAAGGGCGCGCGCCGGGCGCGGCAGAAATGGGCGAGGTCGGCGAGCGCCACCTCCGCCCCCGGCGCGGCGAAAGCCCGGCGGTAGGCCGCCGAGAGGCGGCGGTTCCTAGGACGGCTCAGCAATCGCACCGGAATTCACCACTTTTTCGAGGGCGCCCGCCGCCTGGTTCGCCGCCGGCGCGGCCGCGATCAGGCCTTGGATCTGCTCCGCCGATTCGCGGCCCTGGCGGCGCTGGGCGATTTCGTCCGGCGTGTTCAGCACCCGTTGCGGCACGCCGTTCACCTCCGCCGCGAGCTGCGCCAACGCGTCGCCGTCGAACACGTCGAACACGTCCGGCTGTGTCGCGGCGAGCGGGGCCAGCACCTCGAAGGTGCGCGAGATGCCGACCACCTGCTCCGAGCGTTGCGCCCGGGACAGCGGGCTGTCGTATTCGATGTCGAACTCGCCCGCCGCCTCGACCAGCGCGCCCGGCAGCGGCGGCAGCAGGCCGATCCGCTGCAGCAGGCCGAGCTCGCGCTCGATCATCGGGCCGAGCGCTTCCGATTGCTGCCGGCCCATCACCGGGGTGAGCAGCGCGCCCTTTTCCTGCGCGCGGATCATCGCCTCGGTCGCGGTCATGTTGGGCTGGTCCACCAGGATCTGGAACAGCGTGACGAGGAAGGCGTCGTTGATGGCGCGGCGGCGCTGCTCCATCATGTCGAGGCTGATGTCGACCCGCGCGCCCGACTGGAACGGCTGCATCAGGGGGCGGCCGTCCTTGTTGACGCCGCCGTAGTTGATATAGCCGGGCGTCAGGCCGAAGCCGTCGGGCCGGCCGAGCACGCCGTCGTCGAAGACGAGGATCGGCGGTTCAACGGCGAGCTGCGCCTGGCGGATCGTCGTCTTGTTCATCTCGTTGAGCATCTTGATGTCGGGCAGTACGGTCATCGCGGGCGAGCGGCCGTAGACCTCGCGCGGCGCAGTGACGTAGCGCGAGACCATGTAGGGGAACTCGTCGAAGCCGCTTTCCTGCACGACCGTGCGCCCCTCCTCCGCCAGGTAGACCGAGGCGAAGGGCTTGTTGGCGCCGTCCACCTTGGCCGCATCGCGCGCGTCGTCGTCGCGCGGCTGGACGGCGTGGATGAAGCGGAACTTGCGCTCGGGCTCCTTCTCCGCCGCCCGGCGGATCGATTCCGGGTTGGCGTCGCCCCAGCGTTGGACGGCCTGACGCGCGGTGTGTTCGAAATCGCGGTAGAGCGTGTCGATGCGGCCCTGGAAATTCTCGGCGACGTAGCAGTCGGCCAGATGCGTCGCGCGGTAGAGCAGCCCATTGCGCGCATCGTCCTGCCCGACGAACAGCACCCCGGTGCCGAACGCGCCGAGCGACATGTAGACCTCGTGCTGCTGCGCCGCGTAGTTGGCATGCGGGGCGTATCGCGCGCCGAACAGGATATCCTCCGCCCGGTCGAACCAGGCGCGCACTTCCGGCAGGTCGTTCAGCGCCGGGTCGCTCGCGCGCAGGCGATGCCAGCGTTGGGTGCGTGGCGTCAGCATCGATTCCAATGCCGCGGAAAACCGCTCCAGCGCCAGCGCGGCGGTGGCGTCGAATATCTCGCGGGTCCGTTTCTCGCCCGGTTCACGGCGAGTGACGAAGCTCGCCTGGCGCGGCAGCACGCGGTCGGCGATCTCCTGCCAGTGCGATTCACAAACGCCCCGGGTCGAGCGCAACCGGTCGCGGCGCGCGATGATCTTATCCGGATCGATCATGGGTTATTCGCCCAACAAGGTTTTCTGCGCGGCGGGTGCATCGCCCGTAACGCCCCGGTTGCCGGTCAGGATATTCGCCGCCCGTCCCCGCTGGCGCGCGCGCCGCAACCGTTCCTGAAGCGCCGCCTCCTGAACCTCCGCATCGCTCTTCTCCGGCGGTTCCGGCGGCGGCGGCGGCGTGGGCGCACTGGGCGAAGAGAATAATCCGCTCATGGGAGAACTCCTGTTGATTTAGAGGGGTCGGGAGATACGGGCCGCAGCCGAGAAGACGTCACGCTCGATTAGCGTGACGTCGCAAGCTTGATTCCTTGTTTGACGAAGGTCGTCTGGATTCCGCCGGTCAGGCGATCCAAAGGAAACATGCGAACAATTTAGATTCCCGCATGGTCGGTGGCTTTAAATGGCCGCAGCGCATTCGCTAGATAATCCGTTATCCGCACGGACGCTATGTAACCGCCCCTTGCGGTTACGATATCGGCGGGTGGGAGACCACGAGATAGATGCAGGATTTGATAACCGGCGGGCTGCAAGAACTCGACAATCGTTCGCAAATCGTCCGACTTGTCCTGATCTGTGACGCCGTGGACTTCGAAGTATATATCCGGCCGGCATCGCTCGATCGTCTCGCGCATTCCCCCCAATACCATGGTCTCATAGCCCTCGGTGTCGATCTTGACGAAATCCACCGGTTTACCGCGCATCACCTCATCGACAGCCAACAATTGCACCTCTGCTTGAACGAGGTCCTGAGAACGTTTGCGCAGCGTTTCCTGAATATCTTTCTTTAGCGATCCACGAGCGGATACATATCTTTCGGCAACATAGTTCGACGTACCGGACTCGGCCGCGAGGCCAGCATTTATCAACTCCACATTCGAAACACGATTCGCCCGCAGATTGCGTGATGCCGTCTTAAAGGTTTCCGGATTTGGCTCGACCGCTACGACGGATTTCGCCGTTCGGGAAAACAGATAGGTAAAGAGGCCAATATGCGCACCGGCCTCGACAACGGTTTTGCCCGAGAGATCTAGCCCTGAATAGAACAACTCCTCGTCGCTAAACTCGGCCGGCAGCCGATTGTAAAAATACCGACCGTACAAGCGCATACCCCTGCACGGCCCTCTTTTCACATTGATCGGAACCGTCTTTCCTAAGACGCGGCCAATTTTTTGCTTTAACAAAACGAACTCACAAATTCAGTCTCCGACCAGCCCCGTAATTAAGCGCTGGGCCCTAGCCAATCATCAGTATCGGACTGAAAAATGGCGAACTTAAGTCCAAATTGAATGACGTGTCAGGGCACCAGAACCTGCGACCCGGTACCATAGCTATTTCCGACGTCAGAAAAGCTCTGATAGGTCGCCAATGTAGCCACGGAATGTCCCGGAATGCTGATACCGAGAAAATTGTTTGCGCCGATAAAATCCGTATTGTTCTCGTTGATGTACACACCACCGGTCAGCCGATCGGTTGCGTCCGGCCCGCCGGCGCTGGCCCCGCTGGTGAATCCCATCCAAGGCACCGTCCCACCGCTGTTTCCGAGCCGGTTCCGCCGCGTCGCGGACGGCCGCATGAGGATGTTGCAGCCGATGCCGCGCGACCCGTTCGCACCATTCGTCGTCCCGCTGCCGGTGTCCTTCATATTGTTGATTGTCACGCCGCCAGCTATATCCGCAGCCGTCGTTGTTTGTAGTGTTGGATGGGCGTAGTAGAGACGCGGAGTCGCCCCCGCGTTCTCCACCTTCATCACGGTACCAATCGGCACGCCCGGATTTGCCGCGTTCTCGAAGTCATCATTGACCGACCAGTTGCCGGTGTTTCCTGTCAGGTCGATCCACTTGATCGTCACGTTCCGGTTCGACGCTATCGTTGCACCGGTCGACAGATCGCCGTCGTTCCCTTCGAAAATGACCTGATCATGCCAATTGGACCGGTAGCAATGCTGGAAAGCGTTCGCAGGGATCGTGTCGTATCCGCGGACGATGTTGTTGCGGATGACCGCGCCGGAAACATCAAGGAAGCAAGTGTTGTCGAGATTCAACCCGATGCCGTTGCTCGCGGACGAACTGCCGATATTCGGATAGTGTGGAGAATGCTCCGCGACGTCGTTGCCTTCGATCAACAAACCCCGGAAGTTATGGGTCGTCGACGTGTGGCCAGGGTTCAGGTAGTTGATCGCGTAAGCGATGATCGAACCGCCGCATCGGCGGATCTTCAAGTTCCGGCAGATGAAGTCTTCGCAGGGGTTGACCCCGACCGCGTGACCATCGTTGTCCGACTCCTTCGGCACAAACCCGCCGATGTCGAAGATGTTTTCCCGTCCGTCGCGCGCATTCGGGTCCGCCTGAACCGTGATGCGCTTTGCCTGCGCGGTATCCAGAAAAGCGTTCTGCGTGATCAGGTAGAACGCGTTGCGCGCCCGCGACATCTGATCCACGTTGATCGTGATATCCGAAATGATCCGCGTCGGGTCGCTATTGTCGATCTGGATGTTGAACAGGTTATCTTCCGCGTTGTGGCGCATGTTGAGCATATGGAAGTCGATATGCCGGATCGTCGGCATTATCGCGCCGGGGGCCATTTGGATGGACATGAACCGCGCCTTGAAGCCATGCAGGGCGATATTTTCGCGTACGACTTCGGCCGCGTCAGGGGTCAGCCAATCGAACCGGAACCCGAAATCGCCCGTGCCAGCGACCCGGCCGGTCGGGTTGGACCCGTCCGGCATGTGGACACACCAACCGCCGTTCCCGCCGTCTGCCGTGCTGTCGAAGAACGACGACCCAGGTGTATCCCGACACTCCTGGACGCTATCGACCGTAGTCAATTCTCCCGCGAATTCGAGCGTGTCGAAGTTTGGATCGTACAGCTTATGGGCGTTGTTGTTGCCCACTGCGTTGTGCGACCCCGATCCTTCGATGATCGTGTACATATTGCTGGACCCATCCTTGATCCAGCTATGCTCATGCTGCAAGACGTTGCCGCCGCACATCGCGCCCGGTTTGATCTCGTGATCGAAAATGTAATTAGCCTTGTCCGCCGTCCCCGGCCCGCTTCTCATCCGGATTAAGGAGTGCGCAACGATGGTCCCGTTGTCTTGCCACACGTCGATCCAAAATCCGTGGAAGAACCAGTTGAACTTGTTGCCCGCCGGCTGCGGACCTGCGCTTAACGGTCCGTTTCCGCATTTCGCGCCGATCACCCGGTCGCCGTAGTACCGCCCGGTCCCTTTGCCAAACGTCGTTTTGAGCGACCACACATTGCTGCCATCCGGCGCATAGGGCGCTTCGGAATGCAGCACCTCGCGCGTATCTTCGCCGACCGCCCGGAACGCCTCGCGCGCATGGGCTTCTAACGACGGATATTCGTCCTTGAAAATTCCGGTGCCGTAGTTGTCCCGGTGCAGGGCGGCCAGCGCGCCGACACGCTCGGCATCGGTGATATTTGCCGCGACCAAGCGGTAGTCAGAGTCTTCGTTACAGACCCGGACATCTTGGATTACGTCGCCGGTATATTTGGCCGCTGTCGCCGCGTGCAGTGCTGAAAGCAGCAGCGTGATCGTGTCCGCGCCAGCACTGTCATCCTCCAAGACGAAATACGTTGCCGGCATTATGCTACAATTTCTCGTTGTTCAAAAATTCGTCGCAATCTATCTTGAGATATGGTTCGGAATTCGACCAAACAGTCCCTCAAGCAATGGCTCTGGCTAGCGACAATTGTGCTCGGGATCATCGCGATCTTACCGATCGCCATCCCAATTTGGGCGATCGCGGAATTCCTGCGATGGCGCGATCGCCGCAAGAACGGTGAAAACGGCCGGATATTCATCGGCAAGACCTGACTCCGCCTAATACTTCGTATTGAGATACGCGTCGACCGCCGCGATGTACTGCGCCGGGAGATACGCGTCGAACTCAGCGTACATATAGATGCGCCCATCCATCACGCGGTCGTATCCAACGCGATTACCCAGGAAGAAATCCGATGCACTATCGTCGTCAGCATTATCGTCTGCAACCCACGAACCAATCGTAGGGATCGCCTTGACGCCGTTGATGAACTGGCGAACGTCGGAGGTCCGCTGTGTTTGTGTAAGTTGCATCGCAAGGCGCTCAATCGCGCCTGACGTAAAACCGTTAGGCATGTCCCAATTTGGCGTGCCGGTACCCTTGCCCCACTGGAAGTGGAATCCGAACTCGCCGCCACCGAGATCGATGGCCCAAGCCGTACGAATGTTGTTCCCGCCCTTTTCGAACAATCGTCCGAAACCGCCACCACCAATGCCGTCCACACGAAGGACGGTGAAGAAGGTGCCGCCGTTGTGGAACGCGTTAGCCGGGTAGCTTGCGGCGGCCACGACGAAGCCGTGGGTCGCGTCTACGAACTCAGCCGAAATCGCCCCGGCGTCGTTCACCTCGTGAGGACGGTTCGCTGCCGCGGCCGTCGTGAGATCGATCACACCGTTCTTGTCGTTGACGGTCTCGAATTCGTTTGCGGTCACGGTATTGCCAGCGTCGTCCATCTCGTACCAGACAAGGGCGTCTGCTAGGATCGTCGCGCCATCCAGAGCCACCGACGGATCAGTGGTTGGAACGCCAAGCGTCCCGTTCTCTGTTGCATTCGATCCGGTGCCATCATTGATCAGCACACCCCCGTTCAGGAGCCGCACATAGATACCCGGCGTTATACCGTTGACGACACCTGTTGCCCCGAGGTCAAGAATGCCGTCGTTGTACCAACGCTCTTGCTCGACGGTCTGCGTCAGATCGACTTTTGTTCCAGCTGCCTCCCAATACTTGAAGACATCACCCGAGAAAGAATCTCCGAAAATTCGGTCGTGGGAGCCAGGAGCGAACTGGTTCGCGCCAATCGTATTGATCGTCACTTGGCCACGGAGCACGCCGTCCACGACCATTTCTGCCGTCGCCAATCCGGTCCCGCCCATCGACGTATCGTTATGGAAGGCGCAGGTGAGATTGTGGATATAGGTGTCCTTGATGGCGAAGCTCGTCGTTTCAGCAATCAGCCGGGCGGCACCGCTCACGTTGTTCCAGGACACAATGATTTCATCATCAGCCGTGAAGCCGATGGAGAACCGCCCACCGTTGCTGGAAACCTGCATGGTCTCAGCGCCTGTCGTAGACCGGCGAAAATCGACCGAGTAGATCATGTCATCGACATTTCCGCCGGTCGCTGGAATGGTGAGCGTGTTTACGCCGGAAGCAGTCGTGATCCCATTGAACGACGCCGGCGCTGTCAACGCCGCCCCCGCCGGCCCAGCGCCCTCGCGCGGCGTGCCGACAATCGAGTAATTTCCACCACTCCCCGCATTCTGCGACACCGCCGGGTAGGCATTCGGGAGGAAGTCCAGCGCCTGCGTCGCGGTGGGCCCGCTGCCGTCTGTCTTTATGTCAGCGAGTGCCAGGGGCGTGAGCGCAGTAAAGAATGCCTCGCGATTGCCCTGCACGGTCAGGTCGTAGGCTTCGAGTGCGAGCCACGCTCGGGCGAACTCAACATTCGCTCGGTTGCTACCGGCGCTATCCTCTCCCCAATTGAAGCCGCTGGTCCAGTCGATATCGGTGGCGGCACCCGTCGTCCGCGTGCCCGTCTCGTCGGTGTTCCCGAAATACATCTTGACGGGATTGACCAGCAACATAGTCCAACCATCGGCCACGCGCAGGGCGTTCGTGCTAATGATCTTCGCGAACTCGGCACCGGCTGCGTCGGCGAACAGCGCTTCGACCCTGCCGTCCGCGTTTCGGCGGATGTAGCTGCCCGTTTCGTTCGACCAAATGTACTGCAACTTAGTGTCGAACGGATCGGTGTCGCCCATCATCTTAATGGGGATCGCGAAGGTGCCGTTGACACCATCGACCGCGCCAGTCGGAGCTGCGGCGCGTCGCAACACTGTGTTCGTACCATCAAACCTTACCGCTGGCACAAGGCCATCGTCCGCAGCATCATTCAGGACCGTGATCGTGAAATTCTGATCTTGCTCGGACAGATCACTGCTGGTCGCGCGCACCGTAATCTGATGGCTCGTCTGCGTCTCGAAATCAATCAGGCCGGTGTCCGCCACCGTGACCACGCCGGTGTTGGCATCGATCGCAAATCTGCCGCCGGCATCGTCGAACAGGGAATATGTCACCGTGTCGGTCACGTCCGCGTCGGTCGCCGCCGCGGTAATGCCGACCGACGTGCCGTTCGGCGCGCTTTCGCTGACCTCATTTGCCGCAGCATCCACATCGGTAACCGCCCCGACGTTGAATTCATCCGCGTCATTCACCGCGATCGAAAAGACACGCTCCTTAACCTTGCCGGAGGAACTGGCGGCCCGGACGGTGATGTCATGGCTAACGGCCGTTTCCGCGTCGAGCGCGGCCGCCTTGGTCACCTCGCCCGTGGTCAAGCCAATCGCAAACAGCCCGCCGGGGTTCACGGGCAACGTATACTCGACCGTATGTCCGGTTTCGGCAGCGAATGCCGTGATCCCCACCCCGGTGCCGTTTATGGCCGTCTCAAGTACCTCGTCGACGGCGGCGTTCGTGTCCACAATGTCGCTCAAGCCGACGGACCCGACCGGTGACTCGGTTACCCCGTGCGAAATCGGGAACGACCCCGCAAAACTAACCGGCGCTTGGCCGTCAGATCCCACGAACGCGGTTGGAGGATGCCTCATCACTATTAGACCTGCACCGCGACGGCATGCAGCGCCGCGGGCGCGCCACCGGAGACATCCGCGCGGATCGGGCCGGCCGGCAGCACAAATCCACCCTGCCCCGGCGCGGTCAGGTCAACGGCACCGCCGGAAATATCGAGCCAAGTCACCCCGTCGGGTGCGAGCTGCTGAAGTTTGACGGTGGCACCCCCAAATGTCCCCGCTGCCGTGAATACGCCGGCGCCACCGGGCCAGCCCATTGCCTCTCCAGTCGCCGACCCATTGTCCAATAGCCGCACGCTTTCCGTCATGATTACCGCCTCCTGTGTCAAATGAGTAAGAGCAATCGGGCACAACCCGCCATCACGGGGATCGGCCGAGCCCAGCATCGAGGAAAAGCCGCACGACGCCGCTGATGCCAAGCAGCGGCGTGAACGTGATCATCGTGAATCCGCCGGTCGCGTTGGTCCGGGTCAGACCTTCCATATAAATGTCAAGCGGAGGTTCCTCATCGAACCAGACACCGTCCAAGGTTTGACCTTGCCATTTTTCGCGGCCCATACCGTATGCCTTGAACGCCAGGATCGAGAGCCCGCCGCACAGATGCCGGACCACAATGCTGTCGACTGCGTCGGCCAAGTTCCGGCCAAGCGAGGTGTTGACAATGGCGTCTCCCGGGATCGCACCGGTGCCCCATTGATCCCGAATCGCCGGCGGTCCCAGCAAGATTCGCTGCGGATTGTCGCGCGTACTTTCCCCGGTAACGCCGGCGGCCCAGAGGCGAACCGGCCGGTCATATCGGCGGCCTTTCCACCAATCCGGATAACGGCCGGTCATGTGCATCGCGCATTCGAATCCGCCGGCCACCGTCTTGCCGAGCTGGTTCCCGGCCATGAACAATCGTTCCCGATGCCTGGCGCCCGCCTCGTGAAACTCCCGCTGCTTCGGATAGGGACGATAGCCGAAGAGCTTATTGCGGTTTCTTCTTTCGTCGAGCGCGGCCAGGGTTCGCACGAACTGCAAGGCCGAGTTGCTTCGCCAGGCTTTTCGCCCGCTCGAGGAGCTCTTCATCCGTCATAGACTCCAGCGGATCGATCGCGCCGGCAACCGCCTTCGGCAATACTGCGGCGCATAATTTCATGTAGGAAACCGGGTCATCCGTGCGGAGCTGAGCCAATGCAGCCGCGCCGTGCTGAGCAAAATCCGCCGACAACGCGTCAACGAAGGCTGTATCGAACATTTCCGGTTCTTTTGGTCGACGGCGTGGCACAATTTGTCCTTTCCATCGCATGCACGATGCCCGACATCTCCGGACGGTTGTCCAGCGACTGTTTGACCGGTGCACGATTTTTTGGGTTCTTGACCCGGTCCGTCTGCCGGGAAATGACCGTAGACAAGCGCCAGCTACAGAACGATCAGCGTAGCGTCTGATCTAACAAATTTCGGCGGATGTGGCGACACAAAGCCCGGCGAAATCGATGCGCGGCCCTCGTTGCCGACAACCCCAACGCGCGACGACGCTTCCGTGACTATTGGATACGCGCGACGCCCTTGATTTCTTGAATTTGCCAGCGACCGTCGTCGTCCTGGCTCAAGACAAGGTTTCGCTTCTGCTGGATCTCGACGATTTCTCCGTTCAGCCGCGCTTCGATCCGGCGATTCTCAAGGACCCGGACGGTGTCATTCTCAACTTGGAAATAACGACCGGATTGATCGCAATCCAAATTGCTTAGCTTCAATTCCGCCGCGGCATCCACGGCGAAACCCTTAAATTGCGCGCCGGTCATCTCGAATTTGCGCTCGCTTCCGTCGGGCAAATTGAACTTCATGGAATACGATCCGGCATCCGCATAGCGGTCATGCGCGGCCGGGTCGAGCGTGCATCCCGCCTCGTCCAATTCGGACAGAAAATCCGCTGCCTCCGCCCGCATGCTGCGGCGGCGGTCGCGTAATTGGCGTGCGCGCAAAATCGATGCGGCGGCGGCGGCATCTCTTGAATCCGGAACGCTGAAATCCGGCGCCGCAACGGGGATGGGGGCGGGTGCCGGCCCTTGGGTAAGGCTCGCATAGAAGAGCCCACCGAAGAACCCGAACCCCATCATTACCGCAAGCAGCAGAGCAATTCGCATCATATCGTGGCCAGCGCGTCGTTCTATCCGGTCGTGCGTGTTCGAAACAGACGCATGGCGATATTCACTGATAGAGTGATTAATAAACCCTTAAAAGAGCTTTCCCCGCGATCTGGGTGTCCCTGCAAATGAGCGAAAGGATGGCATCGTATGGCAACATCAGAAGAGAAGGCCGCAGCCTGCAACACGCGGAGCGCCGGACGGCTGCCTGGACTGCTGGGCGTTGAATTCCTGGATGTAACGGCAGATCGCGTATCGGCACGATTGCCGGTACGGCCGGATCTCTTGGCGCCGAATGGCTTCCTTCATGCGGCATCGGTGATTGCTTTGGCCGACACGGCCTGTGGCTACGGCAGCATTGAAACCCTGCCCAAAGACGCGACGGGTTTCACGACCATCGAATTGAAGAGCAATTTCCTGGGCACCGCCCGGGAAGGGTCGGTGTCCTGCGAAGCGATCCCACAGCATCTGGGACGAACGACGCAGATTTGGGATGCAACCGTGACACATGATGAGACCGGCCGCATCATCGCGCTGTTTCGATGCACCCAAATGATCCTGCGCTCGGCGGCATGACCATCGTGACAACAGAACCGCCATTGGCAGGTCGTGAAAAGTAAGGTCATAATCATCCACCGAATCGCAACCTATCCCGGCAACAGGGAATACTCGCATGCCCAATATCGAAACCGCGCCGCCTGAGGGAATTGGATTCATAGACGGCAGGTATATGCCGTTCGGCGAACTGCAGATACCCATCACCGACCTTGGCTTCCAACTTTCCGATATGTGCTACGACGCGCTGCACGTACGAGACGGCAAGTTCTTCCGGTTAGATGACCACATGGACCGTTGGGATCGATCGATTGGCGAGCGCCGGTTCGACACACTCGGATACGATCGCGAACAAACAAAAGGTATCCTGAATGATTGCGTCCGGCATGCGGAATTGCGGGACGCCATGGTCTATCTCATCGCGACGCGCGGCACGCCGACGGGCCCGTTCAAGGATCTACGAACATGTAAGAACCGGCTCATCGCCTGGGCCGTCCCCTATTACAACGTCGTGACCGACCAAGAAATGAAAGAAGGCTGCGATGTCATCATCAGCGACGTCGTCCGAATCCCAGCCGAATCCGTCGACCCGACCGTAAAGAATTTCGGACGTTTGGATTTCTGCGCAGCGCTCTTCGAAGCATATGAGAAAGATGCCCGATACGCCGTCCTCGTCGATCAAGACGGTAATATCACCGAAGGCCGCGGCTGGAATATCTTTGCGCTGTTCGGCGGCCGATTGCTCTCGCCGGACAGTGGTGTCCTCGAAGGTATTACGCGCCGGACGGTTCTCGAACTTTGCGACAGTCTGAATATCGAAGGTGAACTCGCGCCCATACCGGCGGCAGATTTGAAGAACGCAGACGAGGTATTCCTGAGTTCGACGGCCGGAGGCCTCATGCCGGTGCGGCAGATAGATGGGACCCCGATCGGCGCCTCGGTTCCGGGGCCGGTAACCCAACGGCTAACGGATTTGTATTGGGAAATTCACGAAGATCCCGCCTATTCCACGCCGGTGAACTACGCGGCACCGGCCGACGACTAGAATTGCGCCGTTTTCGAAACGGAAATTCGATCAAAACGATCTAAATAATACTATAAATAAACACGCCGCCGTGAATACTAAACACGGTATCGCGACGGTGATTTGAATATCACAAAAACAACTTATTCAGATAATCATTAAAACACACCGCAATACCAAACGATTTTTGAAACTGTTGGAATCATACATTTCTGGAATATCACTTACACTTGACAATCATTTAAGTGAATCAAATAAAAAGTCGTCCTAACATCTTCCCATAATCACCAGCAAGGAGGATGTGGACATGACCCATCAAGTCTTGAAGCAATCACTCGCTGCACTCTTCGGATTGGGCATTGCCTTGTCTGCGACCGCCGCCTCCGCCGATGTCGACTACAACTTCGTCGACGACGGTGTCACGGTCCTGACCGATAAGGACGTGATATACGCGGGCGACGGAACCGATAGCGGGCCTGAGTAGTCACAGGTCAAATCCACGCTAGATGCTCCTTTAGAGTGCCATGACGTGGCCGGGCGGTGAATGCCAAAACCGCCCGGCCCGATCGTTATGGGACGTTCACGCTGGGCTATTGCACCTAACACCGGATCACGGCTAGGTTCACGCAACGTCAAACCGACACGGCCGATGAACGACACACAACCACCGAAAATCAAACTTACAGGCCTTACCAAGCGCTTCGGCGACAACCGTGTCCTCGAAGGTGTGGACTTGGAGGTCATGGCGGGAGAGTCGCTGGTCCTGATTGGAACGTCCGGCAGCGGCAAGAGCCTCTTACTGAAATGTATTCTGGGGCTGCAGACGCCGGACACCGGCAACGTCGTCGTCGACGGCGAGGAAACGATCGGTTTCTCCGGTGACGAGAGGATGCGGTTCATCGACCGGTTCGGCGTTCTCTTTCAGTATTCAGGGCTCTTCGACAGCCTGCCGGTTTGGGAGAACGTTGCCTTCAAGCGGCTCCAGGAAGGTCGGCTCAGCCGGAACGAAGCGCGCGACAAGGCAAGTGAAACGGTGCGGACTGTAGGGCTGTCACCGGATGTCGTCGATCTCCATCCACACGAACTGTCCGGCGGCATGCAGAAACGCGTGGGTATCGCCCGCGCGATCTTTGCTGAACCGGAGATTCTGTTCCTCGATGAACCGACTGCCGGATTGGACCCGATAATGACGAATGTTATCGGGCAGTTGATAACATCCTGCGTCGAGAAACTCGGCGCGACGGCAGTCTCGATCACCAGTGACATGACGGGCGCGCGCCAGATTTCAGACCGCATCGCCATGCTGCATGATGGCCGTATCATTTGGAGCGGCGAGAAAAGCGCCGCCGAAGAGTCCGGCAATCCATATGTGGATCAATTGATTCACAGCCGGGCGCACGGACCGATCGAAATGCGGCTTACCTAGGCCAACACATCACAACATACCGCGCCGCTTGCCGGGAATAGGAGGCGATCCGGCAATACTGATATGATTGCGCATCGCCATACCCGGCAAATCAAGTTGGCGCGCCATGTCATACCTTACCCATCTCCAATGCACCACATGCGGCACCCGTTTGCCCGCCGACCGTCCACAAATCAACATATGCGCGGACGGCGGCATCCTCGAAGCACGCTACGACATCGACAAAATCCGGCAAGACGTCGCGAAAGAGTCGATTGCGTCGGGGCCCGCATCACTTTGGCGCTACGGTGCGCTCTTGCCGGTCGATGACCTCGACAACCGCGTCACACTCTCCGAAGGATGGACACCGATGCTTTCCGCCACCGCGCTTGGTGAATCCATCGGATGCTCGAATATCCTCATTAAGGACGAGGGCCGAAATCCGAGCGGCACATTCAAGGACCGCGGCGCCGCCGTCGCCGTAAGCCGCATGCGCGAGTTGGGGGTCACGACAATCGCGCACAATAGCTCGGGCAACGCAGCCGGCAGTTGGGGGCTCTACGCAGCCCGCGCCGGACTACACTGCGTCAACCTCGTTCCCGACGATGTCCTACCTAGCAGTCTTCAGCAATCGGTCCTTGCCGGCGCACAAACAGTCATGCTGACGGATCAATGGAAATTCAGCGGCGGTCTCATCTCGGATGCTGTTCGGACCCATGGCTGGTTCAATATCGGCACGCTCAAGGAGCCCTATCGCGTCGAAGGCAAGAAAACGATGGGCTACGAGATATGCGAGCAACTCGGGTGGCAACTCCCCGATGCCATCGTCTATCCGACCGGTGGCGGCCTCGGCGCGATTGCGATCTACAAGGGGATTCGGGAACTCATGGCATTGGGGTGGGTCGAGGAAGGCCCGCTGCCAAAGTTAATTGTCTCACAATATGAAGGATGCGCACCGATTGTGCGGGCATTTCGAGAAGGGAAAGACAAAGCCGACCTTTGGGAGGATTTGGACGTACTGCCGGGCGGTCTGAAATCCACGATGCCGCCCGGCGACCGCGCGGTACTTGAAATACTCCGGGAAACCGGCGGTAGCGCCTATACGGCAACGAACGACGAATCGATCCTCGCGGCAGCCGAAATCGTCCGGACGGAAGGTATCTTTCCTTGCCCTGAATCGGCAACGACGTTGGTCGCCCTGAAAAAGGCAATGGCCGATGGCATTGTGGATAATGATGCGACCGTCATCCTGCTGTCGACGGGATCCGGATTGAAATCCGTCGATGTCTTCCCGACTCCTGAGATCATCAAAACAAACGCCAACACACCACTAGCGTCGAACGAATAAAAAGGACCAAAGCAATGGCAACAGGTACCGAGAATACCGCCGGCCAACCGGCTATCGCGGAACAAATCGCGGACTGGGCTAACGGCCTGACACCTTCTGAAATCCCCGCATCCGTGCGGGAGATGGCAGCAAACGTCGTGTTGGATTTTGCAGGGAATTGCGTATCCGTCCGCCAAATGGACTACGTGCAGAGCTTGGTCCGCGCATGGGACGGAACCGGCAACTGTACCGCGCTCGGCCATCCCGCCCCTTTTGACGCGGCAGGCGCGGCGGTCATAAACGGGACGGCCGCCCATGGCGAGGATTTCGACGACACGTATGAAGGATCACCCGTCCATGCGGGCGCGCCGGCGATCCCTGCGATCTTGGCGGCCTGCGAAAGACATGGTCGAAGCGGCAGCGATGTTTTGATTGGGATCGTGGTTGCGATGGAGGTGATGTGTCGGATGACCGTCGTGGCCCCAACGGCAATCCATCGCGCTGGGTTTCACCCTACCGCGGTGATCGGTGCAATGGGTGCCGCGGCCGGCGTAGGCGCCGCTACTGGGCTTTCATCCGGTCAGATTGCCAATGCACTCGGCATCGCCGGCAGCATGGCATCCGGAATCATCGAGTACCTGGCGGAAGGCACTTGGACGAAGCGGCTTCACCCGGGTTGGGCAGCACAATCCGGTCTTCGCGCCGCATCAATGGCACAGCAAGGCTTTACGGGTCCCCGGACGGTATTCGAAGGTACGCACGGATTCTTCTTCACCTTTGCCGATCCCTCAATCAACCAGGATCTGAGTCACCTGACCTCGGATTTGGGGAACGACTGGCGAATGCAACGCATCGCCTTCAAACCCTATGCTTGCGGCACAATGGCGCAACCATACATCGATTGCGCGATCAAGCTGGCCGAAATGGAAATCGACGCGGACGACATTGCATCGATCGAGTGCGAAACCGGCGAAGGCATCGTTCATCGGCTTTGGGAACCGCTTGCCGAAAAACATGTTCCGTCGACACCCTACTCATCGAAATTCAGCATCCCTTATTTGATTGCCGTTGGATTTCTCGACCGGGCAGCCGGCTTGGCCCAATTCACCGATGCGCGCATCCGTGATCAGGACGTCTTGAATCTCGCGAAGAAAGTCAACTACGTCATCGATCCGGATAACGAATATCCCCGAAACTACTCCGGCCACATTCGGGCGACCATGCATGACGGCACCGAACACATCGTCCGTCAGGCGCATATGCGCGGCGGCACCCGCGAACCGTTGCAGCGCCGGGAAATCGTCGCGAAGTTCCAGAACAATGTCCGATTCGGTGGCTGGTCCGAACAACAAGGGGCAGCGCTGCAATCGTGGTGCGAGGACCTTTTCGATATGAAAGACTTGGACACGCTTTCAACGTTCCGCACCTAGCAATGCAACACGCCACCGACGCATAAATGCCACTGCGCTGTAACTTGATATACAATCGCGAAGAAGGCACAGTCAGCGACAATAAGAATTGCTCGGGATGGTAAGGTCCACTGTCGCGCGGCATACAGACAGAGGAGGCGTTTCGATCATGATTTGCCGTCGGCTGACTCTTTTCATAGTCGGCCTAATTCTGATGAGCACCGTTATTGCGCCGTCGCCAGGCATTGCCCAGGTGTCCGATACGGATCCAGGCGCATTCGTAACCCGCCTCGGCAATCGAACCATCGATTTCCTCTCCGACCCTGCGGCCACGAAAGCGTCACGTGAAGATAGATTGCGAGAGTTGCTTCGCGATGGTTTTGCGGTCGAGCGGATCGGTCGCTTCGTACTTGGAAAACACCGGCGGACGGCATCGCAGCAATCGATCGATGAGTTCATCAGTGTGTTCGAAGATTACATCGTCACCCTCTATGCAAAACAGTTCAGCCGCTTTTCCGGCGAGACGTTTACCGTGGAACAGGTCATAAAGACACGCCGGCTAAAAGACAGCATGGTCAAGACGAAGATCGTGCCGGGCGGCGGCGGCGAGGCTTTGCGCGTGGACTTCCAGGTCCGGAATTTGGGCGATCAGTACAAGATTCTCGACGTTCGGGTGGAGGGCGTCAGCATGGTATTGGCGCAACGCGATGAGTTTTCGGCTTACATCGGAAAAAATGGCGGCAAGGTCGAATCACTGACGGCGGCCCTTCGCAAACGCCTCGTCGTTTTGACCGAGCCGACGGCCAGCACGGCAAAGCAATAGCATCGACGGGTTGCTTGAATGGGGTAGTGGCCGCTGATAGGGTCCGGCGCATATTGCGCCGAAACGACCTCTTGTTCGGAAACTCGTCCGCCATGGCCCAGCCAAATCAGAAACTTTCCACTATAACGGTCGATATTTCACCGGGTGAGTTGCTCGACAAGATTTCCATCCTCGAAATTAAGTCGGCGCGAATGACGGATGCCGGCAAATTGGAAAACGTTCGCTATGAACTCGCGCTGCTCCGAAAAACCTGGGAAGATTCGGTCGATGCGTCGGATTCCTTAAAGGATTTCGAAAGCGAACTCCGGTCGGTCAATGAGCGGTTGTGGGACATCGAAGATGCCATCCGTGTATGCGAGGCGACTCAAGATTTCGGATCGACGTTCGTGGCATTGGCCCGTTCGGTCTATACGACCAACGACCGGCGCGCGGAGATCAAACGGCAAATCAACACGATGCTCGGCTCATCGATCGTGGAGGAAAAATCCTATACGGAATACTAGGTGCATGGGTGGCGGTCGAAAATTCCGGCGGACATCATGAACCTCGATCGGCCGGTGAACAGTGTTCTCGTTTACGTCGGCAGCAACCCCGATGACGCGATCGGCGAAAATATCCTCAAGCTGCCTTTTCTGCGCTCCATTCGGGAGGCATTTCCGCAGGCCTGTATTACTTGGATTGCCGGTTATGGTCCGAGCATGTTCCAGGGCATCCTCGAACCGTTGGTCGATGGCTATATCGACGAGTTGATCACCGATTTCTATATCGATGGCGGCCCGGCGGAACTCTTGCGCCATTGGAAGCCACTGAATGGTCGGCATTTTGATCTTGTGTTCGATACGCAACGGAACATCGTCCGGACGCTCGTCTTGCGACGGGTCAGCCATCGGACCTTCATATCCGGTTGCTGGCGCTATTTGTTCTCCGACCGAAAGCCGCCGGGCGATTATCGCCAGCAAACCCTACTTACGGACAAGCTGTTGGCCTTGACGTCAGCAGCCGTAAACCGACCCATTCGTCCGCCGCATATTTGGCCTCTTGGCGAAAAATGGGGAACCGCCGCCGCCGACCTGCTTCCCGCCGGGGAGGAGTATGTCGGTCTAGCGCCCGGCGCCGGGAATAAGGAAACCGGCAAATGCTGGCCGCTCGACCGGTTTGTGGCACTGGCCCATGCACAACAGGCGAAGGGACGAGTCCCGGTCTTTTTTGTCGGTCCGGAAGAGGAATCCTGGCTTCCCGCGTTACGGCACGAACTGCCAACCGCGAGATTCCCGGAATGGGACCGTGACGGCGTTGCGACGGACATAAAGGGACCACCGCTCGCCATGGCCTTGGCTTCCCGTTTGCGCGTCGCGGTCGCGAACTGTTCGGGGATCGGCCATATTCTGGCGGCCGGGGGAGTGCCGATGGTCTCTCTATACGGGCCGACCCGACCAACGAGTTTCGCACCCTATACGCCGACACTCACGACACTGTGGGCGCAGGATTTCGATCCAGCGGGCACGATCGACGCAATTCCGCTCGAGGCGGTGTCGGCGGCACTGGAAGAGCGGTTCTTAGACACCGCCTAAGATCGAACACGATCCTTGTTTCGGCCTGCTGCATCGACGAGCCGCCGACCCCGAGCCGCGTCAATTTGGGCGGGCGTAATACCCATTGGATTGAGCGGGATCATCCTGCGCATATCCGACCTCGACGATCGGCCGCGCGATATCGGTCCCGCCGGCAAAACACCGGGCGACCATATGCCGGAGCGAACGGGTATCGACCGCGTGACAGGTAACTGTGACGCCGGCGATCAACCGCTGTAAATGAGCCATCGCCTTCCGGCCCTTTTCCGAACCCGGTTCGGCTACGCGAATGCCCCACAAGCGGATCGGATGACCCCAGATTTCAAGCGTATTACCGGAGACGACCTTTGCCTGTCCCTCAATTATGAAGGGGGACTGCTCGGAAGCATTCGGCATCGCAATCGAAAGGACCGACATGGACAAACCGACCATGACGAAAACTGCGACGACCCCGCACTGCCGAACTATCGAACCGGCCATATTCTGACCTTCATCCTACGGATTTCGAATGGCGAAATAGCCCAAACGATCATGCAAGGGCAAGATTAACAAGTTGTTAACTATCATCATCCGCGCGGCCCTTGCTCCAAACGCAGGTGCCGCCGCCAACGCACAATCCTTAACCGAAATTCAATCATTTTAAGTGGTTAATTAACCTGCGGCACCGTTCCGGCGGTGAACCAATCGAACGGCATGCCTTCAAATCGTTCGATCCGCGACAGTCATGAAACAGAACGCATAACGGCAAATCGGGATTTCGACCTAAATGGATTTCGTCGCCACTTTTGTCTTTTGGCTGATTCCAACGACCTTGTATTTTGGGCCGTCGATTGTCGCCGTTTGCCGAAACCATTACCGTACCAAGCACATCATTCTTACAAATCTTTTGCTGGGTTGGACGATCGTAGGACTGTTCGTTGCTTTCTCATGGGCACTGTCTTCCACACGGGACAGCAAGACCGAATCCCTCGAAGACCCGCCGACCGATTTTTCTGAAATTCATTTCCGCAATCGAAATATCGTCCGGCAGCCCGATGGCGGAGCAATCGTCTATCCGGGTTTGCTCGCCGAAGAAGCCTTTTGGCTGAACGGCGCGGAATTTAAAACGTACCTCCAAATGCGCGCCGACGAAGCGCGCCGCAACCTGCCCAGAGGTCTCCTGATCTTCATGGCGGGTGTGGGTCCTTTCATGGCTTTCCGTCAGTGGATGGGGCCGGAGCATGGGACGGCGCCGGCACTTGTGGTCTTCTCCGCGCTTGTTCTGATTATCGCAATTTGGGAACTGGCGTTGCGACCGCGGCGGCAATTTCGCTCCGCCTTCCCGACGGCACCGCGAACGAAGGATCCGATCCGTAAGAGAAGAAAGGTTCTGGCAGGTCTTGTCGCCTTCGATCCGTCAATTTGTTTTGGCGCCACCCTGTTGTGCGGCGGATTAATCGTAAGTTCCAGTGCCGCGCATTTTTTTCAGGATACACAGCTGATCTTACGTGCGCACGATGGCGCTATAATCCTTATGGGATTCGCGATATTGGGCGGTGGTTTTCTGTTCTACGGACATCTGGCTTGGCACCATCTCGTTTTCCTCTGTCGTCATCGGCGAACCCCGACCCAATCGGACTTGGATGAGCTCGGCACCGGCGTAAAACCGACTAGGAAGTTGGCGAACACGCAAGCCGACACGGACTCGACGGCAAGCGACACGCCTACGGCGCAGGACCTGGCTGCTGCACTTCGCTACGGTTTGCGCGAAAACTGATCCTGAACTTCTAACTCGACGCTATAGGTGACGGTGGTAAGGTGACCGTAACGGTGCTCGCCTAGCGACGCTCCATATGGCTTTCGGGGATAACCAACATGAAACGGCTCGCCATCGCATTTGTAATCGGGGGATCGCTTGGTATCGGACTAGGCTTCGCGGCAGGGATATTCGTCTACCCGTATGTCTTTCTCGCGGATATCGTTGCGCAGGAAAAAGTTGAAAACGCCGAAGCCAAGAATATTGTTGCGACCGGCAAATTCATTCACGCGAATCCATCCGATCCGATCCATTTTGGGAGTGGTTCGGTAACGGTGTACGACGACGTCGTTCATCTCTCGAGTGACTTCGAGGTTGGACCCGGCCCAAAATTCCACGTCTATCTGGTCCCATTGGAAACCGTCACCCCATCGACGGAGGTCACGAAGTCGATGTATGTGGATCTCGGGCGACTTCGCGCCTTCAAAGGCAGTCAAAACTACGCGATTCCGCCCGGATTGGACCTGAAGAAATACAAAAGCGTGATCATTTGGTGCGAACATTTCAGCGTCCTCATAAGTCCGGCAAGCCTGAAGTTCGAGGTTTGATGATGCATGTTGCGGAGACATAGGAATTTTAGCCGATCCCGGCAGAATCCTTACTCAGAATCCTAAAATCCGGAAATCCCGACATTCGCGTCACGAAATAAACACATTCCGAACCGAGAAACGCCGCACTCGGATCGCAGGATTCCGATCGGGAGAAAACCGGTGGAACAATGATTCCGCCGGGAGGCGAAGTGGCACTGGTGAAACCTGATCCCAGCGAACGGGAGGGCACCATGCTCCAAAGCGCACCACATCGTTGGCCAAGGGTTTTGGTCGGACACCGCAACACCCTCGGTCGATGCTTCAAATGCGGCGTCACCTTTGTGTCCGAATGGCCAGGACAACGGGCATGCCGAAAATGCTCGCATCCAAGCACTCGTGGACGGCCCCGGCCGAGGTGATCGGTCGGTAACAATGCCGTTCTCGGGCGCGACCGCCAGCGCAACATCGCCAGGGGCGCTGACTTCGGTAGAAAAAATCCCGATCCCTCGCAGCACACCTAGGCGCGGCGACGGATCGGGCGGGTCGTCATATTCTCTGATCGGTTATTTTTTGACCTTTGCGCCTCGGAACGGCTTATGGCAGCCACCGCAACCGATTTTGCCGGTCATGCCGATCTGCTTCACGATGGCATCCTTGTCGCCACCATCTGCAACTTTCGCCAGTGCAGCACTTTGATCGACCAAGTTTTGGGTCGCTTTTTCGAAACCTTTCCAATCCTTCCATATCTCCGGCAATGCGCGGGTTACCGTGTCGGGATAGTCACCACGCCCGGTACCTTTGGGAAAGAGCGGAGGAATTTTCGTTGCCGCCGCACCCAACGCCTTGGCGTGGCGTGAAACGTCCGCTGGTGATCCCGCACCGCTCTTTGCGTAGGCTTTGATCGGCTTCCAATTATTGAGCACATCTTTCTTCATCAGATCGATGCGCGCTTTGATGGCGGCCTCGCCCTCGGCCGCGTTCAACGACGCGGTCGATAAGGCCAACGGGGCAACGACAGCCGCTACCGCAACGACACTTGCTAATTTACTAGCCAGACGCATTCCTATTCCTCCTGTCGAGTCATCATTTTGGATAGCTTCGACTGTGGACGCGTGTGCACGACAGTCCCATTCTCAACACAGCGACCCATAGCCGCGCCAGCCGGAAATCCACAGGCGATCCTTGATAGATAGCATCGCCGTTTGTCGACCTTGTTGAAAACTGGCAAACTCGCAAATCATACTTGCATGGATGCAAATGAATCGATCAATCGCTAATTGGGACCATCTCAGCGTTTTTCTGTCGGCCGCGCGGCATCGCAATTTGGCGTCGGTCGCCCGTCGTCTCGGGATCGATCACTCGACCGCCTTTCGTCGTCTCAAGAAACTGGAGCATGAGTTGGGTGGCCCGTTGTTCGAGCGCCGACCCGAAGGGCTAACGCCAACAACGCTGGGAATTGAATTGCTGCCAAGCATCGAGAACATTGAAACAGCGATGCTGGCACTGGAACGAAAGGTCGTGGCCCACGACCTCGAGCCGAGTGGAACGGTGCGGCTTTCGGTTTCCGACTCACTGGCAATCGCCTATTTTCCCGAACGGATTCCAGAATTCCAGGAACGATATCCGCATGTCCGGCTCGATTTTTCGGTCGACAATCAAGTCGCCGACTTGACCCGCCGCGAGGCGGATGTCGCAATCCGGCCGGCGCGCCATGTGGAGGGCGACCTCGTCGGCCGGAAGGCTGCCCGCATGGCATACGGCGGTTACGCGGCAAAGAGCTACCTGGACCGATACGGTCGACCGTCATCGATCAAAGATCTCAGCGGCCACAAGATCTGCGGCTTCGGGGATGCATTGAATTTTTTTTCCGCCGCCAAGTGGTTGACCCGGCACGTCGACCCAAAAGCCATTACCATGCAGTTCGACAATACCAGCGCAATGACCGCGGCGGCGGGATACGGGCTCGGCATCGCCATCCTGCCTTGCTTTCTGGGCGACACGCATCCGAATCTCGAGCGTGTCATTGAGCCGAGCGAGGAACTGACGACCGATGTCTGGATACTAACGCATCCCGATCTTCGCCGGTCGACCAGAATTCGGGCAGTTCTCGATTTCCTGTTCGAGACATTGGCGGCAGATCGATTGTTGCTGGAAGGTATGCGGCCAGCGCACCGGAGATGATGCTAAGTCCAACGGGCCGAATCGACCTTATCGGTGGCCGTCAGCAGAGTGGTCGTGTAGACGCAGGTCCATTCACATAGTTCGTATCGGCGATTTAGCTTTCGCCGCACTTCCATCTCGATTTCCCCACTGGGAAGTTTCGACCGCTCCCACATCGCCAAATCGGGCCGGCGCGTCAACAAGAGGCTCCGGTGTCCGGCGTCACCATCCACGCTGCATCGCCACAACCCGACGACTTGCGAATCATATGACGATTCGAAATTCGGCCAAGCCCCGGCGCAGAGTTCTAGAAACTCGTCCCAATTCGGCGGTGGGGTCTCGAACCAGCGAAATGCATAATTTCCTTGGCGCACAGGCGGGCTTGCGTCATCAGGCCGTAACGTCGGTAGCATCACATCGCTGATACAGTTGCGAATTCCCGGTATCCCATTGCAAAGCGGATCCGCCGCACCCGAAGCCGACGTTTCGTCTCGCCATACGGTAATGGCGGTCAGCTCATCGCGGGGACGCCCAATTTGGCTCCGCCAAATGCCGTAGAGTGTGCCCCCCGCCGCCGTAAGTTGGGCGGCACCCGGGCCGCGAATCTCATCGCTGACATCACGCCAATGATGGGGATCCGCCGTCACGCGGTGGTGGACATAGTAATCGGTCATAGAAAGGCCCGCCTGTCTCAATCGATATCAAACGCCCATCGCCGACGCTTCGTCACCCGTCCAGGGCGCCTCACTATACCAGTTCGCGGAGAGACGGCATCCGCCCCACGCCTTCAACTCTTTCGCCGCGACGTGAATTCCGGATTTTTAGGAACCCCGTCACGGGTCAACGCCTGCGCCAAATCCGACAGCGCGCGGTCATGCCAGGCCCGCATCGTGTCGTGATGCAGGCCGAAAATGCGTCCGAGCTTTCGATAGCTGACCAGGCGGCGATCGCTCACCGGATGAATCAGTGCTCGCGCCAGACACAGCCGTCGTTTGCGCTCGTCCGAGAGATACCATAGCCAGTTCAACACCTCATCCATTCGGGCAACCGCTCGGGCGCTCGGCGCGGAACGTACGGCGTTATGGTCCCGGGAAAAGTCCTGCTTGATCTGATCATCGGCACCGACAAGCGCAAAAAATGCGTCCTCGGCCTGCCGGGCGGTTTCCGGCCAATGCGATTGAACGGATTGAGGCCGCTCGCCTCTGGGCATCGGCAATGCGACCAACGTTCGTCCCGCGTCTTCCAACCGTTCCCGGACATCATCAGGGGACCACACATCGCTTGCCGATCCATCCGGCGCCACTGGGCCGCCGCGCTTTCGTTGCTCGGCGGCCCCGTCATCGGATTTCCACCTCAACGAGGCAATCCGTCTCGCAAATCCGAGGTAATTGCATAGCAGAGTATGCGACCTTCACCGTTGCGAATCGGTGTGACACGACAACGAACCTCATGCCCGCTGTCTATCCACGCGGCCTCGATTGAACGGGCTAGCGCCCGCGCTCCGGAACGTCGCGTGCAATAATCCATGGAATTCTGGGCTGGACCGGATCGAAATTGTGGCACATTCATTATCGCTGCCCCGTTGAAGATGAATTCACTCCCGCTCTCAATCGGGCAAGCGCCCGGGACAAACCAGGTGTCACCCCCGCACAGCCGGCAATACCACGCGGCACACATCCTCGTCCGCGACTCGCCGCAAACCGGTCATACACATCACCGCATCGATCAGCCGAAACCCCAAGATCGCAAGATGCAATATCTGCTTTCATCTACAATCCTCCAATTCAACTTTAAATTCTACTAGACTACTGTGCTAAATTTTCGTACACAGTCAATCATATTCGATGCATATTGTGCGGAATAACAGCGCGACACTATTTTGCGAAACAGATAACAAGCTCTTGATGGCGACAAAATCGAAAGCGGCCTCGGAACTCAAACGGTTGCGCGAATGTGCAGGCTTTTCGGTGCGCGGATTGGCCGCTGCCTTGAAAGAAGCGGGATCGAATTACGGTCGATCTCCTTCCTCCTATGCCTACTATGAAAATGAATACCGCAAACCCTACCTCCCGATTGATCTTGTCGACGCACTCGCGCCGTTGCTTTGTGGCAAGGGTGCGCCGCCAATCAGGAATCGGGACGTGCTGGCCCTCGCTGGGGCACAGCATGACAGCCTATGGATTGCTCGCCCCATTTTCTCTGAACCTGCTGATACTAAACAAAATAATTTGATAGATCCGGACCTTCTTACTGCGATCATGAACAAGATAGGCGAGTGCGCGTCAGAGAGCTCACTCAGACTTACAAATCACCATTTGGCACGGATGACCGCCGAAGTGTATGGACGGCTCTTTACACTGCAGGAGGAGGAGCGCTGGCCAAGTTTGGACCGGGAGGCAGAATCGGTCTGTAGGTTGGCAAGAACTTTGCTCGACGGCGACACCGACAACTGACCTTCACCCGTTGGTTCGACGCCTGCCGAAAAATCCTATCCCAAACGGCCGCTACTCACGCGCACCGAATTCGCGAGAGTTTGCATTGAGTTGAATTCCGCAAGACTGTACCGTTTTTCCATACATACTTTCCTAAAAGATGTATCCGTTATGGCAAAAACGATGGCTTTCGGAAGGAATTCTCATGATCTTAATCAATCGAGAGTTTTATCGGGCGGCGTCTCAGATCCCGTCTTGCAACGAACCGATCGATGACACGGAGTGGCTCGATTGGGATCGTTGGCACGCTGCGGAGGAATACCAGGATCTTTTGGACGGTCTGTCCATCGTCGAAGATGGCAGTGATAACGGCGGTACCAGGACCTTTAAGAACGGTGAATGGGATGAGAACGTCGCCCGGCAGTTTCATCGCCAAGGGTTTGAGATTGAAGGATGACGGTTGCCCTGGGACACGGGCACATCCTCGATTTCGATGGTGCACGACAATTGGCGGCATTGCATCGCCTGCCCGACTATTCATCATGGCGGAGTGCGTTGGAGCGCCGATATTCGGTCATGCCGCCTTGGTATTGGAATGAATCCGCGTGCCGGCAGAATTATGCCGCGCACATACAGTCGATCTCCGATTGGCAGAAAAACCAGGCACAGATCAACGCCGGACTTACAAAGTTCCATCAAGAGTTAAGGCGCGGCTGACGGGACCGAGCGTGGATTTATGCGGCAAACACCAATGATTTTGCAGAGAGCAACCAGAGGATTATTCTAGTCCCAAAGGAGCCAAGGTTCGGAGATCAGCCTTGAAAGACTATGAAACGATCACCGCCGTCCCGGTCACGGCACATGTCGGCGCCGTGATCAGCGATGTCGACCTCAGTACAACGCTCGACGATCGAGTGATTGCCGAAATACATGAGGTGCTGATGGAGCGCCATGTCGTGTTTTTCCGCGACCAGGCGATCACACCACAGCAACATGCGGAATTCGCACGCCGGTTCGGACCGCTCAGAAAAGCTCAGCGCGCCGCATTCGAAGTACTCGACGATGTGTCCGAAATGCAGGTGTTGATCAATGATCGCGAGCGACCGCCCAACGTAAACCACTATCATTCGGACGGGATTTACCGAAAAAACCCGGAATTTGGGTCGATCCTATTCGGCGTAGAAGTCCCCATCGCCGGCGGCGATACGATATTCACGAGCCTAACGGCGGCCTATGAAGGCTTATCGGAGGGCATGAAAGAGTATCTAGCGGGGTTGAGCGCCGTGAACGATTTCATGAAGCTGCACGGAAGCCCGGCAAAGGCGCGTAGCTGGAAAGGCGACAACTTCGCCCGCATGGATGCGATGCGCCAGGACAATCCACCGGTGGAGCACCCATTGGTCAAGAGGCATCCGGTTACGGGTCGCAAACATCTATATCTGTCCGAAAGCTTCACGACCCACATCATCGGCGTCGAACTCGAGGAAAGCCAGCGTGTCCTGGATTTCCTATTCCGCCATGTGGCGAAGCCCGAATATCAATGCCGCTTCGCCTGGCAGCGGAATTCCATGGCATTCTGGGACAACCGGGCGGCCCTGCACTATGCCGTCGCCGACTATTGGCCCGCCGGCCGGCGTATGAATCGCGTTACGATCGTAACCGATGAGATCGGCTCGTCCGAGATCGCCGCTCTTTCGAAGCCGGCATAGGCAATTAATCCTATATTGCGACGATAACTCGTCCTAGTTCCTTCTGACTAACCCTAAAGTTCCAGAAACAAACGCGTTTTGGTGACTGCAATCACATTCCCACCATCGCGATTCTGGTCCAATCGCATCATCCGAAACAGCGGGAGCGACAGAATGCGGCGCGATCTACAGACATGGATATTGGCCAACCGCCTGGTCGAAATGCACGGATCGGATGCTCTGCACGGGGCGCGGCGGGCCGCCGAAACGCTCTGGGACGACGATGACGCCGGCTTTGAAACACCTTGCCGGGAAATCGTTAGAGCCATGGATTTTCTTTTATCTGAGGAAGGCTGCGGCACAATTCACTAATGCTGAAGCCCTGACACCAATCTACCTGGCCTAAAGGGGCGGCACATGCCGCATCTCTGCGCCGTCCCCTACCACGCCCGCACCGACGACGGTATCTCCACACCGTCGAATCTCGAGAATTCGAAATCGTAACACCATATGTCCACTGGTTGATGGAAGCTCTTTCCCTGCCTCCATCATTCGCGGTATACAAACCGGCTTGTGATACAAAATGAGTGCTGGAAACCAGCCGAAATGCACCAGAGGAACACCGAGAGCCGGGCCGTTGCGCCCCAACGACCAGGGCTTCGAAATGGTGGCGTAAAGAAATGCCGCCGATGATCGAACTCGACCACCTGACCAAACGGTTCGGCACCATCACGGCAGTGGACGATGTGTCCATGTCGGTCGACGCAGGCGAAGTTCTCGGATTTCTTGGTCCGAACGGCGCGGGCAAATCGACCACCATGAAAATGGTCGCCGGCTTTCTGGACCCGACCTCAGGCCGGGCGGCGGTTTGCGGACAGGATGTCAGCCGGGATCCGGTGGCCGTCAAACGCCAACTCGGGTACTTGCCCGAAGGGGCGCCGACATACGGCGATATGACTCCTTTATCGTATCTCCGGTTCATCGCCGAGATCCGGGGATTCGACGGCGCCGAGCGGCAGCGCCGCGTCGATGCGGTGGTAGAGAAGGTGTCTCTCGAGGAAGTGTTACGCCAGCCGATCGAAACACTTTCGAAAGGGTTCAAGCGTCGGGTCGGCCTTGCACAGACGATGCTGCACGATCCACCCGTCTTGATTATGGACGAGCCGACGGACGGCCTCGACCCGAACCAAAAACGCCATGTCCGGTCCCTGATCCGGGAAATGTCCCACGACAAGGCGATCGTCATCTCCACCCATATTTTGGAGGAAGTCGAAGCGGTATGCTCGCGCGCGGTGATCATTGCCCGCGGCAAGATCCGGGCGGATGCCCGGCCGGACGAACTTCGCGCACAAGCAACCAATCACAATGCCGTCCTGATCGTCACCACCGACACCGAAGCGGGACCGATCAAATCCAAAATTGGCACCATGTCCGGTGTGACGAATATCGATGTTGAGCAGAAATCGGGCACCGTCGTCCACCTCCGGGTCTTTCCGAAAAAAGGCCAACAGATTTCCCAACAGATCAATGAGCTTCTACGCGCCGAAGATCTGTCCACCAGCGAAGTGTTCGTCGAACAAGGGGCGCTCGACGACGTATTTTGGGACATGACCGCCGAGGAAAAACAGCGCGGAGGCGGCAATGCGTAATATCCGCATCATCGCGAAGCGTGAATTCGCCAGCTATTTCGGCACACCCCTCGCCTATGTCTTCATCGTTATTTTTCTGGCGCTCACCGGCTCTTTAACCTTCTTCCTCGGTGCATTTCTTTTCCGGGGCCAGGCGGACCTGCAACCGTTCTTCGTTTATCACCCTTGGCTATACCTGCTGCTCGTACCGGCGGTCGCCATGCGCCTCTGGTCGGAAGAACGCAAGACGGGCACGATTGAGAACCTCATGACACTACCGATCTCGACGCATGAGGCCGTGCTCGGCAAGTTTCTCGCGGCATGGGCCTTCTGCGCGATCGCCTTGTTCCTGACTTTCCCGATTTGGATAACGGTCAACATATTGGGAGACCCGGATAACGGCGTGATCTTCGCAAGCTATATCGGAAGCCTGCTGATGGCCGGTGCCTTCCTGGCAATCGGGTCCTGCATGTCCGCGCTGACGAAAAATCAGGTGATCTCCTTCATCATCGCCGCGACCGCCTGTTTTCTGTTCACGATGAGCGGCCTGGACATCGTCCTGAACTTCTTCCGCGATTGGACTCCGGACTGGTTCGTCGAGACCATTGCGTCGTTGAGCTTCCTGACCCATTTCAATGCCGTCACCCAGGGCTTAATCGAGTCTCGCGACGTCATATTTTTCGTATCGTTGATCGCGTTCTGGCTTTTCGCCAATATCGTCATCGTCGACCTCAAGAAGGCAAGTTGAGGGGCGACCGATGACTTGGCTCAAGACATCCTCGAAATCACAACGCGCCGCCGTCGGGCTTTCCCTCGCGGTGATCCTGCTGTTGGCGGTGAACATCTTTTCGAACATGGTCTTTAAGCCGTTCCAGTTGGACCTAACGGAAAACCGACTCTTCACCGTCTCCACCGGCACACAGAGGATCCTGAATAGCCTCGACGAGCCGGTGACGCTCCGGCTCTATTTCACCAAGGAACTGGGCGAAGGAAACCCGGATCACGCACGGCACTTCGTCCGCGTCCGCGAATTGCTGGAACGCTACACGGGTCTCGCCAACGGTAAAATCCGTCTTGAACTGTTCGATGCTGCGCCGTTCTCGGGTCCCGAAGATAAGGCCATGGCGTTCGGCCTCAACGGTATCCCCTTCAACGAATCAGGCGATCTCGGGTATTTCGGCCTGGTCGGCACCAACAGCACCGACGACGTCCAACTCATCCGTCTGTTCTCGCCGGACCGCGAATCCTTCCTGGAATACGACATCACGAAACTGATCTACCGCCTGGCCAATCCCAAGAAGAAGGCGGTGGGATTGATCAGTTCCCTGCCGATCGGCGGCGCCGGCACCGTCCCGAACCGAGATGCGCCGCGCTGGCCGTTCGTCGATCAGTTGCGTGAATTCTTCAGCGTCGAGCCGCTGCCCTCATATGTCGAGGAAATCCCGGACCATATCGACGTTCTTCTGATCATCCATCCGAAAAAACTCGACCAGTATGCGCTTTATGCCATCGACCAGTTCGTGCTGAACGGCGGCCGCGCGCTCGTGTTCCTGGACCCGGTTGTTGAATCGAGCGCCAAGGTCGGTGCCCCAAATACACTTGGCACGCAATCGCAGTTCGACCTGTTGCTCAGCAAATGGGGACTCGCCTTCTTGCCGGAAGGCGTGGCGACCGATCTGGATGCCGCGCGGCGTATTCGCGTGCGGCACGAGGGCCGGATCGAAGTGGCGGATTATGTGGCCTGGCTGGTGCTCGGTCCCGAAAATTTCGATACGACCGACGTCGTGATTGGCGACATCAGCCGTCTTAACATGGGTACAGCGGGCGTCCTGAAGAAACTACCCGACACGGATATCGCCGTTACGCCCTTGGTGACGACGGGGCCACGTTCCATGGCGGTCAACTCGCGCCAGTTCTTCGGACAACCGGACGTCGTAGGACTGTTCCGCAGCTTCAAACCAAGCAATGAAAGTTTGATGCTCGCCGCCCGTGCGACAGGCAACGCCAAGTCGGCTTTTCCGGCCGGCGGCCCAAGCATTAAGATCACCGCACCGACCGCCGACAAGGCAGCTGGGCGGGCCCAAAGGCCAGAACGCAAGCATCTCGCAGCATCCCGTGTCCCCATCAATTTGATTGTGGTCAGTGACGTCGACATGCTGCATGACGAATTCTGGGCCGACTTGCGCGAGGAAGGCGGTCGTCAGGTGCTGGTGCCGAACGCCAACAACATCGACTTCCTGATCAACGCACTCGACAACCTGACTGGAAGCAGCGCCCTCATCGAGCTGCGCGGCCGCACCCAGACAAGCCGGCCCTTTCACATGATTCAGCGCATTCGCCAAAATGCAGAACAGCAATTCCGCCAAAAAGAACGGCAATTGCAGGAAAGGCTGGCAAAGGCCCGGAGCGAGATGGAAGCCATCACGAGCGGTGGCACGCGCGACGGTCAGGTAACCCTATCGAAAGAACAGCGGGAGCGCATCGATGCATTCCGAACCGAAATGCTCCAGACCCGCAAGGAACTGCGCGATGTTCAACGCGCCCTGCGTACCGATTTGGAACGTCTGGACAGTTGGCTGAAGTTCTTCAACATTGGCGCCGTACCGATCCTGCTCATCCTCGGCGCCGTACTCATCGGTGTATGGCGACGGCGGAACAACGGTAAGACCATGAAGCAGCAAGAAAAGGCAGCTGCCTAAATGAGCGTACGGGCATTGAAGGTTCTCGCCATCCTCACCTTGATCGGTGTTTTAGCCGCCGGCTGGGCCGTACAACTGGAATGGTCCAGTTGGGGCGGCCAGGAATATAGCAAGAAGGTATTCCCGGATCTTGCGGAGAAAGTCGAAAACGTCGACCGGCTCGTTGTGCTCAGCCGCCACGGTCGCATGACAATCAAACGATCGCCGACCGGTTGGGTATTGAGCGAAAGCGACAATCATCCGGTTCAGAGCAAAGTCGCCCGGAAAACCCTGTTCGACTTGTCTGAATTGATCAAACTGGAACCGAAAACGCAGAAGCAAGAACGATACGACCGCCTCGCCCTTGAGGACCCGAACGTCAAGAATGCCGAATCCAAGCGTGTCCAAGTCTTCGACAAAGACCAAAAACCACTCGCCGATATCATTGTCGGCAAGGAGAATCTGTTGCTACAGGTGATCCGGGAGGGCGGGCTCTATATTCGGGAACCGGGCAAGCCGCAGACTTGGCTCGCGGGCGGCGACCTCGCGGTTAGCGGCGAGCCCAAGGACTGGCTGTCGGGGCCGATTATAGACATTCCAAAGGGCCGAATTGCGAAGGCGACCGTCTTTCACCCCTTGGGGGATACGATGGTCGTCGTACAGGACAGCAAGGCCAAACACGGCTTTTCGTTGGAAGGCTTGGGCCCGAACGAAAAACTGATCAGCGATTTCTATCCCAGCGATATCGGCCGCGCGCTCGCCGACCTTGAGATGATCGATGCACGAAAGTACCGTCCAGGCCAATTCCCGAAAGGTGCCATCATTCGCGCTGAGTTTCTGACGATCGACGGCTTATTCGTGCGCATCGAATTGGCCCGCCAAGGCGGAGCGGACTGGCTGCGGATCGCCGAGGTGACAGCATCACCCCAACTCGCGACCCGGGCAGCAACGGGCATTGCCGAGGAAGCCGCCGCCATTCGCAAATCGACGAAAGGTTGGGTCTACAGCGTCCCGGAGTTCGAGTCGGTTCACCTCAAAAAGGACCGCGCAGCCGTCGTCGAACGGAAAGAGCAAGGCTCCTAACCGCGTCGACGAATATCCTGCCTCGCTATTTTGGTGTGTTGGCAGCGGTCTTTTTCAGCTGTTTGGAGATTACCGCGTCGATCTGGGATTCCGGCAAACCGACCACCATCGAATCTCCGACCGCGTACAGCATGCAGACCCGTGCATATTGACGGCATCGTTTCATAACAAGATGAACCGCGTCGCGCGCATGCTTGGCGGATTCCGTTTGTGCCCACGCGCCGTTCATCGCAACGGCGAACGCCTTCGGACCCGATTTCTGCCGGTACTCGTGGAACCGCTTATCGGTTTCCCCATTCAGGAGGTTACGCCGCAGCCACTCCCGACGAAATTCTTCCACCTTCTTCCGGGTCGCCGCATCGAGCGCCGCCATGAGCTGTTTGCGGCGGTTGACGGCTTCTGAGTGACCGTGCAGTTCAGCTAGCGAATACCATAGGTTCGCCCGGCCCCGATCGCTGTCAACGCCGCGGCCGACCTCGTAGGCGAGACCGAGCGCATACTGCGATTGCGCATAGCCTTTGAGGGCCGACCGCTCGAACCAATATGCCGCCTGGGCGGGGTCTTTCGGCACACCGCGCCCATCGCGATAAAGGACGGCGAGATTGTATTCGGCACGCTCATAGTTCTGCTCGGCCGCCTTGCGGTACCATTCGGACGCAGCGGCCGCATTCTGCGCCACGCCCCAACCGTTCTCATACATTTCACCGAGATGGAATCGGCCCGCGACGTCGCCCTGCTTCGCCGCCGCCGTAAGCAGCCGAACCGCTTCATCCGAATTACGCGTCACGCCACGGCCGTCCCGATACATCATGCCGAGACGATACTGCGCCCATGGATGTTTCTCCTCGGCGGCGCGCCGATACCAGGTTAGGGCTTGTCCGAAATCCTGGGTCACGCCCAATCCCTGCTCATGCAGGTAGCCCAGCGCCGCCTGCCCTGCCGGAACATCGTCGTTTGCGGCAAGCCGGAACCAACGGGCCGCCTCGCCATGGTCACGCTGGACCTCTTCGCCCTCGTAAAACATCAGGCCAAGCCGCATCCGTGCATCCGCGTCACCCCGCTCCGCGGCGTGCCGATACACGTCGATCGAATGGTCCTCTGGCTGGTTTGGCGCGATGCCGACATCGGTCACCGGCCCCATGCTGTGCAGGACCGCAACACCGTCCTTGTCCGGGACAGCGACCACCAAAAACAGGACAACGACCGCTGTCGCTGCGCTAAGACCAGTGAATACCGCGCGCGCCTGCCGGACCGGCTTCCGTCGTGTGGGTTCCGGACGCCACAATGACCGAAGATAATAGGGCAGCGACGCTTCGATCGCGGCGAGAACATCCCAACTCTCGGCATCTATATCGACGAGACTAATGCGGATGCTGCCCGGCTTCATCGCGACATCGAACCGGCTCAAGAATTCCTTCCACCGCGGCAACTCGACGGTATCCAGGCCACTGAATTCCTTCCAAGGATCCAGGATGATGTTGCCCTGCGGATCCGTCCGCACTTGAACGATGTCGGTCCAAGGGATAACGCCGGTGCTGAGTCGGCGATCCCAGATACCGCGCCGTCCGACCGCGATGATGGGTTGACGCAACTGCAACCGCTGATGGGCGACATAAGCTCCCCATGCGGCTAGACCGATGAAACCGAAAAGCGGCAACATCACGAGAAACGGTAAATCGCCGAAGACGATTGCCAGCATCGACAAAAGAGCGAGTCCAAAACACAAGGACAACCGCGTTCCATAGAAACGCGTGTCCAAATCGAACCGGCAACGAATGCGCTTCGAATTGGCCGCTCCGGCCAACCTCTTCCGTAGTTTCGTGTTCACGGCCAACCCCCTCCACTCGAGCCGCTCACGCCCAACCGACCGAATTTCACGTCCTGTCGACAGGCGAGCCAAACAACAAAACAACCTTAACCGTATTTTAATAAAGTTATAGTTAAAATAATAATAACATTAATGCGCAGTAATATTCCTATTATGCAAATACACATCCAATATTTCAACAAATATATGCTCTCTTTTTGCCATTCTATTTTATCTTTTTTGCCATAATTATTTTAGTTTTTAGATATAGTTCTCCCAACCGGCAGACCAATCGGTGCGGTGCATTTCGACGCAGCGGCATAAGACCAACGCCGGTAACCGGCTAGAAGGACTTGATCAGGTGGGCAACCGCGGATGAATTCTCCCAGTGCAACGGCAATCGGAACCTCACCGCAAACCACCATGAAGGATGCTGGATCGCGCGAAGACATTTTGCAGTTCGTAGGGCCTCGCGCCGACGCATACGGAAGCATTTTCCGAGCTTTACCGGGACAAAACAGCCCGACGACTTCGCCCGGTTCTCGCGCGCGCATCGGCGGATGGCACTGGCCCGCCTTTCTTTGGACGGTGCCGTGGATGTTCTACAGAAAGATGTATTCCGGCGGCGTCATTCTTATCGTCCTGCCGGTCTTCCTCGATCACATATTGCCCGGTGCCCTGTTTCTAGGGTCAGGACTCTTGATCGCGTTTGTCTGCGGCCTCTTCGCAAAATCATGGTACGCCGAACATGCCGCACGACGCATTGCAAAGGCCTACCGGGAGTTCGAAGATCCACTCACCCGGAGGGCTTATATCGAACATGCCGGCGGCGTATCGGTGGCCGGCGCGGTTTTCGGTTTTCTTACCCAAATCGCCACGATCTCCGTAGTCATCCTCGATATCCTACCGATTGAGCGCTTGTGATGCCGGTAGCATTCTCTTCCAAATCGCTCGTTTCGCCGCCGACGGTTCCGCGATGATCCCATTGGACGGTTTGCATTTGCGGCTGCTTGCCGCGGTATCCGCCATCGCACCGGCGCTGGCCATACTGCTCTATTTTGCCAGCAGCCGATCTTGGCGCCACCTCCGGGAATTGGTCTGGATCGGCTTCGGATTGGGCTTCGCGGCGGCGATTCCCATCGCAGGCATTGCGGGACTGTACACGCCCGCGATCCTAACCATCGAACCGGTCCGCCTTCACGCACTCGCGGTGGCTTTTCTCGGCGCCGCGATACCTGAGGAAGTCGGCAAATTCCTCGTTGTCTTCTATTTCATGCTCCGGCACGAGGACATGCGCCAGCCGCTCGACGCGCTCGTTCTTTCGGTCCTGGTTTCGCTCGGGTTCGCGACGATCGAAAACCTGTACTACGTCTTTGGCGCGGAGAACTGGACCGAAACGGCCATGTTGCGTGCCGCAACCGCCGTCCCCATGCACGCAACCGTGGGCGTCATCATGGGCTACTTCGCAGCGCGCTACGCTACCCCGCAGGTCACCAGCCGGTTTTGGCTCGTCGCCATGCTGGTGGTCCCGACGGTCCTGCACGGTCTGTACGACTACCCGGTCTTTGCGGTCCAGCAAGTCATGACGATCGACCCGGCGCACGGCGAGTCAAGGCTCGCTGAGTTTCAGATGATCTTTGTACTGGCGATCACCGCCACCGCGGTTACGGCCATAACGGGCGTGCGCACCCTTCTGTCAGACCCTATGGCGTCCGCGCCCATCCCCTTCCCTCGTTCAAACGGCCACCGGAAACGGCCGAGAATTCGGGTCATCACCGACACCGGTCGGCATGGTTAACAGTTTCACAAGGAATCCATCCGATGATCGCCGTTCCGGAGCGATCCGGCATCCAGCCCATACGCTCCGCAGCAGCCACTCAGGAACCATGGATCCAATCGGCCCCGTTATCGACCGCGTCACCTTCCACGTCGACCGCCTGCGCGTCGGCGGCGCCATCCTCGCGCTTTCCGGATTGGCCGCCCTTTTTGCCTATGCCGTCGCAACGCATCCGGCCACAGGGATCGGATTGATGGACCTGATCGCACGCGCACTAACGATGGTTGGTGCAATCGCACTTATGTCCACAGCAACCGTGCTCTGTTTCAGCCATCTCTTCCGGCGAGGGCCGGTGGTCACGATCGACGAACGGGGCGTCCAGGACCGGCGGATCGGCGGATACATCCTGCCGTGGAATCATATTCAGGACGTTCGGTTCCTAGACGATACCGGCGGGCGGATCGGGATCGACGTCAATGCGACGACCGTGCTACCGGCCGAACACTCACCGTTACGGCGCCTCTTGCCGATTTGGCCGAACAATCCGATGCCCGTTATCGATACATTCTTTCTACGGTCGATCTGCGGCAATCGGATGTTGGATTTTCTGATCCCCGTAACCGCATTCGCCGACATCGACTTGGTGGCAACGCCGGTAAGCCCGGAATCGCTGCGCCAAGACGCCCGTACCGCGCGACTGCACGAATACCGGATCGCCGCATTTGCAACCGTCGCCATTTTGTTGCCGACACTCGCCTCGGGATACCTGATCGTCACCTGATGCCGCTTGCTCCACTGGAGAAAATTCGCAAAAGCGAGCTACTCCGATAACCCTAAATTAACCACAATTGCCCGGCATTCTGTTTCCTGATAATCTTTCTTCCGCTGGGAGTAAGACTTAAAGGTAGGAGTGGGCAGCTTATCATGGCGAGAGGAATCGGGTCGCGGATCCGCAAAAGCGGGGGCAGGCCGCGACATTGGTTTCTGGTGGGTCTTTCATTGATTGGCGGAGCGTGCAGCACAACGCACGATCAAATCACCGGAACGGCTTCGAATGACGGAGTGTTGGGCCATCTCGTGGTCGAAGACACATCCGGAACCCTGACGGCAAAGCCGGCGAGCGATCTCCTGTCGAACGGCGCCGCGTTCCACCAGGGAGCCGGTCTGAAGACAGTCAAATACCGGCCGATTATCAAGGCCTCATACCCCGGTATCGCACCCCGGATCATCAATCCGCGTAAAAAGCTTCAATGCGTTCCGTATGCTCGGATGGTCTCCGGCATACGGATATTCGGCGACGCACATACTTGGTGGCAGCGCGCGTCCGGAAAATACCTGCGAAGCCAATCGCCGACAGTGGGCGCCGTCATGGTCATTCGGGACAACCGTAAATCGCGACGCGGTCATGTCGCCGTGGTTACCCGGGTCCTAAATAAGCGGGAGATCGTAGTCGATCACGCCAACTGGCTGAACAAGGAACGGATCCACATCGGCACGCCGGTGATCGACGTATCGGCAAAGAACGACTGGTCCGCGGTTCGTGTCTGGTACACGCCCGGCGGCCGCTACGGCGCAAGCATATACCCCGTGCGCGGGTTCATTCACGCCAAAAAATCCAAACTTTTCAAAACCGTGGCAAACGCGAATGTCCGACGCGGGCCGTCTTCCGGGACCGATAGGGTGGCGACCCTGCCCCGGGAAACGCGTTTGGAAATCTTGGAAAAGGTGAACGGGTCCTGGTATCGCGTCGCACGGCGCGGCCGCGAGCTTGGCTATGTCTATGCACCGTTGGTGAAACCCGCAGGCTAAAGAATCAGGGCGCCGCCATCCAACGGCTAGCCGGCGAGGCGTTCCTTCCTGCCGGCATTGGCGGGTGTCGATTTCTTATCCTTCATCTCGGCGTCGGATTCGCGTCGGTGCGTCCCGACAAACGGGCGCCGCAACCGGCGCCGGTCCGGACCACTGTAGTCATCTCTTTGGACGAAGAGCATCGGGTTTTCCACCAACGCCAAAAGCCTTGCATGCAAGGCGCGTCGCGTAATCGGCTGCGCCAGGAATTCATCGACACCGGCGTCCCGTGCATCGATGACCTGATGCGTGTTTGCATTGTTGGTCAACATGATGATCGGTAGCTTCGGATCGGGGCTTTCGTCGGATTTACGGATGAAGGTAACGAATTCCAAACCGTCCATCGGTTCGCCTTGCCAATCGACAATGCAGAAATCGGCTTCGAACTCCGCCAGAGGCAACAATGCCATACTGGGGTCCGTGCATTCCCGGATTTGATGAACGCCCAAGACGTTCAGTTCTTCGCGGATGGTGCGGCGCATATCGCCGTCGCCATGAATGATGCAAACCCTCAGATCAGCCAGCGCGGAAAACAAGACCTTTCCCCTACAGTCAGCGGTTTCCCCGAACCCACGGTCGGCCACGTTCAAGCGGTCACCGCCTCCCACCATAATTGGATGGGCTTGTTAACAATTGATGAAACCGGCGGTCTTCCGGAAGGAAAAGCACATGAATCACTTGCTTCTGGTGGCATTAACCATTGCCATGCACGCGGATTCACCGCTCGACGCGTTGGACCGGCTGTTCAAAGATGGCGTTATAGAAGGTGATGGACGAACCGGCCGCTGTTTGGATTAGGCGCGTTCGGGAACATAGGCAATGGTCCGCAGCAGTTCGGTAAAGGTCTTACCATAGCTAACGGCGCCGGTCGGTAATTTCAGCAGGACATACCGGCCACCGGCCTGCCGGCCGATCCGGAAGGAAGGTGTGCCGTCCTGGCCGAGAATCTCAAAGAAATCGAAGGAATCCGTTTGCCGCCGAATGGTCTTTTGCCACAGCCCGACAACCACCATTGCATAGGCAACCCGGCCGAAGAGCTCGGTCTCCCCTGCCGAAAGCGCCGGCTTTCTTGATTTTTCGTTTCCGCCCATCGGGCCGCTCCCCGTCTGTTCTCCAAACCAACGGTAGCGGTAGTTCTTTGGGCATCCAATACTGCCTTGGAATAAGTATATGGAGATTCTTATCTAGCCATTTATTTCTAATTATCCGGAAATTTTAAATTTTCGGAAATGTGATGGAAATCACTTCATGTAATTCCGAAAAATTATACTATTCCCACATACCTCCTCTTGATTCCTTCACTTCGACCGGCCGCTTTTTTTGAAGCGGCCGCTTTTTTTATTCTGAATTGGGATTTTTTTCTTATATGCCTACCCACGGTTTCCGGCGTTAAAGGCTTACCCCCGGGTTCGGAATGCCGTACTCGCTGAGTTCCTTGACGATGAATTCATAGGCATCGTCGACGCTGTTGGTGCGGTGCAGCAGTTGCAAATCCTCGGCGGCAATTGTCCCGGCCTCGACGAGGGCGTCGAGATTCACCACCTTGTCCCAGAAATCGGTTCCGTAAAGAATGACCGGCATATGTTTGCGTATTTTCCTGGTTTGCAGAAGCGTCAGAATTTCGAACAATTCATCCAACGTGCCGAAACCGCCCGGAAACAAGACCACTGCCTTCGCGTGGTAGGCAAACCAGAATTTCCGCATGAAGAAATAATGGAAATGAACATCCAACTCACGGGTGATGTGCTCATTACTCGATTGCTCGTTCTCCAGCGAAATCGTTAGGCCGATATTGACTCCCTTCGCCTCGGACGCGCCACGATTCGCCGCCTCCATAATGCCGGGGCCACCGCCGGTGCAGACGACAAACCGGCGCTCCGCATCGCCAAGGCTTTTCGACCAATTGGTCAACCGATGGGCAAGCGTACGCGCGTCTTCGTAATACCCCGACATCTCAAGTTGCTTGCGCGCCCGCTCCACGCCCTCGCCGGCGGCCTCCGCCTTCTTCAACTCGGCTTCGGCGACATCGGCGGGCAAAGTCCGCGCCGATCCCATGAAGACAATCGTATCATCGATCCGATAATGGTCGAACCGGCTCTTAGGCTCCAGATACTCCGCCATTATCCGAAGGACGCGCGCGTCCTTGCTATGCAGAAAGTCCTGGTTGGTATAGGCGCGCTGCGGTCCGTCTGAATGGTTTTCTGTCATTATCCGATATCCAAATCCAATGCTGGCTTATCCCGATCATCGGCCAAGGCGGGGCTCACGATGTACCGTCTTTAGGGGTCCGCCGTTAAGATTTCGTTGTCCACCCCTGGCCGACCCCATTGGCGTTACAACCGCCATCGCAGTTAGTACTCATGCCCGAATGAGCCGCTACCCCGTGCCGTTTATGGTTAGAAACACGGTGCCGCAAGGCCCACACCGTCCAAATCTGCACGACTGTCGACAACCGGCCGGAAACCCGGCAAATCCAGGCTCAGGGAGACCCTACAATGAAGATTGTCCAGCTTGCTACTGCGGTTTCTATGCTTGTCGTCCCGGCGCTCGTCGGTGCCGTATCCGGCACCGCCCAGACGATTACGCAAAATGCCGGCGTGTCGGTCCATCGCGGTGTCGATACCGATGCCAATCAGCGGCGGGTGAGTAAGACGCGAGGCGTCACGGTCTATCGAGGTGAGAGTTCCGGTCCGGCGCCGATGGTATCGCCGGCGCGTACCGAACCGAGAATACAGGTCCGCGGAGGGGAAAACCTTTGGGTCGTCGACACGGTGAGCGGCGAAGTCGTCGGCTGTGATTTGCGCAGAACCGCATACGGTACGCGTAGGGTCCGTTGCAGTTCCGATCGCTGAACGATTGCAGCGAAGGCGAACGCTCGAGCCAATAGAGTGCCGAGATACCGAACCTCGGATGCGCGGCGCCGACTATGTTTTCGGGGATCCCACCTTCCAGAGGATCTGCAGAGAGAAGGGTAGCGGGGAACCGGGGGGTATTGGTTAACCCGTGCCTCTCTGCAGATCCTTACTGGAGGTCGTACACGCCGTATTATCCCGGTTTTGGTTAATGGCGTTGTGGTTATTATGGCCTAACCCTTCCATCTAGGAATTCTTCCACACCGTAGGTAATGCATGCGGGACTGTGGCGACCGTCACTGATCCGTCGGCACACCTCGGTTAGGGTTCGGTATTAACCGGGCTTTAAAAGAAATCTCGTAGAAAACACAGTATCTTCGTCGTATTGGAGACAACGCGGTGTCTCGCAAAGTATCCGTCGAAAGCGTCGGCGACGATTGGACCGACGACCTTCTTCGCACTCTCTACGTCCTCGCGTTCCGCCAGGACGGCTTCCGGGGCTGGCTGGCCGCAACGGGATTCATCGTCGTTCCGGTATGGATCTCGATCGTATGCATCGCTGACGGCAATATCGCGGGTGCCGTTGTCTTCGGTATCATCGCCGCTGCAATTCTTGGGCTGCGGCTATTTTTCCTCCGGTCATCGGGCCAAGGAACGATGTTGCCGGGCGCCCCAAATCACGGCGACGCCGACTAGCACGTCAACATCAACGATCGATCCCAGTTAATCCCTGTTCGAAAATAAAAACCGGCACCGTCGATCGGTACCGGTTTATCCTGCCCTAATCATAACGTCCGCTGGCGCGGACAGCTTGCTAGGCGGTACCGATCCTCGGCGCACCGCCTTCGGACGCCTTACTCGGACCGAAAGCCTTGTTCAAGACTCGGGTGGAATCTTCGGCGTGAGCGATCGCTTCGCTCAACAGCGCGAGAACTTTCATATTGTTATCGAGAACATGCCGCGCTTCTTCCTTCGGATCATTCATGATCTTGGTGCAGCGGGTCAGAATATCGGTGCGAATGGCATGCAGGATATCCTCGAGCCGTATTCCACCGGGATTTTCGTCGGAAACCAGATACCGGGTCATTTTCCCGCTCCATCGATCAGAATAATTCTTGGATCGCCTTTCCGGAGGCGCGGATGCTGGAGCTGCGGCCGGGTCTGCGCCGACGGACCACAAGCGATGATCGGCCGTGGTGCCGGGCGTTCCAGCTTGGGACACTCACTGTCTGGCGAAATACCCGCATTGATATTCAGAGCCAGTACCAGGAAGAGTGTGTATTGCAGATATTCAGCGATCTTTCCGTCCCCATGACCGACGGTGCCGGCCAACCTCGTTAAAGCTATAACGTCTTCATCAACCAGTGATATCGGATGGAAGTTAAGGTTAGGTTAAGCCGTTGAATTCGCCGAATTCGCGACCTGCGAACCAATGTCCGTATGCTCTCTAAACGACGGTGAGATCGGCGTCCGCCGCCACCCGCATACCCGAATCATGTTCGTAAACGGTATATCCCTGGCCATCGATCTGGGCCGTATCGACCTGGCTCCAATCACTCCCGACCAAGTCCAGCGTATCCCCGCTATCGCCATCGACGACCAAGGTCCGCGCCGTACCGGTCAAAGCATTGACGCCGGTGTCGGTAACCGGGATCAGATCGTCGGGGATCGTCAAGGTAACGTCCGCCGTACCGGAGATATCGATCCGCTCGACATTCGTCACGCTCATCTGGCCCGACGAGAAATCGAAGCTCGAGCTCGGTCCGATGATCTTCAACGTGTCGATTCCGGCGCCGCCGTCATAGTCTAGTTCCGACTTGCCGTTTTGCGCACCGTCGAAAACCACCATGTCATTGCCGGCCCCGGTTTCGATATCGAACAGCTTCGACCAACTATCCAAGTTAGACCGAACATCTATGTCGATCGTGTCGTTGCCGTCCCCCGTGGTGATGAACCCGCGTTTGGCGTCGACGATCGTGATATGGCTGTCGCCGCCACCGCCGAAATGAATATCCGTATGGACGAAGTTATCGACCGTCAGATCGGCCGCGGTATCGCTTTCGGCGCGTAGGTTCTTCAAGGAATTCCAACTCGACAATAGATCGATATCCACGTCGCCCGACGCATCCCGTGTGAGACTGACCTGGACACTGCCAGGCAGTCCGACGATGCCCATATCGCTGCCAGGGACCAGAATGAAACTGTCCGGGCCCTGGTTCGGCAGCACGAAATTATCGCTTAGATCCTGGAATTGGCCGCTGGTCGTTGCGTTCGAAACGGTCAGGACGATGTCATGCACGGCCGGTGCCGCAGGGGTCACCGGCGTCTCGGTGACCGCCGGGGCGGGCGCCGGTATAGGATCATCGTCATCGTCGCCTGCCACGAGATCGAAGCCGGATCCGCCGGTATCATCCGGTTCATTGGCCAACTCGTCGATCAGCGCTCCAAGGTCGGGACCCGATGCACCGTACGGATCCGGAACATAGGGGTTGTCGGCGATCGGATCCCCAGACACACTTCCTGCGCTTGGCATCCCAATGGCGCCGCCCCCCGGTCCACCGGATGCAGCCCCGCCCGAATTGTCCGGACCGGCATCATCCGTTCCGGACGACGTTTCATTGCCGCTGCCCCCGATGACATCGTCCGCACCTTGATAGGACACGGGAACGACGCCGTCGCCTGCGGGAACGGGCGTGCCGCCGTCGGCCGTCGTGGTTTCCGTCAAGGTCGGGGACGGATCGGTCAGAAGACCAAGGTCGAAGGGCGCCGATGTCGCGTCGCCTTCGGGCGCATTGTTACCCGAACCGTTGAATGTGAGGTTTTCGGCGATGCCGAGGCCAGGCGCCGATACGATCTCTTCAACCGGCGCGGTGTTCCCCAATCCCGGCGCGCTCGGCTCGGTCGGAATACTCGCCGCCAGCGGCGCATCGTTTAGGGACGGTTGAAGAGATGCGGGGACCCCGGAAGCAGGGGCACCGGCGGGCGACGCACCCTGTTGGGCCGTCTGCTGGCCGGTTTGCTGCCCCGCTTCGGCGGGAATATTGCTCGCCAAGGCCGGACCGCCGGATTCCGGATCGGTATCGCTACCGTCATCGTCCGCCTGCCCGGACTGGGTCTCGCCTTGGCCTGGCGACCCCGGCGCGCCGTCCGGCCCCGACTGTCCGGGTTTTCCGCCCTCGAACAAGTGTGACGCGATCCCGGCAACGTCCCCGTAGGCGTCGCCATACTCCGATGGCGTCAGGACGAAAGGAGCACTGGGCGGTGCGTCGATACCCGATACGCGCGTGGTCTCCCCCTGATCGTCCAACGTCACGCTGCCGGCTTGGGTAATGACCTCGATCGCACCGTCAATGACGGTGAATTGCCCGCCGCTCTCATCGATCCGGCCAGCAACCTCCGTCCCCCGAATACCGATCGTGCCGACCGGCGTCGCAACCGTCATATCCGTATTGTCCGTCTTGGCGATCTCGCCACTCGAGAAAACGAACACGCCTTTCAAGATCGAAAATTGCGCCGATCCGATTTGCGTCGCCGGATTGAAGACAAGTTCGTCCAGCGCCAACTTTGCGTCCGCCCCGAGTGCAAATTCGGTCTTGTCGAGAAATACCATGCGAACGGCACTGTCGTTCCCGCCGGTCTCGACGATGTCTCCCTGAAAAACGGGATCGCCCTTTTCCAACGAAACACGTGTTCCATCCGCCCGCACGGCGAACGCCTGACCAACCACATCACCGACCTGACCGATCGAGTCGGCGCCCCCGGCCGGTCCGACCTGTGCGTATTGGCCGGGCGCTTGGGATGTCAGGAACGAATTGACCAACTGCGGCGAAAGCATCTGCGCGCCACCCGCGGCAATGAGATCGGGCGGGGTTTCCTGAGCGAAGTAATCCCGGACGATCACGTCCGCATCCGACGACCGCGTCAGGACCAGATCCTGGCCGGACCGGGAAAATTCGCTATGCGCAAGAACGCTGCTATTCGGGAGCTCGATGGACGGGCCGCTGTCCGCCTGGATTACGTTCGCAGTTTCGGGCACACGCTCGAACATCGGGAAAAGAGTTTCTCCCCCCGATCCAGGATCCTGACTATCCGGCGACAACCGCGGAATTGACATAATCTAGACGCCCCAAATTCCCAAGTAGACGCCTGTATAACTTTACGCCTACCAAGAAAGTATAGCATCTAATTTAATAAAATCGAGCGTATTAATTAAATTATACTAATAATATAGTTAACATTACTATATTCCATTGTTTGTTTTTTAATGGGATTTCCTATTTTCTTGGTTAATGCCCCGTAAATTTTTCCTCGACCAGTCCGGGAATTAGCAAACACCGGCACGACCTGAAGCGGCGGCACCGTCAAATTCATACGATTTGGGAAGGCTTCCGGCCAAGCGGGCCGGCCATATCAAGTCAATGCACGAGCATATGCTTGAGCTTGCCGATCCTTTCGAGGGTCCGTCCGGCACCCATCGCACCGCAGGTCAAAGGATCGGGCGCGACAACCGTCGGCAGACCCGTTGCATAGCTCAAGACCTCGTCCATGTTCGGCAACAGGCCGCCACCGCCGGTGAGAACCATGCCGCGTTCGACCATGTCGGCGGCTAATTCCGGAACCGTATGCTCCAGTGTCGTCTTTACCGCCTCGACGATTGCGCCCAGGGGCTCGGCCAGGCTCCCGACCACCTCGCCTTCGTCGACATCCTGTTCGCGCGGCACGCCCGAGACGAGGTCGCGCCCTTTGACGCGCATACGGCGCGGCTCGCCGTTTTTCGGAAAACATGCGGAGCCGATGGAGATCTTGATCTCCTCGGCATTGTTCTCACCGATATGGAGGTTATGGGCCCGCCGCATATGCGAGATGATCGCCGCATCCATGGCGTTGCCGCCGACCCGGATACATTGCGAGGAAACGATACCGCCCAGCGAAATGACCGCAACCTCGGTGGTACCGCCGCCGATATCGACAACCATTGAAGCGGTCGGTTCCGTTACGGGAAGGTCTGCGCCAATTGCTGCCGCGACCGGCTCCTCGATCAGAAAGACACGGCGCGCGCCCGCGTTCTCCGTCGCTTCGCGAATGGCCCGACGCTCGACTTCCGTGGCGCCCGACGGCACAGTGATAATCACTCGCGCGTTGGAAAGCCCCCTCCGCTTCAGCGTCTTGCCGATAATGATCTTGATCAGTTCTTCGGCGACATCGAAGTCCGCGATCACGCCATCGCACAAGGGCCTGATCGCCTCGATACCAGGCGGTGTGCGACCCAGCATCGCCTTCGCTTCCTGACCGACGGCAATCATGCGCCGGCCGCCGCGTTCATCCTTGACCGCTATCACCGTGGGTTCGTTGAAAACGATTCCGCCACCAGACTGATAGACGAGCGTGTTCGCCGTACCAAGATCGATCGCGATATCGTGGGTAAACAATCCTCGCATTGTCGACAGCACCATAGAAAGGGTTGCCCAAAAAGCGCCCAGGAATCCGTGCGCCCTGAATATGGACTGCCGCGCCACCCCCCACGTCAGCCGTCGTGTAATTTTGCGGGCGACTGCCCGCCTCGTCCGCCGGACCGTTTCTAGGCCGGCACCATCGCGTCCAGGAAGCGCCGGATCTTTGCCGCCACCTTCTTGGGATGCGGCTCAAGCGCACCGTCATAGCCCGCCGGATCCAGAAGGCTATTCATTTCCACAAGCGTGATGCCGAAAAACTTGGCTACCGCCGCGCGGTCGCTTTCCGTTCCGTATACCGGCCAGCAGACCTGACCCGAGGCATCTTCCTCAAGACGCAAGCCTTGGGCTTTGAACCACGGATGCATCGCTGCCGCCAAACCGACCGCGCACCCTTTCCCCTGCCCGTACCACCGTGTGAAGGTCAAGCGGTCGGCCGGAACCTCATCGAGGAAATCGGCGAGCTCGATCAACCGCTCTCGGCCCGGTGCGGCGTATCTTGCAATGTCGTCGAAATCTTTCGTTTCCATGGCACACCCTGATTCTTTTTATCGCACCATCTAACGTGCGGTTATGATCCAACTTTATGGCAACACCATGACCTGGTTCAACGATCGGTGCACGGGTGCCGACATTTTCCGAAATCCAACCAGCGCGACCGCGACGAACTGGTCGCGTCCCGCCGAAGACGATTCCGGAACGCGTATGGTGCGGCACTCCGGATCGAGACACAATGCCTCCGGCGGATCACAGTCCATCAAAGTTGAGTATGTTCTACGTGGGTAAGACTAATGTGCCTGCCGGGCGGGCACGCCTTCGGACGTTCACTGACCGAGGATGCTTCCCTTGATCACCGGCGTGGCATCGGTCGGCTGCTTTTCGTCAAGCTTGAACGTTATGACGCTCTTGTCGCCGATCTCCGAAAATTTCAACGGGACCCCACGCTCGTCGAACCACAGCTCGTACTTGGCATCGCCATCGACTAGGAAATAGTCCGCGCTCACGGTCTTGCCCGCAAACTCAAGGTCTTTCTTCACGCCTTCCGATGCCGAGACGTTGTACAGCGTGCCCGATTTGGTCCCCAACAGGACTTTTGCCTTGAGGATGTCCTTTGACCAAGGATTGTTGGGAAAGACATCGGCCGGCGCCTCGCGCGATCCACTGGGCGATTCGATAACGAATTTTTCGCCGTTCGCACGCCCATGGACCCCGGTCTTCTCGCCGTTTTCCTGCGTCTTGCTTTCGAAAGAGACAAGACGGCCATTCCTCCAGGTTTCCTTGCTGCTTCCGATCTCCTTATGCGCGACGACCAGAAGCACCTTCACCTGAACGCGGAATTCGTTGCGAACGGTTGCTTCCGCGCCCGTATCCCGAATGAAGTTCGTGTAGGTCCCGATTTTGCCGTGGGTCGAGTGATGCACGGCATAGGTCAGCACTTTCTCGGGGACATCACCCTGGACGCCACCGGTCAGTCCAGGCATCACGAGGCAGGCGCCAATCAGCGACGCCAAGAATCCCGCCATCCGACGCGGGCGCGGCGAACGGCCCAGGCGTCGGGTCAGCGGCTGCCGAAATTCAGCCGGAGGTACCTGTTGTGGCGGTCGTTCCATCATAAGATATTGTAATTAAGCCATTTTCTTAATTTTCAGACGATGCTGCGATATGCAGCCCGTCGACTCGCCCCAAGCCGACAATCAAACATAATACTCATGCCGATGTAAAGATGGTCAGATTGTATTTCGTGAAGGAATACCCGCTATGGTCATGGTAGCACGAGTGGAAAACATTACCGCTAAAGTCTAAAATTTTTCTATTCGCAAGAGGTACTCATTCGGGTCATTCCGTATCCGCCGAGCTTACCCTATATATTATCAATGCGTCCGTGCGGGTCCGGATTTGGCCCAATATTAGGGACGTATTGCGGATAAATACTTGTATGGAGCGTGTCGCGATGTTGCGAAGTCTCACACACGCCATCATGCCCTTTGCGGCCATTGGCTTTACCGCCCTCGTCGCTACGACGCCGGCGGCAGCGCAAGAAGGCTATCAGACCTGTATCAGCCAGGGCCATAAACCCGGCTCCAACGGATTTTATCGATGCCTACAGAGCGTACGCGGAAGCGCCACGGACTCGTCGAAAAAGAAAGCGAGTTCAGGATCGGCAGGCGCTATCATCTCGGGAGATTCGGATGACGCCGTCAGCGGCTACACCGGCGGCCCCATCGAAGGCGCCTCGAACCCGGATCCGGACCTTCTGAAACAGCTCGGGAAGGACGATCTGACGCCGAGCGGGCCGGGCGGCAGATAATCTGATGGCCAGGAGGCCGCAAGGCTTCCGCACTACCCGGTGCGATCGGCAAACGTCTTGAGTATACGATCCGCCGCCATGGTCGGCGTCAATTTGCCGGCCGCAACGTCCTGTTCCAATGCGCCTATGACACCCGCGACACCCGGGTCGGTTCTCAGAGATGTCATCAGACGATCCTCGACCATCGCCCACATCCACCTCAGAATTTGGTCACGGCGCGTCGCCTCAAGCTCTCCAGACGCAGTTAATCGGTCGCGGTGATCGACCACCTGATCCCAGAGATCGGCTAGGCCGATCCGATGCAGGCCACTGCATTGGACGACCGGCGGCGTCCAATTCGGACTCGCCGGCGTCATCAGATGCATCGCATTCGCATATTCGCCAGCCGCCCGGGCAGCGCGCTGCTTGTTGTCGCCGTCCGCCTTGTTGACCGCAATCATATCCGCCAGTTCCAGGACACCGCGCTTGATCCCTTGCAGCTCGTCCCCAGCCCCCGCGATGGTCAGCACCAGGAAAAAGTCCACCATTTCCGAGACCGCCGTCTCCGATTGCCCGACTCCGACGGTCTCGACCAAGATGACGTCGAACCCGGCGGCTTCGCAGATGATCATGGTCTCCCGGGTGGTGCGCGTGACACCTCCCAAAGTTCCGGATGCCGGCGACGGCCGGATGAAAGCCTTGTCGTCGCGCGACAGTTTCTCCATGCGCGTCTTGTCGCCGAGGATACTCCCGCCGGTGCGGCTGCTCGTCGGATCAACCGCCAAGACCGCAACGCGATGACCCTTCTCGGTCAGGTCGGACCCCAGCGCATCGATAAACGTGCTCTTTCCAACCCCTGGGACACCCGTGATCCCGACGCGATGGGCATTGCCGCTGTGCGGCAGAAGCCGCACGATCATGTCCTGCGCCATCGACTGATGATCGGCGTTCGTGCTTTCGATCAGGGTGATAGCGCGCGCGATCACGGCCCGGTCGCCGGACAGGACGCCAGAGACGTATTGTTCCAGGGAAAGGCTGGCTCGGCTCGACGGCGCCGAGACTGATTCCGTCATCGGGGCGCGCCCACCGTCACGCGGCACCGGAGTCCGGTGCGTAGCCCAGCGCGTCGTTCAGCGTTTCCAACAGGCCGACCGCCGCCTCGCTGATGACTGTCCCCGGCGGGAAGATCGCCTTGGCACCCGCCTCGTAGAGCGCATCGTAATCCTGCGGCGGGATAACGCCGCCAAGCACGATCAGGATGTCGCCCCGCCCGAGTTCCTCGAGCTTCGCCTTCAAGTCCGGCACCAAGGTCAAATGGCCCGCGGCAAGCGAACTCACGCCGATGATATGGACATCATTCTCGACCGCCTGACGGGCCGCTTCGTCCGGCGTTTGGAACAACGGACCGATATCCACGTCGAAGCCCAGATCCGCAAAGGCGGTCGCGATGATCTTCTGACCGCGGTCATGCCCATCCTGCCCCATTTTCGCGACAAGGATACGGGGCCGGCGTCCCTCGCGGGTCTCGAAGGTTTCGATCATGTCGCGCACCATTTTCACGGCGTCCGTCGCCTCGCCCATTTCGCTGCTGTAAACCCCCGATATTGCCTTAATTTCCGCAACGTGGCGGCCGAACACCCGTTCCATCGCATCGGTGATCTCACCGACCGAGGCTTTCGCCCGGGCGGCATCGACCGACATCGCCAAAAGGTTACCCTCTCCGGACTCAGCACAGCGTGTCAGCGCGTCGAGTGCCGCCTGGCACTCCGCTTCGTTCCGCTCGGCGCGCAACTGCTTGAGCTTTTCGATCTGTGCGTGCCGGACGGCAGTGTTGTCGACCTTGAGCACATCGATCGGATCTTCCTTTTCAAGCCGGTACTTGTTCACGCCGACAACGGTTTGCCGGCCGGTATCGATACGCGCCTGCGTTCTAGCCGACGCCTCTTCGATCCGTAGTTTCGGGATACCTGCCTCGATGGCATTGGCCATCCCACCCAGGTCTTCAACCTCCTGTATGTGGTCCCATGCGCGCCGGGCGAGCTCATAGGTCAGGCGCTCGACATAAAAACTTCCGGCCCAAGGATCGATCGTCTTGCACGTGTCGCTTTCCTGCTGCAGGAAAATCTGCGTATTGCGGGCGATGCGGGCACTGAAATCCGTCGGCAGGGCCAGGGCCTCGTCCAACGCATTGGTATGCAGCGACTGCGTGTGCCCTTGCGTCGCTGCCATCGCCTCGATGCAGGTCCGGATGACGTTGTTGAAAACATCCTGCGCGGTGAGGCTCCAGCCCGATGTCTGGCAATGGGTACGCAAGGACAGGGACTTGGGATTCTCCGGCTCGAACTGCCGCATCAGTTTTGCCCAAAGCAGCCGGGCGGCGCGTAACTTCGCCACTTCCATGAAAAAATTCATGCCGACGGCCCAGAAGAAGGACAACCGCGGCGCAAACGCATCCACGCCCATGCCGGCCGCCTGCCCCCGCCGGACGTACTCGACCCCATCTGCCAGCGTATACGCCAGTTCCAGGTCCGCCGTCGCGCCGGCCTCCTGCATATGATAGCCGGAGATGCTGATACTGTTGAAGCGCGGCATATTCTGCGACGTGTAGGCGAAGATGTCGGAAATGATCCGCATCGAGGGCTGGGGCGGGAAAATATAGGTATTCCGCACCATGAACTCTTTCAGAATGTCGTTCTGAATCGTGCCGGATAGTTTGGCCAACGGCACGCCTTGCTCTTCGCCTGCGACGATATAGAGCGCCATCACCGGCAGCACCGCACCATTCATCGTCATCGACACGCTCATCCGGTCCAGCGGGATTCCGTCGAACAGAGTGCGCATGTCCAGGATCGAATCGATCGCCACGCCGGCCATACCGACATCGCCGCCGACACGCGGATGATCGGAATCGTATCCGCGATGGGTCGGCAAATCGAAGGCGATGGACAAGCCCTTTTGACCCGCCGCCAAATTCCGCCGATAGAAGGCGTTGCTCGCTTCCGCGGTCGAGAACCCGGCATACTGTCGGATCGTCCACGGCTGCGTCACGTACATGGTCGGGTACGGCCCCCGCAGATAAGGCGGCAAGCCGGGGCGAGTGTCGAGAAAATCCAATCCATCCAAATCCGATGCCGAATAGAGAGGCTTCACGGGAATGCGCTCCGGGGTCTCCCAAACCAATCCTTCCGGCGGACGGTCGTTGGCTTCGGCTGCCCGCGCCCAATCGTCCGACGTCGCAGCACGGTTCACGCCGGATGCAAAATCCACCGTTGAGAAATCTGGAATTGCGCTCATCTTCGCAAAACTCCCGTATCCTCAAGAAACCCCGTCAACGTGGCGAGCACATCGCACCCGTCAAATAGGAATCCGTCGATCGTCGTTTCCATTGATCCAAGGCCGTCCTCGGGTCTTCCGACGACAAAGGTCACTTCTGCGCCGGTGTCCGACAATGCAACCACCAGATCGCTGGCCGTCTCCTCGTATACGGACGTCTCGGAACATAGCACGGCAGCGCGGGCGCCGCTCTGATTGAATTCCCCGGCGATCGCCTCAACATCCGTGCCGCCCGACCCCACGATTGCCTCGATCCCGCCGGCGGCAAAGAAGTTACGCGCGAAACTGGCGGCGCCGGTGAACTGTGCCGGATTCCCGATCGCCGCGAGAAAAACCGTCGGCCTGGTGCCATTGGTTTCCGCAAAGGCATCGCAGGCATCGCGCAGCGCTTCGAACGGTTCCGCCAACCGTCGCTGCGGCAACGCCGCGATCTGCGTTGGCGCCGATATCTCCATGGCGGCGCGCAACGATCCAAGGGTCGCGCCCTTCGAAGCCGCCGCAACGGCGGCCTCGGTCAGGCGGCCATCCCCTGCCTGCGGTGCAACTTCCCGCACCGTTTCGGTCACGGTGTCCTGATCCACGGCCATGCGATGATCGGCCAGCGCCTGGGCATCCGCACGGTCTAATTCAGCGAAATCGAGGGCAAGGACCTCCACCGGTTCTTCCTGCAAGTTCGCAAAGGCGCTGCTGCCGGTGATGGGTTCGCTTCGATCGGCGATGCTACGGTCCCGCGCCCCTGCGGTTGCAGCGATCCGCGCCGCAAGGGTGCCGCTTTCGAGCTCGGCCACAATTCCCCCAGCCCCCTCGATCTCCCGGAATAGAGCCCACGATTCCTGGCACAAGGCATCGGTCAGGCTCTCGAACGCCCAAGCGCCTCCGGCGGGGTCGATAACCCTGTTGAGCGACGATTCCTGCTGCAACACAAGCTGCGTATTGCGGGCGATACGGCGCGCGAACTCGTCCGGCAGCCCCAATGCGTGCGTGAACGGCAGGACGGTGATGCTGTCGGCGCCCCCAACCGCGGCGGCAAACGTGGCCATCGTGCCGCGGAGCATATTCACCCAAGGATCGCGACGGGCCTGCATCCGCCCCGAGGTAATCACCGAAAGACGCATCGACCGGGCCATCTCCGCGTCACCGCATGCCTCCGCGATACGGCCCCAAAGACGGCGGACCGCGCGCAGCTTGGTTATCGACATCAGGAAATCGGCGTCAACGGCCATGGTGAACGCGATCTGGCCAAATGCGGTCTCCAACGGGATTCCCGCATCGGTCAGGCACCGCAGATAGGCAACGCCCGTTGCCGCCGCACAGGCGAGTTCCTGCGCTTCGCTTGCGCCCGCGTTGTGATAGACCGCGCCATCGATACCGACGACAGAGACGTTCGGATACCGCGCGGCCGTGTAAACGGCAAGGTCGCCCAGTTGTCGCAGCGCATCCTCAACCGCACAGGTCAATGTCCCTTGCCGGGCAAGCGCCGCGATCGGGTCTGCATTCAAGTCCGCCGCCACGGCATCGGGCCGGACACCGCGCCGCTGCCAGAGCGCGATCATCATGGCCGACAAAGGCAAGAAGGCAGCACCGCCATCCAATGCGATCGGTGCCGCCACCAAATCCACGCCGCCAAGCACCTCGTCTAAATCGCCCAGCACCGAAATCGTGACCCCGTCAGCGGACCGCAGGGACGCCGCGGCAGGATCATCGCCGTCCATGCCGTGTCGCGCCGCCCCGCCCGGCGCCAGTAGGATCGACGTAACGCCCTGTTCCAAATCCTGAAGGACCGCTTCATTGCAGCGCTTTCGGTCGGGCAGCGCGTGACGCTGTCGGACATCCCAGCCGGTCGCCACTTGCCCCGTCAGGTGATGCCCCCGCGTGAACGGAGCCATTCCCGGGAAGCCCGATGGGTCACCTTTCGAAGGCCAATCGTCGCGTGTATAGAGTGCTTGTATCTCAATGCCGTCGAGCGTTCGAGACGCCAGGGCCCCGACATTTTCGCCCTCGCCAAGAATTCGGTCGAGAAGCCCGGTCCACGCGTCAGGCGACGTTGCCGGAAAGTCGGCCGCCATCGAAAGCGCCTGTCCGTCGCGCTTCTTGTCCTCCGACCGTCTATCTCCCATCCCTGGGCTCCACGCAAAGCACCATCAAGCGGCGCGTATTCAATAGCAATGCCCAAGGCCTACCGCAATTCCGCCGCGGTTATAAGCCTTTTGGCAAAAATCGGGTTTCGGGGAATCATTCCTAACCCTATTCCACGTCTTCGTTTTTTTCGGTTGGTGTTTGCGATCACCATTGCAGCTATGCAAAGATAATCTTGGGGCAAACAGGGCAAGATGCCAAAGCCGCTCGGGTAGGAGCGGCGCAATACTGTCTGAGAATGGAATGAATATTTTCGCCCGTAAGTTTCGCGGATTCCTAATTAATGCGCCGCTTAACTTCAATATTATTGCAATATTCATTGCGATCTTCTTGCTACTGGCTGGGAGTTTGATTTGGTATAATTACAGCCGAAACTCTGAACTAGCCCTTGAAGCCGCTGATACACTTCTAATAAACGTCAGCGAGAAAGTACTCGAGAAAACACGCAACTTCATCGACCCGCCCGTTACGCTGATCCATCTCACGGCAGAACTACCAGACATTGCGCTGTTGCCCGATGGCATCGACCATTCGACCGCGCAATATTTCCTCGATGCGCTCGTATCCTATCCGCAACTCTATGGCCTTTTCGTCGGTTACGAGAACGGCGACTTCTTTCAAGTGGTGCAATTTGCCGATGTCGACGCCAAGACAAAGGCACGTCTGAATGCGCCCGAATCGGCCAATTACGGTGTCCGGACCATCGCCTTGCAGCCGGATGGGACACGCGAGCAGCGATGGATATTCCTCGATGCCGGCCGTAAGCAGATCGGCGACCCGGTCGTCACCGCGGCGAGCTACGATCCGCGCGGCCGGCCCTGGTATAAGGCCGCGCTCGATCAAACCAAGGTATCGCTGACCGACGCCTATATCTTCTCGAGCTTGCGCGCACCGGGCATAACGGTTTCCCGCAAGATCGACAGTGATCGCAACGCCGTCGTTGCGGCCGATATCACCCTCGCCCAACTGTCTTCATTTTTGCAGGATCAAAAGGTCGGTGAGTCCGGCATCGTGTTCCTGTACAACGAGAAGACCGAGTTGATCGCCTTTCCGGACGTCAACCGTACCGTCAAACGGGTCACCGAAGGCGACAAGACGACGTTGAAGCCGGTCCGCGTGGAAGAGCTGCAACGGCCGTCGTTGACGGAAGCGATCAAGCATTTCGCCGGCAAGTCCGACGACCGTTTCGTCTACAGTGTCGGCGGCGAGGATTATGTGGCGAGTGTCTCGTCGCTGATGGGTAGTTTCGGATCCAACAAGCGCGTCGGCATCGTGGTCCCGGTGGACGACTTTATCGGACCGATCGCTGAACATCGCATTCGGAGCCTGATCTATTCGATCATTCCCCTACTGCTCTCGGTTCCGCTGATTGCCTGGGTATCGGAGTGGATCGCCCGTCCGATCCGCGCCCTTGTGGAAGAGACGAAAAAGATCCGGGACCTATCGTTCGAGGACGACTCACCCGAAATCGATTCCCGCATCACGGAAATCCGCGAACTCACCGAATCGATGGCCACCATGAAAACGGCCATCCGGACATTCGGACAATATGTGCCGAAAGCGCTGGTAGAGCAGCTCATCCAATCCGGCAACGTGCAGGGCCTCGGCGGAGAGCGCCGCCAACTCTCAATTCTGTTTACCGATGTCGCCAACTTCACCGACCTATCGGAGCAGATGTCGCCGGAAGACCTGACACGGAAAACCTCCCGCTACTTCCAGGAGTTGGGGGAAATTATCCTGGAAAATCAAGGATCTATAGATAAATACATCGGCGACGCGATTATGGCGTTCTGGAATGCGCCGCTTGCCGTCGAGAATCACATTCTCGTCGCCTGCCGGACGATGCTGCTGTGCAAGCAACGCGGCGCCGAATTGAACGCGGAGTGGTTAGCCAATGGCGAGCCGGAAATGCACACCCGTTTCGGGCTTCATACCGGTGACACGGTTGTCGGCAATATCGGATCGCCGGACCGCATGGACTACACCGCGCTTGGCGTTTCCGTGAATCTGGCGGCCCGCCTCGAAGGCCTCAACAAGCGTTATGGCACGCAATTGCTCGTCAGCGAGAGCGTCTACACGGCGGCCAGTGATGCTTTCCTGTTCCGGCCGATCGACCTTGCGGCCGTAAAAGGGATCAGCAAGCGGGTCGCGACCTACGAACTCTGCGCCGCCTATGACGGTCCGGCCGCGATCCTCGCAACCGATGAACAGCGGGCCTTTTGTCGCCGATGGGGTGAAATTTACGACCTCTACCGGGCGGCGGATTGGGAAGCGACTTTCGCTGCCTTGCAAGGGTTCCTTAACGACTACCCCGACGACCAGGTCGCGAAAATCTATCTTGAGCGGTGCCGGCGTCAGATCGACAAACAGCCGCAACAACCCGAAACACGGGTCGCCCAACGATAGCTGCGTGGGTCAATCCGGCGCCGTGGGCGGCTGCCGCCGCGCCACCACCAACCGCTGGCCCTCGCTGACCTGCCAAGCGATCAAACCCGGCATCCCGAGCAGAAGCTGCCGTACGCGCCGAACCAGCGATAGTCCGAGGGCCACCTCGGGCGACAAGCCGAACATCGTACCGAACAGGAGATATCCTCCCTCCTGCACACCCAAAGAGCCCGGAATGACGAAGCCAGCGCTCCGCACGGCTTGCGCGAGGCTTTCGATGATCGCCGCTTCGAGCAACCCGAGTTCGAAACCCATGAAGTAGGCGGTCAGCCAGACCTCGCCGATGCCGATAATCCACGTCAGCAGATGGAAAACGAAACTTTGGATGAGAGCGCGGCGATCACCATAGAGTTTAAGGATGGTATCGTGCAGCCCGGAAACATCGCCCAAACTAAGCCAACTCGATTTATTTTCCAGCTTGAGCAGAAACCGTTCGAGCAATCGGAACATGCCCATGCGCTGAGCGACAACGAACCCGACGAGCAACGGAGCGAAAATGAGAAGCCCGATCGCCACGGACCATCCCAACGATTTCTCCGCGCTGACATACAGCAACAATGCGACCCCGAAGAGGGAAAAGACGAATTGGCTGAACACCTCGACCGTTTTGTCCACGACGGCACTGGCACCCGCAACTGCCGCACCTGCCCCGCGAATCGCTAACAGGCGGGCGCCGACGATATCACCCCCGACCTGACCGACCGGCATCAGTCCGTTCACGGATTCACGAATCCAACGGGCCCAAAGATATAGGAGGAACGGCGCCGGCCATGTCCGCTGCACCACCGCACGCCAAGCCATCGCGGCACATCCGAGAGACAACACGTGATAACAGGAGATCACGACCATGCCCCAGCCCGCGCTCAGAAAGGCCTGCCCGACGGTTCCAAATCCCAAATACCCGATCAGCAGGGTGACAACGGCCAACCCAAACAGAGCCGAGAAGGCGACGGCTAATTTCAACCAAGGCTCCTATTCGCGAGTATCCACCGAGCGACTCATAGGCCAATTGCCGCCCCGTTACCACAGGGAAAGCCATACTCATAAATCACATTGCGTGAAATTACGGAAATGTCCCTTATTCCGGGCGCTCGGGTGCAAAGGCACCCAAATTGTAGCGCCAATATAATTCGAGCAACCCGGCAATCGGCTTCGGCAACTCCACCGGCTGAAGATCGGGTGCCGGCTTGATCGGCACCGGGACCACCTCTCGTTTAGCGATCCGTTGCGTTATGACCTCTTCCAATGCATAGAGCGCATGCATCAATGCGTCAGGTTCACTCTCGCCATAAGTGACCAGCTCAGGGAAATGCGGCGATGCGACCCGATACGTCCCATCGTCCTCTTCCACCAGTTCGATTGGGTACGACACCATTATTGAGCCTGTATATCCAAACGTCCCGAGCCGCCATCGCCGCGGCTCGACTTCGCCGCATTGCTGCCAGAATCACATGATAGCAACGAAAAGTACCATTGGATTGTAATGACCATCACAGTTGCTAGAATTTGCAGTACAACGTTTACCGCTGCGTAAAGATTAAAGACAGGAGGAGCGGATGCACCGCAAGGCAATAACATCGATCGCACTGGCATTGTTCATTGCCGGTTGCGGTTCGACCCCCGGCGAGCGCGCCGTCACCGGTTCGGGAATCGGAGCGGGCGCTGGCGCCATTATCGGCGCGGTGACCGGCCTGACGGTCGTACAGGGCGCGCTTATTGGCGCCGGCGCTGGCGGTATTACCGGCGCATTGACCGACAACAGCAACTTCAATCTCGGCCGCCCCATTTGGGAGTGGGGATCTGGATCTTCTTACGCGAAATCCAGTAAGGGCCAGTCATTCGTCCGCAATATTCAATCCGGTTTGGCGCGCTTGGGATACGATCCGGGTCCGGTCGACGGCATCGCCGGTAAGCGTACCAAGTTGGCCATTCGGCAGTATCAAAAAAGTAAGAACCTACCGGTGAACGGACAAGCAACCCGATCCCTCGAGAAACAAATCCTGGCCGACGCAAACCGGGCTTAACGGCTCGACCGGGCGTTATTTCAAAAATAGATCGTAAACGGGATTTACGGTCTCGTCGGTACTTGGATACCCGACGTCCCGCAGGAATGCCTGGAACTTGTCATCCTCTCCCTCCGGCACCTGCATGCCGACCAGCACCCTTCCGTACGCGTTCCCGTGGTTCCGGTAGTGGAAAAGGCTGATGTTCCATCCTTCGCCCATGTTATCGAGAAAATTGAGAAGCGCGCCCGGGCGCTCCGGAAACTCAAACCGATAGAGCCGTTCGTTGGTTATGGCCTGCGCCCGACCACCGACCATGTAGCGGACATGCAGCTTGGCCAGTTCGTTATCCGTCATGTCGACGGTCGGGTACCCCTCGCCGTCGAGTTCCCGGATCAAGTCGATCTTGTCCTGCACGCCATTCCGCAGTTCGACACCAACGAAGATGTGCGCATCATCCCGGTCGGAATAGCGGTAATTGAATTCGGTCACGGATCGTTTTCCGACGACCTGGCAGAATTTTCGAAAGCTGCCGATCCGTTCAGGAATCGTCACCGCCAACAGTGCTTCTTTCTGCTCACCGATATCCGCCCGTTCCGAGATATGCCGGAGCCGGTCAAAATTGACATTCGCACCGCAATCCAGCGTCACGAAGGTTTTGCCACGCAATTTTTCGCGGGCGATATAGGCCTTGAGTCCCGCAACGCCAAGGGCGCCCGCCGGCTCGGCGATCGAGCGGGTATCGTCGTAGATGTCCTTTACCGCGGCGCAGATCTCGTCCGTCGATACGAGGATGACTTCGTCGACACATTTCTGCGCAATCCTGAAGGGTTCATCACCGACCTGCGCGACCGCGACGCCATCGGCGAACAGACCGACGTGATTGAGCCGCACCGGATGACCGGCCTTCAATGCATCATGCATACAGGCAGCATCGTCCGGCTCGACCCCGATGATCTTGATATGCGGCCAGATTGATTTGACGTAGGCGGCTATGCCCGCGATCAACCCGCCACCGCCCACCGCGACAAAAATGGCGTCGATCGCTTCGCTGTGCTGACGCAGGATCTCCATGGCGATGGTGCCCTGCCCTGCGATGACATCGGGGTCATCGTACGGATGGACAAACGTCATACGTTCGGAACGGGCGAAATCTTCCGCATGCTCACGAGCTTCATCCACCGACATGCCGTGAAGCACGATCTCCCCGCCGAGTCGACGCACCGCATCGATCTTGATGGCCGGTGTCGTGACCGGCATGACGATCACCGCCCGCAACCCTAACTGCCGTGCGGACATGGCAACGCCCTGCGCATGGTTGCCCGCCGATGCGCACACGACCCCCCGGGCGCGGACTGCCTCGTCCAAATTGGCGATTTTGTTGTGGGCGCCCCGAAGCTTGAACGAGAAAACGGGCTGCAGGTCCTCGCGTTTCAGCAAGACCGTGTTGTCCAAACGGCCGGACAGAATTGGCATCGGATCCAGCGGCGTCTCGCGCGCCAGTTCGTAGACCTTCGATCGCAGAATTCGCTCGACGTAATCGCGCGGCATCCCCAAACCCTACCTACTTCGAGGTTCCATCTTTCCCTGGCGGATGATACGGAACCGATAGAGCGGCGATACAGCACAAATAAGACAGTAGGCAAAGCCCTTTTCAGCTTTCGGCCGGCAAATCACCTCTGAAAGAAGGTCTATGGCGTTAGATCGCCCAAAGTCGGGGATGGCGACGCGGTGCCTACCATTCGATACGATCGACGCCGGTAAAGGTGATTTCGGAGCCGTCGTCCATCGTGATCGTACCGGCGGAGTTCTCGCTCAGAACCAGATAGTCCGATCCCGTCTCGACAACGGTGGCGCCGGCAAGCGTCCAGTCCGAGTACGCGGCCGCGCCGTCATGACCGCTGAGCTCGATCGCGTCTGTCCACGTACCGCCGCCGCCAGCGAAACTGTCGGACCCGTCGCCATTGCCGAAGATATAGATGTCATTGCCGTCGCCGCCGATTGCGGTATCTGCCCCGAGGCCGCCGGTCAGCACGTCGTTACCGGTGCCGCCGGTCAACGTATCGTCTCCGGCGCCACCGTAGAGGACGTCGTCCCCGTCACCGCCATCCAACGTGTCGTTGCCTTCGCCCCCAAGGAGGAAATCGTTCCCTGCGCCACCATCGAGATTGTCGTTGCCGTCGCCGCCGAACAACGTGTCGTTCCCGCCATCGCCGATCAGGGTGTCGTTCCCGCTGCCGCCGTAAAGCACATCATCGCCCGCATTGCCGTCGATCGTGTCCGCGCCGGCGCCGCCGTACAGCGTTTCGTCCGTGGCATTGCCGTTCAGCGTATCATTCGTTCCGGCGCCCAGACTGTCGAAGTTCTCGTCGTTGGACACAATGGTCATCGTCAGCGTGTCGGTCGTCGATGCCGTGTGACCGTTCAACGTCTCCGCGCTGGTCGCCGTCACTTCGAGGTCCAGATCGCCCGTGAACCCATCAGGCGCCGTGAACGTGAGGTTCGGCAACTGCGCTGGCGTCACGGTCGCGACACCGTCCACCACGCTTACGGCCACGCCGCTGACCTCGAGGATCGCGCCGGTCGGAATGTTGGCGATCTCGATGTTACCGAGGTTTTCGGATCCGTCGGTATCGGTCAAAGCCACGGCGATGAGCGCCGACATAGCGATCGCGGACCCACCGGCAAACCCGCTGGACTGCGAAAATCGGATATCGTCGACAAAGGCGCCACGGCCACCGGAATGCACCGCGCCCGTATCCGTGAACACCAACCGGACGTCGCCGCCGGTCCCGACGAATTCGATCGAGTTCTGCTCCCACGTCAACTCGCTAACGGTGTTACCGTCCCATTCGATCGCGACGGTCTTGAGCACCGTGCCAGTCGAAACGTCGATTGCACTGACTTCGAAATCCATAAAAGATTCAAAGCCCGGTCGCGGCGAAACGTCGAATGTCAATTCGTATGGCGTATCGGCAGCAGTCGATACGACCCGTTCGACAACACCCGCGTCGGGAAAATAGCCGCCACTCTCGTAATTTATCTCGATAAATTGATCGCCGTCGGACGCGACACCCGGCTGGTCGTTCTCGTGCCAGAGTTCGATCTCATTGCTGGCACCCGGGCTCCATCCGTCAACCGTCCCATTGATGAAAGCGGTCGACCCTCCGGTTTCGAATGTGCTCTGGAACACTTCGGTACTCGTATCGCGATCCGTCAGTGTAAGGGTCGGGATATCCGCCACCGCGCCGACGTTCACGTCGATGGTGTCGGAGACACTGTTCGTATCGGTCCCGTCGGTGCTCGTCGCGGTAACGGTGAGTTGAACCGTGCCAGAGTAGTTGGCTGGCGGGAACATTTTTAGACCGCTCAAATCGCCTGGCGCCAGTGTCCAAGAGCCGTCGCCGTTATCCGTTCCGGCCGACAACGTCGAGCCGGTCGGTACGTTGCTGATCGTGATTGCTAGGGATTCCGATCCGTCCAAGTCGTTAAGCGAGGCCGAGATATTCAGATCGACCCAATCCGGCGATACGTCGAAGGTTTCCGTGACCTGCGATGTACCGCTCGTGGTCAACTGCACATCGTCGAACTGGAATTGAGTATCCTCGCTCGTGGTCGTCTTCTTGTTGTTGTATCCGCCCAAGGTCAATGTGTGGGTGCCGGGCGACAGCGACCCGAGGTCAATCGTAACGGTCTGCCAGCCCGTATCGCCACCACCGCTTAGCTGTGCAACGTAGTCGTTCCCTCCGGTACCAACGAGCGACCCGTCAAGACCCACGAGCACCTGACTGAACTCATCCGATTCGTACTCGACATCCATATCCATACGGTACTTGAATGTTAGCGTTCCCGTTGCGGAGCTGGAAACATCAAATGTCGTTTCCCAACCGCCGGACATACCGAGAATATCCGCACCATCCAAACCACCAAGACTCATGGTCAGCCCGCCGCCGCTGTCACCGCCGGTCGGACTGTGACTGCCATCCGCGTAGGTCGGTTGGCTCGTGCCGCGGAAGGTATCGTCGACGTAGGTGAAACTATCGGTGCCTGGCGTGAAATCCGCATCGATCAGAGTCAGGTTGCTCTGGGCGGATGCCGTGAACGACAATTGAAAGTCGGTATCGGACCCGGCTGCCGGCGTTACGTAGACGTCGCTCAGTTGATCGGCTGCCAACGTCCACGTCCCATCGCTGTTCGCCGTTCCGACATTCAGCGTCGCACCCGAGGGAACGCCGGAAACCGTGACGCTGAACTCGGGCGAACTCGACAGGTCCAAGATCGATTGCGAGAAAGTCAACGGTACCGACCCATCTTCCGTACCGCTCGCCGGGTCTGTAACGCTCAATGTCGGGGCGTCCGCCACCGGGTCGACGGTGACGTTTATAGTTTGCGGCGACGTGCTTAGAGTACCACTGCCGTCATCGGACGTTATCGTGACGCCGAGTTGGAAATCGACATCGCTGTCGTTCGGCGGCGTCACCGAAAGACCCGTCAACTGCGCCGGGGTCAGGGTCCACGTTCCGCCGCCCTGATCGGTACCCGCCGACAAGGTTGCACCTGTCGGAACACCGGTGATCGTGACCGTGTGCGTGGCGCCGCCATCCAGAAACGTCGGCTGAATATCGAGCGCAATCGCCGTGTCCTCGTTGCCGGTGCTATCCGACGTGGTCATGGTCGGTGCCTCGAGAACATTCTCGAGATCGATCGTGAACGTCTCGGTCGACGTCGACCCGTCCGTCGACGTGGCCTGAATGGTCACCGTGTGGCTGGTCGCCGTCTCGTAGTCCAGCAGCGACGTGTCCGCGACGGTCACGACACCGGTGTTGGCGTCGATCGCGAACCGGCCGCCGGCGTTATCGGTCAGGCTGTAGGTGACCGTGTCGGTGGCGTCCGGATCCGTCGCCAGACCGGTAAGACCCACGGCAGCGCCGTTCGCGGCGGACTCGCTGATCGTGTTGGCCGTGCCGTCACTGTCCGTGACCGGACCGACCGCCGCCTCGGACGTGTCGTCGGTCAGGTTGATCGTGAAGGTCTCGGTCGACGTCGACCCATCGGTCGAGGTCGCCTGAATGGTGACCGTGTGGCTCGTCGCCGTCTCGTAATCCAGCAGCGACGTGTTCGCAACGGTGACGACACCGGTGTTGGCATCGATCGCGAACCGGCCGCCCGCGTTGTCCGTCAGGCTGTAGGTCACCGTGTCGGTGGCGTCCGCGTCGGTCGCCAGACCGGTAAGACCCACGGCAGCACCGTTCGCAACGGATTCACTGATCGTGTTCGCGGTCCCGTCACTGTCCGTGACCGGCCCGACCGCCGCTTCCGACGTATCGTCGGTGAGGTTGATCGTGAACGTCTCGGTCGAGGTCGACCCGTCCGTCGACGTGGCCTGAATGGTCACCGTGTGACTGGTCGCCGTCTCGTAATCGAGCAGCGACGTATCCGCCACGGTCACGACACCCGTGTTCGCATCGATCGCAAACCGGCCGCCGGCGTTGTCCGTCAGACTATACGTGACCGTGTCCGTGGCATCCGCATCGGTCGCCAGACCCGTCAGGCCGACCGCCGAACCGTTCGCCACACTCTCGGAAATCGTATTCGCGGTGCCGTCGCTGTCGGTGACCGGACCGACCGCGGCCTCGGACGTATCGTCGGTGAGATTGATGGTGAAGGTTTCCGTGCTGGTCGACCCGTCCGTCGACGTCGCCTGGATCGTCACCGTATGGCTCGTCGCCGTCTCGTAGTCGAGCAGCGACGTGTCGGCCACCGTCACGACACCCGTGTTCGCATCGATCGCGAAGCGACCGCCGGCATTGTCCGTCAGACTATACGTGACCGTGTCGGTGGCGTCCGCGTCCGTCGCCAGACCGGTAAGACCCACGGCGCTGCCATTGGCAACCGATTCACTAATCGTATTCGCCGTCCCGTCGCTATCGGTGACCGGCCCGACCGCCGCTTCCGACGTATCGTCGGTGAGGTTGATCGTGAAGGTCTCGGTCGAGGTCGACCCGTCGGTCGAGGTCGCTTGCACCGTCACCGTGTGGCTGGTCGCGGTCTCGTAGTCCAACAGCGACGTATCGGCGACCGTCACGACACCTGTGTTCGCATCGATCGCGAACCGGCCGCCCGCATTGTCCGTCAGGCTATACGTGACCGTATCCGTGGCATCCGCATCCGTCGCCAGACCCGTCAGGCCGACCGCCGAACCGTTCGCCACACTCTCGGAGATCGTGTTCGCGGTGCCGTCGCTGTCCGTGACCGGGCCGACCGCGGCCTCCGACGTATCGTCGGTCAGGTTGATCGTGAAGGTCTCGGTCGAGGTCGACCCATCGGTGGAGGTCGCCTGGATCGTCACCGTATGGCTGGTCGCCGTCTCGTAATCGAGCAGCGACGTGTCGGCGACGGTGACGACACCGGTGTTCGCATCGATCGCAAAGCGGCCGCCCGCATTGTCGGTCAGGCTGTAGGTGACGGTGTCCGTCGCATCGGCATCCGTCGCCAAGCCGGTCAGGCCAACGGCAGCACCGTTGGCAACGGATTCACTGATCGTGTTGGCCGTACCGTCGCTGTCGGTCACCGGCCCAACCGTCGCTTCGGACGTGTCGTCGGTCAGGTTGATGGTGAAGGTTTCCGTGCTGGTCGAGCCATCCGTCGACGTGGCCTGAATGGTCACCGTGTGACTGGTCGCCGTCTCGTAATCCAGCAGCGAGGTATCCGCCACGGTCACCACACCGGTGTTGGCGTCGATCGCGAAGCGGCCGCCCGCATTGTCCGTCAGACTATACGTGACCGTATCCGTGGCATCCGCATCCGTCGCCAGACCCGTCAAACCGACGGCAGCACCGTTCGCAACGCTCTCGGAGATGGTGTTCGCGGTGCCGTCGCTGTCGGTCACCGGCCCGACCGCGGCCTCGGACGTGTCGTCGGTCAGGTTGATGGTGAAGGTTTCCGTGCTGGTCGAGCCGTCCGTCGACGTGGCCTGAATGGTCACCGTGTGACTGGTCGCCGTCTCGTAATCCAGCAGCGAGGTATCCGCAACGGTGACGACACCGGTGTTGGCGTCGATGGCAAACCGGCCGCCGGCATTGTCCGTCAGGCTGTAGGTGACCGTGTCGGTGGCATCGGCGTCGGTCGCCAGACCCGTGAGGCCGACGGCAGCACCGTTGGCAACCGATTCACTGATCGTGTTCGCGGTCCCGTCGCTATCGGTGACCGGCCCGACCGCCGCTTCTGACGTATCATCGGTGAGGTTGATCGTGAACGTTTCGGTCGAGGTCGAGCCGTCCGTCGACGTCGCCTGGATCGTCACCGTGTGACTGGTCGCCGTCTCGTAGTCCAGCAGCGACGTATCCGCGACCGTCACCACGCCCGTGTTCGCATCGATCGCAAACCGGCCGCCGGCATTGTCCGTCAGACTGTAGGTAACGGTATCCGTCGTATCGGCATCCGTCGCCAAGCCGGTCAGGCCAACGGCAGCACCGTTGGCAACCGATTCACTAATCGTATTCGCCGTCCCGTCGCTGTCGGTGACCGGACCGACCGCGGCCTCGGACGTGTCGTCGGTCAGGTCGATCGTAAACGTTTCCGTGCTGGTCGATCCATCCGTTGAGGTCGCCTGAATGGTGACGGTGTGGCTCGTCGCCGTCTCATAATCCAGCAGCGACGTGTCCGCTACGGTCACGACACCGGTATTGGCATCGATCACAAACCGGCCGCCGGCATTATCCGTCAGGCTGTAGGTAACGGTGTCGGTGGCGTCCGCGTCGGTCGCCAGACCCGTCAGGCCGACCGCCGAACCGTTCGCCACACTCTCGGAGATCGTGTTGGCCGTCCCGTCGCTGTCGGTCACCGGCCCAACCGCCGCTTCCGACGTATCGTCGGTGAGGTTGATCGTGAAGGTCTCGGTCGACGTCGACCCGTCCGTGGACGTGGCCTGGATGGTCACGGTGTGGCTGGTCGCCGTCTCGTAATCGAGCAGCGACGTATCCGCGACGGTGACGACACCGGTATTGGCATCGATCGCAAAGCGGCCGCCCGCATTGTCGGTCAGGCTGTAGGTGACGGTGTCCGTCGCATCGGCATCCGTCGCCAAGCCGGTCAGGCCAACGGCAGCACCGTTCGCAACGGATTCACTGATCGTGTTGGCCGTACCGTCGCTGTCGGTCACCGGCCCAACCGTCGCTTCGGACGTGTCGTCGGTCAGGTTGATGGTGAAGGTTTCCGTGCTGGTCGAACCATCCGTCGACGTGGCCTGAATGGTCACCGTGTGACTGGTCGCCGTCTCGTAGTCGAGCAGCGAGGTATCGGCGACGGTGACGACACCGGTGTTGCTGTCGATGGCGAACCGGCCGCCCGCATTATCGGTCAGACTATATGTGACCGTATCCGTGGCATCCGCGTCCGTTGCCAGACCCGTCAAACCGACGGCAGCACCGTTCGCGGCGGACTCGGAGATGGTGTTCGCGGTGCCGTCGCTGTCGGTCACCGGGCCGACCGCGGCCTCGGACGTATCGTCGGTCAGGTTGATCGTAAACGTTTCCGTGCTGGTCGAGCCATCCGTTGAGGTCGCCTGAATGGTGACGGTGTGGCTCGTCGCCGCCTCGTAGTCCAGCAGCGACGTATCGGCCACCGTCACGACACCGGTATTGGCGTCGATCGCGAAGCGGCCGCCCGCGTTGTCCGTCAGGCTGTAGGTAACGGTGTCGGTGGCGTCCGCGTCGGTCGCCAGACCCGTCAGGCCGACGGTGGCACCGTTCGCCACACTCTCGGAGATGGTGTTCGCGGTGCCGTCGCTATCGGTGACCGGCCCGACCGCCACTTCCGACGTATCGTCGGTCAGGTTGATCGTGAAGGTCTCGGTCGAGGTCGACCCATCCGTCGACGTGGCCTGGATCGTGACGGTATGGCTGGTCGCCGCCTCGTAGTCGAGCAGCGACGTGTCGGCGACCGTCACGACACCGGTGTTGGCATCGATGGCAAACCGGCCGCCGGCGTTGTCCGTCAGACTATACGTGACCGTGTCGGTGGCGTCCGCGTCGGTCGCCAGACCCGTCAGGCCGACGGCAGCACCGTTGGCAACGCTCTCGGAGATCGTGTTCGCGGTGCCGTCGCTGTCGGTCACCGGACCGACCGCCGATTCCGAGGTGTCGTCCGTCAGATTGATCGTGAACGTCTCGGTGCTGGTCGAGCCATCCGTCGACGTGGCCTGAATGGTCACCGTGTGACTGGTCGCCGTCTCGTAATCCAGCAGCGAGGTATCCGCCACGGTCACGACGCCGGTGTTCGCATCGGCAAAGCGGCCGCCGGCATTATCGGTCAAACTATAAGTGACCGTGTCCGTGGCATCGGCGTCGGTCGCCAGACCCGTCAGGCCGACGGCAGCACCGTTCGCGGCGGACTCGCTGATCGTGTTGGCCGTACCGTCGCTGTCGGTCACCGGACCGACCGCCGCTTCGGACGTGTCGTCCGTCAGATTGATCGTGAACGTCTCGGTGCTGGTCGACCCGTCCGTCGACGTCGCCTGGATCGTGACGGTGTGGCTCGTCGCCGTCTCGTAGTCCAGCAGCGACGTATCGGCGACCGTCACGACGCCGGTGTTCGCATCGATCGCGAACCGGCCGCCGGCATTGTCCGTCAGGCTGTAGGTCACCGTATCCGTGGCATCCGCGTCCGTCGCCAGACCCGTCAAACCGACGGCAGCACCGTTCGCAACGCTCTCGGAGGTGGTGTTCGCGGTGCCGTCGCTGTCGGTGACCGGCCCGACCGCCGCTTCCGACGTATCGTCGGTGAGGTTGATGGTGAAGGTCTCGGTGCTGGTCGACCCGTCGGTCGAGGTCGCCTGGATCGTCACGGTGTGGCTCGTCGCCGTCTCGTAATCGAGCAGCGAGGTGTCGGCGACGGTGACGACACCGGTATTGGCATCGATCGCGAACCGGCCGCCGGCGTTGTCCGTCAGGCTGTAGGTGACCGTGTCGGTGGTGTCTGGGTCAGAAGCAAGCGCAGTAAGGCCAACAACCGCGCCGTTCGCAACCGACTCCGAAATAGTATTCGCCGAGGTGTCGACATCTGAAATCGGACCGACACCGTTTTCGTTCGCGTCGGTCAGATTGATCGTAAACGTTTCCGTGCTCGTGGAACCATCCGTCGACGTCGCCTGCACCGTCACCGTGTGGCTCGTCGCCGTCTCGAAGTCGAGCAGCGAGGTATCCGCGACGGTCACGACGCCGGTGTTGGCGTCGATCGCAAACCGGCCGCCAGCGTTGTCCGTCAAGCTGTAGGTCACCGTGTCGGTCGCATCCGCATCCGTCGCCAGACCCGTCAACCCAACAGCCGTACCATTTAGCGCTAACTCGCTGACAGAATTCGCAGTGCCGTCGCTGTCCGTGACCGGCCCGACCGCCGCTTCCGACGTATCGTCGGTCAGATTTATCGTAAACGTCTCGGTCGACGTCGACCCGTCCGTCGACGTGGCCTGAATGGTAACCGTGTGGCTGGTCGCCGTCTCATAGTCCAACAGCGACGTATCCGCCACCGTCACCACACCCGTGTTCGCATCGATCGCGAACCGGCCGCCCGCGTTATCCGTCAGGCTGTAGGTCACCGTATCCGTGGCATCCGCATCCGTCGCCAGACCCGTCAGGCCGACCGCCGAACCGTTCGCAACCGACTCACTGATCGTGTTCGCGGTGCCGTCGCTGTCCGTGACCGGCCCGACCGCGGCCTCCGACGTATCGTCGGTGAGGTTGATGGTGAAGGTCTCAGTCGAGGTCGACCCATCCGTCGACGTCGCTTGCACCGTCACCGTGTGGCTCGTCGCTGTCTCGTAATCGAGCAGCGACGTATCGGCGACCGTCACGACACCTGTGTTCGCATCGATGGCAAAGCGGCCACCCGCATTGTCCGTCAGGCTGTAGGTGACCGTGTCGGTGGTGTCTGGGTCAGAAGCAAGCGCAGTAAGGCCAACAACCGCGCCGTTCGCAACCGACTCCGAAATAGTATTCGCCGAGGTGTCGACATCTGAAATCGGACCGACACCGTTTTCGTTCGCGTCGGTCAGATTGATCGTAAACGTTTCCGTGCTCGTGGAACCATCCGTCGACGTCGCCTGCACCGTCACCGTGTGGCTCGTCGCCGTCTCGAAGTCGAGCAGCGATGTATCCGCTACGGTCACAACACCGGTATTGGCATCGATCGCAAACCGGCCGCCGGCGTTGTCCGTGAGACTATAGGTAACGGTGTCGGTGGCGTCCGCGTCGGTCGCCAGACCCGTCAGGCCGACCGCCGAACCGTTCGCCACACTCTCGGAGATGGTGTTCGCGGTCCCGTCGCTATCGGTGACCGGCCCGACCGTGGCCTCCGACGTATCGTCGGTCAGGTTGATCGTGAAGGTCTCGGTCGAGGTCGACCCATCGGTGGAGGTCGCCTGGATCGTCACCGTATGGCTGGTCGCCGTCTCGTAGTCGAGCAGCGAGGTATCCGCCACCGTCACCACACCCGTGTTCGCATCGATCGCGAAGCGGCCGCCCGCGTTATCCGTCAGGCTGTAGGTGACGGTGTCGGTGGCGTCCGCATCTGTCGCCAGACCCGTAAGGCCGACCGCCGAACCGTTCGCCACACTCTCGGAGATCGTGTTCGCAGTGCCGTCACTGTCGGTCACCGGCCCGACCGCCGCTTCCGACGTATCGTCGGTGAGGTTGATCGTGAACGTCTCGGTGCTGGTCGAGCCATCCGTCGACGTGGCCTGAATGGTAACCGTGTGGCTGGTCGCCGTCTCATAGTCCAACAGCGACGTATCCGCCACCGTCACGACACCTGTGTTCGCATCGATCGCGAACCGGCCGCCCGCATTGTCCGTCAGGCTGTAGGTCACCGTGTCGGTGGCATCCGCGTCGGTCGCCAGACCCGTCAGGCCGACCGCCGAACCGTTCGCCACACTCTCGGAGATCGTGTTCGCGGTGCCGTCGCTGTCGGTCACCGGACCGACCGCCGCTTCCGACGTATCGTCCGTCAGATTGATCGTAAACGTTTCCGTGCTGGTCGAGCCATCCGTCGACGTGGCCTGAATGGTCACCGTGTGACTGGTCGCCGTCTCGTAGTCCAACAGCGACGTATCCGCCACCGTCACCACACCCGTGTTCGCATCGATCGCAAACCGGCCGCCGGCGTTATCGGTCAGGCTATACGTGACCGTATCCGTGGCATCCGCGTCCATCGCCAGACCCGTGAGACCAACGGCAGCACCGTTGGCAACGGACTCACTGATCGTGTTGGCCGTACCGTCGCTGTCGGTCACCGGACCGACCGCCGCTTCGGACGTGTCGTCCGTCAGATTGATCGTGAAGGTTTCCGTGCTCGTCGACCCGTCGGTCGAGGTCGCCTGGATCGTGACGGTGTGGCTCGTCGCCGTCTCGTAGTCCAGCAGCGAGGTATCCGCCACCGTCACGACACCGGTATTGGCATCGATCGCAAAGCGGCCGCCGGCGTTATCCGTCAGGCTGTAGGTCACCGTGTCGGTGGCGTCCGCATCCGTCGCCAGACCCGTCAGGCCAACGGCACTGCCGTTGGTAACCGATTCACTGATCGTATTCGCGGTCCCGTCGCTATCGGTCACCGGCCCGACCGCGGCCTCCGACGTGTCGTCGGTCAGGTTGATCGTAAACGTTTCCGTGCTCGTCGACCCGTCGGTCGAGGTCGCCTGGATCGTGACGGTGTGGCTCGTCGCCGTCTCGTAGTCCAGCAGCGAGGTATCGGCGACGGTGACGACACCGGTATTGGCATCGATCGCGAAGCGGCTGCCCGCGTTGTCCGTGAGACTATAGGTAACGGTGTCGGTGGCGTCCGCGTCGGTCGCCAGACCCGTCAGGCCGACCGCCGAACCGTTCGCCACACTCTCGGAGATGGTGTTCGCGGTCCCGTCGCTATCGGTGACCGGCCCGACCGCGGCCTCCGACGTATCGTCGGTCAGGTTGATCGTGAAGGTCTCGGTCGAGGTCGACCCATCGGTGGAGGTCGCCTGGATCGTCACCGTATGGCTGGTCGCCGTCTCGTAGTCCAACAGCGACGTGTCGGCGACGGTGACGACACCGGTGTTGGCATCGATCGCGAACCGGCCGCCGGCATTATCCGTCAGGCTGTAGGTCACCGTGTCGGTGGCGTCCGCATCTGTCGCCAGACCCGTAAGGCCGACCGCAGACCCGTTCGCAACGCTCTCGGAGATGGTGTTCGCCGTCCCGTCGCTGTCGGTCACCGGGCCGACCGCGGCCTCGGACGTATCGTCGGTCAGGTTGATCGTAAACGTTTCCGTGCTGGTCGAGCCATCCGTCGAGGTCGCCTGGATCGTCACCGTATGGCTGGTCGCCGTCTCGTAGTCCAACAGCGACGTGTCGGCGACGGTGACGACACCGGTGTTGGCATCGATCGCGAACCGGCCGCCCGCATTGTCCGTCAGGCTGTAGGTCACCGTGTCGGTGGCGTCCGCATCTGTCGCCAGACCCGTCAGGCCGACCGCCGAACCGTTCGCAACCGACTCACTGATCGTGTTCGCGGTGCCGTCGCTGTCGGTGACCGGCCCAACCGCCGCTTCCGACGTGTCGTCGGTCAGGTTGATCGTGAAGGTCTCGGTCGAGGTCGATCCATCCGTTGAGGTCGCCTGGATCGTTACCGTGTGGCTCGTGGCCGTCTCGTAATCCAGCAGCGATGTGTCCGCCACCGTCACCACGCCCGTGTTCGCATCGATCGCAAACCGGCCGCCGGCGTTGTCCGTCAGGCTGTAGGTCACCGTGTCCGTCGCATCCGCATCGGTCGCCAGACCCGTCAGGCCAACGGCACTGCCGTTGGCAACCGATTCACTGATCGTATTCGCGGTCCCGTCACTGTCCGTGACCGGCCCGACCGCCGCTTCGGACGTATCATCGGTGAGGTTGATCGTGAAGGTCTCGGTCGACGTCGACCCATCGGTCGAGGTCGCCTGGATCGTCACCGTGTGGCTGGTCGCCGTCTCGTAATCGAGCAGCGACGTGTCGGCCACCGTCACGACACCGGTATTGGCATCGATCGCGAACCGGCCGCCGGCGTTGTCCGTCAGGCTATAGGTCACCGTGTCGGTGGCGTCCGCGTCGGTCGCCAGACCCGTGAGACCGACGGCAGCGCCGTTCGCGGCGGACTCGCTGATCGTGTTGGCCGTCCCGTCGCTGTCGGTGACCGGCCCAACCGCCGCTTCCGACGTATCGTCGGTCAGGTCGATCGTAAACGTTTCCGTGCTGGTCGAGCCATCCGTCGACGTGGCCTGAATGGTCACCGTGTGACTGGTCGCCATCTCGTAATCCAGCAGCGAGGTATCCGCCACGGTCACGACGCCGGTGTTCGCATCGATCGCGAACCGGCCGCCGGCATTGTCCGTCAGGCTGTAGGTCACCGTATCCGTCGCATCCGCATCCGTCGCCAGACCCGTCAAACCGACCGCCGAACCGTTCGCGACGCTCTCACTGATCGTGTTCGCGGTGCCGTCGCTGTCGGTGACCGGCCCAACCGCCGCTTCGGACGTGTCGTCCGTCAGATTGATCGTGAACGTCTCGGTCGACGTCGACCCGTCCGTCGACGTGGCCTGAATGGTCACCGTGTGGCTGGTCGCCGTCTCGTAGTCCAGCAGCGACGTGTCCGCGACGGTCACGACACCGGTGTTGGCGTCGATCGCGAACCGGCCGCCGGCGTTATCGGTCAGGCTGTAGGTGACCGTGTCGGTGGCGTCCGCATCCGTCGCCAGACCCGTGAGACCGACGGCAGCGCCGTTCGCGGCGGACTCGCTGATCGTGTTGGCCGTCCCGTCGCTGTCGGTGACCGGCCCAACCGCCGCTTCCGACGTGTCGTCGGTCAGGTTGATCGTGAAGGTCTCGGTCGAGGTCGATCCATCCGTTGAGGTCGCCTGGATCGTTACCGTGTGGCTCGTGGCCGTCTCGTAGTCCAGCAGCGACGTGTCCGCCACCGTGACGACGCCGGTGTTGGCGTCGATCGCAAACCGGCCGCCGGCATTGTCCGTCAGGCTGTAGGTCACCGTGTCGGTGGCATCCGCATCCGTCGCCAGACCCGTGAGGCCAACGGCACTGCCGTTCGCAACCGACTCACTGATCGTATTCGCGGTCCCGTCGCTGTCGGTGACCGGCCCAACCGCCGCTTCCGACGTGTCGTCGGTCAGGTTGATCGTGAAGGTCTCGGTCGAGGTCGATCCATCCGTTGAGGTCGCCTGGATCGTTACCGTGTGGCTCGTGGCCGTCTCGTAGTCCAGCAGCGACGTGTCCGCCACCGTGACGACGCCGGTGTTGGCGTCGATCGCAAACCGGCCGCCGGCATTGTCCGTCAGGCTGTAGGTCACCGTGTCGGTGGCATCCGCATCCGTCGCCAGACCCGTGAGGCCAACGGCACTGCCGTTCGCAACCGACTCACTGATCGTATTCGCGGTCCCGTCACTGTCCGTGACCGGGCCGACCGCCGCTTCCGACGTATCGTCGGTGAGGTTGATGGTGAAGGTCTCGGTCGACGTCGACCCATCGGTCGAGGTCGCCTGGATCGTCACCGTGTGGCTGGTCGCCGTCTCGTAATCCAGCAGCGAGGTGTCCGCGACGGTCACCACACCCGTGTTCGCATCGATCGTAAACCGGCCGCCGGCATTGTCCGTCAGGCTGTAGGTCACCGTGTCCGTGGCATCCGCATCCGTCGCCAGACCCGTCAGGCCGACCGCCGAACCGTTCGCAACCGACTCACTGATCGTGTTCGCGGTGCCGTCGCTGTCGGTGACCGGACCGACCGCCGCCTCCGACGTATCGTCGGTGAGGTCGATCGTGAAGGTCTCGGTCGACGTCGACCCATCGGTCGAGGTCGCCTGCACCGTCACCGTGTGGCTCGTCGCCGTCTCGAAGTCGAGCAGCGACGTGTCGGCCACCGTCACCACACCGGTGTTGGCGTCGATGGCAAACCGGCCGCCGGCATTGTCCGTCAGGCTGTAGGTCACCGTGTCCGTGGCGTCCGCATCCGTCGCCAGACCGGTAAGACCCACGGCGCTGCCATTGGCAACCGATTCACTAATCGTATTCGCCGTCCCGTCGCTATCGGTGACCGGCCCGACCGCCGCTTCCGACGTATCGTCCGTCAGGTTGATCGTAAACGTCTCGGTCGACGTCGACCCGTCCGTCGACGTGGCCTGAATGGTAACCGTGTGGCTGGTCGCCGTCTCGTAATCGAGCAGCGAGGTATCCGCCACCGTCACCACACCCGTGTTCGCGTCGATCGCGAAGCGGCCGCCCGCATTGTCCGTCAGGCTGTAGGTCACCGTGTCGGTAGCGTCCGCATCCGTCGCCAGACCCGTCAGGCCAACGACACTGCCGTTGGCAACCGATTCACTGATCGTATTCGCGGTCCCGTCACTGTCCGTGACCGGCCCGACCGCCGCTTCGGACGCATCATCGGTGAGGTTGATCGTGAAGGTCTCGGTCGACGTCGACCCATCGGTCGACGTGGCCTGGATCGTCACCGTGTGGCTGGTCGCCGTCTCGTAATCGAGCAGCGACGTGTCGGCCACCGTCACGACACCGGTATTGGCATCGATCGCGAACCGGCCGCCGGCGTTGTCCGTCAGGCTATAGGTCACCGTGTCGGTGGCGTCCGCGTCGGTCGCCAGACCCGTGAGACCGACGGCAGCGCCGTTCGCGGCGGACTCGCTGATCGTGTTGGCCGTCCCGTCGCTGTCGGTGACCGGCCCAACCGCCGCTTCCGACGTATCGTCGGTCAGGTCGATCGTAAACGTTTCCGTGCTGGTCGAGCCATCCGTCGACGTGGCCTGAATGGTCACCGTGTGACTGGTCGCCATCTCGTAATCCAGCAGCGAGGTATCCGCCACGGTCACGACGCCGGTGTTCGCATCGATCGCGAACCGGCCGCCGGCATTGTCCGTCAGGCTGTAGGTCACCGTATCCGTCGCATCCGCATCCGTCGCCAGACCCGTCAAACCGACCGCCGAACCGTTCGCGACGCTCTCACTGATCGTGTTCGCGGTGCCGTCGCTGTCGGTGACCGGCCCAACCGCCGCTTCGGACGTGTCGTCCGTCAGATTGATCGTGAACGTCTCGGTCGACGTCGACCCGTCCGTCGACGTGGCCTGAATGGTCACCGTGTGGCTGGTCGCCGTCTCGTAGTCCAGCAGCGACGTGTCCGCGACGGTCACGACACCGGTGTTGGCGTCGATCGCGAACCGGCCGCCGGCGTTATCGGTCAGGCTGTAGGTGACCGTGTCGGTGGCATCCGCGTCGGTCGCCAGACCCGTCAGGCCGACCGCCGAACCGTTCGCAACGCTCTCGGAGATGGTGTTCGCGGTGCCGTCGCTGTCTGTGACCGGACTGACCGGCGTGCCATCCGTGACATTGATCGTAAAAGTCTCGGTGGAGGAAGATCCGTCCGAGCTCGTGGCTTGGATTGTCACGGCGTGACTAGGCGTCACACTGGAGTCGAGCAACGATGAGTCGGCGACGGTAATGACACCAGTACCCGGATCGATCGCAAAACGCCCACCGGCATCGTCGGTCATGCTATAGGTGACGGAATCTCCCACATCGGGATCCAGCGCGACCGCAGTGAGGCCGACCGGTGAGCCGTTTGCGGCGCCATCCATCACCTGGTTCGCCGCCGCGTCGCCGTCTTGCACCGCGCCGATGGTGCTGGAGATGATCTCCTGCTCGCCGGTCTCCGGATCGGTGAGAATGATCTCCACCCCGAACGGCTGCGGCTCAACTGCCGAGGAACTATTGACCGGCAACGCAAAAAGCCCAGGCAGCTCATCCGGTGTGAGCTCAACGACACCGCCACCCTTTGCGGTACCCGCCGAGAGAATAAGTGTCTCAGGAACCTGGGTGATGCGCACAATGATGGACACACCAGGTCCGACGTCCGGCAGTGTCGGTACGACGACAGGAAAACCTATAGCGGCCGGGTCACTTTCCAATTCCTGCGCCGCCGGGACTGCGCCGGTGGCATCGACGACCACATCGGCGGTCGGATCGGGGTCCTCACGCGATCCTTGGTGTACGTTGACGAGCGATTGCCCACGATCCAACTCCTCGTCGCCGCCGCGCGGCCCGTCGCCCTTTCCATGCCGTTGGTCGTCGCGGCCGTCCGACGGCGAGGACTCAGGGATCAGCAACTCGGAGAGTGCTGTCCCATCAACAGTTGGATCGTCGGGTTTTGTCGAATCGCTCATATAATCCAAACCAATGGGTTCTTGCGGTTAGGTATCAAATCCAGCCCGATATCAGGCTGCACCAGGAGATAGTAGAAGTATCGCGCGTTTCCTTAATGCGCAGTTGCCAGCCATGGTTAATGGCGCACCTTTCGTATCTGTTATCGAGATTCGGAAGCTACACGCATAGATCGCAAAAATCTGTGTCTTTCCTCACAGCTTCGAGCCACTGCGGCAACACGAACTGACGCTACGGCTTCGTCCGCGCCACAGGTTAGTTTCTTGGAAAATTCGACACTTGCATCTCTGGTGCTCATAATATTCATATAATATTATTTTGTATTAATACATTATTACTAACGATAAAATTTAAATAAACTTGCGATGAAAAAAGGAATATTTCTTTAGTCATATTTATATGGGTCATTTACAGAAATTATTTGCCCGAATAAGGCGACAGGCATATCCATTGAGGCCAGCGTGAAATCGTCGAGCAAAAGCCTCGTCCGATAGCTTTATCGAGAACTGCCTATAAAACTTTATTATATATAAATATTTTTGAATGCTTCGTCCGGCGCCGATTAAATGCACTCAGGTCTTTAGATAGAGTCTGGATCACATCCACACCACAATCGATAAATCGCGTCTAAAAAGTAAATAAATTTTTAAGAAAATTCCGCCGATACTCTCACTCAACGATGCGGCACGACCGGTCCCGTATCGAACGAGGACGAAAGAGGTAGAAACCGAGCGGACACCTAGGACGGGCGGCGCGGGCAGCGATTAGTCAAACCAACCCGACAATAAAACCGAGGCTATTCCGGCAGGATGGCCTGCGGTGCTCGTAAATGTTGGGTAACCAGTTGTTAACGATGAACTTCTAACTTGGTTAACACCTAATCGCAATTGCCATAAATCGGCCGTCAGAACCGGTTTTTTAGGCGGCGTTGCGCGGAAAGAAGAAGGACGAAAGACAGTTGGATCAACGGTCTCAACAAACGGCATCGGCGGATCCCATCGCGGATCATCTCGCATTGCTGTCGCACCGGCTGCCGTCTCTCCGGGGCGGGTTTGAACTCGCGCGGACGTTGCATAAGAATCCGGACGTGTTGACGGCATCGATCGCCATCAATCTGCTTTCTTTGGCCCTTCCGATATTCCTGTTGCAAATCTACGACCGCATTATCCCCAATCAGGGGCTGAGTACGCTTACGTTCTTCGCCATCGGTTTCTTCTGTGTCTTGGTCGTCGATGCGATCCTGACCCTGTCACGGGCTTACATCACCGGCTGGAGCGGCGCCAAACTGCACCATGCGATCAGCTGCGCCGCAATGGATCGTATGCTGTCCAGTCAGGTTCAGGCATTCGAAGCCAACGCGCCGGGCATTCAGTTGCAACGACTGCGCGCAATCGAAACATTGCGCGGCTTCTATTCCGGGCAAGCCGCCCTGCTCTGGATCGATTTGCCCTTCGCCGCCCTCTTCCTTTCATTGATTGCGGTGATCGGCGGTACGCTGGTTGCCCTTCCGATCATCATCCTGGCGGCCACCGCCGGCGCGGCCATTTGGTGCGGCCGCAACCTTCATGCCGCCTTGGAAGACCGCACGGGGAACGACAACCGCCGTTACAACTTCATTATCGACGTGCTCAGCAAAATCCCGACGGTGAAGGCGATTGGAACCGAGAGCCTCATGGTGCGGCGATACGAACGTCTCCAAGGACATTCCGCGGCCGCGACCTATCGTTCCACTTTCTACAGTTCGATGGCGCGCAGTGCCGGCGCGATGTCATCTCAGATCATGATGGCGGCCGTCGCCGCCTACGGCAGCACAATGGTAATCGATGGAACGTTGACCATTGGTAGCCTTGCAGCCTGCACCTTGTTGGCCGGCCGCGCAGCCCGCCCGCTGCTGCGCCTTCTCGGAGTTTGGACACAATACCAAACCGTGCAAATCGCCCGACGCCAGATTACGGAAGTCTTCGCCCTACCGCTGGAACACGATCAGCCTTCCAATACGCCTGTACCGCGGCAAGACACCGACGCGCAGGCCGCAGCCAAACCGGTGGCCATCGAGATGTCCGATGTCGCCTTCCGGTACGACTCAAACAAATCAGAACTGCTGTTCAACGATTTGAACTTGGACATCAAGCCCGGCGAGATCATCGGCATCACCGGCAGCAACGGTGCCGGAAAGTCGGCCTTCCTGCACCTGATCTCCGGAATTTTGAAGCCCGAAAAAGGCGTGATCAAAGTCGACGGTAAAGATATTCGGAATGACGATCCGGCGATACTGCGATCACAAATCTGCTATCTGCCGCAAAGCGGCACACTTTTCGAAGGGACCATCCTGGAAAACTTGACGATGTTCCAGGTCGAAGATCGTTTGGCCAAGGCATTCGAGATTGCCACGAGACTTGGCCTCACCGACGTCATAGCCCGGCTGCCCGAAGGATACGACACCAAGGTATCCAACGGTCCCGAGGACGGCCTCCCGGTCAGCATCAAACAACGGCTAGCAATCGCACGGTCGCTGGCGCTGGTCGATCATCCGCGCATCATCTTGTTCGACGAAGCCAACGCGCTGCTCGACCCACAGAGCGATCTGCAACTTGTCGACTTGCTTCGCGAGTACCGCGGCTCCGCCACGATGGTTCTTATCAGTCATCGACCCAAGGTCTTGGACTTGGCCGACCGGGTTTATTCGATCCACGACGGTCAGATGGTCGAGATGAAGATGGGTAATCAGAACCACCAGAAGCGAGCACCGGAAAGTCCCGCACAATGAGCCGCGAAACTTTCTTCAAATCACGCGCCAAGTTACCGGACGGCATGAGCGATCGGCTCTTCAACGATGGCTCACAGGGTGGTGCGCCCTCGGAGCGCCCGTTCGCCTCCTGCCTGATCCCGCTGCTGAATGCCATTGGTTGGCGGGGCGAGCCGCGGCACGTTTCGGAAGCGGTCCCGCACTTCGCCGGTGATCTCGATCTCGATGGCTTCCGTAACGTCCTTGCGAATCTGAACTACGATTCGGAAGCACATAGGGTACGCCAATCCGACATCGACCCGGCCCTCACCCCCTGTCTGTTCGTGCCGGACGAGGGGTCGGTCCGCGTAATCCTGTCAATTTCGGACTCGGGCCAGCAGATCTACGACAGCGAAACGGATTCGGTTCGCGAAGACAGTGGCGAAAACAATCTCGGCACCGCCTACTATATCGCGGAGAGCGGACTTAAGACGGCCGCGGAACAAGAAGGCTTTCGTAGTTGGATGGGGCGCATCGCACGGCGCCTCCGCATCATCGCCCTACAAGCCTTTGCCATCACCCTCGTCTTCAACCTGCTCAGCGTGGCGACGCCTCTATTCGTCATGTCGGTTTATGACAGCGTTATCCCGTCCACATCGGTTCAGCAACTCTTATACTTGCTTGCCGGCATCGTTCTCGCGGTCGCGTTCGAGGCGGGCTTCCGTCTTATCCGGTCCCGCTCGCTCGCCTACGCCGCAGGACGGATAGATCATTTGGTCGGCGTCGCGACATTTCAGCAGGTGATGTTCCTGCCCGCCCTGCAAACGGAGAATGCGCCGCTGGGCACTCAGATCGCCCGGCTCAAGGAATTCGAAGTCGTCCGGGACTTTTTCACGGGCCCGCTTGCCGAAGCGTTGTTGGACATCCCGTTTGCGGTCGTCTTCATCGTCATCATCGCCATTCTCGGCGGCCCGATCGCCATAATCCCGATCGCCGTGGCGGCCCTCTATGTTGCGCTCGCGATGGTCGCCGCGCCGCTCAATCGCCGTCTGACCTCGAAATCCAGCACAGCACGCTCGACGCATCAGCGATTCTTGGTTGAGGCGATGGCGAACCTTCGGAACGTGAAGCTATTGTCGGCACAGAATTTGTGGCTCGACCGGCACCGCAAACTTTCAGCGGAAACGGCGGAAGCGGATTTCCAAATCTCCATGTTGAACCACACGATCCAAGCGGTTTCGACAATCCTGATGATATCCGCGGGTGTGGGTCTCATCTCATTCGGCGCCATTCGCGTGATCGATGGAACGATGTCCAGCGGCGCCCTGATCGCTACGATGATCCTCGGTTGGCGCGCATTGTCGCCGCTGCAAAGCGGACTGACGGCGCTCAACCGGGCCGAGCAGATCCGCATGGCGCTTTCGCAGATCAATCGGCTCATGCGACTTCCCGTCGAACGGACGCCCGGCGACGTGCCGCCCCTGCGATACATCGGTGGCGGTATCACATTCTCGCTGGTCAGCTTCCGCTATACGCCCGAAACCGATCCCGCATTGTTCGGTGTCTCGTTCGACGCGAAACCCGGCGAAGTCGTCGCGATATCGGGCCACAACGGTTGCGGCGCATCGACGGTACTGAAACTGGCGGCGGGGATCCACAAACCACAGGCTGGCGCAGTCCTGATCGACGGCGTCGACATCCGGCAACTGGATGCGATCGATCTTCGTCAACAGGTGGGCTTCGCGCCGCAAACGGCGGAATTCTTCCACGGCACGATCGCGCAAAACCTTCTCCTAGCCGTGCCGACCGCAACGAAGACCGACATGGCGGAAGCATGCCGCACGGCCCATCTCTACGACGAGATCATGGCGCTGCCGAACCAGTTCGAGACACGCCTGACCGACGCCGTTTTGAGTGAGCTGCCGTCCGGGTTCAAACGCAAGCTGGCATTGGCGCGCGCATATATTCGCAAGGCACCCATTCTGCTTCTGGATGAACCCGCCCAAGCGCTCGACGCCGACGCGGATGAAGCGTTGATGAACGTCATTCGGAACGCGCGCGGCAAAACGACCGTTTTGATGACCACCCATCGGCCGAGTCACATGCGACTGGCCGACCGACTGATTCTGCTGAACGGCGGACGCGTTGCCTTCGACGGTCCTCCGGGCGATTTCCTCGACCGAAAACAAAAAAGTGCGGCATAGATCGATGACGACAAAAAAAGGAAACGAAACCGACGCAAGGCAAGCGTCGTTGACGCCGGCGGCAGCGCCGCGGGAAAACCGGCGCGCGGGGTCGAGCCGCCGCCGCGGGCGCACGCGCTCGAACATGCGATTCTTGGCACGTTCGATTGTTTTGGAAGAAACGGGGCCGCCACGCGGCCTGCGCACAAGCCTGTATATCGCCTTGGCGGGCGTATTCTGTTTCATCGGGTGGGCTACGATTACCCCTTTGACCGAGACGGCGCGCGCGCCCGGGCATGTCATCCCGGTCGGTACGGTGCTCGGCATTCAACATTTCGAAGGCGGAATTGTCTCCCAGGTGCTCGTAAAGGACGGGACCGTCGTCGAAAAAGGCGATGTCATCGTGCGGTTGCATCAGACTCCCGCAGCCGCGGAACTCGAAGAAAACCGGTCACGCATCGCAGCCCTCTCACTGCAATTGGAGCGGCACCGCGCCTTCGCCGAAGGGCGCGATCCGGACTATTCCAATGTCGCCGCCAAGTACAAGAGCCTAGTCGAGGATAATCTGGCGATTCACGCTCTCGATACCGAAAGCCGGGTTCTTGAACGTGACGTGATCATGCACCAAATCGACCAGCGCCGATCGGAACTCGCGGTTTTGCAGGAACAGAAGAGGTCGATCGAAGAACAGATCGCAATCTCCAAAGAACTGACCGATATGCGCGGCAAGCTCATGAAATCCGGTCATATTTCGCGTGTAGTCTATCTCCGCACCAAACAGGAACTGGCGGTAGCCCAGGGCGAGTTGCGCGAAATCCTCGGTAATGCGGCCAAGGCCAATCAAGCGATCGCCGAGGCCGAAGGAAAACTCGCCGAGGCCGATGCCAAGCGCACCAACGAAGCCGCGGCCGCGATGGCCCAGATCATCGCCGAGTTGGAGCAACTACGGCAGACCGCGCAACGTTTGGAGGACCGAATGGCCCGAACCGATGTCCGCGCACCGGTTCGCGGCATCGTTAAGGGCCTGCAGGTCCATTCCGTCGGCGCCGTCGTTTCGCCAGGCGGGGTCATTTCCGAGATCGTACCGATCGATGAAGAATTGGTCGTCGAGTCGCGCATCTCGCCGATGGATATCGGTCATATAAAGGTGGGGCAGGAAGCCAAGGTCACCATGACGACCTATGATTTCGCGCGTTTCGGGTCCATCAAGGGCACAGTCAAGGATATCTCGGCGACGACATTCCTCGCCGAGGATGGCACCGTCTACTACAAAGCGATTGTCAAGCTGGACAAGAAATTTGTCGGCGACGATCCGAATCGCAATCCGATTCTACCGGGCATGATTACCGAAGCGGCAATCAACACAGGTCAAAAGACGCTGATGAACTACATGCTGCGGCCGGTATACGTCGCATTGAACCGAGCCTTCGGCGAGCGATAATGACCCCCAAAAATACGGATTTGGTGATTTTTGAACGTGAAAATGCACTAAAAAGTGAGTTTTGACCCTCAAAACGACTGTGGCAATTGCATCACCATTCCTGGGAAATATACCGGCGCGCATTTGAAAGTCTTATCCGTCGCGGCGTGATGCTGATAGTAGTTAACCGTCTCTGGCAATTGTTGGTGCCAGGAGTGCTAAAAGCCAAGTCTCGAGGGGGAGATGAAGCAAGACGACAATGGACTGCAGATCGCGCGGTTGTTGGTTCAAAAACACGGTGAAGACGCGCCCATAAGAGCATCTGTGCAAGCTCAGAGACGGCTTGCCGCAGAAGACTTCAAAGGCGGCGCGACTTGGATCGGAATCGTTCGTGCGGTTGATGAGATATTGGGAAATATCGAAGGTGATCCCGCTCGTTAACGCGGTCAATCCATTGAATTAAAAAGCATAGCCGCCTCGTACACCGTACGGGGCGGCATTTTTTTTGCCTAGCGGAATCCAACGAAATCAGCGAGAAACCCTTACGTTTTTCCTGTCACCGGATAGCTGCGATACTGTCTCCGAACCGCTTCAACGCCGAGGGAGGCAGATTTGACTGAGCGCATGCTCCAAATTCACCGAGTCGGTGCCGCTGCCGGCGCTGAAATCACCGGCGTGGATCTGTCCGGCGCTCTGACGAACGATCAGTTTGCGGTGGTTCATCAAGCGTTGCTCGATCATCTCGTGCTGTGTTTTCCCGACCAGGACATGACGCCGGACGACCAAATCGCCTTTGCCCGCCGGTTCGGCGACCTCGCGATCCATCCCAACCTGACCGGCATGAAGGACCATCCGGAAATCATCGCGGTCGAGCGAAAACCGGGCGATTCCGGTCATTTAGGGTCCGAATGGCACAATGACACAACCAGCCTCGAAAAACCGCCCATGGGGACGATGATGTATTCGAAGGTCGTGCCCCGGGTCGGTGGCGATACGCTGTTTGCGAATCAATATGACGCCTATGACGCCCTATCGAACGGCATGAAGAACATGTTGGACGGGATGCGCGCGGTGCACGGAGACGGGCGAGTGGCCGGCCCGCAGGCGGGATTGAACAAACGGCGCACAAACAAAACGGACGAAAGCGATACGTGGCGCGAAACGCTCAATACGCACCCCGTCGTCCGCACGCATCCGGAAACGGGACGAAAGGCGCTCTACGTCAATATCGCCTATACCCAGCGGCTTGAGAATATGACGATCGAGGAAAGCCAACCGCTGCTCGACTTCCTCTACGAACACAGCCATCGGCCGGAGTTCACCTACCGGCACCGTTGGTCGGAAAGGATGCTCGTCTTGTGGGACAATCGGGCGCTTGTGCACTTGGCGCTTAACGACTGCCCAACGAGTCACCGTCTGATGGAACGGATCCAGATCAGAGGCGACCGTCCGTTCTAACGCGCTCGCACAAAAATGAACGAAGCGGCCACAAGGGCCGCTTCGCAAGACGAGAGATTTCGTCGATTTATCCGTCCTGGACGATTTTCCAAGAACCGTCTGGCTGCCGGCACGCCGTGCCATAGCCTTGCTCGGTCTTCCCGCCCACGGTGATCGTCTGCTGGAATTCGCGGCAATATTTGCCCGAGGAAGACGTGCCCTCGCGAACCGGTGTGTAGGTTCCGGAATTTCCGCTTTCAGGGTTTTTCCACGCGATCGTTTCACCGATCGGCGCTGCCTGCGCGCGGCCCATCGCCTGCTGCGCTTCCAGCCTATCGGCACGATCCAGGCTTTTGCCAATCTGATTGCCCAGCAACCCACCGAGAAAGACGCCGGCCGCCGTGAAGGCCAACTTACCCGTGCCGCCGCCGATTTGCGATCCTAAGAGACCGCCGAGCGCGGCACCGCCCAGCGTACCCACCGATTCTTTCGTTCCTGGCCCCTGACCCTGGGCACAGCCGGCAAGGGCAATAGCAGCCGACAGGCAGAGCGCCGTGATGGCATTCTTCCGCATTCAGAAAATCCTCCGGTTCAACTGGCCACCCTTGCACCAAAGTAAGGAAAAGCCGATTTCAAGGCCCCAGCCCTTCATACGCATAAAATTTGGTGATTTTATGACGCCGAATCCAGTCCGAAATCCAGCTTTTTTTGGTACAGATCACCGATTTGTGCCCGTTTGTGTGCCCATTTTCAACGGGCACCCGCGTGGAGTCACACCATGCATCGCCATCACGTAGATGACGCGAAACAACTGTCCGGATCGCCCAGGGTGTCGTGTGCTCCGCCGTCGAAAAGAGTCTAGACTGCTCCGGTACGGCGGACCAACGCTGGTCGACTTGATGCGGGAGAGCATGAGATGAACAACAAGATCGAATTGCGAATTGCAAAACGCGAACCCTTCGCTGGCGGTCATGAGTTCGGCGCCTCCGGCGCCTACGAGCGCCTGACCGGCCGCGCCCATTTCGCGGTCGATCCCTCGCATCCGGCGCAAGCGGGCATCGTCGACTTGGACAAGGCGCCGGCGAACGCCGATGGTCTGGTCGAATTCGTTTCCGACGTCATCATCCTGAAACCGGTTGACCCGGCGCGCGGGAACAAGCGTGTCTTCTTCGATTACGGTAACCGCGGCAACCTGCGGGCGGTCCAATTCTTCAACGATGCCCCGCCGACCAACGATCCCATTACTTTGGAGGACGCGGGCAACGGGTTCTTCTTCCGGCGCGGATACACGGTGGTTAGCGCCGCCTGGCAGGGAGACTTGCTGCCCGGCGACGGACGCATGCTGCTTGACTTGCCGGTGGCAACCGACAACGGCGAGCCGATCACCGGCCCTGTTCGAGTGGAGTTCATCGCCGACCGCCCCGGGATTACCACATATCCGTTGAGCGGTACCCCCTCGACCCGCAGCCATCCGACCATTTCGCTGGACACGCGCGAGGCGCGTTTGACCAAACGGCGCTACGCGGACGACGAACGTATCGACGTGCCCGCCGATCAATGGCAATTCGCCCGCATCGAGGGTGGTGTCGGTCTCGACAATCAGGGTGCGCAAACATCGATCATCGCTTCAGACACCAACATCTATATGCCCGGCGGCTTCGACACCGGATGGATCTACGAGCTTGTTTACACCGGGCGTGACCCATTGGTGCTGGGTCTGGGACATGTGGTCGTGCGCGACTTGGTCAGCTTCCTGAAATACGAGGACGCGGACAGCGCCGGCACACCGAACCCTCTCGGCGGACCGTCCTCCGTCGAGAAGACATATGGCTGGGGCCGTTCGCAGACCGGGCGGTGCATTCGAGATTTTCTCTATCGCGGCTTCAATGCGGATGCGGACGGCCGGCAGGTCTTCGACGGCGTGCTGCCGCATGTCTCGGGCGCGGGGCGCATGTGGATGAACTACCGCTTCGCCAATGTGGTCGCACCGGCAGGACAGCAATACGAAGAGCATTTCAATCGGGCCGACCACTTCCCGTTCTCCTATGCAGAATGCACGGATCACCTTACCGGCAGGACCGATGCCATCCTCAAGCGCCCGGATACCGACCCCTTGGTCATCCATACGCAGACCGCGACGGAGTATTGGCAGCGCCGTGGCTCATTGGTGCATACCGACACGGAAGGCAACGACCTGGAACAGCCAGAGAATGTGCGTGTGTTCCTATGGTCGAGTTCCCAGCATTTTGCCGATCCCAATCTGAAGAATCCGACGCGCGGCGTCTGTCAAAACAATTGCAACGTGGTCGCCACGTCGATGCTGTTCCGCGCGATGCTCGAAGCCATGGACCGCTGGGCGACCGACGGCACCAGACCGCCCGACAGTCGTATCCCGACCCGCGCCGACGGTACCCTGGCGACCATCGAGGAATGGCGTGATCAGTTCCCGCATATTCCCGGCGTATCTATCCCGCGGGCGCCTGCGAGCTTGCCGTTGCTCGATTTCGGTCCCGATTCCGACAATGGTATCCTCTCAAAGGAACCGCCGGACATCATCGATGCGGATGGTTACCCGATCCTCATTCCATCGGTCGACGACGATGGTAACGATGTGCCAGGCGTCCGCGCACCCATGGTCGGCGCCCCCCTCGCCACCTATACCGGTTGGAATCTGCGGGCGCGCCACTATGGCGAAGGCGCGATGCACGAATTCACCGGCAGTACGGTTCCCCTCCCCGAAACGCCGGAAAACCGGCATGCGACGGGCGATCCGCGACGATCGATCTCTGAACGGTACGGCGACGCCGCCGGCTATGTCGAGGCGATCAAGGCCGCGTCCTTGGCCCTCGTCGCGGACGGCTTGATGCTGGAGGAAGACGTGGAACGCGCGGTCGCTCTTGCGGCCGATTGGGGCGCGCCGCGCCACGACGCCGATCTCGACTGATAGGCGTCAATCCCGCAGGTCGAGGGATGGAGTTCGGCACGCCTCGAGCACGATCGCAGCCGTGAGCGCGGTTGCCATTGCCAGGTCATCGCGACCGACCTTATCGACCCGGTCTTCCCGCGTCAGGACATAACGGAGTGCGGAATCCTTATCGTCGAAACCGGCAACCAAACGGAACGCCGGGATACCGTGGCGCGCGAAATTGTAATGGTCGGAATTACGCATCAGGGGCCGGTAGAATTCAAGACCGACACCCGCATAGTCGGCAATCCGCGACAGGAATCCCTCGATCTTCGCAAATCCGCTGGTAAGCGCAGTCAGCCGCGGAGCGCCGGCAATCGAATCAAGATTGACGTTCAGGGCGATGCGATGCCGTTCCTCCGGCGAGAGAGCATCCACATACCGTGCCGAGCCAGTGAGCGCCCATTCCTCCAGGTTAAACAAACAGACACGGAGGCCCCGCTGCATCGACTCCATATGCGGCGCCATTGCGCGCGCCACCGCGAGCACCGCCGCGAGGCCGGTCGCATTGTCGATCGCGCTTTCCCCCAACGGATGCCCATCGATATGCGCGCTCAACACGACCAGGTCGTCGGTTTGACCTGGCAGGTCGACGAACAACGATTCCGCGACGTCGTCCGGCGTCGCCGTATCGATGGAAAGACGAACACGCGGGCACCGATCACCGTCCGACCGTAATGCGGCAGCCGCTTCCTGCGTGATGGCGGCAGCCGGTATATCGTCCGCACCATTCCGTCCGGAAGACCCCGTCGCGAGCAGGTCACCCGGCAAATGATAGCCGATCAAGAACCCGACCGCGCCGTGTTCCCGCGCCGCATCGTATTTCGCACGCCGGTGAACGGTGTCCGGCGAGATCATGTATTCATGCCGAACCAGCACGATCCGGCCACGCACGCGATCCGCCGCCCGATGAATATCCTCGGGCGTGCCGCGGCCGAGATCGACCACCTCTGCCTCCAGCCCGCCAGGGGGCGTCACAGGCGACCAAACCAACGCATGACAATCGAGCTGTTCCACCGATGGCGTGAGACGTTCCAACGTTTGGCCGGTTCGGCGCCATCCGTCGAACGGCATGGCAAACGAAGTCCACCGTTCGGGGAAAGTCGATTCGAGCCGGTCTTTCAAATAGGAAACCGCCTTCTTCTCGGACTCCGTGCCGCAGAAGCGGCCCCCGCAATGGCAAAGGGCCTCGAAGTCGCGCCACAGCTCATCCGTGTTCGCCACTGCCTGTCGTATATCCGTCTCGGTTACCATCGGTTCCCTCCACCTATCGTGCAGAAATGCGCGATCAACCTATTATCATTGAGCGTCAGCTGCTGCGGTATCGCAAAAATTCGTCTCCGCTCCCGACCGATCGGACGGTCCACTGGCTGGATCGTCGTACAATTGGTATTTTTGAAGAGACACGAACAAGAATTTAACCGGACAGCACCTAACGACGGAGTGAAACGCGATGGGATACGACCTGAACCGGCTTTCGACTGAATTCCGGGACATCTTGACCGAGGACCCAGGACCGAGCGGCCGGGAAAAAGTCCGGCAAGTTCTGGAAAAAGCGCTCGTCGACGACGGTTTCGTGGATGCCTACCTTGGGCCCGACAATAAGGAACCGCGCAAGATCTTGTATGAAGACCCCGATTTGAAGTTCTGCATCGTCGCGCATGTCCATGAAGGCGCGAAGAACTCCAAACCGCATGATCACGGATCCTCCTGGGCGATTTACGGCCAGGCGGCGGGAAAGACCACGATGACCGAGTGGAAAATCACCAAATCCCGCACCGACGATGAGCCCGCCGCGGTCGAGGTCGATTCGGTCTATGAAATGACACGGGGCATGGCCAAACTCTACGACGTGGGCGATGTGCATTCGCCAAGCCGGTCCGGACCGACGCGCTTGATCCGCATCGAGGGTGAGAATCTGGACAACGTGAAGCGCGACCCGTTCGTCAAGGCGTAGCCACCCGGTAGCAACACGGTGAGACCGGGCCGGTTTCCAGTTTGGCGACCGGTCCGGCAGCATATTCGGTACGAAAGTCTCTCATATCATAGGGGTTATCGGCGGCGCGGGTGTCTTACGACGCCGAACTTATCCACAAAAACCTCCATAAATATTTGACATATAACTGTTATTTTTTGGGTACAAACCCGAGCAAGAGCCTAGCCAAGAGCGGTATTGTGCCCGGCGCGCGGCCTCGTCACCGTTTATCCCAACACGATGTCCCCGCGGATGTGCAAACGCATCCGAATCCACAGAGACATCGACAGGGGAAAGTGACGGAAGAGCGCAAAACAACCGCAATGGCGAATTCTCATCATCAAGTTCGACCCCATGTCCTAACCACACCGGCCATGGGTAATTCATCGACGTCCGGTGCATCCCGCCTCCTAATCGCGTCGGACCAGTGTATCGTCGGCGATGTCAGCTTCAGCGGGACGGTACAAGTCGATGGCAGGATCGAAGGCGACGTGTCGGCCAACCGGGTTGTCGTCAGCCCCGGCGCTGTCGTGGATGGCGCGGTCAAGGGCCGGTCGGTCTATATCGATGGTACGGTGAACGGCGTAATCGATTGCGGCGCGGTATCGCTTGCGTCGACCGCCTCGGTTAACGGCGACATCACTTACGAGACGATGACGATTGCCTCCGGCGCGTCGATCGTCGGCCTCTGTTGCGACCGCACCAGATTGGCGGAGGCGAAAACGCCGCGGGAGACACAGACCGATTTGCCGCCCCTGCCGTTCAACAAGATCAAGAAGGTCAAGAGCGCGATACGGCCGCACGCCCTCGAAGATATGCGACCTGCACCGCGCGCGACGCCGCAGGCACCGATGACGATGCGCGCGGTCTGGGATGCAATCCAAGAGTCCGACGAAACAGCGCTTTCCTAGCTTTCAGCGAAACCATCTTGGCCTATTATACTAAGTGTCGGTCATCCTCTTGGCCGATGCGGCGGCTCCATTCATCCGCATATGCGTTGCGCCACGCGCAATCCCGCCATACCGCCGTCTCGCGTTCCCTGCGCGTGCGCCCACAACGCCCCGAAACCACGAACGGGACATCGTCATGGATTCCACCGATCTTGCCTTTCTTCCCGCCACCGACGCCGCGGCGCTCATCCGCGACAAAAAACTGTCGCCGGTCGAATTGATGCAGGCGGTGCTGTCCCGCATCGAAACTCTGGAGCCCGCCGTTAACGCCTTCGCGACACTCATCGCGGATCAGGCGATGGACGGAGCTAAGGCAGCGGAAGCCGCCGTTTCCGACGACAAACCGCTCGGCCCGCTACACGGCATCCCGGTCACGATCAAGGACCTCGCCGTCATGAAAGACGTGCCGATGGAATCCGGCTCCTTGATACAAAAAGGCAATATCGGCGCCTTCGACACGCCCTTCGTCGCCCGCCTGAAAGAGGCCGGCGCGATCCCGCTCGGAAAGACGACCACGTCCGAATTCGGTTGGAAGGGCGTAAGCCAAAGCCCACTGACCGGCATCACCCACAATCCCTGGAAGCATGGCTACAATGCGGGCGCATCTTCCGCCGGTGCCGGCGCCGGCGCGGCAGCGGGATACGGTCCTCTGCATCAGGGATCGGATGGTGCCGGGTCGATCCGCATGCCGTCGCATTTCTGCGGCGTTTTCGGCATCAAGCCATCCTATGGCCGCGTCCCCAACTGGCCGGTCAAGAACAACGATCAGACGTCGCATAACGGGCCCATGACCCGAACAGTGGCCGACGGCGCGCTCATGCTCCGGGTGATGTCCGGCCCTGATCCGCTGGACCACTACAGCCTGGAATCCCCGCCGGCGGACTACCCGAATTCGCTCGACCGCGACATGAAAGGCATCCGCATTGCCTACAGCCCGGACCTGGGACATGCGCGAGTCGACCCCGAGATCGCCGATATGGTCAAGGATGCGGTCGGCGTTTTCGAATCGCTCGGCGCGACCGTGGAAGAGGTCACCCCCGGTTGGGGGCCGGACGGGCCCGAACTGATCCGCTTCTTCTGGGCCGCGCACGAACTCAGCTACGCCGCCTATCTCGACGAATGGGAAGACAAGATGGATCCGGGTCTCGTCGCCTGCATCCGTTCGGCGCAGAACCATCCGACCGAAACCTACATGCAGATGCGCGAGCGAAAGCTCGCTTATGTCGGTGCCATCCACACGTTCTTTACCGAGTGGGACTTTCTGCTAACACCCGCCGTCTCGGTCGCGGCCTTCCCGGCGGAACGGCTGCAACCGGAACATTGGCCCGAACATCCCTGGGACTGGGTAATGTGGGCGGAGTTTTCCTACCCGTTCAACATGAGCCACAACCCGGCCGCCAGTATCCCCTGCGGCTTTACCGCCGACGGACTGCCGGTCGGGCTGCAAATCGTCGGACCGCGCCTGAACGACCTCGGGGTGCTGCAAGTCTCCGCCGCCTTCGAGAAAGCCCGACCCTGGGCGGACAGACGCCCGCCGCTCTAATGCTTAGATGGGGTGCGGTGCGGCCGTTCCTTCGGTAGCCGGCTCCCCGTCCAACGCCGCCCCTTCTATCGTGGCGTAACTGGCAAGGCGCTCAATGTAGTCCGAGACGGCCTGCCGCCAGCTCCTTTCCTGCAAATACCCGGCGATACGGTCCTTCACCGCATCGAACGGCAGGTCGCGCCCGGGAACCTTCTTGTCGAGACGCAGGACATGCGCGCCGTATCGGCTTTTCACCGGCACCGAACACAGTTGCCCGTCTTCCAGCGCCGCAAGGAAAGTCTCGAACTCCGGCACCGTATCGCCCCGCGCGACCTGGCCAAGGCGACCATCGGATTTCCCCGAGGAACAGTCGGAGCGCTCGCGCGCGATAGACGCGAAGGCCGCAGGGTCTTTCTCGATCACCGCAATCGCCTCCGTCGCCGCCGCGACCGCATTTTCATACCCGTCGGTGTCTTTGGGATCGCAGGCGAACAGGATATGCGCCGCCTCGTAGAGTTCGGCGGACCGGAATCGGGTGCGATTTTTCTCGAAATACCGGCGACAGGCGTCCTCGTCCGCGACAGGCACACTTATCTCGACTTCGAGCAGTTGACGGATCAACGCATCGTCGTCGGTTTCCCGCCGCCCCGATTCGTCGGTTTCAGGCATCGGTTCCAATGCCAAGTCATGCGCTTCCTGCAACAGGAGTTCGCGAACGATCAACGCTTCCGTCGCCTCGGAGATGGCACGATCCGGCTCGTCAGCCGGATGGTTCTGCACCTCGGCGATAATCGCCGCCTCGGAGATCACGTTTCCATTTACTAGAATGTCGGGCATGTCCGTCACTCCGCCGCTGGGCTGACCGACGCCCGGCCCGTCGTGGATCGCTTGGACCGAACGACTTGATATCCCGGCCGCCACAGATACCGCACCGGAGCGCTGAGCATGTGCACGAGGCGGGTGAACGGGAAAAGCAGGAAGATCGTCAACCCCAGGAAGAGATGAAGTTTGAACACCGGGTGGACATCGGCCACATACGCCGCCGCGCCCGGATCGAAGATGAAGATTCCCTGCGCCCACGTCATGAACTTGACCATCTCGCCACCGTCTAGATGGCCGAGCGACAGCGGGATCGTCGCGAGTCCGAGCGCCAGTTGGAACCACAAGATAAGGATGACCGCATTGTCGCTGAAGGTCGATGTCGACCGGATACGCGCGTCGAACAGACGCCGGTGCATCAGCAAGGTCGCGCCCACAAGCGCCATCACCCCAGCGATGCCGCCGATGACGATCGCCATGATTTGCTTGAAGCCGTGCGAGATCCCCATCGCGTCGAAGATTTCGATCGGCGTCAACAATCCGACCAAATGTCCGAAAAACACGATCAGCACCCCCAGATGGAACATCACCGAGCCCCACATGAGTTGCCGTCGCCGCAGCAATTGGCTCGATCCCGAACGCCACGTATACGGCTCGCGATCATACCGGATCACCGATCCCACGACGAGAACGGCAAGGGCGATATACGGGTAATACCCGAAGACAAGCGTGTTGAGATAGTCAGCCATCTTCCGGTCTCCTCAAGATTCGGTGATGTGGGTCGGTGTATCCATGCGATGCAGGATTTCGCGTGTGGCGGGACAGGAGCCATCCGGCGAAACGGCGCCGGCGGCCCCGGGACCGAAGGTCACCGCTTCCTCTTCCCAGATACGGTCGAGCGCTTCCAGGTCGTCCGGGTCATCGTCCGGATCCTCCAACAGCGCCGCCACCGCATCCGGATCGGCTTTTCCCGCCGCAAGGTCCACGAGGACGCGGAACACAACGGCGTAGGCACTTTTCCGCTTCCGATGCCGTTCCGCCAAGGCTTCCAGGATATGCATCGGTTCGGCCAGCAGCTCGCCCGCCTGATCGATCGGCAAGGTGGACAGGAATTCCAGGAAGAGCGGCAGGTAGTCCGGCAATTCCTTGGCGCCGATCGACAGACCGTGTTGCTCGTACAGCTCCATCAGGTCGACCATCGCCTGTCCACGGTCGCGGCTCTCCCCATGGATATGTTCGAAGAGATAGAGCGACAGCGACCGCGTGCGGTCGAACAACATGACATACCGTTCCTGCGCATCGAACAGATCACGGGTGGCCAGATCGTCGATCAACCGGAACAGGCCCGGACGCAACCGTGTGGGGACGAGTCCTTCGCCCTCGACGATGCGGCGAAGGTCCGGTGCGGCCTCTTGGACTTCCCGCGTCGGGTAATCCAGAAGAATGGACAGAACTTTGAGCGTTTGCGCCATCAGAACACCTCCGTCGGTGTTTCGACCGACTTCTTGCGTTTCGGTTTTCCGAACAGGTTGGTCTCGCTCATACCGTCCGAGCAGCCGTTGCCGAAGGAGAACCCGCAAGAGCCCCTGAGGTCGTATGCATCCTCTCCGGCCTCCCGGTGCGAGGTCGGGATGACGAAGCGATCTTCGTAGTTGGCGATCGCCATGACGTGGTACATGTCCTCGATCTGGCCCGGCGTGAGTCCGACCTGGCCGGCGATGGCTTCATCGACCACACCCTCGATCGTCTTCGAGCGCATGTACCCCCGCATCGCGAGCATGCGTTCGAGCCCTTGGACGATCGGCTCCTCCTTACCGGCCGTCAGCATGTTGGCCAAATAGCGCACGGGGATACGCAGCGACCGCACGTCGGGAATGTCGCGTTCCACGCCGATCTTGCCGGCTTCCGCCGCCGATTGGATCGGTGACAGCGGCGGCACGTACCAGACCATCGGCAGCGTGCGGTATTCAGGGTGCAGCGGGAAGGCGACCTTCCAATCCATCGCCATCTTATAGACGGGCGACTTCTGTGCCGCGTCGAGCCACGCGTCCGGAATGCCATCCGCCTTTGCCTGCTCGATCACCGCCGGGTCGTGTGGATCCAGGAAGATATCGAGCTGCGCGTCATACAGGTTCTGCGAATCGGCCTCGGACGCCGCCTCTTCGATGCGGTCGGCGTCATAGAGCATCACGCCGAGATACCGGATGCGCCCGACGCAGGTTTCCGAACAGACGGTCGGCTGGCCGACCTCGATGCGCGGATAACACAGGATGCATTTCTCGGATTTGCCGGTCGACCAGTTGTAGTAGATTTTCTTATACGGACAACCGGACACGCACATGCGCCATCCGCGGCATTTCTCCTGATCGATCAGAACGATGCCATCCTCTTCCCGCTTATAGATCGCACCGGACGGGCAGGCCGCGACGCAGGTCGGGTTGAGACAATGTTCGCAAAGCCGCGGCAGATACATCATGAAGGTGTTCTCGAAGGCGCCGTAGATTTCCTTCTCGATGCCCTCGAAATTGTAGTCTTTCGACCGTTTGGAGAATTCGCCGCCGAGGATTTCCTCCCAGTTCGGACCCCATTCGATTTTTTCCATACGCTCGCCGGTGATCAGCGACCGCGGCCGCGCCGTCGGCGTCGCCTCAAGCTCCGGCGCCTTCTGGAGATGCTCGTAATCGAAGGTGAAGGGCTCGTAGTAATCGTCGATCTCCGGCAGATCCGGATTCGCGAAGATCTTCGCCAGGATGCGCCACTTCGGACCCATCTTGGGCCGGATGCGCCCGTTGCCGGTCCGCTCCCATCCGCCGTTCCAGCGCTTCTGGTTCTCCCATTCCTTGGGATACCCGACGCCGGGCTTGGTTTCGACATTGTTGAACCACGCATATTCCATGCCTTCGCGACTGGTCCAGACGTTCTTGCAGGTCACCGAGCAAGTGTGACAGCCGATGCATTTATCGAGGTTCAGCACCATGCCGATTTGCGCACGTATTTTCATTTCACGGTCTCCTTATCCTGAGGCATGGGCCGGTCGAGCCAGTCGACCTTCTCCATTTTCCGGACGATGACGAATTCGTCCCGGTTGGATCCAACCGTCCCGTAGTAGTTGAAACCGTATGACTGTTGGGCATAACCGCCGACCATATGCGTCGGCTTGACGATCGCCCGCGTGACGGAATTGTGGATACCGCCACGGTTCCCGGTCGTCTCCGAACCCGGCGTGTTAATGACCTTCTCCTGCGCGTGATACATATAGATCGTGCCTTCCTTCATGCGCTGCGAGACGACCGCCCGCGCCGTAAGGGCACCGTTGACGTTGTAGGCCTCGACCCAGTCATTGTCCTCGATCCCGGCCTTGGCGGCGTCGACCTCGGAAATCCAGACGACCGGCCCGCCGCGGTTGAGCGTGAGCATCAGCAGGTTGTCGGAATAGGTGGAATGAATGCCCCACTTCTGATGCGGCGTGATGAAGTTCAGCACCACTTGCGGCCGGCCGTTCGACTTCTCGTCGATGATCGGCTTGACGGTCTTGAGATCGACCGGCGGACGATAAACGCAGAAGCCTTCACCAAAGGCGCGCATCCACAGATGGTCCTGATAGAGCTGCTGCCGTCCCGACAGCGTGCGCCACGGTATGCGCTCATGCACATTTGTGTAGCCGGCGTTGTAGCAGACCTTCTCGGACTCCAGCCCGGACCAGGTCGGTGAGGAGATGATCTTGCGCGGCTGCGCGACCACATCGCGGAACCGGATCTTCTCGTCCTCCTTCGGCACCGCCAGATGCGTGTGGTCGCGGCCGGTATTCTTCGACAGCGCCTCCCACGCCTTGACCGCGACCTCGCCGTTGGTCTCCGGGGCCAGCATGAGGATCACCTCGGTCGCGTCGATATCGGACTCGATCCGCGGCATGCCCTTGGTCGGCCCATCCTCGGTGACCACGCCGTTCAGCGCGCCGAGGTTTTCGACCTCATGTTCGGTGTTCCAACTGATTCCCTTACCGCCGTTTCCAAGCTCGGACATCAGCGGGCCCAGCGCGGTAAAGCGCTTGTAAAGATTGGGATAGTCGCGTTCGACGACGGCAATCTGCGGCATCGTCTGGCCCGGAACCGGATCGACTTCGCCCCGTTTCCAATCCTTCACGTCGGTCGCCTGGGCAATTTCCGCCGGCGTGTCGTGCAGGATCGGCACCAGGACGACATCCTTCTCGACCCCCAACACCTCGGGCGCCACGTCGGAGAAGGACTTGGCGATGCCCTTATAGATGTCCCAGTCCGACCGGCATTCCCATACCGGGTCCACCGCGCCGGACAGCGGATGAATAAAGGGATGCATGTCGGAAGTGTTGAGGTCGTTCTTCTCGTACCAAGTCGCCGTGGGCAGCACGATGTCCGAATAAACGCATGTCGTGGACATCCTGAAATCGAGCGTGACCAGCAGATCCAGCTTTCCTTCCGGCGCTTCGTCATGCCAATCGACTTCCTCCGGCTTCGCGCCGCCCTGCTCGCCAAGATCGGTCCCCATCACGCCATGAGACGTCCCGAGCAGATGCTTTAGGAAATACTCGTGGCCCTTGCCCGAACTACCAAGCAGATTGGACCGCCAAACGAACAGATTGCGTGGCCAGTTGGCCGGATTGTCCGGGTCCTCGCAGGACATGCGGAGCTCGCCGGATTTCAGCGCGTCGACCACATAGTCCTTCGGCTCCTTGCCCGCCTTACCGGCGCGCGCCGTAATCTCCAGCGGATTGGTTTCGATCTGCGGCGCAGACGGCAACCAGCCCATACGTTCGGCGCGGACGTTGTAGTCGATCAACGACCCGTCCCAGGGACCTTCCGGCGCGGTCGGCGACAGAATTTCGTCGACGCCCAGCGTCTCGTAGCGCCACTGATCGGTATGGGCGTACCAGAAGGACGTGGAGTTCATGTGCCGGGGCGGCCGGTTCCAGTCCAGCCCAAAGGCCAGCGGCAGCCATCCGGTCTGCGGGCGCAGCTTTTCCTGCCCCACATAGTGCGACCAGCCACCGCCCGACTGGCCGACGCAACCGCACATCACCAGGAGATTGATGATCCCCCGGTAGTTCATGTCCATGTGGTACCAATGGTTCAAGCCGGCGCCGAGGATGACCATGGATTTTCCGTTGGTCTTCTCCGCGTTGTCGGCGAATTCGCGGGCGACGGTCGCGATCTGCTGCGCCGGAACGCCGGTGATCGCCTCCGCCCAAGCGGGCGTATACGGCGCGTTGTCGTCGTAGCTCTTCGCGACATGTTCCCCGCCCAATCCCCGGTCGAGACCATAGTTGGCAACGAACAGATCAAACACCGTCGCGACCAGCGCATCGCCATCCTTCAGCGTGACCGACTTGACCGGGATGTTGCGGAGCAGGACATCCGGATGGTCGGTGCCCGCGAAGTGATCATGCTCGCGGTTGCCGAAATAGGGGAAGCCGACCTCCACCACGTCATCGCGGTCTTCTTCCATGATCAGCGTAAGCTGTAGATTGGTGTCCTTGCCGCTGGCATCCTTCTCTTCCAGGTTCCATTTGCCCTGCTCGCCCCAGCGGAAACCGACCGACCCGGCCGGTACGACGATCTCGCCGCTATCCGCGTCGACGGCAACGGTCTTCCAATCGGGATTGTTGGATTGCCCCAGGTCATCGGCGAAGTCCGACGCGCGGACCTGACGTTCCGGTACATAACGGCCGTCCTTCTTCACCAGCCGGACCAACATCGGCATGTCGGTGTACTGGCGCGCATACTCTTCGAAATAAGCGGCCTGGCGATCGATATGGAACTCGCGCAGGATGACATGACCCATCGCCATGGCCAACGCCGAGTCCGTCCCTTGTTTCGGATGGAGCCAGAGGTCGCTGAACTTCGCCGCTTCGGAATAGTCCGGGCTGACGACCACGGACTTGGTGCCCTTGTAACGGGCCTCGGTATAGAAATGCGCATCCGGCGTCCGCGTCTGCGGGACGTTCGATCCCCAGAGAATCAGGAAGCCGGAATTGTACCAGTCCGCGCTTTCCGGAACGTCGGTTTGCTCGCCCCAGGTCTGCGGCGACGCCGGCGGCAGATCGCAATACCAGTCGTAGAACGACATGCAGACGCCGCCCATCAGCGACAGGTAGCGTGATCCGGCGGCGTAGGAAACCATCGACATCGCCGGGATCGGCGAGAACCCGACGACCCGGTCGGGACCGTAGGTCCGCGCGGTGTAGGCATTCGCCGACGCGATGATCTCGTTCACCTCGTCCCAACTCGACCGAACGAACCCGCCGTGGCCGCGCTTCTTGGTGTAGGACGCGCGTTTCGCCGGATCCTCGACGATCGAGGCCCAGGCGGCGACCGGCGACAGCGTCGCCCGCGCCTCGCGCCACAGTTTCACCAACCGCGACCGCACCAGCGGGTATTTCACACGATTGCCGGAATAGAGATACCAACTATAGCTTGCGCCGCGGGAACACCCACGCGGCTCGTGGTTCGGCAGGTCCGGTCGCGTCCGCGGATAATCGGTCTGCTGGGTTTCCCAGGTGACGATGCCGCCCTTGACGTAAATCTTCCAGGAACACGACCCGGTGCAATTCACGCCATGCGTCGACCGCACGATCTTGTCGTGTTGCCAACGCTGACGGTAGCCATCCTCCCATTTACGGTCCTCGCGTGTGGTGACGCCATGGCCGTCCGCGAATTCGCCGACGTTCTTCTCCGAGAAGAAGTTCAGCCTGTCGAGTAAGTGGCTCATCTCAAGTCTCCTCTGATCGTCGGGCTAACAAGGAACCGGGGCGTTGCGTCGCGTGTAGTAGGCCCACGTCACGGCAACGCACAGGGCGTAGAAAGCCATGAAGGCGTATAGGGCGAGTTCGGGGCCGCCGGTCAGCGTGATCGACGTGCCATACGCCTTGGGAATGAAAAATGCGCCATACGCCGCGATTGCGGAGGTGAAGGCGATGATCGCGGCCGATTCCCGCTCCGCCTGCCGCACGAATTGCGTTTCCTCTAGGCTCGGCATCAGGCGTTTCACCTCCTGCCGCATGATCGTCGGGATCATCTGGAAGGTGGAGGCATTGCCAACGCCCGTCGCAAAGAAGAGCACCATGAACATCGTGAAGAATCCCCAGAACGCGCCCGGCGTTTCCTTTATGCCGAGGAAGAACAGCACCCCTGCCACCGCGCCGATCATGACGAGGAAGGTCCAGAAGGTGACGCGGCCGCCGCCGTATTTATCGGAAACCCAGCCGGTCGCGGCGCGGCTCAACGCGCCGATCAGCGGACCGAGGAACACGAACTGCAGCGAGTTCACATCGGGAAATTGTGTCTTCGCCAACAGCGGGAAGCCTGCGGAATACCCGATGAAAGATCCGAATGTGCCGGTATAGAGCACGCACATGATCCAGTTATGCTTCCGCCGAAAGATGACGGACTGTTCCTTGAAGGACGCCCGGGCGCTTTCGATGTTATCCATCCCGAACCAAGCGGCGACCGACGTGATGACCAGGAACGGAACCCAGACGAAGCCGGCATTCTGCAGCCACAGTTTCGCACCCGTGGAGGTAACCTGCGGTTCCCCACCGATCGCCCCGAACACGCCAGCGGTGATGACCAGCGGCACAACGAACTGCATCACGCTGACCCCGGCATTGCCGAGACCGGCATTCAACGCGAGCGCGTTGCCCTTTTCCGTCTTGGGATAGAAGAAGCTGATATTGGCCATCGACGACGCGAAGTTTCCGCCGCCGAGCCCGCACAGCAGCGCTAGGCCCAGGAACAGGACATAAGGCGTCTCGGGATCCTGAACCGCGAAGCCGATACCCAGCGCCGGGATTAACAACGACGCGGTCGACATGGCTGTCCAAAGGCGGCCGCCGAAGATCGGCACCATAAAGGAATAGAAGATCCGCAGCGTGGCGCCCGACAATCCGGGCAACGCGGCGAGCCAGAACAACTGGTCCGTGGTGTAGGTGAACCCAATCGCCGGCAACTTGGCCACGACCACGCTCCACACCAGCCAGACCGAGAAGGCCAACAACAGGCACGGGATCGAGATCCAGAGATTCTTGGACGCGATCTTTCGGCCGCTCGCCTGCCAGAAATCCGGTTCGTCCGGCCGCCAATCGACGAGCGTGTGTCCCTTACGGGGGGACGTTTCTTGGACTGTCATGGTTCAACTCCTCAATGGGCAGCTTGCGTGGAAGAATCGGCGGAAGGCGACGTGCGCCGACCGCGCCCGCCCCCTTCGGAAGCCGTGTGGTGCGGTTCGTGGATTTCGACCATTTCCGGGAGCTCCGGCAGCCCGGCCAACTGCTCGGCCGTGGCCTTGCGTTCCATGCGTTGGATGGCGAAATGCATCCACAGGAGCGCGATGCCGACCAGCGCGAAGAGAAGCATGAAGCAACTCGTCCAGACGCCGATCAGGTCGTTCATGATTCCGAAGCTGATCGGCAGGAAGAAGCCGCCCAATCCGCCGATCATGCCGACAAGACCGCCGACCGATCCGACATGGCCCGGGTAGTAGACCGGAATGTGTTTGTAGACGGCCGCCTTGCCCAGCGACATGAAGAAACCGAGTGCGACGGTCAACGCCACGAAGACCGGCAAGCTGATCGTCAAGTTGAACGTGATCGGCCCTTCGATGCCCTGGATCGTGTAGTCCGTCGCCGGATAGCTCAGGAAGAAGCAGATCACGACCGATGCCAAGAAGGTCCAATACATGACCGCCCGCGCGCCGTAACGGTCCGACATGTAACCGCCCATCGCGCGGAAGATGCTTCCCGGCAGCGCGTATGCCGCCGCCAACATGCCGGCGGTCTTGATGTCCAGCCCGTAGACGCCGACATAGTAGCGCGGCAGCCACAGGGCCAGCGCGACGAACGCGCCGAACACGAAGAAGTAATAAAGCGAGAAACGCCAGACCTGCAGTTTCTTCAGCGGCGTCAACTGCATGAAGGCGGACGCCGGCTTTTCGCCTTTCGCTTTTCGCTCGGCGGTAACCGGATCATCCTTGGTGGTCAGGTAGAACAGCACGGCGGTGATCAGCAATACAACCGCATAGACCTGGGCCGTGGCTTCCCATCCGAGCGCAACAAGCAGGAACGGAGCACCGAAATTCGTTACCGCGGCACCGACATTGCCCATCCCGAAAATGCCGAGGGCCGTCCCTTGCCGTTCTTTTTCATACCAACGCGACACATATGCGATGCCGACCGCGAAGGAGCCGCCGGCAAGCCCGACCCCGAGCGCCGCGACGAGGAACATCTCGTAGGTTGATACGGTCGACAGCATCCACACTGCGACGGCGGTCAGCGCCATCACCGCCGTGTAGACGACGCGTCCGCCATATTGGTCGGTCCAGATGCCAAGAAAAATCCTGCTGAGAGATCCCGTCAGGATCGGCGTCGCAACCAGGATGCCGAACTGCGTATCGTTCAGCCCCAAATCCTGCTTAATCTTGACGCCGATGATCGAGAAAATCGTCCAGACGGCGAAGCACACGGTGAATGCGAGTGTGCTGGTGCCAAGAATGCGATTTTGTTGCGACGGTGTTACGCCATCGAGTCCATTCATCGTTCGTTTCCCCTTTGTCCCGCGCCCGATCGCGCGGGACCCCGCGATTGATCAGTGTGGTGAGGAAAGGGTCGGCCGATGACGCCGCGAACCGCTTGATTCAGATCAAATGTTCGCAACGCGAGGAGAGATACAAGATATGCTGCGTCAGATGTCGGACGATGAAATAACCGTGTTATCGTTACGGCCTTGCACATTTGGGCTGCGAATTGACAATAATCAAATAGGCCGCAGGGAATGGCGCAAACAAGGGAGGTTACGCAGTGCGTTCAGAGGATTTACCCGCTGTCCGCGAACTGGGTTTGTTTGCGGACATGGAATCGGGGCATTTTGATGAACTAATGCAGGTCGCCTACCTGCAGCGTTTTCCGCCGCAGGTGCAGTTGATCTCCGAGGGCGACCCGGCCGATTTCCTGCATGTCGTGGTGGACGGCACAGTCGAGTTGTTCGCCACGTCGAACAATCGCGAAACCACGATGGCCGTTATCAATCCTGTGGCGACGTTCATTCTGGCCGCCGTGCTGAAGGACGCCGTCTATCTCATGTCCGCGCGCACCATGGCCGCGTCCCGCATTCTCATGATACCGGCGGAGAATATCCGCGATATCTTCGAGCGGGACGCCGCCTTCGCCCGCTCCGTCGTCCAGGAGCTGTCGGTTCGCTATCGGGATATGGTCAAGCTGCTCAAGAACCAGAAACTGCGCACCTCGGTCGAGCGTTTGGCCAATTACCTATTGCATGAACACCAATGCCAGGGAGCGAACGGAGCGCTCACCCTGCCCACCGACAAGCGCACGCTGGCGACACTGCTTGGCATGACGCCTGAAAATCTCTCACGCGCCTTCGGCACCCTCGGTCCCTATGGCGTCTCGGTGGATGGTGCCCGAATCGCACTGTCCAAACTCGACGACCTCAAGACGCTGGCCAAGCCGAATCCGCTGACCGATGACCCGATGACGTAGCTGCTGCCCGGCGCGGCTACAATTCGCTCAAGAACTCCTCGATTAGGGCGTTGACGCGTTCCGGCGCTTCCGTCGGCGGAAAATGCCCGGCATTCTTCAGCTTTACGTAGCGCGACCCCGGCACCGCCTCGTGAATTTCCTTTTCGTATTCCGGCGGCTTGCCCGGATCGTCGACGCCGCGCAAGATCAACAGCTTGGGCTTCAGGCCACCGATCCGCTCCCGCACGTCGAACGCGTCTATCGTCTTCAGGTCGTGGTATTGCGATATCGGACCCACCTGGCGATGACGCTCCATCAATTTTTCGCGCAAATCCGCGTCGACGAATTTCATCGCGTTGCGTTGAAACGCCAACCACTCTTCGTAGATGTTGGGGTCTTCCGCCGCTTGCAGGCGAAGTTCGTAGGTCCCTGGCGGGCGTTGCTTCGGCCGCGCGGCCACCGTCATGATGACCAATCCGGCGACCTCGTCCGGGTAGTCCAGGGCATATTGCAGGGCGATCGACGCGCCGAGCGTGTAGCCGACCAGCACCAGCGAGTCGCGCATATCTTGCGCGTGTAGCCAGCCGCGCACCCATTCCATGTATCGCGCGACATCGGGACACCGGGTACCATCCAGGTGCCCCGGCAGGGTCGGCGCGACGCTACCGGGAAAGTGACGGCGCTGATGGGTATAGGCATCGGCGCACGCCCCGGCGCCCGGCCCATGAAGAAAGACTAGCTGCGGCATCGCTGTCGGCTCCTTTTGGTCTTATGCGTACCCGAATTCTCAACGACCGGCGGACTTGGTCACCCGCCCTAGCCCGGGTCGTTAATAAGGTCGAGCGGATAGATTGGCCGCCGCACCTTCTCGAAGGTCAGTTGATCGTAATCCGAGGTGCAGACCCCCGTTCCGGCGCATTCGATCACCTCTTTGGCGATATCGCCATATCCGGCGCGATAGTGAATACGGCTTTTCAGCATCAGGTATTTCTTGCGAGCCGGATCGATGCCGAGGCTGAGGAAACAGTTCTTGTCGTTGGGTTCCTGCTGGCGCGAGATCACGACGATCTCCAGCGTGCCCGTATCGAACACGACGGTCGGCCCCATATCCATCAGCAACCCCGGCGATGCCGGGCCGAGATTCCGGTAGAGGCCGTCGGAGATGAGCTTCACCTTCCCGGTCACCGTGACCGGCTCTCCCTTCAGGCCGATCGACGGCATATCGACCTTGCCGCCAAGCGGCAGCGTTACCTCCGTACCGATGCCGGCACCGATCAACTGCTGCACCGCCTCAGGATCGCAGATCGCAAACACCGCCACGTCTTCAAGCCCGGCCGCGATGATCGCCGCAAGGACGGTCGTCGTGTCTTCGGTACCGCCGGACGATGCATTGTCGTAATGATCGAGAAGCACGACCGGGCCATCGGTCACCGCCTTGGCCCGCGCCATCGACTCTTCCAACGGCTCTATCTGATAGACCCAGGCTTCGCGATCCTTCCAGGCGGAGTCCAACAACTCGTCGCAGAGCACCTGCGCTCTTTCCGGGTCGCCGTCGGTCACCACGCAGGCGCTGAGTCCGGCGTTGTGGATATCCGCATGCGGAAATCCGGTGAACAGGGTCGCCACCATGGCCTCGCCGCTTTCCTCCATCGCGACGACCCGTTCCTGCAACTGCTTGTTCGGAAAGTCCGCCGTGCCCTGGCGCATGACATGCGGCAGCATCGGCCGGTTGCCCCATGCAAGCACCGGCTCGGCCTCGCCTTTGATCTTGCGGATCAGCGCCTCGCCCGCCCGCGTACCGGTGCCGTAGTTGTCGATATGCGGATAGGTGGTGTAGCCGGCGAGCGTCGTCGCATTGTCCACGATTTCCGCGTACAGGTTGGTGTGCATGTCGAGCGCCACCGCGATCGGCACATCCGGCGCGATCTCCCGCAGCCGCGTCAGCAACCCGCCTTCCCCGTCCTCCCGGCTTTCGGTGACCATCGCACCGTGCAGGTCCAGCATGACCGCATCGCAGCCGTCGGCCACCGCTTCGCAGATCGCGTCCGTCATCTCCGCATAGGCGGCATCCTGAACCGGCGCGCTCGGCGCTGCCTGCGCCGCGATGGGCGTCACGATTTCCCAGCCCTCGCGCTCCGCCAGATCGATATAGGCCGCCATCGCCGTCCCGGTTCCCTTGAACGCGTCATACGCATCGCGCCCGCGCGGCGGCAATGGAAACCCACGCGCGAACCGCTCGATTGGCGTCGGCACCGGCGAAAAGGTATTTGTCTCGTGTTTCATCATCGCGATGACGACGCGCATGGAAAATCCTCTCTGAAAGGGTTGCGGGATAGGGCAGCCGACGAAAAGGATAGAACATGGCCGGGTCAGGGGAAAATCGGTGTTCCGTCATTCCATGGGATCGTGGTGGCGGTGCGCCCGGGCGGCAGGATCTATCCGCCGTTGAGTAGGCGGTTGAGTTCCGCCTCACCCAGCGGCTGTTTCTGTTTCACCCGGAGGCTTTCGGACCATTCGCGGCCGAAGTCCCGCTGCAGGGCCCTGTTGACCGCCGCGGCGATCAGCATGGCGACGAGCCCGCCGATGCTGGCCAGCAGCATGTCCTTATGCGCATCCCAAATATCGCCCTGCGTGCCCAGATACGCCGCACCGAGTTCGCCACCAAAGACTTCGGCCGCCGCCCACTCGATCAACTCGTAGATCATCGACGTGGACATCGTGATATCGAGCGGCAGGAAATAGCCCCAAAATCCGCGCACATTCACGATCCGTAGGAACACTTCGCGCAGCGGATAGGCGATGAACAAGCCATAGGCGAAATGGATCAACCGATCGAAGTGATTCCGCTCCCACCCCATCATATCGTTCAACGAACGCCCGAATACCGCCTCCGTCCAGGCGTTGTAGGGCACTTCCGAATAGGTGTAGTGCGACCCCACCTCGTGCAGACAGAGAAACAGAAAGATCAGCGTGTAGGAGACGCGCGAAAACGGAAATTTCCGGTAGGTGATGAAGAGAAGAACCACCGCTATAACGACCAGCACGTTTTCCAGCGCCCAATCGGCGCGATGGAGCGGCGCAACCGCAAGGGCGATAAAGACGCCGGCGAACACGACCGCCAGGGTCAGGGCGTAGCGTTGATGGGATTTATCCAAGGCGGCATTCCGAATACAGCAACACTCATTCAACCTTGATGCCTTTGGGATCGAAATCCGGCTTCGGATATTTCGGATCCATGTCTTCCAGCGTGAGACGCACGAGACGCGCTACGACAGCGTTGCGGTACCAATTCCGATCCGCCGGAACAACGTACCAAGGGGCCCATGCCGTAGAGCAGCGTTCGAGCGCAATCTCGAAGGCCTGCATATATTGATCCCAGAGTTTCCGCTCCTCCAGATCGCGTTGATTGAACTTCCAGCGTTTTCTCGGGATATCCACGCGCTCTTGAAGCCTTTCGCGTTGTTCCTCCTTGGAAACCTGGAGGAAGACCTTGACGATTCGGGTATCGTTGGCGCTGAGCAGTTGCTCGAAGCTGTTGATCTGGTCGTACCGTGCGTCGATGACATCGTCGTCGACGAGACCGTGAACACGAACAACGAGAACGTCTTCATAATGCGACCGGTTGAAGATGGCGATCTCGCCTTTAGCCGGCACCTTCTTATGCACACGCCACAGGAAGTCGTGAGACAGTTCCTCCGGCGTCGGTTTCTTGAAGCTGTATGCGCGAAGCCCCAACGGGTCGACCGGGCCGAATACCTTCCGGATCGTGCCGTCCTTGCCGGCGGCGTCCGTCGCCTGAAGCACGAGGAGCAGGGATTGGCGGCCTTCCGCGAAAAGACGATCTTGAAGATCGTCTATCGCATCGGCGTCATCACGGAGCGACTTCTCCGCCTCATCCCGGCTTTCGAAATAGCTGGTGTCCCTTAAATCGTTCTTGGACAGATCGAGCTTCGTTCCCGGCTCAACCGCAAACATCTTGTCGAATTTCTTTAAACTCATCACCGCTCACAACAATTGACCGTGCAGTTCAGTATACCGCCAAAGATCGACCGGCCCAGCCGACAAGCGAAACACTCGGTCCGCGATTTTTTGCGATTGAGTAGCATTGCGCGCCCGTCAGTCCCGGCGGAACATACGCGCGCAAGATAGATTTGGTGGGCGCTATAGGACTCGAACCTATGACCCGCTGATTAAGAGTCAGCTGCTCTACCAACTGAGCTAAGCGCCCGCCCAACCGGCTTGGCCGGTCCGTGGTTTCGGAAAGGTACGGCTGGACCGTTCCCTCCGAAAAACCGAAGCAGGGCCGCGATATAGCAAAGGGGCTGCGGTTTGTCGATAGGTCCTGTGCAACGCAAGGACGCCAAGGGCAGTTTTTCGCGCGCCTAGGCCTCGCTGGCGTGCCGGGCGATGCGGATATCGCGGTGGATATAGGCGTTCATCAGGAAGCCGCAGCCGGTCAGGACCGTCAGCAGCGCGGTGCCGCCATAGGACAGCATCGGCAGCGGCACGCCGACCACCGGGATCAGCCCCATCACCATCGCCGTATTGACGAAGACGTAGAGCAGGATGGTGACCGTCACGCCCATCGCCATCAAACGGCCGAAATGGTTGCGGCTGCGCACCGCAACGGCCAGGCCGTAGACCATCAGGATCGCATAGAGCAACAGCAGCAACAGGCCGCCCACCAGGCCGAATTCCTCCGCCAGCATGGTGAAGATGAAGTCGGTGTGCCGTTCCGGCAGGAAGTTCAGATGGCTCTGCGTGCCCTGCAGGTAGCCCTTGCCAAAGACGCCGCCGGATCCAAAAGCGATCTGGGACTGCAAGATATGATAGCCCGAGCCAAGCGGATCGGTCTCCGGATTGAGAAAGGTCAGGATACGCTGGCGCTGGTAGTCATGCAGGAAATTCCAGCCGATGGGGATCGAGGCGATCCCCGCGACCAGCACGACGCCGAACTTCCACAGTCGCACCCCAGCGAGGAAGAACATCGCCCCGCCGCCCAACAGCAGCATGACGGCGGTGCCCAGATCGGGCTGCTTGATCACCAGCGCCACCGGTGCGCCGACCAGCATCAATGGAATCAACAGATAGGCCGGACGGCCGATATCTTCGATATTCATGCGATGAAAGTACCGAGCGAGCGCCAACACCACCGCGATCTTCATGAATTCCGACGGCTGGAACTGGAACGCGCCGAAGCGCAGCCACCGCTGTGCCCCCATGCCAACCGAGCCGATCACCTCGACCGCGCCCAGTGACAACAGGACCAGGCCGTAGATGACGTAGGCGTAGCGCAGCCAAATTCGAATATCCACCAGGGCGATCGCGAACACGCCCATCAAGCCTACCAGCAACCGGATACCCTGCCGCGACGCCCAGGGCTGCATATTGCCGCCGCCCGCCGAATACAGCATGGCGATTCCGACGCCGCCGATCACCGCGATCAAGAAGATCAGCGACCAGTTGACCTGCCACAGACGCTGACGGAAGGTCATTTCCGCGCCGTAGTTGGGGGACAGCCTCATTGCCGCGGCCCACCGGGAGTCTTGGCCGATTGGCCGGGCGCCTCCGCGACCCGCCCCGCCCGGGTGGCGGAAGGATCGCGCTTCTGCGTTTCGAGCAGCACATCCTTGGCGATCGGCGCGGCCGCCTTGGACCCGCCGCCGCCATGCTCGACGATCACCGCCACGACATAGCGTGGCGCATCCATCGGGGCGTAGCCGACGAACAGGGCATGATCGCGTTCGCGCCAAGGTCGGTCCTTGTTCTTGCGGACACCGCGGTCACGTTCGGCCAGCGAGATCCGCCGGACCTGCGACGTGCCGGTTTTACCGCCCATCGCCATCTTCTTGTCCTTGATGCGGGACCGGAAGGCGGTGCCGCCTTGCGGGTTGTTCACAACCTCGTTCATGCCCTGCATGACAATCTGACGTCCGCGGTTCGAGAGGCCGAGGGACTTGAATTCGCGCGGCGGCTCATCGGCCGGGTCGACACCCGGCGGCGCCAGCGTCAATCTCGGCTTCACCGCGAACCCGCCGTTGACCAGCCGCGCCGTCATCACCGCCAATTGCAGCGGCGTCGCCAACACATAGCCCTGCCCGATACCGGCCACCAGCGTCTCGCCCAGTTGCCACGGAATCCCGATCGTCGCCTGTTTCCACGCCTTCGTCGGGATCAGGCCGGCGCGCTCGCCCGGAATGTCGAGATCGAGCGTCGACCCGAGACCCAATCGGCGGGCCATGGCCGCGATCCGGTCGACACCGACCTTTTTGGCCAGCTCGTAGAAGTAGATGTCGCACGACCCCTTGATCGACTCGATCAAATCGACGCTGCCGTGGCCGCCCTTTTTCCAACAATGGAATTTCTGATTGCCGAGCTGAATGCTCCCATAGCATGTCGTGCGGATGGACGGCGAAATTTTCAGCTCCAGCGCGGCAAGCGCGACCGCCATCTTGAAGGTCGAACCGGGGGCGTATTGCCCGGCAATGGCCTTGTTGGTCAGCGGCGTATCCGGGTTGTTGATCAGACGATGCCAAGCCTTGCCGCTCAAGCCCTCGTTGAAGGCATTCGGGTCGAAGGACGGTGTCGAGACCATCGCCAACAGGTCGCCGGAATGCGCGTCCATCACCACGACGGCAGCACGGCGTTCCTTCTCGATGCGGCGTGCGACGAATTCCTGCAATCCGACATCGATGGTCAGATGGATTTCCTGTCCTGGCTGACCGTCCTGCCGACGCAGCTCGCGAATGACCCGGCCAAGGGCGTTGACCTCGACCTCGGCATTGCCCGCGGTGCCGCGTAGTTGCAAGTCATACTGCCGCTCTACGCCGTTCTTGCCGATCCGGAAGCCCGGAAGCTCCAGTAAGGGGTCGCCGGTCAGCTCCCGTTCGGAGACCGACGCGACATAACCCAGAGAATGCGCGGCGGCCTCACCGTAGGGGTAAAACCGCGTCTGGCCGACATCGATGCTGATACCCGGCAGGTCCGGCGCGTTGACCTCGATCCGGCTCACCTCTTCCCAGGTCAGGTTCTCGCGCACCGTGATCGGCACGAAGGCCCGGCGGCGGCGTACCTCGCGCAGGATGCGGCGGCGATCATGCTCGTCGACCTCCACCAGGCGGCCGAGCCGGGTGAGCATGCGGTCAACGTCGTCCGCCTGTTCGGGGACGATGACGATCCGGTAATTCTGGACATTCACCGCGAGCGGGACGCCATACCGATCCACGATCCGGCCCCGTGGCGGCGGCAACAAACGCAGGCTGATCCGGTTTTCATCGGCCAGAACCGCATACTTGTCCGACTCCAGCACTTGCAGATAGTACATGCGGGCGGCGAGCCCCGTGAACAAAACCGCTTGGCCGCCGGCGAGAAACAAAGCGCGCCGCGTAAACAGCCTGCCGCGATCTTGCTCCGGCTTCACGATTAGGCCTCTTGCAGGATGTTCCGGTGCGTCAACACCAGGATGTAAGCCACGAGCGGGTAAAGCGCCGCGGTCGCCAGGTATTCGACAAGCAGCGGCCCGATCGAAAGCAGTTGCCCCATCAGGATCGACATCGCGACCCATTGCAACGCGCCGATGACGAGCGACAGGGTCGCAAAGCCCCACCATAGGACGGCAAAGGACTTGCCGAAGAAGAAACGGCGCTGCGAGACGACAATCCCGTAAACGACCAACAGGATAAACGCGTTCAAACCGAACGGAACACCGGTAAGAATGTCCTGCAGCAATCCGGTCAGGAACACGACCGGCGCCGGGATCAGATCCGGCTGGTGCAGAGCCCAGAAGTACACCGCGATCAGCGCCAACGCCGGCGCAATGGAGATGGCGGCCGGAAGATGCATCGGCACCTGGGCGACAATGACAAGCGTGATCGTGATCAGGAACGGCGTCAGCCGGCGTGCCAGCAGGTCAAGCCGCGTCCATCCGCCTTCGTCCTTCATCGGGACCGCCTCGCGCGGCCCTGCGCTTGCGATGCTTCCTGATCGGCCTCGTCGAGAATGCCGTCAAGACCGAAATCCATCAGCCGGACGTATTCGAGCTGGGCCACATTGACGTAGGGCGCGATCCGCACGCCTTCCTCGCCCACCGAATTGACCAATCCAACCGGCAATCCCGGCGGGAAGACACCGCCATAACCGGAGGTCACCACCCGGTCACCCGGCTTGACCGACGTCGTGATCGGCAGATACAGCAACCGCGGTGTCGGGGAGTTGTCGCCCGCCAGCACCGCGCGCTCCCGCGACGATTCGATGACGACCGGGATGCGGCTATTCAAGTCGTTGATCAACAGAACGCGCGCCGATCGGTTGCCGACTTCCGCGACGCGGCCCAGCAGGCCGTGACCCACCATGGCGGCCTGTCCTTTTTTCACGCCGTCGCGCTTCCCGGCGTTAACCAGGAGGCTGCGGACGAAGGCGCCGCCGGAATCGCCAATGACCCGCGCCGTGACCGAGTTGGCTTCCGTATCGGGGACAAAACTCAAAAGGTCGCGCAGCTGCGTGTTCTCCGACATCAATGTCCGAGCCGCCGTCTGCCATTGCAGCAGCCGCTCGTTCTGCGCACGGAGGACTTTGTTTTCGTCGCGCAGAACCGCCAGCTCGCGCATTTCACCGATGACATGGGAAACCGTGATAGCCGGACGGGACAAGGCATCCAAGACCGGCGCCGTGACATCGGTCACGGTCATCCTCGCGCGCTCGAAGACAAGCGGATCGGCCCGCCCCAACAGCAAGATTCCAAGAGCCGCCGCCAACAGGAAGACATAGGCGAAGCGATGCGCCAAACCCCGGAGCGGCGCCGTGATCCTTAGGATATGTTCAGGGCGTTGCCTCACTCCGATTCCAACCCGACGGTCCAGCAACGGTCAAAGATGCGGGACCGCCCCTCTTAATACATGCTGATGAGCACGTTCTTGAGCGTCTTCATTTCCTCCAGACAACGCCCGGTTCCCAACGCAACACAGGAAAGGGGGTCGTCCGCGATCGACACGGGCAGCCCGGTCGAATGACGCAGAACGTAATCTAGGTTGCCGAGCAGCGCGCCGCCGCCGGTCAGGACGATGCCCTTGTCGACGATATCCGCCGCCAGTTCCGGCGCGGTATGTTCCAAGGCGACCTTAACCGCCTCGACGATGGCGCCGACCGGTTCGGCCAGGCTTTCGGAAATCTGTCGTTCGGTGATAACCAATTCCTTGGGCACGCCGTTCATCAGATCGCGGCCCTTTATCTCGATGACGCGGCCCTCGCCGTCGTCCGGGGCGCACGCGGATCCAATTTCTTTCTTGATGCGTTCGGCGCTGCTTTCACCGACAAGCAGGTTATGGTTGCGGCGGATGTAGGCGATGATCGCCTCGTCCATCTTGTCTCCGCCGACCCGCACCGAGCGCGAATAGACGATGCCGCCGAGCGACAGGACGGCGACCTCGGTCGTGCCGCCGCCGATATCGACAACCATCGAGCCGGTCGGTTCCGTCACCGGCAGTCCCGCGCCGATCGCCGCCGCCATGGGCTCCTCGATCAGGAAGACCCGGCGGGCGCCGGCCGCCTCGGCGGATTCCTGAATGGCTCGCCGTTCGACCGCCGTCGACCCCGACGGCACGCAGACGATGACCTGCGGCGACGCGAAGCTGCGACGGTTGTGAACCTTGCGGATGAAGTGCTTGATCATTTCCTCGGCGACGTCGAAGTCGGCGATCACGCCGTCCCGCAACGGCCGAATGGCCAGGATGTTGCCGGGCGTCCGGCCCAGCATCATCTTCGCTTCGTCACCGACGGCCAGGACCTGCTTCTTGCCTTTGACTTCGGCAATTGCGACGACCGACGGTTCGTTCAGAACGATGCCGCGCCCTTTGACATAGACAAGCGTATTCGCCGTGCCCAAGTCGATCGCCATATCGGCGGAAAGCATTCCAAGTAGACGACCGAACATCCCTACAGCCCCATTCCGGTTACGCTCTTTTCGACGCTGATCACCGCTCTGCTACTCCCGACCAATTGATGACACGACCTAAAACACCATCTGGTCTCGACGCTGTAATTTCGACGGGCGGTCCCAGACTCGCAACCACGTCCCGGCCTCGTCCCATCGGCCCCTACCGATGTGCGCTGTCCATGCTCGACGGAGGAGGAAATTTCGAATGAAATTTCGGAGAAATTCGTGCCAGCCCCAACCGGCAGCCGACCGTTCCGCAAAGGACCGGTCAACCTCGAATAAATCGTCACACCCCTCTAACATGGCCTCGCGCAAAATATCATGCGCCAAGTCCAAAATTGATCAACGACTATAGGCCAGAAGTGCGAGTAATGAAAAGTGTCTAACCACTTCACGCCAAGTCTCATAGGCCGCTAATCAGCTTGTTTCTCTTACACGATTTATCGTTAATTTTTAGCTAAAGGGGCGAACATCCCATAAGGATACTCGCCCCCCGGAATTGACGACTCGAAGAGGGAAAATCGTCCCAATTCAGCCTAGTTCTTGGACTTGTCGACCAATGCGTTTTCCGAAATCCAAGGCATCATGCCGCGCAGGCGCACGCCGACCTCTTCAACGGAATGCTCGGCGCCGTGGCGGCGCAAGGCCTTGAAGCTCGACTGGCCCGAACTGCATTCCAGCATCCATTCCTTCGTGAACCGACCGGATTGGATTTCGCCGAGGATTTCCTTCATCCGTTCCTTCACGCTGTCATCGATGACCCGCGGGCCACGCGTCAGGTCGCCGTATTCCGCCGTATTGGAAACGGAATACCGCATGTTGGCGATGCCGCCTTCGTAGATCAGATCGACGATCAGTTTGACCTCGTGCAGGCACTCGAAATACGCCATTTCCGGCGCATAACCGGCCTCCACCAGGGTCGCGTAACCCGCCATGATCAACGCGGACAGCCCGCCGCACAGCACCGTCTGCTCGCCGAACAAGTCGGTCTCGCATTCCTCGCGGAACGTGGTTTCCAGAATTCCGGCGCGGCCACCGCCGATCGCGCTGGCATAGGACAGCGCGAGGTCGTGGCAGTTGCCGGAAGCGTCCTGGTCGACGGCCAGCAGGCACGGTACGCCGGCGCCACGCTCGTATTCGGACCGCACGGTGTGGCCCGGTCCCTTGGGCGCGATCATGAAGACATCGAGGTCGTCGCGCGCCTCGATCAGGTTGAAATGGACGTTCAGGCCGTGCGCGAACGCCAATGCCGTGCCTTCACGCATGTTCGGCTCAAGATGCTCGGCATACAGGTCGCGCTGATGCTCGTCCGGCGTCAACACCATGACCACATCGGCCCATGCCGCCGCGGCGCTCGAGTCGAGAACCTCGAACCCGGCCCCTTCGGCCTTCGCCGCGCTTTCCGACCCCGGCCGCAGTGCGATCTTCACCTCGGCGACGCCGGAGTCACGCAGGTTCATGGCATGCGCGTGTCCCTGACTGCCATAGCCGACGACGGCCACCTTCTTCGATTTCACCAAATTTACGTCGGCATCACGATCATAGTAGACCCGCATGGCCGCACTCCCTTTTATTCTCGATTGCTCCAAACTTCTGAAAACGTCGGCGCAGTGCTATAGCGCCTTCGCGCCACGGGCAACCGCAACCACGCCGCTTCGAACGACTTCGGTCTTGCCCAAGGCACGCATGAGGTCGATGAAGGCTTTCACCTTGCTCGGCGAACCCGTCATCGCGAAGGAGAAGGAGTCGGTCGTGGTATCGACAACGGTCGCGCCAAAGACCTCTGCCATCCGCAGCGATTCCCGCCGATCATGGGACCGCGCCTTCGCCACGACCTTCACCATGGCAAGCTCGCGCTCCACGAATTCCCCTTCTTCCGTCAGGTCGTGTACGTCGTTGACCGGCACCAGCCGGTTCAATTGATTCTTGATCTGCTCGATTATCATCGGCGTCCCGGAGGTCACGATGGTAATCCGCGACAGCGTCTCGTCCTCGTTCACCGGCGCCACGGTCAGGCTTTCGATGTTGTATCCGCGACCGGAAAACAACCCGATCACTCGCGCCAGCACACCGGGCTCGTTCGACACGATCACCGCCAGCGTATGCCGCTCTTCGGTCGAATCCGGTTTCTGAATGATATAGGCGGAGCCCGGTTGGGCGTCCTTGCGTTTTCGTGCCATCAGCCGTTCCTCAGACTAGGACCATGCCGTCTTCGGAAACGGTCTGTTCGGACTTGCGGCTCTTGCCCTCACTGAGGATCATCTCATTGTGGGCCGAACCGGACGGGATCATCGGGAAACAATTTTCCGCCGGATCAACCGCAATGTCGGCGATGACCGTCTTATCGACGCTGATCATTTCCTTGATCAAGTCGTCGACCTCCGACGGTTTCGTCGCCCGCAGCCCGACCGCACCGAAGCTTTCCGCAAGCTTCACGAAATCCGGCAAGGCTTCCGAATAACTCTCCGAGTAACGGCCGCCATGCAGCAGTTCCTGCCACTGGCGCACCATCCCCATATATTGATTGTTCAGGATGAAGACCTTGACCGGCAGGCGATGCTGTACGGCGGTCGACATCTCCTGGATGTTCATCAGGATCGACGCCTCGCCGGCGATATCGACGACGAGCTTACCCGGATGACCGAGCTGTGCGCCGATCGCGGCCGGTAGGCCGTACCCCATCGTGCCGAGGCCGCCCGACGTCATCCAACGGTTCGGCTTCTCGAACTTGTAGAATTGCGCCGCCCACATTTGATGCTGACCGACTTCGGTCGTGATGAACACGTCCTGGTCCTTGGTCAGTTCGTAAAGCCGCTCGATTGCGTATTGCGGTTTAATGACCTTGTCGTCGATACCGTAGGCGAGGCAATCGCGGCCGCGCCACTTCTCGATCTGTTTCCACCAGGAATCGACCGCCTTGCCGTTCCGGCGGCGTTTCACCCTGGCGGACCAAACCTTCTGCATCTGCCCCAGGACCGTTCCGACATCGCCGACAATCGGCAGGTCCACCGGGACGTTCTTGTTGATCGACGACGGATCGATATCGATATGGATGATCTTGGCGTCCGGCGCGAAAGCGTCCAGCCGCCCGGTGATGCGGTCGTCGAACCGCGATCCCACCGCGACCATGACGTCACAGCCGTGCATCGCCATGTTGGCTTCATAGGTTCCGTGCATACCGAGCATGCCGAGGAACTGTTTGTCGGACGCAGGATACGCACCCAGGCCCATCAGCGTCAGGGTGCAGGGATAACCGGTCTTCTGGACGAAATCGGTGAAGCGCTTACACGCCTTCGGTCCCGAATTGATGATCCCGCCGCCGCCATAAAAAATCGGACGCTCCGCGCGGGCGATCATCTCCACCGCTTCTTCGATACGCGCAGTTTCGCCCTTCGTCTGCGGGCGGTAGCTGCGCGGCTTCACCGCGTCCGGCCCCACATAGGGCGCCGGAGCGAACTGAATATCTTTCGGCAGGTCGATCACGACCGGACCCGGCCGGCCGCTGCGCGCGACATAAAACGCCTCGTGCATCATGGTGGCGAGCGAATCCGAGTCCTTCACCAGATAATTATGTTTGGTGCACGGCCGGGTGATGCCCGTCGTGTCGCACTCCTGGAACGCGTCGTTGCCGATCAAATGGGTCGGCACCTGACCGGTCAGGCAAACGATCGGAATCGAATCCATCAGGGCGTCGGTCAGGCCGGTCACCGCATTGGTCGCGCCCGGCCCCGACGTCACCAGCACAACGCCCACCTTGCCGGTCGAGCGGGCGTACCCCTCCGCCGCATGGACCGCGCCCTGTTCGTGCCGGACGAGGATATGGCGGATATGGTTCTGCTTGAAGATTTCGTCGTAGATCGGCAGCACGGCGCCGCCGGGATATCCAAAAACAACCTCGACGCCCTGATCGATCAGCGCCTTGATAATCACTTGTGCTCCGGTCCGCTCGCCAGCCGCCGACATGATACCCACTCCGTGATTGCGCCGCGGCCTTCATGGACCGGCGGCTTTTTCGTTTAACGACACTCGGGATTGCCGTTTTTTCCGCTTATCGCCTTACTGATTATCGCTTTTTTCCGCGCCGCGAAAGCCAATCCCACCAGGTTTGCCGCGCTGCACACAGAAAAAGGGCCATTTCGGCCCGAGAAACGCCGGACATTAGGCATTCCGGTTTAGCAGGTCAACCCTTTTTTGAGAATAAATGAAAAGATTCTGCCCAATGATTTTTCCGAATATTTCTCTTCAATCGTCAAATCCGCAATGATCTGACGCCGAAACCATGTGAACTGGCGTTTCACATACTGTCGTGTCGCTTGCTGCGCTGCGGCAACCGCCGCATCCAAATCCATCGCGCCGTCGAGATGCCGCATAAACGCTTCCACGCCCAGCGCTTTCATCACCGGCACATCGGGCCCAAGGTTCCGCGCCTTCAACGCCCGCACTTCCTCGAGCGCCCCGGACGCGACCATCGTTTGCAGCCGCGCGTCGCAGGACGCATAGAGCGGTTCGCGCGGCGGCAGGAGGAGGATGGTATGGAAATTCGCATCGGACAGCACGGGTTCGGGCGGTTGAGCCTGCCACTCCAGCAAAGACCGGCCGGTCGCTTCCCACACTTCGAGGGCGCGCAGCATACGTTGCCGGTCGGTCGGCGCGATCGCCGCGGCGCTCCGCGGATCGGCGGCCGCAAGCGCCCGGTGCAATGCCTCACCGTCCCCACCGGCATACCGCCGGCGCAGATCGGCCCGTATCGCTTCCGGAATATCCGGCATCGGCGACAATCCTTCGATCAATGCCTTGAGGTAGAGGCCGGTACCGCCGCATAGGATCGGCAGCCGGGCCATCGCGCGCGCCTCTTCGACCGCGTCGACCGCCATGCTGCACCAGCGGGCCGCCGAGCACTGCTCGGTCGCATCGAGTACGCCATAGAGCCGATGCGGTACCCGCGCCTCATCCGCTTCGCTCGGACGGGCGGTCAGGATTCGGAGGTCGCGATAGACCTGCATGCTGTCCGCGTTGATGACGGTGCCGCCGAATTTTTCGGCGAGCGCCAGCGCCAGCGCGGACTTTCCGCTGCCGGTCGGCCCGGCAATGATCACGACAGGAAATTGCGCGTTGTCACCCATGCCGCCGCAGGATACAGAATGCCGGACAATGGACAATATTCTCACCTTGATCGCGGGAAGCGGCCGGCTCGACGAGTCCGCCGTGTCTCATGTGCAGGCGACCCTTTTGGGTGCCGGCGGCGACGTGGCCGCACCGGACTGGCTGTCCTACGGAAAGGCGGTCGACCTTCGGTTCGGCACACTAGACTGCCGCGACGCCTTGGATCTCGCCTACGAATCGATTGAGGACGCGCCAATCGACGCCGTGGCGCAACCCGACGCCGGCCGCCGCAAGGGTATGCTGATCGCCGATATGGAATCGACGATCATCGAGAACGAGATGCTCGACGAATTGGCGGACGAAGTCGGCCTGCGCGAACACATCTCCGACATTACCGCACGCGCCATGAATGGCGAACTCGACTTTTTCGATGCGATGCGGGAACGCGTTGGCCTCTTGGCAAATCTGAGCGAAGAAGTTTTGGAGCAATCGAAGGCCAAGATCCGCATCACACCGGGCGCCAAGACGCTGGTCGCAACCATGCGCGCGAACGGCGCCTATTGTGCCCTCGTTTCCGGCGGTTTCACCTGTTACACCACTTTCGTCCGCGAAGCGGTCGGCTTCGATTTCGATCAGGCAAACAAACTTGAAATTGTGGACGGCAAATTGACCGGCGCGGTCATCGATCCGGTCCTGGGGGCCGATGCGAAACGCGAGCGCTTGCTGGCCTTATGCGCCGAGCGCACCATTCCGGTGGAATCGACGCTTGCGGTGGGCGACGGCGCCAATGACTTGGACATGCTGGCCGAAGCCGGGATGGGCGTGGCCTATCACGCGAAACCGATCGTCGCGCGCAGCGCCACCGCACGGATCGACCACGGCGACCTGACGGCCCTGCTGTATCTTCAAGGATATCGCGACGACGAAATCGTCGGCTGACGCCGTTCTATTGCCGCTCGCGCGGCACGAATAGAACCAAAATGTTGGCGAACAGCATAATCCCCGCCAACATATAGAACACCACAACCAGCCCATATTGGTCGGCGACGATTCCACCGATGATCGGCGATAGCGCGCCAAGGATCGATTGCACGCCGAACATCAAGCTCGTGGCCGACCCGGCGAATTCGCCGGGCACCATATCCATCATCCAGCTCTGCACGACGGGGCGAATGGCGAAGAGGAAAAAGCCGAGCAATGAGATGCAGGCGACGTAAACGGTCGGGTCCTGAATGAAAGTCAGTGCGACTAGAACGACCGTCGTGATCCCCAGCGCCCCGAACACGATCGGCCGGCGGCCAACTCGATCCGACCAGACACCCGCCAACGGCGCCGCAATGAAGCCGCCGATCTGCATCGTCATCAAGGCCGCCCCCATAAAGACCGTGCTCGCCTTCATCACGTCCGAGATGTAGAGCGGCAGGAATGCGAACAAACCGACCTGCGCCATGGTGCGGAATCCCGCCGTCATCGTCAGGACCATAACCGCGCGGTCCTTCAGCAGCGCCCAATACCCTGCGAAATAGCGTCTGACGCTCATCGCCTCACCGCCGCGCGCGGCAGGCCGATCCTTCGGCAGTAAGATGACGACAAGGATGACCGCAGTCACCAACGCCGGCACCGCGCTTAACATCGCCGTCGTGTTCCACGTCAGCCATGTCAGCAGCACGCCCGCGACCATCGGCGCAACGGCGTCGCCGGCGTTGGCACCCATCGCATGGATCGACAACACGTAACCGCGGCGCGTCGCATAATGCTCCGCCAAATAGGAGATCGCCCCGGGATGCCACGCCTGGACCGCGGCGCCCATGAAGCCGACCATCAAGACCAAAATTACGTACAGGCTGGTCAACCCGAAGACGAACGTCGCCATGCCGCCCATGACCAGCGCGACGATCTGCACCAACACCCGGCGGCCGCTCATGTCGACCGCGATGCCGCTGGCGAAATTGGCGAGAAAGGAACTGAGGTGGAAAACCGACAAGAAAACGCCGGCCTGGGCGTAGCTTAGGTCGAGCGCATCCTTGATCAACGGCAGCAGGATGTAGACCGTCGCAGCGGTCCAATGCGTGGCCGCATGGCCGAGCGCCAACAGAAACACGGGCCCTTGATCCCGAAATCGCAAGGGCGTTGCGACGTCGTGAGTGCTCACCAGAAAATGCGCAGATGTTGTTGTAGGAATGTAAAGATGTAGCTGCCACCCATCGCCTTGCCAAGTCCTAAGCTCAAGTCGCCGAACCGGCCGGCGCCCGGTCCTTCGGCAGGAGGAAGGCGACAAGGTTGGCCAACAGCAACAATCCGCCCAGGAAGTAGAAGACCGCGGCGAGGCCAAATTGATCTGCGATCAGTCCGCCAATGATCGGCATGATCGCGGACTTGAAGCTCTGTACGGAGAACATCAGGCTTGTCGCGGAACCGGCCATTTGGCGCGGCACGATGTCCATCATCCACCCTTGCAGCACCGGCCGCACCGCAAACATGGCGAAACCGAGCAACGAAATGCCGAAGACATAGGCGGTGCCGTTGCCGACGAATGTCAGCCCGATGATGACCACGGTCGACGCGCTCAACGCCATCATGATGACCTTGCGCCGTCCGACCCGGTCCGAATACGCGCCGGCGATGGGCGATGCAATCATGCCGCCGATCAGCAATGCCGTGAGCGCAATCCCGGCATAGGCATAGGGAAGCTCCAACACGTCGACGATATAGAACGGCAGGAACAGTTTCAGCCCGCTCTGCGCCATATTCCGGAACCCGGCCATGATCGACAGGCCAAGCACCGATTTGTCCTGCACCATCTGCCACAGGCCGGAGAAATAGGTTCCCAAGCGCACGGATCTGCGGGGGCTCCCTTCCACCTGGCGCTCCTTAGGCAACAGGGCGAAGGTGAAGACCACTCCCATGACCAGTGCGGGAACCGCATTGAGGAGCGCCGCTTCCCGCCAGGAAAGCAGGAACCACGTGAGCATCGCGCCGGCCGCGACCGGCCCGACCGCTTCCCCGATATTCGATCCGATCCCGTGCAGGGACAATACGAAGGCGCGATTCTTGGGATATTCCGACGACAGGTAGGACATGGACGCCGGATGCCAGAGGTTGTTGGCCGCCGCGATCAGGACGCCCATAACGCCGATCAGAATCAAGCTGCTCGCGAATCCGAAACCGACCATCGCGAGGCCGACCGCCAGCAGAGCCACGACCTGAAAGACGACGCGCCGGCCCGAGACGTCCACCGCCGGGCCGCTTGCGACATTCGACGCCAGGGATCCGATGTAATAGATCGAGCCGATGAGGCTGATCTCGGCATAGGAGAAGCCGAACTCTTCGCGGATTTTCGGGAGCAGCAGAAAAAACGTGCCGGTTATCCAATGCGACGCCCCGTGACCGGCCGCGATCAGATAGGCCGGGCCGAAGTCACGCAGACCGAACCGAGACGACGGTGCTGTGCTGGACAAATTCGGGAATCCAAAGGTTATGCCGAGGCAGGACGCCAGCTTATTCGCTTGCTAGGGCGAATGCAAAACCGGTGGCGCCCGGAGGCATGCCCCGTCCACGCATCCCCAGGATCCGTAAATCAGCCGTCCTTCTTGGAGAGCCGAAGCGGCACGAAACGGAGCGGATCCTCACCCTGCCGGAACTTGACGAGCAGCAACACCGACCGTCGGCCGGCCTTTTGCGCCTTTTCGACCTGTTCCACGACATCCTTGATGGATTTCACCTTTTCCTGATTGATTTCCACAATGATGTCGCCGGGCTTCAACCCCTTTTCCGAGGCGTTGCTGTCGGCACCGACATTCGTCACGACCAGTCCCTCGACCCCTTCCTCGAGATCGAACTTGCTCACCATCTCCTTGTTCAGCGGTGCAAGACTAAGCCCGAGTTCCTTGAACTCGCGCCCGCTCTTGTCCGTCGCCGGCTCGCTGCCGGACGAAGAAAGCGAGGCCTGATCGACCTTTTCCAGTTCGCCGAGTTTCACGGAGAGTTTGGTTTTCTTGCCGTTGCGCCACACTACGACGCTCACCGCCTTGCCGACATCGGTTTCGGCAACCATGCGCGGCAGACGGCGCGACTCCGGGACGCGACGGCCATCGAAAGACAGGATGACGTCCCCGGTCTTGAACCCGGACGCTTCCGCGGGGCTTTTCTTCACGACCCCCGCGACAAGGGCGCCATAAGGCTTATCGAGGCCTAGGCTTTCGGCGATCTCTTCGGTAACCGCTTGGATTTGCACACCCAGCCATCCCCGGCGGGTCGAACCGTATTTGCGGAGCTGATCGATAACACCGACCGCAAGCTGCGACGGGATCGAGAATCCGATGCCGATACTACCGCCCGACGGGGATAGGATCGCGGTATTGATGCCGACCACCTCACCCTTCATGTTGAACAAGGGTCCGCCGGAATTGCCGCGATTGATCGGCGCATCGGTCTGGATGTAGTCGTCATACGGGCCGGACCGGATATCTCGCCCCCGCGCCGAAATGATACCCGCCGTGACCGTACCACCAAGGCCCAACGGATTACCGATCGCCAGGACCCAGTCGCCGACGCGCGCGGAATCGGATGACCCGAACGGAACATACGGCAAATCCTGGGTCGTCTTCACCTTCAACAGAGCGAGATCGGTCTTCGGATCACGGCCGATCAGCTTCGCTTCGAACTTCCGCTCATCCTGCAACACGGCGGTAATCTGGTCTGCGCCTTCGATGACGTGATTGTTGGTTACGATGTAACCGGTCTTGTCGATGATGAAGCCGGATCCCAGCGAGGTGCCCCGGCGTTGCGGCGCATCGCGGCGTTTGCGCTGAAATTGATCGAAAAACTCCCGGAAGGGCGAACCCGGCGGGAAGTCGAACTGCGGTAGATCCTCGGTGCTACGCCCGGCGACTTTCTGGGTCGTCGAAATATTGACGACAGCCGGCAACAACTTCTCCGCAAGATCCGCGAAACTATCCGGAGCGCCGCGGGCATCCGCCGGATTCGGGGACCAGACGGCTACCACAGCCAAAACAATCAAAACCAGCCAGTGTCGGCTAGACGGCATAGTGCGATGGATTGAAATCATGTTGGCATCACGCATCGACTTGTTGATCAATAAATTTTAGCGATTACACGATCCTGGCTAAACGCCTCTCCAGGCCGGCCATCCGCTCTATCGTCCGATTTGGCATCGCGCGCAACCAAATTCAACGATCGCCCGTGAATATATCTCAGGACGGCCGATTCTGGGTTAACAAATTAGCGACAAAACCGTTATCGATACAGTTTTAGCCGCCCGATAAAGCGTCAACCCCGTATCATCCAAACGATCGCAAACCCTACGAAAGCCGCGATCAGGCCTCCCTTTCGAAGCATGTTGGGCGACAGTTGGAGCGCCTGCTCCATCATCCGCTGCATGCCCGCCGGAAACAGGGCGTAGAGAACACCCTCCAGCACAAGAACGAGGCCGACAGCCGTCAGAAAATCGAGCATAGAACGCCCACGCCCGGCTTGGGACTATTTCTTTTGCCCGTCGCTTCGGCCACCGCTTCCAAAGAAGCGGAAGAACTCGCTGTCGGGACTCAACACCATCGTCGTGTCGCTATCCACGAGATTTTTCTGATATTCCGCCAGCGATTTGTAGAAATCGAAGAATGCGGGATCCTGGCCATAGGCCTCGCCGAGAATCCGGTTCCGGCCGCCCTCGCCTTCACCGCGAAGGATCTGGGCCTGCCGCTCTGCGTCGGCGATCAGGACGGTGCGTTCCAGATCGGCTTGTGCACGAATCTTTTGGGCTTCTTCGCCGCCTTCCGCGCGAAGCTCACGCGCCTCCCGCTCACGTTCCGTCCGCATTCTGCTAAACACCGACTGCCGCGTCTGCGTCGGCAATTCCGTACGCCCGATGCGAACGTCGACGATCTTGATTCCGAAGGACTCCGCCGGTCCCGCGACCACGGCCTGGATTTGCGTCATGATGTCGTCGCGCTTCTCCGAAAGCACATCCCGCAACGGCACGGTGGCGATCACGCGACGAAGGCTCGAGTTGATGATCTTGCCGAATCGGTCGCGCAGGGTCGCTTCGGTCCGAACCCGCCGGAAGAATTGCAACGGATCGATAATCTGATACCGCGCATAGGCGTCGATGATGATCCGCTTCTTATCGGTCAACAGCACTTCGAAGGACGGCGGATCCAAATCCAGGACCCGGTTGTCATAAAATACCGTCTCCTGGATGACGGGAATCTTCACGGCAAGCCCGGGTTCCTTGATGACCCGTTTGGCCTCACCGAACTGCAGGACGATGGCCTGTTTCGTCTGATGCACGGTAAACAGTGCGTTGGCACCGGCAATAACCAGCACGACAACAACGATACCGAGAACGAACAGCTTGTTCTTCATGGTCTATTCCTCCTCGCCTAGCGCTGCGCGGGCTGGGTTGCCACGGACGAATCCGTGGGGCGCGATGGCGTCGATGACGTATCGGTGCCCGATCGCACGCGTTTCTGGATCTCAGGCAACGGCAAATATGGAACGACGCCTTGCCTCGATTCGCCGTTCTGATCGACGATCACCTTCTGTGCCGACCCGAACACCTGGCCCAGCGTCTCAAGATACATACGGCGGCGCGTAACCTCCGGGGCCGTCTTATACGCTTCGTAGACGGACATGAAGCGCTTTGCCTCACCTTCCGCTTCCTTGAGGAGTTTTTCGCGATAGGCTTCCGCATCCCGGACCATCTGCTCCGCCTGACCACGCGCTTCGGGAACGATGGAATTGGCGTAAGCTTCGGCTTGGTTCTTCAAGCGTGACTTATCCTGTCGGGCCCGCTGCACGTCGTTGAAGGCATCGATAACGTCCGGCGGCGGATCCGATTTTTGGAGTTGCACGGCTTCAATCAAAATGCCCGCGCCATATTGATCGAGAATGTTCTGCAAGAGCTCATTGGCCCGAGCTTCGATTTCCTCACGCCCGACGGTGACGGTCTTATCAAAATTCGTTTGCCCGACCACCTCGCGCATCACGCTTTCCGCGGCGACCTTAACCGTTCCTTCCGGGTTCCGGATGTTGAACAGGAATTCGCCGGCGTTTTTGATCTTCCAAAGGACCGTGAACTGAAGATCGACGATATTTTCGTCGCTCGTCAGCATGACGCTCTCTTCCGTCACATCCCGTTCGGAAGCGCCGCGTCGCGAGCCCTCGCTGCCGGCACGATATCCGACCTGCACGCGGTTCGACCGTGTGACCTTCGGCGTAAAGACATCGCCGATCGGCCCGGGCCAATTCCAATGCAATCCCTCGGTCGTCGTGTTGCCGTTCCATTTGCCGAACACGAGCTCCACGCCCTGTTCGTCTGGCTGCACACGGTAGAACCCCGTTGCGAACCACAGACCTATGACCACAACGATAATAAGGGGTAATAGCTTCCCGGCGGAACCGCCGCCTGGGAAGATTGTCTTGAGCCGATCCTGACTGCGGCGCAGCATCTCTTCCAGATCCGGTGGGGGCGTGCCACCGCCACCGCCGCCGCGTCCACCCCACGGCCCTTGACCGCCGCCGCCGCCGCTGCCGCCGCCGCCCCATGGGCCGCCACCGCCGCCTTGATTCTGCCATGGCATGGAACTTTTCTCCCGCCTTGTAATTTTTGCTATTTACGTGCGTCTTATGTTCAGCCCCGACCGGTACTTTCCAACCGGGGTCGGGATCATATATGACAGCCTAGCCGGGCACGCAAATTCGAACAATTGGTTGTCCAAGGCATATTGGGGATGTTTGGGAGTTTTCAAGCATGGCGCAGGTAACCGAAGCCGAAGTTTTGGCTCGGCTGAAGAACATCATCGAACCGGATAGCGGTCAGGACATCGTATCCTTGGGAATGGTTTCCGGCCTCGTGGTCAAGGACGGCAACGTCGGATTCTCGATCGAAGTCGCGCCGGAAAAGGGCCCGGCCCTGGAACCGCTAAGAAAGACCGCCGAGCAGGCGGTCCATGAAATGCCGGGGGTCGTGTCGGCCACAGTCGTTTTGACCGCCCATCGCGCACAAAGCCAAAGCGCACCGCCACCGCGCGGCCAGCATCCCCCGCAACAACAGGAAGCGAAGCCCTTGGCCCCAGGGGTCAAGAATATCTTGGCGGTCGCCAGCGGAAAGGGGGGCGTCGGGAAATCCACCGTCGCCGTCAATCTGGCAATGGGACTGGCCGCGAGCGGCCTCAAGGTCGGGCTGCTGGATGCAGATATCTACGGCCCCTCGCAGCCCCGCATGATGGGCATTTCGGGCAAACCGTCGTCGGCCGACGGCAAGGTCCTGGAGCCGATGGAGAATTACGGGGTCAAGGTCATGTCCATGGGCTTCCTTGTCGACGAGGAAACGCCGATGATTTGGCGCGGGCCTATGGTGATGAGCGCCTTGCAGCAAATGTTGCGCGATGTGAACTGGGGTGAGTTGGACATCATGGTCGTCGACATGCCGCCGGGCACCGGTGATGCGCAACTGACCATGGCGCAACAAGTGCCGCTCGCCGGCGCGGTGATCGTCTCGACCCCCCAGGACATTGCACTGCTCGACGCCCGCAAGGGGCTGAACATGTTCCGCAAGGTCGATGTGCCGGTACTCGGCATCATCGAGAACATGAGCTACTTCCTGTGTCCGAATTGCGGCCATCAGGCGGATATCTTCGGTCATGGCGGCGCCCGGGATGAGGCGGAACGGCTCGGCGTGGAATTCCTGGGCGAAATCCCATTGCACCTGGACATTCGCGAAACATCGGACGGCGGAAAACCCATCGTCGCGACCCGCCCCGACTCGGACCATGCCGCAGCTTTCCGGGCGATCGCCAACCGGATTTGGGAGCAACTGGACACCGCCGACGGCGGCGAGGTACGCAAAGCGCCGAAAATCGTCATACAATAAAGTCGATTTGGGCGGCAGCCTCATGATGTGATCGACATGCGCCGACGAACCTTCGTGTCACGAACAGCCTTTCTCCTGACCGGACTGACCATGCCGTTGGGGGTCGCAACGGCCGACAGCCTCGACAGACTTATCGACGGCGATGCGTGGCGGCTGGACATGTTACGGCGTCTGAATGCCATTCGCGAGAGCAACGGCCTTCGCCTGTTGCAAATGGACGATCGCCTGAACCGCGCCGCCCAACTCCACTCCGACGACATGGCCGCGCGCGACTTTTTCGATCACAAGACACCGGATGGCGCACGCATGACCGACCGCGCCGACGCGTTCGGATACAACTGGCGCCGGCTCCTGGAAAATATCGCAGCCGGGCAACGGGACGTGCAGCAGGCGATTACCGGCTGGATGAATTCGCCCGACCATCGCGCAGCCATCCTGGACGTAGGCGTCAAGGATGCCGGGATGGGATATGCCTTCCGGGACCGCGACGGCGGCAGCGTCACCATGTCTCACTATTGGACGTTGCTGGTCGGCGCCGAGTAATCCGGTATTATCGTCTCAGTCGCAATCCTATCCCGGCCCGCCAGCAGCGCTTGAAATGAAACCCGCGCTCTGACAGGCTCGCGGCATAGGACGAAACAAAAGTCGGACGAATCCGGATCACGCAAGGAGATGGGCAATGCAAACGCGCGCCGCGGTCGCACACAAGGCGGGGGAACCGCTGACAATCGAAACCGTTGAACTGGACGGTCCCCGGGAAGGCGAATGCCTCGTCGAGATCCGGGCGACCGGAATCTGCCATACCGACGAATTCACCCGATCCGGTGCCGACCCCGAAGGCGTGTTTCCCGCAATTCTCGGCCATGAAGGCGCGGGCGTCGTTGTCGACGTGGGGCCCGGCGTGACCAGCCTCAAGAAAGGCGATCACGTCATTCCGCTCTACACCCCGGAATGCCGGCAGTGCGAATACTGCACGAGCGGCAAGACCAATCTCTGTCAGGCGATTCGCGAGACGCAGGGTCAGGGCGTCATGCCGGACGGCACCAGCCGCTTCCGGATCGGCAAGGACATGATCTATCACTACATGGGCACGTCGACCTTCGCCAACCACACGGTCGTGCCAGAGATCGCGCTCGCCAAGGTCCGCGAAGACGCGCCCTTCGACAAGATTTGCTACATCGGCTGCGGCGTCACCACCGGCATCGGCGCGGTGATCAACACGGCCAAGGTCGAGGCCGGCGCGAATGTCGTGGTCTTCGGCCTCGGCGGCATCGGCCTCAACGTCATTCAGGGCGCAAAGATGGTGGGCGCCAACATGATCGTCGGCGTCGACATTAACCCAAAGAGGAAGACACTCGGCGAGAAATTCGGCATGACGCATTTCGTCAATCCGACCGAAGTCGGCGACGATCTGGTCAACTACCTCGTCGATCTGACGAACGGCGGCGCCGACTACAGTTTCGAATGTATCGGCAATACCGAGGTGATGCGGCAAGCGCTCGAATGCTGCCACAAGGGCTGGGGCGAGAGCACGATCATCGGCGTCGCCGGCGCCGGCCAGGAAATCAACACCCGGCCCTTCCAGCTCGTAACCGGTCGCGTGTGGCGCGGGACCGCCTTCGGCGGCGCCAAGGGCCGGACCGATGTGCCGAAGATCGTTGACTGGTACATGGACGGCAAGATCAACATCGATGATCTGATCACCCACACCATGCCGCTTGAAAACATCAACGACGCGTTTCATCTAATGCATGAAGGCGAGTCGATCCGAAGCGTCGTAACCTACTAACCCCGGAGCAGCGATGGCGCGCGCGGCAGGCAGCAAGGGTAGCGCGAAAAGCCGCGCAAAAGACCCGGCGGAAGACATCCTCGAAACCGCGTTGGATATCGCGGAGGACGACGGCTGGGGCAAAGTTCGACTGCGCGTTGTTGCGGATCGGCTCGGCATGTCTATGGCTGACGTCCTAATGCATTACCGGGATTTGGATGCCGTTGCGAACGCATGGTTCCGCCGTGGTTGGGACGCCATGCTGCAACCGCCGCCGGAGGGGTTCGACGATCTGCCGACACGCGATCGCCTGGAACTCGTCATCATGCGGTGGTTCGATGCGCTGGCACCGCACCGGCAGGTAACCGGACAGATGCTGTCGGCCAAGCTCTGGTATGCACATCCGCACCACTGGGTCCCTGCGATCTTCGATCTTTCCCGCACCATCCAATGGGTCCGCGAGGCCGCCAAACTCGACGCCACCGGCATACAGCGCCAAATGGAGGAGGTCGGGCTCACCGGCCTGTTCCTGGCCACGCTTCGCGTCTGGCTTCGGGACGGCTCCGAGAACCAGGAAAATACCCGTGCCTACCTGAAACGGCGCCTCGCTCTCGCCGACCGCACCATGGCGACCGTACTGGCGCGGCGCGACCGCCGCCGCGGCCGCCCGGCCGAAACCGAGGAGCCGAACCCGACCGCATGACCGATACACCGATTGCCGAAAAACACGTCCTGGTCACCGAACGGCACGGTGACCGGCTGGAAGACCCGTACGCCTGGATGAAGGATCCGCAGTGGCAAGAGGTGATGCGCACGCCGGATATCCTCGATCCGAGGATCCGCACCTACCTGGAATCCGAGAACGACTACACGAAAGCCAAGCTGCAAACGACCGAAGCACTACAGGAAAAGCTGTTCGAAGAATTCAAGAGCCGCATCAAGGAAGACGATTCGAGCGTGCCGGATCCGGACGGCGATTACGCGTATTACCGGCGCTACGTGACCGGCGGCCAGCACCCGATATTCTGCCGGCGTCCAACCGCAGACGAATCCGCAGAACAAGTCCTGTTGCACGGCGACGAGGAAGCCGAGGGACACGCCTATTTCAGCGTCGCTGCCTGCCATCACAGCAACGACCATGCGCTGCTCGCCTATGCGGTCGATCTCAACGGGTCGGAGATCTATACGATCAAGGTCAAGGACCTGAGTACCGGCACGATGCTACCGGACGAAATCCCGAACGCCCATGGAGCCCTTGTCTGGGCGAATGACAACAGGACACTCCTCTACACTGTCCTCGACGACAATCACCGGCCGGCGCAGGTGTACCGCCACAGAATTGGCACCGACGTCGCCGACGACGTGCTCGTCTACGAAGAGCCGGACGCGGGATTCTTCGTCTCGATCGGCGAAACGGAAAGCGGCCGCTTCCTGATGATCGACAGCCACGATCATGAGACATCGGAAGTACGGCTGATCGACGCGGACAAGCCTGACAGCGAGCCAATCGTCGTCGAGCCGCGTAAGCCCCAAGTGGAATATACCGTCACGCATCACGGCGACCGTCTGGTCATCCTAACCAACGCCGACGACGCGGAGGACTTCAAGCTTGTCACGGCGCCGGTGGACAAACCGGGCCGCGCGAATTGGACCGACCTTGTGCCGCACGCGGCCGGACGGCTGATCGTGTCGGTCGAGATGTTCGCGGAATACCTGGTGCGCCTGGAACGCGAGAACGGCCTGCCGCGTATCGTCATCCGCAAGATGGCCGACGGCAACGAGCATGAGATCGCCTTCGAGGAAGAAGCCTACAGTCTCGGCCTCCTCGGACGGCTCGAATACGAGACGCCATCGCTGCGCTTCATCTATTCGTCGATGACGACTCCGGAACAAACCTTCGACTACGACATGGGGACCGGGGAACGCCTCTTGCGGAAGGAACAGGAGGTGCCGAGCGGACATTCTCCGTCGGATTACGTAACCCGCCGTACCTTCGCCACCAGCCACGACGGAGAGCGTATCCCCGTCTCATTGCTCTACCGCAAGGACACGCGGATCGACGGAACGGCGCCGGTCCTGCTCTATGGTTACGGCTCGTATGGCCACGCAATCCCCGCCTCGTTCGGCACGACGCGGTTCAGTCTCGTCGACCGCGGGTTCATCTATGCCATCGCGCATATTCGTGGCGGTATGGAGGGCGGCTACCGCTGGTACCGGACCGGCAAGCGTCTACAGAAGAAGAACACCTTTCTCGATTTCATCGCAGCGGGCGAACAATTGATCGAGGAAGGGTATTCGGCGCGCGGCGAGATAGCCTGCCACGGCGGCAGCGCCGGCGGCATGCTGATGGGGGCGGTGGTCAACATGCGGCCGGACCTGTTCAAGGCCAGCGTCGCCGAGGTGCCGTTCGTCGATGTGCTCAACACCATGTGCGACGACAACCTCCCCTTGACGCCGCCGGAATGGCCGGAGTGGGGCAACCCGATCGAAGACGAAGAGGCCTACCGCTACATCAAATCCTATTCGCCCTACGATAATGTCGAGGCCAAGGACTATCCCAACATCCTGGTTACCGCAGGACTGACCGACCCGCGCGTGACCTATTGGGAACCGGCAAAATGGGTGGCCAAGCTGCGCGCCACCAAGACCGACGACAATCTGCTGCTGTTGCGGACCAACATGGACGCGGGGCATGGCGGCGCCGCCGGGCGGTTCGACCGGCTCAAGGAAACCGCCATGGTCTACGCCTTCCTGCTGCTTGTGTTCGGCAGGATCGAGAACGATTAACCGTCGTCGGTTTTGCCGCCGCTAGCCGCCGGCGGCCACGCGCTCCAAGACCTTGAAGGAAACGGGCACGCTATGGATGTCGTTCTGACGGTCGCAGGACGCGGTTCGCCAATCGGCCGGGTCAAGGTCCGGAAAGACCGTGTCGCCCTCGACGGCCTCATGCACCCGCGTCAGGTGAATCCGCTGCGCCAGCGGCAGTGCGGCCCGATACAGATCGCCCCCGCCGATGATCATGATTTCCTCCGCCCCCTCGCCCGCGGCACGATCGAGCGCTTCGGTCAGCGATTGCACGGCCTCGACCCCATCCCATCGCCGCAACGGATCGCGGGTGACGACGATGTTCAGACGACCGGGCAACGGCCGGCCGATCGATTCGAATGTCCGCCGGCCCATCACGATCGGCTTGCCCATCGTGACCGATTTGAAATGCTTGAGGTCGGCCGGAATATGCCACGGCAGGTCGCCGTCCTTGCCGATGACATTATTCTCGGCCATCGCCACCACCAACGATATACGGGGCGACATCCGGCCTAGACCGCCACCGCGGCGGGGATATGCGGATGGAAGCGATAATTCTCCAGCGAGAAATCCTCGAACCGGAAGGCGAAGATATCCGTCACGTCCGGGTTCAGAGTCATTGTCGGCAACGGATACGGCTCGCGCTGGAGCTGCAAATCCGCCTGCTCCAGATGGTTCAAGTAAAGGTGCGCGTCGCCGAAGGTATGGATGAACTCGCCCGCTTCCAGCCCGGTCGCCTGTGCCATCATCATGGTCAGCAGCGCATAGGAAGCGATGTTGAACGGCACGCCGAGGAATACGTCGGCGCTCCGCTGATAAAGCTGGCAGGACAGCCGCCCGTCCGCCACGTAGAACTGGAACAGGCAATGACAGGGCGGCAGGGCCATGCTGTCCACATCGGCGACGTTCCAGGCGCTGACGATATGCCGACGCGAGTCCGGGCTCCGCTTGATCTGGTCCACCAGCGCGGTGATCTGATCGACCGATCGGCCGTCCGGCGTCGGCCAGGAGCGCCATTGATGACCGTATACCGGACCCAGCTCGCCGGTTTCGTCCGCCCACTCGTCCCAGATCGACACGCCATGCTCCTGGAGATAACGGACATTCGTGTCGCCGCGCAGGAACCACAGCAATTCGTAAATGATCGACTTCAGATGCAACCGCTTGGTCGTCACCATGGGAAAACCGTCGCGCAGGTCGTACCGATTCTGATAGCCGAAGACGCTTAGCGTGCCCGTACCGGTGCGGTCCGTCTTCCGCGCGCCGGTGTCGCGGATGTGCCGCATGAGATCGTGATATTGTCGCATGTCGCCAAGTCTACCCGCCGCCGGGCCCCGGTTGAAGGTTGAAGAACGCGGATCGCCGCATCGTCTCGTGCAATCCATGTCGCCGTAAGACAGCAGAGCATGAGTCCCGCGACATAGCCGGCGAAATGCGCCTCGGTGACCGACGGCAAACTCGATAGCGGCAACACCGCACCGGTAGACACGCTTTCTATCGCAATCTTGCCGAGTCCGGCTATCGCCAACGCGGGATACAACCAATCGCCGGAATCGCGCCATTGCCCGTATACGGCGGCAATGAACAACGTGTTGAGAACACCCGAGAATCCGCAATAACGCTCGAGCCCGGGCAGAGCGAGCCACAACGCCGCGTCGATTACGACGATCCCGAACGACACGAGAAGAAGCAGCGTTTTGATGCCGAGTCGCTGAAGCGATTCCAAAACACCGCCGAGAACGACCAAGGCCAACACATTCGCCGCCAGATGCCCGATGTCGCCGTGTACTAGATGCCCGGTCACGAGACGCCACCATTCGCCGGAATCGATGCCCGCACGGTCATACATCAGCAAATGCGGCTGCGGACCCATCACGGCGTAGAGGGCCAGCAGAACCCCCGCCAAACCGGCGGTGAACCAGGGCGGTCGTACGCCGCCCTGGTTCCGACCGCGAGGAACGCGGCCGGTCATTCCCGATCCTCCTCCCGCCGGCGGCTAAAGTAGATCGCCGCCGAGAAGGCGAACAGCAACGCGAGCCCCAACAGACCGGTCGAGCCACCCCCGCCGCCCGAGCCGCCGCTGTAGCTGGGCCGTGTCGTCTTGAACATCGGCGCCTTCGTGTCGACCCGCGTAACGCGGACCGGTGCCTTGGCCCGTTGCTTTGCGGCCTCGGTTTCCGTTGCCCGCCGGACCTGGTTGCGCCGCTCGATGCCGCGCTTGGCGAAGACCTCGTCCCGCACCACGACCATCGACGTATAGGGCGTGACCAACCCGTATTCGACGCCAAGCTCGGTCACGACTTGCTTGCGATCGCTGTTCTCGCCGAAATCGTCGATGTCCTGCAGTTGCGCCTCGATCGCCGAGAAGGCCCACAGGCGTTCCACCTCCGGATTCAAATTGGCGGACCTGGGAAAATCGAAACGGGTGGTGTAGGCCGTCGGCGTGCCGGAGATCAGCCCGGACAGCGTCACCTTCGCCTCGCCGTCGCCCCGATACTTACCGAACACGACCAGCTGCTCGCCCCGGTAGAGGCTACCCAGCCGCTCCGGCGTGAGGTCGCTGGTGCGAACGCCGCTGATCTTGATCCCGACCTTATGCAGCGCCTGGTGGGTCACCTTCGATGTCGCGGACATCACCGCGCCCACGATATCGTCGCTGTTCGAGATGCTGATCGACGTGCCGCCCGACGCCCGTGTCATGCCGGTTAGCAAGGGCCGGTTGGCGCTGTTGCCCATCACGAAGGTGAACAGTCGCACGTCCGCGTTGCGCACCAGCTTGAGGAACGCCTTCTTACGCGTCTCGCCGACATTGGCGACGCCATCCGTCACAAGCAGAATCGCGGTGGTGCGGTCCGCCTCGACGAAGTTGAGGCCGAGCTTGAGGCCATCGAACAGGTTGGTGCCCCGGTTCGGCTGCACGGTGTCCAGCAGCGCGACCGCCTTCCTCATATTCTCCGGCGTGGCGGGCAAGAAACCCGAGGTGAGTTCCGAGGCCGTCTGGTCGAACAACACGATCCGGAACCGGTCGACCGGGCGCAGCTTTGAAATGCCACGGGCAACGCCATCTGTCAGGGTATGGAACTTTCGTTTCATGGACCCGGACTTGTCGAGTACGAAGACCCAGTCTTTCCCCTCGACGATCGGCTTTAGATCGTCGCCGGGCGTCAGAACCATCATGAAGGTCCCCGGCTTGTCCGGATCCGGACGATGCGCCACCAGGTCGACGCTACCCGGCAGGTTCTCGGCCTGACGCCAATAGACGACGATATCCGTATCGAGACGGAAAAGCGGCGTTGCCACGCGCGGCGCCGCCCGGATCGGCGTCACCGCCTCGCCTTCGTCGATCGTGCGCGTCGGTCGCGTCGGCACGGCGACGACCTTGTCATCGCGGTCCGAGACGGCATCCGCCGCGGCTGGCGACGGCGCAACCGATTTTCCGCCGCGATTGTCCATGTGGACGCGCCATTCCCGATCGGACACCTGCGTGACAACCGCCTGCGGATGTTTCGGCAGCCGCACCGCTGCGACCGGATAGGACGAACGCAGTTGAAGGTCGAAACTGAACTGCCCCACGACCTTGTCGTTCGCCGTCCAGAAGGCGAGCTTCGCATCGTCGACGCCCCCCTCCTCCAGCGGATAGACATACCGGCCGATGCTCGTGTCGATATGCGCCGGCTGGATATAGGTCAGTCGAACGCGTACGTCCTTGCCGGCCCTCACCGGCGTCACCGAAATGTCGAAGGTCTTGTGCGAATCCTGCTCGGTCAGGGCCGCCTCGCGTCCGGCTTTCTTTTCCTCCTCGTAGACCTCGCGCGCCTTCTTTTTGGCCAGCACCTCGCCGGTCACCGGCTTCCCGTCGATCCAATAGGTGAAACCCGACACCGCTGCCTTCTTCGGCACCGGGAAGGAATAGATCGCCTCGAAATCCTTGCCATGCGGATTCCGGAATACCTGTTCCACCGCGGTGATCGCATAGCCGTCTTCGACCGTCACGCGGACGGCCTGATCCTGGATCACCAACGGCGGCGTGGCGCCGTCCGCCGGGCTCATCAATCCGGCCGCGGAGGAGTCCGCTGCGGAAATCGCCGCGCCCGCGAGAATTCCAGCGGAAAGCAGCGCATATCGCCAAATTCGAGTCATCATCGCACATCTCCTTTCGCATAAAATGAACATTGTTCATTTGAAGAGCCGGCGATCCCAAATGGTGCCCGTCGACCGAACCAAACCGCGGCAACCAGTCCTATTTCGGCATCTGCCGACAATAAAATGAACGTTGTTCATTAAATCATGCCGGAATCCATTGCCTGGAGTCAAGATAAATAAACATTGTTCATTTAATGCTTTTGGCCGATATGGCCTTTCCAGCGGGCGAAATGGGGCGAGAACGGCTGCAAACGGCGCGATTCCAGCGCTTCCGCGCAGACAGGCCTTTATATAAGGGGCGGAAAACCCTATATTTCTTGTGTCGGGAAACCGACTATGGCGCTAAATGGCCTCGTGAAATAAGCGCAGCGGACCCGGGGGCGGTACCCGGCGCCTCCACCATCATTCGGACCCGGTTGGGTTTGGGCATGGGGGCGAAATAGGATCGACGCGCGTGGTAAAGACTTGGTTTGTGCCCGGCATGGTACCACCGTTATCGGGCTATTTCGCTAATTGCGAATGACAACTATGCGGGCGAAGCCCGCCTCGCTGCTTAATCTAATTAAGTAAGCGCGGTCCGGGGGGCACCGGGCAACAGAAGCCCCCCAACCTTTCGGCGCGTGGCTTTCCGCACTTGATGGGACGTATGACTATGATAGAACCGGTCCCTACACCATGACGGAAGACTTACTTCAATACGATCGGCTGGTTGAGCGGGCGTTGAAAAACGTCGTTCGCGAAGCGCTGACTTTTGTGTCCGAACACGGCTTGCCCGGCGCGCACCATCTGTATGTCACGTTCCGCACCGATCATCCGGATGTCACGTTGTCCGACGAGCTTCGCGAGAAGTATCCGTTGGAGATGACGATCGTCCTGCAGTATCAGTTCTGGGACTTGATCATCGGCGAAGACCAATTCGAGGTGACGCTCAGCTTCAACGACCGCCACCAACGGCTCGTCGTGCCCTTCTCGGCGGTCAATGCATTCGCCGATCCGTCGGTGAACTTCGCACTACAATTCCAGCCGGCCGAGGCGGCCGCGCAGAACGACGATACGGCCGGCCAACCGGCCGAGGCCGCCGGCGACGGCGCCAATACCAGCGGCGATTCCGCCGACAGCCCCACCGACAACATCATCCCCCTGGACACCTTCCGCAAGGACTAGCGCCGTCAGGCCCCAGGGCAACCGTCCCGTAACCGCATCAGGGGAGCCGACAGAGGCGATGGTTCAAGAGAGTCTGCGTTCGAAGGCAGAGAGATTCCACAAACTCCATACCGACCCGAAATTGTTGGTACTGCCCAATGCTTGGGATGTCGCATCCGCCATGATCCTGGCCGACGCCGGTTTTCCCGCCATCGCATCGACCAGCGCCGGGGTCGCTTTCTCGCGCGGGTTCCCCGACGGCGAAGCGATCAGCCGGGATGAGATGCTCGACGAGGTCGCCAAGATGTCGGCCCGGGTCGACATCCCGGTCACCGCCGACCTGGAAGCGGGCTACGGGTCCAGCCCGGAAGATGTCGCCGAGACCGTCCGCCGCGCGATCGACGCCGGCGCGGTCGGCGCGAATATCGAGGACGGCACGAAGGATGGCGACGAACCGCTGTTCGACTTCGCCCTCAGCGTCGAGCGGATCCAGGCGGGCCGCGAGGCGGCCGACAGCGCCGGCATCCCGTTCGTCATCAATGCGCGCACGGACGGCTTCATCCGCGTGGGCCGCGACGCCGCGGTGCTGGACGACGCGATCAAGCGGGCCAATGCCTACTACGACGCGGGCGCCCGCAGCCTGTTCATTCCGGGCGTCGCCGACGGTCAGACGATCGGCCGCCTGGCCGCCGATGTCGGCGGACCGATCAATATCCTCGCAGGCCCCAAGACGCCGCCGGTCGCCGACCTGGAGGCCCTCGGCGTGGCCCGGCTCAGCGTCGGCGGCAGCATCGCCCGCGCGGCGTACACACTGGCGCGCCAGGCCGCCGAGGAGTTACGGGATTTAGGCACCTATCGCTACACCGAAGATACCTACAGCAACCAACAGCTGAACGAACTGCTCGGGCCGGACGACTAGACGACCGCAACCGGCAGACTCACAGAAGACACGAAAGGGAGCTCCCGATCATGAGCAACGTGACCATCGTTACCGGCGGCAGCCGGGGAATCGGCGCCGCGACAGCGCGGCTCTGCGGTGAACATGGGCATGCCGTTTGCGTCGCCTACCGGTCGGAAGCCGATCTTGCAAACGCCGTCGTCGCCGACATCGAGAAAGCCGGCGGCAAGGCCATCGCGGTACAGGCCGATACGTCCGTCGAAGCCGATATCGTGCGGATGTTCGACGCCACGACCGAAGCCCTCGGCCCGGTCACGGGTTTGGTCAATAACGCCGGGATTCATGGCCCGCGCGGACGGCTCGAAGCGCTTGGCGCGGACGACATCGCCGCGGTGCTGCAAGTCAATGTCGCGGGGTATTTCTTGTGCGCCCGCGAGGCCGTGCGCCGAATGTCGACGAAGCACGGCGGCAAAGGCGGCTCGATCGTCAATATCTCCTCCGGATCGGCCAACATCGGGTCACCCGGCGAAGGCGTCCTCTATGCCGCATCCAAAGGCGCGGTCAACTCGCTGACCATCGGACTGGCCCAAGAGGTCGCTGGCGAGGGTATTCGCGTGAACACGGTCAGCCCGGGGCTCACCGTCCCCGGCATGCCGCCGCAGGACAAGGTCGACGAGATCGCGCCGAAGCTGCCGATGGGCCGGGCCGGCCGGCCGGAGGAAATCGCCGAGGCGATCTGCTGGTTGCTCTCGGACAAAGCGTCCTACACGTCGGCGGCGAATGTCCGGGTCGGCGGCGGGCGCCCTTGACGCGACCGGCTTTTTGCCGACTCTTACGCCCGCGCACAACCGGTTTCGTGGAAAGAGAATGATGAGCGAGCAAACTTTCGAATACCATCCGATGTTCCCCCTCGGCGCGGACAAGACCGAGTATCGGAAACTGACCAGCGACCATGTCGGCACCGCCACCTTCAACGGCTCGGAAGTCCTGACCGTCGATCCGCGGGCATTGACCGAGTTGGCGGCCGAAGCCTTCAAGGACATCAATCACCTGCTGCGGCCGGGCCATCTGAAACAGCTCGCGAGTATCCTCGACGACCCGGAAGCGTCGGACAACGACCGCTTCGTCGCCTATGACCTGCTCAAGAATGCCAACATCGCGGCGGGTGGCATCCTACCCATGTGCCAGGATACCGGCACCGCGATCATCATGGGCAAGAAGGGCCAGAAGGTTTGGACCGGCGGCGGCGACGAAGAAGCGCTCTCGAAGGGTGTGTTCGACAGCTACACCCAATTGAACCTGCGCTACAGCCAAGTCTCGCCGGTGACGATGTTCGAGGAAACCAACACCCGCAACAACCTGCCGGCGCAGGTCGATCTCTACGCCGACGAGGGTGACGCCTACAAATTTCTGTTCATCGCCAAGGGCGGCGGATCGGCCAACAAGAGCTTCTTGTTTCAGTCGACGCCATCGACGTTGACGCCGGAACGGCTTGTAGCCTTCCTCGACGAGAAGATCCGCACCCTCGGGACCGCCGCCTGCCCGCCCTACCACCTCGGCATCGTCATCGGCGGCACCTCGGCGGAACAGAATCTCAAGACGGTGAAGCTGGCGAGTTGCCGCTACTACGACAATCTGCCGACGGAAGGCGGCGACAGGGGCCAGGCCTTCCGCGATGTCGCGTTCGAGCAGGAAGTGCACAGGCTGACGCAGCAGATGGGAATCGGCGCGCAGTTCGGCGGCAAGTATTTCTGCCATGATGTCCGCGTCATTCGCCTACCGCGGCACGGGGCAAGCCTGCCGATCGGTCTCGGCGTCTCCTGTTCGGCGGACCGGCAGATCCTCGGCAAGATTACCCGCGACGGCGTGTTCCTGGAAAAGCTGGAAACCGACCCGGCCAAATACATGCCGGATGTGACGGATCAGGATTTGGAAGGCGATGTCGTCGATATCGATTTGCAGCGGCCCATGTCCGATATTCTCGGCACGCTGACCCAACACCCGGTGAAGACGCGTCTTTCGTTGACCGGCACGATCATCGTCGCGCGAGATGCGGCTCATGCGCGATTGGAAGCGATGCTGGACAAGGGCGAGGACCTGCCGAAGTACTTCAAGGACCATCCGATCTATTACGCAGGGCCGGCTAAGACGCCGGAGGGCTATGCCTCAGGATCATTCGGGCCGACCACGGCGGGACGCATGGATGCATTCGTCGAACGTTTCCAGGCGGCCGGCGGATCGATGGTGATGCTGGCCAAGGGCAACCGCTCCGACGTGGTTCGGCAGTCCTGCCAGGCGCATGGCGGTTTCTATCTCGGGTCGATCGGCGGGCCGGCAGCGCGCCTCGCCCTCGATTGCATCAAGAAGGTCGAATGTATCGAGTTCGAAGACCTCGGCATGGAAGCGATCTGGCGTATCGAGGTGGAGAACTTCCCCGCCTTTATCGTGACCGACGACAAAGGGAACGACTTCTTCCGCGACCTCTAGCCGGAACGGCGACGGTTGCAATCCGCTTCCCCGTGCGTTGAGATCACGGCATGCCCGTAAACGCCGAATTCGCCGCCTTTCTACATGATCAACTCGAGCCGTTCGGCCCGATCACGATACGGTCGATGTTCGGTGGAGCCGGACTGTTCCGTGACGGCGTCATGTTCGGCCTGATCGCGTATGACACGCTTTATTTCAAGACCAGTGACGCGAACCGGGCCGAGTACGAGGATGCCGGCATGGGTCCGTTCACCTACGAAGGGAAATCGAAACCGGTCACCATGTCCTACCATCAGGTGCCGGCGGACTTATTGGAAGACCCCGACGAATTGAGCCAATGGGCGCGCCGCGCCTTTGATGTCGCGCTGGAATCGAAGAAGGCGCAAAAGCCCAAACGGCCGAAGAAACGGAGCAAGACGACATGACCGACACGCCGAAAACCCGCATCGAACGGGACAGCATGGGCGAGATAGCGGTCCCGGCCGACCGGCTGTGGGGAGCACAAACGCAACGCAGTAAGGAGCTGTTCGCGATCGGCGTCGAACGCATGCCGCAACAATTGATCCGCGCCTTCGCATATCAGAAAAAGGCCGCCGCATCGGCCAATCAGGCGTCGGGTGACATCGACGCACGTATCGGGGCAGCCATCATCGCCGCTTGCGACGCCGTCATCGCGGGCGAGCTCGACGATCATTTTCCGCTCGTCGTCTGGCAGACCGGCTCCGGCACACAGACCAACATGAACCTGAACGAAGTCATCGCGAACCACGCCATCAAGGCGCTGGGTGGCGAGGCCGGATCCAAGGATCCGGTTCACCCGAACGATCACGTCAACCGAGCACAATCGTCCAACGACAGTTTTCCGACTGCGATGCATATCGCCGCCGCGCTCGAAACACGCGACTGCCTGCTGCCGGGCCTCGGCATACTCAAAACGGCATTGGAAGCGAAAGCGGAAGAGTTCCGCGACATCGTCAAGATCGGGCGGACACATCTACAGGATGCAACGCCGCTGACCCTTGGTCAGGAGTTTTCCGGCTACGCGGCGCAACTGTCGCACGGTATCGACCGGGTCCACACGGCCCTGCCGCGCCTTCATCGGATCGCCCAAGGCGGCACTGCCGTCGGGTCCGGATTGAACGCCCCGAAAGGATTCGACCGGGCATTCGCCGATCAGCTTTCCGACCTCACCGGTATCGCATTTTCGCCGGCGGCCAATAAATTCGAGGCCATGGCGGCGCACGACGCGTTGGTCGAATTGTCCGGAGTCGCGAACACGATCGCGGCATCGCTGATGAAAATCGCAAATGATATCCGTCTGCTCGGGTCGGGCCCGCGCAGCGGTCTCGGCGAGTTACTGCTGCCGGAGAACGAACCCGGCTCGTCGATCATGCCGGGCAAGGTCAATCCCACGCAATGCGAAGCTCTAACCCAGGTGTGCGCGCAGGTGATGGGTAATCATGTGACGGTGACGGTCGCAGGATCGAACGGCCATCTCGAACTCAACACCTTCAAGCCGGTGATCATATACAATCTACTGCAATCGCTGCGGTTGCTCGGCGACGCGAGCGTCAGCTTCGCACGGAATTGCGTCGACGGGATTGCCGCGAACCAAGATCGGATCGACACCTTGTTGCGGCAATCCCTGATGCTTGTGACAGCGCTCAACCCGCATATCGGTTACGACAATGCAGCAAAGATAGCGAAGCGCGCACATGCCGACGGCATCACCTTGAGGGAAGCCGCCATCGCGTCCGGTTTGGTGACGGAAGAACAATTCGATGCTTGGGTCGATCCGGCATCGATGACCGGTGAAAAAAGCTAGATCGAGGGCAATACGCCCCCGACGGTCGTCCCTAGTCGACGATGCTTTCCCGCTTCAGTTCGACTGCGGCCAGAACGCGGAAGATCACGCCTTCCGGCACGGATTGAGCCTGCAATGTCGCTTCCAGAAGGGACTGACAGGTATTGAAGTTGTCGTCATTCATGCCCTTCTTCGGCGCCAGCCACGAATGACCGGACGGAATAGCCCCGTCTTTCGGTCCGCCAAGAGCAGCCTGCAAAGTCACCTGCAAGGCGTCCATCTGGGCGTCCATATCGGCCCCGTCGTAGAAACCGGCGAGGCTCGTGTCGGCGAGAACACGCTCAAAGAAACCTTCGACAATGCCGGTCAGGACGCCGGCGCCGCCGAGGTCCTCGAACACGGTCGTATCCGATGACGGCGCGCTGGCGTTGGCCGGTGCCGGGCTCGGCGACGGCGCTGCGGCCGGCGCGGCGTCCGACGGTGCGGTGGCTGCCGGCACTTCCGTCGCTGCATCGACGTCTTTAACTTCGGCTTTGGATTTAACTTCGGCTTCGGACTTTTTCAGCTCGACGACTTTCGGTGTCGAGTCCTCGGCGTTGGCCGCGGCCTTCTCGTCGCCGTTTTCCTCATCCGACGCGGCGCAGCTGTCCTTCGTCGTCTTTACAGCCGTCTTCCTGGAGGCGTTCTTCTTGAACACGTTCTTCGACTTCCGCGACGCGACCTTCTTCGGTTCGGCGTTATCCTCGGCCGACACGTCGTCGCCGACGGATGATGCGCCGCTCTCTTCCGCGTCGTCGGATGGCTTCTTGCTGGCGGCGATGCGCTTCTGCGATTCCGGCACTTCCTTCGGACGGGCAATGAACCGGATTTGCGGGGTCTGCGCGATCGTCTCCGCATCCAAAATCTGGTCGACGTCGAGAACCGCCAACAGTTCCTCATCCATCCGGTAAATGCCGGTGCAAAGTTGCTTGAGGATCGGATCCAATGTCGCCGGGACCGCCTCGAAATCGCCCTGGTCGAGCAACCGGACCTCACCGATCTGATCCACCAGGATCGTATAGAGATCGCCTTTGTATTCTACCGTCACGCCCATCCGGCTTTCGGAGTCGTCCGTCTTGCCGAGAATGCGGCGGAGATTGATGACCGTCACGATGCGGCCGCGCAAGTTCATGACCCCCGAAATCGCAGAGGGCGCCAGCGGAACCTGCGTAATGGCATGCGTCTCGACGATATCCTGTACGCTGAGGATCGACAGTCCGAAGTGCTGGCCATCCACGGTCATGGTCACCAGTTGTTCTTCGGCCCGGTCGGAAACGAGCTTTTCCTCGACTACCGCTAACTCACTCATCGCAAATCCCCGCGAAACTTCACTATTCTCGTGAAACAATGTCGTTTTTCTAAGGGAATATCTTTAACGTCTCCTTTACACCGCGAAAATTCGAGCCCTGACAATCGTTTCGCATCGTTAACCATAATCAAGGGACGAACGCCCCAATCATGCCTCCCGAACTGTTATTCAACGGCCCCGCAGAGGCGGTGGCAACGGTCGTCCTCACCCACGGGGCCGGCGCCGGCATCGAAACGCCTTTCATGGAAACCTTTGCGCAGGGTCTCGCGGACCAAAATTTGCGAGTCGGCCGATTCGAATTCCCGTACATGCAAACGATCCGGGAAACCGGCCGCCGTCGGCCGCCCGATCGGGCCCCGGTTCTTCTTCAGACCTGGAAAGAGGTGATCGACAGCCTGGACACCAAACCGCTTCTGATCGGCGGCAAGTCGCTCGGCGGGCGGATCGCCAGCATGGTGGCCGATGAGAAAATGGTTAGTGGTCTGATATGTCTAGGGTATCCCTTTCATCCGCCGGGCAAGCCTGACCGCTTGCGTACGGAACATCTCCTCACGCTGAAGACGCCAACCCTCATCTGCCAGGGAAGCCGGGACCCCTTCGGCACGATCGAGGAAGTGGACCAATACGATCTTTCTCCGAACATCCGAATGCACTGGCTCGGCGACGGCGATCACAGTTTCAACCCCCGGAAGAAATCCGGTCGGACCCGCGACCAGAATTGGCAGGAAGCGATTCAAGCAATCGCTGATTTTATCAATGATATTAATGATCTTGATCGCTAACGCCGCGCCAAGCTTCAAGATTCCGTGAGTCCGTATTGCCAAACAGCGCGGGTTAGGGCCACCTTTACGCTCCTGAAACATGCGCTGCGAGCTAGTGAAGGTAGATGGAACTTCCGACAGAGCGGAGAAACACGCGCGAGGCATCCGGGCCGCAACACCCGGCTGAAATGGACCTGGCCCTTCCAGGCGCGATGAAGAAGCGATCGGTTGTAATCGCGGGTCATCGCACGTCCGTTTCGTTGGAAAACGCGTTCTGGGCCGCCTTGAAGGTGCTTGCCGCACGGCGCGCCCTCACCGTGAACCAACTGGTTACGGAGATCGACCGGCAACGGGACGGCAATCTCTCGAGTGCGATCCGAGTCTATGTCTTGCTTGCCATGCGGTCGGCGGACGACGACCTCGCGGTCGACGAACAATCAGCGGCCAAGCCCCTGCAATAATCCCTTTAGGGCATCTTCGGGCTTGATCTTCTTTTGGTCGGCCGGTGCCGGCTGTCCCGAAGGAGCGGGTTGCGGATTCAATAATCCCGGCAGCAACGATTTCAGAGGATCCTTCGGCTGGCTCGCCGGTTGCTGGGTTGGCGGCGCCGGCGCCTGTTGCGCGGGCGCTTGCCGTGTCTGAAGGATTCGACCGCTGACTTTCTTGACGTAAGGATCATCGAGCGCGCCCGTCATCTCGGCGACGAGATACGGATCGGGATTTTGGCCGAGGGTCACGTCGGTCACACTATCCAAAGTCCATTTCGGCAAATGGACTTTCCCCGATGTCAGCGCCCGCCCACCTCGCCCGACCAGGACAAGGTTCTCGGTCGATGCCACGCCCTTGGCAATGACGATGTCACCGTTCAAGGTGGAGGCGCCGTCGAAGGCGGACAACAGCTGGTCCGTACCCTGCACGACATTCGTCACGCCGCGCAATTCCTTCACCTTCTTGCCGAGCAAGGCACCCGCCAAGCCGGCAACGGCGCTCGTCCCGCGCGTTTCACCCGAAAACGTGGTCTGCAATTGGCCGGTGATGCGCCCTTTGCCGTTCAGCGCATTAACCAAATCATGCTCGGTACCGCCAACCGTGGCCATGTTTGCGGTGATCGCCACCGGACCTTTCACCGTCGTGCCAAACTGGATCGGGCCAAGCCGGACTTGATAGTTGCGCAATGCATGCACAACGTCCGACGCGTCCACATCCTTGGCCGTAACGTTCAATGCAGCGGTGACCGTATCGGTCTGCGCATCCGCTTCGCCGGTCATCGTTATCGTCCCGGTCGAAAACCCGGTTTCGAAGGATCGCAGCGTTAGTTTGCCTTTCTCCAAAACAACATCGGCCTTGGGGTTGCGAAGCCGGTAGGGGTCCTTGGTAAGGGCGGACATGGTCAGGGAGATTTCGGCGTCGACCGACCGAAGCGCCTCGACATCCAAACGATCCTTCGACCAACGTTGGGCGGTATTGGGGACCGTGATGCTTTTTGCTGACGCCTTGATAATGCGATGCGGATCCGGCAACGCCGACCGCCGGTTCGACTCCAGCGGCAGGAACAGATCGAGCAACACCTCGCTGGTGCTCAAGCTGGCACGCAGTTTCGGCCGATCGCCGTCTAGCGTCGCATCGGCGTTGCCCCGCAAGCTTACCGGTCCCGCATGGCCCGAGATGTTGCTGAGCTTGATGTAACCGAGCGCCCCTTCGGCTTGCAGAGATAGATCGACAGGTCCCAGTTTTCCCGCCGCGGGCGCATAGTCCGGATCGGCAATTTGAGCAACCTTTACCAGCTCCGGCGCCCGAAGCGTCGCCGCGACATTGAATTGGGGGGCCATCAACGGTTGCGCGACGGACCCGTTCAGGGTGAGCGTACCGCCCATCGCCTGGAGTTTCGTGTCTAGCTTCAGGGACTCCGGCGACCCGCTTCCCTTCCCCGAGGCGGCTATCCGCCCGAACCGGCGGTTCCTGAGCTCTTGCGGGTTGCCTAAGAAGCGCACAAGACGAGGCGTATCGGTGACGTCGACTTGATATTCAGCCTCGAAACTCGGCTGTCCGGTCGCAATGTTGAGTTTTCCTTTCGCGTCGGCACGAACGCCCGCGAAATCGTCGACCTTAAGGCGCCGCACGTCCAATCCGCCGTTCACCACGGTGAAATCCAGTGCCAGACCCGAGACCGGCGTCCGAGAGACGATGATCGTGTTGATCGTCGCATCGATATTTGCGTCGAACCGGTTGAGCATCTCGATCGCCTTCACATAACCCGGCGTCTCATCGGCGGGCTCGGTTTTCGTCGGGGGCGAGCCGGGCTTGACGTTGATCGGGCTTTCTTTCGGCGGCAGATACCCATCCAAATTCAGCCGGTCGACCGCAACACGCAATCCGAAAGCCGGCTTGTCCCGCAGCACCAGCGCAAGCCCGCCGGATATCTGGCTGGAGTCCAGCTTCATCGCGATGTTGCGTGCCGTCAGATTCTGCGGCGTTCCCGCCACATCCGTCGACATCGTGAACCGACGCAATCGGTCCGCGGGCACCGAAGAGACATCGATATCGAGCCATTCGAGAACTTCGCGCAAATTGTCCGACCGGCCGGTCATGCGGAGATCGACCTTCGGCTCGCCATTCGCCGCGACGACAGCCCCCTTCACACCGACGGTCGAGTTGCCCGGCAACACCGCACTGATATCCTCGACACTAATGCGGCCGTCCTTAAGCACGGCCTTGGTGATCAGCCCACGGATAACCGATCCCTCGTACTGCACGACATCGGCCGAGACATCCAACGTCGCCTCGACATCCATCGGCAACTCGAACCCGGCCGCCGCGCTCGTCTTCATCTGCGGCGGCGCCGTTCCGCCATCGGGCGACTTCGCGTCCGTGCCGGAATCGGTTGGCGACTTGGCGGCTTTTTCGGAACCGCCCGCGAGAAACGCATCGAGATTGAGATTGCCCGCCCGCAGGACGACCGACACCTTCTGTGTCTCCCCGAGATCCGCCTTGATGTCGCCGGTGACGCGCGCCTCGCCGAACTCGACCTCGATTGCGTTGAGGGTAAAGGCCTTGGCCGACGCATCGAGGCCCGCCTGGACTGAGAGATTCTGTGCCAACACGGCCGGCGCCGGCCCGCCGGCGGTCGAACGCAGCAACGCGGCGGGATCATCGACCGTCGCGGTCACCTCGGCCTTGACCGAAGGATCGCCCGTCGGATCGGACAAACTGCCGCGCAGCCGCAGCTCCGTGTTTCCGCCGGGCGTTTTGATCTCGACCAGGAACGGCAAAGGAGCGTCGGGTTTCAGCTTACCCGTTGACGATTCCACCGTAACCGGAACGCCACGGATGGCCGCCTTACCCTCCAATCGGAAGGGGCCTTTCAACGAATCGAAGGAGATATCCGAATTCAGCTTCTCGATCCGCTCGAAGGAACCGTTCTCGGAATCGAGAAAGCTGATCGTGCCGTCGACGATCCGGAAGCTATCCAGCTTCACATTCAGGCGGTCGTCCTCTCCCACCGATGGTCCGGCCGCCGCCGCGCCTTCCGGCGCCGTCGCGGATGTCTCGAATTGCCAGTTCGCCCTGCCGCCCGTCAGTTTTTCCAAATTGATGATCGGACGGACCAACGTCACCACGGTCGCAAGCTGTCCCTCGAAAAGCGGGCCAAAGGCAACGCTGACACGCGCTTCGGGCAATCGGATCATTTCAGACGCATTGGCGCCGGGCGCATTGGACAAGCGAACGTCCTCGACCCGCAGCGCGGGCCGCGGCAGGATCGTAACGTCGATTTCGCCGTTGATCGTCAGATCACGCCCGGTCGCATCTTTGACCAGTTCGGCGATCTGCTGCTTGCGCGCGTTCCAATCAACGAAACTCGGCGCGACCAGCACGGCCGCGATCAGGATAACGATGACGGCGACGATGCCGATGACCAGCTTCTTCACAAATGAGTCCCCGCGTTCATTAAACCGTTAGGCCTAGCCGGTGCATGATCCGGCACAGGCTACGGAAACACCACATAAGGATCAAACCATTCCTCGATAGATGGGGTTAGCCATCGCCGCCGTGTAGGGCCTTAAGGATAATTCCATGAAATTGCGCCATTTCGGCAAGAGACGGGCCTTTTGGGACCGCGCCGCGCCGAAGACCCGCTTCTTCGAGGCGCTCAAGAATCCCGGCCGCCCGGGTGAAAACATGCACCGGTACCTTCCAATCGGCCTTGGGGCCGCTCACCATCGCCGGCGGTTGATGATCCCCGATCACCACCACGAATGCATTTCGGGGGCTGCGGTGCCGCATGAACCCTTCGACCATATCGAGATTGTAGGCCAGTGCGCGGCCATACGCCTGGCGTAGGCGTTTCCAGTCCCGCTTGCCGTCCGCCGTATCGGGTACATCCTCCCGATAGGCCCCGGTATCCGAAAGCCGTTCCCAATCCTCGATGTAGGGCGGAAGAGGCCCGAAAGGCATGTGGCTCATGATGGTCGGAAAGACGACGAAAAGCGGAGACCGGTCCGCCGGCGCAACCTCATCGCGGTACAGACGCTCCAATGCGAACTGATCCGGTATCGTCCACCATCCGAACGCGGGCCCGGCATAGTTCAGCGACGGTGCATCGTAGATACGGTCGTAGCGGTAATACGCCCCTTCGGGCCAGGTCCGCTTAAGGCCGGGCATAAGCGCAACGGACCGGTACCCGGCCTTCCGAAACACATCCACCATTGTCGGACGGCGCGTACTCAGGAGCAGCTGGTAATCCTGGTTCTGCGATATCGTCAGTCCCGATAGGAAACTGGAATGGGCCAACCACGAAGCGCCGCCGAATGTGGGCGACGTCAGGAAGGCCGACGCCATTTGCCAACCATCCAAGCCGAGAGTTTCCTCCAACCGCTGTAACCTTGGAATGACCGTGCCGGAGAGGCCCGCTTCCTTGTGCGCTACCGCGCCATATGACTCCAGGAAGAAGACGAACATGTCGCCCTTGTCCAAACGGGCCAAATCGGACGACACGACGTCGCCCTTCATGAAGTTCATCGCAGGAACGGTCCCGGCGACGGCGCGGGCCGCGAACCCAGCCTGCTTTGCGTAGACCGGCGTTATCGGCAGCGCAAACCGCTTTTGGACGGCGGCTATATCGCCTCCCCGGCCGACCACAAAAACCGCCAGCAGTGCCCCGACGCCCGCAAGGACACAACGCCGCCGCACGGAATGCTGCATGGCGTCGGTCACCGTCCGCACGGCCAGCCATACACACAGGGCGACGACCGTAACGACAACACAGACCGCAACGGCGAAGAGAACCAGATCGCCGGTCGACCGGGCTTCCGCCGTCATCGCCATCACATTCGGAAGATGGGCGAGATCGAAATAAAGATTCATTGGCCGGCCGAACAACGCATGCGCAGTCACATCCGCATACCGGCCGAGAATCAAAAGGCCGAATACGGCGACCGTGCTCCTGTGTAACCATCGCGGCACCCCGCCGCGCCACTCGCCCCAAAAGGCGAGCAGCAGCAGGAGCGCCAATAGTTCCGTCGCAATCTCGACGGTCGGCCGGACCCACAAGGTCGGCCAAACATTCTGGAAGGCAAGCGCCAGATTGAGGCCGACGATAGACAGAAGCAGTAATGCCGGAGCAATAAACCGGCGACTTCCGAATTTGTCCGGGGGCAAGGTCAAATCACTCCCCGACGGTGGTCAGGTTCCCGTAAATTGCGGTTTGCGTTTCGCCATGAACGCCTCCCGCCCTTCCTGGTAATCCTTGCTGTCAAAACACGCCTTCTTAAGTCCATCGATCATGTCGTAGTCGCGGTCTTCCTTGTCTTTCAGGATTTCCGCGACCGTCAGCTTGGATGCCCGCATCGACAACGGCGCGTTCTCCGTGATCGCGTCGGTGAATTCCTGCACCGTAGCGGCCAGCGCATCGACCGGCACCACACGATTGATCAACCCGATTTGATAGGCCTCCGCCGCCGTCAACCGGCGCCCGGTGATCAATATCTCCTTCGCGAAGGACGGCCCGACGAGCGACGCCAACCGTTGAACGTTCTCGAACGTGTAGGCGATGCCTAAGCGTGCCGCCGGGATACCGAACTGCGAATCTTCACTCGCGATCCGGAAATCCGCGCTCATCGCGACGCCCAGACCACCGCCCAGGCAATAACCCCGGATCATCGCAATCAGCGGTTTCTCGAATTCGCCGAGCTTGCGCCGCGAGTCGCTGGAGACCCGGTCGTATTCGGCGGCCGCCTCGGCATCGTTCCGCTTTTCCTTGAACTGCGAGATGTCGGCGCCGGAGACGAACGCCTTGTCCCCGGCCCCCGTCATGACGCAACAGCGGATATCCGGGTCCTGCGAATAATCGTCCATGACCGTCCCGATGGCTTCCCACATTTCCAGGGAGACGGCGTTGCGCCGGGCCGGATTGTTGAAAGTCAGCCACCCGACCCCGTCCTTCTTTTCGGCGATCATCTTGTCGGTCTTGAGTTTCATTGCGTCCTCTTTCGTGTCTATCCGTTACCGTGCGTCGGCTTGCAGAAACTAAACGACCTGCTTGCCACGCAAGGATTCGATCTGTTTTTCACTGTAGCCGAGTTCGGCGAGAATCTCGTCGGTCTGCCCGCCCAACTCGGGCGTCGGCCGGCGAATCTTGTCCGGCTGCGGTGTCCGGCTCATCATCAGCGGTTGACCGACAATCGGGAACGTCCCGACGGTCGGGCTTTCCATCTGCGTCGCAATTCCCAAATGCTGCACCTGCGGATCGGAGAAGACCTGCTGGATGTCATAGATCGGCCCGCACGGCACGCCCGCCTCGTTCAGGGCATCGACCCAGTGCTGACTGGGCTTCGTGCTGGTCACGTCGCCGATGATACCGTTCAGCTCGTCGCGGTTTTCCCGCCGTGCGCCGAAACCGTTGTACCGGTCGTCGTCGAGCAGCCGCTCCAAACCCAGCGTTTTACACAGCCGTTCGAACAGCACCTCGCCCGACGCGGCGATGTTGATGTGGCCGTCCGACGTCGGGAACACGCCGGTGGGAATGGCCGTCGGATGATTGTTTCCGGCCTGCTTTGGCACCTCGCCATCCTTGAGGTAGCGCGCGGCCTGAAAGTCCATCATCGAGATGATCGCTTGTAGCAGTGACGTATGCACCCACTGCCCCTCGCCGGAGACCTCACGCTCCAACAACGCGATCAAAATCCCCTGCGCCAGGAACATGCCCGACGTCAGATCGCAGATCGGAATACCGACCCGGACCGGCCCCTGCCCCGGCAAACCGGTAACCGACATGAGCCCGCCCATGCCCTGTGCGATCTGGTCGACCCCCGGACGTTTGCCGTAGGGACCGTCCTGTCCGAAGCCCGAAATGCTGCCGTAGACGATCCGCGGATTGACCTTGCGGCAGGCCTCATAGTCGATGCCGAGGCGGTGTTTCACGGCGGAGCGGTAATTCTCGACCACGACATCCGCCTCCTTGACCAGCTTGAAGAACACCTCCTTGCCCTCTTCCGACTTCAGATTGAGGGTCAGGCTCCGCTTGTTGCGGTGCAGGTTCTGCAGGTCGAATCCATGGCGCGCGCCGAGGGTGCCGGTCTTTTCCTTGTTAATGGCGGCGGGGGCCTCGATCTTGATCGTTTCAGCCCCCCAGTCGGCCAACTGCCGCACCGCGGTTGGGCCCGCGCGGTGCGCGGTTAAATCGACAACCTTGAAACGTGACAAAGGTAGAGAGCGCTCGGACACCGTTAAATCTCCGCTGAACTGTTTGGCGCGGCGGCCGCTGCCGATCCCCGGCAGCGAGCCGTCACGAAATTTGCGTGTATGCTTGCTATCTTCTTAACGTAATCGCACCGGCAAGGGAAAGTCGCCCGCGCCGTGCGACCCGAGCTCAGCCGCCCCGATCCTCCGTCCGCGACAGGAAAGCAATAAAATGACCAACAAGAAACAATCCGCCGACGACACGCATCCGATCGGCACGTTCGATCCACACCGGCGTCCGCCACCCGCCTTCGCCGACCATGTGCCCGCATTCCTGGACGGCAGCGAAACGCCGCGCGATTTCCTCGAGGGTTGTCTCGAACGGATCGACGCGCTGGAACCGGCGATCGCCGCCTTCGTTCACCTGGATATCGACGCCGCGCGCGCCGAAGCCGACGCATCGGCTGCGCGGTATGCGGCGAACCGGCCGCTGTCGCCGATCGACGGTTGCCCGGTCGGCGTCAAGGACATCATCGAAACCGCCGACATGCCGACGCAGATGAACAGTCCGATCTTCGATCAATGGCAATCGGGGCGAGACGCCGCATCCGTCTTTGCATTGCGTCATGGCGGTGCAGTCATTCCGGGCAAGACCGTTACGACGGAATTCGCGACCGGCGCTTCGGGACCGACATGCAATCCATACGATGTGACACGGACGCCCGGTGGATCGTCGAGCGGGTCCGCCGCCGCCACCGCCGCGGCGATGGTCCCGGTGGCCCTGGGCACCCAAACCGCCGGATCGATCGTGCGACCGGCGGCCTATTGCGGTGTCTACGGCTACAAGCCGACCCACGCCGCGCTGAACATCGGCGGAATCCATCCGCTCTCGTTGAGTCATGACACGTTGGGAACGATCGCCGGCACCATGACCGACGCCTGGACCACCGCGCATTACATCGCGTCCGTCGTGGGCGGCACGCCGCCGCACCCGGGCCTCGACGGCCCGGCCTCGCTGCCGGATGCCCGCAAACCGGAAACGCTTGTGCGGCTCTGCACCAACGGATGGCCCGAGGTCGAGGGCCCGGTAGGACAGGAATTCGAAAGCACGCTCGACCGCATCGCGGCGAGCGGCGTCCGAATTCTCGACCGTGGTAACAACCAGGCTGTCGCCGAATTGGAGGGCCTGCTGCAAGATGTAGACAGCATCGCGCGAACGGTCTCGGCCTACGAGCGCCGCTGGCCGTTCGCCGAATACGCGAAACGTCATCCAGGCAAGTTGAGTGCGTCGGCCCAGGAACGCTTGGATGCGGCCATGGCGATGACCCGTGACGAATTCCTCGATGCACTCGCCCGGCAATCCGAAATCCGGGCGCAGATCGACGCCATCGCCGATATCGCGGACGGTTTCGTGACCCTGACGGCCGCCGGCCCAGCGCCGGTTGGTTTGGAGAGTACCGGCAACCGGTCGTTCCAGATTTTTTGGACGCTAACGGCAGCCCCTTGCATCACGCTGCCACGGCTCGCGGTCGACGGCATGCCGGTGGGTCTGCAGGTGCTGGGCTTCAGGGATCGCGATGCGGATATGATGGCGGTCGCGCGCTGGTTGGACGATTTCTGCCTTTCATAGGCGAGATCGCTGCAAGCCGCTAGACGCTGATGATTTTCCCGGGATTCATGATGTTGTCGGGGTCGAGAGATTGTTTCAAGACTCGCATCACGCTGACCGCATCGCCATGCTCCGCTGTCAGGAAATGCATCTTGCCCTGGCCGATGCCGTGCTCGCCGGTGCAGGTACCGCCGAAAGCGAGCGTCCGCTGGATCAGCCGGTCGTTCAGTTCGTAGGCCCGGCGCATCTCGTCCGCGTCATCCGGATCGACGAGGATGATGAGATGAAAATTCCCGTCGCCGACATGACCGACGATCGGCGCGACGAACCCCGACGCATCGATATCCTTTCGCGTCTCCAGGATGCATTCCGCAAGCCGTGAAATCGGTACGCAGGCGTCCGTGGCGATTCCCTTCTTGCCCGGCGCCAGCGCCAACCCGGCATAGAAGGCATCGTGCCGGGCCTGCCATAGGGCGTTCCGCTCTTCCGCCTTGGCGGTCCATTGAAAGGCACTGCCGCCGAAATCGTCGGAAATAGCACGCACCATCTCGGCCTGCTCGGCCGCCGACGCCTCGGTCCCATGGAACTCGAAGAACAGCGTCGGTTTCTCGTCGTATCCCTGCAAATCCGAATAGGCGATGCAGGCCCGCATCTGCACCTCATCCAGCAACTCGATACGCGCCACCGGAATCCCGGACTGGATTGTCAGGATGACGGTGTTCACCGCGTCCTCCAGCGACGGGTACTGGCAGACGGCCGACGTAATCGATTCGGGGATACCGTAGAGCCGGAGATGCACTTCGGTGATCACCCCGAGCGTGCCTTCCGATCCGACATAAAGCCGGGTCAGGTCGTATCCCGCAGCCGATTTCCGGGCCCGGCCACCGGTCCGCACGACCCGCCCGTCGGGCAGGACGACGGTCAGGCCCAGCACGTTTTCGCGCATCGTGCCGTAGCGCACGGCATTGGTGCCGCTCGCCCGAGTGGCCGCCATACCGCCGAGCGACGCGTCGGCCCCAGGATCGATCGGGAAGAACAGTCCGGTATCGCGAAGATAGGTGTTCAACTGTTTGCGCGTGACACCGGCCTGAACACGGCAGTCCAGGTCCTCGCCGTTGACCTCCAGGACCGCGTCCATCTGGCTCAAATCGATGCTGATGCCGCCATGGATCGCCTGAATATGGCCTTCCAAAGAAGTGCCCGTGCCGTAGGGAATGACCGGTATCAGGTCGCGCGCGCAGAGCGATACGATCTGCGCGACTTCCTCGGTCGACCGGGCGAAACAGACGGCGTCCGGCGGTTGGATCGGTAGATAATCCTCGCCATTACCGTGATGCTCCCGGACGGCCTGCGCCGTCGAGACACGGTCGCCGAGAATAGCCTGCAATTCCTCTATAAATGCGTCGGTTACGATGGCATGGACCGCATTCGCCGTCACGCCTTCCTCCCGGCCGGTCGGCCTGCTAAATGACTGTGTGGGAGAGTAGACCCGCGCCGGGAACGGTTCAACCGAGCGGCTTGACGCCCTTTACGGCCCGAACGTATTCGACCTGCGACCCGTCGCTCGCCGTGAACCGGACACGCACGAGCGTTCCATCCGTCCGGTCGTACCATAATTCCCGCTGATAATCGCCGGTCACCCGATAATGCTCGGTCGCGATGGATTGACCGCCAACCTTGACCACATCCTCGCCGAGGCGGGTCGCTTTCGTCTTCAGGATCGATCCGTCGATCGTGCCGACCATCTTGCTCCGTTTGACCGAAACGACATTCCACAGGCTGGCCGGCACCGCTTCGGGATCAACCCTCTCGACCGTCTCCTTGCCCTTGACCGCGAGCACCTTGTCGACGGCCTTGACCTCCAGCTTGACCGGTTCGCCGTTGTCGTTGGTGCTGGATTTGAGCGACGCCAACTTGTCGCCGTTCCAGATCTCCTGCGACACGTGACGGAAGCGGTACAACGGCACGAACAGCACCTTGAAGTCGATTTCCGTTTGGATATCCACCTTTACGCGATCCCCGTCACGGGTGAACCGGTAGCGATGGGTGCCGATCGCCTCGCCATTTCGGGTGACCACGAAATCCAGCCGATCGCTGCTCGGCAGACTGGATGGCAGCGCAGCCGCCATGCCCGCCGTCAGGCCCAGCGTGGCCACAACAAGCAATATCCTAGTCGCGCTTTTGATCGTTAGGGTCACGGTGTTACCTGCATCGAATTCTTTCTTTGACTAATCACATAAGCCCAATTGCTTAATCAGCCAAGAAGCTGCGTCACACCTCACATCGATTTTAGCGCATATCCGGAAAGATTCCCCTCCAGGTGGTGTGAAAATGCAACAGTTGAGTCGGTGAATTCGCAGCAAATACCGTTCAAATGCCGTGCGAGCCCTACGCTGGTGTGACGAAATCGTGACCCGCCTTCATTTGTGATCGGCCGAATAGGCGGGCATGAAGGGCATGCAAAAACGAAGGTTTCGCATGAGAAAACAGTTTTCCGCGCTTGCCGCCTTGATCGTCCTCACCGCCAGCGTGGCGGCCGGGGCCGACTCCACCCCCAAACCCGCCGGCGCAGCGGATGCCCCGACAACCGCGAAATCCGAGAAGAAACCCCGGAAGAAACCGATGAGCTCGGAAGAACGCGAGGCCGTGTTGGTCCTCGCGGCGGCTCATCACCTCCTTCATCGCGACCCGGGCCATCGGCACGCGGCCATCCACGCCTTGCGGGACCGGGGCAAGAAGGATGCAATCCCCGCCCTGATCCTGGCATTGCGTTACTTCGACGAGGATATCGGCAGGTTGAACGACGCGTTGCGCAACCTTACAGGCGTCGACGATCAAAAAAAGCGCGAATGGGCGGACTGGATGCTCTGGCTCGAAGCGCATCCGGAGATCAAACCCTTCGCCGGGTTCGATGCCTTCAAGGCGCGCGCGCTCATCGCCATCGACCCCAACTTCGTGAGTTTCGTGTATCCGAAGGTAAAACATGAAGTCCGTCTGGAGGAGATCGTCTGGGGCGGCGTGCTGAAGGACGGCATCCCGTCGCTCGACAATCCCGATCTGATCGCGCCCGAGAAGGCGACCTACCTGACCAAGGACGAGTTGGTCTTCGGCGTGGAGATCAACGGCGATGCGCGGGCCTATCCGCTGCGCATCCTCAACTGGCACGAGATGTTCAACGACGTGATCGGCGGCGTCCCGGTCGCCCTTGCCTACTGCACGCTATGCGGGTCGGGCATTCTGTTCGAGACCCATGTCGACGGCCGGGAGAAGCCCTTCGTGTTCGGGTCGTCGGGACTCTTGTATCGCTCGAACAAGTTGATGTTCGACCGCGAGACAAATTCCCTGTGGAACCAGTTCACCGGCCGCCCCGTGGTCGGAGAATTGACCGGCTCGGGCATTGAATTGAATATCCGGCCCGTTACGATCACCAGTTGGCAGCAATGGCGGAAACGCCATCCGAAAACCAAGGTGCTGTCACTCGACACCGGCCACCAACGTCCCTATGAGCCCGGCCTTCCCTACGGCGAATACTTCGCCAGCCCCAGCCTGATGTTCCCGGCGCTCACACTGGACAAGCGCCTGAAGCCAAAAGATTTCGTCTTCGCCTTGCGCGATGGCGACCGTGAGAAAGCTTGGCCGGTCGCCTTCTTCAAGGACCGGCGTGTGATCAACGACCGGATCGGCGACCTTCCCGTCGTGCTGATCGGCGATGCGAAGACCCGAACCGTCCGCGCCTACGCGGCGGAGGGACAGTCCTTCACCTGGAAAGACGGCAAACTCATGTCCGGCGGTCGAGTTTGGACCGAGACCGAAACCGCGCTCACCAGCGCGGACGGCAAATCACTGCGCCGTATGGGCGGCCATATTGCCTATTGGTTCGCGTGGAGCGGCTATAAACCGAAAGCCGAGTTGGCTTCGGCGATACCCTAGAACACACGGCCCTTCAGTCCGCCGCGTCCCGCTGCGAAACGGGTTCACCGAAGCCGCCGCCCGCCGGCGTCTCCAGCACGAAGACGTCGCCGGGATGCATCACGGCGGCATCGGTGCCGCTCATCTCCGTGCGGCTTCCATCAACCCGTTCGACCCAGTTGCGACCGCACGCGCCCGGCTCGCCGCCGGCCATGCCATAGGGCGCGATCACCCGATGGCCCGACAGGATCGCCAACTCCATCTCTTCGAGAAAGCGTATCCGCCGCGCCGTACCGTCACCGCCGGTATGGCGGCCCCGGCCACCGGACCCTTTTCGAATCTCAAACCGCTCGAGAATGACCGGGAAACGCCACTCCAGCACCTCGGGGTCCGTCAAGCGCGAGTTGGTCATATGGGTATGCACCGCCGATGTGCCGTCGAAATCCGGCCCAGCGCCGGACCCGCCACAGACCGTCTCATAATACTGATGCCGGTCGTTACCGAAGGTGACGTTGTTCATCGTCCCCTGTGCCGCCGCCATCACGCCGAGCGCGCCGTATAGCGTGTCGGTGATGCATTGAGACGTCTCCACGTTGCCCGCCACCACGGCCGCCGGGTAGGCCGGCCGCAGCATGCAGCCTTCCGGCAGGACGATGTCGATGGGTTTGAGGCAACCCTCGTTCATCGGGATATCGTCATCGACCAGGGTCCGGAAAACATAGAGGACCGCCGCCCGGCACACCGCCGACGGCGCGTTGAAGTTGGTTGGCCGTTGCGGGCTTGTGCCGGTGAAATCGACCCGCGCGCCACGCTTCTCCCGGTCGATCGAGATGGTGGCCTTGATGATGCTGCCGTCATCCATCTCGTAGGCGAAGCTGCCATCCTTCAACACGTCGATGACGCGCCGGACCGATTCCTCTGCATTCGCTTGCACATGGTCCATGTAGGCAACGACCGTGGGCAGGGTGAAATGATCGACCATGCGCCGCAGCTCGCGCACGCCTTTTTCGTTGGCGGCGATCTGCGCCTTCAGGTCGGCGATGTTCTGATCCGCGTTGCGGACGGGATAGTCGCCGGACGCCAGCAGGTCGCGCATCGCCGCTTCGCGAAAGTCGCCGCGGTCGACCAGTTTGAAGTTGTCGATCAACACGCCCTCTTCCTCGACCGTCTTGGTATCGGGCGGCATCGACCCCGGCATGGTGCCCCCGATGTCGGCGTGATGGCCCCGGCTGCCCACATAGAACAGGATCGACCGGCCGTCGTCGTCGAAGACCGGCGTGATCACCGTGACATCCGGGAGATGCGTCCCGCCGTTATAGGGCGCGTTCAGGACATAGACGTCGCCCGGCTGGATCGTCCCGATATTGTTGTCGATCACCGCGCGGACACTCTCGCCCATCGATCCCAGATGCACCGGCATATGGGGCGCATTGGCGATGAGTTGGCCTTTCGCGTCGAACACCGCACAGGAGAAATCCAACCGCTCCTTGATGTTCACCGAATACGCCGTGTTCTGAAGCGTCAGGCCCATCTGCTCCGCGACGGACATGAAAAGATTGTTGAAGACCTCCAGCATGACCGGGTCGCAATGCGTGCCGATCGCTTCGACGCGATCCAAGGCCACCACGCGGCGCAATACCAGATCGCCCGTGCCCGTCATTTCGGCCTGCCAACCGGGCTCGAGGACCGTCGTCGCAACCGGCTCGGCGATGACCGCCGGACCCATGATGCGATGGCCCGGCTTGAGATCGGTCACATCGAAGACCGGCGCTTCGTGATCCGCCCCGGCCATCCGCGCTTGAACGCTGGCGCGTGGTTCCGGCGTGCCGGTGGCCACCGCCGCCGTCTTCGACCCATCGCCGACATCGGAGGCGAGACCGACCGCTTCCGCGGCGACGCTTTCCACGATCAACGGCTTTTCCCGCATGACGAAACCGTAGCGTTGACGATGCGAGTCCTCGAACGCCGCGACCATCGCATCGACGGAGTCGAGATCCACCACGTGGGCGGTGTCGGTCCCTTGGTATTTGAGATGGAGCCGCCGGTGCACCGCGATACGGTCCGGGTTCACCCCTTGATCCAATACCTCCCGCTCCGCGTCCGCCGCCAATTCGTCCAGCGCGATCCCGACCGCGGGCAGAACGGACTCGTCCAGAACCTCCTCGACCGTGCGCTCGCGGATCGCCCGGATGTCGGCGAGACCCATGCCGTAGGCAGACAACACGCCGGCGAAGGGATGGATCAGGACCTGGGTCATGCCCAACGCGTCGGCGACGAGGCAGGCATGCTGACCGCCCGCGCCACCGAAACAGCAGAGCGTGTATTCGGTGACGTCGTAGCCGCGCTCGATGGAGATCTTCTTGATCGCATTCGCCATGTTCTCGACCGCGATCTTGAGGAAGCCGTCCGCGACCTCGGCCGGGCTGCGGGCGTCGCCCGTCGCCGCGCGGATCTCTTCGGACAAGGCAGCGAATTTTTTCCGCACCACGTCGGCGTCGAGCGGCGCATCCTGGTTCGGCCCGAAGACATGCGGAAAGAAGTCCGACTGCAACTTGCCCAACATGACGTTGCAGTCGGTCACGGTGAGCGGGCCGCCGCGCCGGTAGCACGCCGGCCCCGGATTCGCGCCGGCGGATTCCGGCCCGACCCGATAGCGCGCGCCGTCGAACTGACAAATCGAGCCGCCGCCCGCCGCGACCGTGTGGATCTGCATCATCGGTGCGCGCATCCGAACGCCTGCGACCAATGTCTCGAAGGCGCGCTCGTATTCGCCGTCGTAATGGGCGACGTCGGTCGACGTCCCGCCCATGTCGAAACTGATGATTTTCTCGAATCCGGCTTGCGCCGCCGTCTGAACCGCACCGACGATACCGCCGGCCGGGCCTGACAGGATCGCATCCTTACCCTGAAACAGGCGCGCATCGGTCAACCCGCCGCTCGACTGCATGAACATCAACCGCGTGTCGCCCATCTGATCCGCGACCTGATCCACGTATCGCCGCAGGATCGGCGACAAATAGGCATCGACCACCGTGGTATCGCCGCGACTGACCAGTTTCATCAGCGGACTGACGCCATGGCTCGTGGAGACCTGCGTGAAACCGATCGCGCGCGCGATCTCGGCCACCTGCGCCTCATGATCGGGGAAGCGATAGCCGTGCATGAACAGGATCGCGACCGACCGGATACCGTCGTCGAATGCCGATTGCAGCAGCCGTTGCGCGCCATCACGGTCGAGGGGCGTGAGGACATCGCCGGTCGCGTTGACCCGCTCATCGACTTCCACGACCCGCTCGTACAGGAGTTCGGGCAACTCGATCCGCCGGTCGAACAATCGTGGACGGGCCTGATAGCCGATCCGCAGGGCGTCCCGGAAACCGGTCGTCGTCACCAGGAGCGTCCGGTCTCCGTTTCGTTCCAACAAAGCGTTGGTCGCCACCGTCGTGCCCATCTTGACCGCCTCGACCGCATCGGACGGAATCGTCTGACCGGGTGCGAGTTGCAGCAGGTCACGGATGCCCTGTACGGCGGCATCCTGATAGTTCTCCGGATTTTCGGACAACAGCTTATGCGTCACCAACGCACCGTCCGGCTGCCGGGCCACGATATCGGTAAAGGTACCGCCGCGGTCGATCCAAAACTGCCAACGGGCGTCTTCGTGCTCGCTCATTCCGGTTTTCCTGCCTTCAACAATCCGTGATCAAGCCAAAGAATTGGCGCTTTCCCGGCATAATTGGCCGCTTACGATGATTGTGCAACGCCGCAGCGATGGCTTAATCCTATATTCACCCACACGAGACATTGTCGACACATATGCCCGTGTTTATCTTGATTGCCTCATGAAAACATTCGTTAAGTGGCTCGCTCGAATTGCCGCGGTTCTTCTCATTCTCCTGGCAGGTCCGATAACCACGCTGATGGCCGGAAAATCCAACACGAATTGGTGGGACGCTTCGCGCGAACCCGCCGGCACCGCGCCCGACCCGTCGGCGCATCCCGCACCGATCGTACAGGTCTACGCGGCGCGCGCCTTCAGCTGGCGCGGCGCGTTCGGAGTCCACACTTGGATTTCGGCGAAAAAGACGAACGAGCCGGAGTATACGGTCTACGAGGTCATCGGCTGGCGCGTCCGCAGCGGGCTGCCCGCGGTAGTCATCCACCAGGAAGCGCCAGACCGGTATTGGTTCGGGAACAAACCGAAGATCATCGCGGAACTGCGCGGCCACGGCGTCGACGAGGTGATCGACCGCATCGACACGGCGGCGCGAAACTACCCGTACAAGAACAGCTATACCGTCTGGCCCGGTCCCAACAGCAACACTTTCATCGCATGGCTCGGACGCGCCGCGCCGGAACTGAAGCTGGACCTGCCGCCCACCGCGATCGGCAAGGATTGGCTGGATGCGCGCGATGGCCACGTCGTCGCATCGACGCCCAGCGGCACCGGTTATCAGTTCTCGCTGTTCGGCCTCGTCGGTGTGCTCGCGGGTGTCGAGGAAGGGCTGGAAGTCAATCTGATCGGGTTGACCGTCGGCGTCGATCCCTTGGACCTGGCCGTGAAACTGCCCGGGATCGGCCGCCTCGGCGGCAGCAACGGCACCGAGCCGAAGGCGCCGGACACCGTTACGGCACAACAGCGGCCTTGAGCCGCACCGGGTCGATGGCCGATTGCCCGCACCGGCCCGCGCGATTAAGTTAGCGCCACATGAGCATTTGGGGAAAAATCCTGGGCGGCGTCGGCGGGTTCGCCGTCGGCGGGCCGCTGGGCGCAATCATCGGCGCGGTTGCCGGCCATGCGGTGGACAAGATGCGCTCCGCAAAGCCGCCGCCGGAAGACGCGACCAAATCGATCGCCTTCACGATCGCCGTCGTCGTGCTCGGCGCGAAGATGGCCAAGGCGGACGGCACGGTCACGAAAGCGGAAATCCGCGCCTTCAAGAAAGTCTTCAAGGTTCCGCAGCATGAAGTGAAGAATGTCGCGCGGGTCTTCGATCAGGCGCGCAAGGACAGTCACGGCTTCGAACCCTATGCGAAACAAGTCGCCGGCATGTTCCGGGACAACGCCGCGGTTCTGGAGGAACTGCTGTTCTGCCTGACCTTTATCGCGCGGGCGGATGGCGACCTGCAGGAGGCTGAGACGACTTACCTCCGCGCGGTGGCGGACATTTTCGGTCTCGACCAGGCGGCCTTCGAGCGCGTCACGGCAATCCGCCATGGTCCTGACGACGCCAATCCTTATCAGGTCCTCGGCGTGCCTCCGACGATTTCAGACGACGACCTTAAATCCGCCTATCGGCAACTGGTGCGCGACAACCATCCCGACCGGTTGGTCGCCCAAGGCATGCCGGAAGAATTCATCGCCGTTGCGAACCAGAAGCTCGCCGCGATCAACGTTGCCTATGACAAGGTCGCCGCGGAACGGGGGATATCCTGACCGGTCCCGCCATAAAGGAACGGCCGTCGCCCAATTTCAACGACCGGGCGCCGGACTCACCGATCGACATGCTGGTGCTGCACTATACGGGCATGGAAAGTACCGACGCCGCGTTGGCGCGTCTCTGCGATACCGCCGCGCAGGTCAGTGCGCACTACCTCATCGACGAGGATGGCGGCATTCATCGACTTGTCGAAGAATCGAAACGCGCCTGGCATGCCGGGCTGGGATATTGGCGCGGCCACCGCGACATCAACGGCCGCTCCGTTGGCATCGAGCTGGCCAACCCCGGTCACGAGTTCGGGTACCGTTCTTTTCCCGAACCGCAAATGCAGGCGCTGGTCGACCTGTCACGGGATATCCTCGGCCGCCGCGCCATTCCCGCCCGCAACGTGGTCGGTCATTCCGACGTCGCCCCGGACCGCAAACTCGATCCGGGCGAATTCATGGACTGGCAACGGTTGGCCGAAGCCGGGATCGGAACATGGCCGGACGACTCCGCCGACCCAAGCGAGAACCCGTTGAAGGACCTAGCGGCATACGGATACGACGTCTCCACGCGCCATGTGATTTCGGCTTTCCAGCGGCATTTCCGTCCGGCCTGCATCGACGGTCGTGCCGATCCACACACTTGCCGGATCATCACTGGACTATGCACCGGGATCGCTTGACCGCAGAGTCCGACGGGATCGGGAAAAGGCTAGAATTTCCGCGGATTAGGGCTATATATCAGGGGTCAGACGGTCGGATGGCCGCCTTTCGGCACGGGAAACCAGCCGGGGGGAGGAAAGTCCGGGCTCCACGGAAACACGGTGCCGGGTAACACCCGGCGGGGGCGACCCTAGGGAAAGTGCCACAGAAAGCAAACCGCCCCGCCACCGGTTCGCCGGTCGCAGGGTAAGGGTGAAAGGGTGCGGTAAGAGCGCACCGCGTCCTCGGCAACGCGGACGGCATGGTAAACCCCACCGGGAGCAAGACCGAATAGGGATGGTATTAGCGCGTTTTCGCGCCGCCATCCGGGTAGGTCGCGCGAGGCGTCCGGCGACGGACGTCCCAGATGAATGGCCATCCCATTCTCTTCGGGAGAATGGACAGAACCCGGCTTACAGACCGTCTGGCATTTTCGAAACCGCACATCGATCCGGTGACTTGGAACGTCGGCACCGGATGAGAACGTCCGGAGTAAAGGTGAGTCGATTATTTCCGGAAACGGTCCCTAAAAGAACATATTTAGAACATTCAAAGAACATCATCAGGCATTACTCTACAAAAACATTCAGGGAACACTACACCTAGTGGATTCTTTTTTCGGACCGACCATTTGTAGTGACTCGATTTCGACTGATGAGAACATGAAATAATAGTTCTTTTACGGTCAGTTTTACTTTAATCCATTGACCGCCTACAAAATCCCATGATATCCCAGATCATCCTAAAGGTTGCCGCCTCCGGCTTTGGAGTACCGGCGGATGGTGACGGGATGAAGATGGCGCAAAGCGCCGCACAGGTAGCAACGGTTTCGGGGGATAGCTGCCGCCATGGCACTGTTTGCCGGCACATACAAAGACAACAAGGTGGACCGGAAGGGACGTGTCTCGCTTCCGGCCAAATTGCGTGCCGAATTGCCGCCGGAGAACAACCGAGAAATCTTCATCTATCCCTCCCCTACCCAGGAAGGGCTCGAAGCCTGCGACCGCGCCTTCATGGAACAACTGCGCGACGCGGCCGGGGTCAATCCGTTCGAAGACGAAGATGCGGATATGGGCTGGCTGATCGAAGAAGCACAGCCGGTCACGATCGATACCGGCGGCCGGATCATTATTCCGTCGGACTTCAGCGAATTCACCGAGCTCGGCGACGAAATCGTCTTCGTCGGGCGCGGCCACCGTTTTCTCATCATGTCCACCGCCGTCCACGCGGAATACCGCAAGCGGTCGCGCGATCGGGTGAAGGCCCGGGCGAAACAACGCGCCGGAGACGGCACATGACCGACCCCATCCATGCCCCCGTAATGCTCCGGGAAGTGCTGGCGGATTTGGACGCCAAGCCCGACGGCGTCTACGCGGACGGCACCTTCGGGCGCGGCGGATATACCCGTGCCTTGTTGGATGCGGTCAATTGCACGGTTTACGCGATCGACCGAGACCAAGAAGCCGTCGACAGCGCCAAGGCACTGCTCGCGGCTTATCGCGGGCGCCTTACCGTTCTGCACGGCCGTTTCGGCGACATGCTGACACTGCTGCGGGATTGCGGCATCCAACACGTCAACGGGATCATGCTCGACCTCGGTGTGTCGTCGCCGCAGCTCGACCAGCCCGACCGCGGATTCAGCTTCCGTGCGGACGGCCCTCTGGACATGCGCATGGGGCTTTCCGGCGTCACCGCCGCCGACGTGGTCAACACGGCGGACGAGGCGGAATTGATCGATATCATCCGGAACTTGGGCGAGGAACGCTACGCTCGCCGGATTGCCAAGGCCATCGTGGCCGCGAGAAACGATGCCCCGATCACCCGCACGGGCACACTGGCGGAGATCGTCCGGGGAGCCGTACCGCGCGCGAAGGACGGCTTGGACCCTGCAACGCGCACCTTCATGGCGCTGCGCCTGCATGTGAACGACGAACTGGGTGAGCTTGACCGCGCGCTTGAGGCTGCGGAACAGCTTCTCACCACCGGCGGACGACTGGTGGTCGTGTCCTTCCATTCGCTGGAGGACCGACGCGTAAAGCGATTTCTGCAGCAACGAAGCGACGACAGTGCCGGGACGTCACGGCACGTGCCCCTGCCGGAAACTCGGCCTGCACCGAGTTTCCGGCTTCTTCGCCGCCGCAGCCTGACACCGACCGCGGAAGAAACCAGCCGTAATCCCCGCGCGCGTTCCGCGCGCCTTCGGGCCGCCGAACGAACCGGTAATCCGGCCTGGCCGCCGAAAACGGAAAGGATCGCAGCATGAGGACCTACGCAATCGCAGGATGGCTGTTGCTTATCATGGTCGCCGGCTACGCGATGTTCCGCGTCAGTTTCGAGGTGGAATTGCTGGAGGACCGGGTCAGCGAGTTGAACCGGCAGGCGCTGCAGGAACAAGAAGCGATTCACGTCCTCCGCGCGGAGTGGAGCTATCTGAACCGCCCGGAGCGTCTGTCCCGCCTGGCGAACGACCTGCTGCCGAAGCTGCAGCCGCCGGCACTCAACCAGATCACGACAATCGACCGGATTCCGACCGGGGAAGAGACGGATAATGTCCTTCCCGCCGCCGTGAAACTGACACAGTCGCAATAATAAATAACGCGTTTGGCAACGCCGAAGGATCGAAACGATGATCGGCAAGATACGACAACAATTGACGTTTGGAAGCCGCAAACCCCTCCGCGCGGCCGGCCGGCGGCGGCCCTGCGTGCCGTCCAAGAAACTCATCGCCGACGGACCGGTCCGCGAGGCGATCGAAACCGGCCGCACGCGGCTTTTCATCACCGGTTCCGTGCTGATGCTCGCCTTCGGGTGCATCGGGCTTCGTCTGGTCGACCTGACCGTCTTCCGGTCGGCCGAGGAACCGCGCGTCGGGCGCATCGCCCAATCCGAGCGGATCGAGACCGAGCGTGCCGATATCGTCGACCGGAACGGAACGATCCTCGCTACGGGCCTGCCTACCGCCTCGCTCGTTGCCGATCCTAAGCTCGTCATCGATCCCGATGAAGCGGCCCAGCTCGTCGCGTCTGTATTGCCGGACGCCAACGCATCCGAAATCGCGGCGAAGTTGCGTATGGAGCGGCGATTCGTGTTGTTGCGCCGCAAACTGACGCCGAGCCAGCAATGGAATATCCATCGCCTCGGCATTCCCGGGCTGAACTTCCAACGCGAAGAAACCCGCAGCTTTCCGCACGGCCGTTTGTTCTCGCATGTCCTCGGTTTCACCGATGTGGACAACCATGGCCTGACGGGCGTGGAGAAGAGCTTCGACAGCCGTTTGCGCACCGAACGGGAAACGCTGCAATTGACGCTCGACGTACGGCTCCAGCATATCATGCACACCGCCCTGTCCGGCGCGATCGACGAATACAAGGCGATCGGGGGTGCCGGCGTGATCCTCGATATCCGCACCGGCGAAGTCCTGTCGCTCGTGTCGCTGCCGGATTTCGAGCCGTCCCTGGCCGGCGGGGCCAGCGAAGACCAGCGTCGCAACCGGGCCACCTTGGGCGTTTATGAACTGGGCTCGGCGTTCAAGATCTTCACCACCGCCATGGCGCTCGACGCCGGCGTGGTGACCATGGACGATGGATATGACGCGACCAAGCCGCTCAAGGTCTCGCGCTTCACGATCCGCGACTTCCATGCCAAAAAGCGCTGGCTGTCCGTCCCGGAAATCTTCATGTATTCGTCCAACATCGGCGCCGCGAAGATGGCAATCGACGTCGGCACCGAAACCCAACGGGATTATCTCGGCAAACTCGGGCTGTTGAAGCCGTCGCCGGTCGAGCTCCCGGAGGTCGGCAGCCCGCTGCTTCCCCTGCGCTGGCAAACGATCAACACGATGACGGTTTCCTTCGGCCACGGCATCGCGGTTAGCCCGCTGCAACTCGCATCCGCCGTATCGGCGGTCTTGAACGAGGGCGTGTACTATCCGCCGACCCTGGTGAAAAGGTCGGCCGATGCGCCGAAACCGATGGGACAACGCGTTGTTTCCAAACGGACATCGCATGAAATGCGGCGGCTACTGCGGCTGGTCGTCGAGCAGGGAACCGGCCGCCGCGCCGCCGCAAAGGGCTTCCTCGTCGGCGGCAAGACCGGCAGCGCCGAAAAACAGGTCAATGGACGCTACAAGCGGAAGTCGCTGATTTCGTCCTTCGTCGGCGCCTTCCCGATGAACGACCCGAAATATCTCGTGCTCGCCATCCTGGACGAACCGAAAGGAACGAAAGCCACCTTCGGAAATGCGACGGGCGGCTGGGTCGCCGCACCGGTCGTACGTCAGGTCGTGGAACGGATGGGCCCGATCATGGGACTGGCGCCGGTCGACGAGTCGTCGCCGGAATTGCAGGAACTTCTTACCGTCACCTTGCCGAGCGAGGGTCCCAAGCTTGCGTCTTTTTAGCCTTCTTGGAAATAACGGCAAACCTGCCCGCCTTCCCGATTCCGATGTGGAAATCACGGGGTTGAGTGCGGACAGCCGGAAGATTCGGCCCGGATTCTTGTTTGCCGCCATTCCAGGAACGCAACGGGACGGACGCGACTACATCGACGACGCCATCGACGCCGGCGCGAAGGCCGTCCTCGGACCGCCCGATCTGCGGCAGGACACGCGCGCTACCGATGTCGCGGTGATTACCGATTCAAACCCTCGCCGTCAGCTCGCCCGCATGGCGGCGCGCTTCTACAGCGCCCAGCCGCGCACGGTTGCGGCGATCACGGGAACGAACGGCAAGACATCTGTCGCGACCTTCACCCAACAATTCTGGACCCGGCTCGGTCATCCGGCCGCGAGCATGGGCACGCTCGGCGTGCGGGGGCCCAACCTGAAGGGCGGCCCGAGCCTGACCACGCCCGACCCGGTCGAATTGCATCGAAAGCTCGCGAGCCTCCGGCAGCAGGGCATCAATCATCTCGCCCTTGAAGCGTCCAGCCACGGTCTCGAGCAGCACCGGCTCGACGGCGTCCAGGTCACCGCCGCCGCGTTCACCAACCTGACGCGCGACCATCTCGATTATCACGGCACGATGGAGAAGTATCGGGCCGCGAAACGCCGGCTTTTCATCGAACTGCTGCGCGACGACGGCGTCGCCGTCCTGAACGCGGAAAGCCCGGAATTCGATGGATTGCGGGGAATTGCGGAAGACCGCCAGCAGCGTGTCATCACTTACGGCCTGCGCAGCGGAAACCTGTGCTGCCTGGAGGCGAAACCTTCCGCCGACGGGTGGGATCTGCAAATCCGCGCCTTCGACACGACCTTATCGACCAAATTCCCCCTGCCCGGCGATTTTCAGGTCGCCAACATGCTATGCGCCGCTGCATTGGTCGCGGCCTGCGGTGACGACGTCGACGCGGCATTGCAACATGTGGCGACGCTGGATGGCGTGCCCGGCCGGCTAGAACAAGCGGTGCGGCTGAAAAACGGCGCATCCGTCTACGTGGACTATGCGCATACGCCAGATGCCTTGGACGTCGTTCTGAAGACATTACGCCCGCACGTGCGGAACAAGCTTGCGGTCGTGTTCGGCTGCGGCGGCGACCGCGATAAAGGCAAACGCCCGGAGATGGCGCGTATCGCGGCCCAGCGCGCCGACGCCGTCTACGTGACCGACGACAATCCTCGGACCGAGGACGCGCAGCAAATCCGCCGCGACGTCCTCGCCGGCTGCCCCGACGCGACGGAGATTGGCGACCGGCGGGCAGCTATCGCGGCGGCGATGTCTGACCTGTCATCCGGCGATGTTCTGTTGGTCGCCGGCAAAGGCCACGAAGAAGGCCAGATCGTCGGCACCGACGTCCTGCCCTTCCATGATGCGACGGTCGTGCAAGAACTCGCATTGGGGGCGTCATGACCCCCCTCTGGACCCATACCGAAGCCGCCGCCGCAACCGGCGGAGTCGCGACGGAACCGTGGGATGCCAGCGGCGTCTCCATCGACAGCCGCAGCCTAAAGCCGGGCGATCTGTTCATCGCGATCCGCGGCGACAACAGCGACGGCCATGCTCATGTCGGCGATGCGCTGAGCAAGGGCGCCGCCGCCGCCATGGTGAACGAGTCCTGGGCCGAACGATCGAAAGACACCCCGCTGCTCGCTGTCGCGGATACCGACCTCGGCATGCGGGACCTCGCCCGAGCCGCCCGCGACCGCGCATCGGCGCGGATCATCGGGGTCACCGGCAGCGTCGGAAAGACAGGCACCAAGGAGATGCTGGCCTTGGCGCTCGGCCAACAAGGCGAGACAGCGGCGACCCAGGGTAATTTGAATAACCACTGGGGCCTGCCGCTCAGCCTCGCGCGCATGGCGCGAACCACAGAATTCGGCGTCTTCGAACTCGGCATGAACCACGCCGGCGAGATCGCGCCCTTGTCGGAAATCGTCCGGCCGGATGTCGCCGTCATTACGACCGTGGAAGCGGTCCATCTGGAATTTTTCGATTCCGAAGAAGGCATCGCGGACGCCAAGGCGGAGATCTTTGTGGGCCTTCCCGAGGATGGCGCCGCCGTGCTGAATCGCGACAACCGGCACTTCGACCGCCTGCGCCGCAGCGCGGACGCCGCCGGCGTGAGGCGCATCTGTTCCTTCGGGGAACATCCGGACGCGACACTACGACTGATAAAGACAGAATCAGGCCCGAATGGCAGCGATATCACGATCGAACTCGACGGTCGGGAGCTGTCCTATGTTGTCGGCGCACCCGGCCGGCACTGGGTGATGAACAGCCTTGCCGTTCTCGGCGCCGTGCACATGATCGGCGCGGACGTGACGCGAGCGGCGGCATCCCTCGCCGCGATCCGTCCGATGAAAGGGCGCGGTCAACAATCTTCGATCACGCTTGAAGATGGCAACTTCGTCCTGATCGACGAGAGCTACAACGCCAGCCCGGCTTCCATGCGCGCCGCTTTCGACGTGCTGGGCGCAACCGATCCGTCCGCCGACGGCCGCCGGATCGCGGTACTCGGCGACATGCTCGAAATCGGTGAATCGGCGCCCGAAGCGCATGCAGGGCTTGCGCCCGATATCCTGCGCAACCATGTCGATATCGTCATCGCTGCCGGCGACAACATGGCGCATCTGATCGATGCGCTGACGGATCGCGCCGTCACCACACACGGCCGCGACAGCGCCGCCATCCTGGACCGCGTGCTGGAGACCGTCCGCGCCGGCGATGTCGTCATGATCAAGGGGTCATTGGGCAGCCGGATGATTCCAATCGCGGACGCATTGCGCGCGCTCGACCGCGAAGACGGCCCCAGCGCCGCCGTTGGGGAGGCTTGATACCCGCTATGCTGTTCAACCTGCTTTCGCCCTTCGCCGACCAATTCCTCGCGTTCAACCTGTTCCGCTACATCACGTTCCGGACCGGCGGCGCGATCATCACCGCGTTGATCCTCAGCTTCCTGTTGGGCCCGATGGTCATTCAGTGGCTGCGCAGCACCCAGAACGGCGCCTCGAACATTCGCGAGGACGTTCCGGAAGGTCATCTTGCCAAGGCCGGCACGCCGACCATGGGCGGATTCCTGATCCTGCTGGCGATTGTCCTCAGCACCATTCTGTGGGCCGACATCAGCAACGGCTACGTTTGGATCGTCATGCTGGTCACAGTCGGTTTCGGCGCGGTGGGCTTCGCGGACGACTACCTGAAGCTCTCGAAACGGAATTCGAAAGGCCTGCCCGGCCGGATGAAGCTTCTCCTGCAGGTTTTGATCGCCGTCGGGGCGACCGTTTGGGTCCTGATGCTGACGCGCGAACCGCTTGCGGCGAGCATGTCGGTGCCGTTCTTCAAGAATATCCTGATCGACCTCGGCTGGTTCTTCATCCCCTTCGCGGCCTTCGTGATGGTCGGCGCATCGAACGCGGTCAACCTGACCGACGGCTTGGATGGCCTGGCCATCGTGCCGGTGATGATCGCCGCCGCCTGTTTCGGGTTCATCGCCTATCTCGTCGGGAACTCGATCTATTCCGAGTATCTGCAACTTCACTACGTCGCCGGAACCGGAGAGTTGGCGGTGTTCTGCGGTGCGATGGTCGGCGCGAGCCTCGGCTTCCTGTGGTTCAACGCACCGCCGGCCATGGTGTTCATGGGCGATACCGGGTCTCTGTCGGTCGGCGGCGCGCTCGGCGCGATCAGCGTGGTCACCAAGCACGAGTTGGTCCTCGCGATCATCGGCGGCCTCTTCGTCTTGGAAACGGTGTCGGTGATCGTTCAGGTCGCCTCTTTCAAATTGACGGGCAAACGCGTGTTCGCGATGGCCCCGCTGCACCATCACTTCGAAAAGAAGGGATGGGCCGAATCCACGATCGTCATCCGGTTCTGGATCATCGCGTCGATCCTGGCGCTGATCGGACTGGCAACTCTGAAACTGCGGTAGAGCGAGACAATCTCTGGTGATCGACCTGTCGACATATCGTGGCCAAACCATCGCCGTGATGGGGCTCGGGGCATCGGGCCTCGTGGCCGCCCGTGCGCTGCAGCGCGGCGGCGCGATCGTGCGCGCGTGGGACGACAAGGAGTCGAGCCGCGCAGCCGCGGAAGATGACGGAATTTCGATCACCGATCTCGCCGGCGATGCATGGGACGACGTCGATGCGCTGGTCCTGAGCCCGGGCATTCCGCACACCTACCCCGCGCCGCATCCTGTCGCCGCACGCGCAAAGGAACGGGGCTGCGCGATCATCGGCGACATCGAGCTGCTCGCGAAGGCACAACCCGACGCCCGCTACGTCGGCATCACCGGCACCAACGGCAAATCCACGACGACCGCGCTGATCGGCCATATACTGCGACACGCCGGGCAGACCATCGACATCGGCGGCAATCTCGGCATGCCGGCGCTCGATCTCGCGCCCATGGGCAAAGACGGCCTGTACGTCCTCGAGATGTCGTCCTACCAACTTGAGCTTACATCCCCGATCCCCTTCGACATCGCGGTGTTGCTGAATGTCACGGCGGACCATCTGGACCGACATGGCGGCATGAACGGCTATGTCGCCGCCAAGAAACGAATCTTCGACGGTCAGAAGGCGCGTCACGCGGCGGTGGTCGGGATCGACGACGAGATCTGCAGATCCATCGCCGACGCCTTGCGCAAGGATGCGACACGGCGGGTCATCGAGATCTCCGGCGATCATCGCGTCGCCGGCGGCGTCTACGCGATCGATCGGTTCCTTTATGACGACCTGGACGGTCAGAACGTCCCGGTGCTGAGCCTGGACGAAGCGCCTGCGATGCCCGGCAACCACAACGCGCAGAACGCCAGCGCGGCCTATGCCGTTGCGCGCATGCTGGACATCGATCAGAGAGTCATCGCGAAGGCGATTCGCAGTTATCCGGGCTTGGCCCATCGCCAGCAACTGGTGGCGGAAATCGACGGCGTTCGCTACGTTAATGACAGCAAGGCGACGAATGCCGAAGCTGCGGCCCGCGCCCTGTCCTCCTACGATCATATCTATTGGATCGCCGGCGGTTTGGCGAAGGAAGGCGGCCTCGACGCCGCCGCATCCTGTTTTCCGCGCATCCATCACGCCTTCCTGATCGGGGAAGCCGCGGAGGATTTCGGCCAGGCGCTCGAGGGACATGTCGCGACCACGCAATGCGGCGATCTCGAGACGGCGGTTCACGCCGCGCATGCGATGGCGCATCGCGACGGGAACCCCGATGCGGTCGTGCTCTTGTCGCCTGCCTGTGCATCCTTCGACCAATTCCCGAACTTCGAGGAGCGCGGCAACAGTTTCTGCCGCGCCGTCGCCGCGCTTCCTGGCAGCGCCCGAACCATCCGCAATGACGGGGGCGCCACATGATGGTTCCGCTGACACGCGCCGATACGTCCGTCCTGGGACGGTGGTGGTGGACCGTCGACCGGTGGTCCCTCTTCCTGCTTTGCGCCCTAACCGGTATCGGACTGGTTCTGACGGGCGCGGCGAGCCCGGCGGTTGCCGAACGCCTCGACCTCCCGCCAACGCATTTCCTGCTGCGCCAGGCGATGTTCGTCGTCCCGGCGATGGCCGTACTGTTCCTGGTATCCATGCTCAACACCCGTCAGGTTCGGCGGCTGGCGGTAATGGTCTTTCTGGCCTCGGTCGCGCTGTTGTTGTTGACGCTGGCAATCGGCACCGAGATCAAGGGCGCGCGCCGATGGATTACGCTGGGCGGCCTGTCGCTGCAAATTTCCGAATTCGTGAAGCCGGCCTTTGCCGTCACAGCAGCCTGGATGTTCGCGGCCAAGCGGCTCGGCGAAGACATTCCGGGCAACGCGATCTCCGCCGCCCTGCTGTTCGTGGTGGTCGGGTTATTGCTGGCCCAGCCGGATGTGGGGCAGACGGCCGTCGTGACCATCGTCTGGTTCAGCCAGTTCTTCCTGGCCGGCCTACCGATGGTCTATGTCGCGCTTCTGCTCATCCTCGGGCTCGGCGGGGTGGTCACGGCATATTTCGTGTTCCCGCATGTGGCCAGCCGGGTCGACCGGTTCTTCAATCCGCAGGCCGGCGACAGCTACCAGATCGACCGCGCCCTGGAAGCCTTCAAGAACGGTGGCCTGTTCGGCACCGGGCCGGGATTGGGAACGGCAAAATCCAACCTGCCGGACGCTCACGCCGATTTCGTCTTCGCCGTCGCCGGCGAAGAGTTCGGTCTCATCGCCTGCCTGCTACTCGTGCTGTTGTTCGCCATAATCGTGTTGCGGGGATTCAGCCGTGTCTTGCAGGACAATGACTTGTTCATCGTCCTGGCGACCACCGGCCTGCTGGTGCAGTTTTCCTTGCAGGCGCTGATCAACATGGCGTCCTCGGTCAACTTGATGCCGCCCAAGGGCATGACCTTGCCGTTCATCTCCTACGGCGGCTCGTCGATCCTCGCGATCGCCTTCGGCATGGGCATGATGCTCGCGTTGACGCGTCGCCGACCGGGAGATTCCCGATGATCGCGCCCAGTCGACCCATTGTCCTTGCCGCCGGCGGCACCGGCGGTCACGTCTTTCCGGCCCAGTCCTTGGCGGGCGCGCTCGCCGACCGCGGCATCCGGATCGCGTTGATCACGGACCGCCGTGCCAACGCGCTCGATGGCGCGCTGGCCACCGCGGATACCTACCGCATCCGGGCCGGCGGCCTGAGCGGCCGGGGACCGGTAAAGCGCCTGGTCGCCTTATTCGAACTCGGTATCGGCTTCCTGCAGGCACGACGAATCCTCAAAGCCATCGATCCATTGGCCGTCGTCGGATTCGGCAGTTATGCCTCCGCGCCGACCATGGCCGCCGCCGTCGGACTCGGCTGCCGGACGGTCATTCACGAACAGAACGCGATCCTCGGCCGTGCGAACCGGCTCTTTGCATCGCGGGTCACGAATATCGCGACCGCCTTCCGCAGCGTGGCGAACCTCCGCGACGAAGACCGGCCGAAGACGGTCTGGACCGGCAATCCGGTGCGGTCCGAAATCATCGGCATCGCCGGCGAGCCCTACCCAACCATCGAAGACGACGGGCCGATCAACTTGTTGGTCTTCGGCGGAAGCCTCGGCGCGACTGTTTTCAGCAAGGTCGTCCCCGAAGCGCTGACCAGATTGCCCGATACGGTCCAACGGCGCATTCGCCTTACGCAGCAGTGCCGCGCCGAAGACCTGGAGGCCGTGCGGAAGATTTATGACGACGCCGGACTGCAAGCGGAACTGGCGCCCTTCTTCTCCGATATGCCGAACAAGCTGGCCGCCGCGCACCTGGTGATCTGCCGCGCCGGTGCATCCACGATCGCTGAACTCGCCGCCGCAGGACGGCCCGCCATCCTGGTGCCTTACCCCCATGCGACAGACGACCACCAAACCCGGAACGCCGAATGCCTGTGCGACGCCGGCGGCGGTTGGATGATCCCGCAAGAAGCCTTCACCGCCGAATGCCTGACCGCGCGGCTTACCACGCTACTGTCCGACACGAAGAGCCTGCGGACGACCGCGCTCTGCGCCGGACAGATCGGCATGCGGAATGCGACGGACAATCTGACGGAGTTGGTCTTGTCGGCCGCGGGGTATTCGGATAACGGCGACGCCGGAACACAATCGAGAGAGGCCGCAGAATGAGAAGCATGCCTCTGTCCATCGGCACCATCCATTTCGTCGGCATCGGCGGAATCGGCATGTCGGGCATCGCCGAGGTGATGCATAACCTGGGTTACAAGGTGCAAGGCAGCGACCTGGCCGAAAGTGCGAATGTCGCGCGCCTGCGGGACCTCGGCATCACCGTTCATGTCGGGCACAACGCGTCGAATTTGGGCGACGCGCAGGTCGTCGTCATCTCGACCGCGGTGCAGGCCGACAACCCCGAAGTGGTGGTGGCCCGGGAGACGATGATCCCCGTGGTCCGGCGTGCCGAAATGCTTGCCGAACTAATGCGCCTGAAATGGGCGATCGCTGTCGGCGGCACGCATGGCAAGACCACCACGACATCGATGGTCGCCTCCATCCTGGACGGGGCCGATCTCGATCCGACGGTCATCAATGGCGGGATCATCAACGCCTACGGCACCAACGCGCGGCTCGGCGACGGTGAGTGGATGGTCGTGGAAGCCGACGAATCGGACGGCACCTTCGTCAAACTGCCGGCGACGATCGCCATCGTCACGAACATGGATCCGGAGCATCTGGACTTCTACGGCACCTTCGACGAGGAGCGCGCTGCCTTCCGCAGCTTCGTTCAAAATCTACCCTTTTACGGCTTTGCCGCGCTGTGCATCGATCATCACGAGGTGCAGGCGATGATCGGCAGCATCTCGGATCGCCGCCTCATTACCTACGGCCTCAATCCGCAGGCGGAAGTGCGTGGCGAAAACCTCCGCGCCGGCCCGGATGGGGTCACCTTCGACGTGCATTTCGGCGGCCGTGGCGCCGACGACCGGCTGCTGCGCGACGTCCACCTGCCGATGTTCGGCGACCATAACGTCCAGAACGCCCTCGCCGCGATCGCCGTGGCCAACGAAATGTCCATCGACGAAGCCACCATCGTCAGCACGTTGGGCGGATTCGAAGGCGTCAAGCGGCGGTTCACTAAGACAGGCGAAGCCGGCGGTATCACCGTCATCGACGACTATGGGCATCATCCCGTGGAGATCTCGGCCGTCTTGAAAGCGGCGCGGTCGGCGTCGGAAGGAAACATCATCGCCGTCGTACAGCCGCACCGGTATTCCCGGTTGTCGAGCCTGTTCGAGGAATTCTGCGCCTGTTTCAACGACGCCGATACGGTCATCGTCTCCAATGTCTATGAGGCGGGCGAAAAGCCGATCCCCGGCGCCGACCGGGACGCATTGATCGAAGGCCTCCGCACGCGAGGACATCGTCACGTCCTGGCGCTCGGCGACCCGGAAGACCTGCCCCAGATCGTTATGGCCGTCGCCCGTGCCGGCGACATGGTCGTCTGCCTCGGCGCCGGTACCAGCACGGTCTGGGCAAACGAGTTGCCGGAAAAGCTCAGGGCGTTGCAAGAGTCGGCGGGAGCGCGGTGATGGCCATGGCGGCACTTAAACATCCCGATCGCCTTATAGACCGGCTTCCCGCAGTCCGCGGAGAGTATCGGGAAGACGTCGCGTTGGCGCGGTATACGTGGTTCCGCGTCGGCGGCCCGGCGGAAGTCCTGTTCCTGCCGGCGGACACGAACGATCTGCAACAGTTTCTCGCCGGCACGCCGACGGACATCCCGGTGACGGTGCTGGGCGTCGCGTCGAACCTGTTGATTCGCGACGGCGGCATCCCCGGCGTCGTCGTCCGGCTGCGCGGTACGTTCAATACCATCGCCGTAACCGAGGCCGGCGTCATGGCCGGTGCCGGCGCACTGGACATCAACGTCGCACGGTTTGCGGCGGAGAACGGAATCGGCGGTTTGGAATTCCTTTCCGGTATTCCGGGAACGATCGGCGGCGCGTTACGTATGAATGCCGGCGCCTATGGCCGAGAGATCAAGGACGTGTTGATCAGCGCCGACTCTCTAGATCGCGCCGGCGGCACCCACCGGTCCGACGCCGCAGCGATGGGATTCAGCTACCGTCATTCCAGCGTGCCGGACGATCACATCTTCGTCTCGGCGACACTTGCCGCCGAACCGGAGGACCCGGCAAAAATTTCCGCACGCTTGGACGAAATCGGCGCGGCCCGGAACGAAACGCAGCCGATCCGCAGCCGCACAGGCGGATCCACCTTCAAGAACCCCGACGGCCGCCACGCCTGGGAATTGATCGACGCGGCCGGCTGCCGCGGGCTGCAGATCGGCGGTGCGGCGGTATCGGAAAAACACTGCAACTTCCTGATCAATACCGGGTCGGCCACAGCGCACGACTTGGAGAGTCTGGGCGAAGAGGTTCGCCGGAGAGTCCTCGATACCTGCGGCGTGGAGCTGCAATGGGAAATTCGGCGCGTTGGCGTCGCCGAGAACGGAGGCCGGGAATGAGCAAGCGTGTCGCGGTGCTTCTTGGGGGGTGGTCGGCCGAGCGGGAAGTATCTCTCAGCAGCGGCACGGAATGTGCAGCGGCACTGCGCGAAAGTGGGTACGACGTTGAGGAGATCGACGTAACGCGCGACCTCGGGGCTTTCTTGAAGAGACTCGAGCCACGCCCCGACGTGGTGTTCAACGCGTTGCACGGACGTTTTGGAGAGGACGGCCATATTCAGGCAATGCTCAATATTCTTGAGATTCCCTACACTCATTCCGGGCTGCTTGCCTCCGCCACGGCAATGGACAAGGCGCGTTCGAAGGAAATCTTCCGGGCCGCCGGAATCCAGTGCACGGAAGGCCAGGTCCTGCATGTCGGCGATTTGCGGGGCGGCATCGTGATCGACCCTCCCTACGTCATCAAACCGAACAACGAAGGGTCCAGCGTCGGCGTGCACATCATCCTTCCCGGCGACAACTATTTGCCGGTGGACGACTGGCAGTATGGGTCCAACGCGCTTGTCGAGCCGTACATTCCCGGCCGCGAGTTGACGGTCGCCGTTATGGGCGACCGCGCACTCGGCGTGACCGAATTGCGCCCGAACGATGGATTTTACGACTATGAGGCGAAATATACCGACGGCAAGACGGTGCACCTGTGTCCGGCGCCGGTCCCGGACTCGATCGCCCAACTTTGCATGGAAAACGCGGTCACGGCGCACCGCGCGCTGGGTTGCCGCGGCGTAACCCGCGCCGACTTCCGCTACGACGACACGATGCGCAATCCGGGGGAGTTGTACCTCCTCGAAATCAACACGCAGCCGGGGATGACGCCGCTCTCGCTGGTGCCGGAACAAGCAAAGCATGTCGGCATGTCCTTCCCCGAGTTGGTTAGTTGGATGGTGGAGAACGCAGCATGCGACGCGTAAGGAAATCACGCCGCACCACCGCGACACGGCGGCGCACGCGGCGCCAGAGCACTCATTGGGACCGGATTACCGAGCGGTTCCAATTCGAGATGACCACGGGCCGGCGCTGGTTGATGTACGGCACGGGCGCAATGACCGCGGTCGGCGTCATGATCGGCGGTATCGTTTGGGCGTCGGGGGTCGACCTGCCGGGCCGGATCGCGAACGGGACACGCAACGCCGTCGCCGACGTCACGCTATGGGCCGGCTTCTCGGTCCGCGAGGTTTACGTGGCCGGCCGCAAGGAAGCGACACGCTCGCAATTGCTGGAGGCCCTGCAAACACACGTCGGTGAACCAATCCTGTTTTTCGATCCTGACGGCGCCCGTCAACGTTTAGAAGACTTAGGCTGGGTCGCCGAAGCCCGCATCGAGCGGCGACTGCCCGACACGATCTTGGTTTACCTGACGGAGCGGGAACCCGTCGCCATCTGGCAAAGAAACAAGAAATTCCTACTCGTGGACAAGGGGGGCGCGATCATCGGTTCGCAAGGGCTCGACCGGTACCGCGACCTTAAGATCATTGTCGGCGACACCGCGCCGAAACACGCGGCCGCCCTATTGGCGATGCTGGCCGCCGAACCCGAGATGATGGAGCGGGTCACCCATGCCGTGTGGGTCAGTGGGCGGCGCTGGAACATCCGCATCGAGGACGCAATCGACATCCGCCTCCCGGCCGAGAATCCGGAAGCGGCATGGCGCAAATTGAGCGAGTTGGAAAAGGAGCATGGCCTCCTGAAGCGCGACATCTCCGCCGTGGACCTTCGCGTCCCGGACAAGATGACCGTCCGGATGAACCGGAAACCGACCGCGGCGGCACACCGTGGCGATCAAACGTAGACGACGTGTTGAACAGGGAACGAACGTAAGAGAAGGATGAGAAACCTTGGCGAATAACGGCATCATATCCGCCCTCGATATCGGGTCGACGAAGATATGCTGCTTTATTGGTGAAGCGGACGAGAAAGACGTGATCCGCGTTACCGGTATCGGCCATCAAGCCAGCCAGGGCGTACGCGCCGGGCTGATCGTCGACATGGAATCCGCCGAGCAGGCCGTATTGTCGGCCGTCCACGCCGCCGAACAAATGGCCGGCGTGACCATCCGTTCGACCATCGTCAACCTGACCGGCGGTCATCCCCGCAGCAATTCCCACTCCTTCGAGCATCCGCTGCGCGGCGGGGCGATCGACGACACGGACATTCGCCGCCTGCTTCATGAATGCGGCACCGATACCGACGTCAACGAACGGACATTGATCCACGCCATCCCGGTCGGATATGTCGTCGACGGCGCCAACGGTATCCGCGATCCACGCGGTCTGCACGGCAGTTCGTTCGGCGTCCGCATGCACAAGGTCAGCGCCAAGGCGGGCGCGGTCCACAATTTGGCCACCTGCGTCTCGCGCTGCCTGCTGGACGTGAGCGACATCGTCGTCGGCGCATATGCCGCCGGCCTCGGGTGCCTGGTCGAGGACGAGATCGATCTCGGCGTGACGGTCATCGATATGGGCGGCGGCACCACGTCGCTTGCGGTGTTCTACGACGGCGCCCTGGTCCATGTGGACTCGATCCAGATTGGCGGCGGGCATGTGACGAACGATATCGCGCGCGGCCTGTCGACCCCGGTCCCGCAGGCGGAACGTCTCAAAACACTGCACGGAAACTGCCTGTCGTCGCATGCCGACGACCGCGAGATGGTGACGGTGCCGCAGGTCGCCGCCGAGGAGGACGGCCAACCGGTACAGATACCGAAATCATTCCTGGTCGGGATCATCGCGCCGCGCATCGAAGAGACGATCGAGTTGGTGCGGTCCCGGCTAGAGGCAAGCGGCCTCGACAAGATTGCCGGCCGCCGCGTGGTGTTGACCGGCGGCGCGAGCCAGCTTCCCGGCGTTGCCGAATTGGCGCGCCAGATCTTGAACAAACAGGTTCGGCTCGGCAAACCGCGCGGTTTGACCGGCCTAGCGGAGGCCACCTCAGGACCGGCATTTTCGGCCTGCGCCGGCCTTTTGTCCTTCGCGGTAGACGACCGGGGCGACGCGCGTGGGATGACGACGCCCCAACGAGAGACGGCCGGCGGCCTTTTTGGCCGCCTTGGAGGGTGGTTACGTGAGAATTTCTAGCGTTAACCCTCTTTTTTTGAGCCCATGGGGCCACCATGGGGGCGACGAATGCCGCTAAATACGGCATATTTGGCATTGTAAGAGCGGAGAGAGAATAGAATGACAATCAAATTGTCGATGCCCGATATCGAGGGCGAACTCAAACCACGGATCACCGTGGTCGGAGTCGGCGGCGCCGGAGGGAATGCCGTCAATAATATGATCGATTCCAATCTCGCCGGCGTCGAGTTCCTGGTGTGCAATACGGATGCGCAGGCGCTCGGCCAGTCGAAATCCGAACGCCGCATTCAGCTCGGCACGAACCTGACCCAGGGCCTGGGCGCGGGTGCCCGTCCCGATGTTGGGCGCGCCGCGGCGGAAGAAGCACAGGAAGAGACGCTCGACCATCTCGCCGGCAGCCACATGGTATTCATTACGGCCGGCATGGGCGGCGGCACCGGCACCGGTGCGGCCCCGGTCATCGCCCGCACGACCCGCGAGCAGGGCATTCTGACCGTCGGCGTCGTGACCAAGCCGTTCCATTTCGAAGGTCAGCAGCGGATGCGCCTCGCCGAAGAGGGCATCGAAGAGCTGACCCAGCATGTCGACACGCTGATCATCATCCCGAACCAAAACCTGTTCCGGGTCGCCAACGAGAAGACGACCTTTGCGGACGCCTTCAACATGGCGGACAACGTGTTGTATTCGGGTGTCCGCGGCGTAACCGACCTGATGGTGATGCCGGGCCTGATCAACCTTGATTTTGCCGACGTGCGAACGGTCATGAGCGAGATGGGCAAGGCGATGATGGGTACGGGCGAGTCCGAAGGCGACCGCCGCTCCATCGAAGCCGCCGAGGCTGCAATCTCCAATCCGCTGCTGGAAGATATTACGATGGAAGGCGCGCGCGGCGTCCTGATCAACATCACCGGCGGCCCCGACATGACACTGTTCGAAGTCGACGAAGCGGCAAACCGCATCCGCGAAGAAGTCGACCCGGAGGCCAACATTCTCTTCGGGTCTACCTTCGACGAGTCGATGGAAGGCAAACTCCGCGTTTCGGTCGTTGCCACCGGCATCGACGCAGTGGAAATGTCGTCGGTCCAACCGCAGCCGATCCGCACGGTCCGGGCAACCGCAGAGCCTGCACCGGCTGAACGCGAGACGCCGGTGGAAACGGCCGACGTCGCGGTTGCCGAGCCGGCCGCCGCTTCCGATTCCAGCGGCACCGATGCAACGCCTGCCGCCGAGCCGCCGGTCATGCCTACCGCCGAAGAGGAAACGCCGCAGCCGGAAATGCCTGCCACGGAACCGGAGAAGCCGGCGATGACCGCCGTGCCGCAACCGCAACCGGCCAAACCGGCCCCGGCGGCGCGGATCGAGCCGTCCTTGTCGATGCAACGTCCGTCGACACCGCAGCCAACGGCACCGGCACCGGTCCAGGAAACGACCCCATCGCCTGCGCCCGAGCCGGAACGACGGCCTGAGCCGCAAACGCGTCCGGAGTCCCTGTCCCGGCCGGAACCGGGCGGACGGCGCGTACCATTCATCCCGCCCCGCCCAACGTCGCCTACTCCCGGTGATGACAGCGGTTCCGGGTCGGCATCGCGCTCGGCGGGTGACCAGCTCGACGACGCGTTGAGCCAGCCGTCACGGCGGCGCAGCCTGTTCGAGCGGATGACCGGCGTCAGCCGGACGGCCGACATGAACATGCGTTCGACAGCGGCGGCGCAGCCTAAGGTACAGACGGAACCGCACCTGCAAACCCGGCCAAGCCCGGCCGCACCGCCATTGACGGAAACGGCGGCACCGTCCGAGACACCGTCGCCGGCGCCCGAAAATCCGCCGGCGCAGGTCCAAACGGACGACGCCAAGGACGAGCCGGAGAAAGCCGCCTCATCTGAGGAAGAAGTGCTTGATATTCCGGCATTTCTGCGGCGGCAGGCCAATTAGCGCCGTAACCCGATTCAATACAATGCCAACCTCGTGCACGGCCGCATCCTGGATGCGGCCGTGTCTCTTTCCGCAATCCGCCATGTAACAATTGGTAACAAAGAGTGATTTGTTCTCTTTTGGCGGGATTGGTACATCATTGTTATAGAAACTAATTTTCCGGTGTTCTAATGCCGGGTACGCGCTCGAAGATGACGATCACAGCAGCAAGCGCAGCAGCGATCACCAGGGCGTCAGACGTGGGGGACTTGAGTGTGGGAAAGCCGACCAACGTTGGTCTGAACGGTTCTGGTTCGACGACCTCTCCAAGACAGAAGACACTGAAGAGCAGCATCCACTGCAGCGGCATCGGCCTGCACAGCGGTGAAAAGATTTCCATGTCGCTGCATCCTGCCGACATCGACAGCGGCATCGTATTCCGCCGCGCCGACTTACGCGGCCAGCATGCAGAGATCGCAGCACATTTCGGCAACGTATCCGACACGCGACTTTGCACCTCGCTTTCCAACGATGCGGGCACGACCATCGCGACGGTCGAACATCTCATGGCGGCTCTCGCCGGCTGCGAGATCGACAATGCCATCATCGAGGTCGCGGGGCCCGAAGTGCCGATCATGGACGGCAGTTCCGAGCCGTTCGTCTTCCTGATCGAATGCGCGGGCATCGAAGAACAGCCGGCCAGCCGCCGGGCAATCCAAATTCTCAAGCCGAAGGTGGCCCATATCGGCGATTCGGTCACGAAACTCGAGCCCGCAGACGTCTTCTCGATCGAACTGTCGATCGAGTATGACAATCCGATCATCGGGCAACAGACGAAAACCGTCGCCATGTGCGCCGACACGTTTAAGTCCGAGATTTGCCGCGCGCGGACCTTCGGCTTCCTCGAAGACGTCGAAGCGATGCGGAAAGCCGGCCTGGCCCATGGCGGGTCCCTGGACAATGCCGTGGTGGTGAGCGGGGACAAAGTGCTGAACGACGGCGGCCTGCGGTATGAGGACGAGTTCGTCCGGCATAAGATTTTGGATAGTCTGGGCGACCTTTACCTGGCGGGCGGCCCGATCATCGGCCGTTTCTCGGGGCATCGCACCGGGCATCAGATCAACAACAAGCTTTTGCGCGCCTTGTTCGCGGACACCGCGGCGTGGACCTACGTCTCCGGCGACGATGTTCCGCTGCCGCAGTCCACGCGCTGGACCGAGACGCCGGCTGTCGCGGTCGCCTAGCCCCGCCAACTCCATTGTCATCCGTTGCGATTTGTGAAGCGGCCGCCATATAGGAATGGGCGGCCGTCAGTGCTATATAGGCGTCATGAACGCCGCGGCAGCCGTGAATCTCTGGCCATGCCGCTACCGCATTGTTGAAGGTTTCGAAACGCTCATGACCGATCGGATTTTCTCGTCCCGTCGCAAACGCCTTTCCGGGCCCGCACCCGTTCTGCTGACGGTCTGCATGCTGCTTCTATCCGGCTGCGATACGTTGACCACGATCTTCGGCTCGCCCGAGGAAGAGGCCCAAGCCGCAAAGGAACGCAGCGCGGAAGAAATCTACAATGGCGCGCTGGATTATCTGGAAGCGGGCTGGAACGAGACCGCCGCCAAGGAATTCGACGAAGTCGAGCGGCAGCACCCCTATTCGCGCTGGGCGACGAAGGCGCAGCTAATGTCGGCCTACGCCTTTTATTTGGAAGAGAAATTCGACGAGGCGATCATTGCGCTGGACCGGTTTATCGAGTTGCACCCGGGCCACAGCGATATCGCCTATGCCTATTACCTGAAGGCGCTGTCCTACTACGAGCAGATTTCGGATGTCGGCCGGGACCAAAAAATGACGACATTGGCCCTCGCCTCGGTGCAGGACGTCATCAAACGCTTCCCGAACACGGCCTATGCGCGGGACGCCCGGCTCAAGCTCGACCTGACCCGCGACCATCTCGCCGGCAAGGACATGAGCATCGGCCGCTACTACCAACGCAAGGGGGACCATCTTGCGGCGATCAACCGGTATCGCGCGGTCATCGAGAACTACCAGACCACCACTCATGTTCCCGAAGCATTGCATCGCCTGACCGAGGCCTATCTCGCCCTGGGCATTACCGACGAGGCACAGATGTCCGCCGCTGTCCTGGGCCATAACTTCCCGGGCAGCAGTTGGTATGAAGACAGCTATGCCATTCTCGAACGGCGCAACCTGAGACCCCAACGCAAGGAGGGGTCCTGGTTGAGTTGGCTTTGGGATTGGACGTCTTGACGGACCGATGCTGACCGCGCTCAGCATTCGAAACATCGTCCTTATCGACCGGCTGGATGTGGCCTTCGCGGAAGGATTGAGCGTCCTGACCGGCGAAACCGGCGCCGGTAAATCCATTCTGCTCGACGCACTGGGCATGGCGCTGGGCGCGCGATCCGAAGGACGTATGCTGCGCGCCGGGGTCGACCGCGGCAGCGTCACCGCCACTTTCCAAGTGCCGGAGGGCCATCCTCTCGTCGACCTGCTGCGCAAACAGGACTTACCGGCGGATTCCACGATCATGCTACGCCGCGTCCTCAGCAACGACGGCCGAACCCGCGCTTATGTCAACGACGAGGCCATCAGCATCGGATTGCTGCGGCAACTCGGCGATTCACTGATCGAGATCCAAGGACAATTCGACGAACGCGGCCTCCTCGACCGCAGAACGCATCGCGCCCTCCTCGACATCTACGCCAAACTCGCGAAGAAGAAGAGCGAGATGGCCGCGGCGTTCGACGACTGGCGCACAGCAACGGAACGGCGGCGGCAAGCCGAAGCGGACGCCGCGCAAAGCCGCGAGGACGAGGATTATCTGCGGCATTCCCTGTCGGAATTGGAAAGGATCGATCCGGTCCCCGGCGAAGAACAGCAACTCGCCGACAACCGAACCATGCTGCAAAACGCCGAAGCGGTCCTCACCGGTCTCGATGCAGCCTATGCCGAACTCGCCGGAGACGACGGGGCGGAATCGCGGCTGCAATCCGCGGTTGGCCAATTGGGCCGCACGGCGGAAAAAGCCGCCGGACGGTTGGATCCGGTTACCGCCGCGTTGGATCGCGCAATCGCGGAGATTCAAGACGCCATGCAGTCGCTCCGCGAAGTCGCAAACGACTTGAACCTGGATCGCGGCGACCTCGAATCGATCGAGGAACGCCTATTCGCGCTCCGCGATGCGGCACGCAAACACGGCATCCAAGTCGACGACCTGCCTTTGCTGCAGGAGCGCCTCGCCGAACGCTTGTCGATGCTGGACGATCAAACTGGCGCCATCGCGGCGTTGAAAAGGGAAGAAGCGCAGGCGCGGGAGCGCTTCGTCGCCGGGGCCAAGGCCCTTTCGGAGGCGCGCCACAAGGCAGCGAAGAAACTGGATGCAACGGTCAACGCGGAACTGCCACCGCTTAGGCTCGACAAGGCGGAATTCGCTACCCTGATAGAGCCGCTCGACGAAGAGTCCTGGACCGCCGAGGGCATGGACCGCGTTTCGTTTCAGGTATCGACCAACCCCGGAGCCGCGATGGGACCATTGTCGCAGATCGCCTCTGGCGGCGAGCTCTCCCGCTTCCTTCTGGCCTTGAAGGTCGCCCTGGCGGAAACCGGCCCAACGCCGACCCTGGTCTTCGACGAGGTCGACAGCGGCGTCGGCGGCGCCACCGCGGATGCGGTTGGCGAACGGCTGCTGCGCCTATCGCAGAATCTGCAGGTATTGGTCGTGACCCATTCGCCGCAGGTCGCGGCCCGAGGCGACACCCATCTTCGCGTTGAAAAGCTCGACTCCGGCGGCGTCGCCATTACAACGGTCGATCAACTCGAAATGGAGGATCGCCGCGAAGAAGTCGCCCGCATGCTGTCCGGGCGGGAGATTACCGACGAGGCGCGCGCCGCGGCGACCCGCCTTCTCGAGGGAGAGCGGGCATGAGCAAACCTCCGAAACCCGTCGAAAAGCTGACCGAGAAGCAAGCGAAAGCCGAGCTCACCCGGCTCGCCTTAGAGATCGAACGCCACGACCGGCTATACCATCAGCAGGACGCGCCGGAGATTAGCGATGCCGAATACGATGCGCTCCGTCAACGCAACGAGGCCATCGAAAAACGCTTTCCCGCCCTGAAACGCGGCGACAGCCCGAGCGATCAGGTGGGTGCCCCGATCACCTCCGGATTCAGCAAGGTCACCCATGCACGTCCGATGCTCTCGCTCTCGAATGCATTCAATGAGGACGACGTCCGCGACTTCATCGAGAGTGTCCGTAAGTTTTTGGGGTTGGCGGCCGACGATCCGATCGAAATTGTCGCGGAACCCAAGATCGACGGCCTGTCCGCTTCCTTGCGCTATGAGAACGGAGTCCTGGTCCTCGGCGCCACGCGCGGCGACGGCGCGGTCGGCGAGAACATCACCGCCAACCTGAAGACCATCGACGAAATCCCCAATCAACTGTCGGACGATGCGCCGGAAATCCTGGAAGTCCGCGGCGAGGTTTACATGTCGCGCGAGGACTTCTTCGCCCTGAACAAACGGCAGGAAGCCGACGGCGACAAGGTCTTCGCCAATCCGCGTAACGCGGCGGCCGGCAGTCTGCGGCAGCTCGACCCCTCGATCACCGCGCGCCGCCCGCTTCGGATTTTCGTCTACAGCGCCGGTGAGATAAGCAGCACGACCGCGGAAACGCATTGGGATTTCCTGCAACAACTCCGCGGTTGGGGATTTCCGACCAATCCAATGGCACGGCTCTGCACCTCCGCCGAAGAGGTGCTCGAAACATACGCCGAGATTCAGTCCAAGCGCGCCGAGCTTCCTTACGATATCGACGGTGTCGTCTATAAGGTGAACCGGCTGGACTGGCAGCGGCGGATGGGCGTGCGCAGCCGGGCGCCGCGTTGGGCAACGGCCCATAAATTCCCGGCAGAACAAGCCGAGACCGTGCTGCGCGCCATCACCATCCAGGTCGGACGCACCGGCGCGCTGACGCCGGTCGCCGAGCTTGAGCCGATCACCGTGGGCGGCGTGGTGGTCAGCCGCGCGACGCTGCATAACGAGGACGAAATCCAGCGCAAGGACATCCGGGAAGGCGACGCGGTCGTCGTGCAGCGCGCCGGCGATGTGATTCCGCAGGTCGTCCGCGTCATCACGGAACGGAGGCCCGCCGACTCGACCCCCTTCGTGTTCCCGGCGGAATGCCCCTGCGAGTTGAAGACTCCGACCATGCGCGAAGAAGGGGAAGCGGTCCGGCGCTGCACCGGCGACCTCGCTTGTCCCTATCAACAGGTGGAACGCCTGAAGCATTTCGTGTCACGCGACGCCTTCGATATCGAAGGGCTCGGCGCGAAGAACATCGAGTCTTTCTGGCAGGACGAGATCGTCACCAAGGCAGGCGACATCTTCCGCCTGCGCGATCAGCGCGACGCCATCGCCGAGCGCGAAGGCTGGGGTGAGCAATCGATCACGAACCTGCTCAACGCGATCGAGGACAAACGCCGCATCCCGCTCGACCGTTTCATCTATGCCCTCGGCATCCGGCAGGTTGGGCAGGCGAATGCACGGTTACTGGCCAAGAATTACGGCTCCTTCCCGGCATTCCGGACGGCGATGCAGGCGGCGCAGGACGAAACCGGAACCGAATATCAGGATCTGATCAATATCGACGGTATCGGCCCCTCCGTGGCGACCGACCTCATCACGTTTTTTCAGGAGCCGCACAACGCCGCCGCATTGGAGGATCTGGAATCGGAACTCGACATCGAAGACTTCGAGGCGCCGGACGAGTCGAGTTCCATTGTTGCGGGCAAAACCGTCGTCTTTACCGGATCGCTGGAAAAGATGACGCGAAGCGAGGCGAAGGCTCGCGCCGAATCGATGGGCGCAAAAGTCACGGGTTCGGTCTCGAAGAAGACCGACTATGTCGTGGTGGGCGCGGATGCCGGATCGAAGGCGAAGAAAGCCAAGGAACTCGGCGTCGAAATGTTGACCGAAGAGGACTGGCTCGAGCTGATCGGCGGACCCTAGCCGTCGACGATCGGCCGGGTCGCGGCATCCAGCCATCCGCGTGTCGCCGGATCGAGCGACGGGCCAACCGTCTCCCGGACCCGGGCGTGATACGCATCCAGCCATGCAAGCTCGTCCACGGTCAGCAGCGATGCATCGACGAGCGTCCGGTCGATCGGCGCGAGGGTCATGGTTTCCAACTGCAGCAAGGTCCGTTCGCCATCCGCGACGTCATCGCAGGGTACGACGGTGACGAGATTTTCGATGCGGATGCCATAGGCGTCGGTCTTGTAGTATCCAGGCTCGTTCGAGACGATCATCCCCGGCTTCAGCGCGACGGTATCGCCCGCCTTCGAAATCCGCTGCGGCCCCTCGTGCACGCTCAAATAGCTGCCGACCCCGTGGCCGGTCCCATGGTCGAAGTCCAGGCCGGCCTGCCACAACGCGTGCCGGGCCAGGGTATCGAGCTGCGCGCCGGTCGTCCCTTGCGGGAAACGGGCCGTCGCGATGCCGATATGGCCTTTCAGGACACGGGTAAACCGGTCGCGCATTTCGGCTGTCGGATCGCCGACGGCGATGGTACGGGTGATGTCCGTGGTGCCGTCGAGATACTGCGCCCCGGAATCCACGAGATACAGTTCCCCCAGGCCGATTTCGCGATTGGTCTCTTCGCTGACGCTGTAATGCACGATAGCGCCGTTCGGTCCCGACCCCGAGATCGTGCGAAAGCTGAGGTCGCGGATCAGGTCGTTCTCGAACCGAAAGGCACGGAGTTGATCGGCCGCCGCGATCTCGGTCAGACCGCCCGCCGGCGCACGTTCGGCGAACCAAGCCAGAAAGCGGGTGACCGCCACCCCATCCCGGCGGTGCGCCGCACGGGCGCCGTCCACCTCCGTCTCGTTCTTGCAGGCCTTCGGCATCGCGCAGGGATCGTCGCCCTTCACGATTTCCGCCCCGCCAGCCTTCAAGCGATCGAACACAAAACTCGCCGCGCTCGTCGGATCGGCCATCACCCGGCGTCCGCCCTCGCCCAACGCTTCGAGCGCCGGCCCGAAATCCGTTGGCGGCTGGATCGCCACGCCATTCCCCAGATGTTCCGTGACACCGGGCGAGAGCTTGCGGGAGTCGATGAAAAGATCGACAGAACCATCGTCACGCAAGATCGCGAAAGACAGCGGCAAGGGCGTATGCGGCACGTCACCGCCGCGAATATTCAAGAGCCAGGCGATCGAATCGGGCATCGTCAGAACCGCCGCCGCGACGCCTTCATCAGCCAGCGCCACCCCAAGCGTCGCGCGCTTGGCCACCGCCAGATCTCCGGCATAAATCTCATCATGCACCACGACGGGCGCCAGCGGCGCGGCCGGCTGATCCGGCCACACCGCATCGACCGGATTGTCGTCGACGGCTACCAGACGGCCACCTGCCTTTTCCGCCGCCTTGCGATACCGCGCGACGGACGCCTCGGTCAGCAGCAACGGGTCGTAGCCGAGCGCGGCGCCTTCCGCGAGATTTTCCGCAATCCAGTCCCAGGGCGATTTATCCGCCAGGGGGACGGGCTCTACCCGCTCGGTATCCACTTCATCGAGCACCTGGAGCGTGTAGCGCCCGTCGACGAAAACCGCCGCCCGTTCGGTGAGCACGACCGCAACACCGGCCGACCCGGAAAACCCGGTGACCCAGCGCAATCGCTCGGCGCGGGTCGGCACGTACTCACCTTGGTGTTCGTCCGTCCGCGGCACGATGAAACCGTCCAGTCCGCACCGGACGATTTCCGCCTGCAATGCGGCAAGCCGCTCGGCCGGCGCCGGGCCGTAGGGGAACATTCCTTCCGCAGTCGCCGCGATTTCCACCCGAAGCGCGTTGAGTTGATCGCGCAGCGCCGCATCTGCGTTCGGCGCCACCAGGACGGTCCAGTCCTCAATCCCCTCCGGCGCCGCCGCAACCCCGGCAACCAATTCGCGAACGGCGGCAACCGGCATCGTCACACCGGCAGCCGCTAATGCCTTTTCCAACTGTGCATCGCCTGCATAGGATGCTTCGGATTCAACCATGCCAACGCTCTTTCTCTGCCTTCGACTTTAGCTAAGCAGCCACCCCCGACATACAAGGGACGCCGCCGATACCCCTTCATCGGGAAAGCACGAGGGTTGCCCATCCCTCAACCAATATCCGGTTCCGCAATCGGAAGCCGAACCGCCGATACGCACCCAGAACCTGCGGCCCTTGTTCCGCCAACAAACCCGATAGGACAACCAAGCCGCCCGAGGCGCAGTACCGCCGCACTGCCGGCGCAAGCCCGATCAATGGACGCGCCAGGATGTTCGCCAGGATAAGGTCGTAAGGGGCGGACTCCAAGAGAAGCCGATGCTTCCGGCCATTGCTTTCGATCGCCGTCGCCAGACGCGCGACGCCGTTTTCGACGAAATTCTCACGGCTGACCCGCACCGCCTCGGGGTCGATATCCGCCGCCACGACCGGAACACGCCACCGCCTCGCCGCGGCAATCGACAATATTCCCGAACCGCAGCCAAGATCGAGAACCCGCCTCGGTCGCTCGGTTTCACCGATGGCGTCGATTGCCCGCAAACAACCGCCGGTGCTCCCATGCTCGCCCGAGCCGAACGCGGTCGCCGCATCGATCCGGATCGCGATGGCGCCAGCGGGAATTGTCCCGGTGTAATGCGATGGATGGACAAAGAACCGCCCGGCATGGACCGGTTGAAACGCATCGAGACTGTCCTTCAGCCAATCCTTCACGGCCAGCGGCGAACACGCGACCTCCGGTTCCGCAATCTCCGCGGCCGCCGCGGCGAGCGCTACCGCCGCCGCGATCTGTCCGGGATCCGGCGGCGCATCCAGATAGGCTTCCACCGCCCAATCCGCCGCCGGCGCCTCGCCGCCGAACGCGGCGACGGAAAGAGCGAACGGGCGCAATGCGTCGGAAAACAGATCGACGGCATCGCCGGGCACCATCACCATGACCTTCCACGCGGCGGTCACGGACGTCGTCCCCGATGTCGGCGGTTGCAGGGTGAACGCAAGTTCAGGTCTTCTCGACAAACGCGGCGACGACTTTCTTTGTGCCCGCCTTGTCGAAGTCGATGGTCAGATGGTCCCCTTCGACCACCCGGACCCATCCCATGCCGAATTTTTGATGGAAACAGCGATCGCCCAACGCGAACGATACGCCGGACCCGTGCAATGCCTCGGGTTCGGCTTCGATCAGCCGGCTGCCCGGGCCGTTCCGTTGCAGACGCTGCCAGCCGGGCCCGCCATGATGCGAGCCGCCGACATCCTGGAACATCGACCCCTGACTGAGGCCGCCACCGCCATACAGGCCGCCTTCGCTTTCCACCACGACCTGGTCCTGCGGCAACTCTTCGATGAAGCGCGACGGGATCGCACTTTGCCAGAGATTGTGGATGCGGCGGTTGGCGGCGAAACTGATATGCACGCGGTGACGCGCCCTTGTGATGCCGACATAGGCGAGGCGCCGCTCCTCTTCCAGCCCGGCACCGCCATTCTCGTCGAGCGACCGTTGGTGGGGGAAAAGCCCCTCTTCCCAACCCGGCAGAAAGACCGTCTCGAACTCTAGTCCTTTCGCGCTGTGCAGGGTCATCAGGCTGACCATATCCTGATCGGCCGCCTCGATGTTGTCCATGACGAGGCTGACATGCTCCAAAAAGCCGGCGAGATTCTCGAAATCCTCCAGCGCGACGATGAGCTCCTTGAGGTTTTCCAGCTTCCCCGGCGCTTCGGGTTTCTTACTTTCCTGCCACATGGTGGTGTAACCGGACTCGTCGAGTACGATCTGCGCCAGATCGACATGCGAATTGATTGTCGCCTCCGTGCGCCAACGCTCGAAATCCTCGATGATCTTGCCGAGCGCGCGGCGTGACGCCGGCCGCAACTCGTCCGATTCGACGATCTTGATCGCCGCGATATACAGCGGCACGCCTTGCGCCCGGGCCAATGCATGCAACGCCTGCAGTGTGGTCTTGCCGATGCCGCGGGCCGGCTTGTTGATGATCCGTTCCAGCGCCATGTCATCGTCCTGCTGGTGGATCACGCGCAAGTAGGCGATGGCGTCGCGAATCTCCTCGCGCTCGTAGAAGCGCGGGCCGCCGATCACGCGGTACGGCAGGCCGAGAGTCATGAAGCGTTCTTCGAATTCGCGGGTCTGGAAACCTGCACGCACGAGTATGGCGATCTCGTTCAGCGAATGGCCCTTGCGTTGAAGGTTTTCGATCTCGTCGCCGACGACGCGGGCCTCCTCCTCGCCGTCCCAGACGCCCCGTATGCTGAGCGGTTCACCCGCCGTCGCATCGGTCCACAGCGTCTTGCCGAGCCGATCTTCGTTCTGCTCGATCAGGCCGGACGCAGCGGCCAGGATATGCGGCGTCGAACGGTAATTCTGCTCCAGCCGGATCACCTTGGCCCCCGGGAAGTCCTTTTCGAACTTCAGGATGTTGCCGACTTCCGCACCCCGCCATCCATAGATCGACTGGTCGTCGTCGCCGACGCAGCAGATGTTATTTCGCCCCTGGGCCAACAAACGCAGCCAGAGATACTGCGCCACATTGGTATCCTGATATTCATCGACGAGGATGTAATGGAAAAGCCGCTGATAGTCGGTCAGGACGTCCGGGTTTTCCTTGAATAAGCGCAAGCACAACAAAAGCAGGTCGCCGAAATCGGCCGCATTCTGGACGGTCAACCGCTCCTGATACTGACGATAGATTTCGACGAGGCGCCCGTTGGCGTAGTCGCCCGCCTCCCCGCCGGAAACCTGATCGGGCATCAAGCCTTTGTCCTTCCAGCGTTGGATAACGGAAATCAGCATCCGCGCCGGCCAGCGCTTCTCGTCGATCTGCTCGGCCTGCAGAATCTGCCGCAAGAGGCGTATCTGATCATCCGCATCCAGGATCGTGAAGTTGGATTTAAGACCCACCAGCTCCGCATGCCGGCGCAGGATACGGGCGCCCAGGGCATGAAACGTCCCGAGCCAAAGCCCGTCCGCAACGCCACCGACCAGGTTCTCCACCCGGGATTTCATCTCGCGGGCGGCCTTGTTGGTGAAGGTGACGGCCAGTATCTGATAGGGCCGGGCCCGTCGCGTGAAAAGAAGATGCGCAAGGCGGGTGGTCAGAACCCGAGTCTTCCCGGTGCCCGCACCGGCAAGCACGAGAACCGGCCCGTCCAACGCCTCGACCGCCTGTCTCTGGTCCGGATTCAGGCCGTCCAAGTGCGGTCCCGACGGGACGTTCGGCATCACGCCCGGCGTTGCAGGGCTCGGTGGCGTCTGTAGGTTATCTAAGGGATCGTCCATCGAAATAACTATATCACGGGACCGCCGGCCGTAGAGAACCATCACACTTGGTTGAGCACATCAACTCGGCCCTGGACCGAGCCGGGAATTGCGCTACCTTTTTTCTCTCTACCATTTGGGATGGACCCGCCATGCGCATCGGCCTCAAATTCATCTCGCTGCGACTTGTCTTGGCGGTCGGTTTGATCGCCGGCATCGTTTATCCGCCCGAACCGGCGGCAGCACAAGCCGGACCTTCGATCGAAGACGTTTTCAAGGCGATCGTCCGCATCGACACGACAATTCCGGATGGGGCACGGACGCGCGACAATCTCGGCGCCACGCGAACCGGCCACGGCGCGGTCATCGACGCCAACGGCCTTATCGTGACCATCGGCTATGTCATCCTCGAAGCGGACTCGGTTACCGTCACCAGCCATGACGGAAAGCAGATCCCGGCGACGGTACTTGCGTACGACCATGACACGGGATTCGGATTGGTGCGCACCGCGCGCCCGATTCCCGTCAAACCCTTGCCGATCGGAAAGTCGGACGGGGTAAAGCAGAAAGCGGCCGCGGTGATCGCCGGTTACGGTGGGTCCGAGGCGGCATTGCCGGTTCGGGTCGTCGCGCGTCGGGAATTCACCGGATATTGGGAGTACTTGCTGGAGAAGGCGATTTTTACCGCCCCGCCTTACGCTAATTTCGGCGGCGCCGCCCTGATCGACTCCACCGGCGCTTTGGTCGGGATCGGTTCCCTGCTCGTGCCCAACACGGCGGGCAACGAGGAATTCCTGCCGGGCAACATGTTCGTCCCGATCGACCGGCTCAAACCGTTGATCAAGGAAGCCGCTACCTTGAGCCAGCCGACGCGGTCGGCCAAGCCATGGATCGGGCTCTATACCGAGGAAGCCCGCGGCCGGCTGTTCGTACAACGGGTCGCACAGGATGGTCCGGCGCAGCAGGCGGGGCTGGCAAAGGGCGATATCGTGATCAAGATCGGCGACTCGACGGTCACGACCCAGGCCGGTTTCTATCGCAAGCTATGGGCGTTGGGTGGGCCGGGCGCGACGGTCCCGATAACCGTGCTGACCGCGCGTTCCGAGATCAAGCGCGTCGAAATCGCATCGACGGAACGGTATCGCTGGTATCGCTTTCCGAAAGGCAACTGACAGACTAACGGCCCGGGCGTTAACAATCGCCACCCGTCATTTCGCGGGCCCCCATAATGGCCCGGCTGTGGGCGTGCATAACGTCGCGCTGATGCACCACGCCGACCAGACGCATCGAGTCATGGTCTCGCACCACCGGCACATGATCCTCACCGCCGCTCTCCATCAGCCGGAAGGCCTTCCCGAGATCGTCGTCCAGATCGAGCGCCAACGGATGCAGATGCGTGACATCCTGGGCGTTGAGCAGAATGTCCAGCGACGTATCGAAGGCGGTATCCGACAAATCGCCGAGCGTAATGGTTCCGTGCAGGACCCGGTTGCTGTCCACCACGAACAGCGTCCCGAAATGCGACCGCATGAGCTTTGAGCGCACGGACGTCAAGTCCGCGGCGGGATCGACGGTCACGAAGTCGTCGCGCATGATTTCGCCGACCGAGATCGATTGCAGCAACCGTTGTTCACGCGCGCCTTCGAGGCTAATACCGCGGGACTCGAGCTGCCACGTGAAGAAAGACCCGCCGTGAAGATACCGCGTCAACAGGGAGGCCAGGACCGTCGCGATCATCACAGCCACGGTCAGCGCATAGTTGCCGCTCAACTCGAACACCATCAGGATGGTCGAAATCGGCGCACCCAGCACTGCCCCGGCGACCGCCCCCATGCCGACAAGCGTGTAGGCGGTGTGCCCGGACGACATATCGGGGAAGACCGATGTCGCAATCACGCCGAAGGCACCGCCGGTCATCGCACCGAGGAATAGCGAGGGAGAGAAGACGCCGCCGCCGAAACCGCATCCGAGGGCGACGGAGGTCGCGATTATCTTCGCAAAGACCAGGATGATCAGGATATGCAGCGCCACCATGCCGTTGAGCGCCATATCCGTCGCCTCATACCCGACCCCCAGCACCTGCGGGAAGGACAGCGCGATCAATCCGATGAGTAGCCCGCCGACAGCCGGCCGCAGCCACGCGGGCACCGGCGATTTCTCGGCAAGGGTCGTCGTCAGCGCGGCGGCACGCAGGAATATGATCGCCACGACGGCACTGACAATGCCAAGAAGGGCGAAGGCGGGGAACTCGAAGAACGACGTAATATCCCCCGCGGGCAGGATGAACGCCGGAAAATCACCGAAATAGACGCGGCTCAACACCGTGCCGGTTACCGATGCGATAACGACCGGCGCGAAGGCGCTGAGCGCGTAATGGCCCAACACCACTTCCATCGCGAAGAAGACGCCGGCGATCGGGGCGTTAAAGGAAGCCGCAACCGCCGTCGCGACACCGCAGGCCAACAACGTCCGAGACAAGGCGCGACCGAGATGCAATTTGTCGGCGACGAAGGCGCTTAGCGTTGCCCCTAGGTGGACAACCGGCCCTTCCCGACCGGTGGATGCACCGGCACCGATCGACACGGCACTGACCAGCGCGCTGGCCAAGCCGTTCCGCAAAGGCATACGGCCTTCGCGCAATGCGCCGGCCGCCATGACGTCCGCCACGCCCTCGGCCCGGCCGCCCGGCATCACATATTTCAGCAGCAGGCCGACGATCAAGCCGCCACCCGTCGTCACCAGCAGGATGTGCCACCAGGGCAACGCCGACGCCAGCGAGTGCAACCGTTCCGACGTGAAGCCGAAACCGGCCCATTGCACCAAGATAATCGCCTCGCGGAACACGATCGCGCAGCCGCCAGCGATCAATCCGATCACGACCGCGAGGATCGACAGGATGACTTGCTCGTGTCGGGCAAGGCGGCCAATGCGCCGCAGAATTCTGGTCAGGCCGAAATCTGTCACGTCAGCTTTGGTTGCCATCGCTGAGACGACCGCAAGCTATACGGTTTCGGCTGTCGCGCCAAGAAGCGTTATCAAGGCTTACGAGGCGTCCGGCAAAATGGGATCAGTCTGCGACGGCGCTGAGTTCGGTCTCTGCAACCACCTGGTTTCGGCCAAGCCCCTTCGCTTGGTAGAGGCCGTCGTCCGCACGCTTGATGAGGGCGCTCAACGGTTCCCCTGCGCGATATTGTGAAACGCCCAGCGACAACGTGATGTTGCCGATGTCATCGCCCGTCTGCTTCTTGCGCAGCCGCTTGCCGGCCACCGCGACGCGAATGGACTCCGCGAGGGCTACCGCCGAGCTGAGATCCGTATTCGGCAGAATAAGGGCGAACTCCTCGCCGCCATACCGTGCCGGCAGGTCGCTCGCTTTCACCGCCTTTTTCAGCATCGCACCAACGAATTTCAGGACATGATCACCGGTTTGATGGCCATGCGTGTCATTGAATTTCTTGAAATGGTCAATATCGATCAAAACGAGCGCCAGCGGCAGGCCCTTCTGTGCTGCCGTCTCGCTTTCGCTCTGCAGAACCATATCGAAATTCTTGCGGTTGGCGATTTCGGTCAAGCCGTCGGTCAGCGCCTCTTTTTGGACATCTTCGAGATGCGTTTTCAGGCTTTGAATTTCCTGCGACGACGTCTCCAGCTTGCCTTGAAGCTGTCGGTTCTGCGATAGCATCTTCTGGGTATTGTCAGCCAGCAGTTTGACGACCTGTCCCAACGCATTCGGGTCGGACAGGTCGGTCAGCGACCCGACGCTATCTTCCAAGGCAGCGCCAAATTCCTCGGCATCGTCGGTTGCCTTGCTGACCAACGACATGACGTCGCCGACCAAGTCGGACATCTGCGAGCCGGCCTTCTGGATATCCTTACCTTGGGAGAACTGACTGAAATATCGATCAAAGATTTTCGCGCTGTCTTCCTGAGAGACGGCGTCGACATCGGAGACAAGATCATCCAGGGTGTTCTTAAGGTCCGGGATGCTGTCGCTGGCATAGGCGTACCAGATCATGAAATTTTGCGGCGTGGACGGCACTTTGTGCCGATCCATCAGCTGCATAGCGGCCTCGGCGTACTTTGCCGCGGCTCCCAAGTCGTCGGAGAATTCCAACTTCGCACCCCAAAAAATCTTACACTCGACGGTTTAGCTTTTTTAAATCGCGCTACTTAATAAAGCCTTAACTCCGACCGCCGACCCGAAAAAATTTAGCAATCGCAATGGTCCTTGCGTCTCGATGCATCGCAACCGTTACGTGCGGCGTAATCCCAGAACGCGCCCTGCCCCTTTGGGAATTTCAATTTTGGAATGTGATTCTTGGATCGCCTGCAACCGATCTAGGATCACAGGCGCCATTTCACCGACCCGTCGGGTTTTCAAATCGATGTGTAGCGACAGTAGTTCGTTGGTCGCCGCCAAGAACCCCTCCTCCGCATGGTACATGCTGTGAAAATAGCGAAATTTCTTCGCATCGAATTCAAGGAGTTGCGTCGTGAACCGAAGCGGCGCCCCCTCGACCACTTCTTGGACGTAGGTGACGTTCATGTCGCCAACGAATGTCGTGACATTGGCTTTGGCCTTGTAGCCATGATCGAGACCGATGTAATCGAGGAAGGCGTCGGTCGCGAAATCGAACGCCAGCACGTAGTAGGCGACGTTCATATGGCCGTTGTAATCGATCCACTCAGGCCGCACTGTCTCGGTATGTAGGGATAACGGGGCGGGAATTGTCATGGCGGCGACCCTAGCGATTTGGACCGGGTCTTGGCAAGTTTGCAAATCGCGAATGGTATAAGAAGCCGTGATTTCCGTTGCGCTTCGCTTCTTCGCCCGCTTTGCAATCCCGGTTTCCAGCGCCGGCATTCTGGTCGGGTTGTTCGTCCCGGATCTGGCCGCTTTTCTTCGCCCGGCCATGGAAGTCTTTGTCGTCATCCTGATGACACTGGCCTATAGCCGACTCGAATGGTCCGGCGTCCGGACACTCTTCGAAAAACCGCTGCTTACCGTAATGATCCTGCTTTGGCTGCTCGGCGCGGTGCCAGGGCTTGCGGCCGCCGCGGGTTTGGCCCTGGCCCTGCCGCCGGTTCTCCTCACCGCGATCATATTGAATGCCATCGCGCCGCCGATCACATCATCGGTGCCGTATTGCCAACTCCTGAACCTCGATGCCGAACTCGCCCTGCGCGTGACGTTGATCGCGACGCTGATGATTCCTGTCACGGTGCCGGCGTCCATTTTGCTGTTGTTGGGGGTGGCCGTCGACCTGGACCCAGCCGAATTCGCGATACGCGCCGCCGTCTTTATCGGCCTTCCGTTGTCGCTTTCCTGGCTGATCCGACGCAGTCCAAATCTAACGGCACGGATCAATCGCGGCCACGACTCCGCCGGAGTCATGGCATTCGCACTCATGATCATCGCCATCGCCATCATGGACGGCGTGACCGCCCGAATCATTGCGAACCCCGCCGAAGCGCTCGCGATCCTCGCAGCAGCGTTCGGCGTCAGCATCCTCTTTCACGGGCTTAGCGGGCTCGTCTTTTGGCGCGCCGGCGAAAGAACCGCCATCAGCATCGCGCTAACGGGCGGAAGCAGAAACCTGGTTCTCATGCTGGTCGTCATCGGCGACGCCTTGGGTCCTGCCTTCGGACTTTATGTCGCAATCGCACAAGTGCCGATCTACTTGATGCCGGCGCTCATCCAATCAATTTTGCGGACCCGCACGGGGAAAACAGCCGCCCCCTCCTAAGCGAGATTCGAGGCCAACCAACGCTCCGCTTGCTCGATGGGGACGCCCTTGCGGGCGGCATAATCCTCGAGTTGATCACGGCCGATCTTGCCGATGCCGAAATAGCGCGACTCCGGATGCCAAAAATAGAAACCGGAAACCGACGCCGCCGGCATCATGGCGAAGCTGTCCGTCAGCGAGATCGACGCGTTCTTCTCCGCCTTCAGCAAGTCGAACAATATCCGTTTCTCAGTGTGGTCCGGGCAGGCCGGGTAACCGGGCGCCGGGCGAATGCCCTGGTAGCGTTCCTTGATCAAGGCTTCGTTGTCCAACGCCTCGTCCGGCGCGTATCCCCAGAATTCCGTGCGGACGCGCTCATGCATGCGCTCCGCGAAGGCTTCGGCGAACCGGTCCGCGACGGCTTTCAGCAGGATATCGTTGTAGTCGTCGTGGTTGCTGCGGAAATCCCGCAGCCGGTCTTCGATCCGCAGTCCGGCCGTTACCGCAAACCCGCCGATGTAGTCGGCGACGCCGCTATCCTTCGGCGCCACGAAGTCCGCGAGACAGTAATTGAACCGCCCTTCCCGCTTGGCCATCTGCTGGCGCAGAAAATGGAACTCGGTGCGAAGCGATGACCGGTCGCCGTCTTCGTAGACTTCCACGTCGTCGCCAACGGCATTCGCCGGGAAGAAGCCGATGACAGCCCGCGCCTCAAGCCAATTTTCGGCAATGACGCGGTCGATCATCGCGCGCGCGTCGTCATAAAGGCTCCGCGCGGCTTCGCCGACGACCTCGTCCTGCAGGATCTTCGGGTAGTTCCCCGCCAACTCCCAGGTCCGGAAGAACGGGGTCCAGTCGATGCGGTCGACCAATTCGCCGAAGTCATAATCCTCGAAGGACCTGACACCGAGAAAAGTCGGTTTCGGTGGCGAGACCGACTCCCAGTCGATCTTGCAGCGTGCCGCCCGTGCCTCGGCAAGGGTATTTTGCTTCGCGCCCTTGCGTTGTCCGGCATGGGTTTCCCGGATGGTGTCGTATTCGGCCCGAACGGTGGACACGAACTCGTCCTTATGCGTGTCGCTGACCAGATTGCTTGTCACCCCGACCGCGCGCGAGGCGTCCACGACATGAACAGTCGCACCGTCATAGTTCGGCGCGATCTTCACTGCGGTGTGGACCTTGGACGTGGTTGCGCCGCCAATCAGCAGCGGCTGCGTGAACCCCTGGCGGCTCATCTCCTTCGCCACGGTCGCCATCTCTTCGAGCGAGGGCGTGATCAGACCGCTCAAACCGATCGCATCGACGTCCTCGCGCTTTGCGGTCTCGAGGATCGTCGTATAGGGCACCATGACGCCGAGGTCGATGACCTCGAAGTTATTACACTGGAGCACGACGCCCACGATGTTCTTACCGATGTCGTGGACATCACCTTTCACGGTCGCCAACAGGACCTTGCCCTTGGCACGGGCGCCTTCCTCTTTCTCCGCCTCGATATACGGTAACAGATGCGCTACCGCCTGTTTCATGACCCGCGCGCTCTTCACCACTTGCGGGAGGAACATCTGACCCGATCCGAACAGGTCGCCGACCACGTTCATGCCGTCCATTAGCGGTCCTTCGATGACCTCGATCGGACGGTCATGGGCGAGCCGCGCTTCCTCGGTGTCCTCGACGATATACTCGTTCAAGCCTTTTACCAGGGCGTGAGACAAGCGTTCCTGAACCGTGCCTTCGCGCCAGGACAGATCCTCCACGGCGGACTTTTTCTGGCCCTTGACGGTGTCCGCGACCTCCAATAACCGTTCGGTACCGTCCGCCCGGCGGTTGAGGACGACGTCTTCGACGCGTTCGCGAAGCTCTTCGGGAATTTCCGCATAGACGGCGAGCTGTCCGGCGTTCACGATCCCCATATCCATGCCGGCGCGGGTCGCGTGATACAGGAACACGGCGTGCATCGCCTCGCGCACCGGGTCGTTGCCGCGGAAGGAAAATGACATGTTGCTGACGCCGCCGCTGACCATCGCGTGCGGCAGGTCGCGCTTGATGTCGCGCGTCGCCTCGATGAAATCGACGGCGTAATTGTCATGTTCCTCGATGCCGGTCGCGACGGCGAAGATATTCGGATCGAAGATGATGTCCTGCGGCGGGAAGCCGACCGTTTCGGTAAGAATTCGGTACGAGCGCTTGCAGATTTCGACCTTGCGCGCCCGCGTATCCGCCTGTCCCTGCTCGTCGAAGGCCATGACGACGACCGCCGCCCCGTAGCGCAGGATTTCCCGCGCCTGTTCGATAAAGGCCTCCTCGCCCTCCTTCAGGCTGATCGAGTTGACCACGCCTTTGCCCTGCATGCATTTCAAGCCGATCTGGATCACATTCCATTTCGACGAATCGATCATGATCGGGACACGCGAGATATCCGGTTCCGACGCGATCAGCTTAAGAAACTTCTCGACCGCCACCTCAGCGTCCAGCATCGCATCGTCCATATTGATGTCGATGATCTGCGCGCCGTTGTTGACCTGTTGGGCAGCGACCTCCAACGCGGTCTCGTAGTCGTCCTCCATGATCAACTTCTTGAACCGCGCCGATCCCGCCACGTTGGTGCGCTCGCCGACATTGACGAAACCTGTCACCGAATCGATCGTGAGCGGTTCCAGCCCGCTCAATCGGCACCATGGCTCCACATCCGGCCGTCGCCGCGGCGGTAACGGTTCAACGGCCTCGGCGATGGCGGCGATATGGTCCGGCTCGGTGCCGCAACACCCGCCGACAATGTTCAGGAAACCGCTCTCGGCAAACTCCTTCAGGGCCTCTGCCATGTATTCCGGCGTATCGTCATATTCGCCGAATTCGTTGGGCAGTCCCGCATTCGGATGGATGCTGACATAGGTATCCGCGAGGGCGGAGATTTCCTGGATGTGGGGGCGCAAATCGGCCGCGCCGAGGGCGCAGTTCAACCCGATCGCCAAAGGCTTCGCGTGCGCGACCGAGTTCCAGAACGCGGCGGCGGTCTGGCCCGATAGGGTGCGGCCCGATGCATCGGTGATCGTGCCGGAAATCATCAGCGGCAGGTCGATCCCTTCGCCGTCCAGATAGCTGCGGATCGCATAGATTGCCGCTTTGCAATTCAGCGTGTCGAACACCGTCTCGATCATCAGGATGTCCGCGCCACCCTCCACCAAACCGCGGGTGGCTTCGGTATAGGCATCGACCAATTCATCGAAGCTGATGTTACGGAAACCGGGATCGTTCACATCGGGCGAAAGCGATGCGGTCCGGTTCGTCGGCCCTAGGACACCGGCGACGAACCGCGGCCGGTCCGGAGTCTCCGCGTTGATTTCGTCCGCGGCGGCCCGCGCCAAGCGTGCCCCTTCCAGGTTCAATTCATGGACCAACGATTCCATGCCGTAGTCCGCCTGGGCGATCGACGTGGAGTTGAAGGTGTTGGTCTCGATGATGTCGGCGCCCGCCCGAAGGTAGGCGAGATGAATGTCGCGGATCGCGTCAGGCTGGGTCAGCGTCAACAGATCGTTGTTGCCCTTGAGCGCCTGATTCCAGCCCGCGAATCGCGCTCCGCGATAATCTTCTTCCTCGAACCGGTGGCGCTGGATCATGGTGCCCATGGCGCCGTCGAGGATCAGGATGCGCTGCTGAATCAACGCGTCGAGGCGTTCGGTGACCGACAGGCCCGATATGGGAGAAAATCCATCCATCATGCGATTCGGCTACGCCGCCTCTTCCGCCGCCGACCGCACGCCAAGGCGCCAGCAAATGGCCTTGGTCAATTCCGCGCGGTTGAGCGTGTAAAAGTGAAAATGCCGGACTCCTTCCCGTTGCAGGCCCTCGCATTGTTCGACCGCAACCGTGGCCGCGATGAGCTTCCGGGTTTCAGGGTCGTTGTCGATGCCGTCGAACATGTCGGCCATCCGGCTGGGCACCTTTGCGCCGCACTGCGCACTGAATTCCACGACGCGGCTGAAATTGGTGACCGGCAGAATGCCAGGGATAAGCGGCACGCGGATACCCGCCGCCGCAACGCGGTCCCGGAACCTCAGGAAATCGTTATTGTCGAAGAAATACTGCGTGATCGCACGATTGCCGCCGTTATCGATCTTACGTTTGAGATTGTCGATATCGGCATCGACCGAGGCCGAGTCCGGATGACATTCCGGGTAGGCGGCAACGGAAATATCGAAGTCGGCGATCTTGCGCAGGCCCTCGACGAGGGCGGCGGCATTCTCGTATCCGTCCGGGTGCGGCGCATAGGTCGATTGACCCTTCGGCGGATCGCCGCGCAGCGCCACGATCTGACGAATACCGTCATCCCACCACGACTGCGCAAGGCGATCGATTTCGTCCCGCGTCGCACCGACGCAGGTCAAATGCGCTGCCGGCGGAACGGACGTTTCCGCATGAATTCGTCTGACGATCCGATCGGTCCGTTCCTGCGTGGTACCGCCGGCGCCATAGGTCACCGAAAAGAAATCCGGCCGCAGCGGGCTCAGCGTCTCGATGACCTTCCACAAACGGGCTTCCGACGCCACATCATGCGGAGGGAAGAACTCGAAACTCACTGTCGGCAACTGAGCCATCGGTCTAAACCCGCACTTCGTTCATGGACTGCGCGTTGCCCGGTGCGGCAACCGCTGCATCATTGCGGACCGCCGGCCAGACGCAGACGGTCAAGGGATCGCCCGGCAGGCGGATCGGCCGTTCGGCTTCGAGCCCCGCCTCGGCGAACCATGATGAGATCGCATCGTCGTCGAATCCGAGCCACCGGTGTGCGTGTTCGTCGCGGAGCCCCTCGACCTCATGCGGTGCAAAATCGACAACGACGAGGCGCCCGCCCGGATTGAGGAAGCGCACCGCTTCCTTGATCGCCGTCGACGGGTCATCGGCGTAATGCAAGGCAAGGTGAAAAGTCACCGCGTCGAAACTCTCCTGGTCGAGCGGCAGATCGTTCATATCTCCATACCGCACATGACAATTCCGGAGGCCCTGCTGCTCCAGATTGACCCGGGCGACCGATAGCATCTCGTGCGATAGGTCGATGCCGACGCCCCGCTCAATCGATTCGCCGAAAATCTCGAGAATACGCCCCGTTCCCGTACCGATATCGAGCAAGCCCCGTGTTTCGACCTTCGACAATGCCTTGATCAAGGCCGACTCGACCGACTTGTCGTCGATATAGAGGCTACGAATTTTGTCCCACCGTTCGGCGTTTTCCCGGAAAAATGCCGCAGCCTGATCCGCGCGCGCCTGTTTCACGAACTGCAGGCGTTCAAGATCCCGCGAGTGAACACCATCACCGACGGGTACGAAATCAACCAAGCTGTGCGACAGTTCGGCTGTCTCGCTGGTTTCCGCGAGACGGTAATATGCCCATGCGCCTTCCCTGAACCGTTCCAGAAGCCCCGCATCGACCAGCAGCTTGAGATGGCGGGAAACGCGCGGCTGGCTCTGATTCAGGATATTGGTCAAATCGCTGACGGTCAGTTCGCCATGCGAACACAACGCCATGATGCGAAGCCGCGTCGGCTCGGCGGCGGCGCGTAAACCTTGCAGCAACTTATCCATGTCTACACTCATGGATCACAACCTTCGTTTATTCGCAGTATGCTTATAGAATATACATATAAAGATATCTTTATGTTGTAAACAAGAAATTAACGCATGGGGCTACCACCTTCGCGGTACGGTTCGGGGAGACGGAGCCGCCTAATCCGAAAATCGAAGATGGGCGAAGCACTTCTGCAACACTGATCAAGGGAATTTCACGACACGTGAACTGTCGAATATGGTTTTTTAAGAAACGCTGTGTTACGACAGAATGGGTTGGGGCCTTTTCGTGTTGGGGAACGCAGTCTATATCAGCGACTACGATGCGACCCTGTTATCGAATGGGGAAGGGCTCCGCGGCGGTCTATTGTCCATAGGCCGTTCCTGTTTAACTTTTCTGGCATTACGGTTCTCGACGTGCCAGTGGGGTGGGATCTAAGTGCAAAGCAACACATTGCGCGAAAATATTCGGAAGTTCTTTTGTGTCGCGGTGATTTCGGTCGCGCTGGCGGCGTGCGCCGGTGCACCCAAGAGCGCCACCGAAGATGTCTACGATCCATTTGAACCGGTAAACCGCGTGTTCTTTGATTTCAACATCTTCCTCGACAAAGCGATTCTACGCCCCGTCACGCGATTCTACGTCGACTATGTGCCCGAAGGGTTCCGCATGACGGTGCACAACATCCTTGAAATCCTGAACACACCGATCGTCGCGACGAACCACCTGCTGCAAGGCAACGTCGACGGATTCATGCACACGCTTGGGCGCGCAACGTTCAACCTCGCCGGCGGCGCCGGTCTGATCGACGTATCCGGCGACAAGGCACCATTCAAGGACGAGGATTTCGGTCAAACCATGGCGGTTTGGGGCGCACCGGGCGGCCCGTACCTCGTCCTGCCGTTCTTCGGCCCGTCCAATGTCCGTGACGCCATCGGCACCGGCGTCGACTCCGCCGCCGAACCCGTCGGGCTTCTCGTGAGCGAGTTCGGAAGCGATCTCACCTCCTATCTTTTCAGCGGATCGAAACTGACCGCCACCGTGTTGGACAAACGGTCGCGCATTCTCGGCCAGTTGGAAGAGTTGGAGAAGACATCGCTGGATTTCTACGCGACGATTCGCAGTCTGTATCAACAGAAACGGCGCGACGACATTCGCAACGGCGACAGCTCGGAACCGCTGCCGATTCCGGAAATCACCTTCGAGCGTGACGATTCGGTTCCGCCGCGCGCGCCGGCACCGACGCCGACCAAGGCGAGCTTTACGCCCAACTGACGTCACGACCCGATTTCAATGCAAAAACGCCCGCCTTTCGGACGGGCGTTTTTTTTTCGACGCGCGGTTACCGGCGGATTAGGCGATGTGGCTCATCTCATTGAGCGAAAAGTCTTCAACAGCGCCCTCGGTCGCGGCCATATAATCCTGCAAGTGTCGCGCATTCATATGCGCCTGCCAAAGCTCGCGCGATTCCCAATTCTCATAGAACAGAAAATGAGCAGGGTCTTCATTGTCCTGGTGCAAGTCGTATTGCAGACATCCTTGTTCGGTTCGCGTGACCGGAACGAGCTTTTCGAGTTCGGACTTCACGAGATCGACCTTGTCGGACTTCGCCTTGATGCTGGCAACGATGGTGAGTTTCGACATTAAGATTCCTAACTTGCTGGGTCATAGATGGCGGACGGCCGTGCGTCGGTGCGCTGCCGCCAGGCAATCTAGGCCCGCGTAAGCGGCCTGTATTTGATGCGATGCGGTTGGTCCGCTTCCGCGCCGAGACGGCGACGGCGGTCCGCTTCGTAGTCCTCGTAGTTGCCTTCGAACCAGACCACGTTGCTGTCCCCTTCGAAGGCAAGGATATGCGTCGCGATGCGATCCAGGAACCAGCGATCATGGCTCGTGACAAGGACGCAGCCGGCGAAGTCGAGCAGCGCTTCCTCGAGCGCGCGCAGCGTGTCGACATCCAGATCGTTGGTCGGCTCGTCGAGCATCAGTACGTTGGCGCCAGAGCGCAACAGTTTGGCCAAATGAACCCGGTTTCGCTCACCACCGGAAAGCTGGCCGACTTTCTTCTGCTGATCCTGACCGCGAAAGTTGAAGGCGCCGACATAGGCGCGGCTTGGCATCTTTCGCTTGCCGAGATCGATCTCCGCTTCACCCTGGCTAATTTCCTCCCAGACGGATTTGTCGGCCGTCAGCGAGTCGCGCGACTGGTCGACATATCCGAGCTGCACCGTCTCGCCGATCCGCAAGGTGCCGTCGTCCGCGGCCTCGTCGCCGGCGATCATTCGCATCAGCGTCGTCTTACCGGCGCCGTTCGGGCCGATGATGCCGACGATTCCGCCCGGCGGCAGCTTGAAGGACAAATCGTCGATCAACAACGTGTCGCCAAACGCCTTTCGCACATGGTCGGCTTCGATGACCAGGTTGCCCAGGCGCTGACCCGGCGGAATGATGATCTGCGCCGTCTCGGGTGCGCGATTCTCGCTCTCCGCCAGCAATTTTTCATATGCCGTGATGCGCGCCTGCGACTTGGCCTGCCGGGCGCGCGCGCTCGCGCCTATCCACTCGCGCTCCCGCGCGATCGTCCGGACGCGGGCGGCGTTCTCGCGCTGTTCCTGTGCCAGGCGTTTTTCCTTCTGTTCCAGCCAGGAAGAGTAGTTCCCTTCGTAGGGAATGCCCTGACCGCGATCCAACTCGAGGATCCATCCGGTCACATTGTCGAGGAAGTAGCGGTCATGGGTGATCATCACCACGGTGCCTTCATACTCCCGTAAATGACGCTCGAGCCACGCAACGGATTCCGCATCCAGATGGTTCGTCGGTTCGTCGAGCAGCAACAGGTCGGGCTTGCTCAGCAACAGGCGACACAGCGCCACCCGGCGACGCTCGCCGCCCGAAAGATTGTCCACGGCACTGTCGCCCGGCGGGCAGCGCAGCGCGTCCATCGCAATCTCGACGGTGCGGCTGAGGTCCCATGCGTCCGCGGCGTCGATCTTTTCCTGCAACGCCGCCTGCTCTTCGATCAGCTTGGTCATTTCGTCCGGATCGGTCACCTCGCCCAGTTTCATGCTGACCGCTTCGAACTCGTCGACGAGCGCTTTCTGCTCTCCCAATCCCTCCAGCACGTTCTCTTCGACTGTTTTATCAGGATCGAGTTGCGGTTCCTGTTCGAGCATTCCGACCGTGGCACCTTCGGCCGCCCATGCCTCGCCGTTGAACTCGGTATCCTGACCCGCCATGATCCGCAGCAAGGTGGATTTGCCGGCGCCGTTGTATCCGATTACCCCGATCTTCGCGCCCGGCAGGAACGCCAAGGTTATGTTTTTCAGCACTTCGCGGCTGCCAGGATAGACCTTCGTCAGGTCCCGCATCACATACACGTACTGATAGGAAGCCATCGTCCTGCTACTCCTCCACCTTGCCAGGAAAGCCGCCGCGCCGCGCGGGTCGGCAAGCGCCGTTTACATAGACCGAGCGGCGCTGACAATCAACGGGACTGACCGGTCCACCATCCGGCTTTTTCCTGTTCGCGCAGGATATCCTTGCGTCGGCGGGACAGTTCGACCGCCTCGCCCAAGGTAGTGACGCCGATATCCGCGAGTCGCGGGAGGAGCCGCGAAAAAACCTCCGCCGTAACCAGCGCATCGCCAAACGCCGTATGGCGTCCCCGCACCCGGACGCCCAGGGCCTCGGCAACGCTGTCCAGCTGCAGCGATGGAAGACCCAAGTCCATACCCGCCGTCAGAAGATACGTGCACAGGAAAGGCGGCGGCGACCAGTCGATCCCGGCCGCCTGCGTCGCGGTGCGCAGGTGCGCGATGTCGAAACTGACATTGTGGCCGACCAAAACGGTGCCGTCGCTCAACATCCCGAATTCCGGCCAAACTTCCGTAAAATTGGGGGCGCCTTCCACCATGTCGTTGGTGATCCCGTGGATCGCCGTCGACCTAGGCGGAATCGGCCGGCCGGGATGCACCAAGCAGTCGATTGTAAACGCGCGATAGATCGTACCCCCGTGCAGCCGCACGCCACCGATTGAGACGATCGTGTCCGCGTTGACATCCAACCCCGTGGTTTCGAGGTCGAACACCACGATGGGCAACGCGTCGAGCGGCGTATCGTCCGTCACCGCCGCGACCGGCGGCGGCATTTCAAGCAGATGCAGATCGTGGTCGAGCGCCCGCGCCGCTTCTCCGTCCGGCGGATCGAAGGTCAGCACCGCACCCCGCCCACCATCGACCGCGGCGACACGGACCCTAAGGGTCCGGCCATCGACGGTATCGACTTCGGTGTGCGCCGGCACCGCTTGCCCTTCCGCCAGGGCGAGCGCCTGTTCGATCCCCGCCGCGTCCAATGCATCGTAAACACTGGTCCCCGGTTTCGCGACATCCGGCCCCATGAGCGTTTTCCCCGCCGCGTTGATCAAACTGACGAGCCCGGCGTGGTTGATGACGACGATGGCATCCGGCAGCGCCGACAACACCGTTTCCAATTGCCGCGCCGGGATCGATTGCTGCGACAATCGCCCCTCGATCAGCGAATCGACCGCATCCAAAAGGGCCTGCACTTCCTTGGGGAAATCGCCAGGCAACGGCTGCGGCATGGCGTCGGCCGTATCGGTCTGCATCAACACGATGAACCCGCGCAATCGTTCTATCGCCCACCCGACACGGTCCGCGTGGTAAACGCCGTAGGCCAGCAATGGAGCAGCGACCGCCAGGACTGCGATCGCAAGCCCGAAGATCACGGCCTGCGGAATAATCCCGTTCCACGCGTCGCTATCGTCGGCGATCACCAAACCCGCGAGGAGAACGGACAACACGATGGCTCCGCACAGCGCCACATGCCGGACCCGCCGACCCATCACGAGCGATCCCGTACGGCGAAATTTGCGCGCCTAGAAGACATCGCCGGTCACCTCACCGCGGACCCGGTCAAGCAGGCGCTTGATCGCCTTGAAAGCATCGACCAATTCGTCGCGCTCCCGCTCGTTCAGGGCATCGGGATGGACATAGTTCCCTACTTTTCGGCCGGCACGGAAGTCGGCCATCTGCTGCCGCAGCAGAACGAAGGTGATCTCCTGGAAGGCGTTGGTCAGGTAGTCGAATTCCCCGGCGTCCAGAACCTTCGCATCGTGCAGGTCGCTGAGGCGGTCGCAGGTCGACGTGGCGGGAATGCCTTCGCGCAACGCCAGCAGGCGGACCGACTGGACGAGCGGCAAGGTGCCGCTGTGCTTCATGTTGATCGTGCCCTCATGGTCGGGATCGTCCTTGACGGTAATGAACCGACCGAACCAGCCCAGCGGAACGCCGTAGTCTTCGTCGTCGTGATACATGTCCTTCAAGAAGGATACGTTCCCCGCCACCGCCCCGGTCACGAAGGACCGCAGGTCGGCCGCCAAATCCGGTGCGCCGTAACAGGACCGGAAATCGAAAAAGATATCCGACAGGCGCAAGGTGACCGTGTTCCGCCGCCGAAGCCAGCCGGCGACCTGCGCCTTCCACTGCGAGATCGTCTTGCGCCAAAGCGGGTTCGTGGCCATGACGAAGCCATTGCAATAGGGAAAGCCCACCGCGTCCAGATCCCGGGTCACCCGCTCGGCAAGGTCGATGAACCATCCGTCGATGCGGGTATGGTCCTCGTCGGGATAATCCTCCAGGATGAAACCATTGTCCTGGTCCGGGTACAGGAAGTTCTCCCCGCGGCCGCCCGACCCCATGACGATGAAGGCGAACGGCACCGGCGGTTCGCCCTTTCCTTCCTCCTTCATGGCGCGCAGGTTCATCTCGACGACGCGGCGATGGATGTCCCGGTTGATATGCGTGAGCAAGGACTGGATCGTCGGAACCGGCAGATTGTCGTCGAACAATTGCTGAGCGAGATCGACCTGGGCCGATTTGACCTCGCGCAGACCGTCGACCGTTCCTTCCTGGGTCAGCCGGTCGACCTGTGTGACCATCCGCGACGACGCCGCGGCCAAGGCCGTATCCAGATGCAGCATCCCCACCGGCATTCCCGTGCCGTCGACCACCGGCATATGCCGCAGCTTGAACCGCCGCATGCGTGCTATCGCGTGATAGAGATAATCGTCCTCAGCGACCGTCATGACCGGGGAGGTCATGACGTCCCGGATCGGCGTGTCCTCGACCGCACGGAACGCCAAGCGCCGTACCACGTCCCGCTCGGTCAGGATTCCGGACAACCGGGCATCCGGCCCCGTGACCAAGGCGGCCGTCGCCCGTTTATCCACGATCTCGGCCACCACCGCGGCGCACGGCACGTCGCCGGCGGCGACGACCGGCGCGGCCCCCATGTGGTCCTTCACGATTTGGCAGAAAACAGCGGTCTGCGACCGCATGAGCGTGTTATTCACCGGGCACCATGAAGGGGGTTCGGGCATAGGGGACGGTAAAGACGAATTTCGCCCCGATGCCTTGATTTCGCTCAACCCAGATCCGCCCGCCGAAATACTCGACGATCTGTCGGCAGATCGGCAGGCCCAGCCCGGTGCTGACCGGTTTGCTGGTCGCGGTGGCATCGGCCTGCTCGAACTTTTCGAATATCCGATGCTCGGCACCCGTGGGAATGCCCGGGCCGTTATCCTCGACCGCGACCAACAGAGCCTGCGAGGTTTCCCGCACGGCGATCTGGATACTCGGGTTGCTGCGGTTGCAGAACTTCACGGCATTGGACAGCAGGTTGACGATAACCTGGATGAAGCGGTCCCGGTCGGCGCGCACCCGCCGCAATTGCGACGGTAGGTCGACGTCGAGCTGCATCCGGTTTTCCTGGAGCAGGCTGCTGGTGGCGGCGATCGCCTCCACGATGACCTCCTTCGGATCGATGTCCGACATCTGCCACTCGCCCCGGCCCGCTTCGAGCTTCGCCAGATCGAGCAGCTGGTTGATCAGCCGCGTGAGGCGCTCGCTCTCTTTTATGATGATCGTCAGGAATTCCTGGCGTTCCTCGATCGGCAAATCCGATTCATCGAACAGGATTTCGCTGAACGACCGGATCGAGGTCAGCGGCGTGCGCAATTCATGGCTGACGGTCGACAGGAAATCGTCTTTCAACCGGTCGACTTCCTTCAGGCGCTCGTTAGCGGCCTGCAGTTCGGCGGACGCGATCTGGAGTTCGCGCGATTTCTGTTCCAGCTGATGGCTGTACTCGATGACCTGCGAGGTCTCGTCCAGAATTTCCATCACCTCGTCGATGCTGGCGACTTCGCCTTTGACCACCGACCCCACCATCACGCGCGCGGATGCCGCACCGATCGCGCCCGCCAGGAGCTTTTCGGTGAAATGCAGCAGGGCCGGGTCCGCCTCGGCGACCTTCTTCAGGCTCACGCCGGTTTTTGCCGCATAACCATCGAAGGCACGGTCGGCCTGACCGCGCCCCACGAAACGAACGACCAAGGCGTACAGATCGGAGAATGTCGCGGTGCCACGCCATAAACCGGATCCGCGGTCGTCGTCGGCCCGTCGGTACACATCGACGAACAGGGCCGCTTGAATCCGCTCCAGTGCGGTCTGCCGCGACACCAGCGAGACCCCGACATAGCCGCCGATGTTGACCAGCATACTCCAGAACAGGGCATGCGACAGGTTGTCGAATTCCTTCAACCCGAATAATTCGTAGGGCTTCAATAGCGCGATGCCGAAAGGTCCGGCGTCGACGAAACTGTGCGGGATCCAACCGGACAGCGCGAGCGACGGCATCAACAACGTATAGATCCACATCGTGAAGCCCAGGCAGAGGCCGACCAACGCACCCGCCCGCGTACCGCCCTTCCAGAGAATTCCGCCGACGATGGCCGGCGCGAACTGCGCCGCCGCCGCGAAGGACAAGAGTCCGACCGTCACCAGCGCGTAGGATTCGCCGATGTAGCGGAAATAGCCATAGCCGATCAACAGGATGAAGAGGATGCTGCCGCGCCGGATTCCCAGCAGCAGACCGCTCAACTCGCCTTTTTCGGTCAGCCGTAGCCAAGTCAGCCGCAACAGGACCGGCATGACCAGATCGTTACACACCATGGTGCTGAGCGCGATGGTCGCCACGATGACCATACCCGTTGCCGCGGACAGCCCGCCGATGAACGCGAACAACGTCAACAATTCCTGCTGTTCGTACATCGGTACTGTCAGGACGAAGGTATCGGCGTCGACCGTGTCGCCCGAAAACATCAGCAGCCCGCCTAGCGCGATCGGCAGCACGAAGATATTGATGATCAGCAGGTATAACGGGAACAGCCACACAGCCTTGTTGAGATGACGCTCGTCGAGGGTCTCGATCGCCGTGACCTGAAACTGGCGCGGCAGGCAAATGATCGCGGCCATGGACAACACCGTCATGGTGATCCATTGGCCGTAGGTGCTCGCCGTGCCGAGCGTGATCAGCGATCCGTATTCCGGCAAGGATTTCGCCTCGGCGAAGAGATCGCCGAAACCGTCATACAGTCCGAAGGTCACGAACAGACCGACCGACAGAAAGGCCACGAGTTTGACGACGGACTCGAACGCAATCGCGACGACCATTCCTTCGTGATGTTCGCTGGCATCGATGTGGCGCGTCCCAAACAGAATGGTGAAGACCGCCATCAACAGCGCCACATAGAATGCCGTGTCATGCGGAATCGGAACATCGCCCAGGCCGGACGGCATGGCGATTTCCGGATAGCCGAGCAACAGATTGAAGCTGGTCGATACCGCCTTAAGCTGCAGCGAGATATAGGGCATGATCCCGACCACAGCGATGATCGTCACGAGCCCACCCAGAAGCGTGCTCTTGCCGTATCGCGAGGCGATGAAATCGGCGATCGACGTGATCCGGTTCTTCTTGGTGATCCGAATGATCTTGCCCAGCACGAACCACCACAACACGAACACGAGCGTCGGACCCAGGTAGATCGGCAGGAAATCCAGGCCGCTGGACGCCGCCCGCCCGACGCTGCCGTAGTAGGTCCAGGACGTGCAGTACACTGCGATGGACAGGGCGTAGATATAGGGATTGTTGGCAAGGCTGCGGCCCTCGTCCGCCCGCTTGTCGCCGTAATAGGCAATCGCAAACAGCAAGCACAGATAGGCAAACGAGACGAGGAGAACGACCCAGCCCTGCAGCATCGTCAGCCGTCCCTGGCCCGACCGACACGGCTACGCAAGCCCGGCGACCGTCCGCGGCGATTCACGATCATCGCGACGAGGACGACAAGCAGCGCCCAACTCGCGAAGATATAGATATAGAGAGCCGGGAAATCGAAAAGCGTGGCGTCGACGCTGAATAGCAGCAACAGCGGCGGATTGAACAGCAGAACACCCAACGCAAAAAGCGCCAACAGGCTCTCGTTGATCGGCCGTCGCTGGTTCATGCCCGGGTTCCTCCCATGTTCATGCCCGGTTGGCGAACCCGTTTTCCGGATTGTATCGCCACTTATTAGTGTATCACATCAACCGTCTGGCCAGACCCGGCATCGCCTTAGTCCAGCTTGAGAATTCGTCCGACCCGGTGGCGGACATCGCGTGTCGAGAAGGGTTTGACGATGTAGTCATCCGCACCCGCGGCCAAGCCGCGTTCGCGCTCCTCGTCGCGGCTTTTCGCGGTCAACATGATGATCTTCACGTCGTCCCACGCCGCATTCGCGCGGATTGCCCGGCACACGCTGAAGCCATCCCGCTTAGGCATCATGACGTCCAGCAACACGAGGTCCGGCGCGTCGCGCCCGATCTCTTGGAGGGCGGCGTCGCCGTCCTCCGCGATCCGAACATCCAATTCCATCTGCTTCATCAAGAATTCGAGCGACAGAACAATGTTCGGTTCATCGTCCACGACCAAAACCGACTGTGTCATCAGCGGCTCCTCCCGAGGGCCAAACTGACTCATGCCATTGCGTTTTCTAAACCGCAGCATGGCAACTGCTGGGTTCTTTTTCTCTTGTTCCTGGAATTCTTACAGGAACAAAACGGTTTGCATAGCCCGGAGCGGAAACCGACCGTCGCGGCCACACCCGAGCGGCGTAACGCCACCCAACGCAAAAGGGCTTCCCGCGAAGGGAAGCCCATCCGATATGACAGCGATACGATCCGTGTTAGCTGGTAATGATCCCGACGATCATCAACACGACGAATGCGCCGATCAGGGCAAGCAATGCTTTGTTCTTCAATACGGCGGCCATGAAATCCTCCTCGCCTGATGAAACTCGCTCCGGAACACTATGAAAACGGTAGTCACGAGTTATATTTTCACTAAATGCGAAAATGGCGAACAACCCATTCAATGAAAACAGTTATTTTGTTCATTCTTCAAAATAAATTTTTATATGGCTGTGAAATTTGTGAATACACCGCAATTTCCGGCCGGGCGCCCCACCTTCAGACATCCCCCGTGTCCGCGGCCTCATTCGGCGCGGAGCGCAAAACCGGCGGATGCGCACGCTGGCCGCAGTCGGTTCGGTCGCAGACACGGCATGTCACGCCGACCGGCACAATCGCCGCATCGGATGCCAAGTCCATACCGTCGCTATAGGCTAAGCTCGCGGCATGCGCGACATCGCACCCAATCGCCATCGCGTAGTGGCGCACCGAGGATGGCCCGCCGATGGCCGGCTTGGACACCGTGCGTGCAACGGTAAAGAACGTCGATCCGTCCGGCATGCGCTCGGCCTGACGGCTGATCTGACCGGGCGCCATAAAAGCCGAATGCAGAATTGCGCGCGGACAAACGCCGCCATAGCGCGGAATCCTTAGCCCGGAGATCGAGAACCGCTTACAAATATTGCCCGCGATATCGACCTTCAAAAAATGCAACGGTACACCGGTCGAGCCCGGGCGCTGCAAGGTTGTCAGGCGATGACACACCTGTTCGAAACTGGCCAGGAACCGGTCCTGAAGACGTTTCACGTCGTACCGCCCTTCCTCCGCAGCCGACAGGAATGCGTCATACGGCATGACAACCGCGCCGGCGAAATACCCGGCCAGCACCCGGCGGCAAAGTCGGTGCGCCGCTTCGCCGTCGAGCACGCCGTCGGCCGCACAATTGTCGATGACGTCGCCGAACGCCGACAGACCTATCTGCTTCGCCAGTTGGAACAAGCGGCTCGCCGGCGACAGCGATTCGACCACAAACAGCGTGCCCGAGTCGGCGTCGAACCGGACCAATGATGGCTGTCCCGTCTCGGCAGGCATCGTTCGGACGGCGATTCCAAATTCCGCGGTCAATCGTTCGGCCATGCCCGCCTGCGAATCATACTCACTCAACCCCGCCGCCTGACGGGCCTCCTCCGCCGCCGTCTCCAATGCCTCGAAATAATTCAGACGATCCTGAACGAAGTCGGTCACCTGCTCCTCCGGCGAGCGGAGCCCGCCCAAGCCCGCCTGATCGCCGCCGGCACTCAGCGACAGCATCCGCCCGATGATTTCGGCGAGCCGCTCGCTTTCGCGTACGAGAATGCCGGCGAACCGCCGTTGATCCTCGGGCTCAAGATCGACGTTGTCATGCAGGATTTCGGCGAAGGACCGGATGGGCGTAAGCGCGCTCCGTAGCTCATAGGCGGACGTGGTCATGAAATCGTCGTCGGTCATGCGCTCGCGCAACCATTCCACGTCTTCGCGCGTGCTCCGGAAGACTCGGTAGAAATCGAGCAACGCGCGGCCCGCCGACGGCGTCACGTTTACGATATCCCGCAGATCGTCCCGCGTGACGCCGCATTCGCGAAACACCGGGTCGCCGAACATTTCCATCAGGTCGACAAGCAACCGCGCGTCGTCATCCTGCGCCAAAACATCCGGGCTGATATCGAACACATCCGCCGTCTGCTCCAACAACCGCAACGTCATCGGCCGCTGGTTACGTTCGATCATGTTGAGGTAGCTCGGCGAAATGCCGAGATCCTTCGCGAGGGCAACCTGCGTTACGCCAGCGTCCCGCCGGATTCGGCGCAACTTGTTCCCCAACCAAATACTGCTCGCCATGGGTTCAGACCGCGACTGGTAATTTCACAACCTTCACAGTCTAACAGTGTTTTTCGTTAGATGTTCACATATTTGCTCTTGTGAACATACGCGGGCATCCGGCTACGATATCGCTGCGCAAGTGTATGAAATTCGGCCGACGCCAATACGAAAATCAATTCGCGGCCGAACCCGAGTTTCTACGGGAGGGAACCAACAATGTCTGCGAAGATCATTTGGCTTGCCGTCTTCGTCATTCTGTACTGGGCGTACTGCATCTATTGGGGTGTGCGCGGTGCGATGACGGCGAAAACGGCATCGGACTACTTTATCGCCGGACGGCGTTTGTCGTTGTGGGTGTTTATTCTCGCGGCGACCGCGACGTCATTTTCCGGTTGGACGTTCATGGGGCATCCGGGTCTCGTCTATCGTGACGGGTTCCAATATGCCTATGCGTCCTTCTACTCCATCACCATTCCATTCACCGGCGTCATCCTGTTGAAACGCCAGTGGATGCTCGGCAAACGCTTCGGTTATGTGACGCCGGGCGAGATGTTCTCGGATTATTTCCGGGGTGACGCGATCCGGATTCTAACGGTCCTTGTGGCCTTGCTTTTCTCGATCCCATATCTGGGACTGCAGCTCCGGGCGTCCGGCTTCCTGTTCAACGTCCTGACGGACGGTGGCCTGTCGATTGAGGTCGGCATGTGGGTCCTGTCGCTGGTCGTGTTGATCTACGTGGCATCGGGCGGTCTCCGCGCGGTGGCGTATGTGGATACCCTGCAATGTATCCTGTTGGGACTCGGCATCATCATCACCGGCATCATCGCCTTGAACCTCGCCGGCGGATGGGATGCGCTGAACGCCGGATTCGCCAAGCTCGGCGCATCGGACATCGGCAAGTGGGGCACGACGAAAGGCTTCGGAGGTGGCGACTATAACGCCTACTTCGCGGTGCCCGGCGTGATCCAATGGACCGCGGGCCTCGGTAAGGAAACGCCGGTCGGCGGGTTGTGGACCGGGATCATGATCCTGACCTACATGTTCGCGCTGATGGGCATTCAGTCGGCTCCGGCCTTCTCGATGTGGTCCTTCTCGAACACCGATCCGAAGCCGTTCGCCCCGCAACAGGTGTGGGCATCGTCCTTCTCGATCGGTTTGATCCTGTTCTTCTTCACCGCTTTCCAAGGCATGGGCGCACATCTGCTCGGCGCCAACGGCGCGGTGACGCAGGCGGGAATCGGGATTTCAACCGTGATACCCGACCTGACTGCGAACAAACAGGGCGGCCTCGTTCCCCATTACTTCAACCAGATCGGGGATACGGCACCGTGGCTCGTCGGACTGTTGTCCGTCTGTGCGCTGGCCGCGATGCAGTCGACCGGTGCGGCCTACATGTCAACGGCGGGCGCCATGCTCACCCGCGACTTGTATAAGCGCTACCTGAACCCGACCGCGAGCCATACCACGCAGAAGCTGTTCGGCCGTATCGGCGTTGCCTTCATCGTCGGCGCCGCGTTGGTGGTTGCCACCGTGTCGAGCGATGCGCTGGTGCTGCTTGGCGGCCTTGCGGTTGCCTTCGGCTTCCAGATGTGGCCGGCACTGCTGTCCGTCACCTACTTCCCGTGGCTGACGCGACAGGGCGTGACGCTGGGTCTGGCATGCGGTTTGATCGCCGTGATCTTCACCGAGAAATTCGGTGCGCAAATCGCGGGGACCTTCGGTTTCGATCTGCCGTGGGGCCGCTGGCCGTGGACCATTCACAGTGCGGGCTGGGGCATGATCGTCAACCTCGCCGTCGCCTTGCCCATTTCGGCGATGACGCAGAACGCTGACGATTTGTCCCATCGCATGAAGTTCCACGACTTCCTGAAGGAGCATGTCGCTCTGCCCGAAGAAAAGAAGAAACTCGTCCCGGTCGCGTGGGGAATCACGCTGGCCTGGTTCTTCTTCGGAATCGGCCCGGGCGCCGTTATCGGCAACGATATCTTCGGCGCACCGAATGCCGGCGTGGACGGATGGATGTTCGGCATCCCGTCCATCTGGGCCTGGCAGATCCTGTTCTGGATCCTTGGCGTGGGAATGATGTGGTTCCTCGCCTACAAGATGGAGATGTCTACGGTGCCTGACCGCGAAATCGAAGCGCTGGTCGAGGATATCGGCGACGTCTCGCAAACCCCTGCGCAGCAGGCCGGTAGCGGGGGCGCCGCCAACTAGGCGGTCGCTACCGGCACTTACTTCTGGAGGGGGAAAGAGCGATCTTTCCCCCTCTGGTTTTATCCGGACCACGCAGCCCCGTTTGCGTCTTGCCCGGCCCGCCCCGATTGATACTATTTCCCTAACGTTGGCATAGCCGAAACGGAATACCGCCGCCGATGGAAGAACTCTTCTCCGCGAAGTATCAGTATCTCTGGATGATCCTGTTGGCGGCCATGCTGTTCCTGCCGGTTCGGCAATTGATTTGGGTCCTGATGGTCCGCCGGGCCCAGAAAAAGCTTGGACAGGATATCGACATCGCCGAGCAGGACCGCCTGAGGAATCGGGCCGCCGTCACCGCGGCACTGTTGTGTTTCGTGTTCTCCGCCTTCTACGTATTGAATCTTTTCCAGGGACAATCATGAGCGCGCGCACGATCCGCCGGTTCGTCCTCCTGATGATCGCCCTGATCGTCGTGACCATGGTCGGCAGCCACTTTTATGAAGCTACGTTCCAGCGGCCGCCCGGCGATTTCGAGGTGCAAATGGGCGACAACCGATTGTCGGAAGGCAAGTTCGACGAAGCGCTCAAGGAATTCGACGCGGCCTTGCGGGCATCGCCCGATCATCGCGGCGCATTGATGGGGCGTTCCATTGTCTATATCCAAACGGAACGCTATCCGGAGGCAATCGCCGAACTCACCTATCTGATCAACTTCCTGAAAGGCTCGCTGGAAAGCGACGACACCACGGGCAGGGCCACCTTGGCGGGTGCCTATGCGAACCGGGGCATCGTGCACGACCGCACCGGCCGCTATCAGAAGGCGCTGGACGACTATATCGAGGCGCTGAAGACCGATGCCGAGGCAGTCGACGAACCGGGCGTCATCCACAAGATCCTCTACGCCGATCCGAATCCTTCCTCGGTACGCAAACGGGCGCAGTATATCTACGAACAACTCCAAAAGCCGCCGGGCGAGCGCCTGATGCGGGTGCCGGAGATCGATGCGCAACAGCGGATGCGTAAGCCGTAGCCGGTTCCGCTAACCGAACTTGATGATCCCGAGCACGTCCTGGAACAAGACCAAGAAGAAGAAAACCGCCGCGATACAGCCGAACAGCAGGCGCACGAAGTCGCTCTTGCCTTCCTCGTCTCGGTAGCGAATCCCATGGACGGCGATGAACCCTGTGATGCCCAGGAATATCCAGTTCACGAGGGTCTCAAACTCTCCGGCGGCTTCGAACATCGCGGCTCTGGCGCTTTCTTATATTTCCGGCCCGGACAAATCGGCCATCAGGGGTTGGTCTGAAACTTCTGCGTCTTGTCCGTTGCCGGCTTCACCGTGTCGGCGTCACCGGTATAGGGCGGAAACTGGAAGGGCGCATTCTTCGCCGCCGCCATCTCCCCGATCCATACCGCGCCGCCGACCGCCAGGATAAGGAACAATGCCGCCTTGGTGAAGCGTTTCACGCCCTCGGGGACATAGGTCACGTATTCCGAATCATAGCGGTGGTAGGCCGGGTCATGCGGGTCGATGAAACCCTTGCCTTCCTTATCCAATATCCGCCGGGCGAAATGATGGGCCCAATGGGGCACATGGTTCTTGAGCATGTAGGCCGCGAAGAGCTTATCGACGAGTTCGACCGGCAAGTCCTTGCCGTGCCATTCCGCATAGGCGAGTTGGAGGAACTGAAATTCGCCGATCATCAGGATATCGGCGGCGCGCGATACGTCCGCGCGCTCCTTAGTCTTGGGATCCTCGCGATCGGGCCGCAATAACGTTTGAAAAAACTCATTCATCGGGCAATACCCATATTCACCGGACTCTAGCCCCCTACGGTGACTTTGCAAGCATGCCGCCGTCACATTCCCGTGCGGCACCGCGGGCGTCACCAGGCCATATGCGGGCGAATTGCCGTGCCGATGGAAAATACCGCGAATCTGCGCTAGTAAAGCACCGGACGGGCCTATTCCGGTTGCCGGTCCAGCGAAACCGTAACGAGATATTTTATGCCGAAAATTACAGGCTCCACCATTTTCAAGCTTCTAATTCTGTCCTTGCTGGTCGGCTTCGCCTTGGCGGCGACAGGCACCAATCCGAAGGACCTTTTGGTCGACACTTGGAATTTGGCCAAGGACATCGTCGAGTGGGGCATTTCGCAGTTCGGATCGGTCATCACCTACGTGATGCTCGGTGCCACGGTCGTTATTCCGATCTGGTTGATCCTGTACTTGATTCGCGCCGCGCGCGGCAAAAAATAGACTCGCGTTCGACCTATTCCACCTCATCGGGGGCCGAGGACGACCCTGAGCTCGACGGCTTGCGGATATCCTTCGCGTTGTCGCGCAGCCATTGTTCCACACCGCGTACGATCTTTTCGGCCTTCTTCTGTGGGTCTTGCGGTCCGGACTCCGGCGTCTCGGTCAGATCCCGCATCCAGCCGACCACCCGCTCGAAGAAATCACCCAACGCGATCGCATCGCCGGCACCACCATCAGGCAGCGCCCGAACCGCTTTGCCGCGCGACGCCTCCGTCATGTACTGACGCCAGATCCGGGCCGGGATCTGCCCGCCGGTCACCCGGCGCATCGGCCGGTTGTCGTCGTTCCCCAACCAGACGCCGGTCACATAATCCGCGGTGTAACCGATGAACCAACCGTCCCGGTAACTCTGCGTCGTGCCCGTCTTGCCGGCCGCTGGCCGGCCGTTCAGCTGGGCCGCCTTCCCGGTGCCGCTCCGCAGGACCTCGGACATCATTTCGTTCAATGCACCCACCTTCTGGACATCGACAACCCGGTCGCGCGCCCAATCGGACCGGCGATAAATAACACCGCCGTCCCGCGCCCTGATTTCCAGCACCGCATAGGGCGGCGCGGCGCGGCCGGCATTCGCGAAAGGAATGTATGCCGCGGTCAACTCGAACAACGACAGCTCCGAGGTTCCCAGCGCCATCGACGGGTGCCCCGCCAGCTTGGATTCAATGCCGAGACGCCGCACCGTCGCCGTCACCTTGTCGCGCCCGACCTGTTCGGAAAGTTTCACGGCGACCGTATTGATCGAATCGGCCAACGCACGCTTTAACGTGACCTCGCCGCGATACTTGCCGCCGTGGTTCCGCGGTTTCCATCCATTGATCGACACCGGCGCGTCTTTCATCCGCGTCGCCGGCGACATGCCGCTCTCCAATGCGGTCAGATAAACGAACGGCTTGAAGGCCGACCCCGGTTGCCGCCGCGCCTGTACCGCGCGGTTGAATTGGCTTTGCGCATAGGATCGCCCGCCGACCATCGCCTTGACCGCGCCGTCCCCGTCGAACGAGACCAGCGCCGCCTGTTCCACTTTCCGGCCCTTGCCGTATCGGCGCAGCGCGGCGCCCACCGCCGCTTCGGCCATGCGCTGCAGTTTCGGGTCGAGCGTGGTGAAAACGATGAGATCGTCTTTCGCGTGGCTCGCCCAATCGGGCAACCGGTCCAAGACCCAATCGACGAAGTAGCGCGAGCGGTTCGGCCCCTTACGCGACTTGACCGTCGACGCCGGACGGCGGCGGGCCTGTTGCGCCGCCTGCGGCGACAGATATCCGGCATCCACCATGTTCTGCAGCACCTGCGAGGCCCGCGCCCGCGACCGCTTTAGATCCTTTGTCGGCGCATAACGGCTCGGCGCCTTGAGTAGCCCGGCCAGGATCGCAGCTTCCGGCAGGGAGACGTTGCGCGCCGACTTACCGAAGTATTTTCGCGACGCCGCCTCGACGCCATAGGTCCCGTCGCCGAGATAGACCCGGTTCAGATAGGACGCGAGAATTTGGTCCTTGGTAAGGCGCGATTCGAGCCAGATCGCCAGCATCAACTCGCGGAGCTTCCGGACGATCGTCCGTTCCGGCGTGAGGTAGAGATTCTTCGCAAGCTGTTGCGTGATCGTGCTGCCGCCCTGCACAACCCGGCCCGCGCGGATATTGGCCCACAACGCACGCCCGAATCCGACGATATCCATGCCGAAATGCTGATAGAAACGGCGGTCTTCGGTCGCGATGGCCGCCTGCGCCATATGCGGCGGCAATGCCGACAGCGGAACGAACACGCCGTTGAACGCGCCGCGGCGGAGCAGGATCGAGCCGTCCGCAGCAACGACGGTAATGCCGGGGCTCTTCCGCATCTGCCGCAGATCGCGCGTATCCGGCAACGCCGGCGCCAAGAACAGAAACAGTCCGGCCCAAATCAGGCCGAGCGCGAGAACGCCGTAGATCAACCATCGCCGAAGCCGGCGGATCCAATTCATCATCGGAAATATGTCATCGTGTTACGCGGCAACGGCGCGGCTGACGGCAAGCGGTCAAAATCTGCTGGTGGTGCTTTCCGGCGCCAACCGGTCGGGACCTGCCGGGTCCGGAATCAGATTGAGTTTGCCTTCCCTCTCGAACGGAACCGTTCGGGCGCCAAGCCCTTCGACCAAGGCGCTGCCCTTGATCTCATATTCGACCGCGCCGGCTTGGACGACATTGAGGATATGGCGAAACAGATCGATCGAGCTGGCCGTCGCCTCGGCGGACACCACGGCACTGCCGAGCCGCGGAATCAAAACCTCCTCGTTCGACAGGCCCGTCGCGAAATAAAGGTCGTTCACGTCGATATCGAAGGACAGGCCGCTGAGCGGAATTTCGAAATCGTTCGGATTGCTGACGCGCAAATCGACACGGAACCGTTGTTCGAACGGTCCGGAGGCAATCGGGACGATATTCACCAGATTGACTTTCGGCGGCACGATATCGTCGACACTGGCGCAACCCCATATGACCAACGAAACGGCAACCGCCACGGCCCAGTTTTTCAATAATGTCACGACAGGATCCTTTCAATCGGCAACGGCGCTTCAATCGACTGCCGCTCCCTTGCATCACCCGCCCGTTGGAGGGCGATACGGCGTAACCGGACGTGCCCCATCCGCCGCAAAGTTAATGCGCATCGCCCGCAACCGCAACCACGGCACGGTTGAGGATTGTGCGCCTACAACCGCATCGGCATTGCTATATTCTAGCCCGAATGATAGCGACGTCTCGATGTCCCTTGGATATGGGCATCATTGGCAGATTTGAAACCACTGTGACCGCTGCGACCGCCGTGCCCTCATCCCCTACCGCCCCATCACTGTCGTCGCTGGACCCCTGGAGTTTCGGCCGGTTTGCGGCATTTCTGGCACTTTATTGCGTCGTCCATTTCGTTTTGCGCGTGTCACTATCCGAGACGATCGGCGTCGACGACGCGATCGAGGGCGTTTTCACGCAATCCCTGGCGCCGGGATACGACCCACGCCAACCGCCGCTCTACACATGGCTGCTTTGGCTCGTTCAGCGCGTTACCGGCCCGTCCTTGATCAGTTTCCTGATCCTCAAATACGGCCTGCTTTCGGCGACCTTTCTGCTCTACTACCGGATCGCGCAGCGCCTTTTCGGAGACACTCGTTACGCGTCGTTGACCGCATGGTCGTTGCTTCTGCTCTATCAAATCGGCTGGAACCTGCACGAAGGCGTCACGCAGACGCAGGTCTTGATGCTCGCCTGCACCGCAACGCTCTACACGTTTTTGCAGGCAAGCGACCGTGGTACGGCGTGGGCGTATATGCTCCTGGGTCTCGCCGTCGGCGCCGGCCTGCTGGCAAAATTGAGTTTCGGCGCGTTTCTGGCGTGCCTCGCGGTTGGGAGCCTGCTGACCCCACGCTTTCGGCAGACGCTCCTGTCGCCGAGACTGTTGATCAGCCTGGCCACCGCCGCCGCCGTCGTTTCGCCCTACGCCGCGTGGCTGTTCACCGGCACGACGGAGCTAGACACCGTATTCCGCAGCGCGGTCGGCAACAGCAACGCCACCGGGTATCTGCCGCGGGTCGGCAAAGGCTTGTTGAGCGCGATTGTGACCAGTCTCGGGTTTCTGTCGCCCCTGCTGCCGATCCTGCTGCTCCTGTTTCCCCGGGGACTCCTCCGGAACGCCGCGCCGCCGGACCTGGATAACGACATCCAACGGCTGATCGGCTTCATGCTATTGACCGGCTTGACGTTGCTGATCCTCGGCGTGGTGCTGGCCGGGGTCGGCGAATATAAGGAACGCTGGCTGCATCCCTTCCTGCTCGTCGCTCCGCTCTACTTTTTCTGCCGCGTGCGCGGGGCAGACCCGACCGTGGGACGTATCCGCATCTACCTGGCGGTCGTCATCGGCATCTGCGCCCTCGTCGTCGGGCTACGCACCGCGCATCTCGTCGTCGGCCCGCCGCTCTGCAACAAATGCCGGCCGCTGGTTCCGTATGCAAAGCTCGCCGACGCGCTCGCCCAAGCCGGCTTCGCGACCGGCACCATCGTTGTCCGCAACGGCAACACCGCAGGAAACCTAAGGGCCGCCTTTCCCGGAGCGCGCATCTATGTGCTGAACAACCCCACATACGACCCACCGGCCGCGCCCGCCGATCCCGGACGCCGGTGCCTCGTCGTCTGGCCGATAAAACGGGACCAGGACGGATTTCCGAAAGACGCCGGTACATACCTGTCGCTGTCCCCGGCGGATATGCAGGCACTGCCCTTCAAACGCGCCGAAATTCCCTGGGGCCACCTATGGCGGCCGGCCAATCACCGCGTCTCGACCTGGGGCTATGTCCTGTTCGACGGCCCGCGCGGACGGTGTACCTGAAACTACGAAAGCGTAACTTCGCCCAGCAATTCCTCCACAATCTGGTGCCGGTCACCTGACTCGTCTCCGCACGCTCGACGCCACTTTGTAGAATGGCAATCGCCTCGTATGATGCATATCGGCTTCCGATGCTCCTGGAAGGAGATATCCCATGACCGAGTTATGCGACCTGCCGGCAACCACCTTGCGCCGCATGATCGGCGACAAGCGCATATCGCCGGTCGATCTGCTGGATAGCTGCGTCGCCCGGATCGACGCCGTGAACCCGGCGCTCAACGCCTTCGTCGTCATGTGCCTCGACGACGCGCGACGCGACGCCGCAGAGAAAGCGGATCAAGTTGCGAAGGGCGATGCCCTGCCGCCGCTGCACGGCCTGCCGGTCGGCATGAAGGAGTCCTATCACCTGAAAGGCATGGCCACGACACAGGGATTCCCGCCCTGGAAGGACCGCATCGCCGAGCAGGACGATTGCACGACCGCCGCGGTCCGGCATGCCGGCGCCGTCATCGTCGGCAAGACCAACATTCCCGAACTGCTGCAGGGCATGACCAGCAAGAACCGGTTGTTCGGTCTGACCCGGAACGCCTATGACACGAACTTATCCTGCCTCGGCTCCTCCGGCGGGTCGGCCGTCGCCGTCTCGGCGTCGATGGTGCCGCTGGCAAGCGGCTCCGATACCGGGGGCAGCATCCGAGGCCCGGCCGCCGCGAACGGAATCTGCGGCATGCGCCCGTCGCCGGGGGTCGTCCCGCATGACGATCACATCCATGCCTTCAACCCGACCAGCATCCGCGGCCCGATGGCGCGGACCGTGGCGGACACGCAACTCTTCCTCGCCGGGATGGTCGGCGGCGGCCCCGACCCCTACGACCACAGCGTCACGCCGGAGGCTGTCCTGAACGTCCGCGCCGGCGATCTGAGTAACCTGCGCGTCGCGGTCTCGGCCGACCTCGGCTTCGTCAACGTGAACGACGACATCCGCGCCGCCTTCGAGGCGAAGATCGAGCGGATCGAGGGCCTGTTCAAATCGGTGACCCGCGTCGATCCGCCGCTCGGCGAGATCAACCGGGCCTATTGGACGCTGCGGCCGATGAAATTCATTCCGGGACTGGCGGAAATGTACAAACAGGATCCGCCCAGCGTGACCGAGTACAAGCGCCTCGACCTGCGCCGCGCCTATGCCCAAAGCGTCGAGGACGTCGCCTGGGCGCAGGCGGAGCAGACCCGCACCTTCCGGCGGCTCCAGGAATTCTACCGCGACTACGACCTGCTGATCGTCCCGGGCCACCAGAACCCGTTGCCGACCCTCGCCGAGATCGACGCCAAGGAAAAGGCGATGGCCGAGGAAAATGATCGTTTCGGGATCGACGAATACGATTTCGCGGTCGACGAAGGCCGGGCCACGATCAACGGCGCCTTCACCCTGACCGGTGCTCCCGTGGTGACGATGACCGCCGGGCGCGGCCCCACCGGGATGCCTTTCGGCCTGAATCTGATCGGCGCGTACAAGAACGACCTCGACCTGCTGTCCTTCGGCCTGGCGCTGGAACAGATGACGGCGGACGACTCGGAGTACGGTCGTATCCTGCCTGACCTGGCGGCGCTGGAGGCGATGTCCGCATCGGACGCCGCCGCCGAATGACGCACCCTATCCGCCAATGAGTGCGAGCGTATGCCGTTTCATTCGGGAGGGAGCCGGTTCTTGTGGTTGACGCCGATTCCGATCAGAAACGCGCGAATGTCAAAAAGCGTCATTGTCGGGACAACACGGGATAGATGCGTCCACGGGGATTGTATTTCACTCCAATTCCCCGATTATCCCATCGGGCAAATCGACTTCGCCCGCGAACACGGCGAAAACTCCACCGAATGCCGTTTCTCCTTCATCGCTTAGGACACGCGACATCGGCCATTCTTCCAGAATACTTGGCCAAAATCGCTGATACGACCATGGGAAAGGCTTCGGCGCGCGAGTCATATAGAGATCGGCAAACACCCAAGCCAGGTCGATCTCACGCTGCGTCAAGGCGGTCGCATCCGGGTCTTGGAAAGCATCCTGGATCATGCCGAAATATGCATCCAGCGTAGAAGCCTCCCGGGTGAAGCCATAGCCGCCATAAAGCGGGCGCGCCGGGGTCACGGACTGGATTCCCAACATGGTCATCTCCAGCCCCAATGTGCCGGTGTAATACAGGCCAAGCTGTGTGGCATCCAGCAATCGATAGCTCGACAAGGGATCGCGCGATTCGATGAGGCGGATGTTGGCCGGCAGCGTCGGCCACCGTGTCCTTACCAATTCGCCTACGTATTCTTCGGAAAATACCTGCTCCACCGGATGAATGCGGACTACGAGCTGCCACTCGGGATGATCGGCGAAGTATTCGGCCGTCCGCAATGCCCAATCCTGAACCGAATCGAAGACCACCTCACGATCCAATGCGGCGGTATCCCAGGTAATATTCGGAAACAAGGCGGCAACCGGCTTGTCCGGATCGAGCCCAAGGCCGGCGATCAATTCACGAGCCGGCGATTTTGGACGGAATCGTCCGCGTGGCCGTCGCGACATGTCCGCCGCCGCATCCTTCTCCGACAACCACGCCGCAGCCCGTTGCCGCCGTTCTTCGGTCAACTGATGCGGTGCAGCGTTGGCCCACATCTGATTGGTGTCCAGGTCGCCGTTGCAGCGGTTGATAGCCACGATGAAATCGCCGAGGCGGTGAGCACTCTGTTCCCATTCCACCACCGTGATATCCGCCGCGCGCGCCGCATGAAAGGCCGCGCCGTATTCCATCAAGCCGCCATTGAAAAGAACCACCCGGTCGACCGCATGGCCTGCCAGATAGGTCGACATGCGCCGCATCGCATCGAGATTCTTCAGCAGCCGGTTTCGCATATGCGACCTGTTCGGCTCCTCGCTCACATTGATCGACGAATTGCGGTATTGATTTCGCAAATCGACATAGGCCAACCGGTCCGCTTCCGCCTCTAAATCAGGCGTCGACGGTATGAGTTCGATCTTCCGCAAATCGATCAACCGCAACCCATGCGGCAGATCACTGTCCGCGAGCCGTTCCATCTCCGACGCCAGCAGCACCTCGTTCCAATTCTTGTAGTCCGGTTCGGGATCGCAGTTCCGCTGGAACTCCAGACATGGCATCCACACCAGGTCGACCCGATGGCCGCGCGCCACCAAGACGCAGGCCAGGGCGAAGAACAGCTGGATATGATGCGCATTGAAGGCCGGAATTGCGATGTACCGCTGTGCCGACGGGTCCCGCCTGCTTTTGCTTTTCTCGACGTCGTCCAGCCATCGCCGCGCGTAACGCAGGAAATCCCACCGCGTGATCGGCACCGCGGCGGGCGGCATTCTCTTGCCGCGGAATTCCGCCACGGCATCGCAAATCCCCGCGATGTCCGCCGCACAACGGACCGCCACCTCGCCCAGCCGCGCGCGTTCATCCGGGGACGGAACCCGGCGGGCGCGCCAGGCTTCCTCGAGATGATAGACCGCGCCGCCCAGGTCGCCTTGCCGTTCCCGCAGCCCAGCCATGTCGGCATGGCACTGCCCAAAGGCCTGCGCCACCGTCTCGAATGTCCGGCGCAATCCGTCGACCTCGTTCGCCTGTTCCGACCAGTCGGCAAGGATACGCAACGCATCCTTATAGAAACCCTCGGCCGCGTCGAATTCACCGGCGGCAACGTGATACCCGGCAACCTGGGAAACCGCATGAGTGTAGATCAACACCGCCTGCGACCAGGCAAGCCGGTGTTCGTCGCGTTCATAAAGAGGGTTATCCCGCGCCTCGTCTGCGATGCGGGCGTAGGCGTCCGTCGCGTCCTGGCGGGCCAACGGAATTAGGTCCCGCCGCACCGCCGCGGCCGCATCGGGCCGCGATACGATATCGTAAAGCTCCGCCAGCCGGTTGCGGACGGGCAGCGCCGCCTGTCCCATGGCAACGGCCGCCTCGAAACTGCGGATGGCGTCGTCCGGATACCCTTCGGCGTCGCAAATCTCGGCCGCTGCCAAAAGCGGCGCCGCCGCGTCCGGCGCTTCCGCGATCAGGTCGCGACAAATCGCCAGCGCCTCGGTCGCCGCGCCGGCGCGCCGCAATTTCTCGACCAGAAGCATTTGGTCGTCCAAAGACCCCAGGACCCGACCCCCCAATCCCGTCTTCGCCGTAAAATGCCGAAACGGCCCGTCTTTAGTATTATGGATGACGACGCATCTCAACCGTCGGCGGTTTCGGCCGTATTCATTCAGCAACAAGATATCAGGAATAATGCGAAACGAACTCGAAGACGCGCTCGAAAACGCCCTCGGCAAACAGGAAATCACCCATGACGAGGTTTCCGCCCCGCTGGCCCGCCGGCTCGCCGCGACGCTCGATCAAACCGGCGAGGGATTGGAGAACGGCTCCCCATTGCCCGACGGCTGGTACGTCATCTTGTTCACCCCGACCGCGCCGACCAGCGTGCTCGAAAAGGACGGGCATGCCCGCGCCAGCGATTTCCTGCCGAAGCTGCCCCTGCCCCGCCGCATGTTCGCCGGCCGCACGGTGTATTTCGAACAGCCGTTGGAAATCGGGGCAAAGGTCGAGCGCGTTTCGACGATTTCCAAGGGAGAAATCAAGGAAGGCCGGTCCGGACTGCTCGCCTTCCTAACGATCACCCACGACATGAATACGTCGGCCGGCCTCTGTGTGCGCGAGGAACAGACCCTGGTCTATCGCGCGGAAGCAACTGCCGGCGCGAAACCCGCGGGCCCACCGAAGCAAACGCCGCAGGCCCCGGCGAATTGCCCTTGGACCGACAGCGCGACTCCGACGCCGGCAACACTGCTGCGCTATTCGGCAGTGACCTTCAACGCCCATCGAATTCACTACGATGAGACCTACGCGCGGGAGGAGGAGGGATATCCCGAACGAATCGTCAACGGCGGCCTGACCGCGATCCTGCTGATCGAGATGGCCCGCCGAAACCGGCCGGGACCGCTCAAGGAGTTCGGCGTCACCAACCGGCGCGCCCTCTATGTGAACCGGCCGATCGCCCTGATGGGGAAGCCGGATGGCGATACGGGCGCGCGACTTTGGGCGGCGGACGACAGCGGCGCGATCGCGTCGGAAGCCACCTTGACCTGGAAGGCCTGATCGATGGCGAACCTACCCTTAGAAGGTGTTCGAGTCCTCGATCTGTCCTCGGTCGTCGTCGGCCCGTATGCGACCCAATTCCTGGCGGATTACGGCGCGGACGTCACCAAGATCGAAGCCCCCGGCGGCGATATCCTGCGCAAGCTCGGCGGCAAATCTAAAAGCGGCGAACTCTCACCGAAATTCATGATGCTGAACCGGAACAAGAAGTCGCTGGCGATCGACTTGAAGAGCCCGGCGGCGAAACCGCTGATCGCGAAACTGCTGGCGGCGCATGACGTGGTACTGTCGAACATCCGCCCCCGGGCGCTGGCACGGCTCGGGCTCGATTACGAGTCCGCAAGGGCGGTCCGCCCCGATGTGATCTACTGCAGCATCGTCGGGTTCGGGCAAGAGGGTCCGTATAAGGACAAGCCCGCCTACGACAACGTGATTCAGGGCGCCGGCGGGATCGCCGCCTGTCACGAGCGGCAAAGCGGCACGCCTCGCTTCCTGCCGATGGTCGTGGCGGATCGGCTCGGCGGACTGATGGCAACCCAGGCGATCCTGCTGGCGGTGATCAACCGGGGCCGGAACGGCGAGGGCCAGCATATCGAGATTCCGATGTTCGAGAACACCGCCGCCTTCGTACTGACCGAACATTTCGGCCAGCTCATCTACCCCGGGTCCGACGGCCCCAGCGGAGACCTGCGGGTCCTCGACAAGAACGCGCGGCCCATTCAAACGAAGGACGGCTATATCTGTCTCTCCGCGAACAGCGACAAGCAGGCCTTCGCCCTGTTCGAAGCCATCGGCCATCCCGAATTCAAGGACGACCCCCGTTTCGACTCGGTGACCGCGCGCTATCACAACATCGACGCCTATAACGGGCTGCGCGAAGAGCATCTACGGAAAAAGACGACCGCCGAATGGATCGAGATTTTCGAACGGCTCGACGTGCCGGCGATGCCGTACAAGACATTCGAGGACTTGGTCGCCGACCCGCATCTGAACGATGTCGGCCTGTATCAGGAACGCGAGCATCCATCGGAAGGCATGGTCTATAATCTACGCCCGGTCGCGACGTTTTCGTCGATCGGCACAAAGAGCGAAAACCTCGCTCCAAGGCTGGGCGAACATTCGGCCGACGTGCTGGCCTCGATCGGCGTCGGACGCGAAGAGATCGAAACGCTCGCTGCGGACGGCGTCATAATCGACCGGCCGCTCGAACAATAAGCCCCGCTATCCTTTGACGGAAGGGGTTCCGACCCCTATCGTTAAGGTAAGATCGTTCAATCCCGAACATTGAAGGGATATCGCCTTATGACAAAATACCATCTCGTAAGTTCCGTTACGTGACCGTGGGTCCAGCGCGCCGTGATTGCTATGCGTGCAAAGGCCGTCGAGTTCGAAGTCACCTACATCAATCTGCGTGAAAAGCCGGATTGGTTCCTAAAAATTTCGCCGCACGGCAAGGTGCCCGTGCTGGACGTGGATGGCGTTCCGTTGTTCGAGTCCAACGCGATCGCGGAATTCCTGGATGAGACCGTGTCGCCACGGCTGCATCCGGAAGACCCGATCGAACGGGCGCGCAACCGAGCGTGGACGGATTTCGTGCCGACTTTTTCGGCCGCCTTCCGCACCATCTACTACAACAAGGACAAGGCCAAGGTCGACGAAGGCCTCAAGGCCGCGCCGGCAACGGTCGAGAAGCTTGAGAAAGCCCTCGCGGAGCGCGGCAACGACGGGCCCTATTTCAACGGTCCCGACTTGAGCCTGGTGGACGCGGCCTATGCGCCGTTCCTGCAGCGTTTCCTCATCGCCGACGAAAAGCTGCAAACGGGACTCTTGGACGACTTCCCGCTGGTCAAGGCGTGGGCCGAGACGCTGATGGCCGACGACCGGATCACCGGGTCGGTCGCACCGGAATTCAGGGAGGCGTTCATCGCCAATCTGAAGCGGCAGGAGTTCTACGTCGGAACGCTGTTCCCGGACGAGGCGGCGGCCGCCGAGTAAAAAACGTCAGAGCCGGTCAGCCGGTCCCGACGAAGCAGACATTCCGCAAGGGTTCGCCCCGCGCAAGGCGGTTGAGATTCGCACACACGGATCGCAGCCGCCTTGCGCGCATGGGGGCTGTGCGCGCGCTGAAATGCGGCGTCATGATCACATTGTCCAAATCCTTGAACGGAAATCGCGACGGCGCGCAGGACGGATCGTCCGGTGTCGGATAGGTGTACCAGACGTCGATCACCGCGCCGCCGATCTGATTTTCCAAAAGCGCCGTGTAAAGGGATTCCTCGTCGATCACCCGGCCGCGCCCCACATTGACGATCACGCTCTGCGGTTTCATACGGGCGAAACGGCCCGCATCGATAAGACCCTTGGTTTCGTCGGTCAACGGCAGCGCCGCAATGACATAGTCGCTCTCCTCCAACAGCCGGTCGAGGGCATCGAAGGTACCGTACCAATCCAGCTCCGCCGGCGTTTCGCGCGGGCTGCGGGAGACCGCGATGGTGCGGAGGCCAAAGGCGTGCGCCCGCGCCGCGACTTCGCGGCCGATCCGGCCATACCCGACGATGCCGATCGTCTTGCCGTGCATCTCCCCATGGTTCGGGCCAATCCCCGCGGTCCGTCCGTCCCAGCCGTGGGTGCGCATGCGGGCGTCGGCGATGCGGAAACCGATCTCCCACTCCAACAGCGCGCCATAGATGTATTCGGCGATCGCAATCTCATGTTCATAGGTGTTGCAGACCGAGCAACCGGCGGGCACGTCCAGCGGGCTGAGCCAGTCGACCCCGGCAAAGGGAACCTGGTACAGCTTGAGGCGGGGCACCGGCGGCCAATCGCCGGGGATCCGGCCGCCGAGCAAGGCGTCCGCCCGCGGCGCAAGTTCCACGAACCGCTCGAACGGCTCCTCCTCGGTCCAACTGATGATGTTCCAGTCGTCCGTGAGTTGTTCACGGATTTTCGCTTCGCGCGGCTTCGACATGCGTCCCGCCAGAAACAGCGTCAACGGCTCGGTCATGATGGCAACGGTTCCAAGGGTATCGGATGCGGCCACGGGCAGTGGCCGGAGAAACCGCAGTCTAGGGAATTGCCGAATATCGATCTAGCGGTAACGGACGCCGCCGATCAGAAAAAGGCGAGCGTCCGCGTCTCGATGCTTTCGCGCGGCGGCGCGTTCGGCGGCGACGTCGGATCCTCGAAAGCACTATGGGCGGAAAAGCGCGCACGGCCGTCGGTCATCGAATCGTAGCATTTGAAGACCAGCGCCTCGTTTCGTTCCATCTCGGGGAAATAGAACCAGCGATGATCCGGATTATGCGCGATCTGCAAGACCTCGCCGATACGGTCCTGGTAGACGAGGTCGGTGGGCACGAAGTCTTCGTCCGCGATGCTCTGCGCGTCGCAAATAGCAAGCGGCAGGTCCTGCACCGGTTTACGGATCGGCCGCCAGATCTGCACGACCGCAAACCGGCGTTGCAGCAAGTCGTCGGCCTCGTCGGGCAACAGGTCGCGCACCCGCTGCGGCCCGGATTTATCGGTGTAGTCGTTGTGCACCACGCGCACCGGTTCGCGAAGTTTCTTCTCGGCCCGCGTCTCGTCGGACGCGACCCGCAGCGTGTGATCGAACACATGGACGCGGGACGCGCCGCTGAACCGTTTCACCAGTTCCGCGGCTTCGGCGTCGTATACCGCCTTGACCTCATCCGGATCGAAGAAGCTCTCGACCTGGGTCTCGTGCGGCGTGAAAACGAATCCCTCACGGTCCAGCGTCCGCTCACCGTCATCGAGCCGCCCATTGCGGACCGTCATGACGTGCTCTTTGAATTCGGCGTCGCGCTCGGTCGTGCCCTGCCCCGCCCGGCCGATATAGGTGCGTGGTTTCTGGCCGGTCTTCACGAGATACCGAAGCGCCGCGTCGACCGATTCGAGGGTTGGGTGTTGCCGGACCGGGTCTGCCATGACGGTGTATCCTTTCGATTCGTGCCGACGGTATCGGCGCGTGAATTTGGTGCGCACCGGGTAAAGAGGTATTCAATCGGATTGCGCCGTCAAGACGGCCACCGGCAAACACTTGCGACGAAACGGAACAAACGACGGAACCCGCCCATGACCGCCCTTTTTTCGCCGCTCCGCCTGCGCGGAACGGAGCTATCGAACCGGATCACCGTTTCGCCGATGTGTCAGTACAGCGCGGCCGACGGGTCGGCGTCCGATTGGCATCTGATGCATCTCGGCAAGTTCGCGGTGTCCGGGGTCGGGATGCTGGTCATCGAGGCGACCCATGTGGAAGCGCGCGGCCGTATCACCTCCGGCTGCCTCGGCCTCTATTCCGACGCCAACGAAGCGGCGCTGGCGCGCGTGGTGGCATTCTGCAAGGAGCACGGCTTCGCCAAGATCGGGATGCAGCTGTCCCATTCCGGCCGGAAAGGCTCGGCCAAGCTGCCGTGGGAGGAACGCGGCGCGCCCTTGACCGCCGAGGACGGTGCCTGGCCGACCGTCGGCGTCTCGGGCTTGCCCTTCGCGGACGGATGGCCCGCGCCCGCGCCGCTCGACCCCGCCGGCCTCGAAACGGTGAAGGCCGCGCATGTCGAGGCCGCGCGACGCGCCGACCGCATCGGAATCGACTCCATCGAACTGCATGCGGCGCATGGCTACTTGCTGCACGAGTTCATGTCCCCTCTCACCAACCGGCGGGACGATGCCTATGGCGGATCCCTCGAAAACCGCATTCGATACGTGCTTGAGACTTTCGAGGCTGTTCGCACCGCCTGGCCTGCGGAGAAGCCGATGGGCACGCGGATTTCGGCGACCGACTGGATCGACGGCGGCTGGACGCTGGACGAGGCGGTCGCCCTCTGCCGGGAACTCCGGTCCTCGGGCTGCGATTACATCACGGTGTCCTCCGGCGGCCTGTCGCCCGCGCAGAAGATTCCCATCGGCGAAGGTCATCAGGTGGAATTGGCGTCCCGTATCCGGCGCGACGCGGAGATCCCGGTCATCGCGGTCGGTATGATCTATCGCCCCGCGCATGCGGAAGAAATCGTTGCCGACGGTCACGCGGATATGGTGGCGCTGGCGCGTGGCATGCTGTTCGACCCGCATTGGACCTGGCGGGCGGCCGCTCAACTGGGCGTTCAGATTCAATTTCCGCCGCAGTACATCCGCGCATACAAATCCGGCTGGTTGCAGGCGCAGGCCGCTGGCGAAGGCGGCGGATAGAGGTACTGATATACCGCCGGGTCTCGGGAAAAGCGTGCTACGTCTCCCGCCATGATGAACCGGCTGAGGGGACTCTTTAAGCGGCGGCGGTGGCGGATATTTTTCGCGGTGCTTGGCGGAATCTACGCGCTCGCTTACCTCGGCGTGTTTGTCGCCATCTATATCCCCTTTATCGGCGGGCCGTTCTTCCTGGCAGGGTTATTCGCGTGGTACATACCCGGCATCGTCTTCGCCTGGACACCTTTTTTCGAATTCCATGAGTTCGGTGCGGCACCGACCGGAATCATCGGTCACCTGATCATGCTGGCCTTCTACGCCGCCGTGGCCGCGCTGATTTCCTGGCCGTTCCGGGAGAAGAAGCGCTAGCGCAGGTTACGCCAGTCCCGTTGACGCATAGAGGATCGCGATGCCGATTCCGGCAACCACGCCGCCCGCGACACGGACCAGCACCGGCTGGCTCACGCCGTCCCGCCGCGCCAACACGCGCACGGCTTCCATCGCACCGACCGAAATCGCATATTGAACCGTAACGAAACCGATCAGATAGGCCACAACCGGCGTCGCCTCGGCGCCGAACACCGCCTCGCCGTAGGCAAAGCCGTGAAACAGCCCGGCAACCGCGAAGAAGGCAGCGTAGCCCCAAACCGGCAAGGCGACCTGCATCGCCAGCAACAATCCAAAGACGGCGACCGACACCGCAATGACGAATTCGGCGGCCGGCAAGCTTATGCCGGCGATATGGATGAGCGTCCCCGCGGCCGTCGCGATCAGGAACGCCGCCGGCATCACGAATCGGCCCGGCAACGCCAGGGACGCCAAACCAACCGCGATCACGAAGGCGAAATGATCGAGTCCGATAACGGGATGGCCGAACCCGCTCAACAGGCCATGCCAGAAGGTCGTCGGCATCGCACCACCCAGCGGATGGTGCGCCTGCGCGTCCGGCGCGGCCAAAAGAAGCAGTGCAAACCCGGCCAACGCCGCCCAACCGCACCGGCGGCTCATCAAAATCATATTCATCGGAAACTCCCTCTCGCCAAACGCGTCGATCTTCTTATCACTATACGCCCGCCGTGCCATGGTTGGGATTCTCGATGGAGAATTTTTGCGACGTCGCCTGCGCAGGCCGGATTTGACGGCTCCCCCGCCGCCCGTAGGATGGACGCGATAGTACGGTCATCCAAGACAAGGACGGAATCATGCGGCTGAAGGACAAGGTGGCGATTATCGTGGGCGGCGGGCAAACGCCGGGAGAGACCATCGGCAACGGCCGGGCGACCGCGATGCTGTTCGCGCGCGAAGGCGCCAAGGTGCTGGTGGTCGACCGCGACCTCGCCTCGGCCGAGGAAACCGTGTCGATCATCGCCGACGAGGGCGGGACCGCCGCCGCGGCCGCCGCCGACGTCACCGACGAGGCGTCGCTCGAAAAGATGATCGCCGGCTGCCAGGAAAAATGGGGCCGGATCGACATCCTGCACAACAACGTGGGCTTCAGCCTCGCCGGCGGCGACGCGGTGATCGAGGACATCACCGTCGAAGCCTTCGACCGCGTGATGGCGGTGAACCTGCGCGGCATGGTGATGACCTGCAAGCATGTGCTGCCGATCATGCGTGCGCAGAAAAGCGGCGTGATCCTCAGCATCTCGTCGATGGCGGTACTCGATTCCTATCCCTATGTGACCTACAAGACGTCGAAGGCGGGCGTCGTCGCGATGACCGAACAACTCGCCTATATGAACGCGGATTACGGCATCCGCGCCAACGTGATCCTGCCCGGCCTGATGAACACGCCGATGGCGGTCGAATCGCGCATCACCGACGAGATGAGCCGCGAGGACGTGATCGCCGCCCGCGACGCCAAGGTGCCGCTGGGCAAGAAGATGGGGACCGCCTGGGACGTGGCCTATGCCGCGCTATTCCTCGCCTCCGACGAGGCCAAGTTCATCTCCGGCGTAACGCTGCCGGTGGACGGGGGTGCGGCGGTGCGGCGGGGGTAACGGCTGGTCTAGCGCCACCGGAATGGGCACAATCCGCGATGCCGCGCGTTGAAGGGACCCTTGGACGATGACCGCCGACGTTACCATCGCGGAACGCCTCGAAAGGCTCGATCGGACCTACGGGCTGCGCCATTTCGGCCTGATTCCGGACAATCCCGGCGAAACCGCCGTTGCGGACGTATTCGAGAACGCACTGGAAATCCTGACGCGCCTCGCCGAAAACCGCATCGAACGCGGCCTCTACCGCCGGCACGTGCAGAAACCCGAAGATTTGAGTTTCATCGCACCCACCCAAACCGGCGGCTGGATCGCCCGGTTTGTCCGCCAAGACCCTTACGTCCGCTGTCACTACGACTGTATGCAAAAGGACTTCGAGGACAATGGGATAGTGCTGTGGACATTGCACACGGCCGCCGAATTAGGCATTGGCGACCCCCGCTTGGCCACACGCGTACATCAATGTTGCCGTACGTTGGCCGGCGACATGCCGTTGACACCCATACACGTACGGACAGGACTTTCCCTATTTCACAACGGCTTGCGGGAATCGCCCCGCCCCATCCACGGATTATGCCGGCTTATACTCGATCATTGGGCCGCGCGGTCCGCGCCGGAAATGGCCTGACCATCTTCTGGTCTTTGGCTCTTTAGATAGAACCATGCTCCCGCTATTCATGAAAACCGGGTTGGTCGCGCGGATTGATTTCCGGACCGCCTTCGATCCAACGCGGATGCGCCCAATTCCGTGTTCGGACCACCAACCGCCATGCAGTGAGGCGTAGTGGGACTGAACGAGCTGCTCATCCTGGCCGGCGCGCTGGCGGGCGGCTTCGTCTCAGGCCTCGCGGGATTCGGCACGGGGCTGACGGCGCTCCCGTTCTGGCTGTCCGCGGTCCCGCCCATCGTGGCGGCCCCGATCGTGGTGATTTGCTCGATCGTCGCCCAAATCCAGACGATTCCAGCCATCTGGCGCGCCATCGTCTGGCGCGATGTCCTGCCCTACATCCTCGGCGGATTGGTCGGCGTGCCGATCGGAACGCTCCTGCTCGCGCATATTTCCTTGCAGGGCTTCAAGCTGATGATCGGCTGCTTTCTCGTCCTGTTCAGCAGCTTCATGCTGTTGAGCCGGTCGGCCCTGAAGATCAGGTGGGGCGGCGACGCCGCGAACGGCATCGTCGGGTTCGGCGGCGGCGTCCTGGGCGGGCTCGCGGGATTGTCCGGTCCCATCCCGACGATCTGGGCGAGCCTGAAGGATTGGAGCAAGGATAAAAAGCGGAGCGTTTTCCAAGCCTTCAATCTGTCGATCCTGACCCTCGCGGCCGCAACCCAGGCGTTTGGCGGGTTCATGACGTTCGAGGTCGGCCGTCTTGTCTTGATCGCCTTGCCCGGCACGCTGCTGGGCGCATGGCTCGGGCGAAAAGCCTACGAGAAGATCGGCACCGACCGGTTCAATCAAGTCATCTTGATCCTGCTGCTCCTGTCGGGCGTCTCGACCATCGTCTCGACGCTCATATTCGATTGACGTGAAAGAGCTGTTGAACATCTCCGGCGCCATTGCCATATTCCGGGCGACCGCAACAAGAAGACGAAAGGGCATTTTATGATTGTCGTTGTTCTCCACCTGGCTGGCGGAGATTTCTTGGCCGCGTAACGTTGCGTCCCGGCGACGCTTGAGTCGCCAGTATCGCTGACGCCGATTCCCGGCGCATTCTCTCGACCCAGCCCTTCACGACTCCCCTCTGCGCCAAGCGCGAAGGGCGGCCGTGATTGCGATCTGTATTGCCGTGCGGACCACCGCGACGGCGCCCAAGCTGGTGCGAGACCAATGACATTCGATACATCCGATCTGGCCGATTTCGGCTGGAATGCCTTTTTCCAATCCCAACTCGACATAGACGACCTGCAAACCGCCATCCCCGCCCGGGTCATGGCCGTGCATCGGGGCAGCCTGGACGTTGCCGCTCCCGATCTCGACAGACGAATACCGTCAACGGCATTGGCCGCGGACGACGAAACCGGAGCCGCCACCGTCGGTGACTGGCTGCTGCTCGACCGCGGGACCGATCGGCCCTTACGGTTGCTCGACCGTAAGAGCCTTTTCAAACGCCGTGCCCCCGGCACCGGCCGGAAACTGCAGCTCATCGCGGCAAATGTGGACACGGTGTTCATCGTGTCCTCCTGCAATGCGGACTTCAACACGGCGCGGCTGGAACGCTACCTGGCCCTGGCCCGCGAGGCCGACGTCACGCCGGTGATCGTGCTCACCAAGGCCGATCAAGCCGAAAATCCGGAAGAGTTCGTCCGCGCCGCGTCCAAATTGCTGCCGGGCGTGCTGGTCGAAGCGATAGACGCCCGCCACGCGGATAGCGCCGCCTGCCTGGCCGTCTGGTGCGAAAGCGGTCAGACCGTGGCGTTGCTCGGCTCGTCCGGCGTCGGCAAGTCCACGCTGACCAACACCCTCACCGGCGACGGTCAAATCAAGACGCGCAGCATCCGGGAAGACGACGCCAAAGGACGTCATACAACGACCGCGCGGGCGCTCCACCGGCTGCCGACCAACGGATGGCTGTTGGACACGCCGGGCATGCGCGAGCTTCAACTGACCGACGCCAAGGCCGGCCTCGAGGACGTGTTCGCCGATATCGCCGCGTTGGCGGAGGCCTGCCGGTTTTCCGACTGCCGGCACGAGACCGAACCGGGCTGCGCCGTTCTGGCGGCGGCGGAGACGGGATCGCTCGAGCCGGACCGTCTGAAGCGGTGGCGGAAGCTGGTCGCCGAGGATGCCCGCAACACCGAGAGCCTCGCCGACCGCCGCGCCCGCGAGCGCGGATTCGGCAAGATGGTCAAGGGCATCATGAAATCCAAACGGGAACAGGGAAAGGAATGACACGCCGCCGGACGATCCGTCAGCCCGCTAACGGCTTGTAGGCGATCGCCTCCAGTCCCAGGCGCGCGCCGGGAAGAAGCAGGTCACACCGCATGGGTCAGCGGGTTGCATTGTCCGTCGGGCAGGGTCGCAGCCGGGCCGAAGCGCTGGATCGCAGTCATTCACAGAATCCTTGTTGGTGGGTGGCGTAAATGGGCACAGCCCGCAAATCATATATGATACATCGCAGCATACCGGTCCCTGGCCAAGACAATCAGCAGCGGATGGTGACGCCTAAGATGGACGCGAAAAACCTCATTATCTTCATGAGCGACGGTCACGATCCGCGCTATCTCGGATCGGCCGGCCATCCGCTGATGCATACGCCCGCACTGGACCGACTGGCCGACCGGGGGACCCGCTTCAGCAACGCCTATACGGCGTGCCCGATCTGTGTCCCATCGCGGGCGTCCTTCGCGACCGGACGACATGTCCACGAAACCGGCTGCTGGGACAATGCCCATGCCTATGACGGCGAAATCCCGGGCTGGGCCCGGCAGGTACAGCAAGCCGGATACCCGATCGAGGCGATCGGCAAGATGCATTTCCGCCGCGCGGAAGACCCGCTCGGATTCGACCGGCAGCACGAACCGATGCACATCGTCGACGGCGTCGGCATGGTCTGGGGCGCGCTGCGCGACCCGTTCCCCACGCTCGACCCCCCATTTCGCCTGATCAAGACTGTCGGGGTCGGGGTATCGAACTACAATCTCTACGACCGGCGCATCGCGAATACTGCGGCCGAATGGCTGATGGCCAAAGCCGAAGACGGCGGAGATCCATGGGTGCTCTACGTCGGGTTCGTGGCGCCGCATCCGCCCTTCGTGGTCCCGCGCGAATACCTCGACCTGTATCCTCTCGACACGGTGCCGTTACCGAAGGCGCATGATGCGCCGGCGGAAAGCCTGCATCCCTGGGTCAAGGCGCAGCGGGAATTCATCGCCCAGGACGGCTTCTTCCAGGACGACGAGGAAAGACGCCTCGCCTTCGCGTCCTATATGGCGCTGTTGAGCTTCGTCGACGCGCAGGTCGGATTCGTCCTCGACACGTTGGAGGAACTCGGCCTCGAGTCCGAAACGCGCGTTCTCTATACCAGCGACCACGGCGATTCACCGGGGGCGCGCGGCATTTGGGGCAAGTTCAATTTCTACGAAGAGTCGGCAAAGGTCCCGATGATCCTGGCGGGACCAGGCGTGGACGCCGGCACGGTGTGCGATACTCCGGTAAGCCTGGTCGACGTCTATCCTACCGTTCTCGAAGCCGTCGACATCCCGCTGCCGAAGAGCGACAAGTCGTTGGAGAGCGCATCCCTGTTCGAGATCGCCGCCGCGCCGGCGGACCCCGATCGTCTGGTGCTCGGCCAGTATCACGCCTTCGCCTCGCCGTCCGGGGGCTACATGCTGCGCAAGGGCCGCTACAAATACCACTACTATGTCGGCTACAGGCCGGAACTCTACGACCTGGAGAACGACCCGGAAGAGACGGTCGATCTCACCACGGATCCGGACCATACCGGCGTGTTGGCGGAGATGGAGGCGTTGCTGCGGCGCAGGCTCGACCCGGAAGACGTGGATCGCCGGGCCAAGGCCGATCAGGAACGCCTCATCGAACGCCACGGCGGACCGGAAAAAGCGCTGAGCGTCGGCGCCCCCGGGGCAACACCCGTGCCAGGGTACGGCCACGAATGAGCGGGATTGCAATTATCGTCGAGTATGACCCGCTTCCCGGCCAACAGGACGAATTGTTGCGGCGGGTGAAAGCCAGCGCGGAACAATGCCTGCGCGAGGACGGATGCCTGCGCATGGAAGTCTTCGCCTCCGAGGGGGAAGATTCCCGTATCGTGCTGAGCGAGCTATGGCGTGACGACAAGGCCCTGAAGGTCCATCGCGAGCAACCCGGCCACGATCGACAGCACGCGGTCCTCGATGAACTCTGCCAGGGCAAGCGCGTCTCGCGCGGGACCGTCCTCTAGAATCCCATCCCCATGTTGCGCATGGTCCGTCGAAAGATTTGTTGGTAGTCTCGGCCTCCGATCCAACCTCTTACGATCCGGTTGAAATCATGACGAAACACGACTCCGACACCATCGCCCATATTCACGAAGAGTTGCATAGCCATCTACCGTCCGAACCCGCGCTTCGGGTCAAGGCGCTGGAAAGCCTGCTTGTAGAGAAGGGCATGGTCGATTCCGCCGCCGTGGACGCCTGGGTCGAGGTCTATACCGAAGACATCGGCCCCAAACGCGGCGCCGAGGTCGTCGCGCGGGCCTGGACCGATCCAGATTTCAAGGCGCGGCTTCTCGAAAACGGCAGCGAGGCGATCAAGGACTTCGGACTCCTACAGAACCATCTGGAAGTGGTGGAGAACACGTCGGACATCCACAACATGGTCGTCTGCACGCTCTGCTCTTGCTATCCGATCTCGGTGCTGGGCATCCCGCCCACCTGGTACAAGATGGCGGCATACCGGTCCCGCGCGGTCCGCGACCCGCGCGGGGTTCTATCGGAATTCGGCGTGCAGTTGCCGGACGACACCGAGATTCGCGTCTGGGACAGCACGGCGGAGCTGCGCTACCTGGTCGTACCGGAACGGCCGGCCGGAACCGAGGGCTGGGACGAGGCGAAACTTGCCAAGCTCGTCACGCGCAACTCCATGATCGGTACGGAGCGCGACCTTTCCGGCCGGATCGCGGAGGTCGGCTGATGGACGGAATCCACGACCTGGGCGGCCGACAGGGCTTCGGCAAGGTCGAGGTCGACGAACCCGAAGAAGCCTTCCACCACGCCTGGGAGGGACGGGTCTTCGGCATCGTGCGGGGAATGAGCCGGCCCGCCGACTGGAACATCGATTGGTTTCGCCATTGCCGCGAATTGATCGATCCCGCGGATTACCTGACGCGGCCCTACTATGACCAATGGCTGCAGGCTTATGCGGCGATGATGGTCAATTCCGGGGTCGCGACGGTCGAGGAACTGGCGAGCGGCCATTCCGACAAGAAGGTCACCGGCCTCCAGCCGCCGATGAGCGCCGCCGAGGTCAAGAAACGGAGATCGGTGAGTCAGAATTTCCAGGGAGAGGCCGACGCACCGCCGGTCTTTTCGGTAGGTGACAAAGTCCGGGTGAAGGATCTCAGCGTCGTCGGGCATACCCGGCTACCGGCTTACGTCCGCAGCCGGCACGGCGTTATCGAGAAGTATCACGGCGCGCAGATCTTCGCCGACGCCAGCGCGCTCGGCGACGAGCGGGCCGTTCCGATCTATACCGTGGGTTTCGACGCGTCCGAATTATGGCCCGAAGCCGCGGGACGCCGCGAACGCGTCTTCCTGAACATGTGGGAGGGCTATCTTGAGCACGCCTGAGGAACGTCACCTGGGCCCCCTCGCGGCACGCGACGGCGAACCGACCTTCGACGAGCCGTGGCAGGCCCAGGTTCTGGCGTTGGCCTTCGCGCTGGCGAAGGTCGAGGTATTCACCCCGGCCGAATGGTCGGATGCGCTCGGCGCCGAACTGCGCCGGGCATCGGACGAAGGTAAGCCGGATAACCAGGACACCTACTACAATGCCGCCCTCACCGCGCTGGAGGGCCTGATTGCGGCAGACGGTAGGGTCACGTCGGAGGGTCTGTCCGCGCGTGCCGAACAGTGGCGCCGCGCCTATCTGAACACACCGCACGGACAACCGGTCGAACTCTCCGCCGGATCGTGAGCTTCAATTTTTGGCGCCGCTAGACACGCCACCGCGCCATCGTTTCCGTGCTGACCGGAACCTCGCCGCTCCAAAGCTTGCCGAGAAAGTCATCAAACCCGGCCGGGTCGAAGCCATGGGTGCCGACATTCGGCGTGAAGGTAAGTTCGCTGAAATAGACTCCCTCCGGCACGCTGAACAGATCGACCCGGACGTAGTCGAATCCCGCCGCAAGGCGCCCGACGATCGACCGCATTTCCGCCAAGTCGGCAGGCGCGGGCATATCCGCGTCGTTCGGGTCGGTATAGCGGACCGCCAGCCGGTTCCAATCGGCATCGTATAGCAGACGCTGTTTGTACGGTTCGCGGACGGCGAGGTGGATGAAGGCGATCTTGCCGTGGAAACAATGAAATTTGTAATCCACGAGCCGGTTCCCGCCATGCCAGAACAGCGCCTTCTGAAACATCAAGCGCGGTTCGATACCGCGATACTGACGTTCGCGGCGGACATAGTAGAAGTTCTCGGCCAGCCAACCATTCCCGAGCGCCGCCAGCGCGTCGAAATCTTCCTCGCTCTTGTCCCGAACGATGCGATGCCACCCGCTCCCGTGATTGGGTTTCATCACGAACGACTCCGGAAGCCGCTCCCACAGATCCCGTGTCAGCCGACCCGACGTCTCATAGTTCGGGACGAGGTATTGTTCGCCAATCCGCTGCGCCACCACGTCGCGGACAGCGAGCTTGTCGCAATAGACTTGATAATCCTCCAATTCTGCAGCGCCCATGCGGGCCGCAAGCCGTTCCGTGAAGCGTGACGGCGGCGTCCGGGGCCAACGTCGGTGGTGCCTCAGGTAGACCAGATTTGCGAAGAGCCGGTCGGGAACAACCAAAGCGGCCGTCTTCCGAAGTGCATAGTTCGGCATCGAGTCAACCAGCTCCCACGCGGATATCCCGTCCCGCCGAGGAAGCAGGTCCACGGAAATCCGAAGTTTTATCCAAAACTGCCGGACAGCTTACTTATGTAGCGATTGACCGACCAGTCCGATCCCACCCGAACGGGTACGGATTCACCGCCCGGGCGCCGAACGACGCTGTCGCCGCGAGATTTGACGGCACCGTTACTGGCGGCCTGTAATGGCAACCGATGGAACAATCCCTCCCGCGCATTGGCGCCGCCACGCAAGCCTGTCCCTGACCGAAGGATTCGCCACGCCATGAAGCTGACCGACGCCGCTACCGTTATCCGCAGCAAAAACGCAGGACCGTTGCAAATCACGATCGACCTGATGTTCGAAGACAAAGACCGGTTCGATCTGGCGCGGCGGTCGGAGAGCCTGTCGCCCTCTAATCTCGCCGCGCTGTACGGGCTGCAACAGGATTCAGTCCAGGTTCTGCCTTTTCCGCAGGCGCTCGCCATCAAGTTGGTGTTCGACCGGCGAACGGTGGCGGGCGATCCGGGGGACCGCGACGTCTATGGCACACAGCAACACGGCCCGCTGCTGGGAGTCGAGCTATGAGCGCCGTCGGCAAACTGCGCGACAACTTCCCGCGCGGACCGGAAACCCGGCCCCTACGGGCGCTCGCCGCCTCGGGACAGCTCGGATACGGCATTCCGGAACCCGCCCTGAAAGCCGGTCTGGAACGTGAGCCCGACTTCATCGGGTGCGATATGGGGTCCATCGACCCGGGGCCTCACTATCTAGGATCCGGCCACATCGCGACGTCCGACATCATGACCCGGCGGGACCTGGGGCTCGTTCTGCGCGGCGCGCGCGCGTTGGATGTGCCGCTGTTACTGGGCACGGCGGGCTGCGCCGGCGCACGGCCGCACCTCGACACCACGCTGGACATGATCCGTGCGATCGCGGCGGAAGAGGGTCTTCATTTCCGGCTTGCGGTGATCGGTGCGGACATTCCCGCCGACACCGTGAAAGCCGCGCGGCGGGAAAATCGCCTGCGGCCCCTCGGCAAGATGGCGGCGCCGAGCGACGAGGAGATCGACGGCTCGACAAACCTTGTCGCCCAGATGGGCACGGAGGCCTTTCGCCGGGCGCTGGACACCGAGGCCGACGTGATCATCGCGGGGCGTGCCTGCGACACCGCGATCTTCACCGCCGTGCCGGAAATGCTCGGCTTTCCGCTGGGCCCGGCCACGCATATGGCGAAGATCATCGAATGCACCTCGATCTGCTGCACACCCGGCGGACGGGACGCCATGCTCGGTACCTTGGAAGGGGATACCTTCCTGATCGAGAGCATGAACCCGGCGCGGCACGCAACGCCCATGTCGGTCGCCGCCCATGCGCTGTACGAACAGGCCGATCCGTATAGCGTGCACGAGCCGGAAGGGACATTGCATCTGGACGAGGTCGTGTACGACGCCGTGGGCGAACACCGCGTCCGGGTTCATGGCGCACGTTGGGAGGAAGCCGCGCAATTGTCGGTCAAACTGGAAGGCGCGATCCCCGTCGGCGAACGTGGCATGGTGCTCGCCGGCGCGGCCGACCCGCGCTTCATCGCCGCGGTCGACGAGATAACGGAAGCGGTGGAGAAGACCGTTCGCGACCTTTTGGGCGAAACGCTGGCCGGCGATTTCCAACTCTTCTTCCGCGTCTACGGGCGCGACGGCGTCGTGCCCTGGCCCGATCCGCCGGCCGTACCGCCACGCGAGGTATTCGTCATGGTGGAATGCATCGCCCCGACCGCCGACCAGGTGAAAACCGTGCTCGCGTGCTGCAAACAGTATCTGCTGCATCACGGCTTCCCGGGGCGGTTGTCGACCGCGGGCAACATCGCCTTTCCCTTCACCCCGCCGGAGGTGCTGGCTGGGCCGGCCTATCGTTTCAGCCTCTACCACGTGATGCAGGTCGACGAACTCGCACCGCTATTCCCGGTTCAGGTGGAGGAACTGTAGTGGCGCGGAATTCAGGCCGACTGGAACGAGCAGTCGTCCACGTCGCAGGAAAAATTCGCAGACGAGATGAATGTCGGTGACCGATACACGCCGCTGACACCGTCCGGGAGCTGCGTTTGCCCGACGTTCGGTCACCCAAGTTCTTTCTCGATCACCCGCCGCAACCAGTCAGCTACCGGTTCTTTGTTTCGGGCCGCCGCAAGCTCAATTTTGTGCATCGTCTTTTGCGGCACGCGCGTTTCGATCGGGACCGTATCGTGCCCCGCCTGCGGTCGAGTTCCGAATAACTCTTCGATTTGGTCGATGTGGTCGTGATCTTCCAGCCATCGGCATGCTTCATCCGCCGTCAGAGGAATTATTTCTGTCCCACGCGCCGGTTTCCCGCCCCGGAGAACGGCAGAATAGAACGACTCCACGCCCCCCTCGGCCGCCAGGAACAAAACTCCATTCTCGTTACGAAAGAGCGCTTCTTTGTAGTCCTCTTCGTCACTCGCCCCCTCATAGCGGCTTTCGGCAACTAGCCGTGCCTGTCCGGTATCATAGAGGTGACCGTCAACGACTCGCTTTACTTTCACGTCTGCCTACTCCCGATTTCTTATGCCGCGCATTCTATTCGTCGGGCGCTATGGCCGGTTGGAAAACGGGCTCGCCGGCCAACCAACGCTCACCCGCGTCCGGTTGTTCGAGAGCGATACGGAGCGCAGCAATCAACTCTAGCAATTCGGACGAAAGACCTTCTTCTTTCAAACCGGTCGACAATCCATCCAAGACGTCGGAATAGATGTTCTTCTGGGCATTATCGTGGGGGATCAATCGCCAACTCCTAGGATAGTTCAAATCCTGCGCGCAGATTGCCCAGTTGTGCGAGTTATAACCGCGGCAAACGAGCGGGCGTGCCGGGTACACAGAACATCGTCCATCCGAAAGAAGAGGACAGAGCACGCGCGCAAAAAGCCGCTCGTAGGAATTCAGGCCTCGAGTTTGGCGCTCCGCCTCGTAAACGCGACCCTTCAGCGCCTCTATCTCTTCTTTCGAAAAATTTTCGACTATGTACGCGACGAGAGTGACGAGCTCCGGTACGGAAATCTCGACCTGAAGGTGGCAACAGTAGTTGCACCCTTCTCGGCATGCGGTCGGTGCCGGCGCACCATTGGCGCGGCGCACCGCAGCCAAAACACCCCCGGCCAGCGAGTTTGAATTGGTGAAAATATTCTTGAGGGTTTCGATCGTATACCCGCGCCGTAGCGCCTTTTTGACAAGACGCCGCGCTTTGTCCGCAATTTCTACTTCCGGGTCTTCTTCAATATGATTTTGCGACGCGCGCGTTTTCCCAGCCATACGAGTGTTCCTTGCGATATTTCAACAAGCGAACGCAGACGAGTAAAGACGACACACCATTCTTGAACATCGGGCAAACAAAGGGCCGGCACATTTGGACCGGCCCTCGAACTTAGTATATTTCGGCGTTATTTTCTGACGGCCCGCTTTTTTCTGACCGGACGTTTCTTCACCGGGCGTTTCTTTACCGGGCGTTTCTTCACCGGACGCTTTTTGACGGGTCTCTTCTTTATCGCTTTCTTTTTCGATGGGCCCGCGGCCGCCGTTGAGAACCGCAAACCATCCTTGGTTAGCGACGCCATAAGCGGTGCCGCAAACGCTACACCGGTTACCAAGGCGGTCAGAAGCTTACGCCGCTTGTCATCGACGTTCTTCGAGAGCTCCGGATGAAGGGTATTCTGCTGATTATCTTTTGGCATAGATCATCTCCCATTCCCCAACATTTGGGAATCCTATGCCATATTCAGATACCTTACACGGGAGCATTGGTTGTGCCACTTTATGTAGCACAACCCCCATTGGCATATTTCCCGCTAACCCGATTGACCAGATATGCCCGACGATACGGAACGAACGGCACGTTCAGGCTGCGGTAGTTGAAATGTGCCAATGGCCTATTGGGACTCGAAGATGACCAATTCTTCTTCGACGAATTCATCGATTGCATCACCCACGTCTTGTTCGGGTGGTTCCGATAAATCGAATTGCTTTTGCAAAAGACCGGCGATTGTCTCGATAGAATTCCGACCGTCGCACAATGTCAGCACCAATCCGGCGGTGTGGTTCAGGTAATGCACCCTGCCTCGACAGCTGTCATTTACGACCAAACCGTCCTCTACGGAGGAAATTTCCAAACCCTCTACCTGTTTTGGAAAGCTGGGCATTCGTGAACCATACTCCGATTAAATATGCGCGAACTCAGAAGCTATAAGCGATCGGAAAACGAAGGCCACGATAATGGACTAAACGGAAAATCCCAAACCCATGAGCCTCTCGATATCCGGATCAACGCATCCAATCAATCCTCGGCCTCGGGACGTAGACTCTGCCGTTTATGGATTCTTGCAGCCGGCGTTTTCTTCGCCCCATGGCAGCTTGGTCTTACAGAAGATGGCCCCATTGAGATCGGCGTCTTCCAGATTTGCGTTGCTCAGGTCGGCTCGCTCGAGGTTCGCTCCGGAAAAGTTTGCATCACTCAGATTTGCCCCGTCGAGCAGGGCCTCCGTCAAGTTGGATCCGACGAGGTTAGCCTGCCGGAGGTTTGTTCCCTTGAGGTTAGCCCCGGTCAGATTTGCGTCAACCAAGCTTGCCCCTCTCAAATTCGCCTCGCTCAAATTTGCGCCGGCGAGGACGGCCTTCCGCAAATAGGCGTTGCGCAAGTCTGCATCCGTCAGGTTTGCCCCACTCAGATCTGCCGCGTCGCCCCGCATCTTGAGCACGCTCAACGATGCCCAACGCAGCTTCGCGCCCTCCAGGTCGGCGCCGGTCAGAACCGCGCCGCCGAGCTTCGCCTTTTCTAGGTTCGCACCCGCCAGTTTGGCGTCACGCAGGATCGTCCCGCGCAAGGTCGCCCCTCTTAGATTCGCACCGGTCAGGTCCGAGCCGGTCAGGTTCATCCCGGTCAGGATTTCGCCCTTCAGGTTCGCGCCGCTCAGATCGCATTTCTGACAAACCTTGAGCGCTCTCAGCTTCGCCAAATGCCCTTTGTCAAAGGCCGACGCCTGCGTCGCCATCACCGCCAACAGCACTATCCCAACCCAGATTTTTTTCATTTCAGATCAATCGATTGTTGCGGTGGATGCCGCTGATTGTGGCCGGCACATTCGAGAACAGCTTAACTGATATGATTTTGACGCACTACTTGCCAAGACACAGATCAATAAGAATATAAGCCTATTATGAAACCTTGCCGGATTGTTTCATCATCGCAACGAAACAATCCGTTTCCCGTCCCGCGAATGAAGGCTTAAGGTCCGGAAACATTGTGGAATTTTCTTCCACCGCCTACCTTTCGACTCCAACAACCAACACTTCAATCGGGAAAAGGCACCATGATCCGTGACCAGGAAACTTTCGACGCATTGGTCGATCAGATACGGGCCTTCGTCAGGGAGGTCGCCATTCCCAACGAGGACCGCGTCGAGGCCGAGGATCGGATCCCGGACGACGTGATCGAAAAGCTCAAACAGCTCGGCAGCTTCGGGTGGAGCATTCCGGAAGAATACGGCGGCGCCGGCATGACATCCGAGGAACTGGCCATCGCCTTCATGGAGTTCACGCAGTGCTCCGTCGCCTTTCGTGTCTACGGCGGGCAGAACGCCGGCATCGGATCGGAATGCATCATCCGCGACGGCACCGAGGAACAGAAACAGAGGTATCTGCCCGGACTCGCCAGCGGCGACCTGATCGGCTGCCTGGCGTTGACCGAGGAAACCGCGGGTTCCGACGCGACCGCCCTGAAGACCCGGGCGGAAAAGGTCGACGGCGGTTATCGTATCAACGGCTCGAAACGCTACATCACCTTGGCGCCCATCGCGGACCTGTTCACCATCTTCGCCCGCACCGAGGGCGAGCGCGGCGGCAAGGGGGTAACGGCCTTCGTGATCGAGCGCGGCACGGAGGGCCTGAGCACCAGTCTCTCGACCCCCAAAATGGGCCAGGAAGGCGCGCCGATCGGCGAAGTCTATCTGGACGATGTCATCGTGCCGGACGACGCCGTCCTCGGCGGCGTCGAAGGCATGGGCTTCCGGTCCGTGATGAAGGCGCTCAACAAACAGCGCATCAACCTGTCGGCGCTCTCCACCGGCCCCGCCATCCGCATGCTCGACGACGCCATCGCCCATGCCAAGGAACGGCGGCAGTTCGACAAGACGATCGGCGAGTTCCAACTGGTGCAAGCCATGTTGGCCGAGTGCAAGGTCGAGATCGAGGCCGCCCGTGCCCTGATTCTCGAGACGGCGCGCAAGCGCGACCGCGGCGAGGACGTCACGATGGATGTCAGCCTCTGCAAATACTATTCGACCGAGATGTGCGGCCGCGTGGCCGACAAGGCGGTGCAGATTTTCGGCGGCGCGGGCTACGTCAAGGGCAACGGCATCGAACGCTTCTACCGCGACGTGCGGGCCTTCCGGGTCTACGAAGGCACGAGCCAAATTCATCTGCTCAACATTGCCAAGCACCTTCTGGCTTAGGAATCGCGCGGCCGTTACGCCGTCCGGCCCGGCGGGAGGTCATTCGGAGAATTGACACCCTGGCGTCCGTGATCGGACCATAAAGAAACCTAGTTGAAGGGGATTTGAATGCGATATCGCGATGTGGGCGTCCTCGAACACGACCGCCTTCGTGCAACGCCCGGCGTTACGCTGATCGTTCGGTTGCGCGGAAAGGCCGCGTATTTGGTCGGGATGAACGGAGAGGTTCTGCACGAGTGGCATTTCCCGCTCGTACCCGGAAATCAGGTCTACCTCATGGAAAACGGCAATCTGCTCTGGAGCGGCGAGCCGGAAGACAACAGCCCCTATAACGGCGAGAAACTCTCACGCTTCGAGGGCGGCGAAGGCCCGCCACTCCGGGGCGGACGGGGCGGCATCCTGCGCGAAATCGATTGGGACGGAAATGTCCTGTGGGAATATGTCAATTGGGATCAACACCACGACTGCCGGCGGCTGACGAACGGCAATACGGTGTATCTGGGCTGGGAGATCATGCCGGATGCCGCCGCGAAGCAGGTCCTGGGCGGGCAGCCGGGCACCGAATTCAATGGTTTGATCTATGGCGATTACCTGCATGAAGTGACGCCCGACGGCGAGGTCGCGTGGGAGTGGCATGCGCATTCTGACATGGACCTGGAACGCTACCCGATGTGCGCGCGGTGCTTCCGGAACGAGTTCGCGCACGCGAATGCCTGTTCCCCGTTGCCGAACGGTGACGTCATGATCAGTTTTCGCCGCTTGAACCTGATCGCGATCATCGACCGGGAAACCAAGAAGTTCAGATGGGAACACCGGGACGATTCCTGGGGGCACCAGCACGACTGCCAGATGCTGGACAACGGCAACATCCTGCTGTTTGCCAACGGAATTCACGGCGGCGAAAACCCGTTCTCCCGTGTCATCGAGTTGAATCCGGAGACGCGGGAAACCGTTTGGTCCTACCGCGGTTCACCGCCCTACACGTTCTTCAGCCCGCACATCAGCGGCGCACAACGGCTGAGCAGCGGCAACACCTTGATCTGCGAAGGCCAATGGGGACGCGTTTTCGAGGTGACGCCGGAAAACGATATCGTGTGGGAATACATATCGCCGTTCTTCGACCCGAACCCCGGTGGCGACGGGAATACCAATATGATGTTTCGGGCCTATCGCTACGCTGTCGACTCGCCGGAAATCCGCAACCGCGTTTCCTTGTAATGTCCCGATGGCGTCAAGCGGCCGCCGTGACGATTTGCCAGAGGATGCATGCCATCGCCAGCCACCCGGCGGCGAAGGTCAAGGTTCGTCCGAACGGTACGCCGGCAACATACAAGCCGTAATGCGCCAGCCGTGCCCAGAAGTAGACAACCGCCGCCGCCGCGGTCGCCTCGTTGGCGGCGCCCGCGATATGGGCCACGAGAACGAGGGCGGCGAACGGCACCAAATTCTCGATCGCGTTGTAATGCGCCTTCTTTGCCCGCGCCGCCCCCAGGCGGGGAGCGGTTCATCGTCCGCTTTGTAGGTGAGCGCCGCCGCCACGCCGACATTCGCGATGTGGGCAAGGATATACGGCAACCACATCACGATGGTGATACCGGCAGCCAGCGCGAGCATGTACAGATCGGTTGTCATGGGATCTCCTCGGATCGGACGATGAGTGGTCGGCGTCGCAAACGACCGCCGCCTGCGACGCGTCCGCGAAAACCGGCAAGCCGCGTACTCTAGCCTCTCAAGAGGCGAAGAACAGCAAAATAGCCAGAAGGATCGCCGCCAGCGCAAGAGGCCACAACGATACCAAAGTCTGGAGTCCGCTCTTCCCGTTTTTGCGACGCTTTGAACGCATGGGTCTCCCCCTTGCACCGTGAGAGCCAAACACCCGACGGGGAAATGCATCCCTCGCATATTCTAAACCGATCGATGACGATTGTCGCACGCATGTCTGGGCAAAGACGTCCTCCGTCCGGGGAATGGTCGACACCGGTTCGAGAAGAACGCTGCCGCAATTTCGGCTTACGATATCTCTAAGCGGTATTACCGATGCTTCGTTGCCTGCGGCGGGCGAATCAGGGTCTTAAGTTGGTCGTGGCCTGTCCGTTCCCTGCATCGCGACTGATGCTCAAGGGCATCGGGTGGGGGCGAAGGGCCATCGCAATGAATAACGATAAATTGGGGGCGCCTGAAAACATATTCAGCGCATCTTTCTTAGTCTCTTTATTCAACCCCGTGCCTGTGCGCTTTAAGCCCAGGTGCGGGGTTTTTCCTAAGCATCGAAATCAATCAGCATACGGGCAAGATCTAGCGTCCCGCCTGCTCATTCGATGACGGTGGTCTCGATTGCGGCTTTCTCGATCGCATCCCAATCATAACCGACGCCGAATCCGGGTCCGTCCGGCACGCCGACGCAACCGTCGGCATCGACACAATCCAATTGATCCGAATAATCGCCGGTATAGAAGGGCAAGGACCAAGGGTTCGGACAATCCGGATGAACGAGATTGACCTCATAGAAATTCGCGTTCCGGCAGGCGGCCATGAGATGGCGCATCACTGGCCCGCAGGAGTGGATCTCCACATCCATGCCGAGACCTTCGGCGGCGACAGCGACCTTGTGGCAGCCGGTCAGCCCGCCGTCGTAATCCGGGTCGGCGCGGGCGAAATCGGTCGCCCCGGCGACCAGCATATCGATGGTGGGTTCCAGATTGCGCACCCGCTCGGTGAGGAGGAGGGGCGTCCGGATATTCTTCTTCAACATCTGATTGCCGTGGATCGATACGCTGCCATCGGCATACGGGTCTTCCAGCCAGTAGAGCCCGCACTCGTCGCAGACCTGACCGATCTGTATCGCGTCGCCGAGCGTCTTTAGGTGGTTGGAGGCGTCATACATGATCGTCATCCGGTCGCCGACGCGCTTGGCCACCGCCCGGATCATCGCCGACTCCTCCGCCACGTCGCCGTGCCAACCGTGCATCTTGTAGGCGCGATAGCCGAGGTCGTAACACTGCTCCGCAAAATCGGCATAGGCTTCCGGACTGGACAGACCCTTCGGGTGGCGATCGCCGTGGATCGTGCTGGCATAGGCCGGCAGACGGTCGCGATATCCGCCCAAGAGTTCGGCGACCGGCGCGTTGTAGTGTTTACCGGCCAGATCCCATAACGCGATATCGAGCGCCCCGATCCCGACTTCGCCGATATGCGTGGTCATGCCGCGCATGGCCCGGTAGTGCCGCTCGCGCTGAAGCGCGGGTTGACCGATCAGCGAATACGCCAAGGTTTCGCTCGCCGATTTGATCACCCGCGCCCGGCTTCGGCCCGGCACATACTCGCCGACGACGCCGGTGTCCGCGTAAATCCGCAAACCGAAGCGGACTTGGGGGTCGGCTCGGCCCGGCGCGTAGCCGGTCTTCAATCCGGAAGCGTCGGCGGTCATGTTCTCGACCGTGATCTCGAATACGGTGAATTCGATACGCTCGATGACGGGGGTATCGGGCATGCGTAGTCCTTCGGTTCAGGAAAATTTCAGGGGAGCGTGCGCTCCCCATTAAGCTTAGTCCGTGCGTTCAACCAAGGGCAATCCGGACATGATCCGCAAACACCCCCCAACCAAGCACTCCTGCACCTAATCTTGCAACGACGCTGAGGCCGGAGTATTCGGAAGCCGCCTCGATCGACAAACTTTATGGGAAACACAGATGCTGCCCAAAAAACCCGCCGAAACATCCGTCCCTCTCAACGAGCTGATCCGTAACCGCTGGAGCCCGCGCGCCTACTCGGATCGTATGGTCTCCCGCGAAGACCTGATCGCCGTGCTGGAAGCGGCGCGATGGGCGGCGTCGTGCCAGAATATGCAGCCGTGGCGCTATATCGTCGCGACCAAAGACGATACGGCGGAACATCAGCGCATGGTCGCCTGCCTGAAGCCCGGCAACCAGGAATGGGCGCCGACGGCACCGGTCCTGATGATGGTCCTGGCCAGCCTGAAGCGGCCGAACGGGGGCGAGAACCGCCATGCATTCTACGATACCGGTGCGGCGTCGGCGTTGCTGACGGTGGAAGCGACGGCCCGCGGCCTATCCGTCCGGCAAATGGCCGGAATCGAGGTGGATAAAGTCCGGGAAACCTATTCCGTTCCCGACGACCATGGCGTGATTGCCGGCATGGCGCTCGGCTATCAAGGCGCGCCCGAGACACTGCCCGAGCACCGGCAGGAACAGGAGACGACGCCCCGCATCCGCAACCCGCTCTCGGACATGGTGTTCGCCGGCACATTCGGAAAGCCCGCACCGCTGGTTTCCTGACCCCAGGCTGGATGGCCCCGCGAGAGAAAGTGGTTGATCAGGGGTGTTGGTGGGCCCGGCAGAACGGACTTAATTTGCGTGCGATCATGCGTCCGTTGTTAGCCAGGAAGAGACATTGCGATGCCGTTGGGCGGGAGCCGTCCCCCCACAACAAACGGACCTCGATACGACGAATGGTGACCGGTGGTCCGGCCTTGTTAGCTCAGTTAAGCCCAGCCGAGCTCCCTCAATGCCCAAGGCGCGTTCCAGATTTTGCACATCTTTTCGACCTTGCCCGCATCGTTCATCGTCAGCGCGTATACATAGTCCGTATTGGTCTGTTTTTGAGTCGGCTCCACAGGCCCTCCTTCGCCAACATGTGTGGCTGTAAACGTGCCAAAGAAGAGGGCTATTCGATTTGCCTCATCAAAGGATGCGCTATGCAGTTCGTAGCTACACCCCGCTAAAGGGCCAATTCCAACGCCAGCCATCCAGTCGCAATACTCTTGGACTGTGTTTAGCTCAATCAGCGGCTCGCATTGCGCCGTAAATGATGCGTCGTCCGCGACGAATTCCTTGCAGCCGTTCCACCCCTTCAAGGACTCACAGGCGTGAAAAAAATTAGTTGCGGTTTCAAATGCAGACATGTTCTCCCCCCTACGGTGGTGCTCCACTGCCGTATCCATCGACGATATCAATAAACCAAAACCAGGCAAACACGCCGAATGAAAGAGGATCGGAAGTCAAGAGCCGGAAAGCCGGCTTTCAAGGGTGCAGCGGAAACAGATCCAACGCGCTGGAAGGGCAGCGAATAGCCACAAGTGACCATCCAACGGAGCTCAGTGATCCACCGAGTTTCGCATGGTATGTTGGACGGCATCCATAAACTGGAAAAGCAGCGGGTACGCTATGGCGTCGAGACAGTTCGGCTGCACTGGTAATACTAACATTACGACTCAATCTGTTCATGATCTGACAGCAAAACAGATTGACCAGATTTTGGCGCTCTTCGATTCTGCTTACGCTGATGCCGACCACTCATATCTATTTTCGTCGTTTGAAGTGATGGGGTGGATCGCTTTGGCAACGAACGGTCCGGATCTGGCTGGCTTCGCCATTGGCGACGCAAAGCTCGTAAAGCTGCCTCGGCTCGAGGGTCATTGCCCGGTTGCGACGCACGGTATCGGATGTATCGACGCCAATTTTCGGCGGCAGGGGCTCTTCACACGCTTGGAAAAAGCAGTGGTTGGAGCGAGCGGTATGTTGCAGCCGGACATCCGTCATCTCCACTGCGGTCGTTTAGCGCATCCAGCCACCTACCGATTTTTAAACCATGTCGGCGTGGGCTGTGTGCCGGACCCGGATCGCGCACTCTCTCCCTGGCACACGGAAATGATCGAAGCCGTAGCCGCGCTTTATGGCTCGGCCATCTACCCGGGAACATCCATTGTCGTTGGCAAGGGGAAGCCAATCGGATTTCCGCGGATTGATGTAGAGGCTTCCGAAGCGGAGCTAAGCCTATTTGAAGACGTTGATAGGAACCGTGGCGATGCGCTGCTGGCAATGTCCTGGAGCCCGGAAGCGCCTGCAGGATGGTGAATTAAGAGGCGTTGCGAGCACCGAGAGCCTAAGCACCGTGGCTGATGTTCGTTTTGGGTCGGAAGTAGACTTTTGGGTGACGTTATTCTCAATGTCTACTTTCGGCAATAGAGCAGACAAACATATGTGCCGCCAATTAGGTACCCTTGAAGCCTACAATCCGTATTTATCAATACATGACAGGCCGCTTGTCGGCGGTTTGGGTAACAATCTAAGAACCCAAGCAAAAGCAGCGTATTGCAGAGGATTCTGGTGGGCCCGGCGGGACTACATCAATCAAAATATTTCAATGGCTTATTAGAAAGTTTGGGCGGGTTTTAGTGCAGAACATCGCAACGGGTTGCGCCCGATTTTCCCAAACCTAATACTCGACACCCACTTTTGATCTTGACGCCATTGGATGTCGGCTTCCGGCTGCAGAGCGGACTTGATTTGCGTGCGATCATGCGTCCGCTGTTAGCCAGAAGCGGACATAGTCCAAAGTGACGGGACGGAAGCGAACGGCTAAGTCTTTTTGATTTGGTTGAGGCGACGCTGCCGTGGGACTTCTGCGGTTCGATACAAGAATGCACCTACCCGTTAAAATGCCGGTATTGGCGCCAGCACAATTTGGGCTGCCGAAGGGTGGCAACCCGTTTAATTCATTTCGGTGGAGGCATGGAGCATTTTGATCACGTCGTCGTTGGAGGCGGCATCATTGGAGCCTCGACCGCCTATCACCTGACCCGTAAGAAAGCCGGGAAGGTTTTACTGTTGGAGCGCAACGAGCTGGCCAGCGCGGCATCCAGCCGGGCCGCCGGATTGGTGATGCAAGTCTCAGCGAAGCCGTCTAAAACCCCGCTGGCAAATCGGACCATCCGCACCGTGCCGGTGCTCGAGGAAGAACTGGGCGAAAGCGTCGGCTTTCACAACGTGGGCAGCTTTCGCATCACCGCTTCCGAACGCCGCGCGACAGAATTGGCCTCCATGGTGGAGTACGCATCGCGTTGGGGCATTCCCGTGGAATGGACCGATGCCAACACGCTGGGTCGCATGATTCCTTGGCTGGACACCAGCCACGTACACAAAGCGGCCTTCTTTCCGACCGATGGCTATGTCGATCCTTATATTTTGAGCATGTCGTATATCAAGGCCGCGCAAGCACGCGGCGCGGTCGTACGTCCACGCACCGAGGTGCACGACGTATTAATGGAGCGGCAAGAGGTCACCGGTGTCCTGACTGATGCTGGGCGAATTTCCTGTGGCACCGTCATAGATGCCTGCGGTGTTTGGTCGGCCCTGCTCTCTGCCCAGGTTGGTTATCTGCTCCCGCTGGCTCCGGTGCGCAGTCACTACTGGGTTGCGGAACCCGATGCGGCCTATGGGGGCGAACATCCGGTGACAACTCTTCCAGACGCCGCGGCCTATACACGCCCGGAAGTGGGCGGTCTCGTTCTTGGGGTTCAAGAAACCCATTCCGCGACATTTGACGCCCGCGAATTGCCGAGTGATCCGGCAGCCTTCTCCCCCACCGATGGAGAGGAACATTGGGATGTTCTGGTGGATGCCTACAAGGCCGTGGCGCAATTCTTTCCAGGCATAAAGACGGCCCGTTTCTCCAGCTACATTTGCGGATTGTCGTCTTACACCCCGGATGGCGAAATTGTCTTGGGCGCGGTTCCCGACGTTTCGGGTTTCTTTGCCGCCACCGGTGCGTGCGGTTCGGGGATTGCGCTGTCAGCTGGAATCGGAAACACGGTTTCCGATTTGGTCCTCGGGCGGCCAACCGAGGTGGATATCACGCCATACCGCCCTGACCGATTTGGAAACGTCGATCCCTTCGGAGAATCTTTTCGCGAACGCTGTGCCTCGGCCAGGGCTTCAAAAATTCGCACAGTCGCCTGACGTCGATCAGCCGTGGGCGGCAAACCGTGAGGAAGTCGCCGAAATGATCGGCATTGCGATGCTCATGGGCGGCGGACCATCGTTCGTCTACGGCGTCGAGGCGATGCAAGCCTACGACGAATTCGCCAACGCGAAGCCCGCCTGACCGGCGGCGGGAAGATTCCGGAAAAAAGGCTATCGGATTGGTGGTGGGTTCGGCAGGACTGAATTAATTTATATATTTCAATGGATTATTAGAAAGTTTGGGCGGAATTTAATGCATAACATTGCAACCGGTTGCGCCCGATTTTCCCAAACCTAACACTCGAGACCCACTTATGATCTCGACGGCATTGGATGTCGGCTTCCGGGTGCAGAACGGACTTAATTTGCGTGCGATCATGCGTCCGTTGTTTGCCAGAAGCGGACGCTTCCAAACCACCATATCCAACAACACTACGCCCAAATCCTGCCATGAATTTAGATGATTGTTGTTGTCGCGATCCTAACCAACTGTTAGACAGCGGCATGTATTTCGTGGGCCCATTCAAAGACAAACTGAAGCGACCATTAGTCGCTTTATGTCTAATTTCTTTTGCAATGACAGCGACCTTCGGGACGCTGGCCCATGCCTATATCGGTGAACATTTCGATGTAGCCGGTCAAGAGCACCGAACGGTTCATTCGATTGATCTGCACGAGGCAGAACACGGCCACAGCCATGACGATGATTTGAACGAGGACCACGGCCAACGACATTCACATGGTCACAATCTGGGAGATCATTCACACGAAGTGCCCGGAGTCACTGTTTTCACAATCTATGAATCCGCCGTTGTTCCGAGCGATGGCTACATCGCTTTCACCGACCAGCACCATAGCCACGCGTTTTTCAACATAGATCGCCCCCCTCGCCGTTGAACGGTTCATGCCCGGATCGGGCATTGGAAACATGTTTCAATTAGCGAGGACCTATTCGCATGAGTTTAAGTCTTTGGAGAGACGCCTTGCGGTCTAGAACCGCAAGCCGCACGCCTTTCCTATTCGTCGGCATGGCAGCGATGCTGGCTTTGGCCTGGCCGGACGCCGTCTTGGCCCACGCCGTCACCCAGGGTGACAAGGGCTACATCCAAGAGGTCTACGGGGTTCTGCTGATCCCGTTCACCTATCTCGGTGCCAAACATATGGTGACGGGTTACGACCATATCCTGTTCCTGTTCGGCGTCATCTTCTTCCTGTACCGGATGAAAGATATCGCCATTTACGTCAGCTTGTTCGCTCTTGGTCACTCTCTGACCATGATCTCAGGCGTCATGTTCAACTTTGGCATCAACGCCTTCATTATTGACGCCATCATCGGCCTCTCGATCGTCTACAAGGCGCTCGACAATCTCGGGGCCTATCAGCGTTGGTTCAGCGTCCAACCCAACACGAGAATCGTGACGTTCCTTTTTGGTTTGTGTCATGGGTTCGGTTTGGCGTCCAAGGTCATCGAGTATGAGATTGCCGAAGATGGCCTCTTGCCGAACCTGATCGCCTTCAATGTCGGCGTCGAGCTCGGCCAGTTGGTCGCCCTTGCCGCAATCCTGATTGCCATGGGTTGGTGGCGGCGAACCGAAAGCTTCCATCGCTACGCCTACGCAGCCAACGTCGCCATGATGGCGGCAGGCTTCGTGTTTATCGGTATGCATCTCACCGGCTATGTCTTAGCCTGAGTCTCTGGAGATCTTTGATGTACAATTCACAACGTCCAACCGCCGAAGAACTGCCGTCAACCAAGCAGTTAATCCGCTCGACCCTAATCGCAATTGTCTCCGCGATTGTCATTCTCGTTACCATCGTGCTCCCGTCCGAATACGGCATTGACCCAACGGGTATCGGGCAAACCCTGGGCCTCGCCGAGATGGGTGAAATCAAGGTGCAGCTTCAAGAAGAAGCCGAAAAGGAGAAGCATTCATTCTTGTTGCTGGATCAAAACTATCAGCCAACCGATGTGAGCCTCCTGGATCGCATCGTCGCCGCGTTGTTTGTTTCTCCAGCCGCAGCGCAGACCAAGTCGTCGGACTGGACCGACGAAATCAAGATCGACCTCAAACGAGGCCAGGGTGCTGAAATCAAACTCGTGATGAAGAAAGGTGGCAAAGCCGAGTTCTCATGGGTTTCCGAGAATGGCAAAGCCAACTTCGATCTGCACGGCGATGGGAGTGGCAAGAAGAAGAGCTACAAGAAAGGCCGTGGCGTTCCCGGTGACCAGGGCACGCTTGAAGCGGCATTTGACGGGAACCACGGGTGGTTTTGGCGCAATCGCGACAAACGGCCCATAACCATCATTCTTCGTGTCCGCGGGGAATATTCAGGCATCAAGAAATATCTCTAACACCTGGAGTCGATTATTCCGCTTACCGTCGTCGCGAGGGTAAGCGGAATATCGCCGTCGCGAAATGGCTGCTATGGATCATCAATCGAGATCAACTTCAGCGATCTTGATTTCTGCTTACGCCGTAAGAGCCAACATCGCTGCCCAGGTGTCAGCCATTGGGGGAGCAGCGGATGTCGTGCATGTCCATCCTGGAGTGTAGAGCGGGCGTCGGCTAATCTGTGCGAATATATCTGCTTCTAGCAGCCAGGAGCGGACGTCAGCCTGAAGGACGAGCAGGTCAGCTACGGACCCAAAACAGAAACTTGCGTGCTGGCACTAAACGTGGGGGCAGGTCAAAGGGTCGTGGCTCCACCGGATCGGAAGGTAATCTCGTCGCGGCATTCGATAGCGAGCATGGATGGTTCTGGCGGAACCGCAACAAATCGGCTTTGACGGTGACGGTGCAACTTCGCGGGACGTACAGCAAGCTAAAAACGGGCAACTAGCATATTCGCGCTTTCATCCAGGCTGTGGTGCAATCTTCATACGGCGATATCCGCCCCCGACAAATTTTCAATTGCAGTACGGGGACGTCTGAAACCGGCCATTACCGGAAGAGAAGCTCGTAAATTCCGATCAAAATTAAGCATGCGCCGGCCGCACCCTCAAGCGCTCGACTTGTCAGGGTTAGTTGGGCGTGATTGTGGGCGAAAAAGCCCACGAGCCGATTTCGGGCAAATGCGGCAAAGAGCGCTACCGCCGCAAGTGTCGTTGCGACACCCAACATCATGGCCATTGCGAACACCAATCCAGCCTCCGGCACTCCGCGCCCGATTGCGAAAATCATTGCGAATAAAGTCAGCGGGCACGGAATGAGACCGGCGATTACTGCTACGATCGGGCCCTCCGCTCGAATTCGGAAGCGCCAGCCGAGCGACCGAACGATCATCCAAACGCCAATTGCGGCGAGAAGTCCGCGGCTAAGGTCCTCCATCAAAGGGGCGCGGCCGACGCTGTCCAATGCGCGTGACACCAGCGGTAGGGCAAGCATCGCAATCGCAACTGCGAAGAAAACATGCGTTAGCGCAAGAATTATGGCCAGGCCGACGCTTCTCAAGGCCGCGATCGAAGAGCCTGCGACATAGGTGGCCAGCACCGTCTTGCTATGTCCTGGCGTGAGCGCATGAACCGCGCCGAACACGATACCGATCGGCAACACCGCCAGCAGTGCGAGCCAGTCCCTTGACTGGGCGAAAGCGTTGAGGTCGCCGGCAACGGCGGTTGAAATCGATTGCTGGACGGTGAATAGAAAATCCATCTGACCGCCGTCCGTCTTAGTCCGATCCAGGCCAGCGGGCATGCTGATCGTCGATGACAAACCTGTGTGCGTGCTGCCAGCCCTCGTCGGTCCGCTTTGCGCCTTGGACATGTGGATGTTGTGCTGACAGATCCTCGTGCACATGCCATAGCACTTCGGGGTCGTCCGATGGCCAGACCGCCAACGCCGCTCCCAGCCCCGCCGCCGCGAGGGCCGTCATCCCAAAAAACGCAACGGTCATGGCGATTTCCGCGCCAAGCCAGCCGGCAAGCGGATAGGTGACAAGCCAGCACGCGTGCGATAGTGCAAACTGGGCCGCGAATACTGCCGGCCGGTCCTGCTGCTGCGATGACCGGCGCAGTAAACGCCCCGACGGCGTCAGAATCATTGAATACCCCAGCCCGAGAATAAGCCAGAGCGTGAGAAAACCGACCCATCCTATTCCGTCGAAATGAAATGCCGCGCCGGATGCCACGAGTGCTGCCAAGCAAATGATGGCACCAACGAGCATCACGCTGCGATCCCCGACGTCCTCGAGAATGCGGGGCAGGAGCAACGCGGCACCCATCGACCCGCCTCCAAAGGCCGCGAATGCAATAGCAACATCGGTTTCGCTGCGCTGCAAACTTGTTTGAACCAACACAACGGTGTTCACGATTACCATCGCACCTGCCGCGGCAGCGCCTAGATTGAGGGCGAGCAAACCCCTGAGCCGTGGCGTATGGAGGTAAATGCGAACGCCTCGCGTCATTTGGGAGTAGATTGTGCCTTCGCGCTCCTGGGCCAATGCCCTTGGCAGCGTTGACGCCAGAACAAGACCTGCGGAAGCCACGAAGCCGGCAGCCGTACCCGCGAACAACCAGTGAAAACTAACGACCGTAAGAAGCGCTGCAGCCAACACGGGACTGACGAGGCTCTCTAGGTCATATGCTAGGCGTGACAGAGAAAGTGCCTTCGTGTAGTCGCGCTCATCGGGCAATACGTCGGGTATAGTGGCTTGAAAGGTCGGCGTGAACGCCGCCGAAGAGGATTGCAACAGGAATATCAACAGATAGATTTGCCAAACCTGGTCCACGAAGGGGAGGAAGACCGCGATACCGGCACGGACAAGATCGAGCGCGACAAGCAATGCCCGCCGCGGTACCCGGTCGGCAAAGGCCCCAGCGATCGGCGCGACACCGACATAGGCGAGCATCTTGATCGCGAGTGCGGTCCCGAGAACGGCGCCAGCATCCTCTCCGGCAAGCCCATACGCCAGCAAGCCGAGTGCGATTGTCGCCAGTCCAGTACCCAGCAGGGCAACAATCTGGGCAACAAGCAAATTTCGATAGGTAGGGTTTGTGAGAGGTGACAACATCTCAACTGATAATTCCCTGCATGGACCCACTCTACGAGAGCTGCGGCATGTCCGCTACGGGTCAGAAGCAGACCTTTGGTGACCTTATTCTCAATGTCTGCTTTCGGCGATAGAACAGACATAGAAATGTGCCGCCAATTAGGTCCCCTAGAAGCGCACTAACCGTACTTATCAATTCATGGCAGGCCGCTTGTCGGCGGTGTGGGAAACGATCGAAGAACCCATGCAAAATCGGCGTATTGCGGAGAAGTTTGGTGGGCCCGGCAGGACTCGAACCTGCGACATGACCGTTATGAGCGGTCCGTTCTAACCAACTGAACTACGGGCCCATCCGGGCCGGCCTGATTGTCTGTCCATCGGCGGCCGGCGGGACGTGCAGGTGCGTGTTTACAAAACAACGCGGGGCCCGTTGTAGCGCAACGGGCCCCGGTTCAGAAACCGCAAATTCGGGTTTCGGTGTTTTTAGTAATCCAGGAAGCTGCGCAGCTTGCGGCTCCGGCTGGGATGTTTCAGCTTGCGCAGCGCCTTTGCCTCGATCTGGCGGATACGCTCGCGGGTGACCGAGAACTGCTGCCCGACCTCTTCCAACGTGTGGTCGGTATTCATGCCGATACCGAACCGCATGCGCAGCACGCGCTCCTCGCGCGGGGTCAGGCTGGACAGCACCCGCGTCGTCGTCTCGCGCAGGTTCGAATGGATCGCCGCATCGGACGGCAGGATCGCGTTCTTGTCCTCGATGAAATCGCCGAGATGGCTGTCTTCCTCGTCGCCGATCGGCGTCTCTAGGCTGATCGGCTCCTTGGCGATCTTCAGCACCTTGCGCACCTTCTCCAGCGGCATGTGCAGTTTCTCGGACAACTCCTCCGGCGTCGGCTCGCGGCCGATCTCGTGGAGCATCTGACGCGACGTGCGCACCAGCTTGTTGATCGTCTCGATCATATGCACCGGAATACGGATCGTCCGCGCCTGGTCGGCGATCGACCGGGTGATCGCCTGGCGGATCCACCAGGTGGCATAGGTCGAGAACTTGTAGCCGCGGCGGTATTCGAACTTGTCGACCGCCTTCATCAGGCCGATGTTGCCTTCCTGGATCAGGTCCAGGAACTGCAGGCCGCGATTGGTGTATTTCTTCGCGATCGAGATGACGAGACGCAGGTTGGCCTCGACCATTTCCTTCTTGGCTCGGCTGGCCTGGCGCTCGCCCTGCTGCACCGCTTGCACGATGCGGCGGAATTCCGGCAACGGCATGCTTGCGTCGCCCGCCACGGCGGCGATGTTCCCGCGCAATTCCTCGATCCCGGTCTTCTTTTTCTTGGCGAAGGTCTTCCAGCCTTTCTTGCCGGAGTCGCAACACATGTCGAGCCAGTTCGGATCCAGCTCGTTGCCGAAATAGAGTTCCAGGAAGGATTCGCGATCGACGCCACAATCCATCGCAAGCCGCAACAGCTTGCCTTCGGACCGCGTGATCGTCCGGTTCAACTCATAGAGCTGATGGACGAGTTGCTCGATCCGCGCGTTGTTGAGATGAACCGTGCTCATCGCCTCGATCAGATCGCGGCGATGCTTCTCATAGGTCCGCTCGGTGGACTTGGAAACCTGACCGCCCTTCTGCTGCATCACCAACAGTTTGTCCTGCGCGCGATGCAGCTTCGTATAGGTCGTGGCGATCTGCTCGAAGGTCTTGATCGTCTGCGGCTTTAGCGCCGCTTCCATCGCGGCGAGGGAAATCGAGGTTTCCTCCTCGTCGTCATCATCGTCGTCATCATCGGATTCGTCGGTGACGTCCGCGCCGTTCCCGTTCTTGGCGTCCTTCGGGTTGGCCGCTCCGTTCGCGGCGCCATTCGCCGCGCCGTTGGCAGCACCGTTCGCCGCCCCGTTCGCGGCACCATTGGCAGCGCCATTCGCGGCGGCGGGCGCCGACGCGTTGGCCCCGTCCGGGCCGCCGCCATAGGTCGTGTCCAGGTCGATGATGTCGCGCAGCAGAATCTCTTCGTTGACAAGCGCGTCATGCCAGCGCGAAATCGCGCGCATGGTCAGCGGGCTTTCGCAGAGCGCGCCGATCATCTTCTCGCGGCCGGCCTCGATCCGTTTCGCGATCGCAATCTCGCCCTCGCGCGACAGCAACTCTACGCTGCCCATCTCGCGCAGGTACATGCGAACCGGGTCGTCGGTGCGGCCGATGTCGTCGTCGCCCAGGTTGCCCGACGCGGAAGACGCCTTGCCGTTCGCCGGCGCGGCTTCCTTCGTCTCGCCGCTGTCCTCGGACTCTTCGCCGTCGATGACGTTGATGCCCAACTCGGACATGTTCGTCAGCGTGTCTTCGATCTGTTCGGAAGACACCTGCTCCTGCGGCATCGCCGCATTCAGCTCATCGATGGTGATGTAGCCGCGTTCTTTCCCTTTCGCGACCAGTTTCTTGACCGCCGCGCTCACGCTATCCAAGAGCGGGCCGTCGCCCTGCTCTTCTTCGCGGTCCGTAGCGTCCGCCTCTCGTGCAGCTTTTGTCGCCATAGGCAATCGCCCCTTCTCTTTTTTAGCTCATGCGCGCAACGGGTAAGCCGCGCGCCGCGTTTAGCCCCATACAGCGTAGATTGCGCCGATACCCCTGGAGTCAGTCCTCCAATTTGGCAATCTCACTCTCAGCACGTTCGAATTCATTTCGGATACGCAGGAACCGCGCCTCGCCATCGGCCGTTCCTTCCGCCTCCGCAATTCGGCCCTCTTCCAACAACTCGCGGCTCCGGCTTGTCCGGAGCATCGATGCGAGTAAATCCCGCACCCCGGCCTGCACCTCTTCTAAAGGCGCGCCGGTGCGAGCAAATCCAGCATGCAATAACACATCTTTACCGAGCAAACTCTTAAGAGAGCCAGAATCCGCCGTTTTAGACAGGTGGCGTTTCAAGGCGTCAGAGTCAAGACCCGGAGCCGAAGCGAGTAAGTCATGGATTTCCTGGCGTAATTTGTCAAGGTCAGGGTCCAAATCGACCCCCGCAATCGTTTCGACCAACTCATCGTATAGCGCAGGATGGTTAACAAGTGTTGCAAGAAGCGCCTGTTGCCGCCGACGGGGATTCGAGGCGACGAGACTGGCCAGGTTGCTGCGCGGACCCATTTTCGGCGGATTTCCGCGCATTCGACCCCTTCCGGGGAAATCCCGGCGCATCGACGGACGGAAAGTTTCCCGCAGCCGTTCGCGCAACATCTCGCCGTAATGCTGTTTTACCGTGTCGTCGGCGATCTGGGCCACACGCTTGCGCAGGCGAACTTCCAGGTCGGCGCGGCGTTCCGGCGTATCCAGCGGCGTGACCGCGGTTTCCGTCTCCCAGATCATATCCATCAGCGGATGCGCGCCGTCGATGACCCGTTGCATCGCGGCAACGCCCTGTCCCTGAATCAGGCTGTCCGGGTCCTGCCCCGCCGGCAGATAGGCGAAGCGCAGCGACCGGCCCGGCTTGAGCAAGGGTAATGCCCGCTCCGCCCCGCGCGAGGCGGCGCGCTGCCCGGCGGCGTCGCCGTCGAAACACAACACCGGCTCGGCCGACAGCCGCCAAAGCTGCTCGATCTGATCCTCGGTCAGGGCAGTGCCGAGCGGGGCGACGGCCGCCTTGAACCCGGCGCGCACCAGCGCGATCACGTCCATATAGCCTTCGGTCACCAGCACCTGGCCGCTGTCATGCGACGCCTGCCGGGCGCCCGCCAAGTTATAAAGCGTCCGTCCCTTGTCGAAGAGCGGGGTGTCGGGCGAATTGATGTATTTCGCCGCCGATCCGTCGCCGAGGATGCGGCCGCCGAAGGCAATGACCCGTCCACGCCGGTCGGTGATCGGGAACATCACCCGGTTCCGGAAGAAGGCATAGGGCGCACGGCCGTCATCGGGCTTCCGCAGGAGGCCGGCTTCCAGCAGATCGCGTTCCTTGATGCCCTGCGCGGTCAGCGCCTCGGCCATGGCGCGGCCGTCCGGCGCATAGCCGAGCCGAAAATGTTTGATCGTCGCATCGTCGAGGCCGCGGTTGTGGAGATAGTCGAGTCCTTCGGCCCCCGCGCCGCGCCGCAATTGCATCTCGAACCACTTGCACGCGGCTTCGGTCACGTCATACAGCGACGCGCGGCGCTGCTCGCGTTCGCGGTCCTGCGGCGTCTGTTCGGGAATGGCCAGACCGGCCTGCGCCGCCAGCGTCTCCACCGCCTCGGGAAAGCTCAGCCCTTCGGTCTCCATCAGGAAGGAGAAGATGTCGCCATGCTTGCCGCTGCTGAAGCAGTGGTAGAAGCCTTTCTCGTCGTTGACGGTGAAGGACGGCGTCTTTTCCTGATTGAACGGACTGAGGCCGACATGCTCGCGGCCACGGCGCATCAACTTCACGCGCTTGGCGCAAACGTCCGATACGGCGACACGGCCGCGAATCTCATCGAGAAAGTTCGGCGGATAGGCCATCAGCGAGTCTCTGGATCACCCCTCCGTCAATATGGCCATTCACGTCGCATTTGTCGAACACCATGCGACAAAACGCCGGATGCAGCTAAACCAAGCTGTCGTATCCGATACGCCTACGCAGCGGCCCATAAGACAGGATCGGCAAGGAAGCGAGATATCGTCGGCGCGAATTATGTTACGACAGCTTCTGTTTCGCCGCCGCGCTGGCCTTGGCGAAATCCATCCGTCCGGCATACTGCGCGCGCAGCGCGGCCATCACCTTGCCCATCTCCTTGAGCCCGCCCGCACCGACCGACGCGATGACCTGCTCCACCGCCGTGGCGATCGCCGCTTCATCCATCTGCTCCGGCAGGAAGCGCTGGATCACCTCGATCTCGCGCCCCTCGCGTTCGGCCAAATCCTCGCGCCCCCCCTTTTCGTACATCTCGATGCTTTCGCGGCGCTGCTTCACCATGGTCTGAAGCAGGCCGAGAATTTCCTCATCGCTGATGCCGGATTGACTGTCCTTGGACCGGGCGGCGATATCGCGGTCCTTCAAGGCCGCGAGAATCAGTCGAATCGTCGCCGTGGCGCAGGTGTCTTTCGATAAGGTGGCTTCTTTGAGCGCTTCGTTCAAACGGTCGCGCATCATTGTTTCCCTAAGCCCACAATTTGCGACAAGCAAAAACCGTACACGAAACCCGAATGGTAGCGCAACAGGAAACGCAGCGCTAATCCTTTGATTCTAAATGATTAATTTATTAATAAATCCTTGACGGCGGCACAGCTTTTGCTTAGAACCACGACAATTTGCGCACGGACCGTTGCGAAGACCGCGCCGTACCCTCGAATTCGCGCGCAAGCACGAGATAGACAATCGAGTTAAGGAGCCAATGGCGGAACCGCGCCATTCCGACGAAACCCCGCCGCCCGGTGCGACGGCCGCCTTGCTCTTGGCGGATGGCTCAATTTTTTGGGGCGCGGGATTCGGCGCCACCGGCGACGCGGTCGGCGAAGTCTGCTTCAACACCGCGATGACGGGATATCAGGAAATCCTGACCGACCCGTCCTACGCCGGGCAGATCATCACCTTCACCTTTCCGCATATCGGCAACACCGGCGCGAACCCGGAAGACATCGAAACCCTGACGCCCGCCGCGCGCGGATGCGTGTTGCGCGCGGACATCACTGAACCTTCGAACTGGCGCGCCGCGCAACATTTCAACGACTGGCTGGCCGCGCAGGGGTTGATCGGCATCGGCGGGATCGACACGCGCGCTTTAACCGCGCGCATCCGCGACCTCGGTGCGCCGAACGCAACGCTCGCGCATGCGCCGGACGGAAAGTTCGACGTCGCCGCCCTCCGCCGTGCGGCAACCGAATGGCCCGGCCTGGAAGGCATGGACCTGGCGAAGGAGGTAAGCTGCACGCAGACCTATCGCTGGACCGAGACACGCTGGTCGCTGGGGTCCGGCTACGGCACGCAAGACAATCCGACACGGCGCGTCGTCGCGGTCGACTATGGTGCGAAGCGGAACATCCTGCGCTGCCTCGCGGACCTGGGCTGCGACGTGACGGTCGTGCCGGCCACCGCGACGGCCGACGACATCCTGCAGCACGACCCGGACGGTGTCTTCCTGTCGAACGGCCCGGGCGACCCGGCCGCGACCGGCGAATACGCGGTGCCGGCGATCCAGAAGATCCTGGCGACCGGCCTGCCGGTCTTCGGGATCTGCCTCGGCCATCAAATGCTGGCGCTGGCGCTCGGCGCCAAGACCGAGAAGATGCATCACGGCCATCGCGGCGCCAATCACCCGATCAAGGACCTGACGACCGGCAAGGTGGAGATCACCAGCCAGAACCACGGCTTCGTCGTGCAGTCGGAAACTCTGCCCGACGGCATCGACGTCACCCACCGGTCGCTGTTCGACCAGACCATCGCCGGCATCGCCGCGACCGACCGCCCCGTCTTCGGCGTGCAATACCACCCCGAGGCGTCGCCGGGCCCGCACGACAGCCACTATCTATTCCGCCGATTCGTCGACTATATCGACGCCCGGCGCTAAGGAAGCCGCAACCGCCGCATGCCAAAACGCACCGACATCAAATCGATCATGATCATCGGGGCCGGTCCGATCGTCATCGGCCAGGCCTGCGAGTTCGACTATTCCGGCACGCAGGCCTGTATGGCGCTGCGCGAGGAAGGCTACCGGGTCATCCTGGTCAACTCGAACCCGGCGACGATCATGACCGACCCGGACACCGCCGACGCCACCTATGTGGAGCCGATCACGCCGGAGATCGTCGCGAAGATCCTCGAACGCGAACGGCCCGACGCGTTGCTGCCGACGATGGGCGGCCAGACCGCGCTGAACACGGCGATGGACCTGTGGAAAGACGGCGTTCTGGAACGCCTCGGCATCGAGATGATCGGTGCCAAGGCCGACGTGATCGCCAAGGCCGAGGACCGCCAGCTGTTCCGCGAGGCGATGAACGAGATCGGTTTGGAAAGCCCGCGCAGCCAACTCGTCCGCACGGTCGACGAAGGGATGGCGGCGATCGACGAGATCGGGCTGCCCTCGGTGTTCCGGCCTTCCTTCACCTTGGGCGGCACCGGCGGCGGCATCGCCTACAACCGCGACGAATATTTCGACCTGCTGAATTCCGGCCTGCGGGCGTCCCCCGTGAGCGAGGTGCTGATCGAGGAATCGGTGCTGGGCTGGAAGGAATACGAGATGGAGGTCGTCCGCGACAACGCGGACAACTGCATCATCATCTGCTCGATCGAGAATATCGACCCGATGGGCATCCATACCGGCGACTCGGTCACGGTCGCGCCCGCGCTGACCCTGACGGACAAGGAATACCAGGTGATGCGCGACGCCTCGATCGCCTGTCTGCGCGAGATCGGCGTGGATACCGGCGGATCGAACGTGCAATTCGCCGTCGACCCGGCGACGGGCCGGCTGGTGGTGATCGAGATGAACCCGCGCGTCTCGCGCTCGTCCGCGCTGGCGTCCAAGGCGACCGGCTTCCCGATCGCCAAGATCGCGGCCAAGCTCGCGGTCGGCTACACGCTCGACGAGTTGGACAACGACATCACCAAGGTAACGCCGGCCAGCTTCGAGCCGACCATCGACTATGTCGTCACCAAGATGCCGCGCTTCACCTTCGAGAAGTTCCCGGGCGCGGACCCACTGCTGACGACGGCGATGAAGTCGGTCGGCGAGGCCATGTCGATCGGCCGCAATTTCCAGGAGAGTGTGCAGAAGGCCCTGCGGTCGATGGAAACCGACCTGTCCGGGTTCGACGAGGTCGACGTCCCGAGCGCCAACGCGGACGACAGCGAGGCAGAGAGCCTGCGCAATGCGCTGCGCGTCCCCGCGCCGGACCGGCTGCTGCTGGTCGCGCAGGCGTTGCGCCAGGGCATGTCGGTCGAGGCGATCCACGACGCCTGCAAGATCGACCCATGGTTCCTGCGCCAGATCGAGGAAATCGTCGACGCCGAAAACGCCGTTCGGAAGAACGGCCTGCCGGACCAAGCGGATGGGATGCTGCACCTCAAGAAGATGGGCTTCAGCGATGCCCGGCTCGCCGCGCTCAGCGGCCGGACGGAGACGGATGTCGCCGCGCACCGCGGCACGCTCGGCACAGCACCGGTCTACAAACGTATCGACACCTGCGCCGCCGAATTCCCGTCCCTGACGCCGTATATGTATTCGGCTTACGAGGGCAACGCGTTCACCACCGCCGAATGCGAGGCCGATGTCAGCGACCGCACCAAGGTGGTCATCCTCGGCGGCGGCCCGAACCGCATCGGACAGGGCATCGAGTTCGACTATTGCTGCGTGCACGCGGCCTACGCGCTCAAGGAAGCCGGGTTCGAGACGATCATGGTGAATTGCAATCCGGAGACCGTATCGACGGATTACGACACATCGGACCGCCTCTACTTCGAACCCCTCACCACCGAAGACGTCATCTCGCTGGTTCGCGCCGAGCAGGAGAAGGGAACGTTGCATGGCGTGATCGTGCAGTTCGGCGGCCAGACCCCGCTGAAACTGGCACAAGCGCTATCGGACGCCGGCATCCCCATCCTCGGCACATCGCCAGACGCAATCGACCTGGCCGAAGACCGCGAGCGGTTCCAGAATCTGCTGGTCGATCTCAGCCTTCGGCAACCGCCGAACGGAACCGCGACCTCCTCGGAAGAGGCGGAGCGTATCGCCGACGAGATCGGATACCCGGTGCTGTTACGCCCCTCTTACGTGCTGGGCGGGCGCGCGATGGAGCTGGTGCACGATGTCGATGGATTGCGTCGCTACATGCGGACCGCGGTTCAAGTATCGGGCGATCATCCCGTGCTGGTCGACCACTTCCTGCGCGACGCCATCGAGGTCGACGTGGACGCGCTGTGCGACGGCGAGTCGGTTCATGTCGCCGGGATCATGGAGCATATCGAGGAGGCGGGCATCCATTCCGGCGACAGCGCGTGTTCTCTGCCGCCCTACTCGCTCGACCCCGATTCCATCGAGGAGATCAAACGTCAGACGGACGCGCTGGCGCGCGCCCTCAACGTCGTCGGGTTGATGAACGTGCAATACGCGATCAAGGACGGCGAGGTGTATCTCATCGAGGTCAATCCACGCGCCAGCCGGACCGTGCCGTTCGTGGCGAAGGCGACGGGCATCCCCATCGCCAAGATCGCGGCCCGCGTGATGGCGGGCGAAAAGCTCGGGTCCTTCGCACTCGATCCCAAATCCAGCGGAAAGCATGTCGCCGTCAAGGAAGCGGTGTTTCCGTTCGCCCGATTCCCTGGTGTGGACGTGGTGCTCGGCCCTGAGATGAAGTCGACCGGCGAGGTCATGGGGCTGGACAGCGATTTCGGCCGCGCCTTCGCCAAGGCGCAACTCGGCAGCGGTGTGGAACTGCCAACCGCCGGCCGTGTCTTCGTCTCGGTCAAGGACCACGACAAGGAGGCGATCAAGGACATCGCCCGCGATATCGCCGATCTTGGATTCACCATCGTCGCGACGCGCGGGACGGCAGCCTTTCTGAACGCGCACGGCATCGCCGTCGACCAGGTCAACAAGGTCCGGGAAGGACAGCCGCATATCGTCGACGCGATGATCAACGGTGAAATTCAGCTCATGTTCAACACGACCGAAGGCGCGCAGGCGATCGCCGACAGTTTCAGCCTGCGCCGGACGGCGCTGGTCCATCAAATTCCATACTATACTACCGTTGCGGGTGCGAAGGCGGCGGTGCAAGCAATTGCTGCATTGCAAGATGGGTCCCTTGATGTCGCCCCGCTCCAATCCTATTTTATGGGTCGATAAAACTATTAATTTCCTCGATGACGAACAGGGAAGGCATTCGGCCTCTTGCTGTTAGGCCGAAGGTTCCCTTTTCGCCGGTTTAGGTGAGTGACATGGATAAAATTCCTATTACCGCGGATGGCGCAAGCCGGTTGCACGAAGAACTAAAGAACCTGAAGGGCGTGGAGCGCCCAGCGGTGATTAAAGCCATTGCGGCCGCGCGCGAGCACGGCGATCTTTCGGAAAACGCCGAATATCACGCCGCGCGCGAGCATCAGAGTTTTATCGAAGGCCGGATTTTGGAACTGGAAGACCAGTTCAGCCGTATCGAGGTTATCGACGTCAAAGCGCTGAAAGGTAAAGAGATCAAGTTCGGCGCGACCGTCACGCTGGCGGACGAGGACACCGACGAGGAGAAGACCTATCAGATCGTCGGCGAGTACGAGGCCGAGGCATCGGCGGGCCGAATATCCGTCACCTCTCCGATCGCCCGCGCGCTCATCGGCCGCGAAGTCGGCGACAGCGTCGAGGTGGTAACGCCCGGCGGCCAGAAAGACTACGAGATCGTCAAAGTCGCATACAAATAGGGCACGGTATCGCCGTTCCCTCACTCCGCAACATGAAACCCGATCCGACCTCGCGACTATTCGGTCGTCGTGCCCGGAATGGTCATCGTATCGTCGATCGGCACACCGGCTTCCTGTTTCGACGCCCGGATCGCCAGCGCGGATTTAACGTGGCTAACATTCGGCGCGGCGGTCAGCTCGGAGGTCAGGAACTTGTTGTAGCTGTCCCAATCCGTCGCCACGATGCGCAGCAGGAAGTCGGTTTCGCCGGCGAGCATGTAGCATTCCCGAACTTGCGGCCATTGTTCGGCAAGCGTCTCGAAGGCGACGAGGTCCGACTCGGCCTGACTCGACAACCCCACCTGCGCAAAGACCGTCACACCATAACCAAGCGCTTCGGCATTCACATCGGCGTGGTATCCTCGAATATAATCCGCTTCTTCGAGCGCCCGGACGCGGCGCAGGCACGGCGGCGCCGAAATTCCCGCCCGCTTGGCCAGGTCGACATTCGTCATTCGCCCGTTGGCCTGCAGGTCGCGGAGAATACGCAAGTCTATCTTGTCGAGTTTCACTCGGCGCATGGAAGTGCAGTCCCTATGTGTCTTTCGGGTAATAATATTACAAAAACTGAAAAGACGAAATATTATTTCAAGAATGACACAGCGCTTCCCGTCCCGACGCCGGCGCGGAGGCCTATAGCCCGATGACCGATCGCACCACCTGGGTGATTACCGACGGCAAGGCCGGCCATGTCACGCAGGCTATGGGTCTGGCCGACGCCATCGGATTCCATACCGTCAAGAAAACCATTCTGCCCGCTATTCCCTGGCGCTGGCTTCCGGCGGCGTTTTGGCCGCCCGGCGTTTCCGGGCTCGGCCGCGACGCGGAAACCCTCTCCGGCGCGCCGCCCGACCTGATCATCAGTTGCGGCCGGCATGCGGTCGGCCCCGCGCTCTGGGTAAAGTCGCGGGGCAAGGAACGCAGTTTCCATATCCATGTGGAGCATCCTCGGGTCGATCCCCGACGCTTCGACCTGATCGCCAGTCCGAAACATGACGGTCTGGAAGGACCCAACGTGATTACCGTAATGGGATCGTTGCATCGCGTCACGCCGCAGAAGCTGTCAGCCGCCGCGGCCGAGTTCGCACCCAGATTGGCGGAACTGCCGCATCCGCGGGTGGCCGTTCTGATCGGCGGCAACAACAGCGTCTACCGGCTCACCAGCGCCGTGACCGACCGGCTGGCGGATGGGCTGTGTCGCCTGACCCGGGATTTCGGCGCCAGCCTCATGGTGACGGCATCCCGGCGAACCGGCGCCGCCGAGGAAGCCCGGTTGCGTGACCGGTTGGCGGGCCTGCCGTGCGTGTTTTGGGACGGCACCGGCGACAACCCTTATCTCGGCTACCTTGGTTCGGCGGACGCCATCGTCGTGACCTGCGATTCCGTCAACATGGCGTCCGAAGCCTGTTCCACGGGAAGGCCGGTTTATGTCGTCGAGCTGGAAAGCCATCGGGACAGCAAGTTTGCGTCGTTCCATAGATCGTTGGCGGATGCCGGGATCACGCGAGCCTTCGACGGCACCCTCGACACTTGGTCCTACGAGCCGCTCGATGAAACGACGCGCGTCGCCGCGGAACTGCGCCGCCGTATGGAACGGGCCGGTTGCGGCGGATAGTCGGTGTCCGCCATGACCGCACGGTTCGAATGTCGCATTGCCTATGACCGGGGCATTCCGTATATCTTCGGTCCACTGGTATCGGAACCCCAATGGATATGTCCATGATGCTCGATTTTCCGGCACTGGAAGCCGCCACCCTGCAGCATGACCCGTTCGATCATCTGATCGTCCCCGGATTCTTGAAGCCCGACGCGGTGGCGGATATCGAGGCCGCCTTTCCAGCGATCGACCGGCCGGGAAGCTTCCCGCTGAAGTCGTTGAGCTACGGCGATGCCTTTCGCCGCCTGTCCGAAGCCCTGCAAGGCCCCGAGATGGCGAAAGCAATGGGCGATAAATTCGATATGGACTTGATCAACCAACCGTCGATGCTGACGGTGCGCGGCTACTGCAAACCGAGCGATGGCCAAATTCATACGGATTCGTTGGGCAAGCTGATCACCGTGCTGATTTACATAAACGATAGCTGGAACGCCGATGGCGGCCGGCTCCGTCTGCTGCGCAGCGCCGACGACATCGAAGATTATTCCGCCGAAGTGCCGCCGGACGCCGGAACCATGTTGGCCTTCCGCTGCAGCGAGAACGCGTGGCACGGGCACAAGCCGTTCGACGGCCAGCGGCGGTCGATGCAGTTGAACTGGGTACGGGACGCCGCCTACCTCCGGAAAGAGCAATTCCGCCACCGTGTCTCGGCTTTGGTCAAAAAGGTGCGTTTCGGATGATCGGCCGCATCGGCACAATCGCTCGCGCTGCAACCATGCGAATGGCGTACGATGGATTGGGATAAACTACGCGTCTTTCACGCGGTCGCCGAAGCCGGCAGCTTCACGCATGGCGGCGAGTTGCTGAACCTCAGCCAATCCGCCGTAAGCCGGCAAATCAGCGCGTTGGAAGAGAGCCTGAAGACGACATTGTTCCATCGTCACGCCCGCGGGCTGATCCTGACCGAGCAGGGCGAGTTGCTGTATCGCACCGCCCATGACGTCTTCCACAAATTGGCGATCACAGAGTCGCTCCTGAGCGAAAACAAGGAGCGGCCGTCCGGTCCGTTGAAGGTCACCACCACGATAGGGCTCGGCTCGCTGTGGCTCACCTCGCGGATCAAGGAGTTCATCGAGCTTTACCCGGAAGTCGACGTCACGCTGATCCTGACCGATACCGAACTCGACCTCGGCATGCGGGAAGCCGATATTTCGGTGCGCCTGCAACCGCCGACGCGGCCGGACCTGATCCAACGACCGCTGCTGACGGTTCACACGCATCTATACGGCTCGGTCGAGTATCTCGAGGAATTCGGCGCACCGGCCACGCCCGAGGACCTGGATAAGCACCGCCTGCTGGTTTACGGCGAGGAATGGCCGGCCCCGGTCCCGCATGTGAACTGGATTCTGGAATTGGGCGCTAGTCCGGAGTCACAGCGACGGCCGGTCCTGCGCGTGAATAACATTTACGGAATTTACCGCGCCTGCCGCAGCGGCTTGGGCTTGGCCGGCCTGCCCGACTACGCGATTCCGGGCGACACGAATCTTCGCCGTGTCCTGCCGGACATCAACGGACCTTCCTTCCAGGCTTACTTCGTTTATCCCGAAGAATTGCGCCATTCAAAACGGATCGGCGTTTTTCGCGATTTCCTCCTGCGCAAGATCGCAGAACATCAATTCTAAAAATTCACCCGCCCCAAATTGGGACGGTGTTTCGGAAATTCTTGGAAATACAAGGGCCAGGCTATGCCATGCGCCAGGCGCATAACTGTGATGAAAAAATGAGCGTAGTCATGCGTCGGTCCAGTTACTATTTCTATAAGCAGATTGTTGCAAAGCCGCAATAGATCTACCGGTCGACCGTCGAGGCGGTGACGCCAATACGATTATCGACCGGGCTTTGACGTCTCCCAGACGTGAAGCCTCCCTGTTTACTTCGCCGGGCCCTTGTAGGCCCGGCTTTTTTATGTGCACGAGGCCAAATTACGGCGAACGCACAGTAACTTATGCCGCGTCCCCGATCACGCAAAGCACGCATAAGGCGAATTACCGAAACAGTCGATCGCCTTCAGATTTCTCCAAATCCTTGTAAAGATGCGCGACATGCTCCGCATAGCCGTTGTAAAGCAGGGTCGGCACGCGGCCGGACTTGCCCAGAAGCTGCTCCGTGGCCTGACTCCATCGGGGATGGTCCACCTTCGGGTTCACATTCGCCCAGAACCCGTATTCCTTGCCCTGGGTCTTCTCCCAGAAACTGACCGGCCGTTTTTCCGTGAAGGTAAATCGGACAATCGATTTGATTGACTTGAACCCGTATTTCCAAGGAACCGCCAAGCGCAACGGCGCGCCGTTCTGTTTAGGCATCGGCTTGCCATAGAGACCGGTCGCGATAAAGGCCAGATCGTTGGTGGCTTCCTCGATGCTGAGCCCTTCGAGATAGGGCCAGGGATACCAGAATTGCTTGAGGCCCGGCATGGTCTTCTTATCGGCCAGCGTTTCCATCTGGACATATTTGGCGGAACCCAGCGGTTTCGCGAAATCGACCAAAGCCTTGAACGGAAAGCCGCTCCATGGCACCGCCATCGCCCAAGCCTCGACGCAACGATGGCGATAGAGGCGCTCTTCGAGCGGCATCTGCTTCAGCAGCGTATCGATATCGACGGTGATTTCCTTCTCTACGGCACCGTCGATCTTGACCGTCCAGGGACGGATGACCAGTTCCTGCGCCGCCGCCCAAATTTTCTTGTGACTGCCGAACTCGTAGAAATTGTTGTAGGTGATCGCGTATTTCTCGTCGGTCAGATCCCGATCGAGCTTGAATTTCTCGTTGCGTTTGACCGGGTAAAGGGGCGCCGACGGATCACCGCCGGTTGATGCCAGCGCGGGCAATCCCATCCCGCCACCGGCGAGGAGAACGGAGCCAAGCCCCATCGATTTGACCAGTGCGCGCCGTTGCCGGAACACAGTTTCGTCCGTGGCGGCGGACTCGGGCAATTCCCACCCTTTCCTGACTCGAAGAAGCATCGCGGCATCCTCTCATTATTCGATCCGACCGACATCCTACGGATTATTCGTCAAAAGCGAATAAACGTGTTTGTGATCGCCGAAAAATAGCGGATTCGCGGGAGTCGGGCACTCTCAACCGAACAACACGTCCAACTGCATCATCACTACGAATCCGATCATCAAACCGCCCGTTGCTTGGACCGCGTGGCCTTTGCGATGCGTCTCGGGGATGATTTCGTTCGAGATAACGAACAACATCGCGCCGGCCGCGAAAGTCAGCCCGAAGGGCAGCAATGGCGCGGCGAGCGTCACCGCGCCCGCCCCGACGAGGGCGCCAAGGGCTTCGAGCAAACCGGTCGCCGCCGCGATCAGCAACGCCCGGATCGGCGTATGCCCGACCGATAACAGTGCGACCGCAACGGCAAGCCCTTCCGGCAAATTCTGCAGGCCGATGCCGAGCGCCAGCGACAAACCGTTCGCGACGTCTCCGCCGCCGAAGCCCACGCCGACGGCCAGTCCTTCGGGGAGATTGTGGAGCGCAATCGCGAACACGAAAAGCCAGAGCCGCCGCACCTGCGCGCTATCCGCACCGTCGCGGCCGGTCACGAAATGCTCATGCGGCAACACGGCATGCAGGGCAGCGACCGCCAAACCGCCGACCAAAATCCCCGCCGCCGCAGCCATCGCGGACCTGGTCGCACTGCCATACACGACGGTGCCGTGATCCAATCCCGGCAAGACGAGCGAGAAGGCCGTCGCCGCCAACATCACGCCGGCCGCAAATCCCAAGAGTGCGTTTTGTGACTTTTCGCCGAGACGACCGCCGAACAGGACCGGCAACGCCCCGACACCGGTCAGAACCCCGGCAAAAAGGCCAGCCACCGTTCCTTGCACGACCGTCGGCCAAACCGCGATCAACCGCACCAGGTCCTCGACCATGTCACTTTGTCCCGTTGGGCCAAGGGCCGGCCAGCCGCCAAGGGCTGCCCGGCCTTGCCGATTACGCCGCCAGCATGCTGCGCAGCATCCAGGCGTTCTTCTCGTGGATCTGCATTCGCTGCGTCAGCAAATCCGCGGTCGGTTCGTCATTCGCGGCCTCTACCGTCGGGAAGACCGACCGGGCCGTGCGGACCACCGCCTCCTGGCCGGACACCAGGTCCCGGATCATGTCGTCCGCCGACAGTTGTCCGTCCTGCTCGTCGATCGACGACAATGCGGCGAAGGCCTTGTAGCTGCCGGGTGCCGGCTCGCCGAGCGCCCGGATCCGTTCCGCCACCTCGTCCACCGCCAACGCCAGTTCGGTGTATTGCGTCTCGAACATTGTGTGCAGCGTGTTGAACTGCGGCCCTTCGACATTCCAATGGTAGTTGTGCGTCTTCAGATAAAGCGTGTAGCTATCGGCCAGCAACCGCGATAACCCCGCGGCGATTTCCTTCCGATCCGTGTCGTTGATTCCGATATTGATATCCATCGCCGTACTCTCCTCTCCTGCGAACAATGTAGGATGCTTATATGCGAATTAGAATTATTCTAATATATGCGTCTTGTGCCTACTTTCAAGAGTGATGCGCGGATTTTTCGACTCTCGCAGGGGATAAAAATGAAGCCGCCACAATGGCTTACATGCGACGGCTCCGAGGACGACGAGTTGGATCGAGACTCAGGACTTAAATTCGACTTTAACGACGCCAAGCGGACCAAAATCGGCCGACATCGTGCTCCCGACGGGAGCCGGAATCGGCCCGGTCGCCGCCCCGGCGGTGACCCATTGGCCCGCCTTCATTTCGTATCCTCGCGTGGCCAAATGATTGGCAAGCCAGGCCAGCGAGTTCACAGGATTGCCCAGGACATTCGCACCGTTGCTGGCCGCTACCTCCTCGCCGTCAACGAGATGCCGGACTTCGCAATTCGGAAGGTCCAGACTCCGCCAATCGGTCACCGGATCGCCGTAGACAAAGCTGTAGTTGCCGGCGTGATCGGCGACCGTGCCCCGCACGCCGAGCGACGGGCGATTGGCGATGCGCAGTCCGACCACCTCGACCGCCGGATACACCGCTTCAATCGCATTTGCGACGGTTTCCGCGGTATAGGGGGCACCGGATGCCGGAATATCGGCGGCCAGCTTGAACGCGAATTCGCATTCGAAACCACCGACGGTATTGGCGCCGCCTTCGATGGTTTGCGGATTGGCGACGATATGCTCCGCGAAAAGCGGTCCCGCCGCGGGTTCGGTCGCATCGGCGCGCGCCATCGCCTCGTCGTTGGTGAGGGCCACTTTCCAGCCGCCCAACGACAGGTCTGTGCGCGCGATGATCGCATCCTGGACGGCGTAGGCATCCTCCAGCGACGCCGGCTCCAATTCCACCGGCAGTGCCTCCATCTTGTTTTCGTCCCGGCGCGCCGCGATCAGGAGATCCGCCGCCTTGTCCGCATTGCTCATAGCCTGCTCCTTTTCCTGTTCTGCTAGGCGGTACAGTCGAGACGGCACTGACCCAGCGGCCCGAAATCGGCGACCATGCTGCAGGATTGAGCCACCGGCTGCATTCCCGTACAGGTACCGGTCGTGAGAATTTGCCCGGCCGAAATCCCGCCGCCGCGCGACGACCGCTTGTTGACCAGCCAGGTCAGCGAAGTCACCGGGTGCCCCATGACAGCCTCACCGGTTCCCGTGGCGATTTCCTCCCCGTCCACGCTGAAGGTTACCTGTTGGTCCAGCAGGTCGAAATCCCGCCAATCGGTCAATCCGTCGCCGTAGGCAAAGGCGAAATTCGCGCAGTGATCGGCGATCAGGACCGACGCGCCGATATCGAAACCGCCATCGACCCGGCTGTGGGCGATCTCGATCGCGGGATGCAGCGAGGCGACCGCGTCGGCAACTTCGTCTTCGGAATACGCCGTGTCGCGGGCCGGCAGATCCCGCGCCATCGTGAATGCGTATTCGCTTTCGATCAGCCGCGCGCAGTTGTCGGGCGTGGCGACCGTTTCGCCGCTGCGAAAGACCCAAGATTCGAACAACGGCCCCATCGCCGGTTCCGGCGTCTTCATCTTCTCCATCGCCGCATCGTTCGTGAACGCGGCCTTCCACCCGACGATTTTCTCGCCATACCGCTCCATGACCGCGTCGAGGACGGCATAGGACTCGTCGAGGGACGACGGCGTATCGGACAGAGTCACGATGGACCCGGCGCGGCGGGCCTCGATCAGGCTATCCGCAAGCGCGTTTCGGTCGGTCATATAAGGTATCTCCTTGTCGAGTTCAGAACGGCAACCGATTGGCGCCATCATAGAAAGAACGGGCTGCCGGTTACCGGCACGCCCGTTCCTATACTACGCCCGAAGGCAGGCGGCTATTGGGTCGCTTCCTTTCTTTCGGAAACGATGATATCGGCGTCGCGGCCCGTCAGCTCCGCCAAATGATCGAAGGACCATTCGAAGGTTCCGACGCCGAGCGTCAGCGACCGCAGATCGACGATCAAATCATGCAGCTCGGACTGCGGCATATGCGCTTGGACCTCGTCCCAGCCTTTCCAGCCGTCCTTGGTATCGAAACCGAGGATTTGGCCGCGACGCTTGCTGATCACGCTCTGCGCCTGACCAGTATACTCGCTCGGCACGGAAATCGTGACCGACGCCACCGGCTCCAACAGAACGGGATTGCACTGCGGCAGCGCATCCTTCATCGCCAAGATGCCGGCCCGGCGGAAGGCCATGTCCGACGAATCCACCGCATGATGCTGCCCGTCATACAGCGTGACGGAGAGGTCGATCACCGGAAAGCCCAGCGGGCCCTCGCTCATGTATTCCTTCACGCCGTGTTCGACGGCCGGAATATACTGTCGCGGGACCACGCCGCCGGTGATCTTGTCGATGAACTCGAACCCTTGGCCGCGCGGCATCGGTTTGATCTCCAGATGAACGTCGCCGAACTCGCCATGCCCGCCGGACTGTTTCTTGTGCCGGGCATGCTGTTGGATCGTCTTCCGGATCGTCTCCTTGTAAGGCACACGCGGGCGCGCGGTGGTGATACCGACGTTGTAGCGGTTGCGCAGCTTCTCGCCGGTCACCTGAAGATGGATGTCGCCCTGCCCCCACAAGACCAGTTCGTGGGTGTCGTCGTTATGCTCCGCCGATACCGACGGGTCTTCTTCGATGATGCGTGCGATGCCGGTCGATAGCTTGACCTCGTCCTCGCGCTTCTCGGCGGAGATCGCCATCGAATAGACGGGCGGGATCGGGTCGAACCAGGGCAAGGAATCGGTGGCGATACCGGATTCGGTCAACACGTCGCCGGTATGGACGTCTTCCAGCCGGCCAAGACCGACGACGTCGCCCAAGCCGGCACGATCGATCTTGTTCAGCGTATGTCCCATGATCTGCGACAAGCCGCTCACCCGATGCTCGCCGAAGGAGTCGCCGTCCCGGACCTCACCGCGCCACACGCGGGCGACGGACAATTTGCCCGTATGCGGCAGATGATAGGTCTTGAAGACTTGCAGCAGCGGATTGCCGTCCGCGCCGCCAAGCCGTTCCAGCGTTGCCTCGGGCGGCGGGGCCTCGTGCCGCAACGCTTTCAGAAGCCGGTGTACGCCGTTATCCAATTCGGCCGCGCCCAAGAAGACCGGTACGACGCGGTCGGCCTGCAGTTCGCGCGTCAGGTACTCGTAAATTTCGTCTTTCGGCGGCACGACGTCTTCGAGCAACTGTTCCAGCAGCGTGTCGTCGAAATCGGCCAGCGTTTCCAGCAGCTCCTGGCGCGCTTCCTCGTTCCGGTCCTTCACGGTGTCCGGCAGTTCGATCAGCGCGGATTTCTCGCCGGGCTTGTATTCGTAGGCGCGCTCCGATACCAGGTCCACATAGCCCGTGATGTCGTCGCCGTCGCGGATCGGGACATGGCGCAGCGCCAGCGGCCGTTCGGAAACGCCCTGCATCGCTTCCAGCAATTCACCGATGCGGTCGTTCGAATGGTCCATCTTGTTGATGAACACCATATGCGGAATTTCATGCCTATCCAGGAAGTGGAAAAGCGGCGCCAGCGTCAGCGCCCGGCTTACCTCGGGCTCGCAAACGACGACCGCGACATCGGCCACCATGAGTGCGGAATAGGTATCCTGGGAGAATTCGACCGAGCCGGGGCAGTCTAGGAAGTGCCATTGCTCGCCGAGAAACTCGGCCGAAGCGGCAGAAATCTCCGTGCTCATGTTGCGTGCGCGCGCCTCTTCGGAGGCGTCTCCGACCGTGTTCCCTTCCTTGATGCTGCCCTTTCGGTGCGTCGCGCCGGTGGCGAACAGCATGGATTCCAGAAGTGTGGTCTTCCCACTGAGGTATGGTCCGACAAGTGCCGCGCAGCGGGGTGCAGATGGTGTGCGCCCTGACATAAAAACCTCCTTCCCGAATTGTTATTGTGCCGTTCCATTGTGTGGAACGTCTTTTAAGCCCGGGAATATGGTTCCAATCCAAGGGCTCCGATGCAAGGAAAAAGCGGCAAACGGACTGGCTGTTCAACCGTCCTTGTAGAGCTTCAGCGTCGCGTATAGCACGTCGTGAACCGGTGTCGGCACGCCCGCGAGACGCCCCAGACGGGTCACCGCGCCGGAAAGATGGTCCAATTCCATAGGCTTACCGGCATTCAGGTCGTGCAGCATCGAGGCCACCATATCGTGCGGCCAGCCATCGACCACCGCGAGCTGCCGGTCGACCGCATCGTCCGGGAGGACTACGCCTCTTGCCCGCCCCACGGCGGCCGCCTCGGCGATCGCGTTGCGGAACAGGGCCCGGGTGTCGGGGTCGGCACGGAGCGGCCCGATCGGCTTCCGGGTCGCCGTGGTTACGCCGCTGAGCGCGGCCAACACGATGAATTTCATCCATATTTCGGTCAGCACTGCATCGGAAAACACAACATCGAGATTGGCGGCCTTGCAGGCGGCTTCCAGCGCGAGCCCACGTTCGGACCGGCTGCCGTCCAACTCGCCGAAAATCACCCGCGCGAAAGTGCCGGTCTGGCGGATCAGGCCCGGCTCCGCGATGACGGCGGCGATATAGACGGTACCGCCCATGACTTTCTCAGGACCGAGGATTCCGCCGATGATTTCCTCGGTTTCGACGCCATTCTGCAGGGCCACGATGGTGGTGTCCGGGCCGACCATCGGCCGGCAAGCTTCCGCTACCGCCTCGGTGTCGAACAGTTTGACCGCGAACAAAAGATAGTCGACGGGCCCGACCGCGGACGGGTCGTCCGTTGCCTGCGCCGGGTGCAGGGTAAGATCGCCATTCGGGCTGTCGAGCCGCAGCCCGCTCTCGCGGATCGCGTCCAGATGCGCGCCCCGCGCGATGAAGGTGACATCCTCTCCAGCGGCTGCAAGGCGCGCGCCGACATAGCCGCCGACCGCTCCCGCGCCGAATACGCCGATCCGCATAGCGGCATTCCCTCCTACTCAGGTCAGCGCGGCGCACGCCCGCTGGATGCGCATGCAGGCGTCTTCGAGCGTTTCCGTCGCGGTGGCGTAGGAGATACGCATATAGGGCGACAGGCCAAACGCCTCGCCATGCACCGCCGCGACGCCTTCCGACTCCAGAAGGTAGGTCACGAAATCCTCGTCGGTCTCGATGACCTTGCCGTCGGGCGTCTTCTTGCCCATGCAACCGGCCAGCGACGGGTAGACATAGAACGCGCCTTCCGGCGTTGCGCAGCTGATGCCGTTCGCCTGGTTCAGCATGGAGACGACAAGGTCGCGCCGTTCCTTGAAGACCTTCACGTTCTCGGCAATGAAGCTCTGGTCGCCATCCAACGCATCGACTGCCGCCCACTGACTGATCGTCGACGTGCTGCTGCAGTTCTGCGACTGGATGTTGTTGATGCCCTTTATGAGTTCAGTCGGCCCGCCCGCATAGCCGACGCGCCAGCCCGTCATGCAATACGCCTTCGATAGGCCGTTCATCGTCAGGGTGCGATCCTTCAGGCCGGGCTCCACCTCGGCGATCGTGTGAAACTCGAAGTCGTCGTAGATGATGTGCTCATAGATGTCGTCGGCGAAGATCAGCACGCGCGGTTGCTTCATCAGCACGTCGGCCAGCGCCTTCAAGTCGTCGTAGCTGTAGGCCGACCCCGTCGGATTGCTCGGCGAGTTCAAAACGAACCACTTGGACTTCGGCGTGATGGCCGCTTCGAGTTGTTCGGGCGTGATCTTAAAATTGTTCGATTCCGGCCCTTCGATGATCACCGGCGTGCCTTCGGCCAGCACGGCGATATCCGTATAGCTAACCCAATAGGGCGCCGGCACGATCACCTCGTCGCCCGGATCTAGTGTCGCCATCATGGCGTTGTAGATGATCTGCTTGCCGCCGACGCCGATGCAGATCTGATCCGGCGTGTAGTCGAGATTGTTCTCGCGCTTGAACTTGCGGCAGACGGCCTCGCGCAATTCGAAGATGCCTGCCGGCGGCGCGTATTTCGTCTCGCCCCGGTTCATCGCGTCGACCGCGGCTTGCACAACGAAGTCCGGCGTCGGAAAGTCAGGCTCGCCCGCACCGAGTCCGATGACATCCTCGCCCGCGCGTTGCATATCCTGCGCCTTTGCGGTGACGGCCATGGTGGGAGACGGCTTGATGCGGCCGAGTCGCGCTGCAAGGACGGACATGTTCGAACCCCTTATTTGAACGTAGAATTAACCGGTGAAGGAGCGAACACTACGCCCATGCCAACGGCGTTTCAACACTGAAACCAACGGGTCCGGCAGCAAATGACGCCCGCGCCGCCCGGTGATATGCTGCCTTCGACGACCATGCCCCGGAGAGTTCCGACCATGCCCAAATCACTCACCGCCAACCAAGTGCGGCACTATCACGAGAACGGGTTCCACTTCCCCGTATCGGTGCTGTCCAAAGCCGAGGCTGCCGAATGCCGGCGTAAGCTCGAAGCCTTCGAGGCGAGCCAAGGCGGCGCGATCACCGGCCGGAAAAAGCAGAAACTGTATCTGCTGTTGACCTGGTTGAACGACCTGGTGCGGCACCCGGCGATCCTGGATGCGATAGAGGATGTGCTCGGCCCCGACATCCTGTGCTGGCAGTCCTCGTTCTTCACCAAGGAGCCGGACAAGAAAGGCTTCGTGTCCTGGCATCAGGACGCGACCTATTGGGGTCTCAGTTCGCCGGACGTGTGCACCGCCTGGTTGGCCTTCACACCGGCCACACTGGAAAGCGGCGCGATGAAAGTTGCCCCCGGCACGCATAAGCTCGACCAATTGCCGCACAAGGACACGTTCGATCCGGACAATCTGTTGACGCGGGGCCAGGAACTCGGCGTCGACGTGGACGAGGACACCGCGGTCGACATGGTCCTCAAGGCCGGCGAGATCTCGCTGCATCACGTCATGCTCGCGCACGCGTCTTCACCAAACGTGACCGACGACCGGCGCATCGGGCTCGCGATCCGCTATATCGCGCCGCATGTACGCCAAATCACCGGCGTGCCGGACAGCGCGATGCTGGTGCGCGGTGAAGACCGCTACAACAATTTCGAAGTGGAGACTCCGCCGCTCGCCGATCTTCACCCCGACGCCATAGCACTGCACGACCGCGTCACGGCAACGCGCGAGGCCTTCATCTATCAAGGTACCGACAAGGGCGCGCATCGGGGGGACGGAGGCGTCGTCGTAGACTCCTGACGGCACCCCGCCGATGACCCTTACCGTCACCGCGCTCCTGCTGCTCGCGGCACTCGTCCACGCATCCTGGAACGCATTCATCAAGGGCGCCCGAGACCCGGTCGCGATGGCATCGCTGATCTATGGGTCCGAAGCTTTGTTGATGGTGCCGGCGCTGTTCTTCGTCCCGCCGCCGCCGCAATCGATATGGCTGCTGCTCGCGGTGCATGTCGTCCTGCACATCATCTACAAGATCGCGATGGTGGCGATGTATATCCATGGCGAGTTGAGCCAGGTCTACCCGGTTACGCGCGGCGTCGCGCCGCTGCTCGTCACCCTGCTCGCCATCCCCGCCGCAGGTGAAATACCCGGTGGGGCAACCGTCATCGGCATCGTATTGATTTGCGCCGGCCTTCTCAGCTTCGCATTGGAACGCAGCCAGGTCGCCGGCGCGGGCCTGCGGCCGCTATTGCTGGCAGGGGTCGCCGGCGTCGTGCTGAGCGCCTACACCGTTGTCGACGGACTCGCCGTACGAATTCCCGAAGCGGCGCTCAGTTACGTGGTTTGGATGTTCGTGCTCGACGGATTCGCCATGCTGGTGATCGCCCGCGTTTGGCGGGGCGAACGGATCTATACCGCGATGCGCGACCGATGGAAGACCGGCATCGCGCTCGGCGTCATCAGCGCGGTGAACTTCTGCATCGTGCTGTGGGCGCTCAGCTTCGCGGCGATGGGACCGGTCGCCGCCCTGCGCGAAACGAGCGTAGTATTCGCCGCGATCATCGGCGCCCTTTTCATGAAAGAAGCATTCGGCCCGCGGCGCATCATCGCCGCGATCGGCATCGTCGTCGGCATCGTTTTCATGAACCTCTGAGTCCCGCGTCCGCGCGGCGCGCGCCAAAAACTCGCCGTATTTCTTCCAAACATCGCCCCTAACTCGCCCAAGCTTCGCCCGCTTGCCTGGATTTGCTGGACGCTGTCGGAAAGGCACGCCGACGGAGAGAAGTGACAGCAGGAGACAGGGAAGATGACTAGATTTGGCGGGCGGCCGCTTACCGTAACGCCATCGGAACCGAAACGGGTCCGGTCCAGCAAGTTCATTCAAGAGTTTTCCATACTCATAATCAGCGCATTGATTTTCGTCGGCACGGGCATCGTCGCCCTATCGGCCGAGGCGGCGCCGGTCGCCGGGCCGACCGAACGCGGCAAGCCCGACGGCGGATTATATCTGCGCACGCCGAATTCATCGGGTCTCGGCGCCGCCGCGCCCATACTCGACGCGAACGTCACGATCGACATCAACGGAATCGTCGCCCGCGTCAACGTCGCCCAGCGTTTCAGGAATCCCGGCAAGGAATGGGTGGAAGGCGTCTACGTCTTCCCGATGTCGCGCAAGGGCGCCGTCGACCGTATGCTGATGCGGATTGGCGAACGGATCATCGAAGGCAAGATCGACGAACGCAAGGCTGCCAAGAAACGCTACGATGCCGCGAAACGCAGCGGCCGCAAGGCGAGTCTCGTCGAGCAGGAACGTCCGAACCTGTTCACCGTTTCCATCGCGAACATTCCGCCCGGCGAAACCATCACCGTCGAGATGTCGTATCAGCAGCCCGTGACGGTCGTCGACGGTTTGTATTCGCTGCGCTTCCCGATGGTCGTCAACCCGCGCTACATCCCGAAGGGACCGCACATCGCCGGCGTCGGCGGTATCGGGTGGGGCGTCAACACGCGCACCGTTCCCGACGCCGAGCGAATCACCCCGCCGATGCGCCACCCGATCCTCGGCAAAGGGAACCCGGCGCTGATCACCATCGACTTGAAGCCCGGCCTGTCGGTCGCCGCCTTGCGCAGTCTGTATCACGAGGTGCAGGTCGCCGATGCCGGTGACAACAGTTTCCAGGTGGTTCTGCGCAACGGCCCGGTTCCCGCCGACCGTGACTTCGTCCTCGAATGGCGGCCCGACCCGGGCAACGCGCCGCGCGCAACGCTGTTCAAGGAAGACCGTGACGGCGAGACCTATGTGCTCGCCATGGTCATCCCGCCTGCCGGCGCAGCGAAAAAGGACGAGGCCCGGCTGCCGCGCGAGGCGGTGTTCATCATCGACACGTCGGGATCGATGCATGGCCAGTCGATCGAGCAGGCCAAGAAGGCGCTCCTGTTCGCGCTCGACCGCCTGCAACCGGGCGACAGTTTCAACATCATCGGATTCGCCAGTGCGCCGACCCCGGTATTCGCCAAACCGCAACCGGTCTCCGCACAGACGCTGGCCACGGCCCGGCTCTTCGTCCGCGGGTTGACGGCGGACGGCGGCACCGAAATGCGCCGCGCGCTCGACCTCGCCCTGGACGACCGCATCGATACCAGCCGGCTGCGCCAAATCGTGCTCATGACCGACGGCAGCGTCGGCAACGAAGCACAACTGTTCCGGCTGATTCGGCAGGGCATCGGCGACTCCCGGCTGTTCACGATCGGCATCGGCAGCGCGCCGAACGCCCATTTCATGAACAAGGCGGCGCGGTTCGGACGCGGCACCTTCACCTTCATCGGCAAGACCAGCGAGGTCACCGATAAGATGACGCGTCTGTTCAAGAAACTCGGCAATCCGGTGCTGACCGATATCGCGGTCGATTTCCCCGACCATACGGCCACCGACGTGCAGCCGGAACGGGTACCAGACCTGTATCGAGGCGACCCGGTCATCGTCAGCGCGCGTCTGCCCCAAGGTAACGGCGACATCACCATCGCGGGGCGCCTTGCCGGGCAGGAATGGTCGACGAAACTGCCCCTCGCCGACGCGCTGGACGGAAAAGGAATCGCCAAACTGTGGGCGAAACGGAAAACCGAAGCGTTGATGGACGAGCTGCAGGAAGGCGTCGATCCGATGGCCGTACGGCAAGCGGTCCTGAAGGTCGCGCTGCCGCATCAAATTATGAGCCGCTACACCAGCCTCGTGGCGGTGGATAAGCAAATCAGCCGACCGTCGACCGAGGGCATGAGCCGCCATGCGGTCCCCACCAACCCGCCCGCGGGCTGGACGCCACCGCAAGCCTCCGGCAAATCCCTGCCCCAACGGGCCCAGGGCAAGGCGACGTTGCGAACGCTGGCCCAGTCGACGGCGGCCGGCGGAAAGGCCGCGCCCGCGAGCACGGTCCACCAGCCGGGCCAACCCGGCGTGATGATCAGACTGCACACCCGCACGGCAACGCCCGCCGGTCAGCATTTGCTGATCGGGCTGTTGCTGGTGTGCCTTGCGCTCGCTGTCTGGTTCGTCCGCCGGCGCACCGCGCAATGACCTCCCGCGGTGCGTGCGCCCTCGCCGTCCTGCTGCTCGCTTTCGGCGGGTGGCAGGTCGGCGAGGCCGCCTGGATCCATGCGAAGGCCGGCCTGGCGCAAATCCTCATCAAACGCGCCTGGACCGACACACAGAACGGCGCGGACTACAGCAAACCCTGGTCCTGGGCAGACACCTGGCCGGTCGCCCAGATCGCGGTGCCGCGCCTTCAGGTCGACCAGATCGTCCTGGCGGGCGCCAGCGGCCGCACGCTTGCCTTCGGGCCCGGTCATATGGATGGAACCGCAACCCCGGGCGGCGATGGGGTATCGGTCATCAGCGGCCATCGCGATACGCATTTCCGGTTCCTGCGCGACCTCAAGTCCGGCGACGCCATGACGGTGACCGACCGGTCGGGCGCGCGCCGGACCTTTCGCGTCACCAAGACGCAGGTCGTGGACTCCGACGCCAGCGGACTGCGGGTCGAGACGGACGACTCCTGGCTCGCGCTGGTAACCTGCTATCCCTTCGACGCGGTCGATCCCGGCGGACCGCTGCGCTTTGTGGTCTACGCCGAGCCGGAAGCTACGCCCGGCGCGCCGATCCCGTCGCCGTCGCCAAATAGAGTCCGGCCGCTATGAACGCGATTCCGACCAGATGGAACAGCGCCAGGCGCTCACCCAGGAACAGGACGGCCAGGATCGTCGCGAAGACGGGAACCAGATGGTTGCAGAGACCCGCCCGGTTAGGTCCGACGATATCCACCGCCATGTTGAAGAAAAGGAGCGCCAATGCGGTCGGGAATAGGCCGAGATATATCGCCACGCCGGCCCCCTCCCACGTGGCGGGGTAGGCAAAGCCGGTGGCGCTTTCCCATATATAGAAGGGGATCAGTACCACCATCGCGACGGCCAGCAAGACGCTAAGAAAGACATAGGGGTCGAGGCCGGCCGGCCGCAGTTTTACGACGACCGTATACAGCGACCAGCAGACCATTCCGCCGAGCATCCACAGGTCGCCTTGCCGGAATGCCAAATCGGCCAGGACCGAAAGATCACCGCCGGTCAGGATCGCAATAACACCGACAAACGAGACCGCGATCCCCATGGCCTGCCGTCCCGTCAGTCCCATGCGCAAGATCATCAGGGCGAATATCGGAATGACAACCGGGGTCAGCGACATCATGATCGAGCCGTTGACCGCCGTGGTGTCGTGCAGCGCCCAATAGGTCATGGCGTTGAACACCGCAGTGCCGATCACGCCCGCGGCGAAAATAACGACCCAACACTCCCTGATGAGCCGCCACTGGGCGATCAAACCCTTGGCGGTGAACGGCAGCACCATCGCGAAAGCGGTCGCGTTGCGCCAGAAGGCGAGGCCGATCGGCGGCATGTCTTCGTGCACCGCGCGCCCGACCACCACGTTGCTGCCCCAGGACAGCGCGCAGGCCAACAACAGCAGTATGGCGAGACCGATTCTTTCGGGAGGTTTCGGCATGGGCGCACCCCTATAGCCCGGACCGGACCGGCGTAAAAGCGGAATTCATGAACGCGTTGTGATTTGCTATCCGGATTTCGCGCCGCCATACTTGCTGCACTTCTCCCGTCTTTCTTACATCACGGTTATCCCATGGCACGGCTCGAAGACATTCCGCTCGGCGAGCGCAAGATGATGGAAGAACTCGATTGCTCCGGCTTCGAGGACCGGCGCCCTTGGGTCACCGGCAAACCGCTCAACGAAAGGCGGGTCGCGCTGATCTCGACGGCGGCGTTGAATTTGCGTAGCGACGCGGTTTTCCAGCGTAACGCTACCGATTTCCGAGTGATCCCGGGCGACGTGGACCCGGGCGATGTCGTGATGAGCCATGTCTCGGTCAATTTCGACCGCACCGGATTCCAGCAGGACCTGAATGTCTGCTTCCCGCTGCAACGGCTGCACGAACTGGCCGACGAAGGCGTGATCGGTTCGGTCTCGAACGTCCATTTTTCCGTCTCGGGCGCACCGCATCCCAGCGATTTGGAGGACTCGGCCCGCGCCATCGCACAGACGATGAAGGCGGACGCCGTCGACACCGTCCTGCTGGTTCCCATATGACCGAAATGCACGCGCGCCGTCGGCGGGCTTGCCGTAATTCTCGAAGAGGAAGGGCTGGCGACGACCCAGATCAGCCTCATCCGAATCCATACCGAACGGACCAACCCGCCGCGCGCCTTGTGGGTTCCCTATGAATTGGGCCGTCCGCTCGGCGTGCCGAACGACGCCGAGTTCCAGAAGGATGTGATCAAGGCCGCCTTCGCCCTGCTCGACGCAGAGTCCGGCCCGGTGCTGGTCGACTATCCGGTCGAAATCCCGGAAGACGCCGCTGCGCTGGGCCAGGACGCGATGACCGGCATGGTCTGCCCCATCGACCTGCCGGCGTTGCCCGACGAAACCGCGCCCACCAGCGAGATCGGTAAAGCCTTAATGACCGAGATCGCCTCGCTGGCGCCCTGGTACGATCTGGCGGTCACGACGCGCGGCCGCACCACGGTCGGCCCGAGCGGCCTATCCATCGACGACGCCGCAAAATATGTCGCAAATTTCCTGGACGACCAGGACACACCCTGCCCGCGCGACGACATGCCGGTCGGTCGGGTGCTGAAACTCGCCTACGAAGACCTCAAAGCGTATTACGGTGAAGCAATCACGGCGCAGCCCGGTTATTCGACCAGCAAGCAGGTCGAGGACTGGCTATTCAACGAAACAGTGTTCGGCAAGGCACTGTGGCGGTTACGGACGATCTGCCTTGAGAACGAGGACGAGTATTTCCACTATCTCGGCACCAACTCGATCGTCCCCGACCGGCAAATCAACCCGCCAAGCTGATCTATTCACGCCGCACGACGTGACAACCGGTTTGCAAACGATCGACTTGCGCCAATTTAGGCGAGCGGCGCTGACGCGTACCGTGTGAATTCGTCACCTGATACAACTTCGGTTTCGTCAACCAGCGGCTTGCTGATATATTCCTCCGATTGGGGCAACACATGGGGTCCGAAGAGACCTTCTTACGGGGGAATTCATGTTAAAGGAATTCAAAGAGTTCGCGATGCGCGGCAATGTCATGGACATGGCTGTCGGCATCATTATCGGGGCGGCGTTCGGCAAGATCGTTTCGTCCTTGGTGAAAGACATCATCATGCCGCCCATTGGAATGTTGATGGGCAATGTCGATTTCAGCAGTCTGTTTATCAATCTATCCGGCCAGGAATACGCCACCCTCGCAGCCGCGCAAAAAGCCGGTGCAGCGACAATCAACTATGGCGTCTTCATCAACACGGTGCTCGATTTCATCATCGTCGCTTTCGCCATCTTTATGGTGATCCGGACAATGAATCAGCTCAAGCGCGAAGAAGAAGTCGCGCCGCCGGATCCGACGGAGAAAGAATGCCCGCAGTGCCTGTCGAAAATTCCGATCAAGGCGACACGCTGCGCACATTGCACGTCGGAAGTCCCGGCGACGTAAGTTTCGTTGGAGAATTGAGACCGCGTTGCGGCCGGGCAGCCGCGACGCGGTCTTTTTCTATCAGCGTCCCAAGGAACGCGACGGCCCGAGCCGCCGCAAGGTGACAGAATCGCACCCGGGCAGTACCGTTAACGGCATGTTCGGGCAGCGCATCAAACGCGTCGAGGACCCGGCGCTGTTGCGCGGCGCCGCGCGGTTCGCCGACGACATCCACTATCCCGATATGCTGCATGCTCATTTCGTGCGCAGCGCCTACGCGCATGCGCGCCTTGTAGCGATCGATACCACTGCGGCGCGCAACATGCCCGGGGTGCGCGCGGTCTACACGCATGACGACCTCGCGGCGCATTGGGTGACGGACCATATCCCCGGTGAAATGCCGAACGCCGCGATCCGCCAGACCATCAAGCAGACGGTGCTTGCGCGCGACGAGGTCTGCCATGTGGGCGAAGCGGTCGCAATGATCGTCGCGGACAGCCGTGCGCTCGCCGAAGACGCGGCCGAGCAAGTCATCGTCGACTGCGAGCCGTTGCCCGCGGTGATCGACCTGCCCGCCGCGCTCGCCGAGGGATCGCCGACCGCCCGGACCGAATGTCCGGACAATGTGGTCGCCCAATTCGTCCAGGATTTCGGTGATACCGACGCCGCCTTCGCCGCGGCGGCGCATGTCGTGGCCGAGGCATTCACCCTCCACAAGGGCGGTGGGCATCCGGTCGAATGCCGGGGCGTGGTCGCGCGGTACGACCAAGCCGACAACGTGCTCACGGTGTGGGACGGCACGCAGATGCCGCACCGGGCGCATGGCATCCTGGTCGACCTTTTGGGTTGCGCCGAAACGGAGGTGCGGATCGTTCCGCCCGACGTGGGCGGCGGGTTCGGACCGAAATTCGTCTTCTATCCCGAAGAGGCGGCGGTCCCGTTGGCGGCCAAGCTGCTGCGCCGGCCGGTCAAATGGATCGAGGATCGCCGCGAACATTTCACGGCGACGGTACAGGAACGCGATCAACTTTGGGAGATCGAAGCCGCCGTGGACGGTGACGGTCGGCTGCTCGGCATCCGCGGCCGGATGCTGCACGACCATGGGGCCTTCACGCCCTACGGCATCGTGATCGCCCAGAACGCCGCGACCAACCTGTTGGGCCCCTATATCCTGCCGGCCTGCCGGCTGGAAGTCATCTCGGTCCTGACCAACCTGATCCCGGCGACGCCGACGCGCGGTGCCGGGCGGCCGCAGGGAACCTATGCGATGGAGCGCCTGCTAGACCGCGTGGCGCATGACCTCAGCCTGGACCGTACCGAAGTCCGCCGGCGCAATTTGATCGGTCCGGACCAGATGCCCTACGCGACGCCGGTGCGATCGCGAGACGGGGCGCCGATGATCTACGACAGCGGCGATTACCCGGCGTGCCAGGCCAAACTGCTCTCGGCGGTCGGCTATGACGATTTCACCGCAGAGCAAGCAGCGGCACGAACCGAGGGACGCCATATCGGTCTCGGCATCGCCAACTATGTCGAAGGTACCGGGCGCGGGCCATTCGAGTCCGCGACGGTGACGGTGGGCCCATCGGGCAAGGTCGAAATCCGTACCGGCGCGACGGCGCAAGGCCAAGGCGTCAAGACGACCCTGGCGCAACTCTGCGCGGGCAGTCTCGGCGTCGATGCGGCGGATGTCTCCGTCATCGCCGGCGATACGGCCGCCGCATCGCTGGGCCTTGGCGCCTTCGCCAGCCGTCAGGCGGTCAACGCAGGCTCCTCCGTTCATCTCGCCGCGCAGGAGGTGCGGAAAAAGGCGCTGGACGCGGCATCCCGCATTTTGGAAGCGGCGAAAGACGACCTGGAACTAACCGACGGCGCGGTGCGCGTGAAGGGCGTCTCGGACCTTTCGGTCTCTCTCGGCGATGTGGCTCGGGTGATGGGCGGCATGCCGGGCTACGCCATGCCAAGCGGGCTGCCGCCCGGCCTGACGGCGACCGCGCATTTCGGCCCCGACGCGCTGACCTATTGCAACGGCAGTCACGCCGCTATCGTTGACGTGGATATCGAGACCGGAAAGGTGTCGATCCTACGCTATGTGGTGGTCCATGATTCGGGACGCCTGATCAATCCCATGCTTGTCGAGGGTCAGGTGCATGGCGGCGTCGCGCACGGGATCAGCTCGGCTTTCTATGAATGGATGAAATACGACGAGAACGGTCAGCCGCAGACCATGAATCTCGGCGAATACCTGATACCGACAGCGCCGGAACTTCCGCGCATAGAAATCCATCACATGGAGTCGCCGACACCGCACAATCCGCTGGGCGTCAAAGGGGCCGGCGAATGCGGCACCATCCCCGCCACCGCGGTCCTCGCCTCGGCGGTCGAGAACGCGTTGTCGCCCTTCGGCGCCCGCGTCAGCGACATCCCCATGACGCCGGAACGCATCCTCGCGCTGATCGAGAGTAGCGGCTAGGACTCGCCCGCCGCGTTCTTCAGGTTTTCCTTCGGCGGCACGATATCCGTGACGAGATCGCGGATCAGCCGCTTGTTCGATAAGGGTGCTACCGTGACGGCCCCCGACCCCAAGCGCGCGGTGCAGGCATACGCGGTCTTGCCGTCGACCTCGACCATGCACTCCTTGCAAGCATTCGCGTTGATACAGCTATAGCGAACGGCCAGCGACGAGTCCGTATGCGTCCGGACCCACATCAGCGCGTCAAGGACCGACATGCCCTCGCGATACGGCACCTCGAACGTCTCGAAGCGCGGCGCGTCGCCGGGACCGCCGCGTTGCACCCGGATCGTCGCCCGTTTCGCCGTCATTGCGCCGCCTCCAACGGAACCGGCGATGTATCGACCGTAGCCACCGGCGACTGCGCCAAATCGAGCGCGCCGTCCCGCAACGAAACAATTTGGTTATGGTCATAGGTCGGCAGTGTCTCGGGAAAGTCCTCGCGTTGATGCGCGCCACGGCTTTCGCGCCGGTTCAACGCCGCCAGCGCGACGGATTCCGCCGCCACGAGCGACGCCCGCAGGCCGAACCAGTCCTGCACCGCCAGTGCGGATCGGCTATCAGTTTGTGCCGCGATTTCGGGCAAGTCTTCCCGCTGCATCTGCCGCAACCGGTCGAGCGCGGCGGCCAGGACATCCTGCGTGCGCAGGAGGCCGACCTTCTCCCACATCAGGCCCTGCAGTTCGGCCAACAATTCCCCGGCGGCCGCATTGGCCTTCTCCGGGCTTCCGCCGCCGAAACCTCGCAACTGGTCAAGGGCCGAGGCCGCGTCGGCATCGGACCAGGGCTGATTCATCCCGGTTACTTCCTCGGCGGCGAACCGGCCGGCCCGTTCGCCGAAAACCAACGCCTCGGGTATCGCGTTACCCGACAGACGGTTCGCGCCGTTCGCGCCGCCGACCGCTTCTCCGGCCGCGTAGAGACCGGGCACCGTGGTCCGCATCATCGAATCCACCCGGACACCGCCCATATGGTAATGGGCGATCGGCGCGACCTCCACGGCCCGCTCTGTCAGGTCGATGCCGTTCGCCAGCAGCCGGTCGATCACCGGACCGAAGGCCGCACGCAAGTCGGGCTCGGGCACATGCTGGAAGCTCAGGAAAGCGCCGCCGCTAGGCGAGCCGCGTCCGGCTTCCACCTCCTTCATGATGGCGTAGCTGGCGACATCGCGCGGCGCGGTATAGGTGCCGGAATCCGTCGCCCCGTAATTCTCGATGAATTCTTCCCGGTCGCCGTTCAACAGACGGCCGCCGAGCTTGTACCGGAACGGGTCCCACATGATCGGGTCCATGCCGACGAGACGCGGCGCAAGGTGCCCGATGGGGAAGAACTGCACGAACTCCATATCGACGAGTTCGGCTCCCGCCGCCAGCGCCAAGGCGAAGGCGTCGCCCCCCATGTTGGCCGATGCGCTGTTGCGTTGATAGATCTTCGTTAACCCGCCCGTCGCGAGGATCACCGCCTTGGCGGCAAGCGTTACCGGTGCGCCGTCTTCCAGGCTGAATCCCACCGCGCCCGCAACACGCCCGTCATGCACGACGAGATCGGTGATCGACAGGTCGCTGATCCGGGTGATCCCGTCGCCCCGCGCGACTTGTCCGCGTAGGGTCTTGGCCACGGCCGGGCCGGTATTCAGAAAGTCGACATAGACGCAGCGCGGTATCCGGTGACCCGGTGCCGTGACCTGCTTGATATGCCCGTCTTCGCGGGCCCAGCCGACCTTCCATTCGTCCATCTCGCGAATGCGCACCGGCGACTCTTCGCACAGCACCGCAGCCAACCGGCCGTCGCAGAGCCCGCGCCCCGCTTCCAGCGTATCGGCCAGGTGATGGGTCCAGTGGTCCGGCGCTTCTTCGCCGACCGCCGATGCGACGGTCATCTGCGCCATGATCGTCGCTCCGCCGCGGCCGATCAAGCTCTTGTCGACCAATAGGACGCGAGCGCCTGCGCGCGCCGCCGACACAGCGGCATACATGCCGGCCCCGCCGGACCCGACGATCAGGACATCGGTCGCAAGATGCACCAATGAGCGGACCTTTCCTTTCGGCAATTCGACGATTTATCCCGCCTGCGCCAGCGCCGCAGGCTTGCTGACCACGTAGGTCTTGTCGTCGACATTGTAGTAGTGCCGGATCGGCTTGTAGTTGCCGCCGACCACCGTCACGACATAGGTCCCCTCCGCGAGCGCGGTGAAACTGTGGATTTCCGTCGGCGGCACGACCATCGCAATCTCCCCCGGTACATACTCCCGGTCTTCCACCGTCTTCAGGTCCGCATGTCCTTCCACGGTGCCGTCGTCGACACGCTCATAGACGCAATGGCGAACCCGCCCCTTGAAGACGACCAACGCCTCCCAGACACCGTGATCGTGCGGCGGAATGTATTTGCCGTTCGGGAACTCGTCGAGCGTGATGGAGAGCTGGCCGTCGTAATACAGGTATTTGGAATTGTCGATGTGATTACCCGGCCGCTTGACGCCGAGCGTCAAAAGGTCGTCCCGCGCCAAGAGCGGCGACATCGCCGCCAGCAAACCGGCCCGCAGTTTACCCTCGTCGCTCCCCGCATCCTCGATGACGCGAATGGCGGTCTGGGCGCAGTCCCGAATCGTCGCCTGCGAGTCCGTGTCGGCCATGACCGATTCCTCCGTGTCGACCGCCGAGTCTACTGAATCAGCCCGTAGAATTTGCCGGCGTTCTCGCAGGTGATCTTGTGCACCACGTCCGCCGGCAGATGCGCGAACTGCTCCTTGATGTACTTGTCGGAATCCGGCCATACGCCGTCGCCATGCGGATAGTCCGATCCCCACATCAGCGATTCGACGCCGATGTCGTCGACCATCTTGGCCCCGATGGTGTCGTACTGGAAGGTCGCCTTGCACTGACGCCGCCAATAGTCGCTCGGCTTCATCGTCAGCCCGAGGTCGTGGAAACGGTCCTCCCACTCGAAATCCATCCGGTCGAGCGCATAAGGCAACCAACCGATACCGCTTTCGCCGAAGGCGACGCGTACGTTCGGATACCGCTCCAGGATCGCCCCGCCGATCACCGCGGCGACGATGTTGATCAGGTTCATCTGGAAGCCCGATACGATGGTGAAAATCGCGACGCGCTGGCTCTCCTTCGGCAGGTTTTGGCGAACCTGCGGCGACATCACCGGGAAGGTGTGGAAATGCAACGGCAGCTCGACCTCGTCGATCGCCTGCCAGATCGGCTCCCACATCGGGTGGTACATCGGCGCCATGTCCCAGGAACAGGACAGCTCGATTCCGCGCAAACCCAAATCCTTGGCGCGATAGATTTCCTTTGCCGCTTCCTCGATGTCGCCGTAGGGCAGACAGGCTAGCCCGATCTGGCGGTCCGGGTATTCTTTGCAGAAGTCGGCCAGCCAGTCGTTGTAGATGCGGTACATCTCGTTGGCCGCCTCGTGGTCGGCCAGCTTGGACGCCGCCCCCAGGATGCCGTACATCACCTCGGCATCGACACCGTCGCGCTCCATGTCCTTGATCCGGAGTTCCGGTGTCGACACGCGGCGGATGTCGTTCTTGCCGTCTTCGTAGAGATTCGTGGCCGCCATCAGATCGGCGCGGGCATGGGCGCCCGGAACGTATTTCGCGCCCGACGGGCCGACCCCGTTCTTGAGGCCGAAAGACGTACCGTTCTTGCAGGTCCAGTACGGCCCGTCGGGTCCGTCGGTGACGAAGGGCATGCGCTCCTTCATAGCAGGAGTCGCCTCGCTGACGAACAAATCGGGCGGCATCCAGCAGAGATCGATATGGCAATCGGCGGAAATACGCTTGTATTCCATGGTCATTCCTCCCTTGGCTGACCGAGGCACGCGGGTGCGGGTCGATGACTGGCTTTACAGGATAAGAGTTTCGGCCGCGGCGGTCGAACCGGCAGGGAGACGGCCCGCCGTCCCCCTGCCCGGCCGACGCGAAACGCGGGTCAGTCGTCCTCGAAAACCTCCAGCCCGACGCGGCCTGCGTTCACCGCACACGGCCAGCCGGCGTAGAAGGCGAGATGCGTAATCAACCCGCGCAGCTCGTCCTGGGTCACGCCGTTGTCCAGGGCGCGTTTCATATGTCCGCGTAACTCGTCCGTGCGGTAGAGCGCGGTCAGCACGGCGACGGTGATCAGGCTGCGGTCGCGCTTGGTCAGTTCCGGCTGCTCCCAAACGTCGCCGAACAGCACCTCGTCGCGCAGCTTGCCGAGTTGCGGAACGAGTTCGTAGGCAGTTTTTTTCGATGAAGGCATGTGTGGTGTCCCTTTGGTTGTTGGCTCACCACCAGCTTAGCGCCGCAGGCCGTAATCAGAGAAATCGGTATGTCCTCTATTCACGTCACCGCGGCCACGAAAGGCCGGAAAACTGTCCGTTTAGCGTTAGCGAAGTGTTAATGGCGCGTCCTGCACACTACCACTGGCTGTTGACCGAAAAGGTTCTTCACCATGATCGAAATGACGACGACCATCGTCGACGGGGTCTATACAGCCGTCGATCCGAAAGTGCAGACGGTGCCGGTTGTCTTCGACAGTCCTCACAGCGGGACCGTGTTTCCAACGGACTTTCAGACGTCCGTTGCGCTGCCCTTGCTGACGAGCGTGGTGGATTTATACGTGGACGAGCTATACGCGGGTGCCGTGAATCGCGGGGCGGCATTCCTCAAGGCCCATTTCCCGCGATTCTATCTCGACGCGAATCGCCCGCTTTCGGATCTCGACGAATCGCTATTGTCCGGAACCGACCGCGATATCACGGACGCCAAGCTAAAGGGTTCCCGAGGCATCGGGCTCATTTGGACGTTGGCGCCCGATCAAAACCCCCTCTATGACACGCCGCTGTCCGAAAGCCAGATGCGCCATCGCGTCGACCGGTACTGGGTGCCCTACCATGCCGTGCTCGACTCGCTGTTGACCGCACGCCGAAATGCCTTCGGAGCGGTTTGGCACATCAACTGCCACTCAATGCCGGGCGACGGCACCAAATTGATGGGCGATTTCGGCAGCCCGCGGCCGGACATCATCATCGGCACGCGAGACGGCATGACATGTTCACCCGAGTTCGAGACGCTCGCCGTCGACCATTTCCGTGACCTGGGATTCGACACTAGGGTAAACGAGTTGTTCAAGGGTGCTGAGATCGTGCGTCGCTGCGGCGACCCGGCAAACGGATGCCACAGCGTGCAGATCGAAATCAACAAGTCGCTCTATATGGATGAACAAAGCTTCGACCGGCTCGACAGGTTCGAATCTTTTCGGGACGACGTGATCGCGCCGCTCATGGACGCGGTCTGTGCATACGCGGTAGAGCAATGTCCGGGCGGCCTGTCGGACGAGATCCAGACCGCAATATAAACGGCCCGCTTCGCTGCCTCGGCGGTGCGATGATCAACGACAAATTTTTCAACGCGAGCGTGCTACCAGCCGCACACACCGGTCGGGCGGCGCGGGTCGGAGGCGCCGGTCAGGACGCCCGTTTCGCGGTCGGCGACGATCGTGCAGACGGCGCCGGCGGTATACTCCCAGTCCGGCCATGGGTTCAGTTTGTGTCCGCGTTTCGCGAGGTCTTGCGCGGTCGCATCCGGAATGCGCGATTCCAGCCGCAGTTGACCGGGGCTGTAGGAATGCGGTTCCGACGACCGGGGATAATTGAAGGTGGCGAATCGCGGTTGCTCCACCGCGTCCTGCGGCGCCATGCCGAACACCGCGATGTTGAACAACACCTGGATCATCGCCTGGATCTGCACGTCGTTGCCGGGCGACCCGAACGGCATCACGGTGTGTCCGCCCCGGATCGCCATCGCGGGGTTGGGCGTCAGGCGTGGCCGCTTGCCCGGCGCCAAACAGGCCGGATGACCCGGGTCGGTCCAATTCTGCGAGCCGCGCGACGACACCACGATGCCGAGGCCCGGCACCACCGGCGCGCTGGTCGAGCCGTCGCTGGGCGTGCCGGAAAAGGCGTTGCCCTGGCTGTCGACGACGCAGATGTAGGAGGTGTCCAGTTCTTCCCGTGCGAGCGCCGGCGTTTCTTGCGGTTTCGGTCCCGCGCCATCGCGCATGGCCGCCCCGGTCCACGGGTCTCCGGCGGGCGCCATTTCCGTCCAGGCCCTGTCGTTGTCGATCAGGGCGCGCCGCGCATCGGCATAGGCCGCGTCCAGCAAGCCGTCGATCGGCACATCGACGAAGCGCGGGTCGCCGATATACGCATGGCGGTCGGCGAACGAAAGGTTTAGCGCCGCGGCGAGCGTATGGATGTAATCCGCCGAGTTCTGTCCGAGCGCCCCGAGATCGAAGCCCTTCAGGATGTTCAACGTCATCGGCAGCACCGGCCCCTGACACCACGGCCCGCAGGCGAACACGTCGAGGTCGCCGAACGTCGTCCGCAGCGGCGTCTCGACCGGCGAGCTGTAGGACGCGAGATCGTCCGCCGACATCCAGCCGCCGCTCTCCGATTGATGTTTGACGATCGCCTGCGCGATATCGCCCCTATAGAAAGCGTCATGCGCCGCCTGGAGACCGGCGTCACGGCCGGCACTCGCCGCCGCCGCTTCCTGATCCGCCATGTATTGGATGGTCCCGCCCAGGTCCGCTTGCACGAACAACTCGCCGGGGTGCGGCGGGCGGTCCTGCGACAGGTAGATCGCCGCGTTCGACGGCCAGCGCCGGTAGCCCTCCTCATTCGCGGCGATGATGTCGCACAAGAGGCGCGGTGCGGGGAACCCGTCGCGGGCGAAGCGGATCGCGGACGCGGCGACCTCGCCGAAACTCATGGTGCCGTACCGCCGCAACGCGGTGATCCACGAATCGGGACCGGCGGGCACCACGCTGCGCAGCACGCCCGGCGGAATCGCGCCACCGAATTTCTCGTGGAATGTCTCGACCGTCACCGCCTTCGGCCAAGTGCCGAGACCCGCGATCGTGATCACCTCATCGCTTTCGGCGTGATAGATCATGATCGGTGCGACCCCGGCGAACCCGACATATTCGGACTGCAGCACGGTCAGCGCCATGCCGCCGGCGCATCCCGCATCGACCGCGTTGCCCCCAGCCTCGAGAATCTGAAACGCCGCCTGCGCCGCCAGGTAGTGCCCGGCGGCCGCCATATGTCGGGTACCCATCAGGTGGGCACGGTGCGGTGACGGCATTGTCTATTCCTTAAGTCCTAAGGAAGTTTCCGGCGTATAGGTCCGAGATGATGCGAGGCGTTCCAAACGCGCTGAATCGCACCGCGCCACGGATCCCGTCCAAGATCGATATCGTGACCGCAGTCGCTACATGTCAGGACCGCGTTTGCTTGTAACCAGTCGATTTCCCGTGAGTCGTTGGCGCCGCACGCATCGCATGTGATCACCAACTTGCTGTCGCCGTCTTGCATGGGTAGCCCCCTGTTCAACCTGCAACGTCTATAATTGGGTTCACAACCGAACGCCTCATTTTGCGCCCTTTGCGGCAAAAAGCGAAATTAGAATATTCAAAAGAACACTGGCACGAGGAAAACCCGAAAATGTCGAACCTGAACGGAAAGATCGCCCTGGTTACCGGCGCGGGCGGGCGCAAGGGCGTCGGCCGCGCAACGGCCCTGAAACTCGCGTCCCTTGGCGCGGATCTTGCCATCACGGATGTGCCGCGGCCGGACGACGACCTGCCGCCGCAGGAACGCGGCGACCAATGGAACGGCATCGAAAGCGTCGCCGAGGAAATCCGGGCTTTGGACCGGAAATGCCTGACGATTCCCGCGGACCTGTCGAACCGGTCTGAAATCGATGACCTGATCGAGAAAGTCGTCGGCGAATTCGGGCGGATCGACATCCTGGTCAACAATGCGCGGGCGATCATCGGCAAGGACCGTGTTCCGGTATGGGAACTGGATGCCGACATCTGGCAGCATTTTCTCGATATCAATACCACCGCGGTTTTCCTCGCGACCAAAGCCGCGGCCAAACACATGATCGACCAGGGCAGCGGGCGGATCATCAACATCGCCTCGGTAGCATCGAAACGCGGCAGCCCCAAGAGCAGCGCCTATTGCGCATCCAAATTCGCGGTGCTCGGCCTGACGCAATGCGCCGCCCTGGACCTCGCCCCGCATAAGATCACCGTGAATTCGGTCTGCCCCGGCGGCGTCAACACCGACCGCATGAACTATGCAGAACAGGCGGAGGCCGATAAGCAAGGCGTGCCGCTGGAGACCTACCGCGCCCAGGTGGTGGAACGGATGAATCAGGGAACGCCGCTGGGCCGGGTCGCCGAATCGGAAGACGTGGCGCATCTCGTGGCCTTCCTCGCATCGGACGAGGCGGAGATGATCACAGGCCAGGCCTATAACATCAACGGCGGCACCCTCTTTCACTAGGCGCCGGTCCATCACGGGAGACTCCGAGACCATGCGACATTTCGGTTCCTTGATCCCCTCGACCAACACGACGATCGAGATCGAGTTCAACCAACTGCTTCCCGATACCTTGCAGCTCCATGTGGGCCGGCTCGGCAAGGGCGGCGACACGCCGTTTTCACCCAGCCTGGACGCGGACGTCGAATACCAGGCCAAGCTGCTCGGCGCCGCCAAGGTCGAGGTCATCAGCCTGGCGCAGACCTCAGCCAGCATGTTCGACGACGACTACGACGCCAAGGCGGTCCGCCTCATGAGCAAAGGCTCCGGGGTGCCGGCCCTGACATCGGCCGATGCGGTGGGGCATGCCATCCAGGCATTGGACGCGAAACGCGTCGCCATCGTTTCCCCGTATTCGGACGAGGTGATGGACCGCACCAAACGCTATTACGAAACGCGGCACGGCCTGGAGATCGTGGGCATGGAAGGGTTTGGCGCAACCGACGCCTATGCGATCGGCGCCCTGAGCGAGGACCACGCCACCGCCGCCTTCGAACGGATCGACCGTCCGGAGATCGAGGTCCTGATGGTGCCCGGCGGCAATTTCCCGACGATGAAATTCGTCGCGGCATGGGAAGAACAGTTCCATAAGCCGGTCGTCACAACCAACCAGGCGGCAGTTTGGGCGATGCTGACGGTCATGAAGGTCGAGGATCCGGTGCCCGGACTCGGCCGGCTGCTGACGGACATGCCGGCAGCCCGGACGCAGATCGTCTAGACGAGGCAAGCGCCCGAACGGCCGGCTAAACCTGTTTCAATTAGAGCCGTGATGTCGCTTGCCATGCGTCCCATCACCTGCCGACCCGCCATCGCGAGAACTACTCTTGTACCCGCGTAACGCGTTGTACCGCGCAATCTGCGGTTCCGTCAGGAACGCCGAAACGTCAAGATGGGCGGAAAGATGCGTGTAGCGAAGATCTCCGCGAACCTCGGCTATCTCGGCAAGCAGCGCCCGTAACCGCGCGCCGGAGATCGCCCGCGCTCTGAAATGCCCCTCGAGCCGGCGCTCAAGTTCAATCAGCCGCTCGCCCTGGCGGATCGCGCGCGACCGCATGCCCTCGTAGATCGCCGAAACCTTGGCTATCTGCGCCGGAGTCAGCGGAATTCGGTCCTTCATTTCAAGTAAATGAAGGGGTCCCGGCACACCATTCAACTCGGCGGCTTTCGCGAACCCCCACCCGCCGCCTCGGCGCAACGCGCTGATATCTTCCGGCGACAGGCTCTTGATCTCCCGTTGCTCCTGCCCGGCGTAGCTCGATTCTTGCCCAGCCTGGCCGACCGCCGTCCCGCTGCACAGGATCGATATAGCAATCGTGCTCAACATCAGTCGCCGTCGCATCGGTGCCTCCATCCCTTGATCGATGAGTTTCTTCTCCTTGCCAGAGTCCGGCGATCTCCGACATGATAGTAATCATGTCAGAAGCCTTTTTTAGAGCAATGCAGGGCGAAACCGCGCGAACGCTGTCGCTCGCGGCGGGAGAACGGCTCTTCCATCGCGGCGACCGTGTATCGTCCGTATTTCTCCTCCTGTCGGGTACGGTCGATCTTGTCCGCTATCAGCGCGACGGGGCGATGATCGTCTTGAATCGGGTCAAGGGCCAAGGCGTGGTCGCAGAAGCCTCGCTATACGCCGAACGGTACCATTGCGACGGCGTATGCGCGGACCGGGCGACCGTCAAATCGGTATCGCGGGATTCGATGCGGCGCATCCTGGGCAGCGACCCTGCCCTCGCGGATCAATGGTCGGCCTACTTGGCGGTGGAATTACAGAACATGCGGCATCGGTGCGAGCTGTTGACCCGCAAGACAGTCGCCGAACGCCTGTCCGGATGGCTGGATTGGCATGAAGCGCTGCCGCCGAAGGGCCGCTGGAAAGACGTCGCCGCCGAGATCGGCGTTTCGCCGGAGGCGCTCTACCGGGAAATCAAAAAACGGTCGCAATAGGCGCGTTGCGTCCCGCGCAAATGGAATTTCCATTTGAGGGATCGTTGCCGTACTCGAGCTGGCTGTTTTCTTCGCCTACTTATCGGGCACCACGTTGCCCGGCGCGTTGATACCGGCCGCGCCCCATCGCACCGGATTGCCGCGTTCGTATTGGCGCGGATACTCGATCGGCTCGCCCAATTCATAGGCGGCTTGCATCGCCCAGTGCGGATTGAAGAGCACGGGACGCGCCAACGCGATCATATCGGCTTGCCCGGTGTGCAGGATGGTCTCGGCCTGATGCGCGTTGCTGATCTGCCCGACGGTGATGATCGGCATGTCCACCGCCGCCTTGATCGTGGCGGCGAAGGTGGTTTGGTAGCCCGGGCCCACGGTGATTCGCTGCGCCGCGTCGAGGCCGCCGCTGGAGACATGCATATAGTCGCAGCCGCGCGCTTCGAGCGCCTTCGCGAGTTCCACCGTGTCCGCGACGTCCCAGCCGCCGTCGATCCAGTCGGTGGCGGATACGCGGATTCCGATCGGCAGATCGTCGGGCCAGACGGCCCGGATCGCGTCATAGACGTCGATCGCAAACCGCATCCGGTTCGGCAGGTCGCCGCCATAAGAGTCGTTGCGCCGGTTTGTGATCGGCGACAGGAACTGGTGGATGAGATATCCATGCGCGCCGTGAATCTCGATGACCCGCGCGCCCGCGCGGTGCGCCCGCTCCGCGCCGTCGGCGAAGGCCTGGATCACGTCGGCAATGGTCTCCGACGTCAGGGGGGTCGGTGCCGGCCAAGCGTCCGAGATCGGCACCGCCGACGGCGCGAATGCCTCATACCCGCCTTCGCTGACCGGCAACGGTCCGCCGCCGTCCCAGGGTTCGCGGGCCGAAGCCTTCCGGCCGCCATGGCAGAGCTGCACGCCGAATGTGGCGGCGCTGTGCTCGTTGTAGAATTGCGCGATCCGCCCGATCCCGGCTTCCTGTTCGTCCGAATAGATCGACAGGCATGACCGCGCGTTACGGGCGTTCGCAGCGACATAGGTCGATTCGGTCAGCACCAGCGCCGCGCCCGATGTCGCGTATTGGCCGAGATGCACCATATGCCAATCGCCCGCCACGCCGTCGGGCGCCGAGAATTGAGTCATCGGCGCGACCACGATCCGGTTGGGAAGCCGCACACTGCGTAGGTCAATCGGTTCGAACAACATGGCGCCCATACGCGGCTCCTCCGGCAGATCCTTCGGGACGCTTTTCCCGGTTACCCCTTCTTCGCCGCCAGGAATTCGGCGGTTAGCTTGCTGCAGTCCTCCAACGTCGTGCCGCGCTTGCGGTCCTCGACGATCTCTTCGCCGAGCGGCGAGTCGGCGATGATCTGGAACATTTCCGCGCCCCCGATGCAGGTCGCGGCAGGCAAGCCCACATCGGCGAAAGTCCTGCCGATCTCCTCGACCTCATAGACCCAGCGATACGCTTTCGGCGGCGTCCCCGTCACCCGGTTCGCGGCCCATTCGAAACCCTTTGTTTGGCCGGTGCGCAGTTCATGCTCGACTTCCTTGTAGACCCCCAAGGCTTCGGCGGCGGCAAAGGTTTCCGCCGCCATCGCGATCATGGCCTTCGTCATGGACGCGAAACACATCTTGATCGCGGCCGCCCGTCCGATTTCTTCACCGCACGGAATGATGTCGAGCCCGAAGTCCTTCAGCATCGCGACATCGGCGCCATGCGGTCCCGATGCGTAGTAGCGGGTCGTGTTCGACGTGGGCGACGGCGGGTTGCCGAGGATACCGACATCCATGAAGCGCCCGCCGGCCCCTTCGATGATCGCCTGAACCTCTTTCTTGGTGGTCGGCGAGACCGCGTTGCAATCGACATACAGAATCGGCTTTCCCGAGTCCTTGATATGCCCGGCCATCGTCTTCGCGAGATCGATCGCATTGCCCGGCGGCAGGATGGACAGAAACATATCGGCCTCGGCGATGAGCGCCGCGTCGTTGCCGACATCCTCCATCCCCGCCTTTTCGGCCAGGCCGCGGGACCGCCCGCTTCGACCGGTCAGGTTGGTGATCACGCGCAACCCTTGGCGCACCAGTTCGCCAGCGGTGCCTGCACCCATGTCGCCCTGCGCGACGACAGCAACGGTCTTCAATGTCATATCGGTCCTCTTGATCGTGTGTCTCGGGTTGCGCGTTGTCTATCGCCTAGTCGCGCGGCGGATTGAGCCGGGCCAGTGTGGCCATCAGGTCGACGGCGGCGTCCTGCGCCGGGGCGACGGTCAGGCTATCGACCCCGGATTCCTCCCACGCACGGTAGCGTTCCTTGATCCGGTCGGGCGGCCCCATCAGCGAGCGCGAGTCGACCCACTCATCCGGTACCGTCGCGGCCGCTTCGTCCTTATGCCCGGCCAGATAGAGCTCCTGGATACGCTCGGCCGCGTCGCCGAAGCCGCGCCGGATCAGCATCTCCTTGTGGAAATTCTTGTTCTTGTGCCCCATGCCGCCGACATAGAGCGCCTCGCGCGGCTTCAGCCGGTCAAGCGCCGCCTGCACGTCGTCGTCGACATCGACGAAGACGCGGGCTTGGATTTCGAAGTTGTCCCATCCCTTGCCGTTACCGGCGCGCTTGAAGCCTTCCTCGATCCACGGCTTGTATTCGTCCAGCGTGCCGGGAATGAAGCCCAACGGCAGCCAGCCGTCGGCGATCTCGCCGGTCAGGCGGACCGTCTGCTCGTTGCCCGAGCCGATGTAGACGGGAATATCCGGGTTCATGTGCAGGATCGACTTCAGGGGCTTTCCGACGCCCAGCCCGCCCTCTCCTTCGTAGGGCAATTGAAGCTGCCGGCCGTCATGGGTTAGCCCCTCTTCGCGCCGCCAGATCTTGCGCATGATCGAGACGTAGTCCTTCAGCCAATAATACGGGCTGCCCCACGGCTGGCCGTACCATCCCTCGACGATTTGCGGCCCCGATACGCCGAGCCCGGCGATGAACCGCCCGCCGCCCGCCAACGCATCGATGGTTCCGGCGCACATCGCGGCATTGGCCGGCGTGCGGGCCGAAACCTGCATGATCCCGGTGCCGAGCTTGATCCGCTTGGTGATCGCCGCGAGATACGCCAGGGGCGTGATCGCGTCCGACCCATAGGCTTCGGCGGTCCAGACCGAGTCGTAACCGAGCTTTTCCGCGCGCAGGATACGCTCGACCGGCAAATTCATCTCCGCGCCGGAATATCCGACGGACAATCCCAATTTCATAACGGTTCCTTATTTTCGGCTTTCGAAAGACGCTCGCAGAAGAGCATCCATCATAACATCATCCGCCGCCACCGCACGCGGACCGAGTCCTGGCCGCAAAACGGAACTTCAACCTAACCGAAGGCGGCGGCGCGGCCGGTGCTCGACGATTGCGCGATTGCATCGATCAAACGGTGCAGTTCGACCGCGGTCTCGAAAGTCGGTTGGCCGCTGTCACCGGTTCGGATCGCCCGGGCAAACGCCGAGTACATCTGCCCCACATTGACCGCCTCACCGGCCGGCGTCCCGGGGGTGGCGATGGAGAAACGGTCCGGCACCGACATCGGGGCGAGCGTGTTGTCGCCTTGCGCGCCCTGCAGGTAGACCTCGCCCAGTTGGGGAGAATCCTCGCCGTTGGCGACCAACGTCCCTTCGCGGCCATAAATCTCCATGCGATAGCCGCTGCCGGCGTAGGGGATCGCCGCAACATGCGAGGACGCCACCGCGCCGTTCGCCAACCGCCCGCTTACCAGAATATTGTCGGGTGACGTCACGTCGACCCATTCGTTCGTACCGGTATCGAGCCATTGGGTCGCTTTGGTTTCCACCACGGCGGAAAGTTGGCTTAGGTCGCCCGCGACGAAGCGCATGGCATCCAGCGTGTGGCCATTGGCGATGGTCAGGGTGTTGGCGCCGAGTTCCGCATCGCGCTGCCAGGTACGGTGCGACGGCCGCGACAGAACGCCATCACGCATCAGGCTGACTTGGATCGCCATCACCTCGCCGACATGACCCGACTCGACCAATTCCTTCATATACATCACAGCGGGATTGACGCGGGCCTGCAAACCGATGGCGGTGACGAGACCATTGGCTGCCGCCAGGGCGGTCAATTCCTCGGCCTCCGCTGTCGTGCGGCCGAGCGGCCATTCGCAATAGACGTGCTTCCCGGCATCCAATGCGGCCTTGGTCGGCTCGTAATGCGACGGTACGCGCACGACGACAGCGACCGCGTCGATGTCCGGCGACACCACCATCTTACGAAAATCGTCGAAGGCCAGTCGCGCGCCATAGGCCTGCCGCGCCGCCTCGGCGCTTTCGGCCTTGGTGGTGCAGACCGCGGCCAGTTCGAAATCCGAACTGGCTTGCGCCGCCGGCAGGTGGGATCGCTGCGACCAAGTGCCCGTGACGCTCGCGCCGATCAAGCCGAGCCGAATCTTGTCCGCCATATTCTTCTGCTCCCTGGAAACGGCGATCTGCAGCATCGCCGCAATGACCCATGGATCATACCGCAAGCCTCACATGCCGATGAAATTTACTGCTTCATGAAAGGCAGCATCCGGTGCAGGAAGCGATCCTTGTTGACCAGATGATGCTTGAGGCCGAGACCTATATGGAGGGTCAGGGCGATCACGATCATGTAGCCGACGATGAGATGCGACCATTCGCCGACCGCGGCGAGGCTGGCGTTCTTCTCGATCAGCACGGGCAGTTCGACGGCGCCGAACAGCTTGAAGCGATACCCGCCCGCCATGGTGAAGACATAGCCGCTGACCGGCATCAGGATCATGCAGGCATAGAGGAAGCGTTCGACCCATTTGGTCACCGCCCGTTCCCAATCCTCCAGCGACGCGGCCCAGTCGGGCAACGGCGTGGTCTTGCGCCAGACGAGGCGCAGCAGGACCACCGCCAGCACCACCACGCCGACCGACTTGTGCCATGTGTACAGGTCGCCCCCGCTATAGCCGAGGAACGCCTGGCCCTTGCCCAGCCGCATCATCACGCTGCCGGTCACGTATTGATTGACGAAGATGAGGAAAACCGACCAATGGAAGAGTTTCGCCACCGCGCCGTACCGCCCGGCGCTGTTCAATAATGCCATCCTGTCCCCCTCGATGCCGGCGGCCTGTAAGCGCCGGATGGCCGCGCAGTATGCCATGATTCGCGGAAATGGCAGGAGAGCGGGATTAGGCATCGATCGGCCATCGCAAATCACCCCCCAACCCCTATATAATCCCCCTATGAGCGAAAACGCCGTCACCGATGTCCCCGGCCTTTCCGACGCCGCGCCACTGCTGTCGCCGTGGCTGCCGTCGAAACGCTATGACCGGCCCCTGTCCGAGGGCGGGGTGGCCTTCGATCTGGTCTCGGACTACGAACCGGCGGGCGACCAGCCCAACGCCATCGCCGAGATATCGCAAGCCCTGAAAGAGGGCGAGCGGGACCAGGTGCTGCTCGGCGTCACCGGGTCGGGCAAGACGTTCACGATGGCGCATGTGGTGCAGAAGCTACAGCGCCCGACTCTGATCCTCGCGCCGAACAAGACGCTGGCCGCGCAGCTCTATGGCGAGATGAAGAGCTTCTTCCCGAACAACGCGGTGGAGTATTTCGTCTCCTACTACGACTATTACCAGCCGGAAGCTTACGTCCCGCGGACCGACACCTATATCGAGAAGGACGCCTCGATCAACGAGCAGATCGACCGCATGCGCCATTCCGCCACGCGGGCTCTCTTGGAACGCGACGACGTGATCATCGTCGCCTCGGTGTCCTGCATCTACGGTATCGGCTCGGTCGAAACCTATTCGCAGATGGTGGTGCCGCTGAAGGTCGGCCAACAGACCGACCCGCGCGACATCATGCGCCGGCTCGTCGAATTGCAATACCGGCGCAACGATAACAACTTCCACCGCGGCGCCTTCCGGGTGCGCGGCGACGTGCTGGAAATCTTCCCGGCGCATTACGAGGACCGGGCATGGCGGCTGTCCATGTTCGGCGACGAGATCGAGTCGATCCAGGAATTCGACCCGCTGACCGGCGAGAAGACCGGCGCGCTCGAAGCCGTCCGCATCTACGCGAATAGCCATTACGTGACGCCGAAACCGACGCTGACCCAGGCGGTGAAAGGCATCAAGGAAGAGCTCAAGCTGCATCTCGACGTGCTGAACCGCGAGAATAAACTGCTCGAGGCGCAGCGGCTGGAACAACGGTCCACCTTCGATCTGGAGATGATCGAAGCGACCGGCTCCTGCGCGGGCATCGAGAACTACTCGCGCTATCTGACAGGGCGGAACCCCGGCGAACCCCCGCCGACGCTGTTCGAGTACCTGCCGGACAACGCGTTGCTGATCGTCGACGAATCGCACGTCACGGTGCCGCAGGTCGGCGGCATGTTCAAAGGCGACTACGCCCGCAAATCCACGCTGGCGGAATTCGGCTTCCGGCTGCCGTCCTGCGTCGACAACCGGCCCTTGAAGTTCGAGGAATGGGACGCGATGCGGCCGCAGACAGTCTATGTCTCGGCGACGCCCGGCCCCTGGGAACTGGAACGTACCGGCGGCGTTTTCACCGAACAGGTGGTCCGGCCGACGGGCTTGATCGATCCGGTCTGCATCATCCGCCCGACCGAGACCCAGGTCGACGACCTGCTGGCCGAGTGCAAGACCTGCGCGGAAAAGGGTCAGCGCGTGCTCGTCACCACGCTGACCAAGCGCATGGCCGAGGATCTGACCGAATATATGGGCGAGGCGGGCCTCAAGGTGCGCTACATCCATTCCGACGTGGACACGCTGGAGCGGATCGAGATCATCCGCGATCTGCGCCTCGGCGTGTTCGACGTGCTGGTCGGCATCAACCTGCTGCGCGAGGGTCTCGACATCCCCGAATGCGCGCTGGTCGCCATTCTGGATGCCGACAAGGAAGGCTACCTGCGGTCGCGCACCTCGCTGATCCAGACCATCGGCCGGGCGGCGCGGAATGTGGACGGCCGCGTGCTGCTGTATGCGGACAACATGACCGATTCGCTCGACTACGCACTGGGCGAGACCAACCGGCGACGCGAGAAGCAGCAGGCCTACAACGCCGCGCACGGCATCACGCCGGAATCGGTCCGCAAACAGATCGGCGATATCCTGCAAAGCGTCTACGAACGCGACCATGTCACGGTGAACACCGGCGACGCGGAACACGCGCATCTCGTCGGCATGGACCTCAAGACCTACATCCAGGAACTGGAATCGCGGATGCGGGCCGCCGCCGCCGACCTGGAATTCGAGACGGCCGCAATGATGCGCGACGAGATCAAGCGGCTGGAAGCCTGCGACCTCGACATGCCGGTGGACACCGCGCCGATCAACCCGGAAATCGCCGCCAGCATCCAATCGGTCCCCGACGGGGTGCTCCCCAAGGGCAAGCGCGCCAAGGGCCGCGGCAAGGCCAAGCGCAAGAAGGCCTTCCGGCCGCGAGTTTAATCTGACGCGCGGGCCTCTGATTTGCCCTCTCCCCGGCCTGCCGGGCTAAGATGCGCCGCGGCATGCGGCCGCCAAACCGAAGAACAATCCGGAACGCCATCATGAAAATCACCGAAGTGCGCAGCTATCCCCTCTACGCCAAGATCGACCCGCCGAGTTGGACGGCGCACGAGATCAGCGACAGCGCCAGTCTTATCCTGGTCGAGGTACGCACCGACGACGGCGTCACCGGCTACGGCGAGGTACAAGGCGGGCCGCAGAAACTGATCTGCGATCTGATCGCCACCTTCGGCGAGGTGATCGCGGGGATGGACCCGCACGGCCATGTGGATATCTGGGAGAAGCTGTTTTCGCTCACCTCCCCCCGCCCCGGCGGACTGGGCGGCTGGGACGGCATGCCGGCGCCGCTGCCCCGCAATCAACGGCCGCAGATCATGGCGGCGATCGGCGGGATCGACATCGCGCTTTGGGACATCAAGGGCAAGGCCACGGGCCAACCGGTCCACAAGCTGCTCGGCGGCACCGCCGATTCTGTCTTCACCTATGCCACCGGCGGCTATTACGTCGAAGGCGCGCCTCTCACCGCCTGCGCCGAGGAACTCGGCGGTTTCGTCGCGAACGGATTCACGGCGGTGAAACTGAAGACCGGCGCGCTATCGATGGCCGACGAGGTCGAGCGCATCCGCGCCACCCGTGAGGCGATCGGCAAGGACACGCTGTTCATGCTCGACATGAACGCGCCCTACGGGGTGGACGACTGCATCCGCTTCGCGCACGCGGTCGAACCCTTCGACATCTTCTGGCTGGAAGAGCCCTTGCACTGGCACCTGCAGCCGGCGGACTTTGTCACCCTCGCCGACAATTCGCCGATCCCGCTGGCGCATTGCGAACGCGAATGGCATCGGTTCACGGTCCGCGACTTCATCGATTCCGGGTCGATCCGCTACGTGCAATTCGATTCGACGCGTCACGCCGGATTCACCGAATCCCTGCGCATCGCCCATTACGCGGAAGCGCGCGGCGTGCAGATCGCGCCGCACACCGCCGCGCATATCCACGCGCCGCTGGTCTCGGCCTTCGGCGATGCGGCCTTCGGCGCGGAATCGCACGGCAGCCACGACCGCCACCCGATCCAGCACGACGTCTATAGCGGCGGCGCCCATTTCCGCGACGGCAGGGTCCACCTGAGCGATGCGCCCGGCTTCGGCGTGGAGATCAACTGGGACGCCGTGGAAAAGTACAAGGCCTAGGCATGGCCCCTGTACCGACCCCAGCCGTCGCTCTATCTTCATCGGCATGAGCATGCCGAAAAACGCCTTGGTGACCGGAAGCGCTCGCCGGATCGGCCGCGCCATCGCGCTCGACCTCGCCCGCGATGGCTGGTCGGTCGGCATCCACTACAATACGTCGGGCGAGGAGGCAGGCGCGGTCGCCGCCGAGATCGTCGACGGCGGCGGTAAGGCGGTCACGCTCGCAGCCGACCTAAGCGACGAATCGCAGGCCGGCGCCTTAGTCGCCGAGGCTACCGATGCCTTGGGCCCGATTGGCTGCCTCGTCAACAACGCGTCCCGGTTCGAGCGCGACGAAGCCGATACCGTGACCAAGGAAAGCTGGGATGGGCATTTGGATATCAACCTCCGGGCCCCGTTCGTGCTGATTCAAAAGATGGCCGAAGCGCTGCCCGAGGGCGCCGACGGTGTGGTGGTGAACATGTTGGACGAAAGGGTCTGGAACCTGACGCCGCATTTCACGTCCTACACCGTTAGCAAGGCCGCCCTCTGGACCCTGACACAAACGCTCGCCCTAGCGCTCGCACCCAGGATTCGGGTGAACGCCATCGGACCGGGCCCGACCCTGGCCAGCGCGCGCCAAACGCCGGAACAGTTCCGGGAACAGTATGAATCGATGCCCCTGCGGCGCGCGATCGACCCGCAGGAAATTTGCGACGCGGTGCGGTTCATCATCGGCGCGGGGTCAATGACGGGCCAAATGCTCGCGCTCGATTCGGGCCAGCACCTCGGATGGGCGCAATCCGCGGCCGGGCAACCGTCCCCCGAATAGGCGCTAAGCCCTTGGTCTTCCGAACCAAGCCGTTCAAAAAAAAGGACTTAGGATCGGCCCGACTCGGGCGAAGTTTTGCACAGACGCAATTTCTCTGCCACAAACCGCCGTTTCCCGCACGAATTTGCGATTCGTGTTCAAACCGCAACAACTTTCCATGGTATTTTCATTGTAAATCAATCTCTTGGAATATATGCCTATATTTTGTGCAAACGGCTGAAGCGCTTGGCTCTCCGAGGGCGCACGAGATTCGTATGTCGATGTCAACAGAGTTATCCACAGAAAACGTGGATATGTAGCAGCGGTCGAATCGCAACTGCGTATGAATGCAACGGCTAGTTAAGGATACGGTTCGGCGGCATGGCCTTGCGCGATATCCGGCTGGCCGGTGAAAGCGCATTGCCACGCTGCCATGCCGTGGGGCACTTTCATCGAGACGGACTTACGCGGCACTACACATGGACGAAAGTAAAAATCGGCCCAAGGTTGCTATTCCGGAAGGCAACGCTCCGCGCGGTGGCCTCGCCACCGGCGTGTCCGTGATTCAGGCGCATCTGGCCACCCTGCCGGGCGGACCGGGCGTCTACCGGATGCAGGACGAAAAGGGCAACGCGCTTTATATCGGCAAGGCGCGCAACCTGCGCAACCGCGTCGTCAACTACACCCGCCCCGCACGGCTTCCGATCCGTCTGCAGCGCATGATCGCGGCGACCCGGTCAATGGAATTCGTGACGACCCACACCGAGGTCGAGGCGCTGCTTCTTGAATCCAACATGGTGAAGAAGCTGAAGCCCCGCTACAACGTGCTGCTGCGCGACGACAAGTCGTTTCCCTATGTCCTGATCACCGGCGACCATCCGTACCCACAGGTCATCAAGCATCGTGGCGCGCGGACCAAGGACGGACGATATTTCGGCCCCTTCGCCTCGGCCGGGGCGGTCAACCGGACCATCGTCACCTTGCAGCGCGCCTTCCTGCTTCGGAACTGTTCGGACAACGTGTTCTCGACCCGCACCCGGCCCTGCCTGCAATATCAGATCAAGCGCTGCAGCGCGCCCTGCGTCAACCGCATCACCGAGGCCGATTACGCCGCACTGGTCGAACAGGCGCATGATTTCCTGGCGGGCCGCAGTCACCGCATCGTCGAAAAACTCGCCGACGACATGCAGAAGGCAAGCGAGACGCTGGAGTTCGAGCGCGCGGCAACCCTGCGCGACCGCATCAACGCGCTAAGCCATGTGCGGTCGCACCAGGACATCAATGTCGAGGGCCTAGACGAGGCCGACGTCATCGCCCTACATCAGGAAGCGGGCCAGTCCTGCGTCCAGGTCTTCTTCTTCCGGGACGGGCGGAACTACGGCAACCGGGCCTTCTTCCCAAGCCATAACCGAGCCATCGAACCGCCGGAGGTTCTGGCCGCCTTCATCGGTCAATTCTACGATCGCGTCGTGCCGCCGAAACTGATTCTGGTCAGCGAGAAACCGAAGGAGACGACCCTGCTGGGCGAGGCGCTGTCCGTCCGGGCGGAACGGCGCGTGCGCATCGTCGCCCCGCAGCGGGGCGCGCGGCGCAAGCTGATCGACCATGCGCTGATCAACGCGCGGGATGCGCTGTCGCGCCGGATGGCCGAAAGCGCCTCGCATCGCAAGCTGCTGGACGGCGTCGCCGAGACATTCGACCTGGACGCTCCGCCCGCCCGGATCGAGGTCTACGATAACAGCCACATCCAAGGAACGAACGCCGTCGGCTGCATGATCGTGGCCGGCCCCGACGGGCTGATGAAGAACGCCTACCGCAAATTCAACATACGCGGTCTCGACAAGAGCGAATCGGCCACCATGGCCGGCGGCGACGACTACGCCATGATGCGGGAGGTGCTGACGCGCCGTTTCGCCCGGGCCCTCAAGGAGGATCCCGACCGGGAGGCCGGCACCTGGCCGGACCTGGTGGTCATCGACGGCGGCAAAGGGCAACTGTCGGCCGTGCAGGAGGTGTTCGAAGATCTGGGCATCGACGACGTGGCGCTTGTCGCGATCTCCAAGGGTCCCGACCGGAATGCGGGCCGGGAGCAGTTCCATATGGAAGGGCGGCGGGCCTTCTCTTTACCGCCGCGCGATCCGGTCCTGTATTTCCTGCAACGGCTGCGCGACGAAGCCCACCGATTCGCGATCGGGACGCACCGTGCCCGCCGGGCGAAGGGAATCACCGCCTCCCCGCTCGATGAAATCGCCGGCATCGGGCAGAAGCGGAAGAAGGCTCTGCTCCTGCAATTCGGGTCGGCTCAGGCGGTTGCACGCGCCGGCCTCGCCGACTTGGAAGCGGTCGACGGCATCAGCCACGCCGTCGCCAAGAAAATCTATGGTCATTTCAACGAGGATTAGTAGACTTCTGAGATAACCACCGGGCGGGCATTTTGACCGTCCCGAACCGGATCGCGGCCCATGCTCACCAGCCTGCCGAATATCCTAACGCTGTCGCGGATTCTCGTGATTCCGCCGATCGTCGCCCTGTTCTTCATGGACGGCGAGACACCGCGTTGGGTCGCGCTCGGCCTTTATGCCGCGGCCTGCGTGACCGATTTCTTCGACGGCTATATCGCCCGATCGATGGGCCAGATTTCGAAATTCGGCCGATTCATGGATCCGGTCGCCGATAAACTGCTTGTCGCGGCCGTGATCTTCATGCTGGTGGCGACCGACCGCATCGCCGGCCTCGTGGTGCTGCCGGCCCTGATCATCCTGATCCGTGAGATACTGGTGTCCGGTCTCCGCGAGCATCTCGCCGCGCTCTCGGTCGGTGTACCGGTCAGCCGGCTGGCCAAGTGGAAGACGATGATCCAAATGTTCGCTCTCGGATTCTTGATCGTCCACGACGCCAGCCCGGATTGGATTCCCAGCGTCTGGATCGGCGAAATCGGTGTCTGGGTCGCCGCATTGCTGACCCTGATCACCGGCTGGGACTACCTGCAAGCCGGGCTCAAGCATCTGACCGGGGACGTCGAACCGGATCCTCCGGCAAAGCCGGCACCCAAGAAGGCCGGGTCGCCGAGCAAGCCGGGCGGCACCGCCGAGAATTTGGGCTAGACGCGCCGCCACCGGCACAACACACTATATCGATGAAGATTTTCGGACTCGCAGGCTGGAGCGGCAGCGGCAAAACGACCCTGGTGCAGCGGTTGCTGCCGGCATTGGTGGCGCGCGGCGTGACCGTTTCGACAATGAAACACGCGCATCACACCTTCGATGTCGACAAACCGGGTAAGGACTCCTATGTCCATCGTGAGGCAGGGGCGACGGAGGTCCTGGTGACATCGGAAAAACGTTGGGCCCTGATGCACGAAAACCGGAGCGACCCGGAACCGGAAATCGCGGACTTGATCAAACATTTGTCGCCGGTCGACCTTCTGCTTGTCGAGGGATTCAAGGCGCATGCGCATGACAAGCTGGAAATCCACCGGCCGTCGGTCGGGAAACCGATGCTTGCGGACGATGACCCGCATATCGTTGCGATCGCGACCGACGACGCCGCCGGCGTCCGGGCCATCGCGGTGCGCGACCTGCCGATCCTCGACCTCAACGACGTCCCGTCCGTCGCCGAGTTCATCATCGACCATTGCAACCTGTCGCAAAACAAACGGGCGGTATCCGATGGCGCAACTTAGCGACGATTGCTTCGCCACTGGCAAACCCTTGATGACCACGGCGGAAGCCCTGGCGCAATTGGACGGCCGGATCGTACCCGTGGTCGATACCGAAGAGATCGCACTCGACGCGGCGGTCGGCCGCATCCTCGCGGAAGACGTGACCTCGCCCATCGACGTGCCGCAACACGACAACTCGGCGGTCGATGGCTATGCGGTCTTTTTCGACGATCTCGATCCGGATGCGCCGACGCGCCTGCCGGTAACCGGACGCGCGGCCGCCGGACATCCGCTCGGGCGCCCGGCGCTGCGCGGAGAGGCCATCCGAATATTCACCGGCGCGCCGATGCCGGACGGCCCTGACACGGTCATGATGCAGGAAGACTGCGACGAACAGGACGGTATCGTCACCATCGCCCCCGGGATCAAGCGCGGTGCGAACCGGCGCGATGCCGGCGAGGACGTGACGTCCGGCAGCGTTGTACTTAAGCACGGCAGCAAACTGCGTCCGCAGGATGTGGGTCTCGCCGCCTCCGTCGGCCAGACATCGGTCATCGCCTATAAGCCGTTGCGGGTCGCCGTCTTTTCGACCGGCGACGAGGTCCGCGAACCCGGCGAACCGCTGCAATCCGGCGCGATATACGATTCCAATCGATTCACAATCAAAGCAGCGCTCGCTCAGCTCGGCTGCACCGTGACCGATCTCGGCATTCTGCCCGATGACGAGACCGTCATCACCAAGACCATTTCCGACGCGGCCGCCACGCATGACACGCTGCTCTCCTCCGGCGGCATGTCGGTCGGCGAGGAAGATCACGTGCGCCGGGTGGTCGAAAACCTCGGCCAACTGCATTTCTGGATGCTGGCGATAAAACCCGGCCGCCCGGTCGCGCTTGGACAGGTGCCTGCCGGCGACGGCGCGGTCCCGATCATCGGCCTGCCCGGCAATCCGGTTGCCGTCATGGTCACCTTCCTGGTCGTCGCCCGCCCGTTGTTGTTGCGGCTGTCCGGTGCGGTCGACGTCAGCCCGCACCACTATCGCGTCCGGGCCGGCTTCGACTACCGGAAGAAGAAGGACCGGCGCGAATTCGTCCGCGCCCGGCTCACCGACGGTTCGGACGGTGTCGCCTGCGCCGAGAAACACGGCGGCAGCGGCGCGGGCGTATTGTCTTCGCTGGTCGGCGCGGACGGCTTGGTCGAGCTGCCGGAGGACGTCACCCGGCTGGAAAAGGGCGCGATGGTCGACTTCCTGCCGTTCAACGAGGTGAGCCGATGAAGATTTTGTACTTTGCCTGGCTGCGGCAACGCATCGGGACCGGCGAAGAAGACGTGGCGGTCCCGGCCGAGATCACCGACGTCGCAGGATTGATCGATTGGCTGAAGACCCGGGGCGACGGCTTCCAGGAGGCCTTGGCCGATGTCAGCGCGATCCGCATCGCGATCAATCAGGAGTTCGCCACCCTGGACTCCAAAATCGAGCCGGGCGACGAGGTCGCCTTGTTCCCGCCGATGACGGGAGGCTGAGATGGCCGTCAAGGTGCAGCAGGAAGACTTCGACCCCGGTGCCGAGATCGCCGCGTTGACCGCAGGCAATCACGCGATCGGCGGCGTCGCCAGCTTTTTCGGGTTGGTGCGCGATATGGCGCAGGGCGAACAGATCGGTGCCATGACCTTGGAGCACTATCCCGGCATGACCGAGAAGATGCTGGCCGAGATCGAGGCCGAGGCGCACCAGCGCTGGCCGCTCGACGCCAGCCTGATCGTGCACCGCTATGGCCGGCTCGAACCCGGCGACCGGATCGTCCTGGTCGTTACGGCGAGCGCCCATCGGGAAGCCGCGCTCGAATCCTGTCATTTCCTGATCGACTGGCTGAAAACCAAGGCGCCGTTCTGGAAATTGGAAGAGACCGAGGACGGCAATGGCAGTTGGGTCGACGCGCGCGACAGCGACGACGCGGCAGCCGAACGCTGGCAACAAAAAGACCCCAACAAAGCGGCGGAGTAACCATGACCGACCCCCAGCCCTATACCTTCACCTATTTCGATATCGAGCGGGTGATATCGGGCGCGGCTTTCGATCAAGCCATTGCCGATGAAGCCGAGCGATTGGACGCTCGGCATGTCTATGTCGTCGTCGGCGGCACATTGAGCCGCGAAACGGATACGGTGGACCGGCTGAAGACGGCGCTCGGCGACCGGCTCGCCGGCGTGTGCAACCGGATGGCGTCGCATTCGCCGATCGACCAGGTCGTCGACGCGGCCAACGACGCGCGCGCCAACGGTGCGGACTTGATCCTCAGCGTCGGCGGCGGTTCGGTGACCGACGGCAGCAAGCTGATAGTCTTGTGCCTTGCCAACGACGTGCGCGATACGGACACGCTCAAACGCTACGCCGCGACCGGCGACCTCGAGCCCAAGGCGCCGACGGTGCGGCAGGTTGCGGTCCCGACCACCCTGTCCGGCGGCGAGTTCAATATCACTGCCGGCGGTACCGATCCGGTCCGGCACCTGAAGCAGATTTACCGGCACCCGCTCCATGTTCCGCGAACGGTCATCCTCGACCCGGCGCTGACGGTGCACACGCCGGAATGGCTCTGGCTATCGACGGGAATCCGCGCGGTCGACCACGTGACCGAAGATCTCTGTTCGATCAACGCGGTGCCCTATGTCGACGGCACCGCGTCCCACGCCCTCCGCCTTCTCCGGGATGGTTTGCATCGTTCGAAGGAAGATCCGACGGACCTGGAGGCGCGTCAGAACTGTCTGACCGGCACCTGGCTGTCGATGATCGGATCGATGGCGGGGGTCCGGCGTGGCGCCAGTCATGGCATCGGCCATCAATTGGGCAGCACGGCGGGCGTGCCGCACGGCCACACGTCCTGCATCCTGCTGCCGCATGTCCTGACCTTCAACAAACCGTTCAATGCGGCGCAGCAGGAAAAGGTCAGCATCGCGCTGGACCGTCCCGGCGTCGACGCAAGCGAAGCCATCGGCGACCTGATCACCAGCCTCGGGCTGCCGCGGCGGCTGCGCGATGTCGGCGTCCAGCGGAACCAATTTCAGGAAATCGCCGAAAACGCGATGCACGACCATTTGATCCCGTCAAACCCGCGCAAAATCAACGGCCCGGACGACATCCTCGAAATTCTTGAAATGGCGTGGTAATCGAGAAACGGCAGGCTATAGTGTCGCGCCTGCCATGCCATCACCGTCTTCCATCTCGCCGGTAAAGGGCATCGCCTGCATGATAGCGGGCGGCTTGTTCCTGGCCCTTAACTCCACCGTGGTGAAATTCCTGGTGGACGACTACACGTCCGCGCAGATTATGGTCGTCCGCGCATTGTTCATCTATTTCATCATCGCGGCGTTCATCTGGCGGGACGGCGGCATCGCCACCTTGCGGGTGCGCAACTACGGCGGTCAGCTGGCGCGGGCGCTCTGCCTTGCCTCTTCCACCTTCCTGATGATCCTCAGCGTCGAACGGCTGCCGCTCGGCGACGTCTTCGCGATCAACCATGCGTCGCCCCTGATCCTGACCGCAATGGCCGCCTTCCTGCTGGGCGAGCGGGTCGGATGGCGCCGGTGGTGCGCGGTGCTGACGGGTTTTCTCGGCGTGTTGATCATGCTGCGCCCGACCGCCGCCGCCTTCCAGATCGCCGCCCTGTTGCCGCTGACGGTCGCCGTCTTGAGCGCGACCCGCGACGTCATTACCCGGAAGATCAGCGCCACCGACTCGTCCACCGCGACCCTTGCGGTGACAACAACGGTCATTCTATTCGCCGGACTCGGTTTGTGTTTCGTCACCGGATGGAAGCCGATCGATCCGGCGGATATCTGGATATTCGCGCTTGCCGCGCTGTTTCAAGGCGTTGCTCATTTCCTGATGATCGAAACCTTTCGCCTCGCAGAGGCCAAGATCGTGGCGCCCTTCAAATACTGCACCATCGTCTGGGCGATGGTGATCGGCTATCTGTTCTGGAGCGACATCCCCGACGCTTGGATTCTGACCGGAGGATCGCTGGTCGTCGCGAGCGGCCTCTACATCCTGCACCGGGAACGCCTGCGCCGGGCGGCCGCGTAACGAGAACGGGCGCCGGCCCTTGGCACGACGCCCGTTCTCGGAACTCTACCGGGTATCGGGACTATGCGGCGTAAGCCTTCGGCGCATCGAGGGTCCGCGGCACCTCGCGCCGCACCTCCTCGTCGTAGTCCTCCAGCAATGTCCGTGTGATCTCGCCCGGGGTGAACCGTTGCTCGCCGATCTCGCGCACCGGCGTGACCTCCACGGCGGTACCACACAGGAAAACCTCGGACGCGTCGTTCAGCTCTTCGGGCTTTATATGCCGTTCGGTCACCTCGTACCCGCGCATCTTGGCGAGCTGGATGACCGTCCGCCGCGTGATGCCGTCGAGGAAACAATCGGGAAGCGGCGTGTGGATCTTGCCGTCGATGACCAAGAAAATATTCGCGCCGGTCGCTTCCGCGATGTATCCGCGGTAATCGAGCATCAGGGCATCGTTGAACCCGTCGCGTTCCGCCCTGTGCTTCGACAGGGTGCAGATCATGTACAAGCCCGCCGCCTTGGTCTTACAGGGTATCGTCGCCGGGTCCGGGCGTTTCCAGCCCGACCACTGCATGCGAATGCCTTCCATGCGGGCTTCCGGCGTAAAATAGGCGCCCCAGGGCCACGCCGCGATCGAAAAATGGATTTTGGCATTTTGCGCCGACACGCCCATCATTTCGGATCCGCGCCACGCAATCGGCCGGATATAGGCTTCGCTCAACCCTTGCGCCTTCAAGACTTCGTTGCAGGCGGCGTCGATCTGTTCCACCGTGTACGGAATCTCGAAATCCATCGACCGGGCGCCTTCGACGAGACGTTCCGTGTGTTCCGTCAGCTTGAAAATCCGGCCATTATAGGCCCGTTCGCCCTCGAATACGCAGGAAGCGTAATGAAGACCATGGCTCAGAACGTGCAGGTTGGCGTCTTTCCACGGCACCAACTCGCCATCGAACCAGATGTGGCCCTCGCGGTCGTCGAACGGAAGTTCATCCATCGGTTTTTCTCCGGTCACCCTGTGAAAGTTCGCTGTGACGGTCTATTAATCTTACCAACATCCCGCAGAAAAGGTCACATTCTGTCGAAGATTGGACGCGCTGTGTATCATTCGAATCAATTTATGTCAACATGACTGACATAAATTCGCCTAAAACTCGCCCGCCGCAAGAGACCGAACCCGGCTATCTGCGGGACGAGGAACTGCGCCAAGGCATCGAAATGCTGTTCTATGCCTACCGCGATTTCACGGCCGAGCCGGACGCCATCCTGGCCGATTACGGCTTCGGCCGTGCCCATCACCGGGTGATCTACTTCGTCGGGCGATATCCGGGCATGTCCGTCTCCGACCTTTTGGGCATTCTGCAGATCACGAAGCAAAGTCTCAGCCGTGTGCTGGGGCAACTCATCCGCGAAGAATTCATCGTCCAAACACAGGGCACGCAGGACCGGCGACAACGCCTGTTGAAACTTACCGAGAAAGGCCGCGACCTCGAGCGGAAGCTGACCGAGAACCAGCGGGCGCGCTTCGCCAAAGCCTACCGCAACGCCGGCGCGGAGGCGGTCGAAGGGTTCCGCAGGGTCATGTTGGGCATGATGACAAGCGACGAGGACCGCGCCCGGTTCGAACGCGATTGGATGCCCCGCCGGTAACCAAATTCGCCGCGCGCAGCCGCTGTTGAGGCGGATCAAGGACGTGTATACTCGCCTCGATGCACCCGGAAACGCCGCACATCCTGGTTGTCGACGACGATACCCGCCTGCGGGGACTTCTTCGTAAGTTCTTGATGGATAATGGGTTTCGTGTTTCCGTCGCGGCCGATGCAAAGGCCGCGCGGACTCACCTCACCTCCTTCGAGTTCGATTTGATCGTGCTGGACCGGATGATGCCCGGCGAGGACGGCCTCACCCTCGCGCACGCGCTCAAATCCGACCATCGCATGCCGATCCTCATGCTGACCGCGATGGCCGAGGTGGAACATCGCATCGACGGATTGGAAGCCGGCGTCGACGACTATCTGCCGAAACCCTTCGAACCGCGCGAGCTTCTGCTGCGGATCAAGAATATCCTGCAACGCGCCCCGGTCGAGCCGGCGATCCCGGAAGTGGAGGTGAAATCCGTCCAGCTTGGCGATATCCGCTTCGATGCGGAACGCGAGTTGTTGATCGGCACCGACGATACCATCAGCCTGACGTCGACCGAGGCGAGCCTGCTCCGGGTGCTCGCCGAACAGGCCGGCCGGGTGATGAGCCGGCAATCCCTTTCGCAGCTTTGTGATATCAACGGCGGCGAACGGACGATCGACGTGCAGGTCACGCGGCTCCGGCGCAAGATCGAACCCGACCCCCGCACGCCACGCTATCTCCAAACCATCAGGGGGCAGGGCTATGTACTGCGCCCCGACGAATAGCGACCGATGGATCCCTTCGCGCTGATAAAGCGGTTCCTGCCGAAAACGCTGTTCGGTCGGGCGCTGATGATCCTGGTCACCCCGCTGATCATATTGCAAATCGTCGCCGCGACGATCTTTATCGACCGGCACTGGGAAACGGTCACCCGGCGGCTCACCGCGGCCATCGCCGGCGAGATCGCCCTCACGATCGACGAGATGATCCGCGACCCCAGCCCGCAAGGCGTGGCCCGCGCCTTCGCGAAGGCGCATCAGCATTTCCAGCTCCGTATGACCTTCACGCCCGGCGTCAACCTGCCGGACACGGACAAGGAATACGGCGGCATTCTCGATGCAAAGCTCGCCATCGACATGCGCGAGCGCGTCCAACGCCCCTTCGTTATCGATTCGACGGTGTTCAAGGAACGCGTGATCATCGACATCCAGTTGCCGGACGGGGTGTTGTCCGTTCTCGTGCCGGGACGGCGCGTGTTCAGCACGACCACCTATATCTTCATGTTCTGGATGGTCGGCACCTCGCTCATCCTGCTCGCGGTCGCCATCGTCTTCCTGCGCAATCAGATCAAGCCGATCCGGCGACTGGCCGACGCCGTGGACCGGTTCGGCAAAGGCCGCGGGTTGGACGAGCGCTTCCAGGTGTCCGGCGCGACCGAGGTGCGGCAGGCCGGCGCGGCCTTCAATCTGATGCGGTCGCGGATCAGCCGCCAGATACGGCAGCGCACCGACATGCTGTCCGGCGTCAGCCACGACCTGCGCACGCCTCTGACCCGCATGAAGCTGCAACTGGCCATGCTCGACGACAGCACGGATACCGAGGAACTGAAGGCCGACGTCGCCGAGATGGAAAAAATGATCGACGGTTATTTGACCTTCGCGAAAGGCGAAGGCGACGAACCGGCGGTGGCGACCGATCTGGGCGGATTGATCGAAAATGCAGTAGCGAGTTGGCAGCGGAACGGGACCAAGGTCGATTGCCACATCGAAGGCAAATTGGAATTGCCCGTGAAAAAGGATGCTTTACGACGATGCCTCGACAATCTCGTGTCCAATGCCGAACGGTATGGTGGGCAGGTTTGGGTGCGTGCCGGCAAACGCAACGACGCGGTCGAGATCACCATCGACGACGACGGCCCCGGCATACCCGAAGCCGAACGGCAGGACGTGTTCCGGCCCTTCCATCGGCTCGACCAGTCCCGGAACCCGGAGACCGGCGGCACCGGTCTGGGATTGGCGATCGCGCGCGACATCGCGCGGAGCCATGGCGGCGACATCGGGCTGGAGGACTCGCCGCATGGCGGCCTGCGCGCCGTGGTGCACCTGCCGATCTAAGCCGGTAGCCGGTTCAGAAAAGCCGACCGCCGTTCGGGACCGGGTGATCGACCGACAGCAGAACGACCTCGCCTTCCGCGTCGGGAAAGCCGAGAACGAGAATCTCGGACATGAATTTTCCGATCTGCTTGGGTGGGAAATTGACGACCGCCGCGACCTGCCGCCCGACGAGGCTTTCGGGCCGGTAATATTTGGTGATCTGCGCCGAGGTCTTCTTTTCCCCGATCGCTTCGCCGAAATCGACCCACAGCTTGATCGCCGGCTTTCGGGCCTCGGGAAAGGGCTCGGCGCGTGTCACGGTCCCGACACGGACATCGACCTTCAAAAAATCATCGAAGCTAATCGTCATTTCTTATCGCCAAGATTGAATATCAAAAACCGCCCGGTTCGGCGGAAGGTGCACCCCGTTGCGACATCGGGGCCAACATCTGCGCAAACGGTTCGATACGCCGCAGGTTACGGTCCAGCGCCGCCATCGTGCGGGCGCTGTCCGGGCTTTCGTCGTCTACCCAAACCGCGAGGGTCGCCAACCAGACCCCAGCCAACCCCTTGCACCGCAACGGCCCGGCGGGCGGCGCGCTGGAAACGCCCGCTTCTTCCAGAATACCCCCGACATGACGCAGCAAGGCCGGCACGGCGGGCAACGCGGATAGCGGCGCCCGCGGCAGATCGCGCAGAACGGCCGCCACGGCCGGGCGCCGATCGGCCAGAACATCGAGACGTTCCATCATCAACTCGAACAGCCGGTCGCGGACCGTATCCTCCTCTTCGAAGGCGGGCGGCGTTTCCTGCGCCCGCGCCTCGACCCAACCCGCCATTCCCGCCAGCAACGAGGCCTTGCAGGGAAATACCCGGCGCATCTCATCCTGCGGGACATCGGCCTTTTCGGCGACGTCGGATAGCGACAACGCCGCCCATCCCCGATCGGGGATGAGGTCGAACGCCGCCGTTACCAAGCTGATCGTGGGATCCTTACGCTCCGTCATGCCGGGATTGTAGCGGTCAGCGCCGGTCAACGGGAGACCTTATTGCACCGGCCAGAAAGGGCTAGCTCGCCAGTTCCTTGCCGCGCTCGGTCGCCGCGTCGATCGCCTTCGCCATCAGGTCCTTCAACCCGGGTTCGGCCATCAACACCTGAAGCGCCGCGAATGTCGTGCCGCCAGGGCTGGTCACGTTCTCCCGCAGCGTGGAGGGCGTCTCCGGTCCTTGCAGGGCGAGTTGCCCGGCCCCCGCCACCGTGACGAGCGCCAGTCGATCGGCCATATCTTGCGGCAACCCCGCCGCCGCGCCCGCCGCGGCCATCGCCTCGATCATCAGAAACACATAGGCCGGTCCGCTGCCGGAGAGCGCGGTCACCGGATCCATCAGTGCTTCGTCCGTCACGCTCAGGCATTCGCCAATGGCCGATAGCAGCGCTTCGGCGAGCGCGACCTGATCCGCCGTGGCCCGCGCATTCGGACAGGCGACGGTGATGCCCTGCCCGATCGCCGCCGGCGTATTCGGCATGGCACGGACAATCGCGGCAGTCTCTCCTAGGTGCCTTTCGAAAATACCGATAGTGGTGCCAGCCGCGATGGAAACGAACAACGTTCCCGGCGCGGCGAAACGTTTGTAGCGCGGCACCACCTCATCCATCTGCTGCGGCTTCACGGCAAAGACGACCACCTCCGGATCGAGATCGTCCGGCAATGCCTCATCCGACGAGACCGCCTGCAGACCGGCCGGGTCGATCGATTCCGGCAAGCCATACGGCTCGACGACGTAAACGCCCCCTGCGGCTATGCCGCTCGACTGCCAGCCCGAAAGCATGGCAGACCCCATCTTGCCGCATCCCACGAGCAGGAGCGGCCGTTCCAACGTTGCAGTCATGAATGTGTCTCCCGGTCAGGCTTCTCCGACCGTATCCATCATAGCAGATGCGATCGCATCGCTGGGAGAATGGCCTGCCCATACGACAAATTGAAGGGCCGGATAAAAGCGCTCGCATTCGGCAAGTGCGATATCGACCATGTCTTCGAGAAGTTCCGGCGCCAAGGTCTGCCAACCGCGTGTCAAAATGGTGTGCCGGAACATCGGCAACCGGTCATCGGAGCTGACATCGAAATGGCCGAGCCAGAGCTTTTCGTTGGCGAGGCAGATCAGTTCGGTGATCGCCGGGCGTTTGTCTTCCGGAACCCGCGTGTCGAAGACGCACGTGAAGTAGAGCGCGCTGAGGTCCTCGCGCCAGATGAAGAACATGCGGTAGTCGCACCATCGGCCCGTCGTTTCGACGATCATTTCATGATCGCTGGACCGGTCGAAAGCCCATTCATTGGCGACGACCAGCTCTTCGAGCAGGTCTATCGGATTCATGGACTCATCGCCTAGATCAGCCGAAAGAATCCCCATATGCGCGACCTCCCAACAGCATTCCGGTTTTACGGGGAATCCGGCGATCGTTTCTCCCAGGCCCACGCTCCTGAGCAATCTCCGAACTCGGTGTGTTTTGGAACATATAGTGGTTATGACCCTCCCTCAACCACAATACCTAGATTGCCAGAAGTGACTCCGCAGGAGCAAGCGAAGATTGTGCGACAATCGGAAAAAAAGTTCCGGCTGCCGATTCCGATGTGAATCAGGGGAGGAAATCGCGGCGGCGATGCGTAATTTTCTATGCGGATTTCTTGCCCGTTTTCGAGGCTGCCGCCGATTTGGTCCGGCGCGGTTTCGCCGGTTTCTTTTCGGCCAGCGCAGCTTCTAGGGCAGCCATGCGTTTCTCGAGCTTTTCCTGCTCCAGGCGCGCCTTCTCGGCCATCGCCTGTACGGCCTCGAACTCATCGCGCGGCACGAGATCCATGTCGGAGAGCAGCCGCTCCAGCCGCTGGCGGACCATTTCCTCGACTTCGGTCCGAACCCCCGATAAAGCACCCATGGCACCGCCCGCGACACGGGCCAGGTCGTCCAGAAGACGGTTGTCGGTTTGCATGGCTCTTTCTCCTGCCTGCCGGGACCGCGCACCGCCGGACCGGCGGAATGCGCTTGTCTTTGAGATATAGAAGTACGGACCGGCCGATACAAGTTGGGGCTTGACTTGTCCCCTGCTGGACGCCTGCCTATAAGGGAACCTCTTTTCGCAACCAGGATTGCCCCAGGACTGCGTTTGCATGATTCTCGTCACCGGCGGCGCCGGATTCATAGGCTCGAACCTGGTCGCGGCGCTGGCCGACCGCGGCGAGAATCCCATCGCGGTCTGCGATATCGTCGACAGCGACGAGAAATCGGCCAACATCGCCAAACACCGCGTTTCGGAGATCATCGCGCCCGACGGGCTTCTCCCCTGGCTGGCGGAGAACGGGGAGGCCGTGGATACGATTTTCCATATGGGGGCATCGTCGGCGACCACCGAAACCAACATGGATTTTCTGCTCGACAACAATTTCGGCGTCTCGCTGGACCTGTGGCGCTGGTGCAGCGCCCATGACCGGCGTCTGATCTATGCCTCCTCGGCGGCGACCTACGGCGATGGCCAAGCCGGCTTCGTCGACGACAACGATCCCGCGGCGCTAGGGCGGCTCCACCCGTTGAACGCCTATGGCCTGTCGAAACAGCTCTTCGACCTGAACGCCGTCTATCTGGCAGCCGCCGGCCATCGTCCGCGGCAGTGGGCGGGCCTGAAGTTCTTCAATGTCTACGGCCCAAATGAGCAGCATAAGGGCGGCCAACGGAGCGTCGCGATCCAGCTTTTCGAGCAAATTTCGGCGGCAGGCCACGTGAAGCTGTTCCGGTCGCACCATCCGAACTACGCGGACGGCGGCCAATGCCGGGATTTCATCTGGGTCGGCGACTGCGTCGACGTGATGCTATGGCTGCTCGACAATCCCGGAGTGAATGGCATCTACAACTGCGGAACCGGCGCCGCGCGCAGTTTCCTGGATCTGGCACACGCCTGTTTCGACGCGATGGGCCGCGACCCGGCGATCGATTATGTCGATACGCCGGAGAATATCCGCGCGAACTATCAGTATTTCACCGAGGCCGACATGACGCGGCTTCGCGACAGCGGCTACGACCGTCCCTTCACCGCATTGGAAGACGGCGTCACGCGCTATATCAAGGACTACCTGGCAACCAACGATCCACACCGGTGACCTGATGGGCCCTTATGTCTTTCCCGATATCGATCCGATCGCCGTGCAAATCGGCCCGCTGGCCATCCGCTGGTACGCGCTGGCCTATATCGCCGGCCTGATCGGCGGCTGGCAATACTGCCTGCGGCTCGCGAAGCGTCCGCCGAATACGGTGACGCCGAAACATATCGACGACTTCATGGTCTGGGCGACCATCGGGGTCGTGCTCGGCGGCCGGTTGGGCTTCGTGTTTTTCTATCAACCGGGCTATTACCTCGCCAATCCGCTCGATATCCTTCAAGTCTGGCGCGGCGGCATGTCCTTCCACGGCGGCCTGCTGGGCGTGATAATCGCCATGATCATCTTCGGCCGGCGACACGGCACCGGGTTCTTCCCACTTTCCGATATCGTCGCCGCGGCGACACCGATCGGCCTGTTCTTCGGCCGGATCGCCAACTTCATCAACGCCGAACTATGGGGCCGCGTGACGGAGGCGCCCTGGGGGGTGATCTTCCCGAACGGCGGCCCGGCGCCGCGTCATCCCAGCCAACTATACGAGGCCATGCTGGAAGGGTTGGTGCTGTTCGCGGTCATCGCGGTTCTCGCCTACCGCCGCGACGCGCTCCTGCGGACCGGCTTGGTGTCCGGCGTGTTCCTGACCGGCTACGGCCTGTCCCGTATCCTGGTCGAGACGGTCCGGGAACCCGATGCCTACATCGGGTTCCTCCCCTTCGGCACGACCTACGGGCAATGGCTGTCGGTACCGATGGTGTTGTACGGCCTGTATCTGATCTGGAACGCGCAGCGGCGGCCGCCGATCACGGTCAAGAGCGGGACGTGACACCGCTATCCCGCAGCATCGCACGGCGAATCAGCCTACAGGGACCGATCAGCATCGCCGAGTTCATGGCGGAAGCGCTGGGTCATCCAAGGCATGGCTACTACATGGGAAAGGACCCGTTCGGCCGGACCGGCGACTTCATCACCGCGCCGGAGATCAGCCAGATGTTCGGCGAACTGATCGGACTGTGGTGCGCCGAAGTGTGGCGGTTGATGGGCGGCCCCGCCCCCTTCAACTTCGTCGAACTCGGCCCGGGGCGCGGGACACTGATGCAGGACGCCCTGCGCGCCGCCCGCGTGCTGCCGGACTTCGGAGAGGCCGCATCGATCCACCTGGTCGAGACGAGCCCGGTCCTGCGGGACATGCAGGCCGTCACGCTGGGTGACCACAACCCGGCCTGGCATGACGAACTTGCCCGCGTTCCGGACGGCCCCTTGATCGTCATCGCCAACGAATTCTTCGATGCCCTGCCGGTCCACCAATTCATCCGGACCGAAGACGGGTGGAGGGAAAATGTGGTGACCGTAGACGGCGACCGGCTCGTCCTTGCGGCATCACCCTCGGCAACATCCGCAACCGCCTTGCTCGCGGCCCGGGATGCCGCTGCCGCCGGCGACATCGCCGAGGTCTGCCCCTCTGCGATCTCGATTACCACGGACCTCGCGGAACGGATCGCCAAGCACGGCGGCGCGACCCTCGCCATCGACTACGGCTATGCGGAACCCTCGGGCTCGGCGACGCTACAGGCGGTCCAGCGACACGAGCGGCATGACTTCCTATCCGATCCCGGAACCGCCGACCTGACCGCGCATGTCAATTTCATGGATTTGCGTGCGGCAGCGAACGCCCACACGACCGTCTACGGCCCCGTGACTCAAGGCAATTTCCTGCGCAGCCTCGGGATCGAGATGCGGGCGGAGCAGTTGATGCAACGGGCAACGGCGGACCAGCGCAAGACGATCGAGAGCGCCTGCCGACGCTTGATCGATCCTGCGGAAATGGGCACCTTGTTCAAGGCCTTGGCATTTTGCCACCCTGACATGCCCCCGCCGCCGGCCTTTGAATCCGCGGCTAAATTCGCGGCCACAACGGATTGAACGATGACGGATACCCGACCTGACACAATCGCCGCCGGATCGCTGTCGACGATCAAAGGCATCGCCCACGGTTTCTTCACCCGCAAAGGGGGCGTCAGCGGCTCGATCTATGCGTCCCTGAACGTCGGCTTCGGTTCCGATGATGTTGCGGACGACGTGGCGGAAAACCGTCGCCGGGCTCTGTCGGCCCTCGATGGCGCGACGGCGCTCAACACGGTCTATCAGGTGCATGGCAAGGACGTTGAGCGAGTGACCGGGCCTTGGGACCCCAAAGATTCACCGCAAGCGGACGCCATGGTGACGGCGACTCCGGGCATCGCCATCGGCGTCCTGTCGGCCGATTGCACCCCGGTGCTGTTCGCGGCAGAGGACGGCGCAATTGTCGGTGCGGCCCATGCGGGCTGGCGTGGCGCAATCGGCGGCGTCCTGGGCGCGACCCTTGATGCGATGGAAGAGATGGGCGCGGACCGGAAACGGATCCACGCGGCGGTCGGCCCGACGATCGCCCAGGCTTCCTACGAAGTCGGGCCTGAGTTCCCGGCCCCGTTCGTCGCGGAAAACGAGGACCATGCCCGCTTCTTCCGGCCCTCGATCCGGGACGGACACCACATGTTCGACCTGCCGGGATACGTGGAGACCCAGCTCAGGTCATTGGGATTGTCGGACATCGAGGTACTACCGCACGATACCTGTGCCGAGGAGGACCTCTTCTTCAGCTACCGGCGGGCCACGCATCGGGGCGAAAAGGATTACGGCCGCGGTCTTTCCGCGATCGTGGTGACGGGCTAGCCCATGCCCTATCTCATTCAATTGGCGGTTTTGGGCGTTGCCGGCCTGTTTCTCTGCCTTCTTCTGCTCTAGCCGGCCACCCTGCGCCGCGTCCCCTCAGGCGCAAATCCACTACGAATCGATCAGCAGATTCAATGCGTCCTGCATCGCCCCCTGGCATGTCCGGACATCGCACCATCGGTTTTGCACCACGGTGAGTGAGAACGTCAGATCGTTTCGGATTGTCGGGTCGTCTGGTAACAGAACAACGATTTTCGCTTCGGCGGGAATTCCTGATTCGCCGAATGAGCTACCAAAGTCGAAATGGTCGGCCACAGACATCTGCAAATCCGACTGGCGGTGATCAACAATGATCTTGGGAGCCGGATGCTTCCCGCAAGCATCGGCGATCTGTGCCCTGATATTCAGTCGATCTTCCAGATCGATCTCCCCCGAAATTTCGGCGATGATGATCTCACCTTCGATATTTCTCACTGTCGCAGGCATATTATCCAATCTAAAAATCAATTTTATTTGCAAATATCTGTTGCTAGTAGCAGCTAGCTAATGCGGTGTCCAGCCGGTTGTTGCTAAATGAAGTTAGGGTCATTAAGCTAATAGAATGACTGACGAATCTGAGAGTCCGATTGCCGAAGCGCGGGTTACCTTATCCGCAAAAGTCTCGAAAAATTCATCCAATGGGTGGCGAACATTCTGCGACAACAACGGAATTTCGTTGGCCGCGATGCTGGAAGTCGCAGGATTGGAGCTGCTATCCGAGACGATGCCGCCGACGGTAGAGGCCCGCCGCCGGATGGTTGTCGCCGCCCGGGAGATCGACCGGCAACGCCGTGTCCGCCGGCGCGACTAACACCACATAGTGGATCGGTCCTTGTAGCCGCCACCGCAGGGATTCGCATCGTTGCAATTTATGCGCATGGACGAGGTTGAGCCCCCCGCCGAATGACCGGAAAGGCCGTTTACAGGGCTTTGGCGCCCTGATATAGAGAGGCCGCCGTCGCAACCCAATAAGCCGTCTGTTCCGTCTGCAGCCACGTCAGCAACGCCAAATTTCCGCTGGCGCAGGGCGCAACGGGTGGGGCCGAGTAGTCAAAATGAAAATTCTGAGCTGTAACAGCAACCGCCCGCTTGCAGAGGCGATTTCCGCCTATCTTAACATTCCGCTGACACAGGCCTCGATCCGCCGGTTTTCGGACATGGAGGTCTTCGTCGAAATCCTCGAAAATGTCCGCGGCGAGGACGTCTTCGTCGTCCAATCGACCAGCTACCCGGCGAACGACAACCTCATGGAATTGTTGGTTACGATCGATGCGTTGCGCCGCAGTTCCGCGCGCCGCATCACGGCGGTTCTGCCGTATTTCGGGTATGCCCGGCAAGACCGGAAAACCACGCCACGCACGCCGATCTCCGCGAAGCTGGTCGCCAACCTAATCACCATGGCGGGCGCGAACCGGGTGCTGACGCTCGACCTGCATGCAGGCCAGATCCAGGGCTTCTTCGATATTCCGACCGACAACCTTCTGGCGGAACCGGAATTCGCGAAGGATATCATGGCAAATACGTCGGGTTCGGGGCCGGTCACCATCGTGTCGCCGGATGTCGGCGGCGTGGTCCGTGCCCGCGCAATCGCGCGCCGGGTCGACGCCGACCTGGCGATCATCGACAAACGCCGCGAACGGGCGGGCGTTTCCGAAGTCATGAACATCATCGGCGACGTCAAGGATCAGCAATGCATCCTGGTGGACGACATCGTCGATTCCGCCGGCACGCTCTGCAATGCGGCGAGCGCCCTTATGGAGGCTGGCGCGACCTCGGTGAGCGCCTATGTCAGCCATGGCGTGTTGTCGGGCGGCGCCGTGGCCCGGGTTACCGCGTCCCCCATGGAGATGCTGGTCACCACGGACAGTATCCTCGCCACCGAAGCCATGCGGGTGGCACAGAATATCCGCCAGCTGTCGATCGCTCCCTTGTTCGGTGAAGCGATCCGGCGCATTGCCGAATCGAAATCGGTTTCGAGTTTGTTCAACTAGGTCCGAATAGGCGGACCTGTGCCGCACGGTGCGGCAACCGCGGTTCCAAACACCCTTGGAGGCTGAATCCGCGGTCCATCGTTAGGAGAAAATGATGCAAGAAGCAGTGGAATTGCACGCGGAATTGCGTGAACGGGCCGGTAAGGGGGCCGCCCGGGCAGCGCGTCGTGCCGGTAAGGTACCGGGAGTCGTGTATGGCGGTAAGGAAGCCCCGAAGATCATCAATCTGGACCCCCGCGAACTTCAAAAAGGCATGGACAGCGGCGCTTTCTTCGCGACGATTTACACGCTGAAGGTGGGCGACGATAGCGAACGGGTCATCCCCCGCGACCTGCAGCTTCACCCGATCAAGGGGCTGCCGCAACATGTCGACCTGCTACGCGTAACGTCCGCGACCCGCGTGACCGTGGAGGTGCCTTGCACCTTCCTGAACGAGGAAGAGAGCCCGGGCCTGAAACGCGGTGGCGTGTTGAACGTGGTGCGCTTCGCCATCGAGGTCATCTGCGGCGTCGACGACATTCCGCAAGGCTTCGATATCGACCTAACCGGCCTCGAAATCGGCGATTCGGTGCATGCCAGCACGCTGACCCTCCCGGATGGCGTCGAACTGACCATCACCGACCGTGACTTCACCATCGCGACGATCGCCGCACCGACCGTGGTCGCCGAAGAAGAGGCCGCGGAAGGCGAGGAAGGCGAAGAAGGCGAAGAAGGAGTCGAGGGCGAAGAAGGCGCCGAGGGCGCAGAGGGCGCCGAAGGCGAGAGCGAAGAAGAGGGCGAGAAGAAGGACGACGAGTAGCGTCGTATCGCCGGGATGGACGACTAGCCCATGCTTTTGCTCGTAGGGCTCGGCAATCCCGGTCCGAAATACGAAAACAACCGGCACAATGTCGGTTTCATGGCGGTGGACGAAATCGTCCGCCGCCATGGTTTTCAACCGGGCCGGGCGCGGTTCCAGTCGATTGTGTCGGACGGCACGCTCGATGGCCGCAAGGTATTGGCCATGAAGCCCACCACCTTCATGAACGAATCCGGCCGGGCCGTCGGCGAGGCGGTGCGGTTCTTCAAGATTCCGTTGGAACAGGTCGTCGTCATACACGACGAGTTGGATCTGGCCTTCGGCAAGATCCGCGCGAAATGCGGCGGCGGCCATGCCGGAAACAATGGTATCCGAAACATCAGCCAGCATATCGGGCCCGACTATTGGCGCATCCGTATCGGCATCGGGCATCCCGGCGAGAAAAGCCGTGTGCATGGCCATGTCCTCAGCGATTTCGCCAAGGCCGACCAGCCGATGCTCGACAAGATAATCGACGCGGTCGCCGATGCAGCGCCGATGATCGGCGCGGAGGATTTCAACGGGTTCATGTCGCGCGTGGCGCTTCTGATCAACCCGCCGCGCCCCAAGAAGCCACCGCAGGAGAAAGGCCCGTCCGGCCCGGAAGACGCGGCACGGGGTAAAGAGGACTAGGATGGGATTCAATTGCGGGATTGTCGGCCTGCCGAATGTGGGCAAATCGACGCTGTTCAACGCGCTGACCAGTACGGCGCAGGCCGAGGCGGCCAACTATCCGTTCTGCACGATCGAACCGAACGTGGGCCGTGTCGCGGTGCCCGATCCCCGGATCGACGTATTGGGTAAACTCAGCGGTTCGGAAAAGGTCATCCCGACCTTCTTGGAGATCGTCGATATCGCCGGCCTGGTGCGCGGCGCGTCGAAGGGCGAGGGTTTGGGCAACCAGTTCCTCGGCCACATCCGGGAAGTCGATGCGGTGATCGAGGTGCTGCGCTGCTTCGATGATCCGAACATCACCCATGTGGACGAGTCGATCGATCCGTTGCGCGATGCGGAAACGGTCGAAACCGAGCTGATGCTGGCCGACCTGGAAAGCGTTGAACGTCGCATCGATCCGCTGCGCAAGAAGGCGACCGGCGATCGCCAGGCCAAGGCCGAGGTGGCGGTCATGGAGAAGGTCCTGGCGGTGCTGCAGGACGGCAAGCCCGCCCGCACCGCCGAGATCACCGCCGAAGAACAGCCTATATTCCAGCACCTGCAACTCATCACCGCCAAACCGATCCTCTATGTCTGCAATGTCGACGAGGACAGTGCGGCCGAGGGCAATGAATACTCGCAGCGCGTGGTCGAGAAGGCCGAGGCCGAAGGTGCAGGGGTCGTCATCGTTTCGGCCGCCATCGAGGCCGAGGTAGCGCAGCTCGGCAGCCCGGAGGAACGGCAGGAATACCTGGAAAGCCTGGGCCTCGCCGAAGCCGGTTTGGACCGGCTGATCCGTTCCGGCCACGCGTTGCTGGACCTGATCACCTTTTTGACCACCGGTCCGAAGGAAAGCCGCGCCTGGACGGTACGCCGCGGCGCCGCGGCGCCGGAGGCCGCAGGCGTCATCCACAGCGACTTCGAGCGGGGTTTCATCTGCGCCGAGGTCATCGACTATGACGACTTCGTCGCCTGCGGCGGCGAACAGGCGGCCAAGGACGCCGGCAAGATGCGCCAGGAAGGCCGCGACTATATCGTGAAGGACGGCGACGTCATCCTATTCCGCTTCAACGTTTAGCATGTCCGCTTCGCCAAACGAGGTTCCGTGATAAGACTCCGGAACCGGACCGTACCGACAGGGAGGTAACGAGATGATCACCAAAGGCGTCAAACAGCTTGTCCAAGAAGCCGACGCGGAGATCGAGACTGTCTCTCTAGAGGACGCGAAATCGCTGTTAGAGGACGACGCTGTCGTATTCGTGGACATCCGCGACGTCCGGGAACTGGACCGTGAAGGCATGATCCCCGGCGCATACCACGCCCCCCGCGGCATGCTGGAATTCTGGGTCGATCCGGATAGTCCGTATCACAAGGAAATCTTCGCCTCGGGGAAGAAATTTCTGCTCTACTGCGCGGGCGCGCAACGGTCTGCGCTCGCGGTAAAGGCGATCCAGGATATGGGTTTGAAGCCGGTCGCCCATCTGGAACGCGGGTTCGGCGGATGGAAGGAGTCCGGCGGCCCCACGGTGGATCGCCCGCGGCGCGACAAGTAACACGTCCGGTTAGGGCGCGACCGCCGTCGCCAACCAACAGGAACAGCCGAGGCGCACGCCATCCGTTTTCAGGTGCGGCGTCATCGCGGCGCGCATCTCATCCGCGACACGGGCCTGCACGGCGTCCGGCGCTTCGCGGAGGACGTTACCGAGCGGACCAAGCTGAACCGCATGTTCGGCTGCCCCCTCGACCGTCTCCCCCAGCAAAAGATCGCGTTCCAGCACCTCGACACGAATGTCGACAAACCCGGCATCGGCCAGGATGCCCCGGACCCGGTCACCGTCGGCAAAGGCGAACGGGCCCGGCTCGTTTGGGGGCGTCGACGCCGGCAGTTCGATATGCCGTTCCGCCACGGCCATCGGGATCGACCGCCACGGATTGCGCGCCCGGTTCCCCCAGCAAACGAAGGTGAAACGCCCGCGGGATTTCAACGAACGGCGAATATTGGCGAAGGACGAAACCGGATCGCGGAAGAACATGACGCCCATGCGGGAAAACGCGTGGTCACGCGACGCCGTCCATGCCTCGGTGGAGGCGTCGGCGTTCAGGAATTCAAGCGGCAGGCCGGGTTCCGCCGCGGCCCGCGCAACGGCGCGCGCCAACATCTCCGACGATATGTCAATCCCGGTGACCGATCCGTCCGGCCCGACGCGGCGCGCGAGGTCGAGCGACGTGCCGCCGCAACCGCACCCGACGTCGAGGACCGACTGACCGGACCCGATCCCGGCCGTGTCCATCGCCTGTCGGCTCAACGGCTCCAGCATTCGGTCCATCGATGCCTGGAACCGCACCCACTTGCGGCCATTCGCGCCGTTCCAGTAGGCGATCTCCTTGGCATTCGGTCCCGATGCCTCGACCATGTCCGCCGTTCCCCTATCCGCTTCCCGACAACACCCTTCCGGCAACCGCGTCCAGCTTGGCCACCATATCCGGATCCCGGGCCTCGGGCGGGGTGATGATCGCTGTGTCGAGCGCGGTATGGGCGCCGGACGACGCGCTCTCCGTTCGTTGCGCCAGCAAGGGGATCACCGCCTTGACGAGGGAGCGCGCATTATCGGCGTTCTCCATCAGCACCTTGATAACCGCATCGACGGTGACGTCGTCATGATGCGGATGCCAGCAATCGTAGTCGGTGACCATCGCCACGGTGGCGTAGCTCATTTCCGCCTCGCGCGCGAGCTTGGCTTCGGGCATGTTCGTCATGCCGATCACGTCGCATCCCCAGGACCGGTAGAGTTCGGATTCCGCCCGGGTCGAAAACTGCGGCCCTTCCATCACCAGATAGGTGCCGCCGCGCACGAGGTCGAGTCCGGCCGTCTTGCCCGCCGTCTCAAGCTGATCGCAAAGATAGCTGCAGACAGGGTCGGCCATCGAAACATGCGCCACCAGGCCCGGACCGAAGAAGCTCTTAACCCGTGCGAAGGTACGGTCGATGAACTGGTCGACCAGCACGAAACGGCCGGGCGGCAAATCCTCGCGCAATGACCCGACCGCAGACAGGGAAACGATCTCGGTGACCCCGCTGCGCTTCAGTACGTCGATGTTGGCCCGGAAATTCAGGTCCGACGGCGGTACGGCGTGGCCGCGTCCATGGCGCGGCAGGAACACGACGCGCTGGCCGTCCAACTCGCCGAACATCAACGCATCGGACGGCTTCCCGAAGGGAGAGTCGACGTCCCGCCATTCGACATTCGTCAATCCGTCGATGTCATAGACGCCGCTCCCGCCGATAATGCCGACGACCGGCGGACATCCTGGTGAACCCATGCAATTTCTCCCCGTCTACGCGTTCCGGCGGCGGAGTATCGATGGGAATCTTCGGTCGATCAACCGCAACGCCAAAAAGAAACGGCCGCGGCCCAAGGGGCCGCGGCCTAATTCATAACGCTTTCGCCGGCCGGTTAATGAACGTCCGACCACACCTTCTTCTTGACCGCGATCAGCAAACCGGTGAACACGACCAGGAACATCATGACCGAAAGGCCGGTACCCTTCCGCTTCTCCAGGTCCGGCGCTGCGGCCCAGGTCAGGAAGTAAGTCAGATCCTTGGACATCTGATCGACCGACGCCTTGGTGCCGTCGGTATACTCCACCGCATCTTCGGAGAGCGGCGGCGCCATCGCGATCCAGCTACCCGGGAAATACGGATTGTAGTTAAGGCCTTCCTGCTTTTCGACGCCGGCCGGTACGGCCGTGTATCCCGTCAGCAACGAATAAACGTAGCTTGGTCCATTGGCGCGCGCCTTGGTGATCAACGACAGATCCGGCGGATAGGCCCCACCATTTGCGGCCCGGGCCGCCTGTTGGTTCGGGAACGGGCTCACGAACCGGTCGGATGGCCGTGCCGGACGGTTGAACATTTCCCCGTCGTCATTGGGCTCTTCGTTCTGAACCTCGTATTCCTTGGCGAAGGCCTTCACCTGATCCTCGGTATAGCCGAGGTCCATGATGTTCCGGTAGGCAACCAGCCGCAGACCGTGACAGGAGGAACAAACCTCCTTGTAGACCTGGAGTCCCCGTTGCGCGGACGCCCGGTCATAGGTTCCGAAAATGCCGTCGAAGCTCCACTTCACGTCTTTCGGCGGCAGCACGTCGCCGGCCGCGAAAGCGCTGCCCGACGCCGCGAGCGACAGGCCGACAACCAGCTTGGCAATGAATAGTTTTCGCATCAGGCCGGTTCTCCCTTGGCTGTCGCGGCCCCCGCGGCCGTATTGGAACTTCCACCTGTCACGCTTTCGCTGATGCTCTTCGGCAACGGCAAGGGCGTTTCCATCTTGCCGAGAATCGGCAGAAGTATCAGAAAATGGAAGAAGTAGTATGCGGTGCCGATCTGACCGAGATGGACATACTTGAACCACTCGACGCCGAAGACCGGATCGTCCGGCGATTTTGCGCCAACGATGCCGAGAATGATGCAGTCCAACACGAAGAACCAGAAGAACCACTTATAGATCGGCCGGAAGCGGCAGCTCCGCACCTTCGAGGTGTCGAGCCACGACACGATGAACAAGACCCCGATCGACGCGAACATGAGGATCACGCCCAGCAGTTTTGCTTCGATAAACAGCACGTCGAACGTGATCGACCGCAGAATCGCGTAGAACGGCAAGAAGTACCATTCCGGCACGATATGCGGCGGCGTCACCAGCGAGTCCGCCGGAATGTAATTATCCGGATGCCCGAGATAGTCCGGCGCGTAGAAGACGAACCCGGCCCAGACAATCAAGAAGACGCCGAGGCCAACCGAGTCCTTGGCCGTGAAATAGGGATTAAAGGGTACGCTGTCTTGCGGCCCCTTCATCTCGATCCCGTCCGGGTTGTTCGACCCCGACACATGCAGCGCCGCCACATGCAGCACCACGACGCCGACAATGACGAAGGGCAGCAGGTAATGCAGCGAATAGAACCGGTTCAGGGTCGCGTTATCGACGCTGAAACCGCCCCACAGCCATTCGACCACGGCCTCGCCGACCACCGGGATGGCGCCAAATAAGCTGGTGATGACCTTGGCGCCCCAGAAGCTCATCTGGCCCCACGGCAGCACGTAGCCCATGAAGGCGGTCGCCATCATAAGCAGCAAGATCACGACACCAAGCATCCATAGCAGTTCGCGCGGCGCCTTGTAGGAACCGTAATACAGCCCGCGGAACATGTGGATATAGACGACGATGAAGAACATCGACGCGCCGTTGGAATGAATGTAGCGAATGAGCCAGCCGTAGTTCACGTCGCGCATGATGCGTTCGACGCTATCGAAGGCCATTGACGTATGCGGCGTGTAGTGCATCGCCAACACGATGCCCGTCACGATCATCACGATCAGCGTGATCGACGCCAGCGCCCCGAAATTCCACCAATAATTCAAGTTCCGCGGCATCGGGAACTTGTTGTACTCGTGATCCATGAACGAAAAGATCGGCAGGCGATCGTCGACCCAGCGGATCACCGGATTGCTGTAGGTTTGTTTTTCCATTATCCGGCCCCTATCCGATCTTAATCAGCGTGTCGGAGATGAACGCATAGGGCGGCACGGCCAAATTCGTGGGCGCCGGTCCTTTGCGGATCCGTCCGGAGGTATCGTAATGCGAGCCGTGGCAGGGGCAGAACCAACCGCCGTACTCGCCCTTCCTATCGCTGACCTTGTTGCCGGGAACGCAGCCGAGGTGGGTGCAGGTACCGTTGACGATCAGCCATTCGGCTTTCTCGACGCGATCCTTGTCGGCTTCCGGGTCGCGCAAATCAGCGAGATCGACGGCCGCGGCCTCATCGATTTCCTTCTTCGTGCGCCGCCGGATGAAGATAGGTTGTCCGCGCCATTTCACGGTAATTGCCTGTCCGGGCTCGATCGCGCTGATGTCGACTTCCGCACTCGACAGCGCCAACACATCGGCAGCCGGATTCATTTGATCGATAAGCGGCCAAGCGAAGGAGGCCGCGCCAACAGCGCCTACAGCTCCCGCCGCAAGGTAAAGGAACTCTCGCCGGTTTTCATCGTCGGCGTGGCTATCCGCCATGTCGTTCTTCCCCTTTCCAAAATTCCAGACGGCCCGTTAAAGCGGGCCGTTGTCTCTTCCCTCCGAGCACCGGTTTTTATACAGCGCAAGAACTGCGCACGCAGCGACATCGCACCCGATGCGACATCCTGCCGCAATTGCGCCGACCACCCCCCGAAGGTTGGTTGGCGCATCGTATAATGGAAAAACCCGCCGGACGCAAAGTCTCGGCGTCTATATTGTGTGCCGAAGACGCAACAATCCTCAACATTGGGCGAATTTGCATGCGCGTTGCCCTATTTCAGCCGGACATCCCCCAGAATACCGGCGCGGTTTTACGGCTCTCCGCCTGCTTGGGCGTTGGAGTCGATATCATCGAGCCGTCCGGGTTCGTGTGGTCGGACCGGCGCATGAAACGGGCCGGCATGGACTACGTTGAACATGTCGATCTTGTCCGCCATACGTCGTGGGATACCTTTCGGTCGCAATTCACCGGGCGGCTCGTGCTCCTGACGACGCAAGGTGCGACGCCCTATCTGGAGCATCGGTTCGACCAAAACGACACGCTGCTGTTAGGTCGGGAAAGCGCTGGCGTACCGGCCGAGGTCCATGATGCCGCCGACGCGCGCCTTCGCGTCCCAATGGCCGCCGGGATGCGGTCGCTCAACGTTGCGCTCACCGCTGCGATGGTGTTGAGTGAGGCGCTGAGACAGACCGACGGCTTCGCCAACAACCGATCCAACACCGCATGACTGAAAGCGAACGGCAGCAAACGGCCCGCGCCTGGTTCGAGGCGCTGCGGGACGAGATTTGCAGCGCCTTCGAGGCCATCGAACGTGACTATGACGGGCCGCTGCGCGACCGCGCGCCGGGCAGCTTCGAACAGACGCCCTGGACGCGTCCCGACAGCGACGCGGAAGCCGGTACCGGTGGCGGCGGGGTAATGTCGGTCATGCACGGCCGCGTGTTCGAAAAGGTCGGCGTCAACGTTTCGACCGTCAGCGGCGTCTTTTCCGAGGAATTTCGCAAGGAAGTGCCCGGTGCCGCCGAGGACGGCCGGTTTTGGGCCAGCGGCATTTCGTTGGTATCGCACATGCACTCACCGTTGGTGCCGGCCGCGCATATGAACACCCGCCATATCGTCACATCCAAGGGCTGGTTCGGTGGCGGTGGCGACCTGACCCCGACCTATCCGGACGATGCGGACACCGAATCCTTTCACGGCGCCTTCAAAGCCGCCTGCGACGCCCATGACGTGGCCGACTATGACCGCTACAAGAAATGGTGCGACGAATATTTCTACCTCAAACACCGGAATGAGCCGCGCGGCGTCGGCGGTATCTTCTACGACTATCTGGAGAGCGGCGACTGGCAGGCGGATTTCGCCTTTACCCAGGATGTGGGCCGCGCCTTCCGCGACGCCTATGGTGCCATCGTCCGCCGCCACATGAACGAGCCGTGGACCGAGGAACAAAAGAACCATCAATTGGTACGGCGCGGACGGTATGTGGAATTCAACCTGCTCTATGACCGCGGCACACGCTTTGGATTGATGACCGGCGGTAACACCGATGCCATCTTGATGTCCTTGCCGCCGGTAGTACGCTGGCCATAGAACAAAACAACGACGACCCGGGGAATGCGATGAAACGCCTGTTGATTCTATGTTTGGCAATCCTGCCCGCGCTGCTGCCACTAGCACCGGCTGCGGCCAAGAATCTCAAGCTCGATGCCTTTTTCGGGACGTTTAAAGGCAGCGGCGTCGCGGAGAATAAGGACAGCCTGTATTTCGGCGTGACGGTCCGCGACCTGGACGTCACGATCCAGAAGGCCGGGGAAGGCTTCAACATCGAATGGACCACGGTCATCCGGCGCGGCGGCAATCCCAGCAAACCGAACGTGCGCCGCAAGACGCAGAGGATGATGTTCGTTCCAACGCAATCCGCCGGCGTCTACAAATCGACGACACCGGCCGACCCGCTCGCCGGCAAGCCGCTGGCCTGGGCGCGGATCAAGGATACGTCGCTGATTGTCAACGTGCTGTCGATCTCCGAAGACGGTTCCTATCAGGTGCAGAGCTACACACGGCAACTGGTGCCGCAGGGGATGGCCTTCACCTTCCAACGCATCCGCGACGGCGAGCCGGTGCGTACGGTCAAAGGCAAGTTGATTAAATACGCGAAATAGAATGCGCCAATGCGCGTCAGCGCGACGCCTCCGATGGGGGTAGGCATTTGTCGAACCGCGTCAGCGCGACATCCGCGCCCGTCTGCACGTTCCGCATGACCAGCGCACCCTGCTTGATGAAGAGCTTGTAGCGCTGTCCCGGTTCCGCCTGGAAATTCATCGCGGCACAGTCTTCCCGCGCAGTCGTAACCCACCCATAACTGGCAACATAGGCTACAAGTTTGTGATTGCCGGGCAAAATGGATGCCCCCTTGGTCGGGCGCCCCGGCAACCATTCGTGCGGCAATCCGGGCGGAAAATAGTATTGCGCCAAGGAACCGACCGCCACGCCGTCTATACTGAAGTCGATGTTCGCCAGCAGAAAGCGTTCCGCCTCGACATAGGCAACCTGATCGTCGGGCCGCCGGTCGCCCGGATACAGATGCTTCTTGGCGCATCCGGAAATGACCGCACAAACGGCAATCGCACAAACCACCCGCACCGCTGATTTCCGGGCAATCGCCATCAGTCGTCGCCATTCTTTATCGTTACCGACGTATACGGCAGCTGGAAGTAGTCGAAGACTTTCGTGTCGACGAAATTCTGAACCAACTTGCTGACGTTGAAGCCCGCCCCGACGTAGTAGTCCGCCCGTCGCCCGTCCGGCTGCCCGGGGATGTTCGGGTTAGAGCCGCTCATTTCGTACCCGACGTGCAATTCCAGATAACTCAGATAGGAGTTCTGGAACACGTCGAACCCGTCGAGCTTTAGCGCCATGAGATAACGTTGGCTTTCGTAGTCGGTGAGGATATCGCCGGAAATGTCGTCGAAGCTGTCGGGCCCGTATTCCAGCCGGAAATCGATCTTGCGGGCCAGCTCCGGATACTTGCCCAGAATATAAGCGGCCCCGGCGCCGGCGAAATTCATGATTGCGTCTTCATACGAGAAACCATTATCCGCGCTAAAGGAATCGCCGACCTCCATCAACGTCTGAAAACCCAGACTCGAGAGTGCCCCAAGGATATTCGCCGTTTCCGCATCGTAATCCCACCAGCGGTACGCGAAGGCAAAAGCATGGCCAAGCGTATAGGTGCTCCAGAAATGGCCCAGTTTGTCGGCGCCGCGATGTTTGGTTTCCGGGCCGAACCACCCCTCGTCCCCCACTTGGGGCGATGTCTGGAAATAGTCCCAGAACCCTATGCCATACCCGATGATGAAAGTCGCCGCGCCCGCATTCAGCATCAGCGCCTTTTGTTCCTTTGTGAACCCTTCGCTTTTTTTCGAGGGTGCGGAAGACTGCACGGCAGCGGGCCGCCCGGCACGTACCGGCGGCGCCGTGGCGGCGGACGGACGTTGCACGACGACCGGCGGTTTTGCGGGCCCAACGCCTAACGATTGCGGTGCGATGCCGCTATGCGGCCGTTCCGGGCGCGGCTGAACCGGGTACCGGTCTGCGGAAATGACGCTGTCGGGGAGTTGCAAGGTGGGCGGCGGCGACAATGGAACCACCGAAGGTGCCGGCGAACGCGGTGCCGGTTGGGGTGGCGCTTGCAGCGAAGGCCGCGAAACGGCACTGCGGGCTGCGGGGGTGCAGCCGAAGCGGCAGACTTTGACGCCGCCTCGGTAAACGGTCGTCCCTTTGCTGTCGATGACATAGGTCTCCGGTGCGGCATCGGCCGCCCTGGTTGTCGACTGCGCATCGGTCGTTATGGCGAAAACCATGACCATCGCCAACACGGAATGTGATCGCATCGACGTTAACAACACCGGGAGCAATTCCAGCGATACCTTTCACCGCGCAAACCGGCGACTGCAACGCTTCCACGCGGTATATGTATCCAAAGCGGACTCAGAGCCCAAAAAATATCCATCTGCACAAATCTACAAATTTAAACGATCACCCTAACGCCAAGTTCGGCGCTTATTCAAATCTCATCCGCCCTTGGTGTCCATACACCACGGATTCAACCGCCACGAGTGGAAATCCATATTGTTCATCAGATGGTTGGCTGTAACCAGCTAAACATACGAATGTATTTTTAATAACCCCGACACACGCCGGACACTTCGTTCGCGGTCCGCGCGCACGAATTTTCGCGTAGTCGGTGCATGAAAGCCGCCATGCAGTGAAGCCCCTGGCGCTCGCCCGATGAAATCCGCAAAATGCATGTCTCGCCATTCAATGCCGACGCGCATCGTCCAAACGTCAGGGCGGACCGTTAAGCCGAAAAGAGGGAAACACGGATGACCGAAACGCCGGGAGGAATACGGGCCGAGGCCTGGGAACAAGTTCGCATGGGCGCGCAAGGTGCCGTCGTCACGAACCACCCGCTCTCGTCGCTCGCAGGCATGCGGATGCTGCTGAAGGGCGGCAACGCGGTCGACGCCGCGGTCGCGATCGGATTTGCGCTTGGCGTCGCGGAGCCGCAAGGGTCGGGCATTGCATCCGACGGCTTCATCATGGTGCATATGAAGGAGAAGGGCACCGTCGAGGTCGCCAACGGCACCGGCGCCGCCCCCTTGGCCGCGACGCCGGAACGCTTCGCCGATGGCATCGTCACCGACGGCATTCTGTCCGTTTCCGTTCCGGGAATTTGCGACGCTCTGCTCGCCGCTCATGAACGTTACGGGTTGCTGCCGTTGACCGATTGTGTCGAACCGGCAATCGAACTCTGCCTCGCCGGCGTACCGCAGTCGCATTTCCAATGCCGGCTCGCCAAGGACTGCGACATCATGCACAGCTTTCCCGCGTCGGCCGCGATCTTCGCACCGGACGGACGGCCGCTGAAACCCGGAGAAATCCGCCGCAACCCGGACCTGGCAAAGACCTATCAGATCATTGCCGAGAATGGCCGCGACGCCTTCTACACCGGCCCGATCGCCGAACAACTGGTGAAATTCTCGGACGAGGCCGGCGGCATCCTCTCCATGGAAGACCTGGCGCGATACCGCATGGCTTGGCAGGACCCGATCAGCACCACTTATCGCGGCCGCACCGTGTATGAAGCGCCCCCGAACTCCTCCGGCCACGTCCTGTTGCAGGAGCTCAACCTGATCGAGCATTTCGACATGGCGGCCTTGGGGCTGGATACGGCGGCGGGCATTCACGTGATGGTCGAGGCAAAGAAGCTGGCCTTCGCCGACCGGGAAGCCTATGTCGCCGATCCGGAATTCGTGAATGTGCCGATCGACGGTCTCGTTTCCAAGGAATACGCCGCCGAGCGGGTGACGCTGATCGACCCCGAACGCGCCGCCGAGAATGTTACCGAAGGCGACCCCTGGGCCTATCAGGATGGGCCGGCCGACGGCGAAGACCGCTTCCACCGCGCGAATGCGTCATCGACGGAACTGCATTCCGACACGACCCATTACTGCGTCGTCGACAAATGGGGCAACGCGGTCGATGGTTTGCAGAGTCTGTCCAACAGCTATGGATCGCAGGTCGTCTGTCCCGGCACCGGCATGTTGCTGAATAACCGCATGAATTATTGGCATCTGGATGCCGATCACGTCGACCAACTGCAACCCGGCAAGCGGGTTCGGCACACGATGAACCCCGTGATGGTGTTCACGGCGCCACCGGCGGACGGCGGACGGCTCGACATGTGCTGCGGCACGCCCGGCGCCGACACACAGGTCCAGACCAACCTGCAGGTCATCTCCGCCGTCTACGATCACGATTATTCAGTGACCGAGGCGATCCATGCGCCGCGCTGGACCCATTTCCAGGGCCGCACGGCGTCCGCCTGGCCGCATCGCGAGACCAACGATATGATCATCGAATCCCGCGTCGGGTCCGGCGTGGTCGAGGACCTGGCCGGGCGCGGTCACCCTGTCCGGGCCGTCGGCGATTGGGGCGGCCGGGGCAGCGCCGGCGCGATCCGCGTGGATGATTCCGGTGCCCTATGCGCCGCGTCCGACCCGCGCCGCGACGGCCAGGCGCTGGTGTATTAGGTCCCAACCGGCTTGATGGGGTTACCTTCGATCGGCGTCGACGGCTTGCCGTCCGGCCCCACGGGTATATCGCCCATGAGGGTCGTGCGGTGAATTTCGCGGTCGAACTCCGAACCGACGATGTCCTTCGGTCCCAGGTGCAGGACCTGCCGGTTATCCCACATCGCCAGGGCGTGGTCGTCCCACTTGAAGCGGACATTGAAATCCGGACGGGCAGCATGGGTCTTGAGCATGGCCAGCAGCGCCTCGCTTTCGGTCGGCGTGAACCCGACGATGCTCTCCAGGAAACTCGGACTGACATAAAGCGCCTTCTCGCCCGTCTCCGGATGAACCCGGACCAACGGATGCTCGCTGATGATCAAATTCTTGTTGAGCGTTTCGACGTATTCCTTGCTCACGTTGACACCGGCATTGCCCTGGTACCGATGGATGCCCCGCATGCCGTCGACGATCGCCTGCATATTCGGCGACAACGCGTTATAGGCTGCAACCATGTCCGAAAACTGCGTATCGCCGCCATAGGGCGGCATCTTGTCACCGCGCAGGATCGAAATCGCGGGCGGGTTTATGGCCGGTGTCACGTCCGCGTGCCATCCCGACCAGGGATGCAACAGATCTTCGCCTTTGTAGCGCTTGTTCCGGCGATCGCGGTCGATCGAATAAACCTCCGGGAAGGCATCGTCCTGATGCCCGTAGACCGCATGCGCCGGCGTACATTCACCGAATTGGCGGCTGAACGCCACCTGCTGCGCATGATCGAGCGGCTGATTGCGGAAGAACAACACCTTCCACCGCAGGAACGCGGCGCGCAACTCCCCTACCTGCTGACCCGGCAGCGGCTTTGACAGATCGACGCCGGACACCTCCGCGCCAATGGTCATCGCCAAGGGTTTGATCTCGATTGTTCCCGGTGCCTGATCGGCGAGTTCCACAGCCATGGCGTATCCTCCAGTGCTATTGGCAGATCCACTATGACGACGGTACCGCAGGTCGGGTGGAGAAGGCCAATCCGCAACTCACTGTCGATAGAGAAACAGCGTGACGAAATCACCAATGCGGGTTCCGGTCGACGGCACGCACCCACAGCGAATATAAATATCCGCTTGTACCCTGAGGAGTTCAAACGCGATGGAATGGTTGATTGTGCGCGCGGAAGAAATCGGGCGAGGGCTCGTCTCTCACCTGTCCCGTGCCGAATTCTATGTTCAGGTGAGCATTATCGCGCTGGCGCTCGTGATCGGCATGATCATCGCGGCCTACATTTCGCGACGTGTGAGGATCTTCAGCGAAGAACCACAACCCGGCGCCTATTTCGAATTTCGCAGCGGCCTGTACCGGGCCCGCAGCCTATTGCGGCCCGTCATGGCAGCGGTCGTGTTGGGCATCGCGGCGGCGATCAGCGCAGGGACGACCGGCGAAGCCTGGCTGGTGCGTGCCGCCCAGGGCGTTGCCTTCGTCTTTGTCGTGTACAGCCTTGCCCGGCATTTCCTGAAAAACGAGACGATCATTCTGATTTTGAAATGGGTCGGTCTGCCGATCGCCTTGCTCTACAGCGTTGGATGGCTCGACGAGGTTATCGAGCATCTCGAAAGCGTCTCGATCGAAATCGGCAACATCAAGCTTACCCTATACGCCGTCCTACGGACCGTGGTGTTCGGCTTTGTCCTGTTCTGGCTTGGCCGCATTTCCAACGCCACCGGACAACGGGTCATCCGCACCCAACCGGCCCTCGACCCCAGCACGCGGGAAATAGCTGCGAAGCTGTTCGAGATCGGCGTGTTCGTGCTGATTTTCCTGCTGTTGATGAACGTGATGGGCATCGACGTCACGACGCTCGCGGTGTTCGGCGGCGCGTTGGGCGTCGGGCTCGGGTTCGGACTGCAGCAGATCGCCTCGAACTTCATCTCGGGCATCATCATCCTCCTGGACCGCAGCATCACGATCGGCGACTTCATCCAGTTGGAGGACGGTCGGTCGGGCACGCTGCGCGAGCTGACCATGCGGTCCGCAACGCTGGAGACCTTCGACGGCAAGGACATCATGGTCCCGAACGAGCGGTTCATCACCACCGCCTTCACCAACTGGACCCATAACAACAAACAGCAGCGTTATTCGCTGAATTTTCAGGTGGCCTATAAAACCGACCTGGAGAAGCTGTTCAAGATCGTGCGGGAGATCGTCGCCAGCCATCCCAAGGTGCTCAGCGGGGACGAATTGCCGATCGCGCTCCGGCCCGATGCGGAAATTTCGAAATTCGGCGATTCCGGCATCGACATTCTTGTGGAGTTCTGGATGGAGGGCATCGACGATGGGGAAAACCGCGTGGGCGCCGATCTGTTGTTGATGATATGGACGGCGCTCAAGGAGAACGGAATCGAAATTCCCTTCCCGCAGCGCGAGGTCAAGGTCCTCGACACCCCGAAAACCGGCTAAACCGGCCGCGAACGGAGATCCGTCAGCCGACCCGGTCCTCCAGAATCATCGCCGCCGCCTTCTCGCCGATCATGATGGTCGGCGCGTTGGTGTTGCCGGTGGTCAACGTCGGCATGATCGACGCGTCGGCCACCCGCAACCCCTGCATACCATGAACGCACAGGCGCGGATCCACGACGGCCGCGGGATCATCGCCCATCTTGCAGGTGCCGACCGGGTGATGGATCGTCCCGCCGCTGTCGCGCGTGAAATCGCGAATTTCGTCGCGCGTTCGAACGTCCGGCCCGGGCGCGTATTCGCCCAGGGAAACCTCCTTCAGCGCCGGCGCGTCGAAGATCTTCCGGCAGATCGCGACGCCGCTGACCAGCACGTTGACGTCGTTCTCGTCGGTTAGATAGGCGGGCGTGATGACGGGGTCGTCCATCGGGTCGCTGCTGCGGGCCATCACGGTGCCGCGGCTCTCCGCCCGCACCGGCAATGCGGTCATCTGAACGCCCGGCTCCTTCTCCAAGGCGCCCTGACCGGTTTCTATCGGCGTCGCCGGCGTGAACAACAGTTGCAGGTCCGGACTGGCGAGTCCGTCCCGGCTGCGGCAGAACACCATGGCGCTGGTCACCCCGAAGGTTAGCGCCCCATTGCCGAACAGGATGTATTTGGCGATCTCGGGCAGGACGCGCGGAAAACGCGAGAGCTGGTTCATGGTGATCTGGCCGTGCACACGATGCTTCAGCCGGGCGGCGAAATGATCGGCAAGGTTCGCCCCCACCCCGGGAAGATCGTGACGCACGTCAACGCCGATACTCTGGAGATGCGCGGCCGGTCCGATGCCCGAGACCTGCAACAATTGCGGCGAGTTATAGCTACCGCCGCATAGCACGACTTCACGGGTTGCCCGGACTTCGGTGTCCTGCCCGCCCCGGCGGTAGGTGACGCCGACGCATTTCTTCCCGTCGAAGAGCAGCCCCGTGGCGCACGCGTCGGTGACGACCTGTAGATTGGGATCGTTGCGGACCGCCCGCAGATAGGTCTGTGCCGTCGATCCCCGGAACCGGCCGCGCCGGGTCATCTGCGAATAGCTGACGCCCTCCTGCTGTGCGCCGTTGTAATCGGGCGTCAGCGGAAAACCGGCTTGCTGGGCGGCTTGCACGAACCGGTGGGTCATCGGCAGGATCGTGCGGTAATCCTCCACCTCGAGCGGCCCGTCCCCGCCCCGATATTCCGGGTCGCCACCCTGTTTATACGTTTCCGACTTCCGGAAAAACGGCAGTACCTCGTCATAGGACCAACCACGGCAGCCCCGCTGCGCCCACCCGTCGAAGTCGGCGGGATTTCCGCGGACATACAACATGCCGTTGATCGAACTGGACCCGCCCAGCACCTTGCCGCGCGGCAGACTGATGCGGCGTCCGCCCGCGCTCTCCACCGGCTCCGCCTGATAGTTCCAGTTCACCTCGCGGTCGTTCAGCAACGGACGCAACGCAGCCGGCACATGGATGCGCGGGTTCGTGTCCTTCGGCCCCGCTTCGAGCAACAGGACGCGTGCGCCGCCCTGCACCAACCGGCAAGCAACGGCGCATCCCGCCGACCCGGCCCCGACCACGACATATTCCGGCTGCATGATGAACGCCCTTCCCGATTTGCCCGACACAAATCATGTATCAGGTAACGTCAACCAGGTCGATTTACCGGGATCCAACTAGACGTAGTCGGTGCGAGCCCAACGTTTATGATTTGCCGCCTTCGCCCAATGCCTCGGCCCGGTCCCGGCATTTGCGCCTGTATCGACAATCACTACCGGAGTATGCTGACCCATCACCGCATAGGAAGCTGTTTTCATGGATACAAAAATAGCGGTTTGTCAAAAGCCGCCTGTGTTGCTCGACCTTGAGGCAACGGTTCAGCAAGCACTCCAGTCGCTCGACGAAGCTGTCGGCGAAGGTGCGCAACTTGTCGTCTTCCCCGAGGCATACCTTCCCGGGTATCCCACGTGGATATGGCGACTTCGCCCGGGCGGTGATATGGCGTTGGGCAATGAGATTCACGCCAAGCTGCTCGACAACTCGGTTGATATTGCGGCGGGCGGGCTCGATCCGATTCGCGATGCGGCCGCGAAACACCAAGTCGTTGTCGTGATGGGTCTCAATGAAATCGATTCGGAGTATAGCGGCAGCACATTGTTCAATACCGTCGTCGTGATCGGGCCCGATGGCTCTATTCTGAATCGCCATCGCAAATTGATGCCGACAAATCCCGAACGCATGGTCTGGGGATGTGGCGACGCCAGCGGATTGAGAGTCGTCGATACGCCGGTCGGCCGGATCGGTTGCCTGATTTGTTGGGAGAGCTACATGCCACTCGCGCGCCATGCCCTGTACGCGCAAGATATCGATATCTATGTCGCGCCCACCTGGGATTCCGGCGACACTTGGCAAGCGTCGATGAATCACATTGCCCGCGAAGGCGGCTGCTGGGTTTTGAGTACGGCAACCGCCCTGCAAGGGATGGATATTCCGGAAACGTTTCCGGGACGGGATAGCCTGTTTACGGCCGACGAATGGGTGAACGCTGGTGACGCAATCGTGGTTAAACCTTTTGGCGGTATCGTCGCCGGACCGCTTCACGAAGAGAAGGGAATCCTCTACGCAGCGATCGATCCGGAGGCGGCGCGTAAATCACGCAAAGCGCTGGATGTCGCGGGCCATTACGGACGCCCGGATATATTCCGTCTGGACGTCGACCGCCGGCCAATGCCACCGATCAAGTTCGTCGACGAGAGCGATTGAGGTCCCGGCCTGGGGCACGAGAATCATTTGCGCTGCAAAGCCAAGTCGAAATCTTCCGCATCGCGGCGGAGATAGAGTATTCCGTTGACCGGCGAGCCGCCGCACCAGTCCTCGGGCGAAAGCGCAGCCCGCCGGCCCAGTAAGCACCGCTCCCCAATTGCTGTTATTCTGCGGTTCAGCAGCGGGAATTCAGCTTCCTTCCCGGACCTTGCTATTCTACCCGCCGACCAGCGAGGAAAGCCCAATGTCCGACATGCCGCAAAATCCCACCGACTTCCGAATCGCCGATCCCGGCATCCGCGACCTGTTCACGATGGAGAGCCGATGGCAGGCGTGGCTCGACGTGGAGGCGGCGCTGGCCAAGGCCGAAGCCGATCTTGGTATGATCCCGGCCGACGCCGCGACGGAAATCGCCGCCAAGGCGAAGGTGGAGCTGCTTGACCGCGACCGCATGATCGAATCCCTGACCCGGACCGGGCATCAGATCGTTCCGCTGGTCTGGGAACTCGCGCATATTTGCGACGGCGATGCCGGCGGCTACGTTCATTGGGGGGCGACGACGCAAAACATCACGCAGACCGGCGACCTTCTGCTGATCCGCCGGGCGCACCGGACCTTCCTGCAACTGATCGGCCGCATCCTGACGGCCATGGCGGACCTGGCCGAGCGTACCGCCGACGCGCCGCTGCCGGGACGGACACACGGCCAGCATGCGGTGCCGATCACCTTCGGGTTCAAGGTCGGCGTCTGGATCGACGAGTTGTGCCGCCATGTGGAACGCCTGCGCGAGGCGGAGAAACGTAACTTCACATCCATGCTGGGCGGCGCGGCCGGTACTTTCGCGTCATTCGGCGACCTGGGTCAGGAACTACACGAGCGCATGGCGCATTACCTGGACATGCCGCCGATGCCGGTGCCCGCCCGCACCACCGGCGACCACAAGGCGGAATATGTGACGCTGCTGGGCCTGTTGGCAGCGACCTGCAGCAAGATCGCGCGTGAAATTTACACCCTGATGAAACAGGAGTTCGGCGAAGTCGAAGAGCCGGTTCCGCCCGGAACGGTCGGCAGTTCGACCATGCCGCAGAAGCGCAACCCGAAGCTGACGCAGGACATCATCGCCGCCGCCGCCAACGTGCGCGCCCTGGTGCCGCTGGCGCTGGAAGCGATGCAGACCGAGCACGAAGCCGACCGCACGACCGACCTGATGATGCGCACCGCCGTCGAGCCCGCCTGCGCGGCCATGGGCGATATTCTGGTGCGGATCGAGATGGTGATCGGCGGCCTGACCGTCGACCCCGAGCGCATGCGGCGCAATCTGGACCTCTCGGGCGGGCTCATCCTAGGCGAGGCACTGATGCTCGACCTCGGCCGCGAAATCGGCCGCCAGGAGGCGCATGACGCCATCTACGACGCAGCCCAGGCGGCGGCGACCACCGGCCGCGCCTTCGCCGACCTGCTGGCAGAGAACGAAACGGTGCGGCGCCACCTGTCGCCGGAGGACATTGCCGCCAAACTGGACCCGGAGGCCTATACCGGGTCCTGCGCGGTCATCGCCAGGACACAAGCCGACCGTGCCCGCGCCCTCGCCGGCGACCTGGCGGGATAGCGCGCCGATACTATGCTGACGGCATATGAAAGCCTGGCGTAGACAGCGACAGTTCGATCTCTTCCTCGGTCATATCCTCTTCGATCGATTCAAATAACGGCGAGGAAAGATAACGCTCCCCCGTGTCCGGCAGCATGCAAAGGATGACCGAGCCGGGGTCTGCCCTCTCGGCGACCTGCATTGCAATTGCAAATGTCGAACCGCCGGATACACCGGTAAAAATTCCTTCCCGCTGCGCGAGCTTCTGGGACCATTCCATACCGACCGGCCCAGGAACCGGGATCAAGTCATCGTAGTAGCCGTTGTCGATCGATTCCTGCAGCACCAGCGGAATGAAGTCGGGCGTCCAACCCTGTATGGGATGCGGTTCGAATTCCGGATGGCTCTCGTTCGGCGATCCGTCCTCGTTGCGCCCTTGCGCACGCCCGCTGCCGACAATCTGCGCGTTGGCCGGCTCGCTCAGTATTATCCGGGTGTCGGGACGGCTCTTGCGCAAAACGCGGCCGACACCGGTAACCGTGCCACCGGTTCCGTAACCCGTGACGAAGTAGTCCAACCGTTCACCATCAAAATCCGCCAGGATCTCTCGGGCGGTTGTATTCGCGTGGATAAGGGCGTTCGCATCGGTTTCGAACTGCCTGGCAAGAAACCATCCGTTGGCCTCCGCGAGTTCGACGGCCTTTTGGTACATGCCGAAGCCCTTTTCTTCACGCGGCGTCAGGACGACCTTGGCGCCCAGGAACCGCATTAATTTGCGCCGCTCGATGGAGAAGCTGTCCGCCATCGTAACGACCAACGGGTATCCTTTCGCGGCACAAACCATCGCCAATCCTATGCCGGTGTTTCCGCTTGTCGCCTCGACAACGGTCTGGCCTGGTTTGAGGGCACCAATTCGCTCCGCTTCTTCAATGATGCTGACCGCCAATCGATCTTTCACCGACGCCGCTGGATTGAAGAATTCCGCTTTCACATACAGTCGGACATGGTCCGGCGCGAGATTGTTGATGCGAATACTCGGCGTATCGCCAATCGTATCCATAACACTGTCATACAGGCGTCCCCGCCCGTTCGTGGCACGAGATTCTTGCGTGGTCATTGGAGCCTCCCGAATCTTATCGTTGTGTCGTCAGTCTGGCCGCAATCGTAGTATCGAGCAAACATCACCACGCGTGGCCTGCGCCGCCGACCGCCACTATCAAGGCGATTCTCGCTCGACCCGCATGGACCATGCACGCAACCGACGATCGGGGCGTTCATTGCTGCTAAGGTATGCGATATGAAGGGCGTCACGCGCAAACGATGGACCGCGGTCGCGCTATCGACCATCGTGTTTTCCGTGGCGTCGATGTTCGTTGCGCGCGCCTTGGATCTCGCCATGGGTTACATGCTCATAGGCGCACCTTTGCTGGGACTTTGCATCAGCAGCTTCGAGGTTTTCTATTTCCAGGCCAATCGGGGCCGATGGTTGCGGGAAATGCACCCGCTGAGGTCGAACCTGATCTATATCCTGATCCTCACCGGCCTGTTTCTCGTCATTCATCACGCCAACTACGCGATCCGCGGCCGTTGGGACGAATTGACGTTCATCTATGACCGGTATCCGGCCGCCATTCCGGCGCTTCTGGCCGTGTCCTTGTTGGCGGTGATGGTTCTGAGGGTCATCAGTTTCGTCGGCGGCAAGAACATATTCGCGCTGTTGGTGGGCAAATATCATCGCCCGACCCGGGAACGAAAAATCTTCATGTTCCTGGACATCAACGGATCGACGAATATCGTCGAGTCGCTGGGCCCGGAGAAATCAAATCGGCTTTTCGGCAAATTCATGTTCGATGCGTCCAAACCCATCGCAGAAAACGATGGGGAGATTTACCGCTACCAAGGCGACGGATTCATCGCGACATGGGATTGGACGCCGGGCAAAAAACCGGCCGGTGTCCTCAGGGCCGTCGACGAACTTTATGCAACGGTTGAACGGGAACGCCCCGCATACGAACAAAGCTTCGGAATCTGTCCCGACTTTCGCATTGGCATTCACGGCGGCGACGTCATCGTCTGCGAAGAGGGAGATATCAGGCGAAACATCGCCTTCTACGGCGATACGATCAATATCGCCGCACGGATGGAGTCCAAGGCCAAAGAAGCGGGCATGGACTGCATCCTAACCTCGGATATCGCGACGTTATTCGACGATCCGGAAGGCCGTATGACCGCACTCGGGAAAGAGAGCATCAGGGGAATCGACCGGGACATCGCGATCTACGGACTGGACCGCCGAACCGCATCGTGAGACGGCGCGCCGCGATCACCCTTTCGGCCCGAACGACTCAGTATGGATGTTTTGCGGGGAAATGCCGTCGCGCTCCAAGGCATCCTGCACGGCCGCCATGAAGGGTGCGGGGCCGCACAGGAGATAGTGCGCGTCGGGCGCATCCACCAGACCCGTGACCAATGCGCCGTCGATGCGGCCTTCGCTGTCAAAATCCTCACCGGGCCGGTCGGTTGCGGCCGGGCTGCTATAGGCGACATGCAGGTTGATGGCGGATCGGCGCGCAACCAGATCCCGCGTTTCTTGCGACAGGACATGATGATCCCCGTCGCGGGTTCCGTGAATGAACCAGACGGGACGGTCGCCGTCCTTCCGCGTCAGTTCATGCAGCAGGGATATCATGGGCGTTATCCCGACGCCGGCGCTGATCAGGGCGACGGGGCAATGATCGCACGGAAGCATGAGGTCCTCGCCCGCCGGATGACGGGCGTCGATGATGGCGCCGACCTCCAGATGATCGTGAAGATACCGCGACGCGAGTCCCATCGGTTCCCGTTTGACGGAAATCCGGTAACGTGCCGTACTCGGAGGACCGGAGAGCGAGTAGGTCCGGCTGACGGGGCCGTCGATTCCCGGCACCTTCAACTCGATGGGCAGATACTGACCGGCCTCGTACATCGGCAAAGGGGCGCCGTCCCGCGCCTCGAACACGAAGGACGTGATGTCGCCGCTTTCGGGAATTTTCTCGATCAGCCGCAGGGACCGCACGAAATCGGCGCTTTCCTCCCACCGCAGCGGCACGGCCGACCGGCGTTCGACGATTTCGTCGATCTCGAATGTCACGATACGCCGGGCCCCCGGGATCTTCGCCACCGCGTCCGAGTCCCAGTCGATCGAGGCGCGTCCCGTCATCTGCAACAAGCTTCCCGTCGGGAAGTCGACGAACAGGAAACCGACTTTCGGATTGAGGACGATGTTGCCCAGCGTGTTGTAGTGGTTGTTGCCGGCGAAATCCGGGAATTGGAGGCGCTTGTCGTCGACGACGCGCACGAAGCCGGGTTCGCCGCCCCGGTGTGACGCGTCCATCCCGAAAGCCGGGTTGTCCCCGTCCCCGATATAGCCGCTCGCAATGAAGAAGGTGTCGGCCTTACCGATCCAGTTGCGCTGGCCCGCCGACAATCGGTCGGATTTCACCGAAGGTCCAGCGACGTGGTTTTCCACCCGCGTCCATTCGCGTTCGCGGATATACTGCGGGCAGTTTCCGAACGTCTGGTCGACGTCGAAGATCAACCGGCCGTCCTTGCCGGCGCGGACACGGCCGTTCATGCGGTTGCGCCGTCGGGTCGCCAATTCGATGCCGAGCAACCCCAGATGCCGCCCGGAGTCGAGCGCACCGTTCAGCGGGTCGCCGTTCAGCGCGATCCCGTCCAGCACCAGCGACCGGGGGTCGGGCGACGTGATGAAGCCGTCGGGTCCGGTCAGCAGGGTCGCCCAGGGGCGTCCTTGGCTGTCCAGGGCCCCGGCGACCAAAAATGGGAGCGACGTATGGAAAATGCGGTGTTCGTCCGGCAAATAGGAACGGACGACCTTGCGCGCCCAGTCCTCGATATCCCGAACACCGAGGCGCTCCTGGACCTGCCGCTCGCCTGCATGGAACAGCGAGCCTTCGATTGTGCTGCTTTTATCCATCCTACGAATCCCCGTTTTCGGTCTTCGGTTTCATCGAACCAGCAACTCACGCCGGCGGCGTGATGAGTTCCATGCGGATACCGCCCGGGATGGACAGCATCATGTGTTTGGCCGGGCCGTCGCCGAGCGCCTCGGGGGCGAACTCGATATCCACGCCCTCTTCGCCCGCCAGTTGACCGTGGAGCCGGTCCAGCGTCTCGGCGTCCTTCACCTTCAGCGCGAAGTGATGCAGGCCGATCACGTTCTTGCGGTCGAACTTGGTCGCGGTTTCCGGATTCTCCGCCTGCCAGAGCGTCAGCATCGTCGTTCCGTCGGATAGGAAGACGGCGGGATAATCCGGCACTTCCCCTACCTGGCTGAATCCCAATGCGTCGATGAAAAAGGCGCGGGTGTCACGCAAATCAGGCACCGTCAGCCCGATGTGATGGGCGCCTTCGGTCGTCGCGGTCGTGGTCATCGTTCAAATCCTCCGATTTTGTGATCGGTATCGGCACAGGGTGTGTCGATTTCGATCTTGCTCGGCACCAATATTTATTGTTTCGTTAGAAAAGATGAATTATCAAAATAATGAAAAGTTTATTCCATTAAATGGAATATTCAGCATCCCGGAACCCGACAGCGCCTACCATTGGAATTCCGGACGAGGAGCCACCAAATAGTCCGTTGGCGAGCCCGGCGGACCGTTCAAGCGCCGGATCGTTGAGGCATGGCAGTGAGGAGGGTTTCGAATGATCGTCGTCCGGGACGGCGACACGCGCGGGCACACCAAACTCGGCTGGCTCGACAGCCGCCACAGCTTCTCCTTCGGCGACTACCACGATCCGAGTCACATGGGATTCGGCGCATTACGCGTGATAAACGACGACCGGGTGATACCCGGCGCGGGGTTCGGCGAACACGGCCATCGGGACATGGAGATCGTTACCGTCGTGCTGGAAGGCGCGCTCGAACACCGCGACAGTCTCGGCAACGGTTCGGTGATCCGGCCCGGCGACGTGCAGCGCATGTCGGCGGGCACCGGAATCCTCCACAGCGAGTTCAACCCGTCCAAGGAGGACGCTGTCCATTTCCTGCAAATTTGGATCATGCCCGAGGCGGCCGGCCTCGCACCCGGCTACGAGCAGAGGAATTTCGAACCGGAAGACCGTAAGGGCCGGCTCCGCTTGGTGGCCGACCGGCATGGAACGGACAAGGCGGTAGCCGTCCACCAAGACGTCAAACTCTATCTCGGATCGCTGGCCGAAGGTGATCGCGTCGTCCACGAACTCGACGCGGGTCGCCGGGCCTGGTTGCATGTCGCCACGGGACTCGTGCAATTGAATGGAGACGAACTCCGGGCCGGGGACGGCGCCGCGATTACCGGCGAGAGCTCGATTACACTGGAAACCGGACACCAGGCCGAGCTGCTGCTGTTCGACCTCGCCTGACGACGGCGCCTACGGCGTGTCGGTGGCGAACACGCGGTCGCGCGGCTGGGATTTGAACTCGACGACGTTCCCGCAGCCGTCCGGTAACATCATGATGTGCTGCTCCGCTGGTTTCCCCGCGAAGGACAGGCGCGGCGACAGCGTGAAGTCGACCTTCCGGTCGGTCAGCCGGCGTTCCATCGCCTTCCAATCGTCGAGCGGCAGAATCACGCCGAAATGGCGCAGCGGGGCCGTATCCCCGTCGGACGGGATCGTGCCATTTGCCTTCGCCGCCTCGCGCGGCGAAAGATGCGCCACGATGTGGTGGCCGAAGAAATTGATGTCGAACCGGCCCCGTGTCTCACGCCCGACCGTGCAACCCAATGTGCCGACGTAGAACGCCTTCGCGCGCTCCAAGTCGTCGACGGGAATGGACAAATGAAACAGCGGTTCCATGTGGCGCTCCTCGGTTTGGGATACTGCAACGTTAAGCGGAGCGTGCGGACGAGGTAAAGCGACGCCGGCCCAACCACCCACAAATCCCGAAATCACCAACGATTGTAATGCGCCAACCGTCCGGTTGTGGCATCCAACGGGGATGAGACTTGGCATTCCGCAAAACTACAGATTTCTGATCCTCGCCGCCGCGGCGCTGATCGCGGTCAACATCTTCATCTCCAACCGGCCGGCGGACGATCTCGACTTCCGGCCGCGCCAGCAGCCGGAAGGATTCCGGGAATTGATCCTGGACGGCGGCACGTCGCGCCCGGACCCGGCGGCCGTTCCGCTGGCGGGCATCGACTTCGGAGCCGAGCGGCGGAACACCGAACCGGTCACCGATATCTGCACCGCACTGTTCCGCGACCCCGCCGCTCCGGCGGTCGGTCCTGCGGACGCTGCGGTAACGATTGTCGAGTTCTTCGACTATCAGTGTCCCTATTGCCGGGTCGTGTCCGCGTATCTCGCCGACATCCAGGCGAAGGATCCGCGCGTGCGTGTCGTCTACAAGGAATGGCCTATCCTCGGGGCGGCGTCCGGCCAAGCCGCGCGCGCCGCGCTGGCCGCCGCGCGGCAAGGGCGGTATGCGCAATTCCACAAGGCCTTGATGCGGACGCGCGGCGTGCCGACCGAAGAACTGTTCAGACATACGGCGGCCGAGGCCGGCATCGACCCGGACCGGTTGCCGCGGGATATGAAAACGGAAGAAATCGCCACGGCCCTCCGCCGAAACGACCGCCTCGCCAAGCAACTCGGTTTCACGGGAGTCCCCGCCTTCGTCGTCGGCCGCACGATCGTGCAAGGCGCCATCTCCCGGAGCGAGCTGGAACAGCTGATCGACCTGGAGGCCGCGGAGACGACAACCGCCGTCTGCCCCGCCAATTGACGGCCCTGTTGCCAGCGGACCGCGTTACGCTATTTTTATAGGGGCGCCGTCGACCCCATCCCTCCCGGCGAAACATCCCAACGGAACGAGCGAAGCTCATGGAACACAAGACCTCTGCATTGAATGGCGATTTCGGCATCATGATCGAGGGCGTGACCCGGACCGATCTGGCCGACGAGACATTCCAGCGCGAAGCCTACGACCTGTGGACCCGGCATGGTGGATTGCTGGCCGTTCGCGGTGAGGACTTGACCAACCTCGCGCCCGACGAACTGGTGGCCTGGTCGGCCGTCTTCGGCGCGGTGGAGAACCAGAACTTGGCGGCCCGCGAAGACAAGATGATAAAGGGATATCCGATCTTGCGGATCGGCAACCTCAAGGACGCCTCCGGCAAACGGACCGCACAGTTTTCCCAGGTTCCCGCGCTGACCAGCGACGACGACATCCGCTACAACCCGGAAACCCGCCGCCCCGTCTGGCACACCGATTCGACCTTCCGGGAGAACCCGCCGATCGGCTCGGTCTTCCATTGCCGACAGGCACCGCCGCAGGGCGGCGAAACGCTGTTCGCGGATACGCGCGGCGCATACGCCCGGCTCGACGACGCCAAGAAAAGCGAGCTCGCCGGGCTGGAGGCGGTCTGCTCGCTCGCGCATCATGACAAGAAGATCAATCTCTACTCGCCCGACTATCCGGTCCTGACGCCGGAACAGCGGGCGGCCAACCCGCCCCGGCGCGTGCCGGTCGTGCTGACGCATCCGGTCAGCGGCAAGCCCGCGCTCTACGGATTGAACAGCTCGACCTGCGCCGTGCTGCCGGTGGGACAGGAATTTGCCGGTGACGATCTCGACACTTGCGATCTGGAAGGCGTCGAGCATGACAGCGTCCGCATCTGGCGCGACATGCTGCCTTACGTGACCGGACCGGAGTTTACGGTGAAATGGTCCTGGCAGCCGGGCGACATCGTTGCCTGGGACAACCGGTGCACGATCCATGCGGCGACCGGGTACGAGTCCGACCGGTATCCGCGCGAGATGTGGCGGCTGACGCTCTTGGACAACGCGCAATCGGGTCAGGCGCACGCCGCCGAGTAGGCCTACTCCGGATGCCGGGGCGCATGAAGCGGCCGGAACGTCCGCACGGTCCACCCTTCCGCCGGCGCGTCCGGCACCGCCGCATTCCCGTCCGGGAAGATCCGGACGCCGCGCTGCACGATCGTCGCATCGAGGCCCACTATTTCCAACGGCGTAAACTCCTCAGGCAAGGCGGGGCTGTCCGCCGCGTGCCGGTCGATCAGGACCAAGCAGCCGCCGTCGGGCACATCCATGTCGTCGATCTCGCCCTGCACCAGATTGCGGTCCCAATTCGTCATCTTCTCGCGGAAAGCGGGATCGACCGAGTTGCGGCCCGCCTTCGACGTATAGTTCTCGCTGGTCATCACGTCCGCGTCGCGCAGCCGATAGACGGCCAGGAAGGGTGCCCGCGCCTCAGGACCGCATTCGTAGCGCTGCGCCGACAAGAACCCGTCGATCGTCAGCAGCATCGAGATATGGTTGTGATAGAAATCGTCGAACGCGGCGCGATCCTCCGACGCCGGATAATGCATCTCCACCATATAGAATGTCGCCATCGCCCGACTCCCCGTGTAGCCTTCAGACCTCAGAATATGCGGTCTCCCTTTGTCTCATGGGCACCCCCGCGCCGCCAAATCGGCCCGATTTGATGAACACGCAGCGCTTTCTCTATAGTCGCCAACAGATCGACAACTTTTAGGTGAGACCGATGCCCGACACGGTTGAGAAGCGTTACTCGCCGCTTGTCCCCCAGGACATGCTGGATGAAATCTTCTGGAAGGACGGCCGCGAGCCGGAGGACGAACGGCTCTGGGTGCCGAACGGCCCCGGACGGTGGTCGCGGCCGCTCTGCCTGAATGTCAGCCAAGGCTATTGGGTCCACCTGACCAAGGTGACCGAGGCGGGCGTCATCTCTCGGCATCGCCATCCCGCACCGGTCCATGGGTTCGTGCTGGAAGGCCGCTGGCGGTATCTGGAGCGCGACTGGGTCGCGACGGCGGGCAGCTATCTGTTCGAGCCGCCGGGGGATGTCCACACGTTGGTCGTGGACGAAGGCGACACCATGCTCACCCTCTTCCACAATTCCGGCGCTTTGCTGTATTGCGACGAGGAAGGCAACACGATCGGCTCGACCGACGTGTTCGACCGGGTCGCCGCGGCGCGCAAGCATTTCGAATCCGTCGGCCTCGGCGCCGACTATGTCGAGCGGTTTATCCGCTAAACAGCCTCAGACCGGCTGCGCCCACGCGTACTCCTGGTGGCCGTCCGCGTAGGCGTTGTTGGTGATCGCCGGATTGCGGTTGATCATCGGCCGCGCGTAGAGCGGATGGGTCATCGAGCGGATTTCATGCTCCAACTGGTATAGAACCTTGCCGTTTTTCGGATCGTAAATGTCCACGAAACGGTATTGGTGCTGGTTGCTCTCTTCGGTGATGACCTTACGTTTCGCCAGCTTCTTATGCGGCCCGGAAAAATCGCTGACATAGAGCTGGAGATGGTGGCCGTCATAGGCCGGCAGCTTCTTCTTGGTTTCGCGGAAGATCAGCGCCTGGCTCGGCCCCACGGAAATCCGTGCCGCGCGGCCGCGACCCGCCTTGTCGACGCTGGTGATCGCGCCGAGGACACCGCTGTAGAACCGCCCGATCCCCGCGGCCGTCCCGACCGGTACGTCGAACTCGACATACGGGATGCCGAGACGGACCGGCCCGAACCTGTCCTCTGGCTGGTGGCAGCGCAGGCGATTGCCCCACGGGCAGGTGACGTCGACATGACGTTTGCCCGCCTTGTAACCAAACTTCGTCCCCGCCAGATCGCCGCGAACCGTTTCCAAACGGTCCACAAGCTGATCGAGCGACGGCACGAGGATGCCGGTCCGTCCCCGAATCACCTGCGGGTCGCCGATCGGAAGATGAAACTGGTTGCGGCCCATATTGACCCACATGTTGACCACGCCGGTCACCAGGTAGGGGTCGCGGGTGAAGCCCAATCCCATGATATAGAACAGCGTCGCCAACCGCTGATCGGGCACCGCCACGTTCATGTGTTCGAGGCCGACGACATTGCCGAGATCCTCGGCGCTACGATCGAATTTCCGTTTCTTCATGGGGCTCTCCGCGGCTGGGTGATTTTCGGAAGTTTTGTTTCCTCGACCGACCTTAGCAGGACGGTGCATGTTTCAAAATCCGCCGGACGATGCTTTCCGGCGAATCAATCTGTGCTGATGACCGCCTCCACATCGATCTCCATCAGCATTTCCGGACGCGCCAAGCCATTGACGATTAGGCCCGTCTGACAGGGGCGGACACCCTTCAGCCAACGCGCCAAGACGGAGAATACCGGAACCCGGTAGTCCCGGTCGGTCAGATACACCGTCGTTTTGACGATGTCGTTCAGCGACGCCCCTGCCTCGCGCAACAGGATGTCGGTGCACCGCAACGCGTTGTCGGCCTGCGCGGCGGGGTCGCCTTCCCCGATGAAGTTGCCGTCGAAGTCCAATCCGGTCTGACCGCGAACCCAAATACGGTTGCCCGCCTTCACGGCCATGGCAAGCTCGTACTCGAACTCCTCGCCGTCGTAGGACATGGTATGGGCGTAGGTCCGGAAGCGTTGGTGCGCCATAATCCCCTCCCCATCAAGACTGCGGCGCGTGCGGCATGTACCAACTTTGGTCCGCGCCCGCACCCACATTGGCGATATGAACGTCGAGCAGGAAGGGTTCGCCCGCGGCCTGCGCATCGCGGCCGCGTTGCAGCGCCGCGTCCAGCTCGCTGGGCTCATGCACGTGCATGCCCTCGATGCCCTGCGCTTTGGCCAGCATCACGAAATCGATCGCCGGATCACCGAGGAAGGTTTCCGGGTAGCGGTTCTGCTCCTTCATGCTGCCGCCCCAGGACGCGAAATTCGTGCGCACGGTCTGATATTGCATGTTGTTCCAGACGATCGTGAGGATCGGCAGACTGTAGCGCGCCATCGTCCAGAAGCCGGATGAACTGTACATCACCCCGCCATCGCCGATGCTGAGCACGACGGGCCGGTCCGGCGCCCCGAGCTGCGCCCCGACCGCGCCGCCGAGGCCATAGCCGAGACTCCCGCCATAGGTCCGCACCATACTCCAATCGTTGTCGCCGTAGCCGAAGGGCATGAGATGATCGGAGGCCCGGAAGTTCTCCGACACCAGCATCGTGTTCTCGGCCAGGGTCCGCGCCATGGCGTTGCCGAGATAGGTCGGATGGATCGGCGCTTCCCCGCTGCGTTCCAAGGCCTCGCCGGCTTGGGCCGCCGCCCGTTCCTCGCTCTGCGCGATCAGGTCTTGCTTGCGTTTCTGGATATGCTGCAGGTTCGCGTGATCGGGTTTCCACAAGGCGTTAAGCGCAGTCAGCGTATGCCGGACGTTGCCCCAAAGGTCGAGATCGAGCGCGAAGGTGTTGCCCATCACAGCCGGGTCGTGGCCGATGGCGATGATCGTCCCGCAATCGGTGAATTTCTCGTCCTTCGCATTTGCGCGGGTGTTTTGCCGGTAGCCGACACAGAAGACGACGTCATAGCCGCTGTCGGGAATATTGTCGATCATCCCGACATAGTTCGGATGCTTCAGCGGAAAGGCGCCGTAGTCGTAAAACCCGACCGCCGTCGGCAGGGCGTAGTTCTCGGATAGTTCCAGAATTTCACGCTGGGCACCGGCGGTCCGCACGTCCGGGCCGACCAGCAGCAACGGGTTTTCGGCGTTGAGCAAGGCATCATGCATCTTGCCGAGCGTGGACCCGCCCGGCGTCTCCGCCATCTCCAGCGGATGGGCCGCCTGGATCGTCCCCTCCACGCCCGTCGCGTCCAATGCCGGGCTGGAGAAGGCGAGATAGACCGGACCGGTCGGCATCGTCCCCGCCTCCTTGAAGGCCCGCCGCGTCGCGAGCGGGATGCCGCGTCCGTCGATCACCTCCCAGCGCTTCTTGGTGATGTCCTCCACCGCGCCCATCTGCGAAAAGCCGCTCGATGCGCCGAGGGTGTTGTGATCGCCGAAGGTGCCGTTGTCACGCAAGGCCGCGGTCACCACCATCGGCGAGCCGTCGAAATAAGCGTTTTGAAGCTGGCCCGATCCTTGGCGTGTGCCCGCCGCCAGATGCACATTCACGAAGGCCGTCTTGTTCGCGGCCTTGGCGTATCCATCGGCGGCCGACAGGACGAGCGATTCGGCGAGCAACAAGATCGGCTGGACACCCGGCACGGTCAGGAAGGCGTCGAAGAACCCGGCCTCCGCACTCCCGGTGTTCGTGAACGCATAATCGACGCGCTGCGCGACGAGTTGATGCATGAGCAGTTCCCCGCCCGTACCGACGACATGCTTCTTTCCGCTCATGAATTTGGCTCCCGCGCTTGCTGTTTTCCATCGACGATTACCCGTAAAGTATAGGCACCGGGCAGAGCCACCGCCAAATACGCAGGCGTATCCTCATGGCACCGCGGCCCTCGCCACAGCCGCGCGGGGTTCTTATATAGGGAATCGGCCGGTCGAGCCCGTATGGCACGGCCGCGCCCAAAGTCGATCAGTCGAGGTTGATATCAAATGAAACCGATCAAGGATAAAGCGGAAGTTTCCATCGATTTCCCCGATAAGTTCTATATGGGGTCCTTTACGCGGCAATCGAAATTCGAGGCCCGTTCCGAAAACGACGGACTTCTGATCAAGCTGAAAAACGACAGCGACCAGGAACGTGCCGTCGAGATTCACCTGCATCATCACCTGCTGGCCGATATCCTCTCGGAATGGGCGGAATCGCTCCCGGACGATCCGATCCACGACAGCGATCATCGCAAAACATTGATCGGCGCGTTGAAGAAGCTCCAGAAAGCGATCGCAAAACACTGAAAGCGAGCGGCAAAACGGGTTTTCCGCTATCCTGCTTGGGATCGACCTTATTGAGACAGGATGACGCCATGCCGATTGTCCACATCGAGGACGCACACCGCGAAGAGCACGAGTCGGGCCGCATCTACCAGACACTGGTGGGCGACGACGCGGGAACGACCCCGGTTCGCGTGGGAATTCAGACGTCGCCGCCCGGCTATTCCACCGGAACGCATTCGCACCCCTATATGGAGGTCGTCACCGTGCTGGAAGGCAGCGGCGAGGCGTGGATCGACAGCGAAGACAACGTCACCGCCGTCGGACCGGGCTCGACGATCGTCGCCCCGCCGAACACCGCCCATGGCTTCCGCAATACAGGCACGACGCCGCTACGGACGATGGGGGTGCATGCTTCGCCGAAGCGGATTACCCACCGGGCCGGTCAAACCACCGATTTCTAGCGTCTTCCCCGCTGCCTGCTACAGGAGATGTTTGCGGAAGAAGGCCACGATCGGGTCCGAGGCTTCGTGCGTGTCACGCCCCGACTTGTCGATATGGACGATGTCGATCGTCCCGCCGGCTTTCTTGTAATTGTCGGCGAAACGTTCCGGTTCGTTCAGATCGACCGGTGACTCGGGGTCGCGATAGTCATGCACCGGATCGGGCTGGCTCTGGACCCAGATCGCCGGCGGCGTCTCGACCGCTTCCCCGGTTTCCAGCGCCAGCATCGGATTGCCCTCCGCCATATTCTCCTCGGTCTTCCAGTACAGGTCGTGGCGCGCCGGGATATCCCCGACCCAGCCCGGTGTGTCGTCGCTGTTCGCCAGCCGGACGGCCCGGCGATAGCGCGACAGCGGATTGATCACCGGCCAATTCATGCCGACGGCGCGCACGCTGGCGTCGACCGCGGGCGCGCCGGTATCCAACGGCACGGACGCGTATCGCGGATCGAGCGGGCGCATCGCCGCGAGCATGGCCAAATGTCCGCCGCTCGATTGTCCGGTCACGCCGACGCGCTCGGGATCGAGATCTAGGGACGCCGCGTTCGCCTTCAGATATCGAATCGCGTAGTTGATATCGATCAGCGAACTGGGATAGCCGTCGCCCGCATGCCGGAAATCCAGCGACGCCGCCGCGATTCCCGCGTCGGCCAAGGCCGCGTCGCGCATCGCGCATTCCGACAGATCGCCCTTGCACCAGGCGCCGCCATGCAGGTCGACAACAACCGGGAACGGTCCCTTACCCGCCGGACGGAACAACCGCATCATCATCGACCGGTCGCCGTGACGGAGGTATTCGATGTCTTCGGTGGTATGAGTTAGCGTTTCAGTGGCCATTGGATACATCCCATCTGTTTGTTGACGTATCGGGCTCGGCGGCTCGGCGCGAGCCTCGCAACACGCATTTACGATAGTGTAGCGCAACGGTGGGACGCGTCATACTGGTTGGGCATCCGCGCGACTTGTCGACCCGCCGACCGTGCGCCACAGTGGTACGCACACCCGAAGGCAGCGACGCCGATATCAATGAGTGCGAACAATGAATAACGACAAGGCAAACGACCATGGTTGATCTGTTGCAGGTCTCCGTCCTGCCGCCCTTCCTGAGCGAACGGCTGGCCAAGGAGTACACGATCCACGACTTCATCAATCCGGCCGAGCCGGAGAAACTGCTCGACGAAGTCGGCCCGAAGATTCGCGGCATCCTGGCGGGCGGCATGAAGGGGCCGAACGCCAACCTGATCAACCGGCTCGAAAACCTGGAAATCATCGCCTCGTTCAGCGTCGGGTTCGATGCGACCGACGTGGTTGCCGCACAGAAGCGCGGCGTCATCGTGACACACACGCCCGAGGTGCTGACCGGCGACGTCGCGGACCTCGCCATGACGCTCATCCTGATGACGTCGCGGCGGATCGGAGAGTCCGAACGCTTCCTTCGATCCGGCAAGTGGCTGCAGGGCCGCATGGACCTGGCGACGACGGTGCGCGGCCGGCGTCTCGGCATTCTGGGCCTCGGCCGGATCGGCCGCGCGGTGGCGCGCCGCGCCGAGGTCTTCGGAATCAACATTGCCTATCACGACATCAAGCCGATGGGCGATTTGCCCTACCGCTCCTATCCCACCCTGCTCGACCTGGCCGAGGCCAGCGACATGCTGCTGGTGGCCTGCGAGGGCGGCGAGGCCACGCGCGGATTGGTCGACGCCGCGGTGCTGGAGGCACTGGGGCCGAACGGCCTGTTGATCAACACGGCACGCGGTCCCATCGTTGATCAGCCGGCTCTTATCGCGGCGTTGCAGAACGGCCAGATCGCCGGTGCGGGACTCGACGTGTTCGACGGCGAGCCCGACGTCCCGGCGGCGTTGATCGAAATGGAGAATGTGGTGCTGACACCGCATATCGCGAGTTCGACCAACGAGACCCGCCGCGCGATGGGCGACCTCGTCTACGACAATCTTCGCGCCCATTTCGACGGCAAACCGGTGCTGACGCCCGTCCCGCGGCAAGGCAACGTTCAGTCCTGACGCGCGCGGTTCACTACGATTAACCGAAACGAACGGCGATCCGTCGCCGAAACAATAGGGAGAAACACCCATGGCAGACCCCGCCATCCGTGTCGGCGTGATCGGCGCCGGCGCCAACACCCGCGGCAAGCACATTCCCGGTCTTCTGGACCAGCCCGGTGTGGAAATCGTATCCGTCGCCAACCGGACGCTTGAATCGTCCCAGCGCGCCGCCGATGAATTCGGAATCGCGAAGGCGGCGGCCGACTGGACCGAGATCGTCGACGACGACGCGATCGACGCCGTCTGTATCGGGACCTGGCCGTATATGCACGCGCCATTGACGATCGCAGCGCTGGAAGCCGGCAAACATGTGCTGTGCGAGGCGCGCATGGCGCTCAACTTGCGCGAGGCGCGCGAGATGCTGGACGTGTCCCGCCTCCACCCGACGCAAATCGCACAGATCGTCCCGGCGCCGCGCACGCTGGGCTTCGACCAGACCATCGTCGAAATGATCGGCGGCGGCGCCATCGGCGATCTCGTCACCATCGACCTGCGGGTCGCCGCCAACAGCGACTATCCGGATAGGGGGTCCGCCCTGCATTGGCGGCACGACCGGGACTTTTCCGGCAACAACATCATGAGTATGGGAATCTGGTACGAATCGATGATGCGCTGGGTCGGCCCCGCCGCCTCCGTCTGTGCCATCGGGCAGAGTGTGGTGCCGCATCGCGTCGACGCGGATGGCCGCCGCATCCCGATGACCATTCCCGATCATATCGACGTGGTCGGCCGGATGGAACAGGGCGGCCAGATGCGCTTCACCGTATCCACCGTGCTGGGACACGCCCCGTCGAACGCCGAGATCTATATCCACGGCACCGAGGGCACTCTTTTCCTGCATGAGGACAAGTCCGGCGCAATGTCGTTGCACGCCGGCAAGCGCGGCCAGTCCGACATGAAGGAAGTCACCGTCGATCCCGCCAAGCGCGGCAGCTGGCGCGTCGAAGAGGAGTTCATCAACGCGATCCGCGGGCGCGAGCCGGTAACGCACACGGATTTCGTGACCGGCGTGAAATACATGGAATGGACCGAGGCCGTGACCTTGTCCCATCGCAACGGCGTCGCGGTCGATCTGCCGTTGATGGCGGATTAGGCCTGGCGCGGCGATGGACGGCCGGCCCGGTAATGAGTCACCGTTCCACGGGACGGGAGATGACCGCGGCGGTCCGGCGACTCGTCGCCCCCACCGACGCGGCACGAAGCCCCGACTACACCCCGCGCCTGCTGCCCGAGGACTCCAATGCGCTGCCGGTCGTCGACGGCGACGACAGCGTCCGGCTCTCCCATCTTGGATATGTCGCGGAGACGGAACACGCATCGTCGCTGAGCGACATCCTCTTCGCCCGGACCGGGCTCGGCTACCGCCATCGGTTGAGCGATGCCCATATCCAGAAGGCGGCGCAGGCCGTCTCGGCCCATCTTGGCTGGAACGATGCCGAAATCCACAATCAAGTCGAAGCCGTGAAGACCCGTCGGGACCGGCTGCATCAGCCGGCGCCCGACGCGGAGTAGGCCAACGACCCCTACTCAGCGCAGACTAGCCGGCCCACAAATTCGTTATCAAAGCGGGCACTCGAAACACGGCAGGAAACGTCCCGGGATGGAACCGGATTCCGCCGATCCGGATCGCACCGCCCCCATCCGCTGATAGAAGGCGGCGGCATTTGGATCCGCTTCGATACGTATCCGAGTTGCGCCCCGCTCCTTTGCCTCGCGCGCGGCGGCGGCGAAAAGTGCACGGCCCACGCCGCCGCTGATTCGGGTCGGTTCGACATACAGTTTCAGCAGTTCCGCAGCGTCACCGTCGACATCGAGTTGATAAAGCCCCGCAATACCCCCATCGACCTCGACCACCACGATAGACGTCCTGGCCAGATCACCGGCCCCTAGCGTGAGTTCCGTGCGGCACGCATCGATAAACGCCGGGTCGTAACCCCAAACCGCCTTGGACCTGAGGCACATGCCGCTGAGTGCCGGTAGGTCTTCGAGCCGCGCTTTACGAAATCGCATAGGTGAATACCAATTATCGCCTACCCGGCCGCCACATCGCGCAGCCGGGCAAGGCAAGCGTCGCGGTCGGGCGTGAAGTTCTCCGCAATCCACCAATCCTCGACGGCGGCGAGCAAACGGCCGATATCGGGACCCGATTTGACGCCCAAGGCCGTCACGTCCCGTCCGGATAGCGGGAAATCGGGCGGGGTCCAGGTCAGCGCGATCTCGACGGCCGCCGCCGACGGCTCTTCGTTTCCGCTCTCGGCCCACAACACCAATGCAAGATCGACCATCGCCTCTTTCGACAACCGGCGGCGTAGACGGCGCAGCGCCGGGTCCGTCGTCATGTCGGGCGGTTGGCCGAGACCATCGGCGATGGACACGAGCCTAGCCCGCTCGGCCGTCGAGACCTTAAGATGACGTGCCGCCTCGACCGCCGATGTGCCATCCGGTGGGAGCAGCGCACCCGTGCGGCGGATGGGATCACCGGCAATATCCGGCCATCGCGTCGCCGCTTCCTCTTCGACGTGGACAAGACGATCAAGCCTGTCCACACCGATCGGGTCCGGCAGGACCGATGCAAGCGCGCCGATCTCCGCCATCGTCCGGACGACCGGCGCCGGGTCCGGCGCGATCAACAGCTTCTTCATTTCCGACCAGACCCGTTCGACCGACAGGCGCGGTACCCGCGAGGCCGACGCGCGGCAGGCCGCCAGGCTCGGCGCATCGAAATCGCCCGCGGCGTAATGCGCATGAAAGCGGAAGAAGCGGAGCAAACGTAGGACATCCTCTTCGATGCGCTGTGTCGGGTCTCCGACGAATCGCACGATACCGTCCCGCAGGTCCCGTTCGCCCCCGAACGGATCGTGCAGCACCCCGTCCCGCGACAACGAGAGCGCATTGAAGGTGAAATCGCGCCGCGCGGCATCCGCCTCCCAGTCGTCGGTAAAGGCGACGGTCGCATGCCGGCCGTCGGTTTCCACGTCGTGCCGCAACGTCGTGATCTCGAACGGTCGGTGATTCGACACGGCGGTGACGGTCCCATGTTTCAGCCCGGTCGGCACCGCCTTGATGCCGGCTGACTCGAGCGCCGCGACGACGGCCTCCGGCAGTGCATCGGTCGCTAGATCGACATCGTTGACGGCACGCCCCAGCAGGGCGTCGCGCACGCAGCCGCCGACGAACCTTACCTCCGCACCGGCCCCTTCCAACGCGTCGAGGACGGCGACGGTTTCCGGCGCTTCCATCCAGGGCTGGGGCGCAAGCCGGCCGCTCATGTCCGGCGCAATACGTCGGACAAATTGACCAGCATGCCGGCCGTGGCGCCCCAGATGTAGCGTTCCTCATAGGGCAGGACGTAAAACTGGCGTTGGATACCTTTATGGGTCCGGCTGTCCCGCTGGTGATTGCTCGGATCGACGACAAAGGACAACGGGACCTCGAAGACATCCGCCACTTCGAACGGGTCGGGCTTGATCGGAAAGGGTGGCGAGACGAGCCCGACAACCGGGGTGACCTCGTATCCGGTCCGGGTCACATAAATATCGAGCGTCCCAACGGTTTCGATCCGATTGCGCGGCAGGCCGATCTCTTCCTCCGTCTCCCGCAGCGCCGTCGCCTCCGGCGTCGGGTCGTGCGGCTCGGTGCGTCCGCCGGGAAAGCTGATCTGGCCGGCATGATCGTTCAGATGATCGGTCCGCTGCGTCAAGATGATCGTAAGCCCCGAGGGGCGCTCCACGATCGGCACCAACACGGCTGCCGGTTTCAGCGTGGCCGGTTTCGGCATGCCGGGGTTGAGATCGTGATCGCCGCGCTCCGACCGCTGCTCCCGCGCCATACCCGAGCCCCAGCGCCCGGCCACGGCGCCGTCCAAGCGTTCGATGATTAGATCGCGGTTCATGACGCCCTATCCGTCGGTACGGCGCCGAGCCGGAAGAAGACGCCGTTGCTCCAGATGCCGAATACCGTCGAATCCCCCTCGACCCGTTCCTCGGCCATTTCGACCAGCTGATAGAATTGCGGCCGCAGGATCAGCGCCTCCAAATTGTCCCGTACCAGGACATAGGGCGACGGCTCACCGCTTTCCGAGTCGTCGGCCACGCGAATCGGGTTATCGGGACCGACGGTAACCATGTGATCCAGGTTCGTTCGGAAGGTAATGACACGCTCCTCGCCGGTTCCTTCGGAGATGACCTCAACCGCGGTAAACGGCGCATCTTCAACCTCTATCCGCCCCGCCTCGACCGGCGTCACCAAATAAAAGTTGCCCGCGTCGTCGCGCCGTAGCACGGTGGAGAAGAGTTTACACATCGGTTTTCGTCCAATCGGGGTGCCATGATAATACCAAGTGCCGTCTCGACCGATGCGCATATGAAAGTCGCCGCAAGAATTAGGATCAAAATCCCATTCCGGCGCGGCGGCGGGTTCGTCGCCGATCCGGTGTTTATCGATCAAATCAGCGAGAAATGCGGGATTAGGGGGTTGCTTGCTCATCCCCGGATCATATCATCACATTCATCATACTCGATTACAGGAGATACGCCGTGAGTCCGGCAATTACCAGCCCTACGGATGCCAAGACCGAAATCGAGACCCTCGGCAGAGATATAGAAACGACCGGCGAAACGCTGGTTCAGACGCGAAAAGCCATTGGTCAGGTCATATTCGGCCAGGAACACGTGATCGAAGAAACACTGATCACCTTGCTGGCCGGCGGCCATGCGTTGCTGATCGGCGTGCCCGGCCTGGCCAAGACCCGGCTGGTCGAGACCCTGGGCCACGTCCTGGGGCTAAACGATCGCCGCATCCAGTTCACGCCCGATTTGATGCCGGCGGATATCCTGGGTTCCGAAGTCCTGGAGGAAGGCGACAACGGTCAGCGGTCCTTCCGGTTCATCAAGGGGCCGATTTTCTGCCAGCTTCTGATGGCGGACGAAATCAACCGGGCCAGCCCGCGCACCCAGTCGGCGCTTCTGCAAGCGATGCAGGAACAGCGCGTTTCCATCGCGGGCGAGTATCACGACCTTCCTGAGCCTTTCCATGTACTGGCGACCCAGAACCCGCTGGAACAGGAAGGCACCTATCCCCTTCCCGAAGCACAGCTCGACCGGTTTCTGATCCAGGTCGAGGTGGGGTATCCGGACGAGGATTCGGAACGCAGCATGATGCTCGCCACGACGGGACTCGGGGAGGCCGAGCCCCCGGCGATCCTATCGGCGGAAAAATTGATGGCGGCGCAACATCTGGTCCGGCGGATCCCGGTCGGCGAGAAAGTCGTCGAAGCGATCCTCACCATGGTACGGGCAGGACGGCCGGATACGACGGACCTGGACCCGGTGGCGCGGCATGTCGCCTGGGGACCCGGCCCACGCGCCAGCCAGGCGCTGATGCTGGCCTGCCGCGCCCGCGTGCTGCTGCAAGGCCGGCTGTCGCCATCGGTTGACGACGTCATTGCCCTGGCATCGCCGGTCCTGCGCCATCGCATGGCACTTAACTTCGCGGCGCGGGCCGAAGGCGTGACGATCGATTCGATCATCGGCCACCTTTGCGAGCGGTTGTCCTGACGGGGGGCGGCAACAACGATATGGACGGCGGTAACCCGACCCTCAAGCGGCAACAACGGGCCGAGCAGCTCGCGTCACGGTTTCCGGCACTGCTGGTCGCCGCGGAACGCGTTGCGACGACGGTGGCGCAAGGCGTGCATGGCCGCCGACGCGTCGGACAGGGCGAAACCTTCTGGCAATTCCGCCGTTACGAGCCGGGCGACGAGACCAGCTCGATCGACTGGCGGCAATCCGCCAAATCGCGATATATCTTCGTGCGGGAAACGGAATGGGAAGCCGCCCAAAGCGTCTGGCTCTGGCGCGATACGTCGCCGTCGATGGATTACACCTCGTCGCAGAACCTGGGCACCAAACGGGAGCGTGCCGACCTGCTGTTACTGGCGCTTGCCGCCCTGCTGATGCGCGGCGGCGAGCGTTTTGCGCTTCTCGGCACCGAGCATCCGCCGTCGACCGGGCGCGCCGCCTTCAATCGGCTCACCGCAACCGTGCTCGATCCCATCATCCAGGAGAGCACGGCGACGCAAGGTCCTACGGAAACGCAGGAATCGACACCAAGCAATCTTCCCCCGGGGGATCCATTGCCGCGCTACGGGCATGTCGTGCTGTTGAGCGATTTCCTGGTTCCGTTGCCGGAAATCCAATCCGTGGCCATGCGGCTGGCCGACCGGGGCGTCCGCGGCGTGATGATGCAGGTATTGGACCCCGCGGAGGTACAGCTTCCCTTCAAGGGCCGGATCAAGTTCAGCGGTTTCGAGGGCGAAGACGATACGTTGCTCAGCCGGGTCGAAGCCGTCCGGACTGCCTATCACGGACGCCTCGAAGATCATCAAGCGGGTCTGGAGAGCATTGCCGGCCGGATCGGCTGGCATTTCACGACACACCGAACCGATTCGTCGCCCGAATCGGCGCTGCTGCACCTTTATACGGCGTTGGCGCCGGAAGCGGGGGCATAAGGGATGCTCGAACTCGGCCCCCTCGCCTTCGCATCGCCGTGGATCCTGTCGGCACTGATCCTGTTGCCGCTGCTTTGGTGGCTGCTGCGGGTGACGCCCCCGGCGCCGCGCAATGTTCGATTTCCCGCGATCCGGCTGCTGTTCGGCCTGGAAAGTCCGGAAAGAACGCCGGCGAGTTCGCCATGGTGGCTGATCCTGTTGCGGCTTGCCGCGGTGACGCTGTTGATCGTGAGTCTTGCCCATCCCTTGCTGAACCCGAACGCCCAACTGATCGGCCGCGGCCCTGTGCTGATCGCGGTCGACGACGGATGGGCCGCAGCGGCGAACTGGAGCGACCGGCAGGCGACGATGCGGCAGGTGATCACCCAGGCGAAACGGGAAGACCGCGGCGTTATCATCCTGACCACGGCGCCGACCGGAGATGCCCGCGCGACACTGGTTTCCGGCGTCCTCAAACCGGACGACGCACGCGGACGCGTCGATGCCCTTCGGCCAAAGCCATGGCCGAGCGACCGCCGCGCAGCGGCGGCGGCACTTGAAAAACTGAAGAGCACGGGCAACGCGCCCGTTTTCTGGCTAAGCGACAGTCTCGAGCATGCCGACTCGGAATCCTTTGTCGAGACATTGAGTGAGTACGGCTCGGTGCGCGTCCTCCGCGACGACGATCTCGATCTGCCCCGCCTCGTCATACCTGCGGACGAAACCGGGGCCGGCCTGTCCGCGGTCGTCCGACGGGCCGTGTCGGGCACGGTCGCGACCGCCAAGATCCGTGCGCTTGCCGAGGATGGCCGCGTCCTCGGCACCAGCGGCGCTGTTTTCGAGGCCGATGCACTAACGGCGACCGCCACCTTCGACTTCCCGAACGAGGTGCGGAACGAAGTAGCGCGGCTCGACTTGGACGGCGAGGCGAGCGCCGGCAGCGTTGTGCTGCTCGACGAACGCTGGCGGCGCCGTCCGGTCGGCCTGATCTCGGAAAAGCCGCTGGATAGCGACCCGTCGTTATTGTCCGAGAGTTTCTACCTCGACCGCGCCTTACGTCCCTTCAGCGACGTTCGCTACGGGGATATCCCGACACTGGTCCGGGCCGGGCGCGCGGTGATCATCGTCCCCGACGAAGTGCCGATCAATCCCGCCGACCGCGGCATGCTGACCGATTGGATCGAGAATGGCGGACTTCTCCTCCGGTTCGCCGGTCCCCGAATCGCCCGCGACGATACCGACGACCTGACACCGGTGCGGCTTCGGCGCGGCGGCCGGGCGCTGGGAGGCGCCTTGCTGTGGAGCAAGCCGGCACGGCTCGCCAAATTTTCCGGCGAGAGCCCCTTCTCCGGGCTCGCCATTCCCGATGACGTAACGATTTCTCGGCAAGTCCTGGCCGAACCGTCCCTCGATCTCACCGATAAGACCTGGGCCCGGCTGACCGACGGGACACCGCTCGTTACGACGGAGCGGCGGGGCAAGGGTCGGATCGTCCTCATCCACACCACCGCCAATACGAATTGGACGAACCTGCCGCTTTCCGGCTTGTTCGTGGATATGCTGCGCCGGGTGGTTGCAGTCAGCCGCGGGGTGACCACCGATACCACCGGCGATCGTCCCTTGCGGCCGATCGAGACCTTGGACGGGTTCGGGCGCGCAGCGAAACCCGGACCGTCGGCTACCGCGATCACCGCCTCGGCCTTCGCCGACGCCGAAATCGGCCCGCAAAACCCGCCCGGTTACTATGGCATCGGGGATACGCGCCGCGCCTTGAACCTTGGTCCCCGCGTGACGGATTTGTCGGCGATGGGTTCCCTGCCGGCCAGCGTCAGCGTCGAGCCCTACGCGGTATCCGATGAAACCGATGTGAAGCCATGGTTGCTGTTGCTGGCGCTGCTGCTCTTCCTGGCGGACGTTGTCGCCACCTTGGCATTGCGCGGACTGCTAATGGATGCGCTGCTCGCCCGGAAACTGCGGCCGGCCTCGATGCGCGGCGCAACATTGGGCGCCGCTGGGCTGGCGATGTTGGTTGCCCTGCCGACCGATTTGTCCGCCCAACAATCCTCCATCGCCGACCGGTTCGCCCTCGAAGCGAGCCAAGCGACCCGATTGGCCTATGTCATCACCGGCGCGCATGACGTGGATTCGGTCAGCCGCGCCGGATTGACCGGGTTGAGTAACATATTGAACCAGCGGACGGCCGTGGAAACGGGTGCGCCGATCGGCGTGAACCTGGACACGGACGAACTGGCGTTCTTCTCGCTGGTCTATTGGCCGATCACGGCGGACCAACAGGCATTGCCCGAGGAAACCATCGGCAAGCTCAATCGGTTCATGGAAACCGGCGGAACCATTCTGATCGACACCCGCGACCGCAATCTGTCATCCGGTAGGACGAGCCCGTTGCTGCAATCCTTACGGCGCCTCACCCGCGGTCTGAACCTGCCGCCGATCGAACCGATTCCGCCCGATCACGTGCTGACGAAAGCCTTCTATCTAATGCAGGCCTTCCCCGGCCGATGGACCGGCGGTCAGGTATGGGTCGAGCGCGGCGACGCGCGGACCAATGACGGTGTCTCGCGTGTGATAACCGGCGGTCACGATTGGGCCGCCGCATGGGCGATCGACGATGCCGGCCGGCCGATGTTTCCCGTCGTCCCGGGCGGCGAACGGCAGCGCGAAATGGCCTATCGCTTCGGCGTAAACCTCGTGATGTACACGCTGACCGGCAACTATAAGTCGGACCAGGTTCACGTGCCGGCGATCCTCGAACGGCTGGGGCAGTAAAGAATGAGCTGGACCACCCTCGATTTCGCCCCGCTCCTGCCGATGCCGGTCCTGATAACGGCGATCGTGCTGGGAGTCGTGGCGATGTGGCTCGGCTTCGCGGCGCGCGCCCGTGGATCCGGCCTGCGCGCGATCGGGATTTCGGTTCTGTTGCTCGCCCTGATGAATCCGGCGCTGGTCGAGGAAGACAGGGATCCCTTGAAAGACGTCGCCGTCGTTATGGTAGACGAAACGCCCAGCGTCGCCGTCGCCCAGCGAAACGAGGCGATCCAGAAGAGTGCGGCGGAAATCATTGGCAATCTGGAGAAAATGTCGGCAACGCTGGACCTCCGGGTCGTCCGCGTAAAGCACGAGAATGTGTCGGATGGCGCGAACGGGAGCCACTTGATCGGCCCCTTGCGGCGCGCAATTCGCGACGTACCGGCACGGCGGCTGGCGGGGTCGATCCTCCTGACCGACGGACAGGTGCACGATGTCCCGGACGCTTCAGATATCACGGGATTGCCGGCACCGATGCATGTCTTGATCGCGGGCGACCGGAACGAGACGGACCGCCGCCTTATCGTTAGCCGGGCGCCGTCCTACGGCATCGTCGGCAAGGAAATCACGATGACGGTGCGCGTCGAGGACCATGGACGTGCCGAAAACACAACGAACGCCGCGCTGACGATTCGCCGGGACGGCGGCGAAGAAGAGACCCGGTCCGTGCCCGTCGGCAGCGACCACACATTGACCTTTACGTTGGAGCATGGCGGGCCGACGGTTTTCGAACTTGCCGTCGCGGGAATAGCCGGAGAGCTCACGCTAGCGAACAACCGTGCCGTGCTGTCGGTCAACGGCGTGCGCGACCGGCTGCGGGTGCTGCTGGTGTCCGGCGAACCGCATGCCGGCGAGCGAACCTGGCGCAATCTGCTGAAATCCGACCCGTCGGTCGATCTTGTCCATTTCACAATTCTGCGGCCGCCGGAGAAACAGGACGGCACGCCGATCAATGAACTCTCGCTCATCTCCTTCCCGACACGCGAATTGTTTGAGGTCAAGCTGCAGGAATTCGACCTTGTCATCTTCGACCGCTACCGGCGGCGTGGCGTGCTTCCGCCGGTTTATCTTCAGAATATCGTCAATTATATCGAAGGTGGGGGCGCCCTCTTGTCGGCCGCCGGCCCGACCTTCGCGAGTCCCTTCAGCATCTATCGGAGCGCGCTTCGGAAGGCGTTGCCCGGAGAACCGACCGGCGGGGTCGTGAACCGCGGGTACAAGCCGCAAGTGACCGAGACCGGATTGAGTCATCCGGTAACCGCCGCCCTGCCCGCCGGCCCCGAGCAGCATGCCGAAGGAAAGCCGCAATGGGGCCGTTGGTTCCGGCAGATCGAGGTCGTAGCCAATCGGGGGCACACGCTCATGCGGGGCGCGAACGCATCGCCCTTGCTGATCCTGGACCGGGTGGGCGAAGGCCGCGTGGCGCAGGTGACGAGCGACCACATCTGGCTGTGGGCGCGCGGTTTCGAAGGCGGCGGCCCGCAGGCCGAGTTGTTGCGCCGGCTGGCCCATTGGTTGATGAAGGAACCGGAACTCGAAGAAAACGCGCTGCGTGCCAGCGTCCGCGACGGCAACCTGGATATCGAGCGCCGCAGCGTCGACCCCATCGCGCCGGAAGCCAAGATCACCAATCCGGACGGCACGGTGAACACGATCACCCTGAGCAAACGCGGCCCGGGGCGCTACGGCGCGATCGTACCGGTGACGCAAACCGGGCTGTATTCGGTCGGAAACGGCGACCTGATCGCCATGGCCGCGGCCGGAACTCTGAACCCGCTCGAGCTGGCGGATGTCCGGGCGACCGAGTCGATCTTACGTCCAATCGCCGCAGCGACGAAAGGCTCGGTCAATTGGTTACGGGACGGAACCCCGGCACTGCGCCGGGTTGCGCCCCAACGGCGCGCTTCCGGCCGCGATTGGATCGGTTTGGTTGCGAACGAGGACTATCTTGTCACGGATGTACGTCGGACCCCCGCGCTTCCAGGTTTACTTATCCTGTTCCTGGTGCTGACGACCGCGGCTCTTGCGTGGCGGCGGGAAGGCAACTGACGCCGCACCGGCGCCAATTCGCAGGGAACCTAAACCGGTCACACGACCCGGCGGTCTCGACGGGTTGAAGATTGCCAATACCAAGGCCAGCCACAGCACAGCCGCACCCACGTCCGATCCCGCAGACTAGGTGAAACCTATGTCGCCGGGGGCCGCGGCCCGTGTTTTAGGCACAAAAAAACCGCCGGTTCGGGATTGGCCCGAACCGGCGGTCTAATCGGATACTGCTATCGCTGAAAGATGACGATACCGCCGCGTTTCCCGGTCAGTAGCCCCGGGCCTTTGCCAATGGCGCCTTCCGCGTCGGACGTATCAACGTCCTTATCGCCTTTGACCCAGCCGCAAGCGCTAAGCGCGAGCGGCGAGGCCAGGGCAATGGAAGCGATTAACAAGGTACGGACGATCCGCATCAAGTCAGCCCGCAATCCCTAGAAGCGTTGGCGGAAGCCAGCGCCGACGAACCACAGATTTTCGATATTGTCGTTCGTGGCCGTTTCCACGTCTACGAGACGGAAGGTCGCGTAGTAGTCACCACCGACGCTATCAACCTTCTGCGCGATGGTCACCGCATGGCCGATACCCTTGTCGTCCTTCAGACCGCAATGTTTGCAGTACTGGAAGGCGTACTCGGCAGTCGTCGCGCCAAGTTCGGTAACCTTCGTGGTGTACCAGATCGACGGCTGAATGTTGTACGGATCGCCTTCGGTCGCATGGGCAACACCGGCACGGTTCTGCCAGCGCTTGGCACCGGAGAAGGTGGCGCCGAGGCCGATCGGGGTCTTCACCGAGATCGAGCCGTTGACGTTTGCAACACCTTCAATCGTGCCGCCGTTGCCGAAGCACGCGCCGTCACCAGCCGACCGCGCACCCTTCGTTTCGCAGAAGCCCGCCGCGGCCTTGATGGCCGTACCGGCGATCTTGCCGCTGTAGCGCAGGGCTGCGTCGAAGTTGTGCTTGTCGATGATGCTGGCCGAAGCCTTGAAGCCGAAGAAGGTCGGCGAGTCGTAACGGATACGATTCTGCCGGCCCGCGCCGTCAAAGCTGTTGAAGAAACGGTCGACGGTACCGATCGACTGCGCCGCGAGGCCGTCGTTCTTGTCCATCAGGCGGAATTCGCCGATGGCGTGATGGATGGACCCACCAAGACGCCCAGTACCGATACCCGGCGCCAGGTTGACTTCCGAGCTACCGTTGGTGGCCGAGTCGCCACGGCCGATCCAGATCGCGCCAGCCTGCTTGTGGCTGAAGATCACGTCCAGATGACGAATGTCGAAGTCGTTGGAGCCAGGCTGGTTCGAGAACTGACGACCACCAACCGAGTCGCCGGTGTTGATCGCGAACTCGAGGCGGGTCCGGACGTTAACGTCCTTCGTCAGCTTGCCGCGGCCGTCGATGCCCATACGGGTCGAGGTGTTGGCGTTCGAGCCTTGCTTAAACGTAGTCGCTTCGCCGTCATTGACGAAACCAAACTGACGGGTGATCTGCCCGTACAGCCTAATCTTCATTTTGTTGCCGCTTTTAACGACGCCCGGCGCTTTCGACGGATCCTGAGCGGCCGCCGGAAGAGCCAGACCAGACGCAATGGCAATGGCGCTTGTCGCCATCAACGCTTTGCTTAACTTGGTCATGAAAACCTCCACACTGATAAACTTGCAAACTCCCCAAGAAACAAATTGAACCGCCCTGCCAATCCGTCGCAATTGCCACACTGCGTCGCAAACCACAGGAAACGTCTCAGTTCGCTGCATGAACCTAGTAAGTCATCAATCGGTTTGTCCAATTAAAAACATCCGATTGCCCAATGTGTGGAAACCTCTGTTGCACAATTGCGACAAACCGAAAGGCCGCCTAAGGCGCTGAATTTCTGTGAATTTCGGCATTGGGCGAGCAGGCCGTGAGGCTGCCGTCGACGCGACGGATTCAAACACCATTATCCATCGATCGACGAGGGCGATGACGAACCGGTTACCGATTGATTTTCTTGGATTTTTGGATCAATCGCTTGGGATTTTTTATCGTTCTATAACAATACTTTAACAGAAACGGCCCCGCCACTCCAATGAGCGACGGGGCCGGTCCATAAATCGGTTGGGGTTTATCGCTGAAAGATGATAATGCCGCCGCGTTTCCCGGTCAGTAGTCCCGGGCCTTTGCCAATGCCGCCTTCCGCGTCGGACGTATCAACGTCCTTATCGCCTTTGACCCAGCCGCAAGCGCTAAGCGCGAGCGGCGAGGCCAGGGCAATGGAAGCGATTAACAAGGTACGGAGGATTCGCATCAAGTCAGCCCGCAATCCCTAGAAGCGTTGGCGGAAGCCAGCGCCGACGAACCACAGATTTTCGATATTGTCGTTCGTGGCCGTTTCCACGTCTACGAGACGGAAGGTCGCGTAGTAGTCACCACCGACGCTATCAACCTTCTGCGCGATGGTCACCGCATGGCCGATACCCTTGTCGTCCTTCAGACCGCAATGTTTGCAGTACTGGAAGGCGTACTCGGCAGTCGTCGCGCCAAGTTCGGTAACCTTCGTGGTGTACCAGATCGACGGCTGAATGTTGTACGGATCGCCTTCGGTCGCATGGGCAACACCGGCACGGTTCTGCCACTGTTTGGCGCCGGAGAAGGTGGCGCCGAGGCCGATCGGGGTCTTGACCGAGATCGAGCCGTTGACCTGCGCAACACCTTCGATGCTGGCGCCGTTGCCGAAGCACGCGCCGTCACCAGCCGACCGCGCACCCTTCGTTTCGCAGAAGCCCGCCGCGGCCTTGATGGCCGTACCGGCGATCTTGCCGCTGTAGCGCAGGGCTGCGTCGAAGTTGTGCTTGTCGATGATGCTGGCCGAAGCCTTGAAGCCGAAGAAGGTCGGCGAGTCGTAACGGATACGATTCTGCCGGCCCGCGCCGTCAAAGCTGTTGAAGAAACGGTCGACGGTACCGATCGACTGCGCCGCGAGGCCGTCGTTCTTGTCCATCAGGCGGAATTCGCCGATGGCGTGATGGATGGACCCACCAAGACGCCCAGTACCGATACCCGGCGCCAGGTTGACTTCCGAGCTACCGTTGGTGGCCGAGTCGCCACGGCCGATCCAGATCGCGCCAGCCTGCTTGTGGCTGAAGATCACGTCCAGATGACGAATGTCGAAGTCGTTGGAGCCAGGCTGGTTCGAGAACTGATTACCACCAACCGAGTCGCCGGTGTTAAGCGCGAATTCGAGGCGAGTCCGGATGTTAACGTCCTTCGTCAGCTTGCCGCGGCCGTCGATGCCCATACGGGTCGAGGTGTTGGCGTTCGAGCCTTGCTTAAACGTAGTCGCTTCGCCGTCATTGACGAAACCGAACTGACGGGTGATCTGCCCGTACAGTCTCAACTTAATTTTGTCGCCGCTTTTGACGACGCCCGGCGCTTTCGACGGATCCTGCGCGGATGCCGGAAGAGCCAGACCAGACGCAATGGCAATGGCGCTTGTCGCCATCAACGCTTTGCTTAACTTGGTCATGAAAACCTCCACACTGATAAACTTGCAAACTCCCCAAGAAACAAATTGAACCGCCCTGCCAATCCGTCGCAATTGCCACACTGCGTCGCAAACCACAGGAAACGTCTCAGTTCGCTGCACAAGTAATCGCGCATCTCTTTCGGATATCCAATTAAAAACCATATGAAAAAGAATCATAAAGCAATATTGTTGCGGTTTAGCCACAAAATGAACAAGTAAATCACTTATTTTGATTATATTAATCGATATTTTCGATGAATTATTATTGTCAAATCGGTGATGATTAAATTCTGATTTGATTTCGATGGTTTTTCTATTTATTTATATTTTGGTTCGATTTAATCGATGTTTTCGATCATTCATGCTTCGTAATCTCGAAAATCCCACACTCGGCGATCGAATTAGCACCGTGCTTGCCAACGTCAGCATAGCCCGCTAGATCGTAACCAATTCACTTCATTCGGATTCTCAACCCGTGACATTAGACCGCGACGCCATCCAACGGGGCGCCTTCAAGGAGATGGCCGCCGGCAGCCGTCGCCACGGCCGAATATGGACGGACGCCGAACGCGAGGCCTCCAAGAACGCCATGTTGTCCGCGCTGCCGGAGGGCCACGACGTGTGGGTCTTCGGGTACGGCTCGCTAATGTGGAATCCGGCCTTTCATTTCGTCGACCGCCTGCCCGGACGGATCCACGGCTACCACCGCAGTTACTGCATGATTTCCACCGCCGGCCGCGGGACCGAGGATCGGCCAGGCATGATGCTGGCCCTGGAGCCCGGCGGCTCCTGTTGCGGCCTCGCCTTTCGGATCGACGCCGACTCGCTGCACGAGGAGTTGGACATCATCTGGGCCCGCGAGATGCTCGCCGGTACCTATCGTCCCGTCTGGGTGACGGTCGCCGGGGCGACCTCCAACGTCCGCGCTATCACCTTCGCGAGCAACCGGCAGCACGACCGCTATGTCGGGAAACTCGATCCGGCCACGGTGGTCAAACGCCTTGCCACGGCGGAGGGTCGACTGGGAAGCTGCCGGGACTATCTTAGGAATACGGTATCCTGTCTGTCGGAATTCGGGTTCCGCGATCGGCGGATGACAGACCTCCTGCTACAGGTACAGCGATACCCCACACCGTGACGAAGCGCGACAGGGAGTACGAATAGCGATGGCAAAGGTGCAGAAAACGGATGCGGAATGGCGCGATATTCTATCGCGCGAGCAATATCACGTGACCCGGCAACACGGCACCGAACGGGCCTTCACCGGCAAGTATCACGACTGCAAGGATGACGGCACATACGTCTGCATCTGCTGCGGCACGCCGTTGTTTTCATCGGAGACGAAATTCGACTCGGGCACCGGATGGCCCAGTTTCTATGCCCCGCTCGACGAAGGCGCCGTGGACACCCGCGAGGACAACAGCCTGTTCATGCGCCGGACCGAAGTGCTGTGCGCAACTTGCGACGCCCATCTCGGCCACGTCTTCGAGGACGGGCCCCGGCCAAGCGGGCTGCGCTATTGCATGAATTCCGTCGCGCTCCACCTGAAGAAGGACGAGGCGGCCGACGACTGAAAAGTCAGCCGCCCGGGGCCGGTTCGAAATCGAAGGCGATGCTGATCCGCTTGGTATCCGAATCGAACGGCACCGTCCGATGATACACATAGGACGGGAACAACAGGAACATTCCCGGTTCCGGCTTATGGTAGCGAAGACCCGGCCGTTTCGGCGCGGGAAAATGATCCGGCGGATGACCGAATTCTATCCATCCGCTATGGTCTGGGTCGCCCTCGCCGACCACCTCGGGCACCTGCACGTAATAGACGCCGCTTAGCCAGCCGGTCGGATGGATATGAGCCGATTGATGGCCTTGCCGTTCCAGAACGGTCGCCCACATTTCGATCCGCCAATCCTCCGGGGCGCCGTCGACGAACGGATGCTCCTGCGCCGGGTCGATGCCCCGCAGATACCCGTCGAAGGCGCGCACGAGCAGCGTTTCGAGATGGGCGACCGGCCCTTTCGGCTCAGCCAGCAGATTATCGCTCGTCGCGCCGTTGTGGCAGGAGATCGCCTCCAGATCGAAGCTGAGCGACGGGTGATTTTCGATATGGTCGATCAGCGCCGCGTTGAAGGCGCCGACACTGTCGAAGCCGGCGGGTGGCTCGATCCGCCCGACCCGCAAAAACTGTTCGAAATCAATTAATTCAGCCGCCGCATCGCGGTCGCCCAGTGCGTCCAGGGCAACAGCCTTATAGGCGATGGCGCTGGTGTCGCCGGGCACCAGCTGGAAACACCGCTCGCAGGCATCGATCGCTTCCGCCGGCCGGTCCAGGTCCAGCAACGCCGCGGCGATTCCGGTATGGGCCTCGGCGAAGTGAGGCTTGCGCGCCAACGCCTCGCGATACGCTTCGATCGCTTCCTCGAACCGTTTCAACCCTTCGTAGACGCGGCCCAGGTTGAACCACCCGCCGGCCGCTTCCGGCACCAGATCGTTGAGCCGCCGGTAGATCGAGATCGCTTCCTCGAATCGGCGTGTCTCCAGCAGCATCATGCCGAGCCGGGAATACGGTTTGGCGTCCTCCGGCGCCGCCTCGATGGCACGATGCATGATCGCGATCGACGCATCGTAGTCGCCGACATCCGCACAGATACTGCCTAGGCTCGACAAAATATCCGGATGGCCCGGCTGTGCGCCGTCGGCCTTCTCGAGCGAGTCGATCGCCTCGCGTTTCCGGCCCGTCTGATACATCAGGATGCCGCGGTAATACCACGCGGCGGCGTTGCCGGAATCCTCTTCGACGATTTGATTGTACAGCCGTTCCGCGTCCAGCAACCGGCCCGACTCGTGGTAGTCGCGGGCCAGCGACATCAGGCTGCCTGCTGTTTGATCCGTCATGCTTCCTCTCGAATATGCGGCATCACCTATCGCGGACGCTTTGAAAGCACAAGTCGATAGTACGGGATGGTTCTCCGGCTACAGCGCGGCGGACCATTCGCCGACGACGTCGACGATCGCACCGGTCAGGACGGCCAGGTCATCCGCTTCGATGACCAGAGGCGGCATCACATAGACGATGTCGCCGAACGGACGGATCCAGACGCCCTTTTCCACGAACCGGCCACGCAAGGCATACAAGTCCATCGGCCCGTCGAGCTGGACCACCCCGATCGCACCCATGCACCGCACATCGGCGACGCCCGGAAGCCCGGCACAGGGCTCAAGTTCCCGGACCAGTTGCCGCTCGATCCGCTTCGCCTGCTCCTGACGCGGCTCGCGCTCGAACAGATCGAGCGACGCGTTCGCCGCCGCACAGGCCAGCGGATTCCCCGTATAGGTCGGGCCATGCATCAGGGCCGCGTCGAACCGGTCCGATAGAAACGCGTCATACACCCGGTTCGTCGCCACGGTCGCCGCAAGCGCCATGGTGCCGCCCGTCAGGGATTTGGAAAGCGTCACAATGTCCGGACACACGTTCGCCTGTTCGCACGCGAACATCGTGCCCGTGCGACAGAAACCGGTGGCGATTTCATCCGCAACGAGCAGGATGTCATGGTCCCGGCACGCCCCCGCAATCCGCTGCAACACTTCCGGGTCGTGAAACTTCATGCCGCCTGCCGCCTGCACCAGCGGCTCCACGATGACGGCCGCGATCTCGTCCGCACGGTCCGCCAGCATACGGCCGAACCGTTCGAAGCCGGCCTCGTCGCGCGGCAGATCGACCACGATCTGTTCGGGCAGGAGGCCGTGAAACATCGTGTGCATGCCCTCGTCCGGATCGCACACCGACATCGCGCCGATGGTGTCGCCGTGATAACCGAAGCGGAAGCTGACGAAGCGCGCACGTCCCTTGACGCCTTGGTTGAGCCAATACTGCACCGCCATCTTCATGGCGATCTCGACCGACACCGACCCGGATTCGGAAAAGAACACATGACCGAGATCGCCGGGCAGGATTTCCGACAGGCGTCGCGCCAAGGTCAACGCCGGTTCGTGCACGAATCCGCCCAGCATGACATGCGGCATGCGTTCCAACTGCGCGGTGACCGCCGCGCGGATATGCGGATGGTTATAGCCATGACACGCGGTCCACCAGGACGAGACCCCGTCGACCAGTTCGCTGCCGTCGGCAAGCCGGATGCGAACGCCGTCGCTCGCCACCGCCTCGACAGGGCGCGGCGCGGTCTTCATCTGCGAATAGGGTAGCCAAATATGCGGGAACCCGGTCTCACTCCATTCCGGGCGATCCGGCGGGCTCATTCCCCTGCTTCGGCCTCGTAGGGTTCGATGCCGAGCCGGTCGAACAGCGAATCGTCGGCGTCGACCTCGGGGTTGCCGGTGGTCAGGAGCTTCTCGCCACAGAAGATGGAATTCGCCCCGGCGAGGAAACAAAGCGCCTGCGCCTCGTCGGTCATCTCCTCACGGCCGGCGGACAACCGGACGAAGGATTGCGGCATAAGGATTCGCGCCACCGCGATCGTGCGGATGAATTCGAGGATATCGAGCTGCTCGGTTCCGGTCAGCGGCGTCCCTTCGACCTGGACCAACATGTTGATCGGCACGCTCTCCGGATGTTTCGGCATGTTCGCCAAGGTCATAAGCATGCCGGCGCGATGGTCGCGGCTTTCGCCCATCCCGACGATGCCGCCGCAACAGACGTTCATACCGGACTGCCGCACATGTTCCAGCGTGTCGAGGCGGTCCTGATAGGTCCGGGTCGTGATGATCTCGCCGTAGAATTCTTCCGACGTGTCGATGTTGTGGTTGTAGTAGTCCAAACCGGCCTCGGCGAGACGCGCGGCCTGCGCCGCACTCAACATGCCGAGGGTCATGCAGGTTTCCATGCCCAGCGCCTTCACGCCCTGCACCATGTCGATGATGGCGTCCATGTCGCGGTCCTTCGGGCTGCGCCATGCGGCCCCCATGCAGAACCGGCTTGCGCCGCCGTCCTTCGCCTCGCGCGCCTGCGCCATGACCGCGTCCACGTCCATCAGCTTTTCGGCATCGACGCCGGTCTCGAAATGCGCCGATTGCGGGCAATACTTGCAGTCCTCGGGACAGCCGCCGGTCTTGATCGAGAGCAGCCGGCTCTTCTGGACCCGGTTCGCGTCGAAATGATGGCGATGGACCGCCTGCGCGCGGAACAGCAGGTCGTTAAACGGCAGATCGAACAGCGCCCGGATTTCCGCTTGCGACCAGTCGTTGCGAACCCCGCTCGTGCCGGCTTTCAGCGCGGCGCCGGAGGCTAGGGTTGCGGAGCCGTCGGCGGCCGTTTGCGCATCACTTTGGTTCGCGAAACTCATCGATTGGTCGGTCCGGTGTAATTCTCAGGAATGGGTCCGCCTCGAAGGGCCCGGTCGCCCGCATCATCTTTGAGCGCCGCAGCAAAGTCAAACACACGAAACGTCAACCGCACCCCTATCGACTGGGGCGTTGACAGCGGGCCGGGCGGCGCGAAAATGCACCCTCAATCCTGATCCCAAAACGAGCGAGAGGCATGGACTCTCTGGAACAGTTTGTTCGCGGCAAACTCGAACGGCTCGAGGCGCAGTCGCTGAAACGCACGCTAGCGGAAACCGACCGCTTCGCGGCCGCGCTGACCCGGCGGGACGGCAAGCAGATGATCTCCTTCTGCTGCAACGACTACCTCAACCTCTCGCACGACAAGCGGGTGATCGAGGCGGCGAACGAGGCCGCGCGACGTTATGGTGCGGGGTCCGGCGCATCGCGACTGGTTACCGGGAACCATCCGCTCTACGAAACGCTGGAGACCAAGCTCGCCGCCTACAAGGAAACGGAGGCGGCGGCGGTCTTCGGCAGCGGCTACCTGACCAATGTGGGCGTCATCCCCACTCTGATCGGTCCGGACGACCTGATTGTCGCGGACGAGTTGTGCCACGCCTGCCTGTTCGCAGGATCGCAGATCAGCCACGCCAAACTCGTCATCTTCCGCCACAACGACCTGGGGCATTGCGAAGCGCTTCTGGCGGAACATCGCGCGCACCATCCGCGCTGCATGATCCTGACCGACGGCGTGTTCAGCATGGACGGGGATCTCGCGCCGGTGGTCGAGTTGACCGAACTCGCCGAGGCCCACGATGCCTGGCTGATGACCGACGATGCACACGGCCTCGGCGTCGTCGCCGGCGGCAAGGGGAGCAGCTTCGTCACCGGCGAGAAGGCCCGCGTGCCGTTGCAGATGGGGACACTGTCGAAAGCGATCGGTGTGTACGGCGGGTATCTCTGCGCCAGCCAGGCGGTGATCGATTTCATCAAGACCCGCGCCCGAAGCTTCATCTACACCACCGGCCTGCCGCCCGGCGCGGTTGCCTCGGCGATCGCCGCGCTCGACCTCATCGAAAAGGATGCCGAGCTGGTCGCCAAACCGATGCAGAAGGCGCGGCTGTTCACGCGGGCGCTCAACCTGCCGGACCCGGAAAGCTGCATCGTGCCGCTGATAATGGGCGATGCGGATTCCGCCCTCGCCGCAAGCCAATCCCTCGCCGAACAGGGATTTCTGGTCACCGCGATCCGGCCGCCGACCGTGCCGAAGGATACCGCGCGACTGCGCTTCACCTTCACCGCCGAACATCGCGACGAGGACATCCGACGCCTCGTCGATGCGGTGCGCCCCTTTCACCGCGACGACCGGAACGCTGCGTGACGACGATTTTCATTACGTCTTCCGGCACCGGCGTCGGCAAGACGCTTGTGACCGCCTCGCTCGCCCACCAGTTGCGCCGGTCGGGCCGGACGGCCCGCGTGCTCAAGCCCGTGATCAGCGGGTTCGCGCCCAAGGAGTTCGACGAGAGCGATACCGCGATCCTGCTGCAAAGCCAGGGAACGCCCCCGACCGACGACGCGGTCGACCGCATGTCCCCCTTCCGGTTCGCCGCGCCATTGTCGCCGGACATGGCGGCGTTTCGGGAAAATCGGTCGATCGATTTCGACGCGCTGGTAACCTTTTGCCGGGATGCCGCCGCCGGTCCGGAGGAGATTACGCTGATCGAGGGCGTCGGCGGCGTCATGGTGCCGCTGACCGAGCGCGAAACCGTACTCGACTGGATGGCCGCGCTCGGCGCGCCCTGCCTGCTCGTCGTCGGCAGCTATCTCGGCACCATCAGCCATACGCTGACCGCCGCCGGGACGCTCGCGGATCGGGGCATCGCGATTTCGGCCATCATCATCAGCGAGTCCGAGGAAAGCCCAGTCCCGGTAGCCGAAACCCAGGCCACGATCCAACGATTCCTGCCAGGAATCCCAATCGCCGCCGTTCCACGGCTATCCGGAGAAAAACCGTGGCTAGAGGCCCCGGATCTTACAGCACTGATTTAAGGAAGCATGTACGCACGAATGCACGAGTACGTACGTGCAATACGAACCCGAGCAATGGCACCTCTTCTGCCACCCAGGGAAATGCGTACGAACATACGCATCGCCGACGCCTCGCCTAGCCCAACGCAATAACACATAATATTTTAATGGTTTAAATTGTACGCACCCCGCCGAATCCATAGCTGCAACGAGAATTGCCAGCGAACCTGATACGTACAGCTATCAAGGCGGTGCCATTCCTGCATTCGCAGGCGCCTTGTCGGGATCGTATTGTCCGACGATGTTCCCATTGCACAACGTGGCGATTTTTTCCTCGCTGAAGCCCAAACCCGACAGGATCTCGACGGTGTGCTCGCCGATATGCGGTGCGTGGGCCTTGGGATCGCCGGATCCGGCGGTAGGAAGGCCGGGAATCTTCGTTATCGGGATCGTGCCGACGGTTTCGTGCTCCACATAGGACACCACGCCGGCCTCCTGAACATGAGCGTCGGCGAGATAGTCGCCGTAATCGTTGACCCCCGCGTGCAGGATATCCAGCTCGGTGAGATCGCGGTCCCACGCCGCCGTGGTCCGCGTCTGGATGACCTCCTCGATCATGGCCAACAACGGCGCCTCGTTTTCGACCCGGGCCGCCGGCGTCTTGAACCGCGGATCTTCGATCAGGTCCTCCCGCCCGAGCAGCCGGCAGAATTTGGCGAAGACCGGGTCGCGGCGCGCGTTGATGTTGATGAACCCGTCCTTGGTCTTGAAGGCGCCGATCGGCACGCCGATGCCTTCGGCGCGGTTGATCCCGAAATGGTGCTCGACCACCGGTGCGGATTGCAATGCGGCCGCGGCCTCCATCAAACTCAATTCGATATGCGTGCCGACACCCCTCGTCGCCTTGCGGTACAACGCCGCGCTAACCGCCTGGAAGGCGTACAGTCCCGACATGACGTCGATTGCAACCATATTGACGCGCTGGGGTTTGCCGGACGGATCCTTGTTGATCGACATCCAGCCGCTGAACGCCTGCAATACCATGTCGGTCGCGGGCCGGCTGCTGTACGGGCCGGTCTGCCCGAACCCGGTCAGCGACATGTAGACCATGTTCGGATTCTTGGCTCGGATCGACTCATAGTCGAGCCCGAACCGTTTCATCACGCCCGGCCGGAAGTTCTCCAGCATGACATCGGCTTCGGCGGCCAACTGCTGGGCAATCGCACGTCCTTCGTCGGACTTCAGGTCCAGCGCGATGCTGCGCTTGCCGCGGTTCACGATCAATGAGTACGGGCTGTAATCCCCAAGGCTCTTGCCCAGAACCCGGCTCCAATCGCCGTTCAGCGGCTCCATCTTGACGACATCCGCGCCATGCTGCGCCAGCAGCAGCCCGCAATGCGGCGCGGCGACCCCTTGCGACGCGTCGAAGACCTTGAGGCCGGCGAAAGCCGGTTCATCATTCATGGGGAATCCTATTCCGCTGCCAATTTCCCGTCGTATGCCGCCACGGTGCCGTCGGCACAGAGGGCGTCGACCTCGGCCTCGCCCATGCCAAGCTCGGCGAGGATCTCTCGGCTATGCTGGCCGATATGCGGGGAATGCGAGCGTGGATTGTCGGTCGCGGCGGCCGGAATGCCGGCGATATTGCCCATCGGCACCGACCCCACAACGTCATGCTCCACCCAGCGGACGGCATCGACCGCCTTGACCTGCGCCTCTTCGAATAGATTGCCGTAGTCATTGACCGGCGCATTCAGGATATCGTACTCGCTGAGCGCATCGACCCATTCCGCCGTCGTCCGGGTCGATATTGCGTCCTGTACAATCGCCAACAGGTCTTCGCGGTTGGCGACTCGCGACCGCGCATCGGCATAGCGCGGGTCGTCGATCAGCTCTTCGCGGCCGAGCAGCCGGCACAAGGCCTGGAAATGCGGATTACGGCGCGCGTTGACGCAGATATGGCCGTCCTTGCTCTTGAAGGTGCCGACCGGCGCGCCGATCGGTTCCGCGACGGGGCCTTCCAGCTGAAATTCCACCATCTTGACGTCCTGGAAGCTCAATGCCGATTCCAACAGGCTGGTGCGGATATGCTTGCCGCCCCCTTTCGTCGCCCGCCTGTACAGGGCGCTGGAGACGGCCTGGAAAGAATAGAGGCCGGTGATCACATCGATCGCGTAGTAATTGATGCGTTGCGGCGTTCCCTCGCCATCCCGGTTTATCGACATGAACCCGGTGAATGCCTGCATGACGGAGTCGGTCGCCGGCAGTTTCGCTTTCGGCCCGGTTGGGCCGAACCCGGTCAGGGAAAGATAGACGACGTCCGGATTGCCGGCGCGGACCGAGTCGTAATCGAGGCCGAATTTCTCGATCACGCCGGGGCGGTAATTCTGAAGAACGACATCGGCCTCCGCGGCTAGACGCTTGGCGATCTCGTTGCCCATCGGTTTTTTAAGGTCGAGCGCGATGCTACGCTTACCCCGGCACAGGATCACCGAACTGGCGCTCTGATCGCCATAGGGTTTGCCCATCGCGCGGCTCCAATCGCCAGGCGCATGCGGCTCCATCTTGATAACGTCGGCGCCGTTCTGCGCCAGCAGCATTCCGCAATACGGCGCCGCCACGCCCTGTGACATGTCGAATACCTTGAGCCCTTCGAAGGCGAGTTCGTCCGCCATCCCTAACTATCCTCCGAGTCTAGGTGTGACCTCTATGGGCCGAGGCCCGATCGGGCACTGTTCAAAAACTCCGGGATTCCGGCAACCCTGTCAAATCCGCCGCCGATCCGGAAGTTTCCGACCGGCACTACTCGCCCGCCGCGCCCTAAGCCTGTAAGATAGCGCCACAATTTTCGAGCAGGAGTAGGACGATGGCGGCGAAACTCACCCAGCAACAGATCGACACATATTTCGAGCAAGGATACCTCGTGCTCCCGAATGCTGTCGCGCCGGAGCGCATCGCCGAGATCAAGGCGGAAGTCGACCGGATGGTCACGGACGCGGTCAACCTCACCGAAAGCAACGACGTGCTGGACCTCGACCCATCGCACACGCCGGAAGCGCCCCGCGTACGCCGCATCAAGTCGCCGCATGCCAACTCCGAGTTCTTCCACGCCCATGCCGCGGAACCGCTGATCATGGATCTCCTCGACCCCATTCTCGGGCCGAGCGGCATCCGAACGCACAACACCAAGGTGAACATGAAATCCGCCGGCCACGGCGAATCGGTCGAATGGCACCAGGATTGGGCTTTCTATCCTCACACCAACGACGACGTGCTTGCGGTCGGCATCTACCTCGATGACTGTACCGAAGAGAACGGCCCCATGCTGGTCCTGCCGGGTTCCCATAAAGGCCCGACCTACGACCATCACGCCCAAGGGTATTTCTGCGGCGCGATGGATCCGGACGACTGCGATCTGGACTTCTCCGCCGCGGTGCCGCTGACCGGCCCGGCGGGCACGCTGACGATCCATCATGCCCGTTTGGTCCATGGATCCGCCTTCAACCGGTCCGACCGGCCACGCACTTTCCTGCTGCAGGCCTATGCGGCGGTCGATGCCTGGCCTATCGCGGACATGAAGGGCAGCCTGGAGGATTTCAATAACCGGATCGTCCGGGGCGAGCCCACCCTGGCACCGCGAATTGTTCCCGCGCCCATCCGAATTCCGCTGCCGTACCAGCCGGATGCCGGCCCGGGCTCGATCTACGACAACCAAAGCATTCTGCAGAATCGCTACTTCGGCGGTGAAGGCAAGATCGCAGCGCAACCGGCCCACGTATAGACTCAGGAATGACCGTCGTTGCGGTAAGCCCCGAAGGCGAGGGCGTGGTCCGGGTCACCCTGAACCGGCCGGAAAAAGCGAATGCGCTGAACGAAGAGATGGTCGACGCGCTCGCGGATGCCATCGCGCGCGCCGAAGACGCCGATACCCGCCTGTTGATCCTCGATGCCGCGGGGAAACACTTTTGCGCGGGCTTCGATCTCAGCGACATCGCGGAACGCAGCGACGGCGACCTGGTGCTGCGGTTCATCCGGATCGAAACCCTGCTCCAGAAACTCTATCATCTACCCTTCCCGACGCTCGCCTTGGCAAAGGGACGGGCGATGGGGGCCGGCGCGGATGTATTTTGCGCCTGCAGCCAGCGGATCGCAGCGCCCGGAACCGTCTTCCGGATGCCGGGCCTGGCATTCGGGATCGTCCTGGGAACCCGGCGGCTGGTGTCCCGGATCGGCGTCGATGCGGCCCGGGCGATCCAGAACGAAATCCGCCCGTTCGACGCCGACGAATCAGTGGATTTGGGTTTCGCTACCGGATTGGCCGCCGAGGGCGATTGGCCCGCGATCATCGAAACCGCGGCCATGGCGGCCCGGACGCTTCGCGCGGATGCGACCCACGCCCTTTTCAACGCCACGGCCCAGGATACCCGAGCCGAGGACATGGCCGACCTCGTCCGCTCCGCCGCCGAACCCGGCCTGAGAGACCGAATCCAACGCTATATCGACGCGATGCGGTAGGTCCGTCAGCCGGATATCCGATACCCCGAATGGCGCAATGGGGTTATCCTTTCGAGGGATTCGGCTTAGCCGGTCGCATGGCGGTACTATCAGTCCGAACGCCTTAAGGACGAAGGACACCGCATGAGCGAGGCACAGGTATCAGCCGCTTTCGAGAAAGCCTCCGAAGCCGTCGGAAACGGCCGTCTGGACGAAGCCGAAACGCTTTTGGCCCCCGTGCTGGTCGAAACGCCGAAAAACGCAAAAGCCCAGACCCTCAGTTTCGCTATCGCCATGCGACGGAACGACTTCACGCTCGCCCGGAAACGCGCCGAAGCGGCATTGACGTATTTGCCGAACGATCCGAGCATGCTGAACAATCTCGCCGCGGCCTTGATTCAAAGCAACGATCTGTACGCAGCGATGCCCCGTTTGGATGCGGCGATCGAAGTGGACCCGAACCATTTCTTGGCGCGGCGCAACCGGGGCCTTCTGAACGCATCGCTCGGCCGATACCCGGAAGCCGTAGAGGATTTGGAAGTCGCCGTCTCGGTCGAACCGAGCCGCGGCGATATGCGCATGGCGCTTGCCGACTCGCTTATCGAATCCGGCCAACATGAAAAAGCTGCCGCCGTCATCCGAGAGGCCAAAGACCTCAACATCGGTTCGCAGATCGAACGAACCTATTTCTGGGGTCGGCTGATGTTCCGGATGAACCGCTTCGAAGACGCCAGGCAAGCTTTTGCCGCCGTTCTATCGGCGGACTCAAGCGAAATGAAACATTATCGGGCCTTGGCTGCGGCCAGTTTCCACTGCGGCGACATGCTACATGCCGAAAAAATCACCGCGGGCACCTATCGAAAGTTCCCAAGCATGGAACGCGGTAACGGCACCGCCGATTTTCGGGTTCTTGTCCTCGAACCGATGGGCCTGGATTACTTTACCGATATCGGCCGACATCCGGTCAACTACATCAAGGGTAACTTTCCGGCATTCCTTCCGATCGAACGGATCACATACACCCACGCCATCGTAGATACCGATTGCGACCTCAATGATGTATTGGACATGAGCCAGTTCGATGTCGCCATCAACAACCGGCCGGTCTTCGAGCGGATCGAAGCGCGCAGACATACCAATGAATACGAGAAATGGGTATCGAAACTACCGATGCCAGTGGTCAACACGCCGGCTGCTGTTAGCACCATGACGCGTGAGGCGAATGCAACACGGTTCGCCAATGCCGAAAACTTCCTCTTTCCCCGCACGATCAGTGTACGGCATGAAACGGATATCGACGTCACCCTCGAATATATTTTGGCCCATACGCGCTTTCCGATAATCCTTCGCCCACGCCACACCCATGTCGGTCACGGCGTCTTGCTCGTCGAGGATGAAACCGCCTTGCGCGAGATTCTCCGCCAGAATCCCTTGTCGTTGTTCTACGCAATCGACTACCACGACTGCACGTCTCCGGACAAAATGTTCCGGCGCTATCGGATGGCCTGCGTCGGCGGACAGCTTATACCGGATGGCCTTCGGGCCGATTTCAAATGGAATGTCCATAGTTGGGAGCACGGACCCGAAAAATGGGCCGAACTGGGCCTCGACTCCGAGGAGAGAAATTTTTGGGAGAACCCGGAAGAAGTGATCGGCGCACCGCCCGAAGAGTTCTTCCGTGAAATCGTCGAGGCCACGGAACTGGACGTCTTCGGGATCGACTTCGGGATTCGAAAAAAAGACGGCCGGATTATCGTCTACGAAGTCAACAGCGCGATGGCTATCGCCAATGGGGGCGATCTGGTGAAGTTCCCGTATCGCACCGCGCAATGCGACCAAATCAAAAGTCTGATCGTCGATCTATTGTTTGCCAAGGCAGATAAGAACGGCGGCGGGATTGTTCCGGATCCCGCAGGCTAACGGTCAGAAACGGAAGAATACCGCATGAATGACCAGACCGGAATGAGCACACTCGCGAAAGCATCGCAAGCGGTGAAGAAAGGGCGGCTCGACGAAGCGGAGAAGCTGCTGGCTGCGATCCTTTTCGAGACACCGGCGCATGCGGAGGCTCAAACGCTCAGCTATGCGGTCGCCATGCAGCGCAAAGATTTCGCCACCGCTCGAAAGCGCGCGGAGGCTGCCTTGGTCCTTTTGCCGGAAGACCCGACCGCCCTGTGCAACCTCGGTGCGGCGCTCATCCAAAACGGAGAGCAAGAAGCCGGGATGCGCCACTTCGACGCCGCGATCGAGAAATCACCCGAGCATTTCAACGCCCGGCGCAATAGGGGATCGATATATGCGGCGGTCGGCCGCTTCGCGGACGCGGCGAACGATTTAAAGGTCGCGGTCAAGGCGGAACCGACGCGCGGCGACGCCCAGATGGCCTATGCCGACGCCCTAATCGAGTCCGGGCAGTTCGATGATGCCGCCGAGGTCATCCGTAATGCTTTGAAAAACAATATCGGTCCGCCGATCGAGCGAAATTATTTATGGGGTCGGCTGATGTTTCGCATGGGGCGGTTTGCCGACGCCCGGCAATCGTTTTCGACGGTCCTGTCGGCGGACCCGAGCCAGATGACGTATTATCAGGCCTTGGCAGCGGCGAACTATCATACGGGTGCTACGGTCGACGCAACACGGATTACCCGCGCCGCGATCGAGAAATTCCCGAGCCAAACACGGACCACCGGCACCCCGGAGTTACGGGTGCTGGTTCTCGACGCCCTCGGCAACGAAACCTTTTCCCAAATTGACCGTCATCCGATCACCTATGCGATAGGCAACTTTCCAGCGTACCTTCCGGCGGACCGCGTCGCATATACACATGTTTTGGCCGACAACATCGAAAATCTCGGCGATACGCTTGATCTGTCTCAGTTCGACATCGCTCTCAACAATCGGACGGTGTTCGAGCGGATCGAGGCGCGCGGTCACACGGAACGGGTCGACCGCACCGCAGCGGCGCTTCCGATGCCGTTGATCAATACGCCGGCGGCGGTGAAGCAGACAGCCCGGCAATCGAACGCCCAACGTTTCGCCGCGTCCGAGAAGTTTATCTTTCCACGCACGATCCGGATTGCCCATGAAGCGGACGCCAAGGCAACCTCCGAGCGCATCCTCGCCGAGATGGAATTTCCGATTATACTTCGCCCCTTGGATACGCATTCCGGCCATGGCGTCAAACTCGTGCAAACTGAAGCCGAACTCTCGGAGATCCTTCACGGTCATCCCTTCGCGGATTTCTATGCGATCGCCTACCACGATTGCCAATCCGACGACGGGTATTTTCGCCGCTACCGGTTCGCCCTGATCGGCGACAAGATGATTCCTTGCGGGCTGCATGTCGGGAAGGGATGGAATGTCCACGGCGAGGGTCGCGCAGAGGTAGACTGGGTCGGGCTCGGTTTCGACAAACAGGAAATTGCCTTTTACGAGGAGCCGACAACCGTTCTCGGCAGCGCGCCGAAGGATTTTTTCCGCGACATCATCGACGCGATCGACCTCGATATCTACGGTTTCGACTTCGGCTTCCGCCGCGACGGCCGGGTTGTCGTTTACGAGATCAACGCCTCCATGGGTCTATCATTGGCCGGCACGTCAATCGACGAGACATACCGCAAGGCGTACAGAAAGGCGGTAACAAACGACATTGAGGCCTATCTCTTCGACCGCGCAGGAATTCAGCCGCCAAGGGACTGACGCTGATAATATCGGTCGGCAAGGACAACCGTTCCGGAGCGCCCCATGCGCCGTATCACGCTGATCAACCCCAACACCAATACGAAGACGACGCAGTTGATGGCGGACATCGCCCAGGCCGCGGCGCCGGCAGGCGTCACCGTCACCGGCGCCACCGTCGCGGAAGGCCCGCCGCTAATCACCGACGAAGCCGGCCTGGGGATTGCCGCGGGCGCCGTCATGGCGCTGCTGGCCTCGATCGACGATTCCGCGGACGGCTATATCATTTCCGCTTTCGGCGACCCGGGGCTCGAGGCCGCGCGGCAGAGCCTGGCGGTGCCGGTGGCGGGCATTGCCGAGGCCGGCATGTCCGAAGCCGCCGACGGCGGAAGGCGATTCGGCGTCGCCACCACGCTGCCCGGCCTGGAAGCCGCCATCCGGAAACGCGCCGAGACTTACGGCTTCGCGGCACAGTTCGTCTCGACCCGCCTCACCGATGGCGACGCGTCCTACAACATGGCCGACCCGGCCCGGCTGGCCGACGCGCTCGAAGGCGCCATCCTGCGTTGCGTGGACGACGGGGCAGAGGCCGTGGTGATCGGCGGCGGTCCGCTCGCCCAGGCGGCCAAGACACTGGCGCCGATAATGCCGGTCCCGCTGATCGAACCGGTCCCCGCAGCCGTGCGCATGATAGTACGGGCATTGGGTTGACGAACAGGAATACCGCCGCTCGCTTACGCGGCCATCCGTCCGTTATCTCTTTGATATTACGATAGTTTAACTCGGGCCGGGTGATCGGCGTCCAGTCGATTAACGGTAATTTCAAGATTTCAATCATAAGATGAGCATTCACATGCACGGACAATAAATAGGATCCATCCGACCGCGCTCAACGAACCTGCCGCGCAAGATGTTAGCGTAGGCGGACACGCCCAACCGGCGGGGAGTCCAAACGTGGCAGTAAGGTCGGAAATTCGCTGTTATGGCCCAATCGGTGTCCGATTTTCTGATACGCCGACCGATCCAGGCGCTCTCCCTCTTCGCGGGCATCGGATTCGTTCTGATCGTCGTGCAGTTTTCCTCGATATCGGACAACATCGCCTATAACACCGCGCTGAAGAGTGCGGAGGCCTATTCCGACGCAATGTCGAGCATCCGCAATTTCTATTCCTCCGAGATCGTCCCCCGCGCGCAGAAGGGCGGCGCTACGGCGACCCACGACTATCACAACAGCGACGGCGCGATCCCGCTGCCGGCAACGCTATCGATCGAATTGGGCGAACGCGTGAGCCGGACGGCCGACGGCGGAAGGTTCCGATTCTATAGCGCCTTTCCCTTTCCCTGGCGAAAGGATGGAGGTCCGCGCGATGCGTTTGAAACCGACGCGTTGAAAGCACTATCGGACGGGAATGCGGATCAGTTCGTCCGTGTCGAGAATATCGGCGTGGTGCAGGTTCTGCGCTACGCGGCCCCGGTGCGCATGGGCGAGAGCTGCGTCGCCTGCCACAACGCGCGCACGGATAGCCCGAAAACCGACTGGGATGTCGGCGATCTGCGGGGGGTGCAAAGCGTTCAGGTCACGCTGCCGACCCTTTCGATTTTCGACAACGCCCGTCACTACGGCCTCTATGCATTCATGGTGCTTGGCGTCATCACAGGGCTCTGGATCTTCGCATTCCTGCTCCGTCGGCTGACCAGGCTTGTCAGCCAGGAGCGCGATCTCCTGGACACGGCGCAAAGGCATAACGAAGAGTTACAAATCGCGAAGAACTCGGCCGAACGCGCGAACCACAGCAAATCGGAATTCCTCGCCAACATCAGCCACGAGCTGCGCACGCCGTTGAATGCCATCAATGGCTTTTCCGAAGCGATGGTCGGCCGAATTTACGGGCCGCTCGGGAACAACCGGTACGAGGAATACGCGGCGGACATCCGAGAGAGCGGCTTGTATCTCCTCGACCTCATCAACGTCTTACTCGACCTATCCAAGATCGAGGCCGGAAAATACGAGCTCTTCGAGGAAGAAGTGGATGTCGGCGCAATCGTCTCCACTGCGGTGCGCCTCGTCCAAGGTCAGGCGCGGGCCGGTAAACTACACCTAAGCACCCGCCTTCCCGAAACCATGCCGAAACTCATTGCCGACGAACGCGCGCTGCGCCAGATCATCCTCAATCTGTTGACCAATGCCGTCAAATTCACCAACGAGGACGGCCGTGTCCTGCTTTATGCAGACATCGACCACGACGGTTGCTTTGTATTGGCGATCGCCGATACCGGGGTCGGCATTTCCGATCTCGAACTTTCCCGGCTCATGGCGCCGTTCGAACGGGCTAACGATGCGCATACCCGGAAGACGGAAGGCGCGGGCTTGGGCCTGCCGCTGGTCGCGTCGCTGGTGCGGCTACATGATGCCACGATCACGATCGACAGCAGCGTGGGAGACGGCACGACGGTACTGATGCGATTCCCGCCAGAGCGCGTGATATGGCCCGCCACCGCAGCGCAGGAACTCGACGATCCTGCGACCGCATAGGGACCGCGCCGGCGGTCACGGTTACCGACGTTCCGACCTTAGTCTCTGAGAAAAATTGGCTGGGGCGGCAGGGATCGAACCTGCGATCACGGGATCAAAACCCGTTGCCTTACCGCTTGGCTACGCCCCAACGGCGGCGGAAACATAGAGGCGAACGCGGCGCACGGCAAGATGTTCGGTCGCAATCGCCGCGGTGGTGGATCATCTGCCGGTCCGGCATCGTGCCGGCCCGCCTCAGCCGACCAGCCGGGTTACGCCGGACCACCAATTCTCGCGCTGGATTTGCTCCTGCGCACGGGTGGCGGTTTCGGCGTCGTCGAAGAGGCCGAAACAGGTCGCGCCGCTGCCGGACATGCGGGATAGTCGGCAGCCCGGCGCCGAGTCGATAGCGGCCAGCACCTCCTCGATGATCGGGCTCAACCGGATCGCCGGATCGGTCAGGTCGTTGGTCCGCTTTTCCAACATGCCGGCAAGGGCACGGACGTCGCCCGGCGCGTTGTCGAAGCGCGCTTCCGGCGAGAACCCTCCCTTACGCGCCTCGAACACGGATTTCGTGGATAGCTGAACCCCCGGATTCACCAACAGCATATCCGCCGCCGGCAACGGTGGCGTCGGCACGATGCGGTCACCGGTTCCGCTGACAAAAATCGACCGGGCCTCGAGGCAACCCGGTATGTCCGACCCGAGCCCAAGGCCGATCTTGTTGAGGTCGATGCTCCCCGCGGGAATTTCCCAATGGCGCGACAATGCCTTCAACGCGGCGGCCGCATCGGACGACCCGCTGCCCAGGCCGGCGGAAACCGGCAGATTCTTCGTCAACGTCATTGCCGCGGTCGGCACGACACCGGCGGCATCCGCCAGAGCTCGCGCCGCCTTCATCACCAGGTTGCTTTCGTTGTCCGTGGGCAGATTCCCGGCGAACGGTCCCTCCACCGCCAGCGAGAGACCGTCGGACGGCGCCACGGTCAGCCGGTCGCCCAGCTCCGTGAACACCATCAATGTATCGAGTTCATGATACCCGTCCGATCGGCGGGCGGTGACATGCAGATAGAGATTTACTTTCGCGGGCGCCTCAACCGCGACAACGCCAGCGTCCCGATTGCTCATCCATTCTTATCCGGTTTGCCGAGCGGTTCCGGGTCGCCCAAGCCCTCCTTGAGCTTGCTCTCGATCTTTTCCTTGTTTTCGTCCGTCGGCTTGAAGCTAAGGGCACGGCGCCACTGGAACCGCGCCTCGTGCCGCCGACCGACCCGCCAATACGCATCGCCGAGATGATCGTTGATCACCGGATCCTGCGGCCGCAATTGCACCGCGCGTTCCAATTGGGTGACCGCTTCCTTGTAGTTGCCGAGCCGGTACAGCACCCAGCCCATGCTGTCGACGATATAGCCGTCATTCTGGCGCTGCTGGACGGCGCGTTGGATCATGTCGCGCGCCCGATCGATATTCTTGCCCTGCTCCACCCAGGAATACCCCAGATAATTGAGAACGTAGGGTTGTTCCGGCTCGAATTCGAGCGCCTTCAGGAAATCCTTCTCGGCACGGTCCCACTGCTTGGAACGCTCCAAGGCGATGCCGCGGGAATAATACAACGTCCAATGCTGGGGACCCGGATTCTTCAGCCGTTCGAAGGCGCGATCGTAGGCGTCGACGGCTTCGGCGAACTTCTCTTTGTACCGCAGATGGTTTCCGAGTTTCAGCAGCATGTCCATACGGTTCGGCCGCTGCTTGGCCATGTCTTCCAGATGGGCCGCCGACTCGTCCAACTTATCCAGCTCGTACAACGCGTCGGCGATGCGCAGCTGCGCGGACCATCCATAGGCGGTATCCTTCGGCACCTCGCGGTAAACCTTGATCGCTTCGTTGAACCGCTCCCGCGAGACCAGCACGTCGCCGACCAACAGGCTGCTCAGCGAGAATTTCGGCTCCAGGTCGAGCGCAATGCGCCCGTACAACAGAACGATGTTCTCCGCCCGGTCGCGCGGCAGTGCCGAGGCGATGTTGAACAATCCTTCGGCGAAGCCCTGTACCGGCGTCGCCACGAGATGCGGCAACTTCTTGCCGTCTTTCAGGCGCTGCAGATCCTCGAGGAGGATCATGCTCTCGGGCGTGTGCTCCAGCTTGGCCTCGATCACTTTACGGGCTTCGTCCGTCTTGCCGGTGCGCTGCAGCAGCGAGGCCAAGACCCGGACCACGCGCGACGCGGCCTCCTTCGGGTTTTCCGCGAGCTTCCGGTAGCGTAGCTCCGCCGCGTCGGGGCGGCCGGATTGTTCTTCGATCAGCCCCGAGTGGAGGCCGGCCATCGCCTCGAAGCCCTTTTCCTTTTCGAGCTCGCCGAGCGCCGTCAGAGCACCGTCGTAATCCTTCTTGGCGGCGAGCAGCCAGGACCGGCCGAGCGGCTTGGCGAAACGGCCGAGACCGCTGTTCGGCAAAGCCTCGATGCGCGACAAGGCGGCATCGTATTTACCCGATTTCAAATCCTGCGCGGCAACCAGCAGCGATGCGGATGTCAGCGTTCCACCGCCGTCGAGATAGCGTTGCGCGAGTTCGGATGCGCGTTTCGGCATGCCGGCACCGAGGGTCAGGATGAAGGCGCGGCGCAGTATCCGCTTATCATCCGGATTTTCCTCGAGCACCCGCTCCATCATGCTCGCCGCAAAGGAAAGGTCGGACTCGCTCTCGGCGAACCGGCCGGCCAGGAAGCTCCCGAAGACGGACCCCTCGGCCGGCGAACCTTGCAGCTTTATCGCGGAGCGGCCGACATCGGCGACATCCCGGCTACTGGTTTCGTCGTCCGGCGTGCAGGCGATCAATGCGCCGCCGACCATCGTGGCGAGTGCCGCCCGCTTAGCGGCTGTCCGGTACCCTATCCGTATGCGCAGCATGGGCTTATCCAAGATCCTCTTTGCACTTATGCCGTGAAAAATGACCCAATCCGGCGCCACATACAACTCTCCGGCAGGGGTATTCCGGCGCGATACTACCCGACTTGCCGCAACGCCGACAGCGGCAATCGATTGCCCTACATATTGGGATAATTCGGCCCGCCGCCACCCTCCGGAACCACCCATTTGATGTTCTGGGTCGGGTCCTTGATGTCGCAGGTCTTACAGTGAACGCAGTTCTGCGCGTTGATTTGAAGACGCGGATTGGACCCGTCATCCTCCCGCACGATCTCGTATACGCCGGCCGGGCAATAGCGCTGTTCAGGCGCGTCGTACTCGGCAAGGTTGATCTCGATCGGCACCGAATCGTCCTGCAGCGTCAGATGGACCGGCTGGTCTTCTTCGTGGTTGGTCGCCGAGAAGGAAACGCTGGTCAGCCGGTCGAAGGAAATCTTACCGTCCGGCTTCGGATAGTCGATCGGCTTGCTATCGGCGGCCTTGTGCAACGTCTCATGGTCCGCATGCCCATGGCTCAGGGTCCAGGGCGCCTTACCGCGCAACAGGACCTGGTCGATCCCGGTATAAAGCGTGCCGCCCAGCAGGCCCCATTTGAAGGACGGCCGCACGTTGCGGGCCTCGTGCAACTCTTTATAGGCCCAGGACGCGCGGAAGGCATCGCCGTATCCGGTCAGTTCGGCCTCCGGCGCGCCGCCGGTCAGGGCCTCGAACGCCAACTCGGCGGCGATCATGCCCGACTTCATCGCGGTATGGGATCCCTTGATCTTGGGCATGTTCACGGTGCCGGCGTCGCAGCCGATCAGCAATCCGCCGGGAAAGGACATCTTCGGCAGCGATTGCAGCCCGCCCTCGTTGATCGCCCGCGCCCCGTAGGCGACGCGCCGGCCGCCCTCGAACGTGTCGCGAATCTTGGGATGCGTCTTGAAACGCTGAAATTCCTCGTACGGCGACAGGTACGGATTCTTGTAGTCTAGCCCGACGACATACCCGACCGACACCATGTTGTTTTCCAAATGGTAAAGGAACGAGCCGCCATAGGTCGCGCTGTCCATCGGCCAGCCGGCGGTGTGCACGACAAGGCCTTCCTGGTGCTTTTCCGGCTCGATTTCCCAGAGCTCCTTCAATCCGATGCCGTAGGTTTGCGGCTCGACGCCGTCGCGCAGGCTGAATTTCTCCATCAGCTCCTTGCCGAGATGCCCGCGGCATCCTTCGGCGAAGAAGGTGTATTTCGCATGCAGTTCCATGCCCGGCTGATAATTCGGACCCTGTTCGCCGTCGCGGGTGACGCCCATGTCGCCGGTGGCCACCCCGCGCACCGCGCCAGCGTCGTCGAACAGGACCTCGGACGCCGCGAAACCGGGATAGATTTCCACGCCGAGCGCTTCCGCCTGCTCGCCCAGCCACCGGCACAGGTTTCCGAGGCTGATGATGTAGTTGCCCTTGTTGTGCATCGGCGGCGGCAGCAGGAAGTTCGGGATCGAAAACCCGCCCGTCGCCGACAGGAACATGAACTTCTCGTCGGTCACCGGCGTGTTCAGCGGCGCACCTTTCTCGGACCAGTCAGGGATCAACTCATCCAGCGCGCGCGTCTCCAGGACCGCGCCCGACAGGATGTGGGCACCTACCTCGGAGCCCTTCTCGATCAGGCAGACGCTGACGTCCTTCTCCTGCTCTCCACATAGCTGTTTCAGCCGTATCGCCGCCGCCAACCCTGCCGGGCCGCCGCCGACGATGACGACGTCATATTCCATGGAGTCCCGTTCCATTTTCGTCTGCCTTGTTTAGTCCGTTGTAATCGTTGCAGGCCGATGTCTATAGCAATCTAGTCCATTTTGGTAGAGAGTCCCGAGCGAGGACGGATCAGCATGGCTGGAAACGACCGCGATATGCCCCCGGAAATGAGCCCCGAAGCGGCGCTGCGCTGGCTCACCGAGATGGGCGCAGACGAAGCGATCGCCGACGTACCGGTCGACCGTTTCGCTACGCCGGCTCCGGCCCAAACCACCCCGCCGCAGCATGCTGGAACCCAGCCGCCCGGCGCGTCGCAGCCCGCGCAAGCGCGCCCGGCGGTCGCGGCTTCACCGGACCTGGTGGCGCCGGCACAGGGGGCGGCGGACGCGTCAAGCGCCGCATCGGCCGCCAAGACGCTGGACGAGTTGCGGGAGGCCGTCGCCGCCTTCGAGGGATGCGCCCTGAAATTCACCGCGACCAACACGGTGTTTTCGGATGGCCATGCGGACTCCGCGGTGATGTTCGTCGGCGAAGCGCCCGGCGTCGAAGAGGACCGACGGGGCAAACCCTTCGTCGGCGCCAGCGGCAAGTTGCTGGACCAAATGCTTGCCCCGATCGGGTTGGCGCGCGGCGAGCACGGCGAAAAAGGCGCCTATATCTCCAACATCCTGTTCTGGCGGCCACCGGGAAACCGAAGCCCGACCACCGCGGAAATCGCCGCCTGCATGCCCTTTATCCGCCGACATATCGAACTCGCCGCGCCGAAGGTACTGGTCTATCTCGGCGGCACCGCGGCCAAGACCATGCTCGACCGCACCGAAGGCATCATGCGCCTGCGCGGCAAGTGGTACGAACACTATTCGCCGGGCCTCGACGCGCCGATACCAGCTATTGCGACCTTCCATCCCGCTTATTTGTTGCGGCAACCAGGTCAAAAAAGAGAGTCCTGGTGTGATTTACTTAGTCTTCGTTCGAAATTAAATGAAATTATTAATAATAATTAACCATATTTTCTTCAGTAAATCAGTTGTTCATAAATCTATACTAATTCTTTATCCCTAATGCTTGCGATTTGAGTAGAAATTCGCGATAATTCTACTCATAAAGACTTAGGGGAGCTGGGGTAAAACCCCTTCAAATTGACCATGCCAAGGTTCACGGAAACGCGCGACGCCGTCCGTTTGATCGCCCTATTTTCGGCCATCAGCTTTGCTACCGCCGCAACCGCGGCGGAGGATCTGGAATTCTATGATTCCAGCGATAAGCCGGTTCCCGGCTTCCTGATGACCACACCGGACACAGACGTGTCCGTCCCGACAAGTTCGGTTCGGTCCATGCTGCGGCAGCTTTCCCGCAACGAAGCCGCGCGCATCCGCGCTTCCAAAGACTCCGAGCCTCGAGCCAGGGCCAACCCGGGCGACGACTATCGCGCCGTCGGCGAGAATGCCGATCAGGCCGCCGAGGCGACGGGAGACTTCGCAATTACCGCACCCCCGATCGCAACACAGGCGCCGCTGACCGCCGCAGGCGTGATCCAAACACCGGACCCGGCGCAAATCGCCAATCTGCCGGCGCAAGACGCGACGCCCATGTCCGGCGTCGATCTGCCGCGTATCCTGTCTGCATCGGATGCGGCGCTGTACCAACGGATCTTCGACCTGCAGGAGCGGAAGCGCTGGCGCCAAGCGGACAAGTTGATCAAGAAATTGTCGAACCCTGTACTCCTCGGCCATGTCAGATTCCAACGGCTGATGCATCGCAACTATCGCTCCCGCTACAAGGAACTGCGGGACTGGATGGTGCGATACCGCGATCATCCCGGCGCGGAACAGGTCTACAAATTGGCGCTCAAGCGACGGCCGAAGAATTACCGCCGGCCGCCGCAGCCGGTCCGTGAGAAATTCGTCGTACAACAGACGCGCCGCGACCGTTACGAGGGCCGCACCGGTTATCACCGATTGAGTTCCTGGAAACGGCGCTATGTCCGGACCACGCAACGCCGCATCCGCAATCATCTGTATCGCGGCCGCACGACGCGAGCCCTCAGGCTTCTCAACCGGTCGAAAACCCGGCGCGTCTTCGATGCGGTCAGCCTCGACGAAAGCCGCGCGCAGGTCGCCGGCGGCCTGTTCCACATGGGCAAGGCCAAGAAAGCCCTGGAACTCGCCTCTCCGGCGGGCAAGCGGTCCGGCGCCGCGGTGCCGATGGCCCATTGGTGGGCCGGGCTCGCCGCATGGCGACTTGGCGACGCCGAGTTGGCGGCATGGCATTTCGGCGCCATGTCCGACGGCAAGCTTCGCTCGAACTGGACCCGGTCGGCCGCGGCATTCTGGGCCGGGCGCGCCTATCTGGTGAGCCGACAACCCGACCGCGTGAACTACTACTTGAAGAAGGCCGCGCGGTATCCGCGCACATTCTACGGCCTGCTGGCGATCCGGTCGCTCGGAACCGAGCCGTCCTACGATTGGTCACTTCCCGCACCGACCGGCGACGCCTGGCAGGCCCTGCAGGAAAAACCGCATGTGAAGCGCGCGGTCGCCCTGCTGCAGGTCGACGAGGTGGGCCGGGCGGAAAAGGAACTGAAGCGGATCGGCGGCGCCCTTTCGCCCGAGATGGCGCGGGTTCTGGTGTCGGTTTCGGTGCGCCACAATCTGCCGTCGCTGTCGCTGCGCGTGGGCGACATGCTGCATTACCGCGACAACGAGACCTACGATTCGGCCCTCTACCCGCTGCCCGAATGGGAACCGTCGAACGGCTTCACCATCGACCGCGCCTTGCTATACGCGGTGATGCGGCAGGAATCGCGCTTCCGCATCCGGGCCAAGAGCCGGGCCGGCGCGCGCGGCCTGATGCAGTTGATGCCGCGCACCGCCAGCTATATGGCGGGCAAGCGGTTCCGCGGATCGCGGCGGGGCCAGCTCTTCGACCCCGAACTGAACATGACGCTGGGTCAGAAATACGTTCATCATCTGCTGGAAGACCCCAACATCGACGGCGATCTGTTCTACACGGTCGCGGCGTATAACGGGGGTCCCGGCAACCTGCGCAAATGGCGGCGGCGCAATGACTATCAGGGCGACCCGCTGCTGTTCATCGAGAGCATCCCGCTCAGCGAAACCCGTGACTATGTCGAGCGCGTCTTGACCAATCTTTGGATCTATCGCTACCGTCTCGGTCAGCCCGCGCCGTCGCTCGACGCCATTGCATCCGGCGAGTGGCCGAGCTACACCTCGCTCGACAGCAAGCCGAGCAGCTATGCGAGCAAAAACGCCACGGGACTCTGAGCAACGTGCCACTGGATGAAAAACGGCCCTTCCTACCCGTAAACATCGCAGTCCTGACCGTTTCCGATACGCGAACGGAAGCCGACGATCGGTCGGGCGATACCCTTGTCGAACGGCTGCAGAAGGCCGGGCACACCCTGGCGGCGCGCAAGATCGTCAAGGACGAAGCCGACACCATCGCCGACACCTTGGCGGGCTGGGTCGCCGATCCGGAGATCGACGTGGTGATCGCCACCGGCGGCACCGGCGTCACCGGCCGCGACGTCACGCCGGAGGCCTTCGACCGAATTTGCGAGAAGGATATCCCCGGCTTCGGCGAGTTGTTCCGCTGGGTCAGTTACCAGAAGATCGGCACGTCGACGATCCAAAGCCGCGCCATGGCCGGCGTCGCACAGGGCACTTACCTGTTCGCGCTGCCGGGATCGACCGGGGCGTGCCGCGATGCCTGGGATGAAATCCTGGTGCACCAGCTCGATAACCGCTACCGGCCCTGCAACTTCGTCGAACTGATGCCGCGCCTGCAGGAAACCTAGCGCCGACCACGCCGCTGCATGTCCCGCCAACGGGCCAACCCCGCCCCGTCATCGACATCCGTCAACGTTTCCAACATCGCCGTCGTCACCCTAGGTCCGAGCAACCGGCGCGTGTCCGCCAGGGCGTGTTCGGTCGACCAACGCACCGGCCCGGCAAGCCGTGGCGTGAACGGCCGCCGCCGCAACCCGATCAGCCAGTAGCCGCCGTCGTCCGCCGGTCCGAAGACCGCCTGATGATCGCCGAGCCGGGCGAAGGCTTCGGCGATATGCCGTGGCTCGATACCCGGAATGTCGGTTCCGATGATGACGACCGGACCCGGCGGCATGGTCCGCATCACCCGGTCCATGCGGTCACCGAGGTCTCCGGTGCCTTGCGCGATACGGGGAATGCCGGCGGGCCAGCCGCCGTCTCCCGGCGTCACGGCCAGCACGGTGTCCCAGCGATGGTCCCGCGCCAGCCGCCGGGTGATTCGCCGCATCGTGTTGACGTAGAACCGCAAGGCCGCGACCGGTCCGATATCGCGGGCAAGCCGGGTCTTCACCGTGCCCAGCCGCGGCGCCTTCGCGAATATGACGAGGCGCGGCCTCACCCGTAGAGCTTGACGATGGCGCGCGGCGGGACGCCGAGGAAATAGAGCGTCAGGCAGCACAAATTGCGGAGCGGCCGCAGGATGTAGCCATCCCGCCGGTAGCGCACCGCCGACGTGACGGCGGCGCTGGGCAGGGCCGTCAGGCGGCGCCATCCGACACGCCGCACCAGGTCGACATCTTCCATCAGCGGCACCGGCTTGAACCCACCCAGCCGCTGGTACAGCGCGCGGGAAATCAGCAACCCCTGATCGCCGTAGGGCAGGCGAAACAGCCGGCAGCGCAAGGCAACCAGCATCTCCAGCCAGCGCGCGCCCGCCGACCGGTCGTCGAGGCGGTACCGGAAGTATCCGGCCCGATCCGCATTCTCCGGGTCCTCGATGAAGTCCCGGACCACCGAGTCCCAGCCGGGCTCCAATGCGGTATCCGCATGCAGGAACAACAGCCAGTCGCCCCGCGCCGCATCCGCCGCGGCGGCAAGCTGGTTCCCGCGCCCTTTTTCCGCCGGCATGAAGACCGCGCCGGACTCCTCGGCGATCCGGGCCGTCTCGTCGCTCGATCCGCCGTCGGCGAAGATCACCTCGGACAACAGGTCGAGCGCCGAAAACGCGCCGACCGCCGGCAACGACTCCCGCAACGCTGCCGCTGCGTTCAAGGTCGGAATGATGACGCTGATCTTGCCCATGGCCGGATATGTAGCACGCCATCCCCCAACGGCCATCCTCAGAATCATGTTGAATGTTCTTCTTTTGTTCCATATCGTCTTCGGATGGACGATATCCTGCCCGATCTGCCGCGGAAGGGACGCGGGGCCGTCAGCAACAAGACGGGGCGCTTCGAAGCCCACGACCATGTGCGGGTCGACGACGGCTGGCCGGGCGACGACGAGGATCCGCCCCCGCTCCGCACGACGCTCGGCGTCGACACGGCGCGGCACGTGATCACCTACAACACGTCGCCGGACGTCCCGTTCGACCGTTCGATCAATCCCTACCGGGGCTGCGAGCATGGCTGCGTCTATTGTTTCGCCCGGCCGACCCACGCCTATTACGGCCTGTCGCCGGGACTCGATTTCGAAAGCCGGCTGTTCTACAAGCCCGATGTGGCGGATGTGCTGCGCCGCGAGTTGCGCGACCCGAAGTACAAACCGGCGAAGATCGCGCTCGGCACCAATACCGATCCGTATCAACCGATCGACCGCGAGAAGCAACTCATGCGGCAGATTCTGTTGGTGCTGCGAGAATTCAACCACCCGGTCACCATCGTCACGAAGTCCGCGTTGATACTGCGCGACCTGGACATCCTGGCCGACATGGCCTCGCGCAACCTGGCCTCCGTCGCCCTGTCGATCACCACGCTCGACCGCCACGTCGCGCGCGTCATGGAACCCCGCGCCTCGACCCCCGCGAAACGGCTCGCCGCGCTGAAGGGGTTGAGCGAGGCCGGTGTGCCGACGAGCGTCTTGGCCGCACCCATGATCCCCGTGATCAACGATATGGAGCTGGAGCGAATCCTCGAGGCGGCCGCCGAGGCAGGTGCACAGGGCGCCGGATATATCCTGCTGCGCCTGCCTCTCGAAATCCGCCACTTGTTCGAAGAATGGCTGCACGCCCACTTCCCCGACCGCGCCAAGCATGTGATGTCGCTGATCCGAGACACCCGGAACGGCGGTTCTTATCAATCCGAATGGGGTGTGCGCATGCGCGGGACAGGCAGTTACGCGGACCTCCTGCGCAAGCGTCACCGCCTGGCAACGAAACGGTTCGGCCTCGGCGGCCGGGACCGGCCGCTCGACACTTCGAAATTTCAGCCGCCGCCGCAGGCGGGCGACCAACTTTCCCTGTTGTAAGCGCGCGAATCACGGCAAAAGATTAACGTCAAGGCAACGCTGTGCTGCTAGGATTTCGCCGCAATGGAAGGCCTTCAGGAACTTACCGGCATTACGATCGTCGCCCTGGCAGCGATGATGTGCGGCATGGCGATGACGTGGCTCAGACAGCCGGCGATCGTCGGCTACATCCTGGCCGGCGTGATCCTTGGCCCGACCGGCTTCGAGCTGGTGCAGAACCGCGAGCAGGTCCATTTCCTCGCCGAACTCGGCGTCCTAATGCTTCTCTATTTCATCGGCATGGAATTGTCGCTGCGCAGCTTCCGCCGCATGTGGCGGCTCGCGGTCCTGACGACGGCGATGCAGATCACCGTCAGCGTGGGGGCGATGCTGCTGCTGATGTATCTGCTCGGATGGCCGCCGGAACAGGCCGTGCTGTTCGGCTTCGTGCTCGCGCTCAGCAGCACCGCGGTCGCCGTGCGCATGCTGCAGGATATCGGCGAACTACGCACCCGGGCGGGGCGCATCACCGTCGGCGTCCTGATCGCGCAGGATCTCGCGGTCGCGCCAATCCTGCTGATCATCGGCAGCATGTCCGGCGGCGACATCTCGCTTTGGGTCTTCGCCAAAGTCTTCGCCGCCGTCGCCATCCTCACCGGGGTCATCATCTTCCTGAGCGGCCGGCGCAAGATTAACCTGCTGTTCGCCGACCTGTTGGTCAGCAAGCCGGACCTGGCGCCGCTGATGGCGCTGTGCGCCTGTTTTGGCTTGGCCGCGGCGGCGGGCCTGCTCGGGCTTTCGCCGCCGTTCGGCGCGTTCCTCGCCGGGCTGATCGTCGGCAACAGCGCGCAACGGCAAGTCGTCTACCAGATGGCCAAGCCGATCGAGAGCATCCTGATGATGATGTTCTTCCTGTCGATCGGGCTGCTGATCGATCTGCCGTTCCTGTGGGACAACATCGGATTGGTGATCCTGCTTTGGCTGTTCATCACCGTGTTCAAGTCGGCATTGAACATCACCGTGCTGCATCTGCTGGGCGAACGGTGGCAGGTCGCCTTCCTGTCGAGCGTCATGCTCGCGCAGATCGGCGAGTTTTCCTTCGTCCTCGGCGCGGCGGCGATCGATCACGCGATCATCAACACGGACATCCACCGGCTTATCGTCGCGGTCACGGTCTTGTCGCTGGTGTCGAGCCCCTTCTATATGGAAAGCGCGCGGCGGCTTCAACGCAGAGCGGCGCGGCGCATCGATTCGTGGAGCGCCCTGCTGCGGATCATGTATTTCCGCGAATGGCGGTTCACGCGCCGGATCACCGACCGGGTGATGGCCGTGACTTTCCGGCGGCAGCCGGCCGAGAAACCGAAGGACGACAAGCCCGGTGGGTCCGGCTCGGAAGAGGACGCGTTGCCGGCCGCGCTTGAAGGCCCCGATACCGTCGCCGAACCGGCGGAGGAGACGGAACCGGCTAAGAAGGTCGAGCCGACGGAACAAGCGGCAAAGCCCGAGACTACGGAGAAATCCGAGACACCGAAACCTACCGAGACAACGGAGACCCCGGACGATGCCGGACCTGACACTGGAAACCGAATTGGGCGGCCGCGTGGCGGGCGTGGACGAAGCCGGCCGCGGACCGTGGGCGGGCCCGGTGGTCGCCGCGGCGGCGGTGATTGATCCGATCCGGGTACCGCAGGCGCTGCTCGACCGTCTTGACGATTCCAAAAAACTCAGCCGCGAGACGCGGGAAGACCTGTTCACTGCGCTAGATGGGCTGATCGACTACGGCGTCGGCATCGCCGACCCGGCCGAGATCGACCGCATCAATATCCTGCAGGCGACCTTCGTCGCGATGCAGCGCGCGATCGAAGCGCTGCCCGCGCCGCCCGACGCCGCCTTGATCGACGGCAACCGCGCCCCCGACCTGCCCTGTCCTGCGCAAACGATCGTCAAGGGCGACGGCCGGTGTCTCTCCATCGCAGCAGCGTCAATCGTCGCCAAAGTAACGCGCGACCGCATGATGGCCGCGCTTGCGGAACAGCACCCGGGATACGGCTGGGAACGCAATGCCGGATATGGGACGGCGGAACATCAGGCCGCGCTCGAAAAGCTCGGCGTGACCGAACAGCACCGGCAGTCCTTCGCGCCGATCGCTAGATATTCCAAGTAATTTCTTAACACAACTCAACATATAGTATGCGTCTCGAAACATTTGACGCAGCGAATCAAGTGAATCATGGTGTCGTTGCGAACAATGGCGACGGTGCAATGAATAAACTTCCAAATAATCAAATTCTCGCGGGCGACTGCATCGAAATATTGGAGAGTTTGCCCGAGGAATCCGTGGATATGATCTTTGCGGATCCCCCGTATAACCTCCAGCTTGCCGGCGAATTACATCGGCCCAACAACAGCCGGGTCGACGGCGTCGAGGAAGCCTGGGACAAGTTCGACACCTTCGCCGAATACGACGCCTTCACCCGGCGCTGGCTCGCCGCCGCCCGGCGGCTGCTCAAACCAAACGGCACGATCTGGGTGATCGGCAGCTACCACAACATCTACCGGGTCGGCACGGCGTTGCAGGATCTGGGGTATTGGACCTTGAACGACGTGGTCTGGGTGAAGACCAACCCGATGCCCAACTTCCGCGGCCGCCGTTTCACCAACGCGCATGAGACGCTGCTGTGGTGCTCGAAGTCGAAGGATTCGCGCTACACCTTCAACTACGACGCGATGAAGGCGCTCAACGAAGACCTGCAGATGCGCAGCGACTGGGTCATGCCGCTCTGCACCGGCGGCGAACGCCTAAAGGACGAGGACGGCAACAAGGCGCATCCGACGCAAAAACCGGAAGCCTTGCTCTATCGCGCCATCCTGGCGGCGACCAATCCCGGCGACGTGATCCTGGACCCGTTTTTCGGTACCGGCACCACCGGCGCGGTGGCCAAGAAACTCGGTCGGAAATATGTCGGGATCGAACGCGATGCGGATTACATCGCGGTGGCGGAAAAGCGCTTGGCCGGCATTCCCAACCACATCGACATGCAGTTGATCGAGACGCCGTCGAAGCGCAAGCAGCCGCGCATCCCCTTCGGCACCTTGGTCGAACGCGGCATGCTGTCGGCGGGCGACGTACTGGTCAGCCCATGCAAGCGCTGGACGGCGAAGGTCCGCGCCGACGGCACGATCATCTCGTCCGAGTTCCGCGGCTCTATCCATCAGGTGGGTGCGGCGGTGCAGAACGCGCCGAGCTGCAACGGCTGGACCTTCTGGTGCATGGACGTCGAGGGCCGCCCGGTCCCGATCGACATGCTGCGCCAGAAACTGCGCGCCGAACGCGAACAGCCCAACGCGACGTGACCGGTCACGCGCGGCCAAGCGCGTGGCGCACGACCTTCTTCATAACGGTCGGCAGCGCATAGTCGCCGAAGGCGTCCGGCAGCACCCAAACGCAGTCTTCCGGCGGATCGGCGTCGACCTGCGCCGACGTCACCGTCAATTCCAGATGAAAATGCGTGAATGTATGGCGGACGAGCCCGGGCAGTTCCGTGATTTCGGACAGCGCAACCGGCGACTCCCCGGCAGCAGCGGGGCCGTCCGCGACCGGCCCTTCGCGCCACTCGCTCGACGGGATCTCCATCATGCCGCCGAGCAGGCCGCGTTCCGGACGGCGGCGCAACAGCACCGCACCGTCCGGTCGAACCAGCCAGAAAATGACGCCGCGCCGCGTGGGCTTGTCGGCCTTCGGTTTCTTGCGCGGCAAGGTTTCCGCGATATCGCGGCCGTCGCAGTCGTCGATCAAGGGGCAGAGAATGCATTTCGGCGACTTGGGAATGCAGACCGTCGCCCCCAGATCCATCACCGCCTGCGCATAGTCGCCGGCCCGGCCGTCCGGGGTGTGCCCATCCGCAAGGTCGTAAAGCCGGGGCTTGCAATCCGGCAGCGGGTCCGTCACCCGGTGAAGCCGCGCCATGACCCGCTCCACATTGCCGTCGACCACGACCGCGCGTCGGCCGAACGCGATCGCCGCGATCGCCGCCGCCGTGTAGCGCCCGATCCCCGGCAGTTCGAGCAAGGCGTCTTCCCGGTCCGGGAACCGCCCGCCATGCTTGCCGACGACGACCGTGGCGCATTTGTGCAGATTGCGCGCCCGCGCGTAGTAACCGAGCCCCTGCCAAGCGTGCAGCACGTCGTCCAAATCGGCCGCCGCCAGGTCTTCGATCCGCGGCCAGCGGCCGAGGAATTTCTCGAAATATCCGCCGACCGTCGCCACCGTCGTCTGCTGCAACATGATCTCGCTCAGCCAGACATGATATGGGTCGGCGACGGCGCCGGGCAGCGCGCGCCATGGCATCCGCCGCCGGTGGCGGTCGTACCAATCGAGTAGCCGCCGGGAAAGATCGCCGGACGACGGCGAGGGACTGACGGTTTGCTTCATGCGCGTTACTATAAACGACGGAACACGACGCACTAGGAACAAGGACAGGCATGGCGCGCAATCCCGCCAAGAAAGGAAAGGACGCCCCCCGGCCCGGCAAGATGCGGCCGGTCGGCGCATTGATGCATGGCCTGACAAAACGCGCGCTCGGCAAACACGGTTTCTCGTCCGCCGCCTTGATCGAGGAATGGGACAGCGTCATTGGCCCCGAACTGGCGGCGACCTGCCAGCCGGTGAAACTCAGCTTCCCGCCCCGCGAACGCGACGGCGGGACGCTCCATATCCGCGCCGACAGCGGCACCGCGCTGGAGCTGCAGCATTTGGAACCGCAGATCATCCAACGGGTGAACGCCTTTCTCGGATACGCGGCCGTCGCCCGCCTCACCTATATCCAGGCACCGCTCATCCAGCGGCAAATGGACGCACGGCGGCCCAGGAAAACACCGCCGAATCCGGCAGTTGCGCCCTCCCTACCCGCTGCCACGGCGGAAGCGATCGCCGCCGTCGAAGACCCGAAACTCCGCGCCAGCCTTGAGCGGCTGGGCGCCGCGGTCCGGCAATCCGAATCACGTGATAAAAAGTAGCCCGATCCAGGAATAAATTCCCGACTTTCCGTTGACGCGGATGTGATGATTGGGTCACGGCCTTCGCCTTGAAGGCGCCGCATTGCTACTTCTATACTCCGCGCGAATTGAACATTTTTGGGAGTGTCAGGTGAAGCTATTCGCTGTGTTCTTGGGTGCCATTGCGCTGTTGTTTTCGGCTTGCGCAGAGGCCGAACCCTTGCCGACAGAACAAGCCCTCAAAGAGCGCGTGCTCGGCGACCCGAATGCGCCCGTCACGATGATCGAATACTCCTCGCTGGGGTGTCCGCATTGTGCCAGTTTTCACGCTAACACACTGCCAAAAATCAAGAAAAACTACATCGACACCGGCAAGGTGAAGCTTGTCATGCGGGACTTCCCGCTCGGTGGCGCGGCCTACGCGGCGGCGATGATGGCGCGCTGCGCACCGCCCGACCGGTATTTCCAATTCATCGAGGTTCTGTTCCAGAATCAGCAAAGCTGGAGCCAGAGCCAACAACCCGGCGCGGCCCTCGCCCGCATCGGAAAACTCGGCGGCATGAGCCAGAAGGATTTCGAAGCCTGCACCAGCAACGAGGAACTTTTTCAGGGAATCCGAAAAGTGCAGCTTGAAGGTCAGGAGAAACATGGGGTAAACGCAACTCCGACCTTTGTGATCAATGGCCAGAAGATTTCCGGGGCGCAGCCTTACGAAGTTTTCGAGGAAGCCTTCAAGAAAGCCATGCCGTAAGGGTCGATTTTCTGCGGCGATCGTGCCGCACGATGTAGTTGACCGGACCGCCAGTGCACTTTTCCAAAGTCCGACTCACCGGGTTCAAATCCTTCGTCGAACCCACCGAGGTGACAATCGAACCGGGCATGACCGGTGTCGTCGGGCCGAACGGCTGCGGGAAATCAAACGTCGTCGAAGCCTTGCGCTGGGTTATGGGCGAAACCTCGGCGAAGCAGATGCGCGGCGGCGAGATGGACGACGTCATCTTCGGCGGCACGGCCAACCGTCCGGCGCGGAACATCGCCGAGGTCATCCTTCATCTCGATAACAGCGACCGGGACGCGCCGGCGCAATACAACGACAGCGAAGAGATCGAGATTTCCCGCCGCATCGAGCGCGGGTCGGGCTCGACCTACCGTATCAACGGCCGCGAAGTGCGCGCCCGCGACGTCCAGCTTCTGTTCGCGGACTTGGCGACCGGCGCCCATTCGACCGCCATGGTCAGCCAGGGACGAATCGGCGCGCTGATCGGCGCCAAGCCGACGGAACGCCGGACCCTGCTCGAAGAGGCCGCCGGTATCAAAGGCCTGCATTCACGACGGCATGAAGCCGAACTGCGGCTGCGCGCCGCCGAAACCAATCTGGAACGGCTCGACGACGTGATCGGGGCGCTGGAAGGACAGTATCAGGGACTCCAGCGGCAGGCCCGGCAGGCAACGCGCTACCGCAAGGTCTCCGAGGAGCTGCGCCAGTTCGAGGCGATCCAGCTCCACGTCCGCTGGACGACCGCGACGGAGGCCAAGAATGCCGCCGTCGAGCAGCTCAAGGCGAGCGACGCGACAGTGACGCAGCTCACGGCCGGCGCAAGCGCCATGGCGACGCAACAAAGCGAGGCGGCCGCCGCGATGCAGGGTCTCCGGGACGCGGAAGCGACCGCCGCCGCCGAGCTGCAACGCCTGATCATGGCCCGCCGTGAACTGGAGAGCGAAGAGGGACGCGTCCAGGAAGGAATCAACCAGACCGACCAGCAACTCGAACAAATCTCGGCCGATATCGAGCGCGAACGCACGCTCGCCAACGATGCCCGGCAAGCGCTCGGCCAGCTTGAGACGGAAAAGACCGCCATCGCAACGGCCAGCGACGGCGAAGTGGACGCCCAGGCCGAAGCGCGGGAACATCTCGAAACGGCGCAAACCAACCTGCGCGCGCGGGAAGAGGAACTGAGCGCCCTCACCGAAGCGGTGGCGAAGGCGGAGGCACAGGCCGGCGCCCTCACCCGGCAGCATGTGGAACTACAGCAGCGGATGGCGCGGCTGCAATCGCGCCTCAACGACATCGGCGTCGAACGCGACAAGCTCACCGCCGAAATCGATCAGGACATGGCGCTGCAAACCGCCGAGCGGGAAATCGCCACGACGGAAGCCGCCGTCGAGGCCGCACGCCGGGACATGGCGACCGCCGAACAGGCCCGCAGCGAAGCGGCCGACGCCGAGACCGCGGCCCGCACCGCCGCGCAAACCGCCGACTCGGAGCGGTCGAAACTGGCGGCCGAGGAACAGGCGCTCGCCGACGTACTTCAGACCAACGAAGCCGATCTGTTCCCACCGCTGATCGACGCGCTGCAGGTCGAGACCGGATACGAATCGGCGCTGGGCGCGGCGCTCGGCGAGGACCTGACCGCCCCGATCGACACGGCCGCCGAGATACACTGGGCCATGCGGCGGGGCGACGGCTCGCCGCCGGCATTGCCCGGTTCCGTGACGCCGTTATCGCGTTTCGTGACCGGCCCCGATGTCCTGGCGCGGCGACTCGCCTTCATCGGCGTGATCGACGACGCGTCGCAAGGCGAGGCCCTCGCCGATTCCTTGCGGCCTGGGCAACGGCTCGTCTCGCGGGACGGCGCTTTGTGGCGCTGGGACGGCTTCACGATCAAGGCCGGCGCCCCGACGGCGGCGGCGAAACGGCTGCAGCAACGGAACCGGCTGGCGGAAATCCAATCGCAACTCATCACCGCAAGTTCAGAGGCCGAACGCGCGGCCAACCGACTGCGAGAAATCGAAAGTGCGACGCAAAGCGCGGCGGCCGCGGAAAAACGCGTCCGGCAGGTCCTGGAAGAAGCCTACGGACGGCTGAACGCAGCCCGCGAGAAACACGCCGCCGCGGCCAGCGCCGCCGCGGGAACCAAGTCCCGGGTCGCGACGCTGACGGAGAACGCGGATCAGCACGCCAACGACCTGCAGGAAGCGGAGCAGGAGTTCCGTACCATCGAGGCGGCGATCTCGGCGCTCGAGGATCCGATGGAAACACGCCAGCGGATCGAGACGCTACGCGGCGAAATTACCGAATTGAGGCGTGTGGAGGCGGAATGCCGCGGCGCCCATGACCTTCTGATGCGCGAGGTCGAGGACCGCCGACGCCGGCTGGCCGCCATCGATCAGGACCGCATCACCTGGCAACAACGCGCGGACGGCGCCGCGGAACGGCTGGCCCATCTCACGGAACGCCGTGACGCCGCACAGCAGCGGCGCACGCAATTGGGCGAGCGCCCTGCCGAAATTCAGACTCAGCGCACGGCGCTGCTCGACACCATCAACGTGTCCGAGCAAAACCGGAACGCGGCAGCCGACCGGCTGACGCAAGGCGAGGCGGCGTTGGAACAGGCCGACAGCGGCCTGCGCAAAGCCGAAGCCGCCCTCGCCGAGGCGCGCGAGAACCGCGTGCGCAACGAGGCGCAGGTCGAACAAGCCGAGATCGAATGCCGTGCGGTCATCGAACGTATTTCCGAACGCCTAAATTGCCGGCCGGAGAATGTACTGCGGGAGGCGCAAATCGAGGCGGACGGCGACCTTCCGGCCCTGGACGAGGTCGAGGCGAAGATCGAACGCCTGACGCGTCAGCGCGACGCAATGGGACCGGTCAATCTGCGGGCCGAGGCCGAGCTGACCGAGCTGGAAGAGCAGATCACCACGATGCAGTCGGAGCGCGAAGACCTGATCGCCGCCATCGCCCGCCTGCGGCAAGGCATCGCCTCGCTGAATCGCGAGGGCCGAGAACGCCTGCTCGCGGCCTTCGAGACGGTCAACAAGCATTTCCAAGACCTTTTCGTGCGGCTGTTCGGCGGCGGCCGCGCGCATCTGCGGCTGACCGAGGCGGACGATCCGTTGGACGCCGGCCTGGAGATCATGGCGAGCCCGCCGGGGAAGAAACTGCAGATCATGTCGCTGCTGTCCGGCGGCGAGCAGGCACTAACCGCACTATCCCTGCTATTTGCCGTGTTCCTGACCAATCCGGCGCCGATCTGCGTGCTCGACGAGGTCGACGCGCCGCTGGACGACGCGAATGTGGACCGGTTTTGCACCCTGCTCGACCAAATCGCCCATAGCGGCGATACCCGCTTCCTGTGTGTGACACATCACCGCATGACGATGGCCCGGATGGACAGGCTCTACGGCGTGACCATGGGCGAGCGCGGCGTCAGCCAGCTTGTGTCCGTCGATCTGCGGCGCGCCGAGGAACTGCGCGATTCGGCATAATCGGAGCAATTCTTCCATTCGAAAGCGCGCAAGAAACCGCGCCTTTCATGCCATTTCCGCGCTGCACCATTGCGCCTTGACAGCCCTTGCCCTGCTCTCTATCGTGCGCGCGATTTCGGGCGCGGGGGCAGTCTATCCATAAGGCGGTCCGCGGGTTCGGGGCGGTGGGGGCATGAAAGACAAAGAACCTTCGCCTTCCCTGGATGACCTGGATGCCAAGATTCGCAAGGCACGGCACGATCGATCGGGCCCAGACGAGACCAAAGACCCTAAAACGGTCAGGTCAGGATTGGGTTTTGGGTTAAAGGTCGGGATCGAGCTGGTTGCGGCGCTGGCGGTCGGGGTCGGGATTGGGCTACTTCTCGATAGGTGGCTGGATACCGCGCCTTTGTTTTTGGTTGTGTTCTTTTTCATGGGAAGCGCAGCCGGGTTCTTGAACGTTTACCGCGCGGTCCGCGGCTATGGTTACGCTGCGGGCTATCGCCGGGACAAAAATGACGCCCCTCAGCGGGACGACCCGCCAAACGGGGACAAGGGGAGCTAGTAAGGGCAAAAGATGGCACAGGCAGGCGCCGGCGAGACCCAAGGTCCCCTCGCTCAATTCATGATTCAGAAGATCATCCCGCTGAAAGTCGGCGGTGTTGACGTGTCGTTTACCAATTCGTCGCTCGCGATGGTGGCGGCGGTGGTCTTGGTTTCGTTTTTCCTGGTGTTCAGCATGCGCCGCGGCGCGCTGGTGCCGGGACGTTGGCAGATCGTGGCCGAAATGACCTACGAATTCATCGCCAACATGATCCGCGACAACGTGGGACAGGAGGGACGGCGGTATTTCCCCTTCATCTTCACGTTGTTCACGTTCGTCCTGGCCGGCAACATCCTCGGCATGATCCCCTACAGCTTCACCTTCACCAGCCACATCGCCGTTACCTTCGGCTTGGCGATCGTGGTGTTCATCGGGGTGACGCTGATCGGTTTCATCAAGAACGGCGCCAAGTTTTTCGGATTCTTCCTGCCGCACGGCGTGCCGTGGTTCCTGGCCTGGCTGATCATCCCGATCGAAATCCTCTCCTACCTGTCGCGCCCCGTGAGCCTGTCGCTCCGGCTGTTCGCGAATATGACGGCGGGCCACACGATGATGAAGGTCTTTGCGGGCTTCATCTTCCTGCTGGGTGCCGCCGGTGTCGCCCCGCTGGTCATGGTGGTCGCGCTGACAGGACTGGAACTGATCATCGCCTTCCTGCAGGCGTATGTATTCACAATTCTCACTTGCGTGTATCTCAACGACGCCCTGCACATGCATTGATGCGGGTCGGCTGTCTAGAACACGAAGATCCCAACGTCATACGATTGATCAAAGAGTAGAAAGGACGAAGAAGATGGAAGTAGAGGCCGCAAAATTGATTGGTGCGGGTCTGGCGGTCATCGGACTCGGCGGTGTTGGTGCCGGTATCGGCAATATCTTTGCCTCGATGATTTCCTCCGGTGCACGCAACCCGGGCGCTATTCCTCAGGTTCAGCTGTTCATGTGGATCGGCTTCGCGCTGGTTGAAGCTGTCGCGCTGTACGCATTGCTGATCTCGTTCCTGATCCTGTTCGGCTAAGCCGGATTCGGGTAACCGAACCGGCCGGGGAGCGACGCTATGCCTCAACTCGATCCGTCGACATTCGGAACGCAGCTGTTCTGGCTGTTCCTGACGTTCTCGACGCTGTTCTTCATCGCGTGGAAGATTGCCTTGCCGCGCATGGCGGAGGTGTTGAACGCGCGCCAGGATCGGATCGACGGCGATCTGGAAAAGGCGGAAGCGCTGAAATCCGAAGCGGAGGAAGTGCTCGCGTCCTACGAAAAAGCGCTCGCGGACGCCACATCCGAAGCGCAAGGCCTGCATCACCAGCTTGCCCAGGAATTGGCCGCGGAGCGGACAAAGCAGCAGGAAGCCCTGTCGCAAACGCTGCTCGAGGAAACCCGGGCCGCCGAAGCGCGAATCGCCGGCGAGAAAAGCGAAGCCGTCGAGAACATCCGTGAGGCGACCCTGAGTGTTGTTCAAAGCGCAGCGCAGCGCTTGATCGGCACGGATGTCGCCGAACAGGACGCCGACCGGGCCATCCGCGCCGCGCTCGAGGAGAGCCGGACATGAGCGCCTTGCTGCAGGACCCGACATTTTGGACCCTCGTCGCCTTCGTCATCTTCTTCATCGCATTGTTCAAACCGATGAAGAAGGCGCTGCTGAGCGGATTGGACAGCCGGATCGAGACGATCCGGACGGAGGTCGAACAGGCTCAGCAATTGCGCGAGGAAGCGCAAACCTTGCTGGCGTCCTATCAGCGCAAGCAACGCGAAGCCCAGCAGGAAGCCGAAGACATCATCAACCGCGCCAAGCAAGACGCGGAAATTCATCGCGCCGAGGCCGAGAAGGACCTCAAGGCGCTGCTGGAACGGCAGAAGGAACTGGCGGTCGAGAAGATCGCCCAGGCCGAGGCGACCGCCGTACAAGAGGTTCGCGAGATCGCCGTCGATCTCGCGGTCGCCGCGACGGAGAAAATCCTCACCGAGAAAGTCACCGGCTCCCTATCGGATTCGCTGGTGGATAAGGCCGTGGCGGAACTGCCGCAGAAGCTTCAGTAGGCAATTCGCCTGTTTCGGAAAGACGGCGCGGCATCGACCGCGCCTTTTTCTGTGCGTGCCGCAGGACGCCGCGCGTCAGTCGGCGGCGTCCTGATAGGCATCCAGCGGCGGACAACTGCAGACCAGGTTGCGGTCGCCAAAGGCTTGGTCGATCCGGTTGACCGGCGGCCAGTACTTGTCGGACCGCAGCGATGGAACGGGGTAAACCGCCTGCTCGATGCTGTATCCCCGTGTCCATTCCGCCGCGATATCCTCAGGCGTATGCGGCGCCTGCCGCATCGGATTGTCCTCCGGATCAGATTCGCCGGTTTCGATCGCCTTGATCTCCGCGCGGATGGCGATCATCGCATCACAGAACCTGTCGATCTCGGCCAGCGATTCGCTTTCCGTCGGCTCGATCATCAAGGTACCGGCGACCGGCCAGGACATTGTTGGTGCATGGAATCCGTAGTCCATCAGGCGTTTGGCGACGTCGTCCACGGTAATTCCCGCCGTATCCTTGAAGTCGCGGATATCGATGATGCATTCATGGGCAACCAAGCCGTGAGCGCCGGTGTAGACGACCGGGTAATGCCCCGCTAGCCGTTTGGCGATGTAATTCGCATTCAGGATCGCCACCTGCGTCGCACGCGTCAGACCGTCGCCGCCCATCATGGCGATATAGGCCCAGGAGATCGGTAGAATGCTGGCGCTGCCCCAAGGCGCGGCGGCGACCGCGCCAACACCGGCAGGCCCCGCCTCGGGAACCACCGAATGACCGGGCAGGAAGGCCGTCAGATGCGCACCGACGCCGATCGGGCCCACACCGGGACCGCCACCGCCGTGCGGGATGCAGAACGTCTTGTGCAGGTTCAGATGCGCGACATCGGGGCCGAAAGTGCCGGGCAGGCACAGGCCGACAAGCGCGTTCAGGTTGGCGCCGTCCATATAGACCTGTCCGCCATTGGCATGGATGATCTTGCAGATCTCGACGATGCTCTCTTCGAAGACGCCGTGGGTCGACGGATAGGTCACCATCAAGGCGGATAGCCGATCCGCGTGCGCCTCGGCCTTTGCGCGCAGGTCATCGACATCGATGTTGCCGTCGTCGTCGCAATCAACCACCACCACCGTCATTCCCGCCAAGATCGCGCTGGCCGGGTTCGTGCCATGGGCCGAGCTGGGAATGATGCAAACATCGCGCTGCCCCTCTCCCCGGCTTTCGTGATAACGCTTGATGACCAGCAACCCCGCGTATTCACCCTGCGACCCGGCATTGGGCTGCAGCGAGACCGCGTCGAAGCCGGTGATCTTTTCCAGCATCGTCTGGAAACTCTCCAGCAGCGTGCGATAGCCGTCCGCCTGATCCAGCGGTACGAAGGGGTGGATCCGTCCGAACTCCGGCCAGGTCACGGGAATCATCTCGGTGGTCGCGTTCAGCTTCATGGTGCATGAGCCGAGCGGGATCATCGACCGGTCGAGCGCCACGTCGCGGGCCTGCAACCGGCGCAGGTAGCGCAACATCTCGGTTTCCGAGTGGTAGCTGTTGAACACCTCATGGGTGAGGAAATCGGATGTCCGCCGTAACCCTTCGGGCAAGGCACTGGGTCGGTCGGCATCGATTTCCCCGACCGTGAACCCGATCTTTTCCTGTCCGCTGACCACCTGCCACAGCGCCTGGACATCGTCCGAACCCGTGGTCTCGTCCAGCGAGATGCCGACCGTCGCATCGTCGATACGCCGCAAGTTCATACCCGCCGCCACCGACCGGGCATGCACGGCAGCCGCATCATCGACCGGCACCGTGAGCGTGTCGAAATAGGCGGTCTCGGACGGCGCATGACCGAGCTTCTGCAATCCAGCGGCCAGGATCGCCGTCAACCGGTGGACCCGCAACGCGATGGTGCGCAGCCGGTCCGGGCCGTGATAGACGGCATATAGCCCCGCCATGACGGCCAGCAGGACCTGCGCGGTGCAGATGTTGCTGGTGGCCTTCTCGCGCCGGATGTGCTGTTCCCGCGTCTGGAGGGCCAGGCGGTAGGCGGGCCGTCCGCGGGCGTCGACCGACACGCCGACCAGACGGCCGGGCAGCGTGCGCTTGTGCTTGTCCAGCGTGGCGATGAACGCCGCATGCGGGCCGCCGAAGCCGAGCGGTACGCCGAAACGCTGCGCGCTACCGACGACGATATCCGCACCCCATTCGCCCGGCGGGGTCAGCAACAACAGCGACAACAGGTCGGTGGCGACACACACCACGGCACCTTTGTCATGCGCCGCCGCCACCAGGTTCGCATACTCTTCCACCGCGCCCGTTACCGACGGGTATTGCAGCAGCATACCGAACACTTCTTCCTCCGGCAGGCCGCTTCGATGGTCTCCTACGATCACCGAAATGCCCAGCGGTTCCGCCCGTGTCCTGACCACATCGATGGTCTGCGGATGGCAATCCGCCGAAACAAAGAAAGCATTGCTCTTGCTGCGTCCGACGCGGCGGCACATGGTCATCGCTTCGGCGGCCGCGGTCGCCTCGTCCAACAGCGAGGCGTTTGCGATCTCCATGCCGGTCAAATCGGAAATCATCGTCTGATAGTTGATCAGCGCCTCGAGCCGGCCCTGGCTGATTTCCGGCTGGTAGGGCGTGTAGGCGGTGTACCAGCCCGGATTTTCCATCACGTTCCGCAGGATGACGGGCGGCGTGACGCAGTCGTAATACCCCATGCCGATCATCGACCGCATGACCGTATTCTTCGACGCGATCGACCGCAGCTCGCTCAGGATATCCTGCTCGCTGCGGCTTGCGGGCAGATCGAGCGCCGCGCCCGAGCGGATCGACGCCGGCACCGCCTTGTCGATCAACGTATCCAGAGACGGCTCGCCGATCGTTTCCAGCATCGCGGCGAGTTCGGCCTCGGTCGGCCCGATATGCCGCCCAACGAAGTCGTCATTCTGTTCCAACGATTCCAGGGACGCGGTATCCGGCATGGTTCTCTCCCGGTTGGCGGCGTCTAGCCGTGATCCTTAGCGAAGGTCTTGTAGGCGTCGGCATCCATCAGGTCGTCCAATTCCGTGGTGTCGGCCAACTTGATCTTGAAGAACCAGCCCTCGCCCTCGGCGTCGTCATTGATACGCGTGGGCTCGTCCGCCAGCGATTCGTTGACCTCGACGACCTCGCCGGATACCGGCGAATAGATTTCGGACGCCGCCTTGACCGATTCGACGACCGCCGCTTCGTCGCCCTTGCCGAAGACCTTGCCCACTTCGGGGACTTCGACGAAAACCACATCACCAAGCTGCTCTTGGGCGAAATTGCTGATCCCGACCGTGCCGACATCGCCTTCGACCCGAATCCATTCGTGATCTTCCGAAAACCAAACGTTACTCATTGCTCCTCATCCCCTCCGTCGTTGCATAGCCGTACCGCCTAGCCGCGGTAATAGTTCTGTGTGACGAACGGCAAGTCCGCCACTTGTGCGGACAGCGGTTTGCCGCGCACGATCGCATTGATTTTCGTTCCCGTATCCGCAAATTCGGTCCGGACATAGCCCATGGCGACCGGCCCGCCCGCGGTCGGTCCGAACCCTCCGCTGGTAATCGCGCCGATCGAATTGCCGTCCAGATCGGTCAGGTCCGTGCCTTCGCGGGCCGGCGCGCGTCCGTCGGGTCGGATACCCACGCGCCGCCGCGCCGTCCCGTCGCTCAACTGGCGCCGGACGACGGCGTCGCCGGGGAAACCCCCTTCGGCGCGCCGGCGCTTGCCGATAGACCATGTCAGGGATGCCTCGACCGGTGTCGTGGTTTCGTCGATGTCATGGCCGTAGAGGCATAATCCCGCCTCGAGGCGCAGGGAATCCCGCGCGCCCAGCCCGATCGGTTCGACTTCGGCTTCGGCCAACAGCGTTTCGGCCAACGCCTGCGCTTGCTCTGACGAAACGGAAATCTCCACACCGTCCTCGCCGGTATAGCCCGAACGGGAGACAAGGCACTGAGTACCGCCTACTGCCATCTCCGCGCTCGACATGAAGCGCAAACCCGACAGGTCGGCGTCACAATGCCGTTGCAGCGCGGCAACCGCCTGCGGTCCCTGCAACGCCAGCAAAGCGCGGTCTTCCCATGGCTCCACGGTCACCGACGACGGCAGCGACGCGCGAAGATGGGCGATATCCGCATCCTTGCAGGCGGCGTTGACGACGACATAAAGATAGTCGCCGCGGTTCGTCACCATCAGGTCGTCGAGGATGCCCGCTTGATCGTTCAGCAGCAGGGTGTAGCGCATCCGGCCATCGCCAAGCGCCTGCAATTCGCCGGGTACGAGGGATTCCAATGCCGCGGCGACGTTTTCGCCCCGCAACGCGAGCTGCCCCATATGGGATACATCGAACAGGCCGGCGGCGGCGCGGGTGTGGTTGTGCTCCGTCAAGACGCCGGCCGGAAACTGCACCGGCATCGCGTATCCGGCGAACGGCACCATCTTCGCGCCAAGCGAACGGTGCAACGCGTCCAACGGTGTCGTCTTCAAGGGGGACTCGGTCTCGGTGGTCACCGGCATACTCCACGAATAAGCATCATTGCTCAGTGCCCGAACCATGGACGCTGAGCCCCGCTCTGTCGTGGAACCTGAGAGCATCACCCCGGCCCGCAATCGGACCTCGGCTTACCCCTTCGGTGAGACCCGCCGACGCTCGGTCTGCGGCATCTACTCTCCAGAGTGCTCTTCCCCTAGCGGTCCTTTCGCCTGAGAGATTCCGGGGCGGTTGCTCCTTCGGCGCCGTCTGCGTCAATGCCCACATCTAACGATGGCGCACTGCCGGGACGGTCTCTCCCGCTAGGATCGGCGAGCATTTTCGATAACACGGTCTAGGCTAAGGCCTGCGCAGAGATTGTCAATATCGCAGCAACCGGCATGCCGGAATTGTTATCCCGGGGTCCTAACGGCGTTTTTGCCGCCGCCGGTTATACGCCAGTTCGTCCGGGGTCATCTCAAAACCGAGATAAACCGAGTAATCGGTCGGCGCCAAGCCTTCGCGACGCGGGATCGTCAGGGTCAGGCTTTCCGCGAAATTGATGTCGTCATCGTCCTTCTCGAAGACCGCGATCAGCGGGAATTCCTCGCGCATGAGAATCTTGCGGTCGATGTCGATGATCGCGATGAAGAACGTGAACTGGGCCTTGCCATCGGTGTTGGCGGCGCCACGCTTCGCTTCCATGGCGACGCTCAATTCCATGTCGATCGATTTCTCATCGAAGTCGCAGACGCCGGACACGTATTTCATCTTCGTCCGGAAAAGCACGTTCTCGGGCCCGGTCGCCACACCTTCCTTGAACCGGACAAGTTCACCCGGCGCCTCAAGGACGGCTGCATTAGGGCACAATGCGACTTCCTGATCGAACTGTGCGCAGGCGGAAAGAACCAGCAATCCGGTGGCCGCGGCAACTGTCTTTAGGGTGCTAATAGGCAATATGGAAACCCTATCCAATACTCGGCAGCAATTCGCTACCCGTCATCGTCCATCGCGGCGCTCTGACGCATAGGGTGCGTCCCGCCGTCACCGACCCCCGTCGAAGACCCGGCGCATAAAACCGCTTCGTAAAACTGCGGCATTGACGCGCCAGCGCGCTGGATACTAGACAAGCGTCTGCAGCGCGGCAAGGCGTGCCCGAACACAATCGCGGCAACGTAGAACCGGTCATTCACTCCGGCGGACCGATAGCCGCTAACATACTGGGATAAAACAAAAAGCGGATTCGATGGCCGTCTATACCGAAGTCTCCGATGAAGATCTCGAACGGTTCATCGCCGAATACGATATCGGCGACGTCTTGTCCTGCAAGGGCATCGCCGAAGGCGTGGAAAATACCAACTACCTGCTGCAGACCGAATCGGGTCACTACATCCTCACCCTGTACGAGCGCCGCGTGTCGCCGGAGGACCTGCCGTACTTCCTTAATTTGATGGAACATCTCGCGGCCCAGGACATTCCTTGCCCGACGCCGCTGCATGGACGCGACGGCGAGTCATTGCGCAGCCTCTGCGGGCGCCCGGCCGCGATCATCAGTTTCCTGGAAGGTATGTGGCCGCGACGCATTCACCCGTATCACTGCGCGGCTTTGGGTGCGGCATTGGCGGATTTCCATATCGCTGGCGCATCCTTCGACATGTCGCGGAGAAACAATTTGTCGGTCGACTCTTGGCGGCCGCTGCTCGACAGCTGCATCGACCGGGCCGATGAAGTGGAATCCGGTCTCGGCGATACGCTGCTGCGTGAACTCGACCATCTGGAAGCGAATTGGCCGACGGACTTGCCCGAAGGCATTTGCCATGCCGACCTGTTCCCGGACAACGTCTTTTTCCGGGGCGAAACGCTGTCCGGCATGATCGATTTCTACTTCGCCTGCAATGACTTCATCGCCTATGACGTCGGCATCTGCCTGAACGCGTGGTGTTTCGAGCGCGACCGCAGTTTCAACGTGACCAAGGCCAAGCTGATGCTCGCCGCCTACCGCAAGCGGCGGCCCTTCTCGGCCGAGGAGATGCGGGCGCTGCCCTTGCTCGCCCGCGGCAGCGCCATGCGGTTCCTGCTGACCCGGCTGTACGATTGGCTGAACCACCCGGAAGGCGCCTTCGTCAAACCGAAGGATCCGCTGGAATACCTGCGCATCCTCAGTTTCCACCAGCAAGTCACCAAACCACAGGATTACGGGCTCGAATAATGGCCGATACCGGACGCGTAGAGATTTTCACCGACGGCGCGTGCAGCGGCAATCCGGGTCCCGGCGGCTGGGGCGCGGTGCTGCGGTGGAACGGCGTGGAAAAGGAGCTGAACGGCGGCGATCGCGAAACGACCAACAACCGCATGGAGATGATGGCGGCGATCCAAGCGTTGGAAGCGCTGAAACGCCCCGCCCATGTCGATCTCTACACCGACAGCGTCTATCTCCGCGACGGCATCACGAAATGGATCCACAACTGGAAGGCCAAAGGCTGGAAGACCGCCGCCAAGAAGCCGGTCAAGAATGTAGACCTGTGGCGGCGCCTGGAGACCGCGATGGCCCGTCACGACGTGGAATGGCACTGGGTGAAAGGACACGCCGGGCATCCGGAAAACGAACGGGCCGACATGCTCGCCCGCGACGGCATTCCCGGCCAATAGTGCGCTATCCCCGCCGAACGGCTCCGGCGGCGGGGCATTCCGAAAATGCTCCGCCGCACCGGATAGCCTTCGAATAAAAAAGCTCGGTTAGAGCTGTTCGAGAACCGTTTCCGCGCCGGAAATCTCCAACGCGCCGCCCTCTTCCAGATTCAACTGCTGGACCACGCCGTCGTCTATCACCATCGAGAAACGGCGGCACCGAACGCCGAGGCCGCGATCCGTGAGATCGAGCTCGATTCCCATCTGTTTCGTCAGATCGGCGCTGCCGTCGGCCAACATCTCGACCTCGCTGCCCGTACCCTGATCCTTCGCCCATGCACCCATGACGAAGGCGTCGTTGACGGACATGCAGGCGATGGTGTCCACGCCCTTGGCCTTGATCGCGCCGGCGTTGGAGAGGAATCCCGGTACATGCTGTGCGGAGCACGTAGGCGTAAACGCGCCCGGCAGCCCAAACAGGACGACTTTCTTTCCGGCGCACAGATCATCCGTGGTGACGGCTTCCGGTCCGTCCGCGCTCATGCGGTACAGGGTCGCCGACGGCAACTTATCTCCAACTTTGATGGTCATGATGAACTCCCGTGAGGTGTATCGTTGCCACACCTTATTGCATCAGCCGGAATCGATGCCAATGACAAATCGCCGACAAATGCGCCTGGCCCTGCCGGCCCGCGGTTATCGGGAAACGACGGCTCGGTCGGCACCGACTTCGGTGAACACCGACATCACGGCATTTTGCGTCAACAATTCCGGCAGAACGATGCCTTGCGGGGCTTTCGGCCCGTAGACCACGTTGAACGGTATCCCATAACGCCCGAACCGTGCGAGAAAGTTGGCGATCTTCGGATCCGGACGCGTCCAGTCGGCCTGCATCGCCACCACTGCGGGATTGGCCAACACCTCGGCGACGTCGCCCTTGTCGAACACGAATGCCTTGTTCACCTGGCAGGTGATGCACCATTCCGCGGTCACGTCGACAACGACGGTCTTGCCCTCGGCGACCAGGCGGGGAATGGCGGCTTCATCGAACCGCTGCCATACGCCGCTGGCCGTGCTGAAACTATTGTTCGAGGTCGCCGACGGACTGAAGACCGGAACCAGGACAGCCGCTGCCGTCAACCCGGCCACGACAACGACCGCATGCCGGCCGATGCGCGACCCTTCCAGACGCCGCGCCGCAAACACCATCGGCACGATTGCAAACAGCGCCGCAACAGCGATTGTCGCCTCCAAACCGACCAACGTATGTACGATCGTCAGCAGCCAAATGGCGGTCGCAACCAAAGCGAGGCCAAGCACGCGCCGCAGATGTTCCATCCAGGGACCGGGACGCGGCAATCGGGTCGCCAGCCCCGGGAACGCCGCGATAGCGAGAAACGGCAGCGCAAACCCAATACCGAGCGCGGTAAACACGATCAGGATCTCAACCGGCCCGCGGCTAAGCGCAAAACCGACCGCGGTGCCGAGAAACGGCGCCGAGCACGGTGTCGCCAACAACGTGGCGAAGGCCCCGGACATGAAATGCCCGGACAAGGACTCTCCCTTACCGTGACGTGCCGCGGCATCGGTGATCCGGCCGGGCAGCGTAATCTCGAATAACCCGAACAGGTTGCACGCGAATAGGACGAGGACTGCCGTCAACAGGACCAAGAAGACCGGTTGCTGGAACTGGATGCCCCATCCGATCGCCATGCCCGCACTCTTTAAGCCGATCAAAACGCCCGCAATCAGCAGTAGCGAGAACAGGATCCCCGCCGAGGACGCGAGGAACCCGACGCGCACCGCCCCGCGCTCCGAACCGCCATGACCGACCACGTTCAACAATTTGATCGATAGGACCGGTAAGACGCAGGGCATCAAGTTGAGAATCAATCCGCCGATCAGCGCCAACACGATGATCGTCAGGATCGACTGCGACTCCACCAGCCCACCGACGCCGACCGAGGGAACCGTCCCCTCGCCAAGCCGGACCGAGACGACATGCTCCATCGCACGGCCGTTGTCGACCAGCGTGAGGCGAAGGGGCGCCGCCTCGAATTCCTTTTGCGGCACGCCACCCGCGGTGAGCGTCAGCACCGCGCTGCGCGCGTCCGTTGCGAAGGAAACCTTCGGCCGCGTGAAGAAGGCCCCGTTGGGCCCTTCGACAAAGAGGTCGGGTTTCGCGAACGCCCTTGCCGTGGTGGCCTTGACCATCAAGACCACTTCGTCCCCCTTCGGCGCGAGCGAGACCGCCTCGATCGCAAGGTCATGGCGCGGACCTTCGACCGGCACCAGGGACGAGTACCGGGCCAGCATATTCGCCTGCTCGGACGGGTTTGCCGCCTCCGCCGGCAGGTCCAACGCCAACTTAACCTGATGCGGCACGCAGATTTCATCGCAGGTGAGATAGGAGATGTCGGCATGCAACGCGACAGGTTTTCCCGGTTCGACCGGTTCCACCTTCAAAGGCAGGATCACCTCGTCTTTGTAGCCAAGGGTTTCCAACCCCAGGACGGAAAACCGTTCCGGGACGGGCCACTCGAGATTCGCCGACGCGACATTTTTCGATTTGTCCCAATCGATCCGTGGCGGATAACCGGCATCACCCGGTGAGCGCCAATAAATCTTCCAGCCGGGTTGCAGCTTGAATTCGAGCCCGAGCGCAAGCGACTTTCGGTCGCCGACGCCCTCGATTGCGGACACCAAGCGCAATTTACCCTGATCGTTTACCGACCAGTCGCTCGCCGCGGCAAACGCGCCGCCGGTCACCCCCATCATTGAGGCAACCAACGCAATCACGGCGCCGATACGGAGTGCGAGTCGATAAATCACGTTAATCCTTTGTTAACCATACTGTTGCGCATGCCCGTCGGCATCGGATCTTGTAGGAGAATATAGTCTCGACCGCCTAAGGAATCCCCTCAATTTTCCGTGCGAATCCGATAATTGACGGTCCATCTTCGATGGTCTTAATCCGCCTTTGGGTTCAAAACCGGCGCATCTGCCCTTAATATAGGGTGTCTTTGAGCAGCGAACGCGGTGACGGGTTACCCGATGGACGTTTTCGACGAAACTCCGGGCCCTTCGGATGGCGGTTATCTGACCGGCCATCTGTTGATCGCCATGCCCAACATGCGCGATCCCCGATTCGAAAAATCCGTCATCTACATGTGTGTTCATAATGCCGAAGGCGCAATGGGGCTGGTCGTGAATCGGCAAATCGACGGCATTTCCTTCCCGGAACTGCTGGAGCAACTGAACATCGACACCGAAACCTCGGCGCCAAGCCTACCGGTCTATTTCGGCGGTCCGGTCGAGACGGGGCGCGGATTCGTGCTGCACTCGGCGGACTATGAGAAAAGCGGCACCATAAAGGTCGACCCGTTGATCGGCCTCACCGCAACGGTCGACATCTTGAAGGACATCGCCGAGAAACGCGGCCCGCGGCATTCCATTCTCGCCCTCGGATACGCGGGATGGGGACCGGGTCAACTCGACGGGGAAATCCAGCAGAATGCCTGGCTGCATGTGCCGTCGGACGATACCTTGCTGTTCGAAGGCGAACTGGGCACGAAATGGGAACGGGCGATCGGCAAGATCGGTTTCGACCCGGCCCTTTTGTCCGGCGACGCCGGTCACGCCTGAAGCTACCGCAAATCGTGCAGACGTCCGTTCGACTTCTTGAAGTCGTCCCGCAAGATCGCGTGCGTCACGTGATCCTGCCACCGCCCGTTGATGCGCAGGTATCGGCGCGCGAGGCCTTCCTCCCGGAACCCGGTTTTCAGAAGCAAATGCCGGCTGGCGTCGTTATGCGGTAAACAGGCCGCTTCCACGCGATGCAATCCCAAGGTATCGAAGGAGAAGGACAGCACGAGCGCCACTGCCTCGGACATGTACCCCTGTCCGGCAAAAGGCTCCCCCATCCAATATCCGATGCTGCCGCATTGCGCGACGCCCCGCCGGACATTCGATAGCGTGATCCCGCCGGTCAACGCGTCGCTCGACTGTTCGAAGATGAAAAAGGCGAAACCCGTCCGGCTCTGCCAATCGAGGCAAAACCGCCTATAACGGCGATTGAAGGCCGCCGGCGTGGCCGCATCGGTCGGCCAGGCGGGTTCCCACGGCACCAGAAAATCGCGGCTCAAGTGTCGCAGATGGACCCATTCGGCACGATCGCGCTTCTGGGGCGGCCGCACATAAACCTTACTGCCATCGATCCGGACCGCAGGCATCCGACCAGAGAGAATTCCGAACATGCCGCCGCCCCCGACCTTCGCACCGCTACATGGCAAGCATGCCGGTAATGCCGTCCAGCCCCGGCAACTGCCGCGACGGCCCGATCGCCGCGATCGTCGGGCGCCCGGTAAATGTCCGGCGCGCGAACTGCGCGACCGATGCCGCATCCACCGCTTCGATGCGCCGCACCTGCTCTTCCAGCGGCACCGGCGCGCCGAACGCGAGTGTCTGCTGACCGAGCTGGTCGCACCGCGACCCGGTCGATTCCAGCGACATCAGCGTGCCGGCCTTGAGTTGGTTACGGGCGCGAATGACCTCGTCTTCCCGGACGGTCTCCGGCAGACGGACTATTTCGTCGCAAACCGATTGCATCAAGTCGCGCGCTTCGGCATCCCCCGTACCGGCATAAATCCCGAAAAGACCGCCATCGGAATAATAGGACGCGAAGGAATAGATCGAGTAGACGAGCCCGCGTTTCTCGCGGATTTCCTGGAACAGGCGTGACGACATCCCCCCGCCGAACAATGTGGACAGGATGGTCGCCGCGTAGAAATCATCGTCACCGTAGGAAACGCCTGGAAACCCCAACACCAGGTGGAGCTGTTCCAGGTCGCGGTCCTCCCGCTGCTCGCCTCCGGTGTAGCGAGCCGGTGCCGACATCAGGCTGCCGTTCGACTGGAAGCCGCCGAAATGCTGTTCCGCGAATTTCACCAGCGCCGCATGATCGACGCGACCCGCCGCCGCCAGGACCATCCGGTCGCCCGCATAGGCTTGGCGCATATAGTCCATGATGGTTTCGCGTGGCATGGTGCGCACCACGTCGGCACTGCCGAGGACCGGCCGGCCGAGCGGCTGGTCCGCAAAGGCCGTCGACTGGAAGTTATCGAAGATCAGGTCGTCCGGCGTGTCATGCGCCTGACCGATTTCCTGCAAGATGACCGCGCGTTCGCGCTTCAGTTCTTCGTCGTCGAAGGTGGCGTTCTTCAAGATATCCGCCAAGATATCCAGCGCCAGCGGAACGTCGTCCTTCAACACCTTGGCGTAATAGACCGTGCTCTCGCGGCTGGTATAGGCGTTCAAATGGCCGCCGACGGTCTCGATCTCTTCCGCGATATCCGCCGCACTGCGGCGCTTCGTTCCCTTGAACGCCATATGCTCCAAGAGATGCGCCACGCCATTCACTTCCGCCGGTTCGTTACGTGTCCCGGCACCGACCCAAACGCCCACCGAGGCGGATTCGACCGACGGCATGCTATGGCTGACGATGCGGAAGCCATTATTCAGGGTGGTCAGAGAGACCGTCATGCGGCGCCTCGCAGCGCGGATGTCTCGCGCACGAAATCGTGTAGTGCATCCAGGCTGTTCGGAAGGATTTTCATGTGTTCGTCGCGGTCGAGCAGATCCGAAAGGCGTGCCGGAAGGTCCGGCCGCATGCCTGCGGCCGCCTCCACCGCATCGGGGAACTTGGCCGGATGCGCGGTCGCCAACGCCACCAACGGGTCACCGGCGGCGGGGCGGCGGGCGGATGCGGCATCGACGCCGACCGCGCTATGCGGGTCGATCAATTCGCCGGTTTTCTCGAAGACGTCCGCGATGACCTGCTTGGTGCGAGTGTCGTCGACCGTGTACCCGGCGAACAGCTCGGTCGCGGTTCGCCACTGTGCCTCGCCCAACGGCAGCACGCCCTGGTCCCGGAACTGCGCCATGGCGTATTTCACCGCCTCGCCGTCCCGATCCAACAGATCGAACAGAAGACGCTCGAAATTGCTCGATACCTGGATGTCCATGCTCGGCGACAGCGTCGGCTCGACGCCCGAGATCGACATATCGTTGCTGTCGAAGAACCGGGTCAGGATGTCGTTGCGGTTCGATGCGACGATGAAATGATCGATCGGCAGCCCCATCGCCCTGGCGGCGTAACCGGCATAGACGTTGCCGAAATTCCCGGTCGGGACAGCGAAGTTGACCGTCCGGTCGGGTGCCCCCAAGGACAGCGCCGCATGAAAATAATAGACGATCTGCGCCATCACCCGGGCCCAGTTGATCGAGTTCACGGCCGACAGTTTCAACTCGTTCCGCAGGCCGGCATCGTTGAACATCGCCTTGATCAGATCCTGGCAGTCGTCGAAGGTGCCTTCGATCGCGATCGTATGCACGTTCGGCGCATCGACGGTGGTCATCTGGCGGCGCTGGACATCGGATACCCGTTCGTGCGGATAGAGCATGAAGATTTCGATCGCCGATCGCCCCCGGCACGCCTCGATCGCGGCCGCGCCGGTATCGCCAGAGGTGGCGCCGACGATCGTGATCCGCTCGCCACGCTTGTTCAACACATGGTCGAACAACCGGCCAAGCAGCTGCATCGCCACATCCTTGAACGCCAGCGTCGGACCGTGAAAAAGTTCGAGCAACCAGAAGTCGGGACCAAGCTGTACCATCGGCGCGACAGCAGGATGCCCGAAATCGTCGTAGGTCTCATGCACGATCGCGGCGAAATCCGCCGGCTCGATCCGGTCGCCGATAAACGGCGTCATGATCCGGATGGCTAGCTCGGGATAGGTCAGCCCCCGCATTCCCCGAAGGTCCTCAGCCGTGAATTGCGGCCACGATTCCGGGACATACAGACCGCCGTCCTCCGCCAATCCGGCCAGCAAAACCTGGTCGAACGACAAAATCGGCGCTTCGCCGCGGGTGCTGATGTAGCGCACTATCTGGTTTCCTCCCAACAAGGTGCGCTAACCTAGCCTCACCGCACATTTGGGGCAAGTTGCGGCGGATTTCCTTATACCACCGTAGATCTAACCATCGAGATATCGCTGCCGGAGATGCGCTTTGAACGCATCCACGGCCAGCGGCGCGCCCGTCGTCTCCCGGATCAGGTCGTCCGTCGGATGGCACGAACCATGGCCATGGACGTGCCGGCGGAGCCAATTCATCAGCGGCACGAAATCGCCCTGTTGGATTGACGGCAAAATCCCCGGATCGTCCGTCGTCGCCGCCTGGAACAACTGCGCCGCCGCCAGCGCACCCAGCGTATAGGTCGGAAAATATCCCCATGCGCCGGAATACCAATGGATATCCTGCAAGCAACCTTGCCGGTCGTCCGGCGGCACGACGCCCAGCAGCCCCTTCATCCCGTCGTTCCAAGCGGCCGGCAGATCGGGCAATGCAAGATCGCCCGACAGCATGGCCTTTTCGAGCCGGTAGCGCAGGATGACATGCGCCGGATAGGTGACCTCGTCGGCATCCACGCGGATCAGGCCGCGCTCGACCTTGGTGGCCCATCGCAGCAGGTTTTCCCGTGTCCAGGCGGGTCCGTTACCGTCGAAAGCCTCCTGCAAGGCCGGCGTCGCCCAATGATAGAACTCGGCCGTGCGGCAAGCCTGCATTTCCAGCAACAGGGATTGGCTCTCGTGCAGCACCATGCCGCGCGCCCGGCCGACCGGCTGGTATCTCCAGTCGTCCGGACGCCCGCGCTCGTACATGGCATGTCCGGATTCATGCAGGACCGCCATAAGGGCTTCGCCGAAGTCGTCTTCGTTGTAACGAACCGTGATCCGCGAATCCTCCGGCACGCCACTGGAGAACGGATGCGCGCTCTCGTCCACCCGCGCGGTATCGAAATCCAACCCGACGGTTTCGGCCATTCGGCGGCACAGCGCGCGCTGCGCTTCCGTATCGAATGGGCCAATGGGCCGCAGCGGCATCCCCGCCGCATCCTGCCGGGTCAGCACGTCGTCGAGAAAGTCAGGCAAAAACGCCGCCAGGTCATCGAACAAGGGATCGATATATTCGCTCGACGCGCCGGGCTCGTAATCCTGCAACAGCGCGTCGTAGAGCGAGCAATCCAACGCATCGCCCCGGGCCGTTCCGACATCACGGGTCAGATTGAGCAATTCGCCGAGCGGCTCGACGATCGCGGAAAAATCGTCGTCTTGGCGGGCTTTCCGCCAGGCGATTTCGCATAACGAACAGGCGCGGCTGTGAGCGGCCACCAAATCGGCGGGTACAGCGACGGCCTTTCTTTGGATGCGGCGCATCTCGCGCAGGTTCGCGGCCGGCCAGACGTCCAACGCCGCCGCGTCGGCCGCCGACAGGTCATCGGCAAGGTCCGACGCCGTCAGCTTCTCGTGACGCATTACCTCGAGCCGCGCCAATTGCTCCGCCCGCGCTTCCGCGCCGCCCGACGGCATGATTGTCGCCTGATCCCAATGCAGAATCCGGATCGTGTCTTCCAAAACGCAGATGTCGTGGAACCGCGCTTCCAAACGCTGATAAGCGGTCGTCTTGTCTGTCATGAAGTTCCCGGTCGCCGACGAGGCCGAACGTTATGATCTATTGCGATGATACAGCAGATAGATGACAAGTAGGGCGGCGGCAAGCGCGAACCAGGTGATCGCGTATTCGAGATGATTGTTGCGGATATCCAGCCGCCATTGCCGGCCGACCGGGAAATCACCCGGTGTTCCGGCCTTATCGGCAACGATGTAGAAACCGCCGGTCAACGGTATACCCGTAACCTGTGACATCTTCTTGCTGTCGATGGTGAACCAGTTGTTCTTTTTCGGATCGTCATCGGGGGTGAACCAGCCGGCGGGTCGCTGCAGCCGGACAATGCCTTCCACCGTAACCGGCCCCGCCACCTGCCCTTCGGGCCGTGTCGCCGGGTCCTGCTTGTCGAATGGCACCCAACCCCGATTGACCAGAATCGCAGGTGCGCCGTCACTCCGTTCGAACGGCGTCAACACATGCAAACCCGGATTGCCGCGCAACGAGCGGCCGACGACATAGAGTTCGTGTTCGTGGCGGAACCGGCCGGCGACCGCGACCCGCTGGAACTCGAAAACCGTCAGATCATCCGACGGCCCCGGCGGCACAACCGCAGCACTGGTCGAGCGCGTCTGCAGCTTCTCGATCAGATCCGCCTTCCAGTGCAGCCGCTGGACCTGCCAGAGCCCCAACGCGACCAGCACGATCAACGCGGGAACCGTAAACAAGGTCGGCCAGAGTGCGGGTCGAAAGGCCACCGCTATGCTCCTACTCTGAATCGTCGTGGAAGGTATGATGCCCGGTATCGCCGGCACGGTGCCGATACTGCAGCGCGACCAACGTCGCCTTAAACGGCCGCAAGAGCAGCAAACAACCAGCCAACACGGCGGGCCCCCACAGAACAAGATGCACCCAATAGGGCGGATGGAACATCATCTCGGTCCATAAGGCGAGCCCGGTTACGATCGGGCCGACGATGAAGATGATAAAGATCGCGGGACCGTCGCCACTGTCCGCGACACTGAAGTCGAGCCCACAGACGGAACACTTTTTGGCCACCGTCAGAAATCCGTCGAACAGTCCGCCGATCCCGCATCGTGGACAGCGGCACCGCAACCCGGCGGAAAGCGGAGAAACGGTTTCTGGCGTCCTCCGCATCCAATGAACCCTTAGCTGCCCCACCAATAGATGCAGCAGAACAGGAACAGCCAGACCACATCGACGAAATGCCAGTACCAAGCGGCGGCCTCGAAGCCGAAATGATGGTCTGCCTTGAAGTGCCCCTTGCGCGCCCGGAACCAGCATACGATCAGGAAGGTGGTGCCGATGATCACATGGAAACCATGAAATCCGGTCGCCATGTAGAAGGTCGACGAGTAGATGCCGTCGCTAAACCCGAACGCGGCCACCGCATACTCGTATGCCTGGAACCCGGTGAACATTAAGCCGAGGATAATGGTCAATCCGAGGCCGGTGATCATCGCGCGCTGGTTACCCTCTCGCAACGCGTGATGCGCCCAAGTGACGGTGCAGCCCGAGAGCAACAAAATCAGGGTGTTCATGAACGGCACGCCGAAGGTCGGCAGCGTTTCCACACCTTCCGGCGGCCAGACCGCCGGGTCGACTTTCGGGAATAGGCTCGAATTGAAGAAAGCCCAGAAGAAGGCGACGAAGAACATCACCTCGGACGCAATGAAGAGCGTCATGCCGTAGCGCATTCCGATCTGCACCACCGGCGTGTGATGACCCTGGAAGGTCGCTTCCTTGATCACGTCCCGCCACCACATCCACATGGTCAACAGGACGAGGAAAATGCCGGGAAGGAAGATACCGGCACCAAGTCCCTTGATCATGCTCTCGCTGCCCGCGCCCAAAATGTCGGGATGCATATACATCACCGTGCCGAAGGTCAGCACAAATGCCGCCGCCGCACCCAACGCAGGCCACGGGCTAGGGTCGACGAGATGGTAATCGTGTTTGACTTCGTCGTGATGGGCTTCAGCAGTCATTCTTTCATCCCCAATTCATTCCGCGGCAGCATACCGCCGTGGGCCTTGTCTGTTAGTTAAGTCCTTGAGCCTTTTCTGCGCGGTCGACACGGCTCACCGACCGTTCCTTGGCCTCCGGCTCCTGTTCGACCGGGAAGAACGTATAGGACAGCGTAATCGTCTTCACGTCTTCCAGATTGCGGTCATCGGCGATCTCGGGATCGACGAAGAACGTCACGGGCATGTCCACCGATTGCCCCGGTTCGAGCAGTTGCTCGGTGAAGCAGAAACATTCGATCTTATTGAAATACTGACCGACCTTGAGCGGCGTCACGTTGAAAGTCGCGGTGCCGACCACGGTGCGGTCCGATGTGTTGGTCGCGCGATAGTAGACCACCGCGGACTCGCCAACCTTGAGCTCGACCTTGCGCTGAACCGGCTGGAAAGACCACGGTACACCGTTAGCCATCGCGTCGAAGCGAACGGTCATCTTGCGATCCAGGACGACCGAGCTTTCCTCGGCGGCGACCTGGGTCGTACCGCCGAAGCCCGTCACCTGACAGAACAATTTATACAACGGCACCGCGGCATAGGAGGCGCCGATCATGCCGAACACGCCCAATACCAGCACCGCCAGCATGCGTTTGTTTTTTCGGGCCGCCGACGCCGGCAATGTCATCGCCATTGGATCAACCCCCACCGCTCATTCGAACGATCGCGACGAAATACACCAGAACGCAAAACCCGACCAGGACAAGCATCAGCGCGATGTTCTTCGTACGCTGTTTGCGGTGCATTTCGCTCCGGTAGGGCTTATCGGGTTTGCCGTCGTCCTTGGACATTATTCCATCAACCATTGAACAATCCGCTACCCTGCGACTCCCGGCGCGCGATCGACGAAAAGCAGCGCAAAGAGCGCGAAAAGATAGAAGATCGAGAACCCGAACATGCGCTTCGCGCTCCGGTCGGTACCATCGCGACAAACCGCTATGGCGCCGGCGATGAAGATCGCGCTCAGCAGAATGGCAGCCGACCCGTAGATCCAGCCTGCAAAACCCAACAACGTGGGAGCCACCGCGACCGGCGCCAACAGAACGGTGTAGATCAGGATCTGCCGTTTGGTCTCTCGCTTACCCGACACCACCGGCAACATCGGCACGCCCGCCGCCGCATAGTCGCCGCAGCGATACAGCGCAAGCGCCCAGAAATGCGGCGGTGTCCACATGAAGATCAGCAGGAAAAGGACCAGCGATTCTATTCCGACGGTGCCGGTCACCGCGGCCCAGCCGATGACCGGCGGGAAGGCCCCGGCCGCACCGCCGATAACGATGTTCTGCGGCGTCCGGCGCTTCAGCCAGATCGTATAGACAAAGACGTAGAACAGAATACTAAGCGCCAGCAGACCCGCCGCGACGAAGTTCACGGCGATTCCCATCAGCAAGACAGAGCCACACGCGACAACGATGCCGAAGGTCAACGCCTCGTCGGGATCGACCCGACCCAAGGGGATCGGCCGTTTGCACGTGCGTTCCATCACGGCATCTATGTCGCGGTCGTACCACATGTTGATGGCGCCCGCGGCGCCGGCGCCGCTCGCGATCGCCAATACGACGACGGCGGACAGCAGCCAATGCAATTCGCCCGGCGCCGCAAGGAGGCCGGCAAGACCGGTAAACACGACCAGTGACATGACGCGTGGCTTCATCAGGGCCACGTAGTCGCCCAACTCCGCCGCGGGCAACTCCGTGACAACCGACACCGTGTCTACGCGGAAGGCCGTATCAGACACGCGTTATCTCCGCCGAATGCTTCATACGCCTCTACTTGACCTGCGGCAGGGTATTGAAGGTATGGAACGGCGGCGGCGACGGCAGCGTCCATTCCAGCGTGGTGGCACCTTCACCCCAGTAGTTCGCCTCCACGCGGCGGCCATACTTCACCGTGTAGATCAACAAACCGATGAAGAACAAGGTCGACGCGAAGGAGATATAGGAGCCGATCGACGAGACATAGTTCCATGCCGCAAACCCGTCGGCATAGTCGATATAGCGTCGCGGCATACCGGCGAGACCCAGGAAATGCTGCGGGAAGAAGGTGATGTTGACGCCGACGAAGGTGGTCCAGAAATGGAACTTGCCGGCCCACTCGGGATATTGCCGGCCCGACATCTTGCCGATCCAGTAATAGATACCGGCAAAGATCGTGAACACCGCGCCAAGCGACAGCACGTAATGGAAATGTGCGACCACGTAGTAGGTGTCGTGCAGCACCAGATCGACACCCGAGTTGGCCAACACCACGCCGGTCACGCCGCCGACCGTGAACAGGAAGATAAACCCGATCGCCCACAGCATCGGCGTGTCGAACCGGATCGAACCGCCCCACATCGTTGCGATCCAACTAAATATCTTCACGCCCGTCGGAACGGCGATCACCATCGTCGCGGCCACGAAGTAGGCCCGGGTGTCCACGTTCATGCCGACCGTGTACATGTGGTGCGCCCACACGATGAAGCCGACGAAACCGATCGCGACCATGGCGTAGGCCATGCCGAGATAGCCGAACACCGGCTTGCGCGAAAAGGTGGAAATAATGTGGCTGATGATCCCGAAACCCGGAAGGATCATGATGTAGACTTCGGGGTGGCCGAAGAACCAGAACAGATGCTGGAACAGGATCGGATCTCCGCCGCCGTCCGGCTTGAAGAACACGGTGCCGAAGTTGCGGTCGGTCAGCAGCATGGTGATGGCGCCGCCCAGAACCGGCAGCGATAGCAGCAGCAGGAAGGCCGTGATCAGGATCGCCCACGAGAACAGCGGCATTTTGTGCAGGGTCATCCCCGGCGCCCGCATGTTGAAGATCGTGGTGATGAAGTTGATCGCGCCGAGAATCGACGATGCGCCCGCCAAATGCAGCGCAAAGATCGCCAAATCCACGGCGGGCCCTGGATGGCCGGTATCGCTCGACAACGGCGGATAGACCGTCCAACCGGTCCCGGCGCCGCCGCCGATCAACGCCGACATCAACAACAGCGCGAAGGCCGGAATCAGTAGCCAGAAGCTGATGTTGTTCATCCGCGGAAACGCCATGTCCGGCGCCCCGATCATCAGCGGTACGATCCAGTTACCGAAACCGCCGATCGCCGCCGGCATCACCACGAAGAAGACCATGATCAGGCCATGCGCGGTGATGAACATATTCCACAAATGGCCGTCGGGCTGGCCGTCGGCCGTCGTCATGAACTGGACGCCCGGCTCCTGCAGCTCCATCCGCATGTAGACGGAGAAAGCGCCACCAATAAGGCCGGCGACAATCGAAAACACAAGGTACATCGTCCCGATGTCCTTGTGGTTCGTCGAATACAGATACCGCTTGAAACCGGTCGGCGTGTGATGATCGTCGTGCCCGTGGGCGTCGGCTGAATGTCCAGTCGCCATTATGTTCGTCCCCAATTCGCTCTTAGTTGCCCACTTGATCCTGCGCGACCTTCACGGTCTTCGCAGCCGGTAGCGCCTTTTCCGCCTCAGCAGGGCGGATGGGCTCGTCGGCCCGGGCAAATTTGGTTTTCGCACTCGCGACCCAAGCATCGAAGTCGGCCTGCGGAACCGCCTTCACCATGATCGGCATATAGGCGTGTCCGGCACCACACAGTTCCGAGCAGAAGCCGTAATACGTTCCGGGTTTGGTAATCTGCACCCAGGTTTCGTTGATCCGGCCCGGCACCGTATCCAGCCGCACGCCGAGCGTCGTTACCGCCCAAGCATGCAACACGTCGGTGGCCGTCATTAGCAGACGGACCTTTTTACCGACCGGCAGGACGACCGGATTGTCCGTGTCCATAAGCCGTTTTTGGCCCGGCTTGATCTCGTCATCCGGAATCAGGTTCGCGTCGAAGGCGAAGTTGCCGTGATCGGGGTATTCGTAGCTCCAGTACCATTGATTGCCGATGATCTTGAGCGTCATGTCGGCTTCCTGCGTCTTATCGGCGAAATACAGCAACCGGAAGGACGGGATCGCGATGCCGATCAAGATCATGATCGGGATCACAGTCCAAAGGATTTCAATGGTCGTATTGTGCGTCGTCGTCGATGGCGTGGGGTTCCGTTTTTCCCGGAACCGCCAACTCACGTACAACAGCAGCACGAGCACGAAGATCGTGATGACCGTAATGATCACAAGCAGCAGATCATGAAAACTATCGATCATTGCCGCTGTCGGCGATGCGGCCTCGGGCAATCCGAGCTGCCAGTTACGCGGCCCTTGTGCAAAGGCCGGCACCGTAAAGAGCAGCGTCGCCCACGCCGCGAGCGTTGCCAATCGACTTGTCACGCTTACTTCCCCCGTAAAATCGCCAACCGACGGTCGACGCATGATCGGTTAAGGTCAAGAAAGTTCAAGAAACCACCCCTGATACGGCAGCATGTATAACACCCACCGTATTGACCTTGGATACCTAGCGACACTATGTCGCAAAATCGGGAACCGTCGTCAAATATCCCAAATTGCAAGGGTTTCGTGTCGGCGTGCCCTGCGTTATCAACGACTCGATTGGCCGTCGCGGGCACGGGCAACCGCGATTTCGCGGATGTGGAAGCGGCGCCCAACGGGTATACATATATGTATGGGTTCCGAGCTTCCGGGCACGGCTTCGGATCTCCCGTCGACATAATATTGGAACGCGCGTTCAACCGCTGTACGGAGACTGCACACCATGACGAACTTGGCCACGACAGACGACCTGTTTTTCGGCAAGACCGGGCTGGACCGGGATCGTGTTACCGATATCGCGGCCGAAGCGCTGACAGGCGTGGACGACGGCGAGCTGTTCCTCGAATACTGCCAGTCCGAGAGCATCTCTTTCGACGACGGCCGGGTGCGCAGCGCCAGTTTCGACACCTCGCACGGGTTCGGCCTGCGGTCGGTCGCGGGAGATGCGACGGGCTATGCCCATTCGTCCGAAGTCTCGGAAGCGGCGATGCGGCGGGCCGCGGCAACGGTCCAGGCGGTCAAGAGCGGCCATAGCGGCAGTTTCTCGGACGCCCCGGCGCCGACGAACCGCAGCCTGTACACGGACGACAATCCGCTGGGCGAAATCCCCTTCGAAAAGAAGGTGAGTCTGCTGGCCGAGATCGACGCCTATGCGCGGGCCAAAGACAGCCGCGTGAAACAGGTGATGGCCTCGCTTGCCGGCGAATGGCAGGCGGTTCAGATCATCCGGCCCGACGGCTATCGTGTCGCCGATATCCGCCCGCTGGTGCGCCTCAACGTCATGATCGTCGCGGGCGAAGGCGACCGCATGGAAAGCGGCAGCCACGGTGCCGGCGGCCGCACCAGCTTCGCCGCCTATCTTGACCCGGCCGCCTGGCAAGGTCAGGTCGACGAAGCGCTGCGCCAGGCCGTCGTCAATCTGGAATCGATTCCCGCACCCGCCGGCGAAATGCAGGTCGTGCTCGGCCCGGGTTGGCCGGGCGTGTTGCTGCACGAAGCCGTCGGCCACGGCCTGGAAGGCGATTTCAACCGCAAAAAGACCTCCGCCTTCGCCGGATTGATGGGCGAGCGGGTCGCCGCCCCCGGCGTCACGGTCGTCGACGACGGCACGATCCCGGACCGGCGCGGCTCGCTGACCGTCGACGACGAAGGGACGACCGCCAATTCCACCACCTTGATCGAGGATGGAATCCTTGTCGGCTATATCCAAGACCGGTTAAACGCCCGGCTCATGGGCATGGAGCCGACCGGCAATGGCCGCCGGCAGTCCTATGCCCACGCGCCGATGCCGCGCATGACCAACACCTACATGCTGGACGGCGACAAAGACCCGGACGAAATCCTGTCCTCGGTCAACAACGGCCTCTATGCGGTCAACTTCGGCGGGGGCCAGGTGGACATCACCAGCGGGAAATTCGTCTTTACCTGCACCGAGGCCTATCAGATCGAGGACGGCAAGGTCGGCGCGCCGGTCAAGGGCGCCACGTTGATCGGCAACGGCCCCGACGTATTGACCAAGGTCTCGATGATCGGCAACGACACGAAGCTCGACGACGGTGTCGGCACCTGCGGCAAGGACGGCCAATCGGTGCCGGTCGGCGTCGGACAGCCGACCATGCGGATCGACGGCCTGACGGTCGGCGGTACCGCCGCGTAGGATCCGCCGGCGGGATGGCCGCCGGACCGGGTATTCGCAGAGAGGCTGACCGGTGCCGAAAGAGAGCATCCGTCCGGCAATCCCGTCCGATGCGGATGCCATCCGCGCCGTCGTCGACGCCGCGTATGCCGTCTACCTGCCGCGGATGGAAAAACCGCCTGGCCCCATGCTGGACGACTATGACGCCCGGATCGCGGCGGACGAGGCGTTCGTGCTGGAGGGCGGCACGGACATTCTAGGAATTCTCGTCCTGATCGACGCGGACGGGTATCTGTTGCTCGATAACGTTGCGGTCGCGCCGACCGCGCATGGGCAAGGCATCGGCAAACGGCTCGTGGCCTTCGCCGAATCCGAAGCCCGGCGGCGCGGCTATAAGCAAATCCGGCTCTACACCCACGCTGTGATGGCGGATAACGTCGCCTACTACGAAAATCTAGGATGGGAGGAAACCCATCGCGGCGAGCAGGCTGGGTATCAGCGCATATTTATGCGCAAGCGCCTGTGACCGCTGACGACCGCCGGTCGGATCAGTAGGACATGTCCGAATAGACGCGGTCGATGTCGCCCTGCCATTCGCCGTTATAAAGCGCCAACAGCCGCTCGGCCGGCGAAATCCCCGACTCGGCGATCTCCTTCAACTCGTCGAGATACGGCTCCTCGTCGACATACTCGACGTCGGGAATGGCGCGGCGGCGCAGACCGGCCGCCGCCATGTCCACCATCCGGCGCGCGATGTCCTGCACCGTACCGTTGCGGAACGGCGCCTTGAGCGCGTGCCGCGGCACCGCATCGCGCATCGACGACATTTCCTCGATCGTCCAGTCCTTGCACATGTCCCAGGCGGCATCGAGCGCTACATCGTCATATAGGAGCCCGACCCATAGCGCCGGCAATCCGCACAGCCGCGCCCAGGGACCGCCATCGGCCCCGCGCATTTCAATGAACCTCTTCAACCGGACTTCGGGGAAGGGCAGGGTGATCTGGTCGTTCCAGTCACCCATATGCGGCACCTGACCTTCGAATCCTTCGAGCTTGCCCGCCATGAAATCGCGAAAGGATTTACCCGAGACGTCATTATAGACGCCGTCCCGGTAGACGAAATACATCGGCACGTCGAGCACATAGTCGACCCACCGTTCGAATCCGAAGCCATCGTCGAAAACGAAGGGCAACATCCCGCATCGGTCGGGATCCGTGTCGGTCCAGGTATGGCTGCGGAAACTCGCGAAGCCGTTCGGCTTGCCTTCGGTGAAGGGCGAGTTTGCGAAAAGCGCCGTCGCGGCCGGCTGCAGGGCGATGGCGACGCGCATTTTCTTGACCATGTCCGCTTCGGACGAGAAGTCCAGATTGACCTGAACCGTGCAGGTCCGAAGCATCATGTCGAGACCGAGCGAACCCTTCTTCGGCATGTAGTCGCGCATGATCTTGTAACGGCCCTTCGGCATCCAATGGATGTCTTCGCGCCGCCATTTCGGGTTGAACCCGAGCCCCATGACCCCTGCGCCGATCTCATTGCAGACTTCGCGCACCTGGGCGAGATGGGTATGCACCTCGTTGCACGTCTCGTGGATATTGCTCAGCAGCCCACCGGAAAGCTCGAACTGGCCGCCCGGCTCGAGCGTCACCGCCCCGCTCGTCGGGTGGGCCAGCGCGATCACGTTGCCTTTCTCCTCGACCGGCTGCCAGCCGAACCGCTGCAGCCCTTCCAGCAACATCTTGATGCCGGGGCGCCCTTCATACGACAGTGGGCTGTTGTCGGTCAGATCGTAGGCGAACTTCTCGTGCTCGGTGCCGATTCGCCAATCCGAACGCGGCTTGATGCCTTGCTCCAGATACTCGACCAGCTGTTTCTTATCGGTGATGACTTCGCCGCCAGCAGACGCAGGTGCTGCCATATTCGAATGTGCTTTCGTGTTTTAGACTCGATCAGAGTGCCAGTCCCCAAGAACCGACTGCCAACAAACGAGGGCGGATAAGGCGGCGGTTTCAGCCCGAAGGATGCGGGGGCCAAGACTTACCGGCGTAACAAAGGGCAGTTTTCCGAGTGCGTCAAGTTCGGATGCCGCGAAGCCGCCCTCCGGCCCGGTCAGGATCGCCCAGCCGGCCGCCGGTTCGGCCGCGGCTTCCGCCGCCAGGACGTCATGGATGGGCTGTGCGGGACCCGCCTCGGCGCAAAGAAGAATGCGGCGCTGGGAAGGCCAATCGGCCATCACCGCCGTCAACGATTGCACCTCGCCTACTTCGGGCAACGTTGTCCGCTCGCATTGCTCGGCGGCCTCGGCAACATTCGCCCGCAGCCGCTCGACGTTGACCCGTTTCACGTCTGTGTGCCGGGTCATGACCGGCTGCAACCTAGACGCCCCCAGTTCGACCGCTTTCTGAACCAGGAAATCGAGGCGGGCGCGTTTGATCGGCGCGAACAACAACCATATATCGGGTTCCGTATCCTGCTGGCGCGTCTGCGCTTCGACGACCAACGAGCACCAACCCCGTCCGAAACCGTCGATCCGCGCATGCCATTCCCCATCACGGCCGTTGAACAGGGCGACCACGTCGCCGGACCCCAGGCGCAGGACGTGTTGCAGATAATGCGCCTGCGCCGCGCTCAAGCCCAGGGCAAGACCGTCGCCGAGGTCATCCTCGACATAAAGTCGGGCTTTCGCCCTATGGCGCATTTTTCCTGTCTCCATCGCTTGAGCCGACCACGGCTCACCGGCAAGATTAGCCCATGACGGACGACAGCCCCAGCCATGGCGCCAGCGATATCGCCACGGACGATTGGATCGACCGGATCGTGCCCGCCCCGGCGCGGCCTTATCTGCGGCTGGCACGCCTCGACCGGCCGATCGGCACGTGGCTTTTGCTGATTCCCTGCTGGTGGGGCACCGCGCTTGCGACGGCGTCGGTGCTTGGCCCGGATCCCGTATCGTCCCTGCAATACGCCTTGCTTTTCGCGATCGGATCGCTGGTCATGCGCGGCGCCGGCTGCACCTGGAACGATATCCTGGACCGGGACTTCGATGCCCGCGTCGCACGCACCGCGACCCGGCCGATCCCGAGCGGCGCCATCAGCGTGACGCAGGCGACGATCTTCCTGGTGGCCCAACTGCTCGCCGGACTGGCCGTGCTGCTCTACTTCAACACCTTCACCATCATCATCGCGGTTTCATCGCTGCTCCTGGTCGCGCTCTATCCGCTGATGAAACGCATTACCTATTGGCCGCAGGCGTTTCTCGGCGTGACCTTCAATTGGGGGGCGCTGGTGGGCTGGGCCGCGGTGACGGAGTCGTTGGCCTTGCCGGCGCTGCTGCTCTACACGGCGGGGATCGCCTGGACGCTGGGATACGACACGATCTATGCCCATCAGGACAAGGAAGACGACGCGCTGATCGGCGTGAAGTCAACCGCGCTCAAATTCGGGGCGAATACGCGGCCATGGCTCTGGTTCTTCTATACGTTGACGGTCATCCTTCTGGCCGCGGCCTTCTGGACGGCGGGCCTGCGGTGGACGGCCTATCCCTTCCTGGCCTACGCCGCGTTCCAACTTGCACGTCAGGCGGCGACGGTCGACCTGGACGACCCGACGGACTGCCTCATCAAGTTCAAATCCAACCGTTATGCCGGTCTGCTGGTTCTGGCCGCCATGCTGGCGGGCGGCGTGCCGCTTGGCTAAGGACCCCAGAACCTTCATCGAGGCGAATACCGCCATCGAGACGCCACCGCTGATCCCGGAAATCAGACTGCATCTGGCAACCGAGATCCTGCCGATCTGGCAAGCGACGGAGGAAGACCTTGCCCATCTCGGCATTCCGCCGCCCTACTGGGCCTTCGCCTGGGCCGGCGGACAGGCGGTGGCGCGCTACATCCTCGACAACCCCGATATCGTTGCCGGCAAGCGGGTGCTCGATTTCGCGAGCGGCTGCGGATTGGTCGCGATCGCCGCGGCAAAATCCGGCGCCGCCGCCGTGACCGCCAGCGATATCGATCCCTTCGCCGCGGCGGCGATCGAGCTCAACGCGGGCCTCAACGCGACGACGGTGACCGCCGCACAAGACGACCTGATCGGACAGGACGGTTCCTGGGACGTCGTCCTCGCCGGCGATATCTGCTACGAGCAACCGCTTTCCGGCCGGGTGACGCAGTGGCTGCAACGCTTGTCGAGCGACGGCCGGACCGTCCTGCTGGGCGACCCGGGCCGCACCTATCTGCCGAAGGACGGGCTTGATTGGGTGGTTCGCTACGCAGTCAAGACGACGCGGGAACTGGAAGACACCGACGTGCGGAATGCTGTCGTCTGGAGGTTCACCGCGGACTAATCGAAACTCAGGCCGAGAACCTCTTCCGCCGCCGCTTGCAGTTCCGGATCCAGCGGCCGCGGCTTGAGTTCGACACCGGCGGCCATCCGGTCGGTGATGAGTGACAACGCATCGATCCGCGCACGCTTCTTCTGGTTGGCGGCGATGACGTTCCACGGAGCCTCCACGGTCGAAGTCTTGGCGATCATCTCGTCGATCGCAATTTCGTAGAGGTCCCATTTTTCGCGGTTCCGCACATCCTCGAAGGTGAGTTTCCAGCGCTTCAACGGGTCGCTGACCCGCTGTTTGAAACGCTCCATCTGTTCTTCCGGCGTTACGTGCAGGAAGATCTTCACCAGCCGGATACCGTCGTTGATCAGCATATGCTCGAATTCGTTGATCTCGGAATAGGCACGGCGCCATTCCGTTTTGGTGGCGAACCGCTCGACCCGCTCGACCAGCACCCGGCCATACCAGGACCGGTCGAAAACCGCGAGCCTGCCGGGTTCGGGCAGGCGTCCCCAGAACCGGGTTAGGTAATGCTGCTTGCGCTCGACCTCGTTGGGTGCACCGATAGGCCACACCTTGTAGGCACGCGGATCCAGGGTCGTGGTCAGCCGCCGAATCGTACCCCCCTTTCCCGCCGCATCGACCCCTTCGAACACCACCACCGCGCGGTCGCCCGTGTGGAGATAGGCTTGAAGGATCGTCTGCATGCGCCGCTGCAGAACCGCCAACTTCTTTTCATAGGCCACCGCGCCGATCCGCCCGCCGGTGTCGAGCTTGGCGACGGAAATCTTGTCGCGGCGCAGCTTGATCGCGGTTTTCATAGCTCCATGATCCGATACTCGTAGTCGAACGGCACGGAGTCCTCCGATAGCCGGTCGATACAGGTCCGGCGATAGGCGGGGTCGTCGACCAGCCGCAGCACGAAGTCGTCGTGATCGCCGTCATGCGCCAATCGGTCCTGCACATGCCGCAACATCTCCGCCGTCGTCCGCGCCGCGTTCTTGCGCCCGGCCGCGGGCACCGCGCCGAGGCTGACCGGACCGTCGTCGTGCACGAGATGACCCAGCCGCGCGACATAGAGAAAGACCGAGTCCCGCGCCGCCTCGCCATCGAGCCGCAGATCGACGTCGGCGATCTCGGCGAAATGATAGTTGCCTTCGGTGGCATGCATGATGTCGAGCTGGGCATCGTCGAGCCAGGTGACATACAGCGTCACATCGACACCGGGCGAGTGCTGCAACATGGCCGGCACCGCCCCATAGGTCGAGATATGCGCGGCGAACACCACGTCGAAATCCGCGAGCGTGGCCTGCTGCACCGGAATTGTGTGATGGCTGCCGACACCGTATTTGCGCGCCAGTTGCTGCGGCGACTGGTTCGAGCCGACAGCCAAGACCGGCGTCCGCCCATCCGTCATCGCCGGATCGAACGGATCGACATGCATCGGGTCGGCCTGCGTCCCGGACCAGACATAAGACCGCCCCGGCAGCGCATAGGGATAGTCGCGGGCGCGGGCGAGGATGGCATCGGGGTCCGACATGAATACTCCCAGCAGCGAGAAGACTTGCGAAACCCCTAGTCGAGCAGGACAATCTGGCGCGGTCAAGCGAGGCGCCACGGCATCCGCCGGTATGCTGCCCTGCGCCGTCCCGAACAGGTTCCACCGGCCCATGCTATCCCGTCGCGCCGCCGCCATCACGATCATCGCCGTCAGCCAGGTCGCGGCGATGGCGTTGTGGTTCTCGGCCTCGGCCGTGGTGCCGTCACTGCGCGCGCAAGGTTTGATCGACGCCCAATCCGCCTCGCTTTTCACGAGCGCGGTGCAGCTCGGCTTCGTCGCCGGCACCTTGTGCAGCGCCTTTTTCGGGTTTGCGGACCGGCTCGACCCGCGACGGTTCATCATGGCCGCCGCCCTGGTCGGGGCCGGGGCAAACGCGGCGATCCTGCTGGTCGATCCCGCCTCGCCGGCCGTCGTCGTACTGCGCTTTGTCACCGGCATGTGCATGGCCGGCGTCTATCCGGTCGGCATGAAACTGGTGACCACCTGGGCCAAGGCCGACATGGGCCTGATGGTCGGGCTGCTGGTCGGCGCGTTGACGCTGGGGTCGGCCTCGCCGCATCTGTTCAATGCGCTCGGCGGCGTCGATTGGCGATTGACGATCCTCGTGGCGTCGCTGTCGGCAATCGCCGCCGCGATCCTGATCCGGTTCGCGCCGGTCGGCCCGAATACCGCCCCGTCGCCGCCCTTCGATCCGCGCCACGCGCTGAAAGGATGGACCACGCCGTCGCTGCGGCTCGCCAACATCGGTTATCTCGGCCATATGTGGGAGCTTTACGCGATGTGGGCCTGGATCGGCGTGTTCCTCGATGCCAGCTTCCGGCTCACTTTCGACGATAGCGGCGCCGCCTCCGTCTGGGCGGCGGGCGCGACCTTCGCGACGATCGGCGCGGGTGCCATCGGCTGCATTCTGGGCGGCGCCTTCGCCGACCGGTGGGGCCGGACCACCTTGACCATCGCCGCCATGACCACCAGCGGCGGCTGCGCGCTGGTGACCGGTTTCCTGTTCGGCGGGCCGCCGATCGCGATCGTTTTCGTATGCCTGATCTGGGGATTCTCGATCGTCGCGGACTCGGCGCAATTCTCCGCCAGCGTCGCCGAACTGTCGGAGAAATCCCTGGTCGGCACCATGCTCACGATGCAAACCAGCCTCGGCTTTCTGCTGACGCTGCTGACCATCCACTTGATCCCGCCGCTGGTCGAGAGCGCCGGCTGGTCCTATGCCTTCGCCATGCTCGCCGCCGGCCCGGTCGTCGGGGTCATCGCGATGGCGCGGCTGCGCCGTCATCCGGACGCCGTCAAACTCGCCGGCGGGCGGCGATAGCCAACCGGCTGGCGGCGCGCTAGGGTGCGGCCATGTCATCGAAACCGTATGCGTCGCTGCGCGATTTCATCGCCGCCCTGGAAGCGGACGGCCGCCTTGTCCGCGTCTCCCAGCCCGTCTCCACCGTGCTGGAGATGACGGAAATCCAGACCCGGCTGTTGGCCGAGAACGGCCCCGCCGTCCTGTTCGAGAATCCCGTCGACGGCGACGGTAACCCGCACCCCATGCCGGTGCTGGTCAATCTGTTCGGCACGGTGGATCGGGTCGCCGCCGGTATGGGCCGCGCGCCGGACCAGTTGCGGGCGCTCGGCGAGACATTGGCGGCGCTGCGCCAGCCCGAACCGCCCGGTGGCGTGCGCGACGCCATCGACAAACTGCCGCTGCTCAAATCGGCGATGACCATGAAGCCCAAGACGGTTTCGCGCGCCGAATGTCAGGAGATCGTGCGGCAAGGCGACGAAATCGATCTCGCCAAGCTGCCGGTGCAGACCTGCTGGCCCGGCGAGCCCGCGCCGCTGATCACCTGGCCGCTCGTCGTCACCAAGGGACCCGGCGGTCGGCGCGAGGACGATTTCAACCTCGGCATCTACCGCATGCAGGTGACCGGCCGCGACACCACGCTGATGCGTTGGCTCAAGCATCGCGGCGGCGCACAGCACCATGCGCGATGGAAAGACACGAAGGCCGACCCGTTGCCCGCCGCCGCCGTGATCGGCGCGGACCCGGCCAGCATTCTCGCCGCCGTCACGCCGGTGCCGGATACGATGTCGGAGTATCACTTCGCGGGCCTCTTGCGGGGCAAACGCACCGAACTGGTCGACTGCAAGACGGTGCCGCTGAAGGTACCCGCCAATGCCGAGATCGTCATCGAAGGACATGTCAGTCTCGACGAGTATGACGACGAAGGCCCGTACGGCGACCACACGGGTTACTACAATTCGGTCGAGCGGTTCCCGGTGTTCAAGATCAGCGCAATCACCATGCGGCGCGACCCGATCTACCTATCGACCTTCACCGGACGGCCGCCGGACGAACCCAGCGTCCTCGGCGAGGCCCTGAACGAGGTCTTCATTCCGCTGATGCAACAGCAGTTCCCCGAGATCGAGGATTTCTGGCTGCCGCCGGAAGGCTGTTCCTACCGCATCGCGGTGGTGTCGATCCGCAAGGCGTATCCCGGCCACGCCAAGCGCGTCATGATGGGCGTCTGGTCTTATCTGCGGCAGTTCACCTACACGAAATGGGTGATCGTGGTCGACGCCGAGATCGACGCGCGGGACTGGAAGGACGTCATGTGGGCGGTCTCCACCCGGATGGATCCGGCACGCGACATCACGGTAATCGAGGGCACCCCGATCGACTATCTGGACTTCGCCAGCCCGGTCTCCGGCCTCGGCTCCAAGATCGGTCTCGACGCGACGAATAAGATGCCGTCCGAGGTCAGCCGGGAATGGGGCACGGAAATCCGCATGTCCGACGCCGTCATCGAGAAGGTCGACGCGATGTGGCAAGACCTCGGCCTGCCCGGCAGCGGAAACAAAATCTGGAAGTGAGGGGGCTTACGCGCTCGCGCGGTCGGGCGATCGGCCGCGCGACCACATCGTCAACTCGCGGCGCAGAACCTGCACGTCGATTGGCTTTGTGATGTATGAATCGAAGTCCGCGTCGCGGGCCCGATCGATCTCCCAATCCATCGCATTGGCACTGACCGCAATGATCGGGACGTCCTCCAATAAGGGATCGCGTCGGATCAGATCCGCCGTTTCGATTCCGTTGATGCCCGGAAGATTGATGTCGAGAAGGATCATATCGGGACGCCGGGCGCGCGCCGCTTCAAGCCCGCTTTCCCCATCGGTTGCCGTCCGCAACCGGTACCCGGGAAACTCGCTGAACATCGCTTCCAGGACACGCAAGTTGAACTTGTTGTCCTCGATATAGAGGATCTCGCAAACGGCCACATCCGGCGCTTCGAGCGCCTCGACCGTCACATCACGCGCGGGTTCCAGCACCGACGCGAAGGTCTCTCCGCGCGGCAGTTCGAACCAGAACGCGCTGCCGTGTCCGACCACGCTTTCCACGCCGATCCGGCCGCCCATCATCTCAACCATCTTCTTGGAGATGGTAAGGCCGATCCCCGTTCCCTCTACATCACCAAATTGTTCGCCCAATCGTTCGAACGGCTCAAACAATCCATCCAAATATTTCTCGGGAACGCCTTTGCCGGTATCCACCACCGTGAACCGAACCGAACCGCCCTTCCGGTGTTCGGCGGTCAAGGTGACCCTTCCGCCGTCGCGATTATATTTCACCGCGTTCGAGAGAAGATTGAGCAACACCTGCTGAAACCGCGTGCGATCGGCCGAAATTGTATACGCATCCTTCAAGCCGTCGAAGGCATCGACCGTAACGCCCCGTTTGTCCGCCGAAGAGCGGATCATGTTCAGCGCTCTGCTGATCGCCTCGGACGGGTCGAAACTCTCGATCGAAAGGTCTTGATGGCGGGCTTCGACCTTGGCGAGATCCAGCACTTCGTTGATCAACTTCAATAGGTGCTGCCCGCCGTTGGTGATGTTGGATGCGTATTCCTTCAGCGTTTCCGGTTCCAGCGGCTTGGGCGACATCTCGATGATCTGGCTAAACCCGATGATGCTGTTCAGCGGCGTCCGTAATTCATGGCTCATGTTCGACAGGAATTCCGTCTTGGCGGCATTCGCGTGCGCCGCTTCCTGCATCGCTTCCCGTAGTTCCGATTCGGCGCGGCGGCGATGCTGCACGGTGATCACCAACGCCACGATGATACCCGTCTGCAGAATCAGGAAGGCGACACCGCCGATCATCAACAGCGGGTTGGTATCGAACACGCTCACCGGCTTGTTCACGACTTGCGCGGCCGCGGGCAGCCGAGCGATGTCGAGTCCCAATCGCTTCAGTTGCGCATGATCGAACAGAAAGACGTTGGGGCTCTCCGACACGACCGGGATGGCCGCGATCGCCTCGCCCCGAAGCACCCTCGACGCGAGTGTTGCCGCGACCCGGCCCTGTTCGAAATGGCTCACGACCCTGCCGCCCAATACACCGTGTCCAATACCGTGCTCCTGCAGCGCAAAAATCGGACCGCGATACGCAGTTTGGATGGAATGCAACACTTCCGGAAATGAAAGTGCACGGCCATCCTTATCGCGATAAGCGCTCAGTATCAGCAAGGGTTCGCCGCGCGGTAGGGTACGCAAATGTTCGAAAGCTTGCTCGTAGCTCAGCTTCCCCAGGTCGATGTAGCTAAAGGAAACGTGCGGAAGGTGCGACGCCTCGTTTCTGGCGGCGGCGCTGTTGATCCGACCGGTCCGGGTACGATCGATGAGAAGGTGGATTTTGTTCGAACCCGGGTAGAGACCACGCATACTCTTAATCGTCTCGTGCAGCGATTTGGATTCCACCACACCGGTCGTTGTCCCGTTTCCGCTCAACGAGACCGCAAGCTCGCGATCGTTCACACCAAGAAAAACAATCGGCATCCCCTTGAGCAGGGATTCTTCGTTTGCGCGGGCGAAAGACAATGCATTGTCGTCGCCGACAATAACCAGATCGTATGGCGGCAGCGTCGGAAGCTTCGCCCTGAGCGTGTCACGAAGCCGGCTCGCGGCATCCCGATAGGGGAAGCGTTTGCTGTCCATGAACTCGACATCGATCGCGATATTCCAGTTTTCGAATCCAGCCTCTCGGAAACCGGTCCTTATCCCCTTCAATTGATTCAAAAATGACGGGAAAGAGGCGTGATAGGAACTGATGAAAAGAATCCGATAGATATGAAACTCGGGTCCTTTGCCATGCGCATCAGGCCCGGTCGGCGCCGCGGACGATGCCGATTGCAGACTCAAAACCAGGATTAGGCCAGCGACGATCCGCCGGAGGGCACTTCCCATCAAAATATTGCTCGTCAATATGAACCAGCGAGAAAAAATTTTCGGCGTCTACGCGAACCGCCTTAATTTTCAATTCCGATTGTTAGATGCTTATGGTGAATAATTGGTTACCGGCCACGATCGAGAGGCCCACGCGCTTACCGGTCGACGGGAGCACCGACTATGACAGCGAATTCAATTTTGGTTACAGGATCGAGTGGGCTCGTCGGAGGCCCGTTGGTCACGCTGCTGGCGGCGCGGGGCAATCGCGTCGTGGGCCTTGATCCGGCGCCGCCGCCGAAACGCCTGCCGTGTGTTATCTATCTCGAAGAGGGCTTCGGCGACCTCGAGAAAACCATGGTGCTTCTTGAACGGCATGACATAACGAAGATCGTCCATGCCGGGGGAATTTCAGGGCCGATGTTATCGCGCGACGCCCCGCATCACATCACGACGACGAATCTCGTTTCGACGCTCGACCTCGCGGAGGCCGCATATCGCCATGGCGTCGAACGCTTCGTGTATTGCTCGTCGGTTTCGGCCTACGGCGCCATGGACGCAGGACCGGTGCGCGAGGACGCGCCGCTGCGGCCGGAAAGCGTCTACGGCGCGACCAAGGCGGCATCGGATCATGTCCTTTCGGCCTATCGCGCGGAATACGGATTGGACGCCATCGGCCTGCGCTACTCGACCGTGTACGGCCCGCGGCGCGCCACCGACTGCGTCATCCGAACGATGATCGAGGATGCCATGGCCGGGCGGCCCACCCGCCTGCCGAGCGGCGCGGGACGGCGCTGGCCATTCGTCTACGTGGACGATGTCGCCGCGGCGACGGTCGCGTCGCTGGACGCGCCCACGCCGCCGCAATACGCCTACAACGTCGCCGGTCCGGACTATCCGTCGATGGAACAGATCGCGGAACTCGTGTGGTCCGAGTTCCGGACCGCCGACATCGAAATCAGCGGCAACCCGGGCGATCCGGTCCGCGAACGCCTGGACCTTAGCGCTACCCAGCGCGATCTGGGTTGGACGCCCGCATGGCCGATCGAGGCGGGCGTGAAGGCGTATATAGAGTGGTTCCGCCGCTGAGCCTCACCAATTCGGTTTGCGCTTCTCGTTGAAGGCGGCGAGGCCTTCTTGCGCATCGTCGGTCGCGATGATGTTGCAAATCGTCTCCACCGTGTTTTCGATCGCGCGGCGATACTCGAAGTCGTTGGCCCGCAGGAAGGCGTCCCGGGCGAGTTGCATCACGACCGGCGACTTGGCGGCGAAATCCTGCGCCAATGCCCGTGCCTCCGTCATCACGTCGTCCTGCGGCACCACGCGGTTGACCAGCCCATGACGCTCCGCTTCCGCAGCGGGAATCGGCTTGCCGCCGAACAGCATCTCGAACGCCTTATGCCGCCCGATCTGGCGCGGCAGATGAACGAAATGCATCGCGGGAATGACGCCGACATCGATCTCCGGATACCCGATGCTCGCCCGCTCGCCGGCGATCAGCACGTCGCAGGAAACAGCCAAGGTCACACCCGCCGCCCGGGCCGGCCCGGTCAACGCGGCGATCGTCGGCTTGCCCATCCGGTATTGGATATCGTGCATGCCGAAGTAGAGTTTCTCCAGGAACCGGCGCAGGTCGAGACCGCTGCCGCCCCGGATCATCGCCAGGTCCATGCCGGCGCTGAAGGCCGCATCGAACGCGCTCGTCAGGATGATCGCACGCACGCCGTCATCGTCGCGCGCCAATCGATACGCCGCGAGGATGTCGTCGATGAGCGCGTGGTTGATCGCATTCACCGGTGCCCGGCGCATGGTTATTTCCGCGATCCGGTCGGCCACCACATAGTCGATCGTCTCGAATTCCGGCATGACGCGCGTCCCTGATTTGTTGCGCCTTTTCCTATACAGGGCCACCGGCCCCACCGGCAAACCTTCGACGCGCCAAGCCCTTTTGGGTTCGGCAAATCCCAATGTTATGGTTGGCCGCAAGGACCGGCGGAAACAAGGCCGGCCGCAAACGGGAGGAGACGATGCGCGGCACGATCATGGACTACCCGTTGACGCTCCCGACGATCCTGGAGCATGCCGGGCGGCTGCACGGCGCGCAGGAGATCGTCTCGCGGCTGCCCGACCGGTCGGTCCATCGCTGCACCTTCGCGGATTTCTATGAACGCACCCGTATGCTTGCCGAAGCGCTGCTCAAGGCCGGCCTCGAACCCGGCGACCGGGTCGGCACGCTGTGCTGGAACAATGCGACGCATCTGGAAGCCTATTTCGGCGTGCCCTGCGCCGGAGGCGTGCTGCACACGCTGAACCTGCGGCTGCACGCCGACGAACTGGCCTATATCGCCCGGCATGCGGGCGACCGGTTCCTGATCGTCGACGAAGACCTGCTGCCGATCCTGGACGGATTCAAGGACAAGGTGGATTTCGAGCGCATCTTCGTCGTCCGCAGTGGCGGCGACCTTCCGGCCGGGACGGAAGACTACGACGACCTGATCGCGACCGCGACGGGCGACTTCGACTACCCGGCAATCGACGAGAACGACGCCTGCGGCATGTGCTACACATCCGGCACGACCGGCAAGCCAAAGGGGGTCGCCTATAGCCATCGCGGCATGGTTCTGCACACCTTCGCCGTCAACGCGCCCGATGTTTTCGGCCTGTCGATGCGGGACTGCATCCTGCCGATCGTCCCGATGTTCCATGCCAATGCCTGGGGAATGCCGGTTGCCGCCGTCATGGCCGGCGCGAAGATCGTGTTCACCGGTCCCCATGCGGACGCGGACAGCGTGCTGGAGCTTCTGGACAGCGAAGGCGTCACGTTGACCGCCGGCGTGCCGACGATCTGGCTGCCGGTCCTCGATGCGCTGAAACGGCGGCCGGGGGACTGGTCCCTGCGGCCCGAACTCAAGGTCATTATCGGCGGATCGGCCGCGCCGGAGTCGATGATCCGCGACTTCAACGATATGGGGCATCAGGTCATCCATGCCTGGGGCATGACCGAGATGACCCCCGTCGGCACCACCGGCGTGCCCAAACCCGCCTTCGACCGCATGACCGAAGACGAGCAATTCGCCACCCTGGCAAAACAGGGGATCCCGCTGCCCTTCGTCGATATCCGGGTGATGGGCGACGACGGACCAGCGCCCTGGGACGGCGTCACCATGGGCGAGTTGCAGGTGCGCGGGCCGTGGATCGCCAGTTCCTATTACAATCCCGAAGGCGAGACCGACAGCTGGACCGACGACGGCTGGTTCCGCACCGGCGACGTGGTGACCGTCGACGCCGAGGGCTACGTCAAGATCACCGACCGCACCAAGGACCTGATCAAATCCGGCGGCGAATGGATCAGCTCGGTGGACGTCGAGAACGCGCTGATGGGCCATCCGGAGATCCGCGAGGCGGCGGTCATCGCGATCCCGCATGACCGGTGGATCGAACGTCCGCTCGCCTGCGTCGTCACCGAAGACGGATCGGCGCTCACGGCCGAGGCGGTGCGGGCGTATATCGGGGAATCGTTCGCCAAATGGTGGATTCCCGACGCCGTCGAGTTCGTCGAGGAAATCCCCCGCACATCGACGGGAAAGTTCCAGAAGACGGCGTTGCGCGCCCAATTCGCGGACTACAAACTGCCCTAGGACCGGAAACCAGGTCCCGCGTCAATGGGTCGCGCCGTTTTCCGGGGCTTGAGGCAATTGGACGCGGTTGCCTTGGTTGATCGGATCGCCGCGCGGCATACCTTTGCCGTGTCCATAGCTACGGACCTGTTTCCGCAGGGAGATCGAAGCAATGTTCGACCACCTGGACCCCGTACTGCTGGCGCGCATTCAGTTCGCCTTCACCGTTTCCGCCCATATCATCTTTCCATCCTTTACCATCGGACTGGCCAGTTTCCTTGCGGTGCTCGAGGCATTGTGGCTTCGCACCGGCGACGACAGCTATATGAAGGTCTTCGACTATTGGAAGAAGATCTTTGCCGTTGCCTTCGGGATGGGCGTGGTTTCCGGCATCGTCATGAGCTACCAGTTCGGTACGAACTGGAGCGTCTTTTCCGACCGCACCGGCCCCATCCTCGGCCCGCTCATGGGCTACGAGGTGTTGTCGGCCTTTTTCCTGGAAGCGGGCTTTCTCGGCATCATGCTGTTCGGCCGGAACCGGGTCGGGCCCAGACTTCATTTCTTCGCGACGGTGATGGTCGCAGTCGGAACGCTGTTCTCCGCATTCTGGATACTGTCGGTGAATTCCTGGATGCATACGCCGGCCGGGTTCGCGATCAACGACGCAGGACAGTTCATCCCCGTCGATTGGTGGAAGGTCGTATTCAACCCGTCCTTCCCCTATCGCTTCGTCCACATGACGGTGGCCGCCTATCTGACCACCGCTTTCGTGGTCGGCGGCGTCGGCGCCTGGCATCTGCTGCGCAACCGGCGCGACCGGGAAGCACAGATCATGTTTTCCATGGCCATGTGGATGGCCTTGCTCGTGGCGCCCCTGCAGGTCGTCGCGGGCGACCTGCAGGGTCTCAACACCCTAGAACATCAGCCGCAGAAGATCGCGGCGATGGAGGGACATTACCAAACGCGGAAAGGCGCGCCGCTGATCCTGTTCGGCCTGCCGGACGACACGGCCGAGACGACGCGCTACGCCCTCGAAATTTCCAAACTGGGATCGCTGATCCTGACCCATGATTGGGACGGCGAGCTGCAGGGCCTGACCGACTGGCCCAAGGAAGACCGGCCGCCCGCCGCCATCGTGTTCTGGAGCTTCCGGATCATGGTCGGCGTCGGCCTCGCCATGGTGGCGGTCGGCCTGTGGAGCGCCGTGATGCGCTTTCGCCGGAAACTGTTCGAGGCGACTTGGCTGCTGCGTGCGGCCGTGGCGATGGGGCCGTCGGGTTTTCTCGCCGTGCTCGCGGGATGGATCACCACTGAAGTGGGCCGGCAGCCCTGGACGGTACACGGATTGCTGCGGACATCGGATTCCGCGTCATCGATGGCCGCCGCCGCCGTCGCCCCGTCCCTGATCGGGTTCGTCCTGGTCTATACCGTCGTATTCGGCGCCGGCACCTTCTACATCCTTCGGATGATGGGAAAGAGCCCCGGTGCCGGTGGCGGCGCGGACATCGGCCCGACCCGGTCCGCCGGCATTACGCCGGCGCCGGCGGTCCTGAGCACGCGGCGTCCCGGTGCTGAAACAGGAGGGTAGCGCCATGGAATTCGATCTCGCTCTTATTTGGGCCGCGTTGATCGCCTTCGCCGTCCTGGCCTATGTCATTCTCGACGGATTCGACTTGGGCGTCGGCATCCTCTTCCCGCTGATCAGGGGAGAACACGACCGCAGCGTCGCCATGAATTCCATCGCGCCGGTCTGGGATGGCAACGAGACATGGCTCGTTCTGGGCGGCGGCGGATTATTCGCGGTCTTTCCGCTGGCCTACGCCACGATCCTGCCCGCGCTTTACGCGCCGATCATCGTCATGTTGCTCGGCCTTATCTTCCGCGGCGTCGCCTTCGAGTTTCGCTGGCGGACGCAGCGCGGACGATTCCTCTGGGATTGGAGCTTCGCCGGCGGATCCATCGTCGCCGCTTTCGCCCAAGGCATCGCGCTCGGCGCGTTGGTGCAGGGAATCGAAGTCGCGAACCGTGCCTACGCCGGCGGCTGGTGGGATTGGCTGACGCCCTTCAGCCTCCTGACCGGCGCCGCGCTGGTCATCGGGTATGCGCTGCTCGGCGCGACCTGGCTCATCATGAAGACGGACGGCGCGTTACAGCGGCAAGCTCGGCGTCACGCTTGGGTCACCGGCGTGGCGACGCTGGCCCTGATCGGCACGGTTAGTCTTTGGACGCCCTTCCTGCGGCCGATCTACTTGGAACGATGGTTCACGTGGCCGACGGCGGCATTCAGCATGATCGTGCCCGCACTGATCTTGGCCTGTGCCTGGATGCTCTATCGGGGGCTCGCCGACCGTCGCGACACACAACCCTTTCTCGCGGCACTCGGCCTGTTCGTCCTCTGCTACGCCGGAATCGGGATCAGCTTCTATCCCTACATGGTGCCGACCAGCATCACGATCTGGCAGGCTGCCGCGCCGGATAAGAGCCTCCTGTTCCTACTGGCCGGCGCGGCAGTGTTGATTCCGACCATCCTCGGCTACACGGCCTATGTCTACTGGGTGTTCCGCGGCAAGGTGGACCCGTCCGAAGGGTATCACTGATGTCCACGCTGCGCCGGCTGCTCTGGTTCATCGGTCTTTGGGTCGCCGGCGTCGCCACGCTCGGCATCCTCGGCTATGCCATCAAGCTGATGCTGGCGCCGTAGCGGGTCTACCAATTTGCAAGCACGTCCCGATCCGTCTTACGGTGCAAAAAACCGATATTTCTGGCGTAAGAGGAGCAAGACGGATGGGTCCACGGATAGCGATTGTCGGAACGGGCGCGGTCGGCGGATACGCGGGCGCGCATATGGCGCAGGCGGGCGAGGACATCACCTTCGTGGATTTTTGGCCGGAGAATGTCGAGGCCATGCGCAACAACGGGATGAAGATCAGCCACATCCAGGAAGTTCCGGAATGGTCTACCGACCCGCTCAACGCGCTGCACATCACCGAGCTTCAAAACCTGAGCAAGCAGGACCCCATCGACATCGCCTTCGTCTGCGTGAAGTCCTACGACACCGCCTGGGCGACCACGATGATCCAACAATACCTTTCGCCCGGCGGGTTCATCGTTTCGCTGCAGAACTGCATCAACGAGGAAACCATCGCCGACGTCGTCGGCTGGGGCCGGGTCGTCGGATCGATCGCCAGTTCGATCACCGTCGACATCTGCGAGCCGGGTCATGTACGCCGGGCCAGCGGCAAGAAGGGCGAAGGCCACACGGTATTCCGCGTCGGCGAGGTGCACGGCCGGATCACCGACCGCGTGAAGGAGGTGCACCGGCTGGTGGCATTCTCCGACTCCGCCAAGGTCACGGATAATCTGTGGGGCGAGCGTTGGTCGAAGCTGGTGACCAACGCCATGGCGAACGGGATGTCGGCCTGCACCGGACTGATCAGCAAGGACATCCTGACCAATGACGTGCTGCGCCAATTCGGCGCGCGCCTCGGCAGCGAGGCGATCCGGGTCGGCCAAGCGCTCGGCTATCAACTGGAGGAAATCCACCATATCGACCCCGAGGTCATTGCCCGGGCCGGCGAGGGCGACGACAAGGCCAAAGCCGAATACGACGCACATCGCCTGGAAGAGGCCAACAAGCCCGGCGGCGGCGCGCACCGCCCGTCGATGGGGCAGGACATGGTCAAGGGACGCCGGACGGAGATCGAATTCCTGAACGGCTTCATCGTCGGCAAAGCACAGGAAATCGGCATCGATACGCCGGCCAACGCCGCGCTGACCGATATCGTGAAACGCGTCGAGAAAGGCGAACTTGAGGCCAGCCCGCAGCATATCCTGGATCTGCGGCTAAACTAGGCGCCGGATGTGACGGCGGGTTCCGGCCCGCCGTAGCCCGAAAGAACTGCTTCTTATCGCGTATACCGGGCCCGTCGGTAGTGTCCTAAAATCGGTATCTGGATAGCGCGAACGGCAAGCGGCGAGGCATACGGTTGCTTTCAAATCCCTGGCGTAAGGTCTCGGACATCGGATTCTTCTATACGATCCAGACCTTTTTCTGGCGCATCGTCCCGTCGTGGCTTTTCGACATCAATGTCTGGATCGTCACGGCGACGGACCACAGCGCCTTCAAACCCGGCGCGACGCCCCCCGGCATTCGCTGGGCGGACGAGCGCGATATCGGCGGGCTCGCGGCCTGCGGTGTCGACCGGACCGCGCTGGTCGACGGCCTTGCACGCGGCGTGAAATACGCGATTTGCGAGCGCGACGCCCGGATCATCTGCTACGCGATCTACGAAACCGACACGCATGACCAGGAGAGCTGGTTGCGGTTCCGGTTCGGGACGCGAGACTTCTTCGGCGCCCGCATCTGGGTGGATCCGGATTTCCGCGGCCAAGGAATCGCGCCGCAGGTCATCTGTTTCGCCCGCGCGCATTTCCTGAAAACCGACCGGCGCCGGTCGCTCGGCATCATCAACGGTCTGAACAAGAGCTCGCGGCGCGCCTGCGCCAAGACCGGCATCGTGGAGTCAGGACGGATTCTCTATCTGCGTCTCCTGGGCCTCACATATCTGCATTACGGACGGGTCAACCGGATCGGTTTCTGGAACGACGACAACCGCCTGGAAATCTCCTTCCCGCAATAGCGGACCCCCGCGCACCTACGCCAAGCCTGCGGCCTTCTTCTGCTCCTCCACATAGGTGGATTGGAACTTTTCCTCACCGGTCGCAAACCGAAGCCCGGCGGAGAGAATCCCGTCTTCCGTGATTTTCTCTATCGGCCGGTACGGCGTCCCAGGCACGACGACCTTGAACGGACTGTTATGCCGCGTGTTGAAACAGTCCAAAAGCATCCACCGGTGCGTATCGGACCGGTTACGGTCGGAGCGATGCAGTAAGTTGCAGTGAAAGAACAGCGCATCGCCCGGATCCAGCTCGCAATAAACCAGGTCCAGCACCTTCATGATTTCGTCGATCCGTTCGGGATCGGCACAGCGTTGGCCCCCATCGGTAAAGACATGGCGGACCGTACCCATGCGGTGAGAGCCGGCCAGCACCTGAAGGCAACCGTTCTCTTTCGTCGACGGGTCCAGCGCCAGCATCATCGTTCCCATATCCGGATAGTGGCAGTTCTGCTCGTACCAATACCCGTAGTCCTGGTGCCATTCCCAGGAACCGCCCTCGAAGGGTTCCTTGGCGTTCAGCTTGGCCTGATAGTGATAGACCTCATCGCCGAGGCAGGCGGCCATGGTATCCACCACGCGCGGCAAGCGTGCGACCCGGCCGTATGTGCTGTCGCCCGGTTCGAGCCACACGACAGACCGGGTCACGGCGCCGCTGTCATCCTCTCGGTTCACGCCATTCGATCGGATGGCGGGGTCTTGCTCCAAAGCCGTTCGGATAAGCGAGATTTCCTCGCGGCTGAGCAAGCTGCGCACCACCAGAAACCCATCCCGCTGGAACGCCGCGACATCGTCCGGCGCCACCGCGAATTCGACCTTTTCGTCTTTCTGCCGCATTTCCGTATCCTCACCCTCACAGGATGACGCCGTCATCGGGGACCGTCGACGACAGTCTAGCACGCCACTCAATCGGTTCGTAACGCGGCCGAAAGTGTCGCGAGGCGATGGCATGGCATTTACCCGGCGTTAAGACGCCGCGGATACGGTCGGCCGACAGGCGCCGTCCGGGCGCAATCTGGTCACGGGCCGAAAGAACCCATGGACGCGCACCGCATCGAAACGCGCCAGGCGATTCAGCAACTCTACGTCAGCGGACGCGTCGACGATGCCGCCGACCGGATGGCCGCGCTCATCCGGTCGCATCCGGACACGCCCGACCTGCACGAGCACAAATTGCTTTTGCTCTACCGCTTCGCCAAACGCGATTACGCGGCGTCCCTCGACTGCCTGCACGACACGCACCGCCTGTTCCCGCGTGATGCGGACACGATGCAGAATATCGCGCGCATTCTCATGTCGACCGGCCGCGTCATGGAAGCCCTCGTCTGGCTGGAACGGGCGCGGGCCTTGCGTCCCGACCGTCCCATGATCCACGACGGATTGACGGAAGTGTACGGCCGTCTCGGCAACCATGCGCGCGCCCGACATCACGGCCAGCGCGCGCTTGCCCTGAAAGACGCATCGGCCGCCGCCCGGCCGGCACTGTGCGACGTATCCCAAATACGGCCCCCGGCATTCCGGCCGGACCGGCCGCGCCGCAATGTCATCGCCTTCAGCCTCTGGGGGCAGACACCGCGCTATCTAGACGGTGCCGTCCGCAACGCGCAGATCGCGCCGCGGGTCTACCCCGGCTGGCGCTGCCGCTTCTATTGCGGCCGCGACGTGCCCGGCATAACGGTCGCCGCCTTGCTCGAGGCCAAGGCCGACGTGATCGTGAAGGACGGTCGCGGCGACTTTCTAGAGGGTTTGTTCTGGCGCTTCGACGTCGCATCCGATCCGTCGGTCGACCGGTTCCTGGTGCGCGACGCCGACAGCGTGATCAATCCGCGCGAGGCGGCCGCGGTCGCGGCGTGGCTGGACAGCGGCGCGCTGTTCCACGCGATGCGGGACTACTTCACCCACACCGACCTGTTGTTGGCCGGCATGTGGGGCGGCACCGGCGGCCTCTTGCCGGACCTTGCCCCGCATTACGCGCCGTATCTGCGGAACGACAAAAAGACGTTCAATTGCGATCAGAAATTCCTCGGCGACGTCGTCTGGCCCACGATCCGCCGGCACACGCTGGTGCATGACAGCTGGTTCCGGACCGATGGATCGCACCCCTTCCCCGCAAATGCGCCCTCCCTGCAGGGCGGCCATGTGGGACAGAACGAAAACCTGAATACGGCGGCCCGCGCGTAAAATTTAGGCATCGCTACCGTTAGTGGTGCTCCGGTACGTTTTGGCCTACTATTTTACCGTATGTCGAATTCTGCGGCGCCATGTCGGACCGCCTGAGCGCGCCAAAGAGACTTGATACACAACGAAAACGGGGCGAAAAGCCCGAAATACCGCGCATGAGAGGGACAAAAAGTCCCCGAATTGCGTGAACAGGGGGTGCCATGGGACGTCAACTCAAGACGATCTTCCCTTCCGTTGTACAGATCAGCGAAGTGGAAGACGCGGAAACGCTCAACCGAAATCTACTCCAGACCATCGAGGAAATCCGCTCGGTAACGCCGAACGCCCGGCCGGATTCCTGGGTCTCCAGCGTCTATACGACGCTGAACAGCGCGGACCGGCTGCACGAGATGCCGGAATTCGCGCCCTTGCGCGACGTCATCATGCGGGAGGCGTGCGAATTCGCCGATTCACTTCGGCTCAACCATCGCCAATTCCCGCTGCGGATCAGCGATTGCTGGTTCAACATCTACGGCCCGAAGGATGGGCAGGAGGTGCACCTGCACGCCAACAACCTGATCAGCGGCAGCTATTATGTGAAGGCGCCGCCGGGCAGTTCCGGGCTGATGTTCCACTCGCCGATGGACGGCGACATGCTGGCGCCGCCCTATACCGAGATGAACGCCCTGAATTCGTTGGCGCTCGAAATGCCGGTGGAGGAAGGGATGATCGTGCTGTTCCGGAGTAGCATGCGCCACAGCGTGCGCCCCAGCGCCACCGACGACGAGCGGATCAGCGTCTCGTTCAATCTGGCGATGTGAGGAACGGCCGAATCAGGGTCTGACCCGCAATAGGCCAACCCCTTGCCATCCCATGCATTTCAGCCTACATTCCGTTTCATGATTATCGGAACCGGATACCGGCTGCTTGGCCTGCGACTTATGGGCCCGACGCTCTGAAGCGTCGGGGTTGCCCGTTCGTCCTGGTTTTTCCGCCGGTTAACAAGGTTCCGTTTGATGATTTCCTTTCCCGATTTCCAGTCTGAGTCCGACTCCGCCCCGCGCGGTTGCGCGTGTGCGCCGTCTGTCGCCTGCCCGGTTTTCACGCCGACCCTGTCGCTGCGACTTACCGGCGGTCGCCGGGATTGAAGCGGCCTCCCGGTGGCCGTAGCCGCGCCGCGGTTTACGAACACCCCATAAATCGGTAAAGACGCAGCCGAAGACAGACAGGAGTTAAGACCATGGCCTTCATGCCCGTGGAAAAATACAAGCCGTTCCCGCAGATCGATCTGCCGGACCGGCAGTGGCCCAACAAGACCATCACCGAATGCCCAACTTGGTGTTCCGTCGACCTGCGCGACGGCAACCAGGCGCTGATCGAGCCGATGGGACCGGAGCGCAAGCTCCGCATGTTCCAGACGCTCTGCAAGATGGGCTTCAAGGAGATCGAGGTCGGCTTCCCCTCGGCATCGGAAACGGATTTCTCCTTCGTCCGACAGATCATCGACGAGGACCTGATCCCCGACGACGTGACGATCCAGGTACTGACCCAGTCGCGCGAGGAATTGATCCGCCGCACCTTCGAGTCCATCGCGGGCTCGAAACGGGCGATCGTCCATCTCTACAACTCGACCTCGACGACGCAGCGCCGCGTGGTGTTCCGCGAGGACCGGGCGGGCGTGAAGAAGATCGCGACCGACGGCGCCGAGTTGATCAAGCAGTTGATCCCGACGGTGCCCGAGACCGAGGTGATCCACGAGTACTCGCCCGAAAGCTACACGCAGACCGAGCTCGACTACGCGCTCGAGGTCTGCGAGGCGGTAATGGACGTCTGGGAGGCGAGCCCGTCGAACAAGACGATCATCAACCTGCCGGCCACGGTCGAGGTGGCGACGCCGAACATCTATGCCGACCAGATCGAATGGATGCACCGCAACTTCACGAACCGCGACCGGGTCGTGCTGTCGCTGCATCCGCATAACGACCGCGGCACCGGCGTGGCGGCGGCGGAACTCGGCGTGATGGCCGGGGCCGACCGGATCGAAGGCACCCTGTTCGGCAATGGCGAGCGGACCGGCAATGTGGACGTCATCACGCTGGCGATGAACATGGTGAGCCAAGGCCTCGATTCGCAGTTGGACATGCGCAACATGCGTGAGCTGCGGGCGACCGCCGAATACTGCAACCAATTGCCGGTGCATCCGCGCCATCCCTATGCGGGCGAGCTGGTGTTCACCGCGTTTTCCGGCAGCCACCAGGACGCGATCAAGAAGGGCCTGGCGGCGATGAAGGATTCCAACAGCGGTGAATGGGACGTGCCCTATCTGCCGATCGACCCGGAAGACGTCGGCGCCGTCTACGAAGAGGTCATCCGCATCAACAGCCAGTCCGGCAAGGGCGGCATCGCCTATATCATGGAGGAGGAATACGGCGTGCAGATGCCGCGCAACCTCCAGATCGAATTCTCCCGCGTGGTGCAGGGCATCTCCGACGACACCGGGCAGGAACAGAAACCGGAAGACATCTGGTCGGCTTTCGAGACCGAATACCTCAAGGCAGAATCGCCCTACGGCTTCGTCGATCATCAGACGATCCCCGACACCCATGCGTCGGAAATCCGCCGTCTCACCGCCACCGTCAAAAAGAACGGCGGCGAGGTGAAGATCGAAGGCCGCGGCACCGGCCCGATCGACGCCTATGTGGATGCGCTGACGAAAGAGACCGGCAAGGACATCAAGGTCTACAGCTACAGCGAGCACTCGGTCGGCATTGGGGCGGACGCGACGGCCATCGCCTTCGTCGAGGCCGAGGTCGGCGGCGAGAAGATCTATGGCGTCGGACGCGACCCGAACATCGTGACCGCCTCGCTGCAGGCGGTGACCTGCGCGGTGAACCGGGCGCTGAAGGCATAAGCCCCCCGTCCACTAGACATTGAAACCGGGGACGGCAAGGCGCTGTCCCCGGTTTTCTTTTATATAGCCGTATTGCCGTCACCGGTCCGGTTGGCCCGCTTCGGTCTTCGGGTGGTATCGTCCACGGGAGCAGAAACCACTAACGGAAACCTCGGCCGTGGCCGAAGCGCTTTCTTCCTTTCGTGTTTTGGAGCTGGGATCGACGATCGCGGCCCCTTTTTGCGGCCGGCTGCTGGCGGATTTCGGCGCCGAGGTGATCAAGGTCGAGGATGTCGCGGGCGACACCCTGCGCGCCGTCGGCGACAGCTTCCAAGGAAAGTCGCTCTACGCGGCCAGCCTGTTCCGCAGCAAATCCACCGTGGCCATCGACCTGCGCACGGAGGACGGCCGCGACCTGATCCGGTGCCTCGCCGCCGAATGCGATGTCCTGATCGAGAATTTCCGGCCCGGCCAGATGGAGAAATGGGGACTGGGCTACGACGCGGTCAACGCGATCAACCCGCGCCTCGTGATGCTGCGCATCAGCGGGTTCGGCCAGACCGGGCCGTATGCGCAGCGGCCGGGTTACGGTGTGATCGGCGAAGCGGTCAGCGGGCTGCGCTACATCAACGGCGATCCCGACCGGCCGCCGGGGCGGATGGCGACGGCGCTCACCGATTACATCACCGGACTCTACGGCGCATACGGCGTGCTCGCCGCGCTGCACCACCGCAACCTGACCGGCAAGGGGCAATGCATCGACGCGGCCCTATACGAATGCGCCTTCAGTTTCATGGAGCCCTATGCCCAGAACTTCGACAAGCTGGGCACCGTCGTCGAGCGCGTCGGCTCGCGGATGCCGGGCGCGACGCCGAACAACCTCTACGCCACCGGGGACGAGCAATACATCCTGATCGCCGCTTTCGCGGATTCGGTGTTCCGCCGGCTTTGCGACGTGATGGAACAACCGGCGCTCGCCGACGACGCCCGGTTCAAGACGGCGGCGGCCCGGAACGAAAATGCCGACGCGATCGACGGGATCGTCGCGGATTGGGCGGCGCGATTGCCGCTGACCGACCTCGAAGAAAAACTGGATGCGGCGCAGGTGCCCGCGACCCGCATCTTCAACATGGCCGATATCTTCGCCGACGCCCACTACAAGGCGCGCGACATGTTGGTGCCGGTACCGGACGACGACCTCGGCGCCATCACCATGGCCGCGCCGGTGCCGCATCTATCCGAATCCCCCGGACGGGCAAGACATGCGGGTCATCGGATCGGGCAGGACACGCGCGCCGTCCTGCGCGATGTCGGCGGCCTGTCCGCGAACGCTATCGAATCGTTGATCGAGGCCGGGATCGTCCGCGCCGAAGACGACCCATAGCGGTAAACACTGGAGAGGATGCGCAATGTCTGTGCTGTACGCAGTTGAGGATAAAGTCGCGACGATCACACTCAACAGGCCCGAGATGAAGAACGCGCTGGGTCAGGCAGGATTGGACGTGTTCACGAATCATCTCGCCGAGGCGCGGGAAGATGACGCCGTTTGGCTCCTAGTGATCCGAGCCAACGGCGATGACTTCTGCACGGGACAGGATGTGAAAGAGCTATCCGGACAGAAGGAGCCCGGCGGCGACTTCTTCGCACCGATCTTCCGCGGACTAAAGGCTTTTCACAAACCCGTGGTCTGTGCGGCGCAGGGTCTGTGCCTGGCCGGCGGTGCGGGAATCGTGATGGGATCGGACGTCCGGATCATCACGGAAACGGCACGGATGGGCTGGCCGCACACGAAAATCGGGATATGTTCGATCGGCGGGCCGTCGTCGCTGGCGCGGGCGGTGCCGATCAACATCGCGCTGGAACTGATGTTTACTGGCGATTTGTTGCCTGCGGACCGAGCCCAGGCGCTGGGTCTCGTCAATCACGTGGTGCCGGTACCCGCACTCGAAACCACGACCGAAAAAACCGTCGGTAAGATCCTCGCCAACGCGCCACTAGCGGTCCGGGCGGCGAAACAGTCCACCCTCTCCACCATCGATCTTCCCTATGACGAAGCCGTATCGCAGGCGCACGCCATTCTCGACCGCCTGCTTCAAACACGGGACGCTAAGGAAGGCATGCAAGCCTTCGTCGAAAAACGGCCGCCGTCCTGGGAAGCCCGCTAGCCGCAGGTTCGGCGTAATGAGCCACAATGTTCAGGCGGCAACCGAAATCTGCGCCTTCACCTGGCTTTCCAATTCCGCGACAAGCGCAGGGTCCAGGGCCAACAGCCGGGCGAGACTGTCGAGATAGGCTTGTTCGGCCGGATCGTCGGGATCGATCGCCATGCGCGACACCAGATAGACTTCCGTCGCCTGCTCGGGGCCGATGGCGAGATCGGCGATCTCGTCCAGCGTCGACGGACTCATCAGCGCTTCGAAGACGAAACTCTTGTCGTCCTCGTCGAGTCGCAGGGCGGACAGATGCGAAAGGATGGTTTTCCGTTCCTCCTCGCAGATATGGCCATCGGCATTCGCCGCCGCGATCATCGCCCGGACAAGCGTGAGGGCAAACGGCCGGCCGTCGTTTCCGACATTTACGGTGGGGTCGAACCGCGCGTCCACCGGCGGCAACGTAGCGGCGGGGGCCGGCGCGGACGGCGCAGGAGTGCGGGGAGTTTGCGCAGCCGTCGACGACGCCGGTTGGGATTTCTGTTCCTGCCAATTCCGATAGGCGCGATGGGCGAGCGCGCCGAGTGCCGCGGCACCGCCATATCCGACGACGCCGCCCGCGAGTTTGCCGACTTTCTTGCGGGCTTTCTTGTTGCCGAGCAAGAGTCCCAAAAGTCCCCCCGCCGCGACCCCGCCCAGCGCAACCTTCGCGTTCGGGCTGGACAGGCTATCGGAGGCCGACCGCAGTTTCTCGCCGGCGGCAGCCGTTGTCTGCGACCCTAAGAGTTGATCGAGCAGCGCCTGTGGGTTCATCGTCAGCCTCGCTTTTTCTCTACCGGGGGACGCGGAAATGCGACCCGGATACCTGATTTGGTATCGTGAGATTGCGAGTTCTAATTAATTGATCCCACCATTCTGATAGAAAACACCGATCACCAGATGCGACGGCGGAGGCCCGTACTCCACTTCCGTTAGGCCTCGCGTTCCAGCATCTTCTCGATTCCATTGTACTGTTCGCGGATAAACGCGGCGGTCGGACGAGGGGTGAAGAACCGCAGCCAGAGGCGCACGAGGTGGCGCTTCTTTTCCGGCATCGCATCGTCGACGAAGGCCGTCCGGCCATGCAGGATGGTGTAGTTGTTGACGAACTGAATGTCACCAGGCTCGAGTTCCATCTCGAGGACAAAGTCGGGGTCTTCCGCTACCGAATCGAAAAATTCAAGAGCTGCCGTCTCCAACGGCGTCATCTCGATACCCGACCGGTCGATCGCCTTCTGCACCGTATTGCGACGGATGGAGCAACTCAAAACGTTGTCGGTGACGCTGAAGACCGGTTCCTTCCAGCTTCGCATCTCGCCCGCTTCCTCGATATGGATATAGGGCACGCCGTCATAGAGCGGCGGCAGATATTCGGGATGCCGGGCCAGTATCTCGTTGTGAACGGACATGGAACTGACGATGCGGCTCAACCCGCCTTTCCGGCCCTTGCGGAGACAAAGAAGCGATGTCATGTCGGCACGGTCCACGTGAAACCGCAGCTCGCCGCGGGTCTGATAGCCCCGGGTTCGGGTGGAATTCGGATCGCGCCCATGATCGTAGACATGACCAAGCAGGTCCCCATAGGCGTTCTGGGAAACCTTCTCACCCAGATGCGTGCCGATGCCCCATTTGATCAGAAAGACCTCTTCGTCGGCATAACGGTCCACCGGAATACCGCGCAGTAACGCGAAACCGCGGCCGGTGCGCACGGCCTTCTCTAGATCGGCGAGATAGGATCCGAGCACCGGCAAGGGAAAATCTTCCCGCGTGACCGCCGCCATTTCCAAGCCGCGGTGCTGTACCGCGCGCAGGGCACGGTCGAGATCCTCGACCTCGGCCTCCGTCAGGACGTGTAGCCAATCATCGCGCGCTTTCATCTCGGCGCTTTTCCACGCGGCGGCATCGCCGATCTGCTGCCCGAAAATCTTCGTCACGAGATCCTCTCGCTTTCGCCGTCACGCGCTCGAGCCATTATTTCCCTTCGCCGGCGCTGTACGGCTGGGCGACGATTTCGTCCTCGTCCGCGAGCCATTGGTCCACCCGGTCCCAATAGAATGCGATGTAACCCGCGTAGGCTTCGCCTTCGTCATACGGGGTCTCGTATGACCACGCGATGTCTTCCTCAACCCGATCGCCTACCCGCACGGAGTAGTAGGCCGCATGGCCCTTGTAGGGTCAGAAGGATGTGCTGTCGCTGCGCACCATCAAATCCATGCGGATATGGTCGCGCGGAAAGTAGTAGACGTCCTTGTGATTGGTCTCGACCATGAGCAACGCGCCCGTCGAGTCCGCGATCACGTCGTCGCCGATCTTCACGCGAATGCGGTTCGGGCACGGCTCCATGTCGACACGATAGCCGGGCGACGCTGCAAACCCCGGCGCCGGGCCGGTCGATTTCGGCACTTCCGTCATCGGTCCACTCCTCATCGGTAGAAGGTGACGGTACCATGCCGGCCAAATCAGCCTCAATCACCTAACGTCAATGTCAATTTACCGGACGGCATGGGCGACCTGAGATTCGGAGTTCGACGCCGCCAAAATTTCAAACGATGGCCATGTTGTTGGCGAATGTGGCTGCTACGGTGGGTCATGAAGCCGATCCAAAGAATCGCCCTGTTGGCCGTTATCATACCGGCGATCGCTGTCGGTGCGGCGCTGATACATGCCTATGTCAGCTATCACCGCGACACAGGAGCGTCTCACCGCGGGCACGGTGGGAACGCCGTATGGCTTGCGCATAAATGGGTCGGCGCGATTCAAAGTGACAACACCTACCGCGATCTCGCGGCCCACCTCGTGCGGCACAAAATCACCGACGCGTTTTTCCATGTCGGCCCGTTGCGGGCCGATGGCACGATCGATGTTGCCCGGTATCCCGCCGCCGAACGGCTGGCACGCGAAATGCGACGGCATGCGCCAGCACTTCGGGTACAAGCCTGGATCGGGCAGATCGAAAAACGCGGCGGCGGGCCGTTGGACCTGTCACGTCCCGATGTACGGAAATCCATAACTGCAACGGCGGCCCAATTTCTGGAACTGGGGTTCGACGGCATTCATTACAACATCGAGCCGAGCAGTGGGAACCCGCATCTCCTGACCTTGCTCGACGCGACACGGAAACTCACCCGCGGCCAGGGCGCAATGTTGTCGATGGCAACAGACGAGATCGAGCCTTTCCCCGGCCTCGCCTGGTTGACCCAGGTTGCCGGGACGCATGCCGGATTTTGGACGGCGGAATACCATCATGCCGTCAGCCAACGCGTCGATCAGATCGCCGTCATGATGTATGACACCGGGCTTCCCGCCGATTGGCTGTACGGCACCTTCGTCGCGTGGCAAACGCGGAAAGTGCAAGCGATAACCCCCGATGCGGTAACCGTGTTCATGGGTGTGCCGACATATGAGGAACAACGCCTCACCTTTCATCCTGACGCGGAAAACATGCAATCGGCCTTGCGGGGAATTCGCAACGGTCTTGCCGCCGATCCTGCACTAACCCGACATCTTGGCGTCGCGATTTACGCGAACTGGACGACCGACGATCCCGAATGGCGGCGGTATCGGCGAGACTGGCTCGGACTTTCCGACTAGACCACGGTTCTCACGCAAGGGTGAATGCCCGGCGCTTCCCGGCGACGTAGACTTGGCCCGACATATGTCGGATCAACCGGGGGAGTTCCAATGCAATCCGTGCAGATCACATTGCCGATCGTTACCGCGCTCTATGCGGGGCTGAACGGCCTGCTTGCCGTCTTTCTCGCCATCCGCGTCAGCCTGCATCGCTCGAAGGAACGCATCGACATCGGCGACGGCGGCGACGCCGCCTTACTGCAGACCATCCGCGTGCACGCCAACAACGCCGAAACCGTGGCTCTGGGGCTGGTGCTGCTGCTGATCGTCGAGATGCTGGGTGCGCCGGTGGCTGCGGTGCATGCCCTAGGCGCGGCGCTGTTCGTCGCCCGGGCGCTGCATGCACAGGGACTGTACAGCACGACCGGACCGTCCTTCGGACGGATCGTCGGACAGACCGTGACCTGGCTGATGCTCGTGCTGGCCTGCCTCTACGCGCTCTACCTGTTCTGGATCGGCGGCCGGCCTTAAGCGATTCACCTCCCGTGGCGGCTCGCCTATACTGCGGCGCATGACGTCGAACGACCTAATCCGCGAATACGCCTGGGCGATCGCCCTGGCGGCCGGCATCCTTTTTCTCCTGTCGCGCTATATCATGCGCCGGCTGCGCGAGCGGCGGGAGGAACGGGCGCGCGCCCTGGCCGAGGAAACCGGGGAAACACCGATGGTCACGCCAGAGGAATTCGCCCGCGCCCGGAAATTATTCCTGCTGACGCTGACGCTGCTGATCGTGGTTGTAATCCTCTCGATCCTGACCCATTTTCAGTAACTGTCCGATAGCCGGATTTTGCCCTTTTGAGACACGGAAAGACCTGCTCCATGCCCAGCGATTCATCGTCGACACTCGCCAACGAACAAGAAGCGCTCGACCTGTTGTCCGACCTCATCGGAAAGGCGCAGGCGGCCGGCGCCGACGCCGCCGACGCCATCGCCGTGTCGGGCATTTCCCTGTCGCATGCCCAGCGGCTTGGCGAGATCGAGAAGCTGGAGCGGTCGGAAAGCACCGACCTCGGCCTGCGGGTGCTGATCGGCAAGCAGCAGGCCATCGTCTCCTCATCCGATGCATCGCCCGACGCGCTGAAAGAGCTGGTCGCCCGCGCCGTCGCCATGGCGCGCACGGTTCCCGAGGACGCCTATTGCGGCCTGGCGGACCCGGGCCAGATTTTCAAGGGCCCGATTGCCGATCTTGAAATCTGCGAGGCGGAAGAACCGACACCCGAAACGCTGATCGAACGCGCCAAGCAATGCGAGGATGCCGCGCGCGCCGTCGAAGGCGTCACCAATTCCGAAGGCGCGGAGGCGAGCTGGGGCCGGTCGGGCGTGGCGCTCGTCGCTTCCAACGGGTTCTCCGGCAGCTATGCGGTGTCGCGCCAGAGCATCGGCGCGGCCATGCTGGCGGGCGAAGGCACCGGGATGGAGCGCGACTACGAATTCACCAGCGCGGTCTACGCTGCCGATTTGGACGACCCGGCCGAGGTCGGGCGGCATGCCGGCGAGCGCGCGGTACGGCGCCTCAACCCCCGCAAGGTCGGCACGAAGAAGGTGCCGGTGGTCTACGATCCCCGCGTATCGAACGGATTGCTTCGGCATCTTGCGGGCGCGATCAACGGCACGGCCATCGGGCGGGGCACTAGCTTCCTGAAGGACAGCATGGGCGAGCAGATCCTGCCGAAGGGGCTGTCGATCATCGACGATCCGCACCGCAAGCGCGGTCTCGCCTCGAAGCCCTTCGATGCGGAAGGGATCGCCAACGAGTCCATCGCCTTCGTCGAGGACGGCGTGCTCAAGAGCTGGGTGCTCGACCTCAGCGCAGCGCGGCAGCTCGGGCTGGAAACGACCGGCCGGGCATCGCGCGGCACCAGCGGCCCGCCCTCCCCGTCGACCACCAATCTTTACCTGACGCCCGGCGCGCAGAGCCGCGACGCCTTGATCGGCGACATCGAGGAAGGCTTCTATGTCAACGAGCTGATGGGCTTCGGCATCAACAACGTTACCGGCGACTACAGCCGGGGCGCGGCCGGGTTCTGGATCGAGAACGGTGAGATCGTCTATCCGGTGAGCGAGATGACCGTGGCGAGCAACCTCAAGGACATGTTCCTCAACATGCAGGCGGCGGACGACCTGGAATTCCGGTATGGCGTAAACGCGCCGACCGTCCGCATCGACGGCATGACCGTCGCGGGCAACTGATCGCGGCGTCCCGGCCATGGCCGCGCGGTTCGTCGATACGGTCCGGCAATTTGCGCGCTACAACCGTCTCGCCAACGAGCGGCTGTACGCATCCTGCGCCGAACTGACCGACGCGGCGCGCAAACAGACCCGCCCTGCCTACTTCAAGAGCATCCACGGCACGCTCAACCACATCATGGTCGGCGACCGTATCTGGCTCGCCCGGTTCGATGGACGCGAGGTGCCGTCGACCGGCCTCGATGCGATCCTCCACGACGGCTTCGAAGACCTGCGCGCCGCACGGTCCGAAGAGGACTCCCGGATCGAAACCTTCGCGGAAAACGTCACTGATGCCTTTCTCGCCAGCACCATCCGATACGAGAATAACGAAGGACGGATGTTCGACGACCCGGCCGACATACTGGTGAGCCATTTCTTCAATCACCAGACCCACCATCGGGGCCAGGTGCATGACATGCTGTGCCAGACCGAGGTGACGCCGCCGGTGCTCGACCTGCATCGCGTGCTGAAGCCGGACCCAGATTTCTAGAAACGGCCGCGTTTAACTGACGACCCGCCAGACCCCGGCATCGCTCCGGCAGGCCCTGCCGCCGGCCTGATGTTCCTGCCCGCCGATCGTGACCGTCTGCCGGTATTCCCGACAGTACAGCCCTTCCGCGTTCAAATAGGTGCGGGTCGGCGTCATCGTCCCCCAATGGCCGTTTTGAGGATTGCGCCAAATCCGGGTCTGGCCCGACGGCTGGGTTTCCAGCGTGTGGCCCGCGGTCTTGAACGCCCGGTCGATATCGCCGCGTTCCAGGAAGGTGACGAACGGACCTTGCAACAACGCACCTTTGACGGAGATACCGGCGATCGGCCCGGATTCGGCATTCGAACTGCCCAACAGACCGCCCATCGCAACCTGCCCGAGACCACCATCCAAGACCGGCAATGGTTCCGCCGGGGCTGTCGCGGACGACGGCGCCGACCCGTCCGTGCCGCCGTCCGTCCCTTTGTCCGCAACCGGCGCGCAGGCGGTGATTCCGGCGGTCAACGCGATGACGAAAAGCGTGCTGTGAAGGTTGGACCGCACCGGATGCCTCGATCTTGCGATCGCGTCCGCCGCGACCCGTGGTCATCCTAAGGCGATGGCCAGGAAGTGCAAGTTTCGCCCGGCCGGACTTGTCCCCGGCTACCGCAGACGCGCCAGACAGGCAGCCGCTGCCGCATCCAGGATCGCGTCGGTATCGATGCCGTGCAGACGATAAGTATCGGGGATATCGCTGGACTGACCGAATTTCTCCACGCCGAGCGCCGACACCCGGTAATCGCCGACCGAGCCGAGCCAGGACAAGGTGGCGGGATGACCGTCCAATACGGTGACCAAGGCGGCCCCGGAACCCAACTGGCCGAGCAGCGTTTCCACATGCGATTGCGCCAAACGGTCACCCGCCGCGCGCTTCTTACCCGCGGCGAGCCATTCCGCATGCAGCAGGTCGGGCGACGTGACGGCGAGCAAGCCGGCCCCCGGCACGTCGTCCAGCAGTTCCGCATGCGCGGCGATCGCCTCCGGAGCGACCGCGCCGGTATAGGCGATGGCAAGGTCGCAACCGGGCGCGGGCGGCACCGCCCAATAGGCGCCGTCGCAGATCGCCTGCCGGTCCGCATCGCTCAAGCTGCGCTCCGGCTGTTCCAGCACCCGGGTGGACAGGCGCAGATAGACCGATCCGCCGTCGTCCTCCTGCATGTAGCGCATGCCCCAGGCCATGATCGCTGCCAACTCGTCGACATAAGCCGGTTCGAAATAGGCGAGCCGGTCGATCGACATCCCGACTAGCGGCGTATTGATCGACTGATGCGCCCCGCCCTCGGGCGCCAGTGTTACGCCGGACGGCGTCGCCACCGCCATGAAGCGGGCATCCTGGTAACAGGCGTAGAGCATCGAATCGAGGCCGCGATTGATGAACGGGTCGTAGAGCGTGCCGACCGGCAGAAGCCGCGCACCGAATAGCGAGTGCGACAAGCCGAGCGCGGCCAACATCAGGAACAGGTTGTTCTCGGCGATGCCGAGTTCGATATGCTGTCCGTCGCGCGACCGCACCCATTTCTGCGCCGACGCGACTTTCTCTTCGCGGAAGACATCGGGCCGCTCCTTGCGGCTGAACAGGCCGCGCTGATTCACCCAACCGCCAAGATTGGTCGACACGGTCACATCGGGAGACGTGGTGACGATATGACGCGCCAACGTGCTGTCGCCCTGTGCGAGTTCGTTCATGATTTGGCCGAATGCCTGCTGCGTCGCCAGGGTTGTTCCGGACGGTACCGGAAAGCTCTTCGGCACGGTGATTCGCGGTGCATTGTGACGGCGGACCGCCTCGGCAGCGAAGGGCACTTCCTGCAGGAATTCCGTCAATTCTTCTTCGGCCGCCTCCAGCCCCGCGAACGGGTCCCATTCCTTTCCGTCGGGAATCCGCATCGAGGCCTTGAACGCGGCCATCTGATCCGGGTTCATCAGGCCGGCGTGGTTGTCCTTGTGACCGGCAAGCGGCAGACCGAAGCCCTTGATCGTGTAGGCCACGAAACATTGCGGGCGGTCATCGTCGGCGGCGCCATGAAAAGCCTCCAAAACCGACTCCATATCGTGACCGGCCAGATTGGTCACCAGCCGATGCAGCGACAGGTCGTCGTGGCTATCGAGCAGTTCGCCCAGCCCGGACGTGCCATGCAATTCGCTCTTCAGGTGCTCGCGAAAGGCTTCCCCGCCCTTGAACGTGAGCGCGGAATAGAGGTCGTTCGGGCATTCGTCGATCCACTGCAGCAATGCCTCGCCGGCGGGACCGTGCCGCGCCGCCTCCAGGCGCTTGCCGTATTTCAGCGTCACCACATTCCAGCCGACGGTGTCGAAGAAGGATTGGATCTTCTGAAAAAGCTGGTCGTTGACCACGCCATCCAGGCTCTGACGGTTGTAATCGATCACCCACCAGAGATTGCGAACATCGTGCTTCCAGCCTTCGAGCAGTGCCTCGAAGATATTACCTTCGTCCAATTCGGCGTCGCCCATCAGCGCGACCATGCGTCCCGCCTCGGAACCGTCTGCGTTCAACCCGTGCATCCGGGCGTAGTCCTGAACCAGCGACGCGAAAAGCGTGACGCCCACGCCGAGACCGACCGAACCGGTGGAGAAATCGACATCGTCGGCGTCCTTGGTCCGCGACGGATAGGATTGCGCCCCACCGAGGCCCCGGAACAGTTCGAGATTTTCCTGCGTCTGCTTGCCGAGCAGATACATCAACGCGTGATAGACCGGGCTGGCGTGCGGCTTCACCGCGACCCGGTCATGCGGCCGCAGCACATCCATATACAACGCCGTCAGCAACGTGGCCGCCGATGCGCAGGAAGACTGGTGACCGCCGACCTTCAAACCATCGCGGGCGGGCCGCACATGGTTCGCGTTGTGGATCGTCCAAGACGATAGCCACAGGACCTTACGCTCGATTTCCGAGAGGATACGCAGCTTTTCCCGGGGCTGACGGGCATCCTCCTGGCCTTTGACCAAACGTAGCGGGGCAGCCATCACCGACTCCTGTATGGACTCTTAACCTGCCGTGATTATATGCCCGAGGGGTAAAACGATCCTTGCAAAGATTGCGTTAATGCGCCTTCTATTGGCAACATTATGCCAAAGTAACCGTCAATCGGAACAGAATGTGCCTAAAACCGCCTTAGATGAGATAGACCGTCGCATCCTGACGCGGCTGCAGGAAAACGCCCGTATCTCCAACGTCGACCTCGCGGCCGAAGTCGGCGTGTCGCCGTCGCCCTGCTGGCGGCGGGTCCGCGATCTCGAACGGACCGGCGTCATCGCACGTTACGTGACGCTGGTGGACCCCAGCGCCGCCGGACTACCGGTCAGCGTGTTTATCCAAGTCTCGTTGGAGCGCCAGGCGGAATCGGCGTTGGAGATTTTCGAGACGGCAGTGCTCGGCTGGCCGGAGGTCCTGGAATGTCACCTGATGACCGGCGACGCGGATTACTTGTTGCGGGTCGTCGTCGCCGATCTCGCGGCGTATGAGCGATTCCTGATGGACCACCTGACGAAGGTGCCCGGCGTGACAAGCATCAAATCGAGCTTCTCGCTGAAGCAGGTGAAATACGGCACGGCGCTGCCGCTCGATGCGGTGGCGAAGGCATAACGCCGTCTAGCGATCCGGCGACGGCGCGAGACGCCGCAAGAACCCGAGTTTAACCATCCAGGCAACGGTCCGCAGCAACCGCGCCGGGCCGTCTTCGGCGAGATCGGGAACCAGTTCCGCCAACGCCACGCCGGGACGGCGCCCCACCGCATTGACCAGTGCCGCGATGTCGTCCGCGCCCAACAGAATGTCCGGCGTAAACATATTCATGCGATGCCGGATCAACGTGTTGATCGCCTCGACGGATTTCGCCGCGATCTCGATCCGGTCCTGCAAGGAAAGGTGTTCCGTCGGGAACCCCGCGAACATTCTGTAAGGGTCGGGCCGCAGCGGATGCGCCGCGCGGTGCGGCGATCTGGCCGCCGATTCCGTTCCCTTGGCGCGACGGCCGGCGAGTTCGTCCCATACGGACTCATACGCGGGGATGACATGCCGCCAGTCGTATATCGTCTCGGCCCGCTGCACGCCCGCTTCCGCCATGCGGTGACGCAGGTCCGTATTGACCGCCAGTTCGTGCAAGGCGTCGGTAACCGCTTCGACATCCACCGCTGTCGTCTGACTGCCGCCCGCGATGAATTCGCCGTAACCGTCCTCGCCGGAAAGATACCGCATTGCGTTGGCGCCGCCTGCGCCCGGCGGCGGCGTGAGTGTCGGCACGAGGAAACCTTCGACGCCGTTCGTTACCGTGTCTCGGTATCCGTCCCAGTCGGTCGCGACGACCGGTAACCCGCTCGCCATCGCTTCGATCGGCGTCAACCCGAAGCTCTCCTGAAAATTATCGGCCAGGGACATGAATACATCGGCCGCGGACCATATTCCGTCGGGGAACCGCGGATCGCTGTTGGCGACGACGCGGACCTCGGCTTTCGAGCAGACTTCCGCCGCCAGCGCGTTGAATTCCGCCGCGAACCGTTCGGTGTCGAAATACCCGTAGAAGACCATGCTGACCGGTGCCGACACGCGTTCGGCCAATCGCTCCGCCGCCTGCAGGAAAGGAAGCGGATGCGCCTTGGAATAGAAACTGATCCGGCCATGAAACAACATGACGAAGGCGTCCTCGGCCAACCCCAGTTCCCGGCGCAGCCCGGCCCCGCGGCCGACGTCGCGATTCTTGGCGAAACATTCCGTGTCAATCCCCAACGGGACGATGGGCAGTTGCACCGGGCAGGCAACGCGCCCGCCGGTCCGGTCGGCCAGATAGGCGCGCCACTCATCCCAGAGCGCCTGAATCGCCCCGGCGATCGCGCGCGACGGGCAAATAATCGCGTCCCACTCCTGCGTCGGGTAGTGCACGCAATTGGCGACCGCGTCCATCACGGCAGCGGACGACATGGTGTGGCTGATGCCGCACAGACTATAGGCGCGCTGGTCCTGTGCCCGCCGCGCCCAAACGTAGGGCGCGATGTTCGGGTCCGGCTGCATCAGGCAGCCCGGCTCGATCAGGCGCTCGGATTCGGTGAGCGCGATGAACGCGCAGTCGTCCGCCGCCCGTCCCTGGGCGACCGCGCGCTGCTTGAACTGTTCGAAGGCCTCTCTGTCCTTGGCATAACAGAACAAGCGCTCCTGCCGGGCATAGCGAAGATAGGCGTCGACCAGTCGTTCGACCGCCACGTCCAGACCGATCACACGCTCGGACTCCAAATCGCGCGCCACGAAATACATCGCGGCGCCGTCGGTTTTCACGGCACTCATTCCCCCTCGCGTCCCGCCATCCGCCGCATCACCCGGCCCGCCCCGGCCACCATCAGCCGCCGCCGAGCCGTCGCCAGTAAAAGCGCCGTCCGCGCCGGTGGCTGGCTCACCAAGACCCGCTTCCGGCCCAGGGCGCGCAATGCCTTGCGGGCGACCGGCGCCGGCATCTCCGAATAGCCCGGCGCCCTGGCCATCCCGGCCCGGTCGAAGAATTCCGTCCGCGTGGCGCCCGGACACAGCACCAGTACATCGACCGGCGCGTCCTTCACTTCGTCGGCAAGCGCTTCGCCGAAGCTCAGCTCGAACGTCTTGGTGGCGGCGTAGGTGGCAAGCATGGGCACCGGCGTGAATGCGACGACACTGGATACGATGATCAGCCCCGCGCGTCCACCATCCGTATGCGCCCGCGCGATCATGCCCGGCAGAAGCGACCGCGTCAGATGAACGACGGCGGTGACATTGACGGCGATCATCTCCATCTCGCGGTCGAGCGCATTGTCCGTCACCGGGCCGAATACCCCGAGGCCGGCATTGTTGATCAACAGATCGACGCCAAGCGCATCGGCCCAATCGATCAATTCGGCCCTGTCCGCCTCGACGGCCAGATCGGCGGCATGGGTTTCGACCGTGCGGCCGTCGGTGGACAGCTTCGCCGCCAACGCGTCCAACGCCGTCCGGTCGCGCCCGGTCAGCAGCAAACCCGTCTCCGGCGGCAACGCCTCGGCGAACGCCGTGCCGATCCCGCTGGTCGCGCCGGTCACCAGCGCCATTCGAAAGTTCCGCATATCCCCGCCCCTTGGCCGCGAGCGGCCCGATTTCGCCCCATAAGTTAACAAGTTCTTAAGTCTGAAGTCCTAAAAAGTGGTTTCACCGGGGGCTTCGATATGGACACCGCAATTAGCATCATCGCGAAAGCGATTTCGCCGTTCTTCTATCCCATCATGGAAGACCAGCGGATTTTTTGGCTATATCTGCTGTCCGCCGGGCTTATCGCCGCGGGCGCCTATCTCTATGGGCGGAAGCTGAACGCGCGAAGCGGAGCGGAAGCGGCCGGATGGCAAGGTTTCATGGGGTTCCTGCTGCCGCGCGACGTGTTCCTGCACCGCTCGGCCATCGTCGACTACAAGTATTTCGTCATCAACGCCTTCGGCCTCGCGCTGATCGTCAGCCCGATCATGCTGGGCGCGCCGGCGGTCGCCGATCTGACCAAGAGCGCCTTGGCGCCGTTCGCCGGACCGGACGGCGGCACCCGCATCCCCGGCGCTGGCGACCATCTCGGCTACACGCTGGTGATGATCATCGCGATGGACGGCGCCGTCTTCCTCGCGCATTTCCTGCAGCATAAGGTCCCCGCACTCTGGGAATTCCATAAGGTGCACCATTCGGCCGAGGTCCTGACGCCGATCACGGTCTATCGCATGCACCCGGTGGACGACATCCTGACCGGTTTCCTCTCGGCGCTGATCCTGGGTGTGGTCGATGGCATCTTTCGGACGATCTATGCGGCATCGCCAACGACCGTGCTGGTGTTCAACCTCAACCTCTTTCTCTTCGTGTTTTATCTCGCCGGGTACAATCTGCGGCATTCGCATGTTTGGGTCAGCTACCCGCAGGCCGTCAGCCATTTCCTGATCAGCCCGGCGCAACATCAAATCCATCACAGCAGCGCCGAGAAACATTTCGACAAGAATCTCGGGTTCATCTTCGCCTTCTGGGACGCCCTCGCCGGGACCCTCTATGTGCCGAAGAACCGCGAGACGCTGAAATTCGGTCTCGACGGAGACGAGCACCAGGCCTTCGACAGCGTGTGGCAGCTCTATGCGCGCCCGTTCCGGGTCGTCTTCGCGAAATACATTTCCCCTAAACGGAGCCAGACATGAAACGCGGACTCATCGTCGCCGCCGTCCTCGTCGCCGCGGGCGTCGCCGGCGTAACCTATCTGCCGAAGCAACTGCTGAACGGCGCGGATACCGGGGAGTACCGGGACGTCACCCCGATCGCAACCGAGAATCTGCCGGTCCATCTCGAAGAACTGACCTGGACCGAGGTCCGCGCGCTGATCCGCGCCGGGCACACCACGGCCATCGTCCCGACCGGCGGAACGGAACAGAACGGCCCGCATATGGTGCTGGGCAAGCATAACTATGTGGTTCGGCACACGGCGGAAAAGATCGCGCAACAGCTCGGCAACGCGTTGGTTACACCGGTCATGTCCTATGTCCCCGAAGGCGCCATCTCTCCGCCGACCGGCCACATGGCCTATCCGGGCACGATCAGCGTTTCCGAGGACGTGTTCGCGGCGGTCCTCGAAGCGACGGCCCGCAGCCTGAAGGCGCACGGGTTCAGAACGATCTGTTTCATCGGCGATAGCGGCGGCAACCAGGCCGTTCAGGCAAATGTCGCAAAGAAGCTGAACGAGGAGTGGATCGGCTCCGGCGTCGCCGTGCTGCATGTCGCGAACTACTACAGCGCAAATGGCCAAGTCGACTGGCTGCTAACCAGCGGCGAGAGCGAATCCGCCATCGGCAGCCATGCGGGCATCCGCGATACGTCGGAATTGCTGGCGGTGCAGCCCGCCGGCATCCGTCTGGACCGCCGCCGGTCCAGCAGCGAGGCCGGCATGGCGGCGAGCGGCGTCATCGGCGATCCGACGCGGGCGAGCGCCGAAATCGGCGAGAAGATGTTGCAACTCAAGGTCGACGCCGCGGTCGAGCAGATCCTGCAGACGTTCCAGGCGGAAGGCTAATCCGGCACGGATAGGCCCAGCGTCACGCGTGGACGATGAGGCGCCCTGCTGCCGGATCCACCGTGACCTGGTCGCCCGTCTTCACCGCGGCCGTGATATCGCAGTCGAACCGGTCGAGCAGCGGGAAATCCGCATGCGCGGCCCCTTGCGCCATGATCGGGTTGGCGTAGTTCAGCACCAACGCCAACGGCGCACGGTCGCGGGACGCCATCTCATACAGCATCCAGGCCGTCGCCACGCCACCCTTGGCGATGTTGAGGATCAGCACCTTGCCGAGGTAGCTCTGGCCATACAGCTTATGCGCCTCGCGCGAAAAAGTGCCGTCGATCCGGTTGAGGTCGTATCGGGCACTGAAGTTATCGTCGGCCACTAACGCCGGCCCGGTGACCGTATCGCCGATGCCCACATGCCCTTGGATGATCCGGTCGGCCATCAGACAATCCTCCCTGCGACGGCGGAATCGACGCAGCGCTCCATGGTGGACAGGACCGGCTCATAACCGTAACCGCCGAGGATGTTTACGATTTTCGCCGAGTTGCTCATCAACCGCTTCCAGCCGTTCGCCTCGCCGACCTCACGGGCATACATCTGATAGAAACAGACACCTTCCAGCAGGATGCCCCCGGCGTCCTCGATCTGCGCGGTGATCCCCATCCGGTCGGCCGCTTTCTTGATCTCCGGCGCGGTCGCCGCGATCAGGGTCGTCGCGTCATTCACCGTCCGTCCGTCGAGCAGGTGACCGAGCCGCTGCAACTCGAACAAAGACAATTGCGGCGCAGCGAACACCACCACGTCAAGCCGGTCATCCGACACGCCATAGGACGCGTAGAAGGCGTCGATGTCAGCGCGGGTGATCCGAATCGGATCCGGCGGCGCGCCGTCGAACACCGTCTGCAGCGAGGGCGCTTCAGGCGTCACGCCGATCATGTGGAACAACGGCGTCGACCCGAAACTCGCCATCGCCGCGCCGAGATGCTTCATCTCGTCCGAGGTCGGCGCGCCATCGACACCGTCGATCACCGGTACCTCCCAATAAGACCCCATGTCTCGGCCGATGATGCCGCCGACTGCGCCCCAATCGGCCCAATCCTGCGGCCGGGTCTCCAACACGTAATGCGCTGTACCGCGGCGGCGTTCGTCGAGGTGGAAACCGTACCGCGGCGTCCTGCCGGTCAGTGCGGCGGCCAGCGCCGAGGGCCCGCCTTCGAAATTGGTCCGCGCGCCGAGTACGCTGTTGGTGTAGATGCTCGATCCTGTGTCGCCGAAGGCCACATGCTCGCCCTGCACCGGCGGGATAATCACCTGATAGTTGATGCAGGTATCGGTCATCATCACGTCGAGCGATTGGAACGCATCGATCGCCCGGCGTTCCAGCTCGACCCAGTCGTCTTGTTGTTTCATGCGTTTATAGGCGTTGAAATCGGTGCCGCGCGGATCGGTCACCGTCGGCACCACCGTACGCCGCTCGTCTTTGGGGAAGCCGGCAACCTTTTCCAGGAATTCGACGCCGGCCGCACCCAGCGATTCCGTGTCCGCCATCAGATGCACCTGACTGATCTCCACCAAGTCCTCGGCGTCGAAGAACTGCCCGACCTTGATTTGATGTTCCATGGCCAGCCGGCGCGGCTCGCCCAGGTCGCCCGCGCGGATGCTTTCTTCGTAGTCGGTCAGCTTCATCGTGTGCTCCCCACCATTCGCATGTCCCGCTCCGTTTATATCGCAGCGGGACGCCGTCCGCACGCGGCCGCTTGCACCGCATTTGTCCGTCGCTCATAGTGCCCTTCCACCCCACAGCAACGCCAAGAGACCGATGCCCCGCCTGACCACGCTCGACGACATCAAGGAAGCGCGCGCCGCGCTGCCCGAATTCATCCGCCACACGCCGATCCTGCCGCTCGCCCGCGACTCCGCCGAGGTAGGACGCGAGAAACTCTTTCTGAAATGCGAGAACCTGCAGGTTACCGGCGCGTATAAGGTCCGCGCCGCCTATACCGTGTTGCGGTCGTTGACCGACGAGCAGCGTAAACGCGGGTTGGTGGTCACGTCCTCCGGCAATTTCGCCCAGGCCTATGCCTATGCGGGCGCCAGCATGGGCGTGCCGATCGTCGTGGTCATGCTGGACAGCACGAGCCCGTTCAAGGTGGACAACACCAAGGGCTACGGCGCGGAGGTCGTGTTTTGCGGCACGGATGCCTTGGAGCGCCAGCCGACCGTGGATCGACTTGCCGAGGAGCGCGGCATGACCGCCATCGACAACTGGGAATACCCGCCGATCGTGGCCGGCCATGCCAGCATCGGTCTGGAAATCGTCGAGGATTGCCCGGACGTGGAAACCGTCCTGGTGCCCGTCAGCAGCGGCGGCGTCGCGGCCGGGATCGCGACGGCGGTCAAGCTCAGCAAACCGGACACCAAAGTAATCGGGGTCCAACCGGAAAAGGCCAACGCGGCTTACGTGTCGATGCAAAAAGGCGAAGCGACGGCGATCGACTATTGGGACAGCATGGCCGACGGCCTGTCGGCACGGCGGCCGGGCGAATACCCCTTCAGGCATCTGCAGGAATACATGGACGAAATCGTCCTGATCAGCGAACAGGATATCGCCGACGCCTTCCGGACGATTCTGTACCGCGGCAAACTGATGGGCGAACCGGCCGGTGTCGTCGCCGCCGCGGCGTTTCTCAGCGGCAAGACCGATTCGTCGCGGAAGACAATCGCCGCGCTGACCGGCGGCAACGTCACCGAGGCGGTGGTCGACAAGATGCTGGCGATGTCCGGCGATTGATCCTTCGACGTGGCCCTGGCGGTTGAAGATTTATGCCGCCGTTCACACGTAAAGGATTGATCAACGCGTCATCTTCATATTGAACATCGCATGTGCCGGGCCGATATGGGGCCCTAGGGCGCGTTTGACGCAGCCGATAGAGACGATAAGCCGACACTATAATGACCACTTTGCCCGAACCCGTGGCCCGGCGCAGGACCTTCGCGATCATCTCGCATCCGGACGCCGGCAAGACGACCTTGACCGAAAAGCTGCTGTTGTTCGGCGGCGCCATTCAGCTTGCCGGGGCGGTCAAGGCGCGCGGCGACCAGCGGCGCGCCCATTCGGACTGGATGAAGGTCGAGCGCGAACGCGGCATTTCGGTCGCGTCGTCCGTCATGACCTTCGACTACGGCGGCTGCACGTTCAACCTGCTCGACACGCCGGGCCATGAGGACTTTAGCGAGGATACCTACCGAACGCTCTCCGCTGTGGATTCGGCGGTTATGGTGCTCGACAGCGCACGCGGCATCGAATCGCAGACCCGGAAGCTCTTCGAGGTATGCCGGCTGCGCGACGTGCCGATCATCACCTTCATCAACAAACTGGACCGGGAAGGCCAGGAACCGTTCGACCTGCTGGACGAGATCGAACAGACACTGGCGCTCGAGCCGTCGCCGGCATCCTGGCCGATCGGGATGGGGCGGCAATTCCTCGGTTGTTTCGACCTGTTCCACGACCGGCTGATGCTCGTCGACAAGGGCACAGCCGACGCGCCGGACGAAGGGGCGGTCTGCGACGGACTGGACGACCCGAAGCTGGACACGCTGCTGCCGGACTACGCCGCGGAAAAACTGCGCGAGGATGTCGAAATGGCGCGCGGCCTGTGCCCCCAATTCGATCTCGACGCCTATCGCGAAGGAAATATGACGCCGGTCTTTTTCGGCAGCGCGATCAATAACTTCGGGGTCCGCGAATTGCTGCAGGGTCTGGGAGATCTGGCCCCCCCGCCGCGCAGCAGCAGTGCCGACGTCCGGACGGTCGAGCCGAGCGACGACAAGGTCAGCGGTTTCGTCTTCAAGATCCAAGCGAACATGGACCCGAAGCATCGCGACCGGATCGCGTTCATGCGGCTGTGTTCCGGGCATTTCAAGCGCGGCATGAAGTTGAAGCATGTGCGCACCGGCAAGATGCTGAACCTGCACAATCCCATGCTGTTCATGGCGCGGGACCGCGAAGTCGCGGAGGAGGCCTGGGCCGGCGATATCCTGGGCATTCCCAACCACGGCAACCTGCGGATCGGCGACACACTGACCGAAGGCGAAGAGCTTCGCTTCAACGGCGTCCCGAGTTTCGCGCCGGAGATTCTACAGAAGGCGCGGCCGGCCGACCCGATGCGAGCCAAGCATCTATCCCGCGCGCTCCAGCAGATCGCCGAAGAAGGTGCCGCGCGCGTCTTCAAGCCGCGCATGGATGCCGACTGGGTCGTCGGTGTCGTCGGGCCGTTGCAGTTCGAGGTACTGGCCGATCGCATCCGTACCGAATACGACGTGCCGGTTCGGTTCGAGAGCACCACGCTTCATACGGCGCGCTGGGTCGAAGCGGACGATCCGCGCGACCTGAAAAAATTTCGAGACGCCAATGAGTCGGCTATGGCCGAAGATCACACGGGCGCGCCGGTCTTCCTGGCCCGCAATGCCTGGCATCTCGAGAAGGCCGAGGAAGACTGGGAAAGCCTTAAATTCCTAAAAACAAAGGAACATTCTTCCTAGTCGGCCTTCGGCGCCGGTGTTCGACGCATCGTCCTTATTGTTGCCGCAATTCGGCGGCAGTTAACCATATAGCTTTATTTTATGTTAACGGCGCCAGTGCGACCGTGGCATCGGGTGAGCACAAAACCGAATTGATCTCTCGTGCTCTTGACAGAGACCATCGGAACAAAGGACAGTTCATGAAGCTCATGAAGATGCAACGGAAACTCCGATTCAGTCCGGCGGCTGCGAAAGCAGGCCGCCGCATGAGTGCGCGCGTATTCGGCCTCGCGTTGATGGGCGCGGTCGTGGCGCCGGTGTCAACGGGTTTGGCGAACCAGTGTTCGGCATATGGCAAAGATCGGGCGTCGGACGGCGTCGTATCGATCGAAGTACGCCGCCTGCAGACGAATTTGATGGTGGCGGCGCTGTCCTGCGGCGCGCGGGCGGATTACAACGCGTTCGTCATCAATCACCGTTCAAGCCTCAAGAAATACGGCACGGCGATCCGCCGGGAATTCAAACGCCGCTACGGTAAATCCGGTCCCCGGCGCCTGAACCGCTTCGTAACGCGGCTCGCCAACGAGGCCTCCGCACGCAGCAGCGCGGACCGCGACGGGTTCTGCGCCAACGCGAACGCGCTCTTCCAGAAAACCGAGCAAAGCCGGGTTAGCCTTGCGCAACTGGCGCTGCGCCAAAACGGCTCCACGCAACTTGCCAGTGCGTCCTGCGGCCCCCTGCAGACAACCACGTTACAACCCAAATAGAAAACTCTCCAGTTCGAGCGGTGAGGTAAGGAAAACCTACCGCGACAACGCAAAATCAAACCGGCCGGACCCTAGGGTCCGGCCGGTTGCCGTTTAGGTTGCTGTCGAAGCCTATTGCATCATGATTTCGACGCGTCGGTTCTGCGGCTCGGGAACGCCGTCGGCCGTCGGGACGAGGGGCTCGGCCTCACCCTTGGCTTCGGTCGTGATGTCCGCCGACGAGACGCCGAGACGCCGGAGTTCGCTCATAACGCTATCCGCACGACGTTGCGATAGGCCCACGTTGTACTGCGCGGATCCCGCCCGGTCGGCATGTCCGGCGAGCTTGATCCGCACATAGCCTTTGCGCGCTTCGGCGGCAGCATCGTTTACGATCTTCTGCGCTTCCGGCGTCAGTACCGATTGATCAAAGTCGAAGAAGACGATGAATTCCTTCGGCTGCAGCTGCACCTTGGGCGCAGGCTTCGGCGCAGGCTCCGGCTGCTTCACCGGCGCCGGTGCGGGCGCAGGCTTCGGCGGTGCGCCGAACGTGTAGCGCAGACCGATCATGATTTGATTGGTCGCGTAATCGCTGTCCACGCTGGTTCCGCCGTTGGTCCGGAAACTGATGTTCGGCACACGAAGATGACGATAGTCGAGCGTCGCCGCGAGGTTTTCCGTCAGGGCCAGTGACAGGCCGGCAATGCCCTGGAAGGCAAAACCGATGTCCGAATCGTCGATCGTGCTGGCCGCGACCGGTGTCACGCCATCGAAATCGACATGGGCAATACCGATACCCACACCGGCATACGGCGTGATCGGCAGGTTCAGCTGCTTGAAGTCATACAGAGCGTTGAACATCCAATTCAGGACATCCACATCGCCCGATCCGCCCGCGACACCGGTGATGTTGTCTACATCATTCGGGCGATAGCCGACTTCGGTTTCGAACCGCATACCATTGCCCAGCGCATACCCAACGGCGCCCGACACGGCCCAGCCCCAGTCTTCGAATTCGGCTTCCGCCGCGTTGAGGTCGGAGTCTTCCGTGAGGAAGTTCAGGCCGCCGGCTCCACCGATATACAGCCCCTTGTCGTTCGCCGCGGCCAGCGTCGATCCAAAGACCAACGCGCCCATGCAGACGAGCGCCATTGTTATTTTCCGAAACAGCATCGTGAACCTTTCTAAAAAACGGCGTGCCCTATCAGGAATAAAGACCCTGCGTACGTTTACGGTCAAGTCTTATGGTTAATTCAACCGCAGCAATGTCCATGAGGGTGACCCGGGTGCAACAGCCCTGAATCTGTCTATTTTTTGAGCATCGGTAGCCGCACAACGCCATGTCCTCGCGCGGAGAGATCGCCATCCTGCTGCACGGCCTGTTGTTCGACCTCTATATACCCCATTCCATCCTCGATGAATTTGCGTTTCACCGTCCCATCGATGAACAGCAAGTCCCCCACCGGATTATGCCGCCGTATCTCCGTGTAACAAGACCGCAAAAAACCCGAATCGCCCATCCAATTCGTCAAATGGTGCGTCATCCATGAACAACGTTCGGGTCCGTAATCATAGGCGGCTGGCGCGCCGACCCGCGTCGCGAATTCGTCCTCCCAATGCACGCGCTCCGGACAGTCGGGAATGCCGTACTTATTCTTGATGCCCAGCCCCCGGTGCGCCATCACCTGTTTCCAGGCGAGTTTGTTCGCACGGATGTACAGACCGCCCCAACCCTGCGCATACGCGATGAAGCCGGTAACGGTCATCGGCCCCTTCACGATGCGCGGCACCGCATCACCGACCGAAACGTCCTCATAGTAACGCGGCGTGGCGCCACGGACGTCCTCCTCCGCGTAATGCTTGAAGAAATCCGCCAGATCGGCGTCGCTATACTCGACGGCGGGCTTTTTCTTGAGCTCCGCGTATTTCGTGCCTTCTTCCCGCGCCGCATCGCGATCCGTCCGGAAACACCAGCTATCCGCTTCGGACAACAGGTCGCCGCTGCCGTTGAAAAACCGCACATGATAGATTTGCTGAACCGCACGGCCGGAGAATTGCGTGTCGTGTTCGATAAGGTCTTTGAGCCAGGCTTCCGTGTGAATTTCATCGTTCCGGCGGATAACGTCATGCCAGGTAAAATCGGCACCCGCCCACATCGCATGCACGCCCGGCAACCCGCCGACATATCCGGAAATGATCCGGCTGCAGGCGAACAGGAACGACGGCGGCGCGATGATCCCGGCATACGGGGTGTCCGCCGCGTAGGCGGGATCGCACCACAACGGATTGTCGTCGCCGATCCCGTGCGCGTAGTGGCGGATGTTGTCCCGCGTCGCTTCGTGACACCACGGTTCCAGCGTATTCTCGATCTTGACCCCGATGCGCTGACGCAGCGCGTCCATGCCCTGTTCGGTGATTTTCGGAAATTGTTTCGTGTCTTCGGACATTATGGGTCGGTCTCCCTGCTAACGGGTCAGCGTTTAAGATGTCGGGCGAGGTCGAAACGGTCAGGACGGAATAGCTCGGCGGGCATGAGCGAAAGCGTCGGGCTGACGGCCGGGCGAAACCCCATGCGGGCGACAATATCGCGTTCCAGGTCGACGCCCGGCGCGATCTCGGTCAAAACCGGTCCGTCCTCCGTGATCTCGAACACGCCCCGTTCGGTCATCGCAGTCACGCGCTGCCCCTTGGCCAAGGCTTGCCGGGCGTTGAACGTCACCTGCTCGACCTGTTCGACGAATTTCACCACCGCGCCGTCTTGGTCGATGCGCAATCCCGCGGGCGTCACCGCTATGTCCTGCTCGCCGGCCGTGAACAGGCCGCAGAAGACAACGCGCTCCGCCCCCTGCGTGACATTGAAAAACCCGCCGACACCCGGGATCCGATGCGCCAGTTTCGAAACGTTGACGTTACCGGCGGCATCCATCTGAGCCAACCCGACGATCGTGATGTCCAGGCCGCCACCGTCATAGAAGTCGAACTGATAGGTGTGATCGATCACGGAGCCGGCGTTTATCGACGCGCCGAAATCCAGATTGTATGCCGGATAGCCGCCGGTCGCGCCGGACTCGACGGTCAACGTGAACGCATCGCCGCATTCCTCCTCGCGCGCCACCGTCGCGACATAGCCGGCGATGCCGACGCCCAGATTCACCACATCGCCGCGCTGTAATTCCATCGCCGCACGCCGGCCGATCAACTTTCGCGTATCCAGCGGCGCCGGCGCGATCTCGCCGATTTCGGCGCGTTCCTCGCCGCTGAACAAAGGGTTATAAGCCGACGCAAAGGTCTGCCGATGGTTCTCCGCCGTCCCCAGTACAAGATGATCGACGAGATGGCCGGGAATGACGACGTCGCGGGGTTTGAGGGCGCCCCGTTCGACAATGCGCTCTACCTGTGCGATGACGGTGCCGCCTGAATTGCGAACCGCCTGCGCAAAGGACGGCCCTTGGAAGGTGGCGATCTCGCGCTCCATCGTGATGTTACCGTCGGCGTCCGCCGTGGTGCCGCGCAGGAATCCCACATCGAGCTTCATGCTCGGGTAGAACAGCCATTCCTGCCCGGCCAATGTCACCACCTCCACCAGATCGTCGACGGTGCGGGCGTTCACCCGGCCGCCTTCCCGGCGGGGATCGACGAACGTGTCCAGGCCGATATGCGTTATCAGCCCGGGCCGCCCCGCCGCGATCTCCCGATAGAGCTGTACGATGACGCCCAGCGGCAGCAGATACCCTTCCAGTTCCCCGTCGATCAACCGTTTCTGCAGCACCCGGTTCAAGTTCAGGTAAGACGTGATCAGACAACCGATCAATCCGGGATGCGCCAGCCGGTCGAGACCGCGCCCCTGCGCGTCCCCTTGGCCGGTGGATGCGATAACCGTCAGGTTCTTCGGGCTGCCGCGCTCCTGGAACCGCGACTCCAGCGCGCAAAGCAGTTCCTCCGGCGTCGCCGACCCGACGAAACCGTCGACCGCCAAGGTCATGCCGTCCGCCACCAAAGCAGCGGCATCCCCGGCATCCATCAGCTTGCTCATGAAAAGGCCTTCTGCACCATGTCCCTAGAATGACCCAGCGCGCGGTTTAACGGCAAGTCATCCGGCGGCCTGCATGCGGATGGAAAAAAGGCCGGCGACATTAGCCGCCGGCCCAAGGCATGAAGTTGGGGTGAATACGCTGGGCGTCATGCCGCCCGAACGTTCTTGATGAAGGCTTCGATTTCGCCGTTCAGAGCCTCCGCTTGTTTCGAAAGCTCGTCGGCGGCGGTCAGCACCTCTTGCGCGGCCGCCCCGGTTTCCGACGACGCTTGGGTCACGCCGGTGATATTCCCACTGACCTGTTGCGTTCCCGCCGCCGCCTGTTGCGTATTCTCGGCAATCTCTTGCGTCGCAGACCCTTGCTCGCCGACGGCTGTCGAAATCGTATCCGCGATCGCATTGATCTCGCCGATCGTCTCGGCGATCGTCCGGATCGCCCCGACCGCATCGTCCGTCACCGCCTGCATCTCGCTGACTTGAGTTTCGATCTCTTCGGTCGCCTTGGCCGTCTGGTTGGCCAGATTCTTGACTTCGGACGCGACCACGGCAAAGCCCTTGCCGGCCTCGCCGGCGCGCGCCGCCTCGATCGTCGCGTTGAGCGCCAAGAGGTTCGTCTGCTCGGCGATCTCACTAATCAGATTGACGACTTCGCCGATCTTTTGTGCGGCATCCGCTAGACCTTGGACCGTACTGTTGGTCCGTTCGGCCTCGGCATTCGCCTTGCCGGCAATCTCCGCGGACTGGGCAACCTGCCGGTTGATCTCGTTGATCGACGCGGACATTTCCTCGGACGCCGACGCCACGGTTTGCACATTCGCCGTGGCCTGTTCCGCCGCCGCCGCGACCGTGGTGGCCTGTCGGCTGGTTTCCTCCGCCGTCGCCGACATGGATTCCGCCGTCGAGCGCATTTCCGTCGCCGCCGCGGAGACGTTCTTCACAACCGCCGAGACCTTCTCGGATAGTACGATCTGATCGGTAATCACCGACCAACTCAGCATCGGGCCGACATACTCCCCGGACTTGCTGTGGATCGGGTTGATCTTGAGCGACAAGGTTTCGTCCCCCAGATCGATATTGGCGGCATAGGGCAGATTGCTCGGATCGGACAGCAGATTTTTTTGCTGTTCGTCATTGTCGTAGAACACCGGCATAGGGCGCCCGATCACCTCTTCCACGCCATGCGGCAATGCGGATTCGAGTGATTTCAACGTTCCCGACGCCGATTTGTTGAGGTAGGTCACGTTGTAGTTCTGCGGGTCGCATTTCATCACGTTGATGGGCATATCCTCGACCATCTGACCCAGTTCGAACGCTTTGGACACTTCTTCCCGCAGGCGCAACATCGCCTGGGCCATGTCGCCGATTTCGTCCTTTCGGTCCACGCCGAAGACCTCGACCTCCGTGTCGCCGTCGGCGAGCTGCGCCATGAGGGCGCTGGTCGTCGAGATCGGCTTGGCAAGCGCACGCCCGAACATCAATCCGACGCCGGCCAGCAGCACCATGATGCCAACGCTGATGCCCAAGAGCATCAGGCCCAACGAATGCGAAGGCTCGAGAACTTCGTCGAGATTTTTCTCCGCGACCAGGGCGAAGTTGACGCCACTAAAAGACATCGGCACGTAGGCGGCGACGACTTCAACGCCTTTATGGTTCCGTTTGTGCATCAAGCCCGTGCCACCCTTCAACGCGGCGTGTACCGCCGGCGTATCGACCTTCTCTTTGAGGATTGTCGACTCCTTCGACAACCGGGCATCGTTCCGCATCAGCAAGTCCGTGCCGACGATGAAGGATTGCCCGGTACGGCCCATCCCTGCTTCCTGCTTCATGATGCTGTTGATGCGGTCGATCGGCATCTGGAAGACCAAGGCACCCTGATATTCACCGTTCTTCCCCAACACCGGAGCCGAGATGAAACTGGCCGGCGCATCGTTGCTGGGCGCATACGGCGCAAAATCGAAGAATGCCTGGAAACCCGGTTTCGGATTATCACGGGTCGCCCGGAAGGCATCGCCCAACCCGGTCGCCGCCCATTTGCCGTCGGCGAGATTCGTCGCGTAGTCGAGTTCCTTGAAAACCGTGTAGACGAGGTTGCCGTCCGCATCGACCAGGAAGATGTCGTAATAATCGCGTTGGCGCAGGAATCGCCGGAACCAGGGATGATACGCCGCATGGGTCCGGCTGTAGGCTGAACCGTCTTGCGCGGCGTCCAGCTCTTCTTTCTTGCCGGTGGGGTGCGGATTATCCTGGATGTAGAGCCGCTGCAACGTCGCTTCCGGATTTTGGATCTCGGCATACCCTTTCCGGAATGCCGCGAGTGCGACACTGATGGTCTCGTTCTCGCTCATGATCGTGAGATCTTCGGAGATGCTCTTGAGATATCCTTCGAGGGCGCTTTTCCGAGCCTCAACCGACGCACGAAGCGTGTTCTCCGCTTCTCGGGTGACGTCGCCAGCGGCGTTGAAATAAGCGATCGTGCCGGTTAGCCCAATCGCAAAGATTCCGACGGCGACAATGATCGCGGGCAGCTTCTTTGCGATGGAAATGTTGTTGAACGAGTTCCCCAAACGACTAATCATAGATTACGTTCCCCAAAATTTTACTACCAGAGAGTGTATCGTCTGTTCTTTCAATAATCGTCTCGATGGACACTTACGCCCATGTTCAGTTCGTTTCATAAGCGAAACTATTTAAGGTTGGATTAAATCGACTAAAATATAGGCAGTCTCATTATTCCGTATTTCAACTTCCCTTATTTGCTAGGCCCTTGATTTGACAGCACGGGGAACGATAGGGCTTGCTGCCGTTACGGCTGCTCAACGATTAGGAGATACGATGGGACCCTTAGCTGGCGTGAAGATTGTCGAATTCGCAGGAATCGGCCCCGGTCCGATGTGCGCGATGCTGCTGGCGGATCTGGGCGCGGATATCCTGCGCATCGACCGCGTCGATCCGGACCAACCGATGTTCCGGTCCAACGTCCTGAACCGCAGCCGTCGATCCGTTTCGATCGACCTGAAACATCCCGACGGTATCGAGACGGCCCTCAAGCTGGTCGACCAAGCCGACGGCCTGATCGAAGGGTTCCGTCCCGGCGTCATGGAACGACTCGGCGTCGGGCCGGATGTCTGCCTCGCGCGGAACCCGAAACTAGCCTACGGCCGCATGACCGGCTGGGGCCAGGAGGGCCCCCTCGCCCAGGCCGCGGGCCACGACATCAACTACATCGCCCTCACCGGCGCCCTGCACGCTATCGGACCCAAGGAAGGGCCTCCATCCCCGCCGCTCAACATCGTCGGCGATTTTGGCGGCGGCGCGCTGTATCTGGCGCTCGGCATGGTCAGCGCGATCCTGGAAGCCTCGAAATCCGGCAAGGGTCAGGTTTTGGACGTCGCCATGGTCGACGGGGCCGCCTCGCTGATCACCGCGGCCTATGGGCTACGGTCTATCGGCGTCTGGAAGGACGAGCGCGAAGCCAATCAGCTCGACGGCGGGTCGCATTACTACGGCGCCTACGAGACGAAGGACGGCGAGTTCATCAGCATCGCGTCGATCGAACCGCAATTCTATGCGGAACTCCTGCAGCGCCTCGACCTGGAAAAGGAAACCTTGCCGGACCAACTCGACCGCGACAACTGGCCGGCCATGAAAGACAAGCTGCGGGCGCTGTTCAAACAAAAGACCCGGGACGAATGGTGCAGCATCCTGGAGGGGACCGACGTTTGTTTCGCCCCTGTCCTGTCCATGGGCGAGGCGCCAAATCATCCACACATGAAGGCACGCGACACGTTCATTGAGATCGACGGCGTCGTCCAGCCCGCCCCCGCGCCGAGGTTCAGCCGAACCGAACTCGAGGTCCAATGCCCGCCGCCGCAACCGGGCGCCGATACCGCGTCCTCCCTGGAAGATTGGGGGATTTCACGATCGGATGTCGCATCCCTGCTGGAAAGCGGCGCGGTCTGGCAGCGCGCCTGATCGCCCGACGTCATCAGGCGCCGACCGGCCTTCCAGGGTCGGTCGCACGGCACTGTCATTTGTGTGAGCAGTTGTTATTTCAAATCGGCCCGCGCATTGACAATATTGCTGCGTATGAAAATACCTCTGCTCGCCCTCGCCGTAGCTCTCGTTCTTGCTGGAAACGTCGCCACCGGAACCGTTAGGGAAAGCGGCCTTGACGTCCTCTCCGGCTGGAAAATCCTAAAAATTCCCGGTAAGGCCGCGACCGAATTCCGCGCCGCGCCGGACGGTTCGATTTATGTATCGGCATCGGAAAGCGTCGGATTCCTGTATCGCGAGTTGCCCAAGTCGGCCAACCCGATCACACGGCTGAGTTGGCGTTGGCGCGTCGACGTGACCCCGCCGTCGACGGACCTGTCGATGAAGGGCAAGGACGATCGGCCGCTGGCGATCCATATCTGTTTCGATACCGAGGACGCGCCGCGGAGCCGCTGGTCCTTGCTGGACCAAGTCGGCAGGTGGACCCGGACATCGCCGCTTCGCGGCAAGGTCCTTACTTATGTGTGGGGCGGCACCCACAACCGCGGCGACCGGATCGAAAATCCGTATTTCAAGTCGAAAGGCCAAATCATCATCCTGCGACCCGGTGACAGCCCGACCGGGCGTTGGTTCATGGAATCCATCGACATTGCCGGGGACTTCGAAAAGGCGTTCGGCTATCCGCCGCCCATGGTCCGCCTCATCGCCATTTCCGCCGATACGGACGACAAGCGCGGCATGAGCGTGGGCAAGATCGCGGACCTCAAACTACATGCGGAGTAACCCACCACGATGACCCCCGTGGACCAAAGCGACGCGGCGATCCATGCCGCCCGGCTCGACCGCCTGACCGAAATGGGACTGCGCGCCGCCGCGGTCACAGATGGCGATATCGATTGGGACACCGGCATCAAGAAGCCGGCATGGCTGCGGATGCAGAATGTGCGGACCGCCATCAGCCAACTCTATTACGGCGAACTCGCGACGATCACCATGTGCGAGCGTCTACTGCGCGAGCTCGACGACGAAAACGCCATCCGCTTCGTGCGCACGCAGGTTGCCGACGAACAGCGGCATGTCAGCTACTACGAACGCTATCTCGCGCGCACCGGCGGCATCGAAGAGATCTGCGAAGGCGTCGCCATGGCCTATGAAGGGGCGTTGGGCTGGCGTGGCACGTATCACGGCGCCATCGTCGCATTTCATATCGTGTTGGAGGGCGAAGGTCTGCGGTTGCAACAGCTCTACGGCGATTGGTTCCCCTGCCCGTTGTTCAAACAGGTGAACACCTTGATCGCCCGCGACGAAGGCCGGCATGTGGCCTTCGGGAAAATATTTCTGCGCCGACAGCTTCAAGCCCTCGCGCTGGAGGAACGGATCGCAATCTATCAATGGCTGCGTAAGCTCTGGTTCGACTGCGCCGGCCCCATCCAAGCGGACATGCCGGGGATCGTCTTCCGGGCCGTCGGCCGCCGCTGGGCCGAAACCCGCTGGCGCCGGCAGCGCGAAGCCTTGATCGACATCGGATTGATCCAGCCTCACGAAACCGCCCAATTCGACCGATGTTGATCCGGCGGCGGGGCAACGCGGCAGACAGGATTAACAAGTCGCCATGACGATCTCGGTCATTATACCGACACTGAACGAAGCGCACCGGCTTCCCGATCTGCTGACGCGTCTGCGGAGCGATTCGGTGGATATCGAGATTATCGTCGTGGATGGCGGCAGCCGGGATAGAACCTGCGCCGTCGCCAAGGCTACAGGCGCCCGTGTCCTGACATCGGCACGGGGACGGGGTCAGCAACTGCACGCCGGCGCGGAGGCGGCCACGGGCGACATCCTGTGGTTCCTGCACGCCGATACCACTTACCCGCAGGGCGGTCTGCGGCAAATCGAACGCATCCTATCCGACGACCCCGCGATCATCGGCGGTAATTTCCGTCTGTTGTTCGATGGCCGGGACGGATTCAGCCGCTGGCTCGACGGCTTCTATAGGTGGATCCGCGAGCACGGCGTCTATTACGGCGATTCGGCGGTATTCGTCCGGCGCAGGGCATACCAGACACTCGGCGGCATCCGGCCGATCGCCCTGATGGAGGATTACGATTTCAACCGGCGGATGGAGAACGCCGGCCGGACCTGCTGCATCGCCGACCCACCGCTGGTCACGTCATCCCGGCGTTTCGCAGGCCGCCGCCCGGCGGCGATCGTGTGGGGCTGGTTGAAAATCCATCTGTTATTCTATCTGGGCGTATCGCCGGATCGGCTCGCCCGGCTGTACGATTCGCAGCGGCAAAACGGCAAACAAAAATCCGGCTGCGTCGCCGGCAGCCGGGCCGCGCAAGAGTCCTAGCTTCCCAGTCCGGAATTGAGCGCCCAGTCATAGGCATGCGCATCGATGGACGAGCGGCCATCCAGCGCGGCGCGCAGGTCCGGTTTCGCGTAGCGCTTCAAATGATCGATGACGCCTTGATCGGTTCCGCCGAAATCGTCCTTGAACCACACATATATGCTGGAGACGGTCAGACCGTTTTCATCGATCCTGACGCCGCGCGGCGAGTTCACATAGGTGCGCGCGGCCGCGTCGAGCATCGTTTCAAGCCCGGCGCCCGTATAGGCCGTGGTGAGAAGATTGGGACATCCGATCGACGCGCAATTCACACCATAGTGCACGCGCGGGTCCTGCCAGATCGGCCGCAGGATTCGGTGCTCGATGTCATTGAGGCTGACCTCGACCCCTTCCACGGCGATCAATTTCTTGTCCCAAGGCCCGCTGGCGAAGAGTCCCGGCGAGATGTCGATTTCGCGGATACTTTTCACCGGCAAATGGGTCAGGACCACGTCGATGGTCAACGCGTTGTATAGATTGAGCCAATAAGCGTATTGCTCCGACCGGTTGAGCTTGCTGACGTCAACCTTGCCCAGCCCCTCGATGTAACCGCGTAAAACCTCACGGTCGGCCGAGGAAACATGCTGATAGTCGAAGCGGTTCAAGCCGCTCGTATCCGGCTTCACATAGGCTTTGAGAATCATGTCCCATTTGCCATGATCGACCGTCTGCGTCGAGGCGGCGTCATGCGCCTGCCAGCGCGGCCACAACTCGGCCTTCGGCGCAAACAGGGATTCCAACGAAAACCCGCTGAGCCCGATGAACAAGACGAGTATCGCCGCCGCGCGAAAGGCGAACCGTGGTTGCGCTGAGACCGTCATGAGACCCTCTTCGTGATGCCGTGTCCTATAGTCATAAAGATACATAGAGACTCCGCGCCCGCGAACAAATCGCGCCCTTACACGTTTCCGTCATAACAGTTGAAAATGAGGCGCGGTAATCCGCCAGACTCGCGCTATACTTGATAGGCTATGACCGATCGTGACGACATAGATGCGAAGAAAATGCGATCAAGCCTGAAGGAACGCCGGGACCAGTTGCTGGAACGGGCGAACGCCAACAAGGACTCGCGCGATACGGTGGAACTCGACCAGGCGCGGCTCGGCCGCCTGTCGCGCATGGATGCCATGCAAGGGCAGGCAATGGCCCAGGAAACCGAACGCCGGCGAAAGATCGAATTACAGCGGATCGACGCGGCGTTGGAACGGCTGGACACCGACGAGTTCGGCTACTGCCTGACCTGCGGCGACGAAATCGCGCTGAAAAGGCTCGAACTGGACCCCGCGGTGGCGCTATGTGTCGCCTGTGCCGATAAAGCGGCCGACTGACAGCCTGTATGGCCGGCTAGGCGACTTCCGATCGTTTTGATTCCCGCTTCCGCTCATGCGGATCGAGGAAGCGTTTGCGCAAGCGGATGTGCTGCGGCGTAACCTCCACCAGTTCGTCATCCGAGATATAGGCGATCGCTTTCTCGAGGCTCATTCGAATCGGCGGGGTGAGCGTCACCGCCTCGTCCTTGCCGGAGGCGCGGATGTTGGTGAGTTGCTTGGCCTTGAGCGGGTTGACGTTGAGATCCGATCCTCGGCTGTTCTCGCCGACGATCATTCCGCCATAGACCATCGCGCCGGCATCGACGAACATCGGGCCGCGGTCTTCCAGGTTCCAAAGCGCATAGGCAACCGCCTTACCCTGCCCCAGCGAGACCAGCACGCCGGTGCGGCGCATCGCGATCGGTCCCTTGTAGGGCGCATATCCGTGAAACACCCGGTTCATCACGCCGGTGCCCCGCGTATCGGTCAGGAACTCGCCGTGATAACCGATCAACCCGCGCGACGGGGCGAGCAGGGTCAGCCGTTGCTTCCCGCTGCCGGCCGGCCGCATGTCGGTCAGCTCGGCCTTGCGCTCGCTCAACTTCTCGACCACCGCGCCGGAATACTCCTCGTCCACGTCGACGACCACTTCCTCGATCGGTTCGAGGCGGCCGCCGGTGTCCGGATCGGTCTGGTACAACACGCGCGGCCGGCCGATCGACAACTCGAAGCCCTCGCGGCGCATCTGTTCGATGAGGACGGCGAGTTGCAACTCTCCCCGCCCCGCGACTTCGTAGGCGTCCGCATCATCGGTTTCCCGCACCGTGATCGCGACATTGCCTTCGACCTCGCGCAACAGGCGGGCCCGGATCACGCGGGACGTCAGCTTATCCCCGTCCTGCCCGGCCAACGGCGAATCGTTGACCCCGAAGGACATGGCGAGAGTCGGCGGATCGATCGGCTGCGCCTCGATCGGCGTGTCGAGCGACGGATCGCACAACGTGTCCGAAACGGTTGATTCCGACAGGCCGGCAATGGCGACGATATCGCCGGCGTGCGCTTCCTCGACCGGCACCCGTTCCAGCCCCCGGAAGGCGAGCAGTTTGGTGATACGCGCTTCCTCGCGCAGGTCGCCGTCGCGGGTCAGCGCCTTGACGGTTGCGTTCGGCCGGACGCTACCGGCGTAGATCCGGCCGGTCAGGAGACGGCCAAGATAGGGATCGGCTTCGAGGGTCGTGGCGAGCATGCGGAACGCACCCTCCGGGTCGACCGGCGGCGCCGGCACATGGCGCACGATCAGATCGAACAACGGATCCAGATTCTCCGACGGTCCTTCCGGCGCGTCGGCGGCCCAACCGTCCTTGCCCGATCCGAAGAGCGTGGGGAAATCCAGCTGCTCATCCGTCGCGTCCAGTGCGGCGAAGAGATCGAAGACCTCGTTGTGGACGTCGTGGGCGCGCTGGTCGGGCTTGTCCACCTTGTTGATCATCACGATCGGCCGCAAGCCGATCTTCAGCGCCTTGCCCAGCACGAACTTGGTCTGCGGCATCGGCCCTTCGGCGGCATCGACCAGCACCACCACCCCATCGACCATGCTGAGGATGCGCTCGACCTCGCCGCCGAAATCCGCATGGCCCGGCGTATCGACGATATTGATGCGCGTGTCCCGCCACTGGATCGAGGTGCATTTCGCCAGGATGGTGATCCCGCGCTCCCGCTCCAGGTCGTTGGAGTCCATCGCCCGTTCGGCGACCTGCTGATTATCGCGGAATGTACCGCTTTGCCGCAGCAGCCCGTCGACCAGCGTCGTTTTGCCATGGTCCACATGGGCAATGATGGCGATGTTGCGCAGATCCATTGAGGCAATGCCTTCGGGCGGTTGAAAAAGGGGGATATAGCGGCGGCACTATAGTCATCGCCGCGAACGGTACAAGCGCTCTCGTGTTTTGCGCGGCTTGGACCTGTCGGCGATAATACGGCCGATGGGAAACTAGAGGGATTTCCCCTAAGAAAAGCATAACGGAGGATGCCGTGCCGGCCCCGCAAACGATGTTCGACAAGATATGGCGGCAGCACGCCATCACCGTCGAAGAGGACGAGACGCTGCTCTACGTCGCGCGCTGTCTGATCCACGAAGGCTCGCGCCACACCTTCGACCGGCTGGACAAGGAAGGCCGCGGCGTGGCCGAGCCGGACAAGGTCTTCGCCTTTTCCGATCACTACGTGCCGACAGCGAACCGAGAGAAGGGTCTCGACGCCATCGCGGACCCGAAAATCCGCAACATGATCGAGTTACTGGCCGCCAACTGCAAGAAGCACGGTATTCGGCATTTCAACATCGACGACGACGATCAGGGCATCCTGCATGTCGCCGGGCCGGAACAGGCCATCACATTGCCGGGGGTACTACTGGTCGGCGCGGACTCCCACACCGCGACCCATGGCGCCTTCGGCAACCTGTCCTTCGGTGCGGGCGCGTCCGAGATTTATCACATCATGGTCACGCAGACCCTGTGGCAGCGGAAGCCGAGGTCGATGCGGATCGCGATCGACGGCGATCTGCCGTTCGGCGTCAGCGCGAAGGACGTCATCCTGGCGATCATCGCCAAGATCGGCCACGGCGGCGCGGCGGGCCATGTCGTCGAATATGCCGGCAGCGCCGTCGAAGGCATGACGATGGAACAGCGCATGACGGTCTGCAACATGTCGATCGAGGCCGGTGGCCGCGCCGGCATGATGGCGCCCGACGACAAAACCTACGCTTATCTCGAAGGCCGGCCCTATGCCCCGAAGGGCGAAGCGTGGGAGGCCGCGGTCGACTATTGGCGAACCCTGCCGAGCGATGACGACGCCGCTTTCGACACCGAGGTCTCGCTCGACGCCGGCGCCATCGCGCCCATGGTCACCTGGGGCACCAACCCCGAGCAGGCCCTGCCGATCACCGAAGTGCTCCCCTCACCGGAGGACGCCGGGACCGAGGCGGGCAAGAGCGAGATTTCCGCCGCCCTCGATTATATGGGGTTGAAGCCGGGCACGGCGCTCACGGACATTCCGGTCGATCATGTCTTCATCGGCTCCTGCACCAACGGCCGGATGGAAGACCTGCGGGCCGCGGCCGACGTCGCGAAGTTGGGTAAGGCCAAGGTGCCGGCCTGGATCGTGCCGGGTTCCACTACGATCAAACGCGAGGCCGAGGCCGAAGGGCTCGACCGCATCTTCACCGAGGCGGGATTCGAGTGGCGGGGTGCGGGCTGTTCGCTTTGCACCGCGATCAACGGCGACCTGTTGCAGCCGGGGCAACGCTGCGCCTCCACCTCGAACCGGAATTTCAAGGGCCGGCAGGGATTGGGGTCGCGTACCCATCTGGTCAGCCCGGCGATGGCCGCCGCGGCCGCGATCACGGGCAAGCTCACCGATGTCCGCACCCTGACGGAGGAGCGCCGCTCATGAAACCCTTCAAGAAACTGAACGGCATAGCCGTCCCCTTCGACCAGGCGAATATCGACACCAACCAGCTCTGTCCGACCCGGTTCAACAAGGTGCCGATCGGCGACCCGGAGTACCCGAAGATCCTATTCCACGATCATCGCTTCAATCCGGACGGCAGCGAGAAGCCGGATTTCATCCTCAACAAGCCGCCCTACCGGGATGCCGAGATCATCGTCGCCGACCGAAACTGGGGCGGCGGGTCGTCCCGCGAATCCGCCGTCTACGCGCTGGCGGCGTTCGGCATCAAGGCGGTCATCGCGTCGAGCTTCGGCGACATTCATCGCAACAACAGCCTCAAGAACGGATTGCTGCCGGTCGTCCTGGACAACGACATCTGCGTGAAGCTGCGGCAGCAGATCCACGCCGAACAGGGGGCGCGGATCGGTATCGACCTGGAAGCGCAGACGGTGACCGGCCCGGACGGTACGGTCTATCCCTTCGAGATCGCGGCCGTTCCGAAACGGTGCCTGCTGGACGGCCTGGACGACGTCGGGCGGACGCAAGAGCATCAATCGGAGATCGACACCTTCCGTGACGCGTACCGGGAGAAAGTGCCTTTCCTTGCCGAGGTGCGTGCCGATTGAGTCCGGCCCCGGCGACAGCGTTTCGATTGTGATGTATAAATTCTGCGGACGGCGCGCATAAGCGCCGCGACGTTTCGGCCTGTCCCGTCCGACCGAGCGCCCGAAGTCTCTATTCAAAGGAAGCACCCCATGTCTGACCTCGTCGACTACGAAAAGCATGGCGCCATCGGCGTCATCACGATCAATAATCCGCCGGTCAACGCGCTGAGCCCCGGCGTGCCGGAAGGGATCTACGAATCGCTGCAACAAGGCATGCAGGACGACGACGTCAAGGCGATGGTCCTGATCGGCGGGGGACGCAGCTTCATCGCCGGCGCCGACATCAAGCATGTGGGCGAGAAGAAGAGCCCGATCGCCATGAAATGGCGCGACGAGATGGAGATGATGGACAAGCCCGTCGTCGCCGCCATCCACGGTTTCGCCCTTGGCGGCGGCTTGGAGTCCGCGATGTGCGCCCATTACCGGGTTGCGGTGCCGAGCGCCAAGGTAGGCCTGCCGGAGGTCCTTATCGGCATTCTGCCGGGCGGCGGCGGCACACAGCGCCTGCCCCGGTTGGTCGGCCCGAAGAAAGCACTCGACCTGATCGTCACCGGCCGGCACGTGCCGGCGCCGGAGGCCAAAGACCTGGGCATCATCGACGAGTTGGCGCCGGAAGGGGACCTGCTGAACGCCGCGATCGCCTATGCGGAGAAGATCGCCGATGTCCGGCCCTTGCCCCGGGTGGGCGAACGCGACGAGAAACTGCAGGAAGCGAAGGACGACCCCGGCATCTTCGACGCGATGCGCAAGAAGATCGCCCGCAAGGCGCGCAACCAGATCGCCCCGTACCACTGCATCAAATGCGTCGAGGCGGCCTGTTCCATGCCCCTGCGCGAGGGGTTGGCGCGCGAACGCGAACTGTTCGACGAAATCCGCGAAGGCGACGAGACCAAGGCGCTGAAATACGCCTTCTTCGCCGAACGCGAGGCCACCAAGATTCCGGACGTGCCGCGCGACACGCCGGTCACGAAGATCGAAAGCGCCGCGGTGATCGGCGCCGGCACGATGGGCGGCGGAATCGCCATGTGTTTCGCCAATGTCGGCATTCCGGTGAAACTGCTTGAGAAGGACCAGGAAGCGCTCGACAAGGGCGTCGCCAAGATCAAATCGAACTACGAGGTCAGCGTGAAACGCGGCAGCCTGGACGCGGCGGCGGTGCCCGAACGGATGGCGTTGATCGAGCCGGTGCTCGATTACGGCAAGATCGGCGACGCGGACATCGTCATCGAGGCGGTGTTCGAGAATCTCGACATCAAGAAAGAGATCTTCGCCACGCTGGACGAGACGATGAAGGACGGCGCGATCCTCGCCAGCAACACCTCGACGCTGGACATCGACGCCATGGCGGCGATGACCAAACGCCCCGGCGACGTGATCGGCACGCATTTCTTCAGCCCGGCCAATGTCATGAAACTGCTGGAAGTCGTCCGCGGCGAGAAGACCTCGAAAGAGACCATCGCGAGCTCGATCAAGCTGGGCCGGACGCTGAACAAGGTGGTCGGCGTCTGCGGCAACTGCGACGGCTTCCTCGCCAACCGCACCCGCATCCCCTTCAAGATCGAGATGATGGCCTTGCTGGAGGAAGGCGCACTGCCGGAACAGGTCGACAAGGTGATGTACGACTTCGGCTACCCCATGGGACCGTTTGCGGTCGGCGACCTTGCGGGCCTCGACATCAGCTACGCGACCCGGCAACGCCGCGCGCAGGAAGACCCGGAAGGCTACAAACCCGATCCGATCTCGGACGCATTGGTCGAGGAAGGCCGACTCGGGCAGAAGACCGGCGCCGGGTATTTCCTATACAAGGAAGGCGACCGCACGCCCTATCCGGACCCGAAGGTGAAGGACATCATCGAGGCGGTGTCCCGGCAGATGGGCGTCGAGCGCCGCGAGATCAGCGACGAGGAAGTGCTGAACCGTCTGCTGCTGTCGTCGGTCAACGAGGCGGCGAAGATCCTGGAGGAAGGCATCGCCTACCGGGCGAGCGATGTGGATGTCATGTGGCTCAACGGCTTCGGCTTTCCGCGGTATCGCGGCGGGCTGATGTATTGGGCCGACAACACGCTCGGCGTTCCGAAGGTTTACGAGACGCTGTGCGAATGGCACGAGAAATACGGCGGTCATTGGAAACCGTCCAACCTGATCGCCGATCTCGCAAAATCCGGCAAAGCCTTTTCGGACGTTTAGACGATTGAATGCAACATCCCGGCGGCGGCAATAACCGCCGCCGGACGCTTACCCGCTCGAACAACTTTCAACGGAAAAAGGCGCCCACTGCAGGAATTTTCTCCTCCCCAGCGCCACGGAAGACGTTGTTCCACAGCAATAATTAACTTTTTCCAAAGCATTCCGACATACCGTCACTCGATATGCCGCACAAGCCCGGCGGCCCGAACGAAGACTCGTATGTCCCTGCATCTCACACCGGATTCCGGATCGACGGCGAGCCGGATTTTTACCGCCCATCGGCTTTCGGCCTACCCGTTGATTTTCCTGACGGTCTACATCGTGGCCGCGATCGCGTGGATGAGCCAGGTCACCGACCTGATCGATCCGCGCCAAAAACCGATCGGATACGATTTCATCACCTTCTGGGGTGCCTCTTGGCTCGCCTTGCAGGGCAACGCCGTGGACGTATTCGACGCGGCGAAGATGTTCGCCGCGGAAAAGGTCGCGGTCCCGGCCAGCGACAAAGTGTTCCTGTGGCATTACCCGCCGACCTTCCTGGCCATGGTCCTACCGCTGTCGCTTATTCCGTATATCTGGGCCTACCTGGTCTGGACCTGCGGCACATTCACCGGCTATGCGTGGGTCATCCGCAAGATGGCACCGCAACCGCAAACGCTGTTGTTGCTGACCGCCTTTCCCGGCACGTTCATGAACTTCTTTCATGGTCAGAACGGCTTCGTTACCGCGGCATTGTTCGGCGGGGCGATGCTCGTCTTGGACCGCCGTCCGATCGTGGCGGGAATCCTGATCGGCCTCCTCAGCTACAAGCCGCATTTCGGGTTACTGCTGCCGCTCGCCTTGCTGTGCGGGCGGTATTGGACGAGTTTCTTTTGGGCCGCTGGGACGACCGTGGCATTCGCCGCCCTCAGTGTGGCGGCTTTCGGCCCCGAAATCTGGGTCGCGTTTTGGGACAACGCGCCGCTGGCGCGATCCGTCTTCGAGGACGGATTGGTGCGGTGGGCCAAGATACCAAGCACGTTCGCCGCGCTTCGTCTGGCCGGGGCCGATCTTATCGTGGCATATGCGGTGCAAACCGTGCTCGCCGTCTGCATCGCGGCGACGGTGGCCCTTGTCTGGTGGCGGCGTCCGCCGCTGCCGTTGCGCGCCGCGACTTTGGTTGCGGGAACGTTGGCGGCAACGCCGTATCTTTTCGACTACGATTTCACACTACTGGCGATTCCGATCGCCTTGATTGCGATGGATGGCTATCTGCGCGGCTGGATGGCCGGCGAACGCCCCGTGCTGGTCGCAGCATGGGTCATGCCGCTGGTCAGCACCGGCATCGCGGAATCGATCGATGTCCAGGTCGGCCCTGCCTGTGTCCTCGCGCTTTTCTTTATAGCCGCCCGCCGTGCATTGGCCACGGAAGGCCGGCATCGCTCCGCACCCTCGCGAACGAGAGTGCCCGGTTAGGCCGCACGCCTTGCCTGCGCCATATCGCGGGCAACTCGAAATGCTTGCTGCAGCCCTTCAGGCGACGCGATTCCCTTGCCGACAATATCGAACGCGGTACCTTGCGCCGGCGTCGCGACCGGGATCGCCAAGCCGCCGATCACCGTCACGGCGCGGCCGAACCCCAGAAGTTTCAACGCGATTTGGCCCTGATCGTGATACATCGTGACAACCGCATCGTAATCGCCATCCCGGCCCCGCAGGAAAACCGTATCCGACGGGAATGGTCCCTCGACGGAGATTCCCTCGGCAACCAGTTTCGCGACCGCGGGCCGCAACACGTCGATCTCCTCACGCCCGATCAACCCGCCATCGCCCGCATGCGGATTGAGCGCGGCCATCGCGATCCGCGGCGAGGCAACGCCGGCGCGGCGCAGCGTATCGTCGATCAGACGCGTCACCTCGATAATGCGATCCTCGGTTATGTTCACACTTACGTCATCGATCGGCACGTGCGAGGTGACCCGCGCCGTCCAGAGGCCGTCGACGAATGTGCAATCGCATAGCGGGCCCGAATGCCCGACTTCGTTCGCGATCCACAAGATCTCGTCCGGGAAGGATGACCCTGCCATGCTCATCGCTTCCTTGTTTAACGGCGCATAGCAAACGGCGTCCACCTCTCCCCGTTGCGCCAACGCCAACACGCCCCGCAAGGTTTCAAGCACATAGCGGCCGCCCTCCGCTGTGGCAAGACCGGGTTGGTATTCGCCCTCTTGCCGGAGTTCCGGATCGGCGAGGTAGGTGCCACTCGATCCATTCTGCGCGACGTCTTCCAGGACGGACGTCAACGAATACCGCTCCATCGGCCCATCTACGCCCGCCACCCGCTGCCCGGCGGCGTAAACATCCGGATCGGCGACCAGCACGATATCCGCCGTCGCACGGATTTCGTCTCGCGCCATGAGCTTCGCGGTCACCTCTGGGCCGACACCACACGGGTCGCCCAAGACCATCCCAACCCTCGGTTTCACGATAACCTCATCTGATATGGAATCGGACCCGGCGGGACCGTCAACGATAAGTTCACACTCTATAGGAATGCTGCGTGGGATAAATATATTTACGGTGTCGACCGTACACACGTCGCATCGATACGTCCAAACGGTGGAACCATGCCGATCATTCTCGCTGTCCTTCTGTCTTTGGGCGTTCTGGCGCTTATCTTCGGTCCCGCAATGTGGACCAAGCAAGTCCTTCGCCGGAACGGGCAGGAACGGAGCGATTTTCCCGGCACCGGCGGCGAATTGGCGGTGCATCTGCTGGAACAGCTCGACTTGCCCCAAATACGCGTCGAGGAGACCGAAGTGGGCAAGGACCACTACGATCCCAACGACAAGGCGGTTCGGCTGGGTCCGGCCAACATGCATGGCCGGAGTCTGACCGCCGTCGTCACCGCCGCGCACGAGGTCGGCCACGCCATTCAAGACCGGGACGACGACCCAAATCTGAGGCGGCGCAACAGCTTGGTGCGGTTGACCGCCGTGACCGACCGTATCGGCATTGGCGCCATGGTGTTGAGCCCGCTTGCCGGGCTAATGACCGGAATTCCGGCTCTCACCCTGTTGCTCTTTCTCGCCGGCTTCCTGTCGACCGCGGTCAAGGCCGTCGTACATCTCGCGACGCTGCCGGTGGAATGGGATGCCAGTTTCAAAAAAGCCCTGCCGATCCTCGAAGGCGGCGGCTACCTGCCCCCCGAAGACATGCCCGAGGCGAACAGAATTCTAAAGGCTTGCGCGTTGACCTATGTCGCGGCGGCCCTCAGCAGCCTGTTGAACGTGACGACCTGGCTGCGCGCATTGATCCGCTGACGAAACATATCGGCCGGTTAGTACAACCCAAAACAGCCCCTAAACTCGGCCACTTGGCACTGTATACAAGAATAGATTGTGCTCAAAAGATCACCACATGCCACTTCTTTGCGCATTTTTTGGCAAAAACTCATCCACTTTAATCCTTTCTAGACAATGTTAACGCAATCTTCGGTAAGCGGCTGTCATCCGCCGTTGCGGTGGGACACCTGTTTGACCGGAGGCATCGCCGGCTTACGGCGCGGTCGATTGTTTGAAGAGCGGAACTATTCCGGGGCGCAATCTACGAATTGGAAGACATTAAATCGCGTGTTTCGAGGGGAAAATTCGATGAAAGCCTGGTCCAAATCCATCCTATCCGGCTGGAGAATATCCAGCAGGATCAATCTCCTACTGGCGCTGCCATTTCTCGGCGCGCTGTTATTCTCCACTATGTTGACCTACAGCACGTGGCAGGAACAAAACAAGACGCATAGGTTGTTAGAGCTTGGCTCGCTTGCCCCCAAGTTCAGCGCACTTGTCCATGAATTGCAGAAAGAACGCGGCATGTCCGCCGGCTTCATCGCCAGCAAGGGTGTCAAATTCCGCGCCGAACTGCCCGAGCAACGCGCACAGACAGACAACCGCCAAACCCAGATGGAGGCGGCACTCAAATCATTCTCCGTCGATGCCTATGGCAGCCAAATCTCCGCGGCAATCCAGCAGGCGACGACGGCCCTGAGACAACTCGCGCCGATGCGCAGCAAGGTTTCCAGCCAAACGGCGACCGTGCCGCAGATGGCGAAATACTATACGCCGACCATCGCGAAATTCTTGAAAATCGTCGAAGTCATGAGCGAATACGCGACAACCGGCGAAGTGGCGAATTCGATCGTCAGCTACACGTCATTCCTGGAAGCGAAGGAACGGGCAGGTGTAGAGCGTGCAATGGGTGCGGCCGGTTTCGGTGCAAAGAAGTTCGCCCCGGCCGTCCACCAGAAATTCATCCAGCTCATCGCGATGCAAGGCGTGTTTCTCAACACCTTCATGTCGAACGCGACGCCGGACCAGGTGGCTTTCTACAAGAGCACCGTCAAGGGCGGCGCCGTAGACGACGTCAACCGCATGCGGCGAATCGCCATTGACAGCGTTCAATCGGGAAGCACGGGCGATATAGATGCCGGCATCTGGTTCCAAAAGATCACCGACAAAATCAATTTGATGAAGTCGGTCGAAGATCGGCTCGCAACGGATTTTATGACGCGATTGGAATCTCTCGAAACCGCCGCGTCGAGTCAGTTCTTCCTGATCCTCACCACGACGATCGCGCTGCTGTCGATCACCGTCATCGGCTCGCTCGTGATCATCTGGGGCATCACCGGTCCGATCAATGACAGCGTCGAAGTCATGGAACATCTGGTGAAGGGCAATCTCGAAGTCGATATCCCGGGTTTGGACCGCGGCGACGAAATTGGCGGCATGGCCCAATCCATCCAGGTCTTCAAACAGAACGCCATCGAAGTGCAAAAAATGGAATCGGAAAAGGCCGCGCAGGAAGAGCGAGTCGCGGCCGAGAAGAAGGCGGCGATGAACGCGATGGCCGACGATTTCGAAAGCCGCGTAAGGGCCATCGTCGAGACCGTTTCCTCGTCGTCGGCGCAATTGACGGCGACGGCGCAGTCGATGTCGAAAACGGCCGACGATGCGAGCCAACAGACCACGACGGTAGCCGCGGCATCCGAAGAGGCGTCCACGAACGTACAGACGGTCGCTTCCGCCGCCGAAGAGTTGTCGGCGTCGGTCAACGAGATCAATCGCCAGGTCTCGCAATCCGCTGAAATCGCCGGCAAGGCAAACGACGACGCACAGCGCACCAACGAAACGGTGCAAAGCCTGGCATCCGCCGCGCAGAAAATCGGTGAGGTCGTGGAACTGATCAGCGATATCGCGGAACAGACCAACCTGCTGGCCCTGAACGCCACCATCGAAGCAGCCCGTGCCGGCGAAGCCGGTAAGGGGTTTGCCGTTGTGGCCTCCGAGGTGAAGAACCTGGCGACCCAAACGGCGAAAGCGACGGAGGAGATCAGCGCTCAAATCTCCGAGATGCAGTCGGTAACGTCCGACGCCGTCTCGGCGATCGAGGGAATCGGCTCCACCATCGGCGAGATCAACAGCATCACCGATACCATTGCGACAGCCGTTTCCGAGCAGGGTAGCGCAACGCAGGAGATCGCCGAGAACACCCAGCAGGCGGCAACCGGCACGCAGACCGTAAGCGGCACGATTTCCAACGTCACGGAAGCGGCTTCCGAGACGGGTGCCGCGGCCCAGCAGGTACTCGCCTCGGCAAGCGAGCTGTCCGAGCAAGCCGATACCCTGCGCACTCAGGTGGACGAATTCCTGTCGCAGATGCGCGCGGCCTAGTTCGGCACCGGGTATCCAAGAAAAAGCCGGCGGAAACGGTTTCCGCCGGCTTTCCTTTTGGCACGTCCGCGCCGGTTACCGGGCCTAGATCATGCAGTACTCGCCGCCTGATCCGAGGTCTTCGTCCGCTTCGGCAAGCAAGGCGTCGAAGCCGCCGGGCAGCTTGATTTCCCCGCCGGCAACTTTCGGCGCGTTGGCCTGCATCCAGAAATTATGCGTCGGATGATGCCCGCCCGCGACGCAGAGGATGATTTGCTCCGGCGTGCGGGAGATCGGCCAGGGATCCATGCCCGACGACGCCACGGTTTCGGGGTCGGCTGCCGCCTCGATCCACTGTTTCATGCCGTTCTCGCGGACTTCGGCCGCCGGCGTGCTGGACCGTTCCCACAGGAATCGCTTGATCTTGGCCTTGTCCCAGCCGAGACCGGACAGCTGCTTCGCAACGACACGCGACATCAACAATGCCCCCGGCGATCCGTTCGCCCAACCATGGGTGTAATGCGGGCTGGGGCTGCGGAGATACTGGCCGACGCGCCGCAGGCTTTGCTCCGCCTCCTCTTCCGGCTCTTCCTTGCCGACACCGCGCCGCATGATATTCGACGCGCCGGTCGCCACGTAGACGGTGACCGCATTACTGCCCGCCGGCAGGCCAAGATGGTCCGTGCAGACCGGATTCCAGCCTTCGGGCAAGCCCTCCTCGTCTTCCGCGAACACGGCGTTCGTGTAGCGCATGCCGCCGAACATCGCCATGGTGCCAACACCCGGCAACGCACCGCCGACATTCTGCAGGATCAGCCGCAGGGCACGGCCGATGCTGGCGCCCGCCGGATGCTGTGGATCGGGACCGAGCAGCCCGAAGCCGGAATTGAGCCGGATCTTCTGGGCGATCGGCCCGTTGACGATGACCACCGGGAAGGTGCTGCCCGACGTCGCCTGGAACTTGTCATGCTCCATCCCGGGATCGAGGATCGCCTCGACCGCCGCCAGCATGACCGGCAGGTATTCCGGCCGGCCGCCCGCCATGGCGAGCGATACCGAAATGGTCTCGACGGTCGCAATGCCGCCCCGCGGCATGACCTTTCCGACCACATGATCGCGCGGCAGGTCGGTCCCCTTGAGGATCCATTCGACGCGTTCGTCGGTCGGTGCGTTCAAGGGAAGACCGTCGCCCCAGGTGTTCATGAGAAACTGGCGGTTCATCTTGTCGAGCGCCGCCTCGAAGCCGTTGGCCTCGATCTGCATGCGCGGCGGATCCTGCACGCCGGTTTCCTTGGCGCGCGCTTCCCATTTCGTCAGAGCGTCGAGGAATCCGTCGAAATTCTCCCGGATCGGCGTCAGGTCGCTGCCGACCAGGAAGGGATCTATCGGGAAGGTCACCATCGGCGCGTCCTGATCGAACCCGAGACCGGCGAGCGCGTTACGGACAACGCCGACGAAATCCTCGCGGGTCAGAAGTACTGTGGGGATGCCCCTGCTTTCGATTCTAGCGGCAGCACGGCCGCATGCTGTTGCGCAGGCGCCTCAGGAAGCGTTGCCGACAATGACCGCGTCGACCCCGCGCTCGACGAACATGTCGGCGGTCTCGTCACGATCGATCGCGGTGTTCCCCATCGGAAACTCGGTTTCCGGGATAATCGTGATGTTGTCGAAACGCTCTTCCAGCATTTCCCGCAGCAACGGCATCATGCGATGCGCCTGCCACATGTCGTCGGACAACAGGGCAACGGTCTTACCTTCCAGCGAGCCGAGGCGGTCCGCGTGCAATCGCGTTATCTCCGTCGCGCCGGATGGATCGAAAACATCCAGTGAATTCATGATGGTTTCCTCTTTCAAAGCGTCGGATCGGGTGGCGACGCCGATATCTTGCGTTGGACGCAGCTTAGCACGAATCGGATGCCGCTTACGAAGTGACCTTGATCTTGTCCAGGACGTCCTCGACCTGCTCGCGCTGATCACCGCCGGCGATATACAGATCGCGCATAAAGGCCAGCGCATTCCCGGCCGGGCCGATGAAGTCCCAGACGCAATTCTCGAAAAAACACTTATCCAGGCTTACCGGCAGCATGCCGCTATACAACAACGTGCAGTTCCGAAAGGTGCATCCCTCGTAGGTGCCGCCGTCCAAATTGATGCGCATGTCGGCGAACTCTTCTTTACGTGCAATCAAGGTATCCTCCTGTGTCACGGTCGACCGCGCGCAGCGCCATCTTCGCGCGATGGGCCTACCATATAGCACGGATGCCACGCCGCGATATCGCGCGTAACGCCGCAAGGCCACGCAATTCGACGCCACCGCATGCTATGCTGAAAATCAGACTGGCCATTAACGGTCCATGAGCGGAAGGTCACACGATGAACCCGCCTGCACAGCAGCCGATCCGGCTGGAAACCGACCGGTTTCTCCTGCGCCCGTTGGAACGGTCCGACGTCACCGGGCGGTTGATCCGCTGGCTGCATGACGACGAATTGCTACGTTTTGTCGAGTTGCCTGAGCGGCCCTCGACGAACGACTTCTTGCGGTTCATGCGGCAGTTCGACAACGTCACGAACCTGCTGCTCGGTATCTTCGATAAATCGGACGAGCGGCTTCTCGGTTTCTATCAGGTGCACACCGAACCGCAACTCGGCCGGGCAAGCACCGAAGTCATGATCGGCGACCGGCGCCATTGGGGCACCAACACGGTGTTCGAAACGCGGACGCGGCTGCTCGATTACCTCTTCGATACGCTGGGACTGTACCGGGTATATGGAACCGTGCACGCACGCAACCTGCCTGCCCTCTTCAACTACAAAGCCTTGGGTTTCACCTGCGAGGGCATCTTGCGCGGTCATGCGGTCACATCGGATGACGAACATGCGGACGTCTATTTCTTCGGCATGCTGCGCGACGAATGGCTCGGCCGCGGCGACGTTGAAAACAGGGAAGATCCCCAATTGGCGCGGCCGGGCTAGCCAAAAATGCAAATTCCGGCCGACCAGCCTCGATCGGCCGCGCGACGGCGCCGCCCAAGATTTGAGCATACGCGTCGAATTTCTCGGGTCGACGCCCTTTTCGCCTAGGGTTTTGCTGCCCTGCAAATGCACATTAACAGGCTATAAAATAAGCACTTTTTTTGCTTGAATCCGCCCATGAGGCGGTGAAATATCGCAGTGCAGATTCGCAACTGCAAAAAGGGCGATGACGGTGTCATCGCAATTCCTCCCGGAAACCTTTTTAGCTCATCAACTGGGGCGGCCCGTCAGCCGCCCCTTCTTTTTTCGCCATACCGTCGTGGGAAACTGCCTTCGAATTCGCGGCTGCGACGATTTTCTCCCTTCCCCCGCCAATTCTGGCGTATTACTGATGAATGATCTTCGGGGCGCGTCTCCGGCAGACGCGCTCAAAAAAGAAGAGGGGAGAGAGAAATGCCGGCTCGTGTTATCCCGATGCGCGGTGGCGACGCTCACCGTGGGGAGAGGACGCTGTTCAGCGACGACGACGTTCGAAGCATTACCGAACTCGGCGATTCATTGATTCAAAATGGCCGGGCATCCGGCATGCGTAGATTTTCCAGTCAAACCGGTAACGACGTCTTTGTCGTGCTGGACAATGACGGTGTGATCGAGTTCGGAATCGAAAAACGGTCGGATGGATACCAGTGTTTCGACTGCGACTGCGAAACCATTGCGGCAGCCACCGACCTCGCACGATTGCTTCAGCGATTTTCTTGATCCGCGCATTGATGAGAGCGGCGGGTTTTTGCCTGGCGCTCGCCACCCTGTTCTTGACGGCGAGTTGCAGCCCAGGGGCAACGGAAAAGGCGCCGGCATCGAGCAGCCAGCCGGCGCCGGGCAGTCAGGAGGACGACCGGCCGGAGGCCGCCGACCCCTTCGATCCGGGTCTGCGCGACGGCACCGCGTTGTTTGCACTCTATCTCAGCGAACGCGATGCCGAGCGGGCCTGGACTTGGCTCTGCGCCGCCGCCCGCAAAGGGCATCCGGTGGCGCAAAGCACGATGGCGACCCGCTACCGCTATGGCCAAGCGCCAGTGAACCCGGATTCCGTACGGGCCTATCTTTGGTATTCACAGGCCCTGGCAAACGGGCTCGCGGCCGCCGACGCCCTGCGTAGCAACCTCATCAAGAGCATGACGCCGGACCAACTCGAGCAAGCCCGGAATAGCGCGAAGACCTGGAAGCCCGGCGGCTGCCAGCATTTCGGCGGCTGACCGGACGCCCCTCCGGCCCCCAACCGGGCCGCGCAAATTGACGATCCCGAGTGACGCCAGTCACTGCCGCAAATCCGTATCCGTTTATACTCACCCTCAGTTTCGACGGGGCCGCGCACCCTTTGCCCCTCCCACGCGCGGCCCCGTTTCCTGTTCCAGCATACCCATCGACACATTTATGACCGCCGGCCCGGAATCGGCTATTTTCTGCCGTTTCTCCGGCCTGTGACCGATATCACTGCATTTTTTCGATATTTAGCTAAAATTTTATCTATCAGGTTTCGACCAACCTGGTTCTCCCCTTCGAGGCCGCGTTTCTCCCCTACGCGGCCTCGAATTTGCGAGATCTCCCCGCAGCCCCTTTAAAGGGCAGGTCAAGGTTCCTAGATCCTACACATGCAAATGACTGCCACAGGTATTCGAAAGATCGCGGCGGCGCTCGTCGTCGGCCTCGCGCTTGCGTCGTGCACCACGATTCAAGGCGACAAAGAGGTCGATACCGATGACGGCGAAGGCGCCCTCGGCAAAGGGCCCGGCCTGATCAGCGGAAAACGTGGCGCATTCGAGTTACCCGGATTCGACTGGGACGGGGCGGCACCGAACGATCCGCTCGCGTCCGAATAACCAAAATCGATAAGAACATCGGCTAGGCTGCAATCGAGGCAGTCGCCGTATTGTCCGCGATGGTGGCGCGCAGGAACCGCCGTGCCTGACGCAGCGGGTTCTCGCCGGTCCCCTTATGCCACGTACACCGGTTGTCCCAGATGACCGTATCGCCCAGTTGCCATTGGTGCCGCGCCTGAAATTCGGGACGGCTGCACCAAGCGTAAATCTCCTCCAAGAGGTCCTGCGCCGCGTCGTCGTCCATGCCGACGATCCCGATTGTATGCGCCGGGTTGACATAGACCGACAACCGGCCGGTTTCCGGGTGCGGCCGCATGATCGGATGCGCGACCAACTCGGCATCCCGGTCTTCTGCCTCCAGCCGCACCTGACCAACCGCCTTGCGCCCGCCGTAACGGAACGTGGCATGCCTCCCCTCGATCCGGTCCTTGAGCTTGGCCGGCATTTCCTCGAGCGCCATGTACATGTTGGCGAACAACGTATCGCCGCCCTCGTCCGGAATTTCCAGCGTGTGCAGCATGGTGCCTTTCGACGGCACCTCGCGATAACACATGTCCGTATGCCAGCGCGTCCCGCGTTTGGCGCCGAGGGAATCGATCTTGCCCTCGGCATCGACATTACTCATCACGATCAGTTCTTCGAAATCCGGGTGGTTGTACTTCTTGGTGATGTGCGGTTCGAGGGGACCGAACTGTCCGGCGAACTGCACCATCTCCGCCGGTGTCATCATCTGGCCGCGGAACACCAGGACGTTGTGATCGAGAAAGGCTTGATTGACCTCGGCCCAAACATCCGGCGCGGCCAGCTTCGTGACATCCAAGCCAACCACCTCGGCCAGGAGCGGTTCGCCGAGTTTGCGCACTTCGATCGTCATGAGGCTCCTTTCCGTCCGCCAGTGCGGCATTTCCCATAGGAAGACCTGATATCAGCCTATCGGAAAACGCCGCGCCGCGAAAATCCGCCGGCGCCGGTGTCCCGGCCGCTAGATCGGGTCCCAGGTAAAGACGTCGCGCGACCGTTCCAGGTCGTAGAAGCTTGCCTTCAGGGCCGGGATGCCGTGCTCATGCAACGTCTGGCAACTCCATCCGCCGTCGCGGTGGACTGAACGCATCGGCCGCATCTGGCTCATCAGCATGATCTCGTTGGCGCGGACGTAGAAGATCTGGCCGGAAATCTCCTGCGCCACGTCGGACATCAGATATACGCACAACGGCGCGATCTTCTCCGGCAGCATGCGTTTCTGCCGTTCCACATGCGACGCCTTGTTCGGGTCGTTGGTCGGGATCGTCTCGATCATCCGCGTGAAGGCGGACGGGGAAACGATGTTCGACCGCACGCGGTAGCGGGCCATATCCAACGCGATCGATTTCGACAGGCCCACGGTGCCCATCTTCGCCGCCGCGTAGTTGGCCTGCCCGATATTGCCGATCAAGCCTGAATTCGACGTGAAATGCACCATCGCGCCGGACGACTGTTTCCGGAAATGCTCGGCCGCGGCGCGCGCGACGTTGAAATACCCGGTGAGATGAACGCCGATCACCGCACTCCATTCCTCCGCCGACATCTTGTGGAATATCCGGTCCCGGAGGATGCCCGCCACATTGATGACGCCGTCGATCCGGCCGAAGGTGTCGACCGCCTGAGCCACCATGGCCTGCGCATCGTCCCAATCGGCGATACTCCCGCCGTTCACGGCCGCTTCGCCGCCCTTGGACGCGATCTCTTCGACGACCTGCTGCGCCGGCGTCGTATCGGCGCCGTCGCCGTCGACGGTGCTGCCCAGATCGTTGACGACGACCTTCGCGCCCTCGGACGCGGCCAGCTTGGCGATTTCGGCCCCGATCCCGCGGCCGGCACCCGTGACCAGAATGACCTTATCCCGAACGAAACCCTCATCCATGGCGACTCTCTCCGTATCGTTGTTCGTTGTGATGTGTCTGTATCATCGCGCATTTCGCCGGCGAGCAGAAACGCCCGCCGGACGCATCAGTACCCCAAATCCCAGTCGATGACGTTCATCAGCGGCTTGCCCTTCAGGTAGGCCTCCAGGTTGTCGCAGAAGACGTCGATCGCGCGATGACGGCTTTCGTCGGACCCGCCCGAAGTGTGCGGCGTGATCATCACGCGCGGGTCGGACCACAACCGCTCATCGGGCGCCGCGTCGAACTCGCCCACATAGACGTCGAGCGCCGCCCCGCGAATCCGGTCCTCGGCCAAGGCGGTCACGAGCGCGTCCTCGTTGACGATTTCACCGCGCGCCACATTCACCAAAATCGTGCCGGGCTTCATCGCCCCGAAGGCCTCCGTCCCGATCAGGTCCGTGGTTTCGGGCGTCCACTGGCAACACACCGCGACAAAATCGCTCTCGCCCAAAAGGCGGTGCAGGTCGTCCGGTGGATGCAGCGAGTCGAAGCCCTCCGGCAACGCCTCGCCGTCGGCCAGCGGCCGCCGCCGGGTGCCGACCACCCGCATCCCGACGCCCGAACACACCTTGGCGACGTCGCAGCCGATCCCGCCCGCGCCGATCACGCAGACCGTTTTCCCCTCGATCAACAATGGCTTGTAGGGCCGGTGGTCCAGCAACCCGGTTGAGCGGTCCACCTCGACGCGGTGCAGCCCCTTGGCGAAATGAAGAATGCTGGCAAGCACATACTCCGCGATCGGCAGCGTGTTGCCGAAGCCGCGCGACGTGGTGACGGTGACATCGCTGCCCCACAGGTCGCCGCGCAGCAGGTTGCTCGCCCCGGCGGGGCGTTGGTGGAACCATTTCAGTTTCGGCGCCCGTCCGCGCAGTTCCAGCGGATAAGGAAATCCGCCGAGAATGATCTCCGCATTGGCCAACAAGGCGTCGCGCTCTTCCCGCGTTCCCTGGCCGTTGGCGTCCGGCGCCAGGTAGCGGCGCGTCGTGAACTCCGGCCAACCCTCGCGAATTTCGCCGTCGAACCAACCGCCCGCATCGGTCAAATGTATGGAACTGTCGACCGCTTCGATACGGCTGCGCTCGGCATCGGACACCGGCTGAATGGCGAGGATTTCCACCGTGGACATGCGTTCATTCTCCTATTGGGCACAAAAAAAGCCGCTGCTGCATTGGTAGCATCGCGGCGAATGGCGGCACAAATCCAGGCGTGCCGACGCGGAAGAATCAGCGCCCGGCGGCTGTCAGGGAGTGAATTGAACCAGCACGATGCCAAGCACGAGGCCGACGACAGCACCGATCGCCCCGCCGATGATCAGCCGTTTGGGAGGCGGGGTCTCTTCCTTCGAGAAAGCGTAGCTCAACCCGACGCCGGCGGCGGCCGGAATGATGCCGAAGAGAATGACGATCCAGATGCCAAACATGCTTGCCCTGCTTTTTTTGCGACCGATTTAGGCTCGTTGATACGGCAATTCACTCTATCTGGTGTGTAATTCTAACTTTTCCAACATTTTGTTGGATACTGCACGAAGGAATGCGGAACAGGCCAAGGTCCGGCTGATCCGTGCCGTTAACGCAAGGTTAAAGCACGCTCCTTAAAGTAGGGGTATTATCGGTTCTGCAATCTAGGGATTTTCCAATGCGGTATTTGACGCCCAAGAATTTTCCGTTCCGCACGACTGCGACAGCGCTCACGGCGCTGATCGGCCTCGCGTTTCTCACACCACCGGTGGCGGCCGATCCGCCGCCCTGGGCACCCGCCCATGGCTACCGGGCCAAGAAAGGCCATGGGGCGTACAAACACAAGAACAAGAAATGGCGCAAGCAGGAATCCCGCGCGGCATACGTCTTACCGCCCGGTCTGCGGAACGGTCGATGCCGGCCGGACCTCTTCGATCCGCGCGTCGTTGGCGGAGTCATCGGCGCGGCTGCGGGCGGCTATGCCGGATCGAAATTCGGCAAGGGCGACGGAAAACTGGCCGCGACCGCGCTTGGAACGCTGGTCGGTGCGGTGATCGGTCACGCCGTCGGCGATCGACTGGCGCAGGCTGAAAACACGTGCTTCAGCCAAACCTTCGAGCACGTGCCGGATCGCGAAACCATTGTCTGGAACGACGCGCGCCGTGGCGCCCAATACGAAGTAACGCCGCAAAAAACGATCAAAACGGCATCCGGTGAATATTGTCGTGAATACACCGCGAAAGCGACGGTGGGCGGCAAACCGGTCGATACCTACGGCACGGCCTGCCGGCAACCGGACGGAAGCTGGAAACTCATAAATTAAAAATACGGCGAATTCGGGTTACGCAGCGGCCATCCGGCGACGGCGGGTAACACCGAGCAACGCCAGGATCGCGGTCCCGAACAACCATACGGCGGCCGGAAGCGGCACGGCGGTCAACGTGGTAAACGCGTAGATGTTGCTGACGCCATTCCGAAGGCCGTTGATCTCGAATCCCGACACCAGGTCGCTGTACAACACGGCAATGAAATTGTTGCCGTAGTGGATTCCGAACACATTCGCCTCGAAGGTCGACGTCCCGCCCTTGTTCGATGGGCCGCCGCCATTGTCGAAGGCGGAGCAGCCGTTCGCGAACGCCGGAGACGCGCCACATGCGCCACCGCCGACGAATGTCAGCGGTTGGTTGAACCATGCAGCCGATTCCAGCTTGGATTCAACGTTTGCAGGGTTCTGGGCACCGATATCCGTGTTCGAATCGTCGGAACTGCGCACAGCCGCGAAAGGAAGCGGGCTGACCGTTACGCCCGCCGGCAACGTGTTCACCACGAGGGCATGGCCGGGCGACGGGAGCAACACGGCGAACGCCAAGGCAATAGTAAGAACGCCTGCCTGGAACTTGGCCGGAATACGCTCAAATACTGAAACGATCATTTGATATTCCCACACAAAATCAAGTGCCCCTGCTGTTCCCAGTAGCAGTTCTTAAGGATATGCAGGCAAAACGTCAAAGCATCAGGATCGGTACCTCCAAAGCACCAAAAGTCGCATTGGGCGATTCCGTTGGTATGTCAGGAAGAAAATGGTACCGGCGGAGAGTTTAAGGCCGGAGCGCCGTTCTCCATTTGGCCAAAGGGAGAAAACAGAAAAAAACGATCCGAACGCCGGCGCGCTTCTCATTCAGGCAAGAAGCGGGCCTCAATCTATCAATGAATCGCATTCTCGACAGGTTCGGGTATCGGGTCGATAATTCCGAGTGCTGGCGCATGCCATTGTAACCAGGCGCCTGACATCCCCGCGCCTCTGTTTGCCGCTGGAATCTGGATTGGAGCCCTTCCATGCATGACGTCATCATCATCGGCGGCGGGTTGCACGGCAGCAGCACCGCATATCACCTGTTGACGCGCGACCCGACGCTGCATGTCGCGGTGATCGAGAAGGATTCGACCTACGAGCATGCCGCCTCGGCCCGCTCCAATGCGGGGGTTCGGATCCTTTTCAGCCAGGAAGAGAACATCCAAATGTCGCGCTATGGCCATGAGGTCTATGGCAATTTCGCCGAGCTGATGGAGACTGACGGCGAACCGGCGCATCTCGACTTCTATCGCCACGGTTATCTGTTCTTGTCCAACACCGAGGAGCAGGCCGCCGCCATGCGGGCCAATCACGAGTTTCAAGTCTCCATGGGCTGCGACGTGCGGCTGCTCGACGGGCCCGGGGTGGGGGCGTTGTACCCGTGCTTCCGTACCGACACCGTTACCTGCGCCGTCTTTTCATCGAACGATGGCTGGCTCGACCCGCATGGCGCGTTGACCGGACTGCGGCGCAAGGCGCGCGCGCTGGGTGCGGCATATATCGATGCCGAGGTGACGGGCGTGGAAGTCTCCGACGGTTTGGTGCGCGCCGTGGCGCTCGCCGACGGTCGTCGCATGCCCTGCCGGATCCTGGTCAACAACACCGGCGCGTGGGCCAACGAGATTTGCCGGATGGCCGGTTTCGAGATCCCGGTGGTGCCGCTGCAGCGCACGACATTCTATTTCGAACCGGCGGAGCCGCTCGGCATCACCCCGCTTACGCGCGACGGCCAGCCGGTCAGTATCCGGCCCGAGGGTAAGGGATTCATCTGCGGCAACACCGACTTCAGCCGCGCGGGCAAGTTCGATTGGACCGTCGATCACGACATCTTCGAATCCCAACTCTGGCCGAAACTGGCGCGACTGGCCCCGGCGCTGGAGACCCTGAAGGTCATGAACGCGTGGCCCTGCCACTACGCCTATAACCATTTCGACGGCAACATGCTGATCGGATCATGGGCCGATGGGCCGGAGAACTTGCTGATGGCCACCGGTTTCAGCGGCCACGGCTTGCAGCACGCGCCGGCGGCCGGACGGGCCCTGTCGGAGCTGATCCTGGACCGCCGGTTCGAGACCATCGACCTGGAGCGGTTTCATTGCAGGCGGGTGGCCGAGGGCCGGGCGGAGCCGGAGATGGGGGTGTTGGCCTAGGATGGCGGCAATGGCTTCCCGGTTACCGGCCGAGAAGCGACCATCGAGCACCGCTCAACATATCAAGTTATAAGAAAATGGTGCCCCCAGGGAGACTCGAACTCCCACTTCCAAAGGAAACGTGATTTTGAGTCACGCGCGTCTACCAGTTCCGCCACAGGGGCACGGTACCAGGACGGCCCCACTATAGGCCTGGCATCGGGCCGGTCAACGCTGAGTTTCACCTTTGGCGGCCTCGCTTCCGGTTGACCGCGATCGGGGCCGACACTGCCCCCTCGCGTTGCGGCGCAACTGCGCGTATGCTGCCGAGGGTTAATACGAAAGAGGGGGTGTCGATGCTGGGTTACGAAGCGCCGGCGGAGGATGTGGCGGCGATTCGCGATTGGTTCGCGACCTGGGACAAGCATGTCGACGCGGTCAATTTCACGGCCGCCCGCGATCTCTTCGATCCCGGCGTCATCGGATTCGGCACCTTCATGGATACCGTCGACGGTCTGGACAATCTGGAACAGCGGCAGTGGCGCACCATCTGGCCGACGATCGAGGGGTTCAAGTTCAACCTCGACACGCTACGTGCCGGCGTCTCGCCGGACGGACTGTTGGCCTTCGGCATCATCACATGGCAATCGAAGGGGATCGACGAAAAGGGCGACCACTACCCGAGGCCGGGCCGCGCAACGGTCCTGTTCGGCCGGGCCAACCGGGGCGACCCCTGGAAAGGCCTGCATACGCATATATCTTTGAACCCCGGCACGCCGCAAAAGTCGCATGGCGACCGCCCCGAAACTCAGTAACGCCCGGGTGGGCATGGCAACCAATCAAGCGTCAAACGAAGCCACGCTGAAGCTGGCGCTCGAACTTCACCAGGACGGTGACTACCGGGCGGCGGCGGCGCTGTACCGTGCCATGCTGCAGTCGAACGAGGACAACGCACAGATTTGGGGGTTACTCGGCAGCGCCTGCCGGATGAACGGCGACAGCGCCGAGGCGGTGACCAGCTTGGAAAAGGCCGTCGCCTGCGCGCCCCACCGCGTCGAGCTGAAGGCGGAATACGCGATCGCATTGGCCGAAGCCGAACAGCACCAGGAAGCGTTGGACCTGCTGGACGGGTTGCTGCCCGCGCTGCAGGCGCAGAACCTGGACGCCGCGATCGTCTATGCCGCGATGGGCGACGCCTGTCTGGCGCTCAACCGGTACGAGGAAGCGGTCGACCACTACCGGACGGGGTTGGAGAAGGAACCGAACAACGCCACCGCATCGGTCAACCTGGCCACCGCGCTGCAGCGGCTCAACCGGCTGGACGAAGCCATCGAGGCTTACGAAACGGCAGTTCGGGAAGAGCCGGACAACCTGTTGGCGTTGAACAACCTCGGAATCGCGCTGCATGACGCGGGCCGCGACGACGATGCCTTGCCGCTGCTGCAATGCGCCTGCGCGCTGGCGCCCGACGATCCTGGCGTGCGCACCGACCTCGCCGCGGTGCTGCATCGGGCCGGGCATCTGGACGAGGCGGAAGACGCCTTGAACAAGGCGCTTTCCTGCGATGCTGGATTCGCGCGTGCATGGAGCAACCTGGGCAATCTGCTGCAGGACAAACTCCGTCTCACCGAGGCGTTGATGGCGCACGAATGCGCCCTCGCCCGAGATCCGGCGGAGCCCGACTATTATTGGAACTTCGCGATGACATTGCTGTTGGACGGCAAGATAGCGGAGGGTTTCGCGGCCTATGAATGGCGGCGCAACAAGCCGGGCTTCGTGAAGCCGCCCGTGACCGGCCCCGAGTGGGACGGCACGTCGCCGGCGCAGCAGACGATCCTGCTCTATGCAGAGCAGGGTTTGGGCGATTCCATCCAGTTCAGCCGTTATGCAAAACTCCTGGCGGAAATGGAGGCGACCGTCATCATCGCCTGCCCGCCGGCCCTGAAGAATTTGCTCGGTACGCTTGGTGAGGGCGTCACCGTCGTCTCCGCGTTCAAGGACGCACCGCCATATGATTGCCATGCGCCGCTAATGAGCATGCCGCATCTCATGCGCGGGCTGATCGACGAGATTCCTGGCGAGACGCCCTATCTCGCCGTACCGCCGGGTACACCGTCTCCGCTTCCCTCCCGGACGACACCGCTACGTGTCGGTTTGGCCTGGGCGGGCAATCCGAAACACCCGGCCGACCGTCGCCGGTCGATGTCGCTCGACAGGTTTCGCCCGTTATTTGACATCGAGGGCGTGGAATGGATCAGCCTGCAGGCCGGTGACGTTAGCGCGAACATCGCCGACGTCGGCGTTCCGATGGTGGAGTATCTGCCATCTCACGGCAGGCTGGAAGATACCGCCGCCGCAATGGCCGAGATCGACCTGATCATCAGCGTCGATACTTTGGCCGCTCATCTCGCGGGCGCCTTGGGGCGGCCGACCTGGGTCATGCTACCGCATGCGCCGGACTGGCGATGGCAGATTGGCCGCAGCGACTCTCCGTGGTATCCCACCCTTCAACTGTTCCGCCAACCCGCACCGGGCGACTGGGATTCCGTCGTCGCGGCGATGGCCGACGCCTTGAAGGATTTCAAACCCGACTGATGCTGCGTTCCCTTTACGATTGGACCATGGCGCTGGCCGCGCATCGCCATGCCCTCGCCTGGCTTGCCGTTATCGCCGCGGCGGAGAGCATCTTCTTTCCGATCCCGCCCGACGTGATGATCATCCCCATGGTGTTGGCCGCGCGCGAACGCGCCTGGATGATCCTGCTGGTCGCCACGGCCGCCTCCGTGATCGGCGGTGTATTCGGCTATGGCATCGGGTATTTCCTTTACGAAGAAATTGGCAGGCCGATTATCGACTTCTACGGCTATGCCGACAAATACGGTGTCTTCCAAGGTTGGTACGAGGAATACGGCGGTTGGATCGTCGCCGCCGGCGGGTTTACGCCGATCCCATACAAGGTGATCACTATCGCCACCGGCGTCGTGCAGCTGGATCTGACCACCTTCCTCACCGCATCCGTGCTGAGCCGCGGCGCGCGGTTCCTGATCATTTGCGCGCTGCTGTGGCGATTTGGCGCACCGATCCGAAGCTTTATTGAAGCACGCCTGGGCTTGCTCGCTTTCTTGTTCTTCGCCATCTTGTTCCTAGGATTTCTAGTCATCGGATTGAGCGTCTGACCGGCGGAAGGACGGTTTCGTGGCATTTGTATCGGATAGATCGGAACGACCCGCCACCATGCCCGCGTTGATCGTCCTGCTGATCAGCGCGGCGACCCTGGGCACCGCCTATACATCGCAATATGTCGGCGGCCTGGACCCATGCCAGCTCTGTCTCTATCAGCGGTGGCCCTGGTGGGGCGCACTGGCGATAGCGGCGCTGGCCCTCGTACCGGCTCTGACCGGCAAGATCCAGCGGTTCCTCGTCCTGCTCGCCGGGCTCGTGCTCCTGGGCGGGGCGGTCCTCGCCTTCTATCACGCGGGCGTGGAGTACAAATGGTGGGCCGGCCCGTCGACCTGCGGCGGCGGCACGATCCCCGCAACCTTCGCGGAAATGCAGAAATCCATGAGCAAGCCCATCGTGCCCTGCGATACCCCTGCCTGGACGCTCTTCGGGATTTCGATGGCCGGCTACAACGGCCTGGTGTCGCTGGCCGTCGGCCTGTTCGCGGTGAAGGCAGCGGTCGGACGGCCGGCCCGGCGATGACGCGACCCGGCCCCGCATACCTGCCCGGCGACCCGCCGCCCGCCCGCGAGCGGGAACGCATGGTCCGCGTGGATCACGCGGGCGAGTATGGGGCGGTTCGTATCTACGCCGGCCAGTTGGACGTCCTGAAGAACAAGCCGTCCAGCCCCATCATCCGCCACATGGGCGAGCAGGAGGAAGCGCATCTCGACCGCTTCAACGAGATGATCGCCGAACGCCGTGTCCGGCCGACGGTGTTCCTGCCGTTCTGGCATGCCGCGGGCTATTTGCTCGGCGCGGGAACCGCCGCGATGGGCGAGCGTGCGGCCATGGCTTGCACCGTCGGCGTCGAAGAAGAAATCGACGACCACTACGGCAAGCAGCTGGACCGGCTGGCCGACAGCGATCCGGAACTCACGGCCGTCGTGGAGAAGTTTCAGGCGGAAGAGTTGGAGCATCGCGACACCGCTCTCGAACACGGAGCGGAAGACGCCCCGGCCTACCCGCTCCTTACAGGGGCCGTGCGGCGCGCGTCGCGCCTGGCGATCTGGTTGTCGGAAAGGTTCTAGGCCCGCACCGGCGGCGCGCTAGATTTCGTCCAGCTCGGTATCCCAATACAGGAAGTCGCGCCAGCTTTCGTGCAGGAAGTTCGGCGGAAAGCCCCGGCCGTTCTCCTGCAGTTCCCATACACTCGGCGTCCGGGGTTGCCGCAGCAGGTTGACCGCGCTGTCGCGCAACAATCCGCCGCCCTTTTTCAGGTTGCAGGGGGCGCAAGCCGACACCACGTTGGCCCACGTCGTCCGCCCGCCGAGCGAGCGCGGCACCACGTGATCGAAGGTCAACTCCTGGGCCGGGAACCCGGACCCGCAATACTGACAGACGAAACGGTCGCGCAGGAACACGTTGAACCGCGTAAAAGCGGGCCGGCGGGCCTGCGATACATATTCCTTGAGGGAAATGACGCTGGGCAGCCGCAGTTCGAAGGAGGGCGAGCGGACGACCTGCTCGTAGTGCGACACCACATGAACGCGATCGGTCACGACCGCCTTCACCGCTTCCTGCCAACTCCACAGTGACAGCGGGAAATAGCTCAGCGGCCGAAAGTCGGCATTCAGCACAAGCGCCGGGCAATCTTTGGCGGCAAGGTTCACGGTCGATCGCACCCCTTATCCAGACTGCGCCGTCCGGCAGCTTCCGGCCCAACTGTCGAGGCTCGTGCCGAGCGACGCCAATCTGATAACCGAATTTGACGACTCCGACAAGCCGGGACCACTGAATATCCTCTAATCTTCATCGCCTTGTCACATTCATCCACAGAATATCCACAGCTTATCAACAGCTTCTCCGACCCTTTATCAACAAGGCCGGTAGCCGCCCCGCAACGCCCCGACCGATGACGGCGGGGTCAGCACGGTCACCGTTTCCCGGGGCGGTACCGGGATCGCATCGCCGTATCCCTGGTTCGTCCAGGGCAAGACCTGCCGGTCCCGCCATAAACATGGTTGCCCCGCATGGAAAAGGAAAGCGCCGTCCGGCAGGTCATCCAGGGTTGCCCGCCACACCTTCTGCCGCCGGGTGTACGGTTCGACCCGTTCGCGATGAAGCTGCGCATCCATCGCGGGCGCGCGCGGCAGGTCCGTTTCCCCGTTGCCGTCCCGCCAAGCGGCTTGCCACGTGTAGAAATCCCGCCGGCGGCATTCGAAACAGGGGCGGTGGCCCGCCGCGATGGCGACCGCTTCGTCATGGAAGAAGAGTTCCGTGTAACGGCCGGGCGTCATCGGCACCCGGTGCCGGCCGCGAAACGACAACCGGCAAATGATCCAGGCCTTATGCTTCCACCGGCTGACGCCGAGCCGCCGGTTGCCGTCATGCAGGATGCCGCGGTTGCCCATGAAGCCGCCGCGCGCGTCCACCGCGACGATCTCGCCGGTCGGGGTCACGCGGTTCTGCAGCGGCATGGCGAATCCCGTCGTCTAGGTTTGGCCGAGCACCTGATTGAGGAATTCGGCGCCGCGCACCAAACCATTCTGGTCGATACCATGGCCGATGCCGGGACATTCGACCGTGTCCACGGAAATGCCGGTGGCGGTCAATCCCGCTTCCGCCTGCGCCATGGATTCGAAGGGCACGACTTCGTCCGCCGTGCCGTGCGCCAGCAGGACGGGCGGGCGCGTCTGGATTTCCTCGGCGAGCAGGTCCGGCGCGATCAAGCGGCCCGAGAAGCCGACGATGCCGGCGATCTGGTTCTCGCGGCGCGGCCCGACGAACAGGCTCATCATCGTGCCCTGGCTGAACCCGACCAGCGCCAACTTGCTCTCGTCCAGGCCGGTGCGTTCCAGTTCGGCGTCGATGAAGGCGTCGAGCGCGGGCGCCGCGGCCCGGACGCCGCCCAGAACCGACTCCGGCGTGCGGTCCTGTACACTGAACCACTGATACCCCATCGGCGCCATGTCGCAGGGAAACGGCGCGTTCGGCGACGCGAAGGCCGCGTTCGGCAGCACCTGCGCCCAATGCGGCGCAAGACCGATCAGGTCCTGTCCGTCGGCGCCCAGCCCATGCAGCAGGATCACCAGTTGCCGCGGGTCGCCCCCGGCGGCGGGGCCGAATCGCGGCCCGTCGAGTTCCATCAGTCCGGCCATGAATTTCGTCTCTCGGTTGGAAGGCGCAAGGGTTCGCGCGGTCAGGGTGCGCCCTTGTAATAATGCCACAGGAACAAGGCCGCAACGCCGCGCAGCGGCCGCCACGGCTCGACGATCGGTTCGGAGGCGGCGCGCGCGGGCCGCTCCTCCAGATCCTTGAGGCGCCGCAGCGCCTCCTGGATGGCCAGGTCCTCGGCCGGCCAGATGTCGCAGCGGCCCAGCGCGAACAGCATGTATATCTCGGCGCTCCACCGGCCGATCCCGCGCAACGCGGTAAGCCTCTTGATGATCTCGTCGTCGGTCGCGTCGGTCAGCGCATCCGGGTCCAAGCGGCCGGTGACGAATTCCTCCGCCAGGCCCCTGCCGTATTCCACCTTGCGGCGGCTCAGCCCGGCGCCGCGTAACACCTCTTCTTCCGCGGCAAGGAATGCCTCCGGCGTAAAGGGGTCGACCGCCTCGATCACCCGGCCGCGGATCGCGGCGGCCGCCTGGGCCGACACCTGCTGGCCGATGATGATATTGAGCAGCGCACCGAAACCGGGCTCGCGGTTGCGCGGTTCCGGATAACCGACCAGCTTGACCGCCTTCTTGATGTCGGGGTCGGCCTTGCCGAGCGCGTCGAGCGAGTCGCGGATGAAGTCGGGCGTCATGCCGATTGACTTAGCCCATGCCCGGCGGTAGGGCCAGGGGCATGAGCACGATACCTGACATCGTGACGCGATTCGCCCCGAGCCCGAGCGGCCGGCTGCATCTCGGCCACGCCTACAGCGCCTTGGTCGCCTGGCATGCCGCGCGGGAGAATGGCGGGCGCTTCCTGCTGCGGATCGAGGATATCGACCCCGGCCGCTGCCGCCCGGAGTTCGACGCCGGAATCCTGGAGGATCTCGCCTGGCTCGGCCTCGCCTGGGAGGAACCGGTGATGCGCCAATCGCGGCGGATGGACGCCTACGCCGCCGCGTTGTCCAAGCTGGAGGACCGAAATCTACTGTATCCCTGCTTCTGTACCCGGAAGGACATCCAGCGGGAAATCGACGCTGCCGCGCATGCGCCGCACCCCGCCGGTCCCGAAGGCCCGGTCTATCCCGGCACCTGCCGGCGGCTCGGCGCCGATGAGCGCGCCGCACGGATCGCCGCGGGCGAGGCCCATGCGATTCGCCTGCGGATGGACGATGCGGTTTCGGCGACCGGCCCCCTCACCTTCCACGACCGGACGGCCGGCACGGTGCCGGTGGCCGCCGCCGTCTTCGGCGACGTGGTGCTCGCCCGCAAGGACGTGCCGACGAGTTATCATCTCGCCGTGGTGGTCGACGACGCGGCGCAGGGCGTGACGCTGGTGACGCGGGGCGACGACCTGCTGCCCGCCACGCACGTGCATCGGGTGTTGCAGCACCTGCTGGATTTGCCGGAACCGGATTACGCGCATCACCCGCTGCTTACCGGCAGCGACGGCCGCCGGTTCGCGAAACGGGACCGCAGCCTGACCCTGCAAGCCATGCGCGACGCGGGAAAATCGCCGGCGGATGTCCGTGCGGACGCCGGGTTCCCGGATGACGCGGCTGCGACTTAAGCTGGTTCGAACGAATTAATGGCGAAAACTGCGGTGACGGCGGCGGCGGGCGATCAGCAGGATCGGTGCACCGAGTATCGCGAAAAACACCGCGACCACCGCGACGGCCAGCCACACCGCCCGTTGCAGCACCGGCACGATCACCGCGTCCCATAGATCGGCGTAGAGGTAGCGCTGCACGACCACCTGCGCGGTGTTCAGGCTTTCGCTGTCCAGCGTGAACCAAAGCTGCCCGGCGGGCTGCGTCATGTCGTGGCCCTGAAACCACAGCCACACGCCGAACGCCACCGACAGCACGCTCGCGGCGACGAAAATCCATCCAATGATCCGAAGAACCCACATGGATCCGACACCCCCCGATCTTGATCAGGCGACCCTATCACGGAGCGGCAAGGCAGGCCACAGCGGGCCGAACCGGGGACCCCGGAACCCCGGGCGGGACCGCCGGCCCCGCGCCGCTTGCCTGCGCCGGTCCGCTTGGGTAATGTCCCCCTCGCCTTCGAGGCCGGAGGGGTGGCCGAGTGGCTGAAGGCGCACGCTTGGAAAGCGTGTAGGCGTTAACGCGTCTCGCGGGTTCGAATCCCGCTCCCTCCGCCAGATATCCGGGCCGCCCTCTTCCAAGCCTCGCAACGTCTCCCCACATAAAGGCTCCATCCTCAATCGGGGGCAAACCCATGACCGATACTCCTGCCTATCCGGTACGCCAGCTTGCCGCGACCGACATCGGGTTGATGCGGGACCTTCTCGGCGTCTTCGGCGAGGTGTTCGAGGAATTGGATACCTATACCGGGGCACAGCCCGACGACGGCTATCTGCGGGCGCTGCTCGGCGGGGATGGTTTTATCGCCGTGGCGGCGCTGGACGGGGAAACCGTGATCGGCGGCCTCACGGCCTATGAACTGAAGAAGTTCGAGCAGGCGCGCAGCGAGATCTATATCTACGACCTGGCGGTCGCGGAGGCGTATCGCCGGCGGGGCGTCGCGACGCGACTCATCGAGCATTTGCAGGCCGTCGCGGCCGCGCGCGGGACCTATCTCATCTTCGTCCAGGCCGACTATGTCGACCCGCCCGCCATCGCGCTCTACACGAAGCTCGGCGTGCGCGAAGACATCCTGCATTTCGACATCAAGGTCCCGCAAGCGCCGCGCCCCGAAGATCACAAGTAACGCAAAGGGCGGACCGACATGGTCCGCCCAAAGCGTTCGCAGGGTGGGGAACGCCGCTTTCGGATCAGGCGAGGTCGAACCGGTCGAGGTTCATCACCTTGGTCCACGCGGCCACGAAATCCCGCACGAAGGTCTGCTGCGCGTCGTCGCTGGCGTAGACCTCGGCGAGAGCCCGGAGTTGCGAGTTCGATCCGAAGACCAGGTCCACGGCGGTCGCCGTTCCCTTGGCCTTGCCGTTGGCGTCACGGCCCTCGAACACCGCCTCGTCGGCCGCCGATTTCTCCCAGGTAGACCCCATTTCGAGCAGGTTGACGAAGAAATCGTTGGTCAACGTTTCCGGCCGGTCGGTGAACACGCCATGCGCGGTCCCGCCGTGGTTCGCGTTCAGGGCGCGCAGGCCGCCAACGAGAACCGTCATTTCCGGTGCGGTCAGGGTCAGCAACTGTGCCCGCTCGACCAGCAACTGCTCGGCCGGGCGGCGGTGCCGCTTGTCCAGGTAGTTGCGGAACCCGTCGGCGGTCGGCTCCAGATGCGCGACCGAGTCGACTTCGGTCTGATCCTGTGCCGCATCGGTCCGGCCCGGCGCGAAGGGAACCGTCACGTCGTGACCGGCTTTCCTCGCCGCTTCCTCGACCGCGGCGCTTCCGCCCAGCACGATCACGTCGGCGAGCGAAATCTTCTTGCCGCCGGATTGCGCGGCGTTGAAATCCGCCTGGATCTTCTCCAGGACCGGCAGCACCTTGGCCAATTGGTCGGGCTGGTTGACGTCCCAGTCCTTCATCGGCGCGAGGCGGATGCGGGCGCCGTTGGCGCCGCCCCGCTTGTCGGAGCCACGGAAGGAGGACGCCGAGGCCCAGGCGGTGGAAACCAACTCCGAGATGGAAAGTCCGGATTTGAGGATCGCGCTCTTGAGACCGGCGATGTCCTGCTCGTCGATCAGGTCATGATCGACCGCGGGAACCGGGTCCTGCCAGATCAGTGTTTCCGCCGGCACCAACTTGCCGAGATAGCGGCTGGTCGGCCCCATGTCGCGATGGGTCAGCTTGTACCAGGCCCGGGCGAACGCGTCCTCGAACTCGGCCGGGTTCTCCAGGAAACGCCGGGCGATCGGCTCATAGATCGGGTCCATCCGAAGCGCCATGTCGGCGGTCGTCATCATCGGCGCGTGCTTCTTCGACGGATCATGCGCATCCGGCACGGTGTCCGCGGCGGCGCTGTCCTTCGGCGTCCATTGATGGGCGCCGGCCGGGCTCTTGGTCAGCTCCCACTCGTAGCGGAACAGGACCTCGAGATAGTTGCTGTCCCAGGTGATCGGGGTTTCGGTCCAGGCGCCTTCAATCCCGCTGGTGATCGTATCGCCGCCCTTGCCGCTGCCGTAGCTGTTCTTCCAGCCGAAACCCTGCTCTTCCAAGCTCGCGCCCTCGGGCTCGGGACCGACATATTTCCCCGGGTCGGCGGCGCCATGGGCCTTGCCGAAGGCATGCCCGCCGGCGATCAGGGCGACGGTCTCTTCGTCGTTCATCGCCATCCGCCCGAATGTGTCGCGGATATCGCGGCCCGACGCGACAGGGTCCGGATCGCCGTTCGGCCCTTCCGGGTTCACATAGATCAAGCCCATCTGCACAGCGCCGAGCGGGGATTCGAGAACCCGGTCGCCGGTGTAGCGCTGGTCGTCGAGCCATTCGGTCTCGGGGCCCCAATAGATGTCCTCTTCCGGCTCCCAGACATCCTCGCGGCCGCCGGCGAATCCGAAGGTCTTGAAGCCCATCGTCTCCAGGGCGACGTTGCCGGCGAGGATCATCAGATCGGCCCAGGACAGGCTGCGGCCGTATTTCTGTTTGACGGGCCAGAGCAAGCGGCGCGCCTTGTCGAGGTTGCCGTTGTCGGGCCAGCTGTTGAGGGGCGCAAAACGTTGCGTGCCGGAGGACGCACCGCCACGGCCATCGGCCACGCGGTACGTGCCCGCGCTGTGCCACGCCATGCGAATGAAGAACGGACCGTAATGGCCGTAATCCGCCGGCCACCAGTCCTGCGAGTCGGTCATGACCTTCTCCAGGTCCTTGACCACCGCATCCAGGTCGAGAGATTTGAATGCCTCGGCGTAATCGAAGTCCGCGTCCATCGGATCGGACAGCTCGGAGTTCTGGTGCAAAATTTTCAGGTTTAGCTGATTGGGCCACCAATGCTGGTTCGCCGTGCTGCCGCCCGCCGTGTGCTTGCTTGGGCCGTGCATCACCGGGCACTTGCCCGCGCCGTGTTCCGCCATTCCGTCCATGTCTCGCTCCTTTCACGTCCTGCGTTGATTTGAGGTGCCCGAAAGCTGTCGCTTATGTCGAAAGGAATGTACGCCACCCCTTTAAATAAGAAAAATCGCTTAATATTATATTTCTTATCGTAATTCCCGATTAATAGATTTAGAATGGATTTCACCGGGAGACAGACAGCATATCGATATGAACACGCGCGATCTCGAATATCTCGTCGCCGTCGCCGAGGAGCTGCATTTCGGCCGTGCCGCCGAGCGCTGCCATGCCAGCCAACCGGCGTTGAGCGGCCAGTTGCAGAAGCTGGAGGATCGTCTCGGCGTCACGATTTTCGAGCGCACCAAACGCCGCGTCCAATTGACGGAAATCGGCGAACAAATCCTCGTCCGGGCGAAGGAAATCCTGCAGCACGTGAACGCGTTGGAGATGATCGCCGCGGCCCACAAGGGTCCCTTCGTGGGCACCTGCACGCTCGGCATGCCGCCGACGATCGGCCCGTATCTCACGCCGCTCCTCCTCCCGGCGATAAAGCACTATCTGCCGGATCTGCATCTCGACCTGATCGAGGATCTCACCGACAATCTGGAAAGGCAACTCACCGACGGCGACCTCGACATCGCGGTCCTGGCGACGAGCCCGACGCACAACATCCTGTCGGAAATCCTGCTCTACGAAGAGCCGTTCTGGGTGGCGATGCCCAACGGACATTCCTTGGCACAGCATGAATCCGTCGATATCGAGCAGATCGAGCCGGCCGAAATGCTGCTTCTCGCGGACGGTCATTGCCTTCGGGATCAGGTCTACGAGGCCTGCAAACTGAACCGGGGCGGCCGGGCCGGCGCCCCGGGTCCGAAAACCCAGAAGACCAGCCTCGCGACCATCTTGTCGCTGGTCGGGTCCGGCGAGGGCGTCACGCTCGTGCCGGCGATGAGCCTCTCGGGCGCCTGGGTCACCGATTCGGGCATCGCGGTCCGGCCCGAACAGAGCGGAACCGCCGGACGAACCGTCCGTCTGGTCCATCGGAACGGCTATCCGCGCATGGCGCTCGTCGAGAAACTCGCGGACATTGTCGCCGGGATCGTGCCAAACACGGTCCGCCCCGCCCGCCGGTAAGGAATCACCGATTGGAGATCCCGGCCCTTTCCGACAAACATGCCGTCAACGCCGCCGCCAAGCCTTCCACCTGGGGCGCGTCGAGAATTTCCGAATGGCGGCTGGCGATCGGTCTGATCTTCAACCTCCCCCCGATCAGCGGCTTCCAGCCGTCATAGGCATCGGGCGGCGTCCAGGCATCGGGCTCCGCCCGAAACAGCACCGCGTCGCCGTCGTAACGCTTGGCCTGATAGGACCGGATGGCATATACGTTCGCATCCGCCGTGCGGCGGAGCCATTTCGGCGTCCGCGGCGAGACGCCACCGTAGATCCGCAACGCAACGACGAAGGATCGCTGGCGCACCGCTAAATAGAGAAGCTCCGATCCGTTCACGAAGCGCCGCGCGATATAGGACGCGAGGTCGGACAGCTTCAGCGCGGCCAATCGCTTCAGATGCCGGCGTATCCAAAGCCCGACCGATGCATGCCGCGGACCGCCCTCCGCATGCGTGTCGATCAGGCCCAGAAGCGCGACCTCCTGACCAACGGCGCGAAGCTGTCGCGCCATTTCGAGCGCGATCCAGCCACCCATGGAATACCCGGCGAGATGGTACGGCCCGGCAGGCTGCACCGCGCGCAACTCGGCTATATACCGTGCCGCCATCTCGGCGACGGTGAGCAACGGCATCGCGTCACCGTCCAACCCAACCGATCGGATGCCATAAAAGGGTTGATCGGTTCCGAGACAATGCGCCAGCGCCCTGAAATTCAACACTTCGCCATTCACGTCGTGCACGCAAAACAATACAGGACGATGCCCTTCGGGCTGCAGGGCCACGAGACAGGGTGTCGGGGCCAATGACTCGATCCGCGCCGCCATCTCCGCAACCGTGCCTGCCTCCAGCAAGATCGATCGCGGCAACCGCCGCCCCAGCGTCTTCTCGACCGAGAGGAACAAGTCGATCGCCTGCAGCGAGTCGCCACCGAGATCGAAGAAGTCCTCATGCCGGCCGATCGCGTCCCGGCCCAATGCGGCACACCAACACCGGGCAAGCGCGATTTCCAAGGCGCCGGACGGCGCCGCAGCGGGTTCTTCCGCAGGACTAGTTGTCGAGGGATCCGGCAAGTCCTTGCGCGCGATTTTCCCGTTCGGGTCGAGCGGCAACGCATCCAGAAAGACAACGTGCCGCGGCACCATGTGTCGGGGAAAATCCACCGCCAGCGCCTTGCGGATCGTCGCAGCCTCCAGGGTCGACGGTTCTTCGGCGACAATATAGGCGGCGATCGCCGGATTTTCGCCGCCGATACCCGTCACGACCGCCTCCGCCACATCGGACCGGCCTTCGATTGCCTCCTGAATGGCTTCCAGATCCACCCATTCGCCGCGGAGTTTGACGCGAAAATCCGCACGCCCCAGATAACTGAGGCATCCCCGGGCATCCATGCGGCCGAGATCGCCGCCGCGATAGATTCGAACGCCAGGAACATTCGGACTTGGCATGAAGGCTTGCGCCGTCAGGTCCGGCCGGCGCCAATATCCGCAGGCGAGGTAACGGCTGCGGATCGCGATTTCACCGACGTCACCCACCGGCACGTCGGCGCCGTCCGGCCCCACCACCGAGGCCTCCATATCCGGAACCGCGAAACCGATGGGCACGGCGCCCGCCTCGATCGGCCCATCCGGCTCGATGAAGTATTGGCGGGTGAGACCCGTCTCCGTCGCGCCGAGACCATTCACCAACACACAGGGCGGCGAGAATTTCTCCTGGAACATTTCGACATGCCGGCGAAAGGCCTGATCGCCTTCGAGCCGGATCACCCGCAAACTCGGGAATCCATCATCGGTTGCCGCAAGCCGCTCATATATCGACGGCACCGAATGAAACATCGTGATCCGTTCCGTCCGAATGCGCTTGGCCAGCGCCGCCACGCCTTCGGCACGAATGTCGATCGGATAGAGCGACGCGCCGTTCAGCAGGGCGGCGAAAATCGTGGAAACCGTGCCCGAGAAACTGGGTGCTTGGATCAGGCTGAGTCGATCGTCCGCGCCGATCTTGAGCGTATCGGTGTAACGCAGGATGTTGTGGAGAACGTTGCGGTGACTGTCAAAGACGCCCTTGGGTGTCCCGGTCGACCCGGAAGTATAGAAAATATAGACGGGATCATCCGGGTCACGGGTAATGACGGGATCCGACGCGTCGCCTTCCGCCATTGCTTCATCCGCCGCGATGACCGGGCAGCGGGATTTCAGAATCTCCCGCGCCCTGACGGTATACGCCGCGTCCACTATCATTCCCTGAACAGACGCATCCTCCAATTTGGCGGATAGCGTCCGGTCCGGTTCCGAGAAATCCAACGGAACGTAAATCTTGCCGGCCTTGACCGCCCCCAGGATCGCGGCGATCGCGCCCGCTCCCTGGCATGCTGCAATCGCAACCGGTTCTAGGCCATCGCCGAATGCCGCGATCAAACGGTTTGCGATCCGGTTCGACCGGCGATCGAGATCCGCATACGTCCAATCCAGCCTGCCGTCTTTGACCGCTCGATCCGCGGCAAACAACGCGGCCTGCGCGCGGAACCGGTCCGCGATGGTCCCGTCCAGAGCCGATCTCGGAAATTCTTCGAAAGCCCGGGCCAGCATTTCCTTTCCTCAAATCCCACGGTGCAGCCAATCCGTCGAAGACATTGATTTTAGCACGGCCCGTCTGGCCGATATGTCATCCCGATCGCCCGACGCTGTCGCCACTTAGCCGAATTGAGGCCGGCTGAATTTCAAAAATCCCCGGAATCAGTGGTTCTCGGGCGTTCTGCTACCCCTAATTCCGATCCCAGCGGAGCCATCGGAGCATGCTGGCTAGGCAACTTGCCCTTCTAACCCCTATGCCGTGCCTCAAAAGGAAACACATCCCCTTAAACCCGGCCCAAGCGGAGAGCTGAGATGTGGGAAGGAAACCATCGCGCCGATACCGTCGATCGGCGATTTCGGGGTTGGGAGACAGCGAACGGCGCGCTAGATTAATGCGACCAATTCAAGCCGATGACGGGGGTCCAAATATGGACGGTGAGATCAAGCGACTGACGGAGCTGTCCCACGGCGGCGGTTGAGGCTGCAAAGTAGCACCGTCGGTGCTTAAGGACATGCTGTCGAAGCTGCCGCCTGCCGCGGCGAATCCGGCGCTGCTGGTCGGGTTCGAGACGGGGGACGATGCCGCCGTTTACAAGATCAACGACGAGCAAGGCGTGGTCGCTACCACGGACTTCTTCATGCCCATCGTCGACGACCCCTATGACTACGGCCGCATCGCCGCAACCAACGCGCTGTCCGATGTTTACGCCGTCGGCGGCAAGCCGATCATGGCGCTGGCCATCGCCGGATTCCCCGTCAACGACATGTCGCAGGAGCAGATCCAGCAGGTCCTCGCGGGCGGTACCGCCGCCTGCGCCGATGCGGGCGTGCCCATCGGCGGCGGCCACACCATCGACGCGCCGGAACCGATCTACGGACTGGCGGTGATAGGGCTCGTGCCGCCCGACCGGATCAAGCGCAACTCCGACGCCCGGGACGGCGACGTGCTGGTCTTGGGCAAGGGGCTCGGCGTCGGCATCCTCGGCGCGGCGCTGAACAAGGACGAACTCGATCCCGACGGTTACCGGGAGATGGTAGAGAGCACGACGAAGCTCAATGCCATCGGCGCGGATTTGGCCGGAATGGAGGGGGTTCATGGCGTCACGGACGTCACCGGCTTCGGCCTCGGCGGCCATCTCTTCGAGATGTGCGAAGGCGCGAATCTCGCGGCCAAGCTCGACTGGGACAAGCTGCCGATACTGCCGCGCGCCCTTCATTACGCCAAGGAGGGCTACAATACGGGCGCGGCCAATCGCAACTGGGCGAGCTTCGGCGAACACGTCACCGTTCCCGGCGATATGGAACAATGGCAAAAGAACATCTTGATGGACCCGCAGACCTCGGGCGGCCTGCTGGTCTCCTGCCCGCCGGACCGGGCGGACGCGGTGGTCGTCCTGTTCCATGAACAAGGCTATGGCTTCGCGTCGGTGGTCGGGGAAATGACGGCGGGCGCACCGCACGTCACGGTGCGGTAGGTCGGCACCCTTCGGTATCAGGTCATGCTGTCCTTCGGATGTGCGGTATCCGATTTCGGATCAGCTCTTGCCGTAACGTTTGAGATGGCTGCGGAACATATCGGCCAGATAGTCGCTCTTGTTCGGGCCGGCCAGGATACTTCGCCGTTTTCCCTCGCCGTCGAACAGCAACAGTGTCACGTGTCCGACGCCATGGGCGGTCGCGAGTTGCCGACCTTCATCACTGCGGATATTCGCCACGACATACTGCAGGTCGCCGCTGCCGATTTCGCAAAGAGCGTCCCGCGCCTCGCGCTGTAGCGCGACACATTGGGAACATTGCGGATCGTGGATTTGCACCACGGTGGGGTTTCCGTTGCCGATTTGCGTCAGGTCCTGTTCGCGCATGGTCGCGCGCACCTTGCCGATGAGGAACCAACCGCCGGTTCCGACAACGACCGTGGCAACCGCACCGTTCCGGACCTTTCGAAGGAAATCCCGCCGCGCCGGCGTTACGTTGGCCGCCTCGGAGCGCGCTTGCGGTTTGGCGATACCCCGGTTTCGGCGTTTGGTTCGGCGCTTTTGGCGTTTCATCGTTCTACAACCTCACCCTAAGGCCACGGCGCTTGAGACCGCTGCGCCGGCTCGGCAATTCACCGGCGATAGTACGGCGTGAAACCGGGCGCGTCTTTCCCCATCGTTTCACTTTGTCGTGACCCCCGGCCGGACGGTCGGCCCGGGTCCCGCAAACCGGGACCGATGGGGGAAACCATTTGGAAAGAATAGCTTTTTTTGGGTCGTCCGAACCGAGTAAGCAGGCTGCCCATCTACCCCTTTAGGGATGTCCCAATCGTCTTGAATTGTGGATAGATTCGGAACGATCGAGAGACCTTCAGCAACGATTCCGGCGTCATGAGCCAAAGTAATCTTTTCGTCATCGGACTGGATTCCGCCGACAAGGACCTCATCGAGCAATGGGCCTCGGAAGGGGACCTTCCGGTCTTCAAGTCGTTGTTGGACGGCGCCGTCCAGGGCGACATCGAAAACCCCTACGGGTTGGAGGCCGGCGCGTGCTGGCCGGCCTTCTATTTCGGGCGGTCACCGGCGGAGACGAGCCAATTCGACGGCGCCCGTCACTTCGACGGCTCCCGGTACGACCATGTCTCATTCCGTCCCGAGAAGACCCGGCACGACGCGATCTGGACAACCCTGAGCCAAGCCGGAAAGCGCTGCGCCGTGATCGACGCGCCCTACAGTTTCCCGACCGGCGACATCAACGGCCTGAAAGTCGTCGACCGCGGCGCTCATGTTCCCGCAGGCGGCGGCGACTACATGGAATTCAGGACCCATCCGCCGGCCCTGGCCGCGGAAATCGACCGCCTCTTTGGCAAAGACCCCGCCGGCGGCCACTCGAGCGATTTCTTCCCCGTCGACACCGCCGATCAGGTGGCCACGTTCCGCGATACCTATCTTCGCCGGATCGAGAACAAGACGGATATGGCGCTGCACTATTGGCGCGATCAACCCTTCCAGTTTTTCATGACGGTGTTCACCGAAGCGCATTGCGGCGGGCATCGATGCTGGCACATACATGACACCTCTTCCCCCGACCACAACGCCGCCATTGCGGCGGAAATCGGCGATCCGTTGAAGGACATCTACATCGCGCTCGACCGCGCCATCGGCCGGATGATCGACGCGGTGCGCGACGACGCGCGCGTCGTCGTCTACCTTAGCCACGGTATCGGGCCGGGATACAGCGGAACCCGTCTGCTCGACCGCATCCTCGCCCGCCTGGACAGCTTCGGCACAGAGACGCAATCCAGCCCGGCCATGGAGTTGATCCGCGGTATCTGGCGCGGCATGCCCGACGCCGTCCGCCGGCCGCTGAAGCCGTTGCGAGACCGTGTCTCGCGCGACGGGTTTCAGCCGAACCGGAAGGGCCGCCGTTTCTTCGAGGTGTTTGCGAACGACCGAACCGGCGGCATCCGCATCAACCTCGCCGGACGCGAAACGGACGGAATCGTCCAGCCCGGCGACGAGTATGACGCAATTAGCACGCAGCTCATCGCCGACCTGGCCGAAATGAAGAACGCCGAGACCGGCGAACCCCTCGCCGCGGAAATCTTGCGGACAGGCGATTTTTATACAGGCGACTGCCTGGACTATCTGCCGGATATCCTTGTGACTTGGAATCGCTCGAATCCAATCAATGCGGCCACGTCGCCCAAGGTCGGCACAGTCGATAAAACCGGTCTGCTGCTGACCCGGTCCGGGGACCACCGGCCAACCGGCCGTTTCTTCGGGGTGGCCGACGACTGGCCGCGGCAACGCCTGAACGCCCCGGTCGACGTGAAGGACTTCGCACCGACATTCGCCGCGCTACTCGGCGTTGACGCCCCGTCCGAAGGACAGATCATTCCGGCGCTTTGCCCGAATATCACCGTCGCATCGGAACCGAAATCGGCGATGGCGGGATGACGGCCATGACAACGCTATCGCTCAATCCACGCGTTTCGATCGTCGTCCCGGTTCACAACGGCGCGCCGTTCATACATATCGCGCTGGACTCGGCGCTGGCGCAGACGGAACGGAATCTGGAGGTCATCGTCGTCGACGACGCGTCGACGGACGAAACCTGCGTCGTGGTCGAGCGGTATTGCCGCCGCGACCCGCGCGTCCGGTTGATTCGAAGCAAGGTGCAAGGCGGCCCGGCACGTGCCCGAAATATCGGGTTCGACGCCGCACGCGGCGAGTGGGTCGCCATTCTAGACGCGGACGATTGGTATACGAAGGATCGCCTGACCTGCCTCTTGGCGGAGGCGGAATTGGAGGACTATCCCTTCGTCGCCGACAACCAATTCTTCATTCGGTCCGAGTATGCCGTTCCGCACCGTCGGCTTGTCCGGCAAGGCAATGATCGGTCGCGGCCTATCGACCCGGAAGCCCTGCTGATCCACGACCGGCTCGGCAAGACGGCGAGCATGGGCTTGTTGAAGCCGATCATCCGCCGCCAACTCCTGATCGATCACAACCTTCGCTACGATGAGAAACTGACGGTCGGGGAAGACTTTATCTTCCTGCTCGACTGCCTGCGCTGCGTCGGACCCCTCCTGCTGGTCCTGGAACCGCACTACTATTACCGGATCCATCAGAAATCGATCAGCACCTCGCCCAGCGTCGACCACATAGTTCCCCAGCTCGACGCCCTGAATCGCCAGGTCGATCTGTTCGACGCGGAGACCCATCCGGCGGCGCGGCGGCGGTTGGAAAAACGGCAGGAGAAACTGGCGCGGTACATCCGCTACAAATCGGTCGTCGAGCCGCTGCATCACGGCGACATCGCCGGCGTGTTCCGGCGCTTGGCCGCCGATCCTGCGGCCACGGTCCTTCTGCTTCAGTCCACGGTCCGTCACGCCGAACGGGCGATGCGCGTGGTGTGGGCGCAAATTCAGCAGGCCGCCCAGCAGGCGCTGCAGTTCCGATCGGGACCGCGCCTCAAAGATACACGTCTTATCCCGGGCCACGAATCGACCCTGAGCAAGGTTCCGCCGCAGTAACAGCGGATTTTCTGCAATTTCGGCTAGGCATTGATTGATCGCTAACCGATTTCGTCGCTCGACTATGCGATCTTTCGGGGAAACAATCTCAAAGAAGTAGTGCCTATGCACATTGGACGTACCTCCGATACAACCGATACGGTGATACTGAATTTTGAAGGGGAGCGGCTGCGATACCTCCATGAACCAGGGTGTCGCGAAACATCGCCCGGCCGGGAAACGGCCGGCAATTTATTTGGGAAAGGTCAAGACCGTGACAGGCACACAGACGACGCATGCAGCCAAGATGGCGGTTTCGGCGATTTTCGCTGGATTTCTGCTTGTATTCGGCCCCGTCCTGCCGAGTTCCGTCGGCACCGCTCACGCGATGACGATCGATTTCGAAACCGATGACAACGGCGCGCCGCTGTCGCCCGGCGCTTTCAATGGCGCGACGGCATACGACGGCTTCGGCGTCACCATCTCCAGCACGGGCGGCTCACTCAGCCTCTTCGACAGCAATTGCGGCCCCGACTTCGGCACGACCTGCTCGGGCGGCGACAGCGATTTGGCGACCGGCCCCACCTTCGGCTCAGCGCCGCAGGGTAATGTCCTGATCATCCAGGATCCGAGCGTGGCCCCAGCACCGGGCGATTCCGGCGCCGGCGGCTCGATCACCTTCGATTTCGCCAATGCGACCACCCTGACCCAGCTTGCCTTGCTGGACAATGACAACGGCCCAGGCATCTCCTTGGAGCTGTTCAAGGAAGGCGTCGGTGCGCCGACCATCATCACCCCCGCTCTGGGCGCCGATAACCTGCTGCAAATTATCGCCTTCGGCGCCGAAGGAATTGGCATCGTCAAGTTGGTGGTCAATTTCCCGAGTTCCGGCGCAGTCGCCTCGTTGACGACGGTACCGGTTCCCGCCGCCTTGCCGCTGCTTCTGTCCGCGCTGGCATGGCTCGGTTGGGTCGCCCGCCGCAAAAAGGTTGCGCCTGCTCTACAGGACGCCTGATCATTAGCAGATTAGAGTAAGGGTCAAATTCGCGGTGCTTCTGGGCCCTTCGTCGCGCCCAGGAGCACCGGTGCAATTTAGGCAAACGCAACGCTAAAGAATAGGTATCCGTCACCCATGGCGGCTTTCCTTAGCCGGCTGCCCGCAATTCGGAACGTTGGTCCAAAGGCAGTTGGATCGAAAAGCAACTGCCGCCGCCGACGTCGCTCTTAGCATCCAAACGTCCGCCCAAAAGTTCGGCAATACTTTTCGTAATTGCCAATCCAAGGCCGGTACCGGCGTGGATTCCTGCGGCCTTCTTGTCGGCCTGGGCGAACGGCTCAAACACCCGCTCCAAATCCGCTGCATCCATGCCGATGCCCGTGTCACTGACCGAAAAGACAAAGCATCCAACGGGGTCTTCTGAGACATCCAATCGGATTGAGCCGTCTTCCGTAAATTTGGCAGCATTGCCCAGCAAATTGAGCAACGCCTGAAAAAGCTTCTGCTTATCGGACAGGATTACCTTGGAACCGGTAGATTTCGTGAGCTCGAAGCGATTTCTGTTTTCGGCTACAAGCGGTTGAATTGTGTCTCGAAGCTCAGCCAACAATTCATCCAATTCAAATTCCCGGATATCAACATCCATCTTGCCGGACTCGATTTTCGAGAGATCCAACACGTTGCTGATCAATCCCATCAAGTGTTTGCCGGCATTCCGAATTTTTTTCAGATCGTCGGCCAACGCCTTAGGCGATCCACTTTCGACTTCCTCGGAGAGTAGTTCGGTGTAGCCGATGATCGCATTCAAGGGCGTCCGCAATTCGTGGCTCATGTTCGCAAGAAATTCAGATTTCGCGCGACTGGCGGATTCCGCTCGCTCTTTAGCGCTAGTCAAGGCAACTTCCGCTCTGCGGCGGCGCTCAATCTCACCTTCCAATTCGACATTCTTGTTCTGAAGTTCGGTCGTCCGGTCCTCAACCAAAAGCTCAAGCTCATCGTTGAATCGACGCAGTTTTTCTTCCGCTTTCTTCGTGCGTTCGACTTCCCTTTCGAGTTCGAAGTTCAATTCGGCAAATCGGTTCCGGCCGTCCGCGATTTCAGAATGCTGACGTTGCAGTATTCGATCCGCGCGGGAGACGATCTGAAGCAAGATTAGGTACAAAAGGGCAAACACGATGACACTTGTCACGATCACCGTCCGTTCCATCTGCCTAATCTTATGAACGAGTCGGGTTACGTCGTCATAAATTTCGAAGACGCCGCTGACTCTGCCGGCGGCGTCCCGAATTGGAATATAACTACTAAGCACGTCACGGTTCTCAATGGTCTTTTCGAACGCGCTAAATGTATCCCGATGCGTCAACTCGCTCGCAACGTCACCGAGCCGAGCGGCAAGAAATCCACGATTTGTGCTCTTGTCTTCCCCTATCTGACTTGGGTCGGTCGAAAAAACAGTCAGGCCTTCGAAATTGTAAACTTTGACTTTGACGATCGATAAGCCGCGCAATTGTTCGGTAACCGCCTCATGCAACAACACCGTCATCGGGTGCTGTCGCAACTCGTCTGCGGAAATTTTCCACGGTGATGTGACATGGGTCTGAAATTCCGGCCAAATTGAGTTCGCCAGCGCGCCGGCCAAGGCAACGTTCGCATTCTGGCCGTGATCGACCAATTGATTCACAGTGACTTGGCGGTAGACCCACGCCAACAATACCGTCACCGCCAACAGCACTACGGCGCTGGTTATCGAAAAATATCGTAGGAGTCGAAACACCGAATACCCTCAACAGGATAGGATGATTTCTACTTTTGTGTGCAATTATGAAAAATATACTACTTTCACTTTAACCATCTCTTAACGGCGAACCCCGGACACCCATGAGGCAATCAATCCGAAAGGAAGGGGTATTCTCCCCCGACCGTGACCCTGAGTGTCGACGAAAGCGCGCGGCATGACACCCTTCAAACTTGTGACATTCGACGTTTACATGGCGCTGCTGGATATCGAGGGCAGCCTAACGCCGGTCGTGGGTGAGACATTGGGACTGGCGCAAGAGCAGGCCACCGTCTTCGTCCGGACTTGGCGGGCGAAACAGATGGAACGCGCGGCGATCAGTAATTCGCTCGCGCAGGAGCGCACGTCATTCCGCGACGCGACCGCCATGGCGCTGGACTATGTCGCCGCGCGGAACGGCGTCACGATCGCCCGCGACACCCGCGATCAACTGATCCTGGCCTGGGACTCCCTGAATCCGTGGCCCGAAGCCGACGATGCCCTCGCGGCGGTGAAGGCCAGGGGATACGCCACCGCGATTTTGTCGAACGGGGATCAGGACATGCTGGACGCGGTCGCCGGAAATTTCGCGACGGCGTTCGATCACGTCCTCTCGTCGGAAACCGCCGGAAAGTACAAACCGCACCCGGCGGTCTATGACCTGCCGACGACGGTTCTCGGCATCGCCAAAAGCGACGTGCTGCATATCGCCGGCAGCGCCAACGACGTGCTGGGCGCCGTCGCCGCCGGCATGGCCTGTGCGTGGTCCAACCGGCACGGCGACCGGATTCTCGATCCGCGCTATCCGCCGACGCACGAGCTATCAAACCTGAGCGGCGTGCCGGACCTGCTCTAGGCCGCGCGAATACGGTAGACAGCGGCGGCCACCCTAGCGGCCGTCGATCAATCCTTCTTCGACCGCCTTGATTTGCAGCGCCAGGTATTTCGAGTAGATCCGGCATTGGGCCAGACTGCCGGCGATGAACCACAACCCTTCCTGCGCGGTGCGCTTGTACAGATTGCGCATCTCGCCGTCCTCGCCGATCCCCCAAATCTCACCGACCGCGTCGGCCACCGCGTCGCCGAGCAGACGGCGTACGAGTTCCTGCTGGGTGAAGTAACCGGTCGCGAGGACGAGCAGGTCGGCCGGCACCGTCGTGCCGTCGGTAAGAAGCGCGCCGTCGGCGGTGAAACGCTCGATCGTATCGAACTGCAGCAGGCCGATTTTCCCGTCGATGATGAGGCCGGAACAGCCGCAGTCGAGATAGTAGCCGCCGCCGCGCCGCCGGTACTTCATCTGATGCCCGGTCTTGTCCTCGCCGAGGTCGTATTTGAATCCGCGGGCGATCAACGCCTCGATCAATTCCTTGTCGAACTCCACCATCTTCTCGACGGCCAATTGATATCCCCGAACGAGAAGCGGATAGGTCGACGACGCGGCCAGCAGATCGCAATCCTCGAGCGGCGGGTCTTCGTCATAGAGCGCATAGTTCAGCTTGGCGCTGGGGTCGACGCTGACCACGGTGGTCGACCCGCGCTGGATGATCGTCGTGTCCGCGCCGTGACTGTACAGGTCCTGGGCGACGTCATGCCCGCTGTTGCCGGTGCCAAGCACGAGCGCCCTCTTGCCTTTCCACGCGGACCCATCGGAGAAGCCTTCGGTATGCAGGACCTCGCCGGCGAACTCTTCCAGCCCCGGCAGCGTCGGTATCTTGGGGATCCCGCTGACGCCGTTGGCAAAGACGACATGGCGCGGCCGCATGACGCGTTCTGTCCCATCCAAATGGCGTACCGTCGCACGCCAGCATTTAGCGTCATCATCATACGCGCCGCCAACGAACTCCGTGCCGGTCCAGAAATTGATCTCCAGCGCATCCGCATAATACTCGAACCAGTTGGCCAGCATGTCCTTCGGTATGTATTTCGGCCAAGTCGGTGGAAACGGCATATACGGCAGATGGTTGACGTGAATCTGATTGTGCAGCGCCAGCGAGTGGTACCGCTTGCGCCAGTTGTCGCCGATGCGTTCGTGACGGTCGACCACCAGCGTGTCCACGTCGAGCTGTCCCAGCCGCGCGGCAATGCCGAGCCCCGCCTGCCCGCCGCCGACGACCAACACCGTCGGATCGCGGTCCGCATAGGCTTGGCTCTTGATGCGTTGGTCCAGCCAATTATCGCCGCCGAAGTTACGCGAATAGGCCTCGCCCGTCGGGCGGCGCTCGCCGACATGTTCCTCGAAGCCTTTCAACTCCTCCAGCGTGGTGAGCAACACCCAAGTACGCGGCCCGTCGCCTGACGGCATCTCGGAATCGACGACCAGCCGCACCACGCCGTTACCGCGACCGGTCGCCGTTTCGAACTCGAAGATCGCTTCGATCACCTCGACGCCGAGCCGCACGACCCGGCGCGGCGGCGTCCGGCCTGCGGCAAGAGCGAACCCGCTCGCCTTCGTCGCCGATTGCGCATCCACCAAGGCCGCAGCGATATCTTCGGCGCCCTGATAAGGCGTGATATGCCAGGTGAATGCGACGAGATCCCGCCAATGGCTCTCCGGCCGAAACAGCGCGGCCAGCGCGCCGGAATCCCCGGCGTGGAGCGCCGTTTCAAAAGCATCGAGCCAATGCGACGTCAGCGCCGCGATATCGGTAGCATGCCGCTCGCTTCGCTCGGCCTGGTCCAGATCGTTCATGAATTTCCTCTCGCGCAACGGCGGCAACCACAAATCGGCACGGGTAGATTTTAACCGAGAGTCATCGGCGGGCGCCAATGGCCGGCACCGGCGCACCGAGTCCCGCGTCGGGTACCAAGCGCGCGCCTTGCGAGAAGGATGCGGTAAACGGGATCAATTCGTTTGTTTGCCTGTGTGGTCCAGTGCGTGTAATTTTCGACTTTCTGTTCCGAAAATTGGAATAATAAGATGGACCGGTTCCGCGAAATCCAAGTCTTCGCTTCCGTGGCCGAGCATGGCGGATTCGCCGCCGCGGCCCGGGCGTTGGCGATGTCGCCGCCGGCCGTGACCCGCGCCGTCTCCGCGCTGGAGGAACGCATCGGTACGCGGCTGCTGATCCGCACGACGCGATCGGTCCGGCTGACCGAAAGCGGCGCCCGTTTCGTGCAGGATTGCCGCCGCATCCTCGACGAGATGGCGGAAGCGGAAGAAGCGGCCGTCGGCTCGCACGCGGCGCCGCGCGGCGAACTGCGGGTGACCGCGCCGGCCCTGTTCGGCCGGTTGTTCGTTACGCCCATCCTCGGTGACTTCCTGGATCGATTTCCCGCCGTGACCTGCCAAGCGTTGTTCGTCGACCGCATCGTCAACCTGATCGACGAAGGACAAGACATCGCGATCCGGATCGGCAACCTGCCGGATTCGTCGTTGACCGCCGTCCGCGTCGGCACCGTGCGCCGTGTCGTCTTCGCCGCGCCCTCATACCTGAAAAAACATGGCGTGCCGAAACACCCGCGCGACCTGTCCGAACATCGGCTCATCCAGTCGATCGCGATCGAAACCGCCCGCGAATGGCCGTTCCAAGAAAACGGGTCGCCGCTTTCGATCCGGATCGCGCCGCAACTGCGGGTAAATACGAATGACGCGACCATCGCGTTGGCGCTGCGCGGCTGGGGCGTGGCGCAAGTGTTGTCGTATCAGGTCGCACGGGACCTCGACGCGGGCAGGCTGGAAACGGTGCTGAGCGAATTCGAATTGCCGCCCTTGCCGATCCATGTGATTCATCAGGAAGGCCGGATGGTGTCCTCCAAGGTCCGGGCATTCGTCGATTTCATGGTCGACAGGTTGCGCGCCGACCCGTCGATCAACTGAACACGCCCGCTACCACGGCGGCAGGTCGCGCCATTCGTGATCGGTGCCAAGGACGGCCTTTTCCGCATCGTAGCTATAGAGCCAATGCTGCTGCGGCGTGATCTTGTCGCCGTATTTCTCGTTGTTTCGGCGGAACCGGTCGTTGCGCCGCGCGACTTCGTCGGGGTCCTCGACGTGATACCAACCTTCGGCGGCGCGGGAGTGCTGCACGATGCGGTTGGCCCGGTCGAACCGCAGGCGTTCGTAATGCGCCAACGCCTGTCCCGGATCGTCCGTGCCGAGTTGGAGACTGCGCGCCAACACCCAGGCATCCTCGATCGACTGCACCGCTCCCTGCGCGTGATAGGGCAGCATCGCATGCGCGGCATCCCCCATCAGCGCGATCCGGCCGGACACCCACGTGTCCAACGGGTTGCGGTCGTACAGTGCGGTCACGAAGGGCTGCTCGGTCGCCTCGATCAGCTTGCCCGGCCGCTCGTACCAGCCGTCGAACCCGGCAAGGACCTCGTCCTTGCTGGCTTTCTGCGACCAGGACTCGCGTTTCTCGTTGTTGGTCTGACCGAGCGCAAGCCAATTCAACTGCCGTCCACCCGATACGTAGTAGTAAACGAAAGACAGCTTCGGCCCCATGTCCACATAGGCCGACACCGGTATGTCGAGATGCGCGATGTCCGCCGCATCGACCACGCCGCGCCACGTCACATATCCCGAAGGGCGCGGCGCATCCGGCTTGAACACCTGTTCGCGCACGACCGAATGGATCCCGTCCGCGCCGATCAACACATCGCCCTCGTAGCGGCTGCCGTCCTCGCACTCGGCCCAGACGGTATCGTCATCCTGCACGACCGCGGTGACCTTGGTGTTCGTCTTGAGGCGGCTGCGGTCCAACGGCTTGGTCAGCGCCGCGATCAGATCGGACCGGTGCGCATGGTAGTAGGCGTAGCCGTATTCGTCGCGCACGAGGGATTTCAACGCGGTGCGCAGAATCAGCTCGCCCGTGTCCCAGACGGTGTATTTATGAAAATCCGGCTCCGCGCAGAACCCGGCGAGGTCGTCAGCCAGCCCAAGCATTTCGAGGATCCGGACGCCGTTCGGGCTGAGCTGTATCCCGGCGCCAACCTCCTTGAACGCCGGCGCCTGCTCCAAAAGGACGAAGTCGAGGCCCGCCTTCTGCATGCTGAGCGCAAGCGCCGACCCGCCGATGCCGGCCCCGATGACGATGATTTTCATGAACGGATGGTCCGTGTTGTTTTCGATTCGAGCCTGGCACAATGTCGCCGGTTCAACTGCACCTGACGATATCACAAGATCGGCACGGGGTTTGTCGCTCCGGCTTCGGCTGACTACGGTTTATCCGTAATCTCGGTTGGGAGTCATCTATGGCCAGGTCATCCGGCATCCGGCTTGAATTCTCCGACGGAACGGCGGCGCTGATGGGAACCGACGATATCGACGCCATCAACGCGGCCCTTTCGGTCGTCGGTGCGGGCGTTTGGCCGGTCGATCTCTCCGCGGCACCGGATCATGTCAACGCCTTGATCGCACAATCCGAACTGACCGCCGCCGAGGTCGAACGGTTGCGCAACCATTTTCTGCTGGCCCGCGAGCGGCTGCTTGAAATACTGGCCCGGGCCGGACGTGCGCCGAATGTCGCGGGTGGCGGCGCTCTCGAAACAAAGGTCGAAAACCAGGATTACGGATACCCGCAACTTTGGACCGTCCGCGGCGACACCGACTACACGCGGTTCGACCGATTCCACATCAACGTTTCCCCGGACGGTATCGGGGTCGACGAGGTGCTGCAGATGCTGTCGGGCGGTGGCGTCGTCGTCCATTTGCAGACACCCGACGGCTGTGTGCTGACGCTACGTTTAGATTGCGCCGACAGAGATCAAGGCTGGCTGATCACCTACGACGGCGGTCGCCCCCATATAGGCAGCTTGAGCAGTGCATCGCCCGGGACCAAACTCGTCGTCCAGGCTTTCGGACCGCCGGTCTGGTCACTGTCCTACGACATTCCCTAGCCGCTTGCCTTATCACGATAGCGTTCCCACAATGCGCGAACGATGCCGCCGCGTCGTGACGTTCACCATGCGCGCCGGCACCAGCGAACCGCCATCGTAAGGAATAGAGGCATGACGACGACGGAAATTCACGATTCCTTCGGCAACCCGATCGCGCCCGGATTACCCTACGCACGCGGCGCTATCTTGCCCGATACCGATTCCGACCTGCGAAAGCTGCGCATCGCCTGGGAGCATATCCGGCGCCGCCGAGCGGCGCTCGGTGCCGACAGCGTCTACCTGCTGAGCGGACTCGAACGGAAACTGGAGCTGCCCGAGATCGACGCCGCGTTGCTCGACGACGAAATGGCCTCGGCTCTCTATACGGATACGGTCCGCGAATTGGGGCTGGCGCATATGGGCGGCATCGTTGAGGAACACGACATCCTGGTGACAAACCGGCTGACCGCCGGCCTACTGCTCGCGGGTGACGTGCTGGTCGGTGACGGCGATCTGGTCATCGGCGTGTCGCCGCGCTACAGCCATCCGGCAGTGGTCCGTGCGGTCGCGCATGGCCGGGGCGATTTTCACGATTCGGTCGGGCTTGCCGGATTCAAGGCGGCAGTGGAAGAGTTCGGAGCGCCCAAGGTCGTTTTCCTGACCCGGCTGGCGGTGAGCTATGAAATCCTGCCCGCGGACGAGATCCAGGAGATCGTGCCGATCGCGCATAACCTGGGCGCCACGGTGGTTCTGGACGACGCCGGCGGCGGGCGCGTCGGCCCAGCCATCTTCGACCAACCGCGAAGTCTGGAACTCGGCGTCGATGTCGCCGCGACCGGTCTCGACAAATACGGCACCACCGGCCCGCGCCTCGGCGTGGTCGGCGGGCGGGCGGATATCGTCGGGAAGATGCGCACCCGCGCATACGAGATGGGCAATGAGGCACGGCAGATGCTCCTGCCCGCCGTGGCCGAAAGCCTGAGGCAGTATTCCCACGCGAATGTGCGCGAACTCGTGGACAACACGATGCAGGTGGCCGATGCGCTCGAAAAACGGCTCGGCGCGGAAACGCTGTTCCGCACGCCGGTGACCGTGCAATTGACCGGCGAAGCCATCCTGGAAACCGCGATGGCCCGCGCCGGCATCAACGAAGCACCGATCGTGCCGTACGAGGCGACGGCGGGATTGGCGATGATTCTGTTGCGCGACCACGGCATCGTGAGCGTCCATTTCGCCGGCATCCCGCCCGGTACCGCGGCATTGATGATCAAGTTCCTGCCGACCGACACGCTGGCGCGCTTCGGCGGCGCGGAGAAGATGGCGACAGCCGTCGACGACAGCTTCGACAGGTTGGCCGCGATACTCGGCGATCAGGCGGCCTACCGGAATTTGTTGCTGGGCGCGGCTTCCTAAGGAGACGACGGAGACCGCCGCCATGAGACGCCGGCGGCGCCGATGCGCTATATAGAATGCATCACGGGAAACAAGACCAACAACGATAAGGAATTCACGCCATGCATTGGACCGAACGACGGGAGCGATTCCGCACGCTCCTAGCCGGGGACCGCTGCGTACACCCCGGTTCGGTTTTCGACCCGATCTCCGCCCGAATTGCCGAAGACCTCGGCTTTGAAGTCGGCATGTTCGCCGGGTCCGTCGCCTCTATGACCGTCCTCGGCGCACCCGACATCATCGTGCTCACGCTGTCCGAATTCGCCGATCAGGCCTATCGCATTTGCCGGGCCGGCAATCTGGCTCTGTTGGTCGATGCGGACCATGGCTACGGAAACGCGATGAACGTGAAACGGACCGTAGAAGAATTGGAAACCGCCGGTGTCGCTGCGCTCTCGATCGAAGATACCGAGTTGCCGCAACCCTACGGCACGGTCGGCAGTTCCCGAATGATCTCGATCGAAGAGGGCGTCGGTAAGATGCGCGCCGCCGTTGAAGGTAGGCAGGATCCGAACCTCGTAATCGCCGGCCGGACCAGCGCCGTGGCCATTAACGGCATCGATGATGCGATCGCCCGCGCCAAGGCCTATGAAGCGGCCGGGGTGGACGCGCTGTTCTTCGTCGGCGTGAAGACGAAGGCCGAATTGGAAGCCCTGCGCGCAGCGGTCGACCTACCCTTCATCCTGGGCGGCCGAGGGCCGGAACTGTCCGATATCGACTATCTGGGCAAGCAGGGAGTCCGGGTCTGCCTGCAGGGACATCAGCCTTTCATGGCTGCGGTCCAAGCCGTTCATGACACGCTGAAGGCGTTGCGCAACGGCACCGCTCCGGGCGATCTGAAGGGTGTCGCGTCCGGCGACCTGATGAAAGACGTGACCCGAGACGCGGACTACGATCGTTGGATGAAAACCTTCCTCGGCGACGCCTGACGATAACGCAGACGACCGCGAGGATCCGGCGGGCAGGCATCCGCCGCGATCCTCAACGGTCGAGCGCTGGGCAACTAGGCGGCGCGGACCTGCGTGAGGAAGTTCTCCACCTCGCCCTGCAAAGCCACCGACTGCTTCGATAGTTCACCGGCGGCCTGCAACACCTCCTCGGCGGCGGCCCCGGTTTCCGATGCGGATTTGGTGACTTCGGAGATTGTGTTACTGACCTCCTCGGTACCGGCGGCGGCCTGTTGGGTATTCTCCGCAATCTCTTGTGTCGCCGATCCCTGTTGACTGACAGCACTGGCGATCGTTTCGGCAATACCGTTGATCTCCTTAATCGTCCCGCCGATGCCCGCAATCGCCGACACCGCATCATCGGTGACCGACTGCATCTCGCTAATCTGCGCGGCGATTTCCTCGGTCGCCTGCGCCGTTTGGTTCGCGAGGTTTTTCACCTCGGCCGCGACGACGGCGAACCCTTTCCCGGCTTCGCCGGCGCGTGCCGCCTCGATCGTCGCGTTCAGCGCGAGCAGGTTGGTCTGCTCGGCAATGTCGCTGATCAGGTTGACCACTTCGCCGATCTTCTGGGCCGAATTGGCAAGGCTCTGCACGGTCGCATTGGTGTGCTCCGCCTCGCCGTTGGCCCGGGTCGCAATCTCGGTGGATTGGCCGACCTGACGGTTGATCTCGCTGACGGAAGCCGACAGTTCGTCCGCCGAAGACGCCACCGCGTGCACGTTCGCCGTTGCCTGTTCCGAGGCGGACGCGACCTGCGCCGCTTTCCGACTCGAATCCTGCGCCATCTGGGTCATCGACTCGGACGTCGACTGCATCTGCGTGGAGGACGACGATACGGCCTGCACGATACCGAGAACGCGTGACTGGAAGTCGTCGGCAAGCGCCTTCATCGCTTCGCGCTTCTCCTCTTCGGCACGGGCTTCCTGATCGCGTTGCTCCGATTCCATATCTTTCATGCGCTTGCCGTTCTGCTTGAACACTTCGACGGCCTGCGCCATTTCCCCGATTTCGTCCCGGTTGGACAATGCCGGCACCTCGACGTCGTAGTTGCCTTGCGCAAGGTCGGTCATCGCCGCCGTCATGGCCCCCACCGGGCGGGTAATGCTGCGCACGATCAGGTACCCGAGAAATCCGGAGGCGATCAGAATCAACGTACCGAAGATCATCAGCATCTGCTGCGCACGGGTCGCGCTATCCTTGATCCCATGGAGCGTGGCGATGAGGTCGGCGCCAAGGCGGTTCTCGAATTCCTTGAGCAGATCGACCTTCTTGGTGATCGTCGCGAACCAATCGGCGGGTTTAACGCCACCCGTACTCGCCGTTTGAACGCTATCCACCGCGATCTTCCGCATCTTTTCGACCTCGGCGACGGACGGATCGGTCATAGCCTTTTTATAGGCTGCGGTCTGGACGGGACTGGCATAGACGCGGAAAAGCAAGTCATAGATCCTCTGCGCCTCGATCTGTTTCAACATCGCCTCGATGATATGGGGCGAGAAGAAACCGTCGGCAAAGCCCGCCGACCCCATCGCCCGTTCCTGGCCGGCATGCTCCTTCATGTGAAGGATCGCCGTATAGGCGGTGATGGCGCGCGAGACATCGCCGCTGGACCCGATCAGGGCCATTTGATCGACGACGGCAAGCAGCTGTTCGATCGTCGCGGTGTAAATCTTCATCGTCTGCGTCATATTGGTGGACTTGCTTTCGATCTTCGCGCGGTGGCTCATCAAAGCCGCAACCGCCCTTTCGACCGATTTCGAGGTCTTCGCCAAATTCCCGCCAAGCCGGTCGAGACCCGCGGTCTTCATCGCCGCACGGAATTCATCGTGCCGCGCATCGGTTTGCCGTTGCTGGGCCGGAAGCGCATTGGCATTTTCCTTGCCCTGGCTCTTGAGGAAGGCCGCCGCGACGCCGCGTTCTTTCTGCAATTCGCCCACCAAAGCGCTGATCGCCGGCGCGAGATTACCCAAGGTCAGCAAGACATCCGCATCGGACTTGCGCGCCCAATCCTGGCGCATTTCCGAAACACCGAGGAATACGGCCAGAATGAACGGCATCGTCAGGGCGATATAGATTCGCTTGGCGATGTTCAGATTACCCAGTACCGCGAAAATCTTCATTGAACTCATCCTACGTTTCGTCGTCTTTCATGAAGTTTCATCGCCGCAGCGCGATTCGATGCCGTCGTCGCGGCGTAGATCTTTTTAGTTCAGCAATCCGGACTTCGGCGCGCTGTCGGCGGACCGCACCTGCGCCTGCCTTTGTCCCACCTCGTGCAGCAGCGCCATGGCCTGCTTCAGGTGCTCCAACTCGTCCGCGGACACGGACTCGGGACGGTTGTGGATCGCCTCCAGGACGGCCAAGGCCCGAATCAACTTGATCTTCAATGCTTCCGCGCGACGGCTTTCGAGCTTGTGGTCGCCGCCGGACAACACATCGATAAGCTTGAGGATGGCATCGGACGCACGTTGCCGTGCGGTCGGGAAATTCGCCGACAGATCACGGATCCCGGATTTCAGCCGCTCTTCGCGATCCGGATGGGGGACCACCTTCGCATGGACCGGTACCGCGTCATCTCCCGGAAGCGATCGGGCCTTCGGCACATCCCGCCTTTTCCTCTTTGTCACCACATCACCCATGACATACTCCATACAGACCCGCCCGAAATTCGGGCGCAAAGACATGGCCCCGCCGTTTCGATTTCGTCATCAGGCCCTGACGCTCTTGAGGAAACGGTCGACCTCGCCGCGCAGCGTCTCCCCTTGCCGCGAGAGTTCGTCCGCCGCGCTCAACACTTCGGCGGCCGAAGCCTGTGTTTCCACGGTCGCCTCGCTGAGGTCCGATACGCTCTTGGAAACATCCTGGGCGTTATCGGCCGCCTCCGAGACGTTGGCGGCAATCTGCTGCGTCGACGACCCTTGTTGTTCCACCGCGGATGCGATTTCCGCGGCAACCGCGCTAATCTCTTCGATGATGCCGCCGACGTTCTGAATCGCTTCCACCGATCCCTGGATCTCGAGCTGCATCGACTTGATCTGTTCGGAAATCTCCTCGGTGGCGCTCGCCGTTTGGTTGGCGAGGCTCTTCACTTCCGCGGCAACCACCGCGAACCCCTTACCCGCCTCGCCCGCGCGCGCCGCCTCGATCGTGGCGTTCAGCGCCAATAGATTCGTCTGTTCGGCGACATCGCTGATCAAACGAACAACCTCACCGATTTTTTCGCCCGACGAGGCAAGATTCTGGATCGACTCGTTCGTTTGCGATGCGTTCTCGACGGCCCGTTTTGCGATCTCGGTGGAGCGCGCGACCCGTTCGCCGATTTCGGTCACGGAAGCCGACAACTCCTCGGTGCCGGACGCCACGGCTTGAACCATCGAGTAAGCTTGCTCGGACGCGGTCGCGACCCTGGACGAATGGTCGCTCGTCCGGTCCGCGACCCCGGCCAGGGATTCCGCGGATGCCCGCATCTCCTCCGCCGCCGACGAAACCGTGTCGACCACTTCTTTCACGTTGGTTTCGAACTCACCGGCCAACTCGTCCTGGCGGGCCTGAAGGCGCGATCGCCGCTCGGCCGAGTAGGCCCCAAGCGCCAGGCTCATATCCAGGAATATCACCTTCGTCACCGCGCCCAGCATGTCGCCGCAATCCCGCGCGCGCCATTTCGCCCGTTTGAGCAAAACGTCCGTTACCTGACCAAGGAAGAAGCGATAAGCCGCCATGATCGAGCCCGGGTCGACCCCGATCCGCGCATGCGCACCGCCGACCTGCTCGACTTTCGTCCGATAGGCGTCGTCGAACCGGCCGCTGAACAAGCGTCGCCAATGCTCGACCTGGGCATCCCGAAGCCGTGCGGCGACGGAAGCATCGGCGAAGGTCTCTTCGAAATCCGGAAGCTGCGCGATGTGCGCATTGAACGCATCCAGCAGATCCGGGAGATGATCTTCGAAAATCGGCAGGAAGGCGTTTAGTTGCGTTTGCGTGTCTTCATCGATTTCGAGAAAGGCAAGTTTGTATTGCCAGTCGCCCTCGGTTGGGCTTGTAAGTTCGGTCGTGCTTGCCATGCGTCCCTCGATACCAATTGGTATCGCCTCGGTTCTAAACAAAGTTGCCGCGCTACCGCGGTTTCCCGCGCGACGCGCAGCTTGTCGTAACGAATTGGAAGCATATGGTTTCTATCGTTAATTTTGATTTAAACGCGAACCGAAACATTCGTTGTTCATTCTAGAGTTATTCGTTTCTCCGCTGAGAACTGCCTCAATTTACTGACGAATTTCGACAGTTACGCGATACGGCCGGATTCGGAGGGCCCCAATACCCCCGGTCTCATGCGAAAGATTCAGCGAAATATTCTTCGCACGGTTGTACAGCGAACCAAACGACACGGCCCCCGCTTATTGCCCAAGGTGTACCGGACCGAACGCCGGACGATCGACCGCGTGTCGGAGATGCCCGTTGCGGCCACGACAACGGGGTATATATGGTGATACCCATTCCCCCGATTTTCCCAGCGCAGGACATGGCCGTGACCAAACAAAAACCATCAGAGCCGGACACAACCGTTTTCAACGACCTCGATCCGCGCCCATCGCTTCTCATGGGGCCGGGGCCGGTGAACGTTCATCCCCGCGTCCTTCGCGCCATGTCGATGCCGATGATGGGTCAGTTCGATCCGCAGTTCACCCAATACATGGACGAGACCATGGCGTTGGTGCGGCGGATCTTCCGCACCGAAAACCAGTGGAGCTTCCTGATCAACGGCACCGCGCGGGCGGGGATCGAAGCGGCGCTGAGTTCGCTCATCACGCCGGGCGACACGGTCCTCGTGCCGATCTTCGGCCGGTTCGGCCACCTGCTCACGGAAATCGCCGGGCGTTGCGGCGCCAATGTCGTGTCGCTCGAAACCGATTGGGGCACCGTGTTCCCGGCGGAAACGGTGGAGGCCGCGATCGAACGACACAAACCGAGCCTCATTGCCATGGTGCACGGCGACACGTCGACCACGATGGCACAGCCCTTGGACGAGATTGGACCGATCTGCCGCGCCCATGACGCGCTGCTCTTCGTCGACACGACCGCGACCATCGGCGGCATGCGGTTCGAGGTGGATGCCTGGCAGATCGATATCGCATCCGCCGGTCTGCAGAAATGCCTGTCGGGTCCGCCGGGTTCGGCGCCGATCACCTTCAACGCGCGTGTCGTCGATCGCCTCAAAGACCGTAAGCATGTCGAGGCCGGTATCCAGCCGCCGGGATTCGAGGCCGGTAACGGGCCGCGCATTCAATCCAACTACTTCGACCTGCCGATGCTGATGGACTATTGGAGCGAGGCGCGTCTCAACCATCACACCGAATCCACATCGATGTTGTACGCCGCACGGGAATCGCTTCGGATCGTCTTGGAACAAGGGCTGGAAAACGTGTGGGCCCGCCACCACCATGTGAGCCGGGGTCTCCGCGCGGGTCTGGAAGCGATGGGACTGCGGCTCTATGGCGATCCGAATCATCGGATGGACAACGTGACCGGCGTCTACATTCCGGACACCGTCACGGGCGATGATGTCCGAAACGCAATGCTGGAGGATTTCGGCATCGAGATCGGTACATCTTTCGGTCCGCTGCACGGCAAGATTTGGCGTATCGGTACGATGGGATATGTCTGCCGGCGGCAAAGCGTGCTGTCCTGCCTTGCCGCGCTCGAAATCACCTTGCGCCGATACGGCTACGACGCGCCGCCCGGCGCCGGCGTCGATGCCGCGATAGAGGCGCTCGCGTAACCGACATCGGCGGAATCAACGTTCGGCGGGTGCTTAATCCTTGATCAACCCGCCCAATTACCGGGATAATTCGTGAGCAAGATACGGTGCGGCAACGAAGTCGATTTTTCCGGTTGACCGGCGGGGCGGGCGAAACAGCTCGAATCCGTCGCTTTGTCCGAACCGCCGCATCGAAGAAGGCCCGATCGGCAATGGCACGCATCTTGCGCTTTTCCCGGTAATCCCCGATTGCGACGGGGCGTGCGCAAGGAGCAACGATGCCGACGACCGAAAACCAAGCCACCGGTAGTGCGGCCCAACGGCGGCCGCTCCTGCAGGTGCAGAATCTCCGCAAGTACTTTTCCACGAAGCGCGCCTTGCCCGCCTTCGGTGACTCTCCGCCGGTTCGGGCGGTCGACGGAATCTCGTTTGATGTCCAGAAGGGCGAAACGCTCGGGGTCGTCGGCGAGTCCGGATGCGGCAAGTCGACAATGGCGCGCCTGCTGATCCGCCTGATCGACCCCGACGAAGGTACGGTCATCCTCGAAGGCAAGACGATCGGCGACCCCGGCGGTCTGTCGATCCGGGAAATGCGCAGCCGCGTCCAGATGGTCTTCCAGGACAGCTATGCCTCGCTGAACCCGCGGCTGCCGATCGAGGAGTCCATCGCCTTCGGCCCGATCAGCGCCGGCGTGCCTCAAGACGAAGCCAATGAACGGGCAATCGCGATCCTGGAAAAAGTGGGGCTCGAGCCGCGCCTGTTCGTCCATCGTTACCCACACGAACTTTCCGGCGGTCAGCGACAACGGGTCAACATCGCGCGCGCCCTCGCGCTCGGCCCGCGCCTCCTGATTCTCGACGAAGCGGTGTCCGCGCTCGACAAGTCGGTCGAAGCACAAGTGCTGAACCTACTCAGCGACCTCAGGAAGCAGCTCGACCTCACCTATATCTTCATCAGCCACGACCTCAACGTCGTCCGCTACATCAGCGACAAGGTAATGGTCATGTATCTCGGCGAGATCGTCGAGATCGGCGACGTCGAACAGGTTTACGAGGACCCGCGCCATCCCTACACCAAGGCCCTGCTGATGGCGCAGCCGACGATGGACCCGAACCGGCGCACCAAGGAAGCGCCGATCACCGGCGATCCGCCGAACCCGATCCGGCCGCCATCCGGCTGCCGCTTCCACACCCGCTGCCCCTTCGCGGAGCCGGTCTGCGCCGAGAAGGTGCCGCCATTGGTCCGCGACGGCGAAGGAAGCCGCCGGGTGGCCTGTCATTTGTGGCAGGAAAAGTCCGGGCATTCGAAAGCCGGCAGCGACATCGCCAAGGAGCTTTCCTATGCCGGATGACCGCGACATTCTGCTGGACGTCCGGGACCTGCATGTGAAATTCGTCTCGCGCGAGCGCACGGTCCATGCGGTCAACGGCGTATCCTTCGACCTGGCGCGGGGCGAGGTTCTCGGCATCCTTGGCGAGTCCGGGTCCGGCAAGAGCGTCACCCTCCGGTCGATCCAAAAGCTACTGCCGCCCCGCAACGCAGTTCTCAGCGGCTCGATTTGGCTGGACGGTGAAGACGTCCTGACGATGCCGCAAAAACAACTCGCACAGCTGCGCGGCTCCGAAGTCTCGATGATCTTCCAGGAGCCGGCAACCGCCTTCGACCCGGTCTACACCATCGGCGACCAAATTTGCGAAACGATCGTGCACCATGAGGACACGAGCCACAGCGACGCCCGCAAGCGCGCGCTCGAGTTGCTGGAACTCGTGCGCATCCCGTCGGCCAAACAGCGGCTCGACAGCTATCCACATGAAATGTCCGGCGGCATGCGGCAGCGGGCGATGATCGCGCTGGCCCTGTCCTGCCGGCCGAAACTGCTGCTCGCCGACGAGCCGACCACGGCGCTGGACGCGACGGTACAGATTCAAGTGCTGTTGTTGCTCGCCCAACTGCAAGAGGAACTGGGCCTCAGCATCATTTTCGTCACCCACGACGTGGGCGTGGCGATCGAGGTGTCGTCGCGGCTGGCCGTGATGTATGGCGGTCAGATCGTGGAGACCGGTCCGCTGGCCGAAGTCGTGCAGTCGCCGGTGCATCCGTATACGCAAGGGCTGCTCGCCTCGACCATTCACAGCGCATCGCGGGGCCACCGCCTGGAAGCGATTCCGGGATCGCCGCCCAATCTCGAGGCCCCGCCGTCGGAATGCACCTTCGCGCCCCGCTGCCCGTTCGTGGAATCCGCCTGTACGGCGTCCGTACCGCCACTGGAAACGCTGAGCGACACACGCGCGGTCCGCTGCATCCGGAGCGAAGCGGGCGCGGCGTCGGCGGCCTTCGCCGGAAACTAGACCGCGCCGGGTTTCGTTAGATCGGGGGCCGGCGGCCGAGATCGCCGCGCGCCGCCTCGAACGCATGACCCGCCCGCAACAGGACGTCGTCCTCGAATGCCTTGCCGGCAAGCTGGAACCCGATCGGCAGGTCCGAGCCGGAGAAACCCGCGCAGAGCGTCAACGCCGGCTGCCCGGTCACGTTGAAGGGCATGGTCGGATAGGGCTTGCCGAAGAAGGGGAAAGACCGTTGCGAGTCGGCGAAGGATTCCGCGGGCCCGTACTGATTGGCGGTGAGCAGGATATCCACATTCGCCATCGCGGCCGTCATGGCTTCCGTCAGCCGCTGCCGCATCCGTTGCGATTCCACATAGTCGCGGGAGCTGATGAACGCGCCCAGCCGCGCCCGGTCCCGGAAGTATTCGCCGTATTTCTCAGGCGTCTCCGCCAAGGTCTTGCGGTGGATGGTGTAGGCCTCGCTTAACAAGATGAGGCGGCCACAGGCATGGAAATCCCGAATATCGGGCAGCTCGATATCCTGAACGGCGAAGCCCGCGTCTTTCAGTAGATCGGCCGCTTTGTCGAGCGCCGCCAGCGTTTCCGGATCCACCCCGTCGAACCAGGCCCGTGCCACGCCGACCCGCAAACCGGCGGCGGGTTCGGCCAGCGCCGCCGCGAAATCCGGCACCGGTGTATCGACCGATCCTGCGTCCTCGGCATCGTAGCCGGACAGCGCCTGCATCATATGGGCGCAATCTTCCACCGTGCGGGTCATCGGGCCCGCGTGATCCAACGTCCAACTCAACGGATAAATGCCCCGCCGGCTGATCCGGCCATAGGTCGGTTTCAACCCGACGATTCCGCAAACCCCGGCCGGACCGCGGATCGATCCGCCGGTGTCCGACCCCATCGCGCCGGCGCATTGGCCGGACGCGACGGCTGCCCCGGAACCGCTCGAAGAACCGCCCGGAATATGATCCAGGTTCCAAGGATTGCGCGCCGCCGGCCACGGCAAGTCATGGGACGGGCCGCCGAAGGCGAACTCATGTGTCGCCAGTTTGCCGACGATGATTCCGCCGGCCGCCTTGAGCCGCGCCACCGAGACGGCATCGGCTTCGGGTATGTTGTCCTCCAGCAACCGCGAATGACAGGTCGTCCGCACGCCCGCGGTGGAATAGATATCCTTGAGCGCCAAAGGCAGGCCGTGCAACGGGCCCTTCCAGCCGCCCGCCGCAATGTCGCGGTCGGCTTCCTCGGCCGCCGCCAACGCCTCGTCCTGCATGATGGTGATGAAGCTCTTCAGCGCATCGTTGGTCGCATCGATACGCGCGAGGCTCGCTTCGACCAGGTCCCGGCTCTTGAGATCGCCTGTGCGGATTCGGTTACCCGCCTCGGCGATCGTAAGGAAATGCAGCTCCGTCATCGGACCACCCGCGACGACGGCCCTAGGAACACGGCGGCCGGTTCGTCCGCCATATCCGGGTCCTCGGGCAGCCGGGCCAGTAGGCTCTGTAGACCGATATACCCCTCGCGCATCCGCACCTTCTCGGCGTCGTTTAGATTCAAGCCCGCGGAAGTGGCGAGTTGCTCGAAGTCTTCGGCGGAGATGCCGGCCTTGTCGTCACTCATTCGGGTTTTCCCTATAACTTGACGTCCATCGCGGTCCGCAAACCGTCGCTCATGAGATTGAAGCACATGCCGGTCACGAAGATCATCACGCCGGGCAAGGCCGCGTTGAGCGGCGCGACATAGATCGACTGACGCAGCGTATTCAGCATCAGCCCCCAATCCGCCTCCGGCGGCGTAACGCCAAGGCCGAGAAAACTCAAACCCGACGCGATGATGATGCTGACGCTGACCAGGCTGGATGCGTAGATCAACACCGGCCCCAGCACGTTGCCTAAGACATGAATGCGCAGTATTCGAAACGTGCCCGCCGGAGTCGCGCGCGCGGCCGCCACGAAATCCAGGTTGCGCACCTGCGTCGTCACCGTTTCCGCGACACGGCAGATCGGCGGCACGAAAATCAAGGTCAGCGATAGAACGGCATTCAGGATTCCGCCGCCCAAGGCCCCGGATATCGCAATCGCGAGCAGAATCGAGGGGAAGGCGTAGAAGACGTCTGTCGTCCGCATGATGATCATGTTGACCCGGCCGCCGACGAACCCGGCGACGATGCCGAGGGTGCCGCCGATCACCAGTGCCATGAACACGGGCGCGATCGCCGTGAACAGCGAAACCCTGCCGCCATAGATCAAACGGGTCAGCATATCGCGGCCCAGTTCGTCCGTGCCCAACAGGAAGCCGTCCGTTCCGACCGGCGCCAGCCGTTTCAGCATACTCGTCTTATAGGGGTCGTGCGGCGCGACCCACGGCGCGAAGATCGCCGCGAGCAGAATCGCCATCACGATCACCGCGCAGACGATGGTGATGGGATCATGGCTCAGCCGTGTGAAGACGCTGCCCCAATAACCCCGGCGCGCGGCCACGAAGGCCGGCGCTTCGGCGCGGTCGTCGACGGGCGTGGCGGTTGTGCTCATGGCAATTCGTATCCCATGTGTAAATGTCGGCAGTTACCGCTTGATCCGCGGATCGAGCGTCGCCTGCACGATATCGACGGTCAGGTTCAAGGCGACGAAGATCAAGGCGAGCGCCAAGATCGTCCCCTGCAAAACCGGGATATCGCGTGAGAAAATCGCGTTGTTCAGAAGTAGCCCCGTCCCGGGCCAAGCGAAGACCGTTTCGATGAGGATGGAGCCGCCGAGCAGATAACCGAGTTGCAATCCCATCACCGCGAGCACCTGCGGCGCCGCGTTCTTGGTGACATGCTTGATTACCTTGGCCTCGCTCAACCCTTTCGAGCGCAGCGCCTCGACGAATTCCATGTTGAGCAGCTCGGCCACGGCGCCGCGCACCGTCCGCGTCACGATGCCCGCCGGGATCACCGACAGGGCGATGACGGGCAGGACGAGATGCCGGAGATTCTCGGCGGAGAAAGTGAATTCGGTTGACCCGCTCGCGGTCATGCCGAGCGACGGCAGGATGGCCAATTCGACCGAGAAAATGATCACCAGCACGATGGCGAGCCAATAATGCGGTACGCTGACGCCAGTGATCGCAAGCGCGGTGAACATCCGGTCCGCAGGGCGACCATGGTAATAGCCCGCCAGTCCGCCCAGCACCACGCCGACGATGAATCCCAGCATGGCCCCGCCGATCGCGAGGATCAGGCTGTTGACCAGCGACGGGCCGAGTTCGACCAGGACCGGCCGGCCGGTAACGATCGACGTGCCGAAGTCGCCGATAAGCGCCTTGCCCAGCCAGACCGCGTATTGCACGGGCAACGGCTTATCGAGACCGTATTCCGCCTTGATGCGGTCGACGACTTCCTGCGGCGCGTCCTCGGGGAGGATCGAGCTGAGCGGATCGCCGGGTCCGATATAAACCAACGAGAAACAAACGACGGTCACGCCGAGCGCGATCGGAATGACGTACAGCAAACGCCGCAGAATATAGAGAAGCAAGGCCGGTCTCCCCGCCGAAGCCGATGAAACTGATTCCCGGGAAATCCCGGCCGGCAGCGCCGTGTCGTGCCGCCGGCCGGATTACTACGCTATCTCTCGATCGAGATCGGCGTCAGGTCCTGGAACCAGCTCTTGGCCTGCACGAAGCCTTTCACATGTGGGGCCAAGGCGCGTGGGTTCACGTCATGGGTGACCCAAATCCATTGCGCATTGTCGACCGCATGCTCATGAACCTGGCGCAGAATCGCGTTCTGCTTCTCCGCGTCGAATGTGTTCGCCGCCTTGGCGAGCATTTCGTCGTAGAAAGGTTCCTTCAGCATGCCCCAGTTCGATCCAGCAGGCGAAATCCGCGAGCTGAGGAAAAACCGTTCGAACCCGCTGTAGGGATCCTGCAACGCGTGGCTGACGATCACCGCGTTCACGTTCTTCGACGTGGCGATCTTGTCGTTCGCCGGTTTCCGGTGGAAGGAGGTTAGCGCATTCCATTCCATAACTTCGGCTTCGACCTTGAAGTGACACTCGTTGAGGTTGGCCTGCAGGAACTCGAACATCGGCAACGGCTGCATCTGCCCCGATCCGCTGGTCGAGATCGCGATCTTGACCGTCAACGGTTTCGCAGCACTGTGCCCGGCATCGGCCATCAGCTTACGCGCCTCGTCCGGCTTGTACCCGAGCTTGAACTTCGGTGTACCGAACCAAGTGTCGCCCGGCGGCACATGTCCTTCGGCCGGCACGCTGAGACCGCCGAGCATCTTGTTCATACCCTGACGGTCGATGCAGAGATTCGCCGCCTTGCGAACGCGCAGATCGTTCCACGGCGAGCCCTTGATACGGCTCGGCTTGATCGCCCAGTTATGCGGATAGGCATTCGTGACGATCTTCATCCCGGCGGACTTCAGGCGCGGCACCGCATCCGGCGGCGGCGCTTCGACGAAGTCAACCTGCCCCGAGAGCAACGCGGCGACGCGGGCGGACGGTTCAGGAATCGGACGCAGAATCACGCGATCGACCTTCGGAACCCGATTCGGGTTCCAGTAAGCCTTGTTGGCGGCCATCTCCACCTTGGCGCGCTGGGTCTGGCTGACGAACTTCCACGGTCCGGTCCCAGACGGGCTCTTGGCGAACTCGGCCCAGCTCCCGACCTTCTCCCAATGCTCTTGGCTCGACATGAACCAGAAACTGACCTGATAGGGCACGTAAGCGCTCGGCGCCTTGGTCAGTATCTCGATCGTGTAATCGTCGATCTTGTTGACCTGGTCGAGCGCCGGGATGCGGACGGCAACGAGGGCCGCCTGTTTCGCTTCATATTGCGGCGCCTTCGGATTACGGACCTTCTGGAAATTCCAGACCACGTCATCGGCGGTGAAATCGCTGCCGTCATGATACTTCACGCCTTTACGCAGCTTGAAGATCCAACGCTTGCTGTCCTTCGGATCGACCGACCAGCTCTCCGCCAATCCGGGGACGAGCTTCGCCGACTCCTTGTCCTTGGACAGGTCCCAAAGAACCAGCGTATCGTACAGCATGTAACCCATGAACCGGAATCCTTCGAATCCCTGGTCGGGCTGGCCGATATTGATCGGGATATCCGCTGCGGTCATGGCAACGCGCAACACTTTTTCCGCCGCATGACTCGATTGCAGACCGAATCCGGCCGTGGCGGCGACGGCAAAAATACCCAGCGACGCCGTCCTCAGCCGGCGTGCGAACGTCGGCTTCTTCGTTAACGAGGGTCTCATTGGAGACATCATCTACATACTCCCTGAGATTGATTTTGACTGTCGGATTTCCTCCCGAGGTGTCTTGCTTTTCTTGGTTACGCCCGAAGTGAGGGCGCGTGTGTGCAACCTTCTAGAGAGTCGCTTCATTCTAACCACGTTTGCAGCAAGCGTGCCATGGCTTTATGTATTTCAAGGGGTTAGACAGGATTTTCGGAATTATTGTTTACATTCAATCAGTTAAAGGAGCATCTTCGAAATCCGTGACGATGTTGGGCCGGCGGACACACCGTATCGTAAGAACCATTCGCCTAAATTTTGGCCGGAATACGGCGGTTCCGTTGCAATTGCACAATTTCGATGCACGGACTTCCATCCAATAGGTCAAGTCGTGGCTTTTCAAAAACCGACCATCATGCCGACCAGACAACGGAGTGGAAAATAGGCAAGCGGCCCAACTGTGGTAACATGACATCTTATAGCCCCTCCCCGAACCGGACCTCTCCGGTTCCGCCGCAGACAACATCAATGAACCGCAATCACCCATGAGCCGACCGGATATCAGTAACCGTACGCTCGGTACCCTCGTCGCGGGACTAGCCGCGGTTATCGTGATCTACGCCATCGCACGGACCTTCCTGCCCGACGAGTTCAAGACGCCAGGAAGCCCGGTCCTTTATCTGTGCGGCGTGTTCGGAGCACTTCTGCTGCTGGTCTCGGCGGTGTTCGTACTGGTCAAACGCGCCGGGCGTGGCGGGTCGCCGCCGTTCTGGTTCAACGCGCATATCGTTGCATCCTGCCTCGGCACGGTGCTCGTGGTGATCCATTCCGCCGGGTATTTGCGGCGGCCGCCGGCGCTGCTGTTCCTCGCCCTGTTGGGATTGATCGTGCTCGGCGTCTATGCGCGGATCTGGCTCAGCCGGCGGGTCTCCAGCACCTTCGGCGAAAAATATGGCCATTTCGGACCGCTGCCGCCGGGACAACGCGAGCGGCTTCGCGCCGTCATCGACCGGAAATCGGACCTGTTGCGCCGGCTCGATCCGAACGCGCGGGAAGGCACTTTTTCACCGACCCTGTCCCACTGGCTGCGGCATCCGTTCCTGGCTGCCGACTATGCGAAGCTGGTGCGGGCCGAACGCGACATCATCGGCACGCGGCGCATGGTGCCGCCGCAACAGGCGTATTGGCGGGCCGCCCATCTTGCGCTCGCCTATCTTTTCGTGATCGGCTTATTCATTCACGTAATCACCGTGACCTTCTTCGCCGGATACGTCGCCGACGGCGGCGACATAACATGGTGGCATATAACGCAATGGTAGATGGAATGCAGGGCGGCGGCGGCCGCTTGTCGTTGATGATCGACCTGGAACGCTGCATCGGCTGCAAGAGTTGCGAGGTCGCGTGCAAGCAGGAACACGGGCTCGGTCCGGGCGAGTACCGCAACAAGGTGGTCTGGCTCGGCAACGAGACGGCACCGGCGCTCGATTTCCTCACCGTCACCTGTCAGCATTGCGACCGTCCGGCCTGCCTGCGCGCCTGCCCGGTCAATCCGAAGGCGATCGAGAAAGACCCCGTCACCGGTGTGGTGCGCGTCAACGAGGACCGCTGCACCGGTTGCGGCGAATGCGTTATCGCCTGCCCCTATGGCGCGATGGGCTACGACGCCGCCGGTCACCACGCCGTGAAATGCGACCTGTGTTCCGACCGCCGTTCGAACGGACAAGGGCCCGCCTGCGCGAGCGTCTGCCCCGGCCACGCGATCAGCTTCGGCGAACGTGAGGACCTGGTAGCCATGGCGTTGGAAGAAGACCGTACGATCCGCGACAACGATCATTTCCTGATGGGCCCGGGCACGGTCTATCTGGACCGCATCCCGCGTCCCGAATCCGATGCTTTCGGTACGTTGGCACATGACCAGGATCCGGTCGCGGGCCGCACGCCGCCCGCCTTCATGGACTCCGCCGCCGCCAAGGAGTCGGTCGCGGACGCCGGCGCTGACTACCCCTACGGCCAGCCGCGCGAAGACCGCACCGCCGACCGGATGGAACCCGGCGGTTGCAATCTCTGCTTCAATTGCTGCAGCACCCAGTTTCATTTCAAGGGCGACCAGTTGGTGCGCATCACCGGCAACGAGACCGACCCGGTCCTGAAAGGTAAAGTCTGCCCGAAGTCGCAACTGACGCTGCAGCTCTATCACAACGACAAGCGCCTGACGCAGCCGCTCAAGCGGGTCGGCGCCCGCGGCGAGAACAAGTTTGAGCCGATCAGCTGGGACCAGGCGCTCGACGAGATTGCCGAAAAACTAAGATCGGTGCGCGACGAATTCGGCGCCGAGGCGCTGGCGCTCTATGTCGGCACGCGGACCGGCATCCTGACCAAGAACGGCTACTCACGGCTTTTCGCACAGATGTGGGGCACCCATAACTTCGAGGGGACGGACCCGTTCTGCGCCGCCGGGAAGAACCTGTCCTACATGATGACCCAGGGCACCATCGGCAGCGGCAACAGCTACACGCCCGAAGACATCGGAAGCGCCGAACTCTACGTCTATATCGGCGACAACCAGGGCGAGACGCGGCCGGTCTATTTCGGCATGGTCAACGACTGGCGCATCCGCAACAAGGCGAAAATGGTCGTCGTGGACCCGCGCCTGACAGTAACGGCAAGCAAGGCGGACCGCTGGCTGCCGATCCGGCCCGGCACCGACATGGCGCTCGGCCTCGCCCTGTCGCATCACATTCTGACGAGCGACCTGCATGACCGGGACTTCTGCGAAAACTGGGTCCTCGGGTGGGAGAACTGGCGCGACCAAATCGTCGAGAAGGGCTACACGGCGGACTGGGCCGCGCCGATCACCGGCATCCCGGCGGAGGACATTCGCCGTCTCGCGGAGGAGATCGCGGCTGCCGACGGTTGCGTGATGTTCGCCAGCCGCGGCGTCAACCAACACACCAACTCGGTGCAATCCAACCGTACGCTTATGTATGTGATGGCGATTACCGGCAACTGGGGCCGCCAGGGCGGCGCTTTCTTCAACATGTCCGCGGGCCCGCCCGTGGCGGCGAACGCGCCCGCCGACCGCCGGCCCGGGATCAAACGGCCGATGATCCGGAAAAGCCCGGTGGGCTGGACCGAGGCCATGCGCCAGGGGAAACCATATCCCCTGAAGGCGATGATCGCCTGCAACAACCCGCTCGGCCAATGGCCCAACCAGGACGAGTCCCGCGACGCCTTGTTGGCGCTCGACTTGCTGGTGCATATCGAACTCTTCCCGAACGAGACGACTGCCTTTGCCGACTACGTGTTGCCCGCCGCGGCCGGAATCGAAAAGGGCGAAATCGGCCGTTCCAATGACGACCGCCGCGTCGTCTGGATCGACCGAATGATCGACCCGCCCGGCGAAGCTAAGCCCGACGGTTGGATCTGGATCGAACTGGGCAAGCGGTTCGGCTTCGACGATGTGCTGAAGGAGGAATACAAGGACTCCGCCGTCTTCTGGGACGAGATGTGCATCGACAACGACCACCTGCGCGGCGTCACGCAACGGCGGCTGCATTCGACTCCCTATCGTTGGGTGCGTTTCCCGGTCGCGACCGAGGACGCGCCGGAACAGGACACCCTGTATCTCGAAGGGACCACCGCCGTGGGCAAACCGAAAGGGACGCGCTTCCCCACGCCCAGCGGCAAGCTCGAATTCTGGACGCCGGAACTGGAGGACAAATTCACGACCCTCGGCCTGTCCGCCGTCCCCGAGTTCTATAGCGAGCGCGAACAGCTGATGGACTTGCCCTATTTTCAACGGACCGAAGGCGACGATACCGCGAGCGTTCTGTCACCCTTCTATAAGGTGCCGACCCATGCCAACAAGGGCAAGATCGTGCCGCCAGGCAACCAGTCGCCCGGCATCGAATTGCGGGCACAAGGCTTCGACACCGAGTTGGTCACGGGCCGTCCGCCGGCACCGCATTTCCATAGCTGGACGCATTACTTCTGGCAGGCGCAGGAGATGTGGCCCGACCTCTACGTGCAAATTCACCCGGACCGGGCGAAGGAACACGGCATCGAGGACGGCGCGCGGGTCCGCATCGAAACGTCGCATGGAGAAATCGAGGCGGTCGCCTGGTTGCATGCGGGCATCCGCCCGACCGCGGTCTTCATCCCCATCGGCTGGGGCGAGCGGCAACCGTATCATCCGTGGCGGTCGGTCAACTTCCTGACCGACAAAACGCAGCGTGACCCGATCTCGGATCAGACCAACCTAAAGACTTTGTTATGCCGGGTTACGCCGGTGTGATATGGCGCCGAAGCGATCGAAACGGTCTCTTTAGCGGGCATCACGCCTTATCCCACACAACGAGGGTGCACGGGTTGAGCGGGTTGTAGCCGTAGAAATCATAGTCGAGGTGCCGCAACCTGATTTTGCCGGCGTCTTGAAACGCAACGAGTGTTTTGAGTAGGTCGACATTGTAATCGTGCGACAGGCTCCAAATCGCCGCGTTCTTCAATAGGCTTTCATTATTGTAATCGGCTGGCTCAAACGACGTCGCCAACTTAAGGCGATCCTCATACGGCAATTTAAGGGTCTGTTCCACGAATTGGCGGCAGGCCGCATCGCGCTGCCAGCCGACCGGCTCCATATGAACGCATGTGCACTTGTTCGTCCGTTCCAACATTTGATCAAACAAGGACGGGTTCAAATACTTGATCTGCTCGATGCTCTGGCTCGTGTAGAAAACGACATTCGGATTACCTTCAATGAAGGAGAGGTCCGGCGTCCGATAGTCGAAGGCATGCACGTCTAACTTCACTTTGCTAAACGCGCCGCCGATGCGCTTCAATGTGTTTCGGCCCGAGGTCGTTAGCTCGCACCCGACATAAGAAAGATCGGGAAACGGGGAATGCAGGAAGACGCGGAACAATATGCGCCCCCACCCGCATCCCAATTCGACCACCATATCGGTGTCTTTCGTAAGCCGCCCAACAACCGAGTTAACGATTGTGTAATCGAGAAAATAGCGCGGAACTCGGGTGTATTCTCCCCGGACCACACTCAGCCGGGCCGTTGGCACGTTCCGCTCATCGCGCGGAATGTCAAAAGCTTTGGCGATGAATGCCTCTTCTTGGACGACGGTATCGCGCCAATGATACTCGGTGAGATTCATCAACCGTCCGAGATCATCCTCGCCTTGATCGAGCAGGGCATCCACAAACTTTGAGATATTGCCCCAATTCCCCTCATACTCCGCGCGAGCGTCACGCTCTGACATTCATTCCCCCAGAAAAACTCGTAGCCGGCACTACATCCGGCCACACCCCCGTATGCCAACCGATGCAAAATTGTTGAACGGTCGTACAGAAACCGCAGCAAGCGTCAGGTTCGGCGAGATTCTGTCATATCCGCCTGCAAAATGCGAGATACAGTCAAGCGTCGGTTTTTAACGGCCTTTCGCTCAGCGCCGTCGGATCGTCTCGTCCTTCTGTCGCAACAACTCCAAAATATCCACTATTGACAATGCGACTTAAGAAGATCGACCATTTACAAAATGTAATGTGAGGCGGATGAGCAGGCGGCTACCCCCCTTGAATGCTGTACGCGCGTTCGAAGCGGCCGCGCGGCATATGAGCATTTCGAAAGCCGCCGACGAGTTGCACGTCACGCCCGCCGCGATTAGCCGCCAAGTCAAACTTCTCGAAGATCATCTCGGCATACAGTTGTTTCGCCGGCTGAACCGGGCGCTGCTGCTGACCCATGCGGGACAGGCTTGCCTGCCGGGACTGCGCGACGGCCTCGATCAAATCTCAAACGCAGTCGACCGGCTGCGCGACGTCGACGCACAGATCGGCTTGACCGTCAGCAGTTCCGCATCACTTGCCGCAAAATGGCTGGTGCCGCGCCTGCACCGCTTCCAGGCATTGCATCCGGACATCGATGTCCGGGTCGCGGCGTCGCACAAGCTCGCGGATTTCTCGCGGGACGAGATAGACATCGCCATCCGTTTCGGATCTGGAAACCATCCCGGGCTGCGCGCGGAACGCTTGATGGGCGAAGAGGTGTACCCGGTCTGCAGTCCGAGCATCATCACCGAGGACATGCCGCTGCGAACGCCATCGGACCTGGCGCACCATACCCTGCTGCACGACGAGGGTTACCTGCACTATGCCGACGAGGGGAACAAGCTGCACGAAACGTTTCCGACCTGGTCGAGTTGGCTCGCGGAAGCCGGCGTCGACAATATAGACACCGCGCGCGGGCCCCGGTTCAGCCTGTCGAGCACCGCCATCCAAGCAGCCGTGGAAGGCCTTGGCGTCACGCTCGGCCGTAGCGTGCTGGTCGAATCCGACCTGTCCACCGGCTTGCTGGTCAAACCCTTCGACGTCACCGCTTGTTCGACCTTCGCCTATTACATCGTGTCGCCGGACAAGGCGATGGAACGCGACAACGTGATCGCCTTCCGCGACTGGCTGGTGGAAGAAGCGGATGCGGTCGATCACACCGCCGGAGGTACAGCCCCGGCGTAGCATGCCCAGCGGAGCACGGCATGGACGCGTCACTGCAACGTGGACGCCCGCGCCGACAGAAATTTCTTCATCGCCGCGGAAAACCGCCTATAACGGTATCTAGATAGCGTTTAGCGTTCCCGAGTGACCATCGAATCGCACACGCGAGAATATCGGCGACTGCGCGAATTCGTTTCCTCGTCCGCCCGACAGCTGGCGATGAATAACACGGGAACCCGCGCGGCCCGCCCGTGGATATTTAGGCATTCGGCAATATGCAACGTTTAGCCGTCCGGCTGCTCTTTTTCTCCGGCCCCAAGGCATTCCAATACGCCTGTTGTTCGTTTCCCGGACTTTTCTACGCAATTTTCTACCTACTCTATCCTGCCGACTTTCCCCTACTCATGCCGGATTCGGCGAGTTACATCGAGATGAGCGGCACGCGCAATATCGGCTATCCGATCTTCCTATCCACCTGTCTCGGCCTGGGGTTGCGACTCACCGACGTCGTGTGGATACAAGTCGCATTCTTTTCCGTCAGCTTGATATTCCTTTGCATTCAACTCTGCCGTGCCATGGGAGCGATTCTTCCGGCTTTCGTGATCGGCTTGCTCTGTGCCATTAACCCCGAACTCAACAAGTTCGCCTTCAGTATCTTGACCGAAACGATCTTCGTCTCGCTTACGATGATCTATCTCGGCATTCTGGTCCGTGTCCTACAAAATCGCTCGCCGTACCAGCTCGCATGCCTCTCGACGGTCGCTGGGCTCGCCTATGCGGTACGGCCGGTCGGTGCCGCCATCATAACGGCCGCCTTGATTGTCGCGTTCTTTCTATGGCTCTCATCAGGACGTCGCCACGGTTTGGCACATGCAGCCGCGCTCTTACCCCTCGCCATCACGGTGGGGGCAGAGTCAATGCTGCATCAATCCATACACGGGTCTCGCCAACATTCGTTAGCTGGCCTTCATGCCTTCGCCAAGGCGGGTTTAGTTGAGGCGCAGGTTCCGAAAGGGATAGCAGGATACGAAGCGGGTCAGATATTGCACGATGCTCTGGAACAGGACCTCGAAAATGTCCGAGAACTTATCGCATCGGCACCCACAAGCTATACCGCACGCTACCTGACCGTTCAGTACGAAACCTTCATACAATATCGATTTGCCGTGGAAGAGCGGGCCGCGGCGACCAAGGCATACCCGCAGGGCAATGCACTGCTGCAAATCGCTCTGCAACGGCTTCGGTTCGGGTTGGGAGATTACACGGTCTTGACCTGGCGGCATTATTTGTCGCTGTGGAACCTCTATGATGCGACGTATCCCGGCCACGCGCGTACCGTAAACGAGTATCTTGCCGCCAAGGCGCCGCTCCCTTTGAGCGAGTCATTTCGGGAAATCCTGGTGCCGGCCCGGACGACCGGAGTGACAGGACGCATCGTCCGGCCGGTCGTTCAAGGCATGGGGCTGACGACGGCCTTGCTGGCGGCGATCGGTCTTCTATTCCTGGTGCGCCCGGGACAGGCACCCCCCTTCTTGGCCGCCGCGGGCATGGCTTGCCTACTGATCCATGGATACTGTCTTCTCGTCGCGATGACCGGCCTTGGCATCGCCCGCTACCTGCTCGTCCTGTGGCCCGCCATCATAACCGCGTTGGGCCTCGCGGTCTGGCAAGCGATCTTGGCGCTCGACGCCCGCTCCATGTCCGCCGATGAACCCGCGCGCGGTTCAGCGGCGTTGGGCGAACAATTGCCAAATGGCGATCACCGCACCGACGCCGTTGAGCAACGGAGAATCCAGGAACAACAAAAGAGCGGCAACGACTAGGAGAACTCGACGCATCACGCCCAAGGCCACGAACCCCTGCCCGATTGCCGCCATCGAAATGATGAATATCCCCAAGCCGCACACCGCCAATCGGTAGGCACTGTCGGCGAGCGAACCCTCAAGCAGCAACAGTTCGGGATGGTAGACGAAAAGATACGGCACGATGAACGCCGTGATCGCGAGCCGGCAGGCCATGACAGCGGTATGCAGCGGATCCGCCTTCGACAATCCGGAGGCACCGTAGGCCGCGAGCGCGACCGGCGGCGTGATCGAACTCAACACCCCGTAATAGAAGATGAACATATGCGCGGCCACGATCGGCGCGCCCAACTTGCCGATGGCGGGCGCCACGACGATCACCAGCAGCAGATAGGCCGCCACGGTCGGCAGTCCCATCCCCATGACAAGGGAAGCCAACATCACCAGGAAGAAGGCCAAGAACAGCGACGTGGCCGCCATATCCGTAACCAGGATGGAGATCCGCACCCCGGCCGCGGTCAATACCAGCAGCCCCACGATCGTGCCGATGATATAGGTCGCCGCAACAAGGCTGAGCGCGGTCTTCGCCCCTTTGTCGAAGCCGTCGATAATCGACCGGCCGAGCGGAACCAGCCCGGTCGACAATCCGCCTTCGACCGGCGGCGCGCCGGCCGCCCCCTTCAACAACACGGCGACGAGCACCAGGAAAGCGATTCCGGCAACGATGGCGACGGCGTGATTCTCGACCAGCCCGCCGGCCGACAAGAACCCGTTCCAGTCCGCGATCGCAAAGGCCAACGGCACGGCGATGGGCAGATGCCGTAATGACGGATGGATGAGACACACGGCCGCTACTCCGAACAAGAGGAGCCGCAACAATGCAGTCTCGCCGAACCAAGGAACGGGAATACCGGTCGCGAGCGGACTCTCCGCCGGCACCGCCAACAGGCACAGCGCCAGCAACGCCAGCACGAACACGGCCACCACCGGGACGCCGCGCCCCGGCCACGCAATGCGCGATTCGCGCAAGGCGCGGACCAGATCGATCAGGACAAGCAATGTGATCGTGGCTTTGAATCCGGCCAGACCCGGCGTCTCGCCGCCGATGATGCTGACCAGTAGCATCAGGATCGGAACGAGCAGATAGCCCCCGGCGCGTATCTGGTCCCCGATGACCGGGACTTCGGACCGCGGCAGGGCCTCCAAACCCAAGCGCCGGGATTCGAAGTAGATCGCGCAAGACAAGCTGCCGAAATACAGGACTGCCGGAATCAGCGCATAGAGCATCAACTTGGCATAGGAGACGCCGATGATCTCGGACATGATGAACACGCTCGCCCCCATGATCGGCGGTACGATCTGGCCACCGCAGGACGCGACCGACTCCACCGCACCGGCGAAGACCCGCGTGAACCCGGTGCGGATCATCAAGGGGATCGTGAAGGCCCCCGTGCTCACCACATTCGCCATGGTGCTGCCGGATACCATGCCGAACATCGAGCTGGCGGCGACGGCGGCCTGCGCCGGCCCGCCCCGATAGCGGCCGGTCAACGCGAAGGCCAACCGGATGAAGACCTGGCCCGCGCCGGTGCTCTCCAACAAACCCGCGAATAGGATGAAGATGAAGATGAACTGGCTCATGATCGCCGCGATCGTTCCGAAGGTTCCCTCGGAGGTCAGCCAAAGATAAGCCGCCATGCGATCATGGCGTTCGCCCTGGAACGGATAGATCGACGGGTCCAGCAAGCCGCGGACGTCCGGCAGCAAGAGCGACAACCCGACGGCACAGACATACACGGCCGCAAACTTGGGCGATGCAAACCGGCGCAACAGTTCGGCGACCGCAATCGGCAACAGGACGATCAAGAACAGGTCGCCAAGGTATGTATAGGCAATCGCACCGAGTGCGATGAAGAAGAGCGGCAGCCCCACCGACCGGCGTACCATTTCCAGCAATATGACGGGCCCGAGAACCGCCATGATCAAATCGAGCTGGGTTTCCGCGCCGCTCCGGTCCGCCAGCGCATCTTCCTCGAAAATGACGAAGAGGCATGTCGCCAACGCCGTTACGATACAGAATAAATCCCAGAAGATCGCAGCACAGCGCCCGGCGGCTGACAGGCCCTCACGTTCCGGCCAATTCGCCGCCGGAAAGAGCAAAAAGACCAACACCGCCGAGAACAGCAACAGGGTTCCCCGCTGCGCCAGCGGGGACAGTACGCCAAACCCGACCGTGTACAGTTCGAACACGCAGACGGCAAGCGACAGCAGCAAGCAAAAGCGCGACCGCAATGACAAATAGGTCTGCACCGGTCCTCCGATCCTGGCAGCACGGAACCGTCCGCCGCGGCCCCGACGACGGGGCCGCGGCGGCGGATTCTGTCTATCGCCTCTTGAAGCCCTGCACTATCAGCAGCCGGCGACTCCTGCTTCCTTATAGTAGCGCTTGGCGCCCTCATGCAGCGGCAACGACAATCCCGTGCAAGCGCCTTTGAGCGTCACATTCTTGGCGGCTTTCGCCGTGCCGTGGAAAGCCTCCAGGTTTTCGAACAGGGTTTTCGTAACCTTATAGACCAAGTCGGCCGGCACGCCTTCGCTTGTGGAAAAGCCGAAAAAGATCGAAATGGTATTGATCGGTTCCTTATTGACCTGATTCGACCCGTAGGTTCCCGGTCCAATCGACGCCGGGAGCAGGCCGGGACCATAGGTTTTCACGATCGAGTCCACCGCACTCTGATCCATGTTCACCAATCGCACCTTGCGCACGGCGGTGATCTCCTGGACCGCACTCATCGGCGGCAATCCCATTGTGAGATGGGCATCGACGGCCTTATCCCGCAGCGAGCCGAACCCGCCGCTGAACCCCGGCGTCAGTTCCTTCAGGTCGCCTTTCTTGAGACCGTGCGCCTCGAAGAAATACCGCGCAAAGGTCTGGGTCGTGCTCGCCGCCGAGCCGACGGAGATTTTCTTACCCTTGAAATCCTTAACCGACGAGATTCCGGATTCCGCAAGCGTCAGCCATTGGAACGACCCAAACGGATAGGCTAGCACAGCGCGCAAATTCTTCTTCGGTCCTTCCTTTTCGAAGCGGCGCTGGCCCTTATAGGCCCAGGCACCGACCGGCCCGCCGAGACCCCAAGCGAATTCGGCACCGTCCTTGGCCAGAATACGGGCTTGCGCGACCATGCCTTTCGCGGATTGCGGCGTGGCATCGATGCCGGCCTTATCCTTCAGAATCTTGCTGAGGCCGACCGCGAATTGATAGGGCTGTCCCTTCACGCCGCCGCCAAGGATCGTCACTTTCTCCGCCGCGAGGGCGTTCGGGGCCGCGTAGCCGGCAATCGCCAGCGCCGCCGCAAAGATGATTCCGTGTCGCATGGTTTTCCTCCCTTGTTTGTGTTGGTTGATTACGATTGAGCCGGCCAAGCCATGTCACTGCTTACGGCCGGTTAATGATCCATTCTTCGGTAATCTTCGTGCCGGACTCGCGAATGACCTTGGATATCGGGCAAAACTTCGCGAGGTTCGTCTTGATCGTCTCGATGGCCGCGTCGTCGGCGTCGGTCGTCATGGCGATCGTCAGCGCGATCTCGGGAAACGGAACGGCAATCTCCTCTTTCATATCCGCGCCGCGCCGGTCGAATTTCGCTTCGGCGTCGACCGTCATGGCCTGCACCGTGACACCGTTCGCCGCGGCGATCTTCTGACTGATCCGGTTGGTGCAGCCGAGAAGGGCCGCGATCATCGTCTGGGTCGGCGACATCCCTTTACCGGACCCTCCCCGCTCCAATGGTTCGTCGACAACCATGGTCAGGCTATCCGCGGATACGTCGGTCCGCGCGTGGGTCGTGCACTCGCCGTGCAGTTTCATCGTTACGACGGTTTTTGGCTTTATGGTGACCATCGAGGTCCCTCCTTCCACATTGCTACCCGAACCCGTAGAGCCGTGTCGGGTTGTCGACCAGGATGCGCTTCCGCATCGCCGCGTCCGGCGCAAAATCCATCAACATGTTCAGTAAATCGCCATCGTTCGGCATCTGCATCTGTACGAAAGGATGCGGCCAGTCGCTGCCCCACAACACGCGATCGGGCGCCGTTTCAATCAACGCCGCCGCATACGGCTGAACATCGTCATAGGGCGTCGTGGCCATAGTGGTGATCCGATATGTGCCGGTCAGCTTGACCCAAGCGCGACCATCGCTCAGCAGACCGAGAAAATCCTGAAATCCCGGATTATCCAGCCCCTTGTCGGTCTTCATGTAGCCGAGATGACCGAAAACGATATCGACGGGGAAGCGCGCGAAAGTTTTCCGCAAGTCGGGGAAGTCCGAAACATGGATCAGCACCTCGATATGCCAACCGAAGTCGCGAATTCGGTCGCCCATATGTTCCACGGCGCTCATGTCGCGGAACGGCATCCCGCCCTTATCGACGATGTTCACGCGGATGCCGCGCACGCCAGCGTCGTTCAGCCGCTCCAATTCGGCGTCGCTCACCGATTCGTCGACGGCCGCGACGGCGCGCAGACGATCGGGTTCCCGGGCGACCGCATCCAACATCGCGGAATTATCGGTGCCGTAGACGCTCGGCTGCGTCAGGACGCCACGCTCCATGCCGAGCACCGCATGCAGCCGCAGAAAGTCCTCGAGGGACGCGTCCGGCGGCGTATAACCCCGGCGCGGCGAGTATTCATACTTCGATTCCGGGCCGAAAATATGGGCATGCGTATCGCACGCAAGCGGTGGAATCTCGAAATTCGGTTTCTTCGGATCCGGGTCCGGACCTTGGCAGACAGGTATGCTGTCCTGCGTCATTCTTATCCTCACTTTTCCTTTTCTGCTGCAACGAGAAGGTCGGCAGGTCCGCGGCGCTGCCACAGATAGACCGCGGCGAGGCCGCAGATACCGACGATGTTCAAGAGACGGCCGTCGAGCGACGCCACAAAGGGCTGATCCGCCGGCCAGAAACAAAACAGACTGATGAGGCCCAACGCCACCCAGTCGGACAGATGCGTTTCACGGTGCAGGAAGCCGACGGTCCAAGCGGAGAAAGCGATCGTCCCCACAGCGGCCACCGCCATCGTCCACAAGCCCGCGGTGACGCTGCCGGTCATCAGGATCGGCGTGAAGGCGAACAGCAACGGCACCACATATAGCATCTTGGCGAAACGGAAACTCGCCCAGGCCGTCTGCCAGGGGTCCGCCTTGGCGATCGATGCCGCCACAAACGCGCCGAGACAAACCGGCGGCGTGATGTTGGAATCCTGGCTCAGCCAGAACACGATCATATGCGCCGCGATCAACGCAACGCCGAGTTCCTGCAGGGCCGGCCCGGCGATCACGACGAGCACCAGGTAGGACGCGGTGATCGGCAACGCCATGCCTAAGATCAGCGACGCCAGCGCCACGAGCAGGACGGCGATCAACAGACTGCCGTCCGACAGCTGCACCATCAACAGGCTCATCTTCAGGCCGACGCCCGTCATCGCCATCATCCCGACGATCAAGCCGATGCCCGCCGCGGCCGCGCCGATGCCGAGTGCGTTGGTCGTCCCCTCGACCAATGTTTCCGCCAGCGTACGCGGGCCCATGATCTCGTCCGGCCGCGCGCCCAACCCGAACCGGGCGCACGCGATCCGGGTCCAATTGATCAGCACCGTGCTACCGATCGCCATAACGGCGCACCAATCCGGCGAATAGCCGGCGATTAGAAAGGCGAGCAACACGGCGAAGGGAACGATGTGATACCAACCGCCCCGCAGCACATCCATCGCGGGCGAGGTCTCCTCCTCGGCCACGCCGCTGATCCCGTACTTACGCGCCTCGAAATGGACGATCAGCCAGATCGAGCCCAGATACAGCAGGGCCGGCACCGCGGCGACGGCGATGATCTCGACGTAAGGAATGCCGGTAATCTCCGCCATGATAAAGACGCCGGATCCCATGACCGGCGGCAGGAGCTGCCCACCGAGCGACGCCGAATTCTCGACGGCGCCCGCGACATGCGGCCGGAACCCGACCCGCTTCATCAGCGGGATCGTGAGGTTCCCCGTCGACACCACATTGGCCAGGCTGCTGCCCGAGATCGACCCGAAGACCGCCGACGCGGCGACCGACACCTTGGCCGGTCCACCAGGGGACCGGCCCGCGAGCGCCATCGGCAGATCGATGAAGAAGCGGCCCATCCCCGACCGCTGCATGAACGCGCCGAAGAAGATGAAGATCAGCACGTAATTCGCCATGACGCTGGTCATGACCCCGAAGATTCCCTCCTGCGAATAAAGGCTGTAATTGACGATCTGAGCGATATCCGCTCCGCGGTGCGCGACGGAGTCGGGAAAGATCCAGCCGAAATAGGCATAGAAGAGAGCGAATAGCGCAATAGCGGGAATCCAAGGGCCGATACCGCGCCGCGCCGCCTCGAGTGCAAGCAGCACCGAGCAGCCCGAGACGAGCGTGTCGGTCAACGTCCACGCACCGGCCCGCTCGATCAACGGTAGATACTCGATAATGTAATAACCGAGGCACAGAATGGCCGCCGCGATCAACACCATGTCCAGAACGCGGCGGGACCGTCTAAAAACCGGCGACCGATTCGAGAAGACGGCGAAGGCCAGCACCCACATGACGAGGGTGAAGACGCCGAGATGGATTTGATCTTCCGCGATACCCGGCCCGGCCGACCAGATCACGAAGACACCGAAGCACACGGCGATAAACCGGTAGGCGCTCCCCCAGAGCCCGTCAGGCAATGCTTCGGGAATGCCGATCGATGGTGGCGGCTTTTCGACCGCTATGTCGTCTTGCGACCGCATCACGACCGCGGCGGCGTCCCGGCGAACGCCGGGCGCGGCGCCGCTGCCCCTTGCCGAACGACGCCGTTACTTCGGCATCAGATCGGCGGGAATGCTTACACCCTGTTCTTTCCAGAACTTCACGGCGCCCGGATGCATCGGCACGGTGATCGAGCGCAATCCGTTAGCCTTGGTCATCTGTTTGACGATCTTGCCGGCCGATTTCATCAGGAACGCCTTGCCCTCGGCAGAATAGACCGCATTCATGATCTTGTAGACCGTATCGGCGGACACGCCGGCATTCGCGATCATGACCGTGCCGGTCCCGAAGGTGGCCGTATCGGCGTCCACATTCGGATACACGCTGGCCGGAATCATCGTCGGTCCGAAATAGGGATACTTCTTGTAGAAGCCGGATTTCCGCGCCGGGGCATCCATATCGATGAAACGGATCTTAATCGACGACGCGGTATCGCGGATCATCGCATTGCCCAGACCCGGATGCCAGTTATAGGCCGCGATTTTACCGTTCTTCAGCGCTTCCGGGCTCTTTTTGCCCGCATAAACCGCTTTGAACTTTCCCCAAAGGCCGATGTGTTCCAGCAGAGCCGTCAGATTCTTCGCGGACCCGGAGCCCGGACCGCCCATGGAGATCGTCTTGCCTTGGATGTCTTCGAGCTTCTTGATGTCACTGTCTGCGGGAACGACGAAATGACCGACCGACCCGAACAGAAAAGTAAGGGCACGCACGTCGGTCTGCGCTGACTTGAAGGAACCCTCGCCGCGATAACCCTGATAGAGATCGCTCGCGAAGACCAAGCCCAGCTGCGCCCGTCCGGCATTCACGGTGCGCGTGTTGTCGATCGATCCGGCGGACGCCTCGGCCGATGCCTTCAATCCGGCCACGTTCTGCGACAGATACACCGCCCAGGCGCTGGCCGTCCGGTTGAACGCGCCGCGGACCTGACCGCCACGGATGGTGATGCTTTCATCGGCCGCAACGACCGGCGCAGTTCCCAGCAACGTCCCCGCCGCCAACGCCAACACCGCTGCAGTGCCCAATACCGTCGTTCTGCGTGCAAACATTCTCGTCCTCCCAAGTTTTCTGCGCCCGGCTTCGGTTCTATGCCGAAACTTCTTGGCATCGCGGGCGTGAGTGGCCTCACTACCCCATCCAGAGTCCATTGTCGGGGTAAACAGGACCCTGTGACAAACGATTGATCCTGACCCGTCGATTTAGAAAAGCTGAGTCGAGAATTGGCGAAATACTGCCTTATCCCGCAGTCTCACGCGGCATCGACCGCAGAATCGGTAATGTGAATACCGCCACTTGGACGAATATCCATCAGCCGCACGGGATGGGGGACCGAGCAGATCGCGGGGACGACGGAGTAGCAGACCCCGCTCGGCCCCATGAACAGGCTGCCCGGGTGATAGTGACCGGACAACACCGCCACCACCCGGTCCGAGCCGTCGATTGCCTTGGCCATCGCGCGGGACGTGCTGTAGTCGTACTGCGACCGCATGAAGGTCGGTGGTTCCACCATATAATGCTGCAGGTGGATTTGTGGCAGGTCGTGATCCGGATCGGCCAGCACCGTATCGAACAGATTGGCCTCGGCCCCGTCGCGATAGGGCGTGCGCGCCGCGTCCAGGTCGTCGCAAAAACTGACGAAACGGAATCCGGCATGATCGATCACCGGCGCCGATTCCGGGAATACCTTGTGAACGAGGTCGACGACGTCGTGGTTTCCGGGAATCACGACGAAGGGCGTATCCATGGCCAACATACGATCGCGCACTAGGCGGTAGTCCGCCTCGGCTTGCTCCAGTGCTTCGGCCAAGGCGCCGGCGTCCTCGACATCGCCCGCCACCACCGGATCCGGCACGTCGAGCAGGTCGCCGGTGAAGACGATAACGTCCGGCTCGAACTCGTCGAGACGATCGGCCAGACGCTCCAGCACCGCCGGCATCTCCCGCGACAACCGCTCGGTGCGGTCGGCCGTACCCGGCTGGTGCCACCGCAGATGCATGTCCGTCAAATGAAGCACGCGGGTCGCATCGTCAGGTTTTATCATCCGATCGTTTCCCCTACGGATCCAGTTCGGCCGGCCGGTCACGCAACAGGATCACCGGAATCGCTGCGCTGCCCATCACGACCATCAACATCATAATGTAGAGGTCCTGGGTAAGGACGCCAATCTTCAGGCCGACCGTCGCGGAAATCAGCCCGAAGCTGAGACGGTAGTTGAACAGGGCGCCGATGAACCGCCCCGACGCGTCGACCAGCATCCGGCCGGGCACCGCCGACCCGATGAACTTCAACGAACAGGCGACAATGAACAGGATCAACGCCGAGCCCAGTACGTCCCACGTCAAAAGCCGGGCATCGAACTGGGTACCGGCCTGCAGGAAGAAGACAGGGCCAAACAGGCTGAACACGACGCCTTTCAGCTTCTCTTCCAGGATTTCGTGTTCTTCCATCACTTCCGACATCACGATACCCAATCCGAAGGCGATGATCGCAGGATGGATGCCGCCGATCTTCTCGGCCATAAAACCCATGCCGACCAAGAGCACCAGCAGGAACCGCAGTTCCAGTTCGACGATAGACCCTTTGTAGCGGCGGAAAATCCATTTCCCCAGGCGCGGCAAACCGACAATCGCCGGGACGACGACGATCAGGAACAACGCCGTGCCCCAACCCAACTCGCCTAAAAGAATCGCCAACAGGACCATGCTGATGACGTCGACCACCGAGGCCGCGGCGAGCAGGACCTGTCCGGCTTCCTGATCCATCAGCCCCCGGTCTTTGAGCGCGTGATAGACCAACGCCAGCGACGTGGTCGACAATCCAATTGACATCAGCCCCGACGCCAACAATTCGAGTTCGAACAGATACCGGCAGACGAGAAAGACGCCGATCATCGGCAGGAACAAGGAGAAGACACCGATGACCACGCTGGCGCGCCACGTCTTGCGAAGCCGGTCCACATCGATTTCGAAACCGGCCATGAACATCAGGCCAAGCATGCCGAGATTGGCCAGGAAATGGAGCCAGTCGATCTGACCGATATCGGTGATGAAATAGGCCAGTATGATGCCGGCGAAAATCTCGACAATCGCGCTCGAAATGTTCAGTTCAAACGCCAGCGCGGCGGCGCCGACAAGGACAAGGGCAACAATCAGGGACGGATCCATAACGATCCCCGCTCATTGTCCGTCGTGAAAATCGGTGCCAGCGGCGCTGTCATACGGACCAGCCCGCCAAATCGTGCGCCGCCATGCGGCCCGTTCCGGATACCGCCGTCATGGATATCGCGAATAACTTCCCCCAAAAGGACCTCCCGCTTCGGCCATTCTCCGCAGCCTAAAGACCGGATATAGCCCTCTAAAGCATGTTGGCGGACGACGCAAATAAGATTGTCTCTGCCCAACGGCTTGCGCAAACGGGGCGCGCCAACTAAGGATTGTAGGCACGACATCTGAACGCGCGCGACCGCGCGACTATCGAACAGAATTGAGGAGTCCGTCATGAATGGCGCCGAAAGTCTGGTGCATACGCTGCTGCAGGGCGGTGTCGACGTTTGTTTTACCAATCCCGGAACGTCCGAAATGCATTTCGTCGCCGCGCTCGACAAGATCGACGGCATGCGCTGCGTGCTCTGCCTGTTCGAGGGGGTGGTCAGCGGCGCTGCCGACGGCTACGCCCGCATGACCGGCAAGCCGGCGGCGACCCTGCTGCATCTGGGTCCCGGGCTGGGAAATGCACTTGCCAACCTGCACAACGCCAAGAAGGCACGGTCGCCGGTCGTCAACGTGGTCGGCGAGCATGCGACCTATCACATTCAGTACAACACCCCGCTGACCTCGGATATCGCGGGAATTGCCGGGCCGGTTTCCGCATGGGTGAAAGCGTCGCAGGACGCGCAATCGGTCGGACCGGACGGGGCGGAAGCCATCGCCGCCGCCCGCACCGCGCCGGGGCAGATCGCCACCCTGATCCTGCCGGCCAACACGGCCTGGGGCGAGGACGGCGTGATCGGCACCGTTCCGGACATTCCCGAGCGCGATTCCGTCGACGCCAACGAAATCGATGCGGCGGCCGAAATCCTGAAAGGCGACAAGCGCACGTTGCTGCTGCTCGGCGCCGGTGCCGTGTTCGAGGAACCTCTGGAACATGCGGGCACGATCGCCGCCGCAACCGGCTGTGACGTGATGGCGGAAGGCATGAATTCCCGGCTGCAGCGCGGCGCGGGCCGGTTGCCCGTCAACCGGATTCCCTATCCCGTCCCTCAGGCTTTGGAAGTCCTGAAACCTTACGAGCGCATTCTGCTGGTCGGTGCGGGGCGGCCCGCGGCCTTCTTCGCCTATCCCAACTCGCCCAGCCTGCTGGCGCCGGAAGGATGCGAGGTCATCACGCTGGCGGCACCGGAACAGGATTGCGCGGGCGCCATGGCGGCGTTGGCCGATGCGGTCGGCGCGAAGCCGAACACCGCGGCGCTGCAGCCGCCGGCGCGGCCGGACCGGCCGACCGGACCGATAACGCTGGAATCGATCGCGGCAGCCATCGGCGCGCTGTTGCCGGAAAACGCCGTTGTCGTCGACGAGAGCATCACCACCGGACGGAACTTCTACCCGACGACAGCGGGCGCGCCGCCGCATGACTGGCTGCAGAACCGCGGCGGTTCGATCGGACTCGGCCTGCCGATGGCGACCGGCGCCGCGGTCGCCTGCCCGGACCGCAAGGTGATCTGCCTCGAAAGCGACGGCAGCGGCATGTACAACCCGCAGGCCCTGTGGACCCAGGCGCGTGAGAATCTCGACGTGACGACGCTGGTTTTCGCGAATCGCGCCTACAATATCTTGAAGGGCGAATTGGCCAATGTCGGTGCCGGTAATCCGGGGCCGCGCGCGCATGACATGCTGACGCTGGACCGCCCCGCCTTCGATTGGGTCAGCCTGGCCAAGGGCTTCGGCATCGAAGCCGAACTGGTCGACAATGCCGACGACCTGTGCCGCGCCTTCGAACGCGGGATTGCCGTGGATGGCCCCTACCTGGTCGAAGTTTTGATCTAGGGCCGCAAAAGGTCAGGCACCTGCCGCTCGAAGAGCCGCCGTCCCCGTTTGAAGGCGGCGAGCGGCGGGGCCACGACCGCGATGGTCTCCGCCGCGCTTTCGGCGTTCCAGAGGACAAGGTCGGCCGGATTGCCGACGGCGATGCCATAGGCTTCCCGCCGCATCGCGCGCGCCGGCCGTTCGGTGATCATCCGGAAACACTCGGTCAATTCGCCGACCGTGCCACGCTGGATCACATTCGCATACATGTTGACGATCCGGATCAGCGAGCAGTCGCCGAAGGGCGTGAACGGGTTCATGATGTTGTTGGTGGAAATCGTGCAGTTCGCGCCGAACGCGTTCAGCGCGTTGCCGTCAGCCACGCCGCGGATGACGTTGTAGTCCAAGTGCCGGCCGTTGTTGAACAGGTCCGTCGCCGGCAGCACCGCGACCGACACGCCGGAATCCCCGAGCCGCCGGCCGAGCGCTTCCAATTCCTCGGGCGGCAGGCAGGAATACTTGGATCCGTGGCCGATCGCGACCCGGCCGCCCCAGCCCAACTCATCCGTGAGATCGCAGACCTGGAAGATATCCAGGTCATGCGTCGTGTACCCGCCGTCGAGATGGATATCCACGTCCACGTCGTACTCGCGGGCCAGCGCGAAAATCCGCTCGATCTGTGCCGGGCGGTCGGTGTCGTAGCGCGGTGCCCCGCCGACGACGGGCGCGCCGCGCTTCAGCGCCGCGACGATGTTTTCCTCGCCGCCGGGGCTGTTGGTCCACCCCTCCTGCAGAAAGGCGCAGAGCTGCAAATCGATGCCCCACGCGTAGTCTTTCGCGAGTTGCTCGATCGCCTCATAACCGCGCAGCCCCACGTTGGGGTCCACCTCAACATGGGTTCGCATATGCGTAACCCCGTGCAACAGGCACTGCTCCAGCGTGTCCCGGGCCCGGGCATAGATGTCCTCGACCGTGAAGGTATGCTTGATCGCCGCCGTCCGTTTCATGTGATCGGTGGACTTGCGGTCCGCCGGCGGCTCGCAGCGATCCAAAATGCGCGCCTTATCGAGATGAAAATGGCTTTCCACGAGTCCCGGAGAGACGAACCTTCCGGCGGCATCCACCGTTTCGACGCCGTCGGGCAAGCCGGTTTCGAGCACGGCGATCTTGCTGTCCTCGACCCCGATGTCGACCGTCGAATCGTCCGGCCCTGAAAGCTGCGCGTTACGGATAACAAGGTCCAATGTCATGGCGTCGTCCTTTCCTGGCGGCGGCGATGGCAAATGCTCCAAGCCTCCAATTGTAGGCGGCAAATCCGATTGGGCACCATCGACACACGATTGTAATTCTTCTTGCCTAAACACTGATACAGCAGGAGACTGAAGGTTTTCCCGGAGTGGATGGAGCGATGTCAGAGGCGAATTTATCCAGGGATTGGATGGTCCCGAAAGACCTTCGGGATTGGACGGTCGATATCTTCGATACGTTGTACCGCCAGTCCTTCGACGGCGTCGGCGTTTCGCGTGCTACCTATGGCGACGGCGAAACCAAGGCGATGGAAGTGATCGCCGGCCGTGCCGAACAGGAAGGCCTCGAGGTCAGCTACGACCCGGCAGCCAACCTGGTCATCTCGTTGCCGGGCGAGGCCCCCGATCAGCCCTTCATCGCCTGCGGATCGCATTTGGATTCCGTTCCGGAAGGCGGCAATTTCGACGGCGCCGCCGGCGTCATCGCCGGGCTAACATCACTCGTGCAACTGCGCCGCAAGGGCGTCACGCCGCCCCGCACGATCAAGGTCATGGGTTTGCGGGGCGAGGAAAGCGCCTGGTTCGGGCATTGCTATCTGGGATCGCGCGCCCTGTTCGGCGGGCTAGAACCGGACGACATGACGCTGCCGCATCGCACCACCGGCGATCCCTTGATCGACTACATGCGGACCGCCGGCGCCGACGTCCAGCATCTCCAGTCCGGCAACGCCATCCTGAAGCCGCAGGACATCGCCTGTTTCTTCGAACTGCATATCGAGCAAGGCCCCGTCATGATCGCGCGCGGGGTTCCCGTCGGCATCGTCACCGGCATCCGCGGCAACAACCGTCATCCGAACGCGAGCTGCACCGGCGAAGCGGCGCATTCGGGCGCGGTGCCGCGCTGGTTGCGCCATGACACCGTATTCGCGGCGTCCGAGCTGATCACGCGCCTCGACCGGCACTGGCAGGCCTTGCTGGAACAGGGCGAGGATTTGGTGGTCACCGTCGGGATCATCGGCACGAAGCCGGACGAACACGCCATGAGCCGTGTCCCGGGCAATATCAACTTCAGCCTGGAATACCGTAGCCAATCGAAAGACCTGTTGCGGGAATTCGAGGAGTTGGTGCATGACGAGGCACGGATCATCCAGCGCCTGCGGAAAGTCTCGTTCGACCTCGGCCCGCCGGTCGAAACCGAACCGGCGATGATGGACGAACGGCTGGTCAAGCATCTGTCGGGCATTTGCCAGAAGCTCGACATCGACCACGAGCAACTCCCGTCGGGAGCGGGGCATGATGCCGCAATCTTCGCCAACGAAGGCGTCCCGTCGGTTATGATCTTCGTGCGCAACGAGAACGGGTCCCACAATCCCGACGAAGCGATGGACTATGACGACTTCTTCCTGGGCTCCGAAGTTCTGTTGAACGGCATGCTGACCGCACCGGAGGCGCTGACATGACGAACGATCCCTCCCTGGGCGCGCAAACCGCACAAATACTTCTGGACACCGATTCCGTGCTGTTCCGGCCGGAGCAGCCGTTCTTCTTCTCTTCCGGCTGGGCCAGCCCGGTCTTCGTCGACTGCAAGCGATTAATCTCCTATCCGCTGGCGCGCGAGGCGATCATCGACCTCTCCGTCCGCAAGATTCTGTCGATGGTCGGATACGAGGCGCTCGACGTGATCGCGGGCGGCGAAGGCGGCGGCATGCCCTTCGCCGCGATCATCGCGGACCGTCTGCACCTGCCGCTGGTGGTCGCGCGGCGGCAGTCGAAAGGCATCGGCCGCTACGCGCAGATGGATGGCACTTTCAAGGAAGGCAGCCGGGTTTTGCTGGTCGACGATCTGACGACCGACGGCCGCACCAAGGCCAGCTTCTGCAACGGGTTGAAACGCGCCGGCGCCGATGTGCGGCATACGTTCGTGATCTTCAAATACGGAATCTTCGACCACCAGGTGCCGGACATGGACGAGTTGGGGATCAATCTATTCTCCCTCGCCACCTGGACCGAAGTACTGGCGGTCGCCCGAGAACGCAAGGCGTTTGACGAAAAAACGCTGGCCGGGATCGAGGCCTATATCGCCGATCCCATCGTCTGGTCAGAACGGCACGGCGGCATCGGCAAGGACGCCGTCGCGCCCGCGTCCTAGGACTTCCCGCCGTTGAGCGTGGAAAGGGCCTTGATCACCGCACTCGGGTCCGGGCGCTGCGTATAGTTCGCTTCCGCGTAGACGCCCCTTACGATACCGGCTGCGTCGAGCACGACGATGGTCGGATGCGCGATACCGTATCCGAAACCTCCCGGCGCGTGATCCTCGTTCAACACGCCAAAAGCGCGGATGACCTCCGACTTCGGGTCGGACAACATCGTGAACCCGATCTTCCGCCGTTTGGCGAACCGATCCAGTGTTTGGACCGGATCATAGCTGACCGTGGCCACGGTGTAGCCGAGGTCGGTGATTTCTTTGAGGCGCTTGTTCCAGGCGACCGCCTGGATCTTGCAGAAGGGTCACCAATCGAAGGATCGCGTGAAGAGAATGATCAATCCGCGCTGACCCGTCAGGTTCTCGCGGCTCCGCGGATCACCGCTCTGGTCGGACAGGGTCAACGGATGCGGGCTCGCCTTTCCGATCGCCGGGCCGCGATCCGCGGCCCCGGCAGGCAAGGCAAAGCCGAACCCCAGCAGCAAAAGCGCGAAAAACCCAGCAAAAACACTCTTTTCAAGACTTAGGCTCACGATTGGCGTCCTCAACACGGCGTTGCGAAACTCCCTACAATCTATGGTGCTTGGTGGACGATTCAATAGGTATGAGGCATACGGCCGAAACCCGTTCCGGCCGTATGCCCAAGCCGTTTATGGCCTAGTCCTGGCCGTCCTTTTCCAGGATCGCCTTGATCGCGTCCGCTTCCACGGCGATTTCCAAGCCAGCGCGCTCTTCCTGCAACAGCATGGCGACGCGGGAATCCCGGTCGTCCCAGCCACGGGCGCGGGCCTCGGTCAGTTCTTCCAGCGCCATGTTGGCGAAGCGCATCGGCACGCCGACTTCCTTCCCGAGAGACGTCGCCAAGGTCACGTCCTTGTGCGCGAGGCGCAAGGCGAAGTCCGGCGGATCGAACTTCCCCGGCAGGAATTGCGCGGCCAGCCCATCATAGGTCCGCCGGCGCCCCTGCGCGCCCTGCCGGACCGCATCCCACAGCGCGGCCGGCTCGACGCCGGCCTTCACGCCCATGGTGAAGACTTCGGCCATGACGCATTGGATCGCATAGCCGGAGCAGTTATGCACCAGCTTGGCCACCGACCCGGCGCCGATCGGCCCGATATACCGCGCCCGGTCACCGATCGTGTCGAGGACGGCCTTGTGTTTCGTGAAAATTTCCTGCTCGCCGCCGACCCATAGCGCCATCTTGCCGGAAGCCGCGCCATGCGGGCCGCCACTGACCGGGGCGTCGAGGAAATGGACCCCCTTCTCGGCGAATTCACCGTGCAGCTTCCGCACCATGCTGGGTGCGTTGGTCGACAGATCGAAACAGGCGCTCCCGGCTTTCATCCCGTTCAACAGGCCGTTCTCGCCAACCGCGACGGCTTCCACCTCGGGCGGTCCCGGTAACGAGGTCATGACCACCTCGCAGGACTCGCCGAGGGCCGCGGGCGAGTCCGCCCATGTCGCCCCGTTGGCGACATGCGGTTCCCCCGCCGCCTTGTTGATATCGTGCACGAGGACATCGTAGCCGCCCTTGATCAGGTTGGCGGCCATTCCCTTGCCCATCGTTCCGAGGCCGATGAATCCTACCTTCATGAGAGTCTCCTCTTATTATTGTTCCGTCGGTCCATTCCGGGCGCGAACGTCTACGGATCCTGATTGGTGAAAACGATGGTGCCCGCCGCCGCGAACATGCCGCCCACGCCCTGACACACGCCGATCTGCAGGCCGTCCACCTGCGCCGGCGCTTCGCCGCGCATCTGGCGCACGCTCTCCTGCAACGCGAACATGCCGTACATGCCGGTATGCGTGTAGGAGAGCCCGCCGCCGGATGTGTTCATCGGCAGTTTGCCGCCGGGGGCGGTGTTGCGCTCCATGATGAAGTCCGGCCCCTCGCCGCGCTCGCAGAAACCCAAATCCTCGAGACCCCAAATCGGTAGATGCGCGAAGGCGTCGTATACCATCAGATGGTCCACTTCGCCGTGCTTGACGCCCGATTCCTCGAATGCCTTGGCCGACGAGACCTTGAAGGCGCGGGAGCTGGTATAGCTCTCCAGCTGGCTGACCAGCCGGCTTTCGACGCTTTCCCCGGTGCCGAGGATGTAAACCGGCTTCTTGGGAAAATCCTTCGCGCGGTCCGCCGAGGTCAGAATCAGCGCGCCGCCGCCGTCGGTGACGAGGCAGCACATCAACAAACGGAACGGCCAGGCGATCATCCGGCTTTCCAGCACATCGTCGATGGTGATCGGATCGCGGAAGGCCGCGCGCGGATTCTTCGCCGCCCATTCGCGCTGGATCACCGCCACGTTGGCGATCTTCTCGACCGGCACGTTGTATTCCTTCATGTAGCGCAGCACCGGCAGCGTGAACATGGTCGGCGGGCCGAGGACGCCATAGGGAATCTCGAATTGTCCGTTCAGGCTGCTGGCGTGCGGCGCGGCCCGGGAACGGCCGACATTCGACCGGCCGGATTCGCCGTGGGTGATCAGCACCGTACTGCACAGGCCCGAGGCGATCGCCGCGGCGGCATGGCGCACATGGATCAGAAAGGATGTGCCGCCGACAGCCGTACCGTCGACCCATTTCGGCGTGATGCCGAGATAGTAGGCGATCTCGGTCGGCTCCTCCCGGCAGCAAGCGACGCCGTCGATATCGGACGGCTTCAGCCCGGCATCGGCCAATGCGTTCAACGCGGCATCCGCGTGCAGTTGAATGTTCGAGACATTGGGAATCTTCCCCAACTCGGTGGTTTCGGCAGCGCCGACAATGGCGACGGAATGCGGTTTCATGGCTCTATCTCCTCGCCTTAGCTTTTCGCCGGCCGAAATTTCGGCAGCGTGATCTCGTCGGTCGCGGTCTCGAAGGCGACTTCGAGCGGCATGTCGAGCACCAGCGCCTCGGGCGTCTGCTCGCAATCGACGATATTCGTCATCATGCGGGGCCCCTCTTCCAACTCGACCACGGCGATCGCATACGGCGCCTCGTCCTCGAAGCCCTTCGCCGGGCGGTGGTTGATGACGTAGCTGAACAGCGTCGCCTTGCCGGAGGCTTCGAAAACCTCGACATCGCGCGAGCCGGTAAAGGGGCTGAACGGACGCGGGGGGAAATAGGCCTTGCCGGTGTCCTTGCACCGCTGCAACAGAAGCTTGCCGTCGCGGCAGCCATCCCAGAAATGCTGCGTCTCCGGTGTCGGTTGCGGCAGCGGTTTACGATAGTCGCTCATGGTCCGGTCATCCTCTAATGCTTGGCCCAGCGCCCAAATGTCGATTATGCTTCCGTCAACAATACTCATCCGTCCCGTCATTGCCAAAACGGTCGCAACGGTGCCCGAGGAAAGCGCCACCGCGACGACGTTTGACCGCATGACGGCCGCCCAGGAGAACGCCATCCAATGATGAAATATGCCGTTGGCCAAGCCGTACCGCGAACCGAAGATCCGCGCCTGTTGCGCGGGCATGGCAACTATATCGACGACTTCATCCTGCCGCGGCAGGCCTATGCTTATATGCTGCGCTCGCCCTATGCACATGCCGAGATCAAGTCGATCGACGCCGCCGAGGCCCTGGCGCAGCCGGGCGTGATCGCCGTGCTGACCGGCGAAGACTATGAAGCCGACGGCTTGGGGGAGATTACCGGGCCGAAGCCGCGCAAGCGCCGTGACGGCTCGCCCATGTTCCGGCCGCCGCGCCCGGCACTGACCAAGGACCGCGCCCGCCATGTCGGCCAGATCGTCGCGGTCGTCGTAGCCGAATCGGTCGACATCGCGAAAAGCGCGTCGGAGCTCGTCTATGTGGATTACAACAGCCTGCCGGTCACCGTCGCCACGGACCGGGCAACCGATCCCGAAACACCGGCGATCTGGGACGAATGTCCCGATAACGAGGCCTTCTTCTACGAGGCCGGCGACAAGCAGGCGGTCGACGCCGCATTGACCGGTGCGGCGCATGTGGTCAAACAGCGATTCGTGATAAACCGCATCAACGCCAATTCGATGGAGCCGCGCGGCGCGCTCGGCGACTACGATCCGCGCGAGGACCATTACACGATCTACGCCGGCATCCAACGGCCATGGGCCTGGCGGACCACGCTGTGCAAAAACCTGTTCCACATCCCGGAAAACAAGATGCGATTGGTGACCGGCGATATGGGCGGGTCCTTCGGCATGAAGGGCGCGATCTATCCGGAGATCCCGCTCGTCGCTTGGGCGTCGAAACGGGTCGGCCGCCCGGTCAAATGGCGCTGCGAGCGGAGCGAAGGTTTCGTCGCCGACGATCACGCCCGCGACAACGTCAGCGACGTGCAATTGGCGCTCGACGAAGACGGCAAGTTCCTTGCCCTCAAGGTCGAGACCAGCGCGGCGCTCGGCGCCTATATCTCCTTCATGGGCATGGGGCCGCCCACCGGCAATGTCGGCGGCCTCGCCGGGGTCTACACCACACCCGCCGCCTATGTCGGCGTTTCCGGCGTGTTGACCAACACGTCGCCTCTGTCGCCGTATCGCGGCGCCGGGCGACCGGAAGCGTCCTACATCATCGAGCGGATGATCAATCTCGCCGCACAGGACATGCGGATCGATCCGGCGGAACTGCGGCGGCGCAATTTCATTCCGCCCGACGCCTTTCCCTACAAGACGCCGCTGACATTCACCTACGACTGCGGCGAATTCGAGAAGGTAATGGACCGGACGATGGAGAAGGCCGACTACGAGAGCTTCCCCGCCCGGCGCGCGGAGTCCGAGGCGGTGGGCAAACTGCGCGGGATCGGCATGTCCTGCACCATCGAAGTGGCCGCGGCCGTACAACCGGAAACCGCCGAGATGCGGTTCGACCCATCGGGCACGGTCACGGTGCTTGTCGGCTCCACCCCGCACGGCCAAGGTCACGAGACCATCTACAAACAGGTGGTCTGCGAGAAGCTCGGCATCGAGCCGGAGGCGATCCGCGTCATCGAAGGCGACACCGAGAAAGTTTCCTTCGGCACCGGCACCGGCGGATCGCGCACCGCCGCCATCGGCTCCTCGGCGGTCCTGATGGCGACCGAGAAGGTGATCGACAAAACATCGAAAATCGCCGCCCACATGCTCGAAGCGTCGGAACAGGACATTACCCTGGAGGACGGCAAATTCGTCATCGCCGGCACCGACCGTTCGATCGATTTCACCGAAGCGGCGCAAGCCGCCTTCTCGCCGGACAAATTACCCAAGGGAATGGAGCCGGGCCTCTACGAATTCGGCACCTTCATTCCCGAGGCGCCCAACTTCCCGAATGGCTGCCACATCGTGGAAGTCGAGGTCACACCCGAAACCGGCGAGATCGAATTGCTGCGCTACTCCGTGGTCGACGATTGCGGCGTCGAACTGAATCCGCTGCTGGTCAAGGGTCAGGTGCATGGCGGCATCGTCCAGGGCGCCGGCCAGGCCTTGATGGAGCATATGGTCTACGAAGAGGACAGCGGGCAGTTACTGTCCGGCTCCTTCATGGACTACTGCATGCCGCGCGCCGACGATTTCTGCTTCTTCGACGTCTCGGCCCATCCGGTGCCGACCCAGACCAATCCGTTCGGCGTGAAAGGCGTCGGCGAGGCGGGGACGGTCGGCGCGCTGGCCGCCGTGATGAACGCGGTCAACGATGCTCTCGTCGCCCGCGGCGTCCGCCATGTGGAAATGCCGCTGACCCCCGAGCGCGTCTGGCGCGCCATCCAGGACGCATCGAAGGCGGCATGATGCGGCTGACCGACGTCGAGCAGGCCATGGAGGCCGGCGCGCTTGGCAAGGGCGCCGAGTGGGCCATCGCCTATCAGAAACGCGTCGGCGAATTTTTCGAGGCCGAGGATTTCGCCGAAATCCGGTTCGCTCACATGATCACCGACGCGGAAACGCTGGGTGCGTCGGGCCTCGCCTTCTTGGAAGAGATGGCGGAAATGCCGGTCGAGGACCGCCGCCTCCGCACGCTGGCCATCGTCGACAGCCGCGGATTCGACGACCGCGCGTTCGAGCGGCTGTTGCCCGGCAAGCCGCTGGTCGGCGACACGCAGCGGGCGATCAACGCGTTGGGCCGTATGGGCGCGATGAAGGCGCATGGCTATTTCAACAACCATTCGATCCCCCTGCCCGCCTTCGGCGAATCCTGCGCATTCAGCGGCACGCCGACGGTGGTATACGCCAATGCCATGGTCGGGGTCCGCAGCAATTTCGAGGCCGGCCCATCCGCAATCGCCGCCATGCTGACCGGCCGGGTGCCGCGCTATGGCTTTCACCTGGACGCCAACCGCCGCGGCACGGACTACTTCGTTCTGAAAGGAAAGCCGAAGAACACCGCCGACTGGGGCGCTGTCGGCGCAATCGCCGGGCGACAACTCGCCTCCTATTGGAAGGTGCCGGTGATCGACGGCATCGACGGCCGGCCGGACGCGATCTCCTTGAACCATCTCGCCCTCTGTCTCGCCAGCTACGGATCGCACGCCATGTTCCACGTGGTCGGCGTCACGCCCGAGGCCCGCGATGCACGGGACGCCTTCGGCGGCCCGCCGCCGGAACCCACCGTCGTGACACAGGCCGACATCGACGCCTTCCACCGCGAATACGCGGGCGACGGCGAGCCGCTCGACGTGGTCGCGTTCGGCGCACCACAGCTCACCATGCCTGAGGTCTACGCGGTCGCGGAGACGCTGGCAGGGCGCAAGGTGCATGAGAATACGACACTGCTCGTCTATACGCCGCTCGAGATCAAGGAGGCCTGCCGCCGGGCCGGCGTCGCGCAACGGATCGAAGACGCCGGCGGTCTGCTGGTCCACGGACCCGATTTCTTCGCGACCTTTGCCAAGGAAATCCGTGCGGCACATGGCTGGACGCGGCTGATGACCCAATCGGTCAAGACCGCGAACATCACAGAAGGCTACGGCTACGAACCGGTCGCGGCCTCCCTCGAGGATTGCGTCGAGTCCGCGGTCGCGGGCCGGATCGTGAGAACGGCATGAGCGTGATCACCGGCCATAAGGGAATCGGCGGCCAAGTTCGCGGCATCGCGTTGGTGGCGAGCGACAACTTCAGCACCCGCTACGACCTGGACCGGGACCGCGGCGTGTTCTCCCGTCGCGCGCACAAGCTCTTCGGCGAGAACTATGTCGGCCGGGTGCTGGTCCTGAATGCGGCCAAGGGTGGCGTCGCGTCGGCCTGGATGCTGCGGGAGATGGTAATCAATAAAAAGGCGCCGCTGGCCTTGTTGCTCAACGACGCCAATCCCGTCATGGCGCAAGGCGCCGCGTTTGCCGAACTGCCCTTCATGCACCGTTTCGAGACGGATATCACCAATGCGATCCAGACCGGCGACACGGTGCTGGTCGACCCGCAGGCGGGCCGGGTGACGGTCGAACCAGTATCCTGATAGCGCGGCGTCTAGAAACGCTCGGCGCGGAACGGCGTCAGATCGACCTCGGTCGGTTTGCCGGCGATCAACCGCGCCAACAGCTGGCCGGTAATCGCGCCGGTGCCTAGGCCCACATGCCCGTGCCCGAAGGCGAAATAGACATTGCGGTGAACCGGCGACCGGCCGATCACGGGAAGGCCGTCCGGGGTGGCCGGGCGATGGCCATACCATTTGGTCTCCACCTCGCCGGTCAACCCCGGCAACAACGCGCGCGCGTCGTCTAGAATCCGCAAGGACAAATCCCAACGCGGCGGCGCGGCCAGACCCGAAAACTCCGAGCCGGTGGTGAAGCGGATGCCATGCTCCATCGGCGTGATCACGACATGGCGTTCGGCCGCACCGACGGGAATGCGCATTCCCACTCCCCCATCGGGAATCATGACGTGATAGCCGCGCTCGGACTCAAGCGGAACGGACGTGCCGAGCTGTTTGGCCAACGCCCCGGAGAAGGCCCCCGCAGCGACCACGACGGTTTCGACATCGTAGCCGCCGCTTTCGGTCAGAATGCGCCGCGGGCCATCGGGTCCGGCCTCGAAGCCCGTCACCGCATCCCGCAAGATCGTCCCGCCCCGTTGTTCCAGGGAACGCGCCAACACTTCGATCATATGCCGCGGATTGATGCTGATGCCCCCTTCCGGCAGAAAGTGCCCGAAGCGGACCGACGGTCCCAACGCCGGCTCAATCTCGCGCACCTCGTCGCCGGAAAGCGCCTGCACCTCGATCCCCTTCTCGCGTCGGCGCTCCTGCGACCCCTCTGCCGCATGGAACGCCGCCTCGGTCTCATAGATGAAGAGGCGGCCGTTGCGCTGGATCAGCGCCTCGTTGCCGGCGGCACGCAACAACGGCTCGTAGGCGTCGAAGGCGTACCGCATGATTCCCGCGAGCGCATCGGATACTTCGAGGAACCGGGACTTACGGCTGCTCAGCGCGAAACGCAGGAACCAAGGCAAGGACTTCGGAAGATGCGAGACGCGGATATCCAGCGGATGCATTGGATCCATCCACATCTTCCAGGCCTGCCGCCAGATGCCCGGCGTCGCCGGCGGGATAAAAGAAGCGATCCCGATATTCCCCGCATTCCCAGCCGAACACCCATTCCCCGGCGTGTCGCGGTCGATCAGCGTGACATCGAAACCCTCGCGTTGGAGATACAATGCCGTAGACACGCCGACCGCACCGGCGCCGATGACATGAACGGAATTACTCGGCATCGCCCTTCCATCTTGCACAGAGTTGCCCATCGACACTACCGGCCGGCTAGAAGATCGGCTTCGTTTCCTCCATCGCAGGGCGCTGCATCATCTTCTCGAACCACCCGGTCAACGCCGGCCGGCCCTTACGCCATTCGTCGCCCGGGTGACGCCAGTCGGCATAACCCAGCGCCGCGACGGCAGTTGTCATGCCGAGATGAACCGTATCGCCGAAACCGCCGGCCAGCTTCTCCAACTCGTCGTAGGTGCGCCCGGCCCGCGTGGCCTCGATCTCGATCACGCCCGGCGACTGTTCGGATTTGTCCCGGCGGTTTTCCCGCGACCGGGTGAACAGCGAGTCCATCAGAAGCGACGCGACACCGTCCACATGCAGCGCCTCCTCCAGCGCCTTGGGATCGGACGGCAACAGGCTGCCGCCGGAAAGATCGTTGAGATAGCGGCAGATGATCAGCGATTCGCAGAGATACACGCCGTTATCCGTCAGCAGGCCCGGCACCTTCCCGCCGGGACCATGGGTGAGCAGGATGCTATCGCTGCCGCCGAGCGGGCCGGAGTCGACTTCTTCGATACGGTCCATCAGTCCGGCCTCACGGGCGACGATGCGCGGTCGGCGTGCATAAGGTGAGTTGCCGCTGTAAAAAAGTTTCATGGTTTCGCTCCCTCGTGACTGTTTGATTCAGGATATTCTTATTCCGCCGTGGCTGCAGCGCCGCGCCAGCCGACCAGCACCTCCCGCCCGGGTTCGGGCCGGTTCGGGACATTGAACGCCATCACCAGCGACATTCCGGCCATCGCCGCCCCGGACAAGAAGACCGCGGCCGGCGACACCAACCAGAGCAACCCGAACACGGCGGGGATGACCACCGCCGCGATGTGGCTGATGGTAAAACTCACCCCTGCGGTCGACGCGATATCCGCGGGATCGGCGATCTTCTGGAAATAGGTCTTGATGGCAATCGCCAGCGCGAAGAAGACGTGATCAATCACATACAACCCTGCGGCAACCCGACTGTCGTCCACGAAAGCATACGCCACGAAGACGATAATCAAACCGATATATTCGAAGATAAGCGCCTTGCGCTCGCCCCAATGGGCGATCAATCGGCCGATACGCGGCGCCAACCACATGTTGATGGCCGCGTTCAGCAGGAAGAGCATGGCGATATGCTCGACCTTGTAGCCGAACTTCTCGACCATCAGGAACCCAGCGAACACGACGAAAATCTGCCGCCGCGCACCGGACATGAAGGTCAGCGCGTAATACAACCAATAGCGTGGGCGCAGGACCAAATGCTTATGCTGCACCACCGGTTGAGCGAAGCGCGGGAACCATGCCCAACAGAACAGCGCGATCATCACGACAAGCCCGCCGCCGAGCAGATAGACGATCTCGAAATCCAGACCGGCTTGGTCGAAGGCCAACCACACGAGTCCAAAAGTCGCGATCGAGGCGAAGGACTTGACGGCGATCAACCGGCCGAAGGTTTCGGCAGCACGGCTCTTGTCGATCCATTGCAGGGTCAGCGACGTCTGCACCGTCTCGTAATAGTGAAAGCCGATGCTCATCAGCACGGTGGTGCAATAGAGGCCCAGCACCGTCGGGAAATAGCCGGTGATCGCCGTGCCGACTCCCAGCAGCAGGAGCGAGACCAGCGCCAACCGCTGCTCGCGCATGACCAACAGCACGAAGACCACGGCGAAGGACAGGAACCCCGGCACCTCGCGCAGACTTTGCAGGATACCCATCTCGGCCCCGGTAAAACTGGCGCGCTCGATGGCGAAGTTGTTCAGCAGCGTCTGCCAGACGGAAAACCCCAGCGGCACCGCCGCCGTCATGAGATACAGCAGAATTTCCGGTCGCTGGCGGGCCTGGGATAGAGAGGTCGATATACGGTTCATTCCGGATATGTACTTATCGCACGTGCGCCGGTCTGTCCCGCGTCAAATGCCCCGTCACGCCGCAACACCTATCCGTCGCCGCCCGGCACTTCGTTGAACGGCACGTCCTTGTCGACGCGGACGTCTTGCGGCAGGCCGAGAACGCGCTCGGCGATGATGTTGCGGAGGATTTCGTCGGTGCCGCCGGCGATTCGGTCGCGTGGGGACGACAACACCGCTTCCTGGAACATGGCCTTCATCGGCATCAAATCCTGGTCGTAGACGGCACCGGCCATGTCCATCAGATCGAGCGCGAAATGCGCGATCTGTTGCCGCTTGGTCCCGTTCACGACCTTGTTGATGGACGATTCAGGCCCGGGCCTCTCGCCGCGCGACAACGCGGTGATGGTGCGGAACCGGGTCAGCCTGATGCCCTGCATCTGGACATACCAGTTGGCGAGTTTGTCGCGAACCATCGGGTCCGCCACGGCGGGCCCGTTTTCCAGCGTCAACTCGCGGGCCAGGCCGAAGATATCGTCGAAATCCGGCGCCGCCCGGTCGCCGACCGCAACGCGTTCGTTCATCAATGTGGTGATCGCCACCTTCCACCCGTCGCCCACCGCGCCCAGCCGTTGGCTGTCGGGGACGCGCACGTCGGTGAAGAAAACCTCGTTGAAGTTGGATGTCCCGGCGATCTGTTTGATGCGGCGCGTCTCGATGCCCGGCGATTTCATATCGATAAAGAAGTAGGTCAGGCCCTTATGCTTCGGCACGTTCGGGTCGCTGCGGGTGACGAGTACGCCGAAATCGGCGAGATGCGCGACCGAGGTCCAGATCTTCTGGCCGTTGATAATCCAGTCGTCCCCGTCGCGCACCGCGCGCGTCCGCAGGTTCGCCAAGTCGGAACCCGCCGACGGCTCGGAAAAAAGCTGGCACCAGACCTCCTCGCCGCGCAGCGCCGGCGGCACGTAACGCTGCTTCTGTTCCTCGGTGCCGTAGGTCAGCATGACCGGTACGCACATGCCGAGGCCGACCTCGTAGATCCCGCGCGGCGTCAAGAAATTCGCTTCCTCCTGGCTGTAGATCACCTGCTGCATCTGCGTGCCGCCACGACCGCCGTATTCCTTGGGCACGGTGATCCCGGCCATTCCGGCGTCGAATTTCTTCGCCTGCCATGGTTTCGCGGAATCGATCAGCCCCTCCGCGCCGTAGAGAATGGGGAAGACCTTGCCCGGCTCCTTCGGTTCCGCATTCGCGGTCAGAAACGCACGCGCCTCGGCGCGAAATTCGGCTTCCGCCGGCGTGTCGTTGAAATCCATCATGTCCTCCCGGTCAGGCCACGTTACGGGTTTCGAGGCGGGTGATCAGCTTATCCTTCCAGCGGCGTTCGCCGCCGACGGCCTGCGCCAGCAACGCGGCACGGCGGTAATAGAGTTGCGCATCCACTTCCCAGGTGTAGCCCATGCCGCCATGTGTCTGGATGTTCTCCTTCGACGCCAGCGCATAAGCCTGGATCGCGGCGACCCGCGCGGCCGCCGCCGCCGTCGGCAAATCCGGCGCGTCGTTGGCGAGCGCCCACGCGCCGTAGAGGGCGTTCGACCGCGCCAATTCGAGCGCAATATACATGTCCGCCAACTTGTGCTTGATCGCCTGGAACGATCCGATCGGGCGTCCGAAGGCGTATCGCGACTTGGCATATTCGGTCGCCATATCGAGACAGGCCTGGGCACCGCCGACCTGCTCGAAGGCGAATAGGATCGCGGCCCGATCGAAAACCCGCTCCATCACCGCCCAGCCTTCCCCCGCCGCGCCGAGCATCTCACCGGCCGCGCCGTCGAACCGGACGCGGGCATGGCTGCGCGACGGATCGACCGTCTCGACCGGTTTACGATCGACGCCATCGAGATCGGTCAGAACCAGCGAAAGATCGCGCTCGCCGCCACCCGTTCGCGCCAGCACGACCGCGAAATCCGCCACATCGCCGTCGGCCACGGGAAGCTTCTCGCCGGTCAACCCGCCGTTCTCGAACCGGACGGTTACGTCCGCCGGCCCCGGGCGTTGCACGCCTTCCGCGACGGCGACGCAGCCGATCTTCTCCCCGCCCGCGAGCAACGGCAGGTAGCGTTGTTTCTGTTCCTCCGTCCCAGCGAGCAGGATGGCCTCCGCCGCCAGATAAATCGACGAGCTGAACGGCGTCGGCGCGATCGCCCGGCCCAGTTCCTCGGCGATGACGCACAGTTCTTCATGGCTCAGACCGGCGCCGCCATAGGATTCGGGGATGGCGGTCGCCATCCAGCCCAGTTCCGCCATGCCGGCCCACAGGTCACGGTCGAAAGGCGCGTCGCCTTCCAAAACCGCCCGGGCAGCATCCGGCGATCCCTTCTCGTCGAGGAACCGCCGCGCTTGATCCCGCAACATCCGTTGTTCGTCGGAAAGATCGAAATTCATCCTGTCACCTCGTCTCTCTCTTCTGCACGATGCCGGCCGCTTCCAGGCGCGCGATTTCGGCATCGTCATAGCCAAGCCCGCGCAACACCTCGGCATTATGTTGCCCCACGCTCGGCGGCGGCTGCGGCGGCACCTTGTCCTGCCCGCGCATGAAAACCGGCGTGCCGATGGTCCGGTCGACCGGTCCGTCGTCGTAACCGACCGGCACGACCGCGCCCGCGTCCTCGAAGGTCCGGTCAGACGGCACGTCTTCCGGCAGGTTTATCAGCCCGAAAGGGATGCCGTGTTCTTCCAGCAGCGGCTGCCACTCGGCCCAATCCTTCTGCCGGAACACCTCGTCGAGGATTCCGATCAGCGTTTGGGCGTTTTCCCGCCGCGCCGCGCTGTCGCAAAACCGTGGATCCTCGAACAGGTCCAGCCGATCGATCGCCGTGAAGAACCGGCCCGCGTATTTGTCCTCGCTCACCAACGCCAAGATGAACCAGCGTCCGTCCTGGCATTGGTAGTGATTGGAAAGGCTGTTGAACCAGTCGTCACGGTGCGGCCGCGGCGGAATTTCGGCGCCGGTCAACGCGGCCTGCAGATAGACGGTATTGCACCACGCTCCGTTTGCGACGAGCGATGTGGAAACGTGACTGCCCTCGCCGGTTTTTTCCCGTCGATAGAGCGCCATCGCGATCGAGGCGAACAGGGCGGTGCCCGTTGGGTGATCGCCCATTCCAGGCACCGAGCGTGCCGGCGCGGCGTCCGGCGACGTCTTTACCTGATGCATCAACCCGCTCCGCGCCCAGAGCGCTGTCGAATCGAACCCGGTCTTCGCCGCTTCCGGCCCTTCCTCGCCGTAGGCGGTCAGCGACGCGTAGATCAGGCGGTTGTTCAACGGCTTCAAATCTTCATAGGTCAGCTTGAGCTTGTCGCGCACCGGGAGGGGAAAGTTAGTGATGAAGACGTCGGCTTCGGCGACCAGCTTTCGCAACACGGCCTGGCCCTCTTCATGCTTCAGATCGAGACAAATCCCGCGCTTGCTGCGGTTGTCGGCCAGCCAGGAATAATCGAAACCGGCGGCCGGCATTCCCGGCCCGCGGTCGAACCGGCGGTACGGATCGCCACCCGGCGCCTCGACCTTAATGACCTCCGCACCGAAATCGGCCATGAAGGTTGCGGCGACGGGCCCGGCGATAAAGCTGGCGACATCAAGTACTTTCAAACCATCGAATATTCGGCCGGTCATCGGCGCGCGGTCCTTCCCTAGACGTTTCGTTTTGGCCGTAACCGGCGCGGTTAGCGTAGACCAAGACCTCGCCCTTGGCCAAGAAACACGGGCGTGTACGGCCGATTCCCGCATTGCGCGACGGCTTGTTAAGCTGGTGCGACACCGAAGAAGGAAGCCGGACTATGCTGAACGGAAAAAATGCCCTCGTCACCGGATCGACGCGCGGGCTTGGCGAAGCGACCGCGAAGGTCCTGGCGGCGGAAGGCTGCAACGTCATGCTCAATGGCTTCGGCGACGCCAACGAAATCGAAACCCTGCGCGCCGGGATGGAGGCCGAATATGGCGTCTCGGTACGCTACCACGACGCGGATCTAGCGGACGCCGCGCAGATCGACGCGCTGGTGGACGAGACCGTCGCGGCCTTCGGCTCGGTCGATATCCTGGTGAACAATGCGGTGATCCGTTACTTCCACCGGATCGACGATTTCGACCGTGACGAGTGGAACCATGCGCTGGCGGTCAACCTCACCGCACCCTTCATCCTGACGCAGCGGGTGTTGCCGGGCATGCGCGCCAAGGAATGGGGCCGGATCGTCAACATCTCGTCGGTTCTCGGCCTGTCGGGCCAGACCGGGCGCGCCGACTATGTCACGACGAAGACCGCCTTGATCGGCCTGACCCGGGCGACCGCGGCCGAAACCAGCGATTCGCTGAACATCACCTGCAACGCCATCAATCCGGGGTCGGTGCTGACCCCCAATTCGGAAAAGTTCGTGAACCAGCTTGCCGAGGAAAAGGGCATCGGTTTCGATGAAGCGGCGGAGGAATACCTGCTGCGCCGCCGCCAGCCCGGTGGCTTCGTGCTGCCGGAACGGGCCGGCAAGCTCATCGCCTTCCTGTGCCAGGACAGCTCCTTCGACATAACCGGCACGTCGATCCCGATCGATCATGGCCGGTCGGGCACGTGGCTACAGGATCGCACGGCGCCCGACTGACGGCTATAAACATCAAAACAACTCGATACGGATCACGGAGAGACCGAATGCAGATTGCGGGCAAAATCGCGGTGGTGACGGGCGCGGCGAGCGGAATTGGCCGGGCGCTGACCGAACGATTCGTGGCGGAGAAGGCCAAGGCCGTCATCGCCGTCGACCTTCAGGAAGACGCACTCGATGCGGTCGCGAAGGCCTGTGGCGCGATACCCGTGGTCTGCGACGTTACCGATGCCGCCAACATCGCCGCACTGGTCGAGCAGATCGAGGCCGAGCAGGGACCGATCGATATCTTCTGCTCGAATGCCGGCATCTGCGACATCGGCGACGAACATGTTTCGGACGATGACTGGGACCTGAACTGGAACCTGCATGTCATGGCGCATGTCCATGCCGCCCGCGCCGTCGCGGAGAAGATGGCGACGCGCGGCGAAGGTTATCTGGTCAACACCGCCTCGGCGGCGGGCCTGCTGACGCATATCGATTCGGCCACCTATTCGGTCACCAAACACGCGGCGGTCGCCTTTGCCGAGTGGCTGGCGATCCGTTACGGGGATCGGGGCGTCCGTGTGTCGGTCCTGTGTCCGCAGGCCGTCCGCACGCCGATGACCGAAGGGCGGGAAGGGCGGGTCGCCGCGGTGGACGGCATGCTGGAAGCCGGCGTGGTTGCGGAGTCCGTGGTGCAGGCCATGGCGGACGAGACCTTCCTGATCCTGCCGCATGCCGAGGTGCTCGACTATATGCGGCGCAAGGCGAATGACGTCGACCGATGGCTCGGCGGCATGCGGAAACTGCGGCAACGCTACTGACCGCGCCCTAGCGCGACAGGATATCCTCGACCATTTCCTGCACCGACAAGGCCGTGCGGAACGACGGCATGACATGCGGCTTACCCTCGAGCATGCGCAACACGTTGTCGAGCCGCCGGGTGGTGCTGTCCTGGCGTAAATCGGCGACCTCCGCCGGTGGGTCGATCCAATCGCCACCATCGCTCGACTGAAGATTGTACCAGTCCCAAAGGCGGTAGGACATCTTCGTCCCCCAGAGCGTCACCTCGACGCGGTCCGGACCGACGCCGCCGGACCCGCCGGCAACCGACACCGGAACCCCTGTGCAGTCGAGCTGCGCCCAGAAGTGTGTCTCGCACAAGGCCGGATCGTCGGGATAACGAGTCGCCGCATTTATCAGCGTCGCGGGCCCGAGCAACCGTTCGATCAGGTAGGCGAAATGCGAAAAAACCTCGCGCACATAGCCGCCTTCGGCCCGTTCGGACAACCATGTCGCCGCCTTTTGCCAATCGCGCGGCCACTTCGAGAAATGCAGCCGCACATCCATACCGGCGACCGCGCCCACGGTGCCGTCTTTCAGCCGGTTGTCGATTTCCTCGACGGTAGGCGAGGTCGCAAGGGAAAAGTTGACCGCGTTGATCACGCCTGCGGCCTCGACCGCCTGCACCAGATCACGGCTCTCGGCCACGTCGACGCCCAGCGGCTTTTCGCAATAGACGGCCTTGCCCGCCTCGATCGCGGCCATCGCATACTCCCGGTGGGCGGCCGGCGGGCAGGCGATGTAGACCACGTCGGTATCGCCGGCTTCGATGATCTCGGACGCGTTCGCCCCGATCCGGATGCCGGCGAACCGGTCGGCGACCACTTTACAGACCGAGGCGTCCGGATCCCAGGCGTAGGCCAGATTGAACCCGCCATGCGTCTGCATGTTGTTCAGCATGCGGTGGCCCATGATGCCGAGGCCGATGAAGGCAATGGATGGTTTCATGCGGATGGATTCCCCGTTCCTGATGCGCAGTTGACTAGGATCTTGCGGCGACCGCTTCGAGCTCGAACAGGAACTCCGGCCGCGCCAATGCCGCGACCACGAGCAGCGTCGAGGCCGGCTTGTGATCGCCGAGATACTTGCCGCGCGCGGTGCGGACCGCCGGGGCATCGTCGATATTCGTCAGATAGGCGGTCGTCCGGACGAGATCCTCGACGCCCATGCCGGCATCCGCCAGGATCGCCAACACATTCTGCCAGGCCCGGTCCGCCTGCGTTTCGATATCGTCCGGGATCGTGCCGTCCGGATGCACCCCGATCTGACCGGAAATATGCAGCGTGCGGGCGCCGGCCGGAATCTCCACCGCATGATCATACGCCCCGAAGGGCGGGGCGATTGTGTCCGGGTTGTAGGTCTTGTTCATGGCGATCCTCCCTCATCTGGTGCAACCCGCCTTTGCGGTGCGGTCAATACATGGCCCCGAAGCTTACCGCGCAAACGCCCGACGGAAACCGATAATTTCGATTTCCCCAGATCGGCACGGCTGTTTTCCCGTACGGCGTCCGGTTTCTTTTTGTCCGGGGCGTGGCACACTGCCGCCGATCCGGTTTCGCCGCATTGTAGGGAGGAGCAACGCATGAACGATGTCATCGAAGACTCATAGTCCTGGCCCGATGAGAAATGGCGGGAAATCGTCGAGCGGGTCCGAGCAGGCCGGTCGCTGAAGCCCAAAACGTGGAAGGACGGCGCGCGCGTCGCGGTCGGCCTCTCCTTCGATTCCGACCATGAATCCAGCGCGCTGCGCTATGGCGACGAATCGCCCGGCAAATTGTCGCAAGGTCAGTACGCCGCACGCGCCGGCGTTCCGCGCATCCGCAAGCTCCTGCAGAAACACGATATCCGGGCCAGCTTCTTCGTGCCGGCGGTGGTCGCCAAGCTGCACCCCGACGAACAGCGCGCCTTGGTCGACGAAGGGCACGAGATCGGCATCCACGGCTGGATTCACGAGCGCAACAGCTTGCTGCCCTACGATGTCGAACGCGACCTGCAGATGCGGTCGGCGGACGCGTTGGAAGAAATCACCGGCAAGCGCCCGGTCGGGATCCGCACCCCGTCGTTCGATTTCAGCCCGCACACGCTTTCCATCACGCGCGAGATGGGGCTGCTCTACGACAGTTCGTTGATGGGGGACGACGATCCCTACGAACTGCTGGAAAAAGGCGAGCCGACGGGCATCGTCGAACTGCCGGTGGAGTGGATCAAGGACGACGCGGTCTATTTCAATATGGACCGTTTCTCCGCCTTGCGGCCCAATATGCCGCCTTCCGGGGTGCTGGAGATTTTCAAGGCCGAATTCGACGGCGCGTGGCAGGACGGCGGCCTGTTCATCCTGACGATGCATCCGCATTATATCGGCCACCGCTCCCGTCTCGCCCTGCTCGCCGACCTGATCGACCATATGAAGTCTTGCGGCGGCGTTTGGTTCGCGACGCATGAGGAGATCGCCCGATACTGCCTGGAGAATGCCGAATGAGGACCGCCCCATGAATATCGAACGATTCGACGTGAACGACACGACCGGTGCGATCGCCAGCCGCTGCGTCGCCTATGGCGACATGGTGCATATCGGCGGGATCACGGCGCGGGACACGAACGGAGACGTCGCGGCTCAGATGCGCGACATCCTCAATACCGTGGACGGGTATCTGACCAAGGCGGGCGCGGGCCGGACCGACGTGCTGACCGTGCAGGTCTGGATCAAGGACATGGCGTTGTTCGCGGACATGACCGCCGTCTGGAACGAGTGGGTCGACCCGGAAATCCCGCCCGCCCGGGCCTGCGTCAGCGGCGACCTGTACCGCCCGGATATCCTGGTCGAGGTGACCGTTACCGCCGTCCGGGGGAAGATGGCATGACGGACGCAAAGATCGGACGCTATGGCCATGTCGAAGGACCGGGCCGTCCGACCATGAGCCTCGGCATCGCCCACGGCGATTGGATATCCATCTGCACCACCGCCAAGAACCGCCCCGCGGACGCCGAAGACCAGACGCGGCAGATCTTCGCGGCCTTCGACGGGTACCTGGCCGAAGCCGGAACCGACAAGTCGAAGCTGCTGACGGCGCAGGTCTGGCTGCGCGACATGGGCGATTACGACGCCATGAACGCGGCGTGGAACGACTGGATCGATCCCGACAATCCGCCGACCCGGTCCTGCATGCGCGCCGACATGGCCCGTCCCGATACCCTGGTCGAAATCCGCATCACCGCCGTGCGCTAAAGGCCCATTTGACGGCAACCGTCTTTCGCGGGACGATCCGGCGCACGCCCTGCCGGCGGCCTCTCTTGCCGGCACGGAGACACGAAGGAGAAGGAAGAAATGCCCGGGCTTTACTACGAGGAATTCGAGATCGGCATGCAGTTCGATCACGAACTCACCCGCACCGTGACCGAGATGGACAACGTCATGTTCTGCGCCATGACCCATAACCCGCAGCCGCTGCACCTGGACGAGGAATTCGCCAAGGAGACCGAGTTCGGCCGGCGCATCGTCAACAGCCTGTTCACGCTGGGCCTGGTGATCGGCGTGACGGTCGGCGAGACGACCCTCGGCACGACGATCGCCAATCTCGGCATGACCGACGTGCGCTTCGCCAACCCGGTCTTCCATGGCGACACGATCCACGTGGTGACCAAGGTCAAGGAGATGCGCGAGTCCAAGTCGCGCCCCAATGCCGGCCTCGTCGTGTTCGAGCATATCGGCTACAACCAGCGCGACGAGGAAGTCGCCTACTGCGTCCGTACCGCCTTTATGAGAAAGAAATCCGCATGATCATCCGTTCCTGGCTTTTCGTACCCGGCGACAGCGAGCGCAAACTCGAAAAAGGCCGCGAGAACGAGGCCGACGCCCTGATCCTCGACCTGGAAGACGCCGTGTCGAACGACCGGCAGGACATCGCCCGCGAGATGGTGCGTGACTACCTGAAGGCCAACGCCGACCGTTCGCGGCAACAGCTCTGGGTGCGCATCAATCCGCTCGACACCGATCTCGCCCTGCCGGACCTGGCCGCGATCATGCCCGGCGCGCCGGACGGCATCTGCCTGCCGAAGGTCTACTCGGCGGAAGAGGTCAACACGCTCGGGCACTACCTGTCGGCGTTGGAAGCGCGAGAAGGACTCGACCTCGGCTCGACCAAGATTCTTTGCGTCGCGACGGAGACGGCGGCGTCGCTGCTGACCTTCCACACCTATCTGGACGGCGTGACCGACCGGCTCGTCGGCATGACCTGGGGTGCCGAAGACCTGTCCGCCGCGCTCGGCGCCATGGACAACATGAACCCCAACAGCGGCGAGTACGACGACCCCTACCTGATGGCGAAATCCTTCTGCCTCGCCGCCTGCCGCGCGGTCGATGTGCAGCCGGTCGGCGTGGTCTACGTGAACTTCCGCGACGATGCCGGGCTGGAGGCCGAATGCCTGCGCGACCGCAAGGCCGGTTTCATCGGCAAGATCGCGATCCACCCGGCGCAGCCGCCGATCATCAACCGCGCCTTCACGCCGTCGGACGAGGAAGTCGACTACGCCCAGCGCGTGGTCGACGTGTTCGAACAGAATCCGGGCCTCGGCACCGTCGGGCTCGACGGCAAAATGCTCGACATGCCGCACCTGAAACAGGCGCGCAACGTGCTGGCCATGGCGGAGCAGATCAAGGCGATGGGCTAGGCGCTACCCGCGCGGCCGCAGGGCGTCGGTCAGGTCGCGGACCCGCGGCAGCGCCTCCAGGTCCTTGATCATCGCCATCGCCTCGTCCCGTTGCGCCGCGTCGATCACGCCTTCGGCGCAGTCGGCGAACTTGCCAGCGATGTCGTCCCATCCGGCCGGATCGGCGCTCGATCCCTTGGCGTGGGACCGCGCGGTCTTCAACTCCCGCCCGTCCTTGAGCCGCACGGTCAACCGCATCTCGGCCCAGTTCACCCCGTCGACGCCCCACTGCCCTTTGTGATGCGCCAGGTCGTCCGGCACGACGACGCGCACGCGCTGCATCAATGGTTGGACATCGCCCTTGTCGATGCGCGTCTGCGCATACTGCGCAAGCCCGGCCTTGCGGTCGATCAAGGAGACGGCGACGCTCCACGGCAGACAGTAGCGTGCGCGATAGGAATCCGGCGCTTCCTCGTAGCAGGCGATGGCCAGCATCTGCGGCGTCGACTCCAAGACGATTTCGTCCACGTCCTCAGGCTTAAGATCATGTTCCTCCGCGAGTGCGATCACCGCATCGATGGTCGCCGCCGGCGCGGTCGAACCGGGATGGAAACAGACATTCGTGGTGCCGCGCGCCAATTCCCAGCGCGTGCCCAGCTCTTCGACCATGAGGTCCAAGTTATAGCCGCCGGGGCCGCTGAAGCATTCCGCGAGCCCGAAGGTCTCATGGCCGCCCACCTCGCTCGGCGACGGCTCGATGATGTCCGGGTCGACCGCGTAGCCGCCGCGCGCCAGCAGCGCCGCGAAGACACCGTTGCGCACGCCATGCCCGACATGGAAGGCCTTGCCCATGGAGCCGACATTCTTGCGCAATCCCTGGCCTTCGGACGCGGCGATGCCGATCGCCATCCGCGTCTTCATCAGATCCAGGTCCATCATGCGCGCGCCCGCCGCCGCGACGCCGAGCGCCCCGAGGATACCGTTCGGGTGCCAGCCCCGGTCGAACAGCGCCGGACGCAGCCCGTGACCGACCCGCGATTCAAGTTCGAAGCCCAGCGCGAACCCCTCGATCATCGCGCGGCCCGAGATATCGGCATCCTCGGCCAGCGCCAACGCACCCGGTACCATCACCACGCTGACATGGGTGACGCCCTTGGTGTAGTCGTCGAATTCCTGAGAATGGGCCGACACAGCCGTGACGAACCCGGCGAGCGGCGACGACGTGCGGTCGGGATGCCCCAGGATGCTGGCGCGCCCCTCACCGCCCATATGGCGCGCGATGTCGAGCGCGATAAGGGTCGACCGTTCCCGCGACCCTGCCAGCGCGATCCCGATCATGTCGAGAAAGCGCAGTTTCGCGGACTCGACGACATCGCCGTCGAGCGCCGACCCCGGCGTCTCCACGACCATCCGCGCAAGCTGTTCGGTGACGCCCATTGCCCGTCCTCCCATCGCTGTCATAACGGCTGTATATAAGAGTACGCGCCGGCCGGCCCGCCCGCCAAATCCGGCAATCCGAGCAGATACGAGGAACGACCATGACCGACAAGACGCCGAGCGGCACCGCCTATACGGTCGAGGGCGCCGGCCCGCCGGTCGTGCTGATCCATGGTATGGGGCTGAACCGCGACATGTGGGACTGGCAGCTTCCGCCGCTGTTGGAACGGTTTACGGTCGTTCGCTACGACCTGCTCGGACACGGGGAGAGTGCTGCGCGGTCAGGCCGGTACGAGATGGACGATTTCGTCGCCCAACTCCGTGATTTGCTCGACCATCTCGGCGTCACGTGCGCCGCCGTCGCGGGGTTCTCGCTCGGCGGATTGATCGTGCGCGCCTTCGCGCTCGCCCATCCCGACCGCTGCACGGCGATTGCGATCCTCAACTCGGCGCATGACCGGACCGACGACGAGCGCGCAGCGATGCGGGAACGCCTCGCCATCGCCTACGAGCAAGGCCCGGCCCCGACCATCGACGTCGCCCTCGCCCGCTGGTTCACGGACGGCTTCGCCGCGGCCAACCCGGACGTGCTGGACCGGGTGCGGCATTGGATGGCAGCGAACGACCCCAAGGTCTATGCGGAAATCTACCGCGTGCTGGCGGAAAGCGACGCCGACCTCGCCACATCAATCGCGAACATCAAGTGCCCCACACTGGTCCTGGCCTGCGAGGAAGACCACGGCAATTCGGTCGACATGGCACACCGCATGGCGGCCCTGATCCCCGACGCCGAGGTCGCCGTCATCCCTAAGCTGAAACACATGGCGCTGGCCGAAGACCCGGCGGCGGTCAGTGGGCCGCTGGTGTCGTTCTTGGAACGGAAAACGACTCACGCCAAATAAGGATTCACCCCGCCGCGCGGGCCGGTGCCGAGGCGGTCGGCGACTTCTGGCAGCAGCTCGCGGCCGGCGGGGACGTTCAGCCATTGGCGCAGCAGGCGGCGTTTTTTGGCAGCGTCGGGCCAGTCCTCGTAGTCGGTCCGCGAATGCAGGATCGTGTAGTTGTTCAACAACTGAATGTCGCCGGTCTGGAAGCCCATGTTGAACTGGATGTCGGGGCGCAGCGCCAACTCCTCGATCATCATCACGGCTTCGCGGTCGCAGTCGTCGAACGGATCACCGGTCTTCTCGGCGCCGCGCTCGATCTGTTTGGCGTTGTAGTAACAGGTGAGCCGCCCGCCTGCCGTGCTGAATACCGGAATGCGCTGCGGCGAGGTCAGGTCCGGCGCATCGGTCGGCCCCTTGCCCGCATAGTCGATCCGGTAGCCGCGGTAGAGCGGTTCTAGCAACTCCGGCCTGGTCTTCAGGATTTCGTTGTGGATCGCCGAGCCGCTGGAGATCGTGCTGAGGCCGCCGGTCTTGGCCGGATGGATGCAGAACAAGCCGACGATATCGCACGGGTCCACATGTGGCCGCAGGCGCGCATTTGTCGAATGGCCGCGCACGTTGTTGCCTTCGTAGTCGTTGCCGAGGTCTTCGATCGTGTGCAGCAGGGCGCCGCTCGGATTTTGCGACAGCGGTGCGCCGATATGCCGACCGATGCCCCAGAACAGGACGCTCGCCTCGTCATGGGAATAGTCGGGCAGCCGGATGCCGCGCAGCAGCACGAAACCGCGTCCGTCCTCGACCTCGCGCACCGCGGCGTCGATCTTCGCCGTGACCGTCGGTAGCGGAAAATCCGCACGCGTCATCTCGATCACCGGCTTGCCGGTGCCCAATGCGTGCCCCATCGCCGCCTCGATCTCGGCGATATCCGCATCGGTGAATTGATGCAGCCAGGAGGTGTCCTTTTCGAAATCCGCCGCGTACCAGACGTCCGGCCCGGTCGCGGGGGAGGGCATTCTGAAATCCGTTTCGGCGCTCGTCATGGCGATGGGGCGTCTCGCTTTTCGATGGGTGGAACGGGTACCGATATTATGCGGCTCCGTATCGTCGGCGGCAACTCACCCCCGCAGTTGGCGTTCGTCACGGGTGCAGGTTACTTTCCGGCCTGACGATACCTGCAAAAACGCCCGAGGCCTTCATGTCCGACCCCCTGTTGTTCACGCCGCTCGACATTCGCGGAATCACCCTGAAGAACCGAGTCGTGGTGGCGCCGATGCATCAATATATGGGCGAAAAGGGGTATCCGACCGACTGGCATCTGATGAATATCGGGCGTTATGCAGCCGGCGGGGCGGGCCTGGTCTTCGTCGAATCGACAAAGGTCGCGCGCAACGGCTGCGGCACGGTCGGGGACTTGGGCCTGTGGGACGACGATTTCATTCCGCATTTTGCACGGCTGGCGGATTTTATCCGCGCACACAACGCGGTCCCGGCGATCCAGCTCGGCCATTCCGGGCGCAAGGCGCGGCGCTTCCGTCCGTGGGAAGGCGGCGGGCCGTTGGAACCGAGCCCCGAAATCGACGACTGGGACGATTGGGGATTGGTGGCGCCCAGCGCCTTGCCGAGCGGCAACGACGACCCCGTGCCGCATGAACTGTCGACCGGCGAGATCGCCGACCTGGTCGACGCCTGGGGCAAGGCCGCCGCCCGCGCCGACGCCGCCGGGTTCGACGTGTTGGAAATTCACGCGGCGCATGGTTACCTGATCCATCAGTTCCTATCGCCCAAGGCGAACCGCCGTACCGACGCCTACGGCGGATCGGACGGCAAGCGGCGGCGTTTCGCGGTCGAGGTGACCGAGGCGATGCGTGCCGCTTGGCCCGACGACAAACCGTTGTTCATGCGGCTATCGGTCGAGGACGACGCGGGCTGGGGCCCGGCGGAAAGCGTCGAACTGGCAAAGGTTGTGAAACCGATGGGCGTCGACGTGATCGACTGCAGTTCCGGCGGCATGTTGGGCCGGCCGGTCGACGGCACGGGCCCGGTCGGGTACGGCTATCAGGTCCCCTATGCCGAACGGCTGCGCCGGGAGGCCGGCGTCATGACCATGGCCGTGGGCCTGATCGTGCATGCGGACCAGGCGGAGGAAATCCTGCAGAACGGCCAAGCCGACCTCGTCGCGCTGGCGCGGGAGATCCTCTACAACCCGAACTGGCCGATGGATGCGGCGCAGAAGCTCGGCGTGGACGCGGAGTTCGCCTCGGTACCGTCGCCGCAAGCCTATTGGCTGGCGAAACGCGCCGCCACCATCACGGATATGGTGCCGTCGACCTACCAAAAGGGTATCGACAAGTAAGCCGGCGGCAACGGGTCACGCGTGGATTCCCGCTTTCGCGGGAATGACAGCATGGGATCCGGATTTTTGTTCCCGTCACTCCCGCGGAAGCGGGAGTCCACGATCGAGGCGCTGGAATGGCACCAACACGACTCCCCAACGAGTATCCCGGCCTTTAGGCCGCCAACGGCCCGCGCACGAGTCGGCCCGGCAACGCGCCGGTGTGCTCGTTGTCCTTCAGCACGGTTTCCCCATTGACCACGGTGGCCTTGATGCCGTCGGCATACTGCTTCAAGCGCGTGCCGCCGGCGGGCAGATCGTTGACCACCTCGGGCATGCGCGGCGCGACCTTGTCCGGATCGAGCACGACCATGTCGGCATTCATGCCTTCGCGCAGCAGGCCACGGTCATGGAAGCCCCAGCGCGTCGCCGTGTCATAAGTGATCATGCGGATGCCGTCCTCGAGGGTGAAGGCCTGTTCCTGACGAACCCAGTGGCTCAATAAATGGGTCTGCAGCGAACTGTCCATGATCTGCGAAACATGCGCGCCGGAATCCGAGAAGGTCACGCATGTATCCGGATGCTTGATCAGCTCCAGAGCATCATCGAGATTTTCGTTCGAGATGGGCTGCCGGAAGAACACCTTCAGGTCGTGTTCGAGGGCGACGTCGATCAGCGCCTCTTCCGGATCGACCCCGCGCTTCGCCGCCTCCTCGGCCATCGTCCGGTGCGGCCAGGCGACATGGTCCATGATATAGAACAGGTCCCATTCCGGCGGCCGCGCCTCGCCGCCCACCGCCGTCGACCCGTCATGCGGCCGTTTTGCGACCTCGATCAGCTTCGCCCGGGTCTCCGGATCGCGCATCGCCGCTGCCTGCTCGTCCAACGGCAGTTTCCGGATATCCGACCAAACCTCGCGCTTGTCGTAGGGCATCGCCGTTTCGAAAGACATAATCGTATTGATCTCGCGGGCGTGGACCTGGGTAAACAGGCGGGCGCCGTTGCGGTTGCCCTCCGAAATGATCTTGTACAGTTCCTTCCACTGCCCCGGATATCCCCGGCGGCTCAAGCTGCCGAAGGTAATGGGGCGGCCGCTCTCGGCGGAAAGATCCACCAGCGATTGATAGAAGCCGCCGAGATAGTCCATTTCGCCGCGTTCCATGGCGAGCTGGAAAATTCCGGCGTCGATCTCGCCCATGCCGTTCACGATCGCCGCCACTTCCGAGAAGGGGGCGACCCGGCTCGCGACCGGCCGATCGTCGGGGGTCAGGTGACTCGGGCTGCGCGAGGTGGAGAAGCCGATCGCACCGGCACGCACGGCTTCCTGCACCATAGCGATCATCGCTTTCAGATCGTCTTCGGTCGCTTCCTCTTCGAAAGCACGCTCGCCCATAACATAGGTGCGCAAGGCGGAATGGCCGATATAGCCGCTGTAATTGATGCCCTTGGGCAACTTGTCGATCGCATCGAGGAATTCGGGATACGTTTCCCATTGCCACTCGATACCGGCCAGCATCGCATCGCGCGAGATGTCCTCGGCCCGCTCGAGATTGCGGAAGACGTATTCGAATTCGGATTCGCGGCAGGGAGCCAGGGTGAACCCGCAGTTCCCCATGACCACCGAGGTAACCCCGTGATAACAGGAACAACTGCCGAGTTGATCCCAGAAGATCTGCGCGTCCATATGGGTATGGCCATCGACGAAACCGGGCGTGACCACGTGCCCTTCCGCATCGATCACCTCGTCCGCCGGCGAGGAAATCTTGCCGATCCGTGCGATCTTCCCATCCTTGACGCCGACATCCGCGCGGTACCGCTTCATGCCGGATCCGTCGACTACCATTCCATTCTTGATGACAAGGTCAAAGCTCATGGCCGCTCCCTTCCCGATTGCGCCGCATTCCAAATTCGAATGCCACAAGCCTACAGGAAGTTGCGCAAAGCCGGAAATCGCGCGCCGAAAAGGTCAGCGAGGCGCCGTCGCGGCCATCGACGGCCGCCGGTTGACGCCGTCGAGCCATTCGCCGAGGCGCGGATGCGCCGCGCGCCACCCGATTGCCGGCAAGCGAAAATCGAGGTAACCCAACCCGCTGGCCAGCGCAATATCGCCGAGGTCGAACCGGCCCTCCTGCACCGCGACCCGCGGCAACAGGCGGTCGATGGCGCGGCGCTGGCGGTCGACCCAATCGGGCCATTGCCGGTCCGCGGGACGCCGGCCTTCGATGACGATTGCGAAGGCGGCGTCGATCAGCCCCTGCGCGAGAGCCGCGCGCACCCGCGTCGAAACCACGTCGGGTCCAAGCAGCGACGGCCCGTCGCCAGCACCATCGAAATATTCGCCGATCAGGGCGCTTTCCGTGATCAGCGCGCCGTCGTCCGTCACCAAGGCCGGAACCTTGCCCACCGGCGTCGCCGCGTGCAGGTCCGCCGGATCGCTCCAAGGATCAATCTCACGCATCTCGATGCGGCCGATCAGACCTTTCTCGTGGGCCGTGACGATCACCCGGCGGGCATACGGCGAGGCGACGTTGAAGAAGAGTTTCATCCACGCATTCCTTAATCAAACAACGAATTGTCTCTTATGAGCCTCCGGGCCGGGCCGCCTTGGCCGCAGTGAATTCGATCACCAAGGCCAGCCACAACGCCGCGGCCCCCACGCCGAAAAGCGCCGTATAGGAGCCGCCGGTTTGGGCGAACAGGTAGGAGAAGCCATACCCGGCGACGGCCTGACCGATCGCGAAGGCCGTCGTGGCGATACCCCAGGCCCGGCGGTGGAGTTCGGCCCGGTCCGGCACGAGTTCATGCACCCGCCCTGCGACCAACGGCACCACACCCGGTACGGACGCGCCGACGATAAAACTCGAAACGACGAGCCACCCGGACCACTCGGTCACGACCACAAGGCTCACGCCGATCGCCTGGAGCAGAACCATCCCGCGCAACGCCCAGGGAAACCCGATCCGGTCCGCCGCGCGGCCGGACAACGCCGCCCCGATCAGCGCGCCGGCCCCGAAGACGACCCAATACCAACTGGCGATCTCCAGCCCTTCACCGCGCCCTCGCGCCACGAAATCGACAAGGAAGACCATGTGGGCGACCAAGCCGACTGCGTTGAGACCGTAGCTGACATACAGCGCCCGCAGCGGGATGCTGGCGCCGCGTTTGGGACCGAACGGCGATACCGTACCCTCGGCCGGAATCGCGGCGCCCGCCGGCCAACCGCCCCACGCAAACATCGTGAGGACGGTCGCAAGCAACCCGAGCGCAAACCAAATCTCGACCAACCCCGCCTGCAGCACGAGCGGAACCAGGGTGCCCGACGCAATGATGCCGAGCCCCACCCCGGTAAAGATCACCCCGCCCGCGAGTCCGCGCCGGGAGCGCGGCACCGAGGACATCACGCTCGACGCGGCCAGTACCATCAACGCGCCGCCGGCAAACCCCGAAAGGAAGCGCCACAGAAAGAACCACAAGAACGACAGGGGAAAGGCGCAGGCGAAAAAGGACGCCGTCGCGATCAGCATCATGATCCGCAGCATCGCGACCGGCGAGCGCCACGCCGCCATCGGCGCGGCCAACAGCGCACCGGCAAGGTAGCCCGCCAGGTTGGCGGCGCCGAGATAGAAGGCATGCGACGCGGTAAACCACCCGGCGTCGATGAGCGCCGGAATCAACGGCGTGTAGGCAAACCGCGCGAGGCCAATGCCGATCAGACATCCACAGAGTCCGGATAGCGCCGGCCGCCAGACCGCACCGTCCTTTTCCTGCGCAACCCCTTCTGCCATCTCCGACTCCCTTGTTCACAACCGGAACAGTAAGCCAAAGGGGTTTTCAGGAATAATGATTTGTCCTGATAGGGATTATCTCAATTCGAGATAGATTTGGTTCAGGCGGCGCTGGCGGCATGTACCAGCGCGGGGCGGGCGCAATCGAGGAATCGTGCCAATGCGGTGGATTGATACGCATCGCGATGGCGGATGAAGACCGTTTCGGCCAGCGCGTCATCGGCGGGCAATTCATGCAGCGCAACCCGCCCGTCGCGCCATGCGGTCGCCATGATCCCCTTGGGCATGAGCGTGACACCGAGACCGGCGGCCACGCAGCCGACGATTGCTTCGATCGTGCCGAATTCCAGTTGGCGCAATCCGACGACGCCTCGGCCCTCCAGTATCCGTTCGAGCTGCTGGCGGTAGGAGCAGCCGGATCGCAGCACGACGATTTTCAGGTCGCCCTGCCGCACCAGGTCGTCGATGGACGCGACCGATGGGGCGGTGGCAATCACCATTTCCTCGCGGAACACGGCCTCCGGCAGCAAATCGCGATGATCCACCGGCCCGCAGACGAAGGCGCCCTCGACTTCGCGCGCCAGCACCGCCGTGATCAGTTCCTCGGTGGTGCCCGTCCGCAAGACCAGGTCGACATCGGGGTATTCCGCCGCGAACGTCGTCAGGATCGGCGACAAGCGCAACGCCGCCGTCGTTTCCAGCGAACCGAGGGTCAGCAACCCTTTCGCCTCGCCGTCGTCGCGCACCGCACGCCGCGCATCGTCCAGGAAATGCCCCGCCCGTTGCGCATAGGGCATCAACCGCCGGCCCGCCGCCGTGAGCGTCACGCCCCGGCTGTGCCGGTCGAACAGCGCGGTTCCCAGGTCTTCCTCCAGCTTGCGGATACGCGTCGTGACGTTCGACTGCACGGTGTTCAATTCCGTGGCCGCGCGGTTGATCGCCCCCAGCCGGGCGACCGCCTCGAAAATCCTGAGATCGCCAACATCCATCCGGTCAGACTACGGTATCTCGAAAAAAGATCAAGCCGGACCAGTTCGGCGCATTCTTTTGATATCTATGCGGGGCGCTATCCGCCGCCTCGGGCATCCAGCGCGTCGCTGAGGTCGTTCTGATAGGCGAATATCGCCGGCAATCCGCCGGTATGCATGAAGACCAAGGCATCGCTGCTTTTCGATTTCCGGGCACGATCGAGGAACCCGGCCATCGTCTTGGCCGTGTAGGTCGGGTCGAGCAGCAAGGCCTCGCTTTGGGCGCACAGCATAATCGCGCCCAAATTCGCGTCGTTGTTCCGTCCGTATCCCGGTGCGAGATAAGCGTCGGTGACGATTATGTCGCCATCCGACACCGGGTTGGCGATCTCCAGCAGCTCGGCGATTTCGGCGCAACGGTTCCGGATGCGCGGAAACTGCTGTTCCGCATCGCGGCGCACGCAGACGCCGGTGACCGTGATCGGCGAGCCGAGCGCACGCAGGCCGAACAGCAGACCGGCATGCGTGTTGCCGCTGCCGGACGCCACGGCGACCTCGCTCACCGGCAGACCCCGTTCGGCGATCTGCGCCAGCAATTCATGCGCGGCGACGACATAGCCGAGCGCGCCATAGGGTTTGTGGCCAGGCGCCAGCGGGATAATGAACGGACGCTTTCCTTCCGCGGTCAGTCCTTCCGCGATCGCGTGCAGGTTCCGGTCGGCGCCGGCTTCGTCTTCGCCTTCGGGATAGGAATGCAGCGTGGCGCCCAACAGCCGGTCGAGCAACACGTTGCCGGACTGCCGGTAATAGGGATCGGATTTCGGCACGCGCTCTTCCAGCTGGATATGGCAGTCCATGCCGAGTTTCCGCGCGCCCGCCGCCGCCAAGCGGACGAAGTTGGACTGCACCGCGCCGGTGATCAGCACGGTATCCGCCTTCTGCGCCACGGCCTCGCCCAGATAGAACTCCAACTGCCGCACCTTGTTGCCGCCGAACGCCAGGGGGATGCAGTCATCCCGTTTGATGAAGAGCTGCCCGCCGCCGCAGGCCTTGGTGAGGTTCGGCATGAATTCCAGCAAGGTCGGGCCCTGGAACAGTTCGGCCCGCGCCATCGCCGACAGGCGGCCCAGGGACTCCGGGAAATCTACGCTGGTGTTCATTCGCTTCCTTGCTGAGCTACGGCCGCCCGGTCAGGCGACCTGCTGTTCGGCGGTCTGCGTATCGCCGGCGATCGTGGTGCGGCGCATATCGCGTTTCTCGGTCGTATCCGCGAACCGCCGGACGCGATGCATGGTTTGCCGGTTATCCCACATGACCAAGTCATGCAATTGCCATTTGTGGACGTAGACGAATTCGGGCCGGGTCGCGTCCTCGGTCAAGTCGCGCAGCAGCGAGCGGGCTTCCGGCATCGGCCAGCCGACGATCGTTCCCGCATGCGACGACAGATACAGCGATTTGCGCCCGGTGACCGGATGGACCCGCACGAGGCTTTGTCGCACCGGCGTGAAATTGGCGCGCTCCTCCTCGGTGAGTTCGTCGAACCCAAGCGCGCCACGCGAATAGATCAGCGAATGCTCGCAGACAAGTCCGTCGATTTCCGCCTTCACCTCGTCGTCGAGCGCGTCGTAGGCGGCGCGCATGTCGGCGAATTCGGTGTTGCCGCCCTTTTCCGGAATCAGGCGGGCGGACAGGATCGAGTATTTCGACGGAATCGCCCGGAAAGAACTGTCCGAATGCCAAAGCCGGTTGCCGAGATTGAACATCCGCGTCCGGTCGGCGCGATCGAAAACCGTCTGATCCTTGGTCAGGTTCGAAACGTCCGCCAGTTCCGGACGCAGACGGCGGTCCTTTTTCTTGGTGATATTGCTGACCGCGCCGGGCAGTTCCAACTCACCGAAATTACGGCTGAAAGCGATCTGCTCCTCGTCACTCAAGTCCTGACCGTGGAATACCAGCACGGCGTAGCGGTCCATCCCGGCATTGATTGCCGCGACGTCTTTCTCGGAAAGCGGCTGCCGCAGGTCGACACCGTCAACCTCTCCGCCGATGACGGGATGAAGCGGACGAATCGTGAGGGTCATGACACAGTCTCCGGTGCAAATCAGGACGTTGCGATTTTAGCGCATCGGTGCACGCTCGGCACTATATTGGCGTCGCGCGCGAAAGGCGATTACGGTACGCGCATACGTGTCACCGTCCACAGGGAGATTCTCACACATGGCTTGGAAGCGGATCGTGCTGGAAATCGGCATGGGCACCGACATTCGGGGGACCGACCCCACGAAAGCCGCCGTGCGCGCCTTGCGCGACGCGCTGTGGCACAACTCGCTCAGCATCGCCAAGGCGCTCGGGCAGGACACCGATTCGATGCAGGTCGAGGTCACCATCGGCGTGCCGCAGCCCGAGCGAGTCGATACGGATGCCGTCCTCGCCATCCTGCCGCACGGTACCGGCACCGTCAGCGTCGTCGAGGGCGGCCTGCAAATTCCCAACGACGAAGGCACCGATTCGACCCTCGTCGCCAGCGCCGCCGCCGTGGTGCGGCTCGACCTGCCGTAGGAGGACGGAAGCATGACAAAAAGACGCGCAATCCTCGAGATGGGCATGGGCAACGACCTGCACGGCGGCGACTACACGAAAGCCGCGATCCGTGCGGTCCAGGACGCCCTGCACCACAGCTCGCTGACCTTCATCCGGACGCTGGGAATCGACAAGAGCACGCTGGAAGTCAACGTGACGATCGGGGTGCAACACCCCGAAAAAGTCGACACCGACGCCGTCGCCGCAACTCTGCCGGTCGGCAAGGTCAGCGTGAAAGCGGTGAAAGGCGGGCTCGACGTGCCCGACGACGAGGTGGACGACACCGCGGTGATCGCCAACGCCGGCGTCGAGGTCTGGATCGACGGGGTCTAGGCCACAGTACTACTCGATCGGCACGAAGATCGAATGCCGCAGTTGCCCGCCGACCGACTGCGACAGGTGTCCCTTGCCGCTGACGTCCTCGACCAGAATCACCTCGCCCGCGGCGATGATGCGGCTTTCGCCGTCGCTCGCCGTGAGCTTCGCCCCCGCGTCCAGGTTGATGATGTATTGGCGCCGCGGCGCAGGATGCCAATCCAGGTCGTAGTCGCCGCTGGTCTTGCGGAAGATGATGCCAGTCGCAGGCAGCCGCGCCGAATATTTGCTGGCGCCCCGTTCCTCGACCCACTCGACCTCGATATCGCGGAAATGCGACTCGCCGTCCTCGTCCTCGTACAGGTTATGGATGCGCATGGCGCGAACCCTCCTCGGATTGTTTTCGCAGCCGTGGCCGCCGTTACATCAAGAACACGCCCTTGCCCGTGGTCTGCGTGTCGAACAGGCGGTACGCCTCCTCGGCCTGATCCAGCTTCCAGCGGTCGCTGAACAGTTTTTCCACGGGGATCTTGCGGTCCGAAATGAATTCGGCGCAGTCGGCCTGGCCGTTCTTGGAGAAGGTCCAGGACCCGACCAGCGTGATCTGGCGGCGCAGCAGGTCGGGGCTGACCTCCAGCGTGACCTCGCCGGTTTCGCCCACATAGCAGGCCGTACCCCAGCTTCGCGTCGCCCGCACCGCCGCGGCCCGGGCATCGGGATTGGAAGAACAGTCGAGCGTCTTATGCGCGCCTTCGCCATGGGTCAGCTCGCGGATCGCGTCGACCGGGTCCACGTTGGACGGATTGATCACCACGTCCGCACCGAATTCTTTCGCCAGTTCCCCTCGCTCGGACGAAACGTCGAGCGCGATCACCCGCGCGCCCATTTCGACGGCAAGCTGGGTCGCCGACAGGCCGACCGGCCCTTGCCCGAAGATCGCGATGGTCTCGTCCCCATGCAGCGACAAACGGCGCAGCGCGCCGAAGGCGGTGCCCGTGCCGCAGGAAATCGCGGCGCCCACCTCGAAGGACAGGTCGTCCGGCAGCGGCACCAACGTCGAGACCGGCACCTTCATATATTTGGCATGCGCGCCATGACCGCCGGCCCCATAGACGATCGCCCCGTCGAGGCACATCTGCGCCCAACCGGACTGGCAGTGCTTACAGGCACCGCAACCTTCGTAGTGATGGTCCATCACGCGCTGGCCGATCCGCGCCTCGCTTTCGCTGACCGCGCTGCCGACCTCGGCGACGACGCCGCAAGGCTCGTGCCCGGCGATGATCGGACCCTCCGGCGCCTTGTGGCCGGGGCCGGCATGCCCGCCCGGCTCGGCCCGGTATTTCCACAGATCGCTGCCGCACATGCCGGACGCCTTGATCTCCAGGATGACATCCCGGGGACCGGGCGTGGGATCGTCGAACTCCATCAGTTCGAGTTTGCGATTTCCTGTAAACACGACGCCGCGCATGTGCACTTCCTCCTATAGAGCGGGACCGCTCGTTTGTTCTGCTGCTTGTCCTGACCATACAATAGCGCCGCACCGTGTCCGGTGCGACTCCGGCGCAAGCCTCGTTGAACCTACTGTGTCCGTTCCCGTAAGCTATCGGGACAGGAGAGTGAACCCGATGACCCGACCCGGCGATCCAATTCCGTCGCATACATCCACGCAGAACCGCCATGGGTGAGTATGCCGTCGGCCAATCGGTCTCCCGCTTCGAAGACCCGCGCCTGCTGCGCGGCGGCGGACGCTATGTGGACGACATCGTATTGCCCGACATGGCCTTCGGTCATGTGCTCCGATCGCCCCACGCCCACGCCCGAATCCTTGCCATCGACACAACAGCGGCGCAGGCCGCGCCCGGCGTCCTGGCGGTCTTGACCGGCGAGGATTGGGCGGGGTCGGGCTTCGCCGACTTGCCGACCGGCAGCGGCCGATACAAGCGCGACGGATCGCCGATGTTCGTGCCACCGTATCAGGCGCTGGTGAAAGACCGGGTGCGACGTGTGGGCGACTATGTCGCCTTCGTTGTCGCCGAGACGCGCAACCAGGCGATGGACGCGGCGGAACTGATCGCGGTCGACTACGATCCCCTGCCATCCATAACAGATACCGAGGCGTCCGCCGGGTCCGACGCCCCGCCGGTCTGGGACGAATGCCCGGACAACATCTGTTATGTACATACCGAAGGCGACAAGACCGTCACCGACACCGCGCTCGCGGCGGCCGACCATGTGGTGCGCCAGAAACTGGTGATCAACCGGGTCAGCGCCAACAGCATGGAGCCGCGCGGCTGTATCGGCCACTACGATGCCGCGGAAGATCACTACACGCTCTACACGACATTACAGGGATTGCAGCCCTATCGCGGCTTGCTGTCCCGCATCCTCGGCGTGCCGGAAAGCCGGATTCGCGTGATCGCGGGCGACATCGGTGGCGGGTTCGGCATGAAGTCGGCGGTCTATAACGAAGTGCCGCTCGTGCTGCTGACGTCGAAACGGCTCGGCCGTCCGGTCAAATGGATCAGCACGCGGTCGGAGGCGCTGCTCAGCGACGGGCATGGCCGCGACAACGTGATCGAGGCGGCGCTCGGCTTGGACAGTGACGGCAAATTCCTCGCCCTCGACGTCAAGACGATCGCCAGCGTCGGCGCCTATGTCCAACTCGGTGGCGAAAGTTCGGCGGTGAAGAATCTCGGCTCGTTGGCCGGGGTCTACACGACACCGGCCATCCACGCGGACGTGACCGCGGTCTTCACCAACACCAACCCGATCCGGGCCTATCGCGGCAATGGCCGGCCGGAAGCCGCTTTCGTGATCGAACGGCTGATCGACATCGCCGCCGACGAGATGGGCATCGACCCGGCGGAGTTGCGCCGCCGCAATACTATCCCGCCCGACGCCCTGCCCTACAAGACCGGCCTCACCTACACCTATGACAGCGGCGAGTTCGAGAAGAACATGGACATGGCGGCCGATCTGGCCGACCGCGCCGGGTTCGAGACACGGCGCGCCGAATCCAAAACGCGCGGCAAGCTGCGCGGCCTCGGCCTGTCCAACACCATCGAGCGCGCCGGATCGGAAGGGGTCGAGGGCGCGGAAATCCGCTTCGACGGCGGCGGCTCGGCGACGATCCTGACCGGCTCGATCGATCAGGGCCAGGGCCACGCCACCATGTACAAGCAGCTCGCCTGCGAACGCCTCGGCCTCGATCCGGATGACGTGCGTTATGTGTCGGGCGACACGGACAAGGTGCCCTTCGGGCGCGGCAGCTTCGGGTCGCGCTCGGCGACGATCGGCGGATCGGCGCTGCACGAGGCCATGCAGAAGGTGATCGCCAAGGCCGGACGCATCGCGGCCCACGCCCTCGATGCCGACCCGGAACAGATTGATTTCGATGACGGCGTGTTCAGCGTCGCCGGCACCAACCGGTCGATGACCGTCAAGGACGCGGCGCGGCTCTCCTACAATCCGGATAAGCTGCCGGACGGATTGGAACCGGGATTAAGCGGCCACGCGATCTGGTCCCCGACCGCGATGAACTTCCCGAACGGCGCGCATATCTGCGAGCTGGAAGTCGACGAGGAAACCGGCGAGACGGACATCCTGCGCTACAGCGTGGTCGACGACGTGGGCGTGGTGCTGAACCCGCTGCTGCTCAAGGGTCAGCTTCACGGCGGCATCGCGATGGGCGTCGGACAGGTGCTGATGGAGGACATCCGCTACGAGGACGGTACGGGACAGCTTCTGTCCGGGTCCTTCATGGATTACTGCATGCCGCGCGCCGACGACCTGAGCTTCATGGACATCGCGAGCAACCCGGTGCCGACCAAGACCAACCCGCTCGGCGTCAAGGGCGCCGGCGAAGCGGGTACCGTGGGCGCGATGCCGGCGGTCACCAACGCGCTGGTCGATGCGCTGTCCGTGCTGGGCGTGCGGCATGTGCCCATGCCGGCAACGCCAGAACGGCTGTGGCGCGCGATCCGCGATGCGAAGGCCGGTCACGACTGAAGGGCGGCTACGGCGCCTTGCCGATCAGGAAATCGCGGTCCGACTCGATCAGGTTGGACAAGAAGGAAATCGCCTGTCGGACCCGCGCCAAGTGCAGCAGGTCCTCATGGACGGCGAGCCAGAAATCCCGCTTCACCACAACGGTCTCGCCGAGGATGCGGGTCAACCGGTCGTCGCGCGACGCCAGGAATGTCGGCAACATGGCGATACCGATGCCCGACAACGCCGCGTGATACTGGGCCACCAAGCTCGTCGAGCGGAAGATCGCGTTGGGGTCGCGCAGCACGTCCGACGTCCAGCGGACGGCGGAAATCTGAACCAACTCGTCGATATAGTCGATGAAGTGATGTTTGCCGAGATCGTCAAGGGTCGCCGGCGTGCCGTGCGCCGCCAAATAGCCCGGCGTGGCATAGAAATGCAGCGCGAACTCGCCGATCTTCGTGACCGAAATCCGCCGGCCCTGCGGCTTCGGAAAGGAGATCAGGATGTCCGCTTCGCGTTTCGACAGGTTGATCCAATGCGATGCGGTGACCAATTCGATCCGGATCGATGGCGATTGCCGGTAGAGCGCTTCGAAACGCGGCGCCAAGTACAGGCTACCGAGCGCCTCCATCGTCGCGACCCGGACCACGCCGCCGGGCGCATTGGTCGCGTCGCTGAAATCGGCAGCGATGGAATGGGCATGCGCCGCCATCCCTTCCGCATGCGCCAGCAGGCTATGGCCCGCATCGGTCAGGAGAAATCCCAGCCGGGTTCGCTCGAACAGTTTCTCGTTCAAAGCGTCTTCGAGCGCCCGCAGCCTCCGGCCGACCGTGGAATGATTGACCCCAAGATGCCGGGCCGTTTCCGAAAGACTCTTGAATTGGGCGACGGCGAGGAAGACCTCGATGTCCGACCAGTCAAACTGCTTTGACTTGGCCACAGTGGGCAACGAATTGTTGCTGATCAGATCGCCCGACACCGGATACCATCGTCACCGACATGAAACTGAGCGGCTGCATCCTATTCGGCCGCATCGGCTTTCGCCCAACGGGAGTTTAGCATGTCGAAGTCGTAGCTGCGCGGCCCGTCCTTCCCCGGCAGCCGCGCCGGGTCGCGCGGCGACCGGTCGACTGCGAAATCGAAGATGTCGAACCGGTTGTAATAGCCGGCCACATCGTGGAACTGCTTCGGCACGACGCAGTCCTGCAGGTCGATATCCGCCACGAGAAGCTCGTCCTCGCGGGACGCCGTCTCAGCGATGACGTTGCCTTGCGGGTTGAGGATCATCGACGCGCCGCGGGGTGATCCGGTGATGATATCCATCGCTTCGTCGCCCAGCGGCTTCAAGGCGTCGAGCGCCGTTTCGTCGAGGATCGACGACGCGACGATATTGAACGCCTTCGCCTCGAAGGAATGCGCGCCGGCGCGGATGCGGATCGCGCTGGTCAGGTCGTAGGCGTCGTTCGCGCTCGGCTGATGCGTCGGCCAGATCGGCGGATAGGACGACATATGCACCTGTTCGCCCATCGCAATCAGCGCATAGCGGGCGAGCGGATTGGTGTTCTCGCCGCAGATCAGCATGCCGATACGGCCCAACGGCGTGTCGGTGACGCGCAACCCGACGCCGTCGCCGTTCGCCCAGATCAGTTTCTCGAAGAAGGTGGGCACCAGCTTGCGGTGATGGTTCAGGATCGACCCGTCCGTGTCGATCAACAGGTTCGAATTCCACAGGCAGCCGACGCTCACGTCGGTCGATTCGCTGATACCCATCGACACCATGATCTTCGCGTCGCGGGCCGCCCGGCAGAGGTCGGCGATTTCCGGCCCCGGGACCCGGACCGACGCGGCGACGAAACGCTCGAAGAAATCATGGTTCCGGTAGGGCGGCGCCACCGCCGTCCAGAGTGGGAAACCCGGTATGTAGGACTCGGGAAAGACGACGAGGTCCGCGCCTTTTTCCGACGCCTCCGCGATCAGCCCGCACGCCTTGGCGACCGTCGCCCGGGTATCCAGATAGACCGGCGCGACATGCGCCGCGCAGACGTTGATTTTGCTGTTCTCACGCAACTTTAGGCTCCCGTGAAACCGCAGGCCGGAAACGGCGGTCGGACCGCCGCCCCCGATTCCCTGCGTTCTTGCTTACAGCTTGTATTTGCGGAAGTCGTAGCGAGGCGGCAGCAGCGCCTCCATTTCCGCGCGCGGGATATGCTTCTTGACGGCAAACTTCCCGTTCTGCACCTGACTGATGTAGCAATCGATCATGCCGCTGTGGTCTTCGGCCCGCAGGATCTTCGCACCCTGCGGATGGGCCAGCGAGTTGTCCATCTTCAGACCTTCCAGCGCCTCGATCACCCCCGGCGTGTCCTTCTTACGCTGCCAGCCGGATTCCTCGATCGCTTTCTTCAGGGCGAAGAAATTCTCATAGGACTGCCAAGCATGGCTCTTGGCCATCACCCGGTTCGAGCCGTTCTCCCTGGCGTGTACCGGGTCGATATCCATCATCTCGATGAACGCCTTGTGGTACTCGTCGTTCTTGTATTCCAGCGGCCGTGGGAAATTCTCCAGGAAGAAGACGCCTTCGGCCGCGCCGTTGATCGCAGCCGGGTCGATTGCCTCGATCGTGCCGCTGACCGAATACATCTTCATCTTCTCGTCGAGCTTCATCGACTTGGACTGGGTGTAGAACGCTACCGACAGCGCACCGAAGAACACGGAGAACAGGACCTCGGTCTCTTCCGGAATCTTCGCGAGATACGGCACCAGGTCCTTCGTGCCGAGCGGTACCGCGATCGGATCGTTGACCTTACCGCCCATCGACTCGATCAGCTTGCGATGCTCCTCGTGGTGGCTGTGACCCCAGGCGTAGTCGGGGAAGATCATCGTCCAGTTCTTGCCGAGATTCTTGAACGCCCACGGCGCGCCCGCGGCGGCCAAGGCATAGGTATCGGTGCCCGTCCGGAAGCTATAGCGGCTGCCTTTCGAGCCGGTCGCCTCGGTCGCCTCGCCGGCCGAGAAATACGGCGTCTTCAACTCGGTCGCGATGGGGATCGAGGCGAGCATGATGCCCGAATGCACCGAGCCCACGACGAAGCGGGCCTTCGACCGTTGGATCAGCGAACGCAGTTTCCGCGCGCCCGCCGCCGGGTTGGATTCGGTGTCCGCGATCGGCACCTCCAGCTTGCGGCCGGCGATACCGCCGCCTTCGTTGATGACCTTGGCCGCCGCCTTGGCGCACTTGTCATGCCAATAGCCCCAAGACGAGAAACCGCCGGTCAGTTCGCATTGATGACCGATGACGATGGGGCCGCTTTCCTTGGCGAACAGGTCGCGGGTCAGGGAAACATAGGCGGTTGACGCGATCGCGCCGCCGGCGAGCGCCGTCTGCAGAAAGCTTCGGCGGGGCAATGTAATCAAGCTGTCCGGCACGCGCGGTGCCGCTTTCTTGTCTTTGCTCTTCATCTCTCTCACTCCCTATTTTGCTATGCGGCCATCCCGAGATATCGGTGAACGATCTCGGGCTGGGTCTTGAGATCCGCAGCGCTCGACTCATGGACGATGGTGCCTTTTTCCATGAGGTAGATCCGGCTGCAGATTTTGAATGCGGTGACCAGGTTCTGTTCGACCAGAAGGATGGAAACGCCGGTGCCATTGATCTTCTTAATCTCGGACCGGATCTCCTTGACCAGGATCGGCATGATGCCCTCGGTCGGTTCGTCGAGAATGATCAGCTTCGGCTGCATGACGAGGCAGCGGGCGATTGCCAGCTGCTGTTGCTCGCCGCCCGACAGGGTTCCGCCTTTCTGGCTCAGGCGTTCCTTCAAGCGCGGGAACCGGTCGTAGACCATCTCGCTCTGTTCGCGCGACGGGTCGCGCGGCAGGCCGAGGAACAGGTTCTCCTCGACCGACAGGTTCGGGAAGATGCCGCGTCCCTGCGGCACGTAGCCGACGCCCTGACGCGGCACCTTGTGCGCCGGCAGACCGGCCAGGTCGACGCCGTCGAAGGAAACGTGGCCGGACGACGCGGGCACCAAGCCCATGATCGACTTCAGCGTGGTCGTCTTGCCCACGCCATTTCGGCCCAGCAACCCGACGATCTCGCCATCGCCCACATCGAGGGAGACGCCCTGGAGAACCTCGACCTTTCCGTAGCTCGCACGAAGATCGCGAATCTCAAGCATGGGCCGCCCCCTCGTCGTCGTCATCGTCCTCGTCGCCGAGATAGGCTTCCCGCACCGCCGTGTTGTTCGCGATGTCCTGTGGCGTGCCCCGGGCCAGGACGCCGCCTTGCGCCATCACCGTGATGTGCTCGGCCAGATCGAAAACCACCGGCATGTCGTGCTCGATGATGATGATGTCGACGGATTTGGCCAACTGCCGGATTTTCTCGACCGTCGCCTCGGTCTCCGCCGGACCCATGCCGCAGATCGGCTCGTCCAGCAGCAGCAGTTTCGGCTCGGTCGCCAAGGCGATGCCGATCTCCAGCAATGCGACGTCACCGTAGGACAAGGTACCCGCGGGCGTATCCCGAAAATCGCCGAGTCCGGTCTGCTCGAGCACCGTATCGACCCGTTTCGCCGTTCCGCCGAAACTGCCTCGCCGGGCGAAGGCATGCATCACGCCTTGCTGCGCCTGTGCCGCGATCCAGAGGTTTTCCGCCACGGTCATGGAGTCGAACACGCTCTTGATCTGCAGCGACCGGCTCATGCCGAGGCGGCTGATCTTATGCGGCGGCATGCGGGTGATATCGACACCATTAAACCGCACCGTGCCCGAATCCGACTTGAGCATGCCGGATATCGTGTTGAACAACGTGGTTTTGCCAGCCCCATTCGGACCGATGATCGCGTGCAAGACATTCGGCTCCAGATCGAGCGTCACATGATCCAATGCCACCAGCCCGCCGAAGCGTTTGGTCAGGTCGGCGATTTCGAGCATCGGTACGGTCATGACCCGACCTCGCTCTTGGCCGGCGTCGGCGTAGGCTCGGCCCGCGACGGACTCTCATCCGCCTTCGAGGCGAAACGGTCGAGCAGCGTGTTCCAAATTCCCGCCAATCCCTTCGGCGCGAAGATCACCGTCACAATGACGATCACGCCGACCAGGATCGGATAGTGCTCCCATACATTGGAGAGTTCTTCGCGCACGATGATCAGCAGCGCGGTGCCGATAGCCGGGCCGAACAACGTCCCCGCCCCGCCGACGATCGTCCACACGACGCCTTCGCCGGACACGTGATAGAACATGTAGGATGCCGACGCATACCGTCCGAACAGCGCGAACAGACATCCGGCCAGCCCAGCGAATCCACCGGCTACGACGAAGGCGACCCAGCGCAGGAAGTAGACGTTCAGGCCAATCAGCGAGGCACGAACGTCGTTCTCCCGCACCGCCATCAACGCCATGCCGAACGGACTCTTGATGATCCGGTATTTGAGGTAGAAGGCCGACCCCACCGCGAGCAGGATGAAGAAATACTGCACGGTCGGATCGGTCAGGCTCAGTTCGAACTCGCCGACCGTCAACATCGGCGGCATCGAAAAGCTCGTGCCGTCGTCGCCGCCGGTAATCGGCTTCGCGCTCAGCGCGATGAAGTAGAAAATCAGCGAGAAGACGACCGTGATGATCGCGAAGTAGTGCCAGGTCAGCCGGACGGCGAGCGCGCCCGCGACGGCCGCCATCGCCACGGAAACGAACATGCCGAATCCGAGCGCCGGCCAGAATCCCAGGCCCAGCTTCGCGACGCCGATCGCGACGCCGAACATCCCCATGCCGAAGAACAGCGCCTGCCCGAACGAGAGAAGACCGACATAGCCGAACAGCAGGTTCACGCTGGCGGCGAACAACGACCAGATGATGATCTCGGCCATGATATCCAGCCAATAGTCGTAGCCCAGCGCCGGCAGCAGCCATGGCGCGGCAACAAGAAACACGAGCGTTACCAAGAAGGCGATCCGATTGACCCGGTCCTTCATCGCGTCGCCCCGCTGAAGATGCCGTGCGGGCGCGCGATCAGGACCGCACTCATCAGGCATAGCGAGACGATCCGGGCAATCGTCGGGTCGGCGAAACTGGTCACGATGCCTTCGGTCACCGCCAACAGGACCGCGGCGGCCACCGTTCCAGGCAAGTTGCCCAAGCCGCCGATGATCACCGCCATGAAACAGAAGGGCAGCACGTCGACGCCGGTCTGGAAATCAACCGTGGTGATCGGGGCCGCCACCGCGCCGCCGAGCGCCGCCATGGCGAATCCCAACGCGAAGGTCACCATGTAGACGGTCCGCGCAGGCACGCCCATGGCAAGCGCCGTGTCCCGGTCGAACCGGACCGCGCGCATCCACGTGCCCAGCTTGGTGCCGTGTAGGAAAAGAAAGAACCCGGCGATGGCCAGGATCGCCGCACCCGCCGCGAACAAGCGATAGATATCGTACTCGATGCCGAACAGCGGGATGGTGCCCTCAATCGGCGGCAGAATGCGTTTCGGCGCGGCGCCGAACCCGGCACGCACCACTTCCTGGATGATGATCGACAAACCGAATGTCGCGACGATGGACAAGGCCGCGGTGCCCCGGATCGGCTGGATGACCGCACGTTCGACCAGGGCGCCGAGCCCGAATCCGAGCAGCGGCACGATCAGGAAGGCAAGCCAGTAGTTGCCGGTCGACTCCAGCACGAACCAAGTGAGGACCGTCCCCACCATGAAGAAGTCGCCATGTGCGAGATTGATGATGTCGAGCAAGCCGAAGATGATCGACAGGCCGAGCGCGATGAGCGCGATGATAAGGCCCCAGACCAGACCGTTGAACGCAAGAGCGACGACGAGATCCATGTGACGACGGCTTACCCATTATGCCGGCGACCGCTTTTCCTGCCTCCGGCTGTTTCTTGTTAACCAAAGTCTGCGCCGCGCAAAAATGTCTTTCAATTCGAAAAACTCGCACACAGTTGTGCATTTTTGCTCGCGCATGGGTGTGTGCCGCCAACGGATGATCGATACGCCGTTGATTCTATAAGGCTTCCGCTGCCGCCCGGACCGCCGCTTCCCGCTCGGCTTGGCGCCCGGCAGCAGCCGTCCGAGCGTCGGCCTCGACCGCCGCCCCGGCGGTTTCCGGCGACCCCGCATCATAAGGAGGCTGCGGATTGTATTCGATTCCGAGCTGGATCGACTTCGCGACATCGTCGCCGAACAACTCGCCTGCCACCGTCAGGGCGAAGTCGATCCCCGCGGTGACGCCGCCGCCCGAGATGATGTTGCCGTCCACGACGACACGCGCCGGATCGGGTATCGCTCCGAATTCCGATAGCATCTCGCGCGACATCCAATGGCAGGCCGCGCGGCGGCCTTTCAACAATCCGGCCGCGCCCAAGACGAGCGACCCGGTGCAGACCGAGGTGACATAGCGCGCGCCTTCCGCCTGACGGCGCAGGAAGCCGAGCGTCTCGGCGTCGGTCAGCAAAGGGTTCATCCCACCGCCGCCCGGCACGCAGATAAGGTCGAGCTGCGGACAATCCGCATAGGTGACGTCCGGCAGGATACGCATGCCGCCGCCGGACCGCACAGGATCGAGTGTCTTCCAGACGAGCAGGACCTCGGTGTCCGGGAATTTGGTGAACACCTCGTGAGGGCCTGTCATGTCGAGTTGCATGATGTCTGGAAATACGAGCAGTCCGATGCGGAATGTCATGACTTTGTCCTCCACGTTGGTAATCCGGGCGAACGAACGGGTGCGCCGCGCCGCCGGCGTTTATGTATCGTATCCGTAATCGCGCCGCGCGCCATCGGATGTCACGTATCCCGCCTTCAGGTCGGCCTCGATATTCTCCCGCGCGCGCTCTGCCGGGTCGCCGTGCCCGCCGCCCCCGGGCAGCGCCAGCCGGACCACATCGCCCTTATGGAACGAAAACTCCGGCGAACTGTTCGGCGCGATCGGCTGGCCGTTGATGTCGATGGTCGACAACGATCCGGGCCCGCCGCCGCCCAGCCCTTCGGGCGGGTTGCGCATCCGCCCCGCCGCCCCGGCGAAGACCAGGGGCTGGCCGTCCGCGGTGCCGCTGTCATAGGCACGGAAGATCAGTTCCTGCCCGAGACCGCCGCGGAAGGTCCCCGCCCCGCCCGAGTCCGGGATGAGTTGCCGCGCCTCGTAAAGCACGGGCGTTTCATGCTCCGACCATTCGATCGACACGTCGCGCACGTTGTAGGGGAAACTGACCGCCGACAATCCGTCGCGGCCCGGCCGGCCGCCCATGCCGCCGAAGGCATGCTGGTGCAGCGCATAATCCTCGCCGTCGGGGCGGGTGCCTGTGACGTAGAACTGCCAGGTCGGCAGCGATCCCGAATCCGCCGGCACGCGATCCGGCACGATCTGGGCGAAGATGCGGAACATCAATTCACCGACCAGCATGCCCGAACTGAGCCGCCAGAAACACGACGCGGGATAGGTCGGGTTCAGGATCGTACCTTCCGGCGCGGTCAGATGCAGCGGCCGGTAGGTACCCTGGTTGTTGGGCAGCGCCGGATCGCAGACCATCTTCGTCGGTATGGCGACATAGGCCCGCGTGAAGTTGAGCGGACAGTTGATCGGGCGGCGGACCTGCGGCGCGGTGCCGGTGAAGTCGGCGGTCAGCTCGTCACCGTCGATGGTGACGGTGACGGCCAGCGGCTGCGGCTCGTCGATGCCGTCGATGTCCATCAGCATCTCTTCGTGCCACTGCCCGTCGGGCAAGTCGCGCAGCCCGGCACGGATGCCCGCCTCGGTCCGGCCGATCAACTCGTCGGCGACATCGAGCAGGCTGTCGAGCTTGAACTCGGCGCAGAGCGTTTCCATCGCCCGGCAGCCGGCCCAACCGGTCGCCACCTGGGCCCGCAGGTCGCCGATCATCTTTTCCGAATAACGCACGTTGCGCCGGATCAGCCCGAACAACTCCTCGTTCGGCTCGCCTTCCTTGTAGAGGCGCAGCATGGGGATGATCAGGCCTTCCTCGAACACCTCCTCGGAAAGGCCGGACCCCTTGCGCCCACCGATATCCACATGATGGATCGTGTTCACGGCGAAACCGATCAGGCGGCCGTCATGAAAGGCCGGCGTGGTGATGAAGATGTCCGCCGTCTGGCCGTTGCACAGCCATGGATCGTTGCAGATGAAGACATCCCCGGGACGCACCGTCTCCGGCGGAAAGGCCTTGGTCAGGTTCGCGCCGAAGGCGGGCATGCAGCCGGTATGGCCGGTCGCGCCCAGCCAGGTCTGGGCGATCAGGTAGCCGCGATGGTCGAGCAGCCCCGTCGACATGTCGTGCACCTCCACCACGTCATGCGAGAAGGCGGTGCGGAACATGGTCGTGGCCATCTCGTCCGCGATGGCGATCAGGCGCGGCCAGATCACGTCGAGCGGGATGCGGCTTGTGGATGCGGTCACGGCGTCTCTCCTGGCAAGGTGATGACAAGCGACCCGAAGGCGTCGATCTCCACGGCCGCACCCGAATCGATGATGGTGGTCGAGGTCTGTTCCTCGACGATGGCCGGTCCCGCAAAGGTCATGCCGGGCGCCAGCGCGGCACGGTCGTAGACGTCGAAGTCGATCATCGTCCCCGCCGTCGGGGAATAGGCGGCGCGGGTTCCCACGGCGCTGGCTTCCCCGCCGGACCCGGCCGCCGGCGTCAGCTGAAGGCCCGCGCCGTCGATCTCGCCGAACACGCGCAGGTTCACGACTTCCGCCGGCACGTCGTCGTAGAAATAGCCGTATTTCTCGCGGTACAGCGTGGAAAACCGCTCGAACACGGCGTCGGCGGACAGCGCATCCTCGACCGGCACAGTCACCTGGTAGCTCTGCCCCACATAGCCCACGTCGAGCGAGCGGCGGAAGCGGCGCGGGCCGGTGGCTTCGACCCCATCCAACAGCGCCTCGATCTCCGCCGTCATCTGGTCGAACTGACCCCCGATGTCGTCCGGGGCGAGGCCGGCGAGCGGCATCTTATAGGTGCGCACGATGTCGTAGGCCGGCGGTGCTACAAGCAATCCCAGGGCCGACAGCACACCCGCCCGCAGCGGTACCATGAGCTGGCGAATACCCAGCTTGCGCGCCAGATTGTAGGCATGCACCGGCCCGGCCCCGCCGAAGGCGACCATGGTCGCCGCTTCCGGGTTGCCGCCGCGTTCCGTGACATGCATGCGCACGGCCGCGGCCATGGTCTCGTTGATCACGTCGTGCACCGTCCAGGCCGCCTCGACCAGGGAGCGCTGCTGCGGCACGCCGATGGTTTCCTCCAGCCCGGCCGCCGCGCCCTCGGCGTCGAGCGCCATCGACCCGCCGGCGAAATTGTCCGGGTTAAGATACCCGAGCGTCAGGTCCGCGTCGGTCACCGTCGGATTCCTCCCGCCCCGGCCATAGCAGATCGGCCCCGGCTCGGCGCTGGCGCTTTCCGGCCCGACCTGAACCAGCCCCATGCGGTTGATCGCCGCGATACTGCCGCCGCCCGCGCCGATCTCGATCATGCTGACCGCGGGCACGCCGACGGGAAAGCCGCTCGACTTGGTGAAGCGTTTGGCGCGGGCGACCTCCAACTCCTCGGTGATCGGTAGCGCCTGGTCGCGGATCAGGCACGCCTTCGCCGTGGTGCCGCCCATGTCGAAGCTGAGCACGTCGGCGAGGTCCAGGTTCTGCGCGATCTGCCGCCCGACGATCGCCCCCGCGACGGGACCGGACTCGATCAGCCGGATCGGGAACGCCCCCGCCGTGTCGGTCGACCCCAAGCCGCCGTTCGACAGCATGATCTGCAGCGGCGCGGTGTAGCCGGTTTCGCCCAGGCCCGTGCCCAGATTGTTGAGATAAGTCTGCGCCAGGGGTTTGACGTAACCGTTCACCACCGTCGTGCTGGTGCGCTCGTATTCCTTGATCTGCGGCAACACGTCGGACGATAGCGTCACGGGCAGGTCCGGCGCGATTTCCGCAAGGATATCGCGGGCCGTCCGTTCGTTCTCGGGGTTCACATAGGAATGCAGGAACGCGACCGCGACGGATTCGACACCCTCGCGCCGCATGACCTCGACCGCGGCGGCGATATCGTCGCGCGGCACCGGTTTCAGCACCGCGCCGTCGGCGAACACGCGCTCGTCGATGGGCAACCGCAGCCAACGCGGCACCAACGGCGTCGGCGGGTCCTCCCACAACTCGTAGGTCGTGACCCGGGTATGGCGGCGCAATTCCAGGATATCGCGAAAACCCTTCGTGGTGAGCAGCGCGGTCACAGCGCCCTTGCGCTCGATCACCGTGTTGGCGACCAGGGTCGTGGCATGCGCGATGCGGTTGGTCGCCGCGATATGGCCGGGGCACGGATCGTCGAAGGCGCGCAGCCCGGTGAACACGCCGACCGACGGGTCCGCCGGCGTCGTTAGCGACTTGGCGATGCGGATGGCCCCGTCATTCTCGTCGAGCAACACGAAATCGGTGAAGGTGCCGCCGACATCGACGCCCAGGCGGTACGGACGGTCAGACGCCATGACGTTTCGATCCCGCACTGTGTGTGTAGCCCCGGTTTCAATCGGCACGCGCCCCTCCCAAAAAATGATGTCGCGCCGTCCTGGGTTCGCGGCGCGATCACCCGTTAATTATGTCATCTGAATCGTTTATGGAAAGTCCCGGACGGTATTTTGGGCCGCCGCCTGCCGATTTCTCGATCGCGCGGCCCTGATTTAGAATAGGAGATTGCTGCTATGTGAGAGAATGTCATGCCTTTGACGATCACGCCCTTTTACGGCGCGCTGGGCGCCGAAGCGACCGGAATAGATCTCGCCGGCCCGGTGTCGCAGGAAGACGTCTCGGCGATGGAAGCCGCGCTCGACGAACATCTGGTGCTGGTCGTGCGCGACCAATCCTATTCGCCCGACCAGTATCTCGCGGCGGTGCGCCATTTCGGCGACATCATGGCCCAACACCTGACCGAAATGCTGATGGACGACCATCCGGAGATCGCGGTGCTCGACAGCAGCAAGACGCGGGTCGGACCGGACGGTATTTTCGCGCCGGTCGGCGCGCGCGAATGGCACACCGATCACACCAACCATGAACGGCCGCCGAAATACACAGCACTCTATGCGGTGAAGCTGCCGGCGTCCGGCGGCGATACCGGCTTCGCCAATATGCGGCGCGCCTATGAGACGTTGCCCGCGGACATGCAAGCCGACCTCGCCGCACGCACCGTCGTCACCAAGATCGAAGACCACAGCTATGTCAGCGACGAAGCGCGGGAAAAATACGGCAAGCCGCGCACGCATCCGCTCGTCCGCACGCACCCTTCGACCGGCAGGAAGGCGTTGTATTTCCATCCGGGAAAACTGCGCAACCTGGAAGGCATGGACCCGGAGAGCAGCGCCGCGTTCATCGACGACCTGGTCGCGCGGACGATCACGCCCGACGTGACCTACCGGCATAAATGGCAGCCGGGCGATATGGTGATCTGGGACAACCGTGCCGTTCTGCACATCGCGCACCGCGACTACGATCCAGCGGAAGGCCGCATCATGCATCGGGTATTGATCCAGGGCGAGGTGCCGTTCTAAAACGCGCCATCCGGGAAGACCCGGGCAACAGCGGACAAATCCATGGATTGGGACGTCGTCAGCCGTCTGGGCGAGATGACCGGGACGGTCGCGTTCGCGGTCACGGCCGTGCTCGCCGTCGCACCGCAACGGGTCAGCCTATTCACCGCCTGCGTCATGGGCACCATCACGGCGGTCGGCGGCGGCACGATCCGCGACGTGATCACCGATCAGCCGGTCTTCTGGTCGCTCGACCCCACCTATATCTGGGTCGCGCTGGCGGCCAGCATCGCCGCCTTCTGGGCGCACCGGTTCTTCGCCCGGCGCAGCGTATTCCAGACGATGCTCTATCTCGACGCCCTGGGCGTGGCGCTGTTCGCGGTGCAGTCGGCCGGGACGGTTTGGCGCCTGGATTTCGGCATCCCGGTAGCACCCGTCATCCTGGGCATCGTCACGGCGATCGGCGGCGGCCTGATCCGCGACGTGCTGGCCGGACGGCAGACGCTGTTGATGAACGAGGAAATCTACGCGGTGCCGGTCCTGCTCGGCACCAGTCTGCTGGTCGTCCTCATGTCGATCTTTCCGGACAATTGGGAGATAAATTCGGCGATCGGTTTCGCGATCATCTTCGGCATGCGCGCCGCCGCGATCCGCTGGAACTGGCGCTGGCCCGACTGGCTAAACAGCAAGCCGGATCAGAAATAACCGGCACGGCTAGTCCGGCGCCACCGTCAGCCCGACGAGCCGGTCGGCCCGGTCGAGCGTGTCCAGGTCGCGGCAGGCTGCGATCAAGTCCTGATATTGGCCTTCGGGAATCGGGATGCCGGGAATAATCGGGCTGATCCGGCGCACTTCCTCCTCGAAGTCCCAGATGAACTCGCGCCCGGTACCCGCCTTGGTCACGCTGCGGCCGTCCTTCAGATGGATCGTAACGCGCGGGCCGAACAAGGTGTGCCGGTGCGACGGGACGATGGTCACCCGCTTCATCATCTCCAACACGGCGGGCGGATCATCGGGTCCGATGCCGTGCTCGACGAACTTCAAAAGCGGGAAGGATCGCTCGACCACGCCATAGGCCGAATAGTATTGAGTGCTGCCGACCTTGGGTTCGGTGCTGCGCGCCGGGAAAGCCGGGCTGGGATACTCGGTTTCCATCCAGTTCACGACCGCCTCGACCCGTTCCACGTCTTCCGGCCGGATGTCGTGCTCCGCGCAGAGGGCGGCGGTGACGTCCACATGCGCGATGTTGTAGCCGGCGGTCGAATAGATCCGGTAGAGCGTCTCCAGGATCATCCAATCCTTGCCGAGATTTTCGGTGATCTTGTCCAGCGAGGTGCGGTTGTCCGCCGTGAAGCTGTAGCGCAGTTCGCCCCGATTGTTGCCGGTGTAGGAGTGATAGAACCCCGCGTCGCCTTCGAGCGCCGTATCGCCGCCACGCGCGCCGTGCCGCGCGAGCGCGACTGCCAACAGCGCATTGCGTACCGCGCCGCCTTCGCGCAGCGACGTGCCGCCGCTGCGCATGTTTTCCAGATTACCGCTGGCGAGATTGACGCTTTGCGCGATGGCCGTGTGGATCTGCTCCTCATCCAGACCGCCGATTTTCGCCGCCGCCACCGCCGCGCCGAAGATGCCGAACACCGGCCCGGAATGGAACCCGCGCGACATCACGGTCGGAATGAAATCCGCCGCCATGCGCTCCATCACTTCGTAGGCCGCGACGATGCCGGTGATGTAATCCTTGCCCGATACGCCCTCGACCTCGGACGCCATCAACGCCGCCGGCAGGATGGCGCAACCCGGATGCGTCAGCATGCGGAAAGTGTCCCACTTGCCGCCGAGGAACATCAGATCCGAATTGACGTAACATGCGCCGCCCTTGGTCAGTTTCGCGCCATGCACCAGCACGGTGGCGACGCCCGCGCCGCCCGTCTCTTCCTCCTGCATCATGGCGAGCGCCCGATCGGTCTGCGGCTGGCCGTACCCCAGCAACGCGGAGGACAGACCTTGCAGAGTCAGTCCCTTGGCCCGGTCGATGACCTCCGGCGGGAGGTCGTCATACGTCAGTCCAGCCACCCAAGCGGCGAGTTCTCTGCTCATCGATGCCATGTTTCGTTCCGATTTCTTGTTGGCGAGGGCCCAGCGGCCGTTCCCGTCAATTCCAACGCAGAACCGCGTGCCGGGTCAAACCGGGATGCCCTCGATATGCGCCGGGTCCGCCTTTAGCTCGCCCCGGTCGATGCGCAACACGATCTCGGTGAGTGCCGCATGGGTCGGCGCGGGCACGTTGACCTCCGCGCCCTTCGCGGCGATCAGGCCGTTGGTGTATTCGATCTCGGATCGCCGGCCGCGCGCCACGTCGCGCCCGACCGACGATTGCGACGGCTCGATCAGCGTGGTCATCCAATGCGCCAAGCCGGATTGCACGGTCTCGAGCGCCGCGGCATCGCCCGCCGCGGCCGCAGCCCAATCGTCCGGCGCGATGCCCAGGATCGTTCCGATGTCATAGCCGAGCGCCCGGCCGACCGCGATCGCCTCGCCGGCCAGCTTGATGCCGAGCCGGTGCGCGGTGCCGCGCTCCACATAGACCGAGCGGTTGTCCTCGCCGGTCGCCCCCAGCAACCCGTGGGTCAGGCTGTTCGTGGTCAGCTTGGTCCAGCGCTCGCCCCAGAGGTTCTGCGTCACGGCGGCGCTGTCCACGTGGCTGAGGATGTCGGCCAGTTCCTGCGCGCGGGGCGTCGTCCGGCCGTGCGGCTCGCCCACGCGAAAGACGGTGTGTTTCTTACCGCCCGGCTGCTGGAACCGTTTGATCCGCCCGGGCGCGTAGCAATTGACGCTGATCGTACTGACGATGCAGCCTACCGTGCGATCCCATCCCGCCACGGCGGCGACCTGTTCCTCGTTCATGCCGTTCTGCATGGAGACGAGGTAGCCCTCCGGCGTCAGATACTGCAGCACCGCGCGGGCGGCCCATTCGGTGTCGAAGGACTTCGTGCAGAGGATGGCGATGTCCGCCGGAGCCTGGCTCATGGCCTGCATCTCGTGCAGATGCATCGCCGGGACCCGCACGCGGTGTTCGCCCTGCGTCCCTTCCAGGCAGAGCCCGGATGCGTTAATCGTTTCCACATGTTCCGGCCACGGGTCGAACAAGCGCACGTCCTGCCCGGCACGCGCTAAGTGCCCGCCGACATACCCCCCGACGGCGCCGGCGCCGACAATTGCTATTCGCTTAGACATTCGCTGGGCCCCTCCTGCGACCCGGGCCGCGATTTGCCTACGGCCTGCCGCTTAAGCTACGACTTATCTTACGGCCCTATGGTATTCGAATTCGTCCGCCCGCCCTAACGGCGGGATTTTCACGCCGTCATTCGCAAGAAGAGGAAACCCCATGAGTGATGAGCAAGCCGCCGTCCTGAGTCCCGAGAAGGTTCTCGAGCAGATGAAGAAGAACGGCGTTACCGATGTCGTCTGGCTGCCCGACAGCGAGACCAACTGGCTGTTTCTGCTGATGGAGGCCGAGCCGAGCCTCCGGCTGATCGGCGTCAGCCGCGAAGGCCACGCCTGTTCCATCGCGGCGGGACTATCCGCCGGCGGCAACACGCCGGTGGTTCTGATCCAGAACACCGGCATGATGGAATCCGGCGATTCGATCCGCGGCTGGCTGATGAGCCTGGAAATACCCGTCGTGCTGATGGTGGGGTATCGCGGCTACACGCGGCACGGCGTCAACAAAGACACGGCCGCGGACTTCACCGAGCCGTTCATCAATGCCTTCGGTTTGAAATACTATCTCGTCGAGAATGACGGCGACGCCGAGCGCATCAGCGTTGCCTTCGAGGAAACCGAGCGCACCAAGAAACCCGTCGTCATCCTCGTCGCCGACGAGTTCCACGGCTTCAACCGATAAGAAGGAGACCCGACAATGATGCACACTGCCGAATTGCTGAAGGTCTACATGGAGCACCGTGGCGACGCGATCACCATCCCGGGACGCGGCGGGCGGCACTGGGTGCCGATGAGCGACGAACCCCACCGGGACGTGCCGTTGGGCGACCCGGCGATGGGTGGACATTCGGGCTTCGGGCTCGGTCTCGCCTTGGCGCAGCCGGACCGCAAGATCGTGCTGTTCGATTCCGAGGGCGACCTGTTGATGAGCATGGGAATTCTGACGACCATCGCCGAGCAGAACCCGACGAATTTCTATCACTTCATGCTCGACAACGAGTGCTACGCCACGACCGGCGGGCAACCGGTCCCGAACGCGAAGAACGTGGATTACGCCGCGATCGCCAAGGCGTCGGGTTATCCCAAGGCGCATTCCTTCACCGAGATCGAGGACTTCACCCGCGAGTTGCCCGGCATCCTGGGCGAGACCGGCCCGGTCTTCGTCGCGCTGAAGGTCTATCCGGAAATCCAGAACGAAGCCATCGGCAAACGCCGGCCGTGGCAGGTTCGGTCGCGGACAGAAGTGGTCGGCGGGCTTCGCGACTCACTCAAATAGCGTCACGCCAACCTTAAGGAGGCTGCCATGGATTTCGGTTTAGCGGGAAAGAAGGCCCTTGTCGCCGGCGGATCGCGCGGTATCGGCAAGGCGATCGCCCTCGAACTCGCGCGCGAAGGCGTCGATATGGTGCTGACCGCGCGCAGCATCGGCCCATTGGAGGAAGCCGCGAAAGAGATCGCGGCAGAAACTGGCGCAACGGTCCACGCGCTTGCCTGCGACGTGACCGACCGTGCCGCGGTCGACGCGACGGTCGATGCGGCGGCGGAAAAGCTCGGCGGACTTCACATCCTGGTCAATAGCGCCTCGTTGCCCGGCGGATCGCCCAACGCGGTCGGCCGGATCGACACCATCGTAGACGAGGATTTCCTGAACGACTTCGACACCAAATACATGGGCGCGCTGCGTCTGACCCGCGCGGCGATCCCACACCTGAAGCAGGCGGGCTGGGGCCGCGTGATCAACATCAGCGGGACGAACTCGCGCACGCCCGGCAACCTCAGCGGCGGCGCGCGCAACACGTCGCTGGTGCATTTCACGCGGACACTGGCGATGCAGCTCGGCCGGGACGGAATCACGGTCAACTGCATCCACCCCGGCATGACCCGGACCGAGCGAACGGCGGTGCAGCTTGCCGAGCGGTCCAAGGAAACCGGCCTGTCGCCGGAGGAACTGGAAGCGCAGGATTACGCCGAGGACGCGCCGCGCACGAATTCGATCGGCCGCATGGTCGATGCGTCCGAGGTGGCCTATGTGGCGGTCTTCCTGGCGTCGAAACAAGCGTCGGCGATGAACGGCGAGTTGCTGATACCGAACGGCGGCGCCGGCAAGGCAGTCTGGTACTAGGCTAACTTGCGGCGGCGGCCCGCTCCGGCCGTTCGCGTTCGACGGAGTTGATTTCGTCGGAAACGGTGGTCCGGTGCATGACGCGCCGTTCCGTCAGATCGTCATACGGCCGCGCCCGGTGCATCGTGCAGCGGTTATCCCACAGCACCAGATCGTGCGGCCGCCAACGGTGCCGGTAGACGAATTCCGGTTGCGTCGCGTGCTCGGTCAATTCGTCGATCAAGCGGCGGCCCTTCTCGACCGGCCAACCGACCACATGCGTGATGTGCGAGGCGAGATAGAGCGCCTTGCGGCCGGTTGCCGGATGGGTGCGGACCAGCACTTGATTGACCGGCGGCAGCCCCGCGCGGGCCGCGTCGGTATACCCGGAAAAGCCGATCTTCTCTCGCGAATGGAAGATGCTGTGCTCGACGACCAAGTCGCCGATCTCGCGCTTCCGGTCCTCCGGCAGCGCATCGTAAGCCGCGCGCATGTCGGCAAATTCGGTGTTGCCGTCGGCCTTAGGGATTTCGCGCGCGGAGAGCAGCGAGCAGCGCGCCGGGACATGTTTGAATGTGCCGTCGGTATGCCACAGCTCGTTGGCCTTGTGGTGCATGCGGCGTTCGTCGTCCGGCGCCATCAATTCACCGTCTGGACCGATATTCGAGATATCCGAGATATTGTGCGGCACGCGGCGCTCCGGCTGGTCTCGGTGGTACTGGGTCGCCGTGATGACCGGTCCGAACCGCGCGCTGAAGTCGACCTGCTGCGCATCGGTCACCGGCTGGTCCGGAAATACGAGGACACCGTATTGGTGGAAGGCCGTCTCGATATCGGCAAATGTCGCGGCATCGACCGGTTGCGTCAGGTCGACGCCTCGGACCTCGGCAGCGAACACCGGATGCAGCGGGGTGATGGAAATCGCCATGACGGGTCTCGCAAATCTGGAACGATAGCTATAATGCAAGCATGGCGGGAACCGATGCGTTACGCAAGTTCGGCCCGGACGATGGCGGCTCCGTCGACCATTGCCTTCAACTTGCCGAAGGCCACGTCGCGCGGCAGATACTTCATGCCGCAATCGGGCGCCGCGATCAGCCGTTCCGGAGGAATATGCTTCAACGCGCCGCGCAGACGCTCCGCCACGAGTTCCGGCGTTTCGACGTCTTCCGTCCCGAGGCTGATGACCCCGAACAAAATCTTCTTGCTCGGCAGCTTCTCGAGCACGACCGGGTCGAGCGACGGCTGGGCCGCTTCCACGGAGATGGCCTTGGCGCGGCACGCGTCGAGTTGCGGCAGAAAGGAATATCCGGTCGGTTTGTCCTTCACGACATAGGCATATCCAAAACATAGATGGACGACGGTCGGTCCCTCGATGCCGTCGAGCGCCTGGTCGATGGCGGCGACGCCGTAGCGGTCGGCCTCTTCCGGATTTGCCTGCATATAGGGTTCGTCGATCTGGATGACATCGGCGCCGGCATTCTTCAGGTCGCGGATTTCCTCGTTTACCGCGGTGGCATAGGCAGCGATCAGGCCTTCCTGATCACCGTAGTGCTCGTCCAAGGCCAGCTTCGCCATCGTGAAGGCGCCGGGGATCGTGATCTTGATCTTTCGATGGGTGTGCGCCCGAAGAAATTCGACGTCGCGGACCTGTACCGGCCGGACGCGGCGGATCGGCCCCACCACGCGCGGCACCGGAGTCGGTTTGTTGCGCCGGTTCGGCACCATGGCGGGATTGTCCAGATCGATTCCGTCGAGCGCATTGGCAAACCGGTTGAAGTAACTTTCACGGCGGATCTCACCGTCCGACAAGATGTCCACCCCGGCCCGTTCCTGATCGTGGATCGCGGTCAGCGTCGCATCGTCCTGCGCCTCGATCAGTTGATCTTCCGGCACGCGCCAAACCTGTTTCATACGAACCCGGGGAGGCCCGCTTCCCAGCAACACCGTCTTGTCGACCAGCCAGTCCGGCTGTGGATAACTGCCCACCAACGTCGTCGGAATCAGTTTATCGGCCATGTCATACCCTATCCCGTTTGTACCGCTCTCTCCGCTTTAGCTCAGATTAGCGGGTTTAACCGCCTTTGCCGAATGTCGGTAGAGCCCGCGGGACACCGCCAGAACGATAACCCGTAAATTTCCATCTTTCGCGCCATCCACGACTCGGCGTACACTTTTAGCAGGGAAGATGACGCGACGGGCGCGCACCCGACGAACCACAACAAAAAAAACCGACTGTTGAGACCGCGCCACGCGTGTGTGAACGCCGCTACGGCGGATTATTTGACCGCGCAGGAAAGGACGTTTCGCATCATGGTTGCCTTCACGATCAATGGAAAACCGGCAAGCGCGACCGCCGCACCGGACACGCCCTTGCTCTGGGTTATTCGCGAACATTTGAAACTCACCGGGACAAAGTTCGGATGCGGTGCCGGCCTATGCGGCGCCTGCACGGTGCACGTCGACGGAAAGGCCGTACGATCCTGCCTGACCGCCGCATCGGAAGCCGACGGCAAATCGGTCACGACGATCGAAGGATTGTCGTCCGATAACAGTCACCCCCTCCAAAAAGCCTGGGTCGCCGAACAGGTGCCGCAATGCGGCTACTGTCAATCCGGGCAGATCATGAAGGCGGCGGAACTGCTGGCCACCAACAAAGCCCCCACACGCGACGAGATCGTCGCCCATATGGACGGTAACATCTGCCGTTGCGGCACCTATACGCGCATCATCGCCGCCATTCAGCGCGCGGCGCAGGAGGCATAGCCATGGCGATGCAAAAGGAAACGAACGCGCAGGCGCTGGCTTCGAGCCGCCGCGCCTTTCTCCAAACCACGGGCGGGTTAAGCTTTGCGCTTGCCCTCGGCGGCAACGGATTGACGCTGATGTCATCGGCACAGGCCAAATCGGCGCGCGACATCTCGGCCTGGGTGCGCATTGCGCCGGACGACCGGATTACCATCGTTACGCCCGCCGCCGAAATGGGACAAGGCTCGATGACCGGCGTGCCCGTCGCACTGGCCGAGGAATTGGATGCAGACTGGTCCAAGGTCGAGCTGGAAATGGCGCCGGCCGAACCGGCGATCTATGGCTACAATACGGTACGGCGCGGCCGGCGCGGAAAGTTGATGGGAATCTTCGGCAGCCGCGCGGTCATGTTGTATTTCGACCAGATGCGAATCGCCGGCGCACAGGTCCGCAAGGTATTGCTGGCCAACGCGGCGCAAAATTGGACAGTCCCGATTTCGGAACTGACGACCGAGCCGAGCGTCGTGGTTCACAAAAAATCGGGACGGCGGATGACCTACGGCGAAATCGCGGCCTTCGCAACCGTACCTTCGCCATTGCCGAACGTGGATCCGGCGGAGCTGAAAAAAAGGAGCGACTTCCGTATCATCGGTTCATCGGTGCCGCGGCACGACATTCCCGAAAAGGTGAACGGCACCGCGAAATATTCCATCGATGTCCAACTTCCCGGCATGGTCTACGCCAGCACCGTGCACTCGCCCGTCCAGCAAGGCCGTCCGAAGAGCTGGAACGACGCAGCCGTCCGGGCCATACGCGGCGTGATCGATGTTGTCCGCCTCGGCACCGGCGTCGCCGTCGTCGGAGCCAGCATGGAAACCGTGCTGGAAGCGCGCAACGCATTGGAGGTCGCTTGGGACGGCGTCGACCCGGCCAAAGGCTATAGTTCCGAGTCCGCGCTGCAAAAGGACTATCCCGCTATCGTCGAGAATCCGAAGTCAGAGTCGACGATACTCGAGAGGAAGGGGCAAGCTGACGCGGCATTCCGCCAGGCGTCGAAAACCTTCCAGCAAACCTATCGCAGCGATTACGGCTACCATGCGCAGATGGAGCCGCTGAACGCGGTGGCGCGGTTCAACGACGACGGAACGTTGGAAGTCTGGGAGGGAACCCAAGCGCCCGGCATTTCACGCAACTACATCGCCCGAGCGCTCGGTCTCGACCGCGAGCAAGTCATTCATCACCAGCATTATCTTGGCGGCGGATTCGGCCGGCGTTCGCTCAGCGACTACACGGTCGAAGCCGCGCAGGTCGCCCGGAAAATAAAGCGCCCGGTCAAGTTGATTTGGACGCGCGAGGAGGACATCGGCCACGGCATGTTCCGGCCACAGGTCCTGATCCGCATGGAAGCCGCGCTCGATACACGCGGAACGGTCGTCGGATGGCGGCAATGTTCGGTCGGCGACGGCGGCCGTCTGCTCCACTCGGGTATAAAAATTCCGTATTACCAAGTACCAAACCAGCAAATCGAGCGGCGCGGCGCGTCTCACAATATACGGCTAAAACATTGGCGCGCGGTGGCACACCCCTTCAACCTGTTCGCGCATGAGGCCTTTATCGACGAGATGGCGGCAGCAAGCGGCATCGACCCGCTGGAGTTCCGCCGCCGGCACATGGCGATGACGCCGAAGGCCGAACGGGTTTTCGAACGGGTTGCCGCCATGTCCGATTGGAGCGCCGAACGCCCGAACGGACGCGCGATTGGGTTGTCGATCTCGGAACGGTCCGGATCGCTCGGCGCAGGCGTGGTGGAAATCTCACTCGATTCAGCAACCAACAAGATCCGTGTCCATAAGGTGTGGATCGCGGTTGACGCGGGCATCGTGGTGCAGCCGGAGGCCGCCCGTCGCAACGTGGAAAGCGGTGTTATCTATGGCCTTTCCAGCGTTCTGAAAGAGCGCGCCACGATCGTCGGAGGCGCGGTGGCGCAATCCAATTTCCATGACTATCACGTCCTGCGGATGTCGGAAGCGCCCGAGGAAATTCATGTCGATTTCCTGGACCGCGATACCAAGCCGACAGGGATCGGCGAAATCGGCAATCCGTTCATCGGCGCAGCGGTCGCGAACGCCTTTCACAAGCTTACCGGGAAACGGCTGTATCACATGCCGTTCACACCAAACCGGGTGGAAGCCGCGCTCAAGACCTAAGCGGTCCTAGTCGAGAATGACGTGCGGGATGAAACGGGAGTCGTCGCCGGTGATGAGCGCCTTGTCCTCGCGCACGCACATGCCGGCGGCCTGGCTGGCGATCAGCCAGCACCCGGTCATCGCGAAGTTGCCGTCGAATTCCGGCAACGGGTTGTAGGCTTGGACGATATAGCCCTCGACGCCGTACGGCCCGTCGATGCTGTAATCCACCCGGCCGTCGCGCACGACCGAGATGTTCAGCCCTTCGCGGGAAAACAGCGGTTTGCGGATATAGGTATCGCCCAGTTCGGATGCCTTCGGGTCGTCCTCGAAGTAACTCGGCAGCAGGTTCGGGTGACCCTCGAACATCTCCCACAACAGCGGCAGCAGCCCTTTGTTCGATAGGATCGCCTTCCAGGGCGGCTCGAAGAACCGGGCGCCGCTTTTCGCGATATCCTCACCGAAATCCTCGGTCATGATCCATTCCCAAGGATATAGCTTGAACAGGTCGGTGATGACGCGGTCGTCGAGGTCGGTAAAGTGCCCGAATTCGTCGATGCCGATTTCGTCCATCAGCAGGGTCCGGGTATCCAGGCCGGCTTGACGGGCGCAGTCGGCGATATAGTCGATGGTGCCTTGGTCTTCCTCGCTGTCGCTGGCGCAGGCAAGGTGCAGCACCTCGTGAACGCCCAGCTGGGGCAGGGCTTCCAGCAATTTTTCATGGACCGAGTTGTACTGATCGCACCCTTCAGGAATTAGCCCGCGCTCCATCGCCTGTTCGAGCCAAACCCACTGGAAGATAGAGGTCTCGTACAGGGTGGTCGGCGTATCGGCATTGTATTCCAGCAGTTTCGCCGGCCCCTTGCCGTCATAGGCGAAATCCATCCGGCCATAGAGGTTACGGTCTTGCTGCTGCCAACTGTTGGCTACGAAATCCCAGTAATATTCCGGAATGCCCAACCGCTTCATAAGCTGCCGGTCGCCGACGACCCGGTCGACGACATCGAAACAGAGTTTCTCCAGTTCCTCGCTTGGGGCTTCCAGATCGTCTTCGATCTGCCGCAGGGAAAACTTGTAATACGCGGTCTCGTCCCAATACGGATCGTTATCGATCGAATGGAACACGAAACCATGTTCCCGTGCAGTATCCTTCCAGTCCGGCCGTGCGGCGACGGGTATTCTTTCCATATATTTTCTTGCTCTTCTTGGCCTAAGAACGGCCGGTAAATCCAGTCGCCCGGGCCCTAGCCCCGAACCCGCCGCGCGTGACGGTCGAGGTCTTGATACTGGGGCTGCGCGCCGCCGATTTCGCCACCTTCGTCGCGCCGGTGTTGGCGCCGATTTTCTTGTTGTCGGCCGTCCGATAGTTTTTCGGATCGTCGGTCGACCGGTAGAGCGGCTGCGATGCCACCCCACCGCGGTTGCCGGCCAACATGCTGCCCATCATGTATCCCATCATCAGCGGCATGAACACGCTACCGCCGTTCTGGGTGCGGTAGGGCGCCTGTTCGCATTGCGCGGCGCCGAAATCGGCCTCGCAATCCGCCTGCGACGTGTATTTCGGTGCGACCTTTACATGCTGTTCCTTGGCCGCCGCGAATTCCGTCCGGCACTGACTTTCCGAGATGACAGGGTCGTTGATGCATTGCTCAAGCGTGTCGAACACCGCCGCGTCCACCGTCGGTTCGTCGCATGCGGACAGGGCGATGGTGCTGGCGCTCATCATGACGAGCGCGATCGATTTCGATCGTTTCATGGCATTCTCACTAGGCAAATCGGCTGGGGCCAGCCGGATAGGTCTAATTTATGGGAGTATTACTCTGATTTAAAGGGTTTCAGCGCTTATTCCACCCAAAGAGCGTTAAATTCTACCGCAACGACCTGTTCGTACGGAACGGGCCCGTCAAGCCACCCGAGCCCGGTCATGAATTCGTTCATCCCGAGGACGAAATCCTCGCGCACGGTCGCATCGTAATAAGGCAGATCGCGGCGCACCACATCGGCGATCAAATCGACCTTATCCGGCGGAAACAGGTCCTTTCCGACGCGCGTTGCCAGGTCCACATCCGACTTGAGCGCCTTCTGGGTCCGCACGATGGCACGGATCGCCGCGGCGGCCGCTTCCGGGTCGCGCTCGACCAACGCGTCGGTGGTAATCAGCGACGGCATCGTATAGTCGAACGCCTTCTTCGGCTCGTCGCCGCGCCGGATATCGATCAGGATTTTCCCAGCCCCCCGCCGCACCGCGGTTTCGGCGCCCATGCCGTTGGCCCAAAAGGCGTCAACCTCACCGTCGGCCAGCGCATCCGCGGCCGCGACGCCGAACGACACCCCCGGTTTCACGCGTCCTTCGGGCAGGCCGATCGACACGTCGTTATCCGGATCGATGCCGACCTCCGCCAGCATCGCGCGCAATCCCAATTCGACGAATGGCGCGGCCGCAATCCGCATGCCTCGGACGGCCTGAATATCGCCGCGCGCCGCATCCAAATCCGGCCGCACCACGAGCAGCCAATACATTCCCTGAGCCAGCGCGGCGAGAAGCTTGGCGCCCTGCCAGTTCGGGAAGGCGGCAAGCGGAGCATGCGCCGATCCAGCGACGAAATCGACGGCGCCGTCGCGCAGCGCCTCGCAGGATTTATTGATCGGGAAAATATGTTCGAGTTGCAGGTCCAGGCCTTCGTCTCGGAAGTATCCAAGCTGAAGCGCCGCAAGTGCGGGAAAATAGGAATTCGACACCAGATCGGGAACGGCGATTTTCATGATCTCTATTTTCCCCGCGGCCGTCAGTCCGCGGCATCCGCCGGCGCATCGACAATACGTGTCTCGAAATCGGCCGGCGCGACGATTTCCAAGACCTCGAAATCAGCCGAGCAATCGATTTCGCGGTGCCGAATGTTGGGAATCTGCAAAATGCAGTCGCCTTTTTCGATCTTGCGGACGCCTTGGCCCTCATACTCGAATTTCGCCCAGCCGTTCAGGACATAGACGAGTTGGAAGGTGCAGTCGTGAATATGCCAGTGCTGTACTTCATCCGGATCGGATCGGTCGACCGCCCGGATCACATGCGCCACATAGTCGCCATTGGTCCCGTCGGTGATGCCGAGATCGCGATACTCGAAGATTTTCCGCAATCCCTCGGTCCATGCGGCATCCCTCGCACGATTGTGAACAAACGCCCAATCTTCCGACATTGCACCCTCCCTTGGTGTTGTCTGCGGTTAATCGAGTATAGGTCTTTCGGCGGATTGGCGGAAACCTTGCCTGCCCCTCTCTTGACCTGTCCCCTCTAAAGTGGGCACCATTTCTTCATAACCGGTGCCGATTTAACGGTTTCTAGGCCGATCAAACAACGCGGGGACTGGGAGGAATGACGAAAACCTACAACACGATGATCATGGGCGCGTCCTATGGATCGCTGCTCGCTATCAAACTGCTGCTCGCCGGCCATTCGGCGAAACTTGTGTGTCTGCCGGACGAGGCAGCGCTGTTCAACGAAGAAGGCGCGCGCGTGCGCATGCCGGTCAAGGGCCGCGAGGACCTCGTCGAAATCGATTCGCGGACATTGCCGGGCAACCTGTCCGCCGGCGGCACCGGCGATGTCGACCCTGCCGACTACGACTTGATCGTGCTGGCGATGCAGGAACCGCAATACCGCTCGCCCGGCGTGCGCGAATTGCTCGACGCGGTCGCGAAATCGGGCGTGCCCTGCATGTCGATCATGAACATGCCCCCGTTGCCGTATCTGGCGAGAATTCCGGGGCTGGATACCGATGCACTGAAAAAATGCTACACGGACCCGACGGTCTGGGAGAGTTTCGACCCCGCGATGATCACGTTGTGTAGCCCGGATCCGCAAGCATTCCGTCCGCCCGAAGAAAAAACCAATGTCCTGCAGGTCAGCCTGCCGACGAACTTCAAGGCAGCGCGGTTCGAGTCCGACGAACACACCGCCATTCTGCGCCAATTGCAGGCCGACATCGAAGCCATCCGCTTCGACACCGGCGACGGCGAGATCGAGCTACCGGTCAAGCTCAAGGTGCACGACTCGATCTTCGTGCCGCTCGCGAAATGGGCGATGCTGCTGACCGGGAACTATCGTTGCGTCCAGGCCGACGACATGCGCTCGATCCGCAAGGCGGTGCACAGCGATTTGGAGAAGTCGCGCGCCGTCTACGACTGGGTGCGCGAGGTCTGCGAATCAATCGGCGCACCCTCCGACTCGATGGTGCCGTTCGAGAAATACGCCAACGCGGCCCAAGGATTGGCGAAACCGTCCTCGGCGGCCCGCGCCCTGTTGGCCGGCGCGCCCAATATCGAACGGGCGGACTGTCTCGTGAAAACGATCGCCGAAATGAAAGGCATGCAGAACGACACGGTCGACGAGTCGGTCGCGCTGGTCGATGGATGGCTCGCGCGCAATCGCGAAAAGGCCGGATAAACCGCCTAACGGCCTTTCCACTGCGGCGTCTGCTTGTTCACGAAAGACTCGACGCCGTGGTGGAAGTCGTCGCTGCCGTAGCACTCACGAATCAAATCCTCGTCCGCGGCGTTGGGATCGTCGCGCAGTCGCCGCAATGCCTGTTTCGTGACCTTCATGGTGACCGGCGCATGGCCCTGGATCTTGTCGCAAAGCGCGTCGACATAACCGTCCAGCGCATCGGGATCCACCACCGCGAGAAGGTATCCGTGTGCCAGCAGTTCCTCGGCCGGCACCATCTCGGCAAGCAACAGCATGCGTTTCACCAGCGGCAGGCCGAAGGTCTCGGTCAGCGCTTTCAGGTTCCCGGCAGAGAGGCAATTGCCAAGCGTCCTGGCGATCGGAACCGCGAATTTCGACCCGGGCGTCGCGATCCGGAAATCGCAGGCATTGGCAATGGCGAGCCCGCCACCCACGGCCCAACCCTCGACCACCGCGACCGTTGGCTGCGGCAGTTTTTCGACCTTGTCGATATAGACATCGACCTTTTCTTCGTAGGCGAGGCCGTCCTCGCCGGTCTCGAATGCACGGAATTGCGCGATATCGGTTCCGGCCACGAATGCCTTCCCGCCGGCCCCGCGCATCAAGACCGTGCGGATCGAGGGATCGTCGGCAATCTTATCGCAAGCGGCCGCCAACCCGTCATACATCGCCCAGGTCATCGCATTCCGTGCATGCGGCCGGTCAAACGTGATGCGGGCAACCGCCCCGTCGATCTGTAAGGTCGTTTGTCCTTCCGGGTTGTTGGGACCATCCTTGCCGTCCGCCATCTGCTCGATACTCCGTTTTTTTTCCGGTTTGCCACCCGTTGGCTGTGCCCCTTAATGCCCCATGCGCGCCAAAGCGCCAATAGGCGGACCGGTTTTTCGGACGAACTGGCAAAATCCGGGATTGCGTTCATTGACCGGGATCAACGACGCGAGGGCTCCCATCGGCGCAAAGTTCCACCCACAAAGCACAACAACCAATGGGCCCGACCGATGAAATTCGGATTCCGCAAAGCGATTCTGTTTCCTGTCTGCGCCGCCGCCATGGCCGCTTTCGTCCTTTCGGCCCCCGGCAACGCCGAGGACGACGAGCCTCCCCGGACACGGGTCGCTTTTCCCGTGATCGATCCGGCGGAGGGCCAGAAACTCTTCGTCACCGAAGGGTGCGTTATCTGCCATTCGGTCAACGGGATCGGTGGCAAGGCAGGCCCGACCCTCGACGCCGAAGACGGCAACAGCGTTATCGACGTGTTCGAGTTCACCGCCCGAATGTGGGCCGGCGCTTTCGCCATGGTCGAATTGCAATCGCAGGAACTAGGCTATCAGTTCGATCTGACCGGCGAGGAAATGGCCCACATCGCCGGCTTCGTCTACGACCGGAAGCAACAATTGTTGTTCAAGGAAAGCGACGTACCGGACCTGATCCGCGACATGTTCATAAAGACGCGCTACGACCTGGGAACCGACCCTTCGTCCCCGCCCAAGTAACATCGCCGCAATAAAATGGGCTTCACCGATCCGGCTCGGGATCGCGCAGGCTGAGGATATAGGCGATCACGTCGTCCTGCTCCCGCTCCGTCAGGATCAGATCGGGCATGTCCCGATGTGTCGACCGCAGGAACACCCGAAGGCTGAGCGCCGTCGTCGAACGCTGGTCCGCTACATCGATAAACGCCGGCGCGGCATTCAGGGGAAAGGCCACGCCGTCGCGTGACGTGTCGTGACAATCGCCGCATTCACGCTCGGCGAATATCCGGCCCGCTACAGGATCGCCGGGAAGAGACTCGTCCGAAACGGCCTCCGGACCACCGAGACCGGCTAGCGCCGCGGATCCAAGAATTATGAAGAGCGCGCGAAACACAGTCGTCACGAGTCTGCCATGTGCTCTGGATGGGTTTGAATGAAATGGCGTAGCGTCGCCCGAAGTTTCAACGCCCGCTCCCAGTCGCCATGTTTCCGCGCATGGGCAATGTCGTCGATGATCATCTTGCGAATCATCGGCACGCCCTCGGGGCTGTGAATGAGATATTCGCCGAGTTCCAACGCCACCAGCCGCGGCAAATGCTCATGTTCCGCGATGGCGTCGATTTCCGCTTCCGTCAGATCGCAAAGACCGACGCAATCCTTGTAACTCAACATCGCCTATCTCCGCTGTCTATCACCCCATTTATAGGATCGATCATGCATCCAATGCACGCATTGACCCATATCAGTCGTATTAAATTCCATCGCCCTTGCCGCGCCCCCGCCTAACCGAGTACACGAACCCCATGGCCGCACCGCTTCTCATCCTGCGCGATATTCACCTGACCTTCGGCGGTACGCCGTTGCTCGAAGGCGCCGACCTGTCTGTCTCCGCCGGCGATAGGCTGTGCCTGGTGGGCCGCAACGGGTCCGGGAAATCGACGCTTCTGCGCATCGCGGCCGGACTGGTCGAACCCGACGCCGGGGAGCGATTCGTCGACCCCGGCGCGACGGTCCGGTATCTGGCCCAGGAACCCGACTTTTCAGGATTCGAAACCACCCGCGCCTATGCGGATGCAGACCTTACGTCCGGTGACGACCCGCATCGCGGGCAATACCTGCTGGAAAAACTGGGGCTGACCGGAAGCGAGGATCCAGCGCATCTGTCCGGCGGCGAGGCGCGCCGCTGCGCGCTGGTCCGGGTCCTGGCCGCCGAGCCGGACATCCTGTTTCTCGACGAACCGACCAACCATCTCGACCTGCCCGCCATCGAATGGCTGGAAGCGGAACTCGGCAAAAGCCGGTCCGCCCTGGTGCTGGTCAGCCACGACCGACGTTTCTTGGAGACGTTGTCCCGGATCACAGTGTGGCTCGACCGGGGCATAACACGGCGACTGGAGGACGGATTCGCGAGGTTCGAATCCTGGCGCGATACGGTGCTCGACCAGGACGACCGGGCGCGGCATGAGCTGAACCGAAAGATCGCCGCCGAAACCGAATGGCTGCACAAAGGAGTCACGGCACGCCGCAAGCGCAACCAAGGACGGCTGCGGGCGTTGCAGGCATTGCGCGAGGAACGCCGCACGCAGCGGGATTCTGTTGGAACGGTCAAGTTCTCCACGACCGAAGGCTTGCGCTCGGGCCGGCTGGTCGTCGAGGCCGAACATATTTCGAAGGCCTACGGCGACCTCACCCTGGTGCGCGACTTTTCAATCCGCGTGCAGCGCGGCGATCGGGTCGGCATCGTCGGCCCGAACGGGGCCGGCAAGACGACCCTGCTGAACATGCTGATCGGCATGCTGCCGCCCGACGAGGGATCGGTCCGGACCGGCGCAAACCTACAGATGGTCGCCCTGGATCAGCGGCGCGACAGTCTCGATCCCGACATGACGTTGTCGGACGCCCTGACCGGCGGCGGCAACACCGTGTCGGTCGGCGGCCAATCGCGACATGTCATCGGCTACATGAAGGATTTCCTGTTCCTGCCCGAACAGGCCCGCACGCCCGTCGGTGTGCTGTCCGGCGGCGAACGCGGCCGGGTGATGCTGGCCCGGGCGCTGGCCCGGCCGTCCAACCTGCTGGTTCTGGATGAACCGACCAACGATCTGGATCTGGAAACGCTGGACCTGTTGCAGGAAATGCTAGCGGACTACGCCGGCACCGTGCTGCTCGTCAGCCACGACCGTGATTTTCTGGATCGCGTCGCCACTTCCGTGATCGCCAGCGACGGCAATGGCGCCTGGACCGAGTATGCCGGCGGCTACACGGACATGACACGCCAGCGCGGCCGCGCCGTCCCCACGACGGCCAAACCGGAACGAAAAGGAAAATCGTCGGGCGCACCCACCCCGGAACGCAAACCGAAATCGCCACCGTCCCGGCTCACCTTCAAGGACAAGCATGCCTTGGAAACGCTGCCGGCCCACATGGAAGCCTTGCAGGCCGATATAGAGCGCCTTGGCCGGTCGCTCGCCGACCCCGAGCTGTTCGCCCGCGATCCCGATGCCTTCGAAGCCACCGCCGCCGCATTGAAGCAGGCGGAGACCGACCTCGCGACGGCCGAAGAGGACTGGCTTGCGCTCGAGATCAAGCGCGAAGAAATCGAGGGCGGCTAGATGCCGGACATCTATGTCGACGCCGACGCCTGCCCCGTCAAGGACGAGGTGATGCGCGTCGCCAACCGGCACGGCCTGACCGTTCACATGGTCGGCAACACCTGGATGCGGTTGAACAACGAGGCCGGCGTGAACCGGGTCGTCGTGCCGGAAGATCCGGACGCCGCCGACGACTGGATCGCCGAGCATATCGCCGCGAACGACATCGCGGTCACCGCCGACATCGAGCTTGCCGCGCGCTGTCTCGACGCCGGGGCGTACGTCCTCGGCCCCACGGGCGATCCGTTCACGAACGACAACATCGGCTCGGCGCTGGCGATGCGCGATCTCAAGAAACACCTGCGCGAAACCGGCGAGATCAGCGGCTACAATCGCGGCTTCACCGGAAAGGACCGCTCAAACTTCCTCGATATGCTGGAACGTATGGTCCAATCGGCAAAAAGATCACCGTAACGGATCGAACATCAACTCAGATGCGTGGCCCGGCATCGAAAAATGGTATGCTCGCAAGTCCATCAATTGGACCACATCATCAACGGATGCAGGGAGCGACCATATCGTGATGAAAATCTGGGGACGGGCCGACGGGTCCAACGTTATCAAGGTTACCTGGTGCCTCGGCGAACTCGGCGTCGAGTATGAGCGGATCGACTGGGGCGGACCCTTCGGCGGTAACGACGATCCGGAATACCGTGCGAAGAACCCAATGGGCCGATTGCCGACCCTGGAAGAGGACGACGGTTTCACCCTTTGGGAATCCGGCGCGGTCACGCGCTACCTCTGCGCAAAATACAGTATGGGGGACATGTATCCCGAACCGCTGCGCGAGCGCGCGGAAGCGGAAAAATGGATGGATTGGAGCTCCCTGAACCTTGCGCCGTTCAATTCGGTCTATCTCGATCATTTCTTCCGGCTGCCGGAGGACCAGCGCAGTCCCGACGCCATCGCCGCGGCGACCGACCGCGCCAGCGAGATGTATGACATCCTCGACAAGGTCTTGGCGGATCGGCCCTATCTGTGCGGCGACAGGCTGACGATGGCCGAATTTCCAGCGGGCTCGCTGACCCACCGCTGGATGACATGGACGCCCAATCGGCCATCGCATCCGAATGTCGAGGCATGGTACGAGCGGCTCGCGGCACGGCCGGCGTATCAAGAGCATGTTATCGCCAAGAACCGGGCCGCACCCACGTAACCAACGACGCTGACGGGGCAACGCAATGGCCGGCGCCGCAACGATGATCCTGACGAACGGAAAGGTACTGACGCTCGATCCGCAGGACACCGTGGCGGAGGCCATAGCACTGTCCGGCGGCCGCATCCTTGCCGTGGGCGGCACCGCCGACGTCGCCGCAATGGCGGACGGTGCACAGTCCATCGATCTCAAGGGCCGGACCGTCATTCCGGGCCTGATCGACGGGCACGCCCATATGGACCGCGAGGGACTGAAAGACCGCCTGCCCTCGCTCGCCGGCGCGCGCAAGATCGACGACATCCTGCAGATCGTCGAAGCCGAGGTGAAGAAGGCGCAGCCCGGCGACTGGGTCGTCACGATGCCGGTGGGCGACCCGCCGCAGTATTGGAACGTGCCCGACTGCCTGGCCGAAGGCCGCGTGCCGAACCGGCACGACCTCGACCGGGTGTCGCCGGACAATCCCGTTTATATCCGCGCCATCTGGGGGCACTGGCGAAACACACTCCCGCTCGTTTCGATCGCGAATACGGCAGCGCTCGAAGCGGCGGGGATCACGCGGGACACGGTTCCGCCCATCGACACCATCACGATCGAGAAAGACGAGTCCGGCGATCCGAGCGGTGTGATCGTCGAACAGAACTACAAACCGATCGTCGAACACACCTTGATGTCGGTGGTCCCGCGGTTCCTGCTGGATGACCGGGTCACGGGGCTGCAACGGTCGATGCAGTCCTATAACGCCTATGGCACCACCAGCGTTTACGAAGGGCACGGCATCAACGCGGAAGTCCTGGCGGCCTATCGGCAACTACGGGACGCCGGCCCCCTGCCCGTGCGGTCGCATCTGGTCTACAGCCCCGCGTGGTCCAGCACCGATATCGACGACGTACGGGCCTTGCTCAACAGTTGGGCCACCTGGCTGTCCGGGAAAGGACTCGGCGACGACTATCTGCGCGTCGGCGGCCTGTTCACCGAACCCGTCCAGAACCGCGAGAACAGTCTGCGGGCGCAGACCTGCCCCTACGCCGGTTGGGCCGGGTTCAACTTCAACTGCGAGCTGCCGGAAGACGTCATGGTCGACATGATGATCGACGCGGCCCGCAACGGCATCCGCGTCGCCGCCATCGGCATGGACACCCTGCCGCATTTCGAACGGGTCAACGAAGCCGTGCCGATCGAGGATCAGCGGTGGACCATCGTCCATGTCGGTGTGATCGATGCCGATCAGATAAAGCGCATCAAGGATTGCGGTCTCGTCCTGACCGCCCTGACCAAACGCTATGTCCATGACGACGGCGAGAAACTGCGCGCCGAGCATGGCGACGAGAAGGCCAACACATTCCTGCCGCTGCGCGACCTGGTCGATGCCGGCGTCCATATCGCGCTCGCCACCGACAACACGCCGCCGTCGATGTTCGAAACGGTCTGGCACGCGACCGCGCGGCGCACCCGCGAGGGCAACCTGCTAGCGCCCGATCAGGCGCTCACCCCGATGGAGGCCCTGGCCTGCGCCAGCCGCGAAGGCGCGTGGCTATCGTTCGAAGAGGACCGGAAAGGCACGATCGAGCCCGGCAAACTCGCCGACCTGGCCGTCCTGTCCGACGATCCCTTGACCGCGGACGAGGAGACGATACGCGCCATCACCGCCGACCTGACGATCACCGGCGGCGACATTGTTTATGACCGTGTGAAAGACGGTCCGCCACGGCCCGGCGGCAGCGGCCCCGCCTGACCAATCAAGCCGGACCGAGCGGGCTTGGTCAATCGACGAGCGTCAACTTCGTGATCCGCGGCGGATCGAGTTCCGCGAGGAACAGGTCGCCGGTCGAATTCCCCCAAATCCCGTGCCCGCCGATCCAAACCGGCTTGCACCGCCCCAGCAGGCTGCCGTCCGTTGCCAACAGGCTGAGGCTCGGCGTCTGATCGGTGACGAAGATGAGGCCCCGGTCATCCACGAACACATCCATCGGATGATAGAAGCCGGGCCATTCGGTCAGATAGATACCGCCGCGGTCGAAGACCTGGATGCGGTCGTTTTCCCGGTCCGCGACCAGCACCCGATCGTGATGGTCGATACAGACCGCGTGCGGGACGGTGAAGGTACCCATCCCCGCGCCGGCGCCGCCCCAACTCCGCACCAACGCGCCATCCGCGTCGAAACGATGCACCAGGGCATTGCCATACCCGTCGGTGACATAGATGTCGCCGTCGGCGGCGACCGCCACATCCGTCGGGTGATTGAAGGGTGCGCCGAACTCCGGTCGGTGACGCGTTCCAAACCGCCGCAAGATCGTTCCGTCGACGGTGCACTCGAAGATTTCGTGCGCATCCCGGTCGACCAGGAAGACTCGGTCGTCGCCGGTGATGAAGATGCCGTGGGCATCGGCAATGAAATCTTGCCCCCAGGCCGACACGAATGCGCCGTCGGCGTCATACACGACGACGGGGATCGATGCCCGGCGATAAGCGTAGACCCGGCCCCGGGAATCGACGGCAATCGTGCTGACCGCGCCTGGCGGGACGGCCTCCGGCAACATGCCCCAGTCATGATCGACGCGATAGCGCCGGTCACCGAGGACGACGTATAGCCTCTCTGACATTCCTGCCTCCTTCAAAGGGGCGGAAAGAGCGGTCTTCATCCGATCACGCAGTCCTATAGCGGTCAAGTTGACTCGCCGAAAGCCGGGTCGCCGATTGCATTTACCGCGCAGGCAGGCACAATCAAAGGTCCGAAAAAGAACGTTTGGTGGAGGGAAGCATGGCCGAATTCGATCTGATCATCCGCGGCGGAACGGTCGCAACCGCATCCGACACGGTGCAATGCGACGTCGGTATCCGGAACGGCAAGGTCGTTGCCCTGGCCGAGTCCCTCGACGATGGCGCTGAGGTCATCGACGCGACCGGCAAGCTGGTCCTCCCCGGCGGCATCGACAGCCATTGCCACATAGACCAGCCGGGTTCGCACGGCGTGGAATCCGCCGACGACTTCGAATCCGGCAGTATTTCGGCGGCCTGCGGCGGCACCACGACGATCATACCCTTCGCCGCGCAATACCGGGGCCAATCGCTACGCGCCGTGGTCGACGACTACCACAGCCGCGCAAAGGGCAAGGCGGTCATCGACTACGCCTTCCACCTGATCATCTCGGATCCGACAGATCAGGTGTTGGGACAGGACCTGCCCGCGCTGATCCGCGAGGGGCATACCTCCTTCAAGGTGTACATGACCTATGACGCCCTGAAGCTGGACGATTCGCAGATGCTCAAGGTGCTGACGACGGCACGGCGCGAAGGCGCCATGGTCATGGTGCATGCGGAAAATCACGACGTGATCAGTTGGCTGAGCGAACAGTTGGTCGCCGCCGGCCATGTCGAGCCGAAGTATCACGCGGTGTCGCATGCAGCGCCGGCGGAGCGCGAGGCGACCCATCGCGCGATCACCCTGGCCGAGATCATCGACCTGCCGATGCTGATCGTCCATGTCTCGGCCCGCGAAGCAATCGACGAGATCGCCAAGGCCCGCCAGAAAGGGCTGCGCATTCATGGCGAGACTTGTCCGCAATACCTGTTTCTGACCGCCGACGACCTCGACCGGCCCGGCTTCGAGGGCGCGAAATACATTTGCAGCCCGCCGCCGCGCGACGCCGCCAACCAGGATTTCGTCTGGCGCGGGATCGAGACAGGCACGCTCGACGTGTTCTCGTCGGACCACGCGCCGTATCGGTTCGACGATCCGGAAGGCAAGAAAAACCAGGGCGAGAACGCCCCCTTTACCAAAGTACCGAACGGCGTGCCTGGTATCGAAATCCGCCTGCCGATGCTGTTCTCCGAGGGCGTCGGCAAGCAGCGCATCTCGCTGAACAAGTTCGTCGACATCACCGCGACCAACCCGGCGAAGATCTATGGGCTCTATCCGCGCAAGGGGACGATCGCCGTCGGCGCGGATGCCGATATCGCGATCTGGGACCCGGATAAACGCGTCACCATCTCGATCGACATGCTGCACGACAACCTGGATTACACGCCGTATGAGGGCCGCGAGATCGTCGGATATCCCATTTTGACCTTGTCGCGCGGCGAGGTGGTATGGGACGGTAAGAACCCCAAGGGCGATCCCGGCCGCGGCCAGTTCCTGGAATGCGACTTGCCCAATCCGCCGAAATCAGGCGGTCCCGCGATTCACGGCGTCCACCACGCCACCGAGTAAGGCCGCATCCTGGCGGTCCCATAATTCGTTGCAGGAGGAAGTTGAGAATGTCGAGAGTGGTAACCGTTGGCGCCGCGCAGATGGGGCCGATCCAGCGCGCGGAAGGACGCGCCGCGGTGGTCGAGCGCATGCTGGCGCTGTTGAAAAAAGCGCATGAAAAGAACTGCGACTTGGTCGTGTTTCCGGAATTGGCGCTGACCACCTTCTTTCCGCGCTGGTACATGGAGGATCAGGCGGAAGTCGATACCTGGTTCGAATCCGCGATGCCGAGCAACGAGACGCAACCGCTGTTCACCGCCGCAAAGGAGTACGGGATCGGCTTCTATCTCGGCTATGCGGAACTGATCGAGGAAGACGGCGCGCCGCACCGTTACAACACGGCGATCCTCGTCGACAAGAGCGGCGAGACGGTCCTCAAGTACCGCAAGGTCCATTTGCCGGGCCATGAAGAATACGACCCCGATCGCACGCATCAGCATCTGGAGAAACGCTATTTCGAGGTGGGCAACCTGGGATTTCCGGTCACCCGCGCCATGGGCGGCGTCATGGGCATGTGCCTGTGCAACGACCGGCGCTGGCCCGAGACCTATCGGGTTATGGGGCTGCAGGGCGTCGAGATGCTGATGCTCGGCTACAACACGCCGACGATCAATTCGCTTTCCGACGAGGCGCCGCATCTGCGCATGTTCCACAACCATGTCACCATGCAGGCGGGTGCCTATCAGAACAGCACCTGGGTGGTCGGCGTCGCCAAGGCAGGCGACGAAGACGATCACCATCTGATGGGCGGCAGCGTGATCATCGCGCCGTCCGGCGAGATCGTCGCACAGTGCCACACATTGGGCGACGAGTTGATCGTCGCCGATTGCGACCTCGACGATTGCATCTTCGGGCGCGAGACGATCTTCAACTTCGCGGCCCACCGCCGCACCGAGCATTACGGCCTGATCACCGAACGCACCGGCGCGGTGCCGCCGCCGGAATAGACCGGCATGGGCAATCGCATCGCCGTCATCAATCCGAACTCGTCGACCACCGTCACCGACGATATCGACCGGGCGCTCGACCCGCTGCGCAGCGACGGCGGCGAGACAATCGATTGCCTGACCCTGGCCGAAGGCCCGCCCGGGATCGAGAGCCAACGCGACGTGGACGGCGTGGTGGTCCCGCTCTGCAACCTCATCAAATCACAGGACAACGCCGCGGCGGCCTTCGTGATCGCCTGCTTTTCCGACCCGGGACTGCACGCCGCGCGAGAAACGACGGACAAGCCGGTTTTCGGCATCGCCGAATCGGGATTGCTGACCGCGATGACGCTGGGTGACCGCGTCGGCCTGATCGCGATCCTCGCCTCCGGCGCGGCGCGGCATGCGCGTTATATCCGGGCACTGGGGATCGAGAGCCGCTTCGCCGGGGAAGCGGCGGTCGGGCTGGGCGTTACCGAATTGGCCGACGAATCCCGGACACTGGCGCGCATGATCGAAACCGGGCAGCAACTGCGCGACGACCGCGGCGCCGACGTGCTGGTCATGGGCTGCGCCGGCATGGCGCGCTATCGCAACACATTGGAGGACACGCTCGGCCTGCCGGTGGTGGACCCGACGCAAGCCGCGGTCGGCATGGCGATCAGCGCCGTCCGGCTCGGCTATCGCACGAGGTAGAGACTTAAAAAAAACACTGGAAGGACGCGCATCGTGGACGACCGAACGCCGAACATCCCCGAGGTGGTGGCCGAAATCAGCGAGATCTTCGAACGCTATGAGCAGGCATTGATCGACAAGAACGTCGACGTGCTCGACGCCACTTTCTGGGACAGCCCGCACACGATCCGCTATGCGCTGCACGAGAACGGCTACGGCTTCGAGGCGATCCACGGCCACCGGGTCGCCCGCGCGCCGGGGCCGGGCATCAAGGAGAAACGCATCCGTCTGGAGATCCTGACACTCGGCCGCGACTTCGCGACAACGAATCTTGAATTCAAGGTCCGCGGCCGCGACACGATCGGCCGGCAGAGTCAGACCTTCGTGCGCTTCCCCGATGTCGGCTGGAAGGTCGTGGCCGCCCATGTCTCGACCATGGAAGGCGACCCGCTCTGGTAACGTATAGGGCCTGTATTGGCTATCCGGCGTCGGGCAGCCGAATATAGTAACGGTTTAGGTAGCGAATCTCGTCGAGATCGTAGTCGGGAAGAAACTCCTTTTGAACCCGCTCGGCCGTTTCCGGCGGAAAGAAATGACCTCCGTCATTAGTGCCTGCTATCCAATCCAAGACGAAGGACGAGAATGAGATCGTCAGGGCGAGCCGGCATCCCGTCCGAGGCAGCATCGCCTTGTGATAATTCCGGGTGTTGACGATGAACGCCTTGCCGACACCGCCTTCGATAGAAACGATCCGGTCGCTCCCGTACGCTTGTTCGATCAAGTCGTCGGGCTTACGCAGTGCATCGCCACCCCAATCCATCAGGTGCCGCAGTGCCGGCCATGTATCGCCGGATTGCTGCTCGACGACATCGCGATTCTTCCAGAGCCTTTGCGTCAAGCGTTCCGACCCAACCACGAATTTATGCGGTCCGTTGTCCGCGTTAACGTCGGTCAGATAGATGAACATCTTGAGGTATCGGCCCGGTTTCGGCGGGTCTTGGTGAAATAGCTGATTATGGCCGGCTGTATCTCGGCCCGGATAGGACCACCACATGCCGATATCCTGAATCGACGGAAAACACCCTAGGTACTGGCCGACGATCTTGAGGATACGCGCATTGTTCATGAGACTCAGGCAGTGCGGCGCGTTGACGATATCCTCGACGTCATAATGCCCAAACCGCGCTTCCGGCGGCGGATCGGTGGGGCGGAAGTAGATTTGGTTTTCAGCATACCGATCCTGGACCTTGCACCAGTCGACGCTCGCCCGAATCTCATCCACCTGATCGGATGAAAGGATGTACCCGAGATCACAATACCCAAGATTGTGCAAATCCTCGACACACCGCAGCGCATCGGTGTCGTCACTCGCAATCTCCTGGGGACGAAGACCGGTCCGGCGCCGGACATATTGGGTACCGATCGCAGCCAACGTATCACGGTCGCCTTCGAGCACGTTTTGCGTCAGCGCCTTGTATTCCTCTTTGTACTTTTCCTTACCGTCGCCAAAGAACGCCGCAGCGGACTCGCCGCGGCATTGGCCTAGGAGCATCAAGGCCATGGGAATCGAGGGAGTGCCGGTTTCCTCGGTCGCCGGGTCCGGCAGCACCGTATCGATAAGGGGACAGGCGGCGCCGTTCTCGAATTCAAATGAAGCTGCAGTCTCAGACATCGTAATGTTGTCCTAACGCTTGAGTTCTATTTCATGCGCCAGGATCAATACTTAGTCTGTACGGAATTTTAATTCAATTATTTTCATACACACGCCAAACGATAAATAGCCGACGGCATTGCGCGGACGCCGACCGGAGCGCGCGCATAATTCTCATCGTGTTTACAAATGATCGGACAGCGGCGTGGCGCGCTAAACCGGAATCCAGCTCCGTCGCTCGCCGGCATATTCGCCGCCGGGGTTCCCGCGCACGGTCGTCCGCCACATCACGCGCTGGATATGTTCCGCATCATACCATGTGGCCGAGTGAATCAGACTGCGGTTGTCCCAGATCACCAAGTCATCGTCTTTCCACTCGTGAACATAGAGAAATTCCGGCCGGGTATAATGCCGCATGATTTCGTAGAGCAGCTTGCCGCCCTCGCCGTCAGGACCGGGTTCGAGACCGACGAACGGCCCGTCGACCCAATCCATCTGGCCGGCTTCGCACAGGTAGAGGGCTTTCTCGCCGGTAACCGGATGCGGACGCACCACCGGCTGACGCTGTGGTGCTTCGTGTGGCTGAATGTCCTTGGGCGGCTCGCCCGCCCGGACCGCGTATTCCGTTCGGCCGATCGACGAACTGGCATGGATGCCGATCAGACCGTCGACCCGGGCCTTCAATTCCGGCGATAACGCCCGATACGCCAGAATACCGTTGGCGAACAACGTCTGGCCCTGTCCTTTGGGCGACGCCTGCTTCGCGTAGAAGAGCGAAATATCGGGCGGCGGGCGGCGATAGCTTTGATCGGTGTGCCAACCGCGCCGATGCGGAAATCGGGTGGGCAACTTACCGTCCTCGGTCAGCGGCGGGTTGGGCCGCACCGGGGGCTTCTTGTAGGCCGGCGGCACGTTCGACACCATGAAGATTTCCGGCACCTCCTGGTGCACGTTATTCTTGGCGACCAGGGTCTGGTTGTAGTCCTCGACCTCGGACCCGAAGAGACGGCTGAGCCGAACCAACAACTCCGGGTCTTCGGAAATCGCGCCCATCCCACGGAGCAACAGTAAACCCCGCGCCTCGTACAAGGCTTCCGGAAGGGTGTCCGGTTCCGCCTCGGCCGCAGCGATCGCGGCCCGCGCGTCGGCGATGCCGGCGACCTCGACCAAGCCGCCGAAATCGGCGCCCGGCATCGGTTGGACGTGAAAGCGGCTGGGCGGCATAGCGCCGTTCCCACCTGCGTCGGTAGTGTTCATTTTCGATGGCATTGAGTATGCTCCAGCGCCGAGGGTCCGAGGGAATGCGCCAGTCGTGATGGTTTCACTATACCAGCGCACCGACCGGATTCAACGCAGGCACCGAACTTCGCGCCGCCTTGGCCGTTTTTCTTACGGCCCTTCGGGCTCCAAGCGAAGCAAACGGCCGCTGGAGCTGTCGGTCAGCACGTATAGATAGCCATCCGGCCCGCTTCGCACGTCACGGATGCGCTCATCCAAATCCTCCAACAGCACTTCCTGCGCAACGACCTTATCGCCGTCGAGTTCCAGACGTCGCAGGTGGGTCAACTTGAGCGCGCCGACGAAGAGATCGCCGCGCCATTCCGGGAATCGATCGCCGTCATAGAACGCCATCCCGCTGGGTGCGATCGACGGGTCCCAATACACCACCGGCTGCTCCATCCCCGGCGCCGACGTCCTGTCGGAGATCTTGCCGCCGCCATAGTCGACGCCGTAGGTGATCTCCGGCCAACCGTAATTCGCACCGGCCCGCAGGATATTGACTTCATCGCCGCCCTGCGCGCCATGCTCGTGCATCCAGATGACATCGGTGCCCGGCCGGAGGGCCATGCCCTGGCCGTTGCGGTGACCGTAGGAGAAGATTTCCGGACGGGCATCGCCCCGGCCGACGAACGGATTGTCCGGCGGCACGGTGCCGTCATCGCGGAGCCGCAAGACGGTGCCGATGTGGTTGCCGATGTTTTGCGATTCCTTCATTTGGCGGCGGTCGCCGGTGGTGATGTAAAGCGTGCCGTCCGGCGCGAAGACGAGGCGTGAGCCGAAATGGCCGCTGCCGCCGGTCTTCGGCGCGACGCGGAAGATAACCTCGAGATTCTCAAGACTGTCCCCAGTGAACCGGCCACGCGCCACCTCGGTACCGGCGCCACCATCGCCACGCCCCGAATAAGACAGATAAATCATTTGGTTGTTCTTGAAATCGGGATGCAGCGCGACATCCAACAAACCGCCCTGGCCGGCGGCGTAGATATTCCCCGGCAGCCCGCGAACGGGCTTGGGGTCGAGTTTTCCGGCCCGGACCACCCGAAGCGTTCCGGACCGCTCGGTCACCAGCATGTCGCCGTTCGGCAGGAAAGCCACGCCCCAGGGATGGTCGAGCCCTTTGGCGACGGTCACGATCCGGAATGCATGCTTGTCGGATTTCTCGACCGCCCCGTCCTTGGAGTGCGACCCGTGGAAGAACCCCATCATGACCACGGAGAGGAACAGAACCGATACCCCGCCGGCCAGCGGCCGGATCCTGCGTCGAACGCCGCCGTGGTCGCCCGTTTGCTTCACATTCCGTCGTTTGAACATGCATTCCTCCACATCGCCATACGCGTCTGTCCCACCGAATTAACGTAGGATCAAATCCGCCCGATACAATCCTCCCCGGCTAATGTTCGGCGGACGGTGGAAATGCTTCCCGTACGCCGCATATAACGCATATCCTCTTCGGCGTCCGGCGCCGGTGCGCCACCGCGGTAGCGATGATGAAGGAACGGGACTTGTCTATGCGTCGCTCGCGCTGGAGCAAAAGCTGGATTTCCGGAGCCGCCGGTTTATTCGCGCTTCTCTCGGCAAGCGGTGCGAGCCTGGCCGATGCCGACCAGGACGGGCGCCTCATCCTGAAGCCGCGCTATGCCGACCCCCTTCTGTCGGTGGGACGCGGCGATCCGGCACTCACCCTTACCCCTTACGGCCAGGCCAACTTCACCACGCTGTTTTCCGACGACGGCCAGGAAAGGGATACTTTCTTCGTCGACAACAACCCGTCGAGTTCACGGTTGGGGATCATCGCGCGGCTGGACCCGGGCCTGGATTGGAAACTTGGCTTTCAATACGAAGCCGGGTTCGACATCCCGGGCAGCACCACCGTCCGCGCGACGGACGAATCACGCACCCGGCCCTTCATCGACGGCGACGACGAACCGTTTACCCGGCTGCTGCACGGCTGGATCGACAGCCCCTATGGCAAACTGACGATCGGCGAGAGCCTGCCGGTCATCGCCAATTGGACACCGAATCCCGGACGTACTTTTGCGACCGATCAGGCCGGCTTCTTCTTGATTGGCGGCGGGTTCAATCCGGTCATCTCGAACCCCAACGGCGGGCGCAGTCGGATCGTCCGGCCGTGGAGCGCCTTCGCCGCGCCTATGCAATGGCCCCTGACGCAGCCGATTCTGTTGTTTCGTTACGATACGCCGAGCATCGGCGGCGTCACCTTTTCCGCCGCCAAGGCGCAGACGGATATCTTCGACGTCGGCGTCCGGTACAAGGGCGATGTATCGCGCTTCGCGGTCGATGCCTCGCTCGCCTTTCACAAGAACCAGGACCCGGACTACGACAGCGCGCGGATCGGCTTTCCGGAATTCGAGGAAGCCCTGGTCGGCGGCATCGGGCTGCGCGACCGCCCGACCGGGCTGTTCGGCGTTGTCGGCGCCAACTACCGGATGTTCGACGGGTCGAACGCCAACGACTTCGACGGCGACGGGGCCCGGCGTCCGGACGATTTCGGCCTTTGGGGACAGCTCGGGCTGCGGCGCAATCTGCTGGGGATCGGCGACACGGTGGTTTACGGCGTCGTCGGCTATGGCCACGATCGCGGCGAAGGGCGGTTCGTGCCGGGCACGGCAGGTGCCCGCTGGCTCGAAACCCGCGTGGTGATGGCCGGAATCAACGTCATTCAGGAAATTAACGCCGCCAAGAAATTCGGTACCCGGCTGGAACTCTATGCCGGGTACCGGCAATGGCGGGGCGATTTCCTGCGTACCACAGCCGCCGCCGATCCCACGCCGTTCCGCGAGGACGCCGATCCGCTGCACCTGATCACCGGCGGCTTCCGGCTGCGATTCTAGCCCGGCCTGTTACTCCGGCGGCTCGACGCCGGTCTGGCTGGTTATCCGGCCGTAGTATTGCGGCCGGCGGTGTTTCGCGAAGTTGAACATGTTGTCCTTGCCGTGCGCGCACAGGTCCAGATCGCAGTCGTGGACCAGCAACTCGTCCTCCGTCGTTTCCGCCTGCGCCACGATCCGGCCGTTCGGATCGACGATCACGCTCGACCCGATCAGCCCCGCGCCGTCTTCCACCCCCGCCTTGGCGACGCTGACCACCCAGGTCGCATTCTGATAGGCCCCGGCCTGCGCCGCCAGGTTGCTGTGAAAGACGCGCTGGTCGTAGCTCTCCTCGCCGCCGTTCGGATCGTGCGCGGCCGAGTTGTAGCCGATCATCACCAGTTCGACGCCCTGCAGTCCCATCACCCGGAAGGTCTCGGGCCAGCGCCGGTCGTTACAGATCGCCATGCCGAAGATACCGCCCATGCCCTTGAACACCGGGAAGCCCAAATTACCGTAATCGAAGTATCGTTTTTCCAATTGCTGCCATTTCAATGCGGGACGCAGTTCCTCCGATCCCGGCAGATGGACCTTCCGGTATTTGCCGATGATCTCGCCATCGGGCCCGACCAGGATCGCCGTGTTGTAATGCCGGGTCTCGCCGTCCTCCTCGGTCAACTCCGCATATCCGAGATAAAACCCCATGCCGAGCCGCACCGCCTCGTCGAACAACGGCTGCGTGTCGGCGTTCGGCATCTCGCGTTCGAAATGGCGGTCGATCTCCGCCTGATCCTCCATGTACCAGCGCGGGAAGAAAGTGGTCAGCGCCAGTTCGGGGAAGACGATGAGCTGCGCACCGCGATCATGGGCGGCGCGCATCAGGTCGATCATGCGCTTGACGGTTTGTTCCCGCGTGTGGTTTCGGGAGATCGGGCCGAGTTGGCCCGCGGCGACACGGACGATCCGGGACATGGTGAGGTGCTCTCCTGGGTGAAATGCGGCGACGGTCCATCCTATACCAAACGGACGCAATTACGCCCGTTTCCGCATTCGTGATAAAAAGGATCAAAGCCAACAAACAATCAATCGGGAGCGCCCCATGGCGGAAATGACTGGCGGCCAAGCGATCGTCCGCACCCTCGTCAATCACGGTATCGACACCATCTTCGGGTTGCCCGGCGTGCAACTCGACAATACCTTCGACGCGCTGTACGAGGCCCGCAATCAGATCCGCACGATCCACACGCGTCATGAACAGGGTGCGGCCTATATGGCGCTTGGCTATGCGCAAGCCAGCGGCAAGGTCGGCGCCTGCATCGTCGGTCCGGGACCCGGCCTTTTGAACACCGGCGCGGCGCTCTGCACCGCCGATGGCTCTAACGTGCCGGTGATCTGTATCGCCGGGCAGATTCCGTCCCATCAGATTGGCGTCGGCATCGGCGCCACCCATGAGATCCGCGATCAAACCAATGCGATGCGCGGCGTCGTGAAATGGGTCGGCCGTGCAGACACACCCGCCGACGCGCCGAGCGTGATGGAAACGGCGTTCCGCGAGATGCTCGGCACGCGTCAACAACCGGTCGTGTTCGAAATGGCCCCCGACATGATGGGCAAGGTCGAGGACGTCGCGCTGATCGACCCGGCGGACTATGACGCGGTCCCAGAGCCGGACGAGGACCTGCTGGAGACGGCGGCGGAAATGCTCGGCAAGGCGAAGAAGCCGATGGTCTTTGTCGGCAGCGGCATCTTCGGCGCGGAAGCCGAGTTGCAAGCCATCGCCGAAGCGCTGGAAGCCCCGGTCGTGATGAGCCGGACCGGGCGCGGCGCCCTGACGGACCGGCACCATCTGGCGCAAACGATGATCGCAGGGCAGACGATCTGGGAGGACGCCGATGTCGCGCTGGTGGTCGGCACCCGATTCTCGTCGCCCGCCCTCGCCTGGGGCCGCGAGAAAGAGGTCAAGCTGATCCGCATAGACGTCGACCCCCGGCAGGCCAAGCTGCCGCGCGAAGCCGATGTCACCGTCATCTCCAGCGCCAAGAAGGCGCTGCCGCTGCTGACCGACAAGATCGGCCGCCACAACGCGAAGCGCGAATCGCGCGAGGCGGAATTGAACGCGGTGAAGGCCGACACGATCGCCAAGCTGGAGGGCCTGCATCCACAGTACGGCTTCGGCAAGGTGATCCGCGACGCGCTGCCCGAGGACGGCATCCTCGTCACCGACGTGACGCAAATGGCGACCTTCATGCAGAACTGGTGCCCGGTCTACCAGCCGCGCACGCTGATCACGCCCGGATATCAGGCGACGCTCGGCTACGGTTTCCCGACCGCCCTCGGTGCGAAGGTCGCGATGCCGGACAGGAAAGTCGTCTGTATTTCCGGCGACGGCGGATTCATGTTCAACGTCCAGGAGCTATCTTCGGCGGTCGCGCACGGCATCGACGTTGTGACCATCGTTTTCGCCGATAAGGCATATGGAAACGTCAAGCGGTTCCAGAAGGAAGGCTATGGCGGGCGCCACATCGCGGTCGAGCTGCACAACCCGGACTTCGCCAAGATGGCCGAAACCTATGGCGCGCGCGGTATCCACGCCGACGGGCCGGACGAACTTGCCGCGGCGCTCAAGGAATCGCTGGACGCGAAGGGGCCGACGCTTATCGAAGTGCCCATCGGCGAGGTGCCGAACACCTGGTCGCTGGTCAAACGCCCGTCGTCCGCGGGCGCGAAGACGTAAGGTTGTACAGGAGCGCAATCCATGCCGAATGCAATCCGCATCCATGAGTACGGCGGCCCCGAGGTTATGCGATGGGAGGAAGTCCCTGCCAAGGATCCCGGTCCCGGCGAGGCCCGTCTCGCACAGACCGCGATCGGCCTGAACTATATCGAAACCCGGCAGCGAAGCGGTGTTTACAAGGTGCCGCTCCCCGGCAGCATCGGCATGGAGGCCTGTGGGGTGGTGGAAGCGGTCGGCGATGGCGTGACCGTGGTCAAACCCGGTGACCGCGTCGCCTATGCAATGGGCGCGCCGGGCGCTTATACCGAATCCCGGATCATGCCGGCGGACCGCCTCATCCCGGTGCCCGATTGGGTCACCGACGAGCAGGCCGCCGCCATGATGCTGAAAGGCCTAACCGCTTGCTATCTGACAACGCGGACCTTCAAGGTGGAGAAAGGGCAAACAGTGCTCTTTCACGCCGCCGCCGGCGGGGTCGGCCTGATTATCTGCCAATTGCTGCGCGAGTTGGGCGCAACCGTGATCGGCACGGTGGGCACGGACGAGAAAGCGGCGTTGGCGAAGGAATACGGCTGTACGCACCCCATCGTTTACACCCACGAGGATTTCGCCGACCGCGTCCGCGAGATTACGGACGGTGAAGGCGTTTCCGTGGTCTACGACGCGGTAGGCAAGACGACCTTCGAAGGATCCATGGCATCGTTGGCGCCGTTTGGCATGTTCGTATCCTTCGGTGCGGCGTCGGGCGCGATCCCGCCGATCGATATCGGCATGCTGCAGAATGGCGGATCGCTCTACGCCACGCGCCCAACCCTCGCCACCCACACGGCAAAGCGTGAGGACATGCTGTCACTGGCAGACAGTCTGTTCGATGCGGTCAAACGCGGCATCCGGATCGAGATCAATCAGCGTTTCGCGTTGAAGGACGCAGCGGAAGCCCACCGCGCGCTGGAAGCGCGCGAGACGACCGGCTGCACCGTGTTGACGGTCTGACACGGCATGACCCGAGATCTCATCGGATACGGGCGCGACCAGCCGGCCATCGAATGGCCGAACGGCGCGGCGGTCGCCGTTTCGATCGTTGTCAATTTCGAGGAAGGCGCGGAATTCTCGATCGAGCAGGGCGACCCCGCCGCCGAGCGTGTCGGCGAAGTACTGAGCGTGGTCCCGGCGGGTGTACGCGATATCGGGATGGAACAGATATTTGCCTACGGCATGCGCGCGGGTCTGTGGCGGTTCCTCGATGCGCTGGACCGCCACGACCGGAAAGTCACATTTTTCATGTGCGGCCGCGCGATCGAACGCGTGCCGATACTCGCGGCCGAGGTCGTGACCCGAGGGCACGAGCCCGCCTGCCATAGCTGGCGCTGGACGACACATGCGGAATTCACATCGGAAGACGAGGAGCGAGCGGTTCTCGAACGCTGCATCGCAGTTACCGAGGCGGCGACCGGCGAGCGACCGTATGGCTTCTTCTGCCGCGGCAGCGAGAGCATCTATACGCGGAAACTGCTTTGCGACCTGGACTTCGAGTACAACTCGAACGCCTTCGACGACGACCTGCCCTACTACGATCAAGATGCCGGCCCGCGGCCGTTGCTGATCCTCCCCTACTCCCTGGACAGCAACGACATGAAGTTCTTTCACCCGAACGGCTTCGCCCGGTCGGCCGAATTCGTCGACTATGTCATCGACGCGCTCGACGTGTTGATCGAGGAAGGACGCCGGGGCATCCCGAAGCTGCTCAATATCGGGTTGCACCTGCGCATCACCGGCAGACCCGGCCGGTTCGCCGCGGTCGAGGCGATTTTGAACCACCTCGACGGGTTGGGCGAGCAAATCTGGGTCGCACCGCGACTTGAGATTGCGCGCCACTTTAAGGCGCACTATCACCCACTGCCCAAAGATTGAGCAACGAAACGTGCCTGACGAAGGCAACGTATTCCGCACGCGTGCGCGGCGGCGGCCCCGTATCGGGCCTGTTCTACGGGGTCACGCCGCTCATCACGATGCTTTTCCTGCTGGTCTGCGTCATCATCGTGTACCCGCCGCTCGTCTCCTAGCTGCCTGGGCTTCTGTATCGCTAGACGACGTTACACGATATGCGCTGGGAAACGCCGACCATGCCGGTCGACAACCAACTGAAACGGGACCGCGTGCGCAGTCCGTCCTTTGTACCGAAACACGAGGAACCGGCGTAGCGGTATTCCGAATACTTTGCGTCCGTGGCGACGAAGACCGCAAGCGCCGCACCGTAGAAAGCTCCTGCGAGGAATCGAGTCGTCGGGGCCGCTAGGGCGTATTCACCCAATCAGCAATTTCCCGAGCTACGTAGGGATTATCGAGATAGCCATAAAATTTATGCGGATTGCTCGTCTTCTTTCCAAGCCAGAAATTGTAGATCTTCCGATCAACGATGCTCTCGACATAACCCCACTTCTTCATCTCCTTGAAATCGTCTTTCACGGTGGAGTCGTGGCAAATGAAATCATCTTGCGCCGATAGATTCACCCAATCCTTGATGATGTTTTTCGGATACCGTCCATCGTCCGATTCGTCGGCATCATATAAGTTCTTTCGCACACCTGGTTCACCCAACGGGTTCCCGAGGGTTATCCATTTGGTGATTCGATTCTTAGTTTTCTGAACGTCACGATACTCGCTCATTTGCGAGAACTTCCACAACACGTCGTAGGAAACCATACATCCCATGCTGTGAGCGACAAGGCAGACGTCATCGCCGTCGATCAGCGCCTTCTTGAGCGGCCCCTGCAGCCGTTCCCGAACCGCCGATCCCGTTTTCCGCGTAAGAAGGTAGGCGCCCATATCGGCTGTGGCCGTCGAAATCAGCTTGTCCGACAAACCGCTTAGATTTCCCAAAACCGAGATCACAGACGCTACGTTGTCGATCCACCGGGCGTCGGGGTTATCGCGGAGGAGTTTCTTGTAGGCCGATTTGGTGTGGCTGCTATGCGCGTAGAGCAGCTCCAGTCCGTCATTATAGAACCCATCCGGCTCACATTTGGCGTTGTCATGGTCCGGATCCCTTCCGCTGAGCCTGTCTGCCTTGCTGGGATTGCGTTCCAGGATCAACGCGTTGGATATGTCCCCGTAGTAAATGTGTTTGACCTTCACCCTATCGTCGCCGGATCGCTGCCGAATCCTAGCGGCAACGTCGGGATGCTTGCGGTCAAGACCGTGAAGAAGCGATCGCCGAACGATCCTGGCCTTTTCCTTTTCACTGGGCTTGGTCGACCGCCCATGAATAATGAATAGATGCTTTGTGCCAGGCACTTTGATTCCCCCATAAGTAGAAATGAAGAAATCATAATGCCGGACAGCCGTGTTATCCACAGAATGCAAAGTCGGCGCGCGAAATCGTGATCGCGCGCCCGTTTGCCTACCACCGCATGTGGACGTTCTTGATCCTGGTGTAGCTGAGCATTTCGTCGAAACACTCTTCCTGGCCCAGGCCGCTCGACTTCCAGCCGCCGTAGGGCGCCCCGAGATAGCGGCCGTTGGCGTTGATCCACATGTAGCCGGCTTCGACACGTTCCACCGTCTCCATCGCGGTGCGATAGGACTCGGTCACCACCAGCGCAGTCAATCCGTATTCCAGGCCGTTCACCTCGGACAGCATGGTCTCGTAGTCGTTCCAGGTGATGATCGACATGACCGGCCCGAAGATTTCCTCGCGCGCGATCCGCATATTCGACGTCACGCCGTCGAAGACGGTCGGTTGCACGAAGAAGCCGTTGGCCAACTCCGGCGCGTCGGGCGCGCCACCACCGGTCAGCAGCTTGGCCCCTTCCGATTGTCCGGAGTCGATCAACCCCATGACCCGGCTATGCTGCTTGTCCGACACGATCGGCCCGAGCTCCTTGTCGTCCTCCCACGGCAGGCCGACCGGCAGTGCATCCGCCAATTTGACCAATTCCTCGGCGACCGCGTCATGCAGGCTTTCATGCACAAAGACACGCGATGTGGAACTGCAGGACTGGCCCTGCCGGTTCAGGTTCATGCCCTTCACCGCCAGCGACGCCGCCTTTTTCGGGTCGGCATCCGGGAAGATGATGATCGGGTTCTTGCCGCCAAGCTCCAAACTGACATGCTTCAAGTCGTCAGCCGCGGCCTTGGCGATCGCCTTGCCGGTCGCGACCGAGCCGACGACGCCGACGCGGCGCACATCCGGATGCGTGACCATCGCGTTACCCGTGACCGCGTCGCCGGTCACGACATTGACCACGCCCGGCGGCAGCACCTCGTCACAAATTTCGGCGAAGCGCAGGCTCGACAACGGCGCCTGCTCCGACGCCTTGACGACCACCGTATTGCCGGTCGCCAAGGGCGCCGCCGATTTCTCGGCGCAGAAGCGGAACGGATGGTTGAACGGATTGATCTTCGCGACCACGCCATAGGGCTGGCGGCGCGTGAAGTTCAGATGCCCCGGCTCCTGCGAGAAGGTCTCGCCCTTCACCTCGCGTACCAAGCCCGCGAAATAGCGCAGCGTATCGGTCGTCCAATCCACGTCGCCGACCATGCCCGCGAGCTTGTTGCCGGAATCGACGCAATCCATCATGCCCAACTGGTCGCGGTTGGCGTCCAGCCGATCGGCCAGTTTCTCCAACAGGGCCGCCCGCTCGGTGATCGGGGTGCGGCTCCAATCCTTGAAGGCGGACTTGGCCGCCGCGACGGCGCGGTCGACGTCGCTTTCGTCGGCCATCGGCACGTCGCCGAGGTGTTCGCCGGTCGACGGATTGATCGTACCGAAAGTCTTTCCGGACGCACTCTCCTGCCATTCGCCGCCGATATAAAGGCCCTTCGGCGAGAACTTAAGGTCGGGACTTGCTTGGTGTGTCATACTACCCCTCCGCTCAAGGCACGATGGCGGCCCGCAGCACCGACCGGTCGCCGGCGCAAGCGAATGCCTCGTCCAATTGATCGAGTGAAAATTTTGAATCGACCATTTCCGCGAACGGGAAACGGTCACGGTTGGCCATCACGAAATCCAACGCCTGAATAAGATGGCGCGGATGATAGTTGTGGACGCCCTTGACGCTGATCCAGCCGCGCAAAATAGCGTTGCCGTCCAACGTGAAATTCGACTCCGGGTTGACCAGGCCGCCGATCACATACCGCCCGCCGATCCGCAGCATGCGGATGCCGACCGGCACCGCTTCCGGATAGCCGCAGACCTCGATACAGACGTCGGCGCCGTCCGGCGGACAATCGGCGCGCACGGCGGCGACCAGATCGTCTTCCCCCATGGCCGAAATGTCATAGGTGACGTCGGCGCCGAACTTCTTGGCCAACGTCAGCCGATCCGCCACGGCGTCCAAGCCGATCACGCGGCGCGCGCCCCGTGCCTTGGCGATGGCGCAGCCGTACAGACCGAGCAGCCCCAGACCCTGCACCACGACGGTGCCGCCGACGTCGATCTCCGCCGCCTCGGTGACGGAAATCATCGTCGCGACACCGCAGTTCAGCGGCGTCGCCTCCTCGTCGGAAATCTCATCGGGCAGTTTGAGGATTCCCGTCCCCGGTAGGATGTAGCAATAGTCCGCGAACCCGCCCAGGAAATGCGGGTCGTCCTCGACAAGATCGTGACCGTATTTGCGCAGGCCCGGGGACTTCTGCGGCATGTCGTGGACATCACGGTAATAAGAATCGCCGTGGTGAAAGAACTCAGTCCAGGTGACCCGGTCGCCCACGGCCAGCGGATCGCCGCGCATATCGTGGGAAATCGTTTCGCCGAGCTGCTCGATCACGCCGATGATCTCATGCCCGAGAATTCCGGGACATGGATTCGGCCGGTGCCCGAGATAGGAATGGATATCGGACCGGCAGATCGTGGACATCGTTATTCGCGCAAGCACCTCGTCCGGCTTCACGTCCCGGACCGGGTACTCCCGAACCACAAAAGGTGTGTTAGGCGCGTCATAGACGACGGCCCTTCCAGTCTTCGCCATCAGCGAATCCTCCGTTTCCTCAATTCACGCCGTTGAGCGCGAAGTCGAACAGCTCATGGCTGCGCAGCCCGCCGGCCGCGCCCCGCGCCGCATAGGTCTCGTTCAGCGGATCGCTGATGACGAAGGGCACATTCGCTTCGTGCAGGCTGCCATGGGTGCGCAACCGCGTGCCCTTGAGCGCGGACAGGTCGTGGTCGACCTCGCGGCCGCCGATGACGGTCTTCTTGTCGCCCAACACGGCGACGTCGCCTTCGCGGTCCAGCGGCTGTTCCAATTTCTTGACCACCTGCTCGGCAGACCAAACGTTCTCGAGGCCGGGCACGCCGTCGATCGCGGCGATGACGCTGTCCGCCGACGTCCCGTTGTGGCAGTACACCCGGACGAATCCGCCGAGCGCGCCGTGATGACCGACAAAGGCGTCGGTGATCGGGCAGATGACGGTGCAGGCGCCCTCGCCCAACGCATCGTCCAAGATGTCCTGCAGCCAGACGACATTGGGCTCGCCGTTGTCGTCGGCCTTGTCGCCCATGCCGTGATCGGCGGTCAGGGCCACAACCGCGCCCAATTCCTTGAGCCGTCCGAACCGCGCGTCGAGATCGCGATAGAATTGATCCGCGACCGGCGCGCCGGGCGCGTGGGTGTGTTGGATGAAGTCGGTCAGCGACAGGTAGAGAATATCCGGCCGCCGTTCCTCCAGCAGCTTGATGCCGGCATCGAGCACGAACAGCGACAGTTCGGCCGAATACATGTCCGGATGCGGCTGCCCGACGTAGTCGAGGACGTCCTCGATGCCGTTCTCCGCCATGGTGCATTGATCGGCGAACTGGGTGGAGAAGCTGACCGAGCCGTTCGACAGGTCCATGTCCTTCTGCAGCTGCTGGCGCAGTTTGTCCTTCGCCGTCACCGAAGCGACCTTGAGCCCATGCCGCGAGAATTCGGACATCACCGACCGGGCCCGCAACAGTTCCGGCCCGGTCATCACGACCGGCTCGTTGGTCGCACGGTCGAGATAGAAGTTGCCGGAGATGCCGTGCACTTCCGGCTCGGTCCCGGTGACGATGGACATGTTGTTCGGGCAGGTGAAGCTGGGCATGCTGCCCCGCGCCACGGCGTAGAACCCGTCCTTCATGAAGCGCTCGATGTTCGGGATGATCCCGGACTTGAGGCCGGCGTCGAAATATTCCGGATCGCCGCCATCGATACAGACGACCGCAACCGGCCGTGTCGGCTTGGCATAGGTGACGCCATTCAGGTCGATGCTGTCACTGCTCATATAAAGGGTCTCCTATTTCTATTCGTTGGAAGCCATGCATCGGAGTCTTAGGCTTCGCTCATTTCATCTTCATGACATAGTTCCGCGCCCAGGCCGAAATCGCTTCGGAAATCAGCACCAGCACGATGATGGAAAGGATGATCGCCGCCACCCGCTCGGTTTCGATCTGCATGACGTTGCGCTTGAGGTACCAACCCATGCCGCCCGCGCCGAAGAACCCGACGACCGTGGCGGCGCGGAAGGCGACATCCCACGTGTAAATGCCGATACCGGTGAAGGCGACGCGCACCTGGGGGAAGACACCGAACACCATGACCTGGAACAGGTTGGCGCCGGTCGCCCACATCGCCTCGACCGGACCCATGTCGATCGCCTCGATCTCCTCGGCGAACAGCTTGGCGGCGAACCCGGCGCTGAACAGCGTCAGCGCCAGCACGCCCGGCAGCATCCCAAACCCGAGGATCGAGACGAACAGGATCGTCCAGATCGTTTCGTGCACAGCACGGCAGGACATGCTGAGCAGCCGCGCGCCGGGATACACGAACAACCGGCTCGGCGTCATATTGTAGGCGGCGAACCAGGCCAACGGGATCGTGATCAGGAGGCCGAACAACGCACCCAGATACGCCATCTGAATGGTTTCGATGACCGACCCAATATAGTCGGTGTCCATGATGTATTCGATGTCGGCGGGGTAGTACCGGTTCGCTAGGATTTCCCCCATGCGGCCGAACATGCCGAACACCCGGTCGAGCGGGATTTTGAGATACTCGATGCTGAAAACGATCACGGTGAATGCCGTCAGCCACGATCCGTAGGAGATCAGCGATTGCGGAAAACGGAATCGGCGCCATTCGCGGGGCGGTTCGGCAACTGCCGTGGCGGCTATGTCACGTGGTGCCATCGTCCGCCCCTCAGATCGTCCGCCGGCGGATCGCATGCGAAATCGCCTCGCCGAGCAAGATTATGATCAGGATCGCGAGGATCACCGTCGTCACCCCGTGATAGTTGAAGGTGTTCATTTGCCGGAAGAACACGAGGCCGAGCCCGCCGGCACCCACCAGTCCCAGGATCGCCGAGCGCCGGATATTGATCTCCCACTCAAAGATCACGACGCCGATGATCTGCGGCAGGACTTGCGGCAGGACGGCATAGAGAAAGACCTGGAACGGACCGCCGCCGACCGCACGGATCGCCTCGACCGGGCCGTGGTCGATATCCTCGATCGCCTCGGCGGACATCTTCGCGATGAACCCGACCGATCGCACGGCGATGGCGAAGACACCCGCCATCGCGCCGAGCCCCATTACCGCGACGAAGAACAGTGCCCAGACGATCTCATGGATCGACCGGCTCATCGTCATCATCAGGCGCGCCAAGGGATAGGTGATCGGCTTGAACGGCGTAATGTTCATCGCCCCGAACCAGGCGGCCGGAATGCAGATGATCACGCCCAGGAAGGTGCCGAGGCAGGCGATCAGCAACGTCTCGATCGCCGGGCCGAGCAAGGTGGGAAACAGCTCGAAGTCGATGCCGATGAACCGGTTGGTCGCTTCCAGCACGTTGCCGACGCTGCCGATCCGTTCCCAATCGGTATCTTTCACAACGGTAACGTCGACGCTCCACACCACCAGCGCCAACAGCACGGTGGTCACGATCGCGGAGATCGTGCGCTTGCGCCGCCGCGTCGCGAGAATCGTCTCGGTCGACAGATCGACGGGCGCTATGTCGCTGGTTGCGGTCACCGGCATTCCCTCTAGAGGACTTCCATGGCGTAAATCTCGTCGAGCTTCGCTTCGTTCATCTGCTCGGTCGGGCCGGCGAACATGGTCACGCCGTCCTGCAGGCCGATGATCTTGTTGCAGAACTCCATGGCCAGTTTCACGTCATGGATGTTGCAGAGGCAGGGAACGTTCAACTCCTGCGCCATCGTTTTGACGAGTCCCATGATTTCGCGCGAAATCTTCGGGTCGAGCGCCGAGGTCGGCTCGTCGAGCAGCATCAGTTTCGGGTCCTGCATCAGCGCGCGGGCGATGCCGACGCGCTGGCGCTGACCGCCGGACAATTCATCCGCCCGTTTGTCGACATGGTCGGATAGGCCGACCCGGTCGAGCAGCTTCAGCGCATGATCGATATCGTCGCGCGGAAAGGCGCGGAAAAGCGTTCGCAGATTGCTCGTGTAGCCGAGCCGGCCGGATAGCACGTTGTCCATCACGCTCATCCGGTTGATAAGGTTGAATTCCTGGAAGATCATGCCGATGTCGCGGCGCGCCCGGCGCAACTCCTTGCCCGAGAGGGTCGTCATCTCCTGCCCGTCGAAGACGATGCTGCCCGACGTCGGGGGGACCAACCGGTTGATGCAGCGGATCAGCGTCGATTTGCCCGCGCCGCTCGGTCCGATGATCGCGAAGAAATCGTCGCCTTCGACATCGAACGATATTCCCTTGAGGATGTCCGGCCCCTTGGCGCTATACCGCGCGTACAGGTCCGATACTTCCAAGACTGCCATATCCGGTATTCCTGCCTAGTCGATACGCGCCGCAATCAAGATCGCGGCGGGAAAAAGAAGGCCGGCGCCGCCCGAAAGCCCGTACGGCGGACGCCGGCCGATTAAGGCCAACTAGCCTTTTTTCTTCTTTTTCCGGGCGTCCTTGGCTTTCTTAAGGTCGCGGATAATGTCGTAGTCCGACGACTTCATCGGAACGAACTTGTCGGATTTGACGTTATCCAGGAACTTCTTCGCATCGCCCTCTTTCGTTAGCCCCAGGAAGGTCTCGCGAATGTTCTTCTTGATGTCGTCGCACAACGTGTTGCGATAGACGAACGGATCCTGCGGGATCGGCGCGGACTGCCACAACACCTGGACGTCGGACAGTTTCGCTTCGCCCTTGTTCACCACGTTATCGAAACGGTGCGTCGCGACGAAGGCGGCATCGACCTTGCCCTTGACGACGGCGACCGACGACAGCTCATGGCTGCCGGTGTAGGCGACCTTGCCGAAGTATTTGTCGATGTCCATGCCGATGACCTTCGAGAACACGATCCGCGGCATCAGGTTGCCCGACGTGCTGCCGGGGTCGGTCAGTCCGATGGTCGCGCCCTTGAGCGTCTTGACGTCGGTGAATTTCGTGCCCTTCTTCGAGATCAACGCGGCGCGGTAGCCGGGGCCTTCTTCCTGCAGGTGGCCCTTCCGTTTCGCGTAGGTGGCGAACACTTCGACGGTCGGGTCTTTCGAATTCGCGATGATATACGTATAGGGTCCGAGCACCGCGACATCGACGAACTTGCTGAGCAAGCCTTCCACGACCGAGGCGTAGGAGGTCGGCATGAAGAACTCGATCTTCTTGCCGGTCAGTTTGGCCATGCGGTCGGTAACCGGCTTGTAAAGCTGCAGCTCGGCCACGGTTTCTTCCGTCGGCACCATCGCGAAGGTAAGCGCCTTGGGATTTTCGCATTGCGCCATCGCGGTTCCGGCGCCCGCCATCATCACGGTGGCCAAGGCCAAGCCGCCGGCGAACCGTTTGCCGAATTGCGAGCGCGTTATTCCTCTGTTCTGCGTCGTCTTCATTGGATGTCTCCCTAATCTTGTGCCGGGAAGCCCACCGACGGTTGTCCAACGGCTAGATGGCTCCCGACTTTTTTGTGTGGCACCATTGTCTGCTCATGTGCCTCGGCACTCAAATGCAGCTCGTGCGCTTCAGGCCCGCGGTCCCCCTCCTTGAATGTCGAATCCGGAATGCGATCGGCCAAATCGGCCGGGCCGATGGGTCGGAGGTGCATTGCCAGGACAATCGAAACCGGACCACCCGCCGCCGAGTCGCGACGGTGATCTTGCGGTTCCGAGAGTGATGCCTGCATCCGACACTTTCACCCCTTCGCAGCCCGAGTAGCCAACCGGCTGCGCACGATCGTGCAAGTGAGGATGATCCTACGAACCCATCTATTGGACAAATAGAAAAAAAATATAGTATCTATTGATATAAACGATGATATTCACACAACTCAGAACCTTTCACGCAGTGGCGACGGAGCGGGGTTTTACCGCCGCGTCGCGCGTGCTGAATATCGGCCAGCCGACCTTGACCAGTCAGGTCCGCGCGCTCGAGCAGATGTTCGATGTGGAACTCTTCCATCGGCGCGGCCGGCGTATCGAGTTGACCGAGGCCGGCGCCGCCCTGTTCGAGATCACCCGGCGGATCATGGATCTGGAGGGTCAGGCCCGCGACACGCTCAGCGCCTTCGGCGGGTTCCATCGGGGCACGCTGCATGTCGGCGCGGTCGGACCGTATCACGCGACGGAGATGTTGAGCGCCTTCAGCGAGCGGTATCCCGGCGTCCATCTCGCCGTGACGGTCGGCAACTCGCAGGAAATGGTCGACCAGCTGCTCGACTATTCCGCCGATGTCGCCGTCCTCGCCCATGTCGAAGACGACGACCGGATATTCGCCATGCCCTACAGCCGGCACAAGGTGGTGGTCTTCGTGCACACGGGGCACCGATTCGCGAAACGGAAGAAGATCCGGGTCGAGGAGCTACAGGGCGAGCGCATGGTCATGCGCGAAAGCGGCTCGGCGACCCGCCTCGCCTTCGAGGACATGCTGCAGCGGCACAAGATTGAGATCGATCCGGTGATGGAGATCGGCAGCCGCGAGGCGGTGTGGCTGGCCGTCGCCCGCGGCATCGGGATCGGCTTCGTCTCCGAGATCGAGTTCATTCCCCACCCAGACCTGCGCACCGTGGAAATCTCCGATGCCGACGTCTACACCACGGCCCACGTCAACTGCCTGATGGAGCGCCGCAACGCGCAGCTCATCGACGCCTTCTTCGACGTCGCCGCGCTGACCAAGCGGCTATAGGGCTATCAAGTCAAATAGCGCCGGAAACACCTTAGAATATTGGCTGTACTGCGGAATGGTATCGTTCTCGAGGAGAAGTCATTGAGGCGAAAAACTGCGAGATAGCTCTTTCATTCGCTAGAAAATCCCGCTTCGCCAAATCCGGCAGCCGGCCAAAAGCCAAGTCGTAATCATCCAATTCTACTTGCGCGTCCTTGCCCGTCGGTTCGAGGCGCAAACAGCGATTTGGACCAAGCAACAACTTGGCCTGCGCAGTTGCGTTGTCGGTGGTGAGAAACATGGCCGCCTTGATAACTTCCTTCCAAGCCCAAATGCCACCAAACACGCCTGATGGACTGAGTTCGAACGGCGGATTTCCGGTCCCGACACTGAATACTTCAATCTGCTCTGGAGTTAAATCGTACGCCGTCAACGCATCAACTATAGCGACCATCACCGGATTATTTGCCCATACGCCGCCGTCGAGAAAAATCCGTCCGCTTTCATTATGTTCGTAGCCCTTAAGATATGTTGGGGCAGCTGAAGTCGACCGGGCTACTTCCCACATTGGTGTCAGATGATCGTATTGAAAGTCTTCATGGTGATCTGTCTTGAAAACTGCAATCTCTGTCTTGGGCATCATAAAAGCTGGTATTACGAGCCTCACAACGGATTCGCCGAGTAGATGGTCTCCAAACCGCTGCTTGAGAGCTTTTTCAAGTTCTTCGTGTGCAAGTTTCGGCCGATAAACCCAGCCCATCAAATGACGCGCTTTACTAAACCAGCGCCCCGGCAAAGGTGGAAATATCTTTCGTCCGTCGTCGCGATAGAAGGATGTGATTTCTTCCGTTGAGAACTCAAGCCCCAACCCAAGCGCAATGATACCGCCAGTCGATGTGCCCGAAATCATGTCGAAGAACCGCGCAATACTGTTGCCACTCCCTAACGATTCCTCACAATGTCGTAGAAGTTCCGCCGTGTAGATTCCTTTGATGCCTCCACCGTCGAGCGCTAGGATTTTGAACGTCTGATCCTTCGGCCATGGTTGACGATGCCGCTTGGTCTCAAGGCTGTTCGAACGCCGTTCAGTGAACATCGGCTATCAGCTCGTTCGCCGTCTTATTTCCGAGGCATGCACGCTACACTCTCGTAGCCAACGCTGGGTGCAAGCCATTCTCCTGTCATATGCCAAAGTTCATAATAGACGAGCCATTCGGCGGCCCAATAAATTGTCGTTTCCGCAATTAGATCGGCCGGGGACCACTCGGACCCCTCAGGGTCAAACAGACACAAGCCAGAACGAGTTGGCTTTTCCGTATGAAAGATCAGATGAGGAATTTCAGCGAAGGTACCGCCTGGCCGCGGCGCAAGTGGCGGATCGTCAATCATTACATACGGCAATAACATCGAGCGCGGATGCCAAAACAGCGATATGGAGTAACGTTGTGCCTTGGGCCGCAATGGTCCTGTCCAACAGAGCGTTCCATCCGGCAGTTTGCGGCCTCGAAAATCGGGCCAAAGCCGGCGCATCGCCGTCAACTGTGAGTTTGGCGAACGGCGTTTGCTTTCGTTACTTGCCATCTCCGCCATCAAGAAAAGATGAGTGAAAGTTGTGGGTCGGGACCTCGCTATGCCGGTCGGATGACACTACGATTGCCGGTGCCTGGATCGCACCCGTGCGAGCGGCGGATAGGATCGGAGCCGCATCGACCCGCCGATCATGGCGGGCAGCAAGCACGGAGCGCTGTTCTCGTCCTACACGTTCACCAAAGAGATCGTCTATTGCCTTAGCGATATCCACAAGCGGGGCAACCGCAATCGCTTCAAGTCGTTCTGTAAGGTGTTCGCACTGTTCAGCGAGGGTGCGCATATCATCGACCCCGGCACTCCCGGCACGGGGCCAACGGTCGTTGATCAAATCGGAAGGATATGACGGGTTTTCTTCCTGCGGTCGCGTATCGTTTTCGATATGCTCTCTCATGATTTTCGCCGTCGAATCAGCCAGCACAAAGAGCTGTGCTGATAAGCCGAGTTGGATATATCCGACGTCGGCAGCCCGCTTGGTTAGGTAAATGGACGGTGGACGGCTTAAGTCGAGATTCTCATAGCGTTGGTTCAGGAAACGCTTGAGTAATTTTAGAGCCACAGCCTCCTGCGCGTCGATAGCGCTCGGGATCATAGGTGGAAGATCAAGTTGGTCGGCCCTTGTCACAACGTGACGTTCATCCTTGTCGATGAACTGCAGTCGATTGCGCACAGCGGTGGCACGATGGCGAGCAAGGCTTTCAGCAAACGCAGCTTGGCCGATACCGACCGTAGATCGGAACCAAGCCGTGAAGCCCCAAGGATTTGAGTCCACACGATACGCCGTTCCCTGATCGGGCGAATGGAAGATTTCACCAGCACGGGGTATGGAAATCCGGGCACGCCGGTCCATAATTGCCACGTCCATGTGCATGAATGCGAATTGGATTTGAACGCAACGGGTACAGCGCTCGATAGCGATAGCGCCGGGGAAACTTTGCAACGCTTCTTCCAATTCATCGAGCGCCCGGCTGTCTTCCCAGTCAACAGGAACGTCTATTTCTACAATCGCATCGACATCGAACCGGTCATCCTCCGTTCCACTGACGATCGTAGTGCTAGTGGCTATCGATCCCTGTGCGTAAATAAGGCTTATGCCATCGATCAGGTACGGAGCGAGGGGACTGTTTTCGCGTTCGAGATGCATTTTTAAGAGCCGATATCGGTTCTCCGCGATTTTCCGGTCACGGGGACTAAGTTCTATGATTGTCGCGACATCGAGAAGAATCTCATCAAGGGCATCTGTTTGATAGAATGGGTTTTGGCAAGACATGGGCCTTTCCTTCGGTCTGGCAGCAGCACCGGGGGCGAGTGATCAATGCCGCAATCAATTGCTTGGACATGTCGAATCCGACATGACATACATGTCTAAAATTACGGCGCACAAAAATTAGCGTCAAGGTTTATCTGTCGGAGTAGACATGACTGAAGATCGCGATTCGACTGACGTTTTCCGCGAAAGGCTGAAAAAAGCCCGAAAATTAAGAGGTTACAGCCAAGAGGCCTTGGCGAGGCGCGCACGCATGCCCTCCAGTTCGATTGCACATTTCGAGAGCAGCCGCAGACCGTCCTTCGATTCGCTAAAGCGACTCGCGATCGCCCTGGAAATCACCACAGACTACTTACTTGGCCGCGTCGATAGCCCTGAAATGACGCAAGATGGTGATCCGCTATTCAGAGACGTCGCAAAACTAACAGGGGACGACCGCGAGATCGCTAAGGAATTTTTGCAGATGTTGGCAGACCGGAAGACCAGGAAAGATGAATGAACCGGATTTTCAGCCTTAAGCTAGCCCAGCAAACTGCGGAATCCTTCTTGAAGGAGGAAGGGTTTATGCAACTGCCGATCGATCCATTTGCCATCGCAAGAAGCCGGGACATCATGGTCCAAGGCAAATCGGGGCAGCATGACGGTGTGTCTGGCATGCTGTTACGACACGGCAACAATTTCGGCATCATCTATGCTACTCATATCCCCAGTATCGGCTTCCAGCGCTTTAGCATTAGTCACGAGTTAGGGCACTATTTTCTTCCGGGCCATGTCGACCACGTCCTGGAGAACGGCACGCACAGTTCTCGCGCCGGGTTTGTGACCAACGACCCTTATGAGTTGGAGGCCGATCATTTCGCGGCCGGACTTCTGATGCCGGAATCACCCTTCCGCTCGGCGATCGACCGTCATGAACCTGGCTTGGACGCCATAGATGCAGTCGCAGACCTATGTATGACGTCCCGTACAGCCACTGCGATCCGCTTCGCCGAACTGACTGACGCCGCGGTCGCCGTCATAGTTAGCACCGGCAGTACGATTGATTACTGCTTCATGTCCAAGACCATGAAATCTCTCCCAAATCTCGATTGGATTCGCAAAGGATCGCATTTACCAAAAGGGTCAGCGACAGCCAACCTTACCGCCCGGAGTGACGCTGTATTGGCTGGAGAATATGTTACCGATGAGACCGATCTGCGCAACTGGCTTGGTGGAACGACAGAACTAATCGTCTCGGAAGAGTCAGTGGGCCTCGGACGATACGGCAAGGTCCTGACCGTTCTCACCTCAAGCGAACTCTGCGAGGATGAGTACTCCGATGATGATCTCGACGAAATCGATCTCGTCGAAAGCTGGACCCCTCGTTTCCGACGTTGATGTTCGGCACATTCACTTATGGTTCGTTCGTGCGTACTCTAATCCCAACCTTCTTCGACGTCGCCGTGCTGACCAAGCGGCTTTAGAGCCGCGGCGGCCCCGATCGGGCGCCCCGCTATCGAAAGACGTGATTTGTCACTCACCGAAACGGTGATTACGGTTAGGGATAACAGTCATATTTCACGAACATGGTGCCTATCATGGAACAGCCCAAGGTTTCCGAAGCCCACGGTGCGGCGGACTCAGCGACAGGGTCGACCGTCTATGTGCCGTCCCTCCAACTCACGGCGGGACAGCCGGCGCCGATCGCGGCGAACGGCGGATTGTCCTACATGTCGCTCGACCGGGACGGCGACGGGGGAACGGCCGCCGCGACAGAGATCGCCCTCGAACAGGTCGCCGGGGGAGAAGGGCAAAAGACCATCGAGATGCTGGAGACCGCGCCGCCCGGCCCGATCGAGACCAAGTGGGGCGTCGGGTTCCGGGAATATGAGGAATGCCTGGATTACATCCGGGCGAACAACATCGAAGCGCCGGAGGGCGGCGTGGCGCTGCCGCTGCGCTACGCCATCTACGAGCAGCCGACATACTCCATCGTCCCGTCCAATGCCTTGTGGCGCGACCCGGCCCGCAAGGCCGATGCGGACGCGATGCGGAAGGAGGAGACGGACATCAAGCGACGATGCCTCTATTTCCCGCAGGTGTTGCGCGACGCCCGGCGGCTGGAGGAATACTATCCGGGCCTTTCGCCCAGCAGCCCCGAAAGCATGGACCGGCTCGGCCTGTCCCTGGCGCACTGCGAGTCCAAGTGCGAGAACTTCTACGACTCGGCCGAGGTGGAACGCGTGTTCTACCCGGAGATCGAAAAGCTTCTCCTGGATTTCTTCCCGGGTGCGACGGACGCCCTCGTGTACAACCACGATGTGTTCGATCAGGACTACACGGGCGACCGCACCGAGGACCAGGACAACAAGAACCCGGGCGTGAATGCGAATTACGTCAACCTCGTCCACAACGATCTGAACGACAACAGCGGCCGCGTGCGCTGCCGCGAGTTGCTCACCAAGAATCTCCGGAACTTCGGGCGCGAGCAGCACTATACGGAGGCGGAAGCCGACGCGAAGATGTCGCGGCGCTTTATGTCGATCAATCTTGCGAAACCGATGGAGACCGTCCGCCAGAATCCCTTCGTGCTGTGCGCCTGGCCCTCCTTCGCGGACCAGCCGTATATCACCAACTACCGGATCTATGACGACCGCGTCGGCGAGACCACACGCTTCACCTACCGCCCGGACCACGAGTGGTATTGGTTCCCGAACCAGAAGCCGACCGAGGTCTCGATGCTCAAATGCTACGACTCTGTCACTGACGGCTCGGTGTCGCGCTGGTCGTTCCACAGCGCCTGCATCGACCCGACCGCGCCGGATGACGCGCCCTGCCGCAAGAATGTCGTGGTCCGGTCCTTCGTCTTTTTCTAGGAAGAAAAATGCGGCGTGGTCGGCGTGAGCCGGCGGTGACCAACTTCGTGTCGAAGATCGACATTTTCCCAGCTCGGCCTGCGCACCGTGGAAATCTCCGACGCCGGCATCTACGCAACGGCCCGCGCCAACTGCCTGACCGGCACATCCGGAAATTGCCCGGACCGACCATCGCCCAGCGCCCCGCACTTTAGCGCCGTACCGATCGCGGACACGCACCATTGCGGTGATCGTCCTTCGGTCCCGATCACACTACTCGCTCAACGAGGCGGGAAATAAGCCGTTTTGCTTTTGGCGGCGGAGCTGCCGGATGCGCAGGACTATCGCGAGGATACCGAGAGCAAAGAACATCAACGCAACGGGACGCTCGAAGAAGACAAAGGCACCGCTGTCGTCCAACATCATCGCTTGACGCAGCGAGGTCTCCGCGCCACCGCCGAGAATGAAAGCGATCACGAAAGCCGGAATTGAGAAATCGAAGCGCTTCATCAAGTAGCCAACGAGACCGAATATCGTCATCAGGGCAAGATCGAACAACGCTTGCCGAAGCGCGTATGCCGCAACATAACAAATCACAAAAATGAGCGGATAAATCATCTGCGCCGGCACCATCGCTATAATCCGGCCAATCAGGCCGCTGCCGAAGTATCCGACGAGAAAATAGGTGGCGATGCAAAAAAGACCCGAAGCGAACAAGCCATAGATCATGTCGTGCGATTGTACGAACACCGACGGCCCGATGGTGATGCCGTGAATCAGCATGACGCCGGCAAGAAGTGCAGCAGCAGTGCTACCAGGAATTCCGAGTGTCAGGAGTGGGATCAGGTTCGCGCCAGACGTCGCATTGTTCGACGACTCGGCGGCGGCAACGCCTTCCAACGCGCCGTTTCCGAAGCGTTCCGGATGCTTTGAGATGCGCCGCGCTTCCGCATACGCCACGAAGCAGGCAACGGCCGCGCCGATACCCGGAAGCATGCCGATCACCGTCCCGTAGCCTGTCGACCGGACCATCACCGGCGCACATTCCTTGAACTCCGACCAGGTGACGCGGTTGTCTTCGGGTTTATCCGATTTCGGAGCGATTGCCTGGTCGCCGACCATCGATCCACGATCCGTAACCCGGACGAAAACCTCGGAGAGAACGAACACGCCGAGAAGCAGCGGTACCAGCGCAACACCATCGAGCAGGTAATCGACGTTGAAGGTGTAACGGTCTTCAGAAGTAATCGGGTCGAACCCTATCAACGCCAGCAAGATTCCAAGAAGCGTGCTGAGAATTCCCTTTGTGATCGAGTTCCCGATGACGCTGCCGAGAATGATAAAGGCACAGAAGTAAACCGCCGTATATTCCGCCGGTCCCATCTTGGCTGCGTATAAGGCGATATAAGCCGCCCCGAAAATAAGAAGGAGTTCCGAGAACGTATCACCCATGGCCGAGGCAATGACGGCCATGCGCAACGCCTTGCCCTGCTTCCCTTGTTGCGTAAGCGGGAATCCCTCCAGCTGTGTAGCCGACGCCTGCGGCGTACCCGGAGTATTGAATAGAATGGCCGGAATGGACCCACCAAAGCTGGCCGCTTTGCTGATCGTATAAATGAAAACCAGCGCCGGTAGCGTCTCCATGTAGAAAGTGATGGGGATCAACAACGCGATGGCAGCCGACGCGGAGAGTCCGGGCGTGGCTCCGGCGAATAATCCGATGGCCGTGCCGAGAACCGCGAAAAAAACCGGTTCCCAACCGGAAAACAACGTCGAAAAACCGGTGATGATTCCCATTCAGCGATATTCCATCTCTTAGCCGGTCCAGCCGCCCCGTGAACTCGGTTGGAGCCTGAGTCACCCTATGCCGGCATCGTTACACGAACGTCATTGCGACAGGCCAAGGAACTTTCGAAACGGCCGGAAGTATCCGTCGTTTTCGTAGCTCAGGATTTCCCCCGCCGCCTCGTTGAGTCCGAACACGCCATAAAACACGACATAGAAAATGATCGTCACGACCGCCGGCACGACAACCAGTCTTAGGAGTCCGCGGTTACCAAAAACCGCCATCGACGCGGAAAGTGCGAAAAATGTCGGTATCGGATATTGAAACTGCTCGATTAGCCAGACATAGAGGAATCCCAGCCCAACGATGGGCAATAGAAACCGTAGAAGCGTGTCCGACTCGCCAGGTTCGTAGAGTTGCCATCCGCTTTTGGCCAGCAGAATGAGAGCCCTTCCGAGAAGAGCGAAGGCGAGTACCGTCATCAAAACCAAGACGCCGATCGGAAAATCCTGAGACGAAAACCCCGGGTCGAGAGGATCGATGAAAATGTCAGACGTTACCGGGGCAAAGACCCCGACAACGGCGAGCACCATCAATCCCGCAATCGCGTCATTTCGCGCAGATTTTTCCATATCGGTTCCGCCCTACGCTCTCTCGTGAAAGGCAGCGACTCAAACAGTCCTCGGACTATTTTTTTGCTGATTCCATGCGCTTGCGAACCACTTGAATGGTGTTGTTCCAATCCTTCTTGAGTTTCGCCGCATACGCTACGAGAGCTTTGGAATCCCGGTAGACGATCGATTGTCCGGCCTTTGCCGTGCGTGCCTTGAATTCAGGGTCTTCCGTCGATTTTTTGATCGCCCCCGACAATTTGGCAACGATGGCTTTCGGCGTTCCCTTCGGCACGGCAAGGATGATCGGTGTCGCCATGGGCACATAGTCGCTTTTCAACTCGCCTAATGTGGCGATGTCCGGTTGAACCGGATCGCGCGCTTCGGCGAATGTGGCAACGATGTTGAACTTTTCCTTGTAGGCAGAGGCATTGGACGTGCCGAGCGTCCCAAAATCGACGTTGTTTCCGATCAATGCGGCACGCACTTTCGAGCCACCCTTGAAGGGAATGTCCTGGGTCATTTCGTAGACGCCATGTTTGTTTAACCAGGCGATCGTGGCCAAAGTCGTGATCGACCCACGGCCTGCACTCGCCCAACGTAGTTTCTTACCTTCGGCGTTGGCCTTCTTGATTCCGGAGATGATATCCGCGGGCGTCTTGAAGCCGGTCGTCTTCGAGGCGGCAACCATTAGGTTGGTTACGCCGTACTGGGCGACCAGTTCGAAATCCTTGAACAGGTCGACACCACGATCGCGCAATCCCGTAGCGATGATCGCGCTGCCCATGGAAACTACCATGGCCGAATAGCCGTCCGGTTTGGACTTCTTCAACACTTTCATGGCCGGAATTTGAGCGCCGCCGGCCTTGTTCACGACCACGAAGGGTTGATTGTTGAGGAATTTCGTAATCGTCGCTCCCATGTTACGGGCATAGACATCGGTGCCGCCGCCGGCCGAGAAGCCGACGAGAACTTTTATTGCCTTTTTCGGATAGTCGTCCGCACTTGCTGGTGTCACTGCGACGGCCGCGGTCACGGCAAGTAGCACTGCGCTAGACGCTAACATTCTCATAGCAACGCCTCCCATTAAGTTTATTGCAATATTTAGGTTAATAATCGTAACTGCATATTCGCGTTGAACGCAAAACGCGCCGCTGTGCGGCCATCGGTTGAAAATCGATGTCCGTGCTCGACTTTACTGCGTTGACTCGGATTAGACCCAACATCCCTAGGCCGCGCCCAGGCAAAACCCGCAGACGCATCGATGCCACGCCGGAGACCGACATGGTCAACCCGCCTAATCTCTCAAGCGACTAGTCCGGCGCGTTCGCCTTCAGGAAGCTGCGCAGGTGGCGCACGGCCAAGGGGACCCGCGCCGGATCTTCCATCCAGGGGAAGAAGGTCATCTGCCCGTTCGGGGCCAGCATCGCCGATTCCTCGGCGACGGCATAGGGGTGCGGCTCGGTATCGTCGGGCATGACCAGGACCGGCGTCGTGCAGCTGCGCACGAAATCGCGCGTCACGCTGAAGACGAAATCATTGTTTTCGAGATACATCTTTTTGAGAAAAGCCTCGCATATCTCCAACGTGACGTCGGACCGTTTCTCGCTTAAGGCCGGCGCCCAGCTTTCCATGTTGCTCCTGACGAACCGGTCCGGCACTTCCGGGCGAAAGCCGCTGGGCTGCGCCGGCACGGCGGCGACGACACGGTCGGGCGCGCGCTCCAGCATCTTCCAGATGAAGGGGCCGCCGATGCAGAAGCCGAGGACCAGGAACTTGTCGATGCCCAGATGGTCCATCAGATTGAGCAGATCGTCGATATAGGAATCCCAGGGCCGGTCGACCTCCACCGGGCCGGAGGATTTGCCGCCGATGGCGTTCCGCAGGTCCGACGTGATGCAGTGATACTCGTCGCTGAGGACTTCCATCGGGTTGAACGCGGTCCGTTCGGACAGATAGCTGATCGCCGCATTCAGCCCGCCGCCGGGAATGACGAGAAGCGGAAAGCCGGAGCCGGCCTCCTCATAATAAATCTCAACGTCGCCGTTCTTATAGATGGACATGGCGGGTCTCCTTCAGGGAAGTCGGAAGTGGCTAACGGTTAGGGTGACACTCTAATCGCCGGGTTTCCCGGCGGCGCTTGCCGATTGCAGATCTGCGATTTCCGCGTCGGAATAGCCCGCTTCGCGCAGCACCGCCTCGGTGCTTTCGCCCAGGTTTTCCGCGTGGCTGTAATAGCCGCCGGGCGTCTTCGACAGATGCACCGGCACCTTGATGTGGCGGATGCGGCCCTCGGTCGGATGCTCGACTTCCGGGAACATGCCGACCGCAGTCAGGTGCGGGCAACTGAACAAGTCTTCCAGCGTATTCATGGGCAACACCGGAATGTCAGCATCCTCCAGCGTCTCGATCCACTCCGCCGTGCTGCGGGTCGCCATGACCTCGGAGACGAACTCGTATAGCGCGTCGATATTCTTGGACCGCGACGGCTGATCGGCGAAGCGCGGGTCATCGGCCAATTCGGGCTGGCCCGCGACCGCGAAGAACGTCTTCCAGTGCTTGTCGTTGTAAGGCATGACGCCGACATAGCCGTCGGTCGTCGCGTAGGGCCGGCGGTGCGGGCTCAACGCGCGCGCATATCCGGCCTCGCCGACCGGCGGCTCGAAGGCCCGGCCCTGCATATGCACGTTGATCAGAAACGCCGTGAAGCATTCGTACATCGGCACGTGAATGCGCTGCCCTTCGCCGGTCCGTTCGCGATGGAACAAGGCCATCATGATCGCGTTGGACAGGAATAGGCCCGTGGTCTTGTCGGCCAGCACCGACGGGCCGTAGCGCGGCGTGCCGGTGACCATGCCGTTCAGCGCCGCCATGCCGGACGCCCCCTGGATCAGGTCGTCATAGGCGGGCTTGTCGACCCAGGGGCCGCTTTCGCCGTAGCCGGTCGCCGCGGCGTAGACGATGTCCGGCTTCCAGGACGATATCGTCTCGTAGTCGATGCCGAGCCGGGCCGCCGCCTTGGGCCGGATGTTGTGGACGAAGACATCCGCGCCCTCGACCAGCCGCTTGAACGGTTCCTTGGCCGCCGGGTTCTTGAGGTCGAGCACGACGCTCCGCTTGTTGCGGCCCTTCAGCAGGTGGGACGCCGACATGCCGAGAGTCTTGGCGGCGCCGGTCCACCGCCCGATGTCGCCTCCCGGCGGCTCGATCTTGATGACCTCCGCCCCCATTTCGCCCAGCATCATGGTGGCGAACGGCCCGAGCATGACGCTGGTCAGGTCGATCACCCGGACCCCTTCGAGCGGCCCCCGCGGTTTCTCAGTCACGTATCGGCATTCCCGTTGTTGTTCTTCCCTGCCGACCCCGGCACGGCCTAGGAGACGGTGTTCCGGGGCACGTCGCGGAATGGCCGGTCGGTATCGACGCGATTTTCCTTCGGCATCTTGAGCACGCGCTCGGCGATGATGTTCCGCTGGATCTCATCGGTGCCGCCGGCGATCGAGATCGCGGGAACCGAAATCAAGATCTCCGCAATGACGCCGCCCATCGGACCGTCCTCGCCGGTCAGCATGGCGTCGGCGCCGGCGATCTCCGTATGGACCCGCGCCGCCGCGCGCGCAATGATGCTGGCGGCCAATTTGCCGAGCGAGCCTTCGGGCCCTTGCGGGCGGCCTTGGTCCTGCGCGGCCCGCGCACGACGCGCCGTCCATTCGGCGGTCTTCAGCATGGTCAGCACCTTGGCGATTTCCTGCCGTATCGCCGGATCGCCGATCTTGCCGGTCTCCCGCGCGCGCTCCATCAGCAGGTCGGCGCGGCCGCCGCGCTGCGGATACCATTTATAAGGTTCGAGCTGGGTGTCGATCTCGGCCTTCTCTTCGGCGTAGATGCGGCCCGGCCGGTCCTTCGCCTGGGCATAGCGGCGCAGGCTGTCGGCGCCGCGCCGTTCGTGCATCAGGGTCGTCGTCGCGATCTTCCAGCCTTCGCCGGGTTCACCGACCATGAATTCCGGCGAGATTTCCGCGTCGGTCATGAAGACCTGATTGAAGGACGCATGCCCGTTCATCTGGCGCAGCGGCTGCACGTCGACGCCCGGCTGTTCGATTTCGAGGATGAAGTAACTCAAGCCCTTGTGTTTCACCTCGTCCCAGTCGGTCCGCGCGAGCAGCAGTCCGTATTGCGCGTGATGGGCGCTCGTGGTCCAGACCTTCTGACCGTTGACCACCCATTTGTTGCCCTTGAGATCGGCTCGAGTGGTCGCGCCGGCCATGTCGGAACCGCTGCCCGGTTCGCTGAACAACTGGCACCAGGTATCCTCGCCGGTCAGTATTCGGCGCAGGAATTTCTCGCGCTGCAGATCGGTACCGTGCGCCAGCAGGGTCGCCGCGGCGAGGTTGCGGATACCCGTGCGGGCCACCGTGACCGCGCCGATGCGGTCGAATTCCTCATCGACCACACGGCCCAACGGGTCGGAGTAGCCCTTGCCGAACCATTCCACCGGCCAGGTCGGGGCGGCCCAGCCGCCGTCGATCAGTTTGTTGCGCCACTCGACGAGGCCGAGATCGGGATCGAAATTCGCCTCGAGCCAGGCGCGCACCTCGGCGCGAACGCTCGCTTCGGTCGGTTCGCTCATCAGGCGGCACTCCTTTCCATCGCATCCCAATTCTCGATCAGCCGGTCCCGGTGTTCGTTCGCCGTGCCGAGGAAGACTTCGGAACTCTTGGCGCGCTTGAACCAGAGATGCGTATCGTTATCCCAGGTAAAGCCGATGCCGCCGTGCATCTGCACCGTGGTGATCGCCGCCTGCGTGTATGCGTCGGCCGCCGCGGCCTTGGCGAGGGATACCGCCGGCGCCAGATTTTCAGCGTCATCGTCAACCGCCGCGGTGGCGTAATAGGCCGCCGATTTGGCCATCTCGACTTCCAGGAGCATGTCCGCCGACCGATGTTTGAGCGCCTGGAAGGACCCGATGGCGCGGCCGAACTGAACGCGCAGCTGCGAATATTCCAACGCCGACTCCCGCAGCCGCTCGGCCCCGCCGACCATCTCATTGGCGAGACAGGCGGTCGCCTGGTCCAGCGTCTTCGCCATGGGTGCGGCGGCCCCGCCTTCCTCGCCGATCAATTGCGCCTCGACATTCTTGAACGTGAGCCGCGCCTGTTTGCGCGTCGGGTCGAGGGTCTGCAAAAGGGTGCGGTCGAGCCCCGCCGCATCGCCTTTCACGGCGAAGAGCGACAATCCGTCAGCGCCGGAGGTACCGGGCTTACGCGCCAACGCGACGATCAGGCCGGCGGTATGGCCGTCGAGCACGAAGCTCTTGTGACCGTCGAGCGTGAAACCGTCGCCGGACGCGGTCGCCGTCATCGCCACACCGTCCGTCCCGTTCCGCCCGTTATCCTCGGTGAAGGCCAGGGTCGCGATCGTCTCGCCCGACGCGATATCCGGCAGCAGGGTCTGTTTCTGTTCCTCGGTCCCGGCGTTCAGGATCGCCGTCGCCGCCAAGACTGTCGAGGCGAAATACGGCGCGCACAGCAGGGCGCGGCCCATTTCCTCGACGACGATCCCCAACTCGACGAAGCCGAATCCCTGCCCGCCATATGCCTCGGGAATATGGACGGCGGTCAACCCGAGGTCCTGGCAGATCTGCCGCCAGACCTCCAGGTCGTAGCCTTCGTCGGTTTCCATCAGCCGCCGGACCTCTGTGGTCGGCGATTTGTCTTCCAGGAAACGCCGCAAGATGCCGCGAAATTCTTCCTGCTCCTCGGTGAAACTAAACTGCATGCCAGCTCCCTGATTGGCTGATTGGCGCGCCGGCTTGACCGGGTCACAAGCGTAGCCGGCCCGGGTGCCGGACCGGGCCGTCGGCGTTCACTCGTCGCGTAAAGATCGTATGCCCGAGTATATGGCGAGAGCGTCCCGCACCCAAATCGCGGGGTCTTAGTCCCAGGGCGCTTCCGCCGCGGCATTGCGGCCGGCGATGCGGCCGAAGCCCAGGCATTCCCCGATGTTGCCGGTGCCTTGATAAAGATAGCTGTAGATCGAGCCGAGTTCGCCTGCGCTGTAAAGCCGCGGTATCGGGTCGCCGTTCGGCTGCAACACCTCGCTACGCTCGTTCCGGCGCGGCCCGCCCTGCGTGTTGAGCATCGACGGCGACAATTCCACGGCGTAGAAGGGGGCCTGCGCCAACGGCTGAAGCATCAGCTTGCGGCCGAAATCCGCATCCTCGCCGGCGGCACAATGATCGTTCCACCGCGCGACGGACGCCTCCAGCGCGGACGGGTCGAGGCCGATCGTTTCGGCAAGTCCCGCCACCGTGTCCGCCGACTTTATCCATCCCTTCGCCAGTTCGGCGCTGTTGTCGTCGCTCCAATCGTACTTGTCGACGACCGGGTTCCAGCCATGGCTCGGATTCTTGTCGTAGAGCGGCCCGGCCGACATCATGTCCTGATCGAACACCAGGAACATCGGTGTCGGCGTCGCCAACGGCTTCCACTTACCGTTCATCGGCACCTTGCCGTGACGCGTCTTGAACTTCTCGTCGGCGAAGCGGTTGCCGTCCGGCCCGACGACGATCATGCCGCCCGCCATCACCTTGCTGAAATGCAGCGCCTGCATCGAGAAGGTGGTGGGATACTCCGGCACCTTGAGCGCCATCGACGGCCCGGCGAAATTGTTCATATGCCAAAGGTCGGCACCCACGGCCATCGCCATGGTGATCCCGTCGCCCTCGTTATAAGGGCTGCCCGACGTGTAGCAGTACGGCATGCCCGGCAGGTAGTTGCGGATCATTTCCTGATTGTTCTCGAATCCGCCGCATGTCAGCACCACCGCCTTGCGCGCCTTCACCGCGATCGGCTTGCCGTTCCGTTCCGCGTGGATGCCAAGAATTTCCCGCGTGATACGGTTCTGGATCAGTTCGCGGCCCGGCGTTTCGTAGAGTATCTCGATCGGTCGTTCCTTGACGAGACTCTCGAACCGTTTCCAGGTCAGCGAATAGCCGTAGGTCGGACCGTCGTGGAACTTATGGACACAGTCGGAGCCGGGCAGGTCCGGGAACTCGATCCCTTCCGGCGGATGCTGATGCTCCTGCGGGTCGCCGCCCAGACTCGCGAGCCACTCATTGTTCCGGCACATTTCGTCGGCCCAGACGCGGATCATCTTTTCCGGCACCGTATACGAACCGCACAGCGCGGTCAGATAGGTCGCCGCACTCTCCGCCGAGGATGTATTCAGATAGCCCTGCCCCGCGACCCGCGTGTTGCCGCCTTCCTGGCCCTCCGGCGCCTTCTCGAGGATCAACACCTCGTCGCCCAGGTCGTGCGCGGTCACCGCCGCCGCGACGCCGGCGGCGCCGAACCCGACAACGACGACATCCGCTTCGTGATCCCAGCTTTCCGGCACGAAATATTCGTGCCCTGCTCCGTTCTCCATGCCGATCCGCTCCGTCACTCTTCCAGTTCGGGCACGACCCAGAGCGGCGCCTCGCCGCGCGCCACCCGCTGTACATTGTCGAACGCGTTTCGCACCCGCGCCGTGTTGCTTTCGAAAGTCGGGCCGGCCAAATGCGCGGTCAGGATGACATTCTCAAGACCGAACAACGGATTGTCCGCCTGCGGCGGTTCCTGGTCGAACACGTCCAGGCCTGCCGCCGAAATCACGCCGGTGGTCAACGCCGTGTGCAGAGCGACCTCGTCGATCACCGGCCCGCGCGCGGTGTTCACCAGGATCGAGGACGGCTTCATCAACGCCAGTTCCTCCGCACCGATCATATGATGGGTGGACTCATTCAACGGCGTGTGCAGCGTGACCACGTCGGACAGGCGCAAAAGTTCACGCAGCAGACGGAACCGCACGTTCAGCGCATCTTCTTCGTCCTCGCGCAGGCGCGCGATGTCGTAATAAATGACCTCCATCCCGAAGGCTTGTGCGAGACGGGCGGTCTTCTTGCCGATGGTGCCGAGACCGACCACGCCAAGCGTGCGGCCGCGCAGCTCATGGACCCGCGGCGTCTCGTTGCCGCGCCATCGGCCCGCCGACACGCTGGTGTGCTGCCGGACAAGCTGTCGCGAGACCGCAAGCGCGAGCAAAATCGCGTGTTCCGACACAGCGACCGAGTTGGCGCCGCCATTGTTGGCGAGCGGCACCTTGGCAGTACGCGCGGCCTGCAAATCTGCCTTGTCGTACCCGGCGCTCAGCAATTGCACGAGCTTGAGCTTGGGCCCGGTCGTATAGAGTTCCTCGTCCACCAGACCGTCGACGAAGCCGACCAAGAATTCCGCGTCGCGCATCGCCTCCTTGTACTCGGCGCTGCGGGCTGGGGCGACAACGAGGTCGAAACCCGACGGCGCCATTTCGCGCGCGACATCGGCGGCGTCCGGAAAATCGGTCACAAAAACGATTCTAGGATCCATAAATCCTCCTAAACCTCTTCATTTTGCAGGGGAAGCCCGGCCGACCGCCACGGGCATTACCGCCAATTCAATCGTCCGCAGTATATTGCGAGAGCTCAATCTGCCCAAATCGAGGGGGCCGAGAGGATTGCGTTGTTTGGCCGGACCCCAGCCAGGCCGTATAGTTCTCGATGGGCAGTCAACCTCGATACGACGGGAGTCGGAGCATGGGACTCGAAGTTCACCCGACGGGATATGATGTCGGCGCGGAGATCAAAGGCGTCGATCTAGCCAAGCCGCTGACGGCCGAGACTGTCGCGCAGATTGAAGAGGCATTCCGAGCCCACCAGGTTCTGTTGTTTCGCGGCCCTGTATTGGAGCCGCAGCCCTTCGTGGACTTCTCGGCCAGCTTCGGCGCGCTCCGCCGCCATATCCAAGCAGCGTTCCGGCATCCGACGGTGCCCGAGATCGTCTACAACCGGAACGTGGACGACGACGGCGAATTCGACGAGGCGGGGGCAAGCCGGGGTGTTACCAACAACCTGCGCGAAGGTTGGCATTCCGATTCCTCATACGAGGATCCGCCCGTCAAGGCGACCTCGGTCCATGCACTCGAAATTCCGTCAAGCGGCGGCAATACCTGCTTCGCCAGTGCCTACCGGGCCTACGAAATGCTGCCCGCCGCTTTCAAGGAGCGGGTCAAGGACCTGAAGGCGGAGTTCGCCCTCGGCCGCAACAAGCGTAACGACCAGACCAAGGCATTGACGGCAAAACTCCCGAAACGCGCCAAGGAGGAGCCTACCGTGGCGCACCCGGTCGTCTGCCGGCACCCGGAGACCGGCCGGCCGGCGATCTTCGCCAACCCCCTGATTACAGTGCGGATACTGGATGTCAGCGAATCGGAGAGCGAAGACATCCTGGAGACGCTGTTCGACCACATCCACGCCGCCGGAACCCGCGCCGAGCATTGGGAGCACCAGTGGCAGGTGGGCGACACGCTGATGTGGGACAACCGAGGCGGCTTGATGCATTCGGGGCGCAAGGACTACCCGCTGAACGAACGGCGCATCATGTTTCGCTGCGCGATCGGCGCCAGTCCGATCGAAGCCTATGCGGCCGCGGCCTGAGTCAATGCCGATACCGGCAGCGACCGTGGCAGCATGACACTCCTGCTTTCAAACGACGACGCGTCGGCACTGTTGGACATGAGCGCCTGCATCGAGGCGCTCGATACGGCCTATCGGGACGTCGCCAACGGACTCGCCGTCGCGGGGACGCGCGGTGAAATCCTGACCAAGACCGACGACCCCGACGCCGCCTACCAGCTCAAATCCATGAGCGCGACAATCGCCAGCCTCGAGATGGGATCGGTGCGGATCAATTCCGATATCCTGACCTGGCCGGACATCGGCGGCGGCCGACGCCGGGTGAAGGCGCCGCGCGCACCGGGCAACCGTTGGACCGGCCTCGTGCTGCTGTTCAGCACGGTGACCGGCGAGCCGCTGGCGATCTTCCCCGATGGCGTGCTGCAACGCATGCGGGTCGCGGCGGCGTCCGGTCTCGGCGTGAAATACATGGCGCGCGACGATGCCCGGACCGTCGCCTTGCTCGGCTCCGGATGGCAGGCGGGCAGCCAGATCCTCGCCGTGACCGCCCTGCGCGACATTACGCAGATCCGCTGCTTCAGTCCGAACGTGGCGCGACGGCGAGACTTCTGTGACACGATGGCGGCGAAGATCGACACCAACCTTGTCGCCGCCGAAACGGCGGCCGAAGCGGTCGACGGCGCGGACATCGTGCTGTGCGCCACCAACAGCCTGGACCCCGTCCTCGATCCGGCCTGGATCGCACCGGGCATGCATATCGGCTGCATCCGGGACGGTGAGCTGCCGCCCGCCGCGATCCGCGCCTGCGATCGTGTAGCAATGCACGACCCGAAAAGCATCTCGACCAAACACTACGACGTCACGCACGGCCTGCATGTGCCCGACATGGACAAACAGGCGGCCGCCTCGGCCGATCTCGATTTTCTCGCCACGGTGCCGACCGCCTTCGACTTCGCCGCGGGAAACGCGGTCGGTCGCGAGTCATCCGACGAGACGACCTGTTTTCTCAATCTGCGGGGCCTGGCGGTGCAGTTCACGGCCGTCGGGTCGGTGCTGTATCACGCCGCCCGTGCCGCCGGGGCGGGCCGCGACCTGCCGACCGACTGGTTCACCGAAGACGTTCATCCTTGACGGGGATCGTTACGGCGCCGGGGCCTGGGTCGGCACGCCTTGCCGCGCGCCGGCGTTGTAGCGGTCGGCAAACGCCGGTGCCAATTCGCGGCCTTCCCAAAGATTGATCCACAACCGCAGGAGCAGCCGTTTGGCGGCGGGCGGTTCGGCATCTTCGTATGGCGTGCGGGAATGCAGAACGACGAAATTGTTCAGAAGCTGCAAGTCGCCCGGCTGAAACGTCATCCTCAGGTGATAGGCGGGGTCGTTGGCACGGTCCTCGATCAGGCGCAGCGCCGTGTGCTGCAACGGTGACAGCGGCTCACCCATCTTTTCCGCCGCCGTCTCGATCGCCTTCGAATTGAACCGGCAGCTCATGCGGCCCTTATGATAGCTGTAGACCGGGACTCGATTGCGGGTGACTTCAGTCAGCTTGCCCGTCACGCCCTCGCCGCGCACATCGTAGTGGAAGCCGTCATAAAGCGCATCCAAACATTCCGGCGCATCGCGCAGGATCGAATTGAAGATCGCGGTCGCGCTGGCAATGATGCTCTCCCCACCCCGCTGCGCGGGCCGGACGCACAACAGCCCGACCAGGTCGGCGGAATCGTTATGCGGCCGCAACCCGGCGCTCGTCGTGTAGCCCCGGACATTCGGCTGCGAGATATCGAACCCGAGATCGGTCACATGACCGATGAGGTCGCCGCGGCCATTCTGCGAGATCACTTCGCCGAGATGAGCGCCGAGTCCCCAATACAAGAGATTCAAATCTTCCGCGGAAACCTCTTCCACGGGCAGCCCCCGCAACAAGACAAAGCCCCGTCCGTTCTCCAACTCGTCGCTCGCCTCCCGTAGGACCGCCCCGAGCCGCGGCAACGCGAAATCTTCCTTGGAAATCTCCGGCACGGACAATCCCCGCCGCTTCACCGTTACCACCGCATCGTTTAGGTCGGCGATATGCTCTGCGGTCAGATGGACGATCCAATTCTCGGATTTCTCGAAATCCGGGCCGACCCAAACCGATCGTTCCGTCAGGGGTGTTTCACGTCGTTCGATCATGGACTTCCTCAATTTTCCCGGCCCGGTTCTCTCGCTCGTGCCGCCACGGTTACGCACATCGCGGGCGATTAAACCGGCCGGTCGCCCCGTACCTGGGTCCGGCGCATATAACGGCGATACTTGTGGTCATCGTATGGGGTGGCGCGATGCATGGTGCAGCGGTTGTCCCAGACAACGAGATCGCCGTTACGCCATTTGTGGCTGTAGACGAATTCGTCCTGCGTAGCGAAATCGACCAGTTCCGCAACAAGCTCGAGCGCCGCCGCCCGGTCCATCCCTTCAATATCGCGTATATCCGACAGCGCCAGAAAGAGGCCGAGCCGGCCGGTATCCGGATGCCGCCGCACCAGCGGATGCGACACCGGCGGCACCTCCTTCAATTGCGCGGCGGTCAGGGGCGGCCTGTCGGGATAACGTTCGGCGTAACTGAAATTGCGGTCATGGATGGCGACCAGGCCATCGATTCGTTGCTTCATCGGTTCCGGTAATGCGGCATAGGCGGCGGTCATGTTGGCGAACTGTGTGTCCCCGCCTTCCGGTGGGCAATCGTCACCCAGTAAGAAGGTCGCCAACATCGGCCGTTCCTTGAACGACTGGTCGGTGTGCCAAACCATGCCCGATTTATGGGCTCCCACATATTTCCCGTTCTTCCGGTCGTTGCTGAGGATTCGGATTTCGGGCTGCGATTTCTTGAGGTGTTCCGACAGGTGATGGATGTCCATCGGCCCGAACCGCTCGGTAAAGGCCAGCAGCGCCGCGTCATCCAATTGCTGATTGCGAAATACCAGAACCGCGTGTTCGAGAAACAAGGAACGAATGTGCTCGAAATCCGTATCCGACAGCGGCTGCGAGAGGTCGAGCCCGCTGATTTCACCGGCGAAAACGGGGGTCATTCGTCGGGCGGTCCCGGACCACTCCGTCGCTTCACCAAAGGCGATCATAGCATCGGCTCCCGTTGCGAATACGAACGAACCGATTATAGCCGAATCTCAACCGTCAGGCATGGTGCGGCGTCGCGCCGGTCTACTTCGTCGCGGCGGCGGTCTTGACGGTCGCTTGCGGGTCGTTTCGGGTTCGGGACCGGTCGATGGCGGACCGATAGATTTCCATGAACCGGTCGAAGTTCCGGCCGGCGGTGTATTTGTCGAGAAAATCCTGACGCACCGCGGTCCGCATCGACGGGCGATCCACCGTCGCCGAGAAGGCCTTGGTCACCGCTGCGGCGAAGTCTTCATCGTCGCCCGGACGGAACATGAATCCGGTCCGGCCGTCTTCGATCATTTCGGCGGCCGCGCCCAACCGCGCCGCGATGACCGGTGTGCCCTTCGCAAGAGATTCGATGATCACCCGCGGGCACCCCTCGTACCATTCCGACGGGAAAACCAGGTACTCGGCCTTGCCGAGCAGCTCCATCACATCCGCCGGTTCCTGCCATCCAAGAACCTCGACATTCCCGTCCTGCTCGGCACGCCGTTCCACGTCGGGCATCAACGGCCCCGTGCCGACGATTTTCAGGGGAATTTCCACGTTCAGCCGCTTCCAGGCATTCAGCATCGTATCGACGCCTTTTTCGGGCGCCAGCCGCCCGATGAAAAGACCATATCCGCCGCCGCCCGGACCAATTTCGGGCGTCGGATGGATGGAGTTGCTCTTGATGTGTACCTTATCGGCGGGCAACCCGGCTTCCACGAACTTGTCGTGCGAGAACTGTGTCAGCGCGATGTACGCGTCGACCTTGTCACGCCAGGTTCCGATTCCCTTGTTGATCGCAACCATCGACGCCACGGCGAACGAACCAACGACCGATCCGCGGTAACAGCCGTGCACCACACCCGGCCACGGCACCGCCTTGCCGACACAATCCTCACAGACCCCACCATTCCTGGACAGGGTTCCCGGCAGACAGGTCAGCCGGAAGTTGCGGAGTGACTGCACGACGGCGACCCCTTCATGCGCAGCGGCGTAGTAGGCCGATGGCGAAATCAGGGGGAAGAAATTCTGGACATGCATCACATCGAAATGGTCGCTGCGCAGGATGTCGCGAACCTTACGATAGGAATAGGGCGACCAGATCGATCCCAACGCCGTTCTGGCTCTTCCGATTTCTTGGACCCGGGTATTGTTTTCCTCGTAGGTCACGACCTCGCAGCCGTTGCTCCTAAGGAGTTCGGCTTCCATTTGGAAAGACGTGTCTTCACCGCCCCGCTCCAAATAGCGGTTATGAAGCATCAATATGCGCATCGTCTTCCATCGTTTTGGGCCGGACAGCCGACGAATTCCATCCAGATATGGATCGAAATCGGGCATTTCGCTACCCTCAATTGGCCGTCATTTAGACGAATCAATCTATACGACCAAAGTATTAACTAATTGTTCTTAATAGATTCTGCCCCGAACGCGGGTGCTTCGCTCTAAAATGCTCTCAGTGCCGATTGCAATGGATCCGACGGCCGCCGCCCGTAACGGGATGAAACCTATGTATAAAAAAATTTGGGCATCTCTCCTTTCGATCATACCACGCAACCGGTTCGGTGATTTTGTGGCCGGCCTGATCCATTTCATGCTGCGCCACCGGCGCATCCCCAATTTGCGGTATCCGAAGCTATACAACGATTTTCTAATCCGGATTAAGATCGGCGGCACGCTGCATCAGCCGCTACGCGGCACCATCAGCGACAAGCACGATGTGAAGGCGTATCTGCAGGAAAAAGCCGGGCGTTGCTTCCCCAAGACAATCGCCCTGCTGGATAGCCCGGAAGCCATTCGGAATTATGATTTTCCCGCCGGCTGCATCGTGAAACCTGCGCATTCCTCGGGGTCCGTGATCCGGGTGGAGGACGGCGGTCAGGATATCCCCCGCGATGAGATCGCCGGATGGCTGCAGGACGACCTGTACCTGCGCACTCGGGAAGCGAATTACCAGCACCTTAGGAAACGGGTCATGGTCGAGGAACTCATCGACTTCGGCGAGGGCGCGCTGGTCGATTACAAGGTCCATTGTTTCTCGGGCAAGCCGCAGCTTATCGAGGTGATGCGCGGCCGGTTCACCGAGTTGACGGAAAACTACTACTCCCCGACCTGGCACCAACTGCCCATCACCTTCGTCAAGGAGGGCCGCGTATACGGGTCGCACGCGCGCGATCCGCGACCGGAGAATCTGGAAGACATGCTGCGGCTATGCGAACGGCTGGCGGAAGACTTCCCGTTCATCCGGGTGGACTGCTATACGGACGGAAAGACGATCTATGTCGGCGAACTGACCAATTTGCCGCAAAACGCGGCGGAACGGCTGGTCCGGCCGGAGTTGGAACGGCAATTGGGCCGGCTGTTCCTGGGCGAGGACGCGGACGACGTTTTCCGCGAGTGCGACATCGACCCATTCCCATCCGTCGAAACCGCCCGCGCCTGACACCTCGAACCACGATCACGCTTTCCGATTTCGGGGGACAGGATCCACCGGAGCTCACCGCACGAACTCGCGACGGGATTGGTTCGACGGGCGTGACCGTCAGATCGGGATATCGACCTCGATCAACGGGGCATGCTGCTGCGCACCGTAGACGTCGGTGTCGCCCAAATCCCCCGCCGAGACCAAACGCGGCAGCGTCGCCTTGAAGGCCAACCCCGGCTCGTAAACGGTGAACAGGATGTCGTCGACCGACACGTTGTAGAGCTTGGCGAACAGTTCCGGGCAAATCACCCCGGTCGCGTGAACCTTGTCGAACGTCTCCTTGTCGCCGAAGACGGCGTCGATGGTCAGTTCGAAAGGTCCGGCATTCTTGCTTTTGCAGACAACGGCAATGTCCTTGAGCTTAGGCATCGGCTATCCGCGCACGTCTTCGTAGTCGATGGGGAACATCTCGGTCGGCGTCTTCGGCTCGACGACGTGATAGACGTTGAACCGATAGGCGGGCCCGCATTCGATATCCGACGGCGAGAAGGGAAAGGCCATGTTGCCTTCCTTGCATAGGCGGCCCGGAAAATCATTATGCATCGTATTGACCCGCGCGATCGAGAGCACGGCGTTCGCCGATTCCTGATCGTCGGCGATGACTTCGACCAGCAGGCCCAATTCGTGTCCCGGGCTATCGCTTAGCGGCTCGCGCTCGGCCATGACCCCGTCACGTCCGTAGGTCCGGAAATTCAGATGGTACTTGTCGGACGTTACGCCGAAGGCTTCGGCCTTCTGCGCCACGTTCTCGCGCACCATTTCAATGTAATTGTCATAGCCCGCGATCAGCACCGGGTCGCGGGTGCCGCAGATCGTTATCGCGCGATACCCGATCAGCTCCGCACCTTCGATCTTGACCGTATACTTATCGTCCGGCGTCCACGTCATCCCGGAAACCCGGGTCGCGCGATCGGATACCGCTTCGAACGAACAGTCGGACGCATCGAGCACGCCACCCGGCTCTTGAAATATCGTCGGGCTCGAATTCTCGTGCAGGCTTTGGTTGGCGATCGACGCCGGCGTGCAGCGGCGGATGGGGTTTGGCGGTTCGCAGATCACGCCGCCATCGTCGGTGATCGTGACATGGATGCAGTCATGCCCTTTCGGCCACGCACCGGCCGCCGCGCATTCGAGCATCTTGCCCGCATACCATGCCGGGGCCGCCTCGGTTTGCGCGCGCATTGCGCAAGCGGCAAAGGGCGCGGGATCGGTGCTACGGCCGCCGAGCACCACCAGCGCGCCTTGGTCCAGTGCCTCCATATACGGTTCGGTCCCCATGCAGCCGACGATCCGCTCCGCTTTGTCGACCGTCTCGGCATCGAGCGGCGGCACGTTGCGCATCGACTTTACCGTGCCCGCGTCCAACTGCTTCTTGACCCAGGCCTTGTCCTGTTCCGCGTGGATCGTCGCCATCTTGAACGATAGGCCGTCCTCGCGGGCGATCTCGCGCACGATATCAGCCATGACCTCGAGATGCGGTTCGCCGCCGGCGCCGCCGCACGTACCGACCGCCACGGGAATGTTGTGCTTGACCGCGGCGCGCAGCATCAACTGGATATCGCGCTTCATCGCCAGCCGCGAGTTCAGGGTCTTGCCCGAGCCGAGATAATGCGGTCCCGGGTCGACGCTACCGCCGTCGACGCCGAGCATGTCGACGCCCATTTCGATCCCGCGTTCCAGTGATTCTTCGGGATAGCCGTAGCCCAGAATGCCGCTGGTCGAAAGCAGCCGGTAGTCGCCCATCGCATGCGCTCCCCGTCGGTTCAATCAGGCATTCAGGATAGTCGAATCGGCCGCGGCGTGGCAAAACGTCCTCAATACGGCCGGTCGCCCCGGACAAGCGCGCGGTACAGCATCCGATGCTGGCTATGATCGTAGTCGAACTGCGCCTGATGCAAGGCCGACCGGTTGTCGACGATCAGCATGTCCCCGAGTTTGTATTCGTGGGTATAGGTGAATTCCGGCTTGATCGCGGTTTCCAGCAACTCGGCGAGAAAATCCTGCGTTTCCTGCGGTTCCATGCCGAGGATCTTTTCGGTCTTCCCGGTGTGGAACCAGATCGCCTTGGTGCCGCGTTCGGGATGGGTGCGGATCAGCGGCTGGATCATTGGTCCGGTGTCGGATTCCTGTTGCGCCTTGAGGATATCGGGATTGGCGATCTTGGCGCGTGCGCTGCTGATCAGCGTGTTGGCCGTCTGCATCTTGTCGAGCCGAGCGCGAAAGTCTTCGGGCAAGGCTTCATAAGCGGCGCGCGAATTACACACGGCTGTACCGCCGCCGCTGTCCGGCAACGCCACGGGATAGAGCGAGGTGAACTTCGGCGGCCGCTCCTGATTCGTATGATCGGTGTGCCAGGTCGAATTCTTCGCCACCTTGGCCTGCTTGCCCGTGCTGTCCTTATGCCGGTTCGACAGGACGCTGATCAACGGTTCGCCGTCCGCGAGATAGAGGCGGTTCTGATCCTCCATCAGTTCGCCGAACTGCTCAGCAGCCGCCCTGAATTGTGACGCAGTGAAATGCTGGTCCCGAATGACCAGCACGACATGATCGACCAACGCCTCATAGAGACGATTACGCGTCTCGTCGTCGAGCGGTTTCGTCAGATCGACCCCGGTCACTTCGGCACCGATCTGGTCCTTGATCTTGGTGATTTTCAGGGGGCGGTCTTCGGCAAGCACGCTCATGGGGCGATTCCTCCGGATCGTGGGCGGTGTTTTAGTATCGCATATTCTATAACGTCCTGCCGAACGCCGCCGTCCGGTCGAAATTCGGCACGCCCCGAAGGAGAAAACGTCATGAAACGCACGCAATATGCCTCCGACTACCAGAAATCACGGTCCTATGCCCCGGCCGTGGTGACCGAGGGGGGCAAGACGGTTTGGCTCGCCGGGTTGCTGGCACCGGAGGACGAGGACGGCAATTCGCTCGCCGGTGATTTCGGGGCGCAGGTGCGTTGCATTTTCCGCAAGATGAGGCGGCAGATGGAAGAGGTCGGCGGCACCCTCGACCATGTGGTCACGATGACCGGGTTCATCACGGAGGTGCGCTACAACCTCGACTTCGTGGAGATCCGAAAGGAGTTCTTCAGCGAAGACAGCTATCCGGCTTCCACCTTGGTGACGGTGCAAGCGCTCAACCGGCCGGAAGCGATGGTCGAGATCACCGCCACCGCAGTGATGCCGGAATAGCGACGCGGCCGGCCGGCGATCTAATCATTCGGACGCGGCCGCCGCGATTGCGGCCCTTCCCAGGATTCGGGATTCAGGACGAATGGCGGCAGGTCGCCACGGACCGCGGTCAGCAACTGTTCGACGGCGTTCACGGTCATGCGCTTGGTCGTCTCCGCGCTGAGGCCGGCGGTATGCGGCGTCAGCACGATTTTGGGATTCTCGAGAATCCGGTGATTGGCAGGCAGCGGCTCGGGATCGTACACGTCGAGCCCCGCCCCGGCCACGTGACCTGAGTCGACGGCGTCGGCCAAAGCCTCCAGGTCGAGTGTCTTGCCCCGCGACGTGTTGACCACGAAGGATCCTTTCGGCAGGGCGGCCAAGGCGTCCGCGTCGACGATCGTACGGCTGGTCTCCGTCAATTCCGGGCAGACACACAACACCTCGCACTCGCCCAGCATCTCCTGCAGATTGCTCCGGCGCTCCACCTCGGCGACGGCGGCGAGACGCGGATCGACATAGGGGTCGTAGCCGAGCACGCGGCAGCGGAAGGCAAGGCGCAGCTTGCGCGCCAGTTCGGTGCCGATCCACCCCAGCCCGATGATCCCGACGGTCTTGCCTTCGAGTTCGTAGAGTCCCAGGCCGCTGCGCTGATCCCATCCGCTGCCGTCACGCGTGACCGCGTCGCTCCACATCAGGCGTTTCATCGTCGCCAACACCAGCATCAAGGTATGCTCGGAAACGGGAATGCGCCCGAAGCCCTGATTATTGACCACCAGGATACCGCGCTCGGTCGCCGCCGGAATGTCGATCTTGTCGTAGCCAAAGCCGGACGTCGATACGACGACGAGGTCTTCGGCGGCGTCCATGATCGCCGCCGTTACGGCTTCCGGATATCGCGCCCACAATCCCTTGGCATCGGGCAACGCGGCGATCAGATCGCCCGGATCGCTGGAATCGACGACGGTGACGTCCGCGCCGGCAGCCTCCAGCTGCTGCTGCCCGCTTGGATCATACATCGGGCGCCATAAAACGATCTTGGGTCCCATACTCCGTCGCTCACTTCCCGGCCGTCTACGTTTCTGTGCGGCGCCATCGTATCTCAATCGTCACGGATGCGGGAACCCATGCCGCGATCGCGCCATGTCGGAATTCGGCTACAGAAAATCAAACATTGAAGTTTCGCTTTCGAGACCTTTAATTACCCCCCTATCGACAGACCCGAATGGGTCTTCCCACCAAACGAGCGGTAGCGGGCCGCCACGTCCGCGCCGGGAGACCCCGAGACCACAGCACCATGGCCGACATCGATCCCGATTTTCAGTTGGAGAAACCGTCACACCTGTTTCCGTTGGTGCGGCACCTTTCCTATCCGTCGAGCCTGGCATTGAACCGTCTGCCGGTCACGCCGAACCAAATCACCACCCTGTCGATGGTGTGCGGATTGGGCGCGGCCTGGATGCTGCATTACGACGATTACGCCAGCACCTTGATCTCCGCATTTCTGCTGCTCGGATATTACATCCTGGACAATAGCGACGGCGAGATCGCCCGGCTGAAGGGCCTGACGTCGGAATTCGGCAAACGATACGATACTTTTAACGATTGGATCGTCCATACGGCGTTCTTCCTGTGCCTGGGATGGGGCGTCGCGGAGACGTCGGGGAACGACATCTGGCTCTGGTTCGGCGGCGCGGCGGCCGTCGGCGGCACCATCAACTACATCATCGACACCATCCGGGACACGCGCGAGAAGGCCGCAGGGTTGGAAAAGATCGAGGACGGCCCCGACGAGACCACCGGCGACCGTGTGGTGTTTTCCTCTCGGGTGGTGCGGGCGGATTTCTGTTTTTTAGTCCTGCCGCTGGCGCTATTCGACGCCGTTTGGCTGCTTCTTCCCGCGGCAGCCATAGGGGCGCAAGCGTACTGGGGCCTGCAGTTCGTGAAGAATTTCCGCCGGCATCATGTTTGACGGGGCGCGCGCCTTTCGCCCCTGGCAATTCCTGTTCCTGATCTGCGGGCTGGCATTTCTCGGTGTCATCCTGTGGAACACCGACCTGCAATCGGTCGCGCAATATGTCGGCGCCATCGGCTGGGGCATCCTTTTGGTGCTGGCGGTCTACATGCTCGCCTTCCTGGCCGACACTGCATCCTGGCAGACCGTTATCCGAAACGAATGGCTGAAGGGCCTCGGGTTCTACGCCTTATGGAAAATCCGCATGGTCGGGGCGGCGCTGAACCGCGTGACCCCGGTCTTCGGGTTGGCGGGCGAGCCGGTGAAGGCGATCCTGCTCCGCAAGTTCCACGGCATGGATTACCAAGAAGGCGCGGCGTCCCTGGTGGTCGCCAAGACCGCCAACCTGATCGCATTGGTGATCTTCCTGGCGATCGGACTGGCCACGGCCCTCGCCTTCGATCTCCTGCCCAAAGGCTATGACTGGGGTGCTGTCGCGGCCCTCGCCACGCTCGCGCTCGGCATACTCGGCCTGTTCCTCGTACAACGCCTGAAACTCAGTTCGGCGACGGCGTCCTGGTTGTCGCAACGGCGTTTCGGCCGCCCCATCGCCAAAGTCATCGAACAGATCCACGCCTTGGATCAACGCCTTGTCGAGAGCTATACGCGGGATCGGCGGCGCTTCGCCCTCTCGGTTCTGCTGACGCTCGCCAATTGGTTGCTGGGCGCGGTCGAGTTGTGGGTGACGCTGTGGCTCATCGGCGAACCGATCACGCTGGTCGAGGCGCTTTGCGCCGACGCCGCCGTGGAACTGGTCCGCGCCGCGACATTCTTCATCCCGGCCACCATCGGCACCCAGGAAGCGGCCCTCGTCCTGGTACTCGGCCACATCACCGGGCAGCCGTCGGTCGGCCTCGCGGTCGCCGTCATCCGCCGGTTCCGCGAGATCGTCTGGGTCGTTTGGGGATTCGCCATCGGCTGGTTCGGCTTCCGTCCACAGAACGCATCCTAGGATATCGCCCCTCCAGTCGCGCCGTCCGCCGTTTCGCACTATGGTCGAACCGATCCCAACCGGTATGGAAGGACCGCCCGACCGATGCTCAACTGGACCGAAGACGAAAGTATCATCGACGGAACGGCCGAACGCGCGTTTACGGTCGATCGTGGGGGCGACGCGATCCCCGGCGCATTCTGGCGTCCCGCCGTTACCGACGCGGCGACGCCGCTCGTCCTGATGGGCCATGGCGGCAGCGGACATAAGCGCAACGAGCGCATGACCATGCTGGGCCGGCTGTTCGGCGGTACTTATGGTTGGAGCGCCGCCGCGATCGACGGCCCGGTGCATGGCGACCGGGGACCGGTTACAAGCAGCGAAGATGCCGAATACCGGGCGTTGTGGAAGCGGGACGATCCAGTGCAGGAGATGATCAACGACTGGAAATCGGTGTTGGACGCCTTGACGGCGCTCGACGGCGTCGACCCGGGCCGCGTCGGCTATTGGGGCCAGTCGATGGGCACCATGTTCGGCCTACCTTTCATCGCAAGCGAGACACGCGTTAAGGTCGCCGTCCTCGGCAAGGCGGGCATGACCGGCATGAGCCCGGCCCGCAGCGGCATCGCACCCACATTCGAGAAATTCGCTCCGGCAGTGTCGCAGCCGGTACTGTTCAACATGCAATGGGATGACGAACGGTTCGACCGCGACGGGCAGATCGACCTGTTCGACCGGATAGGATCTGTCGACAAACGGCTGCACGCCTATCCCGGCATCCATGGCGACAATGGGCCGGACGCCTTCGTGGCGCAGGCGGAATTTCTCAAGCGGTACCTTTAGAGCGCCTGCTCCAGCATCTCGCCGACCATCACAACGTCTCCATGCTGGTTGGTCGACTCGATCTCGAAGCGGATACGCTTGCGCTCGTCGATCTTTTCGACGAGCCGGATGACCGTGGTGATCGTGTCGCCCGCAATCACCGGGCGGATGTATTTCGACGACGTCGACAAAAGCGCGGTCCGGATCTTGTAACGTTCGCAGAACTGGACCAACGGCCGGGACATCAGTGCGGTGGTCATCACGCCATGCGCGATGCGGTCCGGAAACGGCGTGTTGGCCCGGGCCCAATCGCCGTCCATATGGATGGGATTGAAACTCTGGATCGCGCCCGCGAAGGCATCGATCGCCGCACCATCGACAAGTTGGGAACTCGATTCGGCCGCGCCGAGGGGCAGCGACTCGTATGTTCCGTCCCAGGTTTCTGTCGTCATGTTGGTCATGCCTCGTCTTGTTGGTCGGCGGGTGTTGGTTTTGGCTGCGTGACCCTCATGCTACCATCCTGCGATGCATAGGGAGGGACCGATGATCCTGAAAGACAAGGTGGTTCTCGTTACCGGCGCCGGCGCCGGGATCGGTGAAGCGATCGCCATCGCCATGGCGGAAGCCGGCGCGCAGGTCGTGTCGGCGGATATCGACGGCGCCGCCGCACAGAAAACCGCGGACGCGGCAGCCGAATACCAAACGAGGACCATGGCGCTCCAGGCCGATGTCGGCAATGTCGAGGAGATCGACCGCATGATCAGCCGCACGGTCGACGAGTTCGGCCGGCTCGACATCATCGTGAACAACGCGGGCGTCACGCGCCGCGCCTACATCATGGACCTGACCGAGGAAGACTGGGACCGCATCCATCGCGTCAACGCGAAGGGCGTCTTCTTCTGCCTGCAACGCGCGGCCCGCACGATGATCGCACAGGGTGAAGGACGCATCATCAACATCGCCTCGATCGCCGGACGCGGCTATGCGGGCACCTCCAACGCCGCCTACGCCGCGAGCAAGGGCGCGGTGATCGCACTGACCAAGACCGCGGCACAGCAGCTCGGCCAGCACAACATCAACGTGAATGCGATCTGCCCCGGCATCACGCGAACACCGCTGAGCGACCGGAATCTCGCCGTCCGGGCCGAGGAACAGGGGGTGAGCCTGGAAGTCGCGCTGGAGAACCACCTCAAGCCGATCCCGATCGGCCGCGCCAACCAGGCGGAAGACATCGCCGCGATGGCCGTCTTCCTGGCCTCGCCGGGCGCCCGCAACATCACCGGGCAGGCCTACAATGTCGATGGCGGCCTGGTCCTGAGCTAGCGAATCAAGCGTCGGACCGGTTCATGGCGCCGACCAGCGCCGAAATGTCCGCCGCGCCATCCAGTCGATCGACGGCGTCGATGACCGCTGCGGCCTGCGCAACATCTCCATAAACCGCAAACTGCGCCTCGAACTTTCGCTTCACTTCGTCGGCGGTCATCGGGTTCTTGTCGTCGCCTTTGGCCGCGTCGACTTCCTTGGCGATTTCCTTGCCGTCCTTGAATCGGATCGTGACGCGGCTCGGCGAATATTCAGGATGCCGCGCCGACAAAGCCGGATCCTCGGCAACCGAAATACGTTGCATCAAAGCACCGATAGACGGGTCGCGCAGCGCCTGCTCGGAGAAGGATTCCTCGCCGAGCACACCGGTCAGCAACGCCGTCCCGACCACATAGGGCAGGCTGTGATCCGCCGTCTCCCGCGTCTGCGGCGACCAGTTCGCCGGGCTGCTCGCCATCATCTCGAAGGACCGGTCATAGGTCGCGACGTCCACGCTTTCTATTTCATCGACGTCCAGACCCTCCCGCAGATCCATGGCCGCCCAGGCCGCCGCCTGACCGTGATAGCAGATCGGATAGCTTTTCAGGTTGGTATGCGCGATTCGACGCGGCGGCTCGCCCGGCTGCAACGGCCAGTCGATAGGACCGACGATATCCTGCAGACCGAACTTGCCCTCGAACGGCTTGTCCGGACCGGTGATCCCCTCTTGGGCCAACAACGCGGCGAACAGGCCGTTGCGCGATGCGTTCGCGCCGGCGCACCCCTTCCAGGCCGACAGTTCTCCCTGACGGGTCTGAATCACCGCCATGTTGGGGACGGCGGCGAGCGCCACGGCATGTCCCAATTCTTCCCGGTTCAGACCCAAGAGCTTACCCGCGCACAAGGCGGACGCGATGACGCCGTAGACCGGTTGATCCCAGCCCTGCGAATTCAGGTCGATGGCGGCACAGCAACCGCAATAGACCTCGTATCCCGTTGCAATGGCGATGATCAGGGACTTTCCATCGCTGCCCGCGATTTCCGCCGCCGCGAAGGCGGCGCCCATGATATCGCTCGGATGCCCCCCGCTCTTGATCCGGTAGGTGTCGCTCATGTCCAGGACGCGCAGCATCACGCTGTTCGCGAAGGCGGCCATTTCCGGCGCGACCTTGTCGCCGCTGCCGAAGATCGTGGCCGGGGTATCCATCGAGTAACGGGCGGCGAGACGCCGCGCCGTTTTCGAAACGGGGTGATCGTAGCCGCCGGCGACGCAGCCGAGCGTATCGAGGATTCGGTCCTTGGCGGCCGCCGAAACGGCGTCCGGCAAATCCTCGAACCGGGTGCCGAGCGTATAATCAACGAGTTTCTCAGTCGTCGCGTCCATACCTCACCTCACTGCATCGCCCGCGCGGCCCGGCTTACGGATCGATCCGGGCGGTCGCGCTGCCTGTGATCACCGTCTTGCCGTCCTGGTTCTTGGTTTCCAAGGTCAGGTCGACGAATTGCTCCGAGCCTTCGCTGCGTATTTCGGCCACCGTGGCGGTCGCCGTCAGCGTATCCCCCGGCCAGACCTGATTGGTGAACCGCACGCCGTATTTCGTCAGGCGGCCGTCGCCGACATAGTTGGTCAGCATCTTGCCGGTCAGTCCCATGGACAGCATGCCATGGGCGAAAACGCCGGGATATCCGGCGACCTCTCGGGTGTAGACATCGTCGGAATGGAGCGGATTGTAATCGCCCGACGTGCCCGCATACATCACCAGCTGGGTGCGGGTCAGATCGTCGATGACAACCTCTTCGTAGTTGTCGCCGACCTTCAATTTCTGTGCGCTAAGCGGCATTTTCCTCTCCCCCCTTAGCTCTGTTCCACCGGACGCTCGGTCCGGACGCTGACCGCGCGCGAGGTTATGACCAGTTCGCCGTTCTGGTCGCGGTATTCCTGAATCCGTTCCTGGAAGGTCAGGGTTCCGGCCCGCTTGCTTTCCTTTTGCCAGGTCTCGCCTTCCCGCAGGGTCACGGTAAGCTGGTCGCCGGGTTTGAGATGCCGGTGGTATTCGAAATGCTGTTCCGCGTGCAGCCCGCCGCTGCTGGGCGCGGGTCCATCGAGGCCGGTCGGGTTCTTGCCGGAGCCGAACCACTTCTCGCCGGGTTTCGGCCGCAGGTGGTAATCGGGATCGAACTGCGAGACCGCCCGCGGGAATGTCGGCGGCGCGATGATGTGCCCGACCTCGGATTTCGCCGCGTAGTCGGCATCGTGATAGATCGGATTGTCGTCCGCGATGGATCGCGCGAACATCATGATATGCGTTGCCTCGACCGGCATCTTTACGTCATCAGCCATAACCGTCGTCGTCTCCTCTGTGACCGTCATTGTCGATGGCCGTTCTTCAGGGCCGCTTCAGGACATATCACGAATCGTCCGCGTCTTCGAACCGGCGGGTGACCAGAGGCACCGGCCCCGGCAAGACGTGCATTTTGCTTTTCGCTATGATGCCGATTGGGAGCCCGGTTGGGGCCGCGGAGGCCTGCGGTTTCGAAACGGCGGGCCATAAACAAGAGGAGATACGAGTCGATGGGCATGCTTGAAGGCCGCGTGGCGATTTGCACAGGGTCCGGCCGAGGGGTCGGCGGCGAAGTGGCGAAACTGATGGCGGCGCATGGCGCAAAGGTCGTCGTCAATGATCCGGGCGTCAGCGGCAGCGGCGATGGCGGAGACCAGGCACCGGCACAGGAAATCGTCGACGCGATCAAGGCCGCAGGCGGTGAGGCCGTCGCGAACTACGGCTCGGTGACAAGTTTCGAGGACTGCCTCGGCATGGTGCAGCAGGCGCGCGACGAATTCGGCGGCCTGCATATCGTGTTCAACCCGGCGGGCATCCTGCGCGACCGGATGTTCCATAAGATGTCGCCGGACGATTTCCAGGCGGTGATCGACGTGCATTTGACCGGGCATTTCAACGTCAACCGGGCGGCGATCAATCTGTTCCGCGAGCAGGAATACGGCCGCATCATCATGTGCGGCTCGACCTCGGGACTCTTAGGGAATATCGGTCAGGCCAACTATGGCAGCGCCAAATTGGGTATCGCCGCCATGTCGCGCATCGTCGCGATGGAGAATGCGTCGAAGAACGTCACCAGCAACGTGATCTGCCCGTCCGCCGACACGCGGATGACGCGCAGCGTGCCGACGCCGAAAGATCCCGACGCCGCGGCGATCCGCGAGGAACGCCTGCGCCGCAGCCGGGCCGACGCGATCGCCCCGCTCTGTGTTTTCCTGGCGTCGGAGGAAGGCGGCAGCGTGACCGGCCAAATCTTCCATCAACGCGCGGCCGAGCTGTCGCTGTACAGCCAGCCGCGGCCGTTACGCATGGTCCACCACCAGGGCGGATGGACGCCGGAATTGATCCGCGATGTCGCCATGCCGTCGCTGTCGATCCAATTCCTGGATATCGCCAATTCCCGGACGGTCCATCCGGGTCTGCCACTCGACTAGTTTGCGGGAACGCCGCGGGTCCGGACGCCCGCGGCGTCATCCCGACCGGAGGGATTTGTCATGCCCGGCCCCTTCGACGGATTGCGCGTCGTCGACGTGACAACGATTTTCGTCGGCCCCTTTGCCAGCCAACTTCTCGGCGACATGGGCGCCGACGTGATCAAGGTGGAGGCGCCGGGCGGCGACACCACCCGCATGACCGGGCCATCGAACAGCCCGGACATGTCGTCCAACTTCCTGCAGGTGAACCGGAATAAGCGCAGCATCTCGCTCGACCTGAAATCCGAAGGCGGGATCGCGGTGCTGCAGGACCTGGTCCGGTCCGCCGATGTCTTCCTGCACAACATGCGACCGGAACCGCTGACCCGCCTGAAGATCGACTACGCCAACATCCGGCCGGTCAAACCCGATATCGTCTATTGCAATATCTGGGGCTTCGGACGGAAGGGCCGGTACGCGGGACAGCCCGCCTATGACGACGTGATCCAGGGTGCATCCGGCATCGTGGCGCTGCAGGCGTTCGGCGACGGCCAAGCGCGCTATGTTCCTTCACTGATCGCCGACAAGACGACCGCCGTATTCGCCGGCTATGCCATCTCCGCGGCGCTCTACCACCGCCTCGCCACCGGCGAGGGGCAGGAACTCGAAGTACCCATGTTCGAAAGCATGGTGTCCTTCATGATGCTGGAACATCTCTGGGGCCGGACCTTCGATCCGCCGCGCGGCCGGGTCGGCTCGGAGCGTCATGCGACACCGCTGCGCTGGCCGCACGCGACCAAGGACGGCCACATCTGCGCCATGCCGTCGAGCGACAAACACTGGAAAGCGATGCTGGAGATCATCGACCGGCCCGACCTGGCGGAGAGCCCGATCCTGAAGACCCGCCGGGCCCGCAAGCAGAACATCCCGAAGGTCATGGCGTTGATGGACGAAATCATGGCCACCCGGACCACGGCGGAATGGGAGGAGGCGCTGACCGCCGCGGGCATCCCCTGCATGCCGATCGCCAGTCTGGACGACGTCCTGGCGGACGGGCATCTGGCCGATGTCGGGTTCTGGCACGAGATCGACCATCCGACCGAAGGCCGAATCCGGTTGATGAACCCGCCCTACTCCTTCACCGAGACACCGCCGAGCATACGGCGCCCCCCGCCCCGCTTCGCGGAACATACGCGGGAAATCCTGTCGGAGCTGGGCTACGCCGACGACGCGGCGGACGACCTGATCGGCAGCGGCGCCGTGGTGGTGCAACCGGAAAGCGACGCCGACAGCCCGTTCTAATGCGCCGGTTTGCCTAGTAGCTGGTGGGCCAATTCTTCATCGCATGCTCGCCGATGCCGCCGCCCTTCCGCGAGCGATAGATATCGAGCATGCGCATGATGTAATTCCGCGTCTCCTGCGGTTTGACGATGTTCTGCAGCGAGTAGATCGTCGCCATGTCCCACGGGCCGATATTCTTATGGATGCTCTCGAAGGCTTCCTCGAAGCCGTCGTCGTCCGGCGATAGCCCGTGCACGATCGTCGTCGCGAAACCGGGATCCATGAAGCTGACCTCGGCGCTCGGCCAGGCGATCATCTCTTCGTTGTGCCGCCCGCCGCCCATGGCGACATAGGCGCGGCCATAGGCCTTGCGAACGATGACGGTGACGCTCGGCACGCTGACCAGGCAGGTGGAGTTCATGAAGTTCATGATCCAGCCGGGTGCGCCCTTCTTCTCGGCATTGGTGCCCACGACGAAACCGGGCGTGTCCATGAACCGGACAAGCGGAATGTTGAAGCTGTCGCACATCACCTGAAAATCGATGATCTTGCGGCAGGCTTCGGCGGATAGCGCGCCGCCGCCGATCAACGGATTATTCGCGATAATGCCGATGACCTTGCCGCCGAGGCGGGCCAGCGCGACCACCGCCGCGCGGCCGAACCGCGGCTTCAATTCGAAGACGCTGCCCTTATCCGCAAAGACTTCGATGATCTTGCGCATGTCGTAGACCTGCGTCCGCTTTTCCGGCAGGACATCGAGAATCTGGTCCTGATCCGACTCGGTCGCCGGGTCGTATTCGACCTCCGGCGGCAATTCGCCGTTATGGCTCGGCATGTAACTCAGGAACGTGCGAAGTTCCTGCAGCGCTTCCGCGTCGGTATCGACGAAGCGGTCGATCAGGCCCGTCGTCTGCGCATGGAGGCGCCAACCGCCCAGCTCTTCCACGTCGACTTTCTCACCGATCGCCATGGAGACCAGCCCCGGGCTGGAGACCGACATCACCGAGCCCTTGCGCATCACCGCGAAATCGGAAATGCAGCAGAGCCACGCCGACGACCCGAAGGAGGTGCCGAGCGCGGCGGCGACCCAGGGATTCTCCCGCGTGCGGCGGAACTGTGTCGTGTCGTTGCCGAGCAGCAGGCCCATGCCACGGGAGCCCATCGCATCGGGCAGCCGTGCGCCGGTCGATTCACCCACATGGACGAAAGGCATGCCCTTTTCCGTCGTCACCCGCCGGACATGCCCCATCTTCTTCGAATTGGTCGCACTGGTGGAGGCACCCTTGACGGTGAAGTCGTTGACGACGACGCCCACGTCCCGGCCGTCGATCTGCGCGAAGCCGACGATCTTGCCGTCGCGCGGGGTCTTGGCCTCGTCTTCCGCGAACATGCCGGACGCGCCCAACAATCCGGTTTCGATGAAGGTGCCGGGGTCGATCAGCGCATCGAGCCGTTCCTGAGCGTTCAGGTCTCCCCGTTCCTTCTTCCTCGCAAGCTTTTCCTTACCACCCATCGCGGCGGCGGCTTCACGGCGGCGGTCCAGCTCGCTCAGCAATTCGTCATGGGCCACAGCATGTACTCCCCGGGGTGCGCTCGCGCCTTTAAGGGCGTGAGGTCTATGAATATCGGCATCACGGTTATTGCCATATTGGCAATTCATAATGAATTATGGCATTGTCTAAGAGGTTTCACAAACACTGTCAACCGGCGGCCGGCCGTGCGAAACCCGCACGGGACAGGATAGAGGAATGCAGGCATGGCGTCGCGCATCTCGGGAACAGTAACCAAGGCCCTCGACATCCTGGACCTTTTTCTGGGCCGCGAGGATGGCCTGTCGGTGACGCAGATATCCACCGCGACCGGCATCAACATGAGCACCGTCGTCCGCCTCTGCGCGACATTGGAAGGCCGCAGCTATCTGCGCCGGGATTCCCATGGCCGCTATTTCGTCGGCTCGCAGGTCGAGCAGCTTGCGCATGTACTGCGGACGCAGTTCAGTTTGGCGGAAACGATTCGTCCGCTGCTGAAACAACTGCGCGACGAAACCGGTGAAAGCGCATCATTCTACATCCGAGAAGGTGGCCTACGCGTTTGCCTGTACCGGGAAGATTCGAAGCACGCGATCCGGCATGTGGTCGAAGAAGGCGCCCGACTGCCATTGAAAGAAGGGGTCGTGGGCAATGTATTGCTCGCGCAGGCCGGCTCCAAAGGCGCCATTTACGACAAGATCCGGAAGGACGGATTCTATTCCGCCGTCGGACGGGATCCGTTCACCGCATCGGTGGCGGTCCCGGTCACCACACGATCCGGCGCGCTGATCGGTGCCATGGTCGTATCGGGGCTCGCCGATCGCTTCGGCGACAAGAAACGCAAAACGGCGTTGAAACGGCTATTGGCGGCGCAGGCGGCATTGACCGATCTGTTGCCCGCCGCCGCATAGGCAACGGTCATTCATTGCCTTTTGGTGAAAGATAATCCCGCTCAGCATGGTTGAAATGGGAATGATTAGGATCAATGTGGATCGTCAGGACGACGATTACACAGGTCCGCAACGCGATCTTAACCGGAAGCCCGACCGCTCGGCTTGAAAGGAAGCTACATAGATGAAGAAATTCTTGATGGCGACGGATCTCTCCGCCCGGTCCGACCGGGCCGTCGAACGCGCCATAATGCTGGCTCAGGAACACGACGCGTCCCTAACCATCATGCATGTCATCGACGACGAGTTACCCTCCAGGCTGGCCGATGCCCAGGAAGACGCGGCCAAACAAGCCATCGACGAGCATGTCGAAAAACTGGCGGCCGGCAACCGGGACCGAATCTCGATCGAGGTCGTATCGGGCCGGCCCCATGCCGATATTCTCGAGATGTCGGAAAAACTCGAGGCCGACATGATCATCCTCGGCATGCATCGCGAGGACGCGTTCAAGGACCGGTTTCGCGGCACCACGGCCGAGCGGATCATCCGCGCCGGCGGGGTCCCCATCTTGATGGCCAAGGACCGGGTGATCCATCCCTACAAGCGGGTCATCGTGGGGGTCGACTTCTCGGTCCACTCGCGCAGCGCGGTCGAGTTCGCCGTCCAGTTCGTGCCGAGCGGCGAGTTCCATCTGGTCCATGCCTACGGCGTACCGTTCGAAGGGTTTCTCTACGGCCACGACACCAAACGGCAGGTCGCGCAGCTGCACGAAGTGGAGTTCGAGAAGATGATCGACGAGGAAATGAACACATTCCTCGCCAGCCTTGACGACAAGGCGGCGGGCGTCGAACGCGTGATGAAGCAAGGCACGGTGCGGGAGGTCATTTTCGATCAGGCACGCCGGCTGAAACCCGATCTCGTCGTCATGGGAACGCACGGCCGGACAGGCATCGCCCATGCCTTCCTCGGCAGCGTCGCCGAAGACCTGCTGCGGGCACCGCCATGCGACGTGCTGGCGGTGAAGGCGTTCTGAACGCCGCGCCGCAGCCGGAAATTACCCTGACGCCACGCTGTTCAGGACCGCATTGAACAGCAACTTGTAGGTGCCCCGCGCCTGGGCGCGGAAATGGACGCGGAATCCCATCAGCACGACATGGCCGGCCCCGACCGGCACGCTGGCGAGCGCCGCCTTGTCGGCCAGGTTCTCATGCCCCATCAGCCAGCCGCTCAGCAGCGGGTCGTGCGGCGGATATACCCCGACGGCATCGCCGGCCACCACGTCGAATGCGGGCGCATTCTGGCCCGAGAACAAGACGACGCCGCGTTCCGGCATGCCATAGGCGACGGGATGGCGCGTATCCAGCAAGACGCGGAGCATGCTGCCGCGCGCGTAGAAATCGGATACAGGGACGCCGTCGAGCGCATCGCGCACGCGCAGGTCGAGATGCCGTGCCGCGTATTGCGCCGCGCCGTCCCATGCGACGAGCGTTCCGCCGGCTTCGACGAAGGCCCGCAGCGCCTTCGCGCCCGCATCCCCCAAACCGCCGGCCAGATCGACCGGGTAGTCCTCGGCGCTTTGCCCCACATGGATCTCTTCCGGATTCTGATGCGGCAACAGGATCACGTCGAACCGGTCCTCAAGGTCACCCTGCCGGACATCGCGGTCGACCAGCGATTCATATGGCAAGCCATACTCGTCGAAGACGAAGCGCGCCCAACCTTCCTCGGCGGTCGGGACATAGCTTTTGTAGAGTCCCACTCTGGGTGTAGTCAGCTTGAACGACCGTCCTTTCGGGACGTCGCCGACGGATGCGACCGTGACCGATTGCGCCTTCGCGATCTTTGCGACCAATCCGTCCCGCTTCCCGCCGCCCTTGATGACGAAGGCTCCGGGCGCGACCCGCTCACCGCCGACGTCCAGCGCTTCCGTCATCCGCGAGACGGCCACCTTATCCGCCAGCAACCGGAACACCGCCTTATACGCGGCATTCGTCTCGCAGCCGAGTACATAGGCAGCGGCTTTTCCCTTCCCGCGCCGGGCCACCTTGCCTTTCGGCCGGAAGGGTGCCGATAGCGACTTCGTCTCGGCCTCGAACGGTTCCTGCACCTCGACCACCGACACACCCATTTGCAACGGCAAGCTATGCGCCGTGTTGTCATACGGCTGCACCGGCGGCCCGCCCTCGTAATGCGTCAGTTCCGGATACGGGTCGTTCCCCAGCATCGTCTTGGCGAAGGTGCCGTAGGGTTGCGCCAGCCGGATCACCCGGGTCCCTGCCGGATAGGTGACGCCGTCGGCGGCAAATTTTGCGGTCGCTTCCTCCACCTCCACCGCGGCGAAATCGAGTATCTCCAGCAGTTCCGCCGCCGTCACCGGATCCCGCTGGGATTGCGGCACCAGATAGGCGGCGGGGCCTTGTTGTTCCGCCACGGCATCAACGCCAACGGCATGGAAACTCCGCAGCCACATCTCACGGTACCGGGCGGCATTGCCGAGGCACGCCATGACGGCGGCATCGTCGTAGTCGACGATATCCCGGAGACACCAGCGCCCGCCCTGCCACGGCATCGGATGGTTCCAAACGCGCCTGAACGGATCGGCGCCGCGCGCCGTGGTCAGGTCGCTCACCGCGAAGTCGACCGGGGTCGCGATCCGGACGCTGGCGGCTTCGGACAGAATACGGACGCCGCCATGATAGTGCTGATAGGCGCGGCTCGGACTGTAGATGTCATAGGTCACGTTGATGCCGACACCGGCCTTGCCCTGCGCCGTAAGCTCCGCGGCCATCGCCGAGCCCATCATGGCGATGTTGGCCTGCAGGATCGGGTGCACGTTCGGATCGATCGGATCGATGAACGGCGGCAGGATCAATCGCATGCCGTCCTGCCGGGTCTGATGCATGTCGAACACGATGTGCGGATGCCAGGCGTTGTGACAATGCTCGACCGCAAGCCGGGTCTCCGCCTGCGTAAACATGAACCAATCCCGGTTGTTATCGTGGCCGGTATAGGTGTTGTAGAGGAAGGGCGGATTCACCCCTTCGTAATAAGTGCCGAGCGTGCTGTCGTACCATTCCTTGACCATCGTCAGACCGTCGGGGTTCAGGCAGGGCACGAGGAGAAAGATGACGTTGTCGAGAATCTCACGCACGGCCTCGTCGTTGCTGGTGGCCAGCCGATGCCCAACGCGCATCGACATCTGCGTCGCCCCCACCTCGGTGGCATGGATCGAACAGGTGACCAGAACCACCGTCTTGCCCTCGGCGATCAAACGTTCCGCTTCGGCGCCGTCGGCGATGGTCCGCGGGTCCGCCAGCTTCGCCTGGATGTCGCGATAGCGGCCAAGCGACCCGATCGTCTCCGGCGCGGAGATGACAGCCATGATCAGCGGCACGCCCTCGGTCGACTTGCCCAACTCGGAAAGCTGCACCCGATCCGAGGACTTCGCGAGCAACTCGAAATACGCGACGATTTGGGGCCAATCGGCCAGTTTGCGGTCGTCCCCCACGTCGAATCCCAGATGGTCCCGGGGGCTAGGAATGGTCGCATCCTGTGTCATGTCTCAGCCTGTTCGTTGCGGTGTGCCGATCGGATTTGCCGCGGCATTGCCCATGGTGTCGGGCATCCGGTGTGGGAACTCGGCCGCTGGCGTGACGCATGGAATACATCAAAGGCGAGCACGAGAGGTGCAGAGGCGATTCCCTCCGATAGCCCGTGCCGTGCAAATAGCCTAGACCCACGCGGCGACTATGCGCAATGGCGGCTTTCATCGGCAGGCGGCGTTTTGAAGCCGGTGTTCGTACTTGCCCCGGTGAGAAAACCGCCATGCCGGACTCGCGGGCTAATCTCCTCTCGCTTCGCCGCATAGGCGGGTTAGTCCGCATTTTCCACACTATCATTTGCCATCTTGCTGCCGTGGGACCATGTTTTTTAACAAGCGGTCTTGCGCGACAGCGTGGCGGTCTCGCGAACGCGGGCCGAAAGACCGGCACACGACCGCATCCCTGCCGCCCACTGCATGACGGCAGGCGCAAAGGGCCGGCACCGGCAACGAAACCGGGAGGCACAAGCGGCGTGAGCGAGGCCTTGCGAACAATCGAACGACGCGACGACAGTCGGCCAAGGCATTGATGAAGATGAAACGGTCAGTTGCCCCCTTTTGGACGGAAGCAGCGCTTATCCTGCTGATCGTCGGGGCGGCGGTCGGGGGCGTCGTCGCATACCAGCGGTCAGACCGGCCCGCACCGCTCTCCGATTGGGAAATAGAAAAGCTCAGCCTGACGCGAAAAGCCGCCGCCTTGGAGCGGGAGAACCACACCTTGCGGGAGGCCGTTCGCGCGCTCGAAACCCGCATTGCTCAACGCGAGGACGCAAGCGGCACACGCGCCGCCCTGCTGACCGAAATTGAGGAATTGCACAAGCGCCGCGACAGCGCCCGCCTATCCGCTCAAACGGCCGAGGCCGAGGTCGATAAGACACGCGGTGCGCTCGCGACGCTCGAGGAGCAACTCGACCGGAAAAAGAAATTGCTTGAGTCGATAACCAAGGCCGCCGCCCAGCAGGAAGCCGCATTGGTCAAGGCTCGGGACTCACACCGGATTGAGCTGGAGAACCTGTCGAAGAAGCGGGCCGAAGCCAACAGGCGGGCCGACGCGGCCGCAGCGGACGTTGTCCGGATCGAACAGACACGTGACGCCCTCGAAACCGCGCTCGGCGAGCGGCGGGCCGTACTGGCGGCGTTATCGGAAGAGATTTCGAAAACCCGCAAAGGGCTTGCCACGCTCGAGAACCGCATCGGCCAACGCAAATCCGATCTGGAGACGGCCCGCGAAGCCGACCTGCAACGGGAGGCCGCGGCGGCCAAGGCTCGGAAGGCCCTCCGTAAGGAGCTGGAGACCCTGGCACGGGAAAAAACCACGGCGGCCGAGCGTACCGACGCGGTCAAGGCCGATCTCGCCCGGATGACACAAGACCTGAGCGCGCTCGAAACCACGCTCCGCGAAAGACGGGAGGAGTTGGCAACCTTGTCTTCGGAGGCTGCCCGCCGGAAATCCGTCTCGACACAAGCGACCGAAACCCTGACATCCGAGATCGAGGCGTTGAAAATTCAGCGGGATCTGGCCGAACGGCAGGTCGATGCCGGCAAAGCACAAGCGGAGCGGCTGCGGCAGGAAACCGACGCGCTTCAAACGACGCTCCGGGCCCAACAAGCGCGGTTGAAATCGGTCGAGGACGCCGTGCGCCGTCGCAAGGCGGAACTGGAAGCGCTCCGCGCCCCGCCCACGGCGCAAACACCCGAACAGCTGACCGATCGGGCCGTCTGTCTGGAGGCTTGGGCGCGCATCGCCGCCGAGCCCAAGGCGCGGGAACGATTGGCCGACCTGCGGAAGAAGATCGCAGCGGCGGAAACCGAGCTTTGCGAATTGAACAAACGGCACAAGGCCGCCAAGGAAAAACTCAAATCTTCGGCGAAAGAACCGAAGCCTCCCCGGCAATAACCCCTACATCGACGGGCACGCGGGGGTTCGCCCAGGCGACAGCGTTTCGCAAGGCGGGCACCGGGCGGATTAGACCATTCATGGCATCCGGCCGACAATGCGTTTCCACCGCGGAAGAAATCCATCGTCTAGACCAGGGGAGACACCAAGATGAGTGTGATCGAAACCAAGTTGAACGGCATGGGCCTCGAAGTGCCGCCCACACATCCGTACCCCAAGCCCAATCGCCGATCCGGCGTACAGGTCGGCAATATCCTGTTTCTGTCCGGTCACGGCACGGGCAGGCAGGCGATGCCGCTCGGCATCAAGCAGTACGGCAAGGTCGGCGCGGACGTCACGGAGGACGAAGCTTACCTCTGCGCCAAATCCGCGGCCCTCTGCATGCTGGCCTCGATCAAAGAAACGGTGGGCGACCTGGATCGCGTCAAACGCGTGATTCGCCTCTACGGCATGGTGAACGGCGCGCCGGATTTCGACCGCCATATGGTCGTGATGGATGGCGCATCGGATTTGTTCTTCGAATTGTGGGGACCGGAGTTCGGTCAGCACGCCCGGGCGGCCGTGGGGATCGCGGGATTGCCGCGCGGCGCCGTGCTGGAGATCATGGGCGAGTTCGAGTTGCATCCGGAGAGTGAGGACTGACCGGCATGCCCGGTGCATGTCGACTGCGCGGATGCGGCCCTACTGCCTAATCGGCGGCTTGTTTCGGCTGGCCTGCCCCGATCCACGGATGGTCGGCGATATCGAACAGGCTGTTTTCCGGCCCCTTGAACTTATCCGACCGCTTCGGGCGATAGTAGGTTTTCTGTTCGTCGGGGTCCTCCGGCAGCTCGGAATAGGGTACGGCGCCGTTCTCCAAGCACTTCTGCGCCGTGCCTTCGAGATCGTCGACAAAGACGCCGAAGTGATGCAGACCCGTGTAGTCGAGACCCTGATCGATCTGGTCCTGCTTGAAATTCAGCACCGAGATGTTGATGGCGCCATCGGTCAAAATCACTCCGCGGGCGCGCGGATTGTCGATTCGCTTGATCTCCTCGAAGCCGAAAACCTTCTTGTAGAAATTCGCCTGCTTTTCCGGATTCAAACTGGCGATGGCGAGATGCTGAATACGAGCCATGATCTTACTCCCTGCTAGGGGTGGTTGAGTGTATCGGTGGGTGTGCGCCGCGAATCATCTCCCGGTCAAAGGTTCGAAATCCGGACGGAACATTCCTGGGTCGTGCTGAAGGTCGGTATGAAGGCGGAATGCTTGCCCGGCCCCCCCGCGACGAGAACCTGGATCCTCTCGGGCGACTCGGTCAGATAGAGATGATCGTTCACCAGCTTGTTGCCCCGTTCTCCCGCGTACACCAGTTGTTCTTCCGCCACGCGGGAGTAGTGGATCTTGGACTCTTCGTACAGCTTCTGTTGGATGTCCGGAATCGACCACCCGTCCCGGTGCATCGTCTGCGCATGCTCCGGCCCGAGGGCGACCACATACGGGCATAAGCCGCGAATGACGTTCACGCCGGTCTGCGAGATCGTGCCGGCAATCGTCGTCAAGATGGCATCACCCGACGTGCTGGCGTGATCGTTGATGTTATGCGGCGGTTCACAGGCAAGCACCGTTACGACGCTGTCGGTCGCCTCGAATCCCCGGCGCACGTGATAGGGCTCCCACGGGCTTTCTTCCTCGTTCTCGCCGAAACAGAAGCTGTATTTGGCTGGCGACCCTTGGGTCGCCCGGTCCATATCGCCCGGTGTCGCGCCGCCGATGTTCATCAGCGTCAGTTGGAGGGCGCGCCCGATCGTCGCATTGGCCTGTGCCCCCTGACCGAAACAGTTGCTGCCGCAGTTGATATCCAAAGTCTTTCGGACCGGCCCGCTGACGATCGTCATCGGCGCGCAGGAATGCGTCGTCGCCAGCGTCCCATGCAGATTGTAATCCGGCTGCAGGACCGCACGCACCGCCGCCACGATGACGGGAAGGTACTCGGCCCGGCACCCCGCCATGACCGCATTCGCCGCGATGCCCCGGATGGTCGGAATTAACTGTCGCGGTGTCATGGGCGGGAAGGGTTCGTTGTCGCCGCGGCAGGTCTCGACAAACCGGTCGACCACGCTTTCGGTCGGCATGATCAGCGGAAAGCCGTCGCTCCAACCCCGGTCAATCGCATACTCATTCCATTGCGCGAAATCGAGATCACCGACCTCGATCACCTCGCTTTCCGTTTCGTCTGTCATCAATCGGTCATTGCCTTTCATTTTTCCGCCGCGTTCACGCAGCGGCGTCTTTCAGTCCCGCCGGCGCTATACCGGCTTATCGCCCTTGATCTGGACGCGGTGCATCAGCCGCCGGTGATCGGGATAATCGTTCAATGCCCAGTGCTGCAGGCAGCGGTTGTCCCAAAACGCGATCGAGCCTGCCTGCCAGCGGAATCGGCAGGTGAACTCCGGACGGGTGCTGTGGTCGTAAAGGTAACGCAGGATCGGCCGGCTTTCCTCGATCGTCATGCCGTCGAACCGTTCGGTCTGGATCATGTTGATGAACAGGCACCGACGTTCGGTTTCCGGATGCGTGCGCACAACCGGGTGCACGGTCTCAACCGTCTTGAATCCGGTATCTTCGGCCATCGAATCGGTTGGCGGGACAAACCCGAGCTGCAACTTGCGCTTGGTCCGGCCGTCCGTGTGGACCGCGCGGAGCCCGGACAACATCGTCTTCATCCCATCCGACAGCGTCTCATAAGCGAGATATTGATTGGCGAACAAGGTGTCGCCGCCGACCGGTGGCACCTCCTTGGCCAACAGGATCGACCCTAAAGTCGGCGTTTCGAGATAGGTCGTGTCGGAATGCCACTCGGACCCGAAATTCAACCGGTCCTCCGGGTTCTTTTCGACCACCAGGATATGCGGATCGCCGCCGGGCAGCCGGCGGTGCGGCGGAATATCGGCGAGCGGCCCGAAGCACCGGCCGAGCCGGATGAGTTCAGCGTCGCTCAACGGCTGGTCGCGGAAGAAAAGCACGAGATGATCGAGAAACGCGCGGCGCAGCGCCGCGACCGTCGCCGCATCCAGCGGCGCGCGCAGGTCGATCCCCGAAACTTCCGCACCTACCGCACCGGCGATCGGCGTGATCGCGAAGGGCGCGTCGCGGTTTTCGGATTCGGGGGCGGTTCGGACTGCGGTTACCATGCCCCCATCTTACGTCTGCAGCTGCATTCGGCAAAAATCCCGAACCGCCATCGGGAAAGGCATCGGCCGATTTTCGACGCGGGATCGCGCCCGGTCGTATGCGGCTTACTGCCAGCCGCTCACCGACTTCACCTCGAGAAAGTCCTCAAGGCCCCAGACACCGCCCTCGCGGCCATTGCCGGATTGGCGGTAGCCGCCGAAGGGCGCACCGGCGCCACGGTTCGTGCCGTTGATCTGCACCATGCCGCTGCGCATCGAGCGGGTCACCCGGCGAGCCTTCTCGACGTCCTGCGTCTGGACGTAGTTGGTCAAACCGTAGTCCGTGTCGTTGGCCATCTCGATGGCTTGGTCCTCACCGTCGAACGGTGTCATCGCGAGCACCGGACCGAAGATTTCCTCGCGCCAAATCGTCATGTCCGGATCGACATCCGCGAAGACGGTCGGGCGCACGAACCAACCGCGGTTCAGCCCTTCCGGTCTTCCGGTGCCGCCGGCCGCCAGCCGCGCGCCGTCGTCGATGCCCTTTTGGATGAGGCCCTGGATCTTGTTCCACTGCACCTCCGAGACGACGGGACCGATTTGGCGTCCATCGATGTCCGCCGCCGCGACCTCGGTCTGCGCGGCGACCGCCTGGGCCGTCTCGACCGCCTGATCGTAGATCGAGCGCTCTACGAGCATCCGGGTCGGCGCATTACAGGATTGTCCGGAATTGTTGAAGCAGTGACGGACGCCTCGGGTGACGGCCTTCTCGTCCGCATCGGCGAATACGACATTCGCACCCTTGCCGCCCAATTCCAGCGTGACGCGCTTGATCGTGTCGGCGGCGTTCTTGGTAATCGCGCGGCCGGCGCGGGTGGAGCCGGTGAAACTGACCATATCGACGTCCGGATGCACCGAAAGTTGCGTGCCCACGCCGGGTCCGTCCCCGTTCACCAAGTTGAAGACGCCCGGCGGGATGTCGGCGGCATCCACCATTTCCGCAAAAAGATACGACGACAGCGGGGCAACTTCGGATGGTTTCAACACCACCGTGCAGCCCGCCGCCAGCGCGGGTCCGACCTTGAGCGCCACCTGGTTCATCGGCCAGTTCCAGGGCGTGATGAGTGCACAGACGCCGATCGGCTCCATCAGGATACGGTCACCGGGCGCATGATCGCCCAGCAGCTGGTCGAACTCGTAACTCTTCAGCGTGTCGATCGCGTTCTTCAAATGCCCGATGCCGGCGGCCGCCTGGGCCGAGCGGGCCAACGCAATCGGCGCGCCCATCTCCTGGCTGATCGCCTGGGCCATGTCCTCGGCCCGCGCCTTATACGCGTCCAACAGCCGCTCCAGCGCGGCGACGCGCTCCTCTTTCGAGGTCCGCGCCCACGCCGGGAACGCCGCCTTGGCCGCGGCGACCGCGGCGTCGGTATCCGATTGACCGCCCAGGGAGATCGTGGCAACCGATTCCTCGGTCGACGGGTTCTCCACCGCCAGCTCCTGACCATCGAGCGGCGCTGTCCAGGCGCCGTTGATATAGAATTTGCGTGCGTCTTGCATGCCCTGCTCCCTAAGTGGATTGAACCCTGCGTTCGTACGGGATCGGATCGGTCTCGAAATCGTCTGTACAGACGGTTAGGCCAGAAGATATGTCTGCCGAAAACCGCATCAAGATTTCCGACGGAAAACCTATGCAGGTTGCGTATCGGTGTCCAGCCGCCTTCCTTGCCCGCCGTGGGCACCGGAGACGACCCTTGAGACTTGCGCTATTTTCGCTAAACCGCTGTGGACGCGAGCCCGCCCCGCGATCGCGGTGCAGGGCATGATTCCCGCGGCCAATTGGCCCAAGGACCCGGCCGGAGGCAGTTTCGAATGATCGACTTTATTAAGAACGTCGCCGCTCAGTTCAATGCCGACTCGCTGATTGCGATTGCGCTCGCGACCGCCTGTGCCGCTGCCGTCGGCCTGATTTATTATGCTGTCTTGGGCAAGGCCTGGCGGCAGGCGGCCTCGATGACCGATGCGGCCGCAGGAACCAGCCGGTCTCCGGGCACCTTTCTCATCGCCGGTGCTTGCTACGCCCTGCTGGCATTGTCGCTGTTCGGCGTGATCTGGCACGTTTCACAGGGTGAGGTCACATTGCGTGCGAGCCTGATCGCCGCGGGGTTCACATGGTTCGGCTTCATCGTGAGCACCATGATCGCCAACCACCGGCTCCAAGGCCGTCCGTTCCGTCTGACGCTGATCGGTGCCGGCCACTGGCTGTTGGTGGTTTTCGCGCAGGGTGGGGTGATCGGCCTTCTAGCCTAAGCCGGTGCCACATATGTCCGGTGCGGCAATTGGATTTGCCGGGCTGGCGTCGCTACACTCGCCGCATGGTGCGCGCCGCGCGCTTTGCCGCCTCCGAACATCAATAGCAGGACGACGATGGGACACACGATCACCGAGAAAATCCTCGCGGCGCATGCGGGCGTCAAGGCGGTCCATCCTGGCGATATCGTCATGGCGGACCTCGATCTGGTGGTCGACCTCGATATCGTCTTCGGCATTACCGGCGGCCATCAAACCCCAACCCGGGTGTTCGACCCCGACAAGATCGCCGTCGTCGCCGACCATACGGTGCCTGCACCCAGCATTGCGGCGGCCAACGCGATGGCGCGGATGCGGCAATTCGTCGAGAAGTTCGGGATCGAGAAATTCTATGCGGAAGGCCGTCACGGCATTGCCCATGTGGTTCTGGCCGAAGACGGGCTGGCCCTGCCCGGCACGACGCTGGCCTGCGACGATTCCCATTCCTGTTCATCGGGCGCCTTGAATTGCCTGGCGCGGGGCCTCGGCCTGGCGGACATGATGTACGCGCTGTGCAAAGGGCAAGCATGGTATTTCGTCGGACCGACGGTGAAGCTGACGCTGGACGGCGCCCTCCGCGAACGGGTCTATCCGCGCGACATTCTGCACCACATCGCCCATGTGCACGGCGCCTTCCCAGGCCGGAATCTGGAATGGGACGGCGAAGCGGTCGCGGCGATGCCGATGCAAGGGCGCTTCACGCTGGCGACGCTGTCGGCGGAACTCTCCGCCGACTTTTCGATGTTCCGGCATGACGACGTCACGGCAGCTTATTTGGAGGGGCGGGCCGCCAAGCCCTACGAACCGGTCGATCCCGACCCCGACGCGACGTACGAACGGGAAATCCGCATCGACCTGTCCGACCTGGAACCGCTGGTCGTGCTGCCGAACAAAGTGGCGCACAATGCCAAGCTGGCGCGCGACCTTGCCGGGACCAAGATCGACCAGGCCTTCATCGGGTCCTGCGCGAACGGCCGGATCGAGGATTTCGCGGTCGCGGCCGAGATCATGCGGGGCCGGCAGGTGGCGCCCGGCGTGCGCATGATCGTGACCCCGGGCAGTCAGGCTGTGTTGAAGGAAGCCATGGCCAGGGGTTATGTCGAAACGTTGATGGAGGCGGGCGCGGTCGTCACCAATTCGACCTGCGGGGCCTGCTACGGCGGGCATATGGGGGTGCTGGGCGACGGCGAGATCTGCATCACCGCCAGCACCCGGAACTTCAAAGGGCGGATGGGCAGCCCCGAGGCGGAAATCTATCTCGGCTCACCCGCCACCGTGGCGGCGTCGGCCATCAGCGGCACCATCGCCGATCCGCGGGAGGTGTAACCATGGCGCTGCGCATCGAAGGCACCGCCTGGGTTTTCGGCGACGATATCAACACCGACCTGATCTTGCCGGGTTCCGCGTTTCTGCTGCCGGTGGAAGAGCAGATTAAATATTGCTTCTCCGCCAACCGCCCGGGCTGGAGCGATCAGGTCCGGCCCGGCGATATCGTCGTCGCCGGGGAGAATTTCGGTGTCGGCTCCGGCCGTCCCATCGGAAATGTTTTCGCCGAGCTCGGCGTCGCCGGGGTCGTCGCCGCCTCGTTCAACGGCTTGGGCCTGCGCAATTGCGTCAACTACGGGGTCCATGTCCTGCCCTGCCCCGACGCCACGTCGGCGATCGCCGACGGCGACCGTATCGCCGTGGACTGGGAAGGCGGCACCGTCCGCAATCTCGACCAGGGAACCGAAATATCCGGGAAACCCTTGCCGGCGGCCCTTCTCGACATCGCCGAAAAAGGCGGCGTCATCCCCGTCTTGCAAGCCGAAGGGCTATTGGAAGACGCTGAATAAAGCGTCGGCGCACCGGACAAGCGACCGCAAGACGGTTGCGCGATGCCGAAACCGATCTAATTTCAAAAGCGGTCGCTGTGGAGCATCGCCGTGCGAACCCGGCTTCCCAGCATCGGCAACCAAGGAAAGGAAAGGCGATGAGAAAGATTGCGATCACCATGGCCGCAATAGCGGGCCTTTTGATGTTCCAATCCATTCCCGGCATGGCTCATCACGGCTGGAGCTGGACGACAGGCGGCAATATCGAACTGACCGGCGTCATTCAACGGGTGAGCCTCGGCATGCCGCATGGAATCGTCTATGTCGATGCCGAGGGCGAAGTTTGGACGGTGGAGGTCGGGCAGCCCTGGCGCAACGAACGGGCCGGGCTGAAGCCGGGCGATCTGGCGAAGGGCGTCGAGATTCGCGTGGTCGGCGAGCCTTCCGCCGATGTGGCCGATAAACTCTTGAAAGCCGAGCGCCTCTATATCGGCAAGCGCGAGTACGACCTCTACCCCGATCGCGACTGACTGCGTGGAAGGCCTGCTCGCAGACTTAGCGTTATCCGACCTGGCGACCGCGTTCCGGCGGTCGCGCTGGCTGTATGCCGCCGCCAACACGGCGCATATCACAGGCATCGCGCTGCTCGTCGGGGCGATCCTTCCGCTCGACCTGCGGTTCCTGGGTCTTTGGAAATCGATCCCGCGCGGCGCGCTCGTCCGGGTGCTCGTTCCGACCGCCGCGGGCGGACTGGCCCTCACCGCCACCGCCGGTCTCCTGCTCTTCGCGGTGCGGGCGCCGGAATATGCCGCTCATCCGGTCTTTCAGGTCAAACTCGCCTTGATCACGATCGGCGCGACATCGGCGGTCGCCACGCATCTCGTCCACGGACTGTGGCTGCCCAAGGCCGGTGACGCCCTGCTGGCCAAGGTGGGCGCGCTTTCCATGACATGCTGGCTCGGCGCGTTGGTGGCGGGACGGCTGATCGCCTTCGTCGACGCGTAAGCGGAGCGCGGGCGCCACGGCGATAGCGAACAGACGGTTCACACCGACGCTCCGTGTGCACCGGCCCCTCTTACGAACCGTTCCCGGAGCATGCCGCGCCGCCGCAATCGTCGGCTTGCGACTGCGTCAGGCGTGCCTGCCGCTCTCCTCGCGCTCGGCCGCCTCGATCGCGCGCGTCAGCGCGCCGCTCAGCGCTTTCGCGGAGTCGAGCGAAAGCTCGACCGCCGCCCGTACCCCGGGGCCCCGTTCCTGGTTCACGAAATCCAAGGTAATCGCCTCGTTGAGGAGAGCCCGGTGCGGATGGTCGTAGGAAACCACCGCGTGGGAAACGAAGAACCAGCCCTCGCCGCCCTTGCCCGCGCCCTCGGCTTCGACGATTTCGACGATCGGCGTGCACATGCTCTCTACCCCTTCAGGTGTTTGTCGAAAAAGGCCCAGACTTTCTCCCAGCCGTCGAGGGCCTGCTCGATCCGGTACATCGGCCGGTCGTAATAGAAGATGCCGTGCCCCGCCCCGTCATAGCGGTGGAACTCGTAGTCCTTGCCGTGCTTCTTCAGCGCTTCCTCGTGCTGGTCGACCTCTTCCGGGCTCGGTGAGCGGTCTTCGTTGCCGAAGATGCCCAGGAGCGGGCAGGAGAGATCCTTGGTGAACTCGATCGGCGGCACCGGCTGTTTTTCCGGCCGGTCGTCCTCGGCCTGCACCACACGCCCGCCCCAGAGATCGACGCAGGCGTCGACGCTCTTGGTATGGCACGCGTACATGAAGGCTTGGCGGCCGCCGGAACAGCTGCCGATCACGCCGACCTTGCCGCCGGCCCAAGGCTGATCCCGGAGCCATTGCGTCGCGCCCTCGGTATCGCCGATCATCTGGGCGTCGGAAACGCCGCCTTCGGCGCGGGCCTTCGCGGCGACGTCCTCGGCGCTCCCCTCGCCGACTCGTTGATAGAGATTGTGGCTGATGGCGGCGTAACCATGATGGGCGAACCGGCGGGTCGTCTCGCGGTACCACTCATCCCAACCCGGCAGGTGATGGATCAGCACGACGCCGGGGAACGGCCCGGGCCCGAGCGGCCGTGCGACGTAAGCGGAAACGACGTCGTCGTTATGCCCGCGTATCGACACCATCTCCGCGATCATTCCTTCGTATGCCATCTCGATTTCCTCCCTCTTCGATCAAAGCGTCTCGTTGTCCAATTCGTATGTTCTCAACACCACCGGCCAGGACGCAAGCCAAGGCTATTCGGTCAACTCGGTCTCAACCGGAAAATGGCAGCGTCCGCGCCGCGTGATCCCAGACCGGCGCACACGATCTTGCTAGCTTAAAAGAATTCGAGAATACAAAGAAATGGCGGAGAGACAGGGATTCGAACCCCAGGGATGCGCGCGCGCAACAGTTTTCGAGATTGACGGTTGCGGTGTTGGATAGTTCTTGGCCGGGGTGTCGATGATCGACGGTGCGGCGGCGTTCACCCGGATGCCCTGTTCGGCCAGTTCCTCGCCCAGTGCGTCGCTGAGCGCCGCCGTCTACGGCCCTGCCTTCACGTCGTTCCGAAATCAGTTAGATTTGTCCGGACGAGAGACTTTCCGCACCGGGACGGTGTGGGAGAGCAAGCGTCAAAACAGAAATCAAAGGAAATCTATCGTGGCGGACTCACCGATCGACCTCTCATCAGAAAATCTCTTCGATATCCTGAGCACGATGCGGGCGATGCGCCGTCTCAAGCCCGACCCGGTTCCGGATGAACTCATCGTCAAGATATTGGAAGCCGGCACCCGCGCGCCGAATGGCGCGAACAGTCAGACGTGGCATTTCATCGTCGTCAAGGATGTCGCCATCAAGAAGGCCGTCCAGGTTTGGTACAAGAAGGCGCTCGATGAAATTGTCGGGCCGCGCTACGCGTCGAGCGCACCGCCGGCAGGGTCGACCGCCGAGAAGTATCATCGCCAGCATTTGGCGGTCGAGTATCTGACCGAGCATTTTCACGAAGCGCCGGTTTGGATCGTCGCCTGTATCAACCACAAAGATCCACTGGTCACGCCGGACAGGTCGGCGGGAGCGTCGATTTATCCCGCGGTACAAAACATGCTGCTTGCCGCCCGCGCGCTGGGATTGGGCGCCAACCTGACAACGCGTCACCTGCGCTTCGAAGAGGAATCCGAGAAGGCGCTGCAATTGCCGCCGGGCGTGCACTCCTACGCGATCATTCCGATCGGCTATCCGATGGGGAATTTCGGTCCCGTCACGCGCGGCGACCTGCGCGATTTCGTCTCGCTGGACCGTATCGGCCAGCCCTGGAGCGCCTTGGATTAGAGTCCATGCCGCCGTCATCCCTGGCGGGGTGCGAATGCTGTTGTCCTGCGCCCGCGGTTCGCGGCCGCCGACAGACGCGGTCGTTCGCCGCTGACGCGACTCTGCTGTATGATCCCAAGTCGAGGATTGGCAGCAAGCTCGGAGCAGGTTAACCGCCGCACAGAAGGTAAGATCACAGTCGCCAATTCATATGACGTTGCCGCTTTGGGCCGTTGCCGTTCGTACATCTTGGACCGGAAATTGACTCGCTTCTAATTCCAGGAGGATTCGATCATGAAGGACGGCCTTCGCTTCGTAGACTGCGACATGCATATTCAGGAACCGGTCGATCTGTTCGACAGGTACCTGGATCCCAAATTTCGCGATCGGGTGTCACTGCCGGTGGGCGCCGACGGCAAGCCGAAGCGCGGCATCATCATCATCGACGGGCAGCCGACGACCTACGACCACGAAATGCAACAGCACCGCAAGCGTGCCCTGCCGCCGGCGAAAATCGAAATGTCGCAGACGCTTTCCGGCTCGCGCATGGCGGAGAGCGGCCGCCTCGATTTTGCGGTCGAGCGGGATTATGACGCCGTTGCTCAGGTCATGGGCATGGAGTTGGAAGGCATCGACATTGCCGTGCTGTTTCCCACCATGGGACTCAGCTTGATCGCGCGCGACAACATGGACCCGCGGCTGTCACTGGCGCTGTGTCAGGCCTACAACAACTGGATCCACGAGTTCTGCCGGCACAGTCCTGACCAGTTGAAGTTTGCGGCGATGCTGCCGTTGCACGATGTGAATCTCGCCTGCGCCGAGTTGGTCCGTTGCGTGAATGAACTCGGCGCCGTGGGGTCCTTCGTGCGACCCAACCGCGTCAATGGGCATTTCTGGCATTCAAACTACTGGAACCCGCTGTTCGCGATGCACGAGGAACTCGACGTCAGCATGGGCTTCCATGAGGGCACCGGCGCGGCGTATTCGCACATGAATGAGCTCTACGGCGAAAACCGGTTCTACCGCCATGTCGCCAGCCATTGGATCGAGATGCAACAGACGCTGATAGCGATGCTGATTGCCGGCGTATTCGAATTCTATCCCAAGCTGCGGGTCGGCTATCTGGAGGCACAGAACTCGTGGGTACCCGGCATCCTGACGCGGATCGAGTGGGATTATCCGCAATACCGCGAATCGCACGCGCCCTATCTCTCGCTGACACCGAAGGAATATTTCCAGCGAAATTGCTGGGCCGCGGTCGAAGGCAGCGAGCCGGAGATCGAGGCGACGGCGAGCCTGATCGGAGCCGATCGCATGTGTATCTCAACCGACTACCCGCACTTCGATTCGAACTTCCCCAACGTTGCCAATAATCTCCTCAACAACGTCTCGCGGGAGACCGCCGAGAAGATTTTCATGGGCGGCGCTCACCTCCACAACTTTGGCGACGAACACTTCGCGAAGGCCGCTGCCGCGGCAGAAAGGCACCGCGCCGCCGCGGCGGAATAAGGCGGATTTCGCATCGGCCGGGTTTTCGAGCGCGTTGAAATCCTGCGGTCGTGCCGCGAGCTTCGCGGCTGCCTGCTTCTGGGTTAAGAGCAGGAGCCTCATGGTGACTTCGAGAATGTCGGTTTGCGCATTCGCGACGCCGGCGGCAAGCTTATCCCGACCACTGCGGCGCAATCCTGAAACGGCCACCGCAGACTTTGACTAAGACGCGCGCTACCGCGCCGCCGCAAGGAGACCGACGATGAACGGAATTGACTACATCGCCCAAATTCTGAAACAGGAAGGCGTGGAATGGATGTCCTGCTTTCCCAGCAATCCGCTGATCACGGCAGTGGCCAAGGTTGGCATTCGCCCAATCGCATTCCGTCACGAGCGCGGCGCGGTGATGGCGGCGGACGGATTTAGCCGGATCAGCGATCGGCAACGGTTCGGCGTCGTCGCGGTGCAGGCGCAGGCCGGCGCGGAGAACGCCATGGGCGGCATCGCCCAGGCCTATGCCGACAACATTCCGGTGCTGGTCTTCCTGGGCGGCAACAATCTCGACCGAATATCGGTCAAGCCGAACTTCAGCGCGGCCCGAAATTACGAAGCCTGGGTCAAGCAGATTGAAACGATCTACACGCCCAACCAAGTCGGCGATGTGATGCGCCGGGCCTTCCATGGCTTGCGCAACGGAACGCCCGGTCCGGTCGTGGTCGAACTGACCGCCGATGTTTGTCGTCAGGAGTTGCCGGCGGAAATGCAAACCTACGCATCGCCGAAATTGGCCCGTCAAATTCCGGAAGCAACGGATATCGAAGCCGCCGCCGAGGCGATCATGGCCGCTGAGCGACCGGTGATCTGGGCCGGCGCCGGCGTCCTGTTCGCGCGCGCGACCGATGCCTTGCGGGAGTTGGTCGAACTGACCGCAATTCCAGTCTTCTGCACGATGCCCGGCAAATCCGCCTTCGACGAACGCCATCCCCTGGCGCTTGGCGCCGGCAGCGGCACCACCACCTACCCGGCGCATAAATGGTTGTCCGAAAGCGATGTCCTTCTGGCGCTCGGCAGCAGCCTGACCCGCACGCCCTATGGTCAGAAAGTCAAACCTGGCAAGACGATCATTCACAACACCAACAACGCCGACGAACTCAACAAGGATGAGGCGGCCGATATCGGTTTGGTCGGCGACACACGCTTGACCATCGAAGCGCTGATCGAATGCATAAAGGCTAAGACCGATGGCCGCGGTATCGGCGACCGGAGCCAGGTCGAAAGCGACGTCTCCGCCGCGAAGGCAGAGTGGATGGAAGAGTGGACGGCGGCGCTGACCGGGGATGAAGAGCCGATCAGCTACTATCGCGTCATTCAGGCCTTGAACGACACGCTCGATCCCGACAACAGCATCGTCACCCATGACGCCGGCGCGCCGCGGGACACTATCGTGCCATTTTATCGAGCGACCGCGCCCCATAGCTATATCGGCTGGGGCAAGACCACCCATCTCGGTTTCGGCATTCCATTGATGATCGGCGCCAAGATGGCAGCACCGCAGAAATTCTGCCTTAACCTGATGGGGGACGGCGCCTTCGGCATGTCCGGCACGGACATTGAAACCGCCGTCAGATCCGGCGCCGCCATTACCACGGTGCTGCTCAACAACAGTGCGATGGCCACCTATTCCGGCCCGACGCAGGGCACGATCGGCGTTGAGGCGCGGGAGCGCTATGGCGTCTCCACCATGCAGGGCGACTATGCCAAAATCGCGGAAGGAATGGGCGCGGTCGGCATTACGGTCAAGAAGGCGGCGGAACTGGCGCCGGCGCTGACGGAAGCCCAGCGCCTGAACGCCGATGGCCAAACGGTGTTGATCGACGTGCATGCGAATGTCGAGGATCGGCGGTCGAGGTTCGTGCCCCGAGAAGTCCGAGGCTGACGCTCGCAGGTTGTGCCATACCGATGACTGGCGCGTCTCAAGGGATAAGCCGTCATCACAATCGACAGCTTGAGCGCCCAGCGCCGATTTGGTTTTCTAGACCATTGAAAAATGGCGGTGCAAACAGTCTCGAGCGAACCCGTCTCCGTCGATTTTCCCTGTTAAACAGGGAAAATACAGGGAATTTCGTCAAAATAGCCGCTATTGGGCATCCAGACACCCGGCAACCCATTCGTTATATTGATAGAATTGAACAATTTCCCTAAAGAGCATAACAGGGAATATTCTTGGAAGATCAGGGAAATTCGTCACCGGAACAGGGATTTCTTTTCCACTAAACAAACCCCCACACTCCGTCGCATCTGGGCCTTCACGTGATGGCTGCATTGTTTGATTTAGGTCCGCTCTTCCCACGGAAGCAGACATTCAAATCACGACATACGATGTCCGTTCATGACCCGTGCCGGACATATGAGCCTTGTTACTCATGGCCCTCGTTGACTGGATTAATGCAAGGGCTTGTGCTTGTGGTGCAGTATTGAACTAATTTGGTCTTCGTTCGAAGACGGAGCAGGTATTAGGGGCGTGAAAACCATGAAGTTAGTCGGAAGTTATCGCTCGCCATTCACTCGGCGGGTGGGAATCAGCCTGAATGTTCTGGCTATTCCGTTCGAACTTGAAGAACTGCTCGCGTCCAAGGATCCCGAGGCCGTGTCGGGGTACCATCCCTTGAAACGAATCCCGGCATTGGTTTGGGATGACGGCGAGGTGCTTGTCGAGAGTTCCGCGATTCTCGATGCCATCGATGACATGGTCGGACCAGATAAGGCGCTGGTACCACCGACCGGCCGTGACCGCCGACACGTCATGAAAATAACGTCGATCGCGCTTGGGACGATCGATAAGGCGCAGTGGGCGTACTATGAGGGCCGGTATCATCCACCGGAGAAGGTTCACCAGCCTTGGATAGACCACAACGAGGATCAAGTCCTAAGCGGGCTTGGCTATTTGGATAAGCTTGCCGGTACGGCAAGCAATAGTAGTTGGCTCGGTTTACCTGACAGAATGACTCAAGCTGATGTAACCGGAACCGTCGCGTATTCCTTTGCCAACTTATTTCGACCGCAGCTTGGCGTCGCCGACCGATTTGCCAATCTTCGTCAGTTCGCCGAGCGGTGCGAGGCAATGGACGCCTTTCGTGCCGCAGCGCCACCGGCGCAGTAGCCTGGCCTGTCGTTACTCCGCTGCGCTGCCGGGCAAATCTATCGCTGATACCCAGCAAAGAGACAATCATGGCCGACTTCAGGTTTCGGAAGACAATGCTTCGAGTGAAGGACCTCGATAGGTCCATCGATTTCTACACCCGCATCCTCGGCATGATTCTCCTACGCCAACGTGACTATGAGGGGGCAAAATTCACCAATGCCTTTGTCGGGTACGGTGACGAGGCGTCCCACCCCGTTCTGGAGCTGACATATAACTGGGACCGGTCTGAAAGCTACGACCTCGGTGAGGGGTTCGGTTTCCTCGGCATCGACGTGCCCGACGTCTACACGGTTTGCGAGCGTTTAGAGAAGCAAGGTGTCAAAATAACCCGAAAACCGGGTCCGATGCGGGGCAGCGACAGCGTCATAGCGTTCATAGAGGATCCTGACGGCTACAGGATCGAACTGGTCCAGATGAAAAATATCTGAACTGTGCTGCCGTGCAATGCGAGGTCAGAACGGCTGTCAAGGCTCGCTTATGCGTCCGCTAGTGACCCTAAGCGGTCGGGTGTAATCCGCTAAACCTTCGTTCCCATGACCACGTTGGATACGTGTGGGAAGATGAGCGACTGGCCGTCGAAGTACGTGCCGAAACCGTCCAGTATGTCATCGAGAAGTGCGTTGCGCGCATCCTCAGACCAATCTGAAACAATGCTCGCCACCGGCGTAGACATAATGCCGTTTCGCACAAACGCGCGACCATCATTGTAGGTCAATGTTAGATCAACCGTTTGCCACTCAACCTCTTCGAACCCTGCTTCCTCAAAATAACTCGCGATTTCCTCTCCGTCCGACAAGCCGCAAACGGCACGAATTCCGGTAGCCGCATCTTCACCGACATGCCGCGTCAAAGCCGTTACCTGGCTGCGCATCAGGGGATTTTTCTCCAATGATTGGGCAACGACGACTATGCATTTTCCGCCGGGTCGGAGAACACGAGCAATCTCACGCAACGCGCCCACTTTGTCTGGGAAGAATTGCAGCCCTTGCTGACAGTAGGCTGCATCGAACGCTTGATCATCTAAAGGGATGTCTCCGACATCCGCTTCAATCCACTCGATCCTACCGTCGCCAGCGATAGATTTCGCCACGTTGAGCATACCGGCGTTCAAATCGATACCAACGACCCTGCCCGTGGCACCAACGCGGGCTTTCGCCATCCTCGCGACAATGCCCGTTCCACAAGCAACATCCAAAATACGGTCGCCTTCCTTTGGAACGATTCTGCTAAGCAGATGTTGTGCCCAGGGCACGAAAATTGTCGGTACAAGATACTGCTCGTACAGTTCGGCCGCGTTTCCCGACAACTGCCATTCATTGTTTGATTTCATGAAAGCCTCCGCGATGTCACGAAAGCTTATGCGAGACTCACGACAGTTACCAATGACCGCTCTTGGCTAATAGCGGACATTCTCTCGAGCGCTAGACATGTCCGCATTGCCCGCAGAAGCGGACATCGACTCCGCCGCACTCGACTTCCGTTAATGACCCATAACCGACATTCTACGTAGCCTATCCCATCGTGGCATCGGACCAGCGGGTAATCATCTGACAATGGGCAATGCATTGATCAGGGGGCGCTTTGGCCACCAAAACAGATTGATCCGTTGGTCACCACAAAACCAGACTAGTAAGCAATCAGAATCGTTCAGTACAGCTTTCTTCACTATTCATGCTGCAAATTTGACGCAAACTTGGAAGAGGTAATATGGTACGCATTCGTCTTTTCGAATGTTTTGCCCATTCACACTTCAATTCACCTGACAGCAAGCGCCCGTCCTTAATCCAATCATGTGTAAACGTCTTACAATAGCGACGCGTGCCGCTAAGCTCTTGGCGAATGAAAATAGACTTGGTGTGCTGTTCGAATTGCTGGAAGGGGAAAAGTCGGTGTCAGAGTTGGAGCAGTCGCTCGGCATTGGACAACCTTCACTTTCCCAAGAACTCGCGCGGCTTCGTAGAGATGAAGTGGTAAGGACAAGGCGTGAGGCCAACTGGATATACTATTCTCTAGTAGATGCCGAACTCAGGTCAGTAATCCGTCATTTGCGAAGCATTTATTTCGAGGACGTTGACAAATTGGTGCCGCCTGATAACGAGGAGACTTTGATGCGTGAAGGCAAACTGTATGATCGCCTGGGCGGCGAAGAGAGTATTCGCAAGATTTCTGCAACCATTCTCGACAATCACCTGGCCAATGAAACAGTCAAGGCACGCTATGCGGATAGCGACCGGGATGAGGTCATCCGCGTGGTGACAGAGTTCATTTGCGCTGGTACCGGTGGGCCACAGACATATACAGGCAAGGATATGCTTGCCGCGCACAAAGGGATGAACATCAGCGAGCAGGAATTCATGGCGGTGGTTGATGATATTCTTGCAGCGCTCAACAGCCACGGGATTGGGCAGCGCGAGCAGGAGGAGTTACTGATGATTGCCTACTCCCTCAGGGGCGAAATTCTGCGCGTCTAAACAAGTTGATTAGGCGTCACCCCGACCGTGTCATCGGTAAATAACTACTGGTGTAACGTCGCCTGTTGACCCAAACCAGACATTCGGGATGATCTTCATTAATGCCGAAAGGTGAAGCCGAGTGGATGTATTAGGAACACGTGCGTACGGAAGCGAAGCAAGCTGACCTGATGGCGGGCAAGCCATTAATTCCCTCCTCGTTAGGGGTTCGGAACAATGACCGATGAAGTTGCTGAGAGATTAAGAAAAATCCTCGAAGAGTATCGCAGCCACATGAAATCGAATGGACATCCGAAGGAATTGCCAGATCGCATCTTGGCCCTTGTGCGCGATTTCCCAACTGAGCAGCCAATGCCCAAAGATCTTGAGGGGCTATATGCTGCTGCGTTGCACTATTGGAATACTTTCGACCAAATGCCTGAGGGCGACCGAGAGCCTGATCCACTCGATCTGGAAATGGTGTGCGATGAGGTCATCGATGAGTTGTACAAATTCTACGGAGTGCGCTGACGGCCGACCAGTGACCTGCCCCGAATCAGTGGTCCAGTCGCACTGGTAGAGTCCGGACAGCTGGGTGTGGCACCCACCCAAAAACCCATTTTTTGCGACAGATCAATGCATCGCCGCCGTCGAAATGTCAGGGATGGCCGATAAATGATGCGACCGGACGTTCCCATGTACGTTTGTTTTGCCGCTAAACGGCGCTCTGAACTGGCAGCTAAATAGTGGGGACAATTCGTTAACACGAGGGCGCAGGCGATACAGAAACAAGAGGAAAGGCCCATGGCGCAGCTCACAAGAACCGTGTTGAAAACCGAAGCCTACACAGCCATCGAAGTAAAGCGCATTGCCGGGGCGCTGGGCGCTGAAGTGTCCGGCATCGACCTTTCAAAACCACTGGACGACATTGTTTACGACGAGATCCACCGCGCTTGGCTGGAAAATCAGGTTCTTTTCTTCCGGGATCAGGAGATGACCTCGCAGCAATATCTCGCTTTCGCCAAGCGATGGGGCGGCATTCACCTCCACCCCTATATGACTGGGCTCAATGAGCATCCGGAAATCTTCGAGATCATCAAGAAGGAAGAAGACACCCAGAATTTCGGCGGCCGATGGCATATTGACCAGATGTTTTGTCCGGAACCGGCCAAGGCAACGATTCTCTACGGACGGCAGGTACCGGACTATGGTGGTGATACGCTTTTCGCCAATCTGTACCTGGCATATGACGCGCTTTCACATGGCATGAAGTCGATGATCGCCAACCTGAAAACCGTCAACAACGGTGATCGCCGGTATGGCGGGAAGCCCCGGGCCGAGCGCTATGCTCATGGCGGCAGCATGGCGCCGAAGGTGGTCCGTGCGGCCGGCGACGACATCGTCTCCGAACACCCCTTGGTGCGCACCCATCCAGAAACGGGCCGCAAGCTACTATTCATCGGCTCGCATTCCGAGCGGTTCGCTGGCATGACGCAAGAGGAAAGCACACCGCTTCTGAATCAGCTTATGACGCATTCCCATCGACCGGAGTTTACCTGTCGGTTTCGCTGGCAACCTGGCTCGCTGGCGATGTGGGATAACCGGTGTTGCCAACACAACGCTGTGAACGACTACAATGGGAAGCGCCGCGTCATGCACCGGATCACCATCAAAGGCGACACGCCCTTCTAAAGCGAACCGGGCTGCCAGAAGGGTAGTGTCAGACTAAGTCTGCTCTTGGCTAACAGCTGAAGTCCCAGGGCTACCGGCCGGCGGCCGCTTCAACCCTGAAAGTTGACATTCGGGCGGTGATGTCCGCCCTCATACCGATAGCGGATATCGAGATCGCTGAAGCCGATGTCAGGTGGTGACCCATTTCGGACGTTTCCAGAAATCGCTCTTGTCTCGAATGGCGGGTGTCGGGTCGAACCGTGGCTCACACAGCGGCGCTCGCATAAGATCTAAGACGATTCGTCGAATGATACTTTGCTTTGGCTCGATCTATTGACATTGGGCTCGGCCGATACGGCTAAAGGGATTGCCCCGTGGGTCAACAACGACGCCATCGTTCCGGACCTGAAGTGCTATTGATCCGGGGCCACCACCATTTGACATCCACTCCAACCTCCCTTGTCCTTGCGCGCCACTTACCTGCCAACGACCAGCATCCTGTACCGGTGTGCACTGGTAGCCCTTCGCAATGATGTTGGGCCGGCAGGATTGCCCGCTACTGTAATAGGTGCCTGATGCACAATAATGAATGACCAACTCGACCCGCGGGTTATTCGAAGATGTTCCGCCGCCATATCCAAATTTGACCATGTTTCCAGCAAAATAACCCCAGAGTGACCCTCGGCCGGTTTCGGCAACGGGTGGCGTTTGTCCTTGCCGGCCGAGATTTGGCGGCATGGAGCCGGTTCGATTGCCAGGTTGCGCGACCTCCCCTGGCGTTCCGCCTGGCCTGTAACCCTCTATGAACTGGCCAGCGATTTCATCATCGTCTTCCCCATCGACGAGGACGAAGACAACGACAAGAATTGCGGCAACCGCCACGATTACGAGCGGCCAAAACAGCTTTTCCTTCAAAAGCCTACCTCCCTTCAAACCGTAGACAATTTGGTACCGATGTCACGTTAACGAACAGGAGCTTCACGACCGACAAAGCGCTTGATCGGTTCTCATACCATGCCCATCAGCGGCACAACGTTCGCTGTCGAAGATTTCAACAATTATAGCTTAGCGGCTGTCGCGTCGTTTGAGAAAAATGGTATCGACCGATAATGGCGAACATCCTATCTGCCAAAGGCCGGCGTCCGCTGATGGCTATTAGAAGACATACCGAGAGGTGCGCCAGAGAGGTGGCTTTACGCCCAAAAGCGGACATTCTATTACGGGGCTTTGTTGAGCCAGATTTTCGGCTTGTGTCGCAAGAGAAATGCTGTCCGACTGAGAGTGCCCCATTCCTTCGAAGAAGAGACGCCAATGCAAGTAGGCTCGTGATCAATAACCAGACCCCGGGCGGAAAAGGTATAGTGACCTGATCCCGGCAACTTGGACCACTGATTAGGGGCAGGTCTTGTTCAGGAGATCGCGATTCGAGGGGGAAAGAAAAGGCTCCCTAAATCAGCATGTCACTTCGTTTCCTGGGATTCGTCGGCGGTCATAGAATCAGCCAATGCCGCAAGTGCTTTCTGGACCGTCATTCGAATTTCGGTCGGCAATGCTAGAACGGTATTAGCGATTTCCAGCACATCGGTGCTGGGAGCTACGACTGCGGCGGCACTTTCACCGTCCAGCCCCTCAAAGAACCAGGCAACCGGCACATCAAGTATTTGGGCAATCTGCCACAAGCGGCTTGCGGATATCCGGTTCGAGCCACTCTCATATTTTTGAAGTTGTTGGAAGGTCAGCCCGAACTGTTCGGCCAACATGCTCTGACTCATACCACACTCAACACGGCGAATGCGGACGCGGCGGCCGACATGAATATCGACAGGGTGTGGTGATTTTAATTTTCTCATTGCTATTTATGGTAGCACAAAAGAAAACCCCGGCCGAAAGCCGGGGTGGAGTGAATGTGACTTAGTGTGTCGTCGGTAGATGTTGGAGATACTAACCAAACACCCTTACGAATGCGTAAATAGAAAAGCCCCGCTCGGTTGATTAGTGAAAGACGCGTCCGGCATCGCTGACGGTCGTCTGGCCGGTCAACCTGTTCGGCCCGAAGGTTGGCGATCGCACGCGTGCCTTCCAACAAGCCGGGCGCCACGCAATTCACCAAGGTCTCCCGCGCCATCGCTATATGTTAACGGTATTTGTGAAGAAGAGTTCACACGAAACATGCCTGCTTTTGGCTCGAAGCAGCTAACTATGCTTTAGGTCAGTTTTGGCTATTAGCGGACATTCTTTCGAGCGCTATGCATGTCTGCTTTGCCCCCGATAGTGGACATTCAAGCCGCCGGGGTCGATGTCCGTTAATAACCCAACTCGGACATCATCTGTGACGCTAACAAGCAACTCCTGCGCGCTCGGTATTCGACAACACACCTGGCAGGACAACAATCACACGCGTTCCTTTTTCGACCTCGCTTTGAATATCCAAGGTTCCGTGGTGGAGCTGCACTAAAGAGGCGACAATCGATAATCCAAGACCCGTTCCCTCTCCTGCGGTGTATGTGTTCTTTCTCGATCCTTGGTTGAAGGGTTTGGTGAGGTTAGGAATATCTTCGGTGGGGATGCCTATTCCAGCGTCTTCGATGCATAACGTCAGGTCATCTTTGCTGGCGGTTGCGCTCACCACGACGGAGCCGCCTTCTCGCGAAAATTTCACGGCATTCGAGATCAGATTCAGGAGAATTTGTCTCATCGCTCGCTTATCGGCAGTGATCAGAGAAGCTGCGCCGGTCAGCCTCTCTTCAAGTTCGACGCCTTTTTTGTCTGCGAGCCCCTGAATAAGTTGAAAACTATCGGCAATTACTTCCCTAAGGTTAAATGACTCGAGAGAGAGTTCGTATGGCTCCGACTCGATTTTCGCCATTTCGAGGATGTCATTCACCAGGTCCAGCAAATGGTGACCGCTTTGGCTGATCGCTTTCGCGTACTCGCCATATTTTTCCGAACCCATCGGCCCAAAAACTTGCGCGAGCATTGTCTCGGAAAAGCCAATGATTGCATTCAATGGCGTCCGAAGTTCATGGCTCATATTGGCGAGGAACGCAGATTTCTCGCGATTTGCCAGTTCAGCTTTCGAATGCGCTTCTTCGGCGCGCTCCTTTGCCTCGGTCAACTCCGTTAGTTCAACGCTGACCGAGCCGACTTTTGAGATTTTCCCGCGCCGATCATAGATAGGAAACTTGGTAATTTCGACAATATGACGTTGGCCGTCAGCAAAGGTCCGTTCCACTTGCCGAGTAAATGATGTTCCAGTCGCCAGCACCTGCTTTTCCTGATCCTTCATCAAATCGATATCTTCAGGAGGCTGGAAGTCCTCGATCTCATGAGACCGCTGCCCCACCATCTCTTCCGCGGTCAGGCCGTACCAACTCAGATAGGTTTTGTTAGGCCGTTCGACGACGTTCTCGGAATCCTTGATCAATATGCCGACGGGGACATTCTCGAAGACGGAATCGAGAAGAATTTCGCTCTGCTCCAACGCCTGATTGTTTGCCTCAATGACACCTATTTGCCGTACGAATTGAATGATTGTTAGGACTAAACCGACGAGTATCAGCACCGCTGAGACGGTGTGGATATACCAACTGTAGTTCAAATGCAGACCGATCATTGACGCCATGGCTTCTGCCGTTCCTTCGACAAGGGGCAGAATTGTCATGGTGTAAATGTCGGCGATGTAGACAAACACTTTTGTCCAAAATCCAGCCAAGATCAGAACGACACCTAGTCTTGCGTGGGCTTGCCGGAGCGCCTTCCACTTTGCGACCACAATTACGGTCCCGACGACCGCGAGGGCGATCAGAAGGAAATCGATAGAAATCATCATCTGCCAGGACGGGAGATTGTCGTGCATATCTTTCTATAGAAATTCGATTGGTCAAAATTTGAAAATGGCAAATAAACTCAATTGGATGGTTTCGACTTTCAATCAACGAATTTGCAACAACTCTATAATGGTTTGGTTAATTTCCGGTAAGTACGGAGGATCGTAGTAGCTACACAGGATCAACCTACTGGCAGAGGCCTATGACCGCTTTACGCCAAACCGGGTTCCAGCAATTTTGAGAATCAATCCCAAAATCAAAATGCGAATGCGTTCAGTTAGGACTGACTTTAAATACTGCCATACGCAAAACGGGGTCGGTGTTTCGACAATCGCAACGTCCAAAACTGGCCAAAAGCTGACCTTGGTCTGCCGTTGAGCAACTTCGACTCTTACCTCAAGAGCCGACATTAGGTCGGCGATGTCCGTTTGCGGCCCGTTGACGAACGCATCTGAGTTAAAAAGCGGACGTTCCGAACACGGAAACCAACTTCCGTCTTTGACCCTGAGCCGACATGTAACCAATGAAGAAAGAGACCGCGCGGAGGGGATCGGCTCGGCCTCGGAGGCTGGGGTGCACTTGAGGGGTATGCGACGGGCCGAGGCGAAACTTCTCGTGGACGGATTTGGTGCAAAAAAAAGCCCCGGAGCAAGTCCGGGGCAGAGATCAAATAGGGAGGTATCAAGCGGAGGTATGATTAATATGTCCCATTTGTAGCCGCTCACCGTTCACCCGTCAGTGATCGCCATCACGTCCAAATTTCGCGTGCCTAACTTGCGTTTACTCGCCAGGGCTTGGCCACGACAAAAGGACAAGGACCGCAGCCCATACGACGCCCCAGATGAACCACGTGAGGCGAGGATGGTCCACTTGCCATTGCAGAATTCGTTTATGAAAGGGATCGCTCACGCCGACCTCCGACGTTTGTTCTTTGGAATAGTGGTTCACCCCACCACTCAGAATATCTGCGCGCTGAGGATCACGGAAAGCGTGATGCTAAATGTAGAAAGGAGTCCGTTCCTGGCTAAAACTGACGCTCTAGAAGCCCCAATCATCGTCCACCGTTCTCACAGTTACAGAATGCCAATTGATTGTAATTTACGTCCGGGCATTTCCCGAGGCGGACATGAACCAATTCTTCTTGAGGCGATGGCAATCTACTTTGCGAGGCGTAGGTTACTGAGCTGGGTTCCAATGGCGATGAAGGCCGCGGTCAACTCGTCTTCGCCGGGCGAGTTGAAGTAATGTCCCGGCGTCGTCGCGCAATCTTCGTAGGTGTCGCGGATCGCCTGGTTTGACGACCCTTCAGTGTCGAAGGTGATCGTATAGATGATGATGCCTTCGTCCTTCATGAGGTCGCAAGTCTCAAGCATGCGGGAATTGATTTCCGCTTTGATGCCGGAGTTGGACGTCGACCCCAAACGGTTCCATTGGCGCATGCCGTAGGCCGAATAGTGGTTGTAGACGATATTGTTCTGACCGTCCGTCATCATCACGATCGCCTTGTCAGACAATGGTTGGCTGGCCGCCAACAAGTCGTCGAGATAGTCTTTCGGCAAGTCCGATGAATCGTCGCCGCCTATCCAAAGGCCCCGCCAGCGCGGCGAAATGGTCCGCCAGCCCCAGACGAGACCCGCGTTGCCCATCGTGCCGCCATGCCGCCAATAGACCATAGCGTTCAAGACGTCTTCTACATCGGTCTTCGCTTTGATCAAGGGTTGGATCGGATCGGCGCAGTTTGTATTCGGGCCGCGAGCATTCGATTCATTGGTCTCGATGATTGCAGGCCAGTCCAAACTCGTCGCGGTTTGGGGCCAGTAGGCTGGAATGAATGCTTCATCGGATGGCGTGTCGTCATTGCGGTCGCGCACGCCGAGATGCCGCGCCTCAACGCACCCTTTCCACACCGCCGGACTATAGGCCGCCTGGTTCAACCCAGTGAGCCAACCACTGTGCTGTTGGCCAACATTTACCATCGATGTGTAGGGCACGACCGATATGTAGAAGTCGTCGATCTCCTCTCGGCCCGCATACAGAATATCCACGAGTTGCAGCGATGCATCCTTTAAGTCCTCGACCTTCGATTGCGACGATCCAGACGCAGTGTGGCGCATCGAACCCGTGTTATCCAGAACCAGAGCCAACTCCATGCCTTTGACCTGACGCTGCACTTCCGACGAGGCGGCTACGCCTACATCGTCCACACCTAAGACCGACATCAGGGTCGTATCGAGAGAAGCACTCGCCTCTAGCTTGATGGTCTGATCAGTCGTATTGACCGTTGTTGTCGGGCCCGTCAGGGTCGCACCCATATAGCCGGCTGGAAAATTCGCATCAAAGAACTTCTGGATGGCAGCATCGCGGGCGGCGACATCGAACATCACACGGCCGCCGGCCAACGCGGCGGCATCCAGCGCGTAGTTCAGGCGCGTCTTAATCAGGTAACCCCGCGCGGTATCGACCGCGAGACCGGTGAAAGCGACCAACGGAATAGCCGCCGCAGCCACCAACGTCACCGTGCTCCCCCGCGTGTCGTGCGAAATGGAATAAATTATTCCTCGGGCGCTGGAAATAAATTTACTAACGATGTTCGCTAATGATTTCATGGCTATGGCACTCTCTTGTCGAGAATTATGCGACAAATCTTGAAATGAGTGGCGGCGTAATTCGTTAGCCGATTTCTAATCGGGTGTCCTGGCGCCAAATCCGATTGCTTTTGCAATTTGTCTCGGTAGCCCAGCCCTTGGCTACCGAGACATTAGGGTCTTTCAAAAGTTCTTAGTCTCCGCCACGATCCACATTGCCGCCATTCGTCCAATATTCACGACGTTGCTGAACACAGTCGGCCTTCGGCATGCCGCTATTCCGACAATCTCTGAAACTGCTGCGCGCCTCATTACGATGTTCTTGCATTCCCTCGCGGAAACAATTTCGGCGGTTCTCCCGGCTCGTATGACCGGTGCCACACGCCTCTCGCAGTTCCCGTCGAATGGCCTTACGGGCTTCCCGCGCGTCCTGTCGCGAAATAACGGCGACCTGTAGCAGGTTGATATTTTTGGGTTGCTCAACTCTAGTACTGAGACGGTCTACTGCATTTGCATTGGCATCCGTCGGCTGGACAACCGATGTTGCGAATAGGGTCATTGCAGTGAACGTAGCGACCCGTACAAATCGAAATTTATTGGAAATATCCATAGTAAATATACTCCCGTACTAGTCATTTCAGAGAATATACGGAGAGAATTTTCTAAATGATGTGACGAATGTCACAAAATCTTTTATAAAATTCGGCGAATATTATAATTACTATTTATGGCAATGAAATTAAATGGAAATTTCTGCATAGTGCTCGACGGTGATTTTACGCGTGATCGGGATATTTATTACACGTCCTCTAAGTCCACGCGGCGTTGAAACACTAAAAATAGTACTAAAGGGGTGCCAGTTTTCTCGTAAGTAGTGACGAAAATCACTGAGCAATCTGATTATATTCCGTATCTTCGGTACACCCTTGATAACCCCCGACTTCCACGAAGGGCCGCGTTGTTCCCACAACACGGCCCTTCCCTTTTTGAAAGTGCTATTGATGTCTGCTTATGGCGATTGGTGGACCATTCCGATAGCCGACCTCGAACAGTAGAGCGCCATTCAAGCACAAGGAAAAGCCCCGGCGGGAAGCCAGGGCTAATCAATACTGAAGTGTGCACTATCAACGATCCGCCAAGACCATGACGGTGCAATTTAGGGGAATAGTGACCCACTGTACTAAGACCAGTTTCTAAATTCGGCGTTAACAGCAGTACAAATAAAGATGCCGCCAGCGCGGAACATCCTACACACTGTTGGTCATGCCCCGACCGTGCCAGGTGAACAGCTCACGAAAAATCTGCAGCCTGTCAATTATTTGAGTATTCGCTGAGGCTAGCCAACGACTTGAACGCGAGTAAAACGGGCCTTCGAATTTTTGTTGGTAGCGCTTGAACTATATTCGCAATTTCAAGCACCTCCGTGTCAGGTGTGTTTCCAGCGGATAACTCGCTGTCCTCGAATTCTTCGAAGAACCATACAACGGGCACATCGAGAATTTTAGCGATTTCCCAAAGGCGACTGGCACTAATCCGATTGGCGCCGCTCTCATATTTCTGCAGCTGCTGAAAGGTAAGCCCCATTTGTCCGGCAAGCGCGGATTGCGTCATGCAGAGGATCACGCGACGACTGCGGACACGACGGCCAACATGGATGTCGACCGGATGGGGTGGTTTTAAAGTTTTCATAGATTTTAAGGCTAGCATAAAAGGAAAACCCCGACCGAAGCCGGGGCTTATCCGCATTGGAGCGTGTACCAACTACGGGCCCACCCAAAACAAGTTGGCGACACTATCGGTGTATTGAGTCCGATGTATCTATTTTGCTCGATGGTCTCTGAACATTTTGTAAAGAAGCCTGAGTACATCAGCGCCTCAAAACTCTGAAAAACTGCTTCCGTTGACCTTAACCTGCTTCAGGCGGTTTGCGGGTTAGGTCCGGTCAAACGCGTTCACCATTCGATCGATCGACATTTATTCTGCCAAAAGTTGATCACAGTTTTCAGACTTGCACGGCAATATTGGTAGGACGCGAGTGTGAGGCGAAATAAGCGCTAAATCAACATATTATTCTAATTTTCTGATGGTAGATTGGTAGCGCCTAGCCTCCAATGGAGGTGATTATTCCGCAGCAATATACAAACCGTTTTTCGTTTAATGCCTTACAACTTCGAAAATCTCAAAATCATTATTGCCGACGACAATGAATTCATGCGGCGCGTGATTCGTTCAACGCTTCGGGCTATGGGCTTTCAGCGGGACAATATGAAGGAAGCGGAATGCGGCGAAGAGGTCCTAAAGATTTTAAGAACAAACACACCAGACCTCATCATCACCGATCTCAATATGAAACCGATGAATGGGCTAGAGTTGACCCGCCACATCAGGCGGTCTGAGGATAGCTTGCTCAAATTCATGCCGGTGATGATCTGCACGGGGCACGCCGAAACGTCCTACATCGTTGCCGCCCGAGATGCAGGTGCGACCGAGATCGTCTGCAAACCAATCTCAGCCAAATCCCTCTATCAGCATATTGCTGCGATCATCGAACATCCGCGTGAATTCGTGCAATCCCCAGAATACATCGGGCCTGATCGGCGTCGGAGAGATGTTCCATTTGAAGGGCAGGACAGACGGGCATCGGAAGTCGAAATCTGACACCAACTCTTCTGCCTTTGTATTTGAGCTGTTCCGATAACCCAGCACTGTTTGTGGCACTTAAATGCTAAAAGTAGTACGGAAAAGGTAGTTATTTCCCCTTAAGTAGTGACGTTTATCACTGAGTAATCCGGTTACAGTCCGTATCTTCGGTACACCCTTCATACCCCCCGACTTTCGAGATGGACCGCGACATTGCCACGGCGCGGTCCTCCCTTTTTTGGCATTGCCAGACCGCGAAGGTAAATGCGCGGCGAAGCTAAAACAGAAATTCCGAAAGAAATGCCCACGCGTTTACGGATTTGAAATGAATATCGATCAAACTGCCGGTTAGTGTCCCATATAGACGCTATATCGCAGACCAACCTAGCCCCGGCTCCAACCGGGGCTTTTCTTTGATCAGATTCTTTCTCGCAGCACTAAAGTTGCCGAATTGGCGAGGACCTGCGACTTCCGCTGCTGGCTATTAGCGGACATCCGACCGCCACTGAGCGACTTCCGCTTTGCCCCTAGGAACGGACATTAGATATCCAACGCGAAGAGTTCACTATTGTCCCAACTTCGGGGGTTCAGCCGGTAACCGAAGGTATTGGCGGTGACGCGGCCGCACCCGACAGGGGCCATCCTAAAATCGTATTCGAAGTTATGATCGCTGTATCGGCGATAGTGAAATGATCCCGGGCGGATTTGCGCTTTCGCCCAAAGCCGCAGAAAATCGAACCTCGCGGGTCCGGTGGCCCGTCACCGTCATTCGATGGGAGCCAAACAATGCAGCAGGCAATGCGTTTGCGGGAACTTCTTGGGCAGCCAGGACCAGTTGTCGCCCCGGGAGTCTATGACGGAATTTCGGCCAAGGTTGCAGAACGATCCGGTTTCCCCGCTGCCTTCATCAGCGGCGCGGCAGTGACCGCAAGCGTACTGGGCTATCCCGATGTCGGCCTACAGACTATGCCGGAGATTCTGAGCCAGTCGCGTAACATGGCGCGAGCCGTCGACATTCCGCTGATCATCGACATCGACACCGGTTACGGTAACGCGCTTAATTTGATGCGAGCGGTGCGCGAGTTCGAGAGTGCCGAATTGGCGGGCATATTTTTCGAGGATCAGACCTTCCCTAAACGTTGCGGTCATTTCGAGGGCAAGCAGGTCATTACCGTCGAGGAAATGGTCCTGAAGATCAAGGCCGCCTGCGAGACCCGGCGCAACGACGATTTCGTCATCATCGCTCGAACCGACTCACGGGCGCTTCACGGGCTCGATCATGCTATTGAGCGCGGAAAAGCCTTCGCAGCAGCTGGAGCGGACCTCGTATTCGTCGAAGCGCTATTGAGCGAGGAAGAAATGCGCGAGGCTGCATCGGCTATTCCCGTTCCGCTTCAGGCGAATATGAGCGAGGCGGGCAAGACGCCTGTCCTGCCCGTCGACACGCTCTATGATATGGGATTCAAGCTGATTTCTTATTCCGGCTTACTGCAGCGGACGGCCATCCGCGGAATGTTGGACGTGCTCGAAGTCCTGCAAAAGGAAGGCACGACGATGCCGGCATATCCGGAACGGATCTGCAGTCTGATCGAGCGCAGTGAAATTTTGGGACTGCAGGATTTCTACACGTTGGAGGAAAGGCTCTACGGGCCGATAATCGATACTGAAGGGAGCTGGCGAAAAGTGCTCGAGGAAAAAGCGGACGCGCGAAAAGCGGAACAGGGGCAAAAGTCGCCAATATAAAAAATCGCGTCGGTCTGGTATTGGCCGATGCCTGCGGATACCAAGTACAGGCGGCGGCAAATGACAGCTTCATCCATGACTGACCTCGATCCGGTAGCGCTGGAGATAATCTGGAGCCGGCTCATTGCGGTCGCGGAGGAGCAATCCGTGACGGTTCGCCGCACGGCATTTTCCAACATCGTCCGCGAATCCTACGACTACAGCTGCGTCGTATTGAGCCGAACCGGCGACCTTCTGGCCCAGCCGTTCCAGAGCATGCCAGCCTTCAATCGTTGTGCTTCCGTGGTCATGAAGAAGTTCCTGGAGAAATGGCCTGACTGGCATCCTGGCGACGTTGCGATCACCAACGACCCGTGGCTCGCAGCGGGACATCTGCACGACATCGCGCTTGCTGTGCCGGTCTTCCACAAGGGTAAGCTCGTTGCGTTTTCCGCAAACATTGCGCACCAGGCGGATATTGGCGGGCGTGGATATTCCGCCGACGCAAACAGCATCTTCGAGGAAGGGCTGGCCCTACCTCCACTTAAACTGTACCGCGCCGGAGAACCTGTACAGGAGGTGCTCGACATAATCTCCGAAAATGTCCGGGTCCCGGATCAGGTTCTCGGCGACATCCATGTGCAGATCGCCGCGGCGCGGCTGGGCGCAGATCGGATCGCCGAATTGATGGCCGAACACGATCTGGACGATCTCGACGGAATTGCGGCGACGATATGTGGACGGTCGGAAGCAGCGATGCGCACGGCAATCGGACGCGTTCCGGACGGCGTCTACGAAAACGAAGGTATGCTGGACGGCTTCGACAGCCCGCTGACGATTCGAGTCAGGTTGACCATACGCGGTGACAAGATCGACTACGACTTTGCCGGGACGTCGTCCCAAGTACCGAAGGGTATCAACTGTTGTTTCAATTATACCTTTGGCTACGTCAGTTTTGCGACTAAGGCCGCGCTGGAGCCGAGGGTTCCGAACAACGAAGGTTGCTTCCGCCCATTGCGCATGACTGTCCCGGAATCATCATTGCTCAATTCGAAACGTCCGGCGCCAGGAAACTCGCGTGGGCGTGTTGGTCATATGATTGTCCCAGTAGTCTTTGGCGCGCTGGCGAATGCAATGCCTGATGCCATTCCGGCGGAGGCAGGCGCGCCGGCACCGCGGGCAAATTTCTTCGGCAGCCTGAACGACGACCGTGAGTTTCAATGCCTGTTAATTACAAGCGGCGGGCTCGGCGCGCAGGCGCATCGCGACGGCCTGGCGTGCAAGGCGTTCCCGACGAACACGACAATGGCGTCGCTCGAGATCATGGAGCTTTCGGCACCGCTCCGTTTCCACAAACGGGAGCTGATTGCGAATTCGGGCGGCCCTGGCAAATACCGAGGCGGGTTGGGGCAGGAGATTGTCGTTGAGGCTGTTGGGTCGAGACCGGTTTACGTATCCACGAGCGTCGAGAAGATGAACAATCCGCCGCTTGGCTATCAGGGTGGAGCCAACGGCGCGCCAGCAGGCTTGTGGAAGAACATCAATGAATATCTCCCGCCCAAAGCGCGCAGTATGCTCCAGCCTGGCGACACGGTGACCATCCGGACGCCGGGCGGAGGTGGATTCGGGCCGGCGGCAAAACGAGCGCCGGCCGATATCCGGAGCGATGCGGCGGCAGGCTATATCTCCACGGCGATAGAGGTGAACGGAGGCGGGTCCCCATCGCAGAATGGCCCAAAAGGGCAGAAACCGTCATGACGGCAAACCTTCCTGACACCCGGCGCAGTAGTGCCGAAGGTCGAACATGACCTATAGGTTGGGTATCGACATAGGCGGGACGTTTACCGATTTCGTGCTGATTGATACGGAAACCGGAGATGTGCGCCGGGGTAAGTGCCTGACGACGCCGGACGATCCCGTCCGCGGGATTCTGATTGGCCTGGAGCGAATGAAACAAGATTATTCGCTCCAGGAGGGCAGCATCGTCGGTGCGACACATGCCACGACGCTAGTCGCAAATACGATAATCGAGCGCAACGGCGTTGCCACAGGCTTGATCGCAACCAAAGGGTTTCGCGACATTCTCGAAATCGGCCTCGATACCCGTTACGACATCTACGACCTCGACATTAGCTTCCCGGACCCTCTAATTCTTCGCCAATATCGCCTCGAACTCGACGAACGTACCGGCGCGGATGGTGATTCGTTGAAAGAGCCAATCGAGGCCGAAGTTATTGCCCGGGCACAAGAATTGATGGACGTCGGCATCAGCTCTGTTGCGGTTTGTTTACTCCATGCCTATCGGAATCCGGCCCATGAGCGAGCGGTTCGGGATGTACTGCGGCGGAAATTTCCCGATCTGGACGTCTCAATTTCTTCGGATGTCGCCCCTGAAATCCGCGAGTTCGAAAGATTCTCGACCACAGCCGCGAATGCGTATGTCCGTCCCGTCATGAAGTCATACCTCGGTCGATTGAGCGCGGCCCTGGGTCAGGCGGGTGTGTCTGGCGTTCTCTTCGTCATGCTCTCCAACGGTGGCGTCACACATGCCGATACTGCCGCGGCGGTGCCCATCCGGTTGATCGAGTCCGGCCCAGCGGCCGGTGTTCTAGGTGCTATTCGTTTGTGCGGGGATGACCGCGCCGACCTGCTTGCCTTCGACATGGGTGGCACGACGGCCAAGGTCTGTCTGGTTACCGGCGGGGCTGCTGCCCATACGAGCGTAATCGAAGTAGCGCGGGTCCAACGGCAATTTCGGGGGTCCGGACTGCCGCTGATGGTTCCTTCCATAGAGATGATCGAGATTGGGGCGGGCGGCGGTTCGATCGCTCATGTGGATGCGACCGGACTTCTCAAGGTTGGTCCTCGGTCCGCAGGGGCAAATCCCGGTCCGGCCTGCTACGGACTTGGCAGCGAATTGCCCACGGTGACCGACGCGAATCTAATACTCGGATATCTCAGCCCCGATTTCTTTCTTGGAGGCGACATGGCGCTCAACCGTGCAAAGGCCGAGGCGGCAGTTGGACAAATTGCAGAACAAATCGGCGGGTCATTGCAGGATGCGGCCGCAGGCATCGTCGATGTTGCGAACAACAATATGGCCACTGCCATTCGCATTCATGCCGCCGAGCGAGGACAGGATTACCGGCGTTACGTGCTTTGTGCTTTTGGTGGCGCCGGCCCGGTTCATGCTTATGAACTCGCGCGCCTCTTGAAGCTGCCGCGGATGATCTGTCCGCTCGGCGCCGGAACGAATTCGGCACTGGGACTTCTAGCGGCGCCGGTGGCGGTCGATCTGTCACGATCATACGTCGCGCCGCTGGAGGATGTGGACTGGCGGTTTCTGTCGAACCTCTATCGCGAGATGGAGGAAGAAGCGACCGCAATCCTTGCGGAGGCAGGCATTGCAAAACCGTTATTCATGCGCACGGCGGAATTGCGGTTCCAAGGACAAGGATTCGAGGTTCCCGCGACCGTTCCTGGCGGCGATCTGGCGGCGAGCGCGCTTGTAGAGATCAAGGCAAATTTCGCGACGAGCTATGAAATGTTGTACCGCAGCCTACCGGGAGACCTTCCACTCGAAGCACTGACCTGGCGGCTGCGCGCATCTGGTCCGATGCCGGAACTCAGACTTAGCATGCGAAAAACCAACGGTGCCGTGGCGGCGCTGAAGGGAACGCGTAACGTTTACTTCCCGGAAGCGGGCCGCTATCTGTCTACACAGGTCTTCGACCGGTACACTCTTCAGCAAGGCGACATCGTTACGGGACCCGCAATTGTCGAAGAGCGAGAGTCGACGGTCGTCATCGGACCGACCGGCAGTGGATCTATTGACGACCGGCGGAATTTAGCCATCGAAATCCGAAATCTCTAGGCATCTCGCCACTGGGCAGTGTCAGATTAAATCGGCTTGAGGCTGGTGTGGTCGCCCCGTAGCGTCGACGGATGAGAAACCCGTTCCGCTATTTCAACCGTTCGCCGGAGGTGATCCGCCTTACGTTACGGTGATGATGTACATCCGCTATCCGCTGTCGCAGCGTCAGGTCGAGGACCTTCTGTTCGAGCGCGGCATCGATATCTGCCAGGAGACGGTGCGGTTTAGGTAGAATCGGTTGGGTCCGGTGTTCACCGCAGAGATTAGAAAACGACGTATTCATCATCGTTCGTATTCCCGATGGCGCGGGCACCTGGACGAGGTGTTCGTGAAGATCAATGGCGAGACGCATTATCTCTGGCGCGCTGTCGATCACGAAGGCGAGGTGCTTGAGGTCTTTGCTACGAAACGCCTGGATCGCAAGGCAGCCTTCAAGTTTTTGAAGCGTGCGATGAAACGATACAGCCGGCCAGGGGGCATTGTGACGGACCGGCTCCGATCTTACGGCGCCGCAATGAAAGTTATAGGGATTTTGGAGCGTCAGGAGTGCGGTCGCTGGCTCAACAACCGGGCCGAAAACTCACACCAGCCGTTTCGCCGAAGAGAGGGTGCAATGGCCAAATTCAGGGACGTGAAGACCTTGCAGAAATTCGCTTCCGTTCACGCCTCGATCAACAACCATTTCAACCTAGACCGCCACCTCAATCGCCGTGACATCTTCAAGGAGAATCGCGTCGCCGCGCTGGCCGAATGGCGTCAGTTGGCCGCCTGAAAGCCGAGTTGCCTTGCGCTTTGGAGACTGGTTCGCTTTAGACTGACAGCACCTTTTTAAGTGGTTTTCCCGCGCATTAACCGGGGTCTTGTCCTTTTTGTTTCCTGTACGATTCGAGCGCCTGCTGGACCATAGGCCGGCGGCGTCCTTCCGGTAGATCAAGCGCATAGTCAGGATCTTTCTCGCCCTGACTGCGCAGCAAGAACAATGCATGCGCCGCACTTATGTGCTGATGAAATCCCTGGGCGTCCTGGCACGCATTGATCATTGCCTTTGTCATGCGCATTTCGAAGGCATCGTTCTGCGCAACGTTGCGCGCGTACTGCATCACCTCGGCCTCCAATGCCTCGCGCGGAACCACACGATTGACCAACCCGTATTCCATTGCCTCGGCAGCGTCGATAAAGCGGCCTTCGAAAAGTATCTCTTTCACCTTGCGGGGATGGATATCCCAGGGCGGCGTGAAATACTGAAAGCCGCCGGCTAGGAACATGGCGTCTTCCGCGGCAAAAATTAGATCCATCGCCGACGCGACCATCCAACCGCCGAAGATACAGTATCCCTGAACCGCCACGATGGTGGGTTTTTGCACGTCCCGCCAGCGCAGCGTCTTGTCGACGAATTGCTCGCGCGTGTGATTGAAACGCCCCCGGACGCCTTCCTGGATGAGATAGTCGGTTTCCCGGTATTCATTTTCTTCTGCCGTGCCAAGGTCATGCCCGGTACAGAAATGCTTGCCGGCGCCGAACAGCGTTATGACCCGAACATCAACGTCGAAACTCGCAACCTTGAAGGCATCGTCCAGCTCTTCCAGCATGATCGTGCTCTGGGCGTTGCCGACTTTCGGCCGGTTGAGCGTGATCTTGGCGATGTGACCGTCCACCTCATAGAGGATATGCCGAAAACTCATTTTTGTTTGGCCTTTCGTTTGGCAAGAATTTCATGTCGCTGGCGTTACGCCGGTGATCCCGGACACCTTATGGCGCAAATAATCTTCGCGGCTCATTCCCAAGAGACGCTTGAAAACTTCTTCGGAGTGTACGCCCTTCAACGGTGCTGCTGCGCGAACACGCCCCGGGGTGGCCGAGAACCGGCACGGCAACGCCGCCTGTTGCCAGGTTCCCACCTCAGGATGTCGGGTTTCCTGAATGGCGCCCCGGTGCCTGAAGACGGGATCATTCGCGACCTCCAAACTATCCAGCACGGGCGCGGCGGCGACACCCGACGCGGTCAATTTTGCGGCAATCCAGTCCCGGTCCAGCCCTTTGGTTACGGTTGCGATAGCCGCATCGATAGTGTCTTCGTTTTTCTTCCGCGCGCGCCGGTCCGGGAAACGCAATTTCAAGTCCGTCAATCCAAGGGTATCGCAGAGGGTTTCCCATTGGCGATCGGACTGCGCGGCGATCGCAATCCAGGACTCCTGGCCCTTTGCCGGGTAAATGCCATGGGGCGCGAAATGGGCATGCCGGTTTCCCATCGGCTCCGGAACCTTTCCGGCCATCGCATATTCCAGCCACCGATCGCCGAGAAATGACAGATTCGCTTCCTGCATGGAGATGTCTATACGCTGCCCCTCGCCGGTTCGCTCACGGTGAAAGAGCGCCAAAATGAGCGCAGCGAATCCATACAGTCCCGCAACGGCATCCGGATACATCTGACCAGAATTCAGCGGCTCCTCGCCCTCATATCCCAGCACCCCCGACATGCCGGAGGTCGGCTCCACCGTTCCGCCGATTGCCGGCAGCGGCGACCAGGGTCCGGAGTGACCGTAACCCGATATCGAGCAGTAGATCATGTCAGGCTTAACCGATCTAAGTTTCTCGTAATCCAATCCGAGCTTGCCCATGACACGCGGCGAGAAATTCTCGGCAACGAAATCCGACTGTTTGACGAGGTCCAGGAACACGGGACGCCCCTCATCCTGATCGAGTTCGAGCGTCACTGATTCTTTGTTCAGGTTAACGGAGTTGAACCGCCCATCGCAGTTCCAGGAATTTTTCGCCGACGGCCGGCCTGCAACGCCGGCCGCAAGCGGCAATACGAAACCGCCGCCCCGCCAAGAATCAAATCGCGAGCGTGACTCGACCTGGATCACTTCCGCCCCCAACAGGGCCATCAGTTCGGTCGCAAAAGTGCCCGACCACGCTTGGGTCAAGACCACGCCGCGGTAACCGGTAAGCGGTCCGTCCTGCGCATCTAGGGCCGACGGCGCGACTACCTTCGGCTCAGGCTTGGACCATTCGGCTGTTACCGCGGACGCATCAGAGCCCGGTTCGGGCACGCCCCGGCGCAGGGAGAATGGCGATGCCGAGGCCTTGAAGGGTGATCCGGCAAATCGAACGCCGCCCCGCTGTTGGAAAAATGATCTGGCGAATAGATGGTCGTTGTCGGCAAGTTCGGCCATCGTGAACACCGGGCCGGCGACGACGGGAATCTGGGATAGGGCGTCGAACAGATTCGCCTTGTCCCAGTTGGACATCGCCGCCTCCAAACGGTCCAGCCAGAGGTCTTTATGCGCGTTGCGGTCGGCGGTTCCCTGTAGGCGTTTGTCATGGGCCAGGTCCTCAAGGCCCAGCAACGTCGCGGCGCCCTGCCAGAAATGAGGACGCGTGATCGTCAGCGCGAAATATCCATCCTTCACCGGGACCGGGCCAGATATTACATCCCGGTCGGACTTTCGAACCGCCGGCGCCGCATTGTAGAGGCTTCGCAGAATTCCCGGGGCATAGGTGACGACCGAGACGTCGTCCAGGGCCACGTCGATCTTCTGTCCCCGTCCGCCACGGCAGCGACACAGAAGTGCAGACATTGCTGCGGCGAACGCAACGGTACCGGCCTGATAGGAGGCCTGGTAGCCGCTTTGACGTAAGGGAGGCCGGTCGGCGAGCCCTGTCCCCGACGCCCAGCCCGAGACGGCTGACGCCGTCAGGTCGTTGCCGGGCAAGTGGGCCCGATCGCCCGTCAGACCGTGCGGCGTGACGACCACATGCACGGCCTGCGCATTGGCGCCGACCAGTTCATCGAACAGGCGGCGTTCATCCGTTCCGACCAACGCGTCGTCGATTACAACATCCGCCGAAGCGATCAAATCGAATATGACTTCCGACGATACCGACCGTTTGTTGGCCAAAACAGCCGTCGCAGGAATCGAAACGCCATTGGCGTCGAATGGACCGACGTCCCGCAATGGGTGTGGATCGCAGAACGCAACGTCGGCACCATAGTCCGCCAACAACCGGCCGGCCCACGCAGCGGCGAAGTCGGTCGACAGATCCAAAATCTTAAGGCAATCCAGTGTGCCCGCTATCGGAGGCCTCCCGGGCGCGTGGATCAAACCCGCGCCAATATTTTTCTGATTAGTTTAGCTGGTTATCCAAGATTAACTGCGCCTTCGCAAATTTCACGGCTTGCGCAGGCAACAAAAACCCGCCGCTTTGGGCGACGGGTTCGATACGCTAGCCGAGAAGTAAAGTTGGTTGCGGGGGCAGGATTTGGGCAAGAAAGGGCATTGTCGGACCAAATTGGCTTGAGCAGTGTAAGGCCGTTCCGAAGCCTTGTTGGATGAGAAATCCGTTTCGTTGTTTCAACTCCTCGCCGGAAGTCATTCGCCTTGAGGATTTCCGCTAATGGCCACTATCAGAAATCAGCGAATACGTTTGATCAGACATCGGCCTGACAGGAACATCTTCATTCTGAGAGAATCCCTTTATATGGCCAGCCTGACGCTTGTTAATCGTCGTTCTGAGGCTGGTTTTCGACGAGATCGTATGCGCGACGTAGGTCCGGGCGGAAGGCTCGTCGCCATGCTTCCATGCCGAGCAAAAGCGACGTGGTTCCACCGAGCAGGAAGCCCATTTCAGAAACTTCGAATAGTTCCTCCTTCGTCGCGCCGGCCTTCACCGCTGCAAGCATGTGCGCCTTGATATGGTCTGGATCGGTCTGGCGGGCGACATGGACCGCTACGTGCACAATCTCCTTGGTCTTCATATCGAGATGACGATCCTTCAGATTGGTGAACTCCAGCCATCGCTGGTAGTGCTCCATGTATTCCGGGTCAGCCGCGTTCATGATCTCGTGGACGCCGAGATGAAAGCCACGTGTCTCGTGGGCACGCTGTAGCAGGTCCTTATTCTTGTCATTGGGCATCTTGGGATCTTTCATTTGGAAAGGTTTGTCGAATTAGCGCCATCGTTGCCTACAGATGCTGCCGCCGGCAAGCCAGATACCTGTCAAGAGAACGCCGTCAGCGCCGGTGGAACATTGTTTGTCAATGGAAGGACGACCGCACGTAACCCCTGAGGGAAAAGTGACTAGATTTGATCTGCACCGGTCTGCCGTGAAGGTATTGCCATTTGGATATCGCCGGTTAAGAGAAGATTTGGCTCATCGCGACAGCCACTCGACCACCTCGTCTTCGTGATCGACAGCGCGCCATAGGTAATGCGTCTCGCCGTTGATGCGAACGAATATCCCCAACCACTTTATCGGCCGGGTCTTTCCCACTCACTGATTCATGTCTCATCCTCTCTGCGTACGATCGCTACGATGAGCCAGAAATCCTCCCCTATGAAAACCCCTCAAACTGTCCCAAGGGCGCTGATGTCTAACACATTTCCGCCTGGGATCCTCCGCCCGCGTCGTAGTGTCGGGGAAACAACGCGACGCAAGTCGAACCTACTATATGCTGCGCGTGCGACCACCATCGACGTTGATCGCAGTTCCGGTGATGCGACTTGCCCTGCTTGAGGCGAGAAAGACTGTCAGATCGGCAACATCCTCAACACGGATAACACATCGAAGCGGCACTTCTTCGCAGAGCTTCCGCTCGGCATCCTGTTGGTTCAGGCCGTGATCCCGCATGGTTCGCTCAACCAGGTCGTCCCAACGATCGGTGTCCGTCGAGCCCGGGCAGATGGCATTGACCGTTATACCTTTCGGTCCATACAGGTTTGCCATCGCCTTTGTGACACTGTTGGTGCCCATATTGATCGGCCCGGACAGCATCGAATAAGGTGACGGCTCGCGGCCGCGCGTGCCGGATAGATTGATAATGCGCGCCTGATCGGATTTTTCCAGTTCCTGGGCGCATTCACGCGTCATTCGCATAAGTCCGATCGGCTTGATCATGAAATTTTCTTCGAGAATGTCCTCGGGGATGTCCGTCAGGCCGCCGCGAAAGAAACCCGCGGCGTTGTTGACGAGGATATCGAGCCCGCCGAGCATCTCTATTCCTTCCACAACAGCCGGCCTGATCCGCGCTCGGTCGAGGAAGTCGAGCTGAATAATCGGCGTCATGACGCCGTGTGCATTCGCAAGGTCTTGCGACAAGGCCTCACAGTCGGGAGGATTGCGCGTGAATAGGGCTACGTCGACGCCTTCCTCTGCGAGACCACGTGCGATCGCTGCCCCGATGCCGCGCGAAGCGCCCGTTACAAAGGCTTTCCGCCCTCTCAGATTCAATTCCATATTCACTACTCCTTTGCGCGCCGCGGCCCCGCTTACGGCAACTGATGTGACCGCCGCTCCGGCGGCAATCCAGATTTCTTGCCTGCCACAGCTATCGGCACGAAACCACCTGCAAACAAATTCAACTGGATCGGCAAAGGCGCTTTAGGGTTGCCCCATCATGTCTGCCAACGAAGCAATTGCGGATTGCACGGATTTACGAAGTCCGGGTGGTAACGATTGCACCGCTTGGGCGGTCTTCAAAATCTCGCCATCGAGCTTGGCATCCACCTCCTCCGCATGCCCGTCCAGTCCCTCGAAAAACCAGGCAACTGGCACGCCAAGAATTTGTGCGATCTGCCACAACCGGCTTGCGGAAATTCGGTTCGCCCCGCTTTCGTACTTTTGAAGCTGCTGAAAGGTGAGCCCAAGTTGATCCGCAAGATCGCTCTGGCTCATTGCGCGCAGCACGCGACGAGTCTTGACGCGGCGACCGACGTGAACATCGACAGGATGTGGTGACTTGGATTTCCTCATCGTGAGCAGGCTAGCATAGGAGAAATATCCCGTTCTGAAACGAGTGACGGTCTCAACGACGATTTCATTTCCCGCCCGTCTTCACTCGATTCGGTCACAACGATGGGTCAGAAACCCGCTCCGATGAAAACTTCCTCAAGAAACCCCATGCGCGATGCTGTCAGACGAACTGAGCAATTCGACAAACGCGTTTACATTCGAGCACCGGGCAAAGTCGTGGATGATTGCAAGACTTTCCTCTACCCGCTCTGGCGGGACTGCTGGAGACGTTAGACTGCGGTATTTGGCATCAATATCAGCCCAATCAATGCCCCGGCATCCGGCACCTTTTGGCACCAGGACGGTGTCCTCGAAAAACCGCCCGTCCTTGGTTTCGATGGCCACCTTGGCGCCTTGGCGGTAGTCGGAGACGTTTTCCGTCGGTGGCGGTCCAACCTCGGTCTTGTCTATCAATTGATGGATGACCGGATCGTCGATCTTCGCCTGTGTCGCATGCACCCATGTGAAATCCCGATCGGCGACACTGGCAGCCAAAAAGTAGGCGGTGCTGTGTGCCATGTCGACGAGGTTTTCTGGATGGCGAGGGCCGGCAAACGAAGTCAGGCCGGGTCGCGACAATCTGATCGCCGCGACGTTCTCAGGCCTGACATTACCTTTGCGTGCCGCATTCGCTGCCGCTTCGGCGGTCGCGTGGTTGAAATGGCTGCCTGGCATCAGCTTGATCGCCATGTCGGTAACGATATCCCACTCCTGTCCAAGATCCGCGACAATACTGGCGCTGTCGTTGCAATCCGGTGCGCCATAAGTTTCGCAGAACCCACCCGGCATTTCGAAAATTCTGTCTTCGGCCGTGAAACCACGTTCCGCAGCCATGGCCGCCTCCATCCCGAGCAAAGTAGCGAGGCCACCGTGATATTCGCGGGCGACGCTCTCATTGCCTGCAGCCACGAGACCACCGATGGATGTTGCGGAGAGTCCTATGGCATGGGTCATTTGCGCCTCGCCGAGCCCGAGCAGTCGTGCCGTTGCCACCGCACCACTGAAGATAGCGATCAAGCATGCGTGAAATCCGCGCTGGCGAAAGCCTGGGGTAATCGAAGCGCCTATGCGTCCCGCCGCCTCATAGCCGAGCACAATGGCGGCGAGTACATCCGGGCCATTGGCGCCCGTCCTCTCTGCCATCGCGAGTGTGCTCGCGGTTAGTGGCGTGCCGGCATGGGTGATATTGCGGAGATCGCTGTCGTCGGAGGCTGCCGCATCACTCATTACCGCATTTGCGCGCGCCGCACTGATGGCAGGCAATTTTGGTCCGCCACTAAACCAGATGCTCGCTTCCGGGCGCCCGCCCCGTTCCTGTGAGAGATCACGGATGACAGCGGCCGACGAAATGTTCCTGCCACAAGCCGCACTCGCCAATGTGGAGGCTATCAGCATTGCCGCATGGTCGAGCGTCTGCGCAGGAAGATCAGCAAATTCCGCTTTGGCAACGAATGCCGCCAATTCTTGAGCTACGGTGATGACATGTCCTCTCGAGTACCTAAAAAGTCGCAGAGAACCTTATCAGACATATCAAATCCCTTACGACCGTTTATGGCGGAGTGTCACGTCGGTGTTACCGCTATGCTTGGCATCTGACATGCTCCGTTCATCCGGAAAGTCTTGCTAAACCGGCCGGTCTCCTTCGAGCAAAAGCCGATAGAGCATGCGATGCTCCGCCGGATCGTAGTCGTGATAGGCTTGATGCATCGCCTGCCTGTTATCCCAGATCAACATATCGCCCTGCCGCCATTTGTGACGGTAGGCGAACTCGGGTTTGATGCCTTTTTCGAGGATATCCGCGAGCAGTTCTCGCGTCTCTTCTGGTGTGAAGCCGGTGACATAGTCCGTCTTGACGGTATGGAACCAAAGCGCCTTGCGGCCATTTTCGGGATGCATGCGGACCAATGGATGGAAAACCGGCACGGACTTCTTCTTGGCTTCAAGTTCCTGCCCCTTCGGTGAATCCCGCACCGCGGCGCGACCCTGGTTCACATTGGCCGTCTTGGCACCATTGATCTTCACCTTTATCTCGTCCGGCAGCGCGTCGTAGGCGGCAGCCATATTGCAGACCCCCGTATCGCCGCCGGCACTGGGAAGCGCAACGGCGTAGAGAACCGTGCATTTCGGTGGACATTCCCGGTTCGTGTGGTCGGTGTGCCAAGTGGACCCGCGAAGGATGCGCTTGCCGTTGCGGTCGGTGTGGCCGCTCGAGACAATATTGATGAGTGGTTCCTCGGGTAGGTTGAAATCGGAGAAATTTTGTGGAATGGGCTTCCCGAAAACGCTGGCCGCTTCAACGTAGTCCTTCGGCGAATATTCCTGATCCCGGATGACGAGCGCGACATGCTGGACAAGGGCTGCGTTCAGCGCCTTTCGGTCTTCCTTGGAAATCGGCTGGGCGAGGTCGATGTCCGTAACTTCGGCGCCGATAAAGGGCCCCAAAGGGGAAATTTTCATGATGCTGTCCTTGTTTTCGGTCCCGGGCAGTTCGGTACTAGTATAGTCGTGATGCCGACATCGCCGAATTAACGGCGACCGCGCGCACCATGCCTGCCACCGCCAGAGCCCCGAAGGATCGTCCAGCCATGACCGACGCAACCCGACACTTCGTCAGCTTTGCCGCGGAATGCCATGCCGATTCCTTCCCCGCAAAGGCCCGCGCCATGGCGGTCGATGCGATCACCGACTGCCTTGGCTGCATCATTGCCGGCGCTGGCGAGCCGGTGTCGCAAAAATTGGCGCGGGTCATGGGGGGCACTCCGGATGATGTCGGCGGAAGCTTCGTTCCGCTGGTCGGTACCGGCCGCTTCACGACGCCGCATGATTCAGCGCTCTACAACGGGACCCTGGCACATGCCATCGACTACGACGACGTCACGCATCCGGCCTACGCGCACCCTGGTGCGTCCCTGGTTCCCGCGATTCTTGCCACGGCCGGAAAAGCAGAGACGTCCGGCAGCGCGGCCGTGACCGCCTACATTCTCGGTATCGAGATGATTAGCAAGCTCGGCCGTGCGCTCAACACTGCGCACTACAAGAATGGGTGGCATGCCACCGCGACATTCGGGAGCCTTGGGGCGGCGGCGACCGCATCCTCACTGCTATCGCTGGCGCCCGAGTCTTTCGCGATGGCGCTCGCGATGGCGGCGTCGGCCTCAAGCGGCCTGCGCGCCAACTTCGGCACCATGACCAAGCCGCTGCACGCGGGATACGCGTCGCGGAACGGTGTGCTGGCCACGTTGATGGCTCGTGAAGGCATTACCGCGTCCACCAATATTCTTGACCACCGCTTCGGCTTTGCCGGTGTCTTCAACCATCATCAGAACATAGCGGCCGAGCACTTCACGACCTGGGGCGATCCGCTGGAAATACTCACCGAGTTCGGACTTGGACTGAAACCGTATCCGGCATGCGGTGCAGCACATCCCCCCATCGAGGCGGCGGTGTGCCTGCGCGACCAGATCCCCGGCGGGCTGGCAGCCATCGAGCGCGTGCGCGTCGGCGTGACGGAGATGCATTTCGAGCCCATGGTCTGCGACCGGGCAACGACGCCTCTCGAAGGAAAATTCTGCATGGGCTATTGCATCGCCGCGGCCCTTCTGGACGGAGACGTCACCCTTGGGACATTCACCGATGCGGCGCTCGCGCGGATCAACGCGTCCGGCCTGGCTGAGAAGGTCACAATGGAACTCGACGGCCGTGTCGCGGGTAACACCGAATTCGGCGCCGTCGTCACGATCGAGACCCGCGATGGACAGATTCTCGAGGAACTCGTGCCGTTAGCGATCGGCAAGCCCGAGCGCTGGTTCCCGAAGAAACGCCTCGCCACAAAGTTTCACGATTGCTGCAGTACCGTTATCGATCATGTCCTGGCGGACGAGATCTTCACCCTGGCACAGGGGCTGGATCAGGCGCCCTCGTTGGAACCCCTAACAAAGGCGCTTGCCCAGGTTCGCCTAAAACCTGCGAAGACGAGCCCCTGACCGACGACCCGCACCATTGGACAATGCCTACCCGAAGGACCGGGCCGGCTCAGACCGGTTCGGCAATGAAAACGGGAATCCAGCGCGGCGCCTTTGCCTCATATTCATCATAAGCTGATTTCGACCGGGGGGGCATTGTCAATCATCGACATCCCAGCCAACCGCGACGCCCTGCCAGCAGATTTCCCATGGACTGATATTTTCTATCAGATGCTTGGCCGACGTTTCGGCATATGCTGCCTACACGGATTAGAATCAGGGTGCCGATCATGTCCACAACGCTGAAGGTTTACCTGGCTGGCCCGGATGTTTTTCGACCGGACGCCACGGAATACGGGCAATGGCTCAAGGCAATTTGCCAGGAACATGGCTTTGAAGGTGTCTTCCCTGCCGATGCAGGAATCGATAGGGCCGGGGGAGAACCCTTCGAAATTGCGAAGGCGATTTTCGAAGCGAACATCAACCTTATTCACGATTGCAGTGCCGTGATCGCCAACATGTCACCGTTTCGTGGGCCGAATATGGACGTCGGAACCGCTTTCGAAACCGGTTACGCAAGTTCTCTGGGGAAGCTGATCATTGGATATTCGACTGACAATCGAGATTATATAGAGAAGGTCGCAAACTTCTTCGCCGATGATCTTCGGGAGCAGAATGGCGGATGGTGCGACCCTGACGGCAATCTCGTCGAAAACTTTGGTTTGCCGGAAAACCTGATGGTGGGCTGTGCGGTAACGGAAGTCGTCGATGACTTCGAGTCAGCGATCAAACTTCTGGCGCTGCTACGCAGAGAAACGGCTCATTTGTTCTGACGTATGTCGTCAGAGTTTTTCGGACAGAGTGACGTACAGAATAAGAGAGTGTTTGGCTCTAACAAAGGTCCTGGATGTGGTGCAACAGAATCATTTTGAGAACCATGATTTTGAGGATCCAGAACGAAAACTTATCGTAATTCGGCTGCACGTTTAACAGAAAGAAATCTATTCTTCCTGTATGGGGGCGAGAATGGCTACTTGGACAGATTTCGAACATACATCCCAGGTTCTTAAGGCCGCGGATTCTTGGCGTGAGCAATGCTTACTCAGTGACGGCAGCATCTTCTCCAAACAGCATCTGTGGACACAAGGGAATATCAGCGAGCTAAAACGGCTTTTTGTCGATAACCCTATTCTTGGCGACAAGCCATTTTATGAAAAACTCAATGAGCAAATCGGCAATGCCAAACCCGAAATAAGTAAATTGGCCTCTGAAGCGGTTTGGCTTTTGCTCTTGTTTGTTTACGAACGACATTTCGGGGTTGATAAAAAGCGAGAGAGAATTTCAGAAGTCTGGAATTTCTCTGGGGAACAACTCCCTTCCTCCGAACAGCTACTGGATGACCGTCTTCGCGGGCTAGCGAATCCCGGCGCTGCGTTTCTCACCAAAATTTGGGCTGAGTACGGTTTTCTCCTGATCCTATTGCAAACATGGAAATCACTGCCGGCTGCCGATCAAATGCGGTTGCTGACGGATAATCCATGGGAGTTATGCGAATGGGTCACCAGCATTGAGGGAGGTGATGTCCGCGCTTTTCGACACATGTTTCTTTACTTCTGTTATCCCGCGGAATTTGAACGGAGCTGCAGCCGCAACCACAAGAAAAAGATCCACGCGGCGTTCTCCCAAAAAATCAAAGGGCAACGCGATCCGTACCAATCTGATCGATCCCCTTGCGGTCTAGATAAATCCATTCTTCAAATTCGACGAGCTTTAGAGGTCGAACACGGAAAAACCGAAATCGACTTTTATGTTGAGCCCTTGCGATCACAGTGGCTTGACGATAACCGCCGCGACGGCACCGATAAAGAGCCGGAAACACAGGGTGATGGCTCAGCTGAAGAAAAGCGGTACTGGATCGAAAAGACTATCGTGCAGGGTCGATCTGATCGACAGAGCGGTCCGCATCGCATTGGCGCCGCACTTTGGTCGCCACAGAAATCGAGCGACGGTAAGGACATTTACGCAAACATGCGCGACGTCGCTCACGGCGATGTCGTATTCCATCTGACTGATAATTTGGGCATCACAGGCGTCTCGGTCGCCGAAGGTGCGGTAGACAAGAGCTTTACGGGGGTTGAAGGCACTTCCTGGGGGCAACAGCCGTCATACCGAATCCCCCTGCAAGATTACCAAGTGTTGGACCCGCCGCTCTCTCGCGAGGCATTCTTTTCGGACGATGAAATTAGGGGCGGCTTGGAAGAGCTTCTAAATTCGAGTGAGGGACACGGTCTTTTTTACAATAAGCAGCTCGATCTCAATCAAGGGGCCTACCTGACCCAAGCTCCTGTGACTCTTTTGAGTTTACTCAATCGCGCTTATCAAAAAAGCACAGGGAAGTCCTTGCCATACTTAGATAGCGACATTCCAAGGCCCGTTCCGGAGACTGAATACACGGTTGAAGATGCAGTAGAGGATCTATTTCTCGACCTAGAAAGCGCCGAACGTATCCTCACCATTTGGCGCAGCAAAAAGAACCTCATCCTTCAAGGTCCGCCGGGCGTCGGGAAAACGTTTGCTGCACGCCGGTTGGCGTTTTCATTAATGGGATCGCATGCTCCAGACCGGCTGGGCTTCATTCAATTTCATCAATCCTATTCTTACGAAGATTTTATTCAGGGGTATCGGCCAAAGCCTGATGGGTTCGAGCTTCAAAACGGCCGATTTTTCGATTTCTGCCGTCGAGCTGCAGAGCACCTAGATCAACGCTTTGTTTTCATTATCGATGAGATCAACCGAGGCAATCTGAGTAAGATTTTTGGAGAGCTCATGTTGCTGATTGAGGCGGACAAGCGAGGAACGGAATGGGAGTTACCTCTAGCTTACAGCAAACCCAACGAGAAATTTTCCGTACCAGAAAACGTCTTTCTACTCGGTCTCATGAATACTGCAGATAGGTCATTGGCCGTTGTCGATTACGCACTTCGTCGGAGGTTCGGTTTTTTTGATCTCGTTCCGGAATTCGATTCAGAGAAATTTGGAACCCATCTCCGTGGGAACGGCGTATCAGATGATCTCATTAACTTGATTAGGCATCAGCTTGGAGATCTCAATCGAGAAATCGCCAACGACCAAGCAAACCTCGGTCGTGGGTTTTGTATCGGGCATAGCTTCTTCTGTACGAAACGAGACGAACTATCTTCGGAGGAAGAATGGTATCGGCTTGTCATTGAAACAGAAGTCGTTCCTCTCTTGGAAGAGTATTGGTTTGATAGCCCCACTCGTGTCGCCACTTGGCGAGACCGTCTCCTTGCTGGGATCTGATCGTGGAGCCGCGAATTCCCATTCAGAACCTTTACTATCTCTTCTGCTACGCATGGAACCGGCTCGAAGAAGGTGAGGTCGTCGACGTAGCGGGTGTCGAAAGCCCCGAACTAGCTGACCTGTTTGCCAAAGTGCTCGCGAGCGGTGTGAAACATCTCATCCGTAGAGGTATCGATCGTGGCTATGTGCCGGTCGACGAGGAATTATCGATTCTTCGGGGACGAGTAAATTTTCAGGGCAGCATGCAACTTTTTCTTCGACGAGCTCCCAGGCTGCGTTGCGAATATGACGAGCTGGAACATGACGTGCTCACCAACCAGATTCTCAAAGCCACAATATCGCGGATCATCAAAGTGCCTGAGCTGGACAGGGATTTGGCCCACGAGCTTCGAACTCTCTCGAAATATTTTCACGACGTTTCTGAACCGAGATTATCAAAGCCGCTATTTCGACAGGTACAGATACATCGGAATAATGCGTTTTATGATTTCCTTATCCGGATCTGTGAGTTCATCTATGAATGCACCTTGCCGGAAGCCGGTGGAGAACGATACCGCTTTTCCGACATCCTTCGCGATGAGCAAAAAATGGCCCTCGTGTTTCAAGATTTTGTCCGCAACTTCTTCCGAATCGAACAAACGCAGTATCAGGTCACACCCCTCCAAATGCGCTGGGACGCAACTTCAGATGACGAACACCTCAAGATGCTTCCTGTGATGCGAACGGACATTCATCTCGAAAATGAAGACCAACGAAAGATCATCGATACGAAATATTACGCGGAAGCGCTCCAGGTTCATCACGGCAAGAGCTCTATTCGGTCCGAAAATCTGTATCAGATTTTTTCCTACCTAAAAAACGCGGAAGCGATTGGGCCTGAATACCAGAACGCTGAAGGGATACTTCTCTATCCGGCTGTAGGTGAAAACCTAGAGTTTGGGGCAAATATCCAGGGGCACCATATTCGTGTTCACACAGTTAATTTGGACCAACCGTGGCAAACTATTCGTTCGGATTTACTCGCATTGGTCGGCTAGGACTGATTCGGGATTCCCGAGCCAAACTTGCGCGGTGCTCATGCTACAACTTACATGTCTATCAAGAATGATATGGCTTGACCTGAAGGTCTAATTTAAGAGTTGAAAACTAAATACGTATTGCGTATATGTTTTTTATGCAGGAGGAAGTTTACACTCTTTCCGACCTCGTGGAATTGACTGGCGCAAAGCGCCGAGCCATTCAGATCTGGACTGATCGTGGCGTTCTGATCCCAGTTTCCGGAACGGAAAGTGCCGGCAGCGGCACTCATCGACGATACAAGCAGCAAGAGCTGGAAATCGCCGCGATCCTGACTCCCCTATCTCAGATGGGTGTGCCAATTGGACACCTCGGTCGGGTCGCAACGCACTTGCGTAAATTGAAGCTCTGGACCTGCCGCGGAAGCGACCAGGCAAGAGGCGACCTTGAGATCGTCGAAATGGCACGAAAGGGTGTGGGAGAGAACTACATGCTTTTCTCTGATATTGGAGCAAAGCGTCCGAGCATCGAATTCTTGTCGGGAAAAAAAGGCATCGCAAATGTTCGGCTTCCAGAGAAAGCAAGCAGCGGCATATTGATCAACTTGAATAAAGCATGGATGAACATGAGCCGCTAATTTTTTGCGTTCATAAATACGTAATACGTTTTTCGTGTTATTGATTTGCAGGATTGATACAGCGAGACCTTCATCATCAGAGGACTTACGGCATGAGATCGCATCCCAAGACACACAAGCGACCACAATTAGCGTCTGGAGAGCTTCACATAGACGTTCGCGATGCCAACACCCTCCTGCCACTCGTCTCCAATGCACGAACGCATTCGAAGAAACAAATCCGGCAGATCGCCAGAAGCATCGAGGCCTTTGGATTCAACAACCCGATCCTGATTGACGCGGATGACCGGATCATTGCCGGTCACGGCCGACTGCAAGCGGCCCAGCTTATCGGCATGAAGCAAGTGCCGACGATCAGGATCGAGCATCTCAGCGAAGCCGAACGGCGCGCATTTATACTTGCGGATAACAGGCTTGCGGAGAAGGCCGGCTGGGATGACGAAATCCTCAAAATCGAGTTGCAGTTCCTGACCGAGTTTGACCTCGATTTTGACGTCACGTTGACGGGCTTCGAGACGCCCGAGATCGACTTGTTGATCGGCGCTGGCGACGAAGTAAACACCGTCGACGAGGTCGACGAAATCGCCGAACAGGATTTCACTGCGCCGCCGGTGTCACGTTCTGGCGACTTATGGCGTCTTGGCCCACACCGGCTGCTCTGCGGCGACGCACGGGATCCAGCTTCATTTGCGAATGTTCTGGACGGAAAACCGGCTCAGATGGTCTTCACCGACCCTCCCTATAACTTTGACATCGAAGACAACGTTTCCGGGCTCGGTCGAACAAAGCACCAGAACTTCTTCATGGCGTCAGGCGAGATGAGCCCCGAGGAATTTACCAGCTTCCTGACCCAGACGCTACGGCTGGCGCATGAGCACAGCGTCGATGGTTCGCTGCATTACGTTTTCATGGACTGGCGGCACCTGCGGGAATTGCTTGCCGCCAGCGAACGAGTTTATGACGAGACGAAGGCGCTTTGTGTCTGGAACAAGACAAACGCCGGCATGGGAAGTCTCTACCGGTCCCAGCACGAGTTGATCCTGGTCTTCAAGAAGGGCAAGGCGCCACACATCAACAACGTGCAGCTTGGCGCGCACGGCCGGAACCGCACCAATGTCTGGACCTATCCAGGCGTCAATACGTTCCGCGATGGGCGACTGGAAGAGCTCTCCCTGCACCCGACGGTCAAGCCCGTAGGGCTTGTGGCCGATGCCATCCTCGATGCCTCGGACCGAAACGGAATCGTACTTGACCCCTTCATCGGATCTGGCACGACCATCCTGGCGGCGGAACGCACAGGCCGCATTGCATGCGGCCAGGAAATCGACTCCCGCTATGTCGATGGCGCAATTCGTCGCTGGGAGGCAGCGACGGGCAAAACCGCTCGGCATGCGGAGACCGGCTTGACGCTCGACGCTCTCGCTGAACGGCGCGGGGTCGACGGAGAACAGGGTCATACAGCGGAAAATAGGAATGCCGATGCCCAGGCGTCGTGATTACGAGATTGGCTACGGCAAACCGCCGAAGCGCACCCGCTTCAAGCGGGGAAGGTCCGGCAACCCAAAGGGGCGCCCGAAGGGATCAAGAAATCTCCAGACGGATCTCGAAGAAGAGCTCAAACGTCAGGTCGTGATACGGGAAGACGGCAAGCCCAAGCAGGTCAGCAAGCAGCGCGCGACCGTCATGTCGCTCTTCAACAAAGCCATGCAAGGCGACCCTCCCGCGATCCGGATCCTGTTCGAACTGATCAGGCAGTTCGAAGAAAAGAAGGCCGAAGATATCGAGGCGAGGACGCCATCCCGGGATGATATGGAGATTCTCAAAGACTACGAGAAGCAAATCAGACAACAGCTATCGAAGGAAGACGCCGATGATAAAGGATGATCCTGCATTCGTGGACGCGCTGTTGCGAAACCACCTGCCGGCCTTCATCCGAAAGTCTTTCGGCACCGTGGTGCCCGGGAGGGAGTATCTACATAACTGGCACATCGATGCGATGGCTTTTCATCTCGAGATGTGCCGTATCAGAAAAATCAAGCGGCTGGTGATCAACGTGCCGCCCCGTCACCTTAAATCCATCAGCGCGTCCGTCGCCTTCCCCGCATGGGCTCTGGGGCACGACCCGAGTCTCCGCTTTATCTGCGTGAGCTATGGACAGGAACTCGCGCTGAAACATGCTCTGGATTGCCGCGCCGTCATGAAATCATCCTGGTACCAACGGCTCTTTCCGCAAACACGTATCGACCCATTAAGGGACACCCAGGCGGAGTTCATGACGACGAAACGCGGGACTCGACTGGCAACGTCAATAGGCGGGTCTTTGACCGGCCGCGGAGGAAACTTCATCATCATCGATGATCCGCATAAACCGGACGAAGCCCTGTCCCAGGCGTACCGTGATAGGGTCAACGATTGGTATCGCAACACGTTATTTTCGCGTCTCGACGATAAGGAACGCGATGTCGTTATCGTGATTCAGCAGCGACTGCACGAAGACGACCTGGCCGGCTATCTGCTCGACCAGCCCGGTACCTTCGATCTGACCTTGCCGGCCATTGGAGAAGAAAATGTCGACATTCAGATCGGCATCGACAGGCTTAACGGGCGAGACATCATCTACACCCATGAGGACGGCGAGCCGCTGCATCCGGCGCGTGAAGGTCTCGAAACGCTGGAGCGTATCAAAGCGGAAATCGGCAGCTATGCCTTCGCGGCGCAATACCAGCAACGTCCGGCGCCCTACGGCGGCGGGATGGTTAAATGGCACTGGTTTCTCTTCTACGACGAAATGCCAAAACGCCAGGACGGGGACCAGGTCGTTCAGTCGTGGGATACCGCGTTTACCGCCGAGGAGGCAAGCAGCTACACCGTTTGCACGACGTGGCTGATCCGAGCCAATAGATTTCACCTGCTCGACGTCTTCCGCCGCCGTTTGGAGTATCCCGAACTGAAAAATGCTTTGAAACAGCAGCGGGAACGCCATTGGCCCGATACCATTCTGATCGAAAACAAGGGGTCGGGCACGATGCTCATTCAGGAGTTGCGCCAAGAGTACGATCTATGGCCCATCGCGATTCAACCTGAAGCCGACAAGGCGACCCGGATGATGACGCAGACCTCGCTGATCGAAGCGGGCCGGGTTCTATTGCCGCGAGAGGCAACGTGGCTGGCCAAATTCCGCCACGAGCTCGTCACCTTCCCGAACGGACGTCATGACGACCAGGTAGATAGCGTGTCACAGTTCCTGAACTGGGCCAGGGGCAGAGGGTCTGGAAAAGCAATATTCCACATCTCGTGAAGACAGCATCGGTCAAGGCCGATTCGAAACTGGTTTCTGGAATCTGCGAATTAAGATCATGGCGACGAGCGTACTGGCTCGACGTCTGGACGCCGGTCGCTGTTTGTGACCTCTACACTGTCGCCACTTTGAGCCGACTCCCATCGATAGAGGAGGTGCGCTGCGACCGAGACTGAACGCGGGTTCAGGTCATAATGCCCGGATGCCATCGAGTAACACGCGAGTCGCAACACAGTCGTCTTCGTTGTAATCGAGGATGCGCTTCTTGATCGAATTGTCCCCCGTCTGGACCCAGCGGTCGAACCACTCGATCGAGGCAGCGCCAGAGGGGTGCGTATCCCGCCAGTTGAAACCAAGAAATTTAGCAAGCGTCTTGATTGAGTGATCCCGCGTGGGCCACTCCGTCGCCTTCTTGACGACATCGAAGTAGAGATCGATGGACTGGTCAGGGTCGAAGAGATCCTCGATATCGTCTACCGAACAGACGGATGGGTGTTTCGATTGCAACTGGCGCCAGATCGTCCGCTCGTATTTCGAGTAGTAATAGACCGTGCAAGGCCGCCTATCGGTGATGTACCGCCACGCCTCGGTGAACGCTCGTTCCTCTTCCTCGGCAGTGACGGCATCCGTGAAGAAGGCGACATATTGCTCGGTCGCATTATCGCCGCCGCGGCGTTCGACAAAACCGTGCAGGTAACAGAGGTCGCGCATCGGATCGACCTCGATATCGAAGAAAAGCTCGGTATCCGACGTCGGCAGGCTGAGCGGCGTGGTCAGGTAGGGCACAGCTCCCGCGGTCTTGTTAAGCTTCGCCCGGTCATGGAACTTCCGCAACGTATCAGGGCCGATTCCCTTGAATGCGCTCTTCTTGCCGGAGATGAAGGTCTCGATATTGACCGCGGCCAGTTCCGAGACGGTCGCGATCTGATCGATCATGACATCACGCTTGGCCCGGCCCAGTTCGGGCAACAATGTTAGGTCATCGGCCTTATCGAGATTGGCCATGCAGGCCGTATACCAGTGGCACAGCTTGCAAGCGCCGCTATAGGCCGGGTTGGTTTTCTCTGTCCGCGCGACGATGCCCTGCGCGCGTTGAAGCGTGTCCTGATAGATGTCCCAGATCATCCAGGGGTTCCGCTTACCTTGCGGCTCTTCGAGATCATAGGTGACCTCTTCACCATGGACGTCCCAGATAAACGGGCGCCTGGACGCGGCTAGACCGCGACGCTCGAGAATATCGGTATAGAGGGCCAGCTGGACGCCATAGTGTTTTTTCAGCCTGGCGTTATCGTCTTGCCCCTCTTCGCCAGAACCCGATTTGATGTCTCCCGCGACGTAGCCGTCGCCTTTCCGTCGCAGGAGGTCTGGATCGCCCAGGAGGTCGTCGGCGGAAATGCGCGCGCTGTAGATCAGCGTCTCGCCGCGCTGCATTGCCTCGAGCGTCCGACGCTCCTTCTCGTCGCCGCCATATGGCGAGAGATCGAGCATTGGAACTTCCAGGCCATCGATTACCTCATGTTCGTAGGCTGTACCCTTTTCCCAGAGCAGCTGGACGAACGGGTTGATCTCATCGCGCCTGGCGGGGTCGCCAAACAGGTCCATGGTGGGCCGATGCGGGCACTGGACAAGGTCGTAGAGCATGGCCGCTGTGATATTGCTCGAGCGCTTCATCCGTCAAAACTCCACAGCCGTTCGGAATACCGTTCGAGCGCCGTGATCGCGTGTACCGGGACCGAAATTTCGGCCGGTCGTCGGGAGCGCCTGAGCAAGAAGTGCGAGGGACGCCTCGCAATCCGCAAACGCATGGTACCCGTCATAGAACCAGCCGAAATGCAGCCCGGGATAGTCAAGCTTCCAGGCGGAGAATTTTTCATGAACCCAATTCTCACCGTCCAGTTTGCAGGGGGCCGGTCAATTCGATCCAGCAAATCGCTCAGATCAGAACGCCTCTTTCTTCGACATGGCTTCCGCTTGGTTTTTTGCTGATCCAAAAGCCGTTGGGAATTGATTGCTGGACAAGCGATACGTGCGAAATCAATCCAACCGCGCGGTTTTGGCCTACAAGATCTGTCAGAGTCTGAAGTACTTGATCGAGCGTGCCGGCGTCATTCTCAGTGTCGAGACTGCCAAATCCTTCATCGATGAAAATCGTATCTAGCCGAATACCACCGCTGACGCTTTCGACGATATCCGAGAGGCCCAGGGCCAATGCGAGCGCAGCAATGAACGTTTCGCCACCGGATAGGGTCGAGGTGGCCCGGGGTCGGCCTGTGTAGATATCGTTAACGCAAATACCTAGACCACGTCGGGCAATGCCCTTACCGCCTTCTACTTCTCGTTCCAACGTATATCGCCCGCTGGTCATGGGGCCTAGACGCATATTTGCTGCACGCAAGACCTGGTCGAACATTGCTCCAATTGCAAAGGTTTCGAGATCCAGCCTTGCGTGATTATTGGCATTGAAGACTGCGGCAAGATCACGAAGGGACGCTGTCTTTCGTTCAAATTTTTCAATTCGTTTCAACTCTGCAGAAATACCCGAAAGAAGCCTTTTCAGTTGGGACACCCGTGCCTCAGCCTTAGCTGCTTCGGCATTTGCGGCATCTCTTGCCTCTATAGCCTCTGTACCGGCCTGCTTTAGAATTTCAAGGTTCGGGCGCTCTACCCCTTTAATTTCTTTAGACGTGGAGTTCACTTTTTCCTTTGCGATAGCGAGCGCCTTTTCATGAGCAGTGATTGCAACATCAAGCGTTTTGATGTCAGCAATTTTCGCTTTGTTCGAATGATATTGCTCAACCGTCATGCCATTCTCGTCGAGACGATTTGCAAATGTTGTCTGAGCCGCTTCCAAACGTTTAAAAGCGACTTCGTGGGCCCTTTCCGCACTTTCCGCATCCTTCTTGGCGCCAAGTGCATGTTCCCTAGCGGCTTGCTCCTCTTCTTCTGCTTCTTGCCGGGCTGCACCCTTCGCTTCGATCGCCTTTTCGTTCACAGCGATTGCTGCGGCAAGTGCCTCTTCGTCCTGCAGTTCAACCGGGATTGCGGACAGCGCGCCTTCCAACTTTTGATTTGCGAGTGCCAGGTCGGTGTCCGCTTTTTGTTTGGTTGTCCGCGCGCGATCTACCGCCTCTGCCGTCTTCTCAATGTCGGCTTCAATATTCTCAAGGTCGCCCTCAAGCTGTCCAACATCCACAATTGGACCAAGCGCCTCTATCTGATCTTCAAGAGTATCGACAATTTCCCTAAGCGATTGGGCGTTTTGCTCCGGCTTCTGAATGGCATCTATGGAAGATTGCCGTTCTTGAACTTTGGTTTTTGCAGACGAGACTTCCGCAAGCGCACTGCTTTCAGACTGACGAGCGCCATCAAGGGCCGTCTTAGCATCACGAAACGCGCGGTCGAGACCTGCACTTTCTGCTGTGCCTTTCGTCGGTGAAGGATGATCGATGGATCCGCAGACTGGGCAGGGCGCCCCTTCGACTAACTTTTCAGCCAAATGTTGTGCTTGGGCGCCAGCAAGTGCGGCTTCTGCCGCATCAAACTGCTTTTGCGCTGTCTTGGCGGCCGCAACTTTTTTCGCCTGCCCGGCGCTCGCTTGCGTGAGCTGTTCGCGAGCCTTGGTTAGCGCCTTATCAGCTTTCTCATATGTAATCGCAAGATCGAGAGATTGTTTAGCAGCCTCTACCTGCGCCGTCAGGCTCCCCCTTTGCTCGGCAGCATTCCGAGCCGCTTGCAACTCTCTTGAAGCATTAGATTGGTTTTTGGTTAGATTTTTTTGCTTCTTGTCGGCCGCATCGAAGGCCCGGGCAGCTGCAGTAAAAACTGTCTTGGCCGTATGGACCTCACCCTTCAGACTTTCTGCCGCTTCCAGCGTCTTGCTAAATTGCGCGAGAGTATGGCCGTTGTGACGCAGAAGCTCGATCTCGCTGGCTTTTTCCTTCTCTTTCGATAACTTCGTTTTCGCGCGCTCCGCCTTCGACTGGGCAGTCTCGCTATTCTTGTTTGCATTGTTGAGATCGTTAAGCGCGTTTCTAACATCACTTTCCGCCTGGATCTCTGCAGCTTCAACATCGAGTAGCGTGTGAGCAATGCGGGCGTCGCGAAGCGTCGTCGTCCAGCTACGCACCTGTTCGGTTTTGGACCCCAGCATTTCGAGCTCATTGGTCGCAGACTCGTGCTCCCGAAATTTCGCATCGAGCTGTGTTGCCTTCGATAACTGAGTCTCGGCCTCTTGAGCTTTCTTGTGCAGCTCCTTGGCCCTTGCCAATATTTTGACATGGGTCTGTTTCGCTTCAGCAATGCCAGCCTGAAGGGCATCCGGGCTCTCAAATTCTTCTTGTTCGAGCCTTCGAGCACACACCTCCCGATCCCTTCGGACCGCTTCTTCAGCTGCGCGTGCATCTTCCTTCATTTTTACGGCAAGACGCTTGTAGAGCGAGACATCGAACAGTTCCCGCAAGATCTTGAGCCGCTCATCGGTCTTGGCGGTTAGGAAGGTTTCAAACTTTCCCTGCGGCAAAAGCACGATCTGTTTGAACTGCTCAGCGCCATAACCAAGATGTTGGGCAACCGCGGCCTTTACTGCTCCAACTTTTTTTTCAGCAATGATTTTGCCGCAATTCACGGCGCTGATTGCATCGACGTTGATACCCGTAGCATCGAAAAACCAAGCTTCGTGCTGGTCCTTGGTCTCCCCCTCTCCACGTTGCTTCGGACGCATTTGCTCGGGTCGCCGGCGAATTAGATAGCGTCTATCACCTACTTCGAAGACAAACTCGACTTCCGTAGGACAATCCGCCACCGCATGATCCGACCGAAGTGTGCTTGTCTCCTGATCACTCTTTGCTGCTTCACCGAACAACGCAAAGGTCATTGCGCTGAAGATTGTCGATTTCCCGGACCCGGTCGGCCCATAGATCCCGAAAAGCCCGTTTTCTAGAGCCTCTCGGAAGTCGACGGTTTCACGCCCGGCATAGGGCCCAAAGGCCTGCATAGTGAGCCTAATTGGCCTCATGCTTACGCCTCCTGTTCACGCAGTTCTGAAAGAGAATCTTCGATTAACTTTGCTTCGTCTGGGTTTTCTGGTTCACCGCGGACATACGTCAAAAACTCTGAAATAACATGTGTCGGACTACTCAGCGCTGACTGGGCGGCAGTGACCGATATCGTCTCTTGGGGTGTCTCATCTCGCTCGTATGTCAGCGGCCCCGCATTTGGATAGACTTGTCGAATCTGCTTCATTGGATCGATCAGCGACCCAGGATCGGTCAGCACGATCTTTACGAAATCATCCGAAGGCTCCTGGGTGGCAACCAGGTCCGAGAGTTTTCCCCGTAGAGTCCGCACGGCTCGAAGCGGTACGAACGGCAGAAGCTCTGTCTCGGCCGTGCCATCTGGACCGAGGTCCACCAGCGTCATCGATTTGGTTGTTGCGGCCTCATCGTAACCGAACGCGAGCGGTGATCCTGAATATCGAATATGGTCTGCGCCCACTGACTGAGGACGGTGTAAATGACCCAATGCCACATAATGGGCGTCGTGAAAGGCGTCAGCCGGCACTGTTTCAATCCCACCGACGCGACCCAGCGGCCGTTCGCTCTCACTAGCGTTGGCACCTGCCACGAATGCGTGAGCCACGATGACCCATCGGCCGCTTTCCGGGATATGTTTTCGCGCAGCGCAGATCTGAGCGCGTATGACGTCCTCAGGCGAATTGATGCTCGAATCTTCGAAGCACTCTCGCGCTGCATATTCGTACGCAAAAGGTAGCGCCGAAAACGCAACCGGCCCCGACGTGTCCTCAAGAATGAGCGGACGTTCATCCGCGCTCAAAGGGCCGCGGACCAATGCGCGATGTCGGTCCGTAAGCATACCCATGGATCCAATACGATCACCGGAATCATGATTACCAGCGATCATTACGATCGCCGTTTCGGTATTCTGCGCAACGCGCTCGATAAATTCGTTGAATTGACGAACTGCGGTAGTCGGCGGTGAAGCTCGATCGAAGATATCGCCAGCGATGATCAGGACATCAGGCGTGTATCGAACCAGCGCTTGGAATACCTGATCCAATACGACCTGATGGTCAGCCTCTAGAGATTGTCCGTGGAATTGCCGACCTAAATGCCAGTCTGATGTGTGTAAAATTTTCATGCGCAATTGTACTCAACGGGCAAACAGATCGTTCCCACGTCAAAGACAGGAGCACTTGTGATGTGACTAGCCCGGGGCTTATTGAGCCTATCCTGGACACGGTGGCGACAAACGACACGCCACCCACACCGGTTGGCTAACGCCTGCGTTATGACAAAATCATTTCCCTGTTCCCCTAAGGAATTTAGCCGATTCAAAGTAATTCCTCCCGCTCCCACAATTGTCTCCCCTTTGACTTCTGTTTGCGGCAATAACGCGTTTTCAACTTAATGCGACGCTGCCTATAGCTCGGTGAACGGAGCGCTGCGGCGGCCGCATTTCGACTTGGCTTCCCCGGGGACTTCTTCGATCGAGACATCCGATTCGCCCTCATGTTTCGGCTTCGGATAAGATGTTCTGCAATTGGGCAAAGCTCTCATCAGGCAAGGTCCTGACCATTCTAATGAGCGTGTTTTCGCCAGACTTAAGCACACGATCTCGAAACGGTTGTGCGATCGCTTCACTTTACGGTTCGCTAATGTCGAGCAAATGCGCATCACTTGTTCTCCTCAAACATGCGCGCCAAACGCCCATAGCTCTCTTCCGGGAGAAGCTTGAGGATCTTGATTAGCTGATCATCGCCGCTGCTCAGGACACCTTTTCGGAACACATCGCGGATGGCTTCGCCCTCTTGAACCTCCTTTTCATCGAGATCCATACCCCGGATGATGGCCCCGACGCGCAGGGCCTCGTTGAGTGATATCTCGAAGGCGAGGGCGAAGGCCGCGCCGCATGACTGGCAGTCCTTTGCACTGAGAGGGTTGAGCGCTCCGCAGGCGTCGCATGTCTTCATCCTCGGCTGGCGGACAGGAAACTCTGCATCGCAGACGTGACAGGCGGTCGCGTCTTTCGGACACTCCGCGCCGCAATCCGGGCAGACTTTGGTGTCGGGCGTATCCGACGGGCGCAGTTTTGCCGGCGACATTTCCGCTTCGACCCGGCGAGCGTACTCCTCAAAGATCCGATGTGTCGGCATCACCACATAGGCCCGTGAGTCGTCCTGGGGCCCGAAGTTTCGCACGACACGGCCCATGGCCTGCCGGAAGGACAGTTCCGTCTGAGCATTGGGAAGATAGGCCAATACACGGAGGCGCTGGATATCAACGCCTTCAGAGATCATGGCGACAGATACAATCCAACGCTTCTTGCTGTTGCGAAACGCCGTGATCTTGCCTTCAGGGTTGGCCACTTGGTTATGGACAACCACGGGCTTCTCCCCATCGAGCTGCTCAAGCAGCTCCGCCATGTACTCCGCGACCGGAACATTGGGCGCGATCACCAGACCACCCGCCTCGGGCATACGGAGCCGGAGATCGTTCAGCTTGTCGATGCACCACTGAAGCATGCTGGCCTGATAGGAATCGGGGTCTGCTGCGCCCGAAGCAAGAAGCTTCGGTGTGCATGCAAGCTTGTAATAATCCAGTGCCTGCTGAAGACCGCGGATCCGCTTCAGCGCGGGTGAGAACTGGGTGTCCTCAGTGCCGGAAACGCTAATATTCTCGCCGTCATCCAGCGTCACAGAGAACTTGCCCTCATGGCGATGGAACGTGATCGGCCGGCAATATTCAAGGTCGACGGCCTCACCATAGGTGAGCGCGTAGGATCCGGCTTCCGGATGGTCAATTAGGCCCTGATCGTCGTGGGCCAGCCAGACGGATTCTTTTCCATCAGAACGAATGGGGGTGCCAGTCAGGATCAGTGCAAATTCCGCATCGGCGAACGCGCCGTTTGCGCCATCGCCCCAGGCAGCCGCGACGGCAGCATGATGATGCTCATCGCAGATCACCAGCGTCCGGTCCTTCCGGCACACGGCTTGAAGGCCGTCAAGCGAGCTCTGGATCGCCGACCACGTCGCGCACAGATCAACGCCATATTCTTCGGGCTCTTCGTCAGCCCCGGTGATTTGAAGCATCGGGCGCCCGGTCACGAGCTTGAATTCGGCTGCCCACTGTTTCACGACCGCTTTGCGTGGAGCGATTACGATGATTCGATCGATCAGATCCGCATCGAGCAAACGTTGTGCGATGACCGAAGCGCAGATGGTCTTCCCCGCGCCCGGCGCCGCGTTGATCAGGAAATGCCGATCCTCGCCAGCCTGCAGCCAATCCATCGCTTTGTTGGCGCAGGCAGCTTGCCAGGGCCTAAGATTAATCGTCGTCATTGCTCGCGCCTTTCTTCAAATTGCAGGCTGCGCAAAGTGCCTGCCCGTTTTCTAATGTCGTTGGTCCACCCCTCGAATGGGCGCGCACATGGTCTGCGTGGAAACTAGCTTCCAGCACCGCTCCGCATTTCTGACAGAGGTTGCCAGCGACCATCCGCAAGATGCGCCTTTGACGAGGTGTGAACGTACGTTTCATTTCTTGATCCAGTACTCGGTCAGTTGGATTTCCTTGTAAGGAAGACCCTCGGGGACCTTGCAAACCGTGTATTCGTTTATCCGACGGATGACCTTCGCCATCGGGACCGGCCTCGACTCAATCAAGAACCCGTCCTTCTTGATCCGACCAAATTCTGCATTCGGTCCCTGAACTCCGAAGAGCAAAATAGCCTCCAAAAGTGTGACCGGATGACCTTCGAGCATGTGCTCGCGCAGTGCAGACGCTGCTTTGTATTCAGCCATAGACTTCCTCCAGAACCATATCTTCACGGCTGCCATTCAGCAGCACTTTCACACCATTTCGCGGGCCGCGGCCTGTAAGCTGATCGCTCTGCAATCCCATTTCCGTTTCCAGAATACGCCCCTGGAACTTGTCGAACGCGGTGCAGAGATCATAGGAATAGTATCCCTGATGATGCTGTCCGTCGGGATGGCTGTCGGTGACATACTCCCGCTTCGAGAGCTCGATCAGTTTTTGGGCCGCTCCGAGTAGCTCCTCCGTCGAAACAATGCCCTCGGGCAACTGCTGCGAAAGTTCACCAAATACCGCTGAAAGAAGGGACATGCCCCGAAGCTTTTGGTTAGTTTTCATTTTCGCTCCTCCTTCCCTTCGATCCACATCAACGTCGGCTAGTGAACGGTCGCATTGAGCGGCAAACACGCCGGCTCTTCGCACTCTTGATCCCTACCGGCCTCAACACGCAGATGCGCCTGTTGAGAGATTGCGTCGAGCAGCACCGGAAAGAGCCGCATGGGATCTCCGCAGACCTGGAGCCCCATGTCCGCTGCCACAGAGGTCAGCGCGAAGGCGATTATCGAAGGGTCGGCACCCTCCTCGAGGAGTGCCTTGGTGAGCGCGCTCACTTCGGCAGTGACTTGCTCCAGTTCGTCCTGTTCTCGCTGCGCCATTTCGCGGCACTCCAAAATCTGCGGCTTTGCAGTTGCTGACCCATATATAAGAAAGCTTACGTCTCGGGGCAAGAGTTTTTTTATGTTTTCCGCAAAAATTTTTATGTTTCCTCAAGAAAGGTGATTGCAAAACATATATAGCTATTTGAGTTTATTGCCTTTTCTCGCATGCCAACAATCAATCAGGTCATTCAATTAAATTCATAAAAGGTCTTGCATGCTAGTAAGGTTTCTTCTATTTAGGTCTTTATGAAGATACTCATGGCATGGATAGGAACGCAGGACCTCGACGCCCCGACCGACGACAAGGGACGAACGGGCCCGATCTGCAGTGCGGCAGCGGCTCGGACCTTCGATCGCCTAGTTCTTATTGCGAACCAAGACAGCGAGAAGGTCGCTTCTTACATCGACTGGTTGCACCGGCGGACGCCGGCTGAGATCTCCGTCAAGAGTGTCCAACTGGACGATCCGACCGATATCGGCGCCATCCACGAGCTCGCGGTTGAAGTTGTGGAGGAATGCCGGCTGGCGAGCACACCAGACATCGCAGAGCTCACCTTCCACCTAAGCCCAGGCACTTGGGCCATGGCTCTTGTCTGGGCCATATTGGGCGCGACGCGCTTTCCTGCTGAGTTGTTACAGTCATCAAAAGAAGGTGGCGTTCAAACGATAGAAATTCCGTTCGATGTCTCTGCAGAACTCCTTCCAAAGATCATGGCGCCGGCCGATGCCAAGCTCACAAAACTCAGCGGCGGCCTCGACGTTAAGACGTTCGGCGATCTGATCTTCAGAAGCCCGGCGATGGAGCGCCTGGCGAGCAAGGCAAAAAAGGCCGCTGCACGCAACGTGCCGATTCTGATTGAAGGAGAGGCCGGCACCGAGAAAGAAGTTCTGGCGCGCGCCATCCACGACAACGGCCCGCGGCGAGATAAGCCATTCGTTGTTTTAAACTGTGGCGCGCTCAGACCCGATGAGATCAATACTAAGTTATTTGGTACCGATCACCCTGGCCACGAGAGTGCCGGTAAACTCGCGCAAGCTTCGGGCGGCACTCTGTATCTTGATGAAGTTGAGCTTCTTCCTCGGCAAATGCAGGTCCGCCTCCAGGTTTTGCTCGATGAAATGGTGAGCGATGAAACAGCAGCATCTGAGGCTGAAAAAGCGGACGTGCGGATCATTGCCGGAACGAGGAAGAACCTGATCGATACCGTAACCGCGGGCGACTTTCGGGAGGAACTATTCTTTGGGTTGGCAGTGCTTGCCCTGAAGATCCCTTCACTCCGCGAAAGAAAAGGAGATCTGGGTCCGCTCATCGAAATGCTTCTCGAGCGTATCAATGAACAAAGCGCGGACGAGCCCGGATTTGAGAAAAAGACGCTTTCGCCCGGTGCGAAGAACGTTCTTCTTCAGCGCCCCTGGCCTGGCAATCTCCGAGAGCTTGAAAATTCACTGCGGCGGGCAGCGATCTGGAGTGAAGGCGCTCAGATCACAGAGGATGATGTCTGGGATGCAGTCTTCACGTCGCCTGCCCCCTCGGGAACTCAGAATGGAATTCTCGACAAGCCGATCGATGAAGGAGTCGACCTCCAGGAAATTTTGGCTGAGGTTGCTCGGCACTATATTGCACGCGCGATTGAGCAAGCAGGAGGCAACAAAACAACAGCGGCAAAGCTTGTAGGACTGCCGAGTTATCAAACGCTGACAAACTGGATGAAGAAATATGATGTGGCCTGAGGTTGGAGGAATACCCGCCGGCCGCATTTACTGGAGGCTGGTTTCGCAACTTTCCTTCGCGGTCGAAGGGAGAAGGCCAAACTCACAGCTGGTACTAACCGTGGGGGCAAGTCACGACCCTGGGGTCTCTTGCAGTAGGTCAATCGGTGCTGGCCGAGCGCCTTGCAGCGACGGCGTTGCAACAGACCAAGGTCGTTAGAAGCACGTTTGACAACGATCCGGCGAGGCGAGGGCCTTAGAGGTTTCCCCTGGACACCTCTTGCAGGACCAGCTTGTCTAGCCTCAAGTCAGAGACCGCCTTGCGAAGCTGGGCGTTCTCCTTCGCAAGCTCCTTCAGGCGCTTCGCTTGATCGACCTTGAGACCGCCATGCCCCCGGCGCCAGCGGTAGTAGCTCTGATCGGATATGCCCAGCTGTCGGCAGATCTCGCCAGTCGTCCTGCCCTGTCAAAGCAGGATCTCTGCTTCCCGCAGCATCCCGATGATCTGTTCTGGTGCAGATCTCTTCCAACTCATCCTTTCCTCCCTCTTCAAGGTCTAAATTAAGCCAAATCCCCTTAATCAACCCAGACCCCTAATTCCAATGCAGGTCACGGTCGACCGAATACAAGGCAGGCTCGGCGTTCGACAAGCGATCCCGATGCCGTTTCTCTTAACACAAAATTTGGCTCCGGTTATGGAGGGTGGGTCACTTTTGTTCAAAAGTTGAACTCGAAGGGTCCTGCGGGGATCAGGGCTTTCTTGAATTCAATTCTAGATTATCATGACAGTTGGGTTGGTTATCGGGGCACGCCTAGGAGGGGTTCGTGAACGACTTCGAGGTCTTTGTCGATCAGGTAGGAGAGCCATTGAGGGGGGCTCTGCTCACATTCCTGGAAATATTCAAAAACGAAAATTTCGCACCGGTCCTGGCAGCTGTACTGATCGTTTGGGCATTTTTGATCATTGTCAAATACCGGTTGAGCTACCGCGCCATGTTTGCAGCGTTAGGACGTCGGTCTCGAAAAATTCAATCCGTGATAGACGGCAAAGAGACCGTCGATGAACGGAGAGCGGCATTCGCGCAGAAATTCGTCGAAATAGATGAGGTGATGAAAGGTCCCGCGCCTAGATCGACTTCTCTGACGATTGCCTGGGAAGAATACAAGGAATCGATTGTAGACGAGACCACCACCCCGATACGGAATACGGCCAGGCCGAGCACGTTCTTTCTTGGAGCGGTGCCGCAACCAACCAAGCTTGCTTATTGGTCGAATTTTTTCGTGGGTTTTGGCCTGCTTTTGACATTTCTCGGTATTGTCGCAGCCTTGACGTTTACTTCGGAGGGGTTGAATACAGGAGGGGACGTTGAGAGTACCCAACAAGCGTTGCGGAACTTGTTGACGGTTGCAGCAGTTAAGTTTTTGACCTCGATCGGCGGCCTCGTAGGATCCCTATCGATACGTTGGCAAGAGAGAAAAATCGCTGCCAAGCTGGCAAGACAGGTCCGACAGCTTTGTGAGCTTTTGGAACAGGGCCTTTTGTACGTCTCTATCCAATCACTCGCGGCCAATCAGTTGCGAGAGCTGGAATCACAAACCGCGCAGTTGGAAAAATTCAATACGGACCTTGCGTTAAGCATCGGCGAGAAGGTTGGTGCAGAATTCCGAGGTGCGATAGCACCGCTCACGGAATCTTTGAACTCCGTTGGCACCCGGCTAGTAGAATCGCAAACTGAATCTCTTGGCGTGCTTAAGGATGGTATTGGATCGACTGTAGACAGTTTCGTCGAGGCTTCGGGTGGGCTCATGGAAAACATCGAGGTCTTCTCAAACCGAATCGAACGGTCCACCGAATCCATCGACGCGAGCGAACAGAGTCTGCGCAGGCTTGTCTCCAGCCTCAACGAGAGCCTCGATAGCTACAATAAGGCATCTGTAGAATTGCAAGAAGCGGCGTCCGGGCTTCATGCCGCAGCGGAACCGGTTCATCGAATCGCAGCGACGTTAAGCTCTACGTCTGACAGACTGGCCGAAGTTGCCGAGAAAAACGAACAAACAACCACCCGTGCGATGGAAGAACTGGGACTTCTCGTAAACCAAATTACAGAAATGGAGACGACTCTGAATGAGACTTGGTCTTCCTATAAAGACAGATTTGAGAAGGTGGATGAGGACCTCCAGAAGGCCCTCACAAGCATTACCGACGCTTTCGAAACAAACGTGGGGTCCCTGACCGATTTTACGCGAGATTTCGACCGTGCAATGGCATCAACGGTCGGGCAACTGGCGGAAGTCGTGGAGCCGATAACGGAGTTTGCGGAGGAGCTTGGTGAGCTCTCTCATAAGCTCGGGAATGGGGAAGCAGAGAGGGCGCCATGATTGTCGACGAAACAAGGGCTCCCGCCGAAGTCGAAGCCGAAGTTGAGGAGGAGAATTACTTCATATCGATGACCGATATGCTGGTCGGCTTGATATTCATATTTGTTATCATTCTAATGTACTTCGCACTGCAATATAAACAGACAACTTCAGATTTGACGACGGCTAACGATACTCGGACCGAAATTCTCCAAAACATCCAAGGCTACTTAAAGCGCCAAGGGCTCAGGGTCGAGATAGACACGAAGATGGGAATTCTACGTCTTCCGAATGAAGTGTTGTTTCAATCGGCAAAGGCGGAGGTCGACGAAGCTGGAGTTCGGGCGCTCGGTCATTTAGCCGAGGGAATGATGTCGATCTTGCCTTGTTATACCGATGGTGTTTCGAGGCCAAAGGGGTGTCCGAAAAGCCGACACCGGATCGATGCAGTATACATCGAGGGACACACAGATACGGATGCTCTAGTCCCCTCCCTCAGGCTCAAAGACAACTGGGATCTTTCGGTGGTTAGGGCAACGAATACCTACAGAGTGCTCGTATCTCTGCGGCCAGACCTCGCCAGATTGTGCAACGACGCGGGCCATCGGTCCCTTTGCCAACCGATATTGAGCGTGAGCGGGTACGGCGAAAATCGCCCCATTGCGATTAACGATGACTGGGAATCAAAAAGTCTCAATAGGCGCATCGACCTCCGGTTTCTCATGAGCACGCCGCAGTCGACTAGGGACCGAGGTCTACAAATTAAAATTCCGGAAGCCACAAAATGACGGGAGCCATAAAGCAGTGGGCGGCGATAACGGAACGAACCCACCGTGCGATCGATGCGTCGCACTGGGTGCCGAAGAAAATGACCCAGCTTGCGGAAAAAATTGGCGATGACGCTTTTCGGGACTCAGTGCCGAACGAATCATTGGATGCACTTTTCGAGAGGATTTCGTCCGCCGTTGGTGATGGATTAGTTGCGAAACTACCGCGGCGCGACTTGAGGAACGTCGGCCGAGTGCTTTGGCGAGGGGAACAACCGCTCGCGCAAGATAGTGCTGCTCTCGGAGAACTTCTCGAAGAACTTTTCCGAAGAGGCGGTCGTGCCGGGCTACGAAACGTGATCTCGGCCTACTTGATGGGTTTCCAGTGGCGCAAACCGGGGATGGATATTGTCGCGGCGTTTATAGAACAGGCCGTTCGATTCCATAAATCGGAGTGGACAACATTGGCCGAAGAATATCGACTTTTTAAGCCGAAAGAGGGTGTCGATTGTCTCGCAGGCCTCTTGCTGCAAAGCGATGACCTGCCAACGCAAGTCCTATCGAAAGCAGGTATTCGTGGAACTGCAGTTCGGGGCGGATTCTGCGAAACGGTATACCGCGAATATTGCCGCCTTATCGAAACCTCGAGAGGCGCGGTTGTGGGGAATCACCAAAATCGGTTGCTCGATTGGCTGGGTCTAATGGACCAAAATCTATTTGTAGAGGCGAGCGACTCTACTGCCAATGCACTATTGATCCCATGGGCGGAAAATGATCCGCCGGAAGAATTAGCAACCAAGATAAGAGATTATTTGATCGGCGCTTTGGGAGACCCGCGATTTTCCCCGATCGATTGGTCGAATATACCTGAAGCCATGGCAATTTTTTTGAGATGGTTGACGCGTGCCTCAATATATCAGTTTCTCGATATCGTCGACCAAGTCACGCGCGGAACGCCCTTCAGTCACCAATGGCCTTATCGACGCGCGTTCTGGCTTGCCTATCTCGATGCCGACCATATCGAAAACGCTTGGGTGATATTTGGTCGTGAAGCTGCCGAAACCGCACGATTGAGGGCGGAAAGCACAGGCGATAGGTCGTGGCGCCAATTTGGAGTTTTCAATTCAGGACAGGGGAGAAGCCCTCAACACGCGGGCTTGATCCTGGAGATTGGAGACTTGGTCATCTTGGATTGGAGTCACAATGGTAGATACAGCGTTTGGAAGAAAAGCGCAGAGGGCGCCCCTGCGCTGTTTCAGCGCCAATACAATCTCTCCAGAATTCAAGATCCGGAATTCTACGGGTCACACAGTGGGACCCAACGCTACTCATGGCAGCACACACTGGCGAACTACCTAAGACAAGAAACGGGTATTCGTATGCCTCAAACGCAATGGATGGTTTAGATAGACGACCAATGCCTGAAATGATCCAGTTCGAATGGCAGCGTGATGACGACAATGTAATCGTCTCTTTGAACGAACGCCGAACTATCGGTGGGAAAAAGATCGTACCATTTGGGAACTGGCCGCGTATCGCTGAAGTCAGAAATTCTCCGGGCCTGGGACGTCTTCTCGCTTGGATCGAAGAAGGTCGTGAGACGGAAATCGGTGCACCATGGGCAGCCATCGAACATGGCAAGGTTCAATTGTTGGATGTCGCGGTCGCCGCTTTGAGTGAAATCGAGGCGTCTAGCATCGGATTGCCTGCTTCCACCTCGTTGGTCATCGAGCTTGCGACCGAGGGTCTAATTAACGAAGAGGGATTTAAGGTCACCACCCGTTGGCTACAGCCTGGTGGGCGTGCGATTAGAACCCAGATCGATGGGGCAATAATTTCCTACGAAGGTACGCAAAGGCGTATCCCTGAACCATTATTCAGCCTTTATACCGCAGCGTTGAAGCTCTCTGAACCATTGTCAGAAGAGGAGAGGTTCGCGGCGCTCGAAACCCTTCAAAACTTTTGGCCGGATCTAGGGCCCAACTCGGTTAGTTCGAATGAGTACCTTAAAACAATCAGAATTCAGTACGCGGCTGGCTTTTCGGTAAGTCTGGGAGCGCGGGGACCATTGGATTTCGATCCCGTGCTGTTCAATAAACAGTCGCTCAAAGATGCGGAAACCGGCGAAATCCTCGACGAAGAGTTGGACAGCGTCCTTTCTCCCAAACAGCAAACTCTATTCGCCGGCGATCGCTTTGTACGATCAGTGACATCCGGCCAATCTATCCGCTGGAAGATAATAATTACGTCTTTATCGACCCATCCCTGCGTCCGGCACTAAAAGTCGTAAAGGATGTGCAAAGTGCCGATCCCGAGACAAGAAGGCGTTTCCTCAGTGGACCGAAACGGTATCTGAAGGATCAACTTGCCGGTTCGGAATTGGGAGAGTTTGCAGATGAGTTGTTCGTGGAAACTGAACAGTTTTCCGAACGGGTCGTAGGTGTGGATATATGGAAGCAACCAATTTTACCATGGATCAAACAAAGACCGAATACGTGGTTACCTGAAAGCTTTGGTCTGCGGGTAGGAGATGAATTCGTCGAGGTCGACCCAGCAGAAATCTCACCCCTAAGGTCTGCGGTCGAAGAGGCGATTTTGCGGGGAGACGAGTTTGCGGAGGTTGGGGAAATGAAAATTCCTGCAACCTCCCAAGCATTGGACGCTCTCAAGAGCATAGAGCAATTGAGCTCGGCGCAGACCGACGCCGATACGGAAGAAGAATCTCCGGATCCACCCCAAGATTTGGCCGAAAAGCTTTTTCTGACCGTTAGCGAAAATTTCGAAGAAGTCGAATATGCCCGGCTTGGCAAAGCCAAAAGCGTCCCGACCGATGTTACAGAGCAAATAGAAAATCCAAGTCGCGTAAAGACTGATTTGAAACCACATCAAGTAGTCGGATTCGGATGGCTAGTGAATAGCTATAGATCCGGTCGTCAGGGTGTGTTGGTCGCCGATGACATGGGACTTGGAAAGACGCTCCAAGCCCTAGCATTCATGGCTTGGTTACAAGACGGAAAGAGACCGACTCGAGGCCCGGCCCTTGTGGTAGCTCCAACAGGACTATTGGCCAATTGGCGAAAAGAGATAGAGACGCATCTTGACGAACGGGGCCTTGGCGAACTCGTCCTGGCGTTCGGTACAGATCTCAAACGACTGCGTTCGGAAGATGGGTTCAGCTCACGGGACATCGTTGCCGGCAAAGCCACTTTGGATACAGCCGACTGGATGCATGCGGGTGTCATTCTCACCACCTACGAAACGATGCGCGACTATCATTTCAGCTTTGCAAGAATCCCGTTCGAGTTGATCGTTTTCGACGAAATTCAAAAGTTGAAGAATCACACGAGCCAAACGACGCGCGCATCTAAAACACTCAATGCCAAATTCGCGATCGGTCTGACCGGGACACCCGTGGAAAATCGTCTGCAAGATCTCTGGTCAATTGTGGACGTGTTATCTCCTGGACTTCTCGGCTCCAGCAAGGACTTCGAGCAGAAATATCCGGAGACCAGTGAAACTGCGCTGTCGGCGTTGCGAGAGAGATTGACTGTGCCGGAAGACGGCGGTCCCGCCCACATGATGAGGCGTCTGAAAGAGGATCATTTGGAGGGGCTTCCGAAGAAGACGACCGTGAAACGTGACTTGGAGATGCCAGCCACTCAGGCACGAGCATACGCTTCGGTCGTTCAGCGCGCGATCGCTTCTCGTGACGTCATGACCAAACGGGATGGTATGCTCCATATCCTCCACAAGATGCGGGGAATTTCTCTCCACCCTTTAGACCCCAGGTTAGCGCCGCAAGACGAGTTGGACGATTATGCACTCGACTCGGCGCGCCTCAAATGGACTTTGGAAATACTCGACGAGATTTTCATTAAGGGAGAAAAGGCTCTCGTCTTTGTCGAGAGCCTCGCTATGCAGTCGGTGCTCCAAGAACTTCTTTTCCAGAGATACCAACTGCCTCGACTGCCGATGCTTATCAACGGGTCGGTCCCCGGCGGGAAGCGGCAGCAGATGGTGGACCGTTTCCAAGGGGCGGCGGACGGCTTTGATGTATTGATCTTGTCACCGAGAGCGGGTGGCGTTGGTTTAACGCTCACAGCAGCCAACCACGTAATTCATTTATCGAGATGGTGGAACCCAGCGGTTGAGGATCAAAGTACGGATCGGGTGTTCCGAATTGGTCAAGAGCGGCCGGTGAGTGTCTATTTGCCTCTCGCAGTTCACCCTGACCCCAACATCGGACCAATCAGTTTTGACAAAAAGTTGGACGCACTTATAGAGCGCAAGCGGACTTTGAGCCGTGACATGCTGCGTCCCACACATGGTGACGACTCAGATATTCAAGAACTCTTCGATCAGGTGATCGGCATTGGAGAGGTTGAAGACCTCCGCGAAGAGCAAATCGAAGGTATTTCGGCTGAACTGGCTCACGATTCCCTTAAACATCCTCTGTATTCCAAATTCAATGCTCCAGACGTAAAAGAAATTAAGAATCTGGAGACTTCGATTGAACTACAAAAGGCTGAAACAGAGTCGCCTGTAACAGCCGCAGTGTCAGGAGATGTCCCTCAATCGCGATGGGTGTTTGAGAGTGGAGAAGAGCGGGACCTCAGGGAAGTGTTCGCTGCCATAGCGGGACAAAATGTCAAAACCATCTTGATCTCGGATCCCTATGCAATCGCAACGCCGCAAAGCCGTCAGGCAATCGTTACTTTCCTTGGAGTGGTAAAGGATCTATCGGGCCCCATCGACAAGATGATCATCGAATATACCCCTGTCGATCGACTACGCGACTACCGTGACAAAGAAAGTGATGGAGGTCAGAAATACGATTTGAGGCATCGTATTGTAGGGCCGAACGCTCCTTTGGCAGATCACAATGCCATAAATTTCAAAGAGAGGTGGCGTAGTCGCGATAGAGATTTTCACGATCGATCCATCACTATAGAAGCTGGAGAACCTGACAGCATTCCGCATACCTACGACCTCAGCCGAGGTTTGTCTGGGCTCGTAGAACCCCGGTACGAATGTAGGGTCTATTACGTGAGTTAAGAGTTACCATATTATGGCGTGTGGTACCCGGCAGTAAAAAATCAAGTGCTCATTGCTTACGTGGGCGGCGGGGATAAGCGGGATTGTTTTGCACCGCTCTCAGCCTGTAGAAAATATCGCCGTTCAATATTTCACCTCTGAACATAGCTTTGAAGCTTTCGCAATAGCCATTCTCCCACAGAAGTCCTTGTTCGATATAGGCGATCTTCGCTCCGACGGGGCCGATCCAAAGCAGCAAGCCTCGGTGATGAACTCTGGGCTACTGTCGGAACTGAGATGGGCCGACCGCCCGCGCAGAATGAAAATGTCCATCGGTAAGTCGATGGCATCAACTAAATTTGGCCAACTTCCTGAGGCTCTTCGCGATCTTCAATAGGCCTGTTTGGCGTCCTACGAAAAGAAATTAGACAAATGATCTTGTCCAGATTTTTTGGGAGAACAAAAATCAAATAAGACTGGACTTCGGTGCCCATCGGAGCACTTCTAGTGAAACGCGGCACAACGACATGACCCCTTTGTTGCCGCCAAGCTCGGCGCCGACCGAGCTCGTCTTGGTGCAAGGCCTGCAGTATCCCCCGCAGCCTGAAATGAAGGTGGCCCATGACGACGAACTCCAGAAAATTGACGACCAAACAGGCGGGCAAGGCGGCCGTTGAAGTCCGGTCCAAATGCAAACGCGCCAAAAAAGGCGACCGACTGATCAATCTGCTGAAGGCCCGCTCCAGCCGTAGTATCGCTATCCTGAGTGCCGAACGCGACTGGAAGCCCCATTCCACCCATACGGCGCTTTCTCGGCTTCGGAATGCTGGCTACGTTATTGAGAAGTCACCGCCGGACAAACAAGGCGGTGCACGTTACAAGATCTCTTGCTCGCCGGCGGACGCGGCCCAATGAGTGTTCAAAAGGGACCCAGCATCGAGAGCGAGATCGCCGCGCTCGATGCCTTGGGTCGATCAACCCTATTACCGCGCTGGCGATCGGCATTTGGGCGAGAGGCGCCGCCGCATCTGTCACGGAGCCTCATGATTAAGGCCATAGCCTATGACATGCAGGCCAGCGCTTTCGGTGGGCTTACTCCCCGCACCATCCGCGCACTCAAGACCGGAGCGAAGCTGCAAGCTGGATCCACATCGCAGCAACAGCCGCGCCCAGGCACCCGGCTCGCACGAGAGTGGGACGGCATCCTGCACGAGGTCGAGGTACTAGACGATGGTTACCTTTGGCGCGAGCAGCGATATCGATCCCTATCAGCGATCGCCCTGGCCATCACAGGAACTAAGTGGTCGGGTCCGCGCTTCTTTGGCATCAAGCGCGGCTGATGCCAAAGAAGCCGGTCCGCTGCGCAATCTATACCCGCAAGTCCTCCGACGAAGGGCTGGAGCAGGACTTCAACTCACTAGACGCCCAGCGCGAGGCCTGCGCGGCATATATCGCCAGCCAAAAGGGTGAAGGCTGGAAGTTAACATCTGGCCACTATGCAGATGGTGGTATTTCCGGCGGTACGCTAGACCGTCCCGGCCTAAACAAGTTGCTTGCCGATATCGAAGCCCGCGAGGTCGACCTTGTGGTCGTTTACAAGGTTGACCGGCTAACACGATCGCTCGCCGATTTCGCCAAGTTGGTTGAGCACTTTGATGCGACCGGTGCTTCATTTGTCTCGGTAACCCAGCAGTTCAATACCGCCACCAGCATGGGCCGGTTGACGCTCAACGTGCTACTGTCCTTCGCCCAGTTCGAGCGCGAGGTCACGGCCGAGCGTATACGGGACAAAATCGCGGCCTCCAAGAAAAAGGGATTATGGATGGGCGGACCTGTACCGCTCGGTTATGACGCCAGGGATCGCAGACTTGTCATTAACGAGGCGGAGGCCGAGACGGTCCAGAGAATTTTCGGCCTTTATCTTCAACTGGGCAACGTGCGGCGCGTAAAGGAAAAGGCAGATCGGCTGGGCCTCATTAGCAAGAAACGCTCGCGTACCAACGGTGATCCCTCGGGTGGTGTCGCCTTGACCCGCGGGCGGATCCATCACCTGTTATCCAATCCGGTTTATATCGGGAAGATCCGGCACAAAACGCAGATCTATCCCGGCAAACACCCCGCGATCATCGATCGGGCTACATTCGATGCCGTCAGGGCAAAGCTCGGCTCAAATACCCGCGGAACCAAAACGCTTGCCAATGCAGCAATGTCCTCCCCGCTGGTCAGAAAGTTTATCGATGAGACTGGCGACAAACTGACACCATCCCATGCAGTCCGGCGTGGCAAGCGATATCGCTACTATGTCTCGCGCAGGCTTATCGCTCGCAGCGGCGAACAGAACACTGGCGGCTGGCGCCTTTCCGCCGGAGCGCTCGAGACCGCCGTAGCCCGCCTGATAACTGATGAGCTTACCACGCAGCATTCAAGACTCTGTATGGTTCAGAATATGCCTGCAGAGAAACTCCAAGAGCTACCATCCAAGACGCAAGCTCTCCTTGCAAAATTGAAATCCCACGAACGAGGCGCGGCGCTGAGCAAGCTCATCGAAGTCGGCCGAATTAAGCCGGGCCGACTATCGGTCACACTGAATGCAGCTGCCCTTGCCGAGCGACTGGGCGTGCAGCCTGGCCACATCAATCACCATGCCCTGACCCTGACCGGCGACTTCACTCTCCGTCGCCGAGGCGTCGAGGCCCGACTGGTGCTCGGGGACAACTCATCGGGAGTCGATGAAACGCTCCTGAAGAACATTGCCAAAGGCTGGGCCTGGTTCGAACAGATCAAGGCCGGCATGACCATGCAGGCAATTGCCGACCGCGAGGGTGTATCGCAACGTAGGATCGCCCATCTGGTCAATCTCGCCTTCCTGGCGCCAGACATTGTCCAGGCCATCGTAGACGGCCGTCAGCCAGCTGAATTGACGTCAGCCAGCCTGATCAAGTCGCCGCACAGAATCTTGTGGTCTGACCAGAGAGCTTGGATCGCCACTTTCTGACGCTACGCACGCGGCTCGAAAATTTCCCTGATATTAGGGAAACCGGACCACAAAATTGCCAAATGGAGACAGCCACGGCCAAATCGCAGTTATTCTATTATGGAGACGGTCTCCACGGACATATAAGTCAGCAGACGGCCGGGAACTCTGGGGTTCTTAGGAGATTGGCTGGGTTGCCAGCAAACACCAAGACTAAATGGCGGAGAGACAGGGATTCGAACCCTGGGTACGCTCGCGCGCACAACGGTTTTCGAGACCGCCCCGTTCGACCACTCCGGCACCTCTCCGCGGGCGTTGCCGGCGATGCCGACCCCGAATGCGCGGGAACCTACCGCAAGCCCCCGCATGCCGCAAGCGGAACCCTGCCCACCGGCGATATTGCATTCCCGCGCCGTACCGCCGACATTACACGGATGGAACCGGCGCAAAACCCTTCGGTAATCCCCTTGATCGATCTGGGGGAGGCCGGCCCCGCCGCCCTGGTGAACAGCCATCGCGACATGGCCGAGGCGCTGATCGAGGCAGGCCACCGGATGCTGCCCGGCCCGCTGCTGCCGATCGCGGACCGGTTGTCGCGCCGATGGGCCGTTCGATCCGATAATCCGCATCACGATGAGATCGCCGGCCTTTCCGCACAACTCTCAACCGGAATCTGGTTCATGAACCTGTGTTTCGAATGGGGCTGCACCACCGGCGTCGCACCCGACCCGAAAGGCGACGGCATGCGGATGCTGCGAACGCTGGACTGGCCGTTCCACGGAATCGGCCGGCATGTGGTGCTGGCGCGCCAGACCGGACCGGCGGGCGATTTCTATAATATCACCTGGCCCGGCTTCGTCGGGGTGATCACCGCCTCCGCGCCGGGGCGATTCGTCCTCGCCATCAACCAAGCGCCGCTGGTCCGGCGCGGTTATCTGCCGTGGCCGGCGGATTGGCTGGCGAACCGGGTCAAGGTTTTCCAGAGTCGGCAGCTGCCGCCGGCCCATCTGGCCCGCCGGGTCATGGAGACCTGCCGCAGTTACGACGAGGCGAAGGATATGGTGGAGACCACGCCGATTGCTCTTCCCGCCTTCTATTCGTTGTCGGGCATCAAAGCCGGCGACGGCTGCGTCATCGAACGGACCGAAACCGGTGCTTGGGTGCACGAAGCCCCGACTTCCATCGCCAACCATTGGTTAAGTCCGGGCCTGCGCGGCAAGCCGCGCGGGATCGAAAGCGAACGCCGGCACCGTATGATGAACGGGCTTTGCCGCAATCCGGTGCCCGGTTTCGACTGGCTGGTCGAACCGGTTCTCAACACGGAGACCCGGCTCAGCGTGGTCGCCAACGCGGGGAACGGCGATCTTCTGGTACAGGGGTGGGAGGAAGACGGCCCCGCGACCGAGGTATTCGACCTCTCGGCGGCCACATCCGCCGGCACGGAAAACTAAGTTTCCGGGCGACTTGGCCGTTGACTTGCCGGCGCGCACGAGTATAGTCCCGCGGCGAGTTTACGGGCACCAGAAAGCCCGGATATCCTGGATGAAAGCCCGATAACGGATACCCAGGTCCGGCAGCGAGATACAAACCCATGTTTGCAGTAATCAAAACCGGCGGCAAACAATACAAGGTCGCCAAAGACGATGTCATCGCGGTGGAGAAGCTCGAGGGCGATCCCGGCGCGACGGTTGAACTCACCGACGTCCTGATGGTTGGCGACGACAAGGCCCAGACCACCGGCACGCCGCTGGTCGACGGCGCCACGGTCGCGGCCGAAGTGGTCAAGCAGGACCGCAGCGCGAAGATCATCGTCTTCAAGAAGAAGCGCCGCAAGGACTACCGGCGGACCAAGGGCCATCGGCAACAGGTCACCGTGTTGCGGATCACCGATATCCTGACGGACGGGAAGAAGCCGGCCAAGAAGGCCGCTGCGAAGAAACCCGCCGCCAAGGAAGAGGCGAAACCGGCGGCGAAGGCCGACGACAAGCCGGCGGCCAAGCCCGCGCCGAAAAAACGGGCCGCGAAAAAGACAGCGGCAAAGAAACCTGCCGCCAAGAAACCGGCGGCAAAGAAGACCGCCGCGAAGAAGCCGGCGGCAAAAAAGCCCGCCGCCAAGAAACCCGCGGCGAAGAAACCAGCGTCTAAAAAGACCGAGGAGTAACGCAGCATGGCTCATAAGAAAGCAGGCGGCAGTTCACGCAATGGTCGCGACTCCGAAGGCCGGCGCCTCGGCGTCAAGAAGTACGGCGGCGAATCCGTGATCTCCGGCAACATCATCATTCGCCAGCGCGGCACGAAAGTGCACCCCGGCACGAATGTCGGCATGGGCAAGGATCACACCCTGTTCGCCCTGAAGGACGGCACGGTGAAGTTCCACAAGACCCGGAGCCGGACCACCGTTCACGTGGAACCGGCGGCGGCCGCTGCGGAATAGCCCCGGTGGGAGCCACCGGTGGGGCTCCCCTCAAACGGCCGGCAGGTTGGCGAAGGGAGATGGAAGTCCGTCTCCCTTTTATTTTTTGCTGCCGGGGTCTGGAATCCGGATACCAGCCCCGGCACGCATGGTTGCGGTACGATGAAATTTCTCGATCAAGCCAAAATACACGTGAAGAGCGGCAACGGCGGCGCCGGCTGCATGTCGTTCCGCCGCGAACGCAATATCCCGCGCGGCGGCCCCGACGGCGGTGACGGCGGCCGCGGCGGCGACGTCGTCGTCCAGGCGGTCGAGGGGCTCAACACGCTGATCGACTACCGCTACCGGCAGCATTTCAAGGCGAGCAGCGGGGACCACGGCAAAGGCCGGCAACGCAATGGTGCTGCGGGCGAAACCGCTGTGCTGGATGTCCCCGTCGGCACGCAAATTCTTGCCGAGGACAACGAAACCCTGATCGCCGACCTTACCCGGGCGGGCCAGCGGATGGTCCTGCTGAAAGGCGGCGACGGCGGTTTCGGCAATCTTCACTACAAATCCGCGACCACACGCGCCCCGCGCCGCTTCGATCCGGGCCGGCCGGGTTCGGAGATGTGGATATGGCTGCGGCTCAAACTGCTGGCCGATGCCGGCTTGGTCGGGCTGCCGAACGCGGGAAAGTCGACATTCCTCGCCGCGGTCTCGCGCGCCCGGCCCAAGATCGCGGACTATCCGTTCACCACGCTGCACCCGCAACTCGGCGTCGTGCATGTGGACGAGAAGGAATTCGTCCTCGCCGATATCCCGGGGTTGATCGAAGGTGCCCACGAAGGGCATGGGCTGGGCGACCGTTTCCTGGGTCATATCGAGCGTTGCGGCGTGTTGCTCCATCTGGTGGACGGAACGCAGCCCGACGTGGCCGACGCCTACCGCACGATCCGCGGCGAACTCGAAGCCTATGGCGCGGGCCTCGCCGAAAAAGCCGAAATCGTCGCGCTGAACAAATGCGACGCGCTTACCGAGGAAGTGGCCGCCGAACGGGCCGCGATGCTGGCCGACGCCGCGGGCGAGGCCCCGTTGATGCTCTCCGGCGTGACCGGGGACGGCGTGCAGGATGCCTTGCGGCGTCTGCTGGCGGCGATCCAGGAAAAACGCGACGCGGACAAGGCGGCCGAGGCGCCGGAACCCGCGGTGCAGGAAACCTGGTCGCCATGAACGGCCGACTCAGCGACAGCAAGCGGCTGGTCGTCAAGATCGGCTCGACCCTGCTGGTCGACGAAACCACCGGCGCCGTTCGCCATGGTTGGCTGGAAGCGCTCGCCGAGGACATCGCGCAATGCCATCGCCGGGGAAAGGAAATCCTGGTGGTGTCATCCGGCGCCATCGCGGTCGGCCGCCAGCGGCTTGGCCTGACGGACATGGACCGCGCCCTTCGCCTCGAGGAAAAGCAGGCCGCCGCGGCGGCGGGCCAAATTCGCCTTGCCCATGCCTATGAACAGGCGCTCGCCAAGCACGATATCCCGGTCGCCCAGGTTCTCGTGACGCCGGACGATACCGAGGAACGTCGCCGGCATCTGAATGCGCGCAGCACGCTGACACAGCTCTTGTCGTTCAACGTCGTTCCGGTCATCAACGAGAACGATACGGTCGGCACCGATGAAATCCGCTTCGGCGACAACGACCGGCTCGCAGCACGGGTCGCCGCGATGGTCAGCGCCGACACGCTGATTCTGTTCTCCGATATCGACGGGCTGTACGACGCGGACCCCAGCGAGAAGGCCGACGCCAACCGGCTGGAGCGGGTCGCCACCATCACCCCGGCGATCGAGGCCATGGCCGGCGAGCCCCGACTCGGATACTCGTCCGGCGGCATGGTGACCAAGCTGCAGGCGGCGAAAATCGCGACCGCCAGCGGCTGCCGCATGGTCATCGCCGACGGCCGGACGATCCATCCATTACGGCGGCTCGACGAGGGCGCGCCCTGCACCTGGTTCGAGGCGACCGGGTCGCCGCGCACGGCGCGCAAGACCTGGATCGCGGGCGCGTTGAATCCGATCGGAGTCTTCGAAGTGGACGACGGGGCGGAGAACGCCTTGCAGCAGGGCCGAAGTCTCCTGCCGGTCGGCGTCACCGCGGTCTCGGGCCGGTTCGAACGCGGCGACCCGGTCGCCGTCCGGAACCGCGACGGCCGGGAATTGGGCCGCGGGCTGTCCGCCTACTCAAGCACCGACGCGGCGCGCATCGCCGGACACAAAAGCCAGGAAATCGAAAAAATCCTGGGCTATCGCGGCCGCGACGAGATGATCCATCGCGACGACCTTGTGCTCAACATTTAGCGCCGATTGGCCGGTTCTTCAGGGACCACCGACATCAGGAACCGCTCGGCTTCTTCCAGAAAAACCGGATCGTCGAAGATCCGGTGGAGATTCTCGTCGATTTGCCTGGTGACGCGATCCCGCCAAGGAACATCGGTGCCGAGCCGCACGGCAACATCCGCGTAGCCTTCCACCGTCGCCGCGGCACACTCCAGAACCCGCAGGTGACAATAGATCGCCAGGCTCAACCGGCCGCGCAGGAAGTCACCGGGCATGGTGACGACCGGCGTGCCCATCGCCAGGGCCTGATAGGTCGTGTTGCCGCCCCCGAACGGAAAACTGTCGAGGCAGACATCCGCCAAGGTCAGTAAGCGCATATAGTCGTCATGGTCCTGGCGCGGCAGAAAGATGACCCGGTCGTCGACACCGGCAAGGCTGCGGGCGAACCGCGCGCGAAGCCGCTTGCCCCATTCCGGATAATGCCCCTCCAGCAGAACCAGCCGGCCGGCCGGATCGCGTTCCAAAATCCGGCGAAGCGCCGCATCCATATCCGGATGAACCTTGAACAGGTTCTGGGCCAGGAAATAAAGCGTCGCATCCTCCGGCAGGCCGTATTCCGACCGGGTCCTGCTTGAGCTCGGCGCCTCGGGCCGGGCATAGGAGAACGGCAACCCGCCCAACCGTACCAGCCGCTCGCTGTAATGCGCAGCCGCATCGGGCGGCTCCGCGGAATCGCAGGACAGGAAATAATCGACCGCCGGGATGCCGGTCGTCACAGGATGCCCCCAGGTGACGCATTGCACCGGGGCCAGCCGCGCAAAGGCCAGGAAATATGTGACGTAATCCATGCCGATATCCGGATAAAGCAAGACGTCCAACCGGTGGCGGGCGATCTGTTCGCGCTGCGGCTGCAAGCCGGCTTCAAGACATTCGACATGATCCGCATAGGAAACGAGTTCGGACCGCAACGCATCGTCCGGAACTGGCGCGGTATCGAAAAGCAGGATCTCGCAATCGTCCCGCCGAGCCAGATGCGCCAGCAACCGCTGCATCAGCCGCCCGATCGAATGATCGTAGAAGAACCGCGACACGAACCCGATCCGCCGGACAGTGGGCGTGCGCCACGGCTCCCGGCAATGCGGCGCAGTCCATTCCAGCGTGGGACAGGCGGTTTGGTATAGCGTGGCGAGTTTTTGCTGCAAGCGCCGGTCATCTTCGCCGTGATAGGCCAGATAGAACCGGGCACCGCCGCCTTCCCGTGCCGGATGGTCCAGGGTCGGCAGGTCGGCGGCGAGACCGTCGAGCGCGGTTTCGTAACGGCGACGCGCGTCCTCGTAGTCTTCCGCCGATTCCGCAATGACCGGCAGCAGCAAATCCCGCCGCAGGCGCACCCCGTCGGGCGCACCGGCGCGCAACGCCGAATCATATGCCGCCCTTGCGCCGGCGACATCGCCCGCCGCGGCCAATACGTCCGCTTTTTCAAGATGCGGGCGATGCCAATCGGGCCGGGCCGCGGCGGCGGCGTCGAAATGAGCAATCGCCGCTTCCGTCTCACGGCGGCGCGCGAGCAGCCGGCCCAATCCGAAATGACTTTCCGCATGGTCGGGATCGACCGCGAGCGCCGCGCGATACGCCACCGCCGCCTCGTCGGGCCTCCTCAATTCCGCGAGGACCAAGCCGAGGTAATAGCGCGGAACCTCCCAATCGGGATCGGTGGTCGCCGCGTCGGCGAAGTGCGACAAGGCCTCGCCGGGACGCGCCATGCGATGGCAAACCTGGCCCAATTCGAAACGCAGCCGGCTATCGTCGGGCGCGTTGGCGCATTCCGCCGACAGCCTTTGTCGCTCGCTTTCGAGTTTTTCGCCTTGGGACACGTTCGACACCTTGTTGCCCCTAGCCAAATAGCACCGTCCGGACCATTTGTACTAAGAGAATTTCGATAATGCGCCGCCTGCCCTGTTCGGATAGGGTTCGGAGGCATACAGAAACCGGGAGCCGACAGATGAGTTCGCATGCTGTCCTGAGCAAGGCCGACATGCCCGCCGAGGAGTTGGTGCGCGAGATCGCGCAGGCCGCGCATGACGCCAGTTATCAAATGGGTCTGGCCGACAGCGCCACCCGCGACGCCGCGCTGACGGCGGCCGCGACCGTCATTCGTGACAGTGCGGCGGCCATCAAGGCGGAGAACGAGAAGGACATGGCCTTCGCCGCCGAGAAAGGGCTCAACGCCGCGATGCAGGACCGGCTCCTGCTGAACGACGAGCGGATCGAGGGCATGGCCGCCGGGCTGGAACAGGTCGCCAGCCTACCGGACCCGCTGCATCGAAATCTCGGCGAATGGACGCGGCCCAACGGGCTGAGGATTACCCGCGTCTCCGTGCCGCTCGGCGTCATCGGCATCATCTATGAATCGCGCCCGAACGTGACCGCCGATGCCGGCGGGCTTTGCCTCAAGTCCGGCAACGCGGCGATCCTGCGCGGCGGGTCGGAAAGCCTGCATTCCTCCGGCCTGATCGCCAAATGCCTGCAGGATGGGCTGCGCGACGCCGGCCTGCCGGGCAATGCCGTGCAAGCCATCCCGACCCGGGACCGCGACGCGGTCGGTGCGATGCTGCGCATGGCCGGACTGATCGACATCATCGTGCCGCGCGGCGGCAAGTCCTTGATCGAACGCGTGATGACCGAATCCCGCGTGCCGGTCATCGCGCATCTCGACGGCAACTGTCATGTCTATATTCACGAAAAGGCCGACGTGGAGATGGCCTGCGATGTGGTGTTGAACGCGAAGATGCGCCGGACGGGCGTCTGCGGCGCCGCCGAATCGCTTGTGATCGACCGGACCGTGGCCGCGGCGCAGTTGCCGGCGATCATGGACCGACTGGACGCCGCCGGATGCGAGGTCCGCGGCGACGAGGCGGCCCAAGCGGCCGATGATCGCATCCTTCCCGCGACCGATGCGGATTGGGATACGGAATATCTGGACGCGATCTTATCCGTGAAGGTGGTCGACGGCCTGCCGCAGGCCATCGACCATATCAACGCGCACGGGTCGCACCATACCGACGCTATCGTAACCGACGACGACGCGGCGGCGGCGACCTTCACGAGCCGAATCGACAGCAGCATCGTGTTGCACAACGCATCTACCCAATTCGCCGACGGCGGCGAGTTCGGCATGGGCGCGGAGATCGGAATCTCGACGGGCAAGCTTCACGCGCGCGGCCCGGTCGGCGCGGAACAACTCACCAGCTATAAGTACATCGTGCACGGCGCCGGGCAGACCCGGCCCTAGCGCCCAATCGCCACCCGACTTGCCCGGCCGGCGATCGACATCCTGCACGAAAAAGACGTTGCGCCACCGAAACACAACCTCGTGTTGATATTCGGATTGCTTTCCCCTAATAATTTGATGGGGGGGGCATGAGGCGCATGGAATACATTGGGGCATGCTGCAAATTCCGCCGGAAGATGACCGCCTTCTCTATCTGAAATCGGCAATCGATTTATCGACCGAAGCGATGTTCGTGACCGAGAAGTGTCGCGAGAGCGACGCCGGGCACCGGATTCTCTTCGTCAATACGCCTTTCTCGAGACAGACCGGGTATCGCAGCGCCGATTCCGTCAAACGGTGTCCGAGTTTTCTGTTCGGTCCCACTCCCGACGCCCACGTTATTTCCCGCGTGGCCGCGGCTTTCCTTCGGCGCCGACCGACGCGGATCGAGCTTCTCTCCTATCGCAAGGATGGGTCGGATTTTCATGCGGAACTGACCGTCAATCCCCTCGTCGTCGCTGACAGCTGCGACCATGCCTTGGTTATTCAACGCGCCAAACTACCGGCAAGGACGACGGACGGCCCCCAGGATCAGTTTGCCGAACTCTTCAAACGAATGGCCGATAGCTTGGACGAGGCGATCCTCATTCACCGCAACCGTGAACCCTTATTCGCGAATGCGGCCTATCTCGACCTGCTGGGATACGCGACCTTGTCCGAGGCACTCCTGGAAAACGGGCCGCTATTCGACGTGATTGCCGAAACCCGTCTGTGCCTTCGGGACGCGCGAACGGACGCGGCGACGCCGCTGGACCGGCCAAGCACGTTCAACTATCAAGCAATCCGCCCCGACGGTCGCGCCATCCACCTCACCGCCCGGTGCCGTCCTATCGACTGGCCCGGTGGTCCGGCAACCTTGATGTCGATCGCCCCAGCCAAGACAAAGCCGCCACGGCGCGTTGCACGGCAGGTCGGCAGGGCCGCCGCACCGACGTTGGCGGACCGTGCAACACAATGCGACCAATCACTGATCGGCCGGTTGGTCGACACCGTACCGATGATGGTCGCCTACAAGGACCGCAACTTGGTTTTCCAATTCGCCAACCAACTGTTTGCGGACTGGGTCGGGCGGCCCCGGGAAGAGATCGTCGGCCATCATGTCTCGGAGATCCGCGACGAGGGCCACTATCAGATGATGAAGCCGCGGCGGGCGGAGGTCTTCGCCGGCAAGACGCTGCGGTACGATACGACGCGCGACGTGCCGGGGTTGGGCCTGCGCAATCTGGCCGTTCTCCTCGTGCCACACAGGAACCAAGCGGAAGAGGTCGTGGGCTATTTTACGCTGGTCAACGACGTGACCGAGTTGAAGGATATCGAGAAAGCACTGGCCCAGCGCGAGTCCCAACTGAACCTGATCATCAATTCGGTGCCGGTCTTGATCACCTATCGCGATCGGAATCTCCGTTACCGCTACGTCAACAAGACATTCGAGGAATGGTATGGACTGCCGCCGGACCGGGTGATCGGCCGGCGGATGACAGATGTTCTGGACGTCGTGTCCTTCGCGAAGATCAAACCATATGTAGATCGCGTTCTTGCCGGCGAGGACGTTCAGTACGAGGGCGGCGTCAGATACCCGCAAGTCGGCGACTGCCGCGTCCTGGCCAACTTCGTGCCGCATAAGGACGATACCGGCAATGTGGTCGGCTTCTTCACGATCTCCCAGATCATGGCGGAGGCCGGGGACCAGCCCGACGGCGTCGGCGAGAGTATCGGGGGCCGGACCCAAGTGGTCTCCCCCGGTTGACGGCCTATCGGGTGCACGGGATGATGCCGCCGCCATGATCGACACCTCTGATCCGATATCCTCGTTTTGAGCCCCGCAGCGAGACAGATACCCCGGGCACGCCATCGGGCGCGGCGGATCGGGCTGCTGGGAGGATCGTTCAACCCGGCGCATGACGGGCACCGGCATATCAGCCTCGAAGCACTGCGCCGGCTGGACCTGGACGAGGTCTGGTGGCTCGTATCGCCGCAGAACCCGCTGAAACCGACGGCGGGGATGGCGCCGCTGGCGACGCGCATGGCCGAGGCGCGGGCCATCGCCCGGCATCCGCGGATACGCGTCACCGATATCGAGGACCGTCTCGGCACCCGCTATACCGTCGATACGCTGCGACAGCTCCGGCGGCGCCACTGCGATCATCGCTTCGTATGGCTGATCGGCGCCGATAACCTTATCCAGATACCGCGCTGGAGGGCATGGCAAGAAATCTTTCACATGGCCGCCGTTGCGGTTTTTGCCCGCCCGTCCTATTCTTTGACGGCATTGGCGGGCCGCGCGGCGACACAATTTGCCGCTTCCAGGCTTCCGGAGGATCGAGCTCCGTGCCTGATACGGCAAAAGCCGCCCGCGTGGGTGTTTATCCGCAACCGGCTGCATCCGGCGTCCTCGACGTCGATCCGGGCCGGACGAGCGAAGACAACGCAACCAGTTGATTAACGGGGAAAAACCATATCAACCGAGACTTCGACTCCGCAGACGACGGAATCGCTCCTGGACCTCATCATGCAATCCCTGGATGACGATCAGGCCATCGACATCACCAAACTGGACCTCAAGGGCAAGACCAGCATCGCCGATTACATGGTGATCGCGTCGGGCACGTCCACGCGTCATGTCAGCGCGATGACCGACCACCTGCTCCGCCGCATCAAAAGCAGCGGGATCAAGGGGACATCGGTCGAAGGGGCGGCCCAGGCCGACTGGGTTCTGATCGACGCCGGCGACGTGCTGATTCATCTGTTTCGCCCGGAAGTCCGGGATTTTTACAAGCTTGAGAAGCTGTGGGGCGATTTCCCGCAGCAAGGCGACGGTCAACTCAACACCGCCGCCGGATAACGGGCGGTGGCGCCACGGCACGCCGCCCTGGACATTACGATCGCGGCCGTCGGACGCTTGCGGCGCGGCCCCGAACGGGACTTGATCGATATTTATCGACACCGGCTTTCCTGGTCCGTCACGATCCGCGAGGTGGAGGAAAAACGCCCTCTGTCCAGCACGGAACGCAAGGCGCGCGAAGGCGAACGCCTGCTCGACACCCTCCCGGAGGGCGCCCTGTTGGTGGCGTTGGATGAGCGAGGCCGGCAATTCAGCAGCGGGGAATTTGCCGGACAGCTCCGAAAATGGCAGGAATCCGGGCATCGGAGCCTCGGCTTCGCGATCGGTGGGGCCGACGGGCTGGACCGAGCCGTTACCGATCGCGCGACATTGTTACTGGCATTGGGTCGTATGACATGGCCCCATATGTTGGCCCGCTGCATGCTTGTCGAACAGCTCTACCGGGCCCAGCAAATCCAAGCCGGACACCCATACCACAAGGGTTAGTCCGGAACCGTTTTCTTGGCCCTGGAAACCGGGTATTCTCCGCCCACATTACTGATAAATGACGCGATTTGGCGATTATGGCACCGACAGCACAAAGACCCGTTCTGCTCTGTATTCTCGATGGGTGGGGCGACCGGGAAGAATCCGAGAATAACGCGATCGCGCAGGCCGATACCGGCGTCTGGGATCGCCTGACCGCGACCTGCCCGCGCGGCCAGCTCGATGCGTCGGAAGACCATGTCGGCCTGCCGGCAGGCCAAATGGGCAATTCCGAAGTCGGCCATATGAATTTGGGTGCCGGCCGGGTCGTGCTGCAGGACCTGCCGCGGATCGACCAAGCCTTCACCGACGATTCCGTCCGCACCATCCCGGCGTTCCAAGACTTTACGGCCGCTTTACAGAAAAGCGGCGGCACCGCGCATATCCTGGGCCTGCTGTCGCCGGGCGGCGTGCACTCACATCAGGATCACATGGCGGGCATGGTACGGCTGCTGACCGATGCCGGCATCCCGTGCGTCGTCCACGCGATCCTGGATGGGCGAGACACACCACCGTCAAGCGCAAGAGACTACATGACGTCCTTTCTCGACGGTTGCCCGGGTGCGCGGATCGCCACGGTCATCGGCCGCTACTACGCGATGGACCGGGACAACCGCTGGGACCGCGTCGAAAAGGCGTATCGCGCCATCGCACACGGCACCGGGGAAGCGGCGGACGACGCCGTCGCCGCCATCGAAGCGTCCTACGCGAGCGATGTGACCGACGAATTCATGCTGCCGGCGATAATCGGCGGATATCAAGGGATGTCGGACGGCGACGGCTTGCTGATGGCGAATTTCCGGGCCGACCGGGCCCGCGAAATATTGCACACCCTGGTCGATCCGGCGTTCGACGGCTTCGACCGCGGCAAAACGGTCGACCTCGCCGCAAGCGTGGGCATGATCGAGTATTCCGCGGCGTTGAACGCCCTCATGCCGGTTCTCTTCCCGTCCGAGAAACTGAGCAACGTGTTGGGACAGGTTCTCGCGACAGCCGGCAAGAAACAGCTTCGGATCGCCGAGACCGAGAAATACGCCCATGTGACCTTCTTCTTCAACGGCGGACAGGAGGCCACCTTCGACGGTGAGGAACGGATTCTCGTGCCCTCGCCGAAGGTCGCGACCTATGACCTGCAACCGGAAATGTCCGCCGCCGAAGTGACGGACAATCTGATCGAAGCCATCGAAAGCGATGCCTTCGACTTCATCCTGGTGAATTTCGCCAATACCGACATGGTCGGCCATACCGGCGACCTCGGCGCCGCGATCAAGGCGGTCGAAGCGGTCGATGCTTGCCTTGGCCGCCTCGACCGCACGATCCGCGCCGCCGGTGGGGTGATGCTGATCACGGCGGACCACGGTAACGCGGAATTGATGGTCGACGCCGCGACCGGGCAGCCGCATACCGCACACACGCGCAACCTGGTTCCCCTCGTCCTGACCGGCGAAAAACACGACGCGGCGGCCTTGTCGAACGGGAAGCTGGCGGATATCGCGCCGACCGTGCTCGATCTTTTGGGCCTGGACCAACCCGCTGAAATGACCGGAAAATCGCTAATCATTCATGCCGAGGAGCAGCGTGAAGCGGGCTGATCCAACAGCGTCCCATCGGTTTCGGGCCGCGCCGGTTCTTGCGGTCGCCGCAGCCTTGTCGCTTGCGTTGACGATTGGCGCCGCGGCGCAAGACAAAGGCAAGCTCAACAAGCTGGAGCGCGAGATCAAGGCGCAGCAGGACCGCGCCGCGGCATTGCGCAAGAAACTGAGCAAACTCGCCACCGAACTCAAGGTGCTGCGGCGGCAATCGATCGACACGGCACGCGCGACCCAGGACAGCGAAACCCTGCTGACCCGTCTGGAATCGCAGCTGGCCCGGACGCAGAAAGAACTCGCCGAACGCGAACTGGCGCTGCAAGGCCAGACGAGGCAATTCGGCGGAACGCTGAGCGCGCTGGAGCGGCTGTCCCGCAACCCGCCACAAGCACTTCTGATGTCCCAGGGCAAGCCGATCGAGGTCGTCCGCCGGGCCATGCTGTTGCGTGCGGCCCTGCCCGTGATTCAGAACCGCGCCGACGACTTGCGGACGAAGATCTCCGCCCTCGCCGAGACCCGGTCGGACGTCGCCCGCCAACTTGACGTGCTCAAGAACGCTACCGACGACTACGCAGGTCAGCGCATTAAGTTGACGACACTGATTCAGCGCAAGGCCGACCTGCTGAAGCAGACGGAATCAGAGGAACGCCGGACAGCGAAACGGATTCAACGGCTTGGTCGCGAGGCGAAGGACCTGAAGGAACTGTTCGCCCGCCTCGAAGCCGAGCGCCCGCCGCCGCCGACGGCTGCTCCCGCGCCGCCGTCCGCCGCCATCCCGGCGCCGCCGAGCCTGACCCCGCCGCCCGCGGCGCAACGGCAGACGGCCCTGCTCAGCCTGCCGCGGCCCGACGCGTTACGTCCCTTCCCGGATCAAGGATCCATCACAAGTCCGGCCCGCGGCAAGGTCACCCGCCAATATGGCGAGACGAATGAGTATGGGAATACCGCCAAGGGCATTACGATCCGAACCCGCGTCGCCGCCAGCATCGTGGCGCCCTACGACGGAAAGGTCGTATTTGCCGGTCCGTTCAAAGGATATGGGCAAATATTGATTATCGAGCATAGCGGTGGATATCATACCTTACTCGCCGGTATGGCGAATGTTGACACGAGCGTCGGGCAATGGTTGCTTGCGGGGGAGCCCGTTGGCGCGATGGCCAATTCGGATAAGGAGGGTCCCCGGCTCTATTTCGAGCTGCGTCGCCGGGGGCAACCCGTGAACCCTCTGCCCTGGTTCGTTGAGTACCGCAATAGGGTACGAGGATAGGAATGATCGTGGTCCCAAAATTGCAGGCATTCGAATGCCATGGGGCTGCAGGCAAAGTCGATCGAACAGAGAGGATGATGAAGGCATGAAGCGCAAAATGCCGATTGTCGTTGTTGCCGTAGCCACAAGCGCCGTGCTCGGCCTCATGGTGGGCATGATGGTGCCGACCGGGCACGCGGCCGAGGACAAATCCGACACCTATCGCATGTTGGAGCTGTTCGGCGACGTCTTTGAACGTGTCCGCAACGACTATGTCGAAAAGGTCTCGGACGAGGAACTCATCGAAGCGGCCATTGACGGCATGCTGGTTCACCTGGACCCGCATTCGTCCTTCCTGAACAAACGCAAATTCCGCGACATGCAGGTGCAGACGCGGGGCGAGTTCGGCGGGCTGGGCATCGAAGTGACGATGGAGAAGGGCTACGTGAAAGTGGTCTCGCCGATCGACGACACGCCGGCGTCGCGAGCCGGCCTCAAGGCGGGCGACCTGATCACTCATCTCGACGGCGAGCCCGTACAGGGCCTGACGCTCAGTGAAGCGGTCGAGAAAATGCGCGGCCCGATCAAGACGGACATCAATCTGACGATCCGGCGGTCGTCGAAGAACACCTTCGACGTATCGATCACGCGCGACAAGATCCGCATCCAATCGGTCCGGTCCCGGGCCGAAGGCAATATCGGGTATATCCGCATCACCAGCTTTAGCGAGCAGACCGACAAGGGCCTCAAGAAAGCCGTCGACAAGATCAAGAAGGAAGTCGGCGAGGACCTTTTGGGATTTGTGCTCGATCTGCGCAACAATCCGGGCGGCCTGCTGGATCAGGCTGTGACCGTATCCGATAGTTTCCTCGAACAAGGCGAGATCGTCTCGACGCGCGGCCGTGAGGAAGAAGGCGGCCAACGCTTCAACGCCACATCGGGCGACCTGATCGACGGCAAGCCGATCGTCGTCCTGATCAACGGCGGGTCCGCCTCGGCGTCGGAAATCGTCGCCGGCGCACTGCAAGACCATCGGCGCGCGGTGCTGCTCGGCACCAAGACCTTCGGTAAGGGATCGGTACAGACGATCATTCCGCTCGGACGCAGCGGTGCGATCAAACTGACGACGCAGCGCTACTACACGCCGAGCGGGCGGTCGATCCAGGCGAAAGGCATCGAACCGGATATCGAAGTCCATCCCGCTAAGATCGAAACGCTGGAGAGCAACAGGCCTCGCCGGTCGGAACGCGACCTCCGGGGTGCGCTCGACAGCGAAGACGAGCCCGGCGCTAAAACCAAACCGGAAACCGGCGCCAACGATAACAAAGATCCGAAGAAGGACGGTAAGGACACCGCAGAGGAGCCCGAGACGTCCGACGCCAAGCCGCAGGACTACCAGCTCGATCGAGCATTGGACCTGTTGCGCGGGGTCGCGTTGTTCCGAAGCAAAATGGTCAACTAGGGTCCTAACACGCTGAAGATACCGTTCCTAAAAGCCCGCGGCGAACCGGACGTCCCTGACGAGGCGCCGGAACCTGCGGATGAAACGCCGGAACGCGACGGAAAATCCTCGCTTCCGACAGTGTTGCTGATTTCCGCCTGGGCGCTCACCCTGACGACGATGGCCGGCGGCGGCGCGTGGCTGTTCCTTGCCGGCTCGACGAACGACGGCGCCGGGCAACCACGGGTCACCATGTCCTTGAACAGTTACCGCGACGCCGAACCGTTGAAGCGGGATGCCGCAGCGGTCGACGGCCGGACGCCGCTCGACTCGTCCGGCAAGGGCGATACGGCAACGGCCCATGGACGGAACATGGCCAAGCGGGAACAGATCGCCGCGGCCGGCATGCATCCGCACCCCGACCCCTTGTTGTTGGAGCAAAGCGACCTGGGCCCGCTGCCCGTGATTGGCAAGGACGGCCGCATTCCCTGGCGGGTTTACGCACGGCCTTACAGCCTGCTGGATGAGCGGCCCCGCATCGCCATCGTCATTGCCGGGCTCGGTGTTTCGGAGACGATGACACAGCAAGTCATCGACTCGATGCCGGGCGAAGTGACGCTCTCCTTCGCCGCCTTCAGCAAGAACCTGAAAGAGTGGATCGACAAGAGCCGCGCCGACGGCCATGAGGTTTTGATCGATCTGCCGATGGAGCCGCTCGACTATCCGGCCAGCGATCCAGGTCCGCGTACGTTGCTTGCCAGCGTTCCCATCGACCAAAACCTTCGCCAGCTCGAATGGATCCTCAGCCGGGCGACCGGTTACATCGGCGTCGCGACCTATATGGGGTCCGGTCTCGGCACGAAGCCGCGCGCGCTCAACCCCATCCTGGCGGAATTGAAGGGCCGCGGCCTGTTGCTGGTCGACACGCGGGAGAACCCCGTCAGCCTGACCGGTAAGCTGGCGCGCGAAATGGGCTTGACGGTGGCGTCGAACGAATCCTTTATCGACCGCCAACCCGCCGGGAAGATAATCTCCGAGCGCCTGGCGGAGTTGGAAGGCAAGGCAAAGGACCATGGCGGGACGGTTGCCGTCGCACGCCCCTTACCCGTGACGATCCGGCAGTTGCAACCTTGGATCGCCAGCCTGAAAGGCAAAGGCCTCGCGCTCGCGCCGGTTTCAGCGCTCGCCACCGCCAAACCCAAATAGCCATGTCGGCAGACGGCGCAGACCCTCGGCCCTATCGTCCTTGTGTCGGGATCATGCTGTTCAATGCCGACGGCCATGTTTTCGTCGGCAAGCGGGTCGACGTCGAAGGCGAACACTGGCAAATGCCGCAGGGCGGCATCGACAAGGGTGAAACCCCGCAACAAGCCGCCTTGCGGGAACTGCAGGAAGAAGTCGGCACGGACAAGGCGGAAATCCTGGCGGAAAGCGCCGATTGGCACCGATACGACCTGCCGCCGGAGCTTTCCCGCAAAGTCTGGAAGGGAAGATTCCGCGGCCAGAAACAGCGATGGTTCGCGATGCGTTTCACGGGCCGGGACACGGACATCGACCTAGAGGCGCATGAGGCCGAATTTTCGGCCTGGCAATGGGTGCCTGTCGATCGCCTGAACGAGCTGATCATCCCCTTCAAACGGGACGTTTACCGTGACCTGGTGGCGGAATTTGCCCGGTTTGGCATCGCCTCACGCGGGAAATCCCGCTGAAGTTCTACGCGTGTTTACGATTTATTAACCATGATGCCGTATACAACCGTTGGGAAACCGCGTTTGCGGACCTGACTTGGTGACTGTAGCCGGCGCATGATCGACGCTTTGACGACATCGGCCTTGTTTCTCGGCAACGCCCGTTCGGACGCGGCGGACCGGTCCGTGCGCCAGCCCGGCACCGTTCCGGCGGAACGTTCCGCGGCAACCGCAGCGCCCACTGGCCCCGCCAATGCAAACGGGCCCAACCTGACCACGATCCCGGTCCCGCCACTCGATATCAGCAGCCAGACTACGGCACAACAGGCGCAAGAGCCGCGAGACGGCCAGCAGCAATCGTCCGACGAAACCTCCGAACAGAGTCAGGGGAAGACCAACCCCCTTACCGGCAAGAAGGACGGTGAAGGCCCGGACGGATTGACCGAAGCGGAGCGCAAGGAAGTCCAGAAGCTGAGAGAACGGGACCGCGAGGTCCGTGCCCACGAAGCCGCCCATAAGGCCGTCGGTGGCAGCTTGGCGAGCGCGCCGAGCTTCCAGACGGTCCGTGGGCCGGACGGCCGGTCTTACGCGGTATCCGGTGAGGTCAAGATCGACACCAGCACGGTCCCCAACAACCCGGAAGCGACCATCCGCAAGATGGAAATCGTCCGCCGCGCCGCCTTGGCGCCGTCGCAACCGTCGGCGCAGGACCGGCAGGTGGCCGCCGACGCGGCCGCTAAGGCCCAACAGGCGCGGATCGAGAAGCGCGAGCAGGACGCGGAGCAACGCGAGGAGGCCGAAGGCACGGATGAAACAAGGCCCGGCGAGACGAAACCCGGTGATTTCGATCCTGCGCCACTCGATCCTTCGGAGAATACCGGCGGACCATCAGGCGACGACCGCGGCGATCGCTTCGGACGAAATGTCGGCAATACGCAGCCGACAGCCACCATCGATCCCGGCACGCTTCTGAACCTGGTCGCGTAATCCCGGCCACATACTCGAACGGCGCCCGAGAGGGCGCCGCCGCTACGATTCCAAGAATCTAGAGACTTATTGGTAGACCGGTGTGTCGATCGCCGCCAGTTTCGCCTCGGCGATGGCGATCTGCGCCTCCACGGCCGCCTGCCCGTCGCCGGAAGACAATTCGCCGCGCAGTTCGGTCAATTGCGCTTCGACCGCCGACCGGTCGAGGTCGTCGATCGGCGCCGCTTCTTCGGCCAACACGGTGCAGCGATCAGCCGTCACTTCGGCGAAACCGCCGGCGATGAAGATACGCGTGCTGACGGCCGTGCCCTGATACACGGTGATCGTACCGGGCCGCACCGTCGAGATCACCGGCGAATGACCGCCGAGCACACCGAAATCGCCTTCGGCGCCCGGCACCACGACCATGTCGACCTCTTCGGACAACAGCAGTTTTTCCGGCGAGACCAGTTCGAAATTGACTTTATCGGCCACCGATCGCTCCTTCGCGCGCTATTAGGCCGCTTCCGCCGCCAATTGCTTGGCCCGTTCGATGGCTTCTTCGATCGACCCGACCATGTAGAACGCCTGCTCGGGCAGGTCGTCGTATTCGCCGTCGACGATGGCCCGGAAGCTCTTGATGGTGTCGTCGAGGTCGACGAGCTTGCCCGGCGAGCCGGTGAACACCTCGGCGACGTGGAACGGCTGCGACAGGAAGCGCTGGATCTTGCGCGCCCGCGTCACCGTCAGCTTGTCGTCTTCCGACAGTTCGTCCATGCCGAGAATGGCGATGATTTCCTGCAGCGACTTGTACGACTGCAGAACCTGCTGCACGTCACGCGCCGTCCGATAGTGGACATCGCCGACGATCCGCGGATCGAGGATACGGCTGGTGGAGTCGAGCGGATCGACGGCCGGGTAGATGCCAAGCTCGGCGATCTGACGCGACAACACCGTCGTTGCGTCCAGATGCGAGAAGGCGGTCGCCGGCGCGGGGTCGGTCAGGTCGTCGGCAGGGACGTAGATCGCCTGCACCGACGTGATCGAACCCTTCGTGGTCGTGGTGATGCGCTCCTGCAGGTTGCCCATATCCGTGCCCAGGGTCGGCTGATAGCCCACCGCCGACGGGATACGGCCAAGCAGCGCGGACACTTCCGAACCGGCCTGCGTGAAACGGAAAATGTTGTCGACGAAGAACAGCACGTCCTGGCCTTCCTCGTCGCGGAAATACTCGGCCAGGGTCAATCCGGTCAGACCGACCCGCGCGCGGGCGCCCGGCGGCTCGTTCATCTGCCCATACACCAGGGCGGCCTTGGAGTCGCCTTCGAGGTTGATAACCCCGGAGTCCATCATTTCATGATAGAGGTCGTTGCCTTCGCGGGTCCGCTCGCCGACGCCGGCGAACACCGAATACCCGCCATGCGCCTTCGCGACGTTGTTGATCAGCTCCATGATCAGCACGGTCTTGCCGACCCCGGCGCCGCCGAACAGGCCGATCTTGCCGCCCTTCGCATACGGGGTGAGAAGGTCGATGACCTTGATGCCCGTCACCAACTGCTCGGTTTCCGTCGACTGGTCGACGAATTCCGGCGCGGAGCGATGGATCGGATAGGTCTTCGTGTTCTGGACCGGCCCGCGATCGTCGATCGGCTCACCGATGACGTTGATGATCCGGCCCAGCGTCTCGGGGCCGACCGGCACCGAAATCGGCTCGCCGGTATCCTCGACCTCCTGGCCGCGGACCATGCCGTCCGTGGTGTCCATCGCGATACAGCGCACCGTGCTTTCGCCTAGATGCTGCGCCACTTCGAGCACCAGGTGACGGCCCTGGTTCTCCATATGTAACGCGTTGAGAATCGCCGGCAGTTCGCCGTCGAAGTGCACGTCGACGACGGCGCCCAGCACCTGGGTTACATGACCGATCGTGTTCTTCGCCATACCTCGGCTCCTATTGATCTGCCCGCTAGAGCGCTTCCGCGCCCGAAATGATCTCGATCAGTTCCTTCGTGATGAAGGCCTGGCGGGTTCGGTTATAGTTCAAAGTCAATTGGTTGATCATATCGCCCGCATTTCGCGTGGCGTTATCCATCGCCGTCATCCGGGCGCCCTGCTCGGACGCGAAGGATTCCAGGAGTGCCCGGAAAATCTGCACCGACAGGTTCCGCGGCAGCAAATCGCTCAGAATCTCTTCCTCGGACGGCTCGTATTCGTAGGACGCGCCGTCGCCGGCCGATGCGGTTTCCTCGTCGCCTTCTTCCGGTTCCGGCACGGCGAACGGAATGATCTGCTGCGGCGTGACTTCCTGCGTCAACGCCGAGATGAACTTGTTGTAAACCACCGTGCAGACGTCAAACTCGCCGGCTTCGAACATCGCGGTGATACGCTCTGCGATTTCGGCGGCGCCGTCATAACTGGGCGACGGCTTGCAGACTTCCGGCATCTCGGCCACCAGCATCGCCGGGAACTCCCGCTTCACCAGCGAGATACCCTTGCGCCCGACGCAGAACAGCTTAACCGTCTTGCCGGCATTGGTCAGTTCCTGGACCTGCCGGCGGACGCTTCGCATCAGGTTGATGTTGAAACCGCCGCAGAGGCCGCGGTCCGTCGACACGAAGACCAGAAGATGCGTCTCGTCCTTGCCGTTGCCGGAAAGCAGCGGCACGCTGCTCGACCCGCCGGCGGTGGCCGCGAGCGATCCCAGCATCCGTTCCATACGTTCCGCATACGGTCGCGCCGCGGTCGCCTGTTCCTGCGCACGGCGCAGTTTGGCGGCGGCGACCATCTTCATGGCCGACGTGATTCGCTGCGTCGACTTGACGCTGGTGATCCGGGTTCGGAGTTCTTTGAGACTGGGCATCGGTGCTGACCGTTATCTTTCGTTATCGATCAGGCAAAGGACTTGGACGCGCTGCCGATGATGTCATTGAGCTTTTTCTCCGTGTCATCGGAGATTTCGCCCTCGTCCCGGATCGCCGACAACACATCGCCATGCTTGGACCGGAATTCCTCGAGCAGCGATTGCTCGAAGCGCCCGATTTCACTGATCTCGATGTTGTCCAGATAGCCGTTCACGCCCGCGAAGATCGAGACGACCTGCTCTTCCACCGGCAGCGGCGAATACTGCGCCTGCTTCAGAAGCTCCGTGAGGCGCGATCCGCGCGCCAGCAGACGCTGCGTCGATGCATCGAGATCGGAGGCGAACTGCGAGAACGCTTCCATTTCACGATACTGCGCCAGTTCGAGCTTGATCGAGCCGGCGACCTGTTTCATCGCCTTCACCTGCGCCGCCGACCCCACGCGCGAGACCGACAGGCCGACGTTAATCGCCGGTCGGACGCCCTTATAGAACAGGTCCGTTTCCAGGAAGATCTGACCGTCGGTGATCGAAATCACGTTCGTCGGAATATAGGCCGACACGTCGTTGGCCTGGGTTTCGATAACCGGCAATGCGGTCAACGATCCGGCGCCTTCGGTGTCGTTCATCTTCGCCGCACGCTCCAACAGGCGGGAATGCAGGTAGAAGACGTCGCCGGGGTAGGCTTCGCGTCCCGGCGGGCGGCGCAGCAGCAGCGACATCTGGCGATACGCCGTCGCCTGCTTCGACAGATCGTCGTAGATGATCAGCGAATGCATACCGTTATCGCGGAAATACTCGCCCATCGCGCAGCCTGCATAGGGGGCGAGGAACTGCATCGGGGCCGGCTCGGAAGCGGTCGCGGACACCACGATCGAGTATTCCATCGCGCCATAGTCTTCCAGCGTCTTCACGACCTGCGCCACGGTCGAGCGCTTCTGCCCGATTACGACGTAGATGCAGTAAAGCTTCTTCGATTCGTCGCCGGTATCGTTAACCGACTTCTGATTAAGGATCGCGTCGATCGCGACGGCGGTCTTGCCGGTCTGGCGGTCGCCGATGATCAGTTCGCGCTGTCCCCGGCCCACCGGCACCAGGGCGTCCAGCGCCTTGAGGCCCGTCTGCACCGGTTCGTGCACCGATTTCCGCGGGATGATGCCCGGCGCCTTCACCTCGACGAGGCGGCGTTCGCTGGCGTCGACCGGCCCCTTGCCGTCGATCGGGTTGCCGAGAGCGTCGACGACGCGGCCCAGCAGACCCTTGCCGACCGGCACGTCCACGATCGTGCCCGTCCGTTTAACCGTATCGCCCTCGCGGATATCGCGGTCGTCGCCGAAAATCACGACACCGACGTTGTCGGCTTCGAGGTTCAGCGCCATTCCCTTAATTCCGCCCGGGAATTCAACCATCTCACCGGCCTGAACATTGTCGAGCCCGTAGACGCGCGCGACACCGTCACCGACCGAGATCACCTGACCGACTTCGGCAACGTCCGTTTCCGCGCCGAAATTCGCGATCTGTTCCTTGAGAATGGCCGAAATTTCTGCAGCCTTGATTTCCATCAGGCGGCCCCTTTCATCGCGAGTTTCATCTTCTGAAGTTGTGTCTTGAGGGAGGAGTCGACCATGCGGCTACCGACCTTAACGACCAGGCCGCCGATCAGCGCCGGATCCACGTCGACCGACAAGGCTACCTTGCCGCCGACGGCAGATCGCAGTGCGGCTTCCAACGATTCGGTTTGGGCGGGCGACAACTGTTGCGCCGACGTAACCTCTGCGGTGATTTCGCCGCGACGCTCCGCAAGCTCCGCGAGATATCCCCGTATCATCGCGGGCAACGCGAAGAGCCGGCGATTGGCCGCCACCAACCCTATGAAATTACGTGTTAATTGATCGGCGCCGGCGCTTTCGAGAAGCGCCGCCATGGCCCGGCCGGATTCGGCCCGGCTCACCACCGGATTGCGGACCAGCCGCTGAAGGTCGTCGTTGTCCGCTATCATGGCGTCCAAGGACCGCAAATCGTCCGCGACCTGATCCAATTTGCGCTGCTCGTCTGCCAATTCAAACAAAGCCAACGCGTAGCGGGCGGCAACTCCCGTATCGCCTGCTTTCGATGCCAACCTGGGATAACTCCCGATTTACTCCGGAAACCGCCGCCGAAACGCGGCTCCTCACTACTCCCCGATGCCCCGAGACACGTTATCTGGCCCCGAAGGCGAGCGGTGTTTAGCACATGCACAAAAGGGGCGCAAGCCGACTCGCCCGGTGCGAAAAGTCGCAGGATTCATCAAAAAAAGCTGTATGGATCGACGTCGATTTGCACGCGCACCGACCCGGGCAACTTCAATGGACCGATCCACCCCCGCAGGAGCCGCTGCACCGCAACCGTCCGGCCGGCCTTCATCAGAAAACGGCGGCGGTGGCGGCCGCGCAATCGGGCCAGCGGCGCCGGCGCCGGCCCGAGGACACGAACCCCGGCTTCCCGCGGCGCACTGCGCGCCAAGGCGCGGCAAACGGCGTCCACCTGATCCTCCTTCGGCCCGCTGACGATGACCGCGGCCAGCCGGCCGAACGGCGGCCAGCCACCGGCTTCCCGCTGTGCCGCCTCCTCCACGAGGAACCGGTCGCGCGCGCCGTCGGTCAACGCCGTGATCACCGGATGTTCCGGATTGTAGGTCTGAAGCAGGACCTGTCCGGGATGGTCGGCACGGCCCGCCCGCCCCGCGACCTGATGCAGAAGCTGATAGGTGCGCTCGCCGGCCCGCAGATCGCCGCCGTTCAGCCCCAGATCCGCATCGATCACGCCGACCAGCGTCAGCATCGGAAAATGATGGCCCTTCGCCACCAGTTGGGTGCCGATCAGGATATCGACCTCGTGATCCCGCATTTTCTGCAGCACTTCTTGGACGGCGGCGGGTCCCTGCACCGAATCGCTGGTCATGCTGGCGATTCGCGCTTCGGGGAAGAGCGCCGTCACCTCCTCGGCCAGTCGTTCGACCCCGGGACCGCACGCGACCAGGCTGTCCTCCGCCTCGCAGGCGGGGCAGGCATCGGGATAGCGCGCGTAATAGCCGCAGTGGTGGCATTCCAGCCGCCGGGCGAGCCGGTGTTCGACCAGCCAAGCGGTGCAGTTCGGGCATTCCAACCGGTGCCCGCAGGCCCTGCACAGCGTCAAGGGTGCGTATCCCCGGCGGTTCAGGAACAGCAGGCTCTGTTCGCCGGCTTCCAGCGTCGCCGCCAGCGCGTCCCGCAGCGGCGGCGACAGCCAGTTCTGCCGCGGCGGTCCATCCTTTCGCATATCGACGACCGAAATCTCGGGCAGACCCGACGCGCCGAAGCGGGACGGCAGATGCAACAGGTCGTAGCGCCGGTTGCGCACATTCACCACGGTCTCCAGCGACGGCGTCGCGGATACCAGCACGACCGGCCGTTCCGCGATGCGGCCGCGTACGACCGCCATATCGCGCGCGTTATAGGCGATGCCGTCCTCCTGTTTGAACGACCCGTCATGTTCCTCGTCGACGACGACGAAGCCCAAATTTGCGTAGGGCAGAAACAGCGCCGACCGCGCGCCGACCACCACCGCGCCGCTTCCATCCGCGACCGCGCGCCAGTTGCGCCGCCGCTGGACCTGGGTCAGGCCGGAATGCCATTGCACCGGCGATGCACCGAACCGTTCCGAGAACCGCTGCAGCCACTGCGCCGTCAACGCGATTTCCGGCAGCAGCACCAACACCTGCTCGCCGCGCCGCAGGGTTTCGGCAATCGCCTCGAAATAAACCTCGGTCTTACCGGCCCCGGTGACGCCGTCCAGCACGCTGACGCTGAATTCCCCGGAACGGACGCGCCCCACCAGATTGTCCGCCGCCGGTTGCTGGTCGGCGGACAATGTCGGCGCCGGCAGCGACGGATCGGGCCGGGCAGGTGGAATGTCCGGCAAAGGAACCTTTTGCAACACCCCAAGCTTCGCGAGCCCGGTCACCACGCCGGTGCCGACCCCGGCCTCGCGCGCCAGCTCGCTCGCCCCGCGTGGCATCCGGTCCGCGGCCACATCGAGCACCCGGACCCGGCCGGCGGTCGGCTTGACCTCCGGCGGGGCGTCGGCCAGGCGATAGCCCATGCGCGGCTTCGGCGGTTCCAGGGCTGCCGGCACGCTCATCGCCATGCGCAAGACGGAACCCAGCGAGGACAGCGTATAGCTCGCGACCCAATCGACGAATCGGCGGCTCGATTCGGGCAGCGGCGCCACATCGAGGCAGCCCTGGATATCCTTAAGCCGGTCATCCGCCACGTCGCCGGATCCCTCCAGCGACCACACCACGCCGACTGCGTCGCGGCGGCCGAAAGGCACGGAAACAAAGGCTCCCAGCGCCACTTCAAGATCCTGCGGAACCCGGTAGTCATAGGCGCCGGCGAGCGGCAAAGGCAGCAAAACCTGCACCCGGCGGGCATGCCCATTGATCACGCTGCTTGATGTGGTATGGGGAGGCGGCATCGGGTAGAGTGTAGCCAAACCGGGCCCGTGCCGGCTATCCCGAAGCGCGGGCGCAGAATAGGAGTTTCATTGCGGCATGAAGTTCTTCGTGGACACCGCCGAGATCGACGACATCCGGAACCTCGCGGAAACGGGACTGGTGGATGGCGTTACGACGAATCCTTCCCTGATTCACAAATCGGGCCGCGACTTCCAGGAAGTCATCGCGGAGATTTGCGATCTGATCGACGGCCCCGTCAGCGCCGAAGTGGCCGCGACGGACTACCCGACGATGTTGGAGGAAGGCCGCAAGCTCGCCAAGATTGCCAGCAACGTCGCCGTGAAGGTGCCGCTGACGCCGGACGGGCTGAAGACCTGCCGCGCACTCAGCCAGGCCGGGACGCAGGTGAACGTGACATTGTGCTTCTCGGCGAACCAGGCGCTCCTCGCGGCGAAGGCCGGCGCCAGTTTCATCTCGCCTTTCGTCGGCCGGCTGGACGACATCGCGACCGACGGTATGGATTTGATCGCCGACATCTGCGACGTCTACGCGAATTATCCGGAATTGCCGACCGAGGTGCTTGTCGCATCCGTGCGGCACCCGATGCATGTTCTGCAGGCGGCGAAGCTCGGCGCGGACGTCGCGACGGTGCCCCCCAGCGTGATCTGGCAGATGTTCCAGCACCCGCTGACCGACAAAGGCCTCGCGGCCTTCGTCGCCGATTGGGAAAAAACCGGCCAGTCGATCCTGTAACGGCAACTTAGAGCTTAGATGGCACAAAAACTCAAAGGCGCGAAGACCGAGACCGGCCTCAGTGCGGCGCGGGTCACGGAATTCCTGCAGGACAACCCGGATTTTTTCATCAAGCATCCGGAAGTGCTGAACACGGTCAGTCCGCCGACGCGGGAACTCGGCGGCGGCGTTGCCGATCTGCAGCAGGCGATGATTGACCGGTTGCGCGACGAAATCGCCATGCTCAGCGCCGAACGCGACAGCCTGGTCGGCACGTCGCGCGCCAACATGCAGACGCAGTCGCGCATCCACGCCTGCGTCCTTGCGATCCTCGGCGCGAAATCCTTCGAGCATCTGATCCAGACCGTGACGACCGACTTCTCGATGATTCTGGACCTGGACATCGTCACGCTTTGCATCGAATCGACCGATTCGGAGTCTCAGTCGATCAAGACGCGCGGCCTCGTGGTAGTGCCGCCGGGCACCGTCGAGAACATCCTTGGCGACCGTCGGCTGGTTCTGCGCAACGACGTGACGGGCGATCCGGAACTGTTCGCCCAGGGGGCGACGTTGGTGCGGTCGGATGCGGTCGTGCGGCTCGACATTTCCGAATCGACGCCGCCCGCGCTCTTGGCCTTCGGATCGCGCGAACCCGACCGGTTCGAGACCGGGCAGGCCACCGAACTGCTCGACTTCCTCGCCAGCGTGCTCGAGCATGTGGTGCGGATATGGCTTCAACTATCGGAATAGACCCACTTCTCGCCGTCGCGGACGAGAACGACCCATCGCTGGAGAAAGCCTTCCGCGACTGGCAACGCTGGCTCATCGACGAACGGCGGTGCTCGCCGCATACCCGGGACGCCTATGTCCGGGATTTGCTGTCCTTCCTAAAATTCACCGCCGAACATCTGGGAGCGGCCTTACGGCTGCGCGATTTGGAGGGGCTTCGCACGTCCGATTTCCGCGCCTGGCTGGCCCGGCAGAATACCAAGGGCCGCAAACGCAGCTCGGTCGCCCGGGCCCTGTCGGTCGTGCGCGGTTTCTTCGCCTGGCTCGAACGCAATGGCCTGGCGACCAATCACGCGATCCGCGCCGTGCGCACGCCGAAACTTCCCCATGCGGTGCCGAAGGCGCTCAGCATCCGCGAAGCGGCGGACGCGGTGGATACGGTCGCCGCGTTCAGCACCGAAGAATGGATCGGATTGCGCGACATCGCCGTCCTCACGTTGCTGTACGGATGCGGCTTGCGTATCGCCGAGGCCCTGTCGCTGCAGCGGCGGGACGCGCCGCGCAGCGATCAGATCACGGTCACCGGCAAGGGCAACAAGCAGCGCATGGTGCCCATCCTGCCCGTCGTGCGCGAGGCCATCGATGCCTATCTGAAAGCCTGCCCGTGGCCGATGGAGCCCGAGGACCCGCTCTTCGTGGGGCGGCGCGGCGGCCCGCTGCGCGCCCGCGTGGTACAGCGGCAGATGCAGAAATTGCGCGCCAGCCTCGGCCTGCCCGAAACGGCGACCCCGCACGCGCTGCGCCACAGCTTCGCGACGCATCTGCTGGCGATGGGGGGCGACCTCAGGGCGATCCAGGAACTTCTGGGCCACGCCTCGCTGTCAACGACGCAACGCTATACCGAGGTCGATTCGGCGCGTCTGCTGGAAGAATACCGCGCGACCCATCCTCGGGCGCGCCAAGCCCGCAACTAGGCGCGGCGCCAACGCGGCAACAACGCCAAGGTTATTTACGCCGCCGGATTTTCCGCGCGACGCGCGCCGCCCGCAGCCGCGCCTCGTCGAAGGTCGCGCCCAGTTTCGGGTAGCGTTCCCGCATCTGTTCCATCTTGCGATGCGCCCAGGGCGATTCGAGCGACAGCAGATAGAAGCCGATGGCGAGGAACAGGATGCCCTGCAGGATCGGCAGGAAGATCCCGAGAATGCCGAGGAAAATGAATCCCCATCCCGAAATTAGGATCAGCAGCCGCTTCCAGCGCGCCCGAAGCGGTTTGGGCGGAGAACCCTTCGGGGGATTCGTGGGCAGGTTTTCCACCGATGCGCCGAATCAGATGTGGATCGGGCGGCCGTCAACCGCGAGCGCGGCTTCCTTCACCGCCTCGTTCAGCGTCGGGTGGCCGTGACAGGTCCGGGCGACATCTTCGGCCGAGCCGCCGAACTCCATTACCAAAACGATCTCGTGGATCAAGTTGCCCGCGTCCGCCCCGATGATGTGCGTACCCAGAACCTTGTCCGTCTTGGCGTCGGCCAGGATCTTCACGAAGCCCTCGGTGGTGTCGTTGCAGCGCGCCCGGCTGTTCGCCATGAAGGGGAACTTACCGACCCGGTACTCCACGCCGGCTTCCTTGAGCTGTTCCTCGGTCTTGCCGACCGACGCGACCTCGGGCCAAGTGTAGACGATGCCGGGGATCGCGTCGTAGTCGATATGCCCGGTCTGCCCGGCGAGGATTTCGGCGCAGACGACGCCTTCGTCCTCCGCCTTATGCGCCAGCATCGGGCCGCGCACGCAATCGCCGATGGCGTAGATGCCGGGCGTCGATGTCTGGAAAGTGTCGTCGATCTCGATGAATCCGCGGTTGTCGGTCTTCACGCCCACCGCGTCGAGGCCGAGCCCGTCGGTATACGGCCGCCGGCCGACCGAAACGAGCACCACGTCGCAGGCGATCTCCTCCGCGTCGCCGCCATCCGACGGCTCCACGGTCAAGGTCACGCCGTCCTTCGACGTCTTAGCACCCGTCACCTTGGTCTTGAGGCGGAAATCCATGCCCTGTTTCTTGAGCACGCGCTGGAACTGTTTCGAGACCTCGCCGTCCATGCCCGGCGTGATCCGGTCGAGGAACTCGACGACCGTGACCTTCGACCCGAGCCGCCGCCAGACCGAGCCCATCTCCAGCCCGATATAACCGCCGCCGATCACCACGAAATGTTTCGGTACCTTGGACAGCGTCAGCGCGCCGGTCGAGGTCACCACCTGTTTCTCGTCCACGTCGACGCCGGGGATCGGCATGCTCTCCGAGCCGGTGGCGATCAGGATGTTCTTGGTTTCGAGCGTCTGCTCGCCGCCGCCATTCTCCGCCGTCACGACGACCGAGCCGGGCTTGTCGATCCGCCCCATGCCCTTGTGGTAATCGACCTTGTTCTTCTTGAACAGGAACTCGATCCCCTTGGTTAGGTCTTCGACGACCTTTTCCTTGCGGCCCATCATGGTCTTGAGGTTGAGCTTCATGTCGCCGACGTCGATGCCATGCGCCTCGAACTCATGCGCCGCTTCTTCGTATTTCTCCGAGCTTTGCAGCAATGCCTTCGACGGAATGCATCCGACATTCAAACAGGTGCCGCCCAACGCGCCGCGCTTTTCCACGCAAGCCGTTTTCAATCCAAGCTGCGCTGCGCGGATGGCGGCAACATATCCGCCCGGACCGCCGCCGATGATTACAAGATCGTAAGCGTCGCTCATGAATTTTATCCCCGGTTCGTTTGCCGCTAGAATTTCGGCATCGCGCGGGGACTATACCCCGGACCGCATGCTAGGCGAATATGGTTTAGCTTTCGCTAAACGCCAACCCCCGGCATTGCAGAACCAATAAGAGTACGGACAAATGCCATGACCGATACCCGGGTCCGCCGGACCATCATGATCACGCCCGGCCATCTGGCACCGCGGCTCGCCAAGGCGGTGACGCTGGACGTGGACGCCGTCGCCTTCGACATCGAGGACGGCGTCCCGCCTGGAGAGAAAGCGGCGGCCCGCAAGACCATCACCGATGCCCTGCAAACGCTCGATTTCGGCAGCCGCGAGCGGATCGTGCGGGTGAACGCGGTCGATACGGACCAGTTGGCGCCGGATATCGCCGGTCTGCCGCTCGACCGGATCGACACGTTGTTCGTGCCGAAGGTTGCGCGCGCCGAGGATGTCCACACGCTCGACGCCATGCTCCGGGACGCCGGGCAGCCGGACCTGCCGACCATCCTGACGATCGAAACCGCCGAAGGGTTGTTCAACGTGAAAGACATCGCGGCCGCCAGCGACCGCGCGGTCGCGCTGTTCTTCGGCTCGGGCGACTACGCCGCCGAGACCGGCTGCCGGATCACCCCGGAAACGCTACAGACCCCGCGCGCGTTGATCGCCGCGGCGGCGGGCATGGCGGGCCTGCAGGCGATCGACGCCGCCTATTTCCTGGACGTGAAGAACGAGGAGGAGACGCGCCGCGATGCCGAGATTGCGCGCGATTTCGGATTTTGCGGCAAGCTGATCTTCCATCCCAACCAGATCGCGGTAAGCAACGCGGTCTTCACCCCGACGCCCGCCGACGTGGCCCGCGCGGAAAAGATCATCGGCGCCTACGAAGCCGCGACCGCGCGCGGCGAAGGAACGGCGGTGGTCGACGGCGAGTTCATCGCCGTCGACATGTTGCCCCCGGCGCGGCGCGTGCTGGCGGTGGCGCGCCACGCGGGCGTGACCGCCGGCGGCACCCAGTAGAAGACACAAAGGACCCATAGAATGACACCCCCGACCGATACACCGTCCCTCTCGAAACCGCTGGAAGGGCTGCGCGTCCTGGATGTGGCCGCCTTCCTCGCCGGTCCGTTCGCCGCGACACAGCTGGCGGAGTTCGGCGCGGAGGTCATCAAGGTGGAGATGCCGCGCGTCGGCGACGCCTTGCGTCGGTTCGGCACGCCGACCGACTGCGGCGACACGCTGGTTTGGCTCAGCGAGGCGCGCAACAAAAAGTCAGTGACGCTCGACCTGCGCACGCCGGAGGGCGCCGACATCCTGCGCCAGCTCGCGGCCAAGTCCGACGTGCTGATCGAGAACTTCCAACCCGGCACGCTGGAAGGCTGGGGCCTGGGCTGGGAGGAGATGCGCGAGCACAACCCGAAACTGGTGATGGTGCGGATCACCGGCTACGGCCAGACCGGCCCCTACAAGGGGCGGCCCGGCTTCGGGCGGATCGGCAACGCCTTCGGCGGGCTGTCCTTCCTGGCGGGCGATCCGGACCGGCCGCCCTCGACGCCCGGCTCGCCGACGATCCCCGACTATCTGGCCGGACTCTATGGGGCCTACGGGGCGATGATGGCGCTGCGGGCGCGCGAGATCACCGGCGAGGGCCAGATGATCGACATCGGCCTGTACGAGCCGATCTTCCGCTTCCTCGACGAGCTGCCCTGCGCCTATCACGCCAACGGTTTCATCCGGCAGCGCATGGGTCCGGCGATGAAGAACGCCGTGCCGCACAGCCACTACCCGACCAAGGACGGCCGCTGGGTCGCCATCGCCTGCACCAGCGACAAGATCTTCGAACGCCTCGCCGGCCTGGTCGGCCGCCCCGAGGTCGCCGGCGACGGCGAGTTCGGCACCTATCCGCAGCGCGACGAGCGCCGCGACGAGGTCGACGCCATGGTCACGCACTGGACCAGCGGCCGCACCCGCGACGAGGTGTTGGGCGAATGCGAGGCGGCGCAGGTGCCCTGCGGCATGGTCGCGGCGATCGACGAAATCTTCGAGGACCCGCAATACGCCGCGCGCGACAACATCGTGTTCTTCCAGGACGAGCGCGCGGGCGAGGTGGCGGTGCAGAACGTGGTGCCGCGCATGAGCGCGACCCCCGGCGGCATCGATTGGCTCGGCCCGGCGGTCGGTGCACATAACGCGGAAGTGTATGGCGGGTTGCTGGGGATCGACGACGACCGGCTGACGGCGTTGGCCGACGCCGGCGTGATCTAGGCTACTCCGCCGCCGTGCGGAACGGTGCCGCCCCGACGGACGGCTGCCACAGGCAATCGGCGTCGATCTCGTCGACGGTGTGCAGGCCGAGTTGTCCCATGACGCGTCCGATCTCCTCGCGGAATATCTCCAACGCCCGGTAGGCCCCGGCCTCGCCCGCGACCGCGGTGCCATAGAGCGTGGGCCGCCCCGCCATCACGAAATCCGCCCCGAGCGCGAGTCCCTTCACCACGTCGGTGCCGCGCCGGAACCCGCTATCGACGATGACGGTGATACGCCCGCCGACGCGGGCCGCGACATCCGGCAATGCCTGGATCGGCGCGATGGAGGCATCCAGGCTGCGGCCGCCGTGGTTGGAGACGATGACGCCGTCCGCACCGCAGTCGGCCGCCATCGCGGCATCGTCCGGGTGCAGCACGCCCTTCAGCACCAGCTTACCGGGCCAGCGGTCGCGCAGTTGCTTGAGGTCGTCCCAATCGAGCGTTTCGTTCTTCAGGGCCGAACGCTTGAAGCTCTTCGACAACAGGCCGTCCATCACCTCCGGCGGATAGTTCTCGAACTTGGGCACACCCCGCTTGACGAATTGCTGGAACAGGCAGGTGACGAGCCATTCCGGCTTGGCCAGCAACTGGGCGATCATGCGCGGCGTGTATTGCAGCGGCACCTCGAACCCGTTGCGGTGATTGTATTCGCGGTTCCCGCTGATCGTTGAGTCGACGGTGACGATCAAGGTCTCGAACCCGACGGATTTCACCCGGTCGACGAGTTTCAGGCTCAGGTCCTTGTCCGACCACATGTAGAGCTGGAACCAGAGATCGCCGCCCGCCTCGTCGGCGATTTCCTCCATCGACGTCATGCCGTTGGTCGCCACCGTGCAAGGCACGCCCGCCCGGGCCGCCGCCTTGGCCAACCCCACCTCGCCGCCGAAGGACAGCAATCCCGCGGTACCGGTCGGCGCGACGCCGAACGGCATCTTTGCGGTCTTGCCGAATATTCGGGTTTCGAGGGAACGTGTGGAGACGTCGGCCAGCACATGGGTGCGGAGCTTTATGTCCTCGAAGGCCGCGCGGTTGTTGCGCAGCGCCACCTCGTCCTCGCAGCCGCGATCGACGAATTCGAAGATGCCGCGCGGCAACCGGCGCTTCGCCTGCCGCCGCAAGTCCTCGATGTTATAGGCGCCGAGATTCCCATCGCCCATGACCAAGCCCTCCCGCAGATAGCCATGCTTGCGAACAGGCTATCATATTCCGGGAGAACCCGCCGAATGGGCGGGTCTACACGTCGATCAGCAGACGCTGCGGGTCTTCCAAGACTTCCTTCATGCGCACCAAGAAGGTCACTGCCTCGCGGCCGTCGACGATCCGGTGGTCGTAGCTCATGGCGAGATACATCATGTTGGCGATCTTGATCTCGTCGCCGTCCACCATCGGGCGCTTCTGGATCTTGTGCATGCCGAGGATGCCCGATTGCGGCGGGTTGAGGATCGGCATCGACATCAGCGATCCATAGACGCCGCCGTTCGAGATGGTGAATGTGCCGCCGGTCATCTCGGCGACCGTCAGCTTGCCGTCGCGGGCGCGGCGGCCGTATTCGGCGATCGTGCTCTCGATTTCGGCAAAGCTCATCTGGTCCGCGTCGCGCACCACCGGCACGACGAGGCCCTGCGGCGTGCCGACGGCGACGCCGATGTCGTAATAGTTCTTGTAGATGATCTCGTCGCCGTAGATCTCGGCGTTGACCGCCGGAATTTCCTTGAGGGCGATGATCGCCGCCTTCACGAAGAAGGACAGGAAGCCCAGGCGCACGCCGTGCTTCTTCTCGAAGGCGTCGCGATACTCGGTCCGCAACGCCATCAGCGAATCCATCTCCACCTCGTTATAGGTGGTCAGCATCGCGGCGGTATTCTGCGCTTCCTTCAGGCGCTGCGCGATACGCTGACGCAACCGCGTCATGCGGACGCGTTCCTCGCCGCGCGGATCCTCGGGACGGGCCGGCAGGTCGCCGGCGGGCACGATGGTCGGCGCGGCGGGCTGCGGCGGGGCCGGCGCCTTGGCCGCCGGTTGAGCAGCGGGTGCGGGTGCCGGTGCGGCGGCGGGCTTCGCCCCGCCTTCGATGAAGGCCAGCACGTCGCCCTTGGTCAACTGCCCCTTCGGACCGGTCGGCGTGATCGCCGACGCATCCAGTTTGTTATCTTCGATCAGCTTGCGGACCGCCGGCGACAGCGCCGAATTTCCCCCCGACGCGGCAGCGGCGGGTTCGGCGGCGGGTGCGGCTGTGGATGCGGGGGCGGCGGCCGGTTGCGGTGCGGCGGATGCGCCACCGCCCTCGCCGATCAACGCGATGACGGTGCCGACCTCCACGTCCGCACCTTCCTCGACGCGGATCTCGGTCAGCGTGCCAGCGGCGGTTGACGGAATCTCCACGGTCGCCTTGTCGGTTTCCAACTCGACCAGCGGATCGTCGACGGCGACGGTGTCGCCAACCTGCTTTAGCCATTTCGCGACCGTGCCTTCGGTGACCGATTCACCGACAGCGGGTACGACCACTTCGACCGAACCGCCGCCGTTCGCGGCGGGAGCGGGTGCCGGGGCAGCCGCCGGCGCAGGAGCAGCAGCCGGCGCGGGTGCCGCCTCGACAGGTGCCGGAGCCGGTTCCGCAGGCGCTGCGGCGGCAGCCGGTGCCGTTGCCGCCCCCGCCCCATTCTCATCGACACTGCCGAGGACGGTGCCGACCGCCACATCGGTGCCGTCTTGCACCAGGATCTCGGTGATCACGCCGGCCGACGGCGCGGGGACCTCAAGCGAAACCTTGTCGGTTTCCAGCTCGACCAACGGTTCGTCCACCTCGACCGTATCGCCGACCTGTTTAAGCCATTTGGCGACGGTGGCTTCGGTGACCGACTCGCCAAGTTCGGGAACCGTGATTTGGACCGTCATTCTTTAATGCCTCCGTTTGCCGGAAAGCCCGAAGGGGCCGGCTGAAATCATTTGCTCTTATTGGCTGGGGCGCGGGGTGCGTCGGCGATGGTGATCGCTTCGGCCACCAGCGCTTCCTGTTGTTGCGCATGACGGCGGGCAAGACCCGTCGCCGGCGACGCCGCGGCATCGCGACCGACATAGGTTGCCCGACTGTTCTTCATCTCGATCTTCGTCAATGTCTCTTCCAAATAAGGATCGATGAAGGTCCAGCTGCCCATATTCTTCGGCTCTTCCTGACACCAGACGAGTTCCGCATTCTTGAAGCGCTTCAGTTCGTCGATCAGCGTCTTTTCCGGGAAGGGATAGAGCTGTTCGAGACGCATCAGATAGACATCCTTGATCCCGGCCGCGTCGCGCGCTTCCAGCAGGTCGTAATAGACCTTGCCCGAGCACAGGACGACCCGCTTGATGGCGTCATCTTCCGCCAACGCGCCGGTGCCGTCCGCGTCGTCCCACAGCACGCGATGGAAGCTGGTGTCCGGCCCCATCTCCGCCAGTTTCGAGACGCAGCGCTTGTGCCGCAAAAGCGACTTCGGCGTCATCATGATCAAGGGCTTGCGGAAGTCCCGGCGAATCTGCCGGCGCAGAATATGGAAGTAGTTGGCCGGGCTGGTGCAGTTCGCGACCTGCATGTTGTCTTCGGCGCAAAGCTGCAGATAGCGTTCGAGCCGCGCCGAGCTATGCTCCGGTCCCTGCCCCTCGTAGCCGTGCGGCAGAAGCATCACCAGGCCGCTCATCCGGAGCCATTTCGATTCGCCGGACGAGATGAACTGATCGATGATCACCTGCGCACCGTTGGCAAAATCGCCGAACTGCGCTTCCCACAGGACGAGCGCATGCGGTTCCGCCAAGCTATAGCCGTATTCGAAACCAAGCACGCCGAACTCGGACAGCGGACTGTCGATGATCTCGAACGGCGCTTGGCCGAAACGGATATGCGCAAGCGGCATGTAGCGTTCTTCGGTCGTCTGGTCGATCAGGCCCGCATGACGCTGGCTGAAGGTTCCGCGAATCGAGTCCTCGCCGGAGAACCGCACCGGCGTCGACTCGCACAGCAACGTGCCGAGCGCCAGCGCCTCGGCGGTCGCCCAGTCGATGCCCTCGCCCGTCTCGATGGCCTTGCGTTTCGCCTTGAGCTGCCGCACCAACCGCGAGTGCACGTCGATATTCTGCGGCACTTCGGAAATAGCGAAGCCGACCTCTTTGAGCAGATCGAAGGGCGCCGCCGTGTTGCCGCGCCGGTCGTCGCCGGAGGCAACGCCCAATCCCGACCATTTCCCTTCGAGCCAATCGGCCTTGTTCGGTTTATAGGCCGCGCCGGCTTCGAATTCCTCATCGAGGAATGTGCGGAAGTCCTCGACCATTTTTTCGGACTCGCCGGCCGCGATAAGGCTTTGGTCCTCGAGGCGCTTGGCGTAGATCGCCCGCGTCGTCTCGTGCTCGCGGATCTTTTTGTACATCAATGGCTGCGTGAAGGCGGGCTCGTCGCCTTCGTTATGGCCATGCCGCCGGTAGCAGATCAGGTCGAGGATGACATCCTTCTTGAACTTCTGGCGATACTCGACCGCAATTCGCGCCGCGTGCACGCAGGCCTCGGGGTCGTCCCCGTTCACATGTATGATCGGCGCGCCGATCATCTTGGCCACATCCGAGCAATAGGGCGACGACCGCGAGTAGGACGGCATCGTCGTAAAGCCGATCTGATTGTTGACGATCAGATGGATCGTTCCCCCGGTGCGATACCCGCGCAACTGCGACAGATCGAGCGTCTCGGCAACGATGCCTTGGCCGGCGAAGGCCGCATCGCCGTGCATGAGCAGGCCCATTACCTTCTCGCGGTCCGCGTCGCCCATCTGCTGCTGCTTGGCGCGCACCCGGCCGAGCACGACCGTGTTCACCGCTTCCAGATGACTGGGGTTCGGGCTAAGCGACAGATGCACCATCTTGCCGTCGAATTCGCGGTCCGCCGACGTTCCGAGATGGTATTTCACGTCGCCGGACCCCTGGATGTCCTCCGGGTTTGCCGGGTTACCCTGGAATTCGGAGAAAATAGCGCGGTAGGGCTTGAGCAGAATGCTGGCCAGAATGTTCAGCCGCCCGCGATGGGGCATGCCGATGACCATTTCCTGCAGGCCGAGCTGGCTACCGCGCTTGAGAATCTGTTCGATCACCGGCACCGCGGCCTCGCCGCCGTCCAGGCCGAAACGTTTCGTGCCGGTGTATTTGCGGTCGAGATACTGCTCGAAGACTTCCGCCTGCGTCAGCCGCTCGAGGATGGTCTTCTTGCCGAGGTCGGTGAAATCGGTCTGGTTGCGGATGCTTTCGATGCGCTCCTGAATCCAGGATTTCTCGTCCGGCTCCTGCTTGTGCATGAACTCGACGCCGATCGACCCGCAATAGGTCGCGCGCAGGATCGACACGATCTCGCGCAGCGTCGCGGATTCGAGCCCGAGCACGTAGTTGATGAAAATCGGACGGTCCCAGTCGGCATCGGTGAAACCATAGGTCTTGGGATCGAGTTCGGGATGCGGTTCCGGCTTCTGCAGATGCAGCGGATCCAGATCGGCCTCGATATGCCCGCGGACGCGATAGGCGCGGATCAGCATCAGCGCCCGGATCGAATCCATCGTCGCCTGGCGGACCTGATGGGCGCTGACGCCCGGCACCGCGGCGGCGGGTTCCGGCGCCGGCGTCGCCACGCCGACCGAGGCGTCGGTCATGGTCGGCATGCTACCGTTCGTGCCGATCACCGAAGTCTGACGCGGCGCCCAGCTTGCCCCGCGCAGTTCATCCAGCATCGACTTATCATCGTCGTCGAGGGTGCTGAAGATCTCGCTCCAACTCTCGTCGACGGCGCTGGGATCGCTCAGGTATCGCGCATAGAGTTCGGCGATATAGGTTTCGTTCGCGCCGAACAGAAAGGAGCTTTCGCCGTGATAAGATGACATGTCACCCCCCTTGGGTGGCCGCCCGGCTATGGAGACGAGCGGCAGCTAATGTATGGCGCGCGTCACATTCGTAACGATGCTTGTCGCGCCGTTATCCCTTCATCGCCTTCAACATCGTCGTGCCCAACTCGGCCGGGCTATCCGCGACATGGATGCCTGCGCTGCGCAACGCTTCGATCTTATGGTCGGCCGTGTCCTTACCGCCGGAAATCACCGCGCCGGCATGGCCCATGCGGCGGCCCGGCGGGGCGGTCTTGCCCGCGATAAAGCCGACGACCGGCTTCTTCGTCCCGGATGATTTGATGAAGTCGGCGCCTTGCGCTTCGGCGTCGCCGCCGATCTCTCCGATCATGATGATGCCCTGGGTTTCGTCGTCCGCCACGAACATCTCCAGGCTCTCAACGAAATTCGTGCCGTTCACGGGATCGCCGCCGATACCGATGCAGCTCGTCTGGCCGAGACCGGTCACCGTCGTCTGCGCCACGGCTTCATAGGTCAGCGTGCCCGACCGCGAGATGACGCCGATGATGCCGCGTTTGTGGATATGCCCCGGCATGATGCCGATCTTGCATTCGTCCGGGGTGATCACGCCCGGGCAGTTCGGCCCGATCAGACGCGAATTGGACATCTGCAGCGCCCGCTTCACCTTGATCATGTCGAGGACGGGAATGCCTTCCGTGATGCACACGATCAGCGGTACTTCCGCGTCGATCGCCTCCAGGATGGCATCCGCCGCGAAGGGCGGCGGCACGTAGATCGCGCTCGCATCCGCACCGACCTTCTCGACCGCGTCGGCGACCGTGTCGAAGACCGGCAGATCGAGATGCGTCGTGCCGCCCTTACCCGGCGTGACGCCACCGACCATGTTGGTGCCGTAGGCGATCGCCTGCTCCGAATGGAAGGTGCCCTGCGCGCCGGTGAAACCCTGGCAGATGACCTTCGTATCCTTGTTGACCAGAACCGCCATCAGCCTGCCTCCTTCACCGCGGTGACGACCTTTTCCGCCGCGTCTGCGAGATTGTCGGCGGAGATGATCGGCAGGCCGGAGTCGGCCATGATCTTCTTGCCCAAGTCCACATTCGTCCCTTCGAGCCGCACGACCAGGGGCACCGCCAGCTTGACCTCCTTGGCCGCGGCGACCACGCCTTCCGCGATGATGTCGCAGCGCATGATGCCGCCGAAGATGTTCACCAGGATGCCTTGGACGTTGTCGTCCGACAGGATGATCTTGAAGGCGGTGGTCACGCGTTCCTTCGTGGCGCTGCCGCCGACATCGAGGAAGTTCGCCGGCTCGGAACCATAGAGCTTGATGATATCCATCGTCGCCATGGCGAGGCCCGCGCCATTGACCATGCAGCCGATGCTGCCGTCGAGCTTGATGTAGTTCAGTTCATGCGCGGCGGCTTCGAGTTCGGCCGGGTCCTCTTCGGTCTCGTCTCGCATCTCCTCGACATCGGGATGCCGGAACAGCGCGTTGTCGTCGAAATTCATCTTGGCGTCGAGCGCGATGACGTCGCCGCCCCCCGTCACGACCATGGGGTTCACTTCGACGAGGCTGGCATCCAATTCGGTAAAGGCCCGGTACATGCCCATCAGCAGCTTCACCGCCGCCGAAACCTGCTTGCCTTTGAGCCCCAGCCCGAAAGCCACCTTGCGGGCATGGAAGCCGGAAATCCCCGTGACCGGATCGATCCCCACGCGCACGATCTTCTCGGGCGTCTTGGCCGCAACCTCCTCGATCTCCATGCCGCCTTCGGTCGAGGCGACGATGGTGACCCGGCTGGTATTCCGGTCGAGCAACATCGCGAGATACAGCTCGCGGTCGATATCGCAGCCTTCTTCGATATAGATGCGGCGGACTTCCTTTCCGGCCGGCCCAGTCTGCTTCGTGACCAAGGTCGCGCCGAGCATCTCATCCGCGTTGGTCCTGACCTCTTCCATGGATTTGGCGATGCGGACACCGCCGCCGCCGTCCGGGTCTTCCTTGAACCTGCCCGCGCCGCGGCCGCCCGCGTGGATCTGCGATTTTACAACCCAAATAGACCCGCCAAGCTCGCGCGCGGCATTGGCCGCTTCCTCGATGGAAAATGCCACATGACCCCGCGGCACAGCGACCCCGAAGCGTTCCAACAGGCTCTTCGCCTGATACTCATGAATGTTCATATAAAGCCGCTTTCGACAATAGATCGTGAAGCATCGCTTCCCGATGGATTCCCCTTACAACCGCACACACCCCAAGCATGCCAAACCGCTACCTGCGATTTGGCATCACTTTAACATCGTGCCAAGTGGGTGCAACCGCCGAAGACGGTAGACAGGTAACAGAAAACCGTTATCCATTTGTTACCTGTACAACCATTGCGGACGGTTACTTCTTCTTCGCGGACTTCCTTTTTTCGGCCTTTTCCAGTTTCTCGCAGTCGCGGATCAAATCGCGTACCGCCTTCACGGAATTCTGGAATTTCTTCTTTTCCGATGCATTCAGCTTGATCTCCACGACTCGTTCGACGCCTTTCGCGCCGATTACGACGGGAACACCGACATAAAGGCCCCTCAACCCATACTGGCCCTTCACATAGGCCGCGCAGGGCAGCACGCGCTTACGGTCGTGCAGATAGGATTCGGCCATCGAAATCGCCGAGGACGCGGGCGCGTAGAAGGCCGACCCATTGCCCAGCAACGCAACGATCTCGCCGCCGCCGTTGGCCGTCCGCTTCACGATTTCGTTAATGCGTTGCGTGGTGGACCACCCCATCTTGATCAGGTCCGGCACGGGAATGCCCGCCACCGTCGAATAGCGCACCAACGGCACCATCGTATCGCCGTGGCCGCCCAGGACGAAGGCCGTCACATCGTCGACGGAAACATCGAACTCCTGCGCCAGGAACAGCCGGAAGCGCGCGGAGTCGAGGACGCCGGCCATGCCGACAACGCGGTTATGCGGCAGACCGCAGGCGTTGCGCAGCACATGGACCATCACGTCGAGCGGGTTGGTGATGCAGATCACGAAGGCCTTCGGGCAATATTTCTTGATGCCCGCGCCGACCTGTTTCATGACGTTCATGTTGATGCCGAGCAGATCGTCGCGGCTCATCCCCGGTTTGCGTGCGATACCGGCCGTGACGATCACGACGTCCGCGCCGCGCAGCGCGGTATAGCTCTGCGAACCTTTCATGTTGGCGTCGAAACCCTCGATGGTCGAAGCCTGTTCGAGATCGAGCGCCTTACCCTGCGGAACGCCTTTGACAATGTCGACAAGCGCGACGTCGCCAAGCTTTTTCAATCCGGCGAGCAGCGCGAGCGTGCCACCGATGTTGCCTGCGCCGACCAGCGCGATTTTATTGCGAGCCATGGTACCCCCGTCGTTAAGCTGTTGGCGGGCGGTGGGTGATCCGCCCCCGTCCCGCGGCGGACCGAATTCCGGCACGCAGGTGGCGGTTACCTACAGCGTAACGCCCCGCAGGGCAAGGGCTTGTCGGGCAGCGGACTTAATTCGAAAACCCGCCGCCGGCCCACGCATGCCAATCGTTCATGCGTTTCGCGATTTGCCACGGCGCACCGCCGAGACCGCGCGGCAACAACCGCACTTCGAGCGGGCCACCGTCCAACGGCTGGTACGCGAACTCGATTCCCTTGCCGAACAGTTTCTTGCGGATGATGAAGGGGCCGACCTCGTCCCAGCGATAGCGTTCCGACTTATACATGTCGCGCACCAGGAAACCGTCGCGGTCGACCCAGATCCCCGTCGAGCCCGGCAAATGCGACGACATGATCACCAGCGCGCCGAACACGAGGAAGCCGCCCATATACACGGCACCTTGAACCTTTCCAGGGTCCAATTTGAACATGATCGCGGCACCTAGGACGCAGCCGAGCGCCAGGAAACCGTTATGGAGAACGGACGGGCGGATAACTTCTGTTTCGCCCTCGGGCGGTTGGAAATCGCTCATTCGGCGGCTTCGCGATGGTCCGATTCGAGGTAGTCGGTCGACTGCATTTCCATCAGCCGGCTGATCGTGCGCTCGAATTCGAAGGCATGCGTCTCCCCTTTATACAGGTCGTTCGGCGGCGTTTCCGACGCCATGACCAGATTGACCTTATGCTCGTAAAACGCATCGATCAGGGTCATGAACCGCTTCGCCTCGTTGCGGCGCTCCTCGGTCAGGCGCGGCACGCCATCCAGAACGATAGTATGATACCGCCGCGCGATCGTAATGTAATCCTCCGCTCCCAACGGCTGCCCGCACAAGGCATCAAAGGTGAAACAGGCGACACCGCGGGCCGCGCGCGGCACCGGCACCGTCCGACCCTTCACCGAGATTTCCTCCGCCCCGCTGTCGGCCCCCTCGGTCAGGTCGGCGAAGACCTGTTCCAGGCTGCGCGTGGCCGCCGCACCCAGCGGCGAATGGAAAACGCGCATCGCCTTGAGCCGCGCCAGCCGGTAGTCCGTCGGCGACGCCAGTTCCAGGCAGTCCAGCTTCTCCTTCAACAGCTCGATGAACGGCACGAACCGAACGCGCTGCAGGCCGTCCTTATAAAGGTCGTCCGGCGGGAAATTGGATGTCGTGACGACCACGACCCCCTTCTCGAACAGCGACGAGAACAAGCGGCCGAGGATCATCGCATCGGCGATATCGGTGACGTGGAATTCGTCGAAGCACAACAGCCAGGTTTCCGCCGCGATGTCGGCGGCGATCTGCGGCAGGGGATCGCGGTCGCTCTTCTTTCCCGCGTCCTGGCGCCAGGCATGAACCGCGTCATGGACCTCGATCATGAATTCGTGGAAATGGACGCGGCGCTTCTTTTCGACCGGCGCATGATCGAAAAACAGATCCATGAGCATGGATTTTCCGCGGCCGACCGGACCGTAGACATAAAGGCCTTGCGGCGGTTCCTCCGCGCGCCGCCCGAACCCCAACCGGGCCGCCCAGCCCTGCGACCCGCTCGCCGGCTCGTAGCCGGCCAACGCCTTGTACAGGCTTTGCAGTTTCTCCGCGGCAAGTTCCTGCATCGGATCGGGTTGAAGATCACCCGAACGGCGGAGCGCGCGATACGCAAACAGTGGGCCGTCGACCATGGTTCCCGGGGGTCAGCTTCTAACGACGTCGGCCCGCAACCTAGTCGAATAGTTGTTAAGAAAACCGATAACGGGCGCGCCGTCGGATATCACCATTTGTACAGGACGGAAATCAAAATATCGTGTGAGACGTATTCATCGGCCTTCAGCCGGTCGCCGGCGGGAAAGACGCCGCTGTCCACCTCGCCGAGATTGATATAGCGATACGCGAATTCGGCGGACCATTTTTCGCCGAATCCCCAATCGACCCCCATCATCACGCCCCACGCGACATTGTTCACCACCGTGCTCTGAGAAATCGTGGTGTTGGTCGCGACAACGGTCCGCCGCATTTCCGAATTGTTGCGCGACCAACCGACCGTACCGCCGAAGAACGGCGTGAAGTCGCTGAGATTGCGGTATTCCAGCAAAATGTTGAACAGCACGTTGGTGCTGTCGAGGTTGTTCTCGTATCCGACCGCCGGGGGTCCGCCGTCACGGGCGTCCCAATCGAACCGGACGCGGTGCGCCACCTCGAGTTCCGTACGGAACGGGAAACGGCCCCAGCGATAACCGAAGACGCCGCCACCGCCGCCGACAAGGTCCGATCCGTTGTTGGTGATCAGCGGGCCGTTGAAGCCCGTCGCTTGTTCGTCGTTCAGATCGGCGACCGATCCGACCAATCGCAATCCGGTATAGAACCCGGCGCGATCCGCCGCCCAAGCCGGAAACGCCAGCAACATCACCAAGCCAATGACGGCCAAGCGTCCCACACGTGTCATCCGATGCCCCCTCTGCCGATCTAGCGGATCTTATTGTCCTGCTGAGCCGCAGCATTCTGCGACGATGTCGACGCGATTTGCAAGTATGGGCCATCGAAACGATGGCGACCGGATGAAATCAGGCGGCGCCGGTGACCGGCACGACCGCGCCGCTGATATAGGACGCGCCGTCGGACAACAGAAAGGCCACCGTCGCGGCGACCTCCTCGGGCGTGGCGATCCGTTTCATGGGCAAAATCTTGGCCAGCCGGGCCGGGCGATCGGGTTGCCCGCCGTCGGCATGGATATCCGTATCCGCGGCCCCGGGCGCCACCGCGTTGACGCGGATTCCGTCGCCCGCCACTTCCTTGGCCAAGCCCACCGTCAGCATATTCACCGCCGCCTTGCTGGCCGCGTAATAGACATAGTCGTTCGGGCTGCCGGTAAAGGCCGCCAGCGACGACAGGTTGACGATCACGCCGCCCATGCCGCCGTGTTTCGTCGACATCCGCTTGACGGCCTCGCGGCAGCACAGGATCGAGCCGGTCACATTGGCGTCCATCACGCGCCGCACCACGTCGCTCTCGACATCCTCTATGCGGGCGAAGCCGCCCGTGATGCCGGCGTTGTTGATCATGGCGGTGACCGGTCCCAGCTCCCGGTCCACCGTTTCGAACATGCGCAGGATGTCCGCTTCCACCGCCATGTCCGCCTGCAGCGTGACCGCCCGTTGCCCGGCCGCGCGCACGTCTTCGGCGACGGCGTCCGCCTTTTCCTCATTGCTCAGATAGGTCAGCGCGACATCGTATCCTTGGGTGGCGAGCAGCCGCGCACAGGTCGCCCCGATGCCCCGGCTGCCGCCGGTGATGATGGCGATCTTGCTCATTCCGCCACCGCCGCCGGCCGTCCCGTCCCGAATTGCGTTTCCATCTCGCGTCGCACCTTTACGATCTCCTGCGTCTCGTCCATGTCCACATCGGCCCAGCGCACCGGAGCACCCTCGGCGATCGGCCGTTTCAACCGGCAGCCATGCGCCAGCCCGATCGGCAGCCCGCCGAGCGCAAGCGAGTCGGACGCCGGCATCAGCTTGCCCCAGACCGTGTAGCCGCCCTCGCCGTCAAGCATCTCGCCCTCCGCCAGGCCGCGTTTCGCCGTCGCGACCACATCGCCGCGCCAGGCTTCGGACATGCCGGTGGGCTCGCCCCGCAACGCCGCACTGGCGACCGAAATGCCGAGCTCCAGTCCGATCAGGTGATAAGGTTTGTACATCGCCGCGTACCGCCCGCTGTCGTCGGTGCGCAGCCCGTATTCCGAAAAGCACCGCATGGCATAATCGCTCGGCGCCTCGAAAACCGCATAGACGCCCCAGCGCAGATCACGTTCGACCGGTCCGTCGTTTCGATCGACGCTGGACACCACCTCGACCATGCCCTTGCCGTCGAGCAGGCCGCCGTCGCCGCGCGGCCGCAACACCGCCGGCAGTTCGTCGACCCCGCAGGGCGGAAAGGCAAGCCCATCCTTCGGCGGCGTCAGGCCCGTCGCGTTGGCGACCGCCGCCATCTCGATCCCGGATTTCGTGCCGTCGAGGAAGGAGTTGAACATCTGCGGGTTCATGCCGCCGAGTTCGGCCGCTTCCGGCGTCAGGCCGTAATATCCCCAGACCGTGTCCGGGGTCGAGGCATGGAAGGCGGGCAGATACTTGGTGCCCTTCCCGGCCGCGACCACGTCGAACCCGGCGGCGCGCGCCCAGTCGACCATCTCGCAAATCAGCGCGGGCTGGTCGCCATAGGCCATCGAATAGACCACGCCGGCGGCGCGGGCCCGCTCGGCCAACAGCGGCCCGGCCAGCACGTCGGCTTCGACATTCACCATGACGATATGCCGTCCGTGCTCGCAGGCCAGCAGGGCATGCCGGATTCCCGCCGCCGGGCTGCCGGTCGCGTCGATCACGACATCCAGCCCGTCCGCGGCGATCAGCGCGGCGGCGTCATCGGTGATCGCCGTCGCGCCCGTGCGCATGGCGTCGGCGAAACCGTTCGCCGCGAATTGTTCTTCCGGCCAGCCGACCCGGCGCAGCGACTCGCGCGCCCGGTCCGGCGACAGGTCCGCGATGCCCATGACATGCATGCCGGGCGTGCGGATCGCCTGCGCCAGGAACATGGCGCCGAACTTCCCCGCGCCGATCAACCCGACGCGGATCGGCCGCCCCTCGGCGGCCCGCGCCTGCAACATTCTGTGAAGATTCATGCTTGCTGTCCTTTCCGCAGCGCGGTGCGCTTATTCCGCCGCCGCGGTTTCCCCGGCGAGTTCCATCAGGCAATCGTCGGCCAGCGGGACGATCGGATCGAAATCCCGATGCGCGATCCACTCGGGCCGTTTGAACTGCCGGATGTGGTTATCCACGTGACAGAGGCTGAGATAGACGATCGTCCGGTCGAAGGGCGACATATTGGACGGGCTGCCATGCACCAAGGTCGAATGGAACATGATGACCGATCCCGCCGGCCCCTTGGGCGAGACGATGCCACCCTCGGCGACCAGCCGGGAGATCGTGTCCTCGTCGATCGTCCAAAGCGGGTAGCTCGTCGTCTCCAGGTCGTGTCCCGCCTCGATCACGCCTTTCTTGTGGCTGCGCGGAATGAACATCAGCGCGCCGTTGAATTCCGTCACGTCCTCCAGGAACAGCGCGATGTTCATCGCCCGCGCTTCCGGCATCTTGTCGTCGCGCGCCCAGGTGCCGTAATCCTGATGCCATTGCCAGACGTCGCCGTCGAAGGCGGCCTTCGCGTTGATCTTGTATTGATGCATGTAGACGTCGCCGCCGAGGATCTGCTGCACCGGCTCGATCATGCGCGGATGACGGCCCAGGCGGCGAAATGCCTCGTTGAAGGTATGCGCGGCGAAGGTCGTGCGCACCGACTTGCCGGATTTCTCGCGGACATTCTCGACCCGGTCGAGCGCGAAGATGCCGGGCACCTCGCCCATCAGGACGCCGACTTCCGCCCGCGAGAACACCTCGGGCAGGAAGACATAGCCCTCCCGGTCGAAAGTTTCGAGCTGTTCATTGGTCAGCCGCATGGTGCCCTCCCGCAATTGCCGTGTTTCGAGGACTCTACGCCGTCCTGCGGCGGGCGCAAGACCGGATCAGTCATCCGTCAGGTTTGCAGCGAATGACCGATTTGACCCGATAGCGACAAATGCGGCGGACGATATGAATGCCTTCGAAGCGCCGATAGCCGACCTAAAGCGGTTTGCAGAAATAGACGACACGCTCTGTTTCCTCAAAGCCCAAAGCCGTGTGGAACGCGTGGCTTGCCAGGTTGTCGAGGTCGGCGTCCGACGCGAGCTCGGAGCATCCCTGGTCATGTGCCCAGGATTCGACGGACCTCAACAAACTCCTGCCGATGCCAGCGCCCCGGTTTTCGGGGCGTGCAAAAATTCCCTCAAGGAAAGCGACGGGCGACGTCTCGCATCCGTTTACGTGATCGTGGCGCAAAGCGGCTTCGGCAAATGCGCGAATGCCGGTTCCGTCGACAACATCCAAAAAGGCAACGCATTCACCAGACGGCTTGGCGAGCATCGCCGCGATTTCCTCCAGGTGTTGGGCGTACGCCATGTCTTCCCACAGTTGGGCGCGGAGCTCTGCCCAGCCCTCCATATCCGAAGATGTCGCGATCCGAATTGGCATGTTTCGATTTTTCCCGGATTTCGAAAGGTCCGCAACATCGGCATGAGCCAATAGCAGGGGCGAGAAATCGGAACCTAATCACCCCGGCTCGCGCGCGGCCATAAGGTCGGCGAGTTCCTGGTCACCGGCGCGCGGACTCGCCCGCAGGGCCGCGATCACGCCGGCGCGGTCTTCGGGCTTGCGGTTCTGGTTCAACTTGAACTTGCCTTCGATCCGCGCGATCGGAATCTCGAAATTGACGATGGCGCGCAACTGACCCTCGATATAGCCGTCCGGCTGACCATCCATTGTCCACGGCGTCGGCGACCCGACCTCATGCGCGGCAACCAGCCGTTCCTGCATCGCCAGCGCCGCCGCCGGATCGTCGACGATGCGGGGCGTGCCGTAGACATGGACCGCCACATAGTTCCAGGTCGGCACCGCCTTCTTGTTCGCATACCAGTTCGGCGAGATGTAACCGTGCGGGCCGTGGAAGATGCACAACACCTCCGCCCCGCTCGCGAAGGCTTCCCACTGCGGATTGGCCCGGGCCATATGCGCCACCAGCTTGTCACCTTCCAGCAGGAAGGGCAGGTGCGTCGCCAACGGCGCGCCGTCCATCGTCGTGACCAGCACACCGAAATTATTGTCGCGGATGACCGAATAAAGAATCTCCTGGTCGTCCTCGGCGAAATAGGGCGGCAGATACATCCGACTTCTCCTGTCTGTAGAACCGACAACGGCGCGGTCTAAAGGGACCGCGCCGTCGGAAAAAGGACCAATTTCGCCGGGACGGGCGGAACCACCGCCCATGGCCCCGCCGTGGGCTGTCAGCCTTGCCGCGCCACCATGAGCTTCTTGATCTCGGCGATCGCCTTCGCCGGGTTCAAGCCCTTCGGGCAGGTCTTCGTACAGTTCATGATGGTGTGGCACCGGTAGAGCCGGAACGGGTCTTCCAACTGGTCGAGCCGGTCGCCGGTCTCCTCGTCGCGGCTGTCGGCGATCCAGCGGTAGGCCTGCAGCAGGATGGCCGGGCCGAGATAGCGGTCGCCGTTCCACCAATAGCTCGGGCAACTTGTCGAGCAGCAGAAGCACAGGATGCATTCGTATAGTCCGTCGAGCTGACGCCGTTCCTCCGGTGTCTGCAGCCGTTCGCGCGCCGGCGCGGGCGTCTGCGTCTTCATCCACGGCTCGATCGACGAGAGCTGCGCGTAGGGCGTGCTCAGGTCGGGCACCAGGTCCTTCACCACCGGCATATGCGGCAGCGGATAGACCTTAACGTCGCCGTCGACGTCATCGATGTATTTCGTGCAGGCCAGCGTGTTGGTGCCGTCGATATTCATCGCGCAGGACCCGCAGACGCCCTCGCGGCAAGACCGCCGGAAGGTCAGCGTCGGATCGATCTCGTTCTTGATCTTGATCAGCGCGTCGAGAACCATCGGGCCGCAATCGTCGAGGTCGACGGTGTAGGTATCGAGCGCCGGGTTCTCCCCATCATCCGCGTTCCATCGGTAGACCTTGAAGGTCTTCGTATTTCCGGCCCCGGCCGGCGCGTCCCAGCGCTTACCGTCCTTGACCTTGGAATTGGCGGGTAGCGAGAATTCAGCCATGTAATCGTCTTTCTTCTTGTCCCGTCCGGCGACGTATAACCGCCGGCGTATGGATTTCGGTTATTCGCGCGACGGAGCGGATCAATACACCCGCGCCTTCGGCGGGAAGACCTGAACCTCGTTCGTCAACGTCTGCATCACGACCGGGCGGTAATCGATCTTGACCTTGCCGTCGTCGTCGCACCAGGCGAGCGTGTGATGCATCCATTTCTCGTCGTCGCGGTCCGGGAAGTCCTCGCGGGCATGCGCGCCGCGCGATTCCTGCCGGTTCGCCGCCGAGGTCATGGTGACCATCGCCTGCGACAGAAGGTTGTCGAGTTCCAGCGATTCGACCAGGTCAGAATTCCAGACCATCGACCGGTCGGTAACGCTCAGGTCCTCGCGCTTCTTCCAAGTTTCCTCCAGCAGGCCGACGCCTTCGTCGAGCACCTCGCCGGTCCGGAACACGGCGCAGTTGCTCTGCATCACCCGCTGCATTTCCAGCCGCAGCGACGCGGTCGACGTGCTGCCCTTGGAATGGCGGATCCGGTCGAGGCGGTCGAGCGCCGCTTCGCCCGCGTCCGACGGGAAGGGCTTGTGGCTGGCATTCGGGTCGACCACCTCGGCGCAGCGCTGGGCCGACGCACGGCCGAACACCACGAGGTCGAGCAACGAGTTCGATCCGAGCCGGTTCGCCCCATGCACCGAGACGCAGGCCGCCTCGCCGATCGCCATCAGGCCGGGCACGACCGATGCGTCGCCGCCGTTCTTCAAGGTAACCGCCTCGCCGTGATAGTTCGCCGGCACCCCGCCCATGTTGTAGTGGCAGGTCGGGATGACGGGGATCGCTTCCTTCGTGACGTCGACGCCGGCGAAGATGCGGGCCGTCTCGGAGATGCCGGGCAGGCGTTCCTCGATCACGTCGGGGTCGAGATGTTCGAGATGAAGATGAATATGATCCGAGTTGGCGCCGACGCCGCGGCCTTCGCGGATTTCGATGGTCATCGACCGGCTCACCACGTCCCGGCTGGCCAGGTCCTTGGCCGACGGGGCATAGCGTTCCATGAAACGCTCACCCTCGGAATTCGTGACGTAGCCGCCCTCGCCGCGCACGCCTTCGGTGATCAGGCAACCCGCGCCGTAGATGCCGGTCGGATGGAACTGCACGAACTCCATGTCCTGCATCGGCAGGCCGGCGCGCAACACCATGCCGCCGCCGTCGCCCGTGCAGGTATGCGCCGAGGTACAAGAGAAATAGGCCCGGCCGTATCCGCCGGTCGCCAGGATGACCATCTTGGCCCGGAAGCGGTGGATCGTGCCGTCGTCCAGGTTCCAAGCCATCAGGCCGCAGACATCGCCTTCGCTGTCGGTGATGAGATCGAGCGCGAAGTATTCGATAAAGAACTCGACCTGATGCTTGACCGACTGCTGATACAGCGTGTGCAGCATCGCGTGTCCGGTCCGGTCGGCGGCGGCGCACGTCCGCTGCGCGGTGCCTTCGCCGTAATTCGTCGTCATGCCGCCGAACGGCCGTTGGTAGATCCGGCCCTCTTCGGTACGGCTGAACGGCACGCCGTAATGTTCCAGCTCGATGATCGCGGGGATCGCCTCGCGGCACATGTATTCGATGGCGTCCTGGTCGCCCAGCCAATCGGCGCCCTTGACCGTGTCATACATATGCCAACGCCAGTCGTCGTCGCCCATGTTGCCCAGCGCGGCGGAGATACCGCCCTGCGCCGCGACCGTATGACTGCGGGTCGGGAAGACCTTGGTGACGCAGGCCGTTTTCAGCCCGGCCTCGGCCAGACCAACCGTCGCGCGCAACCCGGCGCCGCCGGCGCCGACGACGACCACGTCGTATTCATGGTCGATAATTGGATATGCCTGACCCATTTTCTACTGCCACCCTATACGCTTCATGCTCTGTGCATTCATTTAGAACGCAACCTTCAACACGGCAAACGCGCCCGCCACGGCGAGCGCGAAACTTGCCAGTTTGAGAATGACGATGGTTGCGATCTTCGCGCCCTCGCCATGAATATAGTCTTCGATCACCACCTGCAGCCCTAGCTGAAGGTGATGGAATGTCGCAATGATCAACAGGACCATCAAGACGGCGTTGACCGGAGACGCAAGCCACCGTGCGGCTTCGACATAGCCACCACCGAGCAGGGTGAGGATCGAATAGATGAACCACAAGGTCAGAGGCACCAGCGCCACCGCCGTAACCCGTTGCATCCACCAGTGATGCGTCCCGTTCTTTGCGGAGCCGAGCCCCCGCACCCGGCCGAGCGGCGTTTGCATGCTCATGAGAACGCCCCCGTCATGCCGTAAGCCACGGCCCATAGGGCGATCGTGCCGACCACCGAAAACACGACGGCCGCGTATCCGGAGGTGCGCGCCGCATCCAATTCGAGACCGCTACCGGCATCCCATGCCAGGTGACGAATGCCGTTCGCGAGATGGTAGAACAACGACCACGTCCACCCGAACAACAGCAAACGGCCGATCCAGGAAGACATGAACCCGTCGAGCGCAGCATAGGCTTCCGCGCCCTGCGCCACCGATATCAACCAGCACACCATCAGCAACGCGCCGACGGCCAACGCGATTCCCGTGGCGCGATGCAAAATCGAAAGCGCCATCGTCCATTGCCATCGATACACCTGCAGATGCGGTGAAAGTGGCCTGTTTCCCGTATTCATACGTCCTCTCGCTGCCCGCGCCGTGGCTTAGTTGGTATACGTCCTGAAATGCAATCCGGATTGCAATTAATGCATACGCCACCACCGACGGTAGCCTGGGTGAAGCACCCCTTCCAGAAAAACACGTGGCTCTGAATAGGGCGCTTTTCCTGCCTAGTCAACGGTAGCCGCCGTTGCGGCCGACGGGAGCGCCCGGCCCGATCCCGGATAGTCACGTTTACAGCGGTTTGTCGGCCCAACCGCCCGTCCGAGACATCGAAGCGCTCGCAAGACCCATCCGCCAACAGAACCAGGTCCGTCGTTACTGTCTCCGATTCGGGAATTGGTGTGACCCCGCGACGCGTCGCAACAAATCGAGGGCCAGATTTCTAATGGCAATTCACGTGCCGCCCCGTAGACGGCCTGTGCATTTCTCAAATCGATTGGAAAAGATTCGAATCTCCTCTGGCAAGATTAAGCAATAGATGTTATATACTTGCGAATACTACTTTAAAGTATAAAAAATCCATATTCTGTGGAAAAACTTGTGGATAGAATGTGGATAAATTGTGATTTTCTTTTTGTTTTATTCACAACTTTTTTTGCGATCTCTTGCTTTTATTATGGACATCTTTTCCACCCCAATACACTATTGCAGTGGTACGTGAAAGCGCTGAAATCTCGGCGTTGATGCAATTTCGTTTAGTTTTGATTCCGCCTTCGGGCCGACAGGATTAAGCGGGTTTGCTAGCGGGGGTTTTAGGGGCTGCGGCGGCGTCTTCGGACAAGCCCGGCCCGGCTAAGGGTCCTAACGGTGGCGCGTGGAGATGCTTTTGCGGGCACTTTGCTGCGACATCGGGCGGATTTCCGGTTCGCTTACGCGATGTCGGTGCCGATGGCTGGCGGCCTGCGGGCCAACCCGTCGGCGGCATCGGACGGCGCGGCGGCGCCAGTGCTGGGTTTCCGGCACGAATGCCGACGCGGCGGAGGGCTCGGTTGGGAATGCGTCGATTTAGGCTCGGACCCGCCGCATCCGCCTCACCCCACGGGTGGAGGGATGACCTCATCGCCAGTTCCGCCGGCTCCCGTCGGTTGCCTCCCTGTGCCTGGCGGGGGACAGAAGTTCGGCGACGCAGCGATGCATGCCGAACGGGGGGTCGATGTCGCGAGGTATTGACTGTCCTTGAGAACGGCGGGACGCATGCAGCGATGTCTCTTGGCGTCACTGGATGTATGCGGGCGAATCCGGAAGGAATGCGGCAGCATAGGCCATTACGGTCGCTGCGGTCGCATTGACCAGCCCGCACCGGCAGCGTCGTCGCCAGGGTGTCTGCCGGAATGTTGGGTTGGTGTTGCGGAAGTCTGCTTTCGCGGACCAGAGCCGTAGGGCTCGGAAGGGCGTCGAGCGTACCGTTCGCGGTACAAATGTGATCTGGTGGTCCCACCAACTCCGGAACACATACTCGACGCCCTTCTTATATCAACGTGTTTTTATTTTCTCAACTAAATTTCAGCGTTTCTTTTATTTATTTTTGACGTTCTATTTTATGCCTAGAGCGTTTCATTTTACGGTGTCCACCCATCCCTTGCGAAATCTTGCTAATGCTTTAATTCGATTGTGCCCTCTACGGTGCTCCGGTTGATCGACGCGCGCTATGGCGTGGTCACACTGTCGGCCATCGCCAGCAGGCGCTGCGCTTCGCGGACGTGTAGGTCCTCGATCATCTGTCCGTCGACGACGATGACCGCCTTGCCTTCGGCCTGGCCGTCGCGATAGGCGGCGACGAGTTTACGGGCCCAGGCGACGTCCTCCGCGCTCGGCCCGAATAGGGCGTTCGCCGTCTCGATGGTCTTTGGATGGATCAACGATTTGCCGTCGAAACCCAGGTCTCGTCCCTGCCGGCAGGCCTCGGCGAACCCCTCCATGTCGTCGAGATCCGTGTGCACGGCGTCGATGACGGAGAGACGGTGGGCGCGCGCCGCGAGAATGCAGAGACCGAAGCTGGTCAGGAAGGGAAGCCGGTCCGGCGTCTGGCGGCACCGTAGGTCGAGTGCGAGATCGTTGGTGCCAAGGATGAACCCCGCGAGGCGTGGGCTGGAGGCCGCAATCTCGGCCGCGCGCAGTATGCCAATGGGCGTTTCCATCATGCACCAGATCGATTGCCGTTCGGGTGCGCCCGCATCCGACAGATGCCGTTCCACGGCCTGAACCATTTCAGGGGTCTCGACCTTCGGGACCAAAACGCCATGCGCCGGCATGGATGCGACGGCGGCGAGGTCCACGGCGCCCCATTCCGAGTCCAACCCATTCACGCGGATCAGCAACTCCCGGTCGCCGTAGCCGCCGGCGACTAAGGCGTCGGCGATTTGTATCCGCGCCGTTTCTTTCGCCTCGACCGCAACCGCATCCTCGAGGTCGAAGATGATGGCGTCGCAGGGCAGGCTGCGGCCCTTGTCCAGGGCGCGGGCGTTCGAGCCAGGCATGTAAAGCATGCTGCGGCGCGGGCGATCATTGGGGGTCATGGCAAGTCTCCGAAATGGTGGCTGGCGGGACTATACCGGCGCGCGGCCGCATCGCAACGGCCACATTAGGCGGCGCGGGACTCTAATATATCGGCAATTGGTTTCCGGCGAGAGACGGCCTAGCATGGCCGATCATGGGCATTTTGAGCATCCAATCGGCCGTCGTCGCCGGACATGTCGGCAACAGCGCCAGCGCCTATTTTCTGCAACGGCTGGGTTTCCCGGTGTGGCCGGTGAACACGGTGATGTTTTCCAATCACCCCGCGCACGGAAGCCATACCGGCCGGGTGACGCCGGCCGAGGAGGTGCGGGCCCTGGTCGATGGTTTGGACCAGCGCGGGCTGCTTGCGGATTGCACCGCCGTCTTGGCAGGGTATCTCGGTCACCCGGATACCGGGCCGGTGGTGCTCGACGCGGTGCGGCGGGTGCGCGCGCAGAATGCCGACGCGTTGTTCCTGTGCGATCCGGTGATCGGCGACAAAGGGAAGGTCTACGTCGCCGATGGCATTGCCGACTTCTTCGCGGTGGAAGGCATTGCCGCAGCGGACATTGTCACACCGAATACCTTCGAGGCGGAGTGTTTGTCCGGGATTCCCGTTCGGTCAGTGAAAGACGCATTGTCCGCCGCGGACCGATTGCACGCCATGGGTCCCGGCATCGTCGTCGTCACGGGCATCGAAACCGAGGACGGGCTTTCATCCGTCTGCACCGCCGACGGGTCCGCATGGCAGGTCACCTATCCGACGGTCGATGCGCCCGGCTATGGCGCAGGGGACCTGTTCGCGGGCCTCCTGCTCGGCCGGCTGCTGCAACACGCGGAACCGCACACCGCGCTGGCATATGCCGCGGCGGCGACGCACACAGCCGTCCGGCTTGCGGCCACGCGCGGATCGGCCGACCTGCCGCTGATAGACGGACAGGACGCGATCCTGAACCCGGCAAAGATCCGACCCGCCCAAAAGTTACGATAAATATTATGTGCGCATATTGATAACAATTTCAGCGGCAGCTGATTGGTTTAACAATATGTGCACATATCAATTGCTGCACACCGCACCGGCGCTGCAAGGCTTCACCAAAATTTCCGGAGGAGCCACGGACGGAGCGGACATCCGCTCCTTCTTTCGCGACCCTAAACGCTTACGCCGCTTTGCGTTGCAGATAGCCGCCGATCAACGCTTCGGCGATCTGTACCGTGTTGAGCGCGGCCCCTTTTCGCAGATTGTCAGAGACGATCCACATCGACAGGCCATTCTCGACCGTCGGGTCTTCGCGCAGCCGGCTGACGAAGACCGCATCCTCGCCGGTCGACTCCTTCGGCGTGACGTAACCGCCATCCTCGCGCTCGTCGACCACCACCACGCCGAGCGAATCCCGAAGCGCCTCGCGCGCCGCCTCGGCGGTGATCGGCCGGTCGAACTCGAGGTTCACCGCCTCGCCATGGCCAACGAAGACGGGCACCCGGACGCAGGTCGCGGTGACCTTGATGCTCGGATCGAGGATTTTCTTGGTCTCGACCACCATCTTCCATTCTTCCTTGGTCGAACCGTCATCCATGAAGACGTCGATATGGGGAATGACGTTGAAGGCGATCTGTTTGGTGAACTGATCGGGCTTGACCAGCTCGTTCATGTAGATGTCGCGGGTCTGGTTGAACAATTCGTCCATGGCGGACTTACCCGCGCCCGAAACCGACTGGTAAGTCGACACCACGACCCGGCGGATACCGGCCATGTCATGCAACGGCTTCAAGGCGACGACCATCTGCATGGTCGAACAATTGGGATTGGCGACGATGTTCTTCTTGCCGTAATCCGCAAGCGCCTCTTCGTTCACTTCGGGCACGACCAGCGGCACGTCCGGATCCATGCGGAAGAAGGATGTGTTGTCGATCACCACGGCGCCCGCCTCGGCAGCACGCGGCGCATGTACTTTCGACACGGATGCGCCGGCCGACGACAGGACCAGGTCGATTCCCGTGAAATCGAAATCCGCCAGGTTCACGACCTTCAACGTCTTCGTATCGCCGTAGGACACCTCTTTACCGACCGACCGCTCGGACGCCAGCGCCACGACTTCATCCGCCGGGAAGGCCCGTTCCGCCAGGATTTCCAATATCTCGCGACCGACATTTCCGGTCGCGCCCATCACCGCCACGCGATAACCCATCGTCAAGGCTCCATCACTTCATCAGACCGCCGCCGGCCCTCGGCCGGGCGGCTCGTTCAAACATGCGGTTTTATGTAGGCGTCCGGGACATCGATTGCAACGCGATGCCCGCCCACGAAAAACCGCGGAGAAACCTGAGCGCCCCGCGGTTACGTATTCCCAAAGGAAAACCGCCGGCGCCAGGGTGGGCCGACGGCATATGCCGGCCCTGTTACCCGCCGGATTTGGATTTATCCGGCATCGGAGTCTGCGTCGTCGTCTCGGTCATGACGGTCTTCTGTTCCGAATGGCCAGCCATCGGACAAGCAGACGCGGTAACCGCCGACGCGGCGAAAAATATCGACGTCAAAATCGAAGCGACCATGATACGCATCGTGCACACCCCTGAATTATGAGCGAACGGCGTGATCCTACGCCCTCGCACCGACAAAATAAACCCTGAATCTCACTCACGGCCTCCCGGCACCGACCGCCGTCCGTCCCCTATCCGGCCAGCTTGTCGAGCTGCTTCAGCAGCGCGTCGCCCATCACGCCGGTCGAAACCTTGGCCGTGCCTTGGGACATGATGTCGGCGGTGCGGATGCCGCCGCCCAACACGTCTTGAACGGCCTGTTCGATCAACGCCGCTTCTTCCTCCATGTCGAAGGAATAGCGCAGCAGCATCGCATAGCTGAGGATCGCCGCCAGCGGATTGACGATGCCCTTGCCGGCAATATCCGGCGCGCTGCCGTGGATCGGCTCATACATCGCGAGCCGCCGGCCGGTCTCGTCGGGCGCACCCAGCGACGCCGACGGCAGCATGCCGAGCGAGCCCGGCAACATCGACGCGCAATCGGACAGAAGGTCGCCGAACAGGTTGTCGGTCACGATGACGTCGAACTGTTTCGGGTTGCGCACCAACTGCATACCGCAGTTGTCCGCATACATGTGCTCAAGCTCGACGTCCTGGTATTTTTCCTTATGCAGGTCGGTCACGATCTCGCGCCATAAAACGCCGGTCGCCATCACATTCTCTTTCTCGACCGAATGGACTTTGTTGCGGCGTTTCCGCGCCAACTCGAAGGCCACCTCGGCGACGCGGCGGATCTCCCCATCGGTATAGACCTGAGTATCCACGGCGCGGCGGGTGCCGTCGGGCAGCGTCTCGATGCCGCGCGGCTCGCCGAAATAGATGCCCGAGGTCAATTCGCGCACGAACATGATATCGAGCCCCTTCACGATTTCCGGCTTCAGGGACGACGCGTCCAACAGCGCGTCGAACGTCACGACGGGCCGCAGGTTCGCGAACAGGTCCATTTCCTTGCGCAGCTTGAGCAGGCCCGCTTCAGGCCGGTTCTCGCGCGGCAGGCCGTCATATTTCGGGCCGCCGATCGCGCCCAGCAGGACGGCGTCGGAAGCTTTCGCCGCGGCCAGCGTATCGTCCGTCAACGGCGTGCCGAACTCGTCGTAGGACGCACCGCCGATCGACCGTTCGTCCAAGTCGAATGCCACGGCCCGGCGCGTCTCCATCCAATGCACCACGCGCAACACCTGGTCCATCACTTCGGGGCCGGCATAATCGCCCGGAAGCACCACCAGTTTCTTGTTTGCACTCGCAACCATTCGTTTGCTCCTTGCCTGCATTTGGATGGGCCTTCGACTTCTAAAGACTCCGGTCGAAATTTTGCGCGGCGGCCCTGTTGTCTCGTCCGTTCCGTTACCCCAAGTCGCGAACGTCGGTGAACCGCCCGGTGAGAGCGGCCGCCGCGGCCATGGCGGGGCTGACCAGATGGGTTCGTCCGCCGCGCCCCTGCCGGCCTTCGAAGTTGCGGTTCGAGGTCGACGCGCAGCGTTCCTGCGGCGCGATCAAGTCGTTGTTCATGCCGACGCACATCGAACAGCCGGGCTCGCGCCATTCGAAGCCGGCCTCCTCGAAAACCCGGTGAAGCCCCTCCGCCTCGGCAGCCGCCTTCACCTGCCCGGAACCCGGCACGACCATGGCCTTCACCGTTTCGGCGACGCGTCCGCCCGCGGCAATCGCGGCGGCGGCGCGCAAATCCTCGATCCGGCTATTCGTGCAGGAACCGATGAACACCCGGTCCACCGCAATCTCCGTGATCGGCGTTCCGGCGGCGAGCCCCATGTAGTCGAGCGCCCGGCGCATCGACTGGCGCTTGCCCTCGCTCGGTGCATCGTTCGGGTCCGGGACCACGCCGGTTACCGGCGCGACATCCTCGGGGCTGGTGCCCCAGGTCACCTGCGGCACGATATCGGAACCGTTCAAGCGGACCTCGCGGTCGAAGCGGGCGCCGTCGTCGGTCGGAAGCGCCCGCCATGCCGATACGGCGCGCTCCCAATCGTCGCCCTGCGGCGCGAAAGGCCGGCCCTTCAGATACGCGAATGTCTTGTCGTCGGGCGCGATCATCCCGGCGCGCGCGCCGGCCTCGATCGTCATGTTGCAGACGGTCATGCGCCCTTCCATCGACAACGCCTCGATGCCCGGTCCGGCATACTCGATGGCGTGACCGGTACCGCCCGCGGCGCCGATCTTGCCGATGATCGCCAGCACCAGGTCCTTGGCCGTGCACCCCGCCGGCAATTCATCCTCGACATTGATGCGCATCGTCTTCATCGGCTGTTGCAACAAGGTCTGCGTGGCCAGCACATGCTCGACCTCCGACGTGCCGATGCCGAAAGCCAGCACGCCGAAGGCACCATGCGTCGCCGTGTGGCTGTCGCCACAGACCAGGGTCATGCCCGGCAGCGTAAAGCCCTGCTCCGGCCCGACCACATGCACGATCCCCTGCCGCGCGTCGAACATGTCGAACAGCTCGATGCCGAAGTCGGCGCAATTCCGCACCATCGCCTCCACCATGACACGGGAGGTCTCCTCCTCGATCCCGGCGGCGCGGTTGATCGTCGGCACCACGTGATCGACCACGGCCATCGTCGCGTCGGGACGGCGCACCGGCAGCCCCGCCAGCCGCAAACCTTCGAACGCCTGCGGGGTCGATCCTTCGTGAATGAGATGCCGGTCGATATAGATACGCGCGGTGCCGTCGGATTCCGGCGGCGTCACCACATGCGCTTGCCAAATCTTGTCGAACAGCGTGCGGGGGGCGTCGGCCATCGGCTTAGGCGTCGGCGTCGCGCACGTCGACCAGACGGCCATGGACCGCCGCCGCCGCGGCCATCGCCGGGCTGACCAGATGGGTCCGGGCGTCCCGACCCTGCCGTCCCTCGAAGTTGCGGTTCGACGTGGACGCGCACCGTTTTCCGGCCGGCACACGGTCCGGGTTCATGCCGAGGCACATGGAACAGCCGGCCTCGCGCCATTCGAACCCGGCTTCGATGAATATGCGGTCGAGGCCTTCGTCCTCCGCCTGCTCCTTAATGATCGTCGATCCCGGCGAGACCATGGCGGTGACCCGGTCGGCAACCTTGCGGCCCTTGACGATGTCCGCCGCCGCGCGCAGGTCCTCGATCCGGCTGTTGGTGCAGGAGCCGATGAAGACATTGTCGATTTCGATCTCGGTCATCGGCGTGCCCGGGGTAAGGCCCATGTATTCGAGCGACCGCTTCATCGCGCTGCGCTTCGCGTCACTCTCCGCGTCCTTGGGGTCGGGCACACGCCCGGTGATCGGCACCACGTCCTCGGGACTGGTACCCCAGGTCACCTGCGGCGCGATATTGGCGACATCGATCTTGATTTCGCGGTCGTATGCCGCCCCGTCGTCCGACGGCAGCGTTTTCCAATAGGCCACGGCGGCTTCCCATTGCGCGCCCTTCGGCGCCATCGGTCGGCCCTTCAGGTATTCGAACGTCTTTTCGTCCGGCGCGATCAGGCCGGCACGCGCGCCACCCTCGATGGTCATGTTGCTGACCGTCATCCGCCCTTCCATGGACAGGTCGCGGATCGCCCGGCCGCAGAATTCAATGACGTGGCCGGTCCCGCCGGCGGTACCGATCTCGCCAATGATGGCGAGGATCAAATCCTTGCCGGTGCAGCCGACCGGCAGCGGATCGTCGATCAACACCCGCATGTTCTTGGGCTTGGAGGTGCGCAGCGTCTGGGTCGCCAGGACATGCTCGCCCTCGGACGTGCCGATGCCGAACGCCAGCGCACCGAACGCGCCGTGGGTCGCGGTATGGCTGTCGCAACACACGACCGTGGTGCCGGGCAGCGTGAAGCCCTGCTCCGGGCCGATGACATGGACAATGCCCTGCCGCGGGTCCAGCATGTCGAAGATCGGCACGCCGAACTCCTTGCAATTGATGCTCAGCGTCTCGACCTGGAGGCGCGATTCCGGATCCTCGATCCCCTTGCTGCGGTCCGTGGTCGGGACGTTGTGGTCAGCGACCGCAAGCGTCGCTTCCGTGCGGCGGACGGTGCGTCCTTCCATCCGCAGCCCTTCGAACGCCTGCGGCGACAGCACCTCATGCAGAAGATGCCGGTCGATATAGAGGATGTTCAGCCCATCATCGAGGGTATCGACAAGATGGCTATCCCAAATCTTGTCGAACAGGGTGCGGGGTGTGGCCATCGCGTTCGTCCTGCCGCGGGCCTAGCGATACAGCCAGGGCTGGCTCTCGCGCTGCTGCGCCTCGAAGTCGTCGATCTTTTCCGCCTTCTGCAGCGTGAGGCCGATGTCGTCGAGGCCGTTCAACAGGCATTCGCGGCGGAATTCGTCGATCTCGAACGACACGGTGGCGCCGTTCGGCCGCGTGATCGTCTGGGATTCCAGATCGACGGTAAGTTCCGGATTCTCGCGGTCCGACGCGTCCGCCATCAACGCGTCCAACTGATCCTTGGTCACGGTGACCGGCAGGATGCCGTTCTTGAAGCAGTTGTTGTAGAAGATGTCGGCAAAGCTGGTCGAGATGACGCAGCGGATACCGAAATCCAGCAAGGCCCACGGCGCGTGCTCCCGCGACGAGCCGCAGCCGAAGTTATCGCCGGCGACGATGATCTTCGAATTGCGGTACGGCTCCTGGTTCAGAATGAAGTCCGGAATCTCGCTTCCGTCCGGCTTGAACCGCAGCTCGTCGAACAGGACCTTGCCGAGGCCGGTGCGTTTGATCGTGCGGAGATGCAGTTTCGGAATGATCTGATCGGTATCGATGTTGATCATGTCCATCGGCGCCGCAACGCCGGACAGTTTCGTGAATTTTTCCATGCTCGCCTCTCCTATCCGCTTACCGGCGCCGACCGCGCAGCGCCCAGATCATCGCCGGGTCGGGCCGGTCTTCGCCTAGACCGGACCGCAATTCGTTTTTCCCGTCCCGAGCCATCGCTGCCGAATCGACGACCCAGCCCGCGCTCCGGACGTCGCGACCGAACAGCCGGTCGATACCCTCGAGATTTTGTTTCGCTCCCGGCTGCGTATCCGCCGGCTTCTTCATTGCATTGGACGACATTGTTATTCCATCAACTCCCGTACGTCGGCAAATCTGCCCGTCACCGCCGCCGCAGCGGCCATTGCCGGGCTCACCAAATGCGTGCGTCCGTCGCGGCCCTGGCGGCCGACGAAGTTCCGGTTCGTGGTGGACGCACAACGCTCGCCCGGCTCGAGCCGGTCGACATTCATCGCCAGGCACATCGAGCAGCCCGGCTCGCGCCATTCGAAGCCGGCCTCCTTCAGGATATCGGCGATGCCTTCTTCCTCGGCCTGCTGCTTGACCAGGCCGGACCCCGGCACGATCATCGCGCGCACGCCGTCGGCCACCTTGCGGCCCTTGGCCACGGCGGCGACCGCCCGCATATCCTCGATACGGCCGTTGGTGCACGATCCCACGAAAATCCGGTCGACCGGCACGTCGGTCATCTTGGTCCCGGCCGTCAGCCCCATATAGTCGAGCGCGCGCTGCATGCTGTCGCGCTTGTCCGGATTGGGGGCGGTCTTCGGGTCCGGCACGGTGCCGGTGATCGGCATGACGTCTTCCGGGCTCGTGCCCCAAGTGATCTGCGGCACGATTTCCGACACATCGAGCGTGACTTCTTTATCGTATTGCGCGCCCGGGTCCGACGGCAGCGTCTTCCAATAGGCGACCGCCTGGTCCCACAATTCGCCCTTCGGCGACATCGGCCGGTCCTTCAGAAACGCGAAGGTCTTCTCGTCCGGCGCGATCAATCCCGCCCGCGCACCGGCCTCGATCGTCATGTTGCTGACCGTCATGCGGCCTTCCATCGACAGGTCCTCGATCGCCTGACCGGCATATTCGATGACATGCCCGGTGCCGCCGCCGGTGCCGATCTTGCCGATGATGGCCAGGACCAGGTCCTTCGCGGTGCAACCGAACGGCAGCGCGCCGTCGACCGTGACGCGCATGCTCTTGGCCGGCGCCTGGATCAGGGTCTGGGTCGCCAGCACGTGCTCGACCTCGGAGGTGCCGATGCCGAAGGCCAGCGCACCGAACGCGCCGTGGGTCGCGGTATGGCTGTCGCCGCAGACCAGCGTCGTACCCGGCAGGGTGAAGCCCTGCTCCGGCCCGATGATATGCACGATACCGTTCCGCACGTCGTCGAAGTGGAACAACTCCACGCCGAAATCCGCGCAGTTCTTGATCAAGGTATCGATCTGGAGCTGCGAGTCCTCGGGAATACCCTCGCTGCGGTCGGTCGCGATGTTGTGGTCGATCACCGCGAGCGTCGCATCGGTCCGGCGCACCGGACGCCCCGCCTGGCGCAATCCTTCATACGGTTGCGGCGTCGTCACCTCATGGGTGAGATGCCGGTCGATATAGAGAAGGCATGTGCCGTTCTCCTCGACATCGACGACGTGGCTATCCCAAATCTTTTCGAACAAAGTTCGAGGTTTGCTCATCACCCGTACTCCCGGCGCCCGGCGGGGATCTTTGTCCCCTTGGGCTCGCAATTGGTCTTCTTGGTCTTATCTAGTCTTCCGTCTTCTCGTCGACAGCCACGGCCGCCTCGGCGGCTTTGGCGTCGGCGGCGACCGCATCGTTATGTGCCGCGGCTTCCTGGGCGCGGCGCTGGCTCGTATCCTCGGTGATCCGCGCCGATTTCCCGCGGCGGCCACGAAGATAATACAGCTTTGCGCGGCGGACCGAACCCCGGCGCACCACCTCGATCGCGTCGATCCGCGGGCTATGCAGCGGAAAGACCCGCTCGACGCCTTCGCCGTAGCTGATCTTGCGCACCGTGAAGGAGCTGTTCAAGCCGGCGTTCTTGCGGCCGATACACACGCCTTCGAAGGCCTGAATCCGCTCGCGGGTGCCTTCGACGACGCGCACCTGAACGCGGATCGTGTCGCCCGGTCGAAACGGCGGGATATCGCGCTCGGCCGTGAGCTTGTCCAGCTGGGCCTGCTCTACCTTTTGAATGATGTTCATGTTTCCGTCCTCGTTCCTTAAATCTGCGCGGTATAGCGTTCCCAGAGATCGGGCCGCCGCTCGCGGGTAATGCGTTCTGCCTGTTCGCGCCGCCAGGCGCGGATCTTTTCATGGTGCCCGGATATCAGGACATCGGGCACCGACCGGCCGTGCCATTCCGCCGGTCGCGTGTAGTGCGGATATTCCAGCAATCCGCTTTGAAAGCTTTCTTCCTCAAGCGACGCCGCGTCGCCCATCACGCCCGGCAACAGCCGCACGCAGGCGTCGATCAGCGCAACCGCCGCCGGCTCGCCACCGGACAGCACGAAATCGCCGAGGCTGATTTCCGTGAAGTCGCGGGACTCGATAACCCGCTCGTCGATTCCCTCATACCGGCCGCACAGGACCGTCATGCCCGGCCCGGCGGCGAGTTCGCCGACCAGCGCCTGATCGAGCCGCCGTCCGCGCGGCGTGAGGTAGACCAGGGGGCCGGGTTCGTCGGCCACCGAAGCGATCGCATCGTCGACCACGTCGGCGCGCATCACCATGCCCGGACCGCCGCCGAAGGGTGTGTCGTCCACCGTGGCGTGGCGGTCCTTCGCGAAATCGCGGATGTCGATCGTGCGCAGCGACCAGAGACCGGCCGCCAGCGCCTTTCCGGCGAGCGAATCGCCCAGCGGACCCGGGAACATTTCCGGGAACAGCGTCAGAACACGGGCATCCCAGCTCATGTGCCGGCCTCCCCGTTCTTGCCGCCATCTTCGTCGTCATCGAGATGCGCGTCGGGCCGCACGAAGATGTCATGCGGCGGATCGATGGTCACCACACCGGCCTCCAGATCGACCGTCGTAACGACCGCTTCCGTGAACGGCAGCAACTCCGTCTTGCCGGACCCGTCGTCCAACTCGATCATGTCGCCCGCACCGAAGTTATGCATCGCGCGGACGCTGCCCAGCGCCGCGCCGTCGGTCGACACCGCGTCCAGGCCGATCAGGTCGGCATAGTAGAACTCGTCTTCATCGGGTTCCGGCAGGCGATCCCGATCGACATACAGCTCGGTGCCACGCAACAAATCCGCGGCGTTCCGGTCGCCGACGCCGTCGATCTTCGCCAGCATCATGCCGCGCGCGGCCCCGGTGATGCGCAAGTCGAATTGGCGCGCACCGCTGGCGTCCGTGACCGGGCCGTAGGCCGTCACGTCCTGCGGTTCGGCGGTGAAGCTCTTCACGCGCACCTGGCCACGGACCCCGTGCGCGCCGGCTATCACCCCGATACAGACCTTGCGGTCCGCCATATCCACATGCTCCATCACCATGAAGATCCGGTCGGAACGGCGTTAGCCGTCCTTCTTCTCCTCTTCCTTGGCCTCTTCCTCGGCAGGCGCCTCTTCGGCTTTGTCTTCCGCCGGGGCTTCCTCGGCCTTCACCTCTTCCGCCTTTTCCTCAGCGGGGGCGTCGGCCGCGACCTCTTCGGCCGGCGCCTCGGCAGCGGCCTCTTCCGCGGGTTCCTCAGCCGGTGCGGCCGCGGCCGCTTCGGCGGCTTCCTTGGCGGCCTCGGCGGCGGCCTGCTTCTTCTCTTCGCGGGCGGCCTGCTTCTCCAGCGTCTTCGGACGCGGCGCGCTCTTTTTCGGCTGCTCGCGGTAGGTCGGCATCGGGATGATTTCCGCCTTGCCCAGGAACCGGGCGACGCGGTCGGACGGCAACGCGCCCACCGACAGCCAATGCTCGACACGCTCCTGGACCAGGGTCACCCGGTTCGGGTCGTCCTTGTTGAGCATGGGATTGTAGGTGCCCACCTTCTCGATGAAGCGGCCGTCCCGCGGCATCCGCGAATCGGCAACGACGATCCGGTAAAAGGGCCGCTTCTTGGCGCCGCCCCGGGCTAGTCGAATTTTTAGTGACATATCGTTGAGTTTCCCTCGTCGAAAAAATTATGTGTCGTTCGGTTTTCGGTATCTGACCGCGTTCTAGAAACGCGGGGGCATGCCGGGCATCCCGGGCATCTGCGGCAGACCGCCGCGCATCATGCCTTTCTTTCCCATCTTGCCCATTTTCTTCATCATCTTGTTCATCATCTGGAACTGCTTGAGCAGCTTGTTCACATCCTGGACCGAGGTCCCCGATCCGGCGGCGATGCGCCGCTTGCGGGAGGCCTGGATCACTTTCGGCCGGCTGCGTTCCTGCGGCGTCATCGACTGGATGATCGCCTCCTGCCGTTTGACCACCGATTCATCGAGATTGGCCTCGGCCATTTGGTTCTTCATCTTGCCGATACCCGGCAGCATGTTCATGACGCCGGACATGCCGCCCATGCGCCGCAACTGCTTGAGCTGGTCGGCCAGGTCGTTGAGGTCCATCTGGCCTTTCTTGAGCTTGGCGGCGAGCTTCTCCGCCTCCTCGACCTCGACCGTCTCGGCGACCTTCTCCACCAGGCTGACCACGTCGCCCATACCGAGGATACGGCCGGCGATGCGGTCGGGGTGAAAGGCTTCCACGTCCTCGAGCTTCTCGCCGACGCCGAGCAACTTGATCGGCTTGCCGGTGACCGCCCGCATCGACAAGGCCGCGCCACCGCGCGCGTCGCCGTCGACCCGCGTCAACACGATGCCCGTCAATCCGACGCGCTCGTTGAAGCTGGTCGCCACGTTGACCGCGTCCTGGCCGGTCATGGCGTCCGCCACCAACAGGGTTTCCAGCGGCATCGCGACGTCGCGCACCGCCGCGACCTCTTCCATCAGCGCATCGTCCACGTGCAACCGGCCGGCGGTGTCCAGCAGGATCACGTCGAACCCGCCCAGCGTGGCCGCCTGCATCGCGCGGCGCGCGATCTCGACCGGTCCCTGGCCCGGCACGATCGGCAAGGTCGCCACGTCCGCCTGCTCGCCCAGCACCTTTAGCTGTTCCTGCGCGGCGGGACGCGCCACGTCGAGCGACGCCATCAGGACCTTCTTGTTGTCGCGTTCCTTGAGGCGCAGCCCCAGCTTCGCCGTCGTCGTCGTCTTACCCGACCCCTGCAACCCGACCATGAGGAAGGCGCCCGGCGGGTCGGCGGGCAGCATGATCGGGTCCTCTTCGCCGCCCAGTGTCTCGACCAGCGTGTCGTGGACGACCTTGATGACCATCTGGCCTGGGGTCACCGACTTGAGAATTTCGCTGCCGACGGCCTTTTCCTTGACCTTGTCGATCAGTTCCTTGACCACGGGCAGCGCGACGTCCGCTTCCAGAAGTGCTACCCGCACTTCGCGGAGCGCCGCGTCGACATCCTGCTCCTTCAGCGCGCCGCGGCGCTTGAGGCGGTCGAAGACGTCTCCGAGACGATCTGTCAGACTGTCGAACATAGGGTGTCCTGCGTTGTCCTGCCGGTGGTTCGCAACGCGGCCCGCACAAAGGGAAATGGCGCCAGTGCGCGAACCCTCGCGGACTGGCGGAGCCCCTCGGGGCTGGCCGCATGCTTTTTTCTCAAAAGGCAGGCGGCTTGTACCGCCGACGGGAGGGCAAGTCAAGCACCCGAGACACGATCCAATCGGCATCGAAACGCCTTAATTTCCTAGACTTGCGCGCCGCCGCCGCCATATAAGGCTGTGTTCACAAGGATGGCAGCGATGATCGCCTTCACCAAGATGCATGGTCTCGGCAACGACTTCGTCGTGATCGACCGGCGCAGCACGCCCGTCGAGCTCGCGCCGGACCGGATTCGCGCCATCGCCGACCGCCGCCGCGGTGTCGGGTTCGATCAACTTATCCTGATAGATCAAGCGGATGACGATCACGCCGACGCGCGCCTGCGCTTCTATAATTCCGACGGCAGCGAATCGGCGGCCTGCGGCAACGGCACCCGCTGCGTCGTCGCGGCGCTGATGGAAGAGACGGGCAAGCGGACGGCGGCGGTTCAAACGGCGGCCGGACTGCTGACCGCCGAGACCGGCGCGGACGGCATCGTTGCCGTCGATATGGGGCCCGCGCGGCTCGAATGGTCGGAAATCCCGCTGCGCGACCGGGCCGACACGCTGTCGCTGCCGATCGAACAAGGACCGCTCGCCAACCCGGCCGCCGTCAACATGGGCAACCCGCATTGCGTCTTCTTCGTCGACGACGTCGAGGCGGTCGACCTGCCCGCCCTGGGACCGGAGATCGAGCATCATCCGATGTTCCCGGAACGCACGAATGTAGAAGTCGCAACGGTCACCGGGCCGGACCGCATCCGGTTGCGGGTATGGGAACGCGGCGCCGGCATCACCCAAGCCTGCGGCAGCGGGGCCTGCGCCACCGCAGTCGCCGCGCACCGGCGCGGGCTGACCGGGCGCAAGGTCGATCTGGATCTGGACGGCGGCACGCTGTCGGTCGAATGGCGCGAGGCGGACAATCATGTCGTGCTCGCCGGGCCGACCGCGTTGAGCTTCACCGGGGAGCTTGCCGCATGACCACCCGCCCGCAGATCATCACCTTCGGCTGCCGGCTGAACGCCTTCGAATCCGAAGTCATGCGCGGCCATGCCGAGGCCGCCGGGTTGCAGGACGCGGTAATCGTCAACACCTGCGCCGTCACCGCGGAAGCGGAACGGCAAGCGCGCCAGGCGATCCGCAAGGCCCGGCGCGACAATCCGACGGCCCGGATCGTGGTCACCGGCTGCGCCGCGCAACGGGACGCCGACGCCTTCGCCGCCATGCCCGAAGTGGACCGCGTGATCGGCAACACCGAGAAGATGCAGGCGGCGAGTTTCGCGCCCGACGCCGACGCCCCCCTCGCCGTCGGCGACATCATGGCGGTGCAGGAAACCGCCGGGCATCTGATCACCGGTTTCGAGGATCGCGCCCGCGCCTTCGTCCAGGTCCAGAACGGCTGCGATCACCGCTGCACCTTCTGCGTCATTCCGTACGGCCGCGGTAACAGCCGGTCGGTGCCGATCGGCCAAATCGTCAAACAGGTCCAACGGCTGGCCGCGAACGGCTATGCCGAAGTCGTGCTGACCGGCGTGGACATCACCTCCTACGGCGCGGATCTGCCCGGCCAACCGGCGCTGGGACAGATGGTCCGCCGCCTGCTGGCGCTGGTGCCGGACCTGCCGCGCTTGCGCATCTCCTCGATCGACGCGGTCGAGGTCGACGACGACCTGCTGGACCTGATCGCCGGGGAACCCCGGCTGATGCCGCATCTGCACCTGTCGCTGCAGGCCGGCGACGACATGATCCTCAAGCGGATGAAGCGGCGGCACAGCCGCGCCGACGCCGTCGCCTTCTGCAAGCAGGTCCGCGCCCTGCGCCCGGACGCCGTTTTCGGGGCCGACCTGATCGCCGGCTTCCCCACGGAAACGGACGACATGTTCCGGCGGAGCCTGGACTTGATCGACGCCTGCGGTCTGACCTGGCTGCATGTCTTCCCCTATTCGCCGCGTCCCGGTACCCCCGCCGCCCGCATGCCGCAGGTGCCGAAGGCGGTGCGCCGCGACCGGGCGCGGCAGTTGCGCGAGGCGGGCGAGCGCCGCGTCGCGGATTTTTTGCGTGGGTCGATCGGCCGCGAAACAACCGTTCTTGTCGAAACCGCCGAACGCGGCCGCACCGACCAGTATGCACCGGTCAATCTTCCTGACGGTCTAGCGCCGGGCACCCTCGTCCGGATGCGGATTACCGAGGCCGACGGCACCACGCTGACCGGCACCGTGCTCGCCGAGGCGGCGGCATGAGCGGACAGGGCTGGCTGTCGCGCCTTCGCGCCGGCCTCAGCAAATCCTCGAACCGGATCGTCGACGGCATTGCCTCGGTGCTGACGCGCCGCAAGCTCGACGGCGAAGCGCTGGAAGGCTTGGAAGAGGTCCTGATCACCGCCGACGTGGGGCCGGCGACCGCCGCGAAACTGGCGAGCACGATCGCCGCCACCCGTTTCGACAAGGAGGTGTCGCCGGAAGAGGTGCGCGGCGCGCTGGCCGAGGAGATCGCGAAAATACTGGAGCCGGTCGCCCAGCCGATCGAGATCGACCGCTCGCGCAAACCGCACGTGGTGCTGGTGATCGGGGTCAACGGCACGGGCAAGACGACGACGATCGGCAAATTCGCCAAGGCGCTGGGCGAGGACGGCCACCGCGTGGTGCTGGCCGCGGGCGACACCTTCCGGGCCGCCGCGGTCGAACAGCTCAAGGTCTGGGGCGAGCGCACCGGCTGCCCGGTGATCGCCGGCAAGCCGAACGCGGATTCCGCCGGTCTCGCCTTCGACGCCCTGCAGACCGCCCAGAACGACGCTGCCGACGTGTTGCTGATCGACACCGCCGGGCGGCTGCACAACAAGGCCAACCTGATGGCCGAGTTGGAGAAGATTGCCCGGGTCATCGCCAAGCTCGACGCGGACGCGCCGCATGACTGCCTGCTCGTGCTCGACGCCACCACCGGCCAGAACGCCCTGAGCCAAGTAGAGACCTTCAAGGAGATGCTGCCGATCACCGGGTTGGTGGTGACCAAGTTGGACGGCTCGGCCAAGGGCGGCGTGCTGGTGGCGCTGGCGGAGAAGTTCGGCATCCCGGTGCGCGCGATCGGCGTCGGCGAAGGCGCGGACGACCTGCGTCCCTTCGACGCGACCAGTTTCGCGCGCGGCCTGATGGGCCTCGAGGACTAGCCCGGCATTCTAGACGAGAAGATTGAGGTAGAAGCCCCGGCGCGGCACATCCTGGCGCGGGCCGCTGTCCGCATCCTTTTCCAGCAGGACATCGAGCCGTTTCGCCGCGGCCTCCACATCCGTCGGATTTTCCGCTGCCGTGGCGGGCACCTGGTTGGGGGTCCGCGCCTGTTGCGGCGTCTCCTGCCGCTGCGGCTGCTGGCGGGCCGGGGCGACGCCGGGGATTTGGCCGGTGGGACCGGCTGGGCCATCTGCTACCATATTTGGAGGTATACCGTCGTCAGCACCACAATATCAAGTGTGAGGATTGGCTATCCTGCGCCGGGCTATCCCTCGCGCCGCTCGACCATGCCGGCGGCGGCGAGGCGGTCGACCACCTGCGCCAGGCGCAACCCGTCCCACAGGCCGAAGGCCCGGGTCAGGTCGGCGGTGGTGAAATACTCGCGTCCGGCGACCCAATCGGCGACCTCGCGGTCCTCGTCCGACAATCCGGCGGACGGCACGCCGCCGCGCACCCAATACAAGTCGATCGCCTGCGGCGACGGCAGGTCGAATACCGGCAGGCATTCCATCGTCGCGGTGCCTTGCTGGTAGTTCCGCATGTAGTCGCAGGTCGACGGCATGCCGACGATCTCCGCGATCCGCCCGACCAGCTTCGCGACATGCGCGTCATGCGCCGCCGTATCGTCGAAATGCGGCAACGGCGCCCGGAACATCGGGTCCTCGGCGAGGCTGCGGCCGATGATGCCGAGCAGATCGACGCCGTTCGGCTGGATCACGCCGAAAGTAAGGTGCAGCGTCGCCTCGCTCGTCGCCAAGGCATCGTGATACTGGCCCTTCGGGATGTAGAGCAGGTCGCCCGGCGTCAGTTCGAGTTCCTCGGCGATGGCGCCTTTCTTCTCGTCGTGGAATTCCTTCGGCAGCGCGGTGAAGGCGAACTCGGTGCTGGAAACGGGCTGCTCGAACCGGCCTTCGTAGAGATTCCAGTGCTTGCGTCCGGCGATATGCAGCACGAAGACGTCGGTGTGATCGAAATGCGCCTGGAAGCCTTTCTGTTCCTGCCACGAACAGTAGATGTTGCACTTCAACGGACAGCCGTAGACCACCTGCAGCATGCCGGCGACATGCGCCAATTCCGGCGTGAGGGATTCGGTGAGGTTGAGCACCAGCGTCGCCCCGGCGCGGATCTGCTGCATCACCTTGGCGCGGTCCGGCTGCATGGCCGGGTGCCCGTCGCGGCCGGTGACCGGGATGCAGTAATCCTTCGGCGGCAGGGTCGGGCCGTTGACGGCGAGCGACATGGTCTGGCTGGACCAGAGCGTAGACATGTCGAGCAAGGCGTTGAACGCGTCCCAGGAAAAGACCTCGTCGAACTTCCGCTCGGACCCGGGCACATGCAGGTGGCGCCGGTCGCGATACTCCGTCTCGAAGGCGTCCCGCGACACCGGGTCGAGCAGACTTTGGAAGGTCAGATCGCGCACCGTCACGTCACCCTCCCACCGTTTCCAGCAAACCCGCGTCGCGCATCGCCGATAACGCCGTATCGCGATCCGCCGCGGACAATTCGGGGGCTAAATTCGCGGCGTCCCCATCGGTGACGAAATCCTGGCCGAGCGCCCATTCGGCGAGGTCGCGCGCCGCCGCCGGTATCGTCGCCTTGCCGTTGGGCGTGCGCAGCATCCACTCCTGCCCGCGCCGGACGAGTTTCGCTCCACCCGCCCGCACGCGATAGACCGTGGCGTCCGCCTGCGACGGCAAGGTGAACCCGCCGACCGACCGCTGGAAGGCCGCCCGCCGCTGGCCATCGCGCATCCGCGCCGCCAACCCCATCTCCACCGCCAATTCGGGCAGCCGGGCCGACAGCGCCGCGAAATGCGCGTCGTGACCGTCCGGGTCGTCGAAGCGCGGCATCGCGGTCCGATAGAGCGCGTTGCCGGAAACGACATCTTCCAGCAACGATGCCAAGTCGAGCCCGGTGGGCCGAACGACCGTGCACTCCAGATGCAGCCCGCTGCCGGCCCCCGCCGGTGCGTCGTGATACCGGCCGGCGGGAATATAAAGACCGGCGCCGGGACCGAGCGTTATCTCCCGCTCTACGCTGCCGCAATTCGCTTCATGAAAATCGAGCGGCAGGCTGTCGAACGCATATCCGGGCTCGTCGACGGGATGTTCGAAACTGCCGCCGAACAGCCGCCATGTGCGAACCCCTTCCAGGTTCAGCACGATCGTGTCGCCAGTCTGAAACTGTGCATTCACCGGCTGCTGCGCCACGGGCGCGGCATTGACCATGATGCTGCAGGGCGCGCCAAGACCGGATTGAAAGGCGGCCGCCACGCCCGCCAAGGCGGGGGTTAACGTCTCGACCGCGTCCATTTCCAGCGCTGCGCCGGCCGCAAGTTGCTGGGCCACGGCTTCCGGGTCCGGCCGCCACAACATCTGGCTGTCCCGGTTGCGTGCCTGGAAACAATAATCCTGCGGGTCCACCGGCGCGCCGTCGACGATCGGCCGCAAGGTCTGCGCCGACCAGAGCTTCGACACGTTGAGCAACCGGTTGGCATCGTCCCAGGAAAATAGCGCCGAGCCGCGGCCGGCATCCTCGGCGATCGCCAACGGCCTGCCGTCCCGCACGGCGTCGGCAAAGCTCTCGGTCGATTCCGGTGCGATCAAATTCTTGAAGCTGATTCCGGTCATCATCTCACGCGGTCGCCCCAGGCGGTTCCAGCGACGAGTCTAGTCGATCCGCGGGCGGACGGCCACGCCACCGCTGCGGCATAGGGCCACACCGGGGACACGGTCGTGCGATGCTGGCGAAACCGTGATGTCCCGGATCCGCGACAATCTTTGCCGCCGCTGCCCGGCGTTGATATAACGCCGCCATGTCCAAACCCGCCCCACCCTGGCTGAAGCCGGCCGTCGATTACGGCCCGTTAGTAGCCTTCTTCGCCGCCTATTGGCTGGGCGATCTCTTCGTCGCCACGGCCGCGATCATGATCGCCACGGCGATCGCGATCATCCTGTCCTTCGCCATCGAACGGCGCATTCCGACGATGCCGATCGTCACCGCGGCGATCGTCATGGTGTTCGGCGGGCTGACCCTGTGGCTGAACGACGAGCGCTTCATCAAGATGAAGCCGACGCTGGTGCAGGCGTTGTTCGCGGTGATCCTGTTCGGCGGACTGCTGATTCGCAAGCCGCTGCTCAAACCGCTGATGCAGTCCGCTTGGCAGCTGACCGACCGGGGCTGGACGATCCTGACCATGCGATTCGCGATCTTCTTCGCGGTCATGGCGGTGCTGAACGAGATCGTCTGGCGCACCATGTCGACCGACATCTGGGTCAACTTCAAGATTTTCGGGATTCTGCTGCTGACATTCGTGTTCACGGCCTTCCAGGTGCCGCTGATCACGCGCTATCAGGTCGTACCGCCGGACCAGGAAAAGCAGCCGGACTCCTAGTAGTTGCCCATATCGCCAACCGGGTTGGTACGCGGTTCGAAGGCCGGTTGTCCGGCCACTTCTTTGAAATGGTTGAGCGCCCACCGCACGGACGGAAAGGCGAGATCGTCCCAGGGCAGATCGTCCCAGTCATAGAGCGCGACATCCAGACTCTCCTCCCCGGCGGCGAAGACCGGCTCGCGGAGGCTCGCCCGGTAGATGAGCTGAACCTGGCTGATGCGCGGCACGTTATACACCGCAAGTAGCGCGTCGATCTCGATATCGGCGCAGGCTTCTTCCTGCGCCTCGCGGATCGCACCGTCGGTCACCGTCTCGTTCAATTCCAGGTACCCGGCGGGAATCGTCCAGTAGCCGTGGCGCGGATCGATGGCGCGCTTGCAGAGCAGGAACTGATCCTGCCAGGTCACCACGGCGCCGACGACAATCTTGGGATTCTCGTAGTTTATGAAACCGCAGTCGGGGCAGATCAGCCGCAGGCGGTTATCCCCTTCGGGAATTTCCCGTACGCTCGGTCCCGGTTTATCGGGCGGGTTGGATGTCGACTCAGCCATACCGGTTAATGTGTCGCGCCGGGACGACCGGGGCAACCCCCGGGGCACCTGATAAGCATGCCGCATCCGGACCGCAACGGCGATCCGGTTTTCGAGACACCATCCTGCCGGAAACTAGACCTTTAGGTCGATCAGGGTGCCGCGGCCCTGCGACGCCGATCCGGCGCCATTCCCGCCGTTCTGCAGGTCCTGCTTGGCGGCGCCGGTCTCGTCGGCCGGCTTAAGCGCTTGTTGTGTCTGCGCTTTTACGTTGGTTTCGGCGGACAGCGTTTGCTGATTGCCCGCCGATCCCAGGCTTTGCGACGATTTTGCCGGTGTCGCAAGACCCTGTACTACGGAGGAGAGTTCCATCTCGGTTCCTCGGCTATGACGTGAATCCGGGGAAACCGTAGGTTTTGCGCGTAAACATATGGTTAAGCGCGACACTCACCGGCGCTGGATCGGACTATCCCTGGCGCAGCGCCGCGACGCCCGGCAATTCCTTGCCTTCCAGCCATTCGAGGAAGGCCCCGCCGGCCGTCGATATATAAGAGAAAGCGTCCGCGACGCCCGCGTGACGCAGGGCCGCCACCGTATCGCCACCGCCCGCGACGGACACCATGTCGCCGGCCTCGGTGCATTTCGCCGCCGCCCGGGCCACGGCAACTGTCGCGGCGTCGAAGGGCGGGAATTCGAAGGCGCCCAGCGGGCCATTCCACAACAACGTGCGGATCGACCCGAGCCGGTCGCTCAACGCCGCGGCGCTATCGGGGCCGATATCGAGGATCATCTTCTCCGGCGGCACCGCCGCGGTCATGACCGTTTCCGACGGTGCGCCGGACTCCAATTTGTCGGCAATCACAACATCCGACGGCAGAATGATCTCGCACCCGGCCGCATCGGCTTTGGCCATGATGTCCCGCGCCGTGTCCGCCAAGTCGGCCTCGCAGAGGCTCGCGCCCACGTCCGTGCCGAGCGCATGCAGGAAGGTATTCGCCATACCGCCGCCGATCACCAGGGCGTCGACCTTTTCGATCAGGTTGCCGAGCACGGCCAATTTGGTCGAAACCTTGGCCCCGCCGACGACCGCGAGGACAGGGCGTTTGGGATCGCCGAGCGCCGACTCCAGCGCCTCGAGCTCGGCCTGCATGTTGCGGCCGGCGGCGGCCGGCAGTATCCGCGCGAGCGCCTCGGTCGACGCGTGCGCCCGGTGCGACACAGAGAACCCGTCATTGATGTAGAGATCGCCAAGCGCCGCCAATTCGCCGGCGAAACCCGGGTCGTTCGTCTCTTCGCCCGGATGGAAGCGCAGATTTTCCAGCAGCGCGATCTCGCCGTCGGCCAATCCGTCGACCACCGCCTTGGCGGTATCGCCGACGCAGTCGGCGGCGAAGGCGACCGTCGTCCCGCCGAGCGCCTTCGATAGGGCGTCGGCGACCGGCTTCAGCGACATCTCGGGAACGAGCTGCCCTTTGGGCCGGCCGAAATGCGAGATCACTATCACGCGCGCGCCTTTTTCCATCAACTCGCGCAGCGTCGGCAGCATACGGTCGATCCGGGTGGTGTCGGTCACACGGCCGTCCTGGACCGGGAGGTTCAGATCGCCGCGCACCAGCACGCGCTGGCCTGCAACCGTCAAATCGTCGAGTGTCTTGAACATGCCCCTCCGGCCCCTCTGGTTTTATTGCTGGCTTTCCGAGAAACTGCACTACAGGAAGGCGGGGCCGACCGCAATATGGCCAGAAGCCGAAATCGACCGATATTTTGGATATGTCCGCAGATTCCACAGACCAGAACCCGGCAGCGGAGCGTCGGACCCGCGGCGTTTCCGGCTCACTCGACCGGCTTTCCTACCGGTTGGCCCAAACCGTCCGAACGGGCTGGTTCGCCGGCCATTACGCCTTGACCGCGCGTCTGTCGCCTCCGCCACGACGCGACCAGTCGAACGACGGCGGCGTTGTCTTGCCGTCCTGGCGGGCGGTCAACGACGATCTCAAGGACTTGTTCGATCGGGACTGGGCCAATATCGAGACGGGCTTGTACCGGCCGCCGCACGATATGTGGCCAAACCCGCTGGCCGTGCTGCGGCAATCGGCGCGATATTTCGATGACCTGGGCCACGTCAACGACCGCAAACGCGGCCGGCGGGGCCAGGAGGTTTTCACGCCCGAGCGCCGCGGCCGCTACCCGCGCTACTATCTGCAGAACTTCCACTATCAGAGCGACGGCTATCTGAGCGACGACTCGGCCACGCTCTACGACTATCAGGTCGAGGTCCTGTTCACGGGCGGAGCCGACGCCATGCGCCGGCAGCTTCTGGTGCCGTTGCGCGACGCCTTCGCGGACCGCCGCATCCGGGATGCCCATCTGCTCGACATTGCGTGCGGCACCGGACGGTTCCTGTCTTTCGTCAAGGACAACTATCCCCGCCTGCGCGTCACCGGCATGGATCTGAGCGCGCCCTACCTGACGCGCGCACGCCGCACGCTGCGTCACTGGTCGCGCAGCCATCTCGCCGTGGGCAACGCGGAAGCCCTGCCCGCCGCCGACGGCAGCATCGATATCGCCACCTGTATCTTTCTATTTCACGAGGTGCCGAATGCCGTGCGCCGTCGCATCGCCCAAGAGATTGCGCGGATCCTGAAACCGAGCGGCGTGCTGCTGTTCATGGATTCGATCCAATACGGCGACCGTCCGGACTACGATTCGTTGCTCGACCGTTTCCCGCAAGCCATGCACGAGCCCTATTACGCCGACTATATCCGGGACGATCTTTCCGACCTTTTCCGAGATGCCGGTTTCGCGGTCGAAACGGTCGAGCGGGTATTTTTCGCTCGGATGATGGTGCTGCGCCGTCTATAAGGCTTGGGGCTCGCCAAAACCACGGCAATCCTCTAAAACGCGCGGGCTAAACGCAAAGGGAGCGCGCCGACATCGGCCCGCCCAGCGTTGAGGCGGCAAACGGCTACCGGACACGGTCATGCAGAGGTCGGACCAGGATACGGCGAGCACGGCAGGGCACGCGGTCGACGCGGAAGACGCGCCCGCGCTCTCCGTCGTCATCCCCGTGAAGGACGAAGCAGACAACATCGGGCCGTTGCTCGATGAAATCTCCGACTGCCTGTCCGAACTGCATTTCGAAGTGATCGTCGTCGATGACGGCAGCCGTGACGGCACCGACACCGTCCTGACCGATGCGCAGTCCCGGTATCCCTGGCTCCGCGTGATCCGCCACCGCGACGCATGCGGCCAGAGCACGGCGACCTGCACCGGCGTCGCCGCCGCCAAGGCCGACTGGGTGGTCACCTTGGACGGCGACGGGCAGAACCCGCCCGCGGGAATCCTGAAACTCATCGAGGCCCGCGACACCGCGACACAACCGGTCGCGATGGTGGCGGGCCAACGCGAGAAACGGCATGACAACTGGTTTCGAAAACTCTCGTCGCGCATCGCAAACGGCGTGCGCGGCGGATTGTTGAAAGACGGAATCAGCGACACCGGATGCAGCCTTAAACTGTTCCGGCGCGACATTTTCATGGCGCTGCCGTATTTCGATCACATGCACCGCTTCCTGCCCGCGCTTGTCCAACGGCACGGTGGGGCCGTCATCACGGCGCCGGTATCGCACCGGCATCGAGAACATGGCGTTTCGAAATACGGCTTCCATAATCGCCTGTGGCCGGGCATCGTCGACCTGATCGGCGTATTATGGCTGCGGCGGCGCACCAAACTTCCCACAATAGATCACAGGGACTAAGCGAATGACGGCAACGGCGTGGCTTGTAATCGGCTTCGTGGGACAAGCGTTCTTTTCCATGCGCTTCCTGGTGCAATGGATCTTCAGCGAGCGCCAACGCAAGAGCATCATCCCGGTCGCTTTCTGGTATTTCAGCTTGCTTGGTGGCGCGACACTGCTCGCCTATGCGATCCATAAGGGCGATCCCGTCTTCATCGTGGGACAAGGCGCCGGATTGTTCATCTACAGCCGGAACCTGTATTTCGTGCACCGGCAGCGGCGTCTAGAGGCGCAGAACGCCGCCGCGGACAACGCGTAGCCGGTCCGGCGGCGTCGGCCATGATGGCATTTCTCGATCGGGTCAGCGCGGCGGTCGGCCGGTTTGCGTTTTCGGGCCACGGTATCCCCTTGGTCTGGGGATGCCTGTTGACCGTGCTCTGGCTGATGCGCGCTTTCCTCTTCCCCGGCACCGATGCGGACGATGCGGAACAATTGATTTCGGCGCAAAGTTGGGCCTGGGGCTACGGTGTCCGGAACCCGCCGCTGTTCACCTGGATCGTCGTCCTGTCGCAGCACATCTTCGGCGTCTCGATCGCCGCGGTGGTGACGGTAAAATTCGCCCTGCTGGCGATCAGCATCTGGTTGCTTCATCTCGCCGCGCGGATCGTCCTGGACAACAAAAAGCTTGCCGCGCTGGCGGCGTTCTCCCCGCTCGCGATCTACTACGTTTCATGGGACCTGAGCTTCCATTACACCCACTCGGTGTTGTTGGCGGCATCGCTCTGCCTCACCTTCGTCGCGTTGCTTCGGCTGGAACGGCGCAACGACCTGCCGTCCTATCTTATCCTTGGCGTGGCAATCGGCATCGGCCTGCTATCGAAGTATAACTACGCCCTGTTCCTCGCCGCCTTGTTGCCCGCGGCCTTCGCCGACCGGGCGCTGCGCAGCCATCTGGCGAATGCCCGTACGCTGCTTAGCGCCGCGATCGCGGTGGCCCTGGCACTGCCGCATTACCTCTGGCTTTGGTCCGAGCGGGAGTGGTTATCGCTGTTGGCCCGCGACCGCTTCATGCCGAAAGCGGATAGCGGTATCGAGATCGGCGGGTTGATCGAAACCGGCAACGCCGTGCTCAGCTTCCTGTTGCCGCTGATCGTCATCCTGATCGTGCTGTTCCCGCGCGCGTTCCTACGCGCCGGAACAGGACCCGCCGTGTCGGAACGGTACCGGCGGCTGCTTGGCGCCACGTTCCTGATCATGCTGACCGTCACGGCCGTCGGCGTCCTGGCGCTGGACGTCTCGCGCGTCCGCATCCACTACATGTTCCTGCTGTTCCTGTTCCCGGTCTACTTCTTCGCCCGCGTCCAGTCGGCGGGCACGACCGATCGCGCGATCAATTTCTGCGCGACCGCATTGCTGGCGTTTGCGGTGATCGTGCCGTCCGCAGCCGTCGTGAAGTATTTCGTCGACCCGCTCCGCAAGAGTAAGGGCTATTACCACATGCCCTATGCCGACTTCGCACGGCAGCTCAAAGCGGCCGGATTCAAGAAGGGCACGGTGATCGGCGACTGGCTGGGCTATCCGCTCGCGGGCAACCTGCGGCCCTATTTCCCCGATTCCCGATTCATCAGCCTGTTGGATTGGCAGTATATCGCGCTGGTCGATCATCCGCCGACCCCGGTCCTGCCACCGCGCGAGGTCGAGAACCCCGGGCAATGCCTGATCGTCTGGACGCCGCAAACGGACGGGCAACGCAACGACATGGTGCTGAAGAGCGCCCACCGCCTCGTCGAAACGGGACTGGACAAGCGCACCAAAGGCACGATCATGAGCGCCCCGATGCACCGCGGCCAGGGCCGGATGGCACGAATATCCTATATCCTCCTCCCCAACGGCGCCGGCAACTGCCAATAACGGATATCCCGAACGGGTTTCGGCCGGCCGCGGGACCGGCCCCAACCGACATATATTTGATCCGAGCCAACGACCATGCGACCCTTGCGTTGCACTTGAAACGCAAGTCCCGGCGGTCCTCGCGGGCAGAGTCAGAGAGTATTCATGGCCGACAACCCTAAACACGGTCTCGCGCGGGGCCTTACCAATTACGGCGATGCGGATTTCTCGATTTATCTTCGCCGGTCCTTCGCCAAGTCGATGGGCTACTCGAATGAAATCCTGAACCGCCCGATCGTCGGCATCGCGCAATCGGGCAGCGGATACAACAACTGCCACCGTCATTTCCCCGAACTGATCGAGGCGACCAAGCGCGGCGTCCTGGCCGCGGGCGGCCTGCCGATCGACTTCCCGACAATCTCGCTCGGCGAAACCTTCCTGAACCCGACCAGCATGATGTACCGCAACCTCATGTCGATGGACGTGGAGGAGATGGTCAGCGCGCAACCGATGGACGCGGTCGTGCTGCTGGGCGGCTGCGACAAAACGTTGCCGGCGCAGCTCATGGGGTCGGCGTCGGCGGACATCCCCGCGATCCATGTGGTCGCCGGCCCGATGATGACCAGCCCCTACAAGGGCGAGCGGCTCGGCGCCTGCACCGACTGCCGACGTTTCTGGGCGCGGTTCCGGGCGGGCGAAGTGTCCGAGCCCGAAATCCGCGAGGTCGAGGGCAGCCTCGCGACGACCGCTGGCACCTGCGCCGTCATGGGCACCGCCAGCACCATGGCCTGTATCGCCGAGACACTGGGCATGATCCTGCCCGGTACCGCCGCGATCCCCGCCGTCCACGCCGACCGGTTGCGCGCCGCGGAAGCATCGGGCGCACGCGCCGTCGCCTTGGCGCAGGAGAAGTTGACGCCGAGCAAGATCATCACCGAGAAGTCGGTCGAGAACGCGTTGCGCGTGCTGCTCGCCATCGGCGGCTCGACCAACGCGATCATCCATCTCACCGCCGTCGCCGGGCGGCGCGGCATCGATATCTCGCTCGACCGTCTGAACGAGATCAGCGACGAGACGCCGGTACTGGTCGACCTGAAACCGACCGGCCCGTATTACATGGAGGACCTGTTCGCCGCCGGCGGACTCGGCCCCGTGCTGCACGAGCTGAAGCCGCTGCTGCATCTGGACTGCATGACGGTGGCGGGCGAGACCCTCGGCGAACGGCTGGAAACGCCGCCGGCCTATGTCGACCACGGCGTCGTGCATCGCTTCGGCGATCCGGTCTATCCCCAGGGCGGGCTTGTCGCGCTGTTTGGCTCGCTGGCGCCCGACGGGGCGATCCTCAAACGCTCGGCCGCCGACGACTCGCTGTTCGAGAAAGAGGGCCGCGCAGTGGTCTTCTCGTCGCTGGCCGACCTGGCCGACCGGATCGACAATCCCGACCTGGACGTGACCGCGGACGATTTCCTGGTGCTGCAGAATGCCGGCCCGAAAAGCCAGAGCGGCATGCCGGAAGCCGGGTACCTGCCGATCCCCGGCAAGCTGGCGCGGCAGGGCGTGAAGGATATGGTACGCCTATCCGACGCCAGGATGAGCGGCACCGCCTTCGGGACGATCATCCTGCATATCGCGCCGGAAGCAGCGACCGGCGGACCTTTGTCGCGGGTGCAGACCGGAGACCGTATCCGGCTCAGCGTCAAGGACCGGCGGCTCGACCTGCTGGTCGACACGGCGGAACTGGCGACCCGCGAGGCGACCGCCGACCTGGCCGATCCGAAGCGCGGCTACAAGCGGCTCTATGCGGACCATGTATTGCAGGCGCCGCAAGGCTGCGATTTCGATTTCCTGAAACAAGACGCGGAGTGACCCGATGGCCGATGTCGAACTGCTGGTCGACTCGAAGGACGTTCTTGGCGAGGGCGTCATCTGGCACCCGGTGGAGCAGATGCTTTATTGGTGCGACAACCTGAAGCCCAACATCCAGCGCTACGACCCGGCGACCGGCGAGCACCGGGTCTGGCCGACGCCCGAATCGGTCGGCTGCATCGTGTTCCGCGAGCAGGGCGGCATCTGCGCCGCGATGAAGTCGGGCTTCGCCTTCATCGACGATCTCGACGCGATGGAAATCGACTATATCGTCGATCCGGAACCGGGGATGGACGGCAACCGGATGAACGACGGCAAGTGCGACCGGGCCGGACGCTTCTGGTGCGGCTCGATGGACGAAGGCTTGGCCAAACCGACCGCATCGCTGTACCGGCTCGACCCGGACCTGTCCTGCCACAAACTGGACACCGACATCATCGTTTCCAACGGGATTGCCTGGAGTCCCGACGACAAGGTGATGTATTTCTCCGACACGCGGAAGGAAGCGCTCTACGCGTACGACTACGACATCGAGACCGGCGGCGTGAGCAACCGGCGCGTCCTCGTCGACACCAGCGACAAGCCGTTCCGCATCGACGGCGCCACGGTCGACACCGACGGCTTCTACTGGTGCGCCGAGGTGCATGACTGGTGCATCGGCAAATACGCGCCGGACGGCACGCAGGTCGACCGCGTGCGACTGCCCGTGCGCCAACCCACCATGTGCACCTTCGGCGGCGCGAACATGGACATTCTCTACGTCGTTTCCGCCACCCGGTTCCTGGAGCCGGGCGAGGCGGAGCAGCAGCCGCACGCCGGCGGCCTGTTCGCCATACACGGGACGGGCGCTACGGGAATCGTCGAACCCTATTTCAAAGGATAACCGCCATGCCCGACATCGAATGCCTCGTGGAGGCAGGCAACACGCTCGGCGAGGGACCGATCTGGAACCCGCGCGAGCAGGCGATCTATTGGGCCGACAGCAAAGGCCGGCCGCGCATACAGCGGCTCGACCCCAAGACCGATACGGTCGACGAATGGGAAATGCCGGACCTGCTCGGCTCCTTCGTGTTCCGGGAACAGGGCGGTATCGTCGCCGGGCTGAAGTCGGGTTTCCATTTCGTCGACCCGGAGTCCGGATCGGTCGAGCTGATCACCGACCCCGAGCCCGACTTGCCCGACAACCGGCTGAACGACGGCAAGTGCGACCGCATGGGCCGCTACTGGTGCGGCAGCCTGGACGACAGCGGCGGCAAAGGCGGCTCGCTCTACCGGCTCGACCCGGACCTGAGCCTCCACAAGATGGACACCGGCATCACGGTGTCGAACGGCATCGCGTGGAGCCCGGACAACAAGACCATGTACTATTCCGATTCGCGCAGCCGGGTTTGCTACAACTACGACTTCGACATCGCGACCGGGGCGATCAGCAACAAACGCGTGTTCACCTCGACCGCCGACATTCCCGGCAGCATCGACGGCGCGACCGTCGACGCCGACGGCTACTACTGGTGCGCCCATATCCGCGACTGGCAGATCGCCAAATACGACCCCGCGGGCAATATCGTCGACACGATCCGGCTGCCGGTGCGCTACCCGACCATGTGCACCTTCGGCGGCCCGGACCTGGACATCCTCTACGTCACTTCGGCGACGATCTTCGTGCAGGACGACGAAAAGGACGCGCAGCCGCAAGCGGGCGGGCTGTTCGCGATCCACGGCACCGGCGCCAAGGGGATCCCCGAACCGTTCTTCGCGGGGTGAGCGGGGCGGCGGACGATGTCCGAACCTAGCGACCGAAACACCAAACCGCCCCGCCTCGCGTCGCTCGATGCGCTGCGCGGGTTCGACATGTTCTGGATCATGGGCGGCGACCATATGGTGCATGTCGCGGCGCTGGGCACCGGTTGGGCCTGGCTGACGGTTGCGTCCGATCAGTTGAAACATGCGGTTTGGGCGGGCGTCCATGTTTACGACCTTGTCTTTCCGCTTTTCATGTTCTTGTCCGGCGTCTCGCTCACCCTGTCGATGGCGCAGGGACGTCTGGCGCGCGCCGACCGCGGGGTCGCCTTGGCGCAGGCGGCGCGGCGGGCGGCGATCCTGGTCGTCCTCGGCATCGTCTATAACTTCGGCTGGTCGATCGACCCGGCGAAATTCCGGGTCGCCAGCGTGCTGGGCCAGATCGGCATCGCCTATCTGATCGCCGCCGCGATCCTCATCCTGCTGGACCGCTGGGCGTATCGCGCGGCCGCCTTGGCCGCGATCCTGCTGACCGTGGCGGTGTTGCAGCTTTGGGTGCCCGTGCCCGGCCATGGCGCAGGCGCGTTGACGCCGGTCGGCGCCATCAATGGCTGGATCGACCGGATCTTCTTGCCCGGCCGGCTCTACGGCGGCAGCTACGATCCCGAAGGCATCCTGTCGACCTTTTCCGGTGCGGCGGTGACGCTGTCGGGCGCGTTCGCCGGTGCGCTTTTGTTGCAGTCGCCATTCAGCGCGGGACGCACGCCGATCCTGCTCGCCCTTGCCGGCACCGCGACGGTCGCCGCCGGCGCGCTGCTCGCGCCCTATTACCCGCCGATCAAGGCCGTGTGGACCGTGACCTTCAGCCTGCTCGCAGCGGGCGCGTCGATGCTGCTGTTCGCGTTCTTCCTCTACGTGATCGACGTGATGCGGTGGCGGCGCTGGGCTTTCTTCTTCGTCGTGATCGGCGTGAATTCGATCGCGATCTACATGACCGCGCGCTTCGTCGCCTACCCGCTGTTCGCAATGATCAAGGACATGGCGGTCGCGCCAGCGCCGGCGCTGCTGCTGATCGCGGCGGTCACCGGGCTACATTGGTTGGCGCTGTGGGCGCTCTACAGGAAAAAAATATTCCTGCGCGTCTGAGTTCGCTGCGGGCTGCGGTTAGACCGAAATCACCGCACGCACGTCCTCGACGCCGTCCGGCAACGGACACGCCTGCCATGTCGCGCCGCCGTCTTCCGTGCCGAATACCTGACCCAGCCGGGCGGCGCAGACGACGCGGTTAGGGTCCGACGGATCGACCGAGACGGTCATCAAGGTACTGTCGATCGACACACCATGGTCGATCCGATCCCATGTCGCCCCCGTATCGGCGCTGCGGTAGAGCGAGCCCGCCACGCCGCGCGACGAATCGCTGAGCGCCGCCAGGAATACCGTCGAATCATGCGGGCTGACCATGAGGTCGCGGCCGTAGGTCAGATCGGAGAACCGGCCAATGCCGAACTCCTCCCATGTCCCGCCCTTGTCCGTGCTGACGAACAATCCCATCCGGTTCGCGGCCCAGACCTTGCCCGGCTGCTCGGCGCTCACCGCGACCGCGTGCACGTCCATCATGCCTTCGGTGTCGTCGTCGCTGAGGATGTGGTTGCGGAGATGCGGTTGGGTCGACAGGTCGAGCAATCCTTGGCTGATATCCTCCCAGGTGGCCCCGCCGTCCAAGCTGCGAATCATTCCGCCAACCTCAAGCGCCGCGTAAACCTCGTCCGGATTGGCGGGATCGACCACCATCCGCAACACGCGCACGGGGAAACAGCCGGTGATCGCGCCTTCCGGCTGCACGGTCGGCAGCTTCCGCCACGTCGCGCCGCCGTCCTCGGTCTTGTGGATCACGGTGCCGTCCATCCCGGCGTAGATCGTGTCGGGATCGGTCGGGTGCAGCAGGATCGAGTAGATCGCCGCGTATTCCCCCGCAAGCCCCATCTCAGTCCAGCTGTCGCCGCCGTCGGTGCTGTGGAACAGGCCGGAATGCGTGCCGGCGAACACTTCCGACGGTGCGCCGGGCCGCTGCACGATGCAGTTCACCTGTAGCTTGTCGGGAAGCCCGCCGCCGAGGTGCTGCCAATCGTCGCCGCCGGCGGCAAGCCGGTAAACGCCGCCGAGGCCGCCGGGCCGGGCCGATCCCACCAAGAGTGTGCCATTCATTTTGTCCATCGCTTCCTATCCCGTCGATTCTGCAAGTCACCGCCGCGGCAACCGGTCGTCAAGTAAGCATAGCCGCCCGGAGCGACCGCCGCCAAACCGACTAGCCCGGCTTCCGGCATACGATCTCGACCGGCTTCAAACGCCCCTCGGTGATGTTCAGGGCGGAGTTGCGCTGCTTTTCCCGGTAGTCGGCGCCCATGACGATATGGATGCCGATCTTCGGCGGGCCGTCGCGGGCGATCTTTTCGCGTTGCGCCGCATAGAATTTCACCGTGCGTTCCGAGTTGTCCTTGCTGGACAGAACCTCGAACCCCGCATCGGTCAGGCTGCGCACCGTGTGCTCCACGGGTTCCAGATAACTGTGAACGCCGTCCGACGACCACGGCACCGGATAGGCGATGGTGGCGTCCGGGTCCGCCACGGCGATCTCCGACAGCGCGAAGAACCCGCCGGGACGCAGCACGCGGAACGCCTCCGCATGCAGGCGGGCGCTGTCGGAAATGTTCATCGAGACGTTCTGCGAATAGGCGCCGTCGAATTGGGTGTCCGGAAAGGGCAAATCCGTTGCGCTGCCTTCGTGGATTTCGACGCGGTCCGAGAGGCCCGTGATCGCCGTGAGGCGGCGGGCAACATCACAGAACTCGGGTGTCAGGTCGATGCCCGTGACCCGGCAGCCGAACCGCTGCGCCATGTAGCGCGCCGGCCCGCCGATCCCGCAACCGATATCGAGGATATGGTGGTCCGCCGAAACCGAGAGCGCGTCGGCCAGTTCCTCGGTCGCCGTGACGCCGCCGCCATGGAAATGATCGAGCGGCGTCAGATCCTTCACGCCGGCCCGTTCGATATCGATGCCTACCCCGGCCAGCGCCGCGGCGATTTCGTCGAACAGGCTCTGCCGGCCATAGTGGGCCGCAACCGGGTTGTCGTCCGTCATGATCAGTCCTCCATCGAATGCCGATCAGGCGATCCGCTCAATCTCATCGCCCGCCCCCGACCGCCGGATCATCCTCTCTGCGCAATCACGTCGAACGCGAAGCTGATCCGCTCGTCGGAATCCTCGAAAGGGATGGTACGGTGATAGAGGTAGGACGGAAACAGGATCATCACGCCCTCGCGCGGCGCGATCCGCCGGGTGGGATTCTCCCGCTTGACCCGCACGTTGTCCGGCGGCCGGCCGAATTCGATCCAGCCGTCTTCCGATCCGCCCGGTGTCTCCGAGACGCTGTCGGGCACCTTTACGTAATAGACGCCGCTCAACCATCCGTCTGGATGGATATGCGCCCGCTGATGCCCTTGCGACTTCAGGATCACCGTCCAACCGTTCAGGGACCATCGGTCCGGCGCATTCGCGATAAAGGGATGCGACGGTTCCGCCGGCAACGCTGCGATATAGTCCCGTACCGCCGCATTGACCACGCCGCGCAGGGCCGCGATGGCGGGTGTCGCGGCATCCTGGAACAGGTCGCCGGTCTGGAAACCGGATGTAGTCGCGACCGCCGGCGGCTCGAAGGTCAGGCTCGGATGCGCGCGCGCCTCCGCCTCGATCGCGGCGTCGAAGGCGCGTAGGTCGGGGAATGTGGGCGGCACGGGGACCTCCGCCGGGCGGACGAACCGGTCGAGGTCGAGGAAATAGGCCGCCTCGGCCTCCTCCCCGGCATCGTTATGGGCGAGTGCCTTGGCCGCGATGATGCCGCTGTTGTAGCCGAAATCGCGGAGATATTCGTCGCAGAGATCGATGGCGGATTTCGGAACGCCCTGCGCCACGGCGACCTCCGCCAGCCCGGTGCGTGCGTCGACGAAATCCGGCGTTTGCGCCAACGCCCGGCGAAAGGCCACCGCCGCCTCGTCCAAGTTCCCGGCGGGGGACAGCGCGGCGCCGTGTTTCTCGTGCAGGTCCGGCCGGTTGGGCGCGAACCGCGCGGCGGCGCCATACGCCGCCGCCGCTTCCTCGAAACGGTCGAGCGCACGATAGGCGGCCCCGAGATTATGATGCAGATCGGCGGACTCGGGCTGCAGCGCCAGCGCGGCCTGAATCGGCTCGATCGCCTCTTCGTACCGCAGGCTTTCGTGCAGCAAGGTGCCGAGGTTGGCATGGGCCTCCACATGGTCCGGCGACAGGGCGATGGCCTTGCGGTACTCGGCTTCGGCCTCGTCGGCCCGCTGCAGCACATACAGCAGATTGGCAAAATTGACCCGCGTTTCCGCATCGTTCGGCTGGGCGGTCAACAGCGACTCGTAAATCTCCAGCGCTTCGCCGTGATACCCGACCATGGCGAGCGCGTAGGCCAGGTCCGGCCGGTAGGCCGCGCCGTCATCGCGCGACGCGGCTATCGCGCGTTCGATCAGATCGACCGCGAGATCGCCCTGCCCCGCCATGATCGCGGTCACGCCGAACTGATGCAGCGCCACCGGATGGTCGGGGGCTGTGTTCAGAATCTCTTTGTAGATCACCGCCGCCTCGCGGAGCCGGCCCGCGGCGCGTTCGTCCGCCGCGTGCTGCAATTGCCGGTCGACGCCGCCCATCGCGGATTTGGCCTGCTCCCGTTGCTCGGCCCGGCGTTGCTTTCGGTTCATGCGCGTCTTCTCCCTTTGGGCGGGTTCGATCCTCGCATTCGAGGGCCGGACGGACAATGTGGTTTAATCGCGCAGGACTGAACGAACAAAACAAGGACGGGAGGCACGTCTTGAAGCGTATCATCGTTACCGGCGGCAGCGGCAAGGTTGGCCGCGCGGCGATCCGCGAGCTGTTGGAACACGGCTACGAGCCGATCAACCTGGACACGGTGCCGTCGAGCGACCCGGTCGCGCCGTTTACCCGCACCGACCTCACCGATCTGGGACAAACCATCGACAGTTTCTTGTCGATCAACAAGGTGCATGACGGCATGGACGCGGTGATCCACCTCGCCGCCATCCCGGGCCAAGGGCGTGCGCCGGACGGCGCGACGTTCCAGACCAACACGATCAGCACCTACAACGCCTTCACCGCCGCCGCGAAGCTGGGGTTGAAGCGCGTCGTCTGGGCATCCAGCGAGACGCTGCTGGGCCTGCCGTTCGACAAGGCGCCGCCGGCCTATGCCCCGCTCGACGAGGACCTGCCGCCGACACCGACTTCGAGTTATGCGCTGTCGAAAGCCTGCGGCGAGGAAATGGCCCGGCATTTCAGCCGCTGGCATCCCGATGTCCCCTTTATCGGACTTCGGTTTTCCAACGTCATGGAAGAGCATGACTACGCCGGATTCGCCGACTGGCAGGACGACCCGACGGTGCGGAAACGGAACCTCTGGGGATATGTCGATTCACGCGACTGCGGGCAGGCGTGCCGGTTGGCGTTGGAAGCGGATGTTTCCGGTGCGGAGAATTTCGTCATCGCCGCCGCCGACACGGTCATGACCCGGCCGAACAGTGAACTCATGGCCGAAGTCTATCCCGGCGTCGAGATTCGCGGCGCGGTCGGCGAGACCGAAACCTTGGAGTCGAACGCCAAGGCCGCTCGTATATTGGGCTATGCCCCCAAATATTCCTGGCGGGATTTCGTTTAGACGCCACACCGGAACTGATCCAGCCTGCCTAGACCGCCGTACAAAAAGTGTATCGAAGACTCTGGGAGACTGGCTGTGCGAACTTCGACCCTCAAAACCGCTGCCCATCGGGCATTTCTGGGCGCGATCCTCCTGCTTGGGCCATTCGCCGGCCATAGCGCCGCCAGCACGGCGACGGCGGCAACGATGCCGAATGCCTATACAGGCGACCTTCGGTTCGACATCCTGCGCAACGACAAGCCGGTCGGCAGCCACCGAGTCACATTCGTGCCGAACGGCACCGCCATTACCGTCCGCACCAAGTCAAAAATCGAAATCGATTTCCTGGTCTTCACCGCCTACCGATTCGTCTACACGTCGGAAAGCCTCTGGGTCGGTGACGAAATGAAATCGCTGGCGGCACGCACGGATGACGACGGCGCGGTCACCACGGTCAACGCCACGAAGGAGGGCGCGGCGCTGCGCGTCAGCGGCTCCGGCGGCGACTACGAAACCACGCCGCCTATCTTCCCGACCGACCATTGGCACAAAGGCGTCGTCGGCTCCACGAAAGTGCTGAACACGATCACCGGCCAGATCGCCGACGTGAAGATCGTCGACAAGGGTTGGTCGCGGCTCGAACTGCCGGACGGCCCCGTCACCGCACGGCACTATGCGTATACCGGCGATCTGCTCACCGAAGTCTGGTATGATGGCCGCGGACGCTGGGTCGCGATGCGGTTCAAAGCGCGCGACGGGTCCACGGTTCGCTATGTGTGCGGGAATTGCGGCCAGGCACCGTCATTATCGACGAAGTAATGGTTCAAAATGTTTGGATTACCGGGGGCGGCGACGGGATCGGCCGGGCGTTGGCCCTTCGGCTTTGCGATGACGGTGCGACGGTCGCGATCAGCGGGCGGCGCGACGGTGCGCTCGCCGCAGTGGTGGCCGAATCGGAAAATCGGCCGGGCAAGCTCCTCGCTTTCCCGCTGGACGTCACCGACCGGGCCGTCGTCGCCAAGACAGCGGACGAAATCGAAGAGCAGATCGGCCCCTTGCACTTGGTCGTCTTCAACGCCGGCACGCATCAGCAAATGCAGGCGGATCAATACACAGCCGACGTTTTCGAAAAGCTGATCCGTGTCAATGTGATGGGCGTCGTGCATGGGATCGAAACCATGCTGCCGCGCTTCCGGGCACGGAAGTACGGTCATATCGCCGTGGTCTCCTCGGTCGCTGGATATCGCGGCCTTCCCTACGCCTCGGCCTATGGCGCGACGAAGGCCGCCCTCATCAACATGTGCGAATCGCTGAAGCCGGAACTGGATGCCGCCGGTATCACGCTAACCGTCGTCAACCCGGGCTTCGTGCGGACGCCGTTGACGGACAAGAACGATTTTTCGATGCCGTTCCTGATGGAACCGGAAGACGCCGCCGACCGCATCGCCGATGGTCTGGCCGCGGGCAAGTTCGAAATTACCTTTCCGCGCCGTTTCACGTGGTGTCTGAAACTCGCGCGGTGTTTGCCTTATTTCCTCTATTTCGCCCTGACGCGGCGGTTGTTGAAATGACCGAAACGGCGAAGACCGGGGATGCGAATTCCGGGCCGATCGACGCCTATGTCGGGTTCTTCGAGACACTGACGCCCGAAAGGCTGGACAGGCTAGGCGACCGTGTTACGCCCGATGTCCATTTCAAGGACCCGTTCAACGACGTTACCGGCATCGACGCCATGCGGGCGATCTTCGAGCACATGTTCGAGACGATCGAGGACCCGGTATTCCAGGTGACACACCGGGCCCCATCCATCGAGAACGAGAAAGTCTGGTTCCTGCGGTGGCGCTTAACCGGCCGCTTGCCGGCTGTATTGGGAGGCGATTGGGTCGTCACCGGCATGAGCGAGATCCATGTCGCGCCTGACGGGCGGGTCTCCGCCCATATCGACTATTGGGACGCCGGGCAGCATTTCTACGAACGGCTGCCGCTGATCGGCGCGGTTATCCGGCTTTTGCGACGACGCGCGGGACGAAGTTAGGCTTTTCCAACGTGGCGGCCGATGCCTTGGCGCGCGAGAAGGAAATGAAGACCGTACCGATGCTGATGCCCCATTTGCTGACATCGGCCTTGTTAAGCAATACGCCGTCGGCTTGGAGGAACATCCAGTCGTTGAACCGCATCTTGTAGATGCTTTCGCCGACCTCTAGATTCAGGTCGTATTCCCAATTCAAGACGTTGCCATAGGTCTTTCCGGTCGCGACACCCACCACGTCGTCGGCCCGCCCTTCGTAGGTGTGCTCGTCGATCTTCGTGATGCGCCAGATACGGCGCTGTTTCTCGCCGTCGCTGTAAGAGAAATCCTCATCCAGGGTCAAATGCTTGCCGTCCCAGCTCCCCTCGATCTTCACGACGAACTGGCGGCGCAGGTTCCCGAAACGGTCGACGAATATGCCGGTCGCATGCGTCGTGCCCTGGAAATAATCTTCCAGAACGAACCGCGGTTCCCCTTCTTCGAATTGCTTCGCGTCCATTCCATTACATCCCATAAGGGTTAAAAGGCCTACCAAGAGGGCGGTCAGTCTGAGTCTCATTGTTCCATTCCGGTCGCCGTTATCGCCGCTGTGCCAGGCTTTCCAGCCGTCGTCGAACGATCCGCTGACGGCGGGCGGTGATCGGGTGACCCCACACCATTGCAACGGCGCCGATTTTCAATACGACAGGAACCCACGCGTAGATCACCACGAGGGCGAATAATCCTTCCCCGGTGCCGGGATTCGCCGTATCGAAGCCGAAATAGGCCAGCGCCGGAAACCCGATACCGACCGCCGCCGCGAGCGCGAATTTGGTCACCATGCTCCATAGCGCGAAGAACAGGCCGGCGCGTTCCTGTCCCGACCGCAAGGTATCCAGATCGACGATGTCCGCCTGCATCGCGGGCGGCAATGCCAGGTCGGCCCCGAGCGCCATGCCCGTGATGATGCAAACCACACCGAACGCGATGACCTGCCCCGGTTCCAGAAGCGGCACCCAGACAAAGGCCAGACAGGCGAGGATCATCGCGCCGCACCAGACACGGTGTTTCCCGTAGCGCCGGGCGGCGGCGAGCCACGCCGGTATCGCAAGAACCGCGCAGGCGAAATACAGGAGAATCAGGATGCCGCGCTCCAACTCGCTCGCGGCGATGCCATGCGCCAGATAGAGCGGAAACAGCACCGACGGCAGTCCATTGGCGAGACCATTGACAAACCAGGCGCCGAGCAGACGCACGAAGGGCCGGTTGCGTATCACCAACGCCATTCCGCGCCAGGTCAACTGCTGGCCCGCAGCCGCGCGTGGCGGCGGTTCGGGCACCGTCCGCACCAAAACGAAGATCGCGGGAATACCGGCGAGCACGGCGAGCCAGGCGATCGCGGATAGCGCCGTCGACTCCGGAAATCCCATCGCCGCCGCGGCCGCGGGGATCGACCCGGCGAACAGAACGCCGAGCAGCATTGCACCCTCGCGCGCGCCGGTGACGCCGCTGCGCTCGTTATAGTCGCCGGACAGCTCCGCCCCCCAGGCGAAATAAGGGATGGCGAGCATCGTCCAGCCGGTATAGAGCGCGATCGTGCCGATCAGGAGATAGACGCCCGTCGCATCGGCAGGCGGATGGAAGAGGGCCAGCAAGGCGATCGCCGCGATGATGCCGCCCGCGACGACCCATGGTTTGCGGCGTCCCCAGTGCGTGGTCACGCGGTCGCTCACCAGGCCGATCACGGGATCGCTGACCACATCGAAGATCCGCGCCGCGAGCATCAGCCCACCGGTCGCCGCGAGGCCAAGACCAACCGTTTCCGCATAATAGGTCGGCAGGAAGACGTAAACCGGAATCGTCGGGATCGCGAGCGCAAAGCCCGGTAAGGCATAGCGCAACACGGTGCCGCGCGGCAGAGCGCCGGTCGGCGGAATGTCCGATCCCGTCACCGGTGCCGCCTGCGCCGTCAGCCGTGCACGAGTTTATAGTGGCCCACATCGATCGTGCCGACCCGGAAGCCGGCCTCGCAATAGGCCAGATAATACCGCCACATCCGGCGGAACCGTTCGTCATACCCAAGCGCCCGCACGCGGGGCCACGCCGATTCGAACGCGACGCTCCATTCGGCCAGCGTCCGGCAATACGAGTCACCGAACTGTTTCGCATGACTCACCCGAAGGCCCGCCCGTTCGGATTGCTTTTCCAGCAATGCCGGCGTCGGCAGCATGCCGCCCGGGAAAATATAGCGCTGAATGAAATCCGCGCCGGTGCGGTATTGCTCGAAGCGGTCCTCGGCTATGGAGATGACCTGCAGTACGGCATTGCCCGAGGGCGCGAGACGGTCCTGTATCGTCTGGAAATAGGTCGGCCAGTTCTTCTCGCCGACGGCCTCGAACATCTCGATTGATGCGATCCGATCGAATGTGCCCGGCACGTCGCGATAGTCCTGCAGCCGGATTTCGACCTGGTCCTGCAGTCCCGCGCGGGCGATCCGATCGGTCGCATAGGCATGCTGTTCGTGCGACAGGGTCAAACCGGTCACCCGGCAACCATGGTCGCGCGCGACATATTCGGCAAAGCCGCCCCACCCGCAGCCGATTTCCAGGACGTGCTGTCCCGGGCTGAGATCGAGAAGGTCGGCGACGCGCCGGTACTTGTGCTGTTGCGCCGCCTGCAACTCGGTGATGCCGTCTTCATACAGCGCGGAAGAATAGGTCATGCTCGGGTCGAGCCATTGCTCGTAGAAGCCATTCCCGAGATCGTAATGGTAGGCGATGTTCTTACGGCTGCCGCGCCGGGAATTCGGCTTCAGGACATGGCAGATCCGATTCCACATGCCGGCGGCGGCCGTGCCGGAAAGCTTCGAGTCCACGGTCGCCAAATTGCGGGCGAACAACTCGACCAAGGCCACGAGATCGCGGCTGTCGCACTCGCCCGCCATATATGCTTCCGCAAAACCCACATCGCCGCCGAACGCAAGCCGCCGGACGCCGCGCCGGGAATTGAACCGAAGATGTGCCGAGGGGCCATCCTGCGGCGCCTGGAAGACCATTTCGCGGCCGTCCCACAATTCCAACAACAGACGGCCGCAGTTGAGATGCTGGAACGCCCGGATCAGGCCCGCGGCCCACGGATCCCAGACCGCGAAGGACAGCGGTATGCCGGTGTCCGGCGTGATGGCTTGCGCCTGGTAGGATTTCTTGTAGGAGTGCATTGGTTTTGCCTTCTTTCTTATGAGGACTCTGCATTCATCACGATGGTGACGGGCTCGGTCGGCGGTGCGGGCCGGCTACGATAAGGGGCGCCCTTGCGCCACAAGGCCAGCGCTTCCCAATGAATGCCGGCCATGACCTTGAACGTCACCAATGGGATGCGGAAAAAGGCGGCGATCAGCGCGCGGTCCGTCAATGCGGTACGCCGTCCGACGATCGACGCGGTCAGCAGCGCGCCGTCGCGGTCGGCCTGATCGATGACCAAGGCCATCCTGTCGCCCGGCGGCACCAAACGGAAATCGTAACGCGCTTCCATGTCGATGAAGGGCGAGACATAGAACCCCTTGTCGCAGGACTGCCGGATCACACCCTTGTTGTGCCGTTCCACCGGGATCAGATAGCTATGGCTTTCGCCGAATGTGTTGTGAACCTCGTAGAGCATGGCGGCGAGTTCACCGTCCGCGCGGTAGCAGTAAAAGACGGTAATCGGGTTGAAGGCGTATCCCAGCAACCGGGGGAAACAAAGCATCTTTACCGATCCGCCCGGCAGATCCATTCCCGCCGCCCGGAGATGCCGGTCGACCCAATCCCGCAACGGACGTCCGCTGTGATCGCCATGGTCCCGGTCGTAAAAACTGAAGAGGTTGAAACGATTAAGGGAAAATAGTTTCAGGCGGCGATCCAACGACGGTAACGCGTCCAGGTCGAGCAGGAAGGAATAGACCCGGTACGCGAGTTTGTGCTCGCGCGGGCGGCGGCGGCGATGCGTCACCAGCCCGTAATAGAGCGATCCTTCCGTCGCGCTCATGCCGCGTCCGCGAAGACCGGTAGCGCGGACAATGCGATCCGATCCGATTCGCCGGCAACCGTCCACGGCCGGCGGACGCCGCCGAGCATTTCGGCGACCGCCAATCCGGACTGCAAACCGTCCTCATGGAATCCGGCGCCGCAATAGCTGCCGCAGAACCAGGTGTCCCGCTGTCCTTGAAGCGACCAAATGCGCCGCTGCGCCGCCGGCGAACGATGGTCGAAAACCGGGTGATGATACCGGAAGGTCCGATGGATGGTTTCGTCGGCGATGGACCGGTCGGGGTTCAATGTCACGAAGAGCGGCATGGCGGTATCAAGCGGTTGCAGCCGGTTCATCCAGTACGAAACACAGACCGTATCTTGCTCGCCTTGGTTGGAGGATTTCAAGAAATTCCAACTCGACCACACCGACCGCCGGCGCGGCATCAACGCCGGATCGCTGTGCAACACCGCCACATTTTCCTGGTAGGGAAATGCACCCAATACGCCGCGTTCGGCGGCATCCGCATCGCTCAACAGCGTCAACGCCTGATCTGCATGCGTCGCCATGACGACGGCGTCGAACCGGTCCGCGCGCCCGGACCGGGTCCGGACAATGGCGCCGGTTCCGGGCCGCTCGACGGCCACGACCGGATCCCCCAGGCGCATCTCATGATCGAAACCCGCGAGCAACCGGCGCACGTATTCACGGCTGCCGCCGCGGACCGTCCGCCATTGCGGCCGATCGTTCACCTTGAGCAAACCGTGACTGGCGCAAAACCGGACGAAGGCCTGCGCCGGATGCCGACGCATTTCGTCGACGGGCGCGGACCAAATCGCCGCCGCCATCGGCAACAGATGGTCATCGACGAAAGCCTCGCTGTAACGGTTTGCGTCCAGGTATTCTCCGAGCGTCACCGATTCCGACGCGGTATCGCCCAACAGGCTCGGCGCCTCGCGATAGAAGCGGAGGATGTCGGCAATCATGCGCCAAAAGCGGGGCCGAACGACGTTCCGGCGCTGCGCGAACAAACCGTTCAAGTCCGTGCCGGCATATTCCAGCGCACCCTCGCCGATCGAAACCGCAAAGGACATGTCGCTGTCCGCCGTCGGGACCGATAGATGATCGAACAAGGCGACCAGGTTCGGATAGTTGACCTCATTATAGACGATGAAACCGGTATCTACGGCAGCCGGGCCGTCCGGACCTTCGACCTCGACCGTATTGGAATGCCCGCCCGCATACCCATTTTGTTCGAAGATCGTGACCGCGTGACGCTGGCCGAGAAGCCATGCGCACGAGAGGCCCGATATACCGCCGCCGATCACGGCAATCTTTCGCGAGACCGACGACCCGACGGGATCGTCCAGTTGAATTCTTGCATCCCAGGGCATGACTATGAAGGTATCCTTAAGCGCCTGTCAGGTAGGTCCGAGCAACGACTTATCTTGCCGTTTGCCATTGTAGTGAGCCTGTCTACGTTGCTATTCAGGGTTTGGATCATCGGAATGTCGGCATGGATGCCACCCGGTTGCATTACGGCAGCGGCGCGTTTGGCAGGCTTCTTACAAGGGGAGTGATCTAATGTGGCCCGGCATGCGTATGACAGGACATGGAAGCTACCTTTGCTGTTGAACATTTTCCTATCCCCCGGCGTGATCCGGCCCCACCGCGGCGGCCGCGCCGGGCGGGTGTGCGCATGAGACAGGTAGATCAGCAACCAGCGACTGCCGCCGAATCACCCGACCTTATCGGCATGATGGTCGCGATTTCCGAACGGCAGGATCGTGCCGCCTTCTCGGGATTGTTCACGCATTTCGCCCCGCGGGTTAAAGCCTATCTCGTCCGGCACGGCGCCACCAACGAGGCGGCCGAAGAACTCGCCCAGGAAACGCTGCTGCGGGTATGGCGCAAGGCGCACTTGTTCGATCCCTCCGTCGCGGCGCCGAGTACCTGGATATTCCGGATCGCGCGAAACCTGCGGATCGACCGAATCCGGCGCGAGCGGCGGCCGGAGTTCGACCCCGAAGACCCGGCGCTGGTTCGCGACGCCGACCCGGCGGCGGACCATCAGATCGAAGTATCTCAGGAAAGCGCCCGTGTCCGCGCCGCCATCGACATGCTGCCGCCAGACCAGAAACAGGCAATCATGCTTTCCTTTTTTGAGGACAAACCGCACCGCGAAATTGCGGACGAGCTCGGCCTGCCCCTCGGCACGGTCAAGTCGCGCATCCGGTTGGCCTTTGCCCGCGTGCGACAGACACTTGGAGACGAGCGATGAAAGCCAGTCATCATCCCACTGACGATCTGTTGCTTGACTACGGCGCCGGAAACATCGGCGAAGCACAGTCGCTGCTGATCGCAACCCATCTGGCCTTGTGCCCGCGCTGCCGCGCGGTCGTCGAGAACGCCGAATTGCTGGGTGGCGCGTTGATGGATTCCGCACCGGTGTCGGCCCTATCGGACGATGCCTTGGAATCCGTACTGAGCCGCTTGGACGAGCCGGATGATGCCCCCGCGGCCGAGACGACGGCGCCGCGCGAGGCCGCCGGTGTCGACATGTCGATTCCGCGTCCGCTGCGGGACTATCTCGCCGGCGGATCCACGGAGTCCGTAGCGTGGCGCCGCGTCGCGCCGGGTATCCACCGCCACACCCTGGCCGTGGAGTCCGGTGACGGGACGGCGAGCGCGTATCTGTTGAAGCTGGCCCCGGAAACGGTGATCCCCCATCACGGGCATCATGGCGAGGAGATGACGCTGGTGCTCGACGGCGGGTTCACCGATGCGGGAGAGCATTTCGTCCGCGGCGATGTGGAACAAGCGGACCCTGCGGTCAATCATCAGCCGGTTGTCGATGCGGACGGACCCTGTCTCGCCCTGGTGGTCACGGATGCGCCGCTGCGCTTCACCGGTATTCTACCGCGACTTCTGCAACCGCTCCTGGATAGATAGTCGATCGGGTCGCCGGGTTTGCGGCGGTGCGCCGGCGGCCCTAGAACCTCATTTGCGCGATCTCGCCCTCGATGTCGAAAGTTCTGCGGGTGTAGGCGACAGCCGCGTCGGTATCGAAGGACGTGCAGCTATAAACCACCACCGACAGAAATCGCGACGCGGACCAGAAGTATCCTGAAATTCCGCTGTCGATCAGCGGCAGAAAAGCGTCATATCCCGCGTTTTCGGGCCGTCCCTCGCCGGACGCCGGACTGAAGACGATCGGCTCGCCATAGGCGGTCAACCCGATGGCCGCGGCCAACCCAGTCAGATAGTCCCGCACGACCCGGTCGTCCACGGCAATACTCCAGTACCCCTCGATTACCAGGCGTTGGCGGAAGATATCGGGCGCTAAGTCTTTCATTCGCAACTAGATCTCCGTATTGGGCCGTCACGGCAAGCCCCGGAATCGGCCATTTTCACGGTTAATCAAAATTAACCTTGCATTCTAGCCTCTTGCATAGGTTTTTGTTCATCTAGATGTGACCAGAATCACCGCGTTCCGTGCCAAACGGCACTATAGTCGCCCTTCAATCGAGCGGATCATCTCCGATTTTCAGGGCACCGAAACAGATTCGGTTTCGCGAAAGGACTGATCCCGAGAAAGACGCAAAGGACTTGGAGTTGGGCAACGCCCACGCAGCATCTGACGGAAACGATATGTCGAGCGCGATTTTTGGGACCAACGAACATGACATCCTGTGGATTGACGCCGTCACCGACGGGTCCGCCGCAGGGGGCGCCGAGGCTAGCGATTGGACGCAAGCACCCGTCGGCGATGCCGACATGCAGCAGGCCATGGAACAATGGATCGACGCCGCCGACGGCCCGACCGGCGAAGAAGGGCTGTTCGAGGACGGACTGGCTCTCACGTCGATCGACGGCCTGCCCTGGTAACAGACCGTAGGAATACCACCGCACTTCCTGTCCGCGCCTGACCGGCGCAACGCTACCTCCCTACCACCGCACGACGATCCAATTTAATCCGGCCGCTCTGCCGGGCTCGTTCGAAACGAGCCCGCACCGTCATATTGTGATTGCCGGACAAACATGGAAAAGTACCTGTGAGGGGTGAATGCGAGGCACGAATTTCTGGATTTCATAAAGGGAGTTTTCTAATGGGAAGCCGAATCCTGACAACGCTGGCCTGCGCGGTCGCCGCGGCCGGCGTTATGACAGGCGCCGTCAGCGCCGACGCCGCCAATGACCGGTTCAAGAAAGTTTTGGAGCGCGGCAAGCTCGTCGTCGGCGTCAAGGCCGACTACAAGCCTTGGGGTTTCCGCGATCCGTCGGGCAAGCTGGTCGGCATGGAGGTCGACCTCGCCAAGGATGTCGCCGACACCATGGGCGTCTCGCTCGAGCTGGTGCCGGTGCAGTCATCCAACCGGATGCAGTTCCTGCAGCAAGGCAAGATCGATCTGATGATCGCCACCATGTCGGACCGTACCGACCGCCGGAAGATCGTCGGCATCGTCGATCCGAATTACTACACCTCCGGCACGAACGTGCTCGCCAAGAAAGGCGCGGTGAAGGCCTGGGGCGATCTCAAGGGCAAGCCGGTCTGCGGCAAACAGGGCGCGTTCTACAACAAGGCCGTCTCCAAACGCTATAACGCCAAGATCGTCGCCTTCGTCGGCAACGCGGAGGCGAAACAGGCATTGCGTGACGGAAAATGCGTTGCCTGGGTCTATGACGATTCCTCGATCATGGCCGACCTCGCGTCGGGCGACTGGGACAACTTCGAGATGCCGCTGGCGACCGAGGACGACAACCCGTGGGGCCTCGCCGTACCGCTCAAGGAGCGCGACGGCATTTGGGGGCGCTTCATGGCCGGCATGATCTACCACTGGCATTCCTCTGGAAAGCTGATGGAGCTGGAAAAGAAATGGGGCATCCAGCCGACGGACTATCTCAAGAAGATGCGTGCGAAGTTCGCGTTCGAGCACGGCCACCTGAAATAAAAGGTGCAACCGTCCTGACAACCCGGAGCCTGGGCGCGTGGACCACCCGCCACGCGCCCAGCGCCCGGTATCGCAGGCGGCCATAACAACGGGCTCGAAACGCCAGGGAGGCAAACGTTGCTCGAGGTGATCGCGCCGTTCTTTCTGGGGCTGTACGAGAAGACCGGCATAAACTTCATAATTTTCTACGACGAATACGAGTACGACCGGTTCATTCACGCGATCTGGATTTCCTTCCAGCTGATCGTCGCCTGCCTGATCTTCAGCACGATCGTCGGAATCATCGGTGCATGGGCGCAAGGCGCGCGGTCCCGGCTCCTGCGGCTCACGATGGCGGGTTATATCCAGCTCTTCCGCAATACGCCGCCGCTGGTTCAGATCCTCTTCTTCTATTTCGTGCTGGGAAACTTCACGCCGTCCTATGACGCCGGCGGCTACCAGCAACCTTATATCGGGGCGTTCGGCTGGGCGGTCGTATCGCTTTCCTTCTTCGCCGGCGCCTTCAACGTGGAAATTTTCCGCGCCGGGATCGAAGCGGTCCCGACGGCGACGCGCGAGGCCGCCGAATCGCTCGGCTATAGCCGGCTCAAGTCCTACATCTACATCATTCTGCCGCTCGCCTTTCGCGTCTGCCTGCCGTCGCTGAACAACAATCTCGTCAACCTCCTGAAGACGACGACCCTGGCCTACGCCATCGCCGTGCCGGAGATGATGTACACCGCGAACCAGATATGGTCCGACAACGTGAACGTACCGGAGATGATGTTTGTGCTGTTCGTTTATTACATCGGACTGGTCGGCGTTCTCGTGTGGATGATGAATCGCTGGGAGCGGAAGATGAAAATTCCGGGCTACGGATAATGCCCAAATTTTCACAACGCGGATTTCCCCGGCCCCGGTGGACGCAGCCGATCCCCGGACTCGACCCGACGGCCGCGCCGTCGGCGAAGACCGATCTGCCGGTCCTTTTGCCGCCGAGTACCCGTCTGACCCGGCCGGCCTTCATGCCGCCCCGCATCGAACTCAAGGCGTGGCACGGCCTGGTGCTCGCCGCCGCGTTCCTGCTCTCCTTCGGACTCTCGGACGTCTTCGCCCAGACATCGGGCACGCGGGAATCGCTGTTCACCACATTCGTCCGATGGGTTCCGTTCGTATTGTGGGGCTTCGTCCTGAACCTGGTGATCAGCTTCTTCGCCATGGCGATCGGCACCGTCGCCGGCGCCGCGCTCGGCCTGATGCAGGTCTCGCTGCTCGCCCCGGTGCGCGGCGGCTCCTGGCTGGTGACCCAGTTCTTCCGCAACTCGCCATGGCTCGTCCTGCTGTTCTGCATCATGCTGCTGCTGCCGTTCCAGATCACAGTGTTCGGCGTCGAGATCAACATCCCCGATTGGCTGAAGGCGACCATCGGCTTTTCGCTGCCGGTGATGGCCAACATCTCCGAAGTCGTGCGCGGCGCGGTGCTGTCACTCCCGTCGGGGCAATGGGAATCCGCCGAGAGCCTCGCCTTCTCACGCCGTCAGACGATGTGGATGATCATCCTGCCGCAATGCATCAAGCGGATGATTCCGCCCTGGATGAACTGGTACGCGATCCTGACCATGGCGACGCCGCTCGCCTCGATCATGGGCGTCGAGGAAGCCGTCACCCATTCGCAGCAAGCGATGGCCGCGGAAGGCAGCCGTCCCGAGCTGCTGGGGCCGTTCTATTCCTTCCTGCTCGTGATCTTCTTCCTCTACTGCTATCCGATCGCGCGCTGGACGATTTCGCTGGAGCGCCGCTACGCGGTGAAGATCTGATGCCGGACAAGCCGAGTGGCGCACCGATGCGCACGTTACCGCAAGACCCGCAGGGGACACCGACATGACAGCAGAACCCGCGCAACCCGCCTCCAACCCAGCGGCCGCCTGGACACCCGACCAGCCGATGGTCAGCCTGAAGGACGTGCACAAGTCCTTCGGCGAATTGGAGGTGCTGAAAGGCGTCTCGCTCGACGTCATGAAAGGCGAGGTCATCTGCATCATCGGCCCGTCCGGGTCGGGCAAGTCGACGCTGATCCGCTGCATCAACGCGTTGAACGACATCCAGAAAGGGTCGATCACGGTCGAGGGGATCGAGGTCAACGACCCGAAGCTCGACAAGCTGGAATTGCGCAAGAAGGTCGGCATGGTGTTCCAGCAGTACAATCTGTTCCCGCACAAGACCGCGCTGGAGAACGTCATGATGGCGCCGATCCACGTCCTCAAGGAAAGTAAGGAGGACGTGGAGAAACGCGCCGTCGACCTGATCCGGAAGGTCCGGCTGGAGGGCCGCGAACATCACTATCCCGGCGAGCTGTCGGGCGGCCAGCAGCAGCGCGTCGCGATCGCCCGCTCGCTCGCCATGACGCCGGACGTGATGCTGTTCGACGAGGTCACCGCCGCGCTCGACCCGGAAACCGTCAAGGAAGTCCTGGTCACGATCCAGGAACTCGCGGAAGATGGCATGACCTGTATCCTGGTCACGCATGAGATGGGCTTCGCCCGCGAGTTGGCGGACCACATCTATTTCACAGACCGCGGCATCATCGTCGAGCACGGCCCGCCCGCGACCTTCTTCTCGGACGCGAAGGATCCGCGGACGAAGGAGTTCCTGAGCCAGATTCTGTAACTGCCCGGTTTACGCGAATTAACGCTGTAAACATACGCCTCATGCGCGGTATACTCGCTGCCGGAGCGCGATGATATGGATTCGACCTTCGTAACGACAAATCCGGACGGCAGCGCCGATTCATGGCGCAGCACGGATATCGATCTCGGCGCGATCTGGTATTGGGACCGGGGCGGCATCCTGCAGGAGGCCTATACCCTGTGGACCCGGGACGGATCGCCGGCACGCGAAGCCGCCTTCCGTCCGGCGTTGAACCGCGCCATCGTCCAACGGCCCGCCGGTGACGACGCGCTGATCGGGCTTTCGCTGTTCCAGGTCGACGCCACGCCGGACAATCCGTTCGACTACCGGCTCGCAACGCCGGCGAACCCGGGCCGCAGCACCCGGCTGCGCGACATCGAGCCGCCGCTGCTCCGCACCGCCCTCATGGCGGATTTGAATTTCTGCAAGAATGCCAACCAGGCCTGTTACCAGCGGATCAGCCAGACCGTTGGCGGCGAGACCGAGGAGTACATCCGCCTGCTGTTGCCGACCGTGGCGCGGGCCGGCGCGGTGACCCATATTCACGGCCTGACCCGGCCGGTGACCGCAGCGATGACGCAGACCAACGAGACGAGTCATGGAACAGGACGAACGCCGGCAAATAACGTTTGACCAGTTCATGTGGCTGGAACGGCTGGCCCAATGGGGCACGGGCCGGGAAACCAAGCTGCAGCGACTGTACGCGCGCTGGTCGGACGCCCGGACATTCCGGGCGCCGGGCGTCGACCAATTCAGCCGGGAATGGATCGTCGACGCGCGCGCCGACAATCCGCAGCATTTCATCCTTCCCAACCATAGCGGCTACTACGCCAAATCGTGGAACAGCCGGTATCTCGGGGATTTTCCCGTCGCGGCGCATGCCGCCCGATGCGGGGTCGAGTATCTGGCGGCCCGCGAATCGAGCGAACCGACCTGCCATTACCTGAACCAGCGCATCGACGGCATCGTCCACGAATACGTCAGGCTCGTTCTGCCATTGGCCGACGGGCATCTGCTGTACGGGACGCGGATATTGCGGCTTCGGACGCCGCCAGCTCCTGCCGAATTTGCATAAGCATCTCCTCCCGCGTGCAGTGGGTGAGCAGAATGTCCGTCTTCGCGCCGTAGGGCGGGTAATACCCGTTCAACAACGGCGGGATTCGCGCTTGGCCGTTGCTCTGCAGCGACCATTGCTGGCGTTTCCCGGTGTTGAGCACGAAGGAAACGTAGTGATCCAGCCGGAAGCGGCGGATGCCGATGATCCGCAACAGCTTGCTGAACACGGATGACAGGTTCTGCCCCCGGCACTCCGGGTGGATCCACAAGCCGCCGCCGATGCCGATCCGGCCCGCGAACCGCAGGTCGTAGGCTTCCGGATACAGCCCGACATCCTCGAAGTGCCACGGCACCTCGATATCGCCGAAGACGCGGTGGGTGCGCACCTCCTCTATGAAATCGTCGGTCTCGATCATGCGGATCGCATGGCACGCGACGCCGGCCCCTAACCGGTCCACGCGGAACCAGGCGAAATTGTCCGGCGTGATATGGCATTTCGACGGGTCGTGAATCGAACTCACCCCATGGGTCGCTTCCTGCTCGTGCAGGAAATCGACGAAGGCGTTCGCGTCGGAACTCAACGTCATGGAAAAGCCCAGCGCGGCGGCGTGCGTGCGCACGCTATCCACATAGGCTTGGATAAGGTCTAGCTCTTCATCGCTGAGACGCATGGGTAGCTCCTTGTGACAATTTTCTTCTTACAACCGCCCCTCATGTCCGCGGCAGAACCACAGACTGCGGATTGTGCGTCTCTATTGTTGCGCAAGTTGCATGAAATTCCCAAAAGGAGATTCTATTCAGCCGCGTGCGCCCGGATGAATCCGGGCAGGACCCGCGCCTGAGGCCGCCGTTTATTCCGCGGCGCGCATGCTGTCGACGGGGTCGGTCAACCGGTATTCGGTGAACACATCGCTCTCATACGGCGCCGGGCAGAGATTCTTGCCCAATTTCCCCGAACTGTGAGCGATAGCCACCCGCCGGTCACCCGGCAATGGTCACTGTCTTCATGCTCAGAACGAAGTCAGGCAATGCTGCGAACAGTCATTTGGCGTAATTCGACGAAATGAAGTCCAAATACGCCATTGACGTGGCGTTTTTGGACGTTTAAATGTCCGCATTAGACATTCTCGTCATCTTTGCCATGAGGTTTACGATGAAATACGCGTTTTGGAACAACAAGGGCGGTACAGGTAAGACTAGCCTGGCCTTTCAAGCAATTTGCCGGTACGCGGAAAAAAATCAGCACGAGCAAATTCTCGTTATTGACGCCTGTCCCCAAGCGAACCTGTCCGAGCTACTATTGGGCGGCTTGACCAATAATGGTGGGGACGAGCTTCTCAGGCGGCACGGACTGGTGCCGAGATGCAGCTTGGGTGGCTATTTCCAAATTCGGCTACCGTCTCCGTACAGCCTGCCGACGTTCGATGCCCAGGACTTCATTACACGCCCTAGCGACACTAACAAGTCCATCCCGCAAAACATGCGACTTGTGTGCGGCGATCCCCTTCTAGAGCTCCAGTCGAACGCAATAAACACTCTTTCAAACCAGCAGATTCCGGGTACCGATGCGTGGATTGCCGTGATCGACTGGATCAACGATTTTCTCGCGCAGGTGCAAGACTCATTCGACACGATATTCGTCGACTGCAACCCGAGTTTTTCGATCTACACACAAATCGCGCTCGGATCCGTCGACCGAATGATATTGCCGGTAATGGCCGACGATTCATCGAGGCGAGCTGTGCAAAACGCCCTATCGCTCGTGTACGGACTCAAACTCCCGTCAGAGATTTACACATTGCATGCATTCAACACCAAACTACAGAAATCGAACCGAAGCCTCCCAAAAGTCCACCTGATCACGAAGAATCGGCTGACCCAATATATGGGCCCGGCCTCGGCGTACGCGGCAGTGCTCTCCGCAATCGAGCAAGACATCGACCAACTCTTACAAACGCACCCAACACACTTCACGTTCGACAAAGTCGCGGAAGGGATGGTCAACATTCGCGACTTCCAGACGACGGGGGTCGTGGCCTTCGCGAGGGGGCTGCCGTTCTCAAGGCTGAAAGCCGGGAGACAGTCAGTCGGTGGACACCGCGTCCAGGTGAAGGAGGACTATCGCATTGACTGCTTGAGGGCGATCGATGAACTCGTAGCGAAGCTCTAGACCCGCCGGGCAACGGCGGTCCGCCGGCATCCAATCGCGAAATAATGCGGCCAGATACGATCTTGGCCCGCAGCAATTAATAGCCGAAGACGCAAAGTGAGAATGGCATCCGGATTCGCGAGTGACCATATAGCGCATCCGCCACGGCTACGGTGTTATCGAAGTCGTTGCTAACCACGCCCCTACCACTACTCTTGTATCGGTAGGTGTTCGGGACAGCGAGTATCAGGTGCTCCATATTTACCATCACGAGTGCCTGGATCAGGTCACGATAAACGGCGTTTCCCATCCACGCCCGGCCCGCCTCAACCTCCAGGCCCACGAACCATTCAGGATGCCATGCGTCGATTTCGTACTGCAGGCTCGGTTGCGCATTCTCCCCGAAAAAGACGGGGCGACGTATCTTCTGGTCCGCGCGCTTGCCTGTCTCAACATCGAAGCCGAGCTCGCTAAGATCGGAGCGCAAAATACCCAGAACCTCGTCACTGGTCAGACCCTTCGCTAGATCGCGTGTAGAGATGTCGGCCTCGTGCCGCACGAACACATCGACCAGTTCTTGCAGAAAGTCCGCGGGGCTCTCAGTTCGGGGAAATGTCGAGAATCTAATAGAAGACATTTTATCGGGCCTTCACTTAGAAATGGCGCGCCCGACAGGATTCGAACCTGTGACCCCCAGATTAGGAATCTGGTGCTCTATCCAACTGAGCTACGGGCGCGCGGACCCGCGTTATAGCATAGTCGGCGCGGCGGAATAGCGCCCCCAAGCCCCCGCCTTACGGCAGCAGCGAGCCGAGCGGGTGGGTGTAGAAGGCCGTCAGGGCGGCGATGCCGGGGTCTTCGTCGCCGAGGCCGTAGTTCGACTTGTAGTGAAAGCCGAGGCCGACGCGGGCGCGGCTGTCGAGGCGGTAGGCGAAGTCGATGCCGTTGCGGAAGATCAGCACGCTGTCCAGGTCCTGCCCGTCGCCGTCGCTGTAGAAGCCGACGCCGGTGGTCGGCGTCAGCACGAAGCGCTTGCCGAAGAAGACGTCGATCTTGGCGCCGCCCCAGACATAGAAGGCGCCGTTCGTCGTGGCCTGCAGGCCGAGCGTCGGGCGGACGTGATACAGCTCCCATTCGGGGCCGGAGTGATACTCGAAGGCGAAGATGCCGCCGCTGTCCCGGTCGGCGACGATGTCGCCGGCGAAGCCGCCGCGCAGCAGCATCAGGGCGGGTTCCTCCGCCTGCGCCATGCGCGGCCCGGCCAACACACCGACAGTCATAGCGACCGCGAGACACGCCAGGACCCACCGTCCCGCGGCGCGCTTGAGAAATTTCGGCAAGATCGTTCGCTCCCTGTCCCGCCCGTTCTTATCCCGCGCATGATACCGCCCCGCCCGGCTACTGCAAGCGCAGGCTGCGGCCTGTCGCGCATAATTGAGCCGACTGTCGCCGTCAGGTCAGGGCTTCTCGGGTCAGGGCTTCTCGGGTCGGGGCATCACGCCCCGTGACTCACGTGAGGGCGCGGAACCGGTTCGTCGCGTCGATCAGCGCGGTGCGGATACCCGGCTCCATCGCCGAGTGGCCGGCGTCCGGCACGATGACGTAGTCCGCATCGGGCCAGGCGCGCGCCAGGGCATCGGCGGATTCGATCGGGCAGACCACGTCGTAGCGCCCCTGCACGATCACGCCGGGGATGCCGGACAGCCGGTGCGCGTTCAGCAGCAATTGCCCCTCGGGCAGGAACATGTCGTTGGCGAAGTAATGCGCCTCGATCCGGGCGAGGCCGAGCGCCACCTTGGGGTCGGCGAAGGCGGCGACCGTGTCGGGGTTGGGCCGCAAGGTGGAGCAGGCCCCTTCATACTGGCTCCACACCCGCGCCGCCGGCATATGGACGGCCGGGTCCGCATCGGTCAGCCGACGGTAATAGGCGTCCAACAGATCGCCGCGCTCGCGCTCCGGCAGATACTCGTTGAATCGCCGCCATGCCTCGGGAAAGAATCCCCGCATGCCGGTGAGGAACCATTCGACCTCCTTCTTGCGGCAAAGGAAGATGCCGCGCAGCACGAGCGCGATGCAGCGCTCGGGATGGGTCTCCGCATAGGCGAGGGCCAGGCTCGACCCCCAGGAGCCGCCGAAGACCAGCCAGCGTTCGATCCCGAGATGGGCGCGCAGCGCGTCCACGTCGGCCACCAGGTTACCGGTGGTGTTGTCCTTCAGTTCGCCGAGCGGCGTCGACCGGCCCGCGCCGCGCTGATCGAACACGACGACGCGATAATGGTTCGAATCGAAGAAGCGCCGGTGCGCCGGCGTCGCCCCCGATCCCGGTCCGCCATGCAGGAACACCGCCGGCACGCCGTCGGGATTGCCCGACTGTTCCCAATACAGGGTATGCAGGTCGTCGACGCGCAGCCAGCCGCTCTCATACGGTTCAATCTCGGGATACAAATCGGGCTGGGAGATCGCTTCCACGGTCCTGTCCAAAACAATGCAAAAAGGGGGATGCAACCTTATACGGCGGCAACCGTCCCCACTCTATTCGGCGGAAACCGCCCTGCATAGCCCCGTTGGCGCGGATGTTGGCGGACGGGGACGCGCCGCGCGACTATACTGCCGCGATGCGACATTTTCCTTACCTATTCCTACTTCTGTTCATTTCGGCCGGTGCTTCGGCGAAAGAGCCGGTCATCCCCGTGCCCCAAGGCCTATTCGCCGGGAAAACCGCGACCGTGGTCGAGGTCGTCGACGGCGACACGGTGGTCTTGAACACCGGCAAGGAGGTGCGGCTCGTCGGGCTGCAGGCCCCCAAACTGCCGCTCGGCCGCAAGGGGTTCAAGATGTGGCCGCTCGCGCCGGAAGCCAAGGCCGCGCTGCAGCGGATCGCGCTGCACCGGAAGCTGCGGCTGCATTACGGCGGGCGGCGCAGCGACCGGCACCGCCGCATCCTGGCCCATCTGGAGGACGTGGAGACCGGCCGCTGGATACAGGGCCGCATGCTGGCCGACGGTATGGCGCGGGTCTACACCTTCCAGGACAACCGTGCGGTCGCGGGGGCGATGCTGAAACTGGAACGGCGCGCACGGACCGACCGGCGCGGCATCTGGCGAAACCGCTATTACCGCGTCCGGCAGGCCGACAGCGCCGAGCGGGATATCGGCAGCTTCCAACTCATCGAGGGACGGGTCCGCACGGTCGCGACCCCGCGGAACATCACCTATCTCAATTTCGGGTCGGATTGGCGCAGCGACTTCACGGTCATGCTGCGGAGCCGCACGAAGAAGGCGCTGGCCAAGGCGGGATTGGCGGTCGAGACGCTGAAAGGGAAGCGTTTGCGGGTGCGGGGGTGGGTTAAATCGCGGAACGGCCCGATGATCGAAGCGACGCATCCGGAGCAGATCGAACTGCTTCCGGACCGCCGCTAACGATCGTTTTTCAGGGCCGCGTTTCCGACTAGGCCGCTCAGGCTTCCATCATCAGGTCGGTCGGCCGCTCGGCCCGGTGATCGAACCGGTCCTCGATATGCGACCGCAGTTTCTGCAGCGCGCGCTGCTCCAACTGGCGGACGCGTTCCTTGCTGACGCCGAGCGATTTGCCCAACTCCTCGAGCGTGGCCCCATCCTCGCGGAGCCGCCGCTGGCGGATGATCGTCTGCTCGCGTTCGCTCAATTCCGTCAGCGCGTCGTTGAGCCATTGCGACCGGGTCTCCGCGTCGCGCATGCCGGTCACGACCTCTTCGGGGGTCGGCCGCGTGTCCGCCAGGAAATCCTGCCAGCTGCCGTCGCCTTCCTCGGCAAGCGGGGCGTTCAGCGACTGGTCGCTGGCGCCGAGCCGGGTTTCCATGGATTCGACGTCGCCGATATTGACCCGCAGTTCTTCGGCGATGAACTCACGGCCTTCCTGCGTCAGGCGGCCGCCCATGTCGCCGTCGATCCGCGCCCGCAGGCGGCGAAGGTTGAAAAACAAGGACTTTTGCGCCGCCGTGGTGCCGGTCCGCACGATCGACCAGTTGCGCAGGATGTAATCCTGCATGGCCGAGCGGATCCACCACGAGGCGTAGGTCGAGAATCGGATGCCCCGGCTGTGCTCGAAGCGGGCGGCGGCCTGCATGAGGCCGACATTGCCTTCCTGAACCAAGTCGCCCATCGGCAAGCCGTAATTGCGGAACCGGCCCGCCGTGCTGATGACGAGGCGCGTGTACGCCTTCGTCAGCTTATGCAGGGCTTCCTCGTCGCCCTCCTCCCGCCAGCGGCGGGCATAATCGAACTCGACTTCGCGCTCGAGCAACGGCTCACGCATCGCCGCCCGAATGAATTGGAGGTTCGCTCTCTGGGTCGCAGGGTCATCTCTGTAAGCCATGGCATACTTTCCTCAGGCTCTCGGTTCACGCGGTTCTCGGTTGGGCCGCCTCCCAGTTCGTCGGACGTTTCTTATTACGGTTAATATTGTACCAAATTAGTCGGGTTTAAAGAACCCCTATAATAGAACAATTCTAAATCACTATACGTAACATCCCTGCGAGGGGATCAATTTTGGCGCAATTTATTGACCCGCGGCCAAAAAACCCGACAAGTTTCCTCAGTTTTGAGAACCGGCGTCTCACCGTGAAATTCCGGAATTCGGCGCGGCGCGGCGCGGCGATTTTTCCCGAAAGGAGGACTACCGCGGTATCAGCGGTCCAGGCGGTCGAGAATCTGCCCGTCCGGGGCGAGGCAAACCGCCATCAGATGCCCACCGGCACCGCACCCGCCATCGACGGTCAGGGTCCAGGGTGTCATGGCAAAACCCCGGCGCACCGGGTCGAGGCCGCGGACAACGGTGCGGAATCCGGCATAGGGCGCGTCGATCCGGTCGAATTTCGAATTGCCCCACCAGAACGCATCGGATTGCCGCGCCACGGGCTTATCGGGGTCAATGCCCGCGTTGACGAAGAGCAGGTTGCCGTCGTCGGTCCAGACCGCCCGGCGCAGGCTGCTCATCAAGGCCATATGTCCGGGATGCGCCCGCATCGCATCGCGCATCTCGCCGGCCCAGCGCGTGATCGCCAGCGGGCCGCCGCGGGCGCAGGCGATGGCGATATCGGGATCCCCGCCATAGGCGCGCAGGGTGGCGTCCGCGCCGTGCCCGAAGGCCCACTCGAGCACCTCCACCGGATTGACCGCGAACTGGAGCTGCATCAGCTTTTGCCAGACTTCCTCCTGCTGGCCGCGCAGGCAGATGAAATTGTCCGGATGGACGAAGGGCGGCCGGGCCAGGAAGGTGGCCCGGAAATGCAGCAACTCGTCGACGGTCTCAACGATTTCAGCGCCGTAGCCGAGGATATCGCCGAGATAGAGCAACCGGTCGTCCGGTTCGATCCGGCCGGCAAGGGCGTCATGCATGGCGCGCAGATGATCGACATCGCCATGGATGGCGCCGATCGTCCAGAGACGTCCCCTGCTTTCTATGACGGTACCCTTGTCGGTGCCGTTGTCGCCCTCGTTCGGCAACATTACCCCCACACGGCGACGATGCGCCGCGACGGTCCCGCCCTTCTTTCCCCTCCGAAAAAGACGGGGCCGCCGAAATGATGTTGCGCCGGCATACCCTGCTGCCGCCGGCACGCGCAGTCGATTTGTCGAGAAATAGCCTAAGCGGCCTGCAGCATATCCTCAAGCTTGAGTGTCGCCGCCTCTTCGTCGATCGATTCGACGGCGGCCAGCTCGCGGGACAGGCGCTCCAAGGCCGCCTGATAGATTTGCCGTTCGCTATAGGATTGGTCGGGCTGGCCGGCGCTGCGGTGCAAATCGCGCACGACTTCCGCGATCGAGACCGGATCGCCCGAATTGATCTTGGCTTCGTATTCCTGGGCGCGCCGGCTCCACATGGTCCGCCGGACCCGGCTCTTGCCCTTCAGCGTCTTTAGGGCCGTCTTCATCTCCTCTTTCGAGGACAGTTTGCGCAGGCCGGATTCTTCCGCCTTGTTGATCGGCACGCGCAGGGTCATGCGGTCCTTCTCGAAACTGATGACGATGAGTTTCAGGGCGAAACCTTCGATTTCCTGATCCTCGATGCCCGTCACCCGTCCGACGCCATGCGTCGGATACACGACCCAATCGTTCTTCTTGTAGCTCGCTTTAGCGCTCATCTGCGATTCTCTAGTTGTTTCGCTCTAATCGTGGGCCGGCCGGACCGGTACATGATCCAATCATACGGCGTAGAACGCCCAACCGCGGCGGCAACGCCCTGCCGCCGCTTGAAGCATTTTCCGAACGCACGAATGGAGTCGGACACACCCGGACCCTCAAGGTCCCAGGCGGGTAAGCCGAGAATTTGACCGATCCATCGATCTTCAATCAGCCTGCCGTCCCACCGACGCAATTGCGTAGTAATTATATCACAAATTGCAGGGATATTACAGGGGAAGGAAATTCACCCACAGCCCAAAAACGGCCGTGGTTCCAAAAGCTTATTCCGGGCCCGGGTTCGCGCTGAAATATTTCTCGAATTTGCCTTTTTCGTCCTTGAAGTCATCCGCATCGGCCGGCGCATCGCCCTTGCGGGTGATATTCGGCCATTTCTCCGAATACTCGCGGTTCAGTTCGAGCCACTGCTCGGCTTCACCTTCGGTGTCCGGAATGATCGCTTCCGCTGGACACTCGGGCTCGCAGACGCCGCAATCGATACATTCGTCCGGATGGATCACCAGCATATTCTCGCCGACGTAGAAACAATCCACCGGACAGACCTCGACACAATCCTGATACTTGCACTTAATGCACTGCTCTGTGACGACATAGGTCATTCTTCAGGTCCTTCCCCTTTTTCTTTTAACGCGCCGGCCCAAGCCATTAACCGGTCTCCGTTATGGAGTCCGGTTTTCCGTGCCAGCGTTCATCCTGTCAAGCGCCCGGGCGCGGGCGGCACCACTTTCCTGATCAGTGACATACAAAAGTCCGGCCACTCGGCGCAACAAATTCGCTTCGAAGGGATGCAATTCGCCATCGGCATACACGACTTCCCAAAGCATCTCGACCAACTCGACCCGCTCTTCATGGCCCAACTGTTTGACAAGCGCACTGGTGAACCCGTGCAGTTCGACGGAATCGTCGACCATCGATATGGCGGATGCCATCAACGACGACAAGGCCTCGTCGGACAAATCGAACCTGCGGCGCAACAGCGCCTCGATCCGCGCCCGTTCCGCCGGCACGACCCCGCCGTCCATGCCGCCCGCCTCGATCATCAGGGCCGCCGCGGCACGGTGCAATTGGTCCACGCCGGCCGGGCGCTCCGGCTCGGCGCTGCGCTCTTCCCATTCCTGCAGGACCGCTCTGATTCGTGACAGCATAGGGCGGGCGTAGCACAGAACATCGGTCAGGAAAATATACTAATTGCCAGGCACGGCGATGCTTGTGCCGGAATACCCGCTGGCCTACGGTGCCGCGAACCCGTTGACGGAATTGGACTTAACACCGTGACCGAATTGGACCCCCGCCTGACCTATCCCGCCACCGCGCGGAACCGCGACGCCATTCTCGACGTGCTGCGTACGGTCCTGCCGGAACGCGGGCGGGTTCTGGAGGTCGCCAGCGGCTCCGGCGAGCATACGGCGTATTTCGCGCCGCATTTTCCATCCCTGACGTGGCAGCCGACCGACCTGGATCCGGGCGTCTTGGCCAGCATCGCGGCACATGCGGCGGCGAGCGGGGCCGACAATATCGAGGCGCCGATCGCGCTCGACGTCACGGCGCGGCCCTGGCCGGTCGCCGAAGCCGCCGCGGTCCTCGCCATCAACATGATCCACGTGGCGCCGTGGGCCGCCTGCGAGGCGTTGATCGCCGGCGCCGGGAACATCCTATCCGAGGACGGAAGCCTCTTCTTCTACGGCCCCTACCGGCGGGACGGGGCGCATACGGCGCCCAGCAACGAGCGTTTCGACCGATCGCTGCGCGGCCAGAATGCCGATTGGGGCGTCCGCGACCTGGAAGCCGTCGGCGAGACCGCCGCCGCCCACGGACTTTCGTTGCACGCGGTGCATGCAATGCCGTCGAACAATTTCAGCGTCGTCTTCCGCCGAAACGGCTAGCCGGCGATCAGTCGAGCCCGAGCCAACTCTTCAGCCAGTCGACCGCCCTGCGTTCCTTTTTGGTCGGCCGGCCGCTGCCCGGTTCGCGCTCGGCCGGCGGCGGCGGCAGATCGGGTTTGGCCCGCGGTTGCGGCGGATCGAGATCTGTATAGAGGGTGCGTGCCTCGCTCGCCGGCCCACGCCGAACCCCCAGGGCGTTCACCTCGATCACCCGGACATGCGGGCCCAACGGAAATGTCAGCACATCGCCCGGCTGGACCGCGTGATTGGCCTTCTTGACCACCTGCCGGTTGACGCGTACCCGCCCGCCGGTGACCGACTTGGCGGCGAGCGTCCGGCTCTTGAAGAAACGCGCATGCCAAAGCCACTTGTCGATGCGCAGTTTCTCGTCCGGCTGGACGCTCACTTGGCGACCGCCAGATCGCGCAGGGCCGCGAAGGGCGACGACGGGTCGACCTCGGACGTTTTCTTGCGGGACTTCGATTTCGCGCGGCGCGGCACGGGCTTGGCGCCCGCCTTGCCTTGGCGGCTGGGACGGCGCTTGAGCTTGTAGAGGGTGCCGTTCTCCGCCGGGTCGCCGCGAAATCCGAGACGGCCCAAGACCGAGGCGAACGCGGATCCCGAACACCCGGCCAGCGCCGCCAAGGCCTCTGTTTCTTCGAACGGGCCCGCTTTCGCGGCCTTCCGCAAGGCCGCGGATAGTTTCTCGACCCGATCGCAGCGCAGCGCCATCGATCCCATCGGGACATAGCCGACCGCGGCCCAGTGATCGCCCGCCACGCCGGCCGACGGCAACACCGGCGCGTCGAGCGCGCGGCCATCCGGCGCCAGCACCGGCGGCACCGTCCCTTCCGAATGGATGGCCCAGAGGATCGCCCGGAGCCGGAGGATCGTCGGCTTCAACAGCGCCGGGAAGAAGACCGTCTGCGCACCGAAGCGCAGGCCCAAGCCGGTCAGCGCCTTCCGGTCGGCCTTGGTGAGGCTGTTCAACAGGTCGCGGACGGGACGGCGCGGCAAACTGCCGAGCCGCTCGGAGATTTGGAAGACCAGGCCGCGCGCCGGCCCTTTCAGATCCGCGTCCAACGCCTGCAACAAGTGCCGTAACTGCTTTCGCATATGACGGTCGAGCCAGGCCGCCAGGCGCACGCGGATGGTCTCCTTCGCCACATTGTCGAGGAACTCGTTCCGCAACACCTCGATCCGGGGCGCCAGCGGCGTCCGCCCCCGGACCAATCGCGCCACGGCGGCACCCCGCCATGTGATGCGCCCGATCGGCGTCAAGGCGAAGCTGCCGTCGTCATCCGACACCAGCCGTGCGACGCGGTCCGGCATGGCCTGCGCGACGGCGCGGCGGGCGGCGGCCAGCACGGGGCGGCTTGCCGTGTCGGCCTCCGCCGGGGCGAATACCAATCCCTCCATGGCCCCGACAGGCTCGCCCTCGACGATCACCTGATTCGACGCGGTGACGGCGGACAACAGCTCCACACCGTCCTTGCGGCGGCGCTCGATCAAAGCGGCGCGCCGGTCGACGAAGCGCTGGGTCAGCCGCTCGTGCAGCGCATCGGACAGCTTGTCCTCGATCTCGCGCGTCCGTTCCTGCCAGTGGACGGCATCGTCGAGCCAGTCGACGCGATGGCTGATATAGGTCCAGGTGCGGATATAGGCGATGCGGTTGGTCAACGTATCGATATCGCCGGTGGTGACGTTCAGTCGGTCGATCTGCCGCGCGACCCAGTCTTCCGGCAGGCGCCCTTCCCCATCCGGCCCGGCGGCGAGCGCCAGATAAATCCGCTTCAGCAACACCGCATGATGATCGGGCATGACCTTGCGGAAATCGGGGATCTGACAAACCTCCCACAGCAGCCGAACCGCGGCGGGGTTGGTCGCAAGCGACGTCACCGCCTCGTCCTGCGCGAGCCGCTGCAGCACGAACTGATCCTCGCCGTCGCGCGCGCGGATCAGCTCGGTCCTCGGCGGACGCTGCTCCAAACTCCGCAGCAGCATCTTCGGAGACGCGAAGTCGAGCCGCCGGTTGCGCCAATAAAGTCGTTTGACCGCATCGAACCGGTGCGCCTCCACCGCCTGGACCGTCTCCTCGTCGAACGGCGGCGAGTCGTTGGTGGTCCCGAAGGTGCCGTCGTTCATATGCCGTCCGGCCCGCCCGGCGATCTGGCCGATCTCCGCATGCGTCAGCGGGCGCGCCCGGCGGCCGTCGAATTTGCGCGTGTCCGCGAAGGCGACATGGTCGACGTCCATGTTGAGTCCCATGCCGATGGCGTCGGTCGCGACCATGTAGTCGACCTCGCCTTCCTGGTACATCGCCACCTGCGCATTGCGGGTGCGCGGACTGAGCGCGCCGAGCACCACCGCGGTGCCGCCCCGCTGCCGCCGAATCAGCTCGGCGAGCGCGTAGACCTCGGAAACCGAGAAGGCGACGACGGCGCTGCGCCGCGGCAGCCGCGTCAACTTCTTCGGTCCGGTATAGGTCAGCGTCGATAGGCGCTGCCGGGTTTCGATATGCGCATCGGGCACGAGCCGGCGTATCAGGTCGCCGACGGTGTCCGAGCCCAAGAACATCGTCTCGGACGCGCCGCGCGCATGCATCAGCCGGTCGGTGAAGACGTGGCCCCGTTCCGGGTCCGCGCAAAGCTGAATTTCGTCCACCGCCAGGAAATCGACCAAACGGTCCACCGGCATCGATTCGACCGTGCACACGAACCATTGCGGCGACGGCGGAATGATCTTTTCCTCGCCGGTGATCAACGCCACCGACCGCGCGCCCTTGGCCGCCACGATCCGGTCATAGTTCTCGCGCGCCAGCAGACGGAGCGGAAATCCGATCATCCCGCTGGCGTGGCCCAGCATCCGGTCAATGGCAAGATGGGTCTTGCCGGTGTTCGTGGGCCCAAGAACGGCCCTGATCCGGCCCGGCGTATTGCTCGACATAGCACCCTATAGAACGGATTTCGTCCCGCAGTGGCAAGTGAATTTCCCGCGACGAAAGCCCGCGCTAGCGCGTTTCGATCAACGGAACGAAGGCCACCGGCAGAAAGCCGGAGGACCGCAGCTCCCCGCCCGGCCGCTTCTCGATCCGGGTCAGCCGCTGCGTGCCGCCCGAGGGGCCGATCGGCACGATCATCCGGCCTCCCTCGGCGAGCTGCTCGACCAAGGCGGCGGGCCGTTCCCGGGCAGCGGCGGTGACGATGATCGCATCGTAGGGCGCGTGCTCCGGCCAGCCGCGCCAACCGTCGCCGATGCGAAAGTCGATATTGTCATAGCCTTGGTCGGTCAAGCGGTCACGGGCCGCCTCTCCCAGCCGTTCGATCACCTCGACCGTGTAGACGTGTCGCGCCAACCGGGCCAACACGGCGGTCTGATAGCCGCAGCCGGTGCCGATCTCCAGGACACGGTCCGACGGCGTCAGCGCCAAGGCGCTCGTCATCGCCGCGACGATGAAGGGCTGCGAAATCGTCTGCCCATGACCAATGGCGAGGGGCCGATTCACATACGCCAGATCGCGGACCGAGGCCGGTACGAATTCCTCGCGCGGCACCGCCCGGATCGCCTGCAGAACCTTCGGGTCGATCCGGTCGAACCCGAGGAACCCACGCGTCTCCTCGACCTCGGCCTCGATCTCCGCGATCAAGGCCTCGCGCGCATCACCAAAATCGTCATCCCATCCTGACATCGTCTCGGTTAACAAGCCTCTTCGGCGGGTCTTGCAGTGACCCAGAATGACACACATATTGCGCTCAACGGCAAGTTTTTGGAGGGCTCGGGACCCATGAACGACAAGGCAACGACAGAGGCGCAAGGCCCGACCGGCGAGACAAAAATGGAATTCCAGGCGGAGGTTAGCCGCCTGCTCGATATCGTGGCGCATTCGCTCTACAGCGATCGCGAAATTTTTCTGCGCGAGCTGATTTCGAACGCATCCGACGCCTGCGACCGCCTGCGCTACGCGGCGTTAACGGACCCGGACCTGACGTCGGGCGACAGCGACTTCCGCATCGAAATCGCCGCCGACAGCGATGCCAAGACCCTGACCATTTCCGACAACGGCATCGGCATGAACCGGGAAGACCTGATCGAGAACCTCGGCACGATCGCCCGGTCGGGCACCGCCGCTTTCGTCGACCAGGTCGCGGGCGACGCCGAGTCCGGCGTCTCGCTGATCGGCCAGTTCGGCGTCGGCTTCTATGCATCCTTCATGGTCGCCGAGTCGGTTTCGGTCGTGACGAAACGCGCCGGGGACGAGGACGCCTGGCGTTGGACATCGGATGGGAAGGGCAGCTTCACCGTGGACACGGCCGACCGCGACGGGCGCGGAACGACCATCACCCTGCATCTGCGCGAGGACGCGGCCGAGTTCCTGGACACCAACCGGATTCGCGGCATCATCAAGACCTATTCCGACCACATCTCGATCCCCATCAAACTCGCCACGGATGACGACGGCGACACACCGGCCACGGTCAACGAAGCATCCGCCCTGTGGACGCGGCCGCGCAACGACATCGACGAGAAGCAGTACACCGAGTTCTATCATCATGTGGCGCATGCCATGGACGACCCTTGGATGACGCTGCATTTCCGCGCGGAAGGCGTGATCGAATACACCGGCCTGCTGTTCATCCCGACGAGCCGGCCCTTCGACATCTTTCACCCCGACCGGAAATCGATGGTGAAGCTTTACGTCAAGCGGGTGTTCATCACCGACGACTGCCCGGATCTTCTGCCGGCCTGGCTGCGCTTCCTGCGCGGCGTGATCGATACCGAGGACTTGGACCTCAACGTCAGCCGCGAGCTGCTGCAGAAAAACCCGGTCCTCGCCAAGATCCGGTCCGGCCTGACCAAACGGGTGCTGACGGAGTTGGAGAAAAAAGCGGAGAAAGAGCCGGAGGATTTCGCGGGATTCTGGGAAAATTTCGGCGCCGTCCTCAAGGAGGGCCTGTACGAGGACTTCGAGCACCGCGAGCAACTGCTCAAGACCACGCGCTTCCGCTCCACCCACGGCGACGGACTGGTCAGCCTCGCCGACTATGTCGGCCGCATGAAGGAAGGCCAGGATGCGATCTTCTACATTTCCGGCGACGATCTCGACACCGTCTCACGGAGCCCGCAACTCGAAGGGTTCCGCGACCGCGACGTCGAGGTCCTGCTGCTGACCGACCCGGTCGACGAATTCTGGATCCCGTCGGTCGGGGTGTACGAGACCAAACCGTTCAAGTCGGTCACGCGCGGCGGCGCCGATCTGTCGGCGATCAAGAAGAAGGAATCCGACGGCGACGACAAGGATAAGCCGGCCGAGCCTAAAGGCATGGGCAACCTGATCGTGCTGCTGAAGGAAACACTCGGCGACGCGGTCAAGGATGTGCGCAGTTCCGACCGGTTGACGAGCAGCGCCGTCTGCCTCGTCGCCGACGACAGCGACATCGACATGAACCTCGAACGCCTGCTGAAACAACACAAGCAGCTCGACGAGACCACCGTCCGCATCCTGGAGATCAATCCGGACCACGCCTTGATCCAGGACCTCGCGGCGCGGGCGCAGGAAGACGGGGCCGGCGAGCGTTTGGCCGATGCGGCGCATCTGCTGCTCGACCAAGCGCGGGTGCTGGAAGGGGAACCGGTTCCCGACCCGGCGGCTTTCGCACGCCGGCTGGATGCGGTCATCGCAGAGGGATTGAAAACGTCGGACGGCTAAGCCCGGCGACTATTGCTGAAACGGCATGCTGGCCGCCGCGATGACGGGGCCGTGGCCCTTCTTTTGGACCAGGATCGCGCAACCGCCGTCACCGTCGGTGCCCTCCAACGAGATCGTGAATTCGGCGGGCTTGCCCGTCCAGTCGCCGATTTTCACCAATTCCCGGACCACATTGGCGTTGACGAGGGTCTTGCCGCGATTCTCGCCGCGCTTCACCTTGGTGACATGCGGCTTGTCGAAGGTCGCCATCGTGACGACGTAATCGCCGGACGCCGCGGCGGCGCCGACGGAAATAATCAGGTTCATGCCGTCCCGCCGCATCGTGACTTCCGGCGCGTCGCTCGCCCGCGATTGCGCCTTGCGGATTCGGCTCTCCACCTTGGCCCGGTGCGACCCGACCACATGTTCGCGGCCGTCGATCACCATTTGTGGGGTATAGGCGTAGCGGGAATTCATCGAACGGACGTAGCCCTTCTGCCGAGCCGTGAACTCGGGTTTGGCGAAGAGGTCTTTCCAGCCGATGTAATCCCAGTAGTCGACATGGAATTCGAGCGCGATGACGTCCTTGCGCTTCGCCAGATCGTTGAGGAATTTCTCGGCGGGCGGACAGGACGAACAGCCCTGACTGGTGAATAGCTCGACCACCACCGGCCGCTTCTCGGCGGCGACGACGGGGCCAAGTCCTGCCGAAACGGCCAGGGCCAGCCCGAAGGCGATTGCTGCGATCCTCATCATGATGCGCGCACCATAGGCCCCTGTCCCATCCAGCACCAATCAAATTCGGGTGAGACCCCGTGAGGGCCCGAACCGGGCCGCATGCGCCGGTTTCCGGCGTATGCGGTATCCGGCTAAGGCGTTGATTTGCTTCAGGCTGCCTTCGATTCCCGCACGATGTTGCGCAGGACATACTGGAGTATGCCGCCATTGAGGTAGTAGTCCACCTCGTCAAGCGTATCGATGCGGCACAGCAGCGTGATCTCCTCGACCGACCCGTCGCTGCGGGTGATCTTGCAGGCCACGTCCATGCCCGGCTCGATGCCGCCCTCCAGACCCGTGATGTCGAAGGTCTCGGACCCGTCGAGCTTGAGCGTCTCGCGGCTCGCGCCATCCTTGAACTGCAACGGCATCACGCCCATGCCGATCAGGTTGGAGCGATGGATCCGCTCGTAGCTCTCGACGATCACCGCGCGCGACCCCAACAGGCTGGTCCCCTTCGCGGCCCAGTCGCGCGACGAGCCCATACCGTAGTCCTTGCCGCCGATGATGACGGTCGGTACGCCCTCGCGGCCGTACAGGGTCGCCGCCTCATAGACGGACATGACCTGGCCCGACGGATAGTGCTTGGTGACACCGCCCTCGGTACCCGGGGCGACCGCATTGCGGATGCGGATATTGGCGAAGGTGCCCCGCATCATCACCTCATGCGCGCCGCGGCGGCAGCCGTAGACATTGAACATGTTCGGCCGCACCTGATGCTGCAGCAGGTATTCGCCCGCCGGGCTGTCCTTCTGGATCGCGCCCGCCGGCGAGATATGGTCCGTCGTCGTGGAGTCGCCGAGGATCAGCAACGGCCGTGCGCCATGCACGTCGGTCACCGCATCCGGCTCCATTGTCATGCCTTCGAAATACGGCGGATGCTGCACATAGGTCGAGCCCGGGTTCCAATTGTACAATTCTCCCCCGCCGCCCTGGACCTCGCGCCATTGCTCGGGCCCTTCCTCCACGTTGGAATAGCGCTGGCGGTACATCTCCGGCGTCAGGCATTGCGCGATCGTGTCGGCGACCTCCTTGTCGCTCGGCCAGATGTCCTTGAGGAAGACGTCGTTGCCGTCGGCATCCTGACCCAGCGGATCGTTATACATGTCAACCTTGAGCGATCCGGCCAGCGCGTAGGCGACGCAAAGCGGCGGCGAGGCCAGATAGTTGAGCTTCGACATCGGATGCACGCGGCCTTCGAAATTCCGGTTGCCGGACAGGACCGCTGCGACGGTGACGTCCCCTTTTTCGATGGCGTTGTGCACGCCCTCGGGCAACGGACCGGAGTTGCCGATGCAGGTGGTGCAGCCATAGGCCACGAGATCGAAACCGAGCTGGTCGAGATAGTCCTGCAGGCCGGCCGACTCCAGATAATCCGTGACCACCTGGCTGCCCGGCGCCAACGATGTCTTGACCCACGGTTTTACCGTCAGACCCTTCTCCACCGCTTTCTTGGCGAGCAGGCCGGCGGCCACCAGAACCGACGGGTTCGACGTGTTGGTGCAACTCGTGATCGAGGCGATGACCACGTCGCCGGGATCGATCGAATAATCCTCGCCCTCGACCGGCGTCGAGGTGCCGGTGCCGACGTCGGACGCCATCGCCGCGTCGGCCGACGCGGGAATACCGCTCAGCGCCACGCGGTCCTGCGGGCGCTTCGGCCCGGCGAGCGACGGCTCCACCGTACCGAGGTCGAGTTCGAGCGTGTCGGTGAACACCGGCTCCGGCGAATTCGCGTCGAGCCACATGCCCTGTTCCTTGGCGTAAGCCTCGACCAGCGCGATCGTCTTGTCGTCGCGGCCCGTGAAGGTCAGGTAGTTGATGGTTTCCTGATCGATCGGGAAGATGCCGCAGGTCGCGCCGTATTCCGGCGCCATGTTGGAGATCGTCGCCCGGTCGGCAAGGCCCAGCTTGGCCAGGCCCGGCCCGTAGAATTCGACGAACTTCTGCACCACGCCCTTGGCCCGCAGCATCTGCGTGACCGTGAGAACGACATCGGTCGCGGTCGTCCCTTCCTTCGGCTCGCCGACGAAGCGGAAGCCGATGACCTCGGGAATGAGCATGGAGACGGGCTGGCCGAGCATGCCGGCCTCCGCCTCGATGCCGCCGACGCCCCAGCCGAGAACGCCGAGCCCGTTGACCATCGTCGTGTGACTGTCGGTGCCGACCACCGTATCGGGGAAGGCGACCATCTTGCCGTCTCGGTCCTCGCTGGACCAGACGCCGCGCGCCAGGTACTCCAGGTTCACCTGATGGCAGATGCCGGTTCCCGGCGGCACGACCCGGAAATTCGTGAACGCGTCCGCGCCCCACCGCAGGAACTCGTACCGTTCCATGTTGCGCTCGAACTCAAGTTCGACATTCTGTTCGAAGGAGTTGTCGTCGCCGAATGAATCGACGCTGACGGAATGATCGACCACGAGGTCGACCGGGGTGAGCGGGTTGATCTTCTGCGGGTCCTCGCCGAGCGCCTTGAGCGCGTCGCGCATCGCCGCCAGGTCGACGACGGCGGGGACGCCGGTGAAGTCCTGCAGCAGCACGCGGCCGGGCCGGAAGGCGATCTCGTGATCGGTCTTGCCGTTTTTCAACCAATCGCCGAAGGCTTTCACGTCGTCGGATTTGACCGAGCGGCCGTCCTCGAAGCGGAGCATGTTTTCCAGCAGCACTTTCATGGAGAAAGGCAAGCGTGCGAAGTCGAGGCCAAGCGCCTGTCCCGCGGCATCGATGCTGTAATAATCGTACCCGTCGCCCCCGACGGTCAGCGACCGACGCGTCTTCAAACTGTCATGACCAATACCCGTCACGGCTCAACTCCTCCAACGTCAAAAGGATGCCCAAACACCAATGTATATAGGGGCCCTTCGCTTACCTCGAAGGGCATCGCCCGTTGTTTATACACAAACCGCGCAAATGGGAAGCCGGAGAGCGGGTTTCGGTGGAACCATCAGTCAAGCGCACCAGGCCATCCACGGTTCCGCTGGACCGGCTTCCGCCGGGGGTCTAGGGTGTCGGCATTCGGCGAGGTTCGGCGCGCCAAGCGCCTTCATTGCATGGCCCCCCAGAAAAGGTCTGAAACCATATCCCAATCGCAGCCCGTTGGCGACCAACACGCTGCCGCCCGGCTTTGGGCGGAGCGCCTGAAGGAATATGCGCGGCCCAGCACCAAACACGGTGTCCGCCAGCTCATCGTGACCGTCCTGCCGCTAATCGGCCTGTGGGCGACGATGGCGCTGACGCTGGACTGGGGATATTGGATTACCCTGCTGCTGGCCGTTCCGGCCGCCGGATTCGTGGTGCGGCTGTTCATGATCCAGCACGACTGCGGCCACTATTCCTTCTTCAGCTCGCGCCGTGCGAATGACCTGGTCGGCCGCGCGATCAGCCTTTTCACCCTGACGCCGCATAAATACTGGCGCGACGCGCACGCGATCCACCATGCAACCTCGGGCAATCTGGATGCGCGCGGCATCGGCGACATTTCGGTTCTCACGGTCCGCGAATACCGGGCCCTACCCTTCTGGCGGCGCATGGCGTACCGGCTGTACCGCAACCCGGTGGTGCTTTTCGGGATCGCGCCGACCTGGGTCTTCGTCATCAAGTTCCGATTTCCGCTGGACCTGCTGCGGCGGCGATGGCGTCTGCTGCCGGACGTGCTGTTGACCACCCTCTTGAGCGCACTGATCGTCACGGCGATGGGGCTTGTGATCGGGTTCGGCACCTTCACCTTGGTTCAAGTGCCCATCACGCTTCTGGCGACGACGATCGGCGTCTGGCTGTTCTTCGTCCAACATCAATTCGAGAACACGCATTGGGCCGAGGAAGGCGCCTGGGATTTTCACACGGCCGCCCTCGAAGGCAGTTCCTATTTCCACATGCCGAAACTGTTGCAATGGTTCACGGCGAACATCGGCGCGCATCACGTGCATCACCTGTGCAGCCGCATTCCCAACTACCGCCTCGGCGATTGCCTCGCCCGTTATCCCGAACTCAAGCAGGTGAACCGCGTCACCCTGTGGCAAAGCCTGAAATGCATCCCGCTGTCCCTGTGGGACGAGGACACGAGCAAGCTGATCAGCTTCCGGGCGATGAAACGGCAGGACAGAATTTCGGACCCCCGGCCCTAGGCGCGACGCCGATCAGCTCCGGTCTTCCTTCGGCCGCAGCGGCGCCGGATCCAGTTCGGCCTTCTCGCCGAGCCAGATCGCATGATCGAAATGATCGGCCATCGCGTCGTCGGTCAAGGGATGAACGAACACGGTAAGGTCGCCGCGGTTGAGGGCCAGGAACGGCACGATGTCGGCGAATTGCGCCGGGCCGAAGGCGACCTGGTAGCTCCATTCCGGATGCGGGCCGACCGGTTTGCGGTGCCACCGGCCGAGCGTAACATCGAAGGCTTCCAGCCCTTCGCGAAGCGTTACCGCCGCCGGCTCGCTGTCCGCATCGAAATAGACATGCGCGTGATATCCGGTGATCGCGCCAACATTTTTCATGCCGGTCTCCTTCCTCGTCAATCGGCCATCCGAACGCCCAAGGCAAAAAATGGCGCGGCGGCCCGTCAAGTCAATCGCCGACGGGACCCGCTAGCCTCGGGACAGTTCCTTCTGCATCCGGCGCAGACGGAATCGGCGGATCATCCCCAGACTCCACCGATAGCCGACCCACGCCCCCACGATGGCCCAGGGAATGCTGCCGACGAACATGGGCACGCCCCATAACTCGAAAATCCCGGCGACGTAGATCCACATCGTTTCCAGGAACCCGGCGTCGGTCGCGAGCAGGCTGCCGAGCCGCTCCTGGAATTCGCTATAACCGCCCCCTTCGTCCCAGCGCCCCATCAGGAATTGTCCGGTCACGAGGAAGCAATAATAGAAGGGCGGCACGGTGAAGATGTTGGTGACCCAGGTCCAGGCCATGCCGACGATCAGGTTGAAGTCCCAGGACGGCCGCACCGCCCGCACCGCCAGCCAGATCACGAACACGATGGGCATCTGCACGCCGACCGTCGGCGTCAACGCCGCCAGCAACCCGACCAGCACGCCGCGCGCGGTATGTTCGGGGGCATTCTTGCCGCGCAGGACCGGTATAACCAGACGATATCGGAACAAACGCCCGATCCGGCTCAAATATCCATGTCGTCCCGGCAACGGCACCAGCCCAATTCTGTTGTTCGCGCCCGTTCAATAGGGTGTAGGGGGTCGCACGGAATCCTGTCAATCGCGACCGCGATTCCTCAGCCTACACGGCACGAATAAACGATCCGTTAGCGCTTTCACGCAACACCCGGCCGGCCGCGACAACGGGTTCAGCGGTCCTTGATCAACGAATAAACGTAGAACAGGACCGAGGTGATCATGATCGCACTGCCGATCATGGTCGGCGTATACGTCCCGTTGCGCACGAGGCCGACCGCAAGGTCGATCGCAAAGGCGATCAGGAAGAACACCACGTAGACGCGGCGCTTCTCTTCCGGGGTCGGTTTATCGTCGTCGCGTCCCGCCGTCATCGTGAACCTCGGTAGCTAGCTCTGCAGGCGTTGCATGCAAAGCGAATTTGCCCGATCCGCGCGGAAAGGTAAAATCCCGAGAACGTTACCGCGGATTGTGCCCCATCCGCATTCCCGGCCACGGCGCCACGGCATATCGACAAAAGACCCAACAAGAGACAGGGACGGACCATGTATGACATCGTTTTGAAAGGCGGCCGCGTGGTCGATCCGGGCCAGGGTCTCGATGCGGTCACCGACGTCGCCTTCCAGGACGGTCGCGTCGCGGCGGTCGGCGACGGGCTCGGCGGCGAAGACGCGAAGGAGACGCGCGACGTTTCCGGTCGTTTGGTGACGCCGGGACTGGTCGATATCCATGCCCATGTCTATTGGGGCGCTACCTATCTCAGCGTCGAGGCGGAACGGGTCGCGCGGCGCAGCGGCACCACCACCTTCGTCGATGCCGGCACCGCCGGGGCCGGCACCTTCCACGGCTTTCGCAAACTGATCATCGAGCCGTCCGAGCTACGGATCATCGCCTTCCTCAACATCAGCCATGCCGGCATCTACGGCTACGGGCCCGGCTTCATGGTAGGCGAGACCAGCGAGCTGCGGCTGCTTCATCCCGGCGCCTGCGTGAAGGTCGCGCAGGAAAACAAAGATCTGATCTGCGGCGTCAAGGTACGGCTGGGCAGCAACGTCTCGGAGCTCGTCGGGATCGGCGCGCTGGACTGTGCGATCGAGGCGGCGGAGGAATTGGACCTGCCGGTGATGGTGCATATCGGCGCGCCGCCGCCGCGCCGCAAGGACATCCTGGAGCGGCTGCGGCCCGGCGACATCCTGACCCATTGCTGCCGCATGTTCCCGAACGCGGCGATCGACAGCAACCGCAACATCCGCCGCGAGGTCGAGGAGTCGCGCGAGCGCGGGATTATCTACGACGTCGGCCATGGCCGCGGATCGTTCGATTTCGACGTGGCCCGCGCCATGGTCGAAAACGGTTTCGTCCCCGACGTCATGAGCAGCGACGTACATGTGAACAGCATCGACGGCCCTGCCTTCGATGTCCTTGTCACAATGTCGAAATTCCTGTCGCTCGGCGCGTCGTTGAGCGACGTCATCGCCGCCGGGACAAGCCGGGCCGCCGCCGCCGTCGCGCGGCCCGACCTCGGCACGCTGAAACCCGGGTCGCCGGGCGACGCCGTCGTCCTGCGGCACGAAGAAGGCGCGTTCGAGTATCTCGACAGCCTGGGCCAGACCTATACAGGCGACCAGAAGCTGGAGCCGGAGGCTATGATCGTGAACGGGGCCTGGTGGGAATAACCGAATGAGCGACGCCGCCGACACGTTCGAAACGCTGCAGACGCCGCTGGATGATCCATCCGCCTGGCGCGGCGCGGACTTGCGCGCACGATCCGACTGGATCGTCAGGCTGACCGACGCCGAAATCGCCGAGATCGAGGCGGCGTTGGACGGTGTGCGCGCGCGCCGGGGCGATCTTTTCACCATCACGAAGGACGACTTTCCATTGCCGGCGCTCTCTGCGCGCCTGGAAGGATTGCGGCAGGTGCTGGAAGGCGGGCGCGGCTTCGCGTTGGTGCGCGGCCTGCCGGTGGAGCGGTACGGCGAGACCGACGCCCGGACGATCTTCTGGGGCCTGGCGCAGCATGTCGGCACCCCGGAACCGCAGGACGGTGCGGGCAACCTGATGCACGACGTCCGCGATACCGGCAAATCCTTCGCGGAGTCCGACACGCTGCGTGACTACCAGACCGACGCCGCGATCAACTTCCACAACGACGGCGCGGACATCTTCATGCTGTGCTGCCTGCAGGCGGGCGCCAGCGGCGGGGAGAGCCTTCTGGTCAGCGCGGTCGAAGTCTTCAACGAGGCGATGCGCCGCCGCCCCGACCTGGCCGATATTCTGCAGCAGGCCTGCTGGCATATGGATACGCGCGGCCAACGGCGCGACGGCGTGAAGGTCCAGGTGATGCCGATCTATACCTATTGGAACGGCCAGCTCACGCCGAACTACAAGAACAGCCTGATGTACGCGGCCCAACGGTTCCCCGATGTGCCGCCCTTTACCGACGCCCAGAAGGAAGCGATCGCATTGCTCGACGAGATTTGCGGCGATCCGGACATCGCCCTGTCCTTCGTGATGGAACCGGGCGATATTCAAATCGCCAGCAATTACGCGACCTTCCACGCCCGGACAAGATACCGGGACAGCGGCGGCCCGGACCGCAGACGGCATCTGCTGCGGATCTGGCTGAGCATCCCGAACGGCCGGCCCTTGCCGCCCAATTTCGAAGGGACGCGCGAATTCGGCGCGACCTATGCCCGGCGCATGACGCCGAACGGAGGAAAGCCATGAGCGACTACCTGACCCAACGCGTCGACGACCCGTCCGCCTGGAGCGGCCCCGCGATCCGCGACCGGCAGGACTGGATCGTCGAGCTTAACTCCGACCAGGCCGATGCCATCCGCGCCGCGGTCCAGGTCGCGAAGGACAGCGGGCGCGACCTGCTCGACCTGGGCCGCGACGATTTCCCGATCCCGGCGCTTGCCGACGTCATCGATGGCGTACATCGGGAATTGGAAGGCGGGCGCGGCTTCACCGTCCTGCGCGGCCTGCCGATCGCCGAGATGTCGGAGGAGGACGCGAAAACGGTGTTGTGGGGACTCGGCCGCCATATCGGCACGCCGGAGCCGCAGGACGGCGCAGGAAACCTGGTGCACAGCGTGCGCGATACCGGCGCGCGGGTGGAGACGACGGACAACATCCGCAGCTTCCAGACCAACGATCCGCAACGGTTCCACAACGACGGCTGCGACACCTTCATGCTGATGTGCCGCCAGACCGCGAAGTCCGGCGGCCGCAGCCGACTCGCCAGCGCCGTGCAGATCTTCAACGACATCCTGGAGCAGCGGCCCGACCTCGCCAAAGTGCTGCAAGAGGATTTCCACATGGACGCCCGCGGCCAGCGCCCCGATGGGGTCAAAATCCAGGTCATGCCGATCTATCACTGGTTCGCCGACCGCCTGTCGATCAATCTGAAGCTCCGCTACATCCATACCGCCCAGCGGTTCGACGAGGTGCCGCCGCTCAGCGCCGCCCAGAAAGAGGCGATCGCGCTGTTCGAAAAGGTCGCCGAGGAGAATGTGCTCGAGTTCGACATGCGGGCAGGTGACGCGCTGATCGCCAACAACTACACGATCATCCACGGCCGGACCGGGTTCGAGGATTGGCCCGATCCCGACCAGCGGCGGCACATGCTGCGCCTGTGGCTAACCCTTCCGGTGGGGCGGCCCTTGCCGCCCGTCTTCAAGGGAAGCCGTGAATTTGGGGCAAGTTACGCGCGCAGAATGAATTGATAGATGGGTAAATATACCCTTGCGTGAGAATTCAGGCCCTGGCTGCCTTAATATTGCCTTATTCCGGGCAAATCGAAGCCACAGTCCCCGTGTGTACTAACCAGGCTGAGACCTCCCCTCTCAGACGAGGCTACGCCAAACAGCCTCATTCAAGTATACGGCCTTGGCGTAAGGTCGTTCACTCCTGGCGGTCGCTGGCCCACCCCCAGCGACCGTCTTTCTTTTTGCCCCCCTCCTGCGATACCTTGTGCGCTCCGCCAACAGCCGTGACGCGCGATGCCCGATCAATTTTCCGCCGAGAACCTTCTCTGCATTCGAGGCGAGAGGATCGTGTTCACGGATCTCGGATTCACGCTCGACAGCGGCGGCGCGATGGTGCTGCGCGGCCCGAACGGCAGCGGGAAGTCCAGCCTGCTGCGCCTCCTGGCTGGGCTCGGCCGGCCGGTCGAGGGTACTCTCCGCTGGAACGGCCACGACATCCGGGATGACTTCACCGCCCACCGCGCGCGAAGCGTATATGTCGGCCATGCCGACGGGGTCAAGCCGGCGCTCTCGGTGCGGGAGAATCTCGCTTTCTGGGCCGGGCTCGGCGACGGCGCCAACCGGGTGCAGGCCGCGATCGGGCGAATGGGACTCTTGGCGCTGGCCGATGTCGCGGGCCGGTTCCTCTCCGCCGGGGAAAAACGTCGGCTTGCCCTTGCGCGGCTGCTGGTGCGCGACGCGCCGCTTTGGCTGCTGGACGAACCGACGGTCGGCCTCGATAGCGGGGCGCTGGACATCTTCGAATCGCTGCTGGCCGATCATTGCGCCAGCGGCGGCATGGTCGCGGTGTCGACCCATACGCCGATCCGCGTGGAGCCGGCCCAGGAGATGCAACTCGGCGATTTCGCCGTCGCCCGGATGGATCTGGAAACGACAGTCACATGATCGCCGCCTTCCGTCACATGATGCTGCGTGACTTGCGGCTGGCCCTGCGCCAGGGCGTGGATGCCGCGATGGCGGTCGCCTTCTTCGTCATCGCAGGCACGCTGTTCCCGCTGGGCGTGGGTCCGGAACCGAACATGCTGGCGCGGATCGCGGCGGGCGTCATATGGGTCACCGCCTTGCTGGCGGTGCTGCTGTCGCTCGACCGGCTGTTCCAGCAGGATTACGAGGACGGGTCGTTGGAACAATTGGTGCTCGCCCCGGTGCCGCTGGAAATCCTGGTGCTGGCCAAGATCAGCGCCCATTGGGTCATCACCGGCGTGTTGCTGATCGCCGCCTCGCCGCTGCTCGCGATCTTCCTGAACATGCCGGCCGCGGCCTATCCGGTGTTGCTGCTCGCGATGGCCTTGGGCACGCCCAGTCTCAGCCTGATCGGCGCGATCGGTGCCGCCCTCAGCTTGGGCGCACGGCGCGGTGGCGTGCTGATGGCCGTACTGGTCTTGCCGCTCTACATTCCGGTGCTGATCTTCGGCGTCGGCGCCGCGGACGCCGCCGTGACGGGATTGAGCCCGCAACCGCATCTGCTTCTGCTCGGCGCGATCCTCGCCGCCGCCATCCCCCTGGCCCCCTGGGCCGCCGCCGCCGCCCTGCGCCAAGCCACCGAATAGGCCGCGATCCGACTGGACCGGCTGCCCGAATTGAATTGGCCCTTACCTTCCGACCGTCCGCCGTAGATATAACTTGCGAAATGCAATCGAGGCGGCGCTTGCCGCCGCTTGGCATTTCGGCGCAGTATCGCCGTCACCTACGCTGATCGAGACCCAACCGTATGACACAAACAACTTCGCACGGCTGGCGCACGCCGACCCTGATTTTCCTGTCAGGCTGCCTGTTGCTGTTCCTGTCCTTCGGTACCCGTCAGGGCTTCGGTCTGTTCCTGCAACCGATCAGCGCCGAGTTCGGCTGGGGTCGCGAGGTCTTCGCCCTGGCCATCGCGATCCAGAACCTGATCGTCGGGGCCGCACAACCCTTTACCAGCGCGGTCGCCGACCGCTACGGCACGGGGCGGATGGTGGCCATCGGCGGGCTGCTGTACGCCAGCGGGCTGTTCATGATGGCGAATGCCTCGACGCCCTTCGACGCCTATCTCAGCATGGGCGTCCTGGTCGGCCTCGGCCTCAGCGGAACCAGCTTCGCCATCGTCTTCTCGGCGATTGCCCGGGTCGTCCCGGACGAAAGACGCACTTTCGCCCTGGGCGCGGTCAGCTCGATCGGCTCGCTCGGCACGTTCACCATGGTACCGCTCGGCCAGGCCTTTCTCGACGCGTATGGCTGGATAACGGTTTTGACGATGCTCTGTTTCGTCATTCTGTTGACCGTGCCGGTCGGCTTCGTGCTGAAGGGCAAGCCCAAGGTGCACGCGAGCAAGCAGAGCCTCCGCGAAGCACTGCGCGAGGCACGGGGCCACCGGGGATACCGGCTGCTGGTGGCCGGCTTCTTCGTGTGCGGGTTCCACGTCGCCTATATCGCCACGCATTTGCCGTCCTACATCGTCGACCGGGGCCTCTCCGCCGAGCTTGGCGCCTGGACCCTCGGACTGGTCGGTCTGTTCAACGTCGTCGGCGCGTTGGGCGGCGGATTCCTCGGCGACAAGATCAGCAAACGGTACCTGTTGAGCGCCCTCTACTTCGGCCGCGCGGTGCTCTTCACCGTGTTCGTGCTCACCCCGCTGACGGAAACCACCGTGCTGCTGTTCGGCGTCATCATGGGCTTGCTATGGCTCAGCACCGTGCCGGTGACGTCGGCGTTGGTCGCGCAAATCTTCGGTCCGCAATACATGGCCACGCTGTTCGGGATCGTCTTCTTCAGCCATCAAATCGGCGGCTTCCTGGGCGCTTGGCTCGGCGGCTACCTCTTCGATACGACCGGTTCCTACGACTTGGTCTGGTGGATTTCGGTCGCCTTAGGCCTCGCATCGGCCGCTCTGCACCTGCCGATCGACGAGAAACCGGTGTCGAGGCTTGCCACCGCCGAGTAACACTCGCGCGAGCGCGACAAAATTTCACCGGAAATCGATGCAAAAAGTCCTTATATAGTGGGCATCATGCATCGATTCGCGAATCCGACCCGATTTCTCAGGATCGCCAACGCCGTCCTTCCATGGACCGGCGGGCTGACCGTCCTGTTGCTTGGCGCCGGACTCTATCTGGCCTTATTGAATTCGCCGCCCGACTATCAGCAGGGCGAGACGGTGCGCATCATGTATGTTCATGTGCCGTCGGCTTGGATGGCGCTGTTCGCCTATCTCACCATGGCGGTGGCGAGTGCCGTGGCGCTGATCTGGCGGCATCCGCTGGCCGACCTGACGGCGAAGGCCGCGGCCCCGATCGGCGCGGGCTTCACGGTCATCTGCCTCGCCACGGGCTCGCTTTGGGGCAAGCCCATGTGGGGAACCTGGTGGGTTTGGGATGCACGCCTCACCTCCATGCTGATCCTGCTGTTCCTGTATCTCGGCTATATCGCGCTGGTGAATGCGTTCGACGACCCGAACCGCGGTTACCGCGCCGCCGGGATCCTGGCGCTGGTCGGCGTGGTAAACCTGCCGATCATCAAGTTCTCGGTCGATTGGTGGAATACGCTGCACCAACCCGCCAGCGTGATCCGGTTCGACGGCCCGGCGATCCATCCCGACATCCTATTGCCGTTGCTCGTCATGGCCGCCGCGTTCAAGTTCTTCTTTGCCACCGTCCTCATCCTCCGGATCCGCAGCGAGATCGCCGCCGCGAAGATCCGGAACCTGCAGCTCAGCCTGGCGCGGGGATAGCTCCACCATGGAAAAGTATTTCAGCATGGGCGGACACGGCGCCTATATCTGGCCGTCCTACCTGATCGCGGCAGTGGTCCTGATCGCACTGCTGGTGACGTCGCTCCGCGCGGTACGTACGCGGGAGGCACAACTCAAGACGCTGCGGCAGGCGCGACGCCGCGGCACGGGAGAGTCGGAATGACTCGAAAACGGCGGCGGCTCTATGCCGTGATCAGCGGATTGACGATGTTGGGGGTCGCGGCGGCGTTGGTGTTGTTCGCGCTGAAGGACAATCTGGTGTTCTTCCATAGCCCGAGCGATGTCGTCGAGAAATCGGTCACGGCCGGGCAACGTATCCGGTTGGGCGGTCTGGTCGAAGAAGGCAGCGTGGAACGCGGCAGCGACACCATCCGTTTCAGGATCACCGACATGAAAACCACCATCCCGGTGCGCTACGCCGGCATCGTCCCCGACCTTTTCCGTGAAGGACAAGGCGTCGTCGCCGAAGGGTCGCTCGACGCCAACGGTCAGTTCATCGCCAGCGAGGTCCTCGCCAAGCATGACGAACAATACATGCCGCCCGAGGTCGCCGATGCGCTGAAACGCGCCGGTCATTGGAAGGAAAACGAGGGAGCGACGAAAAAATGATCGCCGAACTCGGTCACTTCGCGCTGATCCTGTCGCTTTGCGTCGCGGTGGCGCAATCGACGCTGCCGCTCGTCGGGGCGGCCCGCAACCATGGCGGATGGATGGCGCTCGGCAACGCGGCCGCCATCCTGCAGTTCGTGCTGGTCGCCTTCGCCTTCACCGCGTTGATGCACGCATTCATCGTCAGCGATTTCTCGCTCCGGGTCGTCGCGTCGAACTCGCACTCGCTGAAACCGATGCTCTACAAGATTTCCGGCGTGTGGGGAAACCATGAGGGCTCGATGCTGTTGTGGGTGCTCATCCTTGCCCTATTCGGCGCTTTGATCGCCGGATTCGGCAAGAATTTGCCGCCGCCGCTCCGCGCGCGCGTGCTGGCGGTTCAGGCGATGATCGCGGTCGGGTTCCTTCTATTCATGCTGATCACGTCGAACCCGTTCGAGCGGCTGTTCCCGCCGCCGGCGAATGGCAACGACCTGAACCCGCTGCTGCAGGACCCGGGTCTCGCCTTCCATCCGCCGATTCTCTATGTCGGCTATGTCGGTTTCTCGATCGCCTTTTCCTTCGCCGTCGCGGCCTTGATCGAAGGCCGCGTCGACGCTGCCTGGGCGCGGTGGGTCCGGCCATGGACGCTATTGGCGTGGGCCTTCCTGACCGGCGGCATCGCGCTCGGCAGTTGGTGGGCCTACTACGAACTCGGCTGGGGCGGCTTTTGGTACTGGGACCCGGTGGAGAATGCGTCCTTCATGCCATGGCTTGTCGGCACCGCATTGCTGCATTCCGCCATCGTGGTGGAACGGCGCGACGCGTTGAAGACGTGGACCATCCTGCTCGCGATCCTCACTTTTTCGCTCAGCCTGATCGGTACCTTCCTGGTGCGGTCGGGCGTGCTGACGTCGGTCCATGCCTTCGCCGTCGACCCGGACCGCGGCGTCTTCATCCTGCTCCTGCTGATCATCAGCATCGGCGGCAGCCTTGCGCTCTACGCGTGGCGCGCGCCGGCGCTCAAGGGCGGCGGCCTGTTCGCGCCGATCAGCCGCGAGGGCGCGTTGCTGCTCAATAACCTTTTGCTGACAACAGCCGCGGCGACCGTGTTCATCGGCACGCTCTACCCACTGCTGCTGGAAGCGGTCGGCGGCGGCAAGGTATCGGTCGGACCGCCCTTCTTCAACGCCACCTTCGTACCGTTGATGGTGCCGTTGATCGCCGCTTTGGCGGTCGGCCCGCTGTTGGCGTGGAAGCGCGGCGACATCATGGGGGCGTTGGCGCGGCTCAAGGTCGCCGGCGCGATCACCGCCGTGGGACTCGTGCTGTGTGGGGCGCTGGCTTGGGGCCGCCCGATCCTGGGCACCATCGCCATGGGCTTCGCGATCTGGCTCGCCGCCGGTGTCGTCACCGAGGTCGCCGAGCGCATCCGCCTTGGCCACATCCCGCTGCGGCAAAGCCTGTCGCGCGCGACCGGGCTTCCGCGCAGCGCCTGGGGCATGGCGCTGGCTCATATCGGCATCGCGGGCATCATCGCGGGCGCCGCGGGCGCGTCGGTGTGGAAAGAGGAAGTCATCCGCGTGATGCAGCCCAATGAAACGGTGGAAATCGGCGGCTATGCGCTGACTTTCGACGGCACGCAAGATATGCGCGGCCCGAATTACCTGACGCGGAAAGGGTTGTTCTCGGTCAGCAAGGACGGCAAGCCGCTGTTGAAAATGTACGCCGAACGGCGGAACTACTTGGTCGGCGGGCAGCAGACCACCGAAGCGGCGATCCACAGCACGCTTGCCGGCGACCTCTACGCGGTGATCGGCGACAGCGACGGCAAAGGCGGTCAGACGGTGAATGTCTACTACAAGCCGCTGGTGCCGTGGATGTGGATCGGCAGCACGCTGATGGTTTTGGGCGGGTTCGTCTCGCTCAGCGACCGGCGGCTCCGCATCGGCGCGCCGTCGCGGAAGCGCAAGAAACCCATGCCGGCGCAGCCGGCGCCGGCGGAATGAGCGTCCGGTGGTGAAACGTCTTCTCTTCATCATCCCGCTGGTCCTGTTCCTGGGAATTGCCGGATATCTCGGTTACGGACTGACGCGGGATTCCCGGATCCTGCCGTCGACGTTGATCGACAAGCCGGCGCCGACCTTCTCACTGGAGGCGTTGATCCCCGGCGGCAACGGGCTCAAGACCGAAGACCTTAAGGGCAAGGTGGCGCTGGTGAACGTCTTTGCCTCCTGGTGCGTGCCCTGCCGGGCCGAGCATCCGATCTGGGTGCGCGTGGCCAAGCAGGAGAAGATCCCGATCTACGGTATCAACTGGAAAGACAAGCGCCCGGACGCGATCGCCTGGCTGGACGAACTCGGCAACCCCTATCAACGGATCGGGTTCGACCCGGACCACAAGGGGGGCGTCGAATGGGGCGTCTACGGCGCGCCCGAGACCTATGTCATCGACCGGGAAGGCCGGGTTCGGTACAAGCATGTCGGCCCGGTATTTTCCGAGACCTTGAACGACACGATCCTGCCTCTGGTGCGAAAGCTGCAGGAAGACGGATGATGCGCCAAGCTCTAACCGTTACGCTACTGATGTCCCTATTGGTCCTGGGCGGGCCGGGACTGGCGGTGCAGCCGGACGAAGTTCTGCCGGACCCGGCACAGGAAGCCCGGGCACGCGCCCTTTCCGCCGAAATCCGCTGCCTCGTCTGCCAGAATCAATCGATCGACGATTCCGACGCGACCCTTGCCCGCGACCTGCGGCTGCTCGTGCGCGAGCAGATCAAGGAGGGTAAGTCCGATCAGGGTATCCGCGATTTCCTGGTCGAACGATACGGCGATTTCGTGTTGTTGAAACCGCCGATGAGAGCCAGCACCTGGCTGTTATGGTACGGCCCGCTGATCGTCTTCGCCATCGGTGTGATCGGACTGTTCGTATTCTTCCGGACGCGTTCGGGTGGCGATACCGCCGCCGCGCCGACCTTGAGCGCCGAGGAGCAGGCGCGCGTCGAACGGCTGCTCGACGACTTGGATCCGGCGCCGGACGATGACGGCGAATCCGGAAGGGGCGACAAGGCATGACCTTCTGGATCGTCGCCGTCCTGATGATGCTGGCCGTCGCCGCCGCCTTGCTGATTCCGGCCTTGCGGCGCGGCGGCGATGACGCGGAAGCGGCCGAATTCGATCTCGAGGTTTACCGCAACCAGCTCGAACAACTCGAGTCGGACAAAGCGGCGGGACTGATCGGCAAGGCCGAAGCCGATGCCGCCCGCGCCGAAATCTCCCGGCGCATGCTCGACGCCGACGCCCGCCGCGGGTCGGCGTCGGGCAAACGACCGATGCCGGCAGGCCGCTGGATCGCCGGGGCCACGGCCGCCGTCGTCCCGCTGGTCGCGCTAATCCTCTATGCCGACTGGGGCGCGCCGGGCATTCCCGGCCATCCGTTCGCCGAACGCAGCCAAGAGGCCAACCAGCGGACGGCGGATTTGCGGGCGCGGGTCGCCAAGCTGCGCGAGAACCTGCAGCAGAATCCGGAAAATCTCGAAGGATGGGTGCTGCTGGCGACGAGCCTCTCGGCGCTTCGCGATTACGACAATGCCAGCAAGGCCTACGAAACGGCGCTGGGTCTCGATGCCGGAAACGCCGGGATGGTGGCGGCCTATGGCGAAACGCTGGTCATGGCCAACGATGGCGTGGTCACGCCGGCGGCGCGGGCGGCCTTCGAATCCGCGCTGGAGAAATCGGCCAGCGAGCCGCGCGCCCGCTTTTACTTGGCCATCGCCGAGGAGCAGGCGGGCAACAATCGGGCCGCGCTGGATCGCTGGCTTGCTCTGTTGAAAGACTCTCCGCCAACCGCGCCTTGGACCAAGATCGTCCGGCAGCGCGCAATCAACGCCGCCCAGGCGGCGGGAATCGAGCCGGACAGCATCGTGCCGCCGCCAGCCGCCGCAGCCGCGAAACCGCCGGGACCAAGTGCGGGCGATGTGGCCGCCGCGCAATCGATGTCGCCCGAGGACCGTGCGGCGATGATCGAAGGCATGGTAACGAAGTTGGCGGACCGGCTGAAGAACGAGCCCGACGACCTGGAAGGATGGATGCGGCTTGGGCGTGCCTATACCGTGCTGAACCGTCCGGCCGACGCGAAGGTCGCCATGGCCAACGCCGCACGGCTCGCCCCGGACAATGTCGATATCCTACTTCTGTATGCCCGCACGCTGCGGAGCGCGGCCGACAACAAACAGACCCCGGAATCGGTCGCCGTGATGCGCAAGGTGCTGGCGCTCGACGCGAAGAATATCGAAGGGCTCTGGCTCGTCGGCCGCGCCGAGATCGCCAGCGGCAAAACCGAGGAAGGCCGGGCCAAGATGCAGCAAGCGGTGGATGCCCTGCCGGCCGAATCGCCCGACCGCGCCAAGCTGCAACAGCATCTCGACGAGCTGACGAAGCCGAAGAAATAAGCCGGATCAGTCTGCCGCTTCCATTGAAAAACGCTGGCGGTAGCGGCCGGGCGCAACGCCCAGGCGATTCACGAAGGCGCGGCGCATGCGCTCCTCCTCACCGAACCCGCAACGCAGCGCGACCTGGCCCACCGGCAGGGCGGTTTCCTCCAGCAGACGCCGCGCCGCCTCGACCCGCAACGCCGTGACCACCTTGGCCGGCGTCATGCCGGTGCGGTCCCGATAGAGCCGCGCAAAGGTCCGGGGGCTCATGCCGGCGCGCTCGGCGAGCCGTTCGACCCGAAGGTCCGCCGATAGGTTGTCCGCCATCCAGGCATGCAGGTCGGCAAAATCCCCGGTGTCGGAAAGCTGGGCGGCGAGGATCGAGCTGAACTGCGCCTGCCCGCCGGGCCGTTTCATGAACACGACCAGCCGCTGCGCGGTCTGTAACGCCAGTCGCCGGCCCAAATCGGCCTCGACCAGGGCCAACGACAAATCGATGCCCGCGGTCACGCCGGCCGACGTCCAGACGCCGCCGTCCTCGATGAAGATCGGATCGCGGTCGACCCGGATGTCCGGATACCGCGACGCCAGCCTTTCGCAATAGGCCCAGTGTGTGGCCGCGCGCTTGCCCGCCAGAACGCCCGCCGCCGCGAGCAGGAATGCCCCGGTACAGACCGAGCAGGCGCGCCGCGCGGCCGCGGCCCGGGTGCGCAGCCAATCAACCGTTGCGGCATCCCCGGCGGCCGCGTGCACGCCGTGCCCACCGGACGCGATCACCGTGTCGAAGGTCCGCCCCGCCGCGTCGTCGAAGGAAACCGAAGACAGCCCGACACCCGACGAGGTGACGAGTTCGCGGCCGTCGCGGGACACGACCGTCACACGATAAGCCGGAGCCCCTCGCCCCTCGACGAGTTCCGACGCCGAGGCGAAGACCTGGGCGGGACCCGCAATGTCGAGCAGTTGGGCATCGGGAAATCCCAGGATGGCGATGTCTTTTGTCGATTCAGAATAGGTCATTTTCAAATGCTAAACGCTCGATTGGCGGGAATCGAGGATTATTTGTCATTCCTGCCAATCCCCGCGTCGGCTACGATATGCGCAATCAATCGCAAAGAGGTATCGCCGCCATGACCGATCGGATCTCCGTTGGACTTCTTCTGTTTCCGCGCCTGACCCAACTCGACCTGACGGGGCCGTTCGAGGTGTTCTCCCGGACGCCCGGCGTGACCGTGCATTTGAGCTGGAAATCGTTCGATCCGGTCACATCGGATAGCGGCATGTCCATCGTGCCGACGACGACCTTCGCCGATGCGCCGCCGCTCGACATCATCTGCGTGCCGGGCGGCCCGGGCGTCGCGGAAATGATGGAGGACGACGAAACCCTGGATTTCCTGCGCGGATGCGCCGAGCGGGCGACATACATCACCTCGGTCTGCACCGGGTCCCTCGTGCTCGGCGCGGCGGGTCTGTTGAAGGGCAAACGCGCCACCAGTCATTGGATGTCGCGCGACCTGCTGCCGCATTTCGGCGCCGAGGCGGTCGACGCCCGCATCGTGCGGGACGGCGACACGATCACCGGCGGCGGCGTCACGGCGGGAATCGATTTCGCCTTGTCGATCGTCGAGGCATTGCGCGGCCGCACGGTGGCGGAGGAAACGCAGTTGGCCATCGAATACGACCCGGAACCCCCCTTCCAGTCCGGATCGCCGCGCAGCGCGGACCCGGCCCTGGTCGCGGACGTGCGGCGGCGGGGCGCGGCACGGCAACAGGAGCGGCTGGAAATCGTGCAACGCGCGGCGGCGAAACTCGAGGCCGCATAACACGGGACACTTGCAGACGTTCGGTGCCGGCACCGACAAACCGTACGTGCGTGCGCGGCCCGGTATAGCCGCCGCTTCCCGTTTGGCAGGACCGGGCGTCGCGCGGTAGGGTCGAACCGACGAGTTCCATTTCGGCAGACGCCTCCACCGATGAGCGCCGTATCCACCGCCGAGACCGAGAGCGACGGCGGCCCCGCGACACCGGCAAGCCCCGGCGCCTTTCAACGCGCCATGATTCTGGCGACGGCCACCTTGGCGACCATGCTGGTCAGCATGACCCTGTTGATCGTCAGCGTGATCATGCCGCAGTTGCAAGGCTCGTTGTCGGCGACCCAGGACCAGGTCGCCTGGGTCATCACCTTCAACATCATCGCGATCGCCGTGGTGACGCCGATGACCGGATGGCTCTCCAACCGGTTCGGCCGCCGTAACGTGATGATCTACAGCACGGTCGGGTTCGTCGCCTCGACGATCCTGTGCGGCACCGCCACCAGCCTCGAGGTGCTGGTGCTGTACCGCATGTTGCAGGGCGTGTTCGGTGCGCCGCTGAACCCGTTGTCGAACGCCATCGTGCTGGACACCTTCCCGCGCGAGCAGCATGGCACGGTCAACTCGATCTATGGCGTCGGCGTGGTCATCGGGCCCATGCTGGGGCCGATTCTCGGCGGCTATATCGCGGACGCCTATACCTGGCGCTGGGCCTTCATCGCGGTCGGGATCGCCGGTTTATTGGCGGTGATCGGCGCGATCGTGTTCATTCGCGACGACCGGCGCGAGGCGAAACTCACCCTCGACTGGACCGGCTTCATCACACTTTCCATCGCCATCCTGTGTTTCCAGCTCGTGCTCGACCGCGGCGAGCAGGAGGACTGGTTCAACTCGATCGAGATCATCATCCAAGCGGGCCTTGCCGTCGCCGCCTTCTATGTCTTCACGGTCCACAGCCTGACCAGCCGGCGGCCCTTCCTCAATCCGCGCCTGCTGCTCGACCGGAACTACGCCATCGGCCTGATGGTCGTGCTGATCTTCGGGATGATGAATTTCACGCCGATGGCCCTGCTGCCGCCGCTGCTGCAGAATCTTGCCGGCTATCCGGACGACGCCATCGGTCTGCTGATCGGATCGCGCGGACTCGGCGGCATCCTCGGGTTCTTCGCGTCGATCTGGGTCGGCAAGCTCGACCCCCGCATCGGCATGACCGCCGGTTTCCTCATCCAGGCGCTGTCCGGCTGGTGGATGATGGCGTTCGACGTCAACCTGACCGGCTTCGACGTGGCGCTGACCAGCGTCATGCAGGGATTCGCCGTCGGGCTGATCTGGGTGCCGCTGGTCGTCGCGACCTTCGCCACGCTGAGCCGGGAACATCTGAACGAAGCTACCGCTGTTTTTCATCTGCTCCGCTATATCGCGGCCAGCGCCTTCGTCTCGATCAGCGTGGTGATCGTGCTGCACACCGGGCAAGTGAACTACGCCCGCATGACCGAGTTCGTGACGCCGTATAACGACCTGTTGCGGGATTCGTCGGCGCTGGGACAGTGGAGCCTGGAAAGTCTGCGCGATCTGGCGACGCTCAGCGGCGAGGTCGGCCGGCAGGCCTTCATGATCGGCTATATCAACGCCTTCACCGCATATACGGTGCTGAGCATCGCCATTCTGCCGCTGGTGTTTTTCGTCCGGGTGCCCAACCGGAAGAAATAAGCCCGGAAACAGTGACCTAGCGCCAGCCCGGCGTATGGCTGGAGCGCCGCAGGACGATCCAGCCGCCGACTGCCGAGGCAATCAACATCAGGGCCGCCGCACTGCCGTAGGTCCAGCGGGGCAACACGCCGAGCGCGCCCAACAACACGATCGGCAGCAGCAGCGCCACGATTACCCAGGTGCCGAGAACCGCGCGGGCAACGAGCCGCCGTTGACGCTCCGACCGAATGCGCCGAACCGAATTGATGGTGGTGACGATCGCGACCAGGCATGCAAGTACAGGCAAGGCCCAGGTGGCGATCACGCCAAGTGTGGCCGTTTCCACGATCACCGTACTCCTCTTGGATCGGCGGACGGCCTTTGGACCGGTCCGCGATGTAAGAGTCGGCCTACCGCCTTAACAAGCCCTTAATGCCTGATAACACACTGAATCTCGGCCATTCCCGGCCTTCGGCCGAATAACGCGAAAGGGCACCTTCCACATAGTGGGTATGGCGTCCGTCCCCGAACTTACTCAGTATCACAGGGCACTTACGCGGGGAGTCCCGCATGACGCCGCGGGACCGCACCAGAATTAGAGCATCGGACGGATGCCGTTATTTCGCTTGAACATTCGACTACCGATCTTGACATCCGTCGTGGCCCATGTCGCGGTCGCCTCGACGACCTATTATCTAGCAACGCTCGATGAATACGACCCCACCCGACGGGAAAATCAGATCAATATGGTGTTTCTGCCGCCGCCGGTCCTGGCGGTCGAACAAAAGCCGGTGCCGCTCCCACCGGCGCCGCCCGTCGAGACCACCCCCGTCGCCCCGATTCCGGTCGAGCCGCCGCCCGCCGAGCCAATTCCCGATGCGGTCGCGGTCCCCGTGCCGAAACCGGAGCCGCCGAAGAAGCCGGTGCCGGAACCGGAACCGAGGCCCGAGCCGGTCGTGGCCAAGCCGTCGTCGCCAGAGCCGGAGCCAGAGCCGAAACCGACACCGGTAACCGAACCGGCGCCGAAACCGCAGTCCGCGCCGCAGCCACCACAGCCCGCCATCGTCGACCCGCCGCCCGCGCCGCGGCCGGATCTGCAGAAGATGCTGAAATCGCTGATTGCCTATCCCTGGTCGGCACGGATCAATTGCGAGCAGCGGATTGCGCTGGTCCGCTTGACCGTCAATGCGGACGGTTGGATCTCGAAATACAAGATCCTCCGCGGTACCGGCTACGGACCGGTCGACGCGGCGATTGGCGACAACATAATGCGCGCCCCGCGCCTGCCCTTGCCAGCCGGGACCAAATTGCCCGAACGGTCGGAGGTGATCGTGCCGGTCGCGGTCACCTTGCCGGATTGTTCCGACCAATTCGCCGCCGTCGAGGAAGAGGGCAACGAAGGGTTCGACGACGATCCCGGACCGGACGACGGCGAAGTCGACCCCATGGGGATCGGGTCGGCGGCGCTGACCGATCAAGAAACGAGATTGGGCTTTACGGACGACCATGGACCGTTGGACGGCGAGGTCGAACCGACCGGCCCGGGGCCGGACGATCTCACCGATCAGGAAACGGGCGATCAGGACGACCCGTTCATCCAGCCGCTAGAATGCACCTTGTTCAGGATCAATTGCACCCCTGACGAAACCAAAGTCCGCTAACGCCGTTTAGGTGAACAGTCTTTCGCCCGGCATGTCCTTATAGAGATCGGCGACGAATTCACCGTAACCGTTGTAGAGCAGCGTCGGAACCCGGCCATTGGCGCCGAGCACGCGTTCGGTCGCCTGGCTCCACCGTGGATGCGGCACTTCCGGGTTCACGTTGGCCCAAAAACCGTATTCACGGCTTTGGAGCTGTTCCCAGAAGCTGACCGGGCGTTTATCGGTGAATTCGAACCGCACGAGGCCCTTGATCGACTTGAAACCGTATTTCCACGGCACCGCAAGGCGCAAGGGCGCGCCATTCTGTTTCGGCATCGTCTTGCCGTAGATGCCGGTCGCCATGAAGGCGAGCTCGTTCGTCGCCTCGGCCAGGCTGAGCCCTTCGACATAGGGCCAGGGATACCAGCTCTCGCTTTGACCGGGGGCCACCTTTTTGTTCTCGAAGGTCACCATCTTCACGTATTTCGCCGACGAGAGCGGCCGGGCCAGATCGACCAGGGCCTTCATCGGAAATCCGCTCCACGGCACCGTCATCGACCAGGCTTCGACGCACCGGAACCGATAGAGCCGCTCTTCCAGCGGCATCTTGGCCAGCAAGTCGTCTATGCCGATCTCGAACTCCTTCTCGACCTGACCGGCGATCGCGATCGTCCAAGGCCGGATCGGCAGGAGTTGGGCCTTCTCATGGATATTCTTCGAGGAGCCGAATTCGTAATAGTTGGTGTAGGTCGTCGCCAACTTCTCCGCGGTCAATGGACGATCGACCGTGTATTTCGGGTTACGGTCGACCGGATAGAGCTTCGCGGACGGATCGGGAATCTTGGCCCCCGCCTCCAGCGCCGCCCTCTCGGCGGGGTCACCGCCGTCGCAGGCGGACAACAACGCCGGCGCGCCTAGGAGGATCGGACCCGCGGCGGCCGCCTTGATCAGGCGCCGGCGACTGCGAAACAGGCTTTCGGGGGTCGCCGCCGATTCCGGCAGTTCCCACCCCTTCGGTATGCGGATCAGCATTCTCGTCTCCTCGGTCGCTGGTTTCCCGGATCATCGCATGCAAGAGATATGGCGGCGAGGGCCACCATCGTCCACCCAGCACGCAACGGGGAACGGTGATGACGCCTCGACCGACACATGAAGGCGCTGCGCTTAGCGCAAGCGTTACCCTGGGAGGGTTACTTCTTGGCCTTGCAGGGGTTGCAAGGGCTGCAGGCCTTCTTCGCGGCGCAGGGGTTGCAGGCCTTTTTGGCCGCGCAAGGATTCTTGGCAGCGCACGGATTGCACGCATTCTTGGCCGCGCACGGGTTCTTGCCGGCACACGGGTTGGCCTTGCAGGCGGCGAGCTGAATGCGCTCACCGGCAACGGCGGTCGCCGTCGGCAAGGCAGCGGCGCTCGAGAGGGCAACGGCGGCGCCAAGCGCCATGGCGGTGCGAGCGAGCGGCAATTTCTTTTTCTGCATAATAATTTTCTCCAAACGCGTTTGTCGGACCCTCTTGGCGGAGCCCGGAAGCCTCTCGGCCCATCCGCACCGCAATGCACGGCGGAGAGGCCATATCATGGAGTGTCGCAAAACGACGTAAAGTCCCGATAAGGAAGTCTTAAAGATTTTGTAAGGGCAAAATCGCCCTGAAACCGGCGGTTTCAGCGCGCCAACGCGAACCAGAAACGGACATCGCCGTCCTCGGCTTCCGCCCCGACCTGGCCGCCATGCGCTTCGACCAACTCTTTCACGATGGTGAGGCCGATCCCCGCGCCGCCGCTGTCGCGCGACCGCGACTTATCGACCCGGTAGAAACGCTCGAAGATAAGCGGCAGGTCCGCCGCCTCGATCCCGGCCGCCGAATTGGTGAAGGACACGGTAACGTCGTCACCCTCATTCTCGGCCACGACCGTAAGCGTGCCGCCGTCCGGCGTGTACTGCCAGGCGTTCTGGGTCAGGTTGCGCAACACCTGCAGCAGCTTGTCCCGGTCGCCTTGCACGATCAGCGGCTCTGCCGGCAGCTTCGTCTCCACGGTGATGCCGCGTGATTGGAACTGAAAGCGGTCGAGTTCCAATGCCTGCGCGATCAGGGCGGGCAGGTCGACCTGCTGGCGGCTGAGAAACGCCTTCGCCGCATCGGCCTTGGTGAGCTGATGCAGGCTCTCGACCAACCTGACGAGGCGCATGATCTCGTCCTGCAGAATCGCGAAGGTTCCCTTGTTCGCCTCGACCACGCCGTCGTCCATCGCCTCGAAATACCCGCGCAGGCTTGTCAACGGCGTCCGCAGTTCATGGGCAAGGTCGACAACCATCGTGCGCCGAAGGCCCTCGATCTTCTCCAGGCTGTCCGCCATGCGATTGAACGCCAGCCCCAACCGGCCCACCTCGTCCTTGGAGGTCACCTCGACCCGCGCGGAATAGTCACCCGCCGCGACGCGCTGGCTGATCTCGGTCATCTGCGACAACGGCCGCAGCACCGTCCGCGTCAGCAGGAAACTGAGCAGTACGGCAATCGCCGCCGCCACGATGCTGGCTTGAATCAGATACCCGTGCACCGATTCGACGAACATCCTGTGCGTGTCGGAGGGCGAAATCTTGTACTCCTCCATCAGCACGGTGAAGTAGTCGGCGGCCAGGAAATCCACCGCGAACCAGACGATCAGGATCACCGTTCCGATGACGGGCAGGTTGATCGCCAGCAGTTTCCACAAAAGCTTGTCGCGCATATTCGGCTCCTGGCCGTTAGGGGGATTTGGGATCGGCGAAGCGATAGCCGACGCCGTGCACCGTGAGCAGGAATTGCGGCGTCGACGGATCCGGCTCCAGCTTCTGCCGCAGCTTGCCCATGTGAACATCGATGACGCGGTCGACCACCACCCCGCCGTTGTCGTACAGCCGGTCGAGCAACTCGTCACGGCTGAAGACCTTGCCCGGCGCCTGCATCATCGTCTGCAACAGCTTGAATTCCGATGGCGTCAGGGCGACGTCGGCGCCATCGACGCTGACCGCGTGCCGCTCCGGGTCCAGCCGGATCGGTCCGGATTCCAGAACGGTGCTGGCGACGGGCTCGGTACGCGCCGAGGTGCGGCGCAGGATCGCCTTCACCCGCTCCACCAATTCGCGGGGACTGAACGGTTTGACGACATAGTCGTCGGCACCGATCGACAAACCGACCACACGGTCCATTTCCTCGGCGCGCGCCGTCAGCATCAGGATCGGTACATCGGAGTCCCGCCGCAGTGCCCGGCATACCTCCCAGCCGTCCATCCCGGGCAGGTTGATGTCCAAGATCACCAGGGCCGGGTCCTCGCGCCGCGCCAGCGCCAGACCGTTGTCGCCATCGCCGGCGCTCACCGTCTCGAAGCCGTCCTTCTGCAAATACTGCTCGACCAACGACGCGATATTGCGGTCGTCCTCGACGATCAGGATCGGCCGGCGGGGCTGTGGATCGGACATGGCGGCGCTCCCTGTACTCGACTCGTTCTGCCGCAAAATCTCGAATCGGCGCGGCGATGCCGGCCAATTTGACGTATGATGGTGCCCAAACGCAATGCACGGGGAGTTACGAAAGAGTGAGTGAGACCACGATACAGCCGCGCCGAAGCCTGATTTTCGTTCCGGGCGACCATCCCGAGATGTTCCCCAAGGCGCTGACAACCGGCAGCGATATCGTCTGCGTCGACCTGGAAGACGCCATCGCGCCGCAGCATAAACAGATCGCGCGCGACAAGACGCTGGCCCTATTCGCCGAACCCCAGGCCGATGACGGGGTCGAGCGGATCGTCCGGATCAACTGCCTGCGCACGCCGGAAGGACAACGCGACGTGTTGGCGATCGGCGAGACCGACACACCGCCGCCCGCCCTGATGCTGACCAAGGTCAAAACCGCCGACGAGGTACGCCTGCTCGCCGACCTGTTGAGCGGATCACATGGCGAGATCCGGTTTCACGTGATCATCGAAACGAATGACGGGCTGAACGCCGCCTACGACATCGCGCAATCCTGTGACCGCATCGACTCCCTGTTGTTCGGGGGGGTCGACATGGCCGCCGACCTTCGCGTCGAGCCGACCTGGAACGGGCTGCTGCATGCCCGCCAACGGGCGGTCCACGCCGCCGCGGGCGCCGATGTCGACATGATCGACGTGCCGTTCCTGGACCTCAACGACATGCCGGGCTTGGAAGAGGCCGCGCAGGCGTCCGCAGAGATCGGCTTCACCGGCAAGGCGGCGATCCATCCCAAGCAAATTCCGGTGATCAACGGCATTTTCAGCCCGAGCGCCGAGCAAGTGGACAAGGCGCGACGAATCGTCGAGGCCTTCGCAAACCACGACAGCGGTTTGCTGGTGGTGGACGGCGAGTTGATCGAACGGCCGGTCCTGCGCTCGATGCACCGGGTGCTGGCGCTGGCAGACCGGTAACCGAAATCAAGACTAGGGAGAGACACCAATGGCCAAGGATTTGCCGCGTCTGAACGGCGCGATCCGGGCGCTCGAACAGGGCAAGCCCACCTTCACCACCTTCACCGCGCCGGAAATCGGCGCGACCCAGGCGATCAACGCCGCGCCGTATGATGCGCTGGTGTTCGAGATGGAGCACGGCGCCTATGACGTCACCGCGATGCGCCACTGCATGCAATATATGCTCGACCGGCGCCAGATCCTGGACGGCGGCAGCCTCGCGCCCGCGACCGCGCCCTTCGTGCGCATTCCGCCGAACGGCGGCGAAATGAACCAGTGGACCGCCAAGCAGGTGCTCGACCTCGGCGTCTACGGCGTGATCTGGCCGCATGTCAGCACGGTCGACGAGGCGCGCAACGCGGTCGCCGCCTGCCGATACCCCCGCCCGCCGGAGGCACCATTGTTCGAGCCCGCGGGCCAGCGCGGCGATGGCCCGCGCACCGCCGCCGGCTACTGGGGCGTGGACCAGCAGACCTATTACAAACGCGCCGACGTGTGGCCGCTGAATCCGGACGGCGAAATCCTCGTGGTGATCATGTGCGAGGAGAAACGCGCCATCGACAACCTGCCGAAGATGCTGGAAGAGGTTCAGGGCATCGGCGTGGTGCTGATCGGCGAAGGCGACCTGTCGCAAGATTTAGGCTATCCAAGGCAGTATGACCATCCGACCGTCGCGTCGGCGATCGACGAGATCCTGACGATCTGCAAGGAACATGACGTGGTCTGCGGCCATCCGCATGTCGACGCCGGCAATGTGGACGAGCTGTTGGAGCGCGGCTTCCGCTGGCTGATGGCGCAACCGACACTGTCCTTCGCCGGGTTGGAACGGGGCCTCGCCTCATCCGGACGCGGCTGAGCGGCACACCTCGGCGGGCCGGCTCAAATTTGCCGTCCGCCGCATTGCGGCGGCGGCGGATTCCGCGCATACATAAGCTATCGGGGACCGTTCTCCTCCCACCGATTTCCGGCGCAGAGACACGACAAAAGCGAGCATCTTCATGCAAAAACCAGACTCGGTCCGCGGCGCGGATAGGGCCGCGCAGGCCCTGCGGGCGGCCGGCATCGAAACCGTCTTCGCCATGTCCGGCAACCAGATCATGGTCCTGTTCGATGCCTTCCTGGACGAACAGATCAACGTCGTCCATATCCGCCACGAAGCCGCCGCGGTCCACATGGCCGAAGCCCGTGCGCAGTTGACCGGCGATGTCGCGGTTGCGCTGGTACCGGCCGGGCCGGGATTTGCCAACGCGTTGTCCGCGCTCTATTCCGCCCGCATGTCCGAAAGCCCGATGGTGCTGTTGAGCGGCCACGCGCCCGTCGCCCGCATCGGCCAGGGCGCCTTTCAGGAAATGCCGCAGGCCGATATGGCCGCCCATCTGGCGAAGGCCTCATGGACCGTCGAGAAACCCGAAGACGCCGCTGCCGCCGTCGCCGAGGCAATGCGGATCGCGCGCGCCGGCCGGCCCGGACCGGTTCATGTCGCCCTGCCCTTCGACATCCTCTGCGCCGAGACCAATGGCGGCGCGGTGCCCGCGGCGGAGGCGTTTACGCCGTCCTCAACCGACCTGGCCGACGCGGACGCCCGGAAAACACTCGACGCCATCGCGGCGGCCGCGCGCCCGTTGATCCTGGTCGGCCCGACCTTCGCCCGTGGCAAAGGGGCGGAGGCCGCGAAACGCCTTGAGGCGGCAACCGGGGTGCCCGTCGTTTGCTCGGAAAGCCCACGGGGCACCAACGATCCCTGTCTCGGTGCGTTCGCGGAAGCGTTGCAAGACGCCGATCTGGTGGTGTCGGTCGGCAAGCGGCTGGATTTCACCGTCCAGCTGGGCGCGGCAATGGCCGCCGATGGCGCCGTCATTCACATCGATCCGGAACAGTTGGAGCTCGACCGCAGCGGCGCGTTGTTCGGAGACCGCCTGAAGCTGTCCGCCAAGGCCGATGCGCTGCCCGCCGCCGAACGATTGACCGCTCTCGCCGAGGCACCGGGCATAGACGCCGACTGGGCCGCCAACGTGAAAGACGCGGTGACCCACCGGCCCGCGGAATGGGCGTCGCTCTCCGGCGGACCGGACGGCCCGCTGCACCCGATCGACGTCTGCCGCGCGGTTCAAGCCAAGCTCGACGAGTCGCCGGACGCGGTGCTCATTATCGATGGCGGCGAATTCGGCCAATGGGCGCAGGCCTGCCTGAAAGCCCCAAACCGCATCATCAACGGCCCCGGCGGCGCCATCGGCGCGGGCATTCCGTTCAGTGTCGCCGCCGGCCTTACCAAGCCCGGCGCACCGGTCATCGCGCTGATGGGCGACGGCTCGATGGGGTTCCATCTGAGCGAGTTCGACACGGCGGCGCGGGCCAATTCGCCCTTCGTGCTGATCGTCGGCAACGACGCGAAATGGAACGCGGAATTCCAGATCCAGCTGCGCGACTACGGACCGCAGCGTATGATGGGGTGCGAACTGAACGCCACGCGATACGACCAAGCCGCCGTCGCCTTGGGATGCGAAGGGGGACTGGTGACCCGCGCGGACGAAATGGCGCCGGCCCTCGACAAGGCCTTGAAATCGGGCCGTCCGACCTGCCTCAACGTATCGATCGAAAGCCATCCGGCGCCGACGGTCCGGCGCGGCTGAGCGGCGGCCGACACTTCCCCAAGAAATCGGCACGGAAAAAAAGTGGGGCCACGAAGGCCCCACTCGATCGCCGGTCAAATGACGGCGTTTATTTCTTCCACTTCGCGAACTGGAAGCGCGGCACTTCGTCGAGGCCGGCTTTGAGTTCGAGATCCTTGTGGATTCCGTAGAAGCGTTTGACGCCGAAGGTCGGCATCCAATACGCCTGATCGATGATCCGCTTCTGCGCCTTCTTGTAGATGGCGGCGCGAAGCTCGGGATCGACCGAATTACGGGCCTCGTTCAACCATTTCGACAATTCCTCGTCGCCCGTATAGTTATTCGACGATTCCATGTCGAAGAAGGGGAACAGGATCGCGTCTGCATCGAAGATGTTGTAGCTGCCCCAGTTCCAGTTACCGATACCCGTCACCTTGCCGGCACGGCGCAGCTTGGCCATCTGTTGCGAATTCCCGCGGTAGTCCTTCAGGTTCACCTTGATGCCGACCTTCTTCAACATCTCCACCGCCGCCTGATTGGGCAGGTTCTGGTGATCGGCATACTGCCAGAGGTCGATTTCGAACCCGTTCGGGAAACCGGCTTCGGCCAATAGCTTCTTGGCTTTCTCCGGATCGTAGTCATACCACTTGATGGTCTTGTCGTAACCGAAATGATGCGGGCTCATCGGCGTATTCACCGGATACCCTTCGTCCCGGACCAGCTTCTTGACGATCTTGTCCCGGTTGATCGCATGCGCGATCGCCCGGCGGACCCGGACGTCCTTGACCGGCGTATCCCCTGCCCGGCCCTTCGAATCGAATTGCCAGAAGTCGATCCGGATGATCGGGAAGTTCAACACCTCGTAGTTCGGCTGGTCCTTGAAGCCCGGCACCTGGTCGAGCAGCAGGTTCAGCGAGACGTCGGTACCGCCCGAGAACAGTTCGGCAAGCCGCGTGGACGCTTCCGGCACGACCTTCAGAGTCGCTTTTTCGATCGCGGGAACGCCCTTCATCCAGTAGTTCTCGTTGCGCACGAGTTCGACCTTGCTGCCCTTGGTCCAGCTCACCCACTTGTATGGGCCGGACCCCATGGCGTGCTCTTGCATATACTGGTCGTCCTTGCCCCACTTCGGATCCATGATGAAGAGCGTGTTCAGACGTTCCAGCGCCAGCGCATACGGCTCATGGGTGTGGATGATGAAGTTGTGGTCGTCGATGACCTCGACGCTCTTGACCCATTTGAAGTTCGGCAGCCGCGGTGACTTGCGGTCCTTGTTGAGAACCCGGTCCTCGATCGTGTACCGGACTGCCTCGGCGGTCAGCGGGTTGCCGTTATGAAACTTCACATCTTTGCGGATCGTGAATTTCCATGACCGGTCGGTCGGCGTGCTCCACGACGTCGCGACATGCGGCAAAATCTTTCCCGTGTCCGGATCGCGCAACACCAGCGGATCCCAGACCATGTAACCCATCTGGAGCATCTGACGTGCGGACGTCTGATACGGCTCCATGGTGTGGAACTTGGTGTAGAACGCGATGTTCAAACTGTCGCGCGCCGCCTGCGCCGGCGCCACGACCGCGACCGCGAGAAACGCGGTGGCGATGGATAAAAGTTTAAGTCTGCCTGGCATTGCGGGCCTCTCCTTTTGTCATTCGATTTCCAATTTTTCGAATTTTCCGATCATTGCGGTGCTCCCTTATCGACCGCAGCCCTTTGTCGCATCGTTCAGCCGCAGCCGGACCGGATAGTCTTTTTGTTGTTCCGTTTCAAAAGAATAGAGTGACCGCCGAAGGCGGCGCAAGTCACTTACCCCGTAATTACAACCAATGCGCCACGAATATGGGCCGATGCGGCACGTTTACATGAGAATGCCCCCATCACGCCGACTCCACCGACGCGACGTGTGCCGGCTCGGACGCCGCCGAGGCGTCCTCTTCCGATAACCAGCACTTGCTGCCGTGGGTCGGACCGAGTTCGAACATCGGCGGCCGGGCCTGCTGGCATTTCGGCATGGCATGGGGGCACCGCGGCGCGAACGGACAGCCCGGCGGCAACCGGATCAGGTTCGGCACGCTGCCGGGAATCTCCTGCAGCGGCTGCTTCCCCTTCGAAAACTTATCGCCGAGCCGCGGGATCGACCGCAGAAGTCCCTGTGTGTAGGGGTGCTGCGCAGTTTCGAAAAGGTCGTCGATCAGCAAATACTCGACGACCTCGCCGGCGTACATGACGACGACCTCGTCCGATGTTTCCGCGATCACGCCCAGGTCGTGGGTGATCAACATGACGGCCATGTCGAGCTCTTCCTGCAGCGACAGGATCAGTTCGAGAATCTGCGCCTGGATCGTCACGTCCAGCGCCGTGGTCGGCTCGTCCGCAATCAGCAGTTTCGACCGGCAGGCGATCGCCATGGCGATCATCACCCGCTGGCGCATGCCGCCGGAGAATTGATGCGGATAGTCGCCGAGCCGGCTCTTCGCGCTGGGAATGCCGACCTGGTCGAGCATTTCGGCGGCGGCGGCCAATGCCTCGTCGCGGCCTTTCCCTTGATGAATCATGAACACTTCGGCGACCTGGTCGCCGACGGTCAAAACCGGGTTCAACGAGGTCATGGGTTCCTGGAAGATCATCGAGATATCGGCGCCCCGCACGTCGCGCATCTCGCTGTCCGACAGTTTCAAAAGATCCCGGCCGTCGAAATTGATTTCGCCTTCAACGATGCGTCCCGGCGGATCCGCGACCAGCCGCATCACGGACAAGGCGGTCACGGACTTGCCGCTTCCCGACTCACCCAGGACACCGAGCGTCCGGCCTCGATGAATCTGCAAGTTGACGCCGTCGACCGCCTTGACGGTTCCGGCCGGCGTGAAGAAATGCGTCCGCAGCCCGGACACGGAGAGTACGACGTTATCAGTCATGGGTCATCGGTCCGTGCAAGTGACAAGCAACCCAGTGATCCGGCCGCGCTTCGATCATCGTCGGTTCTTCAACACGGCAATGATCCATCACCTTCGGGCAGCGCGTGTGGAAACGACAGCCGCTCGGCGGGTTGATCGGGCTGGGCACGTCGCCGCGCAGGATCGTCTTGCGCCGGGCGCGCCCGCCCGCCTCGGCGCGCGGCACGGCGGCGATCAGCGCCTCGGTATAGGGGTGCAGCGGCGTTTGATAGAGATCCCGGTCCGACGCCATTTCGACGATCTTGCCGAGGTACATCACGGCGACCCGGTCGGCGATATGCTCCACGACCGACAAATCGTGCGAGATGAAGAGAAAGGAAAACCCGAACTCTTCCTTCAACGAATCGAGCAGATTGATCACCTGTGCCTGGATCGACACGTCGAGCGCCGAGACCGCCTCGTCCGCGATGATGAGTTGCGGCGACATCGCCAACGCCCGGGCGATGCCGATGCGCTGACGCTGGCCGCCGGAAAACTCATGCGGAAAACGCTGCATATGTTCCCGCTGCAGGCCGACCTTCTCCAGGACCTGTTCGACATTCTTCTCCCAGTCCTTGTCACCGGTGTGTACGCGATAGGCCTCGCCGACGAGTTCCTTGACCCGCAGGCGGGGATTGAGCGACGCGAACGGATCCTGAAAGATGATCTGGATACGCTGCCGGATTCGATTGAGCTCTTCCTCATCGACCGCGAAGATATTGCGCCCGTCGAAACGTACTTCGCCCGCGGTCGGCTCATAAAGTTTCAGAAGCACGCGGCCGACCGTCGACTTGCCGCAACCGGATTCGCCGACCAAGCCCAGTGTCTCGCCCGGCTTGATCTGGAAACTGACGCCGTCGACCGCATAGACGAAATTGGCGACCCGCTTCAGCAGTCCTTCGCGCAGCGGAAAGTGCATTTTCAGATCGCGGACGTCCAAGACCGGCTGGTCCGCGGCGGCGGTTCCTTCTTCTTGTACGGCCATCCGTTACGCCTTTCGCATCCGCGGGTCGAGCAGGTCGCGCAACGCGTCGCCGACGAGATTGATGCCCAAACAAGCCAGGAAGATCGCGACGCCGGGTAACGTCGATAGCCACCAGACCGTCAGGATATAGTCGCGGCCCTCCGCCAGCATCAGGCCCCAAGAGGGCGTCGGGGGCTGAATACCGAGGCCCAGGAAGCTGAGGAAGGTCTCGCGGATGATCGAGCGCGCGACCTCGACGGTGGCGATGACCAACATGGCGGCCGCCAAATTATTCAGGATATGCTTGAAAATGATCCGGTAATGGTTGAGCCCTTGCGCGCGCGCCGCGATGACAAATTCCTGTTCGCGCAGTTTCCGCGTTTCTATTCGGGCCACGCGCGCGAATATCGGCCAGTTCGATATGCCGAGCGCCAGGATGATGTTCTGCATCGACGCACCCAAAATAATAACCAGCGTCATCGCCAGCAGAATGAACGGAAAGGCCAACATGGCGTTGACACTGAAATCGACGACGGCGTCGATCCAGCCGCCGAAGTAACCGGCGAACAGACCGAGGATCACGCCGATGATCATCGAGACGAACACCGCCGAGACACCGACCGTCAGCGAAATCTGAGCGCCGTGAACGATCCGGCTGTAAACGTCGCGTCCGAGCTGATCGGTGCCGAGCCAATGTTCCGCCGAACCGCCTTCCATGAAGGCTGGCGGCGACAGCCGCTCCAAAATGTCCTGTGTTAGCGGATCGTGGGTCGCGACCCATGGCGCGAACAGCGCCATGATCACCAGCACCGCCATCAACACGAGCCCGAAAACGCCCAAACGCAAGTGCCACATCTTGCGCACCATGATGTAGGCCTTGCTCGGCGCCTTTTCGACCTCGGCGGTCGCGGGCACCATGTCGGATGTATCTTCCACTCTTAGTGTCATAGCCTGCCCTATTCAAACCTGATGCGCGGATCGATCCACGCCGCGCCCACATCGGCCGCGAGATTCGCCAATATCGTAAAGCCGGAAAAGATAATCACGATCGCCTGGACCACCGGGAAATCGCCGACTTGGATCGATTCGACCGCCAGCCGCCCGAGCCCCGGCCAGGAAAACACCGTCTCGGTCACGACCGCACCGCCAAGCAGCGCGCCGAACTGGATGCCGGACACGGTCACCAGCGGAATGGCGGCATTCCGCAGTGCATGGCGCATGAGAACGGACCGTTCCTCGACACCCTTCGAGCGCGCGGTTCGGATGTAATCCTGGCTCAGCACTTCCAGCATGCCGGACCGGACCAGCCGCATGTTGAGCGGCAAGATGAACGATCCCAAGGTAACCGCCGGCAATATCAGGTGTTCCCAGCTCTCGCTGCCCGATGCCGGCAGCCATTTGAGCCACACGCCGAATATCACGATCAGCACAATGCCGAGCCAGAACAACGGCATCGCCTGTCCGATCAGCACGATGAGAATCGTCATGTTATCGACGATCGAATAGCGTTTGACCGCTGAAATAATGCCGAGGGGAATGGCCAGGAGCGTCGCGACAATCTGGGCGGCAATGGCCAGCTTCAGCGTCGGCCACAAGGAGGCCGCGATGAGGCTGCCGGCCGGCACCTTGGCGACCCAGGACACGCCGAAGTCGCCCGCGAAGATCACGCGGCCCATATAGTCGCCGTATTGAACGATCAGCGGCCGATTGAGGCCGTATTGTTCCTCGAAACGGGCGATGTCCTGATCGTCGGCATTTTCCGGAAGAAGTGTGGACGCCGGGTCCGCCGTGTAGAACAGCAGAAAGAAGGACACGAATGAAACGACGAGCGCAACGCCAATGGCGTGCAACAGCTTATGAACGATGTAAGTTCGCATCTATGTCACGTGAAATTGCCACCCTGTGAAATCAGTTTGTCACAACTTGACGGCAAGACAATAGCGGCGTCGCCCCGCAACCCATCGAATTGGCGGATCGATCCGCCCAGAAATAATTTCCCGCGGTTACCCCGTGACAATTCCGACCGGCGACATACATGATTGCGCACCTGTCGCCAGTTATGTTGCAATGCGATAGGCTCAATGGGGATAGAGGAAGGGCTTCGCCTGATTTTGGCGCAAAACAGGGAAGCTCGGGGCACATATCATGACACACGGATTGTTTCGCACTGCAATAGTCGGGCTTCTGGGCGTTTGGTTTGCCGTCGGCGGCCCCGCACTGGCCCAACAAGGGCCGATGCCGGTCACGGTCGCCAAGCCGCTGGTCAAAAATATCACCGATTGGGACGAATACACCGGGCGTTTCGAAGCCGTCGAACGGGTCGACGTGCGGGCGCGCGTTTCCGGTTTCCTGGAATCGGTCCATTTCCGAGAAGGACAGATGGTCGAAAAGGATCAAGTCCTCTTCATCATCGACCCACGACCGTTCCAAGCGGAATTGGACGCGGCCAAGGCCGCCGTGGAAGCCGCGGAAACCGCCTTCAATCTGGCGGTCACGGAGTTGAAACGCGCGGAACGGCTGGTGTCCCGCAACAATATCGCCCGCGAGACCGTCGATCAGCGCCGCGCCGCCCGGGAGACCGCGCGGGCTGAAATCCTATCGGCCAAGGCCCGAGTGCGCAGCGCCGAACTAAACCTCGAATTCACCCAGGTCCGTGCGCCGTTCAAAGGCCGGATATCGGACGCCCGGGTCGATGTCGGCAACCTGGTGGAAGGCGGTACCGCGCAATCCACCCTGTTGACCACATTGGTGTCGACCGATCCGATCCTGTTCACCTTCACCGCATCCGAGGCGGAATTCCTGAAATACACGCGGCTCGATCTTTCCGGGCAGCGGGAATCGTCGCGGGAAAACCCGAACCCCGTCTACGTCCGCCTCGCCGACGAGACCGACTGGTCGCGCGAGGGTCAGATGTATTTCGTCGACAACGAATTGTCGCCGGATACCGGCACGATCCGCGGCAAGGCGATCTTCGACAATCCGGACGACTTGCTGACGCCCGGCGTGTTCGGACGGCTCCGCCTCGTAGGGTCGGCACCCTACGACGCCATCCTGATTCCGGACGATGCCGTCATTTCGGACCAAAGCCAGAAGATGGTCTTGGTGGTCGGCGACGACGCGGTGGTCCAACCGAAACCGGTGACGCTCGGCCCCCGTCACAACGGCTTGCGCGTTGTCCGATCGGGTCTCGGCGCGGACGAGAGGGTTATCATGCGCGGCGTGCAACGCGCCCGGCCCGGCGGCAAGGTCGTGCCGCAAGAGGGCATCCTGCAGCCCGACGGATCGCTCAAACAAGCGCCGGGAAGCTAGAGTTCCCGTCCCTTTGATATTTCAATCAAACCGGTAATTGGAGCGCGCGAGCATGCGTTTCACGCATTTTTTCGTCGACCATCCGATCTTCGCAACCGTCATCTCGGTGTTGATCACCTTGCTCGGCGCGATTTCCTATTTCAGCCTGCCGGTCGCGCAGTATCCCGAAGTCGCGCCGCCGACGATTCAGGTCACCGCGACCTATCCCGGCGCCTCCGCCGAGACGATCGCCGACACCGTGGCGACGCCGATCGAGCAGGAAATCAACGGCATCGAGAACATGCTCTACATGCGCTCGGAATCCACGGGCGACGGGCGTCTGACGCTGACCGTGACCTTCAAGCTCGGCACCGATCTGGATTTCTCGCAGGTGCTGGTCCAGAACCGGGTCGCGATCGCCGAGGCCCGCTTGCCCGAACCGGTGCGCCGCCTCGGCGTGACCGTGCAAAAAAGCTCGCCCGACTTGATGATGGTGATCCATCTGCTGTCGCCCGACAACTCACGCGACCAGCTCTATATTTCGAACTACGGCCGAACCCAGATCGTCGACCGCCTCGCCCGCATCAACGGCGTCGGCGAGGCGCGAATTTTCGCCGAACGCGCCTATTCCATGCGCATCTGGCTCGACCCGGAACGTGCGGCCAGCTTCAACATCACCCCCGGAGAGGTCGTCGACGCCCTGCGGCAGAACAACGTGCAGGTCGCCTCCGGCATCATCAACCAATTGCCGGTGCCCAATCCGGGCGCTTTCGAGATCAATGTCGAGACGCAGGGGCGCCTGATCGCCCCGGATGCTTTCGGCAATATCGTGGTCAAACGCGGCGAGGGCACATCGACCGTGCGGGTCCAAGACATCGCCCGCGTCGAACTGGGATCGCAGGACTACTCGACCATCGGCTATCTCGACAAGTCGACGGCGCTGCCGATTCTGATCTTTCAGCGGCCGGGCTCGAACGCGCTGGAGACGGCCGACGAGTTGCAGCGAACGATGAACGAACTGGCCGAGGATTTTCCGCCCGGCCTCAAACACACGATCGTCTATAACCCGACCGAGTTCATCGAGGAATCGGTGGATGCCGTCTACATGACGCTTATCGAGGCGGTGATCCTCGTCGTCCTCGTTGTCGTGGTTTTCCTGCAGAACCTCCGCGCCGCCTTTATTCCGATCATCGCGATCCCGATTTCGCTGGTCGGCACCTTCCTGGTCATGGCCGCGTTGGGCTATTCGATCAACAATCTAACGCTGTTCGGTCTGGTCCTGGCGATCGGCGTCGTTGTCGACGACGCCATCGTGGTCGTCGAGAACGTCGAGCGCTACATCGCGCAAGGGATGAGCGCGGCGGAGGCCGCCCATAAGACGATGGACGAGGTCGGCTCCGCCCTTGTCGCAATGTCGTTGGTGCTGGTCGCAGTGTTCGTGCCGACCGCCTTCATCGAGGGCATCTCGGGCCAGTTCTACCGGCAATTCGCGGTGACCATCGCGACCGCCACCATGTTCTCGCTGGTCGTTTCGCTGACCCTTTCGCCGGCTCTCTGCGCATTGTTGCTGAAGAATACCGGCACCCAGCGCAAACAGAACCCGGTAATCTCTTCCGTCCTGTGGCCATTCCGCAAATTCGCCGATGGATTCAACTGGATCTTTCACCGCATGGGCAACGCATATGCCGGATTCACCCGGCGCGCGGTTCGCATGACGCTGATCGTCATGATCGTCTACGCGGGATTGATCGGGTTGACGGTGCACCAGTTCCGCACCGCCCCGACCGGCTTCATCCCCGATCAGGACCAGGGATACCTGATCACGGTGATCCAACTGCCCGCCGGATCCAGCCTGGCGCGCACCGATGCGGTCGTGAAACGCGCGGTAAATAAGATTCTCGAACATCCCGAAGTCGAACACGCGGTCGGCTTTGCCGGATTCGACGGAGCGACCTTTACCAATGCGCCCAATACCGGCGCGATCTTCTTCACGATGAAGGATTTCAACGAGCGGGCGGGCCGCGGCGCGACCGCGCAAAAAATCCTGGGCGAGGTTCAGGGCAGCCTGTTCCAGATTCAGGAAGCCTTCATCTTCATCGTGGCGCCGCCGCCGGTCCGAGGGATCGGCAATAGCGGCGGCTGGAAACTGTATGTGCAGGATCGCCGCGGCCGCGGCATCGGCGCGCTCGAAGCGGCGACCAACGAGTTGATCCAGGCGGCAAACCAGGACCCGAGCCTGACCCAGGTCTTCACCTTGTTCAATACGGCGACGCCGAAGATCTATGCGGATATCGACCGCACCCGCGCCGAAATCCTGGACGTGCCGGCCGACCGCGTGCTCGAGGCGCTCGAGGTGTTCATCGGCTCGGTCTATATCAACGACTTCAATTTTTTGGGCCGAACCTATCGCGTGACCGCGCAGGCCGACGGCGCCTATCGCGACGACCCCGGCGACATTGCCAAACTGCGCGCCCGCTCGACGTCCGGCGCCATGGTGCCGCTGGGGTCGGTCGCCACATTCCGCGACATCACCGGCCCGCACCGGGTACCGCGCTACAATCTTTACCCTGCAACCGAGGTGATCGGCGCCACCGCACCCGGCGTCTCCACGGGCGACGCCATCGAAAAGGTGGAGGCAATCGCCGATCGCGTACTGCCCAGCGGCTTCGACATCGAGTGGACCGAGCTCGCCTTGCAGGAAAAGCTGGCCGGCGATACCGCCCTTATCGCTTTCGGACTCGCGGTGGTCTTCGTCTTTCTGCTGTTGGCCGCGATGTATGAAAGCTGGCTGCTGCCGCTTGCCGTGATCCTGATCGTGCCGATGTGTCTGCTCGCCGCCCTCGTCGGTATCGGATTGCGCGGCATCGACAGCAATATCCTGGTGCAAATCGGGTTCGTGGTCCTGATCGGCCTCGCGGCGAAAAACGCGATCCTGATCGTCGAATTCGCCAAGCAGGCGGAAGAAGAAGGCATGAGCCGGATCGACGCCGCCGTGGAAGCCGCCCGTGTGCGCCTGCGCCCGATCCTGATGACGGCGCTCGCCTTTATCCTGGGTGTCCTGCCATTGGCCATCGCGACGGGCGCCGGCGCCGAAATGCGCCGTGCGCTCGGAACCGCGGTGTTCTCGGGTATGCTTGGCGTCACGATTTTCGGGCTATTGTTCACGCCGGCCTTCTATGTGGTGTGTCGATGGATCGCATCGCTGCGGGGTTCGTCGGACGAGAATGCGGAAACGACACCCTAGGCCCATCCACCCGACCTCATCCCTGGATTGCATCGATTGTCGGAAAAGATCTTTTCCCGACAGCGTGAGCAAACGCATTTATCGAAGGTTGACCCAGATCAATGCCGGCCCGTGCCGGACCGGCTAACGAAGTGGTTGGGGGCATATGCAACCGGTCGGCTGCCCGGAATTCGGGCAAGCGGACGGTTTCGAGTGTGCCAACAAACGGAAGCTACAACGGGCCCTATCAGATGCCAAAATCGACAACTTGGATCCTGGTTTGCGACAGTCAGCAGGCCCGCATTTTTGAAATTGCCGGAAAAGGCCGCATTGATTTCCTAGGCGACTACAGATCCGAGTTACCGCCGAACCGAGAGATCGAGGCCGATCGGCCGGGCCGTACGTTCGACCGGGCCGGGCCCGGGCGGCATGCGATGGAGCCTCGGCACGATGCCCATCGGCAAGCCAAACGAATTTTCCTTCGCGCGATGGCCGAGCGGCTCGACCGGTCCTGCCGCAGCGGCGATTTCACCGACCTCGTGGTCATCGCGCCGCCGACCGCCCTGGGGGATTTGCGGTCCGAATTTTCCGAACGGATTCAATCGGCCTTGGTGCAGGAACATGCGAAAGAAGTCTCGGGCTTGTCCGAACCCGACCTCGTGGATTACCTGAAGCGGATCGACGTGATTTAACCGTCCGACGCGGTCGACAATCAGGAAGTGGTTTGCCGGCCCGGTCCATGCCCAACGCTAGAAAATAGGGTGGCCCATCTGATCGCCGGCCATGTACCATAACTCGTGTTCGACCCAACGGATCACTAGGCCTACGCTGATCAGGAGAGCATCGATGCCCACCGCCCCCGTTCGGGACATCACCGAAGACGAAATTCGCGCCTATGAGGAAGACGGCGTTGTCCATCTGAAGGGACTGTTCGCGGCCGAATGGGTCGAGATGCTGCGGGAACGGGCGGACCATGTGCTGGCCAACCCGGGAAAACTGTCCCATGAATTGGCCCGCGAGGACGGCCGCTTTTTCAGCGATACTTTTCTTTGGCACCAGCATGACGGCTTTCGCGACTTTATATATGACTCACCGGCTGCCGCGATCGTCGGCCAAATGATGCGGTCGGCGAAGATCAACATCGTCTTCGACCAATTTCTGATCAAGGAACCGGAGACCGACGAGCCGACCGTCTGGCACCACGATTTGACCTATTGGCCGATCAAGGGCCGGCAGGTGTCGACGTTGTGGCTGGCGCTCGACCCCGTCACCGAAGAGTCGGGCTCGATGGAATTCGTGAAGGGTTCGCATAAGTGGGGCCAGCGGTTTCATCCGGTCGCGTTTGTCGATCCGGACAAATACAAGACCGAGGAACCGCCGGTTCCCGACATCGACGCCATGCGCGACGCGTTGGAGTTTACCCGCTTCGATTACGAGCCGGGCGACTGCACCGTGCATCAAGGACTGCTGGTGCATGCGGCCGGCGGCAACAAGCGTAAGGACCGGCGGCGGCGCGCCTATGTTACGCGATGGGCCGGCGACGATGTGGTCTACGACCCGCGTCCGAAAATCCAGCCGATGCTCTGGGAACCCGACATGCCGGCCGGCGCCGCACTGGACAGCGACCTCTGGCCAAGGGTATGGGAAAGGGCAGCCTAGGGCCCGCGCCGCCACATCCTTCCAGCCTTCCAGCGCGCGTCCGCCCCAACCGAAAAGGATGCGCAGATGACGTTGCTCGCGGGATTCCGTATGGTGCAACTCGGCCCCGGCCTCGCCGCCGCAGTGTGCGGGCGCCTGTTCGCGGATTCCGGCGCCACCGTCACCGCCGTCGATGCAACGACGTCCACCCCGCTGGAACTCTATCTGAACACCGGCAAGGCGTCCGCGAACGACGCCGCGGCACGGGACGCCATCGCCACGGCCGACCTCGTCGTCTGCGAAGGCGCGCCCGGCGATCTCCGTGATCAGGGCCGCGATGCGGACAGTCTGCGCGGAACGGCCAAGACCGCCGCGATCGCCATGATCTCGAATTTCGGGCAGACCGGCCCGCGCGCCGAAAATCCCGCCACCGACCTGACCTTGTTCTATGCCAGCGGCATGGCGCGCCTGCTGACCGGGCAGGTGACCGATCTGACCGAAGCGCCGATGCGCCCGGTCGGGGAACAGTCGGCCTTTATCGGCGGCATCGCCGCAGCCTGCGCCGGCATGCATGCGGTCCTGTTCCCCGGTGACGATGCCAGGATCGACATCTCGATCCAAGAGGTCTTGGCGACATTGGCGATCACCGAACTGGCGCGCGCGGGTCAGACGGGAAAATGCTGGTCCCGAAAGCGCGTGAAGGACGGCAACGGTGCGACGGTCACCATTCTTCCCGCCACGGACGGCTACACGGCGATTTCGCCGCGCGAGGATCGGCAATGGGCCGCTTGGCTCGCGGCGATGGGCGACCCGGATTGGGGCGGCGACCCGCGTTTCGCCACCAAGCCGGACCGCGTCGAGAACTGGGACGCGCTGCACGCCTTGATGTTGGACTGGAGCCGCCAACACGATAAGCAGTGGATCGCCGACACCGCGCAAGCCGCCCACGTGCCGAGCTTTCCGCTGCGCGAGCCCGCCGAACAACTCGAGTCGCCGCAACTGGCACACCGCGAATTCTATGCGACGTTGGACATCGACGGACGGGCGGTGAAAACGCCGTCCGCACCGTTCCGGCTTGCCTATAGCGGCGACAAGGCGGCAACCACGGAGGCCCCGGCGCCGCCGGGCCCGCTTCCGTTGTCGGGTGTCCGGGTCCTGGACTTCAGCTGGGTCATCGCCGGGCCGACCGCGACCCGGCATCTCGCCGCCATGGGCGCGGAGGTCATCAAGGTCGAGGCCCCGGGTCCGGGCGATCCGGGCCGCGCCTCGGAACTGCACATGGTGCTTGGCCAGGCGAAAAAAGCGATCGTCCTGAACCTGAAGAACCCGGACGCGGTCGAAATCGCGACCGCCCTCGCCGCGAAATCCGATGTACTGATCGAGAATTTCGCGACCGGCGTGATGGAGCGGCTGGGCCTAGGGGCGGCGGATCTTCAACAGGCCAACCCGGACCTCATTTACCTTTCCGCGTCGGGCCTCGGTCGGACCGGGCCGGAGTCGGGCGCCGTCGCCTATGGCACCCTGTTGCAATGCTATGCGGGATTCGCCGGCCTCAACCGGCACCCCGAGAACCCGCCTCGGATCGGTTTCGCGTGGCTCGACCCCATGTGCGGCCTCATGCTGCCCTTCGTCGTGGCGTCGGCACTCTGGCAGCGGCGGCGGGACGGACGCGGCGTCCGGATCGACTTTTCCATGATCGAGGCGATGCTCTGGACCATGGCGCAGCCGCTTCTGACGACACAACTCGACGCGCCGCCCCCGCCGGCGGGGAACTTCGCCCCGCAGGCGGCACCGCATAACGCCTATCGCTGCGCGGGCGACGACAACTGGCTCGCCGTCGCCGTAACCCGGGAAACCGAATGGAAAAGGCTCTGCGCCGCCGTGCCGCCGCTTGCCGCGATGGCCGGATACGGGTTGTGGGAGCGGCTGGCGGCACGCGACGCGATCGACGCCGTCCTCGGCGACTGGGCGCGCCCGTTGTCCGCGGAAAGCGCCGCCGACACACTGACCGGGGCCGGCGTTCCCGCCGCCGCGCTCGCGACGTCACGCGACCTGGTCGACGATCCTCATCTCAACGACCGGGGTTTCTGGGACACGCAGGACAGCGGCGTTTTGCCCGGCCTGCCTTGGCGGTCGAATTTCGGCCGCACGGCCGGCTCGGCGCCCGACCTCGGAGCCGATACCGACGCCGTGCTGCGGGACGTCCTCGGCCTATCGGACGACCGGATCGCCGAGTTGCGCGTTGCCGGGGCGCTCGGCTAGCGCGCGGGTTCAGAACTCGCCGCTGCGATAGGCTTCGTCGAGGCGCTTCGCCTCTTCTTCCGACAATTCGTCCCACGCCTCGCCACGCCGCCGCAACGCGCCGGTGAAGTTGGGCGGGCGTTTCTCGTTGAACGCCTCTCGGCCTTCCTCGCCGTCCACGGTGGTCTGGATCAGCATCGAGTTGATCAGGTTCTGGACGTGCCAGGCCTGATCGGTCGGCAGGTTGCCGAAGCGGACCACGAACTCCTTCATCATCCGCACGGCGACCGGCGGCATCTTGACGATATGGCGGGCCATCTTCTCCGCCCGTTCCATCAATTCGGCATGGGGGGCTATTTCGTTGATCAGCCCGATCCGCAGGGCTTCCTCGGCATCGAACGGCTCGTCGGTCAGCAGGATCTTCATCGCATCGATGTATCGAAGCTGCTGGATCAACAGGCTCGCGCCCGGGCCGTGGCCGAGCCAACCCTGGGACAGCAAGGCGAACTTGAACCGGGCATGCTCGGCGCTGGCGATCCGGATGTCGGTCGACGCGAGCAACAGATAGAGCCCAGCGCCCGCGGCCCAGCCGTTCACCGCCGCGATGATCGGCTTCCAGACCCGCGGATAGTGATCGCCCATCCGCCCGTCGACACCGGTCTGCTGGCCATGCACGGTTCCGGCCAGCGGCCAATAGATGCGGTTGGTCCGGAGATATTCGCGATCCTCGTCGGTGAGGTCGGGTCGAGGCGCCAGGTTATGGCCGCCGCAGAAATGCCGGTCGCCGGCACCGGTGACGATACCGCAGCGGATATCCCGATCCTCCCATAGGTCGACCCATGCCGCCGAGATATCGTCCGACGTCGCCTTGTCGAGGATGTTCGCTTTGTCGATGTTGTTGATGGTGATATACGCGACGCCGTCGCGTTTCTCGTATTCGATGGCCAAGTCGGTACCCTCCCGTGCCCAGATGTTGCCGCCGCCACGAAGCCGCGCCCCGGCATTGTCCCGTTTATCCGGGCCGGCGACAAACGCATTGCGCCCCGCGCGGCGGTTCCACCGGGCGGGGCGCGTTTTCGGTGTCGAACGGAAACCCTATTCGGCGGCGAGCATGGTGGATTCGGGCACGCGGTACCCGTAGCGCTCCTCCAAACCCAGCTCCTTCACCAACCGAAGGCCCCGCGCGAGATGTTCACCGGTCAACGCATTCAACGGTTTGCGCATCGGACCCGCCGGCATGCCGACGGCGGCCAACAGCGACTTGACCGGGACGGGGTTGATCGCCGAATAGGCGAAATGCAGCATCGGCAGGTTCTTCAGATAGGCGTCGCGGAAGCGTGCCGACTGCGCCGGATCGTCCCACGGCGTCGAAATTTCCACCATCTCCCGCGGGATGATGTTGCCGGTCATGTTCGCGGTGCCATGTCCGCCCAACGACATTGTCGGCACGACAAGGCCGAGGTTCGGCGAGCAGCAACACATGATGGAAATGTCGGGCTTGGCGGCGCATACCTGCGCGACCTGCGCGACACGGCCGGTCGATTCCTTGTTCACCTGGACGTTCGGATGCGCGGCGATCTCGAGGATTTCGTCGGCGGAAAGGTCCGTCTGGACCCGCGGCGGGTTGTTGTAGATGCCGATGGGAATGGGCGACGCGTCGGCGACATCGAGGAAGAACCGGACGATGTCCTGCGTCGACGCGCAGATATAGGCGGGCGCGGCAATGACGGCGCCATCCGCGCCTTCACCGGCCGCCTGGATCACGTAATCGATCGTCGCCTCGGTCGTCGGGCCGGTGCAGCCATACCAATGTTCCATCGACCCCTTCTTCATCGGCATGGTTTCCGCGACGATGCGGTGGCGTTCTTCCGGGGTCAGCATCGACACCTCGCCCGACGACCCCATGATGAGGACCGCCGATGTGCCGGCGTCGCGCTGGAAATCCAAGAGCGTTTCGAACCCGGCCATATCGATCGAGTAATCTGCGTTCATCGGCGTGATCATTGCGACGAAGGATCCGGTGATTAGGTTCTTCCCCATGTCGGGTCTCCCAAATTTAGCGTGCTGTGCGCCGGAGCTGGATGCCCCGTCATGATCGCTCCGGGCCTACTTGTCTCCATAACTCACGGCCATCCCCTCGGCGGGATCGGCCTGCGGACCATACGGCATGATCGGATAGCGTATTCCGGAACGGCTTAGTCCTTCCATCCCTTCGATGCCGCGCGCCAACTCGTCCGGCGGCAATGCCATGAGCAATTCGTCATCGGCCACGCCGCCGTACCGCCGCTCGGCGAAACAGGGGATCGACAGGCTGGTCTCGCGCGTCGCGAGCGCCCGGCCCCAAGAATCGGAACAGGCGGTCTCGCCGGTTATCGTGAAATCGTATCGCTTGTACTGTTTCCATTGCAGGCCGTTGACGAACAGGATCATTTGTCCCGGCGTGGCGTAGAACAACACGATATCCGGCGGGTCGAGCCGCGCCGTCCGCAACGGTGATATGACGATGCCGGAAAACCGGTCGGGCGGAACACGGGTCATCTGCGCCTGATGCTGGCGCGCCGCTTCCTGGTTTTCGAACCACACACCGACAAACCGCTCGCCGGACAGGTATTGCGGCGATGGCTTGCACAATCCCGGCACGCCGCCGCAATTACTGTCGGATTGAAGGTTCTCGGCCGTGATGCCAAGGGTCAAACCGGCCACGCGGCTGTGGGTCACGAGCTGGCACATGGTGTGCCGGACCCCCGCCTTGGGCCGCCGTAACCGGGGCACGGCATCCATCTCGGCCTGATCGTCGAACAGCTTCATGCCGACCGGCAATGTCCGCAGGCTCAGCAACGCGGTGAGCCGTTCCGAAAGCTCCTTGAGCTCGCCTCCTCCCAATCGCTGTTCCGGCATGGGCGCTCCTACTTTTTTGCTGGGTTTTCGATCAGCGCGGATCTTTGCGTCCTTCCTTCGGAAGCTTGTGCGGCTTCTCCGGACGGTCCGGGCCCCAGACGCGGTCGTAATAGGAATCCGCCAGCATCAAGGCGCCGACCGGGTTATGCGCAAGCACGCGATCCTTCGCGACGAGCGTGGTGACCGGCCCTTCCGAATGTTGGAAGAACAGGCTGTCGTGGCCGACGCAAAGGCCGAGGACCACATTGAATTCGCAGCCGGCGTCGTTCAGCAATTCCGCCTGGGACACCGGGTTGCACATCGATTCATGTCCGCCGGGGCGAATCTTCTCGGAATCCTTCAGGCCGATTTCCTCTTTCCCGATGCTGCCGTTCTTGCAGGCGGCGGAGGCCACCTCGAAGCCGTGGCTCTCAAGGATTCCGGTCAGGGCGCGCGCCTGATCGACGAAACTGATGCAGGTGGCGATGCCGATCTTCTTGAAGCCCATTTTCTTCGCGAACTGGCAGACCTCTTCCACGCGGGTCCAGCGGCAGTAGCCCTCGCTCTCCACACGCGCCGATTCCTGTGCGATTTGGCGGGTGAACGGGTCGGCGTATTTCTCCGCGGCGGCATCGATGGCGTCCTGCGCCACCTTCGACGGGCAATAGCCCGGACCGCGGGTCGCGGACTCGCCTTGCCGGCACGCGCGCACGGTCGCCGGGCAGTAGGCGCAGGCGGCATCGTGGTATTTCTGGGCGGTCGAGGTTTTGAGCGACATAATTCCCTCCCATTTTAGGAAGAAAGATAGGGCTATCCGCCGAGGGCCGCTTTGATGTCGATCAAAAAAACCTAAAAGAATTCAACGCCAAATCGGCGATTGATTATGCTCAAGTGGACGATTCCGACGAACGCCAAGACGCCGCCAGCCAGATTCGCGGCCGCAGTAGCGTCACGGCGAGGAAAGCAAGCAGCAACGCGCCGGACGCCGTCAGCGTCTTGGCGAACGGCGGCAGGAAATCCGCCCCGGCCGTGCCGGCGCCCACGGGCGTGAAGCCGGTGAAAGCCAAGGCCAGCCCCGTCGCGCCGCTGACGACACCGATCGTCCGGGTCACCATCGCAAGACTGCCGGCCACCCCCCGTTCGCGCAGCGGCAGGATCGCCGCGACGATCTCCATATAAGCGACCTGGAAGAATCCGAATCCGACACCAACCGTGGCCAATCCCGCAACCATGGTTGCGATCGATGTCGCAGTGCCCCACTGGCCGATGGCGAGCAATCCCGCCCCGACCAAGACCGCCCCGGCCAAGGCCAATCGCGGCGCGGCGATGCGATCCAGTAGCCAGCCGCCGGCGGGCCCCGCGAGCACCATCCCGGCGGGGCTCATCGCCAGCACGGCGCCGGCCGTAACCAAGGACAGGTCCGTCATCCGGTCGAGATAGAAGGGAACCAGGAACATCACGGCAAAGCCGACCATGTTGACCATGACATTCGAGACATTGACCACCGTGAAAGCCGGATTCCGAAAAAACCGCGGATGCAGGATCGGTTCCGGCGACCGCTTCTGCTGCCAAACGAAGGCGGCGAAGCAAGCCAACGCGGCAAGCCCGAGCAACGCCGGCACCAGCGGCTCCCCGGCGCCGGCATGCCGCGCCTGATTGATCGCCAGCAGGAACGTGCTGAGACCGGCCACCAGCAAGGCCGCGCCGAGAACATCGAACGACCGGGAACCGCTGCCCGGTTGCGCCTTCGGCAACAGGAACAGCAGGACCAACGTCCCGGCGGCCAACGGCGCCCGGAACCAGAAAACGGCGGACCAGCCCCACTCCGCCACCAGCAGGCCGCCGAGCGACGGCCCGATCACCCCGCCGAGGCCGAACGCCATCGTGTAGATGCCGAGAACACGGGCGCGGTAAGATTCCGGAAAGAGCATCGTCGCCAAGGCCGGACCGCAACTTATCACCAACGCCGCGCCCACGCCCTGCAGCGCACGGGCCAGCAACAGCCCGAGGAAGGTCTCGGCCGCACCGCAGAGCGCGAACGCAACCGCCGACACGAACAATCCGACGCCGAAGATTCTTCGATGCCCGACCAGATCGCCGATCTTGCCGAAGACCAGCGTCAGGCTGGAATAGACCAACACATAGCAGATGACGACCCACTGCATATCCTCGAGCGGGACCGCGAAGGCGCGCGTGATGGCGGGAAAGGCGATATTCACCGAGGAGTCGAGCGGCACCGTCAAGGTGCCGAGGCCGACGATGAACAGGCCCAGCGCCGCGCGCATCCAACCCCGCTGCGAGGACGTGTCGGCGGTCATGAAAAACTCACGGCCGGTCGGTAAATGTCCTGGCCGACCATCGGTACTGGAATGCTGATCAGGGCAACTCTCCGGATGTCCCGATAACACTACAGCATTGCGAACGCCCGTCCTATTGTTCCGGGATATCGTGCCGGACGTCGTCCCGCCTCAGGTCGTCGATGACCGTTCCTTCCCATAACGGCACGCCCTCGCGATAAGCGGCACGGCCAATCATATGCGCCGCGACCGGCGCCGTGACCAAGAGGAAGACGACCGTCGCCAGGGCGCGCGTGGTGATCCCGGCTTCGCCGAAATGAAGCGCAAGCGCCAACAGGATCAGCCCGCAGCCGAGCGTGCCCGCTTTGGTCGACGCATGCATGCGAATCAGCACGTCCGGCAACCGCAACACCCCAAGCGCCGCCACGAAGGCGAAAAACCCGCCCAGGACGATAACCGTCGCCACCACAATTTCCATCATGACTTCGCCTCCTCACCGGAAGAGTTGGATTGTGCGTCCCCCCGGGCCGCCTGGGCGACGCGGCGCTCGATATATCGGGCAAGCACCACCGTCGCCAGAAACGCGACGAGGGCCAGCGCAACGCCCACGTCCAGGAACGCCGCCCGCTCGGACGAGATCGCAACCAAGGCGCAAAAAGCCACCGCCAGGATCGTCATGAGGTCGAGCGCCACGACACGGTCCGCCGCGCTCGGACCCAGCAGGAGCCGGATGAAGGAGAGAACCAGGGCCGCGATCAGGAAAAAGAAACCGATATCCACCGCCCATGTGAGAATGACGCCGCTTTCCATCAGTCGAATGCCTCCAGCACCTTCCGTTCGAGACCGTCCTTGATTTCGCGGCGGCTTTCCTCCGGATCGTCGATGAACATCGCATGGACATAGAGCGTCTTGCGATCGTCCGATACGTCGAGGCTGAGCGAGCCCGGCGTGAGCGACACCAGGTTCGCCACCAACATGATCTGGCCGTCATCCTTCGCGTCGAGCGGTACCGCAATGATGCCCGGACGGCTCCGATGCGCCGGGGTAATGACATCCCACACCACGCGGAGACTCGAGACGACCAGTTCATACAAGAAGAAGAGGGCGAGACCCGTGACGCTCCAGACGCGTCCGAAATAGGTCGTCGCGCCGAACAACGGCCGCACGATCCAAAGCGCGCCGTAGCCGACCGCGAATCCGCTGGCCAGGATCGGCCAGGCAAAACTACCCCACAACGCGGCCCAGCCGAGCGCCAGCAGTCCGTTCAGCAAAAGCAACGTCATCGCACACCTCGTAAGACCGTCTCGACATAGGCCGTGGGGTCGAGCAACTCGGTGGCGGACCGCTCGGCCGCGTTCAGGAATGGCTCCGGATAGAACCCGATCCAGAGCGTCAGCACGGCCAGGCCCGCGACCGGCACCAATAGGCAGGTCAGGTCGCGGCGACCGATAGCAGCGCGCGACGGCAATTCGCCGTCGGGATGCGGCTTCCAGAATGCCTCGGCCCAAATCTTGGTCATCGAGAACACCGTCAGCAACCCGACGAGCAAGGCGATCCCGGCGATGACATAGGCCTCGGCGTCGAGGCTCGCCTTGACCAGCAAATATTTCGCCCAGAAGCCGGAGAGCGGCGGGAATCCGGCGAGCGAAAAAGCCGGGATGAGGAACAGGATCGCCAGGATCGGCCGGGATTTGTACAGGCCGCCGATCCGATCCAGATCGAAGGAACCCGTGTAGCGCTGCACGACCCCGCTGATCAGGAACAGGTTCGCCTTCACGATGATGTGGTGCACCAGATAGAACACCGCCCCGGCAATCGCCAACGGCGCGAAGAGCGCCAAGCCGAGGACCATGTAGCCGATCTGACTGATGATGTGGAAGGAGAGGATCTTGCGGAACTGGTTCTGCGCCGCGGCGCCCAGCACGCCGGTGATCATCGTCAACGCCGCGACCACCGACAGGATGCCGTGCGTGTAGCCGATGTCCTGGGTGAAGATCAGGGTGAAGGTGCGGATCAACGCATAGACGCCGACCTTCGTCAGCAGGCCCGCGAAGATCGCCGAAATGGCGACGGGCGGCGTGTGATAGGACGCCGGCAGCCAGAAGAACAAGGGGAAGACCGCCGACTTGATCCCGAATGCGACGAGAAACAAAACAGCGACCGCCGTCAGCAAGCCGGTCTCTTCGCTCGCCTGAACGGCGACATGCAGGTCGGCCATGTTGAGTGTCCCGGTCAGGCCATACAGCAGGCCGATGCCGCCGAGAAAGAGGATCGTCGATACAAGGTTGAGCGCGACGTATTTGATGCCGCCATCCAATTGCGCCCGGTCGCCGCCCAAAACGAGCAGACCGAAGGACGCGATCAGCATGACCTCGAACCAGACATACAGGTTGAAGATGTCGCCGGTCAGGAAAGCCCCGCAAACGCCACCGACCAGGACATGATACAGCGCGTGGAACCCGAGCGCCTCCAGGCGGTCATCGATGTCCGCCAAGGCGTAGACCGCGACCGCCAGCCCGGCGATGGCCGTGATCAGGACCATGATAGCGCTCAACAGGTCCGCGACCAGCGTGATGCCGAACGGTGCCGCCCAACCGCCCATCTGCCCGGCGACGATGCCGCCGGTCCAAACCCGGACGGTCAGCCAAATCGCCGCGAGCAAGAGGGCGAGACTTCCCCCGATGCTGATCGACCGCTGCAGCGCGGGCATGGCGCGCGCGCCGAAGGCGAGGATCGCCGTCGCAATCGGAATCAGGATCGGGAGGACGAGACCCCAACTCATGACTCCGCCCCGTTCTTCCGGATGGCCGCGGCGGCCGTTGTCCCTTCGGCAATCTGCATGGCGTCGCCGTCGACGGTCCCGAGGACGCGCCAGGACCGGTAGACCAGAACCAAGGTGAAGGCGAGCAACCCGAACCCGATCACGATGGCCGTCAGCACCAGCGCCTGCGGCAAGGCATTGGCCACCGGCGCCGCGGGCGCGGACAGGCCGCCCGGCACCAGCGGCGGTTCGGCGCGGGTCATCCGCCCTGCGGCGAAGATGATCAGGTTCGCCGCGTTGCTGATCAGGACGAGCCCGAACAGGAATTTCACGATGTTACGCCGAAGCATGAGATAGACGCTGGCGGCGACCAACGCGCCGACGAGAAGAGCCACAAGAGGTTCCACGGTCAGTCCTCTTCTTCCAACGCGAAGACGAAGGTCAGGACCGCACCGACCACGACGAGATAGACACCGACATCGAACATCAGGACCGTACTGACGGGCAGGCCCTTGCCGTCCGCGCTCGCGCCCGCGAACCACCACAGCCCGGTCAGGAAAGCGGCGTCCGCGAAGGCCGCCGTCAGGCCGGCGCATAACGCCACCCCGAGACCGGTCACGGCGATCATCATGGGATCCACCCGCAGCGCTCGGCGTGCCGCCGCCGCCCCGTGCGCGATGGCGTAGAGCGCATATCCGGTCGCCGCCAGGAGGCCGCCGATGAATCCGCCGCCGGGCTCGTTGTGCCCCCGCAACAGCATGAACATCGAGAAGACCAGCATCAGGCTGACCAGAATCCGGGTCGCGGCGTTCAGGATGACGGAATTCACGATGCGTCCTCCGAACGGGGGCGCGCCTTGAGGACCGCATAGGCGGCCAGTGCGGCGATCACGACCACGGCGATCTCACCGAACGTATCCAGGGCCCGGAAGTCGACCAGGATCACATTGACGATGTTGCGGCCGAAGGCGGCGGGAACGCTGTTCTCCTCGAAGAAGGCCGTCAGCGTGCGGTCGAAAGGAGTGTGCGTCACCGCCAGGAGAACCAATGTGACAACCGCTCCGGTGCCGAATGCCAAGACGGCATCGCGCCGCCGGCCCCAGCGGCTGGTCTGCGCGACCGTATTCAACCGCGGCAATCGCAGCAGAACCACCGCTACCAGGATCACCACGAGCGATTCGACAAGAAGTTGCGTGATCGCGACGTCCGGCGCGCCGTTTAGCAGGAACAAGAGGGCGACGCCGACGCCGACGGTTCCAAGCGCGGCCATGGCGGCCAACCGGGACGCGGAAAACACGACCGCAACGGTGCCCGCGAGGACCAACGCAGCGACGCCCCATTCCACCAACGCCAGACTGGGCCAAGCGCTCGGCAATTTCAGCGCATCCCGCAAGACCAGCGTCGCCCCGACCGACAGGGTCAGGACCGTGAAGACCACCGCGATATACCGGCGCAACAACCCGCCCTGCAGCCAATCCGTCTGCGCCGCCGCAATCCAGCGCAGCCCCTGCAGGCACCGATCGTACGCTTCGTCGCCGCTGATCGGCAGGCGCGCGAAGCTCGCAGCCAATACATCGCGCAATCGCCAATGGCCCGCGTAGATCGCGATCCCCGTCAGGAACGTCATCATGCTGAGCATGAGCGGCAGGTTGATACCGTGCCAGAGGGCCAACTGGACCGTTTCCGGGCGCCCGAGGATCGCCGCGACGCCGGGCTGCACCAATGTGTCCGCGACCAGCGCCGGCGCGACGCCGAATGCCAGCCCCATCACGGCGAGCAACAAGGGACCGACCCACATTCGGAACGGCACCTCCGCCGGCGCCCTCGGCGTGGACGTTCGTTCGCCGAAGAAGGGCTGGAGGGCCACGATCCCTGCAACGCCCACCATCAATGCGTTGGCGAGGACAGCCGCAGACGCCACCAACGCCGGTTCGGAGGCGATCGCCAAGGCGCCTTCGTATTTCAGCTCCTTGCCGATGAACCCGAGGAACGGCGGAAAGCCGGCCATCGACAACGCGGACGCGGCCGCGATGAAGACAGTGATCGGCATGACGCGCCGGAGGCCACCCAATTGGCGGATATCGCGGGTTCCGGTGCTGTAGTCGATATTGCCGACCACAAGGAACAACGCCGCCTTATAAAGGGAATGGACGATAAGGAAGGTAACGGCGGCGGCGACGGCGACCGTCGCTTCCGCGCCTAGGAACATGGTCAACGTCCCGAGCGCCATGACCGTGGTATAGGCCAACATCATCTTGAGGTCGGTCTGCCGAATCGCCAACAGCGAGGCGTAAATAGCGGTCGCCGCCCCGAAGGCCGTCAGCGTCCAGATCCATAAATCGGTCCCGCTCAGCGTCGGATGCATCCGCGCCAACAAATAAACGCCGGCTTTCACCATGGTCGCGGAATGCAGGAACGCGCTGACCGGCGTCGGCGCGGCCATCGCATTCGGCAGCCAAAAATGAAACGGAACCTGCGCCGATTTGGTGAAGGCGCCGATCAGGATCAGCACGAGGATACCGGCGTAATGGGGGTGTGCGCGGATAAGGTCGCCACTGGCGATGATTTCCGACAGTTCGAAACTGTCGGCCGCGTTGCCGAGCAGGATGAATCCGGCAAGCAGGACCAGCCCGCCGGCGCCGGTTACCAACAGCGCTTGCAGCGCCGACCGGCGCGCCTTGGGCGACGTGTGGTCATAGCCGATCAACAGATAGGACGTGATCGTCGTTACTTCCCAAAAGACGAACAGAGTGATCAGGTTGTCGGCCAGGACCAGCCCCAGCATCCCGCCCATGAACAGAGAAAGGTAGAGAAAGAAGCGGCAGAAATGGGCATGGCCCGCGAGGTAAGCCGATGAGTAGGTCAGGATAACGATGCTGATGACGCTGATCAGGAGCCCGAATGTCAGGCTCAGACCATCGATGAGAAACGAGAAGTTGACGCCGATGCCCGGCACCCATGGCACGCCGATCCGCAAGGCCTCTCCCGCGGCCACCGTCGGCAGCAAACTCGCCAATAGCCCCGCGGCGGCGATTGCGGGTACAAGCGCCAGCGGCACCGTTAGGCGCGCCATTGGCGACAACGTCGCCCGCATCGGCCGGTCGGCCGGATCTTTAGTCCCCGAATTCATGATCCCGTCGACTCTTTAAGTATCGTTTCTCGTTGGCGTTCGGATTACGCGCCCGGGCCTCCGACATAGTCCTGACAACGACCATGTATTCCCCGTCGGCAGCCGGCCGCCCACCGGGCGGCCGACGCCTAACACACGGGGCAATTTGATTTTTTGATGCGCTTATCGATCCGGCATTACACCTGCCGCCGGCCCGGACGAAACCCTATCGGACGTGCGTTCGATTGCGGCGAGCGCGTCCTTGATGCGCAGCTTTCGCCGTTTCATCTCCTGCATCGCCAAACCGTCAACCGCCGGCCGCGCCGTTTCTCGGCCGATTCGGTCTTCGAGTTCCCGATGGATCCGGATCAGGGTTTCATAGCGGCGGGTGAGCGCCGGTCCGTCGCTGTACTCGATGTTCAACGCAGTGCTGGAACTCATGTGTTTTCTCCCTGGGCCAAGGTGTATCCGGCGGTTCCGTCAAAATGCTGGAGCTTTTCGACATGCATCCAACGGTGGATATCGCCGATACGGCTCAGCAGGGCGAGGAGGTCGGCGTCGCCCTGCGATCGGTCGCCCTCGGTCCATGCGAACCGGCATCGCCAATGGTTTACGGTGTCGGTGTATGAGCTGCGCCCCGGGTAAACCTTCGTTCCGCGGTTCGAGATCATCGAGAGCCGAAAGCTGGTCCCGAAAATCGCGGTCTCCAGGCTCTGCCCTAGTGCATCCGCGTTGCCCTTCCATTCGATGAATACGTCGACGCCGGCTGTCTCGCGCGACACCTCGCCCAACGGGCCATGAACCACGTCGGGCATTTGCAGCGGTTTGTGTTTTCTATTCACCAACTGCCGGGCGCTGCGTCCGAAGTTATCGATGATGGCGCCCGCGAAGGCGGCAGTGCCGACCGGATCGGCATCGCGCGCTATATCGGCGGTCAGCTGCGTCCCATCCTCGAGCGTGCAATACAATGCATTCTCGATAACGCTGGCGACTTCGCGCTCGCCAATGTGGCGCAACATCATAACAGCGGAAAGAATTAGCGCGGTCGGATTGGCGATCCCTTCGCCCGCGATATCCGGCGCCGACCCATGGACCGCTTCAAACATGGCGACATGGCGTCCAAGGTTTGCGCTCGGCGCCAAGCCGAGACCACCGACCAGGCCGGCGGCAAGATCGCTTAGAATGTCGCCGTTCATGTTGGTGGTTACCAATACGTCGAAGGATTCGGGAGCGACCACCATCTTGTGGGCACAGTTATCGACCACGAGATGTCCGGACTCGAACTCGGGATGATCGGCGGCCACCGCCTCAAAGGTCGATTTGAAGAGCCCTTCGGTCAGCTTCATGATGTTCGCCTTGGTCGCGCATTCGACCTTGCGCCGATCCTCCGCGCGCGCCAGCGCGAAAGCGAGCCGCGCGACCTTCTCGCTGCCTTTCCGGGAAATCAGTTTGAGGCACTGCGCAACGTCGGGTGTCTGCATATGCTCGATGCCGGCGTAAAGATCCTCCACATTCTCCCGGACCACGACGAAGTCGATATCCCGTCCTGCAAATGGTGTTGCGATGCCCGGCAGCGCCTTCACGGGCCGAATATTTGCGTACAGCTCGAAGAGTTTGCGCAACGTCACGTTCGCGCTCTTTTCACCGAACCCGATCGGCGTTTCCAGCGGGCCTTTCAACACCACGCCGGCGCCCTCGATCGCGTCCAGGGTTTCATCGGGCACACCGGAGGCAATGCCGTCGCGGAATACACTGGAACCCGCGTCGCAAACCTGCCAGTTGACCGAAGCGCCCGCCTCCTCGACAACGCTCATGACCGAACGCATCAGTTCCGGCCCGACGCCATCGCCCGGAAGGACGACGACCGAATGCGTAACTTGTTTTTCCCGATCCACCGATGTCGCGGTAGACGGCAACGACCGGACGTTGCCGGACGACGATCCTAAAGAGTCGAATTCATACATCATTGCAGTTCCTCCATACCGCTTGATATGAGACTGCACAGAAGATTGTCCCAATCGATACATACAGGGCGTTTGATTGGTTTTATCTATTAGTGAAAATTCGATTGCCGGCGACGGTCGAGGGCGGATCTAGGCAGGTTCCGGTTCGGCCATTTCCAATCGTTCCGGGGCCTTGTCCGGGGCGGGAATCTTGACCGGGGTCTCGAATCCGATCGGTTTCACCGCCAGAACCGAACAGTCGATCTGGTTGAGGATCGATTCCGCCGTATTGCCGATCAACAGCCCGCTGATGCCGGTGCGAGCGACGGTGCCCATCACGATCAATTCGACCCGTTTTTTGCGGGCAATCTCCGGGATCACCACGCGGGCATCGCCTTTGATGAGATGCAATTGCCGGCGCCGGTTCTCGATTTCATAACCGTCGACCACGCCATCGAGCAGCGCCTTCCGGTGCTTTCGCTCCAACCGGAGCATCTTGTCGAGCTCGGCCTCGGGAATCTTAATCCGAGGATTGGACCGCAACATCTTCTCGCCTTCGAACTGCCAGGCGTTCACGATCTGGAGCTCGCTTTTCTCGATCGCGGATAGCGACGTTGCCAGGTCCATGATCAACGTGTTGAGACCGTTGCGTTCGGCGTCTGCGCCGTGGGGGTCCACGGCGGCAAGGATACGAGCGTACTTCTTGCGTTGACTCTGCTTGATGATCCAAACCGGGCAGGGACATTTCCGCAGCAAATGCAGGTCCAGACTTCCGAAAAACAGGTTGCGCCCTTCCCGGTTGCCCGTCGCATCCTTCATCACCAGATCGTGGCCGTTCCGAAGCACCTCCTCGATGATCTCAATGAAGGCGACGCCCTGGGCCAAGAGGCACTGTACGGAAACGCCCCGCTTTTCCAGGTCCGCAGCGATTTCACGAAGTCGCTTTTCACGCTGCTCGAACACCTGCTGCTCCAGGTCCCAAGACGTCCGCTCGGTCATGCCGCCAAGAAAGCGGGCATAATCGCCGATGCCGCGTTGCATGATATCAATCAGGGTCAGCGCGGCGTTGTTCGCCTTGGCAAGCGCACAGGCGCGCTCGACAACCGCTTGCGGTGGCCCTTGTTCGTCGCAGACCAACAAAATTTTCTTAAAGCGTTTCATCCGTCCATCACCAGTCCTGTTTCACTCCCTGACAATCGGGCCAAAAAGGGCCGGCACAACTCGCCGCCAGGTCCGCTTAGGGAAATTGGGCGACCAACTTTATCGGGCCAATCGAATTTAAAATGTGTCTTGATTGGACTTGTCTATGAGATCGCCGTGATGCCTTCCCGCTTTCACGGCGCGTCCCGGCAAGCGTCGGGAGCATCGGTCCCGTGTCATACGAGCGCGCAATCGCTGGCCTCGTTGCTACGCTCGTTGACATCCTCGCTCCCGGACAACGCGTCGGGCACGCCGCCACCCTCGCCAACCCTTAGCGTCCGAGGCGTCCATTCCTGCCTACCGCCCGCACATTCAGGCGAACCGCCGGACACAACGGCCGTCGTCCGGAGGAGACCCGGCCCGTCGCCGGGCATCGTCGCCGACGCGGGCCCGACGGCGACTGCCGTCAGGACGGTGCCGATAAACAGGGCCTCGAGCGACAACTTTCTACGGCCGGAAAGTAGGGGCCGATCCGCGATATCGCAGGCTGCCAGCCGGTCAATACGCCGATCACACATGAAGGTCCACCGTCGTGCCGCGGGTGGTATCGACCGGCACGCGTGTCGCGGTTCGCGTCGTGACCGACCGCGGATTCCGGCGCACACCTTCCGGATTCGGCGGGCGCCGATACCATGTCGCGGGACCCATCCAATGGGTCGAAGAACCGATTGGCGCGATGTTGAATGTCGTCATTTCCTGCACCTCCCGCTCATTACGGTTTCGTCCTAATCGAAATGGGGTTTGACTTTTGATTGGGCCAATCGATTTTATTCGGGAGTTCGATAGAAAACCCCAACCACCAAACTTCGGATTTCAAGAGGACGATACATGCCGACCGTCAAACAACTGCGTTACCTGGTCGCCATCGCCGATACGCTGCATTTCCGGCGTGCCGCCGAGATGACGCATGTCACGCAACCGACGCTCAGCGGTCAACTTCGGGAACTGGAGTCCCGCCTCGGCGTCCAACTTGTCGAGCGCAGCCGGGCGCGGGTGGTGCTAACGCCGGTCGGCAAAGAAATCGCGGCGCTGGCGCGGACGGTCCTGCATGACGTCCAGCGCATCACCGAAATCGCCAAGCACGGGCAGGAACCGCTGGGCGGCACCATCCGGCTTGGCGTCCTGCCGACGCTCGGCCCCTATCTCCTCCCGCATATTCTGCCGGAACTGCATGAAAACTACCCCGATCTCAAACTCTATATCCGCGAGGGAATGCCGACCGCCCTGTTGTATGGTTTGGAGGAAGGGCAGCTCGACCTGCTTTTGTTCGCGCTGCCGGTCCGGGGCGGCGACCTGCAAACCACGCGGCTGTTCCGCGAGCCGCTATGGATCGCCGCGCCGGCGGATCACCACCTCGCGGAAAAGGACATTGCGGACCGGTCCGACCTCAAGGGCGAAACGGTCCTGTCGCTCGAGCGCGGCCACCGGCTGCACGAACAGGTAAGCCACCTTTGCCAGCAGTACGGCGCGACGCTGTCCCTGGATTATGAGGGGACGAGCCTCGATACTCTGCGGCAGATGGTTGCGATGGGAATGGGTTTGTCCTTCTTCCCGTCGCTATACGTCCATGCCGAGATGAAGGAGGACGGCCAAGTGGTCGCGCGGCAAATGCGGTCTCACCCGCCAAGCCGGATGGTGGGCATGGTCTGGCGCAAGAACAGCCCGAACCAGACGGATTTCCAAACCTTGGCGAAGTTGATCAGGCGCATACTCAAGGATCGCGTGACCGGCGTTACCGTAATGACCTGACACCGGCCCGGCGGCGACCTACAGAAGGAACGCCGCGAGCAGGACCAGGATCACGATGATGCCGATTGTCGACCACTTGGTGAGCGCGACGAAATTCTCCCAGGCTTCGACATGCGGTTCGATTTCCTGTTGCATCGGCCGGCGCGGCGGCGCAGCGAATGCAGCAGCGCCATTCTTTCCATTGGCCGCGGGGGCGTTTTTCATCGCCGCCGCCGATCCCGTGCTCGGTCCATCCATTCCCTGTCCTCCCTATGGGTCGCTGCGCCGGCGGTAAGCACGCCGACGTTGTTCCAGGTGGGAAAGGGAACCGGACAGACAAATCGTTTCAAAGGGACGCCTTGATAGGAAAAGTCGATCAAATCACCTTATTGATTTTTCCTATCAAAATTTTGCCATGTTCGAATTGGAACGATCACAGGCGCAACGCCATACTTCGAAGACGCAAGCGGTCGCCCAGACGCGCATCTCGACGAAAAGCTTAACGGTCAGCTTCCGCGTCAAGGAATTCAGTGCGGGGCGACCAAATCGAATACTGAGTCCGCCTCCGCTTGCCTCGCCGCTATACGCGGAGTCGGAGCGCCGTCGGCTGAAGCGACGGCGGCGCGGGGCGATCCGACACGCCCTTGCCGCGCGGGGGGATAGGGAAGAGTCCCCTCCCTATCCCTCCAGCGCAACCGGCGAGACGAAACCGTCGGGCTTGAGTGTCAGCACCGAACAATCCACCTGCCGAAGAACGTCTTCGGCGGTCGTGCCAATGAGGAAGCCGGCGATCCCGGTGCGTGTCGCCGTTCCCATGACGATGAGATCGACGGCATTCTCGGCCACCAGCTCGGGAATCAGCAGGCTGGGGTTGCCGCGGGGCAAATGGACCTCGAAGTCCAGGTTTTCCATGTCCACTTCGGCGAGAAGACGGTCGAGTGCCGCCTCGCGCGCCCTTGTGTTTACGGCAATCAGACGGTCGCGAATGGTGTCGTCGATTTCGGACCGGCTGGTATCGAGGTCGGTCCCGGTATAATCCCACACATTCGCAATATCGAGATGACAATCTTCCATCCTTGCGAGCGAACTCGCCATCTCGAGAATTTTTATGTCCAACGGATTCAACGGGGCATCGGACGGGCCCGGATCGACAGCGGCGAGAATGCGATGAAACCGCCGCTCCGCCTTCGGCTTCATCACCCAGACAGGGCACGGACATTTGCGCATGACGTGCATCGAGTTGCTGCCGAACGTGATGGACCGCAGGCCGCGCAAGCTGTCCGCCGTCATGACCACGAGGTCGAAACCGTCCCGCAGAACGGCCCGGACAATAGCCAGGAAGACCTTGCCTTGGGCGACCGCGCCATCGACTTCGACGCCCTGCTGCCGTAGCGGATCGATCAATCGTTCGATCAGCGCCCGCCGCTCCTCGAAATAGCGCCCCTGCAAATCGCGCTGCTCGGAAGCCGAAGAACCGAATGGCGCGGCCGCAAGGCTCGGCATCCGCTCGATCACCTCGAGCACGGTCAGGCGCGCGCCGTTGCGTTTCGCCAGGGCGGTCGCCCGATCCAGCGCGGCATCGTCGCCAACGCTCTGGTTGTACAGCATCAGAATATTCTTAAAGCGTTTCATCTTTCCGTCCCAACGACCCGGCGAAGTACCGATCCGCCTAATGCATCGACATCGCATGTATGTGGTGCGGCAGAAAGATTTCGACGAATGATTAATACGGCCGTTTTGATAGAATTCTTCTATCAGGAGGATTGGCTTCGTTCATCCATAAGCCCTTTCCTTCAACGGCATCGCCGGATGCGCCCCGCCGCCTTGAAAGGCGCCATTACCGGGCAACCTTGACTCACATCAACGATACGCCGGCCGGGCGCGGCAATATGGGCGCCCGGTTCCGACGGGCTTCGTCGCAATAGGCAGCCCCCCTCAAACCCTGTATGGAGCGAAGACAATGCTAACAACGGCGATCTTTCCCGGAAGATACGTGCAAGGCGCTCATGCACTTTCGGTATTGGACGAGGAATGCGAGCGGTTGGGTGAACGGCCGCTCGTACTGGAGGACCCGAATGTCCGCGAGGCCCTGGACGCCGACCTCGCCAACGCCGGCGGGTCGGTCGCCGAGACTTTCGGCGGCGAGTGTTCCCAGCGCGAGATTGACCGGATCATCGACCGTGCGAAATCGGAAAATTGCGATGCCGTCGTCGGCGTGGGCGGCGGCAAGACGCTCGACACCGCAAAGGCCGTCGCCTTCGAACTCCAACTGCCGGTCGTGATCGTGCCGACCATCGCGTCGACGGACGCACCTTGCAGCGCCCTGTCCGTGATCTACACCGATGACGGCGCGTTCGAGCGATATCTCATCCTGCCCCGCAATCCGGACGTGGTGATCGTCGATACCGCGCTTGTTGCCAAGGCACCGGTCCGCTTCCTCGTCGCCGGAATGGGCGATGCCCTGGCGACGTGGTTCGAGGCCGACTCCTGCCGCATCCGGCGGGCCGCCAACATGACCGGCCGTCCCGGAACCATGACGGCCTATGCCCTGGCGCGGCTCTGTTACGACACGCTGCTCGAATACGGCACCCTCGCCAAGTCGGCGGTGGAAACGCAAAGCGTCACCCCGGCGCTCGAACATGTGGTGGAAGCAAACACCCTTCTCTCGGGCCTCGGATTCGAGAGCGGCGGTCTCGCCGCCTGCCACGCCATCCATAACGGCCTGACCAGCCTAAGCGCCACGCATGCATTCTGGCATGGGGAAAAGGTCGCGATCGGCGTGCTCGCCGCGCTGTTCCTGACGGATAAGCCAAAAGACATGATCGACGAGGTTTACGGCTTCTGCGAATCGGTCGGCCTGCCGACGACGCTGGACGACATCGGCCTCGCGAACGTATCCGATGCCGACTTGGAACTGGTTGCGAGCACCGCCTGCGCGCCGGGCGAGACCATCCACAACGAACCCGCCGACGTGCAGCCCGAGACCGTCCTTTGGGCGATCAAAGCCGCCGATCGCGAAGGGCGGCGGCGCGCGGAGAAAAGCGCGGCATAAACCGAGCCGTCGACAATGCGCTCACCCGAGGCAGACGCGGCGGAGTCCGGCGGCGCCTGCCTCGGGAAATGCCCGAAGGACCGTAGCCGACAGGGCTACGGACATCATAAGACGCCCTTGCTCTGCAGATCGGCGAGGTCGGTCATCAACGCGGCATCGTCATACCGGGCAAGGCTGAGATCGGCGGCATAGTCGGGAAGGTCCGCGCCAACGAGCCATTTGGCGCAGAGGCTGCCCGCCGCGCAGGCGGCCATCGTCCCGAAGCCGGACAGCGCACCGACCACGAAGCTTCCATCGACGCCCAACGGGCCGATGAGCGGCCAATTCTCATCCGTCATCGTGTAATAACCGCCGTAATGCGCCATCTGCCGGGGCAAGGCGCCATAGTAGGTCTTAAGACCCGGGATCAAGCGCGACGCACCGCGCAGAACGATTTCCGGGAAGTGGTCATCGACCGATGGTTCCCACTGGACCGCGGTGGGGTTCCGTTCATATGCCCAGCCCAGTTTGATCCAGCGTCCGTGGTCGCCGCCGTCCGGGCGGCAATGAATGGCGCCCGGCATCGGTTCCGTGAGCCAGGCGGTCTCGGACTCCTGACCCAGCAACTCTGTCTCCTCGTCGGACCAATCGATCACCTGCGGGTCGAGATCGATGGAAAAGGGCATCCGGCGCGGGATAACACCGTCGCGGTCCTCGAAGGCGATCTTCTGTTGAAACACATTCACGACCGGAAGCGTGATGCCAACCATCGCCGCGATCTCACCCGCGAACGGACCGGCCGCGTTGACGATCCTCTCGCATCGGACTTGGCGGACCTCGTCATGACCCGCCAGGTCGAGACGGAAGCCGCCGGAAGGATCGATCGAAACGACGCTGCCGGCGATCACCCGCCCGCCCGATGCGCGGAGTCTTTCCAACATGAACTGCCCAAGCTGCTGCCCGCTGATGTCGCCCGCCCGCCGGATGTGAATCACCGTCGAAACATCGTCGGCATAGACGGGAAAGGTCCGGCGGATGAGATCCCGGTCGCAAAGGACGTCGACGCCGTCCGGCGCGGCGTTCCACACCGCGGACGGATCGAAGTCGTAGGCGTCCGGCGCCCCCGCCGCGTGGAGCCGGATCGCCCCCGCCGACGCTGCGCCGTATCCGCGATGCAGTTCCTCGATCAACACATCCGGATTTACCCGCGTGGCCAGGGCATAGCCGCGGCGGGTCATGTTCAACCGGTTATCGCTGTCCCGCGCCACCTGTTCCATCAGGTCGATGCTGTCGTCGGTGAACGCGGTCATGACGGGATGCGGCCACCAGTTGCGGTAATTCTCGCCGGATTGCGCCGACGTGAAACTCATCGGCGGGTTCGGGTCGATCACGACGATATCGCGGACCTCTTGCGCCTCGGATAGATAATACGCGGTCGCGATTCCCGTGATCCCGGCCCCGACAACGGCAACCTTACAATCGATGTCGTGCATCGGTTTCCTTCCGGAACGTTCTTGCTGCCCGATTCAATGGGTCATGAGCCGGTGCTAGAGCTTGGACACTGCGGCCGAGCCCACGGCAGGGCCTGCCAACGCTCGGATTCGAAAGATTCGATCTTGGCCCGATACTCAAGCGTGACGTCGATTTCGTCGACCCCTTCCGCCAGGAACCGCTTGCGCAACGGATGAATGTCGAAAGCATAGGTCTCCCCGCCGGGCGCGGTCACGATTTGTCTTTCGAGCTCCACGCCGATGCGCGCGCCTGCCGCGGCCCGGAGTTGCCGGAGCAGTTCGTCGACGGCGGCCGCCGGGAGACGCACAGGCAGCACGACGTGCCGGAAGCAGTTGTTGAAGAAGATGTCGCCGAAACTCGGCGCGATGACGCAGCGGATGCCGAAAAAGGAAAGCCCGATGACCGCCGACTCCCGCGACGAACCGCACCCGAAATTCCGGCCAGCAACGAGGACCTCCGCCGCCCGGTAGGGATTCTGATTCAGCACGAAGCCCGTCTTCTCCGCCCCGTCCGATTCGAACCGTAGGTCATGAAACAGGATTTCGGCGAACTCGGGGCCGTGCGGCCGCTTGTTGAACCGGGTCGGACATAGTTGATTGGTGTCGACGTTGGCGACGGGCAGCGGCGCGGCGACGCCGGTGAAGGATCGGAAGCGGTGTCCCATTCAGCACCCCCGCGCCAGGGTCCGAACATCCGCTACAGCGCCGGTCAACGCGGCGGCCGCCGCCATCGCCGGGCTCATCAGATGGGTGCGGCCGTTCGGTCCCTGCCGGCCCTTGAAATTCCGGTTGGACGTCGAGGCGCACCGCTCGCCCGGCGCCAGGATGTCGCCGTTGATCGCGGTGCAGAGCGAGCAGCCGGGCTCACGCCATTCGAAGCCGGCCTGCAGGAAAACCCGATCGAGCCCTTCGGATTCGGCTTGCCGCTTCACGAGCTGCGATCCGGGAACCACCCACGCCGGAATGACGGCGCGGCCCTGAACCGCGACCGCGGCGGCGGCCCGCAAATCCTCGATCCGCGCATTGGTGCAGGATCCGATGAAGACGCGGTCGATGGGAATGCCGGTCAGCGGCGTCCCCGGTTCCAGGCCCATGTAGTCGAGGGCATCGGTCATGGCGCGGCGGCGGTCCGGGTCCCGCGTGTCCGCCGGATCGGGCACGCGGTCGGTCACCGGGACCGCCTGCTCCGGGTTCGTGCCCCAGGTCACCATCGGCGCGATGCGGGTTGCATCGATGGTGCATTCCGTGTCGAAAGCGGCTTCCGGGTCGGACGGCAGCGTCTTCCAATCCTCGACCGCGTGATCCCACAACGCGCCCTTCGGCGCGTAGGGCCGGCCCGATAGATATGCGAAGGTCGTATCATCCGGGGCCACCATACCCGCGCGGCCGCCGGCTTCGATCGACATGTTGCACAGCGTCAGGCGCTGCTCGACCGTCATCGCGCGGACCGCCGACCCGGCATACTCGATGACATGCCCCGAAGCGCCGCCGGTGCCGATCTCGGCGACGATCGCGATGATCACGTCTTTCGACGTCACGCCGAACGGCAAGGCACCATCGACGTCGATCCGCATGGCCTTTGGCCGGCGTTGCCACAAGGTCTGCGTGGCCATCACATGCGCGAGTTCCGACCAGCCGATCCCAAAGGACAACGCGCCGAGCGCGCCATGGGTCGAGGCGTGGGAGTCGTTCCCGGTCATGACCAGGCCCGGTTGGGAAATCCCCTGCTCCGGTCCGACGATATGAACGATCCCCTGTGCCGGATCGTCCATCCCGAACAGCCGGATGCCGTGCGCGTCGCTGTTGGCCTCGATCGCCTCGACCATCCCCCGGATTTCCGCGACTTCGATCCCGGCGACCCCGCCCGCGCGATCCCCGGTCGGCACGTAGTGGTCGGCGCACGCGGTGAACTGCCCGGGACGCCATACGTCCAGGCCGCGATCCGTCAAGGACCGAAAGGCGTGAACCGACCCTTCCTCGATAAGGCACCGGTCGATATAGAGCAACGCTTCGTCCTCGACCGTGGCCACCACATTCCGGTCCCAGATCTTGGCGAACATGGTTTTCGGCGCGGGCATTCTTTTTCGATCCGGATCGACTTGGCGAGATGGAACCTCAGTCTAATACGCGCCGGTCGCCCCGTTAAGCGATGCCGTCTCAGGCCGCCCCGGCGGCGTCCGCTCGTGCGCCGCGCGATAATTTGGCAGGATGGACACACCAAATCTGGGAGGAGCATCCGAAATGGCAAAGCTTCGTCATGTGGCGCTCAGCGTCGAAGACCCCGACGCTGCGGCAAAATTCTATGAACAGGCCTTCGACATGAAACGGGTCCGTGAGTCCAAATTCGGCGTCATGATGTCCGACGGAACCGTGAGCCTCGCGCTGCTTAACCTGAAGGTCAACGATAACGCACCGGACGAGCGCGGCGCCGATTTCGTCGGCATCCACCATCTGGGATTCCTCGTCGACGATATGGACGAAACCTGCGGATCGGTCGAAGACGCCGGCGGCACGTATCACGGCCAGGTCAGGAGTGTGGGCAAGGGGCCGAAATACGAACGCAAGTACCGCGACCCGACCGGCGTCGTGCTGGACGTGGCCACGATCGAGCATGCGGAATCGTCCTGGCGCATTCCCGGCAAGTAGCCGGCCTCGAAGGACCAGCCCAACGCCCATGCAACCGATAAAGGAAAGAGCGTCGCCGTGACCGATGGATTGATCAGCCTACCGATCATCGAAAAACTCATCGGGTTCGATACCACCAGCCGGGAATCGAACCTGGACCTGATCGACTACGTGCAAGAGTATCTCGCGGATTTCGGCATCGAGTCGCGCTTGGTGCACGACGAGGACGGACGGAAGGCGAATTTATACGCCACCGTGGGCCCGGCGGACCGCAGCGGTATTTGTCTTTCCGGCCATACGGACGTGGTGCCGGTGGACGGCCAGGCGTGGGACAGCGATCCCTTCGAAGCGCTGGTCAAGGACGGCAAGGTGTTCGGCCGCGGCACGTCGGACATGAAGAGCTTCATCGCCATCGCGCTGGCTTTCGTGCCGCAGTTGCTCGACCGCGGGCTCAAGACGCCGGTCCATTTCGCCTTCTCCTACGACGAGGAGGTCGGCCACCTCGGCGCCAAGCGTTTGGTCGAGGTAATGCGGGAAATGCCGGTCAAGCCGGCCATGTGCATCGTCGGCGAACCGACGAGCCTGGGTGTCATTATCGGCCACAAGGGCAAGAAGAAGGTGCGTGTGCATGTGCACGGCCACGAGGCGCATTCGAGCCTGACGCATGAAGGCGTCAACGCGATCGAATATGCCGCACGCCTGATCGCTTTTATGCAAGGCTTGTCCCGAAAATGGCAGAAGGAAGGCCCGTTCGACGAAGACTGCGACGTGCCCTTCACGACCATGCAGGTCGGCCTGATCAGCGGCGGGACCGCGCCCAACATCGTGCCGAAGAGTTGCAGCTTCAACATGGAGATCAGGCATCTGCCGGCGGTCGACCCGGAGGTCCTGTTCGACGAGATCCGGCGGCACGCTCGCGAGGTGATCGAACCCGAGATGCAGGCGGTCGCCCCGGACGCTCATTTCGAGTTCGAGGAAACGCCGCCGAATCTGGCGCTCGACACCGACCCGGACGAGCCCGTCGTCGCCTTCGTCAAACGTCTCGCCGGACAGAACAAGCACGGCAAGGTCGGTTTCGGGACCGAGGCCGGGCTGTTCCAAAAACGCGTCGGCATCCCCACGGTGGTCTGCGGACCCGGCGACATCGCCCAGGCGCACAAGCCGAATGAATTCATCACACTTGAGCAAGTCCGCAAGGGAGAGGAGTTCATGGCCCGGCTGGCGGATTACGTCTGCACCGAAGAACTCGGCGGCTAGGCCACGGCCCGGTCCGCACTTCGGTTGATCTCCCGGCCCTTCCGGACCGTAAACACCAACGGTGGGTCCGTTCGCGAGAAAGGGTGCGAGAATGGCAAGCGCGCGTACAGAAAAGGTCCGGCATCTGGTCCTTGTCCTGGGCGACCAGCTCGACGCGGAGTCGTCGGCCCTGGACGGATTCGACCCGGCGCGCGACACCATCCTCATGATGGAAGTCGGGGAAGAAGCCACCTACGTCCCGCAGCACAAGATCCGGCTCGTCTTGTTCTTTTCGGCGATGCGCCATTTCCGGCGGACGCTGGAGGAACAGGGCTGCACCGTCCACTATGCGGCCCTCGATGACGCGGACAATCCCGGTTCTTTCGGGGGCGAGATCGCGCGCTGGGTTCGTAAGACACGGCCGGAAAAAATCATCGTCTGCAAGCCCGGCGATTTCCGCGTCGAAACCGCCCTTGCGAAAGCCGCAGCTGCGGCCTCCTGCGATCTCGAGATTCGGGCCGACCGCCATTTCATATGCGCGTTGGACGATTTCGAGGCGCACGCGGCGGACCGCAAGACATTGCGGCTCGAAACCTTCTATCGGGAAATGCGGCGGCGGCACGAGGTGTTGATGGAGGACGGCAAGCCGGTCGGCGGCGCATGGAACTTCGACAAGGACAACCGGGCAAAATTCGGCAGGGACGGCCCGCCGCACATAAAAGCGCCGCGCGCCTTTCGGCCGGACGACATCACCCGAGAAGTGATCGCGATGGTCGAGCGGCGTTTTCCCGACAGTCCCGGCCGCCTCGACGGGTTCGACTATCCCGTCACACGCGACCAAGCCCGGGCGGCCCTGCGGGACTTCATCGACCACCGGCTTTGCAACTTCGGCACTTATCAGGACGCAATGGTCGCCGGCGAACCCTATCTCTATCACTCGCGGCTGTCCTGCGTGCTCAACCTCCATCTGCTCGACCCGCGCGAGGCAATCGACGCTGCCGTCACCGCGTATCATGCGGGCGACGCGCCGATCAACGCGGTCGAAGGATTCGTGCGGCAGATCCTCGGCTGGCGGGAGTTCATCCGCGGCATCTACTGGCTGAAGATGCCGAATTACGCCGACCTGAACGCGCTCGACGCGGAGCTGCCGATGCCTGCGTTCTTTTGGACCGGCGAGACCGACATGAACTGCGTGCGGCAATCCGTCGGGCAATTGATCGATCACGCCTATGCCCATCACATCCAACGCCTGATGGTCCTCGGCCTGTTCGCCATGCTGCTGGGCGTGCGGCCCTATGACGTGCACCGTTGGCATATGTCGATGTATGCCGACGCGGTGGATTGGGTGTCGCTGCCGAACGTGCTGGGCATGAGCCAGTACGGCGACGGCGGCATCGTCGGCAGCAAACCCTATTGCGCGTCGGGGAACTACATCGACAAGATGAGCGACTACTGCGCCGACTGCCGCTTCAACCCGAAACAGGCGACCGGCGACGAGGCCTGCCCCTTCACCACCCTGTATTGGGATTTTCTGTCGCGGAACTTCCAACGGATCGAAGGCAACCACCGCATGGGGTTCCAATTGAAGAATCTGGATCGCAAGGATGCGCGTGAGCGCCACGCGATCCAGGACCGGGCGGCAACGCTAAAGACACGGATGACCGAAGAAACCTATCTGTAGGCTGCGCGGCGCGGTTAACCGTCGGTGCCCGTCATGACCTGCACCAGCGCCGAAATATCCGGCATGGTTTCGAGCGCGGCGACCCCGGCGATCAACCGGTCCGCCGTGTCCGCCGGCATCGCCTCGGCGGCATAGGCCGCACAATCCGCGGCCTTGGCGGCGAATTCAGGTGTCGTCATCACGTTTTTCGGATGACCCTTCGGATAATCGACCCTCATTGCCGCCGTCTTGCCGTCTTGGAATTCGACCATCACCTTGGCCGGTGTGATGAATCGGCTCCAGTCCCGGTCGATCTCGTCATCGACATATGTCGACACTCGCGATGTAAGGTCGAGCACGTCCTCGCGTTGCAGGCCTTCGTCGGAGAAATGGCGCAGGCTCAGTTCTCCGTCGGTCCAGGCGGCCGCCGCGGCGTAGGGGATGCTGAACTGTGCCTCAACGATCGTGCGCGGCGCCAATCGGACATGCTCGGGTACGCAGACCATCTGGTAACCGGGCCCGGTCACGCCGACGCGGATCGACTTGACGTCGCGCGCGGGCCGGCCCGTCTCCGCGCGCAATAGCAGAACCGCATTGGCCGTCGTGTGCACCGCGCGGCAGCAGGGATAGGGCTTGTAGCTCAGGTTCAGGAGTTCGAACCGGTGGCCCAGACCTTCACGCACCGCGGCGGGATCGACCTCGTTCCGCAGATAGACCCGGAAGAACCCATCGAGTCCCTCGAACACATTCTGCGCGCCCCGGATACCGCGCTTGGCGAGCTGCACCGCGACCACCGCCGCCTGGGCGGCGAGCCCCGGTTGCAACCGCTTCATGAGCGACGCATCGCGCGTCACCTGATGATTGCCCGCCACCGAGCTGTAGACGATGCCGAACGCATTCACCAATTCTTCGGCGGTCAGGCCGAGCGCCCGGCCCGCCGCCGCCGTCGCGCCGAAATAGCCGAGCAAGGAGGTGTAGATGAAGCCGCTGTCGATGATGTCCAGCTTGCACGCCACGCCGAGACGGCATGTGGTTTCGATGCCGGCGGCGACCGCCGCGATCAGGTCCGCGCCCGACAGGGTGCCGCGCAGCTGCCCGGCCGCGATCGCCGCGGCAACCGCCGAAACGCCCGCATGCAGCACGGCGGCGTCATGGGTGTCGTCATAGTCGCGGGCATGGGACATGCCGCCGTTGACCCAGGCGGCGTGATGCGCCGGGAACTTTCCGCCGAAGACGAACATATCGGCCTGCGCCGCCCCGCCCCACTCCCGCACGAGGCCCGACACTTCCGCGATCGCCGGCGCGGACGAGCCCGCCAGCGCGCAGGACAGCGTATCGAGGATGTTGGTCTTGACCGCCTCGACCACCGAAGGGTCGAGGCGCGCCGTGTCGATCGTCGCGGAGAATTGCGCCAGATCGACCACCAGGTCGCGGGGTCCCACATGCAGGGTTTCGGCTGTCGCGGCATCCGGCGTCATATTGTTCTCCCGATAGTGTCGGCGCGGCCGAGCGTGCCCATTCGACTGACCGGGCAACCGGCCAGTCTGAAAAATTATTGTAGCATGGAAGCCCACATCGATACGCATATTGGCGCGGTGCGCCGGCATTGATCTATCATCCGGGCCGGCGACGCGAATTTTCAATGAGTCCGAGGGAGAGCATGGGACGTGAATTGACAGTGGCCTTGGCGCAGACCGGACCCGTACCGAGCGACGATCCCAGTGACGGCGTGACCGAGGCCTGCGGCTTGATCGAACAGGCCGCCGACGCCAACGCCGACCTGATCTGTTTCGGCGAACTGTTCCTGGCGCCCTTCTTCCCCAACCGGCTGGAAGAGGATTTCGACCGCTATTTCCTGCACCTGCCGGATTCCCGGATCAGCCCGATCTTCGAGACTGCGAAGGCGCGCCGTCTCGCCATGATTTTCCCGTTCGCGGAGAAGACCCAGAGCAGCTACTACAACGCCGCCCTGGTGGTCGATACCGACGGCCGGACGGTCGGCACCTATCGCAAGACCCATATTCCCGCCTATTTCCCGACGGAATTGCAGGGCGGTACCGGCAGCTACGAAAAATTCTATTTCAAGCCCGGCGGCGACTTGCCGGTGTTCGACCTGTGCGGCGCACGCATCGGCATACAGATTTGCAATGACCGGCTATATCCCGAACCGAGCCGTGTGCTGGCCCAGCGCGGGGCCGAGATTCTGTTCATGCCGATCTGCTATTCGACCTATGGCGACACCGAACACCGCCAATCGCTTTGGGATTTGCCGCTGCGGACGCGCGCCTTCGAGAACGGCGCCTATGTGGTGGCGGTCAACCGGGTCGGCGACGAAGGCCCGCGCCACCATATCGGCCGCAGCATGGTGGTCAGCCCGCGCGGGGCTATTCTTGCCGAGGCGAGCGACACCGATGTCGAGTTATTGCTCCACACGTTCGATATCGATGCGGCGGCGGCGGCACGCAAGAAATTCCCGTGGTGGCGCGACCGCCGGCCCGATCTGTACGACGACCTGGTGGCTGGCGAGCAGGATTAGCCGCGCATCGCGCTATGCAGCCGTCTCCAGCGCCGCACCGTTCAAATGGATGCCCGCCGGTTCGACGGAGAGGGTTTCCAGCGAATGCAGGATATAGGCCGGCTTGTCGGGCGCGGTCTCGCCCAGCAGTGCCCACAACGTTTCGGACGCCAAATATCCGCTGACCAGCTCCGCCAGACACGCGGGGTTGTCCAGAAGCGTGCGTACCCCGGGATAGCCCAATGCCACGACGCAGGGAATTTCCAGCCCGCCGTGCTGGGCGTCGTCGCGCTTGCAGTCGTCGACGAACGCGGCGATCCGGTCGCCGGCACAGCCAACGAAATCCTCGGCCGAGACGACGATCTCGTACCGACGGACCGCAAGTCCGCCGGTGTAATGGCCGAACAACCCGAAATTCATTGGCGAAACGGCAATAGTCTCCGGCGTCTGCGGTTTTCCGCCGATTCGAATATCGACGCCTGGTGTCATCCGATGTCTCCCATGCGAACCCCAGCTGATCTGGTGTCCCTGTCTCTCGGACCGCGCCGGAGCCGTCGGTCGCGCAGCCGTTGGTTACCGTTTCGCGGATCGGGCGGCGACGTTCAGGATATCGATCTTGCCGTTCTTCAGCCCGACAGCCAGGAAGCGCCCATCCGGACTCCAGGCCAAAGCTTTGACGCCGCTGGGCGGCCAACCGGCACTGTCCATGGGCCTCAAGCCGGCGGCGGTCCAAAGACGCACCGTGTCTCTCGAGTACTTATGGCCGGTGAAGGTCGACCCGCTGGCGAGGATTTTTCCGTTCGGACTCCACGCAACCGCGTCGACCGTGTTGGTATGCGCCGTCGAGTTGCGCAAGATTTTGCGCGTGGTGGCGTCCCACATGAATACGGATTTCGACGATCCGACAACGAGAAAGCGCCCATCCGGACTCCAGGCTACTCTGGTGGCCGAAACGGGGAAATGGGTCAACCGGTGCGCGAGTTTCCAGCTCGCGGCATCCCAAAGCCGCACGGTCTTGTCCGTCACTCCGCTGGCGAGAAAGCGCCCGTTCGGGCTCCATGCCATGCTCGATATCCAACCGCTAAGTCCGGTCAGGGAGCGAATGAGTTGGCCGTCTGCGGCATTCCAGATACGGACGTTCCTGTATGTTCCGGTAGCGAGGAACCGACCGTCCGGACTCCACGCCACTTTACGGAGGGTGTCCTTTACCCCTTTCAAGCTGCGCACGAGCTTGCCGCTCGACGCGTCCAGAATATCGGCGGTCCTGCCGCCCGCCACGACGGCGATAAAGCGGCCGTCGGGACTCAATGCAACGTACGAACCGACACAGCTGGCGGAAGAACACTTCGGGCTTTGCATGCTGCGCACGGTTTTGCCGCTCGCGGTATCCCAAACGCGTACGGCCTTGTCGTCCGACCCGCTGACGAGAACGCGCCCGTCGGGGCTCCATGCCAAACTTGTGATGCTTGCATGATGCCCGGTTAGCGTGCGCGAGGTATTTACACCCCACCGGAGCGCCGCCGTCTCGCCGGTCTTACTTAACGCCGCCGACTCCTCCGCCTGTTTCGCCGCCAATGCTGGCTCCTTGCGCCACAGGCCGACATGGCCATAGGACACAGAGTATTCCCTGACTGAATCGCCGTATTTGGATTCATACTGCAGGCATTGTCGTACCCGGCGGTCGACGTAGCGGCAGGACGCACCCCCGACGGGGGGGCAATAATACTGCTTTACCGTCGTGTAGGCCCCGTACTTCAAGCACTTGCCTTGCGTCGTCCGGACCTTCGACCGCAGTTTGTACTTAAAAAACCGGATATCCAGCAGGTCCGCACCATGCTGCGCCGCCCTCTCCGCGAGGCGTTTTTTCACGTCGGGGCAACCGGATACTCGGCAGCGTGTCTTATTCGGGGCGGTTAACGAACCAATGTAGACGTAGCCGGCCTCGCCGGCTCGGCGGTTCCAACGCTCGGCGTCTTTCGCGGAAGCTTGACGTCCCCTGGAAAGCTGGTTGGTTGCGCCACCCGGCACAAAATGATCCGCATCGACGATTTGAGCCGGTACGGATCTGGCCGGGTAAGTCCCGGCCTTGGCGTCAGGCGTAAATTTGACCGGCTTTTGTGAGAGTGTGCCGCCTCCCATACAGGCGGACAGAAGCAACGGCGCGACCAGCGCGGCCAAGGCGATCCCCGGCGCCGCAGCCCACTTACCCGCCGCCCGAGCGCCGCCGCGCGCGCGACGGGCCTCCGGCGATTCCCCCGTTTCCCGCGTCATCTCGGTCCTCCTTCAAGGGTCACGGCGTGCGCAGCCGTTGACGGCCGAATCCGGCATACGCGGCGAATGCCGGGGAATCCAAGCAGGGCAATCATTGTACCGAGGCGACCGGGTCGAACCAAGTTGGTCCGAGCGGCACAGGGCCGTTTCGGCACTTCGCGAAATCCGCCGGCAACGGCCGCCCCGTACCGCAATTGATGTTTATCGGAAAAAGTGGTGGTGCATAGAGTTTGGTGCGAACCCGTCTCTGCTGAAATCCCTGTTTGGCCGGGGAGATACAGGGAAATCCCAAAATCATGGTTGCTCCAAGCGCCAAAAACGTTGGCAAATGGCCGAAATTGCCAATCTATTTGAGCATTTCCCCTATCTATGCGAACAGGGAAATTAAACACTGGAGCAGGGAATATTCTTGATAGATAGAGAGAGGCAATCTCAATCGAGTTTCAGAAAGTGACAATGTCGTGTTCTGCAGGTTCATATCCCGGAAACGGGCCTTCGCCCCTTCCGTCTAAGGCGATCCGTCACGGTCATCTTTGGCCGACCGTGACCCTTCATCACCCGCTTCAGAAACTCAAGAGTGGGCTTGCGAACACTCCGTTTCCCGGCAAAGACGTCGAACACCGCACCTTCGTGGTCGACGGGCCGGCGAAAATCTGCTCGCGGATTTGAGCGGCTTCTGCACGCTCTGAAACCAGTCATCGATCCATCGGCCTGCGTCCAACGATTTAGGCTGGAATAGCGAAGGGCGTTGTCTCGACAGCATCATATGACATCGACCGCTTCAACTATTCGCGCGGATGGCCGCTATTGGTGCATTCGTTCGCGGTGCAAAATGTATAAACCGCTGCAAATAACCGGCACGGAACCGGCGATAATCCAGATATCCGGAAGGTCGGCAAAAAGCAGGAACCCAAACAAAGCCGCCCAAGGAAGCGCGGAATATTTGAATGGGGCCACAACCGAGGCTTCGCCGTGGCGGAAAGCTTCGATCAAGACGAAATGCGCCGCACCCTGCAGGCAACCGGCCGTCGCCAGAACAGGAAGATCGCCATAGGCAAGCGGCGCGCGATCAAACGCCAAACTCGCCATCCCGGCGAGCAACACGGCCAGGGTGGAAAAGCTCAAAATGGCGATGGATGACTCGCCGGTGCTGATCCGCCGCGTGACAAGATCCCGCAACGCACCGCTGCACGCCGCCAATACCGGCAACAACGCGGCGGCCCGGAAAATATCGGGATCCGGCCGGACCATGATCAAGATGCCGATGAAGCCGATGACGACGGCCGACCAGCGCCGCCAGCCGACGTGTTCTCCCAGCATCGGCCCGGCCAGCGCCGTGATGATGAGGGGTCCGGAAAACGACAGCGCCGTCACATCGGCCAACGGCAACAACGCCAGACTGGTCACCATCAAAAACTGTGTCGTCACCAGCAAGCCCGCCCGCAACGATTGCCCCGGATAGTTATTGATTCGAAGGGAGCCCAGGCCACCGCTACGCCAGGCGATTAGAGCGATAGGAATGAAAACAAACGCTGCGCGAAGCGCAATCAGTTGGCCCGGCGGATAGTCGCTCGTCAGTGTCTTAAGAAGGGCGTTGTTCAGAGTGAGCAAGGCCATGCCGGCAATCATGCACACGATGCCGCGAACAGATGCAGAAAGCGGCGTTCCCGCCATCAACAAGCATCCGGTCGCAAGCGATAGGTCAAAGCCGCATTATCCCGGGCATGCGCGTGGAAATTATTGCAATGCTGCAATGTTTCATTGAAATCCGCCTGAAGGAAATCTTAATGGTCACGCCGCAGAGAATTCATGAGCGACATTGCGACAACATTGGCGGCTAGCTGCTGTTACTGCAACCGGTGGAGGATCCGCTGCTCGAGTACGGGGCCCCATCCTCATAAGGATGCCATATCATCACATACCGCCTGGGCGGCGCGTTTTCCGGGTGCTCCCCACACGCACCCCCCGGGATGGGCGCCTGCACCGCACAGATAAAGGTGATCGATCGGTGTTCGCGCACCTTCACAACCCGAGGCCGGCCGCCGATCGAATAACTGTCCCGGCATTAAATCACCATGGAACTGGTGGCCGCCGGTCATTCCGAAGCGGCGTTCGATATCCATCGGCGACATGACCTCGGTCGCAATTATGCAATCCCGAATGTCGGGTGCATAGGCAGCGACAGTTTCCAAGACGATCCGCCCCGCCACCTCCCGCTGTTTGTCCCATCCCCCGAGATCCGGTGCGAGGCAATAGGGGAAAAACTGAGCGTAGCATGTCAACGATTGCCTATCGGAACGTCCCAGCGCGTCGTCGACGGCCGACTGCATATGCACCGTCATGTAAGGCGCGCTCGACATGTATCCCTTGGCAGCTTCCAACCAAGCGGCCTCGACATATGACAGTGATGGACACAGACTAACGCGCGCAAGCGTTGCACCGTCGGGTACGGCGGTGAATGTCGGCAACCGCGTAAGGGCGCAATTGACCTTCAAGGCCACTCCCTGCATCTGAATTCGGCTGATGGCATCGGCGAACCCCGGTGAAAGATGCTCCCGATCCACCAAATTAAGAAACGTCCGTTGCGGATCGGCGTTCGAGATAATGGCCTTTGCGGCAACCCTGTCACCCGTCATCAGTTCGACACCGTAGGCAATGCCGTCACGCACGAGAACGCGCGCGACCTCGGCGTCTGTTCTAATTTCAACCCCATTTTTCATCGCCGTAGCGGCCAGGGCGTTAGCCAATCCGCTCATGCCGCCTTTCACATATCCCGCCCTCCCTCTGACGCCGGTCGCGCCGCCAAGCATGTGGTGCGCCATGACATAGGCCGTTCCCGGAGTCCGCGGACCTGCGTTGGTTCCAAAGGTCGCCGTGTATCCGAGAACGGCCTGCACCGCCTCGGATTCGAAACGGTCCTCGAGCACGTCGGCGATACTACCGAGCACAAAACTCCGGAAAAGGTCCCTTCGGCCGATTTTTGCAAATGCCCGCTCGATATCGTCGACCGAAGGTACCAATCCGCCATACAACATGGGCTCAATACATTCGCAAACGGCGACACAATCCGCCATGTAACCAGGCAACGCGTCCGCATCGCGACGCGAGAATTTCGCAAATTCAGCGCGCGTTCGGTCCGGATTCGACCACAATGCGAGGTGTCGGCCGTCGGGAAAAGGGAAGACGGTGATTGGGTCGGGCGTGAGTAACTCAAAACCATGCGCCGCGAGATTCAGGTCACGGATGATCTCGGGACGCAAATTGCTCAGCTGAGCCGCTCCCGTCGATACGCGATATCCGGGTGCGCCGGTGATGTCCTCCGTAATGCAGGCGCCGCCAACAATGTTGCGCCGTTCGAGGACCAGCGTGCGAACGCCGGACCGCGCCAAATAAGCGGCGGCGATTAGTCCGTTATGGCCTCCGCCAATGACGACCGCGTCATAGTGCCCCACGGGTTTTCCTTCACAAATCGATCAAACCGTCGTTGTCGGTCTCCTTGTGGCGCGCGGTGGCGCTCGCCTTTATCGAAGTCTGCGTTGGCGGTTTCAGGATCGCGACACAGGGGACGGCCTAAGCTTGATACCAGTACTGAGAACGCATGGTCGAAACTTCCCCATTTGGAATGCCAACTTTTATGGTGCTGCGCAAATTCGAAGGGTGCAACCCGGATTCCCACAGCGATCGGGTTGAAAAGCCGGTTTCGCAGCCAACCCGCATCCCGGAAATCAGCCCAGGGTCATTGAAGGGCCGGTTGATTTTCGCATTTACAGAACTTTCGCGGGTTTCGTGTAGGGAAACCGTCGGTGCTAGAATCTTCCGAAATCATGCGATGAAAGGCGACATCGTCGCGCTTCCCAACCCCTTGGCAAACAACCGGATTGAAAAAATGACCACGGAACTCACCGAAGCCATCGCCACATTCACGGTCGAGACACCGGCCGACGAAATCCCGCCGGCGGCAATCGAGAATGCCGAGAAGGGCATCGTGGATACCATTGGCTGCATCCTGGCGGGCAGCGCAAGCGATGTGGGGGCGCCGCTACGGCGCTATCTCGAGACAAGCGAAGCCGCGGGCGACCGCGCCGTGCTGGGAACCGGAAAAACGGCGCCGCCGGAAATCGCAGCAATGGTCAACGGTACATTCGGACACGCGCTCGACTTCGACGACGTTCTGTCGATGATGCCGGCCCATCCCAGCACGGTGATCCTGCCGGCCCTGTTTGCCTGCCTCGGCAAGCGAACGACCGGCGCATCCCTGATCGACGCCTACATCCTCGGCGTCGAGGTCGGCGCGAAGATCGGCCTCGGCATCGGTAACGGCCATTATCGTCGCGGTTGGCACGCCACCGGGACGCTGGCGATATTCTCAGCAATCGCCGCGCTCGCCCGTTATCTCGCCCTTGATGTGACAACGACGCGCCAAGCACTCGGAATCGGCGCATCGATGGCGAGCGGCCTTCAATGTAATTTCGGCACGATGACTAAGCCGTTTCATGCCGGCTGGGCATCCCGTAACGCCGTCTCCGCCGTGCGGCTAGCCGAAACAGGCTTCACCGCCTCGCTGAACGCAATGGAATCGCCAACCGGATTCTTTGCGACCTACGGCACCGAGCAGTCGGACATGGAGCGCTGCATTGATAGTCTCGGCAGACCCTTCGTCTTGGTGGATCCGGGATTGGCGTTAAAGAAATATCCCTGCTGCTACGCCTTGCATCGCCCAATCGACGGTCTTCTGGATCTTCGCGAACGGCTTTCGCTCAATCCGGACAACACCGAATCCGTACGATGCCGCGTGGCGCCCGGCGCGCTACGGCCGCTCCCCTACGATCGCCCGGTCACGGGCCTGGAGGGTAAGTTCAGCATGGAATACACGCTGGCCGCCGGTGTTTTGGACGGCCGGTTCGACCTCGCCGCCTTCAGTGACGACGGCGTTGCCCGTCCGGAAATCGCCGGTCTTCTGCCGCGCATGCACAAGGAAGAAGACCCGAGATGCCTCGGGGATGAGACGAATCCCGGCGCACGCAGTTCCGGGACGATCGGCTTTGTCGAGGTCACCGCTGCACGGCGCGACGGCGTCACCGATACCGTCCGCGTGGACAAGCCAACAGGCTCGCCGGAGCGGAAATTGTCGTGGGACGATCTGGAAACGAAATTTCTCGATTGCGCGGCCCAGGCGGATTTAACGCAAGCGGCAGCAGCAGCGTCCTTTGCCGACTGGCGCAACCTTCACCGCTGCATCGATGTGTCGAAGTTGCTCACGCCGCTGTCGGGATCGGCGCCTCGGTAAACGACCCTCGGCCGTTCAGTCGAGCAGCGCAAGGTCAACCGCATCGCCCATCCTACAATACCCGATGTCGCTCGGATGAAGGCCGTCGCCGCAATCGTATTCCGGTAGCATCTGGGTCGGGCGTGCCGGGTCCCGCAACGCCGCGTCGAAATCCGCGACACCGTCCAGCCGGTCGCTTTCCCGAATCCATTTGTTGAAGGCCAAACGATGTTCTTCGCGAACGGGATTCCAGGCTCCCGGCAGGAATGTTTCGTTTCCGAAGGGCGTAAGCGTCGCACCGATAAACTTGATCCCGCAGGTCTGCGCCCGCAACGCCATCTGATTGAGGCCGGCGATCATCTGCTCGGCCGTGACTTCCTCTCCGGGTCGGGCGTGACGGTTGCGCAGGTCGTTCGTGCCCAGCATGACGATGACATGGGTCACACCGGGCTGGGCCAAGACATCGCGGTCGAACCGGCGCAGCCCGCTGTGCCCGCGCGTATCGTGCAGTATCCGGTTGCCACCGAGGCCTTGGTTCATGACGCCGAGACGCCGGCCCCCCTTCCGGGCGATCAGCCGCCGGGCAAGTTGGTCCGGCCAGCGGTTGTAGGTGTCGTGGGTGGAGATGTTGGCATCGGTCAACGAGTCGCCGAGCGCGACCACGCCGCCGGTGTCTTTCGACGCGAGTACATCGACACCACACACGAAGAACCATTCATCGGTGATCCTGACCACCGGCATGTTCAATTCGGCCGAGAAATCCCCCGGCGGCGATATGTAGTTGGTCTGGCGCGCGTAGCGCCCGGTGATTTGAAATCCGGTGGGAATCTCGCCGGGCAAATACAGAGTGACCGCCAGATCGGCCAGCGGCGCCACGTCGAGTTCGACCGGATCGCTGATCGCAAGCGCCCCCACGGCGACCGTCGCCGATTCGGAGCCGTCGAAGGTGAGCCGGCGTTCGGAACCCGGCACGACCGCCGGCCCCTGATCGCGAATTCCAATATAGGCGCTGCCGATTTCCAGCTTTTCGCGCCCGAACGCATTCGATACACGTATCCGGACCATATCGCCGCCGATACTGACGCGCGGCGTCATGCGCAAGGTGTGATTATTGAAACTAACGCCAGATTCACTCGGGGCCGGCGCGGTCGCCCATGTGCCGACCCAGTGCCTGTCCTTCGCCATCAATCTGCATCCGGCCGAACCCGGCCGTCCTCTTCCATATGTGAATACAAGGGCTGGCCAGCAATCGGCATCTCGGCGCAGAGGATTGAGCCTGTTCGGGATTCGGTCATATAGAGGGATTTGCCGTCCGGCCCACCGTAAGCCAGGTTCGTCACCATGGGCCCTTGACAGGACTCGACGCGATGAACCGGTACGCCCCGCCGGTCAAAGAGCCATACCACCCCCATACCCGGGTGGGCGACGGCAAGATTGCCGTCCGCGTCGATCGCCATGCCGTCCGGCCCCGGCGACGGAAGCTGAACGAACAAGCCGACCTTGCTCACGCCGCCGAGTGGCGTCAGCGGCAGCAGCCAAACCGCGTTGGCGCGCGTCGCGGCAACCATCAAGACACGCTCGGAACGGTTCAGAACCAACCCGTTCGGGCTGGGCACCGTATCTATAAGGCAATCGAGCCGCCCATCGCCCGACAACCGGTACACCCGCCCCGTCGGGTCATGGAGGCCCGTTTGCCCCTGGTCGGTGAAATAAAGGTCCCCATTGCTCGCGAAAACCAGATCGTTGAGACCCTTGAACCGTTCCTTCGGTGGCCCGGCGAGAACCGAGGTGACGGCGCCGCTTTCCGGGTCCAGGTGCATCAACCCATTCTTGTGATCGGCGATAAAGATCTTGCCGTCACGGTGAATCTTGAGTCCGTTCGGCTCTCCGTCGTATTCGGCTATCAAATCGAACGCACCATCCGGCGATACTCGAAAGATGCGGCCATGGGGAATATCGGTGAAATACAGGTTCCCCGTGCGATCGAAAGACGGGCCTTCTAGAAAAGAATGCGGCTTACCCGGGTCAGTCTTCCGGTACTTTTCGGGCAATTCCGCGAAGGTCTCGGTTCTTATCACCTTCGGCGGTTCGAAATAACTCATCCTGTCACCATGGATTACGGTCTCGCACTTATTGTCGTGCCGGTCGTCGCGGTCAGATCGTTCCGTCCTCCCGAAGCGTTTCGATCCTGGCGTCGTCGTACCCGAGCTCGCCGAGTATTTTTGCCGTATCCTCGCCGAGCCGGGGTGGCGGTGTTTTCGGTGAAGTATCCTCGCTGGACAGACGGTATCCCGACTTCGCAACCGTCGCTCCCCGGCCTATGCCCGGAACCTCGTCGAAGGTCTTGAGAAAACCGCGCGCTTCCAGGTGCGGATGCGCCATGATGTCCGGAACCGAATAGACTCGCGCCGCAGGGACACCCGCATCGGTGAACAGGCGTTCCCATTCCTCTGCCGGCTTTTTCCGCAACACTTCGTCGAGCGCAACGCGGATTTCCTCCCGGTTCCGGATTCGGTCGTCACGATCCGCCCAACGCGGGTCGGTCTTCCATTCCGGTTTGCCGATGACGTCGCATAAGGCATGAAACTGCTTCTGTTCGTTGTTAACGACATTGAGAAGGCCGTCTTTGGTTTGAAAGGTCCCGGAGGGCGCGGCCGAGTGGTTTTCGTTGCCCATGGGAACGGGTACCTTGCCGGCATTCTGATAGTTGCTCACCACCCAGCTCGCCATGGAAGCCAGCGTGGATTCGAGCAACGACACATCGATAAAGGCGCCTTCGCCGGTGTCCTTCTTCCGGCATAGCGCGGCGGCGATTGCAAACGCGGCCGTCATTGCGCCCATCGCGTCGCAGACCAGATACCCCGCGCGGAACGGCCCGGAGTCGGGCGTCCCCGTGACGCTCATCAAGCCGCTAAAGCCTTGTATGATTTGGTCATAGGCCGGTCGCTGCGACAGGGGGCCGTCCTGTCCGAATCCGGAAACCGCGCAATACACCAGCCCCGGGTTTAGGGCGCGCAGGGAGTCATACCCGAGGCCGAGCCGTTTCATGACGCCGGGCCTGAAATTCTCGAACACGACATCGGCGTCCTTGACCATCTGCCGAAAAATCTCACGCCCTTGTTCCTGTTTCAGGTTGAGCGTCATGGATTTCTTTCCGGCATTCAACGACAGGAAAGAAACGCCCATATGAATTTTCCCAAGCGACGGGTCGGCGCCCATCTTGCGGGAGAGATCTCCGGTTTCCGGGCGTTCGACCTTGATGACTTCCGCCCCCATCATGGCGAGTTGATAGGTGCAGAGCGGACCCGCGACTATATTGGAAAGATCCAGGACCCGAATGCCGTCGAGGGGAAGCGCCATTAACCGTGCTCCCGCTTTTCATCGGGCGACACCGGCATTCTCATGCCGCCGCCGACAATCGCTTGCGGATGCCGGAAAGGCTGCCACCCTTCCCGACGCAGCCCGGCACCGGATGCCCGACCACGCGTTCGGCGACTGCGGCGGCCACGATCATAGCTTCCAGGTCAATGCCCGTCGCAATTCCCAACTCCTCGCACATGAAGACCAAATCTTCGGTCGCAACATTGCCAGCCGCTCCCTTATGTTTCGCGAAAGGACAGCCACCGAGGCCCGCAACCGATGCATCGAACCTGTCTATTCCCATCTGAAGCCCGGCATAGGCATTGGCGATACCGAGCCCGCGCGTGTCGTGCAAATGCAAGGCGAGCCGAATGTCTGGATAGCGGTTTCGGATCGCACCGATAGTGCGCTTCACACTTTCGGGCGTGCCCCAGGCCATGGTGTCGGCGAGCGAGATCGACTCGATGGTCAGACCGTGTTCCGCCGCGATGTCGAGAATGTCGCCGACAAGGCGCACCACGGTTTCGGGCGGCGTATCGCCTTGAAAGTTGCATCCGAATGCGGCGCCGACGCTGGCGCGGCAAACGGGGACGCCGATCGACTTGCAGGTCCGTATCAAGTCGTGGATCGTCGCAAGATGCTGCTCGGGCGTACGGCCAAGGTTGCTTTTCAAGAACGCCTCGGACGGATGCAGCGTGATCTTGCCTTCCACCTCTAGGAACTCTGTCGCAAGCGCCTGCCGCAGCCCGCGCTCGTTGAACCAAAGCGCGCTATAGGACACGCCGGGCGCCCGATCGATACCGGCAACCACCTCACTCGCGTCCGCCATACCGGGAACCCGCTTCGGGTTCACGAACGAGACAGTCTGAATGTGCTTCACGCCGGTTAGAGACAACGCGTTGATGAGTTCGATTTTTCGCGCCGTCGGAATTGGGCCCGGCTCGATTTGGAAACCCTCGCGCGGGCCTTCCTCAACGATGTCTATCCGATCCGGCAAATCTGACATTGGTTCCTCCCGGTGGCGGCGTCCGCGTGACCTGTTCGCGATGGCGCGTTCCGCGGTTACCGGCGCACAACGATACCGAATTTTACGGCGGAGGGAAAAACGGTAGCCCGCCGGACTCTTCTCAGCCCGGCGCGCCTTGGACGGTCAAATCGACAAACCTGTCCACAGGCACACGGCAAAATGCTTCAAAATCGCCATAGAATTTGAAGAGAGAATCCGTTTGCCCTTTGGGAAGCCGCCCCGCGACGTTTTCCCGAAACTTCCGCGCCAGCACCGGCAGAACTTCCTGGCGCCGGACCGGGTCGCCCATCGGATACAGCACTTCGACCCGCTCGGTGAAGGTCCCGTCAGTGAAGAAAACCTGCACCGCATTCGCATCGGTCTTGATTGATTTATCCTCGTAGCCGCGCGTGTAGTCCGGGTTCTCGCGCACGATCATCCGATCGCGCAAGGCATCGACACGCGGGTCCCTCGCAATGCCGTCACCGTAGTGTCGATACTGCAATTCGCCGAAAATCAATCCGATCGCCACGATATATTGCAGGCAATGGTCCCGGTCCGCCGGGCCATGCAAGTCACCGGTCTTGTCCACCGTATGGATTGTGCGTGCATGGGTTTCGATCTCGATTCGATCGATCTCCGCGATGCGGTCCGCAATCCCGGGATGCAGCGCAATCGCCGCTTCGAGGGCAGTCTGTGTGCGGAACTGCGCCGGGTATACCTTGAACTGGATGGTATCCATGACGAACGTATCGAAATCCCTCGCAAACCTGAAGGGTTCGCCGTTCCGCTCCGCATCGTAGAGACCGGTGACCGGCGTCGTCAGAACATCGGGATAACCGCTTTCGCCCTCCATGGTCTTGACGGCGAGCCAGACCGCACGCGCCGCGGCGTCCGCTGATGCCCAGTTTTTGCGCGGCCCCGTTCGGGGCGTCCGCACGATACGGAGGGGTTGCCCATCGACCCAGCCCTGCGATACGGCCGCCACGATTTCGTCGAATCCGCCGCCTAGCATGCGCGTCGTCACCGCCGCGCATGCCACTTTCAATGGCCCGGTAAAATCGAAACCCCCGAAATCATTCGCGTGCAGGTGTAGTCCCAGAATCTCATAGGCCTTGACCCCCGCATCGAGCAGATCGCTCATCGTCATGCCAGGCTTGCCGTCAGGATTCCGAGACAGATAATCGCCGACAGCGAGGATCGCGCCGAACATGTCGGAAGGGTGGCCGCCCCCGCCCTTGCCGAACCAGCTGTCGTTGTAATCCAACCACCGGCCAAGCGCGCTGAAGCCGAACGCCGCGGATGCCGGATCCAGCTCGTAGGGAGTGCCGGGCACCCGCGCACCCCCGGGTACCGTCATGTGCGGCGTCAGCGGCCGGATCAGCCGGCGGCAATCCTCTTCGTCGAGAGCGGCGAACGCGCATCCCAGGAAATCCATAAAGGCGATATGGGCGACGCGACGCGTCTCCTCGCCGATGGCGCCTTCCCGGAGAGTGTAGGTCGCAATTTGGGCCAGGACTTCATCCGGCTCTATCTTTCCGGCGCACATCTCGCCGCTCCTTCGTTCCATTCATAATTCGGCCCCAAATGCGGTTTTGACCAGGGGCTACGGCACGACGATGATACCGCTATCAGGCGCAATTCGCGTAATGCACCGAGTGCGGCCAAGAAAGAGGCGATGAACCCGATGCCCGAATCCACCTCCCGACTCACACCCATGCATCTCGAATCGCTGACCCCGGATCAACGGGCCGTCTACGACGCGGTCAATCGTCCGCCCCGGGGGCAGCTAGGATTCAACGGGCCATACGCCGCCTATATCAAAGCGCCCAAGATCGGCGGGCCGGCACAGGCCCTGGGAGCGGCGGTCCGGTTCGATACCGAATGTCCGGAAAACTTCAAGAAGATCGCGAGCTGCATCGTCGGCCAACATTATCAAGCTAAGTTCGAGTTCGCGGCGCAGACGCCGTATGCGCTGAAGGCCGGCCTATCGGAGTCCGTGGTCGACGCATTGCGCCGCGGCGAGCGGCCGGACTTCGACGATCCCGACGAGGAACCAATTTACGATTTCTGCCGTCAATTGGTTCATATGCGCCATGTCGACGAAGAGACCTATACTCGCGCCTGCACGTTGATCGGCGAAACGCAATTGGTCGAGTTGGTCGCCACCGTCGCCTACTACACCACCGTCTGCATTACGCTGAACGCCTTCGACATCCCGCTCGCGCCCGGCATGAAAGACCCGTTCCCGGACGGCTAGGCGACGCCGAAGGCGGACGCGTATAGACTGGCATCGGATTTCGTCCGAGGCTCTAAGTCCGATGATCGCGTCGGACGGTCTGCGCGAGGAGTACGACATGAAAGCCATGGTTTTGCACAGGGCCGGCGAGCCCTTCGTGCTCGAGGAGCGCCCCGACCCGACGCCCGGGCCCGGCGAAGCCGTGGCCCGCGTCTTGGCGTGCGGCGCCGGCCTGACGATCCAACACGTCCGCGCCGGGCGGACCAATGCGGATTTCCCGATCGTTATCGGCCATGAAATCACCGGCGAGATCGTCGCCATCGGCCTGCAGGCAGAGGCCATGCCGGTGATAGAACCACTGCGCGAAGGCGACCCGGTAACCTGTTGGTTCTATTTGATCGGCGGCGAGGACCGTTGGACACGCTCCGACCGTCCCACGATTTCCACGCGAATCCGCGGTCACGTGGGGCGGCAGATCGACGGCGGCTACGCCGAATACATCAAGCTGCCGCTGCAAAACTTCATCAAGCTGCCCGAGGAACTTGATTGGCGAAGCCGACCCGCCGAAGCGGGCGTCATCTGCGACGCCATCGCGACGCCGTACAAGGTTCTGCGGCGAGGCCGTGTCGGCCCCATGGATACGGTGGCGGTGTTCGGCGCGGGCGGCGGAGTCGGGATTCATCAGGTCATGATGTGCAAATGGGCGCGGGCGCGGGTCATCGCCGTTGAAATCGCCGCCGATAAGTTCCCGGCCTGCCGAGACGCCGGTGCCGACGCGGTGGTCGACGCGCGTTCCAACGACGTGACCGAAGCCATTCTCGACCTGACCAACGGCGCCGGCGTGGATGTCGCGATCGACTACGTTTCGTCCGCCCGAACGTTGGAACAAGGCGTCGCCGCCCTCGGCATCGGCGGCCGATTGGTCACGCTCGGCGGCTCCGTCGGCGAGCCGTTCTCCGTGAACGCCAAAGTCATGCTCCGCAAGGAGCTTGAGCTGATGGGGAGCCGATACTGCACGCGGCAGGAGGTTGTCGACTCGTTGGCATTGGTGGCGCGCGGCGAGATCACGCCGGTCGTCACCGAAACCTATCCGCTGGAACAAGCGGAGCACGTGCATCAACGTCTCGAGAAAGGCCTGGTTACCGGCCGCGCGGCGCTGATGATCGGCGCATGATTTGAGGCGGGTTGTTTGCCCGTCGGTCAGGAGCGGGATTGGCCGGGCGCGATCGTATCGAGCTATATTTGGTTTCCGTGCGCACCGCATGAATTCATGAAATTCTGGAACACAATAAGATGGCCTTGAGCGATAAAGACCGCGACGTCTTTCTCACCTTGCAGAGCGGACATATCAGCGACGCGATGGAAGGACTCGCCTTGCCTCGCACCGTCCTCCACGGCTTCACCTATCTGGGCACGCCGGGCGGCAAGATGGTCGGCACGGCCTTTACCGTGCGTCAGGCGCCCAAACACGCAACGGCCTCGCGCACCGAGTCAATGGTGAGCCATGCGAAGGTGTCGGGCGAGCTGGCGGCGGCGGGTGACGTGGTGGTCATCGATGCCGGTGGGCGAACCGATTCCGGGACGTGGGGCGAGAATCATTGCATGCGCGCGGGCGCCCGCGATGTGGCCGGCGCGGTGATCAATGGCGCAACACGGGATGCGCATGAAATTCGCGGCCTGAACTTCCCCGTTTTCTGCCAAGGTTTCTCGCCGGTAAAGAGTCTCTGGGACCTCGAGACGGTCGGACTAAGAGAACCGGTGACCATCTGCAATGTGCAAGTCCGGCAAGGCGACATCGTCTTCGGCGATGAAACCGGCATCATCATCGTTCCGCCCGAGCAAAGGGACGCCATCCTTGAGCGCGCTTTGCGTATCCATGACCAAGAAGCCGAATACACAAAACAGTTCACCTCGTGAAGGTATGGGGGTAGATGAGCAACAACCGATGTAACGCGCAATTTTAACAGGCCGCCGATGATCGGACTAACCGCGTTCGCACGTCCCCGCTTCCGTAAATCCATGAAGGTGACATAACGATAATGTCCAGTCGCACTCTCAGCCTCGACGATACGCTCTACGCCTATCTCCTGAACCACTCCCTTCGCGAACCGGAACCCCTTCGCGGGCTGCGCGACGCCACCGCCAGCCATGCACGCAGCCGGATGCAGGTCTCACCCGAACAAGGACAATTCATGCGCCTTTTGGTCGAGCTTCTGGATGTACGCATGGCGCTGGAAGTCGGCACCTTCACCGGATACAGCGCGTTGTCCGTGGCACTCGCTCTTCCGCCCGATGGCCGGTTGATTTGTTGCGATGTCTCGGAGGAATTCACCGCCGTCGGCTTGCCGTATTGGCGCGAGGCAGGCGTCGCCGACAAGATCGATTTGAGAATCGCGCCGGCAACGGAAACCCTGCAGTCGCTGATCGACGGCGGCATGCAGGAGAGTTTCGATATGATCTTTATCGACGCGGACAAGGAAAACTACGATGCCTATTACGAGTTGGGACTCACGCTGTTGAAGCCCGGCGGGCTGGCCTTGATCGATAATGTCCTGTGGAGCGGCCGCGTCGCGGACCCGGCCAACATGTCGGAAGACACGGTATCGGTCCGCGCCTTGAACGAGAAAATTCATGCCGACGAACGGGTGACCATGAGTCTGCTGCCGGTCGGCGACGGATTGACCCTCGCCCGCAAACGGCCGTAGGCATCGAAGCCGCTATGTCGCCCGATCACTTCCGATTGCCATCGTCGGACGGCCGCCAAATCCTCTCCCAGAGAAGTTCGCGCTGCTGCTTCGTTCCGTTATAGAGGCGGAGGGGCGGCCGCAGCGTCAGCCGGTCGCCATCGAGAAACGCTTCCCGGACTTGCTCGCCGCCGATACGCCGGGCGTCGGACGCGATATCGACGGCCGTGGTCAAGGTGGTTCCGCGCAACGTATAGAAGCCGCCGTAGGAGCTGTATCCACGGCCAGGGTCATCTCCTACCTCCGTGTCGCCATTGCACAAGGCGGCCAGCATACGGCCCTCCGCGGTAAAGACGATTTGGCCGAGCGGACACCGGCCATATGGCGGCGGTAGGCTGTTCCCGGCCTCGTCCCAAGCCTTGCTCTCAACAAGGCGCCATATTCCGATCAACGGGTCCATAACTTTAGGGGTGTATCCCTTTAACATACGGTTTGACGTGTTGAATTGAGGCGCGTATCCTTCCCGCAAAGCGGGAGGTACTGTAAATGCGGGAGTTCTTATGGGCACTTAACGCAGCCTTGCTTCTTGCGGTGTGCCTGATGCTATTTTGGCTGGTCCCCGCCCTTACTGTAAAAGGCAATTCGGAAGACCCGGAAGCCCTTAAAGATGCCCTCACTGCGGCTCTGCAGCTAGGCCGCCTCGATCTGGCGACAATCATATTGGCTGCCCTAGGGGTAACCCTTGTCTTTGGAGGCATTTTCAGCTTTTTTCATTTCCGCCACATAGCGGAAGAGGAGGCAAGAGTTGTCGCCCAGAAGGTGGCCAGCGAAACAGCGCGGGGAAGCGTGGAGGCCGCGCTCCCTTCAATGGCGCGTAATTTGTACTATCTAATGCAAGAGGACTCTGTTACCGATGCAGACGCAGATCGCATAGCGGAGGGACAGGAAAATGGCTGAAACGACGCTAACTGATCAATTGCAAATCATTAACAGCTTCCGAGAACGGGTTCCGGTGGATGTGTTCGGATTGGCTAGCGCGTTGGGTCTTGAGTGTGTCGAGGGATTCCTGGACCCACAGATATCTGGAATGATAGAGCGTGTTGACGATGATGATTTTCGTATTGTGGTGAATTATAACGATCCGCAGACGAGGCAACGCTTTACTGCGGCTCATGAACTTGGGCATTACATCTTACATCGCGACAAGATTGGTGATGGCGTTGACGATGACAGGATGTATCGAAGCACTCGCGTCGGAAAATACTTCAACACGGCCATCGGACGAACGCAGGAAACTGAGGCGAATAAGTTCGCTGCAAACCTATTGATGCCGCACCACTTGGTAGAAAAGATTTCTGTGGGGCGCATTAGGAGTAGAGAGTTGGCGCGCGATTTGGCTGAGGAATTCTTGGTTTCTGAGCAGGCTATGTGTATTCGACTTGGCGTTCCGTACGACTAATGATTAGTCTCCGCAAGGCCCTCAAAGAGGGTAAGCTTAAGCAGTTTATCCGTGAACATGAAAATGACGAGTCCGGCGACGTTCAGAGGCTGGACAAGGCGCTCAAGAGGCCGGTTTCTCGAAAGTCGAAAGAAGCTCAGAAAGCATCATCTCGGAAATCTCGCGGCGATTGAAGCGGTATTCGAATTCCTTCGCGTACTTTTCGAGGTATTCCGGCGACACGCTGATGTGCGTTCCCTTGATGGAGCATTTCAGGTGACGCCAGAAATTCTCAATCGAGTTGACGGTAACTCCATTTTCGGAAACGTAAGCGCCTGCGGCATGGTTCACGGTGTCGTGCTTGTAGCCTTTGTGAGCGAGTCCGCCATATGAGGACAATTCATCGGTTTCGATGGATGTGCCTTTTTCAACATTGTCTTCGATGATGGGGTGCAGAGTTGCGCGGCGAACGTTTGGAACGACCTTAGTCATCAATTCACCATCGCGTTCCATCATGCCGAAGACGACCGATTTACCGGCTGCGCCGCGACCACGTTTACCTTTGCGTTTGCCGCCAACCATTGTTTCGTCGATTTCAACTATCTCGCCGTCTCCGCCCAAAGGCTCGTCGCCGTCGATCTCGGCCATGTGCTCGCGAATTTTATGTCCCATGCGATGGGCGCATTTGTAGGTAACGCCAAGCTGGCGCTGTAATTCTTTGGCGGAAACACCGTGCCGTGTCGTGGTGAACAAGAACACGGCGTAGAACCACAATTGAAGGGGCGTGCGCGACTTCTCGAACAGCGTGCCGACTGTTGGGTGCAAATGGTTGCCGCACCATTGGCAGGAATAAGCGCGTTCGGCTTTGATGGGATACCACTTAGCCTCACGGTTGCACTTGGCGCATGTGTAGCCTTGGCCGAACCGGACCTCGAACAGATGCGCTAGACATGCATCGTCATCGGGGAACTTTTTGAAGAACTCTCTAACCGTGGTCGGCTTGGCCATATCTCTTTCCTCCATGGAATGGATATGATGACTCGACTACCGTATGTCAAGGGGATATATCCCTAACTTTATTCCTTCGGCAGAGTCGAGGACATCGTCCGTCACATCGCACAGATTGCGGTAGGACAACTATCCAGTATGGCGTCCAGCCTATTCGACGACAATTTACGAATTATTTCTAACCCTAAACCGGATCCGGAATTCCCCGAGTACCGCTCCCACAGGTGCTTCGGAACCGGCTTCGCATCACAGCGATTACTCCCGCGGGCGGCTTTCTTGCGACCGTTCGGGTGCCTTTGGTACTGTGACCAATACGATCATTCCAATGTCGGACGAGGTGTGGCGGGCGCGGCCGCGTCACGAACAGAACGGTAGGTATCTATGGAAGCAACAGCGATCCTTTCCGAATTCGCCAGCCGGACCCGTCTCGATGACATCACCGCCGAAGCGGTTGAGGCAACGAAACGACACATCCTCGATTGCACCGGCGTGGCGCTCGCCGCAACCGCGGAACCGGCGGGGCGTATCGTTATAGACATTACCCGTGAGCAGGGCGGCGAACCGACGGCGGGAATTTTCGGAACCACATTGCGCACCAGCGTCGTCGCCGCCGCGTGGGCCAACGGTTCCCTCGCCCACCTATTGGACTACGACGATACCGGTTTTTCCCATCCGACCGCGTGCATCCTTCCGGCGGCCCTCGCTATGGCAGAGGAAACCGGCGCTTCCGGCGGCGACCTGGTGGCTGCGGTCTGCATCGGTCTCGAGGTGTTCGAACGGATGTCGTCCTCCGGCCGCCAGCATGAGCATGTCCTGCGAAAGACCGGTTTTCACCCCACCTCGCTCTACGGATGCTCGGCAGCCGCGGCGGGAGCCGGCAGGATCGTCGGTCTAGACCCGAAGCAGATGGGCGTGGCCATCGGGCTTGCGGCGGCCAACGCCGGCGGACTGACGCAGCATTTCGGCACGTGGGGGAAGGGCATTCACGCCGGCAACGCGGCCCGCGCCGGGGTGACCTCGGTTCTGCTCGCGCGAAAAGACTACGGCGCCGACCCGGCGGGCCTCGAAGGGGATTACGGATTCTATTCGGCGTTCCACGGCGACGGGAACTACACCCTCGACAAGATCGCCGAAGGGCTGGGAACGCATTGGTCGATCGTCGATCCCGGCCTGACGGTCAAACGATATCCTTGCTGCGGTGGCAACTTGCGCGCGCTGGATGCGGCGGCGGAACTGCTGACGGAACACGATATCCATATCGACGACGTCGAACGGCTTGAGGTGGATGTCCATCCGGACCTTCTCGACGTCGTGCGGTTCCACAAACCCGACGACGGCTTCCGTGGCAAGTTCTCGATCGACTACGTTCTGGCGGCAATGCTGCTGGACCGCCGCGTCGACCTCGACTCGTTTTCGGACAGTTATTGCACCGCGCCACGGATGCGGGCCGCGTTGGACAAGACTGTCGTCAACGCCCATCCCGAATGGCCGGACGATCGGGAATCTCGCCGCCGGACACCGGTCACGATCACGATGAAGGACGGCCGGACATTCACCAAACAGGTGGACAAGGTGCGCGGCAGCCCGGGCAATCCGATGACACGCGACGAATTAGTGGATAAATTTCGCGGCTGCGCGGCCCGTGTGTTGCAAAGCGACAAACTGGAGCGCTCAATCACGGCATTGGAGTCGCTTGAGACGGTCCCGGCGGTCAAGACCTTGGTCGAGGAATTAACCGCCTAGGTCGACGACCGGGTACAGGACACTACGCCCGGCTATCTCATCTTTGCGGCCGATACGCGGCCGCCGTGCCGGACACCGGTACGTCGTCGCGCACTTCATCTCCGTCACCGCCGGTCTTGGGTTTCAACTCGAATCCGAGAGGCCGGCCGTGTAGTAGAGCTTGCTCAGCAGCCGGACGCGCGGCGTCCCATGCCACTGCGTCGTACCGCATTCCATTGATGCCGTCGGCGGCGTCAGAGACCAGCCATACGACGGGCGCTTTCATCTGGTCCGGATGCATCATGTGCAACCGGCCAGAGGCCGTCGCCACCCGCTTCTCTTCGGGCGTGGCGAATCCCGGTGTGTCGACTGCGGCACCGGGATTCAAGATATTGACGGTAACTCCGGTGCCCTCCAAATCCTTCATCCAGATCTCCGAAGCCATTTCGAGCGCGGCCTTGGAAGCCCCATAGGGCGAGCCGCCCGAGCGGTTCATGGTCGTGAGCCGCGTCGTCACGTTGACGATCCTTCCCCACCCGTTACCGATCATATGTTCCACGGCATAACGGGTCATACGGTCATGGGCGACAAAGTTAGTATCGATGACATCCTGTATGACATCATCGGCCAGGTTCCAGAATTTCGCCGGCTCGGCGTCTTCCAGGAATCGTCCGGGATAGGCATAGGACGGCAGAAGGCCCGCGTTGTTGATCAAGATTCCGAGGTTCCCGAATTCGGCAAGCGTAGTCTCCACGATGCGGCGACAGTCCTCGGAAATTCGGATATCGGCCAACAGGTTCCGCAGAAAGCCGGCGTTTGAAAGACGCGCCGCTTCTTTCGTCAGTTCTTCAAGGTTTTCCGGAATCATGTCGGCGGCGAGAACGTTCGCGCCAGCCTCTACCAAAGCCAGCGCCATCGACCGCCCAAGCCCGCGCCCGGCGCCGGTAACGATGGCGACTTTGCCGTCGAGGTTGATATTTTCCCGCATCCCGCGCGCTCCTTCTCCGTTCATGGGTTGTGGTCCGCAAATCGGAACGGCGGCATCCGGCTCACTCGCCATCGGAAATCCCGCGAGGCTTTAAGACGCTTACGATCCTATCGGCACCATGGTTGCCGACGTATAGCGCTTCGTGATCGGCGCGTAGACCGCAAGTCCATCCATCGCCGCGAGATCACGTCCTTCCGCGACGGCGGCGCCCGTAACGGCAATTGCCCGGCGAACCGGCGCGCCGTCGAGTTCCGTTGCGCCGGCTTTTCGGCGCGGCGCCGCCGCCGTCAGCGGCTGGAACAAGACGTCAGCCAAATCGAATCCTCTCGGCGCGTCTTCGCAAAGAGCGACAGTGCTTGCCGCCGTGACTTCGGGAAACCGTTCTATACCGTCATAGACGTTGCGGCGCCGGCTGATCGCATCCTTGTAAAGGACGCTGGCGTTGCCGCCGCCGCCGATACTCAGATAGGCCTCGCTTGCGTAAAGATCGAGCGACCGGATGCTGTAGATCGCGAGGTAATCCCAGGTCTGTGCCCCCGGCGTCACGGCGCGAAACCGTTGCGCGGTGTCGAGTCCCGGCACCAGGACGAGTTGGGCCAGGTAGGTTTCGTACCAGTCATTCCATTCGTCCGCGCGATCCGGGTCGGAAAAATTGAGCTCGACCGTATAAATCATCGGCCGCCTTGCCCTTGCTTCCGCTTCCGGGCAGCCAGTTTGACCGCTTGGACGATCTCCGGATAGGCGGCGCAGCGGCAGAGATTGCCCGAGAGGTGGTGCCGAATATCGTCGTCGGTGGGATCGGGATTATGCTCCAGCAACTGCCGGGTCATCAGGATGAAACCGGGCGTGCAATACCCGCATTGGAACGCGCCGCATTCGATGAACGCTTCCTGTTCCGCGCTAAGCGTTTCGGCCGATGCCACATGCTCGACGGTGACGACGTCGGCACCGTCGGCGAAGGCGGCGAGATAGAGGCAGCCCGATACCGCCGCGCCGTCGACCAATACGGTGCAGCATCCGCATAGGCCTTGGCCACAACTCTCACGTGCACCGTAGAGGTCGAAGCTGTCCTGCAACACTTCGGTCAAAGTTTGATGTACGCCGACCGTGGCCGAAACGTCGGCGCCGTTGAGAGTAAATGCGATGGTCTTTCGTGAGGCGGTCATGTCAGTCATCCGCCAACGGATTGCCGGCGGCGGCGCGGAGAGCGCGAAACACCGCTTCCGGCGTGATCGGCAGGCTGGTGATGCGCACCCCTGCCGCATCGTGTATCGCGTTCGCGATCGCGGGCGAGACGCCGAAGGTGCCGGACTCTCCCACGCCCTTGGCTCCGAAGGGGCCATTGCGCTGCTCGCTGTCGACGACGGCATTCTCCATCGCATCCGGGATATCGTGGAAACCGGGAATCTTGTAATCGGCGAGAGAGCCGTTCGTCAGCTGACCGTCGCGCAACACCATGTCTTCGGTGGTCGTAAAACCGAGTTGCATCACCGCGGCGCCGGAGATCTGGCTTTCGACGATTGCCGGATTTATCGGCTTGCCCGTATCGCAGATGTTGACGAGGCGCAGCACACGCACATGCCCGGTTTCGATATCGACCTCGACCTCGGCGCCGGTCGCGCCGATCATCCAATTTGGCGTGGCATTGGGCGACTGGCCGGTCTCGTAGTCCGGCGGGGTGTAATCCGGCATATAGGTCCCGGTGCCGATGATGTTGCCGGCCTGCATGCCGAATTTCTTCACGAAAAGATCGGGCACCGACAGGTTCGATCCTTCGGGCAAACCAAGATCGTCGGCCAGCGCATCGAGCTTGTCCCGTGCGTCCTGGGCGGCGAGGCGCACCGCATGGCCCATATGGAACGTCGATCGCGAGCCCAATGTCGACATGTCGTAGGGCGTGACATCGGTATCCGGATGGACGATGCGCACCGCTTCGGTATCGAGTCCCAGCACCTCGCCCGCAATCTGCGCCATGGCCGTGTCGGAGCCCTGACCCATGTCCACCGTGCTGCAATGGACGATACAGCTGCCGTCCGCGTTCACGTTGACAATTGCCACCGATGTGGTCGGTGAGATCAAGGCCTTGAACCCGACCGCGACACCGCGGCCGCGGCGCAGCGTGCCGCTACCGCGGTCAAATTCATTGTCCCAGCCGAGAGACGCGCGCACCTGGTCCAAGCACGCCTCGATGCCGGCGTCGCGGACGACCGTGCCGACCGCCTGTGGTCGGCCCTCGCGCAAAATGTTGGCCTTGCGAAAATCGATCGGGTCCAGCCCCAACTCGCGCGCGACGATGTCGGTATGGCTTTCGTAGGCCCACACGAGTTGGGGAATGCCGAAACCCCGGAGCGCGCCGGCCGGCGGCCGGTTGGTGTAGAGAGCGTAGCTATCGATCGCGACATTTTCGATATCGTAGGGGCCGGCCGCGGTAAATCCCGATTTCTGGGTGACGCGCGGTCCGATATCGGCATACGCCCCGCCGTTCCACCACACCTCGCATTCGCGGCCAGTGATCTTGCCGTCGCGGGTCACCGCGCTTTTGATTCGGAAGGTGCATGGATGTTTCGAGATGGTGAAGAACTGTTCTTCCATCGTCAGGGCGACGCGCGCCGGGCGGCCGCAGAGCAACGACAGCGCCACCGCCAGCGCTTCAACTTTGACGTATACCTTCGCGCCGAATCCGCCGCCCAGATAGGCGGTGCGCACGCGCACCCTGTTCTCCGGCCAGCCCAGCAACCGGGCGATTTCGAACCGGACGAAGGACGGGCTTTGGGTCGACGTGTGGATTGTCGCCTCGTCCTCGCGAATATCGGCGACGGCGACCATCGGCTCGAAGGGCGTGTGCATCGTCTGCTGGGTGCGGAAGGTATGCTCGAAAACATGGTCGGCGGCCGCGAAGGCCCTTTCCGTATCGCCGTGCCGCAGGTGGTAGTCGAGCGCGACATTCGTTCCGGTCCGCCCGGCAAGATGCTTCAAATCCGCGAAAGTGCCGGCGGGCTTCAACGCGTCATGCACGATCGCCGAGGAAGTCATCGCCTCGACTTCGTCGTAGACCGCGGGCAGTTCCTCGTATTCGGCGAGGATGGACTGTGCCGCCGTCTCGGCAATATGTGGATCTTCCGCCAGCACCGCGGCGACGGGCTCGCCGGCATACCGAACCTTTTCGATGGCCAGGATCGGTTGGTCATGGAATGCCGGGCCGAAATAGGGATTCGGGATGACCTTGCAGATGTCGTCGCCGGTGTAGACCCCGTGAACACCGGGCATCGCCGTGGCGGCGGCAGTATCGATCGAGAGGATGCGTCCATGGGGAACGACGCTGCGAAAGATTCTGGCATGCAGCATTCCCGGGACACGAAGATTGTAAATATATTCCGCCGTGCCGGTAACCTTGGCGCGGCTCTCGACACGGGGCACCGACCGGCCGATCTGGCTTATCGCACCTTCGCCCGTCACCGCCGCCATAGCATCAGCCCTCCCCGCCGGAGGCGTCGGCGAGCGCCCGCCGCACCGCCCGCCCGACATAGACGCGAAGCAATTCGCGTTTGTACGCGGCCGAGCCTTGCGCATCGGCCTCGATTTCCGCCTCCGCGGCGGCGGCATCGCCTGCGTCGCGCAATGCCGACACATTCGGGTCGGCGCCGGCCAGCACCGCTTCCGCGCCAATCAGCCGGCACGGCGTTTCAGTCGCAGCGCCAATCGCAATCCGAGCCGATGCAATTCTACCGCCCGCCATCTCCAGCGCCGCGGCGAGCCCAAGCGCCGGCCAGTCGTCCGCCGACCGGGTCGTGCATTTCAGGTACGCCGCGCGCCGCGTTCCCTGCGCCGGCACGCTGACCGCGGTGATCAGCTCGCCCGGCGCCAACGTGGTCTCCAGATACCCGCCGAAGAGATCGGCGAGGTCGAGCGACCGTTCCCCATCCGGGCCGGCGACGGTGAGCGACGCACCGAGCGCGATCAACACCGGCGGCAGATCCATATGGGGATCGGCATGGGCAAGATGGCCGCCGAGCGTGGCGACGTTGCGCACGCGGACGTTGGAGAGCGTGCGCAATGTCCGCGTGATGACGGGAGCCGCCTGCGCGATCTCCGGCGAACGTTCCAAATCCGATAACGTCGCCAGCGCACCGATCCGCAGAGCTCCGTCCTCCGCGACCTCAATCGAACGGTGTTGCGCCTCGACGCCGCGCAAGCTGACGAGGGTCGCCGGACGGAAGATGCCCGTGCGCATCATCAGCATCACCGCCGTGCCGCCCGCGATAGGCCGCACGTCGGGCCCGCCGGCGGCGAGCAGCGCGATCGCGTCCTTCAGCGTCGCCGGCTCGGCAAGTTCGAACGGCGTCAAGGTGCAGCCTCGCTTCCAGTTTCATCCGTCATAACTTCAAGTGGGATAGTGTTACATAAGACGCGCGGCGACGAAAATTGCCGGCGCTGATCAGGGCGACTCCACCAGCTCAAGCGCCTCCCGGCTCGGCCCTTCGAGCATAACGGCCCGCGTATCGCCCAAGGAATATGTATCAGACAGAAACGTCACGCCCTCGCCTTCGAGCTTGGCAATCCAGGCGTCCAAATCGGTGACGGATAGCGCCAGGTGATCCTGAAATTGTCCCAAGGACGACGCAAGCGGTTTGTCGCCTTGGTTGGGATACCAGATTAGATCCACGTCGCCGAATGTCACGCCGCCGCGCGGCGCACGGAACATGCCCTCGCGATTGAGCGCCGGAAAGGACCGCTCGCCGGTGCGAGGGACCTTGCAGTCTGCTTCGGTAACGTCGACGTCGCCAAAGCTGGCGCGCGGCGCGGCATCAAAATGCTTCTGGTACCAAAGTTGGGCGCAAAACGGATCTTCCTGCCACATGTGGATATGGTTGAACCGTTCCTGAGGATAATCGCCGGCAATCTCGAAGAGGGCCCCCTCGGGCCCTTCGAAATAGGCGAACCCCGCCCCACCGGGAACCGGCGCGCCTTGCGCGTGCAGTTCGGCCAGCCGCGCCTGGCTGACCCCGAGTTTATCGCCGGCACGAAACCAGGTATCGCTACTCAGCAACACATGGTCATCCGCCACACCGGTATAGAGCGGCCGCGGCGTCACTTCTTCGCGGGCTTCGAATTCGGATGTGGTGGCCCGGCTGTCCTTGACGTGCCAACCGAAATGCCAAATCGCGCTTTGCGGCATTTTCAGCGGCGGCGCATCCACCTGGTCGAATAGAACCATCACCTCGTTGGGCGACAGCAATGCGGGTAAACCGGCCCACGTCCCGCGGGCGCAGGTGGGAAACTGCCGCACATAAAATTCGATGGCGTTAACGGGGTCGACGGATCGCAGGTGAAGATGATGGAATCGCGGTGTCTGCAGCATCGTGTCCGTCCTTCTTCCGGTCGAATTGGCGGGAGATCCTCAACGCCCCTTATCGGCAAAATACCCCTTGGCCGTACGCAAAACTCGAATCTATTGCGCGACCTAGACTATTGGGGGAACCCACTCAACGGCCGGCCACGCGGGAAGTGAAACAACAACCTTCAATGGACGTCAACTCGGGTTCCGGCACATTGGCTTGACGTCGCCGGTCCGGGCAAAGCAGACGGTGGCAATGAAGGTCGCCGACCGGGCCGCTCAGCGATAACCGCCTAACGCTGTCGAGCGATCCCGGTTCGCCGATCGCGGCGCTTGGTTTAAACTGGCTACTGATACGGACAATGGGAACGGGTCGCAGGCATACGGCGAGTCCCAGAGGGAGAAATTGGTGGAAAAGACGAAACTAATTCAGGAGCCGACGCTTGCCGGGGAGGCGATCACGCGGGTTTTCGAACAATCCGGCATCGACATGGTCTTCGGCATACAGGGCGGCAACATGGGGCGCCTCTACGACGCGCTCTACGACCACCGCGACACGGTTCGATGCGTACTGGTGCGCCACGAGCAACTCGCAAGCGTCATGGCCGAAGTCTATGGGCGCCTCACCGGAAAGCCCGGCGTTTGTATCGGCCAGGGCATCTTCATGCTGGCGAACGGTTTCCTCGGGACGCTCGAAGCGCATTTCGGCAGCTCGCCGATGCTGTTTCTGACCGACTTCTCCGACGTGGCCCCGTTCTCGCAGCACGCGCCCTACCAGAGCGGCCGCGGCGAATACGGCTCGGCCGATACGCGCAATGCGCTGGCCGCCATCACGAAACACACGCTGACGGCGCTGACGCCGAACGAGGCCGTGCACGCGGTCCAATTGGGCATCAAACACGCGCTTAGCGGCGAGCGCGGACCCGTTGGGATCGTCTTCAACAGCAACGCCTTCCTCGGCGGTGCCATCGATCCGGAAGCGCGACCCTTCCTCTACGACACGCCCGCTTATTTGCCCGCAAAGTTGCCCGCAGATCCAATAAGCGTCGCGGCCGCGGCAAAATCACTTTCAGCAGCCGAACGACCGGTGATCATTGCCGGCAACGGCGTCCGGATCAGCCAGGCCTACGGCGAGTTGGACGCGCTGGCGCGGCGGCTTGGCGCGCCGGTGGCGACGACGGCTTCCGGCAAGGGCGTCATCGCCGAAACGCATGAGTGGGCGCTCGGCACCTGCGGCAATTTCGGTCAGTCGGCCGCGAACGCCTATATCGGTTCGGCCGACCTCGTGCTGGCCGTGGGCACGCGCCTCGGCCCGGCGGATACGACCAACGAGAATCCCGCTCTGATCGACCCGACGCGCCAAGTGCTGATCCAGATCGATGTCGAACCCAAGAACGCGAGCTGGACCTTCCCATGCGACACGGTCGTGATCGGCGACGCGGCACTCGCGCTACAGCAGATCGCCGAAGCCGTCCAGGCGAACGGTTCGCCAGCGGCGGATGACGTCGCGGCGCGCAAGGCGGCACTCGACGCCACGCGCGAGCAAGAAGGTTTCTTCGCAGACCCGCTCTACGACTCCGACGCCGTGCCGATCATGCCCCCCCGCCTGTTCAAGGAACTGCATCGCGTCATCAACGCCGACGCGCTTATCACCTGCGATGCGGGGGAGAACCGGCTTTTCATGACCCATTTCTTCCAGACCAAAGGCCCGGGGACGCTGCTCATGCCCGGCATCGGGGCTATGGGGTATGCGGTGCCGGCGGCGCTGGCGGGAAAGCTGGTCCATCCCGAACGACAGGTGATCGCGGTCACCGGCGACGGTGGCTTCAGCATGGCGCTGAACGGAATCATGACGGCGCGCGACGAAAATATCCCCATCGTGGTGGTAATCCTGAACAACAGCGCACTCGGCTGGGTCAAGCACGGCCAGGGCAACCGCACGATCAACAGCAGCTTCGCGGAGATGAATTTCGCCGATATCGCGAAGTCGATCGGGGTGAACGGCATCCGCGTCGAGCAACCGTCCGCCATCGCTGGGGCGGTCGAGGAGGCACTCACCTCGGGCAGCCCGACCGTCGTCGATGTTGTCACCGCGTTCGACGGATTGTCATTCCGCGACGTCACGTCGCCGCTGGCGGCAGTCTAGCCGGCGTATCGACGGCAAACAGGCTTGGTCCGCGCGCCTAGGAAAGTGAGGATTGCGAAACGCAGCACCCGTATGGGCGCTAAATTTTGCGGGATTCGATTTTATCTTTCGACGACCCGGCCCAGTATTGCGCGTCCGCGGTGGCATAGAATCCGGCCATGTAGCCCATATTGGTCCGGTCAGCAAATTCGGGCGCTAGTTTCCGCCCGTTCGGCAGGTTCACCCATAACCGATACAAGCGCCGGCGGCGATGCTCCTCCGGCCAGTCCTCGTAGCCCGTGCGCGCGTGCAGGATCGAGTGATTGCACAACAGCTGAATGTCGCCTGGCTGAAAATCCATATCGAACCTAAAGGCATCGCTGCAGGCGAGTTCCCTGACATAAGCGATCGCGGCCAAGGCTTCTTCGCTTAAGGGCATTCCCGCCTTTTCCATGCCGGCAACCGATGTCTTCCCATTAAATTTTACCGACAGAACGCCATCGAAATAGCTGAGCATCGGAAGCTTATTGTTGGTCACCTCGTTCAAATCTCGCGTCGGTCCTTCGCCGCGCAAATCCCAGTGCAAACCGGTCGCCAAGAATTTCAAATAGTCGGGGCGCGTCCGCAACACTTCGTTGAAGATCGAGATGCTGCTGGCGATCGTACTCTTGCCGCCGGATTTCGCCGGATGCACGCACAACAGGCCGACCACGTCACCATGGTCGGTATGCGGGTTTTGTCCGCCGCGCGTCGTATACCCTCGAACATTCTCGACCGTGTAATCGTAACCGCGGTCCGTCACTTCCGAAATGAGTTCGCCCAGGCCGTTTTGGCTGATCGGCGTGCCGAGATGGATGCCCAACCCCCAATAGAGCAAGCGAAGGTCGTCGGCCGAATATTTCTCCACCGGCAATCCGCGCAGCATGACAAAACCCCTGCCGGAATCCAGTTCCGCCGCAATGTCGCGAAGAAGCGATGCGAAACGGGGCGCGACGAAATCGTCTTTTGTCGCTTCAAAGGCGCCGATGCCACGCCGCTTGCCGGCGGCGACAGCGGCGTCCAACTCGTCGAGCGTCTCCGTGTCGAACGGGACGACCCAGGAATCGTCCATCTTGAAATCTTCCGGCCGCCACGCTGCCGGGGAGTCGATCGGGGTGGTTGGTAAAGGGCGCATCAAGCCACTTCTCCCATCACTGATTTGCTATCGTCATTATCTCACGACGCGCGCGTCGCGAGCCAATTGCCGACGTTCTTGCGCCGGCCTAATTCATTCATCCGTAGCAGGGCGGAAATCTTGCTTTCGGCGCTGCGTGAATGTCCCAGGGCCGCCATCGACGGGCTCGAGCGGAGCGCTGAGCCGCACGCCCGACAGCAACATGCCGGCCGGTCGGCCATGTTCATTGTATCCCCGCAGGTTTTCGTATACCGGCGGCAGGTCCGGTCCGTCCGGACAGGCGAGGTGCAGACGCAGCAAATGCCGCCGACGATCCCGGTCTTGATGGTCGTCGAACGCGGTTCGCGAATGCAGCACGAAATGATTGCACACGAACTGGATGTCGCCGGGCTGAAAATCCATTTGAAGATTGTAAGCGGGATTGTTCGCCAAGGAATCCAGAAGGTCCATCGCCTCTTCGAGCTGCGGCGAAATGCGCGGCAATTCCGAAAACCTCTGCGCCTTACGGACCGTGCTACGGACGTAGGTTGTGAAGAGTCGGCCATGGTAGGGATTGAACACGGGGATCATGTACCAGGGCCCTTGATTGGGCGGGATCTCTTCGCGCCGGTCGCGGTATACCGGGCCCATCAGGACACGAACGAGATCCGGGCGGCGCCCGAGCATCTCGTTATAGAGCGTCACCGAACTGACCAGACTGCTCAGGCCGCCGGACTTCGCCCTGTTGATGCACAGAAGCGCGACCACATCCGACGAGTCGCTGTGATACGGCAGACGAAAATTGGATTGATAACCGCGTCCCGTAACGGCCCTGGCGTCGACCCCGATATCGCAGACATGTCCAACGGCATGCCCTTTCGCGTTCTGCGACGTTGCGATCCCGAAATGCGCCCCAATGCCGAAGTAACCGAGGCAGCGCTGCAACGGCGACAGGTCCGCGACGGGAAACCCGCGCAGCAAGGCGAAGCCGCGTCCGTCGAACATGTCGTCGCGCACCCGCCGCAAGATCACGTCCCATGACGGCAAGGGAAAATCCTCGGCGCTAATGTCGACGACATCGATTCCGGCATTCTCTATTCGCTGGATGGCGCCGCGCAGTTCTGCGATCTGCGATGTGCTAAGCGCGTAGGTCCAATCGCCGGGATTTCGCGCCATTCCGGGCCCTAACCAGGCTTGCGGACCCCGGATCGGCTGCAACGGATGATCGTCGGAAACCGGCGGGATTGGTACCGAGGTAAAATCTGGTTGAACTTCCATCACATTCGCTTCGGAACAATTCGATGGTGGAAAGGAGGCCCGTCGTCCACGCTGACTAAGCGCTATCTTAAAGCCAGCGCCGATACCATGGCCACTTCACGACGCACCGGCGGGCAAATAATTGTAAGCTGCCTTCAGCAATCCACCTTATTAAAAGGCGGTTCCAGATGGCAGAGCTAAGCGGCAAGATCGCCGTTGTGACCGGCGGCAGCCGGGGCATGGGGCGCGCTGCGGCGGAGATGTTCGCGGCAGCCGGCGCCACCGTCATAATCTGCGCCCGTACCGAGGCGGATATCGACCGGGCGGTCGAGGAGATTTCCGACCGCCATGGCACCGAGGCGGTTGGCCTGGTCACCGACGTCCTCGACAGCGACTCCGTCGACGCAGCCATGGCGACGATCGGCGACCGTTTCGACCGCATCGATATGCTGATCAATAACGCGGGCCAATCGTCGCAGCGGGCCGCTACGGGAGTGACCGCGCAAATCCAGGTCTCGCATGCGCCGGATGACCCGGAGCTTCCGCCCGGCCGGTTCGGCTCCATGACCGACGACGAATTCCGAAACGCCTTCGAGCAAAAGGTTCTGGGAATGATTCGCGTGAGCCGCGGCGCCCTACCATTGCTGCGCAAAGCCGACGAGGCCGCCATCGTCAACGTCGTGTCCACCAAGGGGCTGCAGGCGCCGGTGCGCGTGGTCACTTCCGGCGTCGCCTGGGCCGCCGCCTTGAATTTCAGCAAATGCCTGTCCTACGAACTCGCGGATGACGGTATCCGCGTCAACGTGCTGGGCGTCGACCGCGCGCTCACCTCGCAAACCGAGAAGTCGCGCGCCCGCTGGGCGCCGGAAATGACCATGGCGGAGTTCGAGGCCTGGCGCTGCGTTGGCGTCCCGTTCAAGCGCATGGGCACGGCAGAGGAAATGGCCGAGGCGATCTATTTCCTGGCGACCCCGCGCTCGGCCTATATCACCGGCCAATGCCTCGCGATCGATGGCGGCGCCCTTCGGAGCTTGTAAGCGGGTACGCCGCCGCTTCTTGTTGCCGAACGTTAGACGTCACTTTCCACGCGGGCGCCATTTATTGGATTCCACAAGCGCAAAGAAATCCTCGGTGAGGCGATGAAACAGGTCCGGCTCTTCCAGGTTCACGAGATGGCCGGTCGCCGGCACGACCGACAGTCGGACCGCCGGACCGACTTGTTTCATGAAGAGTGCGGAATCGATGGCGCCGGGGTCTTCATCGCCCACGACGACATGCGCGGGCACCTTCATCGATTGCAAGGCTCGCCGCATATTGAATAGCGAGGGCCGGCGGGCCATCACGCGGCGCGTGACATGGGCGCTGCCCTGCGCCGAATGCTGCATGAACCGGCGGCAGAAATCCTCGAACGCGCGTGGGTTCTTGCGTTTGAGCTGAATGCGGTTGTCGGCCTTGCGCAATTGCTTCAGCACCTCGGCGAGGCCCGCTTCTTCGTAGAGCCTCGCGCGCGCCTCGGCGGCGCGCTTGAAGGCGTCCGCATCGCGCGGGTCGCCGCCGCTGCCGATGCCAATCATCGTGAGTGAAATCGCCATGCGCGGATATTTCAAACCGAAATCCAATGTCGTGCGCGCGCCCATCGAACAGCCGACGATATGCGCTTTCTTGACCTTGAGGTGACGCATCACGACCGCGACGTCATCCACCGACTGTTTGTGCGAGTAGCGCGATGGCGATTGCGGCACGTCGGACGGCGGATAGCCTCGGGCGTTGAATGCAATGCACCGATAACGGCGGCTGAAATGCTGTATCTGTTTTTCCCAACTCCAAAGATCTCCGGAGAATTCGTGGGCAAAGACGATGGGTGTTCCCGTACCCGCCGTTTCGTAGTACAGACGCGCGCCATCGGATTGAAGATAGGGCATGCTGGGCATCCTCGTTGGTCGATCAAATACTATAGCGGAAAGCCGGATCCTCTTCTGACCGCTACCGGTCACACCCATGCGCACTAGCCGCATCGGCACTAACCCGAAGTCCGCGAGGCTTCTCTAGACGCTTGGCATGACCTCCCGCATGAAGCGGGTTATCGCCGCGACGTGGTCGGCAGGATCGGCGCCACCGATGCCGACAACGATTTCATCGATGCCGGCGTCGCGATAGGCCCGCACGGTCTCCGCGATATCATCAGGCCTGCCCGAGAGGGTCATGCGGTCATGAACAGGTTCGCTCGGCGCGGTGTCGGTAAAACGCAACATTACGGTGATCGAATAGCGTAGCTGCGTGGGGTCACGGCCCTCCATCTCGGTCAGTTCGACGATCTTCCGCCGGCCTTCCGCCACCTGACGGGGCGACTGCCGCAGGGTGTGCCAACCGTCTCCGTACTTTGCCACGCGGCGTTTCGCGGCGAGGCTGGCGCCGCCGACTAGAATTGGGGGATACGGTTTCTGCCTTGGCTTCGGCGAAAACTTCAGCCCGCTATACCGATAGAACTCGCCCTCGAACGCCGGCGCATCCTGCGTCCAAAGCGCCTGCAAGGCCCCCAGAATTTCGTTTGTGCGCTTTCCGCGGGTCGCAAAGTCGACGCCGAGATTTTCGAACTCGTCGCGCGTGGTCGCGACGCCGACGCCAAGGCAGACCCGACCACCGGACAACTGGTCCAATGTCGCGACCATCTTGCCGAGGCGCGCCGGATCATGCCATGGCAACACGAGCACCGAGGTACCGAGTTTGACTCTCTCCGTTGCACCGGCGACCGCGGTCAGGATCGTAAGCGCGTCATAGTACGGTCTGTCGCCCAACCGTTCCGCGACATACGAAGAATGGAAAAGATGCTCGCGGACCCAAACGCTATTGCACCCTAACCGTTCCGCTTCGACGGCCAGTGCGATCAGGTCATTCGGGTCTTCGACGCCTTGGTTGTTCGGTATGCCGAATCCGATTTTCATGGCGCGGTCCGGCCGTTGCCCGACCTGCGGGGACTAAAGAAAGAGAAGGTAGGTGTCCTATTCATGGATAAATACGGGATCCTAACCGGTCATCACATCGAACCGTTGATCGTCGTCGGTGGCCATTTGATTGACCAAGTCGATTTCCCAGGCGAGATAGGCGCGCATGGCTTCTTCCTTCCCTTCGCTCTGCTCCCGCGCCTTCGGCTTTATGTCATCGGCAGGCCCGGCCATGTTTTCCCGCCCTTCCGCGAGCGCCAGACCGGCCGTCTGCCACGCCGCGGTGCCGCCATCCAGCGCCGCCACGGACCGACCGGTCAGTACCGCCGCATCCGCCGCGGCAAGTCTGGCGAGCGCACCATCCGGCGAGGTAAACACGATATCGCCATCCTTCGGAAGTCGCGTAAGGTCTTCGGCGAGACGGGTCCGCATCGCGAACCAGGCGCCGGGAATATGTCCGCGTTCATACGCCCGGCTCATGGCAAGATCGACGACGACGACGTTGCCGGACGCGATCTGTTCATTCAACGCAACCGCATCAATCGTCGCGGCCTTTGCCTCGTCGAGCCCCAAAACCTCAGCTTTGTAGGGACCGCTTTGCAGTTTCACGCTGCTGCCATCCATCGCCAGGGTAACGACATCCCACCCCATTTGTTTCAGCCAGTAAGCGGTCATGGTTGCCCGGACACCGCAATCGTCCACGAGCACGACACGCGCACCCCAAATCCCTAGATGCCGGTCCGTCTCCTGGACGAGCTGACCGCCGGGAATATGTTTCGCGCCGGCCAGATGCCCGGCCTCGTATTCCGTTGCCGTTCGCACGTCGAGGACATAGAGCGCCTTGTCATCCGCTTCCTTCTGCCAACGCTGAAGCGTTTCAAGATCGATCGCCGCGATGCCGTGTGCCTGAGCGACGTTGTCCGCAGCGGCCTTGGCGGCCGCCAGCCCTTCGGGCGACACGTCCGGCGCGCCGCGGGTTGCGCCGTCGATCACGTCGAAGCCCGCCAGATGCCAGCCTTGGGTGCCGTTCTTGAGCGAAACCACCTTGTTGGGGACTCCCGCGCTGATCAGGGCCTGCGCGCCGATGATGCTGCGCGTTCTCCCGCCGCAATTGACCACGACAGTGGTATCGGGCGACGGCACCATATCCTTGAAGCGGTAGACCAGCTCCGCACCCGGCACGCTGATCGCGGTTGGGATGCTGTTGACATTGTATTCCTCATAGGACCGGCTATCGAACAGCACCATATCTGTGTCGTTGTCCAACATGGACTTGAGTTCTTCAGCGGTTATGTACGGCGTACCCGCTTCGTGCTCGATCACTTCCGCGAAGGCCTTGCTCGGCACATGCATGCCGCTATAGAGCCGGTAGCCCGAGGCCTCCCAGGCTGAGATGCCGCCATCCAACACCGAGACATCGCGGTAGCCGAGGGCGATCATGCGCGCCGCAGCTCGGTCGGCCAGGGACGGCCCGCCGCCATCGCCGCTATCGTCGCACCATACTATGCGGGTGCCGCGACGAGGCACCAACGTGGCAACGATCTCCTCAAGCCGTCCGAGCGGCACATTCGATGCCACAAGGATATGCTGCGCTTCGAACGGGACTTCATCACGCGCATCCAGCAGCGCGATTTCTCCTCCATCGTGCAAGTTGGATTTCAGTGTTTTAGCGTCAATACGCCGCACGGACTCATCCATAGGATCGGAGACTTCCTTCGGTTGTTTTGATTCTAGGCGGATTAGATTGTGCTGAGTTGCACAGTGTAACGGTGATAGGACTCGACGGCCTTGTCAAACAACCCTGAACAGCGACCAGCGCTGTTCAAAGCCATACAGGACGCCAGCCTGCTGACACCGACCGAACTGCACTGCATGTCCGAAAATAGCCTAATGCACTAGAACAAATGGACAATAATTAGCCTCTCTTGCGCGGAGTACCAACATCGACCCTCGCGCCATCTCATTTCACCAAACCGGCTTTCTTGCGGTATTCTAGAACGTGGGCATCGCGCCGTTAAGGAGGAGGATAAGATATGCAGACCGTGGCGAGCAATGAAGCGGAATACAAGAAAGTTCAGCGCGAGGGCGGCGTTGGCGCGCGGCGGAGTTATATCGGTACACCGGGGTCGATGGCCGAAGGGCCGCAGGCTTTCCTCGTCGAGCGGCCCTATCCGAACCCACGCGTTGCGCCACATTTTCACGATATCGATCAGTTCCAAGTCATCGTCGCCGGCGACGGCCGAATGGGCAAGAAGGAAGTAAAACCAATAACCTTCCAATACGCCGATGCTTTCACGCCCTATGGGCCCATCGTGGGGCGTGATGACGGGATCAGCTTTTTCACGCTGCGCGCAGTCGCCAGCGGCGGGTACTTTCCGATGCCGGGATCGAAACATTTGATGCCGGGCCGGGCCGGACGAAATATTGCCGGCGCGTTTGATATCGAGCGCGAGCCGTTGCCGCCGGGAGAGGCCGCTCGCGAACCGTTGATGGAGCCGAAAGCGGACGGCGTCTATGCCGAAGGCTTGCGCCTCGGCGCCAAGGCCACGGCGAAAGGTCTCGATACGAACGCCGGAAGCCAGTTCTATCTTGTCTGTACCGGATCACTGGTCCAGGACGGCAAGACATTGCCGCCGAAGTCCCTGATCCATGTGGAGCCGGGCGAAGCGGCGCCAAAACTACAAGCGGGACCAGACGGTGCCTGCGTACTGGCCTTGCGATTTCCATCACCGTCGGACCGACCTGGCTCGGATCCGAGCAAGTTGGGCGGCCGAAGCGAAGCCGATTATCACATGCGTCCCGATGTTGTAGACGGCGCGCGTTGAGCCGCGCCCAAGAACCGGCGCGAATCCCGCATTTGACTAGATTCGGACGTCCCGTTCCGCCAGATCGACGTCCGGTTTGCCCCCAACAACAAACTTCAGGCGGCGAATGTACGTTTTCCGCGTTTTGACGACCGCTTCCGCGTAGGAAGTGGACATGATGGGTTTTGGCGTTGATGTTCGAAATTGACCCGAGACGGACATGCGATTTGAAACAGGAACTGCATTCCATTATGGCATTGGAATCTTGTTATGAGGGGGTGCCCAAAATCCCGAGCCGCCGTCTAGCGCGAATTATGGCCTTACATCGTCCTCGGTTCGGCCCGCACGGAGAGTAGCAGCGGAAAGCCGGCCTCACACCCATCGGCCGGTCGTGCACTGGTCCTCGAAACCTTAATGAGCTGAGCCGCGTTCAGTCTCCCGATTTGCCGGCTTGGCGGCAGCCAATTCTCCGGCCAGGGCGGTCGCGGCCTCGTTGCGCGGCTTGGATAACCTAGCTACCAGCGAGTAAATCGCCGGGGTCAGGAATAAGGTGAAGACGGCCGCAAGCGCCAACCCACCAAACACGACCCAGCCGATGGCGGCGCGCGATTCCGCGCCCGGCCCGTCGCTCAGGATCAACGGCAGTCCTGCCAGAATGGTCGACGTCATGGTCATAACGATCGGCCGTACCCTGACGATTGAGGCCTCTCTCGCCGCGTCTACTACGTCCATACCTTGTTCGCGCAGTTGATTGGCGAATTCCACCATCAGGATGGCATTCTTCGCCATTATGCCGATCAGCATTAGAACGCCGATCTGACTGTAGATATTGATCGAAGTCCCGGTGAGGCCCAAAGCGAAAATGGCGGCACAAATGCCGAAGGGTACGGTCAGCATCACAGTCACGGCGCTGGCGATGCACTCGAATTGAGCCGCCAGGACCAGGAAGACGACGAGCAGCGCCACCAGATAGGTGACCAGCATGCCATGCGACGTCTCGTCCAACTCCGCCGCTTCATCCAGCATCAAGAGTCCAATTCCCGGCGGCAGCTCTTTGTCAGCAAGTCGCTTCACCGCATCGGCCGCCTCGCGCAAGGTGAATCCGTCGACAGGGTCAGCGTCAACTTCGATGGCCCGGCGTTGACGATGGCGGTCGAGCTCCGCCGGCACGGCTGTTTCCGTGAAGTCAATCAGCTGCGACAGCGGCACCAGCTTGCCATCCTTCGCGTTGACATAAAGGTGGCGCACGTCCGATGGGCTGGTGACCGCACCCTGGTTCGCCTGCAGGATCACCGGAATAGCCTGGTCGTCGACGGTCAACTCGGCCACTTCATCGTTGTCGACCAGCACCTGAATGGTGGCTGCCAGGTCTTCGATCGAGACTCCGAGGTCCGCGGCCTGGCGGCGGTCGATCTGGATTGAGATTTGCGGCTGGGTGGCCCGGAACTCAACCCGAATATTCCGCAATTGCGGAATCTCCCGCTCCATCGCCTCCACGAACCGATTTGTCGCCTCGAAGATCTTGTCGTAATTGGCGCCGATCAACGCGAACTCGAGGCCGCCATCTGCGTTGCGCAGGCTGAGGCTGTTGGTACGCTGGATTCGCCCGCGGGCGCCGGGAATGGACCTGATTTCGGGGTTGAGCCGGCGCGCAATCTCGCCTTCAGTCTCATCCCGTAAAGACCAGTCCTTCAACGGCGCCTCGATCCAAGCGCGGTTGAAATCATATCGGCCGGTAATCGTATAGAGATTGGTAATCATGCCGTCGTCGACCAGCGGCTGGAGCATCCGCTCGACCGTTTCCACCTGTCGGTCTGTGTAATCGAGACCGACGCCGTCGGGGCCGGTCAGCCGGATGACCAAGGTGCCGCGATCTTCTTCCGGCACCAATTCCTCGCCCAAATGCTGAAACACGATACCGGCCCCGACTATGATGATGGGGCAGATGCCGATGACAACCAGCGGTGCTGCCAGGACCCGGTCCAGCGTCCAGGAAAAGGCTGCCGCAAGCCGCCGGCCCACCCTATCGCGCGCCCTGGCAATCAAACTGGTCTCGCTGCGCTCGAGCCGCTTCAGTCGTGACGCGATCATCGGACAGAAAGTGAGCGCCACGAAGGACGAGATCGTCACAGTGATGGCAAGCACGAAGCCGAATTCGGTGAACAGGCGCCCGGCCCGGGACGGCAGAAATGAAATCGGAAGAAACACGGAGATCAAGGTGATGGTGGTAGCGACAACAGCAAAGAAGACCTGACGCGTCCCGATCACCGCGGCCGCCCGCGACCCCATGCCGAGACCGCGTTGGCGCTGAATGTTCTCCAACACGACAATGGCGTCGTCGACGACCAAGCCGGCGGCGAGCACCAGCGCCAACAGTGTCACCAGATTGATTGAGAACCCCATCAGCCAGACCGCCGCGATCGTGCCTATCAACGAGACCGGGATTGTGACCGCCGGAAGCAAAGCCGCCCGCCATTGGCCGACGAAAATGGCGATCACCGTCACGACAATGCAAATCGCAAACGCCAGGCTCACCAAGACTTCCTTGATTGCACCCTCGATGAACCGGGAATCGTCGGAAATGACCTGAATGGTCGTGTCCTTGTAACGGGCATTCAGGTGGCGCACGACCTCTTCGACGTCGCCGGATATCGAAACCGTGTTGGACCGCGCCTGACGCACGATGCCGAGATTAATGACCGTGCGTCCGTTCAACCGTGTGTAATTTCGGGCATCCGCCGGACCGTAGAATGCCTGCGCCACGTCGCCGATGCGGATCGGGTCGCGGATGACCAACCGTTCGATATCCTCAGGCTTCGTGACCGAGGCATTGGCCCGCACCATCACTTCCTGCTCGTTGGACTTGAAGCTACCGGCCGGCACGTCGTAGCGGGCATTGCGCAGAACGTCGGCCACGTCGTTGACCGAGAGCTTGTAGCTCGCCAACCGCATGGGATCGACAACGACCCGCAGCACCCGTTCACGGTCACCATAGAGCCGAACGTCGGCGACACCGTCGACCGCCATCAGCTCCGGGATGATTTCGTCCTCCACCCGGTCGGTGACGTCCTCGATCGGCAGCCGGTCACTATAAACAGACAGTTTGATGATGGACCTGGCATCATTGTCGGCCTTAACCACGAAAAGGTCTTCCACGCCATCGGGCAACCTTCCCACGATCCGGTTGACCGCTTCGCGGACATCGGCCGCCGCAGCATCCATGTCGACCGAGGTGTGGAATTCGACATGCACCCGAAGATTGTCTTCCTCGCTGGAGGAGCGAACCTTTTTGACGCCGTTGACCCGGGCCACGGCGGATTCGATGATTTTCGTGACTTCGGCGTCGATCGTCTCCGGCGACCCGCCCGGGAAATTGGCGCGCACCGAAACGATCGGCCGGTCCACGTCGGGCAATTCCCTCACCTCCACGCCGAGGATCGCACTGATGCCCGCAATGATGATCAGCAGGTTGACGACCGCGGCGAAATATGGCCGACGGACGCTAATGCCCGGGAGGCCGGTAGCCGTATTTTCAGGCTTTGCCATGTTTCGCTTCTCGTCTTGGTCGTTGCCTCAACTGCCAGGTGCCGGCTGGAGCGGGACGTAGTTGACCTTGCGGCCCGGACGCAACCGCTGCACACCCTCCACCACGACCAGGTCGCCCTTCTTGATGTTGCCCGAAACCAGTATGTGCTGACTGAAACGCTTGATGCTGCGGACGTCGACACGCTCCGTCCGGTCGTCAACCACCCGCCAGACGAAGCTCTTGCCGTTCTTCCACTGCAGGGCCAGTTCCGGAACGGTGGGATAGGTCTCACCGGAAATCGTGAGTTCGACGGCGAAAGACATGCCGGGTCTGAGCGCATCATGTTGGTTGGGAAGCGAGGCCCGTACCATTACCGTGCGCGAAGCCGGCTCGATCCGGCTGTCGATCCGGTCGATGGTGCCCTGAAAGCTTCGGCCCGGGAAGCTCGGTGTCAACGCGGTCACCTTTTGTCCCTTGGCGACCGCGGCGAAGAACTGTTCCGGCACCTCGATTTCGACCAGCAGCACGCGACGGTCGTCAATGGTGATCAGCGGCGTTGTCGTCGCCACCCGGTCGCCCACCTCCACCTTCGGAATTCCGACGATTCCCGCGAAGGGCGCCCGAATTGTCCGTTTCGAAAGCGCCTCCAAGGCCTGGTCCAGCTCCAGAGCGGTGCGCTGCACCATGGCCTCCATGTCCTCGACATTGGCCCTGGAATTCACCCTGCGGTTTCGCAACTGGCGGGATCGTTCCAGGTGAAGCTTCGCTTCCTTAAGCCTAACGTGGGTGACATTCACGGCCAATTCGGCATCGCGGCTGTCGAGTGAAAGGATCTTTTCGCCTGCTTTCACCGGATCCCCTGCTTGCACGTCGAAGCTCACCACCTGACCGGGCACTTCGGGGTAAAGCGTCACGAATCGGCGCGCGCGGGCGGTGGCGATGGCTTCGATCGTGACATCATTAGCGCTCTGGCCAACCTGCGCCACCACCACGGGGACTCCGTATTTTCGTTTGCTGCGTCGTTCGGCCGTACCCTTCTCTCCACCGGAAATCGCAGCTATTACTTCAGCGACCGAATCCTGCTCAACCCATAGCGCGGCGGCTACTCCACTCAGCCCCAAAAAGATGGCAAGCTGAATCGTGATGGATAATTTGCGCTTCATTTCTCGGTCCTCTGAAGCACCACCTCAGTGTCGTCCGGAAGACAAACCCGTAAATCGGTTTTCTCCAGCGGCGGCATTCGAGCAATTTCCGACTGGCATAAAAATTACCATTAAATCGAGATTTTCATGAATCTCTGCTTTGCGCCAATCGACAGGCGTCGATTGGCTCTGTTGAATCGGGACTCAGCCCCCCATAAAACCGAAGCGCAGAGCTTCCGAAATTGGCAAAATGCGCACATTCCCGCGATCGAGTTCGGTGTCAATTGATGACCCAAACCAAACATTGGGTTAGGGTCTGAACGTCGTTCGTCGAATGCAGATCTTACTAAGAACTAATCGGCCCACGGGGACAGATGTCACGGTAATCTTTTAACGGCGGCTTACCCTCGAACTTAAAATCCAAGCGGCAAACGTCGCAATAATTGATCCTCAACGAAAGGGTTCGTGCGCCTTGTTGGAAGCGAAAGTCAAGCGCGACGAATTTGGATCTTCTCTCCGCGGCGTGGCCTGCATGGTCTTATCGCTTTTCGTGTTCATGTTGAGCGAAGCCATAACGAAGTGGCTGACGCAGGGATACCCGATTGGCCAGATCGTTTTCATTCGCAGCTTTTTCTTTTTCGTACCGATCTTGGCGATCATCGGATTTCGAAAGGATTGGCGGGCGCTTCACATCCAAAATTGGCGTCTTCAAGGGGTGCGGGCCCTGTTGTTTGTCGCATCGACATTCCTCATCGTCGCAGCAATCAAGTTCCTGCCGCTGGCCAACGCCGTCGCCTTCATCCACTCCGCCCCCCTCATGATCACGGCGCTCGCAGCAATACTTCTCGCTGAACGGGTCGGGGTTCACCGATGGTGTGCGGTCGCTATTGGATTCATCGGTATTCTCATTATGACCCGCCCGACAGCGGGCGCTTTCCAGCTCTCAGCGCTGGTGGCGATTGGCGCGGCGGCAGCCACCGCGCTGCGCGACATCGTCACGCGCAAAATGAGCGACACGGAATCAACGACGGCGACACTCGCATTCTCCACCGCGATCCTCATATTTGCCGCGGGTCTTACCACTCCATTCTTCTGGGTCACACCAACTGGAGTTGATCTCGTTTTGATGGCTGCATCAGGCGTGCTGATGGGGACGGCCCACTATCTCTTGATCGAGGCATATCGCTGGGCCGAAGCCGGCATCGTGGCCCCCTTCAAATACACGTCGCTAATCTGGGCAACGCTGCTCGGGTACCTCATCTGGGATGATTTGCCCGATCGATGGGTTATCTCTGGTGCGGCCTTGATTATTGGCGGCGGTCTCTATGTTCTGCATCGCGAAACTAAGAGATAGACCCGGCGCCTTCCGGAACCGAAATCCCGTTTCGCCGGAAGAGACGCTTTTGAATTCCGCGCACCGGAGAAAATACATCGGCACATGCGGCCGGAATTCACGCAAGCACCGCCCCACAACAGGCACGATGCATGGTGCGGGGGCCGGCGGTCCTATTCGGCCGCCTCGAAAAACTTGTTCCCGAGTATGCTCTGATTGTCGTAAATCGACCCCTTGATCAAGCCCGGACGCGTTGGGAGCGGAATCCGCACCGGCACTTCCTTCATGCGAGGGGCAAGTGTCGGCTGGCCGCGCACAATCCGGCTGTCGAAGGCTTCGAGCCCGCCTTTGAGGTCGTGGAGCGGCCACGCGTCGTTCGCCGCATAGGCGTATAACAGAAAGCGCCGCGACCGCGCCGACCGGTTCGGGGCCGACCCATGAACCAGCCGGGCGTGGTGGATGGTCAACGAACCTGCTGGCCCCATCAAGGGCACTGCCTTGGATAAATCGGCGTCGCAATTTTCAACGTCCATCGCGCCACAGAAATATGGGCCTTCGTGATGGTTGTAGGTTGGCCCTTTGTGGCTGCCGGGGATAACCATCATGGGGCCATTCTCCTCCGTGCAGTCGTCGAGGTAGATGCCGACCGCCAGCACATCGTCATTGGTGTGCGGGTAAAAGGCCCAGTCCTGATGCCATTCAATCGGTTCGCCCGTGCCGGCCGACTTCATGTTGATCTTGGTGTTATGAATGCGCACACCCGACGGCATCAACGGATCGAGTAGATCGAGTATTACCGGGTCGGCGGCGAGCCGCTGGAAGTATTCCGAATGCTCGTGCGGAGATTTTATGCGACGAACGCGGGGCTTTTCCGGCGTATGGCTCGGGTCGAGATCGAGCATCGGGATTGCTTCGGTAAGCGTGGAAGCGACAGCGACCAACCGTTCGGTCTCGGCGACCGATGCCTGGAGGACTTCGTTTGGCACCACGTCGCGCAATACGAGATACCCCTGCTCGTCGTAGAAGTCGATTTCGTCCTGCGTTAGCGTCCGACCCATATCGTTCCTCTCAGGCATTTTCATCTGCCAGTCAGCGACGGCAATCAAAGGTATAGTAACATCATACGGTTAGAATAGAAATTCCGACGTCTGTTCGAAGCCAGCTATTGGGCGCGGAGCCGCGCGGCATGCCATTCCGGAATCGGTACCGCTGTATCCCGGCTCAGGCTCTACGCCAGCTTGATGACCTTGCCTTCCTTGTGGGAGCGCTCCATGGCGTCGATCAGCGCATGCCGCACGACAGCATCGTCGAAATCGGGCGCGTCTGTGGTGCCCGTTCGCATTGCACTGGCGAAACGGGCGTAAGCCTGCGCAACGTTTCTCCCAGGGCCCGCGGCCATATCCGCAGGAATAAGCTGGTAGCTGTCAGGCGGGGTAATCTCCGCCATGCTCTCGTTCCCGATGGCAAATTGGAGGTGACTGGGCGCAACATTGACGGATTTGGAGGTCAGCACCAGGGTCCCCTTGCGGCCATAAATCTCCATGCGCGTGCCGCTCGCGTTATATGGGACGCTGGCCACCTGGTAGGATACTTCCGCGCCGCTTTTGAGCACGCCTGCGGCGGTGACGGTGTCCGGCGCGTCCACAGGAAAGTCTTCCCCCGTTACGGCATGCTTCCACATGTCGATGCGCGTCGTAACGCGTGCGCTGATCTCGGCGAACTCTCCTACGATGTAACACAGTGCATCTATGGAATGTCCGCCCGGGATGGTCATGGGGTTGGCGCCGTTCTTGCGAATCCCCTGCCAGATGCGGCCATCCCCGCGCTCGGTAATTGCGCCGACCATCACGCTTAGGTTGACGGTTACGATCTCGCCGATTTCGCCGTTGGCAACGAGATCGCGGGCGTACATTACGGCCGGACTACTTTGCGCCTGTAATCCGACCAAAGTCGGTAGCTCGGCTGCTTTGGCGCTGTCGGCCATCTCTTTCGCTTCTGCCACATGGGCTCCCAGAGGCCACTCGCAGCAGACCGGCTTGTTGGCCTCAATAGCGGGCATCACGAGTTGCTTATGCAACGGTACGCGAACAACAACCGCGATGAGATCGACATCGGGGTGCGCGACCATCTCGCTCATGTCGTGAAAGGCGAGCGCGGCACCGAACTTCTCGGCCGAAGCCTTCGCGGTCTCCTCGTGCGCGGTGCAAACCGCCTTTAGTTCATAGTCGGGCAACGCCTGTAGCGCCGGTACATGGGCGTTAGCGCCCCAGCCACTTCCGCCCGGCGTAACGGTTGCACCGACGATTCCAACCCTGATTTTATCTGCCACGATGAATTCCTTTGCCCGCGATAACGACTAAGTGTCGCCTGAGGGACGAGCATAGCACGCTTCGGCCTAGCCCTCTTACTAACGTCCGTTCTCGGCACTGTTAGAGCAAATCGGGTCCTTCGACAGCCTCGGCCGGCAAAAGACATTTCAAAAAATTGAACGAGTTTCGCTTACCGCTCAATTGCAGTGATGCAAAATCGTTGGTCTTGGACCAGCCATAAACTCGCTTCAGATTCTGGCCAATATTTCCTTGTAGGCTCACTCAGGCAACAGACGCCCTACCTAGCCGCACCAATCTTCCGGCCAATGGCCTTGCCCCGCCGAACGAAATTCACGCGAACAACCGTCGGCTCGCAATCGCGGCGCCCTCGCCCAACGCCTTGAGCTTGGCCCAGACCACATCGGCCGTCAGGCGGCCCATCCCCGCCGAGGTGTCGAATCCGCAATCGGTTCCCGCGATGACCCGGGCCGGATCGCCGACTGCCTCGGCCGCACGCTCTAGACGCTCGGCCACTACTTCGGGATGCTCGACAAAATTGGTGCATGTGTCGATAACGCCGGCAATCAAAGATTGATGCGGCGCCAGAGGCAGATCCCTGAACACCTTTATCTCATGCTGGTGTCGTGGATTGGCGAACGGCAGCATAATCGCACCGACATCGGCTTTTAGGATCGCTGGCAAGATTTCCCGCAAGGCAACGTCCTGATCGTGCGGAGATTCGTAGTTGCCCCAACAGACGTGAAGCCGGACGCGTTCGCGCGGAACATTGACGAGGGCCTGGTTGATCTTGGCAACATTCCGATCGACGAAGGCGACAAAATCCACGAGCGGCCGATCGGCATAGGAAACATGGCGCTCAAGCGCCAAATCCGGCGCGTCGATCTGCAGCAACAGACCATGATTGACCGCTGCCTCGTATTCGATTTTTAGTGCCTCGGCGAGCGCATCCAAATAGTCGTCTTCGCTGGCGTAGTGGTCGTTCTTCAGCGCCGCCGCGACAATCCCCGGCGAAGGCGCCGTCATGAAGGCGTCGGAGAATTGACCCTCGGCGGACGCTAGAGCGGCTTTGAAGGTTTCGATCTCGAACAAGTTCTTTTCGGGCGCTGTGTATTGGACCGGACCCACAGCCATTGGCGGCTCGAAATTGCTGACCGCGACACAACCTGCCATGCTTTGCCGGCGGGCCTCAGCGAACTCGGGATAACGCTCAAGTTCGCGGCCTTGAGGCCGCACCCAGCGTCCGCCGAAACCCGACATTCGGCGCTGTACGTAAAGAAAAAATGCCTCGCGCAGTTGTTCGCCATCGCTCGGGATATCCACTCCCACGTCGCGCTGGCGCTCGACAACCCAATTGGTCGCCGCCACCCCTTGCTCGACGATGCGCGCCTCATCGATCTCATCGCCTTGCGCCTGCTCGGCGTAAAGTTCAACCAACGGCTTCGGCCGTGGCAGGCTACCGGCATGTGTAGTAAGAATTCTCAAATTTTCCCGCGGCAGACAATCGACGCCTCGTCCTGTGACTGCTCCCACCTCTAGCAAGGCTCTTGTCAATTATAACTCGTTCGTTTTCCATATCGGCAATTATGCGACTCTATTCATTCCCTATTCCAATTATAGCCCGTCGATGATGACACCACGAAGCAACATCACCGTCGGTGTAGTGTCCATCCACGCCTTAAGTATTTTTCGACTCAGCCAACTTAGCAACACCGGTCTTCCAATGGCATTGTCGGGTTATTCTGGCTGAATGGCGTCAATTGACTGCCAAAATCGCGAGCCCTACTCACTCTTGCAACCGATACGGGCATTGTCACGTTAAGTGGGTGGCCGAGACGGTCAGGTGCCGCTACCGTCGCCGAATGACACCAATATCCTTCAAGCGGCATCGCTTTCCACCAGTTATCATCCAACACGCAGTCTGGCTCTATGCCCGGTTCACGCTGTCGTTTCGCGATGTCGAGGAACTACTGGCCGAGCGCGGCATCGACGTTTCAAACGAGACGGTACGGCGATCGTTTCTGAAGTTCGGGCGCCTGGTCGCCCGTAATCTTCGACGCAGTCGTCCACGCCCGAGTCCACGCTGGCATATCGACGAGATGGTCATCGGGATATGCGGTCGAAAATACTGGCTGTGGCGGGCGGTTGACGATGAGGGCGAGGTGCTCGACTTTCTGGTCCAGCGGCGACGCTGCGCCCGATCGGCGCGGAGGTTGCTTCGAAAATTATTGAAGAAGCAAGACTTCGCGCCGAAGCGTATCACCACGGACAAGCTAAGATCGTACCCCGTCGCGATCCGTAAAGAGCGGCTATCCGTGATACATGATCAGAGCATGAGGGCTAACAATCGGGCTGAAAACTCACACCAATCAGTTCGTCGACGAGAGCGAAAGCAGCAGCGGTTCAAGTCGCCGGGGTCAGCCCAACGTTTCCTCTCGATCCACGCCGCCACCTACAACAACTTCTACGTCCAACGCCACCTCTTACCACGCCACATCTTCAAGACGTTTCGGTCTGAGACGTTTTCTGTCTGGAAGCAGAGCTGGCTCGCAACATAACAGAGGTCACCGTAAGTTCATGCTCACCGCGGCGGTTAACGTGTCAATGCCATCCGGCGAGATTCGAAGCATCAGGAATTCGCAAATTGCCACAGCATCGACAAAGGTGATGTGAGCCGTATCCTGCCACTCGCTTTCCTGGCGCCCGATATCGTCGAGGCGATACTCGATGGGAAGCACCCAGTAGACCTCACGGCGTATCGGCTCAAGCGGATACGCTCCCTACCCTACGAATGGCAGTCCCAGCGTGAGCTATTTGGCTTCGCCTAAACCCCACAGTCCCAACCACCCAATGGAAACTGTTGGCTACGGGAATTGGCCGACAGAGACTTCTGCCCAATTCCGCCCGGAGACGGGAAATTACCCGTCTCTATGCCAACAGATAGACGAGGGTATCGCCGTAGTGCCGCGGAAACTGGGGCACTCCGGACGCATCTAACATATTGATATCAAACAATAAAAAGAAATGGTGGAGCCGAGGGGAGTTGAACCCCTGACCTTCGCATTGCGAACGCGACGCTCTCCCAACTGAGCTACGGCCCCGACACTGGGTGCGACGGCGCGAAACACGCCGAAGCGTGCGGAATATGTGAAGGGATCAGGGTCATGTCAAGCACCGCGTCGCACCGGGGCCTTGCCACCCTTCCGGTGTTGCGGCTAGGGTGCGCCGTTCGGACAACCGGGGACAGGTCCTACACCTATGAACTCACTGCTGTTGTTGATCGTTACCATCGTCGACATCTTCGTCTGGATCATCATCATCCAGGTGATCATGAGCTGGCTGATCGCGTTCAACGTGATCAACACCAGCAACCGATTCGTCTATCTGGTCGGCGACTTCCTGTACCGGATCACAGAGCCGGTCATGCGCCCGATACGCCGTATCCTGCCGAATCTAGGCGGTATCGACTTGTCGCCGCTGGTCGTCCTGCTGTTGCTGTTCTTCGCCAAGAACCTGCTGATCGAATACTGGCCACGCTAGGAAACGACACGAATGGCGGCGCTTCCGGTCATATCGCGGAATGACGGCGTCACCGTGGCGATCCGGCTGACGCCGGGGGCGTCGGCCAACCGAATCGACGGGCTTGCAAGCTTGGAGGAGGGCGGCACCGCCTTGCGCGCGCGGGTGACCGCCGCCCCCGAAAACGGCAAGGCGAACGCCGCCTTGATCAGACTTCTCGCCAAGGCGTGGAAGCTGCCGAAGACCCGTTTGACCGTCACCGCCGGCGCGAAGCACCGCCGCAAGACCGTCCACGTCGCCGGCGACCCCAAGATCCTGTTGCCGCAACTCCAACACTGGCTCGAGGCCCACCATGACTGACGCAAGCATTATCGACGGCAAGGGATTCGCGGCGAACCTGCGGGAACGCGTCGGCGCGGCGGTGGCCGACGTGAGCAGAGAGCACGGATTGGTGCCGGGCTTGGCCGTGGTGCTGGTCGGCGAAGACCCGGCAAGCCAGGTCTACGTCCGAAACAAGCGCAGGCAGACCGTCGAGGCGGGCATGCAGAGCTTCGAGCATTCGCTGCCGGCGGACACCGACGAGGCGGACCTGCTGGCGCTGGTCGACCAACTCAACCGCGACGACGCGGTGCACGGCATCCTGGTGCAACTGCCATTGCCGGACCAGATCGACGCCGACAAGGTGATCGGCGCGATCGACCCGGACAAGGACGTGGACGGTTTCCACGTCATCAACGCCGGGCGGCTGGCGACCGGCGGCAAGGGGATGGTGCCCTGCACGCCGCTTGGCTGCCTGATGATGCTGAAGGACCGGCTCGGCGACCTGTCCGGCCTCGATGCGGTGGTGGTCGGCCGGTCGAATATCGTCGGCAAGCCGATGGCGGCGCTGCTGCTGGGCGAAAGCTGCACGGTGACCGTGGCCCATTCGCGCACCCGCGACCTGCCTGCCGTCTGCCGCCGCGCCGACATCCTGGTCGCCGCGGTCGGGCGGCCCGAGATGATCCGCGGCGACTGGGTCAAACCGGGTGCCGCCGTCATCGACGTCGGAATCAACCGGGTGCCGAAAGAAGGCGAAGACGGAAAATTCCGTCTGGTCGGCGATGTCTGCTTTTCCGAAGCGAAAAGCGTCGCGGGGGCGATCACGCCGGTGCCGGGCGGCGTCGGGCCGATGACCATCGCCTGCCTGTTGCGCAACACGCTGGTCGCCGCCTGCCGGCAGACCGGGATCGAGCCGCCCGCCCTCTAACCGCCGTCTTGGCCGCCGGCCGGCAGCCGCAGCCGCACCACACCCTTAAAATTATTAGGATCCACGGGCTTACCCTTGCGCGTGATCTCGATCCGTCCCTGCCGGGCCAGATGCACCGCCTGCTGGCGCACCGCGTTCATATAACGCCGCCAAAGCTCGGGACCGTCGCCGGGCCGGCGGCGCGCCTCGGCCACCGCCCGGGCCGCGTCCATCGGGCTGATCGATTTGTCCGGCGGCAAATCCGCGAGAAGGCCCAGGATCGCTTCGGCGACGGGGTCGTCGACGCGTGGCGCATCGGCATCGGAGTCTGACATTGTCGGTTCCTTGGCGCCGTTCCTTCTGGACGGCGCGGGTTGGGGTGCGAATAATGCGCGCATGATCGGAACGATTGAAGCGCTGCTGCTGGCCGTCGCGGTTTTCGTCGGCGGGCATTTCTTCCTGTCGAGCGTAACCGTGCGCGAACCCGTCATCAAGGCGTTGGGCGAGACCGGGTTCCGGGTGTCCTACTCGGTGCTGGCGCTCGGCGCAATGCTCTGGGCGGTCGCGGCCTTTAATGCCGCGCCGCGCGTCGTGCTGTGGCAACCGACGCCGGGGCTGCTGGCCATCCCGCTGCTCGTGATGCCTTTCGCCTGCATCCTCGTGGTCGCCAGCCTGTCGACGCCGAACATCACCATGGTCGCGGGCGAGCGCCACGCCGACCAACCGCATCCCGCCCCCGGCATCATGACGATCACGCGCCACCCGGGCCTGTGGGGATTCGGGCTGTGGAGCGTGGCGCATCTACTGGCGAACGGCGACGATGCGAGCCTCGCCCTGTTCGGCGGCATGGCGGTGCTGAGCTTCGGCGGCATGTGGCATATCGACCAGCGCCGCCGTATCGCGCTCGGCTCGGCGTGGGGACCGGTGGCGCTGACCACATCGGTCATTCCGTTCCTGGCGGTGGTTCAAAAACGCACCAAGATCGACTGGGCCGGCATCGGCCTCGCCCGCGTCGCCGTGGGCCTTGCGCTCTACGCCGCCCTGCTGTTGACCCACGACTGGGCCATCGGGGTCTCGGTGATCCCCCGGTAGGGTCGCCCATCCGGAGGCAAATGAGATGTGTTTCGCAATCCGACTGATGTCGCCGGACGATGCCGAAGACATGCACCGCATCCACACCGCGGCCGTGACAGCCGTCTGCGCCGAATTCGTGGAACCCGCCGCAGTGGACGCCTGGCTCCACGGCCGCACGGCGGAGAAATATGTGGAGGCCGCCGATACGGGCGGCGAGACGTTCTGGATCGCGGCCCTGGACGACGGGCCGGTGATCGGGTTCGCGTCCTGGCGGGGGGACGAGCTGGTAAGCCTCTTCGTCGACCCGGCATACCACGGGCGTGGCGTCGGCCATGCGTTGTTCGACGCCTGCGAACACGACGCGGCGAAGAACGGCCACACCCCCCGCCGGTTGACCGCCACGCTGAACGCCGTCAGCTACTACGAGGCGCGCGGGTTTCGCCAAGTCCGCGAGAGCTATCGCCAAAAGCAAGGGCAGAAAATTCCCCATATCGAGATGACGCGCGACCTGCCCTAGACGACCCTGCGAGCCGTCACACCGCGCCGCAAGATTCGGGTGGCGGCGATCCTATCCTCCCCCTATCTGTCCTCGCGACTTCCAATCCGTCACAACGCGATTACAGGGCAGAGCACATGACATCACTACGGGGAAAAGTCGCCATCGTCACCGGGGCGAGTTCGGGGATCGGCCGGGCCGCGGCGTTGCTGTTCGCGCGCGAAGGGGCCGAGGTTGTCGTCACCGCGCGGCGGCGGCAGGCGTTGGAGCAACTGGTCGCCGAGATCGCCGCCGAGGGCGGCACCGCGGTCGCCCGGGCCGGCGACATCCGGGACGAGTCCTGCGCCAAGGCGCTCGTCGCGTTGGCCGTCGAGACCTACGGCGGACTGGACATCGCCTTCAACAACGCGGGCACGCTCGGCGAGATGGGGCCGGCCACCGACGTGACGCTGGAGGGATGGCGCGACACGCTGGACACGAACCTGACCGGCGCCTTTATCGGGGCACAGCATCAACTGAATGCGATGAAGGCGCGGGGCGGCGGATCGCTGATCTTCACCTCGACCTTCGTTGGCCATACCGCCGGGATGCCCGGCATGGCGGCCTACGCGGCGAGCAAGGCCGGGCTGATCGGGTTGACCCAGGTCCTCGCCGCCGAAGTCGGCGCGGACGGAATCCGGGTGAACGCGATCCTGCCCGGCGGCACCGATACGCCGATGGGGCATAGCGTCACCGACACGCCGGAGGCGACCGCCTTCGTGGAGAACCTGCACGCGTTGAAACGGATCGCGACCCCGGAGGAGATCGCCCGATCCGTCCTCTATCTGGCGTCGGACGCGTCGAGTTTCATGACCGGCACGGCGATGCTGGTGGACGGCGGCGTTTCGATTTGCCGGACCTAGGCCCGGCCGAAGACGCCTTCGCGTCAGCCCTTAAGCATTCCCGCCAACCGGAGCCGCAGGGCGTTCAGCTTGATGAAACCTTCGGCGTCGCGCTGGTCGTAGACCGAGTCTTCCTCGAAGGTCACGTGCTCCAGGCTGTACAGGCTGTTCGGACTTTCGCGGCCGATCACGATGACGTTGCCTTTATACAGCTTCAGCCGGACCCGGCCGGTGACCGGCTCTTGGCTCTTGTCGATCAGCGCCTGCAGCATTTCGCGCTCCGGCGCGAACCAGAAGCCGTTGTAGATCAGCTTGGCGTAGCGCGGCATCATCTCGTCCTTGAGATGGGTCGCCTCGCGGTCGAGGGTGATCGATTCCATCGCCCGGTGCGCCGCGATCAACACGGTGCCGCCCGGCGTTTCGTAGACGCCGCGCGATTTCATGCCGACGAAGCGGTTTTCGACCAGATCGACCCGGCCGATCCCATTGGCCCCGCCGAGCTCGTTCAGCCGGGTCAGCAATGCCGCCGGGCCCAATTTCTGGCCGTCGACGGCGACCGGGTCGCCCTTTTCGAAATCGATCTCGACGACGGTCGGCGTGTCCGGCGCCTTCTCCGGGTCGACGGTGCGGGAATAGACATAATCCGGCGCTTCCTCGGCCGGGTCTTCCAGCACCTTCCCTTCGGCGGAGATATGCAGCAGGTTGGCGTCGACCGAGAACGGCGCCTCGCCGCGCTTGTCTTTGGGCACCGGAATTTGGTGCTTTTCCGCATAGTCGATCAGCACGGTGCGGCTGGTCAGGTCCCATTCGCGCCAGGGCGAGATGACCTTGATGTCCGGGTTGAGCGCGTAATAGGCCAACTCGAAGCGCACCTGGTCGTTGCCCTTGCCGGTGGCCCCATGGGACACCGCGTCGGCGCCGGTCTCGCGCGCGATCTCGATCTGGCGCTTGGCGATCAACGGCCGCGCGATCGACGTGCCCAGCAGATACACGCCCTCGTACAGCGCGTTGGCGCGGAACATAGGGAAGACGTAATCGCGGACGAACTCGTCGCGCAGGTCGTCGACAAAGATTTCCTTGATGCCGAACATCTCGGCCTTCTTGCGCGCGGGCTCCAACTCCTCGCCCTGGCCGAGATCGGCGGTGAAGGTCACCACCTCGCAGTCGTAGACTTCCTGCAGCCATTTGAGAATGACCGACGTGTCGAGCCCGCCCGAATAGGCCAACACCACCTTATTGATCTTGTCGCCCATCGCCGGGCCCTCCGCGCACGTAACCGTTGGAAATCGCGGCGGAGTATAGGGAAAGAACGCTTGGCCGCAAGCGGCGGTATCGGGTTACGGCAAGCGGAGCGATAGCGACATTTTTCATCTCCAAAGGCTTGCCGTGGGAACCGCGTCTTCCAATGTCATTAGGATTGGAACAGAAATGCCGTGGTTACCGGACGGCATGGATAAAGGATAACCAGCATGACGAATAAACCCGGTTTGATGATTTCCCGGGCGATGGTGTTGTCGCTCGGCCTTATTCTTAGCGGATGCCTCACCGCCCAATATCCGGTCACCAAACGCGCACCGGGCACGGAGGCGTTGATCACCTTCGAAGACCCCGCCATGCGCAATGCCAAGGTGGTGCGCATCCATCATCTCGACGCTTTCGAACATGTCGCCTATTCGCGGTTCGAAACCGAAAACCTGACCCTGGAAGCGGTGTACGACACCGCGCTCGGCGAAGGGCTGGCGCTGCAATACGACTATTGGATGGAGCGGATGGTCGATACCTGGAATGCCGTGCGCGCGCAGAACAAGACATGGGGCGAGAAGATCACCCTCGCCGCACAGCATGACGCGATGGATTTCCAGCCCTTCCGCCTCGCGGACGGACGGCAATGCGCGGGATTCAATTCGGAGTGGGATTTCGATCCCCGCGATTCCTTCGGCAGGCCTACCCGGGTCCTGTTCGGCTATGTCTGCGCCAAGCCCGGCGCGAAAGTTTCCGAGCAGCGGCTGGCCAAAATCCTGTCGGGCATCAGCGTCATCCAACGGTCCGGCGAGACCTTCGTCCCTGTCCGGGCGCAGCGTAGCGTCGACCAGATCGCGTTCAACACCGCCGTGGGCGCGGACGGGTCCGCCACCGGGAACCAGGAATTCCCGTTCAATTTCGGCACGACGATCGACGAAAATGACGGCGGCGACGACGGCAGCGATTACAACAATTAGAGACTGAGCGTTAGAGCGTGCCCGCCATGCCGGTCTTCTGGCCCTTGGCGCGCACGCTTTCGCTCTTGAGCTGGCCGCAGGCGGCGAGGATGTCGCGGCCGCGCGGGGTGCGCACGGTCACGAAATAGCCGGCGCGCTGCACGATGTCGGAAAAGCGGTCGATCGCGGCCTGCTCGGAACAGTCGTAAGCGACGCCCGGCCAGGGATTGAACGGGATCAGGTTGATCTTGGCCGGGATGCCCTGGATCAGCCGCGCCAGTTCGCGCGCGTCCGCCGCCGAATCGTTCACCCCCTTCAGCATCACGTATTCGAAGGTGATGCGCCGCGCATTGCTGAGCCCGGTATAGGCGCGGCAGGCGTCGAGCAGCTCGGCGATGGGATATTTGCGGTTTATCGGCACCAACTCGTCGCGCAGGTCGTCGCGCACCGCGTGCAGCGAAATCGCCAGCATGACGCCGATCTCGGCCCCGCAGCGGTGGATCATCGGCACCACGCCCGAGGTGGACAGCGTGATCTTGCGGCGCGAGATGGCCAGGCCTTCCGGGTCCATGGCGATCTTGAGCGCCTTCTTCACATTCTCGAAATTGTAGAGCGGCTCGCCCATCCCCATCATCACGATGTTGGTGAGCTGCCGGTCCTCCGACGGCGACGGCCATTCGCCGAAGGCATCCCGCGCCAGCATGATCTGGCCGACGATTTCCCGCGCTTCCAGGTTGCGCACCAGTTTCTGCGTGCCCGTGTGGCAGAAGCTGCAGGTCAGTGTGCACCCGACCTGGCTGGAGACGCAGAGCGTGCCGCGGTCCGTCTCGGGGATATGGACCGTTTCCGCTTCCTGCGCGTCGTCGAACCGGACCAGCCATTTGCGGGTGCCGTCGGTCGAGCGCTGCTCGGTGTTCACCGCAATCCGGTCGATCCGGAAGCGGGCGGCCAAGTCGGCCCGCAACCCCTTCGACAGGTTGGTCATGTCGTCGAAGTCGGTGACGCCGCGGTTATAAATCCATTGGAAGACCTGCCGGGCGCGGAACGGCTTCACGTCCAGCGGCGCCAGCGCGTCCGCCAAATCCTCCCGATCCATCCCCATCAGGTTCGCGCGCGAATCCGCCGTCGCGCCCGTGGCGGCCGGGCCGCCGGGCATGAAATCCTGCAATGTGGGGACCGATTCGCTCATACCGCGATGATATAGGGGGGAAAGGGCCCGCAGCCAATGGTTTATCGCGTTCCGTGCGGGTCGTTCCGGCTACTCCGTCGGGTACATTCCGTTAGAAACGGTCGATCCGGTAGGGGGTCATGTCGACGTCGAGCGTCTCGCCCGCGATCAGCCCGGCCAGGATCTCGCCGGTCTTGGGCGCCATCGTCAGGCCCGTGTGGCCATGGCCGAAAGCGGCGTAGAGGTTCTCGAAGCCGGGGATGTCGCCGAGAAAGGGCACCGAGTCCGGCGTCGACGGCCGGGGACCCATCCACTCGACAGTGTCATTCACGTTGATATCCGGGAACATCCGTTTCACGAGCCGCGCGAAGACCTGCGCCCGCCGATAGTCCGGCGGCGCGTCCACGCCCGCGAACTCGGCGGTGCCCGCGCAGCGCACCCCCGCATTCATCGAGCTGACTACGAATTTGCCGTCCACGTTCATGATCGCGTTGTTCAGGATCACGCCGGGGTCGCGGAACACCAGATGGTAGCCGCGCTCGGCTTCGAGCGCGCATTTGACGCCCAGCCCGGACAGCAGCTTGCCCGACCAGGCGCCCATCGCGACGACCACGCGTTTCGCCGGGACCGGCCCGGCATCGGTCTCGATCCGCCAGGTACCACCCTCTTCGGGCACCAGGCGTTCGACGGAACAACGGCGGAAGTCGACGCCCAACGACTGCGCCTTCTCCGCCAGCGCCTTGCCGATGCCGCCGGGGTCGAGCGCGCGCCCCTGCTGCTTGATCAGGACCGCCGCCTCGAATTCCGGCGACAGCGCCGGCTCAACCTCGCGCAGCGCGCCGCCCTTCACCACCTCGAGGGGGACCTGACGGTCGCGCCGCATGCGCCAGCCCAGCGCCGACAGGTCCGCATCCGCCGCGTTCTTATAGACATGCACGTAGACGCCATCGCGGATTAGGTCTTCCCGGCCCGTCCCCGCGATATGCCGCCGGTAAATATCCAGCGTCGGGCGGGTCAACGCGATCATCGCATCGGCGATCGCGTCCAACCCCTCGCGCCGGGCCGCACGCAGGAAGCGCACGCCCCACGGCAGGAAGGTCGGCAAATAGCCGAGGCGGAGCGCGATCGGCCCCTCCGGGTCGATCAACCATTTCGGCACGCTCTTCCAAAGGCCGGGCATGGACTGCGGCACGCAGGACCACGGCGACAGCGACCCGGCGTTACCGTAACTCGCACCTTCCGCCGGCGGGTTGCGGTCGAGCAGCGCCACCTTGAAGCCGCGCTCCACGAGCGACAAGGCGGTGCAGATGCCGACGATCCCGGCGCCCAGCACCGTCACGTCCGCGGGTTCATTCGATTGATTTTCCGTCATCGCGGCCGCTCCCCCTCGCATATCAGCGTCGGCGTCAATTGTTCGCCATCGTCGGGGGTTTGACAACTTTCGACGAACGGGCGACGGCTGGGCCGGCGCCTTAACGATCTTCGTTCGGATATTGCAGGATGAGCGCCTCGAGGCCGTTTCCGCCGGCGCGTATCTCGAACTCGTCCTCGCAATTCTCGACAACGACCATGGACCAAAGGGGCAATTCCTCGCCGTCGTGCAGCATGCTGCCGTTCCCGACGAACACGTAGTAGCCGCCGGCGATCCTGGGGTCCGGTCCCTGTACGGTCATGCCGGCGCCCAACCGGACAATCCTGGCGCACATGCCGTCGTCGCCCTCGAGCGCCGTCGACCACGCCGCTTCGGTGCGGGCCCGGAGAACCGGCTCGATCGAGAAGCCGATTTGTTCGGATGTTATGTTGCGCCGTTTGCTCGGCCGGATTTTCTCCTTCGCCTCGTCCCTGTTGTGAATGTAGATCGGCTTGGAATCGCCGGTGTACATCCTGAGCGCGACAAAGGAGAGGCCTTCCGGACCGGCCGTGACCGGGCCATAGGCGGTGTGATGGTCCTTGAACTGAACCGTCAGCGGTTTCAACGCCTGCCCGCGGTTACCGATGGTGCCCGATCCGGCAATGAAGAGCTGGAACATGGTTACGCCGTGGAAATGCGGCTTGATCGCCTCATGCGCCTGCAGTTCCGACATCGTCGCTTGCGGCCCCGGCGCAGGGCTCGTCGCGGTGCGCGGGCCGAAAAAGGTAGTGCCCCAGTGCTGAATTCCCGTGCCGGGTGAAATCACGTCGTAGCGCTCGGCAAGCGCATCGGCGCCGCTACGGGCATAGATCATAATCGAGCTTCCTTCTGCCGCCTCGACCCGCCACACAACCGACACGGCAAGTCATACGGTCTGGCGGATCCGGTGCATAGAAGCCTATGACAAAGCGGCGCCGGGGGCGACTCGCGACCCCGCCGAACAGCGATCCTGCCGGTCCTCGAGACATTTGGTCAGTTCCGCCGCAAGCGTGCGAACATGCGGCTCCTTGACGAAATCGTAGTGGCGCCCGGGAACAGGCCGAACCTCGAACCGGCCGTTGACGATCCGCCGCCAACCTTCATGGATATCGGCATGCCGTAGCGCCGGCAGCTCCGCCTGGAAGAACAAGACATCGCCGTCATAGGGCTGCGGCCGGTCGGTCCTGCGGATGATGTCGTTCGCCGCAGCCGGATATCGCAGGAATCTCGGGATGTCCAAACCACGCCGGTCGCAGAATTGCCAGACGGCGTTAACCGAACGCGCACGCGCCGAGACCCGCAGCGTCTCACCCGCATTCCGCAATCGCTGAGCCAGATATCCGGGAATCTCCGCCGCGCCGAGCTTACCCAGCCGGTCGCGATGTCGCGCCGCCCAGCCGCGCAGGCCGACATTCTTACGCCCCGCCAGATAGTAAGTGTCGAGTAAGGCCAATAACCCGACGTCCTCATTGGCCGCGCGCAGTTTCTGCGCGATGGCGTAGGCAACGCGGCCGCCGAAGGAATAGCCGCCGATGTAATAGGGGCCATTCGGCTGGATCTTCCGGATTTCCCGGAGGTAGTGCGCCGCCATGTCGTCCATACGGATGAACGGAACCGCTTCCCCATCCAATCCGACGCATTGGATGCCATAGAAGGGTTGCCGCTCGCCCATATGGCGCGCGAGGTCGCGAAAATTCAGCACGTCGCCGTTCTGATCGTGAATGCAGAAGAAGGGCGGCCGATCGCCGGCCGGTTGGATCGGCACGATGCACGGGGACGGCGTCTCGGCCGCGATGCGAGCCGCCATCTCGGCGACCGTCCCCGCCTCGAACAGGATGGACCGCGGTAACCGTTTGCCGATCTCGTCTTCGATCGCGAAGAAAAGCTCGACCGCCTGCAAGGAATCCCCGCCGAGCAGGAAGAAGTCGTCCTGCAGCCCGACCGCTTCCACGCCCAAGGTTTCGGCCCAGAGGCGCTGAAGCGTTGCTTCGAACGGCGTCGCCGATGCCGCCGGCTTAGATTCGTCGGGCGTCGACACGCGCGCGGCACCGTCCAGCGCGAAGGCGGCAGCGAGGTCGCGCCGGTTGATCTTCCCGGTCGGTCCCTTCGGAATCGCATCGACGAAAACGAACCGGCGGGGAACCTTGAAAGCCGTCAACCCCTTTGCCACGAACCGCGCCAGGATCTCGTCGCTGATCACCGCGCCCTTCTCGGGCACCACGGCGACCGCGACCTCCTCGCCGAGCGTTGGGTGGGGAACGGGAAAGACCGTCGCGCTCGCCACCTCCGGATGCTTGATCAGCGCCTGTTCGATTTCGGACGGCGTGATCTTCTCGCCGCCCCGGTTGATGATTTCCTTGATGCGGCCGGTCAGGAAAAGATACCCGTCATCGTCGATCATGCCCTGGTCGCCGGTCCGAAACCATTCCCCGGAAAACGCGGCGGCATTCGCGGCCGGGTCGTTTTCATAGCCCTCGAACACGCAGTCGCCGCTGACCACCACCTCGCCGTGCTGGCCGGGCGGCAAGAGGTCGCCGTCGTCACCCATGATGGCGACGCCGTCGCTCGCCGGAAGTCCGACGCTGCCATGGTGCCGGCGGCGCGGCGGACGCGGATTGCTGGCGATCATGCCGGTTTCCGTGGTCGAGTAGGTCTGGATCACCGGAATCGCCAGCGCCTTCTCGATCTTCTCGCCGATCTCCGCATCGAGCGCGCCGGAACCCGAGCGCGCGAACTGAATCCGCGACGCCGCGACGACCGGCTTCAACCGGTCGGCATGGCCAAGGATTTGATGATGGAAGGTGAAAGAGCCGGTGTACCAGGTGGGCGTCAGCATCTCGATATGGTCGGCGAAGGTGCCGATATCGAATTTCGGCAGCATGATCGTGCTGCCGCCGGACCAGAGGCAGATACCCAGTCCGGTATTGATTCCATGCCCGTGAAACAACGGCATCAGGTTCAGGCACCGGTCTTGCGGCGTCAATTCGAGGCTGGTCACCGCGTTGGCGTATTTGAACCAGAGTTCCCAATGCCGCAACGGCACCGTCTTGCTGTGCGACGTCGTCCCCGATGTCGCGAGCACCGTCGCCAGATCCATCAAACCGGCCGGTTCCACATCCCGGCCGACCGGTCGGATACCAGGGGCCAGCCGAACCATGCCGGCAGCCGAATCGGCCTGACGGTCGACGTCCAGCACCGGCAGGCCGAGCCGCTCGGCGGCGCGGCGAGCCGGCGAGTCCAGCGCCGCGTCGACGACCACAGCGTTTACGTTTAGATCTCTGAAATAAATGGCGAATTCGCCGACCGTATAGGCCGGATTCAATGGCACGGCGGCGCCGCAGGTCCAAATACCGACGATCACCGCCGCCATGTCGGCCCCGCCCGCGTGGACAACGGCAACCCGATCGTTTCGGCCAATTCCATGGCTGGCCAAAGCGCATTGGAAATCGGCCGCCACCTCCGCGAGCGCGGCGTATGTTAGAGGCTCGCGGTCCAATTCGACGAGCGCCGGCGCATCCGGCATGCGATCGGCCCACCGGCGCACAATTTCAAACATGGTGGCAGGTTGGTCCGGCCTATACCCGTCGCCAAAATCCATGGACCTTACGTATTGGGATACCGACTTTTCTTCTACTAGCTTACGTCGAATCCCGCCGAGTCCAACGGAAAATCCAGATTACCTACAACAGGTTGGCGGGCGGGGCCGGGCAAGCGGCGAGCCGCCTACTTCACGTTACACGCCTTGCCGATCGCCTGATACGCCTTGGTGAAGCCTTGGAGGGAATATGTATCGGTGGTGCGGGTGCCGCGCGAGGAGACGCCGGACACGATCATCGACGCGCCGCGCTTCATGGCGCCGACGATTTCCTGGTCGTCCTTTGCGGACCGGCTCCAAGCGGTGGTGCCGTCGGTGAACAGGGTGAACCGCTGGCCGCCGATGCGCAGGCGCACCGTGCTGTCCTTCTTGAAGGTGTAGCCGGCGGCGAAACTGACCTCGTTGATCCGCTTGTCCCAGGGCCGGTGGGTCACGTAAGCGTAGATCGCGCCGCGTTTCTTGTACTTGCCCTCGTCGCGGATCGGCTGACTCCAGATCGAGCAGCCCACCTTGCCGCCCTCGTCGAAGGTCTGCGCGCCCCAGTCGTTATAGAGCCCCAACACCTTGTCCGCCGCAAAGGCCACCGCGGCCAGGGACGAGACGAAGACGACTACCAGGATGACAATCAAACTATATCGACGCATTGCTTTCATGGCCTCTCATATAAGGAGTACGGGGGCGCTGCCAAGATATCGATGTAAGGCATTTTCATGGCTTCCCGTCGCGGCGCAACACCTGGCCGCCGTGGACATGCGGCGGCAAATCCTCCACCGGACCGCCCGGCGACGGCGGGCGCGGCGGAAACCGGCCGAGCGTAAGCAGCCGGTCATACATCAGGATGGCGCCGGCGACACCGACGTTGACGCAGAATTTCATCGGTATCTTCACCACATGGGAACAGCGCGCCACCAGCGGTTCGGACAGCGAGCCGCGCTCCGGTCCCAGCACGTAAGCCGCGCGTTTCGGATGGGTGAAACTGGGCAGGTCGATCGACTCGTCCAGCAGTTCGACCCCGACCAGTTCGCAACCATGCGGCAGCGTCAACTCGTCCACCGAGGCGAACTCGTATAGCGGCACATGCTTCGCGGTACCGGACGTGTCGGATTTCTGGATTTCCCGGAGGTTTACCGCCGGCGCGATGGCGAATACGAAGTCCGCCCCGAAGGCGTGCGCCGACCGGAACAGGTTCCCCACATTCATAGGCTTGGAAATACCTTCCACGCCCAATCCGAAATAACCCCGCATAGCGCGCAAACTTGCATAGCAAGAAGCGGCAAGGCAAGGTCTGCCGCGCGACCCAACCGATGGAACACGTCAAATTATTGCGAGAAAAGGAGCCCGCCGAAATGCGCGCGATGCGAATTCATGAGTTGACCGGAATCGACGCGCTGCGGCTGGAAGAGGTTCCCTCGCCGACGCCGGGGCCGGGCGAACTGCATGTCGCGGTCCACGCCGCCGGGGTCAATTTCGCCGATACCCTCGTCGTGAAGGGCCAATATCAGCACAAGGCCGACCTGCCCTTCACCCCGGGCATGGAGGCGGCGGGCGAAGTGCTTGCGGTTGGCGATGGCGTGACCGGCTTCGCGCCCGGCGACCGCGTGCTGGCACCGATGCGCATCGGCGCCTATGCCGAGGAAGCGCTGCTCGACGCCCGACATGCGGTGCGGATGCCGGACGGCATGGATTACGCGGCAGGCGCGGCCTTTCCGATCGCTTACGGCACCAGCCATCTGGCGCTGACCCATCGCACCAAATTGCAGGCGGGGCAGGTCCTTCTGGTGCTGGGCGCGTCCGGCGGCGTCGGGCTGACCGCCGTGGAGGTGGGCAAGGCCCTGGGCGCCACGGTCATCGCCTGCGCCAGCAGCGCCGAAAAGCTCGCCATCGCCGAGGCGCACGGGGCGGATCATCTGATCAATTACACGACCGAGGACATCCGGGCGCGGGTCAAGGACCTGACCGGCGGCGCCGACACGGTATACGACCCGGTCGGCGGCGACGCCGCCGCGGCCGCACTGCGCTGCCTGAACTACGAGGGCAATTTCATCACGCTTGGCTTCGCAAGCGGCACGATCCCGCAATTCGCCGCCAACTATCTGTTGGTCAAGAATATATCCGCCGTCGGCTATTCCTTCAGCACCTATCGCTTCGAGCAGCCGGAAACGATGCGCCGCACGCTGGACGAAATCTGCGCCTGGTACATGGAAGGCAAGCTGAAGCCCCATATCAGCTTCACCTTCCCCTTGGCGGAAACGCCGGCGGCGCTGCAGGCGCTGGTCGACCGTAAATCGACCGGCAAGGTCATCGTGGCGGTGCGCGACGGCGGCTAGACCCGGTTCTATCTCAGCCTATTATTTTAGGAGCGGCGTCAGGCGGTCGACCGCCTCTTCGAGGGTTTCCGGCGCGCGGGCGAAACAAAGCCGCAGCCAGCCCTCGCCCTCCGGCCCGAAGGCGGTGCCCGGCGCGAGCCCGACCTTCGCCTCGTGCACCAGCCGCTTGGCGAAGTCGAGGCTGTTATCCATCCCATCGACCGCGAAGAAGGCATAGAAGGCCGCATCCGGCGAGCGGTAGCGCACCCGCGGCAGCGCCGACAGACAATCACCGATCACCGCCCGTCCCCGGCGGCAATGTTCGACCATCGACGCGACAAAGGGCTCGCCGTCGCGCAGCGCGGTGACCGCCGCGTGCTGCAGGAAGGTCGGGGTGCCGCTGGTGTTGTACTCGATCAGGTTACCGATGAAGGGTGCTACCCGTTCCGGATGGGTCAGCCAGCCGAGACGCCAACCGGTCATCGCCCAGGACTTCGAGAAACTGTTGACCACGATCACCGGGTCGTCCGGCCCGGCAATTTCCAAAAAGGACGGCGCGGCCGGCCGATCGTACACGATGCGGGCATAGACCTCGTCGGCGACGATCCAGATGCCGTTTTCCCGGCAATGGTCGAGCAGCGCCTGCTGTTCGTCGCGGCGCATCATCCAGCCGGTCGGGTTGCCCGGCGAATTGACGAAGACCACGCGCGTCCGGTCGTCGCATTGCGCGATCACCGTGTCCGGATCGAAGGTCCAGCCCTCGTTGCCGAATCGCAGCGGGGCGTTGCGCGGCTCGCCGCCCATGATCTCGACCGTCGCCTGCGCGTTCGGCCAGACCGGCCCGACCAGCACCGCGTTGTCCCCGGCATCGATCAGCAATTGCATCAACATCATAATGCCGGTCATGCCGGACGACGTGACGGTGATCCGCTCCATCGCCATGTCGATGCCGTACAGCCCCGCGGTGTAGCGGGCCAGCGCCGCGCGCAGTTCGGGAATGCCGTGCTTGTGCGTATAGAAGGTGTGGCCCGCCGCCAGCGCGGCATCCGCGGCCGCCTTGATGAAGTCCGGGGTGGTCACGTCCGATTCGCCGTACCACAGCGGAATGACCGACGGGTCGTCCATCGCCAAGCGCGAGACCTGCAGGATCTGCTGGGTTTCGAGATCGCGGATCTGGGGGCGGATCGCCGCCGGAAAATCCGGGCTCATGGCGTCTGCAAGTCCGCGATATCCTCGAACAGCGCCAGCGCTTCCGGATTGGCCAGCGCCTCCTGGTTCTTGATGGGCCGCCCGTGGATAATGTCGCGCACCGCCAGTTCGGTGATCTTGCCCGACTTGGTGCGGGGAATGTCGGCGACGGCGATGACCTTGGCCGGCATATGCCGGGGCGAGCAATTGGCACGCACCCGCTTGCGGATATCGTCGATCAAGGCCGGGTCGAGGGTGTGCCCCTCGCGCATGCGGACGAACAGCACGACGCGCGTGTCGTTGTCCCACTCCTGGCCGACGCAGATCGCTTCCTCGACCGCATCGAAGGCCTCGACCTGACGGTAGATTTCCGCCGTGCCGATCCGCACGCCGCCCGGATTCAGTGTCGCGTCCGAGCGGCCGTAGATGACCAGGCCGCCATGTTCGGTCAATTCGACGAAATCGCCGTGGCACCAAACGTTCGGGAACTTCCCGAAATAGGCCGCGCGGTATTTCGATCCGTCCGCATCCTGCCAAAAACCGAGCGGCATCGACGGGAACGGCCGGGTGCAGACCAGCTCGCCCTTCTCGCCGACCAGGCTCTCGCCCGCGTCGTCAAAAACCTCGACTTCCATGCCGAGCACGCGCTTCTGAATCTCGCCGCGCCAAACCGGCCCGATGGGGTTGCCGCCGACGAAACAGCCGATGATGTCCGTGCCGCCGGCGATGGACGACAGGCAGACGTCGCGTTTCACGTTTTCGTAGATGTAGTCGAAGCTCTCGGGCACCAGCGGCGACCCGGTGGACGCGATCGTCCGGACGGTGCCCAGGTCGTGAGTGTCCATCGGCTTCAGCCCTTCCTTGGCCAAGGCGTCGATATATTTCGCCGAGGTGCCGAAGAAAGTGACGCCCGCCGCATCCGCATAATCGAACAACACCGAGGCGGACGGCGCGAAGGGCGACCCGTCATAGAGGACCAGCGTCGCCTCGCAGGCGAGCGCCGAGACCATCCAGTTCCACATCATCCAGCCGCATGTGGTGAAATAGAACACCCGGTCGTCCCGCTTGATATCGCTCTGGAGCCGTTGCTCCTCGAGATGCTTCAACAAGGTGCCGCCGGCGCCGTGCACGATGCATTTCGGAACGCCGGTCGTGCCGGACGAATACATGATGTAGAGCGGATGCCCGAAGGGCAGATGCACGAAATCGATCTCGCCCGCATCCTGCCCACCGACGAAATCCGTCCACGAGACCGCACCGGGAATACCCGACAGATCGGGCGCCGTATCGCGAATCGAGAAGATCACGACCCGCTCGACCGTCCGCAGGCCTTTGACGATCTCCGCGACCCGGTCCAGCGTATCTTGCCAGACCCCGTTGTAGTAATAGCCGTCGCACGCGAACAACACGGTCGGTTCCACCTGGCCGAACCGGTCGAGCACGCCCTGCGTGCCGAAATCCGGCGAACAGGAGGTCCAGACCCCGCCGACCGCGGTCGCCCCCAGCATGGCGATGACCGCTTCGGGCGCGTTCGGCACGAACCCCGCGCACCGGTCGCCGGGCTTGACGCCCACCTGCGCGAGGGCACGCGCAACACGCGAAACGTCGTCGTAAAGCTCCTTCCACGTCATCGCGCGCTCGATCTTGTCTTCCGCGCGGAAAACAAGCGCCGTTCCGGCATCGCGCCGCCGCAGAAGATTCTCGGAAAAGTTGAGAATTGCATCGGGAAAGAACCGGGCACCCGGCATCTTGTCGGCATTGATCAGCACCGCGTCGCCGCGCGTCTTCGCGACGACGCCGCTATAATCCCAAACCGCGGCCCAGAATTCCTCCATTCGGTCGACCGAGAACCGATGCAGGCCGTCGTAATCGACCGGCGCGTCAGCGACCTGACCCATCAGAACTTGCTGGAATGCGTGCAGATTCGTCGCCGCCATGCGGTCGGCGGAAGGCTGCCATATTGGTTTTTCCACGGATCCTCCGCTTTCAGTTTCGGCATGCCGGCCCTTGCCCGAAGATATAACGGAATGATCGGCCAGGAACCAGAATTACCCCGTGTCGCGCCTAGAGCAAAGGTTGCATGACAACCCCAGAATGCAATTCCCTTATGAATCCAAGTGTGCTATGTCCCCGGACACTTCCATTAAAACGCCTGTCGGACATTAACAGCGCATTTATTCCAAGGGACTATTCTCTCCACTATGGACTCCATTTCCGCCAAGCTGGTGGCCCTTCCGGGGAATGTTCGCGGCGCCCTTTGGATACTGCTGAGCGCACTCATCTTCACGATGACGAATTCGCTCATCAAGTATGTCGGCACGACGCTCGACCCCTTCCAAATGGTCTTTTTCCGCGGTCTTTTCGGCACCATGTTCCTGTTGCCGATCGTCTGGCATGCCGGCGGCATGGCGGTCCTGAAGACGCAGCGGATGAACTTCCATCTGGCACGCGGCATCACCGGATCGCTTGCCCTGATGACGATTTTCTATGCGCTGACCAACATGCCGCTGGCCGACGTCACGGGCATCAGCTTCTCCCGCTCGCTCTGGGTGATCATCCTGGCGGTGCTGTTCCTCGGCGAGCGCATTCGCTGGCGGCGCTGGACCGCCACACTGGTCGGATTCTGCGGTGTTCTCGTGATGGTGCGGCCGGGTCCGGAGGCGAATCCCGCCGCGATCGCGGCCGTGCTCAACGCCCTGTTCGTGGCGATGAGCGTCGTCCTGATCAAACGTATGACGATTACCGAAAAACCGTTGACCATCCTGTTCTGGGGAACGCTGATTCCCACCTTCGTCACGCTGCCCCCCGCGATCGTCGTGTGGCAGACGCCGACCAATACCGAGTTGATGCTGATGGCGGCGATCGGCGCCGGCCTGAGCGTCGGCCATACCTGCTTGATCCATGGCCTGCGTGTGGGCGAGGCGACCGCGGTCATGCCATTCGACTATACGCGGCTGATCTTCGCCGGGCTCGCCGGGTACATCTTCTTCCTCGAAATTCCCGATCCCTACACGATCGGCGGCGCGTTGCTCATCATCCTGGCGACGCTCTATATCGCCCGTCGCGAATCCAAGGAAGGCCGGGAACCCCCGCCACAAACCTAGTCTGCGGCGTCCTTCGGGATTTGCCCGTCTTCCAATACAGCCTTGGCCCGGACGCGATGCCGGTCCTTGATATGCGGCTCGACCGATCGCCATGCCGCGAACAGGACCGCCGCATCGTCGGTGAATCCCAGTCCCACGATGATATCGGGCACCAGATCGACCGGTGCGATGAAATAGGCCAACGCGGCCAAGAGGATGCCTTTGGTTCGTGCCGGCGTCTGGGGATCGATGGCGCAGAAATAGGCGGCCACCACCTCACGTGCAAAGCTGATACGCCCGAGCGAGCGTCGCAGCTTCGGCCAAAACCCCCGGCGTACGCGGGTTTCTTGCGAATCGTCTTCTCCGGCCGCGGCCGATGTCTGCGACATATCCTGCATTACCCTTAGAATATGGGCAGTCGGGGACGGTTTTGCTATATCCACGGTCAAACCAACCGTCACATTGAACAATTGCGAAGGCGAACCGACCATGACACCGGATGGCGTACCCGCGATCGTAACTGGCGGCGGATCGGGGCTCGGTGCCGCGACCGCCCGCGCCCTGGCGGCCGCCGGAGCCAAGGTCGCCGTGCTCGACCGCAATACCGAGGCGGCCGATGCCGTCGCAACGGAAATCGGCGGCCTGGCGCTCCCCTGCGACGTTACCCAGCCAGCGGAGAGCGAAGCCGCGATCGCGGCGGCGGCCGACCGGTTCGGTCCCGCCGGCATCTGCGTGAACTGCGCCGGCATCGGCCCGGCCGGCCGCATCGTCGGCCGCGACGGTCCGATGCCGCTGGACGATTTCGCCAAGGTCATCCAGGTCAATCTGATCGGGACGTTCAACATCCTGCGTCTGGCCGCCGCCGGCATGGCGGATCGGGAACCGAACGCCGACGGGGAACGTGGCGTCATCATCAACACGGCGTCGATCGCCGCCTTCGAAGGGCAGATCGGCCAAGCCGCCTATGCGGCCTCGAAAGGCGGCGTCGCGGCATTGACGCTGCCGGCCGCGCGCGAGTTCGCGCGCATGGGCGTCCGGGTGCTGACCATCGCGCCCGGGCTGTTCGAGACGCCGATGCTGCAGTCCTTGCCGCAGGCCGTGCAGGACAGTTTGGCGGCGACGCTGCCGTTCCCGTCGCGCCTCGGCCGCCCCGAGGAATACGCCCGGCTGGCGCTGAGCATGATCGATAACCCGGTCATGAACGGCGAGGTCGTCCGGCTCGACAGCGCCTTGCGCATGCAGCCACGGTAGACCGGCGCTATCCGGCGCGCTTGTTGCGCCATGCGGCAACGCGGCGCTTGGCCTCCGCGAGTTCTTCGGGCTTGAGCTTCTCTTCGATCACCCGGCGGTTGCCAAGCACCAGTTCACGCGCCTGCCCCTTCAGGTTATCCGCCGACAGGGTGAGCCATTTCCAGGCCTCCACGCGATCCTGCGGCACGCCGACGCCGGTAAAATAGAAGGTGCTGAGGTTGTTCTGCGCCCGTCCATGGCCCTGTTCGGCAGCCTGCTGCAACAGCTTGGCCGCCATCGCCGAATCCTTCCGGACCCCTTTCCCGAACTGATAGAAGACGCCGAGATTATACTGTGCCGACGCGTTGCCGCCGTCTGCCGCCAAACCGTACCAGCGGGCTGCGGCGGCCAGGTCCCGGTCGACGCCGAGACCTTGTTCGAAGATCGTCCCCATCATGAACTGCGCGCGCACGTTCCCGGCGTCCGCGAGGCTGCCGAAGATACGCCGCGACTCGCCGTAGCGCTTGTTGAGATGGGCGTTCATGCCCGACGCGAAATCCTGCGCCAACGCCGGTCCGGCGCACAACAGGATCAAAACGGTCAGCAGCCGGGTGAGAAGGGGGCGAGAAAACCTCACGTCCGCGGAGCCGCCGGCAATCAGCCGGCCACCTCGTCGATGAAGGACGCCAGCGCTATATCTCTTTCGCTCAGGCCGTTACAGTCATGGGTCGACAAGGTAACCTCGACGGTCGAATAGACATTGAACCATTCGGGATGATGATCCATTTGTTCAGCACGCAGAGCGACTCGCGTCATGAATCCCCATGCATCATTGAAGTCGGCAAATTTGAAAACCCGGGTAATGGCATCACGACCTTCCACCTCACGCCACAGCGACACCTGGGCGAGCGCCGCCGCCCGCGCCGCCCCGCTGAGTTTCTCGACCATATCGATGTCCCTCTCGATACAAACACCCCTCCCGCCCCATTGTGGCGGTTTGCACGGCGGAAGACCATGACAACTTGCAGCGAATCCACATGACGATCGACAGAAGCATCGACCTGGCGGCCATCGAGGCGATGGCGCAAGCCGCTTTCAAGACGATCCCCGCGGTCTTGCGCGAACAGGTGAAATCGGTGGTCTTCCAGGTGGTCGAGCTGCCGGATACGGAGACCTGCGCAGAATTGAACCTGGAGTCGCCATTCGACCTGCTCGGCCTGTACCGCGGTGTGCCGATCAGCGAACAGAGCGCGTGGGACACACCGCAGGACCTGGACCGGATATTCCTCTACCGCCTGCCGATCCTGCGCTACGTGGCCGACACCGGCGAGGATTTGCCCCATGTGGTGCGCCATGTCTTGATCCATGAGATCGGCCACCATTTCGGCCTGTCGGACGACGACATGGAAGCGATCGAAAACGACGCCTGACCTCAGGTCACCAGGTCCCGCACCCGCATACGCAGCACCGGCAACACGTCTTCATCGAACCACGGATTCTTGCGCAGCCATCCCGTATTGCGCCAGCTCGGGTGCGGCAACGGCAGGAATGTCGGCATGTAGTCGCGCCACCGCGCCACCGTCTCCGTCATCGTCCGGCATCGCCGCTTGCCGAGATATTCCTTCTGCGCGTAGGCCCCGATCAGCAATGTCAATTCGACCTGTTCGAGAAAGGGCAACAACCGGGGATGCCATGCGGGGGCGCATTCGCGGCGGGGCGGCTTGTCGCCCCCGTTGCGGTCCACGCCGGGATAACAGAAGCCCATGGGCACGATGGCGATCTGGCTTTCGTCGTAGAATTGTTCCCGGTCGAGCTGCATCCAGTCGCGCAGCCGGTTGCCGCTCGCGTCGTTCCAGGACAGGCCGGTTTCATGCACCCTCGTGCTCGGCGCCTGGCCGATGATCATGAGCCGTGCCGTCGACGACGCACGGACGACGGGGCGCGGGCCCCGCGGCAGTTCGGCGGCGCAGAGCTCGCAGCCCCGAATTTCCGCCAACAGCGAATCAAGATCTTGTGTCACAGAATTGTCAGTCCTTCCCGTGTCCGCACGTCCGCGCCCCATTCCGGTTGTCGCCATCGATCGATATCTCTGCAACAATAGAATCCAACGTCGAAGAAAACGACATGGACGCTTGAGGCATGTATTGCGTTCTTTTCGTCTGCACGGGAAATATATGCCGTTCGCCTACGGCGGAAGGGGTATTTCGCCAAATCGTGACCGAAGCGGATCTGGCCGACCGGATCGGCGCGGATTCGGTCGGGCTGCACGGCTATCACGCGGGGGAACCGCCGGACCAACGCGCCCACCAAGTGGCCCGTGAGCGCGGCTACGAGATCGGCCATCTGCGCGCGCGCCAGATGACGGAACAGGATTTCACCGATTTCAATCTGATCATCGCGATGGATACGGGCCACTATCAGCAGCTCGCCCGCACCGGTCCGCCGGGCAGCCTGGAGAAACTCGCGATGTTCCTGGACGCGGCGCCGCAGTTCGGGCGGATGGACGTGCCCGATCCCTACTATGGCGGGGTGCGGGATTTCGACTACGCGATGGACCTGATCGAAGCCGGCGCGAAGGGCTGGCTTCGGAAGATCCGCGACCAGATTCTGTGACCCCGGACCAGCGCCGACGGATCGAGGCGGCAACCGGCGCGGCAATCATCAGCTCGACACCTCTGCACGGCGGCAGTATCGCGGCGGTCCATCGCCTCGACCTGGCCGACGGGGTTTCTGTCGTCGCGAAATCGTCGGCACTCCCGGCAAATTTCCAGATCGAAGGATACATGCTGCGTTACCTCCGCACGGCCAGTTCACTGCCGTTGCCCGAGGTCCTGCTGGCGGAAGACGACCTGTTGCTGATGCACTACATCGAGGCGGGCGACGCCCTCGACGCGCAGGCCGAAACCCATGCCGCCGACCTGCTGGCCGCCCTCCATGCGGTTCAAGGGCCCGCCTTCGGCCACGAGCGCGACACGCTGATCGGCCCATTGCCGCAGCCCAACCCCTGGACGGAGTCCTGGCGGGACTTCTTCCGCGATCACCGTCTGCGGACGATGGGCCGGGTCGCGCATGACGCCGGCCACCTGCCGGCGGACACTTTCCGCGCGCTGGAGACGCTCTGCGGCCGGCTCGACCGGATCGTCCCGGCCGACAGCACGCCGTCCTTGATCCACGGCGATATGTGGGGCGGCAACGTGCTCTGCCGGCGAGGCCGCATCGCGGGATTCATCGATCCCGCCATCTATCATGCGGATGCGGAAATCGAACTGGCTTTTTCCACGTTGTTCGGCACCTTCGGCGACGCCTTCTTTCGCCGCTATGCGGAACATCGCCCGATCGCACCCGAGTTCTTCCGCGAGCGCCGCGACCTCTACAACCTCTATCCGCTGCTCGTCCATACCGCGTTGTTCGGCGGCAGCTACGCGCATTCGGCAGCACGGACGATCCAGCGGTTCCTTTAGTCCGGTGGGTCGAGCGGGTATTCGGCCTCGGCCCGATAGACCGGTCCCGAGTCGGACCGGAAGCTGGAAAACAGCGTGATGTGATCGACCGGAACCGGCCCGGACAGGAAGGCCGCGTGGTCGGCGACGAAATTCTGCACCCGGTCCGCCGGTGCGCGGCGCATACGGGCGATCGTGACATGCGGGGCGAATTTACGCTCCTCGGCCGGCACGCCGGCATCCCACAGCGTCGTCTCGACCTTGGCCTGCAGCCGCATCAGCGGCTCGGACCGGCGCACCCCGGCCCACAGCACGCGCGCCGCCGACGCCTTGCCGAAGAACCCAACGCCCTCGAGCTCGATGTCGAAGCCCGGCGCGCGGAACTTCGTCAATGCGGTGTCGATGTCCTGGGCGAGCCCGTTCTCGACCTCGCCGATGAAGCGCAAGGTCAGGTGCATGTTTTCCGGCGGCACCCAACGGGCATTCGGAACGCCGCCGCCCATTCCGGCGAGGCGGTCCCGGACGGTACCCGGAAGATCGATGGCAACGAATAGTCGAATCAAGACGGCGATCCCGGCATGGCCGGGTTTCAAAATTAAAGAAAAAGGGTCAGGACCCCGGTGTAACCGTAAAGGCGGTTGTTGCTGATTTCGCCATTGGCGAAAAATCCGACGAGCGGAAAATCGCCCAACTCCTCCGACAGCAACTTGAGCTCCGCGTCATCGGGTCCGAACTGGTTCGGTCCGCGGGCACAGCAAGAAAAATAAAGACCACCCCGGATCGGCGATGCGCCGGCGCGTTTCTTAAGATCCACCAGCATGCGCCGCATGTCCTGGACCGCAGTGTCATGGTCGCGGCGGCAGAACATGATGCGGTCCCCCGGCGCCACGTGCTCGCCGATGGCGATCGCGCCGGAATCCGGATCGATGCCGACCAGGTTGCGCACCATGTAATCGCCCGTGTCCGACCCCGACACGGGGATCGCCGCGAAGATGTATCCGGCGACCCGGCGAAGGTCTTTCGCCAAAACATCGCCGATATCCTCCTTGAACACGTCGAGCGCCGGCCGGTCGTCCAACTCGAACAGGATGTTCTCTTGCGCCTGGCTGACCTCGTGGACGCTGCCGATCGGCGAACATCCCTGGGTCAGCCCCGCCTGCACCGGCACCGACTCCAGCGAGATCATGACGCCGGAGAGGCCGCCGTCTTCGACATCGTCGGCGAGCTGCGGGAAGCCGTTATTCGCCGCCGTCAATCCGCCGACCAGGAATCCGTTGGTCGCATCGGAGAATTGCTCGATCAGGTCGGGCAGTTTCTCGTTGCGCGGATCGCCATGCACCACGGTCAGCGGTGGCGCCGGGCCGTCGATCCAGGCCCGGTGCTGCGCCACGACCGGATCGACGCTGTCGGACATGCCCGAGAAAATTCGGAAGGCGTCCTCGGCGATCGGCGCCAGCATCACCGCCATCGCGGGTTCGTTGAAATATTCCTTGCCGGTGCCGCAAACGCCGAATCCGACGGTCCCGACCCAGTGGGGCACGCCGGTGGTCTGCCGCAGGAACACCGAGATGTCCTTCAGATCCGCCGCGTAGTCGTCGGTGACATACAGAAACCCGAGGCGATGCTCGGCGGTCACCGGGTCCAGTTCGAGGATGATCTTGCCGGCGGCGTCGCGCCAATGCTCGCCGGTGGCGTGCGCGGCCAGGAAGGGGGCGGCGGTGCTCATTATTGTTCTCCTAGCGCCTGCAATACATAAGGCAACATTCGATCGACGATGACCTTGATGCCTTTCTCGTTCGGGTGGATGCCGTCCGACAGGTTGAGGTCGGGACGGGCGGCGACACCATCGAGAAAAAATGGATATAGCGGCACCTTATGCTTCTTGGCCAATTGGGGAAAGATTTCGTTGAACGCGTCGGCATATTCGCGGCCGAGATTCGGCGGCGCCAGCATCCCGGCCAGCAACACGCGTGCTTTGCCGCTGTTGGTGCGGGTGAGGATCGCGTCCAAGTTGCGGCGCGTTTCGGCGGGGTCCAAACCGCGCAAACCGTCATTCGCGCCCAGTTCGACGATCACTAAATCCGGCTTCTCCGCCATCAGCCAGTCAAGCCGGTTCAGCCCGCCGGCGCTGGTATCGCCCGAAACACCGGCATTGATCACCCGCGCCGTCACGCCCCGGCCGCGCAACGCCGATTCAAGCCGCGCCGTAAACCCGTCCTGCGCCGCGAGGCCGTACCCGGCGGTCAGGCTATCGCCGAGCGCCAGAATCGTTCGCTCCTTGGCGAGCGCGAGGCCCGAGGCCAGGAAAACGACGGCGAAAGCGGTAATGCCAAACCACCGCAATCCATTGAAAAGCGGCGCCGCAGCGCCATATCCAGCGGATGCCCGCGCGGTGCCCTTACCGCGGGCCGCCCAATGACGAGGTAACGAAAAAACCGTGTCCACGATGCCGTCTCAATCCTCAACGTCCATGCTTCGCCTTGAAGGCGTGGAACTAACACTTGGGAGCGCCGCCGGTCAGGTCAATATCCTGCGCGGTATCGACCTTTCGGTTTCCGCCGGCGAACGGGTCAGCATCGTCGGCCCGTCGGGCTCCGGGAAGACCTCCCTGATCATGGTGATCGCGGGCCTGGAACGGGCGACCGCCGGCCTGGTTTCCGTCGCGGGCCAGGACCTCGGCGCGCTCGACGAAGACGGCCTGGCGCTGTTCCGCCGCGATACCATGGGCATCGTGTTCCAGGCCTTTCATCTGGTCCCCACCATGACCGCGGTCGAGAATGTCGCCGTGCCGCTGGAATTCGCGGGGCGGAGGGACGCCTTCGAGCGCGCGGAGGCGGAATTGGAGGCGGTCGGCCTCGGCCATCGCTTGCAGCACTATCCCGGCCAGCTTTCCGGCGGCGAGCAGCAGCGCGTCGCCCTGGCGCGCGCGGTCGCCATGGAGCCGAAATTGCTGTTGGCCGACGAGCCGACCGGCAACCTGGACAGCGATACCGGGCAACAGATCATCGACCTACTGTTCGATCTCGCGGACAAGCGCAACGCCACCCTGATGCTGATCACCCACGACGCGACCCTGGCTGCGCGATGCGACCGCCACATCAAGCTGGCGGACGGCCGGATCGTCGACGTGACACCGCCGGCCACCGCCGCCCAACCGCTATCCGCATGAGCAACCTGCCCCTCGCCTGGCGTCTGGCGCTGCGCGAGTTGCGCGCGGGGCTGGCCGGATTCCGTGTGTTCCTCGCCTGCCTGATCCTCGGCGTAGCGGCGATCGCGGGGATCGGGTCGGTCTCGGAGAGCGTGGTCGCAGGCATCCGGGCCGACGCCCGCACCTTGTTGGGCGGCGACGTGGACCTGCGCCTGACCCACCGCGCGGCGACGCCCGAGCAGCTTGCCTGGCTCGATGCGAATACCGCGCGCCGGTCGAACATTGCCGAGATGCGTGCGATGGCGAAGACGCCCGACGGCGCGGCCCGCAATCTGGTCGAGTTGAAGGCGGTCGACGGCAAGTATCCGCTGTTCGGCGGGTTCCGTCTCGCCGACGGGACGCCGCTGGCCGACGCCATCGCCGAGCGCGCGGGCCGGTGGGGCGCGGTTGCGGAGCAGCGCCTGCTCGACAAGCTCGATGTCGGCATTGGCGATACGGTGCGGGTCGGCGACGCCGATTTCGTACTGACCGGCGTCATCGCCGAGGAAGCCGACCGCGCGACGCGCGCCTTCAACCTGGGACCGCGCCTGTTGGTCGGGTTTCCTGCCCTGCAGGCCACCAACCTGCTACAACCGGGCAGCCTGATCCGCTATCACTACCGCATCGAGGTGCCGCAGGGGAGCGGTCACAAGGCGTGGATCGCGCGGCTGAACGAGCAATTCCCGAACGCGGGCTGGCGCGTCCGCGCAATCGACAACGCGGCGCCGAATATCCAGCGTTTCGTCGACCGGGTGACGCTGTTCCTCAGCCTCGTCGGGCTGACCGCATTGCTGGTCGGCGGCGTCGGGGTGGGCAACGCGGTCAAGAGCTACCTGGATTCGCGGCTGACGACGATCGCGACGCTGAAATGCCTCGGCGGGCCCGGACCGCTGGTCTTCCAACTCTATCTGCTACAGGTGCTGGGGCTCGCCCTGCTCGCCATCGTCGTCGGCGTGGCGATCGGCGCGGCCCTGCCGTTGATCGGCGCACCGATGCTGTCGCAAAGCCTGCCGATCGAGGCGCAGGCCGGGTTCTATCCGCTGCCGCTCCTCCTGGCCGCCGTGTTCGGCCTGCTGGTCACCATCGCCTTTTCGCTGTGGCCGCTGGGGCAGGCGCGCGAGGTGCCAGCCGCCAGCCTGTTCCGTGCGGTGGTCGCGCCGCCCGACCGCCGGCCGCGGGTGCTCTACATGGCATCGCTGGCGTTGGTGGTGCTGGCGCTGGCCGGCCTGACCGTGGCGACCGCCTACCGCCCGGGCATCGCCGCCGTGTTCGTGGTCGGCGCGATCGTCACCTTCGCGATCTTCCACGGCGCCGCGCGGGCGATCATCGCCTTGATCGACAAACTCCCGCGCCCGCGACATCCGGTGCTGCGGCTCGCCCTCGCCAACCTGTCGCGGCCGGGCACGCCGGCGGCGAGCGTCGTGCTGTCGCTGGGCCTCGGCCTGACCGTCCTCGGCGCGGTCGCGTTGATCGAGGGCAACCTCGCGAACCAGATCGACGACAATATCCCGGAGGAGGCCCCCGGCTTCTATTTCATCGACATCCAGAGCAACCAGGTGGCCGAGTTCGAGAAGCTGGTGAAGAGCTTCCCCAACGTTCAGTCGACCGAAAGCGTGCCGATGTTGCGCGGCCGGCTGATGCGCCTGAACGGCACGCCGGTGGAGGAGATCACCCCGCCGCCCGACTTCGCCTGGATCCTGCGCGGCGACCGGGGCCTGACCTGGGCGCGCACGCCGCCGAAACTCGGCAGCCGCATCACCGCCGGGGAGTGGTGGCCGGCCGACTACAAAGGCGAGCCGCTCGTCTCCTTCGACGCCCGCGCGGCCGAAGGGTTCGGCCTGAAGATCGGCGACACCCTGACCGTGAACGTGTTGGGCCGCGCGGTCACCGCCCGGATCGCCAACCTGCGCGAGATCGACTGGACCACCCTGTCGATCAATTTCGTCATGATCTTCTCGCCGGGCCTGCTCGAAGCCGCGCCGCAGTCCTACATCTCGACGGCGAAGGCCGACGACGCGACCGAGCTTGCGCTGGAACGTGCGATCACCGACCGCTTCCCGAATGTGTCGGCGATCCGGGTCAAGGAAGTGCTGGAAGGCATCAGCGAGATTCTCGACCGGCTGAGCACCGCGGTGCGCGCGATCACCGGCATCGCGGTGCTGGCGGGCGGGCTGGTTCTGGCGGGCGCGATCGCCGCGACGCGGCGCCGGCGCATTTACGACTCGGTCCTGCTGAAGGTGCTGGGCGCGACCCGGCGTGAGGTGCTGGCGACCTATTTGATCGAGTTCGGGCTGTTGGGCCTCGTCACCGCCATCGTCGCATCGGTGATCGGCACCGCCGCCGCCTGGGCCGTGATCGTCCATGTGATGCGGGCCGATTGGACCTTCATTCCGGGCGCGGTGATCGGCACCACCGCCGCCTGCATCGCGATCACGGTAATCGCCGGATTCATCGGCACCTGGCGCGCGCTCGGCCACAAGGCGGCGCCGATTCTGCGCAACGAATAGCGCGATCACATTTCCGTGGGTGTCTTCATCCCGCCTGCATTTGGGCGACATAATTGCGGCGAGGCAAAATCCCGACACACCGCGCGGAGCATGCAGATGAGAAAACGTTATTTCGCGATCCTTCCCGCCCTCGCCATCGCGGCGTTCCTGATAACAGCACGCGGCCCGGCCATCGCGAGCCCGGCGAAATACGAGATCGACCCGGCGCATGTCACTATCGCGCTGAAGGTCCGGCATATCGGCTATTACGACATGATCGGCCTGTTCACCGACGCCGGCGGCAGTTTCATGTTCGACGACAAAGCCCCCGCCGTCTCGGACATCCGGATCGTGGTCAAGACCGGGAGCTTCTTCAGCGGTCACAAGAAGCGCGACGACCACGTGCGCAGCGCCGACTTCCTCAACGCCAAGGAATTCCCCGAAATGGTCTTCGTCGGGAAGCGGGCGGAGAAAACCGGCGACCGCACGGGCAAAATCCACGGCGACCTGACCCTGCGCGGCGTCACCAAGCCGTTGACCCTGGATATCACCTGGAACAAGAGCGGCGAGTACCCGTTCGGCGGCGGCCTGTTGGGCGGAAAACCCTATGTGGCCGGGTTCAATGCGTCGGGCAGCCTCAAACGCAGCGACTTCGGCATGACCTATGCGGTTGACAACGGATTGGTCGGAGACGACGTGCAGTTGATCCTGGGATTCGAGGCGATTCGCCAGGATTAGTGGTAATTTGATTAAAATACGGGCGGATTACAGATATTTAAGGTATGAATTCCGTTGGTTACGTATTGATAATCATTATAAACTTCCCAATATAGACCCCCAGACAGTCAACTGAACGGGTATGGAGGAGCAGGATGGCTCTCGAACCACACTATAGCGCGCAAGGACGTACTGTAGACCGCGCAGGCGCCGATATCGACGCCGGACTGCGCTCGTACATGCTGCGCGTGTACAATTACATGGCCCTTGGCGTCGCGTTTACCGGCGTCATTGTCCTATTCCTGGCGAATTCGCCACAGCTTCTGACGACCTTGGCCGTTGGGCCCATGAAATGGGTACTGTTCGCCGGGGTGCTCGGCATGGGCTGGTTCTCGCCCAAGATCCTGACGATGCGCAGCACGGTCGCCGCGCAGGGCTATTTCTGGCTCTATTGCGCACTCTGGGGTGTGATGATTGCGCCCTTCGTGCTGTTCATGCTGCAAACGCCGCATGGCGTCGCCGACGTATCCCGCGCCTTCTTCATCACCGCAGGCATGTTCGCCGGCGCGAGTTTCTTCGGCTACACGACCAAGAAGGACCTGTCGGGCTTCGCGACTTTCTTCATGATGGCCGCGATCGGACTGATCATCGCGATGCTGGTCAACGCCTTCCTGGTCGAGAGCACGATGCTCAGCTTCGGCATCTCGGCGCTGGTCGTCCTCGTCTTCGCGGGCATCACCGCCTACGAGACGCAGATGGTCAAGACCATGTACTACGAGGCCCCGGCCGACATGGTCACCAAGATGGCCGTCTTCGGCGCGCTGGGTCTCTACGGCAGCTTCGTCGTGATGTTCATTCACATCTTGAACTTGATCGGCATCATGCGCGACTGACCGCGCCCGCCGTTCGCGAACACGCCGCCCGGGCCTTGCCCGGGCGGTTTTCGTTTGGGCTAGATGCAGCGCCCGCCGTCGACCTCCAGGCAGACGCCGGTCAATAGGTCCGCTTCGTCGGACGCGAGATAGAGCGCCGCATTGGCGATATCGCGCGGCAGGCTATAGCGGCCGAGCGGGATATTGGCCTCGAACCGCTTGCGGTTCTCCGGCGTGTCGGCCATGCCCATGAAAGTCTCCGTCAGGCCGCTCTCGCCGATGCCGGGATTGATGGCGCAGACACGGATGGCGTCGGGCGCCAGCTCGACCGCCATCGACTTGGTCAGGATGACCGCCGCGCCCTTGCTGCCGTTGTACCAGGTCAGGCCGGGCCGCGGCCGCACGCCCGCCGTCGACGCGATGTTGATGAACACGCCGCCGCCGCGTTTCTTGAACACCGGCACCGCATGCACCGCCGACAGATAGATCGACTTCACGTTGACCGCGTAGATCTTGTCGAACATGTCCTCGTCGACCTCGATCATTGGCTGGTTTCGGTGCGAGACGCCCGCGTTGTTGACGAAGATGTCGAGATCGCCGAACCGGTCGAGCGCCGCCTGCACCAACGCACCGACCTCGACGTTCTTCGAGACGTCCGCGCCGTGGAAAAAGGCGCGGTCCGCATCGCCCGTCGCCGTGCCGATCGCATCCACCGTCGCGGCCCCGCCGTCCGCGTTGATGTCGTTTACCACCACGCGCGCACCTTCCTCGGCGAAACGCTCGGCGATACCCGCGCCGAAGCCAGAGCCCGCGCCGGTCACGATGGCCACCTTGTCCTTCAACCGCATATCTATCCACGCCTCCTGTCACTTTAATCGCGCAGCTTGCCCCGAACGCGCCGGGTCCGCCATAGTGTCCAGGTGATTTTCCTGTTCACCGATTTCACCCGCGACGGCCCCTATGTGGGCCAGGTGCAGGCGGTGCTCGCCGAAAGGGCCCCCGGCGTACCCGTCGTCGACCTGATGCAGGACGCGCCCGCCTTCGCCCCGAAACCCGCCGCCTATCTGCTGGCGGCGCTGGCGGCGGACTTCCCCGAAGGGTCGATCTGCATCGGCGTGGTCGACCCCGGCGTCGGCACCGCGCGCCCGCCGGTCGTGGTCGAGGCCGACGGAACCCGCTTCGTCGGGCCCGGCAACGGATTGTTCGAACTGGCCGCCCGGCGCGCGGCGGCGGTGCAGACCCGGCGCATCGACTGGCGGCCGGAAGCCTTGTCCGACTCCTTCCACGGCCGCGACCTGTTCGCGCCGGTCGCCGCGATGCTCGCCACCAGCGATGCGCCACACGGCCTGCTCGCCCCGCAACCGGCCACAGACATCCCCGGCGCGGACTGGCCGGACGACTTGCCCGAGATCGTCTATATCGACGGATTCGGCAATCTGATGACCGGGTTTCGGGCCGAGGCCGTACCCGGGTCCGCATCGCTCCGGGCGGGCGGCGCAATTATCTCGCCGGCGCGCGTCTTCGGCGACGCGAAGCCCGATGCGCCGTTCTGGTATGCGAATTCCTGCGGCCTGGCAGAGATCGCCTTCCCGTCCGGCAGCGCGGCGGCGGCACTCGGTCTTTCGATCGGCGATACGGTTGAAATTGCATAGGGGTTTCCACTGATAGCGAAATGCGACCGCAATCACTAAACTTATGAGACGATAGAGAGTTGGCCCGAAGCCGTTAATCGGAAATGAAGGCTACGATGCTACGATTTGGATTCGCGTTGTTCTTGTTGACCGGCCTCGCGCTGGGCGTAGTCGGTCATGCTGCACCGCAAGGTCCGGCGCTGATCCTCGACATCAAGGGGCCGGTCGGCCCGGCGACCGCCGACTATGTCGGGCGCGGCCTTGAGACGGCCGCCGACCGCGACGCACCGGTGGTCATCTTACGCATCGACACACCGGGCGGCCTCGACACGGCGATGCGCGATATCATCAAGGCCATCCTGGCATCGCCGGTCCCTGTCGTCGGCTATGTCGCGCCCAGCGGCGCGCGGGCGGCCAGCGCCGGCACCTACATTTTATACGCGACACATGTCGCGGCGATGGCGCCGGGCACCGATCTCGGCGCGGCCACGCCGATACAAATCGGCGGGCCGGGAACCCCATCGCCATTGCCGTCGCGCCCAAGCCCGGACAACCCGGACGCAAAGCCGTCGGACCCAGTGCTGGGGGACAAGAAACACCCGACGATACAGGACAAGACCGTCAACGAGGCAATCGCCTATATCCGTAGCCTCGCCGAGATGCGCGGCCGAAACGCGGACTGGGCCGAAAAGGCGGTGCGCGAGGCCGCTTCCCTGCCCGCCAGGGAAGCCTTGAAGGCCGGGGTAATCGACCTGATCGCCACGACCATTCCGGACCTGTTGACCGCGGTCGACAACCGCCGGGTCAGCGTTGCGGGCGTCGACCGGGTGCTCGAGACCGCGGGGCTGGCGGTCGAGACGCTCGCCCCCGACTGGCGCAGCGAGCTACTGTCGATCCTGACCAATCCCAATGTCGCCTATATCCTGATGATCATCGGCATCTACGGGATCATTCTCGAATTCTACAATCCGGGCATGGTGTTGCCGGGTACCGTCGGCGCGATCAGCCTGTTGCTCGCGCTCTATGCCCTCAACGTCTTGCCGGTGAATTATGTCGGGCTGGCGTTGATCCTGTTGGGCGTCGCGCTGATGGTCAGCGAAACCTTCGCGCCGAGTTTCGGCGCACTCGGGATCGGCGGGATCGCCGCCTTCGTCGTCGGCTCGGTCATGTTGATGGATACCGACGTGCCCGGGTTCCAAATCTATCTGCCGTTGATCGTGTCGATCGCCGCCGCAAGCGCCGGGCTATTCATGTTCGTCATCGTCATGTTGATGCGATCGCGGCGAAAGGCGGTCGTCTCCGGCCCGGAGGACATGATCGGCAGCGGCGGCGAAGTGCTTTCCTGGTCCGGCGGCGAAGGGCGCGTCCGGACCCATGGCGAGGTCTGGCAGGCTCGGTCGGCAAAAACCCTGTCGCCCGGCGCGCAGGTGCGCGTTCGCGACCGCGACGGGCTAACGCTCGTCGTCGAACCGGAGGAGTAGTGGAAGATGGCTTTCATATCCACGTATATGGGCGCACTCGTCGTCCTGGTTCCGATCATCATTATCCTGATGTCGTTGCGCATAACCCGCGAATACGAGCGCGGCGTCGTCTTCATGCTTGGGCGGTTCTGGAAGGTGAAGGGGCCCGGACTGATCATCGTGCTGCCGGTGATTCAGCAAATGGTGCGGGTCGATCTGCGGACCCGAGTCTTCGACGTGCCGGAACAGGACGTGATCTCGCGAGACAACGTGTCGGTCAAGGTCAACGCCGTCGTCTATTTCCGGGTCATCGACGCCGAGAAGGCCGTGATCCAAGTCGAGGATTTCCTTGCGGCCACCAGCCAGCTTGCCCAGACGACGCTTCGTTCCGTGCTCGGTCAGCATGAGCTGGACGAGATGCTGGCGGAACGCGAGCGGCTGAACGCCGATATCCAGACCATCCTCGACGCCCAGACGGATGCCTGGGGGATCAAGGTGATGAATGTCGAACTCAAGCATGTGGATATCGACGAGAGCATGATCCGCGCGATCGCCAAGCAAGCCGAAGCGGAGCGCACGCGGCGGGCGAAGATCATCGATGCGGAAGGCGAGCTGCAGGCGTCCCAAAAATTCTACGAGGCCGCCGAAATTCTGTCGGGCAACGCGCAGGCGATGCAGCTGCGCTATCTGACAACGCTGAACAACATCGCCAGCGACCAAAGCTCGACCATCGTCTTTCCGTTCCCGATGGATCTGATGCGGGCCTTCGAGGGCCGAAAAGAGGCGTAAGACCCGGTTACCGGCGTCCGCCCGCCCCGAAGCGCGGGAATTCGAGATATTTCAAGCGCTTCATCTCGAGCTGGCCCCGGCTGCTGTTGTTGAGCACGAGGCCGATCGCCTGCGAGATCGCGCCCACCAGCATGACCCCCATCGCCAGCACCGCGGTCGGGAACCGCGTGACTAGCCCGGTCTCGAAATACTCCGCAACGACGGAATAGCCCAACAAGACCGAGATAACCGCCAGCACCGCGGCCAACACGGTGAAGAAGAACAGCGGGCGGTAATGCTGCGTGAACAGCAAGACGGTGAGCAGGATCTTGAAACCGTCGCGATACGTCCGGAGCTTGCTTTCCGACCCCTCGACCCGGCCGCGATAGGCCGTCGGGATTTCCGCCACCGGCATGCGCAATTGGATCGCGTGCACGGTCAGTTCGGTCTCGATCTCGAACCCGGCGGACAGGGCCGGGAAGGATTTCACGAAGCGGCGTGAAAAGACGCGGTAGCCGGAGAAGATGTCGGTGAACAAATCGCCGAACAACCATGCCACCGTCATGTTGAACATCCGGTTCCCGGTGCGGTGTCCGCGCCGGTAGGCGTCCGGGTCGTCGTCGGTGCGCACACCGACGACCATGTCGAGATTGTCGCTGAGCAACAGGTCGACCATTTCCCGCGCGCGTTCGGCATCGTAGGTGCCGTCGCCGTCGGCCATGAGATAGACATCCGCTTCGATATCCGAAAAGGCGCGGCGCACCACATTGCCCTTGCCCTGCATCGGCTCCCGCCGGACACGCGCGCCGGCGGCCTCCGCCACGGCGACGGTATCGTCGGTCGAATTGTTGTCGTAGACATAGATGAAGGCGTCGGGCAGCACGTCGGCGAAGTCGCGCACCACGTCGGCGATCGCCGCTTCTTCGTTGTAGCACGGCAGAATCACCGCGATTCTCGGTTCTGTCGGCGTCGTCATATCAGCACATGCCCCACAACGGACCCGTCCGGCGGACCCGGCCCCAACAACGCTGAATCTTACAGGAATACGGCACGCACGCTAATCGCTTAATGAATAAATTCCGCCCGGCAACGGGCGCGAGTCGACGCCGGTGACGCTACCAGCCGCATGTTAAGAGCGAATTAAGGGGATCCTTTGGTGGAACAGGACGAGGACGAGCGTTCTTCGATTTCTTGGCCGTAGAGTAAATTGGGCATGCGGCGATCACAATTGCGGCAGGCGCAGCAACGAGCCGGAAAAGCGGCTATCAAGGTGTCGCGAAGAACTTCTTGCTTGGCAATCCCGAGAACGGCCTCGAATCGCGGAAAGTCGTCACCGCCCGTGATCTACCGCTGCGCGACCGCTTCATGCTGGAGTTGGAATCGCTCGAGGTCAAGACGACGGCGGCCGGTAACACCGTTCTTGGTGGGCGGGCGAATGAGCATCATGCGGATTTAGTTGTGGTGGCGGCGATCGCGCTCTGCCTATCAAATAATGCCCCGCAGCCTATTGAGGTCCGGACATCGGCAGGTTTTTACTGACCGACCAGAAGAAAAAATACCAATGACACGCACGGAACGTGATCCATGCTGGCTGCTCCGTCCATTACGAAGATTTTTCGAATAGTGGCCCGGCTTCGGCTGATTCTTGTTTCGGTTCTGAAGTTTTCTTTTCTTCTACATCGGTAGGTTTCCACGCCTCCGCGAATTTTGCGCGGTCGACAGAGCAAAAATCAAACAGCGCACCAAGGAACGACTTCGACGCGGTATCAAGCTGATCAAACGTCGGACATTCCTTTAAATAACAGGACCGCTCAAGGTCCCTAGCAACGCCGAACAGAGACTCGCTCTTCCCCATACGCACAACGTGATCCGCAATTATTTCCGCTGGAATGTTGTTAAGGTCGCGGGTGAACCCTTGCTCGACTCCCTTCGCAATCGCGGGTCCGTTGTCGGCATATTGACGAACTATTCCAGTTGCTAATCGAAGTTTCTCAAGTCCCTCGTCTTTATCAACGCTACCATACCGAATAGCGTTGACTAGCATTTCCCTACGTTCGTCGGCGGATCGGAATGGTGCTTCTACGCCTACAAAATCCAGATTTGCGCCGACTAGAGAAGCGCTGAGATAGGTGAGTCGACCTCCAGCCGCCGCAGGTTCCGATCCAGGATGTGCACCAACGGTCGCATTAGCAAAATACGACACTGCATCGAGCGCCCTTACTGTACCGTTCACCCCAAAACTCTCAACGACTGAGGATTTGACCTCAAATAGGTGATTTTGGAATTCTTTGTTTTTTCTACTCTTGTCAACGGATCTAACAACCCCATTAAGCTCTTCATCAGTAAACCGCTCCGGCATGTGAACCTTTTCACTCGCACCGATCCTTCGAAGATCGGTACCATCCAGAATAGAAACGCCAAGTTTCTTCGCCATTCGTCGAAGGGATGCTCTCGAATCTGTGGTCGCAACATATGCACCATCCATGTCAAGCGCCTCAGCCAGTCCTTTGGTCCATAGAAGTCGCTCTACTGCCTTGGGCTTTGATTTTGACTTTGCGTCAACAATCTGCCGCCTCCTCGCAGTTCCCGTCGGACGTTCATACATCCAAAGATCAATGTCCGTTAAATCTTCCCCATCAAGTCGGAATGGAGCGCCACGAACGACGAAAAACCCCGCCTGCAGGAAATATGCTCGGAGGATTTCTTCGAGCCGCAAGCCTTTTGTCCCAGACGTTTTTCGGCTCATCGTATGGTCCTACCACCACGAAGCGCGCTTAAAATATCCTGCGTCGCGCGCTTGCTAGGTTTGTTTTGGTTTTTACGTACCCGTGTTCGGCTTTCTTCAGGCCCCGCATACCCGCTCATCGGTGCGCCCGGAGGAGCGTTAAGAACCGTCGCGTTCGCGCTACCCGTTGTCAGTACTTGCAAGGCCAATTCGCCAATTTCTCTTTTAAGCAACCGCATATAAAAACGACCGTCGCCATGAGGAGTGAGCTTAATCACTCGATTTTGTTCAAGGACACGATAATCCATCCCAATGGCGGTGGCTGGTCCGACGTTTTGACCACTGACAAGCTTTCCGACAAGCAGCTCGACGCTTTGAATGCGGCCACGCGATGAAGATCGCTGTGTCATTCCATAAGTAAGTGCGGAAACTAGTGACTTAGCCATGTCGAACCCGTCATCTACAAACGGGTCAACGAACTTGTGAAATGCCCCAGGAGCCGTAACAAAAACATGCTCACCTTGATCATTCGAGACTGTGTTCAAGTCATAAACAGCCGATGCTTTTAGCTTGTCAAACACCTCGACCCCGAGCATCGCTTCCGCTTGCCGTGCATTTACACAACCACGCGCCTTGAGCAATTCGTCAAACTCTCTCATCTTGGACTGCTCAGCGGAAGATAGTGAATTAAGGACGCGGGACGCCTTATTAATATTATCTCGCCGGAATAGGTTGCCGTTAAAAATTAGGCAATCGGTACCCTCACCCTCAGCGTCGACGAAACCGATTTGTTCGGCGCGATGGAGAAAATCCTCCAATTCGCGCGATGGAATTTTGTGAGTATCGCCAATATATTCGGCGATCTCGCTTCTCGGTGTGGGTGCATCTGAACTTTTTTCGGCTAAGTCGATTGAAGCCATTTCGATGGTCGAAGGGTCGGCATCAGCAAAAATATCAGCAGCATGACCCAATACACCTCTCGTTGTAACCCCGAGAACCTGTAGATGATCTCCTTTGCGCTCAATTAAGCGCCTCTCCTCCAGGGTGTTCAACAAGCTAGCCAGTTCGGTACGAGGATTAAGCCTCGCTGCTTGTGCGACGGCTGCAACCTCCCGCTTGCTTAGTAGAGCTGTGTCAGATTCACCCAGCCGTGACAACAAGTTCGCGGCCTTCGACGCCTCATCAATCACAGGAAATTCAGAAGCACCGTGCGCATCCATTGCGACCTTTTGGCCATGGTGGATAATCCATGCGCCGGACGTTTCTTTCGAAGAGTCGTAGGACATTGCCCGTTTCCTCAACTTCTGCTCGGGTACCATGCCTCAATATACCCGTTTGACGGGCAACAATATAGGTGCCCAGTCACTGTCAAAAGTCGGAATAACAGATTGGACCTGTAGCTAGTCGCAACAGGACTAAATCAGTGACCCACGAGTACCAGATGCTTTGCGGCGCGTCTCCGTTTCGCGCTCCTCACAAACTTCCCGCCAAAGCTCGTATGTCGTCGCGACCATCGTTTCCATTTCTTCAATCGAGAACAGTTCAATGCCCTCGTCGGTATGGAACATTGGCCGGCGGATATCACCTTCGATATCTCCAAATTGGAAGATGGCAAAACGGACGTTTGCATAGTCAGGATCAGCCGCTCGAATACGCTCATGCATCATCGAGAACGCGAACCGCCGACCGGCTTCGGTCAGGCCTTTGGAACGGCGCGGATCAATGAACGGTACGAGCGGTTGTTCGTCAATGGCGAGGATCATCGACAGCCAATAGACAACCCGCTGACCCGCGCCCATCCCCAACGGAAAAAACTCCCGCGCCCGTCCAAAAATTTGTTTGGCATTAGTGAACTGATGCAGACCCTTTGCTACGCGAAGGTTCGCGATAAATTCATCCTCAGACTTGCACTTCTTCCGTAACGTCTCCTCGACGACCACCCAATCAGTCGGCGCTACTGGACCGAACAATGCCGGCTGAACGTTAAATATGTCATGGAAGCAAGCGCGAAGCGGCGCATAAGAGAATGGCGGGCGGCCGTAACGAAACTGCTCAAGGTGCTTTCGCTGCTGATCGCGCGCCAACGGCGCAATCCTCGCGAGGTCAATATCAGGTAAACGGCGTATCTTCACTGGGTTCTCCAGCTTTCGGTGATTCGTCAACCGACACCTTATGGTATCGGAAGCGCTCGACGACCACATTATCTGGTATGCGGAACCCAAAGGCAACGGATGTTCTGGCTTTGTTTACGACGAATTCCCACGGGGAATTCTTGGCGTGGGAAATGTCAACGAGTCTGCCGGGCGATAGGTTGCCATACGATCCTAGCACCTGCTGTACAAGTCGACGGACTTCAGGACTACTCGGTTTAGGGATAGATTTTGATTCGCCGGTTATTAGGTCCTGTGCCTCTGCTCGAAATGAAACCGGTTCGCTTCCGGAAGATCGAAACGCGCGATACACGGCAGGGTGCACAGGCCCATACTGCCAAGCCTCGAAATACCCGCTGACCAATGGTCGCTTGAAGTTGATGAGAAAAATGCCGTGGGCGAAGTATAGGAGCTTCTGAAGGGCGAGATTTGTGACCTCAATCCCAAGCCGGTCAGCCTCGTCCAACATGAGATTTGCAATGCTTCTGGGATCGTAGGGATCGCCACTCATATCGTCACTATAGGACATGCCTCCCGAATTGGGAAAAATGGTGCCGCCTGCGTGACTTGAACACGCGACCCCCGCATTACGAATGCGATGCTCTACCAACTGAGCTAAGGCGGCCCCTTATGGACGGCATTTTCGAGAAATCCGTCCGATCGCGCGGACCATAAGCGGGTCCGTCGCGTTTCGCAAGCATCCTGAATACGCCGGATTCGCTTGGGAATCCATATAATCGGCATTGGTTAAAAAAAATTTACCATCTGTGACACCGATCACTGTTCTAGACCCCCCGGGCGGGTAGGGTTTAGGTGCCACACTGCGGGATGCGGACCCAACCCAGCCTAGCTGACACGGCGCCGCCTCCCACTGATTAACTTCCTAACTCCCACTGGCCGGGCCGGCAATAATTCGCCGGCCCGGCTGCTGTCCGCCCTTCGGAATAGTGAATTTCGTCTAATCGCTCGCGGGCAGGGCCGGCACCGGTTCGTCCCGGGTGAGCTCCCTCGTCAGGCGCGGCGCCTGCACCGGCGGATGCCAGCTCAACGCGTCGAAAGTATTGCAGTTGCCGCAGCGCGCGGACCACCCGGCAGCCACGGCCCCGCACGAATCGCAGACCCAGGCAGCATCCGGATCGGCGCTGGTCGCGCGCTCGAGCCAGTCGCGCGCGGCCGCGCCGTCATCGTGTTCGGATTCCTCGAGCGCGGCCATCATGCGGCAGACCCGCGGCGTCACCCCGTGTTCCACTGCCTGGCCCAGATGAGCCCGCGCCTCGCCCCAGAGCTGCGCCGCCATGGCGGCTCGCGCCACCGCGAGATGGCTTTCCACGTGGTCCGGCCGGAAACTCAGGAGCCGCTGATACCGTTTGACGCGCTCCAGGTCGCTATCGCCCTCGAACATCCCGCCATAGGCCTCGGCGATGTCGGCATGCGGTTCGGCCTTCCAGGCTTTCTCCAGCACCCGCTTCGCGCGCCAATCCTTTCCCTGCGCGTGGAGCAAGCGGCCGTACTGCGCCACGACCGGCACCCGCACACCGTCCAATTGATACGCCTGCTTCGCCAGCGCGAGGGCCTCGGCCGCGACGCCGTCGATCTCGGCGATCCGGCTGCGTTCGAGCAGCACGGCGGATCGCCAGCGCTTCGCCTCGGCGGGCGGAAACGCCTTATGCCGGATCGCGCTCGACAGGGTCCGGTCGGCGGCGTCCCACCGGCCGAATTCAACCTGAAGATCGAGCAGCCGCCGCGCGATGCCGCGCGCCCCGGGATGCTGACGGTGCGCCTTCTCGGCGAGGCGCAGCGCCTCGGCCCGGTCGCCGCGTTCGTCGGCCTGTTCGAGCAGGCCGCGCATCCCGATCAGCGCGGTTTCCGGGTCCTCGGCCATTTCCTCGTAGGTCCGCCGTGCGGTGGCGGCATCGCCGGTCAGCTTCGCCGCTTCCGCGCGCAGCAGCCGCGTCACGCTGGCATCTTCGAGCAGGTCTTCCGCTTTGCGCGATTGGCGTTGCGCCTCCGCGGTGTCGCCCGAGGCCGCGGCGATCATGCCGCTGCTGAGCGCCTGATAGCCGAGGCGGCGGCGGCGCATCCGGCGCGCCTCGAAAAAGCGCCCTGGTGCCAGCAGCGTCGCCCGCCACATCCGGTAGCCGATCGCTCCCAGCACCGTCACCAGCGCGATCAAAAAGGCCAGCATGGTGACCGAGGTGTCGATGCGCCACCCGAGCCATTCGATCGTCACATGCCCGGGGTTACCGCTGAGCCAGTTTGCCGCCAGCGCAACGAGGACGATGACGCCGACGAGGACGAGGACACGGTTCATGGCGCGCGTTGTCCCGATTTGGACCCTGCCTTGGGCCCTGTGGCTTCCGCCGCCAGCAGGTCGGCGACCCGGGCGCGGATCGCCGCCAAGGCGGCATCCGCCGCGAGACGCGCTTCCGCCTCCTTGCGCCAAGCGTCGATCGGTCCGGCCAGCCCGTCCACGGCCGCAACGGCGGCTTTCAGGTCGCCCTGCACCAAGGCCCGTTCCGCCCGGGTAACCGGCGAGCGTTCGCCGTCCTTCCCGACCGGGCGCATCTTCACCAGCGACATCGTTTTCTGACGCAGCCGCTCGGTCCAACTGGCCTCGGCCTCGGGCGACGTCGCCGACAGGTCCGGGGCGATCCGGGCGAAGTCCGCCGCGAGCTGCGTGACCGTGGGCACGCCCTTGCCCGCGCGCGGATCCAGCACGACGATCTCGCGCACGATCGCTGCGTCTTCTTCGGCAAGGGCGCGCAGCCGGTCGAGGGCCGGACGATACCCGGCACCGCCCGCGACCGCCGCATCCAATTGACCCGCCGCGATCGCCAGGGCGGCGATCTCGCCGCCGCTGACCGGCGGGCGGTCCTCGAGCGCCTTGATCCGGCCGCTCATCGCGGTCACGCCGCTGCGCAGGGCCGCGATGTCCTTGCGGATTTCATCCAGCGCCGCGGGCGTTCCCTGCAGCCCGTCGAGCCGGCCCGCCAGATCGTCCAGCCGGGTCCGCAATGCGCCGAGCTGCTCGTCGAGCGCCGCCAGCGCCTTGCCGTCGGCGGGCTTGGCGACCGCCGCTTCCGCGAAATTCTTGGACGCTTCGTCGAGACGCTTTTCCAATTTGCCGAGCCGCGCCGGCAGATCGGCCGGCGAAACGCGCGACTCCAGTCGCTCCAGCCGATCGGCGATATCGGGCGGCAGCGCCGCCGGCCCGGTCCCCGCCGGCATCGGCCCGAACCGGCCATAGAGGACCACGCCCAGGGCCGCGACCGCCAGCACCAGCGCCACCCAGGTCAGGGCGCTGCTCGATCCACCGTCGGCCGCTTCGGATGTCGCAGCCGTTTCTTCCGTCGTTACGGAGTCCGGGTCGGCGTCGGCCGATTCGGCGGGCGCGTCACCGGCGGATGGCACCGACTGCGCCGGCGCCGCCGACGCTGCCATCGCCGACAGGTCGACACCATGTTCCTGGGCAGCAGCCCGGATCGTCTCGAACCGGCCTGCCGGAATCTGATTGCGGCCCTTCCACCCTTGCACGGTGGTCACGGGCACATCGAGTTTCGCCGCCATGGGGCGAATGCCCCCGAAGCGTTCGACCACGGCTTCGGCATTCCCCTGATCGAGCAGGTCCGGACCGCCCTCCGGCGATTCCGTGCCGTCGTGGTCTTGATCGTTGGTATTGTCCGTCACGTTCCCTTCCAGACTGGCAATCAGGCTTTCCTGGTTCGGCTGCGCCGCCACGGTTACCGCCTGCCATGATACCGGTGCCAACGCCGCCGCCACCGCGTCGCTGAGGCATACGGCCGTTAATTTCTCGCACGCCGCCGCGATCCCCACCGCCTGCACCAATTTACCAAAGGCGGCGGCACTGCGCGGCGAAAAAAACAACACGGCATCGAGTGTCCCGGCGACCAGCGCCGCCCGGACCGCCGCATCGATCCCGGTCACTTTCCGTGCCGTATATAGCTGTTCCCGCCGAACCGCGAAACCGTCCGATGTCAGTAGTCCGGAAAGATCGCCGGCGACGGCGCTGCCCGACACGTGCAGCAGGGCGCCGTCTTCCGGTTTCAGCTTCCGGCGGACGAGCGCGGCGAGATCGTCGACGGCACCGCCGGCGCTCTCCACCGCGCCGAAGCCTTGCGCCGTCGCCTCGCGCGCCGTCGCATCGCCCACGGCATAGACCGGCAGGTCGCGGCGGTCGCTGCGCGCAACGAAGGCGCGGACACCATTCGCCGAGGTGAACAACAGGGCCTGCACGCCGTCCGGATCGAACGGGACATTCGCGTCGATCTCTATTTCCAGCAACGGCAACTGCAACACCGAATGGCCGCGGCGTTCCAGCTCGGCGGCCAGAGCCACGGCGTCGGGCCGCGGCCGGGTCACCAGGACATGCAGACGGCCCGGCGTGTTCATTCGAAGAAACCCGGGGCCATCTTGGCGCGCAGACGGTTACCCAGCTCGGTCGCCATCGCCACAGCGTCCGCAACGGGCGCGGCGTCCGACAGGCGGTGCAGCTCGGACCCGTCGGGCCGCGCGACCAACCCTTGCAGCGATAGGGTGTCGCCAGCGGCCTCCAAGGTCGCGAAGGCGCCGATCGGCGTGCGGCAGGACCCATCCAGCGCGGCCAGGACCGCGCGTTCCGCCGCGATACAAACCGACGCCGCCGGGTCGTCGAGCGCGGCAAGTAGGTCGATCACCGCGGCATCGTCGGCCCGCGCTTCCACGCCGATCGCGCCCTGGGCGGCAGCCGGCAGCATGACGTCCATGTCGAACACGCCGGTGACGACGTCTTCCCGTTCCAACCGCTTGAGGCCCGCATAGGCGAGCAACGTGGCGTCCGCCTCGCCCTCGCCGAGCTTGCGCAGCCGGGTCTCTACATTGCCTCGGAAGGGAACCACCGTAAGATCGGGCCGCCGGTGTAGGATTTGCGCCTGCCGCCGCACCGACGCGGTGCCAATGCGCGCGCCGGCGGGCAGGTCGTCCAGCGCCGCACCGTCGCGCGACAGGAAAGCGTCGCGCGGATCCTCCCGAGGGAGGACGGCGACGATATCCAACCCGTCGGGCAAGAAAGTTTCCATGTCCTTCATCGAATGGACCGCGACATCAATGTCGCCGTCGAGCAATCCGCGTTCGATCTCCTTGGTGAACAAGCCCTTGCCGCCGACATCGGCCAAGGGCCGGTCCTGTATGCGGTCGCCCGACGTCGTCACCGTGCAGATGTCGACAGCGAGGTCCGCATGCGCCTCTCGCAGCAGGCGCGCCACGAGGTTGGCCTGAAACAACGCCAACGGCGATCCCCGGGTGCCGAGCTTTAGTTGTCGTGTCATAGCCCTTCTCTACCCGGTTCCGCGTCACGCCGAAAGGGCGCTGTGCAATTTCCCGCCCGGCAAACCGCCATAGGCAGCATGCCCGCAAGCGTCTATAAGGGCGCGGAACGGCATTAAAGAACGAGGCATTCCGCGCATGCGCGTGCTGGGCATCGAGACTTCCTGCGACGAAACGGCGGCGGCGGTGGTGTGCGACGACCGGACGATCCTGTCGGACGTGGTGTTGTCGCAACTCGACGAACACCGCCCGTTCGGCGGCGTGGTGCCGGAGATCGCGGCGCGCAGCCATCTCGACCATATCGACCGGCTCGTCGCGCAGGCGATGGACGAGGCCGGGATCGGCTTTGGCGACCTCGACGGCGTGGCGGCGACCGCCGGACCCGGCCTGATCGGCGGCGTCATGGTCGGGCTGATGACCGGCAAGGCGATCGCGCTGACCCGCAATCTGCCCTTCGTCGCGGTCAACCACATGGAAGGCCATGCGTTGACGCCGCGGCTAACCGGCGGCATCGAGTTCCCCTATCTTGCGTTGCTCGTTTCCGGCGGGCATTGCCTGCTGACCGCGGTCGCCGGGCCGGGCGACTTCCACCGCTACGGCAGCACGGTCGACGACGCGGTCGGCGAAGCCTTCGACAAAACGGCGAAGCTGCTGGGTCTCGGTTATCCCGGCGGCCCGGCGCTGGAAGCCCTTGCACGGGACGGCAACCCGGGCGCTTACGACCTGCCGCGCCCCATGCGCGGGCGCGACGGCTGCGACTTCTCTTTCTCCGGCCTGAAGACCGCGGTGCGGCATATCGTCGACCGCCTGCCCGACGGGCCCCTGGACCACGCGATCGCAGCCGATATCGCCGCTTCCTTCCAAACCGCGGTCGCCGAGGTGCTGGCCGACCGGGCGCGCAACGCCATCGAACGGTTCCGGGCCGAGCATCCCGGCGGGACGACGCTGGTGGTGGCCGGCGGCGTCGCCGCGAACGAGACATTGCGGGCGGCCCTCGCCGACACCGCCGAGGACTGCGGCATGGAGTTCACCGCACCGCCGCTCCGCCTCTGCACCGACAACGCGGCGATGATCGCCTGGGCCGGGCTCGAGCGGCTGCGCCTCGGCCTGACGGATCCGCTCGATGCACCGGCCCGGCCGCGCTGGCCGCTTGACGAACCGGCCCCGGAACCGCGAGGGTAGCGCATGGCAAGAATCGCAGTCATTGGGGCCGGGGCTTGGGGGACGGCGCTGGCCTGCGTCACCCGCCGGGCCGGGCACGACGTCATCATGTGGGCGCGGGAAGACGACGTCGCGGCCTCCATCACCGCCGGCGACGGCAATCCGGTCTATCTGCCCGATATCCCACTCGAGCCGGGGATCGACGCCACCAACGACATCGCCAAGGCGCTCGCCGGTGCCAAGGCCGTGCTGTTGGTCGTGCCGTCGCAATTCCTGCGCGCCATCGCGAAGTTGATGGTGCTGTATCTGGAGGACGGCGTGCCGGTGGTGCTGTGCGCCAAGGGAATCGAGCACGGTACATTGCAGATGATGACCGAGGTGGCGGCCGAGACGTTGCCGAAGGCGCCGATCGCGGTCCTGTCTGGCCCGACCTTCGCGCGCGAGGTGGCGACCGGCACGCCCACGGCGGTGACCCTCGCCTGCGCCGATACGGAGCTCGGCGAAGCGCTGGTCGATATGATCGGGACGCCTAATTTTCGGCCCTACCTGTCCGACGATCCGGTCGGGGCGGAGATCGGCGGCGCGGTCAAGAACGTGCTGGCCATCGCCTGCGGCGTCGTGACGGGCAAGAAACTCGGCGACAACACGCGGGCCGCCCTGATCACGCGCGGGTTGGCGGAGATGGCGCGGCTCGGACTCGCCAAGGGCGGAAAGCCGGAAACCCTGATGGGCCTGTCGGGGCTGGGCGACCTGACGCTGACCTGCAACGGGCCGCAATCGCGCAACATGTCGCTCGGCATGGCGATGGGCGAAGGCCGCCCGCTGAAGGAAATCCTGGCCGAGCGCAAATCGGTCGCCGAAGGCGTGTTCAATGCCGAGTCGGTCACCGCCCTGGCGGCCTCACTCGGCATCGAGATGCCGATCTGCACCGCCGTCGATCAGGTCATCAACCACGGCGCCGACATCGATGCGGCGATCGAAGGGCTGTTGAACCGGCCGTTCCGGCCCGAGGGATTGGATGCCGGCTGACCGCCCGGCTTGCCACCCAGGTTGACCGGTGGCACGCCGGCCGCTAGCGTCCATCCCAACCGACACCTCACCATCCACGACCGAAATCCGGAGACCGACCATGCTGTGGGCCATCACCTGCGACGACAATCCCGATACCGACGCGATCCGCCAGGAGAACCTGGAAATCCATCGCGACTACCTGAAGAGCCAGAAAGGCATCCTGGTGCTGGCCGGCGCGGCGCAGTCCGACGACGGCTCGGAAGCCATCGGCAGCGTGTTCATCGTCAACGTGAACAGCCGGGCCGAAGCGGAAGCGTTCTCGAACGGCGATCCGTTCACCAAGGCCGGCGTGTTCAAGAGTGTCTCCATCCGCCGCATGCGGAAGGGTCAGTGGAACCCGGAAGCCGCCGAAGGCGCATAGCCGGAACGGCGGGACGCGGATCATGCTGTTCGTCTATTTCCTGCTGGATGCGCCGAACATGGCGGCACGGCGGGCTGACATCCGGCCTGTCCATCAACGGTATCTGGCCGGCGAAGCCGACCGGTTCTTCGCCGCCGGGCCGTTATGGACCGACGATTTCAGCGCCATGACCGGATCGATCTTCGTCATGGACTGGCCCGACCGGCACACGGCGGCGGACTGGCTTCAGGACGAACCGTTCACGGCGAACGGCGTCTACGGCGAAATCCACATCAAGGGTTTCGCCAACAAATGGCCGAAGGACGGACGGCCCGCGGTGAAGGACACGCTATTCACCTATTTCAACCTGAACGGCGAAACCGCCGCGGGACCGCGCACGGAATTCCGGCAAGCGCATCTCGACTATCTGGCGAGCACGGCCGATCATATCTTCGCCGCCGGACCGATGTTCGAGGACAGCGACGCAACCGAGATGGAAGACCGCATCGGGTCGCTCTATATCGTGGACTATCCGGACCGCACCGCGGCGGACGACTGGTTCGCAAACGAGCCATTCAACAAGAATGGCGTCTACGGAGACCGGTGGACGCAGGCCTACGAAAATCTGTGGCCGAAAGACTGAGAGCGAGGAAACGACGATGGCATATTGGTTGTTCAAGAGCGAACCCGGCGCTTGGTCCTGGGACGATCAGGTCCGCGACGGCACGGCCGAATGGGACGGCGTAAGGAATCACCAGGCCTGCAACAACATGAAGGCGATGAAGAACGGCGACCTGGGATTCTTCTACCACTCGGTAAACGAGAAACGGATCGTCGGCATCGTCGAGATCGTCAAGGAATACTACCCGGACCCGACCGACAAGTCCGAGCGGTTCGGCATGGTCGACGTGAAAGCCATCCGCCCGTTCGAACGCCCGGTGACGCTGGCCGAGATCAAGGGCGAGCCGCGGCTCGAGGAAATCGCGCTGGTGCGCCAATCGCGCCTGTCGGTGATGCCGATCGAGCCCGAACACTGGAAGCTGATCTGCGCCATGGGCGAGACCGAGGGTTAGGCGGCCCCCGCCGGCCATGGCAGACGACGCCCGCAAACTCTGCCGCCTCGACGACATCCCCGACGGCGAAGGCAAGAGCCTGGAAATCGAGCAGGACGGCGAGGTGATCGACGTCTTCGTCGTGCGCCAGGGCGAGGCCGTGCACGGCTATCACAATATCTGCCCGCATCTCGGCACACCGCTGACCTGGGTCGACGACGAATTCATGACCTTCGACCGGCAATTCATCCTCTGCGCCATGCACGGCGCGGAATTCCGGATCGAGGACGGCCACTGCACCACCGGCCCTTGCCAGGGCGACAATCTCGATCCCTTCCCCGTGGAGTTGGAAGACGGCTGGGTGTTGCGGAAATCGTAGGACGCTACGCCAGCGTCTTCTCGAACACCGCGATCGGCCCGCGCAACGACGACGATCGGCCGATCACCGACCAGCCGCGCTGCCGTAATACCGCCGACTCTTCATCCATGCCGGTATAGACCGTATCGAAGCCGAGGCGCCGTGCTTCCACCTCGATGGCCTGCACCAGGGCGGCTTCCGCCTCGGCCGACGTCGCCACGAGCGCGGCGAGCCAGGGCCCCAGTTGCGGATGCGTATCGAGCGAGTCCGTTTTCAGCGCCGCTGTGCCGGCAAGCCGGCCCCCGTCGTCCAGGGCCACCAGCGCCAAGGGCAGAGCATCGCGGTTGCAGCACCTGCGGAGATCCTGCTCCGCGGTGCCCGCGCCGGGACCGTCCGGGCCGTAATAGGGCGTCCACTCGGCCTCGAACCAGTGCGCCAATTCGGGAATCAACTCCAACCGGTCGCAGAGGGAATCCACGCGGACCGGCGATGCGACCATCAGGTCCCCGTCACCTCGACGAAATGGCGGTAGTCCGCGGCCAGGTCTTCGACCGCCGCGTTGACCAGCTTCTCGCCGGCCTCGGCGGTGGAAAGCGATGGGTCCGCACCCCCGCGGCGGCCATCCGGATGGCGGCGCCGGAAATCGGCCGCGCCCTGGATCGGGTTTGCTTCCGAGGGGACCGTGCCGAGCGGCACGTCGCGCTGCTGATCCGGGAAAGCGTACCAGGTGACCGAGACCTCGGCGGCCGTTGCATGGCTGCCATTCTTGTCGCCGTAGAGGTCCTGCGACAGCTTGTCGACCTGCGGCATGTCGAACCAGTTGGCGAGACGGCAGAACACCTCTGCCGGCATGCGGTTCGACCCGGCCCCGGCCAGCGCCGCGGCCTCGCCCAACTCCGCGTGCACCTCGCTGAACGCCGTGTTGACCGGCTGGATGTTGCCGCCATGGCCGTTGACGAAATAGAAGCGGTCGAAACCATGCCGCGCCAGCGAAATCACCATGTCGCGCACCACCAGCATCAGCGTGGACGGGCGCAGGGTCACCGACCCGGGAAAATCCATGTGGTGCTGGGCCATGCCGACGGCGATGGTGGGCGCCACCATCACGCCAATCTTCTCGCCCAGCCGGCGGCCGATCACCTCGGCGGTCAGCGCGTCGGTGCCGACCAGGCCGTTCGGACCGTGCTGTTCGGTCGATCCGATGGGCAGGATGACGCCCGTGTTGTCCTTGAGATAGGTCTCGACTTCGGGCCAGGTCGCGAGTTGGAGTTGCATAATTGTCCTTTGCTCATACACGGTTGCGCATTCCGGCGCGCGGCGCGGCCCATGCTAGTGCAAAACCGGGATCGCCGCGATCCCCGCGCGGAGCCCTTCACTGTTTTCACAGGCCGGTGTGAATCGAGGTTAACAATAAACGACTTCGCTGTTTACTAACTGGCGGTTGCCGTAAATTCTATATGTGAATACCGCCGACGCCGTCGCGCGGAAGGCTCGCCGCAGGGTTCTGTCGCGGCCGGGGCTTCGTGGTAGACTCGTTGGCGTGGCGCATTCGAATCCGGCGGTGAGCAGGAGCAGGACGCATGAACATCGATAGGATCTCGGTCGGCGCGAACCCGCCTTACGAGGTCAACGTGATCATCGAGATCCCGATTGGCGGCGTCCCGGTGAAATACGAGATGGACAAAGAGTCCGGCGCCATGTTCGTCGACCGCTTCCTGCACACGGCGATGTACTATCCCTGCAACTACGGCTTCATCCCGCACACACTGTCGGAGGACGGCGATCCGATCGACGCGGCGGTGGTGGCGCAAATTCCCGTGATTCCCGGCGTCGTTATCCGGTCGCGACCGGTTGGCGTGCTGATGATGGAGGACGAGAGTGGCATCGACGAGAAGATCCTCTGCGTTCCGGTCGACGATCTGCACCCGTTCTACGAAAACATCAGCTCGTATCGCGACCTGCGGCCAATTTTGATTGAACAGATCACGCATTTCTTCGAGCATTACAAAGACCTGGAGAAGGGCAAGTGGGTCAAGGTCAAGCGATGGGGCGAAAGCGAAGAGGCCATGGACCTCATCAAACGGGCGATGAAGCGCGCCAAGAAAGAGGCCGACGCAAGCGAAGGGCCATAACGAACCAATCCTCGATTAAGGGAGGCATAAGATGAGCGACAACACATTATTCCCGGTCCCCGCCGAGACGGCGGCCGAAGCCTGGGTCGACAACGACAAATACCTCGCCATGTATCAGCAGTCGGTCGAGGACTCGGAAGGATTCTGGGCGGAACACGGCAAGCGGATCGATTGGTTCAAGCCGTTCACCAAGGTCAAGAACGTCTCCTACGATCCCCACAACGTGTCGATCAAATGGTTCGAGGACGGCACCACCAACGCAGCCTACAACTGCCTCGACCGCCACCTGGAAACCCGCGGCGACCAGACCGCGATCATCTGGGAAGGGGACGACCCCAAGGACGACAAGGCCATCACCTATCGCGAGCTGCACGAGGAAGTCTGCAAATTCGCCAACGGGCTGAAGGCGATCGGCGCGAAGAAGGGCGACCGCATCACGATTTACATGCCGATGATCCCCGAGGCCGCGGTGGCCATGTTGGCCTGCGTCCGAATCGGCGCGATCCACTCGATCGTGTTCGGCGGTTTCTCGCCGGATGCCCTGGCGGGGCGCATCCAGGACTGCGACTGCAACATCATCATCACCGCCGACGAGGGCATCCGCGGCGGACGGCCGATCCCGCTGAAGGCGAACAGCGACGCGGCGCTGAAAAGCTGCCCATCGATCGAGAAATGCGTCGTGGTCAAGCGGACCGGCGGCGACATCGACTGGGACGACGATCGCGACGTCTGGTACCACGACCTGATCGCCGACGCGTCGGCGGACTGCCCGGCCGAGGAGATGAACGCGGAAGACCCGATGTTCATCCTCTACACCTCGGGCTCGACCGGCAAGCCGAAGGGCGTGATGCACACGACCGGCGGCTACATGGTCTATGCCTCGATGACGCATCAATACGTGTTCGACTACAAGGACGGACAGGTCTATTGGTGCACCGCCGATGTCGGCTGGGTCACCGGGCACAGCTACATCGTCTACGGCCCGCTCGCCAACGGGGCGATCACCGTGATGTTCGAGGGCGTGCCCAACTATCCGGACACCAGCCGCTTCTGGGAAGTCTGCGACAAGCACGACATCGAGATCTTTTACACCGCGCCGACGGCGATCCGCGCGTTGATGCGCGACGGCGACGCCCCGGTGAAGAAGACCAGCCGGAAGTCGCTCAAACTGCTGGGCACGGTCGGCGAGCCGATCAACCCGGAGGCTTGGCTCTGGTATTACAACGTGGTTGGCGACGGGCGCTGCCCGATCGTCGATACCTGGTGGCAGACCGAGACCGGCGGGATCCTCATTACCCCGCTGCCGGGGGCGACCGCCCTGAAACCGGGATCGGCCACGCGGCCTTTCTTCGGCGTGCTGCCGGAAGTGGTCGACGCGGAGGGCAACCAGCTCGACGGCGCGTGCGAGGGCAACCTCTGCATCGCCGACAGCTGGCCGGGCCAGATGCGCACGGTCTACGGCGACCATCAGCGTTTCGTCGACACCTATTTCAGCACCTATCCCGGCCGCTACTTCACGGGCGACGGGTGCCGCCGCGACGAGGACGGCTATTACTGGATCACCGGCCGGGTCGACGACGTGATCAACGTCTCGGGTCATCGCATGGGCACGGCCGAGGTCGAGTCCGCCCTGGTCGCGCATTCGAAGGTCGCCGAGGCCGCGGTGGTCGGCGCGCCGCATGACATCAAGGGTCAGGGCATCTACGCCTATGTCACGCTGAACGCGGGCGAGGAGCCGAACGAGGACCTGCGTAAGGAGCTGGTGCAATGGGTGCGGAAGGAAATCGGACCGATCGCCAGCCCCGATTGGCTGCAATGGGCGCCGGGCCTGCCCAAGACCCGGTCGGGCAAGATCATGCGCCGTATCCTGCGGAAGATCGCGGAAAACGATTTCGGCAATCTCGGCGACACCTCCACGCTGGCCGAGCCGCAGGTGGTCGACGACCTGGTCGAGAACCGCATGAACCGCTAGAAGCCGGCGCAAGTCGGCGCCCGATGTATGAGCGGGGCCCAACGGCCCCGCTTTTTCCTTGCACCCGTTCGATGGGGCGACAAAACTGCGTCGACATGTCCGACAATCCACCGACCGCCCCCGACAATCATCACGACCCGCTGCTGCCACCGGAAATGGCGCTGAAGGCGGAGCATGTGGGCGTGGCGAAGGCCACCATGGATTTCTGGTCCTTGCTCACGCTGGCGGTGCTGGCCGGTGCGTTCATCGCCTTCGGCGCGCTGTTCATGACAGTGACGGTGGCCGGCGCGGCGGATGTCCTGCCCTTTGGGGTCGTGCGGCTGCTCGGCGGTCTCGTCTTCTCGCTTGGCCTGATTCTCGTCGTGATCGGTGGCGCCGAACTGTTTACCGGCAACAACATAATGGTGATGGCCTGGGCCGGCGGCCTGATCAATCTGCGGGCATTGCTGCGCGCCTGGGCCATCGTCTATGTCGGCAATTTCATCGGCGCGATCGGCACCGCCGGCCTTGTCTTCCTGTCGGGCCATATGGATGCCGGAAACGGGATCGTGGGACGGACGGCGATGGCCATCGCCAACGCCAAGGTCGCCATCCCCTTCGTCGAGGCGGTGATGTTGGGGATTCTGTGCAACGTGCTCGTCTGCCTCGCCGTCTGGTTGACCTACAGTGCCCGGACGGTGACCGGCAAGGTCCTGGTGATCGTTCCGCCGATAGTCGCCTTCGTGGCCGCCGGGTTCGAGCATTCCATCGCCAACATGTACTTCATCCCCTTGGGGCTGCTCATGACCTGGTTCGGCGATGTACCGTCCGGGCTCACGCTCGGCGGTCTCCCGATGAACCTGATCCCCGTGACCATCGGCAATATGATCGGCGGCGGTTTGTTGGTCGGCATCGTGTATTGGTTCGTCTATCTCCGGAACCGGTAGCGGCGGCTACCCTGTAAGCGCGTCGATGACGTAATCCATCCGGTCCTGGCCGAAGAACAATTCGTCGCCGACGAAGAAACTCGGCGCGCCGAAGATGCCGCGCGACACCGCCTCGGCGGTGGCCGCGATAAGCTTGTCCTTCGCGTCCGGCGCGCGCACCTTCTCGGCCAGCGCGGCGGCGTCCAAGCCCGCCGTCGTCAGGGTCTCGGCAAACACCCGGGGATCGCCGACATTCTTGGCGTCGACCCAGACGGCCCGGAACAAGGCATCCGCGTAGGCGTCGAAGAACCCGTCCGCCAGCGCGACGAAACACCCCCGCATCGCCGCGATGGTGTTGACCGGGAAGTGCGGGTTCGGCGTCACCGGGATGCCGTAGCGGGCCGCGCAACGGGGAATGTCGACCTGATAGTAAGCACCCTTGGCGGGAACCTTGACCGGCGGCGCGTTACCGGTTTCCTTCATCACGCCACCCAGCAACATCGGCCGGAAGACGATTTCGGCGCCCGTCCGATCGCGTAGCTCGGGCAGGCGGTAATACGCGATGTGAGACATCGGGCTGACGAAATCGAACCAGAATTCGACCCGTTTCATCATCGAAAGGCTCCTTGGATTGAAGGAAGCGGACCCGGCGAGACCGCGCCGACCGCCCTATCCCGCGGATAAGGATTCAATGGTCCGCGACAGGTTCTCTCGCGCCTGTTTCTCCAGGCGGTTGCGCCAGTACTCGGTTTGATAGATCACCGGACGGTCCAACAGACCCTGGAAAAAGGCGTTCCGCTTGGTCATCCAGACATCCTCCTCGATCCAGTCGTATTCGGCGCGGACATCCCTGCCGTGTTGATCGAAGGCGTCGAACGGCACGCCAAGACGGTATAGATCGAGATCGCAGAACAGTTGGACATCGGGATCGTCCGTTGCGGCATGCCCTGCGGAATGGCGGATCATGGCCTGGGCCGCCGCCGAGCAATCGCCGGCGTAAACCGCACCGAGATGCTCCGCGCTCAACCGTTCGTTTTCGCCATATTCGAGTTTGGCGTCATAGATACAGTCGTGGAACCAAATAGCCAGGTCGATCGTGTCGGGGTTATCGGCGAGACGCCGCGACTCCGCATGGCAATCCAGCATTTCGACGATATGCACCAATGTGTGGTAGCGGCGGTGCGGCTCGCCATACGCCGTGATCAACTCGGCGAGCATGGCGTCCGGCAATCCGAGCCGCTTCGCAAGCGGCCCCCAATGCGCCTCCGCCTTCTTCACGATCGGGTCGGCTTTGGTCCGTTTCGCCATGTCAGGCAACCTGCAGTCGGCGGGCTAAAAATCGAAACACCGTCCGGCCTTTTCCCAATCTCCATAGCGGGTCGGCTCCAGGCCCTTCGGTCCGCCCACCTCTTTGGGGATTTCGCCGCGCGCCTCGGCTTCGGCCCGCCATTTCTCGCCCGCGGCGTCCGCCTTTTCCTCCGCCCGCCGTCGCGGGTCGACGCCCTTATCCTCGGAAGGTGCCGTCACGGCGGTATTCTCGGCGGTCCCTTCGTCAGGGCCTTCCGGTCCGGTCGATTTGCGTTTGCGGAGTTGGTCGAAGATGTTAGGCATCGTGACAATATGGCCCGTTTTCGGGCATTTTCCAGGGCTTGAAGCGGGCGGCCGCTATCCCCTAATTAGGTGGGTTATGGCCGATTCGTCAACCGTAGGGAGAACCGCACCGTGAATTATGTCCGCACGTCGATGCTGCTGGCTGGCATGACCGCTCTTTTCATGGGGTGCGGATACCTGATCGGTGGCGAGGGAGGCATGCTGATCGCGCTGGTCATCGCGATCGCCATGAACGCCTTCGCCTATTGGAATTCGGACAAGATGGTGTTGCGCATGTATGGCGCACGCCAGATCGAGCGCGGCGACGCCCCGGGATTTTATGGCATCGTGGAGCAACTTGCCCGCACGGCCGAGCTGCCGATGCCGAAGGTCTATATCATCGAGAACGACCAGCCGAACGCCTTCGCAACCGGCCGCAATCCTGAGAACGCCGCCGTCGCGGCGACGACGGGGTTGATGCGCATCCTGAGCCACGAGGAAATCGCGGGCGTGATGGCGCACGAACTGGCGCATGTGAAGAATCGCGACACCCTGATCATGACGATCACGGCGACCATCGCCGGGGCCATCTCGATGCTGGCGAATTTCGCGATGTTCTCCGGCCTATTCGGCGGCAACCGCAACAACCCGCTCGGCATCATCGGCGTGTTGCTGGTGTCGTTGCTGGCCCCATTAGCGGCGATGCTGGTGCAGATGGCGATCAGCCGGACCCGCGAATACGCCGCCGACCGCATGGGGGCGGAAATTTGCGGCCGCCCGCTGTGGCTGGCCTCCGCGCTGGAAAAGCTTGAACAGGGCGCGCAGCGAATCGACAACGAAGCAGCGGAACGGAACCCGGCGACGGCGCATATGTTCATCGTCAATCCACTGCATGCGCACAGCGTCGATAGCCTGTTCTCGACCCATCCCAACACCGCGAACCGGGTCGCCCGGCTCCGCGAATTGGCAGGCGGCGCGGCCCCCGCGGCCGGACCCTGGGGCTGACGCGTCATCGCCGCCGACCCCAATCCCGTCCATAGCCGCGCCGTCGCCCTCGACGTTCTGGACGCCGTCCTCGCGCGCAATCAACCCTTCGACACGGCATTGGCCGGCCACCGCGATTTTACCGCGCTGAGCACCCGCGACCGCGCCTTCGCTCGGCTCTTGATCGTGACGGTGCTGCGGCGACTCGGTGAGATCGACGCGCGGCTGGGCCGTCTGCTGCGTCACCCCTTGCCCGAAAAAGCGGGGCGGGCGCAAAACGTCCTGCGGCTCGGCGTCGCGCAGCTTGCCTATCTCGGCACGCCGCCGCACGCGGCGGTGGATACGGGCGTGCGCCTCATGGAAAAGGGCTTCCCCCATCTGAAAGGTCTCGCGAACGCCGTTTTGCGGAAGGTCGCGCCGGACCCCGCGGCCGACCCGCCCGCCGGCATCAATACGCCGGCATGGCTCTGGGACAGCTGGTGCGCCGCCTATGGCCCGGCGACGGCGGCCGCCATCGCGGCCGCGCATCTGACGGAACCGCCGCTCGACATCTCGGTCGCCCGCGACCCGGAAACATGGGCCGAGCGTCTCGCGGCCGAACGTCTGCCGACCGGATCGCTGCGCCGGACGGACGGCGGCAATCCCGCGCTGCTGCCGGGATTCGACGAAGGCGCCTGGTGGGTCCAGGACGCCGCCGCGACCCTGCCCGCAACCCTGTTCGGCGACGTCGCCGGCAAACCGGTCGTGGACCTCTGCGCCGCCCCCGGCGGTAAGACCGCGCAGCTTGCCGCGGCCGGGGCGCAGGTCACCGCCGTCGACCGTTCGCGCCAGCGTCTCAAGCGGTTGAGTAAAAACCTGCAACGCCTGTCGCTGCAGGCCGCGGTCGTCGAAGCCGATGCGGTGGTTTGGCGCCCGCCTTCGCCCGCCACCGCGGTCTTGTTGGATGCGCCCTGCACCGCGACCGGAACGATCCGCCGCCATCCGGATATCGCCCACCTGAAGTCGCCCGACGACGTCGCCCGGCTGAGCGCGCTGCAGGACCGGCTTTTGCGCGCCGCCGTCAGCATGACCGCTCCCGGCGGTCTGATCGTTTACGCCACCTGCTCGCTACAGCCGGAGGAAGGACCCGAGCGGATCGAGGCGGTGCTGGCGGACGATACGCCGGCCGCGCTTGACCCGATCACCGAAAGCGAAGCGCCCGGCCTGGACGCAGCACTCCAGCCGGACGGGACGCTCCGCACGTTGCCCTGCCATTGGAGCCAGCGTGGCGGCCTCGACGGATTCTTCATCGCCCGCCTCCGCCGGACCTAGACCGCAGGCGCAGCACCCCACGACTTCCGCTTGCGCCCGTTCACGGAAGCGACTAAGCAAGGGGTCATGCAGCAACCGGTTCGAATCGCCCCGTCCATCCTGTCGTCGGACTTTGCCGCGCTCGGCGAAGAGGTCCGCGCCATCGATGCGGCCGGCGCGGATTACATTCATATCGATGTGATGGACGGACATTTCGTCCCGAACATCACGATCGGGCCGGACGTTATCAAGGCGTTGCGGCCGCACAGCAAAAAACCGTTCGACGTCCATCTGATGATTTCGCCGGTGGATAGCTATATCGACGCCTTCGCCGATGCAGGCGCGGATATCATCACGGTGCATCCGGAGGCCGGCCCGCACACCCATAGGACGGTCCAGGCGATCAAGGCCCGCGGCAAGAAAGCCGGGCTGTCGCTCAACCCCGCGACACCGGTCGAGGCGGTCGATTACCTATTGCCGGATCTCGACCTGGTGCTTGTCATGACGGTAAACCCCGGGTTCGGGGGACAGAAATTTATTTCCTCGCAGCTCGCGAAGATTCGAGACTTGCGGTCCCGAATTGATACAATCGGCGCTCCGATCGATTTGGAGGTGGATGGCGGTATCAATGCCGACACCGCGGTCCAGGCGATCGACGCCGGCGCGGATGTATTGGTCGCGGGCACCGCGAGTTTTCAAGGCGGGCCATCGGCTTACGCAAAAAATATAGAAACGCTCCGCGGCGGCACCTGACGGCTCGAGAGAATGTGACTCGAGGGGATGTCTGGCACGGGTGTAATTTGGTTGTCCTTTTATCCGAGTGTCCGGCTTGAGTAACGGCTTTTCCAACAGCGTTTTCCGATCGCGCCTATACAAGCTCGCCCTGATGGGCCGTGGGCCGACCACGCTGGCTGCCTTACCGCCGGACAGCGAGGAACGTGGCGTCGCCACCGGCGATCCCGAGACCGGCCGCGCGATTATGAACGGCGGCTATACGATCGCGGGCGAACCCGTCGACTTCGAGTCCGCTTGGCCATCGGCCGACGCCGGCGAGACGGTGCAGGTCGTCTTGCACCGGTTCGATTGGCTTGGCGATCTCGCCGCGCTGGAGTCGGTCGATGCGCGCCGGTTCGCCGAACAGCTGTTCGAGAGTTGGGACGAACGCTTCGGCACCTATCACGAAGTCAGTTGGCGCGCCGACATTCTCGCGGCGCGGATGGTGAACTGGCTGACCCAATACGCCGCCTTGTTCGAGCCGTCGGAAGCGACTTTCCGGATCCGCTTCCTCGACAGCATTGCCCGTCAGCTTCGCCACCTGCGGCGGGTCGCCAGCCAGGAAACCGCCCCGATGGAACGGATCGAGGTGCTCAAGGGCCTGATCTATGGCGAGACCTGCGTGACCTCGGAAACCGAGCGCGTCCGCCGGTCGCTGACCCTGCTGGAAACGGAACTGGAGCGCCAGGTGCTGCCGGACGGCAGCCATATCTCCCGGAGCCCGGGCCGCCAGCTCGCCACCCTGGAGGCCCTGATCGATATCCGTGCGGTGCTGACCGCCGCCAGCCGCGAGGTTCCGGTCGCCTTGCGCAATGCGATCGACCGGATGGCGCCGATGACGCGCTTCTTGCGCCACAGCGACGGCGCGCTCGCTTGTTTCAACGGCGGCGGGCGGCCCGATCCAACCCATGTCAGCCGCGTCTTGCTGCGCTCGGACGCTCAGGGCCGCGCCCCCGGTCGGGCGCCCTATGCCGGCTTCGAACGGATCGACGCAAACGGCATGGTGCTGATCCTGGACGGCGGCGGACCGCCAGACGACGGCTACGACGAAGAGGCGCATGCCGGCCTGATGAGCTTCGAGTTGAGTGTCGACGGCCAGCGACTGATCGTGAATTGCGGCGCCGGCGACGACACCGAACCGGATTGGCGGCAAGCCCTGCGCACCACCGCCGCCCACTCGACGCTGGTCATCGACGACCGTAATTCGTGCGAGGTGACCGAGACCGGATTGGGTCGGGGGCCCGCCGCGATCGACTGCGATCGCGGCGAGATCGACGGCAACATCTGGATCAGCAGCAGCCATGACGGGTACGAGGACCGCTACGGCTTGACCCATCGCCGCCGGCTCTATGTCGGCGACGACGAAGCAGGGCTGCGCGGCGAGGACATTCTCGTCGGCGACCGCCAGCATCCCTTCGCCATCCGGTTCCACCTGCATCCGGCCGTACGCGCAGCGATCGACGACGATCCGGCATCCGTGACCCTGACGCTGCCGAACGGCGACCGCTGGCGGCTGCGCGCCGACCGGCCGGTCACCGTCGAGGACAGCATCTACTGGCAGGATGACACCGGCATCGAGCGGTCGACCCAGATCGTGGTGCGCGGCGAAACCAGTGGCGCCGCGACGCCGGTAAAATGGCGGCTGCGCCCGGTGGCGCAAGACCGCGCCGCCGAGAGCGACACGGACGCCGCCGATCCAGCCAAAAGCCCCGAAATGCACGGGGATCCGCACGAATCACCCTCTCCGGCACGCCCTGAACGCATACGTTCATGAAGTGAACACCCTTGACGTTCACCCCATGAACGCGGTAGTGTTCATCCTGTGAACGCCTATCCGCGGGTATGCCTACCCGCAAAGGCCGTGGAATGCGCGGCACGGATGACGTGGTGGGGGGCCGCCCGGTCATGGCCGGAAGCAAGACCGAAAACGGGACGATGGACAACGAGGCCGAGATCACGCTCGGCCTGTTGAATGCGGTGCATGAAGACAGCGGCCTGACGCAACGGTCCGCCGCCCGCAATCTGGGAATCGCGCTCGGCCTCACCAACGCCTATTTGAAACGTTGCATCCGCAAGGGCTACATCAAGGTCCGGCAGATTCCGTCGAACCGCTATGCCTACTACCTGACACCGCAGGGATTTGCCGAAAAGGCGCGGCTGACCACCGAATACCTTTCCCACTCCTTCACTTTCTTCCGCCAGGCACGCGAGCAATGCGCGGATGCATTAACCGCCTGCACCGCGAACGATTGGAAGAATGTCGCGCTGGCCGGGTCCGGCGACCTTGCGGAAATCGCCGTGTTGTGCGGCCACAACCTGAACGGCGCGGTGACGCTGCATTGCGTCATCGATCCCGAAGATGCCGGCGCTCAGTGCGCAGGCCTCCCCCTGGTGAGCACGCCACCGCCGCGGGGCACGATCGACGCGATCATCCTGACCGACCTTCGCATGCCGCAACAGACATTCGACGGGCTGCGCGACCAGTTTCCGGCCGACCGAATCCTGACGCCACCGTTGCTGCAGGTGGTACGGGACCCCGCGCCGGATGCGGAGGCGTGACCATGGAACGATGGTATGTGGTGCATACGCGCGCCGGCGCCGAACGTCTCGCCCAAGGCCACCTGGAGCGCCAGGGTTTCGAGACTTATATGCCGTGCTACCTCAAGACGCGGCGGCACGCCCGGCGGACGTCGCAGATACCGGCGCCGCTGTTCCCGCGTTACCTGTTCGTCCGTTTCGATGCCGGGAACGCGCCCTGGCGGTCGATCAACGGCACCCATGGCGTCAGCCATCTCGTCTGCATGGGCAATCGGCCATCCGCCGTCCCGCACGGCGTGGTGTCGGAAATCCGCGCCCGCGAATACGAGGACGGTTTCGTCGACGTCACCGAACCGCTCGGCTTCGACTCCGGCGATGTGGTGCAGGTGACCCACGGCCCATTGGCGCAACAGACCGGTATCTTTCACGGCCGCGACGACGCCCAGCGCGTTGTCGTCCTGCTTTCGTTGCTGGGCCGCGAGATGAAAGTCGCACTGGACCGCGAGGCCGTCGCCGCCTTCGCTTAATCCGGCCCGCCCCGTCGGCTGGCCGATCCTGCCGTCTCGGTCTATAACGCGACCATGATCTGGCTAATTCCCGCCTGCGTCACCGTCGCCATTGCCAGCGCCCTGGCCACCGGCGCGTTGCGCACGCAGTTGCAGCGGCGGTCGATCCTGGATCATCCGAACGAGCGCAGCAGCCACGAGCGGCCGACGCCGCGGGGCGGCGGGCTGGCGGTCGTCCCGATCATTCTCGTTGCCTGGGCGCTCTACGCCGGCGTCCCGGTTTCGGCGGAGATGGCCGTGATCATTCCCGGCGCGGCGGTCCTGGCCCTGCTGTCCTGGGTCGATGACCTGCGCACGCTACCGGCCTCGATCCGGCTCGCCGGACAAACCGCCGTCGTCGCGACGGCACTGGTCCTGCTCGACGGTTTCGGGCTGGTATTCCAGGGCTTGCTGCCGCCGCTGATGGACAAGATCGTCGCGGCGGTCGCATGGGTCTGGTTCATCAACCTATTCAACTTCATGGACGGCATCGACGGCATTTCCGGTGTCGAGGCGATCAGCATCGGCGGCGGGTTGGCGGCCTTGGCGCTGGTGACCCCGGCGGTCGCGCCCGCACCCTGGTATGGTCTGGCGATCGCCGCGGCGATGCTCGGCTTCCTGATCTGGAACTGGCATCCGGCCCGCATTTTCCTGGGCGATGTCGGCAGCGTACCGGTCGGATTCCTGCTCGGGTTCCTGTTATTGGCGGCGGCCGCAAACGGATATTGGGCGCCGGCCCTTATTCTGCCGCTCTACTATCTCGCCGATGCGACGATCACCCTGTTCCGGCGGGGGTTGCGGGGCGAGAAAGTCTGGCGCGCCCATCGCGAACACTTCTATCAGAAATCGGTGCAAGGCGGCCGCAGCCATGCCGTGACCTGCGGCGCAATATCCTTCGCCAACCTGTTGCTCGTTGCGCTGGCCGTGACCGCCATGAGCGCGCCCGCGGTATCGCTGGTCGGGGCGGCGGTGGTGGTCTCTGTCCTGCTGTTCTGGATGCGATCCTAACCACAGCCGCGTCATCCAACCCCTAGTATCGGCAGTCCCTACACGGGTATGATATTCACCGGTCGGGAGTTATTGCTGTTGCCGCAAAAGCGCCTTAAGAAGCGGGGGAAATGAGCCTGCGGATCAAAATGGACCGGACGCGAATCGCGTTCGTGCATGACGTCATCATGGCGGCGGTGTCCTTCCCGCTGTCGCTCTATCTGCGCGTCGGCGTGATGGACAGCTATGAGATCGAGCCCTACCTGATCCCCGGCACGATCCTGTTCGCCGCCTTGGCCGCGCCGGTGTTCTGGTACGGACGCCTCTATCGCGGCATTTGGCGTTACGCCTCGCTGGACGATCTGGTGGCGATCACCAAGGCGGTGACGCTGCTGATCCTACTGTTCTTGCCGCTGTTGTTCGTGATCACGCGCCTGGAGTTTTTCCCGCGCTCGGCGCCCTTCATCAATTGGTTCGTCCTGATGACGCTGCTCGGCGGCCCGCGTTTCCTCTACCGCCTGTTCAAGGACCGGCGCATGGAAAATGTTCTTGCGCGGTCCGACCATCTGCGGGTTCCGGTGCTGCTGATCGGCGCCAACGACGCCGCGGAACTGTTCATCCGCCAGCAGGCACGCGACCGCGACGCCACCTATAAGGTCCTTGGCGTCATCGACGAGAAGGGGCGGCGAATTGGACGGTCGATCCACGGGGTTCAAGTGATCGGCGGGTTGGACGACCTGGAAAAGATCGTGCGCAGCATCAACGACCCGCCGCCGCAACGGCTTGTCCTGACGCATCACCGGTTCGAGGGCGCCATGGTGCGGGACATCCTGGCGCGGGCGGAGAAATTGGGCCTCAGCATGGCGCGGCTGCCCCGCCTCGCCGACCTCAAGACCGGTATCGAGGATCAAAATCGCATCGAGACGCAGCCGATCGACGTCGAGGATTTGCTGGGCCGGCCGCAGGCGGTGCTCGACCGGGACGCCATGCGCGCGCTGATCGCGAACCGCAAGGTCCTCGTGACCGGCGCGGGCGGCACGATCGGCGCCGAACTGGTACGCCAGATCGCCGATTTCGACCCGGCCTCGATCGCGCTGCTCGACGCGTCGGAATACAACCTCTACCAAATCGACGGCGAACTGTCCGAGACCCACGCCGCCCTGCCGCGGCACGCGGTTCTTGGCGACGTGCGCGACCGGACGCGGCTCGATGACGTGTTCGCGCGCTACGCACCGGACCTGGTGTTCCACGCCGCCGCGCTGAAGCATGTCCCGATGGTCGAAGCCAATCCGCTCGAAGGGGTCCTGACCAACACGATCGGCAGCCGTAACGTCGCCGAAGCCTGCCGTGCCGCGAATGTCCGGCTGATGGTGCAGATTTCCACCGACAAGGCGGTCAACCCGACAAACGTTATGGGCGCGACGAAGCGGCTGGGGGAAAGCTACGGCCAGGCGCTCGACCTGGAAACCCGGGAGAATGGCGGTACGCGGTTCGTTACCGTCCGCTTCGGCAATGTCCTGGGGTCGACCGGATCAGTTGTCCCGCTGTTCCAGCGCCAGATCGCCCAAGGCGGCCCGGTCACCGTGACCGATCCGAACGTGACGCGATATTTCATGTCGGTCCGCGAAGCCGTCGAGTTGGTCTTGCAGGCTTCCGCGATCGGCGAGTCGGACGGCGCGGCTTGCGGCAAGATCTTCGAGCTGGAAATGGGCGAGCCGGTCCGCATCGTCGACCTGGCGCATCAGATGATCCGCCTCGCGGGCTATACGCCGGACACGGATATCGAGGTCAAGTTCATCGGACTGCGGCCCGGCGAAAAAATGCAGGAAGAGCTTCTGCACGCGTCCGAGGCTGTCGTGCCGACCACGCATCCGAACCTGTGCCTGGCCAGTCCCCGCACCGCGGATCTGCCGCTGTTGCAGCGGGCGCTCGGAGAATTGGAAGAAGCCGCCAGGGCCCGGCGGGAAGATCAGGTGATGGCGATGATTCAACGGCTCGTTCCCGAATTCGGCAGCGAGGAGACACCCGCCGCCCTATCGCGGTGACACCGTGGAGAAATTCTGACCCGGCCCCGCCGGCCCGTACCGATACCCCTAGCTTAAGGAGAGTCCCAAACCCATGGCCGACGTTTCGATTGCGCGCGCCCTGATATCCGTTTCCGATAAAACGGGCCTTGTCGAATTCGCGCAGTTCCTCGCCGACACCGGCGTCGAAATCCTCTCGACCGGCGGATCCGCCAAGGCGATGACCGATGCCGGACTGACCGTCATCGAGGTCGCCGACCACACCGGATCGCCGGAGATCCTGGACGGCCGGGTCAAGACGCTGCATCCCAAGATCCATGGCGGCATCCTGGGCCGCCGCGATCTCGACAGCCATCGCCACCAGATGGAGGAACACGGCATCGCCCCGATCGACCTGGTCGTGGTCAACCTGTATCCGTTCGAAGCGACGGTGGCGCGCGGCGCATCCTTCGAAGACTGCGTGGAAAACATCGACATCGGCGGGCCGGCCTTGATCCGCGCCGCCGCCAAGAACCACGACCATGTCGCCGTCGTGACCGACCCCGCGCAATACGACGCGGTGCGATCCGAGATGGCCGCCCGGTCCGGCGCCACCGATACCGAGCTGCGCCTGCGCCTGGCGGAAGAGGCATACGCACACACGGCCCTTTACGACACGATGATCGCCGATTGGCTGACCAAGCAGCGGGGTGAATTGCTGCCGCCGCAGCGGACGGTCGGCGGGCGACTCAAACAGCGCCTGCGCTACGGCGAGAACCCGCACCAGGAGGCCGGGCTCTATGTCGACGGATCGAACCGTCCCGGCGTCGCGACGGCGGAACAGATACAAGGTAAGGAACTGAGCTACAACAACCTCAACGACACCGATGCGGCGTTCGAGTTGGTCGCCGAGTTCGACGAGCCAGCCTGTGCGATCATCAAACACGCCAACCCCTGCGGCGTCGCTGCCGGCACGGACCTTAGCAGCGCCTATGCGGCGGCGCTGGCCTGCGACCCAATCAGCGCTTTCGGCGGCATCATCGCGCTGAACCGCCCGCTGGACGGCCCGACGGCCGCGCAGATCGCGGATCTGTTCGCGGAGGTCATCATCGCGCCCGACGCGGATGCGGACGCGCGCGCCGAATTGGCCAAGAAAAAGAACCTGCGCATCCTGCTGACCGGCGACCTGCCGGACCCCGCAGCCGGCGGCATGATGGTCAAATCGATCGCCGGCGGCTACCTCATGCAGTCGCGGGATACCGGGCATATCGCAGAGCCGGATCTGCGCGTCGCGACGCAACGGGCGCCAACCGACGACGAAGTCCGCGATCTGCTGTTCGCCTTCACCGTCTGCAAACACGTGAAATCGAACGCCATCGTCTACGTCAAGGATCGCGCGACGGTCGGCATCGGCGCGGGTCAGATGAGCCGCGTGGACTCGTCCCGCATCGCCGCGCAGAAAGCCCGCGATGCGGCCGAGGCCGCCGGCGGTGGCGAGCCGAAGACGATCGGGTCGGTGGTCGCATCGGATGCCTTCTTCCCCTTCGCCGACGGACTGATGGCGGCGGTCGACGCGGGCGCCACGGCGGTGATACAGCCGGGCGGGTCGATGCGCGACGAAGACGTCATCGCCGCGGCCGACGAAGCGGGGATCGCCATGGTGTTCACCGGCATGCGGCACTTCCGGCACTAGGATTGAGCGATCCTGAAATTGTCATGTTTTCGTCGATTGGCAAGGACCGCCGAAACGCCTAGCATGCGCGGCATTCTTGAGCGACGAACACCAACGAGCCATAGGAGAACAGCGGATGCTGGTGACGACGACGAGTAGCCTGGAGGGCAAGAGAATCGCCGAGTATTACGGCATTTGCACCGGCGAGGCGATCTGCGGCGCAAACGTCTTCCGCGACATGTTCGCCGGCGTTCGCGATTTCGTCGGCGGCCGGTCCGGCGCCTACGAAAAGGTCCTGCGCGAGGGCAAGGAAATCGCCATCGAGGACATGTGCGAACAGGCGAAGGAGATGGGCGGAAACGCGGTCATCGCCGTCGATATCGACTACGAGGTGGTCGGCGAAAAAGGCTCCATGCTAATGGTCGCCGTCAGCGGCACCGCCGTCAGGGTCGAATAGCCCGGATCGCACCGGCCGACGGCCGGCGAGAAACGCCTAGGCCGTCACCAGCCCGCGCAACTCGCGGTTCGCGACGGTCAGCATCGCCAGGTCGATACTGCCGTGCTGCTCCAACTCGTTGACGATCCCCTCGACGCGGCCGACCACGTCCCGACGGTTGCCGGCCCAGTCTTCGATCGCCTCGCCGCCGCATCCGCCATTGACGAGCACCCTGCCGGCGAGATCGACCTGCGTCCCCCATAGATCGTCGATGATCGCGCCGAGCGCCATCTGATGCCACGGATTCTCCGGCGTCATGATATTCGCGTGATGACGCAACCAGTCGAGCTTGAAGCGGCTGCCCAGCAGGAAGTACGTCTCTCCGACCTCGCCCACCTTGCGCTTGGTCTGCTCGGCGATCCGCACGATATCGCAGGCGGTCGACAACGCCTTGAGCCGGCCGACCCGCTGCGCCAACGCCTCCGGCACGCCGGGTTGCGCGAAGCGGCCCGTGCGTTCGTGTGTTTCCGCGATCTGGTCCGGCGCCATCAACGACTCCAGCTTGGCGCTGATTTCTTCGATGCCGGCGCCATAGGTCTCGGCGTTCTTGCGGATGTCGAGCGGATGCTCACCGTAGCGCAGGAACCATAGGGTCATGCGCTCGAGCGTGCGGCCGGTCTCCATCAGCATCCGGATTTGCACCTCGGTCGAAACGGTGTTGTCCAGATCCTCGATGGCCTGCCACACCGACCGCAGGTCGAAGGCCTCGCGGACGATGGTGTAAGCCCGCGCGATCTCGGGTTCGTCCATGCCGGTCCGGTCCTGCATCTCAGTGACGAAGGTGGGACCGACGCGGTTGATCATTGAGTTGGTGACCACGGTCGCGATGATCTCCCGACGCAGGCGGTGCCGCCCGATGACCGCCTTGTATTTCTTGCGCAGCGGTTCGGGGAAGTAGCGCAACAGATCCTCTTCCAACATCGATTCGTCGGGAAGATCGCTCCCCAGCAGCCGCTCGTAGGTGATGTTCTTGGAATAGGCGAGCAGCACCGACAATTCAGGCCGCGTCAGGCCGTGGCGCGCGGATTGCCGATCCGCGATCTCCTCGTCGTCCGGCAGGAATTCGATCTGCCGGTTCAGCAGGTCGGCCCGTTCGAGAATCCGCATCATCCGTTGCTGTTGATCGAGCAGACGGTAGGACTGCGCCTCGGTCACCGACAACGCTTGGGTTTGCTGATAGTTGTTGCGCAGGACGAGCGCCGCGACCTCGTCGGTCATTTTGGCGAGCAGCGTATCGCGCTGCTTCATCGTCATGTCGCCGCGCTGCACCACGTCGCCCAGCGCGATCTTGATGTTGACCTCGTGGTCCGACGTGTCGACGCCGGCCGAGTTGTCGATGAAGTCGGTGTTGACCCGGCCCCCGCTCTGCGCGAACTCAATGCGGCCGAGCTGCGTCACGCCGAGATTGGCGCCCTCGCCGACCACTTTGCAGCGCAGGTCGCGGCCGTCGACCCGGATCGGATCGTTCGCCCGGTCGCCGGCGTCCGTATGGTCCTCGTCCGACGACTTGATATAGGTGCCGATGCCGCCGAACCACAGCAGGTCCACCTCGGCCAGCAGCATCGCCTTCAGCAACTCGTTCGGCGTCACCTTGTTAGACGAAATGCCGAACAACTTCTGGATTTCCGGCGTCAGGTCGATCGACTTGGCGCTGCGCTCGAACACACCGCCGCCTTTGGAGATCAGCTTCGCGTCGTAATCCGACCAACTGCTGCGGGGCAGGTCGAACAGACGCCGGCGTTCCTTGAAGCTCGCGGCCGCGTCCGGCGACGGGTCGACGAAGATGTGCAGATGATTGAAGGCGCCGACCAGCTGGATATGCTCGGACAGCAGCATACCGTTGCCGAATACGTCGCCCGACATGTCGCCGCAGCCGACGCAGGTGAAATCCTGGGACTGCGAATCGTGGCCCATTTCCCGGAAATGGCGTTTGACCGATTCCCAGGCGCCGCGCGCCGTGATGCCCATGCCCTTGTGGTCGTAGCCGGCGGAGCCGCCGGACGCGAAGGCATCGTCGAGCCAGAAGCCCCGGTCGCGGGCGACCCCGTTCGCGAAGTCCGAGAAGGTAGCCGTGCCCTTGTCCGCGGCGACCACGAGATAGGGATCGTCTTCGTCCTTGCGCACCACTTCCAGCGGCGGAATGACGTCGTCGCCGGACAGGTTGTCGGTCACGTCGAGCATCGCGCCGATGAACGTCTTGTAGACCGTGATCCCCTCTTCCATGAAGGCGTCCCGGTCGGACGGCGGCGGCGCTTTCTTCAACACGAATCCGCCCTTCGAGCCGACCGGCACGATCACCGCGTTCTTGACCTGCTGTGCCTTGGCGAGGCCCAGAACCTCGGTGCGGAAATCCTCGCGCCGGTCCGACCAGCGCAGGCCGCCGCGCGCGACATAACCGAAGCGCAAGTGCACGCCTTCGAAACGCGGGCTGTAGACGAATATTTCCCGTAAGGGACGCGGCAACGGCAGCTCATCGATATTGCCGCTGTTCAGCTTGAAGGTCACATAGGGTTTCGGCGATCCGTCTTCGGCCAGCTGATAGAAATTCGTGCGCAGCGTCGACTGGATCATGTTGAGGTAGTGGCGAATGATGCGGTCTTCATCCAGGTTGCTGACCGATTCCAGCGCCGCCTCGATATTTTCGACGGTCGTGATCTCGTTGACCTGGCGCTTGCCGGCATAGTCCGGATCGAACCGGACCTCGAACAGTTTGACCAACAGGCCCGCCAACGTGCGGTTCTTCGCCAGCGTCTCTTCCATATAGGCCTGGCTGAACGGGATGCGCGCCTGCCGCAGGTATTTGCAATAGGACCGTAGGATGACGACCTCGCGCCAGTTGAGTCCGGCGCCGAGTACCAGCCGGTTGAACCCGTCGTCCTCCATCTGGTCCCGCCAAATCTGCGAGAAACTCTCATGGAACTCGTCGCGGATCTTCTCGAAGTCTACGGCCGATCCATCGGCGGTAACGAGACCGAAATCATGAATGCGAATCTCGCCGTCGCCGTCGGACAGCGACATCTCGAAGGGAATCTCGCTCATCACCTTGAGACCCATGTTTTCGAGCACGGGCAACACATCCGACAAGGCCAATTGCCCATCGGTTTTGTAGACCTTGAAGCGCAGCTCGTTCTCTTCCGCCTCGATCGGGTGATAGAGGTTCATGCCGAGCTGGCCGCTTTCGCGCACCTCTTCGATCTTCTCGATGTCGAAGACGCCCGTCGCGGCCGAAAAGCGTTGCTGATAGGCCACCGGGAAGGCGTTGTCGTAACGGCGGTACAACCGGTTGCCGGTTTCCTCGCCGAGCTGTTCCACCAACACGTCATGAAGGCGGTCGCTCCAGGTGCGACCGGCATCGCGCAATCGGACCTCGATCTCGCGGATATCGTATTCCGGTATTTCGCCGAGCCGCGTAGCGATCGTGAAATGCAGGCGGCCGAGCGGCTCGTCCCCGAACTGCGCCGTGTGGCTCGCGATGACGCCGTTGAAGGCCGCCGCGAGTATGTCCTGGAAGGCGCGGCGCAGCGCCGGGTTGTACCGGTCCCGCGGGACATAGACGATGGCGGACACGAAACGTCCGAACGGATCGTGCCGCACGAACAGCGCAATGCGCTGACGTTCCTGCAGGCTGACGATGCCGATAGCGATTTCTTCGAGGATATCCGGCTCGATCTGAAACAGTTCGTCGCGCGGGAAATTCTCCAGCACATGCATGAGCGCCTTGCCGCTGTGGCTGCGCGGATCGAAACCCGACCGCGCGAGGACGTCGTTCACCTTCTGGCCGAGCACGGGAATACGCCGTGGGCTCATGCTGTAGGCGGAGGAGGTGAACAAACCGACGAAGATGCGCTCGCCGGTGACATTGCCCTTGGCGTCGAACTTCTTGATCGCGATCGCGTCCAGCGGGGTCGGCCGGTGTACGGTCGAGCGCAGGCTGGACTTCGTGATCAGAATCGGTTCGGGACGGCGCAGGAATTCCTGCACCTCGGGCGGCATGCTGCCGAGCTGCCGCAGGCCGGCGAACACCTCCACGGAGGGATCGCGCAGCACGCCCAGGCCCGAGTCCTCCAGTATCTCGACCGTCGCCTTCTTGCCCTTGTGCAGGATATTGACGTCGCGGTACCCGATGAAGGTGAAGTGGTCGTCGCGAATCCATTCCAGGAAGGCGACGGCATCGTCCAGTTTGTCGGAATCGATCGGCGGCGGGCTCTTGGTCAGGCTTTCCAGCGCTTGTTTGGACTGCTCCAACATCGCGGGCCAATCTTCGACGGCGGCGCGCACATTCCCGAGGATCCGTTGGATATTCTTTTCGATCTCGCGCAGCGCCTCGGGCGACGTCTGCTCGTCCACCTGGATTTGCATGAAGGATTCACGGGCGGCGCCGTTACCGCTTTCGTGGCCTTCGGCGATCTTGACGAGCCGGCCGGCCTTGTCGCGTTCGACCTCGAAGATCGGATGGATCACCAGATGCACGGTCAGATTCAGCGCATTCAGCTCCATTGCGACCGAATCAACCAGGAAGGGCATGTCGTCGTTGATGATTTCGATGACGGTATGCCGGCAGCGCCAGCCGTTCTTCTCGAATTGAGGATTGTAGGCGCGGACTTTCGCCTCATTGCCATCACGCTTGTCGCCGAAATGCAGCAGCGACAACGCCGCGCCATAAAGGTCTTCCGGGTCGACGCCGAGGACATCGTCCTCCAACACATCGGTGTAGAACTGGCGGATGAAATACGCGGATTTGTCCGCTTTTTCGCCGCTCATCTTCGATTCAACCAGGGCCGTGACCTTGTCGATCATCTCCTGTTTCAGCGTTTCCACCCGGACTGGCATAGCTCAACTCCAATAGGACATAACGCCCCGGCAATGGATACCCGGGGCAACACAAAGGTTTAGCGAAGGTCCTGTGAACATTTTACTAACCGTGACGCAGCTTTATTCCGCGGTCAGGCGGCCAATGCACACGGCAATACTAACGCAACTCCTGCGATTAGCGAGCAAAATGACGCGAACACGCCGGCGGTCGACCCGCCGGCGCATCAATCGCCAAAATGTCGGAGAAGCGTTCGGCCGCGCGTTACGCGGCGATTTCGCACAAGGTGTCGGGCAGAATCAGCTTTGCGTCGCACGCCGCCTGCACGTCTTCCGCGGTCAGGCCCGGCGCCACCTCTTCCAGAACGAAACCGTCCTCGGTGACCGACAACACCGCCATGTCGGTGTAGACCCGCGTCACCACGCCGAGCGCGGTCGGCGGATAGGTCAGCGTGTCGACGATCTTGGCGCTGCCGTCCTTCGACAAATGCGTCATGATCGCGAAGGTCTGCCGCGCCCCGACCGCGATATCCATCGCGCCGCCGATGTTGCCGGCGCTGGCACCCAACACCTTCCAGTTCGCCAGGTCGCCGTTCGCCGCGACCTGGAACGCGCCGAGCACCGCGCAGTCGAGCCGGCCGCCGCGCGCCAGCGAGAAGGAATCCGCGTGATGCACATAAGCGCCGCCGGGAATCAGCGTGACCGGCCCCTTGCCCGCGCTCATCAGGTCGCGGTCGATGTCTTCCTCGCGTTCCGGCGGGGGACCCATGCCGATGATGCCGTTCTCGCTGTGCAGGATGACGTCGCGCTCGGGCGGGACGTATTGCACGGCCATGGTCGGCATGCCGATGCCGATGTTGACCACCCAATCGGCCTCCAGGTCCCGGGCGAGCCGCCTGGCAACCTGGTCGCGGGTGAGCAGGGGTTTATCGGGTTTCGTCATGATGCGTGTCATTTTCTCTTACCCGCCAGTTACCAGATAGCTGTCCACATAGACGCTGGGCGTCACGATAATTTCCGGGTCGAGATCGCCGACCTCGACCTCTTCGGCCACCTCGGCGATGGTGAAGTCGGCCGCCATCGCCATGACCGGGTTGAAGTTCCGCGCGGACTTGCGGAACACCAGATTGCCGCGCTTGTCCGCCTTCAGCGCCTTGATCAGCGCGAAGTCGCCGCGCAGCGGCTTCTCCAGGATATACGTCTTGCCGTCCATCTCAAATTCCGGTTTACCCTCGGCGATCTCGGTGCCGACGCCGGTCGGCGTCAGAAAACCGCCGAGCCCCGCGCCCGCGTTGCGCATGCGCTCGGCCATCGTGCCCTGCGGCACGACTTCAAGGTCGACCTTGCCGGCGGCGTAGAGTTCCTTGAACACATGGGATTCGCTTGCGAAGGGAAAGCTGCAGATCATCTTGCCGACGACGCCCTCCTCTAGCAGGCGGGCGATTCCAGTATGGCCGGTGCCCGCGTTGTTGTTGACGATGGTCAGGTTGCGCAGCCCGCTGTCGCAGACGCCCTCGATCAGCGTTTCGGGCACGCCGCCGTATCCGAACCCGCCGATCAGCACGATACTGCTGTCGCGGAGATTCGAGATGGCGTCTTCCAGCGATGCCGCCTTTTTCTTCTTCATGGTTACGGTGTTCTCCCCCGCCCGTGGCGGCGTCGGTAGCGTCGATTGTGCGGAAAGGCGCGGGACCCGCGCGGTGCTCCCCTACGTTTTATCCCGTGGCGGCGGGTGCGGGCAAGCGCGCTTGCCGTCGGGTCGCCCGGATCGCATGATACCGGCATGAATCCGCCGACTAGGGAGCAAGCAACTGATGGATGATGGGATTTTTCGCGGCTATTCCGCCGAGGAGTTGGAAATACAGTTCAACCCGCGCGCCGCGGTGCCCGACCACGAGGAAATCGTCGCCGCCGGGGTCGCGCGCAGCGCCGAATACCGCACGGCGGCGGCCAACGCGGCCTATGACGTGGCCTATGGCAGTCACGCGATGGAGACCATGGACATCTTCCGCCCCGCCGACCCGGCCGGCGCGCCGGTGCATGTCTATATCCACGGCGGTTTCTGGCGCTCGCGCGTGAAGGAGGACTTCAGCTATGTCGCCGGGCCGCTGGTCGACGCGGGCGCGGTCGTCGCGGTGGTGAACTACGCGCTCTGCCCCGACGTGACGCTCGACGAGATCGTCCGTCAGATGCGCGCCTGCTGCGCCTTTTTGTACAAGAACCCGGACGTTCATGGCGGCGACCCGGACCGGCTTCATATCTCCGGCCATTCGGCGGGCGGTCACCTGGCGGCGATGTTGATGGCGACCGACTGGCCCGCCTACGAAAGCGACTTGCCGGCGGACCTTATAAAGAGTGCGGTGATGATCAGCGGCATCTTCGAGATCGCGCCGGTGATGAACATCTCGGTGCAGGAAGCGGTCCGGCTGACACCGGATATCGTCGAGCGCAACAGCCCGGTCTTCATGAATCCGGCCACCGAGGCGCCGATGGCGATCACCGTCGGCGGCGCGGAAAGCGACGAGTTCCGCCGCCAGTCCGCCGCCCTCGCCGAGGCTTGGAAGGCCCACGCCCCGGTCGAGCATTTCGAACTGCCGGGCCTGAACCATTTTTCGATCTTGAGCGAAACCGCGAATGCCGACAACCCGCTGACCGAGGCGCGGCTAAGGCTGATGGGGTTGGGGTAGCGATACCGCCGCCCTTCTCCGCGCTTCTCCCTCCCACCGCAAGACCCGACACGTAACGAGGACACCGCCGCCATGAAGATCACCAAGGTCACCCCCATGCTCATCGACAAATACATGTTCGTCGAGGTCGAGACGGACGCGGGGTTGACCGGGCTCGGGGAGAGCGGCGCGTGGGGGCATCTGGAGGCGTCCAAGACCGCCGCGGAGAAGTTCGGCGACTATCTGGTCGGCGAGGACCCTGGACCGATCGAGCATCATTGGAACATCATGCACCGGTTCGGCCACTTCCGCGGCACCGCCATCGTCGGCGCGATTTCCGCGATCGATATGGCCCTGTGGGATATCAAGGGGCAGGCGCTGGGCGTGCCGGTCCATCAACTGCTGGGCGGGCCGACCCGCGACAAGGCCCGCGTCTACGGCCATGTGAAGGCGGAGACGCCGGACGAGATGGTCGAGAACTGCGTCGCGCTCAAGGAGTTGGGCTTCACCGCGATCGGCCACATGAACCCCTTCCTCGACGAGGACCGGGACAGCGCCTATTTCAAGCCGCACGCGCGCAAGATCGAAGACGCCATCGCCGTGGTGGCGCGGGTGCGCGAGGCGGTGGGGCCGGACGTGGACCTGTGCATCGAAATCCACCGGCGGCTGACGCCGGCGGAGGCGGTGGTCTTCGCGCGCGAGTTGGAGCCCTTCCGGCCGATGTTCTACGAGGACCCGATCCCGCCGGAAAGTTACGACGCGATGGCGCGGGTGGCCGACCGCATCCGCATTCCGCTCGCCACCGGCGAACGCTTCCACTCGCTGCATGAATTCGAGACGCTGTTGGCCCGCAACGCGGTCGATTACGTGCGCAGCTCGCTCTGCGTGTGCGGCGGGATCACCGGCGGCCGCAAGATCGCCGCCCTGGCCGATGCGCATGGCGTGCAATTGGTGCCGCACAACCCGTTGTCGCCGGTGTGCCTGTTCGCCGGGCTGCATCTGGACGCCAGCATCGCCAATTTCGCGATCCAGGAATACCCGACGGTCGGCGTCGGCTTCGAGGACAAGGGGACATCGAACGCGCCGACCACCACGCTTGCCGGCAAGGACATCGTCACCAACGTGCCCGCGTTCAAGGACGGCTTCGTCGAGATTCCGCAAGCGCCGGGACTCGGCGTGAAGCTGGTGAAGGACGCCGCCGAGAAGTTCCCGCCCTTCCCGCGCCGCGTCCGCATGCGGCCGCACAAGGACGGGTCGCTGGTCGACCAATAGCCCGCACCTTTCCGGCGGACACCGCCATCCCGGAGGACCCGATCCCATGACCATCGCCGAGCGCGGCTACGCCAACCCCGACCTGTTGTGGTCGCCCGAGACCTTGCGCGCGCGGATGGCCGAACCGGCCCTCGCGGTGATCGACACGCGGCCCGCCGAGGTGTTCGCGCAGGGGCGGCTGCCGGGGGCGCGGCACTTCGATCTGTATTTCGTCAACACCGACGATACGGACCCGGCGCCGCTCGCCGCCTTCACCCGGATGTGGGCCAACCTGCTGGGCTGGCGCGGGGTAAGTGCCGACGACACCATCGTCTTCTACGGCGGCTTCACCGACATGTGCGCGGCGCGGGGCTATTGGTTCTGCGAGTATCTCGGCCATGACGACGTGCATGTGCTGGACGGCGGGATCGCCGCCTGGACGGACGCGGGCATGCCGCTGGAGACCGCGGGCGATCCGCCCACGCCGGTCAAATACGCCGCCGACCCGGCGATGGAGAAGGTCGCCGGATATCAGGACATTCTGGAGGCCGACGGCGACCTGGCAAAAGTGATTGTCGATACGCGAAGCCGCGAAGAGTTTCTCGGCACCGACCGGCGCGCCCGCCACGGCGGCGCGATCCCTGGCGCGGTGCACCGCGACTGGGTCGACCTGTACGATCCCGACACCGGTTGCATGAAACCGGCGGCCGCATTGCGCGACGCCTTCGAGCCGCTGGGCGTGACGCCGGACAAGGAGGTCACGCTGTACTGCAACACGGGCTACCGCTCGGCGCATGGCTATCTGGCGCTGCGCCTGCTGGGCTACCCGCGGCTGCGGAACTATGTCGGGTCCTGGCAAGAATGGGGCAACCGCGACGGGTTGCCGATCTGGACGCCGGAGTAACCAGAGATAAAGCGCCGGGCTAGTCGGGTTTTTCGGCCGGCACGCCTTCGACCGTCGTTTCGAGTTGCTGTTCGAGCCGTACCAGATCGTCGGGCAACGGCATGCCGGTCGCCCGGAATTGCCGGAGGAGCTCGCGCAGCTTCATATGGACTTCGTGCAGATCGTCCGGTTCGGACTCCATCTCATCGATCAAGACGTTGATCGCCGCAGTCAAGTCGATATCACCACTCATCGGACACTCCTTATTTCGCCAACGGGACAATGAATATTGTACCGAGCGCGCAATTCGGACAGCCCTGATCTGGCGCAAGGCAATACCGTGCCGCAACGGCGTTACAAACGGCTTAGCCGGTCCTGGAACGGGGCCGGGTCGCCGCCGCAGAGCCTTGTCAGCTCGGCCGCCGCCGGCAGGACATGGCGCACGAACGCATCCGCCTTGCCGTCGATGAACTTCGCCGTCGGGCCGGTAATCGACACGGTGCCGACGAGGGCTTCCCGCGGCTGAAGGACGGGTGCCGCCACCGACGATATCTCGGCCTCGCGACCGCCGATATTGATCACGAAATGGTCGTCCCGGATGCGGTCGAATTGCGCGCCCGGCTCGCCGGAAAAGGCGAGCAAAACCTTACCCGTGCCGCCGGGCAGCAGCGGCCGCGCCTCGCCCTCGCGCAGATGCAGGCGCAACGCAGACTCGGTCTCGACCCGGTGCAGGCAAATCCGCATGTCGCCGTCGCGCACGAAGAAGGCCGCCGTTTCCCCGGTTTGCCGCACCAGATCGCGCAGGATCGGCAACAGGCTGTCGGCGAGATGGAAGGACGACTGATAGACGCTGCCGAACCGCAGCAGTGCCGGTCCCAACGCATATTCGCCATGCGCGCGCCGCACCATGCATCCGGCCTTTTCCAGGGACGCGATGAGGCGGATGATCGTCGCCTTGTTCAGCCCGGTGCGCGCCGCCAGCGTTTGGAGGTTGATCGACGAATCACCCGGCCTGAACGCGTCGATGATCGAGAGCGCCCGGTCGACCGCCGCCACACCCTTGTTGTCCATATCGCCATCCTCCGCGCTTACGCTTGTACCGCCGCACCGCAAGAGCGGAGGCTTGACCGGTGAATTCAAGCAGCCTATAATTTCACTTCGTGAAAGAAATTTCACGATACGGAATATTCAGCATCCCGTCAAGCCGTTGTTTTCGGGCTTGTTGCCCCGAAACCCCGATTGGCCGGGACCGCAACAGCCGAACGGACGGGCCGGCGGCAGAGGGCCAAATGACGGGTTCCGTCCGTTCATGCTTAAATATCGATAGGGCATCGAGTGTGCGCCCGGCGCAGCCGCACCGAGGCCCCCCGCACGGCGATACGCGTAGGAGGATGAGAATGGGCAAAACCGTTTCCGAAAACACCTTGGAGAATTTGAAGGTCATCCCGACCGGCGGGCCGCTCGGCGCCGAGGTCGACGGCATCGATTTCGCGCTGCCGGTGCCCGACGACGTCAAGGAGGCGCTGCGCCAAGCCTGGGCCGATCACTCGGTCCTGATCTTCCATAACCAGAACATGACGGACGCGCATCTCATCGCGGCCTCGAACATCTTCGGCGGCGTCCAGATCGGCGGCGCGCGGGCCTACTTCATGCGCGACGGCGAAGACAAGAACCAGCAGCTCCTGTCCGAATACCCGGAGATCACGCCGATCACCAACCTCGGCCCGGACGGCAAACCGGCGAAGGCGAATGCCGGGCTCGGCAGCGCCGAGGTCATCTGGCACAGCGACAATTCCTACGTCGAGGTGCCGCCCGCGGGCAGCATGCTGTATGCGCTGGAGTTACCGGTGAACGGCGGCGGCGATACCTTCTTCAACAGCCAGTATCTCGCCTACGAGACCCTGCCGGACGACCTGAAGGAAGCGGTCGACGGCAAGTATCAGGTGCATGACTCCAGCCGCAACAGCGCCGGGGTGTTGCGCCCGACCGCCAAGCTGCCGACGAAACCGGAAGAGGTCGAAGGGCCGACCCATCCGCTGGTGCGGGTCCATCCGGTGACCGGCAAGCCGGCGCTCTATCTCGGCCGCCGCCGGGTCTGGCCGTCCAACTACATCGTCGGCCTCTCGAACGAGGAGAGCGAGGCCCTGCTCGACCGGTTGTGGGAGCATGCGACGCAGGAGAAGTTCTCGATCAAGCATGTCTGGAAGCCGGGCGACGCCGTGATCTGGGACAATCGTTGCGCCATGCATTACCGCAGCGAAGTCGATCCGACGCAACGCCGCGTCCTGCACCGCACCCAGATCAAGGGCGAACCGATGATCGCGCCCTGGGACAAGACCGCCGCGGCGTAACCGCGCCCGACGGAACGCAATGCAAAGGCCGGCGCGAATTCGACGCCGGCCTTTTCGAATCCGATCGCCGGGACCCTACCCTACTCGTCCAGCAAACCATGCCGCCGGTGCCAGTCGGCCAAAGCCTCGTCCGGATATTCGTCGAACCGGGCGTCGCCGGGCGCCGCGTCGACCGGTACCCAATCGGGCTTGGACGCCAGCATGATGTGGACATGCTCCGGCGGCGCGGGCAGCGGGGTGTCGATCGCGCTGGCGAAGGGGTGCACGAGTTCGGGCCATCGCGGGTCCCAGACCCACAGCGCCGATCCGCAGGATTTGCAGAAGCGCCGCTCCGCCGGGCTTTCCGTCCCGCCGATCGTAGCGTGGAAAACGGCGATCTCGGACGCGCCGGTGACCTTGAGGGTTTCCGTCTTCGCCCCGAGATTGACCGCGTAACCGCCCCCGCCGCCGGTCTTCCGGCAGATCGAGCAGTAACACCGCATATACGGCACCGGCGCATGCGCCTCGACCGAAAACCGCACCGCGCCGCAATGACACGAACCGTCGAGACGCATTCGACCCTCCTTATCGAGAAACCGCGATCCTATTGCATATAGGCGCCGCCGTTCACCAGATAGCTTTGCCCGGTGATGTAGCCGCCCTGCTCGCTCGCCAGGAAGACGGCGAGGCTCGCCACTTCGTCGGGCTTGCCGCTGCGGCGGATCGGCTGATGCGCGAAGACGCCTTTGTTCGGGTCCTGGAAGTCGTCGCGCTCCACGTCGATATGGCCCGGGCCGATGCAGTTGGCGGTGATGTTGTGCTCGCCATACTGTTTCGCGATGCCGCGGGTGAAGCCGACGATGCCGATCTTCACCATCGACTTGCCGGGATAGGAGCCGAGATAGGGCGCGATGCCGGAGAAGTTGACGATGCGGCCCCACTTCCCCTCGATCATGTGCGGAATCGCGTTCTTACACATGTAATACGGGCCGTTGAGGTTCACATCGATATTCTTCATCCAGGACTCGTGCGAGGTCTCCAACAGGTCGCCCTCCGAGCGGTAGACGGCGTTGTTCACCACCACATCGACCGAGCCGAACGCGTCCTTCGCCTTGGCGACGAAACCGGCGACCGCGTCCGCGTCGGTGACGTCGACCTTCTCGGCCACCGCCTTGGCACCGGCCTTTTCGATCTCGCCCGCCGTCGCCATCAGGCCGTCCATGTTGCTGCTGGTGCAGATGGCGACATTCGCCCCCTCTTCGGCGAACAGCACCGCCATGCGGCGGCCGATGTTGCGGCCGGCGCCCGTGATCAACACGCTGCGTCCTTCGAGACCCGTTTTCACGTTGCGCTCTCCCTTGCCTTCTATTCGTGCTCGTTCGTTTCGACTGTCTTGTCGGATGACCGCCGGGGCGTAGAGGACGGCCGTCCTTCTTGAGCCTGCGCGGCGGTTGGAACTCGTGATTGGACCTTACCCCAGGGCGACAGACACTGTAAAACCTGGGTTCCCGATCTTTTTCTCGGAACATCACCCCCGGAGGACTGCCAACCGATGGCATTGATTCTTCATGTCGGGCCGCGCCGCGCCCAGTGGTGGAAGGACACCATGCAGTCGCTGATCCCCGACCTCGAGGTGCGCAACTGGGACGATCCGGGCGACCCGGCGGATGTGGAATTCGCCGTGGTGTGGAAACATCCCGCCGGCGGCCTGCTGCGGTTCCCCAACCTGAAATGCATCGTCTCGATCGGCGCCGGCGTCGACCACGTGCTGGTCGACCCGGACCTGCCGGAAGGCGTGCCGATCATCCGGACCATCGGCGACGACCTGCGCCAGCGCATGCGCGAGTATGTCGCCCTGCACGTCCTGCGGCTGCACCGCCGGCTGCCCGAGATCGAGGCGTCGCAGCCGAAGCGAGAATGGAACCAGATCATCGAGCCGCCGGCGCCGGAACGGACCGTCGGGATCATGGGGCTCGGCTTCATGGGGCAGTACTGCGCCGACGCGCTGACAGCGCTTGGCTTCGATGTGTTGGGCTGGTCGCGCGACAAGAAAGACCTGCCGGGCGTCACCTGTTTCGGCGGTACGGATTTCGACGCCTTCCTGGCGCGCACGCAGATCCTCGTCTGCCTGCTGCCGCTGACGCCGGAGACCGACAGCATCCTGAACCGCGACCTGTTCGCCAAGCTGCCGGCGGGCGCCTGCGTCATCAACGTGGGGCGCGGCGAACATCTGGTCGAACAGGATTTGATCGAGGCGCTGAACAGCGGCCAGGTGCGGGCGGCGACACTGGACGTCTTCCGCACCGAGCCGCTGCCCGACGACCATCCCTACTGGGACCATCCGAACGTGCTGGTGACGCCGCATGTGGCTAGTCTGATCGACCCGCTGGCGGGCGGCAAGGTGATCGCGAAGAACATCCAGCTCTTCCGCGCCGGCAAGCCGGTGCCCGACATGATCGACCGGGGCAAGGGGTATTGAGCGGGACAACAACCCAGCACCCTCTTCCATGTCACTCCCGCGAAAGCGGGAGTCCAGAGACGCAAGACGGAGCAGATGGATTCCCGCCTACGCGGGAATGACAACGGTGCGGTTACGGCAACACCATCACGCCCGCGGCCCCACGTCGCCTCCCGCACCATCATCCTCGAGCACAAAGGGCGCTTCCGCCGCTGCCCCGGCGACCGGCTGCGACTTGTCGCTGATACCGTGGTTGAGGCCGGTCGCCGCATCATGCATCACGCCCGACGGGCAGGAATAGAATTTCGGGAAGACCAGCATCTGCGCCACTTCCAACGTGTGTTTCGATTCCAGGGCGGCGAGGATTTCCGGACCGACAGCCGGGTCGACACCGATGCTGCCGCGGTCGCTGGCGTCGATGCGCGGCGTGTTGAACGCTTCCTCCAACGAGACGCCGTAGTCCAGCATGAAAGCCGCCACCTGCATCGTGCCGGGCACGATATGGTTCGCGCCGGACGCGCCCACCGCGAACAGCGGCCTGCCGTCGCGCACCGCGACCGCCGGACACATGTTGCTGGAGTTGATCCGCTTGCCGCCCTCCATCGTGGTCGGATAGCCCGGCCTCGGATCGAAATAGGACACCGAGTTGTTCATCATCATACCCGTGCTCGGCAGCATCACCTTCGCGCCGAAGCGGCTGAGTAGCGTGTGCGTCAGGGCGACCATATTGCCGTCCGCATCGAGCGTGCTGAGATGGCTGGTGCAGCCGATCGGCGGCGACACGCCGAGCTTCCGCTTATGCGTCGCGAACGCCTTGTTCAACGCGTCGGCATAGGTGAGATAGGTATGCGCGCCGATGCCTTGGGAAACGTCCAGCGCCGATTCGATATGGCCCAACGCCTCCAGCATGCGCGCGCCGCCGCTGGTCTCGCCCGCGGTGTGGATGGTGGCGCCGCGATGGGTGCCGGACAACGGTTCGTGCACTTCCGCCCGGTAGGCCGCCAGGTCCTCCATCGCGATGCGGCTGCCGCCGGCCTGCAGGTCGCCGACCATACGTTCGGCGAGTTCGCCTTCATAGAAATCGCGCGGGCCATGCTCCGCCAACCGGCGCAGCGTCTCGGGCAGTTTGCCGAGCACGCGGTATTGTTCCGGGCCAAGCGGCACGCCGCCGGGCAAATAAGTCTTGGCGGCTTCGGGGTCCCTCAACAGGTTCGCTGCTTCCAACGCAATCTGCAGCGTGCCGTGCCAATCGACCGGCAGGCCGCGCTCGGCAAGGTCGATCGCCGGTTTCAGCGCCGTATCGAAGGACAGCCGCCCGAACCGGGCCTGTGCCTCGGACAATCCGGCGACCGCGCCCGGCACCGTGATCGCGCCGTAGCCGGTCACGTTGCGGTCGTCGACAACGCCGGGGAAACCCATGATCGAACCCGGGACCGACGGATCGAGCGGATAGTCCGCGAGGTCGATCGCCTGCGGCAGCGTGCCCTGAAAGTTCACCACATGCGCGGTGTCCGACTCGGCGAGCCAGATCACCATGAAGCCGCTGCCGCCGAGCCCGCACATCCAGGGCTCGACCGCGTTTAGCGCCAGCGCGGTGGCCACCGCCGCGTCGACCGCGTTGCCGCCCTCGGCCAGGATGCCCGCCCCCGCCTGCGCCGCCAGCCAATGTTGCGATCCCACGACGCCGCGCTCGCTTTGCACCGCCTTTTTATAAACCTGCCATTGCTCAACGTTTCTGTTCATTGGAGTATTGCGATCCATGTTGGCTGTGGAGAGACGCGCCCCGGACGGGTCCTCGACCATAGCACCGCCCGCGAGCACGAAAAAGGACATCCCGATAATGAGTTACGTCATCAACGACATGCCGCCCCAGGTCGATGCCGGATTGATCGAGAAGGGCAACCGCGTGGAGACCGCGACCATCGGCCACCGCCGGCATATGGGTTTCATGGATTCGGCGATCCAAAGCGTCCTTCCCGGCAAGCGAGTCGCTGGCACGGCGGTGACGCTGGCCTTGCCGGGCCAGGACTCGACCCTGCTGCATCACGTCATCCAATTCCTGCGGCCCGGCGACTTCCTGTGCATCGACCGGCTCGGCGACCTCAAGCATGCCTGCCTCGGCGGCGGGGTGGCGGCGGCGATCAAGGCGAGCGGCTGCGTCGCGGTCGCGATAGACGGGCCCTGCACCGACCTGCCCGAGATCGAGGAACTCGACATGCCGGTCTGGTCGCGCGGGGTAGCCCCGATCACCACGCGGCTCTACGATGTCGGCGGCAGCTTCAACGTGCCGGTGTCCTGCGGCGGTGCGGTGGTGATGCCCGGCGATCTGGTGGTCGGCGACTTTTCCGGCGTGTTGGCGATCCCGCCGGCCGAAGCCGAGGCGGATCTGGATTGGGCGCTGGAGAAGGCCGCGGCCGAACCCGAAGGGCATAAGCGCATGCTGGCCGGCGAGAAGATCGGCGACCGCTCCGGCGCCACCAAGATGGTCGAGGCGAAGCTCGGCGGTTAGTTTTTCGGGACCGCGCCGTCCGGACCGAGCACCAGGTCCGGCAGCCAGAGCGTCAGGTCCGGGACATAGGTGACCAGGATCAGCACCAGCAGCAGTGGGATCATGAACGGCAGCACGGCGACGGTGACCTTCTCGAACGGTACCTTGCCGACCTCGACCATGATGTAGAGGCCGATGCCCATCGGCGGGGTCGCGATGCCGATCAGCAGGGCGAGCTGGATGATGATGCCGAAATGCACCCGGTCGACGCCGAAGGAATCGACGATCGGCAACAGCATCGGCACCAGCATCAGTTTCGCCGGCACGCCCTCGACCACGCAGCCGACCAGCAGCACGAACACCACCATCATCCCGAGGAAGGCCGCCTGCGAGCTGGTGAAGGCAAAGATCGCCTCGCCCAGTTGTTGCGGCACCTGTTCGATCGCCAGCAGCCAGCCCATGGCGATGGAGAAGCCGATGATGATCATGATCACCGACGTCATCATCATGGTGTCGGTGAGCGCCTTCCACAGGCGTTCCCAGGTGAGCGAGCGGTAGACCATGCCGAGGCCGATCGAATAGAGACAGGCGAGCACGCCCGCCTCGGTCGCGGTGACGAAGCCGCCGAGGATCGAGCCCAGGATGATGCCGGGGGCTACCAGGGCGAGGATGCCGTCGATGGCGCTGCGCCCCACCTCGCTGCGCGTCGCGCGCGGCTGCGTCGGGAAGTTGTGCCGCACCGCGAGCAGCCGGTTGAACAACATCAGGCTGCCGCCGACGATGATGCCCGGCACGATGCCGGCGAGGAACATGCGCTCGACCGACTGTTGCGCGAGGAAGGCGTAGATGACCAGCCCGATCGACGGCGGGATGATCGGCCCCACCACCGCCGAACAGACGGTGACCGCCGCCGCGAATTCCGGATTGTAGCCGCGCTCCCGCATCGCCTTGATCTCGATCGTGCCGAGCCCGGCGCAGTCGGCGACCGCCGCGCCGGACACACCGGCAAAGATCATCGACGACAGCACGTTGACCTGCGCCAGCCCGGCCTTGAGATGCCCGACCAATGCATTCGCGAAACGGAAGATGCGGTCGGTCATGCCGACCTCGTTCATCAGGTTGCCCGCCATGATGAAGAAAGGCACCGCGGCGAGCGACGGCTTGTTCACGCCTTCGAGGATCTGTTGCGGCACGATATAGAGCGAGTCGGAGAATTCGCTGGTGCCGAAGGTGATCAGCACCGCCGCGCCGATCGCCATCGAGACCGGCACGCGCAACAGGATCAGCGCGATGAACCCGATGAAGAGGACCAGCGCCATCGTCAGGTGTCCGGGTCGGTCTGATGCGAGGGCGGCAATTCCGGAATCCCGACCATCGCCTTCGCGATGTCCAGCAGGGCGTTGACGAAGATCAGCACGCAGGACACGCCGAGCGGGATCGACAGGGTGTAGCGTTCCAGCTCGCCCCAGGGGGTCAGCACGCCGTCGATCACGCCGACCTGGCTTTGCAGGATCACCGGCATCTGCCAGATGATCACGCCGGTCACCGCCAAGACGATCAGCGCCACGAAATACCGCGTTCCCGTCATCGCCGGTGTCCCCATCCGCAAGACGAGGAAATCGACGGCGATGTCCTTACCCCGGCGATAGACCACGTAGAAGCCGATGAAGGACATCCAGACGAAGAACTGCATCGTCCACGGCCAGATCCAATAATAGGAGAGGTCGAGCGGGCGCAGCACGATGGTCACCGCCGTGCCGATCAGCATCAGCGCGAGACACAGGTTGGCGAGCACGTGGAACACGCGCCCGCACCACTCGAGGATCCGGTCGAGCCCTTCGATGGCCGCGGTCATGCCGCGCCCTGTCCGCTATACACCGCCTATTTCTTACGCGTGGCGGCGACCGTCTCCAGGAAGCCCTTCGGCAGGTCGCCGGCGGCCTCCTTGTCCTTGTAGAACTTGGCCATGGTCGACACGAAGGGCGCCCGGTCGATCGCGACGAAGGTGACGCCGCGCTTCTTCATGCGGGCCAACGACTCGTCCGCCGCCTCGTTCATCACCTGGTGGCTGTAGGTGCCGGCTTCGGCATAGGCCTTCTCCATCGCCTTTTTCTGGTCGGCGGAGAGTTTGTCATACGCCTTCTTGTTCATCATGAAGCCGATCGACTGGTAATACTCGTCGTGCCGGATGACATGCGACGCCACTTCGTAGAAGCGCATCGCCTCGACCAGCGCGATCGGGCTGTTCACCGCGCTGACGATGCCCTTGTCGATCGACTGGTAGACATCGGTCCAGGCGAGCGTCTTGACGTCCGCGCCGAGGGTGCTCCAGGTCTGGATCGCCGTCTTGTTCGGATGCATGCGGAGCTTCAGCCCCTTGATGTCCGCGAACTTCTTCACGTCCCGGGTCGTGACCATCACACGGTACGGGCCGCGCATGATCGCGGTCGGATCGCCGAGCACCTGAACGCCCGCCTTCTCCGCCGCCGCCGCGTACCAGCCCTTGACCAGCGGCGTATTCATGAAGCGCACCCAATGCTCCCGGTCATCGAACAAGAAGGCCGCGCTGATCCAGGTGATCTCCGGAATCCACTTCTTCATATAGGTCGAGCCCTCGGCGTACATATGCACGGTGCCGAGCTTGAGCTGTTCCATCACCGCGTTGGTCTTACCCAGCTGTTCGTTCGGGAACATCTTGATCGATAGCGAGTCCCCGGAATACTTCTTCACCAGGTCCGCGAAACGCTGGAAGACTTTTCCTTCCGGACTGTCCGGCGGCATCTTGTGCGCCATGCGCCAGGACGACGCAGCATGGGCGGCGCTGACAACGACACCCGAGACGGCGCCCACGCCTATCGTCAGGGCCATCAGAAACATGAAGGATCGGCCAAGTTTCAGAATTTGTCGCATCGGAACTCTCCTCGTTATCCGCCGCAGCGCCCGCTTCCGGCAACGCTACCCTCGCCGATCCCGGATTCGGGCCAGATAACGGGAATTACATCGGATCGATTCCGCAAGGTCAATCGAAAGGCCTGAAACTGCGCCGATTTCAGCCTCCGGCCGGCAATCCCGCACCTGTGATCCCGAAACAATTCCGGTGCGCATGGAATCGACGTAGACTTAATACCCGTTGGAGACACAATCCGGTCCGATCATGCAACCGCAAGCCTCCACCATCATTATCGGCGCCGGCATCGTCGGCTGCGCCACGGCGTATCACCTGGCGCAGCTCGGCCGGCGCGACATCCTGGTGCTCGACGCGGGGCCGCTGTTCCACACCGGCGGATCGACCAGCCATGCGCCGGGCGGGCTGACCCAGATCGCCAATTCGCGCATGATGCACGCTTTCGGGCTCTACACCGTCGACCTTTACGGCAAGCTCGCCACCGACGACGGGCCAGCGGCGACGATCGTCGGCTCGTTGGAGACGGCGGAAACGCCGGAGCGGCTGATGGAACTGAAACGCCGGGCTGGATGGGCGAAAAGCCGCGGCGGCGAGGCGCATCTGCTGACGCCCGACGAATGCCGCCAACATCATCCGCTGGTCGATCCGTCCGTCCTGCTCGGCGGTCTGTTCTGTCCCGGCAACGGCATCGCGCGGCCGGTACGGGCCGCCGAGGCGATGGCGCTGGGCGCGGGCGATGCCGCAATCTTTCAGGGCGAAACCACGGTCACGGACATCCTGACGCGCCGGGGCCGGGTCGTCGCGGTGATGACCGACCGGGGCCGCATCGATACCGAAGAGGCCCTGTTGTGCGCCGGCATCTGGGGGCCGCAACTCGGCGCGAAGGTCGGCGTCGATATTCCGCTGCAGCCGATGGAGCATCAATACGTCCGGTTCGAACCCGTCCCCGAGTTGGCGGGCCGCACCGACGAAGTCTCCCTGCCGGTGTTGCGGGTGCACGACCACGACCTGTATTGCCGCACGCATTTCGATACGTTCGGCGTCGGCAACTACAAACATGCGCCCCGCCCCGTCGATCCGGCGGACGTCGCCCGATGGTCGGCGGACAATCCGGATCCGTCCAAGCATCCCTTCACGAAAGGCGATTTCGCCGCCGGCCGCGCCGCCTTGGAACGGCAGCTTCCCTGCCTCCAAGGACGCGCCATCGCCGACGCCTTCAACGGCATGTTCTCCTTCACGCCGGACGGCCTGCCCCTGCTCGGACCGGCCGCCGGGATCGAGGGATTGTGGATCGCCGAGGCGGTCTGGATCACCCACGCCGCCGGCGTCGGCAAGGCGATCGCCGAATGCATGATCGAGGGCGCGTCGGAAATCGACATCGGGCCGGCCGACGTAAACCGCTTCGCCCGCCACGAAAGACAGGCCGCCAATGTTTGTGTCCGCGGCGGCATCGGCTATGAGAATGTCCATGCGGTGATTCACCCCTCCGAACCTTCGGTCGCGCCGCGCGGCCTCCGGCGATCGCCCTTTCACGCCTGTTACGCCGACGCGCAGGCGGTCTTCGCCGACACGCGTGGCTGGGAGGTTCCGCGCTGGTGCGAAGCCAACGACCGGAACGATCCGGATACGGCGGCGCTTCGGCGCGACGGCTGGCCGGCGCTGTATTGGTCGCCGACCCAAGGCATCGAGCACCGGCACACGCGGCGGGCCGCATCGCTATTCGACCTGAGCGGCATGGCCCTGTTCGAGGCGACCGGCGGCGGCGTGGTCGCCTATCTCAACCGGCTCTTCACCGGCCAGATGGATTTCCCCGCCGGGCATATTGCGCATGCCGTCCTCGCGACCCCGAAGGGCGGCATCGTCGGCGATGCGGCGGTTATCCGCCTGGCCTGGGACCGGTACTGGATCACGGTCGAGGGCGCGGCCGGCCCGACGGTCGGCCATTGGCTGCGCCACCATATCGACGACGGCGAACGGGTCATGCTGTTCGAGCAATGCTCGCAATGGTGTGGCTTGGGCCTTTGGGGTCCGGCGGCACCGGCCATCCTCGCGAAGGCGGCGGCGGACGATCTGTCGCTCGATGCGTTCCCCTATATGACATGGCGGAAGTTGGAAATAGGAACCGTGCCGGTCCGGGCGCTGCGGCTGTCGTGCGTCGGCGAGGCTGGATGGGAACTCTACGCGCCGCCCGATTTCGGCCCGGCTTTGTGGGAGGCGGTGTGGCGGGCCGGGCAAGACGCGGACCTCAAGGCCGCGGGCAGCGGCGCGCTCCATTCGCTGCAGCTGGAAAAAGGCCGCGGCCGGCCCGGGGCCGAACTGTTGCGCGACCATACGGTATTCGAATCGGGCCTCGGCCACTTGGTCCGTTTCGAAAAACCCGGCTTCATCGGGCGCGACGCCCTGTTGCGCGCCCGGGACGCCGACCCTCGATCGAAACTCCGTTGCATCGCCTTCGACGATCCGGCCGCCATCGCCTTCGGCGGCGAACCGATCTTCGCCGACGGCGCTTGCGTAGGGTTCGCGACGCGGGGCGATACCGGGTATTCGGTCGGCAAGGCCCTCGCCTTCGGCTATATGCAGGCACCGCACGCCCAACCCGGCTCGCCGGTCGAAATAGAGATATTCGCCGACCGGTTCGCCGGCACGGTCATCGCGCCGCCGGCATACGACCCTGCCGGTACACGGTTCCGGCACTGACCGGAGCCGGTTTGGCGCCACCAACCGCAAAGATCTTGCGAATTCATACCTTTGGTTGATCGTTAAGACTTGGTTAAACAAAGCGGCCGATGATGGTTTCCGGCATGGCGGCACTCCTCTTTCAAGGCAAATGATCCGATCACCGTCGCTGGCCGAGGGGACCGGTTCGGCGACGTGGATAAAGCGAATAACATACGGTTGATCCTGCTGCTGGCGACGGTCGCGGTGCTCGGATTCGCCTTCGCCCAGACGCAAACCGTCGATTTCGAACAATTGGCCAAGGTGCAGTCGAAGCTGGAAACGCTGCGCCAGTTCGAGCAGTCGGTCGACCGGGACGCGCTCGAAATTCGGGCCGGCTTGCATGGCAAGGACAATTCCGTCGCCGACCTCACATCCCGCATGACGTTGCTGTTGTCGAATTTACGCCGGGATCCGGCGAACCCGGACAACCCGGCCACCGCCAGTATCGGCACAATGCTCCAACCCTATGCGGTCTTGCTGGAGAAACGGAAATCCCTGCTCCAGCGGTTCAAGACCCGGAACGCATCGGTCGAGGAATCGCTACAGGCGTTTCCCGTACTCGTCGACGCCCTGAAACGCATCCCCGACAAACGGCTCCCCGGCACGGCGCGGGCGGTGGCCGACTTCGAGACGGCGCTTCTGCGCTATCGTATGAATGCCGCGTCGGCGACGGCCAGCAATATCGGGTGGAGCATCCGGCAAGTGCAGCGATTGATGAAACGCGCACCCAAGCCGATTGCCGCGCAACTGCGCACCCTCTTGCGCCATGGCGAGGTCATCGTCGCACACCGCACCGAAGCCGACTGGACCCTGCGCGAGCTGCTGTCGCTCGACGGCAGCGCCCTGCTCAGCAAAGTGCTTGCCACGTTCAACGCCGATGTGGTCGCACTGCGCCACGAGAGCGATACCTACCGGCTGATCATGTTCCTCGCCGCAATGGCCCTCGTCGGATTCATCGCCTTCACCTTCGTCAATCTCATGCAGATACGCCAGGACCTTCAATCGGCCAATGTCGCGCTGGAGGAGAGAATCGACGACCTCTCGCGCGCCAAGGAGGAAGCGGAACTCGCCAACCGGTCGAAGTCGGAATTCCTGGCGATGATGAGCCATGAACTGCGCACCCCGCTGAACGCGGTGATCGGATTCTCGGACCTGATCCGAATGGAGGCCTCGGGACCGGACGGCAACAAACGCTACGCGGAATATGCGACCGACATCCATGACTCGGCGCATCATCTGTTGGCGCTGATCAACGACATCCTCGACCTGTCGAAGATCGAACGCGGCAGCCTGCAACCCGACGAGGAAGAGCTCGACATCGCGGCCACCATCGGCGCGGTGGAAAAGCTGGTCAGGGACCGGGCCTCCCGCGGACAGGTCGGCCTGTTGCTGGATTGTCCGAAGGACCTGCCGATTCTCCGTGGCGATTCCCGGCAGGTGAAACAGATGCTCGCCAACCTGATGTCGAACGCGGTCAAGTTCACCGACCCGGGCGGCGTGGTCACCGTCCGCGTCCGCGATGCCGACGCCGGCGGCATCGCAATCGAGGTTCACGACACGGGCATCGGCATCGCCGAAGAGGATATCCCGAAGGCGCTGGCCCCCTTCGTCCAGGTCGACCGGTCGCTCGCCCGCAAGCACGAGGGGACCGGCCTCGGCCTGCCGCTGACCAACCGGCTGGTGGAGTTGCATGGCGGCCGGCTGGATCTGGAAAGCGAGCTCGGCGGCGGCACCACGGCGCGCATTGTCTTTCCGGCAAGCCGCGTGATCCGATCCGGCGCGATCCCGGCGGAACAGAAGCCGCAGGAATCCGCAGCCTCGAAAACCGCCAAAGCCAAGAAGGCCGCCAAGAAACCGGCACGCCGCAAAACCGCCGCCGCGCGCAAGAAACCCCGGAAGCCCCGCGCCCGCGCAGGCTGACCGCGCCTAGCCGTAGTCCCGCGTGTCGTCGATTACCTTGCCGTCGTTGGGCAGAGTGTCCGGCGCGACCAGGTCGACATCGCCGCGCAACTTGCATTCGGTCTGGATGCTGTCGGCGATCGCCACGGCCAACGCGTCGCCCGCATCCCCCGCAACCTCGCATTGCAGGGTCATTGTGTCCTGCCCGGCGGCGTTGCCGACAACCAGCCGCGCCCGGCTTATCTCGGGATGCCGCCCGGCGACGCGCGCGATCTGTTCCGGGTGCACGAACATGCCGCGCACCTTGGTCGTCTGGTCGGCGCGGCCCATCCATCCCTTGATGCGGGGCGCGGTGCGGCCGCAGGGGCTGATGCCCGGCAGAATCGCCGACAGGTCGCCGGTGCCGAAACGGACCAGCGGATAGTCGGCGTTCAAGAGGGTCACCACCACCTCGCCGACCTCGCCCTCGGGCACCGGGTCGCCGGTACCGGGGCGGACGATCTCGACGATCACGCCTTCGTCCAGGATCATGCCTTCGGCGGCTTCGGACTCGTAGGCGACGAGGCCGAGATCGGCGGTGCCGTAGCATTGCAGCACGCGCACGCCGCGTTCGGCATAGGCCGCCCGCATGTCCGGGAACAGCGCGCCGCCCGACACCACTGCCTTCGTGCAACACGAAACGTCGAGTTCCAACTCGTCGGCCTTGTCCAGGATCGCCTGGAGGAAATCCGGCGTGCCCACATACCCGGCCGCCCGGAAGGTCGCCATCGCCTGCGCCTGCCCGTCGCTGTTGCCGACGCCGCCCGGGAAGACGGCGCAGCCGAGCGCCCGCGCGCCCGCATCCAGCATCATCCCGGCGGGGGTGAAGTGATAGGAGAAGCAGTTATGCACCACGTCGCCCTTGCGGAATCCGCCGGCGAACAGTGCCCGCGCCATCCGCCAGAAATCGCCGCCGGTCCCCTCCGGGTCGGCGATCGGCCCCGGCGATAGATACAGCCGCGCAAGGTCGCGCACCGGCGTCGCGGTCAGCCCGCCGAACGGCGGGTCGGTTTCCTGCAGACCGATCAGCGCCGACTTGCGCGTCACCGGCAAGGCCGCCAGCGCGGACCGGTCGGTCACCGCCGCCGGATCGACATCGGCCAGGATTTTCCCGAAGCCCGGCGCGTGGTCCCTGGCGCGGGCGACTTGCGCCGGCACCGCCGCCATCAGGGCGGCCTCGCGCGCATCGGGATCGCGGGTTTCAAGATCGTCGAAATAGTCGGTCATCGCAGGCGCTTTCCCGCCACTGGGCCAGGGTACGCGTTACGCGAGCCAGCGTTTGCGGCGTTTGTAGTGTTTGACGTCGCGGTAGCTCTTGCGGCCGCCGGAGGACAGGCCGAGATAGAACTCCTTCACGTCGGCATTCTCGCGCAGAACCGAAGCCTCGCCGTCGAGCACGACGCGGCCGTTCTCCAGGATGTAACCGTAGCGCGCATAGCGCAGGGCCATGTTGGTGTTCTGCTCGGCCAGCAGAATGGTGACGCCTTCGTCCCGATTCAGCTGGGCGACGATTTCGAAGATTTCCTCGACCAGTTGCGGGGCGAGACCCATCGACGGTTCGTCGAGCAGGATCATCTTCGGCCGGGCCATCAGGGCGCGGCCGATCGCGGTCATCTGCTGTTCGCCGCCGGAAGTGTAGCCGGCCTGGCTCTTGAAGCGTTCCTTCAGCCGCGGAAAATAAGTGTAGACCTTTTCCAAGTCCTCCTGGACCGCCGCGGCCCCGTCGCTGCGGGTATAGGCGCCGGTCATCAGGTTTTCCTCGACCGTGAGATGCTCGAAGCAATGACGGCCTTCCATCACCTGAACCACACCGCGCTTGACCAGGTCATGCGGGGTCAGGCGGTCGACGCGCTCGCCGAGATATTCGATGCTGCCCTTGGTGACTTCACCGCGCTCGGCATGCAACAGGTTCGAGACAGCTTTCAGGGTGGTGGTCTTGCCCGCGCCGTTCGCCCCGAGGAGGGCGACGATGCCCCCCTCGGGAACGTCGAACGACACGCCTTTCAGCACGAGGATCACGTGATTGTAGATCACCTCGACGCTGTTGACGGAAAGCAGGGGTGCGGCCGTCGCTGCGGCCGCCGCCCCGTCTTCCTCGGTGTGAACCGCGTCCGTCACTTACAGTCCCGCGCCGAGAGTTTGTTCTCCTTGGCGTAGGCCGCCGCGGCCGCTTCGATCTTCGGCCGGACCACATCGCGCATCGGCGTGATCCAGTCGCTGACGAAGTTCCACTTCTTGCCGTCCCACTGCTGGATCATCACCGGCCCGGACCCTTCGTGGTCGGCGCAGGTGATCTTATGCGGTTGCGCCATGCCCTTGAGGCCGAGCTTGGCGAGCTTGCCGGTGTTGAGATCGAGATTCTCGAGACCCCAGCGCACCTGTTCGCCGGTCATCGGCTTGTTGCCGAATTTCGCCATGGCGGTGCGGATCGCCTCGGTCGTGTAGACCGCGTTGACGATGCCGCGGTTGTACAGCACTTCGCCCATGTTGCTGGCCTTGGCCTTGGCCGCATCGCCGCCGTAGACATGTTTCACGATGTCCTTATGCACGTCGTAACCGGCGCCGGCGCCATGGAACGTCCCGGCGAGATAGCCCTTCGCGCCGTCGCCCGCGGGAATGACGTCCGCTTCGGAACCGGACCACCAAACACCGATGAAGCGGTCCATCGGATAGCGGATCGCCGCGGCTTCCTTGACGGCCACCTGGTTCATCACGCCCCAGCCCCACATCAGGATCCAGTCGGGCTTCTTGCGGCGAATCTGCAGCCAGGTCGATTTCTGTTCCTGGCCCGGATGGTCGACCGCGAGCAGGGTCAGCTTATAGCCGAATTTCTTGGCCAGCGTCTCGAGTGTCGGGATCGGCTCCTTGCCGTAGGCACTGTTGTGATAGATCAGCGTGATCTTCTTGTCCTTCAGCTTGTCCATCCCGCCTTCCTTGCCGCCGATATACTTGATGAAGGCGGAGGCCTGGCTCCAGTAGCTGGTCGGCGCGGTAAAGACCCATTCGAAGACCCGGCCGTCGCCGGCCGCCGTGCGGCCATAACCCATCGACAGGATCGGAATCTTATCGACCGCCGCTTTCGGGATGAGCTGATAGGTGATGCCGGTGCTGTACGGATTGAACAGCGAGGCGCCGGTCGAGCCCTTGCTCTTTAGCTTCTCGTAGCATTCGACGCCGAGCTTCGTGTTGTATTTGGTCTCGCATTCCTCGAAGGTGATCTTCACGCCGTTGATGCCGCCGTCCCGCTCATTCAGCAGTGTATAGTAGTCGCGGAAACCGTTCGCCACGGGAATGCCGCTCGGCGCATACGGTCCGGTGCGGTACACCAGCATGGGAATGAACTGTTCGCCCGCGGCCTGGACCTTGGGCGCCAGCGGAATGGATAGCGCGGTGGCGACCCCGACGGCCGCCAGTGTCATTAGTTTAAATCGCATTGCGTTGCCTCCTGCTTCTTAACCTGTTTCTAGCCACCTAGCTCGTTTCGGCGGCGGCCCGCCCCGCCGGCGGGCCCGCCCTTCCTGCGCTTTATTGTTTTTGTTCCATCGTTATCGTTCCGTCGATGGTGCCTTTCTTCCGTTCGAAACGCCACACTCTCGTTCGACCATGCGGTGCCGATCCCAATCGAGTTACCGTTAATACGGGAAAGGCCAGCGCCGCAGTTTCTCCTTCGCGATCTGCCAGAGCCGGGCCAGCCCGTGCGGTTCCACGATCAGGAAGAACACGATCAGCGAGCCGAAGATCATCAGCTCGATATGTTTCTGTACGTCGATCGGCATGCTGAGCCCGATCAGCGGCGGCGCATTCGTCAGGAAGACCGGCACCAGCACGATGAAGGCCGCGCCGAGGAAGGACCCGAGGATGCTGCCGAGGCCGCCGATGATGATCATGAACAGCACGTCGAACGACACGATGATGTCGAAGGCTTCGGTTTCGGCGCTGCCGAGGTAACAGAAAATGTAGAGCGCCCCGGCCAGCCCGCAGTAGAAGGAACTGATCGCGAAGGCGAGCAGCTTTGTCGACAGCGGCCGGATGCCGATGATCTCGGCGGCGATGTCCATGTCGCGGATCGCCATCCACGACCGGCCGATCCGCCCGCGCACCAAGTTCTTCGCAACCATCGCGAAGACGGTGACGACGGCCAGCACGAGGATATAGCGCGTCTCGGCGGTTGCGGTGGCGCCCGTCACGGTGACGCCGAACACCTCACGCGGCGGCGCGGTGATGCTGCCGGACGGATCGTAGTTGGTGAACCACGCGACCTTGTTGAACATCCAAATGAGAAAGAACTGCGCCGCCAGCGTCGCGACCGCCAGATAGAATCCCTTGATGCGCAAACTCGGCAGGCCGAACAGGATACCCACGCCGGCGGTTATCACGCCCGAGAGCAAGAAAACGATCAGGATGTTCAGATCGGGAAAGGCCGTCGTGAGCTTGAACGTCGAGTAGGCGCCGACCGCCATGAAGGCTCCGGTGCCGAGCGAGAGCTGCCCGGCATACCCGACCAGCAGGTTCAGGCCGATCGCGGCGAGCGAGAAGATCAGCAGCGGGATCATCACCACCTGTAGCCAGTATTCGTTGGCGGCCACAGGCACGACGAGATAGGCGATCAGCAACACGGCGGCGATGAACCAGCGGTCCTGCCGGATCGGGAACACCGACTGGTCGGCGGCATAGTTGGTCTTGAACTGTCCGGCTTCGCGATAAAACATGCCCGTTTCCCGTCTAGACCCGCTCGATGATGCGTTCGCCGAACAATCCCTGCGGTCGGAACAACAGGAACACCATGGCGAGCATGTAGGCGAACCAGTTCTCGATCGCGCCGCCGAAGGCCGGGCCCCAGTAGACCTCAGCCACCTTCTCGCCGACGCCGATGATCAGGCCGCCGATGATTGCCCCCGGCACCGAGGTGAACCCGCCCAGGATCAACACCGGCAGAGCCTTCAGCGCGATCAGCGACAGCGAGAACTGCACCCCGCTTTTCGCGCCCCACATGATGCCGGCGACCAGGGCGACGATGCCCGAGACCGACCACACGACGACCCAGATCGTCTTCAGCGGGATTCCGACCGACAGCGCGGCCTGATGGTCGTCCGCAACCGCCCGCAGTGCGCGCCCGATGCTGGTCTTCTGGAAGAAGATCGCGAGCCCGGCGACCAGCACCGCGCCGGTCGCGGCGGCGACCATGTCGAAGCTGTTGAGCAGGATGCCGCCGAATTCGACCGGCTGGTCCGGGATGCCGATGTCGAGCCGCTTCACGTTGCTGCCCCAGATCATCTCGCCCAGCCCTTCGAGGAAGAAGGTCAGGCCGATCGTCGCCATGAACAGGATGATGCCTTCCTGGTTCACCAGGTGACGCAGCATGAATTTCTCGACCGCGAAGGCGAGCGAGACCATCACGGCGACGGTCAGCAGCAGCGCCAGGACCAACGGCACGCCGAGGTCCATCAACCCGACCAGGGTCAGCGCCGAGAACAGCACCATGATGCCTTGCGCGAAGTTGAACACGCCCGACGCCTTGAAGATCAGCACGAAGCCGAGGGCGACCAACGAATACATCACGCCGGTCAGCAACCCGTTCAGCACCACCTCGGCGAAGAAGACCGGCGAATCCGCGATCTCGACGAAGGGGGTGACGAAGAACATGCCGAGGAGTTCCATGATCGCCTACGTCTCCGCCGCGTCGTCATGGGGGACGCCGAGATAGGCGTCGATGACGTTCTGGTTGGCGCGCACCACGTCGGGCGTGCCGTCGGCGATCTTCACCCCGTAGTCGAGCACGACGACACGGTCGGAGATATCCATCACCACGCTCATGTCGTGTTCGATCAAGGCGATGGTCGTGCCGAATTCCTGGTTCACGTCGAGGATGAAGCGGCACATGTCCTCTTTTTCCTCGGCGTTCATCCCCGCCATCGGTTCGTCCAGCAGCAGCAGGTCCGGCTCCGCCGCCAGCGCCCGCCCCAACTCGACCCGCTTCTGCAGCCCATAGGGCAGGCGGCCCACGGGCGTCTTGCGGATCGCCTGGATTTCCAGGAAGTCGATGATCTCCTCCACCTTCGCGCGATGCTCCAACTCCTCGGTCTTGGCCGGGCCCCAGTGGAGCGCCTGCCAGAGGAAGTTGCGCTTCATCATCGTGTTGCGCCCGGTCATGATGTTGTCGAGGGTCGACATGCCGTGGAACAGCGCGATGTTCTGGAAGGTCCGCGCGATGCCGCGCCGCGCCGCGTCGTCCGGGCGCATCTCCTTCCGTTCCTCGCCCTTGTAGCGGATGGTACCGCTGTTCGGGTGATAGAAGCCGTTGATGACGTTGAGCATCGACGACTTGCCGGCGCCGTTCGGCCCGATGATCGCCCGGATTTCGCCTTCGCGGATGTCGAAACTGACATGGGACAGCGCTTGCACGCCGCCGAAGCTGAGCGTGATGTCGTCGACCGACAGCATGACGTCGCCGATGCGACGCGCCGCCGGTTCCGGCGCGTCCGTGACCGGCGCGGTGTCGGGCGGACTCATGCCGCCCACCGGACATCTTGCCGGGATGAGTCCGCTCTCCGTGTCGCCGCCAATAATAGGAGGGGGTCTTGCTGGGTCACCCTCCACACTCCCTGTACTTTTATCGTTTTGCCGTTTTGCGGCGTCTTATTATTCGTCGATGTGGGGGCCTCATGACGGTAGTGACCCGCGTGCCCCTTGGCAAGACAAGAACGCCCGATCATTCCGCCGCCGCGCTATATTCCGGCGACTCCATCGTCACGTCGTGGATGCGCAGCTCTGCGGTGATCATCCCGGTGCGGCCATCCTCGAAGGTCATCTCGGTTTCCGCACTGCAGGTCGTGGCCCCGGAGTACAAGGCGTCGATCAGGTCCGCGTATTTCTCGGCGACGAATCGGCGGCGCACCTTGCGGGTCCGCGTCAACTCGCCGTCGTCGGCGTCCAGCTCCTTGTGCAGGATCAGGAAGCGCCGGATCTGCGATCCCGCCAAGCGCGGTTCCTGCGCCAGGTCCGCATTGACCTGCCGCACCTCCTCGTCGATCAGCATCCGCACGTCGTCGTTGGCCGCCAGTTCCTGATAGCTGGCATAGGGGATGCCGCGGCGCTCGGCCCAGTCGCCGACCGCTTCCAGGTCGATGTTGATGAAGGCGGCGACGAAATCCCGGCCGTCGCCATAGGCCACCGCCTCGGTGATGTGGGGATAGAATTTCAGCTTATTCTCGATGTATTTCGGCGCGAACAAGTCGCCCGACAACAGCTTGCCCACATCCTTGGCGCGGTCGATGATCTTGAGGTGCCCGTCGTCGTCGACGAAGCCCGCGTCGCCGGTGTGGACCCATCCGTCCGGCGTCTTGGCCTCCGCCGTCGCCTCGGGATTCTTGTAGTATTCGCGGAACACGCCGGGGCTGCGGAACAGCACCTCGCCGGTCTCGTCGATCTTGATGTCCACCTCGGGCGCGGCCTTGCCGACGCTGTCGTCCTTGATCTCGCCGTCAGGCTGCATGGTGACGAAGACGCTGGCCTCCGTCATGCCGTAGAGCTGTTTCAGGTTCAGCCCGATGCTGCGGTAGAAGTTGAAGATGTCCGGGCCGATCGCCTCGCCCGCGGTATAGGCGAGCCGCACCCGGCTCATGCCGAGCGTGTTGCGCAGCGGCCCGTAGATCAGGATGTCCCCGAGCTTGTAGAGCAGCCGGTCGCCGAGGGGCACGTCCCGGCCGTCGAGAATGTCCGAGCCGACGCGCTTCGCCAGGTCCATGAAATAGTGGAACGCCTTGCGCTTGAGCCAGCCCGCGTCCTCCATCCGGATCATCACGGTGGTGATCAGGTTCTCGTAGATGCGCGGCGGCGCGAAGAAATAGGTCGGCCCCAACTCCCAGACATCGTTGAGCACGGTGTCGCTCGACTCCGGGCAGGCGACGCAGAAGCCGGTGACATAGGATTGGCCGAAGGAAAAGATGTGATCGCCGACCCAGGCCATCGGCAGATAGGCCAGCACCTCGTCGGTTTCCACCAGATTGTCCGCGCGCGCGGAGTTCAGCGCCGTCGCCATCACGTTGCGGTGGGTCAGCACGACGCCCTTGGGTTTTCCCGTGGTGCCGGACGTATAGAGCATGATCGAGACGTCCTCGGCCCCGCCCAGCGCCACGGACTCGTCGTAGAAATCCGGATTGTCCCGATCGTAGGCGCGGCCCATTTCGAGTACGGCCGCGTAGGAATGCAGGAAGTCCTCGGTATAGTCGCGCAACCCGCGCGGGTCGTCATAGATCAACGCACCGAGATGCGGACAGCGGCCCTTGATCTCCAGCAGCTTGTCGATCTGCTCCTGATCCTCGACGATCGCGAACCGGGCCTCGGCATGCTCGATGACGTAGCTCAACTCGTCGGCCACCGAATCCTGATACATCGGCACCGGCACCGCGCCGACCGCCTGCGCCGCCACCATCGACCAATAGAGCCGCGGCCGGTTGTCGCCGATGATCGCCACCTTGTCGCCGCGCGCGCAGCCAAGCGCCTTGAGCCCGCAGGCCAGCGCCCGCACCGCGTCGGCGACATCCGCCCAGCTCCAGCTCTGCCAGATGCCGAGATCCTTCTCGCGCATCGCCGGGCGGTCCCCGCGCGCGTCTGCGTTATGCGCCAACAGTTTCGGAAATGTATCGAGAACGGCGATATCCACCGCCGCCGGTGTCCGCTCAGCCATCACGTGCTTCCATCCCAGTTTCACCGACCGGCACGTGTTGTTGTTTTTCGCGCTCGGCCTTAACGGGTGTATTGAGACGGAAAACTCGCGTCACAACAAGGGACAAAATGAAGCGGCCAAACCGACCCGCCGCATGCGTCCCGATATACCATCGGAATGCCGATCGGCGGCCCGCGAAAAGCATCCTGACAGCCGGCGTCAGGATGTAACTTGTGAATTGCAAGTGACATGTTACGGTACGGGTCTCGATCATCCCTGCCGGAGGACCCAACCATGTCTAGCGGATTCACGGGCGGCTGTTTGTGCGGCGCCGTCACCTACAAGAGCACGAACGACCCCATGCTGACGGGTCATTGCCATTGCATCGACTGCCGCCGGTCGAGCGGCACCGGCCATGGCACCAACATCGTCATCCCTGAAGACGGTTTCTCGGTCGCCGGCGAGGTCGCGTTCTACGACCGTCCGGCGGACAGCGGGAATATCGTGAGCCGCGGCTTCTGCCCCACGTGTGGGTCCGCGTTGTTTTCGAAGAACGACGGCATGCCCGGCATGGTGTTCCCGCGCGCGTCCAGTCTGGACGACCCGGACCTCGCCAAGCCCGCCATCGTGGTCTATGCCCACCGCGCGGTTGGCTGGGACCCGGTCGACCCGGACCTGCCCGCCTTCGACGGAATGCCGGAAGGCGACATCGCCGAACTTGTCGCCGAGACCGCCTGACCATGCGGGCCGGCGCGACCGACCAGGACTACAAGACCTATCTCGTCTCGCGGGTCGAGGACGCGTTGGCCGCCGGAAACGCGCCGCCGAGCGTCCAGCAACGGATGTTCGGCGGCGTCGCCTTCATGATGAACGGCAACATGCTGTGCTGCGCGTCGAACAAGGGGCTGATGGTGCGGGTCGGCGCGGTCGGCGAGGAAGAAGCGCTGTCCCGGCCGCATGCGCAACACTGCCTGCCGGCGGGCCGGCCGATGACCGGCTTCATTCTGGTCGACCCGGACGGGGTGGCGGACGAAGACGATCTTAGCGAATGGCTCGCCTTGGCGCGGCGCTACGTGGAATCGCTGCCGCCCAAGAAGCCGAAGACAAAGACACCGAAGAAGAAACACCACAAGCCGACCCGGCGCTGAGCGGCGGCCGCCGGCGATGCCGCCTAACCGTCGGCGAACCCTGCCGGAATCTCGAAGGGCACGCTGCCCTCGGGCGTGGTGCCGCGCAGGCAGGTGCGGTGCATCAGCCGGGGATGCCGCGCGGCGTCGAAATTCGGATCCGCGTGATGCAGCAGGCAGCGGTTGTCCCACATCAGCAGGTCGCCCGGCCGCCAGCGATGGCGGTATCGGAAGCGCGGGTCCGTCGCCTGGGACTCAAGCTGTTCGATTCGCGCGCGGCCCTCGCGCAGCGGCAGGCCGTCGAGATGCGACGCGTGCATGCCGAGGAACAGGCATTGCCGGCCCGAGTCCGGATGAGTACGCACCAACAAATGGTTCATCGACGGCGACTCGCGCTTTTCCTGGTCGGTCAGCGGCCGGTCCACATTCTCGCGCGACAACTCCCAGCTATGGATCACGCGCGCGTCGGCCAACGCCGCCTTCGCGTCCTCGGACAAGGCGTCGTAGGCCGCGATCATGTTGGCGAACACCGTGTCTCCGCCGCCCGGCGGCAGGATGACCGCGTGCAGGATGGTCGCCAGCGACGGTTTCGGCCGGAAGGATTTGTCCGTGTGCCACATCGTCGAGTTGACGACCCCGGTCGGCTTGCCGTCCGCTCCCAGGTTGGACACTTCGTGCACCAGCGGATAGTCCGCGTCGCCCCGGTTGCGCGCCGTGTGCTCCTCCAGGGTGCCGAACTGTTCGGTGAAGGCGATCTGCTGCGGCTTGTCGAGCTTCTGGTCGCGGAACACCAGCAGGTGATAACGCACGAAAGCGGCATAGACGGCATCGCGCGTCGCGTCGTCGAACGGGCGTGTCAGGTCGAGACCGATGACCTCCGCGCCCATGACGTCGGACAGCGGACGCAGCGTCGCGCCGGGGATCGCGATTTCCTGTTCCTGCGGCAGGGCGGACATATGCGCCTCCCTTAATCTCAAAGACCGGCGTTCATTGTCGCTCAGATACCGGATCGCCGTCCAGCGCGGCGGCGAGCGTTTTGCGGAACCGGCGGTCGCGCTTGAGGTGCCATTCCCGGCTCATGGCTTCGGCGCGGGCCGGGTAGCGTTCGGCATAGAGCAGCACCCAGCTGCGGCCGCGCGTCGACCGCGCGCCGGTCCCGGTGTTGTGCTTGCCGAGCCGCGCGTCGAGATCGGTCGTCCAGCCGACATAGGTGCGCACGCCGCCGCCATCCCGGCTGCCGAGGACATAAACGAAACAGGCCATCGACTGTCTTATGCCCTGCCGCGTGGGCGGCGTCACCCGGAACCTGGACGCCGCCGCCCGAAAGCATGTCAGGATTTGGCGCGACGGTATTCTTCGACCGGAACGCCGCCGACACCCCAATCCTCCATGTCCACTTCGTTGATCACGACGAAGGTCGACTTCGGATTCTTATCCAGAACATCGTGCAATAGATCGGTAACGCCTTTGATGAGCGCCGATTTCTGCGCCGGGGTCACGCCTTCACGGGTCACTTTGATGTTCACGTAGGGCATAGGTGTCTCCTTGAGGTTATGCCGCTCAATCGGCGGCATGCAAATGAAAGACCTTGTTCACGATCTGCCATCGGTCGCCGGTCTTGAGCAGGGTGAACAGATCGGTGAAGCGGTGGCCGGTCCAGTCATCGATCTCCAGCCGCGCCGTGGCCACCGACCCCGCGACCTCGATATCCGCGACGCGGACCTGAATGTCTGCCGCCGGGCCGTTCTCGTCGTTCCAGTCGAACAGTTTTTGTATTTCGCCGCTGAAGAGATCCGCGCCGATATAGCCGAAGATCGTCGCGTCGGCATGAAAGGCCGGCTTCATCCGTTCGCCGCTGCCGCTGCGGGCACCGTCGATGTAATGCTGCAGCGTTGCGGCGATCGCTTCGCGATCCAGTGCGTTGTCGGGATGAGTGTTCATGGTGAGGGGTCCTTTCCTTGAGAGCACTTATGCCCGGCCGCCGACGAAGCCGCCGTCGACGGGCAGAATGACACCGGTCGTGAACCCCGCGTCGGCGAGGTGCAACACGGCGTCGGTTATTTCGGATACTTCGCCCACCCGGTTGAGCAGCGCGACGCCGCCTAGCGCAGCGTCGTCCGCGTCGCCGTGCAGTGGCGTGCGCACCATGCCAGGCGCGACCGCATTGACGCGGATGCCGTCGGGCGCCAATTCCGCCGCAAGGCTCGTCGTCAAGGCATGCACGCCGCCTTTGCTAACCAGCGCCGCCGACGCGGGGACGCCGGCGATCGCGTGATCGATCAGCACCGTGCCGATGTTGACGATCGCGCCGCCGCCATTCGCCTTCATGTGGCGCACGACCGCTTGTGTCGTCAGGTAGGTGCCCTTGAGATTGCCATTGAGATAGTGATCGAGGTCCTCTTCCGTCACGTCGACGAAAGGCTTGATCCCGAAGGTGCCGGCGTTGTTGACGAGCAGATCGATACCGCCGAAACGGCCGACCGCCGCGCGCACCAGATCGTCGCCAGTTTGCGGTTCTCCGATATTGCCGGCGACCGTGGCGACGCGGTCGTCGCTGCCAAGCGACTTTGCGGCTTGGGCGAGTTTTTCAGCATCACGGCCGTTCATGACGACCGAGCCGCCGCGGGCGAGGATGCCGCGCGCGACATCGAGGCCGATGCCGCTGGACGCGCCGGTCACAATGGCGATCTTCGAGGAGGCGTTGGGTGTAGGGGACATGATAACTGTTCCTTTCGTTGTTTAAGACGACCGGTCGTCTTATCTTTGGTCAAAAAAAATCGCTATGCCTTGAAGAACCCGAAAAGCGTTTGGTTCAGGCAATCCTCCAAGGGCTTGAGGGATCGTTCGATCTTCATCCGAATGACAGCGCCTTCCCAGGCATCCACGAGCAGGTTGGCCAACTGAGCGGCCGGAACATCGGAGCGCACGAGGCCCGCATTCTGTGCCTCGGCCAATTTATCCGCGATCGCGCCTTGAAAATTCTTCAGCGCGTTCGCCAGGGCATCTCGGCATTTCGGGCTGCACTCGACCTCGCCACCGAGATTTGCGACCAGGCAACCGCCGGTGAACCGCGCGCGTTTGAATTCGCCCATCTGGTGCTCGAAGAATCGCCGCAGCCCGTCCACCGGATCCGACGCCTTCCGCATCGACCCGGCAAACGTATCGGCAAGACCGGCGGCATAATGTTCTATCGCCGCCGCGCCAAAGGCTTCCTTGCTGTCGAAATAATTGTAGAAAGAACCCTTAGGCACACCGACCGCGTCGAGCACCTGCTTCAGACCGGTGCCGTGGTACCCGTTCTCCAGAAACGCGGCGATACCCGCTTCGATGAGCTTTTCGCGCGTGTCGGGGTTGGTGCGATCGTTCATAGCGAGAGCGATATACGACCGGTCGTCTCTATTATCAAGGGCCGCCGCGATTTTTTCTCCGGAGACGGTCGCGGTTGATTGCCGCCCATTTCGCGGAAGTCCAAATCGCCCCATTCCGAATAGAAAAAGGGCCGGCGGAAACCGGCCCTTCGTCTTGGTTCAGTGTGGAGCAGGCTTGGGAATGGCCTACTTGATCAGGCTCTTCGCCTTGTCCTTCATGGCGTCGGTCGCACTTTCCTTCGCGCCGTCATGCGCCTTCTGCTTCATGATGTCGACGGTGCCCTTCTTGACCGTGTCGCTCGACATGACCTTGTCGGCGACCGCGTCCTTGGCGTCCTGGACCTTCTCGCCGGCCGCATTCATCGCGTCCTTGGCCTTGTCGCCGGCCTTGGACACGGTCTCGGCCGCCTTGTCCTTGGCGTCGACCGCGGCCTTCTTCGCGGCTTCGCCCGCTTCCTTGGCCTTATCCATCGCCGCGGCACCGGCTTCCTTGGCCTTGTCGGCCGCGTCTCCGGCGGCTTTCATCGCCTTGTCCTTAACGTCGGTCACGGCGGGTGTCGTTTCCTTCGTGGCGTCCTTGGTCGCCGTGCTCGTGGTGGCCTCTTCGCCGCACCCGGTGAGCGCGAAAAGGGACAGGGCAACGATGCCTGCAATCGGTGTCAATTTCATTGGATACTCTCCTCTATTCTCTATTTAGGTCGTTCAAATTATTTCCGGGCCATCACATGGTGACGCCTGTCTGATAAATGCACGCGGACCGGCGCCTCTAGCTCTTCCACCGGTCGAGCTGCCGCGCCGCCCAATCCTTCCCGCCGAGGCCGAAAGCGATGCCCCCCGCAAGGGCGGTTCCGATCAGGATTATGAGAGCTGCATCTGTAATGAAGCTGCCGGAAGGGTCAAGACCCATTCGGGACACACCCAGAATCACCGACAGCACCACAATGATGCAGCGCGCAATTTTCGCCACCACATCGGAGGCCGAGCCCCCCGTCGCCGTCATCGCCTTGGCGACGATGCCGGAGACCAGGACACCGGCGAGAATGATGACCGAGCCGAACAGGATGTTCGTACCGATCGACAGCACGATGTCGAGCGCCTCGGTCAGCGGTTCGAAGCCCAGCGTCTTCATGCCCTGGATCAGTCCCAGCAACAGAATAACGAGACCGGCGATCTGCGCGACGATCGTGGATGCGGTAATCCCCGCGTCCGCCTCGTCCAACAACCCGAGTTTCGCGACCGCGCCGTCGATTCCCGTATTGGGCAGGATCTTCTTGCCAAGATCGGTGACGAACTTGGCGATAAGCGCGAAGATTCCGATGATGATCGCCGCGACCGCGATATCCGGGATCGCATTCATGACACTGTTCAGCATGCCGATCGCCGGGTCGGTGATGGCGTCGATGTCGAGCACCTCGAGCGCCGCGACACCGCCGGGGATGATGATCAGCGCGAAGACGAGCGCGCCCAGCATGCTCGTGATGCCGACGGATTTCTCGGTCAGGCCGATCTTCTTCGGCAGGTCGTCCGCATGGGCGACCTCCAGCGTGGCGGTGACCGCCTGCCGCGCGACGCGGGCGACGATGACGAAGACGAAGAAGGTGATGGCGGCGCCGATGATCTGCGGCAGGAAGGCGAAGATCTTGTCGATGGTTACGCTGATCGACTCCGACACGGACTGCATGCCGAGCCGCTCCAGCGCCATGACCAGGCCGATCAGGATGACGATCCAGAATCCCGCGGACCCGATGCTGCCGCCGATGGTGTTGTCGGTCGTCTTCTTTTTATTGGCGTTGGCCACGAAAGGAATGCGGTTGATCGCCGCGCCCAACACCGCCCGCACGACGAGCGCGAGGACATAAGCGAGCGCCATTATGATGATCGCGCCGACCACTTGCGGGCCATACGCTTCCCAGGACGCCATTAGTCGTTCTTGTAGTTCTTGCATGCTTGCCTCCCTGACACGCCGCGCGCGGCGGCGGTGCCATGTCAATCTCCCGATAGCGCAGCCCCGCACCGACAATTAAAGGGGAGAGAGTGGATGGAAACATCGCCGGTGCGGAGACCACACCGGCCATCCCGCAATCCCCATGCCAGGGGTCGGCGGCGGGCGCACCGGCAACGACCCCCGGTCGAGGATTCCGCTTGCAGCCGTAAGCTATTGGATTTCGAATAGAATTTACCGCTCAGGCCCGGCCGGCGGCGCCCGCGCGGTCAGGAAACGGACCCGGACCGGCCCCCGCGAGTCTCAAATTGAGACACGTCTTGAGACCCAAAGCCCGGACGCACCGCACGCAGGGAGGAGGGCGGCATGAATCGTCTTTAGATATATGTGAAGGAAAATGGAGCGGGCGATGAGATTCGAACTCACGACTTCAACCTTGGCAAGGTTGCGCTCTACCCCTGAGCTACGCCCGCATCGGCAGGGCGCGATAATACCCATTGGCGGGCGCAACGCAAGTCATCGATGCACGCGCCGATGGCCGGCAATGCGGCGCCTTCGCTTGCCGGTATGGGCGCATCCGGGCTATGACACCGGCCATGAACGACACCGCCTCCCCGCATACCGGCGCCGACGGGCTGTTCGCGCGGCTCGACGCACTGGGCATCGCCCATACGACGCATCATCACCCGCCGGTCTTCACCGTGGAGGAATCGAAGGACCTGCGCGGCACGCTGCCGGGCAGCCATGTGAAGAACCTGTTCCTGCGCGACAAGAAGAAGCGCATCTGGCTGGTCACCGCGCTGGAGGAACGGCAGATCGACCTCAAGGCGCTGCGCAAGCGGCTCGGCGCGTCCGGCAGTCTGTCCTTCGGCAGCGCCGACCTGCTGATGGAGGTGCTTGGCGTGGCGCCCGGCGCGGTGACGCCGTTCGGCGTGATCAACGACCGCGGCGGGCGCGCCGCGATGGTGCTGGACGCGGGCGTGTTGGCAACCGGCCCGGTCAACGCCCACCCGCTGCGCAACGACATGACGACGGCGGTGGCGCCGGACGACCTTCTGAAATTCCTGGAGGCGGAGGACCACCCGCCCGAGGTGATCGACTTCGGCGCAGACTAGCGCCAAGGCCGCCCCTTGCCTCAGGGCGAGCGAGCGTCCATTTAATCTGGTACACTGACCCATTGGGCAAGATTGGGAGCCACGAAGACACGATGCAGGACATTCTCGGCGGAGCGACACCGGGCGGCAACGGCGCGGCAGCCGGCGGCGCGGACGGTGCGTTGATCAAGGACACGACGACGGCCACCTTCGCCGCCGATGTCATCGAGGCCAGCATGGAAGTGCCGGTCATCGTCGATTTCTGGGCGCCCTGGTGCGGCCCGTGCAAACAGCTCGGCCCGCTGCTGGAGAAGGCGGTGACCGAGCGCGCGGGCGCGGTCAAGATGGTCAAGCTCAACATCGACGAGAACCAGGAGATCGCGCAGCAGCTGCGCATTCAGTCGATCCCGGCGGTCTTCGCCTTCGCGAAGGGGCAGCCGGTCGACGGTTTCGTCGGCGCCCTGCCGGAAAGCCAGATCAAGACCTTCATCGAACGCGTGATCGTCGCCGGCGGCGGCGAGGCGGGCCCGACGCCGGTGGAGCAGGCGCTGGAAGCCGCGGCCGCCGCGATCGCGGAAGGCGACGTGTCGGGCGCGGGCGCGCTTTACGGCCAGGTCCTGCAGCAGCAGCCGGACAACGTGAAGGCGATCGCCGGCATGGCGAAATGCTATGTGGAGACCGGCCAGCCGGAATCGGCGGAAAGCCTGCTGGCGACCCTGCCCGAGACCAAGCGCAACGATCCGGACGTGGCCGCGGTGCAGGCGACGCTCGACCTTGCCGGCAAGGCGCAGGAAGCCGCGGGCAAGCTCGGCGAACTGGAAGCCCGCGTGGCGCAGGACCCGAACGATCACGACGCCCGGCTCGAACTGGCCCTCGCGGCCTATGCGGGGAACGAGAGCGAGCGCGCGATCGACGAACTGCTGGAAATCGTCCGCCGCAACCGGACCTGGAACGAGGACGCCGCCCGCAAGGAGCTGGTCAAGATTTTCGACGCCCTCGGCCCGACGCACGAAGCCACGATCGCGGGGCGGCAGAAACTGTCATCCATCCTGTTCTCATAAGGACGACCCGTTCATGAGCGCATTCGACCCCGGATTCGACGACCTGCCCGGCACGCTGCCGATCTTTCCGTTGACCGGGGTCCTGCTGTTGCCGCGCGGCGAACTGCCGTTGAACATCTTCGAGCCGCGCTATCTGAACATGACGCTCGACGCAATCGCGGGCGACCGGCTGATCGGCATGATTCAACCGACCCAATCCGAGTGCGAGCAGGACAATCCGCCGGTCTACGGGACCGGCTGCGCCGGCCGCATCGTCGGCTTCCAGGAGACCGAGGACGGCCGTCTGCTGATCACGCTGAAAGGGCTCTGCCGCTTCGACGTGAAGGAGGAGCTGCCGCTCGTGCAGGGATACCGCCCGGTGGCGGCCGACTGGTCGAAATACCGCGCCGACATGGAACCGCCGGAGGAGGTGGTGATCGACCGCGAGCGGCTGCTCGGCCCGCTCAAGACCTATTTCAAGATTCAGGGCATCCAGGCCGACTGGAACGCCATCGAGACGACGTCGGAAGAACGGCTGATCACCTGCCTTTCGATGATCTGCCCGTTCGAAGGGCCGGAAAAACAGGCGCTGCTCGAAGCGCCCACCCTGACCGAGCGCGGCAAGGTGCTGATCACGCTGGTCGAGATGGCGGTGCACGCCAGCGCCCCCGGCGAGGCCGCCCGCCAGTAAGGCCCGTCACAGGAAAGACGACAGGATAGAAAACCGCATGTCCCCGAAAAGCGCAGAGGTCGACCCGAAACTGCTGGAAGTGCTCGTCTGCCCCCTGACCAAGGGGCCGCTGACCTACGACCGCGACGCGCAGGAACTGATCAGCGCGCAGGCCAGCCTGGCCTATCCGATCCGTGACGGCATCCCGATCATGCTGATCGACGAAGCCCGCAGCCTGGACGACTGAACGGCCAAATCGCCCACCCCGACACACAAGAGCCCGAGACCCCCATGCCCACCGAACCTCCCGCCAGCGGGTCCCCGAGCGACGGTTTCTCCACCGATGTCTGGCCGGTCGAAGTCCGGCTGATCAAGGAGGAACGGCATCTGGAGATCGATTTCGACGACGGCCGCAGCTTTTCGCTGCCGGCGGAACTGCTGCGCGTGGAAAGCCCCTCGGCCGAGGTGCAGGGCCACGCCCCGTCGCAGAAAACGATCGTCAGCGGCCGCCGTCACGTCAACATCATCGGGCTGGAGCCGGTCGGCAACTACGCGGTCCGCATCAAATTCGACGACCTGCACGACACCGGCATCTACAGCTGGCAATACCTGTATAAGCTGGGCGAGAACCAGGAATCGATCTGGGTCGAATACCTCAACGCCCTCGCCGCCAAAGGCCTCAGCCGCGACCCGTAGCCGCGGGCACGCCGCTACAGCGCTTCGCCCTTCACCAATCTCGGCAGCTCCCCGACCACGCCCATCGCGTGGCGCATCAGGAAGCGTTTGACCGGGGGCAGCTTGCCGACGCCGGCGAGACCGAGGTCGCGGGCGAGGCGAACCGGGCCGATGTCGTTGGAGAACAGGCGGCAGAGGCCGTCGGTCACCGCGGCCAGCAGCGTGTTGTCGAAGCGCCGCCAGCGGGTGTAGCGGTCGAGCACGGTCGGCCCGCCGATGTCGAGGCCGAGCCGGTGGGTATCGACGACCAGCTCGGCGAGCGCCGCCACGTCGCGCAATCCCATGTTCAGCCCCTGCCCCGCGATCGGATGGATCGCATGCGCCGCGTCGCCGATCAGCGCGAGCCGCCGGTCGATATAGCGGTCCGCGTGCTGCAGGCCGAGGGGATAGGAAAAGCGCGGGCCGACCAGCTCGATGTCGCCGAGCCAGTCGCCGAACCGGCGGCTCAACTCGTCCTTGAACGCGGCGTCGTCGAGGTCGAGATAGACCGGCGCCAGGTCGGCGCGCTCGCTCCACACCACGTTGCTACGGTTTTCGGTCATCGGCAGCATGGCGAAGGGGCCGCCCGGCAGGAACAGTTCGACCGCGACGCCCGCATGCGACCGCTCGTGCCGCACGGTGCAGACGATCGAGGTCTGATCGTAGCGGAACCCGGCGACGCCGATGCCCGCCTCCTGCCGCGTCTTCGAGAAGCGCCCGTCCGCCGCCACCACGAGCTGGGCGCGGATCTCGCGCCCGTCGGCCAGCCGCGCCCCGGCCAGACCGCCGGTGCGGTCCAGGTCGGCGACCTCCGCCGGGGCCAGCAGGGTGAGCGCCGGCAGCGCAGCACCGAGTTCGCTCAGCGCGTGGCGGATGCGCCGGTTCTCGATGATGTAGCCGAACGGGTCGCTGCCCACCTCGCGGTGGTCGTAATGCAGAAACAGCGGCGAGACGCCGCGCATGGGGTGGCCGTCGGCGACGCGGATGTCGAGGATCGGCTGGGCCGCGTCCTCCAGATAGGGCCACAATCCGATGCCGCGCAACGCCTGGGCCGACGCATGGGCGATCGCCGAGGCGCGGCCGTCGTATTCCGCCGCCACCTGATCCGCCGGCGCTTCCCGGTCGACCACCACCGTGGTCACGCCCGCGCCCGCCAACGCGCAGCCGAGCGTCATGCCCGCCATGCCGCCGCCGATGATCAGGACATCGGTGTCGTGCCGTTCGTCCGTGCCGGAAGGGGTCCCCGTGTCTGCCATGCCCGCAGCTTCGCGCCCCGCGCCGGTGCTGTCCAGCGGCCAAATTGCCGCGTGGGCACTGCCATCCTTGTGCTGCCCAATTTATAATCACCGCATCATTTGTGCATAAATTTTATGCATGCTTGTTGTCGCTCGCGGAACGGTTATTAGGGGCGGCGCAATAATCAACTGATTCTATTGCCCTTTTTGCGATCTTCGAGTCCGGCACGGTTCTTGAGTTACCTGCGGATAGAGACGTTGCGGCGCCCTGCTTTCGGGGCCTGCGGCATGTGCAATCGGACTAGCGAAAGGAACAAATCAATGAAGCTGGTCATGGCAATCATCAAGCCCTTCAAGCTTGACGATGTGCGGGAAGCACTGACGGGGATCGGGGTCGAGGGGCTGACCGTCACCGAGGTCAAAGGCTACGGCCGCCAGAAGGGCCAGACCGAGGTCTATCGCGGCGCCGAATACGCCGTGAACTTCCTGCCCAAGGTCAAGATTGAAATCGCGGTCACCGCGGAGATGACCGAACAGGTCGTCGAAACGATCCTGGCGACCGCAAACACCGACAAAATCGGCGACGGCAAGATCTTCGTCCTCGACATCTCGCAGGCGGTGCGCATCCGCACCGGCGAGACGGACGCCGACGCCATCTAACAAATATCTGAGAATAAGGGGATTTCAGGGATGACGACATTACTCGGCCGTATGGCGCTATGCGCCGGCGTGGGGCTCCCAGTCCTGCTGATGGCTGGCGCGGCGCAGGCCGCGGTCAGCGAAGAGACGGCTTACATCTTCAACACTTTCTCGTTTCTGGTGCACGGCTTCCTCGTGATGTGGATGGCCGCGGGCTTCGCGATGCTCGAATCCGGCCTGGTGCGCACCAAGAACACGGCGGCGATCTGCCTCAAGAATATCGCGCTCTATTCGCTTGCCGGCATCATGTACTACCTGATCGGCTATAACCTGATGTATGTGGACGTGGCGGGCTGGATCGGCTCCTTCTCGTTCCTGTACAACCCGTCCGCCGACGAATTGGCGCTGATCGGGGCCGCCGACAAGGCGACGCCCGAGATGGTCAAGAAGGTCGTCGACGCGAACGGATATTCGGTCATGTCGGACTGGTTCTTCCAGATGGTCTTCGTCGCCACCGCGGCGTCGATCGTGTCCGGCACCTTGGCCGAACGCATCAAGGTCTGGCCGTTCCTGATCTTCGTCATCGTGCTGTGCGGCGTGATCTATCCGATCCAGGGCTCCTGGGTCTGGGGCGCCGGCTGGCTCGACGCGATGGGCTTCTCCGACTTCGCCGGCTCGACGCTGGTCCATTCGGCCGGCGGCTGGGCGGCCTTGGCGGGGGCGATCGTCCTCGGGGCGCGGAAAGGCAAATACGGCCCGGACGGTCAGGTCAACCCGATGCCCGGCGCAAACCTGCCGCTCGCCACGCTCGGCACGTTCATCCTGTGGTTCGGCTGGTTTGGCTTCAACGGCGGTTCGCAACTCGCTCTCGGCAGTGCGCTCGACGTCACCGCCATGTCGATCGTCTACGTCAACACCAACCTGGCCGCGGCCGCGGGCGTGATCGCCGCCATGGCGCTGACGCAGATCCTCTACAAGAAGATCGACCTGACGATGACGCTGAACGGCGCCATCGCCGGGCTGGTCTCGATCACGGCGGGCCCGGACCTGTCCAATCCGTTCCTGGCGCTGGTGGTCGGCGCGGTCGGCGGCGCTCTCGTGGTGATCGCGGTGCCGTTGCTCGACAAGCTCAAGATCGACGACGTGGTGGGCGCGATTTCCGCCCATCTGGTCGCCGGCATCTGGGGCACCCTCTGCGTCGGCATCTTCGGCAGCGGATCGGTGGTGACCCAGCTTATCGGCATCGTTGCCATCGGCGCCTTCGTCTTCGTGGTCAGCTTCATCGTGTGGACCATCCTGAAGGTCACGATGGGCATTCGAACCGACGACGAGGCCGAGGAACTCGGACTCGACCGTGCCGAACTCGGCATGGAAGCGTATCCGGAGTTCGGGTCCGGGTCGCAAACCCTCTAACGCAGGTTCGCGTATAGCGGCTGCCCGGGAGACTCCTGACAGAGTCTTCCGGGCATTTTTTTGAAGAAACCGGGAAATAACCTGCAAAACGAACCCGCGCCGAGGTTTTCCGGTGCTTGTATCGAACCGCTGCGGAAGCTAAACTTCGCACCGATTTTTTGCGGACCCATGGTAATGAACGCTGTGACTACTTTGCGGCGTCTTTATTCGTGTGTGATAAACTCTGCAATACATCGACGCGACTTGAGACGTTAGCGACCACGATTCCGACACGGCAACCACACGGCGCGCCCCGCATGAAGAACCCCCGGCTCGATCAATTGGACGTCTACGCGTTCTGGCGGCTCGAAACGCTGCTGAAGGACGAGACGCCGCCGGCCGAGCTGGAACCGATGGCGCTGCATGTCGGCGAGCCGAAAATCCCGCCGCCCGACTTCGTCGCCGAGACGATCGACGACTGCAAGGCGCAGTGGGGCAGCTACCCGCCGCATTCGGGCACCGCGACCTACCGTCAGGCTGCTTCCGACTGGTTGAAGCGGCGCTACCGCCTGCCGGCGGGCATGATCGACCCCGACCGCCATGTCCTGCCGGTCGCCGGCAGCAAGGAAGGCCTGTTCCATATGGCGCTGCTGGCGGTGCCGGGGGCCGAATCCTGGACCACGCCCGGCCGGCCGGCCGCGCTGATGCCGAATCCGGTTTACCCCGTCTACAACGGCGCGGCCCTGTTCGCGGGCGCCGAGGCGGTGTCGGTCGCGGCGACCGCGGAAACCGGGTTCATGCCGGACTATGCCGCGCTCGACCGCGACGTGCTGGACCGCACGGTCCTCGCCTATCTCTGCAATCCGGCCAATCCGCAGGGATCGATCGCCGATATGGAATACATGGCGACCCTGGTGCGGATGGCGCGGGAATACGATTTCGTGCTGGTCTTCGACGAATGCTATTCGGAAATCTATCGCGGCGACCCGCCGGTGGGCGGTCTCGAGGTCTGCGCAAAGCTCGGCGGCGACCTGACCAACGTCATGGTGCTGCACTCGCTGTCGAAACGGTCCAGCGCGCCGGGGCTGCGGGCGGGCATCGTGTCGGGCGATCCGGAGTTGATCGACGCCTGCCGCGCCATCCGCAGCTATGCCGGCGTCTCGATACCCGGCCCGATCATGAAGGCCGCGGAAAAGCTGTGGCAGGACGAGTCCCATGTGGACAAGAACCGCCAACACTATGTCGACCTATTCGCCATGGCGGAACGCATCCTGGGCAACACGCCGGGATTCGCCAATCCGCCGGGCGGCTTCTTCCTCTGGCTCGACGTGGGCGACGGCGAAGCGATGACCCGCCGGTTGTGGACCGAAGCCGGAATCCGCGTGATGCCGGGCGGGTATATGACGAAACCGGACCCAGAAACCGGGGAAAACCACGGCGACCCCTACATCCGTGTCGCCTTGGTGCATGACAAGACCTTCGCCGAAGAGGCGTTGACGCGTATTGCGAACGTGCTGAACGGGTAACGGAGAAGACTCATGGCGAGCGCTAGTCAGAAGACCGCTTTCCTGCCGCCGGGTGCGGGAACCTTCCTGAAACGCCGGGGCAGCGAGATCCTCGGCCTGGCCTTGTTCTTCCTGGCCATCGCCTTGTTCCTGGCGCTCGTGACCTATCGCCCGGCGGATCCGTCCTTCAACACGTCGAGCGCGCAACCCGTGCGCAACATCATGGGCATCGCGGGCGCCACGGTCAGCGACCTGCTGTTGCAGACGCTCGGTTTGGCCGCCGCCTTCCTGGTGCCGTTGATCGGCGGCTGGGGGCTGCGGCTGCTGCGCAAGCATGTGCTGGAAGCCTGGCTCTTGCGCGTCGCCTTCCTGCCGGTCGGCCTGCTGTTGGCGGCGGTCGCGCTGGCGACGATCGACCATCCCCGGGCCTGGCCGCTCGATGCCGGGCTTGGCGGCGTGGTCGGCAAGATGCTGCTGGCGCGGATGATCGAGTTCGTCGGCCTGACCGGATTCCGGGTGGACGGCGTGATTCTGTTCGCCATCTTCGGCAGCGCGGCCATCGCGGTGATGTATTTCGTGCTCGGATTCACCGCGGACGAATGGCGCGTCGCGGCGCTGAAGGCGCAGTGGGCGGCGCGCGGTATCGGCCATACCGCCCTGGCGCCGGTGCGGTGGTTCCGCGCGCGGCCGAAGAGGAAGGCCGAGAAACCGGCGAAACGGGCCCCGGCGCGCAAATCGCGGCGGGAACCCGCGCTCGCGCGCGCCGCCGACCGGCCCGAGCCGAAACTGCGGAAGCCGCGGGAAACCAAGGCGGTCGTCGAAACGGCGGCGCCCAAGACGAAACCCGGCAAGCGCGGCGCGGCGGCGCGGCAACGCTCGCTCGACCTTCCCCGCACCGACGACGGCGTCGATCTGCCGCCGCTCGACCTGCTGGCGGATGTCCCGGACGTGGCGCCCGACGCGCGCGCGGTCAACGAGGAAGCGCTGCAACAGAACGCCCGGCTGCTGGAAAGCGTGCTCGACGATTTCGGCGTGCGCGGCGAGATCGTCAAGGTCCGCCCCGGCCCGGTGGTCACGCTCTACGAACTGGAACCGGCGCCCGGCACCAAGACCAGCCGCGTGATCGGCCTGTCCGACGATATCGCCCGGTCGATGAGCGCCGTGTCCGTCCGCATCGCCGTCATCCCCGGCCGCAACGTGATCGGCATCGAACTGCCGAACCGCAGCCGCGAAACGGTGTACCTGCGCGAGTTGCTCGCCTCGAACTCCTACGAGAAAGCCGCCGGGCGGCTGCTCATGGTGCTGGGCAAGGATATCGGCGGCGCGCCGGTGATCGCCGACCTGGCCCGCATGCCGCATCTGCTGATCGCCGGCACCACCGGATCCGGTAAGTCGGTCGGACTCAACGCGATGATCCTGTCGCTGCTCTACCGGATGGGGCCGGACGTCTGCAAACTGATCATGATCGACCCGAAGATGCTGGAACTGTCGATCTACGACGACATCCCGCATCTGATCGCGCCGGTCGTGACCGAGCCGAAGAAGGCGGTCGTGGCGCTGAAATGGACCGTCCGCGAGATGGAAGAACGCTACCAGGCGATGTCCAAGCTCGGCGTGCGCAACATCGAGGGCTATAACCGCCGGGTCGCCGAAGCGGTCAAGAACGGCGAGGAGATCACCCGCAAGGTGCAGACCGGCTTCGACGAGGAGTCCGGCAAGCCGATCATCGAGGAACAGCCGCTCGACCTGTCCCCCCTCCCCTATATCGTGGTGGTGGTCGACGAGATGGCCGACCTGATGCTGGTGGCGGGCAAGGATATCGAGGCGTCGATCCAGCGGCTGGCGCAGATGGCGCGGGCCGCCGGCATCCATCTCATCATGGCGACGCAGCGGCCGTCGGTCGATGTCATCACCGGTACCATCAAGGCCAACTTCCCGACCCGGATCAGCTTCCAGGTCACGTCGAAGGTGGACAGCCGGACCATCCTGGGCGAACAGGGTGCGGAACAGCTGCTCGGCCAGGGCGACATGCTCTATATGGCGGGCGGCGGCCGGATCACGCGCGTTCACGGTCCCTTTGTCGGCGATGACGAAGTCGAGAGCGTCGCCGCCTTCCTTAAAAATCAGGGCGTGCCGACCTATATCGATGCTGTGACCGAGGATGCGGAAGGCGAGCTCGGTCTCGGCATGGACAGCGAGGCAGGAGGCGGATCAGGTGATGAACTCTACGACCGGGCGGTGGCGTTGGTCCTTCAGGAACAGAAGGCCTCGACCAGTTTCGTCCAACGGCACCTGCAGATCGGCTATAACCGCGCCGCCCGGCTCATCGAGCGGATGGAGAAGGAAGGCGTCATCGGCCCGGCGAACCATGTCGGCAAGCGCGAAATCCTTGTCGGCAACCATTAGGGGGCTGGCGGCGGCCGCCGCGGTCGCGCTGATCGCCGCCGCCGTCGGGCTCGGGTCACCCGGTTCGGCCGACGCGGCCCCGCGCTCGCTCAAGGATCCGGAAGTCGTCGGTGAAATTAACCGGATTCAAGGTTATCTGAACGATATTACGTCGTTGGAATCGCGCTTTATTCAGGTCAATCCCGACGGCAGCAGCTGGTCCGGCAAGGTCTATGTCCAGCGGCCGGGGAAGTTCCGTTTCGAATACGACCCGCCGGTGCCGCATCTCCTGGTGGCCAACGGGCTATGGTTCATCCATGTGGATAAGCAGCTCCAGGAAACCAACGTGCTGCCGCTGATCAAGACGCCGGCGCATTTCCTCGTGCGCAAGGATATTTCCTTTAAGAAAGGTTTGACGATCACGAAATACGATAAGGCGCCGGGGCTGATGCAGGTCAGCGTGATCACCGACGATAACCCGGAACTCGGCGAGATGACCCTGACCTTCACGGACAAACCGCTCGAACTGCGCAAATGGAGCATTCGCGACGTGCAGGACAACACCACCCAGGTCACGCTGCAGAACACCCGGTTCGGCATGAAACTCGACCCGAAGCTGTTCAGATTCGTCGAACAGGGCGAATCGCTTAAGGTGGAATAGCGGAAATGTGGCTTTACCCTGGACGCCCGCGCGGCGGAATGCGAATTTAGAAATATGAGTACGCAAGCCTGTCCCATCGTCGGAATTCCCACCTGCGCCGTATCGGTCGACGGGAAACCCACCTATCGGGTCGTCGGAAAATACGCCAACAGCGTCGTTGACGGCGCCGGCTGCTTGCCCTTGCTGATTCCCGCGGTCGGCGAAGTCGGCTGCTTCATCGAGCTCATGTCGCGGCTCGACGGCTTGTTCCTGACCGGCGGCGCCTCCAACGTGCGGCCGGATTTCTACAACGGCGAGGAAAGCCGTACCGGAACGCTGCACGATCCCGACCGGGACGCCACGTCCCTGCCGCTGATCCGCGCCGCCGTCGAGGCGGGCGTGCCGGTCTTCGCGGTCTGTCGCGGTATCCAGGAGTTGAACGTCGCGCTGGGCGGAACATTGCACCAGAATGTCCATGAACTGCCGGGCAAGAGCGAACACCGCATGAACCGGTCGGTTCCGACGGACGAGCGCTACGAGGCGCGGCATCCGATCACCATCAATCCCGGCGGCATGCTGGAGAAGATGGCCGCCGCGGAGATGGCCGACGGCCGCGAAATCATGGTCAATTCGCTGCATGCCCAAGCGATCGACCGGCTCGGGGACGGCCTGTTCGTCGAGGCGGTCAGCGACGACGGCGTGATCGAGGCGGTCAGCGTCTCCGGCGCGAAATCCTTCGCGCTCGGGGTGCAATGGCACCCGGAACACCCCACGTCGTTGAAATGGCCGCTGTCGAAGGCGATGTTCGGCGGATTCGGCGACGCCTGCCGGGCGCGCATGACCGCGCGCCGAACAGGCGAAGGTGCTTCCTCTATCCGCGCCGCCTGATCTATATTTTCCACGCCGCGCACGTTTCGATTCCGAAGGCCGCCGCCGTTTGCGACGATCCGCAGTCACGGCCAGGCCATCCAAATGAAGACAAGGACCTAACTCCATGACCGATTCCGTCATTCCACAATGGGACACACCCTCGCTGCCGGTCGCCGGCGGCGGCCGCTTTCCGGTGCGCCGCATCTATTGCGTCGGCCGCAATTACGCCGCGCATGCCCGCGAGATGGGGCACGATCCGGACCGCGAGCCGCCCTTCTTCTTTACCAAGGCGCCGGACGCCGTGTTCACCGGCCCGGAGTTGGCCTACCCCACCGCGACCGAGGACGTGCATCCGGAATGCGAGATGATCGTGGCGCTGGCCAAGGGCGGACGGGATATCCCGGTCGACAAGGCGCTCGACTGCGTCTTCGGCTACGGCGTCGGCTTCGACGTGACGCGCCGCGACATGCAGTCGGTGGCCAAGGACCTGCGCCGGCCCTGGTCGCTGTCCAAGGATTTCGACAATGCCGCGCCCTGCAGCCAACTCCATCCGGTGAGCGAGGTCGGCCATGTGGAAAGAGGCACGTTGCGCTTCACCGTGAACGGCGAGACGCGGCAGGAGTCGGATTTGAACAAGATGATCTGGTCCGTGCCCGAGACGATTTCCTTCCTGTCCGGGCTGATCACCCTGCTGCCGGGCGACGTCATCATGACCGGCACGCCGGAAGGCGTCTCCGCAGTCGTGAAGGGCGACACCCTGGTCGGCCATGTGGACGGGCTGACCGACCTGACGCTCAAGATCGTCTGACCGGGAATCCTCCATGCGCCTCGTCACCTGGAACATCAACTCGGTCCGCGCGCGGCTGCACCTGATCGAGCAGCTCGAGAAGTCCGCGTCGCCCGACGTGATCTGCCTGCAGGAAACCAAGGTCGCGGACGAGCTGTTCCCGGCGGACGCGATCCGCGACCTCGGCTATCCGCATATCGCGTTCAACGGAATGAAGGGGTACAACGGCGTCGCGATCCTATCGCGCGAGCCCTTCGCCCGGGTCGAGAAACGCGATTGGTGCGGCAAGACCGACGCGCGCCACATCTATGTGGAACTGGCCGACGGGGTGGAGTTGCACAACTTCTACGTCCCCGCCGGGGGCGACGTGCCGGACCCGGCCGAGAACGACAAATTCGCGCATAAGCTCCAGTTCCTCGACGAGATGACCGCCTGGTTCCCGGAAAACCGCAACCCGGACACCCCGATGATCCTGGTCGGCGACCTCAACATCGCCCCGCTCGAGACCGATGTCTGGTCGCACAAGCAATTGCTGAAAGTGGTCAGCCACACCCCGGTCGAGGTGGAGAAACTAGACGGCGTGCAATCGGCCGGCGCGTGGGTCGATGCGGTGCGGCATTTTATTCCGGAATCGGAACAACTGTATAGCTGGTGGAGCTACCGGGCCCGCGACTGGTCGAAATCGGACAAGGGCCGGCGGCTGGATCACGTCTGGGTGACGCCGCCGCTGCAATCCCGCCTCGCCGGCGCGTCGGTCCTGCGCGACGCCCGCGGCTGGGAAAAGGCCTCCGACCATGCCCCCGTCGCGATCGATCTGTCCGCGTAACGATCTCGGGAAAACCTTGAAAGGGGCCGATGGACGGGCCGTCGCCCGCTTTCGCCGGGTGATCCCTATTCATCTATAATTACGCTTAATGCCTAATTTCTTAGGTTTAGATTTTAATTAAATCCCCGAAACCTATAGTCTCGCCCGCCGATACAGGAAATACCGGCCGTCCGGGACTCCGGGTGGGACGGCGAGGACCGTGATCCCGCGGGTTGCGGAAAGATTGGGGAGCGGCTGGTCCGAGACGACCACGCCGCCGGCCGCCAGAAGCGCCAAGAGAGGCGATTCCACGCCCTTGGTATTTCGTTCCGTATCCGAATCATTTCCGCCGCCGATATCCAGATGGGCCAGCGCCGCCCCCGCCGGGAAACGGGCCGCCGCTTGGGGCAGTGTCTCTGCCATTTCGCCGAGAAACAGGTGATCCGGGTCCGGGCGGCAGTCGGGGTGAGCGGCGAGCTGGCGGTCGAACACGTAGATTGTCCGGTCCGGCAGGATTTCCCGCAGATGATCGTAGGTCCGGCCGTTGCCGAGCCCCAGCTCGAGCACCACCCCATCGACCGGAGAGTCGCCGCCCCGCCCGTCGATCAGATCCGCCGCGAGGCCGAGACAGGCACGCTGCGCCTCCAGCCGGCGGATGACGGAGTCCAGGCGGGACATCAGCCGGAAATACGGGAATCGGGTGCGGATGCGGATCCAAGCATCATGTCAGGCGTTATCGCGCGGGATCACGGCGACGGTTGCCCGCCCGCGGCGGCATGCGCCTCGCGCAGCCGGCTGGTGGTGACCTCGAGGCGGTGGGCCAGCTCGCGCATGATTTCCACCGCCATTTCGGGGAATTCCTCGATCAGGCCAAAGAACCGGTCCTTGGAAATCCGCAGCGTCTCCAACTCGGCGGCCGCGCGCACGGTCGCGGTGCGCGGCACATCGCAGAGAATGGCGATCTCGCCGACGATCTCGTGCTCCTGAATCGTCGCCACGTTGAGCTGGCCGTCCGGCGTGTCGACCAACACGTCCGCCGAGCCGCGCAGCACCAAATAGGCGGCGTCGCCCTGCTGGCCCTGTTCGAACACCGCGTCGCCGGGGGCGAAGACGAGCCGCTCGCTGGTGAAGGCGAGCAGTTTCAGCTTGGCCGGCTCGATCTTGGCGAACAGCGGCACGCGGCGCAGCAGATCGACTTCTTCCTGCAGGCTCATCGGTTCGGTCCTTCCTTCATGCGACCCGGAGCAGGGTGTTCAGCGTCTTCCCGTTTTCAGAAAGCGCTTCGTAGCTGCCCTGCTCGGCCACCTTTCCGTCATCCATCACGACGATCTGGTCGAAATGCTCGGCCCCGACGATCCGGTTCATCACCCACAGCAGGCCCCGGCCCCGGCGCTCGGCCAACAAGCTCTCCAGAATCCGTTCCTGGGTCCGCTGATCGAACACCTCGGCGGCTTCGTTGACGATCAGGATATCCGGGCGTTTCAGCACCGCGCGGCCGAGCGCCAGCTTCTGGCGCTGCGGGATCGACAGCAGCGATCCGCCGATACCCACCGACGCGCGCAAGCCGATCTCGATCACCGTGTCGCGCAGGCCCAGGCTCTCCACCACCTCGCGGACCAACGCGCCGATCTTGCGCGCGCCATAGGCCTGACCGTGCGCCAGCTTGCCGAACAGGATGTTGTCCTGGATCGTGGCGGCCGGGTTGTATTCGTCCTCGTCGAAAAAGGCAATCGAATCCTCCAGCTCGGGCGGCAAGCCCTCGGCGAAGGCGTGCCGCGCCGCCAGAATCCGTTCCTGCATCGGCCCGTCGATCAGGCCGAGCCGGTGACGGTCGGTGATCAGCATGAACGGCAGGGACAGCAGCCGCAGCCGGCTTTCCTCGCTCAACTCGGCGCCGCGCGCCGCCTGATCGATGAACTGCCGGTATTCCGGCAGCTCCTCGGCGGAGATGAAGCTGTATTGCTGGAAGAATTCGTGGTTCGGCGGCAGGTCGGCGAACAGCTCGACCATCGTTTCCGCAACGCGCAGACCGATGGTGACGAAATCGTCGGTCAGCCCGGACCGGTCCAGGACGCGCCGCACATACGGGTGCTCGGCCAGCCGGTCCATGTCGAAACGGTCGTCCAGCGGCGCGCCGAACAACAGGTTCTCGCCGACCGTCGCATTGCCGTTGTAACGGTCCTTCTCGAAACGCTCGACAAGAGCCGCGATCGGCGCATCGCGCGTCCGGTCGCGCATGGTCGATCGCGCTTCCAGAATTTTTTCCGCGATTTCAGGGTGTTCCGATGGATTCATGCATCCGCGCAGGCCGATCCCATAGACATCTTCGTCCATGTCGACGATCCGCAACGCGGCGATCAGCCGGGCGGGAATCTCTTCCGGACCGCTCACGCCCGCCGCCGCGTAGTCGATCCAGTCGGCGGCATAGTCATACGGCGAGTTGCCCGACCATTTTGCTTCGGCGCGGGCATCGGCCGCCAGATCATCCGCGAGCGCATCGGGATCCGCGGGCAAGTGCTTCAGCCCGTAGAGCAGGTTCTCGCCGATGCTGGCGTTGTGCAGATGGGTATGCGCGCCGACATAGCCGATGCGGCGGCCGGTCACCGCTTCCGGCAACCCGGAGAGGTCGCGCCCGCCGACCGTAATCCGCCCGGAACTGGGCGGGTACAGCCGCGCCAGCAGCATCGCCAGCTCGCTCTTGCCGCTCGCCGGGTCGCCGACGATGGCGACATGCGCCGCGACCGGCACCGTCAGCGCGGCGCCATCGAGGATCTTGTGCCCGTCCTCGTCGGACAGGCTGACGTTGATCGAGATATCGCCGTCCAGCGCGCCGACATCTTCTGCGGTCGGCGCCTGCAGCGTCTTGTCGAGCATGCCCGGCGGATTGAATTGTTCGATGACCTGTTCGTATTTGATCCGAACGTCCTCGCGCTGCTGGTACCAGACCAGCAGTTCCTTCCACGGTGCGGCCAAGTCCTTGTAGGCGGCGAGCACGGCGATCAGCGCGCCCAGCGTCAAGTCGCCCTGGATGACCAGGTAGCCGCCGATCGAGAAGAAGAAGAACGGCGTCAGCTTGTCGATGAAGTTGTTGAGAAACTTGATAAAGAACTTGCGGCGATAGATTTCGTAGCGAATCTGGAAGATTCGCCCGAGCCGGCTGGTAAAGCGCGACAATTCCAATTGCGCGGTATCGTTCGCATGAATCTCGACGATGCCCGAAACCGACTCGCCGATATGGTCCGACAGACGGCGCACATTCTGAATGCGTTGCTTCGCCAGCATGTTGACGCGGCGCTGCAGTTTCGGGATCAGGTAGATCTGCAACGGATAGAAGGCGATCGCCGCCAACCCCAGCCAGACGTCCTGCAACAGGATGAAGCCGAGGATGATCGCGAGTTGGCCGCCGTAGAACATGACATCGACGAAGGCGGTGCCGATGAACCCGCCGAGCGGCTCGACCTCGGCGGTGATGATCGGGATGATCTCGCCCTGGCCCAGCTTGCGGAAGCGCGCGATCGGGAAGCGCAAGACCCGTGCATAGAGCTGATAGCGCAGCCGCCGCAACAGGCGTTCGCCGAGCTGACCCTTGTAGACGTTGATGTGATACTTGAAACAGCCGTTGACCAGCACCAGGAACAAATAGCTGAAGCTCAGCGTCAGCAGGAATTGGATCTGCGTGGCGTTGATGTCGAAGGCGGTGCCGAACAACGGCATCACATAGGGCGGGCCCTCGCCGCCGATCGCCTCGTTGACGATGATCTTCGGCAATTCCAGCGACATGAAGAGGAACGGGTAATAGGCGACCGTGACGGCGATCAGATAAAGCTGCTGCGGCCCGCTATACCGCAGGATATATCTGAATATGGAGTTTTCCATGAACCGCCCGCCAACCCCCTTTTGGGCATGCTCAATGATGCGCCGCCGCGCTTAAAATTAGCTTAACCGACGCCCTTGTCCCGGTAAATAAGCTCACAAATCGCAGGATTTGATCACTTCCACGGCAACGGCGAGACATGCGATAGTCCGCCGGTATTAACATGGAACGCCTATTCGAGCGGGAAGACCCGGCATGACACTCCCCGGCGGGCGCAAGCGCGTCCTGATCTACAGCCACGATACGTTCGGGCTCGGCCATCTGCGGCGCTGCCGCACGATCGCCCAGGCCCTGGTCGCGGGCGACCCGGATATATCGGTGCTGATCCTGTCGGGCTCGCCGATCATCGGCCGGTTCGACTTCGGCGAACGCGTCGATTTCGTGCGCATCCCCGGCGTTATCAAGCTCAAGAACGGCGAATACACGTCGCTGACCCTCGGCATCGATTTCGAGCAGACCTTGGCCATGCGCGCCGCGATCATCCGCCACACCGCCGAAGCCTTCGATCCCGACCTGTTCATCGTCGACAAGGAACCGCTCGGCCTGCGCGGCGAGGTGCGGGGCGCGCTGGAGATGCTGCGCGCACGCGGTTGCCCCTTGGTGCTGGGCCTGCGCGACGTATTGGACGATCCGGCGGCGCTGGCACGCGAATGGGACCGCAAGCAAGCCGCCCCGGCCCTGCGCGACCTGTATGACGAAATCTGGATCTATGGCCTGCCGCAGATCTGCGACCCGCTCGACGGTCTCGCCCTGCCGCCGTCGGTCCGGCGCAAGGCCAGCTTCACCGGATACCTGCGCCGATCGCTGCCGGACACCCGGAACACGGGACACGACGTGGCGCGCCGTCCGATCGACATGACCGCCCCCTACATCCTGGTGACCGCCGGCGGCGGCGGCGACGGCGATATCCTGATGGATTGGGTGTTGCGCGCGTATGAGTCCGGGGAGACGCTGCCGCTGCGCGCGCTGTTCGTGCTGGGACCGTTCATGGCGGCGGACCGGCAACAGGAATTCCAGACCCGCGCCCGCCGGATCGGCGCCACCGTCCTGACCTTCGACGCCTATATGGAGAACCTGGTGGCGCAAGCAGCGGGGGTTGTCTGCATGGGCGGATACAATACCTTCTGCGAGGTGCTGTCCTTCGACAAACCGGCGCTGATCGTGCCGCGCACCCGGCCACGGCGCGAGCAGCTCATCCGCGCGCAACAAGCCCGCGACCTGGGCCTCGCCACCATGCTCGACGCGGCGGAGGCGTCGGATGCGGGTGTCATGGCGACGGCGCTCAAACATCTCAGCCAGCAACCGCCGCCATCCGAAAGCGTCGTCCCCGGCCTGCTCGACGGGCTGGAGAACGTGCAACGGCTGGCGAAACGCGCCATGGCGCCGGGCCGGGCCGCGCTGAGCGCGGCAAACGAGTGAGACGACGGGCCGCGCCATGACCATAACCGCCAACGCCACGGTCGGCATCGTCCTCAAAGGGTATCCGCGCCTGTCGGAAACCTTCATCGCGCAGGAGATCCTCGGCCTCGAACGCCGCGGCTTGCAGCTGCATCTGATCTCGTTGCGTCATCCGACCGACCCGGCGCGCCATCCGATCCACGACGAGATCGCATCGCCCCTGCTGTACCTGCCGGAATACCTGCATCACGAACCGCGCCGGACGCTGCGGGCGTGGCGCAGCGCCGCACGCCTTCCCGGCTATGGCGCGGCGCGCGCCGCCCTCGCCGCCGATTTCCGGCGCGACCCGACGCGCAACCGTCTGCGCCGCTTCGGACAGGCCTGCGTGCTCGCCGCCGAGTTGGGCCATACGGTGACGCATCTGCACGCGCATTTCCTGCACACGCCCGGATCGGTCGCGCGTTACGCGGCGACGATGCTGGGAATCGGCTTCAGCCTGTCGGGCCACGCCAAGGATGTCTGGACGACCCCGCGATGGGACCTTGCCGGCAAGCTGGTGGGGGCCGATTGGACGGTGGCGTGCAGCGAGGCGGCGGCGGACACGCTGCGCAACATCGCGCCCGGCGCATCGATCGAAACGGTGTATCACGGCCTCGACCCGCACCGCTTTCCGCCATTCACCGGAACGCACCCGCCGCGGACCGGCGACGCGCCAGACGACCCGCTGCGGCTGCTCGCCGTCGGCCGCGCGGTCGGCAAGAAGGGTTTCGACGGCCTGCTCGCCGCCCTCGCCGCCCTGCCCCCCGCCCTGCAGTGGCGGCTGATCCATATCGGCGCCGGACCCGGCCTGCCGGACCTGCAACGGCGCGCCGCGCAGCTCGGGCTGTCCGACCGGATCGAGTGGCGGGGCGCACAGACACAGGACTCCGTGCTGCAAGCCTTGCGCGGGGCCGACCTGTTCGTCATGACCTCGCGCATCACGGCGGACGGCGACCGCGATGGCCTGCCCAACGTGTTGATGGAGGCGCAAAGCCAGGCGCTGCCGGTGATCGCGACCCGGGTTTCCGCGATTCCGGAACTCATCCGACACGGCGAAACGGGGGTATTGGTGCCGCCGGAAGATCCGGAAGCCCTGTGTGCCGCGATTCAGGCAATGGCCCGCGATCCGGGGGAGCGGACACGGCTCGGCACGGCCGGCGCCGTCCGGCTCCGCGCGCATTTCGGCAGCGATACCGGCCTGGACCGGTTGGCAATGCGGTTGCGCGACGACGCCGCGATGCCGCATCCGGCCAAACCGAACGTGCGGGCCGCCTGATGCGGATCGCCTTCTACGCGCCGATGAAACCGCCGACCCACCCGGTGCCGTCGGGCGACCGCCGTATGGCCGGGCTGCTGGTCGGCGCGCTGCGGCACGCGGGGCACGACGTGTCCCTGGCTTCGCCCTTGCGCAGCTACGACCGTTCGGGCGATGCGCAACGGCAGGCCCGCATCCGCCGGATCGCCGAGCGCGTGACGCAGCGCTATCTCTCACGCTGTATGGCGAGACACCTCCGCAATCGTCCCGACCTTTGGTTCACCTATCACGTCTATCACAAGGCGCCGGACTGGATCGGCCCAACCGTCGCCGCACGCTTGTCGATTCCCTACGTCGTTGCCGACCCGATCGTGGCGCCCTCGCAGGCGGGCGGCCGCTGGGCGCTCGGGTATGACGCGTCCGCCGCCGCGATCGCCCAGGCCGACCGGCTGATCGCCTTCGATCCGATCGACATTCCGGCGGTCGACCGGTTGCGCAACGGCGACGGCAGCATCACGCCGCTGCCGCCGTTTCTCGATCCACCCGCGGCACGGTCGTCCAAGCCTGCGCTGCGCGCCGCGCTGGCGGCGGCGCACGGTCTCGACCCGGACATCCCGTGGCTCGCGACGGTGGCGATGATGCGGCGCGACGTGAAACGCGATTCCTACCGCCTGCTCGCCGACGCCTTGGGGCAAGTGCCGTCGCGGAAATGGGCGCTGCTGATCGCCGGGGATGGCCCCGCGCGGCACGAGATCGAACCCCTGTTGCATGCCGCCGGCCGGGTCGTGTTCCTCGGCCGTGTCGCCGACGCAGCGATTACCGACCTGTATCACGCCACCGACCTCGCCGTGTGGCCTGCGCTGAAGGAAGGCTACGCCATGGCGCTCGTCGAAGCGCAGGCTTGCGGCCTGCCGGTTGTTGCCGGGTACCGGCCGGGGATCGCGCAGGTCGTCGAGAATGGGCGGACGGGCCTTCTGACGCCGGAAGGCGACGGCGCCGCCTTCGCGGCGGCCATCGACGGGTTGCTTTCCGACCCGGCGGCCTTGGCGGCGATGGCCGGACGGGCGCGAGACGGGGCGGGCCGGCTGGGGCTGGACCGCGCGGCGCAGCGGCTCGATACGATCGTGCGGCACGCGCATGCCGAACATCGCAGGGAGCGCATCGCATGACGCTGCTCGCTCTGATCCGCCATGGCCCCACCGAATGGAACGAGAACGGTCTCGTCCAAGGCCGCAGCGACATTCCGCTGAGCGCGCGGGGCCGCGCCAAGGTCGAACAATGGCGGGTCCCCGACATCCTGGCCGGCTTCGACTGGGTCGCCAGCCCGCTGTCCCGCGCCCAGGAAACGGCGCAAATCCTGTCCGGCGGACCGGTTCCCGGCGACGCCCGGCTGGTGGAGATGGATTGGGCCGTCTGGGAGGGCCGGACATTGCCGGACCTGCGCGCCGAACTGGGCAATCTGATGACCGCCTGGGAGGCGAAGGGTCTCGACTTCCGCGCGCCCGGCGGCGAAAGCCCGCGCGAGGTCCAGACCCGCCTGCGCCCCTTCCTGGCCGAACGCGCCGAAGCGGGCCGGCCGACCGTGGCGGTCTGCCATCGCGGCGTCATCCGCGCGCTTTATGCGCTCGCCATCGATTGGGACATGACGAGCAAGCCGCCCCGCCGCCTCGCCGACAGCACCGTGCAGATGTTCCGGCTCGCCGACGACGGCATGCCCAGCGTGCACGCGCTCGACCTGCCGATGACCGACGGTGCGGCATGAGCACCCCGCGCGTCTTCTTTTATGTCCAGCATTTGCTCGGAATCGGGCACACGGTGCGCGCCGCCGCGCTGACCCGCGCGATGCGGCAGCGGGGATTGGACGTCGTCTACGTCTCGGGCGGCTTCGACGCTTTGGACGACGATCTGGCCGGCGCCACGGTCCGGCGGCTGCCGCCGGTGCGCAGCGCCGATGCCAGCTTCACCCGGTTGCTCGGCGACGGGGGCGCGCCGATCGACGACGCCTGGCGCGACCGCCGCCGCGACGCCCTGCTCGCCGCCTTCCGCGAAACCAAGCCGGACCTGGTCCTGATCGAAACCTTCCCTTTCGGCCGCTGGCCTTTCCGGTTCGAGCTGTTGCCGTTGCTGGAGGAAGCGCGGGGAACCGCCCGCATCCTATGTTCGCTGCGCGACGTCTTGGTGCCAAAGACGAAACCGTCCCGGCTGGAGGCGATCGTCGAGGTTGTCGACGCCTATTTCGACGCGATCCTGGTCCACGGCGACCCCGGGTTCGTGCCGCTCGACGAGACGTTCGCGCCGACACCCCGCATCGCCGCGAAAATCCGGTACACCGGCTATGTGGCCGATCCCATGGCATTGCCCGACGACGGACCGGGCGCCGGCGAAGTCATCGTTTCGGCCGGCGGCGGCGGGACCGGGGGGCCGATGATGCGGACCGCGTTGGCCGCACGTGCGCTGAGCGATTTGGCGGACGCCCCCTGGCGGTTCCTGATCGGCCCGAACATGCCGCCGCAGGAGGCGGCAACCTTGACCGGCGCGCCCGGCGTCACCGTCGAGCCCGTGCGCGCGGATTTCCAAGCCTTGCTGGCCCGCGCCAAGGTCTCGGTGAGCCAAGGCGGCTACAACACGATCATGGACATCCTGACCGCCGGCGCACGCAGCGTCGTCGTGCCGTTCAGCGCACACGGCCAATCGGAGCAGCTTCACCGCGCCCGTCTGCTTGCCGCGCGAGGCGGGATAACCCTGGTCGAGGAAGACCGCCTGACCCCGGCAACGCTGGCCGCCGCGATCGACCGCGCCGTGGCCGGACCGCGCGCCGGGGCGGCGAGCATCGACCTGAACGGCGCGCTTCGTAGCGCGGAATTGATCGCGGCCGCCGCCGCGTAGGGCCATGAGGATCAAGATGCCGCTTTGCGAATGCGTCGACCCGCCATATAGTCCGCAGCCATGACGATCACCGCGACCGATCCGCCCCGAACGGGCACTGCTTGGCGCGCAGGGCCGGCTACGGCAATCCCTAGCATTTTGTTAACCGAAGACCGCAACAATCATTGCAGGACAAGCGGTAATCGTGCCGCGGCAGGCCTGCGAATCCGCGGTTTTCGGGCTAAACGACCCGAAACCGCCGCGACTCACATCATGGAACCGCCCAGAAAGCGGGCTCTCGAATCATGATTTACCATCGTTATCCTGCCCGCAGCCTGATGTGGGACTATTGCAGGGCCGCCGCCGGACTGATCATCGTCGGTCTCCCGCTGATCCTGGGCGGCCCCGGCGTCTTCTTGACCCTTCTGCTTGGCACGGTTGCGGCGCTGTTCTTCTTCTATGGCCTGCGCACGGTCAATCAGCACATGAGCGCCCTGGAAATCCGCGAAGACGGAATCATGAACCATGGCCCGCGCAAGAAGTTCTTTGCATGGGACGAAATTTCGGATGTTCGGCTGCGCTACTATTCGACGACGCGCGACAAGGCCCGGCGTAACCTCGACAGCGGCTGGATGGAACTCAAGATCACCGGCCCGGCAGGGCAGCTCCGGATCGATTCGGAAATCAGCGACTTCGGCACGATCCTGGATGCGGTCGCCGCGGTGATCGAACGGCGGCAGCTCGAGCTTGACGAAACGACACGGGAAAATCTCAGCGTCTATTACGGCCGGACCGATGGGTCCGACGGACCCGGCGGCGGACGGGACGACGGGCGAAACCACACCGGCGGGATGTGTTGATGGACGATTTGCTGCAGGTTCGCAATCTGCGCGTCTCCATCGCCTTGCCGGAGTGCGACATTCCGGCGGTCAAATGCGTCAATTTCAGAATCCGTCCCGGCTCGACGGTCGCGCTGGTCGGCGAATCGGGTTCCGGCAAATCGATGACCGCCCATGCGATCATGGGGCTGCTGCCCCGGCAGGCCCGGATCGAGGACGGGGAGATTCTCTTCAACGACCCGGGCAACGGTCAGGACGGGGCTGTAAGCACCGCCCTCGACCTCGCCGCCCTACGACCGGACGGCCCGGACATGCGCGCCGTGCGGGGCGCGCGGATATCCATGATCTTTCAGGAGCCGATGACATCGCTGTCGCCGTTGCACACGATCGGCGACCAGATCGGCGAAGCGCTGAAGTTCCACGGCGGTTGTCCCGACGCCGAATGCCGCGAACGAACGCGGGACTTGTTGCGCCGGGTCGGTTTCCGCGACCCGGACCAGGCCTATGACGCCTATCCGTTCGAGCTTTCCGGCGGGCTGCGGCAGCGCGCGATGATCGCGATGGCGCTGATCTGCCGGCCGGCGTTGTTGATCGCCGACGAGCCGACCACTGCCCTCGACGTGACGATCCAGGCGCAGATCCTCAAGCTGATCCGCGACCTGCAGCAGGAATTCGGCATGGCCGTGCTGATTATCACCCACGACCTGGGCGTGGTCGCGAATATGGCCGAAGAGATCGTCGTGATGTATGACGGCGAGGTTGTCGAAGCCGGCATGCGCGACGACATCTTCGGCAACGCGCAGCATCCCTATCTCAAGGCCTTGTTCGACGCGGTGCCGCGGATCGGGCTCGATCGCGGCACCCGGCTCAAGCCGATCCACGAGACCGCCGCCACGATGACCGACTCGGGTGACCCGCAGCGGCCCGGATCGATCCGGAACGACCCCGGCAACGCCGAGCCGATCCTCAAGATCGAAGGCCTCACCAAATCCTTCGGTGCGCGCAAGCACGGCTTCGCCCCCGGCCGGAACGACCCGCGGGTCAGCGCCGTCGAGGCGGTGACGCTGTCCGTGCGGCGCGGCGAGACCCTCGGCCTCGTCGGGGAAAGCGGGTCGGGCAAGTCGACGCTCGCGAAGCTCATCATGCGCGCGATCCGGCCCGACGCCGGCAGCATCGTCTTCTGCGACGGCGGAGCGGAAACCGACGTACAAGCGCTCGAAGGCGCCGGCCTCGCCGCGTACCGCCGGCAGGTACAGTATATCTTCCAGGATCCGTACGGCTCGCTCGATCCGCGCATGACCGTGCTCGACATCATCGCCGAGCCGCTCGCCATCCACGGCATCGGCAGCCGCGCCGAACGGGTCGCCGCGGCGCGCGACTGCATGCGGCTGGTCGGGCTGGACGAGCGGTTCCTGAACCGGTACCCGCATAGTTTCTCCGGCGGCCAGCGCCAACGCATCGGTATCGCCCGCGCGCTCGCCCTGAAGCCCGCACTGTTGATCTGCGACGAGCCGGTCTCGGCGCTCGACGTGGGCATCCAGGCGCAGATCCTGAACCTGCTGCGCGACCTGCAGGCCGACCTGGGGCTGACCTATCTTTTCGTGTCGCACAACCTGGCGGTGGTCGACTATATCGCCGACCGGATCGCGGTGATGTGCCGGGGGCGGATCGTCGAAATCGCGCCGCGCGCCGACCTGTTCCGCCGCCCGATGCACCCGTATACGCAGAGCCTGCTGGCCGCGGTACCGGATACGAATCTGGAGAACCGGCTCGACTTCGACGCCTTGTCGGCCGGGCGGCAGGCCGACCCCGCCGCCTGGCCCGACGCCTACCGCGCGGAAAGCGGGCGGGCGCAGGACATGCTCGACCTGGGCAACGGGCATTTCATTCGGGCCAATGTGGATGTGACGCTCGAGGAGACCGGTCTATGACGCGGCGGGCCCACCTCATTGTGTTGGCGGTCCTGACCGTGACGGCCGGATTGATCCTCCCCGCGGCCGCCACCGTCTATCACGATTCGCCGGTCCTGATGGAGAAGGTGGAGAAAGGCGTGCTGCCGCGGCTGGCCGAACGCCTACCCGAGGTGCCGTCGGTGGCCCCCTTCGCGCGGCAGAACCAGGTGCCGGGTCGGCATGGCGGCACGCTCAACATCCTGATGGCGCGGCCGAAGGATGTCCGGCTCATGGTGGTCTACGGCTATGCACGGCTGTTGCGCTACGACCATCGCCTCGAATTGGTGCCCGACATCCTGCGCAAGGTCGACGTGGAAGACGGTCGCGTCTTCACGCTGCACCTGCGGCCGGGCCATCGCTGGTCGGACGGCACGCCGTTCACCGCCGAGGATTTCCGCTACTACTGGGAGGATGTCGCCAACAATCCGCAGCTCACGCCGACCGGGCCGCCCGACATGCTGCGCGTCGAGGGCGAGCTACCGACCTTCGAGGTCATCGACCCGCATACGGTGCGGTATAGCTGGCGCAAGCCGAACCCGGCCTTCCTGCCGGCGCTCGCCAAGGCGCGCCCGCCCTTCATCTACCGGCCGGCGCATTACCTGCGGCAGTATCACGCGGCGTATTTCGACATCGGCAGCCTGCGGAAAATGGCCAAGAAGCGCGGCTACCGGAGCTGGGCGCCGCTGCACAACCGCATGGACAACCTCTATAAGAACGACAATCCGGCGCTGCCGACGTTACAGCCGTGGATCAACACCACCAAGCCCCCGGCCGACCGGTTCGTCTTCGTCCGTAACCCGTATTTCCACCGGGTCGACCCGAACGGCCGGCAGTTGCCGTATATCGACCGGGTGGTCATGGACGTGGTGGACAAGAAGATCGTGCCCGCGAAGACCGGGACCGGTGGATCGGACCTGCAGGCGCGCTACCTGCGTTTCGACAACTTCACCTTCCTGCGCAAGAACGGCAAACGCCTCGGCTTCGACGTCAACCTGTGGCGCATCGGCAAGGGCGCGCATATGGCGCTGTATCCCAACCTCAACGTCCAGGACGAGGGGTGGCGGGCGCTGCTGCGCGACATACGGTTCCGCCGGGCGCTGTCGCTCGCGGTCCATCGCCGCGAGATCAACCGCGTGATGTATTTCGGCCAGGCCATCGAGGGCCAGAACACGGTGCTGCCGAGCAGCCCGTTGTTCGATCCGGCGTATCAGAAGGCGTGGGCGGATTTCGATCTCGATCAGGCCGACGAACTGCTGAACGAAATCGGCCTGACCAGACGCAACGACCGCGGCATCCGCTTGATGCCGGACGGGCGGCCGATCGAGATCGTCGTCGAGACCGCCGGCGAGAGCACCGAGGAATCGGATGTCCTGCAGTTGGTGCATGACAGCTGGCTGCGCGTCGGTATCAAGTTGCATATCAAACCGTCGCACCGCGACGTGCTGCGCAACCGTATCTATGCCGGGGAGACGGTCATGGCGCTGTCCTCGGGGTTGGAGAACGGGTTGGCGACACCGGAATCGAGCCCCCGCGAACTGGCGCCGACCCGGCAACGTCAGTATCAGTGGCCGCAATGGGGACAGTTTACCGAGACCGCGGGTCAGGCCGGCGCATCGCCGGACATGCCGGTCGCCTGGAAACTGCTGGACCTGCTGGACAAATGGCGCAACGCGACGACCCGCCGCGGCAAGGCGCAGGTATGGCGCGAGATGCTGGCGATCAATACCGACCAGGTCTTCACCATCGGGTTGATCGCGGGCACGCTGCAGCCGGTCGTCGTCAGCAAGCGGCTGCGCAACGTGCCGGAACACGGGCTCTACACGTGGGACCCGGGCGCGCATTTCGGCATCTACGAGCCGGATACCTTCTGGTTCGAATTGCCGGAACAGGTGACGGAGGACCGCCGCAAATGACCGCCCCACGGATCATCCGAGCGACCGCGCAACCGGCCGCGACCGGCTAACCGCACGAGGCGCAGGCGATGCTCGGATATATCGGCCGACGCGTTCTGATGATGGTCCCGACCCTGTTGGCGATCAGCCTGATCGTATTCGCCATCATCCAGCTGCCGCCGGGCGATTACTTCACCAGCTACATGAACGAGCTGGAGACGCGGGGCGAGTCGGTCGACCCGGACAAGATCGCCTTCCTCAAGGCGCAATACGGCTTCGACCGGCCGATGTACCAGCAGTATCTGCTCTGGCTGACCGGTATGCTGCGCGGCGATTTCGGCTATTCCTTCGAATACGACCTGCCGGTGCGCGACGTGGTGGGCGACCGGCTGCTGCTGACCTTCATCGTGTCCTTCGCGACGATCCTGTTCACTTGGATGCTGGCCTTCCCGATCGGCGTGTACACCGCGGTGCGGCAGTACAGCATCGGCGACTACAGCCTCACCTTCATCGGCTTCATCGGGCTGGCGACGCCGAATTTCCTGCTGGCCCTGGTGCTGCAATATGTCGCCCATGTCTGGTTCGGCACCTCGATCGGCGGGCTGATGGACCCGGCCTATGTGGACCAGCCCTGGTCCTGGGCCAAGGCGGCGTCGGTGCTGGAACATCTGTGGATTCCGGTGGTGGTTATCGGGACGTCGGGCACCGCCGGGATGATCCGCCGCCTGCGCGCGAACCTGCTGGACGAACTGGACAAGCAATATGTCATCACCGCGCGGGCCAAGGGCATGCCCCCGCTGCGCGCGTTGATGAAGTATCCGCTGCGGGTGGCGCTCAACCCGTTCATCGCCGACATCGGCAACCTGCTGCCGCAGATCATCTCCGGCGCGGCCATCGTGTCGGTCGTGCTGTCGTTGCCGACGACCGGACCGATGCTGCTGCGCGCGCTGCAAAGCCAGGACATGTATCTGGCCGGCAGCTTCCTGATGTTCCTGGCGACGCTGACCGTCATCGGCACGCTGCTGTCCGACCTGGCGCTGGCGGCGCTCGATCCGCGCATCCGGTTCGGCGGGACGGAGGCGTCATGAGCGACGACCGCCTGCCGCATTACGTCAATCCCGCGCCCTACCGGCCGGGCATGGCCGAAACCCTGACCCCGGCGCAGGAGCGCGTCTTCCTCGCCTCGCAATGGACTTTGATGTGGTGGAAGCTGCGCCGCCACAAGCTCGCCGTGATCTCCGGCGCCTTCCTGCTGCTGCTGTATTTCTCGACGCTGATCGCCGAGGTGATCGCGCCCTACGACCTGCACGCGCGGCATACCGACTATCTCTATGCGCCGCCGCAGTCGGTCCATCTGCTCCACGAGGGCAGCTTCGTCGGCCCCTTCGTCTACGGCATGAACGTCACGCTCGACCTGGACAACATGCGATGGGTCTATGCCGAGGACACGACGCAGGTGCAGCCGCTGCGGTTCTTCTGTACCGAGGGCGACTATCCGGGTGCCACCTATTCCTTTTGGAACCTGTTCGACGGCGACTTCCATCTGGTCTGCCCCGCGCCGGGCGGGCAGTTGTTCCTGCTCGGCACCGACCGGCTCGGCCGGGACATGCTGTCGCGCATCGTCTATGGCGCGCGCATCTCGTTGACCGTGGGCTTGCTCGGCATCACCATCAGCCTGCTGCTCGGCATGTTTTTCGGCGGGCTGGCCGGATATTTCGGCGGCGCGGTCGACGGCTTCGTGCAGCGCCTGATCGAGGTCATCCGCTCCTTCCCCGAACTGCCGCTGTGGATGGCGCTGTCGGCGATCATGCCGGTGACCTGGGGACCGGTGGCCGTCTATATCGGCATCACGGTGATCCTCGGCCTGCTCGACTGGCCGGGGCTGGCGCGCGCGGTGCGCTCGAAGCTGCTGGCGCTGCGCGAGGAGGATTTCTGCCTCGCCGCCCAGCTGATGGGCGCGAAACCCCGCCGCATCATCGCGCGCCACCTGTTGCCGAGCTTCAGCAGCCATCTGATCGCCTCGGCGACGCTGTCGATCCCGACCATGATCCTGGCCGAGACGGCACTGAGCTTTTTAGGACTGGGCCTGCGCCCGCCGATCACGAGCTGGGGCGTGCTGCTGAACGAGGCGCAGAACATCAACGTGGTGGCGCTCTACCCCTGGCTGATGCTGCCGGTGGTGCCGGTGATCCTGGTCGTCCTCGCCTTCCAGTTCCTCGGCGACGGCCTCAGGGACGCGGCGGACCCGTATAACTAAAGCAAATCCCGAGCGGCCAAATCGGCCGCGACGACGCATTTGCGGCAAAAAGCAAATCCCGAGCGGCTTGCTTGGCCGCGACGACGCATTTGCGGCAAGAAGCAATGCTCCTTAGCGCGCCAGAACGACCACATCCAACGGGTCGTCGACGCCCGCGACGTTGGCCGCCTCGCGACGGTCGTGAGTCAGCAACGGGGTGTAGCCCTGGTCCAACGCCAACGCATAGGTCCCGGCATCGACCAGCGCCCGGGTACCGGACGCGCTGTTGTGTTTTTCCAGCTTGGCCGACAGGTTCACCGGGTCGCCGATGCAGGTGTATTCGAGCCGCGATTCCGCGCCGACCGCGCCGAAGATGATGCGGCCGCTCGCCACCGCGACGCCGATGCGGACCGGCTCCTCGCCCACGGCTTGCCGTTCGGCGGCCCAGGCATCGGCGGCGGCGATCACATCATCGGCGGCGCGCACCGCGTCCGCCGCGTAGGTCCCGCTGGTCACCGCCGCGCCGAAGGACGCGAGGATGCCGTCGCCGAGGAACTTGTCGACGGTGCCGCCGTTCGCCTCGATCGCGGCGACCATGCGGGTCTCGTAATCGGTCAGGAGCGCGATCAGCGCCGACGGGTCGAGCCGGGTCGACAGGGCGGTGAAGCCGCGGATGTCGACCGACAGGATCGCGGCATTGCGCGCCTCGCCCTCGCCCGGGCGGATGCGCTGTTCGGACTGGGTGATCTGCCGCACGATCTCGGGCGAGAAGAAGCGCGACAGGTCGCGCGCCGCTTCCTCCTCGGCGACCGACCGTTCGAGCAATCGTTGCGCCCGCATCAGCACGACGGCGATGATCCCGGTGACCATCAGGATCGAGAGGATCTTGTCGAACTCCGCCCCGACCAATACCGAGTTGGAGGTGAGATAGGTCACGTAGTTGCGCGTGATCATCGTGTCGGGATAGCTGACGGTCACCGTGTAGAGGACGAGCAGAACCCAGCCTGCCGCCGCGCTCAACCCGGCCATCACCACGTAGCGCGGCTCGAACCGCAGCGCCCGCAGCGCGATGAAGATGAAGACGTACAGCAGGGTCGGCGCCTTCAACGAGAAGGATGCGGGCTGGCCGTATTGCAGGTGGAAGCTCCAGATCAGCGTCATCAGCAACGCGATGTCGAAAACCACCGAAAGTCCCAGCAGCCAACCGCGTATCCGCCCGCGATACGCTAACCGCAATCGTAGTAGCGTGAACAGGAAATAGAACAGCAACGCCAGCGCGACGGGCGACAGCCATGGATTGACCGCCGACGTCTTCGGCGACAAGGCGTACAGTACGGAGAATGTGCTGACAACGACGAGCTGAACCCAGGCGATCAGCTTCTCGCTGCTTTCCTGCTGTTCGCGTATGGCATGGCGTACGCGATCGGGGATCGCGCCGCCGCGCTCGCCGATCAGGAATGCCTGAAACCGATGCCACAGAGTCATGCGCCGTCCCCTTCCGCCACCATCGCGGGGCTTCGGTAGAAGAGTAGGCCGAATGCCCGGGTTTGGCGACCGTTCCCCGCGCCATTGTGACCGAAACGGATCATTCGTGTTCCAGCCACAAGCTCGACTCGACGGCGCCGTCCACCAACGGCAATTCGCCCGCCATGCTATCGGCGACCGCATCGGCCATGCGCGTCGCCGCGTAGTGTGACGCGAAGTCGATGGTCCATCCACCGGCGGCGATCATCGCCTCGACGGCGGGCTGCTCGTCATACCCACGCCAGGCCCAGGACGCCGGGTAGCCGTCGGGCAGGAAGATGTCGTGAAAATGCACGGTTACCCCGGCCGGAAGCGCCGGCAGGACCGCGGTAATCAGGAAATCCACATCGCCGCCGGGCGCGGCCTTGTGACTGGAATCGATGCTCAGGATGTCGCCCGGCGCGAGCGACTCGAACGGATCGAGCCCCACTTCCTGTACCGGGCAAGGCAGAAGCGCCAGCCCCGGCAGCCCCGCGAGTGCCGCGCGCGGTTCCGGGTCGATCGCGGTCACGGCGGTCGCCAGGCCGCCGTCCGCCACGGCGCGGCAGAAGAAGCGCGTGGAATGCCCGCAGCCGACCTCGACGAGGCGGCGCGGCTTGCGGTCCCGGACCTGCGTATAGGCCATCGCCGCATCCAACCGGGGGAACCAGTCCTGGTTCCAGCGCGGCTCCGGCGGCCGGTCCGGCCCGATGGCGAGAAGATCGTCGCGATAGGAGTCCATCGCGCGCAGCCGCCCGGCGAAATGCGAAGTCCGCGCCGCGAGGCGGCCGGTCACGGGGTCAGCACCATGCCTTCGCGGGCGACGACGGTACCCGGCCGCATCGCCTCGGCCTCCGCCGCGATGGCGTCCATCCGGTCGTCGTCATGGGACGGTTCGTGATGGAAGATGACCAGCGTCTTCACCGCGGCGGCATCCGCCAGACGCACGCCTTCCTGCCAGGTCGAATGGCCGAACCCCGCATAGGTCGGATATTCGTCGTCGGTGTAGGTGGCATCGTAAATCACCAGATCGGCGCCCTGGATCAGGCCCAGGATGTTCCGGTCCGGCGCGCCGATGACATGTTCCGTGTCGGTGATGTAGCAGATCGACCGGCCGTCATACTCGACCCGGTAGCCCGTCGCGCGGTTGGGATGGTTGAGCGGCGCGGTGCGGATCACGACATCGCCCCCCGGCGACAGCGTTTCGCCCGCGGTGAAATCGGTGTAGCTGACCTGTGCCTGGAACACCGACGGCGGGATCGGGAACAGCGGCGCCATCATCATCTCGACCAGAACCTGCTTCAGGTCGGTCTCGGGCTTCAGATGCCCGGCGGCCAGGCGGAAGTGGTTGCCCGGAACGAAGAGCGGCGCGAAGAAGGGCAGTCCGCAGATATGGTCGAAATGCGTATGCGTAAGATAAAGGCACGCATCGACGTCGCCCCCATCCTTCAACGACTTTTCCATCAGCGACTGGCCGAGCAGACGCAGGCCGGTGCCGGCGTCGAAGATCAACAGCCGGCCGCCGCACCGGATCTCGAGGCAGGAGGTATTGCCGCCGTAGCGCACGGTATCCGGCCCGGGGCATGCAATGCTGCCGCGCACGCCCCAGAACTGGACGAAGAATTCCCCCGGGTCCGACATGTCGCCTCATCGTCATCTGTCGCCGGCGGAACCGGCGGTCTTCAGCGGTCACGCCCCGGCGCAGTCTGTGAAATTGGCCGCTGGGTGTAAACCATTCGCTGGGCTATTGTCACCCGTCTTTCATCAACCTTCCGTTAATGCATGGCACCGCGCGGAATCAATTGGACCGGCATCGGATTCGGCTTCGGACTGATGGCCCTGGCGGCGTACCAGCAGCTCAAGCTGCCGCCCGCCCTGCCCGTCCTGATCGACGCCTATGGCTTCGAGCGGATCCTCGGCGGCGCCTTCATGTCGGTATACGCGCTCAGCGGGCTTCTGCTATCGCTGCGGCTCGGCGGGTTGATCCAGCGTCATGGCGCGGTGGCGTTCCTCTACGCCGCCTTCGCGATGTTCGCGCTGGCGGCGCTGGCGATGATGATCTGGCCGGAGAACGGATGGCTGTTCCTCGCCGCCCGGGCGGTCGAGGGTGTCGCCTTCGCGATCCTCGCCATCGCCGGGCCGTCGATCTGCACCGCCAATGCCGGGCCGGGCGGGCTGGCGATCGCGTCGGGCATCGTCGCGGCCTGGATCCCGGTCGGCGGGCTGATCGCCAGCCTGTTCGCGGCCGCCATCGGGCTCGACGAGACCGGCGGCAACTGGCGCGTGCTGTGGATCATCGGAATCGCCGCCGCCGCCGTCCTGGCCGTCTGGACCTGGCGGCTGCAGCGGCGGGGCGGTATCGAACTCGGCCAGCCGCGGCCCGGCAAGGCCGAGGACGCGCCCGCTGCGGTCCCCGCGACGCCGGCGCAATGGCGCGACATGACGCTGGCCGCCTTCCTGTTCACGCTATGGTCGGTGCAATTCTTCGCCTATGTCACCTGGCTGCCCGCCTATCTGGTCGACGCGCGCGGGCTGCCGGTCGCGACGGCCGCGGCCCTATTCATGATCCCGACGGCGCTGGTCATCCTATTCAACTTGATGGCCGCGCCGATCCTGCGGGCCGGCATGCCGGTATCGTTGCTGCTGGCGGCGGCGGCGGCGGTTCAAGGCGGGGTGTGGCTGCTGCTGCCGGTATTGGGGCCGGTCGCGGCGGGCATCGCGGCCTTCGGCATCTACGCGGCGGCGGCCGGGCTGACCCCGACCTGTCTGTTCGCGATGCCGGGCACGATTTTCGGCGTCGACCGCGCGACCGCGAAACCGTTTGCCGTGCTGATGACCGGCCGGAACCTGGGCGTGCTGGCGGGTCCGGTCGTCACCGGATGGCTGGTGCAGCAAAGCGGGGGATGGGCGGCGTTGCCGCCCACGCTCGGCGGGGTCACGCTGGCGTTGGCCGCCGGCGCGCTGATCCTGCACCGGCGGTTGGCCCGGCGCGCGGGCTGATCAGGGAACCAGGCGATAGCCGCCGGGTTCGGTCACCAGGATCTCCGCGTTCGACGGGTCGCGCTCGATCTTCTGACGCAAGCGATAGACGTGGGTTTCCAACGTGTGCGTCGTGACGCCCGCGTTGTAGCCCCAGACCTCGCCGAGCAGCGTGTCGCGGCCGACGACCTTGTCGCCGGACCGGAAGAGATACTTGAGGATGGCGGTTTCCTTCTCCGTCAACCGCACCTTCTTGCTCGTCTCCTCGTCCACCAGGATCTTGGAACTCGGCATGAAGGTGTACGGCCCGATGGTGAAGACGGCGTCCTCGCTCTGCTCGTGCTGGCGGAGCTGCGCCCGCAGCCGCGCCAACAGCACGCCGAGCCGGAACGGCTTGGAGATGTAATCGTTCGCGCCGGCGTCGAGACCGAGGATGGTGTCGGCATCGGTATCCGCCGCGGTCAGCATGATGATCGGCGATTTCACGCCGCCCCGCCGCATCAACCGGCAGGCCTCGCGGCCGTCCATGTCGGGTAGGCCCACGTCCAGCAGGATCGCGTCATAGTATTCCTGCTTCGCCTGCTCGATCCCTTCGCCCGCGGTCCCGCAGGCCGCGGTCGTGAATTCCTCATGCAATTGCAACTGCTCTTCCAGCGAAGAGCGGAGCACTTCGTCGTCATCGACGAGTAGAATCTTCTTGCCAGTCATTGGGGGCGTTCCGTCCTAGCATTCACATACCCAGGTATGGGTCGACTTGACCCCAATCTGGTCGCAACGCCGGAATAACGCAAGCCTCGCGGGATTCCGATATTTCCACGGTCACATTCCGTGGAATCGCTTTTTTGTTTCTGTTCTATGGGGTTAGGGTGAATCGGCCGGATAGCCGCTCACGCCGAATTGAGAGCCGGTGATCATTAGGACCCCGGCACGCGCGGCGGCAGCGCCAAACAGTCGCGGTGGCCCACCGAAAGGCGCAGGCGTCCTGCCGCCGCCCGCGCCCGGCGCCGCTCCGACCAGCCGGCGATCGCGCCGTGCGGGTCCGGCGGCGCGGCCGCACTTGCCGCCGCCGCGACGCCATCGATCATCCGGTCGAGCATCGCCCGGTCTTCCGGCCCGATGTGCCAATCGCTGCGGCGCATGCGAACCCGATAGCCATGTCGGCGAAGGATCGACGCCAGCCGCCAGGGCGCCGCCTCCCCGAGCGCCGGGCCGAACCCCTTGTCCCGTGCCTGATCGCGCCGGAACAGCCGCTGCACCATCGCATCGTCAGGGTCTTCCGGTACCCATGTAATGCGGCCGTCGACCGACAGCGCCAAGAGGACCGGCAAACGCAGCCGGGCAACGCCGCGGGCGAATCGCGCCATCCAGGCCGCTGACACCAGGTCGCCGAAGGCCGCCGCCGTGACACCGTCGACAGCGGTCAGGTCAAGTCCCATGTCGGGCCGGGCCAGATCCGCAACCATTCGATCCACCCGCCCGGTTCCCGCATCGGCGACGGCCAGCAAGGCGCGATCCGAATCCGCCAGCACCCACTCCACGCGGCGGCAACCCAACGATGCCAGATAGCGGGCATTCGACCCGGTCCCCGCCGCCAGGTCCAGCACACGCGGCGACGCCGGCAACGCCGCCAGAAAACGGCGCGCCAGCGGGGCGGACCGGGCGGCATGATCATGGGGCTCGCGCAGCCGCAGCCAAGTTTCGGCGAACGTCTCCATCAGCACCCGCGCACCGCCACGGCGAAACGCGCCGCAGCCGCCGGCCAATCCGGCAAGGCTTGTCCCGCTTCCAATGCACCGGCCGCCTTCGCCGCACGCAGAATCGGGTCGGCGATCAGGGCGCGCAACGCCCCGGTCAGGGCGGCCGCATCGCCGGCCGGCACGACCAGGCCCGCCGCCTCGGGCACGGTATCGGCCACCGCGCCGCCGCCGCTCGCGATCACCGGCAGGCCGCGCGCCATCGCCTCGGCGAACGCCATGCCATATCCCTCATAGAAGGACGCGAGGACGAACAGGTCCGCCGCAGCGTACAGGTCCTCCAGCGCCGCGCCCCGAACCTCGCCCGCCAGCGTCACCCGGTCGGCGAGCCCGTTCTCGTCGAGCGCGCGCCGCACCGCTTCCGTCGTTTCCAGGTCCCGGTCTGTCGGGCCGGCGCAGGTCAGACGCCAGTCCAGATCCGCGCACTCGGCCAACGCCGCGATCAAGCCGAGATGTCCCTTGCGCCGTGTCAGCGAGGCGACGCACAGCAGGTGCGCCGCCGGGCCGCCGGATCCCTTGCCGCGTGGCGCGGGGTCGGTGCCGGGTTCGACCACCGCGATACGATCCGCCGGCACGCCGAATTCGCCAAGCCGCCGCGCCATCGCCGGGCTCGGCACCACGATGCGCTGCAGCGTTTCGAACAAGGCGGATTCCGCGGCGCGCAACGAGCGCTGTATTGCCGGCGCGAGGCCCGTCTCGTCGCTGACCGGATGATGCACCAACGCCATCGGTGTCAGCCGCGCCGCCGCATCCGGCAGGGCACCCTCGAACGCCGGCAGCGCCAACCCGTCGACGATGACGCGGGTACCGTCGGGCATACCGGCCAAGGCCGCCGCCGCCGCGGCACGCGCGGCCGCATCGGCCACGGGGAACCGCCCCGGCAGTTCGTGCAGGTCGACACGCCAGCCGATGCGCCGGAGTTCCTCGATCATCCGCTTGTCATAGAGAGAGCCGCCGGTCGGCGCGTCGATCGCGCCAGGGTGGATGAAATGCAGGTCCGCCGCGACGGAAGACCCGCCTTTGTCACTCGGTGTCATCGTCCCAATCGTCATGCACCTTGCCGGCATAAGTCGCCCAGGCGTTCGGCGTTTCCCGCAAGGTGATCGCGATATGCTTCACCGCCGTCGCCGTGTCGCCGCCGAGTTGACCCTGGATCACGCCGTAGCGGAAACGCTCGAAGATGTCGCGCGCAAGATACTCGGTCGTGGTCACCTGCCCGGCGTATTCGGGCATCTCGTCGAGGTTGCGGTAGGAAAGCGGCTCAAGAACCGCAGCCAACAAGGTGCGCGCCCGGCCGATATCCGCGACGATGTTGTTGCTGTCCAGGCCCGGCCGCCGTAGTTCGACCTCCACCACATAGGTTGCGCCATGCATCCGCTGGGCGGGCCCGAACACTTCGCCCTTCAGGCTGTGGGCGATCATGATGTTGTCGGAGACGGTGACGCTGAACATGTCCTAATCCTCGGTTTCGTATGTCACCACATGGCATAGCGCGCCGCCGGGATCGGCGGCAAGCCGCGCCATCGTCGCGGGCAGGTCCTCGAACCGGCTTTCCCCGGTCAAGAGCGCGTCGAACGCCGGATCGCGCAACAGGTCGAGCGCCAGGACGAGACGGTCGCGGTGACTGCGGCGGCTGCGCCGGGCGGTCGCGACCGACCCGACCTGCGACGACTTGAGCGTCAACCGGCCGCTATGGAAATTCCCGCCCAGTGGCACGGGAACGGTACCGGCCCCGTACCAACTGATTTCCAGCACCGTCGCCTCGAACCCGGCCAGGCCGATCGAAGTCGCCAATCCTTCCGCCGACCCGCTGGCGTGGATCACCAGGTCTTGGTCCGGGTGGGCGTCGCCGGGTAACGCGAAGTCGACGCCGAGCGCCTCCGCCGTTTCCGCCCGCGCGGGGTCGATATCGACGAGCTGGACCGCCGTCGCCGGATGGCGGGCGGCCAATGCCGCGGCGAGGCACCCGACCGTTCCGCCGCCCACCACCGCGATCCGGTCGCCCAGCCGGGGGCCGGCGTCCCAGAGCGCGTTGACGGCGGTTTCCATATTGGCGGCCAGCACCGCGCGGCGGTCCGGCACGTCGTCGGGCACCGGCACCAGCGCCGCCGACGGGACACAGAACCGGTCCTGATGCGGATGCAGACAGAAGACGCGATCCCCCGCGTCCGTCCGCCCGACCATGGCATAGCCGTATTTTACCGGCGCCGGGAAATCCCCGGCCTGGAAGGGACAGCGCATGATGTCGACCTGGTCGGCGGGCACCGCACCCCGGAAAACCAGGCATTCGGTGCCGCGGCTGATGCCGCTGGCCACGGCGGTCACGAGGGTATCGTCGGAACCGGGGCCCGAAAGGGTCTCGCTGCGGATTTCGCCTTCGCCGGGCCGGGCCACCCAATACGCGCGCGCCGGGCCCTTACGCATCCAGCAGGCACTCGATCATCACGTCGGCGCCGAAACGGAACCGCCGGACCGAAGGCCGCAACACGTCGGACAATGTCTCCACTTGCGGCAGGACGATGCCGGGCCGTCCCGACCCGATGATCAGCGGCGCGATCGTAATCTGCAGCCGGTCGAGGCAGCCCGCCTCGAGGAAACGCGAGACGGTGACGCCGCCGCCCTCGATGAAAAGCCGATGCATCCCGCGCCCGGTCAGCGTCCGGCGGATCGCCGCCGGGCACAGCCCCGTGCCCCACCGTTCGATGCCGATCACCTCGGCATTGCCGTGCCGGCCGCCCGATGCCTTATCGGCGGCGGTGAGCAACAGGGTCTCCGCCGCCCCGTCGCCGAACACGCCGTAATTCGTGTCGAGCCGCCGTTCGGTATCGATGACCACGCGCACCGCTTCGTTGCCCCCGCACAGCCGCACGGTCAGTTGCGGATCGTCGTGGCGCACGGTCCCCGCGCCGACGATGACCGCGTCGAACAGCGCGCGCATCCGGTGATTGTGCAGGATATCTTCCGGCCCGGTGACGTAATGCGACGCACCGGACGCGGTGGCGATCCGGCCGTCCAGGCTTTGCCCCAGATGGGCGACGATGCAATCGGGTCCGATGGCGAGCAGCGGCGCATACAGGTCCAGCAGATCGAGATGGCCGTCGGCGTCACGGTCGTTGGAGTCGGCGCGCGCGGCGTCCGACCCGTTGCCCCTATGCGCGCCACGGCCATTGAACAATCCGCGCTCGCGCACGGCGGCCGGCGGCAATTGCGCCATCGCGCGCAGCGCCTCCCAGGCGGGCGCGTCGCCGGACCGTTGCGCCGTTCGCGGCTGTTCCATCGAAGTCATTGCGCCCCACGATGCGGTGTCTGCGGGCAATTGGCAATATGGCCCAACGAAAGCGTGACCGCCGCCCCTGGATTCGGCGGCGCGGAACGCCCAGGTTAGGGATATATGATTCGAAACGCGTCATATCCAGCGGCCACGCACTCGGCGGTGCGCGGCGGGGTCGTCACCGCCGTGGCGGTCGGCGCGTCGGTGATTCTCCTCGGAACGATGCTGTATGCGTCGGGCGCGGGGCTCATCGTCGCGGGCGCCGGTTATGCCCTCCTGGCCGCCGTGATGTTGTGCGGACTCGTCTACAGCGGAATCGCCGCCCCGTTCGGCGCGGCCAACACGATCACACTGGGCCGGGCCGGCATGATCATGATCGTCGCCGGGTTCGCGATCGACACCATGGCGTATGGCGCGACCGCTTGGTGGATCGCGGCGGGCCTGGCGACATGCGCCTTCCTGCTCGACGGCGTCGATGGCTGGGCCGCCCGGCGCGTCGGACGTTGCACCGGATTCGGCGCGCGGTTCGACATGGAAGTCGACGCTGTCTTCGCGTTGGTCGTCGCCGCCGTGCTGTGGCAAGCCGGGAAGGTCGGGCCCTGGATCATGCTGATCGGCGCACTGCGCTACGTCTTCATCCTCGCCGGGGCGGTGTATCCGACGATGCTGCGCCCGTTGCCGCCGAGTAACCGTCGGCGGGCGGTCTGCGCCTTTCAGGGCGGCGCGCTCTGCATCGCGCTGGCCCCGTTCGTCAGCGCCCCGGTCGCGACGGGATTGGCCGGCACGGCGTTGCTGGCGACCGCGGCGTCCTTCGCCATCGACACGCTCTGGCTCCTGCGCCGGCGCGGCGAGGCAGCGGCGCGCTAGGCAGCATCCGCCGCGCATTTGAAAAAGCCGGAAATTTCTGCCCTTATCCCGCCGGTTCCCGACCTAAATTCCATCAAATCCAATGGTTCCGGCTGGCATCGGGCTTGCAACGACCGCTTCGAGAGAGAAGGAGAAGTTGCACCCGTGACCATCGGTGCGCCCATCGCCCCCGTGCCGACGACGTTGCCGGCAACGAGTCCGGCAACGGCCCCGGCTGCCGTCCGGCCGCCCACGCCGGAAGAGCGCGTGGCCGAGTTGAGCGTCTATGCGGAGTCCGGCGATCCGGTCGCGGAAGGCGACATCTGGTATGTCGAGGAATCCGCCCCGATCTTCGGCGAGGACGGGATCGGCTTCGACGACCTTCTCGATGTCATCAACCCGCTGCAGCACATCCCGGTCGTCGGCACGATCTATCGGGCGATCACCGGCGATACGATCGCGTCGGGGCCGCGCGTGATGGGCGGGGCGCTGTTCGGCGGCGTGATCGGGTTCGCCGCTGCGCTGGTCAACGCGGTCATCGATGAGGCAACCGGTTCGGATATCGGCGACAAGGCGCTGGCGCTGTTCACCGGAGACAATGCCGGCAGCGACACAACCAAGATCGCAAGCGCCGCGCCGGACGCCGCCCCGATCGCCTCGGCTGCGATAGCGACACCGGCCGCGGCAACAGCCAAGGCAACGGCGATCGAATCGAGCCGGCCGGCCCCATCGAACCCGGCGCTCGCGGCCTTCCTCGCGGATCGCGGCGCGAGACCCGCCGCCGCGGCCGCCGGCAAGTCACCGGATACACAAGCCGGACAGAATGGCCAGATCCCGCCGAGCGAAGCGCTGATCCGCGCCCGATCCGCGGTACCGGCCGCGCGCAAGGCCGCGGCGCTCGGCTTCGGCGGGGCACCGGCCCGAACGACGGCCCTGCCGCAACCCGCCGCGGCGGCCGCGATCCCCGCCGCCGACGGTCAGTCGGGGACCGGCAAAGGCGGCCGCCCCGTCGCGAAGTCATCGTTTCCCGGAGTCGGTTCGAGCCATCCGGCACGCTACACGGCCACAGCGCACCAGTCCGCAGCCGCCCCATCCGCCGCCAAGCCCGCGCCGGCCGCGGGGTCCGATCGCGCCACCGCGCGACCCGGCGCAACGCCGGGCGATATCGGGTCGGTGCCGATGCTGATGCAGCAGGCGCTGGAGAAATACGAAGTGTTGATGCAGGCCCGCCGCAACCCTACGCTTGCGGATGAGATCTAGCGGCAAGGGCTGACGCGGCATCAACGGCAGGGCGCGGGAAACGGGACATGGACATCGACGTTTTCGCCGACCACCGCGTCATCGCGGGCAAACGGGAGTTCCGCTGTGCGCTCGGACCCGCGGGCGTCGTGGCGGAGAAACGCGAAGGCGACGGTGCGACACCGGCCGGCCGGTTTCCGCTGCGCCGGGTGCTGTATCGCGCCGACCGCATGGATCCACCCGAAACCGGCTTGGCGACGTCGGCGCTTCGCCCCGACGACGGATGGTGCGATGCGGCGGACGACCCGAACTACAACCGCCCGGTAACCCTGCCTTATCCGGCAAGTCACGAGCGGCTCTGGCGGGAGGACGCGGTCTACGACATCATCGTGATCCTGGGGCATAACGACGACCCGCCGGTCCCGGGCCTCGGCAGCGCCGTCTTTCTACATGTCGCCCGGCCCGGATACAGCGATACCGAGGGCTGCGTGGCTCTGGCGCTGGAGGATTTGAAGACGGTGCTCGCCGCGTGCGGCCCCGGCGACCACCTGACGATTCACGCGGGTGCCGCGGGTTAGTCGCGCGCGCCGAAGATCGCCGACCCGACACGCACATGCGTCGCGCCGAAGGCGACGGCGACCGGATAGTCGGCGGACATGCCCATACTCAGCCCGGCGAGCCCGTGGCGACGGGCGATTTCCCGCAAAAGGCCGAAATGCAGGGACGGCTCCTCGTCGACCGGCGGTATGCACATCAAGCCGACCACGGGCAAGCCGAGCGTCTCGATACACTCGCGCAGGAAGGCGTCGCAGTCCTCCGGCAGGATTCCGGCTTTCTGAGGCTCCGCGCCGGTATTCACCTGGACGAAGCAGTCGCGCCGCACCCCCTGTTTCTCCATCTCTCGGGCCAATGCCTTTGCCAACTTCGGCCGGTCTACGGTCTCAATGACATCGAACAAGGCAACCGCCTTGCGCACCTTATTGGTCTGCAAGGGTCCGATCAGGTGCAGCTCGGCCTGCGGAAAGGTTTCGCGCAGGGCCGGCCATTTCTCTTCCGCTTCCTGAACACGATTTTCACCGTATTCCCGGTGCCCCGCCGCCAAAGCGCGGGTAATCAGCGATGCCGGTTTGGTTTTGCTGACCGCGACGAGGGTGACATCCGCGGGATCGCGGTCCGCCTTGCGCGCTGAATCCGCTATTTCGGCCCGGACCGCTGCCAGATTCGCCGCTATATCCACTGTTTCAGCCATTCTCGACCCTTACAGGAGGGGGCCCCCGACTGCAACCGAGATCGCACCCATGCGATGCCGATTCATCACAATCACCGGAATACGGGCCGCTACCTCTAATTTGTCCCTTGGACTCTGTTATTTCCGTGTCACCTTATGTATAAGATTCCCGCATTGAGCGAGAATTTCGGACGGACTGTTGTTGCGTTGGGACGGTCCATGGTTAACGGCGTTAATCTTCTGTTAAGGATAGCGCCGTACCGTCCTGGTTGTAGCAGCACATACCGGACACTTTTGGATTGCTGAACGAATGACCCGGTCTCGCATATCCTTGATGGCGTTAGCTTCCGCAAGCCTGATCGCGCTGGTCGCCGCGGACGTGTCCGCCGACCCCTTGCGCCAGCAAAAGGCGGTGGACGATCGCTATCAGGTTTTCATCGGCGAAACCGGCGCGGCCAGCGCCGCCACGGCGTCGGGATATTCCACCTCCGGTCAATGGGGCACGATCAATCTGGACCGCAACGCCGGCAGCGGAAGCGGCTTCCGCGACGGCAGCGAGGTCAAATACAGCGGCCCGGCCGGCGTATCCTATTTCACGCCCAAACTGTCCGGCGTGCGGGTTGGCATCGGCATCTCCGCCCTGCCGCGCAAATCCAACGATTATACCTCGCTCGGCCCGCGGACCCAGACCAAGCGCGATCTTTCCGGCGCCTGGCAAGCCGGCGCGACGCTGGGTTACTCGGCGCTCGAGATCGGGGCGAATATCGGCGATCACGCCGATCCGACCTGTAAGGCCGGCGAGAACTGTAAGACGAGCGACTTTTGGGACGTCGGCGTCGCGCTGCGGCTCGGGTCCGGTTCGATTTCCGCGGCCTATACCGCATCGCAGAGCCGGACCGCCCGGCCCGACGAGATGGCGCGGGTCGATGTGTTCTCGTTGAACGCCGGCTATCAGTTCGCACCCGGCCTCAATATCTACGGCGGCGTCGATTGGGTCGACTTCAACAGCGATAGCCAGACCGACGAGACGCCGCTCGATACGCGGTTCATGCTCGGCACCAGCCTGCGATTCTAGGTCGCCCGCGCCGGCCGGGGTGCATCTCTACCGGCCTGCGACACCACAGCACCTACCCTTCCGAAAGAAAGCGCTGGAAATGTCGGTCCGTTTTCCGGCATATAGGCGGCTATGGTGTACCGAAACATTCGACTTTTCCCGGTTGCGCTTATGGCGGTGGCGTTTCTCGGCGCCGCCTGCTCCGGAAACGAGAAGGAAGCGGCCAAGGAACCCGAGCCAGTACAGGTTACGGACGGCCGTAATGGCGGCCTGCTCGAACAGATTCTCGGCGGCCCGGGCGGCGGCGGCAGCGGCGACCCGTCGATCGCCGTCAACAGCTACCTTTGGCGCGCGTCGCTCGACACCGTGTCCTTCCTACCACTCAACACGGCGGACCCGTTCGGCGGCATTATCATCACCGATTGGTATAGCCCGCCCGCCACGCCGGAAGAACGGTTCAAGGTAACCGTTTACATCCTCGACCGGGAACTGCGCGCCGACGGGCTTCGCGTCGCGGTGTTCCGTCAGACCCGCACGCCCGGCACCGGCTGGATCGAGGCCAAGGTGGACCAGCGGACGGGGCGCGACCTGGAAAATGCAATTCTCAAGCGGGCGCGTCAGATGCGCATTCGCATCAACCAGCGCTGAGAACAGGATGGCGCCGAGATGCCAGGCGCCCGGCGCCGTTGCCGGCCATCGTGCGCGGAGCGGCGGCGCCCCGGTAATCCTGTGACCGGCGCGCCCGAACGGACAAGCGATAGATGAGCCGATACAACGCAAAAGAAACCGAAGCGAAATGGCAGGCGGTCTGGGAGGACCGGCAGTGTTTCGCCGCACGGGAAGACGCGAACCGGCCGAAATACTACGTCATGGAGATGTTCCCCTACCCCTCCGGTCGGATTCATATGGGGCATGTCCGGAACTACACGCTCGGCGACGTGGTCGCCCGCTACAAACGCGCGCGCGGGTTCAACGTCCTGCATCCGATGGGATGGGATTCCTTCGGACTGCCGGCGGAGAATGCCGCGATCGAGAACAACGTCCACCCGGCCAAGTGGACCCGTGAAAACATCGCGACCATGCGCGACCAGCTTAAATCCATGGGCCTGTCGCTCGACTGGAGCCGCGAACTCTCCACCTGCGAACCCGACTATTACAAACAGGGCCAACGGATCTTTCTCGACTTCGTCGAGGCCGGATTGGCCTATCGGAAAGAGTCCTGGGTTAACTGGGATCCGGTTGAAAATTCGGTGCTCGCCAACGAGCAGGTAATCGATGGCCGCGGCTGGCGGACCGGTGCACCGGTTGAGAAACGACTGTTAAGTCAATGGTTTCTGAAGATCACCGAATTTTCAGACGACCTTCTGGAGGCGCTGGGGTCGCTGGAACGGTGGCCGGACAAGGTTCGCCTGATGCAGCAGAACTGGATCGGGCGGTCCGAGGGCGCGCGGGTCAATTTCAAGCTCAAGGGCCGGGAGGACCGGCTCGACGTGTTCACGACCCGTCCGGACACGCTGTTCGGCGCGTCCTTCTGCGCCGTCGCGGCCAATCATCCGCTGGCGCAGGAGCTGGCGGCCAAGGATCCCGCCCTGCAGACCTTTGTTGCCGAATGCAATCGGATGAGCACCAGCGAGGAAGCGATCGAGACCGCCGAGAAGCTGGGCCACGATACCGGCCTGAAGGCGTTGCACCCGTTCATCGACGGACGGGAACTGCCGGTCTACGTCGCAAACTTCGTGTTGATGGATTACGGCAGCGGTGCCATTTTCGGTTGTCCGGCGCATGACCAGCGCGATCTCGATTTTGCCCGCAAGTACGGGCTGCCGGTGGTGCCGGTTGTCGCCCCGAAGGACACCGACCCGGCGGATGTCGAAATCGGAGACACTGCCTTCGTCGACGACGGCGTGATCATCAACTCCGATTTCATGGACGGGCTGGACGTGACGGCGGGCAAGCGCGCGGCGATCGACCGATTGGTCGATCAGGGCGACGGCGAGTCCACCATCAGCTTCCGCTTGCGCGACTGGGGCGTATCGCGCCAGCGCTATTGGGGCTGCCCGATCCCGATCATCCACTGCGATTCTTGCGGAGTCGTCCCCGTGCCGGCGGCTGACCTGCCGGTGTTGTTGCCCGACGATGTCTCCTTCGACCAGCCGGGAAACCCGTTGGAACATCATCCGACTTGGAAAAATGTGGACTGCCCGTCCTGCGGCGGGACGGCGCGTCGCGAGACCGACACGCTCGACACCTTCTTCGACTCCTCTTGGTATTTCGAGCGCTACTGCGCGCCGCAGGATGACACAACGCCATTCACCCGCGACGCGGTCGATTACTGGATGCCCGTCGACCAATATATCGGCGGCATCGAGCATGCCGTGCTGCATTTGCTGTATTCGCGCTTCTTCACGCGCGCACTGCGCCGTTGCGGCTATATCGGCATCGACGAGCCGTTCGACGGCCTGTTCACACAGGGCATGGTGTGCCACGAGACCTATCGCGACGCGGACGGCCAATGGTTGTTCCCCGACGATGTCCGCCCGGGCGAGGACGGCGCCGTCCTCCACGCGAAGACCGGCGCCGTGGTCGAGCGCGGCCGCTCGGAAAAGATGAGCAAGTCGAAAAAGAATGTCGTCGACCCGGCGGCCATCATCGACACTTTCGGCGCCGATACGGCGCGGATCTACATGCTGTCCGACAGCCCGCCGGACCGCGACCTCGAATGGACCGAAGCCGGCATCGAGGGAGCATGGCGCTACGTCAACCGGCTGTGGCGCTTGTTCACCGACGCCGATGCGCCGCTCGCAGACAAGGGTGCGCCGAAGCCGGATACGCTGGGCCAGGAAGCGGACGCCGCGTGGAAATCGATCCACCGAACCATCGCCGAGGTCGGCGGCGACCTCGACCGGTTCCATTTCAATCGCGCCGTCGCGCGTATCCGCGAACTCACCAATCTGTTGGGCGACCTCAAGGGAACCTCCGACGATGTGGCCTGGGTCCGGCGTCAGGGACTAGAGACGGCGGCGCAGCTGATCGGCCCGATGATGCCGCATCTCGCCGAAGAACTCTGGCAGGCGCTCGGTCACGAAGACCTGCTCGTCGACACGCCCTGGCCGGCGCATGACCCGGCGATGCTCGCCGAGGAGTCGGTGACCATCGCGGTGCAGGTGAACGGGAAGCTTCGCGCCACGCTCGACATGCCGCGCGATACCGCGCGCGAAGAGGTCGAAGCCGAGGCCCTGGCGCACGAGAACGTGCTGCGCGCCACCGATGGGCAAGCGCCGCGAAAGGTCATCGTCGTGCCGAACAAGATCGTCAATGTGGTTCTTTAGATTTCGCCCGGTCCTCTGCGTCGCCGTGCTGCTGGCTTTGTCGGCCTGCGGCTTTCAGCCGCTGTATCAGAAGCATCCCGCGGGCGGCGCGATCGGGGACGACCTCGGGCGGATCAAGGTCGCCAATATCAAGACCGAAAAACGGGAAAACGACCGGCTGGCGCAGAAGTTTCACAACCTGCTGCTCGACCGGTTCAACCCGGAGGGCAGACCGCGGCAGCCGACTCATACGCTTTTCATCACCATGGGTGTGGGCAAGGAGGAAACCGGCATTCAGATCACCGACGACGCGACACGGGCCCGTCTGACCGTCAGCGCGAGTTTCGTTCTGCGCGCCACGGCCGGAAACGAGGAGGTCCTTGCCGGGTCGGAACGGTCGGTCAACTCCTATAATATTGTCGATTCCGAATTCGCGACCCTCAGCGCCGAAGCCGACGCGTCCGACCGCGCGATCCGCGAATTGAGCGATGCGATCAAGCTGCGCGTCGGTGTCTACCTCTCGCGCCTGCGCCAACAGGACACCCGACGTGAAGATCGCCGCCGCTAAAGCCGACGCCTTCGTCCGGGCGCCCGACCCGGCGGTCCGGGCCGTGCTGGTCTACGGGCCGGATGCCGGGCTGGTGCGGGAGCGCGCCGACGCGCTGGCGCAATCGGTGGTGCCGGACTTGTCCGATCCTTTCCTGGTCGCGGACCTGGCGGCGGACTCGATCGCCTCGGACCCGGCCCGGCTGGCCGACGAGGCGGCCGCGATGGCCTTGACCGGCGGGCGGCGCGTCGTACGCGTGCGGGACGGCAGCGACGGCTTGGCCGCCGCCGTGAAGAACATGCTGGAGTTGCCGGCCGCCGACAGCCTGGTCGTTCTACAGGCCGGCGACCTGGGCCCGCGCTCCAGGCTGCGCAAGCTGTTCGAGGGCGAGGCATCGCTCGCCGCATTGCCCTGTTATTCCGACGATTCTCGCGACTTGGACCGCCTAATCCATGATGTCCTGGGCGGTGCATCGCTTACCGCGGCGCCCGAGGCAGTCGCCTATCTATCGGAGAACCTGGGCTCCGACCGGGGGATCAGCCGGTCCGAACTCGAGAAGCTGACGCTGTACGCGCACGGTTCCGGTCAGGTCACATTGGACGATGCGATGGCGGTGGTTGGCGACAGCGCGGCGTTGACGCTGGACGATCTGGTCTACGCCACGGCCGATGGCGACATCGCCGCGGTCGACCGGACACTGAACCGCAGCCTGCAAGAAGGGCAGGCATCGGTCGCGATCCTGCGCGCGGTGGCGCGGCATCTTCTGCGGCTGCAAGTCGCCGCGGACAAGGTTGCGTCGGGCGACCAGCCGGACCGCGCGATGAAATCCTTGCGCCCGCCGGTCTTCTTCAAACGGCAGACCCAATTCCGGCGGCAGCTCGGCGCCTGGCGCGGCGCGCGCATCTCCCGCGCGCTGGATATCGTGCTCGCCGCCGAGCGCGGCTGCAAGACAACCGGCATGCCGGACACGGCCTTGTGCGGCCGGGCGCTGATGCAGATCGCCGCGCTGGCGCAGCGGGGCCGCCGCGCCTAAGAGCGGACAAAAGGGATCCAGAAAAATCGGCGCTTAGACGTCGCCGCCGGACAGGCGCTGCAAAAGGTCGTCGAGCTGTTCGAGGGTTTCGTAGTGGATCGAGAGCAGGCCGCCCTCGCCGCGTTCCTCGATCGACACCCGCAGGCCGAGCATCGCGGCCAGATCGCGCTCCAGCGCCGCCGTGTTGGGATCCTTGGCGGGTTTCGGCGGACGGCCGCGCGGCCGGCCTGTCGCGCTCGGCTTGCCGCGCCGCGCCAAGCGTTCCGTCTGCCGGACGTTGAGGCCTTTCTTCACGACCTCCTGCGCCAGCGATTCCACATTGTCGGCGGTCAACAGCGCCCGGGCATGACCGGCGCTCAACGCGCCCTCGCGGATCTGCGCCTTCACCGGGTCGGGCAGGCCGAGCAATCGCAGCGTGTTCGCCACATGGCTCCGGCTCTTGCCGATCGCTTTCGCCAAGGCGTCCTGCGTGTGGTCGAATTCGTCGATCAGCCGCTTGTAGGCTTCGGCCTCTTCCAGCGCCGACAGGTCGTCGCGGTGGATATTCTCGATCAGCGCGATCTCGAGCGCGTCGCGGTCGGAAAAGTCGCGCAGCAGGACCGGCACCTCGTGCAGCTTCGCCAGTTGCGCGGCGCGCCATCGCCGTTCGCCGGCGATGATCTCGTACCCTTCGCCGCCGTCGGGCCGCGCCCGGACCAGGATCGGTTCCAGCACGCCCTTCTCGCGGATCGAGTCCGCGAGGCCGGCCAGGCTCTCGTCGTCGAAATGCTGCCGCGGCTGATACTTGCCCGGCCGCAGGTCGCCGACCGGCATATGCCGCACGCCGTCGCCGCCGGCCGACGGGGCCGTCGCCTCGTTGACCGCCGCCTCCTCGCCGAACAGCGCGGACAGGCCCCGGCCGAGCCCGCGCTTCTTGCTGTCGTCCGCCGCAACCATTACGCCGCCACCGCTTCGCGTTTGAGGATCTCGCTCGCCAGATGGATGTAGGCCTGGCTGCCCGGGCAACGCCAATCGTAGAGCAGCACCGGTTTGCCGTGCGACGGCGCTTCGGAGACCCGGACGTTGCGCGGGATGATCGTCTCGTAGACCTTGTCGCCGAAATGCGCGCGCACGTCGGCGGCCACCATCTCGGACAGATTGTTGCGCTTGTCGAACATGGTCAGCACGACCCCGAGGATTTCCAGCGTCGGGTTGAAGGCGCGGCGCACGCGCTCGATCGTCGTGACCAGATGGCTCAACCCTTCCAGCGCATAGAATTCCACTTGCAGCGGCACCAGCACCGCGTCGGCGGCGCAGAGCGCGTTGAGCGTCAGCAGGTTGAGCGACGGCGGACAGTCGATCAACACATAGTCGAAATCGCCGCCGCTTCCTTTGATTGCATCGGCAAGTCTAAATTCCCGTCTCGATTGTTCGACCAACTCCAGTTCCGCGCCGGCCAGATGCACCGAGGACGGCACGATCGACAGGCCCGGTATCGCCGTCTTCTGCACCGCGTCGGTCAGCGGGATACCGTCCATCAAAACCTCGTAGGAGGTCGTTTTGCGGGCGGAACGATCTACCCCGAACCCGGTGCTGGCGTTGCCCTGCGGATCGAAATCCAACACCAGAACCGATTTGCGGATCGCCGCCATGGCGGTGGCCAGGTTGACCGCGGTCGTCGTCTTGCCGACGCCGCCCTTTTGATTGGCGACGGCGATGACGCGGGTCCGTTTCGCCCGCGCGGCCGCGGGGCCGGCCTGAAGCGGCTCGGATGCCTGGCCCGACTGATCTCCGGTCTCAATCACGCGCAATATCCTCTAGCTTAAGAAGGACGCCCGAGGCGTCGGTTTGGCTCGGAATTTCCGTAACGATGAACCGCCAATCCTTCCGGGCGGCTTCGATTTCCGCATCAGCCTGGCGTCCTTTGTGAAAGAAACAGACTGTATTGGGTCTTATATATAATTTAATCGTATCTAAAAGCAAAGGTAAAGACGCAACCGCCCGCGCGGTGATGATCGCCGGCGGATCGATCCTATCGGCCATCGCCTCGACCCGGCCGGTCAGGACCGTGGCCGGGGCGCCGGTTTGCCGGGCGACCTCGCGCAGGAAACTGCCCTTCCGGGTATCGGAGTCCACCAAGGTGACATTCTCCGCCCCCAGAATGGCGAGAATAAGGCCGGGAAAACCCGCGCCGCTGCCGATGTCCAGGATCGGGACGGCGGGGTCTGGAATGTGGGGCATGAGCTGGGCCGAATCCCAGACATGCCGCCGCCAGACGTCGCTCAGCGACTCTCGGCTGACCAGGTTGATCGCTTTTTGCCAGCGCCGCAGAAGGTCCACATAGGTCTGGAGCCGGGCCAGTGTTTCACGTGAAACATCGCATGCCTCGGCGAAGGCTTCGGGGGTGAGCGGGTCAGCGGCCAACCGCCGGGCGATCCCGTTTGACGTGCCGCAGCAGCGCCACCAGCGCGGCCGGCGTTACGCCGGAGATTCGCGAGGCCGCCCCCAGTGTCGCCGGCCGGGCCTCGATCAGCTTCTCCCGCACCTCGGTCGACAGACTACCCACCGCGGCATAGTCGAGGTCCGCCGGCAACCGCAAGGCTTCGTCGCGGCGATAGGCCCGAATGTCCGCATCCTGGCGTTCGATGTAGCTGGCATAGAGGGCATCGATTTCGAGTTGCGTCCGGATATCCGCCGCCACGCCGTCCAGCTCGGGCCATACGGCGGCCAGCGTCTTAAGGTCGATGTTGGGGAAGGCCAGCAGGTCCATCGCCGTCCGCATGATTCCATCCCGGCTGACCGCGACACCATGTTTGGCCAGCTCGTTCGGGCTCGCCCGCAACGCCGATGCCCGCTCCCGCGCCGCCGCCAAGGCGTCGCGCTTGGCGGCCCAATGCCGCTCCCGGCCCGGCGACAGGCAGCCGACTTTTTGCCCCACCGGCGACAGCCGCTGGTCCGCATTATCGGCGCGCAGTTTGAGGCGATACTCGGCGCGCGAGGTGAACATCCGGTACGGTTCGCGCGTGCCCTTGGTGACCAGATCGTCGATTAACACACCAATGTAGGCGTCCGCCCGGTCGAGCACAAAAGGCGCCCCATCGGAAGCCGCAAGGGCGGCATTGAGACCGGCCATCAAGCCCTGGGCCGCGGCCTCCTCATAGCCGGTCGTGCCATTTATTTGTCCCGCTAGGTACAGTCCCTGGATTTTTTTCGTTTCCAGGGTCGGATGCAGTTCCCGCGGATCGACGAAATCGTATTCGATGGCATACCCGGGCCGAATTATTTCCGCGCGCTCCAGGCCAGGAATAGTTTTAATCAGGGCGGCCTGAACATCGCGCGGCAGCGACGTGGAGATGCCGTTGGGGTAGACGGTATGGTCGTCCAGCCCCTCCGGCTCCAGGAAGATCTGATGCCGGCTCTTGTCCGCGAACCGGACGACCTTGTCCTCGATCGACGGGCAATAGCGCGGACCGGTCCCGGCGATCTGGCCGGAATAGATCGGCGCCCGGTCGAGGTTGGCCCGGATGAGATCGTGCCCTTCCGGGGACGTATAAGTGATATGGCAGGGCACCTGGGGCGTCTCGATCCGCGCCGTCATATAGGAAAAGGGCACCGGCGGATCGTCGCCCGGCTGGACCGCCAACCCATCCCAATCGATGGTCCTGCCGTCCAGGCGCGGCGGCGTGCCCGTCTTCAACCGCCCAAGCGCGAACCCGGCCGCGTCCAGGGTCGCCGAAAGGCCATAGGACGCCTCATCGCCCACCCGGCCCGCCGGCGTCCGTTCCTCGCCGAGATGGATCATGCCGCGCAGGAAGGTGCCGGTGGTCAGCACCACCCGGGGCGCCCGCAGCGCCTCCCCTGCCGCCGTCAGGATGCCGCCGATGTCGCCCGCCGGCGTCAGGATCAAATCCTCGACTCTGGCCGCCCGGATTTCGAGATTTTCCTGTTCCCCCAAAACCGCCTGCATCGCGGTCCGGTACAGCTTCCGGTCGGCCTGCGCGCGCGGTCCTTGGACAGCGGGACCCTTGCTGCGGTTCAGGATGCGGAATTGGATGCCCGCCCGGTCGATGACCCGGCCCATCACCCCGTCCAGCGCGTCGATCTCGCGCACCAGATGGCCCTTCGCCAAGCCGCCGATCGCCGGGTTACAGGACATTTCGCCGATGGTTTCGAGCTTGTGCGTCACCAGCAGCGTTGCCGCGCCGAAACGGGCGGCGGCCGCCGCGGCCTCGCAGCCCGCATGGCCGCCCCCGACGACGATCACGTCCCAGCCTCTGCCGCCGTCCATCGATGTCCGGTTTGCGTTCATGGCGCGGAATGTAGGGGCGGGCCCGGCGGAAGTCAAAGCCTCCAAAAGGACGATCCGGTCCCGCCGCCGGAATGTTTCACGTGAAACATCGGGACGGCGCAACGGTTATTTCCCGATGCAGAAATCCCGGAAAATGACGTCCAGCACATCCTCGACATCGACCGCGCCGGTGATCCGGCCCAACGCGCGGACCGCCAGCCGCAAATCCTCCGCCGCCAGTTCCGGCAACGGAGCCGCCACCGCCCGCTCCAACGCTTCCAGGCAGTCGGTGACCGCCGCCCGGTGCCGCGCCCGGGTCATCAACGGCGCGGCCCCGACGGACGCCCGGTCGGCCACCGCCCGGGTCAATCCCGCCACAAGCGCCTCGATCCCCTGCCCGGTGGCGACCGAGACCGGAAAGCAGCCAAGCGCCGGCGGCGGGGTCCAGTCCGGCGTTCCCAGATCGACCTTATTCAGAACCACGACGGTATCCTTATCCACCACATCGGCCGCGGCGGCCGCCGCGGCCGGGTCGTCGACGGCGAAGACCGCGATTTTTAGATCCGCTGTCCCGGCCCACCGCCGAGCCCTTCGGATGCCTTCGGCCTCGATATCGTCGCGCGCCTCGCGCAGCCCGGCGGTATCCGCGGCCAAGACCGGGAACCCGCCGAGATCGAGCCGTACCTCGATGACATCGCGGGTGGTGCCGGCGGTCGCCGACACGATGGCGGCATCCCGTTGGGCCAGGGCATTCAAGAGGCTCGATTTACCCGCATTCGGCGGCCCCACGATGGCGACCTGTACCCCTTGCCGCAACCGCTCGCCGCGCCGGCTGTCGTCGAGATGGGCGCTCATTTCCGTTTTCAGCGCGGCCAGGACCGGCTCGATTTTCGCGGCGAGATTTTCCGGCAAATCCTCATCGGGAAAATCGATCGCCGCCTCCAGATGGGCAAGCGCCGGAATGAGGCGGTCCCGCCAGTCGTCATACAACGCGCCCAGAGCGCCCTCCGCCTGGCGCAGCGCCTGTTTCCGCTGCGCCTCGGTCTCCGCGTCGATTAGGTCGATCAGTCCTTCCGCGGCGGTCAGGTCCATCTTGCCGGCCAGCACCGCCCGGCGCGTGAATTCCCCGGGTTCGGCCATCCGCAAATCCGGCAACCGGCCCAACGCCTCGAAAACCGCGGCGATGACGGCGCTGCCGCCATGGACGTGCAGTTCGACCACGTCTTCGCCGGTATAGCTGGCCGGGGCGGGAAAGCGCAGCGCGAGGCCGTCATCCAGCGGCGCACCGCTCTCGGGATCGCGCAGGCGAATCCGCGCGGCCCGGCGCGGCAGGGGCAACGGCGCGTCCGTCAGCGCCGACAAGGCGGCATCGGCGGCCGGGCCCGAGAGGCGCAGCACCGCAACGCCTGCGCGACCCGCCCCGCTGGCCAAGGCGTAGATGGTTTCGCTCATTCCCGCTCGCGACCCTCACTCTGCTGCGGCACGCACTCGACTCCCCCGGTATTCACGCTACATCCCCGTTAGGGGACACGACCGACGCGGCCGATCATCGGGCACGCGTCTGTGGCACGCTCCTCGGCGCTAAGCTACTGTGGAAGCAGCGGAGCGGCAACGCGCGACCGATCGAGACGGGGGAGACCGGCACGTCATGAGCGAGAACCTGTTGGGGCAGGAAACCAGCCCTTATCTATTGCAGCACAAGGATAACCCCGTGCACTGGATGGCCTGGGACGAAGAGACCCTGGCCCGTGCGCAACGCGAAAACAAACCGATCCTCCTGTCGATCGGTTACGCCGCCTGCCATTGGTGCCACGTCATGGCGCACGAGAGCTTCGAGAATGACGGGATCGCCGACCTGATGAACACGCAGTTCGTCAACATCAAGGTCGACCGCGAGGAACGACCGGACATCGACGGAATCTATCAATCGGCGCTGCAGATGATGGGCGAGCAGGGCGGCTGGCCCCTGACCATGTTCCTGACGCCGGACGGCGAGCCTTTCTGGGGCGGTACCTATTTCCCGCCGGAGCCCCGCTTCGGCCGGCCCGGCTTCGGCGATGTCCTGAACAGCGTCGCCAAGGTCTTCCGCGACGAACCGGAACGCATCGAGAAGAATGTCGTGGCGCTCCGCGAGGGCCTGGAGAAACTGTCCCAGCCCGCGGCCGGCGGCGCGGTCCCGATCGCGATGCTGGATCAGATCGCCGAACATCTGGCGAAGAATGTGGACCAGTTCCGCGGCGGCGTCGGCAGCGCACCGAAATTTCCCCAGCCGCAGATCATGGAGCAGATTTGGCGCGCCTGGAAACGCACCGGCAACGCGCCATTCAAACAAGCGGTGACGGTTACCCTCGACAACATGTGCCAGGGCGGCATCTACGATCATGTCGGCGGCGGCTTCGCGCGCTACTCGGTCGACGAGCGTTGGCTGGTGCCGCATTTCGAGAAGATGCTGTACGACAACGCGCAACTCCTCGATCTGCTGACCCTGGCTTGGCAGGACACGCACGCACCGCTCTATGCCCAACGCGCGGCCGAAACCGTCGAGTGGGTCCTGCGCGAGATGGTCACCGCGAAGGGCGGTTTCTCCAGCAGCCTCGACGCGGACAGCGAGGGCGTCGAAGGCAAATTCTACGTCTGGACCGAGGCCGAGATCGACGGTCTGCTGGGCGGCCGGGCGGCCCCGTTCAAGGCGGTGTACGACGTCACGCAATTCGGCAACTGGGAAGGCAACACCATCCTCAACCGGTTGAGCAGCATGGAATTGCTGGACGACGCCGAGGAAGCGCGCCTCGCGGAGGACCGTGCCGTGCTGTTCGCCGAGCGCGCCAAGCGCATTCCGCCCGGCCTCGACGACAAAGTCCTGGCCGACTGGAACGGTCTGATGATCGCCGCGCTGGCCACCGCCGGCGACACCTTCGACCGGCCCGACTGGATCGAGGCCGCGGTCCGCGCCTTCCGCTTCGTGCAGAGCGATATGACGGTCGACGGCCGGCTGCGGCACAGCTGGCGCGACGACCGGGCCCGTCACCCGGCGACGCTCGACGACTACGCCACGCTGAGCCGCGCCGCCCTCGCCCTCTACGAAGTCCTCGGCGACCCGGCCTATATCGATCAAGCGAAAGCCTGGCTCGCCGACGTCGATGCGCATTACAGCGATCCCGGCGGCCCCGGCTATTTCTTCACCGCCGACGACACGCCGTCCTTGATCGCGCGCAGCAAACACGCCAACGACAACGCGGTGCCCGCCGGCAACGGCGTTCTGGTCGGCGTCTTCGCGCGGCTCTATCACCTCACCGGCGAGGACACCTACCGGGCGAAAGCCGAGGCCTTGATCGGCGGGTTTTCCGGCGAGGTGCAGCGCAATTTCTTCCCGCTCTCCAGTCTGCTGAACGGCGCCGAGCTGCTGCAGTCGGCGCAGCAGATCGTCATCGTCGGCGAGGCCTCGGACGCGGCGACAGCGGGCCTTCGCGACGTGGTGCGGCGCATCTCGTTGCCGAACCGGGTGCTGACGCTGCTCGCGCCGGACCAGACCCTGGCGGACGGTCACCCGGCGGCGGGCAAGGGCCTCGTGGACGGTAAGCCCGCAGCCTATGTCTGCGCCAACATGACCTGTTCCGCGCCGATCACCGACCCCGACGCGTTGCGCGACCATCTCGCCGCGTCGGGACCGTAAGGATGCCGTCGCTGACCTTCGACTCGCCGCTCGGCCCCCTCACCGTCGTCGAACGGGATGGCGAGATCGCCGAATTGCGTTTCGGCGTTTCTTCCCGGAATAGCGGGACCGACGAGCCGACGTCCCTGTTGCAGGCCGCCGCCGATCAGGTCACCGAGTATTTCGCGGGCGGCCGCAAGGAATTCGATCTGCCCTTCGCCGCGCCGGCGACCCCCTTCCAAAAGGCGATGCGCGCGGCGATGCTGGACATTCCCTTCGGCCACACCCGGACTTATGGCGACATCGCCAAGACGATCGGGATGCCGCCGCAGGCGGTGGGCCAAGGCTGCGGACAGAACACGATCCCGATCATCGTGCCCTGCCATCGCGTCGTCGCGGCGGGCGGGAAACTCGGCGGCTTCTCCGGCGGCGAGGGCGCGCCGACCAAACGCTGGTTGCTCGCGCACGAGGCGCATGACGATCTGTTCGCCGCCTACCGGTGACAAGCCCGTGCGCGCGGGATATTCTGCCGCCGCGCCGCGCCATGCACGGCAGATCAGCAACGACAAGGGCCAGGCGCGCTATCGACAGGGTCGGTCCAAAACCGGATCGCGACAGGGATCAAAGACTCCCGACTAGAAACTGGGGAACTTAAGGAACAGGGACCATGCCAGACATCACCATCAACGGCGCCGACGGCGACTTCTCCGGATATCTTGCGACGCCCGCCAGCGGAAGCGGCGGCGGAATCCTCGTCATCCAGGAAATCTTCGGCGTGAACAAGGACATGCGCGATCACTGCGACCATCTCGCCGCGCAAGGCTATTTCGCCCTCTGCCCCGATATCTTCTGGCGGCAGGAGCCGGGCATCCAGCTCACCGATCAGTCGGAAGAGGAATGGGCCCGCGCCTTCGAACTGTACCAAGGCTTCGACGTGCCGAAGGGCGTCGAGGACCTGAAGGCCTCGCTCGCGCATTTGCGCGGGGTCGACGGTTGCAACGGCAAGGCGGGCACCGTCGGGTTCTGCCTCGGCGGCCTGTTGGTCTACCTGATGGCCGCGGAGTCGGACGCCGACTGCAACGTCGCCTATTACGGGGTCGGCATCGACGAGCAGCTCGACAAGGCATCCGCCATCACCACGCCAACGATCTTGCATATCGCGGAAGAGGACGGCTTCGTCTCGAAAGAGGCGCAAGCGAAGATAAACGACGGGCTGAAGGGCCATGCGCATGTCGCGGTCCACAACTACCCCGGCGTCGATCACGCCTTCGCGCGCAACAACGGCGTCAACTACGACGCGGCGGCGGCAAACCTCGCCGACGAGCGTACGCTCGCCTGCTTCAAGGAAAACCTTTCCTGACCGCGCCGTAACCGAGACCTTTCTTTCAACGATAAAACGGGATTCATTGAAATGCCGCACGCTATTCGCATGCATAAAACGGGAGGGCCCGAGGTCCTCAAATTCGAGGAAGTTCCCCTCCAAAGCCCCAAGGCGGGACAAATCCGGATTCAACAGACCGCGGTCGGGCTCAACTTCATCGACACCTACCACCGCTCGGGCCTCTACCCCATGGACCTGCCGGCGACGATCGGCATGGAGGCCGCTGGCGTGGTCGATGCGGTCGGCCGTGGCGTGAAGGGGCTTAAGGAAGGCGACCGGGTCGCCTATTGCACGATCCCCGGGTCCTACACGGATATCCGCGTCGTGCCGGCGAACCGCGTCGTCAAACTGCCGAGCTGGATCAGCGACCAGCAGGCCGCCGCGATGATGCTGAAGGGGCTGACCGCCGAATATCTGATCCGCCGCACCTACCGGGTGAAGAAGGGCGAGACCGTGGTCTTCCACGCCGCGGCCGGCGGCGTCGGGCTGATCGCCTGCCAATGGCTCAAGCAGCTCGGCGTCAAGGTGATCGGCACCGTCGGGTCCGACGCCAAGGCCAAGCTGGCGAAACGCCACGGCTGCACTTACCCGGTGCTCTACAAGAAGGAAAACCTGGTCAAGCGCGTCGAGAAGATCACCCGCGGCAAGGGCGTACCGGTGGTCTACGACTCGGTCGGCGCCTCGACCTTCGAATCGTCCCTCGACTGCCTCGCGCCGCGCGGCCTGCTGGTCTCGTTCGGCAACGCGTCCGGTCCGGTGCCGCCGTTCAACACCGGCATCCTGGGACAGAAAGGGTCGCTCTACTTCACGCGCCCGACGCTGATGACCTATGTCGCGGACGACGACGACCTTCAGAAAAGCGCCCGGGCGTTGTTCCGCGCGGTCAAGAACGGCCTCAAGATCCGGGTCGACCAGACCTACAAGCTGAAGGACACGGCGAAAGCGCATCGCGCGCTGGAGGGCCGCCGGACGACCGGATCGACGATCTTGATCCCGTAACCACGTCGTCCGACATGAACGGAGGCGGGATTTATTCGGTCCCGCCTTTTTTCATGCCCGGACCCTGCCCGAATTAAAAATCGGGCGACCGTCCAAGCCGGATTAATTATTCCGCACCGCCGACGGTCGGATCGCCCATATGGTGGCCACTGATGGGCTAACCTACTAGATGTAGACAATTTAACTTCATGTGCAGGTAATCCGTCCGAAAGCCCCGGAATACGCGGCTTTCCCAATACGCAACGCGCCGGCGGGAACGGGTCCGGCCGGCGCGATCGCGTGCGTAAAGGGGGTAGCGGCAGCCGCTACGGAGTCCCCTACTGATTCATCGAATCGAAGAAGTCGTTGTTGTTCTTCGAATGCTTGAGCTTCTCCAACAGGAACTCCATCGCGTCGGTCAGCCCCATCGGCAACAGGATGCGGCGCAGCACCCACATCTTCGAGAGGGTGGCCTTGTCGACCAGCAGTTCTTCCTTCCGGGTGCCGGATTTCTGGATATCGATCGCCGGGAAGGTCCGCTTGTCCGACAGCTTGCGGTCGAGCACGATTTCCGAGTTACCGGTGCCCTTGAATTCTTCGAAGATCACCTCGTCCATCCGACTGCCGGTATCGATCAGCGCGGTCGCGATGATGGTCAGCGACCCGCCCTCCTCGATATTCCGGGCCGCGCCGAAGAATCGCTTCGGCCGTTGCAGCGCGTTGGCGTCCACGCCGCCGGTCAACACCTTGCCCGAACTCGGCACCACGGTGTTGTAGGCGCGCGCCAGGCGGGTGATCGAATCGAGCAGGATCACCACGTCGCGCTTATGTTCGACCAGGCGCTTCGCCTTCTGGATGACCATTTCGGCGACCTGGACGTGACGCGCCGCCGGCTCGTCGAAGGTGGAACTGACGACCTCGCCCTTCACCGAGCGGTCCATGTCGGTGACTTCCTCGGGCCGCTCGTCGATCAGCAGCACGATGAGATAGACCTCGGGATGGTTTGCGGTGATCGCATGGGCGATGTTCTGCATGATCACCGTCTTGCCGGTGCGGGGCTGGGCGACGATCAAACCGCGCTGCCCCTTGCCGAGGGGCGCCACCAGTTCGATCACGCGGCAGGTCTGATCCTGTTTCTTCGGATCGACCTTCGCATCCTCGATCTCGAGTTCCAGCTTCTCGTCCGGATAGAGCGGCGTCAGGTTATCGAAATTGATGCGGTGCCGCACATGTTCCGGGTCGTCGAAATTGACCTTGTTGACCTTCAGCAGCGCAAAGTACCGTTCGCCGTCCTTCGGCGCGCGGATCGTGCCTTCGACCGTATCGCCGGTCCGCAGACCGAACCGCCGCACCTGGCTGGGACTGACGTAGATGTCGTCGGGTCCGGGAAGATAGTTCGATTCCGGCGACCGCAGGAAGCCGAAACCGTCTTGTAGAACCTCGAGCACGCCGTCGCCGGTAATCGGCACATCCTGTTCGGCCAACTCCTTTAGAATGGCGAACATCATGTCCTGCTTTCGCAGGGTGCTGGCGTTTTCGATCTCCAGCTCTTCTGCTATGCCGAGAAGTTCGGCCGGAGCCTTCTGCTTAAGGTCGTGGAGGTGAACATCATCAAATTTCATGGATCTGCCGCTATGTGAAGCCTGTGCGGAATTTGGATTTCGCTTTTTATTGAGATGGTTCCGCCAGTGGCGAGAAACCGTCGTTCTTTGTCGGAAATCGTATCGTTGGGAGACCGGTCCAATGCGGGGACTTATCGTTCCTGCGTCCAGGTTCACCGAACGCCGGCGAAGCGATTACCGCTGACCGTTTCGCGAACTATACTCAAAAGTCCGTCGCGGACAAGCACTATATCCTAAAAATGGTAAATATTTCTTTACCGTCAACGGTGCCTCAGAAAGCCTCTAAAAAGGCTGCACGATCACCAGAATGACGATACCGATCATCAGGACCGTCGGCACTTCGTTGGCGATACGGTAGAATTTGACGCTCCGCGTGTTCCGGTCCGCCTCGAAATCCTTCCGCCACAACGCCATCGAATGATGGGCCACTGTCATGGCCGCGATCAGGACAAGCTTGACGATCATCCACGTCTCCGTCCAGACCTCGCTGAGATACAGCAACCAGAACCCGAATACATAGGCGGCGATCATCGCCGGGTTCATGATCGCGCGCAGCAACCGCCGTTCCATCACCTTGAAGGTCTCGGACTTGTCGGACCCGGGTTCGGCGTCGCAGTGATAAACGTATAACCGCGGCAGATAGAGCAACCCGGCCATCCACGCGATCACGCTGATCAAATGCAGCGCCTTAATCCATTGGTATATTTCCATAGCCGACCCCCTCGTCAGCCGAGTTGTAGATACCCGCAGCATTGCCGGTCGGCCGGGCAGAGCCGCGCACCGCCGGCCGAACAGATTTCCTGATGCGATTGCCGCGTTTCGTCAACCAGTTTTGCGAGCCCCGCGATGAACGCAGGATCGCTGGACACCGTGGGCACCCGTTCGTATCCCGGCACGCCGGCCTCCTCGGCCAGCTCGCGGTATTCGATGTCCAATTCGACCAGCGTTTCCGAATGTTCCGACACGAAGGCGATCGGCATGACGATCAGCGGCACGCCTTCGTCGCCGGCACGCCGGATCTCGTCTTCGGTATAGGGCTTGATCCACTCCAGCGGTCCCACGCGGCTCTGATAGCAAACGACCCAGTCGAATTCTTCGTCCGGAAGCGCCGCGACGACGGCCTCGGCGGTCCGGTCCACCTGGAATTGGTAGGGATCGCCGCGGTCGATCACTTTCTGCGGCAGGCCATGCGCCGAGAACAGCACCCGCGGTTTTTTCTCTTCCCCCATGGACCGCAGCGGCCGACGCAACAACGCGGCCGACGCCGCGATAAACCCTTCGAGGACCGGGTAACAACAAACGGTCGACGTCGGAACGGACAACCCGGCCTTCGACGCCGCCCGCCGCCAGGCCTTGATCGAGGATTCGGTCGTCGTCGTGGAATATTGCGGATAGAGCGGCAGCAATAGAATCCGGTCCGGGTCCCAGGCCTGAACCTGTGCGACCGTTTCCTCGGTCAGCGGATGCCAATACCGCATCGCGATAAAGCACCGAACCTCCACCGCACCATTTGTCTTCGCCGCGATGACGTCCTGTAGAGCGCCGGCCTGTGCCTCGGTGTTCGGCAGCAACGGCGACCCGCCCCCAAGTTCCTCGTAGATTTCTCGCGCGACCGGGGCGCGACGCGACGAAATCAGTTTGGCGACGCCCCACCGCAACGGTTGCGGCAGATTGATGATCGCCGGATCATTGAACAGGTTGAACAGGAACGGCTGGACCGAGTCCGGCCGGTCCGGTCCACCCAGATTGAACAGCACGACCGCGAGACGCTCGCTCATGCCGTTCGGGCTCGAATATGCTGGATCAGCGCCGTCACATGGTCGGGCGGTGTTTCCTTGATGACGCCGTGGCCCAAGTTGAAGACGAGCGGCCCACCGCCCAACGCATCAAGAATCCGGTCCGCCGCCGCCAGCATCTTGGACCCGCCGGCCAGCAGGTATACCGGATCGAGATTGCCTTGCACCGGTAGCCGGCTTTGCAGCGCATCCCGCGCCCAGGTCACGGGCACAACGCTGTCGAGCCCCACGGCGGTGACGCCCGTCTTCGCCGCGTAATCCGGATAGCGCAGGCCCGCGCCGCGTGGAAAGCCGATGATCGGAACCTCCGGATGCCGCGCGCGCAGGGCCGCGACGATCCGCGCCGTCGGCTCGACGATCCATCTCTCGAACGCGCCGTCGGGAAGGACGCCCGCATGACTGTCGAATATCTGCACCGCGTCGGCCCCGGCGATCACTTGCCGCGACAAATGCTCCGCCGTCGCCTCGACCAGCAAATCCATCAACGTGCCGAAACCTTCGGGATCCGACAGCGCCCAGGATTTGATCGCATGGAAGTCGCGGCTGGTGCCGCCCTCCACCATATAAGCCGCCACGGTCCAGGGCGCGCCCGCGAACCCGATCAGCGCGGTTTCCGGCGGCAAGGAATCACGGATTCGGCCGACCGCTTCATACACCGGCTCCAGCGGTCCCGAGGAGGACTGCATCGCCGTCATCGACAGTCCCGACATGTCCGACGTGCCGTGGATCGGCGGCAACTTCGGTCCTTCGCCTTCGACGAAACGTACCGCTTGGCCCAAACCATGCGGCACCACCAGGATGTCGGAAAACAGGATCGCGGCATCGAACCCGAACCGCCGGATCGGCTGCAGGGTCACTTCGGTCGCATGTTCCGGTGAGTAGCAAAGATCGAGAAAACTCCCGACCTCGGCTCGGATCTTCCGGTATTCGGCGAGATAGCGGCCCGCCTGCCGCATGAGCCAGATCGGCGGCGGCGTACAGGTTTCACCCCCTAACACCCGGAGGAAAGCTTTGCGTTCGGTTGTCACGGAGCTATGCCGTTTCGGTGAAAGATGCGATCCATTAATTTTCCCTTCCCTACCATATTAATTTTTAAAAGTAATGTTGTAGTAGTAGTGCTGCGGTGAGTCCTGGGGATCACCGTAAACCGAATCCTATCCCCAGCATGCTGTGCATGATTGAGCCGCTTGTGTATAAGCGGACCCAACACGGCGCACTGTCTATATAGATCGGCGAGTCGGGAAAACGGTGAATGATGTGCACAACGGGATCACGGCAACACGACTTCGTGTTCTCCGGGGTGGTGGGTAAGAGTTATCCGGAAGCGGAAACCTTGTGAGCGAAGAGTCCGGCTTCGCGAATGGAATGTCCATTCCGATCCGGGGACGATGTTATCCAGATTCGATCAACAGGGTTTCAGCGAAGGCGAATGTGAGCGAACGGAACGGCAGCCAAGGCATGGTCAAACAATTTCATCTTCATCTGGTTTCGGACGCGACCGGCGAAACGATACATAGTGTTGCGCGCGCCTGCCTGTCGCAGTTCGAAGGCGTCGAACCGCACGAGCATCATTGGACCCTGGTGCGGACCACCGGTCATGTCGAGAAGGTCCTGGGCAGCGTGGCGGACCATCCCGGTGTCGTCATGTTCACCATCGTCAACGATGCGCTGCGCACGACGTTGCAGGACGGTTGCCGAAATCTCGGTGTTCCCTGCATCCCGATCTTGGATCCGGTGATTGCCACGCTCGGCGCCTATCTCGGATTGGAAAGTCAGGGCGAAGCCGGACGCCAGCATGTCCTGGACGCGAACTATTTCGACCGTATCGATGCGATGACCTACGCCCTGAACCACGATGATGGGCAAGGCGCGTGGAATCTGCATAACGCCGATATCATCCTCGTCGGCGTGTCGCGGACGTCTAAGACGCCGACGTCGATGTATGTGGCGAACCGGGGCTACAAGGTCGCGAACGTACCGCTCGTGCCGGGCGTCGATCCGCCGCCGGAGCTTTTCGCCCTCGACAAGGAAAATGGGCCGGTCATCATCGGATTGACCAAAACACCCGAACGGTTGATCCAACTTCGCAAGAATCGGTTGCGGCAGCTGTCGCAGGAGGACGATACCGACTACGTGCATCCGGAAACGGTGCGCGAGGAGGTTGCCAACGCGCGGCGCTTGTTCACCAAGAACAATTGGCCGGTGGTCGACGTGACGCGCCGTTCGATCGAGGAAACCGCCGCGGCCATTCTGCAACACTACGAAAAGGTGCGTGGCGACGATGGCTGAGCCGTCCGGCAAACCGGTTCTTGTCCTCGCCTCGGCCAGCCGGTCGCGGTTGACCGTGTTGCGCAACGCCGGGCTCGACCCGATCCAGGACGCATCGTCGGTGGACGAGGATAAGGTGAAACGATCGCTGAAAGCCGAAGGCGCCGACGCGGCACAGGTCGCGGTCAGATTGGCGGAATTGAAGGCGCAGGAAACGGCGCAGCGTCATGCCGGCGGCTTCGTCGTCGGCGCGGACCAGATGCTCGACTGCGCGGGCACGTGGTTCGACAAGCCGTCGGATATCGCGCACGCGCGCGGACACCTGCAATCCTTGCGCGGCAAGACGCACGAGTTGGTCACCGCCGCCGTGGTGGTCCGCGACGGTGCGTGCATCTGGCAGCATGTCGACCGGGCGCGGCTGACCATGCGGGATGTCAGCGACGACTTTATCGACGACTACCTCGACCGCGTCGGCACGGACGTCTGTCGGTCGGTCGGGGCATACCAGCTCGAGGGATTGGGCGCGCAGTTGTTCAGCCGGATCGACGGCGACTTCTTCACCATTCTCGGCTTGCCCTTGCTGCCGTTGCTTGACACGCTGCGCGATCATGGGATCGTCGCCGAATGATTCTCAGCGGCTCGGCAAAACTCGCAGGCGTCATGGGATGGCCGATCGGCCACTCCCGATCTCCGCGGTTGCATGGACATTGGATCGACCGGCACGGCATCGACGGGGCCTATGTGCCGCTTGCCGTGGCGCCGGAGAATCTGGACACGGCGTTGCGGGCATTGCCGGCGCTCGGCTTTCGCGGCGTGAACCTGACGCTGCCGCACAAGGAGGCGGCGGTCGGCATCTGCGATGGCGTGACCGACCAGGCCAAACGCATCGGCGCGGTCAACACGATTGTGGTCGGTGACGATGGTAGCTTGCAGGGCAGCAATACCGACGCCTACGGATTTATCGAGAACCTCCGGCAAGGCAGCGGCTGGCAGCCGGCGGACGGTCCGGTCGTCCTGCTCGGCGCGGGCGGCGCGGCGCGGGGGCTGGCGATCGCCCTCGTTGATGCCGGCGTCACCGAGCTGCGGATCCTCAACCGGACGCAAGCCCGGGCGGAAACGCTCGCCGCGGATATTGGGCCGGCGTCGGTCGCGGCCTGGGCGGACCGGGCCGATGCGCTCGACGGCGCGGCGTTGTTGGTGAATTCGACGACCCTCGGCATGACCGGGCAGCCGCCGCTCGATCTCGATCTGTCGCGCTTGCCGCCCGGTGCGGTGGTGAACGACATCGTCTATGCCCCGCTGGAAACGCCGTTGCTGGCGGATGCCCGCGTGCGCGGCAACCCGGTGGTCGACGGTCTCGGCATGTTGCTGTATCAGGCGCAGCCCGGGTTCGAGGCCTGGTTCGGCACACGGCCCGAGGTCGATGCGGAGCTGCGCGATTTCGTGCTGGCCGACCTGGACTGAGTACCGGGAGCGGCGACGTGATCATACTCGGACTGACCGGATCGATCGGTATGGGCAAGAGCACGGCGGCGCGTATGCTGCGCCGGCTCGGCGTTCCGGTGCATGATTCCGATGCCGCGGTGCATCGCCTGATCGGACCCGGCGGCCGCGCGGTGGCGGTGGTGGAGGAAGCCTTTCCCGGGGTCGTGGTCGACGGCGCGGTCGACCGGCCCGCCCTGGGCGCAAAGGTGTTCGGCGATCCCGCGGCCCTCAAGAAACTGGAAGCGATACTGCATCCGATGGTGAGGGAGGAGACAGGGCGTTTCCTGCGGCGCGAGGCGGCGCGGCGGACGAAGGTGGTCGCGCTCGACGTGCCGTTGCTGTTCGAGACCGGCGGCGACCGGGGATGCGACGCGACGATCCTGATCACCGCGCCGCCCTTCATCCAGGCCGCCCGTGTGCTGCGCCGGCCCGGCATGACCAAGGAACGGCTCGAGGAAATTCGCGCCCGGCAGATGCCCGAGCTGGAAAAGCGCCGCCGCGCCGACTTCATCGTGCCGTCCGGTCTCGGCTATCGATTGACCTTGCAGCGGCTGACCGCAATCGTCAGACTCATGTCTAAGCGGCACGGTCGGCACTGGCCGCCGTGCTGACCATGGAACCGTCCTTACGACCGGAGGCCAATCGCCAATATGCGTGAAATCGTCCTCGATACGGAAACCACCGGCCTGAACCCGAATGGCGGCGACCGCGTCGTCGAGATCGGCTGTGTCGAGCTGGTGAACCACATCCTCACGGGCGAGTCCTACCATGTCTATATCAATCCCGAGCGCGACATGCCGGACGAGGCGTTCCAGGTGCACGGCCTGTCCGAAGCTTTCCTGGAGAAGCATCCGGTCTTCGCCGCGGTGGCCGGGGATTTCCTCGGCTTCATCGGCGATGCCAAGCTGATCATCCACAACGCCAGCTTCGACATGGGGTTCCTCAACGCGGAACTCGAACGGCTCGGTCAGGCGATGATCCCGATGAACCGGGCGATCGACACGGTACAGATGGCGCGGGCCCGATTTCCCGGTGCGCAGGCCAGCCTGGACGCGCTCTGCCGGCGTTTCGAAATCGACAACAGCGCGCGCACCAAGCATGGCGCGCTGCTCGATGCGGAATTGCTGGCGGAGGTTTACCTCGAATTGATCGGCGGCCGGCAGCCGGGACTCGAACTCGCGTCGTCCGGCGGTGTCGCGCGGGCGCGGCGGTCCGCCGAGCGGCCGTTCCGTCCGGCCCGCCCGCATGCTGCCAGCCCCGAAGAGCTGGAAGCGCATGCGGCGATGGTGGAAACGCTGAAGGACCCGATCTGGCGGCAATAACCGCCGCGGCCGGCCCTCACCCCGACAGGATCAAGCCTGCGCCGGTGCGCCGCCTTGGGCCTGGACGCTGTCGCTGTACATCTTGACGAAATCGATCGGCCCCAACAGCAACAACGGGAAGGCGCTGTCGCGGGTCAGGTTCGCCAAGATCGACCGCGCGAACGGAAACAGCAGGCGCGGGCCTTCGATCAGCACGAGGGGCCGCACGTTCTCTTCGGGAACGGATTCGTCGACATTCGCGATGCCGGCGTAGTCCAGCTCCGCGAGGAACGCGGTGTCGTTGCCGTTCTTCGCCGAGACCGACAATTTCAGCGACACTTCGAATGCGCGCGGCGCCAGGTCGTCGGCCTGGACGTTCACGTTGATGTTCACGTCCGGCTCGTCGAAATCCTGATAGATCTGCGGCGCCCGGGGATTCTCGTAGGACAGGTCCTTGATGTATTGCAGCACGAAATGAATCGGCACCGCGAGGCCTGCGTCTTCCTCGCCCTCGCCACGGATTTGCGGATTGTTGAAATCGGCGCCGTCTCCGTCGCCACCTGTGATGTCGCTGGGCATTACATGCTCCTTCTTGGCGTGATTTCGGTGGCTAACATGGATCGGCAACCGGCACAACAGTGCCGCCGCCCGGATGCGGCGCGGCCGGGTCGAAGGCCACCAGATCGGCGTTCTGCACGCCGTGTCCGGTCAGCGCCCGGATGAATCCCCAGTGGCAGACGACCAACGTACCGCGCCAGTCGCCGCCATCGGTCAGCTGTGTCCGGTAGCTCAGCGACCGCGCGTGAAAATCCGGCTCGCTTTCCTCGAGGGTGGGCCACCATTCCTCCTCCACGTGATGGAGCGCGATATCCGGCCAGCGCGTTTCGAGATGCGAGCGCGGCGTGCCGATATCGCAGGTGAATACCGCGCGTTCGCCCACCATGGGGTCGACGGTCACCGCCAATCGCAAAACCCGGCTGACGATATCCGCGGTTTCGAGCGCCCGGGTGTACGGGCTCGCGACGATTCGGGTGACCCGTTCCTCCCGTTCCAGATGCGACGCCGCGACGGCGGCCTGTTCGCGGCCGAGATCGGTGAGCCCCGGATCGCGCAATCCGGGATCCTGGCGCGTTTCCGCATAATGGACGTTGAAATGCGACTGCCCGTGCCGCATCAAAATCATATGATCCGCTCCGTGATAATCAGAAAGAGGTCCGCCCTATTCGATCCGCCGCCACGGGCTGGACCCGGGCCCGCCGGACCCATTGCCGGGCCGGTCCTTGCCGGGGGAATCGGTGACGTCGGTGTAGTCGCCGTCGATGATCGGCCCGCGACCTGCGCCAGGCCCGCGACCTGCGCCAGGTCCTCGACCTGCGCCAGGCCCGCGACCTGCATCCGGCCCCGGTCCTCGGCCGGTACCCGGCCCGACTTCCTCGCCATTGACCCAGACGCGGGCGCTGTGCCCGCGCGACAGGCGGCGCAGCACGAAATAGCCCAGCACGGTACGCACCGGCGGGACGAACAGCGCGAAACCGATGGCGTCGGTGATGAATCCCGGCGTCAGCAACAGCGCGCCGGCCACCAGAAGACACAATCCGGTGAACAATTCCCCGACCGGCATCTCGCCGCGATTGAGCTTTTCCTGGGTCTGCGACAGGACTTTCAGGCCCTGCTGGCGCAGCAACGCCGTGCCGATCATGGCGGTCAGGATGATGACCGCCAGCGTCCAGCCGAGGCCGATCATCTCCCCTGCCTTGATAAAGACGGCGATTTCGGCGATCGGGACCAGAATAAAGGCCAGAAGAATCAGTATCGGCATGCTTGCCCTTTCCCGGCGAACTGCCTATCTAACATGGATAAGGCGGTTGAATATGCGATACCGAGGCCTCGCCGGGTTCTTGCATCGATCCGCCTCCATAACCTAAGGTCGGGGTTGAGCCTATTCAACGGACGGCTGACGGAAAAAAATCGACCGGACGGCGCAATATTCCGGCTGTCCGGCGGGTCTTGCGGAGACTGAGAGCATCTTATGAGCGGCGGTTTCGAATATTTCGATATTATCTTATTTGCGATGATCGCCGCGTTCCTCGTGTATCGGCTTGGAAGCGTATTGGGCAAGCGGACCGGGCATGAGCGTCAAGGGCGAAGCCCCCTCGAGCCGGTCAGCAACAATGACAGCACCACCTCGGATGCCGGCAACGACAATGTCGTCGCCATCCCGACCCGGGACGAACCCGCCGAGGAGGAGCCGGACACGCCCCTCGGCGCGTCGATCACGCAGATTAAGCTCGCGGATCCCAATTTCACGCGGAAGGGTTTTCTCGATGGCGCCCGCTCGGCGTTCGAGATGATCATCACCGCCTTCGCGCTCGGCGACATGAAGACCCTGCGCTCGCTCTTGAGCAAGGAGGTCTACGATAACTTCGCCGAGGCGATCCGGGTGCGCGAAAGGGCGAGCCAGACCAAGGAAACCACACTGGTCGGTATCGATTCCGCCGAAATTCTCGAAGCGTCGCTCGATGACGGGACCGCATCGGTCACCGTGAAGTATGTCAGCGAACAGGTGAACGCCACCCGCAGCGAGGACGGCGCGGTCGTCGAGGGCGACCCCAACGCGATCGAGAAGGTGACCGATATCTGGACCTTCGCGCGTAACACCAAAACGTCCGATCCGAACTGGTCGCTTGTTGCGACGCGCAGCTCGAACTAGACCGCTTTCGCGGTTCTTCCCCCATATCCGCGCTTTTCGGCGCGGCGCCCTCATGTTGGCGCTCGGTGTGCTGGCCGCGTGCGAACCGCCCCCGCCCGTCGCACCCGAAGGGCTGCGGCTGTCGGCCCTCACCTATGACGATCTTCCCGGCTGGGCCGAGGACGATCCCCGTCCGGCGCTCGCCGCCTTCCGGCGGTCCTGCGGGGTGATGCTGACCCGGCCGCCGAACGGGTCGAACGGCCCCGGCGCGATCACGGTGACGGCCGAGGACTGGCGCCCCGCCTGCGATGCCGCCGCGGCCCTGGCGGAGGATGCGTCGGCGGACGACACGCGGCGCTACTTCCAGGAAATGTTCCGTCCCTTCGCGGCGCTCGGCCCCGATGGCGAGGAAGGTCTGTTCACGGGCTATTTCGAGATCGAGGTCCGCGGCGCGCGCGCCCGGCAAGACGGTTTCGGCGTGCCGATCTTCCGCCTTCCGGACGATCACGTGATCGCCGATCTCGGCATATTCGACCCGGAGATGAAGGGACGCGAACTGGTCGGCCGGGTCGAGAAAGGCCGCTTCGTACCGTATCACACCCGTGGCGACATCGAGGGCGGCGCGCTCGGCGACCGGGGTTTCGAGATGCTGTGGGTCGACGACCCGGTCGATGTCTTCATGCTGCATGTCCAGGGGTCGGGGCGGGTGGTCCTGCCCGACGGCGGCGTGGTGCGGGTCGGGTTCGCCGGGCATAACGGCCACGACTACGCGTCGATCGGCCGCGCGCTGATCGACCGCGGCGAGCTCACCAAGGAAAAAGCGTCGTGGGACGGCATCCGCGGCTGGATCGACGCGAACCCGGACAAGGCGGCCGCCCTGTTCGCCGAAAATCCGCGCTTCATCTTCTTCCGTTTCCTGGACGGCATCCCGCCCGAGGCGGGCCCGATCGGCGCGCAGGGCGTGCCGCTGACGCCGGGCCGCAGCCTCGCGGTCGACCGCAGCTTCTTCCCGATGGGAATGCCGGTCTGGCTCGACACCAACTGGCCCAACGACGAGGCCCGGCCGCTGCGCCGCCTGATGGTGGCGCAGGATGCCGGCGGGGCGATTAAGGGTCCGGTGCGCGGCGATTTCTTCTGGGGCTTCGGGGCCCCGGCCCTGGCCGAGGCCGGCAAGATGCGCAGCCGCGGCCGCTACTTCATCCTGCTCCCCCTCCCCGCCGCCGCCCGTCTGACGCAGAGCTGACGGCACGCGCCGGCTAGTTTTCGCCTTTCGTGACCTTGCCGCCGAAGGCGCTGACCGGCTTGCCGTTGATCGTGCCGCTACCGGTCAGCCGGCCGCCCATGAGTATCTTGTTGTCGTCCAAGCCGGTGCCGAACTGGTTGGTGACCTCGAGCCGTCCGTCGATCGACAAGGTACCCGTATTATCGAACGCGGCGAGGCCGACCAAGGCGCTTGTCTCGATGCGCATCGAACTGGATTTGTCGATGTGCAGATAGCCCATCTGTCGGAACTTGCCGCTGGTCCAGACGGCGTTGTCGCGCAAGATCAGGCTGCCGAAATTGATGAAGATGCCGTCCACGTTTTTCGGCGGCTGCGGCATGTTGTTGATGCGGCCCGACCCTTTCAGCGTAACGGCGGCGGCCTCGCCGAGCGCCACGATTTTGGTGAACCTTTCGGGCCCGATGATGTCCACCTGGGCGCCGTCCCCTAAGATCCAGTCGCCTTCTTTCAGGACGAGGCCGGCGCCGGGGAGTTTCGGGTTGGCAAGCGGCAGGTTCCCAGCGTGATGCTGCAGTTCGGTCAAGCCGCCATCGAGTTTCATCTTTGCGCCGTCCGACAGGTTTATCTCGCCTTCATTTCCGAACGGGCCGGCCATGCGAACCGATGCGCCCGGGCCGAGCATTAGATCGCCCTCGTTCGTGAACCTGCTTTTTGCGGTGCCGGCCAGCGATCCGTTCAACCGGAATGTCCCGGTATTGCGGATCGCCGATCCCCCTCTCAGAGCGAAGGCGCCGCCGGAATCCTGAACGATCGTCCCATGGTTCTCCAGCGTCCCGTCCAGGCGGCGCTGACCGCTGCCGCCGATGCGCCCGGTTCCGTGGCTGGCCAACCTTGCCGACGTGGCGATGCTGCCGCCGGTCCACAGCCAATTCGATCTCAGCTCGATGGGGCCGCTGGCGCGGATGGCGCCGCCGCGTAATTCGAAGCCCACACCGTCGCCCGCGATGGACAGGCCGCCTCCATCCGGGATCAGTATCATGCCGTTCGAAAGCGCCAGTCGCGTCGGAGCCGGAAACGCGAGACGCTGCTTTATCGTCACCGTGCCGCCGTCGAGCGCCAGCGCGCCGTTTCCGGCGATGTCGCCGCTGCGGAAATCGGCGCCGTTTCGGAGCGTCAACGCGCCGGCGCCGAGCACCAGCCTGCCGCCCTCCTGGATAAGCGGCGGGTCGACGACAACGGGCTTTTCCGGCCCCGCGGCGACGGCCAAGGTGCCCCGGTTGACGATCCGAACGACCGCCGGTGTGCGCGTGGTGACGGTTGCACCCGGTGTCAGACGGTAGGTTGCGCCCTTTTCGATCTGCAGTTGGATGGGTTTGCCCACGCCGCTGACGATCGACAGGCCGCCTGGGCCCTGACGGACCGTGCCGCGGTTCACGAGGCCCTCATGGAGGCGGAGCGTCTTGGTCCCGCCCTTTCCGGCATAGGATAGGCGCAGCCTGCCGCTCGAGCTGATCGCCAAGCCGCCGAAGGCGGGATCGCGCCGACCGTCCGCGTCGATCTTGCCGCCCGTCCAGTCGATGCTTCCGAGGACGTGCAGCCGGGACCTGATCGTTAAATTGGCCGCCAGCAATCCGTCGCCGATATGGCCGGTGGACAGTGTCAGGGGTTTCCCGACGGCCAGCGAGCCGGTCGCCGTGAGCAGGTAAATGTCGGCCGGCTGCTTGTCCAGCACCACGCGCGCATTGTCGATCCGGACGAGTTCATCGCCGCGCCGCCCCGGCCATTCCTCCTGCGGTTTGTCGTGCTCGTCCTTCCAGTTGGTGATGGCGATTCCCGCGTGCCAGTTGTCGCTCGGAATGCGTGGGGTCCAGATGAACCACTTGGATTTGCGCGTGTCGGCCGCTGTTTGCGCCGGGTGGCCGTGGATGACCAGGTCCAGGGGGATCGGCCGGCCGTTTACCCAAAGCGTCCGCCGGCCCGGAGCGATCCCGTCCCACATGATCAGCTTGAGCGTCAGCGATACGACCCCGTCCCCGGCGCGGTCAGCGCCGCCGCATCTCGTCCAGCCCGCCTGATAGTCCCGGCGCTTGCCGTCCCGGCAGATCCAACCGGCATCGCGTATCTCCATATGCGAGGCGGGATCGATCCAGACATCATGCGCGCCGGCGAGATTCTCGCCCGCGATGGTAATCGTCACGGAATCGCAATTGATGCGGGACCGCCCGGCGCCGCAGGTGACGGGGTGCCGCCGCTCGATGCGCCCCGGCCTCGTCCCCAGGGCGAACCGGTCCACGTTGCTGTCGGGTCCGGCCTTTCCGATCGCGACGGTGGTAAAGGCGGCGGCCGGGCGACGCCGCATTACTGCCTTGCCGCGTTTCGGCTTCTTGCGGCCATACTCCCATGTACCGGTCAGCACGTCGGGATTGCCCGCCGCCCGGCCCTCGGCCCAGAATTTGACGCGGCCGCTGAACCCGCCGGTCGCGAGATGGATCTTGAGCCGGCCGTCGCCCGAGGCCATGAGCTTTGGGTTGATCGTCGAATAGGAGGACTTGCCGTTCTTGCGCGCCGATCCCGCAACGCAGAGCCTGCCAGTTGCGGCGTGATAGCCGACGGCGCAGTGCGAGCGGCTGACGGCAACCAGGATTTCCTCGAAGAAGGGGTTGCCCGGCGCCTCGATTTCCCACAGACCGGTGAGACCCCCGGCCGGCATTAGGGACGGCGGCGGCCGTCCGGTTCCGCAGCTCTCCGGCCAGTTTTTCGCCGCCGTCTTGCTGCGCATGATGGGTGGACAGCGGTCGGCCGGCGTTTCGGCAACCCCAGCGTCCCGCGCGGCGGGCCGATCCTGTCCCTGCGCCGGTCCCGCCGCGGCCAAGATCCCGCCGGCCAGCAGAAACAGCCCGGCAAGCCGCTTGAATCCCGGCCACCCGGGCCGTTTGTCGTCTTTGCCTAATGCCGCCGGGTTGGGATCGCTCATAGCCGTCCTTTCCAGGAAAACGCGTATCAGCCTATCACTTTTCGCGCCCCGCCGCGCCGCGCTGCCGCCCAGATGACGCAGGGCAGATGCTGCAAGCTCCTCGCCCGGCGCATCACGCGAAAAAATTAACCGGATTTCCGTTCCAAATTGTTGCGTTTTCCGGCGTCGCCCGCCATTCTCTGGCGGCATGGAAAGGGTTGATTCCTCGGGCGTATGACAGAGCGAAATGAAAACCCCCGCGTCGGGCTGTTTGTGACCTGCTTGGTCGATCTGTTTCGGCCCAGCGTCGGCTTCGCGGCGGTGAAGCTGCTCGAGGCGTCGGGATGCACCGTCGCGGTGCCGCGGCTCCAGACCTGTTGCGGCCAGCCCGCCTATAACTCCGGCGACCGGGCGGACACGCGGGCGATCGCGCGGCAGGTGCTCGACGCTTTCGACGGCTACGACTATGTGGTGGCGCCCTCCGGATCCTGTGCCGGGATGATCCGTGACCACTACCCCGCCCTGTTCGACGACGACCCGGAACAGTCGGCGCGCGCGCATCACCTGGCGCGGCGGACCTACGAATTGGTGTCCTTCCTGCGCGATATCCGGGGCATGGATGCGGTCGACGCGCAATACGACGGCACGGCGACCTATCACGATTCCTGTTCGGGTCTGCGCGAGTTGTCGATCAAGGACCAGCCGCGCCAGCTGCTCGGATCGGTCGGCGGGCTGACGATGGTCGACCTGCCGGGCGCCGAGGTCTGCTGCGGGTTCGGCGGCACTTTCTGCGTGAAGTATCCCGACATCTCCAACCATATGGTCGAGGACAAGGCCGCCGATATCGAGGCGACCGGCGCGGACCTGCTGCTCGCGGGCGACATGGGCTGCCTGCTCAACATGGCGGGGAAGCTGAAGCGCCGCGGCTCCGCGGTGCAGGCGCGGCACGTGGCCGAGGTGCTGGCCGGGATGACCGACACTCCGGCGATAGGCGAGTCCGGCGAATCGCTGCCGCAAACAAAGGGCGAAAGCTGATGCAGACCACCAGCCCGTCCTTCAAGTCGAACGCCCGGCAGGCACTGGCCGACCCGGACCTGCAGCAGGCGCTGACCAAGATGAAGGTGGGCTTCGTCGTCAACCGGGCGAACGCGGTCGCCAAGCTGCCCGAATTCGACACGCTGCGCGACGAAGGTCGCGATATCAAGAATCACGTGCTGGCGAATCTCGACACCTATCTCGAGCGCTTCGAGGCGAAGGTGAAAGAAAACGGCGGCCACGTGCACTGGTGCCGCACCGCCGACGAGGCGCGCCGCACGATCCTCGACATCTGCCGCTCCGTCGACGCCGAGACTGTGACGAAGGGCAAGTCGATGATCGGCGAGGAGATCGGCATCAACGACTATCTGGAGGAGAACGGCGTCACGCCGGTCGAGACCGACCTCGGCGAGTACATCATCCAGCTCCGCAAGGAACCGCCGAGCCATATCATCGCGCCCGCGATCCACGTGCCGAAGGAAAAGGTCGCGGAGTCCTTCTTCGAGACGCATGACCAGCTCGACGCGGACCGCAACCTGGACGAGCCGCGCGCCCTGGTCGACGAGGCGCGCTCGATGCTGCGGCAGAAATACCTCGACGCCGATGTGGGCATCACCGGCGCGAATTTCCTGATCGCCGAGACCGGCTCCACCGTGATCGTCACCAACGAGGGCAACGGCGACCTGACGCAGACCCTGCCGAAGATCCACATCGTTACCGCCAGCCTGGAGAAGATCGTCCCGACGCTGGAGGACGCCTCGACGATCCTGCGGCTGCTGGCCCGCTCGGCGACCGGGCAGGAATTCTCCTCCTACACCACCTTCTCCACCGGCCCGCGCCGGCCGGAGGACGAGGACGGCCCCGAACAGTTCCATGTCGTCCTGCTCGACAACGGGCGCAGCGCCCTGCTCGGCACCGAGTTCCAGGAAATCCTGCGCTGCATCCGCTGCGGCGCCTGCATGAACCACTGCCCGGTCTACGGGGCGGTCGGCGGGCATGCCTATGGCTGGGTCTATCCGGGGCCGATGGGCGCGGTGCTGACGCCGACGCTGATCGGCATCGACCAGGCGGGCCACCTGCCGAACGCGTCGACTTTCTGCGGCAAATGCCAGCAGGTCTGCCCGATGCATATCCCGCTGCCGAAACTGATGCGGCATTACCGCGAGCGCGAGTTCGAGCGCGGGCTGACGCCGGGCACGATGCGTGCGGGGCTGAAGATGTGGGCCTTCTTCGCGCGGCGGCCCCGGCTCTATCAGTTCTTCGCCGGATTGAAGATGCGCATTCTCGGCGCGGCCGGGCGGCGGCGGGGCCGTTTCAAGAGCCTGCCGCTGGCGGGCGGCTGGACGCGCCACCGCGACATGCCCGCCCCGCAGGGCGCCACCTTCCAGCAGCAATGGGACGCGGCGGGGGGTGCCCGATGACCGACGGCGCCCGCGACCAGATCCTCGGGATGATCCGCAAGGCCAAGGCGACCCAAACCGAGGACGGCCAATCACCCGACGAAAGGATCGCCGCGAAACGGCGCGGCACGATCCCGGCGCGCGTCGACAAGGACCATGCGGCGCTGGTCGAATTGTTCGTCGACCATGCCACCGCGCTCAGCGCCACGGTGTCGCGCGTTGATGACGATTCCGAAGTCCCCGGCGCGGTCGCCGACTACCTCGCCGGCGAGAACCTGCCGGCCACGCTCTGCGCCGCGCCCGATCCGGCGCTGCAGGCGCTGCCCTGGGACACGCGCCCGGCGCTGACCGTCCGCTATGGCCGGTCGGATGGCGCGGACGAGGTCAGCCTGACCCCCGCCTTCGCGGCGGTGGCGGAAACCGGCACGCTGATGCTGCGCTCGGGCGCGGACCATCCGACGACGCTCAACTTCCTGCCCGACACCCATGTGGTGGTGCTGCGGGCGAGCCAGGTGGTTGGCCCCTATGAGGAAGCCTGGGACCGTCTGCGCGCCGCCGGGCCGATTCCGCGCGCGGTCAACTTCGTCAGCGGCCCGTCGCGCACCGCCGATATCGAACAGACCATCCAGCTCGGCGCGCACGGCCCGCGCCGCCTGCATATCGTTCTCATCCAAGACAGCCATCCGGCTGGCGCGGGGAGTCGCGATGGCGGGTAAGGACCGGCGGCCCAGCGCGGACGAGGCCGACCTATGGCGCAAGGTCACCGGCGACGTGAAGCCTATGACGAAATCCACCGCCGACGCCCTGCCGCCGGGCCGTGACCCAGCCGCACCCGCAGCGCCGGCGAAAGCCGCCTCCCCCCGCCGCAAGACCAAGACGCCCTGCCGTGCGGCACCGGAGGAACCGGCGCCCCGCCGCCCGGCGACCCGCGAGCTTCGTCACGGCGACGCGCCGGGCGTCGACCGCCGCACCGCCGACAACCTGCGCAAGGGCCGGACGGAGATCGAGGCGCGGATCGACCTGCACGGCATGACCCAGGCCCAGGCGCACCGCGCGCTGACGTCCTTCATCGTCGGCCAGCACGAGGCCGGGCGGCGCTGCGTGCTCGTTGTCACCGGCAAGGGCACGTGGCGCGAGGGCGGCGGCGTTTTGCGCGAGGCGGTGCCGCGCTGGCTGAACGAGCCGGATCTGCGCCCGCGCCTATTGTCCTTCACCCACGCGCACCGCAAGGACGGCGGCGACGGTGCGCTCTACATCCTGTTGAAGCGAATACGATGACCCCGTTCGGCAAGAGACTGCGCGAGATGCGGCGCGAGAAAGGCGTCACCCTGACCGACATGGCCGAGGCGCTGGAAGTGTCCCCCGCCTATCTGTCGGCGCTGGAGCACGGCAAGCGCGGCCGGCCGAGCCTGCTGCTGCAGCATCAGATCTGCGGCTATTTCAACATCATCTGGGACGAGGCCGAGGCGCTGCAGCGGCTCGCCCACATCTCGCATCCGCGCGTTACGGTCGACACCGCGGGCCTCAGCCCGGACGCCACCGAACTCGCCAATCTGCTGGCCGAACGCATCGGCGACCTGCCCGACGACCTGATCGGCAAGATGCTGACGGCGGTGAAGGGCACCACCGAGGGCGAGGACTAGCCGATGATCGCCGTGATCTTCGAGGTCGAACCGCGCGATGGCCGGCGCGAGGCCTATCTCGACATCGCCGCGGAGCTGCGGCCGTTGCTGGAAGAGGTCGACGGGTTCATCTCGATCGAACGGTTCGAAAGCCTGACGACGCCGGGCAAGGTGCTGTCGCTGTCCTTCTTCCGCGACGAGGATGCAGTGAAACAGTGGCGGTCGCTCGCCAAGCACCGGAGTGCGCAACAGGCCGGGCGCGGCGGCCTGTTCGCCGACTACCGCCTGCGCGTCGCCGAGGTGATCCGCGACTACGGCATGACCGACCGGGCCGAAGCGCCGGCGGATTCGAAGGACGTGCACGATGGCGACCTATGACGCGCATATCAGCTGGACCCGCGACCCGGATGTGGGGGCGTCGCCGCGCTACAGGCGCGCGCACGAATGGCGGTTTGACGGCGGCGCGGTGATCCCCGCCTCCCCCTCGCCGCATATCGTGCCTGAACCTTATTCGGACCCGGCGCTGGTCGACCCGGAGGAAGCCTTCGTCGCGTCGCTGTCGAGCTGCCACATGCTGTTCTTCTTGCACCTGGCGCAGGAGGCGGGCTTTCCCGTCGCGTCCTACGAGGACCGCGCGGTCGGCACGATGGCGGCGATCGAAACCGGCGAGCAGGCGATGACCCATGTCCGGCTGTCGCCCGTCGTCACCTATGTCGGCGACGCGCCCGATGCCGAGGCGGAAGCGGAACTGCACGATGCCGCGCACCGCAAATGCTTCATCGCGAATTCGGTGAAGACGCAGATCGAGATTGCGCTGCCGGCGCGGTAACGGTGGCGGTGGATTCCCGCTTTCGCGGGAATGACATGTTAAGTGTGCGGAAACTTCATCTCATGTCACTCCCGCGAAAGCGGGAGTCCAAAATGGCCGCCTACTCCGCCGCCAAGGCCTCGCGGGCGGGCAGGCCTTCCAGATAGGCGGCGACCTCGTCGGTGGCGATGACGTCCGCGTATTTGCAGTTCAGGTCGAACAGGTTGACCGCGTGGCTGGCGTCGAACCGGTCGAAGGTCGTTTCCTCCGGGATCGTCACCTTGAAATTGTAGCTGAACGCGTCGACCGCGGTGGCGCGCAGGCAACCCGAGGTGGAGCAGCCGGTCAGGATCAGGCTGTCGACGTCGAGATGGTTGAGATAGCTCATGAAGGGCGTGCCGAAGAAGGCCGACGGCATTCGCTTGCCGATCAGCATGTCCTGCGGGCGCGGCGCGATGGGGGCGACCGTCTGGGTCGCGTGCGTCCCCTCGGTCGAGGTCTTTTCCGCGCCGCGATGGCTCTTGCCCGTCTGCACGCCGTTGTCGCGCATGTCGGCCCGCCGCTCGGACTGCGTATAGAAGATCGGGATGTTCTTCTCCCGCGCGAGGATCATCAGTCGCTCGATATGCGGTACGGCCCGCCAGCCCGCCTTGCCGCAATAGGTGCGGTATTGCGCGAGCGCCTCTTCCTCGTCCTGATCGGGGTTGTCGCCGCAGAAATTGTATTGGACGTCGATGATGAAAAGCGCCGGCCGCGCCCCGAACCCGACGCGCCGCCCGTAGCCGGCATCCGCGAAGACCTTCTTGTCCTTCTCGGTCAGGAATGCGTCCCAGATGCGTTCGGTCATGGCGCCGGTCTCCCCGCTGGGTGATGAGCCTACAAGATGAACTTCGACAGGTCCGCGTCCTCGGCCAAGCTGGCGACGCGGTCGCGCACGTAATCGGCGTCGATCTCGATCGCCTCGCCCGCGCGGTCGGTGGCGGTGAAACTGATTTCCTCCAGCAGCTTCTCCATCACCGTGTGCAGGCGGCGGGCGCCGATATTCTCGACATTCTGGTTGATCATGGCGGCGAGCCGCGCCAGCTCGACGATCGCGTCGTCGGTGAAGGTGAGGGTCACGTCCTCCGTCTTCATCAGCGCGGTGTATTGCAGGATCAGGCTGTTCTCCGGCTCGCGCAGGATGCGTTCGAAGTCGTCCTGAGTCAGCGCTTTCAGCTCGACGCGGATCGGCAGCCGGCCCTGCAGTTCGGGCAGCAGGTCCGACGGCTTCGCCAGGTGGAACGCGCCCGATGCGATGAACAGGATATGGTCGGTTAGCACCGGTCCGTGCTTGGTCGCCACGGTCGTGCCCTCGATCAGCGGCAGCAGGTCGCGCTGCACGCCCTCGCGGCTGACATCCGCGCCGTGCCGGTCGGACCGGGCCGCAACCTTGTCGATCTCGTCGAGGAAGACGATGCCGTTCTGCTCGACGGACTCGATCGCGGCGCGCACCACCTGTTCCTCGTCGAGCAGCTTGTCGCTCTCCTCGGCGATCAGGACGTCGTAGGATTCCCCCACGGTCATGCGCTTGCGCTTGGTGCGTTGCCCGCCCAGCGCCTTGCCGAGCATGTCGTTCAGATTGATCATGCCCATCTGCGCGCCGGGCATGCCGGGCACGTCGAGCGTCGGCAGCCCCAGGCCGCCGGTGTCGGCGACGTCGATCTCCACCTCGCGGTCGTCCAGTTCGCCCTCGCGCAGCTTCTTGCGGAAAGCCTGGCGCGTGCTCTCGCTGGCATTCTCGCCGACCAGGGCGTCGATCACCCGGTCCTCGGCCGTCACCTCTGCCTTCGGGACGACCGCCTTGCGCTGGTCCTCGCGCACCATGTGGATTGCCGCCTCGACCAGATCGCGGACGATCTGCTCCACGTCGCGGCCGACATAGCCGACCTCGGTAAACTTGGTCGCCTCGACCTTGATGAAGGGCGCGCTGGCCAGTTTGGCCAGGCGGCGCGCGATCTCGGTTTTGCCGACACCGGTCGGGCCGATCATCAGGATGTTCTTCGGCAGCACTTCCTCGCGCATCGCATCGGTCAACTGCTGACGCCGCCACCGGTTGCGCAGCGCGACGGCCACGGCGCGCTTGGCGTCGTTCTGACCGACGATGAAACGGTCCAACTCGGAAACGATCTCTCGGGGGCTGAAGGAACTCATAGCTTTTCGATTACAACGCTTTCATTTGTATAGACGCAGATATCGGCGGCGATCTTCATGGCGCGGCTGGCGATCTCCTCGGCGTCCATGTCCGTCGCGCCGACCAGCGCGCGCGCCGCCGACAGCGCATAGGCTCCGCCGGACCCGATGCCGATCAGCCCGTCCTCGGGCTCGAGCACGTCGCCGTTGCCGGTGAGCGTCAGCGAGACGGTGGCATCGGCGACCGCCATCATCGCCTCCAGCCGGCGCAGGTAGCGGTCGGTCCGCCAGTCCTTGGCCAGTTCGACGCAGGCCCGGGTCAATTGCCCGGGATGCTGTTCCAGCTTGGCTTCCAGCCGCTCGAACAGTGTGAAGGCATCGGCGGTGGCACCCGCGAAGCCGCCGATCACGGAGCCGTCGCCGAGCCGCCGCACCTTGCGCGCGTTCGCCTTGATCACCGTTTGGCCCAGGCTGACCTGGCCGTCGCCGGCGATCACGACCGTGTCGCCCTTTCGGACCGAAAGGATCGTCGTGCCATGCCATGTGGCGGGTTCGCTCATATCTATCCTTTTAACGGAAATACGGGAGTCTCGGAATTCGCCTACAGGATGTGGCGTTTTTCCGCCGTTCGATCAAGGGGTGTCGTCTGCCGGCGCTAACCCGTTTCCCTGCTGGCCCTTTGCCGGGCGGGGTGATACAAGACGCCCGGTTCAGTGACCGGAGGCTGTCATGCGCAAGGCAAGCGTAGAGCGCAATACCAAAGAGACGGAAATCCAGGTGGAGATTGGCCTGGACGGCACGGGCACCTATGACGTGAGCACGGGCATCGGCTTTCTCGACCATATGCTCGAACAGCTCTCGCGCCATAGCCTGATGGACCTGACCGTGCGGGCCAAGGGCGACCTGCATATCGATTTTCATCACACCACCGAGGATTCCGGCTATGCGGTGGGCGAGGCGTTCAGCCAAGCGCTCGGCGACCGCAAGGGCATCGTGCGCTACGGCAATGCGTTGATTCCGATGGACGAGACGCTGACCCGGGTCGCCTTGGACTGTTCGAACCGGCCCTATCTGGTGTGGAAGGTGGATTTCCCGACGCCTAAGCTCGGCGACATGGACACCGAACTGTTCAAGGAATGGTTCCAGGCCTTCGCCCAGAGCGCCGGGCTCACGCTGCATGTGGAGAATCTCTACGGCGCGAACAGCCACCATATCGTCGAGTCCTGCTACAAAGGGCTCGCGCGGTCGCTGAAGACGGCGATCGACATCGATCCACGGCAGGCGAACGCGGTGCCGTCCACCAAGGGCGTGCTCGGCGGCTCGCTGTAACACAAGAAGACCGACGCCGGCGGGAGCGCCGCGGCGGGTTTGGCAGAACATGACGGTAGCGATCATCGATTACGGATCGGGCAACCTCCGCTCGGCGGCGAAGGCATTCGAACGCCAGAGCGGCGGCCCCGTCTTGGTCACCGGTGACCCGGACGCGGTGGCGCGGGCGGACCGGATCGTGTTGCCGGGCGTCGGCGCCTTCGCGGACTGCAAGCGCGGGCTACTGGCGGTGGACGGCATGATGGATGCCTTGCAGGACGCGGTGGTCGGGCGCGGCCAACCGTTCTTCGGCATCTGCGTCGGCATGCAGTTGACCGCCGATGTCGGCCTCGAACACGGGCGGCATGACGGGTTCGGCTGGATCGGCGGCGAGGTGGCCGCGATCGCGCCGGCCGACCCCGCGCTCAAGGTGCCGCATATGGGCTGGAACACGCTCGCCCTGCCCCGGCATCATCCGGTGACGGCGGGGATCGCGGACGGCGACCATGTCTATTTCGTCCACAGCTATCATCTTCTTGCGAAGGACCCGGGCGATGTGCTCGCAACGACCGACCACGGCGGGACGATCACCGCGATGGTCGGCCGCGACAACATGATCGGCACGCAGTTCCATCCCGAGAAGAGCCAGGCGGTGGGCCTGCGGCTGATCGCGAATTTTTTGAATTGGTCGCCCTGAGAGATCGCGATGACGGAACCCGCCAAAACGACGATCACGATCGAAATCGCCACCCGCCTCAAGGGGGCGGACCAGCACGACCTGTGCGACGCGGCCGAGGCCGCGATCCTCGAAGGCGGCGGATTCGGCTGGCTGTCCCCGCCGCCGCGCGAGGTGCTGGAAACCTATTGGCGCGGCGTGCTGGTGGTGCCCGAACGCAGCCTGTTCCTGGCGCGCATGGACGGGGTGGTCGCCGGATCGGCGCAGCTCGTCCGGCCGACGCGCAACAACGAGGCGCAGGCGCATGCGGCGACGCTGACCGCCGCTTTCGTCGCCCCGTGGGCGCGCGGGCACGGCGTCGCGCGCGCCTTGATCCAGGCGGTCGAGGGCGCCGCGCGGGACGAAGGATTCGCCGTGCTGAACCTGGACCTGCGGGAAACCCAGAGCGCGGCCATCGCGCTTTACGAGGCGCTCGGCTACACCCGCTGGGCGACCCAACCCTACTACGCGCGGGTCGACGACGCCTGGGTGGCGGGGCATTTCTACAGCAAGCTGCTCAAGGACGACGGAGACGGCGCATGATTCTCTACCCCGCGATCGACCTGAAGGACGGGCAATGCGTGCGCCTGCGCCAGGGGGACATGGACCGAGCGACGGTGTTCAACGACGACCCCGGCGCGCAGGCGGCGGCCTTCGCGGCGGCGGGATCGGCCTGGCTGCATGTGGTCGACCTCAACGGCGCCTTCGCGGGCGCGCCGGTGAACGGCGACGCGGTCGACTCGATCCTGGGCGCGACCGGCCTGCCGGTGCAGCTCGGCGGCGGCATCCGCACGCTGGAGACGATCGAGATGTGGCTGACCAAGGGCGTGCGGCGCGTCGTGCTCGGCACCGTCGCGGTCAAGGATCCGGACCTGGTGCGCGAGGCCTGCCGGAAATGGCCGGGCCATGTGGCGCTCGGCATCGACGCGCGCGGCGGCAAGGTCGCGGTCGAGGGCTGGGCCGAGGTTTCCGAACTCGCCGCCGAGGACCTGGCGTTGCGCTTCGAGGACGCCGGTGCCGACGCCATCGTCTACACCGATATCGACCGCGATGGCGTGTTGCAGGGACCGAACGTGGAAGCGACCGCCGCCCTGGCGCGCGCGGTGTCGACGCCGGTGATCGCGAGCGGCGGCGTGTCGTCGCTCGACGACCTGATCGCGCTGGCCGGGGAGAAAGTGATCGCCGGGGCGATCGTCGGGCGGGCTTTATATGATGGGCGGGTCGACCTCCGAGAAGCTCTCGCCGCCCTACCCTCTCCGGCAGGAGCTGCGGCATGTTGAAGATCCGCGTCATTCCCTGCCTCGACGTGCATGCCGGCCGCGTGGTCAAGGGCGTGAATTTCGTCGACCTGGTCGACGCCGGCGATCCCGTGGAACAGGCGAAGGTCTACGACGAGGCAGGCGCGGACGAGTTGACCTTTCTCGACATCACCGCGTCGCACGAGAACCGCGAGACGATCTACGACGTGGTGCGCGGCACCGCCGAGCACTGCTTCATGCCGCTGACCGTCGGCGGCGGCGTGCGTCAGGTCGAGGACATCCGCAAGCTGCTGCTCGCCGGTGCGGACAAGGTGTCGATCAACACCGCCGCGGTGCACCGTCCCGAATTCGTCGCCGAGGCGGCGGAACGGTTCGGCACGCAATGCATCGTCGTCGCGATCGACGCGAAATCCACCGGGCCGGACAAGTGGGAAATCTTCACCCATGGCGGGCGCGAGCCGACGGGCATCGACGCGGTCGAATGGGCCGCGCGGATGGTCGACCTGGGGGCGGGCGAAATCCTGCTGACCTCGATGGACCGCGACGGCACCAAGGCGGGCTTCGACAACGCGCTAAACCGCACCGTCGCGGACCGGATCGCCGTGCCGCTGGTGGCGAGCGGCGGCGTCGGCACGCTGGATCACATGGTCGACGGCGTGCGCGAGGGCCATGCCTCGGCGGTGCTCGCCGCGTCGATCTTCCATTTCGGCGAATTCACCATCGGCGAGACCAAGGCGCATATGGCCGCGGCGGGCATTCCGGTGCGGCTCTAACGCGCCCTGGGCGCGTTCCGTTCGGCCCTGACAAGCCGCTCGGGTTTTCCCGTTCGGCCCTGACAAGCCGCGGGAATTCTGATAGGCAGTGCCGCGAAACCGAATTTCAGGAGACATCACGGTGGCAGCCGACAAGAAAAAGGCGGCGGACGGGCGCATCCTCGACGAGCTGTATGCGGTCGTCGAAAGCCGCAAGGGCGCGGACCCCAAGACCTCCGGCACGGCGCGGTTGTTCGACCGCGGCACCGCCAAGATCGCGCAGAAGGTCGGCGAGGAAGCCGTCGAGGCGTTGATCGAGGGCCTGCGCGGCGACAAGGCGCTGCTCGCCGAGGAAAGCGCCGACCTGCTGTATCATCTGCTGGTGCTGTGGGCCGACCAGAAGGTGAAACCCGAGGCGGTGTGGGCGGCGCTGGAGAAGCGGCGCGGCGCACCCTCCCGCTAATTTCCGTTCCAGTGTGGGGAGACCGCATGTCCTACGATTCCGAGAACATCTTCGCCAAGATCCTGCGCGGCGAAATCCCGTGCGACAAGGTGTACGAGAACGACCATGCCCTCGCCTTCAACGACATCGGGCCGCAGGCGCCGGTGCATGTGCTGATCATCCCGAAGGGCGCCTATGTGTCGAGCAGCGACTTTTCCGCCACCGCCAGCGATGCGGAGCTGGCCGGCTTCATGCGGGCGATCCATGCGGTCGCCGAGAAGACCGGTGTGCTCGAGTCCGGCTACCGGCTGATCGCCAACGCGGGCGAGCACGGGCACCAGGAGGTGCCGCATTTTCACGTTCATCTGGTCGGGGGCCGGCGGATCGGGCGGATGATCCAGCGTGCCGATTGACCGGCGTCAGGACGAGGAGTCGTCGCGGACGTTGAGAATCTCCCAGTCGTCGGTGCGGCGCAGTTCGACGCCCTGCACCTTATGGGCGGCGTCGCCTTCCGGCAGGGCGGCGGATACCTGGTCGACCGCCGCGCTGATGTCTTCGGGCAGGGGCGTCGCCTCGGCGGCGCCGGCGTCCTCGGCCTCCACGTCGACGGTGACATAGACCATCGCGGCGGCATAATACGTAACGGTGTAACGGGCCATTCGAATCCTACCCTCTCTCACCGGCGAGGGTAGGCGCGGCCCCTTAAGGTTCGGTTAAAAACCGCCGTTTCGCCCGGAAATCGGGGCCGGCGGACAGGAGTGGAAGATCGTCATGGCAGACCCTACCCTCTCGGCGCTCGTCGTCGTGCACAACGAGGAAGAGATCCTCGCCGATTGCCTCGAACGCCTCACCTTCGCCGATGAGATCGTCGTCGTCCTGGACCGGTGCACCGACCGGTCGAAGGAAATCACCGAGCGCTTCACCGACCGCATCATCGAAGGCGCCTATGAGTTCTGGGGCGACCGCCGCAACACCGGCATCGACTATTGCCGCAGCGAATGGATTTTGGAGATCGATGCCGACGAGTGGGTGCCGCCGGAGCTGGCGGCGGAAATCCGCACCGTCATCGCATCGGATACGGGCGATTATTTCGACCTGCCGGTGAAGAACCACATCGGTAAACGCTATATCCGCTACGGCATGGCCAGCGGCGGGTTCGGCAAGGAGAGCTGGCTCGGCGCGCTGTTCCGCAAGGGCTGCAAGGTCTGGGAGAACAGCCGCCTCCACCCCAGCGCGACCTACACCGGCACCAAGGGGCCGATGCTGGAAAACGCCGTGCTGCATTATATCGACCGGGACATCTCGGACGTGCTCGACCGGCTCGACCGCAAGACAACCACGCGGGCGAAGGACATCATCGACCGCGGCGAGGTCGGCAGCTTCCCCAACATGGTGCGCAAGATCTTCTCGCGCTTCTACAAATGCTACTGGCGGCGGAAGGCGTATAAGGAAGGCGGCTACGGCTTTTTGCTGGCCCTATGTACCGCGCTGGAACCCGTGCTCGCGCATCTGAAAGCCACGCTCGAGGAAATCCCGCGCCGCGAGGCAGAGAAGGCGGCCGCCGCGTCGGATGCCGCCTCGTCTGCCCCATCCGCCGACGCCGCCACGCCCGCCAAAGGGTGAAGCCGTCGGGTTCTCACCGAATTCCGTTGGTGTCTCGTAAGTGAGGGCGGACAGGATGCCGGAGAGTTAGGACGCCCTGCCCGCCCTCGATGCGGGTGTAGATAATATGGCCAACTATCTCATCATCCCGCAAACTCGCTCGATCTCTGTATCGCCGCGGTGCCGTGTCGCGTGCAGCGCCGCCGACAGTTATGCGCAATGCGGCCTTAACCTTGGGTTAAGCGCCTGAATTTCAACCCTGTGACCGTGAAACTGTGCGCCAAATCGCCGCACGCGGTCAATGGCGGATCGCGGGCTGGTCAAGCGGCGTGCGCCAGCGCATGGACGGCGTCGCGGCGCGGCTGAACGCCTTTCAAGGTGCGCTCGACGAGGCCCTGCGTTTCCAGCCACTTCACGTCGCGGGACAGGGTTTTCGCGCTCTTGCCCGCATAGGCGTCCGCCAGGCGCGGGCTGAGGCCGCGCAAGGCGCCGATCCGCACCGGCGCGTCCTGCCGGCCGAGATCTTCCAGCAACACCCGCCGCCGCCGGTCGCCCGCCCGCTCCCTGCCCTCGAAGGCCTGCAGCACCACGTCGCGCCAGGCGCTCTTCGTCTGCGCGTCGCGCAGCGCGCGGATCACGCCGCGCAGGCCGGCCGCCACGCCGTCGGCGGCATAGGCGGCGAAACCGATGGTGGCGCCCCCGCCCTCCACCGCCTCGCTGGTCAGCTCCGCATACCGCTCGGCGGTCGCGCCGAAATGGATCGACGGCAGATGCGCCGCCAGCGGGGGCAACCCGGCCGCCCGCAACACGCGGTAGGCGGCGAGCCGGGCGGTGATCTCCGCGCCGTGGTTAAAGGGCCGCAGGACCAGCAGGAATTGATGTGCGGCGATCGCGCGCAGCACGGCGGTCTGGAAGATCTCGTCCTTGCCCGGCACGAATTCGTGGCCGTTCAGCCAGTCGCAGAACTGCGTCAGCTTGCCCCAACTGCGGGGCGTGGCGATCTGGTCCGCCAGGGACGCCGCCGCGACGGCCGCCGGCCCGGCCGACCGGGCAGGTCCGGCGGGCCCGCTCCCATCCGCCATCGCCGCCATTTGCGTCAGCGCCACCGCCTGCGCGATGTCGCCCGCCGCCTCGTTGTCGTGGCTGAGGGTCTGTGGCGTGATCGGCGCGTCCGGCTTCCGGTCGATCCCGTCGAACAGCGCCCCGACCGCCTCGGCCAGGTCCGCGCCGCCGGATGCCGCGATGATGTCCGGCCCGAACTCCGCCGCGGCGGTTGCCCGCGCCGCATTTGCGCGGATATCCGCGGTCAGCCGGTCCAGCGCGCCGGGGCCGAGCGGGAAGCCGCACAGCGTCTCGGCATAGGCCTCGATCCGGCCCAGATCGGTCCAGAACCGCTGTGGCGCGCGCTGCAGGTCCATGCGGTAGGAAAGCCAAGGGGTGAGCATCGGGTTTCTCCCGCGTGTCGTGGCGGACTTTCTGTCCAGTGGCGCGACGATACTCCGCGAGGTTTATCAAACGGTTAACGGGTAAGCCGCCCAGAATCACCGGAAAAATGTCCACTTCCGCGCGGCATTGGGGGTGGAAATCGCCCGGCCGCTAACCCAACGTTATTCTTGATGGGATAACGTTGGGAAAATCCGGTAAATCAACAGGTTGGCAGGGATAATCGTTTCGGAACAGGAACGAAAGGCATCGGCATGGACCCGGATAAGCGCGCGCGACTGACCCGCCTGCTTTGGCGCGAGCGGCTGAAGTGGTTCCTGTGGCCGGGGCTGCTTCTCCTGGCGTTCGGCGTGTTTTACGCGATCTGGCTCGCCGAATCGTGGACGCCGGGGCGGACCCTGAACGCCCAGTTCCTCGATCTGGAGGGCAGCCTGGAGCCCGGCACCGGTCCGCCGACCCGGATCATCGTCAAGACCGAAGAGGGACGCGAAGGCCTGCTGGCCGGCGCCCGCCATATCACGTTCCGCAAGGGCCGCGCGATCGTGGTGCGCGAGGAGACGTCTGATATCTTCGGCCGCGTCCGCTACCGCTTCGTACGGCTCGCGGACCGGCCGGGCTAGACCGGCACCGCCTGCCCGGCCGGGAATTCGAAGCCGGTGCGTTTCAGCATGCGCCGCGCCGCCGGATCGAAGGCTTCGCGGCGGTGCATCGTGGACGTGTTGTCATACATCACCAAATCGCCGGCCCGCCACGCGTGACGGTAAACGAAATCAGGCCCGGTCGCGTGGTCCAACAAGGCGGCGTGCAGGTCCCGGCTCTCGTCCTCGCCCATTCCGTCGAACCGCACCGTATGGCTCGGGCTGAGATACAGCGATTTCCGGCCGAGCAGCGGATGGGTGCGGACCAGCGGGTGCGTCACCGGCGGCTTGGCGCGGCGCTGGTCGTCGGGCAGGGCGATATTCTGCGTTTCGACCGTGCGCTCGATGGAAAAGGTCTGTTGCAGCCCGGCGGCCCGCGCTTTCAAGGCCGGCGGCAGCGCGTCATAGGCCCGCGCGGTGTCGCAGAACCAGGTCGCCCCGCCCGCCTCCGGGACCTCGACGCCGTAGAGCAGCGTGGCGAAGACCGGCGCCGCCGAATAGGCCTGATCCGTATGCCAGGCCAGCTCGCCGTCACCCAGCTCGCCCATGACCTTGCCGTCTTCCTCGATGTTGGATATCCGCATGATCTCGGGCCGCGCCGCGTCGTTGAACTGCGCCCGCACATGCACGAAAAGCGGCCCGAACCGCCGCGTGAACCTTACCAATGCGTCGTCCGACAGCGCCTGATCGCGAAACACCGCGACCTTATGCGCCAGCCACACATCGCGCAGGCCGTCGATCTCCGCCTCGGTCAAGGCGGCGAGATCGATATTCGGAAACTCGGCGACGAAACCCGGTCCGATGATCCGATGGTCGAGAGGCATGCTTTCCCCCGGCACGGCGATTGGCACCGAACCATCATAGCGCGACCGCCGGTCCCGCGTGAAACGCGCACTGCCGGACGGGGAGTGAAGGAAAGAAAAGGTGCCACGCGCGGGGGGAGAGTGGTGGGGAAACGCGCAGCACCAGGAGTGTGTTGAGGGGGAGTCTCAGCTTCTGGAGGCTGTTAGCTACAATATGGTTAATAATATGGGAATTGTAAGGGGCAGGGGACAGACTTGCGCAATACCGGCGGATTCCTGCCAGGCCGGGCCGCGCGGTGCTTATTCGATGCCGTCCATGGCGGACATGCTGTCCACGTCGATGTCGAAACCGACCGATACGGTGGACGCAACATGGTTTACGGCGGACATCACCATCGCGAGGAGCGTGCCGAACTTCGAGGCCGCGTCGGTCTCTTCGCCGGTCGAGTCCAAGCTGCTGATATTCTTAAAGTTTCGGCTTTCTGCCGACGGCCGGCCGTCCCGGCCGGTCACATGGGTGAGGGCTGCGACCTGGAAGCCATGGTCGGCGGCCGCCCGATAGCCCGGATTGCGTTCCCGGATGGTCTCGATCGCCGCCTGCGCCGACGGAAGAGCGCGCGGGCACGGCTCGCCCGCCAGTTCGAACGCCAGGGCATTGTCGTTATCCATGCACAGCCGCGCCTTCGCCGCCGCATGATGCCCGTGGCTCTTTAACTCCCTGGCATTCTTCAACATTTTGCAGTTTTCGTCGGTCCAGGTTGAGCCGAGGCTGAAGCCGAAGCCGGTGCCTTGCCCGCCGCCGGCCGAGGACCCCATGCAGGTATCGTCGGCGGACCCGAGGAAGACGGGGGCCGCCGCGGCCGCCGCGTCGTTGTTGCCCTCCGCCGTGACGGTGGACTCGCCGCCGCGGTCAACGCTTAGACCGGTGATCGTCTCGGCATCCGCGGGCTCGGACGGGGGGCTGCCGTCGCCGGACGCCGTGTTTTCGGCCACGGCCTGTTTCCCGCCATCGCCCGCGCCGGTATTCTTTGCAGCGGAACTATTAACCGTATTAATACTTGCGGTTTGAGCGGATTTTGTCTTGGCCTTGGAAAATTCGATTTGGGACAGGCTGACGGTCGCGCGTGGTGTCGCATCCGCCCCGCCGCCGTCTCCGGCGTAGACGATACTCGCCATGAAAATCAATAAGATAAGCGAAAATGCCGCAATGATTGTGTTGGCCTTCACCATAATCGATGCTCCCAAGGGCTGCCGCTTTTATGCTGGAAAAGCGCTTTCTGCGCTGAGTAATCAGCCGCGGCTTGAACCACAATCCTAATTATTCAAAGGAGCATGCAACTATTTCGGGACACTTCCTATAGTACTTTTGTGTATAAAATTTGATCATTGCGCGTCATGTTTCGCGGGGATTGCGTTGCATTGCCGCGAATACTGGTCGGGATTCCCTATCCGGTGGTCCGGAGAGATCTATCCCCGCGCCATGACCCGCCGGTAGCTCAGCGCTTCGGCCACATGCACCCGCCGCACGTCCGCCTCGCCTTCCAGATCCGCCAATGTCCGCGCCACCCGCAGCACGCGGTGATAGCCGCGCGCGCTCAGCTTCAGGCGGTCCGCGGCGTCGGTGAGCAGGGCGCGGCCGTCGGGGTCGGGGGCGGCGATGTCTTCCAGCAGCGCGCCGTCGGCTTCGGCGTTGGTGGCCACCGGCTGGCCGAATTTCCCGTAGCGCGCGGTCTGGATCGCGCGGGCCTTTGCCACCCGGGCGGCGACATCGGCGCTGGTCTCGGCGGGCGGCGGCAGCGACAGGTCGGCGGCGCTGACCGCGGGCACGTCCACATGCAGGTCGATGCGGTCGAACAGCGGACCGGAGATCTTCGCCTGGTAGTCCTGCGCGCAGCGCGGCGCGCGGGCGCAGGCGAGCGCCGGGTCGTCGAGATGGCCGCAGCGGCAGGGGTTCATCGCCGCGACCAGCTGGAACCGCGCGGGATAGGTGACATGCGCGTTGGCGCGGGCGACGGCGGCGCGCCCGGTTTCCATCGGCTGGCGCAGGGATTCCAGCGTCTGGCGGGAGAATTCGGGCAATTCGTCCAGGAACAGCACCCCGTGATGCGCGAGCGTGATCTCGCCCGGCTTGGCGCGCATGCCGCCGCCGACCATCGCCGGCAGCGACGCCGAATGATGCGGATCGCGGAACGGCCGCCGCCGGGTGATCGCGCCGTCGGAGAGGAGGCCCGCGACGCTCTGCACCATGCTGACCTCCAGCGCTTCCTTCGGTTGCAGCGGCGGCAGCAAGCCCGGCAGCCGTTGCGCCAGCATCGACTTTCCCGCGCCCGGCGGCCCCATCATCAGCAGGTTATGCGCGCCCGCCGCGGCCACCTCCAGCGCGCGCTTGGCGGTTTCCTGCCCCTTGATGTCGGCCAGGTCGGGCAGCGGCGCGTCGTCGTCGCGCAGTTCCGGCGCGGGCGGCGTCAGGGTCTGCGTACCCTTCATGTGGTTGATCAGAGACAGCAGCGTCGCCGGCGCGAGGATCGCCACGTCGCCCGCCCAGGCCGCCTCGCCGCCGCAGGATTCCGGGCAGATCAGGCCGAGGCCCGCGGCATGCGCGCCGATCGCCGCCGGCAGCACGCCGGAGACGCGGGCGATCGCGCCGTCCAGCCCCAACTCGCCGAGCGCCGCGTAGCCGCTCAGCGCGTCGTCCGGCAGCACGTCCATCGCGGCGAGCAGGCCGAGCGCGATCGGCAGGTCGAAATGGCTGCCCTCCTTCAGCACGTCGGCGGGCGACAGGTTCACGGTGATCCGTTTGGGCGGCAGGCCGAGGCCGAGCGCGGCCAATGCCGAGCGCACCCGCTCGCGGCTTTCCGCCACCGCCTTGTCCGGCAATCCGACCACGGTGAAGGCGGGCAGGCCGTTGGCCATCGTCACCTGGACGTCGATCGGCAGCGTGTCGATGCCCTGGAAGGCAACGGTGTTCACATGCGCAACGATGGCGGCGCGCTCCCTTGGGTGAAAGGCCGGTTGGGCGGCCATCATACCAATTCAAAGGAGAGACAAACAGTGCGTGGTTCAATTGTAGGGTGGCAGTGGCGCGTCCGGCAGCCCGAAATTCGGCGACTCGCATCGCCGCATGCTATATCCAGAGGTAGCGGTGACGAAAAAAAATTCGCCTAAAGGGCGGCGATTTGGGTGCGAATCAAGCGATTTCGTTACCGAAATATTAATAACTGCGCGGCACTCTACACAAATGCTGCACAAAAGGCCCACTGTCTGATGGTCCAGATGGCGGAACGGATATCATCGCCGATTAGCCTCCCGATCCCGGAGGATTGCCACGCCAAGGTGAGGGCGGGGCATGAATATTGGCTGTCGAAACACCCGGAAACAGGGCTTCCGGGACGGCAACATATCGACCCTGTCGATATTCCCGAACTGCTGCCCAACATCTGGCTGATCGACGTGGCGCGGAATCCATATCGCTTCAAGTTCCGGCTGCTTGGCACGCAGGTGGTCAACTATGCCGGCGAGGACAATACCGGACGCTGGTTCGACGAGCGTTGGCCCGATTATGACCCTAGCGTGTTTATCGACGTGGTGGAGTCGCGTCAGCCCACCTGGGCGCGGGGCCGGTCCAAGATGCGGCCGGAAAAAGACTATTACGAGATGGAACGGGTCCGCTTTCCGCTCGCGTCCGATGGGGAAAAAGTCGATATGATCCTGGCGCTGACCGTCTTCTTCGACAGCAAGGGTCAGGAAATCCTCCAGGGATAGCCGCGCCGCCTTCTGAGCCGCGGCATCGCCGGGCCACACCGTGCTAGGCTGCGCCGCGATGATCCGCTTACCTCTCATATTTGCCGCTTTTCTGTTGGCCGCGGCCGCTGCTTGGGCCGGCGGTTCGGCCGCCGACCCTCAGGATTTGGCGGCATGCCGGGCGGCTTTGGACCGCGATTTGGCGCGGCTGCAGCGGGAGCGCGAGACGATCCAGGCGATGTTCGACGCCGATGCCGCCGCGGTCGATGCGGCCGATTTCACCCTGCGGAAGGCGGAACGGGAGATTTTGGCGGATCTGGCGGCGGAACGAGCCGACGCCGAGGCGCGCTACGCGCGCTGCCGGAGCGACGCCATACGCTAGTCCGGTCATCCTAGTCCGGTCATTCGGCGGCCGGTCAACGCCAAGCTTGCACTTTTCTGAAATCTTTGTTATATTACAATGGGTTAGTAGGCAATTCTTGCCCATCACCGGGTAAATTTTGCCGGGTATGGTTTGAGAAGGCACGCATGGCCGACTTTTCGCGTTTGAATGCTCTCAGCCTGAGTTTGTTTTCCGCGTTGCCGGGCGCGTCCACGTCGGGCAGCCTGCTGGCGGCGGCCCGGGCCGGCGCTTCGGCCGCTCGGGCCCGCTCGGTCGAGGGTGTCGACTTCACGAATATCGAGGGTAAGGCGCGGCTCGCGGAGCAGCGCGCCAAGAATTTCAGCCGGTTGTCCTCCAAGCTGGAGCGCACGACCGCGGCGGTGACCGACGCACGCGACACGTTGGTCGATCTCAAGAAAATTTTGAGCGATATGCGAAAGCAGATCGTCCTGGCCCAAAGCGGAACGATCGACGATACCCAGCGCGCGGTGCATGCCGACACGTTCGATCAACTGCTTGGCCAGCTGAACATCAAGGTGCGCAACGCGGGCGGCATCGAGGGGAATATCATCGGCAGCTCGATCCGCGACGTTTTCACGCCCGGCACGCTGACCTATAAGACGAAGCCCGACAGCCCCATCGACCAGACGATCACCGGCATCTTTTCCGGCAGCGACTATTTCATTACCGATGGCGACGGCAATAACCACTATCCAGGCATCTTCGGCGCGACCCTGACCAAATTCCCGACCGATTTCGGCGACGAAGGCCAAATCGTCGCGGATACCGACACCGTCGTATACGACCCCGATACCGGCTCGATCTCCCTCACCCGCGACGGCGAGGCGTCGCCGTATCTCAGCGGCACGTTGCAGCGCAAGGGACTGGGTGTCCTGAACTCCTTCCTCTACGGCAACTTCACCGACCCGGCTAAGTTGGATGACGCGCTGGCGGATCTCGATGCCGCGTCGGCCACGCTGCGGTTCGACATCACCATCATCGAAACGCAGCTTGCCAAGGTGACGGCGCATCGCGACTTCAACGCCAAGATGATCGAAGAGCACAATGCGCTGGCCAGCAATGTCGAGCAACAAGCGCTTTTGGAAGAGACGCAAAAGGCGCTGGACGCGCAGAAGCAAACGCTGCTGTTCAACAACCTGCTGCAATCCGCGCTGTCCTTCGACGGCGGAGGCAATTTGCTGTCGCTCTCGATCCAGCGGCAATTCGACGAAAGCTTCTGATCTTTCCGGTGGCCGCCCGGCGGCGGCGCGCCTGCAAACCGCCTAGCGCGTCTGGCGGCGTTCCTCGATCGCGTCCCATATCGCGACCTCGATCGAGATGCCGTTCAGGTGGTTGATCTCCTGAATACCGGTCGGCGAGGTGACGTTGATCTCGGTCATGTAGTCGCCGATGACGTCGATGCCGACGAAGATCAACCCCCGTTCCTTCAAGGTCGGGCCGATCGCTTCGCAGATCTGCAATTCGCGCTTGGTGAGGTCGGTCTTCTCCGCGCGCCCGCCGGAATGGAAATTGGCGCGCGCTTCGCCGGGCTCGGGAACGCGCGACACGCCGCCCATCGGTTTGCCGTCGACCAGGATGATACGCTTGTCGCCCGCCCGGACCTCGGGCAGGTAGCGTTGCGCGATGATCGGCTCGCGATACATCTCGGTGAACATTTCCAGCAAGGAATTCAGGTTCTCGTCGTCCGGCGCAAGATGGAAGACCCCGGCGCCGCCGTTGCCGAACAGCGGCTTCAGGATGATGTCCTTATGTTCTTTGCGAAACGCCAGGATTTCATCGCGGTCGCTGGTGATCAGGCTGGGCGGCATCAACTCGCTGAAATGCGTGACGAACAGCTTTTCCGGCGCATTGCGCACCGACACCGGATCGTTCACGACAAGCGTGGTCGGGTGGATATGCTCCAGCAGGTGCGTGGCCGTGATATAGGCCATGTCGAACGGCGGGTCCTGACGCATCAACACCACGTCCATCGTCGCTAGGTCGACCATCTCCTCCCTGCCGAGGGTGAAATGGCTGCCGTGCTCGCGCCGCACCTCCAACGGCTGCACCCGCGCGAACAGGCGGTTATGCCGGAAGGACAGGTCTTGCGGCAGATAGTGATACAGGCCGTGACCGCGTTTCTGCGCTTCCAGCGCCATGACGAAGGTGCTGTCGGCGTTGATGTCTACGCCGGAAATCGGGTCCATTTGGATGGCGACGGCAAGGCTCATCGATACTCTCCTGCTTGCGCGGGGCGGCGCGCGATGGTTGCCGCGACTATAACGGTCCCGGCGGCGTCGGCCCAGCGCTTCAATTCAAACGTTGGCGCAGCTGCTGCAACAGGGTGGCGATCTCATGCCGCGGCCCGTCGCGGGCCTCGTGGTCGAGGAAGGATTCCAGCGCCGCAATGGCCGCCTGAAGGTTGCCCGCGTGGGCGTGCAGGAGTCCCGCTTCCCGCCGCAATGCGTTGATATCCGGCGCGATCAGCAGCATCGACTCGGCGATGGCCGCCGCCTTACCGGCTTCCTTCATCTGGATATGGCGTATCTTGATGTTGTTCTGCAGCCGCAGCAGGATCTCGCGATCGCTCACGTCGTCATATTGGTCCGGCGACAGTTCGGCCTCCGCGCCCTGCATCGCCTTCAACAGGTCGCGCAGGTCGCCGGCGCCGCACACCTTGCCTGCGTTGAACGGATCGATGATCGCGCGCTCGCCGCCATGGTCGACGCGGATCAGGAAATGGCCGGGGAAATTCAGCCCGGCCGCCGACCAGCCCTGCGCCCGCGCCGCATGCAGATACAGAATGCCGAGGGCGACCGGCAGGCCCTTCCGGCGGTCGATCACCCGCATGAGGTTCGCGTTTTGCAAATCGTCGTAGGTCAGGTGATCCCCTTCGTAGCCATGCGCGCCGAGGATCGTCTCGTTCAGCGCGGCGACGCAATGCTCCAGGCTGTCGCCGGCGACCGCGGCCCGGACGTCGTCGGCGAGCGCCGCGAGGTGATGCCGATAGTGCGCGAGGTCGACGCGCGGGCGGTCCAGGGCCGCCAGCGCCAGGGCGGCGTCCGCGAGATCGAAGGCCGCGGCCGGGCTGTCGCCGACCCGCCGCAGGATTTCCGACGGGGCGGCGGCGGAAGGGGTTTCGCTACCCGACGCCACCTTTCGCGTCCTTGATCCGAACATGGCTGACGATGCGCCGGACATATCGAATTTGCCGGGCATGGTTGCGGATCCGGTCCAGTTCGGCCTGGTTCTGGGCGATGCCCATCAGGTAGACCGTTCCGTTTACCGTTTCGATCGAGTAGTTGATGCTCTTGATCCGCTTGTCGAGCGTCATTGTCGTGCTCAGGTTGGCGGTGATCAACTTGTCCCGCGCGGCGTCCAGCAGGTCGCTCGTATCGCGGACCTGAATTTCGTTGAGAACCTCGCGTACGCCGTCCACGTTCCAGGCGATCCGGACCGCTTCGATCCGGTCCTCGGTTTTCTCGACCGCGCCGGTCATCAGGGCGCGCCCTTCGTAGACCTCGACCGAAACGTCGACGAACAGCTTGGCGCTGTGGTTGACCAGATTCGCGCTGATCTTCGCTTCCGTGGCGGTGTCGCCGACCGTCTTGACGAAACCGCGCTCCTGCAGGGCGGCGTTGCCCGCCGCCGCGCCGGCGCCGATCACCACGCTGGGACCGCATCCCGCCAGCCCAAGGGCAAGGGAAAGCGCCGCGCACAGGACCAATCCAGCGGGCCGGCGAGAGGATCGCGGCCGCGGCATTTCAGTGACGGTGAGGGGAAATCGTGTCGCCGATGTCATGACCCTAGCTGTATAGCAGGATTGGCGCGAACCGCAACCGGGCGGCGGCGGCCGCCTAAAGACGCCAGGCATCGGGCATGTGCCGGGGCCAGCGCCACGGCGTCACCAGCATCACATCGAACCGCAGGGCCAGGCCGGCGAGGGCGGGGCGCTCCGCCAACAGCCATTCGGCGGCGCGGGCGATCCGCTGGCGTTGGCGGGGCGTTACGGCCGTCATCGCGCTTTCCACGTCGCGCCGCGCCTTGACCTCGATTACCGCCAGTGTGCCGCCGCGCCGGGCCAACAAGTCGATTTCGCCGACCGGATAGCGCAGCCGCCGCGCCAGCACGCGATATCCGCGCACGACCAGGGCAAGGGCGCATAGGTGCTCCGCCCAATGGCCCCGGCGCCAGGCGCGAAAGCGTTTGCCTTTTCCGTACCGCGGAATGCTCACCGGCGGCCCCGTCCGGTCAGCGTCAGGGCGCGGTCGTAGACCTCGCGGCGGGCCACCCCGGTGACGTCGCTGACGGCGGACACCGCGTCCCGCATGCTTTGCGTCTTCAGCGCGTCGCGCAGCAGGCGGTCGATCTCCTCCGGGCCCGGCGGCGGCACGTCGCCGGGCGGCCCGACGATCACCACGACCTCGCCTTTCGGCGGGCCGGCCTGGGTATAGTGTTTCGCGAGCGCCGGCAGGGTGTCGCGGCGCAACTCCTCGTAGCGTTTGGTCAGTTCCCGCGCGACCACGGCGTCCCGGTTGCGGAACACCACGGCCATCGCGCCCAGGCTGGCGGCGAGCCGCCGGGCGGACTCGAAGAACACGAGCGATGCCTGGACGGAGGCGACCTCCCCGAACAGTTTCTTGCGTGCGCTGGCCCGGCTGGGCGGGAAGCCGAGGAACAGGAACCGGTCGGTCGGCAGCCCGGACGCGGTCAGGGCCGTCATGACCGCGGAGGCGCCGGGCAGGGCGGTCACCGCGATCGACTTCGCGACCGCTTCCTGCACCAGGCGATAGCCGGGGTCCGAGATCAGCGGCGTGCCGGCATCGCTGACCAGGGCGATGCTGGCGCCTCCTTCGGCGCGGCGCAGCAATTCCGGCCGGACCCGGGGGGCGTTATGGTCGTGATAGGCGGTCACCGGCGTGGTGATGCCGTGGAAATCGAGCAGCCGGCCGGTCACCCGCGTGTCCTCGCAGGCGATCAGGTCGACTTGCTGCAAAATATCCAATGCGCGCAAGGTGATATCGCGCATGTTGCCGATTGGCGTCGGCACCACATAAAGCCCAGGGGCCGGTTTACTTCCGGCCGTCTCGCCGCTAGGCTCGGCAGCCTTCCCGGGTTTTGCGGGGGTCTGTTCACGGGGGTGACCCGATGCGCTGGATCGGGCGGAATTGCGGCTCTTGGCCATGTCACGCTGCTCTGCGATTGCTGTGCGCGGCGCTGGGGCTGCTGTTTGTGGCGTCGTGCTCCGGGCCAACTGTAGACGGTGGCGGCACCTACGGCCAGAGCCCGCGGGACCCGAGCTTACCCCCGGTCCCGCCGCTGCCGACGCTGCAGGATGGGCAATTGCCCAGCGAAGGAGCGGTGCCGGTCTACCCGGACGACGGCACGATCCGGGTGGCGATCCTGCTGCCGCTGTCGGGGCCGAGCGCAGGCCTCGGCAAGGCGATGCAAAACGCCGCGGAACTGGCGATGTTCGAAATCGCCGGCGACAAGTTCACCTTGATGCCCTTCGATACGCAGGGGACCCCGGCCGGCGCCAGCGCCGCGGCGGAGAAAGCGGTGACCGAAGGCGCGCGATTGATCCTGGGTCCGTTGCTGGCCGGTTCCGTCGAGGCGGTAGCACCAGTCGCCCGCCTGGCGTCGGTCAACGTCGTCGCGTTCTCCAATTCGCAGCGGGTCGCGGGCGGGGGCGTCTTCATCATGGGCTTCGTGCCGGAACAGCAGGTCACGGCCATCGTGGATTTCGCCGGCAGCCGCGGCCTCACCCGTTTCGCGGTGCTCGCTCCCCAGGATGAGTTCGGCCAGACCGTGGTGCAGGCGACGCAGGACGCGGCGCGGCAGCGCGGCGGCGCCCTCGTGCGGACGCAACCCTACGACCCGGCCGCCGCCGACTTCAGCAAGGACGTCAAGCTGCTCGCCGATTACGACCAGCGGCGCAAGGCGCTGATGCAACAGCGCGCCCTCCTGAAACGCCAGCCCGGCGAGGTCTCGCGCCGCGCGCTCAAGCGGCTGGAGAAGCGCGATACGATCGGCGACGTGGAATTCGACGCGGTGCTGATCCCCGAAACGGGGCAACGGTTGCGCGCGCTCGCGTCGCTGTTGTCTTACTACGACGTAGATCCGCCGGCGGTCCGTATGCTTGGCCTGCGCAACTGGGACGAAATCCCGAACCCCGAATCCGAACCGTCGTTGATCGGCGCCTGGTTCGCCGCGCCGGCTCCGGCCGAATGGGCGGGCTTTTCGAAGCGGTTCAAGTCGGCCTTTGGCCGTGCGCCGGCCCGGCTGGCCTCGTTGGCGTATGACGCAACGGCGCTTGCCGCCGTGCTGGCGCAAGGCGAAAGCGGACCCGATTTCTCCTTCGAGGCCTTGACCAACCCTAACGGTTTTCTCGGGGTCGATGGATTGTTTCGCCTCAACCCGACCGGCGTCGCGGAGCGCGCGCTCGCGATCCTGGAAGTGCGCCGCGACGGGGTGGCGATGATCGCCGCGCCGCAGGAATCCTTCCAGCAATTCACGAACTGACGGCGGGCGGCGTTCCTACGCCAGCAACCGTGCGATGACGGCGTCCAGGCGCTGCCGCCCTGCGGCGGTGACGCGCAGCCGGTCCGGATCCGCTTCCAGGAAACCGCCCTCGATCAACGGGTTCCGCCGCGCCGGGTCGATCCAGGTGTCGAACGGTTTTCCGGTCTCTTCCTCCACCCGTGCGACGGGAACGCCTTCGGCCAAGCGCAGGCCCATCATGACCATTTCGGCCAGCCGGTCCCCGGCGTCGAGCGCGGCCCGCGGCTCCTCGCCGCCGCCGGTCTCGACCCCGTCGAGCCAGGATTCGGGCGAGCGCAACCGTTGCGTCGCCCATTTTCGCCCGTCGAGCGTCAGCCGGCCATGCGCGCCCGGGCCGATCCCCGCATAATCCTGGTATCGCCAATAGGTCAGGTTGTGCCGGCATTCCGAACCCGGACGGGCATGGTTGGAAATCTCGTAGGCCGGCAGACCGGCATCGACGAGCATCGCCTGGGTCAGCTCGTACAATGCCGCGGCGCCATCGTCATCGGACGTCAAGGTTTCGCCGAGGCCGGCGCGCCGGTAGAAGGCGGTGCCCGGTTCGATGGTGAGCTGATAGAGCGACAGGTGATCGCCTGCTCGGTCCAGGGCCCGTTCCAGCTCGTCGCGCCATGCCGGGACCGTCTGCCCGGGCCGGCCGTAGATGAGATCGAACGAGAAGCGGTCGAACAACCGGCGGGCCAGGTCGACCGCGTTTAGGGCGTCGGCGGCGCTGTGTTCGCGGCCGAGAAAACGGAGCGCTGTATCGTCGAGCGCCTGAACGCCGAGCGACACCCGGTTCACCCCGGCGGCGCGGTAGTCGGCCAGCCGGCCGGCCTCGACCGAGGTCGGATTGGCCTCCAGCGTGATCTCCGCATCGGGGCCGAGCGTCCAGCGGTCGCCGGCGCGGTCGATCAACGCGGCGACGGTGGCCGGGTCCATCAAGGACGGCGTGCCGCCGCCGAAGAAGAGGCTCGTGATCGACCGGCCCGGCGTTTCGTCCGCCGTCGCGTCCAGGTCGCGCAGCAAGGCGCGCCGCCAGCGGTCCTGATCGATCCGGTCGCGGACGTGACTGTTGAAGTCGCAGTACGGGCATTTGGACAGGCAGAACGGCCAGTGCACATACAGGGCGAGCGGGCCGCCCGGCCCGGTTACGCGGCCAGGCATCCCGCGACGAAGCGCTTGAACGCTTCCGCCCGATGGCTGATGGCATGTTTCGCGTCGGGGTCCATTTCCCCGAAGGTAATGTCGTGGCCGTCCGGCTGGAACATCGGATCGTACCCGAAGCCCCGGTCGCCCCGCGGCGGCCAGACGAGCGTGCCGTCCACCGTGCCCTCGAAACAGTCGGCATGGCCGTCGGGCCAGGCGATCGCCAGCGCACAATGGAAATGCGCCCGCCGGTCGCCCTTGCCGTCGAGGGCAGCGTGCACTTTCGCCATCGCCCGCGCGAAGTCCTTCGCCGGTCCGGCCCACCGGGCGGAATAGATGCCCGGATCGCCGCCGAGCGCATGCACGCAGAGACCGGAATCGTCGGCCAATGCGGGCAGGTTCGCCGCCGTGGCCGCGGCATGGGCCTTCAGCAGGGCGTTGGCCTCGAAAGTGGTGCCGGTTTCTTCGGGTTCCGGCAGCCCCAGGTCGCCGGCGGACACCACGTCGATGCCATAGGGCGCGACCAGGTCGCCGATCTCCGTCACCTTGCCCGGATTGTGGCTGGCGATCACCAGTCTTTCGCCGGCGAGTTTCCGGGGCATGGCCTAGAGTCCCAGCGCCGTGCGCTGCGCCGCGCACAGTTCGTCGATTCCCTTGGCGGCAAGGTCGAGCAGTTCGCCGAAGGCGTCGCGCGAGAACGGCTCGGACTCCGCGGTGCCCTGCACCTCGACGATGGCGCCGCTTTCCGTCAGCACGAAATTGGCGTCCGCCTGCGCCGTCGAATCCTCGGCATAGTCCAGGTCGAGCACCGCGGCGTCGTTCCACAAACCGCAGGATATCGCGGCCACCTGCCCCGATATCGGGATCGATTTCACCGCGCCGATCTTGTGCAGATGCTGGAACGCCAGATGCAGCGCCACGAAACCGCCCGTGATCGCCGCCGTCCGCGTGCCGCCGTCGGCCTGCATGACGTCGCAGTCGATGCGGATTTGCCGCTCGCCGAAGCCCTTCATATCGGTCACCGCGCGCAGGCTGCGGCCGATCAGCCGCTGGATTTCCTGGGTCCGGCCCGAGCGCATGGTGCGGCCGCGATCGTTCCGGGTGTCGGTGGCGCGCGGCAGCATGCCGTATTCGGCGGTCACCCAACCCTCGCCGCTGTTGCGCAGGAAGGGCGGTACCGAATCCTCGACGCTGGCGGTGCAGAGGACATGCGTGTCGCCGAATTTCGCGAGGCAGGACCCCTCGGCGTATTTCGACACGTCGGTTTCCAGGGTGACGGCGCGCAGTTGGTCATTCGCTCGGCCGGAAGGGCGCATGGCAGTCTCGCTTCTGTTGGATGGTCGGCCGCAAGCTACCCGGTCGGCTTGGCCGCGTCCAGCGGACTTCCGGGCTTTTTCCGACGATACGGCGTCTTCGCGTCCATTGACGCTCCGGGGGGCGGTTACTACATTTCGGAGACCATGACAGAAGAGCTCAACGAACGGTCGCGGGAAATCCTGCGGCACGTTATCGAAGCTTATATGGAGACGGGTGAACCGGTCGGCTCGCGCACGTTGTCGCGGCGGTCCGGTCTTCAGCTGTCGCCTGCGACAATTCGTAATGTTATGGCCGACCTTGAAGAATTCGGCCTGCTTTACGCGCCGCACACCTCGGCCGGCCGCTTGCCGACGGATGCCGGGTTGCGGCTTTTCGTCGACGGCATCCTGGAGCTCGGTAACCTGACGCAGGAAGAGCGCGCCAGCATCGAGGCGCAATGCAAGGCCGCGGGCATCAGTTCGCAGCAGGTTCTGCAGGAAGCGTCCGGCCTGTTGAGCGGCCTGTCGCAATGCGCGGCCTTGGTGATGGCGCCGAAATCGCAGGAGAAGCTGCGCCACATCGAGTTCGTCAATCTCGGGCCCGGACGGGCGCTGGTCGTGATGGTCGGCGAGGGCGGTACGGTCGAGAATCGGGTCGTCGATATCCCGCTCGGCATGCCGGCCTCCAGCCTGGTCGAGGCGAGCAACTTCCTGACGACCCGCATGGTCGGGCGGTCGCTGCTGGAATGCCGCGACGAGGTCGCGCGCGAAATCGCCGCCCACAGGACCGAGCTGGATGGCCTGACGACCAAGGTGGTCGAGGCCGGTTTGGCGACCTGGGCCAACAGCGGCGAGGCGGATAGCGGGGTCTTGATCGTGCGCGGTCAGTCGCACCTCCTTGAAGACGTGACCGCGGTTTCCGATCTAGAGCGTATCCGCGGATTGTTCGAGGCGCTGGAAACGAAGGAAACCCTGCTCCGACTGATCGACGCGACGGACATCGCCGAAGGCGTTCAGATTTTCATCGGCTCTGAAAATGAACTCTTCTCCAATGCCGGCTGTTCGATGATAATCGCGCCGTTTGCGCAGACCGACGAGCGGATCATCGGCGCCATCGGCGTGATCGGGCCCACCCGAATGAATTATGCGCGGATCATTCCCATGGTCGATTACACGGCCAAGATCGTGGGCGACTTGATCGGCAAGTAACCCCTCTATCGAGAACGGAAGATTTTCAATGACCGAAGATAAGAAGCCGGCCGAAGCCGCCGACCCCGAGGCTGAGATCGACGACGCGGCGGAAGCCGCATCCGAGGCCGCGGCCGACGTGCCGGACGACCCGCTGGCCGCCGCGGAAGCGCGCATCCAGGAGCTCGAGGCGGATCTCTCCGATCTCCGCGATCGTAGCCTTCGCGCGCTGGCAGACGCGGAAAACACGCGGCGGCGATCGGAACGCGAACTTGCCGAGGCCCGGAAATACGCCTCCAGCAATTTTGCCAAGGACCTGCTCAACGTGTCGGACAATCTCGGCCGGGCGCTGGAAAGCGTGCCGGAAGAATTGCGCGAGCGCGACGAGAACTTCAAGTCGCTGATCGTCGGCGTCGAGATGGTCGAGAAGGACCTGCTCACCGCCTTCGAGCGGCAAGGCATCAAGAAGATCGAGCCGTTGGGCGAGAAATTCGATCACACCTATCACCAAGCGATGTTCGAGGTGCCTGACTCGGGCGAGCCAGCGGGAACGATCGTGCAGCTTCTGCAACCCGGATACGTCATGCATGACCGGCTTCTGCGGCCGGCCATGGTCGGTGTCGCGAAGGGCGATTCGGACTCGCCGCCCGAAAATTCGGGGCATGTCGACACCACGGCGTAGCCGCCGTGACCGGGGTGCGACAGGTGACACTGGATGGCAGGAGCCCCGGTCGGCCCGCGTTGAAAAATTCCGGGTGACCGGATACGGTTCCGCCCTTCACGACGCCGTCACGCGTCGGGCGTAGTACGACAGGACGTCAAGGGGGGCGTCATCGACACCGTCGAACAGAACCTCACTGCGGATTCGGGAGAGATGGATGCCTTGCTGGGGCGCTACCGCCGCGTGCGCGCCACGACCGAATCGCTCGCCGCGCCGCTGTCGCCCGAGGACCAGCAAGCGCAGTCGATGCCCGACGTCAGCCCGACGAAATGGCATCTGGCGCATGTCACCTGGTTTTTCGAGACCTTTATACTGGGCAAATTCATGGCCGATTACACGGCCTTCCATCCGCAATTTGCCTATCTTTTCAATTCCTACTACGAAGCGGCCGGGCCGCGGCACGCCCGTCCGGCGCGCGGCCTGCTGACCCGTCCGTCCGCCGACGAGGTGATCGCCTATCGGCATCATGTGGACCGGACGATGGAACGGCTGTTGGCCGCGCCGCCGCGCAATTCCGCGAACCGTATCGCCGAGTTGGTGACCCTCGGCATCAATCATGAGCAGCAGCATCAGGAGCTGCTCCTGATGGACATCAAGCACGTCTTTTCCTGCAATCCGTTGGCGCCCGCCTATGCGCCGGACGTGCCGCAGACCGGCGTCGGCGCCGACACGCTCGACTGGGTCGAGGTCGAGGGCGGGGTGCGCGGCATCGGCCATGCCGGCGACGGCTTCGCCTTCGACAACGAATCGCCGCGCCACGACGTCCTGTTGCGCGACTTCCGCATCGCATCGCGTCTGGTCACCAATGGCGAGTATCTCGAATTCGTCGAGGACGGGGGTTACGAGCGGCCGGAACATTGGTTCATGGACGGCATCGAGACGGCGCGCGCGAACGATTGGCGCGGGCCGTTGTATTGGCGGGAAAAGGACGGCGAGCGGTTCGAGTTCACCCTCGCCGGGCTGCAGCCGTTGGATCCGGACAAACCGGTCAGCCACGTCAGCTACTACGAAGCGGCCGCCTATGCAGCCTGGGCGGGCAAGCGATTGGCCACCGAGGCCGAATGGGAAACCATCGCCGCGAAATCCGAACCCGCGGAGGAGACGGAAGCCAATCTCCTGGAATCGGGATCGCTTCACCCGGCGCCCGCGCCGAAGAAGAAAAGCTGGCCGCGCCAGTTGATCGGCGACGTCTGGGAATGGACGCAGAGCGCCTATAATTCATACCCGGGATACCGTCCGGCGCGCGGCGCGATCGGCGAATATAACGGCAAGTTCATGTCGAACCAGATGGTGCTGCGCGGCGGATGCTGCGTGACGCCGGGCGGGCATGCGCGCGCGACCTACCGCAACTTCTTCTACCCGCATCAGCGTTGGATGTTCTCGGGCATCCGCCTCGCCGACGACCGCTGAGGGTTGCCGGCGGGCGCGAACAGGAACGCCCCCTCGGGATCGTGTTCGGCGTAGCGCCGCTTGGCCGTGCCCGGCGACGTCACCGCGTAGCAATAGACGCAGCCATGGGGGCAGGTATCGTAGGCCCCGATATCGCGCGACCGGTGACAGAGGCAATCTTCCCGGTTGCCTTTCACCGCTGCGGCGATGGGCCGTCCGGCGACCACCGACAGCCGGTCCGCGTCGATGCACCGGGCGAGCGCGCCGCCGGGCGGCACCAGAGACGCTTGGGCGCACACCCGAAACGCCATGCCCTGCTCGGCGGCGATGTCGGCCAGGGCGGCCGCCAGCGCCAATTTTTCGCCGTCCGGCGGATCGCGCCAGGTCAGGCCGGACCGGACCGTGGCGGCCTCCAGGTTGCGGCGGGTCTTGCGGTAGATATGGGCGAAGGACACCACCACTTCGTCGACCGTACCGGCCAGCGACCGGGCAAGTGCCGCAAAATTACGGCGATGCCACTCGGCCGGGGTCGCGCTGGTGATCAGGATCGGATCGTAGCGCCAGACCGCGACGCGGGGTCCACCGCGGCGGCGAAGGTCCCGCAGGTCCGCCACCGCCTGGCCGGCCGGGATCGTGCTGGTCTCGAGGCTCCGGGGATACCCGGTGATCGTGTATTGCACCACGTAGGGCGCGACCGCGGCGACCCGGTCGAGGCTGGGCGCGAGCGGTCGGATGTTCCGGGTCCACAGCACGAATCCATCGACCGCATCGGCGGTCAACGGGATTTCATACACCTGCCCGCCCCAGGGGTTGACCGACCGGCAGAATCCGGCGTCCAGCCGGTTCAGGAACCATGCCGGATAAAACGCTGGAATATCAGTCTTATAGCTGGCTGAAATGATCATGTACGCCCTACAGGGCCGAGCCTCGCGCATCCCCGGGGCCGGATCAAGTGCCCCACCATCGTGATTTGGGGCGAATGGATCGGTAAATCACTTAAATTTATGCGTTTCAGCGCATAATCTCGCCTCTCGAATTCTTGTACGAGCGCGCAACCCTCCCTATATAGCCGTCAGTTACTAATCAAAACCGCGCAACTGGGAATCCTTGTGGCGGTGCCGCAGTTTGGGCCGCCGGGACTGAAATTTGGCGAGAATTCGTCGGTAAGGATTTGCCGGAAAGGAAAGAGGGTCACATGAGTAAAGTCATCGGGATCGATTTGGGGACAACCAATTCCTGCGTTGCCGTTATGGAAGGCTCGCAGGCAAAGGTTATTGAGAACGCAGAAGGGTTTCGGACGACGCCGTCGATGGTGGCGTTTACCGAGTCCGACGAACGGCTGGTGGGTCATGCCGCGAAACGGCAAGCCGTAACCAATCCGGACAAGACGTTTTTTGCCATCAAGCGGTTGATCGGACGGCGCGCCGACGATCCCGCGGTGGAGAAAGACAAGGGGCTCGTACCCTACAAGATTATTTCGGGCGAGAATGGCGACGCCTGGGTCGAGGCGGGCGGCGAAAAGTTTGCGCCGAGCCAGATCAGCGCCTTCATCCTCCAGAAAATGAAGGAAACCGCCGAAAGCTATCTCGGCGAAGACGTAAAGCAGGCGGTCATCACCGTCCCGGCTTACTTCAACGATTCACAGCGCCAGGCGACGAAGGACGCCGGCAAGATCGCCGGCCTGGAAGTCTTGCGCATCATCAACGAGCCGACCGCGGCGGCTCTCGCCTACGGGCTGGAGAAGAAGGGCAGCGGCGTGGTTGTCGTCTACGACCTCGGCGGCGGCACCTTCGACGTGTCCGTGCTGGAGATCGGCGACGGCGTGTTCGAGGTGAAATCCACGAACGGCGACACCTTCCTCGGCGGTGAGGATTTCGACCAGCGTGTGGTCGACTACCTGGCCGACGAGTTCAAGAAGGAAAACGGCATCGATCTGCGCGAGGACAAGCTCGCGTTGCAGCGGCTGAAGGAATCGGCCGAGAAGGCCAAGATGGAATTGTCGAGCTCGATGGAGACCGACGTCAACCTGCCCTTCATCACCGCGGACCAGTCGGGACCGAAGCATCTCAACATGAAGCTCAGCCGCGCCAAGCTGGAAGCGCTGGTCGGCGACCTGATCGAGCGCACCATCGAGCCCTGCAAGAAGGCGCTCAAGGATGCCGGGCTGAAGGCGAGCGAAATCGACGACGTGATCCTGGTCGGCGGCATGACCCGCATGCCCAAGGTCTTCGACACGGTGAAGAGCTTCTTCGGCAAGGAGCCGAACCGTGGCGTGAACCCGGATGAGGTTGTCGCCACCGGCGCGGCGATCCAGGCCGGCGTGCTGCAGGGCGACGTCAAGGACGTGCTGCTGCTGGACGTGACGCCGCTGTCGCTCGGCATCGAGACGCTGGGCGGCGTGTTCACCCGATTGATCGACCGCAACACGACGATCCCGACCAAGAAGTCGCAGACCTTCTCGACGGCCGAGGACAACCAGACCGCGGTGACGATCCGGGTGTTCCAGGGCGAGCGCGAGATGGCCGCCGACAACAAGCTGTTGGGTCAGTTCGATCTGGTCGGCATCCCGCCGGCACCGCGCGGCATGCCGCAGGTCGAGGTCACTTTCGACATCGACGCGAACGGCATCGTCAACGTGTCCGCCAAGGACAAGGCGACCGGCAAGGAACAGCAGATCCGGATCCAGGCGTCGGGCGGACTGTCGGACGCCGATATCGAGCAGATGGTCCAGGACGCCGAGGAGCATGCGGCGGAGGACAAGGAGCGCAAGGAACTTGTGGAAGTCCGCAACGCGGCGGACAGCCTTGTCTATACGACCGAGAAGAGCCTCGCCGACTATGGCGACAAGGTCGAGCCCGCCGACAAGGAAGCGATCGAGACCGAACTCGCCGCGCTCAAGGAGGCGATGGAAGCCGAGGATGTCGAAGCCATCAAGGCCAAGACCGAATCCCTGTCGCAAGTTTCCATGAAGCTTGGCGAAGCGATGTACCAGGCGAGCCAAGACGAAGCCGCTGCGGCGGCCGAGGGTGGCGACGGCCCGGACGCTGCGGGACCGGATGGTGAAGCCAAAGCGGAAGACGTGGTCGATGCCGACTTCGAGGAAGTCGACGACGATCAGGCCGGCAAGGACAAGAAGTCGGCGTAACCGCGAGGACGTCTTGTCACGCATGACATAGACAAAAACCAATGGGGCCTTCGGGGCAGTCTCTGCCGCCGAAGGCCCGCTTTACCATCAAGGGTGGCCGATGGATAAGCAGGATTATTACGAGGTCCTGGGAGTGGGCCGCGAGGCGGAGGCGGATGCGATCAAGTCCGCCTACCGGAAACTCGCGATGAAATACCATCCGGACCGGAACCCGGGCGATTCCGACGCGGAAGCGCGGTTCAAGGAAGCGACCGAAGCCTACGAAATCCTCAAGGACGACCAAAAGCGCGCGGCCTATGACCGGTTCGGCCATGCCGCTTTCGAAAACGGCGCGGGCGGCCCCGGCGCAGGCGCGCAGGGATTCGATTTCGCGAGCGGCTTTTCCGACATCTTCGACGAAGTCTTCGGCGATTTCATGGGCGGCCGGCGCGGCGGCGGCGGTGCCGGGCGCGGCGCGGACCTGCGCTACAACCTGGACATCTCGCTGGAGGATGCCTTCCACGGCCGCAAGATCGACATTCGCGTTCCCACATCGGTGAGTTGCGAGTCCTGCTCCGGATCGGGCGCCGAGGGTGGCGCCCAACCGACGACCTGCGGGACCTGCGGCGGCGTCGGCAAGGTGCGCAGCCAGCAAGGATTCTTCACCATCGAGCGGACCTGCCCGTCCTGCGGCGGGCATGGCCAGGTGATCGACAACCCCTGCGGTTCCTGCGGCGGCGCGGGCCGGGTCCATCGCGAGAAGACGTTGGCGGTGAACATTCCCGCCGGGGTCGACGACGGCACGCGCATCCGCCTGGCGGACGAAGGCGAGGCGGGCGTGCGCGGCGCGCCGCCCGGCGACCTCTACATCTTCCTCGATGTGGAAAAACACCCGATCTTCGAGCGCGAGGGCAGCGACATCTTCTGCGCCGTTCCGATCCCGATGACGACGGCGGCGCTGGGCGGCAGCGTCGAGGTGCCGACCATCGACGGGTCCCGGGCCAAGGTGTCGATTCCCGAAGGCACTCAGTCGGGGCAGCAGTTCCGTCTGCGCAGCAAGGGCATGTCCGTGCTCAACAGCAAGGGCCGCGGCGACATGTATATCGAGACCGCGGTCGAGGTGCCGGTCAATCTGACCAAGGACCAAAAGGAATTGCTGAAGAACTTCCGCGAGGCGGGCGGCGGCAAGGACCAGAACCCGCAGTCCGAGGGATTCTTCTCGCGCGTCAAGGAATTCTGGGAAGACCTTACCGAATAGCGCCGCGCCGCCTGGCGCGTTGCGCCATTCACAAATCCAAGACGCGTTGCGCCATTCCTTCTTCCGAGGCGCTTTGCGGCTTTCTCAAATCCCGGCCATGCGATACAACCGGAACCCTGCAAACGCAGGGAGGCGGATGATGAGCAATGAGCTGAAAATCGGCATCGTCGGCGGCGCGGGCCGCATGGGCCAGATGCTGGTCCAGCAGGTGTGCGACACGGATGGATGCGTCGTCGCCGGGGCCACGGAGATGCCGGGCAGCCCGGCGGTCGGCCAGGACGTGGGCGCGCTGGCCGGGGTCGGCGATCTGGGCGTGACCGTGTTGGAGGATCCGGCGGAGATGATCGCCGCGGTCGACGCCGTGATCGATTTCACCGCGCCAGCGGCTACGGCGGAGCATGCCCGCCTCGCGGCCCAGGCCGAAACAGCCCTGATCGCGGGCACCACCGGGTTGGATGCCGACCAGGAAGCGTCGGTTACGCTGGCCGCACGCCATGTCCCCGTGGTGCGTGCGCCGAATATGAGCATCGGCGTGACGCTGTTGCTGGCCTTGACCGAACAGGTCGCCGGCATCCTCGGGCCCGAAGCCTACGACATCGAAATCGTCGAAATGCATCACCGGCACAAGGTCGATGCGCCGTCGGGCACCGCGGTCGGCCTCGGCGAGGCCGCCGCCGCCGGGCGCAAGGTCGACCTGGCCGAAGTCCGCCAGGCGGTGCGCGACGGCCACACGGGTCCGCGCCCGGACGGGCAGATCGGTTTCGCCACGTTGCGCGGCGGTGATGTGGTCGGCGATCACACGGTGATCTTCGCGGGCGAGGGCGAACGGATCGAATTGACCCATCGGGCGGGCAGCCGTCAGGTCTTCTCGGCCGGCGCGGTCCGCGCGGCACTTTGGACCCGGGGCCGGGCGCCGGGTCTGTACAGCATGAAAAACGTGCTCGGGTTCGACTAGCGGATAGACGGGGCTCAGCCCGCGACGGCCGGGTTCCAGCGGTTCCGCCAGCGGCCGACCGCGTCTTTCAGGGCTTCGGCGACCTCCAGCCGCTCGGCCGGAGACAGGAACGATCCCACCGTCAGGCTTTGGCCGTGCGTGGTCAGCGTGATCTGGCTGTCATGCTGCGGCGGGTTTTCCATGGAGATTTGCAGCCACGTGGGCTCGAAGCGCCAGCGTCCGACCTCGCCCCGCGCGCTGAACCGGCGGATTTCCAGCTGGTTCTCGGTCAGGCGGATCCGCTCGTAGGCCCGCCCCGCCCGGTAGTTCATACGAAAGGCGAAATACAGCAGCAGGAACTCCGCGCCGCAGAAGCCGAATACCGGCCACGCCCCGGCCACCATGAACAGCGTGCCGATGATCAACGCGGACGCGCCCGCGATCAGCATGAAGACCCGGAACCCCGCCGGGCTGAGGCTGCGGTTCGGGTGGAGGGTCGCATCGAAGAAAATGCGGCCGTCATCGGGATCCGCGCCGGTGTCCGAATCCGCCGATGCTTCGCCCGCGGTTCCGGTAGGGTTCTGTGTCGTGGTCATGGCCGCACTATCGGATATGGGCGCGGGCGCGTCCAGGGGGCTGCGGCGGATCGTCTCGGGCTTGGCCCGGCGCATCCGGTTGGGTACTCTCGCCGCATGAAAAAAGCCGACATCGAAGAGTTTTTCCGCCGCTTGGAGGAGAAGGATCCCGAGCCGCAGGGCGAGCTGCACTACGTCAATCCCTACACCCTGCTGGTCGCCGTCGTCCTGTCGGCGCAGGCGACCGATGTCGGGGTCAACAAGGCGACCGGACCCCTCTTCGAGGTCGCGGACACGCCGGAGAAGATGGTCGCCCTCGGCCTGCCGAAGGTACGCGACTACATCAAGACCATCGGGCTTTTCAACAACAAGGCCAAGAATGTCATCGGCCTCAGCGAGAAGCTGATCGCCGAGCATAACAGCGAGGTGCCGCGCAACCGCGAGGCCCTGGAGAAGTTGCCCGGGGTGGGGCGCAAGACGGCGAATGTGGTGCTGAACATCGCCTTCGGCGAACCGACGATCGCAGTCGACACGCATATCTTCCGCGTCGGCAACCGGACCAGTCTGGCAAAGGGCAAGAACGTGGTGCAGGTCGAGAAGAAGCTGGAAAAGGTGGTGCCGGAGCCCTACCGCCTGCACGCCCATCACTGGCTCATCCTGCACGGACGCTATGTTTGCAAGGCGCGCAAGCCGGACTGTCCGGTCTGCGTGGTACAAGATCTCTGCGCCTACAAGGCGAAGACGATCTAAGGCGGCCGAATTCGAAGGCCGTTTTTTGATGTGGGTCTTTGTCCAGATAAGACAGACGAATTTTAGTGATGACGCTTAATATCACGGTCGTGACAAGCCGCTGCATTTATCAGAGTGCTGACTACCGTCTATACGATCTACAAACGAAAGCCATGACGGATTTTCAGACCCAGAAAATCTTTGTCGTAAACACCTATAAGTGGACCGCAACTATTTGCTTTACTGGCGTAGGACGTACAGATGGCGTGAAAACCCATGAATGGCTTTCTGAGAAGCTAGGATTAATTCAACAAAGCGATCCGTACGAGCGTCTAATTGACGAGTTGCGAAAAGCGGACAGCTGGCTTTCCCGTGTCCCCGCGCCAAATAACAAGCATTCTTTCAGTGTTGGAGCATTTGTCGGAACCAAACCAGTATTTACTCTAATCAGTAATTTTGAGCGGCCCTCCGGACACAAGCTTACAAGGGCAACGAGCCAACTATCGGTTTTTAATGTGCCAATCAATAAGCCCAAAGTAATTGTTCCTGGCCAGGCGCGAGCTGTTACTCGCCTTGAAAGAAAGCGAATTAGAGCGTTGGCTGCGAAAGATCCTCCGGCCGATCTCATGCATTCGCTCTTAGCGGAAGTTAATCGTAGCGCCGGGGCGCGTATGAGCAATATCAGTCCAGCCTGTTGTACTACGCATTTGCGTCTAACAGGTGAAGGCGAAACTCGTCTGCATGATACCGGCGATGCTTTGCTTCCCGATCCGATAGCGATGTCGTCGGAGACGCGCAAAATAATCCAAGAAGTTGTGGACGATCAATTCGGGCCCGGGAAAGGGCGGATCAAATCGACCAGTTTTATGCGAGCAGACGCCTCAGATGAATACCACAAGGCCCAGTTGCACGAGAAACCGGATGATCCAAGCGTGCACTCAAATTATGGCGCTTACTTGAAGGAAAAGAAGGGCGATATTGAAGCTGCAGAACGAGAGTACCGAATAGCTCTTGAGTTAGATCGCAAGCATGTTAATGCGCTCGGAAATTTAGCTAACCTTGTCTGGGAAAATGGGGAGCGTGCCAAGGCGACCTGTTTATATCGCAAAGCTCTTGGCCTGGATCCGGGAAACGAGATCGTCTCGTGGAACTTCGCGCGGTTCCTGGCTGGAGAACTCGATGACCGCGTCGCAGCTAATGAGGTACTTGACTCGGGTATCCTGGTCAATCCCGAGAGTGGTAGGTTGTTCATGCTTCAAGCCGAGTTCAGCCTGGCCGACGGGGCCAGCTTGGAAGCCCTGGAGAGCTTTCGGCAAGCTAGACAAAAGGGGGCTGACCAAGCTCGTGTCGAGTACGGGTACGCCTTTGCGCTTCATATGAGTAATGCACCAGTTCGTGAGTGCATTGCCGCATATCAAGTCGCATTGGCTCTGAATCCAAACAAATCCGAGATTTTTCTCAACTTATCTCAATTACTGTTTCTGATGGACGACCACGCCGAGGCAAAGAAGAAGTTGGACGAGGCCGAGAGGTTAGGATTGGACAAGAATGCGAAACTCGAGGCTCAATTTTATCGCCTTTGCCATACTCATCCCAACCTAAAAGAGGTCTTTCGATCTGCGAAGTCGCTGCTTGCTCAAGGAGCCTTGCTTCGCTGGAATGTTCAACCAAACATCGATTTTGTAAAAAATAAAGAGCCTCACAAAGCAGGTCTGCTTGACCAAATTTTAAGAGTGATGGCCGGTGAGGAGGATCAAACACAACTCGATGTAATCATCACCAAGTGGCCATGCAAAAGTAGTGAATAGCAGTGTGAGACGACTGATTGCGAGTGTCTTTTCCGGCTACTCTCAGAAATTGCCGCGTTTATGATTGATGTCTGTTGATCCCTGAGGAACGGACATCCCAATTTCAGCGAACCAAATGGTCGCTTTACGCGCAGGTCGGTCATCAAAGAAATACGGTTTCAGCAGAATCGGGGACGAGGCCGGTTCCCGAGAGACGGTCCCGACGGACTTTAGCTTGAGGGCTTGCCCTGCTGGGCGGCGCGCAGGCGGCTGAAGCATTGCTCGACCGGTTCGACGCCGGGGATGCGCTTGCGCAGCTCCAGCAGCCGCACTTGATTTTCGGATTTTACCCAAGACAGGCCTTCGGCAGGGCCGGCCATCCTGTGCCGGGATTCGTCGAAATCAATCAAACGGCGCAAATCTCAATGGCAGGTCATTCGCTGAGTTCGGCGCGGGCATAGAGCCTGACGGCATTGTCCCAAAATAGCTTCCGCTTTCGTTCATCGGACATCTTCCAGCCAAGAACAGTTTCAACCGATTTTGGGAACCAGCTCTCGCCGTGCGGATAGTCGGACGCATACATCAGGATATCCTCGCCAAGCAGATCGATCACCGAGTTGGTGAGCGCTTCGCCCTCGGGAATTTCGATGCTCTGAAAATAGCGTCCGGATTTGACGTAATCGCTTGGCATTCGCTGCAAGTCGTCGGGCAAGGCGGCCCGAATCGTACGTGCATGCTCGTCCGTTCGTGCCATCCAGAATGGCAGCCAGCTATGACCCGCCTCGAGCGTGCCGATGCGGATTTCGGGATAGCGATCCATGACGCCGCTGCCGATCAGCGAAGCCATGTTGCGCATGCCACACCATGGATGCGACGCCGAGCGCTGAAGGAAAAGGTTTTCCCAATTGTCCGTTCCGCCGGGTGCGTAGGGCGGCATGACCGTAAACGTGTGAAGTGTTATGGCAAGGTCGAATTCGGCCGCCGCCTGCCAGATCGGTTCCAGGTCGGGATGATCGAGCGGCATGTCTTTCGGTGCGTAGACAAGGATCCCCCAGGCCCAACGCGATCTGCCCCAACGCTCGATCTCCTCGATCGAGGCTCCCACATTCCGGGCCGTGCACAGGACGACCCCGCCGATCCGGTTCGGATAGGCCCCGCAGTAGTCATTCATCCAGCGGTGGTAGGCGGCGTACATGTTGGTTTCGAGGCCGATGTCATCCGACAACGTCCAAGTGCCGAACCAACCGGACGGCAAGGTTAGATTTACGTCGACCCCTTCGAGGTCCATATCGGCGATCCGCGCCGCTGGATCGTCGTCCACTTTCGGGGATGGTTCGCGGCCCTTATGGGCCCCGGTGAATCCGGCCATGTAGCCGCCTGGCGTCTCTGCCGCCTTGGCTGTTCCGAGTTGCCGCCGGTAGCGGCGCTGACCGCGGGTATAGGTTACATGCCCCGTACGGTGGTGGGCCTGCTTGTATGGTTCCCATTCGGCGAGAGATGCTTTTGTGGCGGCATCGAGATACGGGTCGAGAATATCCACAAAGGGTCCCACATGCGTATCCGAATCGAAGATCTTGAAGCCGGCGCGCGCCATTGGCACCTCCTATCCCCGGGCAGGATGCTGCCTACCCTCCATTGTCATTGCTGTCATTCGACGAACGGTATTTTGCAAGTGCCGTCCCGGTAAAATAATGTTCTTCCAGCAAACGCTGTTTGTCCGGCCCTTCGCCGTCCGGCCCCACGCCTGGAATCGGGTAAGGGGCGTTCTTGCGGCGTTCCGAAAAATCGTCCCAGGCGCGAATGCCCCTCGCCTGAAAATCCTCCATAAAATCCCAAAGCGCGGCCCAGGTCACATGATGGGTAAATCCGGGATACCAGGCAATCGTCACTCCGAGGGCCAGGTGTTCCTCCAAACCCAAAAAGCGCGGCAGCTTGCCCTTCATGAAAGAGAAGGGCCCCTTGACGACGGCGCGTGCCCGCTCGATCTCAGCCGTCGAATGAGGCGATTCCAGCTGCACCCAATCGACGCCCGCCTCTTGTTCGTAGGCGGCCAGCCGGGTAAGGCAGTCATCGAGATCGCTATTCGCGGCGTCGCGCGCGTAGCACTGCGCCATCACGACGAAATCGGGATCGAGTTCGTTTTTCATGTCGACAGCAGCCCGGTACCGCGCGATTGCTTGTTCGATCGGGACGACCTCCACGCCGGCGCTCTGGGTCTTGCGTTTGCCCTCGATCGGTTGGTCGTCTATCCGGACGCCGGCGATCCCAGCGCGGATGCAGTCCCGAACCATGCGGCGTACCGCCATAACGCCGCCATGTCCCGTGTCTCCATCCATAATAATCGGGAAGTCGACGCTATCGGCTATCCAGCCCGCAATGGTGACGCATTCGTTCAGGGTTGCCGTGCCGACATCCGCGAGTCCGGTATAGGCGCCAACGACGCCGCCGGTCCCGACGAACCCGCATTCCGCGCCCGCGGCCTCCATAATTCTGGCGTGCGCGGCCGTCGGCGGATGCAGCACGACCAACACCTTGTCCGTGCGGTGGATTAGTTTCTGCAAACGCTTGGACGGCTTGTTTTCTGACGTCACGGACAGCCTTTCGAGGCATGCAAACCACTGTTCCACCCATGATATCGCATGCGGGGAAAACGAGAAAATTCTGTTCGTGTGTCAGAGGGCGGACCGCGATTGTGAGCGCAATTGCACCCGCTACAGGCTAGTTCAACCCGCTCAGGAGCTCGGTTGCGTCGGCCATTTCTTCTAGGGTGGCGATATTTTCGACCATTCGGTCCACGGTGCCCGGTTCCAGCTCAACAAAGGACATGCAGTCCCGGAACTTGGCCTCGATCTCCGCCCAGCCGACGGGCTCGTTCGCGTCGCCGGGTACGCTGTGCACCTGACAGGAACGCGTATCGCCGTTCTTGAGCCGCACCTCAACCGTCGGCATGAGCGAGTTCGACGTTGGGTCGGGCCTGTATTGGATACGCTCTGCCATAGCCAGCACGGCCGGATCGCTCAATCCTTCGGGCGTATAGTCCCGCAAGGTGACGTTGCCGTTTGTCATGGCGACTGCGGATGTAAACGGAACGCTGTATTTGGCGTCGATCGCCGCTTGCGGCCGGCGTTTCGATTCGATTGGCGTGGAGAGCAGTTGCGTTGCTTGACTGCCGCCCACGATGTCGACTTGTTCTACAGCTTCCGGCTCGAGACCGTCGCGGCGCAATTGCAAAATCGCAGCGGTGCATGGCCGAATATGCGCGCAATGCGGCCAAACCTTGAAGCCATGCGATTCAAGGACGGGAAAACGGGTGCCCAGTTCGCCGACGAGCGCTTGCCAATCTGGCGTTTCGTCTCGCACATAGGTTTTGAAGAAGCCATATTTTCCCTCGATAACCGCCTTGGAGCCGATAATGCCTCTTTGAGCCAAATCGGCCGCGAGTATCGCGCCTTGCCCGCAAAAGCCGGCCTGCATCGCGCGCAAATCCGTCGATTCGTCGACCGCCATTTGACGGCTGCCGGCGGTTTGGGTGAATGCGTTGCCGAATGCGTTTTCCATTTGGTCTGCGTCGAGGCCTAGTACATGGCCCGCCGTCGCACTGCCGGCGATATAGCCAAGCAGTTGTGTGGCGAACCATCCTTCGTTCGATATCCACTGCGGAATCGTAATTGCAGCGCCGAGGCGGGCCATGACATCCATGCCGGCGGCGACCGCTGTAATGAACTCTTTTCCGCCGATGCCTCCTTGCCGTTCGGCCAGAGCGAATGCGACGGGAATCGTTACAATGCTCAAATGGCCCGTTTTGGCGACATCGTCATAATCCAGCATATGGCCGAGGCTGCCATTGACGAAGACGGCCGCGCCGGCCGGCGCCTTAAAGCCGAACCCTAGGAGGGTGCTTTCGGCCTTACCGCCGCACTCGCGCACATAATCGGCGAGGTCTTTCCCTTTCGGCGAAAGGCAGCTTGCGCCGAGCGTGACGCCCAACGTGTCGAGAATGCATCGTTTGGTTAAGGCAATCAGTTCTTCCGGCAGCATCTCATATGTAAGGCCTGCCGCATGTACGGCCAGTTTACGGGTAGCACCACGTTGTAAATCTGAATTTCTCGTCATGGGTCAATTCGAACCTCGTCGCCGTCTACGGTAAATCGGTGTGCAAAGCCATCCGATGCCCATTCCATGTAACGCACGGCATCGTCGAAGCGCGCGTCGCCATTGCGAAGAACTTCCGGCCGGTATTTACGGTCAATCAACATAGGGATAAAGGAAACCGACCTGACGCCGTCTTTGGCGAAGATGGCCTTCGCCATCAGCGTCCGCTTCGCGTCCGCGCCGTATGGCAACAGCGGGTAATCTGGATCCTGGTCGGCGTAGTTGCGAATGGCGCCGACCTTCCAGGGCTCTTCCTGCCACCGGAACGAAGGTTCAGGCTTCGTCATGCAGAAATTACTCAGGCTGTAGAAGCAGACTTTGCCTTTATACGTTTCGATCGCTTTCGGTACATGGGCATGATGGCCGAGGATAAGGTCCGCGCCAGCGTCAATCGCGTGATGGGCCGCCTCGACCTGATAGTCGGCGATCAAACGCGGGGCCCACAGAAGACCCCAATGAAAGGCAACGACGACGATATCCGCCTGCGTCCGCAACATCGCGATGTCTTCGGCGATCATTGCAAGGTGTTCCGGGGACGCCTTGGAGGTCGCGCGGGGAGGAAAGTTGGGGCCGCGGTCCTCGATGGCCGACGTCGCGCTCAGCGGCGCAATGCCGATCTTGTCCGGCCCCGCTTCGCCGCCTTCGGGGATAACAGAACAATATCCGAGGAAACCAACTTTGATTCCCTTCCGCTCGACAACAGCCGGCATGCGCGCTTCAGCCAAGTTTTTGCCCGCACCGGTTACCTGAATGCCCTTACTTAAGATCAGTGCGCGCGTATCGAGAAGTGGTTCCGGCCCGAAATCGTACATATGGTTGTTGGCGAGAGTTACGGCATCGAAGCCGCATTGATCGAAAATCGCCGCCATCTCCGGCGGCTGGCACCCATGGGGATATTCCTTATTGATCGTCCCACGCGTTGAATATTGCCGCTCACAATTGCCAAACCGAATATCCACCGACCGCAATGTCGGCAGTGCCAATTCGCAATACTGGTCCGCCGGTCCATGCACTGGCCCCACATCGCCCACGCCTAAGAACGAAATTTCCGGGTCAGCCGAAACCGCTCCCAACATTATTAACTACCTCTCGAAAAAAGCACTCTCACAGTGTTGTGTTTGAAATGCAGGCTCGGTGACGTCGGCTTCCTACAATTACAGTTCCCTGGGCAAATCAGCCCCTATGGATTCGCCGTACGGAAGTTTACGGCATCGTCGGATTGCTGGCCAAACCCGGCTGTCGTCAGTGGATCGCAAACGGACAGGATTGCGCGTCATCTCGATGTCTGATTCCGGCGATTCTCGGAAATCGCCGCGCCTATGATCAATGTCCGCTGATCCCTCAGGAACGAACATCCCAAAACCTCATCAAACCGAAATGTCGCCTCACGCGCAGGTCGGTGAGCAAAAGCCGTTCGGTTTGGGCAGGGCCAGGGACAAGGTCCGTCTTGAAGGGGCGGTCCCGAGGGACCTTAGCTCGAGGGCTTGCCCTGGCGGGCGGCGCGGAGACGGCTGAAGCATTGCTCGACCGGTTCGACGCCGGGGACGCGCTCGCGCAGCTCCACATGCCGGACCTGGCTGTCGTCGTTCTTGCCGTAGAGGAAGAGGTCGAGAACGCAATTCTCGGCGCGGTATTGCCAGATTTGCGCCGGCCCGTCGCGGCGCACGAAATCAGGCGCACCCATGATCGGCAACAGCCGTTGCGGCCCGTATCCGAGGAATTCCTCCGGATCATACAGCACCGCGCGGGCCGTCTTCTTGCCCTGCGGATCGCTGGCCTCGCCCGTCCCGGCCGCGCCGGCTTGCCCGTTTGCGCCGCCCGCCGTCCTATCCTGACCGGTCGTGGTGCAGGCGCCGAGCAGGGCGAGCGCGAAGACCAGCGCCGCGGCCTTCGAAATAGAAGACGACCTAGGCACGGAGGTCGGATTCACGGTCCAGCGACGACGTGTCTTCGACGACGGTGGGTTGCGTATACCCGGCGATATTTTCCGGGCCGGGCAGTTGCGCCGTCTCGGACTCGGCCAGCACCTGAATGTCGCCGGCGATCTGGCCGCCGCGTTCGATCTCCAGTTCGGCATACCGGATTTGCCCGGTGACGCAGCCCGTCCGGCGAACGATAAGCCGTCCGCGCACCAGCAGATCGCCGTCGAAACGGCCCTTGATCTCGGCCACGTCGATTTCCACGCTGCCTTCGAACGTGCCGGTTTCGCTGATTTCGAAGCGGCGGCTGTCGCGCAGCGATGCCTTGACCTTGCCTTCGACGATCAAGACGTCGCAGTCGGTGATCTCGCCGTTCAGCGAGATGTCGCGTCCGACGACGAGTTTCTTGTTGCCTTCGCCGTGCAGCCCGTCCTGGTGCCCGCTACTGGGCAATCCCACGACCCGCCGCGCCAGTTCCGAAGGAAATTGCGGGGGTTTGTGATCTTCGGCCATGTGGTTTCCCTATGCGTCCCAAATGAAAAATGGGTTCATTGATTGGTAGGGAATCACGCGCAAACAACGGCCTGACGCGTCGTCACCCTACGCAATTCGATATTGGTATGACTATACGATGTTTCGATGAGGCTGACACGAACTGAATCGTGACAATGCCGTGTTTGGGGCGTGTCTGGCGTGTGTCCGGGGCGTGACGGCGCTAATTGTGATCGAGTCGCTTCATCGACATCCGCTGATAGACATGGACCATGAAGGCGGTGCCCAGGACCGGCGTCAACAGGTTCACCACGGGAATCGTCATTAGCAGAACCAGCGCCATGCCGGCGAGCTGCAACCGGCCCCGGTGGCTCCGGCGCAGCCGTTTCACGTCGCCGGGCGCGAGCCGCCGTTGCGCGACCAGTTCGAAATACTCCCGGCTCACCAGATAACCGTTCACCATGTAGAACAGCACCAGGTTCAGCGGCGGCACGAAGAACAACAGGATGTAGAACGGCAGCGCAATGAGATTCAGCGCTACGACCACCAGCGCGAATTTCACCGTCGAAATAACGACTTCCGACAAAGACTGGTCCCGCGCCGGCGGCAGGGCGGGATAGTGCCGCGCCTCGACGGCGTCTGCGACCGCATCCAAAAAGAAGCCGACGATCACCGTCACCACGGCGGGAAACAGCATCAGCGTCAGTACCAGCAAGGTGCCGATGAACAGGAATCCGGCCAGCCAGTCGAAAACCTCGCCCAATTTTTCCTGAAGCCAGGGCACGCCGGGAATCGCGTCCGCCGGCACGGTGGTCGCGATCCACCACAGCGTGAACCACAACACGATGAACAACAGCAGCGATAGGCCGATGCTGAGCCACAAAACGCGGCGCAGCTTGGGATCGCCGAGCTGTCCGACCGCTTTGGAAAATTGGGAAATCATGCCGTTTCTTTACAAGTCTCGCCGCGGGGCCGCAAGCGGTGCCGCCCGTTCGGGGTATCCGCTGCGGTATCGGGTTTATATGTGTTGATCGGATCGGCGGATTCAATATCCCGCTCTCTACCGGCGGGTGACCGCGCCGCCCAGCAGGCAGCCGATGGCGCGGCCGCCGGCGAATCCCAGGCGGATGTCGATCCGCGACAGGCTGCCCATCGCCCGGCCCTGTATGATCCGGATCGGGGCGCCGGACCGCGCGACGAGACCGTTTTCCAACAACCCGAAAGCCAACGCGGCCGCCGCGATGCCGGTCGCCGCGTCTTCCGGATAGCCGGAGGACCGCGGGAACTGCCGGGCGTCGAAGGTCTGCGCGTCCCGGTCCAGCACGGCATAGGGATACAGCCCGGTCGAGCCGATGGCGGCGCAGGCCGGCTCGATGGCCGACGGATCGGGCACCAGGGCATTCAGTGCATCGGCGTCCTTCATCGGCACCAGCGTCTTGACCCGCGACGTCACCGCGTTCTGGACCGGAAGGTCGAGCAGAAGGTCCCGTGAAACGCCGAGCGCTTTCAGCACGATGGCTTCGTCCGCCGCGTCCAGCGACCGCACCTTTCCCGCCGGCTGCGTGATCTCGATGGCGGGCGCGCCGTCCGCACCGGTCGCGATGAATCCGGTCACCGCCCCGCTCGCCGTGTGAATTCGGGCCTCGCCGTCGTCGAGATGCCCCTCCGACGCCAGCAGCCACAACGCCCCGACCGTCGCGTGGCCGCACATCTCCATCTCGTGGTTCGGGACCCAGAAGCGGAAGGCGTGGTCGAAGTCGTCGGTCGGCGGCGGCAGGACGAATCCGCTCTCATGGCCATGGGTTTGCGCGACGGCCTGCATGTCGGCCTCCGCCATGGCGCTTGCGTCCAGGACAATCGGGCAGGGATTGCCGCCCTGTCCGTTATGGGTAAACACATGAACCATCTCGACTTTCGTCATCGCTTGCGGCCTCTTCGTTTCATCGCGGCGGCGCACGATACGCAAAGCCGCGGCGGGACGAAAGGCCGATTTCACAAGTTCGCGACCGGGCCACGATTTCGATGCAAAACCACCCTACCCGGGTATAGAGTCCCGCCCCTTACCCGCAAGGGATAGGCGGAAAGGTCGCGGCATGACGCAACAGGAACGTTGGCAGCTGTCCGGCAGCGGGCCGGAGAATTATGAACGCTATCAGGTGCCCAGCATCTTCGCCCCGCTGGCGCGGATCTTCCTCGATCACGTGCCGGTGTGGGACGGCGCGCGCGTGCTCGACGTCGCCTGCGGCACGGGCATCGTGGCGCGATCGGCGGCTTCGCTGTTGGGGGCCGGCGGGTCCGTGGTCGGGGTCGATCTGAACCCCGGCATGCTGGCCGTCGCGGCGGCGAAGGCGCCCAAGGATGGCCCGTCCTTCGATTGGCGGGAAGGCGATGTCGCCGCCCTGCCGTGCCCCGACAGCGCGTTCGACATCGTCCTATGCCAGCAAGGCCTGCAATTCTTCCCGGACAAGCCGGCGGCGCTGCGCGAGATGCACCGCGCGCTGGCGCCCGGCGGGCAGTTGGCGCTCTGCGTCTGGCGCACGATCGAGCATAGTCCCTGCAACCAGGCGACGGCGGCGGGTCTCGCCCGTCACGTCAACATCGAGGAGGCGATCCGGATCCAGGCGCCCTTCGCGCTGGGCGAGCCGGATGTCCTGCGGTCGCTGATCGCCGACGCCGGGTTCACCGATATCAAGATCGTCGAGGCCGTCCTGACCCGACGCATGCTGCCGCCCGAGGAGTCGATCCCCGGCCACATCGCCAGCACGCCGGTGGCCCCGGCGGTCGCCGCCCTGGACGACCCGACGCGGGCCGCCCTGGTCGCCGACATCGCCGAGGCGCTCGCCCCCTATCGCGACGCCGACGGGATGGCGATCCCGCAAGGCACGCACATCGCGCTGGCGCGGAAATAACCCGCCGCTTGCCCGGTCCGGCCGCGCGTCTATACTGCGCGCGCGGCGGCAGGCGCCGCGTGATTCCTGGGGAGAGACCTCTTTATGGCGAAACAGCCGGAATACGATCTGGTCGGCATCGGCAACGCGTTGGTCGACGTGGTGGCGCAGACCGACGATGCCTTTCTGGACGGCAACGAATTGGCGAAGGGCGGCATGATGCTGGTCGACGCCGACCAGTCGAGCGCGCTCTATGACCGGATGCCGCCGGGGACCGAATCGTCGGGCGGGTCCTGCGCCAACACCATGGCGGGGTTCGCCGCGCTGGGCGGCGCCGGGGCCTATATCGGCAAGGTGCGCGACGATCAGTTCGGCACGGTCTTTCGGCATGACATGCGCGCCCTCGGCTGCGCCTTCGATACGGCGGCGGCGACGGACGGGCCCGCGACCGGGCGCTGCCTGGTGCTGGTCACGCCGGATGCGCAACGCACCATGTGCACCTTTCTGGGCGCGGCCTGCCTGCTGGCACCCGACGACCTGGACAAGGATGTCATCCGTAACGGCCGCGTCACCTATATGGAAGGCTATCTGTTCGACGAGCCGCCGGCGCAGGCGGCCTTTGTCGAAGCGGCCGAAACGGCGCATGCGGCGGGGCGCGAGGTGTCGATCACGCTGTCCGACGGGTTCTGCGTCGACCGCCACCGCGCGGCCTTCCGCGACCTGGTTGAGCATCACGTGGACGTGCTGTTCGCCAATGAGGTGGAAATCTGCTCGCTCTATCAGGTCGACGGGTTCGACGACGCGCTGCAGCAGGTGCGCGGTCACTGCAAGGTCGCCTGCTTGACCCGCAGCGAGAAGGGCGCGGTCATCGTCAGCGGCGACGAGGTCCATGTGATCGACGCGGCCCCGGTCGCCAAGGTGTTGGACACCACGGGCGCCGGCGATCAATACGCCGCCGGCTTCCTCTACGGCTACACCCAGGGCAGGGATCTGCAGACCTGCGGCAGGATCGGTGCGGTCACCGCGGCCGAGGTGATCCAGCATTACGGCGCCCGGCCCGAAACCGACCTGCGCGGCGCGGTGGCGGCGCTCGGCTGATGCCCCGAGAATCGCGCCAGAATCTCCGGCCACGCCGGATGCGGCACGCATGATGCGCGACTGGGCAGCGGCGCTCGCGGTTTATCTCGACCGGCGCGTGTTGTCGCTGCTCTTCCTCGGCTTTTCCAGCGGGTTGCCGCTCGCGCTGACCGGCTCGACGCTGGCCGCCCGGCTCGAACAGGCGGGCATCTCGCTGACCGAGATCGGGCTGATCGGCCTGGTCGGCATCGCCTACACGCTGAAATTCTTCTGGTCGCCGCTGGTCGACCGGCTGCCGTTGCCGCTGCTGACGTCGCGGCTCGGCCGCCGCCGCGGCTGGATGCTGTTTGCGCAGGTCATGCTGCTCCTCGCCGTGGCGATGATGGCCCCGCTCGACCCGTCGGAACCCGCCGGGCTGCTGCGCCTCGTCTTCTGGGCCGCCGTCGTGGCCTTCGCGTCGGCAACCCAGGACATCGTGATCGACGCCTACCGGACCGAAATCCTCGAGGACTCCCAGCTCGGCGCGGGCGCGGCCAACCTGGTGTTCGGGTATCGCATCGCCATGCTGGTGTCCGGCGGCGGCGCGCTGATCGTCGCGAACTTCTACGGCTGGACCGCCGCCTATGCGGTGATGGCGGCCTGCATGCTGGTCGGCATGATCACGGTGCTCGTCAACCCGGAACCCGACGTGCGGAGCAGCGCGGAAAGCGAACGGCTGGAGGAAGCCGGCGCGGCCCGGCTGGCGGGGGCGCCGCGCGGCATCCGCGCCGCCGCCCTGTGGGTCCATGGCGCGGTGATCTGCCCTTTCGCCGAATTCATGACCCGGCCCGGCTGGATTGCCGTGCTGCTGTTCATCGTCTTTTATAAGTATGGCGACGCGCTGCTCGGCTTCATGGCGACGCCCTTCTATCTGCGGACCGGATTCTCGCTGGCCGAGATCGGCGTGCTGAGCAAGGGGTGGGGACTCGCCGCGACGCTGATCGGCGCGGGCCTCGGCGGCTGGCTGGTCGCGCGCCACGGCGTGATGAAAAGCCTGCTGATCTGCGGCGTGCTGCAGGCGGCGTCGAACCTGGTCTTCGCGCTCCAGGCCTATGTCGGCTATTCGCTGCCGATGCTGGCGGTGACCATCGGCATCGAGAACCTGACCGGCGGCATGGGGACGACCGCCTTCGTGGCCTATCTATCCAGTCTCTGCAACGTCGCCTATACGGCGACGCAGTATGCGCTGCTATCGTCGCTGGCGGCGGCGAGCCGGACCGCGCTGTCGGCTGGCGGCGGCTGGCTGGCGGACCAGACCGGCTGGCTGATGTTCTTCCTGCTGACCACGCTGGCGGCGCTGCCGGGGCTGGCCCTGCTGATCTGGATGATGCGGCGCTACCCGCCGGAGGAAAGGCCGCCCGCGGCGGCGATTCCAAACCCCGATTGAACGCCCGGCTTATTGCGCCAGATCAGTTAAACTGTAACAGCGGTTTGTTAGCGTCCCCCGGTATTGAGGAGCGGTTGACATGGCGGATGCGATGGAAGTGGTCGACGGCGATATCACGGCGCTTGCGGTCGATGCGATCGTCAACGCGGCGAATGAAAGCCTGTTGGGCGGAGGCGGCGTCGACGGGGCCATCCACCGGGCCGCGGGTCCGGCGCTGCTGGACGAATGCCGGGCGCTGGGCGGCTGCGCCACGGGCGACGCCAAGATCACCGGCGGTTACGATCTAAAAGCGCGGCACGTGATCCACACGGTCGGCCCGGTTTGGGCCGGCGGGCAGGCGGGCGAGCCGGCCTTGCTGGAAAGCTGTTACCGCCGGTCGATGGAGGTGGCGGCCGAAAACGACGTGACCTCGATCGCCTTCCCCGCGATTTCCACCGGGATATACCGGTTTCCGCTCGACCGGGCGACGGGTATCGCCGTGAACACGGTCGCCGCGGCCCTGTCCGGCGGCACCACGGTCGAGCGCGTCGTCTTCTGTTGTTTCGGCGCCGAGACGGCAGCGCTGTACCGGGCCGAATTGGAGCGCCTGCAACCATGAGTATCCGCGACCTCGACTACATTTTCCGCCCGGAGTCGATCGCTTTGGTCGGGGCCAGCAACCGGCCGAAATCGGTCGGGGCGGTGCTCGCGCGCAATCTCATGCGAGCGGGCTTCCAGGGACCGATCATGCCGGTGAACCCGAAACACCGGGCGATCGGCGGCGTGCTCGCCTGGCCGTCGGTGGCGGACTTGCCGATCGTGCCCGACCTCGGCGTGGTCTGTACGCCGGCCGACGCGGTGCCCGGCGTTGTCGCGGAACTGCGCGAGAAGGGGGCGCAGGCCGCGGTCGTGATCACGGCGGGGTTCGGCGAGGGTGGGGACAGCGACGGCGCGGAACGGCGTAAGGCGTTGCTGAACGCCGCCCAGCGGATGCGGATCATCGGGCCGAACGTGCTTGGCCTGTTGGTGCCTGACAGCGGCCTGAACGCCAGCTTCGCGCATATCGACGCGGCCCCGGGCGATCTCGCCTTCGTGTCACAGTCGGGCGCCGTCGTGACCTCGGTGCTGGATTGGGCCGCGTCCCGCGGCATCGGATTCTCGCATATGGTCTCGCTCGGCGATATGGCCGATGTGGATTTCGGCGACATGCTGGACTATCTGGCGCTGCAGCCCGACGTGCGGGCGATCCTGCTCTATGTCGAGGCGGTGACGAACGCGCGCAAGTTCGTCTCGGCGGCGCGAATCGCGGCGCGGACAAAGCCGGTCATCGTGATCAAGGCGGGCCGGGTGCCGGAAGGCGCCAAGGCGGCGAGTTCGCATACCGGCGCGCTGGCCGGCTCGGACGCGGTCTATGACGCGGTGTTCCGTCGCGCCGGCCTGCTGCGGGTGCTGGAGACCAAGGAACTGTTCGATGCGGTCGAGACGCTGGCGCACGCGCCGCGCTTCGCCGGTGACCGGCTCGCCATCCTGTCGAACGGCGGCGGGTTCGGCGTCCTCGCCACCGACCGCGCGGTCGAGGAAGGCTGCCCGCTCGCGACCCTGTCGCCGGAGACGATCGCGGCGCTGGATGCGGTCCTTCCCGCATCGTGGAGCGGCGGCAACCCGATCGACATCATCGGCGATGCGCCGGGACAGCGGTACGGCGACGCGCTGCAGGCGACATTGGCGGACAAGGCGGTGGACGCGGTTCTGGTGTTGAACTGTCCGACCGCGGTCGCCGACAGTACCGAAGCGGCGCAGGTGGTGGTCGATTGCCGGAAGACGGGCCGCTTTCCCGTGCTGACAAGCTGGCTCGGCGGGGCCGGCGCGGCGCCCGCCCGGAAGCTGTTTTCCGCGCATGGCGTACCGACCTACGACACGCCCGAGGACGCGGTGCGGGCCTTTGCCCATTTGATGCGATACCGCGCGGGCCAGGCCGAGCTGGCGCGGGTGCCGGCGTTGGATCCCCAGGATCTGTCGGTCGACCGTTCGGCCGCGCAGGCGATCATCGACGCGGCGATCGGCGACGGCCGCGAATGGCTGACGGAGCCGGAGGCGAAGGCGGTGCTGCGCGCCTACGGCGTACCGGTCGTTCCGACCGAGGTTGCCGAAACCGCAGCCGAGGCCGCCCGCCAAGCGGGAACTTTCGACGGCCCCTATGTGATCAAGGTGCACTCGCCCGATATCACGCATAAGTCCGATGTCGGGGGTGTGGTCCTCGATCTCGAAACCCCGGGCGCGGTGGCGGCCGCCGCTCAGGCGATGGAGGAACGCGTCCGCGAGCGCCGGCCGGACGCCCGTTACCACGGGGTCACGGTACAGCCCATGATACGCCGGCCCGGTGCGTTCGAGTTGATCGTCGGCATGAGCGAGGATGCCCAGTTCGGCCCGGTGTTGTTGTTCGGCGAGGGCGGCACCGGCGTCGAGGCGATCGCCGACACCGCGATGGCCTTGCCGCCGCTCGACCCTGCGCTTGCCGAATCGCTGATCTGCGAGACCCGGATCGGCGGCCTGTTGCGCGGCTATCGCGGGCGGGCCGGGGCCGATGTCGATGCGGTCGTGGATACGGTGATGCGGGTCGCCCGGATCGCCGCCGAATTGGATGCGGTTTCCGAACTCGACGTGAACCCGCTGCTGGCGGACGCCGACGGGGTGATCGTGGTGGATGCGCGGATACGGGTGGCGCCGGTTCCGGCGGACGCCGCGCCGGGTGCGCGGCTCGCGATCAAGCCGTATCCTGCCGACTTGCGCGGGACGGTCACGCTGCGGGACGGCGGCTCCGTCCCGGTGCGGCCGATCCGGCCGACCGACGCGCCGCGGCTGCAGGACATGATCCGGCGAGCCGATGCGAAGGACATCCGCATGCGGTTCATGCATGCGATGAAAGGGTTGCCGGACAAGCTGGCGGCGCGGTTGACCCAGATCGACTATGCCCGCGAGATGGCCTTCGTCGCCTTCGAGGGGGACGGCAGCAACGCGGCGGTCGGCGTATCGCGCCTGGCGGCGGACGCCAACAACGAGCGCGCGGAATTCGCCGTGATGGTGCGCACCGATTGGAAGGGCAAGGGGCTCGGCTACGGCTTGATGCGGTTGCTGATAGACCATGCCAAGGCGCGCGGACTCGGTGAACTGTTCGGCGAGATTCTCAGCGAAAACAAGGCGATGATCGCCATGTGCACGGAACTCGGCTTCACCGTGAAAACGATGCCGGACGAACCGTCGATCTCCGAAGCGGTGCTGCCGTTAGGCTGAGCTGGGACACTCCAGCGCGTAACCCGCCGCGCGCACCGTGCGGATCATGTCGTTGTCGCCGGTATCGTTCAGCGCCTTGCGCAAGCGGCGGATGTGAACGTCCACCGTCCGGGCCTCGACGAAGACATCGCGGCCCCAGACCGCGTCCAGCAGTTGTTCGCGGCTGAACACGCGGCCCTGATGTTCCATCAGATAGCGCAGCAGGCGAAACTCGGTCGGCCCGAGATGCACGTTGCGGTCGCCGCGATGCACCTTATGCGCCGCCAGGTCCATACGGATGTTGCCGCAATGCAGGGTTTCATCCGCCGGGGCCGGGTTGGCGCGGCGCAGCAGCGCGCGAATGCGGGCAATCAATTCGGCCGGGGAGAACGGTTTGGTCACATAGTCGTCGACGCCGCTGTCCAGTCCGCGCACCTTATCGGCTTCCTCGCCGCGCGCGGTCAGCATGATGATCGGCGTCGTCCGGGTTTCCGACTTGCGCCGCAGTTGGCGGCACACTTCGATGCCGCTGGTCAGCGGCAGCATCCAGTCGAGCAGGATCAGGTCCGGGGGCGTTTCGTCCGCGACGACCAGTGCTTCGTCGCCGTCGCTGGCTTCGAAGACGTCGAACCCTTCGCGTTCGAGATTGTAACGGAGCAACGTGACGAGGGCCGCCTCGTCCTCCACGATTAGTATGCGAGGCCTCATATCAATGGTGTTCGGTCATCGTTGGTTGGAATGTCATTGTCGACGACGGTGAAACTCGGGTCGTCGCCGCGGGGGCGGTCGTCGGGCAGCTGCGTGCCCTTGACCTGGTAATGCACGATCTCGGCGATGTTGGTGGCGTGGTCGCCCATCCGCTCGATGTTCTTCGCGATGAACAGCAGATGGGTGCAGCCCGTGATGTTCCGGGGGTCTTCCATCATGTAGGTCAACAGCTCGCGGAACAGGCTGTTGTACAGCTCGTCCACCTCCGCGTCCTGCCGCCAGATGCGGATCGCCTTGTTGGTGTCGTTCTCGAGATAGGCGTCCAGCACGTCCTTGATCATGCTTTGCACCATGCGCGCCATGCGGTCGAGGCCGGGTGCCGGGATGCGCGGCACCTTGCTGATCGCGATGGCCCGTTTGGCCACGCTCTTGGCGTGGTCGCCGAAGCGTTCCAGGTCGGCCGCGATCTTGAGCGCCGAGACGATGTAGCGCAGGTCGACGGCCATCGGCTGGCGCAGCGCCAGCAGCCGCACCACGAGCGCGTCGATCTCGTGTTCCAGCTCGTCGATCTCCGCGTCGCCGGCGCGAATGCTCTCGGCCAGCTCCACGTCGCGCCGCACCACGGATTGAACGGCGCCGTCGAACTGCGTTTCCGCCAGCCCGCCCATGCGGCTGATCAGCGCGTTGAGTTGTTTCAACTCCTCGTCATAGGACTTGACGATATGTTCGCTTGAATTTGCCACGATTGTCTCTCCAATCAGCCGAAGCGGCCGGTGATGTAATCCTGGGTGCGTTTGTCTTGCGGTGTGGTGAAGATCTGCTCCGTATCGCCGACCTCGACAAGATAGCCGAGATGGAAGAAGGCGGTGCGTTGCGATACCCGCGCGGCCTGTTGCATGGAGTGCGTCACGATCACGATGGTGAAGTTGGCGCGCAGCTCGTCGATCAACTCCTCGATGCGCGCGGTGGCGATCGGGTCCAGGGCCGAACAGGGCTCGTCCATCAGGATGACCTCGGGGGATACGGCGATGGCGCGCGCGATGCAGAGACGCTGCTGCTGGCCACCGGACAGGCCGGTGCCGGGTTGGTCGAGGCGGTCCTTGACTTCGTCCAGCAGCCCGGCGCGCTCCAGGCTGGTCATCACGATCTCGTCGAGGTCTTCGCGGTTGTCGGCGAGGCCGTGCAGTTTCGGTCCGTAGGCCACATTCTCGTAGATCGACTTGGGAAACGGGTTCGGCTTCTGGAAGACCATGCCGACCAACGCGCGAAGCTGCACCACGTCGACGCCGCGATGGTAGATGTCCTTGCCGTCCAACAGGATGTTGCCGTCGACGCGGCAAATGTCGATCACGTCGTTCATCCGGTTCAGGCAGCGGATGAAGGTGGATTTACCGCAACCGGACGGACCGATGAGCGACGTCACCTCGCGTTCGCGGATATCGAGATCGATCCCCATGAGCGCCTGTTTGTCGCCGTAATAGACGTCGACGCCGCGCGCGGCCATCTTTATCGCCGGCATCGGGGCCGCGGCGTCGTCCGCCGCAGTGTCCTTGGTCTTTTCCACCGTCATCGATTTGAGCTCCAGGTGCCGCGTCATCTTACCACTGCCTTTCGAAGCGTTTCCGAAGAATGATTGCGATAAGGTTCATGCAGACCAGGAACGCCAGTAGAACCATGATCGCCGCCGACGTCCGTTCGACGAAGGCGCGCTCGGCGCTGTCGGCCCAGAGATAGATCTGCACCGGCAAGACCGTCGCCGGGTCCAATGGGCCGGCCGGAATGTCGACGATGAAGGCCACCATGCCGATCATCAGCAGCGGCGCCGTTTCGCCGAGCGCCTGGGCCATGCCGATGATCGTGCCGGTCAGCATGCCCGGCATCGCCAGCGGCAGGACATGGTCGGTCACCGTCTGCACCTTGCTGGCGCCGACGCCCAGCGCGGCTTCTCGGATCGAGGGCGGCACCGCCTTCAGCGCGGCGCGCGACGCGATGATGATCGTCGGCAGCGTCATCAGGGCCAGCACCATGCCGCCGACCAGCGGCGCCGAGCGCGGCAGGTTGAAGAAGTTAAGGAAGACCGCGAGCCCCAGCAGCCCGAAGACGATCGACGGCACCGCGGCGAGGTTGTTGATGTTGACCTCGACCAGGTCGGTCCATTTGTTCTTCGGCGCGAACTCCTCGAGGTAGACCGCCGCCATGACGCCGAGCGGGAAGGCCAGCACCAAGGTGACGACCAATGTCCAGAAAGATCCCACGACGGCGCCCCAGATGCCGGCGACCTCGGGGTCGCGGCTGTCGCCCGAGGTGAAGAAGGCCGAATTGAACTTCTTCTCGAGCGCCCCCTTCTCCTTCAGCGCGTTGACCCAGGCGATTTCGTTGTCCTTGATCCGGCGCTGGTCCTCCGGCACGTCGGCGCGCACATGGCCCTTGACGAAGACATCGATGTCGTCGGACGCGGGCACCCAAATCGTATGCGTTGTGCCGACGATCGACGGGTTCTCGACGACCAGCTTCCGCAGATCGAAGGCTGCGTTGCCGCTGACCAACCGGTAGAGCTTGCGCTTGTCGCGGCGGCTCTTCACGTCCGGGAACATGCCGCGCAGCGTCCTCTTGATCATGCCGTCGTAGTTGGCCGCGGCCAGGACCTTCGGGTCCCCGGTCCCCTTCGGGTCGATGTCTTCCTGCGCGAAGTCGATTTCCAGCTGGATGAAGGTCTGCTGGAACGCGGTGTATCCCTTCGACCCGATGCTCACCAGCAGCAAGCCCAAGAAGGAGACCGCCAGGATGATCGAAATCAGTCCATACAGCTTGAATCGGCGTTCCGCCGCGTAGCGCTTTTTCAGGCTGGCGTCGACCTGCTCGGCGGTGTTGCGAATCCGGGTTGAGGTGGGCGCGGTGGCGTCAGTCATATTTTTCTCGGTATTTCTGCACGACGCGCAACGCGATGACGTTGAGGCAGAGCGTGATGACGAACAGAACCAATCCGAGCGCGAAGGCCGCCAGGGTCTTGGGGCTGTCGAATTCCTGATCGCCCACGAGCAGCGTGACGATCTGGACGGTCACCGTGGTGACCGCCTCGAACGGGTTGGCGGTCAGCCGCGCCGTCAGGCCGGCGGCCATTACCACGATCATGGTTTCGCCGATCGCACGGGAGGCGGCCAGCAACACGCTGCCGACGATCCCCGGCAGCGCCGCCGGCAGGATCACATTGCGGATCGTCTCGGACTTGGTCGCGCCGAGCCCGTAGGACCCTTCGCGCATCGCCCGGGGGACCGCCGTGATCACGTCGTCGGACAGCGACGACACGAAGGGAATGATCATGATGCCCATGACCAGCCCGGCGGCGAGCGCGCTTTCCGACGAAATCGTCAGGCCCAGCTCGATGCCGCTGTCGCGCAGGAAGGGCGCCACGGTCAGGGCGGCGAAGAATCCGTAGACCACGGTGGGTATGCCGGCGAGGATTTCCAGCACCGGCTTGACCACGGCGCGGAACTTCGGCGCTGAATATTCCGCCATGTAGATTGCGGACAGCAGGCCGATCGGTACGGCCACGGACAGGGCGATGACGCTGATCAGCGCGGTGCCGGCGAAGATGGGGACGGCGCCGAACGAGCCGGAGGAGGCCACCTGGTCCTCGCGCAGCGCGATTTGCGGGCTCCACTCCAGTCCGAACAGGAACTCTACCGGCGAGACCATCTGGAAGAACCGCCAGGCCTCGAACAGCAACGACATGACGATGCCGATGGTGGTCAGGATCGCGATCGTCGATGCGCCGATCAGGAAGATCATGATCGTGCGCTCGACGAGGTTCCGGGCGCGCAGGCTGGGCGAGATATAGCGCCGGCCGACGAGAATGCCGCCGATCGCCAGTACCAGGCAGACCACGGCCATCGCGGCGAAACCGATCTGCCGCAGGTTCGCGTAGTGGGCGGCCGCGGCCTTGAGGTCGGTATTCGCGGCGCTGCTGATCGCATCGCCCGCGGCCAGGTTGCGGATGTCGTTGATGAGAAGGTTCAGCTCGTTTTCGGGCAGCGTCTGCAGGTCTTGCGGCAGCGCGCCGACGACCAACGAAGTCACGATGGTGGTTTCGAATACCAGCCAGAACGCCATGACGGCGAGTGCGGGGAGGCCACACCACAGAATTACATAGAGGCCGTGATAGGCCGGAAGGGAATGCAGGCCGGCCGACGAGGTGCCGCCGACGACAACCGCGCGCCGCCGTCCCACCGCGAAGCCGATATAGGTCAGCATCAGCAGAACCGCGAAAAGAACGAAAAACTGCATTTGTTTTTACTTCCCTGAATGCCGGGCATCGTATCCCGGTTCGGCGCTGTTCTTGTTGGTTGGGCCGTGTCGGCCGGACGTATTCATGGGCATGAGGTGTCGAAGGAAACCGGCGGCCGGGGATGCTGTCCCGGCCGCCGACACGGTCCTACATGGTCAGATTGGCCATGCCTACCGAAGAGGCGCGGACTTTCTTCCGTTCGGCGTCCGGCAGGGGAATCAGGCCGCGGTCGGCGAGATACCCTTCCGGGCCCCAGGCTTTTTCGTTCGTGAATTCCGAGACGAACTCCTTGATGCCGGCGATCTTCCCGACATGCGCCTTCTTCACGTAGAAGAATAGGGCGCGGGAAACCGGGTAAGTCTGGGCCGAGATGTTCTCGAAGGTCGGCTCGACATTGCCGATCAGGCTGCCTTGTACCTTGTCGGCGTTCTGGTCGAGGAAGCTGTAGCCGAACACGCCGAAAGCGTTCGGGTTGGCTTCGAGTTTCTGAACAATCAGGTTGTCGTTCTCGCCCGCTTCGATATAGGCCCCGTCTTCGCGGATGCCGCGGCAGACGGCCTTGTACTTCTTCTTGTCGCTCTTCTTGATCGCCTTCAGCGACGTGAAGGTCTTGCAGCCGCCTTCGATGGCGAGTTCGTTGAATGCGTCGCGGGTCCCGGATGTCGGCGGCGGGCCGAGCACCTCGATCGCGGCGTTCGGCAGCGATGGGTCGATATCGCTCCACTTCTTATACGGGTTCGGGATCAGCTTGCCGCCGTCCTTGCCGCCTTCCGGCACTTGCTTCGCCAGCGCGAGGAAGAGCTGCTGCAGCGTCACCTCGGCCCGCTTCGTCTTCTTCGAGTTGGCGAGGACGATCCCGTCATAACCGATCTTCACCTCGGTGATTCCCTTGACGCCGTTCTCGGCGCAGCGCTCCACCTCGGACTTCTTGATCCGGCGCGAGGCGTTGGTGATGTCCGGGTGCTGTACGCCGACGCCGGCGCAAAACAGCTTCAGGCCGCCGCCCGAGCCGGTCGATTCGATTTTCGGCGTCTTGAAATCGGTCGTCTTACCGAACCGCTCCGCGACGACGGTCGCGAAAGGATAGACGGTGGACGACCCGACGATGTTGATCTGGTCGCGCGCGAGGGCGGGGCCTGCCATGGCCATCGAGGCCACTGCGCTTAGGAGGAGGGTTTTCTTAATCACGGTCACGCTCCGTTCGTCGTGTATATCTCGGATTGGATGAATCGTTCTTTCTCTCCGCAGCACTGTTACCGGTGTTCTACAGGCCCGGCATTATCCCTGCGGCGTGGCCGACCCTAGCGTTTCGCCACGACTCATTTACGACAGTTCTGTTACAGAAAAATGACAACCGGACCGTTAAATGACGACCCGAAAACAGCGGATAAAGCATATCTCTTACAATGAGTTATTTGGCGCACAGGGCGCGCCGAAGCGTTCTAGCCCGACGTTTCGTCGGACGCTTCGCCGGCTTCTTGCGCGAAAGTGGGCAAAGTGACCGTGAAGCTGCTGCCCTCGCCCTCCGCGCTCGTGATATCGAGCTGCCCGCGGTGGCGCGCGATGATGTGCTTGACGATGGCGAGGCCGAGCCCGGTGCCGCCGAGTTCCCGGCTGCGGGCCGCGTCGACCCGGTAGAACCGCTCGGTCAATCGCGGCAGATGTTCGCGCGGAATTCCCGCGCCGTGATCGGTCACGGTAACCGACACTTGGCCGGGGTCGGGTTGGTCGATGACGATCTCGACCGGGGTATTCTCGCCGCCGTATTTGATCGCGTTGTCGATCAGGTTCTGGAATACCTGCGTCAGCTGGTCTTCGTCGCCAGGGACGGACGCGGATGCCTCCGGGGCGGTGATCTGGATCGGCATGTCGCGCTTGCGCGCCTTCATCGACAGCATGTCCTCCACCTTGGCCAACACCCGGCGCATGTCCACGGGCGTGTCGGGGCGGCTGTGTTGGTCCATTTCGATGCGGGACAACGACAACAGGTCTTCGATCAAGCGGGTCATCCGCTCGGCCTGTTCGTGCATGATGCCGAGGAAGTTGTCGCGCGCCTCCGTGTCGTCGCGGGCCGGACCGCGGAGTGTCTCGACGAAACCCAGCAGGCTCGAGAGGGGCGTGCGCAACTCGTGGCTCACGTTCGCGACGAAATCCGCCCGCATGCGCTCGCCCAACCGGACCGGCGTCAGGTCATGCAGCAGAATCAGCGCGCCGCTGTCGGCGGACTCGCCCAACGGCTCGACGAGGGCGCTGTAGTTGCGGTTCATCGGCGGCGGCATGGCGATCTCCTCGGCCAGGCTATTGCCGTCGCGCAACGCGGACTCGACCGCCCGCAGCAGGGTCGGATGGCGCAGTCCGGCGGCCAGGTCGCGGCCCGTGAGTTCGGTTTCGAAAACCTCCTCGGCGGCGTTGTTGGCGCGGACCACCATGCTCGATTGGTCGACCACGATCAACGGGTCGGGCAAGGCGTCCAGGATGTAATCCGCGGTGGCGCGCTCGGTCGCCAGCTTTTCCCGCTCGTCCTGCCATTGCCGGCCGAGACGGGCGATCGCGAGCGACAGATCGCCCACCGTCGTCGCCTCGTACCCGGGGTCGTCCTCGCCCGCCGCCAACTGGTCGATCCGCTGCCGCAGCCGGGCCAGGTCGGTCAGGTGCCGCCACGCGATGATGCCGGCCAAGGCGGACAGCACCGCTGCCGCGCCGAAAGCGACGACTGGGGACAGAACGCCAATGATCACGAGACCCGCCAACACCAATATGCCGGGCGCGGCGACCGTAAAGACCGCGAGGAACAATCGATCGGGCCGACGGTAGGGCATGGGCCATCCTTCATCGGGCGGAGCCGGCGCCGGGGGTCCGGCGCCGGCGCCCTGGTTCTTCTAACCCACCTTTATAGTGCGCCGATGTTAAAGGATCGCGTCATGGGCGGCTAAGGCGGCGGCGTTGACGATATCGTTCACCGTCGACCCCATCGGCATGATCTGCACGGGTTTCGAGAGCCCGATCAAGACCGGTCCGATCACCGTGCCGCCGCCGATCGCGCGAAGCAGTTTCGCGCTGATGCTGGCGCTGTGTAGGGCCGGCATGATCAGACAGTTCGCGGCGTCCGACAGGCGGCAGAACGGATAGAGCTGTTTCATCAGATCGTAGTTCAACGCCGTGTCGGCCTGCATTTCGCCGTCATACTCGAAATCCAGCTTGCGGCCGTCGAGGATCCGCACCGCTTCGCGGATTCGCTCCATATGCGGCAACAGCGGTTGGCCGAAGTTGGAGAAGGAGGCCAGTGCCACCCGCGGTTCCTGACCGAATTGGCGGGCGTAGCCGGCGGTCTGCACCGCGATGTCGGCCAGCTCTTCGGGTGTCGGCTCCTCATGGACGTTGGTGTCCGCGATGAAGACGGTGCGGCCCTGCATCACCACGACGGTGACGGCCATCACACGCTCGCCCGGTTTCGGGTCGATGACGTGCATCACGTCTTCGAAGGCGGTGGCGAAGCTGCGCGTCGTGCCGGTCACCATGGCGTCGGCGTCGCCCATCGCGATCATGCAGGCGCCGAAGGCGTTGCGGTCCTGGTTCACCAACCGCTGGCAGTCGCGGTAGAGATGTCCGCTGCGCTGCAGCCGCTCGTACAGGAAGTCCGTGTATTTCTGGTTGTCCTTGCTGAGCCGCGCGTTGTGGATTTCCAGTTCGCCATTGGCTTCGATGCCCAGCCGCTCCATGGTTTCGCGCACCCGCTTTTCCCGGCCGATCAGGACCGGATTGCCGAAACCGGCGTTGCGGAACGCGACGGCGGCGCGGATCACCCGGTCCTCCTCGCCCTCGGCGAACACCACGCGGCGCGGATTGGCGCTGACCCGCGTATGGACGAACTGCAGGCAGGACAGGGCCGGGTCGAGCTTCGCCGACAACTGTTTGCGGTACTCGTTCATATCCTTGATCGGCGCGCGCGCCACGCCGCTGTCCATCGCGGCCTGGGCGACCGCGGCCGGGACTTCGGAGATCAGCCGCGGATCGAAAGGCACCGGAATGATGTAGCCGGGCCCATACCGCAGCCGCTTTCCGCCATAGGCCGCGTCGACCTCGTCGGGCACGTCTTCGCGCGCCAGTTTGGCGAGCGCCTCGGCGGCGGCGATCTTCATGGCGTCGTTGATCGTCGACGCGTGCACGTCCAACGCACCCCGGAAGATATAAGGGAAGCCCAGGACGTTGTTGATCTGGTTCGGGTAGTCCGAGCGCCCGGTCGCCACGATGGCGTCCTTGCGCACGCTTTCGATGTCTTCCGGCGTGATTTCCGGATCCGGGTTGGCCATCGCGAAGATGATGGGGTCCTTGGCCATCGATTTGACCATGGCCTTGCTGACCGCATCCTTGATGGACAGGCCGATGAACACGTCCGTGCCCTTCATCGCGTCGGCCAGGCTGCGCGCGTCGGTCGCGGCGGCGTGCGCCGACTTCCACTGGTTCATGCCGTCTTCACGGCCCTGATAGATCACGCCCTTGGAATCGCACAGCACGATGTTGTCGTGCGGCGCGCCCATCGACTTGATCAGCTCGACGCAGGCGATAGACGCGGCGCCCGCACCGTTCACCACCATCTTGGCGTCCTTGATGTCGCGCTTGGTCAAGTTGAGCGCGTTGACCAGCCCGGCGGCGGTGATGATCGCGGTGCCGTGTTGGTCGTCATGGAAGACCGGGATGTCCAACAGCTCGCGAAGCTGCTGCTCGATCAGGAAACACTCCGGCGCCTTGATGTCTTCCAGGTTGATGCCGCCGAAGGTCTTGCCGATCGTCTTCACGCAACTGACGAAAGTGTCCACATCCTCGGTGTCCACCTCGATGTCCACACCGTCGACGTCGGCGAAGCGTTTGAAGAGGACGGATTTGCCTTCCATCACCGGCTTCGAGGCGAGCGCGCCGATGTTGCCGAGGCCGAGCACGGCGGTGCCGTTGGAGATGACCGCGACCACATTGCCCTTGGCGGTGTAGTCGTAAGCGCGGGCGGCGTCCTTCTCGATGGCGAGACAGGGATAGGCGACGCCCGGCGAGTAGGCGAGCGACAGGTCGCGCTGCGTCGTCAGCGGCTTGGTCGCACGAATCTCCAGTTTGCCCGGACGGCCCCGCGCATGCATGCGCAATGCGTCTTGTTTGAGCAGTTCCTCCGGGGTTTCGGTTTTCTTCTTTGCCATGAGCGTTTCGGCAGCCTCTATTCAGTTGGTCCAGTCATGCAATTGGCGCGGTCGTTCAATTTGTCCAGTCGCCGCCGCTACTCTTCCGGTGCGCGCCGCGGCGGGCATCGCCGCCGGTGGCCGTTCCCGCCACAGCCGGTATCGCCGAGATGTGTTGAGGAAAGTCGCCGGTCCGCCGCCGGGGCCATACTGGCATGAAGCCGTCCGGCATGGCTAGCATCCGTGTTGCGCGTTTTACGGTCGTAAATTCCGACGGAGTCGCGCGTTCCCTGCATGGAAGGGCCGCCGCCGCCGTGTTATTTTCCCTCCGCCATGACCCGCCCGATCTCCCGCAACCCGAAAAAGCAAAAGACCCGCCGGCCGAGCGGGCCGACGCCGATGATGGCGCAGTATATGCGGATCAAGGAAGCCTATCCCGATTGCCTGCTGTTCTACCGCATGGGCGACTTCTACGAGATGTTCTTCGAGGATGCGGTCGGCGCGTCGGCGGCGCTCGACATCACGCTGACCAAGCGCGGCGAGCATGACGGCCGCGAGGTGCCGATGTGCGGCGTGCCGGTGCATGCGGCCGATGGCTATCTGGCCCGGCTGATTCGCAAGGGGTTCCGCGTCGCGATCTGCGAACAGATGGAGGATCCCGCCGAGGCTAAGAAGCGCGGCAATAAGTCGGTCGTGAAACGCGACGTGGTGCGGCTGGTCACGCCCGGGACGCTGACCGAGGACGGGTTGCTGGATGCGCGGGCGCACAACTACCTGGCGGCGCTTGCCCGGGTCGGCCGCGACCTGGCCGCCGCTTGGCTCGATATGTCGACCGGCGCCTTCTACACCCAGCCGCTGCTGGGCGGGGATGCGGCGGGACTCGCCGCGATGCTGGCGCGGATCGACCCCGGCGAGCTGGTCGTGCCGGAGAAACTGGCGGCGCAGGACGATCTCGCCGAAACCCTGCGGGAGCGCGGCGAAAGCGTCTCGATCCAGCCGGACAGCCGGTTCGATTCTCAGAATGCGCAGCGGCGCTTGACGGCGCTGTACGGCGTTGGCTCGCTCGACGCCTTCGGCGATTTCGCCCGCGCCGAGCTGGCGGCCGCCGGCGCGCTGGTCGATTATGTTGAACTGACCCAGGTCGGCAAGCTGCCGCATCTCGCGCCGCCGCGCCGGGTGTCGGCGGGCGCGCTGATGGAGATCGATGCGGCGACCCGGCGGAACCTGGAACTGGTGCGCACCCTGTCGGGCGAGCGCCAAGGCAGCCTGCTGTCGGTGATCGACCGCACGGTCAGCGGCGGCGGCGCGCGGGCGCTGGCGGCGCGGTTGTCCGCGCCCCTGACCGACCCGGCCGCGGTCAACGGCCGCCTCGACATGGTGAGCTGGTTCGTCGACGACCCCGCCACGCGGGACGATCTGCGCGAGCGCTTGCGGCGTTGCCCGGATCTGGAGCGCGCGCTGTCGCGGATCACGGTCGGCCGCGGCGGGCCGCGCGACATCGCCGCCGTCCGCGACGGATTGATCCAGGCCGGCGCGCTACGCGGCGTCATCGAGGGCGCCGCCGTTCCGCCGCCGCCGGGCATCGCCGAAGCGCTGACCGATCTGGGAGAGCATGCGGTGCTGGTCGACCGTCTGACCCGGGCGCTCGCGGAAGAATTGCCGCTGATCGCGCGGGACGGCGGGTTCATCGCGCGCGGCTATGCGCTGGAACTGGACGAGGTGCGCGAGCTGCGCGACGAGAGCCGCCGCCTGATCGCGAATCTGGAGCGCCGCTACCGGGAGGAGACCGGCGCGGACACGCTCAAGATCCGGCACAACAACGTGCTGGGCTATTTCATCGAGGTGACGCAACGCTTCGCCGACCGCCTCGGCGACGACTTCATCCATCGTCAGACCATGACCAACGCGGTCCGCTACAGCACCACCGAACTGGCGGACCTGGCGCGCCGGATCGCCGATTCGCGGGACAAGGCAGTGGCGATCGAGTTGCAGTTGTTCGAGGACCTGATCGGCGAGGTGTCGTCGCGCGCGGATGCGATCGCCCTGGCCGCCGCGGCGCTGGCGTCGCTGGACGTGGCGTCGGCGCTGGCCGATCTCGCTGTCGAAAGACGCTATTGCCGGCCGGCGGTGGTCGATTCGACCGAATTCGCCGTGACCGGCGGGCGGCACCCGGTGGTCGAGGCCGCACTGCTGGAAGGTCAGGAGGGCGGCTTCGTCGCCAACGATTGCGACCTCGGCGAGACCGACCGGCTGTGGCTGGTGACCGGGCCGAACATGGCGGGCAAGAGCACCTTCCTGCGCCAGAACGCCCTGATCGCGGTGTTGGCTCAGATGGGCTCTTTCGTGCCCGCCGAGGCCGCGCGGCTCGGCGTGGTCGACCGGCTGTTCAGCCGCGTCGGCGCCGCCGACGATTTGGCGCGCGGCCGTTCCACCTTCATGGTCGAGATGGTCGAGACCGCGGCGATCCTCAACCAGGCGACCGAGCGCTCGCTCGTCATTCTCGACGAGATCGGGCGGGGCACCGCGACCTTCGACGGCCTGTCGATCGCCTGGGCCGCGGTCGAGCATCTGCACGAGGTGAACCGTTGCCGCGCGCTGTTCGCGACGCATTTCCACGAGCTGGTCGCCTTGACCTCGCGGCTGTCGGCGCTCAAGCCCTACACCATGCGGATCAAGGAATGGGAGGGCGAGGTGGTTTTCCTGCACGAGGTGGCGGCGGGGGCGGCGGACCGCTCCTACGGGATCCACGTCGCGAAATTGGCCGGCCTTCCGCCTGCTGTGATCGACCGGGCCGAGGCGGTGCTGAAGACGCTGGAGAGCGGGGAGCAATCGTCGGCGATGACGCGGCTGGCGGAGGACCTGCCGCTCTTCGCGGCGCTCGCCGACGCGCCGAAGGCGGCGGCCGCGCAACCGTCGGCGGTCGAGGAAACGCTTGCTGCGGTCGACGCGGACGAGTTGACGCCGCGCGAGGCGCTCGACCTCATCTACCGCTTGCGAGCCCTCCTGGACGACTGACCCGGCCGGCCGGAAAGCGTTAGTTTCCCTTGCATTTGAGCTGCCGCTGACGCATGACTTAACGATGGAACGGCTGCGGAAAAAACGCGCGATCATCGATCGCGCCGCGTTGCATGAAGCGGCGCTGGCGGTGCTGGACGGGGGCCTTCCCGAGAGCGATCGGCCCCAAGCCATGCTGGATTTTTACCGCAAGGCGCTGGACGACGGCGGCGCGGAAATCCGCCGCCGCTTCGACGAGGATCAGAGCGGCGCGTTGGCGGTTCAGGGACACTGCTTCCTGATGGATCAACTGATCCGCGTGATCTACGACATCGCGGCGGACTACCTGTATCCCGCGGCCAACCCGACGGCGGGCGAGCAGTTGTCGATCGTCGCCTATGGCGGGTACGGGCGCGGCGAGCTTGCGCCGAAGTCGGATGTCGACCTGCTGTTCCTGCTGCCCTACAAGCAGACGCCGCGCAGCGAGCAGATCATCGAGCATGTCCTCTACACGCTTTGGGATCTGGGCCTGAAGGTCGGGCATGCGACGCGGTCGATCGACGATTGCATCCGCCAGGCCAAGGCCGATATGACGATCCGCACGGGGCTCCTCGAATCCCGATTCGTCTGGGGCGAACAAGCCCTGTTCCGCGAGCTGCGGGCACGGTTCCGGGCCGAGGTCGCGGCGGGAACCGCTCCCGACTTCGTCGAGGCCAAACTGCGCGAGCGCGACGAGCGGCATCTCCGCATGGGCGACTCGCGTTACGTCCTGGAGCCCAACGTTAAGGACGGCAAGGGCGGGTTGCGCGACCTGCACACGATGTTCTGGCTCGCCAAGTATCTCTACGGCGTGGACGACGTCGCGCGGCTGATCGACGAGGGGCTGTTCACCAAGAAAGAGGTGGCGCTGTTCGACAAGGCGCAGGCGTTCCTGTGGACCGTCCGCTGCCACCTGCACTATCTGACCGACCGGCCCGAGGAACGCCTCACCTTCGACCTGCAGCCGGAACTGGCGACCCGGATGGGCTATCGCGATCATGCGGGCTCGTCGGATGTCGAACGCTTCATGAAGCACTACTTCCTGGTCGCGAAGGATATCGGTGACCTGACCCGGATCTTCTGCGCGGCGTTGGAGGCACGGCACGAACGTCGCAGCCTGCTGCGGTTGCCCAGCGCCCTTTTCCAGCGCGAGATCGAGGGATTCAAGGTCGAGGGCGGCCGTTTGACCGTGCAGAGCGAGAAGCATTTCGCCGAAAACCCGGTCGACATGCTGCGTTTGTTCGAGGTCGCACACCGCCGGTCGCTCGATATACATCCTGAAGCGTTGCGCCTGATCACCCGGAGCTTGCGCCGCATCAACAAGAGCCTGCGCGACGATCCCGAAGCGAACCGCATCTTTCTGAGTATCCTGGCGGCGGAGAAGAACCCCGAGGTGGCCTTGCGCCGCCTGAACGAGGCGGGTGTGTTCGGCAAGTTCATTACCGATTTCGGCCGGGTCGTCGCGCAAATGCAGTACGACATGTATCACGTCTACACGACGGACGAGCATACGATCCGGGCGATCGGTATCCTCAACCGGATCGAGCGGGGCGAACTGGCCGAGGATCATCCGTTATCGACGGAGGTGATCCACAAGGTCCTGTCGCGCGAGGTGTTGTATGTCGCGGTGCTGTTGCACGACATCGCCAAGGGCCGCGGCGGCGACCATTCGGTGCTGGGGGCGAAGATCGCCGACAGGCTTTGCCCGCGCCTCGGCCTGACGCCGGAACAGACCGAAACCGTAAGCTGGCTGGTCCGCTACCACCTGCTGATGAGCAACGTGGCGTTCAAGCGCGACCTGGGCGATCCGAAGACGATCCTGGATTTCGTCGATCTGGTGAAATCGCCGGAGCGTCTGCGGCTCTTGGTCTGCCTGACGGTCGCCGACATCCGGGCCGTCGGGCCCGGCCGCTGGAACAATTGGAAGGCGACCTTGCTGCGCGACCTGTATTACCGGGCCGAGGCGGTGATGTCGGGCGGGCACGCCAAGGCGGGCCGGGATGCCCGGGCCGACGCCGCGGTCGCGGCCCTGCGCGCCGACCTCGCGGATTGGCCCGAAGCGGATATCGACGCCCATGTCGAGCGCGGCCATCCGGCCTATTGGCTGTCATACGATGCGAAGACGCTGCAGCACCACGCCCGGTTCATCCGCGAGGCCGAGGCGAGCGGGCAACCGCTCAGCATCGACCGGCAGGTGCATGCCGACCGGGCGGTCACCGAGATCACCCTCTATGCCGACGACCATCCCGGGCTGTTCAGCCGGATCGCCGGGGCGCTGGCGGTGTCCGGCGCCAATATCGTGGACGCCAAGATCAACACGCTGAACAACGGCATGGCGCTGGACAGTTTCCTGGTTCAGGACGCCGATGGCGAGGCCTTCGCCCGGCCGGACAAATTGGCCAAGCTGTCGGTGCTGATCGAACAAACGTTGTCGGGCCGCCTGCGCCCGCTGACCGAACTGCGCAAACGGCAGACCTATCCGACCCGGGCGGACGTCTTCAAGGTCGCGCCGCGCGTCCTGATCGACAACAAGGCGTCCAACCGCCACACGTTGATCGAGGTGAACGGCCGCGACCGGCCCGGCCTGCTGTACGACGTGACGCGCGCGGTGGCCGATCTCAGCTTGCAAATCTACGCCGCCAAGATTTCGACCTACGGCGAGCAGGTGGTCGACGTGTTTTATGTGAAAGACGTATTCGGCCTGAAGATCGAGCATCCGGACAAGCTGGAGCAGATCCGGACCCGTTTGCTGGAGGCGTTGGCCGATCCCGATAGCAAACCCGCCACCAAACCGCGTAAGAAACGCGCGGCCCGGCCCCGCGCCGCGAAAGCGGGCGTGGACGCCGCGGAATAGAGTTCGCCGTAAAGATGGAATTTTCCCCGATTTGACCGTATTGAAGAGGCCGCCAGCGGCAGGGTCCGCGCGGCGTCAACGCTAGGAGGCATTATGGAACAGTCAGAAGTCGTGCGATTGCAGGCATATCTCCGAGAGCTGTTTGGATCGCAGCGGATCCGGCTGGGCAAGCCCAAGATGGACGGGTCGGTCGAGGTCAGCCTCGGCGAAGAGTTCATCGCGATCATCTACCGCGACGTGGACGAGGATGACGGCGAAATCTCCTACGCCTTCCAGATGGCCATTCTGGAGATGGATCTTCCGCCCGCGCCGTAACGCGGCGCTTCTTCTTGTGCGGCGGATCGGGTAGACAACCGTCATGGCCCTGTTCCGTGCGATCGCGACCCTGGGCGGCTGGACGATGGCGAGCCGCATCCTCGGCTTTTTCCGGGATATCCTGTTCGCGGGGATCGTCGGCGCCGGCATGGTGGCGGACGCCTTCTTCGTCGCGTTCAAGTTTCCCAACTTCTTTCGCCGTTTGTTTGCCGAAGGCGCGTTCAATGCCGCTTTCGTGCCGCTCTACACCGATCGGCTGACCAAGGACGGACCGGTCCCCGCCCGCGCGTTCGCGGCCTCCGTCGCGGCGGTTCTGCTTAGCGTCATGCTGTGTTTCACGCTGGCGGCGCAACTCGCCATGCCTTGGCTGATGCACGCGTTGGCGCCCGGCTTCGCGGATCAGCCGGAGAAGTTCGCGCTTGCCGTCGATCTGACACAGCTCACCTTTCCCTACCTGCTGTTCATGGCGCTGACCGCGCTGCTTGCCGGCATGCTGAACGCGATGCATCGGTTCGCGGCGACGGCGGCCGCTCCGGTGTTGCTGAATATCGTCATGATCGGGGTTTTGCTGTCGATCCGCGAGGGCGTTTTCACGATGCCGGGCTACGCGCTAGCGACCGGCGTCGCGATTGCCGGTGCCGGGCAATTCCTCTGGATGGTGCTGGCCTGCCGGCGCGCCGGCATCCTGTTCCGGCTGCCGCGCCCGCGGCTGACGCCGGGGGTCAAGCGGCTGCTTGTCCTGATGGTGCCGGGGGCGATCGGCGCGGGCGTGGTGCAGGTCAATCTGGTGATAGATGTGGTGCTGGCTTCGTTGCTGCCGGAAGGGTCCGTGTCCTACCTGTATTTCGCCGACCGCGTGAACCAGTTGCCGCTCGGCGTGATCGGCGTGGCGGTCGGGGTCGCCTTGCTGCCGATGCTGTCGCGGCACCTCAGCGCGGGCGAGGAGCAGGCGGCGGCGGATACGCAGAACCGCGCCATCGAGTTCGCGTTGCTGCTGACCGTGCCGGCGGCGGCCGCGCTGGTCACGATTCCCGATCCGATCGTCCGGGTGCTGTTCGAGCGGGGCGCTTTCGATGCGGCCGACGCGACGGCGACCGCCGGGGCGCTCGGCGCCTTCGCGCTGGGGCTGCCCGCCTATGTGCTGATCAAGGCATTGACCCCGGGCTTTTTCGCACGGCAGGACACGGCGACGCCGGTCAAGGTCGCGGTCGTCGCGATGACCGCCAATATCGGGATCGCGGTCGTCCTGATGCAGGTGCTGGCCCATGTGGGCATCGCGCTCGCGACCGCGTGCTCGGCTTGGATCAACGCGGCGATTCTGGCGACGATCCTGCATCGGCGTGGCCATCTGGTCTTCGACAAACGGCTGCGGGGTCGGGTGCCGCGCATCCTGCTGGCATCTTTCTGCATGGCGGTGGCGCTGTGGGCGGCGCATCAGGGCCTGGCCGATATGCTGGCCGGCCGGTCCGGCGAGCGGATCGCCGCACTGGCGGCCTTGGTGACCTGCGGTCTCGTGACATTCGCAATCGTCGCACCCCTTCTCGGCGCGGCCCGGGTCGCCGATCTGCGGCGCGCGTTGCGGCGGAGTTGATTTGACACCCCGTTGCGGCCGTCTATGCTTTCGGTCTCTTACTTAGCGCTGCTCGCTGACAGCGCCGCCCGTCCTGGGCGGCGGAAAAGGAACTTCCATGGTTCGACTTGCCGATCTTCCCGAAATGGAGGCGGAGCATCTGCTCGACCTGCCGTGCCCGGTCTACGAGGATAGTCCCTGGACCGACGCGCCACCGTTGAGCGAGATGCGGGTTGCGATCATCACCTCGGCCGGGCTGTCGCGGAAAAGCGACGAGACCTTCCGGCCCGGCGCCGCGGACTACCGGGTGATCCCGGCCGATATCGATTCGTCCGAGATCATCATGAGCCATGTCTCGACCAACTATGACCGCAGCGGTTTTCAGCAGGACATCAACGTGGTGTTCCCGATCGACCGCCTGAACGAGTTGGCGGCGGACGGGACCATCGGATCGGTGGCCTCCTTCCATTACTCCTTCATGGGGGCGACCGAGCCGGAGAAACTCGAGCCGCGGGCCCGCGAGCTGGCCGGCCTGCTGAAGGAGGACAAGGTCAACGCGGTGCTGTTGACGCCGGTCTGACCGAACTGCACGCGCGCCGTTGGCGGGCTCTCCCGATATCTCGAAGAAGAAGGGCTGGTCACCACGCAGATCAGCCTCGTGCGCGAGCACACCGAAAAACTGAACCCGCCGCGCGCCCTCTGGGTGCCGTTCGAGCTGGGGCGGCCGATCGGCGCGCCCGACGAGCCGGCATTCCAGCGCCGCGTGGTCGAAGCGGCCTTGGCGCTGTTCGCCGCACCGGAAGGCCCGGTCATCGCGGAGTTTCCGGACGACGCGCCCGGCGGAACGTCCGGCGACATGTCCGGCTGGGTCTGCCCGGTCAACCTGACCCCGCCGGCGGCGGATGCCGCGCCCGACAGCGCGCTGGCCGCCGTACTCGCCGAGATCGATCAACTCCGCCCCTGGTATCAAGTGGCGCTGGAGAAGCGCGGGCGGACCACCGTGGGTCTGAGCGGGCTCGACATTGATGCGGCGGCGAAACTGATCGCCGATTTCCTGGACGACCCATCGATCACCAGCCCGCGCGACGACATCGCCCTGCCGCAACTCCTCAAATTCGCATCCGACGACATCAAGGCCTGGTATTTCGAGGCCGCGACGGCGCAGCCGGGTCCCAGCGGCAGCGGCGTGTTGAACGACTGGTATTGGCAGGACACCGCGGCGGGGGCGCTGGTGCGCCAGTTGGCGGCGACCTGCCGGACCCTGGACGGCGGGATGATGCAACTGCTTGGCCACAAGGCGCTGGTGCCGCGGACGCACGAACATTTGGTTCAGGACGCCTAGGCATGGTGCGGCTCAGCGATCTGCCCGAGATCGACGTCACGCATCTTCTGGGCAAGGAGTGCGACGCCTTCGAGACTTCGCCCTGGGTGACCGGGCCGCCGGTCGCCGAGCGCCGGGTCGCGATCGTCACCACCGCGGGCCTGCACCGCGGCGGCGACCGCAGCTTCGACATCCGGGATACCGGCTACCGGGTAATCCCCGGCGACGTGGCGGCCAAGGACCTGGTGATGTCGCACAGCTCGGTCAACTACGACCGCACCGGGTTTCAGCAGGACACCAACGTGGTTTTCCCGATCGACCGGCTGCGCGAGATGGAGGCGGCGGGCGAGATCGGCTCGCTGGCGCGCTTCCACTATTCGCTGATGGGGGCCGGCTGGCTGCCGCACGAGATCGAGCCGACGGCGATCGAACTCGCCGGCATGCTGAAGGAGGACAAGGTCAACGCGGTATTGCTCAGCCCTGTCTGACCCAACTGCACGCGCGCGGTCGGTGCGGCTGCGCATTACCTGGAAGCGAACGGAATCGCGACGACGGGGATCAGCCTGGTCCGCCCGAATACCGAGCAGATGCGGCCGCCGCGCTTCCTGTGGGTGCCGTTCGATCTGGGCCGTCCTTTCGGTGCGCCGAACGAACCGGAATTCCAGGCCAAGGTGGCGCGGACCGCGCTTGCCCTGCTCGAACGCGACGACGGTCCGGTGCTGCTCGACGATTTTCCGGAGGACGCGCCCGGCGGCCCGTCCGGCGACATGTCCGGCTGGGTCTGCCCCGTCTCGCTGCCGGCGCCGAAGGCCGAGGGGGGATCGGCGCTGTTGGAGGAGGTCTTCGCCGAGATCGAACGCCTGGCGCCTTGGTACGCCTTCGCCCTGGAAGAGCGCGACCGGACGACCTTTGGGCTGTGCAAACTCGACATCGAGGACGTGGTGCGGTTCCTGAATGGATTCATGGACGGCACGCCGGACAACCCGTTGCCGGACCTGACGTTGGGCGAAGCCGTTCGGCTGGCCAGCGAGGACGTGCGGAGTTGGTATCTCGAAGCGGCGACGGCGCAGCCGGGCGCGTCCCGTCCACGTGAACTGGCCGATTGGTTCTGGGGCGAGACCGCGGTCGGCCGTTTCTATCTGGCGCTCCAACCGGTTCTGGCCAAGCATGCGGACGAGCGCGTGCGCCATGTCGCGACCGGCCAATTCGTGCCGCGGTCGCAGCGCCACCGCCAAGGCTGATCCTCCTTCCCATCGGCGGTGCTTGACGGCGGACCCGGCAGCCGGGATAACTCCGCGCGTTAGCCGTCCCCGCGTCCAAATCGGGGACCCCCGATCATCCGCGTGTCCAAAGCGAGGGACCAGACCATGAACCGCATCTTTTCGGGCATTCAGCCCACCGGCAATCTTCACCTCGGCAACTATCTCGGCGCGATCCGTAACTGGGTCGACCTGCAGGGCGACTACGAATGCCTCTATTGCATCGTCGATCTGCACGCGATCACCGTATGGCAGGAGCCGGCGGAACTTCTGGCGAGCACGCGCGAGGTGACGGCCGGGCTGATCGCCGCCGGGATCGATCCCGAGAAGAACATCCTGTTCAATCAAAGCCAGAACCCGGATCACGCCAGCCTCGCGTGGATTTTCAACTGCGTGGCCCGTCTCGGCTGGCTCAACCGGATGACCCAGTTCAAGGAAAAGGCGGGCAAGCACCGGGAGAACGCTTCGGTCGGACTCTACGCCTATCCCAACCTGATGGCGGCGGACATCCTCGCCTACAAGGCGACGCATGTGCCGGTCGGAGACGACCAGAAGCAGCATCTGGAGCTGTGCCGGGACATCGCGCAGAAGTTCAATTCGGACTTCGGCGTGGAGTATTTTCCGCAGGTCGAGCCGTTGATCCTGGGACCCGCGACCCGCGTCATGTCGCTGCGCGACGGCCGCAACAAGATGTCGAAGTCCGACCCGTCGGAATACAGCCGTATCACGTTGACCGATGGGCCCGACGGGATTGCGCAGAAAATCCGCAAGGCCAAGACCGACCCCGACGCGCTGCCGTCCGAGGTCGCGGGCCTCGAGGGCCGGCCGGAGGCGGCGAACCTGGTCGGCATCTATGCGGCGCTGGCCCGCAAGAGCCGCGAGGAGGTGTTGGCGGAAGTCGGCGGCCAGCAGTTCTCCGAGTTCAAGGGCGGTCTGACCGAACTGGCGGTGTCGGTTCTGGGACCGATCGGCGAGGAAATGCAGCGCCTCGTGGGCGATACCGACTATATCGACGGCATCTTACGGCAGGGCGGCGCCAAGGCGCGCGCCATTTCCGGGCCGGTGATGCGCGAAATTCAGGGAATCATCGGGTTCGTGCAACCCTAAAGACCGTCACATCAGCAGCCTATTGTCGGCCCGGCGGCGTGTATTGCGCCTGGCCGCGGCAAGATGGCAGACTACCGCCGGGTGGGAGGATCAAGGAACATGAGCGCGGATACCGAAAACACGGCCGCGTCGGCCAATGAGGAAAAGGCGCAGAACGAGCGCATCCTGCTTGTCGTCGTGGACGACAGCGATGAAATGCCCGTCGCCCTGCATTTCGCCTGCCGTCGGGCCCGCAACACGGGCGGCCGCGTGGCCTTGCTCAACGTGATCAAGGGCGCGGATTTCCAGCATTGGGCATCGGTCGGCGATCTCATGCGGCAGGAGGCCCGCGAAGAGGGAGAACAGCTCCTGCAGCGCTTGTCGGCGGAAGTCCTCGAATGGTCGGGGCGCTACCCGATTCTCTATATCCGCGAAGGGGATACCCGCGAGGAACTGATGGCGCTGCTCGAGGAGGAGCCGTCAATCTCTATCCTCGTGCTGGCGGCCAGCGCCGGGGTCAGCGGGCCAGGACCCCTCATCAGCTATCTTTTGAGCAAAAAAGCCCGGAAAACCCGGATTCCGATCACGATTGTCCCGGGCAACCTATCCGATGAGGAAATACTTGAAATAGCGTAGAGATTTTCTAGTTGAGTCAGGGAAACCCATGCTTTCGGGCTAAAGGGCTACTTCAAAAGTGTGATTGTTTAACCCGAGTGAGCAGGCATTCTATCAACAATGGATCGCCGGGCATTAGTCCGGAAGGAGAGATCGAGAGATGTTTATTCAGACCGAACAGACGCCGAACCCGGCGACCCTGAAGTTCCTGCCCGGACAGACCGTGCTCGAATCCGGCACCGCGGACTTCACGGACGCGGGCGATGCGGCGGCCCGGTCGCCGCTGGCGGCCCGCTTGTTCGATGTCGAAGGTGTCGGTGCGGTGTTCTTTGGCCGCGACTTCATCACCATCACCAAGACGGCCGAGCGCGAATGGCACATCATGAAGCCGGCCCTGCTTGGCGCGATCATGGAACATTTCACCGCCGGCCGGTCGGTCATGACCGATGCGGCGGAGGGTACCGACGGTAACGCGGTGTCCGAGGATGACGACGAGATCGTCTCCCAGATCAAGGAATTGCTCGATACGCGCGTCCGCCCCGCGGTGGCGATGGACGGTGGCGATATCGTCTATCACGGCTTCGAAGAGGGCGTGGTCTTCCTGACGATGCAGGGCGCCTGTGCGGGCTGCCCGAGTTCGACGGCCACGCTGAAAATGGGCATCGAGAATATGCTCAAACATTATATTCCGGAGGTTGTCGAGGTTCGCGCCGTCGGCTTCTAACCGTCAGCGGCCCGGCAAAAAAAGAGGCACATGAAAAAAAATCCGGCACAGGGCAATACCGAAACCACTAAAAAGAGCCGCTCCCGCGCGTGGGGGGTTGGCGTTGTCGCGATTCTCATGGCCGGGGCCGCGGCCGCCTTCGTGCCGCCGGTGCAGCAGCATGTCGCCGCTATCCTCGACGAGTCGGCCACAGTCGGCATGCGCAAGCCGTCGGCGGTTCTGGCCTTTGCGACGCCGGCCAAGCTGAGCCGCCATTTCGCCTCCCTGGGGTACGACCTCGACGCGGTCCGCAAGGACAAAATGCCGGTGCCGCGGCTTTTCCTCTCCAAGGTGCCGGAAGGTCTGGGCGAGGTGAAGCAGACGCGCGAGCGCAAGGCGGTGTTCCTGCGCCTGATGCTGCCGTTGGTGCTGAACGCCAACGAGCGGGTGCTTCGGCAACGGGCGCAGCTTCTGGTGTTCGATGCCAAGCTGGCCGCCGGCCGCGATTTGAGTCCCGACCAGCAGCACCGCCTCGAGGCGATCGCCGCGGAATACAAGACCGACCCCAACCGCCTCGACCTGCTTCTGCGCCGTGTCGATGCGGTGCCGCCGTCGCTGGCGCTTGCGCAGGCGGCGATCGAAAGCGGCTGGGGCACGTCGCGCTTCGTCCGCGAGGGCAATGCCGCCTTCGGCCAATGGACCACGGCGAAACATAAAGGCATGGTGCCGAACGGCCGCGAAGCGGGGAAATCGCATAAGATTCGCAGTTTCGATCATCTCGGCGATTCCGTGCGCTCCTATATCCACAATCTGAACACGCACCGTGCCTATGCCGGGCTGCGGGACCTGCGCACCAGCATGCGGGCCGAAGGAAAACGCCTGGCCGGAAAAAACCTGCTGCCGGCGATGATCTCCTATTCGGAAAAGAAGGGCGAGTATCTCGACCTGCTGCGCAGTGTGATCCGCACCAACCGGCTGTCGCCCCTCGACGCCGCCCGCCTGAGCGACACGGGTCCGCGCTTCGGCGAGGACGTCTGACCGTCGCCTGCCGCCGGTCCGTGGGAATCAGGGTTTCACGTAATACTGCATGCCGAGCCAGCGCCAGCGTCCCTTGGGGCCGGGCATCGTACAGTTGATCCGCGACCGCCCCTTCGGGAAAGGCTCGTCGAACCGCACCTCGAAGCGCCGCTCTCCTAGGCGTTGAATCGCCGCCTTGCCGGCATGCGAGTGGTAGCAGGCAAGCTGCGACAGACCCCGCACCGATTTATCGACCGTGAACCCGAAGGCCGGCGGATTAGCGGCCGGCGGGATCAGCGGATCGGCCGGGACGACGCCGGTGACCGGCACCGGCAGCGCATTCAGAACCATGGTCAGCCGGTCCATCCCGCCATAGGTTTCGTTCAGCGGGAAGCGTGGCAGATAATAGCGCGACTGGCGTGGTTCCATGACGCCGGAATGCTGGCCGAAGGCGGTACTGTGGCCCGCGGCGCGGACCAGTGCCGTGACCGCCGCCGAGGTTTCCCCGAACGGATAGGCGAACAGCGGCGGCACGGCGCCGAGTTCGCGTTTCAGGATGGCGTTGGACGTCTCGATCTCGGCCTTGGCGGCATCCAGCGACATTTTCGCGAGATGCCCGTGCGTGTGGCTGTGCGCGCCAATGGTGACCCCGGCGTCGCGCAATTCGCGGATCTGATCCCAGGTCATGAACCCCGGCAGGCGCTGTTCGACCGGCTTCGTCGCCACGAACAGGGTGAAGGGCAGTCCGGCCTTTCGTAGGCGCGGCCAGGCTTCGGTGTAGACCGACCGGTAGGCATCGTCGATCGTGATCGCGACGGCGCGGTCCGGCAACGGGGTTCCCGCGCGCAGGGCGGCGGCGATATCGGACAACGGCAGGATGTTGTATTTGCCGCTCGCGAGTTCCGCGAGATGTGCGTCGAACTGCTCCAGCTTGATATTGGTGCTGGAATGAGCGTCTTCGCCGAACCGGTGATACATGATCGCGACGGCGGAGGTCGGGTCGTTGGCCACGCTCTCTGGGGCCCCCACCGGCAGTGCCAGCGCGGCGAGCGCGCCGATCGTCAACCATTGCCGCCGGCCGGGAATGTTGTATTTCATGCTGGAATCGGGCTAGCACTCGGTTCCGAAAGTGTGACAGGTATAGGCCGCTTCGCGAATTGCGACAAGCGGATATCGAACCGCATACCACCCCGCCGAGGCCTGTCGCCGCGCAAACGAAGGGAAGAAGACAATGCTGGACCAGGGCGCCCTCGACATCCTGTTCAATACCGCCCGGTCGCACCGCGACTGGAAGGACACCGCCGTCGGGAAAGACAAGCTGCGCGCCGTCTACGACCTGCTGAAAATGGCCCCGACCAGCGCGAACTGTTCGCCGGGCCGCTTTGTCTTTGTCGCCTCCGCCGAAGCGAAGGAGAAGCTGAAGCCTTGCTTGAGCCGAGGCAACGTGGACAAGACGATGGCCGCTCCGGTGACGGCGATCATCGCCCATGACCTGGATTTTCACGAGCGCCTGCCCGAGCTTTATCCTTTCGCCGATGCACGGGCGTGGTTCACCGGGAACGATGCGTTGATCGAAGAGACCGCCTTTCGCAACGGCACCCTGCAGGGTGCTTACCTGATCATCGCCTGCCGGGCGCTGGGGCTGGATTGCGGCCCGATGTCCGGGTTCGACAATGCCAAGGTGGACGCGGCCTTTTTCGAGGGGACGCCGTACCGGTCCAATTTCCTCTGCAATATCGGCCATGGCGACGGGTCGGCCCTCGAGCCGCGCGGGCCGCGGCTCGATTTCGACACCGTTTGCCGCGTCCTGTAACGGGCGGCGGGCTCGAAGCATGATGTTGCTGGCGATCGATACCGCGACGAACCGCTGCTCCGCCGGGGTCTTCGCCGAGGATGCGGTCGTCGCGCTGCGCAGCGAAGATATGCGGCGCGGCCATGCCGAGGCGCTGATGCCGATGGTGTCAGATGTCCTGGCCGACGCGGACCTGACCGGCGCGTCCGGCGTTACCGGATTGGACGGCATCGCGGTCACCGTCGGGCCGGGCGCCTTCACCGGCGTGCGGATCGGCTTGGCCGCGGCGCGGGCGATGGGTTTGGCGGCCGGATGTCCGGTGCTCGGCCTGACCACGCTGGAGGTGGTGGCGGCGGATGCGGCGCCCGGTCTACCGGTGCTGGCCGCGCTCGATTCCAAACGCGCTGACGCCTATATCCAGCTTTTCGATCCGGATGGCCGGCCGCTTGCCGCTCCCGCGGCGCTGATGCCCGATGCGGTGCCGGCTTATATCTCGGCGGGCGGTCTCGACGCCGGCGACATTGTCGTTGCCGGCGACGGAAGCCGTGCGGTTGCGCCGGCGCTGGCCGCCGCCGGCTATGTCGTCCGGCCTGGCGAAGGTGCCGGATTGCCCGAGATCGCGGTCCTGGGGCGTCTGGCGGTCCAACGGTGGCGGGAGGTGCAGCCGCGTCTCGACCATGCGCCGCCCAGCCCGCTTTATTTGCGGCCGCCCGACGCAACGCCGCCGCGAGCGCGGCCGGCGCCGCGGAAACCCGCATAATGGCGACGGTGGCGATCCAACCGGCCACGACCGCCGATATGGATGTTCTGGTCGACCTTTATGCCCGCAGCTTCGACGAACCCTATGCACGCCCGGCGTTGGAATCGCTGATCAACTCGCCCGGCGCATGGGCGACGATCGCCTGGCGGAATCCGTCGGCCGGGGAACCCGCCGGGCGGTTGGGCGCCGGATTCATCATCGCCCGCATGGTTGCCGGGGAAGGCGAAATCCTCAGCGTCGGCGTCGCGGTCTCGGAGCGCCGGCGCGGCGCCGGGCGGGCCCTGATGACCGATGCGCTCTTCCGGTTGGCGCTCAGCGGCGCGCAGGAAGTGTTCCTGGAGGTGGGCGAGGACAACCCCGGCGCGGTTGCCCTGTACCGCGGACTGGGTTTTCGCGAGGTCGGTCGCCGCCGGGGATACTATTTGCGAAAGAACGGGCGGCGTGTTTCGGCGTTGATCATGCGCTATGCCGTTAAAAAATCCGACTATTCATCGGAATAGTAGAAGAATCAGCATCTCTTGATGTGTATGGCTAATGCTTGCTACACTATAGTTACTAATGTTTCTTCGACTATAAACGACATGCAGAATCGGTTAGTCGGGGGAACCAAAAGAAAGAATAATCAGGTGGGAGAATTTTCCGCTACAACTGCGGAAAAAGGGTCATGCAGGTGACCGTATCAATAAAGGGGCACGAAAAGATGACAGAGTCATCCACCGGAGAGGTGAAACGGGAAGAAATTCTTGGACATACTTCCGAGATTGTTGCCGCTCACGTTTCCAATAATACGGTAGCGCTTTCCGATTTGCCGGGTTTGATTGAACAGGTTTATCGTACGCTCGCAGCGGTCGGTGGGGCCGAGGGTGGAAGCGCGGACAGGCCGACGCCAGCCGTTCCGATCAAGAAATCGATTACGCCGGATTTCATCGTCTGTCTTGAGGACGGCAAGAAATTGAAGATGCTCAAACGGCATCTCAAGACCGCCTACAACATGACGCCCGAAGAATACCGGGAGCGGTGGGGCTTATCGCCGGATTATCCCATGGTTGCGCCGAATTACGCGAAACAGCGTAGCCGCCTCGCCAAGCAAATCGGGTTGGGAACCCGGTCGCGCCGCAGCCGTCCGGTTTAGACGGATTTGCGGTTGCGCCAGGGGGACGGCCCCGAACGCGCGTGGCGTGGCTCGGCGCCACGCGGGTGGTGTTCCTTCCTTCCGAACGTACTATAGTTAATCTCGCAAAGACGAAGCGGGGTTGCCGTGCCGGATCGAATCGAAAAACTTTGTGCCGACAAAGGTCTGAAAATGACCGCCCAACGCCGCGTCATTGCCCGGGTGTTGTCGGAAGCAACCGACCATCCCGACGTGGAGGCGGTCCATCGGCGCGCCATGCGGATCGATTCGCGGATCAGTATCGCCACGGTGTATCGGACGGTGCGCCTGTTCGAAGAGGCCGATATTCTGGAACGGCATGACTTCCGCGACGGCCGATCCCGCTACGAAGAAGCCACCGATACCCACCACGACCATCTGATCAACATCGACACCGGTGAGGTCATCGAATTCCAGAACGAAGAAATCGAGGCGTTGCAGCGGGAGGTCGCGAAGAAATTGGGCTTCGATCTGGTCGACCACCGCCTCGAACTCTATGGCATTCCGACAAAAAGTAAGAAAAAGTCGAAAAAATAAGAATAGCCGTCCCCGGTTATTCAAATATCCGCATCAAAACCGTCACACCGTCACATAGTCTGGCGATACTGCCGACCCATTGGGTGCCCTCGTCGAGGCACGTCACTTTGGTAAAGGCGGTAAAGACGCGTCATGTCGGACGCCCTGTCGGGGCGGCTCGAGGAGAATTGCGGCGGCGACCGGGCGGAATCCCGCAATCCGGACGCGGGGTCGGCACGTTTGCCGGCGTGGTCGGCCTTTACCGGCGCTTGAAACGGCGCGGGATATGTGAAAAGTTAACCTTTCATTGGTCCCAAGGGGGCTATAACAAGGGTGAACAGGACCGAAAGTCCGGACTTTACCGAATTGACTAGAAGTTTCGCAGGCAAGAGCCAAACGCGATATGCCCCGGGGCGGCAGGCAGGCTGCTGACGGTGGGCAAGAAGCTCTACATCAAGACTTACGGCTGCCAGATGAACGTCTATGACTCCGACCGAATGGCGGATGTCCTGACGCCGCTCGGCTATGCGCCGTCGCCGTCGCCCGAAGGGGCCGACCTGGTGATCCTGAACACATGCCATATCCGCGAAAAGGCGGCCGAGAAGGTTTATTCGGAACTTGGCCGGCTGCGTGCGCTCAAGGATCGGCGCCACGCCGAGGGCGGCCGCATGATCGTTGCCGTCGCCGGCTGCGTCGCCCAGGCGCAGGGCGAGGAAATCCTCGATCGCGCCGCCAGCGTCGACATCGTTCTCGGGCCGCAGACGTATCACCGGCTGCCGGACATGATCGCCGAGGTCGAACGCGCCGAGGGCGCGCGCGTGCTCGACACGGAATTTCCGGCGGAGGACAAGTTCGATTTCCTGCCGGAAGAGACGGCGGCGCCCGGCGTGTCGGCCTTCCTGACGATTCAGGAAGGATGCGACCGCTTCTGCACCTTCTGCGTCGTGCCCTATACCCGGGGTGCCGAGCAATCGCGCCCGGTCGAAGCCGTGGTCCGCGAGGCCGAGCGGTTGGTTGCCGGCGGCGCGCGCGAAATCACCCTGTTGGGTCAGAACGTGAATGCGTATCACGGCACCGGGCCGGATGGACGCGAATGGCGGCTCGGCCGCCTGATCCGTCGCTTGGCCGAGATCGACCGGCTCGATCGTATCCGCTACACCACCAGCCATCCGCGCGACATGGACGACGACCTGATCGCGGCGCATGGGGACGTGTCGGCGTTGATGCCCTTCCTGCATCTGCCGGTCCAGTCGGGCTCGGACCGGGTCCTGGCGGCGATGAACCGCCGGCACCGCGCCGACGACTATCGCCGGATCGTGGACGGATTGCGATCGGCCAACCCGCAACTCGCCCTGTCGTCCGACTTCATCGTCGGTTTTCCGGGCGAACGCGACGAGGATTTCGCGGCCACGCTGGCGCTGGTCACCGAGGTCGGGTTCACCCAGGCCTTCTCCTTCAAATACAGTCCGCGGCCCGGAACGCCTGCCGCCGATATCGGCGACCAGGTGCCGGAAGCCGTCAAGGACGCGCGTCTGGCGGGGTTGCAGCAGTTGCTACGGGCGCAGCAGGACGCCTTCAATCAACGCCAGCTCGGCCGCGATCTGCCGGTCCTGTTCCAGGGGCGCGGCCGCCATGCCGGACAGGTTGTCGGCCGGTCGCCCTATCTGCAGCCGGTGCATGTCGTCGGGCCCGAGCGGCTGATCGGCGGTATTCGGCCGGTCCGGATCGTGGAGGTCATGGCGAATAGCCTGAAGGGCGAAGTCGTCGAGCCGATGCATGGCGAGAAGGCGGTCGCGTGACACAACTTTCGACATCCGCCGACGCCGCGACACTGTTGCTCGATTTCGAAGACAACCGGTTGCTTCCGCTGTTGTACGGCTCGCATGACAAACATCTGGCGCAGATCGAACAGCGTCTCGGCGTCTCGCTGACGAGCCGCGGCAACCAGATCGTCATTGCCGGACCGGCGGAATCGGCGGCCTTGGCGCAGCGCGCGCTCGAACGTTTGTACCGCCGGGTGAAGAGCGGCCTGCCCGTCGACCCCGGCGAGGTCGACGCGGCGTTGCGGATGTCCGACACGGCCAACACGCAACCGGACGGCGACGAGCCGATCATCAAGACGCGGCGCAAACGGGTGTCGCCCCGCTCGCCGGCGCAGGCCCGCTATATCGAAGCGATGCGCCGCGACGAACTCGTCTTCGGGATCGGACCCGCCGGCACCGGCAAGACCTATCTGGCGGTGTGCTATGCGGTCGAGATGCTGCTGGCCGGACAGGTCGACCGGCTGGTGCTGTCGCGGCCGGCCGTCGAGGCGGGGGAACGGCTGGGATTCCTGCCGGGTGATATGCGCGAGAAGGTCGATCCGTATCTCCGGCCGCTCTACGATGCACTGTACGACACGATGCCGGCGGATCAGGTGATGAAGAAGCTGGAGTCCGGCGAGATCGAGATCGCGCCCCTCGCCTTCATGCGGGGGCGGACCCTGACCAACGCATTCGTCATCCTGGACGAGGCGCAGAACACCACGCCGGTGCAGATGAAGATGTTTCTGACGCGGCTGGGCGAGAACAGCCATATGGCGGTCACCGGCGACCTCAGCCAGATCGACCTGCCGGGTGGTGTGAAGTCCGGACTGCGCGATGCGGTCGAGACCCTGGACGGGGTCGAGTCCGTCGCCTTCATCCGTTTCACCGAGCGCGACGTCGTGCGGCATCCGCTGGTGTCGCGCATTGTCCGCGCCTATGACGCGCGGGACGCGTCCGCCGGCGGAAAGAAACCGGGGCGCCGCGAATGAGCGTTTCGATCGACATCGACATCGCGGCGCCGATGCGCCAGTGGATGGATATTCTGCCGGATGCCGAGGACCTGGTCCGCAGCGCCGTGACGGCGGCGTGGCGAGCCGGGGGCGGCGAACCGTCCACCGCCGTCGAAATCAGCGTGGTGCTGGCGGATGACGCCACGGTCCGTGCGCTCAACCGGGACCATCGCGGCAAGGACAAGCCGACCAACGTGCTCTCCTTCCCGATCGGGGCGGACGGCGGGCCGGCCGCCCCGGTGATGCTGGGCGATGTGGTCCTTGCCTGCGAGACGGTGACGGCGGAGGCGGCGGCGCAAGGGAAATCGGTGGCGGATCATCTTCGCCATCTCGTGGTGCATGGCGTGCTGCATTTGGCCGGGCATGACCACGAGGACGACGCCGCGGCCGAGCGAATGGAACGCTTGGAAACGCGGATACTTGCAGAACTGGGGGTCGGCGACCCATATGAATACGGTGACGTGGCGGAATGACCGCCCGTATGCGACCATGGCTATGAACGACGACGCTGCACAAACGGAACCTCCATCTAGTCCCGACGCCGCTGCCGACCTGCGAAAGCCGGCAGGCTGGCGGCGTTGGTTCAAGGGATTGCGGAACGGCCGCAACGGTGGCTCGAACGTCCGCGAGACCTTGGAAGAACTCATCGAACAACATGAGGAGCGCGAAGACCCGATCGATTCGCGGGAACGTCAGCTCATCGATTCGATTCTGACGGTCGGCGCTCTGACCGTGAATGACGTCATGGTGCCCCGTGCCGATATCGTCGCCGTGGAGTGTTCGACCTCGCTCAAAGATGTCGTCGAGTTGATGTCCAAGGAGGCGCATTCGCGCTTGCCGGTCTATCGCGAGACCCTCGATGAGGTCATCGGCATGGTCCACATCAAGGACGTGTTCCCGATTATCGGCCGGAACAAGACCGCCGAACTGACCAAGCTGGTGCGCGAGGTTCTATTCGTGTCGCCCAGCATGCGGGTGCTGGACTTGTTGCTGCAGATGCGCCTGTCGCGGACGCATATGGCGCTCGTGGTCGATGAGTACGGCGGCATTGACGGGCTCGTGACGATCGAGGACGCGGTCGAGCAGATCGTCGGCGAAATCGAGGACGAGCATGACGATGCCGTCGGTCCGAGTCTGCAGCGGCGCAACGACGGGACGGTCATCGCCGACGCGCGCTATCCACTCAACGACTTCGAGCAAGAGGTGTGCGCCATTCGTTCCGAGGAAGAACGGGAAGAGGATATCGATACGCTAGGCGGGCTCGTCTTCAGCATCGCCGGACGCGTGCCGATGCGCGGCGAGGTCGTTTGTCACGAACCCTCGGGGGTCGAGTTCGAGGTAATCGAGGCCGATCCGCGCCGTATCCGGCGGCTTCGCCTCGGCAACCTGCCGGCACCCCGGCCCGCCGATGAGTGACGCGGCGGCACCCGCCGCGCGAAATCCCCTGATGCAGGCTATCGTAGCCTGGTTCGCAGAATTGACCGGCTGGCGCCGTCGTGGCGTCGCCTTCTTCGCCGGCGCCGTGGCGACGCTGGCGCTGCCGCCGGCGCATGTTCTGCCGGCGATGTACCTGGCGTTTCCCGTCCTCGTCTGGATGCTGGCGGGCGCCCGCGGATGGCGCTCGGCGTTCGGCCTAGGCTGGTGGTTCGGTTTCGGCTTTTTCGCCGCGAGCCTCTATTGGATCGGCAATGCGCTGCTGATCTTCGCCGCGAAGCATGCCTGGATGATCCCGTTCGCCTCGCTCGGCCTGCCGGCCTTTCTCGCGATCTTCACCGGCGCTGCGGCCGTGGCGGGATCGTTCGGTCGGGGTCATCTCGACCGGGCACTTGCCTTGGCGCTTGCCTGGGTCGGCATGGAGTGGCTGCGCGGCCATATCCTCACCGGTTTTCCTTGGAACCTGGCGGGGCATAGTTGGCTCGGCTCCGACGCGTTGCTGCAGACCGCGTCGGTCGTCGGAATCTATGGCGTCAGCTTGATCGCGCTCACGTCCGCCTGTCTGCTGGCCGCGCTGGCCGAGGGTGGCCGCCGGTGCTGGATTGCCTGCACCGTCGCGGCCGTGTTGCTTGTGGGTCCATGGGCCGGCGGCATGGCGCGCTTGGCGGCGGCGCCGGCACCGGGGGAGGCGGCGGTGCCGGGGGTCGGGCTTCGCCTGGTACAGGCGGGCATTCCGCAGCAGGAGAAATGGCGGCGGAGTCTGCGGCAGCGCAATCTCGACCTGCACCTCCGGCTCAGCCAGGACAACCGGCCGGATTGGGTCACCCACATTATCTGGCCGGAAAACGCGGCCACCTTTTTCGTCGAGGATCAACGGCTCGAGCGCATGGCCGTCGCCGGCGTGGTGCCGCCCGGCGGTTTGGTGATCACCGGCGCGCCACGGCGCGAGACGAATCCGCTACGCCTCTGGAACTCGATGGTCGCGATCGACGGATCCGGCGCGGTGGTGGGGCATTATGACAAGGCGCATCTGGTGCCGTTCGGCGAATACGTGCCGTTGCGCGACTTTCTGCCGATCGCGAAGATAACGCAGGGGGCCGTCGACTATTCGCCCGGCGCGGGGCTCAAAACGATGCGCCTGCCCGGCCTTCCCGCCATGAGTCCGTTGATCTGTTACGAGGTGATATTTCCCGGCGCCGTTCTCGATCGGACGGATCGCCCATCATGGTTGCTGAATCTCACGAACGATGCATGGTATGGTCTGACGGCCGGTCCGTATCAGCATCTCGCAATTGCCCGCGTCCGTGCTGTCGAGGAAGGTATGCCGTTGATCCGGTCGGCCAATACGGGGATTTCCGCCGTGGTCGATTCTTACGGTCGGGTCCTGGCTCAGTTGGGCTTGCGGGAAAAGGGGGTGTTGGATGTGCGTCTGCCGGCTGCCGTCGGCCAAAAGACACTATACGGGCGGTATTATGATGTGCTTTTCATGGCAATCTGGATACTCGCATGTGTTGTGTTAGTTTCGCTAAACCGCTCACGTGGTTGAATGCTTTTTACACTTCCTAAACCGGGGCGGCCTTGACCGTGTCGAAACTTTGACATAACAAGGGTCTACCCGAAGGTTATTGAAAATTTTGAAAAAATGGGGGTCGTAAGACCATGTCGAATTCAGCGCCTGTACGGCAATCTGCGGGCCGAACTGGCAAACCGAACCCGGTTGACATCCATGTGGGAAGTCGCGTCAGGTTGCGTCGTACCCTTTTGGGATTGAGTCAGGAGAAACTTGGCGATGCGCTGGGTCTGACCTTTCAGCAGGTACAGAAATACGAGCGGGGGGCGAACCGAATCGGTGCGAGCCGACTGTTCGATCTGTCTCGCGTCTTGGATGTTCCTATTTCGTTTTTCTTCGATGACATGTCGTCAGACGTGTCCGAACGGTCTCCGGCCCAAGAAGTCGGGCTTCCGGACCTGCCGCCGTCCGGCTTCGACGTGGATCCGATGGCGAAGCGGGAGACGCTGGAGCTTGTGCGCGCCTATTACCGCATCAAGGACCCCAACGTCCGGAAACGCGTCTTCGATCTTGCGAAGGCGCTGGCCAACGTCAACGACTCCGACTAGAAAATCCGTCCGTTTGTGTTACTCCGGTCGTCGGGGCGCAACGCACGCGCCTTGACGATATAAGGAAACATTGTCACAAGAGCGGCCCGTTGTCGGTTTCAGCGGGGGCTGGGCGATTCACGGCCGTAGCCGGGCATTCGGTTTCGGACGATATTTTGTTTATTTGATGGAGGACGTGCGCGTGGCGACGGGAGATTACCTATTTACCAGCGAATCGGTGTCGGAAGGGCATCCGGATAAGATTTGCGACCGAATTTCGGACGAGATCGTGGATGAGTTCCTGGCGTCGGGGCCCGACGTGCGCACCGGCGTCGAAACGCTGGTCACGACCAATCTTGTCGTTCTCGCGGGCGAGGTTCGCGGGCCGAAGGAGATCGACGCCGATCGGATGGAAGCGCTCGCGCGGAAGGCGGTTAGGGAAATCGGCTACGAGCAGGATAATTTCCATTGGAAAAACATGGATGTGCAGTGTTACGTCCACAGCCAGTCGCCGGATATCGCCCAGGGCGTCGACGCCGCCGGCAACAAGGATGAAGGCGCCGGCGACCAAGGCCTGATGTTCGGCTATGCCTGCAAGGAGACGCCGGAACTGATGCCGGCCGCGATCCAATACAGCCATGATATTCTTCGGAAAATGGCGGCGGCCCGGCATGCGGGCAAACTGCCCGGGATAGGCCCCGATTCGAAGAGCCAGGTTACCCTCGCCTACGAGGGCGGTAAGCCGGTGCGGGCGACGTCGGTGGTGGTCTCGACGCAGCACGAGGAATCGTTGGAGCAGGACGAAATCCGCGAGTTGGTCCGGCCCTTCGTGCTCGATGTGCTGCCCGAAGGCTGGATGTGCGGCGAAGACGAATTCTACGTCAACCCGACGGGCCGTTTCGTTATCGGCGGCCCGGACAGCGACGCCGGCCTCACCGGCCGCAAGATCATCGTCGACACTTATGGCGGCGCCGCGCCGCACGGCGGCGGCGCATTTTCCGGAAAAGACCCGTCCAAGGTCGACCGGTCGGCGGCCTACGGGGCGCGCTATGTCGCGAAGAACGTCGTCGCGGCCGGGTTGGCGGACCGCTGCACGATCCAAGTCGCCTACGCGATCGGCATCTCGAAGCCGCTGTCGGTTTATGTCGACACATACGGCACCGGGACGGTCGATGACGAGAAACTCACCGCCGCGGTGACCCAGGCCATGGACCTGAGTCCGCGCGGCATCCGAGAGCATCTCAATCTCAGCCGGCCGATCTACGCCCGGACCGCGGCCTACGGCCATTTCGGGCGTACGCCGGACGATGACGGCGGCTTCTCCTGGGAGCGGACCGACCTGGTCGACGCCCTGCAAGGCGCGCTGAGCTAGTCCCTTCCGGAAGGCCCGCCCTCGTGGCGGGCCATGCTAGCGCGCTCGACGAGTGCGAGGCGGATGGTATGGCCAAGGAAGACCGGCGAATTCTTTACGGCCGCCGGCGCGGCCGTCGGCTCCGTCCGGAGCGGGCACGGTTGCTCGATCGGATGCTGCCGGAACTGGCGCTGACGCCCGAAGCGCTGGGCGGCGATCCGGCGACGTGGTTTCCGCGGCCGGTCCGGGCCCTCAGGCTTGAGGTCGGGTTCGGCGGCGGCGAGCATCTCGCCCGCCAAGCCGCGGCGCATCCTGAAATCGGCTTCATCGGCTGCGAACCGTTTCTCAATGGTGTCGCGAAGCTGTTCGCGGCGATCGATGCCGCGCCCGACGCCGCCCCGCTCGACAATATCCGCGTCTTTCCCGACGACGCTCGCACGGTGCTGGACCAACTGCCGGACGGGTGCCTGGACCGGGCGTTCATCCTGTTTCCGGATCCCTGGCCGAAGGCGCGGCACAACCGCCGCCGATTCGTCGCGCCGCCGCAACTCGACGCCTTGGCGCGGGTCATGGCGCCCGGCGCGGAACTCCGCCTGGCAACCGATCACATGGACTATCTGCGGTGGATGCTTTTTCACTGCCTGCGTCACGACGCCTTCGAATGGCTTGCCCGGGGACCGGCGGACTGGCGGCAACGGCCGGCGGATTGGCCGCCGACCCGATACGAGGAAAAGGCGCTTCAGCGCGGGGCGGCCTGCGTCTACCTCCTTTTCCGCCGCCGGTAGGCACCCGGAAAGACGCGCAGAAAGACCTTGTCGTACGGCGCGAAAACGCTTAAATAACACCATAAGTTACCCATATGGTCGATACGTCGACTAAGTGTATTGGGTGGGCCAGCGGCCCGCCCTTTTTAGTTCCGGGTCCGCGGAAAGGCGGACCGAGGGGAAGCATGGATCCGGCGGCGCGAGTCGAACGCATAATTGCCCCTGCCCTGGACGACATGGGCTATGAAATCGTCCGTGTCCGTCTGCTGGGCGATCGGGCCCGGCGTCACCTGCAGGTGATGGTCGAACGGACCGATCAGGCAGGCATGACCGTGGACGACTGTGCGGATATCAGCCGCACGGTTTCGGCGTTGCTCGATGTCGAGGATCCGATCGCCGGCCCCTACGAACTGGAGGTCAGTTCGCCGGGTATCGATCGTCCGCTGACGCGCCTGCGCGATTTCGAGCGCTTTGCGGGGTTCCGCGCCAAGGTCGAAATGCGGGAGCCGATCGACGGACGGCGGCGCTTCCGGGGTCAGGTGATCGGGGTTGCCGACGATTGCGTGAAGCTGGAATTGGATGAGGGTATCGCCGAGCTACCCTTTGATGGAATTGAAAGCGCGAAGCTGCTGATGACCGACGATCTGTTGGCGGCCGCGCAGAGTGGCCGGCACAGCCACTAGAACAGGATCGGCGTCCGGCGGTCGAAACCGCCGCGGCGCGTAACGAGGAGTATGGATTAGGATCATGGACAGCATGGAAACCGTTGAGGCAGGCGTTTATCCGAGGACGGAGCTGTTGTCGGTCGCTGACACGGTCGCCCGCGAAAAGGGCATCGACCGCGATCAGGTGCTCGAAGCCATGGAGCAGGCGATCCAGAAAGCCGGCCGCTCGAAATACGGCCACGAGAACGACATCCGGGCGGAAATCGACCGGACCAGCGGCGAAATCCGCCTCGCCCGTTACATGGAGATAACGGACGACGTGGAGAACGAGGCGACGCAGATGACCTTGGCGGCGGCGCAGCAGAAGAAATCCGACGCACAGATCGGCGAGTTCATCGTCGATCCGTTGCCGCCGATCGATTTCGGCCGGATCGCGGCGCAGACGGCCAAGCAGGTGATCGTGCAGAAGGTGCGCGAAGCGGAACGCGAACGGCAGTACGAGGAATACAAGGATCGCGTCGGCGAGATCGTCAACGGCATCGTCAAACGGGTCGAGTTCGGCAACGTCACGGTCGACCTCGGACGCGGCGAGGCGGTGGTGCGGCGCGAGGAATTGCTGCCGCGCGAGAGCTTCCGCCGGAACGACCGGATCCGGTCCTACATCTACGACGTCCGGCGCGAGCAGCGCGGGCCGCAAATTTTCCTGTCGCGGACCCACCCGCAATTCATGGCCAAGCTGTTCAGCCAGGAGGTGCCGGAAATTTACGATGGGATCATCGAGATCCGCGCGGTGGCGCGCGACCCGGGGAGCCGGGCGAAAATCGCCGTCATCTCGAACGACTCGAGCATCGATCCGGTCGGCGCTTGCGTCGGCATGCGCGGCAGCCGCGTTCAGGCGGTGGTCGCCGAATTGCAGGGCGAGAAGATCGACATCATTCCCTGGTCCGGCGATCCGGCGACCTTCGTGGTCAACGCCCTGGCGCCGGCCGAGGTCGCCAAGGTCGTGCTCGACGAAGATGCGCATAAGATCGAAGTCGTCGTCCCCGACGAACAACTGAGCCTGGCCATCGGGCGGCGCGGACAGAATGTGCGGCTCGCGTCGATGCTCACCGGCTGGGAGATCGACATCCTGACCGAGCAGGAGGAGTCCGACCGCCGGCAGGCGGAGTTCCGCTCGCGCAGCGATACCTTCATCGCGGCGCTTGATGTCGAAGATGTCATCGCCCATCTTCTGGTGACAGAGGGTTTCACCAACGTCGAAGAAGTGGCCTTCGTGCCGATCGACGAATTGGCGTCCATCGAAGGGTTCGACGAGGACATCGCCGCCGAGTTGCAGCGCCGGGCGCGCGCCTTCCTGGAATCGGAAGGCGAGCGGCTGACCCAGGCCGCCAAGGAACACGGCGTGCAGGACGATTTGATCGCCGTTGCCGGGCTGACCCCGCAGATGCTGGTCACGCTGGGCGAACGTGAGATCAAGACCTTGGAAGACTTCGCGGATCTCGCTTCCGACGAGCTGACCGACCGGCAGGAAGGAATCCTGCGGGAGTATGATCTCAGCGAAGAGGGCGCGAACGACATCATCATGACGGCGCGCGTCGCCGCCGGATGGTTCACCGAAGAGGAATTGGCCGCGGCGAAGGCGGAAGCGGAAGCTGCGGCGGCGGCCGAGGCCGAAGCGGCAGCCGACGCGGAAGACGGGACGGACGGCGACGCAGGCAGCGACGGGGCGGCGGAAACGCCGCGTCCGGACGCCTAGGCGCCGACAAGGAATCGGGACGAGGAGCGGATATGTTGGCAGCGATGCAAACGGCAGAGGTCGACGGCGGCCGGGACGGCACGGGGCCGTCGGGCATGCCGTGCCGCCGGTGCATCGTGTCCGGCGAGAGCCGCGAGACCGCGGCTTTGGTTCGTTTCGTCGTCGGACCGGACAACCAGATCGTGCCGGACATCGCCGGATCGCTTCCGGGCCGGGGCATCTGGGTCTCCGCGGATCGCGCCAGTGTTGCCGCGGCGGTCGCAAATCGCTTGTTTGCGCGCGCGGCGCGGCGCAATGTGAGCGTGGACGAAGGATTGCCCGCGCGGGTGGAATCCCTGTTGCGGGATCGGTGTATCGATCTGATCGGACTGGCGCGGCGCGCAGGGGATGCAGTCGCCGGGTTCGACAAGGTGACGGCGTTTCTCGCCAAGAACACGGCGGGGGTGGTGTTTGCTGCGTCGGACGCGGCGGACGGCGGCCGCCGGAAGATGCAGCGGGGGGCGGCCGGTGTTCCGCTCATCGAGCAGTTGGATCGGTTGGAGTTGGGGCGAGCCTTCGGGCGTGACCAAGTGGTGCATGCGGTCGTTGCCTCGGGAAAGATAGCGGATAGCCTGTTGGCCGATGCACGGCGGTTGTCCGGGTTCCGGCAGCAGGTTGCCGAAAGAGGAACGGAATGACGCAGAACAACGAACAAGACGGCAAATTGACACTGAGCCGGCCGGGACGGCTGGAGCTCAAGAAGACGGTCGAAACCGGTCAGGTTCGGCAGAGCTTCAGTCATGGCCGGACCAAGTCGGTGACGGTCGAGGTGCGCAAGAAACGCACTTTCGAGCGCGGCGCCAGCGGGCGCATGCGGGCCGTTCAGGATGCGGACGCGCTGCAAGGGGATGCGGCGGGTCTGGCCGACGATTCGGATAACCTCACCGAACAGGAGCGGGCTGCCCGCGTCCGCGCGCTGCACGATGCCGCCGCCGACGAGGAGCGCCGCCGCATCGACGAGGTGGAGCGTGAACGGCAGGAGCTCGCCGAGGCGGAAGCACAGCGCGTTCGCGAGGAAGCCGAAGCCAAGCGCCGCGCCGAGGAAGAATCCCGCCGCAAGGCCGAGGAAGACAGCCGCCGCAAATCCGAAGAGGAGGCGCGCCGCCGCAAGCCGGAGCCTGCGGCTCAGCCTGCCGTGCCGGAAGCGAAGGAAGCCGCCGAAGAGACCCGCCGTCCGAGAACCAAGGCCCGGCCCGAGGTCAAAAAGCCGGCGCCGTCGCGGGGACGCGACGAACCGCGCCGCCGGGATTCCGGCAAACTGACGATCAGCCAGGCGTTGGAAGAGGCGGACGACGAGGGTTCGACCGAACGCGCCCGCAGTCTGGCGTCGATGCGCCGGGCCCGCGAACGCGAACGGCAACGCCAGTTGGCGGAACAGCGCCGCAACGACCCGCAACGGGTGGTCCGCGAGGTCGTCATCCCGGATTCGATCACCGTGGCCGATCTCGCCAACCGCATGGCGACGCGCGGCGCCGACGTCGTCAAGTCGCTAATGAAATCCGGCATCATGGCGACGACCAACCAGACGATCGACGCCGATACCGCGCAATTGGTGGCCGAGGAATTCGGTCATAAGGTCAAGCGCGTCTCCGAAGCGGACGTGGAAATCGGCGTCGGGACCGAGTTGAACCTGACCGGCGAACTGAAACCGCGGCCCCCGGTGGTGACCGTGATGGGCCATGTCGACCACGGCAAGACGTCGCTGCTCGACGCGCTGCGCTCCAGCGATGTCGCGGCCGGCGAGGCGGGTGGCATCACGCAGCATATCGGCGCCTATCAGGTCGAGGTTTCGGACGGCCAGCCGATCACGTTCCTCGACACCCCGGGCCATGAAGCGTTCACCGCGATGCGGTCCCGCGGCGCAAAAGTGACGGATATCGTCATATTGGTTGTGGCTGCGGACGACGGAGTACAACCTCAGACTGCAGAGGCGATCGCCCACGCCAAGGCCGCCGAGGTACCGATGATCGTCGCCATCAACAAGATGGATAAGGATGGCGCGGACGCCACGCGGGTGCGCAATGAACTGCTCAACCACGAGATCGTCGTGGAAGGGCTGGGCGGCGATGTGCTCGACGTCGAGGTCTCGGCGATCGCGAAGACCAATCTGGATAAGCTCGAAGAGGCGATCCTGTTGCAGGCGGAACTGCTCGAACTGCAGGCGAGCGTCTCGGTGCCGGCCCAGGGCGCCATCGTCGAAGCCAAGATGGAACAAGGCCGGGGGTCGGTGGCGACCGTGCTGGTCCAGAACGGCGTGCTGCGCAAGGGCGATGTCTTCGTCGCGGGGGCCGAATGGGGCCGCGTGCGCGCGCTGATCGACGATCGCGGCAATCAGATCGAGGAGGCGGGCCCGTCACAGCCCGTCGAAGTGCTCGGACTGCAAGGCACCCCGTCTGCGGGCGACGATTTCAACGTGGTCGAGGACGAAGCGCGGGCGCGCGAGATTTCCGAATACCGCAGCCGTCAACTCCAGCGGCAGTCCCATGCCGCCGGGGCGCGCGGCACGCTCGAACAGATGTTCGATCAGATCCAGGCCGGCGAAGCTTCCGAACTGGGTCTTGTCGTCAAGGCCGACGTGCAGGGCTCGGTCGAGGCGATCATCGGGTCGCTGCAGAAACTGGAGACCGACGAGGTCAAGGTTCGGCTGCTGCACACGGCGGTCGGCGGCATTACCGAGTCCGATGTCGTCCTCGCCAACGCTTCGAATGGGCTGATCATCGGCTTCAATGTGCGCGCCAACCCGCAGGCGCGGGAGCAGGCGCGGCGCGACAATGTGGACATTCGCTATTACTCGATCATCTATGACGTGATCGACGACATGAAGCAGCTCATGAGCGGCCTGTTGGCGCCGGAGGTCCGGGAGACGCAGCTCGGCTACGCCGAAATCCGGCAGGTGTTCAACGTCAGCAAGGCGGGCAAGGTCGCCGGTTGTATGGTGACCGAAGGCGAAGTCCGCCGCGGCGCCAAGGTGCGGCTGCTGCGGGACGATGTCGTCATCCACGAAGGCAGCCTCAAGACGCTGCGCCGCTTCAAGGATGACGTCCGGTCGGTGCAGCAAAGCTACGAATGCGGCATGGCGTTCGAGAACTACGACGATATCAAGGAAGGCGACGTCATCGAGTGCTTCCAGGTGGAAGAGGTGGCGCGCAGCCTGTAACCGGGTTGCCCCGCCTTCGGGCGGGCATACCCGCGTCGGCCTTCGTATTGGACGGACAGCGATGAAAGCAAGGGAGAGAAGCCGCGCGCCGAGCGTGCGGCAATTGCGTGTTGGCGAGGAAATCCGCCATTGCCTGGCGGCGGTCCTGAGCCGCGGCGACTTGCGCGACCCGGATTTGCGGGGCGTCAGCGTCACCGTGTCCGAGGTTCGGGTGAGCCCCGATCTGCGGAATGCGACGGCGTTCGTCATGCCGTTGGGCGGCGAGCGTCCCGGCGAGGTGATCAAGGCGCTCGACCGGGCGGCGCCCTTCCTCAAACGCCAGATTGGGCGCGAGGTCCAACTGCGGCATATGCCGAACCTGGCCTTCCGCCGCGACGAGACCTACGACGAGGCGACCCGGATCGACACGATCCTGCGGTCCTCGGACGTCGCACGGGATCTAGAGCCCGAGGCGCCGGATGATCCACAGGGTTCGTCCGACCCGGCCGAGCGCTGATCATGGGGCGGCGAAAACGCAGAGGCCAGCCGGTCCATGGATGGCTCATCGTCGATAAACCGTCGGGCATGACATCGACCGCGGTGGTGAATACCGTCAAACGCCTGACCGATGCGGCGAAGGCCGGCCATGGCGGGACGCTCGACCCATTGGCGACGGGCATCCTGCCGGTGGCCTTCGGCGAGGCCACCAAGACGATGCAATATGTCGTGGACGGGCTGAAGACCTATCGGTTTACCCTGCGCTGGGGATCGGAGACCGACACCGACGATGCCGACGGCACCGTGGTGCAAACCAACGACGCGCGGCCGGACGAGGCGGCGGTCCGGGCTGTTTTGCCGGATTTCACCGGCGAGATCGAACAGGTGCCGCCACGCTATTCCGCCATCAAGGTCGACGGCCAGCGCGCTTACGACCGGGCCCGCGACGGCGAGGACTTCGAACTGGAGCCCCGGCAGGTCTGGATCGAGAGTTTGGACCTCGTCGATATGCCGGACCCGGACCATGCCGTTTTCGAGGTTTCCTGCGGTGCGGGCACCTATATGCGGTCCTTGGCGCGCGATATTGCGCGGGCCGTCGGCGCCGCCGGGCATATCGCCGACCTGCGCCGAACCCGCGTTGGCCCCTTTACCGAGGAAAACGCGATTTCGCTGGACGAACTGCGCTCTTTTGGGCACAGTGCGGCCGTTTTGGAGCACTTGCTACCGGTTGAGACCGCGCTGGACGACATCCCGGCCCTGGCCCTGACCGATAGCGAGGCGAGCCGTTTGCGTAATGGGCAAACCGTGTCTCTGCTTCGGAAAATGGATCTCGACCGTATCGCCGACTTCAATGACGGGGATACGGTGCTCGCGGTGGGCCGGGGGAAGCCCATCGCGCTCACGCGTTATGCGGCGGGTGAGGTCCATCCCCTCCGGGTGCTGAACCTATAGCCAGTTAAGGAGAACCCGATGTCGATCACGAGTGAACGCAAGAAGGAACTCATCGAAGAGTTCGCCATCGGTCCGGGCGATACGGGGTCGGCCCCGGTGCAGATCGCGGTGTTGACCGAACGCATTAAGAACCTGACCGAGCATATGCAGTCCCATAAAAAGGATTTTCATTCGCGTCGCGGCCTGTTGGTTATGGTCGGACAACGGCGTCGATTGCTCGACTACGTCAAAGACAAAGACCAAGCGCAATACGAGGCATTGATCAAGAGCCTTGGTCTGCGTCGCTAAGAACCGGGCATCCGTCACAAACCGGGCCGTTTCATGCGGCCCGTAAGACGACGACCGGAATTCCGGCAAAATCGGCTATGGTGCCGACGCCGGATTGGCCGGCACGGAAGGATTCCGTTGACCGGCGTATCGCCGCAGCCGACTGGATATGGTGTGAAACGGCTGGCGGTTTTTGGAATGTAAAGGGAAGATAGATGTTCAATATCACACGAAAAGAAATCGAATGGGGCGGACGGCCCCTGATCCTGGAGACAGGGAAGATCGCGCGCCAGGCCGATGGGGCCGTGCTCGCGACCTATGGCGGCACGCAGGTCCTCTGCACCGCCGTGGCGCAGAAATCGCCGAAGCCGGGGATCGACTTTTTCCCGCTGACCGTGAACTACCAAGAAAAGACATTCGCCGCCGGTAAGATTCCAGGCGGCTTTTTCAAACGCGAGGGCCGGCCGAGCGAGAAGGAAACCCTCACGTCGCGCCTGATCGACCGCCCGATCCGCCCGCTGTTCCCGAGCGGCTTCCGCAACGAGACGCAGGTGATCTGCACCGTTCTGACCCATGATTTCGAGAACGATCCCGATGTCGTGGCGCTGATCGGCGGGTCCGCGGCGCTGACGATTTCGGGCATTCCGTTCCTGGGCCCGGTCGCGGCCGCTCGCGTCGGATACATCGACGGCGAATACGTGCTAAATCCGCAGATGGACGAGATGAACAGCTCCGACCTGGACCTCGTCGCCGCGGGTACCCATGAAGGCGTGCTGATGGTCGAGTCCGAGGCGCATGAGCTCGATGAAGCGACCATGCTCGGCGCCGTCATGTTCGCGCACAAGGAAAGCCGCGCGGTGCTCGACCTGATCGTCGAGCTTGCCGAAGCCTGCGCCAAGGAGCCGTGGGCGCTGCCGGAACCGCCGGAGGAAACGCAGACGGTGCAGGACCAGGTCAAGGCCCTTGCCGAAGCGCCGTTGCGCGAAGCTTATTCGCTGACCGTCAAGCAGGAGCGCGTCGAAGCGGTCGGCAAGGTCAAGGATGACACGCTCGCCGCCCTCGTCGAAAAGGACGAGGAAGCCGACCTGCAGCTCGCCGCCTCCGCCTTCAAGGGCTTGGAGAAGGACGTGGTGCGGGGCAGCATCCTCAAGACCGGCCAGCGGATCGACGGACGCGACACCAAGACGGTGCGTCCGATCGACTGCGAAGTCGGCATCCTGAACCGCAGCCATGGCTCGGCCCTGTTCACCCGCGGTGAGACGCAGGCCCTGGTGGTGACGACGCTCGGCACCGGCCAGGACGAGCAGATCATCGACGCGCTCGAAGGCGAGTATCGCGAAAACTTCATGCTGCATTACAACTTCCCGCCCTATTCCGTGGGCGAGGCGTCCTTCCTGCGGTCGCCGGGCCGTCGTGAGATCGGCCACGGCAAGCTGGGCTGGCGGTCGATCCGCCCGCTCATCCCGTCCAAGGAGGATTTCCCTTACACCATCCGCATCGTGTCGGAGATCACCGAGTCCAACGGCTCGTCGTCGATGGCGACGGTCTGCGGATCGTCGATGTCGCTGATGGACGCGGGCGTGCCGCTGAAGCGGCCGTGCGCGGGCATCGCCATGGGGTTGATCAAGGAAGGCGACGATTTCGCCGTCCTCTCGGACATCCTGGGCGATGAGGACCATCTCGGTGACATGGACTTCAAGGTCGCCGGCACCGACGAGGGCATCACCGCGTTGCAGATGGACATCAAGATCACTTCGATCACCGAGGAGATCATGAAGATCGCGCTGGATCAGGCCAGGGACGGCCGGTTGCACATCCTGGGCGAGATGACCAACGCCATCACCGGCGCCCGCGAGGAGGTGTCCGAGCATGCGCCGCGCATCACGACGCTGAGCATTCCGCGCGACAAGATCCGCGAAGTGATCGGCACCGGCGGTAAGGTCATCCGGGAAATCTGCGAGGTAACCGGCGCCAAGATCGACATCGACGACGACGGGACCGTCAAGGTCGCGGCGGTCGACAGCGAGGCGGGCGACCGCGCGGTCGAGTGGATCAACTCGATCATCGCCGAGCCCGAGGTCGGCAAGATCTACGAAGGCAAGGTCGTGAAGGTCGTCGACTTCGGCGCCTTCGTGAACTTCCTCGGCAGCCGGGACGGCCTCGTGCATATCTCCGAGTTGAAGGAGGAGCGGGTGCCGTCGGTCGAGGACGTGGTTAGCCAGGACGACATGGTCAAGGTCAAGGTGCTCGGCATCGACGATCGAGGCAAGGTCAAGCTGTCCATGCGGGCCGTCAATCAGGAGACCGGCGAGGAGATCGAGATCAAGCCTCGCGAACCCCGGCGGGACCGCGAGGGCGGCGATCGCGGGCGGCGTCCGCCGCGCCGGGACCGTCGGCGCGCCTCCGAATAGGCAGGCGACCCGGAGGAATGAAGACGGCCGCTGGAAGGTTCCGGCGGCCGTTTTTCTTTGTCTTCGGATGGGGTCCGCGGTTAGGCGGGGTACGGGCGCGGCTCAGTCTTCGGACAAATTGACCATGCCGATGACATTGTAGCCGGAGTCCACATACATCACCTCGCCGGTCACCCCGGCCGATAAGTCGGACATCAAATAGACTCCCGCGCCGCCAATATCCTCGAGCGAGACGTTGCGGCGCAGCGGCGCGTGCTCGCCTTGCCATTTGTAGACCGTGCGGGCGCTGGCGATGGCCGAGCCGGCGAGTGTCCGCATCGGTCCGGGGGAAATCGCGTTGACCCGGATGCCGTCGCCGCCAAGGTCCGTGGCCAGATAACGGACGCTGGCCTCGAGTGCCGCTTTGGCTACGCCCATGACGTTGTAGTTCGGCATCACCCGTTCCGCGCCGGAATAGGTCAGCGTCACCAGACTGCCGCCGGCTTGCATCAGCGGGGCAGCGCGCTGCGCCACGGCGGTGAAGGAAAAACAGGAAATCTCCAGCGATTGCAGAAAATTGTCTCGGCTGGTGTCGATATAGCGGCCTTTCAATTCCTCCTTGTCGGAGTACGCGATCGCGTGCAGCACGAATTCCAGGCCGCCCCAGCGGTCCTTGATGGTGTCGAACACCGTGTCCAGGCTGGCGGTGTCGGTGACGTCGCAGGGCAGGACGATGTCCGAGCCGACCGACTCGGCCAACGGCCGGACGCGCCGCTCGAAACTGTCGCCTTGATAGGTGAAGGCGAGTTCGGCGCCGTGCTCATGCGCCATCTTCGCCATGCCCCACGCGATCGAATGGTCGTTGGCAACGCCCATCACCAAGCCACGGCGGCCGGCCATCAAGGATCCTGCGGTCATCGGGTACGCCCGTTGTTGCCGTTATTGCGCTGTCTTTGCCGAACTGCCGGAATGGGCCGGTTATGCGGTATCGCGGCCCCGCTGGGAGGCCGTTCAGGCGTCATATCGTTTGAAGACGAGAGTGGCGTTGGTGCCGCCGAATCCGAAGCTGTTGGAGATGACGCATTCGAGCGGCACGTTGTCCTGCCGTTCGGTGACGATCGGGAAATCCGCCGCGCCAGGATCGATCTCTTCGATATTCGCGCTCGCCGCGATGAATTCGTTGTCCATCATCAGCAGCGAGTAGATCGCCTCATGCACGCCGGTCGCACCCAGGGAATGCCCGGTCAGCGACTTGGTCGAGCTGATCGCCGGCACATGGTCGCCGAACACTTCGCGGATCGCATCCAGTTCGGTGATATCGCCCACCGGCGTCGAGGTGCCGTGCACGTTGATATACCCGACCGGATGGTTCAGCCCATCGATTGCACGCTTCATGCAGCGCACCGCGCCTTCGCCCGACGGCTGGACCATGTCGTGGCCGTCCGAGGTGGCGCCGTATCCGACGATTTCGCCGTAGATTTTCGCGCCGCGCGCCTTGGCGTGCTCCAACTCTTCCAGCACGACCACGCCGCCGCCGCCGGCAATCACGAAGCCGTCGCGATCCTTGTCATAGGCGCGGCTCGCCCGCTCCGGCGTATCGTTGAAGTTGGACGACAATGCCGGCATCGCGTCGAACAGCACGGTCATCGTCCAGTGCAATTCCTCGCCGCCGCCTGCGAACACGATATCCTGTTTGCCCCATTGGATGAGTTCGTAGGCGTTGCCGATGCAATGGGCGCTGGTCGAACACGCGGAACTGATCGAGTAGTTCACGCCCTTGATCTTGAACGGGGTGGCCAGCGTCGCGGAATTCGTGCTCGACATGGTGCGGGGCACCATATACGGGCCGACGCGCTTGGCGCTTTTTTCCTGCGCCAGGTTCCAGGCCAGAAGCAGGTTAGAGGTGGATGGGCCGCCCGAGCCCATGACCAACCCGGTGTTCTCGTTCGAGACGTCGTTCTCGCTCAGGCCGGCGTCGTCGATCGCCTGCTGCATGGCGATGTAGTTGTAGGCCGCCCCGTCGCCCATGAAACGCCGTAGTTTCCGGTCGATATGCGAGTCGATGTCGATATCGACCGAGCCGTGGACATGGCTGCGGAAACCGCGTTCCGCATATTCTTCGCAATGAACGATACCCGATCGCCCCTCTTTCAGGGAATCGAGCACTTCTTCCTTGTCATTGCCGATGCTGGACACGATGCCCAGCCCGGTGACTGCAACACGCCGCATATTCAACCTCGCGAGAAACGCGTGAGCTTAGGTATTACGTGCCTTCCTGCGATGTGAACAGGCCGACGCGCATATCCTTCACATTGTAGATAACCTCGCCATCGGATTTCAGGATGCCGTCGGCGATGCCCAAGACCAGCTTGCGCATGATGACGCGCTTCACGTTAATCTGATACGTCAGTTTTTTTGCGGTTTCGAGAACCTGACCGCTGAACTTCACTTCTCCGACCCCGAGCGCCCGGCCCCTGCCGATGCCATTGACCCAACCCAGGAAGAACCCGACGAGCTGCCACATGGCGTCGAGGCCGAGGCAACCCGGCATGACCGGATCGTTTTCGAAATGGCATTTGAAGAACCAAAGTTCCGGCTTGATATCGAACTCCGCGATAACTTCGCCCTTGCCGTGCTCGCCGCCTTCTTCCGAGATGTGCGTTATTCGATCGAACATCAACATCGGCGGCAGCGGTAGCTGCGCATTTCCCGGGCCGAACAAACGGCCATGACCGCACTCGATTAAATCTTCGTACGTGTAACTGCTTTTTCTTGTCGACAAACGAGCCTCGTCCAGGACCTTGGTCTCCTATTCCGGCGATACCAATATCGCAGGTCGCACTATAACACAACGTCCCCGCGTGTGTGCGGTTCGCGGACAGCGGCCGCGCCGGGGTCAATTTCCATCAAACGTCCAAATTGGCGACCTTCAGGGCGTTCGACTGAATGAAATCGCGGCGCGGTTCGACGAGGTCGCCCATCAAGGTGGAAAAGACCTCTTCGGCATCGTCCGCGTGGCTGATCTTGACCTGATGCAGCACCCGGGCCTCCACGTCCATCGTGGTTTCCCACAGCTGCTCCGGATTCATTTCGCCCAGGCCCTTATAGCGCTGCACGCCGAGTCCCTTGCGGCTGACATTGCTGATCTCGTCGACCAGGGTCACCGGGCCGAAGATCTCGATCTCCTGATCCTTGATGGTCAGCGTTGGGTGTCGGCCGTAAAATTCCTGGAATTCCGCGGCTTTCGCATCCAGGCGGCGGGCATCGGCGCTGCGCACGAGGTCGCCGTCGATCTCGAACCGTTGGGTTACGCCGCGCCGGGTGCGCGAAAATTCCAGCCCGCCGGTATCGCTCGGCTTTCCGGCCCAGCCCCGCTCCAGCGGATCGACCAGGTTATCCAGGCGTTTCGCGATGTAGTCGGCCGCCTGCTCGGCGCGCTCCGGGTCGGACAGGATGTCGGCGTTGAGCGCGCCCGCGATCGCCGATTGCTCGACGATGTCCCGATTGCCGACCTTTTGCGCCATCGATTCCAGTAAGTGCTTCGCATCGCGGGCCGAATCGATGACCTGCCACAGGTCCTCCCCGGCGCGTTGGCTGCCGTCCCCAAGGGTCAGCGTCAGGTCTTCCAGGCCGTTGCGCAGCAAGTAGTCCTCGAGCGAACGTTCGTCCTTGAGATAGACCTCCGAGCTGCCCTTCTTGACCCGGTAGAGCGGCGGCTCGGCGATGTAAAGATAGCCGCGCTCGATCAGCTCCGGCATCTGCCGGTAGAACAGGGTCAGCAAAAGGGTGCGGATATGGCTGCCGTCCACGTCGGCGTCCGTCATGATGATGATCTTGTGATAACGCACCTTGTCGGGGTCGAAGTCTTCCTTGCCGATGCCCGTCCCGAGCGCGGCGATCAGAGTGCCGATATCCGTCGAGCCGATCATCTTATCGAAACGCGCGCGTTCCACGTTCAGGATCTTGCCGCGCAGCGGCAGGATGGCCTGGAAGCGGCGTTCGCGCGCCTGTTTCGCGGACCCGCCGGCCGAGTCGCCCTCGACGATGAACAATTCGCACTCGCTCGGGTCGCGCGACTGGCAGTCGGCCAGTTTGCCCGGCAGGTTGGCGACGTCCAGCGCGCCCTTGCGCCGGGTCAGTTCGCGGGCCTTGCGGGCCGCCTCGCGTGCGGCGGCGGCTTCGTACACCTTTTGCACGACGCGCTTGGCCTCGCCCGGGTTCTCCTCGAACCACTGGCTGAGCTTTTCGTTCACGACTGACTCGACGATCGGCCGGACCTCCGACGACACCAGCTTGTCCTTGGTCTGGCTGGAGAATTTCGGATCCGGCACCTTGACTGACAGGACGCATGTCAGGCCTTCGCGCGCGTCGTCGCCGGTGATGCTGACCTTGTCCTTGCGGGCGATCCCGGCATTCGCGGCATAGGCGTTGACCTGCCGGGTCAGCGCGCCCCGGAATCCGGCCAGATGCGTGCCGCCGTCGCGCTGCGGGATGTTGTTGGTGAAGCACAGCATCGTCTCGTGATAGCTGTCGTTCCATTGCATCGAGATTTCGACCGTAATCCCGTCACGCTCGTCGAGGATGCCGATGGGTTTGCCGATCAGCGCGGTCTTGGACCGGTCGAGATATTCCACGAAAGCTTCGATGCCGCCCTCGTAATGCAGTTCGACGACCTTCGGCTCCGGGATGCGGGCGTCGGTCAGGATGATCCGGGCGCCGGAGTTGAGGAACGCCAATTCCCGCAGCCGGTGCTCCAGGGTCGAGAAATCGAACTCGGTGCTGGTGAAGGTTTCGGCCGAGGGCGTGAAGGTCACCTCGGTGCCGCTCTCGCCATCGCTCTCGCCGGTCACCGCGAGCGGCGCCTCCGCATCGCCGTGCAGGAAGCGCATGAAATGGATTTTGCCGTCGCGCCGGATCGTCAGGTCGAGCGTCGAGGACAGCGCGTTGACCACCGAGACGCCGACGCCGTGCAGCCCGCCGGAAACCTTATAGGAGTTCTGATCGAATTTTCCGCCCGCATGCAGTTGCGTCATGATGACTTCCGCGGCGGACACGCCCTCTTCCTCATGCACGTCGACGGGGATGCCGCGGCCGTTATCCGCCACGGTCACCGAACCGTCGCCGTTCAACGTGACGTCGATACGGTCGCAATGCCCCGCCATGGCTTCGTCGATGGCATTGTCGACCACCTCGAACACCATATGGTGCAGACCGGTGCCGTCGTCGGTGTCGCCGATATACATGCCCGGCCGCTTGCGTACGGCATCGAGTCCGCGCAAGACCTTGATTGAATCCGCACCGTAATCCTGATCGACGTTTGCAGCGGTATCGCTCATCAATTCATTCTCTGTTGTCGGTTTCGGCTAGTTACCGGACCCTTGCGTCAGCGTTGCATCCTCGACCGCGACCTTCTGGGCCCGGTCGCCGAGCGATGCAAACAGCGCAGGATCCGTTCCGGTCAACCATGCCTGGGCGCCGGTGGATAAAATCTCCTCGAACAAGGCCTCGCGGCGGTCCTCGTCCAGATGGGCCGCGATCTCGTCCAGCAGCAACAACGGCACGCGGCCCCGTTCCGCCGTCTGGAGCCTTGCGTTGGCGAGCACGACGGCGATCAACAAGGCCTTCTGCTCGCCGGTGGAGCACAATTCCGCCGGCATGTCTTTCGCCAGATGGCGGACCTTCAGGTCGCTCCGGTGCGGTCCGACCGCGGCCCCGCCCGCATTTGCGTCATGGGGCCGGCTGTCGCGCAGCGCCGCTTGTAACCGGTCTTCCACGGTCAACGCGGGCGCTTCGTCGAGCCATTCTTCAACCGATCCGGTCACCGTCACTTCCGCGCCCGGGAACGGACCCGAAGGCGCGCCGCAAAGCCGCGCGAGCCGGGCGGTCATTTCGCGCCGCGCGGCGGCGATGGCGACGCCGCGCTCGGCCATCTTGCGTTCCAGCGAGCCGAGCCAGGTATCGTCGCCCGCGCCGTCCCGCAACAACCGCGAGCGTTCCCGCATCGCATGATCGTAGCCGCTGACCCGTCCCGCATGTGCGGCGTCGAACCCGAACACCAGCCGGTCGAGGAACCGCCGCCGGCCGGTCGACCCGTCGGTGAACAACCGGTCCATCTGCGGCGTCAGCCAGACCGCGCCGACATGCTCGCCCAGGATCGCCTGGCTTTTTGCCGGTGCGCCGTCGATCCGGACGACCCGGCGCGTCCCGCCGTCCGGGCTGCGTCCGGTGCCGATCTCCCGCGCGCCGTCCGGCGTCGCGATCGAGGCCGCGACCGCCCAGCCGCCGTCGGCGCCGCCGTTCCGCGCGAGATCGTCGAGCCGCGCGCCGCGCAGTCCGCGCCCCGGGGCCAGCAGGGAAACGGCTTCCAGCATGTTGGTCTTGCCGGCGCCGTTCGGCCCGGTCAGGATCACCGGCCGTTCGTCAAGGTCGAGCCGCGCCGAGGCATAACATCGGAAGTCCGTCAGCCGCAGGCGGGAAACCGACAACGCCACGGGTGCCGTCACAGGCGTCGCCGCCGGCATCGTCGCGGTGGGTGGGTGCGCGGGCGCGAGAATTGTCCTGCCTCCGCCCCTGCGCTACACGCGCATCGGCATCAGCACGTAAAGCGCGCTCTTGTCGTCGCCGTCGCGAATCACGGTCGGCGATGCCGCGTCCGCCATGCTGAACTGTGCCGTCTCGCCTTCGATCTGCTGCGTGATGTCGAGCAGATAGCGTGCGTTGAAGCCGATCTCGATCGCCTCCTGCTGATAATCGACCTCGATCTCTTCGGTTGCGGTGCCGCTGTCCGGGCTCGACGCGCTGAGCGTGACCACGCCGTTCTCTACGCTAAGCTTCACGGCGCGGGATTTCTCCGTGGAAATTGTCGCGACCCGGTCGACCGCTGCGGCGAAATACTGACAATCGACATCCAGCGACTTGTCGTTGCCTGTCGGGATGACCCGGTCGTAATCCGGGAAGGTGCCGTCGATCAGCTTCGACGTCAGTTCGACATCGTCGAAGGCGAATCGGATTTTGGCGTCCGACAGTCCAATTTCGACGTCTTCCTCGGTCTCGTCGATCAGTTTGCGCAATTCGTTGACCGTCTTGCGGGGGACGATGACGCCGGGAATGCCGGCCGCGCCGTCCGGTAGCGGAATCTCGACCCGCGCCAGCCGGTGACCGTCCGTCGCCACGGCGCGCAGCATTTCTCCGCCGCCATCCTCGCTCTCGGCGACCATGTGCAGGTAAATGCCGTTGAGATAGTAGCGGGTCTCCTCGGTCGAGATGGCGAAGCGCGTGCGGTCGATCAGCGCCCGTAGGTCCGCGGCCTTCAGCTTGAAGCGATGCGGCAGGTCGCCGCTGGTCATCTGCGGGAAGTCGCTGGTCGGCAGCGATTGCAGCGTGAAGCGCGAGCGTCCCGCACGCAGTTGAACCTGACCGGCGTCGCCGCCCGCGTCGAGTTCGACCTGGGCGCCGTCCGGCAGCTTGCGGACGATGTCGTACAAGGTGTGCGCCGGCGCCGTCGTCGATCCGTCGGACTCGATCCCGGCGTCGACCGTTTCGACAATCGCCAAATCCATATCGGTTGCGGTCAATCCAAGCCGGCCGCCGTTGGCCTGCAGTTGGACATTCGACAAAATGGGAATCGTGTTTCGCCGCTCCACCACGCTCTGTACATGATTGAGGGACCGAAGGAGCGCGGCGCGTTCGATGGTAAGTTTCATGTTATTCAGCGTCTCGTTTCAACCAAAAAAGAGGGACTCGTTCCCTTTCGGATACCGGATGCGTCCGGCCCGTTCGACGACGATTGTCATGTTGCAGGAATCAATCCGTGAACGGTTGCAAAATATAACACAGCGCCGCCGACACCGCACGTTTTTTGGGCGCGGCGAAACCGCCGGAGGGCCATTTTAAGCGCTTGTTTTACAAGCGAGAAGAAAGGTGAGTCCCGGATGCGGCATGGGCCGCGCCCGGGGGTGTCGGATCAGGTCTCCAGCATGCGCCGCAGCAACTCGATGTCTTCCGCGAAGTTGCTGTCGAGCGACCGCAATTCGTCGACCTTGCGCACGGCGTGCATGACGGTCGTGTGATCGCGGCCGCCGAACTTCCGGCCGATTTCCGGCAGCGACCGCGCGGTCAGTTGCTTGGACAGATACATTGCCACCTGGCGCGGTCGGGCGACCGCGCGGGCGCGCCGTGCCGAGTACATTTCCGAGAGACGGATGTTGAAATGTTCGGCGACCCGTTTCTGGATTTCCTCGATCGTCACCTTGCGGTCGTTTGCGCGCAGGATGTCGTGCAACACGTCCTGCGTGTTCTCCAGCGTGACCGGCCGGCCGACCAGTTTGGCATAGGCGCCGATCCGGTTCAGGGCGCCTTCCAGCTCGCGCACGTTCGACGTGATCTTATGCGCCAGGAACTCCAAGACCTTCTGCGGAATTGGCGTGTCGAGCTGCTCCGCCTTCGCCTGCAGGATGCCGAGCCGCAACTCGTAGGTCGTGGGATGGATATCCGCGACCAGGCCCCACCCCAGCCGGGACTTCATGCGGTCTTCCATGTCCAGGTCGTTCGGCGATTTGTCCGCCGAGATGATGACCTGGTGGTTCTGGTCCACCAGCGCGTTGAAGGTGTGGAAAAATTCTTCCTGCGTGCTGTCCTTGCCCGCGATGAACTGCACGTCGTCGATCATCAGGACGTCGACCGAACGGAACTGTTCCTTGAACGCGACGGTGTCCTTGTAGCGCAGCGCCCGGATGAACTGATACATGAATTTTTCCGCGGACAGGTAGATGACACGGCGGTCGGGCCGCGTCTCGCGAATCTGCCAGGCGATGGCGTGCATCAGGTGGGTCTTGCCCAAGCCGACGCCGCCATACAGGAACAGCGGATTGAACGGTACCGTGTTCGCCTCGGCGACCCGGCGCGCGGCCGCGAAGGCAAGCTCGTTCGGCTTGCCGACGATGAAGTTGCTGAAGGTGAAGCGCGGGTCGAGCGGCGCGCCGATATCGGCGTCCGCCGTCGCGGGCGCGGCTGCCTGCACCGTTGCCGAGCTCGCCGCGGCAGTGCTTTCGGTCGATGGAATTACAGCCGATTGTCCGCCGCTATCCAGAATAATGTCGACGCCGGCAACCTCGTCGTTCTCCGCCTTCCACAGGCGGCTGAGGCGTTCGCCGTATTGCGATTGAACCCAATCGCACATGAAGCGTGTCGGTGCGGAAATGCGGATATGTCCATCCGCGTAACCCATTAACGTCAGCGGCTTCAACCAGCTTCGGTATGCCGCTTCACCGTATTCCGCTCGCAAACGTCCTCGAATTCTTGCCCACTGCGCCGACAGCGACTCATTCATCGCCACGTAAACCCCCTCCGTCTCGCGGCCGCAAGTTTTACTCTGCGACCTGCCACGATTCCCTCAGCGGCAAACCGTAACAACCCCGTTACCCTGTCTTCATCCGGCGACCGGCGCAACCTGCGGCCGGTTGGATGACACTCTTGTCGGAAAGGACGATGCCAAAACACGCGTCGCGGTCACGTCGTGACCATGGTTGACGCTGTCGTATGGCCAAGTGGCGAGGAGCCTCGAAACCCGACGTTGGGCCGGGCCGACCATCATTTGAAACAAACAACTCCCCTAGCGACCAGACGACCTCTGACGCTAACCCACAAACACGAGCCGAAAATTCCGTCGGTGCTTAAAGGGCTGGACCATATTATTTTTTTGCTCCTTGACCCTCATAACCTTTGTCTTGCGACCGGACTGCCTCGCTTGACCGTTGTTGGCACAGTTCTCCCTGACAGCTGAGAATTTCAATCTACCGATGGCCCCGGGAGTCTTCAACGGGATTCAATGCAGTTCCGGCGCGAATTCCTAAAATAAAATTGTTGACAGTAATGGCGATGGCGAACGGCCTCGCCGAAGTGCCCGCTAAACCTGAAAAAACAAAAAGCCGCGCCAAGGCGGCGCGGCCATCATTGTTTCACTTTTGCAACAGGGGCAAGACGCCACCGTTGCAATCGCTCAAAGGGCTTTAATCCGGCTGGACAAACGCGACAATTTCCGGTCGACGGTATTCCGGTGCATGATGCCTTTGCCGACACCACGGTGCATCTCCGGCATCACCTCCTTGAAGGCGGCTTCCGCTGCGGCCTTGTCCTTCGCCTCGATCGCTTCCTCGACCTTGCGAAGATAGGTGCGGACGCGGCTGCGCCGGGCGCGGTTTCGAATGGTGCGCCGTTCGGTTTGCCGGACGCGTTTCCGGACGCTTTTCGTATGTGCCATGTCTTTCGAATTCCTTGTTTGCGCCCTGATAATCGCCGGGATTTCAGCCTCCCGGCATCGTCACGGGCGGTGGCGCTTATAGTAGGCCAGCGCCACCGCGTCAAGCCCGCTGATGCCGGGAATATAGCGGTAATCCGGGCCTTTCGGCTCGCTTCGAATCGGGGCGACTCGGGTGTCGATTCTTGCCCGCCCGGATTGCCTCGACGACCGGGGCCGGCTATCGATTCTTGAAGTCCGGCTTCCGCTTCTCGGCGAAGGCGGCCATGCCTTCGGTCTGATCCTCGGTCGCGAAGCACGAATGGAACAGTCGGCGCTCGAATCGGACGCCTTCCGCCAGCGTGGTCTCATAGGACCGATTGACGGATTCCTTGGCCATATAGACCGCCGGACGAGACATCGAGGCGATCTTGCCCGCCGTCTTGATCGCATCGTCGAGCAATTCGTCCGCCGCAACGACTCGACTCACAAGGCCGCAGCGCTCCGCCTCGTCCGCATCCATCATGCGACCGGTCAGGCACATTTCCATCGCCTTCGACTTGCCGACGAATCGGGTCAGCCGCTGGGTGCCGCCGGCGCCGGGGATCACACCGAGGGTGATTTCGGGCTGGCCGAATTTCGCGGTGTCGGCCGCGATGATGAAATCGCACATCATCGCCATCTCGCAGCCGCCGCCCAGCGCGTAGCCGGCTACGGCGGCGATCGTCGGCTTGCGGGTCGCGGCGACCCGTTCCCAGCCGTCGGTGATGAAGTCGTCGAGGTAGCAATCCATGTAGGATTTCGGCTGCATCTCCTTGATGTCCGCGCCGGCGGCAAAAGCCTTTTCCGAGCCGGTCAGGACGATCGCGCCGATCGCGTCGTCGGCTTCTAGGTCGTCGAGCGCCTTGCCCAGCTCCTCGATCAGCGGGGTGCACAAGGCGTTCAGCGCCTGCGGCCGGTTGAGCGTGATCAGCCCGACGGCGTCCCGGCGCTCCACCAAGATATGTTCATACGTCATCAGATCAGGGTCCTTCTTATTGTCTCTTCCTTATGATCCGGACCGGCACGGATTCGCCCGCCGGCTCCGGGATGTCTTCCTGGCCTGCGTTTCCTAGTCGCTACCGGTTTCGTCCGGCGGCGTTTTTGGGCGACAAGGTAAAGCGCACCGTGAGCGCACCATCCTTGCCTTTGAAATCGATGGTGAGTTTTTCGCCCTCTCGGCGGAATTCCTTCTGGCTCTTCTTCGTCCAGCCGAGTTGCGGCAGCGTCTTGGCGTAGAAGCGACGGACCGCGTCCCGCCCGACCGCGCCGGCGGCGTATCCTTCGACGATCCGGCCGGCCGGCGTATCGAACACGATGCCCGCCTCCTTGACCGGCGCCAGGCCGGGCATTACCGGCAGATCGTCGAAACCGGTCAGGAACTCGCCCGCCCGGCACACCGTGGCGGCGGCCAGCAGGACGGCGGCGAGGCAGACGGATCGGAAGATCGGTCGGGTACGCTGGATCATCGTTGATGCTTTCCGCAGTAGAATGTGGACCGGCCGCTTTGCGTGATGCGCCGGATGACACCCTCGCAGGTCCGGTTCGGTCCGCCCGGCCCGGCGCCGTAGCCGCAATCCTCGCCTTCGCGTCCGTAGACCTGCCACTGATGCTGAAAATACCCCAACTCGCCGTCCGCTTGAACAAAATCACGCAGGCTCGACCCGCCCGACGCGATCGCCTCTTCCAGCACGCCCTTGATCTCGCGCACCAGCCGGCCGCTGCGGCGGCCCGGCACCGTGTGGGCGCTGCGGCGCGGCGACACGGCCGCCCGGAACAGCGCCTCGCACACATAGATGTTGCCCAGCCCGGCAACGTTTTTCTGATCCAGCAGGGCGGCCTTGATCGGCGTGTGCCGCCCGGCCAGCACGGCGTTCAGATGATCCGCGGAGAACGCGTCGGACAGCGGCTCCGGCCCCAGGTCCTTGAGCATGCGGTGCCCCGCCAGCGTCGCTTCGGTCGTCAGGTCCATCATGCCGAAGCGGCGCGGGTCGCAGAAGCGGATGGTGCAGCCGGCGTCTGTGGCGAACTCGACGTGATCGTGCGGGCCGGCGGGCGGCGGGGCGTCGTCGTGCAACGTCATCCGGCCCGACATCCCGAGATGGGCGATCAGCACGGTGCCGTCGTCGAGCGTGGCCAGAATGTACTTGGCGCGGCGATGGACGCGGACCACGCGCCGGCCGCGTAGGCGGTCGACGAAGCCGTCGGGAATTGGGAACCGAAGATCCGGCCGCCGCTGAATAACATCGGTCAGCACGCGGCCCTCCAGCTTCGGCCGCAAGCCGCGACAAACGGTCTCAACCTCCGGAAGCTCAGGCATGGCCGCATCTTCTAGCAAACTAATGACGCCTGCGCTATCGTCGCCGCATGGTGGACGACAATACGCATGCGGGCGAGTCGGGTGCGCGGGAGCCGCACGGTTCGGCTACCGCGTCCTTCGGCTACCGCGAGGTGGACGCCGCCTCGAAGGCCGGGCTCGTGCGCGACGTTTTCGACAGTGTGGCCACCCGCTACGATCTGATGAACGATCTCATGTCGGGCGGAATTCATCGCCTATGGAAGGCCGCGCTGATCGATTGGCTACGGCCGAAACCGTCGATGCATCTGCTGGACGTGGCCGGCGGGACCGGCGATATCGCCGGGCGATTCCTCGATGCCGGCGGCGGCCAGGTCACCGTCTGCGACATCAATCAGAACATGGTCATGACCGGCCGGGACCGGGCAATCGACCGTGGGCATGTCGCGAATATTCACTGGATCGTCGGCGATGCCGAAGCGCTGCCGTTTCCGGATTCCGCCGTCGACGCCTATACGATCGCCTTCGGGCTGCGCAACGTCACCCGGATCGATGCGGCGCTTGCCGAGGCGCGGCGGGTCCTGCGCCCGGGCGGCCGGTTTTTCTGCCTCGAATTCAGCCATGTGGCGATTCCGGGGGTCCGCGAGATATACGACCGCTATTCCTTCACGGTGCTGCCGGCGCTGGGCGGCATGGTCGCCGGCGACCGCGACGCCTATCGCTATCTCGCGGAGAGCATCCGCCGGTTCCCGGATCAGGACGCCCTGTGCGGGCGGATGCGCGACGCCGGTTTCGACCTGGTGAAATACCGTAATCTGAGCGGCGGCATCGCCGCGATCCACGCCGCCTGGCGGATCTGACCGGCGGGCCGCGGTACCGCTAGACCCATGTCGAGATCGCTGAACAGCCTCATACGTTTGGTCCGGATCGCCCGGACGCTGGCCCGCCACGACGCGCTCTTTCCGTTGGAGCAGGCCGGCGCGCCCCCCTGGGCCATGTGGCTGCTGCGGCGTCTGGCGCGGAACCAAGGCAAGGGCCGGCCGGGGGAAAGGCTCGCCGCCGCGCTGATCGATCTCGGACCCAGTTTCATCAAGTTCGGCCAATCGCTGGCGGTGCGGTCGGACCTGATCGGGGATGACATCGCGGAGGACCTGTCGGCGTTGCATGCGGATATGCCGCCCTTCCCGGCGGCCACCGCCGTCGCGACGATCGAACGCGAACTGGAAACCGATCTCGCCAAGGTCTTCAAAAGTTTCGACGAGAAACCGGTTGCCGCGGCCTCGATTGCGCAGGTCCATTTCGCGGTGACCGCCGATGGCGACGAGGTCGCGGTGAAGGTGTTGCGGCCCGGGATCGAGGCGCAGTTCGACAGCGATCTGGAACTCTTCGAATGGCTCGCCCGGACGGCGGAGCGTGTCCTGCCGGACGTCCGGCGCCTTCGCCCCGTCGATGCGGTGCGTATCTTCGCGGATTCGGTGGCGAACGAACTCGACATGCGCCTCGAAGCCGCGGCGGCGTCCGAGCTTGCCGAGAACGCCGCGGACGATCCCGGCTTCCGCGTGCCCAAGGTCGACTGGCAGCGCACGACCCGGCGCGTCCTGACCTTGGAACGCGTCGACGGAATTCCGATCGGCGATATCGAGAAACTGCGGGCCGCCGGACTGAACGTCCAGGACATCCTTGCCAATTCGGCCCGCGCGTTCTTCCAGCAGGTGTTCGAGCACGGCTTCTTCCATGCCGACATGCATCCCGGCAACATGTTCGTCGGCGAAGACGGGACGCTGCTGCCGGTCGACTTCGGCATCATGGGGCGGCTGGACCGGCCGACCCGCCATTACCTGGCGGACATGCTGTTCGGATTTCTCCAGGGCGATTACGGCCGTGTCGCCGACGTGCATTTCGATGCGGGCTATGTGCCGCGGGGCGAGTCGCGGGACTCCTTCATGCAGGCTTGCCGGTCCATCGGCGAGCCGATCGTGCGCCTGCCGTTGCATGAAATCTCGGTCGCGCGGTTGCTGGCTCAGCTCTTCGAGGTGACCGCGCGGTTCAACATGGAAACCCAGCCACAGCTCCTGCTCTTGCAAAAGACCATGCTGGTGGCGGAGGGCGTGGGCCGGAAGCTCGACCCCGATACCAACATGTGGGTCGTCGCGCAGCCGCTGATCGAGGCGTGGATGATCGAAAACAGGGGTCCCGAGGCGCGTCTCCGGCAGGCCGCCGGCGACATCGCGGATATTGCCGCCGGTCTTCCCGCCTTTGCGCGGATGGCGTCGCGGCTTTCCGAAACCGTCACCGAAGACGGGTTCAAGCTGCACCCGGACACGGTGGCCGCCTTGCGCGGCGAAAACGAGGCCGGATGGCGGCCGAGCGGTCGCATGATCGTGATCGCCGCTTTGGCCGTCGGCCTGCTGATCGGTCTGCTTTTTTAACGGTTTAACCCCGGATTTACCGCTTTACCGCTAAATGGCGACGGGTTCGGGCGCATTTGGCGCCTATGAGCGGACCTTTGCGGTCCGGCCATACGTCTTGCCCCCGGGGGCGTCAGGCATTAGGTATTATTTACAGCCGCTCAATGTGAATTTGCGGCACGAGAGGATGAAGCCGTGGCGACATTAACGGATAAGCGTATTCTGCTGATCGTTTCCGGCGGGATCGCGGCATTCAAGAGCCTGGACCTGATCCGCCGACTGCGGGAGCGCGGGGCGTCGGTACGCTGCGTGCTGACCAAGGGCGGGGCGCAGTTCGTCACGCCGTTGTCGCTGTCGGCGCTGTCTGAGGACAAGGTATACGGCGACATCTTTTCGCTGACCGACGAATCCGAGATGGGCCACATTCAATTGTCGCGTGATGCGGACCTGCTCGTGGTCTGTCCCGCGAGCGCGGACATCATGGCGAAGATGGCGGGCGGCCTCGCCGACGACTTGGCCACCACGGCCCTGCTGGCGACCGACAAGCCGGTGATGATCGTGCCGGCGATGAATGTCCGCATGTGGGAGCATGCCGCCACCCAAGCCAATATCGCGACGTTGGAAAGCCGGGGCGTCCTACGCGTCGGTCCGGTCGCGGGCGACATGGCCTGCGGCGAATACGGCGACGGCCGGATGACGGACGTGCCGGATATCCTGACCGCCATCGAAGTTTTCTTTGCCGGCGCGGGTGCGAAACCGCTGGCCGGGCGGCGTGCGCTGGTGACCAGCGGCCCGACGCGCGAACCGATCGATCCGGTACGCTTCATCGCCAATCATTCCTCCGGCAAACAGGGACACGCGATCGCCTCGGCCCTGTCGCATCTCGGCGCGGAGACCGTACTGGTGACCGGGCCGGTCAACCTCCCCGATCCGCCGGGTCTCTCGGTCGTGCATATCGAAAGCGCCCGCGAAATGCTGGATGCCTGCGAACAGTCGCTGCCGGTCGACGTCGCGGTCTTCGCCGCCGCCGTCGCGGACTGGCGGGTCAAGGACGCGGCGGCCAGCAAGATCAAGAAGGGCAAGGGAGCACCGGCCGCGCTCGAACTCACGGAAAATCCCGACATCCTCAAGACCATCGCAACGGCAACCGGCAACCGGCGGCCCGCGCTGGTGGTCGGCTTCGCGGCCGAGACGGACGACATCGTGAAGAACGCCATGGCGAAACGCGCCCGGAAAGGCTGTGATTGGCTGCTGGCCAACGATGTCTCGCCCGCCAGCGGCACCTTCGGCGGTGACGCCAACACGCTGCATCTGGTGCGCGACGGCGGTGTCGAGGACTGGCCGCGGATGAGCAAGACCGCCGCGGCGGACAAGCTCGCCGGCTGTATCGCCGATTATTTCGAATCCCGCCCCACGCGCGAGGCCGACGCCGCCTCATGAGTACCGTTCGCGTCGATGTAAAACGATTGCCGCACGGCAATGATCTTCCCCTGCCGGCATACGCCACGGCGCAGAGCGCGGGTCTCGACCTGGTGGCGGCGGTCGATACCGACATTACATTGGCGCCGGGCGAGCGGTCGCTGGTCCCGACGGGCCTCGCCATCGCCTTGCCGCCGGGCTACGAGGCGCAGGTGCGGCCGCGGTCGGGACTGGCACTGAAGAACGGCGTTACCGTGCTGAACAGTCCAGGGACCGTCGATGCCGACTACCGCGGAGAGGTCGGCGTCATTCTCGCCAATCTCGGCACCGAGCCTTTCACGGTGTCGCGCGGCATGCGCGTCGCGCAAATGGTCGTGGCCCCGGTGACGCAGCTCGCCTGGAACGAGGTCGAGGACCTATCCGACAGCGAACGCGGTGACGGGGGATTCGGGTCGACCGGCACATCGACCGATTCGGGAGCGTCCGGCCCATGATGCGGTTCACCCGGAAACTGGCGCTGGCGGTGGAAGCGGTTCTCGACATTGCCTATCACGCGTCCGACATGCCGGTCCAAAGCCGCGAGATCGCCGAACGTCAGGGCGTGCCGCGCCGCTATTTGGAACAGGTCCTGCAGCATCTCGTGCGGGCCAATATCTTGCGGGGCGTCCGAGGCCCGCGCGGCGGCTATCGCCTGGCCCGCGAGCGTCGGCGCATCGCGCTGGGTGAGATCGTGCGCATCGTCTCCGAACTCGAAACCGCCGAGGCCGATTCGGAGGAAGGGTCCGAGTTGGGAAGCCGGGTGTTGACGCCGATCTGGCGGGAGTTGGAGGAGGAAGCGATCAAGCGTCTCGATTCGATAACGATCGAGGATTTGTGCCGGAAGGCTCGATCCTCCGGCGTCGAGGCGGGTATCCAGGCGCAGCCTGACTTCACGATTTGAAATCCTCAGGCGGCGGTTGCGGCCGATGTGCCGTCAGCTTTCAAACATAGAAAATTAACAAAAACTCACTACTAATAGGTGTCGTGATCACGAAGCGATGAGCTGTGTTCGACGATGGCCTACGATTTCTCACGGCTAAAAGTCCTGGTCGTGGACGACAATCAATACATGCGGTCGGTATTCCGGGAATTCCTGCGTGCTCTTGGGGTGTCGCCGGGCAACATTCGCGAAAGTCCAAACGGCGAGGACGCGATCGACGTCTTCGGTGCGTTCTCGCCCGACCTGATCATATCCGATTATCTGATGGAACCGATGGACGGGTTCGAGTTGGCGCGCCGTATCCGCGGCGACGAGGACAGTGCAAATCCATACGTGCCGATTATCCTCTGCACCGGCTATACCGAGTTGGGGCAGGTGATCGCGGCCCGCGACGCCGGCGTGAACGAAGTCCTCGCGAAGCCCATTACCGCAAACACGCTATACAGCCGTATCCGTACGATCATCGAGGAGCCCCGGCAGTTCGTCCAACTGGACAGCTTTTTCGGTCCCGACCGCCGCCGGCGGGATGTTCCCGTCGAAGAGGAGCGCCGTGTCGCCGATGCGGGACGGCTCGCGTCGGATGGTGGCCATGTCGCCGCTGAAAAATCAGCCGAGGCGGATAAAGTCGCGTAGGTTTAGCACCCTTGAGGTGCGCCCGGCGGCGAATTACAGTCCTCGCGCGTAGCGTTAATCGATCAACATCCTGGACCGTGTGCGATGGCCGCCAACGGCGCGGAATTTCGGGGCCGCATCTATGACAGCATTATCGACACCATCGGGTCGACGCCCCTGGTGCGCCTGAACCGGTTGGCCGCGGAGGAAGGCGTCGAAGCCGAAATCCTCGCCAAGCTCGAGTTCTTCAATCCGCTCGGATCGGTCAAGGACCGCATCGGCGTCTCGATGATCGAGGCGCTCGAACGCGACGGCAAGGTCGGGCCGGAAACCGTGATCGTCGAGCCGACGTCGGGCAACACCGGAATCGCGCTCGCTTTCGCCTGCGCCGCCAAGGGATACAGGCTGATCCTGACGATGCCCGAATCGCAATCCGTCGAGCGGCGCAAGATGATGACCTTCCTGGGCGCCGAGTTGGAATTGACGCCGGCACATGACGGCATGCGGGGCGCCATCCAGCGTGCGGAATCCTTGGTCGCCGAGTTGCCGGACGCGGTCATGCCGCAGCAGTTCCACAACCCTGCGAATCCGGAAATCCACGCCCGCACCACGGCGGAGGAAATCTGGACCGATAGCGGCGGCAACGTGGATGCCATGGTGGCGAGTGTCGGGACCGGCGGTACGCTGACCGGGTGCGCCGAGGTGCTAAAGCAGCGCAACCCCGATTTCCGGATGATCGCCGTCGAGCCGGAAGACAGTCCGGTCCTTTCCGGCGGGGCCGCGGGCGCCCATATGATTGAAGGGATCGGCCCCGGCTTCGTGCCGTCGATCCTGAAGACCGAACTGATCGACGAGGTTTTGACCGTGGCCAACGAATCCGCCTTCGCGATGTCGCGCAAGGCCGCGCAGTTGGAAGGGCTGCCGAGCGGGATTTCCTCCGGCGCGGCGATCTCGGCCGCGCTCGAGGTGGGCGCGCGGCCGGACATGGCCGGCAAGCGCATCGTCGTAATCCTGCCTTCCTTCGCCGAACGGTATCTTTCCACCGCCTTGTTCGACCGGCTCTAGAGGACGCCCCAATGACGATCAGCGATGCGCAACTCGAACGCTACGCCCGGCATGTGGTTCTCGACGAGGTCGGGGAAGACGGGCAGGAGAAACTTCTGCAGTCGAAAGTACTGGTGATCGGCGCGGGCGGGCTCGGGTCGCCGGTGCTGATGTACCTTGCGGCCGCTGGGGTCGGGACGCTCGGCGTGGTCGACTTCGACACCGTGGATACCAGCAATCTGCAGCGCCAGATCATTCACAACACCGACAATGTCGGCGACGCCAAGGTCGCCAGCGCGGCCGAACGTCTCGAAGACATCAACCCCGAGGTCGAGGTGGTGACGCACCGGGCCCGTTTCACCCCGGATAACGCGATGGCGCTCGTCTCCGATTACGACCTGGTGGTCGACGGCAGCGACAACTTCACGACGCGCTACCTGGTGAACGACGCCTGCTTTTTCGCGAAGCGGCCGCTGGTGTCGGGCGCGCTGCTGCGGTTCGAGGGGCAGCTTTCAACCTTCCGGGCCTGGGAAGCGGGCGAGAACCGGCCGTGTTATCGCTGCCTTTTTCCGAACCCGCCGCAGCCGGGCCTGGTGCCGCGCTGCGAGCAGGCCGGCATATTCGGCGCGGTCGCGGGGGTGCTGGGTACGTTGCAGGCGACGGAGGTCCTAAAGGAATTGCTGGGTCTGGGCGACGGGTTGTCCGGGCGTTTGCTTCTCTATGACGGGCTCGGCGGCGGGTTCAAGAGCCTAACGGTCAAACGGGATCCGGCCTGCGCGTTATGTGGCGACAATCCATCGATCACCAGCCTCGCGGGCATGCCGGTGTAACTTCATAAGTCTCTTTAAAATTAAGACTTTTCAAATTCGAGCCGCTGTTCCTTTGAACGCCCCGGTGGTGCGGTAGGGTTTAAACTTCGTTAAGTAAACTCTGCTACGAGTAGTGAAGCGAAATCTCATCCTGTTCCGGTGGGCGCAAGACATCAAAGGTAATGACGGTATCGGTTTGACCGATGGCATATGACTTCTCAGCCTTAAAAGTGATGGTCGTGGACGACAGCAAGTATATGCGTACGGTCTTCCGCGAGTTCTTGAACGCCCTCGGAATCAAACGGGGCAAAATTCTCGAATGCGCGAACGGCGAAGATGCATGGGAGACATTCCATATCTTCCAGCCGGACCTGGTCATCACGGATTATCTGATGGAACCGGTGGATGGTCTGGAATTAACGCGGAAGATTCGCCAGGACGAAGACGAAATCGCGAGTTTCACGCCTATTATTCTGTGCACCGGCTATACCGAGCCGCAACGTGTCGAAGCGGCCCGCGACGCCGGTGTGCACGAAGTGCTGGCGAAGCCGATCACCGCGGATAGGCTCTACGCGCGAATTCGCAACATAATCGAGCACCCCCGGGACTTCGAGCGGTCCGAGGATTATACCGGCCCGGACCGCCGGCGTCGGACCGAAGAGGTCGAGGATCGGAAACGTGAAGCGGACGGCGTGATCGGCATCGACGACAATGCGATGCCGCCCGAGCCGGCGGAGGGCGCCGATACCGAAACGGACGGCGACGCGCAACCGGACGCCGCCGCGTAGCGCAAAAACTCAGAATTCGGTGACGAGGACCCGGTCGGGCGGTTTGTGGCCGTCGGCAAAGGTGCGAATGTTGATGATCACCTTTTCGCCCATCTCCTGGCGGCCCTCTTCGGTCGCCGAGCCCATATGGGGCATCAGGACGACATTGTCGAGCTTCAGCAGTTTCGGGTTCACCGCCGGCTCGTGCTCGAACACGTCGAGGCCCGCGCCCGCGATTTCGCCGTTGTCCAACATCTGGGCCAGCACCGTCTCGTCGATGATTTCGCCACGGCTGGTGTTGACGATATAGGCATGCGGCTTCAGCAGCTTGAGCCGCCGCGCCGACAGCAAGTGGTAGGTGGCCGGCGTGTACGGGCAATTGATCGAAACGATGTCCATATGCGCCAGCATCTGATCGAGGCTTTGCCAGTAGGTCGCTTCCAGCTCGGCCTCCACGTCCGGATGTACCTGGCGGCGGTTGTGATAGTGCACCGACAGCCCGAAGCCGTGCGCCCGCTTCGCGACCGCCCGGCCGATCCGGCCCATACCTATGATTCCAAGCCGTTTGCCGGCGATCCGGCGGCCGAGCATCCAGGTCGGGCTCCAGCCGGTCCACTTGCCCTCGCGCAGCATGCGCTCGCCCTCGATCACGCGGCGTGGCACGGCGAGAATCAGCGCCATGGTCATGTCGGCGGTATCCTCGGTCAGCACGCCCGGCGTATTGGTGACGATGATGCCGCGTTCATGCGCCGCGTCCAGGTCGATATGGTCGACGCCGGTGCTGAAGGACGCGATGAGTTTGAGTTGCGGACCGGCCGCTTCAATTACGGCCCGGTCAATCGTGTCGGTCACCGTCGGCACGAGGACGTCGGCGGTCTTGACCGCTTCCATCAACGCCGCCTGGCGCATCGGCGCATCGTCCGCGTTCAAGCGGGTGTCGAACAATTCCGTCATCCGCGTTTCGACGGCGTCGGGAAGCTTGCGGGTGACGATGACGGTGGGGTTCTTTTCAGCCACGGGCGCCTGTTTCGATAACTCTTGTGTTCAGCGGTTTACACAGTCCCGGTGCCGGTTGTCCAGCGTCGCCGGCCATGACGGTTGACCCTGTACGAATCCGGAACTTTATTGTAATCCATAACCTAGTCCGGTTGAGACATTGTTCGAGGAGCGGGGGTTATGGGTTCCTCAAGGGTTTGGCTGTCCATTCACGTGGCCTTGCTTGCCGTGGCGCTGGTTGCGGTGGCATCGGTGTCGCATGCGCAGAACCGGCAAGTGGCGCGGACATCCGATGGCAAGATCGTGCGGTTCGTGTCGCTGCGCGCCGACGACGTCAACGTACGCGCGGGGCCGGGCGTGCGCTATCCGGTGAAATGGAAATTCGTTCAGCGCAATATGCCGGTCCAGATCATCGCCGAGTTCGACACCTGGCGGAAGATCCGCGATTGGGAAGGGGCGGAAGGATGGGTGCATCGCGCCATGCTGTCGTCCAAGCGCAGCCTGATCATGACCGGCAAGGGCCAGACCATGCGGCAGAACGCCAGCAAGGATTCGGCCGCCGTGGCGCGGTTGGCGCCCGGGATGGTGGTGACGATCGCCCAATGCGGCCGCGAATGGTGCGAGGTGGGCGCCGAAGGGTATGAAGGCTGGATCCGCCGGGACGACGTCTGGGGACTCTATCCCGGCGAAAAGCTGCCTTGATCGACCAATCGATCTCTAGCTGAAATCCTCGGCCAGGGCGGCGCGCGATGCCTCCGGCATCACCGTCATGTGGCCGTATTGCGGATGGCGGAACCCGATGATGACCTGGGTGCCGGGCGCGCTGAATTTTTGCACCTGCTCATCCGTGAAGGACATGTGGATGAACTGCACCGATGAGGCCTTGCCGTCCGCCGTGGTGCGGTCCACGTCTTCCTCCGGCTGGCCGACGATGGTTTCGCCGGCGAATTCCAGGAACATCGTTTCCTCGACGCCGCCCAGCCGCGCCAGGAAGTTGGCGCGCCGGACCGGGTCGTCGATCTCGAACATGACGGTGCAAACAAGCTCACGGCCCTTCGGGATCAGCGGGTTGTAGGCCGCCAGTTCGTCGGGAATCTGCTCCTCGCCGCCCTTCTCGATGAACAGCATCTCGTGAATCTGCCACCACATGGTGTCGTAATTCTCGAAATAGGCGGTCGCCACCGGGCCGATTTCGACGCGCCGGTTCTTCTTGATCGCGGAAATCTCGCCGCGCTTATCCTTGCGGATCGCGGAAAATTCCTCGATCGGCATGATGTCAGCGCGGGTGATCTCGGTTCTCGTAGCCATGTCCATAATCCTGTCTCTTTCCGTTCCGTCAGGTGGAGAGGCCGTAGGCCTGCGCGAACAATATGATCGGGTGCGCGACGGTTTCGATCTCCGGTTTATCGCCGTCCAGCCGGTCCACGCCTTGCGCGATATGCATGCCGGCGAGCGGGCATTCGGATGCGAGATATTTCTTGGCATTCTTGACCGCCGTCCGGGCCACCGGTTTGCCGACTTTCAGCCCGACCTCGAAGTTGTCCTTCATCACGCCCCAGGAGCCGCCGTGACCCGAACAGCGTTCGATCACCGCGACATCGGCGTCGGGCAGCAGGCGCAGCATTTCCGCCGCCTTGGCGCCCATATTCTGCGCCCGCGCGTGGCACGCCAGGTGCATCGATACGCCGCCGTCCAACGCCGACAACCCGTCGGCCAGCCCTTCGTTCTTGGCGATGTCGACGACATATTCCGAAATGTCGCGGGTGGCCTGCGACAAGGTCTTCACGGCGTCGTTGTCGGGCACGATCAACGGCCACTCGAATTTCAGCATCAAGGCGCAACTCGGCACCAAGGCGATCACGTCGTAGCCTTTCTCGATCCAGGGGCCCAGGGCGCCGGCCACGGCCTTCGCCTTGTCGGCGACCTTGGCGATGTTACCCTGTTCGAGCTGCGGCATGCCGCAGCATTCGGGGTAGACCACCTCGGTCTCGACCCCGTTGCGCGCCAGCACCGCCTGCGTTGCGACCCCGATCTCCGGATTGTTGTAGTTCGCGTAGCAGGTCGCATATAGCACCGCCTTGCGGCCGTAGGCGGGCGCCTCCGTGTTGACGGCGGGCGGGTCCGACTTGGCGCGGGCGGCGAAGGTGCGGCCGTTGAATTTAGGGAGGGCCGCGTCCTTGTGCACGCCGGCGACCGCTTGCATCAGCGGTCGCGTCAGGCCGTTGCCTTCCTTGCTCGCCCAATTGGCAAGGCCCGCCATGCTGCCGGCCAAACGGCCGTTGCGGTCGGTCTCCGTCAGTTGAACCTCCGCCATGGACCGCATGCCTTTCTTTTGCTCGATCGCGCGGGCGCGCAGCATGAGGTGCGGGAAATCCAGATCGAATTCATGCGGCGGGACATACGGGCACTTCGTCATGAAGCACATGTCGCAGAGCGTGCACGCGTCCACCACCGGTGTGAAGTCTTTGCTGTCGACCGTGTCCAACTCGCCGCTCTCCGACTCGTCGATCAGGTCGAAAAGGCGCGGGAAACTGTCGCAAAGATTGAAGCATCGGCGACATCCGTGACAGATGTCGAAGACACGGCGAAGCTCCTCGTCGAGTTTTGCTTCGTCGTAGAAGTCCGGGTCCTGCCAGGCAATGGGGTGCCGTATCGGCGCCTCGAGGCTGCCTTCACTCATCGTACCATTCCTATGCAAAGCCGGTGTCGCGGCAAGAAACAAGGGGCCGGGGGCTGAAGCCCCCGCCCGAAGTCGGCTTTAGGAAATTTCGTCCAAAGCCTTTTGGAAACGGCCGGCGTGGCTCTTTTCCGCCTTCGCCAGCGTCTCGAACCAGTCCGCGATCTCGTCGAAGCCTTCCTCGCGGGCCGTGCGGGCCATGCCCGGGTACATGTCGGTGTACTCGTGCGTTTCGCCGGCAACCGCGGCCTTGAGGTTCAGCGAGGTTTCGCCGATCGGCTCGCCCGTCGCCGGGTCGCCGACTTCCTCGAGAAACTCGAGATGGCCGTGGGCGTGGCCGGTCTCGCCTTCGGCGGTCGACCGGAACACGGCGGCAACATCGTTGTACCCTTCGATGTCCGCCTTCTGCGCGAAATAGAGATACCGGCGGTTTGCCTGGCTCTCGCCGGCGAAGGCGTCTTTCAAGTTGGTCTCGGTCTTGCTTCCCTTTAGGGACATTTCTTCCTCCTAATACCCATTCCCTGACGAAAAATCTGAAACGCGCATGGACGCGGCGCTGGCCACCGATGCGCCACCCGGCGGTGTCCGCGCGTGTGCGCCCGTCCTATATGGACCAGCGCACAGGGCCTGTCAATAGTTTAGAATTAATCTAAACTATTAAATACGGCCTTGATGATACGATTTTGAAATTAAGCGTTTTTCAGGCGAATGATCACGTCGACACTCTTCACCTGGGTGCCGGCAGGCGCCTCGGGAAGTTTGGCGACATCCAGCGCGTCGGCCGGGATATCCGTCAATGCGCCGCCGTCTTCGTGGAAGAAGTGGTGATGCTCGCTCGTATTGGTATCGAAATACGACCGGCCCGGCTCGACCACGACCTCGCGCAGCAGGTCCGCTTCGGTGAACTGATGCAGTGTATTGTAAACGGTGGCGAGCGAGACGCGGATGTTCTCCTCCACCGCTTCACAGTGCAGTTGCTCGGCGCTGACATGCCGGTCCCCGCCCTCGAACAGGAGCTTGGCCAAGGCGAGCCGTTGTCGCGTCGGCCGCAAGCCCGCGGATTTCAAGCGCTCCAAAACGCCGGTATATGGTCTGACCGAGTTCATAGCCGATAACATAGCCTAGAATTCGTAAAAATAAAGTGTTTGGAGCAATAAAATAAGCGGTAGTTTCGAATTGTTAAAAATTACACCGCCGCACCGGCGCCGATCCCGGAATCGAGCGGTTGTCCACCGCCGATAACAAAGATGGATAATTCCGGCCAACTGATACTATATAGGGGCGATGAGCAAACAGCGCGGCCGTAAACCAGCTCGACGCCCGCCGGCCAAACGCGCGAAACGGTCCGCGCCACGCGGCCGCAACCGGTATGACGAGCCCCGGCGTTCCTTCCTTTCCCGCTCCATTTGGTTTTCGCTGACCGCCTCGGTCTGGCTGATGATCGGCGTCGCCGCCATGGTCGCCTGGTATGCCCGGGATCTGCCGGACATCGCTGACTTGGAGAAAGCGACACTCCGGAAACCTGTGGTCACCGTACAATCCTCCGACGGGGCGATTCTCGCGCGGTATGGGCAGGTGCATGGCCGGCCCGTCACGGTCGCGGAGTTGCCGCCCTACGTGCCGCGCGCCTTCCTTGCGATCGAAGACCATCGGTTCTACCGGCATCCCGGCATCGACCTGTTCGGCATCTTGCGGGCGGCGGTGCGCAACGTGGCCGCCGGCGGGATCCGCCAAGGCGGCAGCACGATTACCCAACAGTTGGCCAAGAACCTGTTCCTCAAACGGGAGCGGACGATCCGGCGCAAGATCCAGGAAACGCTGCTGGCCATCTGGCTGGAACATCACTTCACCAAGGACCAGATCCTGTCGATCTATCTCAACCGGGTCTATTTCGGGGCGGGCGCCTATGGGATCGATGCGGCGGCGCGCCGGTATTTCGGCCGGTCGGTCAAGAAGGTCACGCTGTTCGAGGCCGCGGTGCTGGCCGGGCTGGTCAAGGCGCCGTCGCGCGACAATCCGGTCGTCGCTCCGAAACGGGCGGCGGCGCGGGCGAATCTGGTGCTCGCCAACATGGCGCGGTCCGGGTGGATCAACGACGTCACGTTGCTGCGCAGCCGCCGCGACACGGTGCACCTGCGGCCGCGTCAGGAATTCTATACCGGCGCCCGGTATTTTACCGATTGGATCCTCGACCGGGTGGACGATTACATCGGCTATTACGGCGGCGATTTGGTGATCCGCACGACGTTGGACGCCCGGCTGCAAAGCACGGCCCAGACCGAGGTCCAGCGCGTTCTGAAGGCCAACCCGACGCGCAAGGTCGGTCAGGCGGCCTTCGTTGCGCTGGCGCCGGACGGCGCCGTGCGCGCGATGGTCGGCGGCCGGGACTACGGCAAGAGCCAGTATAACCGCGCCACCCGGGCGCTGCGTCAGCCCGGTTCGGCATTCAAGCTGTTCGTCTATCTGGCGGCGCTCGAATCGGGGATGCGGCCGGGCGATACGGTTTCCGACCGGCCCATCACGGTACAGGGCTGGACCCCACGCAACGCAGGGCGCACGCACCGCGGCGACGTCACTTTCCGCGAAGGGGCCGCGCGCTCGTCCAACACGGTGGCGGTGGCGCTGGCCGAACGCGCGGGACGCAAGAACGTGATCCAGACCGCCCGGCGCCTCGGCATCACCGCGCCCTTGCGGGCGGACCCGTCCTTGGCGCTCGGGGCGCATGAGGTCACCTTGCTGGAACTGACCGGCGCCTATGCGGTAATCGCGAACGGCGGCTTTGGCGTCTGGCCCTTCGGGATCGAGTCGATCCAAGGCGGCGACGGCAAGACCTTGTACAGCCGGGCGGGCGGCGGACCGGGACGAATTGTACAGCCGCGCTACGTGCAGGGGCTGAACGACCTGTTCACGGCGGTCGTTGGATGGGGCACGGGCAAGGCCGCGCGACTAGACCGGCCGGCGGCGGGGAAGACCGGCACCAGCCAGGGCAACCGCGATGCCTGGTTCGTCGGCTACACGCCGGAACTGGCCGCCGGGGTCTGGCTCGGCAATGACGATTTTTCGCCGATGCGCAAGGTCAGCGGGGGCTCACTGGCGGCTTCGATCTGGCGCGGTTTCATGATCAAGGCGCTGAAAGGCGTCCCGGCGCGGCCCCTGCCCGGCATCGCCAGCGACATCTCTCGCCGGCAGCCCTAGCCTGGTTGTTTCTCGTCGTCAGCCGTAACGGTGCAGGCTTTGGCCGTTCTCATTGAGCCAGCGTTTGCTCGACCGGGCATGCGGCGTCAGCCGGTCCACCACCCGCCAGAAATCCTGCGAATGGTTCATCTCGACCAGATGCGCCACTTCGTGCGCCACCACGTAGTCCAGCACCGCATCCGGCGCGAGGATGAGCCGCCAGCTAAAGGACAGGCGGCCGTTCGCGGCGCAACTGCCCCAACGGCTACGCTGGTCGCGTATGCTGACCTGACGCACCCGCCGGTCGACCGCCGCCGCTTTCTCCAACGCCAGGGGGGAGATCGCGCGCCGCGCTTCGCGTTTCAGCCAGTCGGTGACCCGCCGGGGCAGATGCTCGATATCGCCCGGGGCCAGGATGATCCCTTCGTCGCTGGTGACGACGCCCCGGCGCCCGGCGACATGGCGTATCCGGTGGTCGCGCCCCCGGAGCGGGATGACCGCGCCGTCGGCGAAGGGCACGCGCGGTGGCAGCGCATCGATCCGATCGAGCACCCAACTTTCATGCTCCCGGATCGCGGCTTCCGCGTCGGCCATCGCGACATAGACCGGCATGACCACGCGTGCGCCGCCGATCGCCGCGTCCACGTGGATGGTGATTCGCCGGGCGCGGCGATCCCGCTTGACCGGCACCGTCAGATCGCGCCCGCCCAGCGTGACGGTGAGTTCCCCTTTGCCCGCCATCGACCGCTCAGCCTTCCTTCTTCGGCACACCGTTAAAAGGCGCGGCCCCCATGTCGAGCCAGTCCTGGATATGGTCTTCCAGATCGACGATCCGGTCCTCGGAGATCGCCTTACCGCGCACGGAAATCCCCGCCGTGTGGACCGTCTCCGGGTCCCCCGACACGAGCGGATGCCACCACGCCAGGTCCTGGCCCAAGGCGACGAGGCGGTAGGCGCAGGTCTCCGGCAGCCAGCGCAGCGTCAGCACGGTCTCCGGCGTCAGCTTCACGCAATCGGGGACGTTTCGTTGTCGGCCGGGATAGTCGGTGCAGCGGCAACCGTCCAAATCCAGGAAGCGGCAGGCGACGTCGGTAAGGGCGATCTCGCCGGTGTCCTGATCCTCGATCTTGTGCAGGCAGCATTGACCGCAGCCGTCGCAGAGCGACTCCCATTCCGCCGCCGTCATGGCTTCGGGCGTCTTGCGTTTCCAAAAGGGTGTGTCCGTCACGGTCTCGTTTGCCTCTCGGGGGGCATTGTCTATTGCGCCAGGCGGATCAGGACGATGGTCACCACCACGAACTGCGCCAGATTCAGCAGCACGCTGACCTTATGCAACAGCTTGAACCTGGCGTCCCGATTTTCGTCGCGCGCCGCATTGACCTGCGGTCGCAGCACCAGGTTGGCGAAGACGAAGCCGACGGCGACGGTGACCAACATCGAAATTTCGGTCCAATAGGCTTGAGCGGGGACCAACGGCAGCACCGCGACCAGGGCCAGGATGCCCATCACCCGGTAATAGACCGGAAAGACGTCGCGCGTGAATCCCGCGGCGGTGTCCGGTGGCAGCTTCTGGTGAATCAAGGGCGCGAAGAGCGCCGCGAACGTCAACATGCCGCCGAACAAGGCGGCGACCAGGACAAGGGCGGCAATGTGGAGCGTCAACCAATCGGGCATGGCGGCAGTTTACCGCAGTGGCCGCGAAGGCCAAGCCTTGACAGCCGGTCGCTGGACCTGTCCTGATTCGAGCGGGCCCGACGCGATCGAGGAGTGGCGGCGAATGAGATGGAGCGGAACGGCAGGCGCACGCATCCTGTCCACGTGCCGATGGCGGGTAGTGTGCCTGGCGGCGGTGCTGATGTTTGCCGCTTCCGGCATTGCGCCGGCCCAGCTCGCCGGTCCGAGCCCGATATACGATTTGGCGCGGGCGGGCGACGTGGGCGGCGTCGAATACCTGCTCAGGAAGGGCTACAATATCGACTCCCCCTCCGGCGACGGTGAAACGGTGCTCATCGCCGGTGCCGCAGGCGGGCATGTCGCCGTCGTCGAACTGGCCTTGGCGGAAGGTGCGCGCATCGACCGGCAGGACACGTTCGGCCGGTCCGCCCTGTCCCGCGGCGCCGAGGGCGGCCATTTCGCGGTGGTCGAGCGGCTGCTCGAAAAGAAAGCGGATATCGACATCCAAACCCGTGAAGGACTCACGCCGCTTATGTTGGCGGTGAAAGGCCGGTACATATCGGTCGTGCAATTGCTCTTGCGCTATCGGCCCGATTTGACCGTGCTGGACTACACCGGCCGCAGTGCGATGGGATGGGCGCGGGAAAACCGCGACCGCCGGATCGAGACCATGTTGCGTCGCGCCGGCGCCCGAAATTGACCGGGTGCGCTACCTTAGCCCTGGCTTCAGAGTTCCGCCAATTCTTCGGTCAGCCGTTTCTTGAAATCGCCGAGCGACGCCGCGAGTTCTTCCAACGTTTCCTCGTCGATCAGCCCGATTTCTCCGGCCAGCAGGACCAGGTATTCCAATTCGCTGGTATAGCCGGCGGCTGTTTCGATCCCCTGTGCCAGTTCCGGGTCGCCGCCCCGGCCGCACCCATGCACGATGCTGCGGGGAATCGCCAACGCCGTGCGCGCGATCGATCGGCCGACGGCAAAAGTGTCGTCCTCGGAAAAGGACTGGCTGATATCGTGAATCTCCACCACCAGGTCATGCGCCGCGTGGAGAACGTCTAACTCGCGGAAGTCTCTCATCGCGGTGTATTCGGTCGAATGCTTTGGCCTGTCAAGGGCCTAATGCGCCGAGAATCCAGGCCTCTTCTGTTTCAACGCAATCCCGTTGCGCGGCGGTCAGGTCCGGATCCCCGGCGAGAATGGTTTCCATGCGGTCTTCCGCATCGAGTCGGGCCAGATGTGCGGTAATGGCGGTGACCTGCGCCGCGTCTTTCGGCAGGTCCGCCAGCGCCGGAACGGGGATTTGCGACGGATAGATTTCCGCCAGATGCAGCCGGGGCCGAGGATCGAACCGCAGGCCGGTCTCGAACGGCCAGATATGTGTCATGGTGGCCAGCCGCGGGTCGCGGCGGATTTGCCAGACCCGGGGAATGCCGGTCAGCGCCTGGCTCCCGACCGAGCCCACGCCAGCCAGTTTCCAGACCGGCTGGGTCGAGGGCAGCCGCCGATCGCAAATCCGCCGTTCGGCCAGGTCCGCCGGTTCGTGCGGCCGGCGGTGGCGGCGCACCAGGTGCGGCCGGCATTCTTCTCGGACATTGCCCCAGAAGGGAAAGGCCTCGCCGCTTATCCTCTGGTTCAGCGATTCCGCCAGATCGAATCGGTTGTTCGAGTTATCGGCCGCGTCGGTAAGGCCATCGTCGAGCATTTGCCACAGATGACGCCAGCGCAGGCCGGTGATGCCGAGCCGTTCCGCCGTCCCGCAGGGATAACCGAAGGGGAAGTCAAAACCGGCGAGGACGCGGCGGCCCTCGGCGATCATGCTGGCCAGCCGGTCGCCGAGTTCCTTGGTCGCCTGATGCCGGGTCGATGGGTTTTCGAGGGCGGCTTGGCGGGTCTCGCCGCCGTCGCGCACCAGGACCGAATACCAAATGCTGTCCTTGCCGCGGCGGGGCGTCGATGCGCCGCTCCAGTCGACCATGACATAGGCATCGAAAAGCGCCATCGCCGCCCGCAGGCCTCCGCGGTTGCCGGGGTTACTTGATGTCGGCCAGCGCCTTGCGCAGCGGGTCCGCATGAACGTTGATGTACTTGCCTTCGAGCACGACTGCTTTCGGCGTTGCGTTCTCGCTCTTGTAGTAGTCGGTGTTCCAGCTCTGCCGGCCCTGGATCACCGAGCCCTCGACGCTGGCACCGATATACGCGCCGGCGTTTTGCGAGAAGCTGTAGATGTCTGCCCGCAGGTTCGTGGTCGTTGCCGCTTCGGCGCCCAGCCCGATCGGGCCGACGGCGACACTGACGTCACCGCCCAGTTTGACCTTGTTGTCGATGACCGAATTGATGCCCTTGCTGGTCATGATCAGCAACACGACTTCCGACGATTGACCGCCGATCTGCAGGCCGAAGCTGGCGCCGCCCATCGTATAGAAGGCAGGGTAGCTCCACTGGCCGTTCTTGCCTTTCGCCAGCAGGACGCCGCTGCCGCCTTCGGCGCCGACGAAGAAGGCGCCTTTCAGGATTGCCGGAAAGATGACGACCGCCTTGGCCCTTTTCATCAGGTTGCGCATGGTCGGGCCGATATCGGTGTGCCGCGCGACGCGCTGCACCGTATGGCGAGCTTGTTCGACAATCGACTCCTGGTCGGGGCCGGCGTTCGCCGGGTTGGTCGCGGCTAACGCGACGAAGGCGATCGCGGCGCAAAGGCTGGCGGTCGATCGGATCGTGCTGCGGATCATGGGGCGGCTCCCGTTCTGATGAACATCGTGAAACTGGTTAACGCGTCATACCATGCCCTAAATATCGGTCGCGATGCCGACATTCAAGGGACCATGCATCACGATGGGGCGATGAGCCTATAGAAAGGTGCCGGGCAGCGTATACGGCTTTCCGCCGACGCCGAGTTTGAACCGTGCGATTCCGGCGGCGTTGTGCGTGTCGACGCCGCCGAGGTCCAGCGACGCGATGCCGCGTTCCTTCAGCGCCAGAATGCCCTTCCAAAGCAACAGCGTGCCGGCGTTCAGGGCGCGCGCCGCCGGGTCGGTCCACCCGATCACGTAGGACGCATTCCGCCCATGCTGCAGGAAGAGCGCGCCTCCGACGGCCTCGCCGTCCGCGAATGCGCGCAGCAGCACGGTCTCGTGTTTGGGAATACCGTCGATCACGGCGCCCAGCATTTCGGCGCTGGGGCCGCCGAACCGGCGGGAGCGCCGCAACGAGCCGTATCGTTCGAGAAGCCAGGCGGCGGCACGGCGGCCGCCTTTCGCCTCGATGCGCAGCGGCCCGGCCTCGGCCTGGGTCAGCGCGTTCCGCCATTTGACATGGAGCGCCCGCCGCAAATCCTCGCCCGTGCGGGTAAGGTCGACGCGCGCCGAACTGTGCCCGGTTACCACCGCGCGCATGCGAACCGCGCGCGTCGCTGCGGCAACGGCGTCGGGGCCGAAGGAATCCGGAGTCCAAAAGAACAGCGTGCGGCGCTCTTGCTTGAGCGCCGCACGCAACAGCGAAACCGACATTGTGAGATCCCGCTCGATCGTGTCCCGGCGCAGCAGAACCGGCCCGCGCAGCAATTGGGCGACGGTCGCGATCGGCCCGATCCGGCGGGAAAAGACCTGCGCCAGCGCGATCGGCCCGCTGCCCGCCGATATCACGGCGCGCCGCACGACCGCGGCCGGCGAGGCGGCGGCATATCCGTCGCCATACATCCACGTTTGTTCGAGCGCGGCGGCGGGGGCGGCGTCGATCAGATCGTTCCAGTCGTCTCGCCGGCAGGCATCCCAGGCGATCTCGGCGGAGCGGGCGGGCCGGTGACGTTCCGCGCCGGGGGCTGATAGAATGCTCAAAGGATGTTTCACCTCCGCCGCAAAAGGGATACCGCCGTTCGGGGCGTCGATCTGCCGGGGCCTCGCCTCACGCGATGGGCCTGGGCGTATCTCGGATTATACGTGGCGCTGCCGATCCTGGCACTCGGCTTCCTGCTCGACGTGATTCTCTACCTGCTGGCGGACCGTGTCTTCGGTGTGTGTTACGCGCTGTTGTGTTTGTTTTAGCGCCGCCGTCGATCAGCCCAGGCGGCGTATTTCGCCGCATCCCTCGATCAGTCCGGTGACGCTGTCCGGTTTGCCCGTGCCGCGGACCATGACATTGAAGATGACGGTGCCGCGCGGTGCGATGGCGAAGGCGGGAAAGGTCAGCACGTTGCCGACACCCTGCGGCGATTCCGGTAACTCCAACTCGGTCTTGAAGGTTTCGCCCGGCGTGACCGATAGGATTTCCGTGCCCTGCGGAAAACGTACCGTGATCGGTTCCTGGATATGCTCGGCCTCGAGTTCGAGTTCGCCCCAGTTGAATACGCCGAGGCGAATCAGCTCGATACCGTCGCGGGACGGCTGATCGTTCAGTTCGGGGAAATGCTGCAGCAATTCCTCGTCCGCCTCCGGCGCCGCGGTCACCACGCATTCGTAGGACACACGCCGTTTCGGGCCGGCGATACGGTCCGCGGTTTTGGTGTTTGTCCGGTAGAGAAAGAAAAACGCCGCCAACATTATGCCGCCGACGAGAAAGGTGATGAGTTGACCGCTCATGTGTTCCGATCCTGGTTCGCGGTAACCCTAGCAGCGGGTCCGGTGGTTCGCCAGCATTAGGACGGCAGCCAATTCACGACCCCGACCCGCCAGATTCCGTTCTCCGCGCCGCCATCGGCGGGATCACAGACATGGTCGATGCGCGTCACCGAGACGTTATCTATCCGGAACGGGAAAACCTTCTCCAGATCGGGGTGGGTATGGTCGAGCGACAGGGCCAGCGCCAGCGCCGATCGGATCGTCCCGCCGTGGGCCACGCACACGATGTCCTTCCCCAGATGATCCGAATTCCAGCGTTCCACCGCCGGTGCGACCCGTGCGTAAAGATCGGCGAAACTCTCGCCGCCGGGCACGGCTTCCTGTGCGGCCGAGAGCCAGAGTTCCCGGAACGTGCGCTTGCGCCGGGCGGCGAATTCGTCGCGCGGCTCGCCCTGCCAATCGCCGAAATGCTGTTCCCGCATGGCCGGCTCGAGGGTCGGTTCCGGGAGCGGCGATCCCGCATTGAGAATGGCCGCGGCGGTCTGCCGCGTACGGTTGAGGTCGCTCGAGATGTGCACCGCGTCGTTCGGCAGGTAGTCGGCGACCGCGGCGAACAGCGCATCGTCCGAACAATCCGCGTGCAGGTCGGTCTGGCCGTAGATGCGGCCCTCGTCGCCAACGACGGGCGCGTGGCGGATCCACCACCACCGTGTCTCAATCGTATTCATGATGGGTCGACTTCCAGGTTGGTTCGGCTTCCTTATAGTCGTCGCGCCGTCCCACGCCAACAGGGTGCATCACGATAGTTTGTTGAACGCGATGCCTGCGCCCGGCAGTATGCCGCGGAACACCGGGCCGCAAGGGATGACGACCGAATGACCGAGACCGAGCCGGGCGCTTCGCTGGCGGAAATCAGGGGCCTGCTCGACGGCATGCCGGAGGCGGCACCGTTGCCGGCGGCGCTGTCCGACGATCCCGATTTGCTGCAGACTCTGCACGCTTGGCTGTCCAGTTGGCAGGCGCGGGCGGCGCCGTCGCTGGCGCGGCCGCGGGCGGCATTGTATCTCGGTTGCTATGACGATGCCGCGGCCGGAGCAGTCGAGACCATCGCGGCCGAGATTCAATCGGACGATGCGCCGGTTCTGCGCCTGTGCCGGGAGTTCGATGTCGACCTGCGTCTGTATGAAATGGCGGCGGACGCGGCACAGCCTCTGGATGAGGCGGCCTGCGCCACCGCCATGGCCTACGGCATGATGGCTGTGGAGGACGGCCTCGATTTCCTGTCTGTTTCCGGTCTCGGACCGGGGGTGGACGCGGCGGGACTGGCCTTGGCCGACGCGGTTCTCGCCGAGCCGGACGATCCCTTGGATGTCTTGCGGCGGCGGGGCGGGCACGCGCTTGCCGGATTGGCCGGTGCGGTGCTTGCCGCCCGCATCGCGCGAGTGCCGGTGTTGTTGGACGGGATCGCGGCGGCGGCGGCGGGCGCCGTGCTGCATCGGCTGGACGAACGCGCCTTGAACCACTGCTTGATCGGGCCGCTGTCACCGGGGGGATCCCACGCGGCGTTGCTGGATCGGATCGGCAAGGCGCCGGTGGCGGATTTCGGCCTCGCGCCGCCGCCGGGTTGCGGCGGGCTGATCGCCCTTCCGGTGCTGCGCGGCGCCGTCGCGAGCCAGACCGGGTTTTCCGTCGTTGACCCGGCCCCCGAAACGCCGCCGTCGGCTTAGCGGCTATTCGCCGGTTTGATGCAGCAAGCCGCGCTGCCGGGCGGCCCGGAAACTCCACATGAAGATCGCCACGCCGAGCGCGAAATAGAACAAATTCAACAGCATTGCGCCGGCCAGGTAATCGAAGCGGAAGACGCCGTCGAACAGCACCGCGCGCATGCCTTCGAACACATGCGCGGTCGGCAACGCCCAGGCAACCGGCTGGAGCCAGTCCGGCAAGACGCTGACCGGGTAATAGATCGCGCTGACCGGCGCGATCAGGAACATGACCATCCAGACGACGCTCTCCGCGCCCAATCCGACCCGCAATAGCGTCGCGGTGACCATCAGGCCGAGCGCCCAACTGGTCACCATGAGATTCACGAAGAAAGCCAGCAGCGGCAGCCCGAGCTCGAAGATCGAGAAGGCGTAGAGGGGAATCGCCAAGAAGGCTGCCGGCAGCACACCGATCAACGTGCGGATCAAGCTGATCGCCGTCAGCGCGATGATCATCTCATGCGGCCGCAAGGGACTGACGAAAAGCTGGCCGAGATTGCGTGACCACATTTCTTCGAGAAAGGAGATCGCGTAGCCAAGCTGCCCCCGGAACAGGATATCCCAGAGCAGCACCGCCGCGAGCAAGGCGCCCGCCGCTTGCACGGCGCCGGACGCGTCCCCCGTGAAATGTATGGAGATAAACCCCCACAAGACGATCTGGATGCTCGGCCAGTAGGCCAGCTCCAGAATGCGCGGCCAGGACCCCTTGAGTAGGTAGACATAGCGCAGCACGAGGGCGAAGACGCGCTGCGCCGCGGCGGAAAGGCCGGAGTCGGGGGACCGGACGTCGCTCATGCCGCCGCCCCCCGGCCCTTGTCGTGCGTCCCGTTCTCATTGTTCCCCTGCCCTTTGCCATTGCCGCGCGCGATGTCGAGGAAGACCTCCTCCAAGGTGTCGCGGCCGTAGCGCTCGATCAATTCCTGCGGCGCGCCGCGGTCGGTGATCTTGCCGGCGCGCATCATCAGGACGGCGTCGCACAGCCGCTCGACCTCGGCCATGTTGTGGCTCGCCAGCAGGATCGACGCGCCGGTCTCCCGACGGTAGCGCTCCAGATAGCCGCGAATCCAATCCGCCGAGTCGGGATCCAGGCTCGCCGTCGGTTCGTCCAGCAGCAGCAGGTCCGGCCGGTTGACCATCGATTTGGCGATCAAGACGCGGGTCTTCTGCCCCGCCGACAGCCCGCGGAACGGGCGGTCCATCAGGTCGGCGAGGTCGAGATCGCGGGCCAACTCGGAAAGGCGGCCGGGAATGTCGCCGACGCCGTAGAGCCGGGCGTAGACGGACAAATTCTCCCGGACGGTCAGGCGTTGCGGAAGGTCGAAATAGGGCGAGGAGAAATTCATCCGACCGAGAACGCGGTAGCGGTGGCGCAGCATGTCCTCGCCCAGGACGCGCACCGAACCGGATGTGGGCAGCAGCAGGCCCAGGAGAATTGCGATGGTCGTCGTTTTCCCCGCGCCGTTCGCGCCGAGCAAGGCGGTTGTGCTGCCTGAATCGACCGTGAAACTGATGTTGTCGACGGCGGCGACGTCGCCGAACCGTTTGGTCAGGTTGCGAATGTCGATGACAAGAGGCATGGCCGCACCGGTCTCCTCGGACCCGAAGCTATATGGGCCAGCGTTGAAGGCGAAGCAAGGACATTGGTGCCGCGGCGGCGGTGCGGCTACAAAGGGTTGCAAACCGCGCCGTGACCTGCTCCTTAGTCGCATGGCAAGCGAATCTGAATCCCTGGCGCAGCGGGCCGGGCGCATGTCGCAACAGGGCGTCGTGCGGGGCGGCCGCTTGCGGCTTCGGACGCTGATCATGATTCGTTGGGTCGCCGCCGCCGGGCAGACGATTACCGTCCTGGCGGTGCATTTCGGGCTCGGCTATCCGTTGCCGCTGCCTGTCTGCCTGGCGGTGATCGCCACATTGGTGCTGTCCAACTTGATCCTGACGCAACGGGGACCGGGCAGGGCGCGGCTCGACGACCGGGCCGGCGTCGTGCTCCTGGGGTTCGACGTGCTGCAACTTGCCGCGCTGCTTTACGTGACGGGCGGTTTGCAGAATCCGTTCTCCATTCTGATCATCGCGCCGGTCATGGTGTCGGCGACCATCCTGTCGCGCAATTCGACGATCGCGCTGACCGCGCTCGCCATGATCAGCATCTCGCTGTTGGCGTTTTTCCGCACGCCCCTCCCCTGGTCGCCGGGCGCGCTGGAGCTGCCGCTCGTCTATATCCTGGGAATCTGGACCGCGCTTGCGGTGGCGTCGGTCTTCATCTCCACCTATGTCTGGTCGGTCTCGGAGGAAGCGCGGCGCATGTCCGAGGCCCTCGCCGCGACGCACACCTCGCTGTTGCGTCAGCAACGGCTGTCGGCGTTGGGTGGGCTGGTCGCCGCGGCGGCGCACGAGTTGGGGTCGCCGCTCGCCACCATCGCGGTGGTGGCGAAGGAGTTGTCACGCGAAGTTCCTCGCAACAGCCCGATCGCCGAGGATGTCGACCTGCTGCTCAGCCAGTCGGAACGTTGCCGGGAAATCCTCGCCGGGTTGGCCCGGACCCCGGAACAGAGCGGGCCGGAGCCGTTCGACCGTCTGCCGCTGCGGCAATTGTTGGAAACCGCCGCGGAGGATTACCAATCGGACGGCATCGCAATGACTTTTGTCGTCGATCCCGCGGCCGACGGGGACGAACCGGTCATCGTGCGAAGCCCGGAGATTCTGGGCGGCTTGGGAACGTTGATCCAGAATGCCGTCCAATTCGCCCGACGGGAGGTTACGGTGACCTCCTATTGGGATGCCGATACGATCCGGGTCACCGTGCACGACGACGGCCCGGGATTTCCGGCGCCGGTCTTGTCCGTCATCGGGGAACCGTTTGTTTCCAGCCGGTCGGACGACGGCGAGCATATGGGACTCGGTATATTCATCGCACAGACCCTGCTAGAACGTGTCGGGGCTGTGTTGACCTTCGGCAATAGGGGCGGTGCGGAGGTTGTCATTCGCTGGCCCCGGTTTATTCTTGATGAGGGGACGGACGCCGACGGCGCATAATGTGAGGCAATTCCCATGCAAGATCTTCCCGCAACGGGCGCTGGAGAGCGCCGACTGTTGATCGTCGACGACGATGCGCCTCTACGGAACCGGCTGGCACGGGCGATGGAGCAGCGCGGTTTCGTGACCTCGGTCGCCGCAAGTGTCGCCGAGGGCATCGACATTGGAACCGAAAACCCGCCGGGTTACGCGCTCGTGGACCTGCGGCTGGAGGACGGCAACGGGCTGGAAGTCGTGCATGCCCTGCGCAGCGCGCGGCCGGACATCCGCATCGTCATCCTGACCGGCTACGGCAATATCGCCACCGCGGTGCGCGCGGTGAAGGCCGGTGCCGTGGATTACCTGCCGAAACCGGCCGATGCGGACGCAGTCGCCGCGGCCTTGCTGGAAACCGAGCGGCCGTTGCCGCCGCCGCCGGAGGATCCGATGTCGGCGGATCGGGTGCGTTGGGAGCATATTCAACGGGTTTTCGAGCAGTGCGACCGCAACGTGTCGGAGACGGCACGCCGGCTGAAGATGCACCGTCGTACCTTGCAGCGCATCCTGAACAAGCACGCGCCGCGCGGTTGACCGCCAATTTTTCGTTGCTGGATTACGCGGCGTTGGTGCCGAACCGGGCGTTTTCCTGAATCAGCGCATCGACGTAACGGCCCTGGAACATCGTGATCCCGAGCAGGTGACCGATTTCGATGGCGGCGGGAAGATCGCATCGGGTCATGCAGATACGCGACCGGCCGCATTGCTCGACCGCCTTCTGCAGGGCTTCGAACTTCTCGCCGTTCGGGTCCTCGTCGATCAGGGACTTGTCCCACGTCATCTTGACCAGGTCGAGGCCGAGCGTCTTGCGGTCGAAGACCGGCAAGGTGCTGGGTGAGATTCCGTCGAGACAGAGCCGGTAGCCCTTTTCGTGCAGGAAGTCGCGCGCGAAATTGAATTCGGCCAGGTCGGCGAACACGTCGATCAACTGAAACTCGATGACGATCGTGCCGCGGCTGCCCGTCCGCAATTGCGAATCGAAATCCAGGAAATCCTGCGACAAGACCGTGCTGACATTCATGTTGATGCTGAAGGACGAGTGCAGATCGGTATCGTCGGCCCGGACCAGAAGCTTCAGGACGCGACTGTCGAGCGCGACGGTAAGGTGCTGAAACAGCCATTTGTTGCCCGCGAGGTTGGCTTCCGGGAGGACGGTGCTGGCCAACTCGTCGATCGAAATGAAGAGTTCCTTGAATATCGGCTTCGGATGCGCATCCACCGAAACGGCACAGACTTGTTGCCGCCGGACGAAGCCCGAAAGATCAGCGCTCTTGAGGAAGTTCTCGAGCTTGCCGAGTTGGGCCGGCGTGATGGCCGGCCGGTTGTTTCCGTCGTCGTCCTCGCCCCATTGCGAGGCCCGCATGCGCAGACGTTCCTGCCGCTCCTGTTCGGTGTTGTTCAGCGTTTCCGCCAGTTCGACGAATTCCTTGTATTGGGCTTCGAGGTTGTACCAAGTGGAAAAATCGTCGGCGACGTCGGCCATGGCCAGGGGGTCGTCGCTGAACAGATAGCGCAATCGGTTGATCGCGTCGTCCATCTCCTCGACCGAGGCGCCCTTGCAGATGAAGACGAGGTCGCCGCTGTTCAGCGCGAACATCTGGCCTTCGAACTGATTCACCAATCCCTCGAACGTGTTGCCGGCAATGCGCAAATGGTGGCCGCGGCGATTGTGATCCCGCAGGTTCGAAAGATGCACATGGACCGCCTTTCGGCCCTCGCGGTGACGGTCCAGTCGTTGCACGTAATTCAGCAGGAGGTATTCCTGGCTGACATTGGGCTGCCCCAATTGTGCGGCGGTAACGTTCATCGTGGATTTCTGCCCCCGCTTTCCGGTCCGGCCGAAAAGTCGTTCTGTCGAGTTTTTGCGATCTGCGGGATAATAAGGGGAAGGAATTTACGGTTGGTTAACGATAGAACGGTCGAAATGGCCCGGATACGCTGCGTTTCGCTACACGCGGCGCTGCGGCGCAACAAGGATGATCGATGACGGTTTGGCCCGACGCCGACACGCCCCGCACCCGCGCGCCCGACGATACCCGGGTGTACGCGGTCGGCGACGTGCATGGGTGCGCCGGCCTGCTCGAGCAATTGCACGATGCTATCCGCCGGGATGCCGACTCGGCCCCGGAATCGCGGAAAATCATCGTTTATCTAGGCGACTACGTGGATCGAGGGCCGGACAGTGCCGGTGTCTTGTCGACCTTGATCGACCACCCGCTGGATGGGATCGAGCAGGTTTGCCTGAAGGGCAATCACGAGGATTTCCTGCTGCGGTTCCTGGATGACCCGGGCATCTGCGATCTATGGCTGAGGAACGGCGGGCGCGCGACGCTCCGGAGCTACGGTCTGCCGGTCGAACGGGCCGGTGGGGATGAGGCGGCCACGGCCCTGTCCGCCGAATTCCGCTCCCGGCTGCCCGACACGCATCAGCGCTTCCTGCAGGGGTTGCGGTTGAGTCACCGGGCCGGCGGCTATCTATTCGTCCATGCGGGTATCCGCCCCGGCGTCGATCTGTCTCGACAGACGGCCGACGACCTGTTGTGGATTCGCGACCCGTTTCTGCGCAGCCCCTACGATCATGGCTGCGTGGTGGTACACGGCCATACGCCGGTCGAAGCGCCGGACGTGCATTTCAACCGGATCAACATCGACACCGGCGCGGTCTGGAGCGGTTGTCTCACGGCGCTGGTGATGCACGGCGAACACTGGTCCTTTCTGCGCAGTTGAGATGGGCCCGCCGTTCACCCGGCATGTTTGTCTTGCATGATGGGCCGGAATTGATTAGCGACCATGCGATGAGGGGTTGAAGAGGATCGCCATGACGCCTGCCGACCGATCGCCACCCGCCGACGCGACGGACTCCACGACCGACGCCGCCGACCTGTTTGCGCTGCTGTCACGGTTGCCCGACACCAAGGTGGTGTGTGTCGGCGACCTGATGCTCGACCGGTATGTCGAGGGCCGCGTCGACCGGGTTTCGCCGGAAGCGCCGATTCCGGTTCTCGAAATTGCGCGGGAAACCGCGATGCTGGGCGGCGTCGGCAATGTATTGCGGAATCTATCAGCCTTGGGTGTTTGCACCGAGTTGGTGGGCGCTATCGGCGTCGATCGGGCGGGACGGGAACTGGCGAAACTGGTGACCGCCGAACCCGGCGTGACGCCCCGGCTCGTCTCGATCGCCGGGCGGCAGACCAGCATCAAGACCCGTTTCATGGCCGGCAGCCAGCAGTTGCTGCGGGCGGACCGGGAATCGGTCGACGAGATCGTCGATGAGGATCGCCGGTCGCTGCTGGACGATGCGAAGGCCGCCATGGCCGCTGCGCCGGGGGCGCCGCTGGTGCTGTCCGACTACGGCAAAGGCGTCTTGGGAGACGGTATCCTGTCGGATTTGATCGCCGCGGCCAGGGCGGAGGACCGCGCGGTCGTGATCGACCCAAAGGGGCGCGACTATTCCCGCTATCAGGGTGCGACGGTGTTGACCCCTAACCGGCACGAGCTGTCCCAGGCGACCGGATTGCCGACCGAAACCGACGAGGAAGTGGTGCTCGCCTGCAGGACGCTGATCACGGACATCGACGTATCGGCCATTCTCGCCACGCGCAGCGAACGTGGCATGTCGCTGGTGGACCGCCATGGCATCCATCATCTTCCGGCGCGCGCCCGCGAGGTTTTCGATGTATCCGGCGCCGGCGACACGGTGGTTTCGATCGTCGCCGCGGCGCTTGCGGCCGGCGCGGCGCTGCCGTTGGCGGCGCGGCTCGCCAACGTCGGCGCGGGCGTGGTCGTCGGCAAGGTCGGGACGGCAGTGGCGCATCCGGCGGAAATCCTGACGGCCTTGCACGCCTCTGATTTCATGGACGCCGAGGCGAAGATCGCCTCGCGGGAAACCATGCAGGACCGCGCCGAGACCTGGCGGCGGCAGGGATGGCGAATCGGTTTCACCAATGGCTGTTTCGATTTGCTGCACCCCGGCCATATCTCTTTGCTGAACCAAGCGAAAGCCGCCTGCGATCGGCTCGTGGTCGGGTTGAACAGCGATTCGTCGGTCAAGGGCCTGAAGGGCGACGACCGGCCAATCCAGGCGGAGACCAGCCGCGCGGCCGTCCTCGCGTCGCTCGCTTCGGTCGACATGGTCGTGATCTTTCCCGAGGAGACGCCGATGGCGCTGTTGGAGGCGTTGCGGCCCGATCTTCTGGTGAAGGGAGCGGACTACACAGTCGATCAGGTGGTTGGCGCGGAAGAGGTGACATCCTGGGGCGGAAAGGTCATGCTTGCGGATATCCTGACCGGCCACAGCACGACCGACACGATCCGCCGGATGGCGCCGTAACCGTGCGGGGCCGGGTGAAGTTGGCGCGAAGAGGACAGCGGTGACGGGAATCGACCTACTCGCCTTCGTCGTTCCGGTATTGATCCTGATGCTGGGCGGTTACATCGTGCATCAGGCGCGGCGCAGCCGGGAATCCGAATTGAACTACAAGCTGCGTAAATGTCAGATCGCGTTGGATGACGCCGAGCAATCGCTCGACAACACGATCTACTATTACAAGGCCGAGATCAGCCGGTTGAAATCGCGGCTCGGTGAGCCGACCGACGACGACGTTACGCCCGGCCCCGCGCCCTACCGCGGTACGAACGGTGTGAACGGGTCGGGCGGCCGATCCGGACAGGACGCCAAGTTCCGTCAGGCCAAGAATGCCTTTGCCCGGCTGTACCATCCCGATCAGGTGACCGGCGACGATCGTGAAAAACGAATCCGGATCGATCTGTTCAAGGAATTTTGGGACGAACTGGAACGGATCGACCGGCGCAACCCCTGACCGGCGGCCGTTGTCGGCGTATGCCGTGCTCTAGAATATCCCGCCGGGATCGAGCTGTTGCATCAGCCGCCGGCTCGCCCCTTGCGCATAACGCAGCATCAGGGCACGGCGGCGGGCGGCGTTCAGCCGGGTTTCCGCCGGCTCGCGCAGGATCACGCCGCCATAGGCATCGGCCACGATGAGGCCGCAAGTCTCGGGGACCAGCTCCTGCGGGAATTCCTCGGACACGCCGAAATAGAAGAAATCGCAGAACGGCAGGTAGTCCGACCATTTCTGATCCGACCGGAAATCCGCCACGCTCGACTTGATCTCGACGATGGTGAACTGGCCGCTCGAGGTCAGCGCGATCACGTCGGCACGGCGTCCGTTCCGCAGCGTGAATTCGTAAAGGCAGGACTGCCCGGCCTCGCCGAACATGCGGGCGATTCCTCGCGCCAGGGCCTGCGCCGGGTCGGCGGGCGGCGCAAAGGCGGCAACGGGATCGGGCGAAAACGACGGCATGCGGGAATCGGATACTCTTGCAACGAGGAACAGCCGGCATCATGAACAAAAAGAGTACAAAATGCCAGCGGCTCGATGGCGATGTGCCGAACCGGCGCTGCGACAGTATTGCCGGGGCCGGCGTGATCCTTAAAGAACGCCGTCGATTATCCCGCGCAGCTCGGCTTCTTCCACGTGCTGTTTGGTTGCGCCGGTCTTGTGGATGAAGCGATACGCCATGCGGCCTTGGCGGTCGAACACCAGCAGCGTGGGGATTCGGGTGATGCCGCCGAACCGCTTCGAGATATCGTCGTTCCCCCGGACCACGGTGAACTGCGGTTTGGTGTCCCGGAGAAAGCGGTCGAGGCGGCCGGCATTGGACTGTCCCGCCCAGGTCTCGAAGAGGTTTATGGCGACGATGTCGAGGTCCGATGCCGGATAACGCCGCCGTATCGCCGAAAGATGGTGGAATTCGACGCGGCAGGGCGGGCACCAGCTCGCGAAGAAGGTGACGACGGCCACCTTGCCACCGGGCGGCGAGAAGGGCGTCCCGGCGATATGGTCCAGGCCGGCGAGGGCCGTTACCAGCGCCGCGTTTAGTTTCGGAACTGGAATGTTTTGCGGTTTCGCCGCCACGGGCGGCGCCAATGGCGCCGCGAGGAGCGACAGGCCGCCAACCAGGAGATGACGCCGACGCAGCGGCATCGTGACTTCGGAATCGATTCGCATCGGAAAACTATGCCGGATTGTCTCGGCGAGCGGGCTAACATCTTCGTGACCGCCAAGCGGTTTTGCCTGCCGTGGCGGTGCCGGTCGGAACGCCCTATATAATCCTAGAGCGGTGCCGATCCGAGACGATTTACCCATGGGCGGGAATCGAATCGTCCGCAACGCGACTTTACTTTTAGGATCGAATGTGATTCAAAATGTAATGTTTTTGGATTCCGAATGCCTATAATGCGAAACGCCGATTATCAAAAAAGATCATGGCTGTTCTGACGGGATCGCAGATACGCGCGGCCCGCGCCATGTTGTCCTGGGGACAGGAACGCTTGGCGCGGGAGGCCAGCGTGTCGCGGCCGACCATCAAACGCATGGAAGGATTGAAGGGGCCGGGGCGCAGTACCGCGGCGACGCTCGAATCGGTGCGGTCGGTCCTGGAATTGGCGGGCATCGAGTTTCTGCCGGAGGATGACCGCCAAGGCCCCGGTGTCCGGTTGCGTAAGACCGCGGCACGCCTTGTTGCGCGCCGGGCCGATGCCATCAACCGTTTGATAAACTTCCAGATTATGCACAACGACCGGGAATATGACTGCACCTTGCGGTCGAGCGTTCTGGACGCATTGGACGGAAAAGTCCCGGGATACGCCACGGCGGCGGATATCGAGACGGCCTTCGACCGGCATCTCGCATTGATCCTGGACCGTGCGCGCAAGGTCGTGGTCGAAGGATTGGCGCAGGATGGCCGATTGAGCCTTTGGCCCGAAGACTTTCCCGAGATTGCCTAGCGCGGCGTATCCGGCCCCGGAAGATCGCGCCGGGGTAGCGATCCACGCCCTCCCACAGTATGGTTAACTGCAAGGGTAGCAATGGAGTTTCGAATCGATGCGTTTGATTATCGCGATATTTTTGCCATTTCTTCTGTTCTTCACGATCGGCCGGCCGATTGCCGGGATCATCTGCCTCATCCTGCAGCTCACCTTGATCGGCTGGATCCCGGCCGCGATCTGGGCGGTCTATTCGCTGAGCCAATACAACACGGACAAGAAGATCGAAGAGGCGACGTCGGGCGGCGGGTCCTGACGCGGGTGCGGATGGGGACGACCTCGCCTGACACCGGCTATCGGCGGCGGCCCGGGGAATACCCGTGGAAGCGCTGAATCTGGTCGCCTTGGGCCTCGGCGCGGCCTGGGCCAGCGGTATCAACTTGTATCTCGCTGTGCTGGTCCTCGGCGGGTTGGGCGCCACGGGGATGGTCGATCTGCCCGGAGACTTGACGGTGCTCGAACATCCGGCGGTTTTGGCAGCGGCCGGCGGTCTTTATATCGTTGAATTCGTTGCCGATAAGGTGCCGGGCGTCGACTCGGCCTGGGATGCGCTGCACACCCTCATCCGGATCCCCGCCGGCGCGTTGCTGGCCGCCGGCGTGCTGCAGGATTGGGGCGCCGGATACGAAGTCGCCGCCGCGTTGCTTGCGGGTGGCACCCTCGCCGCGGCCAGCCATGCCACCAAGGCCAGCGGCCGCGTTGCGGTCAATACCTCGCCCGAGCCGTTCAGCAACTGGCTCGTCTCGCTGGCCGAGGACGCGTTGGTGCTGGGCGGGTTGTTCCTCGCCCTGTTCAAGCCCGCGCTGTTCCTGACCTTGCTCGGGGTCTTTGCGCTGTTCGTGATCTGGCTGCTGCCCAAGCTGTGGCGCGCGCTGCGGCGGCTTTTCGGCGGCGCGAAGAAAGCGATGGAGACGGACCCCGATAGTGCGGAAACGCGTGGATTCTCTGTCGATTTTAGTTCGTTACGAGGTCATAACGATCGGCCGCCGCCGCCGGCACGAAGACAAGATTCCTAATTTATCTGTCGCGGCAAAGTGATCGCGCGGCGTTGAAGCCCGCCGCGATCTCGCGTATCTTTAGAAGAGGTTGGCGCGTCAAATACCGATACGAGCCGAAAACGGCCGTGACGCGGAAACCGCCGGATGTAGGGGTCGGTCCGTTTTCGGATCGGAGATCTGGAACGCCATTTGGGTCCTCGGGAAGACACTGGAACCAGGTTCAGGAGCCCCAGACGATGAAGACATCCCTCGCCGCCGCCATCCTCGGCGCCGGGCTTATCCTCTCCGCCGGCACGGCGGATGCAGGCTATTACAAGCGCCACGGCTATTACGGGCACCACGGCTATCACGGCCACTATCGCCACTATGGGTATCGCAAGCACCGCGGTCATCGTGGGCATTACAACGGTGCGCTGGTCGCGGCCGGCATCATCGGCGGGGCCGTGCTGCTGGGCACGCTGCTCAGCGCGCCGCGCTACTATCACCGCCCCGCCCCGGTGTATTACGGCCCGCCGCGCGCGCCGGTCTGCGAGAAGGATAAAGTCTATCGGACCCTGCCCGACGGCCGGATCCAATGGGGTGTGCGGACCCGTTGTTATTGACTTGAATCAAGTTAATTTGGAAAATGCCGCGCATTTCGCCCGGTTTTGTCGGATTGCGTGGCGTCCGCTTTTAATCTATTTAAATCAATAAAATACGGCGAGCCAAAACCTGTCGGCTCGCCGTATTTGTAACTTGATTCGAGTTAAATTAGAAATCGCGAATTTCGCCAGGCTCCATCACCACGACCTTGGTCGATGTCGTTCCGAGCGCTTCCCTGAATTGCGCGGGCGTCCCCTTCAGCGGCGGAAACGTACCGTAATGCATGGGCACCACGGTCGGCGTTTTCAGCAATTCCCGGGTCGCGTAGGCGGCGTGTTTCGGGTCCATCGTGAAATGGCCGCCGATCGGCAGCAGCGCCAAATCCGGCTTGTAGTATTCGCCGATGAATTTCATGTCGGCGAACACGCCGGTGTCGCCCGCATGATAGATTTTAAAGCCATTCTCCAACTCCACGATGTATCCCGCCGGCTCGCCGCCAGGCAGCATGGATTCCTTGCCGGTTATGGGATTTTTGTACCGGACTTCGGAACTGTGCTCGGCCCGCACCATGGTCACGGTGATGTTGTCTCCGATGGGTTTGACCGGACCGCTTTTGTTGAAGCGGATCATCTGTTTCATCTTCAACCAATCGACCGACGCGAAGGTGCGGCCCATGTCGGCGTTCAAGCCCACTTTGGCGCCCTTCATGTTGGCGATCTTGACGGTATCGCCGACATGATCGCCATGGCCGTGGGTTACGAGAATAAGATCGACCTTGCCGATCCCCTCGAGGTTCTTCAGCTCCTTCGGCGTCTTGGGGTTCCGCATGATGAACGGGTCGATCAGGATCACCTTGCCGCCCGGCGAGGTGATCTTGAAGGCCGCTTGGCCGTACCACTGAATCTTGACGTCCTTTGCGGCAGCCGGCGTGGCGGCGGCGAGGATGGCGGCCAGTCCGGCGATGAGGCCGTATCTCAAGCGTGCAGCCGAAGTGCCCATGGGCGGTCTCCCTGTAGTTCCAGCATATTGTTCGGCGGTAGGCCGCCGTGAAGTCGTGGCAGTCGACGGAATCAGTGTCGCCGCAAGCCGGGCGGCAACTCAAGCGTTAAATTTTCAAAGGTTGAATTGGAATACGTAATGCACCGCGGAAGTGCGGCGAGTCGGAAAAAGCGATCCTCCCCGCCGCGCCCGTCTGTCAGACAGGCGCGGTGTACTGGACAACGGACTCCGCATGCCATGCCCGGCTCGGTTTCGCGCGAAACCTCGAGGCAAAAAGGGTCTTCGCGGCCAAACATGACCGTCGGATGGAACCCTGGCAACGCGGGTTGCCTCTTCGATCGGGCGCAATTCCCCCTTGCTCCCGAACCGCTCGCGGCGGGAATCGCGTCAAACCATCAAATTTTCTGCTCTAAGTAGACTAGGACAGTGCGGCGTTTTCAGTGCAGACAGGATCAACAGAAGTCATGTTGCCTTCTTTCCAAGAAGATGAGGTGCGACATTTCTTGCAGACACGGTTGCCTGCCCATTCGCTCTCAAACTCCTTGGTACACATGAGGCATTTTCGCTCCCTAGCCTTGTAGAGTTTTCTTTTATTGAATTTCATCGCCCGCATTGTATACATCGAAAAAATTCCGGACAACATAAATTTGTACGGACGAATTAAAACTCTAACGCGCCGCGATAAAAGATATCTAAATCAAAAGATTACTAGGTCCGACCATTGGCATTCGAGGGCTGAGTCTCGGAAATACTGCCCCCAAAAAAATACACGCGTCGATGGCGGATCTGTGCGTCGAGCGCCCAACCCATTGGAATGATCGGCTCGGGACGGCCCCTCGATGCGCCGCGTGCGAAATTCGTGGCCGGGTTGGCGAAGAAAACCGGATCCTGCTGGAATGTACGAATCGGCAAAATCATCATTTCAGAAGAAATGGCGCGCCCGAGAGGATTCGAACCCCTGACCTACGCCTCCGGAGGGCGTCGCTCTATCCAGCTGAGCTACGGGCGCCTTGCCTGTTTCGAACCGGCGCAATGTACGGCAAGCGGCGCCGTTGCGCCATCCCCTTCTTTGACTCCGTTTTCGGGCGCCTTCGACGCGTCGGCGACGGTCACCGGGCGTTCCGATCCCGACGGCAGCGTGTTGTCGGGATCGTCCAGCCAGGCGGTGATATCGCCGAGGACCCGGTCGGCGTTCAGGTCGCGCAACAGCATGTGGAACCCGCTGTCGTATCGCGCGATTCGGATACCGCATTCCGCCATCGGTAGGCGCTGGCGGAAGGCCGTCATCGCGAAGCCGGGGATGATATCCTCCTTCCGGCCCAACAGGATCAGCACGTCGCCGCGCAGCGCCGGGGCCGCGGCCAAGGCGGCATCCATCAGGTTCACCAGCCCATAGGCGGCGTCCACCCGGGTCCATTTGATCACCTTCGGGTCGCGCCCCAGCTTGCGCAGCATCGGGATGTTGTCCGACGGGACCTTGCCCATGCCCTGGCCGGTGAATTGAACCGCGCGGATCGTGTGCGCGAAGACATACAGCAGCCCGCGCTGCCAGTTGCGCATGACGGCGCGTCCCCAGACGGCGGGGGCGGACAGCACCACACGGTCGGCGGTCGGCCGATCCTCCTCGGCCATGGCGGCCATGATCACGCTGCCGCCCATGCTTTCTCCCAGCAGCACCAACGGCGTGTCCGGGTGGCGCGCCTTGATCAGGCGGCTGGCGACGCGCAGGTCGCCGGTCAAGCCCCGGACGCCGGGCCAGATGCCGCGGTGCGGGGCGCCGCCGAATCCGCGCTGGTCATAGGCATAGGTCAGGACGCCGTCGCGGGCCAGCGTCCGCGCGGGCGCGTCGAAGGCGTTGGAATAGTCGTTGAATCCGTGCAGGGCGAGCACGACCACGCGCGGCTTGCCGTCGGGTTTCCAGGCCCGCAGCGGCAGCTGCGCGCCGTCGGGCATGCGCAGATGGTCGCCCTCGATCGCCGCCGGGGCAACCGCCTCGCCGGGCGGTATGACACGCGGCGCACAAGCGCCGGCCGCCAGCAAGAGAGCGCCGATCGCGAAGAGCAGCGTGGCCGCCTGGCCCCTCATCGATACTCGTCCTCGTTCGGGCGCCGCGCCGTACCCCCGTCGTCCCGCGTCAGTTGCCGGAAGATCGCGGCAAGGTCGGCCTCTTCCGTCCGCAGGTCGACCACATCCAGTGCGCTGCGGGCGATCGCGTCGAGGATTTCGCCGGCACTCGTCCGGCCGCTTTGGTAATGGATGCGCAACCGGTTCGGCGCGGGGGTATCGGTCTCGTACCGCCGCAGCGGGTCGGGAATGTCACCGACCGCGCCGGACACGGTCACGTCCATGGTCTTGCTGTCGAGCCGGCGCAGCAACGCGTCGCGGCTATCGCAGGCCACCACCTCGCCATGGTTGATGATCGCGATCCGGTCGCACAGTTCCTCGGCTTCCTCCAGGTAGTGCGTGGTCAGCAGGATCGTCACGCCGCGCCGGTTCAGGGCCCGGACATTGTCCCAAAGCTGTTCGCGCAGCGTGATATCGACGCCGGCGGTGGGTTCGTCCAGCACCAGGATCGGCGGGTCATGGACCATCGCCTTGGCGATCAGCAGCCGCCGCCGCATGCCGCCGGACAACGTGCGGCCGTAGGCGTCGGCCTTTTCGGTCAGGCCGACCATGTCGAGGATCTCCATGGTCCGGCGCTCGCGCATCGGCACGCCGTACAACCCCGCCTGCATCTCCATGTATTCGCGCGGCGTGAAATAGGAATCGATGTTCAGTTCCTGCGGCACCACGCCGATCGCGGCCCGCGCGCCCCGCGGGTCCGCGTCGATATCGATGTTCCAGACGCGCGCGCTGCCGGATGTCTTAATGACCAGCCCGGCGAGGATGTTGATCAGCGTCGACTTGCCGGCGCCGTTGGGACCCAGCAGGGCGAACAGCGCGCCTTGCGGCACGTCGAGGTCCACGTTGTCCAATGCGGGTTTCGGGGCCGGCCGCGCCCCGCGCGCCCTGCGGCCGCCGTAGACTTTCGTCAGGCCGCGCACCTCGATGGCATTGTCGGGGACGGGCAGATCGGCGGCGGGCTGGGCCATGTCGGCGGATCGATCCTATCGTGATGTGAATGGTTGAACCGGACGATGCTTTCGGTATCATCCGCCGGACCGGCGGGTCAATCAACGCCCGGCGGCGGAAATGCCTATCACATTTGCGCAAGGGAGGGCGCGCTGCCATGGAACCGGTAGAAACGGTCGAAGTCGATAGCCCGCAGGTGGCCTGCGACGGCGGCGGCGGGGCGCTGGGTCATCCCCGCGTCTTTCTCAACATGGGAGAGAAGAAAGAAGTCGACTGCCCCTATTGCGGACGCCATTTCGTCCTGAAGAAGGGCGCGAAAGCAGCCGCCGCGCATTAAGCGGTTCAGGCGATCTGCGTCAGCCGGCTGCCGATGGCGATCTCATAGCCGTCGGGGTCGCGCAGCAGGAACTCCTCCATACCGTAGGCCTCGGTCGTGACGTCGCCGACCGCGACGCCGCGCGCGGCGAGGTCCGCATGCCGGTCGCGCGCCGACTCGACATGGCAATACAGCACCACGTCGCCGTAACTGGCCGCGTCCCGCCGTGTCTGACTGTCGGCGTGATCCGGCCGGTTGATCATCAGTTTGGCGCCACCGCTGGCGAGCATCGCCCAGACCGTCGCGCCGTCCGCCTCGAATGTCCGCACCACTTCGAAGCCAAGCGCGTCGCGATAGAAGGCGATGCTGTGGTCGGCATCCTCGACGTTGAGCAGCGGTATCATTTCGGTAATGGTCATGGGGATCGGTTCCTGCGGTAAAGTGTTCGGGGATTCGGCCGGCCGCGCGACGGGATGTCTTGCCGCCCGGGGTGCGATCCGGCATCCTGATCGCTTCATCCTTTCTTGTGTGAGTCCGCATGCCAAAGTCAACCGAGACGTCCTCGCCCCAGCACGTATACCTGATCGACGGATCAGGCTTCATCTTCCGCGCCTTCCATGCGGTGCGCCCGCTGACCCGCCCGGACGGAACGCCCGTCAACGCGGTCTACGGCTTCACGCAGATGCTGATGAAGATCCTGACCGATACCGACGCGGACTGTCTCGCGGTCATTTTCGACGCGGCGCGCAAGACCTTCCGCAACGACATCTATGCCGATTACAAGGCGCATCGTCCGCCGCCGCCGGAAGAACTGGTGCCGCAGTTCGACTTGGTGAAGGCGACGGTCGAGGCGTTCAACGTCCCGGCGGTCGAGATGCCCGGTTACGAGGCGGACGACATCATCGCCACCTACGCCAAGCAGGCGGTGGAGGCCGGCGCGGACGTGACCATCGTATCGTCGGACAAGGACTTGATGCAGCTGGTCACCGACAAGGTCTCCATGTTCGATGCGATGAAGAACCGCGAGATCGGTCCCGACGAGGTGGTTGAAAAATTCGGCCTGGGCCCGGACAAGGTGGTCGAGGTGCAGGCGCTGGCCGGCGATTCGAGCGACAACGTGCCCGGTGTGCCGGGGATCGGCGTCAAGACGGCGGCGCAGCTTCTGACCGAATACGGCGACCTCGACACGCTGCTCGACCGGGCCGAGGAGATCAAGCAGCCGAAACGGCGGCAGAACCTGATCGAGAATGCCGAACTGGCGCGAATTTCCCGCCAGTTGGTGCAGCTGCGCGACGATGTCCCGGTCGAGGCCGGCCTGGACAGCTTCGGCCGGCGCGATCCCGATCCCGAGGCGCTGATTCCCTTCCTGCAGGAGCAAGGCTTCAAGTCGATCGTGTCGCGGGTCGAAAGCAACCTCGGCATCGAGTCCGCCGACGAAGCCGACACGCCGCCGGATGAGGTCGAGTATGAGTTGGTGCAGGACGAAAAGGCGCTGGAAGCCTGGATCGAGACGGCGACCGAGACCGGCTTCGTCGCGGTCGACACGGAGACGACTTCGCTGAATGCGACCGTGGCCGAATTGGTCGGCATTTCGCTGTCGGTGACGCCGGGCAAAGCCTGTTACATCCCGGTCGCGCACCGCAATCCGAACGGCCAGGGCGCGCTCGATCTCACCGGGGGCGGCGAGGCCGAGTCGGAGGATGGCGCGCCGGAACAGATTCGCCTCAAACGCGCGATCGACATGTTGAAGCCGTTGCTCGAGGACCCCTCGGTCCTGAAGATCGGCCAGAACATCAAATACGACGCATTGATTCTCGCCCAGCACGGGGTCGAGGTGGCACCCGTCGACGACACGATGCTGCTGTCCTTCGTGCTGGACGGCGGCTCGAACAAACACGGCATGGACGAATTGGCCGACCGGCATCTCGGCATGACCACGGTGAAGTACAAGGACGTGGTCGGCACCGGCAAGTCGCAGGTGACCTTCGACTACGTGCCGCTCGACAAGGCCTGCGGCTATGCGGCCGAGGATGCCGACATCACGCTGCGGCTGCACAAGACGCTGAAGCCGCGGCTGGTCACCGAACATATGGCGACGGTCTACGAAACGATCGAGCGGCCGTTGATCTCGGTGCTGGCCGCGCTCGAGCGCAAGGGCGTGCTGGTCGATCCCGAGATTTTGCGCGGGCTGAGCCGCGATTTCGCCCAGCGCATGGGCGGGCTGGAGGACGAAATCCGCAGCTTGGCGGGCGAGGACTTCAACATCGGCTCGCCGAAACAACTCGGCGAGATCCTGTTCGACAAGATGGGCCTGCCGGGCGCGAAGAAGACCAAGACGGGCGCCTACAAGACCGATCAGGACGTGCTGGAGGGCCTGGCCGCCGCGGGGCACGACCTGCCGAAACGGGTGCTCGACTGGCGGCAGATTTCCAAGCTGAAAAGCACCTATACCGATAAGCTGGTCGAGGAGATCAACCCGAACACCAAGCGCATCCACACTTCCTACGCGATGGCGGGGGCGCAGACTGGGCGGCTCGCCTCGACCGATCCGAACTTGCAGAACATTCCGGTGCGGACCGAGGAAGGCCGCAAGATTCGCCAAGCTTTCATCGCGCGCGACGGCTGCAAGCTGGTGTCCTTCGACTACAGCCAGATCGAGCTGCGGGTGCTGGCGCACATGGCGGGAATTCAGTCCCTCGTCGACGCCTTCCGGGACGGGGCCGACATCCATGCGCTGACCGCGTCGCAAGTCTTCGACGTGCCGATGGAGGGGATGGATCCGTTGGTCCGCCGCCAGGCCAAGGCGATCAACTTCGGCATCATCTACGGCATCAGCGCCTTCGGGCTGGCGCGCCAACTCGGCATCGCGCAGAAGGAGGCGCGCGACTATATCGAGACCTATTTCGAGCGCTATCCCGGCATCAAGGATTATATGGAACGTGCCCGCGAGGAGTGCCGAAAGACCGGCATGGTGACCACGTTGTTCGGCCGCCGCATCCATCTGCCGGGCATCGTCGACAAGAACCCGATGCGCCGCAACTATGCCGAACGGCAGGCGATCAATGCGCCGATCCAGGGCACCGCGGCGGACATCATCAAGCGCGCGATGATCCGGGTGCCGGCAGGCTTGGCCTCGAAGAAACTCGAGGCCGATATGCTGCTGCAGGTGCATGACGAATTGATTTTCGAAGTGCCGGAAAAACAGATCGACGACACCGTCGCCGTCGTGAAGGACGTTATGGGGGGGGCGGCGGAACCGGCGGTCGCACTCGACGTGCCGCTGGTCGTGGATGCCGGGATCGGCGATAACTGGGACCAGGCCCACTGACGTTTTTTCGGACACCGCCAAGACCAAGAACCCCGCGGAAAGCGGGTCGTCCTCTAAGGAAGGAAACATCATGCTGATTCAGCACGACAAACTGCGCGCCGTCGTGCGCGCGATCTGCACGGCCGCGGGCAGCACGGGCGACGAGCCGGCGCTTGTGGCCGACAATCTGGTCTATGCCAATTTGACCGGTCATGACAGCCACGGCGTCGGCATGCTGCCGCGCTATATCGCCTGCGCGCTGACCGGCCAGTTGGCGATGAATCAGCATGTCAAGGTGGTGAAGGACGAGGGGACGATCCTCGTGCTCGACGGGCAGACCGGCTACGGTCAGGTCATTGGCGGCGAGGCGATGGCGCTGGGGATCGAACGGGCGCGGGAACACGGCGTCTGCATCCTGTCGCTGCGCAACAGCTTCCATCTCTGCCGGATCGGCGCCTGGGCGGAGCAGGCCGCCGAGGCCGGCATGATCTCCATGCATTATGTCAACGTGATCGGCCACAAGCCGCTGGTCGCGCCCTTCCGGGGCGCCGACGCGCGCTATGCCACCAATCCCTACACCTGCATCATGCCGGCAACCGACAACAACCCCACCACGTTGCTCGACATGGCGACCAGCGTGGTCGCGATGGGCAAGGTCCGGGTCGCCAAGAACAAGGGTGAGCGGGTTCAGGAAGGCGCGTTGATCGACGCAGACGGCAAGCCGACCACCGATCCCAACGTGATGTACACCCCGCCCTATGGCGCGGCGCTGCCGTTCGGCGAGCATAAGGGCTACGGCATGGCGCTGATGGCCGAAATGCTGGCCGGCGTGTTGAGCGGCGGCCAGACGATGCGGGCCGAAACACAGCGCACGGACGATACGATTCTAAACGGCATGCTGGCGATCATCTTCGACCCGCGCCGCATGGTCGACGACGATTTTTACAAGTCCGAGGTCGACGCCACGATCGCGCATGTGAAGGCGTCGCCGCCGCAGAATCCGGACGAACCGGTGTTGGTCCCGGGCGACCCGGAACGTGCGACCCGGGCGGAACGCGAGGCCAACGGCGTTCCGATCGACGACGCGACCTGGGAAGAGATCCTGTCGGCCGCCGAATCGGTCGGCTTGTCGCGCAGCGACGTGGCCGGTATGGCCGCTTAACAAACCCGACGAACCGAAGTTGCGAGCATGGAAGGGAGCAGAGCATGTTGAAAATCTTGGGGCGCAAGACATCGTCCAACGTCATGGAAGTCTTGTGGCTGTGCGGCGAACTCGGCATCGAATTCGACCGCGAGGATATCGGTGGGCCGTTCGGCGGGAATGATCAGCCGGAATATCTCGCGAAGAATCCGAACGGTCTGGTGCCGACCATCGAGGACGACGGCCTGACCTTGTGGGAATCGAACGCGATCCTGCGGTATCTCGCGGCGAAACACGCCCCCGGCGGGTCGATCTGGCCCGAAGACCTGCAGGCGCGCGCCGCGGCGGACAAATGGATGGACTGGCAATTGACCGTCGTTGCCCCGCAGATCACGCCGATCTTCTGGGGCTTGGTCCGGACGCCGGAGGCCGAGCGCGACACGGCCGCCATCGAGGCGGCGATCAAGCTGGGCCACAAGGTTTGGGGCATCCTCGACAAGCAGCTCGCCAAGACAGACTTCGTCGCCGGCAGCGAGTTTACCCTCGGCGACATGCCGGTCGGCGTCCATGCCTTCCGCTGGTTCTCGCTGGTCGACGACCGCCCGGCGATGCCCCATCTCGAGGCATGGTACGCGCGGCTGCAGGACCGCCCGGCCTATCGCGAACATTGTATGAATCCACTGGTTTAGGCGGGTTGCCTGGACCAGCCGGCCGCTCCATACTGGAGCCGATCAGGCGGAGATTTCCACGATGACTGGACCAAGACGCGTACATGACATGGGCGGGCAGGAAGCCGGCCCGGTCCCGACCGAAGGGCATGCGAACGAACCGTGGGAGAAGCGGATGGATGCGATCCGCATGCTCTGCGGACAGCGCGAACTGCTGCGGACCGACGAGATGCGCCGCAACATCGAAGACCTGGGACCCGGCGTCTATGACGACCTCAGCTACTACGAGCGCTGGTGCGCGGCGATCACGAATGTTCTGATGCAGAAGAAGGTGATCAGCGTCGACGAACTCGGCCGCAAGATGGCCGAGGTCGAGGAACGCTGGACGGAGGCGCGCAAGTCATGAGCGAGCGTTTCTCGGTCGGCGACCGCGTGCGCGTCCGGCGGGCATACCCGCCGGGGCATGTCCGGGCGCCTTATTTCACGCGGGGCAAGGTCGGCGAGGTGCAGTCGATCGCCGGCACGTACCGGAACCCCGAACAACTCGCCTACGGAATCACCGACGCCGACCAACTGCCGCTGTATCGCGTGATCTTCCGGCAGTCCGATCTGTGGTCCGACTACGAAGGCGGACCCAAGGACACGACCGTCGTCGACTTTTACGAGAACTGGCTGGACCCGGCCTGAGGAGGGATGGCATGACCCACGATCACGACCATACGCACGGCCATGACCACGATCACGATCATGACCGGACCTTTCAGCCCGACATCGAGGATTCGCCCTTCACCCACTATCAAGTGATGGCGGAAGCGCTCGGTGAGCTGTTGATCGAAAAAGGCATCTTCTCGGCGGACGATCTGCGCCGCCAGATCGAGCATTTGGATTCGCGGACGCCGGCGTTGGGCGCCGACGTGATCGCCCGCGCCTGGACCGATCCGGATTTCAAGGCGAAGCTGATGGAGAACGTCAACGAGGCGACCGAGTCGATCGGAATCGATTCCGGGGATATTCCGATCCGCGCGGTCGAGAACACGCCCGAGACGCACAACGTCATCGTCTGTACGTTGTGTTCCTGTTATCCGCGCGGCCTGCTTGGGCCGCCGCCCGACTGGTACAAATCGCGCGCCTACCGCAGCCGCACCGTGCGGGAACCGCGGGCGATCCTTGCCGAGTTCGGAACGAAACTGTCCGACGATGTGGAGGTACGCGTACACGACAGCACCGCGGACCTGCGCTACATCGTGTTGCCGATGCGGCCGGAGGGAACCGACGGCATGGACCAAGCGGATCTGGCCAAGCTGGTTACCCGGGATTGCCTGATCGGCGTCAGCCTGCCCGACGATCCCGGCGGCGCATAGCCGCTTGCGGTTGACCGGTCGATGATACGGTTACGACGAATTCTCCTCCTCGCGCTGGTGGTCGGCGTGGTGTCCGGCTGTTATCTGCCGACGGATTTCAAGGCCGACCTTCGGATTACGGCGAACGGCAACTACAATTTCCAGTATCAGGGCATGCTGGTCTATGTCCCGTTGCTGGAGAAAATCGCCAAGAACGAACTGTCGCGCGAAGGCTTGACCAAATACGTCACCGCGGTCGAACAGGACCTAAAGCGCGACCGGGGATTCGAGGACGTCCAATACGTGGATAACGCGGCCTTCCGGATACGCTACAAGAAGGTCGGCAACATTCTGAATGAAAAGACGTTCAACTTCGTGCGGCAGAACGCGCGGCTCTTGTCGTTGGCGCGGCATCCGAACGGTACGATTTCGATCATCGGCGACAAACCGAACACCGAAATCGCGCAGGAGCTGGAAAAGAGCGGGATCGTGATGCGCGGGACATTGCGCATCCAAACCGAGGCGCAGGTGGTCCGGCAGAACGCCGACGATGTCTTGAGAGCCGTCGCGCCGGTCTATGTCTGGAATATCGACGGGCTGAAGAAACCGTCACCGGCATTGGTCATGACAGTCCGCCGGCGCTGACCCCGGCATCGCGGACGGCATGATCGGGGCAGGCTATACGGGACTCTTCGTGACGGCCTTTCTGGCGGCGACGCTGGTGCCGCTCTCCTCCGAAGCCGTGCTCGCCGCATTGATTTCGGCTAAGGGATTCGATCTCGCATTGCTGATCGGGATCGCGACGGCGGGCAACACCCTCGGCGCGGTCGTGAACTGGTTGCTGGGGCGCTTCTGTCTGCGGTGGCGCGACCGGCGGTGGTTCCCCGTCGGGCCCGAGGCGTTGGACCGCGCATCCCGGTGGGTCGGACGGTATGGCGTCTGGACGCTTTTGTTGTCCTGGCTTCCGGTGGTCGGCGACCCGCTGACGTTCGCCGCCGGGGTCCTCGGCGTCCGCTTCCCGGTCTTCCTGATCCTCGTGGCGATCGGCAAAGGCGCGCGCTACGTCCTGGTCGGCGCGGTGTCGGCCAGCTACTTCGGATAACGCTTTCATCGCAACGGAAACGGCCGGCCCCGTGAGGGACCGGCCGCTGCCTTGCGTGCTTCGTACCGAGTTGTCAGGCGGCCGCGTAGATGCCGGCCTGCTTCACGCCTTCGTCCACGTAGGATTCGAATTGTTTGAAGTTGCTTTCGAAACGGCCGCGCAGGTCGTGTGCGGTCGTGTCGTACGCCGATTTGTCGGCCCAGGTCGTGCGCGGCTGCAGGACTTCCGCCGGTACGTCCGGGCAGGCTTCCGGCACCAGCATCCCGAAGTTCGGGTCCGGCGCGGCGCCCGCTTCGGCGAGCCGTCCGTCCAGCGCGGCCCGCACCATGGAGCGGGTGTGCGCGATCTTCATGCGCTCGCCGGTGCCATAGGCACCGCCCGACCAGCCGGTGTTGACCAGCCAGCATTTCGCGCCGGTCTGTTGGATCCGCTCGCCCAGCATCTTGGCGTAGACCGAGGGATGCCGCGGCATGAACGGCGCGCCGAAACAGGTCGAGAAGGTCGCCTGCGGTTCGGTAACGCCTTTCTCCGTACCCGCGACCCGCGCGGTGTAGCCGGACAGGAAGTGATACATCGCCTGATCCGCCGTCAATTGGCTGATCGGCGGCAACACGCCGAAGGCATCCGCCGTCAGCATGACCACGTTGGTCGGCTGGCCGCCGCGGCCCGATTCGCAAATGTTCGGGATGAACTCGATCGGATAGGACGCGCGCGTATTCTCCGTCAGCGACCCGTCGTCCAGGTCGAGGTGGCGGGTGCGGGGGTCCATCACAACGTTCTCGAGGATCGTGCCGAACCGCTTCGTGGTCGCGTAGATTTCCGGCTCCGCTTCCTCCGACAGGTTGATCACCTTGGCGTAACAGCCGCCTTCGAAGTTGAAGATGCCGTTGGCCGACCAGCCATGCTCGTCGTCGCCGATCAGCGCGCGGCTGCCGTCCGCCGACAGCGTTGTCTTACCGGTGCCCGACAGGCCGAAGAAGATGCTGACCTCGCCGTTGCCGCCGATATTGGCCGAGCAATGCATCGGCAGAACGTCGCGTTCCGGCAGGACGTAGTTGAGGTAGGAGAAGACCGACTTCTTGATTTCGCCGGCATAGACGGTACCGGCGACCAGCACCAGCTTCTCGGCGAAATTCATCATGATCGCGCATTCCGAGTTGGTGCCGTCGCGTTCGGGCACCGCGTGGAAGTAAGGCGCGTTCAGGATCGTCAACTCGGGCTCGAAATCCTCAAGCTCGGCGTCCGTCGGCTCGATGAACATGTTGCGCGCGAACAGGCTGTGCCACGGGCTCTCCGAAACGACCCGGACGGGCAGTCGGTAATCGGCGTCCGCACCCGCATACAGGTCCTGCACATAGACGTCGCGGCCCTGATAGTAAGAGAGGATCTGCCGGCGCAAATTGTCGAAAGTGGCGGGATCGGTCCCTTTGTTGGGACCCCACCAGATGTTGTCCTTGCTCGACGGCTCCTCGACCAGGAACTTGTCGTTCGGCGACCGGCCCGTATGTTTGCCGGTTTCGACGACAAGCGCACCGCCGGCCGACAGGCGGCCGAGGCCCGCGGAAAGCGTCGCTTCGTAAAGCGGAGCCGCCGCCAAGTTCCAGTGCTCGGCGCGGACATTCACGATGCCATGATTGCCCAACCCGAATTTGCTTTTACGATCCACTACGATGGTCCTCCCGTAGGATGCCGCCGATCTTTCCGGCCGGCGTTTATTAATACTTGGCGTCAGTTATTCCGGTTCGACGCGCCACGGGCTTTCGGCACCGGGCGCGGTGCTTCCGTCAAATTGATATCTGGCATCCGAGGAGGAATCAACTACCACTTTTAGACAAGTTCTAAGTTGCCGAATCGGTCGGTTTTTTACGGTTTCGCGCCCTTTTGACAAGGCGTACCAGCATGCCGCGGGCCGAATCGGCGTCGTGGACGGCGCGCTCGAAGGGGAGTCTGAGGCTCCGGCCGTCACGTCCCAAGTCGGCGCCTTCCGGGTCGATTCCCGTCATCCGCCATCCCGTACCCGCCGTATTTGCCAGCATCGTGGCGTATAGATCGACCGCGTCGGCGTGATCGGCGTTCATATGGTCGACGATGTCGGGCTCATGGTCGGCGAGAGCCGCCGACTCCGCCGTGTCGAACAGCACCGCGTCGGCGTCGATCCAGTGGATGCGGCCGAACCCGGCGACCAGGTGAAACCGATCCGGCATGATTCGATAGAAGTTGAAATCCCCGAATCCGGCATAATCGGCGGCCCCGGGGTGCCGCGCCAGATAGCGCTGCCGCAGGGCCGTATCCTCGTCACCGAGTTTCTCGATCCGTCCTTGCAGGGTCGCCCGGGCGCCGGTCAGCGGAGCGGCCAGCCCGGCGGTGCCGTCGAACAGCAGCGAAACCCGGGGATCGGCGGTGAAATTCTTCGTGTGGTCCGCGAGATCGGACAGCAACAGGATCGGCCGGCCCGCGTGGTCGCAGGCTGTCTCGACCAGCGAGGCATAGGGCCAGGAGTCATTCGCGCGGTCGGCCGTGGCCAGCGCGGCGGTACGGGCGCTGCGAACCAGCATCCGGCAGGTTTCCTCGGCCGGCAAGAGGGTGTCGTCATCGGTCATCGGTGAATCCCTTCCACGTCAGACGGCCACGTCCTTCACCTGCGTCCGTCCCTACGGGCGATGGTGCGGACCGAAAGCCGACGGGATACGGTATCCACGCGCCTACCGGGTTTTCAAGCTGACATTTTGCTGGCCGGCGACAAAGCTTGCGACGGCGTTGGCCATTTCCTTCGGATCGGTCTGGTGCCGGAACATCGCGACATAGTCGCCGTCGGGACCCATCAGATAGATAAAGGACGAATGATTCACCAGATACTCGCCGGGTTTCTCCGACGGCGCCTTGGCGTAGAATACGCGGTAGGACTTGGCGACCTGCCGGATCGCGCCTTCCGTGCCCGTCAGGCCGACGAGCTTGGGATGGAAATGGGCGACATATTGGGCGAGGTATTCGGGTGTGTCCCGGGCCGGGTCGACCGTGATGAAGACCGGCTGCACCTTGTCGGCCGCCGGACCGAGGTAATCCATCGCCGCGGCCAGATTTGCCAGTTCCGTCGGGCAGACGTCCGGGCAAAAACCGTAGCCGAAGAAGACCAGCATATACCGGCCGTGGAAGCTCGCGTCCGTGACCGTCTCGCCCTTGTGGTTGATCAGCGTGAACGGGCCGCCGATCGACACCGGCGATTGGACCGCCACCGACTGCGTCGGGGTTCCCGTGGATCGATTGCCGTCGATCAGCCGCCAGGTAATCCACGCCGACGCCGCGATCGTGACGAGCGCGACCAGCATGATGACGATGATCTGAACCGACGCAGACTGTTTCATGTTCCTTACGGGGTGTTGGCGCTGTTTGGATACGCTCCCTGCCCGCCCTTACGGCGTGTTGACGGCCGGGTCGGCAGTTAATCTATTTCAACCACGAATTAACCAATTTGATATACTGGTGGTCCGATAGGTCGCGAGTGGACATATCGACGCAGCGTCAAATGGTTGCGTGATCGTCATGTCGCTCTAAATTGCCGCTCGCCGCCGCAAGAATGTCGTCACCGTGCCCCAATGCTGCCATAAGCGGGGATGATTGTGCAGTTGCGCCAATAGCGGAAAATTCAAGGCGGGAGTTCGCCAATGCAGCAGACAATTGCTCTTGTCGACGACGACAAGAATATCCTGACTTCGGTCTCCATGGCTCTGGAGGCGGAAGGCTACAGGGTAAAAACCTACAACGACGGTGAAGAAGCGTTTCGGGGGCTTAGCCAGCAGCCCGTCGATCTCGCCATCCTCGACATCAAGATGCCGCGGATGGACGGCATGGAGCTGCTGCAGAAATTGCGCGACAGCAGCAATCTGCCGGTCATCTTCCTGACCTCGAAGGACGACGAGGTGGACGAGGTGCTCGGGCTTCGGATGGGAGCGGACGACTACATCAAAAAGCCGTTTTCCCAACGCCTGCTGATCGAGCGTATCCGCACCTTGCTGCGCCGCTCCGAATTGGGCGAGGAACCCGTCGCCAAGAAGGCCGATTCGGTCTTGGTACGTGGGCCGTTGGTAATGGACACCGACCGGCATTCCTGCACCTGGGACGGCCGTGACGTGCAGTTGACCGTTACCGAGTTCCTGTTGCTGAAGGCGCTGGCGACGCGGCCCGGTCATGTGAAGAGCCGAGATCAGCTAATGGATGCCGCCTATGGCGAAAGCATCTACGTGGACGACCGGACAATCGACAGCCACATCAAGCGGCTGCGCAAGAAGTTTCGCCAGATCGACTCGAGCTTCTCGCAGATCGAAACCCTGTACGGCGTGGGTTACCGCTATAGCGAGTTGTAGCCGCAATGGAGCGTGAGACCGCGTTGAAGGCCATCCGCAAGGGGCTGCACCGGTATACGGTTGCGGCCCGTTTGGCGATGCGGGGTTTCACGGAAAAGAACACCGACACCAAGGCCGAAAAGGCCGAGAAGGAAGAGGCCGCCGCAAAGGGCCGGCGCGTCGTCTCGCCGCTGACCCGCCGGATCCTGGCGGTCAACGTGGTGGCCCTGCTGATTCCGGTCGGCGGGCTGCTGTATGTCGGCCCCTACCGCGACAGCCTGATCGACGCCGATCTCGAGTCGCTGCGCAGCCAGGGCGAAATGATCGCCGGTGCGATCGGCGAAAGCGCGATTGAGATTACCCCGGCGGGCGGACAGTTCATCGACCTGGAACCGGCACGTCATATCGTCCGGCGCCTAAGCGCCGCGTCGCGGGTCCGGTCGCGGCTGTTCCTGAACGCCGGCGAGATGGTCGCCGACAGCAGCCGGCTTTTGGGCGGCCGCTGGGTCGTGCAGGTCCAGGAACTGCCGCCGCCCAAGGAATCCAACTGGTTGCTCGACTGGCTCATCGACGGCATCGACGTGACCGTGGGCTGGCTGACCTACGGCGAGAAGCTGGAACCGTATCAGGAGCGCGCGGACCAGCGCGCCGAGGACTATCCCGAGGTTCAGCGCGCCTTCTCCGGCGAGATCATCGGCGTGGTCCGGTCGGGCGGCTCGAGTGGCTACATGCTGACCGTCGCCATTCCGGTACAGCGATACCGTCAGGTGATCGGCGTGTTGCTGCTGTCCCGCGACGGAATCGAGATCGAGGCGTCGGTCCGGGCGATCCGGCTGACGGTGCTGGCCGTCTTCGCGGGCGCGATCGTGGTGACGATTCTGCTGTCGCTGTATCTGGCGCGCACGATCGCGCAACCGGTGCTGAGGCTCGCCGCCGCCGCCGAGCGGGTGCGGCGCGGATACGGACCCGAAACGCAACAGATTCCCGATTTCACAAACCGCGGCGATGAAATCGGCGAATTATCCGGCGTGCTGCGGGAAATGACCGATGCGCTGCATCAGCGGATGGACGCCATCGAGCGGTTCGCCGCCGACGTCAGCCACGAGATCAAGAATCCTCTGACCTCGTTGCGCAGCGCGGTCGAAACCGCGGCCCGCGTGTCGGACCCGGGGCAGCAGCGCCGTTTGATGGCCGTTATCCTGGAAGACGTGCAGCGGCTGGACCGTCTGATCACCGATATCTCCAATGCGTCGCGGTTGGACTCGGAACTGAGCCGCGCCGGCACAGAGACCGTCGAACTGGGCTCGATGATGCAGGCGCTCGCCGATATGTACGAAACAACGCGGCTTTCCGGCGGGCCGACGCTGGAAGTCGATATCGACGAAAACGCCAATCTGCAGGTTTCCGGCGTAGAGGACCGGCTGGTCCAGGTCATGCGCAACCTGATTGCCAACGCGGAAAGTTTCAGTCCGCCGGGCGGGGTGATCCGGATCACCGCGGCCCGCGTCAACGGCTTCGTCGAGATCCAGGTCGAAGACGACGGACCGGGCATCCCCGAGGCGAAGATTGACGCGATCTTCGACCGCTTCTACACCGAACGCCCGAAGGGCGAAAAGTTCGGCACGCATTCCGGCCTCGGATTGTCCATTTCCAAACAGATCATCGAAGCGCATCGCGGCACCATCCGTGCGCAGAACCGCTACGAAAAAGACGGATCGAAGACCGTTTGCGGCGCGCGTTTCATTATCCGTCTCCCCGTCAAATAGCTGCACGGTCCCCGCGTTGACACCGTGCGCCTGCCGCCGCAGGCTTGCCGTATGGAAACCGTTCATGGAACTTCGGTCGCGGTCGCCGGCGCCGCTGTCCTGCTGCGCGGGCCGTCCGGTAGCGGCAAGTCGGATTTGGCGTTGCGCTTGATCGACGGTGGCGCCGCGCTTGTTGCCGACGACCGGACGGCCTTGTCCCGCGAAGGGGATGAAATCCTGGCGAGCGCGCCGCCGCAGATCGCCGGCCGGATGGAGGTTCGCGGCCTCGGCATCGTTCGTCTACCGGCGGTTTCCGGCATCCCGGTGCGGGTCGTGGTCGATATCGTTCCCGCCGAAGAGGTGGAACGCCTTCCCAAGCCCGCCGAGACAATGCTATTGGGAATCGCGCTGCCGGTACTGCGTCTTGCCGCTTTCGAGGCATCGGCGCCGGCCAAGATCAGACTGGCCGTCGGGCTGGCCCCAGAGGAGATCGAGCGGTGACCGAGGACAAGCAGGATGATGGCCGCCGGCGCGTGTTGCTGGTCACCGGTATGTCCGGTGCCGGACGAACGACGGCCCTAAAAAGTCTCGAGGATATCGGCTACGAAGCGGTCGATAATCTTCCGTTGTCGCTGCTCGGCAGCCTCGTGCGGCCTGCCCCGGATGGCTTCGATGCCGAAAATCCGCGGCCTCTCGCGATCGGCGTCGATATCCGGACGCGCGATTTCGGCGTCGACACGATGTTGGACGAGCTCGATCGGCTGATTGCGGATCCGGCCTACCTGGTCGAGACGGTGTTCCTCGATTGCGACGACGAGGTCTTGCAGCGCCGGTACGCGGAGACCCGGCGGCGGCATCCGCTCGATTCCGAGAAACCGGTACCCGACATGATCGAACTCGAGCGCCGCGTGCTGGCGCGGTTACGTGGACGGGCCGACGTGGTGATCGACACGACCGACAAGTCGCCCTGGGACCTCAAGGAAATGCTCGGCGAGTCCTTCGGCTTGCACAGCGACAAGGGCCTGAACCTGTTCGTTACCTCCTTTGCGTTCCGTCACGGCGTGCCGCGCGAGTCGGACCTCGTCTTCGATGTACGCTTCTTGAAGAACCCTCATTACGACAAGGTGTTGCGCCCGCTGACCGGGGAGGACGCGCCGGTTCAGGAGATGATCAAGGGCGATCCGGATTTCTACGGTTTCTTTGACAGTCTGACCGGAATGCTGGAAATTTTACTGCCGCGTTACGCGCAGGAAGGAAAAAGTTATCTGACCATCGCGGTCGGCTGCACCGGCGGCCGCCATCGGTCGGTGTTCGTGGCGCGGCGCTTGACCGATTGGCTGCGGTCGCGCGACTGGCAGGTCCGGTTGCACCATCGCGAAACGCCGATCGGCCAAGAACAAGAAGACGAATGAGGGCGGAATGGTGAACCGGCTGGTGGACACGGGAAAATGATCGGGATCGTTGTGGTGAGCCATGGCCGTTTGGCCGAAGAATTCGTCGGCGCGTTGGAACATATCGTCGGCCCGCAAGAGAAGATGTGTTGCGTCTGCATCGGGCCGGATGACGACATGGAGGCGCGCCGCCAGGAGATCCTCGACAGCGTCTCGAAAATGGAAGACGGCGCCGGCGTCGCCGTGTTGACCGATATGTTCGGCGGCACCCCGTCGAATCTCGCCTTGTCGGTGATGGGGCAGGCGAATGTCGAGGTCGTCGCCGGCGTGAACCTGCCCATGCTCATCCGGTTGGCGTCGATCCGGAAGACGCATTCCCTGGTGGATGCGGTGGCGAGCGCGCAGGAGGCCGGACGGAAATACATCAACGTCGCGTCCAACCTGCTGGCCGAACAGACCGGCGACTAGGCGGAGATTTATGGCGCAGCGCGACCTTGAGATCGTGAATCAGCGGGGCCTGCACGCGCGTGCCGCCGCGAAATTCGTCGAACTTGTCGAACAATTCGAGTCCTCGGTTACCGTGTCGAAGGACGGTCAGAGCGTCCCCGGCACGTCGATCATGGGTTTGATGATGCTGGCCGCCTCGATCGGATGCGTCATCTCGGTTCAGGCCGATGGGCCGGACGCGGACCGGGCCCTCGATGCACTGTCAGGTTTGGTGAGCAGCGGCTTCAACGAAACCGACTGACGTTTCCGGTGGGGCGGCGACCCTGGTTTCGCCGCCGGGATGCGCCATATTGTGAAAGGCGAGCCAACCACGGAGTAATCGATGCCAAAATCGGCCCTGTACGGCCCGGCAATCGCCGGCAATGCCACCTTTTACCCCGTTGTAACCATTGAACGCCTAGAATTACCCCGTATAACCCCGGTATAGGCTCGCTTTACGACCCAACCGATCCCGCCTTGCCGCTTTTGACGAGCGCTGCTATACCGCCGCCCACCCGAGGGCGGTAGCCGCGGCGCGGAGGCATTTGGACCGTCCGCCGCCGGCGCGACACATTACAGGAAGAGAACATGACTGCCGCAGAAGACTATAAAGTTGCCGATATGAGCGGCGCCGAATGGGGCCGCAAGGAAATCGCCATCGCCGAAACGGAAATGCCGGGCTTGATGGCGCTGCGCGACGAATACGGCAAGTCCAAGCCGCTGAAGGGCGCGCGGATCGCCGGATGCCTGCATATGACGATCCAGACGGCCGTACTGATCGAGACGCTGACGGCGCTCGGCGCGGAGGTCCGCTGGTCGTCCTGCAACATTTTCTCGACCCAGGATCACGCCGCCGCGGCCATCGCCGCGACCGGTGTTCCGGTGTTCGCATGGAAAGGGATGTCCGAGGAAGAGTTCTGGTGGTGCATCGAGCAGACCATCGAAGGTCCGGACGGCTGGCATCCGAACATGATCCTCGACGACGGCGGCGACCTGACCGTGTTGATGCACGACAAGTATCCCGAGTTGCTCAAGGATGTGCGCGGCCTGTCGGAAGAGACGACGACCGGCGTTCATCGGCTGTACGAGATGGAGAAGAACGGCACGCTCGCCGTTCCCGCGATTAACGTCAACGACTCGGTCACCAAGTCGAAGTTCGACAATCTGTATGGCTGCCGTGAAAGCCTGGTCGACGGCATCAAGCGGGCGACCGATGTCATGATCGCCGGTAAGACCGCGGTGGTCTGCGGATACGGCGACGTGGGCAAAGGCTCCGCCGCCAGCCTGCGCAACCAGGGCGCGCGCGTGCTCGTCACCGAGATCGACCCGATCTGCGCCCTGCAGGCGTCGATGGAAGGCTACGAAGTCACCACCATGGAAGACTCCGCGGCCACCGGCGACATCTTCGTGACCACGACCGGCAATATCGACGTGATCACACTCGACCATATGCGCGACATGAAGGACCGGGCGATTGTCTGCAACATCGGGCATTTCGACTCCGAGATTCAGATCGAGGCCTTGCGCAACTACAAATGGGACAACGTGAAGCCGCAGGTCGACGAGGTCGAATTCCCCGACGGCAAGCGCCTGATCGTCTTGGCGGAAGGCCGGCTGGTCAATCTCGGCTGCGCGACGGGGCATCCCAGTTTCGTGATGTCCGCATCCTTCACGAACCAGGTGCTGGCGCAGATCGAGCTTTGGAACAACGCCGACAATTACGAGCGGAAGGTCTACGTCCTGCCGAAGAGGCTGGACGAGAAGGTGGCCATGCTGCATCTGGAGAAGCTCGGCGTGAAACTGACGCAGATGACCAAAGAGCAATCCGAGTATCTGGGTATCGACACGGCCGGGCCGTTCAAGCCCGAGCATTACCGCTACTAAGGCGGGGCGGGACACGGCGGCGCGGCCAAGAACGGCCGCGCTGGCCGCTTCCGTTTCCGGTTGCCGCAATGGTACATATGGCGGCATGCTGGATGGTTCCGACACTTCACTCTCGATTGAGTTGACCGCCCACGGCGAGACCGGTACGGCTGCGGTAGCCGCCGCCGTTGCGCGCGTCTGCGCGGTGGGTGACGTGATCGCGCTGTCGGGCGTGCTCGGCAGCGGCAAAACGGTGTTTGCGCGCGGATTCGTCCGGGCGCTCACCGGTCCGGACGAGGAAGTCCCCAGCCCGACCTTTACCCTGGTGCAGGTTTATCCGGCGTCCCCTGGGCCGATCCATCATTTCGACCTGTATCGTCTGGAGGAGGCGGAGGAGGTTTGGGAGTTGGGAATCGAAGACGCTTTCGCCGAGGGCATTTCCCTTATCGAATGGCCCGAACGGCTTGGCTCGCTGCTGCCGGCGAATCGGCTCGATGTCGATTTCACGGCGGGGGACGGCGACCCGGAGGTACGGCGCCTCCGCCTGCGGGGCGGCCCGTCCTGGCGCGCCCGCCTTCGGGCGCTTGGGCGAAAGCTCGATGTGAATTGCGATGACTGACCGTTCGGCGCTGATCGACAGGTTCCTCGCGGATAACGGTTGGGCGGACGGGACCCGCGGGGCCCTGGCGGACGACGCCTCCTTCCGCCGCTATGAGCGGCTGACCCGGGACGGCGAGCGCGCGGTGCTGATGGATGCGCCGCCGCCGCAGGAAGACGTGCGCCCCTTCGCCGCCATCGCCGGGGTGTTGCAGGATCTGGGCTTCAGCGCGCCGGCGATTCGGGCGCGCGACGTGGAGAACGGGTTGTTGCTGCTCGAAGATCTCGGCGACTCGACCTACACGCGGGTTCTGGCGGACGGCGGCGACGAAGAGGCGTTGTACACGCTCGCCGTCGATGTCCTGATCGCGCTCCACCAACGCTTCGACCCGGGCAGCGCGGCGATCCCGGACTACGACGATGCCCGGCTTCTCGACGAGGCCGCCCTCCTGACCGACTGGTATCTGCCGGCGGTGACGGGCGCGCCGGTTTCGGAAGAGTCGCGCGCGGCATATCTGGATCTATGGCGCGCGGCGTTTGCGGTCGCGCGCGCCGCCCCGTCGAGTCTGGTCTTGCGCGATTTCCATGTGGATAACCTGATGCTGTTGGACGGCCGGGAAGGCGTGCGGGCCTGCGGTCTGCTCGATTTCCAGGACGCGGTGATCGGCCCGGTAACCTACGATCTCGCGTCGCTGTTCGAAGACGCGCGGCGCGACGTGCCCCCGGATTTGGCGGCGCGGCTGATGGACCGATATTTCGCGGCCTTTCCCACCCTCGACCGGGCGGCGGTCGAGGCGTCCTATGCGGTGCTCGCGGCGCAGCGCAGCGCGAAGATCCTCGGTATCTTCACCCGGCTCGACCGGCGCGACGGCAAGCCGGTCTATCTGGAGCATATCCCACGGGTCTGGCGCTGGCTCGAAGGCGACCTGGCCCATCCCGCCTTGGCCGATCTGAGGGCGTGGTTCGACGACACGCTGCCGCCGCCGCTCCGGCGGATCCCCGCGCCGCAAGGAGAATGCTGATGGCGGCGCCGACAATCGCCATGGTGCTGGCCGCCGGGCTCGGTATGCGGATGCGGCCGCTGACGCTGGAACGGCCGAAACCGCTGGTCGTCCTGCGCGGCCGGACCCTGCTGGACCGCGCGCTCGATCGTCTGCGGGCGGCGGGCGTCACGCGCACGGTCGTGAACACGCATTATCTGGCGGAAATGATCGAGATGCATCTGCGCGGCCAGGACGATATCGTGCTGTCGCCGGAGGCCGAGCGGCTGGAGACCGGCGGCGGCGTCGCGCGGGCGTTGCCGCATCTCGGCAACGAGCCGTTCTACGTGGTCAATAGCGACGCCGTGTGGCATGACGGCGCCGTGCCCGCGTTGGACCGGCTCGCGGCGGCGTGGGACCCCGCGTTGATGGACGTGTTGTTGCTGCTGCAGCCGGTCGACCGGGCGATGGGATATCATGGGGCGGGCGACTATCATTTGGCGGCCGAAAGCGCCTTGCGCCGGCGCGGTGCCGACGAAACCGCGGCGCATCTCTTCGCCGGCGTTCAGATTATGCATCCGCGACTCTTCCGTGACATTCCCGACGGCCCTTTCTCGCTGAACCTGCTGTATGACCGGGCGGAGGCTGCGGGACGTCTCCATGGCATCGAGCATGATTCGGACTGGTTCCATGTGGGCACGCCCGAGGATTTGGCGGCGACCGAGACGGCGCTCGCCGATCTCGCGGATTCGGGGGGATGACCGCGCCCGCCGGCCTCTACACCATTCCGTCCGGCGCGGCCTTCGTCGATGCGCTCGCCGCCGGCATTCTCGATGAATGCGCCGGCGATCCGCTGGCGCTGGCCGACTATCTGATCCTGTTGCCGACCCGGCGCGCCTGCCGGGCGCTGCGCGAGGCCTTCCTGCGGGTCTCGGACGGGCAGGCGTTGGTGTTGCCGGCGATGCGGCCGATCGGCGATGTGGACGTGGACGATATTTCGCCGGCGGACGCCGCGGGGCTGGAGACGCTCGACCTGCCGCCCGCACTCTCCGAATCGCGCCGCCTGCTGTTGCTCGCCCGGTTGATCCTGCGCTGGAACGAGGTCGACGAGACAACGGCGGACCGGATGACGCCGGATCATGCGGTGCGGTTGGCGCAGGAACTGGCGCGGCTGATCGATCAGGTCCAGACGGAACGGCTTTCTTTCGACGGATTGGCGGAGCTGGCCCCGCGCGAATACGCGCAGCATTGGGAACGGACGCTGGAATTCCTCAAACCGGTGACCGCGCATTGGCCGAATATTCTGGCGGAGGAAGGCGGGCTCGACCCGGCGGACCGCCGCAACCGCCTGCTCGAAGGCCTCGCCGCGCGATGGGCGGCCGAACCGCCGGCCGGACCGGTAATCGCCGCTGGGTCGACCGGCAGCGTTCCGGCGACTGCCGGTCTCTTTGCGGTCATCGCGGCCCTGCCGCAGGGGCGCGTGGTGCTACCCGGTCTCGACCGCGATGCCGATGCCGACACCTGGGTGGCGATCGGACGCGATCAGACCCATCCGCAATACGGTCTTGCCCGGTTGCTCGACCGGCTCGGGGTGAGCCGCGACGGTGTCCGCGATTGGCCGACCGGCGGCTTCCGGCATGCGGTGGCGCCGGCCCGGGCGATGCTCGCCGCCGAAGCGTTGCGGCCCGCCGAGACGACCGACGCTTGGCGCGATCTGTCGGCATTGCGCGATTCTGCCGAGGCGGCGTTGCAAGCGGTCGGCGATTCGCCCTTCCCGGCCGTGCAGCGGATCGTGGCCCCGGGCGATAAGGAAGAAGCCGAAGTCATCGCCCTGATGCTGCGGCATAGCCTTGAGACGCCGGAACGGACCGCCGCCCTGGTCACCGCCGATCGCCGGCTGGCGCGGCGGGTTGCGGCGTCCTTGCGGCGTTGGGGCATCGTCATCGACGATTCGGCGGGGCAGGCGTTGAGCGAGACGCCGCCGGGCGTGTTTCTGCGCCTGGTCGCCGACATGGTCTTCCAGGATTTCGCCCCGGTCGCCACGCTGGCCGCCTGCAAACATCCGCTGGCGGCGGCGGGCATGCTCCCGGCGGAGATGCGGCGGCTCGTCCGTGCGTTGGAACGCTGGGTGCTGCGGGGGCCGGCACCGGACCGGGGCCTCGCCGGATTACGACAGGCATTGGCCGAGGCCGGCGCCCGGCGTGCCGCCGACCGGCCGACGCCGGAAACCGCCACCGGTATCGAGCGTCTGCTCGACCGGCTCGAAGACTGCCTCGCGCCGTTGCTGGCATTCCGGGCCGGGGCGGAGGGCAGCCTGCAACGCCTTGTGGAAGCGCATATCCGCGCCGCCGAGGCACTGGCGGCGGATGGTGAGACGGCGGGTACGGCGCGGCTCTGGGACGGGGACGCCGGCGAGGCGTTGGCGCTCTTCGTCAATGACCTGCACGCGGCGGCGGATGCGCTGCCGATGGTGCCGCCGGACCACTATCCGGAAATGGTCGAAGCTCTGATGCTGGGCAACGTGGTGCGGCCGCGCTTCGGCCGGCATCCGCGCCTGAACATCTGGGGACCGCTGGAAGCTCGGCTGCAGCACGCCGACCTGATCATCCTCGGTGGGTTGAACGAGGGCAACTGGCCCGCCGATCCCGGACCGGACCCCTGGATGAGCCGGCCGATGCGCGATGCCTTCGGCTTGCCGCTGCCGGAGCGCCGCATCGGACTCGCGGCCCATGACTTCGCGCAGCTGTTCTGCGCGCCGGAGGTCGTCTTGAGCCGGGCGCAAAAGTCCGACGGCACGCCGACGGTGCCGTCGCGCTGGCTGCTGCGCCTGGAAACGGTGCTCGAAGGGTGCGGGTTGGCCGATGCCTTCGTGCCCGATATCCATTGGCCCGGCCTGGAGAAGGGGTTGGTCGCCGTCGAGCGGCACCGTCCAGTCGAAGCGCCGACACCCCGCCCGCCGGTCGAGGCGCGACCCCGGCGTCTCTCGGTCACGCGGATCGAAACCTGGATGCGCGATCCCTACAGTATCTTTGCCCGTCATATCCTGGGCCTGCGCCCGCTCGACCCGTTGGAAGCGAGTCCGGGCGCCGCGGACCGGGGTACCATCATTCACGATGCTCTCGACGAATTCGTGCGCGCCTATCCCGACGGGCCGCCCGACGATGCGTTGCCGCAACTGCTGGCGCTGGGGGAACGGGCCTTCGGGGCGACGCTGGCGCGCCCGGCGGTGCGCGCTTTTTGGTGGCCGCGCTTCGTTCGTATCGCCGAATGGTTCATCGATGTCGAACGGAAGCGCCGTCCGGGCCTGGCCGAGAGCCGGACCGAAGTATCCGGATCGATCGCAATCGACGGGGCGGCGGGGCCGTTCGCCCTGACCGCCAAGGCGGACCGGATCGACCGGTCGGCGGACGGCCATTTGTCGATCGTCGATTACAAGACCGGTTTGCCGCCCAGCGAACGGCAGCTGCAGTTCGGCTATGCGCCACAGCTTCCCCTCGAAGCCGCGATCGCCGAGCAGGGCGGCTTCGAGGGCGTCCCGGCGGGCGAGGTCGACCGGCTGGCCTATTGGCGATTGTCCGGCGGCGACCCGGCCGGGCAGATCAAGGCCTTTTCCGACGACGTGCCGGATCTGACCGCACGGGTCTACGACAACCTGGTCCGGTTGATCGATGCCTTCGACCGGCCCGACACGCCCTATTTGTCGACGCCGGAGCCGGAATGGCCGCTGCCGTTTCCCGAATACGACCATCTGGCGAGGTTGCGTGAATGGTCGGGCGGTCGGGGGAACGGATCATGAGCGGCAGGCCGGTTGCGATCGATCCCGACCGCCTGCAGCGCCAGGCGTCGGACCCCGCCGCGAGCGTCTGGGTCGGCGCGTCGGCGGGCAGCGGCAAGACCAAGGTGTTGACCGATCGGGTGCTGCGTCTATTGCTCTCCGGCACGCCGCCGCAGCGGCTGCTCTGCCTGACCTTCACCAAGGCGGCGGCGGCGGAGATGTCCAACCGCGTCAACCGTGGCCTGAGCCTGTGGGCGACCGCCTCGGACGACGACTTGCGGCAGCGGATCGTGGCGTTGACCGGCGACACGCCCGACGACTCGGAACTGGAGACCGCCCGCCGGTTGTTCGCGCGTGTGCTCGACGTTCCCGGTGGCTTGAAAATCCAGACAATCCACAGTTTTTGCGAATCGCTGCTCGGGCGTTTCCCGATCGAGGCCGGCATCCCGCCGCATTTCCAGGTGATGGACGAACGCAGCGCCGCCGAGTTGATGCTGGCGGCGCGCGACCGGGTGCTGGCGTCGGCGGTGCGGGACGCGTCGAGCAAAACCGCGCTGCAGACCCTGACCGGTCATCTGCACGAGGACCGTTTCGCCGACCTGCTGCGCGTTCTGCTGATGCATCGGGGGCGGCTGCGCGACGTGATCGGCGACGGCACGACGGTCGATGCCGCCGTCGCCGCCGTCTACGACCGGCTGGGCGTGGAACCGGGCACAGGCGTGGCCGACGTGATCGCCGCCGCCTGCCGGGATGACGCCTTCGACGCCGCCGCCCTGGCGCGGGCGGCCGAGGCGCTGCGCGGCGGATCGGAAAAGACCGACCAACCGCGCGGCGAGGCGATCCGGCGCTGGGTCGAGGCGGCGGTGGCAGACCGTGTTGCTTCCTTTGGCGAATACACCAAGCAGTTCCTCACCCAGCAAGAGGCGCCCCGCAAAACCCTGGCGACGAAAGTCGTGGCGGAGAAAAATCCGGGCGTCGCCGACGCGCTGTCCGCCGAGGCGGCGCGGCTCGCGGCGGTTTGTCAGCATCGCCGCGCGATGGTCACGGCGGAGGCGACGGCGGCGTTGTTGCGCCTCGGCGGTGCGATCCTGCACGCCTTCGAGCAGGCCAAGGAATTGCGGGTCGAGCTGGATTACGACGATCTGATCTACAAGGCGCGCGACCTGCTGCGGACCGACAGTTCGGGTTTCGCCGGCTGGGTGCTGTTCAAGCTCGACGGCGGCCTCGACCATATCCTGATCGACGAGGCGCAGGATACGAATCCCGAGCAGTGGCAGGTGGTGGCCGCGCTGGCCGATGAATTCTTCGCCGGCCTGGGCGCGCGCGAGGAAGAGCGCACGATCTTCGCCGTCGGCGACGTGAAACAATCGATCTTCAGTTTCCAGCGTGCCGACCCGGCGGCGTTCCGGGACTACCGCGACCGTTTCGGCGGACGCGCCGAGGATGTGGCCAAGCAGTGGCGCTCGGTCGATCTCGACATCTCTTTCCGGTCTGCGGAACCGGTACTGCGAGCGGTCGACGCCGTGTTCGCGCAACCGGCCGCCGCGTCCGGCGTGATCGACTGCGGCGAGTCGCTCGTCCATCGGCCGTTCCGCGGCGGGCAGGCGGGGCTGGTGGAGGTGTGGCCGCCCATCGGCCCGGTCGAGAGCGAGGATGCCGAATGGCAGCCGCCGGTGCGCCGCCGCGAACTCTTGGCGCCCGACGAACGGCTTGCGAAGCTCATCGCCGCCAAGCTGCGGGCCTGGATCGGCACCGAGTATCTGCCGTCGCACGACCGGACGGTCCGGGCCGGCGATATCATGGTTCTGCTGCGCCGCCGCAGCGGGTTCATGGAAGCACTGGTGCGCGCACTCAAGTCTGCCGACGTGCCGGTCGCCGGCGTCGACCGGATGGCGTTGACCGAGCAGTTGGCGGTGATGGATTTGATGGCGCTGGCCCGCTTCCTGCTGTTGCCGGACGACGACCTGACGCTGGCGGTCGTGCTGAAAGGACCGTTCATCGGGCTCGACGACGATGACCTTTTCGGACTCTGTCACGGCCGAGGCGACGCCACCCTCTGGCGGCGGTTGTCGGAGAGGGCCGGGGAAGACGCGCGCTTTGGGCAGGCGCGGGCCTGGCTGGCGGGGTTGTTGGGGCAGGCCGATTTCGCGCCGCCCTTCGAATTGCTCGCCGGGGTGTTGGCCGGCCCGGCGGCGCGGCCGGATCGGTCGGGATGGCAGAGTCTGTTGGAGAGGCTTGGCCCGGAAGCGGAAGATCCGGTCGACGAATTCATGGCGCAGGCCCTCGCCTACGAACGGACGCACCCGCCGTCGCTGCAGGGATTCCTGCATTGGCTCGACGCCGGCGCCACCGAGATCAAGCGCGACCTGGAACAGAGCGACCGCGACGAGGTGCGCGTGATGACGGTACATGGCGCGAAGGGGTTGCAGGCCCCGATCGTCATCATGCCGGACACCATGGCGATGCCGCGCATGGGCGAAGAGGTATTGTGGGCCGATGGCATCCCGCTTTGGCCGCCGGGCCGCGCCTACCAGACCGAGGAATGCCAGGCGTTGCGCGATTCCGCGCGGAGCCGGGCCGAGGAGGAATACCGCCGCCTGCTTTATGTCGCGATGACCCGTGCCGAGGACCGGCTGTATGTGTGCGGCTGGCATGGCCGGCAGAAACCGAACGATGGTTGCTGGTATTCCCTGATCGAGGCGGGCCTGTCGGGCCTGGGCGAACCGGTCGCGATGGATTTCGGCGGCGATATCGGCGATGCCGGCTGGGCCGGTGACGGACTGCGGATCGCCAGCGACCAAACCGTTGCGGCCGACGCCCCGGACGAGCGGACGCCCGGCCAGGTGGTGACACCCGCCGTCGAGGATTGGATGCGGCGTCCGCCGCCCGACGAGCCGGCGCCGCCCCGCCCGCTGGTGCCGTCGCGTCCGTCGGTATCCGACCCGCCGACTCTGTCGCCGATCGGCCCGCCGTCGGAAGACCGTTTCAAGCGCGGCCTGATCGTCCACCGGTTGTTGCAGTTGCTGCCGGACCTTCCCGCGTCGGACCGTCGCGCGGCGTGCGCCGCCTTCCTCGCCCGGCCCGGTCATGCGTTGCCGGCGGAGGAGCAGGAGGGTTTGGCCGACGAGGTGACGGCAATCCTGGAGTCGGCGGATTTCGTCGACCTCTTCGGGCCGGAGAGCCGGGCGGAGGTGCCGCTGATCGGCACGATCGAGGGTCCCGACGGGCCCGAGGTAATTGCCGGTCAGGTCGACCGATTGTTGGTGCGGCCGGACGAAATCGTCGTCTTGGATTATAAAACGTCGCGTCCGCCCCCCGATTTGCAGGAAAATGTCGCGCCGGCCTATCTGCGTCAAATGGCGGCGTATCGGGCCGTTTTGGCGGAAATCTGGCCGAATCGGTCGATTCGCTGCGGTTTATTGTGGACCGCGGTCCCGCGCCTGATGACTTTGGACGATAGCCTGCTTGACCGGGTCCGGGTGGCTACCTAGATTCCTACCCGGTGGAAACATAGCCACGCTCCTGATGGCGGCGGGGCACTGGCATATAAGGAGCATTTCTATATGAGCACCCCTGTCCCCGTCGGCGACGACGATTTCGAGAGTAGCGTCCTGAAAGCGGACGGCCCGGTCCTCGTGGATTTCTGGGCGGAATGGTGCGGTCCCTGCAAGATGATCGCCCCGGCGCTGGAAGAGATTGCCGGCGATATGGACGGTCAGGTGACCGTGGCCAAGGTCAATATCGACGACAATCCGCAGACGCCCGCGAAATACGGCGTGCGCGGCATTCCCACGCTGATGATCTTCAAGGACGGCGAAGTGGCCGCGACCAAGGTCGGCGCGCTGCCGAAGAGCCAGCTCGTCGAGTGGGTTGAATCGGTCCTCTAGACCGCCTGTCTTGTCGGAACGGAAAAGCCCCGTCGATTGCGGCGGGGCTTTTGCGTTGCGGTCATTCCAAATTGGAAGGTGATGGTCAGCCGGCGGTCCGGACCGGGGTGGTCCCTTCGTTGAGCGCCAGCACCGATCCCGCGAGATACAGCGACCCGCAGATGAGCACCCGCGCCGGGCGGCTTGCGGCCCGCACCGTGTCCTGGATCGCGGTCGGGATATCGGCCGACGGCTGGCTCGGAATATCGACCTCGGTCGCCGCCTCTGCGGCTTCCTCGGCCGACATGCTGCCCTCGAGCCCGGGGATCGTAACGGCTCGCAAGCCGCGGACCAGCGGCGCCAGCGGGCGCAGGAAATTCTGCGGCGGTTTTTGATCCATCATGCCGAAGACCAAATACAGCGGCTTGTCCGTCCACTTTTCCAATGTCTCGGCCAGCGCCGATCCGGCGGCCGGGTTATGCCCGCCGTCGAGCCAGAGTTCCCAACCCTGCGGCAGATATTCGGTCAGAGGATTGTTGATCAGGCGCTGAAGCCGGCCCGGCCAACGCGCCGACGTGACGCCCGTGGCAATGGCCTTGTCGGAAATCTCCAGCGTGTCGATCCGTTCGAGGCAGGCGATCGCGGTGCCGGCATTATAGATCTGATGCTTGCCCAGCAGGTTCGGCATGGGCAGGTCGAGCGACAACCGCGTCGACCGGTATCGGAATCCGCGCTTGGTCGGCGTGACGGTCCAGTCCCGCGCGAACTGGAAGGGCTTCGTGCCTGCCGCCGCCGCGTAGTCGGCGATCACGGCGTTCGCCTGATCGTGTTGCGGCGCGACGATCGAGACGACGTCCTTTTTCTGAATCGCCGCTTTCTCCGCCGCGATCTGCCGGATCGTGTCGCCTAGGAAATGCATGTGGTCCATCGATACCGGCGTGATGACCGTGGCCGCCGGTTTCCGGACGATGTTGGTCGCGTCGAACCGGCCGCCCAGACCGCATTCCAGCAGCAGGATATCCGCCGGATGGCGGGAGAAGGCGAGCATCGCCGCGGCGGTGGTGATCTCGAAGAAGCTGATCGAGTCGCCGGCGTTGGCCTTTTCGCATTCGTCGAGGATAGCGCACAGTTCCGCGTCGCCGATCATCTCGCCGCCGAGGCGGATGCGCTCGTTGAAGCGGACCAGATGCGGCGAGGTGTAAGTGTGGACGCGATAGCCGGCGGCTTCCAGGATCGCGCCCAGGAAGGCGATGACCGATCCCTTGCCGTTGGTTCCGGCGACATGGATGACGGGCGGGAGTTGGTCTTGCGGGCGGCCGAGTCGGTCGAGCAGCGACAGGATTCGGCCCAACGACAGGTCGATCGTCTTGGGATGAAGCCGCTGTAGGCGCGCCAGGATGGCGTCAATCGAGTCTTCGGTCGTCCGCCGGTTCCTGGCGAATCGCAGCATCGCTCGAATCCTGCGTGGTTGGTATTTCGCCGGCGGTCCCTGGGTCGGGGGCCAGCTCCAAGAGGTCGGCCGGCGGCTCCCGCCGCAACAGCAATGAAAGAAGGCGTATTAACGTATCGCGCAATTCGCGGCGTGCAACAACAATATCGACCATACCGTGATCGAGCAGGTATTCGGCGCGCTGGAATCCTTCGGGCAGGGTCTCGCGGACCGTTTGTTCGATGACCCGGGCACCAGCGAAACCGATCATCGCGCCGGTCTCCGCGATGTGGATGTCGCCCAGCATGGCGAAGCTTGCGGTGACGCCCCCGGTGGTGGGGTCCGCCAGCACGACGACATAGGGAAGGCCCGCTTCCTTGACCTCCTGGACCGCGATCACCGTGCGCGGCATCTGCATCAGGGACAGCGCGCCTTCCTGCATGCGGGCGCCGCCGGAAGCCGGTACGACGATCAGCGGCGCTTCCTGCGCTACGGCCAGCCGGGCCGCCGCGATGATTCCATCCCCCACCGCCATGCCCATGGAGCCGCCCATGAACCCGAAGTCGAACGCCGCGACCACGACCGATATGTCGCCCATCTTGCCATGTGCAACGACGATCGCATCGTCTTCCTCGGTCTTGGCGCGGGCATCGCGAAGCCGTTCGGTATAGCGTTTCTGGTCGCGGAACTGCAGCGGGTCGGCGGTCGGCTTCGGCAGCTCGATTCGCTGATATTCACCGTCGTCGAATAGCATCTTCAGGCGTTTCGTCGCGCCGAGTCGCATGTGATGATTGCAGTGCTGACAGACGAACAGGTTCGTCTCCAGGTCGCGGTGAAAGATCATCTGGTCGCAACTGGGGCATTTGTGCCAGAGGTTGTCCGGCACGTCCTTCCGGTTGACGAGCGCCCGAAGTTTCGGGCGGACGATGTTGGTCAGCCAATTCATTCGCTGCGCACCCCGATGGCGATCTCCCGCACGAAGCCGAGCACCTCCGTCACCAGGCTGGGGCGTGCGGTGCCGTCGTCGTAAAGCTCGGACTTGATCTTGTCTACAATGGCCGATCCGACGACCGCGGCATCCGCCGATCTGGTGATGGCCCGGACATCCTCGCGCGTCTTAATGCCGAACCCGACGGCGATCGGCATGTCGGTATGGTCGCGCAGGCGCTCGACCGCCGCCCGAACGTCGTCTTCTTGAACCTGTTTCGTGCCGGTAATGCCCATGATCGACACGTAGTAGAGAAAGCCGCTGGTGTTCTTTAGGACCGCGGGGAGCCGCTTCTCGTCGGTCGTCGGCGTGGCGAGGCGGATCCAGTTGAGGCCGGCGGCGATCGCGGGTTCGCAGAGTTCCGCGTCTTCCTCCGGCGGCAGGTCGACGATGATCAGCCCGTCGACGCCCGCCTCCTTCGCGTCCTTCAGGAATCGGTCGGTGCCGTAGCTGTAAATGGGGTTGTAGTAGCCCATCAGGATGATCGGCGTGTCGCTGTCGGTCTTCCGGAAATCCGCGACCGCGTCGAGGGTCAGGTCAAGGGTCATGCCCGCGCGCAAGGCGCGCTGCGACGACGCTTGGATCGACGGGCCGTCCGCCATCGGATCGGTGAACGGCATGCCGAGTTCGATCAGGTCCGCGCCGGCCTTGGGCAGTCGCCGGACCAGTGCCTTCGACGTCTCGGGGTCGGGGTCCCCGGCGGTGATGAAGGTGACGAGGCCGCCGCGTCCTTCCGCTTTCAGCGCCGCGAACCGCGCTTCGATACGCCCGGTCATATTTCCATCCCCAAGGCGTCCGCCACCGTGAAGATATCCTTGTCGCCGCGCCCGCACATATTCATGCAAATGATGTGTTCCGGATCGAGCTCGCCGGCGATCGTGCCGACATGGGCTAGCGCGTGCGACGGTTCGAGCGCCGGGATGATGCCTTCGCTGCGGCTGCACAGCTGGAACGCTTCGAGCGCTTCCGCGTCGGTGGCGGAGACATACTCGACGCGCTTCAAATCATTGAGCCAGGCATGTTCGGGACCGATGCCGGGATAGTCGAGGCCGGCGGAGATCGATTCGGCTTCGAGGATCTGGCCGTCGTCGTCCTGCAGCAGATAGGTCCGGTTGCCGTGCAGCACGCCGGGCCTTCCCCCGGTGATCGACGCCGCGTGTGCGCCGGTCTCGATGCCCTTGCCGGCGGCTTCGACACCGATCATGCGGACGTCCTCGTCGTCGAGGAAGGGATGGAACAACCCCATGGCGTTCGATCCGCCTCCGATGCATGCCACCAAGGTGTCCGGCAGCCGGCCTTCCGCGGCCTGCATCTGTTCGCGAACCTCGTTCCCGATCACGCTCTGGAAATCGCGGACCATCGCGGGGTACGGATGCGGCCCGGCGACGGTGCCGATGATGTAGAAGGTGTCCTCGACATTCGCGACCCAGTCGCGCAATGCGTCGTTCATCGCGTCCTTGAGGGTCGAGCGGCCGCTGGTTACGGGCCGGACCTCGGCGCCCAGCAGGTTCATGCGGAAGACATTCGGCCGCTGCCGCTCGACATCGGTCGCGCCCATGTAGACGACACAGGGCAGGTCGAACAGGGCGCAGACCGTCGCGACCGCGACGCCGTGCTGGCCTGCGCCGGTTTCCGCGATGATGCGCTTCTTGCCCATCCGCTTGGCCAGCAGAATCTGGCCGAGGCAGTTGTTGATCTTGTGCGAGCCGGTGTGATTCAACTCGTCGCGCTTGAAATAGATCTTCGCGCCGCCGAAATGCTCGGTCAGCCGTTTGGCGAAATACAGCGGGCTCGGCCGGCCGGCATAGAATGCCAGCAACTCGTCCAGTTCGGCCTGGAAGGACGGGTCGGCTTGCGCCGCCGCATAGGCGTTCTCCACCTCGAGGATCAGCGGCATCAGCGTTTCCGCCACGAAACGCCCGCCGAATATGCCGAAATGGCCGCCTTCGTCGGGGCCGGTACGGTATGAATTGGGCTGCGGCATTGAATCTCCGGTCACGGGTCGATCCGAATGAATCGACGGCACTCGGGTAATAATGCACTGTCTGCCGCAAGTCCATACGCGAAAATGCGCGGCCAAGGTCTGTTGGCGTGTCCCTAAAGCGCGGCGACCGCCTTCAGAAACGCACGAATCTTGTCGGGATTCTTCCGGCCGGGGGAGTCTTCGACGCCGGAGGACGTGTCCACGGTCCGCGCGCCGGAAAGACGGACCGCCTCGGCGACATTCTCGACCGTAAGACCGCCGGCGAGCATCCACGGCAACGGCCAATCCCGCCCGGCGAGCAGTGTCCAGTCGAAGGACAGCGCGTTGCCGCCGGGCAAGGCGTTCTTCATGTCTTTCGGCGGCAGCGCGTCGAACATCAGCCAGTCGGCGACGTCCAGGTATTCGGCGGCCCGGTCGATATCGTCCGCCGCGCCGACCCGGATCACCTTCATGACCTTCAGGCCCGTGCGGCGGCGCAGTGCCGTCACCCGGGCGGGCGTTTCGGCGCCGTGCAGTTGCAGCAAATCCAGCGCCGCGGCGTCCAAGACCGCGTCGACCGTCGCGTCGTCCGGGTCGACGAACAGGCCGGTGCGCACCGCCCGGCCGTCCGCGATCGCCGCGAGCGGCGCGGCTGCGTCCGGCGTCACGGCGCGGGGACTCGGCGGATAGAAGACCAGCCCGACATGGCTTGCCCCGTTGTCGAGCGCGGTTTCCATCGCGACCGGATCGTTAATGCCGCAGATTTTCGCCCGGACGGTCATAATCCTTTGAGTTCCTCGGCGATCCGTTCCGCCGCCTCGGCCGGGTCGTCGGCCGCGGTGATCGGCCGGCCGATCACCAGATAATCCGCGCCGTCCTTGATCGCCGAGGCCGGGCTGGAAAATCGTTTCTGGTCGCCGCTGACGCTCCACAGCGGGCGAATGCCCGGCACGACCAGCTTGAAATCCGGACCGCAGGCATTGCGGATGGCGAGAATCTCCTTCGGCGAGCAGACGACGCCGTCGAGTCCGGCGTCTTTCGCCAGTTCGGCGAGGCGGACCGCCTGCTTCTCGGCCGGGTTGCGCTGACCGACCGCGGCCAGGTCGGCGTCGTCCAGGCTGGTCAGCACGGTCACGGCGATGACCAGCGGGACGGGGATACCCTGCGTGCGGGCGGTTTCCTGCGCCGCGTCGCGGGCGGCTTCCATCATCGCCATGCCGCCCGATGCATGCACATTGAGAATCGCCGGTTGCAGCGGGACGACGGCGCGCACGGCCGCGGCCACGGTGTTGGGTATGTCGTGGAATTTCAGATCGAGGAACAGCGGTTGCCCGGTCCCGGTCACCGTGCGAACGCCGCCGGGCCCGTTCGCCGATACGAATTCCAACCCAAGCTTCACGCCGCCGACCAAGCCGTCGAGCGACGTGGCGAGGGCGGTGGCCTGTTCGATATCGGTCGTGTCCAGGGCGACGAGGATGCGGTTCGGCATTGTGCGGCGGCTCCAGCGGGTTTCGGTGCCTTCGTTTACACCGCGATGGATGCGGGGAAAAGAGGCCTTGTCCGCTAGGCCGTTCCCCGGCCGTTTCGGCGAAGTTCGGCGGCGGCCATGGCGAGATGATAGAGGCTCGATGCCGGCAGGTCGGCGACCAGCGGCGCGCCGTCCGCGGAAACGTGTTCGCGCCACGCGCCGTCCGGCATGCCGTCGAGATGGCCGCCAAGAAGCGAGTCGATTTGCGCCGCGAGCCGGGCTACGGACCGCCGCGCGGCGTGCGCCTTCACCGCTTCGGTTTGGGGCCACACGCGCCGGCTGTCCTGAAGGACCGCACCGGCGCAATCGACCGCATCGACGATCCCCCCGGTTGCCGGATCGATGCCGTAGCGTTCGGCGAAGCGGTAGAGTTGGTCGGCCGCCGGTGCGAGACGCGCGTCGCCGGTCAACGATGCATACCGCTGCAGCAGCCAAGACCATTCGTAATGATGGCCGGGTTCGACCCATCGGCCCTTGTCGCCGTCCACGGGACGAAGGTCGTCCGTAAAGAACTCCCGCAGCGTGCCGTCGACGCAGAACCGGGTCTGGAACAGCGCCGCCATGGCGTCGGCATGGTCGCCCCAAGCCGGATCGTCGCCGAGCGACATCCATTCCAGGAAGGCTTCGAACAGGTGCATGTGCGGGTTCTGCCGCCGTATGCCGCGCGCAGTCGGGCCGGATGCATCCAGGGCTTCGTGATAGCCGCCGTCGGGATGCGCCATTCGGTCGTCGAGGAAGGCCAGTGTTCTTACGGCTTCTTCTTTCGCGCCGCCGTCCGGATCGAGCCGGTGATGCCAGGCGAGGGCGAACAGCACGAAGGCGTGGGTGTACAGGTCGCGTATGTCGTCTTGCGGGCTGCCGTCCCGGGCGACGCGGAAGCGCCAGCCGCCGTCCGGATGCCGGCAGTGGTCGTGCATGAATTTCAGTGCCCCGGCGGCGGCGGTACGGGCGTCCTTCGACCCGGTCAGGAGCGCGTGGTCGGCGGCGACGTAGAGCTGCCTTGCCTGCACCATGACGCGTTTCCCCGTACCGGGAACGGGCCGCCGGTCGGGACCCAGCTTTTCATGAAATCCGCCGTCGTCGTGATCGACGCCATGCGTCAGCCAAAAGGGGATCGTGCGTTCGTGCAGCCAGTCCGAAAATCGGACCGTGGAATCCGGCACGGCCTAGGCCCGGCCGGCCGCCGACGAGGTCTCGGACGCGGCGGGCGCAGCGGGTGGTTTCGCCGACGATTCCGGCGGGGTCGGTTTTTCGGGGTCGGGCAAAGCGACGGCGATGGCGTCGCGCTCCACGCCTTCCACCCGGTGCAGCAGGGTGTTCAATTCGCGTTCCAGCGCGCCGACCTTGCGTTCCGCCTGCCGGGCGCGCCGGCGCGCCTTGCCACCGGCCGTCCAAGCCAGAAATCCGCCGATCAGCAATCCCAGCGCGACGGCCAAAAGGACGGCCAAACCGGACGGAATACCGAATTTCCACGGCAGGAACCACGATCCGAATTGGACCGTCTGCCCGTTGGTCATGACGAAATCGATCGTGATGACAACGAACAGGACAACGACGATCCAGAATATCAGCCTCATGGCACTCGACTATCCGTTCAGCACCCGCAAGCGCCCCGCCCACGGACTATACCGTCGGCAGGTCGGTAACCGACGGATGGCAATCAGGAACTCGGTGAGTTCGTGTTTAGCATGTCCCGAAGCTGTTTGCCCGTCTTGAAAAACGGCACAGCCTTGCGGTCGACGTTGACGGTTTCCCCCGTGCGCGGATTGCGTCCCAACCGGGCATCGCGGATTTTAACGGAAAATGCGCCAAAACCGCGGAGTTCGACACGATCCCCTTCCGCGAGCGCGGCGGAAATCTCGTCGAAAATGGTCGAAACAATACGTTCCACATCCCTTTGATATAAATGCGGATTTAGCTCCGCAATTCTTTGTATGAGCTGTGATTTGGTCATCGGACCCATATATCCCCTAAAAATGCGTTCCCGCCCGTCGGCTGTGCGCGTCAGAATTGTTGAGCGTCAGCCCTCAAACGGATTAGTGCCACCCCCTTTTAGAGCGTGCCAGAGGCGATGCAGGTCGTCAAGCAGCAAGCAACAAGCTCTAAAATAACCGGAATTCGGATTCTTCGTGCGGCGAAGTCATGAGGGCGGCCGGACGGTTCGATCGCCGGCCGCCCTCATGCATGACTGTACTGACAGGCTGTCGGATTGCCCCAGTACTATTTCTTGGTGTCGTCGCCCTCGGACTCCTCCGCCGGCGTCTCTTCGGCGGGTTCGGCGGGTGCATCTTCCTGTGCGGACGCCTCCTCCCGGGACCGGAGCGCGGCACCCAGGATATCGCCCAGCGAGGCGCCGGAATCGGAGCTGCCGTATTCGGCCATTGCCTCCTTCTCTTCCTGGAACTCGCGCGCCTTGATCGACAGGTTGAGCTTGCGGTTCGACTTGTCGATCGCGATGACCTTGGCGTCCACTTTCTCGCCGGTCGCGAACCGGTCCGGCCGCTGTTCCGAGCGGTCCGAGGACAGGTCGGACTTGCGAATGAAGCCATGCACGCTGTCATTCACCGACACTTCGATGCCGTTGTCGACCACCGCGGTCACCGTACAGGTCACCGTCTGGCCCTTGCGAACGCCCTCGATGCCCGACGCGAACGGATCGTCGCCGAGCTGCTTGATGCCGAGGCTGATGCGTTCCTTGACCACATCCACGTCGAGGACCTTGGCCTTGACCGTGTCGCCCTTCTTAAAGTCGGCGATGGCTTGTTCGCCCGGCCGGTTCCAGTCGATGTCCGACAGATGGACCATGCCGTCGATTTCGCCGGGCAAGCCGACGAATAGGCCGAACTCGGTGATGTTCTTGACTTCGCCCTCGACCTCGGTCCCTTCCGGGAATTGGGCCGCGAAGGATTCCCACGGATTGCCCGAGCACTGCTTGAGGCCGAGGCTGATCCGGCGTTTCTGCGCATCCACGTCCAGGACCATGACTTCGACTTCCTGGCTGGTCGATACGATCTTGCCCGGATGCACGTTCTTCTTGGTCCAGCTCATTTCGGAGACATGGACCAAGCCTTCGATACCGGATTCCAGTTCCACGAACGCGCCGTAGTCGGTGATGTTGGTGACGCGGCCGGTGAATTTGGTGCCGATCGGGTATTTCGCCTCGACGCCTTCCCACGGATCGGCCTCGAGCTGCTTCATGCCGAGGCTGATGCGTTGGGTTTCCGGGTTGAAGCGGATGACCTGCACTTCGATGGTCTCGCCGATCTGCAGGGCTTCCGACGGATGGTTGATCCGCCGCCATGCGATATCCGTGACATGCAGCAGGCCGTCGACGCCGCCGAGATCGATGAAGGCGCCGTAATCGGTGATGTTCTTGACCACGCCCTTGAGCACCTGGCCCTCGCGCAGGCTCTCGATCAGTTCGCTGCGCTGTTCGGCGCGGCTTTCCTCGAGCACGGCGCGGCGCGAGACGACGATATTACCCCGGCTGCGGTCCATCTTGAGGATTTGGAACGGTTGCGGCGTGCCCATCAGCGGCGTGACGTCGCGGACCGGGCGGATATCCACCTGACTGCCCGGCAGGAAGGCGACGGCGCCTTGCAGGTCGACCGTGAAGCCGCCCTTGACCCGGCCGAAGATGGTGCCGGTGACCCGTTGGGTGTCATTGAAGGCTTTTTCCAGTTCGATCCAGGCTTCCTCGCGGCGCGCCTTTTCGCGCGACAGGACGGCTTCGCCGTTCTTGTCTTCCATCCGTTCGAGGAAGACCTCGACGGTGTCGCCTTTCTTCAATTCGGACTTTTGTCCGGGCGCGGCGAATTCCTTCAGCGGGACGCGGCCTTCCGATTTTAGGCCCACGTCGACCAACGCGAAGTCGTTCTCCACCGCGATGACCATTCCTTTTAGAACAGTGCCTTCCAGCCCGTCATTTGCCCCGAGCGATTGATTCAGAAGGTCTTCAAAACTCTCTTTCTGAGCAGAGTCAGCAACCATGCTATTTATCGTTCCTTTCCGTCGAACCTAATCTATTGTTTTGCATGCCAGCCGGTTGTGTCCGGCGGTCTTCATCCAAAGTTGAATTAACGCCCGGCCGCCTTGCGCGTTTCCGCTCCGGCAAGCCAGGGGCTTCGTCTTGCAGTCTTACGTGTCCGGCAGGGGTTAGCGGTTGGAGGCGTCTTTCAGGCGTTTCTCCACATACGCCAAGGCCGCGGCGAATGCCGCATCCGGGTCCAATGTGCTGGTATCCAGCACGATCGCATCGTCTGCCGCCATCAGCGGCGAAACGGCGCGTTTTGAATCCCGTTCGTCACGTTCCGTAAGGTCCTGCAGGACGCGCGCATATATACTGGTCTCGCCGCGTCCAAGCAACTCTTTATGACGCCGTTCCGCGCGGATTTCCACGCCCGCCGTGACGAACAGTTTCGCGTCGGCATCGGGGCAGACCACGGTGCCGATGTCGCGGCCGTCGATCACCGCCCCCGGGGCCCCGCCGGGCGGGGTTTCCGCGAAGCGCCGCTGAAAGGCCAGCAGCGCCGCCCGGACCGCCGGAATGGCCGCGACCTTGGAGGCGGCGACAGCCGCGTCGTCGCCGGAAAGCGCCGGATTGTCCAGGTCGGACGGGGCAAGGGCACTGGCGGCGCGTTCGGCCGCCGCCGCGTCCTCCGGGTCTTCGCCGGCCTGTAACACGGCGAGGCCGACCGCCCGGTAAAGCTTGCCGGTGTCGAGATGCGCGAAGCCGAAATGGGCGGCCAGCCGTTTGGCGAGCGTACCCTTGCCCGAGGCCGCGGGTCCGTCGAGCGCGATGATCACGACACGGTGCCCGTGGTGGAGGCGTCGGCGCGGATGTCCGCCCCCAGATCGTTCATCAGTTTGATGAAGCCCGGGAAACTCGTGGCGATCGCGGTGCCGTCGTCGATCGTGACGGGCGCCGCGGCCGCGGTGCCAAGGACCATGAAGCTCATGGCGATCCGGTGATCGAAATGGGTTTCCACCGGGGTGTTGTTGCCGCCGGCCGGCGTGCCGTTGACGCCGGTCACGGTCAGGCTGTCCTCGCCTTCCTCGACGGCAACGCCGCACGCGGCGAGGCCGGCGGCCATCGCCGCAAGCCGGTCGCTCTCTTTGACTCTTAATTCTGCGAGGCCGCGCATCACGGTACGGCCGTCGGCGGCGGCGGCCGCGACGGCGAGCACCGGGTATTCGTCGATCATCGACGGCGCGCGGTCGGCCGGCACCTCGATACCGTGCAACGCGCTGGGGTGCACCACCAGATCGCAGACCGGCTCGCCGCCGGCGGTCCGCGGGTTGCTCTCTTCTATATTTGCCCCCATCTCACGCAGCGTTTGGACGATGCCGGCGCGTCCCGGATTCAGGCCGACGCCGGGCAGGGTCACCGCCGATCCCTCTGTCAGCAAGGCGGCGACCAAGGGAAAGGCCGCCGAGCTGATGTCCGCCGGGACGTCGATGTCGGCGGCGGTCAATTCCGGTTGGCCGGTCAGCGTGATCGCGGTGCCATCGGCCGTCGCTTCGATCTGTAGGTCGGCGCCGAAATGTCCCATCATGCGTTCGGTGTGGTCGCGCGTCGGGCGTTTCTCGATCACCGTCGTTTGTCCGGGCGCGTTCAGACCGGCCAGCAGCACCGCCGACTTGACCTGCGCCGACGCGACCGGCGGCGTGTAGGTGATCGGCAACGGATCCGCCGCACCCATGACCGTCAACGGCATCAGGCCGCCGTCGCGGGTGTCGATGGTCGCGCCGGTCTGGCGCAGCGGAATGGCGACCCGGTCCATCGGGCGCGACCGCAGCGAATGGTCGCCGGTCATGAAACAGCGGATCGGATGCCCGGCCAGCACGCCCAGCAGCAAGCGCGCCGCCGTGCCGGAGTTGCCCATGTCGAGCACGTCGTCCGGTTCGCTGAGGCCGCCGATTCCGACGCCGTCGATCCGCCAACTGCCGTCGGGCAGCTTTTCCGCCTGCGCACCCAGCGCGCGGATCGCCGCGATCGTCCGCAACACGTCCTCGCCCTCCAGCAGGCCGGTCACCCGGGTGGTGCCGACGGCCAAGGCGCCGAGCAGCACGGCGCGGTGCGAAATCGATTTGTCGCCGGGCACGCGGCAGGTGCCGGTAAGCGGATGTTTCGGATAGGCTGTCAATGGTTGCACGGGCGGTCCGCCGGTCGGTTGCTGGCGGCTGTCTCTACCACAAAGGGGGCCTGCTGGCCTAGATGGCTATGCGGTATGAAGCCGAGATCGAAAAATATGGCTTGCCCCCGCGCAATGATCGTGGCAATTGGCACCCGCACTCTCATCGGGCGCAACCAAGGAGACGGACGTGGCGAAGCCTGAATGGGGCATCAAGCGCTTATGCGCAAGCTGTGGTGCCCGTTTTTACGACCTTAAGAAAGATCCGATTATCTGTCCGAAATGCGAAGAGGTCTTCGATCCGGAGGCCGGGACACGCTTGAAGCGGTCCCGCAGCTCGCAAACGGCGGATGCAAAGGCCAAGGCCGCAGCCGCTGCCAAGGCGGCGGCCGCCAAGACGGCGGCGGCGAAGGGGGCCGAAGACGGCGACGACGATGACGCCGTGGATCTCGGCGACGACGTGGAGATCGAGGACGTGGCGGACGACGAGGACGACAGCGTGCTCGAAGATGCCAGCGATCTGTCCGACGACGACGATTTGGACGAGATTGCGGGCGGCGTCGAGAAAGAGAAGGACACCGAGTGACCTGATTTCGCGCTGGAATTTTTCCCTTGCGTCCCTGGTCACCCTTCCGTTAAGTCAAGCACCGGTGCCGCGGCGGCCAAATGCCGCGGCGGTCCTCGTGGCGGCGGGCACCCCAATACCCGTGACTTCACGCCGCGTCCCAAGGATGGGGCCGTAGCTCAGTTGGGAGAGCGCTACAATGGCATTGTAGAGGTCAGGGGTTCGACTCCCCTCGGCTCCACCATTAATTTTATTGTGTAATATCAATATCTTAAGAACATCCAGAATGCCCTGGTTTCGGCGGCACTACGGCGATACCTTCGTCTATCTATAGGCATAGAGACGGGCAGTTTACCCGTCTCCGGGCGGAATTGGGCAGAAGTCTCTGTCGGCCAATTCCCGTAGCCAACAGTTTCCATTGGGTGGTTGGGACTGTGTGGTTCAGGCGAACCCAAGCAGTTGACGCTGAGCCTGCCAGTCATAGGGCAGGGAGCGCATGCGCTTGAGCCGATACGCCGTCAAAGCCACGGGATGCTTCCCATCAAGTATCGCCTCGACGATATCGGGCGCCAGGAATGCGAGCGGCAGGATGCGACTGACGTCACCTTTGTCGATGCCGTGGCAATCGGCGAGTTCCTTGATGCTGCAAACCTCTCCGGACTTCAGTTGGGCAAACCATCGGTGTGCCGATGTAACCGCGGTTACGAGAGCCGGGTCCGGCTTGCTGGATTTGTCCGACCGACCTTCGATGATCAGCTTCGTCTCGACTCCTCGACGCTTGAACGCAACCGGCAGCTCAATTGCAATATTAGTATCTGCGATTTGGCCATTCGAATGACCAAGACATCGTTTCAACAACTTCGCTCTGTCCAACTCGACTCGAAGGCGGGACGACGCGAGTTCAATGCGATCCACAAAATCGAGGAGTAGGTATCGCACAGTGATCGCATCGCTCGTGACAAACTCATGCGCAAGTGCCGCTGCCGCGTCGATAGCTGCAGTGGTCGCTTCGGGCGTTGGATCAAAGTGATCGATGAGCCGCGGCGTGTCTCTGAGGAATGCAACGATCCCATCGACGACTGCCCGTTCGACGGCGGGCGCGGGCAGCCGCCATTGCGTCTTCGCATCCGGATCGCGCGAGATGTAGTAGCGATACCGCTGCCCTTGTTTGTCGGCGTAGTGCGGTGAGATCCGTGTACCCTCTTCGTCGAAGAGCAAGCCGGTAAGAAGGTTCGATCCCTTTACATTGACGGATCGCTTGCGTCGCTTGGCGTTTCGTCTCAGCTGGTCCTGCACCGCATCCCAAAGCGCTCGATCGATGATCGCCTCATGCTCGCCGGGATAACTCGTGCCTTTGTGCGTTATCTCACCGAGATAGAGCCGATTGGTGAGCAGTTTGTGAAGATGACCAATCCTGAAGGGCACGCTGCCGCTGCGATTGCCATTGTTCGGTCTGCGGGCTTTGGTCCGAAGCCCGAGTCGATCGGCTTCTTCTTTAAGGGCATTCACCGTCCCGAGATCACGATAGCGCTCGAACAATGTCCGAACCGTTTCGGCCTCGAAAGGATTTACGACCAGCTTGCGATCGCCGTCGTCGGATGCCGTTCTCCATGACCCAGTGCATTTCATTGAGAGCGTCTTCGACAATTTTCTTTTTGCTCTTTGCCCCTTGTGGTCGGCCACGCCGATTGCCGGATTGACCAGGTTTGAATTGCGTGTGCTTTGGGGGTTGGCCGTACCCGACACAGTCATTCGACGCCGCCTGATCCTCGTCATCCCAGGTATCATTCTTGTCGTCACTCATGGCTTTCCCTTTCGAAGTGTGTCATCTGCTCATTCAACCAAGCCGGAGCGCTCACCTGGCCAGGGTGGCGGTCCATGTTTGTCGTACATCTCGGACCATTCATCAGTTGTGAAGTTTTGTGGCACGATCCAGACCTCGCCCATGCCCTCCGGCGTAGGCGGCGGCGGGATGACATCGTACTCTTCGCAGAGCCTTATGAGCTCCAACGCCGCGGCTACGTTCTTGTCGTTCAAGGCTTGGCTCGTGAGTTTCCTGATGCTGGCCTCAAAGGGCGTCATCAATCGCTCTTTCCCGGCTTTTTTGACCAACACTGGCTCGTTCAGTATCGAGACGATGTCGGACGTTTTGGCGTCGGCTCGCTTCTTCGGCCGGCCTCTGGGATTGCCCGACTGCCCTTTCTTGAATTGCCGATTCCGGCGAGGTCTCCCGTAACCCACTTTGTAATCACCGGGCATCGTGCACCTCCGCATCTGTCGATGGTGCGCTGTCGTCTGGAGCACAGAGGTTGGTCCGGGACACCGTATCGATCGACCTCTGTTTCTTCAGATCTGAGAATGCCTCTCCTCGGCATCGCGAAAAGACAGCGTGAACCGGGCATAGAGCCAAACCGCGTGCTGTATGATTACAGGAGGAAAGCGATATCGTTTGAAAGATATCGGGGTCCTTCCGAGACGGTCGCAACGACGGCCCACTCCGGCCAGTCACTTAATGTGTTAATGCCCTTCCTGAGCATGGTGCGATCGAAAGCGGCGCAAAGGATCACGGGTACGGGCTTGACGTGCATCAACCTCTCTTCGCCCCGAATTGCGTATCAATACAGTGAAATTGGACGCAAGTGTGCCAGTGCGATTGTACGATTTGGTGGAATTCAGCGCCATGTGGTTTCCACGAGCGAATCTAGGACATTGGTTGGGAACTCACCGACTGTTGGGTAGAAGCTTCATCGGTTTGGTGTTGGGGTTATGTGCGGCATTCGCGTTCGTGATGTCGCTTCAGGGCGCAGGATTCGCGGCATCGGCAACAAGCGAGCAAATTATGCTGCCAGATCCGATCACGACCGGGAAGATGAGTGTAGAGGAGGCGCTACTGAAACGGCGGTCCGTGAGGTCGTTCGACAACAAACCCCTAAACCAACAAGAATTATCACAGCTCCTGTGGGCGGCTCAGGGCGTGACGAGCCCAGAAGGATATCGAACGGCCCCTTCCGCCGGCGCTCTGTATCCGCTTTCGATATATGCGGTCGTGGGCAGAATCGCCTCTCTCGCACCGGGCATTTATAAATATGAGCCGTCCGGCCACCAGTTGCACGCCATCCGAACCGGCGACCTTCGCGGCGACATCAGCGCTGCCGCTCTCGGCCAGGATTGGTTACGGCAAGCTCCTGTTTCAATGATCGTCGCTGCGGAGGTTCAGCGCACGACCAGAAAGTACGGCGAACGCGGAAAAGGATACGTCCAAATCGAGGCGGGACATGTGGCGCAGAATATTTACCTGCAAGCCACCGCCCTGAATCTAGGCGCGACAGTTGTCGGGGCGTTCCGGGACGATAAAGTAAAGGCAGTTCTCAGCATGCCGGATCGTGAAGACCCCATTTGTATCGTACCTGTCGGACGAGCCTGGGGAGGGTATCAATAACGGCACGCCCATAGTGGCGCGGCGGTTGGTCGAGACCACGGACACGTCATGTGGTCATGCCGCTGAAACAGGAGATCGACCAAAGCCTCCCCAAAGACCAGGTAGCGTATATGCGCATATTCGAGAAAAGGGCCGAGCATCGGCCGCCGCACATGGATTTCTAAGACCACCACCGGATTAGCTGATAACGTCGCGGAGGATATATTTGCGACAAGCGACATCCATATTTACGTGCCACCTGGTGCCAGGTCAGACAGTCATTTTGCCGACGCTGGTCTTGATTCAGGAGGTGGAGCCCATGACAGGAAGTAACTCGTGTCTATCAATCTTGGCCCGTTGAGTGAACCGTCGGCCGACACGTTGCCGGTCGAAATCGTCGAACGCAAGGGGCTTGGACACCCCGACAGCATCTGCGACTCCCTGGCGGAGCAGGTGAGTATGGCGCTATGCCGCTTTTACCGGGACCGGTTCGGGTTCATTCTCCATCACAATGTCGACAAGGTCTTGCTTTGTGGCGGGGAGTCGCAGCCGGCTTACGGTGGCGGCAGTGTGACCAAGCCAATCGAAATCTTCATCGCCGGCCGGGCGACGAGTGCGTTCAGGGGCGTCCCGGTTCCAATCGAGGAGCTTGCGGTCGAGACCACGCGCGCCTGGCTGCGGGAAAACCTGCACGCTTTGGATGTCGATCGTCATGTCCGCGTTCGTTCCTTGATCAGGCCCGGCTCACAGGAGTTGGTGGCGCTTTATCTCAAGGGTCATAGTGGAGGTGTCTGGCTCGCCAACGATACCTCCTGCGGCGTCGGCTACGCGCCGCTCGACACGCTGGAGATGACGGTTCTTCGGACCGAGCAGCACCTCAGTTCCAAGGTGTCGACCAACGCTCATCCTGAAACCGGCGAGGATATCAAGGTCATGGGCGTAAGGCATGGGCGCGGCATTACGCTGACTGTCGCCTGCGCCATGATTGGCCGCCATCTCGAGAATATCGATGATTACGCTGCAAGGAAGGCGGCGCTGGCCGATCGCGTGCTCGCCGTGGCCCGCGATCACACCGACATGGAGGTCGTGGTGCATGTCAACAGTGCGGATGATTTGGCGTCTGGGAGCGTTTATCTTACGGTAACCGGCACCTCCGCCGAGGCCGGTGACGACGGCGAAGCCGGCCGCGGGAATCGGGCCAATGGCCTGATCACGCCGTACCGCCCTATGACCATGGAATCAGTGGCTGGAAAGAACCCCGTAACCCATGTCGGCAAACTCTACAATCTATGTGCAGGACTGATCGCCGACGCGATCGTACGACGGCATCCAGAAGTGAGCGCGGCGGGTTGCAGCCTGGTTAGCGAAATCGGCAGGCCAATCGATCAACCCGAGATCGTCGATGTCCGGGTGCGAACGGTCGACGGTTTCCCGCTCGTCGATCTCACGCCGTCGATAACCGAGATTGCGCAGGATCACCTGGGGCGCATTCACACTCTGTGCGACGATCTTCTCAATGGCCGCTTGGTCCTTGATGGTTGGCCCTTGCGGCCGGGCTAGAGCGCTTAGAATCCGGGATATGCCCTCAATCTCTTGCGGTTGGCCGCTACGATGGTCCGGGATTGGCGCCCGAAAGAGGTCTGCGGAAGGTTGCTGCCGCACCCAAATAGAGGCAGACCGCCAGCGTCACAACCACCGTAAACCCAAAGTGGATGGCGAGGACCATCGCCAAGACCGCGCTTAGGACAGAGGCACAGCCATTTACGCCCCAGGACCACGGCACAAGTTCGGGAACGGCGCCCGACACGCGTGACAGGCCAAGCGGGAAAGGCATGCCCATGAAAAACGCAAGCGGCGCCAACAGGACGAGCGACGCGGCTCCTTTGGCCGCGGCCGGCCATGCGATCAGCAGGGAAAACACCAGCGGTAACAGCACCAGATAAACGAGCGCGACGGCGCCAATTGCTGCGACGGAAACGTCGATGGCTGACACTCGTACCGGTATCCGGGACAAGATGCTGGGACTATTCTCCAGATACTTATCGAAGCGCGGCGCGTAGCCGGCGCCCAAGCCGGCAAACAACAGGAACCCGCAAAGCACAACCGCCACCGCATAAAGCGGATGACCGACGAATACGATGAAGCGCTGGATGAAAGCGATCTCAATGAACAGGAATGCCAGTCCCAAGAATCCGAAATATGCCAAGATTCGAGCCCGTTGTGGATCACGCATGGTCTTTGTACGGCGCACCCAGAGCGGCAGCAGGATAAAAAGAAAGCTCAGCACGGCAGCCTGGATCAAAGTGGCGAATAGGATCAGGTAGCCCCACTCGAGTAGGCTCGCGCCACCGCTGCTTCGGAGTTGCAAGAATTCCGGCAGTGATCTCCATCTGAAAAAATCGAAGAAATAGGGTTGATCGTCACTCGCCGGTGTCAGGTCGAACTTGTAGCGCTCGATAAATGCGGCGCGCCGTTCGCTGAGCAACTCTCCGGCTGCCTCGAAGAAGTAGGGTGAAGTCAGAATATTAAATCGATTGGCTTCCGCGGCCGTCATTCCAGGGTAGTAGGCAAGGTCGAACGAGCGTTGCGTGGCGAACGCACGCATTCTGTCGATATCGGTCTCGCTGAATTTCCCATTCTTCACGACCAGGGTCGTCGTGCTCCAACTTCGGATCAGTGCCAAGCGGCGCTCTGGCTCCTCGAGTCCTTCGCGCTCCAGCGCCTGTGCTCCTGTGATCAACAACTTCAAGCTGTCGCGCGGCGGTAGTTTGAGCCAGCGCGTAATCGCAAGTAGGCCGCCAGGTTCAAGACGCCGGATATACAGTTGCACGGCCTCAACCGTATACAGATAGCTCTCGCTCAGACTCTGAACGCCGGCTGCCGACGCCGCGGCCGAATCAAGTAGCGGGATTTGAATTATGTTCCAGCGCCGAGGGCTTCGTGTCACGAAGCTGCGCGCCTCCGCGACATGCACTTGTACCTCCGGCATTCCAAAGATACGACCCGCGAAGTCGCGGTGATCTTGTTGCACTAGGTGGACCATCTGAGGATTGAGCTCGACCGCATCGATTTGCCGTGCACCGTGATAGAGAGATTGGAGCACATCGGTCCCCCCACCGGCTCCCAGGACGAGCACGGAAGGTGTCTTTGTCAGGTGGTAAGGCAGCGCCGAGGTGACGAAGTCGAGGTAGGCGAGCGACTCGCGTCGGCCGTCGTAGCGGGTGATCACGCTCGGCGCATCCCCGTCAGTGAATATGCCGAGTTGGACCGGTGGTTCAGTGGTGCTGTTGAGGCTGAGCCCCGGCACATGGCGAAACGGGATGGTCGGACTTTCGACGAGTGTTAGCAGACCGAGTGGGCTCGAATGCTGCGCAATTACCGCCGCCTGCGGCAGTTGCAGCGCCATGCTCAAGCCCTTGTATTCCGAAATACGGAGCGTAATCCAAGAATGCGGCAATGAGACCGGCAGGACTACCGCAGTCGAAATCCATGCAACCGCAATCCAACGGCCTGATCGTTCGCTGCTTGCTAGATAGACAAACCCGGCGGCCATCAGGCCAAGCCCCATGATGAAGCGTAGGCAGTCCACAGGTGACAGCACGGAAAGCAGGGCCACCACCCCAATTGCGCCGATGCCGGCGCCGACCAGGTCGTAGCGATAGATCCGGCCAATGCGGTTGCCAAACTGGGTGAACGCAAGGCCGACGCAGTTCGCCCCGCAAAAGAACGGGACTATGAATATAAGATAGAGCACCGCCAGGTAGAGCAATTGATGCGGGTTCCAAACGACTTCGAGCGCGTTGAACGGCACTCTTTCGCCGAGCACGAAACTGGACACAGCCGAGAGTCCGAACAACGCAGCGTTTGCCGAAAAGACGGCCGCAAATCGAGGTTTCAGCCAGCGCTGAGAGAGAGTGAGGAAGGTACCGCTCGCGCCGTAGCCGAGCAGCGCAATGCTAATGACCATATAGGCGAAATGATGCCATTGGACGATGGCCAAGAGACGCATCAGGAGGACTTCGTAGGCCAACACGGCTGCCGAAATCAGTGAGACCGCGGGGAGCATCCCACTCATTTGCGCGTTAGGGGCACAAATCGGACAGGCAACATCTGTCGCGTTTGCAGCCGTCCGTCGGGCAGCTTGGTTACCAGCATGAGATGCTGCAGAAGAAAAGTGCTCCCGACCGGGATTACCATTCGGCCGCCAGGCTTCAGCTGCTCTAGCAACGGCGGCGGTATATGTCCTGCCGCCGCGGTGACGATGACTCCGTCGAAGGGGCCGCAATCCGGCCAGCCGAAATACCCGTCACCGGTCTTGGTTCGTATGTTGTCGTAGCCAAGCCGCTTGAGACGATCGGCTGCCGTCCGCGCGAGGTCTGGAATGATTTCGATGGAACAGACACGGGTCGTTAGGCGGCCCAGCACCGCAGCCTGATAGCCGGAACCGGTCCCGACCTCCAACACTGTATGGCCGGATTCGATGCCCAACAAATCAGTCATAAGGGCGACGATGAAGGGCTGAGATATGGTCTGACCATATCCGATGGGAAGGGGTCGGTCGCGATATGCCAATTGCTGATGACGCTCGGATACGAACAGGTGTCGCGGCACCTCCGCCATGACGTCGAGGACCCGCCGGTCGATTTGATCTCGTCCGAGCGCTGAGCCTGCGGTACGGGCGTGCGCCTCAATGGTTTCGATCATACGGATGCGACGGTTTGCGTGCTCCTCCCCGGCGAAGACCTGCGCCGCCGCACCAAGAACCGACAATATGGAAATCACGAGAGCGAGCGCTCGGTTCAGACGCTGGGTGCGCATTTTGGAAGTGTGTGGTCCCCAAGGCGATGTTTGCGGAATCGGGCGATGAGTATTGCTTGGCGCGCGAACATCACGTCTCTTTGCCCAGTGTCTGGTTTCGCAATCGTGTCCTTGAGTGGGTACCATCGATGTCGCCGTTTGCCGTGGCTGAGCGCGCAGTGTAACGCTGTCTTGGCAGCGTTTCGAAATAGTCTGTAAGATGTGGTCAGAATCGCTATGAGTTAGGTCAATTCCAAGCTCGGCCGTTGCCGCCCGCGTCGCCATGAATCCAAATCAATTCGCCTGGCGGCCCCGTGGGGCGTTGGCCAAATTCCGGGATATGAAGACCTTGCAAGGGTTCGCTTCTATCCACGCTTCGATCCACAACAATTTCAATCAGGACCGTCATCTCAACCGCCGGGACATCTTCAAACAGAACCGATCTGCCGCGCGTGCAGTGTGGCGTCAGCTCGCCGCGAGAACTTGGCGTAGCCTTGCGTTTTGGCGACTGGTTCGTACTGGCCTGACAGCACCTACTTTTGTCTTGCCGGCGTCAGCGCCACACGAGCGCTGGGCGTCAGGTTCGGAAACAGTATTGCATCTCGGTGAAATTGGCCCTCAGGCGCTTTACTTCATCGCACCAAAATCCGTCTGGCCGGTTGTCACCATGGGCAATGATCTCGGCCATCAAGGCAGCCAGTCCGACGAAATCCGCCTTTTTCATGCCGTATCGGGTCATCTCCTGGGCACCCATTCTGACGCCACTCGCCGCCGCAAAGCCCATGTCGTCGAACAACGCCTGCGGGTTGGTGATGATGTTATTCGACTCCAGCAGAGTTGCGGTGCGTTCGCCACTGGCTGGCCCGACGCGGACGACCACCTGATGCGTCTCCGTGAACATGCAGCCGGGATCGCCTTCGACATCCAATCCCCGGTCGCGGAGCGCCTGGGCGAACGCCTTGGCGTTTTGGACAACACGGCCCGGATATGCATCCTTGAACTTGAGCATCTCGTAAGTTGCGCCGAGCAGACCCAGCATCGTCCCCAGATGATGGTTGCTGACATGTCCGGGAAAGGCGCGCATCTCAATGCGGCGCCACAGCTCCTCGAAAGCTGATCCGGGCGCAATGTTGCTGAGAATGAGCCCGCGTTGCGGACCGAAAAAAGTCTTATGCGTCGACCCCGTGACGACGTCGGCGCCCTCCTTCAACGGATCTTGGTACGCGTCTCCCAGCAACCCGAGTACATGAGCGCCATCGTACATGATCAGCGGCCGGTCAAGGTTTTCCGCGCCGAACTCGCCGTGAATGAAATCGGCGATCTCCTTCACCGGCTCTTTGTGCACGATGACGCTGCGCCCGAACACCAGGAGATCCGGGCGGACGTCCAGGATGAGCTGTTTCGTCCGTTCGACGTCGACCCGATAGGGGTTGTCGTCGCGGGCGGGGAAATGCACTACCCAGGGCCGCCCCGTCTCGGGATCGACCGCGACGTAGTTTTTCAGGGCCCCCATCGGCTGCGCGCTGAGATGGCCGCCCATGATCAGGTCGTGCACCAGAACAGGGCCGAGCGGGCGCGGTTCCGCGCCCCGACGATCCCGGTTCCGGAATTGCTTCACGGCGTCATACACCGTGTCGTTGGCCATCTGGCCGCTAATGACGCGCACTTCCGCCCGGGCGCAGTCAAAGAACGTCCGCACGGCGGCATTTAGCTCTGTCTCCTTCTCCATGATGAAGGATGTGCCCTTGTAGTAGCGCGTCTCGGGCCCATCGGCCGTCAGGCGGCGATGCTCGTTATAGCGTCCCGCCGGGTCCGCGGCGCTGAGCCATTCGACGTAGGACGAAACCGGCTGCTCCGATGGGATCAGGTTGACGCACTCTTCGCGCCGCCATCGGTTGTTGCGCGCACTCGAACGCCGCAAGTCGGATGCGAGCGCCCCCACGGTTTCGATATTGATCCTGTCGGTCCCATGCGCCATGGCGCGTCCCCTTTGTCTGATCGTGCCGGTCGTGGCTACGATTCTTGGTCGAGCGATTGTTGGTGCTGCTGTTCGGCATAGTGCGCGCGGCATTCGGGTTCGCGGCCCCGGACGACCCGGCGCCCGATCAGCTCGCCACGCGTTTCCGTCACCACCGTGCACTGGCGCTCCGGGTCTTGGTCGGAGTGGAAATACATGACGACCCAATCCCCGATGCGCCCGAACTGATGGGCGCGGGCGGTGTTCGAAAAAAGCACGGTGAAATCCCAGTCGCCACGCCGCGCGTGCAGGATCGGCAGCCATGCCTCGCCCGATGGATTGAAGCGCCGTGGCGCGATCTTGCGCAATTGGTCCGCCGCCGCCTTATCCCGGTATTCACGGTCAACGTCGAGGATGGCCTCTACGGTCGGCTCCGGAGTGGTCGGTGCGATGACACGCGGTCGCCGGCGGTCAAGCATCGCCGGCAGCGCGGCGCTGATCATTGCCGCCCGGCGGGCACCCACGCCGGGCACCTCCTCCAGTCGTCTTTCGCTTGCGGCGATCTCTAGGGCTTCCAGCGTTTCGATATCCAGCGATTCGTGAATGCGCTGTGCCAGCTTGGGCCCTATGCCCGGGATGCGCTGGAACACCGCTTCGGGTTCCAAAAATCCTTGCAGACGCTCCAACTGCATCCACCGTCCGGTGCGTACTATTTCCTCGATCGACGCCGCAATCGAACGGCCGATGCCCGGCAACGCGATAAGCCCATCGACACCCTCGCGATGCAGGATATCGTCCACGCCGTCTGGGAGACCCAGCACGGTATCGGCCGCGCGCCGGTAGGCGTTGACTCGGAAAGGGTTCGCCCCCTGATGGCTCAGAAGGTCGGCGGCCTCGCGCAAGCGCCGTGCGACATCCGAATTCTGGGAAATCGCCGCCGGGACCGGCTTTGCGGTTGCGCGTCTGGATTCATCGTCGGCCATTGGCCGTCACCTCAGTCGAAGGGACGGAACGTCCATGCTAGAGCCCTTCCGCCAGAACGGCGAGGACCTCATCGATGTCTGCCGCGGTGTGATCAGCCGATACCTGAAAGCGAATTTCCTCCTCGCCCTTCGGGACCACGGGATAGTTGAGCCCTGTCGCCAGGACTCCGCGGTCTCGGAGATGCCTCACCAATGCTGAAGTCTTAGTCGTGTCGCGCAGCATCAACGGTACGATCGGATGATCGCTGGAAATCGTTTCGAGGCCGAGCGCGACCATTCCCGCGTCGAGCCGAGCCGTCATCGCGCGCAGATGGTCTAGGAGCGCTCGCCCACTTGGGCTGTCGACGATCTCCAGCGCTTTCGCGGCGGCGGCGGCCTCGCCCGGCGTTATCGGGTTGGAATAGACATAGAACGGTGCCTTCTCGCGCAGATAGTCAACGATGGTGTCGCTGGCCACGACATAGCCGCCGTTGACGCCGAAGGCTTTGCCCAGTGTCGCGACCAAAATGTCGGCGGGTTCGGACCCGGTCTGTTCTTCGGTACCCCGCCCCGTCGCGCCAAAGGCGCCCACACCATGCGAGTCGTCAACGATGACCAGCACGTTCTCGGCAAAAGCGTCGTTGAACCGGCGGGCCAGTTCCATAATCCTTTCTAGAGGCGCGTGGTCGCCCCGCATGCTGAAGATTCCGTCGGTTACCACAATGGCCCGCTCGCTGGTGTTGGCAGCCGTATCGAGGGCGCGTTCCAGTTCACCGAGGTCCGTGTGTCGGTACACGTGCCGCTCGCGCGGGGACGCCAGGCGAATGGCATTGATAATGCAATTGTGGTTGAGCTCATCACTGATGACCGCGGTATCCGGACTGATGAGTGGCGGCAGGATGCCCATCACCGTCGCGTAGGCCGAGCTGAAAATCATACCGGCCTGACGATCGTGAAACGCGGCGAGCCGCCGTTCCAGCTCGATGTGTGGTGACCAAGTGCCGCTGATGAACCGCACGGCGCCGGGGCCGGTGCCATAGGCGCGCGTCGCTGTCTCGTCCGCTTCGACGACCTCGGGTCTGAGAGCCATACCGAGATAGCCGTTGGAATTCATGCGCAAGAACGGCTTGTCGTCCTCGCCCTCCAGCAGATAGCGCGGTCCCTTGTCACCCTGCGCCGGGATCACACCGGTGATAACCGCTTCCCGTCCTTTGAGCGTGCCCGCGTCTTCCAATGCCATCAGTTCGGATCGCAGCGCTTTCTCGAGTCGTTGATGGGGCATGGGCGCCTCCCTTGCACATCCGGCGAATTCACCTTGTGGATTTGAGTTTGCGTCTGAGCATGTCGAGCATGTTGCTCGTCATCGATTCCAGCGTGTAGTCGGGCTGCCAGCCCCACTCCTCACGCGCGGCACTGTCATCGATCGTGCACGGCCACGAGTCCGCGATGGCCTGCCGCATGGGATCGACCTCATAGTCGATGACGAAATCAGGAATATGCTTGCGAATTTCGTTTGCCAATTCCTCGGGCGTGAAATTCATCGCCGCTATGTTGAAGGCGTTGCGGTGGTTAAGCCGCGCGGGGTCGGCCTCCATCAAATCGATGGCCGCCTTGATGGCGTCCGGCACGTACATCATCTCAATCCGCGTATCGGGCCGCAGAAAGCAAGTGTAATGGCGGTAGCGGATTGCCTGATAGAAAATTTCCACAGCGTAATCGGTCGTGCCGCCCCCTGGGGGCGCGACGTGGGAGATCAGCCCCGGCAGGCGGAGGCCACGCGTGTCCACGCCGAAGCGCAGGAAATAGTAATCACACAGCATTTCGGCCGTGACTTTGGTCACGCCGTACATCGTGGTGGGCCGCTGCACTGTATCCTGGGGCGTATTTTCGCGCGGTGTCGTTGGTCCGAAGGCGCCGATGGAGCTTGGGAAAAACAGTGCGCAGCTGTACCGTCGCGCCGCCTCGAGAGCCTGATACAACCCATCCACGTTGAGATGCCACGCCGCCTGGGGTCTATCCTCGGCGACCGCGGACAGCAGCGCGGCGAGATGATAGAGAGTGCCGACGTTGTACCGCGACAAGATGTCCTGGATCTGTTGGAACCGTGTGCAGTCGAGGTGCTCGAACGGGCCGTCTCCCGCCGAGCCGCCCCTCGGCGGCATCCGAACGTCCGAGGCAATAACGTTGTCCCGACCGTATCGCTCCCGTAGCGCGGGCACCAGTTCGGAGCCGATCTGACCTAACGCCCCCGTCACAAGAATTGCTTTGCTCATCTAGTCCTCGCCAGCGTTATAACCGACAGACATTGTCTCCCATCTGCTATTTGATGGGTAACCATCGCACAACGGCATTGGCACGTTAGGTTTATGACCCGGGCGGAGCGGTGCCGCCTGATCCGAATCACGATCGATTTCTGACGTCCACGGCGGTTAACGTGTCAATGCCCCCTGAAGCATGTTCCGCGTCAGCAAATTCGCGGTAGTTGCTCGCCGGCGAGCCAATCGATCATACGCATACCGCCAAAAGCCGTCTTCATCTGCACGAAGCAGTTCGTGTCGTTGATAATCTCGCCGATGATTGCGGCATCGGCGCCGAGCGGATGACGGCGCATAACCGCGACGAGATCGGCCGCGTCCTGCGCGGCACAAATGGCAATCAGCTTTCCCTCGTTGGCAACATTGAGTGGGTCCAGTCCAAGGAGTTCGCACGCCCCAGCAACAGGGGGCTTCACAGGAAGGGTATCCTCTTGGACGATCATCCCGACACCGGATTGCCGTGCGATCTCGTTGAGCGTTGCCGCCAGTCCACCCCGGGTGGGGTCCCGCAAGGCGTGGATGTCCGGTACGCGCTCGACCATGGAAGCGACCAGCCCGTGCAGCGCGGCGGAATCAGACAGAATATCGGTCTCGAAACGGAGGTTTTCGCGCTTGGACATGACGGCGATGCCGTGATCGCCGATGCTGCCGCTGAGAATGATGGCATCACCAGGCCGCGCACGATCACCTGAAATTTGGACGCCATCGGGCACGGCGCCGATGCCAGTGGTGGAAATAAACACACCATCGCCTTTACCCCGTTCGACGATCTTGGTATCGCCGGTGATCACGGGGACACCCGCTTCTTTTGCGGCGTCCGCCATACTGGTGACGATGCGCGCGAGGTCCTTGAGCGGAAAACCCTCCTCAATGACGAAGCCAGCTGAGAGATATAAGGGTCGCGCACCGGCCATCGAAATGTCGTTAATGGTGCCATGCACGGCGAGCGAGCCGATATCGCCGCCGGGAAAGAACAAGGGCGAGACGACAAAGCCGTCGGTGGCCATCGCCATTCGCCCGCCCGTGACCTCGAACACGGCCTGATCGTTGCCCTGACGCAGCAATTCATTGTCGAAAGCCTCGACGAAAAGGGATTCGACGAGCTTGGTCATGGCACGGCCTCCGCCGCCATGAGCGATATCAACCTTTCCATGCTCAAGGTCGAGGTTGACCCGCATCCGCGATGTGTTCGGGCGATTGGGCATTACGCGAGAGCTCTGGTTTCGCGGAACCGCCCATAGGTGTAGTAGGCGGCGCAGGCGCCCTCCGAGGACACCATACAGGATCCGATCGGATGTTCCGGTGTGCACCCGTTGCCGAACAGCTTGCAGTCACGTGGGTGCTTGATTCCGCGAACGATCGCGGCACATTCACACGACTTGGCGTCAGGTACCGAGATTTTGGGCAATTCGAACAGCTGTTCGGCATCAAATTCAGCGTAAGGCTGCTTGATTCGGAGGGCGCTGGACGGCACATGGCCAAAGCCGCGCCACTCGAATGAGGACCTTACGTCGAACACATCGGCCATGAGGCGCTGTGCCTTCACGTTGCCATCGCGCTGGACGGCTCGGGTGTATTGGTTCTCGACCTCATGCTGGCCGGTGTTGATCTGGCGGACTAGCATGAGTATGGACTGAATGACGTCGAGCGGTTCGAACCCGGCGATCACGACGGGCTTGTGGTATTCCTCTGCGCAAAACTCATAGGGCCGCGAGCCGATGATGACACTAACGTGGGCGGGCCCGATGAAACCGTCTATCGACGCCGTCTCGGGATCGCCGACCTCGGGTGGTTCAAGGATGCTTCGGAGCGCGGCGGGCGTCATCACGTGGTTGCAGAAGACCTTGAAATTCAGAAGGTTCTCTCGCTTGGCTGTGCGGATCGCAACGGCCGTCGCGGGCGTCGTGGTTTCGAACCCGATCGCGAAGAAAACAACCGTCCTGTTGGGGTTTTCGCGAGCAATATCGAGGGCGTCCAGCGCCGAGTAGATCATCCTGACATCGCCGCCTTCGGCCCTCGCCTTGAGGAGGTTCATGCGGTTGCTGCCCGGCACCCGCAGCATGTCGCCATAGCTGCACAGCACGACATCGGGTTGGCGCGCGAGTTCGATAGCATTATCGATGCGGCCGATCGGCAGGACGCAGACCGGACAACCGGGGCCATGCACGAGGCGGATCGTGTCGGGCAGCAGATCCTCGATACCGTAGCGCGAGACCGCATGGGTGTGGCCGCCGCAAAATTCCATGAAGGTATACCGGCGGTCGGGCTCAGCCTCGGCCGCAATCGCTTCGGATAATGTGCGCGCCAGGCGCCTGTCCCTAAATTCGTCAATGTACTTCATCATGCACGCCTCGGTGCCGCCGCTTCCAACTCCGTGACGAGTGCCAACGTGCGTTTTGCCTCTTCGGGGTCAAGAAGCGTCAGCGCAAAGCCGGCGTGCAAAATAACGAAATCCCCGACAGAGACTTCATCGAGCAGGGCAGTCGACACCGCCTTATGCACACCACCCAGATCGACCGTCGCCGACTCGTCATCGTGGAGGGCAATAACCTTCGCCGGTATCGCTAAACACATGTTTCTCTCCCTTCGCCATCGGTATGCGCCGCCACCCAGACCTGACCAAGGCTGAGACCGCCATCGTTTGGCGGCGCCTGACGCGGCAGCAGCGCGATCAGCCCACGGTTCTCTAGTGCCTTTATCAACCCTTCGGTCAGGACGCGATTGAGGAAACAGCCACCGGCCAGCACAATGGTGCGCAACTCCTCGGTGGCCGCCGCCTCTTCAACCCATTCGGCAAGACCGGCAATCAGCGTCCCATGAAACAACTCCGCGCCGCGAACGGGATCGTGGTCGACCAGCTGTTCAAGGAGCGGCAACAGGTCGAGCACCCCGTTTGACAGACGCCATCCTCCCGCCATGATCGACGGCCGTTTTACCAGCGCTTCGAGCTCCATCGGCGCCTGGCCTTCATAGCTTGCCGAATGACGAACCCGAAGCAAGCCGCACGCCGCGTCGAACAGCCGCCCGCAGCTCGTTGTTTCGGGCGCGGCAACACCATGCACCAGCATTTGTGCAAGCATCGCCGCCGCCGGCTGGTCGTCGAAGTAGGACGCAATCTCTTGCGTACGGCCGAACCGATGCAACGCTGCGGCGCCCATGCGCCAAGGCTGTCGGGCCGCCGCGTCGCCGCCGGGCTGAGCGAGTGGCGCGAGATGGCCAAGACGGATGAACTCCGAACCGTCCACGCGCAGCAATTCACCGCCCCACGCCTCCCCACTTGGCCCGAGCCCAAATCCGTCGAGGGCCAGTCCCAACGCAGCTTCCGTGACGCCATGCTCGGCCATTACCGCCGCGACGTGGGCGTGGTGATGCTGTACTGGGACGGCCGAAATTCCAAGGTCTTGGGCAAAATGGGTCGAATGGAAATCCGGGTGCAGGTCATGGGCGACGCGCTCAGGCGTGACGTCAAGGATACCGGTGAGATGCTCCACGGTTTCGCTGAAAAAACGCCGCGATTCGCTCGTGTCCATATCGCCAATATGCTGCGACAGGTAGGCCTCGTCGCCACGGGTGACGCATATCGTCGTTTTCAAGTGCCCGCCCACCCCGAGAATGCAGGGCACCGGGTGCGCAAGCTTTATGGGCTGCGGTACATAGCCGCGGGCCCGGCGCACAAAAGCCGGCGCCCCGTGCACTATCCGCATGACCGAGTCGTCGCAGCGCACGACGATGGGCCGATCGTGTCCGACTACCGCGTCGGCGATGTCTGCAAGGCGGGTGTGCGCCTCCGTCTCAGAAATCACCAGCGGATCACCGCCCGGATTAGCACTCGTCATCGTCAGAACAAGGTCGTGAGGCTCGCCGAGCCAGTCGACCCCGGCCGGCCGGCCGGCCGCCTCGTGAAAAAGGAGATAGTGGATGGGCGTCGAGGGCAGCATAATACCGAGCGTGTCGAGTTCTGGCGCGAGGGATGGCGCTAGGTCATCGACACGCCGCCTGGCAAGGACGATGGGACGTGTCGGCGCCATCATCAGCGCTGCCTCCTCAGACGAGACTTCGGCAATTCTGCGCGCCGAAGCTACGTTTGCGGTCATCACCGCAAAGGGTTTTGCATCTCGTCGCTTGCGCCTGCGGAGGCGGGACACCGTGCTTTCGTTGCGCGCGTCGCAGACGAGATGAAAGCCACCGAGGCCTTTGAGTGCGATGATCTCGCCACGCTGTATTCGCCCCAATACCTCCTCAATCGGCATGGCCAAGCGCGGCCCGCAGGCAGAACAGGCAATCGGTTGTGCGTGGAACCGACGGTTCAGCGAGTCGTCATACTCGGCCGCGCAATCGGGGCAGAGAGGGAAAGCAGCCATCGACGTTTGCGGTCGGTCGTAAGGCAGGCGGTGGGTGATCGTATAGCGCGGACCGCAGTTGGTGCAGTTGATGAACGGATAGCGGTAAAACCGATCAAAGGGGTCGAAAAGGTCGGCGAGGCAGTCGTCGCACACGGCAGCATCGGGTGTGACTCCGGTCGCGACCGGACCGCAGACCGTAGAGACAATTCTGAAGCCGTTATCCGACCGGGGAGGAACCACCTCCGCGTCGCATCGATCGATGCGTGCCAAAGGTGGGGGACCTCGCTTGAGCGCGTCCAGAAAGTACTCGACTCCGGCTCCCTGCACCTCGGTCAGCACGCCGTTGCCGTCGTTACGCACCCATCCGGTCAATTGGTTCTCGGTAGCGAGGCGGTAAATGAAGGGTCGGAAGCCGACACCCTGTACCGCGCCTCGCACGCGCACGCGAAGCCTGCGAACCGGCTTGGCGAAAGGCTTTGCTACGGCGGGCACGGTGCGACCCTACTCTGCTGCAACAGAGGCGTCAGCCGGGTCCGCATTACTCGCTGCCGCCCGCGCAGCACCAGCTTTAAGCCAGGCGTGCCACTGCTCGATACCAACGCCCCGTGCCGCCGACAACTCTATAACGTCAATACCGGGCTTGATGCGCCGGGCGTATTCAACGCACCGGGCAACATCGAATTCCAGATGCGGCAAAAGGTCGATCTTATTGATGATCATGAGATCGGCCGCAGCAAACATGTCGGGATATTTTAGCGGCTTGTCTTCCCCCTCTGTCACCGACAGGACAACGACCTTGTGGTGTTCGCCGAGATCGAAACTGGCCGGGCAAACCAGATTGCCGACATTTTCGATGAACAGGACACCGCCCCGGACCAACTCAAGCCGCTCGACGGCATGACCGATCATGTGCGCATCGAGATGGCAGACCTTGCCGGTATTGATCTGTATCGCCGGCACACCCGCAGCGCGAATGCGCTCTGCATCACGCGAAGTATGCTGATCGCCTTCGATGACGTTCAAAGGTAAATGCTTCCCGAGTCCCTCGGCCGTACGCGCGAGCAGCGTTGTCTTGCCCGAGCCCGGGCTGGAAACGAGATTGACGGCGAACACGCCAAGTTCACCGAATAAATGGCGGTTGGCTTGCGCGAAAACCGCGTTCTTTTCCAGGAGGTCTCGTTCGAGGGTCACGAGACGCACATCCGCATCGCTCTTGCCGTGGCAATGGGGCGCATCCTCTATGGGGGACATGGATGCAGGCATCGTTGGTTCAGCGCCTTTGCCCTGATTTGCAACGTCTTTCCCGTCCGTACTGCCGCAACCGCAAATAGTACACATCAGTGAACCTCCAAATCTTTGATCCGCATCTGGTCACCGCCGCAAATCTCGAGCCGATGGCCACCACATGCATGACAGGCGATACCCCATCGGTCGGTCTCTCCCCGCGCGCCACAATCTTCGCACAGAACCTGGGCGGGTAGTGTGATGATCTCCAGCCGCGCGCCTTCAGCAACCGTCCCTTTGGTGGCCGTGTCAAAGCAGAACCGCAGCGCTTCAGGCTCGACGCAGGAAAGCATGCCAATCTCCATGCGCACCGTTTCCACCCGTTGGAACTCTTGCAGGATCGCCTCCCGTTCGATGATCTCCACCATGTTATGGCTCAGCGCTAACTCATGCATGATCAGCGTCCTTCTCGCGACAGAACTGCCTGGCCAAATCCAGCATTTTGTTTGTTCATGCGTAACTCGAGCGCACCAGACAACGCCTCTTCAACCCTTTCAGCGGCTCGGGCCACCGCGATCGACAAGACGCCGCCGGACCTGACATCGGCCGGTTGTATGGCAAGCAGAACCAAACGCGCCTGGGTCCGCGCCGCGAGGTATTCCGCCGTCATACCCAGCGAGAGCGCATGACAGGAAAGCCCGGCAGGACCGATGCTGTCGGGGTCAAAGAGACGGCATTCTCCGGGACAGCCACCAAAATCCATGGCGTCGATGATGAGAACGGTATCGGGACAGGATCGCGCCACATTTTCGAGATAATTCTCCGGAACGGAGCCGGCGTCGATGGCAAGCGCACGGCACTTCTTGGCAAGCCTCTCGGCGATCAGTGAGCCGACGCCGTCATCGCGCCGATCCCGATTGCCGACGCCGAGAAGGCAAACGCGTCCGGATAGAAACCCCGCCGACTGAACGACTTCGAGGAATTTGACTGCATCGTCTGGTGTCGCAATCATGATGCCTTTCCCATAGAAACGATCCATGCAAGCTTTCGTGCCATTCGCCCTCTCCCGTCACACGACACCAGCCGTCTTGCGACGGCATTTTGGGCATTGCAGGGCTAGGCGGTCACTGCGGAGCACATTGTCGCTTTCGCCCCTGACACCCTCGTCGATCAATCCGAGTTCCCGCCCCCGGTAAACCATCAAGGTGGGATTCGCGAAAGCAAGCGGCCCCAGCCGACGGATCAACCAACGGATTTGATCGACCGGCGCGAGCACCGAGCCGCACAGTTCGCACAGCAGTAATTCTTTCTCGACCCGCTCTTCGAATTCCTCCGGCGAGAAACCCGCTGAATCAAATTCGGCGCTGAGCTTGATCCCCGCTCCGGTCGGACAATGGCGCTCGCACTGGCCACACAAGATGCAGGCGTCGAGATGCTGAACCAGCCGGCGTCTGGGGGGCGACGCGTCAAGATCGTCGACGACATCGATGCACTTCGGCGGGCACACCTCGGCACAGGCGCCACAGCCGATACAGTCCGCTTCGTCGAATCTCGGGCGACCGCGGAAACCCGCAAACCCCTCCTGCGGCTCGGCGGGAAATCGCCTAGGGTAAGGCGGTGAAAGCACCGCTCGAACAATGTGCGAGAGAATTCGGGGCTGCAGGAAACTCGGCAGTCTCATGAATCCCCTCCCTCCTCTGCGCCCGTTTTCCCTGATCCCGGGGCCTGATCCTCACGGTACCTGTCCACTACACTGCCGTCCCAAAGCCTGATCCCCGAAAGATGTGCCGCCTGCGCCAACGCATGCGCGGCGGTTGGGGAAGTCATCAGGATGAAGGCGATGCAGATGACGCCTTTGACCGCGCCGGACACCGATTCGAGCAGGATTAGGCTACCGGCGAGGATAAAACACGTCCCAACCGTAACGCATTTGGTGCCTGACTGAAGACGATTATAGACGTCCGGCAGACGCAGGAGCCCGATGCACCCGAAAATGTCGAAAAGGACGCCGATCACGACCAGGGTCACGCCCAGGATCTCAACCATGCGGCTTCCTCCGCCCCAAATACTTGGCCAGAGCCAAGGTGCCGACGAAGCTGATCAGGGCCCAGACGATTGCCACGTTCAACAAGTACTCCTTACCCGTCAGCGCAGTAAGGATGCCGACAAACCCGACGACGACCGTACCCAGTATATCAATCGCGACCATGCGATCCGGCGCAGTCGGGCCGCGCCCGATGCGATACAAGCACATGGCGCAGCAACCAACTAATCCCGCAACCAAGGGAATAAAGAGAGCGTCAAGCATCCGATCGTTCCGTCATTGTCGCCACTCGAAAATCTTCTCGATAAACCATTCAAAACGTCCCACTATCGCTTTCGTCGCCTCCTCTTCGTCCACCGAGGTAACGTTGATCCAGTGGATGTAGAGAGTGCCGTCCTCGGTGATATCGATGGTCAGCGTACCGGGCGTCAGAGTGATGCAATTGGCCAGCAGCGTTCGCGCGGAGGCGGTGCGAAGTTTGGTGCGGGCGCGAACGATGCCGGGCCGGATCGGCATGGCTGGGTGAAGAACACGATACGCCACATCGACATTCGCCTTGACCACGTAATAGGCAAAGACGAACAGGTAGATGAGTGCCCAGAGATAGCGTTCGGGCTGCAGTAACCGACCGTAGTGCGGAGCAAAGGTTTCGCGCGGCAGCAGGGCGATCGCCGCAGCAACGACTAGGCCGATGGCCACATCTCCCCACAAGGGACTGCCATCGACCGGACCCACCGGCCAGACCATCAACAGCCAGAACAAGAATATGGCGGCGAAAAGCACACTGCGGCCGATTACCTTTTGGCCGGTCGTGGCTTCGCGCCTCTGGTTTTGCTCCTCAACGATTTCGCTCATTCGCTTTTTCCCAATAGTCGCGTCTCCGCTCCCGTTACAATGAAAAGACGCCATCAAGCAGCGCATCGGCTGCCGGCCCAACCAGATAGGGGCTCTCGAGTCCGCCAACCACGAGCGCCGATAGCGCGATGCAGCCAATGGCCAGGAAAATCATCGCTGCTGCCATCAGCCGTGGTTCGCCTTGGGCGTCGGTTGCCAGGGACGTTGGAGCACCGAAGAATGCATGTCGCTGCACCTTTAGCTGATAGGCCAGCGTCACGATGCTCATGGCCACGGCGGCTGCTGCGAATCCGTATGCACCGGCCTGAACGCAAGCCAAGACAATGATGAGCTTGCTCCAGAACCCGTTCAGCGGCGGAATGCCGGCGACGGACATGGATGCCAACAGCGACGTTGCGCCCGTTACCGGGATCATTCGGTTAAGCCCACCGAGCTTGTGGAGATCTCGGCTGCCGGTCGTGTATTCGATGGTACCGGCATTCAGGAACAGCAGGGATTTGAAAAGCGAATGGTTGGCCAGATGGTAGAGTGCGCCGACGACGCCGAGCGGCGTTCCAAGCCCAAGCCCGAGCACAATGTATCCCACCTGGTTGATGGAGCTGTAGGCGAATAGGCGTTTGATGTCTTGCTGGCCGGTCGCCATCAGCCCGCCGACGACCATTGAGATGGCGCCAAGCCAGCGCAGCACCTCGAATGTTCCGTCACTGACGCCGAACACGTTGAACAGGAGACGGGCCAGGACATAGATTCCGATCGACTTGCTTAGCACGCCGGAGAGCGCGGCCGAGACCGGAGCGGGCGCCGCGGAATAGGCATCGGGCAACCACGCATGAAAGGGGACGAGAGCAGCCTTTAGGGCGAAGCCGCAGAGAAACAGCGCGACCGCCAGAAGCAACGGTGACGACATGCCGGTCGCCGACACGCGCGACGCGATATGGGCCATGTTGAGGGTGCCAACCATGCCATAGACCAGCGCCACGCCGATGAGGATGAGGGTCGAGGCGAGTGTACCCAGAACGGCATACTTGAAAGAGGCTTCGAGTTCCTCCCGACTGCGGCCGAAGGCGACCAACGAATAGGAAGCCACGGCGGCGACTTCCATAAAGACATAAAGGTTGAACAGATCGCCTGCCAGAATCACGCCGTTCATACCGGCAACGAGTAGGAGCAAGAGGCTGTAGTAGTGGTGCTTTTGGGTGAAGCGGCGCATATAGTCGACGGAGTAGACGGCAGATGTTAGCGCCACAACACTGACGACGATCAGCATCAGGGATGCCAGGGGATCGAGCCGCAAGTCGATCCCAATCGGGGTCGGCCACGCACCCATGTGATAGGTGGATTGCACGCCGATGCTGGCGACGGCCAGGATGCCAAGCGCAGCCAAAGTACCGCTGGTGATGTAGTCGCCAACACCCGGTCGCCCGCGCGCAACCAGGGGCATCAGGAATGCCGCCGCCAATGGTATGGCTATGAATAGCGGGCTCATCAGGTCACCATCGATCCCATATTCATGGCTCTCGAACCTAACCTCGCAACCGCGTCATGAAGGTCACATCGAAGCTGCCGTGGCGCTCGTGCAGCCGAACACACAGGGCCACCATCAGCGCCAGTATCCCCAGCCCAATGACGATTGAGGTCAGTACAAGCGCTTGCGGCAAAGGGTCCACCGCACTTGCCGCAAAGATCGCCGGCGCCGCCCCGGGATCCACGATGGGTGGACGCCCTTCGGTACGGTAGCCGATCAGAATGAACAGCAGATTCACGCCGTGCTGCATGATCAACAGACAGATCACGATCTTCAGCGCGTCTCGCTTCACCACAACGCCGTAGAGACCAATGATGATCAACAGGAGACAGAGGGAGTAGATCATTTTTCTTTATTCACCTCGTTTCGTCTGTCGCTCGGCAACTCGGTCGCAGACGCAGCCAGCGCTGCGACCACCAGAAACAGTGAACTCGCGACCATCAGTCCAATCCCAATGTTGGCAAGAGGGATTATCCCCCCGCTGAACAAAGTGAAACGCGCCTCTTCCGATGTCCCAATGAAATTCTGAAAAAAGGCGCCACCGGCCATCCAAATTCCCATGATGGCGAGCGCAAGGAACAGAAGAACACCGGCGCACTTTAGTAACGACGCCGCCCGCTTCTTGAAATCGGCCTGTTCGGGCGCGAAGCCGCCTGCCAAGGACGGCAAGATGAAGGCGCAGGCGACGATGATGCCGCCTTCGAAACCACCGCCCGGCGTAATGTGACCGTACAGCGCTACGTAAATGCCATAAGCAAGGATAAAGCCCTTGAGCCACCGCACCACGGTCTGCACGATTTCGCCCATACTTTCGTTTGACGGATTCTTGTTCATTGCGGATCGCGCTCCCGTGTCTCGTCTGCCGTTGTGGCAGCTGTTCGGGTCCGGCGCCGCAGGATGGTGAGGGCGCCCAAAACAGCGCAAAACATGACGGTGACTTCGCCGAGCGTGTCGTAGGCGCGGAAATCAAGCAGCACCGCCGTCACCGTGTTCGGCGCGCCGGTCTGCTCCAACCCGTCCCGCAAGTACGTCAGCGAAGGGGCATCGGCAAACCGGTCCATCGCCGAGTTTCCAAACGCGGGAAAGTCAACGATCGTATGCAGACCTAACAAACCAATGGCTGCGACAAATGTCATTGCTGCGATCGGTCCGACGAGCGACCGTCGGCCGACCGGTGTGTAGGCTTCGCGTCCGATCGTCGCGCGCACCAATATCACGAGGCTGATGACCTCGACGCCAATCTGGACAATGGCGACATCGGGGGCGCCGAGGAACAGAAAAGCTATCGCCAGTAAGAAGCCCACCGCGCCGACGCTGATGACCGAGAACAGCAGGCGCGACGTCTCGACGGCGACGATGGCGGCGCCAATCATCAGCAATATCAGTACGGCTATCACCTCAACCATGGCCGACACCGATTCTCATAACTGCGAAGACTACGATCAGGACGCCAACCAAAACCCATGCGACATAAAGAGGCAGGGCGCCGGTATGTGCAGCGCGGAGCAGGCCGACCAGGTAGGTCGTGGCTTTGGCTCCGAGATCATAAATGTCGAAGGCTTTCCTGCGGGCCAGCCGATACAGCTGACGTAGCCCGGGCAGCTTTTCGACCGCATCGTAGAAGTCGACGCCGGTGACTTCTACGTGCCGGTTGGGTCCCGTGTCCTCGCCGCTGAGGTAGACATCCTTGAGACGTTCGCCGCCGATATAGGTCTCGCAACGCCGAAGCCTTCCGGCGAAAATCGTCACGGCGTAGAGAACGCCTCCACAGGCAACGGCAATCAGGATCAGCAGCGTCGCCTGACCCGACCACCACACGCCGGACAGCTCGGCGCTGACAGCGGGGTATATGAGAAGGTCGAGAGGGACCGCATTGGCGAACACGCCAAAGACGATGCAGGAGACCGCCAACATCACGATCGGCAACAGCATCGAGGCGGGCGTTTTCTGGATCGTTCGCCCGGCAATGTATGGTGCGGGTTTGCACAGAAACGTGGCGTGCAGGACCTTCACGAAACTTGCCAGCGTAAGAGCGGAGCCGAGCATGGCGGCCGCCAGCCAGAGGATCCAGCCCACGCCACCCGTTTGGCCGGCGACGATAAGGCCCTGGTAGACCATCCATTTGGAGGCAAAGCCGTTGAGTGGCGGGATTCCAGAGATCGAAAGCGCGGCCACGGCGCAGCAAGCGAAGGTGACAGGCATGATTTTGCTGAGTCCGCCGAGCCGATCGAGGTCGGTCGTGTCCGCGGCCTTTTCCACCGCACCGGCGCACAGAAACAGACAACACTTGTAGATCGCGTGGTTGAGCATGTGGAACAGCCCACCGGCGAGGCCCACGGGGATTCCGCTGCCTATGCCCAGAACCATGTACCCGACCTGGCTGATAGCGTGATAGGACAGCACGAGCTTGAGGTCGCGCTGGACCAACGCCATCAGCACCGCGACCAGGACGGTGACGGCGCCAAACAACATAAGCATGGTCTGCATCGCTGCGGTCAGGTCGAACAAATCCAGCACGCAGCGGGCAAGAAGATAGATCCCGAGCAGCTTGTCGAGCGAGGCCGGCAGGAAGGCTGTCACGGGGATGTGCGCCTTTGCCCCGCAATCCGGCACCCAGCTGTGAAACGGGACGGCGCCGGCCTTGGCGAACGCGGCGGCGACAAAAGTCAGAAACGCAACATGAGAGGCGATTCCGCCAATCGACACGGCCCCTGCATCCATCCGGGTGGATCCGGACAGGTTCCACACCAGGACGACGCCCAGGACCAGCAGGGCGTCCGTGCCCCCAACGATCATCAGCGATTTCCGGGCAGCTTCGGCGGCGCCGGGACCAGCCACCCCGATCATCAGGTAAAGAGTGAACGCGAGGAAGCCCCAAAAAGCGAGCAGAGCGATTAGGTCGTTGGCGAGTACCGCGCCGCAGCTCGTCCCGAGGGTCCACAGCAGATAGGCGAAGTAAGCGCGGTGCCGTTCCCGGCCCCGCATGTATCCGACCGAGTACACTGCAATCAGAAAACCGAAGACCGCGATCGCGAGGAGAACGAAAGCGCTGAGCCCATCGATGCGAAACGACAGCCATGTTGCCAGCTCCAGTACTCCGCCGCGCTGTGCGAACAGCGGCCACGCGAGGGCGATGGTGAGCGCCGTGGTGGCGACGGCTGTGAAAGCACATGTCCGGTAAGCGTTGCGTGGCAGTAGAAGGCAGACCACGCCGGCCAGCAGCGGAAGCAGGATTGGCAGAAGCTGCGGTTCGAGGATCCATTGCATGCCGGGCTGCTCCATCATTCCAGGCACAGCTGCGGTTCCGGCAAACCAGTCTCCGCTTTCAGACGCTCGGTCTTTTCCTTCGACAAACGGACGAGCTCGCCGCCGTCCCAGACCTGCGCTCCGCTGTTTTGATCCACCGCCGTTGCCATGCGCTCGGTGCAGCAGTAGCAGGGGTCCACCGCCGCGAGGATGATGGTAGCGTCAGCAACGGTCGCGCCCGGAACCGTCACGCAGTTGGTTGGCACGTTCATGAAGCTCGGTGCGCGCACCTTGTGCCGGACGGGCCGGTTGCTGCCATCGCTGCGGATATAGTGGAACACCTCGCCGCGCGGCGCCTCGTAATGACCAATACCTTCGCCGGGTGCGACATGTGGAGGATTCGAATCGATCGGCCCGGTAGCCGTTCCGAGCCTCTCGAGACATTGCTCGATGATTTTGATCGATTCGAACATCTCCAGGATGCGTACCACCACCTTGTCGAAGACATCCCCGTTCTCCGCCGTGATCACAGTCCAGTCGACCAGACCATAGGCGGCATGCGGGTGGTCACGGCGGACATCGATGTCGACGCCCGACGCCCGCGCCGTTGGACCAAGGGCGCCGAACCCGATTGCCTGCTCCCGCGTGAGCACGCCGACCCCACGAGTGCGCGCTTGGACCAGCGGATCATCCATCACGGCGCCGCGAAACATGTCGACCGGCTTTTTCAGACCATCGACCATCTTCAGAATCGCTGGGACGTCTTCGTCTAGAATATCGCGGTGTACGCCGCCGGGCTTCATCATGCCGTAGTGATTTCGATTGCCGGTGATGCGCTCGAGAATACTGAGCACGTCTTCGCGGTATCGCCAGGCCCACATCCAGATCGTGTTGAAGCCGAGGAAATGACCAGCCAGACCGAGCCACAACAGGTGCGAATGGATTCGTTCCAGTTCCCCGACGGTCGATCTGATGTACAGCGCGCGTTCCGGAACGTCGATCTCGCCGGCTTCCTCGATCGCCTGCACGCAGGCAATCGGATGCGATGTCGAACAGATCCCGCAGATGCGCTCGACCAGGAAGATGGTTTCCTCGAAGTCCTTGGACTCGGAGAGCTTCTCGATGCCTCTGTGGTTATAGCCGATCTCGATATCAAGATGGACGACCTCCTCACCCTCCACGTGGAGCTTGAAAAACTCGGGCTCTTCCTGGAGCGCGTGGTAGGGGCCGATAGGGACGATGGTACGTTTCGCCATGGCTCACGCCTGGTAATCCCGGCGCAGCGGGAATTTCCCTTCCGGCCAATCGTCGCTGAGCAGCAGGTGCCGGAGATCCGGGTGGTTGCGGAATTGAATACCGAGAAGCTCCCACATCTCCCGCTCGATCCATTCAGCCGCGGGGCAGAAGGGGGCAAGGGAGTCAATCTGCGGCTCGTCACGGTCGAGCAGGGTTCGTACAGTGATCACACAGCCGAGGGAATCGAGCGCCCAGTGATACATCACCTCGATGGCGTCCGGCGTGTCGACACCAGTCGCGATCTGAAATCTGGCTTTCAAATCACCCATCATTAGATGGCTCACCGTCGGAACATCATCCGAAGAAACCTCGATGTACAAACGTTTGGCCGATTTTTCCTCGATCGCGACCAACCGTTCGCCCAATGCGGCCTTGATTCTGTTGAGGGCTTCTTCGTGGGTCACGGTCCTCTTCCTCTGGGCTATTTACTGTGCTTCGGCCGGGTCCGGTGCCGGCGGCATCGCGGACTCTCTCTCGCCGGGTTGCGACTTTGGCACGAGCGTCCCGTTGCGCAGCCCTTCGATGACCCTGACGACAGCCGCGATGATCGCCTCCGGCTTGGGCGGACAGCCCGGGACATAGGCATCGATGGGGATGTACCCACCGGGCGGGCCATCCCAGTTGTATGAGTCGCGGAAAATGATCCCGGTGGCCGGGCAACCGCCGATCGCAATGACGACAACCGGTTTTGGTGCCTGGTCGTAGAGCCGCTTGGCGCGCACCGCCGCCTTCTTGTTGAAGATGCCGGACAAGAGAATCAGATCGGCATGTCGGATGCTGCCGACCAGCGTTATGCCAAGCCGTTCGAGATCGTATTTGGGCGTCAACGCATCAAGGATTTCGATGTCGCAATTGTTGCACGCACTGCCGGCGAGATGAAACACGTTGAGGGACCGCGTCAGCATTTGCATAGCGAAGCTCATGATCTCACCATCCCAACCATGCCAGGCCGGCCGCCAACAACGCGACCATGGTCAAAGGTCCCCAGAAAAAACGCACGGCCTGGTCCGTCCGAACCCGCGGCGTCGTATTGCGCAGAACGATGGTAACGGCAATCAATAGAAGCCATAGGCCAAAGCCGGCCAGGCTCGCCGCCCATCCGCCATTGACGATCCAACCGCCGGCAAACACGGTGACAAGAAAAACAGGAACGGTGAACAGCATCATGGCTCGCGTCAGCTTGAACATCGCGAGCGGCGGCCCGGAATACTCTATATAGGCGCCGCCGCTGAGCTCCGCTTCCGCCTCCGGCAGATCGAATGGCACCAGTGTCAACTTTGCTTGCATACAGATGGCCGCCACCGCCATCGCGATGATTCCCGATGGCAGCGCAGCCGCCGAGAAAGAAAGGATGTCGCCAAGCCGTACACTGTTTACGTGGATCACCGGGACGAGTACGGCGAGCACGAACGGCAGCTCATAAGCCATCATCAGCTTCATTTCGCGGCTGCCGCCGAGCGACGCCAACGGGTTGCGTGAGGCGAAAGCGCCCAAGATCACCGCCAATGGCGGCAGGGTGAGCAGATACAACAGCACGATCAGATCACCGACGAAGGTTGTCTGTGGGGCGAAAAGGCCGCGCCATATAATGAACGACGCCAGGGTGACCCCGGCCAGACCGATTAGCGGTGCCAGCAGGAACAGTCCAATCGACCCGCCTGCAGGGACGCAGGTCTCTTTAATCAGCAGTTTGCCGATGTCGTAGAAGGGCTGAAAAACGGGAGGGCCCGCCCGCATCTGCACGCGGGCGGTCACCTTTCGGTCGAGCCAACTCGTGGCCAACCCGGCGACGGCTGTGAATAAAAGGCCGGGGAAGATGAGAAACTCCACCAGGATGACGGCCGCGTTCACGAACCATCCTCCCGCTTCACCCACTTGGCCGAACGTGCGGCCAGCCGATCGTCGATAATGTGTGTCTGTGCCTCTTCCGCATCCACTTCGCGGTACGCCAGAGCGCCCCGGCTACAGGTCTGCACACAGAGCGGCTCGCTGTCGCCGTCACCCAAACACTGATCGCAGGGGCAGACGTAGAAGGGAACCATATCGGGATAGATGGTGCCGAACGGACAGGCATGCACGCACAGCTTGCAACTGACGCAGCGCAGATTGTGCAGCGTGAGCACGCCGTCTTCCTGGCGCTCGAGGGCGTCGAACGGGCATGAATCGACGCAGCTTGGAACCTCGCAGCGGCGGCACACCAGATGAAAGGTCGCACGCTGACGCAAGCCGAGGACCCCATGATCCTCGGTCCCGGGCCGATAGAAGTAATTGCATCGCACGCCGCATTGGTCGCACTCATCGCACTTGTCGAGATCGATGATCAGGCGCCTGCTCACGGATCAATCCTCCCACAGCCGTGGATTTGACTGGATCTGGTCGTAAGAGAAAACAGGGCCGTCTTTGCAGACGTGGTAGCGACCGAGGCGACAATGACCGCAATGGCCCAAGCCACAGCTCATGTTGCGTTCGAGGGACAGGAAAATGTTCTCGGGACGGTATCCGCGTTCAAGCAGCTTGAGCACGGTGAACCGCATCATCAGGGGTGGTCCGCAAATCACAGCCACCCCGTCATCGGGCTGACAGTCAAGATATTGCTCGGTGAGGATCGTTGGCAGCACCCCTACATGACCGTCCCATTCGGGGTCGCCAACATCCACGGTCAATAGGACATCCAGCTTGTCCTGGCCTTCCCAACCGCGCATCGCTGCGTCGCGAAAGACGATGTCGCGCGACGAGCGGGCGCCATAACGGAAAAAGACGCGCCGGTAGGCATCTATGTCCTCGATCAGGGTGAGCAGAAAAGCGCGCAACGGCCCTACGCCGCAGCCGCCGCCGGCGATCAGGATCTCGCGGCCACGGAAACTCTCGATGGGATAGCCGCGACCCAACGGTCCGCGGATCCCGACTTCGGCGCCCGGCTGCATCGCATGCAACCGCTCCGTCACCCGACCCACGCGCATGATGGTGATATCCATGCGCTCGGTAGTGCGCGGAGACGACGACGGCGTGAAAGGCGCTTCGCCGATGCCCGGCACGAATAACTCGACGAACTGCCCCGCCTCGAAGGCCACCGGCTCATCAGGGCGGATGGTAAATGTCTTGATCGACGGGGTCTCGTCCTCGATCCCCTCAATCGTTGCTGGAATCGGCATGTACTGCGCCAGATTCATCGACCGCCCTCTTCAGTATTTCACGGATGTCGATCTCCCCGATGCAGGCTTCCGTGCAGCGCCCGCAACCGTCGCAAGCGTAGCGCCCGAGTTCCTGTGGGAAGAAAATAAACTTCTTGTCGAACCGGTTGCGCAGCCGCTGGGAGCGTTTGGGCCGGGGGTTTCCCCCGGCCGTGCAGGCGAAACCGGGAAATAGGCACGAGTCCCACTGTTTGCATCTGGCGGGATTGTCACGCGCGTCGATACCATCGGCGAGCATAAAGCAGTGGCAGGTGCAGCAGATGAAATTGCACGCCCCGCACTCGACACAATCGGCTGCAAAATCCTCCCATAGTTCAGAGTCGAAGGTGTCTTCCAGAGCGCTTCGGAAATCCATGCCGGGACGCAGTCCGGCGGTCGCCGCATTGTCCAGAAGCTTCTGGTGCATCGACTTGCGATGGACCTCCCGCGCTTCGATCAACCCGTCATCCGCCGGCCTCAGAAAGCGCTGTGCCGCCAGCAATATATCGGCACCCCGCTCGGTGCCCGTTTCCAGTAGATAGCCCTCTGGGGTCGTTGAAATGTTTATGTCAAAAAGGCGAGTTGGATAGGGCTGTTCCCCGATAGCGGGACAGAAGCAGACGTTTCGATACCCGGTACAATCGGCGGTCACCAGAATGGTGTTATCCCGGGCCTCTGCATAGAGGGGGTCCTCTATGTCCCCTTCCAAAAAGACGTGGTCATGGATATCAAGCGCGGATAGATCGCAGTTCTTCACACCAATGACGATACGTTGGGACATTGGTTCACGCTCCGATGTGCGATTCCAGGCGCCCAGATACTCGCGAGGGCGGAACAAGAGCGATTTAAGCGGTTCGATCTGACGGTAGGCACCAAGGGTGTGTTCGTCGGGATCCCAGCGGTCGGCACGCACTAATCGATAATTGTCTTCTTCTTGAATCAGGGCAAAGACAACACGGTTCTCGGAAATGGCTGTTAGCACATCATCCAGACACTTCCCCTCGGCGATTGCCCACTGCTTGGTCATCGGATTCACGTGTCCTGGCTATATATTTTTTCATTGTTTCACCAGATTGACGGTGCGTGGTTGATCTCAATCAATCGCTGCGTGAGCACATGCCCGCTAGATTTCATGTCTAGGAGCCACGCTGTTTCTTGCGTGCTGTGTAAGCAGGTCTGTTCGAGTGAGGTGTATCATGGAGACAAGGAGGCTCGAGCCCTTCCTGGCAGAACATCCGCTGTTCCGTGATCTCGAGCCGGCTTATGTGAAGCTGTTGAGCGAGTGTGCGGTCAATATTCGCCTCGAAGCCGGCAAGACGATCTTTCGGCACGGCGAACCGGCGGATCGCCTTTATCTGATCCGTGACGGCAGCGTATCAGTTCAGATAGCGTCACCGTCCGATGGGGCGCTGACGGTACAAACGCTGGAAGCCGGCGAAGTACTGGGTTGGTCGTGGCTGTTCCCGCCATACACTTGGTATTTCGATGCCAGCGCATTGACCACGACGAGGGCGCTTGCGTTCGATGGTCCTTGCTTGCGCGCCAAGTGCGACGCGGACCCCGCCCTGGGTTATGAGTTGGTGAAGCGTTTTTCCGCTATCCTCCATGCCCGTCTGCAAGCCGCGCGCCTGCAGGTCTTGGATGTTTACGGCCCGAGTGGTGTCTGAAGTAGTCTCGTGCTTTGATCGAGGTTCCTCAAGTTATCCTCTGAATTCTGTTTTTGGCATGGCACGTGTGATCAAGGCGGTCGGTGTGGAAATGATGCGAGGTTTCAACTCTATCGGTTTCTACTCGGGCTAATGACCAAGAGGCACAGCAAAAGCATGGCCCGTCAATCGTTTACGAAATGGAACGCGAAGACGCTGATCTTCAATTCATGCGAGATCGGCTCGGCGCCATCTCACGGAAAGGCAGGGCACTTGGCCGACCGGATCACCTTTCCGGGACGCGCCACCCATCACTAATCCTTTGAGGCGGCAACGTCAGCGTAGAGCGGCTTGAGCCGGGAGGCGAGCGCCATCGTTTCCGGCGATGCAAGATCCCTCTGTTATTTCATCAATCCGCTTTGCTTTGGCTGACATCGTCAAGCAGAACCGCTCCGCTGCCCGTGCCGAGGGCGCCAATTGGCAGCCTGGGCGTCGCGACGTCGGATGCTTTGCTAACCGGTCCGGCTGACTATGCCGTCATCCGTCTTCGGCCCATCGGTGAGGGTCAGGGAAAGTTGCGTTCCGGATGTCGAAAGAAGCGTTTCAGCAGCACATGGGCAGGTAGAAAAACGAGTACGGGAATTAATGCCATCTCAATGCCTAGGTAAAGCAACGGCGGTATCGTGGTTTGCGGTACGGTTCCCGGCCCGAACACGAAATTAACGTTCATTGTTGGGTCGGAGAAGAGGTAGCTCAGTGGTAAGAGAATCCAGGCAAGCAGAATTTGAGCATGCAGAGCCCGCCTGTCGTATCCGAGACGGAAAAGCAAGAAGACGATCAATGGCGGTAACACGAAGTGGTAGAGAGACAGGCCTCGGATGAAAAGTGGGATGCTCTCGTTGAACATGTAGGCCGTTCCACCGAGCAACTGCGCCCCGGAGAGAAAATCGACAATCCAAAGCAGATCAAACGGAAAAGCGCCAATCGCCGCCATGCTATTGAGGAGCGGTTTTTCCAACCAGGCAGAAAGGCAGACCGCGAACAACGCGACATTGGATGCCCAAAGGAAATTGGCCGGGCCGTAATGCCGCCAGTAGACCGGCACCAGCACGCACAAGAACAGCACCGTAGTTAGCTTGATCCATAGTGGGATTCGGCCGCGCCGACGCACCATCCGCATTCGCTCTAACCGTTTGGCAAGGGATCATCGTTAGATGTTCCCGCGACAATGTCGATAACAGGGCTGGCTGCTAGTCTTCGTCTTCGCCGTAGGCGTCTGACATCACGATCTCGTAGACGACCGCAGCAGCACCGGCGAGCGGGCGCTCCATCTCGCCCATGACGTCGCTTTCGCCCGCAAGAAAGGCGGCGGCTTCTTCAAGATCTTCAATCGTCGCATTTGTTTCGATAATGTCTACGGCTTTCGCTTGCGGCATGTCGCCGAAAATCTGAGTGATTGTCTCGTATGTGACGCCGCCGCCTGAAGCGGGTGCATTTGCCTGCATAGCATCCTCCTACCCCGATTGGGGCTCGAATTAACTTTGCAGAGTCCAGCGTCCTTGCCCCCAGCGCGATGATCCCGATCAATTGAGTTGAAGTGCGGGCTTACAAACTTCGATGAGGCCGAACGACGGCTTCGGCCGAGACCGTTTTCAAGACTTTGTTCGGGCACACGATCCGGTCGCGCTGTGGGTCCGTGGACAGCGAATTGAGAATCCGCGTAGGCCAACTACAGGGCCAAGCCCCGGCGGCTCGTCCGTATGGGGTGGGAGTTGTTCTGGATCATAGACGTTTCAGCAGCGGGCTCTGACACTTTGCGGGGAAAATGGATTTTCTTCAGTAACCCGCTAGCCTCGGACATTGTTTCTTGCCTGTGTGGCCGAAAGAGGAAGGCTCTCAATGAGTATGTTAGATCCGGTTCTGCTTACGATGTTTGTTTTGATCGTCGCGGTCATAGCTTGGCAAAACGTACAGATACGTTCTCTGAGCCAACGGTTGGAATCGCTGGAAAAACAGTACTTGGCGCTGATAGAGGATTTGGAAGAGCGCCTGTACGACAAACCGTGATGCGCAGATGCGAATCGATGTCTAGAGGTGGTATGCGGGATACTGCGTTCGGGTGCCCTACCGGTTCGGACCTCTGACGCAGATCAAGGCTGTGGCTCCGCGATTCGGGGATTCTTGTAAACGTGGTGAATTCGCCAGCAGTCGCGGCTGGAGTCACCGATGAATGGTAGCCGCGCAAGAGTTCGATGGAGGGAAGGTATTTCAAATTCTCAGGATGCGATACCGTACACGCAATTTCTATCCGCGGATGGCAGAAGGCACGAGCCGTGGCCGGACTTTGCGCGTGACAGCGGGCTACTCGGCGAGCTCTATCGTGCAATGGTGCTTACGCGCACTTTCGACGCCAAAGCGGTCGCTCTGCAACGCACGGGCAGACTGGGCACGTTCGCCTCGTCTCTTGGCCAGGAAGCCGTGGCCGTGGGTATTGGTGCCGCAATGCGGCCGGACGACGTATTGTTGCCATCCTTCCGAGAGCAAGGCGCCCAATTCATTCGGGGCGTCAGCATGGTGGAACTGCTGCTCTATTGGGGTGGCGATGAACGGGGTAGTGACTTTGCCGGGCCAAGGGAAGATTTTCCAATCTGCGTCCCTGTCGGCACGCAAGCGTCGCACGCCGTAGGGGTTGCCCTGGCATTTCGGTTGCGCGAGGAGAAGCGCGCCGCGGTTTGCGTAATAGGCGACGGCGCGACATCCAAGGGCGATGTTTACGAGGCGATGAACTTGGCGGGTGTCTGGCGATTGCCGGTGGTGTTTATCGTCAACAACAACGAGTGGGCCATATCGGTACCGCGCCGGGCGCAGACGGCTGCGGAGACTCTGGCGCAAAAAGCCATCGCTACCGGATTCGCGGGAGAACAAGTCGACGGCAACGATGTCATTGCCGTGCGTGCAACTGTCGAGCGCGCTCTCCAAAGAGCCCGCGATGAGGGCGAGCCCTGCCTGATCGAAGCGTTGACCTATCGCTTGAGCGATCATACGACCGTGGACGACGCCAGCCGATATCGGGACGATGCCGAAGTCAGCGCGCGGTGGAAGGAAGAGCCGATTGCCCGCCTGCGCACATACCTCGCGGATGCGGGGCTGTGGGGCAAGGAGGAAGAAGATCGCCTTCTTGCCGATTGCAACGAACGGGTCAATGACGCAACCGAGCAGTATCTCGCCACGGCTCCGCAATCGCCTGAATCAATGTTCGATCACCTGTACGCGGATTTACCGAATGCTCTAGCTGATCAGCGGGCGTCCCTGTTGACCGCGCCGACGGGAGATCCGGAGCCGTCCGATGGCTGAACTGACGATGGTAGAGGCGGTAAGGCTTGCGCTCGGGCGGGCGATGCAGGAAGACGACGCCGTGCTGATTCTGGGCGAGGATGTCGGTGTCAACGGCGGCGTGTTTCGTGCGACGGACGGCCTGCAGCGGCAATTTGGCGAGGCTCGGGTATTCGATACACCGCTATCCGAGGCCTTGCTTGGGGGCGTTGCCGTGGGACTCGGGGCGCAGGGATTTCGGCCCGTCGTGGAATTCCAATTTATGGGGTTCATCTATCCGGCAATCGACCAAATCGTGAATCATGCCGGACGCCTTCGGAATCGGACGCGGGGTCGTCTGACCTGTCCGGTGGTATATCGTGCTCCTTACGGCGGGGGCATCCGGGCCCCTGAGCACCACTCCGAAAGCACGGAAGCGATGTTCGCGCATATTCCGGGAATTCGTTTGGTAATTCCGTCGTCGCCGTCGCGCGCCTATCAATTGTTATTGGCGGCCATTCGTGACCCCGACCCTGTGGTTTTCTTGGAACCCAAGCGGGCTTACCGGACGCCAAAGGAAGAGGTCGCGAATAACGGAGAGGCGGCACCGCTCGATCGTTGTTTTCTGCTGCGCGAGGGCCGGGATTTGACCTTTGTTACCTGGGGCGCGCTCGTTACCGAAACGCTCGCGGTGGCCGACCGCCTGGCCGAGGAGGGAGTCTTCGCCGACGTGATCGACGTTGCCACGCTAAAGCCTCTCGACATGGAGACGATCTTGCAGTCAGTCCAGCGAACGGGACGTTGCATCATTGTTCACGAAGCCGCTTTGACCGGTGGGTTTGGCGGAGAGATCGCGGCCCGCTTGGCCGATGAAGGCTTGATGCATCTCGTGGCGCCGGTGCTGCGTGTAGCCGGGTTCGACACCATTGTGCCTCTGCCGAAACTGGAAGATCGATATTTTCCCGATCAGGAAAGGATTTATGCATCAGCGAGAAAGGCGCTTGATTACGCATGACGACATTCAACCTGCCGGATTTGGGGGAGGGTCTACAGGAAGCCGAAATTGTCGCTTGGCATGTGGGCGTTGGTGATCATGTTGTTGCCGACCAGCCGCTGGTCTCTGTCGAGACGGAAAAGGCGGTTGTCGAAGTGCCGTCGCCGCAGTCGGGCCGTATCGGGAAACTGTTCGCACAAACCGGCGATGTTCTGAAGATCGGAGAACCGCTTGTTTCATTCGGCGACGCGGAAGGCGCCGATTCCGGAACGGTTGTCGGGGCGGTCCCGGACGCGACAGTCAAGCCACGTGCCGGTGCTCCGGAAAGGGCGGGGGCGGCCGGTGTGAAAGCGGCGCCGGCTATACGCCAGCTTGCAGTGCAGCTTGGCATAGATCTGGCGAGTATTCGGCCGACCGGCTCGGCCGGCAATATCACCGCTGCGGACGTTGAGAGGGCTGCGGCTGACAAATCCGGCCTCTTCGATCCGTTGCGCGGCGTTCGCCGGGCGATGGCGAAGAACATGGAACGCGCCCATGCGGAAGTGGTGCCGGCAACCGTCACGGAAGTCGCCGATGTTGGGGATTGGACACCGGACGTCGATGTCACGATGCGCCTCATCCGGGCAATCGTAACCGCCTGCCAGGCGGAGCCAGCTTTGAACGCCTGGTATTTCGGACGAGAGGCCGGGCGACAGTTGCATCGCCGAATTGATCTCGGTGTCGCCATGGACACGGAGGACGGCTTGTTCGTGCCGGTGTTAAGAAACGTCGGTGAACGCGACGTGCCGGATTTGCGTCGTGGCCTCGATGCGATGAAACGTGATGTCGCGTTGAGGACGGTACCGCTGGATGAATTGCGGGGCCAAACCATCACGCTGTCGAATTTCGGAATGTTCGGTGGCATCCATGCAGCCCTCGTTGTCCTGCCGCCACAGGTTGCCATTCTCGGCGCCGGCGGTATCCGGGACTCGGTCGTCCCTCGGGGTGGCCATGCGGTCGTTCGGCGAGTGCTACCGCTCTCCTTGACGTTCGACCATCGCGCGGTGATGGGGGGCGAGGCGTCGCGGTTTCTTGCGGCGTCGAAGGAAGATCTGGAAAGGGCGCAGTGAGCCGGTCGGTAGGGGGACGGGACATGGTGGAAAGCAGGCAACACGTAGAAGACGTTTTTCGGCTGGCCGATGATCTGGGCCCGTCAAAAATTATTCACATGCATGACCCGCGGATTGCCCTCAAAGCCATTCTCGTCCTCGACAATCTCGCCGCTGGGCCGGCGATCGGGGGAACTCGGATGGCGCCCGACGTAAGCCTGGATGAGTGTTTCCGTCTCGCGCGGGCTATGACGCGCAAGAACGCCATGGCAGGCCTGCCCCATGGTGGCGCGAAGTCCGTGATCTTCGCAGATCCTAAGATGACGGCCCCTGAGAAGGAGCGATTGGTCCGTGCTTTCGCCAACGCGATCCGGACGATCGAGGATTACATCGCCGGGCCGGATATGGGCACGGACGAGCGTTGCATGGCCTGGGTGAAGGACGAGATCGGCCGGTCCGTCGGATTGCCGCGGGAGTTCGGTGGGATACCTCTCGATGAGATCGGTGCGACCGGATTTGGACTCGCTGCGAGTATCGACGTCGCAGCGGAATTCTGCGGCCTAGACCTACAGGGTGCGCGCATCGCCGTGCAGGGATTCGGCGCGGTCGGAAAACACGCTGCTCGCTTCCTTGGTGAGAAAGGCGCTGTCTTGGTGGCGGCGGCGGATTCCGGCGGTACTCTGGCCGATCCCAATGGAATCGACATCGGGGCGCTGGTCGCAACAAAGAATAGGGGATGCAGCGTGATCGATCATGGCAGCGGCCAGGTCCTGGACGGTGACGCCATAATCGATGTGGCGTGCGACATCTGGATTCCCGCGGCGCGGCCCGACGTTCTGAGAGCCGACAACGTGGAGCGGCTGCAGGCCCGCCTCGTCGCCCAAGGCGCCAACATTCCGGCTAGTCCGGAGGCGGAGCAGATGTTGCACGATCGCGGCGTCTTGAGCATCCCCGACTTCGTCGCCAACGCCGGCGGCGTGATTTGCGCTGCGGTTGAGTATCGTGGCGGAACCGAGAGAGCGGCGTTGGACGAGATCGACGAGAAGATTCGCCTGAATACGCGGGCTGTTCTTGAAGCGTCGGCGGAGTCCGGAGAACCGCCGAGAAAGGCCGCCGATCGGCTGGCCGATGCCCGCATACGGCGTGCCATGGAGTATCGGCGTTGGCTTTGAGGGCGGGACGGCAGAAGCAGCAGCGAGGCGATGTTTCGGCATTGTCAGACTAAATGGACTTGAGGCTTAAGAGGCGTGTCCGCAGCCTCGACGGATGAAGAACCCCTACTGTTATTTTAATAGTTCGCCGGAGGTGATCCGTCTCACGGTGATGTTCTACATCCGCTATCCGCTTTCGCTGCGCCGAGTCGAGGACATCCTGTTTGAGCGCGGGATCGACATCTGCCATGAGACCGTGCGGTTCTGGTGGAATCGGTTCGGTCCGATTTTCGCCGCAGAGATCCGAAAGCGACGCGTTCAAACTGGGTGCTATTCGCAATGGCGCTGGCACTTGGACGAGGTGTTTGTGAAGATCAATGGTGAGACGCGTTAACTGTGGCGAGCCGTTGATCACGAAGGTGAGGTGCTAGAGGTATTTGCGACGAAACACCGGGATCGCAAGGCTGCACTGAAGTTTTTGAGACGCGCTATGAAGCGTTATGGTCGGCCAGGGAGCATCGTGACAGACCGGCTTCGATCATACCGGGCGGCGATGAATGTCATCGGCATTTCGCATCGCCAAGAATGTGGCCGGTGGCTCAACAATCGAGCCGAAAATTCACACCAGCCATTCCGAAGACGGGAAGGGGCAATGTCGAAATACAGGGACCTCAAAACCCTACAGAAGTTCGCGTCCGCTCACGCCTCGATCCAAAATCATTTCAATCAGGACCGCCACCTCAATCGCCGCGATATCTTCAAGCAGGACCGCTCTGCCGCTCTGGCCGAATGGCGTCAGCTGGCCGCGTGAACCTAGTAATGCCGGGGAATTTGGAGGCTGGGTCGCATTAAACTGACAGCACCCCGCCCTGAGCTTGGTCGGGGGACCAGCTTAGGTATCCACCTCTTCTTTTATCCACGAAAAGAATTGCCGGACTTTTCGCGTTTCCGCATGCCCGGGCAGCGCAACCGCCGTATAGCGAAGGCCGGGAACGCGTGCGTCCGGTTGGAACTCTGCAAGCCAGCCGTGTTTCAGCATATCCTGGACCAGCAGGCTGCTGGCGACGACGATCCCTTGGCCGGCCAGCGCGGCCTGGATCGAATGCTGCTCCTGATCGAAAACGCGGCGGTTCTTGAACCGCGCGGGATTAGCACCGCGCACCGCCAACCAGTCGTCCCAGCCGACCGGCTTCAGATCGGTCGACCGCCAGCGCGTCTCGATCAAGACCGCGTCTTCAAAGTCGCGTAAGGTCTCTAGAAAACCGGGATGAGCGAAGGCGCCAAACGTCTCTTCCGCGACGGGCAGTGTCGCAAGGCCGGGATACGCACCCGCGCCATAACGGATTGCAATATCGATCCGCCGATCGCGTTCGAGATCAAGCAGGTCGGTGGATGTTTCGACATGAACACTTGAGGCAGGATACCGTGACTCAAACCCGGCGAGCCGCGGCACCAGCCACAGCGCGGCGAATGCCGGAGTGGCGGCAATGGTCAGGCGCGACGACGCGTCCCGCAGTTCCTCCAATGCGTCATAGATGTCTCGAAAACCACGCGACGTAGCCGCGGCGAGGCGGCTTCCCTCTGGTGTCAGGGATATCTTGCGGGTCGCGCGAACAAAAAGCGCAACCCCGAGCTGATCTTCGAGCGACCGGATCTGATGTGAAACGGCCGTCGGCGTCACGCCCAATTCAGCCGCTGCATCCTTGAAGCTGCCCGTGCGCGCCGCGGCATCGAAGGACCGTAGCGCCGGAAGAGAAATCGACGAAACGTTCACCAGCATGCCTTATGCATGAATTATATTCATTTATAGATGAAGACTTACCTTTTGTCGACTCGCTCGCAACCGGTCATATCTCGCAGCATCCCAGGCACACCACGGTTCCGGGTCACGCGACACAAACACCCTGAAAGAAAGGTTCAAGAAATGTCGAAGAACACAGATAAGCTTTTAAGTGGCGGAACCGCCAACGTGGCCTACATCAGCGAAAGCGAAGGTATCGCCGCAATGACCGGAACTCTGAAGGGCGGCGCCTACGCCCACGTCACCAGCGATCACCGCGATGTCGGAAACGGCCGCTTTGAATTCGACATGGAAGATTTCTTCATCTATACGGACGGCTCCACGATCGTCGCCAACGACAAATCCTGCGTGCAAGAGGCCGCAGAGGAGATCACCGCGGGCAGCACCGACTACACGGTCGTCAATGCGACGGGCCGCTTCGCCGGGTTCACTGGCCCGTTCGGGCGCCGCGGCGGCCGGTTCTTCGATAAAGGCATTGGCGTCCTGCGGTTCGAAGGCGAACTCAACCGCTGATCGCGCAAAGCTAGGAGACCTCACCATGACCACATTGCTTCGTATCGACGCCAGCGCCCGGACGTCTCGCTCAACGACCCGTGCGCTGTCGGATCGTTTCTTCGGGCTCTGGCTTGCCCGGCGTCCAAACGACGAGCACATCCTTCGTGATGTCGGCGCGAACCCGCCGTCCATCATTACGGAAGACTGGATCGCAGCCGCCTTCGCCAAAGAGCGTTCGCAGAAAGAGGCGGATCTTCTCGCCCTCTCGAACGACCTGATCGCCGAGGTGGCCGTCGCCAACATCATTGTCATGGCGACGCCGATGTACAACTACGGCATGCCCGCCGCGTTGAAGGCGTGGTTCGACCAGGTCGTCCGGGTCGACAAGACCTTCACGTTCGATCTGGCCAGGGGCGATGCCCCGCTCGAACCGGTTTTCTCCGGCAAGACGCTCGTCCTTCTGACGTCCTGGGGAGAATTCGGCTTCGGTCCCGGCGAGGTCAACGAAGGCCGCGACAGCCTGACCCCGCATATCCGGACCGCATCGCGCTATCTCGGCGTCGAAACGGTCCACCATGTCGGGGTCGAATACCAGGAATTCGGAGATCACCGTTTCGAAGCATCGCGCAACGCGGCGCACGCCGCACTCGAACCGCTGGTCGACCGCCTCGTCGTCTCGGCCGGCTTTGGCGCGACCGATCGCAGCTCGGCGGCGTGATTGTTCCGAGCGTCATGCTGCTTGCCGACAGCAACCGCTTCGCCGTCGGGATGCCCGTAGCTGGCGGGTGAGGAGGGCCACAGAATTTGTGTCTGTCGTGTTCAGGCATTTCTGCACGTCCGCTTTTGGCTAAGACCGGCTGAGTTACTTACCTAGCTACATGTCGGCTTTGGCCTGAACTGAGACATTCACAGCAAATCAACGAGGCTCAAAGCCTTATCGTTGCAGGCCCTTTGAACAATGAGAATCCATGTCTCATTCTAGAGTTACAACAGACCTCAAACCTTAAATAGCGGACGTGGTCCACTATGAAATTCTGGCCAAATTAGGGGCAAAGCCGAACGCCCTGATCCAACTATTTGTTACCCTGTTCTGGCGATTAAATTCCCTGTTACTTCGGAAAAATTCCCTGTTCGAGATTTAGGGATTTCGGGAAATTAGTGACTTATTATCAGTGCCTTGGCACCCCCGATAAGCTCTCCAGGCTCTGATTTTGTTAGAATTCCCTGTTTTTTCCCTGTTAAACAGGGAATTCCTGCGGAGACTGGTTCGCTACAGACTGCGTGCACCACCATTAATTTTCTGTCTAACGTGATGAGAATGTGGGCGTGTCGCCGGCTGCGGTTTCCCCGGCGAATCGGCGATATCGACCTCATTTTATGGGATTAGGGACGGCTGAGTTTGCCGTCTGCGAGCGTAACTCCTGCCCTGTCAGTGTGTGGCTGTTCCCGCGGTCTTTGTTTCCGTCTCACCCGCGAGCTCGATGAGTTGTTGTCGAAATCGGTTTTGCCTACTCGCCTTGCCCTGTGAGCGATTTTCTGTGTCGAGGTTGAGATTTGCAATGAAATCCGTTTCGAATTGCCTTGGAATGCCCTTGATCGACACGCTGGCGTGTTCTCGGATGCCCTCGAAAATGCGCATCTTCTCGTCGAGGAAGTCGCTTGCGTCGAACCCAAGGCCGGCGACGTAGTCCCCATATCGTTGTAGCCGGCTTTGCAGCAGGTGGACATATTCGCTGAGGAGGAATTCCGTCGCCACCACGAACGATTTCGGCGGCTTGGTCGCCAGTGTGTTCAGGGCGTTGATGATGTGAAAAAGGCCATCGGAGAAACTCATCAACAGCTCACGGTACTCGGCGTCGACCCTCTCCGCCTCGCGAAGCTTTTCATCGAAGCGCGCCGAGGACGACCACCACACGGAAAGAAGAAACCCCAACGTCACCGCGAACAGACTGGTCATGACGACGCGGGTGGCGTAGAGCGCGCCGGTCAGGACGTCCATATTCTCGAAGAGATACACCGAACCCGCGAATAGAATGGCAAAGACCAGGAGCAGGCCGAAAGACGGGTGAGAGAATGTCCGGCGCTTCAACTTGCCTTTCGCCCGGACGATCCATTCGCCATGCGTCAGTTTTTTTTCCGGCAACGGCTTCGCTCGGATCCGTGGTTTTCGAGTGGACTCGAAGAGGATTCCCAGGGCGATGGCGGTTGCGCTGGTTGCCAATGTCGCCGCAAGAAACGGTGCCCCATTGATCCACACGAATACGCCGGCCGCGCCGAAGAGGAGCGCCATGAGCGAGAGTGAGACTCGTTTGGCCATCAGAAGATCATTCAACCCTACCAGATCGATCATCCACGAAGCGACAAGACACCTGCGCCGGTTTGTGCGGCGACCGTAATATTCTAAAGGGTCAATCGATTGACAGTGCCCCGCCGCTATCCCGGCGCCGGTGTACTTTTCTCCGTGCCGTGGTGTTCCGTTTTCTGGTCCGCCAGTTCCTCAAGCGTTTTCCTAAGATTTTGCTGGCGCCTGGCGGTCGCGTCGGAAAGCTGCTCTATGTCGAGGTTGAGGTTTGCGATGAAGGCCGTTTCGAGTTCCCTCGGGATGCCTTTGATCGACACGCTGGCGCGCTCCCGGATGCCCTCGAAAATGCGCATCTTCTCGTCGAGGAAGTCGCTTGCGTCGAATCCGAGACCGGCGACGTAGTCGCCGTACCACTGCAGCCGGCTTTGCAGCAGGTGGACATATTCGCTGAGGAGGAATTCCGTCGCCACCACGAACGATTTCGGCGGCTTGGTCGCCAGTGTGTTCAGGGCGTTGATGATATCGAACAAGCTATCCGAGAAACTCATCAACAGCTCACGGTACTCGGCGTCGATCCTCTCCGCCTCGCGAAGCTTTTCATCGAAGCGCGCCGAGGACGACCACCACACGGAGAGAAGAAACCCCAACGTCACCGCGAACAGACTGGTCATGACGACGCGGGTGGCGTAGAGCGCGCCGGTCAGGACGTCCATATTCTCGAAGAGATACACCGAACCCGCGAATAGAATGGCAAAGACCAGGAGCAGGCCGAAAGACGGGTGAGAGAATGTCCGGCGCTTCAATTTGCCTTTCGCCCGGACGATCCATTCGCCATGCGTCAGCACCTTCCCGTCGGCCCCGTTGCCGCCATCGGCCAATACGTCCGTTGCCGCCGCCTCAATCTCCTGACCTTTGGACATACTTTTTTCTACGTAAGCACTCATGCCTTTACTCCCCGTCTAGCTGCTTCGATAGGCGCACTTCGTCACATCATTGATATTATTTAAGAATCTGCACATTTGTACTCACCCTGTACCACAATCGTCGTCCCAATCTTCGACAGCGATGTTTCGCTCCGGTCGAAGCGCATCACACAAAAACGTCGCGGCGTATCGATCGCCAAGACGTGTCCAGCCGCTGCGTTGCTTGCCGTGGGAACTTGGACATAGTCGGTCCAGATTTTTCGCTTTTCGACATTGCGCCGAAAATCCAGGTCGGGCGTGCCAATTATTCGCTCGTATTGAGAGGTCGACAGACCGTTCTTGATCGAAGACCCGTCCCCGGTAACGTTGATGCGAATGACCACCCGGTTCACATCTACTGTTTTCCAGCTGATGCCGAACGCCCTACCGCCTTGCACAGGACCTGGCCCGGCTCTTTCAAGCCGGAAGCGCCCAGTCTTCATCGGTGCGATATTGACGTTAGTTTGTTTTTTTTTGAACGCGTCTTCGGCGGTAACGATGATCGCCAAATGCGCCGTTGCTGTACCCCCCTTGTTGTCCTTTACCTGAATGAGAAATTCATAGCTGCCTGCGGCCGCAATTTTCTCGTTGATGTAATTGTGAAAATCGAGCGTCACGTCCTTGTATCGGCGGACGCGCTTTTCGATCCCGAACAAATGATAGTTGCCTTGGTCCAACGTCGTCGCGAGATCGACCTCGTAGGACCGTTCCCGCACCATCAAGCTGCTGATCCGCTCGGGCGCTTGTATTCGGACACGGAGCCGTTCAAATTTTCCGATGCGGCCCTGCCGGGGCATGGCCATGTCGAACCCTTGGGCGATTATTTCGGGGGCATCAGGATCTTCCGCAACGGCTTCCGGTGCGCAGATCAGTACGGCCAAGACAAGCGGCATAAGACAACGCAAGAAACGTGTATGTCTCGATCCTAGATAAACTTGCATCTTCAAACCCTTTCTCCAGGGCCTCTGCGCCAAATCCGAACGTATATGCAGGCTAGTCCCCACCATCTGCCGACTACTTTGGATGGAATTATTCGCGACCTTCGGCGAGCGCACCGTGACATGGATCAACGTTCCGACCGTTCGGTGCGGGCGCGCGTAGCGGCGGGAAGGCCCAATACCCGTGACTTCACGCCGCGTCCCAAGGATGGGGCCGTAGCTCAGTTGGGAGAGCGCTACAATGGCATTGTAGAGGTCAGGGGTTCGACTCCCCTCGGCTCCACCAATTTCTTTTATTGCTTAGTATCAATCTGTTAAATGTGTGCGCAGTGTCCCGTTTTCCGCGCCACACAGGCGATATCCTCGGTTATCTATAGGTACAGAGACTAGTATTCTGCGCGTCTCCGAGAGGAATTGGGCAAAAGTCTCTGTCAGCCAATTCCCGTAGCCAACAGTTTCCATTTGATGGCGGGACTGCGTGGTTTAGGCGAAGCCAAGTAGTTCACGCTGCGCTTGCCAGTCATAGGGCAGGGAACGAATGCGCTTGAGCCGATACGCTGTCAGATCAACGGGGTGCTTCCCATCGAGTATCGCCTCGACGATATCGGGCGCTAGGAAAGCGAGTGGCAGGATACGGCTGACATCACCTTTGTCGACGCTGTGGCGGGCAGCGAGGTCTTTGATGCTGCGAACTTCTCCAGACTTCAATTGGGCAAACCATCGTTGTGCCGATGTGACAACATTAATGAGAGCCGGGTCCGGCTTGCTGGGTTTGTCCGACTGCCCGTTGATGATCAGCTTCATCTCGACGCCTCGGCGCTTGAAGGTAACCGGTAGCTCAATCGCGATTGATTTATCTGTGATTTGACCATTCGATTCGCATAGACATCGTTTCATTAATTCCGTTGGGTCCAGCTCGACTCGGACACAGGACGATGTGAGTTCAATGCGATTTACAAGATCGAGGATTAGAGATCGCAGGGTGCTTGCATCGCCGGTGACGGGCTGATGCGCAAGCGCCGCCGCCGCGTCAATTGCTGCCGCCGTCTCTTCCGTCGTTGGATCAATGTGATTGATGAGCCGCGGTGTGTCTCTCAAGAACTCGACAATGCCATCGATGACGGCTCGTTCGACGGCCGGTGCGGGCAGGCGCCATTGCGTCTTTGCATCCGGGTCACGAGAGATGTAGTAGCGATACCGCCGCCCTTGTTTGTTAGTGTAATGCGGTGAGATCCGCTTGCCCTCTTCGTCGAAGAGTAAGCCGGTAAGAAGGTTCGAACCCCTTACATAGACGGAGCGCGTTCGCTGCTTGGTGTTTTGTCTGAGTTGATCCTGCACCAGGGCCCAAAGCGCTAGATCGATGATCGCCTCATGCTCACCGGGATAACTTTGTCCCTTGTGCGTTGTTTTTCCGAGATAGATTTTGTTGGTAAGGAGCTTGTGTAGATGCCCGATTCTAAATGGCATCCCGCCACTACGACCGCCATTGTTCGGTATACGGGCTTTGGTCCGCAGCCCTAGTCGATCGGCCTCGTCCTTGAGAGCTTTCACGGTGCCGAGGTCACGATAGCGCTGGAACAGTGTTCGAACGGTCTCCGCCTCGGCTTGATTCACGATCAACTTTCGATCGACCACGTCATAGCCGAGCGGCACGACCCCACCCATCCATAAGCCCTTCTTTTTCGAGGCTGCGATCTTGTCGCGGATGCGCTCCGCTGTGACCTCCCGCTCGAACTGAGCGAAGGACAAAAGGACATTGAGCGTCAATCGTCCCATGGATGAGGTGGTGTTGAACTGTTGTGTTACGGAGACAAACGAGACGTCTTGTTCGTCCAAGGTTTCGACGATTTTGGCGAAGTCCGCTAGGGAGCGTGAGAGTCTGTCCACCTTGTAGACCACCACGACATCGACAGACCCGTTTCGAATGTCAGAGAGCAATTTCTGCAGAGCGGGGCGATCCATACTGCCACCGGAATAACCACCATCATCATAGGGTGCCTTTAGAGCCGTCCATCCTTCGCCGGACTGGCTCTTCACGTAAGACAGACACGCATCCCGCTGCGCTTCCAGCGAGTTATAGTCTTGCTCCAGTCCTTCATCCGTGGACTTCCGGGTGTAGATCGCGCAGCGAAGGCGTTTGGGTGTCATGAGGTCTGCTCCGGTTTCAATCCAAAGAAGCGAGGTCCGGACCACCGGGCGCCAGTGATGGCCCTGGCCACGGCCGAGAGGGACCGATACGGTACCCCGTCCAGAACAAACCCGTCGTCAGAGACATCGACGGTATAGGTTTTTCCGTTCCACTCCCGGATAAATCGCGTTCCGGGTGTGGGGGCAGTTGAAACGGATTTCAAACAAGAATTTTTGGCCTTGCTGGCGGCGCGCTCCAGGCGGTGGAGTAGTCGTGACGCAGATCGGCCATGCGCTCTCAATTGGTGGGAATGGGCAATTGCGGCAATGAGGAACCGTTGGCTGACGCCCTTTGGTGGGCTAGATCGGAAGCAGCGCTGCCATCGCTCGACCAGTTCAGCGCGATCGGCCGTTTCGAGGGTGGCGACTAGACTTTCAATATCCTCTGCACGGGCCATCTCATGCTCCATCCGTAATGCGATAGACTCGACCGCGGCCATGTTTGGATTCGGAGGACACCGTCAGGCCGAGCTTCTTCTTTAGGGTGCCGCTGATGGCGCCGCGAACCGAATGCGGTTGCCATCCGGTTTTCTTGACGAGGTCGTTGAGCGTGGCGCCGTTGGGCTTGTTCAGCATCTCAACGAGCAAGGCGATCTTGGACTTCGGCCTTACGATGGGCGCGTCTTTTTGCTTAATCTTCGCACGCCGCTGTGTTGGTGTCGGACGTTTTGTGGATGATGCCATTTTGGGCCTCCGTAGGTGTTTGCGCCGCGGAGATCGCAGCGCTTCCACCCGGGAAGGCCTCGCCGATCTTAGCGGCAAGGGCGAGGCCCTAGTTGGGCCCGAACGACATCCATTGCTGCTTCCTTTGCCGAGGAAGTCCAGTGGAATTGTCCTTAGGTTGAAGGAGCAGGGATCCTACTTTGTTGCCTATGGGCCTTGCCTATGGATCTACGAGATGTGGAATACGGCTTTACCGCCGCCTCTATTTCTGACCCAGTTTAGGAACTGCGACACGCTGTCGACCTGATCGTCATGCCGCCCGTTGGGGAAGGTCACAATCTCATGACGGAAATCCGCCAGCCACGGTGCATCTTTCGGCAGCAGAACATGGCCTGCTTCAATAATTGATGTCTGCGTCATCATTCGGGTCGCCTTGTCCGCGTCAGGCTGAATCGCAATGGGCCGGAGGTCGTATTCTTCACGCAGCTCCTGGATCAGGGCCGTGCCGGAGCCCTTGTCTTCCACCAGGATGGTGTCTGGCCAATGCATTTCACGTCGCTGCTTAAACGCACGTTTCAACTCGGGATACTCCAGTCGTCGGCGACATACCTCGACAAGATGATAGGTGTGGTTTCGAACGAGCCAGGTCGTGCAGACGGCGTAGTCACTAGCTTCGTTTGCGGTGAGGGCCGTATCCCAGGACTGAACAATTTGATCTCCGTCCTGACGTTTTGGCAGCGCGTAAAACTCGAACCAGTCCCATTTCACAAGGCCTCCCTCTATTGGCGAGGGACGCTGTTGATACTGGGCGGCAAATGCATAGCTCCCCATCTCCGCCTTGATCTTGTTTAGGGTCGCGAGATCTTCGCGCTCGGGATGAAGTGCTTCCCCAGCGATCCGGGTATGGATCTGTTCAACGTTGGTCGCATCCACCCAGCCGATTTGGATTTCTTCTGAACGTTCGGCTATGGCGGGTAAATTGAGGTGATAGGCCGCAGGGTGATCGAGTAAGTAACCGGCGAGATCTTCCTCATGCAGCCGTTGCTGAATGACGATGATGACGTCATTGCTCTTGTCATCGAGGCGGGACAAAAGAGTATTGCAGAACCAATCAATAGTTCCCTGGCGTTTGGTATCCGACAGCACCTCGTCCGGTTTGTGAGGGTCGTCGATGATGATGATGTTACCTCCGCGTCCGGTAAGGGCTCCGCCAATGGACGTTGCTAGCCGAAAGCCTCGCTTGGTGGTCATGAACTCATTCTGTGTGTCCCGCCCAGTGTCGACGCGCGTCTGGGGAAAGGTTCGCTGGTACCATGGCGCCTTCATGATCGCGCGGCAGTCTGCCGCGTGTTTCAACGCGAGCTCTTGTCCATAGCTCGCACAAATGATTCGTTGCGCTGGATCACGGCCGAGCGCCCAGGCTGGGAAGGCAACGGAGGCGCTGATGGACTTTAAATATCTCGGGGGTACAGTTATCACCAGCCTGCCAATATCGCCTGCAAGGCATCTCGATAGGTAGAATGCCATGGCCTCGATATGCCAGTTGTGACAGTAGGTCTTCCCCGGCGCCACGGTCGCAAAAGATTTTTGGATGAAGGTGGCGAGGTCGTGCCGTAACAGTGCGGCTAGCAGCGCGGGATCATATGTCATTCTTGCCGGCTCTTGTCGCGCAGCCGCGTCTCAAAGTTTTCGATGATTTTTTCGTCTTCTGCGGATAGCGCAGCCTCAAGCGCATCGACGGCTTTCGATTCCTCAAACCGAAGGATCAACTCGACTAATATCCGGATAGCGCGAGGGTCCCCCTTCATTGCTTTGTTGCAAAGGGCCATCACGAGAGCACGTTGCTTGCTCACCCTTTGCTCGCTGCCATCCTCTCGGATCAGGATTTGTCGGCTTAGTTCGTCGTCGAGATCCGTTTTGAGGTTGCGTGACCCCTTGGGGCGTCCATTCGGATTGCCGGACTGCCCAGGCTTGAATTGAGTGTGTTTGGGCGGTTTGCCGTAGCCGACAGTGTAGTTTCGTGATTTAGGCATTCGGTGATTGCTCCCGATCTGCATGAGCCGGGTCACTGCCTATGCCTCGATGCTCGCTGAGCTCGTCGAGTGTCATGCCGGTCTCTGCATGACGGACCACTTCTCCGGTGGCCTGTTCCCACCGTCGAATGGCGACGTCGACATAGCCAGGATCTATTTCTATGCCTGCTGCAACGCGACCAGTTTGCTCCGCAGCGAGGACTGTTGTGCCGGATCCGACGAAAGGATCGAGGACAATGCCATTTCGGTCCGAGGCATCGAGGATAGCGTCGGCGATAAGAGCGATAGGCTTCACCGTTGGGTGAAGCGCGAGTTCCTCTAAGCGGCCGTTGCGGAAGGAATTGGCGCCTGGGTACGTCCACACGTTGGTGCGATTACGACCATTGACGCCGAGTTCGATATTGTTCCTGTGTCGCGCACTTCCATTCTTGAATACATACACCAGCTCATGTTGGGAGCGATAAAAGCTGCCCATTCCGCCATTGGATTTGGTCCAAACGCATAAGGCCTTGGTTTCTCGGTAAATATCTTCTGTTGCCGCAAGTAGCTCTGGGATATGCCGCCAGTCGATGAAGACGTAGTGCAGCGACCCATCGACACTGTGATTAGCGGCGAGCTGGAGGGACAGGTTTAAGAATGCAGTGAAGGCCTTTGGAGTCATTTCGCCAGAGCCCATGACGAACTCTTTGTGGCGAGTTCGCCCTAGTCCACTGACATGACCATTGATGGGAAGATTGTACGGCGGGTCGGTAAAGACCAGTTGCGCATCTTTGTCAGGAAGGAGTGTGGCGAATGTGCTTGCATCCGTCGCATCGCCACAAAGCAACCGATGTCTGCCCAAATGCCAAAGGTCGCCAAGTTGCGATACGGGCGTGACGGGCAGGTCTTCTTCGGTTGGTTCATCCAAGATTGTGTCGTCTGCCGCATTGGCGAGGATGACGTCGATTTCGCCTGTTTCGAAGCCAGTTATTGAGAGGTCAAGCTCAAGGTCAAGCTCCACCAGCTCGCCTAGTTCCAGCTGCAACAGCTCAATGTCCCAACCGGCTTTCTCGGCCAGCTTATTATCGGCAAGGACATAGGCTCGCTTTTCAGCCTCACTAAGGTGGTTTATCCGAAGCGTCGGCACATTTGCCCAACCGAGGGACTCAGCTGCTCTAACGCGTCCATGGCCAGCCAGTATTTGGTCTCGCTCATCGATGAGGATCGGATTGTTAAACCCGAAAGCCTTGATGCTGTTTGCAAGTTGTTGAACTTGCTTCTTGCTATGTGTCCGAGCGTTCCGGCTGTTGAGTTTCAGTGTGCCAATTGGGCGCTCGACAATGCGTTGTATCTTTGACACTTCCAGTTCCTCGGTTTGATGCGCGTGAGGAACTGTATGGCACCGATTGGCTGAACCGCTTTATGGCCTAATTAATCGGGGATTGGGTTTAATTGGGCCAGGCTACCCATGCTCACTAATTTTATCTCGGACGATCTTGCTCAAGGATCGGCTGCCAACCTGCATCCCCTCCTTCCCCAACTGTTCATTTGCACGCTTCGCGATCGCACGGGCCAGCTTGAGGAGTGCACCGGCTTCACCGCTTTGATGGGCTTCCGCGTGTCCAGCATTGTAAGACCGCTGCGGTGGTGAGCCGGTGCAATGTGTCCAAACCACCACTAGAGCGCCGACCATTTTGTGCAATTCAGATTCATCGCGCCCCCGCTTCACCTCAATCGAGGCATTGCTCGCCGCTGCGCCTATGCTCTGAAGTGGCTCACTAGCTTGATCCCACAGCTTCCTGAAAGATGGTCGTTGGTTGGTCGGGATAGACGCGTAAATCTGACGAAGTTCTCGGTCAAGGACACTTCGCCCAGGAGGACTGAGATGCTCAAATGCGTCCTGGAGCTTGTCGATGGCGCTGGAAAGCTCACGAAGCTCAGCTGCCGTTTGTGTCGATAGCTTTTTGCGGTTTTGCGAGGGTTCTGGATCTGATGGTCTATTCACGCTACCTGTGTGCCGGAGGCGAACATCACGCACTAGTTCTTCGTAGATCCTTGTCAATGCAGCCGCGATATCTTTCCTGGCATTTGCTGAAATTCGATCACCGAAATGCGTCAGTAACTCGTCGATCTCAGACTCGGTCAGTTTGTCAATATCATTGCGATATGCTTGCTGCCGCGACCGCGATAGGAGTTCAGCCTCGCTCGTGTTCATTGACTTGGCCTCTATATGTGACATTTGGTCAACAGCACGTCCTTATGGGCTAAGGCTCATTCGATTGCTAGCCACTCTGTTGAGATGTCAGTCACATCGTCGAAAGCGAACGAAACCAGTATCCGGACCCTGAGTCTGCTTCTAGCCAGGAGCCGACCTTGTGCGAGGGCCAACAATTCGAACTGAATAGACTGGCCGTTTTACTGGTGGCGTGGCTTACTAATCTCTGCATGCAACTCAACGGGCTGGCCGTGAGGCGTCCGCAAATAGGCTTGGCGCCACTCTTCGATACGATCGCTAAGCTCTGGCTCGGTCATTATTTTCTTTCCGTCCAACAATACCTCAACCGCGCGCAACACCGCGCGGTAGTAACTCTCTGCATTGTCGGGGGCGCCGGTTGACTGGTTGTTTTTTAATTCCTCGCCGAGTGCGCTTGCCCATTCGTCGCGTGATAGGAGCCCCAATTCGACCAATGAATCCGCAATGCCGAGCACTTGCGCTTGCCAAGCCTCGTCAAAGACCGGCTCATTGTTTTTGCGTTGTAGGGGCGTAAGCGAATCACTCAGCTGGCTCAAGATAACTCTCCCACGCATCGACATAGATGCGTTCACGGCGCCCTTGTGCCTCCGGCCAGAGTGCCGCAGCGTCAAACCTCACTGTGTAGAGGTGCTCCGGCTCGATCACGCCGACCGCGCTCAAATCCGCCAACGGCTCTTTCCCATGATGCCCATCCACGACCCCCACTTTTCCGCGGACATATGCGGGCAACCTCGTATGAAATGCGGGCACCACCGCTTTGCAGCGCACCGTTTGGCCAGCTTCGAATTTCGGCGTGGAAGCCGTACTCTCATTAACCGTACGGTCGGGAGTTACCGATGCCGTTCGTTCATGGGTCGTGCTGGCAGTTGGGACATCGTTGGTCGCAAGCTTTGCATCCGGCAACAACTCATCTAACCGAATTGTGCCATTGTCGATTAAAGTTGCCGCGAGGCTCTGTGTCCATTGGTCGTAATAATTGCGCGTAAGATAGTCGACAGGGTCTATACGCTCGCGCACATGGCGAAACCAGTCGAGCGTCCAAATCTCCGGCTTTCCGCGCCAATGTGCAAATGTACACATACAGATCGCCCACGCACGCGCCTGCCATTCTTCGTGGAAGGCGATAGCATCCTTATCCTTCTGCCAACGCACGGCTCCAAATCCTTCGCGGCCACCAAGGTCGTGGAGAGTATCCATTAGTTCTCTCCTTGCCGAGTGAGCAGCTCTCTGTGCGTGCCGATCATCGAATTCCGAGTGACTAATTTGAACAAGTCGTCTTCCGACCACGACTCGGTGCCCTCGGGCCTCTGCGGAACAACGATGTAGCGCCGTTCCGATGTCGAGTCCCAAACCCTCACCTCAGTGCTTTCTTCCAGCTCGACCCCGAATTCCTGCAACACCCCCCGAGGGTCACGAATAGCGCGGGCCCGGTATTCATTCGATTTGTACCAACCAGGAGAAATACCGATCAGCCGGAGCGGGTAGCAGGAGCACAGGGTGCAGACAACCAGATTGTGAACACTGTCCGTATTAAACACCGCCCGGAGGTCATAACCGCCACCCTCAGCAAGCCCTAATTCCTCAAACGCCGTCATCGCGTTCTCTCGAAGCGTCGCCTTGAACTGTGGATCGATCCACGATTTTGCTATCACGCGGGCCCCGTTTCTCGGGCCGACTTTATCTGAGAGCTTGTCGAGCCAATTGTCGACGGTATCTGCCTCGAGTAGACCTTTCTCTATCAGCAGACTCTCTAGCGATTTAACCCGCAGCGCTGATTCTGTTGGCAAGTGGCTGTGCAGTTCTTCGTGGATGTGCGCGATCTTTTTAGAATCATATGAAGTCATCTTCCCCTCCCTACACAATCCAGATTTCCAGCCAGTCGCTTACCTTAGCAAGGCATCCATGCCGTGCGAAACCCCACCGATCCAAACTTCGGCTTTCGAGGGAAAAGTAGAGATTAGTTTGGATCAGCAGGAATTTTCATCAGTGCCAGAAGCGGAAGTCACCAAATTTAGTCGGCGTCGGATGGAAATGGCAGTTCCTATGCAGGCCGCAAAGCGTAGGTCGTTGCCAGTACAGCGAGGCTCTGGAACTTTTTGCGATAGGCCGCAGGCGTGAGCCCAACGCGCTTTTTGAAAAGCCGTCGGAATGATGAAGCATCCTCGTAGCCCACTGCGGCGGCAATTTCCTCAATGGGGCGCTGGTCGCGTTCTAGTTCCTGTTTGGCCTCCTCAATACGCAATGCCTGAACGTAGTCCATCGGCGTGTAACCGGTGGCGGCACGAAACCGGCGTGCAAAGGTGCGCCCGCCTAGGCCGGAGCGATCGGTCATCCGCTCCACAGGGTTCTCGATATCGTAATTCTCCGCGATCCAAGCCTGACACTCGGCGACGACCGCGTCCTTCACCTCCATAGGACGCGTCATCATGGCATACGGTGACTGGCCCTCCACGTGGTCGGTCATGAGAAAAACCTTCGCGGTGTCGATTGCGTGATGGTAGCCGCAGTATCGGGCGATTAAGTAGAAGGCTAGGTCGTGCCAGGCACTAACGGCGCCGGCGGTCACGATGTTGTTCTCCTCCGCCTTTAGGCAAAGCGCCGCACTATCCACGAAGGATACGTTGGGAAAATATCTATGAAACATGTCTCGATAGGCCCAATGCGCAGTTGCCGCACGACCTTCGAGAACGCCTGAGTCGGCCAGTACCAGAGACCCAGAGCAGACCGAGGTCAGTAGGCTGCCTGCTGCATGCATATCACGTAGCCACACACACTCTCGGGGATAGCGTCCAGTAGGTACTGCCGTGACGGCTACGTACATGTCGCAGACAACAATCGCGTCCGGCACGCTGTCGGGGTACTGGAAGTCATCTACAGCAGCATGGGGACGAACGGGAATGTCGCCGACACAACTAAACGGCCTGCCGTCGGCGGAGACGATCTTGATATCCAAGAGCTCACGCTCCGGCGCGCCCTTGACCAACTCGGGATAAATAACACCGACGGTCGTCAGCACGTCGTAGAGCCCGTAGAGGACCATGGCCGAGGTTTCGGGTGAAGCGAGAAGCACAATGGTCGGTCGCTCTCGGCTGGCTTTGGCTTTATCTGTCACTTTTCGCTCGGTTATAACGTATCGGGCCGGATGTTTTGTCATTTTTGGCACGTTAGCGTCCTTTCTGCCACTGTCTCCGGCGAACGTTGTTATCGATACTGGGCCTACATTGCCAGTAAGGAGGCTTCCATGAACTTTTCTCACCCTGACACCAGAGACGGCGTCCTCTATCTGACCGAAGGCGGATTCGAGACTGAGCTGATGTACCTCCATGGCTTCGAGTTGCCTTGTTTTGCGGCGTTCACGCTTCTCGATACGCCTCAAGGAACGGCCGCGCTCCGCGGAATTTATACGCGTGTTTGCAACGTCGCCGCCGCTGAGGGTTGCGGCGTCCTTCTCGGCTGGCTTAACTACCGCGCCAGTCCTGACTGGGGCACGAAGCTCGGGCTTTCGCGCGAGGGGCTCAGGGAGGCGACCTTGCGGTCGATCGAGTTCCTTGACGGGATACGTAAGGAATATGCCGCAGAAATTCCGGACTTCTTGATCTCAGACGCGATCGGCCCACGAGGAGACGCCTATGGCACAGGGGAAAATATCACAGCGGAAGAGGCGGAGGATTATCATTCGGTTCAACTCGAAACGTTGAAAGAGTCGGCCTGTAATGCAGTTCAGCATGTGACAGCGAACAACATCCCGGAGGCAATCGGCATCGCGCGTGCCGCCCAAGCTCTCGACATGAAGGTGGGAGTTTCCTGGTCGCTGAACGCCGAAAGCCGACTATCTTCCGGTCCAACTCTGGAAGATGCCATTACACAGACCGATGCTGACCTGCCGGGCGCCATCGCCTGGCACGCAACGAACTGCTCGCATCCGCTCGAGTTCGAACCAGCGCTGACACCGGGAAGTTGGCTTGAGCGGCTACGGTGTATTCGGCCCAATGCGGTGGCGATGGACAAGATCGCGCTTTGCAAGCTCGGCCATCTCGAGGATGGCGATCCGGTGGAATTAGGCAGACAAATGGGCGAAGTCGCACTCCGGTTCCCATGGATGGACATTTGGGGAGGTTGCTGCGGTACCGACCACCGTCATCTCAGGGAGATTGCGCAGAATGTGAAGGCGGCCCGGACGGAAACCCTCGTTTCGGCTTGAGATTGAACTGCAACTGCCCGGCTAAATTTGGTTGAATCGAAATTTCGCGGCTGCGTCAGAATCGGTTCGATTTGATCGAGAAGCGGTCAAATTGATTGACACGGGCTCTAGACTTATGTTCCCCGTCAGATTTAGTTGGACAGCATTGCTGAATTGAGGAGGAGAGTGTTTTTGGCTCATCGTAGCGACGTAAGGAGCGAAGATGAGACGGAAACACACAAGCAAAGCGGATAGTGTCGAGAAGACCGTCCGTGATATCCGCCGGGCAGCGCGCAAGCAGTATTCTGCCGAAGAAAAGATCCGCATTGTCCTGGAAGGTCTGCGCGGTGAAGACAGCATCGCGGAGCTGTGCCGCCGTGAGGGCATCGCCCAGAGCCTCTATTACAAATGGTCGAAGGAGTTCCTGGAAGCAGGCAAGAAGCGCCTTGCCGGCGACACGGCGCGTGCGGCGACGAGTGACGAGGTAAAGGGGTTGCGAGCTGAGGCTCGGAGCCTGAAAGAGGCTCTGGCCGAGCAGATGCTGGAGAACCGATTGCTCAAAAAAAGCGTTCTCGGGGATGGGGAAGACGATACATGAGGTATCCCGCATCCGAGAAGTTGGAGATCATCCGTCTGGTCGAAAGGTCATCGCTGTCCATAAGCCGAACACTGACACAGCTGGGGATCCCACGATCGACATTCTATAACTGGTACGACCGGTTCATCACCGGCGGGGTGGAGGCCCTAGAGGATAGAACGCCACGGCCGCGGCAAGTCTGGAACAAGGTGCCGGATGATATTGCCACCGCAGTCATCGATCTTGCCCTGGAAAAACCGGAACTGTCGCCCCGGGAGCTAGCTGTCACCTTCACAGAGAAGCGCCGCTACTTTCTATCAGAAGCGACCGTTTACCGTCTTCTCAAGGCCCAGGACCTGATCACCAGCCCGGCCTATATCCTGATGAAGGCGGGTAACGAGTTCCAGCACAAGACGACGGCACCGAACCAGCTGTGGCAGACCGACTTCACCTACTTCAAAGTCATCGGTTGGGGCTGGTTCTATCTGTCGACGGTGCTCGACGACTTCTCACGCTACATTCTCGCGTGGAAGCTCTGCACCACGATGACAGCGACGGACGTGTCCGACACGCTGGACATCGCCCTAAAGGCAGCTGATCTCGACCAGGTCAGAGTTCGTCATCGTCCCAGGTTGCTCAGCGACAATGGGCCATCATATGTCTCCGGCGAACTGGCCAAATGGCTGGAAAGCCAGGGCATGGATCACACTCGCGGCCGTCCCTACCACCCCATGACGCAGGGCAAAATCGAGCGATGGCATCGATCACTGAAGAACCAGATCTTGCTCGATAACTACTACCTGCCTGGACAGCTGGAACAACGCATCAAACAGTTCGTCAGCCATTACAACACACGGAGATATCATGAGAGCTTGAACAATCTGACACCGGAGGACGTTTACCTCGGACGGGGTCAGGCGATTCTCAATGAACGCGAGAAAATCAAACATGCGACCATGCAAACCAGGCGAACATTGCACCGTCAGGCCATGGCCGCTTAACATCAAACAAAGGAGCCAGACACTCTCCTATTCAGGAAACCAAACTGTCCGAAAAACTCTGACGACATACAGGCCTGACGCTCTGTCGCGATCTGAGGGCAACAACCGACGTTCCCGTGGTGATGCTCACCGCCAAGGGAGAAGAATTCGATCGGGTGCTGGGGTTGGAGATGGGAGCGGATGACTATCTCGCGAAGCCGTTCAGCGGCAGGGAGTTGGTTGCCCGGATTAAAGCCGTGCTCAGACGAGCCCAGGCAATGCCGTCAGGCCAAGGTGCGCATGGCATGAAAGGGTGGAAGTTCGATCGCTGGAATCTTGATGTTTCGGCGCGCAATCTGCGGTCGGAAAACAATGTCGTCGTGCCCTTGAGTACAGCGGAATTCAATCTCCTTCAGGCGTTTGTCGAAAGGCCGCAGATCGTGCTGACGCGCGATCAGTTGCTTGATCTTACGAGAGGTCGCGACGCCGACTTCGTTGACCGCAGCATCGACACGCGGATCAGCCGCCTGCGACGGAAGGTTGAAAGAGACCCTCAGAACCCAGAGATTATCAAAACCGTGTGGGGTGGCGGCTACGTCTTTGCGGCGGAGGTGACACGAGAATGAGATATCTCCTACCAAGAAGCCTGGCTGGCCGGACAGTCATGGTGCTGGTTGCCGGGCTCATTGTCACTCATATCGTGACAGTTGTCGTCTTTTCTGAACATCGCGCAGACTCGCTTACACGCGCCGAAGAGCAGCATATGGCGCAGCATATCGCATCGGTCTCAGATGTTGTCTTGAATGTCCCAAATCAGTGGAGAGACAGGATTGTTCGCTCGTCCGATAATCACGCATTTCGAATCTACATGACGTCGAGCGAACGCGGTCTTGATGAGAGAAAGAGGGGTGCAACGAGTGACGCACTGAGCGTGCTGGTGTCTCGTCAAATGCGTGCCGCACTCAGGGAACCGATCACGGTCGATATTCAAGGCGTAACCGCACGCAGCCAAATGTCCGGCTTTGATTTGTCGGGGAGATGGTTGCGAGAGCAGTTCGGTCGCCTGATCTACGGACACGATCGCGACCAGGCGGTCCTCGTCTCAATTCCATTGTCTCAGAATCAACAGCTGAATTTTTCGACTGTGATGCCACTGGCCTACGCACCCGGATGGGAAAGGACGCTATCCATAACGGGTTCATTCCTCATAGCGGTAGCCTTGCTGTCACTATGGGCCGTGAAGAAATTGTCAGCGCCGCTCGATAGATTTGCTTCCGCCACCACCGCATTCGCACACAATGTCAATGCACCTCCACTCCCAGAATCGGGCCCGAGTGAGGTCCGGCAAGCGGCAAGCGCCTTTAATGACATGCAGAGACAGATACGAAAGCTTTTAGAGAACCGGGCTCACATGCTGGCGGCGATATCTCACGACCTGCGAACGCCACTCACAACTGTCCGCCTGAGAGCCGAGCGTGTCACGGATCCGGAACTTCGAAGCAAGATGCTGGCCGCACTCAGCGAAATGGAAGCGATGCTTTCGTCGGCACTGGCGTTCGCTCGGGAGGGCTCTGAAAGCGAAGAAAATTCCATGACCGACGTCGGCTCTCTTGTAGAGGCCATTTGCGAAGATATGTCCGACACGGGCCATCGCGTTACCTGCGCCGTGGATGAGGAGATCGTTTCACTCTGCCGTCCCCTCGCCTTGAAGAGGGCGCTGACCAATCTGATCGACAACGCGGTTAAGTATGGCAAAAGCGCTTACGTTCGCGTGAAGAGTGACGACGAAGCCGTTGAAATCATGATCGAGGACGAAGGGCCCGGGATCCTAGAGACGGAAATGGAGCGGATATTTCTCCCGTTCTATCGGTTGGAAGCTTCGCGAAGCCGAGACACGGGTGGTGTTGGTCTGGGAATGGCCATCGCACAGATGGTTATTGATTCACACAGCGGCTCTGTCTGTTTTAACAATCGTGCGGAAGGCGGACTGTGCGTTCGGGTACGATTACCGCATTCGGGTGGACCAGAAACGCGCGTCACTTGAGTCGCTCGGCCTGCTCGGGGGCGTGGTGGTCCTCATAGAGACAATTGGCATGATCCTTCAGCACCTCGATCACGCGGCAGTCCGCGACCCGGCCTCCTTCACACTGCCGGACCATTCTGTGCAGCTCCGTCTTGAGCGCCTGGAGCCGAACGATCCGGCTCTCGACCTCGCGCAACTGGTTTCGCGCTATCCGGTCAGCGGTCTCGCAGGGCTGGTCGGGGCGATCCGCCAAGCTCAACAGTTGGCGAATCGCCTCGAGCGGAAACCCAAGCTGCCGACTGTGCCGGATGAAGGCTAGGCGTTCTGCGTGCCGTGGCCCGTAACGGCGCTGGTTTCCTGCCGTTCGGTTGGGAGTAGGCATGACGCCAATTTCCTCGTAGTACCTAATCGTCTGGACCTTGCAGCCTGTCTCTCTTGCCAGGCGGCCTATCGTGAATCTTTCCCCCACCATCGAAATTAACCCTTGAACCTCTAGTAACTATAGCTACTAGGTTCAGAAATAGCATGGCTCCAGGGCTGGGTCAAAGGCAATACGCTTTTTGCGGAGAGTCGACGGGCCCTGGAGGCCAAGATTGCCGTTTGCCGCAGCCCGTTCGAGAACAAAGCTAGAGAATTTCTATGGCAGCGCCCGATACGCACGACCACGCGCATACTCATCCGCACAGCCATCCGCACGATGCTGCGGTACCATGTTGCGGCGACGATGGTAGCGTGTCAGCCGAGGCATTCAACGCGGACGACTCCTGCGATCGCAGCCGTTATCGATACACGTTCAAAGTTCAGGGGCTCGATTGCGCCGAGGAGGTTGCGGCGCTGTGTCGCGCAGTCGGACCCGTCGTGGGCGGAGAGGATCGACTCGCATTTGACGTCCTGAACGGCCGCATGATGGTTCTCGAAGACGCCGAGCGGGTTTCAGCCGAAGAAGTCCGTAAGGCAGTGAGCAAAACCGGCATGTCCGCTGTAGAATGGCGGGCCGACGATGAAGAAAGCAAGCGGGCGAGCGAAAGGCACCAGCGGGCGCAATCCTGGTTCACGACGCTTAGCGGGATCTCGCTGTTCGCCGGGGTGGCCCTGCATGGCTGGCTTGCCGGTGGCTTCGCGGAAGCCCTGAGGCTCTTCGCCGGGCATGACGGGCAGGCGATGCCGCTGCCCGAGGTAGTCGCCTATGCGATGGCCATCGGCTTCGGCGCGCGCTACGTGGTCGTGAAGGCCTGGTACGCGGCCCGGGGGCTGCGTCCGGACATCAACCTTCTCATGGTGATCGCGGTCGCGGGCGCGGTCGGGATCGGCGAGTGGTTCGAGGCGGCGACCATCTGTTTCCTGTTTGCTCTATCGCTGATGCTGGAAAGCTGGAGTGTGGGCCGGGCCCGTCGCGCCATCGCCCAGCTCCTTGACCTCGCGCCGCCGGTCGTACGCCTGAAGCTCGACACCGGCGAGGAGCGGGAGGTCCCGGCCGCTGAGGCGCCGGTCGGTTCCCGCTTCATTGTCAAGCCGGGGGAGAGGATCGCCCTCGATGGCCGGGTCGTCTCGGGCGCGAGCGCCGTCAACCAGGCGCCGATCACGGGGGAAAGCGTCCCGGTCGCGAAGGAGCCGGGCGCGGAGATCTTCGCCGGCACGATCAACGGCGAAGGGGCGCTTGAGGCCGAGAGCACCAAGGCCGCCGCGGACACGACGCTCGCGCGCATCATTCGCCTCATCGAGGAGGCCCATGGTCGCCGCGCCCACGCCGAGCAGTGGGTCGAAAAATTCGCCCGCGTCTACACGCCTGCGGTCATCGTGCTGGCCATCGCCGTGTTTTTGCTGCCGCCGCTTCTGTTCGGCGGCGCGTGGGACGACTGGTTCTACCGCGCTCTCGTGCTGCTCGTGATCGCTTGCCCCTGCGCCCTGGTGATCTCCACCCCGGTCAGCATCGTCTCCGCCCTGGCGGCCTCCGCGCGCCAGGGGGTATTGGTCAAGGGCGGCACCTACATTGAGCAACCGGGCCACCTCAAGGCCATCGCCTTCGACAAGACCGGCACGTTGACGCGCGGAGAGCCGGCGGTGGTCGGTGTGATCCCGCTCAACGGCCACACGGAGCGTGAGCTCCTGGAGCGGGCCGCCGCCCTCGAGGCGCGCAGCACGCACCCGCTGGCGCAGGCGATGCTTGATTATGCCGGGCAAATCGATGTTGATGCGAAACCCGCTGAAGGCGCTCAGGTACTCCCTGGCAAGGGGGTCACTGGCCGATTCAGGGACGAGGAGTTCTGGCTAGGCTCGCACCGCTACCTTCTGGAACGCGGCCAGGAGACGACGGAGGTCAGCGAGCGGGCGGAGGCGCTTGAGCGCGATGGGCGCACGGTTGTGGTGATCGGCAACAAGACCCACGTCTGCGGGCTCATCGCCGTGGCCGACACGGTTCGGCCCGGCGCCCGAGGCGTGATCGAGGCCCTCAGGGAACGCGGGATCGCCCACCTGATCATGCTGACCGGAGACAACCGCGCGACTGGCGAGGCGATCGCGCGCGAGGTTGGCATCGACGAGGTACAGGCCGAACTATTGCCCGAGGACAAGGTCGCCACCGTCGAAGCGCTGGTTGCCAAATACGGCACCGTCGCCATGGTGGGCGACGGCGTTAACGACGCCCCGGCGATGGCGCGGGCGAGCTTCGGCATCGCCATGGGCGCCATGGGCAGCGACGCGGCCATCGAAACCGCCGACATCGCACTCATGACCGACGATCTGGCCAAGCTGCCGTGGCTCGTCGGCCACTCCAGGCGGACACTCGCCATCATCCGCGAGAACATCGTCTTCTCGCTCGGCGTTAAGGTGGTCTTCGTCGTCCTGACCTTCGCCGGCTTCGCCACCCTGTGGGGCGCCATAGCGGCCGACGTCGGCGCCTCGCTTTTGGTTGTTGCCAATGCGCTGCGGCTGCTGCGGCAAGTGCCGACGGGAGAGGGGAGGCGACATCTGGAGGAGGCTGCGGAGGGTGCTGCGGCCGGACACGCCTCGCATGGGCATTGATCGGCAACGACGCGCGGAGGTTCGCGGCAATGAGGTATCCGGGCAGGGTATGGTCGCCGTCGCCAATCGCCATTCTTGTGCGGACAACAAAATCTGGCGGAAAAACGGTATGGATGAGGAACGTAAAGCGCTGATGGTCTTCGGGATTATCGTTGTCTTTGCCGCGATCCTGATCGCCACCGCCTTGGTCATGAACCTGATGGTTGGCTAGTGGAGCGACGATGACCGGTACGAGTGCCATCAGAAAATTCGGTTGCGCCGGTCTGTCAGCATTGACAGCGGATAGTGCATGGTCCGGGAGGCAAATAAGTTGAGCGCGCAACAGGACAGCCAAGAGACCATCATGCTGAGGGGAGCACAAAGCACGTGGCAGTTACTATTCCTCTCATGGCTCATTGCGCTCATTTCAAGCCTCGGCGTGCTTTTCATTGGCGAGATAATGGGGCAAGAGCCCTGTGTCCTGTGCTGGTATCAGCGCGCGTTTATGTTTCCGCTTGCCGTCATTCTTGGGGTCGCTTGTTATCTCTCTGATCCCGGCGTATGGCGCTACGCGCTGCCTGTGGCCAGCTTCGGATGGGCGTTCGCAACCTACCATACTCTGCTTGTCGCCGGCGTGATCCCGCAGACGATTGAGCCCTGCGGCGCAGGCCCTTCCTGCAGCAGCGCCGACATGATGATCCTTGGTGGAATACCGATTCCCTTGCTCTCTCTGGGAGCGTTCAGCGCCATCATCATTTTGCTCCTGCTTATCCGAAAAGGATTCAATCCATGAACAGACGTGCACTTGTAGCCGTGACGGCTGTTCTTGCTGTCTTGGGCTTCGCGCTTGCGACCGCTTTTTTTGATCGTGGTATCGAGAAGAAGACGGCCACAGCCACACAGACAATTCAGGACGACGTACTCGTCCGGGCATATTCCCCGGTTATTGGACCGAAGAATGCTCCAGTGACGATTGTCGAGTTTTTCGATCCCTCATGCGAGGCCTGCCGCGCCTTCCACCCATTCGTGAAGCAAATCAGAACTGAATTCCCGAATACAGTACGAGTCGTTCTGCGGTACACGACCTTCCACAAAGGTTCAGATGAGGCCGTTCGCATCCTAGAAACCGCGCGACTGCAGGGAGTTTTCGAACCCGTGCTGGAGGGATTGTTGGAGGCCCAACCGAAATGGGCGACTCATGGAGAACCCAACTTAGAGATAGCCTGGAATGCCGCCGGTGCGGCCGGCCTCGATGTCGAGCGGGCTCGGCGCGAGATGCTGATGCCGGATATCACCGCAATCCTGAACCAGGACATGGCCGATGTTCGAGCAGTAGGAGTGGAAAGGACGCCAACGTTTTTCGTGAATGGCAAACCCTTGCCGACCTTTGGTCCCGAACAGCTTTATAGGCTTGTTCTCGAAGAGGTCGCGATCGCACGGAAAAACTAAACATGCAGAGGCCGAGCCTCTAATTAGGGATATTGGTCCAGCGCAATGACCCTCGAGAAAGATCAAAAATGAAGCAACATGGCTGATGGGACAAAAACACTGTTGAGTTTAGGGAGTAATGCCGCCCTAGAAGCGGTTTTGATCGCCACCGTCTTGGCCATGAACGCGATGGTCGGTTAGTGGAGCGTAGATGACGGGTTCGAACGCTATAGAACGTCTCGCTTGCGCTGGGCTGCTCGCGTTGGCCGTAGTCGGCGCCTCGTCGGGGTCGGCGGGAGCTCAGTCGGCGTCGTCCTGGGCCGAGACCGATTACACGGCCGTCCGACTGGTCTCGGCATCGGATACGGTGGGATCCTCAAAGACAATCGGCCTCGGCCTGCACTTCCGCATGAAGGACGGCTGGAAAGTATACTGGCGGTCGGCGGGCGACGCCGGCTACCCGCCGAGGCTGGACTGGTCGGGTTCCGACAACATCGACGGCGTGACGATCTCCTGGCCCGCGCCGGAGCGATTTCAGATTCTGGGGTTCAATACGCTCGGCTATCGGGACGAGGTCGTGCTGCCGCTCACGGCAAGCCTGAAGCGCGAGGGGGGCCGGACGGTCGCGAGGGTCGGCGTCGACTACCTGACGTGCAAAGAGATTTGCATCCCGATCCAGGAAAATCTGGAGGTTACGCTGGCGGCGGGCCCGGCGTCTTCGAGCCCGGAAGCGCATCTGATCAGTCGATTCCTCGCAAAGGTGCCGGCACCGGGTGCAGGCGTCGGGCTGACGCTGGAAAGCGTGAGGATGTTCGGTCCGGTCGCGTCGAACCCGGACGAGGCGGTGTTGCGCGTCTCGGTCGCCTCCGCCGAGCCTCTGAAAGGTCCGGACGTTTTCGTCGAGGGACCGGAAGGCACTGTCTTCTCCGAACCCTCGGTGCAAGTCGAAGGCGGCGGCCGCAAGGCGATTCTTGACGTGCCGGTCTCGGGCTTGAGGTTCGCGAAACGCGAGCTAACGGATTCGCCGCTGACCCTCACCTTCGTCGCACCTCCGCTCGCGGCCGAATTCCGCGCCGTCCCCGCCGCCAGCGGTGCCGACATCCCGCCCAGCATCACCCGGGCTCTCGAAGCCAATTCTGGGAAACCTTCTATCTGGGCCGTGATTGGGTTGGCTGTCTTGGGTGGCTTGATCCTCAACCTGATGCCCTGCGTGCTTCCCGTCTTGTCCATCAAGTTGCTAGGTGCCGTTGGTCACGGCGGGCGGGAGAGCGGGCCGGTGCGGCTCAGCTTCCTCGCCTCCGCGGCGGGCATCCAGGCGTCGTTCCTTGTGTTGGCCGGCGCGCTGATCGGCGTGAAGGCCGCCGGCGCCACGGTTGGTTGGGGAATTCAGTTCCAATCGCCCTGGTTCCTTGTCGCCATGACGATCCTGGTGACGCTGTTCGCCTGCAATCTCTGGGGTTTCTTCGACGTGCGCCTTCCGCGATGGGCAATGGACACAAGCGCAAGTATGTCGGAGAAACGGACCGGCCTGACCGGGAACTTCCTGACCGGCGCCTTCGCGACCCTATTGGCCACGCCCTGTTCGGCGCCTTTCCTCGGCACGGCGGTGGGGTTCGCCCTGGCGCGGGGGCCGGTGGAGATACTCGTGATCTTCTCGGCGCTCGGCGTCGGACTGGCGGCGCCTTATCTGATGGTCGCGGCGTTCCCGCGGCTCGTTACCAAGCTGCCCAGGCCGGGGCGTTGGATGATCGTCCTGAGGCGCGTGCTCGGCTTCGCACTGGCCGGGACCGGGATATGGTTCCTGACCGTTCTTGCCGCCGAGATCGGGTGGATAACCACGGCGCTGGTGGGCGGGATCACCATGGCCATTGGCGCGGTTCTCTACCTCCTGTCGCGCGGCTCGCCGAAGCCGAGAGCCGCCTTGGCAAGTGTATCGCTTCTCGCGCTCCTGGCGTTGCTGACGCCGCAGTTGTCGATACAAGCCGCGCCGCGGGCGGCCGATAGTGGCGCGCAAGAGATGTTGGAGGGTCTGTGGCGTCCGTTCGACGAGAAGACAATCCCAACGCTGGTCGCGCAAGGCAAGACTGTCTTCGTGGATGTGACCGCGGAATGGTGCATCACCTGCAAGGCGAACAAGAGCTTGGTCCTGTCCGATTCATCGATTGTCGAGCGCCTGAAGGAGGAGAACGTCATCGCCATGCAGGCGGACTGGACACTGCCTGACGACCGAATCGCCGCCTACCTGGCCCGTAACGGGCGCTATGGCATCCCTTTCAATGCGGTCTACGGCCCTGGTGCGCCGAGAGGCGTGACGCTTCCCGAAATCTTGTCGAAAAGCGGCGTGCTCGCGGCGCTTGACGACGCGCAGACAAGATAGGAGCCGGATCGTGGATTCGCATGCTGTTCAGCAACAAACCAAGAGCGACGCCACACTGACCGGCCTCGGCCACACTGTCATGTCCGTTCGCCGGTGAACAACGTATCAACCCATTGACTGCTGGAACGGAGTACTGAAATGACGAAGCAAAAGTTTCACCGGAAAAAGCAGAGCGTCAGACCGCTCGTGCTGTCCGTCGCCCTTGCTGCCGGCATCGTCGGGACGTCGCTTTCCGCGCCGGCTTATGCCGCCGAGATCACCGTTTACAAATCACCCTGGTGTGGTTGTTGCTCCAAGTGGGTCGATCGTCTGCAAGCCAAAGGCCACACCGTTACGACCAAGAACATGGAAAACCTCGACGCGATCAAGAAGTTGGCCGGGGTCCCTGAAGACTTGCAGTCCTGCCACACGGCGATGGTGGACGGCTATGTCGTCGAGGGCCATGTGCCGGCCAAGGACATCGAACGGCTGCTCGGAGAGCGGCCAAAGGCGAAAGGGCTCGCCGTTCCAGGCATGCCGGTCGGATCGCCCGGCATGGAGGGCGGCGCGCCCGAGCGCTTCGATGTGATGTTGTTTAGCACCGATGGTTCGACAAGTGTCTACGCCAGATACTGACAATGGCGCCCGGGTCGAAGGCAGCAATCCGTCGGAGAGCGAGCCGATGAGCCGGAGCGTCTCCAGGCTGCGAGCCGTTCGCTACATCCTCTGGGGAATAATTCTTCTCGCCGGACTTGGATTCGGCGGCTATGAGCTGTGGCATCGGACCTGGCCCGCGCCCATGACGGCGGAAAAGGAGATTGGACGGGCGTCTATTAGCAGCAATTTTTCGCTCGTCGATCACACGGGCAAGGCGGTGACCGACGAAGACTTCCGGGGCAAATGGCTGCTCGTTTTCTTTGGCTATACGTACTGCCCGGACGTCTGTCCGACGACGCTAAACGAAATCGCAGAGGTGATGGAGCAGCTTGGCGAGAAGGCCGACAAGGTGCAACCACTGTTCATCACCATCGATCCCGAACGAGACAAAACCGAGCGCATGGCCGAGTACGTGTCGGCGTTTGATCCCCGTATCGTTGGGCTGACCGGAACGCCCGAGCAAGTCAAAGCGGCCGCCCGATCCTTTCAAGTCTACTACGCGAAGTCCATGGGTGCGGGAACCTCCGACGGTTACCTGATGGATCACACGACCGCCCTATACCTCATGCAGCCCGACGGCGAGTTCGAGGCGTTCTTCTCGTTTAACGATGACGTGGGGGAGATCGTCTCGGGCGTCCGGCAACGCTTGTGATCCACAAACATCGAAGACAGGAACGTGCGGAGAATACGGTGATGAACGGTGATGAAGTGTCCTACCTGAGAGATCGATCTTGTGATGGCGGAGCGACAGAGAATCGAGATCGACTACTGCTCGAAATGCCGGGGCGTCTGGCTGGATCAAGGCGAGCTCGACAAGACCATAGAACGCACCAATGCGGAGTTGCAGACGGCCACGCCGGCTCGGCAAGACGGCATTCGGCAGGACTACGGCACCCGCGGCAAGCACGGCGACGGGAAACACGGTTATGGCAAATCCCGACGAAGGTCTGTCTCTTACGAACATTTCGACATCTTCGACCGATGGTGCGGTGATGGCGCGAATATCACTTTGCTTGCTTGGTCGGCGTGACGTGGAGCTGAAAGCGGCTCCAGCGGTGTTGGGCATGTGCCTTTCGCGGCGAATGCTTCTCCCTTTTTTGCTGCTGGGCCTGGCGCTACTGGCTCCTTTCGCGGTTTCGTCGGTTGCGTTGGCCGAGGATCCCCGGATCGGGAGTCTTGTCATCGCGAAGCCCTGGGCGCGGGCTTCGATCGGGACGAGCCGCCCGGCCGCCGCCTACCTCACAATCCGGAACGAGGGCGAGGAGAGCGTTACTCTGCTGGCGGTGCGTACGCCCCTGTCCGGCAAGGCCGAGGTTCATGCCATGACGAACGACAACGGCGTCATGCGCATGGGGCCGGCCGGTCCGGTCGAGATACCGGCCGGCGCTGAGGTTTCACTGGCACCGGGCGGACTTCACATCATGATGATGAAACTTCAAGCGCCGCTCATCAAAGGCGAAAGCATCGAGATCACGCTCGAGTTTCAACGCACTGGTGAGATCACGGTCACCGCGCCGATCTACGGACCCGGCGCTGCGCGACCCGAATGACCCTCCTTCCGCACATGCTTCCTAGAGCTGGTTTATTTGCGCTTGCTACCGTCCTTGGCCTGGCGGCCGCGATTGGACTCGGTTGGTGGCAAGTGGATGGGCCGGGCGCGGAGGGAGGAGCAGGCACGACCGCGGCGACACCGTCGCCGATCGAGGACATGTCCTTCAGTATGGTCGATCACGAGGGGGTATCGGTAGGATCGGAGGACCTGCTCGGCCGCACCAGCATGGTGTTCTTCGGATTCACCTTCTGCCCCGACGTCTGTCCGACGACTCTTGCCGATATCTCGGGATGGCTCGACGATTTGGGGCCCGACTCCGGACAACTGAATGTCGTCTTCATCTCGATCGATCCCGAGCGCGATACGCCGGAGGCGATGGCAGATTACGTTACCGCTTTCCATCCGCAGATCCGCGGGTGGACCGGTTCGCCAGAAGACGTGGCGCGAACGGCGGCCGCGTTCCGCGTGACATACAAGAAGGTGCCGCTCGATGACGGTGACTACACGATGGATCATAACGCCTCGGTAATGCTGTTCGATGCAACCGGAAGATTTCGGAGCACGATTGACTATCACGAGCCTCGCGAAGTCGCAGTGCCGAAGATCAGGCTTGCTCTCGGAGATCGCTAGGCGATGGGCTTTCGAGTCGTCGGTCTGCGCGACTTTGGTCGCCAAGGATGTTCGGTGGCTTATCACCGGATCTGATTGTTATGAACAGAGAACACCATTGAGCGGTAACCCCGACAACAGCAAAGTTAAGTAGATAGCGAGAAAGAATCCTGTGTTTAGCCTTGGGGCCTCTGCAATCGTCGTGCCGATAGTATCGGGAGTTGCTGCCTTCATTGCCTTGACCACTGCAATGGCGACGGCGGCGTCCGCGCACGGCGTATTGAATGACGGCGTCGATCCTTGGACGGCCTGGAATTTGACGCCGGACATCACGCTCGGTACGCTCGTCGTTGCCGGTCTCTATGCCGCCGGCCTTTGGCGCCGGCGGCACAAGACCGATCGGGTCCGAATCTGGCGGCACGTGTCTTTCTTCGCCGGACTCGCCGCGATATTCCTCGCGCTCCAGTCACCAATTGACCCCATTGCGGAGCGGGTGTTCCTGGTGCACCAGGTTCAGCATCTTTTGCTTCGCATGATTGGGCCGATACTGCTGTTCCTCGCTGCACCGCAGGGGGTGCTCATCGCCGGCATGCCGGAATCAGCGCGATGCCGCCTTCTCATCCCCGTGATCGCGAACCGACTCGTCGGAGGCCTCTCCGCCTTTCTCTCATACCCGGCCATCGCCACGGCGCTGTTCATTGGCGCGCTCTATTTTTGGCAGATTCCAAGGTACCACGACCTCGCGATCCTCAACGACAATGTCCATTACCTCATGCATGCATCGATCCTGTTCACGGGTCTGGTCTTTTTTTGGCGCGTCCTCGATACGCGCCCCGTGCCGCAGGGTACACGCTATGGCGTGCGCTTGATGATGCTGTGGGTCATGATCATGTCAAACATCGTGATCGGCTCCTACTTGGCGTTTAAAGGGTCCGTTCTCTATTCCGCCTATGCGCAGCTTGGTCGCCTGTGGAACCTTTCCGCTCTAGGGGACGAACTCTTGGGTGGCGCGTTGATCTGGATCCCAAGCAGCATGATGGGCGTCGTGGCGGTCCTGATCGTGGTTCACATGTGGGGGCGCCACGAAACGAAGGAGGAACAGCGCCGTAGCATGATGCTGCGTCGGCGAGGATACGGGCACAACGAGCCGCCAATGACGGCGACGGAGTTGATCCAGGGGGCGGCCCGAAAGAACCGGACCATGGCGTTCGGATTCGCCGGTTTTGTGACCGCTGTCTTTGTCGCGGCAATCGCCATAGGCGTGGTTAACCAGATGATGAGATCCTGAATAACAGCCTGAGGTTTGCTCCGCGATAGCCGATCGCGACGGGCGCGGGCGGTTCGACGAAGAACAGAACGACGGGAACGGAAAACAAATGAAGAGGAAGTTGTTTATGCTCGGTGGCACAGGGCTTGCGGTTGTTGTCGCCGCAGTGGTCGGGATGGTGAATTTTGGGGCGCGCGGTGCCAGTTCTTTGACAGGCGCCTCGGAAGTTGAGGGTGCCGTCGAATTTGCAGCCGCGTCACCCGCCACGCCTCAGATGACTGTCGGTATGAATCGGGAGACTAGCGCTTGCGAGGGGCCGGGATTCCAAAAAAAATTCGTCACACTTGGAAAGGGCGACACGTTCATTGAAGTGCTTCTGCGGGCCGGCCTTTCTCAGCGGGAATCGTACGCGGCGAGCGAAGCCCTGCGCCTAGCTTACGATCCCCGAGACTTGAGGGCCGGCCAGATGCTCAGCCTTTTCATCGGCGAACATAACGATTCCAATGACGGTTTCTGTCTACGGCGGCTCGAGTTCGTTCCAGAGACCGATCGTTTGGTTTCGATAGAGCATCGGGCGGTCAAGGCTTTCGTGGCGCGCACCTCGATAATTCTCAACACTCGCAAGCTCATGTCGCGAGCGGGCACTGTACGATCGGGCCTGTATGAAGCAGCCCAAGCCGCCGGGATCCCGGTCCCGGTTCTAATGCAGGTCTATGGAACATTAAGGTACAAGCTCGACTCCCAGCGTGATATCCGCGACGATGATATGTTCCGGCTGGTTTTCGAGGTCTTCGAAGACGGCGTTGGGCAAGGTCGCCACCCGGGCGATCTCAAATACGCCGCCATCGGCTTATCCGGGCGAAGTCTTCGCATTCTGCGTTACACCACGGCCGACGGATACACTGGCTTCTTCGATGACAAGGGGACGAGCATCGAGACCAGCCTGATGAAGACACCGGTCGAAGGCGGGCGACTCTCCTCCCAGTTCGGGAAGCGTGACCATCCTGTGCTTGGCTATGCACGCATGCATCGCGGCCTCGACTTTACTGCACCGCGCGGAACGCCAGTGCTCGCTGCGGGCGATGGCATGGTTGTGCGCCGAGGCCGCAACGGTAGCTTCGGGAAGTTTATCGAGATCAGGCATGATGCGACCTACACCACGGCCTACGCCCATCTCAGCCGCTATGCCGAGGTGCTCCAGCTGGGCGCGCGAGTTCGGCAAGGCGATGTGATCGGCTATGTCGGGGCGACGGGTCTCGCCACGGGTCCAAACCTACATTACGAAGTTCTGCAGAAGGGCGAACAGGTCGACCCAATGAAGCTGGAGATACTTCCGCGAAGAATCCTTCGAGGTGAGGAATTGGCCCGCTTTGAGCAGGCGAAGGCGGAGTTTTGGGCAATCCTGGCGCGCGCATCACCGAGTAAGCGGAGCCGTCGGAACGCGATTACCCGACCGACCGCGATCTCGGGCACTGGGAGTTACCAATGCGAAGACAGGCCGGGGAAGGTGTCCATGGAACAGGATGATGGCGAATCACTCTGCCACCACGCGAATCGGGACGCGCGGTGCTCCAATTACCGGGCAGGCGATTGTTACAAAACTTTGCTCCCATCACGTGCGCGCGCTGATAGAGAGCGCTCTTCTTTGAAGGGCCTGAGAGAGGCCGAGCTATGACATTTATTGCTACGCGATTTTGCAGGTCTCGAATTTTCGGGCTTGCGGTTTTCGGCAGCTTTCTCGTTGTTGGTCTCGACCAGACCTCGAAGTGGTTTATGGTCGCTGTCGTGATGGACCCGCCGCGTGTCATTCCAGTCACACCGTTCTTCAACTTGGTGCTAGGGTTCAATCCTGGGGTCAGCTTTGGGCTTCTGGGCGGTCTTGGATCCTCAGGTCCAATAATGCTGTCGGCGCTGGCGCTTGCCATCGTCGCGTTTCTTGTTGTTTGGCTTTGGAGAACGCATGAAGTTAGGGAGGCATCGGGGCTTAGTCTCATTATCGGCGGTGCTGTCGGCAATGTCATAGACCGGCTTCGTAACGGAGCAGTGACAGATTTTCTGGATATTTATGTCGGTCAGTATCATTGGCCGGCATTCAATCTTGCGGATGTCGCGATATCGCTAGGTGTCGGATTGATCGTGATCAATTCATTCTGGTGCCCTCCCAAAGCTTAGAGATAGGTCTTGACATTACTGTAAGGGATAGCTCCAGAATTAGTGCCAACGATGAGGTTTCTTAGGATAAGTATTCCGGTGAAGTGACGCGCAGTATCTTCATGTCTGGACTATTGACCCTACCATGTGTCGGCGAGGCCCCGACCGACGACCACCCGGACGGCCATCGCATATGGGACGGCGGCAGTATGTTCCTGGGCTTAGGCATGATTGCGAATTTCCTGGTCGCCGTGGTTGTGATTACAGTGTTTTTGGCGAAAGACCTTAGCGGCGACAGCCAGCTGAGCTCTACAACATCAACCGCAATGGACGTCTTGAACGAACCTTATACAGAGGGTGAGATCGACACGGCGGAGTGGCGTATGGAGAATGGAAACAGCGAAATTGGGAATTGATTGATGGCGGGCTATTTGGACCCCAGGCCCCAGAAGGCATGATTGTTGTGTACAATTAACATTGATCATTGGGGTGGTGGAAATGGGCAATAACCTGCGCTGGATGTGCGTTTTGCTGCTAGCTGTCTCCGTAATTTTCGCGGGGATAGTGGGTACGCACGCCGCCGAACCTCAATTGGACGGCAATGGCGATCATAACGCGATTTCTCACAATCTCGAATTCCAAGATGGCGAGCGTCATGTTAACCCCGTGCAAGAAAACGCGGATTGTGACGAGCAGGCGGAAGATCCGGGAACGGGTCCAATTTCTGGACACACCGGGAAAGGCAGTTGCTGTCTCGGTATACATTTGCCCACGTTTGCAATGTGGGGCGGCTTGGATGGGGCTGTCCAGGTATTCTATGCTGTGTGTATATTGCCGCATGTTGAGCGGATCGTCGTTTTGCACATACCTGCAACCCTGTTAAGGCCGCCGCGTATCCGCGTTTAACCCCCAAGCGGTTTGTTGGGACGCGCGGTGTTTCAGTCGTTTGACAAGGATTTCTATGCCCGGAAAGCAAAATGTCACTCCGGACATAAGGCACGGGCTCGCCTAAATCTAATCACACGACTGCCTTTCCAGCCCCTTTTTGCGTCTCCAAACGCAACGGACTCTTCCTAAGTCTGAATGCCACGAGGCTTTTCTGAATGGCTCGTGATGAAAATCTGACCTAACGCAGAAGGATCAAAAGAATGATTGACCGTACGATTAATTCGCGCCGCCTGTTTATTCATACCATCGCTGTAACTACATTGTTAACAGTTGGTACGCTCGCGGTCGCCGGTCCGGGGCACGGTAATGGTGCGGGCGCTATAGAAACCGGACAACCAGGGAATCCTGCGAATGTTTCGCGCGACATCAACGTCATTATGCGTGACAATTTATACGAACCAGCTCAGATCTCCGTTAAAGCGGGTGAGACCGTTCGTTTCAAGGTCGTCAACAGAGGTGAGATTCTACATGAGTTCAATTTAGGGACAAAGGTTATGCACGCCGCGCACCAAAAGGAAATGATGACCATGATGGAGAACGGGATGTTGGAAGTTGATCGCATCAACCATGAAAAAATGAAAATGGATCGTGGTGGCGGCAAAGGAATGTCGCACGACGATCCCAACAGCATCTTGGTTGAACCCGGTAGATCGGGCGAGGTTATCTGGAAATTCACGAAGGAAGTGAAAATGGAATTCGCCTGCAACATCCCCGGTCACTACGAATCTGGAATGGTCGGTCCTATCAAGTTCAGATAATCGACCGGACGCGAAGGAGAAGGCCACGACCAACAAGTTTAGATCGTGAGTTTCGGGTGCGGTTTTCGCCATAGACTTCGTAATGGCAATCGCGCAAATAATCTTTGAGCCGAATAGAGGCTCTATTGATGTTCCTGACCGCGGCAGTCGGGTTCGACTGCCGCGGTGGGAATGACCATAGACCATGATCCGAATTCAAGGAGCGATCAATAAATGAGCCGGCGCAACGCCAATGGGATGATCGCTCTGTTAGCGATTACTGGGATCTTGGCCGTGATCGCTCTGGATCAAAAATTGACTGCGATTACCACTTTCGACAACGGAACAGCCGAAATTGCTTCCGACAAGGCCCGGTTTGTTCCGCGCGTGGAGAGTTTTGTCTTAAGAAACGGCTTGGAGGTCGTTGCACTGCCCATAACCAGTGCCAAAAAGACTGTTCTGATGGTTTGGTATCGTGTCGGCGCTGCCGATGACCCACCAGACAAACTAGGACTCGCTCACTATGCCGAGCATGTGACTTTCAGCGCGCTCGGAAGTCACAATTCAATCGATGACTCCAATGGCACCCGCCCACCGAGTGACACCAAATCTCAGCCTGAGGCCTTCACCTTTTACGATTACACAGCATACTACCACATAATATCCAAACAGCGACTAGACGACGCCATGCAATTGGAGGCTGACCGCATGGCAAGACTCCAAATTGACGAGGCCGCAGTAAAAGCGGAATTGCAGGCGGTCATTGATGAGCGCGAGCACGACGTTGATGGAGATCCGCTGGCACTTCTCGAAGAGAGGTTGCGAGCTGCCCTCTTCGGCGCAAGTCCTTATGGAAGACCGATCGTGGCCGGGGCTGAAGACACGGCCCTGGTCTCATCGGTAGATGTCCGAACTTTCTTGGACCGTTGGTATTCGCCGAGAAGTGCAATCTTGATTGTCGCTGGCAATTTTGATGTCGATACTTTGCGTCGCACTGTCGAAGAACATTTCGGTCAAATCATCGGCGCTAGGGTGCCCAAGAGAGAGCGGCCCAATGCGTCACGGCATTCCGAACGTCGAGTGCGATTGCAGTCGAATAGCAGTCCGCAGACTTTATGGGCGCGATCGTGCCTGGCCCCAAGCTTTGGAACCGCCGATCAGCGCGAGATTGTGTCCGTACAAATTCTCGCGAGAATTTTGGCCACATTTGATGGTGGTCGCCTTCGGCGGGCTCTCGTGAAGGACCGACAGTCTGCGGAGGGGGTCGTAGTGGAGTATGAGCCCAGTGCCGTCGGGGATACCGTTTTTACGATTCACGCTACCCTCGCCCAAAATGGCAATCTCAGCGAATTCGAAGCAGGTATCGAAAGCGAGCTATCTGATCTCGTTTCACGGGGTCTCTCTTCTGAAGAGGTTACCGAAGCTCGCAATGCCGCGCTGGCAGAGTATGCCCGAGTTTCGCGTGATCCGTTCGATGTTGCAAATATGTTTGGGGCCCTGCTCGCTACGGGTGGAGCCCTGACCGACATGGAGAAGTGGGCGGAATTGGTCTCGAGCGTCAAGCCCCAAGACATTCGGGTTGCAGCACAACGGCTATTTGCCGCCGATAACTGCGCTACCGGTACGCTGGGGGTATTCAGAGAGTAGCGCTTACGGTAACCGGGCGTAGTTTTACCTGCGCTGACTACTGGAAGCAGCGTTGCGCCAGTGACTTGCGGTAGAGTGGCTGCCCGAAGTCAAAAGCTGAACGGTTCGGGCGTGCGGGATGATGGGGAATCCTTCCTCCAGCCGGCGGCTGGATTGAAGATAGAAGTTTACCTGCTATGTGAAAAGTAGTCCAGGTTGATTGGGAGCGTCTGGCTTATCTTGAACCTTGAAGGTGGAAAAAAGGATGAGCCGGAAGAGATACACGCCAGAACAGACTGTCGGGATGGTATTGTCAGGGTATCCGTTATAGGCAAGGCTTTGTTACGGCCCAGTGTCGATTAGCCCTGGTGAGCGCGTTAGCAAGGATGATGATCTTCCGCATGATGGCGGTCAGGGCGACCTTTGGCGGCTTTCCGTTTCATATATGCATAGGAGCGTGTGGCGAAGAGAGCGGCCATGTAGACGGTCTGGCGAACCTGCGCGCGTCCGCCCCGGATGTGGCGCTTGCCTTGAAATGTGCCGCTGTCGCGGGCTTTGGGAGCGACCCTCCACCTCAAGCTTGCCGCCTGTTTGTCGTTGAGATTTCTGAGTTTTGGCATTCCTGCAAGCGGGGTCATCGTCGTCACCTCGCCGACGGCAGGGATGCTCATCAAGATTGCGAGACGTTGCGCTAATGTCGGGCCGGACATGGTGATCTTCTGGCATTCCACGTCTATTTTCACGATCTGCCGTTTTGCTTGTTTCTCTGATTGCCGGAGCGGGCGCTTAAGCAATTGGGGGCGATGGTTTTGTTTCTGTTGGCAAACCGCGCGCCCTGCCATACCAGTCCACGGCGGGCCGCGACCAGCTCTTTGAGTTGTTCAAGAGCCGATCCTGGCAAGGGTATTGTCGCCGGCTTCAGGAAGGTGCCGAATTGTGCCAGGACGCACGCATCGACCGGATCGGTCTAGGCGTTTACGCGCCAAGTGCTTCTGCAAGGCGCCGGGCACGGCGGGCGTCGAGCCGCGCGATGGGGACCCGTTCTCGCCCAGGTATCGATCGACACCTCTGTGATAGCTGCCCGCCGTTTCGTAGGTCACGCCTTGCGGATGAGCGTTGCCCAGCCAGCCACCGAGCATGCGCCAACCTGTTTTATCGTTGCTGAAACGACGAAACGATTCGTCCGGATGACGATAAACATCGAGGTGCGCCTTTGACATGTCGATCCCGGCGAAGGTTGGGTTACACTGTTTCATCTTGACCATTGTCCTGTGCTTGTCGCGCGGGGTATGTCCCCAGGTATCCGTTCAGGCCAGTGGAAAAGAAATGGGCGATCAAACTCTGACTCGGCCCTGTATAGGTCCGCAAATCAACGATACATCCCATTCCATCACCTACGGGAGGCCTCCCGTGGGTGGTGACCCTTTAAATCACGAAAGACCCCTTCTTTTATAAGACAAGCAAATCGGTTTGAGGCCGGGAAGGTACGTCCGTAGCCTCGGCGGATGAAGAATCCCTTCCACTATTTCAACAAATCACCCGAGGTCATCCGCCTTACAGTAATGATGTACATCCGCAATCCGCTGTCATTGCGTCAGGTCGAGGATCTTCTATTCGAGCGCGGTATCGATATTTGTCATGAGACGGTGCGGTTTTGGTGGAACCGGTTTGGTCCAGTGTTTGCCGCGGAGATCCGGAAGCGCCGCGCTCAAAACCGGTCGTATTCCCGCTGGCGCGGGCATCTGGACGAGGTGTTTGTGCGGATCGGTGGTGAGACGCATGATCTGTGGCGTGCGGTTGATCATAAAGGCGAAGTGCTCGAGGTTTTCGCGACCAAACACCGGGTTCGCAAGGCGGCACTGACGTTTATCAAGCGTGCTACGAAACGCTACGGCCGACCGATGTCAGTAGTGACAGATCGCGTTAGGCCGTATCCGCTGCGATGTAAGCTCTTGGCAATGCCAATGTTAAGGAGTGCGGTCCCAGGCTTAATAACCGGGCCGAAAACTCACATCAGCCGTTTCGCCGACTAGAATCTGTGATGGCGAAGTTCCGGGACATCAAAACCCTAAAAAAATTCGCTTCCGCCCACGCCTCAATCTGCAACCATTTCAATCAGGAATGCCACCTCAACCGCCGCGAAATCTTTAAGCGCAATCAGTCCGCTGCTCTGGCAGAGTGGCATCAGCTTGCGGTCTGAGCGCCTCACTCCGTCGCCCTTCATATAAAGGCGTGGATTTGCCTGACAATGCCAATTGGTCGGTTCATCAAGTGTCCTGGTTATTGCGCACGTTGCATCCAGCCAGTGTGGCGGTCCACTTCCAGTTTTTGCACGAGTGAATCCTCCTGCGTGACGATTTCAACAACGATGGTATCGTCGTCTTTCTCTTCCACCTTTCCGACCTTGACATTCGGATTGCCATTCCACGAAAGTCGGTGCTCCATGATGTGCTCAACATCTTTAGCGGACAGGTCCTGACGGAGCGGCTGCATCATGCCAGGTCGCATGCCCTGACCCATCATCCCAGGCCCCATGCCGTAACCCATCATCCCAGGCCCCATGTTCGAACTGCCAGGCTGATTCCCGAGATTTGCGCCAAGTCCGTGCGCCGATACTAAAGATGTAATCCCAAGGCTGATCGCGGCAGCGACCCCAACAGCCAAAGGCATCCTCTTAGGTATCATAATGTACTCCCTATGGCCATGTGTTGAATGTTCAACACGGATATTCAATCGATTCTCTCACCCACACATTGACGCAAATCAACATTTGAAGAATATGAGGCCGGCAAAGTTGTAGTCGGAGCTGAAAAGAGCTCCAGGCATTGACATGTTAAGTGGGTGGCCGAGACGGTCAGGTGTCGCTACCGTCGCCGAATGACACCAATATCCTTCAAGCGGCATCGCTTTCCGCCAGTTATCATCCAACACGCAGCGTGGCTCTATGCCAGGTTCACACTGTCGTTCCGTGATGTCGAGGAATTGCTGGCAGAGTGTGGCATCAACGTCTCAAACGAAACGGTACGGTGCTGGTTTCTGAAGTTTGGTCGGCTGATCGCCCGCAATCTTCGCCGTAGCCGTCCGCGTGCCAGTGCTCACTGGCATCTCGATGAGATGGTCATAAAGATCCACAATCGAAAATACTGGCTGTGGGGGGCGGTGGACAATGAAGGTGAAGTGCTTGACTTCCTGGTCCAGCGACGACGCTGCGCTCGGTCGGCGCGGAGATTGCTTCGAAAGCTGCCGAAGAAGCAGGGCTTTGCGCCGAAGCGCATCACCACGGATAAGCTCAAATCATACGCCGTCGCCATCCGCAAAGAGCGACTTTCAGCGTTCCATGATCAAGGCTTGAGAGCAAACAATCGGGCCGAAAATTCACACCAGCCCGTTCGACGACGAGAGCAAAAACAGCAGCGATTCAAGTCGCCTGGATCGGTGCAATATTTCCTGTCGATACACGCTGTCGTCCAGAATGCCTTCTACGTCCAATGCCATCTCCTGCCACGCCGCATCCTCAAGACGTTTCCCGCCGAGAGGTTTGCCGTCTCGCGGCAGAGCTGCCTCGCAGCCTTATCCCACGGTGCGGCAACTTGCGGCCGACTACGGCAGTTAACGTGTCAATGCCTTTGAAGAAGAGTTGGCGCATCCGCCAAGACTATAGAAACTGGACGGACGAGTTTACGTGACAATGCCCTTGGGGCTTCACCCGAAGTCGAAGCCCGGGAATTTCATAAGGGTCAACGTTGGGGGCGAGGCTCCAACGCCTTTGCTCTTTTGATCATTCGTGGCTGTTTCATGAGGTCCTTGACTCCGTATCATAGTACGGAGTGCACATTTTGAATCGGTGAACAGGAATGAGTGACAGAACGATCAGCAAAGCTGCCGAGGATGCAGGCGTCGGCGTCGAGACCATACGTTTCTATGAGCGCAAGGGGCTTATTGACCAGCCCTTGAGGCCAAGAGGTGGCGGCTATCGAGTCTATTCGAAGGAGGCGGTCGAGCGAATCCGCTTCATTCGGCAGGCCCAGGAACTCGGCTTCTCGCTGCGTGAGATCGACGAGTTGCTGTCCTTACGCGCCGACCCGGAGACGGACTGCGCGGACGTGCAGGCGCAGGCGTTGGCCAAGCTGAAAGAGGTTGAGCGAAAGATCGCACAGCTTCGGACGATCCGAACGGCGCTGAAGGAGCTGATTGCCGCCTGCCCGAAGCGAGGCCCGGCCGCGGGCCGTTGCACCATACTGGAAGCGCTCAGTCCACAGAAGACAAGGAGATGACATGACACAGAAACGCAAGGTGGAGATTTTCAGTGCGGGCTGTCCGGCCTGCGAAGAGACGATCGCGCTGGTGAAGGACCTCGCCTGTCCGTCCTGCGAGGTCGAGGTTCTGGACATGAAGCGCGCGGACGTCGCGGCCAAGGCGAAGGGATTGGGCGTCCGTTCCGTGCCGGCCGTCGCCATCGACGGCAAGCTGGCGGATTGCTGCACGGGGCGCGGGCCGCAAGCCGATGCCTTGAAGGCAGCCGGCCTCGGTCAGCCGCTGTCGTGATCTCGTTCGGCTGGCGCGGGAGAAAGCCATGAAAGCTGGAACCAAGATGACCGCGCCGATCCATGCGCTGTTTGTTGCCGTCGCGATTCTTCTGGCGGCGCCCGGTACCGTATCCGCCGATGCGGACCGCGCTGTCTATGTTCTGCAGGCCGATGGTCTGGCCTGTCCCTTTTGCGCCTATGGCATCGAAAAGCAGCTCGGCCGGATCGACGGCGTCGAGGCCGTGTCGACCGACATCGAGAGTGGCACCGTGACCGTCACCATGAGTCCGGGCGGCAGCCTGACGGAAGAACAAGCCAAGGAGGCTATCGACCGGGCCGGCTTCACCATGCGCGGGTTCAAACGGAAAGGGGACTAAATGGGACGGTCCCGGATATTGGCATCGGCCGTCTGGACCATCCCTCTGGTCTTCATTCTGAGTGCAACCGCCATCGCCGCCCCGCAGACGTTCAACACGGCGCTCCCGGTGGCGGAAGGCGAGTTCGTTTTTCGCGAGCAATTCCTCTACCGCAAAGCCAGCGGTGACCCTTCCCCGGCCGACAGGGAAGTCGAGGTGCTGGGCGCCATCTCGGTTCTGGGCTACGGTGTGACCGGCGACTTCGCGGCGTTTGCCGTTCTCCCCTATCTGGACAAGGAACTCGACCTGACAACGGCCGGCGGGGCTCGCGTGACGCGGAGCACCAATGGCATTGGTGATGTCCGGCTCTTCGGCCGGTACACGGCCTACCGGGATGACGGGCCGGGCCGCACCTTCCGGATCGCACCATTTGGCGGCATCGAAATGCCGACGGGAGACGATGACGACAGCGATGGCCAGGGCCGGTTGCCGGCGACGCTTCAGCTTGGCTCGGGCTCGTGGGATCCGTTCGGTGGCGTGGTCGCAACCTACCAGACGCTGAGTTATCAGATCGACGTGCAGGCGAGCTACAAGATCAACACCGAGGCGAACGGATTCGAATTCGGCGACGAGGCGCAGCTCGACGCCTCGCTGCAATACCGACTGTGGCCGCGTGAGCTGGGCCCGGGCGTGCCGGGCTTTCTTTATGGGGTGCTCGAAGGCAACCTCCTCTATCGAGGAAAGAACGAGACAGGTGGCATCGATGACCCCGATTCCGGCGGAGCCTCGCTCTTCCTCGCGCCGGGTCTGCAATATGTGACTAAGCGCTGGATCGTCGAGGCGATCGTTCAGGTACCGGTGGTGCAGAACCTGAACGGCGACGCGCTTGAGGAAGACTTCACCGTGCGCGCCGGGTTCCGGGTCAACTTCTAAAGGCAGCATGGGCATGCGACGCCGGACAATCATGAAATGGATCGCGGCACCGGTCCTGGTGATCGTCACGGTTTTGCTCGGCGCCTATCTTGCCTTCGTCCCCTCCGCCAAAGAGCCGGGCTACGTCTTCACTACAGCGTGGGGCGCCAAGGGGAACGGTCCCGGCGCGTTCCATGATCCCACCGGGATTGCCGTGGCCGGGGAGGAAGTCTTCGTCGCGGATTCGCGCAACGGGCGCATCCAGGTCTTCGATGTCGACGGCAACTTCCTGCGCAGCTTCGGCGAGCCCGGCGAGGCCACCGGCCAGCTCGGCCGTCCCATGAACCTCGCCGTTCATGCGGGTGAGCTCTATGTCGCGGAATACTTCAACGACCGCATCCAGGTCTTTGCCCTGGACGGGACGCCGAGGCGCGTGATCGGGAGCCCAGGAAGCGGCCCGGGTCAATTCAATGCGCCGGGCGGGGTCGCGGTAGCTGCTAACGGCGATCTGTTCGTGGCCGACTTCTACAATCAGCGGGTCCAGCACCTGCGGCCGGATGGTTCTTTTATCGGGCAGTGGGGAACCACCGGCGAGATCGGGATCGGGGCGGGCAGGTTCAACTATCCGACCGACGCGGCTTTGGGCACCGACGGAATGGTGTATGTCGCCGATGGCTATAACGACCGAATCCAGGCCTTCAAGGCGAACGACGGATTCTTGCGAAAGTGGGGCGGACCGTTCGCGATGAACATCTTCGGCCCCTTCAATGCCTGGTTCGCGACGGTGACAGGATTGGCTATCGGCCCCGATGGCAACCTGTTCGTCGCCGATTTCTACAACGACCGCATCCAGAAGTTCGCGCCCGACGGAACTTTTCTCACGGCCTTCGGCGAAAGCGGTGACGGCACCGGGCAGTTCGGTCATCCGATGGCGGTAGCCGTCACCGATGACGGCACCGTCTTCGTGGCCGATTTTCTCAACAACCGCATCCAGAAATGGCGGCCGCCTCACGCGGATTGAGGCAGTTCCACTCTATGAAGCAATGGGCATTTGCGGATGCCTGTAAAATCCGTCGCCTGTTGACGAGCTCTGATCGCCGAAACCGAAAATTGCGGCGACGGCACACCGTTTGTTATGAAAATAGCATGACCACAATTGCCGCATATATCGGTGCCGCTCTTGCAGAGATCGCCGGATGCTTCGCGTTCTGGGCGTGGCTCCGTCTCGACAAGTCGATCTGGTGGCTCGTGCCTGGCATGACCTCATTGGCACTCTTCGCCTATCTGCTGACCCTTGCCGACGTTCAGGCGGCAGGGCGTGCCTACGCGGCTTACGGAGGCGTCTACATCGCCGCATCGCTGATGTGGCTCTGGGTCGTAGAGGGCGTCGGTCCCGATCGCTGGGATTTGATCGGCGCCAGTGTTGTCTTGATTGGGGCCGGTATCATCCTCTTCGCGCCACATAGTTCTTGAGCGGTATCGATGTTCATCGTCGCGTATCGTCATTCTGCATCCTGCAAGGCGTCGATGATCGGACAGTCCGGAACGTCGCCACCTTGACACTTGGCCGACACCTCGGAAAGCATCACCTCCAATCGTCGCAGATCGGTGATTTTCTTTCGGATGCTGTCGAGGTGGCTCTGGGTAAGAGCCAGCACTTCGCCGCAGGTATACGCATTGGAATCAACGAGGCTGAGCAAGCTGCGCAACTCGTCGATAGAGAATCCGAGTTCCCGTCCGCGCAGGATGAAGCCGAGCCGCGCCTGATCCGCGGGTTCGTAAAGTCGGTGGCCGCCGTCGGACCGGCCAGGTTCTGCCAGCAATCCGATCTTCTCGTAGTAGCGGATCGTCTCGATGTTGCAGCCCGAGCGCTTCGACAATTCGCCGCGCTTGATCGGACCTCTCGCCGACGTGAACGCCATTCCGTAAAATACCTCTTGAGCCTGTAGTTACTACAGCCCCTAAGTTAGCATGCATTGGAAGATTGGAGCAAATATTGTGGCTCAAGCCGATGAGCATGTGGGAGTAAGCACCGCGACTGGCGACGAAGGCCGCAAAACCTGGGTTGCCGCCGGCGGAATCCTGGGTGCGATTGCCGCTTCGTCCTGCTGCATCCTGCCCCTTGTGTTGTTCAGTCTTGGGGCCGGGGGCGCATGGATCGGTAACCTCACTGCCCTTGCACCCTATCAGCCGATCTTCGTGGCCATCACGGTCGGCTTTCTCGGTTACGGCTATTGGCTTGTCTATCGCAAGCCCAAAGCAGTCTGTGCCGATGAGTCGGCCTGCGCCCGGCCATTACCCAATCGGATCGTGAAGCTGGCCCTGTGGCTTGCGACGGCACTGGTCGCGGCGGCGATTGTCTTTCCGTACGTCGCGCCGATGTTGCTCGGCACTTAGAAACCTAGAGAAGGAGAGCCATCAGCATGAAGGCCACCCTTAGAACGGTTATTTTCGCCGGGACTCTTTTAACCGCGACCTCGGCATTCGCGGGGGAGCAGACCGTGACCCTGGAGGTCAGCGGGATGACCTGCGCGTCCTGTCCCTACATCGTCAAGCAGACTCTGGCCGCTGTCGATGGCGTGACGGATGTTGAAGTCTCATTCGCGGAGAAATCCGCGGTCGTCACTTATGACGACAGCAAAACCGAAGTGGCGGCGCTAACCGCCGCGACTGGCAAAATGGGCTTTCCCTCCACGGTGAAAGAATAGACCACCGTGAATGAAAAACTCCTCGCCGGTCTTGTCGCCGCTGTTGCCATCGCGCCCCTCTGTGCCGTGTGCATTCTTGGGCCGGCAGTGATCGCCTCGATTTTCACGGGCATTGCGTCCAGGTTAGGCGGTTTCGATGTGGCTGTGACGGCGGGCCTTGCCTTTGTCGCGGGAATCACCGTGCTCGCGATTGTCCGTAAGCGCAAGGGGCGGCGGACCCCGGCAATGCCGGCAGGAGAGACCAGCCAATGAACGACAAAAAACTACTTCGCACGGGCTCCATAGGGGCGACCATCGCCGCCATTTGTTGTTTCACGCCCGCCCTGGTCGTTCTCGTCGGGTTTGTGGGACTATCGGCGGTCGTCGGCTGGCTGGACTATGGCTTGTTCCCGATCTTGTTCGCCTCCATGGGGCTGATCGCCTATGCGCTTTATCTGCGCTCGGGACGCAAAGGTTCGTCGCCGACGCCCGTGATCGTCGTGGCGGTCGTTGCGCTTTCCGCGCTCCTCTTCTGGCTCGAATTCAGATACGCGCTGCGCATCTCCATAGCGGCCGCCGTCGCCGTTGCGGCCTACGCATACTATCTGCGGGCCCGTATACGGCGGCAAAGCGGCCAATCGGCCGAGACGAAGGAAACAATTTCATGAGCCAAACCTGCTGTTCGCCACCGAAACAAAACGGCCGTTACGATCTCGCCGTTATCGGCGCGGGATCGGCCGGCTTTTCGGCCGCCATCACCGCCGCCGATCTCGGCGCGCAGGTGGCCCTGATCGGTCACGGAACGATTGGCGGGACCTGCGTCAATGTGGGCTGCGTGCCTTCGAAAGCGTTGATCCGCGCCGCTGAGGCGATCCACCATGCCAATTCCGCGTCCCGGTTTGCCGGGGTCGAGGCGGCGGGCCGGGTCAAAGATTGGAACGCGCTGCGGGCGCAGAAAGATGAGCTGGTGACCTCGCTCCGCCAGACCAAATACATCGACCTGCTCCCGGCCTACAATGGCGTTGCCTACCTCGAAGGAAAGGCTCGTCTTGGGAACGGCGGCGTTCTCGTTGGCGGAGAGCACATCGATGCCGGCAAGGTCATTATTGCGACGGGATCGCACGAGTTCGTGCCGGCTATCCCCGGCATCGAGGACATTCCCTACCTGACCAGCACGACGGCTTTTGAAATGGAAAACCTGCCCGAATCCATGCTTGTGATCGGCGGGGGCTATATCGGTTGCGAGCTGGCGCAGATGTTTGTTCGTGCCGGCGTGAGGGTAACAATCCTGTTCCGCAGCCGCCTTTTACCGGAAGGCGATGCCGAGATTAGCAAGGCGCTGGCGAGCTATTTCGAAGATGAAGGAATCACCGTGCAGCGGGTGGATGCGTATGAGAGCATCCATACGGACGACGACGGCATTGCCCTCACAGCGACCATAGACGGCTCCGCCGAAACCCTCGAGGCGGAACGCGTTCTGCTAAGCGCCGGCCGCAAAGCCAACACCGAAGGCGTGGGCTTACAAGAAGCCGGTGTAAATCTACTTCCGAATGGTGGGATCGAGGTCGACGACCGCATGCGCACGAGCAAGGCGGGTGTCTATGCCGCTGGCGATGTGACCGGGCGCGACCAGTTCGTTTATATGGCCGCCTATGGCGCGAAGATCGCAGCATTCAATGCTTTGAACGGTGATGGTCGAAGCTACGATAATCTGACGATGCCGGCGGTCGTCTTTACCGACCCGCAGGTGGCGAGCGTCGGCCTCACAGAAGCGGCGGCCAGGGCGCAAGGAATCGACGCGAAGACCTCCGTTCTGTCCTTGGACAATGTTCCGCGCGCGCTTGCGGCGCGTGATACCCGTGGGTTGATCAAACTGGTCGCCGACAGTGCGAGCGGCAAGCTGATAGGCGCCCATATCCTGGCGCCCGAGGGCGCCGACAGCATTCAGACCGCTGCAATCGCTATCAAGCATGGTATGACCTACGCTGAACTCGGAGACATGATCTTCCCGTACCTCACCACGGTCGAAGGTTTGAAGCTCGCTGCCCAGACCTTCGACATGGACGTGTCCAAGCTCTCGTGCTGTGCCGGGTGAAGCCGAGGATACAGATTCCTGCGGCAAATTGGACCTGGACAGAGGTTTGAAGGGATATTACTTGTTGGATTATGAGTAAACTCGCTCGCTTTCTTGTGATCGTCTTGCTCGCGGCATTTGCCGTGGGAATGGTCGCCCACGCGGCGAGCGCGACGAGCATGGCCGTGAAAATGTCGCTGGCCGATACGAACGGCGGCAATATGGGAGATTGCCCTGACTGCTCCGGGGATGAAGGCAGAGTTCCTCTCTGCGACCAGGTCTGCGTGACTCCTTTTGTGGCTGTGCCGGCTAGCGCTGCGCTGCCTCTGCCGCTGTTCCCGTACAATCATGTCAACCTTCCATTAGGCGACTCCACCAGCTTGTCTGGTCCGCCCGATCCATATCCTCCCCGAACCAACATCCTGATCTGACACTACCCGGACTCCGTCCGTAGCAAGGTGTCAGCTGATCGCGTGTGCCCCTTTTTGGGTTGCGCAAGATCGTAATCCTGCATTGAGGCGCGAGCGCGCCACGACGCAGGTGGCAGAACCATCAGGATGGTGGACCCATGTCCCACTTTCTTTCGACGACGCTCACGCGTCGAGCGTTCCTAGCATCGACGGGCGCTGTCACGGTCGGTGCGATACTCCCGTTCTCGATCTCCCGACCGGTCCATGCGGCATCTGTGACGGATGTCAGGCTGCGCGCGGCGCCGGACCGTATCCGCCTTGTCCCTGAACCGCACGGCGAGACACCGGCCTGGTGCTACAACGGCCTCGTCCCCGGCCCGGAGATTCGCGTGCGCCAGGGCGAGCGCCTGCGGATTGCCGTCGAAAACAGCCTCGACGAAGAGACCACCGTCCACTGGCATGGTGTGCGCTTGCCGAACGCTATGGACGGCGTGCCGCACCTGACGCAGCGGCCGATCGGCCCAGGCGAGACATTCGTCTACGAGTTTGACGGGGTCGATGCCGGCACCTTTTGGTACCACCCGCACCAGCGCAGCTTCGAGCAGGTGGGGCGCGGTCTGTATGGCCCGCTTATCGTCGAGGAACCAGAGCCAATCCGGGTCGATCGCGACGTGACCTGGGTGCTCGACGACTGGCGCCTTACGAAGTCCGCCGCCATCAGCGACGATTTCGGAAACGGGCACGACATGAGCCACAACGGCCGGGTCGGCAACACGGTCACTATCAATGGTCGCGTGCCGGACACCTTCGTGGCCAAGCAAGGGGAACGGATTCGCCTGCGCCTCATCAACGCCGCGAACGCACGAATATTCGGCCTCGAATTTCAAGGCCACGAACCCATGGTGATCGCGCTCGACGGTCAGCCCGTGACGCCCCATGCGCCGGACGGTGGGCTCGTCGCCTTGGGTCCGGCGATGCGCGCCGACGTCGTTCTCGACATGGCGGGGAAGCCGGGTAGTCGGGTCTCCGTGATCGACCGGTTCTACCGAGGGCTCGAATACCGGCTGGTCGATCTCGCCTATGACTCCGCGCCGCTCAGGGACCGTGCGCCCGACTGGTCTTTGGAGCTGCCGGCCAACCCCCTGCCGGAACCCGACCTACGCACCGCCGCTCGTCACGATGTTGCTTTCAACGGCGGCATGATGGGCGGGATGGTCATGGCCGAGATGGGCGGCAGCATGGGCGATGGTTCATCGGGCGGAATGATGGGTGGTGGCATGATGGGGCGCATGGGCCCGATGATGGGGATGATGCACTCCGGCAAGATCTGGTTCATCAACGGCAAAGCGGCCGAAGGTCACATCATGGAACCGATGTTGACGCTGGACCGCGACCGGTCGCACGTCATCGCCATGACCAACGCGACCGCTTGGCATCACCCCATCCACCTGCACGGCCATTCCTTCCGCGTGATCGCGCGCAACGGCCAGCCGACACGCCACCGCGAATGGCAGGACACGGTGCTTATGGCGCCGCGTGAAAAGGTCGAGATCGCCCTCGTCGCCGACAACCCCGGCGACTGGATGTTCCACTGCCACATCCTCGAACACCAGGCGGGGGGGATGATGGGCGTCATCCGCGTTGCCTGAACGGAGCACAGGTCATGAAACATTTGCTGGTCGTGCTAACTCTTACCGCAGCAGCGGCGTTACCCTCCGCTGCTGCCGCCGAGGGCGATGTGGTACGTGGCGCACAGGTGTACCGAGCCTGCGTTGCCTGCCACGCGCTTGAGCCTGGCCTTCATCTCACCGGCCCGAGCCTTGGCGGTATCTGGAACCGGCCAGCGGGCCGGGCGGAAGGGTTCACCCGCTATTCGGACGCGCTACGCGACGCCGACTTTCCCTGGGACGCGGCGGCGTTCAACGCCTGGCTCGCGAACCCTCAGGCGATGATCGAGGGCACTTCGATGGTTTTCCGCGGTATCGCGGACGCGGGTGCGCGCGCAGATCTTATTGCCTTTCTCGAACGCGCCGGGGGGCCTGAGGGCGCAACGCAGCTCGTGGCCAACGGCGTGATCCCTGAGGTCTATCTGCGCGGTCAGGCGCCAAAGCCGATACGCGATGCGCCAGACAATGCGCGCGTGGTCGCGATGCGCCATTGCGGCGACGGATACACCATCGAGACTGCCGATGGCACACACGCTGTCCACTGGGAAAAGAACATCCGACTGAAGATCGACAGCACCGAAACCGGACCGCCGCCGAGGTTCGGTGTGATCCTCGGCGCCGGCATGCAGGGCGACCGCTATTCGGTCATCTTCGGCAGTCTTGCCGACCTGGAACGCCTCGTGTCGGAAAGCTGCAAAGACCGCTGAAACCAGCAAAGGAGAACTCACATGCGCAAACTCATCATCGCGATCTCTTCCGCAGCCGTACTTGGCGGCGGGACATATCTGGCGACCGGTACGAATGCCGCTGCCGAAGAGGTCACCCTTTACAAGAACCCGCAATGCGGATGCTGCGAGAACTATGCCAATTACCTGCGCGACAATGGCTTCACCGTGACAGTCAAGCCGACCCACGAACTCGTGCCCATGAGCCGTGAAGCCGGTATCCCGGACGACTTCCAGGGTTGCCACCTCGCCTTCATCGAAAACTACGTGGTGAGCGGCCACGTGCCGGTTGACACGGTCAACAGGCTTCTGACCGAACGACCGGACATCAAGGGAGTCACTTTGCCCGGAATGCCCATGGGCTCGCCGGGTATGAACGGCGTCAAGCGCCAGCCTTTCACGGTCTACGAGATCGGCGAGGGCCAGCCCAAGGTCTACGCAGTCGAATGACGGTAAGCCCGAATATGCGTTTGCCGTCCGGCCTGCTTCTCGGTGCCCTGGCCCTCGCCGCAGCCGTCGCCGCTGGATGGGCGTTCTGGCCGTTATCTTCCTCCGGGCGCGCCGACCCGGACGACTCGCGCCAGGTGGCACTCGGAGAGGCAGTGTACCGGGCGAATTGCGCAAGCTGTCATGGTGCGAACCTAGAAGGCCAGCCGAACTGGCGCACCCGCAAACCCGATGGGCGGTTGCCGGCGCCGCCGCATGACGAGACCGGCCACACCTGGCATCACCCGGACGAGCAGCTGTTTCGCATCACCAAACTGGGCGTCAAGCCACCACTGGCCCCGGAAGGGTACGAGAGCGACATGCCGGCGTTTGGGGAGGTGCTGACCGACGACGAAGTCTGGGCGGTGTTGGCCTTTATCAAGAGCCGTTGGCCGACAGAGGTTCTTGCCCGTCAGCCCTCAGCCGACAAAGGAGCGAGTCGATGACGAACGAAATGATGAACGGCATGGGCGGCATGATGTGGGGGATGGGGTTGCTCTGGTTGCTCGTCTTGGTGCTGGTAGGTCTCGGAATCGCAGCGCTCGTCAAGTACCTGTTCTTCAGCCAGCGTCGGAGGCATGACGATGATTGATTCGTCTCCGGCAACCGCGCCGGACCTGGAGCGGCAACGGACTTGGCCCCGCTCGGCATTCTTGATCCCCGTTGTCCTGTTCTTGGTGATCGGCGTGGCGCTCGGCTGGGGGCTCACAAGAAACCCGAGGGAAATCCCTTCGGCGCTGATCGGCAAGCCGGTTCCGGATTTCGCGCTGTCGCCCGTGCAGGGGCGCACCCTCGGGCTTTCGACCGCAGACCTTCGCGGGCAGGTCTCGTTGGTCAACGTCTTCGCGTCCTGGTGTACCGCCTGCCGTGCAGAGCACCCCCTTTTTATGCGGCTGTCCCGGTCCGGCGCCGTGCCGATCCATGGTCTGAATTACAAGGACCGGCCGGCCGACGCCGCCGAGTGGCTCGACAAGCTGGGCGACCCCTACATGCGGACGGGCGCCGACCTCGACGGCCGGGTCGGCATCGAGTGGGGCGTTTACGGCGTGCCGGAAACCTTCGTTGTGAGCGTCGATGGGACCATCGCATACAAGCACATCGGTCCCGTTACGCCGGAGGCGCTCAACGAGACGATCCTGCCGCTCGTCGAGCAACTGAGGTCCACGGGACAGGGGAGCCAGCCATGAGGATGCTCCCGACAATGCTGCTGTTGGCCGTGCTGGGGCTTCCGGGCGCCAGGGCCGCCGAGCCCGTTGGCATACCGCTGCACGAGACGCCGCGTTCTTTGCCAGGGCTCGCTTTCACTGACGGCGAAGGTCAGCCGCGGACGCTCGCCGACTTCCGGGGCAAGGTGGTGTTGCTAAACATCTGGGCCACATGGTGCGGGCCCTGCCGGCGCGAGATGCCGACCCTCGACCGGCTCCAGGCGCGTCTCGGCGGCGATCGCTTCGAGGTCGTCGCGCTCTCCATCGACCGCGCGGGCATCGGAGTCGTCCGTGTGTTCTTCGACGAGATCGACATCGCGCACCTGAGCATCTTCATCGACGAGAGCGGGCGCGCGGCCCGCGACCTCAAGATCTTGGGCCTGCCGGCCACGCTGCTCGTCGGGCGTGACGGGCGGGAGCTCGGGCGCCTCGTCGGCCCGGCGGAGTGGGACACGCCGGAGATGATCGCCTTCATAGAGACCGTGATCGCCGAACATACAGGAAAGGGAACAAGACCATGACCATCGAGGGCGGCCCCAACGGGGCCGTACAGCCTACGCCATCACGCACTCTTCCGCCCTGGTTGACACGGCGACGGATCCTCACGTTCGCGGGTATCGCGACTGTGGCCGTCGGACTCTTCCTGAACTGGAACTGGCTGACAGCAATTGGAGCCGCGCCGATCCTCCTCAGCCTCGCGCCGTGTCTCGCCATGTGCGCGCTCGGTCTGTGTATGCGCGGCGGCGGCGCGGGTGCTTGCCAGACCCACGGCAACCCACCCGTCAGGACAGGATCGCCTGACGTTACCTCTCGGCGTTCCGGAGAACTCTGAGATTTACACACAAGAAAGGAGATAGACCATGCGAAATACATTCAAGGCCTTGGCTGTTATCGGCGGTTTGTTCGCTGCGACATCCCTGGCGCTCGCTGACGAGCAACAGCCGCGTCAGCCCGAAGGACAGATGCCGGGAATGATGCGGGGCGAAAACGGGATGCCCGGCATGATGGGCATGATGCAGCAGATGCAGCAGATGAGTCCGATGATGGAGCAATGCCGCGAAATGATGGCCGCCATGACGGAGCACATGAAGTCACGCTCGCACGCGCCGGACTCTCACGAAGGCTGACTATTATGGGCCCGCTCGGGCGTTTGGCCCGGGCGGCCGCCCATTGAGGTGACTCAATGGTTTCTTTCACATCCCCGAGTCTGGCCCGTATTCGATATGCCCTCTGGGGTCTCGCTGTCGTCGCGGCGCTCGTTCTTACGGGTCTTTACATCGTAGGGACGCCGGCCCCGCAGGACAGCCGGCAGGCGACCCAATCTGGTGAAGCGGCCGTCCGCTCGGAATTCACATTGACCGATCACACCGGAGAACGCGTAACCGAGGCCCACTTTCTCGGACGCTGGCAGATGGTGTTCTTCGGGTTCACCTATTGTCCCGATGTTTGTCCCACGACACTGGCCTACATCGCAACTGTCCTCGACACGCTCGAAGAGACCGCGAACAAGATCGCGCCCCTCTTCATCACGGTCGACCCCGTCCGCGACACGCCGAAGGTGATGGCCGAATATGTCTCGGCGTTCCATCCCAGGCTCGTCGGCTTAACCGGCAGTGAGGTGGACGTCGCCGCCGCGGCTCACGCCTTTCGCGTCTACTACGAACGGATGGAGGAGGACAGCGCCCCGGACGGTTATCTCATGGCGCATTCGGGCCACATCTACCTCATGACCCCCGAAGGGCGCTTCGAGGCTGTCTTTCGCGAAGGCGACCAGCCCCCGGAAGAGATGGCCCGGAAGATTCAAAACATCATGGAGAAATACGGAAAATGAGAACCGCCCTTCTGATCGTCGCGGTCCTGACTTTGTTGCCGCAATCCGCGATGGCCGAGGAGACGGTCCGTATCGTCGAGCCGTGGGCGCGAGCCACCATTCTCGCGACCCGTCCCGGCGCCGCCTATCTGACCATAGAGAGCGCTCGCGGCGACCGGTTGCTCTCGGTCGAGAGCCCTGTCGCCGACCGGGTGATGATCCACGCTAGCGATAACAACGACGGCGTCAATCGGATGGTGCATCTCGACACGCTGGATTTGCCGGCCGGCAAGTCGGTCGTGCTCGCTCCGGGCGGTACGCATCTAATGCTGATGGGCCTGAAAGAGCGGCTTATTGAAGGTGCGCGTGTTCCCGTCACCCTACAGTTCGAAAGGGCCGGCGAGGTAACGATCACTGTCCCGGTGCTCGGCATCGGGGCCAGGGGTCCGACGGAGGATATCCAATGAAGGGCCTCCTGATCCTAGGCCTTCTAGTAACGACCGTGCCTGCTTTCGCCCATCACCCCGGAGAACGATTGGACGAGGTGATGGCCGGGAAAGAGCCTGCCTTCGAGCCGACGGACCTCCGGTCGATGCCGGACCTGGCGCTGACTAATGAGCAAGGCGCAATGCTGACCCTCCGCGGCCTGCGAGAGACCATCGTTGTTTTGAGCTTCGTGCCCCGCGATTGCGGCGCCCCCTGTACGGAGCAACAGGACATCCTCGCCTCTGTGCAGGAGCAGGTGAACATCACGCCCATGAAGCAGATGGTAACGTTCGTGACGATCCATGACCGCAGCGTCTCTATCGGTGCACGATGGGACCATGTCAATTGGCAATCGGCGGCGCCACGAGACGAAACGGTGGCCGAGAGTGTCCGCCGTTTCACCGCGCTGAGCGATCGGAACCCGTCGTCCCCGCTCGTTCACATCATCGATCGGAGCAGCCGGCATGCTGGCCTATTTCACGGAACCGGATTCCGGCAAATCAACCTCGTCCTCTATATCAACGGCCTGACGAACGCGCCCGTGGTTGCTGACAAGTCAGAACCCGATACTTGGTGGGATAGCGTCTTGGGGCTGTTCAAATGAGTGCTCCCGGGACAGCGAGCGCGCGCGGTCGTGGCGACCGTACGTTCTCATGGCTGAGGACGTTGCGACGCTACATGGGTTTCGTGGCGGTTGCGAACCTGATCTGGGAATTCGCGCATATGCCGCTCTACACGCTGTGGGAAACAGGCTCGGCAGGAGAAATCATCTTCGCTGCCGTTCATTGCACCGGTGGAGACATCCTCATCGCGCTCAGCGCTATCATGCTTTCCCTATTCCTTCTCGGCAACGGGGCGTGGCCCGCCGAACGCCGGTTTCCCGTCGTCGCGGGCACTGTCGCCTTCGGCCTTGCCTATACGATTTTCAGTGAATGGCTGAACATCGAGATACGGCAGGCTTGGGCGTATCGCGACCTGATGCCGGTGATCCCGCTGATCGATGCGGGGTTGAGCCCGGTGTTGCAGTGGGTCGCAGTCCCGCTTGGCGCCTTCTGGTGGGCGATGCGGCCGGTCCGCGACGCAGCGGGGGCCTCTCGAAGCGCGGGTGAATACGCGCGCCGGTCGAAACCGCCGCCAGATGCGGAGAGCACCTCTTTGGGGCTCGGTCGACGATAAGATCAAGATGGGTTTCTACGGTAAGTATATTCTCCCGCGCCTAACCCACATGGCAATGCGGCAGCGGCAACTGGCTCCGTATCGCCGTCGTGCGGTTCCAGGGGCGGAGGGACGGGTGCTCGAAATTGGCGTCGGTTCCGGCATCAATCTCCCTATCTACTCCGACAAGGTCGAACGCGTGATCGGCATCGATCCTTCTGCCGAACTGTTGCGGATGGCGGCGGGCGCCGCGTGCAGCGTGAGCCTTGATGTGGAACTGATCGAGGGGCATTGTCACATTAACTCGTTTGGACATAGTCGGTTTCGGTACAAATTTGGCGTCACACAGCTAACGTTGCGCTTGACCATACATCGAACGACTCCTCTCGAAGCTGCTTGTAGATGGGTCGGGTAAGAAGGTGACGTTGATGATAGAAAGTGTTGTAAGTAGCGGATTGGATAGCCAGGAAACGCTGAGCAGATCCTGGTGATTTGAATCGCTGCATCTTTCGCTCGCGCCGACGGATGGGAAGATGTGAGTTTTCAGCGCGGTTGTTGGCTCTCAGTCCTTGATCATGAATCGCTGTCAGGCCGAATGCTCGAAAAGCGGATCGGTAAGAGCGGAGTTTGTCCGTGACGATCCTGGTCGGCCTGAAACCTTGCCGCTTCAGGAGCTTTTTCATCAACTTTGTTGCTGCTTTCGCGTCTCGTCTGCGCTGAACGAGGAAGTCCAGAACCTCACCTTCGTTGTCTACAGCACGCCAGAGCCAGTAGCGCGTGCCACGAATGACTATGGCCATCTCATCCAAATGCCAATGATCGCTCGGCGTTGGTCTCGCCTGCTTGAGGTTCGCGGCGACTTCCGAACCAAACTTCAAGAACCAACGGCGCACTGTTTCGTAGGACACATCTAACCCGCGTTCAGCGAACATCTCTTCGACGTCGCGAAAGCTAAGTGTGAACCTAGCGTACAACCATATCGAGTTCCGGATCACATCGGGTGGAAAACGATGTCGTTTGAAGGAGAGTTGTCGCATCTGACAACATTACAGATTTCGACCACACGAGTTAACGTGACAAAACCGTCCGGGGACCTGTCGATCATCGTCGGCGGCGACGCCGAAGCGGTGGAAGCGTGCCGGCCGGCGTTCGAAGCCATGTCGGCGAAGATCTTTCATATGGGTGAGATCGGCCAGGGGCTCGCCATGAAGCTTTGCAACAATATGATCACCCAGTCGACCAGGGTGGTCATCGCCGAAGCGATGGCGCTGGGCGCAAAGGCCGGCCTCGACCCACAGCAAATGGTTGACGTGATCAGCGTCAGTACAGGGAATAGCAACAGTTTTCAGGCCGTTGCGCCGCGCTACCTGAGTGGCGATTTCTCGCCTGGCGGTACGATCGACATTTCATACAAAGACCAGGAATTGGAGACTTCTTTCGCGAAGGCGCTGGGCGTACCGATGTTCATGGCCGCCGCCTCGCAGCAGGTCTATCAGATGGCCCGCGCGGCCGGCCTCAACAAGAAGGATGGCAGTTCAATGATCACGCTGTACGAGGACATGACCGGCGTGAAACTGGGGCCGCGGGAAGACTGAGCCAACTTGGCCTGAACGCAGAATCGGGTAATTGAGAGGCCCTGGTGAGTGATCCGATGTGAAGTTCCCCCGGTTTGATGGACACTTTTCATCTGATGAAGGAGAGTGTTTTTCATGCTGAGAATGAGGAACCCGTACCCTACGGAATTTAGGGATCAGATCGTCGCATTGGCCGAATGGTTTCAGTTGGCAACCTGAATGCCTGAGACCCGAACCTTTTACAGGCCGGTACAGTTTGGCCTGACAGTGCCCCATGCTACCATCTCGATGTTTTTCAGCGATGAGCCCTGTCAAGACGGCGCCGCTGCAGTCGAAAGAGGTGTGCATGGTTGGCGTCTATGACGGCCTGACGGTGATCGAGCTCGCAGACCGTCGCAATCAATGGGCGGGCAAGTTGCTCTGCGATGGCGGTGCTCGAGTCATCCAGATTGAACCTGTCGAGGGAAGTCCGGGCCGCTGGTGCGGTCCGTTCGTCGACGACGAACCGGACCCCGACCGCTGCATCGACTATTGGTGGTACAACACCGGCAAAGAGAGCCTTGCGCTCGATATATCACGTCCGGTCGCCGGCCCGCTCGTCAGAAAGCTGCTGACCCGAGCCGACGTGTTCCTCGACAGCGCGTTGCCCGGCACGCTGGCCGAACTCGGCCTCGACTACCCGTCGCTGGCGTCGAACAAGGGCCTTATTCATGTCTCACTCACCGATTTCGGCCAGGACGGCCCCTGGCGCGACTACGTCATGAACGATCACGCGCATCTTGCGCTGGGCGGACAGATGTCGAGCTCGGGTTATTCCGATCCGAAGGAGTCACCCATCGGCGGGCAGGGCCGACACGCCTGGCACATGGGCTGCGCGTTCGTGCTGTACGGTATTACCGTCGCCCTGTTCGAGCGCGAGAGCTCGGGCGCTGGGCAGTATATCGACGTCTCGATACACGATGCTTGCGCGATGGGCACGGAGGCCGCCGTGCCGCAGTGGATGTATTACGGTTCGACGATGTACCGTCACACCGGCATGCACGCCAATCCCAAGCGGCTGCCGCCCCTGCAGCTACCGACGGCCGATGGCAAATACATCATCGCGGTGATGCAGAATTTCGGCCCGCGGGTCTGGAAGTATCTGATCTCGTGGATGGACGAGAAGGGCGTGACAGGCGAACTGCACGACCCGAAATTCCAGGACGAAGCGTATCGCATGTCGGAATACCGCACGGGCAACGTCATACGCGACGCCGTCGCGCGCCTGATCGCCGCCAGCGACGGCGAAGAATGCTTCCACCGGGCGCAGTCGAACGGAATCTCCTGGGGCCTGGTGCACGCGGCCGAAGAAAATTACGACGTCGCGCATTACCGGCAGCGCGACTATTGGCGCGAGATCGAGCATCCGGAGATCGGCCGTGCGATCCCCTATCCGCGCGGTCCGTTCGATTGCGACGCGCTGGGCATCGAGCCGCGCGGACGCGCCCCGCATCTTGGCGAGAACACCGATTCCATACTGACGCAGGATCTGGGTCTGTCGGCCGAAGCGGTCTCGGCGCTGCGCAACTCGGGAGCGGTCCGATGAGCAGCGGGTCCCATAAACGCACCGGCGTGCTGAGCGGTATCCGCGTTCTCGACTTCAGCTGGAAGACCGTCGGCCCGTGGGCACCGCGCCTTCTAACCCATTACGGGGCGGAGGTGATCCATGTCGAGCGCGCCGACGGCTGGGACAGTCACCGCTACAACGCCACCCCCAGCATCATGAGCGACGACCCGCAACCTGTCGATTTGCCTGGCGCCAAGCAGACGCACATAGACCCGCAATTCAATACGCTGCGCGAAGAGTCGGCCGCCGAGGCAAAAGAACAGCAGGCCCTGTATGCCGCGCCATACTTCAACACCCTGCATCACGGCAAGCTTGCCATCAGCCTTAATGTGAAGAGCCCGGAGGGGTTGAAGATCGTCGATCGACTGATCGGCACCTGCGACGCGCTGGTTGAAAATTTCAGCGGCGGGGTCCTGGCGAGTTGGGGGCTTACATGGGAGAAGATGCAGGAGATCAATCCCCGGCTCGTCTATATGAGCACGACGGGCTTTGGGCACACTGGCGACTGGAAGGGGTACCGCAGCTTCGGACCGACCGCCGCGGCGCAATCGGGCCTTTCGCTCGCCTCGGGGCTGCCCGGGAAGCCGCCCGCGGGATGGGGCTTTTCCTACCTGGACGTCATGGGTGGCTGGATGGGCGGGGTGGCGCTGGTACAGGGCCTGCTGCAGGCGAAGAAGACCGGCAAGGGCGCCCGCATCGACTACTCGGTGACGGAAGGGGCGATGTCGATGCTCGGTACCTATTTGCTCGACTATCAGGTCAATGGCCGGCCCACCCGGAGGCCGGATTTCCCGCCGGGCAACCGCTCCGTCTTTCCCGCGCTTGCGCCGCACAATACCTACCGCTGCGCCGGACAGGACCGTGTCGGCCAGGACTGGTGGATCTTCATCGCCTGCGAGACGCAGGCGCAGTTCGAGGCCCTGTGCGGCGTGATGGAGCAGCCTGCGCTGGCGCTCGACCCTAAATTCGCCACCAACGAGGCGCGGGTCGCCAATCAGGATGCGCTCGACGCGATCATCGGCCGCTGGACCCGTCCGCGGCGCCGCTACGCCATCATGCGTCAGTGCCAGGCGGCGGGCATCATCGCGGCCCCGGTGCAGAGCGCCGAAGACCGGGTTGAATACGATGCGCAGCTGCAGCATCGCCAGATGTATCCGATCATCGAGCATCCCGAGCTGGGCGCCGTGCCCAACGAAGGCTACCCGGTGAAGATGTCGCGCACGCCCGCCTTCGTGCACGGGCGCGCGCCCACCTATGGGGAACACAATCAATACGTCTATGGCGAGCTGCTCGGCATGAGCGACGAAGAGATTCGTTCGCTGCGCGAGCGCGGCGTCATTTAGCGGACAGTCAATCGGGAGACAGTCAATGGCGACCAGCTTCGATCGGGAACGGCTCGGGCCACTCAAGGATACCGTGGCCGTCGTCGGCGTCGGCGAGACGGACTACGGCAGTGATTATCGCGGCGCGGGCGGCAAGGCGGTCGCCAAGGGCGAGGCGCAGTACGATTCCTATACCCTGGCGTCGCGGGCCTTGAAACGGGCGCTCGACGACGCCGGCCTGAAGAAGGACGACATCGACGGGCTGTGCGTCGCGAACCTGTCGAGCGAACGAGCGTGCGAGCTGTGGGGCATGAACCCGCGCTGGAGCGGCGGGGGCGACGCGGCGCAAAGCATCATCGAAGCGACGATGGCGATCAATTGCGGCCTGTGTACCACCGTGGCGCTTGTCTACGGGAACGCGCAGCGCTCGATGAATACCGCGTACGGCGGCTCGCGCGTGACCGGCGGCGGCATCACCTCGTACTTCTACTACGCACCGTGGGGCTTGACCTCGCAAGGGGCGCTGTACGCACTGCTGTTCCAGCGCCACAAGCTGCTCTATGGCACGACGGAGGAGCAGCTCGGCGCGATCGCAGTGGCGTTCCGCAAGCATGCGTGCATGAACCCGAACGCGGTCATGCAGAAGCCCATTACAATCGACGATTACCTCAACGCGCGTTATATCGCCGAGCCGCTGCGGCTGTTCGACTATTGCCTGATCAATGACGGAGGCGTCGCGATCATCGTGCGGCGCGCCGACATGGCGAAGGATTGCCGCCAGGCGCCGGTCATGGTGAGCGGCTTCGGCTGGTCCGAAGAGAATGTCGACGCCACGCAGTTGCGTCCGCGGCTCAAGGATTTCTATCACACCGCCCACCGCGACGTGGCCGCGCAGGTCTATCCGATGGCGGGCGTCACGCCGCAGGACATAGATGTTTTCGCCACTTACGACAGCTTCAGCGTCCACCTGCTGGCGTCTTTAGAAGGTTTCGGCTTCTGCAAGGAGGGCGAGGGTGGTGCGTTCGTGCAAGGGGGCCGGATCGAGATCGGCGGCGAGCTCCCATGCAATACGAGCGGCGGGATGCTCTCCGAGAGCTACATGCAGAGCTGGAACCATCAGCCCGAGCTCGTACGACAGCTGCGGGGTGGGCTTGGGCAGCGTCAGGTACAGGGCGCCGAAGTCGCGCAGTACGTTCACGACGTCGCCGGCAAGTGCAAGAGCATCATCTACACGAAGGGAAATTGAGCGATGGCGACGCTGCGTCCGATCCGGTCCATGGATCCCTATGCCGAGCAGTTCTGGACCTACACGCAGAGTAAGGAGTTTCGACTGCAGAAATGCTCCGAATGCGGAAAGTTCCGCTGGCCGCCCGGCCCGACCTGCGACCGGTGTCTATCGGACGAATTTGCATGGACGTCGATGGCGGGCCGCGGAAAGGTGCTTTCATGGACCACGTTTCATCGCAGCTATTTCCCAGAGTATCCAGCACCACACACCGCGATTGTACTGGAACTGGACGAAGGGCCGCTCTTCGTAGCCTATCCCGTGGATATGGCGCCGGAGGACTTGCGCGAGGGGATGGAACTCTCGCTGCGTTGGACGGGCGGCCAGGACGATTTCGGCGAGTACAACCTGCCGGTGTTCGGGCCGTCCGCGGAATGACGATCAATGCGCTGGCATTTGGACGAGGTGTTCGTCCGGATCAATGGCGAGATGTTCTATCTCTGGCGTGCGGTCGATCACGAGGGTGAAGTGCTGGAGGTTTTGCGACGAAACGGCGGGATCGCAGCTCTGCACTGACGTTTATCAAGCGTATGATGAAACGCTATGGCCGGCCAGGTGCTATCGTCACGGACCGGCTTCGCTCCTATGGAGCTGCGATGAAAGTCGTAGGTGTTTCGGGCCGTCGGGAATGCGGTCGGTGGCTCAAAAACCGAGCGGAAAATTCACACCGGCCATTTTAGGCGACGGGAGGGAGCGATGTCGCGGTTCAGGGACATCAAGTCGCTACAGAAATTCGCTTCTGCCCATGCCTCGATCCACAACCACTTTAATCTCGAACGTCACCTAACGCCCCGCGAAACATTCAAGCAGAACCGTTCAGCTTGGTCCGACAGCATCAGTTTCCCCGCTCTTTCAAATTACTTCTCTGTTCAATGGATAAAATTGCCTGTTCCGTTGAGTAGGGATTTCGCCAAATTATAGCCGCTAAACCAGCAGTTTAGAGCATTCTGACTCGCTGATTGGGGCCGATTTGCGGGAAATTCCCTGTAAATTCCCTGCCAAACAAGGAAAACAGCAGAGACGGTTTCGCACGAAACTCGCTGCTCCACCATTTTCTTTTTAAATATCAGAATTTTACCTGTGTTCGGGTTGCCCGGACTTTCGTGACGCGACGGACTCGTCAAACGGATTCGTAGTTTTCCAGAGCCGTCGTATGGCCGGCTGAATTGAATCTTGGGCGGATGCGCCACCGATCCGAGTAACATACGAGCCACCAAGCACAAAAGGGCTTGTGGTTGAATTAATTAGATCGTGCGCCAGGCAGGATCGGAATGTTGCCCGCGCCTTCGGTATGACAAGGATCAACGAAACACATGGGGCGGTTTAATAGGCTGGCTTTTTCGTTGGCCGAAAACCACAGTCGATTCGAACGCGCCTAAATCCATACCGGAGCCGAAAAAATGAAGTCGATTTGGGACAGCATGGCCCCGTCGTTTAGTGAAGCCCTGGCGTTTGCGCCGCGTATCGCTGCTGCGCTCATTGTCGTGGGATTGGCGATGCTTTTTGGACGCGCATTGAGCAAGGGCGTCACAAAGCAGCTTGAGCGCAGAGAGATAACGCCGACCCACAGGCTTTTCTTCCGGAACTTCGCACTCTGGTTCATCGTTATTCTTGGTCTTGTCGCGGCGCTTGGCATTCTCGGGCTCGAGACGGCCTTGGCAGGATTCCTTGCCGGCAGCGGCGTTGCCGCCATCGTGTTGGGATTCGCGTTCCGTGAAATAGGCGAAAACCTATTGGCCGGCCTTTTCCTACTCTTCAGCCGGCCATTCGAAGTCGGAGATTTCATTCGTTCGGACGCTTACAGCGGCGAGGTGCGCGAAATAGAGCTGCGTTACACGCATATCAGAACCGCGGATGGTCGCGACATCTACATCCCAAATGCGCAAATCTTCAATAAGCCGTTGGTGAACTTCACGAGAGATGGGCTTAGACGTCCATCTTTCGTCATTGGCATTGATTACGGTGATGATGTGGACCGGGCCCGTGAGTTGCTGCAGGATACCGTCAAACAAAGCCCCTCTGTATTGGCAGAGCCGGAGCCCACGGTAAATATCGCCACCTTGGCACCGCAATATGTCGAGCTCGATGTCAGCTTCTGGATCAATTCGTTTGATTTGAGTGCCGGACGCTCCGAATCCCGCATCGAACAAGAAGACAATCTCGTACAAATCCGATCAAACGTCATGGATCGATGCCGTAAGATCCTTCTCTCCAAGGGATTTACCGTCAGCGCCAATATATCGACGAATATTTCGGTCGATGGCGCCGGCTCTTCGGCCGCGTGATGCTTTCGCATCGCAAGGAAGGCCGCACCTTGTCGGTTGTTGGTTTTAAGTGAATGGAACCGGTGATTTCAATCGAGACCTACATCGTGTTGTTCGGGCCGATGTGCTTCATATTGGGATTGGCGCTCGTCGGTTGCATTCTGCGTCGTCACCCGAAATGAACCACCCAACGATTGTCGCCTTCGTTCTCTATCTCGCTGGCATGATCTTAATTGGCGTCATCGCTTGGCGGTCGACGAAGACGCTGTCGGATTTCGTCCTCGGCGGCAGGCGCCTTGGCGGTATTGTCACCGCTCTCAGCGCTGGCGCTTCCGGTATGAGCGGATGGCTGCTGCTTGGTTTGCCGGGTGCGTTTTACCTTCTCGGGCTAAATCAGATCTGGATGCCTATCGGCCTGTCCATCGGCGCCTATGTGAACTGGACCGTCATATCGCCGCGGCTGCGCCGATTTTCCGAGCGTGCTGACAATGCGCTGACCTTGTCCGACTATTTCGAAGCACGTTTCGAGGACGAGACGCGGTTGCTGCGGATCGTCTGCGCTTCCGTGATTTTGGTCTTCTTCACCATCTATACGGCCTCCGGACTGGTCAGTGGCGCCGTCCTGTTCAGTGCTACGTTTGGAGCGTCATATCAGCATGCATTGTGGATTTGTGCCGTTATGATCGTGTCGTACACTTTTCTTGGCGGCTTTCTGGCCGTGAGCTGGACAGATGTGGTTCAAGGGCTGCTGATGCTCATCGCCCTTGTCTTGGTGCCGGTAGCTGCCGTGCAGGAACTCGGCGGATGGCAAGCGACGACCGGTCAGATTGATGCACTCAGCCCCGGACACCTGAGCGCCTTTTCCGAACTCACCGTGCTCTCGACGATATCGCTGCTGGCCTGGGGCCTCGGCTATTTCGGTCAACCCCATATCCTCGCTCGGTTCATGGCAATGAAGTCCGCCTCGGAGATGCCTGTGGCACGGGCCGTCGGCATGTGGTGGATGATCATTTCGCTCTATGGCGCAATATTTTCGGGCACTGTCGCCGTGGCCTATTTCGAGACGGCTCCGCTCGACAACCCCGAGACGGCGTTCATCTCCCTCACCCATGTGCTGTTTAATCCCTGGGTCGCCGGGGTGTTCCTAGCCGCTGTGCTAGCGGCGATCATGAGCACAGCGGATTCCCAGCTCATCGTCTCGACCAGCGCTCTGACCGAGGATTTCTATCGCCCATTCCTCCGGCCGCGAGCGTCCGACCGCGAGCTAGTCTGGATCGGCCGGGCCGGCCTTATGGTAATTGCGTTACTGGCAATGCTCATCGCAAGTGATCCGCAGAGCCGCGTTCTTGAGATTGTAGCCTACGCGTGGGCCGGATTTGGCGCCGGTTTCGGCCCGGCCGTCCTCCTGTCGCTCACCTGGCGGCGTATGACGCGTAACGGTGCGTTGGCCGGCATAGTGCTCGGCGCGGTGACAGTCGTGATCTGGGCGAACCTGGACGGCGGTCTGTTCGACATTTACGAGATACTGCCCGGTTTCATAATCGGCAGTGCCGCCATCGTAATTGTCAGCCTCTATGGCACGCCTCCCACAGTGGCTGCAAAATTCTTCGAAGACTAGACCTTGGCCCAATCTCATTCTGGCACTGAAAGCCGAATGACCGATTTCTCGGTCAGGCTGGACTAGTCCGGCCACACCGTCGCGACTCCTCTCCTGGCTATTGGCGGGCATTCAAACGGTTATCGCCTTTCTCCGGTAATGCCCCATTGCCGCGCGTCGTCGATTTTTTATCTTCAGCGGAACGAGGACCGAGCCCTCGTGTGGCAAAGTCCGGACGGTCTCGGCGCAAAAAAGCCCCGGAGCGGGTCCGGGGCAGAGATAAATTAGGGAGGTATCGGGCGGAGGTATGAATAATATGGCCTATTTGAAGCCGCCCACCGGCCGCCCGTCAGTGATCGCCATCCGTATTCTATTCGATGCCAACCGCCGTCTGCACGATTTCCGGCATCACGCTGGTATGGTCGACCACCGATGAGACGCCTTGCGTATTTTCCGCCGCGATACGGAGGGCGTCTTTCTCTTCTTTCGAGTGCACCGCGCCCCAGATATGAGCGACGCTGTCGGAGACCACGACGTCGATGAACTCACATCGTATGCCTGCCTCTTGTGCGCCGCTTAAGATAAATTCCTTGATGTCCCGATCCGCTGGCACGGGCCCCTGTATAGGCTTATGGACTATCAATCCATGGAGAAGGTTGGCACGGCTGACGATGCCGACGAGTTTACCATCTCGTACCACGGGTACTCGCTTGATTTGGTTTTCTTCCAAGATTTCCGCAATATCCTGAATCGGGGTGTCCTCAGAAACGGTAATCACCCTTTTGGTCATTACATTCTTTGCCTGGTGGCCGTGTGTCTTGATGTACTGTTCGGCTTCTTTTTTAGGATCCGCGAGTAAACGGAGCCACCAGCTCGGCCGCCGTTCCGTTCCCGTTTCCGGAAGACGCATCAAGTCGCCTTCGCTGATCATACCTACAACATGCCGCTCTGCGTCGACGACCGGCATGGCACTGATGCCATAGTCGGCGAGCTTCTTGGCGACCTTGTGAATATCCGTGTCCGGGGACACGGTCAAAACACGCCGCCGCATGATATCGTCTGCGCGCATATCTGCCTCCTTTTGGGCTCGATAAGGACGTAGGACACTAACCAACCTTCCCTCGACGGTATTTGACGCGGATCAAAGCAGCGAGAAGGCATTTGGTATATTTCCCACTCCCTCTGCCCCGCGTCGCATGAATAGGGCAAAGAGGAACGGACGAGATTAGCGATCCGTCTGGCTATGAATGTTCGCTTTAGGTCTAGGGCGGTTGCCCGTCCGCTTGCCGGGTTCTCCACTTGCGGCGCGGGACGGCCATCACTGCGAAGCACCTGCATATCGCCTCATAGCCAACAGGTGAATTTTGCAGCCCGCAAATCGAATTCTTAATTCGCCCCATGGCGATGGCTGTTGCCAGTCACGCCACTGTAAGGCAGGGGCATTTTGCAAGCTGACTTACCTTTTGCGACACACTGCCGAAAACAATTTCTTTAAACGGCCCGAGTCCCCGGCGTCCCATGACAATCAAATCAGCCTTTTCACGCGCCGCGCATTCAACGATCCGTTCACCGGGATTCCCATCTTCTATAGCGGGACTAATCTCTTGGACGCCATGACGCGATGCATCGCGTCCCGCGCGTTCCACGATTTCTCGGCCAAGCGCCTCGACGGTATTGCGCTCGACCGACGGAAGAGTAAAGGCGCTTCCGAGCAATGCGGGCGACGGCGACAGGGAGTCCAAGCGATCGATTTCCGGCTTTATCGGTGTAGCGAATTCGGCGGACTTTGCGATTTGCCGAAGGTGGTCAGCGCTTACTTCCTTTGGCAAAACGTGAATGATGATCAAGCGGGCGGAGAATTTCTCCGCAAGTTCGATTGCCAGACGTTGGGCCCGACTAGCGGCTTCAGACCCATCTATCGCGAGAAGCACAGATTTAATCATATCCGATAAACCCCTCTCTTGTTATAGGCCGGCATCCTGGGATGCCGGGCAATTAAAAGAACTTTGCGCCTGGTTCGATGGGTATTGCGTTGATCTAACGCAAACTGCATATGAGCCGAGCACACGGCCCGATAGAGTTGAATGGCAACGGCGACAATGCCCTGCGGCTCGCCGCAAACCCGTACGTTGCCATAGGGCGCGTGTTTTTTTGCGTTCAGCTGGGACTAATCGTCTTTGCAGGACCGAAGAGTATTGTAGGGCATCGGCCATCTCAGCGATGAAAGCGAGATAGGCGATGCCGACATCTAATTTCCGAAGCCGTCGATCATTCTATGCAATCACCATCGCAGCGACCGTTACCATCAGAGTTTCACTTCCAATCGGCTGCCCGAGGCTAGAAGACGCACTTCATCCTTGATCCCGATGTCGATTGGTGCGGCTGGCGTCAGATCGGACGCGATACGCACCTTGTCCTGGCGCACGTCGATGTGGAGGGTATGACCGCGATAGCGGATGTTTAGGGCCAAGCCGTTAAGATCCTTTGGAAGGCAAGGATTCAGCCAAAGAACGTCGTTTCGTACCTCTATGCCGGTGTAGCAGCGCTGCATGATGTCGACGGTACCCGCCATCGCGCCCAGATGAATTCCTTCTGCGGTCGTCCCGCCTTGGATGTCGTTGAAATCGCTTTTCAGGGCCTGCTTAAACAAGTTCCAGGACCGTGGTCGGTCCAGCCGCGAATTGACCCAGGCGCCGACGACCCGGCTTAACGTAGATCCATGCGACGTCCGGGCGCCGTAGTACTCGATGTTTTTAGGGATAGTCTCGAAACGGAACGGGTAGCCTAGCCGCTCGAAAAGTGCGCCCAATTCCTCCGCCGAGAACAGATAGAAAAGCATCAAGACATCGGCCTGCTTCGATGCCTTAAAACGGTTCGGTGTATCCCCTTCGGATTCCAGTATTCGGTCCAATCTCTGGATATCACCGTATTTCTCGCGATATCCGTCCCAGTCAAATTCCTCCAGCCGATCATAGCCTTCAAACTGTGAAATGACCCCCTCATCATGGAAAGGCACAACCAGCTTGCGGCTGATCACATCCCAAGACCTAAGTTCGGCCGAGTCGATCTCTAGGTCGTGGCGCAGCGCCTCACCGATGTCTCTCGGCAGCGTCTCCAAAAGTTCCAATGCACGCCAAAGGCACCACGCCGCCATAATATTGGAATAAGCGTTGTTTTTTAGGCCGGGTTCATCGCTTTCCGGGTATCCGTCGTGATACTCGTCCGGGCCCATCAATCCGCACAGTTCGTACCGTTGGGTGTCCGGATCTAATTGGGCAAGACTGGCCCAACACCGAGCAATCTCCAAAAAGACTTTCGCGCCGTAGAAAGACATGAACTCAAGATCGCCGGTAACTTGATAATATTGCCAGATGTTATAGGCGATCGCCGCATTAACATGCCGTTGCAGCGAGCTATTGTCTGGGATCCAGCGCCCGGATTGCGGATTCAAATGTAGTGCCTGGCTCTCCTCCCGACCGTCGCTACCGCTCTGCCATGGATAGAGAGCTCCCCGCAAACCGGCAGAACGTGCGCGCTCACGCGCTTCCGCCAAACGATTATAGCGGTACATCAAGAGCGAGCGCGTTGCTGTCGGGAGACGAAGGTTCAACGTCGGGAAGACGAACAATTCGTCCCAGAAAATATGCCCGCGGTAGGCTTCGCCATGGAGTCCGCGGGCTGGAATGCCGACATCCGGGCTGAGCGAGCCTCGGGGCGTAACTTGCAGCAAATGAAATAGGTGCAGCCGGAGAATCAACGACGTCTCGCCATCTACCTCGTCATCATCCTCCACCTGATCAACCGCGATATCGAACCAGTGCCAAAGACTCTCCCATAGCGTGGCATGGGTCTGCGCCAGTGATTCGAAACTACCTGCACGATCGATGGCGGCGCGCGACGCCAGCCCGCACTCGGATATAGCGGGATCCCGCGACGTATAAATCGCGGCTATCTTTTCAACACGGAGTGCCTCGCCCTGGTGAACCTCGACCGCGTAATGCAGTGCGACGTAGCCCTCTTCCACGACCCTCTCGCAATCCGGATCGATACGTATACCGTCCCGATGCAGCGTGGTGCGCGCCGTTTCGGCGATTCTGATCGAGGATTGTGTCGTGCGTGTGGTCAGGTGAATGATATCGCCGTCTATCGCGAAACCCTCTGAGGGTGCCAGATGCTTCCCGTTCAAATCGCGGTATCTTGCAACACCTTTGTTCTCCACCCGGCCGTCCAATGCCGAGAGAATTTCAATCCGACCCGACCAGTTCTCCAGTGTAACGGAAAGTTCGATCCCGACGAGGTGCCGTTCCCCCATGTGGACGAACCGGCGGTGGTTGAGACAAAAGACGCGTCCCGCGGCATCGGCAAGACGCATTCTTCGACGTAGGATGCCATGCCGCAGGTCCAATTCCTGCTCGAATGACAAGACCTCGGCATTGTTGACGTCCAGCCACTCACCACCTTGCGCACGGACGCGAAGCGGCAGCCAGTTCGGGATGTTCACCAAGTCTTCATTTTCGACACCGTGGCCGGCGATGTCAGACGTCAGGCGATTATAGCAACCGGCTATATAGCTTCCTGGATAGTTTTGATCGTCAGCCTCGGATTCCTCAAAAGCGCCGCGCGTTCCGATATACCCGTTGGCGAGCGTGCATAGCGCCTCGCGCACGCCCTGCTTCTGTGCGTCGAAACGGTCGAAAATGAACGACCATTCCGCCATCTAGCTAAACTGGCTAAGTTCTTCGAGGAAGGAGACGACCGCTTCAGTATTCTTCAAGCGGTACCGTGCGCGAGTTGATCGCGGAGTGTCAGCCACAAGGATGCCAATCCCCATCTCGGAAACGGCATCGAATGCGTCTTCGTCGGTAGTGTCGTCGCCGATATAGATCGGCAGTACGGTATGCTCTTTGAGTTGCAGCGCATCGAGAAGCCAGCGCACCGCGCTACCTTTATCCCAAGGGATGCGCGGCCGGAGCTCGAAAACCTTCTTGCCAACCATTCGCTCAAGTTCGGGATGGTTGTTCAACACTTGCTTCACCGCCTCTCGTACCACGGGCATATCGGCGACGCCGACAAGACGAAAATGGACCGCTACGGCATAGGCCTTACCCTCCACGATGACGCCGACAATTCCTCGGAGGCGATCGCATAACTCGGCCTGTGCCTGTTCGATGATCGGGAGGTATGTGGTGCCCACTTCGTGGCGTATGCGCGTATTTCTCGGGCCGGAAATATCGAATCCGTGGCTACCCGCATAATATGCACCGGGAACCGCGACATGTTTCTCCAGATCCTGGCGTCCACGGCCGCTGATGATCGCTACGCAATGTTGGCGGGACAGCGCGGTAAGTACACGTCGAACGCCATCACATAAACGCGCCTGCTCAGGCCTGTCGACAATCGGCGTCAGCGTACCATCGTAATCGAGAAAGAGAGCCAACCGCCGGCCCCGCGCTTCGCGCGCTACGGATGCCACCAGATCGTTGGGCGAGACACTCTCGGCTTCCCACGTGGCCCGGGCACCCATCGTTGTTTCGACGCGGACGTCCGCCAAGTCGGCGACGACATAATCGGCACCGTGAGATCTAAAGCTCGTACCCCCGCCGCTGCGCGCCACGCCAATCACGAAACCGAAGCCGCCGGCTACGGCCGCATCGACACCCGCCAGCGCATCCTCGATTACGATGGATCGCTCCGGTTCCACGCCAAGCCGCCGAGCGGCCTCCAAAAATATGTCCGGTGCCGGCTTGCCCGGCAGCCAGCATTCCTCAAGGTCGGACCCGTCAACGCGAACGTCGAATAAGTCCGCCAAACCTGCGACCTCTAAGATGGTCGTGCAATTGCGGCTCGACGAGACGACGGCAACTTTTATTGTCGCAGCCTTCAGAGCTTTCAGAAGTTCGACTGATGTGGGGAATACGTCGACGCCAGATCGGCAGAGGAGTTCGTGAAATTGGCTGTTCTTTCGTTTTGCCAGGCCCTGCAGCGTTTCAGTCTCCGCCGAGTCACTTGGGGTCCCTGCTGGCAGAATGATGTTTCGCGATTCCAGAAAGGACCGAACACCATCAATCCGCGGCTTCCCATCAACGTAGAGAGCATAATCCTTAACCTCATCGAAGGACCTGAAGCGTTCGCCCCTCTGCGAGGATCGTTCCAATAGGTAAGGATCGAAAGTATTCTTCCAGGCCTTTGCGTGTAATTCCGCCGTTTTGGTGACGACACCATCAAGATCGAATAGGACAGCATCAAACTGCTCGGAGTGAACGACAACGTTTCGATCGAGTTTTCCTGGAACGACATCCGCTAGAGCGTGAGCGCGCGTTTCAACCTTTGTTCCCTTCGCTCCACTTTGCAGATTTGCGGACTCCATTACCCAACTCCCGTTGATTAACGAGCGACTCATTTATGCGATGGCGTCCAGGCCCGCACGATGATTCAAATCAAAGCCAGCTTCGCAATCGCTTCGGGGCCCTTTGTCAGGTCGACCAACCTCAATGGTCCTGTGTCGCACTGTGGCCATTCAAGTCAGCATGAACGAATTGCCGACGGCCGATGAAACCGGGCCAGTGCGCCCTATCTCGGCAAGTCGTCGGCGAGGGACGCAGCGAGCTCGGCGAGTGCATGGTGAAGCCCGTTGGCTACATGGGACAGTTCCGGGTAGCAAAGCTTGTCGGGGGTATCATCCGCCGTGTGATAGTGCGGGTACCGGTAAAACGCGGTGTCGGTGACCATGACGGCGTGGAATCCTTGCTTCCAAAAGGAGCGGTGGTCGCTCCACGTGACGCCCGGCACGAATGGAAACATTGCGATACTCTCGGCCGGGACGTCCGAATTGCTACGAAACATGTCCGCCAGAGTCGCCATGAGGCGGCGGGACCGGAAGTTCGAGACGAAGCCGATGTAGTTCGCGGTGTCCGGAAAGAAGTAACGCAAGAACGGCGGGTAACTTTGACTTCCGGGCGTATCGTTGAAATATCCGATGGTCTCGAGACAGACCATCAGGCGGATGTCGTCGCCTCGCTGCCGCGCCGCCTTTGCGTAAACGGCACTCCCTTGGTCCCGTGTTGCAAAGAAAGGCGGTTCCTCGTTCGCAAAGGCCACGAAACGCAGTGTCACAGCAGGCTCAGCCGAGGTTGCGAATAGCCGCGAGAGCTCCAGTAGTGCCGCGACCCCGCTTCCGTTGTCGTTTGCCCCGGGGCTGCCGAAAACGGAATCGTAATGCGCTCCGATCAGCAGAACTCGATCAGGCCGGGACCCGATGCGATTGGCTTCGATATTTCTGCAAGTGTGACCTCTAACGCTATAGGGATGGGTCGCGACCTCATAGCCCCAACCACGCCATGTCGTCTCTATATAGTTTGCGGCATCCGAATATGCCTCCGGCCGAAATATATTGCGTTCGCCGATGACGCCGGCGAGTTGGGTCACATGGTGTTCCAACGCTTGCGGTGAGATCAGTGGCTCAGGTGACCGGCTTGGCATCGATCATCGACCCGTTGCGACCTCGGCGTTCGCATGCCCTCCGCGAAAAGCTTCGTCTACCTCGCGAACCAACCGCGCCTCATCCCCATTATGCCTCGGCGAAAAGTGAAACGGTACGACTTGGCGTGCATTTGCCGCCCGGGCAAGATGACCCGCTTGCTCGGTCGTCAGATGACGCCGGTCGGCGGCCCGGTCCGCCTCATCGCGGGTGAACGTGGCCTCGATGAACAACGTATCCGCTTCGGACGCCAACTCGATGATCCGTCTCTTATTCTGCGAGCTGTACAACGTGTCGACGACATATGCGATCTTTTGACCGCGCGTGACCCTGATTGCCGCATCCTTTAGGTCGCCTAGGGAGAACTCTTGCGTGTCCGATTCCGCCGTCCGGTGGCGCGGAACACGTATTCGCGTGCCCTCAGGGCATCCGAGCATGACGGCGCGCTTTAACTCACGTAACCAAGGACCGACCGGCAGGCCAAGCTGTTCAAGTCCGGTCTTCCAGACGTTGATATGAGCCCTCTCTTGGATGGCGAACGCGAGGCACGGTATGCCGTGATCCAGGACGGCGGTGCGAACCTGAAAGCCGTCCTCGTCCAGCAGAATACCTGATGTCCGCGTGGCCCGTTGACTGCCGCTGCGTCGGAACCGATCCCGCGATCGGAAAACTGCGATCGGCGACTCACGGTTCTCGGAAACGTCCATCACGCTAAATTCCAGGTCGGCCGTATACCGGTCCAGCAAGTTCCAAGAATAGCCTGCAAGCTTGTGTTCCACGCGGTCGATCGTTCCCGCCGGACCAAAAATTCGGACATGCTTGTCGCGCCCCAGCAAGACGCGCAAGACTTGATCGAAGCCGATGAAATGATCGAGATGGGCGTGCGAGAGGAAGATATCCGAAACGCGCAGGATCTTTCTTGCAGGCAATGCATGAAGATCGCCCAGATCAAACAGAAGTGCCCGCTTTTCGTATTTCAGATCGACATAAAGCCCCGGGTCGCCGAACCGGTCATTGATTAGCTCGGGATAGAAGCTGGGGGTCATGCTGTGTTCGTACCGCAATCTTCGCCGCCATCCCCTTGACGCAGGTCAATGCCGTTGCGGATAGCTCGGTCGAGCCTATGTCGGAAAGCTCATCATAGGCCGAGTGCCATTCCTGATGCTCGATCAAGACTGTGTCGCCTTCCTGCAATGGTGCCTCCCACAAATGGGGCTCCGGTGGCCGGGCTACCGAAAAGTACGCCGAACCGTGTGCAAAAGAGCCGGTCGGCGAATCCGGCAACTTGGGTTGGATGGCGTTGGGGCCTATCGGACTTATCTTGTCGAAAATCCGGACGAGTGGCAGCGGCTCGATGCGTTCTGCCGGATTCCCATATCTCGATTTTACCGCGATCGCGATGTGTTCCGGGCAATTGAGGATACAATTCTTCCAGCCCTATCTAAGAGTGCAATGGAGCGGCCGGACCGGGCCGTTCGGTGCTGGTGCGCCGGTTGTGCGTCAGGTGAGGAGGCCTACACGCTAGGCATCATCTGGCAGTATGCCGTGCGGGCGACGTTTCCCTCGGTACGCATCGAAATCCTCGGGACCGATGTCGATGAAACCGTTCTGCGGCGCGCGGAGCGGGCGTGCTATGCAGCCGGCTCGCTCAAGGACCTGCCGTCCCATTATCTGGGTCGCGCGTTTCGGCGTTGCGACGATCAGAATTGCGTCAGACCCATCGTTCGGCAATGCGTCCGATTTGAGCAGCAAGACATCCGCACTCAAATGCCGGACGGGGTCTTCGACCTTGTAATGTGCCGCAACTCGGTCTTCACCTATTTTGAGACTGCGCGTCAGCGAGAAATCCTGGGCCGAATCAATGCGCATCTCGCCAAGGAGGCCATTTTGGTGATTGGCTCGCACGAGCGCTTGCCGAAGGGCGAAGAAGGATACGGCCAGCCATACGGCGATATTCCGATCTATCGACGCACCGGTCGCGCATAATCTCATGCCATAGCGGAAGAGGAATTCCTGACCCGTCACATCCCCGCAATAGGCAAGCTGTGGACATGGACGTCATGGGCCGAGTGTCGCGACAAGATCTCGGTGGCGCGTTCTTCATGGTTTGCGTCCCGGGTCCGGACCCACAGGAGCAGCCCACCGTGCTCTAGCTGCCCTTCCAGGAACTCGGCATGATGGCGGTCGAGCAATCCGGCCAGTGCGGCGCCGATCAGGCCGCCGGATGCGCCGGTCAGCGTTGCGCCGGCGATGATTGCCGGCAACGCAACGCCGGATGCGACAACCGCTCCGGCGCCGATCATCGCGCCCACATACATGAGTCCGCCGATTAGTCCGCCTTCGGCATCGCCGATTGACTCCGTTGAAACGAAGGCTGTGCGGGGCACGTTGGGATCATCTTCGAGATCGGCCGCTCGCTGATACGCATGGCCGAGCTTCTGTTCGACCGCATTTTCGTCGGCGAGTAGACTGATTTCAGCTCGATTGAAACCGGATCGCTGTAGTTCGTCGATTGCCTGCTCTAGATCGTCCGCCGTGTCGAACACGGCTACGGCTTCGCGAATTGTCGGCTGCCCTGGTTCTTGAACCATCTCGACTCCTTACGGCTTTTCGATCCAGTTCCATTCATAACCCCAATTGCCGCGCGCCACGGTGATCTGCGTCAAATGCACGGAAAGCCGATATCAACGGGTGCGGCAACGTCTTGCGTGACTTACTCCCACAATCCACCCGATCGCTCGCAAAGGAATGGTGTCGGCGAAGCAGCGTCACGGCCATACGGCGGCCGACACCTCCTGCACCTGCGTGGATCGGTCGCTGCAAATTCTCGGACTGGGGTCAGAGATGATCGATCTCATACTCCGTCATCGAATAGCCGGCCTTGGACAGGCCTTCTTCGAGGTAATTGCTGAGAAGAGGGGTTTGCGCAAGATAGCGCGGAATATGTTTATTCGACATTTCGACCGCCTGACGCCGCGCGTCCGACCATTCGTCGATTCCGAAATCGCCCCGGCCAATCCACATCAGCGTGATCAGATCAATTTGCGCGTCCTCATTCTGCGACTCCATGGCTTCCATCAGTTCTTGAAGCGTTGGGTCATCCGGTTGGTCTTCCAGGATTTCGACATCGCCGTCGTCGGTTGGGTTCGAACCGGAATTGATCGTCGACGGCGCGGTTTTCTCGTCGAACTCGCGCGCCTTCACAAGAATGTAAAACGCCGTCTCCGGATCGAGCGAGAGGTCTATTATGTTGTCGACCATCTGTTTGTCCCTTGCTGATAATTCGGGTGTGCCTAAGAGTTTCGTGTCTCCCAAAGAGGAAATCAGATGCCCGCGCATTTGCGAGAAAGAGCCAGTTGGCATCTTTGGAATTGTCGCTGTTGGGGCGAACCGTGCCTTGATCTAGTTCAATTCGTATCTTGTAGGATTTCGAGGAGCGTTAGCGCGTTCTCGACCGCATAGGCGTTTTGGTCATTGTCGAAATACACGAACACGTCAATATTTCGGTCCCGCCAGTCGCGACACCAGGCGGCGATCCGTTGCAGATCGGCGGCGTCGTAGCTGCCCGAATAGGCCTCGTCCGGGCCGTGCAGTCGGATATAGATGAAATCCGCTGTCTCGATCATCGGTGACCAAATACCTGCCAAGTGAAAGATACAGGCGGCGACGCCGTCGCGGCGCAATAGGTCGAATACGCCGTCGGTCCACCAGCTGTCGTTGCGGCATTCGACGGTAAAGCGCTGTGCTCGCGGCGCGGCGCGGAGGAATTGCGCGAGCCTCTCCTCGTTTCGGTTCCAGTTGGGCGGAAGCTGTATCACGAGGGGGCCGAGTTTTGCGCCCAACGGATCGATGCATTCGAGGAAGGGTGGAAGCGTTTGCCGCGGATCTTTCAGCTTTTTCATATGCGTGACGAAACGGCTTAGTTTAGCCGTGAACATGAACCCCGGCGGGGTTGCGTCCCGCCACGTCGCGACAGTCTTTGCGGACGGTAATCGATAAAAAGTCGAGTTGATTTCGACGGTGTTGAAATGCGTGGCATAGAACGGGAGCCATTCGTCTGCCGGCAGGGAGTCCGGATAGAACCGTCCGCGCCAATGCGGATATGACCACCCTGACGTGCCGATGCGAATTGTCGCCATCAATCAGACTGGATAAATCATCGTCGGGTCGCAAATGAGTGGTGGCATGCGCAATTCCCCTAGTCTTTAGCCCTTGATGCAAATGAGGGGTTTGAGCCGGGCGACCTTACGCGCGAGGCCGGCGCGGTGAGCCACCTCGACCACCTGCCCGACATCCTTGTAAGCGCCCGGCGCTTCCTCCGCGACGCCCCGCGCCGACGGGCTGCGCACAATAATTCCGCGATCCGCGAGCGAATCGATCACTTGCTGGCCTCGCCAACGTTTGCGCGCCTGATGCCTACTCATATCCCGGCCGGCGCCGTGACACGCCGAGCTGAAGCCGCGTTCCTCGTTCCCGGCCGCACCGACAAGAATGAAAGATTCCGTTCCCATCGTTCCGCCGATCAAAACGGGCTGTCCGATGGCCTTGAGATCGTCCTGCAATGCCGGATGCCCAGGTCCATAGGCACGCGTCGCGCCCTTGCGATGAATGAAGACAGACTGCGTCGAGCCATTCGTCTTGTGTTCCTCAACCTTGCAGGTGTTGTGCGAAACGTCGAACAGGAGTCTCAGCGTGGCGGATGGAAAAAAGCGCTCGAGAACCTGCCGCGTCAGATGAGTAATGATCTGGCGGTTGGCGAGCGCGCAGTTGATCCCGGCGCGCATGGCGCCGAGATACCGCTGACCGATATCGGAATTGATCGGTGCGCAGGCCAGCTCTCGGTCGATGAGTTGAATGCCGTGCTTCGGCGCTTCGATCACCATATCGCGCAGGAATTCGGTACCGATTTGATGACCCAGTCCCCGCGATCCGCAATGGATGCTGACGACGACATGACCCAACTCCAAACCGAATGCGTCCGCCGTCTTGGAATCGAAGATTTTCTCGACCTCTTGGACCTCAAGGTAGTGGTTGCCTGAACCGAGCGTGCCCATTTCCCGGCGCTGGCGTTTCTTTGCATGGCTGGAGACGAAGTCGGGCCGGGCATCTTCCATGCAGCCGGCCTCCTCCGTACGAAGCAGATCGTCCGAGGCGCCGTATCCTTGCGCCACCGCCCAGGCCGCGCCGCCCGAGAGCATATCGTCCATCTCGGTTTCGGAGAGTGACAAGCGGCCCTTGCTGCCGACGCCGGCCGGGATGTGCTTGAATAGAGCATCGGCGAGAGGCGCCTTCGAGGCCTCAATGCTGTGTGTCGACAAGCCTGTCAGCAGGGTTCGCACACCGCAGGATATGTCAAATCCCACCCCGCCGGCGGAAACCACCCCGCCGTGGTCCGGGTCGAAGGCCGCCACTCCGCCAATTGGAAATCCGTAGCCCCAATGTGCGTCCGGCATAGCGTAAGACGCCTTCACGATCCCGGGCAGCGAGGCGACGTTTGTCGCCTGTTCCAGCACCTTGTCGTCCATGTCTCGGATGAGCGCTGCGTCAGCATAGATCACGGCGGGGACCCGCATTGGGCCGGTCGGTTCGACCGACCATTCGAACTCATTTACCTGAGTCAGTCTGGCAGTATCCATCAAACTCTCCGTCAGGCTGCAAAGAATGTCCTTTCAGACATCCACGACACACTGGGCGACCCAAACACCGTTTTCCCGCCTGTGCACGGCGAGGCATGTGAAGGTAGCGCCCTTAATCTCGACCGCAGGTGCATGGCGTTTGATATCCACCACTTCACCCCAGGCCACACCTGTCAGTTCGTTCCCGGCGATATGAACATCGAAGCGGCGGAACAACATGCGCTGGGTCGCCATTTCGAAGATCACTGCATTAAGCCATTCGACAAAGAGAATTTCCTTGTCGGGGGCCTTACAGTGAACCTCCACGCCGACCGAATCATTGATAGCCGCAAGATCCGCCACGACTGCCGACATCGCCTTTGCCGCCTCCTCGAAGGCGGCGCTGCAGGTCGGACCGAACCCGCGTATCCCGATATCCGCCTGATGGGCGAAATGCTCCCATCCCAAAGAGTCGGTGTTTCCGGTTATTGGCCCCATATCATGATTAACTATTCGTCTGCGCGGTTCGCGGCTTTGATTCATATCATGCCCGGCCGCGCCGCGGCTGCTCTGACCGGCTTGGCCCGTCATCGCTACCGTCCCGGAATGACCGCGATATGCACCAAGCGGCATCGCTTTCCGCGGGTTGTTCTCCAACACGCGGTGTGTCTGACGGTACGATTGAGATCAATGTCCGGACGGACTTCGGTTGATAGGATATAACGCCTCATCAGGCCCCGGCGATCGTTGCCGGATGGGCTTGTGGCGGGAAACAGCCGTTGCATGGATACGAATGGAGCAAACGACAAAATCGGCGGCCCGGATTGGATTCCTGGTGAATCCCATCGCCGGAATGGGCGGTCGCGTGGGTCTTAAGGGTACCGACGGTGTCGTCGGTGAGGCCGTGGCACTTGGTGCAGAGCCCATGGCTCACCTAAAGGCGGAGATAACGTTGCAGGAACTTCGGAAGTTGCTGGAAGGCGTCGGCGACGCCGTTGCGATCCATTGGCTGACATGCGCGGGCAAAATGGGTGCCGGCAGCCTCGAGGCGGCGGGTTTTTCCGACTTCGAAGTGGTCCACGAACCGAGCCGGCAGACGAGCGATAACGATACGATAGTTGCGGTGACGCGATTCCTCGAGCGGAGCGTTAATCTCATCCTGTTTTGCGGCGGCGACGGTACGGCGCGCGATGTCTGTAGGATCACGGGAACGGAAACACCCATTCTTGGGATTCCGTCCGGTGTCAAGATGTACTCGGGCGTATTCGGGACAACGCCCGCGCGGACGGCGGAGATTTTGTTCGGCTATTTGGAGGGACGCCTGGCAACTGCCAAAGTCGACGTTCTCGACCTCGACGAAGAGCGCTATCGCCGTGGCGAATGGGCGGTCCGCTTATACTATTCGGCGCTGACGCCGTATGAACCGACCTATACCCAGTCGGCAAAGATGCTGATCTCCGAGGCGACCGACGCGGACATCAAACAAGAGATCGCCGACTATCTGCGAGAGGAAATCGAGGCCTCGCCTGCAACGCTCTTCCTTCTCGGGCCCGGCAGCACCGTTCAGTCGATCGGCCAAGCCCTAAATTTCGACAAAACCCTGTTGGGCATTGATGCGGTGGCGGGCGGCCTTCTTGTGGGCAAGGATCTTAACGAACACGAGCTGCTCGATTTGCTCGATCAATACGCGCACTGCAGGCTGATACTCAGTCCAATCGGTGCGCAGGGATTCGTGCTCGGCCGGGGCAATCTACAGCTCAGCCCCGACGTCGTCCGCCGCATCGGGATCGACAATCTCATCGTCGTTGCGACGCCAGCGAAACTGACGCGTACGCCGACGCTAAGATTCGACACTGGTGACACCAAGCTCGACTCGGATTTGGCCGCGGCCGCGTATGTGCCGGTGGTCATCGGCTACAGGGCGAGACGGTTGGTAAAGGTGAGCTGTTAGGTAATGGTTGAATCTGCGCGAACATATCGGGTCTGGCGCCGGCCCATCATTCTCTGAACTCGGCGAGTTTGCATATGACCTTTCTCCCCCATACCGACACTGAACGCCGCGATATGCTTGACGCGATCGGTGTCGCCAACATCGACGATCTGTTCGAAGTTGTGCCGGAACGGTTCCGTTTTCCCGATTTGGCGTTGCCTCCCGCCTTATCCGAAATGGAAATCGACAGCGAGATGCGGCGCCTCGCCAGCGGCAACGCCACCGTGGATCGAGAGGCCTGTTTTCTGGGAGCCGGCACCTACCATCATTACATCCCGTCCACCGTCGACTACGTGCTGCAGCGCGGCGAGTTCTACACCTCTTACACACCCTACCAGCCCGAGATTAGCCAAGGCATGTTGCAGGCAATGTTCGAGTACCAGAGCATGATCTGCCGGCTCACCGACATGGAGGTGAGCAACGCCAGCCACTACGACGGTGCGACATCCTTGGCCGAGGGCGTGCTGCTCGCGCTCGACGCGGCCAAAGGGGAGCGAGGTACCGTTCTCATTTCGCCGAGGGTGCATCCGCAATACCGGGACGTGGTCAAGACCTACCTGCGCGGCTCGAATGCATCGGTCGTCGGCGACGACGATCCAACCGTGAACCTCGCTGCGCTGCGGTCGATGCTCGACGAGGACACGGCGGCAATCGTGATTCAGAATCCCAACTTCTTGGGTCAGTTCGAGGATGTGGCCGGGCTGGCTGATGCGGCGCACGGTGTTGGCGCGTTGCTTATCGTAGTCTGCGATCCAATATCGCTTGGTCTTTTTCATGCGCCCGGTTCGTATGGCGCGGACGTGGTCGTAGCGGACGGGCAGCCCCTTGGAATTTCACCGTCCTTCGGTGGCCCGCATCTCGGCATCTTTGCGACCCGGAAGGCCTATGTTCGCCGGCTTGTCGGGCGAGTTGTCGGCGAAACGGTGGACACTGACGGACGGCGCGGATACGTGCTGACCCTAGGCACGCGCGAGCAGCATATCCGGCGGGCCAAAGCAACGAGCAACATTTGCACCAATGCGGGGCTGACGGCATTGGCAGCTGCCGTCTATCTTGCCACGCTGGGCCAGTCCGGCCTGAAGCACATCGCCGGCCTCTGCTATCACAAGAGCCACTATGCGGCCGCGCAAATCCGCGATCACGCAGGCCTGCGCGTAAATCCCCAAGCGCCATCGACGCCGTTCTTCAAGGAATTCGTGGTCGAACTGCCGCGGTCGGTTGAGGCCGTGAATTCGGCCCTGCTGGATGATTTTGGCATCCTCGGCGGTTATGACCTCGGCCGCGATCATCCATCTCTCGATCGGCGCATGCTGGTCGCGGTGACCGAAATGACACCGAAGCTGGCGATCGATCGTCTGGCCGAAGGCCTGCGGCAGGTGACCGGATGAGTACCGTCGCGCCGGAGAAGGGCGCCATGACGGAACCAACTGTCTACGAGTTGAGCGTTCCCGGCCGCCGGGGTGTTGATCTTCCGATGCCGGACGTACCCATGGCGGATCTGCCCGAACATTTGCTGCGAGACGACAACGGTCTGCCTGCACTGTCTCAGTCCGACGTGGTACGGCATTTCCTTCGTTTGTCGCAGCGCAATTTTGGTGTCGACAGCGGTTTTTACCCGCTTGGCTCTTGTACGATGAAGTACAACCCGAAGATCAATGAAGAGATAGCCCGGCTGCCCGGCTTTGCCTTCAGTCATCCTCTCCAAGCCACAGAGGCGGTACAAGGCAATCTGGCCGTCATGTTCAATTTGCAGCAATGGCTAATGGAGATCGGTGGGTTCGCTGCGGTTTCGCTGCAACCCGCCGCCGGAGCGCAAGGCGAGTTGACGGCGCTACTGATGATGCGGGCGTATCACGAAGACCGCGGGGATCGAGGGCGGTCACAGGTGCTGATACCGGACTCGGCGCATGGTACCAATCCGGCCTCGACGACGATGGCTGGGCTGGACATGCTTGAAATCCCTAGCGATGCGCGCGGCAACATCGACATCAACGCGCTGCGGGCCGCATGCGACGATAGTGTGGCCGGGCTGATGTTGACCAACCCGAACACGCTCGGCTTGTTCGAGGAGCAGATCGAAGAAGTCATCCGCCTGGTACACGGCTGCGGCGGTCTTGTTTACGGCGACGGCGCCAATATGAACGCGTTGACGGGTATCGCCCGCCCCGCCGACATGGGCATCGATCTCATGCACTACAATTTGCATAAAACTTTCGCCACGCCGCACGGTGGCGGCGGTCCGGGCTCGGGCCCACTCGGTACCTCGGAGGCTTTGCGCGACTATCTGCCCGGCCCGATTGTCGTTGAGCAGCCGGGCATCGAGCATGAAGAGCTGCGATACGCATTGTTGAATCCGAAGCGGTCTATTGGGCGAATGTGTACGTTCTTCGGCAATTTCGGAACGTTCCTGCGCGCCTATGCCTATATTAGACTGCATGGTGCCGATGGCCTGCGAGACAACGCCGCGCATGCGGTACTAAACGCGAACTATCTCCGCGTTGCGGTTCGTGACACCTATCCCATTCCCTTTGACCGCACCTGCATGCATGAATTCGTGTGTCAGGGAAGATTCGAGGCCACGACAGTGCGGGCGCTCGATGTCAGCAAGCGTCTTATGGATTATGGCTTCCATCCGCCGACCAACTATTTTCCGCTGACCGTTCCCGAAGCCTTGATGATCGAGCCGACGGAAACGGAGAGCAAACAGACCCTCGACGCGTTTACCGAAGCGATGCGACAGATTGCCGAGGAGGCGGCGACCGATCCCGAACTGCTGCAAACCGCGCCGCACGCCGGGCCGGTCAAGAGGTTGGACGAAGTGAAAGCGGCGCGAGATCTCGTTCTATGCGACAGCGCTGCGAGGCCATCAACTCCGCGCCCGGAATGACATACATCAAGAAACGCCGCGGCCGTTTCTGCAATGCTCACACCGCCACCGCAAAAAGTCTCGCAAAAGATGAGCCGCGATCAGATGGAGTGAGACATGTTGAACTGGATACACGGTGACGTAGAAAGGCTCTTCTCGGTTCTTTTGCCGTCGTGTTCGGTTGTTTCTGCCCCGGCGCAGCATACCGTGGGTTTGTCGTTCTCGCTAATCTAGGTCATTGCGCAGGCAAAGGGCGGCATGCTGGGCGCGGGGCATCATCCGCTGTCGGCCACCGACCTAAGACGTGAACGAAATCACGGGAAAATGCACGACGCGACGATCAAACCTGAATGACGAACCGTTAGGGGCCCATGTCTGCCATACAGATTGCACGTAACGTCTCCAACATCGCGGTTTCCGCGATCAAGGAAATGGCCATTCGAAGCGCCAAGATCGAGGGCGCCGCCTCCCTGACGTGGGGTCTTCCCTCGTTTCGAACACCCGAACATATTCGGCGAGCGGTAGAGCGAGAGCTTGAGGCCGATCCCGAAATCGGCAAATACGCCCTTCCGGATGGGCTGCCCGCGCTTCGGCGGTTTGTCGCCGACGAGCATTCATCGGCAACGGGGATTCAGGTCGATCCGGACGAGAATGTCCTGATTACGGCCGGCAACATGCAGGGCTTGAATTCGTTATTTCACGTGCTGATCAATCCGGGCGACGAAATCATCGTAACCGATCCGGGGTTTGCGTCGCACTTTCAGCAGATTCGGCTCTGCGGCGGCCAACCCATATTCTGGAAAATGGATGAAACACGGGATTGGAGTCTTGATCTTGATGCTTTGCCAAGTCTGATCAGCGACCGGACCAAAGCCATCGTTCTCGTCTCACCGTCCAACCCGACAGGCAAGATTTTTTCCGAGACCGAGTTGCGTCGCATCGGCGCGCTTGCCGTAGAGCGGGGTCTGGTCGTTCTCTTGGACGATCCGTATTCGCATTTCACCTACGAGAACCGGCACCGTTACTTCAATCTGGCCAGCGTACCATCGCTATCGAACAACCTGGCCTACCTATTCACCTTCTCCAAGAGCTACGCGATGAGCGGGTGGCGTCTGGGATACATGGTCGTGCCCGGATTTCTCAAACGCGAGGTCATGAAGGTGCATGACGCGACGATTATCTGCACGCCGCGAATTTCGCAAGTCGCGGGGATCGCCGCCCTCAGCGAGGAACCGACACACCTGAAGGAGTTCGAGGACGCTCTCGCGCAACGCCGGGAACTCATCTGTGCGCGGCTCGATGCCGTTTCCCATGTTTTCGACTATGTCAAACCAGAGGGAGCCTATTACGTCTTCCCCAGAATACTGGCCGATCATGAAGACGCGGTTGAGTTTTCAATTCGACTGCTTGAGCAGGCAAGAGTGACGGTAACGCCGGGAAGCGCGTTTGGACCGACCGGCGAGCACCATGTTCGAATGGCGTATTGCGTAGAAGAAGAGACGATCCAACGGGCCTTCGACCGGATTGAGAAGTACTTTCCACGGTAACGGCGGCTCTCCGATCTTTGATCGATGGGATCAGAGATCGCCGGATATCGCGTCCGGTCCGGACCGAAGTGTTACGCAGACCACTTCTCCCGGACAGTAAGCGCGAAACGGGATCACACAGGTACCGATACCCCGGCTGGTGTAGCCGACCATGTCGCCATGGCGCCAAACGCCTCGTGCCAGCTCGTGATGTCGCTTGAGCCCCGTTGCGAAAGGCCTTTGCGTGGGAAGGCAAATCTGCCCGCCGTGCGTATGCCCCGTCAAATAAAGACGATGCTTTTCGGCCGCCCGGTCTGCGACCTCGGGCGAGTGCACCAGCGCGATACAATACCCTTCGGGTGCAGCGTCGAGCGTGGCATGCGCGTGCTCCGTCTCGAAGCGATGGACGTCGTCGAGCCCTGTGATGTGCAGGTCCTCGTCGCCACGCGACATGGTAATCGTCTCATTCACCAAAACGCGGATGCCGATCGATTCCATCGGCGAAACCATTGCCGCGGAGTCATGATTGCCGAGCACGCCAAACACGCCGTCGGGCGGCTGAACTGCGGAAACGACACAGTTCAAGCGTTCGATCAACGGGTCGAGGGGGGCATGGATATTGTCCCGGATATCGCCGGTGATCACGCAAAGATCGTGATCGATATCGGTGATGCATTTCGCAAGGACCGTGGCCGTATCGTCGATATTGTCCAAATGCAAGTCGGTCAGGTGCAGAATACGATAGCCGTCAAAAGCGACCGGAATGTCCGGATGTGAAACGGTAAGCCGGGTCGTTTGCAGATTGAGCGCCCTGTCGGCGCCCCATCGGAAGAAACGCGTCGACCGGCATCGTTCATGGACATTGCCGGCCATCTTATAGAGATGGCCGCGGACGTTGCCGCGCCAAAGTTTGCCCGATGGCCGCGACTCCATCGCCTCGCGGCGCGCAAGCCAGTCACGCCGACGAGACATCATTTCAAGAATTTCGTCAGTTGGTCCGTCGTGCATATGTCTCGTGTTTTTTTCCCGAAGGCTCAGTTCTGGGCCGGCGTCGTATCAGACAAGCGACCAGTAGGCCAGCGCCATGGTATCATAACAATATGACCGACATGGTTAAGTAGCCCTTGAGGAAAGTGTATCAAGGGCAGTGCTTCCTACGCCTTCGATCCGAGCCTATGACAGGTGCCGATGTCTAACGATTCAAAGGCTGTGCGGATAATTCGCTGGCGGGGGCGAATTCCGCTGTCGATCAAGCTGGTTTTCACGCTGTTTATGTGCGTCCTGGTGCCCATCTATTGGCATCACTATGGCCCGGCAAATTTTTTATGGGCATCGGACATCGCACTTTTCGCTGTCTTCATTTCTGTTTGGCTGGAGAAGCCACTCCTCAACAGCATGATGGCAATCGGTGTCCTGCCGTTCGAGCTACTGTGGATTGCGGATTTTCTCTCGGGAGCGCAGTTGCTGGGTGGAACGGAGTATATGTTTGACGACAGTCGTCCGCTCTATTTGCGCGCGCTGTCCCTGTTCCACTTTGCGCTGCCGCCCTTCGTTGTCTTCCTGTTATTTCGTCTAGGATACGATCGCCGAGCATTGGTGGCACAGACGCTCCTCGCCTGGATTGTCCTGCCGCTTTCCTACCTAATCACCGATCCGGCGGAAAACATTAATTTCGTGCTGGGTTTTGGAGATCGGCCGCAGTCATTGATGTCACCGCTGCTGTATCTCGCTCTCGGGATGGCATTGCTCCCGGCGGCCATTTTTCTTCCGCTCCACCTGATACTGCGGCGTTATTTCGGGCTCCGATGAAGGCATGTGCCTGCGTGAATGGAGCGCCGCCACCGCGGCTGCGTCACCCGCTGATTATCTCCTCAAACGCATCGACTGACTTGAATAGGGCGCCTCACTCGGTGAATTCGTAGTCGCGATCGACACCAGTCGGGCCGCCGCCTTTCCTCACGATGGACTTCATTATCTGCCGCTTTGGAAAAGTCATACTGCGTATACCGAAGTACGCCGGCTACGAGCGGGGTCTCGGTCGGGCGCCAGCCGGTTTCCGCGAAGAATTGATTGGTGTATTCCTGAGCGTCCTGCCGATTCCAAGAATCAGGTGCCTGCGGACGACCTTAATTGATCGGCAACGGACCGCGCCATGGCCCATGCCTTTGCGTTCGTTTCGGCCAACACCATGAAATTGAATCCGCTGCCGTCGACAAGACGTCCGGGCGCCAGCAATACGAGCCCAGTGGTGGTTTCCGGGCGCCGCAGCAACTGGTCATCCAATTTTACGAGGGCGGACCTGAAAGTTCGGGGCGGCATTTCTAGCTGTGTACGCTGCATGATCACCGCGGACTTGGTCCGCCAATCGTGGCCAAGTCGGTTTGCTAACGTAACCGGAATCGAGACGCCACCCCATCGGCCGTTGCATTCAACCCAATGCACGTCGACATCGCCAGTTGCTTCGCCGACCAAAACCGCATCAAATCCACAACGGCCGAAGTAGCCGATATTCTGAAACAGATGCGCCATCAATTTCGCTTCGCGGACGAGGCGGGTCTGCAGTACATCGGGTAAATGGCAGATTTCGGCACCTATAAACTCGCCCTCAATGCCGCTCAGGACTTGCGTGAATACACCTTCGATGACCGGTGCTCCGTCCTCGCGTGCCGGTATCCAAACATTTACCGATGGGCTTGCGAACACCGGCTGATCCCAAACACCGACGATCAAAGGGTATCCACCCCGCCAACCACGCTCTCTTAGAATGTCTAAAATCCGCAGTCGAAGGGAAAGAAGCGACTGTTTTTCGATGTCAGACGATTGAATTACGACGTTGCCGAGCGAGCCAGCGCTGTCCGGAATTTTTACAACAACTCGCTCATGGCATCGTGCCAACGATTTCAGGCGACCCGCAAGCGCGGCCGGGCCAAAAACCGAATAAGTGATCGGTGAGGCGTGCCGGTCGAGTACCTCGCGTACACGTCCGGTAAACCAAAACTTGTCATTCACGCGGTTGGTGAGGCGCGGTGGCGGGGCTGCCACGCGGATCGTTGCCGACGAACGCGAAGCGATTTTCGCCGCCAGCCACCATGCATTGCCGGTTCCGATATATGGAATGACATTGAGTTGACCGTGCCGGGAAGCGAGATCGCAGATTTCCGCGAGAAGCTCTTCATCGGCAATACACCGCTTCGACATAGGCATGAAAGTACCGTCCGGATGCTCACGCGGGCTAACGACCTTGACATGCCCAAGGCCAAGCCAATCGCGGCAATACCTTTCGAAGTCCGGAAAGCGGCGCCCGCCAATCAACATTATGTCGCCATCGCCCGCAAGCATAAGCGTCCGGTATTCCAGCGGTGTATCCTCGGCATTGCTGAACAAAGAAATCTGTGAATGGTCCTCAAAAAGGAAGGAGGGCCCATCACCCAGACCTGGGCGTACGTTCGGTCCGAAGACATCCGTGCGGTTGAGGCCAGGATCGTTCGCGAGAAGTCGCTGCGCCAACACCTCGAGTTGATCGCGGTCGTTAGCGTCAATGCATACATCAGATTGGCTGACGATGGGGATAGATGAGGGACTCACTGTCCAGCTCGGCCTAGCTCGCTTCTCATAGATGATAGATCGTGAAGGATGGCATTCGATGGTAGGACGTTCTTGAACTAATGTGCCGACGCTTCCCGCTCACTGGAGCTCGCGCTCAAATCCAACCACGCTGGCCGTTTCCGTCGCCAATCCATCAGCGCTTTGTATAGGTCGTTTTGCCGCGTTTCCGATAGCCTTCCAATGGCCTCGAAGAGCGCGCCACACTCGGCGATATGGGACTCCATGGTTTCTGACTCGGTTAAAAGTCGAAGCCTTTCATCGGCCGAAATGACCCGACTTGGACCAAGAGTGCAAAGGCTCTCGATTACGTTGCGGCCCACCTCATGTTCCCGGTAAAGAGGATCAATATCGTAGTCGCAGAAATCCGCCAAGGCCGGGTAGAAGCATTCTTCTTCAAAGGCAATATGGGCACCGGCTTCGACGTTCAACCTTTTCGCAATTGATCTAGCTGCGGCGATATCGTTATTTCGAAGTGCCGTCGAAAGCTCATAAAAACCCAATCCCAAGAGCGCATGATCCTCGTGAAAGGCTTCAACGAGCTTGCCTGTTCCCGTTTTCATGAAAGGACCTCGCCGTGAATTCAAAGATTATTATCTCATCTATTGCAGTCCGAGATATTGAGGCATGTCATGGAACGAGCGTCTGCAATCGTACTTCTGTATCAAACATAGTTTGATTTCCGTCGCGTGCCGGAGGTGTCCGATGTGCCGACTTTATGGCTTGCGGGCAAACGAAGAGACGAAGGTGGAGTGCTCGCTCGTTCATGCGCAAAACGCCCTGATGGTTCAGAGCCGACAGGATCGCGCGGGTCAGAGCCACGGCCACGGTTGGGGTGTCGCAACTTATAGTGACCACAAGCTCGATGTTTACCGGCAAGCGTGGGCCGCTTTCCACGGCGAGCACTTCAAGAGAATTGCGGCCCAGACCTACTCAAAAACGGTGCTGGCCCATGTGCGGCAAGCAACCGTAGGCCCACCGAGCCCGGAAAACACTCACCCCTTTCGTTTCGATTATTGGGCGTTCGCCCATAATGGCACGCTCCCAAACTTCAGTACGATTCAACCACGCTTGCTCTCTTCAATATCGCCGGACCATCGGGCTGCAATCCAAGGCGTCACCGACAGCGAGCACGTGTTTCACTACCTGTTATCGAAACACGAGCAGGATCTCACCGTTCCTTTGGTCGAAGTCGTCAAATCCGGCGCCCGGCAATTGGTCGATTGGTGCAGAGAGGTCGACCCGGCCGCGAAGATCGGCCTGAATATTCTTTTAACGGATGGATCGCAGTTGGTCGGAACACGCTTCGGGCGAACGCTCTATTGCTTGGAACGTGACGGAGTTCGCGATTGCGAAATTTGCGGTTTTCCTCATATTCATCATGACCCGAGAACCGACTACCGGGCCGCGGCAGTCGCATCCGAACCGATCTCTCATGAGGATTGGCGGGAATTGCCGGACGAATCGGTTTTCCACGTTACTGACGATTATCGCATCCACATCAGGCCACTCGCCGGCCCGTGACCTTGGCGGAATCGCGGAAACCCTAGCGAAAAACTTCACATCCATTATGACAGTCTCAAGGCGGGGTTTGTCTTCTGCCCCGCATGCCGCAGCTTTCCCGAATGCGTACCGCTTGGCGAAAGGACTGGCGGCGGCCGGTCGTGTATTTGGAACAAGCCCGGTCCGGCATCTCACCAGACATTTGTGTTCCCCATCGGATCTCGTTGGGCAGAATTGCTGGCCGTATTCTATTCGATACGGCTCTGCAGCCGGTTGCGGAAGCCAGATGTGCACGTGTTAGGCTGGCTCGTAGCTGCCTGCCCCCGGGTGCGCCGTTTAAGATGATTTTCCTGATCAATGTGTTGCTGCGCTCGGTAAGCCGCGTTGATTTGGGGCTCGAAAGCCCTCAGAAACCATAGAGCCCGGCCACGCCAACACGTTGTTTGGCGAACGGAATCCCCAATTCTCCCGTTGACAATTTACGGTCCGAAACAGACTTATTCATTCTAATACATGGCCGGTCGATCCACCTTTCCTCCAATGGAGCAGGGAAAACATCGACAGAAGCCGTGCCGAAACATCCGGATGGCGGCAAAATGGATCGCCCGGAACAGCGGAGGTTGCAGGCGGAATATCGAAAGATTTTGGGGTGGAACGTGTGGCAAGGTGTATCTTAGAGAAATGCCAAGGCAATTTGAGAAGTTCGCCATGCACTGGAGGAATTGGATTTTCGTTGTGGGCTTGTTGGTGCTTCTTCCGACAGGCGCGCAATCTCAAATCGTTACGGATGGTGTAAGCCTTAAGCAACGCTGCGCTTCGATTCAGCTTTCCCTGCCCACTGCCGGCCTGGGCTGCAGGGGCTACATTGCGGCGGTCGCCGATATCCTAAGAGATGGAAATACGATCTATAACTATCGGGCGTGTCCACCGCCGAGCGTTAAGCGAGAAGCCATGGTCAAGACCGTGAAGGTCTGGTTGACGAGTCACCCGGGAGATTTGCGGCAAAGGGCATCGGTATTGGTCGCGCGCGCACTTTCCGAATCCTATCCTTGCGCGAAGAAATAGTCGCCCGGATCGGTTTCCTGAAACGGCTCTTACGTGCCAATAGGCTGCAGTGCAGCGTACCGGTCCCGGCGTCGGAAATGATTTGCCCGATCCAATGCATTGGCTAAGCGGGAAAGGCGCTTGGTCAAGCCTTCGGTGAATTTGGAACTGATGAGCGGCGCCGCACTGTTTGGCCATCCCAGAAGTCCGCTCGTTTTGCGCCGTTGAAATTCGAGAATTTGCGTCCCTCGTCCGACTAAGATTCTTCTTTGCTATGTTCGGAGAGCGGATCGATCCCCCCGACGGTTTGCGAGAGGAGGATCGAATCGCTAAACGGTTCTCGCTCTTCTGCCGCGGGTCTTGCGCGTTGCCGCATTCTGTAAACAGCAAACGCCGCCATTGTCGCATGCGCGAGCGACGTGCAAAGGAACAAGCCCGGCGACCCGATGATGCGCATGGTCGTGGCAGCTATCAATGGGCCTAAAATTGCGCCGGCGGCGTAAAGAAGGAGCAGGCCGCTCGATGCTTCGACAAATCCACCGGGTTCAATGGAATCGTTCATATGCGCGGCGCTCAGCGCATAGAGCGGGAACGCGAAAAGCCCGAACAGAAATGAAAAACAGAAAACCGCGTATTCCCATCTATCAGCAAAAATACTCGCGCCAACCCCCGACAATGCAGCCCCGGCGCAAGCGAACACGATCACCTTGCGGCGGTCTATTTTGTCGGATAGTCGGCCAAGCGGCCATTGTCCAAGCGCGCCGGCAATAACAGCGATACTCATGAAAACAGCGATGCCCGTCGTGCCGGAAGCGAACTTGTTATCCTGTGCGAAGACAGGGCCCAATGCCCAGAAGGATCCGTTCGCTAAACCAACAACGAGCGCGCCGGCGAAACCAACTGGCGAGCACTCGTAAAGATGGCGGATACGGATTTTAACCTTCGCAATAGGCGCCGGTGCTGGGGCGCGGGTCAGCGCGACCGGAAGCGCCGCGAGCGATACAAGGATCGACGCAATTGCAAATATCGGAAATGAAGTTGGATTTCCGATCGTTAACATCATTTGGCCGATTGTTATGACCGTTAAATTTATTATCGTGTAAACGGAGAAAACGAATCCCCGGTTCTCGTTCGTAGATTTTTCGTTGAGCCAACTTTCGATCACCATGTAAAGCACGGCGAAGCAAAACCCGGTCAATGCGCGGAGAACCCACCAAAGTATTGGGTCGATAAGAAGAGCGTGCGCGAGGGCAATCGTTGAAGCGAGCGACACGACAGCTGTGAACGTACGGATGTGTCCAACCCGGCGAACAAGATACGGACCGAAAATACAACCGGCCGCAAAGCCAAGAAAATAGGATGATCCGAGAACACCGATATCCAATGTCGAGAATGACTCGAGTTGCGCGCGAACTGGGAGCAGAGTTCCTTGAAGGCCATTTCCCATCAGAAGCAATGCAACACTAAGTAGGAGGGCTGTAACGGGCAGAAGTGCTGCTGTCATCGACTAGACCCTTGGTGGTTCATGCACATTGCTTTTGGCGAACGAGACGCGGACCTTCATGACCCGACGGCAATCAATCCCCTAACACGGCGCGGTGCGGTTCGGATGCCCTTTCAAAAATGAGTCGGGCATTGCCCAACAGCAACGGGTTGGTGCGGCGGTGTATTTGGCACCAATTGATGAATTCGCCAACCTGTTGGAAGGGATAATTCGGGCTGGGCTAATGTTGCTCCTCCGATGGAAGACTCCGGTGATGTCACGCTGGTCTATGTCTATGTCCGACCAATCAACAGACTGGTTCGTTTCCGTCGGTGTTGGAATCGATGACTGATTCGAGTGTGTGCGGATTGGCACGTTAACCGGGGCGGGTCTCTGGCCTGGCCATGCCAGATACAGCGATAGCTATGCCAAGAATTCCTGCTCCAAGGAATCCTCGATCAAGTCGGATAATTCCTGAAGCTTGTCCACCAGCCCGAGTATCGTGTCGCGGTTGTAATTCGATAACTTGAGCGGCTGTTCGTTAGCGGATTTGGAGGCTTCGGCGACGACGTTGGACAACTCTCCGACAACGCCTTGGACCGATAAGGTGGCCAACAAGAGGTTCACCGTGAGTGCTTTGCGGCCGTTCAAGACGTCCGTGAGCTTATCGGTATAGATGTCCAGAATCGGAGGTTTCTTTCCCGTCGCTTGCGAGTAAAGGCGGTCGAGAGCAAGCGCTTGCTCCAAATTCGGGATCGCCGGATTGTCGGGATCAGCCCATTTGCGAACAAGCGAACTCGATCTGCCGACAACCTCGGCGCAAGCCGCCTCGGATGTTTCCGATCGAATTCTCGATACGGCGCGCGCGAAATCCTTTGCGAAGCGCGGTTTCATGCGTGTCAATTCCCTTTGTAGCCAGCAATGGGATGCCAATTTCACCCCATTTGTCAATTCATGGCCGCACCCGGCCCCGCCTAAGATTACCACTGTTTTCTCGTACCCGGCGTGTCGGACGAAGAGCGTGTATCGGACCTGACCGGTTTAAGGCCTCTCTTCTTAGTGCCCTGACAGAGTAGCGCTGCTACCCGGAATGGTCCGGTACACCTTCTTCGATGGCATAGCGGGAGTTAGATCGATCTACGATCCGGGTGGAGTCCCGAGAGAGGTCGATCAGCCGATGGGTGACGCGCCGAGGACGTATGCCTCGATGCGATTGAGAGACAGGCGATTCAATATTTCAGATGGTTGGAGTGTCACTAGATGCCGGGCAAAGAAAATCGAAAGCGGCAGTTGAAGGATCACATCGACGAGGTCGAGTCCAAGATTGCGGAAATGGACAAGAAGATGCTCAAGGCCGAAGGCGAACTTGAGACCTACTACGAGGAAGCGTTGCAAAAGCTGAAGGAGGTTCGAAGTTTGGCGGACGTTCAGCTTGAGCGACTTCACGAGGCCGGTGAGGACGCGTGGGACGAGTTGAAGGATGACGTCGATGATGCGATCGACCGGCTGAGATCGAACCTCAACAGCCTTATGGCGCGTTTTTCCGACAAGGAGACTGGGGAGCCGTCCTCTCGGGAAAAGACGAGTGGCGCCGCGGGTGAGAAGTCGGCTCGAAAGCCGGGGAACAAAAAACAAGAATGAACAGGACGCGCCGGTAGCGTCGCGTTTCTTGAGTGAAGGGGATTTGGGATATGGAACAAGCAAAAGATGCGATTGGTCTAATTGGCGCCTACGTACCGAGTTTGCTTGGGGCGCTTTTGGTTTTGATCGTCGGTTGGATTGTGGCCGCCTTTTTGGCGCGTGGTGCCCGGGCCGCCGTGGGGCACGGCAAGACCGGTGATCGGTTGGCCAAGTGGTTCAGGGGCACGGAAGTAAAGAGCGATGACATTGAGCTTTGGGTTGGCCGGATAGTCTTTTACTCAATCCTTGTCTTTGTGCTGGTCGGCTTCTTCCAGATACTCGGGTTGAGTGAGGTTACGGCACCCCTGTTGAGCTTTCTCAACGAGGTGTTCACGTATCTTCCCCGCCTGATAGGTCCGGCAATTTTGGTCGGCGTTGCTTGGTTTCTGGCCAAAATTCTCAAGATGCTCGTCGTGCGCGCCCTCACTGCGGCAAAGATCGACGAACGGCTCGCAAGCGAGGCGGATTTGGGGCGCGGCAAAACTTTCTCGCTGGCGCAAACCTTGGGTGAGGGAGTGTACTGGTTGACATTCCTTTTGTTTCTGCCGGCGATCTTGAATGCGTTGCACTTGGGTGGATTGCTTGAGCCGGTTCGCGGAATGGTCGATGAAGTCCTTGCGTTCCTGCCCAACCTGCTTGCCGCTGCGCTCATCCTCGCGGTCGGTTGGTTGGTTGCCCGCATTGTTCGTCGCATCACCACCAACGTCCTTTCCGCACTTGGAACGGACCGCCTGAGCGAACGCGTTGGATTGGATGCAAGCCTTCGGTCTCAATCCTTGTCCGGATTGGTCGGCCTTGTCGTCTATATTTTGATCCTTATTCCGGTGATTGTCGCAAGTCTCAACGCACTTCATCTCGACGCCGTCACGGCGCCGGCGAGCCAAATGCTGGTTGCGTTTCTGGCTGCGCTTCCGAAACTATTCGCTGCGGCAGTTCTGCTGTTCATCGCATTCGTTGTCGGGCGGATCATCGGTGGATTGGTCGAGAACCTGCTGTCGGGTATGGGATTGGACGCACTCGTCGCACGCATGGGTCTTACTGTGACGACGACCGACGAACAGCGCACGCAGGTATCCAAAGGTATCGCGCGGTTGGTGCTTATCGCGATCCTGTTCTTTGCGAGTATCGAGGCCCTCTATCTCATCGGATTTGATGCCGTTGCCGATCTGGGCACCGACTTCCTCGTATTCGCCGGGAACATTCTCGTTGGGATCATCATCATTGGCCTCGGTTTGTACCTTGCCAACCTCAGTGCATCTGCAATTCGATCCATGAAGCTTGCGAATGCGGCGTTGCTTGCGATGGCGGCGCGTACGTCGATCATCGTTCTCGCGATCGCCGTCGGTTTGGGCGAGATGGGATTGGCCACGGAAATCACTGCACTTGCTTTCGGCATTTTGTTCGGTGCGATCGCTCTGTCGTTGGCGCTTGCCTTTGGCATTGGTGGCCGGGATACCGCTGGCCGTTTGTTCGAAGGCTGGGTCTCGAAAATCGAATCGCCAAATCGCAGAAGGAAAACCGCAAGGGCATCGTCGAGTGAATGAAAATCGAAAGCCTGGTGATGCCGTCTTGTGTCGGCCTGCAGTCACGTCGATGCATGGACTCGCATTGCGACTCACGATGACGGTCAGGGATGGCTAGACGGGAGTTGGCGGCCATTTGCGTCGCTGGGCGAACTTAGAGGCACAACCGAAATAGAAATCGGAGCACTCGCTCCGAATGCCATCGGAGCGGCACGTTCCGCCGGGATCGTTTTGCCCGGCGGGTGTGGGAACCGGCATCTCCGTGTCTCCCCAAGCGTGGGATGCCGGGACTCCATGGAACACTTAGAGAAGCAAAAAAGCGAATGTTAACGATTGAAGATAGTCTAATTAACCTGTCGGCAGTGGTTCTGCTCTTGGTGGCGAATGCCTTTTTCGTCGCGGCCGAATTTGCGTTGGTCAAGGCGCGCGGGTTCCGCATTGAGAGTTTGGCGAATCAGGGTGGATATGCAGCGCGCCTAACACATCGTATCCAAGGCGATCTCGAAGCGTATCTCGCTGCCTGCCAGCTTGGCATCACCATGGCGTCGCTAGGTCTCGGCTGGGTCGGCGAACCATTCGTGGCGGCGCTTCTTCGGCCCTTGCTCGAACCGGCGAATTTGAGCGCGGCGTCGTTGCACACAATCTCGTTCCTGCTCGGGTTCACGATCTTCTCCTCCTTGCACATCGTGATCGGCGAGCAGGTTCCCAAGACATACGCGATTCGGAAGCCGGAAGCGGTCTCTCTCCTTTGCGCCATCCCATTGCAGGTGTTTTTTCTGATCCTCTTCCCGCTCAACTGGGTTCTGAACTGGGCGTCGCGCGGACTGTTGAGGTTGCTCGGGGTAGAGGAAGCGCCGCATGTCGATGTGCTCACCGATACGGAAATCCGTGGATTGGTTGATACGTCGGTTGAACATGGGGAAATGGGCGAGGACAAGGCGGAAATGATTCACAATCTCTTCCGCTTCGATGAACGGACGGTGGGTCGCGTCATGATTCCACGAGTGGAGTGCCAAGTTCTGCACATCGACCAACCGTCGGAGACAAGTGTCCGAATGATGAAGGAAACGAGGCATTCCCGATTCCCGGTGGTCGAAGGGCCGACGGAAGTTTTGGTTGGCTTGATTCTGATGAAGGATTTAGTCGACGCGGTGCTGGGCGGCACACAGAGACCCTGGGACGATCTGCGGCAATTTTGCCGCGAGCCATTGGTCGTCCCGGAAACGTTAAAAATCCCACGTTTGTTCGACACTATGCGGACCGTAAAGGCGCATATGGCTTGCGTTGTGGATGAATACGGGACCTTTGTCGGACTCGTTACGCTCGAGGACCTCTTGGAAGAACTCGTCGGGGAAATAGTCGACGAGACGGATATTGACGTCACCGAATTCCCGATTGCGAAGACCGAAACCGGATGGGATGCGCATGGGTTGGCAACATTTTCCGATATCGAGCGCGAAACCGGTTTTTCGGTAGCCGATACGTTGAGCGCGAACACCCTGTCGGGACTTTTCATGGACCGGTTGGAGCGTATTCCCGTTGTCGGTGATCGTATCGTCGAAGGCCATTACCAGTTCACCGTGAAATCGACGAAGGATCGCCATGTCGATTTGGTGGCGATCGAGAAGCTTGGCGATGAATTCGATAAGACGGACGGAGGTTAAGGATGGATAAGGTATTTGACTGGAGCGCGCCGATCATCGCCGCGTGGTCAGGCATGGTCCAAAGGCTGTTGGAGTTCTTGCCGCAACTCGTCGGTGCGGTGGTCATTCTTGTCGTTGGCTGGTTGGTGGCGAGAATCACTCGCGCGCTGACGGTGCGGTTGGCCAAGAGTTTCGACCGCGTTTCGAATTTTCTAGGTCTGGGTCGCGTCGTCAGTGCGAAAAATTTCAATGAGTCCTTTGTTACGATCCTCGGCAACATCATCTTTTGGCTCGTTATTCTATTCTTCCTGACGGCCGCCACTAACCTGATCGGGCTGAACATGTTTGCCGGCTGGCTCGATCGGTTGATAGGGCATCTTCCAAACATCCTTTCCGGTGCGCTCATCATCTTGGCCGGGGTTGTGTTCGGAAATCTTGTCAACGACACCACGCGAACGGCGGCGCAATCCCTTCCGTCCCGTCAGCGCGCGCTGCTTGCTCGAACCGCACAGGCCTTCACGGTCATCACCATGATCGTAATCGGAGTGGACCAAATCGGTATCGATATCACGGTTCTGATCACCGTTTTTGCGATTGTGATTGGCGCGCTTCTTGGCGGCGTTGCGATTGCCTTCAGCCTTGGCTCCAGGACGTTGGTAAGCAATCTCTTGGGCGCGCGGTACCTGAACAAAGATTTCCGGGTCGGTGAGGCAATTCGTATCGGGGACGTCGAAGGAACGATTTTGGAGATTTCGACGATCGCGGTCGTGGTCGAAACGAGTGAAGGGAAGGCGACCATTCCGGCCAAGAGCTTTGCCGAGGAATCGAGCGTTCTGTTGCACCGGGAGGTCGCCAATGTCGAGTAAGTTTGCCCTCGCGGAATATTTCGTGGAGAAAAATCCACAGGCTGCGGCAAGAGTTCTTGAGGAGATCGTTGCGTCCGAGGCAACGGAATTTATTGATGTGGTCCCTGACGCCCAGAGTTCTCGATTGTTGGGGGCAATGTTGCCTTACCATGCGGCGCGCTGCGTGTCCGAGTTATCCGTCGAAACGGCGGCGAAGTACCTAGCGGGGCTGGAGCCGAGAGTAATCGCTCCGATTTTGCGTCATGTGCCGTCGTCTGCAACGAATGCGATTCTTGAGAAAATGCCGCGCGCTTTAAGTGTGCGGGTATCGATCATCTTGAATTATTCGTTGTCCATGGTGGGAGCATGGATAGAGCCGGCTGTTTTCGTGCTGCCGACGGACTGCACGATCGGTGATGCCCAAATCCGGCTCGAGCGAGAAAACGGTTTCGATTTTCATCGTATTTTCGTCGTAGATACCGATCAGAAGCTGCAAGGATATGTGTCGCTTGGCAAGCTATTGAGCGGTTCGAAAGACAGTCCGATTACGTCCATCCTAGAGGCAAGTTCATATGTCCTCAGAGCGACGGCGTCGCTCGATTCAGCCATTACCGATCCCGGTTGGGACGCTAACGATTTCTTGCCTGTTGTCGATCGCCGCGAGAGGTTTCTTGGGGTAATGCGTTACGCGGCTCTGAGAACGGCGCTTTCGAAGCCAAAACCCCAGACGGACGAGCACGACATCCCAGGCACCTTCATGGACCTGGCGGAAACCTGTTACCTCGGCCTCGCCGATGTAATGAGTTCGACCTTGGCCGGCGACGGATCCGGCCACGGAAATAGGGGGTAACGCATGACTTTGGTGGAAAACGACACGCACGTTGTTGATGCACTGGTCCAGCGGTTTGTCGCTGATTACCCGAAGGATGCCGCTGCAAAACTCGATCAATGGGAGCGGGACGAAGTAGCGCGAATCTTGGCTGATCTACCGTTTGAGAGCATGGTTACGGTGTGGGAAGCGATGAGCGCGAATACGGGATCGGAGGCGCTTCGCGAGTTGACCCCAATCACATGCCGGGAACTGGCAAAACGCGCGGATATTGGAAAACTCTCGCTTCTGCTGAGCCGTATGGATGCCGAAGATCGAGAAGCGTTCCTTTCGAATCTTGAGGGGACCGACGCGAGCGAAATTCGGGCCATGATGGATTTTCCGATCGATACGGCCGGGCAACTGATGGACACCCGGATTCTGACGTTCAGGAAAAACCAAACTGTTGCCGACGCGGTCGCCGCGCTTAGAAAATGGCGACGTCAACGGGATGTTTCAGAACTTCGGATCGTTGACGACGAGAAAAAGCTGACCGGAGTCGTCGACATCCAGGACCTGGCGCTTGCTGATGGAAATCAGTTGCTCGAGAGTTTGTCGCGGGGCGTGACCGCTGCCGTATTTCCAATGGATCCCCGCGAGGATGTGGTCGAGAAACTGCAGAAGTACGGATTGGAGGAATTGCCGGTCATAAATAACGATGGCGTCCTGCTCGGCGTAATCCGGCACTCGGAACTTATCAACGCCTTGCGGGAGACCGCGACACTCGATGTCCAGACGATGGTGGGCGCCAGCAAGGATGAAAGGGCTACGTCGAGCAGTTGGTTCGCCGTTAAGCGGCGGATGCCCTGGCTTCAGGTAAACCTGCTTACGGCGTTTCTAGCCGCTGCCGTCGTCGGACTTTTCGAAGGCACCATAGCAAAGGTAACCGCGCTTGCCGTGCTGCTGCCGGTCGTCGCGGGGCAATCGGGGAATGCGGGCGCGCAAGCGTTGGCGGTTACGATGCGAGGGCTAGCCCTGCGGGAAATCCGGGTGGCGAGCTGGCTCCGAGTCGTCCGCAAGGAAGTGAATGCCGGATTCTGGAACGGAATCAGCATTGCGGTCACTTGCGCCATCGGCGTGTACGTATGGAGCAGCAGTATTGGATTGGTCATCGTCATCGCGGTATCGATGGTGATTTCGATGGTGATGGCAGGTATCGCCGGTGCCTTGGTGCCCATAACGCTGGCGCGGTTGGGGCAGGATCCGGCCGTGGCGTCCTCGATCGTATTAACGACGGTGACCGATATCGCGGGTTTTTTCTCGTTCCTGGGGATCGCGACCCTGCTTATGAGTATGCTGACGTAACGATATTGCGCGTTGAAATTTTCCGTTAGAGCGATGCAGGACGCGCTGGCGTCCGGCCGAGCCGATTACGCCGAAATCAGAGGATTCTCGAGCGCCGTTAGCACGGTTCCGTATTCCCGGTTTCGGGGAGTCACGGAGTCGGGTCGTCGGTTGACTTCGGGCGCGTCGATTTTGCGGCTGGAACCGTCGTATGTGGATCGCTTCTTTTCCGGTCACGTACACTATGGGCGATCCAGCCAATCAGGATTCCTATCGCAAGGACTATGAAGATTAGCAACGCGCGCCGGGTGTGAAATGCCCAGAACAGGAATTGGATTTCGACTTCCGCTACGTTTTGAATCGTAAAAACGACGATTAGCCCTATTAGGACTAGGACCAGAGTTAGACGGATATTCGCTCGCATTCGACTCTCTCAACCTCGTTGGTCTGTCTCCGCCAGCGCCGCATTATCTCAGAATTTTATCATACAGCGGCTGGCATGCCTCATTTGCGAATTCGGCTGCTGCGTATGCGTTTAGAAGGTCATCTTGTCATGGATGATCCGTACCAATTGACCTGGAGGGGTTGTTTTTGTTCGACCTCGTAATTGATCGCAACCTTCCATTCCGCGTAGTCGCTATCAAACTGTCTGAGTGCCTGCACGACCTCTTGCCGGAAATTCGTTTCGATGGGGCCCCCTCTGCCCGGCCAAATCCGAAACTTTAAGCGGATGAACTGCCGCCCGGAGCTCGTTCTGTTGAGACCCTCGATATCAGGAGGCGTCAGTAATATGCCGGGAAACTGTTCATGGACGCCGTTTGCGAGATCCCTGATAGCGGCTTCCATTTTAGGCAGTATATCGGCGTCATCGGACAAGGTGATATCGGCAAGACAGCGGACATAACCGCGCGGATAGGACACCACATTGGTGATCGAGCGGTTCGGTACGTAGACCTCTGCGCCTAACGCGTTGGTCATGACGGTGTAGCGCATGCCGAGCCGCTGTACGATGCCGGTCTGGCCGCCAAGTTCGACCATATCGCCGACATCGAACAAACCGGTGAAAACGATGGTGAGCCCGCTCATGACATCTTGCACCAAGCCTTGTGATCCGAATGCGATTGCAAGGCCGACCACCGACGCGCTGGCCAGATACGCCTGTATCGGAACACCCAGTTCGGACAGCGCTATGCCGAACGCACCGAAGTAGATAACGAACATTAAGGTGCTGGAGACCAAACTCGTAATGGTTCGTGTCTTGGTCAGCGACCCCTGGAACCGCAATGACATGATCCAGTTCGCGACCCGTCGGACCCCGTAAACAATCAGATGGGCGAAAGCCGCTAGCAAGACGACAAGAATTGGTCGGAAGGTTTCTCCGAGCGAGAGGTAGTATTCGTATAGTGTCATTGTTTCACGATGGCGAATTGCATACGCAAATGAGCGGGGCGAACGGCCGGACGAGCAAGCGGGGTCGATGTCCGAGACCGCTTCGCTTCATCGAATTCGCGGAATCTGGCTAACGCGAACATCATTAGATCAATCTCGGCTGGTTCTATCGACTCTATTCGGTGCACCCGGTATCCGATACATAGGATTAGATGGACGATGCTTAAGGCAAACGCTTTCATGAAAACCGGTGCATCTTGGCAGTATTTACGTGTTGAACGGCTAAGGCTTTCCCGAACATTGTGGTTTGGTGAGGAATGTCTTGTTTGACGCTACTAGAAATCTGTCGTCGAGAAATCGACGGCCGATCAAAACGGGGTAGCTCATGCCTTCTCTTTTTTGGAGCGTGAACTGAGCTTCCTTCTGGTATCCGCCGAGACAGGCTGACAAAAGAACGACGGGCCGTTTTTGCGCCGGTGTTCCGGCACGGCGTATGCGCGTCCATCGGAGTATCGGGTGCTCTAACGACACGGGTTCTTGCATCGAATCTAGGATAGAAAACCGCGCCCACTCCTTGCGGTTTCTCTTGAACGATTCGAGTTGCGCCACGCCGAAGGAACTGGTTTTCGCGCCCGTATCAATCTTGGTCTTGATGGGGAAAATAATTCCAGCGATGCGGATATTTTCAATCCAGCCAATGGTTGTCGGCTCGGCTGCTGCGACCGGTAATGTAAGGCCGGCGGCTATGGTAAACGCGCACAGATGAACGGGGTGAATTTGCATCGCCAATTCATCTTTCCTTTGGTCAAGATTTGTCGAAGGCCTTTAGGCGCGACCATAATTACAATCGCCAATCGTTTTCGCACCAACTTATCGATAATCCTATTACCAATTGGCGGCGATTGGGCAATTGTAAAAGACTGAATATAGGGAAGACTTCTGCGCAACCCGTGGCCGTGTCAGTATTCTAATCTGATGGTGGCCCGGCGAAGGATGACGCACTATCGGAAGCGTATGTCCCTGGTTTTCGGGAGGAGAATAATGAAACTTGCCCTGTTGTGTCGTAATGCCGAGCTGTACAGCCACAAACGGCTTGTCGAGGCTGCCGAACAGCAAGGTCACGAGATCGATGTCATTAATCATATGCGATGCTACATCAACGTGACCTCGTCGAAACCGTCGATTCACTACGGCGGGAAGAGATTGCCCGTTTACGACGCGGTGATACCTCGTATCGGGGCATCGGTGACGTTTTTCGGGACTGCCGTTGTTCGCCAGTTTGAAATGATGGGGGTGTATTCAGTCAACGAGTCGCTCGCCATAACGCGCTCGCGCGATAAGCTTCGTAGCCTACAGTTGCTGGCGCGTCGCGGGATCGGTCTCCCGGTTTCCGTGTTCGCGCATCGGACGGGACAAGCGGATGACATTATTGAAATGCTCGGTGGAGCACCTGTCGTAATTAAGCTGTTGGAAGGAACGCAGGGATTGGGCGTTGTCCTCGGCGAAACGGAGAATGCGGCGAAAAGCATTATTCAGGCGTTTGCGGGATTGGACGCGAACTTTCTGGTTCAGGAATTCATCAAGGAAGCAGGAGGCGAAGATATCCGGTGCCTTGTAATTGGCGGTCGGGTCGTCGCCTCGATGTTGCGGCGAGGCAAAGAGGGCGATTTTCGATCGAATTTGCATCAAGGTGGCACAGCGGAATCGATTCGGATCACGCCTACGGAACGATCGGTTGCGACGGCGGCAGCACGGGCGATGGGGTTGAACGTATGCGGCGTCGATCTCCTCCGGGCGAATCATGGACCGGTTGTCATGGAAGTAAATTCGTCGCCTGGGTTTGAGGGGATAGAAACAGCCACCGGGATCGATGTCGCCGGTAAGGTGATCGACTTTATCGAGAAGGACGCGAAGCCCAACAGAACACGTAGCCGCGGTAAAGGATAACCATTGCGAGACGCATTTGAGATTGGCGGGCAAGTCATCGCGCCTGGTAAGCGCCGCACCGTCGACATTCCGATCAGCCTGTTATCGAACCACACACCGATGGTGTTGCCGGTTCATGTAATTCACGGTCGCCGCGAGGGACCGACGCTGTTTGTCAGCGCCGCAATACACGGCGATGAAATCCTTGGTGTAGAAATCATTCGTCGATTGGTTCAGTCGAAGACCGTGGCGCATGTGCGTGGAACGTTATTGTTCATTCCGATCGTCAACCTCTATGGTTTCATTAGCCATATTCGGTATTTGCCCGATCGGCGCGACCTCAATCGATCCTTCCCGGGGAGGGCGAATGGTTCGTTGGCGGAGCAGCTTGCTCACACATTCATGACTGAAATCGTGCAGCGATCCGACTACGGGATTGATTTACACACCGGCGCGATCCATCGGGCGAACCTGCCGCAGATTCGGGCGAACTTGCGGCAAAAGGAAACTCGGAAATTGGCGCAAGCCTTCGGCGCACCACTCATTCTCAATTCCGTTTTGCGCGATGGTTCGCTTCGCCAAGAGGCCTGCAAGGTTGGGTGCGACACGTTGCTCTATGAAGCGGGGGAAGCACTTCGGTTTGACGAAGTCGCTATCAGAATTGGCGTTAAAGGGGTGATATCGGTTTGCCGTCACCTGGGAATACTCCGCGACAGGCGAGCAGGGCATAGCATAAAACAGTCCATGGAATCGCGATCGAGCTATTGGCTCCGCGCGCCGGCGGGTGGAATATTACGTGCTCACAAAGGGTTGGGAGACTTCGTCACCGAAAACTCTTCGATCGGCGTCGTCTCCGATCCGTTCGGCAATAAGGAGTCGGAGGTATACCCTCCGAAAAGCGGTGTTATCGTGGGGCGGACTAACTTGCCCGTCGTCAATCAAGGCGATGCCTTATTCCATATCGCACGTGTCGCGGATTCCGGCCCGATAGAAGACCACGTCGAACAGGTCGAGCAGGAAATCAGCAATGATCCATTATTCGATGGTTCAATCATCGTGTGAGGGACGCGATTTGGATCGCGCTTGGACATTCGCTTAGGCGAGTGCGTCGCCTGTTAGATTCTATAGCGCCCGCGACGGGCTATTCGTTCTTCGGGGCGGTCGCAGGTTCGACCGGCTTTTTCGCCCTGGATCTAGGCGCCTTTTCGCCGGGTTTGGCCGTGCTCGTCTCAGCCTCATTCGATCCCTTGGGGCGAACGATCGTAACCGTTGCGGATACAACCCCGGATGCTTTCAGCGCTTGTTCTAGCGCCGCCGACAACCGTACCCCTACGTCCCAAACATATTCCGCGCCACACCACACGGATAGTCGAGTTTCCAGCGTATTGGAGGTGACTTCGTCAATACGGATATGCAGGTCCAGCTCCTTGTTGATATCCGGGTCCTGTCGAGCAGTTTGTTCGATGATCTGATGAATCTCCGAGAACGGTTTCGACCGGTCAATGGTCACCTTAAATGTGACGCGCTTGTCTCGGACGCGCGAAAAATTTTTGATCGATCGCGCTGTCCACATCGCGCCATTTGGGACTGCGACCAAAACGCCGGCCGGTGTCGCAATTTCCGTGTGAAAGAGACTGACCGCCTCGACGATGCCCTCGACCCGTTCACCGGCAATATATTCCCCGACTTTGTAGGGCCGCAGGAAATAGATGAACATGCCCGTAAAGATGTTCGTCAGTGAGCTTCGCAGGCCAATCGCGATCGCGAACCCGAAAATGCCCAGGGCGGCAAGCAGACTTGCGATATCGGTCCCGAGCGCATCCAACAGGACAATAACGGACAGCGCCACTACGGCAATTCGGCAGCCGCGCGCAATGACATTGACCCTGGATGCCGCGGTTTGAAACCGCCCGCCGAACCATCGAACCACCAATTTCTCGACCCAAATCGAGCTAATCCAGGCGATTAGTAGGAAGGCGACCCCGCCGAGCACGGTCAGGCCCAGCTCTAGCCCTACTTCGATCAGCTTCGTTTCCATGAGGTGTTTACCTTAATTGGTCACTGCCCCCAGTTTAAGGCGAAGTGAGCGCGGTGCCGAATATCGTTGCATCCTGCCGTCCGCCGCTTGCGTCAGGGGTCGCTCTTTGGCGGATTCGTCGCTCAACGGACCCTGCACAAAAACCAAATTCCAAACCGGAGACAGGTTCGATGACAGTGCTAGGTTGGCCGTTTGGGCGCGAACATCTATCGCCGCCGGTTCAAGGCGCCAAGCGGTAGCCTCCCGTTGTGGTGGCTGATCTTATCGCGGATTGGTGAACTCGATTATTGCCAACTGCATCCCTTTTGGGAAATGCCGGACCGGGCACTGGAACCTTGTGTTCCATCGGTTTCAGAAAGCAGGAGATGTTGCGCTGTGTGGGGGTACTGTACCGATTAGGCGGTGTCTGTTTGCCATTTCGGCGCGTGCGGCGCGACGTGGATCGACGGACGGACAAATCGGCGCCGCGGCGCGCGGCGCGACCGGCTTTTGCTTCCCTTCCTGCTTGCTTTCGCCCATTCTGGTCATCGGGCTGCGCCATCGCGGACGGGATTCACTCTTGCCGAAAAGATCGGAAAGTGCGGCAACGTCGGGGGAACCACGTTTCGGGTTTCGGATCGTCCTCGCGTTTGTGGGCTCCATTGCCGTTTTCGGCGCGCTTCTCTTTCTCCCGGCGGGGCGGTGGGATTGGGCTGCGGGGTGGCTTTACCTCGGCATCGTGACGATCAACTCGGCCATCAATTACGCCTATCTGCGTTGGAAAAACCCGGTGCTGATTGAATATCGCACCCGGTTTGGTAAGGGTACCAAGCGCTGGGACAAGGTCTGGATGGCGGTCTTTACGCCGGTCCTAGTCGCCGTCTACGTCGTGGCCGGGCTTGACGCCGGAAGATTTGGCTGGTCGGCGATGCCCTGGTTCTTTTGGCCGGCCGGCATCCTGCTGTTCCTGCCCGGCACGGCCTTCATGACCTGGTCGATGGGCGTAAATCCCTTTTTCGAAAAAACCGTTCGTATTCAGTCTGAGCGCGGCCACCGGGTCATCGACACGGGACCGTATCGCTTTGTTCGCCATCCAGGCTATGTCGGCTTCGTCGGTTGGATACTGGCGGCCCCGCTGCTGCTCGGTTCGTGGTGGGCCTTTTCTCCGGCGCTCCTTGCGGTGGGGCTTGTCGTGGTGCGAACCGCCTTTGAGGACCGGACGCTGCGGGAAGAGTTGCCGGGCTATCAAGACTACGCCGCCCGAATTCGGTATCGGCTGATTCCAGAGGTCTGGTGAGGTGCCGGGTGCCCGTTGGATTCGTTTTTGGTTTTCGTTCGTTGGGAGAATTCTCCCGGCGGTTGTCGACGCCGATGAACCGCAGGCGCACGTTCATGAGTCAATCCGGGTTGGTTGATTTGCCTCAACGCGACATTGCTGCCGCACGGGGACAATTAATTTGAGTGTCGGCCCAAAATGCGGAGAAACGAAGACTGCGGATTGGGCGGAGCAAAATGCGAGGTGGGTCACATGAGAGGCGGGGCTGCATCATTGTTCGACGATTCCCTTCAGCGAACGAATGTTTGGATGAAGGAGTTGATGGCCGCGGTCGATTGGGACGATGAGCATCGCACCTATCGACTGCTTCGTGCCACCTTGCACGCGCTGAGGGATCGTCTGCCGGTGAACGAGGCCGTTCATCTTGGCGCGCAACTGCCGATGATCGTTCGCGGATTTTACTATGAGGGCTGGCAGCCGGCGCACAAACCGGTCAAGGAACGCCACAAGGAAGAATTCCTCGACCATATCGAAGAGGCTTTCAAGACGGATCCGAACGAAGACAACGAAGCGTTAGCCCGGGCGGTGTTCCGGCTGTTGGCGAACCACGTCTCGGCGGGGGAAATCGACCAGGTGAGACATGCGTTGCCGAAGGAACTCCAAACGCTGTGGTCGGAGGAAGGATAACCGGGCGGGAATATCCGGCTTTCGCGGTTTCGTCATTGCAGGATTCTGACCGGTATGCCGCGGCGCTCGTGCAGTGCCCTACACGCCGCGTCCCAATCAAGTTTATTTTCCAAGGCGCCGGCCTTGGCGCGGATCATGGGTTCGGCGGTTCGGCACGCCGTACCGTCGTCGGGGCGTGACACGACGCCGTCCAGTTCGATGGCGTCCAACTCGTCCAACGTACCGTGCGCCTCGAGATAAAGAATGCCATCGGACCATCCGAGCTTTATCGGCTGGTCAATGACTATGACCCGGGCACCGACCGTAACCTCTGCGAACAGTCTTTCGATATCTTCCGGATAAAGCCGAATGCAGCCATGGGTCACGCGACGTCCGATGCCGTCCGGTTTGTTGGTGCCGTGGATCAGATAACCGCGCCATCCCAGATCCAAAGCGTATTCCCCGAGTGGGTTGGTTGGCCCGGTGGGGACGTGATCCGGCAAGTCGGGCCGCTCTGCGCGAAGCGACGGCGGCGGTGTCCATGTCGGTTGCGTCCGTTTGCGAATGATCGTCGTTTTTCCCCGCGGAATCGGGCATCCTACTCTTGGTGTTCCGAGCGGGAATGTCAGCACGGTCGACGGTGTAGGCCGGAAAAAATAAAGCCGCTGTTCGGGTAGATTTATGACGATTCCGGTCCGTTCGACGTCGGGAAGTACATGTGCCGTAGGCAATGTAAGCCGCGTACCGGCGGCGGGGAGCCACACGTCAGTCGTCGGGTTGGCGGCGCGTAACTCAACGAATCCCAGGTCAAACCGGCGGGCGATATCGAGCAGCGTGTCCTGCTCTTCGATAATGTATTCGCCCGCGATGCCGATGATCTCGCCGCGTACCGGCAGGTCGGCCGCCGAGGCGCGACTTTGCGGGACGATGCATCCCAGCGTTATGGCGACCACCAGCGCTACGATCCGTCGCGCCCGCTGTCGCCGCACCGCTATCTCCCGCGCATTCGGCAACCCCGCTTCCGGTATGTCCCATCGACTGCACATTGTTTCACCATACCTGCCGTATGGTCCCGATAAGATTGACGCAAATCAAAGCCCGAACGCGACAACCGGCACCTTATTGTCCAGTGCTCGACAAGAGAGTAAAGGCTCAGGCCAAATATGGATTGGGATCCGCCGCCATCCGGTTGGGGACTGATTTCGCGAAAACTTAAGGTTACGCCGGGTCGACGAGTGCTTCCCGCAACCAGATTGATGCAACGGAACCTCGCCCCCCTGGTCAAGTATTGTCACAGGCGCTACCGTCGGCCGGTTTTCGCGCCGGCCCGCCATCGAGCGACGCCCTGGCAGCGCCCTGCTTTGCCTATCCGATTTGTTATGTAGTGCCATGACCCGTAGTGCGACAGAAACGGCTGGTGAGCGATTGAATAGGAAGCGGCTGAAATGTCTGCGCGACGCATACGCGCTCTCGGTGGAAGACGTGCTCGATCGGCTCCAGGCTTCGGTCGAAAAAGGTCTGGATCCAACCGAGGTTCGTCGGCGTCAGCGTGTTTTCGGACCGAATAGCCTAAGGGAGCCTCGGTCGAAAAGCTTGCTCAGCATCCTCCTCGATCAACTCAAGAGTCTGATCGTCGTCCTATTGTTGGTAGCGGTCGGTCTTTCAGCCGTTTACGGATATTTCGCCGAAGCGGCTGCGATTGTCGCGGTCATCGCTATCAATACCGCCATCGGGTTTTTCACGGAACTCAGGGCTCTCCGATCGATGGAGGCGCTGCGTCGTTTCAGCGTCATCACGACGAAGGTGCGTCGGAACGGCCAAATCGTCGAGATTTCAGCCAAGGGTTTGGTTCCCGGCGACATCGTCGTGATCGAAGGTGGGGATATCGTCGCTGCGGACTTGCGCTTGATCGAGGCGTCAAAACTTCAGTGCGACGAATCGATCCTAACCGGCGAATCCTTGCCGATTGCGAAGGATATCGACCCGCTGGCCCCGGATGTCGGACTTCCGGACCGGACGAGCATGTTGTTTCAAGGGACCGCCGTCACGCGTGGGTCCGGCGAAGGGGTCGTCGTCGCGACGGGTGTTGCGACGGAATTGGGACAAATCGCTTCGCTCGTCGAGCAAGGCGAGGAAGGCGAAACGCCGCTGGAACGGCGTATCGACCATCTGAGCCGGCAACTTGCATGGGCTACGTTAGGGCTCGCCACCGTCATCGGGCTGGTGGGAATCCTTACCGGGAAATCGCCGTTTCTAATGGTCGAAACCGCGATCGCTTTGGCGGTTGCGGCGGTCCCGGAAGGATTGCCCATGGTTTCCACGCTCGCGCTGGCGCGAGGCATGTGGCGTATGGTCCGCCGAAACGCGTTGATCGAACGCCTTGCGGCGGTCGAGACCTTGGGCGCCACCACCGTCATCCTTACCGATAAGACTGGCACGTTGACAGCGAACCGAATGACGGCCGTCCACATTGCGGTGCCGGCGGGCGATATCCTTGTTCATCCTCCTGACACCGAAGGGAAAGGATGGTTTTTCCGCAATGGTGCTCCATTCGACCTGGCGCAGGACGCGGTGGCGCGCGCCGTCATCGAGGTTGGTGTCCTCTGCAACAACGCGGCGTTGGCGCAAGGCCCTGAGGATGCGGCCGAGGCGGAAGCGGTCGGCGATCCAACGGAGGTCGCCCTTCTCCAACTCGGAGCGAACGCGACGATATACCGCGAAGACCTTCTGAAAAGTCGGCCCGAACTTCGGGAGGAGGCGTTTGATCCCGAACTGAAGATGATGGCGACGGTTCATCAATCGGACAGCCGTTGTTTCGTGGCGGTCAAAGGCGCGCCGGAGGCGTTGCTCGACCGCGTAGACCAGGTCGCCGGGCCGACGGGTTCGGAAACCGTTACCGATGCGCAGCGTTCGCGCTGGCACGAGAGAAGTCACGCCTTAGCGGAACAGGGGCTCCGTGTTCTCGCGATCGCTTCCAAGGTCGCGGAATGCACAGAAGAGCCCGTTTACGAAGGTCTCACTCTGCTTGGTCTGGTTGGTCTACACGACCCACCCCGCCAGGATGTCGCACCGGCTGTTGCGGCCTGTAAACGAGCCGGAATTCGGGTGGTAATGGTGACGGGCGATCATGCCGTTACGGCACAAAAAATCGCGGCCGCCGTTGGGATTCAAGACCGGACGGAGGTTCCCGCAATCGAGGGGCGGGCACTGGCTACTCCGTCGGAGCTTTCCGACGTTGACCGGCAAAGACTGCTCGATGCAATGGTTTTCGCCAGGGTCAGTCCCAAGCAGAAACTTGATCTCCTTTCGCTCTATCAATCCGCCGGCGCGGTTGTCGCCATGACGGGTGACGGCGTCAATGATGCCCCGGCCTTGCAAAAGGCCGACATCGGCATTGCGATGGGGCAGCGGGGCTCGCAGGTTGCGCGCGAGGCGTCGGACATGGTGCTTCAAGACGATGCCTTCGGGACTATTGTCGTCGCGATTGCCCAGGGCCGGGTAATTTTCGCCAACATCCGAAAGTTCATCATCTATTTGCTGTCCTGCAATCTCAGCGAAATCATGGTGGTCGGACTGGCATTCCTGAGTGGATTGCCCGTACCGATCTTACCGCTACAGATTCTCTATCTGAATCTGGTGACCGATGTCTTCCCCGCATTCGCCTTGGGCGCCGGCGAAGGGGAGGCGGACATCATGAAGCGCCGACCGCGGGACCCTAAAGAACAGCTGCTCTCGCGCCGGCATTGGATTGCGATTGTCGCTTACAGTGCGATCATCACGGCGGCGACCCTGGCGGCATTCGGTCTAGCCATGCATCTTCTTGGTGAGGACGAGGAAGGGGCCGTAACGATTTCGTTCCTGACGCTTGCGCTCTCGCAGCTCTGGCACGTTTTCAACATGCGTGACGCGGGTACGCCTTTTCTTCGCAATGAGATCACGCGCAATCCTTACGTCTGGGGCGCGGTCCTGGTGTGCATTGGTCTTCTTCTCTGCGCTATCTACTTACCGGTTCTGTCTACTGTTCTCGGCCTTTCGCCACCCGCCGCGGAAGGGTGGTGGCTGGCTATCACGTTTAGCTTGATCCCATGGTTTTGTGGTCAGGTCGCTCAGTCCGTCCGTGCGCCCGCAAATGCCAATCCGTCACACCACCGCGGCGAGATTCGATAGGAAAAATACCGCAGTGGTGCGTGTCGCCGTTTGGGATTGATAGAAGTCAACGCCACGGAAACCGGGTACGGGTAATGTGTGCTTTGCAACAATTGGATTGAATAGAGGGAAGGATGATGACGATGCAAACCGCAATGAAGCGATTTCTGGCAGTTTCTGCGATTCTTGCGCCGCTGGCGGTGGCCGGCTGTGCTTCCCAGAGCGAAGTCGATCAACTGCGGAGCGATCTGAGCAAGGCGCAGGCAGCGGCAGCGGCGGCGCAGGCGGAAGCGCGTGCCGCGAAGGAGGAAGCGAAAGCGGCGAACGCGCGTGCCGAAGCGGCGACCAAAGCGGCGGCCGACGTGAGCCGGAAGGCTGATCGGATGTACGGTCGGTCACTCCGAAAATAAGCGTCCGTTTTGCACGCATCGCATGCGGCACGGGAATCGAACGGGAGGTGATGCTTGCCGATATCTGTTTGTTTCCCGACGGTTTTGCGCCTTGTCCTATCTCTGTGCATCGCGGCGGGTTCGGGATATTCGTCCGCTTACGCTACGACGGATCGATTGAATCCGGCTTCGACGGCGCATCTGCGATCGACGCTCGATAGGTACTTGGTGATCGAGAAACAGGGCGGCTGGCCGACGGTACCGGATGGTCCTGCCCTGCGGGTTGGGTCGCGCGGTCCATCGGTTGTCCGCCTGCAAGAACGTCTGACGGTAACGAACGACCTGACGCGGCCTAACCAAGAAGATTGGGAATTCGGTCCTGACCTTACCCACGGCGTGATGCGGTTTCAGAGGCGTCATGGACTGACCGTCGATGGCGTGGTGGGGCGGGTGACGCGTGCGGCGTTGAATGTCCCGGTGGCGGCGAGAATTCAGCAAATTTCGGCCAATCTGGCGCGTCTGCGGTCGTTGCCCGCCTGGGACGGTAGGCGTGCGATCGTTATCAATGTCGCCGGGTTCGATCTCAACCTGATCGAAGACGATAAAGTCGCGTTCAGCTCTCCGGTGATCGTGGGACGGTCTTCCCGCCCGACGCCCGCTCTGGCCAGTGTCGTTACCCAAATCGTCGTCAGCCCTTATTGGCATGTTCCGCGGAGCATTGCCGTCCGCGACATCTTGCCGAAAATCAAACGCGACCTTTCGTATCTGCAGACCGAGGGAATTCGTGTGTTCAGGGCATCCGGTGGTTCGCGGAAAGAGGTCGCGGCGGATACGGTGCCTTGGGAATCGTTGAACAAGGATAATTTCCCCTATGTCCTTGTGCAGAACCCCGGACCGCGGAATGCGCTCGGCCGGGTGAAATTCGTTCTTCCGAACGAACAGGACATCTTCGTGCACGGCACACCGGCGCGGGAACTTTTTAATCGCACGCTGCGTGCCTTCAGTTCGGGGTGCATCCGTGTTGCGCGGATAGAGGAGCTGGCCGAATACCTATTAAAGCGGGAGGGCGCGGCGTCCTATCGCGACTTCGCCAATGCCCTGCGAGCGGGCGAGACCCGGCGAATCAAGCTCGCCACGCCCATTCCGATCCACATCGTCTATCTGACCGCTTGGGTCGGTGCGGATGGACAAACCCATTTCCGCGACGATATCTATTCCCTGGATGGCCTGGACAAGGACCGCCTGATATCGCATAGAAACGTTCGCCATGACGTTGCGAGAGCCTTCGATACGGCAGCCGGCCCCGTGTGCGCAGCGATGCATGGCTCAAACGGAATAAACCGGTAGCTGTCCGCAAGCATTTGCGCATCTTTGGTGACGATGTCTTAGGACTTGTCGAGGGAAACTGTCGATACGCAGGGTGCGTTTCGAAGCAATATGGGGTTTTGGAAATCATGCGCAAAAAGCGACTTCATACGTCGATCCACGATCGCCGCACGGTGATAAAAGCCGGTGCCGGATTGGCTGCCGCCGCCGGCGCCGGCTTGCTGGCGCCGTCGTCGGTATGGGCCGCCACGCCGGAACGAACTTTATCCTTTTATCACCTTCATACCGGCGAGAAGCTCAGGACAACCTATTGGGCAGACGGAAGTCATATCCCCGAAGCGCTGGCCGACATCAATCATATCCTGCGAGACTTTCGAACCGCTGAGGCGCGGCCGATCGACCCGCGTCTTTTGGATCTGCTCCATCGCGTCCAAAAATCCCTTGGGACGGACGAACCTTTTCACATCATCTCCGGCTATAGGTCGCCGGCGACCAATACGAAATTGGCGAACAGGAGCGGGGGCGTTGCCCGCCGAAGTCTCCATCTCGCAGGGCAGGCGATAGACGTGCGTCTCCCCGGCCGGCCGCTCCGCAAACTTCACAAGGCCGCCGTCGCGCAAAAATCCGGCGGCGTCGGCTATTATCCAAGATCGAACTTTGTTCATCTGGATGTTGGCCGCGTTCGGTATTGGTAGGGACGAACACATTCCACGTGGCGCTGGCCTCGGCGAGATGAAGATTGACTTGGACTGAGAAACGCAGCCGTGGCGTGGCGCCAATCTGGCATCGTGCGTGGGCTCGGCGGGTCGTGGATCATAAAGATCGGGTCATTTGCTTTTTGCATCTGTTCAGTCTGGCTGTGGTGGCGCCGCTCCTGGCCGCCTGTGGCACCTTGGCGCACAATGCGGTGCCGGAAAATTTGGCGGACTCAGCCGAGGTGCCGGGGCTAGCGGGCATTCGTCATTGGGGTGACGAGGCGCCGGTAGATTTGGAGGAGCAAGCGGCCGCCCTGGTGGAAAAATTGCGCCGCAACCACCCGGTGACAGCCGAGACGCGTGGGCCAATTACACTCGACCATCTGGCTTTATCCGGGGGAGGAGAAGACGGGGCGTTCGGTGCGGGTCTTCTCGTCGGTTGGTCGGAGCGGGGCACTCGTCCCGAATTCCAGGCCGTGACCGGCATCAGCGTCGGCGCCATTGTTGCGCCCTTTGCGTTTCTCGGCCCGCGCTATGATGCGCGTCTTCAAGAGCTGCTTAGGGCTGTGTCGCAGCCTAGCAGCTCGTCCCCCGAGATTTTAGCTGTTCTCTTTGGTGTTTCGCTTCTTGACCGTAATCCGTTGGCGCCCCTCATTAAACGCTTCATAACCGCGCAAATGATGGAGGAAATCGCCCGGGAACATCGGAAAGGACGGCTCCTTCGGATCGGCACGACGAACTTGGACGCCGGCCGACCGGTCATCTGGGATATCGGAATGCTTGCGGCGAGCGGCCATCCGCGGGCATTGCAAATGATACACAAGATAATTCTCGCCTCCAGCGCGATCCCGGGCGTGTTCGCTCCCGTGCTTTTTAAGGTCGATGCCGAGGGACGGCGCTTTGACGAACTCCATGTCGACGGCGGCGTCACCGCCGTGGTGTTCTTGTATCCGGCACAAATCGAGCTTCGAGAAATCCTCGCCACAGAGCCGTTCAAGCAACGGCTATTCATCATCCGCAATGGGAAACTGGACGTGGATTATGACGATAAAGTAACCGGTCTTTTCTCCATATCCGAACGAGCCGTCGACACGCTTATACGAAGCCAGGGTAAAGGCGACCTCTATAAAATGTATGTTATCGCGCAACGCGATGGTATCGACTACAACCTCGCTTATATTCCGTCGAGTTTCGCCATGCAGTCCGAAAGCCTGTTCGACAAAGAATATATGAGCAACCTATTCGATCTCGGATACGACATGGGAAAGAAAGGATATCCCTGGTTCAAGAGCCCGCCCGGGATCGGCTATCACGAGCATGGAAAATAGGGATCGCACTTTCAGCCGTCTTAGCGGCCGGGCGGAATGCTATCGCGTGATCGACGAGACGGCTACGCTGCGCGAAGCGCTCGAAAACCCGTTCAAAGACTACGACCACGCCGTCATCACCGTTTGAGCGCCCGGCGCAATCGGCGCAGAAGGGTTCGGCGCTTCTTGTCGTCGGCGGCCTTTCGAAGACTTTGCTGAACATCGAGTACGAACTGGGCATAGTCGTTGTGCCAGTCCGTATCTTCGATGATTCGGGTCGATAGGCGGCGGGGTCCGGGGCGTTTCCGCGATCCGCCATCCCCCATCAGATTGACCACGTCGTCCAGTTGCGGCAGGTGTATGCGCCGCTGCGAGAGGCTTTTCCGAACCAGAATATCCCGCAGGGTGGTCCGGCTCTCGTCCTCGCCGTGGGTCAAAAAGAGACCGCGCCGGAACGGCAGGCGCCGCATGATCCAGTCCACGAGTTCGGCCTGATCCGCATGTCCGGAGTAGACGTCGATGTCCCGGATTCGAGCGTTGACCGCGATCTCTTCGCCATGGATTCGAACGCTCTTCTTCCCCTGCTGAAGAAGGCGGCCCATTGTGCCCGGCGCCTGGTACCCGGTGAGCAGGACCGTCGAGTCATTTCGCCAAAGGTTTCGTTTCAGGTGATGCCGAATGCGGCCGGCGTCGCACATGCCGCTGGCCGCCATGACGATTGCCCCGCCGTTGAACCGCGCGATGGCCTTGCTTTCGTCCACGGATGCCGTGAATCGGATGTTTCGACGCTGAAACGGGTTGCTGTCGGCCGGCACATCTTCGAGATCGGACAAATGCTCCGTAAAAACGCTCGTTGCTTTGATCGCTAGCGGGGAGTCGAGGAAAATCGGTGTTTCCGGGATCGTGCCGTCGTTCGTCAACTCTGCGAGGTCCAGCAACAGCTCCTGCGTGCGCTCGATCGCGAAGGAGGGTATCAGCAGGTTGCCGCCGCGCCGGAGCGCGTCGTTGACTTCCTTGGCCAAAATGGCCCGCCGCTGTTCCAAATCGGCATGGGTCCGCCGACGATCCCCGTATGTCGCTTCGCAAAATACGTAGTCAAGATTTTCCGGCGCTTCCGGATCGGGGAGAAACAGTTTGTGTTCCGGACCGATATCGCCGGAAAAAAGAAGACGGAGTATCCGTTGCTTGCGCTGCCCGGTCGCGATTTCCAGTTCGATCGAGGCCGAGCCCAGAAGATGCCCGGCATTCCAGAATCGCGCGCGGACCCCCGCGCCGACGTCTTCCCATTGATCGTATTCGACGCTCCGAAAACGTGTGAGGGACGCGGCCGCGTCTTCCCGCGTATAGATCGGCGTGACGGCCGGTCGGCCGCGCTGCCGATTGCGGCGATTGAGACGCTCGACCTCCGTTTCCTGGATGTAGCCGCTGTCGGGCAGCATGTAGGTCAGGAGGTCCCGCGTGCCGTCGGTGGCGTATATGGGTCCGTCGAACCCGGCTTTCACGAGTTTCGGGACGAGACCGGCATGATCGATATGCGCATGCGTGAGCAGCACGAAATCGATCTCGTCGGCCTTGAAGGGGAAATGCCCGTAGTTGAGTTCCCGTACGGTCTTCGATCCTTGGAATAGGCCGCAGTCGACAAGAAACTGGCCTTCGGGATGCGTGATCCAATAGCAGGATCCGGTAACGGTACCCGCCGCACCGCAAAATCCGAGATCGACGCTCATGGCAAGAACTCGCCGGCTACGGTCGCGAGAAGCGATGCAAGGCCGATCTCGTTCGTCGGATGGGGGACGGAATCGGTGGAACGAATGCGAGCGATCCCGGCTTTTCTAAGGGCGGCATCCGCATTCCTGTCGGTGAGATTGTGAACCACCAGCGCTTCGATTGTCGCCGCGCCCGCCGCCATCAATTGTTTCGCGCATTCGATGAGCGTCGATCCGGTCGATACCATGTCGTCGACCAGAATGACGCGGCGGCTGTTTACGCTCTCGATGCCGGGAATCTCGAGCCGCACGTCCGTGTCGCCGTGCCGCGTCTTGCCCCCCAGCAAAACCTCGAGTCCGAGCGGAGACGCGACCGCATTGACCCATTGTTCGGACTCGGCGTCGGGGCCGACCAACACGGCGTCGGCCGAAATGCCGTCGGCGCGAAGCCGATCGGCGAGCAGGGGGGTGGCCGACAGCATCGCGGTCCGCGCGGTCGGGAAAACCGTGGCGAGGTCGGGCGTCCGGTGCAGGTGCGGATCGACTGTGACAACGCCGTCGAAAAGGCCGTCGAGGAAGCCTCCGACGACGCGCTGGCTGACCGCTTCTCCGGTACGGAAAGCTGTATCCTGGCGCATATAGCAAAGGTAAGGGGCGATGAGAATCAATTTGGTTGGAGTGGTTTCACGAAGGACCGACGCCGCCAGCATGAGTTCCACCAGCTTGTCATTCGGATGGTCCAGCGATCGGTAGAAGATCGCCGTATCCGCAATTTTATTAAGCCGTACGAGGCTTTCGCCGTCAGGGAACCGATGGACGGCGACCTCTTCGGCCGGTGCGTTCAATTCGTCGGCCAGCCGTTTGGCCGCATCGTGCGATTCCCCAAATCCGTAAACGGCGATGGGCGGTCTGGTCATAGGCCGGGCCCGATATAGGCGGTTTCGGATGGGCCATTGACCGTATAGCCGCTGCCCTCCCCGGCCAGGTCTGTTGCGAATCGGAAATCGGCAGGGACGCAGGAGTGAATGCGGTAGAACGGCTCGCCCTTGCGGATCGGGTCGCCGACCTTCTTGAACAGGTCGATGCCGGCGCCTTTATCCAATGGCGCGCCGGCCAACCGGGCGATGCGGGCGATTTGGTGGCAGTCGATCGCGCCAACCGTCCCGTCCTTGGGCGATACGACTTCTTGGACCAGATCGCCGAGGGTATGGCACGTCGTATTGCGCCCCTGGGCTTCGATAATCCTTTCCATGGCGTCGAAGGCCTGGCCCGAATCGAGGATCTCCCTGGCCCGTGCGTGGCCGGTGCCGCCCCGCAGTTCCGGATCGAAATCAAGCATTCGGCCGGCAAGCAGAAGCGCGCGTTCGCGTAGGTCAGGCGGTGCGTCCGGTTCGTTGCGCAAGACCGACATCACGTCGCGCACTTCCAACATTGGCCCCACGCCCCGGCCGATCGGCTGGGAGCCGTCGGTAAGGATCACGTCAAGCACCAGTCCGACCCTGTCGCCGATATATTCAAACATCTTGCGCAGCCGAACGGCATCGATATGGCTGCGGACTTTGGCGGACGGGCCGACCGGGATGTCGACGACCAAATGTGTCGATCCGGCCGCGAGTTTCTTGGAAAGGATGGAAGCCACCATCTGTTCCGGCGTGTCAATCCGCAACGGCCGCTCGACGGAGATCAAGACGTCGTCCGCCGGGGACAGGTTCACGTGACCGCCCCAAACGAGACATCCCTTTTCGCGTTCGACAACCGACCGCATCTCATGCATCGGCAGATCGACGTTGGCCAGAACCTCCATGGTATCGGCGGTTCCGGCGGGCGAGGTAATGGCCCGTGAGGACGTCTTCGGAATCGGCAGGCCATGCGCCGCGACGATCGGCACAAGGATCATCGAGGTGCGATTACCGGGAATTCCGCCGATGCAATGTTTGTCGATTATGACCGGGGCATCCCACTCCAATTTGTTGCCGACTTTGGCCATGGACTGCGTGAGGTTCAACATCTCGCCGGTCGTCATGAAGCTCGCCGACGAAATCAGATAGGCCGCGATTTCCATCGGCGAATATCTGTGCGCGGCGATATCGGTGATGATGGCGTCGATCTCGTCGGCCGACAGCGTATGGCCGGTGATCTTGGATCGGATGGCTTCGAGGCTGCGCGGCGGCGTTGCCTGGGCGATACGGACGGGGCTGCCTTCGGGAAGCCCCATGCGCCGAAAGGCCTGTTCGCCCAGGCCGAGTTCGTCCGGGCCGATCAGCGTGGGGTCTACGACAATCACCAAATTCGCCAGAATCTGCCGGCTGTCCCCGGTGACTTCGATTTTCTTCAGCGCCTGGAAATCTTCCGCGCGATAGGCCACGCAATCGCGGGACAGCAAGGCAACATTCTCAGGATAGGTATCGATGCCGAAACGGCGTAACTTGAGCAATCGGGCGTCCTCCTTCGCCAAGCATGATCCTTGTGGATTAGCGGATCAAGCCATTGACCGAGGTTAGTGCCTGAGCGGAACTTTTGCTTGATGTGCGTCAACATCTGAGTCCCTGGCATTGGGTAAAATTAAATTTGTAAGCGGAATTGTGAGGAGAGATCGCGATGTCGACGCCGATCAAGATTACCTTTCGCAATGTCGACCCGTCTCCTTCGGTAGAGGCGGACATTCGGAAACATGCGGAGAGTCTGGAGAAGTTCGACGCGCGTTTGCACTGGTGCAACGTCGTCGTGGAGGTTACCGACAAACACAAGCACCAGGGCCGGCTCTACAGTATCGCGGTGAATATGGGCCTGCCGGGGAAGACGCTGCACGTGACCCATTCGGGGCCGAAAAATGCGGCGCATAGCGATATCTATGTGGCGATCCGGGATTCCTTCAAGGCGGCCGCCCGCCAAATCGAGGATTATGCCCGTGTTCGCGGCAAGACGTGAAGTCGCATGAAACGCCGAACCACGGGCGGGTCGTGAAGCTGTTCCCCGAAGAGGGATACGGCTTTATCGAAACCGCGTCGGGTGAGGAGGTGTATTTTCACCGCAACAGCGTGGTCAACGAACACTTCGGCAAGCTGAAAGAGGGCGATGAGGTGCGGGTAGAGTTCGCGGTGGATGAAAGCGAAAAGGGACCACAAGCCACCACCGTCAAGCCGATCGGCAAGCACCACCTCGTCGGATAGTCGTGCCATGGGCGCAGTCGGCATCGAGAGCGCGGCGGAAACGTATCGGGCGCGCGGGTGGTCCGTCGTGCCGGTCCGGCCGCGCGACAAACGGCCGTTGGTGCCATGGCGGGAGTACCAGCAGCGGCGGGCCGGCAAGACGGAGATTTCCGGCTGGTTCGAGCGGTGTCCGGACGCGAATATCGGCGTTGTCACCGGACAGGTTTCGAATCTCGTGGTGATCGACATCGATCCACGGCACGGCGGCGAAGAGAGCCTGCGCCGCCTCGAAAAGCGGCATGGGCCCTTGCCGCCCACCTTGACCGCCAAGACCGGAGGGGGTGGCCGCCATCTTTATTTCGCGGCGCCCGCCGACCCGGTGCCCCTTCGCAGCCGCGTGGGGATCGTCGAAGGGATCGACGTCCGGGCGGAGGGGGGAATGATCGTGGCCCCACCGTCAATCCATCCGTCAGGGCGCGAATACGCCTGGATCGACGACGAGAAGACGCCGCAAGACCCGGCGGCGTTGCCGCGTTGGATGGTTTCGTTGATACGGCGCCGATCGGATCATCCCGGCCATGACGCGCATCATTGGCGCCGTTTGGCGGCCGATGGCGTCGATGAAGGCGAACGCAACTCGGCGATTGCCTCGTTTGCAGGACACCTCAATTGGTGTGGCGTGGATCCGGACGTGATCAGGGAGTTGATGTTGTGCTGGAATCGCGTTCGCGCCCGCCCGCCGTTAGACGACGCGGAAGTCGTTCGAACGATCGAGAGCATCCGGCGCACCAGCATGCGCAAGCACCCTTAATCTGACGGAGAGTTTCGGACCCCAACGTTGGTCGTACCGGCGGCGTATGCCAGTCGGCTATCGACACCGCGCGCGATGACGGGCGCGGTCTGACGGCCGGCGCATCTGTTCCGAGGAACAGACGGGAGGCTCCGTCAAAGGGCGCAAGCCTGGCTCGTGAACAGTAGAATCGCGATCGCAATCAACACCGCTGCGATTACGGTCAGCAGGATGTTCGTATAAAAATGCAGATTCCGGCTCATCGTTCCCTACGCGATCCAAGATTCACGATATCGGCGTTTGACGGCGTGCGGTATCACGGACGATGCTCCTCTTCACCGTAGTCTTTTCGGGTGATCAGGATCTCGTAGATACGGGCCGTCGCCCCGGTTAGCGGTTGCTCCAATTCGTCGACCACGTCGCTTTCGGCCTCGGCCCATAGGACGGCAGCCTCGACCTCCTGGGCGGTCGGCTCAATCGCTAGAATGGCCGCAATCTTCGAGTCCTCGAGATCGCCGACAATGCGCACGATATCGTCATGCATCAACGGGCGGTCTTTTTCAGGTCGCGGTGTCTCATGAGGTTTTCGATCAATCATGACGGTTCGTCCCGAGTATGAATTCAAAATCCTATCGTCCGAGCACAACCGGCGCATTGATCAGCATCATTTGCCTTGCCGGTCGCGGATGACGGGCCGAAGAGGTGTGATCGCGTCTAGGGTTCGACGTCGATCCGATTGATGACGTCGTCGACGCCGAATACGCACCATGCGTCCCGTTCGGCCATGTCCCGCTCGGCATCGGAACGAACGGTCCCGGTCAGCTTGACGACTCGCAGGCGTGCGCCAACGCGAATTTGGCTTGCGTTCACGAATGGGTCTTTTTCGAGGACGACACGAACCGCGTCTTCGACGAGCCCCTGATTGTCTTCTTCCGACGGTGCGACGGCGATTCCGTTGATCACGTCGCGCGTTCCGGGAATCCACCAGGCAAGGACGCCTGCGAGGCGTTTGCTCACAAGACCAGCAAGTTCGCCATTGAGCGTGACAATTCCGTCCGAGACATCGAACTCGATACGCTGGGTATTCTCCGGCGCGATCCTTTGCACCGTCTCCTCTGCTCCCGCCTTGCATTCGAAAATGTCGACATCGGCAAAGCTTGGCTCGCCAGCAAGCGCGTTTCGAAGATGAGCGCGAATTTCCGCATCTCCCATGGGCGTGGCCGGCGATACGTGAAGCCGATCAATGATGCCGTCGAATCCGGCAACTGCGGCGACATGCTCGAGCGCCTTCTTTTTGGCGGCTAAGGTCGGGACCTCGCCTTCGAGCAGCAACGCGCCGTCTTCCAACCGGCGCTTGATGTGATGAACCTGCGGCCCGATCAACGGTTCGCTGGCGAGCGCGGCAGCAACCTTGTCCAGAACTTGCATCATCGACTTATCCCGTGTGTGGCTCGTAGGGTTTGATCATCTAGGTTGCTGGGACTACGCGCCTTGATTGACGTCAACTGCGGCGCTTTCGTCACATCGTCCAAATCGATTGAGCCGGCGCATGCGCCGAACCGTTGATCTGCGTCATGGATGGCTTGGCGCATTGCCGATTGAATAATTGCAATCGGCGGATGAGGAGTTTCAGTCATGCAAGCCAAAGACATCATGACCGTAAATGTCATTTCGGTCTCAAAGGATTCCTCGATACACGAGATTGTCGGCCTGTTGTTGAAGTACCGGATCAGCGCGGTGCCGGTCGTTGACGATACGGGTGCGGTCGTCGGCATCGTCAGCGAAGGCGACCTTTTGCGGGACGAGGGCACAAGTCGAACCGGGGTGGGGCATCCGTGGTGGTTGGTCGCGGTTTTCTCCGGCGGCACGGTAACCTATGAAAAGGTCCGCTATGGCACGGCGGCCGGCGTTATGACACGGAACGTGGCCACCGTGGACGAGGATACGCCGCTCCCCGAAATCGCGGAGCTGCTGGAGCGTCGCCACATCAAGCGTGTTCCAGTGGTTGCCAATGGAAAGTTGGTGGGCATTGTCAGCCGCGCGAACCTCTTGCATGGGCTGGCCAATACGATCGTCGATCACCATGAGCCCGGCGCCGAGAAAGATCGGTGCCTTCGGAATGAGTTGTTGAAAGCCCTGTTGGACAAATCCGAATTGGATACGGTCCTGATCAACGTCACCGTGCGTGATGGTCAGGTTCGGTTGTGGGGGGTGGTCGAAAGCGACGCCGAGGCTGCGGCAGCGGCCAAGGTGGTCGAGGGTATGCCCGGCGTTGCCTCGGTTGAGAACAACCTCAATCTAGGGCCGCTTTCCGGTGTGCCCGTGTAGGCGGGGTCGTGTGTTGGAGGTCCGTCTGAATCAAGCGATTCGCCTCGGCGGAAGATTTCACCGGACCGGTTCCGCGCCTGCGATTATTCTCGCCTGCGTCAACATCGAACCGTCCCAGATCCTTTACTTCGTGATCGGTATGCGTCTGCCCGGCTGGCCTCTTCCCTTTGCCCACGGCACCGTCACGCGGAGGACACCGTTTGTCAGAGTGGCCACGGTTTGATCGGTATCGAGACCGTCGGAGAGCCGAAACGACCGTTCGAAATGTCCGTATCGCCGTTCCTGCAAAAGGTAGTTTTTTCCGGCGACGTCCTTATCGGCCGTTTGCGTACCTGAGATTTTCAGGCGGTCGCCGGTAACGGAAACCTCCAGGTCGCTCTCCTCGAATCCGGGCAGTTCCATGGCGAATTCGAACCCGGTGCGGGATTCGCTCAACTCGGACTCCGGATACGGGTTCTCGGCAACGTGGCCTGATACGCCATGGTGGTGCCGGCCGATCCGCTCATACATGTCGTCGAGCGCATTGCCGATACGGTGCTGCAAGCCCTTGAGCCCATGCAATGTCTCCCGGTCGAGCGAGGAGTCCGAAGTAATTGTCTTCTTTGTAGATTGGGTCATCGTCTTAGGACCTCCATTCTGCGTCGGTACTCTGGAGCGTGGATGATGGAAGACTTCAATCCAGCCGCGGGTTCAGGCGGCATAACGGCATTCCTCGCCATCCTCGGCGATCTCTTCGAGAATGTCGCGCTGGAGCAGCTCGATCCGATGCGGATCTGAAATGCCAACGACGCCGGATTTCCTGAGGCTGCTCAAGGCCCGGCAAACGGTTTCGTGGGTCAGGCCGAGATAATCGGCAATGTCGACCCTGGTCATCGGCAATTCGACCACGGATCCGTCCTCGCCCTGGCGCAATGCCTGTTCCGACATGGAAACCAGGAATGACGCAACACGCTCAACCGCATTCTTGCGGCCGAGGACCATGAGTTGATGCTGTGCCGCGCTGAGTTCCTCTTGCACCGCGGCAAGAACGCTGTCGCGCACGGCGGGGTTCGCGTCGAACTCTTTATCGAGATCGTCCTTCCGGATGCGGATTGTCGTTGCCTCCGTTAGGGCATCCGCGGTGTATGGATAGTCTTCGTTTGCGGTGAGCCCGACCAAATCACCAGCGTGACAAAAACGGGCGATCTGCCGCCGTCCGTCCGGCAACAGCTTGGAGAGGCAGATCGTGCCGCGCAGAACCTTGAAAACACAGTCCGCTGGATCGCCTTCCCAGAACAATTGATCCTTTGCCGTATGCGTGGTCACCGTTCCCACCGATGTGCTGAATGCCAACGCATCCGTCATCGCGTCAAGAGCGGTATCGGCTTCCCGAAAATCCCTGTGGCCTGAAAATCTCATAAACCCAGCTCCCAAATTGAATGTGATACATCCCTCTTTCTGAGTCGTAGCTTCGAAAAAAAATCAGGGCCGCGAAATTCGGATTTATACGTAAGGGATTTCCCGTACGGCCCATCGACGGCGGATGGGCTTCATGGCATCTAATTCAGCCGAGAACGTGACCATGGCGTATGGAAAAGCGCCGCGGCCGGAAGGTGTTATCCACGAACCGCTTCTAGGGATTCGATCAATCGATCCACATTGAGTGGTTTGTCGAGAAAGTCGGCAGCGCCCGCGCGTAACGCACGGGCCTTTGTTGTCGCGTCCTGGTTTCCGGACATCACAATTACCGGCAGATGATGTTGCCGGCGTCCGAGTGTTTCCAGCAGCTCTATTCCGTCCATCCCAGGCATCCGGACGTCAAGCAGGAGGCAAGCGTCGCCTGCCGGGTGGAAATGGTCGAGAAATTCTTCGCTGGACGCAAATCCTTGCGGGTCGAAACCTTCGAGTTCCAGCATTTCAGCAAGCGAATCGCGGACGGCGTCGTCGTCATCCACGATATACACGGTATATGCCGCTTCTGGTGCCAAAACGCTTCACCCCTCCATTTTCCATTGGGCGCATGGGCGAATGTTTTACCGTGTCAGTAATTGGATGCGGCCGGTATGATTTAGATCATCCTCGGCGCGTGGGCGGTCGGATTTTCTCGATGCAAGAGGGTCCGCGAATTTTGATATATTTGGTCTCGGGTCAGTATCCGCCGTGAGCGCCAATCGCGCCGGCTTTCATGGTCGACACGGCCGTCGCGCCGTCCAGGCGGAACACTTTTGCGTCCTTTCCTACCGCGGTCGCCTTATCCGCTATCGACCGGCAGCGTAATCCGGAAGGTTACGCCCGCGCCCTCGTTGTTCGCAGCGGAAATGGTTCCACCGTGACTTTCGACGATCGTCCGGCATACGGAAAGGCCGATGCCCATGCCGTCCGGCTTGCTCGTGTTGAAGGGCTGGAACAAATTGGCTTCGATCTCGGGATCGAATCCCGGCCCGTTATCGGCGACCGACACAACTATGTGGTCGCCGCCGTTCCGCGCCGCCCTTACCGTAATCTTGGGGTTCTCCGTCGATGCCATGGCGTCAAGACTATTGCGGAGAAGATTGACGAGGACCTGTTGTAATTGGACGCGATCGACCAGAACGGGCGGTAGGTCCTTCGCAAACTCCTTCTCGACCTCAACACCGGCGGCGGTCGCCCCGATCAATGCTAGGTCGCAGGCTTCTTCAATGACGGTATCGATTGCTTCCAATCTTCGGTCGGATTCGGATTGGGCCACGAATGTCCGAAGGCGCCGAATGATCTCGCCAGCCCGAATCGATTGATCGCCTACCTTCGCCATTATGCTTTCTGCTCGCGGCATCCTATCGTCATGGTCCGACCGGAGAATGCGCTGGCATGCTTGAACATAGGAGGCGATTGCCGTCAGTGGTTGGTTGAGTTCGTGGGCCAGTGTTGTCGCCATTTCGCCCATAGCACTCAAGCGCGATACATGCATGAACTCCGATTGCAGTTCCGCGACGCGCTCACGGGTTGCCGCCAAATCGTCCTCGGCTTTTCTGCGCTTGCTGATGTCGCGGATGAAACCGGTGAAGCGGCGTTGGCCGTCGACCTCGATTTCGCCGATCGCGAGTTCGATAGGGAATTTCGTTCCGTCTTTGCGCTTCCCGTGAACCTCCCGGCCGACGCCGATAATGCGTTTCTCGCCCGTCTCCAAGTATCTGCTTAGGTAATCATCGTGCTGGCTGTTGTAGGGATCCGGCATGAGTATTTTCACGTTCTTGCCGATCACTTCGCCGGCGGTATAGCCGAACATCGACGCGGCGGCGGCATTGAAGGATTCAATCGAGCCGGTCGTGTCGATCGTCACGATGGCATCGGGCGAGGTGGCGATCATCGTCTGCAACAGGGTGCGGTTGCCGCGCAAGGCCGCCTCGTTGGCCATCCGGTCGCTGATGTCATTTTGAATGCCGATATGGTGGGTGACCGTGCCATCCGTATCGCGTACCTGCGCGATCGCGATCTCGTCCCAGAACGGCGTACCGTCCTTTCGGTAGTTGCGAAGGACCGCCTGCACCGGTCGTTCGTCGCGCAGCGCGTCGCGAATTTTTTCCACGCCCGGCTGGTCGCGGTCGTTATTTTGCAGGAACCGCGCGTTTCTGCCGATCAACTCATTTTTGGTGTATCCGGTCATCCGCTCGAACGCCGGATTGACATAAATGATCGGGTCGTCGCCGGCCTGAGCGTCCGTAATGACGATTCCATTGCTCGAATATTCGATTGCCCGGTCATGCAGTTGCAGTTCCGCCGCCAGGGCCTCCCGCTCGGAAATGGCGTGAGTGAGACGCGCGTTGATTCGGGCGAGCGACCGGCTCCGCCAAACGGCAATGACGGCGATGGCGACAAGAGCCATCACGAGGACGGCGGCCAGAACCCGGGACAGCATTTCGGCGGTCCATAGCGGTCTGGGATTGCCATACCATTCGGTGAAGACCTGTTGGTATTCGGGCGTGGGAATGAATTGGCGGACGGCCTGATCCAATCGGGCGAACAGTCCGGGACGGTCCGGGCGCACCCCGATGGCCCGTTTAATTTCGGCCAGCGGCGGTTCGATGGGTCTAATCTGATCTTCCAGATGGGATTCGCGGACTAGGCGGAGAAGAACGTTTTTGGGATAAACGAGCGCTTCGCTCTCGCCTGAGAGCAATGCCAGCAACGCCTGTTCCCATGTGTCGTGGATGAGTAGCTCGACATCGCCCCGGCTCCGCATGAGCGGCACGCCGACATTTGCCTGCCGCACGGAAACGCGTTTGCCCGCCAAGTCGGCGGCGGTGGTGATATCGTAGTTGGCGTCGCGCACGAAGACGCTGACGGGAAAGGTCTCGATCGGGGCCGTAAAGGCGGCCCATTTGGCCCTTCTTTCCGTGATCCCTACGTTCGGGATTACGTCGATCTTTCGGTGCCGAAGCGCCTCGTTGAGTTTCACCCAAGTGGGGAAGACGACATACTCCACCGACAGGCCGGCCCGCTTGGCCACCGCATTCATGACGTCAATTGCGAACCCGGTCGGTTTGCCGCTGCGCTTGTCGGTCAGATAATGCGGCGGAAAATTCTCGAGTACGCCGGCGCGGACAATTTTTGCGTCGGCGCGGCCGTCTCTCGATGTGTCCGCGGCGAATGCGGCTTGCTGGATCGTTCCAATGACGCAACCGACGATCAATACGAGAAGTGCAAGCCGTCGATTTCCACCATGCCGATGGAGCCGCTCCGCGCTTCGGGCGACATGGCGATTTTGCCTCATCCCCAATCGGGATATGTCCTCGGAATCGCACCCAGGCCTGTTTTTCGCACGAGAAACAGAATGCGAATAGGTATGAAATCGGTACACCGACCGATTCATAATATGCCCCCTGCCGCCCAAGTCGCGCCTCGGGAACTGAGCAGGTCTTTTGCGCCGACTCCCTCAGATTCCCTTTGTACATTCACTCTTATCGTTTGAACGTTTGCTGTCAACTGCGGGTTGATAAGGTGCCGTAAGTTGCCCCACGGCAACGCTGTCGGGGACCCTTTTTGTAACCGAGGCCGCATGATCGATTCGTACCTGGGCGGGACGTATGAGCTTTTCCCAAGAAATGCAGCCGGTTGGCGCCGAGGTAGAGTTTGCGGACATGAGATACGCGACGCCTGCTGCGCTTGCTTCGCTGGACCGGACTGTGTCCGGCATGCTCATTTTTCCGGTCCGGTGTATCCTTGGATCAAGCACGCCGGCGGCGGGAATTATGATAATGTCGGCATTGGTTGGGGGGAGCGTTAGACCGGACCGTGGTTCAGGACAAGCGCCTAACGAAATACGCTTTCGGTCTGTGGTTCGACAGAACGTTTCTTGAGCTTGGGCGGCAGTTCCGCTTTTCCTTTCTGCCACCTTTGATGGTCTACCTTGCGGCAGGGGTTTCGGGACTCACGGCCATCGTCGGCACGTTCTTCGTCAAGGAGTATCTTGGTTTGTCGGCCGCGTTTCTCGCGGGCCTGGCGTTCTGGGCCGGTATTCCGTGGGCGCTGAAGATGCCGCTGGGTCATCTGGTCGATCTGATTTGGCGCTGGAAGACGCTGCTGGTCTATGTGGGCGCAGGGCTTATCGCGCTCAGCCTCGGGATCATGTACGGCCTGATCGCCCACACCGAGACGATGGCGCAATACCTCAGTATCGAGGCGTGGTACGTCGTCAGCGCGCTCATGGCGCCGAGCGGTTACGTCGTTCAGGATGTCGTCGCCGACGCGATGACCGTGGAGGCGGTGCCGCTCGTCGACGATAAGGGCGACCCCTTTCCCGATACCGTCATCAAGCAAATGCACACGACGATGCAGACCATGGGGCGCTTCGCGATCATAAGCGGTCTGGCGGCCGTCGCCGCCTTGAACATCACCTTGTTCACCGGCGTCGAGCAAATGTCGGAACAGGAAAAGTCCGCCATATATGCGGACATTTATGTATTGGCGCTGATCATCCCCGTGATATCGATCGCCGGCGTTGTGCTGGGGGCGGTATCGAAGAGACATCGGGCGGCGAGATTGCGTCGACAGGGTGTCGATGAAGATCGCATCTCAGCCATCCTGTTCGCGCCGCCGGAAAAGGCCACGCCGAATTGGTGGATCCTGGGCGGCAGCCTGATCTTTGTCGTCTTCACCCTGGCGATCGGTCTGGGGAAAACACCGTTCGCTCAGGAAATCGTGTTTTTCGGATCGCTCGGCATCATCGTTTTCATAATGTCCCGATTGATTCCGGAGCTTGATCCGTCCGTGCGCCGTGCTTTCCTTGGCACCGCGGTCATCATCTTCGTGTTCCGGGCGGTACCGTTGCCGGGGCCGGGGGCGACGTGGTTCGAAATCGACGTTCTCGGATTTGACCAGCGATTCCTGGCGATCCTGACTCTGATCGCTTCCGGGATAGCACTGGCCGGCATGCTGCTCTTACGCCCGTTGATCGGCCGCGCATCGATTGCGTTTGTCATTGCGCTCTTGACGATCGCCGCCGGCATTCTTTCGATACCGAATATCGGCCTTTACTATGGTTTGCACGAATGGACGGGACAATTGACGGATGGCGTGGTCGATGCGCGGTTTATCGCCGTAATCGATACAACGTTGGAGTCGCCGTTGTCGCAAATCGCCATGATCCCGATGTTGGCCTGGATCGCGAAGAACGCGCCGGCGCATTTAAAGGCGACATTCTTCGCCGTCATGGCGTCCTTCACCAACCTGGCGCTCTCCGCAAGCAGTCTCGGCACGAAGTATGTGAACCAAATCTTTCTCGTCACGCGGGAAGTGCGCGACCGTACGACGGGTGCCGTCGTGGTGCCTGCGGATTACGGGAATCTGGGCTGGCTCTTGATTGCCGTCGCCGTGATCGCCGTCATCGTCCCTCTTGTGACGATCTTGGTGATCCAACGCTCGCCGCTTAAGACACATGAGTGACCGGCCGCACCGCCAAGTTCCGGTTCGCGCTCCCCAAACTAGTCATATAGGCTAAGGCATGATTAAGCGAATTCTGCTTCTGGTCGCCATCGCGTTGCTTCCGGCGCTGCCGTCAAACGCCATCGAACCGACGACGGTCGCGAAGACCGTGGAACCGAGCATGGTTCGAGTCATCGTCGAAGGCCCCTACGGTTACGGGAGCGCAAGCGGTTTCGTTGTCAGCGCGCAAGGTCACGTCGCGACCACGCATCATGTGATCGAGCAACATATCGACGACCAATGGGGCCTCTATGTCGTGGAAAGCGGGGCCGAGTTAGACGATCGGCGGGTTGCCACGGTGGTGCAGACATTCCCCGAAGAAGATCTGGCGGTCTTGAAAGTCGAGGGGCTCGACCGCCCGCCTGCAATTCTCGACGTGACCGATAGCAGCACGTTGCAGAAAGGGATGACCGTGTTCGCCATCGGGTATCCGGGCGCCGGCGGGCGGCTGGGCGCGGACAGCGGCACGAGTTTCACCTCCGGTGTCGCCAACCGTCTGTTTTCGGGGGCCTGGGCCGAAGACAAGGCGCGAATTCAAATCATCCAGCATTCCGCCGCCACGAACCCGGGGAACAGCGGTGGTCCGGTCGTGAATCCTTGCGGCCATGTGGTAGGCGTCAATACCGAACGGGAGATGGCGGTTTTGATCACCCCGACCGGTATGCCGCTCGTCTACGATGTCATTCAAGGCGTGTTCTTCGCGTCCCATATCTCGGTTTTGGTGGAAAAGCTCAACGGCTTGGGTATTCCGTATAATGGCTCGCAAAAGGTCTGCCGCGTAATTCTTGGGGTCGCGACGACGAATTTCTATTGGTATGTCTTCGCCGCGGCGGCCGTGGTGATGGCCCTCGTCTTTTTTCTGATCCGGTATCGGCCGCGCCACGTGATTCATATTGTCGTCCGAAGCGGTTCGGCCGCCGGGAACGGCGCGCGCGCACTGGCACATATGATATTCCATCCGCGCCGGCAGCTCGAAGCCAGGCATGCGGTTTGGCGCTTGCGCTGCGACGGCGGTGAGGGGGAACCCATTGATATCGTCATTTCGCACGATGACCTTCGCCGGTTGCCGGAGGGTATGACGATTGGCTGCGATCCGTCTTGCGATTATCGCTTGGCCGTAGATGGGATCGCCAAGCGGCATGCGCAGCTGGTGGGCGATAGCAATGGCCTCGGCGTCTTCGACCTGCATTCGGCTACCGGTACCGCGGTGGACGACCAACCTGTCGATCCCGAAAACGGTCCGGCACCGCTCACCCCGGGCGCGCGCCTTAGGCTCGGTGATCTGACGTTCCGGGTCGAGCGCGGTTAAGGTTTTCCGCCGCGATTCAGTCGGGTTTGCGCAGTATGAAACAGGCCCAAGTAATATGCCCGCCCGCGAGCGCGGCCTGCCAATGTGCAATGCTCTTTCGGATCGAGCGGGCGGCATCCGGGTCGAAACCCGCGACCGGCTCGGCAAGTCTCTGGGCAAGTTTTGCGTAGTGTGTCTGGATATCGTCTGGGCGTTCTTCCCGGTGCGTGATGTCGAACCCGGCGCCGCGCGCCATATCTTGATAGTCGCGGACTGTGGCCCCGGCGGCCGCTCCCAACCGCGCATAGGCCCTTTCGACCATTGAGATGTCCGCCCCTTCCGCGGTGAGAATATCGGATATCCCGAACTTTCCGCCGGGGCGGAGAATCCTGAAAACCTCTCCAAATACGGCAGGGCGATCCGGAGAGTGAATTAAGGCTTCCTGGCAAAAAACCGCGTCCCATGCGCGATCATCGCTCTCGATCGCATGGAAGTCGCCGACGGTCACGTCGATCGCATCGCTCAGTCCGGCGGCTGCATTTGTTCTGCGCGCTCGCTCGACGCAGGCTTCCGAGATATCGATTCCTGCGGCCCGACAGCCTATTCGCGCCAAGGCACGCAATGTCCCACCGAACCCGCAGGCGATATCGAGAACCCGTTGACCGGGTTGTACGCCGCAGCAATCCAAAAGATGCTGGGTCATTGCCGCGGACGCTTCGGCGATGGTTTCTTGCCCGGTTTCGTAACGGCCAATGTGGATATCCGATCCGCCCCAGCAATGCTCGTAGAAAATCGAGACGTTGCGGTCGTTGTAATAATCCGCAGTCTCCGAGGCGCTTCGATGGACATTGGCTTTCATACTTCCACCTTTACGACATGGATTGCCGGGCCCCATTTACCGGGTTCCCGAGGCGCGGTGCAATACGCACGGCGGGACGCGTCCCGCGCTAATCCCGTAACCCGTTGCATTCGGCGCACTGCCGGCGCCTGTCTATCCCGGCGGCAGAACCCACTTGCCGAGGGTCAAGACGGCGATTGCGACAATCACGATCCCGATCAGGTCAAGGATCAAGCCGGCGCGGAGCATGTGACGGATTTCGACCTTGTCGCTGCCAAAAACGATCGCATTGGGTGGCGTGGCCACCGGCAACATGAACCCCAACGTGGCGAACAGCGCTACGGGCAACGCGAAGAGCGATACAGGTTCGCCGACGGTGAGTGCTGCGGCGCCGGCGACCGGCAGGAAGACGGCCGCCATTGCCGTGTTGCTGGCCAACTCTCCGACAAAGACCATAAGCAGTCCAATCGCCAGCAGCAGCAGGATCAAGGGCAGCGCGTACATACCTTTCAATTGAGCGCCGATCCAGCCGGCCAGACCCGAGTCGCCCATCGCGCCCGCCAGGGCCAAACCGCCGCCGAACAGGATCAGCACGTCCCATCGAATTGCGGCGGCCTCGCTCCAGGTGAGCAAAAACCGACCGCGTCGCAGGTCGACCGGCAGCACGAAAAGCAGCAATGCCCCGATGACGGCAATGCCGGCGTCGGACAGGTGAAGCCAGGGTATCGCCGACGTGATGAGCGGCCGGATAATCCAAAGAATGGCGACACCGAGCATGACGACCGCAACGTAACGCTCGCCCTTGGAGATAGGAGGAAGGTCCGCGAGCCGCGCCCCGATTTGCGCCGTTGTCTGCCCTGATTCCGCACCGCCGACCTGAAACATCAGCCGGGACAAGACGAACCATGCCAGTGGCAACATGACCAGGACCAAGGGAACGCCGATCATCATCCAGCGGATGAAACTGATTTCGATTCCGTGGGTCTCCGACATGAAAGCGACGAAAAGTGCGTTGGGCGGTGTTCCGATAATTGTCCCCATGCCGCCGATGGTCGCCGCATACGCAATGCCCAGCAACAAGGCCGGCGCGATCGCGGCTGCGCGTTCTCCCCGATGTTCCGAATAGGACGCCACCACCGAGAGACCGATTGGCAGCATGACCATCGCCGTCGCTGTGTTGCTGACCCACATGCTGAGGAATGCCGTGACACCCATGATCCCGGCGATAACGCGGCGCGGACTGGAACCCGCATACCGTAGCACGTTGAGTGCCAAACGCTTGTCCAAGCCCCAAACATGCATTGCACGGGCCAGCAGAAATCCGCCGAAAAAAAGGAATATCAGGGGATGCGCATAGGACGGCGTGGTGTCACCGATGCTGCGGATGCCGAGCATCGGAAAAAGGAACACCGGGAGCATCGCCGTCACGGCCAGGGGCAACGCCTCCGTCATCCACCAGATCGCCATCCAGAGTCCCACCGCCGCGGTCCACCATCCTTGCGGCGTCAGGCCGTCGGGCGCCGGGCTCACCCCTATGGCGACGGCGGCCAGTGGGCCGGCAATCAATCCGATCAAGCGATGGCGGGGAAACCCAGAGCACTGACGGTTATCCAATCGAACCATTCCTTATTGTCCGGAAAGGACGCCGTCGATGGTCTCCGTTTCCACACCGTCCCGCCGACCATCCGGTCCCAGAGAGAGACTTGCCCAGCCGCCGAGAACTGGCTGCCGAGACTTGCGGCATCCTCATGCGGCGCTAAGGCGTTGGCGGGATGCTAACCGCCGCCGGCTGTTCCGTGAGCGTGGCGTTACTGTCCAACCACGTCTCCGCCCTGGACCGGATGTCCGCGATCTCGTTCGCGATGAGTGCCAGATTCAGTTCATCCTCCAGCAGGGTGAGCACATCGACGGTCGGATCATAGTGCCGCAGGAAAAGGCTCGTGTCCTCCTCGAAAGCATCTCGATCGCCGATATTCGAATCCAGGACTTTGGTCCCCTCGCCGTATAGCGTTAGACCTTTTGCCAGCCGCGCGTCGTATCCTTCCAGCATGCCGCGAATGACTTCGTCTTCGATCTGGTAGGTGCGCGGCACGTCGAGCAGATCGGCGATTGTCCGGTCGGCGGCGTGCGCCGCTAGCGCTCGAGACCGAAGCAGCCGCGCCGCCATCGCGCAATTGGCCAACATGGCATGCGCATAGAAGAATGCGTCGACCGCATCCTGCCCGCCGCTCTTCTCGATCCTGTCGTAGGCAAATTCAGCGAACCGGCAGAATGTAGAAAGCTCCCGAACGCCGAGTTCCAGTATGAGTGCGTCGCGCATTCGAATTCCCTTTCTCGCCTTATGGTTCCGAGCCTCGCCACGGCAACCGGTTCGTGGCCAATCCACCCGTCATCACGCCGTGCGGATGGCTGCCCGGCTATGACCTGAATCAATGTCTGGCCCGCTACAAATGGATGACGTACAAGGCCAACCGGAGGCCTTGTGGCCAACCACGTCAGGCAGCGGCATGAATCAGGATAACGCACCGCAAACAATTGTCGCCGCTCTTGGCGGCAACGCGCTTCTCAAACGGAATGAATCGCCGAGCGCGGAAACCCAGCGTCGCAATGCCCAAACGGCTGCAACCGTCCTGTCCGAATTGAGCATCGGGCGCCGGTTGGCGGTCACCCACGGCAACGGCCCGCAGATCGGCCTTCTTGCGCTTCAAAGCCCGGACGATCCGCTCGACATCCTCGACGCCGAATCGGAAGGGCAGATCGGTTACCTCATCGAACAGGAATTGCGCGGCATTCTCGGTTCGAGCCGCCAGTGCGTGACGTTGCTGACACAGGTGGAAGTCGACGCCGCGGATCCTGCCTTCGGCAATCCTACGAAACCGATTGGACCGTTTTACGACAAGAAGGGTTCGGAGGATTTGGCGCGGTCGCGCGAGTGGACATTCGTCAGGATCGGCGATCAGTATCGTCGCTGCGTCGCCTCTCCCAAACCGAAGCGGATATTGCCGATCGACGTCATCCGGATGTTGGTCGGGCAAGGCGTCGTCACGATTTGTGCCGGTGGCGGCGGCATACCGGTCGTCGCATCCGCGAAGGGCCGGCTCCACGGTGTCGAGGCGGTCATCGACAAGGACCTCTCCAGCGCTTTGCTCGCGAAGGAATTGGGAGCCGAGGTTTTGCTGATTCTCACGGATGTCGATGGCGTTTACGACCGTTGGGGGGAACCGGACGCCCGGCTGATCCGAAGAGTCGCGCCGGATGCGTTGCGCCGGTTCTCGTTCGCGGCGGGATCGATGGGCCCGAAGGTGGATGCGGCCTGTGATTTCGTTTCGGCGACCGGCGGGGTCGCGGCGATCGGTGCGATGGCGGACGCGCCGGCGATTCTCGACGGTCATGCGGGGACGCGCATCACGGCGGACGCGACCGTTATCGACTATCAGGACTAGACGAGCCCGCGGGCCTTCAGGAATTCCACGACCCGGTCTTCGAGACCCGGCGAGTCGACCTCGGCAAACGAATACCGCGCGCGAACGATCGGTACGGAGAGATCGATTAGCGCGGCCAGGTCGCAAGGCGTTCCCGACACCACGATATCCGGCGCCGCCGCCTCGATCGTTTTGCGCAAGGCCTCGACTTCCGAGGCTCCGTAACCGACCGCCGGCAGCACCGTCCCGATATGGGGATAGTTGCGGTACACGTCGGCAATCTCGCCCACCGCCGCATCCCTTGGATCGATGATCTCCGCCGCGCCGGCGTCGGTCGCCGCGACATATCCGGCGCCGTATGGCATGCCGCCGTGGGTGATGGTCGGGCCGTCGTCCACCACAAGGGCGCGGCGGCCCCGAACGAGGTCCGGATCGTCGAGGGTGACCGGCGACGCGCCGCGGATAATGGTTGCGTCTGGATTGATCCGGCGAATCCGGTCGATGCTCTGCCGAACCATATCGTCGGAAACCGATTGGCTCTTGGCGACAAGCGCCACATCGGCCATCCGCAACACGGTCTCCCCCGGGTGATGCGTTGCTTCCTGTCCCGGGCGCAGTGGATCGACGAGTGCGATATGAAGGTCCGGCACGAAGAAGCAAAAGTCGTTGTTCCCGCCGTCCCAAAGAATGATATCCGCCTCGTTTTCCGCTTGGGTCAGGATTTCGCGATAGTCGACACCGGCAAACACGACATTGCCGACGGCGAGGTGTGGCTCGTATTCCTCGCGTTCTTCGATGGTGCAGTCGGCGGCGTCGAGATCTCCGCTTTCGGCAAAACGCTGAGCCGTCTGGCGTTCGAGATCTCCATACGGCATGGGGTGCCGGACCACGGCGACAGTTAGACCGCGATCCTTCAGCAGCCGCGAAAGCCAACGCGTTACCTGCGATTTGCCGCATCCGGTTCGCACCGCGCATATGGCGATTACCGGTTTCTTTGCCGCCAGCATGGTCCGCTTCGGTCCCAGAAAGGAAAAGTCGGCGCCCGTCGCAAGGGCCGTCGATGCACGGTGCATGACGTCCTCATGTTTCAAATCGCTGTAAGCGAAGACGACGTCGGTCACGTCGTGCTCGCGGCAAAGCGCGGCAAGATCTTCTTCCGGGACGATGGGGATGCCGGAAGGATACCGCGACCCGGCGAGCGCCGGTGGATATCGGCGGCCGGCTATATTGGGAATCTGGGCCGCCGTGAAGGCGATGACCGTGTCGTTGGGACTATCCCTGTAGACCAGATTGAAATTGTGAAAATCACGACCGGCCGCGCCCATGATGACGACTCGTTTCGGCTGCTGTTTTCGCGGCATTGGTCACCTCTCTATGGTTTCGTCAACGATCTTCGCATCCCCTGTGCATGAAGACGCAATCATTCGTGAACGAATTCGTTGCGCGCCTACGAATGTATCGCTGAAAAAGATTCGGCGATGGCTGAGATAAATCAATTCGGCTGGGCGCAACTCACGTATCGTTGTACGGGAAAATTTGGCTGGGGTCCGATCAATGCCACCGAGAAATATTTTAGTACCCGTCGATGGATCGAAATACGCAATCAACGCGGTCTCGTATGCCGATGACTTGGCGGATAAATGCGGCGCGAAGCTCAACCTTCTGTATGTCTTGCCGTCGGGAGAGTCATTCATCCTTCCGGAACACCTTGAGAAACTCGTCGAAGAAACGGGCGCTGCGAAGTCGGAAGCGGAACGCATCCTCGCGGCGGCAACGGATCGAATAACGCTCTGCGACCGTACGCGTATTTCGAAGGAGACTAGGGAAGGGGATCCGGCCGGCGAAATTCTGAAGTTCTGCCGGGAAAAGGGAATTGACCTGATCGTCATGGGCGATCGGGGAGTGGGCGACCTTCAGGGTCTGTTGCTTGGAAGCGTCTCGCATAAAGTGGTGCAGGCGGCGGAATGTCCATGCCTCTTGTATAGGGATAGTAAGGGGGCTTAATCGGCAACGCAGTTGTGTGAAATACGGTCGGAGAGCGCCGGTTCGTCAATCCCTCGATATGATGGATGTCCTGCGTTGACTTTACTCCGTGATCGGCGCCGCGGTTGCGACGGCAGAGAAAATTGAACGATGTCGGAATTCAGACCCGGCGACGAGGCGTTGCTCTTGGTCGTCGATGTACAAAACGATTTTTGTCCCGGCGGGGCGCTCGCCGTGCCGGATGGAGATGCGGTTGTGCCAATGATCAACCGGCTGGCGGCTGTCTTCCCGCACGTGGCAATGACGCAGGATTGGCATCCGAGCGACCACCGTTCGTTTGCCGTGAATCACCCCGGCAAGAAGCCGTATGACACGATGACGCTGCCCTATGGCGAACAGATATTGTGGCCCGCGCATTGCGTTCAGGGGAGCGACGGCGCCGCCTTCCACGCGAAGCTCGATTTGCCGCGCGTCGAATTCATTCTGCGCAAGGGATTTCGGCGCGATATCGATTCCTATTCCGCATTTTTTGAAAACGACCGCCGAACGCCGACCGGACTTGCCGGCTATCTACGCGAGCGCGGCATTGCGCGGATATTTCTGTGCGGGCTCGCCACCGATTTCTGTGTCAACTTCACGGCGCTCGATGCACGCGCCGCTGGCTTCGAGGTCGTCCTGATCGATGCCGCTTGTCGGGCGATCGACCTGCACGGTTCTTTGGAGGCAGCCCGCGAGGCGATGGCCGAGGCCGGTGTCGACGTCGCGGGCATGTCCGATTTTGGGCTTTAGAACGTAACACCCATGTCTTCGACCGACTCACCACATATCGACCCCGATCTCCGCGACATCTACACCGCCGGTGCGGGGCGGAGCGCGCTTCTGACCGATCTGTATCAGCTTGCCATGATGGAAGCCTACCTCGAGGCGGGAATGACAGAGGTCGCGGTGTTTGAGTTCTTCGTCCGACGTCTCCCCAAGAGCCGCAACTTCCTGATTGCCGCCGGCCTGGAGCAGGCGCTGGAATTCTTGCAACAGCTTCAGTTCACGGAACCGGAATTGCGCTGGCTCCGCGATCATGGCGGCTTTGGCAAGCCGCTTATCCGATATCTTGAAGGCTTGCGCTTCGATGGCGACGTCAACGCCATGCCCGAGGGCACCGTGTTCTTCGCCGATGAACCGATCCTCCAGGTCGTCGCGCCGTTGCCGGTCGCGCAGTTGGTCGAAACCCGGCTTATCAACCTCCTGCAGTTCCAGACCATGGTTGCGAGCAAGGCGGCGCGGATGGTGCTCGCGGCGCCGGGGAAAATGCTCTTGGATTTCGGGTTGCGGCGCGCCCATTCGGCGGAGGCCGGGCTACTCGCGGCGCGGGCCGGCTATCTCGCCGGGTTCACCGGAACCGCGACCGTGCCGGCCGCCGCGCTATACGGTATCCCGATTTTCGGCACGATGGCGCACTCCTTCATCCAAGCCCATGACGACGAAAACCAGGCCTTCGTGGATTTCGCCCGCGCGCGGCCGAAGGGCGTGGTTTTGCTGCTCGACACATACGATACGGAGGCCGCCGCGCGGTCGCTGGTCGAATTGGCCCCGGGCTTGATGGCCGAGGGGATAGAACTCGCCGGGGTCCGACTCGATAGCGGGGACCTTGCCGATCACGCCTTCAAGGTCCGGCGAATCCTGGACGGAGGCGGCCTTGAGGCGGTGCGGATCTTTGCCAGCGGCGGCCTGGACGAATTCCAATTGCAGCAGTTCGCAACTCAGAAAGCGCCGATCGACGGGTATGGGATCGGCACTCAGCTGACAACCTCGGGAGACGCGCCGTCGCTGGATTGCGCATACAAACTCGAGGAATACGCCGGCAAACCCAAACGGAAGCGGTCGGAAGGAAAGGCGACATGGCCGGGGCGGAAACAGGTCTTTCGGCGGGTGGGGCCGGACGGTCGGCTGGCCGGTGATGTGTTGGCTTTGGCGGACGAAGACGCCGAAGGCGAGAGACTTCTCCGGCCGGTCATGCACGGTGGCGCGTTGGTCAATCCTCTACCCTCGATTGCCGAGTCTAGAGCATATGCAGCGGAGAATTTGGCGGTGCTTCCGGGGCATTTGCGCGGACTGGAACCCGCGGCTGACTTCACGGTGACGGTGTCCGACCGGATCAGGGCCGTGGCGGCGCAGATTTGAATAACAAGAATGGAGCCGATCGCCGACAATCCGAGGATTAACGCCCCAACGTCCCGTGGAACCTAGCCACCCTAAAGGCCGGGTTCGCCGCAATGTTTCAAGATAAATTCATGTGCTTCGTCGCGGAGGTCGACGGCCGCGGAAAAGTCGGCCTTGGCGGAGTCCAGCGGCGGGCCGATCGTGATGTCAATTGCACCGTGGGACGGGAACCACTGGCCATCCCTCAAAATGGATCGTGTGCCGCGAATCGACAGGGGGATTACCGTTGCCTGCGCTTGGGCCGCGACGACGAACGCGCCAAGATAGAATGGCGCCAGCCCCGGCGCGCGTGTGAAGGTCCCCTCCGGAAAGAACACCAGCGTTTCCCCGGCCTTCGCGCGTTCGACCGCGATATCCGTTTCCTTCAATCCCGCTTCCGGATCCTGACGGCTTACGAACATAGCGCCGATGCGGCGCAGAAAGGACCCTGCCACGAATTGTGACGCGAGCTCTTCTTTCGCAACGAATGCGATACTCCCTCGCAATGCCGCCGCCAGGACGAGGCTATCAAGGTAGCTGGCGTGGTTTGCGACGATGACACACCCCGACGGTATCCTGCGGCTTTCGCCACGGATGGTCGGTGCAAGCCCTGTCGCCCAAAGGACAAGTCGCGCGCATCCATGAACGATGGGCCAGCGCAATTTCCGCGCCGGCATCGCCAGGACAAGCAGCCAGCAAATCCCGCCGAGCAAAACCAGCACAAGCCACCAGTAGGCGGCATACAGCGTCCGAGTCACGGTCCGCGACTGCCGCCCGATTCGTTCCCTGATGCCGCGCAACCAGAATCGAAGTAGCTGGCTTCGGTGCGTCCGCTTCTCGCTTCCGAGGCGGTCGGACTCGAACAGTTCCCGCGTCTCGGCGCGGCGAATTTTGCCGCTCGGTGTTTTTGGGATGGACTCGGGTGCAACGAAGACAATCGTGTCCGGCGGCATTCCCAACACGTCGTTTGCCGCGATGCTGATCTTGCGCCGCAGCGCATCCAGCGCGCCCGTGTCGGTTACGTCCGTTTCGGCCGCAATGACGATCCGTTCGGTGCCGGAGCTTTTGTCGGTGCTGCCGAAAACGACGACCCCGCCCTTGCGGACTTTTTCGATGTCACCGATGAGGTCTTCGATTTCGTGCGGGTGAATATTGCGGCCGGCGCGGATGATCAAATCCTTGTCCCGGCCCGTGATGAAAATGTCCCCGTCGGCGAAATAGCCGAGATCGCCGGTGTTGAGCCAAGAACCGTCGAACAGTGCGCGGGTTTGCGCCTCGCTGTTCAAATAGCCTTGCGTGGCCGAAGGGCCCCGGAACTGCAGACTGCCCTCTTGCCGGTCCGGAGCCTCGCGGCCGCTCGCGTCGAGGATGCGAACCTGATGACCCGGCAGGGGCCGGCCGCAGGCGACGATCTCGACCGCGTTTTCGTCCGTTGGGGATGCCGGAACGGCCCTACCGTCACGGTCCAAGATTGAACGATCGATCCGATCGACGATCATGCCGCGGCCCGGCGGCGGACAGGTAAGCCCGACGGTGTTTTCCGCCAGCCCGTAACTCGGTGCGAGCGCCTTTTCGTCGAAGCCGTATTCAGCGAATCTGGCGCTGAAGCGGCGAAGGGTCGATGGGCTAACCGGCTCCGCGCCGCTGACCGCCAATCGAAGCGAAGAGAGATCCACGCCGTCGATCGTGGCGTCGTCGATACTTTGTAAACAGAGTTCATAGGCGAAATTCGGCGCCGCGGTCACCGTGCCGCGGTAACGATGGATCGCCCATAACCATGATTCAGGGCGGACAATGAACTGTAACGGCGACATCATCGCGATCGGCGTGCCGTAATAGAGGCTGCCGAGCCATGCGCCGATCAAGCCCATGTCGTGATACAGCGGTAGCCAACTTATGAAAACGTCGTCCGGCCCGACCGACATCGCCGTGCCCATGGCGCGGATGTTGGACAGGACATTTGCGTGGCTCAATACAACGCCCTTCGGGTCACCGGTGCTTCCCGACGTGTATTGAATGACCGCGGGATCGCCGCCGTCTACGTGCGCCTGCGGTGCTGGGTCGTCGCTGCGTACCGATTCCACGGTCGTAACCAGCCGCAGCGTGGGGACGAGCGGTTTTATGAGGGTCGCAAGGCGCAACCCCGCCGGCAGCGTGATGAATACCGTCGCACCCGCGTTTTTCAGGATGCCGGTCTGACGGTGCAGATGTTCCTCGATATGCGACATTCGGACCGGCGGGTACAGCGGGACGGGGACGCCGCCGGCATACAAGGCCCCGAAGAACGCATAAAGGAAATCGGCCTCCGTCGACAGCATGATCGCGACCCGGTCGCCATCTGTCACGCCGGCTTGCCGCAAGCCCGATGCCACGCGTTTGGCGTTCACGGCGAGCGTCTCATAAGTGACCGTTTCGGCGTTTTCGGCAGCGTCGAGGAGAATGCAATGCACCCGGGCCGGGTGGGTGGCGGCGTGCCATTCCAAGGCCTCGATCAATGTATCCGCGTCGGTTGCTTCGGCGGACTCCGCCGGGGCGATCCGCTGCACCTGCCGGGCGTCAAGCCGCACGCCCTCGGGCGCGGCCCCTTCGATCGCAGCGTGAAGATCGCGGACGGTTTCCGCGCGGCCCAAGAGGTCTTCCGGAAGATGAATGCGGAACGCCAATTCCAAGCGATGCAGAAGCTCGGCGCGGCCGAGACTGTCGATGCCAAGATCCGCGTCGAGCGCGCTATCCAAATCGATTTTGCGCGATAGCGGCCGCCGCGATCCCAGGGCCTGCGCGAATTCGGTTACGACCGCGAGCACCTCTTCGCTCGTCGATGCGGATTCTTCCTGGCCGATAGCGAAGTCGCGTTGCGGCGCATCCTCATTCGAATTGACAGTGGCGCCTGGGCGTTCTGGTGACGTCACGTTGGGCACTCCATGCATCGCAATGGACCCCGAAATCGGGTGCTGCCATATCGGTTCTTAATGAGCGATTCAGCGGTGCGATTGCACTGACCCAAATCAACCTGTCGCGCATCCCGGTTAACCGTGATGCAAAGGCCGTGAACCGCTTTCCGTGTTTTCAAACGATATGCCCACGGTGAGCGTACCGTCGCGACGGGCTATTTCTCGCCGTGCAGTTTCGCACGGGCGGCATCGATCGCATGCTTCAGCTCTTCTACGGCTGTATCGATCCCGTCACGGATATGTTGCCACCCATGCTCGCTCGCTTCCTTCAACTCCTTCATGAGGCCGTTGATGTGGTGGCGCTTCTCCTTCAGCTGACGGAGCGCTTCCAGGTGCGACTCCATTGAGGTCGACTCGGTCGACTCCAAATGTGCTTCATGGTGATCCATCGACTCGTAGAGCGGCTTGATCCGGGCTTGCACTCGTTCTTCATAAGCGTCCTTTACCGGCATGCTATCCTCCACGCTTTCACTCCAACTATCTTGGTAAGATAGTACAGGGTGCCGGCTAACATCTTGATCCATATCAGCTTCGGGTAGACACCCATCATAGGGATGGGTCGACCGCGTTGTGCCGCGTTCTTCGGCCGCGCTTGCGGCAACATCAATTCGATCGCTAGTTCGTAAAATGGAATCGCACCACAACCGTGGCCTGGACTCGTCCCTGGAAGGTGGGGTCGCTTCTCCGAATGACGCCCGACTGCCCTATGCCGGAAAGGGTCATCGGATGAGCTGCTCGAGGTGTTCCTCCCACTCGAGCATGGCTTTCTCCTCGGGAAAGAAACTCTTCCGTGAGACAATTCCCATCAGTTTACCGTTGCTGGTCCCGTCATCGGTCACCGGAAGGTGGCGAAATCCACCATCCTGCATCTTCTGCAACGCCATATACGGTTTCTCGGTTGCAGCCGCACATTGCGGATTCTTGGTCATCACGCGGGACAGCGGCGTCTTGTCAGGATCGAGATGGCCGCCGACTACCCGACGGGCGACATCGCGTACCGTAAAAATCCCGCATAGTTCATCCTGCGTGTTCACCACCAAGACCGAACTCACACGGTTGCTATCCATCAAGACGGCTGCATCGCGGGCGGTGTCGGACAGGTTCAACGTGATCAATGCCTGGTTCGAAACCACGTCCGGAATAAGGTTCCTTCTCGTCTTCATACTCCTCTCCACCGCGCGTGGTCTTGCTGCCACTAAAGGATTTATGGAGTGCGCCAGCCGAAATCGGCGTTGTTGGGAATCTGTCTTTGGCGCGGGTCCTCCGGTTTCATTTGAGACCGCCTATTCGTTCACAGGCGATATGAGATCAAATTGGCCCTATTTCTTCGGCAACTCTGAAATCTCGCTGCCGGCCAAAGACGGACAAGGTTCCACCGCTTGGGCCTCACGGACGGCAAATTGTCCTTGCCGAAGACAACGCTAGTGCGGCCTTCTCAATTGCGTTGCGTTCAGTTCTTCGATCGCCTCCATGACACGGTTCCATTTATCGACGCCGCGTTTGTCGCGCTGATCCAGCAATTCGTCAGCTTGCATCGCTGCTTGAACCAGGGCGCCATCACCGAACCGCTCGAGATATTCAAACGCTTTTTGGTAGACATCCGCACTGAGCATACTGTTGAACCTCACTAAGATAATGCACTTCCGTTCCAAAGAGCTTCCCGCAAACGCATGGAAGCCCGCCGACCGAGGCCGATCGTTAAAGGGAGCTAAGGGTAAACGGCCTCGGCCAAACCGGGAGTGGATCAACGGATATACTCTCCACTCATTTTAATGACTATCAAGGTCCGGACGGCGGAACCATGACCTAGATCAAAGGGGGAACACGGCGTTTTGCTTTGATATATCTCATCGCCGCCGTGGAGCGATGACCCGTCATGGCGTATTTGGGAGATTCCGGTCGGCGGCGGTTGCTCTGGATTGCGATCCGATGCTCTGCTGCGGTAACGCACCGGCAATTGCTTACGCGCATGCGTCCGGTCCGCGTGGGCGCCAAAACAGGAAACTCAGCATGACCGACAGATACCGCCATACCGATCTCATCGCCTGTACGGGGACACTATTCCAGCGGGCGGGCCTCGACGGAGATATCGCCCAAACCGTGGCGGAAATTTTGGTGGAGGCCGAGCTTCTCGGCTACAGCACGCACGGGCTGCAATTCGTGCCCGCGTATATGGCCGGTGTCGAATCCGGCCGGACCGCGAAGTCGGGCGCGCCGGAGATTCTAAAGGATAGTCCAGGCGCCTTATTGCTCGATGCGCAGCGGTTGCCGGGGCAGTGGGTCGTGGTGCGGGCGCTAGACCTTGCGTTGGAACGGCTGGCCGACACGGGGATGATCGGTGTCGCCATACGGGGCAGCGAGAACATCTCCTGCCTGGCGACCTATGTGAAACGCGCGGCGGCGCGCGGCGTGATGGCGGTGCTGACGACGTCGTCGCCGGGAAACGCGGCGGTCGCGCCCTTCGGGGGCCGTGCGCCGCGTTATTCCACCAATCCCATCGCCATCGGCATCCCGACTGACGGCACGCCGATCCTGATCGACACCAGCACATCGAGCACCACGAACCGCATGATCGAGCGGACCCGGCGTTCCGGCGGCCGGCTCGCGCGGGAATGGCTCGTGGACAATACCGGCCGGCCGAGCGACGACCCCGAGGCGTTCTACGCCGATCCGCCGGGGGCCATCATGCCCGCCGGCGGACTGGACCAGGGGCATAAGGGATTCGCATTCGCCATTCTGGTCGAAGCGTTGACGTCCGGCCTGTCCGGTGTGGGCCGCGCAGACGGCGCCGCGGCGGCCGGCAGCAATGTGTTCCTGCAGGTCATCGACCCGCAAGCTTTCGGCGGTTTGGAAGCCTTCCGGCGGGAAACCGGTTTCTTCGCCGAACACTGCCGCGGCGCGCCGCCGCTCGATCCGGGTGCCCCGGTGCGCATGCCCGGCGACCGCGCCATTGCGCTCCATGACGCCCAACGCGACTCCGGCATCGCGCTGCATCCGGAAATCTTGCCGCGTATGGCACCGCTGCTTGAAAAATACGACATACCGTTGCCGACGCCGATTGCGTCCTAGGATTTGCGTCGGTCGGGTATCTCCCCTTGTTCGGGCGGGGTGGACGTTGAAAGGCGCATATTGGACGCCCCTTGGCGACGATAAACGAACAGTCGGTCGATGAGGCGGTCGATCGGGGGCTGGATCACTTCACCGTCACGCAGGTCCGGTCGGAAAGATGGCTCACCTTGTGCGAAACGCTGCCCATCAGAAGCCCGGCAATGTTCCCGAGGCCCCGGCTTCCGAGAACAATCATATCCGCATTCTCCTTCTCGGCGGCAGCGATAATCGTGTCGGCCGGCGGTCCATCGGCGATATGAGCCGAGATGTCTTTGACGCCTTTCGATTCGGCTCGCTGCCTGGCGTTGTCCAAGATCAGGTTTCCCACGTCATTCAAAACATCATCGGGAATGGAAATAGACATAGGGCCGGCCTCATAGGAAGCGGACACCATTTCGAGAAAGGCCTTTCGCAGTTCGTCGAATTTCTGCTGTAGCGCGGCCGGCATTGCGTTCTCTTTGCAAAGCGTTTCAACGTCGAATTCCGACGTGTGCCGCAAGAGAACATGAAGGATTACCATCCGGGCACCGTACTTCCCTGCAATATCAGCCGCCAGATCGATGGCTTTCTTTGCATGACCCGAGCCATCGGTTGCTACCAAAATCGTCTTGATCATCGATTGCGCTCCCAGTTTCAGTTCTGATTCGATCTGTTTCGTCCATTCGTCGGTCGCAATGATCGTGGATACCCAGCGTCTTGGCTAGCAGGCAAATTCGCCTGACGGCCAACCACGGTTCACGACCGACCCGACCGAAAAGGCCTCGGGTCCACGGCAACCAGATGAGCGATTCATTGTAGATGAAAAAAGAAACGCTGACTGCGCCACGTTCATCCTTGATCGATGGCATCCCTTGTCCGAACCGCCCGTTCGGCGGCACACTCGGTGCCAACCTGGGGATACGCCGCCATCCGACGACGGCCCCGCATACAGGAGTAGATCAATGGAGCTTAGAGATACGGTTGCCCTGGTGACCGGCGGTAACGGCGGCCTCGGGCAACGCATTTGTCAAGCGCTGGCGCGCGAAGGCGTTCATGTCGCGGTGATGTATGCCCGCAGCCGCGATGAGGCGGAGGGCGTGGCCAACGACCTCACGTCCCGCTATCAGATCAATGCCGCCGCCTTCGAATGCGACATCACCGATGCTTCGGCGGTGGAAAGATTGGTGGCGGCGGTCATCGAACGGTTCGGCCGCCTCGATATCCTGGTCAACGACGCCGCCTATAACAAAGCGATTCCCTTCACCGATCTCGAAGGGCTGACACAGGACGACTGGGACAAGATCATCGCCGTCAATCTCACCGGGCCCATGCGGCTGACGAAGGCCGTCGCCCCCATCATGAAAGCGCAGGGACAGGGCCGCGTCGTCAACATTTCCTCGGTGGCCGGGTTATCGCCCACCGGATCTTCCATCGCCTATGCGGTCGCGAAAGCGGGATTGATTCATCTGACCCGTTGCATGGCCGTCGCGATGGCGCCCGAGACACTGGTGAACTGTGTGGCGCCCGGATTGTTGGAAGGCACCCGTGCGACCGCTAACCTGCGGGCCGAACAGGTCGAGCATGCGGCGTCGGGGTCGTTGCTGAAAAAGGCCGCGGACAAGGATGACTGCGCCGACATGGTGGTGACAATGTGCCGCACGGACACCATGACCGGCCAGACGAGCGTTATCGACGCCGGCCGCGTCTTTCACTGACGGGGATTCGGATGACCTCGGATTCCCGAACCTGCCGGTAATTATGCCTCCTCCCCGCATTCACGGTAGATTGTTCCTACCGGTCGAATTGGCGATCCGTTGCCGAATGATCAGTAGAGTGCGTGGCCGAACAGGGAGGGTGCTCCATGCCGCTTGACGTGACAGAGTTAACACCGGGCTTTTGTGCCGAGATCGGCGGCGTGGATATCACCGAGCCCATCGCGCCGGAGGTCTTCAAGGAAATCCACGATGCGTTCGATACGTATTCCGTCTTGGTTTTCCGCGGCCAGCCGATGGACGATGACACGCAGGTCGCCTTCAGCCGTTATTTCGGGACGCCCGAAATCGGCGGTGGGGCCAACCCTGCCGCCGGAACCCCGTTTTCGCGTCAATCGAACCTGGACATCAAGACCGGCGACATCATTCCCACCGATGACCGGCGCATGCATTACCAGAAAGGGAACATGCTTTGGCATATGGACAGTTCGTTCAAGGCGGCCTCATCCTTGTGTTCCATATTGACCGCCCGCGAAGTGCCGCCGGAAGGCGGTAACACGGAGTTTGCATCGACACGGTTTGCCTATGAGAGTCTGACCGATGAAGAAAAGGCGAGGCTCGACGGTCTGCAAGTCGATCACGACATACGATATTCGCGCGGCCTGACGGGTTACGAATATGACGAGGCGTCGTCGAAAGGATTCATTACCGCGCGGCATGATCTTGTGCGCACCAATCCCGGGAATGGTCGGAAATCGCTTCTCATCGGTATCCACGCGATGGCGATCGTCGGTTGGGAGGAGGCGGAGAGCCGGGCCTTGCTGGACGACTTGACCGCGCGCGCCGAGAAAGTCATTTACAGCCACGCATGGCGCAACGACGATGTCGTGGTGTGGGACAATCAGGCGGCGATTCATCGCGCAACCCCCTATGACAACGCGCGGTATCGTCGATTGATGCAGCGAACGACGATTTCCCTCGAAGGCGCCTGGCCGGCATTGGATTAGTCCGTTGGTTTTATGGGGTGAATTCGCCCCAGCCCAAATGTCCGCACAACGGCCTCGGCGCGCGCCGAGTTGCGCCCGAAAATATCGCCCTAGTCCGTTTCGGCGGGAAGAAGATAAGGAGCACGTCCGATGACAACCAACTACGATCCAGACGCAAAATACGAGATCAAGATTTGGGAAGAGGATTTCCGGCAGGTCCCCACGCGCATGCTGCTTGCCCGGATCTGCCAACCGATCGGGGATGGGCCGTTTCCGGTGCTGCTCGACCTGCATGGCGGTGCCTGGACGTTCAAGGACCGCCTGGCCAATGTGGCGATGGCGGAGGCCATGGCACGCAGCGGTCTCCTGACCGTGTCCGTCGATCTTCGCCTCGGCGGCGAAGCGCCCTATCCAGCCTCGGTGCAGGACGCGAACTACGGCATTCGCTGGTTGAAGATGAAGGCACCCGGCTGGAACGGCGACCCGTCCACGCTCGGCTTGCTCGGCAGTTCCAGCGGCGGCCACGTGGCGCAGTTGCTCGGCATGCGGCCGGAAGACCCGCGCTACAACGCCTTGCCGTTGGAAGGGCACCCCGAGATCGACGCGCGCGTTTGCTATGTGGCGACCCGGTCTCCGATCAGCGATCCGTTGGCCCGCTACAACAACGCGCTGGCCAAGGGGAACCAGGAGATGGCCGACCGCCACCACGTCTATTTCAATCCCTTCAGCGACATCGAGGAAGGCAATCCGCAATTGATCCTCGAACGCGGCGAGCCGGTCGAGTTGCCGCCGATGCTGGTCATGCAAGGCGGGTTGGACGACAACGTGCTTCCCGCATTTCAGGAGAAATTCGGTGAAACCTATCGTGCCGCCGGCGGCGAGTGCGATGTCGCAGTGTTCGAGGGCTGCGGCCATCTATGGGTGCTCGAACCGGGCCCAGACACCGATCGCGCCCATGAGATGGTAAAGGCGTTCATCGCCCGCCAACTCAGCGCGCTGCAGCAGGCGGCCTGACGGGATTCGGCGAGGCACGAGCCGACGCCGGCGGAACAAGACCAGATTCCGGGAACCCGGCTGCGCCATCGAACCGGCAGGGTTCCCGTCTGATCTTTTTGCCGTTTCCCTGTGGCGAGCGGGGTATCGTCGACCTACATCACATTCAGACCTAACCGAGAGGGTGATCTCGCATGCATGACCGTCGCCGTTTCCTCGGAAGCTTGGGCGCCCTCGGCGCCGCCGCCGGCTTGGCGCCCGCGTCGCTGCGCGCGGCGCCGCCGCGGTTCATCCGCCGCGCGATTCCGGCAACCGGCGAGAAGATTCCGGTCATCGGCATGGGCACGTGGATCACCTTCAACGTCGGCGACGATCCGGAGCTTCGCGCCGGGCGGGTTAAGGTGCTGCGCACTTTTTTCGATCGTGGCGGTGCGCTGATTGATTCCTCGCCCATGTACGGTTCTGCGGAGGAGGTCGTCGGCCACGGCCTTGCCCGGATCGACAACGACGATGCCCTTTTCTCGGCGACCAAGGTCTGGACGCCCTTCCAGGCGCTCGGCCGCAAGCAGATGGCGGAGTCCGAGCGTCTTTGGGGCACCAAGCGCTTCGACCTCATGCAGGTGCACAATCTGGTGGACTGGGACGCGCATCTCGAGACGTTGGTCGATTGGAAGGCGGACGGCCGCATCCGCTATATCGGTATGACCACGTCGCACGGCAGCCGGCACGAGGAGCTGTCGCAGATCATGCGAACCCAGCCGATCGATTTCGTGCAGTTCACTTACAACATTCTCGACCGCGAGGCCGAGACGCGGCTGCTGCCGCTCGCCGCCGATCGCGGCCTTGGCGTGATCATCAACCGGCCGTTCCGGCGCGGCGACCTGATCGACCGGATGGAACGTCACCCGCTCCCCGATTGGGCGGGGGAGTTCGACGCGGAAAACTGGGCCCAGTTCCTGCTCAAGTTTATCGTTGCGCATCCCGCGGTCACCTGCGCCATTCCGGCGACCTCGCGGGTAGACCATATGTTGGAGAATATGGGCGCTTGCACCGGCCGCCTGCCGGATGCGGGGATGCGCCAGCGCATGATCGACTACGTCGAAAGCCTGTGAGCGCCGACCCTTGATGGATACATTGGCGCGGCTCGTGCCGTTTACCCGCGACGTCTTCCTCGGCGGGTTGGAGCGGTACAACGAGGCGATCTGGCCGGCGCAGATCGCCGCCTATCTGCTCGTCCTGCTCACGCTTTGGTCCGCGTTGCGTCCCTTCCCCGGCAGCGGCCGGTTGATTGCCGGGTTCCTCGCCGCCGCCTGGCTCTGGACCGGCGTCGCCTACTACATGCTGCATCAAGCGCAGATCAACTGGGCCGCATGGGGGTTGGGTTTCGTCTTCGTGCTGCAAGGTCTCTTGTTCGCCGTGACCGGCGCGATCCGCGGCCGCGTCGACTTCCGCTTTACCGGCGGGGCCGCCGGCTGGGCGGGTCTGTTCCTGATCGGCATGGCGGCCATCCTTTACCCGTTGATCGGCGTCGGTTCCGGCCAGGGATGGCCGCGCATGCCGCTCGCCGGTGTCGCGCCGGGTCCAACCCTGGTGTGGACGCTCGGCATCTTGCTGATGGCCGTTCCGCGGGTGCCTTGGCACTTACTGTTCATTCCGTTTCTATGGTCGTCGGCCGGTGTCGCCGGTGCGTTGCTTCTCGACTTGCGGCAAGATTTCGTCTTGCCGGTAGCCGCGCTTCTCACGATCGTTTTGGTAATCCGCAAAAACGGGCAGGTCCGCCGGTGAGGCGCGGCATGCCGACGAGGGGAAACCGTCCGATGCATAGGCCATGTTGAAACCGGTCGAGGTCGAGGATCTCTTTCGCCGCTTCGAAGCGCGGGAGCCCGGCGTCGCCGCGGCACCGACCGTCAAGGTGGAGGCGGATCATTTCCGCGCGCTCGTGGCTTGTCTGCTATCGGCGCAAAGCCGGGACGCGAACACCGCCAGGGCGAAGGACGCGCTTTTCCAGCTGGCCGACACGCCGGAAACCATCCTCGATCTGCCGGATGCCGAAATCGCGGCGGCGATCAAGCCGGCCGGGCTCTACAACATGAAGACGCGACGTCTCAACGCCCTATGCCGTGCGCTGATAGACGACCACAACGGGGTCGTGCCGAAGGATCGTGCCGCCCTGATGAGCCTGCCGGGCATCGGGCGGAAATGCGCCGATATCATGCTGCTTTTCTCGTTCGGCGAAGCCACGATCGCGGTCGATACCCATGTGCATCGCGTTTGCAACCGCACCGGGCTGGCGTCGGGAAAGACCGAGGCGCAGACGGCGGCCGCACTGGACGACCGCGCGCCGCAATGGGCGAAACGAAGCGGTCATATGTGGCTGCTTGAGTTCGGGAAAAGGACCTGTACTGCGCGGGCGCCAAAATGTCCGTTCTGTTTTCTGAACGACGTCTGCGAGGCGGGGCGTCAGGCGGGCAGTCGCTAAAAAAGTACCGCCGGGAGGTGTCCCGGCGGTACGATTCGATCCATGCAAAGCGGCGGGTCGTCGGTCGCCCTACCCGGTCGCCTCCTGAAGGCGTTTGGCCGCGAAGCTCCAGTTCACCAGCTTGTCCAGGAATGTCTGAACGAACGCGGCACGGTCGTTTCGATGGTCCAGGTAGTAGGCGTGCTCCCAAACGTCGCAGGTCAGCAGTGGCGTGAGTCCGTTGACGAAGGGCGGCACGGCGTTCGGCGTCGAAACGACCGACAGTTTATCGCCGTCCAGGACCAGCCAAGCCCAGCCGCTGCCGAATTGGCCCGTCGCCGCCGCCGTGAATGTTTCCTTGAACTCTGAGAGGCCGCCGAAATCCGCGTCGATCCGGTCCTTGAGCGCGCCGTCCGGCAAGACGCCGCCTTCGGGCGAAATGGAATGCCAGAAGAAATCATGGTTCCAAACTTGTGCCGCATTGTTGAACAGCGCGGCGGCCTTCGGGTCATCGTTGCTTTGGGCGATGATATCTTCGAGAGACGCGTCCGCCAGGGGCGACCCGGCGACCAGCGAGTTGAGCTTGTCGACATAGCCGCGGTGGTGCTTTCCGTAGTGGTAGTCAAAGGTCTCTTCCGACATGTGCGGGGCGAGGCTTTGTTTGTCGAACGGGAGAGCCATCAACTCAAAGGGCATTCTTGTTTTCCTTTCCTTGGAGGGTGCGTTTTGGGGCAGGCGAATTCAATCGATCCACCGGCCCGTGTTTCGGGTTAGGTGGCCTGTCGAAAATCTCTTCGATGGCGCAGTGGGGTGTCCGCAAAGGTTTTAGAGAACGTGCGGACTGTCGGAAAAATTCCCTGGAACATGAATACTGGTGCAAGCCGGGATGAGGTAGCCTATGAAAGTCAAGATTTCACGAAGGTTGCGACCACATGGGCGGCCGCGGCCTAGACGGGTTGGTTCAATCAAATGAACCCGACCTTGCCGGGCTTTCCCGGCGTGCAGGTTCATCTGAAAATTGCTCGTTCACGGGCTATGAAATCCTCTTATTGTTTTCGAACATTCGTACACTTATGACATTTTCTCGAAACATAAAGGCTGTCGCGGAAAGAAAGTGCATTCGATTTGGCAATTTCTCCCGGGCCGATCGTGGAACGACCGAAAATGCCGATATCGAATAAGGTTATACGAATTCTGCCTTGGCCGACTCCGGTTCGTCTCCACTAGTGTAGGATTACCGAGGCGCTCATAGGATTGAAGTATGGAATTTGCGAAATTGGCAGAGGTCTGGCGCGGGCCGGTCGTCGAGAGCGTTCATTTCGGCGCCGCGGCCATCGCCAATGCCGCCGGTGAGATCGTGCATGGCTGGGGTGACCCGTCGGTGGTCACTTTTCCCCGGTCTTCGTTGAAACCGATTCAAACGATTGCCCTTGTCGAGACGGGTGCTGCGGAGAAGTACGGTCTGACGCAACGTCATATCGCATTGGCCAGCGCATCGCATCGCGCCGAGGACATCCATGTCAACCTCGTCATGGAGTGGCTGGCGCAGTTGGACCTAACGGAAGACGCGCTTGCCTGCGGCCCGGACCTGCCGCGGGATGCAGAACGCGCGCATGCCATCATTCGGGCCGGCGGGGACAAGTCCCGGCGGTATCATAACTGTTCGGGAAAGCATTGCGGTTTCCTGACCGTCGCGCGGCACATGGGATGGCCGGTCGAAGGCTATAACGAGTTGTCGCACCCTACGCAGGCGCTGTATCTCGAAATCCTCTCGGAGTTTCTCGACCGCGACGCCTCGTCTTTGCCGATGGGTGTCGACGGCTGCACGTTGCCGGCGCCCGCCATGTCGATTGCGGATATGGCGATTGCCATGGCGCGGTACGCGTCGGCTTCGGTCGCGTCGCGGACGCGGAAAGCTGCGATCCGGACAATTCAAGACTCCGTGCGCCGGTATCCGGAGTATATGTCCGGTACCGACGAACCGGCGCCGTTGATCGCCCGTGCGACCGACGGCGAAGTGATCATGAAGACCGGCGCCGAGGGCTTTCTGGTCGCGATCATGCCCAGGCAAGGGCTGGGCGCGGCTTTAAAGATCGCCGACGGTAATCCCCGCGCCCGGGTCATCGCGTTGCTCAATCTGCTTCGGCAACTCGACCTGCTGACGTTGGATGCACAGCGCGCGTTACAGCCGCTCTACACGCAAACGGTCTATGACAGCATCGGCCGGTCGGTGGGTGAGGTTTGCGGCTGCGAGCCTTATCTGGGCAATGTGAAGCAACAGCTCAGCGCCGATTGACACTACACGCCAAGCGGTTCCCCGGCCGTTCGGGTAGCGGGTTAGAGAATCTTCCACATCGCGTCCGATAGGTCGCTGGGCCGGTAGCATATCGCCGGCAGGGTCGCGGGCCCCGGGGTGCGTCTCCTAATGTCGGTCGGCATTGGCATTAGGACCACTTGGAGGTTGGTGTGCCTTGCCCGAGGCCGTTTCACGGCGGGCCCGTCCGTCGAACCGTCTTGATTCATGTCATCGCCTATAGTTGCCCCATAGCGAATCATGTATTCGTGAAAGTGGGGAAAGCGTTTATTAGGGATATGGATCGAACCCGTCATGACAGTTGAACCCTTACGGATCGACGTTCTACGCCGAGACCTGTCGTCTTTTCTGCCGACGTTCGAAACGACAATGGATATTCCGGAATCGAAGGACGTCGTCGGACAGGAACGGGCGCTCGCGGCGATCGAGTTTGCCGCCGGCATGGACCATTTCGCCTACAACATGTTCGTCATGGGCCCGCCCGGTTCCGGCCGCCATTCCGTCACGCAACGCCTTCTCCAGGAACAAGCGGTTGACGAGCCGACGCCGTCGGATTGGGTCTATGTGCACAACTTCCGGGATACGCATAAGCCGAACGTCATTGAGCTTCCGACGGGGCAAGGCGTGTCGCTGAAGACCGCTATGGAAGGGCTGATCGAGGAGCTGCGGAGTTCCATTCCCGCCGTGTTCGAGAGCGAGGAGTATCGAACGCGACGGAATGCCATCCAATCGGAGTTTGATCAAAAACATGAGAATGAATTCGAGGCGCTTCGAAAAAAGGCGACTGAAACAGACATCGTCATGATGCAAACGCCACATGGTTTCGCCTTTGCGCCGGTGCGCGATGGCGAGGTCATGCGGCCCGAAGTTTTTCAGCAGCTTAGCGACGAGGAACGGCAAGAAATCCAGAACGCGACGGAAGCGCTGCAGGAAGAGCTCCGGGCGATCATGCAGAATTTGCCGCAGTGGGAGAAAGCCCGGCGGGATGCGATCCAGGCTCTGAACCGCGAAGTAGCGATGTATTCAATCGGGCATGCAATGGAAGCTGTGCGGGCATCGTTCGAGACGCTTCCCGAATGCGCCGATTATCTCGACGCGGTCCAGTCCGATCTGCTGGAGAATGTCCAGTTATTCATCGCCCCGGAAGAAGGGGCCGGCGCGAGGGGACCCATGGGCGGCGGCGCGCCGCCGAACAGCGACAGCTTCCGCCGTTATGCGGTCAATGTCATCGTCGATCACAGCAATGGGCCAGGTGCGCCGGTCATCACGGAAGACAGTCCGACGGTGCCGCGGTTGGTCGGACGGTCCGAGCATGTCGCGGTGTTCGGCGCCCTGATGACCGATTTCATGCTTATTAAGCCCGGCGCCCTGCATCAAGCGAATGGCGGATATCTCATTATCGACGCGGTTCGCGTGCTCACGCAGCCGTTTGCGTGGGACACACTCAAACGCGCCCTGAGATCACGGGAAATACGCATCGAAGCGCCAGCCGAATCCATGGGATTCGTCTCGACGATGTCTCTCGAGCCGGAGCCCATTCCCTTGCGTATCCGGGTCGTCCTCGTCGGTGAGCGTCAGCACTATTATCTTCTCAGTCAGCTCGATCCGGATTTCACGAATCTTTTCAAGGTCGCCGTCGATTTCAGCGAGGACGCGGAACTGACGCCGGAATCCGCGCAACAGTATGTTTCGATGATCGGCGGCATTATTCGTCAGCAGGATCTCAAGCCGATGTCCAATGGCGGGGTCGGTTTGTTGCTGAACACCAGCGCCAGGATTGCGGAAGATGCGGAACGGGTCACGCTGCTGACGGGACGGGTGGCGGACTTGATTCGGGAAGCGGATTACTGGGCGAGCCGAAACGGTCATCCCGTCATCGAAGAAGCGGACGTGCAGCAGGCAATCGACGCGCAAGAGCACCGCGCCGACCGGCTGCGGCATCGCGCCTTCGAGTCGATCACGCGCGATATCATGCTGATCGATACCGATGGCGAGAAGGCGGGTCAGGTCAACGGTCTGAGCGTTCTGGATTTGGGCAATTTCCGGTTCGGCAAGCCAACGCGCATCACCGCTCGGATCGGGCTCGGGTCCGGAAAGGTGTTGGATATCGAGCGCGAAGTCGAACTCGGCGGCCCGTTGCATTCGAAGGGCGTTTTGATCCTGTCCGGATACCTGAACGCGAAGTTCGGCAGTGATATCCCGCTTTCGTTATCGGCGAGCCTGGTCTTCGAGCAGTCCTATTCCGGCGTGGACGGCGACAGTGCGTCTTCGGCCGAGCTCTACGCGCTGCTTTCAGCGATATCCGGTGTGCCGTTGCGGCAATCCCTGGCCGTGACCGGATCGGTGAACCAGAACGGGGTTGTTCAGGCGATCGGCGGTGTGAACGAGAAGATCGAGGGGTTTTTCGACGTTTGTAGGGCCCGTGGTCTGACGGGAGACCAGGGTGTGCTGATCCCGCAGTCGAACGTGAAACATCTGATGGTTCGCCCAGATGTCGTCGATGCGGTCGCGGACGGAAAGTTCAATGTGTACGGGGTCGAATCCATCGAGCAGGGTATCGAGCTTCTGACGGGAATCCCGTCGGAAACGGTTTTCGAAAAGACCGAAGCGCGGCTCAAGGAGTTGGCTGCCATTCGAAGAAAATTCGGACCACAAGCGGACGGCGAGAAAGATGATCGCAAACCAGAGTCGTAATTGGGCGCGTGTCGAGCGTATCCTCGTCGCTTTGGATGCGTCGGAACAGAGTCTGACCGCCTTGGAAACCGCTGCGGCGCTAGCGCAGGCGATGAAGAGCGAGTTAACCGGCCTCTTCGTCGAGGACGCCGAATTGCTGACGTTAGCCGAACTTCCCTTTTCGAGCGAAGTGCGGCGGGCCGGGGCTCAGGTACATCGTCTCGACACGGCTGAGATGGAGAAAGAGATCGCGAAACGCCTGGAGTCGGCGCGGCAGGCGTTCGAAAGGACGAGCGCGCAGCGCCGGCTGCGTTGGCGGTTCCATAGCGTCCGCGGCAACGTTCACCGAGAAGTGGCTGCGGCCGCAAGCCGTGTCGACCTGCTTTGTATCGGTTGCCGCCCCGGCAGCGGGTTCCGGAAATCGAGGATCGGCGGTACGGCGTCGCTTGCCCTCAAAAGCAACGCGCCGGTCCTGATCGCCGGTTCGGTCAACCGCGCGTTATCCGGGCCGGTCGCGGTGGTCTTCGACGGTAGTGACGATGCGAAGGAATGTGCGAATCTTGCGGCAGCGACGGCTCGGCGGCTTCAGGGTGATCTCGTCTTTTTGGCCACTGATCCGGCGGCCGATGATTTGCCCGCCGTTCAGGATTGGATCGATTCGGCCATCGGTCAGGAGGTTCATTGCAGCATCATGCAAGTGAAAGGGCAAAACCTGCTGCCGATTCCCCGGTCGGTTCCGGTGGGGCGGTTCGGGTTGGTGGTCTGCGGGGTGCGCCGGGACGGTTCTGTGCCCGGTTGGCTGGAACACGTAATCGAGGGGCATGGCTGCCCGCTCTTGCTGGTGCCGCGGCGTTCGATGGATTGACCCGGCCGGATCGTGCGGCGGTCAGGTTCGTTCCTCGATTTCTGTGCTGCCGTCTACCAACATAGGGAAAGGTCTCGGGAATGAGGTTCAAATTGGCTGTCACGCTTGCCCTGTTCGGCGGGGTGCTGGCGGCGCACTGGACAACGGCAACGGAAAGCGCCGAGTGGACCGGCGAAATGTCGAGTTCGGTGTTTAAGGCGTTGCCGGACGACAAGGTCTTCGACGTCGTGATCTACGACGACACGGATGCCAACCTGGCGTTTCGCCGGCAATTTCTGGCGGCGCTCCGGAAGGCGGGTTATGCCGTGTCGGACAATGCGCCGTTGGTGTTCAATTTCGGCACGAACGTGACATGGCGCGTAGCGCGGCTTCGTGAATTGGACGAGCAACGGCGGCGTTTTCCGTTGGATCGCGAAGAGTTGAGCTTTCCCGACGACCTCGAGGCGACTCGCCCGGGCCGTATCCCACCCTCGATGTTCGGGGACCGGCCGCTTCGGCCGCCGCGGGTGGTGTCGCGGATCAGCAACCGCGATCAGGACAGGCTGGACATCACGGTGGACCTGCGCGAGCGTGATTCGAGCCGCATCGTCTGGGAAGCCGATCTGGCGTTGCCGTTTCTGGACGATGACCGTGACCGGATCGCGCGATCCATCATAGGGCCGATCATCTCGGCAATCGGGAAAGAGACCGATCGCGTGGTGTTCCCGGTGCGCTGAGACCTGGGGGCGGTCCGCCGTCGCCGCATGCTTGTCGCCGGTAAACAGTCCATGCGCGCGGGGGCGGCAGATGCGCTATGGTCTACCCAAACCCGGACTCGCAATTTCTCGTTTCCGGCCAGCGCCGGCGTCGGGGTGGTGAATCCGAAACCGCATGGAGGGTACTTTCAATGACGATCAAAACAGTCGCCATCCTTAGCCCAGGCGAGATGGGAGCAGGCGTCGGCAAGGCTTTTGCCGATGGTGGGTTTGCCGTCATCACGGCCCTGGACGGGCGCAGCGAACCGACCCGCGAGCGCGCGATGGCATCGGGTTTCCAAGACGGCGGTTCATTGGCCGACGTGATCGCGGCCGCCGATATCGTGCTCTCCATTCTTCCCCCTGCATCCGCGATGGCGCAGGCCGAATCGGTCGCCGCCGCCATGCGGGAAACCGGCGCGACGCCGCCCTATGCCGATTGCAACGCCGTTTCTCCCGAGACCACGAAACGGATAGGGGAGATCATCACCAGTACCGGTGCCGACTATATCGACGGCGGCATCATCGGAAATCCGCCCGGGAAATCCAAACCGACGCGGTTCTATGTCAGCGGGTCGGGCGCACCCGCCATGAGTGTCTTTGACGGCAAGGGCATCGTCGTTCACCAGTGCGGCCCGGAGGTCGGCCGCGGGTCGGCGGTCAAGATGGCCTATGCCGGGATCACGAAAGGCACCAGCGCCCTGCACGCGGCGATGCTCATCGCGGCGGAGCGGCTCGGGGTCGGCGACGAGTTGTTTGCGGAACTGCAGTCGAGCCAGACGGCGTTGTATCAGCGCATGGAAAACATGACCTCTGCGTTGCCGGCGGTGTCGGGCCGGTATATCGGCGAGATGCTGGAGATCGCGGATACAATGGCGTCCTGCGATATGCCTTCCGAATTCCACAAGGGGGCCGCCGACCTATACAGGTTGCTCGAAAAATCTCCTTTCGCGTCGGAGCGGCGGGACACCGTGGACAAGAGTCGCACGCTGCGCCAGACGATCGAAGTTTGCGCGAAGGCTGGCAACGGCAGGGCGGTGGCGGAATAGGCTTGGTCGCGGTCATCGAGCGCGATTTTCGGGAACCTTCGCCTTGATGGCCGCGTACCCTAACGCCGAAGGGTGAGACCGGGTCCCCATGCCATCGCCGCGCCGGAAATGGCCGATCCGATCGCCATCACCGCGAAGGCCCAGAACCATGCGGCAGGCTCGCCGCGGCCGCCGGCGAAATCGATGACCAAGCCGACGGCGAGGGATCCCAGGAAACCGAAGGCGAATCCGAGCAATCCGAAGAGCGTGAGCGCGGCGGCGCGCACCTCGCCCGAGGCTGCAGCCACCATGCCGCCCGCGATCGCACCGACATCGCCGAAGCTCGTGATGCTATGGATCAGCAGTAGCGCAAGAACCAGCAGATAGGGACCGGACGCTTGCCAGCCCAGGACACCGCAAACGGCGATCGACATCAGCGATACCGTGAGGATGACCATTCTGCGCCCGTACCGGATTCCCATCTCCGCGATCGCCAAGTTCAACGGCACGGAAACGAATACCGATAGTCCAGCGATGATCGTCGGGTCCCAGGTGGACCCGCTCACGCTGTTATAGGCGGCGCTGAAGGTCAGGACCGGCACGAACCAGACGCGGACGGCGAAGACTTCCCAGATATTGCCGCCATAGGCGACGATATAGCGTCGGATTTCCGGGTCGCGCAGTGCCGCCGGAAAATCCGGGATCAGGCGGGGGGAGCGGGGCGCGTTTTCCGCCAGCGGCGGCCCGATCAGCAGGAGCATCGGAACCGATAGGAGCGTTCCAAGGCCCGCCGCGACGAAGGCGGCCTGCCATCCGAACGTGTTGGCCAGAAGGCCCGCGATCAGGAAGGAGCATCCGCTGCCGATCGCGAAGGCCGTGGTGTAGACGGCGCTCGCGCGCGCTTGCGCGGTGCCCGACAGGCGGTCGGCCAGCAGTTTCATACCGATGATGTGGACACCGGCGAATCCGACGCCGGCGGCGAACCGCAGAACGAGGAGCCACCAGAAACCGTCGCCGAACCACGCGATGCAGAGGGAGGCGGCGGCGTTGGTCAGCGCGCATGCGGCGTATACCGAGCGTCCGTCGATCCGGTCCGCCGCGCCGGCGAGGAACGGCAGCGCCAGGGCGTAACCGGCGAAGTAGATGCCGCCCAGCCAGCCCAGCTCCGTTGCATCGAGCCGCCACAGCGCGGCCAGCTCCACGGAAAGCGCCGGAACCGTCATGATCGCCAACTGGCCGAGGATCAGGCCAAAGGATAACGAAAATGTAACCAGGGCCGGCGACCGGACGGTCATCCGGCGAATGCGCCGCGTAATGTGCTTCTCATTCCCGGAGGCTACGGAGTGCGCTTCAGCGGCGCAAGGTTGTGCCGGTCAGTCTCCTGACACGCTCATGCAATATGGAAGGGAACGCTCGGCGTCGGCCGGACGATTTCCTCGCGAAACAGCGCGATGAGATCGTCGACCAAATCCCGCCGTTGCCGGCGGGCAGGGTATATCGTTTTGAGTTCGAAAGGCACGGCGGGCCGGAAAGGCCGCATCACGATATTGTTCGAGGCATAGGCCCGGGCGGTCAGCGGATCCAGGATGGCGACGCCGGCGTCGTTGCCGACCATGGCGCAGATCGGCGCGGACACGCTCGATTCGAAGACGACGTTGATGCGGACGCCCGCGGCCTCGAAGCATCGATAGATCCGTTGCTGAAACAGGCTGTGCTCCGACAGCATGAGCATCGGCGCGCCTTCCAGGAGCTCCGGGCGGATCGTGTCGTGGCGGGCGAGCGGGTTGGCGGCGGCCAACGCGCAGACGGCGTCCGGCGCGGGCAGTTTCTCGATGACGACGCCGGGGGCTTCGTCGGGCACCACGGCGATCCCGACATCGCAAACCTGCGTGGCCACAAGCTCCAGAATCTCCGGCGAGGAGCAGGAGTTCAGCGACAGTTTCACATTCGGCCAAGACGTCCGGAAACGGCCGAGCACGTTCGGCAGGCAGCCGAACGAGGGCGCCACGTTGGCGGCGATGCTGAGGGTTTCCTCGCGCTTGCTGCGCAGTTCTTGCGCGGCGCGGGCGATCCGGTCCAATCCGCGATAACTGCGCTCGACCTCCTGAAATAGGCTCACCGCTTGCGGCGTTGCGTGAAGCCGGCCGCCGGACCGCTCGAACAGGACGAGCTCGGTTTCCGCCTCCAGGTCGCGAATCAGCCGGCTGATGGCCGGCTGCGTAATGCCCATCAGTTCGCCGGCGGCGGTCATGCTCCCGGTCTGGAACACATACCGGAATGCCTCGATCTGACGGAGGTTCAAGCGCACGGCAACGTCTATCCATCACATTTTGTTATCAAATGACATATTTTCGAATTTGCGGTTATCCATCAAGCCCGCTTTCATGGCGACGAGCAAATCCGAAGACTGGCCGGGGATATCGGCGTGACAGAACATCCGAAAACAGCATTGGCGGGTGTGAAGGTCCTGGACCTCACCCAATTCGAGGCGGGCCCCGCCTGCACCGAGGCGCTTGCCTGGCTCGGCGCCGAGGTCGTGAAGGTGGAGAATCCGGACGGCGGCGACCAGCTTCGCCGCGCGGCGTCGGAAGACGGCGAAACCGATTCGCCTTTCTTCATTCTCTACAATGCGAACAAGCAAAGCGTGACCTGCAACCTCAAGTCGCCGGAGGGACGGCAGGTGGTGAAGGACTTGGCCGCAAAAGCCGATGTCGTGGTCGAGAATTTCGGGCCGGGCGTGCTCGACCGGTTCGGCCTGGGCTATGAGGATGTCCTCGCGGTCAATCCGTCGGTTATATACGCGCAACTCAAGGGCTTTGCGGAAGACAGCCCCTACGAAGATTTCCTCGCCTTCGACATGATCGGCCAAGCAACCGGCGGCATCATGTCGATCACCGGCGAATCGGATGGGAAGCCGATCAAACCGGGACCGAATCTGGCGGATACCGGCACGGGGATGCTGTTGGCGATCAGCATCCTGGGCGCGCTCTACCAGAAGCTGGCGACGGGCGAAGGACAACGCCTTACCGTCGCGATGCAGGATGCGATGATGCATTACGCCCGTTTCGCCTTCTCCGACGTTATCTCGAAAGGACAGGCGCCTGGCCGCGCCGCCGAGGGCTTTCTCACCGGCGGCAATGCTCCGATGGGCGTCTTTCCCTGCGCGCCCGGCGGGCTCAACGACTACGTCTATATTTTCGTCAGCCGTGGCGATAACCGGCATTGGCACCGGCTGTTGGAACTGATCGGCCGCGCCGACCTGATCGGCGACGACCGGTTCGAGTCGGCGGCGGACCGTTTCGCGTTAAAAGACGAGATCGAGGCGATGCTCGTCCCGTGGACGACCGAGCGCACCAAGGTGCAGGCGATGGAGGAAATGGGCCGTGCGGGCATTCCGGCCGGTGCCGTCTTCGATCTCAAGGAACTTGCCGACGAACCGGATTTCGAGAAACGCGGTATCTTCCAATGGGTCGACCATCCCGTGCGCGGCCGGATGAAGTTGCTGGGATGGCCGGTCAAGATGTCCGGCAACGCGGTTGCCCTCGAGGCCGCGCCATTGCTAGGCGAGCATACCGAGACCGTGCTTCGGAACTGGCTCGGTATGTCCGCCGAGACGGTCCGCGGCCTACGCGGCAAAGGCGCCGTCTGACGCCCCGTCGGCGGCGACGATCTCCACGAAATTCGTGTTGTAGGTCATCGCACCGCTCGGGGCCGAGGTGTCGGCGGTCACCGCGTTGGCGCAGCCCGACGTGTCGGTCCCGTCCGCATCCGGCGTGAACCATGCACCTTCTTTCATCGACACGACTCCGGGGGCCACGTCCTCGGTGACGCGCGCCGCCAGTGTCGTGGCCCCGTAGGTATTGTAGACCCGTACCCGGTCGCCCTGTGCGATGCCGCGCGTCGCGGCATCCGCCGGATGAATCCACACGTCGTCCGGATCGACCTTGGCCAGTTTCGGCTGGTTCCCGTGGATGGAATGGGTGCGGGCGCGCGATTTCGCGCTACACATGCGCAGCGGGTAGGCCGCATCCTCGGGAATGTCCGCGTGCGGCACCCAGGTCGGGATCGGCGGTATTTCGCCCAGGCCGTAGGGGTCCGGGTTCTCGCCGAGGAAACCGGAGTAGATTTCGATCTTGCCCGAGGGCGTCGCGAATTTGTGGTTCTCCGGATCGCGGATTTGCTTCGCGAAGGCGACCGCGTCGTCCGGCTTCGGCATTCGGACCACGCCGTTCTCCCGGAAGGCGTCGAAATCGTCGACCACGTCCTCCGTCAGCTCGCGCAGCCAGGCTTCCTCGGATTGCAGGTTGTAGCCGTTGATGCCGACCCGCTGCGCCAAGTCCGCGAAGATGTCCATGTCGTTGCGGCACTCGTACATCGGCTCGATCGCCTGTTTCATGTAGATGCCGTAGTGGCCCGCCCCGGCCCATGGCGTATGCACGTCGTTGCGTTCCCAGAAGGTCGTTGCGGGCAGGACGATATCGGCGTGACGGGTCGTCGGGGTCAGGAAATGATCCTGGCCGACGATGAATTCCACATTCTCCAGCGCCTTGGCGAGCTTGCTCGCGTTGGAGGATTGGTTGAACAGGTCGCCGCCGCAAGAATAGATCAGCCTGATGTCGGCCGGGAACCCGCCCGCCTTGCCTTTCAGCAGCAGGTCGCCCAGGAAGGGGGTCGCCACCTCCGAATCGATCGGGTTCTTGCCGGCGGGCAGCATCTTGATCCCCGCGCGGCCGGTCGCCCCGTTGCTGGGGCCGGCGTTGCCGCCGGGCCTGCCGACATTACCGGTGACGGCGGCGAGTGCATAGGCGGCGCGGTGGAACTGCTCGCCATAGGCAGTCCGTCCCGGCCCGTAGCCGCCGTGAAATGCGGCGGGTGCGTTGCTGGCGAAGTCGATGGCGAGCTGCCGGATCGTCTCGGCCGGGATACCGGTGATCGGACTGGCCCATTCCGGCGTCTTGGCAACGCCGTCGGCGTCGCCCATCAGATACGAAAGATAGGAGCTGCCAGTGGGCGCCTCCGGCGGCAGGGTGTCTTCGTCGAAACCCTGGACGTAGCGTCGGCAGAAATCGGCATCATGCAGCCCCTCGGCCACGATCGCCTGGGTCATGGCGATCAGCGCCGCGGCGTCGGTGGACGGCCGGATGAAGATATGTTCGTCGGTCAGCTGCTTGCTCGTCCGGGTGCGGCGCGGGTCGACGCAGATAATCCGGGTGCCGTTCTCCTTCGCCCATTTCAGATAGGGCATCGTGCCGGTGCCGAAGGTGCCGTCACCGGGCGACCATCCCCACATGAGGATGAGTTTCGAGTTGACGTAGTCGGTCGGTTCACGTCCGGCCGCCTTGTAGTTCACGTCATGCCCGAAGGTATGGCGGATGGCGAAGACCTCGGCCTCGCAGGACATGTTCGACCAGAGATTCGTGCAGCCGCCGAACATGTGGAGAAAGCGCTTCGCGGCATTGCGGCCGTGTAGGCTCGACGTGCTGCCGGACCGCGATCCGTCGAGGATCGCCCCGTTGCCGTACTGATCCCGCACCCGCAGCATCTCGCGGGCGACGGTGTCGAGCGCCTCGTCCCAGGAAATCCGTTCGAACTGTCCGGAACCGCGCGGTCCGGTGCGGCGCATCGGGTATTTGAGGCGGTCGGGATGATACACCCGCTCGATCTGGCCGACGCCGCGCGCGCAGGCCGGCAAGGGTGGATGATCCGGGTCCCAGCGGCGCGCGTCCGTCGAGATCCGGTCGATCTTGCCGTTGACGACATGTGCGTTGACCACGCAGCGGCCGCCGCAGTTGTGCCCGCAGGTCGTCGTCACCACCGTCTCGCCGGTTTTCGCCGCTGGTCGGGGTGCCTCGTAAATCGTCGCGCCGGTCATTTCATTCCAATCGTCGTCCAGGGAAGCCAGGACCGCTGTTCGGCAGGGGCCGGTCGGTCTGCATCTCGGCAACAACAGCGTCGTCAGCCATCATACCCCGGGGCGTTTAGCTTCCAAAACGATCAATCATGCCGGGCCGACCCGGCCGGTTGATCAAAGGTTCAACAGGTCTTTCACGTTCTGCGGGTTCAGGGCGTCGCCCGCGTAGAGCTGGCCGTCGATCTCAAGCGCCGGCGTCGACCGGATCCCGAATTCGTCCAGCCGGTCCTGCGCGTCCTCGTCCATCATGAGGTCGCGCACGGTGAAATCGACGTCCCGTTCGCTCAGGAACTTCTTGAGCGCCTCGCAGGGCGCGCAGAAGGGCGATGAGTAGACGATGACCTCCTTGGCCGCCCCGGCTGCGGCGTCTCCCATCAGACTTTCCCTTCCTCTTTCAGGCGGCGGTACTCTTCCTTCCGGGCGAGCCATTTGGCTTTCGTCTCTTCGTCCTGCCACGGCTGCTCCTCGGTGAAGACGAGGCGTTTCCACTCGTCGCCTTTGCTCCAGGTGTAACCGGCCTCCTGCGTGGTCATCGGGCCCGGCGCGGTTTCAAGCAGGTCGAGCGCCTGCCGGAATATACCGCGTTGCTGGTCGACATTTCCGGGTTCGCCGCACGGGCTGCCCAACGGGAAATCGACAAACAGGAAGCGGGCGACGCCGCAGTGTTCGACAATGTCCCGCGCGGCGCCGATGACGACCGTCGGAATACCATGCTCTTCGATGTATCGGCTGATCAGACTCACGGTCTGATGGCAAACCGGTCACAGAGGAACCATCACCAGCGCGTCGACGCCGTCTTCGCGGCACAATTCGAGCGCCTTCGGCGCTTCCTGGGTCAGCACCTTGCGCTGACTGTAGTTGTTGTAGGCGCCGTAGAACCGGTCCGGCATCGCGCCGATGACGCCGTCGGCGACGGCTTCCCGCATGCGGTCGACGGGATAGTAGGCGTTGACGTCGTCCAGATGCGTTGCGTTCCGGTCGAAGGATGACGTCCGGCTGTAGAAGCGGTCCGTGGGCACGTCCGCCGGGATCGCATAGATGCCGCGGAAATCCTCTTCGACGATCGGGTCTTCTTCCGTCTCCGGATCGAACTTCACGGCGACTTCGCTCGTGCCGATCAAGCCGACCGTGCATTCCGAAAGGGGTTTCGTCAGCGGGGTGAAGGGCGCGTCGGTATGATGGGCCCATTTATATTCGGTATCGTATCCCTGGCGGCGATAGTCTTCCGCTGTGCGATCAATGTAGCGCACATGCTCCATCGAAAGCCTCCTTTGCGCGTTGGTGTCGAGGCGTTCAGCAAATTTGACGCCCCTAGTTCAGAGGGTGTCGCACATAATATCAAATCAGAAATATTTGGTCTGCATGCTGGAATATTATGGATTGACCTGGTGCAGGCACAAGCCGCCCCTCATTCCCAGGAAGGCGCGGTCCGGCCGTTTCCGGAATCAGCATCGATGCGGTATGGATGGACCGTCCGCCGCAATATCTCCCGGCCCGGGACAGCGTATAAGGATAGAGGCAATGACAGGCATTTCGCTCTTCGACTGGACGACTTATCGGCACATGTTCAGCACCGAGCAGATGGAGGCCATTTTCAGCGAGGCCAGGACAATCGAGCGTTGTGTCGATGCAGAGAAGGCCGTCGCGCGGGCGCAGGCCGAATTGGGGATTATCCCCGCCGCAGCGGCGAAAGAGATCGATCGGTGCCTCGACGCGTCCAAGATCGATCTCGACCGGTTGCACGAGGACACGATGGACGTGGGGCGGCCGATCGTCGGGATCGCCCGGCAGCTCGCCGAGCAGGTCGGCGACGGCCATGACGTTTGGGTCCATTACGGCATCACGACCTACGACATCATGGACACGGGAAAGGTCCTGCAACTCCGCGATGGGATGCAGGCGGTCCTCGCCCAGGTTCGGCAATTCCGCGGGATGCTGACGGCGCTCGCGGCCGAACACCGGGACACGGTGATGATCGGACGGACCAACAACCTGCACGCCCAACCGCAGACCTTCGGCGCCAAGGTGGCGGTCTGGATCGAGGAACTTCTGCGCCATGAGGAACGGCTGCTCGAGTCCGAGAAGCGCGTCCTGGTCGTTCAGTTCGGCGGGGCGGTCGGGACGCTGGCGTCCTTCCAGCCCGATGGATTGGAATTCCGCCGCCTGGTTGCCGCTGAACTCGGGCTCGGCCATATCCGGTCGAACTGGCACAACGCGCGCGATGGGGTCACCGAGCTGTCGCTCCATCTGGGCAATCTCTGCGCCTCGCTCGCCCGTATCGCACAGAACATCAACATGTTGAGCAGCACCGAAATCGGCGAACTGTCCGAGGCCGGCCAACAGGGCCGCGGCCGCAGCACCAGCATGGCGCATAAGCGGAACCCGCGGGCGGCGGAGTTCGCCGAAGCGGTTGCCCGGCTCGGACGGCACCGCGCGATGGGCATGGTCGAAGTCATGGGGCAGGACCACGACCGTTGCGGCGGCACCTATATCAGCGAATGGATGCTATTGCCGGAGACCTTCCTGCTGACGTCGGGCGCGCTCGCCTGGTCGATCGACCTGATCGACCGTCTGGAGGTGCATGCGGACCGGATGCGGGCGAATGTGGATATGACGGGGATGGCCTTGGCGGAACGCTTCACGCTTGCCCTCGCCGGTAAGATCAGCAAGTTCGACGCGCGGCGTTTGATCGACGCCGCCGTGGCGCAGAGTCGCTCCTCGGGCCGGCCTCTTGCGGAAACCTTGACGGGCATGGCCGATGTGCGGGCGATACTGGATGAAGCCGAGATCCAGCGACTGGCCGATCCCGAGACCTATGTCGGCGCGGCGCCGGAGATCGTGGATGCCGTGCTGGCGCTCGCCGGAGATTCCGTGGCGGACTAGGCGCCGGCTAAAGGGCGGCGTAATGGGCGCGGAACGTCTTGCGCAATGTCTCTTCGGTTTCGCCGCGGTCGTAGGCCGGTGACAGGATGTACTCCGCCGCACTGATCGTGATCACGACGAAGCCGTGCATGCGGTCGACGAAGTCGCCGTACTTTTCCCGAAACCGGCCGGCTATCGCGGCGTCGGCATCCGCCTTGCGGACGAATGTCCCGGTGCCGGTCACGCGGACGGCGCGCCGCAGGATCACATCCAGGAAGCTGACCTCGACCGCTGGCCGGTCCTTCAGGTTGGCGACCGTGCCGGGCGACCGGATGTTGCCGAAGGCGATGGTGGTGTCGTCCACGATGATGAAGGTCGCCTTAGGCGAGACCGACGGCGTTCCGTCGTCGTTGATCGTCGCGACCGATCCCGCGCTGTGATCGGATATCAATTGCTTCATCTCGGCGGTGAGCATGGCGGGGCTCCTTTGGGCGTTCGGTTTAGGGTCCGGCCGAGTCTGGACCATCGCGCCGGTCTTCCGAAAATGTCGATTCATCGCCCCTTGACCGAAAGGGCCAACTTGGCGATGGCCCACGGGTCCAATTCTCACTGGCGCTCGCCCTCCTGTTCTGGATTATTGGTCTGGTAGAAGCGAAAAGATTGGCTCCTTGGCTGGAACCAATCATCTGCACATTAAGAATTCCGTTCTTTCCATACCGAAACCGAAGTCGGCTCAGACGCTCTAATAAGAAGAGACGATGATCGAAGAAATCCATCCTCGGAGCGTATCGGGCGAGGTCGTTTCACCGCTGCCGCCGCGCAACGGGCGGCGACACGGTAGAAAAGCATGCTGGCCTGAGAAATCTCGCAAACGACCCTCGTATCGCAATTCTCATTTAAGACCCGAATGTCCCAATGAATCGGTGGCTAAACCGGCGCGTATGCTGTTAGCCTCGGGCCGCGGATACCTTCGGGTGTCGTTATGGTGGGACTAAATCGTGCAGGCATTGCGTGCCTTTCGAATGGGGCGGCCTTGGCGCCGCTGCCGGTCCGCTGCGTCGATCACAGCGGCATCCGTCGCCATGTTGTGCGGGTTGGCGGTCGCAGTCGATGCGACGGCGGCCCGCTATCACGGCACCGGTGAGCGGTATAGCCAAAACGACCCAGCGGGGCCGGAGAAACCGGACCGGGCATTGGTAGCGACCTACGAAGCGGCGATTGAGGGTGTCGACGACAAGGAATTGCGGGATCTGCTCGAAGCGTCCTCGCAGCTCAAGACGCTGGTTAAACAGCCGCCGCCGACGGTCGCGGGTATCGAGCGCCGCGCACAAGATGACGTCGAGCGGCTGCGAAAGACGCTGCGCTCGGAAGGGTATTACGACGGGACGGTTTCCTATTCGCTCGATGCCGCAAAGACGCCGGTCGCGGTGCGGATTACGGTCGCACCCGGGCCGCGCTACACGCTGACCGAGTTCGAGATTTCCTATACGGGGGCCGCACAGCCCAATCCGGACGCGCGGCCGAGCCTCAAGGACCTGGGTGTAACGCTTGGCATGCCCGCGGAATCGGCCAAGATCGCCGAAGCACAACGGCTGTTGACCATGAAGCTTGCCGAACGGTCGTGGCCGACCGCCAAGATCGAAGACAGTAAATTCGTCGTCGACCGGCAGAGCAAGACGATGACCGCGCGTTTGCGCGTGAACCCGGGGCCGTCGGTGCGGTTCGGAACGGTCACCGTGGATGGCGCCGAAACCGTCGACCCCGACTACATCCGGCAACTGGTCACGTGGCAGAAGGGCGCGCCGTATGACAGCCGCAAGGTTATGGAGACGCGCCGCACCTTATTGGGAACGGCGCTGTTTTCTACCGTATCGGTGGACCTGTCGGATGCCCCGACAAGCGGTGAGGAGCGCGGGGTCGTCATTCGCGTGGCGGAAAAACCGCACCGGACGATCGGCGCCGGTTTCAGCTACTCGACCGATATCGGCGTCGGCGGCGAAGTGTTCTGGGAGCACCGCAATATCTTCGGGGCGAATGAAACCTTCCGCACATCCGTCAAAGCCGCCCAAATCGAACAATCCGCAGAGGTGAGGTTGCGAAAGCCCGCGTATCTGCACCGCGATCAAGCCCTTTTATCGAGCGCGGCCTTCACGCATAAGGACACCGACGCCTTTGACCAATTGTCGGTCAGTGGGTTTATCGGGATGGAACGTCAGTGGACGCCGCAGCTCCGGACCATCTTCGGATTGGCGCCCAGCTTCGATGTCGTCGCGGATAACGACGAAGAGCGCAAGTTCGCCCTGTTGGGGTTGCCGGCCACGCTCTATTGGGATGCGTCCGACAACCGCCTCGATCCGACCCGCGGGTTCCGGCTGGATTTCAACACGACACCGTATGTGGGAACCGGGTCCGATACGTTGGCCTTCGTGACGGCCACGGTCGGTGTTTCCGCCTACCATAAGATCGACAAGAAGGGCCGTTACATCCTGGCGGGACGCGCCCGGGTCGGGTCGCTGGTGGGCGCGGAGACGACGGAGGTGCCGGCGACCAAGCGCTTCTTTGCCGGCGGCGGCGGGTCAATCCGCGGGTATGAATTCCAGAGTGTCGGTCCATTGGATTCGGAGAACGACCCGCTCGGCGGCCGGTCCTTGCTTGAGATCGGGACTGAAATACGGATCCGTCTGACCGATACGATCGGCGTCGTGCCTTTCGTCGACGGCGGGTCGGTCTTCGATGACATCTATCCCACTTTCGACGAGACGGTCCGCTGGGCCGCCGGGTTGGGGCTTCGCTATCATACGAAGATCGGGCCGGTCCGTGTCGATTTCGGGTTTCCGATCAATGGCCGTGATGACGTGGACGACGCCTTTCAGTTCTATATCAGCTTCGGGCAAGCATTCTAACGATGCCGAAAAACCGTTTGCTGCGTCTTGTCGCCTATGCCGCCGCAGGTGTGGTCGGGTTCGTGTGTCTGATCGCGGTTACCGTCGTGATCGTCGCCCGCGCCGACTGGGGCCGTGCCTGGGTCGCCACCGCGATCGAGCAGGCGGCGAGCATACCGGGCGAACAGCGTATCGACCTTGGCCGGATCGACGGAAATCTGCTTGGCGCCTTCCGGATCGACGAAATCCGGCTTGGCGACAAGGAGGGCGACTGGCTGGCGATCCGGGCGCTGGCGGTTTCCTGGCGTCCGATGGCGCTGTTGCGGGGTGAACTGGACGTGTTGTCGCTCACCGCGGAGCGTGTTCATGTCCGGCGTGCGCCGATCGCGCCCGCGCCCACCGAGGACACAGACGATGCGCCGTTGGAGTTGAAGCTGCCCATCGGCATCTCCCTGGATCGCATGGAAATCGCCGCCATCGACCTGGAACCGGCGGTACTCGGCGAACGAGTCGAATTGCAGATGCAGGGGGCGGTGCAGGTGCCGCTGGGCAGCCTGATCGACCTGGCCTTCGAGATCAAGGAACGGAAATCCGCCTCGAAGGGGGCGCGGCTTGCGCTGCGCTACGATCCCCCGGCGCAAACGCTCAAGGTCGACGTGACCTATGACGAGGCGGCGGGCGGTCTCGTCTCACGGCTGGTCGGGGCCGACGCGCTGTCGCCCGTGTCGCTTCGGGTCGCCGGGGACGGGCCGGTGGCCGATTGGAACGGCGCGGTGAGCGGCATCGTACCGGGAGTCGGGTCGGTCGAGACGGCGATCAATCTCGCCCGCAGGGGCGGCCTCGTCTTCACGGTGACCGGGACCGGACAATACCTCGGCGAAACCCCGCCGCGGGCGATTCAACTGGCTGGTAACTCGCTCAACTTTGCCGCCGCGGGTGTCTGGCGCGACGACGAGGTTTTGGTGCTCGAGAGCGCCCATGCGGAAACACCGGCGGCCCGTATCGATGCGTCGGGCCAATTCGCCGTCGCGCCGCAAACGCTGGAGGCGCGGGCGCGCGCCGTGGTCAAGGACCGTGCGCTCTATAGCCGACTGGTTCCGGACCTGGATATCGGAAGCCTCGCGGTCGATGTCACGGCCAACGGTAAGCTGTCGGCTCCGCAGGTTCACGTGGAAGCCCGTGCCGACGATGTGAAGACGCCCGACGCTGAGGCGGCGCGTGTCGAAACCACCGTAGATGCCGACATGAGACGGCGCGCCGACGGGTCGATCAAGCTTGGCCCGGTCAAGGTCGACGGCCGTATGACCGGCGCGGCCTTTCCCGGCATACCGGAACTGCAGGACGTCGTAGGCGATTCCGTTCTGTGGACCTTCGCGGGTGCGGGCGACGGACGCGATGCCTTCGTCATCCGGGACATGCGGGTCAGTGCGAAGACCGTAGAAATATCCGCCGACGGCCCTGTTGCACTCGATACCGGTGATGCGGGCCTGACGGCGAATTTGAAGGTTAGCGACCTTAGCGGTGTCGGTGCGCTCGTGGGGATGCCGATGTCCGGCGCCGTGTCGGTCCGGGCGCCGGTCACGGTAAAGGCGTTCGGCGGCGCCGCGCATGTCGACCTGTCGGGGCAGGTCGCCGGTTTGACCCTGGAAGACCCGGCGTTGCGTGCGCTGGTCGGCGGCGATACGACGATAAAGGCGAAGATCGACTACGCCGAAGCGCGCCTTACCGTCACGGATGCCGTTATCGAGTCTGTCGGCGCGCGCCTGAAGGCCACGGCCAAGCTGACCGATGCGTTCGGCACGCTGGACGCCGACTACGACTTGGAGATCAAGAAGCCCGATGCGGTCGCCGCGGCGGTGGCGGCGCCGGTGCGGGCGACCCCGATCCGAATAAAGGGTGCCGTAACCGGCCCGGCGGCCAATCCGGGAACCGCGGGCCGGCTTTCGGTGGACCGCTTGGTTGTCGAGGGGGCCGCCGTCAGTGATCTGTCGGTTGACTACAGGGTTGCGGATCTGGTCGTGGCCGCTACCGGTCGGGTCGATCTCAACGCCAAGATGCCGGCCGGCAAGACGAGCGCGTCGACCGCGTTCGCGATGCGGGAAAACGCCGTTCATGTAACGGCCTTCACGGTAAAGGGACCCGGCATCACCGGAGACGGCAAGGCGGTGGTGCCGTTGGGCGGCGCGCCGGTTCGCGGCGACTTGAAACTCGACATGCAGGCGTTGCGGCCCTGGCTCGCGCTCGGCGGCATTTCGGGCAATGCGGCGGGCACGGTGCGGCTGGGTTTGTCGGCGAAAAACGGCAAGCAGGCGGCTGACCTGGTCACCCGACTTCGCAACATTTCACTGACCCCGCCGGACCAAGCGCCTGTGAGCGTGGCGTCGCTCAACCTCGACGCCACATCGCCCGACCTGCTGGAAAAGCAGGCCGGTACGGTTACGCTTCGGGCCATGGACGTGAAGTCGGCCGACGGGTCGATCACGCGCGCCACGGTAAAGGCGGCCGGCACGCCGGCGAAGGTCGATGTGGATGCCTCGGTCGCCGGCAAATGGCACGGCGACCTGTCGATGAAACTGCGGGGCCAGGTCGAGCGTGGCGCGGACCGCATGCGGTCTCGGTTGACGCAGCTGACGGGGACGGTGCTGGACCGCCCGGTCAAGCTGAACAAGCCGCTCGTGGTGGAGCTGGGCGAGAATGACGCCAAGGTCGAGACGCTGGACCTCGGCTTCGGCAAGGGGCGCATCACCGCATCCGCGAAGGCCGGATCGGACCGATTGAATGCGGATGCGTCCTTGCGGGCCTTTCCGCTCGGCGTGTTGCGGCCGTTCCTGGGTGCCGACATCGCCGGAAGCCTGGACGGTGACGTCAAGATCGACGGCCCGCTTGCGGGATTGCGCGGGACCGGCCGGATAACCGGCACAGGCATCCGGCTCGCGAGCGCCCCGAAGGAGCAGTCGCTTTCGGTTGCGATGAAGGCGGACTGGAAGGACAACCGGGCGGCGATCGATGGCACCGTCAGCGCTTCGAAATCATTGCAGGCGGCCGTGCGGGCGGACCTTCCGCTGCGGTTCGACCCGGTCGCCGGGGCGTTGGACATGCCGGCGGCGGATAAGGTCTCCGGCGACGCCGTCTGGCGCGGTAACATTGCCGAGGTCTGGCCGTATCTGCCGCTCGACATGCATCGCCTTTCCGGCGATTCATCGGTCGATATCCGTTTGGCCGGGACCGTCGGGACGCCGCGGGTCGACGGCAAGGTGACACTGGCAAAGGGCCGTTACGAAAACCTGTTGTCGGGAACGGTATTGGACGCTCTCACGTTGGATGTCGTCCTGGCGGGGGACAGTCTCAAGATCCGGCAATTCTCGGCCACCGACGGGGGCAAGGGGTCGATGGAAATCGCCGGCGGGGCGACCGTCGATCCCAAGAAAGCATTCCCCTTCGACATCCGCACCACGCTCAACGATTTCACCGTGGTGCGCCGCGATGACGTGACCGCGGCGGCGAATGCGGACATCACGCTGTCCGGCAACGCCGAGAAATCCAAAGTTGCCGGGACGGTGACCACCACCGGCGTCGAGATTCAGCTCATCAATCAACTGCCGCCGACCGTCGTCGAACTGGACGTGACGGAGATCAACGGACCGGCCGGCACGCGGGTGGTCAGCGCCGACCGCCGCGCCGCCGCACCGCCGCCCGATATCGATCTCGATGTCCTGGTGGAATTGCCGCGGCGCGTCTTCGTGCGCGGCCGGGGTTTGGATTCCGAATGGGGCGGCAGGATCAAGATTTCCGGCACCGCCGCGGAACCGCGCGCGGACGGCAAGCTGGAATTGGTGCGGGGTCAGGTCAGCGTCGTCGGCAAGACCTTCAAGCTGAACAGCGGCACCGTCACATTGCCGCCCGGCGACGAGATCCGCCCGGAGATCAACGTCGTGGCGATCCACAGCGGCGGCGACCTGGAAACCACGGTGCGGATTGCCGGGCCGGTCGCCAACCCGGAAATCACTTTTTCATCGGTGCCGGACCTGCCGCAGGATGAGATCATCGCGAAAATGCTGTTCAACAAGAGCGCGGCCGGGCTGAGCCCGATCGAGGCGGTGCAGCTGGCCGCGGCGCTGGCGGAATTGTCCGGCGGCGGGGGCGGCGGCGTCATGGATTTCGCGCGCAAAACCCTTGGAGTGGATGTTCTGCGCGTGGAATCCGACGGCACGGGGTCCGATGCATCGCCGGCCGTGAATGTGGGGAAATACGTATCGGACGGCGTCTATGTCGGTGTGAAGCAGGGGATCACGCCGGAATCGTCTTCGGTCGGCGTGGAGGTCGAAATCACGCCCAACATCTCGGTCGACAGCAATGTGCGGCAGAGCGGCGCGTCGGAAACCGGCGTGAAATTCAAGCTGGACTATTAGCGCGCCTCAAGCCGCCGCCTTGTCCCTCGCGCCTTCCGCCGCCGCCAGCACCATCACCGCGCATTTCTCGCCGATCATGATCGACGGCGCGTTGGTGTTGCCCGAGGTGAGCGTCGGCATGATCGACGCGTCGGCGACGCGCAGCCCCTCGATGCCGTGCACACGCAGTTGGTCGTCGACCACGGCCATGGCGTCGTGGCCCATCTTGCAGGTTCCGACCGGATGGTAGGTCGTCTCGGCGTTGTTGCGGACCCATTCCAGCAGGTCCTCGTCGGTCTGGCAGGACGGGCCGGGCGCCAGTTCCTCGCCGACGATGTCCGAGACCGGCGGGGCGGCCATCAATTCGCGGCCCTTGCGCATGGCGGCAATGACGCCGGTCCGGTCGAGTTCCGAGGACAGGAAGTTGAAGTTGATCGCCGGCGGCTCCGCCGGATCGGCCGACTTGATATGGATGCTGCCCCGGCTGTCCGACCGCAACACGTTGATGTTCATGGTGACGCCGCGGTCGCGGGCGATCCGGCGTTCCCGGTTCACCCGTTCGGCGAGGAAGGGCATCACGGAAATCGTCGCGTCCGGTGACTCCAGCCCCTCGCGGGTACGGAAATACATGCGGATCGGCACCGACGACATGGCCATGAATCCTCTTCGCGTGAGTGCGTAGTTCATCGCTTCGCGGACGAGCTTCCAGCCGCGGCCTTTGTCGTTGAAGGTGGCGTCCTTTTCCGTGATCGAGAAGCGCATGCGCGGCGAGTAGTGGTCGCGCAGGTTCTCGCCCACGCCGGGCAGTTCGTGCCGCAGTTCGATGCCGTGCTGTTTCAGCAAATCGGGCTGGCCGATGCCGGATAGCTCCAGCAGCTTGGGCGAGTTGATCGACCCGGAACTGACGATGACCTCGCGGGCCGCCCGCGCTTCCCGCGCTGCGCCATCGACCGTGTAGGAGACGCCGACACAGCGCTTGCCGTCCAGGATGAGCGAGGACGCCATCGCGCCGGTCTCGATCGTCAGGTTCGGCCGGCCGCGTGCGGGGTCGAGATAACAGTAAGCGGTGCTCTGGCGGCGGCCCTTGTTGATCGTCGCCTGGGTCATGGCGATGCCGTCCTGTTCCGCGCCGTTGTAATCCGGGTTCCGTTTGATACCGATCTTCTCCGCCGATTGGATCAGCTTCTCGAAAAAGGGCGTGATCTGGGGGGAGTCGGTGACCTTCAATAAGCCGTCACGGCCGCGAAATTCATCGGATCCGCCCTCGTAGGATTCCATTTTCTTGAACAGCGGCAATACGTCCTGATAGCTCCAGCCCCGATTGCCGAGCTGGGCCCAGTGGTCGTAGTCCTGCCGCTGGCCGCGCACGAAGACCATACCGTTGATCGAACTCGACCCGCCGAGCATCTTGCCGCGCGGCACCTCGATTCGGCGCTGGCCGCTGCCGTCGTCGGGCTCGGAGCTGTAGCACCAGTTGACCGCCGGGTTGTCGATCAGCTTGGCGACGCCAATGGGAATGCGGGACCAGATGTAATTCGACCCTTCGGTGCCGGCCTCCAGACACAGCACGCGATAGTCACCGCTGGCGCTCAGGCGGTTGGCCAGCACCGACCCCGCCGACCCGGCCCCGACGATGATGAAGTCATAGGTATTCGCTTCCATGGTTCGTTTCACTCCCGCTGCCCGGATTCTTATTCGCTGCCTTCGTAGAATAACGCGGCGTGCGGTTTCGTGCAGCATGCGGCGTCATCCGGTTCCACGATGGCGGGATTTTGCGGGAATTCTTCAATCTTTGGTACAAGGGTATGGTGGCGGCATGCGGTCGTGGACCCTCGGTCCTTGCGTGCCGTGTCCGGTTTTTGTCGTGACAATACCAAAGGGAGACATTCATGGATTTCGGAACCTTTCTGCTGCTGCAGACGCCGACGGCGCGAAGCCCGGAAGAAATCTTCGCGCGCGGCACCGAAATCGCGCAAACGGCGGATGAACTGGGTTTCGAAAGCATCTGGTGCGCCGAGCATCACTTCTCCACCTACGGCTATCTGTCGCGGCCGCTGCAATACGCCACCCATCTCGCGAGCAAGACAGAGCGTATCCGGGTCGGCTCGGCCGTGGTGGTGCTGCCGCTGCATCATCCGCTTGTCGTCGCGGAGGAGATCGCGACCGCCGATCTGTTGAGCGGCGGCCGGCTCGACGTGGGGCTCGGCCGCGGCTATCAGCCGTATGAGTTCGAACGGCTCGGCCACACGCTGGACGAAAGCCGCGAGCGGTTCGAGGAAGGCGTCGATATATTGCTTGCGGCGTTCAAGGGCGAACCTTTCGGTTACGACGGCAAGTACTACAATTTCGACGAGACCAGCGTGTTTCCGACCCCGAAACAAGACCCGCACCCGCCGATCTGGGTCGTCGGCCAGAGCGCGGAGTCAATCGTCGCGACCGCCCGGCGCGGGTTCAACCTAGTGTCCGGCGGCTTCGGCGTGCCGATCGAGCGGCTGCGCGAGTTCCGCAAGGTCTTCGACGAGACGATCACCGATTCGGCGGTGAAATCGAAGATCCGGGTCAGCACGCAGCGCCCGGTCTATGTCACGCACGACGAATCCGAATTGCCGGAGATCGTCGAGCAGGCGCGCTGGAATATGCGGGTGACCCTCAGCCTGCGTCAGGGACTGCAGCGGGTCGAGAAAGGCCGCGCGATCGCGGTGCCGTTCGACAACGAGCCGAGCACCGAGGAACTGCTCGAGCGTTATTTCGTCATCGGCACGCCGAAAACCTGCATCGCCCGGCTCGAGGAAATCCGGGACGCGATGCAGATCGACCATTTCAACGCGAGCTGCTGGTTCGGCGACCTTTCCCAGGATCAGGTGCTGAACTCGATGAAGCTGTTCGCCGAGGAGGTCATGCCGGCGTTCCAATAACGGGGCCGCTGCGGGAACCGCGCGCCCGCGTCAGCGCTTGAGCACGCCCCAATACCAAAGCAGCAGCATCGCGAACAGACCTTCCGCCGCCATGACCATGAGCGCTGTGGGCAGTCCGAAACTCTCGGCGAGCCAGCCGACATTCAGGAATCCCAGCGGCCCCGTGCCGATACACAGCGCAAGGACGCCCATCACGCGGCTGCGGTATTCCGCCGAGGCATTCATATACGTCAGGGTGCTTTGCATCGACGCGAACCCGGCCATGGCGACGCCGATCGCGGTCAGCGTCAAGGATGCGGCGATGAAGGAATGGTGCGGCCCGCCTGCGACCGCGGCGAGAATCCCGAGATAGAGAATGGCGGCGAGGCACCCGGTCGCGCCGCCGACGAAGATCCTGCCGTAATAGGCGGGTTTCGCGACCACCGCGACGGCCATCCCGGTGGCGAACGCACCCGCGCCTTCGAGGCTCGACAGAAACCCGACGAGCGACGGTGTCAGGCCGAGCTGCTCCCGCCCCAGGATCGGGATCATGGAGGTGAACGGAAAGCCGAAAATATTGATGACGATCGTGACCGCCAGCACGCGCCGCAATTCCCAATTGCTGAGCGCGAAGCGGATACCGGCGGCGAGGTCGCGGATCAGCGATGGCGTGACGGTGCTGATCGTCTGAACCGGCAGACGCACCCAGAAAATCAGCAGCAAAGCGGTGACGTAGACGGCGGTGCTCAACGCGTAAACGCCGACGATGCCGAACCATTGCAGCATCACGCCGCCGATGAAGGGACCGAGCATGCGGGTCGCGCTGTTGGTTGCCGAATCGAGGCTCATCGCGGCCGCGAGGTTCGGACCGGCGACGTCGCCGATCAGGCGACGGCGCAATGGCAGGTCGGTTGCCCAGAAGAACCCACTGAATACCGAGGCGACCGCGATATGCCCGAAGGCCAGTTCGCCGGTATGCGCAAGGAACGCCATGACGGTCGCGACGGTCAGGATCATGACGATGGCGCCGATGAGGAACGCCTTGCGGTTCACGCGGTCGGCGATGCCGCCGATGATCGGTCCGCCGAAGGTGAGCGGCAATCCCCAGAGCATCGGCACCAGCGACACCAGGAAGGGAGAGTCGGTAATCTCGAACGTATAGACGCCGAGGGCCAGAAGTTGGAACCAACGGATGAACCCGGTCAATGCGCCGACGAACCAGATGCGCAGGTAATTCGGATCGCCCAGCAGGGCCGGAACCCCGGTTTTCGCCGGCGTGGCAGCCGCTTCCGCGCTCACGGGCCGGGGTATCCGGCAGGCGGAAGTCGACGGGCATTGCCGCGCGCGATAGGCTGGGTCCCGTAGGGACGGAAACGGACAACGGTCTCAGCCGGCAAGATGATTTCGGAAGCGGCGCTCAAAGCGAAAGTCAAACCCCTGATCGGCCTGGTGCTGGTCGGTGCGGTCGTCCTGCTCGTCTACGAAGTATTCTATTGGTTTACCCATGTGTACGAAAACGATGTGCGGGTCCAGACCGAATTCACCGACATCTCCTCCCGCATCGACGGAAAGATCGAGAAGATCTTCGTGGCCGAGGGCAGCCCGGTGTCCAAGGGCCAGCTGATCGTCACGCTGGAACACGACGACGTCCGGCTGAACATCGAGGCGCTGGAAACCGATCTCGCACTGGAACAGGGCAATCGTGCACGTCTCCAGATCGAGCGCGATGTTTTCGAGGACGAGTTGCGGACCAAGCTCGCGACGCAGGGTGAAAAGATCCGCACGTTGGAAGTCGAGCTGGCGTCCGTCGACGACCGCTTGGTCCTTGCGCGCAAGGATCTATCGCGGACGAATGTACTGGTCGGCCGGAAACTGAGGCCCGAATCGGTCCTGATCGCCGAACAGGACAAGACATTGGTGCTCGAAGGGCGGGCCGATCTCCTGCGGGCAAGCATCTCGGTGGCCAAGCGGGAGCTGGAGCAGCTCAACGCCACCAGGCGGCAGCTGCAGGTCATCGACAACAAGATTCAGGTCTCTTTCATCCATGAGAACAAGATCAGGGACGAGATCAAGAAGCAGGAACTGCGCCTGAAACATCGCCACATCACAAGCCCGATCGACGGAATGGTCGGCAAGATCCATCGATACAAGGGCGAGTATGTCGAGGATGGCATCAATATCCTCATGCTACACGATCCCAAGCTCTATTGGATCGAAGCCTATGTGGACGAAAGCCAGATACGCCATGTCCGCACCGGACAAGAGGTGCTGATCGACCTTGAAGCTTACCCATTCAAGGATTTCTACGGCCGCGTCCGTCAGGTCGGCACCGTCACGACGGGCGGCGCCGTAAACGGAAAGGCCAGCCAGACGAGGCTCAACAGCGCGGTCGAGCGGGTGCCCGTGCGAATTTCGATCGACAATCCGCCGCCGGTCATCACGCCCGGGATGCGCGGAAGCGTGAATATCCGCATTTACGACAACATCAAGCTCTGGTCCCGTTAGGGTCTCTTTGGGCGGGGTTTTTGACCTGCCGGCCGCCGCCCATCAGACTGAAGGGGCAATCCACGCCGCCACAGCAAGGATCGGTGAAGCGCCATGAAGATCGATGACATCAGCCTGACTTTGTTCGAATGGGCGGGCATTCCGTCCACCACCTATGGGCATCATACCGGGCAATTCGCCGGCACCAGCCAGCTCGGTCTGTTGACCGTTCGGACGGACGAGGGTGTCGAAGGCCATGCCTTTCTCGGCGCCGCCAGCAGGCCCGCGACGCTTGACGCGCAATCGCTTGTCGATCAATTGAAGCCGCTGGTGATGGGCGCCGATCCGCTTGACCGTGAGCGGCTTTTCCGCGCCATGTGCAGCCGTCTCCGCGCCACGACCTATCGCGCGGTCGGCGCGGTCGACGTGGCGCTCTGGGATATCGCGGGCAAGATCGCGGGGTTGCCGGTCTACCAATTGCTCGGCGCGGCACGAAGCAGCATCCCGGCCTACGCCAGTTCGCCGGTCCTGCGGGAGAAAAGCGCCTATGTCGATCAGGCGCTGGAGCATCAGGCCGGCGGCTGGGCCGCCTACAAGATCCATCCGCCGACGCAATGGCGGCTCGATATCGAGGTTTGCCGTGCGGTGCGCGAGGCGGTCGGCGACGACTACACGGTGATGCTCGATTCCACCTGGTCCTACGATTTTCCCGAGGCGCTGCGCGTCGGCAAGGCGATCGAGGAGATGGGCTATTATTGGTACGAGGACCCGCTCGCCGAGGACGATATCTACAATTACGTCAAACTGCGCGCACTGCTTGGCATTCCGATTCTGGCGACCGAATACGCGCCGAGCGGTCTGACCGGATACGCGCCGTGGATCATGCAGCAGGCGACCGACTATCTGCGCGGCGACGTGGCGGTGAAGGGCGGCATCACCGCCTGCGTCAAGGCGGCCCATCTCGCCGAGGCCTTTCACATGAATTTCGAGATTCATCACGGCGGCAACTCGCTGAACAATGTCGCGAATCTGCATGTCGCGCTCGCCGTCGAGAATTGCGAGTTCTTCGAGGTCCTGCTGCCGGACGAGTCACAGAAATACGGCCTCGTCGCCGACGTCGAAGTGGATGCGCAAGGGCTCGTCCATGCGCCGAGCGGGCCGGGGCTCGGTGCGGAAATCGACTTCGGTCTGATCAAGGCCAAGACCGTTGCGGAACTGCGCTAGCCCATGATGTCATGCGGAACCAGCGTCCCTTGAATCGGCGGTTGTTTTTTCCGGCAGCGATCTTTGTTGGGTTGACCGCACCGGCATCGAGTCTCGAACTGTCTTTACCGGTCGCCTGCACGCCCGGCGATGACTGCTGGATCGCGTATCATGTGGATGTGGCGGCCGGGCCGGAAATCCGCGATTTCTCCTGCGGTACGCGGACTTACGACGATCACAAAGGCGTCGATTTCGCTATCCGGGACTACACGGCGATGCGGCGGGGCGTTGCCGTTCTGGCGTCGGCGCCGGGTGTGGTGGAAGCGGTCCGGGACGGCATGAAGGATGTCAACTTCCGTACCGTCGATCCGAAATCGGTCGCCAGGCGCGAGTGCGGCAACGGCGTGTTGCTGGATCACGGCAATGGCTGGACCACGCAATACTGTCATATGCGGCGCGGCTCGCTCGCGGTGAAACGCGGGCAACGCGTGACGGCGGGTCAAACGCTCGGCAAGATCGGCTTGAGCGGCAAGACGACCTTTCCGCACCTGCATTTTCAGACCAAGCATTACGACAAGGTGATCGACCCGTTCCTCGGTGTTGGCCGATCCGCCGGGTGCGGCGGTACGCCAGCGCCGATCTGGACGGCCGAGACCGTCCGGCAACTCCGCTACCGTCCGGTCGAAATCTACAACGCCGGCATTTCCAACTATCGGCCGGATCCCAAGGCGATTCGGAACGGGACCTTCCTTCCGTGGTTGACGGGCCTGACGGACGAAACGGTTTATGTGTGGACCGATGTGTTCGGCGTGGAGAAGGGAGACACCGTCGTGTTTTCGCTCCGGGATGGTGACGGCAAGCTGTTGTACGAACAGCGCCGCACCGCGCCCGAACGCGGCAGCCGCGGTTTCCTTTCCGTCGGCCGCAAGGTCCCCGGTGCGGTCCGCTTGCGGGAAGGGTTGCGGGGCACGGTGACCGTCGAACGCAGAACGCCCGGCGGGACCTACACGGACCGCATGACCGTGCGGCCGAAAGAACGCTGACGCATTCGTGACGCAACAAGCCCCTTGAGCGCGCGGAGGGGAACGGTAAGAATGAATTCAGACGCCGGGGAAACACGGCAAAGTTGATCGTCTGCGACGAATGACGAAAAAGATACGCATACGGGGAGAGATCGATCCATTCGTGCTTGTCGGCGATGGGCCTTGGTCCGTCGGGCGCGGCGACGACAATGATCTGGCGTTTCCGAACGATCCGTACTGTTCGCGTAAACAGGCCGTCGTCGCACGCGATGGAGATCAATATTTCATCGAGTGCCTGTCCGACAATACGCCGATGACGGTGGACGGGAAGCCGTTAACCGAGCGGTTGCCGCTCGACGATGACGCCGAGGTCGTCTTCGCGGGACAACATCTCACTTTCGAGGGGGAGGCCCTTGCGGGGGCGCCGCCGACATCGGTCATGTCCGCGCCGAAAACGGCGTTGGCGTCGCCGCCGACCACGGCATCATCGCCGACCCCGGGGCCGCCAACCACCGGATCGTCCGGAATCGGGTCGGAGGATACAGGGACGCCGGCGGCCGAGAGCTCACAGCCCCCGGCCACCGGGAACCCCGGGCTCGCCCCGGCCGCGACGTCTTTCGTTCAGAGCCTGGACGACCTGGCGTCGGAGGACTTCAGCGGCCCTGTCACGGTGCGGCACGATATGAAGATCGGCCGGACGGTGCCCGCGGGGAACATCCAGCTCGATCATCCGACGGTTTCGCGCGAACACGCGATTCTCAAGGTGCAGGGCGACCGGGTCTTCCTCCGGGACCTGGGAAGCACGAACGGAACCTTCGTGAATGGCGTTCGGGCGACCAAAGGTTTGCTGCTTCAGACCGGCGACCGGATCAATATCGGCCCGTTCAGCCTTAAATTCGACGGCCGGCAAATTTCGGGAGAGCCGCGGCAAGAGGGTGTCAGCCTGACCGGGCACGCCTTGTCCAAGGACGTGCGCGACAATACGTCCGGCGAACCGCTTCGCATCCTGGACAATGTGTCCGTCGATATCGCGCCGCGCGAATTCGTATGTCTCTTGGGGCCTAGCGGATCGGGCAAATCCACATTGATGAACGTCCTATCGGGCCGGTCGGCTCCCTCCGACGGTCGGGTTTTCGTCAATGAGCTGGGACTGCACGAGAATTTCGACGCCTTGAAGCCGGATATCGCGATGGTGGAGCAGCATAACGTGCTGCATGAAGGGCTGACGCTCGAACAGGCGCTCGGCTATGCGGCCGAATTGCGCCTGCCGTACGATCTGCCGAGCGACGCACGCTCGGACATCGTTGCGAAGGCGGCGGATAGCGTCGAGCTGGGTGACCGCCTTGGCAATCAGATCGCGACGCTGAGCGGTGGCCAGAAGAAGCGGGCGAGCTTGTCGAGCGAAACGCTGAACCGGCCGGGGCTCCTGTATCTCGACGAGGTCACCAGCGGGCTGGATGAACAGACCGATTGGGAACTCATGCGCCTGCTGCGCCAGATGGCGGACGACGGCATGACGATCGTTTGCGTCACCCATACGCTCGCCAACGTGGAGGCGTTCTGCCACAAGGTGGTCGTTATGGGCAGCCCCGGCGTGATGACCTTCGCCGGGACGCCGAGCGACGCGCTGGATTTCTTCGGCGTCAAGACGTTGGGTGGCATCTTCGGGCGGTTACGCGAAGAACCGTCCGCGACATGGCGCAGCCGTTACCAGGAATGGGCCCGCGAGCGCGGTATCGCAGCGTCGAACCCGCCGCCCACCGACGGGCCGGCGGAACATCATGCAGGCCAGAAGGCGGACTTTCGGCGCCGCTTGGAAGAAGGCATCCGGCAATGGACCATCCTGAGCCGCCGCAATCTGCGCTTGTTGCTGGCGGACCGGAAGAATCTGGCGATCGCGGCGCTGCAGAGCGTGCTGATCGGCGTTCTCGTCGGGTATGTGTTCGGCAGCATGGGGACCGGGTTCGCGCGGATCGGTTCGCAGACGGCGCTCTTGTTCCTGCTCAGCATGTCGGCTCTCTGGATCGGCTGCAGTTCGGCGTCCAAGGATATTGTCGGCGAGGCGGCGATCTTCCGCCGCGAGTATGACGTGAACCTGTCGGCCTTCGCCTTCGTGCTGTCCAAGTTCACCGTCACCGGGATGTTGACCACGGCGCAAGTCCTCGTGGTCTATTTCCTGACCGGCATGCTGGCGGACGACATGCCGGGCGCGGGGGTGATGCAGTTCCTGATCCTCGTCGTGACAGGATTGGCGGCGGTCGGCCTCGGTCTCTTGATCTCGTCGCTGGCCAACACGCGCGATCAGGCCACCACGATCGTCCCGCTCGTGCTGATTCCCCAACTGATTCTCGCCGGCGGCCTGGTCCCGACGCTACCCGGCGGGGCGCAGTTCCTGGCTGAGATCGCGGTGACCGGGTATTGGGCTGTCGAAGCGTTGACGGATATGTTCATTCGGATCGACGGCCCGATCTCGACCTTCGTCCCCGATCTGCGGCGCACCGCCGTGATGGAGTCGACGAGCGTATTCCTCGCCTTCCCCGTCATCGTTCTGCATTGTCTGGTGTTTCTGTTCGCGGCGTGCGCAATCACGGCGTCTCGATATCGCCGTAAGGGCTAGACGGTGCCGTCCGCGGTCGAACCGAGGTTCACTATGGTGGCGCGTATAGTCCGTAGAGCCGCCACTTGCGCTCGACCGAAACCGCGCCGGAATACCAGAGCTCCCCGTTCACGGTGCCGGTAAAGGTAATCTTTCGCAGACCCCGGCATTCGTTCGACAGGATGTAGCGCATATTCCGGGCCAGCTTCCCGAAATCGCCGCGGTCCGATTCGAAATAGCCGCCGTCCGGCGCCCGGATCTCGACTGCCGACACGACGCCGCACTTCACGAGATACCCCTTCAATTCCTTGTTCGGCCCGCCGGATACGATGAGGCGGGGCTCGGCGGCCGCGGCCGCGCCGAGCAGCAATCCCGAAAACAGGATCGCCGCCGCTGCGCCACGCGCCGCCGCCGATACCGATGCTAGCTGATGGACCAAGATCCATCCCCTTGCTGACACATCCGAACGGATTCCGTATCGGTCGTGTTGTCCGCGTAGGTGACCTGTTGTTCGACGGTCTTGCACTGCTGTTTGGCCGCGATTTGGACCGTTTCGGCCGCCGCCGGCACGTTCTGTTCGTTCTGCGCAACGGCGTAGCCGGTTGACCGCAATCCCCTCGCGAACACATAGCCGGAGCCGGCGCCGTCCTGCGCGATCAGCATCCAGTCCGGCTTGTCTTGCACCCGCCCGACCACGTGGACGTCCTGGCCGCGCGTGAGTTTCGTGCCGACGGTCTGATAGTCGGTTCCCGGACCGCCGCGCACGTTCAGGGCGCTGCTGGTGACCTTATAGGTCTCGCCGACGAGATCGAGCGGCGGCGTCACCTTCACCCGATCCTTCAGAACCGGGATCGATGCCTGGACCGGCTTCGTGGTTTCGTCTTTCACCGTCACCTTGCCCTTCACGCCGGTCTTGGGATTGCTCCATACGCGCGGTGCGCTTTTCGGGGAACTGCTCGCCAGGGCCTGCGACGTTTCCAATGCCAATTGCTGCTTGTCGGCGTCGTCCAGCCGTTTACCGATCCGGTTGCCGATGAACCCGCCGATACCCGCGCCGACCAGTCCGCACACCAGTTTGTATTTCTTGCTGCACAGTAGGGCGCCCGCGGCGCCGCCCGTGACCGCGCCGAGCGCGGTGCCGATGTTTTCCTTGGTCTGTTCAAGCGTCTGGCAGCCGGCAAGCGCAATCGTGCAACTGACGACCACCCCAAGTGATTTTTTCATCTGTACCCCTTTGCGCTTCTAAGCGAATGTTTCATCGAAACAAGATCTTCATCGTCACCGGCCCGAACTTGAGCTCGTCGCCATTGCCGGCAATTTCGGAATAGTTTGGTCGAACGGTACGTCCGTTCAGGGATGTCCCGTTGGTCGACCCTTCGTCCCGCACATACAACAAGCCGTCCTTGGCGTAGAGGCTGGCGTGCGATCGGGACACTTCGTCATTGTGGATGGTGAACCGGGAGTCCGGCGGTTCGCGGCCGACCGTGACCCCGGTCAGCAGGTCGCCCTTGTCGATTTGAAGCTTGTGCGAATTTCCGGCGGCGTCGTAACCGTCCAGCGTCAGGCCGAAGCGGGGCAGCGACCCCGTATCGGTGGCGGTCGGCTGTGCTGCGGCTTGCGACGCGCGGGCGGTCTTCCCGGCCGGCGCGCCCCGCATCGAGCGCGAATACCGTTCGACGAGTTGCACGACCTTCTCGCGCGGCCGGCGCAGGGCGACCACCAAGAGCGCCGCCAGGACGACGAAGGCCGCGATCCCGATCAGGATGGAATTGCGCAGCATTTCCTGGATCTGGTCCTCGCGCGACAGGCAGCGCTCATCGGTCGAGTCGTAGGAAATTTTGCGTTGGTTCAGAACCTTGATCAGCTCGCTGACGTTTGACGAGAAGAAAGCGCCGGGGGCGACGACGAAGGATTTCCCGATCTTCTTGGTGCTGAGCCGCGTGTTGACGCCGATGACCCGCCGGCATTCGTCGAACAGCGGTCCGCCGCTGTTGCCCCAGCTGATCTCGGCATTGTGCTGCACCAATTCGATCGGTGTGCGCCGCCAACTGCCGACATAGCTCCGGCTCAAGACACCCGCGGTGACGGTGGCATCCGACAGGATGTCCCGGCTGCCCTTGATGTTGTTCTGATTCGCCGCACCCGGATAGCCCACGGCGAACACGGCCTCGCCTTTTCTCGGCAGAATCTTCGCCAGCATGGTGGGTTCGAAATCGTCCGGATTGGTGACCTTTAGGATGGCAAGGTCGCGCTCCGACGATGCCCAGACGATCCGGGCGTTCGGATTGCGCACCACCGACCGGATCGCGACCGAGTTGCCGTCCGGGTTCACGTAGAGCTTGCGGCCCCGGCTGATCACGTGATGGTTGGTTGCGATATAGCCTTCTTCGTTGATGACGAATCCCGATCCGCTTGTGCCGCGCGTGAGATTGAAAATCTGAACGACGCCCTGTTGCTTGTCGGCCTCGTCGAAGGACACGGCGGGGAAGGACAGCGTCATTGCGGCGAGCGTCAGGATGATGAATCTGCGGATCACGATGGTTATCCTTCCAAGACCTTCAAGGTCAGTTTGACGCCGCCCATTTCGATCACGTCGTTGGTGGCGACATTTGCCGGGCCGCCCTCGGCGTCGAGCGCTTCGCCGTTGACACGCGTGCCGCCGGTCGATCCCAAATCCTCCAGATACAGGCGGTTGTCGCGCACCATGATGCGGGCATGCCGTCGGCTGACCGTATCGTCTGCGATCACCATGTCCGCCATGTCCGGGTTGCGGCCGAAGACGACGCCGTTGGCCGATTTGATGAGGTCCCGGCCGGACACGCGCAGCGCCAGCGGCGCGCCGGCCGCGTCGGTCCCTTCCAGCAGGCAGTCGTTGAACCGGGCGTTGGCCGCTTCGATCTCCGCCTCGGCAATCCGCAGGTCGCGTTTGCGCTTCGACCAGAGAAGGAAGGACAGGATCAGCAGCGCCAGGACCGCGATACCGCCGTAGATCATGTAGCGCTTGCGTTGCTCCTGCTCCGCTTTGAGCGCCTTGCTCTTCTCGTCCACGCGCTGGCTCAGGCCTTCCACGGCCTTTGTTGTGTCCTGCTTGACCCGTTCGGCTTCTTTCTTGGCCTTTTCCTTTTCCTTGTCCGCCTCGGCGGCTTTCTTCTCGGCTGCCTTGGCTTTCTTCTCGGCCTGTTTCGCTTTCTGTTCGGCCGCCTTGCGCTTCTTCTCGGCGCTCGCCGCCTTGGCGCTGGCGGCCTTTTCTTTCGAAGCGGCCTCGGTCTTGCAGTCTTGCGCCGCGACGGACGGCGTGACGCCGGCATCGCGCAGCATGGTGACGATCCGTGCCGACGAGACGAGCGAAATCTTTGGTTCGATGACATGGGGTTTCCACAGGTCCTCGTCGGACTTCGAGGGGGCGCGTGCCACCATCCCGGCGACACGGGCGCAGGCGTTCAGCGCCGGTCCGCCGTAGGCGCCGCGGCCGGCAGCGGCGAACAGCACTGCGCCGGCATCGGTTGCGGAGTCGACGACGGCGCGGACGGGGTCGCCTTTTTCCTGGACCGCGGCGATGAAATCCGGCCGCTCGGGTCCGAACAGGCTCCAGCCGCGTTCGGGTTCCGGACCTGACGCCCAATACCCCATGATGGAAAGCACGTCGGATTTCGACGGGGCGACGGCGGCGAAGGTCGCAGGGGAAACGCCCCCCTTGGGGGCCGAGGAGACCCGCAGTATGGCGAAATCGACGTCGCCCAGCATCTTCACGACCGCCGCTGGGCGGCGTTCGCCGTCGTTCCCGACGACGAAAATCTTGTTCTGCCGCCGCAGCAGATGCCCTGCGGTGACGACGGTGCCGGCACCGTCGACATAGAAGCCGCTGCCTTGGTTGACGAGGTCTTGGTCCTCGAAGGCCAGGATCTGAACGATGGCGGCATCATTGGATTGCGCCGCCACGCCGGCGATAGAGCACACCCAAAACACGAAGACGGCAAATAACATTGCCATCCTGCCGCGCACGGATGCCCGAACTCTCCCCACTGTCTCGTGCCCCTCTTCGCGTTTCTTGGGTAGGATTATAGACGCGACGTTTGAGTGCTTGAAACCCCGGCACGAACAAAAAACGATTAAGCGCCGTTGGTTTAAGTCGGGTGCCGTAACCTTGAGGACGGTGCCGAACAGTGCTTAAACTTAAGGATTGCGGTAGAAAAAGGCGTCCACATTGGGCGTAAACGGTTGGCGGCCCGCTTATGGAACCAGGCGATCAGAACGACTCCGGCAATGGCCCATCCGAAACGGTCCGGATTCGGGAGCAGACGCTGCCGGCCGGTTACCGGCTTCACGAATATGTGATCAGCAAGGTTATCGGGTCAGGCGGGTTCGGCGTCACGTATTTCGGTCGTGACACGAATTTGGATAAAGCGGTTGCTATCAAAGAGTATTTCCCGTTCAGCCTCGCGTCCCGCTACGACGATCAATGGGTCGCCCCGAATACGACCGTCCAGGACGACCAAAGCGAATACGATTGGGGCCTGTCGCGTTTTATCGACGAGGCGCGGACCCTCGCTAAATTCGAGCACCCCAACCTGATCCGCGTGGTGCGGTATATCGAGGAAAACGGCACCGCCTATATCGTGATGGATTTCGCCGAGGGACGCCCGCTGTCGACGGTCGTGAACGAAGACGGGTTGCTGTCCGAAGACCAGCTCAAGCCGATGCTGCTGCCGTTGCTGGACGGGCTGTCGCTGGTCCATGCGGCCGACATGCTGCACCGCGACGTGAAGCCGGAGAACATCATCATCCGGTCGGATGGCACGCCGGTGCTGATCGATTTCGGCGCGGCGCGGCAGGCCATCGGCTCGCGCAGCCGTCCGATATCGACGATTCTGACGCCCGGTTATGCCCCCTACGAGCAGTATTTCTCGTCCGGCAACCAGGGTCCGTGGACGGATATCTATGCCTTGGGCGCGGTGAGCTACGCCTGTCTCACGGGCGAGGCCCCGCATGAGGCGGTGCAGCGCGCCGTCGAAGATCCGACGACGCCCACGGTCCAAGCGGCCAAGGGGCGCGGATCGAAACAGTTCCTCGAGGCCATCGACTGGGCCATCCGCCCGCGCGAGGGCGACCGGCCGCAAACCGTAGACGAATGGCGGGCGGCGCTGGAGGGCGGGACGGTCGCCGCCGCGGCGACCTCGGCGCCGACGCAGCGCATGCCGTCCGGCGGCGGGTCTGCGCCGGTGCAGCCGACACCGACGCCGGTAAAAGAAAAAACGTCCGGATTTTCGGGTCTGCAAATGGCTGTCGTTCTCGGCGCGCTCGCGGTGGTCGGCGGCGGCGGGTATTTCGCCTGGGACCTGACCACGAAGAAAGGCGGCTTCGTCAATCAGGAGCAGGTGCGGTCCGATCCGAAGCCGCCCTCGCAAAAGGTCGAGGAACCGAAGGAGCCCGCGAAGCCCAAGGTCGTCGAGCGGACGCCGCCCAAAGCACCAACTCAGCCGCGCGTGACACCGCAGCCACGCACGCCCCCGCCGCAGGTGACGCCGCAACGCACGCCGGCACCACAGACGCCGCCCGCCACACGGCGTCCGGCACCGCAGTCGCCCCAGCCGCAACCACAACCGCGCACGCCGACAAGGCCGCAGTTGAGTCCGGAACAGAAGGCGCAGGACAACGCGAATTTCGCGAAAGCGCAATACATCGGCACGCCGGAAGCGTACGCCCTGTATCTTCGGCTGCATCCGGCAGGGTTGCATGCGGCGAAGGCGAAACGTCGCACCCGCTGATGCGGGCCGGCGGATCCACAGTCAAGGGAGAGCAGCATATGAGCGGCGATACCAAGAAGCCCGGCGATTTCTTTTCCGGTCCGACGCGGCGCGCGACGCAACCGGGTGCCGATGCGGGTAAGTCGGATCCCCTTCGGAACCAGACGCGCCGGATCGACACGCCACCGCAGCGTCCGGCCCGCCCGGGGAGCGCCGGTGCCGCCGGTCCGGACCTAAGCTCCGCAACCCGTGTCTGGCGTCCCGGACAGGATGCGGCCGGCGGTGCCGATCCAAGCGCCGACGCCACGCCGTCGCAAACCGCCGACGACTTTGTCGTCGGATGGTTGGTCATCGTCGACGGCCCGGGTCAGGGCAACGGCCTGCCGCTCGGCTATGGCTGGAACAGCATCGGCCGCGGCGACGACCAACGTGTCCGGCTCGATTTCGGCGACGATGAGATCGCTCGGGACACACAATGTGCGGTCGCCTATGACGGTAAGAATCGGAAGTTCTTTATCCAGCATGGCGGCGGCTCCAACCTGACCTATGTCGGCGATGCGCCCGTGCTGGCGCCCCAGGAACTGTCGCCGGACGCGACGATCTCGATGGGGGCGACGACCCTTCGGTTCGTTCCGCTCTGCGGCGAGGACTTCGATTGGGCCGACCTGGGCAACGGCGACGCGCCGACCGAATGACCAAGACGTCCTTTTCCGGGCAAATCCCCGGAGCACGCGAGTATCAGGAGGACTATGCCGCGATCCGCGATGACGTCGCGGATGGGGGCGGCTGCTTGCTGTTGATCTGCGATGGCATGGGCGGGCACGCCGCCGGCGATGTGGCCAGCAAGACCGCTGCGCGCGCGTTCCTCGATCACTACAACGAGCACGGCACCGGCGACCCTCAGGAATGGCTGCCCCAGGCGCTCCACGCGGGGAATTCATCCATCGCCGCCGCGGTCGCCCAGAACGAGTCCTTGAAGGATATGGGCACGACGCTGCTGGCCTGCACGATACGGGATGGTACCGTGACGTGGATCAGCGTCGGCGACAGCGTCCTGTACCACGTCCGGAAATCCGCCGTGGCGTTGTGGAACGAAGACCATTCCATGGCGCCGGTGCTGGACCAGCTCGCCGAGGATCAGCAGATCACCCGGGAAGAAGCGTTGCACGATTCCCGCCGAAATTCGCTCCGCAGCGCCTTGATGGGCGACGACATCCCCCTGATCGATCTGCAGAGCAAGGAGGGCGCGCTGAAGGCCGGCGACGTTTTGCTCGCGGCGTCGGACGGCATCCTGACGCTCGATACCGAGGAAATCGCCAATCTGACGGGGCGTCACCGCGCGGCGGGCGCGAAGACGGTTGTCGATGCGCTGCTGAGCGCGGTCGAGGCTAAGAACCTGCCGCATCAGGACAATGCGACCGTCGCCGCCTATGTCCATGAACACGGTAAGTCCGGCGGCTTTTTCCGGTCGCTTTTCGGGGGGTAGGCGGTTGTCCGGGCCCGCCTGTTCGGGCGGGCCGCCGCATGATCTTCGGTAGTGCTTGACTTCCCGGCCGGAAACCCTCATTTACCTGGCGCGGCACGCTCGCGATTGCGCGATTCGCCCGGATATTTCCGGACGTTATCCTTCCGAGACCGCTTTTTGAATTTCCGCTAACTCCAGGTGCGCGTGGGGACAGGCGACACGCCGATTGTCGATGCGGCCGATCCAAATCGGACCCGGCGCGGCGCACAAGGAGACAATTCTTTTGACGACTTCGACATTTTCCGCTCTCGGGCTTTCCGAGAGCGTGCTTCGTGCCCTTTCGGACGCGAATTACCATACGCCGACGCCGATCCAGGCGCAGGCCATTCCGGCCTTGCTCGGCGGCAAGGACCTGCTCGGCCTCGCCCAGACCGGTACCGGCAAGACAGCGGCGTTCGTCCTGCCGTTGCTGCAGCACCTCGGCGCGGACCGCCGCCATCTGATGCCGCGCGTCGCACGCGCGCTGATTCTCGTGCCGACGCGGGAACTCGCCAATCAGATTGCCGACAGCGTCAAGATCTATGGCCGCCACAGCGGGCTGCGTCATACGGTCGTGATGGGCGGCGTCAGTCAGCGGGTGCAGGCCAAGGCGATGCAGCGCGGTGTGGACCTGCTGATCGCGACTCCGGGCCGGCTCCTCGATCTGGTGGAGCAGCGCCGTGTCGATCTGCGCCGGGCGCAGTATCTGGTGCTCGACGAGGCCGACCGCATGCTCGACATGGGTTTCATTCGGGATGTCCGGAAAATCATCGACCAACTGCCGGAGACGCGTCAGTCGATGCTGTTCTCCGCCACCATGCCGCGCGACGTCGCGCGCCTGGCAAGCGATATTTTGACCGACCCGGTACGCGTCCAGATCGCGGCGAAATCCGTTGCAGTGGACCGCATCGACCAATGCGTCTATCACGCGGACGGGCGCGGCAAGCGCAAGCTGCTCACGGCCCTGCTGGAGGATTCAGCGTTGGCCAGCGTCATCGTTTTCACCCGCACGAAGCGGGGCGCCGACCGCCTGTCCAAGCAGATCGCGGCGACCGGCGTACAGAGCGTGGCGATCCACGGCGACAAGACGCAGGGCGCGCGCGAGAAGGCGCTCGACAGTTTCCGGAAGGGCCGGTCGCGCGTCCTGGTCGCGACCGATATCGTATCGCGCGGTATCGACGTCGACGACGTGTCGCATGTGATCAACTACGACCTGCCGCGCGATGCGGAGAGCTACGTCCATCGTATCGGCCGGACGGCGCGCGCCGGCGCCAGCGGCGTCGCGATTTCCTTCTGCGACCCCAGCGAGCGGGATTATCTCCGCGATATCGAACGGCTGATCAAACGGTCGTTGACGGTTGTCGGCGATGCGCCGCAGGCGGCAAACCAGGATCGGCCGGGGGCCGGGAAGCCAGGGGCGCGCAAGCAAGGAACCCGAAAGCCGGGGTCTGGCAAACCGTGGCGGGCGAAACACAAGAAATCGAAGCCGAAAAGCGCGAAACCGCAGCGACGGAAACGCGGTCCCACGCCATCGCCCTCATCCGGTGCGAGCCAACCCGGTGCGAATCAGCCTGGCGGGAAACGGAACGGACGGCCCAACCGCCGCCGTCGGCGCCGCGCCGCCTAGGCGGCGCCCTTCATCCCGCGCACCAGCCGGCCCGGCAGTGCGCCGGTCGCCTCGCCGTTCCGGTAGACCGGTTCGCCCGCGACGATCGTCGCGGCGTATCCGTCGGTCTTCTGGATCAGCCGCCGCCCGCCCGACGGCAGGTCATAGACCACCTCGGGCGCTCGTAGCTGCAGCTTGTCGTAGTTGATGACGTTGATATCGGCCTTCCGTCCCGGTTCGAGCAATCCGCGATCATGCAATCCGATCGTCGACGCGTTGTCGTGGGTCAGGCGCTTGATCGCCCATGGCAACGGCACGGTTTCGCCGCGGGTCCGGTCGCGGGTCCAGTGGGTCAGCAGATAGCTGATCGCGCTTGCGTCGCAGATGATGCCGACATGCGCCCCGCCGTCGCCGAGCCCGACCAGCGTGTTCGGATGCTGCATCATGTCGCCGACGGTATCGAGGTTGAAATAGGTGTAATTGCTGAGCGGCCGGTAGAGGATCGTCTTGCCGCCGTTCTCCAACAACATGTCGTAGGCGAAATCGGCCGGGTCACGCCCCGCCTTTGCCGAGAGCGCCGCGATGCTCTGCTCCGGCGCCGGCTCGTAGTTGGGCGGATCGCCCAACGGGAAGATGCGCTCCCAGTGCGAGACGCGATAGGCCAGTTTCTCGTCCGGGCAGGACTCCGACATCAACTGTGCCCGGAAGTCCGGTTGCCGCAGGACGGCCAGCTTCTCGTCCAAGGGCAGGTCGGCGACCTTGTCCCAGCTCGGTCGGCCGATGAACGGGTTCTGCGAAATCTCGAACCCCAGCAGGATGCCCGTCGGGCGCGGCAATACTTGTCCGAAGATCTGCGCGCCGTCGGCATTGGCGGCGGTTATCTGCCCCATAATGTCGCGCCACCATTCCGGGTTCCGGTCCCGCTGCAGGACCGTGATCGACAACGGCCGTCCTGCGCGTTTGGCGACCCGGCGCAGCATCGCGAATTCCTCGTCCGACTCGTTGAAATCGGAAATGACTTGCATCCAGCCGGAGCCGACGCCGTTGATCGCGCCCGCGATGTCGGACAGTTCGGCCTCCTCGGCCTCGAGCGTCGGGATCGCCTCGCCGGCCAGCGTCTGGTGGTTCAACGTCCGCGAGGTCGAGAATCCCAGTGCGCCCGCCTCGATCCCGTCCGCCGCCAACCGCGCCATCTTGGCCCGGTCGTCCGCCGTCGCCGGTTCCCGGTTCACGCCCCGTTGGCCCATGACATAGACGCGGAGTGCGGCATGCGGCACCTGCGTGACGACATCCAAATCGTAAGGGCGGGCATCAAGTGTATCGAGATATTCCTCGAAAGTTTCCCAATTCCACGGCAGGCCGTCGGTGAGGACGACTTCGGGGATATCCTCGACGCCTTCCATCAGCTTGACCAGCATGTCGCGCTGTTCCGGCAGGCAGGGGGCGAAGCCGACGCCGCAATTGCCGATCATCGCCGTGGTGACACCGTTCCAGGACGATGGCGTGATGCGGTTCGACCATGTTACCTGCGCGTCGTAGTGGGTGTGCAGGTCGATGAACCCCGGCGTGACCATGTGGCCCCGTGCATCGATCTCCTCGTCGCCTTTCGGCAGATTGGGGCCGATTTCGGCGATGCGGCCGTCCTCCACACGGAGGTCCGCGTCATACGGGTCTCCGCCGGAACCGTCGTAAACCGTGCCGCCTCGAATGACGAGTGTGGATGTGTCGGTCACTGTTCGGGTCTCCTTCCCATGGGGCGGCGAACCGGACCGATTCATCCGGATATGCCACGATCGTCCCGATAGCATCGGCGAAACGCCGATTTCTGGCAAGTTTCGGGCAATTCACGGGTGGTCCGCCTTTAAGCATTGGTAAACCAAATACCCGTAAAATTTTAGACAAACCCCAGGAAGCGACCGATAGAAGCAATGCAGGATCACGGAAACACAATTTTCCGTCGTATCGAATGGTTCCGAAAGCCGGCCAATCGTGACCTGGCCTTGGCGGCGATGATCCTTGTTCTCCTGGTGTACAGTCTTCTCGCGTATGACTTCGTCGACCGGTTCTTCCGGATCACACGTGAATTTGAGCATTTGGAGCTGGACGAGTGGCTCGCCGCCGTACCGGCGCTGGCGCTAACGGCGGGATGGTATTCCTGGCGGCGCTGGCGGGAAGAAGTCCGGTTGACCCGCAGTCTGGCCGCCAATGTCGAAATTCTCGAGAACACGACGGAGAGCCTCACCGAGGCGAAAGGGGATGCGGAACGGGCCAGCCGCGCGAAATCCGAATTCCTGGCCAACATGAGCCATGAACTACGGACGCCCCTGAATGCCATCATCGGGTTCTCCGAGGTTATCAAGGACGAGCGATTGGGGCCGGTCGGAACGTCGGCCTACAGCGACTATGCGGAAAAAATCCACGAAAGCGGTCTGCACCTCCTCGACCTGGTGAACGACATTCTCGACCTGTCGATGGTCGAGGCGGGCGCCACCGACATTGCCGACGAGGTGGTCGAGGTTTCGACGATCGTCGATGCGGCGGTCCGCCTGATCGGGCAAACGGCGGCGAAACGGTCGCTGAAGATAGAGACCGACCTTCCCGACCGGCTGCCGATGCTGCGGGCCGATCCGCGCAAACTGCAACAGATCCTGCTCAACTTGCTCAGCAACGCGATAAAGTTCACGCCGCCACGCGGGCGTGTGCGCTTGAAGGCCTGGAATAGCGACGACGGCGGGTTCGTGATCCAGGTTGTCGATACGGGGGTTGGAATCGCGCCCGAGGACATTCCGAAGGCGCTGTCGCATTTCGGCCGGATCGGCAACGTGTTCACACGGCAACAGGGTGGTACCGGCCTGGGGCTGCCGCTCGCCAAGACGTTGGTCGAACTGCACGGCGGATCACTCGATCTTCAGAGTGCGGTCGGACATGGCACGACGGTCACGATCCGTTTGCCGTCGGCGCGGATCGTCCAGTCGGGCGATCTATCGTCAACCGCCTAGGTTGCGCGATGTCCCCCGTGGCGGTCTGTTCTCCGCCGGTGGTTTGCAGGTAAAGTGCCTCCCCGGCCGGATGCAGCGGCATGGGCCCGCCCGAACCACAACGCAAAGCCATCTTCATGAGTCGAATTCTGGAAGGCGTCCGTGTCTTGGACCTGTCGCAGTTCCTGGCCGGTCCCCATACCACGCTGCTGCTTGCCGGGATGGGCGCGGAGGTGATCCGCGTCGATAACCCCGGCACCGGCGACACGCTTTCGGGTGCGCCGGCCTATTTCGGGAAGCATGGCCCGTCCCTCGAACGCCGTGATGACAGCGATCTCGGCATCGCCTTCCTCAAACGGTCCCGCGCGAAGAAATCGATCGCCCTCGACCTCAAGTCCGAGGACGGACATGCCCTATTCCTGCAACTCGTCGAGAAGGCCGATGTGCTGGTGGAGAATTTCTCGGTCGGCGTGACCGAACGCCTCAAGGTCGATTGGCCGCGCCTCTCGGCGGTCAATCCCCGGCTCGTCTACTGTTCGATTACCGGCTACGGCAGCACAGGACCCGATCGCGGCCGCCGCGGATACGACGTTACGACGCAGGCGATGTCAGGATTGATGAGCATTACGGGACATCCCGGCGGCCCGCCCACGAAGGCGGGATCACCGCTCGCCGATACGATCTCCGCCGGTTTCGCCTTGTCCGGCATATTGGGGGCGCTCTATCACCGTCAGGTCACGGGCTTGGGCCAGTTTGTCGATGTTTCGATGGTGGATGTGCTGTTCTCGATGCTGTTCGACGAGCCGCTCGACTGTTACCCGGCGCTTGGCATGGACTTTCAACAAGGCAATCGCGTGATGCGCTTCTCGCCGTTCAATTCCTATCCCACGCGGGACGGCTGGATGGTGATTTGTTGCGGCACCGATGCGATGTGGCAGGCGATTTGCGCGGTAATCGGCCGGGAGGATCTCGCCACCGATGATGAATGGGGCAGCATGAGTTGGCGCGTCGCGCATAACGGCGCGGTGGATGCGGTGCTCGGCGATTGGAGCAAACAAAGAACGACGGACGATGCCGTCACAGGCCTGACCGATGCCGGTGTCGTGGCCAGCGCGGTGCACAGGATCGGCGATTTGCTGCAATGGCCGCACCTGCAGGCGCGCGGCATGATCGACACCGTCGAACATCCAGCGCTCGGCCCGTTGCCCGGCCTCAAGGCGGCGGGGTTCCCGTTGAAGTTCAGCGGCGCGGAAACCGGCTACGCGGGCGCGGCGGCGCCCAGCGGCACCCACACGCGGGCGGTATTGTCGGACCTGCTTGGCCTCGATAGCGATACGCTCGACGATCTTGCCGCACGGTCGGTGATTTAGACCAAAACCGCTAGGCCCACCATTTGAGTTTGCGGACGATCCAGATCTCGAGCGCGACGACCAAGACAAACACGCCCGATATCATTGCGAATGCCCACGGGTTCTTCTCACCCGGGATGCCGCCGACATTCATGCCCAACATGCCGGACACCAGCGCCAAGGGCAGAAAGACCACGGTCACGATGGATAGGATATACATGGTCCGGTCCATGCGTTCGGTCAGCAGGCTGGTCAATTCGTCTTGCAGGATCGAGGCGCGATCGCGGATCACGTCCAAATCCTCGACATAGCGGGTGACGTGGTCGGCTATTTCGTTGATTCGGTCGCGTTGCCGGTCGGTCAACCACTCGACCTCCAACGTTGCCAGAAGCCGCAAGGCTTCGCGTTGCGGTCCGATATACCGCCGCAACAGGATGGTCCGCCGCCGCAACCGCGCCAACTCACTGCGCAATTCACGCCGAACGTTGGCAACCACCCTGTCTTCAAGATCATCCAGATGATCCTGCAGTTCATCGAGCAGGGGCTCCATGCGGGCGGTTAGCCGGTTCGCCAGCCTGATCACGAAGCCGCCGATATCTTGCGGGCCATTTCCTTGATCGATGGCGTCGCGTACGTCTTGGATCGGCATCACGTGACGCGATCGGGCGGTGAAGATACGCGTCGGCTCGATCCAAAGCCGCACCGACAACATGTCCTCCGGTTCCGCGCCCGGATTCAGGTTGAGCCCACGCAGGTTCAGGAGCACGCCCTCGTCATAGGGCGTGCAGCGCGGCCGCGTTTCCTCGGCCACCAAGGCTTCCTGAATGATAGGCCGCAGCTTGCTGTCGTTCTGTAGCCATGCGAGCGTTCGGGCGCCACTGCGGTCTAGGTGAATCCAGCACGGTTTCCCGCTCTCGGCGGAGGGCAGTGCATCCCATTCCTCGATGAGCGTGCCGCCGCCTTCTCCGTTCAGTTCATACGCGCAGATCAACCCATCGGATTCGGACATCTACAGTTCCTTTCGGCGTCATTTCGATTCTGCCGCGCGGCGCCGTTCAAGGGCCTGCCGCATAGGGCGATTATTTTTTCCACCGTCCGTCCGCCGTCAAGGACGTTACGGCTTGCCGAACTTGCAGGGTGAAGCGTTGCGCGGCGGCGGAATGTTCGACCGACCGGCAGACCAGGTTGAGGGGAGCGGTCAGGCCGGCGGAGCGTTTGATTGGCCGGTATGCCACGCCTTCCATCTGCGACTGGCGCAGCGAGGCGGGCACGAGCGTGATGCCGAGGCCCGCCGCGACCAGGTTGAGCGTGGAGACGATGCGTGGCGCTTCCTGCCCGATAATGGGGTTGAAGCCGGCACGGTGGCAGGCCGCGATGATCGAATCGTAGAGGCCGGGCCCGGTGCGCCGGCGGTACAGGACCAATTGTTCGCCACTTAGGTCGGACAGGGAGATCGGCCGGTCCGTCATAGCGGCCAGGCGATGCGTGCGCGGCAGGGCCGCCAACATCCGTTCGTTGAACAGCGGATGGATGCTCAGCCCTTCGGTTTCTATGACAGGCGAACGGATGAAGGCAGCGTCCATCCGTTCGCTCCGCACTGCGTCGACCAGATCCGTGGTCCCACCCTCCTCCAGCATGATCGACACCATTGGATTGGCTTCACGGAACTCGCTGATCTCCTTCGGCACGAAGGGATGGAAGGGCGCCGAACTGGTGAAACCCAAGACAATGGCGCCTTGTTGTCCGCGCGCGGTCCGCTGTGCCCGGGCGACCGCGCGATCCACCTGGTCGAGGACGCTGCGGGCGTCGGCCGCAAAGGCGCGGCCGGCGTCGGTCAATTCCACGCCGCGCGGTTTTCGGCGCAGGAGCCGGACGTCGAGTTCGTCCTCGAGGGCCCGGATTTGCTGGCTCAACGGCGGTTGCTGAATGCCAAGCCGTTCCGCGGCGCGGGTGACATGCTCTTCCTCGGCAACGGCCACGAAGTAACGAAGATGGCGGAGTTCCATTAGATATATGTAAAAGATATGAAATTAATCTTAACCATATATTAGACGATAGGTGTATTCGGCGCTACGGTTTCTCTGCCGTCGCCCGGTCCCGCCCGGCGGGTCGCGACGCGCGTACCCAAATTCAATCCGCAATCCGGATAGGCCATTCAGAGGAGCCGCAGCCATGAGCGCGACCGACAGCAAGTTCACCATCGACGTAACGCCGGACGGGGCCGATGCCATGTACCAGCGGATCGAGCGCACGCTCTCCACGGTTCGCGAAACACTTGGCCGGCCGCTCACCTTGTCCGAGAAGATCGTGCTCGGCCATTTAGACGATGCGGGAACGCAAGACCTAGTGCCGGGAAAATCCTTCCTCGACCTGCGCCCGGACCGGGTAGTGTTCCAGGACGTGCTGGGGCAAAGCGGCATGCTGCAGTTCATGCAGACGCGGCGGGACCGGGTCGCGGTTCCTACCACGATCCATTGCGATCATCTGATCGAGGCGCGCAACGACGGCGCATCGGACCTGCGCGAATCGCTGGCGGAGAACGGCGAGGTATACGATTTCCTGCGGTCGGCGGCGGCGAAATACGGCGCCGGATTCTGGGGGCCGGGCGCGGGCATCATCCATCAGGTGGTGCTGGAGAATTACGCCATGCCCGGCGCGATGATCATCGGCACCGACTCGCATACGCCGAATGGCGGCGGGCTCGGGGCTTGCGCGGTCGGCGTCGGCGGCGCGGACGCGACCGAGGTAATCGCCGGGCTTCCTTGGGAATTGCTGTATCCCAAGCGCATCGCGGTCTATCTGACCGGCGAAATGAGCGGCTGGACCGCGCCGAAGGATGTCATTCTCTATGTTGCGGGCCAGCTGACGGTATCCGGCGGCACCAACAGCATCATCGAGTATATCGGCCCCGGCGCGCGGACGATTAGCGCGACCGGCAAGGCCACGATCACCAACATGGGCGCCGAGGTCGGCGCGACCACGTCGATCTTTCCCTATGACGACCGCATGGCGCGTTATCTCGACTCGACCGGGCGCGGCGGGATCGTGCCGATCGCCGACCGGTTCAAGCATCTGCTGGAGCCCGACGCGGAAGCAGAGGCCGAGCCGGGCGCGCATTACGATCATGTCGTCGAGTTGGACTTGTCCGCGTTGGAGCCGCATGTGGTCGGTCCGCATTCGCCGGACCGCGCGCGGCCGATCTCCGCGTTGGCCGCGGAAGTCGCCGATCCGGAAAACGAATTCTGCGACGCCGTCAGCACGGTCCTCATCGGCAGTTGCACGAACTCATCCTACGAAGACATGAGCCGGGCGGCCGACGTGGCCGGTCAGGCCAAGGCGCATGGCGCCGCCGCCGCCGCATCCTTCCTCGTCACCCCGGGCTCGGAACAGGTTCGCGCCACCATCGACCGCGACGGTCAGATGCGGACCCTGTCGGATATCGGCGGGGTCGTGCTCGCGAATGCCTGCGGCCCCTGCATCGGCCAATGGCGGCGCGCCAATGAAGCGTCGCGCGAACCGAATACGATCGTCACCTCCTATAACCGGAACTTCCCGCAACGGAACGACGGGCAGCCGACGACGATGAACTTCATCACCAGCCCGGAACTGGCGACCGCCTTCGCCCTCGCCGGACGGCTGTCCTTCAACCCGCTGACCGACAGCTTGGAGGACAAGAACGGCAACCCCTACAAATTGACGCCGCCAAGGCAGGCTCCCGACGTGCCGCCGGCCGGGTTCGATTCGGGCAAGTCCACCTACGCCGCCCCGCCGGCGGACGGCAGTGCGATCGCTATCGTGATCGCCCCCGATAGCGAGCGGTTGGAAGCGTTGCAGCCGTGGCCTGCCTGGGACGGCGAGGATTTCACCGGGATGCCGGTCCTGCTGAAGGCCAAAGGCAAGACGACCACCGACCATATCTCTCCGGCCGGTCCATGGCTGCGCTTGCGCGGGCATCTCGACAAGTTCAGCGACAACATGTTCATGGGGGCGGTCAACGCTTACACGGACGCGCGCGGCACCGGGCTCGATGTCCTGTCCGGCGATACCGACAGCGCCTTCTCCAAGACCGCGCGCCACTATAAGGCCGGCGGTCTGCGCTGGGTCGTGATCGGCGACAGCAATTACGGCGAAGGCAGCAGCCGGGAACATGCCGCACTGTCGCCGCGTCTGCTCGGCGGCGCGGCGGTCATCGCCCGCAGCTTCGCGCGCATCCACGAGACCAACTTGAAGAAGCAGGGATTGCTCGCGCTGACGTTCGCCGATCCGGCGGATTACGACCGGATCCGGGCCGACGATCGGTTGAGCCTCGTCGACCTCGCCGGCCTGGCCCCGGGCGAGCCGGTCGATTGCCAGGTCCGGCACGCGGACGGGACGACGGAGACGCTGAAGCTGAACCATTCCTACACGCAATCGCAGATCGAGTGGTTCCGGGCGGGCTCCGCCCTTAACCTGCTGCACGACGCGGCGTAGCGTCGCGACCCGGCAATTTGCTAAGACGCGCAGGGCCACGGCATTTTCACCGTGGCCCTGCGGTTTTTTGCCGCCGCGCGGTATCCGAGGGTGCAAAACAAATCTTTAGGATTAAGGGGATGTATAATATTTTGTCGCACTGTTTTCTTATAGGTTGCATAAAGAATAAGCAAAACTCGTGGCCCGGCCTGCGCCGCACAAATATGAGGTGACCATGTCCCGTTGTTCGCCGATGGAACATGAATTGGCGACGCTGATTGTCTCGGCGCTCGATCTGGAAGTAACGCCGGAAGAGATTCCGTTGGACGATCCGTTGTTTGGGGACGGGCTGGGCCTGGATTCGATCGATGCATTGGAGATTTCACTCGAGATTTCAAAGAAATACGGTGTGGAGATCAAGGCGGAGGACGAGCGAAACCAGCAGATCTTCGGTTCGTTGCGATCCCTTGCCGCCTTTGTCGGTCAACATTCGACTAAGTGACGGCGCTTAAGGCGCCGCCCGGGAACGGAGAGTCCGTGATTAGGCTGCTGGTGTTCGGCCTGGTGCTGATATCGGTTCATCTGCTGACCTTGGCGGGTGATATTCCGCTCGCCGCGATGACCGTGGTCGGCGCGCTGCTTTTGGTCTGGGCGACCGCCATGCTGCGCGGGACGGCGCGCCGGGGCGTCAACGCCGCGATCGTCGCCGTTGTCTGCATGGCTGTCGCGGGCATTGTCGCCACCGTTCCGGCGCCCGACATGCAAACCGTCCTCATCGCGCCGCCCTTTCTCGGATATCTGCTAACCAGCGCGGTGTTCGGCTACAGCCTGTTGCCGGGCAAGGAACCGTTGATCACACGATTGTGCCGGTTGATGCGCCGCGGCGCGTTGCCCGACGGACTGAAAGAGTATGCCCGATTGCTGACCTGGGCCTGGACGATCCTGCCCGCGTTTCTGGCGGTGACCGCGCTCGGTATCTTCGGCGCCTTCGGGGTTACGGCGTGGTCCTGGGCGAGCAATGTCGTCAATCCGGCTCTTCTCGTGGCCTTCTATGTCGGCGAGCACGTGTACCGGGGCCTCTGTTTGCCGCATCTGGGGACGCCGTCGATCCTCGAGACTGTCGAAGTCATGTTCGACCCGGTATCCTGGCGTTGATGGCGAACGGCGTAACGGGAGAGTCCGTCCTGGCACCCACGCAGCCGACAGAGTGGCCGCTGATCGATCCGTTCGAGCCGGACCGCGCCGTCTACTGGACCGGAGATGGCCCGATATCCCAAGCGGACCTTTACCGCCGGGCCACGCGACTTGCCGGCCGGCTGCCCGACCGTCCGGTCGCGATCAACTATTGTGCGGCGCGCGACGATTTCACCGTGGCGTTGCTGGCGATGTGGATGCGAACCCAGACCGCCCTGTTTCCCGCGGACGCGGGGGAGCGGACTTTCGCGGCCCTTGCCGCCGACTATCCGGATTTGTACACGGTTTCGGATGCCCCGTTGCCGTTCGACTCGCCGGCGGCGGTCTTGCTCGATCGGGAAGCCGGACCGCCCGGCGCCGCCGAATCTGCCGCGGCGCTGCCGTGGGCGCATACGGCCGCGAAGGTGTTCACGTCCGGGTCCACAGGCAAGCCATCGGTTAACGAAAAGACCTGGGGCATGCTTGTGGCCGGCGGCAAGACCATTCCCCGGATGTTGACGCTCAACGACCTGACCTCGCCCGCCATCGTCGCGACGGTTCCGAGCCAGCATATGTACGGATTCGAAACGACCATCATGAATGTGTTGCAAGGCGGCGCCGGTGTGCATGCGGAGCATCCGGTCTACCCGGCGGATATCGCCCGGTGCCTCGCGGAGGTTCCGGAACCACGGGTACTGGTCACCACACCGATACATTTGCGTGCGTTGGTTGGAAGCGTCGTGGATCTGCCGCCGATCGAGCGCGTCATCTCGGCGACGGCGCCGCTGAGTCCGGCGTTGGCGCAGGATGCGGAGGCCCGGCTGGGCGCGGCGGTTTGGGAGATATACGGATTCACAGAGGCCGGGTCCGTTGCCGCCCGGCGCACCACGCAAACCGATGTGTGGCGGCTACGGGAAGACTTCACCGTTGTCGAGGACGGCGGCCGGCAATCCGTCGATTGGCCGGATTTCGGGCGGCGCGTCCCGTTTCCGGATGTGATCGAGGTCGTCGACCCGCGACGCATCCGACTGCTCGGGCGCAGCCAGGACATGGTCAATATTGCGGGAAAGCGTGCGTCGCTGTCCGGTCTGACCGCTCAACTGCTGGAGGTCGATGGCGTCGAGGACGGGGTGGTTTGGTTGCCGTCCGAAGACGACGGTTCGGGAAACGTTGCGCGGCTCGTCGCTTTCGTCGTCGCGCCGGATCGCCGTGAGGATGACTTGCTGCGCGCCGTGCGGGATCGGCTGGGTGCCGCCTTCGCGCCGCGCCGGTTGGTGCTTGTCGACGCCCTGCCGCGCAACGCGACGGGCAAGCTTACGCAAGCCGCGATACGCGATCTCGCGGCGCGTCACGGAATCGGCGATGCGGCGCGTTGAAACAAGCATCCGCTTCGCGGCCGACGATCCGTGCCTGGAGGGGCATTTCCCCGGCAACCCGATCGTGCCTGCCGCGGCGATCCTGTCTGAACTGGTGGCGTCGGTCGAAGCCGAGCTGTCCTGCACGGTCGTCGAGGTGACCCGCGCGCAATTTCGGCAGCCCCTCGGCCCGGAGATCGAGTGGCCGATCGCGATCGAAGCCGCGGATGACAATATGGTCACGGTGCGCAGCACGGTCGACGGCAAGGCCGCCTTGACCGTTCGGTTGGTCGTGGCATAGACCGGCGCGATGGAGATTAACTGGCGCGACCGGCCGGAACGCGGCGGCCGTCGTATCACCCGCTTTTATCTTTGGTTGTCGTTGACCGTCGGCCGCCGCCTGGCGCGGCCGATCCTCTATGGAATCGCGTTGTATTTCTTCGTATCCGCCCCGGCCGAACGCTGGGCTTCGCAAGACTATCTGGCGCGCGTGTTGGGGCGGCGCCCCACGCTCCTACAACGGTACCGTCATTTCCTCACCTTCTGCACCTTGATGATGGACAAGGTCTTTTTTCTGGCGCGCCGGACCAAGGACGTGAGTTTCAGCGTCCATGGGGCCGAGGTGTTCGAGTCGCTTCTCGCGGAGAAGAAAGGGTTCCTGCTGGCGAGCGGGCATCTTGGCAGTTTCGACGCGATGCGGGCGCTCGGCATCACCGAGAAGAAACATCCGGTCAAGGCGCTGATCGATGTGGACACATCAAGCCGGTTCTACGATCTGTTGCGCGAGATCAATCCGGAAGTGGTCGACAGCGTCATTCCCCTTGGCAAACCGGGAACGATCCTCGAAGTGCGCGAATGGATCGACACCGGCGGCGTCGTCGGCATCCTCGCCGACCGGTCGACGTCGGGCGACCGTGTGACGCCTGTCGGCTTCCTGGGTGCGCCGGCCAATTTCCCGCTCGGGCCGTGGCTTCTCGCGGCGGTGTTGAACGTACCGGTCGTGTTGTGTTTCGCCGTTTATAGCGGGAAGGGGCATTATGATGTTTATTTCGAGTTGCTCTCGCCGGCGGCAAAGCCGTCGCGCGCGGATCGTGACGAGTATGCCCGCGATCTTGCGGTCCGGTTCGCCGGCCGGTTGGAGAATTTTTGCCGCATGACACCGTATAATTGGGCTAATTTGCTGAACTTCTGGGCCGGAACGGACGAATCGAATGACTGAACGGCGCGGCTTGCGGTCTGTGGTTGCCGTTTTGGCGGCTGCCGTACTGCTGTGTGCGTCGGCGGCACTGGCGCCTCCGGTACGGGCGGTCGAACTGGAAGACCTGCTTGGTGGCGTCGCGCAATCGGAACGGCGCGCGGTCGCATTCGAAGAAACCCGGACGATCGCCGGCGTAACGAAACCGCTGATGTCGCGCGGGCAGTTGATCTATGAACCGGGTGGCCGGTTGATCAAGCGGTACGAGACGCCGCGACGCGAGACCGCGATCCTCGAGGAAGACCGTTTGACGATTCTCGATGCGGACGACACCGAAGTCGCGACGATCGACCTGTGGATGCAGCGCGACCTGCAGCTCGTCTTCACCGGATTGCAGGCGGTGTTCAGTGGCGATGCCGCAGCATTGCGGAAAGCCTTCGATATCCGGATTAGTGGAGATATGGGTCAGTGGCGGATACAATTGACGCCAAAATCCGATGAGGGTGACTTACGTCTGAAAACGGTGGTCGTTTCCGGCAGCGCGCGGCAAATCGCCGATTTCGAAGTACGGGAGCGTAGCGGCGATACCGCGGTCATCCGTCTGTTACACGCCGTGCCCCGTCGGTGATCGGCAGTATGCGATACGCGGTGCGTCTCATTTTTGTATTGATCGTCCTGGCGGCGGCCGGGGTCACTATCATTCGCTTCGTACCGATTCAGTCCGATATGACCGTCCTGCTGCCGGAGCAGCGCAGCGGCGACCTCGGGGTGTTGTTGGGTGCGCTGCGGCAGGGGGCGGCGAGCCGCACGGTGATGATCGGTCTCGCACCGGAGAACGCAGCGGGTCCGATAGACCGGACACGCGGGCTCAGTCGGGCGTTTCGTCAAGCCCTCGAGGAAAGCGGGCAATTCGAATTGGTGGCCAACGGCGAATTGCGCCGGGACCGGTCCGCGATCGAGCCGTTCTTCCGGTATCGCTACCACCTCGCGCCGGTGCTCGAGGCCGACCGGTATTCGCCCGCCGGGTTGCGGTCGGCCTTCGAGGATTTGGTTGGACGGTTGCAGGGATTCGGCGCGGTGGTGGTGAAGGACATCATGGCGGCCGACCCGACGTTGCGTACATTCGATGTGCTGTCGCGTTGGACGCCGCCGGCGACCAAGCGGCATCAGGGTGTCTGGGTCGGCGCCGATGCCCGGCAGTTGCTTTTTCTGGCGCGCACGGTGGGCGACGGGTTCAGCTTCACGGTTCAATCGACGATGATCGCCGCGGTTCACGCCGCCGCAGAACGGCTGGAAGAGAAATTCGGTCCGTTGCGCGTGGTGCTGTCCGGCCCGTCGGTCATTGCGGTCGAGAGCCGGAAGCAGGCGGAGTCGGAATCGCGCCGCCTCGTCTTGCTATCGGTTCCGCTTGTGGCCGGGCTGCTGCTGGTGTTCCTGCGGCGACCTATCGCGCTACCGCTGGGCTTCCTGCCGTTATTGTGCGGCTTCGTTGCGGGCACCGCTATGGTCGTGGGGGTGTTCGGGACGATTCATGTCACGACCTTCGGATTCGGTGCGACTCTGTTGGGCATCGCCGTGGATTATCCGCTGCATCTGATGTCGCGTGTCCAAGGCGGGCTCGCGCCCGGCGCGGCGGCGCGGCGCATCTGGCCCGCCCTGTTGCTCGGTGCCGCGACCACGGTGTGCGCCTTCCTGCCGCTGGTCCTGTCGAGCATGCCCGGATTGGCGCAGCTTGGCGTGTTCACGGTGACCGGGATTGTCGCTGCGGTTCTCGTCACGCGTTGGGGATTGCCGGCATTGATCGGAACGTCGAACCGTCCGGCCGTCCGCTGGGGCGGTCGGGGCCCTGCGCTGGTCCACGGCGCATTGGGCCAGGGGCGTGTCGTGGCGATGATTTTCGGTATCGTCGCGCTCGCCCTGCTGGTCGGACGGGATCAGCCGGTCTGGCAGGACGATCTTATCGCTCTCAGCCCGATTCCCGAAGAGATCCGGTCCCGCGATCGCATGTTGCGCCGCGATCTGGCTGCGGCCGATCCGCGCATCCTGCTTAGCGTCGCAGGCGATAGCACCGAGCAGGCGTTGCATCGAAGCATGCCGCTGGTGCAATTCCTGGCTGCGCGGCAGACGGCGGGCGATCTCGCCGGGTTCGAGATGGCGGCGCTGTTCCTGCCCAGCAAACAGGCGCAGGCGGCCCGATTTGCCGCGTTGCCGGCATCCGAATCGCTGCGGCGTGGTGTCCGGGCGGCGCAAACCGGACTACCGTTCGAGGAAGGGTTTTTCGAACCGTTCCTGAAGGCGATTGCCGAGGCGCGGCAAACCGGACCGATCGGTCCCGGCGACATTGCCGATGATCTCTTGCGTGCGCGGATAGAGACATTGCTGTTGCCTTCGGATCAGGGTACCCAAGCCTTGATTCTGTTGCGCGGCGTGCGAAATTCCGATGAATTCCGGGGAGTGCTGCGCAATGCTGGATTCGAAAACGTGCGGTACCTGGATCTAAAGCAAACGGCCGAAGAGGTAATGGCGGGATATCGCGATGAAACGCTCCGCTGGGTCGCATTGGGCGGCGGTTTGGCGTTGCTGCTGTTGGCGGCGGTCTTACGGTCGCTGAGGGCGGTGGTTGAAGTGTTGGCGCCGGTTCTGCTGTCGGTCACCCTGACGGCGGTCGCCATGATGTATATCGCGGGCGGGCTGACCGTCTTTCATCTCGTCGCGTTGTTGATGGTCGCGGGACTCGGGATCGACTATGGCGTCTTCCTGCGGCACGGACATGAGGTCGATGGTACGGACCCGGCCGCGCGGGGCGATACGGTGCGCGCGGTCATGCTATGCGCGGCGACAAGTATTGCCGTCTTTACCCTCCTGGCGACCGCGGCGGTGCCGATCCTGTCGCAGATCGGCTGGACGGTGGCTATCGGATCGGCAGTCTCGCTTCTCCTATGCCTGATCTTCACCGGACGGCCGGAAAAGGCGGTGGCATGACGGCGCTCGCGATCAATGCATTGTCGACGGTGAACAGCCTGGGTGTCGGACTCGACGCGACGGTGCAGGGGTTGCTGCAGAACCGGTCGGCGCTGCGTCGCTGCGACTACGACGATGCCCGTCTCGATACGTTCATCGGTCGCATCGACGGCGTCGAGGGCGCGCCGGTGCGCGACGACCTTTCCGTTTTCGATTGCCGCAACAACCGTGTCGCGGAGATGGCGTTGCGCGCCGACGGATTCACCGATGCTGTAGCGGGCGCAATCGGGCGGCACGGCGCGGGCCGCATCGCGACGGTGCTCGGCACGTCCACCTCGGGCGTCCGCGAGGGGGAGTTGGCCTTCGCCCGGCGGGATGCGGTGACCGGTGCCCTGCCCCCGGATTTCCGTTTCGCCGAAACCCATGATCATCATTCGCTGGCGACTTTCGTGCAGACCTATCTCGGTCTGTCCGGACCGGCGGCGACCGTGTCCACCGCGTGCTCGTCCTCGGCCAAGGTCTTCGCCGATGCGGCGCAGTTGATCCAGGCGGATGTGTGCGACGCTGCGGTGGTCGGCGGCGTCGATACGCTGTGTCTCCTGACGCTCTATGGATTCAACTCGCTCGACCTCCTGGACACAGTCCCGAGCCGTCCGAACGATATCGAACGCGGCGGTATCTCGATCGGCGAAGCCGGCGGCTTCGCCTTGCTGGAGAGGGCCGACACCGCATATGGCGAGACCATCGCGCTCGTCCTGGGATATGGCGAAAGCGCCGACGCCTATCACATGTCCGCGCCGCATCCCGATGGGCTGGGTGCCGAGATGGCGATGCGGGCGGCGCTCGACCGTGCGGGCATAGCGCCGGCGCAGGTCGACTACATCAACCTGCATGGCACGGGCAGCCGGCAGAACGACCGGGCCGAGGACGCCGCGGTCGTGCGGCTGTTCGGCGACGGCCAGCGCTGCAGCTCCACCAAGGGAGCGACCGGGCATACCTTGGGAGCGGCCGGTATCCTGGAAATCGCGATTTGCTGCCTGGCGATTCAAAATTCCTTCATCCCCGGCAACGCGAATCTGCGGCAACTGGATCCGGACTTTCGCACGCGGATCGAGGCGGAAGCCGAAGATGGCGCCGTGCGCTATGCCTTGAACAATTCTTTCGGGTTCGGCGGCAGCAATTGCAGCATTTTGCTGGGTGGGCCGGCATGATCGAGGCGCGCATCGCCGGGATCGGCGTTTTGGGACCGGGCTTGGCCGGCTGGCCCGCCGCGCGTGAGGTGTTCGCCGGCAGTGCCGTCTATGAGACTAGCCCGGTGGAGGCGCCGCCGCCCGAAGGGTTGAGCCCGCGCGAACGCCGTCGCACCAGTCCGGCCGTGCGATTGGCCTTGGCGGTTGCGCGGGAAGCGGTCGATAACGCCGGCGATGACGCCAGGGAGTTGCCGGTGGTCTTTGGGTGGGCGCATGGCGACGGCCCGGTCGTGCAGCGAATTCTCGAGGAACTCGCGACACCGGAGCGGTACGTGTCGCCGACCGATTTTCACAACTCGGTCCATAACGTGGCGGTCGGCTATTGGTCGATCATAAGCGGTTCCCATCAGTCGTGTTCCAGCATCGCCGCGGCGGCCGGTACGTTTCCGGCAAGTCTGCTCAAGGCGTTGGCGCAGGTTCAGTCCGAGGCGCGTCGGGTTCTACTGGTCGTATGCGAGGTGCCGTTCCTGGAACCGCTGGATGCGGTGTGCCCGGTCGGTGCGCCGTTCGGCGTGGCGTTCGATCTTGCGCCGGCGGTTGATCGCGGCGGCATTGCCCGTCTCTCCGCCGTTTTCGAGCCAGAGACCGCGGGTACGGTCACGGTTCCCCGAACCGGCGCCCTGCAATCCTTCTGGAATCAGAACCCTGCCGCACGGGCGATCCCCTTGCTGGAAGCGATCGCAGGCGGCGAAGCCGCGGAAATTCGGCTTCCCTATGGCGCGGACGGTCAGTTGGTTCTCTCGGTATCGCCATGTTAGACCGCGCCGGCATCAGCGCGCTCGTCCCGCACGCGGGACCGATGGTCTTGTTGGACAGCGTCGTCCGATACGACGACGAGACGATCCTGTGTTCGGCCACGAGCCACCGCCGGGACGACAATCCGTTGCGGCGGCACGGGAAGCTTCATGCCGCATGCGGCGCCGAGTACGGGGCGCAGGCGGCGGCTGTGCATGGTCCGCTGACGGCGAAATCGCCCGTGCGCGCCGGACAGGTCGTGTTGCTGCGGGATCTTTCCTGGCAGGTCGCCGACCTCGGCCGAGTGACCGGGCCGCTGATGATTCGCGCGACACGCCTGCACGCGGATTCGAGCAGCACCGCATACCAATTCGAGATCACCGCGGCGGGTCTCGACGTCATGCAGGGCGAATGCGGGATCATTTTCCGGTGAGCCTGGCGGGGAAACGCGCGCTCGTCACCGGTGGCAGCGGGCATATCGGCGGCGCGATCTGCCGCAGGTTGGCGGCCTCAGGCGCGGAAGTCCTCGTTCATGGCAACCGGCAGGCGGACCGGGCCGCGGAAACCGCCCGGGATATCGTCGATGCCGGCGGGTCGGCGATGCCGGTCGCCTTCGATATTCGCGACGGGGGTGCCGTTACGGCGGCGCTCGACTCACTGTCCGACGGACCGGCAATTCAGATCGTCGTTCATGCGGCGGGTCGGCCGGACGATGCGCCTTTGGCCGGCATGACCCGGGCGCAATGGTCCGAGCCGATCGATATCTCGCTCAACGGGTTCTTCAACGTGATCCAGCCGCTGCTGCTGCCGATGATACGCACGCGGTGGGGTCGGGTGATCGCGATTTCATCGGTATCGGGACTGATCGGCAACCGGGGTCAGGCGAATTACGCCGCCGCCAAGGCGGGGTTGCACGGCGCGGTGAAATCCCTGGCGCTGGAGTATGCGAGCCGGGGCGTGACCGCCAACGCCGTGGCCCCGGGCGTCATCGCGACGCCCGAGTCCAGCGCGGCGTTTCCTGATGACCGGATCGCGAGCCTTGTCCCGATGCAGCGCGCCGGTGAGCCGCAAGAGGTCGCCGACCTGGTCGGCTACCTGGCATCGGACAAGGCGGGTTACATCACCGGTCAGGTGATCGCTGTCGGTGGCGGTCTCGGCTGATCCGAATTGCGCGGACTAGGACAAAGAGGCGGTCTGCGCCAGGATCGCGTTCTGCAGATTCCGGACCCAACTGTTGTAGTTCGAGTGAATCGTGTTGTCCGCCGGATCGTATTTGAGGTTCGAGCTGTCCTTGTAGCGGATCGAGAACTCTTTCGTCGTATAGGTGACGTCGGCGATGGCCATGTGGGTCCGGATCGGCAGTTGCGCCACGATATGTCCCTTGCCGACCGTGCGCATCTGCCAGCCAAGCGACGCACCGGCCCGCTTGATCGCGCCTTCGACATCGCTCAGCGTCGCGCGCGGCGGCGTGTTCATCGCGAGACTCTCCACGTTATACACCGTGGCGTTGCGGCAGCTCGCCACGGCGAGCAGCATGACCAAACCTATGAATATCTTGGTAATTGAGGCGGGCATGAAAATCTTCCTTTGAGCAAGGTTGCAGGGCGTAAAAGTGCCGCGAGTCGCGATTTAATTCAAGATGGCTTCCTGCTGCGTGGCATGCAGCCGCTGTCTTTGGCAGCGGATCAGACCGGGAAAATAGAGCGCGCGGGACAATAGCTTGATCGCCACCATGATAACGATGGCCGTGACGTCGAACCCGGGGCGGAAGTGGCTGGGCCGTTGCAGCACGCTGGCGTATAGCGCGGGGATCGGAACGCTGGCGATGGAATATCCGGCGCGGCAGGCTTCGATCAGCACCTCGCTCTCCATCACGAAGCCGCTGCGGCGATGACGATTCAACGGGATACGGTCGATCAAGGAGACGGGATAGATTCGAAAGCCGCATTGCGTGTCATTGATCCAACAGCCCGACGCCCAGGAGATGAAGAAGTTCGCCGCCCGGTTTCCCCAGCGCCGCGATGTCGGCATCGGGTCCGTCGTCGACTTGCGCCCACCGATCACCAGGGTTTCCGCCTTGGCCTTTTTCAGCAGTTCCGGGATGTATTCCGGTGGGTGCTGGCCGTCCGCGTCCACCGATATGACGAATTCGGACCCGAGCCGGCGCGCAGCGTCGATTCCCGACAGAAGACTGGCGCCCTTGCCGCGGTTTACCGGGTGCCGCACGATATGCACATCCAGTCCGCTTAGGGTATCCGCGGAGCCGTCGGTCGACCCGTCGTCCACGACGACGACCTGATCCACATGCTTGGCGGCACGCTGAACGATATCGGCAACGGTATTGACTTCGTTGTAGAAGGGAATGACGGCCGTAATCGGCGAGGTATTTGCGCCCAAGTCGGCCTCTATGATCTCTCGGCGACTTCGTCGTCGGCCACCGTAATCGACCGGAACCGCCGCCGGCGGTTTTCCCACTTCTGGCTGTGCTTGAACGCCGCCAGCGTGGCCGCGGCGAACAACAGCCGGAACAGGCCGAGGCGCCAGCTCAAGCCGTCGCTTCGATAGATATCCCCGGCCAACAGCGAGACCACCGCCGTCCGGATACCGAGAACATTCCGCGGTCCCATGAACAGGCTGCGCATCGCCGGTGTGTTGAACCGGTATATGAACCAGGAGAACCGGGCGATCCCGCGATCGATGCGCCGCTGATACCTACGCAGATACTGCGCTTCGCGTTTCGGACGGTCGAGGCTCTTGTCAATGGCGTCGGCGGCCAGTTCGGCGCTGCTCATCGCCAGGAAGACGCCGCTGGAAAACACCGGGTCGATGAAGGCGTAGGCGTCGCCCAGTAGAAGGTAGCGTTCGCCAAAGGCTTCGCTTGCGGAATAGCTGTAGTTTCCCGCAGCCCTGATCGGGGTGGCGACCTCGGCGTCTTTCAGATGATCCCAGACCTTCGGGCAAAGCCGCAGCGTCTGGAAAAAGAATTCGTCGAGCGGGCCTTCGCGGGATTTGAGATAATCCGGCATGCAAACGGCGCCGACGCTGGTCAGCCCGTCGCAGAGCGGGATCAGCCAAATCCAGCCATGCTCAAACCAGTAGATCGCGATGTTGCCCGGCGTTTCCCACGCCGCGTGGGGGACGGCCTTGAAATGGGCGAACATGGCGGCGCTGTTATGCGATTTGTTGCGCTGCCGGATTTCCATATGCCGGGCGATCAACCCGTCGCGGCCCGATGCGTCGATCACGAACCGTCCGTGGCATTCGGACGTGCCGCCCGGCGCCTCGTGGGTCAGGCGGTGGGTATCGTCGTCGAAGGCGATGGCCGAGACCGCGCAGCCTTCTTGCACCGCGACGCCCTTTTGACGCGCATTGTCGAGCAGGATGGCATCGAACTGGGATCGCCGTACCTGATAGGAGTGAGGCGGATTCGGGTCCAGGGCGTCGCTGAACAAAAAGCACTGGCGGGCATCGTGGTCAGGGGAGACGAATTCCGCCCCCGGTTTATGGATGCCGATCGCCTTCACCGCATCCAGCACGCCGAGACGCTCCAGAATTGGGAGATTCTTCGGCAGTAGCGATTCGCCGATATGAAAGCGCGGGTGCGTCGCCTTTTCGAACAGCGTGACCTTGCGGCCCCGTTGCGCCAGTAAGGTCGCGACGGTCGCGCCGGCAGGGCCGCCGCCGATGACGGCGACGTCATAAGGGGCTGTTCGGTCGGTGTGCATCACCCTTTTTTTATACCGTATCCATGACAAGAGGCTATCGGAAACAGGTACCGCCCTCTATCATTCCGCGAGATCGCATCATATCGTCGGGAAAGTGGCAGGGCAGGACCGTGACGTCGCAAGTGGATGAGAATCGTATCGCACCGCATCCGGTTCTGTCGCGGTACTACACCGACGAAGCCCAGCGTCAGCGGTACCTGAAGTCGGCGTTCCAGGAAACCGCCGCGCATTACGACAGCATCAACACTTGGATGAGTTTCGGATCGGACCGCTGGTACCGCCGGCAGGCGCTTGTCCGGTCGGGCCTGCGGGCGGGCATGCGGATGGCCGACGTGGGCTGCGGCACCGGTTTGGTGTCAGAAATGGCGCGCGAAATCGTCGGGCCGTCGGGGCATGTCTTCAGCATCGACCCGAGCCTCGGCATGATATCCGAAGCGGTTGCAGGCGGCCGTACCGCCGCGCCCGTCGTGGCCAAGGCCGAGGCGTTACCGATTGCCGACGAGTCGGTCGACTTTCTGTGCATGGGCTTCGCCTTGCGGCATGTGGCCGATTTGGAAGTGACGTTCCGTGAATACCTGCGGCTCCTAAAGCCCGGCGGCACGCTTCTGCTTATGGAGCTGACGCCGCCGCGCAAGGGGTTCGTCCGGTTCTGTCTCAAGGCACATATGCGCTATGTGGTCCCGGTTTTGACCCGTGTCTTCACCGGCAGCAAGGCGGCGACGCTTCTGTACGAATATTGCTGGGACACATTCGATATGTGCGTGCCGCCCGAGAAGGTCGTATCGACCCTTGCTACGGCCGGATTCGACGGGGCGTCGCGGCATGTCGTCATCCGGGTGTTCAGCGAGTATACGGCGCGGAGACCGGCGTAGCGGCCGATCGCTCACGCCGAAAGGATGCCCTCGATCTCGAAAAGCAGATCCAGCCGGCAAATCTCCGCTTGCAGATAGATCACCTGTGTCTCGTCGCCGAGCCGTTGGGCCACGATGTCCCGCACGGTGTCGAAATCCTTGGCATGCCGGATATAGGCCTTGAAGAAACGTTGCCGCGACGCGGCGAAGGGACGATGCGCCGTTTGCGCGGCGGTTTCGATCAGCCTTTCGACATTGTCGAGCGCGAGGCCGACCTGCGCCGCCAGGTCGCCGATATGCTGCGTGGCGTGGCCGGTGATGCTGGCGGTGCCGGAGAGGAAAAGATCGGATTCGTCGTTCCATTGCTTTATCAGCGCCCGGGAGAAGGAGGGGCTGCGCGGGCCGTAATCCGCCGGATAGTGATAAGCGCTGATCTGGTTCGGGTTCTCCACCGGCGTGCCGGGCGTCCGGGCGGCGATACAGTACAAGGTCAGGCCCCCTTGCGGCGTACCGAGCGCGCTGGCGGCGGGATAGCGTTCCGTCAGGTCGGGACGCAGGGCCGCCAGCGCATCGTGCCGGCCGGCGCAAAAATGCCGATACCGTTCCAAGCCGCGGAAATCGGCATTCAGGTTTTCGATCGTGTTCCACACCCGCAGCAGATGCGGATAGCCGCGCGCCTTCAGCAACCGGACGAGCCCGCTGTACAGATCGAGCGACCGTTTCGCCAATGGGATATTTGGGTCTTCCATCGATCGGCAGGCCACGAAAATCACGTCGCCGGTGAAAGCGAGATCGAATCTGTTGTCGCGCTCGTATTCCGGCGGCGCAGTGACGAAAATGGATTCGATCGACGGCGATCCGTCGAATGGATAGTGACCGCTGTGTATCTGCGGCCATGGATCGGCGGAGGGCCCGTGATCGCCGTGCATGATCGCCGCCAATGGCCATGTGCCCTCAGGGGACGGGTGCCGGCGATACGCGTCCTCGCGCAGGTAGCGCCAACCGATCGGCCGGGTCGCGATATCGTTCATGGAATGCCGCCGCGGGCTAAGCCGCCGATCCTCGCGCTTTCAACCGGGAGACCGATGCTTGAATCGTCTCCTCCAGGTCGCGCACCATGTCGTTGTAGGTGTGATGGATAAACCGTCCGTCATAGCCCATGGCGCGGCTGTCCTTATACCGGATGCTGAAGGTCTTAGGGTCGTAGGAAACGGTTACGACGATGTTGTGCTTGCCGGCACCCCATTGCCGCTTGGCGTCGAAGCTGCCGGGCCTGACATTGCTGAGCTGCCAGCCGCGTCCCGTCGCCGACGATTCGATGGCCGGCCGCATTTGCTCCAAGGTGACGCCCTTCTGCGGGCCATAGCCGTAACCGACCGACTCGACGCGATGGATTTCCCCGCTGCAGGCTGCGACCAGGGTCAGGATACCGAGAACGATGCCAAAGCGTTGAAAGCGATGTCTCATAGTCGGATCCCTCGAATGGTTGACGGCATATGGCGGCCGGGGGACGGGATGTGCGCCGAAGCCGTCGGCATCATAACAATGTTGACCAACCCTGTCGTCGCCAGCGAAATAAATGTAATTTATGGCTGTAATTTAACAGCAAATTACTATTTAAGACCGCATGTTCTTCATGGCGTCTGCGGCGTTGCCAGAAGTGCGGGCGAGAGTGCATAACCAACGCGTCGTCGGGCAAGCCCGGCCCGGGCGGCCCCGACGATGGCGGCAATGGGAAGAAAGAGTCCTTATGATCCGACAGATCGCGCAGATTTTGGTCGTCGCCGCGGCTCTTGCCGCGCCTTTCGCGGCGGTATCGCAGGCCTCCGCAAATCCGGATGTCGCCCGGGCTAAACAGTTCATCACGGACGGGGTGCTCCGCACGGCCAAGATTCTGCGCCAGCATGACCGGTCCCGCGCGGAAATTGCTGCCGATCTGCGTGTGGAATTCCGGCGCGGGTTCGACGTCCCGACGATCGCGAACTTCGTTCTGGGTCCGGCGCGCGATCAGTTGTCGCGAGAGCAAAAGCGACTCTACATGCGCGAGTTCGAGGAGTTGATCGTCCAGACCTATACGAACCGGGTCATATACTTCGGGCCGCGCGTCAAATCCGATATCAGCGATATCATCCGGTTCACCGGGCATCGGATGGTCAAGAAAGATCAGATCATCCTGTACAGCCAGATAAACCGGGAGGGCGCGGACTGGGTCAAGATCAACTGGCGGCTGCGCGAACGGAAGGGCCGGCTCGCCATCATCGATATCACCTTGCTGGGGATCAGCCAGGCCCAACTCTACCGGTCTGAAATCGCCGCGGTTATCAAGCGCAATGGGCGTGGGGCCGACGGCCTGATCGATGCGCTACGCGCGAAAACGGCGCAAATCCGCAAGGGAAAAGTGACCCGCGCGACCAGCCGTTAGGCTGCCTCCCGGCTCGGCGCCGCGTTTGCACGGCGGGTTGTTTCTAACCTAAAGAACCTATTAAGGTAATGGGTAATCAATGATACATTGTGGAATGTAGTCATCCGATTTCCATCGAAAGGGATACCCGGCTGATGAAGAGGTTTTTCCTTCGTGCGTTCCCCGTTTTCTTTGCCATCTCCTTCCTCGCGGCTTGCGCGACGGAAGCGATCCATAAGGTCGACAAGGTCAACTACGGCTATTACTCGAAGACTCCGCTGACGATGGAGAGGGTTCGCGCGACCATCGAACGCACCGCCACGCGGAACGGTTGGCAGCTCAGCCAACAGAAGGACGGTTCGTTCGTCGGCAAGCGCGAGTGGGGCGGCGGCAAGCACAATATCGTCGTCGACGTGATCTACGATGTGCAGGCGTTCAGCATCAAGTACCGCGATAGCTACCAGATGAAATACGACGGTTCGTGGATCCACAACACCTACAACCGCATGGTCCAGAAACTCGAAGACGACATCGTCGCCTCGGTGACCGCGCTTTAGTGCGGCCGGCGTTTGCGCCGCGCGCTTCCGGACAATAGAACTATCCGCATGGAACGAACGTGACGGGCCGGAGACGGGTCCGGGCGAAAGGAGTGTGCGATGGCTACTGTTACCGAACCGGCGCGGGAAACGCCGTTGGTCGCCGAGGCCGAGGTCGTGGTGCTCGGCGGTGGACCCGCCGGCATCGCCGCCGCCGTCGCCGCCTCTCGCACCGGTGCGCGAACGCTGCTGCTCGAGCGGTATGGCTTCCTCGGCGGTATGGGGACCGCGGCGATGGTCACCAACTTCTGCGGCCTGCACGCGCATATCAACGGCAGCATCCAACAGGTCGTCCGCGGCGTCGCCGACGACATCCTGGAACGACTCGACCGGCTCGACGGGCTGAACCCGCCGCATCCGGTCAAGGACCCGACCGGCGGGCCAGGCACGGCGGCACAGGCATACGACACCTCGGCCTACAAGCTGGCCGCTGATGACCTGCTACAGGCCGCCGGCGTCGATATCCGGTTCCACGCGATCGCAGTCGGGGCCGCGATGGACGGCGACCGGATCGATGCGGTGCTGATCGAAACCAAGTCTGGCCGTGCCGCGGTCCGGGGCGAGATGTTCATCGACGCATCCGGCGACGCGGACCTCGCCCATTGGGCTGGCGCGCCCTGCGAGAAAGGCGGTGCCGACGGGTTCATGGCCTATCCGACGACGATGTTCCGCCTCGCCAACGTCGACGACGAGCGGGCGATGAACGAAGGCAAGCCCAACCTCTCGGCCCTGATCGCCGAGGCGGAAGGCGACTACGACCTGCCGCGCAAGACCGGCATCATCAATCCGCAGGCCCATACCGGTGAGTGGCGCGCCAACCTGACGCAGATCAGCCGCGACGGTGCGCCGATCGACGGCAGCGATTGGGACGACCTGAGTTTCGCGGAAACCGAAGGTCGCCGTCAGGTGCAGGAGTATTTCCGGTTCCTCAAGGACCGGGTGCCGGGCTTCGAGAAATCCTATCTGTTGGAAACCGCACCGCAGATCGGCATCCGCGAAACCCGCCGGATCGTCAGCAAGACGGTGCTGTCCGGCGAGGACGTCCTGTCTTGCCGCGATTTCGAGGACAGCATCGGCTGCAACGGCTGGCCGCTCGAACAACATCAGAAGGGCGTGACGAAGTGGTCTTTCCTGCGCGGCCGCGGCTACCACCAAATCCCGTACAGCATCTCTCTGCCCGACGGCGTGGCGAACCTTTTGGTCGCCGGGCGCTGCGCGTCCACCACGCAGGACGGCCAGGCATCGCTGCGGGTCAGCGGGCCTTGTTTCGCGATGGGGCAGGCGGTCGGCACGGCGGCCGCGATGGCGCGGCAGGCAAGCACGACGCCGGCGGCGCTCGATGTCGCGGCGCTCCAGGAACGGTTGGTTGCCGACGGCGCCTTTCTCGGGGATGCGTCGATTTAAGCCGGTCTAGCTGAAACCCCGGCGCGGCGTGGCAGCCGGACGACGGCCCATCCCTTCGCCGTGATCTGATCGCGCTGGTCGCGGGCCCGGATATCCAGTCGCAACCGGCCTTGTGTCGCGTCGATTTCGGTGCGTTCCGTGACGGTTCCCTCGCAATAGGTCACGTCGCCAACCAGATTGAAGCGGCGGATTTCACAATACAGTTCCTCCAGGAACCCATGATCGCCGATCCAGTTGGTTAGCATCGTCGCGATCCAGGCGATGCGCTCCGGCCCGTAATCGTAGGCTTCCGGCACACCGACGCTGCGCGCCAACTCGCCGTCCCAATGAACCGCCTCGGGCGGTTCGGGCACGCCGTACGCGTTCGGAATGCCGGCCGCGGGATGTCGGTCCAGATAGTCGTACCAGTAGCCGTGCGCCTTCACGAACAGACCGCCCCAGGCCTGCTCGAACGCGACGGCAGTGGTCGCCGAATACGGCCCACGCACAATCGACGGTGCGTCGGTGCCGGCCGGCACGTCGTCCCAGTACAGCGGGTCGTCGCCACGGCATTGTTCCCGCGCGTAGAGGTCGGTGACCTTCTCGATCAGATCCTGCGCAACGGGCTCGGGGCGCAGCATCTTGTATTTCCCCTTTTTGCGCGCCGTATCCCGTTCGGTGCGCATGCCCCAGGATTCCGCAGTGGCGACTTCCAGCCCGTCGTCGGTGATGAAGCGTATATCCGATACCTGCTTGAACATGCGCCGCGCGAAGCGGCTTTTGAGCTCGTCGAGCTTGGTGAACGTAACCTCTGCGGTAATCGCCTGTCCCAGCCGGACCGGTTCCTTCCAGCGCCACCAAGTGCCGCCGAACATGGAGTGTACGCCCGGCAATCCGCCCCGGTAGCCGATCGAGATCCGGCTGAACGCGTACAGCATGCAGGGCGGCGCGACCAATCCGCCGACCGGGGACCGTTTAGCGTACGACTCGTCGAAATAGAGTTTGTTGCGGTCGCCCGTCGCCCAGGCCCAGTGACGGATGGCATCGCGGGTGACCTCGGTGAGATGCGGCGGTTCCCGGATTTCCATCCGTTGCCCCAGACGCGCCCGCAGCCTTTCGAGTTCCTCTTCGGTTGCGATGCCGTGCGCCACTTAGCTGTCTCCGTTGTTGGAACATTCGATGACGCCGTCCTTCAACAATTCGGCGACCTGGGCGTCGTCATATCCCAAGACGTCCCGCAGGATGGTCTTCGTGTCCGCCCCCAACGCCGGGGCGGCGCGCCACGAGAATTCGAACGGATCGTCTAGGAACTGGATCGGCGAGCCGACAACGTCGACCTTGCCGGCCGTGGCGTGCTCGGTCGACTTGACGAGGTTCCGGGATTTAACGGCGGGATGCGACAGCGCGTCGCCCACGGAATTGACCGGGGAATGCGGCACGTCGCCCGCGTCCAGGATCGTGTGCCATTCGGCCATCTTTTTTTGCATCAGGATGTCGACCACGATCGGCTCCAGAACATCGCGGTTGGCATGCCGGTCCGCGGTCGTACGGAACCTTTCGTCGTCGATCAATTCGGGCCGACCCACCGCGCGGCAGAAGTTGCGCCAAAAGCTACCGACGTGCAGCGCCAGCACGATGTGCCCGTCCTTAACCGGATACCGGCCGTACGGGACAATGCTGTGATGGCTGCTGCCGACGCGGCCGGGGCTTTCGCCGGTCACGAGATGAATTTCCGCGAGATAGCCGAGCAAACCGATCAAGCCGTCGAGCATGCTGAGGTCCACATGCAGGCCTTCGCCCGTCGCATTTCGGTGTTGCAGTGCCGCCAATACGGCGATCGCGCCCCACAGCCCGCCGCCGACATCGCCCATGGGGATACCGAGTTTGGTCGGTGGCCCGTCGGGTTCTCCGTTGATGCTCATAACGCCGCTCAGCGCCTGCGTCACCAGATCGAATGACGGCTTGGTCGCCATCGGGCCGGATTGGCCGAAGCCGGTGATCGAACAGATGATGAGATCCGGTTTCGCGGCGCGCAGCGTATCGTAGCCGAGGCCCAGCCGGTCCATCACGCCGGGGCGGAAATTCTCCAGCACGACATCCGCCTGCGCCGCCAGGCCGAGGGCGATGTCGCGTCCTTCCGGCGTCTTCAGGTCGACGGCCATGCTGGTCTTGTTGCGGTTGATCGCCATGTAGTAATGGCTTTCGCCCCCGACATAGGGCGGGATCGAGCGGGTCTGGTCGCCGTGGCCCAATTCCTCGATCTTCCATACCTCGGCGCCCATATCGGCAAGGATCATCGAACAGAACGGGCCGGTGAGAACACGGCTCAGATCCAACACGCGGATGCCCTGAAGCGGGCCCTGCCGCGGCGCTGCGGTTGCGCCGTCATTCTTGTCGTTTGCTGTCGCCACGGTCGAATGCTTCTCCTGCTCCGGGACGGTTGATCGGTGCGGCCAATATTATCGCGAAGCGGCGATCCGGGCCTAATCGGGCATCGGCCAGGTGTCGGAAAGGCGGTAGCCGCCGGGCCAGGGATCGCCGGGGTCGAGCATGTGCTGATGCGTGCCGGTGATCCAGGCGCGGCCCGATATCGACGGGATGACCGCGGGCCGCCCACCGATGTCGGTCACCGACTCGATGCGGCAATCGAATCGGGACCCGATGATCGACCGCCCGATATACCGGTCCCCTTCGGCCAGGTCTCCGCGCGCGTGCATCACGGCCATGCGTGCGGAGCAGCCGGTGCCGCAGGGTGACCGGTCGAGTTTGCCGGGTGCGATCGCGACCGCGCTGAGGCCGGTCAACGTGCCGTCGTCGCGGGTTGGCGGCAGGGTGAATTGGCAGAATGAAATGTGGTTCCAGTCCGGACGCTGGGGGTGGGTGAAGCCGATCTGCTCGGTCGCGGCGGCCGTGATCGCGGCCCCGGCACGGGCCAGCTCGCGTGCCTCGTCGGGCGTCAACGCGAAACCGAGGGCGGCGGCGTCGATTAGAACGAAGCTGTCGCCGCCATAGGCGGTGTCGACGGTCAACGTCCCCTGCCCCGCAACCTCGATCGTGGCGTCGAGGGCCGCAGCGAAGGACGGCACGTTCCGTACGGTGATGCGCTCGGCCTTTCCACCGCGGCACCGCGCATGAACCGCCACCAAGCCGGCTGGCGCCTCGAGGGTGAAGACCGTTTCCGGCTCGCTCATCGGGACGATGCCGGTTTCCAGCAGGACGGTGGCCACGCAGATCGAATTCGAGCCGGACATCGGCGGCGTATGCACCGGCTCCATGATGATGAACCCCATCGCGGCCTCCGGATGTTTCGGCGGCACCAGCAGGTTCGCGTGGCGGAAGACGCCGCCGCGCGGCTCGTTCAGCATGAAGTTCCGCAACGTCTGGTCTTCGGCGATCCAGCGCGCTTGATCGGTCAGCGTGTCGCCCGGCGGCGGCGCGACCCCGCCGACGATGACGTCGCCGACTTCGCCTTCCGCATGGCAGGACACGACATGAATGGTCTTTGATGATTGCATGGGACACAGTATGCCACGGCGCGGCCGCTCGGTATCCTCTCCCGCGAGCGCCGGCCGGCGTTATCCGCTCTCATCGAAAGGAATGGACACGTGCTGACAGTTCATACATTGGAATCCCTGTATCCCCACAGTTCGAACTATGCGCATGCCGTCGAGATTCCCGCCGGCTCGCGGATGCTGATCTCGAACGGTCAGATCGGTACCAAGCCCGATGGCACGACGCCGGACAGCGTGGAAGGGCAAACCGAGGTCATCTTCGACCGGCTGGAAGAAATCTTGGCCGCGGCGGGGATGACGCTCGGCGATATCGTTCGCCTCAACACCTATTTCATCGAGGCGGAATACCAGGATGCCTACAAGGCAATCCGCGACCGGCGCATGGGCGATCACAAGCCGGGAGCGACGCTGCTGGTCGTGAAGGCGCTGGCGCGGCCGAACCTGAAGATCGAGGTCGAGATAATTGCCGCCAAGGATGAATGAAATCGTGTGTTTTGCGCACATCGACGGATTCGCCGACAATGGATTTTCTTCCGTCAGAATCGGAACCCGAGGGGGAAACGGCCATGTCAGTCATTCTGGGGAGCGGTGATTTCAGGTATCGCGTGGTCGAGGATTGGGCCAAGCTGCCGGACGGTTGGGAATTCCGCGACGTCGCCGCGGTTGGCGTCGACAGCAAGGATCAGGTCTACGTCTTTAATCGCGGTGAGCATCCGATGATCGTGTTCGACCGCGAAGGCAACTTCCTGCGGTCCTGGGGCGAGGATGTCTTCACCCGCGCGCACGGAATCCATGTCGGACCGGACGACATGCTGTATTGCACCGACGATGGCGGACATGCGGTCTACAAATGCACGACCGAGGGCAAGATCCTGCTGGAGATCGGCGTGCCGGGCACGCCGGCGCCCTTCATGAGCGGCGAGCCGTTCCACCGCTGCACCCACACAGCCTTGTCGCCGGACAACCACATCTTCGTTTCGGATGGATACGGCAATGCCTGTGTGCACAAGTACTCGCCGGACGGGAAGCTGGTGAAAACCTGGGGCGAATCGGGCACCGAACCGGGCCAGTTCAACATCGTGCACAACATTGTCGCCGACGATGACGGCTGGATCTACGTCGCGGACCGGGAAAACCACCGGGTCCAGGTGTTCGACACGAACGGCAAATACGAAACCCAGTGGAACAACCTGCACCGGCCGTGCGGGCTGTACATGCCGCGGGGCAAATGTCCGCATTGCTTCATCGGCGAGTTGGGGCCGGGCATGAAGGTGAACCGTAACGCGCCCAACATGGGGCCGCGCCTCAGCATCGTCGACAACAAGGGACAGCTGCTGGCCCGCCTCGGCGGCGAGGACGGACCGGGCCTGGACGTCGGCAAGTTCATGGCCCCGCACGGATTGGCGATCGACTCACGCGGCGACATTTATGTGGGCGAGGTGTCCTATACGAACTGGCCGTCGAGTTTCGGCGACGAACCGATTCCGAAAAACCTCCGTTCGCTGCAGAAGCTGGAAAAGGTGGCGTAAGAATCTCGGCGGCCACCCTCAAATACATCCAATACGGGATTACAAATAGTTAAATTTCAATTCTAATTTGCCAATGTCACGATCTCACGCTACGCTTTTTGGGTGCCGCGACCCGAAAAACGAAACGCATGGGGAGAATTGGGATGGCTGGCGAAATCGATTTCCTGACGGAAAACCTGGGCGAACTGGTTCTGGCGACGGGCGCCTTGGGTGTTGCCGCCTTTGGCATCGTAGAAGGGCTGAAATGGACGCGGCTCGGTCAGAGCGGATTCAAGAAAATCGAACAGACGTTGGGCGCCGACCTGATGGGCGCCTTTCAGGAGGCCTATGGAGCGAACTCTCTCGACCTGCTGAAGGCGCAGTACGGTACGGGGCGGGGAACCGGCGATTTGCCGCGAACGCTCCGGCAGGGCGCCCGAATTGGGCTCAAGTCGGATAATGTGGCGGCGATCGGATATCAGGTGGGCGTTGTCGACATCGGGAAACTCGCCGACGTTGTGCGAAAGCTGGAAAGCGGCACCGCCTTGAGCGACGGGGAGAAAAGCATCCTCGGCCGTTTCGAACTCGCGGTCGACGCCCGGATTGAAGCCGGCCTTGCGTTGGCGGAGCGATCCTATCGCGGCGCGATGCGGATGGCGGCGTTCGTCTTTTCGATCGTCCTCGCCTTTTTCGTGACATGGATGCTCAAGAACGAGGGTGTGCCGGTCAACTGGCTCGTACCGTTTATCGTCGGCGTTGCCGCCGTGCCGCTGGCCCCAATCGCCAAGGACGTTTCCAAGGCGATTCAATCGGCGGCCAGGGCGGTTCGGGCCGTCCGATGAGATATCTCCTGAGTTTCCGGGAAGATTCCGCCGGTGCGGTTACGGCTGGGCACCTGAAGGTGTTGCCGGACGGCCCGGAGGGCAGGGCAGCCGACGATCTTCTAACATTGGAAACATCGGTCGTCTTCCTGACCCATGGCTTTAATGTCGACAAAGAAGAGGGGACCAAAGGGTTAGGCAACCTCGCAGCGTTCGTCGACAATGGCCAGGCGGCCGTGGTGTCCGTCTTATGGCCGGGCGATCACGGGCTTGCCGCTCTCAGTTACCCGGTGGAAGGAAAGGATGCGGATGACACGGCGGACGCGTTCTGCAAATACATCGAGCGGATCCTGGAGGGGAAACCCGACCTATCCTTCGTGACCCATAGCCTCGGTGCGCGGGTCGCGATGGGAACGATCAAACGGTTGGAAGGTCGCGGCTTCTCCGTTCGGGAGGTGTGTCTAATGGCGCCCGCGATTGACGACTTCAGCCTTGCATCCCCGAACCTATACCGCGAACAGGTTGTGAACGCAGGCCGCGTTGTCGTCCTGGCGTCGAGAGAGGACGAGGTCTTGAAATACGCCTATCCCGCGGGTGATCTGCTGCAGGCATTCTTGTTTTGGGATGACGTGGCCGGTCTCGCATTAGGGTATCGCGGCCCGCGGGCCTACGATGAAGACAACGCGGTTCCGGGCGAGGTGCTCCCCGTGCAAATTCCGGAAACGCGGAACTCGAACCACGGCGACTACATTCCCGATTTCAAACCCAAGACGAAGCCCGAAGGCTGCCATCAGAAAAACCAGCGATCAGCGGCGCGGTTCGCGGCACAGGTCGTAAGGGGGGATATCTTGCCGGTCTACAAATAATCGGCAGGTTAGCCGAGCAGGTCTTCGCCGGCGTGGCTTGATTCCTTCACGAAGGTTGCGAGCGCCTTTTCATGCTCCTCCGGCGCCGTCGCTTCGATCGCGTCCAATCGGTTCAGGTCGTGCGCCAACCGGCGTCGCTCCTCCAATAGATGGTTGAACTGGGCGTCGCAGCCGGCGATCGGTGTCGGATATTCACGGATTTGCCGGTCGATCGGCGCTTTCAGCCGCAACAGATGCTCGCGAACGCGGTCTAGGGCGGGGTTCGCTGCCTGTTCTTTCACCAAATCGTCCATCTTTCCGTCCTGCATCGAAAAATCTCGGAATAAAAGCTACAGCGACGGCGTCAGTTTAACGTTAATGGCATGAAGTCACGACCTTTAATCGCCGCGCGCCCGGCCGATCGTTGAACCGTTGCCGTTCCGCGCGCGTATCGCATAGTGCGGCTGCTTCTGGACCCGCCATTTCCGCTATGGCGCAGCCGCCCGCCCCGCCGCCGTTGATGGACGTCATACCTCCGCTGCGCGCGGCGGGGCATTCTTTTTGCATCTTTTTCATCTCATCAACGATTGGATGGTCGAAGTCCGTATTCAGCAAAGTTTCGTTAACCATATTGCGCACAGTATTCGGTGTGTTTGCCGTCACAGACGGTCTATGCGGTATGCGCTAGATTTCGCATACCTTATTGGGGAGCGGGGTATGATTTCCATTAGGTTCGAAACATCCGATTTTCACTGCCACACCGAGGGCTGTGGGAATTGCCATGCCGACGACGCGTTGGGCGAGGCCTTGGGCCATTATCGCTGCCAATGCTGCGGCACGGTGGATCCGTTGCTGTTCATGATCCGCAACGATCTATGGATGAAGGCGACCGGCAACCGGCCGGACCTGCTGTTGTGCTGGCAGTGCACCGAAAAGTCGCTGGGCCATCCGATCCGCTCGTCGGACCTGATCGATTGCCCGCTCAATAGGCAATTTTATCCCGGCATGATGCGTCAGGCCGACCATGGTTTCCGCGCGATGGCGCATGCCCTGCTCGGTCCGTGGCAGGCGCCGGCGGCCGTCTCCATGCCGGCCTAGACCTTCTAGCCTCGCGGTCAGTACACCGATTTCCGGTACAACAACGCTTCGCAGGTGCAGTGGTCCGTCCGGTCCACGCATTTGAACTCGCCCGCGTCGCATTCCGCCTGCCAATAGGACGGCAGGCGCGTCCACGGCTCGAACCCGAGTTTCTTCATCAGTCCGTCGACGCGGGACGCGCTGGGCCCGTGCTTGAAGCTGACGATCAGCTTGTCGGCGCCGTGCCCGATCAGCGCGTCATGCATCGCCCGGATCAGCCGCGTGCCGAGGCCGGTCCCGCGCTGTGCCTCGGCGACCGCTACGATCTCGATCACCCCGAGGGCGCCGTCGCGGTCCGCCGCCGCGACCTCGTCCGGCACGTCACTCACCTTGTGTTCGAGATACTCCGCCAACGCGTTTTCGGGCAGCAGTCGCCCTTGGACCAGACCGAGCAGCTGGTCATCCGTCTCGGTGCTGACCAGCATGATGGTATCCGGATCGCCGGCGATCTCGCCGGGTTTCGAGAAATAGCCCTCGCCGAAAGCCTCCTTGGCCAGGGCGACGACCTTTCTATGCCAAGTCGGTGCGTAACGCTCAATTTGCATGCGTGTCCCCATACCCGACCCGCAATTCGACCGTCGATCTGACATGAAGGCGGGTCCGGCGCTAGTATAACAGCAAGTCGTCCTACGGATGAGCGTTTGTATCGCGGTGGGAAGGCCGCGCTAGGAGCCTTGCCGATCCACCGGCAATGCTCGAAAATTCAACCTGTTATCCCGAAAATCCCTATTGGGTGGAGAGATTAGGCATGGCCGCAACCTTCCGGCAACTCCTCAACGATCTGCGCGACGCGGGCGAACTGGTCGAGATTTCCAAACCCGTCGACATTCGATACATCGCCGCGCTGGTGGATCAGGCCGAAACGGCTTTGCTGTTCACCAACGTCATCGGTTATGACATGCCGGTGGTCTCCGGCGTGTTGAACAGCCGCGAGCGGCTGTCGATCGCGATGGATTGCCCTTTCGACGAGATCGAAGGACGCGTGCGCCGCGGCCTCGACCGTCCAGTCGACCCGAAGACCGTCAATCTCGGGCCGGCGCGCGAAGTGATCCAGGAAGGCGATGACGTGGATTTGTTCCGTCTGCCGATCCCCCTCTTCTCGGTACTCGACGGCGGGCCGATGATCACCGCGGGCATCACGCTCGCGCAGGACGAGGAGCACGGTCTCAACGCGGGCATTTACCGCTTCCTGGTGAAGGACCGCAACACCACCGGGATCGATATCGTCACGCCCAACAACATGCGTAACTTCGCCGAGAAGGCCTACAAGGCGGGCAAGCCGTTGCCGATCTCGATCAATATCGGCGCACACCCGAGCGAGATCATCGCGGCCACCTACAAGGCCCCGATCGGGACGAACGAGGTCGCCATCGCCGGCGGCATGATGGGCGACGCCGTCGATATGACGCCTTGCCGCACGGTCGACGTGCCGTGCCTGGCGAATGCGGAGATCGTCCTGGAAGCCGAAATCCTGCCGACCGGCTGGACCCGCCCCGAAGGCCGGTTCGGCGAGTTTACGCGCCTCATGGGCGGCCTGCATTGGAACCCGCTGGTCCGGGTCAAGGCGGTGTCGATGCGCCGGGACGCGGTCTATTACGCGCTGCATATGCCGTGGGAGAATATCTGGCCGTCCGGGCCGATCTACGAGGCCGCCGTCCGGCGCGCCTGCAAGGAGGCGGGCGTGCAGGTCACCGCGGTCAACATTACGCCCGGCGGTTGCTGCCATTGGCACGCGACGATCGCCATCAAGCCGCATACCGGCGACGGCAAGAACGCGATGATGGCCGCCCTGTCGGTCGCCGATATGAAGCATGTCACCGTGGTCGACGACGAGATCGACGTATTCGATTCCGTCGACGTGGAGTGGGCGGTCGCGACCCGGGTACAGGCCGACCGCGACGTGATGATCGTATCGAACGCGCGGGCGAAACCGCTCGACCCCAGTCTTGTCACCGTTCCGGGCAAGGTGCCGACCACGGCGAAGATGGGCATCGACGCCACCATATCGGACGACGTGCCGCGGGAACGGTTCCAGCGCATCGCCTATGCCTATGCCGACAAGGTGAAGTTGGACGACTATCTCGGCGGTGGCGGTGCTGTCCCGAAATCACCTGGCGACGCCGACATCGCCGCGCTGGCGGTCCGGATTAAGGAGACCATCGGGGCGGAGCCGAAATACTTCGCCGAGCTGACCGAGATTTTCGAGAAGGAAGGGTTTCAGGCCGTAACGCGCGCGATCGGCGTGCTGCATGAGGACGACGCGTTGTGGCAGGACGACCTCGGCCGGCTTTGCCTTCGAGAATCGTCCTTCGCCGCCGTGCGGCCGACGGCCTAGGCGGCCTCAACCGCGGCCGGGAATGCCCGGCCGGGGATATTCCTTGTCACGGTACGCCGGTTTGCGCCTGAGCCGTACCGCCGGCAGTCGGGGGGGGGGGAAGCGGTTAGTCGAGGACGGTAAGGTTTTCCGCCGCGGACTTGCCGTTGCGTCCCGTCACCAATTCAAACTCGACCTTTTGTCCTTCGCGGAGCGTGTCCAAACCGGCACGCTCGACCGCGGAAATATGCACGAATGCGTCCTTCGAGCCGTCATCCTGCTGAATGAAACCGTACCCTTTGGTCGGGTTAAACCACTTCACCGTTCCAGTCGCCATGATTACTCCTTTCCATGGACTTGGTTGACATCGCACCACACTTTCTCACACGAGGATGTCCGTATCGTGGCACCAACAATTGCAGGAGTAACTAGGCTAGGCATCGCGGTAACTAACTAGATACGCCAACGAGTTGAGTGACCTTAGAAAGTTCGAATGGTCCATGTCACACAGTTTGTAGCTGCTATTTAAAGCCCTGTTCCGGCCATAGGCAACTGCAATCATTCGGCGAAAATGCCGGCTAAATCCCCGGGATGCGGGTGTTCATGGTTAATGGCCGGATAAACTACTGGGCCGAAACGCCGAATCGCAGAAAACTACTCCGAAATCGCCAGCTATCTACACCTTTTTCGGCCACGGGACCGCCGGGTCCTATGCCATTTTGAGGGCGTGGCGGACGGACTGGAGGGGCCTGTCCGCCACGTCGTTTGAGCAGATGGATAGCGCCCCAATGGACCATCCCAAGATCTATGTCGGCGGCGGGTGCCGCGAAGACCGGGCGTTGGATGTATGCCTCTACGCCATCCAGCGCCGCGCCTCCGATTTGGTGGAAATCTCCCCTCTGAAACGAACCGCCCTGGCCCCGCTCGGCCGGTTGGCTATCGCCGACGACGATCTTGCCGGGCGCATGCGATTCCTGATTCCCGCGCTGAACGGGTTCAAGGGATGGGCGGCCTTCGTCACCCGCGATACCTTGTTCCAAGCGGATATCTACGAGTTATGGCGGCTTCGCGATGAGCGTTGCGCCGTCATGGGTGTCTGGCATGACGACAAGGACGGGGATTCGGCGGCCGCCTGCGATCGGTTGCCCTCCTTGCTGTTGTGGAATTGCGGTCATCCCGCGAACCGGGCGCTGACATTGGATTACGCCTTGCGGTCGGACCGGACCGGGTTATGCCAATTCGATTGGCTGCATGACGGATTGCGCGGGCAGCTGCCCGAGGAATGGAACTGGCGCGACGGGCAATCCAACCCGGCGCTGTCGCCGAAGGCGATCGAGTTCGCGCGGAGCCGGCCGTGGCTCGGGGACGCGAACCCCTGTCGTTACGCCGACTTGTGGAAGCGCGAAGCGCAGCGCATCTTCGGCGAGGCGATGCCCGCGGGCGACCTCAGTACAGTTTGAACAGAACCGGCACCGTCACTGCGGCCGCGACCGGTTGCCCGTTCCGGCGGGCCGGCACGAAGCGCCATTGTCGAACCGTCCGCAGGGCCGCCGCGTCCAGGCTGTCATACCCGCTCGACGATGTGAGTTCGACGCCGCCGGCGGTGCCGTTCGGCAGCACATCCACCCGTAAGACCACCCGTCCCTGATAGCCGCGGTTGCGGGCGACGAACGGGTATTCCGGTTTCGGGTTGTCGCCGCGCGGCGACGCACCCTTGGTGCCGCCGTGGTGGGCGGGGTCGTCGATGGGCGTTTCGAGCCCGTCGAGGGAGGGCGCGGTACGGGTATCGGTTCCGTCGGACGCGTCGGTTTGCGCCTGCGATGCCGCCGGAGGCGACGGTGCGGTCGCTGTGCTGACGGGCGGTGCGGGCTTGGCCGGCGGCGGCGGTGGTGCCTGCAGCAACGCAACCGCCGGAGGCTTCGGCGGCGCCACCGGCAAGGGGGCTTCGACGGGGCGCGCCGTCGGTGCGGGTTCGTCCTGGACGGCGGTCTCGGGTTTGATCGCAAGATGGTCGGTGATGGGATCGGCCGGCTGGTCCGGCGCCTGGCCCGCCAGCCGGTCTGTCGCTCTGTGCCGATCGGGTTGTGGCGCGGCGCGGGCGGGCGCGGAGGCCGGCGACGGCCGGTCGCGGTCCTCGCCGGTATCCGCCCCCGGATGCCGTTCCGGTCCCTCCACCATCGCAACCTCGATGATCACTTGGCCGCCGGCGACCTGGAGCTCGCGCGGCGACGGGTCGGGCGACATAATCCAGGCGATCGCGCCGACATGCAGCGCCGCCGATACGGTGACCGCCAGCCAGATCGGCTCGCGCAGCGCGTGTTTGATCAACAGGGCGTGGCGGGCGATCGACAGGCTCATCGATGTCCTCCCGGCCCCGCGGTGTCGCGGGTCCATGGCAACAGATACGGCAGACCGTCCCGCTCGCCGCGCAACGCGGTGATGCGGAATACCTCGGCCAGCCGGTCCGGCGACAGCGTGGCGTCCGGCGGGCCGTCGGCGACGATGCGGCCCTCGTCGATCAAGGCCAGCCGGTCACAATACTGCATCGCCAGCGACAGGTCGTGCAGCACGACGGCGACGGCCATGCCGCTGTCGGCGAGGCGGCGCAGATGGCTCATCACGTCCAGCCGGTGATAGGGGTCGAGGTCCGACACCGGTTCGTCGGCGAGCAACAGCGCCGGGTCGCCGGCCAGCGCGCGCGCCAACAACACGCGGGCTTTCTCCCCGCCCGACAGCTTGTCGATCCGGCGGCCGGACAACTCGGCGACCTGGGCCATCGCCATTGCGCGGTCGATCGCCTGTGCGTCCGCCGCCGTCGGACCTTGCCATGGCGTCAGATGCGGCAAGCGTCCCAGGGCGACCACCCGGGCCACGGTCATCGGCCAATGACAGTCGGCGTTCTGCGGCAGATAGGCGACACGGCGGGCGAGCGCGGCGCGGCTCCAGGCGGCGATCGGTTCGCCGTCCAGGATCGCGGTGCCGGCGGTCGGGGGCGTCAGGCCCGCGGCGGCGCGCATCAGCGTCGATTTCCCGGCGCCGTTCGGCCCGACAATGCCGAGAACCTCGCCGGCCCGGATCGTGAGATCGATGCCGTGCAGGACAGGGCGGCCACCGCGCGCGGCGGAAAGGGTTTGCAGCGTCAGCATGTCACGCCATCTCCCGCCGCGTCTTGAGGATCAGCCCGAGGAAGAAGGGCACGCCGATCAAGGCGGTCAACACGCCGAGGCGCAACTCCGCCTCGGTCGGGACGAGACGGACCGCGACGTCGGCGAGCAATAGCAGGATCGCGCCGCCGAGCGCACTGGCGGGCAGCAACGTGCTCGGTTGATACCCGACGAAGGGCCGCAACAAATGCGGCACCACCAGCCCGACGAACCCGATCGTGCCGGATACCGCGACCGCCCCGCCAACCGACAATGCCGTGCCGAGGATCAATTTCAGCCGCGTCCGCCGCAGGTCGATGCCGAGGCTCATCGCCGTTTCGTCGCCCAAGGCCAGTGCGTCGAGCGCCCGTCCGGTGCCGCCGATCAGCAGCCAGCCCGCCAGCATGAAGGGTGCGGCCAGCCAGACCTGGTCCATGCTGCGGTCGGCCAGCGACCCCATCAGCCAGAAGACGATCTCGGTCACGGCGAACAGGTTGTTGGACAGGTTGATGGCGAGTGCGATCAACGCCGCGCCGAGACTGCTGATCGCCACCCCGGCGAGGATGACGGTCAGCGCGCCGGCATCCCGGCCCGCCAAAAAATGAAGGATCAGCACCGCGGTCACCGCGCCGAGCATGGCGGACAGCGGCAAGGCGGCGGCGAACAGCGCGTAGAGTCCGAAATACATCGCGACCACCGCGCCGAAGGCCGCCAGCGATGAGGCACCGATCAACCCCGGCTCGGCGAGCGGGTTACGGAACAGCCCCTGCAATCCCGCGCCGGCCAGCCCGAGCGTCGCGCCGATCATCAGGCCGAGCAGGGCGCGCGGCAGCCGGATCTCCCAAACGATAAGGGTCGTCGCGCCGTCCGCCGTTCCCATGAATGCCCGCAACAGATCGCCCGGACCGATCGCCGTCGGTCCCAGCGCGAGGGACAGCAGGAAGGCGGCGACCGTACCGCCGCCCAACAGGACGAAGAGTCCGACCGGCCGGGCCCGACGCATCGGGATGTCGAGCGCGGTCATGGCATCGCCGTCCCGCGGTTCCGGGAGTCCGGTCCGAGGCTGCGGCGGAAATCCGCCAGCCGCTCCACCGCGTCTACGCTCGATGGGAGGCCGCAAATCCACAAACGGTCGGGCAGCGTGGTCGACGGAATCCTGGTCCGCAGATGCCGGAACGCGGGATGCGAAAGATATTCGGCGGCGCGCGAGCTGCGCGGCCCATGACCCGACCCCAGGACGATGGCATCCGGCGGCGTCACCACCACCGTTTCCAGCGACACCCTGCCGACGCCGGGCAACGCGCGGGCCGCATGGTTGACAAAACCCGCATGCCGGATAATGGCGTCCATCAGCGTATGACGGCCCTGCGAATAGCCGCCGAGCCGGTAGAACAACAGCGACGGCGCAGGACCGGCCGCACTGGCGGCCGCGGCCAGCCGCCGGTCCATCGTCGCGATCATACGGTCCGCTTTCGCTGTCGCCCCGACCGCGGCGGCGATACGGCGGATGTTCTCGCGCACGCCGTCGAAGTCGGTCGCGACCTTGATTTCGAGGAGCGGGAACCCGAGTTTCCGGAACAGGGCCTTGGTGCTCGGCTGGGTGTATTCGCCGGCGACGATCAGATCCGGTTTGAGCGGCAGGATATCTTCCGCCGACCCACGATTTCGCGGGATGTCGGCGACCGTGTCGGCGATCCCGGAAATCGACGGCGCCGACGCGAAGCGCGTGACCGACGCGATCCTTTGCCGGTCGACCAGCGACAGCAACAGTTGGTCGGCGCATAGCGACATGGACGCGATCCGTTGCGGCGCGGCCGTTGCCGGGACCGAAATGAGACAGCACAGCAGGACCGCCGCGGCCAATCCGTGCCGGCCGCGACGGGTCCTTCCGCTGTGGTGCTCGTTCCGCGTCATCTCCGTCCGGTCAGTAGTTTCAACGGTTGGAACCGCACGCGAACCCCGCCATAGGCGGCGATGCCCGGCGTGCCGAAGGAGAAGACCTCCTCGTAGTCGTCGTTCAGCAGGTTCTCGCCGCGTGCGAACAGCTCGACATGCTCGTTCACTTTGTAGGAGGCGGCGATGTTGACCAGGACGTATTTGTCGAGGGTGACCCGCCGCAACGGGCCGAAGGCGACATCCTTCTGGTCGCCGTTGTAACGCACGCCCACATTGACGTTGGCCCGCTTCTTCTCCAGGAAGCCGTAGTTCACGTTGACGCTGGCGATATGCTGCGGCCGTCGGACCAGTTGCGTGCCGTTGGCGTCGCTCGTGGTCATGTAGGTGTAGCTGCCGGTGACGTCGAGCCCGTCGATGATCTGGGCGCGGCCGGTCATCTCGACGCCTTGGATCCGGCTCGTGCCGCTCTGGTTCGTTGCGGTGCTGCCGAAGCCGATGATCAGGTTGTCGATGCGGTTGTTGAAATAGGTGACGTCGCCGACCACCTTGCCGCCGAGGAAACTCTGCTCGATCCCGATGTCGAAGGACTCCGACTTTTCGGGCAGCAGGTCGGGATTACCGGTGAAGGTGGAGGTGAAACCGAACAGTTCGAAGACGGTCGGGTTCTTGACCGCGGTCCCGCCGCTCATATGCAGTTTGCTGCCGGTTTCCGGTACGAGCAGCGCGGCGGTCAGGCGCATCGTGGTGGTGTCGTCGAAAATCTCGTTGTCGTCGTACCGCCCGCCGCCGCTCAGGAACAGGCGCTTGAACAGCCCGATCTGATACAGACCGTAGATGGATTGCGTATCCAGCTGCCGGTCGACGGTGGAGAAGCTGCTTTGCGACAGCACTTCCTCGCGTTCGTTCTCGAACCCGAAGCTGATGGTGTGCGTCGCCGGGGCGATCTCCGTCGTTTCGAGCGCCAGGTTGGTCTTGTAGGTGATCTTGCGCTTGTCGCCCTCGGTCGAGCTGGGCCCGAAGGCGCCGCCGCCGCTGCGCAACGTGTTGCTGAACAACGAACCGGACAGGATATGCTCCCACCGGTCGTCGAGCAGCGATAGCTTGATTTCCGCCTGCCCGAATTGTTCGAGGCTCTCGGTGAAGGAAGCGTCGTCGGTCGCGACCGTGCTGAAGGCGTCGGTATCGACCCGCGCGCGCTGCCAACGGCCGGTGAAGTTGATCTCCAGGTTGTTGGCCGGCCGCAGCCCGAGCGTGCCATGCACCGTCTTGTTGGTGTTGCCGTCCTCCTCGGTATTGCCGTTCTTCTCGTTTGCCGCCGAAATGCCGTCGGTCCGGAAATAGGTTCCGCTCAGCGCGGCGTTGTAATGCTTGCCGCCGGCCCGCACCGCCGCGCTGGTCTGGGCAGAGCTATAGGACCCGTATTCGCCGCTGGCGGTAATGGTCGGCTCCCCCTTGCCCTTCTTGGTGATGATGTTGACGACGCCGCCGACCGCGTCGCTGCCGTAGAGCACGCTTTGCGGGCCGCGCAGGACTTCGATCCGGTCGATATCCGTGACCAGGAGGTTTCCGAAATTGAACTGCGAGCTGAGCGCTGGGTCGTTCACCTCAATGCCGTCGATCAGCACAAGGGTCTGGTTGGATTCGGCGCCGCGGATACGCACGTCGGTCGACGAGCCGAACCCGCTGGTCCGGCTGACCGCAACGCCGGGGACGGTGCGCAGCGCGTCGGAGACGAAGCGTATCTGCTGTTCCTGCAGCTTCCGGCCGGTGATGACAGTGATCGCGCTGCCCACCTGTTCGCTCGGCGTATCGAGGCCGGTCGCGGTGACGACCGTTTCGGGCAACAGGGTCGTCCCCTGGGCAAAGGCGGCCGTGACGCCATCGCCGAGTCCGACTGCCGCGCCTAGCATGGCGGCGGCCAGGCGGGGTGTGAAGGCGCCGATACGCTGTCGGGTCTTCGATCTTTCCGTTCTTTGAGTACGCATGAAGAGGTGCTCCGTTCGCATTTGTTTTTGCCAAATGCGCGAGCGACGGACCGGAACCGCCCTGTGCCGGGCACGCCAAAGCCCGGCACGGCCGCCGTGAATACGGTGACTTGGTGGAAGTGTGGAGAGGTGGTTCGGTCGATACCCATCGACGCATTCCCCGGTGGCCCATCCCTGCGCGCACGCCACCACAACGGAGATCCGTCCCGCTGGGCGCCCCGCCCACCGGTGGGTGACGAAGTTGATGGCAGGTCTCCTGGCTTGCGAGTCACCGCCTACCGTCCAGCCTTCCCGAGCGGTCGCTCAGTGGCGTGTCATGGACGCAGGCTCGTCGCCTACAGTTGCGGGGGCAGCCACGGCTTGGGTTCCAAATGCGCAGGCAAGCGCGAACCGGACCGTGTTCCCTCTTCCTCCCCTTGCGGGGAACCATCAACGAATAGAATTAAACGCCAAATCCACCGGCCGCTCAACACCGCTGTTGGGCAAGGCCGGCTTGGAGGTCGCTAAACCGGAGTATCGCCCTCGATCGTCACGCGGTGCATCAGCCGCCGATAGCCCTGATAGTCGTTCAGGGCATAGTGGTGGGAACAACGGTTGTCCCAGAGGGCGAGTGCGTCGACGGACCAGCGATAGCGACAGGTAAATTCCGGACGGCTCATATGCTCGAACAGGAACCGCAGGATCGGCTTGCTCTCTTCCGGCGTCATGCCGACGAAATGCGACGTATGGGCGCAGTTGATGAAGAGCGCCTTGCGGCCGGTCTCCGGATGCGTGCGGACGACGGGATGTTCCGCTTGCATGTCGCGCTTGTCCACGTTTTGTCCGCGGCCGGTCTGGGCGGCGATACGGCTGCGTGCGCCGCCTTCGCTCTTGTCGCGCAGGGACGCTGTGTTCACCGCTTTCAGCGGTGCCAGCATCGCCTTCATGCCGTCCGACAGCGTCTCGTAGGCCATGTACATGTTCGCGAACAGCGTGTCGCCGCCGTGGGGCGGCAGTTCACGGGCGTACAAGACCGAGCCGAGCGGCGGTTTCGGCAGATAGGTCGTGTCGGAATGCCAAAGGCCGCCGAAGTTCAGCGTGTCGGTTTCGGTCTTGATCACCTCGGTGATGCCGGGATGGCCGTCCATGTCCTTGACGAAGGGATAATTGACGAGCGGCCCGAAGCGCTTGGCGAAGGCGAGCAATTGGTCGGGCGTCAGGTCTTGGCCCTCCAGAAAGATGACGAGATTCTTGAGGAAGGCGTCGTGGATTTCCGCGAAACATTGCTGGTCGAGCGGCTGCGAAAGGTCGGGGCCGCGGATCACCGCGCCCAGCGCGCCGGCGATCGGTTCAACGGTAATGGTTTCGTAGGTCATGGCGTCGGATTGATCCCCGCGGATCGTTCGGGTCCATTATAGGCGGGGCACCCGGACACCGTCCAAATCCGTGACGCGGTTAGTGGGCCGACCGAATGACAACGGTCGCCGCCTGGCGCAGCGCAAGGATCGGGCGGCGTGCGTCGGCGGCCGGTTGATAGGCATGGGAGATTTCCGACAGCGCGTCCCACCATGCATCGGCCGCCGCATCATTCGCGACCTCGAAAGAGTCGAACCCGCAGCGATGCAGGAAGAGAAATTGATCGCGCAAAACGTTGCCGACGGCCCGCAGCTCCTTGGTATAGCCATAGCGTTCGCGCAGCAGCCGGGCGTAGGAATAAGCCCGGCCGTCTTTGAAGACGGGAATGTCGAGGGCGATCAAATCGAAACGGTCGAGGTCGTCGGCGATCAACGCCGGCGACTGGTCGCTGTCCAATCGGATACCGAGCGGCGCGTTGCGGCGCAACAGTGCGTCCCGGTGTTCCGTCCACGTCGCGTAGCTGACGAGCAGGGCTCCCTCGGCCGGTGGGACCGTACCGTCCGCAACCGGGTGCCAGGAATCGTCGATAGGCTGTCCGTCTTTAATGATCGGCATAGAGCGTCTCCTTGAAGGGGGCCAGGCCGACACGGCGGTAGGTGTCGATGAACGTTTCGCCGTCCGTGCGGAGGCCGAGATAGGTGTTCACGATGGTTTCGATGGCGTCGACGATGTCGTCTTCGCCGAAGGCGGGACCGACGATGTCGCCGATCGCGGTATTCTCGTCGGCGCTGCCGCCGAGCGTGACTTGGTAGAACTCGGTACCCTTCTTGTCGACGCCGAGGATGCCGATGTTGCCCACATGATGGTGTGCGCAGGCGTTGATGCAGCCCGAGATGTTCAGGGTGATGTCGCCGATGTCCCGCAGCCGGTCCAGGTCCCCGAAGCGCGTGCTGATGCGTTGGGCGATCGGGATCGACCGGGCGTTCGCCAAGCTGCAGTAGTCCAGCCCCGGACAGGCGATGATATCGGTCAGCAAGCCGGCGTTCGGTGTCTCCAGACCGTGCGCCTGAAGACCTTGCCACAGCGCGAACAGATCGCTTTTGCGGACGTCGGCCAGCACCAGGTTCTGATCCTTGGTGACGCGCAGTTCGCCGAAGCTGAAGTCGTCGGCAAGATCGGCGACGGCCTCCATCTGCTCGGCCGTCGCGTCGCCCGGGATGCCGCCCTCCGGCTTCAACGAGACGGTTACGATGGCGTAGCCCGGCACCTTATGCTCGGTCACATTCGAGCCGACCCAGTTGCCGAAGGCCGGATCGGTCAACAGCTTGCTGTCGAACTCCGGCACGTCGTTCGAAATGTCGAGATAGGCGGGCGACGCGAAATACGTCTTGATCCGCGCGATCTCGTCGTCGGGCAGGGCGAGCGCGCCGCCGCGGATATGACGCCATTCCTCTTCCACGAGATCGGTGAATTTCTCGACGCCGGTTTCGTTCACCAGGATCTTGATCCGCGCCTTGTAGATATTGTCGCGCCGGCCGAGCTGGTTGTAGACGCGCAGGATCGCCTCGAGATAGGACAGCAGATCGCCCTTCGGCAGGAAGTCGTGGATGCTTTTGGCGACCACCGGCGTCCGGCCCTGGCCGCCGCCGACGAAGATCTCGAAGCCGGTCTCGCCGTCCGGCCCGCGTTTGAGTGCGATGCCGATGTCATGGGTCTTGATCGCCGCCCGGTCGTGCGGCGCGCCGGTCACCGCGATCTTGAACTTGCGCGGCAGGAAGGCGAATTCCGGATGCAGCGTCGACCATTGCCGGATGATCTCGGCATAGATGCGAGGGTCCTCGATCTCGTCGTCCGCGACCCCGGCGAAGGGATCGGCGGTGACGTTGCGGATCGTGTTGCCGCTGGTCTGGATGGCGTGCATCTCGACGCCCGCCAGCTCGTCCAGGATATCCGGCGTTTCGTCGAGGCGCGGCCAGTTGTACTGGATATTCTGGCGTGTGGTGAAGTGTCCGTAGCCCTTGTCGTAACGCCGCGCAATGAAGGCGAGCTTGCGCATCTGCCGCGACGACAGCATGCCGTAGGGAATGGCGACCCGCAGCATGTAGGCGTGCAGTTGCAGATACAGCCCGTTCATCAGGCGCAGCGGTTTGAACTCGTCCTCGCTCAAATCCCCCGACAGGCGGCGCGCGACCTGGTCGCGGAACTGCAGAACCCGTTCGGCGACCACCGTGTGGTCGAATTCGTCATAGCGGTACATGGCGTTTACTCCTGCGCGCCCTGATGGCCCAGGTCCGGGCGGACGCTCGGGCCTGCGGCGCGGATGGTTTCCCGCTGGCCGACGGCACGCGGCGCTTGGTTGTTCGCGGCATCGCCGTCGACGGGGATCAGATACGGTTCGACGATGAGCCGTGCCTCGACCGAAGACTGTGCGGCCCGAAGCAGTGCGTCGGCCGCGTCGCCTGCCTCGGCGAGTTGGCTGGCGTGGAGACTTTCGGACCAGGTGCGGGCCGGTGTCAGATAGACGACCTGTCCGTCGGTCAACCGGTTTGCGGTTACGGCGTGCAATGTCATGATCTGCTCCTCCGTCACTCTGCGGCGGCCAACGGCCGGCGTTCGGGTTCCGATGTCTTGGCGAACCGGGCCACTTCGCCGATGACGATCAGCGCCGGTCCCGCGATGTGGTTGTCCTGAATGATATTCTCCAACTCGGCGACGGTGCCGGCGGCAACTTTTTGAGTCGCGAGCGTACCGTTCTCGACAACCGCGACCGGCGTGGACCGGGCGAGGCCATGTTCGATCAACTGCGCGGCGACGCGGCCCGCGGTCGAGATGCCCATATAAACCACGATGGTCTGGCGCCCTCGGGCCAGACCATTCCAATCCAGGTCCGGCTCGCCGTTCTTGGCGTGGCCGCTGATGAAGGTCACGGCGGTGGCGTGGTTCCGGTGGGTCAACGGAATGCCCGCATAGGCGGCGCAGCCGGTCGCCGCGGTGATGCCCGGCACGATCTCGACCGGCACGCCGCGCGCGAGCAGGTAGTCGACTTCCTCGCCGCCGCGTCCGAAGACGAAAGGGTCGCCGCCTTTCAGGCGGATCACGCGCTTGCCGGAATGCGCCCGGCGCGCCATCAGGGCGTTGATCTCGTCCTGGGGTACGCTGTGATTGGCCTTCGCCTTGCCGACATACAGGACTTCCGCATCGGGTTTGGCGAAATCTAGGATGCCGGGTCCGATCAGCCGGTCATGGATCACCACGTCGGCGTCGCGCAGAACGCGCAACGCCCGCAGCGTCAACAGGTCGGGGTCGCCGGGACCGGCGCCGACGATGAACACCGTCCCGGGCTGGCGTGTCTCGGGCGTTGGGAATGATAGAAAATCGGCAGGCATGAAACGTGTCTCCTTCCATCGACCATATGGGCCCACGGAGCACGTCTCCGTGGCGCTTTAGCGGTTGGTCACGCGGTCGCAAGCTGCCCGTTCAAATCCCGCGGGCCCTTTCAAGGGGAAGGACCAACCCCAACAAAAATCCGCCGCGGCGGAAAAGCCGGGCGGAGCCCCTGTCGCTTTAGCCGCATTTGTTAAGCGCCCGCAATCTGACGATTTTTCAAATCGGCGCTGAAAGATGAAATAGCACCGCCTACGGACGGTGTCAATAAATACACGCAAAATTCACGTATATTTTATATATAACATATATTTTATGTAGAAATGGCGCTATGTTACTGTAAAGTGATCAGTTTTTGCGATTCCAGTCTCTTTTCGGTCGCCGGAAAGCGCAACCGAATACGAAGGCCCGGCGCATTATCTTCCAGTGATAGGTCGGCGTAATGCAGCCTTGCGGTGGCGGCAACCTGACTGAGTCCCAGCCCGCTGCCGGGCGTGCTGCGGCTGTCGTCGAGCCGGACGAAGCGTTCCAGAACCCGCTCGCGTTCTTCCGGGGCGATGCCCGGTCCGGTGTCGGAGATCGAGAACTCCGGCCGTCCGTCCTCGCCTCGCCGGGCGGCAAGCGCGATGGTGCCGTTCTCCGGCGTGTGATTGAACGCGTTGTCCAGCAGATTGCTGATTGCCTGGGACAAGAGGTTCCGGTCGCCATCGATCAAGCAGTTATCCGCCGCGTCGACATCGAGGCGCAATCCCCGTTCTTCCGCCGCCGCGCCATACAGCTCGGCGGCGTCCCGCACCAGCGCGGCCAGGTCGAGTTGTTCGAAGCGGTCGCGCAGTACGCCCGATTCCGCCAACGCGATTGCGAGCAGCGCGTTGAAGGTATCGAGGATACCGTCGGTTTCCTCGATCGTCTTGGCGAGCGCCGCGCGATACTCCTCCGGATCCGACTGTGACATCAACGTCACCTCGAGCCGGCTGCGCAGGCGCGAGATCGGGCTACGGAGGTCATGTGCGATGTTGTCGGCGACACCGCGCATGCCTTCCATCAGCCGTTCGATCTGATCCAGCATGTCGTTGAGGTTCTGCGCCAGGCGGTCGAACTCGTCCGCATAGCCGGTCACCGGCATGCGTTGTGTCAGGTCGCCGCGCAAGATCGCCCGGCTGCCCTGGTTGATCGCGTCGAGCCGGCGCAGGAAATTCCGGCTCAGGAGTAGGCCGCCGCCGAAGCCAAGGGCCAACGTGGCCAGAAGCGCCCAAATTAGCGCGTTGGTGATGGTCTCGCGGAACTCGGCGCGCTCGGTTAGGTCGCGGCCGACCAGAAGATGGAAGCCGCCGTCGAGTGCGAAGGTGCGCGCCCGGGCGACCTGCGGCCGCAACGTGGGGCGCGCCGCTTGTTTGATGTGGAAGTCGACCCAGCGCGGCGCGCCCTTGGCGGCTTCGGGCCAACCGGTGAGGTTGCCCGCCAGGGGCGTCATGAACGGATCGGTCAGCAGGTAGACGCCGCGGCGTCCGCTTTGGCCGGAACTGCGTTCCCGGATGATTTCGACGAGCCCGACCACGCTGCGTTCCCGGTACTGCTCGGCGAGGCCGGTGATCTCCGCCTCGATGGTGTCGTCGCTTTGGGCGTCGATGACGCTGACGGTGCTCCAATACACGAAGACCAATACGCCGCAGACCGACAACCCGAACACCGCCATATAGAGCATCGCGTAGCGGAAGGTCGATGTGCGAAAGAGCCTATTCCGGAACACGAAGACAGTATCCTGCGCCGCGTATCGTATGCAGCAGCGGTGTCTCGAAATCCTTGTCGAGCTTCTGCCGCAAACGGCTGATCTGTACGTCGATTACGCCGGTCTTGGGATCGAAATGGTAGTTCCAGACATTCTCCAGCAGCATGGTGCGGGTGACCACTTGCCCGGAATGCCGCATCAGGTATTCGAGGATCTGGAACTCGCGCGGCAGCAGCTCGATCCGCGTGCCGGAGCGGGTAACCGTTCGGGCCAGCAAGTCGATTTCCAGGTCGCCGAGTGCCAGTTTGGTCTCGGTCGGGGCGGCTTGGCCGCGCCGCATCAGGGCTTCGAGCCGGGCCTGCAGCTCGGAGAAGGCATAGGGCTTGGTCAGGTAATCGTCGCCGCCCGCGCGCAATCCCTTCACCCGGTCGTCGACGCCGTCCATGGCGCTGAGGATCAGCACCGGCGTGGTATTCCCTTCCTTTCGCAGCAGCTCAATGATGTGCAGGCCGTCCATGCCGGGCAGCATGCGGTCGACGATCATCCCGGCATAGGCCTCGGTCGTGGCGAGATGCAGGCCGTCCGGGCCGGTCGCGGCGTGGTCCACGACGAATCCCGCTTCCTCAAGGCCTTTCCGCAGGAAGGCCGCCGCTTCCGTGTCGTCTTCGATTAGCAATAAGCGCATGATAAACCGCGATAATCGTCCGGGAACCGGCCCGAGCCGGCGTCATCTTCTACATAAATGCGGTTTCGCAACCGATTTCGCAAGTGATGCCCGTTGGATGGGCCCGGCATGACAGGGATTGTCGATTCCGAGTATTGTGCGGCCAACGGAGATCAACGGCTTACGACGCGGGCTAGAGCGGCAACAAGAAGAAGGAACAAACAATGGCGGACATGCAATTCGGGCTCATGATGCGGGCGCAATTCCCCAAAGAAGACGACATGCAGGAACGCTTCCGGGAATTGATGGAGCAGGCCCGCCTTGCGGACCAACTGGGGTTTGCCAGCATCACCAACGGCATGCATTACAGCAGTGCGCCATTTCAGGATTTTCAGCAGCTGCCCTTCCTGTCCCGCGTGATGGCCGAAGCGCCGAACCTGCGGCTCAACTTCGGCATTATCCTGTTGTCGCTGATGAAGCCGATCGACGTGGCCGAGTATCTCGCTACCGTCGATGTGATGAGCGGCGGCAAGGTCATCTTCGGGGCCGCGCTCGGCTATCGCGAGGTCGAGTTCCTCGCCTTCGGCACGACCCAGAAGGAACGGGTGAAACGGTTCGAGGAAAACCTGGAAGCGATCAAACTGCTCTGGACCGAAGAGACGGTCGATATGGTCGGATCGCATTTCGAGTTGAAAGGGGCGGCGCTCGGTACCAAGCCCATTCAGAAACCGTACCCGCCGATTTGGATCGGCGCGAATGCTGACCCGGCGATCAAACGCGCGGCGCGGATCGGCGATTGCTGGTATGTGAACCCGCATAACCGCATCGACACGATCATCCGCCAGACCGAGGTCTACCGGAAGGCGCTCGACGAATGTGGCAAGCCTTTCCCGACCGAGTTCCCCGCGCGCCGCGAGGTATTTGTCGCAAAGACTCGCGAGGAAGCGATGCGGCTCTGCAAACCCTTCCTGGCGACGAAGTACGAGGCTTATCATGCTTGGGGTCAGGACAAGGCGATGCCCGAGGGTGATGACGACCTCGGCCTCGATTTCGACGATCTGGTCCGCGACCGCTTCCTCGTCGGATCGCCCGACGAGGTGGCGGAACAGATGATCCGCCTGAACAAGGAAACCGGCATCAACCATCTGATCATGAGCGTTCAATGGCCCGGCATGCCGCAAAGCATGGTGGTCGACGTCCTGAACATGTTGTCGGAGGAGGTGTTCCCGAAGGTCCGCCAGGGCCTGTAACCGGGGCGCGGAAGGAGCGAGACCGATGGCGGAATTTCAGTTCGGCTATATGACCCGGGCGCAGTACCGGCGCGACGAGGATATTCCCGCCCGATTCACGGAGTTGATGGAGCAGGTCCGGCTGGCCGAGAAACTCGGCTTCGTGTCCTTCGTGAAGGGCCAGCATTTCAGCAGCGATCCGTTCTACGAATTCCAGCAGGTGCCGCTGCTCGCCCGCGCCATGGCGGAAGCGCCGTCCATGCGCTTGGTCACCGGTATCAGCCTACTGACGCTGCACAAGCCGCTCGACATCGCCGAGCAGATAGCCACCCTCGACCTGATGTCCGGCGGTAAGGCGGTCTTCGGCTGTGCGCTCGGCTACCGCGACGTGGAGTACAAGGCCTTCGGCGTGAAACGCGGCGAGGGCGGAAAACGCTTCGAGGAAAACCTGGAAGCGGTGAAACGGTTGTTCACCGGGGAGCCGGTCACGATGAAGGGTTCGCATTTCGAGCTGGATGAAGCGCGGATCTCGGTGCCGATGGTCCAGGAGGGCGGGCCGCCGATCTGGATTGGGGCGAATGCCGACGTGGCGATCAAGCGCGCGGCCCGGATGGGCGACTGCTGGTATATCAGCGCGCATCACCGCCTCGACACGCTGGAGCGGCAGATCGACCTGTACAAGCGCGAGCTGGATGCGGTCGGCAAGCCCTTCCCGGCGGAAATGCCGTTCCGGCGCGAGACCTTCGTTGCCGATAGCCGCGAGCAGGCGATCGAGATGGTGCGCCCGCATCTGGGGCTCAAATACGATGCCTATCATCAATGGGGCCAGGACAAGGTCATGCCGAAAGGCGACGATGACTTGGGGCAGGATTTCGACGACCTCCTGCGCAACCGCTTCATCCTCGGCTCGCCGGACGAGGTGGCGGATGGGATCATCGAGTGCCACCGGAAGCTCGGCGTGAATCACATGCTCATTTGCCTGCAATGGCCCGGCATGCCGCAAAGCATGGTCCTGGAGGCGATGCACCGCTTCGCCGAGGAAGTCTTCCCCAAGGTCCGCGAAGGCATTTGATCGTGGGATGATTGTCGGATTTTGCGGCGGCCATGCGGGCGGGGTAGGCTCCCGGAATCAGCCACAAGCCAAAGACGTGGAGGCAGACTAGATGAAATACGGGTTCTTTGTTCGGGGACAGTATCGGCAAGGCGACGACATGGTCGCGCGGTTCAACGAGTTGGTGGAACAGGCGCGGCTCGCCGATAAGCTTGGATTCTCGGACCTGCTCAGCGGCATGCACTATGCGGGCTATCCGCTCAGCCAGTTCCAGCTCCTGCCTTTCTTGTCGCGGATCATGGGCGAGGTGCCCAACATGCGCATCGTCACGGGCATCATCCTGCTGTCGCTGCACAAGCCGCTGGACATCGCCGAACAGTTGGCCACGATCGACGTCATGTCGAACGGGCGGCTGGTTTTCGGCGCCGGGCTCGGTTATCGCGAGGTCGAGTTCCGCGGTTTCGGGACCACGCCGAAGGAGCGCGTCCCGCGGTTGGTGGAGAACCTGGAAGCAATCAAGCGGCTCTGGACGGAAGAAAACGTCAACATGAAGGGGTCGCATTTCGAACTGGTCGACTGCACCCTGTCGCTCAAGCCGGTGCAGAAACCAATGCCGCCGATCTGGTTCGGCGCCAATGCCGACGGCGCGGTCCGACGCACCGCGAAACTGGCCGATACCTGGTTCATCAACCCGCATCAGCGTATGGACACGATCGAACGGCAGCTCGACGTCTATAAGGGGGCGCTCGACGAGTATAAGAAGCCTTTCCCGACCGAACTGCCGCTAATGCGCGAGATTTTCGTCGCCGGCTCGCGCGAGGAGGCGACGCGTCTCGCCCGCCCCTACCTGGAAGAGAAATACAAGGTCTATCACGAATGGGGTCAGGACAAGGCGATGCCCGAGGGGGACGACGATTTGGGTCTCGACTTCGACGAACTGACCCGCGACCGCTTCCTGTTCGGTTCGCCTGACGAGGTCGCCGAGCAGATCATCGGCTACCGGAAGAAACTCGGCGTGACCCATATGGTGCTCGGGCTGCACTGGGTCGGCATGCCGCACAGCCAAGTGACGGATAGCATGCATCTCTTCGCCGAAGAGGTGATGCCGAAGGTTAAGCAGGGTCTCTAACGGGACTAAGCGCGGTCAGAACCGGATCGACAACGCCGCCGAACCGAAGCTGTTGAATCCTTCCTGACCGTCGAATTCCGCCGAGCGGAGAACCTGCGTGAAGGCCAGCCGGGCCCGCAAGAACGTGATGGCAAAGCCCATCTGTATGTCACCGACGAAGTATTTCTTATCGACGCTGCGGCTGTCGCGGAAGCTGTTGCCGTCGAGGAAGATGTTGCGGCCGATCACCCGCCCTTCGGCCCCGGCGAACAGATACCAGCCGAAGCTATCGTCCGGAACGAAGAAGTCCGATCCCGGCAGGTTCGGCCGAATCTTTGGCGGGCCGAAATCGTTCGGCAGGTCGTCGCCGAAGCGGACAGTGACGCCGACCGCGCCATGGGTGAAGACGTTGCCGAGTGCGCCGCCGACATGCGGCGTGAAATCGACGCCGAGATTCTCGATCGGAATGATGTCGTGCAGCGGCAGCTCGTAGAACTTGCGGAAACTGCGTTCGTAGAACAAGGCAACCCCGGGCTCGGTCTTAAGCTGGGTATTCCAGCCTCTGGGCTCGGTGATGCCGATCAGCCGATGCCACTTGGTCTGCACTTCGTCCGCCAGCGAATAGGGGCCGACAACGCCGATATCGAGCTCCAGCTTATCCAAGGTCGCGCCGTTTTCGGCGACCAACCCGATGCCGGTGAAGAGCCAGCCGGCGTAAGGCCGGTCGTCGCTCGGCGGATCGGTCAGGGCGATGTCTTCCGGCGTGTAGATATTCTGGCCAATGGAAAAGCTCATCCGCATGCGCCGCGTGGCCTTGAAAAACGGGACGAAGGACGCAGCATCCCGGATGAACTCGGGCGCGCCGCCTTCCGGCGACAGCCAGGCGGCCCGCATGCCGTTGGTGAAATGCCGGTCGGTGCCGCCGAACATGTCGTTGTCGAATTGCAACGTGACGTATTGGCTGGTGTCGAGCGGCTTGTCGATCGCCTGCGCGGTACCGGCCCACAGGCCCGCCGCACCGATCACGGCGAGGCCCGCGACGACGGACTGCCGAAGGAAATTGCGGCGCTGAAAATTTCTAAAAGAATAGCTCATGCACAAATCCTAATCCGCAGCGTCCAATCCAGGCCGGATGAGCGATTTCGGGCCCGCCGACGGCGATCTTTCGTAGCGTAGCGCCCGCGGCAATTGTACCGGGTCTAGTGTCGCAGCCCCATAGGCGGCGGCTTGCCGGTCATTCGGAACGTCGCCGTATAGCGTCGTCCGTTGTTTCGGCGTCCGGTCGAGATCGCGGATGATCGCGTCCATGGCTTCCGGCGGCATTTCCTCGCCATGAGATGCGCCGGCGGCGCGGGTAATCGTCTCGTTCATCAGGGTGCCGCCCAGGTCGTTCGCCCCGGCGTTGAGGCAGGCGCGTACGCCGTCCGGGCCCATCTTGACCCAGGACGCCTGGATATTGGTGAAATGCGGATGCAGGGCCAGCCGCGCGACCGCATGCATCAGCACCGCTTCGCGGAAACTCGGCCCGCGGCGGGCGCGGCCCTTCAGGTAGATCGGCGCCTCCATCGGCACGAACGGCAGCGGCACGAATTCGGTGAAGCCGCCGGTGCGCTTCTGCAGATCGCGCAGGCGCAGCAGATGGCGCGCCCAATGCACCGGCCGGTCGACATGGCCGAACATGATCGTCGCGGTGCTGCGCAGCCCGGCCGCGTGGGCCTGTTCCATCACCGACAGCCACTGTTCCGTGTTGACCTTGTCGGGGCAAATGACCGCGCGCACCTCGTCGTCGAGAATTTCAGCGGCCGTGCCGGGCAGTGACCCGAGGCCCGCGTCCTTGAGCTGCGCCAGGAAATCCCGGACCGAAACGCCGAGGGTCTTGGCGCCCTGCCACACTTCGAGCGGCGTGAAGGCGTGCAGATGCATCTCCGGCAGCACCGATTTCAGGCGACGGCAGATGTCGAGATAGGTCTCGCCGGTATAGTCCGGATGGATGCCGCCCTGCATGCAAAGTTCCGTGGCGCCCCGGTCCCAGGCTTCGCGCCCGCGCCGCTCGACCTCGTCGAGCCCCAGGTCATAGGGCTTGCCGCGCAGGTTCTCGCTCAACTTGCCCTTCGAGAAGGCGCAGAACTGGCAGCGGAAATAGCAGACATTCGTGTAGTTGATGTTTCGGTTCACCGTGTAGGTGACCGTGTCGCCGGCCGTCTCGCGCCGCACCGCATCGGCGGCGGCGCAGAGTTCCGCGGCCTCGCCGCCGCGCGCCTGGAACAGCCGGACGATTTCCGCTTCGTCGAGCTCCTTGCCTGCGCGCGCCTTGTCGAGGATCGGGGTCAGCGTGCTTGCCACGCCGGTGTCTTCGAAGGGATGGAACAGCGGTGGCGGGGTTTCCGTGCTGCCGGGGCTCCAGGATTCGGTCTTGGCGAACCCGTCGGCGTCGGTCGCGCGCAGCACCGGCGTGTGGAACGCCGCGTCGAGCCATCGTTCCGGCGCGCGGGCGTAGTCGGGGTAGATCGCCAACCGCTCGACCAGCGTCTTGCCGGCGGCGGCGGTTTCGCGCGCCAGTGCATCGAGATGCGGCCACGGCGCTTCCGGATTGACATGATCGGGGGTCACCGGGGAGACGCCGCCCCAATCGTTGATTCCGGCGTCGATCAACGGACGCAGCGCGCCGGGACTCAGGTTCGGCGGCGCCTGAATGTTCATGTCCGGTCCGAAGATCAGCCGTGCGACGGCGAGCGTCCAGGTCAGATCGTCCGCGTCCGGCTCGGGCGCATCCGCCATCTTGGTGTCCGGCTTGGCGCGGAAGTTCTGTATGATGATTTCCTGGATATGCCCGTGTCGGTCGTGCAGGTCGCGCAGGGCGAGCAGCGATTCGATCCGCTCCCGCCGGGTTTCCCCGATGCCGATCAGGATGCCGGACGTGAACGGAACGCCCAACTCGCCCGCGAGTTCCATGCACTCTATTCGTGCGGCGGGATCCTTGTCCGGCGACCCGTAATGCGGTCCGCCCTTTTGGCACAACCGGGGGCTGGCGCTTTCCAGCATGATGCCTTGCGATACGGATACCCGCCGCAGCGTGGCGATTTCGTCCCGCGTCATGACGCCGGGATTGACGTGCGGCAGCAGACCGGTTTCCTCGAACACCAGCCGCGCCATCTCCGCCAGATAGTCGATCGTCGTGGCATGGCCCAGTCGCGCAAGCTCGTCGCGCGCGACGCGGTAGCGCAGCTCCGGCTTGTCGCCGAGGGTGAACAGCGCCTCCTTGCATCCCGCGGCCGCACCGGCGCGGGCGATCTCCAAGACCTGATCGGGGGTGAGATATGCCGCCTCGCCCTTCCGCGGCGGATGCGCGAAGGTGCAGTAGTGGCAGACGTCGCGGCAAAGCTGTGTCAGCGGGATGAAGACCTTGCGCGAATAACTGACGGTGTTCGCATGTTCCAAAGTGCTTAGCGCGCCGGCCCGCGCCACCAAGGCGGCGGAGTCCCGCTCGTCGGCGAGGGCCAGGGCGGCGGCGCGGTCCAAGGGGCGGAACGGTTCCATCATGCGCCCTTCGCCGATTCCGTCGCGGCGCGCAGCCGCGCGGCGATCCCGCTGGTATCCAGATAGGCGTGCGTCCGGGTATCCGCCGGACGATGGATCAACTGGCGCAGGTCGTCCGGCGTGTCGATATCAAGGGCGATTCCCGGCAGGTCGAGAATGACCGGCTCCACCTTTCGGGCCCGCGCGGCCGCCAGATGCGGTTTGAAACTGTCGTTGCCGAAGCTGAACGGGATCAGGTCCGGCGGCGACAGCGCGATGCAGTTGGAACCGCGCCGGTCGTGCGCCGGCACGATCGTCATCGCCGGAGCGTCGCCATGCGCCGCCAGGACGGCTTCGATCTCGTCCTGCGTGATCAGCGGCGCGTCGCCCGGAAAGGTCATGATGCTCGTAATACCGTCATCGATGAGCGTCGCGACGGCGGCTTCGACCGCGGCCGTTTGGCCCTGGTTTTCCGCTTCGATGATGATGCGGGCGCCGTAGCTCTTGGCGACGGCGGCGGCTTCCCCGTCGCGGGTGATCACCGCGATGCCGTCCAGTGCCGGCACGTCGGCCAATACCGACAGTACGTCCTCGTACATGGTGCGGAACAGCAGCCGCCGCTCCGGCGGGCTGAGCGCGTCGGCCAGCCGCTGTTTAGCGTCGACAAGGTCCTTGGCCGGCAGCACCGCCCACATCCTGGTTTTCCTTATTTTCGGTGCAGCGAGTTGATGAGGCTCGGACTATAGCAAAGGGGCGAGTTTGCGCGCCAGTCCGCCTAGCCCTGCAGGGTTGCGGAAAAGGCAAGAACCTCGCGGGCCAACCGTTCCTTGTCGGCGAGCGTTTGCATGACCGTGCCGGTCACCAAGACGTCGACGCCGAGCGCGCGGACCGCATCCTCGCTATCGGCATCGCTGCCATCCAACACGAAACCGTCCAATAGGTCACCGTAATGGCGGGCGACCGCGACGGCGTCGCTGTCCAGTCCCAGTTCGGTCATCATCTTCGCCGTCGGGCCTTTCAGCGCCTTGCCGCCGACGATGGGCGAGACGGCGACCACCGGGGCCTTGGCGGCCGCCAACATGTCGCGCAGGCCGGGAACGGCGAAAATCGGGTCGATGCTGATGAACGGGTTGGACGGGCAGATCACGATCGCACCCAGGTTGCCGTCTGCCAGCGCCTCGGCGATGCCCGGCGCCGGGCGGGCGTCCGCCGCGCCGTCGAAGCGGAAGCCGGTGACCACGGGCGCACACCGCTCGCGCACGAAATAATGCTGGAACGGCAAGGGGCCGTCCGGTGTTTCCACGACGGTGCGTACCGGTGTGTCGCTCATCGGCAGGATGCAGGGACCGATGCCCAAGCGCCGGCTGAAATCCTCGGTGATATCGGTCAAGGTTTCGCCGGCGGCGAGGCGCCGGCTGCGCTCGACATGGGTCGCCAGGTCCCGGTCGCCCAACTGGAACCAGGTCTCGCCGCCCAGGGCGTCCAGCGACGTCATGAACTGCCAGGTCTCGCCGTCGCGGCCCCAGCCGGTCTCCGGATTGCTGACGCCCGCCAGGGTGTAGGTCAGCGTGTCGATATCGGGGCAGATCGTCAGGCCGAGATGCTCGAAATCGTCGCCGGTGTTGGCGATGATCGTCAGATCCTCGGGCGGCAGCATGTTGGCCAGGCCCAACGCCAGTTTCGCGCCGCCGACGCCGCCGGACAGCGCGACCGCGCGCGGTTGCCGGTCGCTCACCGGAACAGGTCCTCGTTCTCGTCGCGCAGCAGTTCGCCCACCGTGCCGTCTTCGGCTTCCGGCGCGAAGCCGCGGATCAGCGCGACCGGCGTTCCTTCCGCGCCTTCGCCTTGCACCACCGACGCGGTCGCCGCCAGCTCGTCGGCCAGCCCGACGGTGGAGACGCGCAATTCGCGGCCGAACAGGTCTTTCTCGCCGCGCAGATCGAGCAGCGAGCGCAGGCCGGAGACGCCGATGGCCGTACCGACGGTGCCGTGCCGCCATGCCCGGCCGATACTATCGTTGATGATGACCGCCGGTGCCGTGCCGGTTGCCGATGCGATGGCGTCGCGTAAGCGTCTGCAGGACCGGTCCGGGTCTTCGGGCAGCAGCAGGACGCGCTCCTCGCCGTCCGTGGGTTCCACGTTCGAGGCGTCGATGCCGGCATTGGCCAAGACGTATCCCAGTCGATGCTCGACGATCAACAGGCCGGGACGCTGACGCACCACGCGCGCCGACTCGCCGAGGATCAGCTCGACCAGCCGCGGATCCTTGTCGACCTCGGCCCCCAGCGCCACGGCCTCGGTCGACGGCGTGACATCGGCGAGTGCGGCGTAGCGGCCTTCCGCTTTCGAGACGATCTTCTGCGCGACCACGATGACGTCGTCCCGGCGCAATGTGACCGCCGCCCGGTCCAGGGCCGCGAGGATCAGGGCGCCGAGGTCGTCGCCTGGCTGGACCAGCGGGATGCCGGGAAGGGCGAGGGATTCGATCCGCCGCGGCGTCACGCCTTCCGCTCACCCGTGATGCGGATGCCCGCGTGGTCCAGATCGTTCCGGTTGATGAAGATCAGGATCGAGGTCAGGGCTTCCGCCGCCGCCGAATTGTCGATCGATCCCGCATGCCAGGCGGTCAACCCGGCGGCCTCGGCGAGGTCGACAACGCTTTGCCGGGCCGCGCGGCTGTTGCCGCAGACCAGCACGTCGCAATCGATCTTGGCGTCCGGGTCCTGCAGCAGGTCGGCGGCGACGTTCTGGAAGGCGGAGACCACCTTGACCCCGTCGCCGAGGAAGTCCTGCGCTGCCTTGGCGGCCGACCCGGCGGGCGGGAGCTGCACGCGGGCGACTTTTGGCGGGACCAGCGGCACCGTGGCATCGACCAGGATTTTCCCCTGCGATCCGTCGCGCACCGCCTCCAGCATCGCCTGATGGGTGCCGAAGGGCACGGTCAGGACCACGATATCCGCCGCGGCGGCGGCATCGCCGTTCTCCAGCCCGCGGATGTCGCCGCCGGTCATCCCGGCGGCCTTCTTTTCGGCGTTCTCCGCCGAGCGCGAGCCGATGATGATGTCATATCCGGCATTGGCCCATCGCTGCGCCAGGCCGGAGCCCAAGGCGCCGGTGCCGCCGATCACGGCGATGGTTGGTTTCTGGTCCGCCATGATGCGTCCTAGGTCCTTCTTTTTGTTGCGCTTTGTCTAGTGTTTGCCGATATGCGCCAAGACCGCCGCGTTGAAGGCGTCCGGCTGCTCGATATTCGACAGATGCGCGGCATCGTCCAGCACGACCATGTCCGATCCGGGAACGGCATCGTGGATGATCTTGGAATGCTCGACCGTGGTCGCCGGATCGTCCGCGCCGACCAATACCAGCGTCGGCGTCGCGATCTTAGGCAGCAGGTCGCCATGGTCCATGGCGTCGATTGCCATGCCGCAGCCGACGAAACCGTCGACCGGCGTTCCCTTGATCATTGCGGCGACCGGCTCCAGTTCCGCGGCGTTCTTCGCCCGGAAGCCTTCGGTGAACCAGCGTTGCAGCGTCGGATCGACGAGCGACGGCATGCCGCCTTCGCGGGCCATGTTGATGCGCTCTTCCCACATGCCGGGGACGCCTAGTTGGCTCGCCGTATCGCACAGGGTCAGGCTGTGCAGGACCTCGGGGTTCTTCGCGCCGAGCTGCTGGCCGATCATGCCGCCCATCGAGAGGCCACAGAAATGCACCTTGTCCAACCCGAGGGCGCCGATCAGCGCCACCGCGTCCTGGCGCAGCATGTCGAAGCTGTAGGGCGGTTCGGTAGGCTGCGTGCCGCCGTGGCCGCGCTGGTCGTAGCGCAGCACCCGGTATTTCTCGGTCAGCGCCGGAATCTGCTTGTCCCACATGCTGTAGTTGGTGGCCAAGCTGTTGCTCAGCATCACGACCGGCGCATTCGCCGGGCCGTCGAACCGATAGGCAATGTCGATGCCGTTGGCGTTGATCGTGTCCCCCATGGTCATTCTCCCTGTGCGTTCTGATCTTCGTTGCGGTTCTGTGCGGTTGCAGCGGCCTGGCCGCCCACAGTCGATTAGCGTATTGCGTGATGGATTTTCAAGTCGGCGTATCTTGGCACAGCCGGACAATTCAAACATAACAGTGATCTGACAAATTGCACGAGGGGGCCGCGATGACGTGGGTGAAAGTTTGTCTGATCGGATTGGCCGTGGTTCTTCAGGCTGGGTGCCAAACCACCGACCCGGCGGAATACAAGTCGGCGGCCGACCTGCTGCTCGATCTGTCGCACCGCTCCGCGGACAGCCTGTCCGGCATGCCGCCGATCGGGCCGGTGGAAAAACCCTTCGCGGCCGCGTTGAACGCGCTGCTCGACGGGGACCGCGCCGCGGCTGACGGACACGCCGCGGCGGCGGGCTACCGGATCCTCGATAAGCTATATGAAGGCAAAGGCTACGCCATCCTGCTCGAGCGCGACGGGACGGCGGTCGGGCCGGTCGTCGCCATCGCCAAGAGCCCGGCGCGCGACGCGATCATTCAGGCGCCGCATCCGGTCAAGGACAGCCACACGGGCAAGCAGGCGGCCGTGCTGTTCCTGAAGCTCGGCGCGCGGGCGTTGATCGTCGCCGGGGCGAATCGCTGTGCTGCGCGCGACGAATCGCCCTGCAGCGGTATGACCGGCATCTGCGGCGGCGGGCGTGCGCCGTACCGCACCTCGGACCCGTCGCATAACCCGGCGACCCTGTTCCATGTCGCGCACCACACGCTCACCCGGCGGTGGGAGAAATCCATCGCGATCCAGATGCATGGGTTCAATAATTCGGGCAGTTCGGTCTGGTTCGTTATGTCGGACGGCAGCAAGGAGTCGCGGCCCGATGATCCGGCATTGGTCGGCAAGGTACGCGACCGTATTCACACGGCGCTAGGCCGGAAGGAACGCGCGGTCAGTTGCCAGGACCCGAAGGACCGTACCATCCGCACGCGCTGGCTCTGCGCCACCACGACGGTGCAGGGTCGCGACTTGAACGGCAGCCCGGATATCTGCCGAGTTTCGGCCAAGCAATCCTCCGGCCGGTTCCTGCATATCGAGCAGGCGCTGCACGAGGTTCGCCGCCCCTATGGACGGGATTGGAAAAATATCTCCCAATATCCCGGCAGCAACGCCATACTGCAGGCCCTGGCGCAAGAACTGCCCTGCCTTCAACCGGGCTGCGCGCCCGTCCGGCGGTAAGGCCGACTTTTCCGCCGCGACTTCCAACACAGACAATCAGCCAACCGGCGAATCCGGCAAGGGAGAGCACGATGCCCGAACGCAGTTCCAATATTCCGCAGGTCGATCCGGAGGAAATCCTCGAGGGAATCCAGAAATGGGTCGAGATCGAGACGCCGACCTACGAAGGCGACGCGGTCAATATACTCGTCGACGAGGTCGAGGAGAGCATGAAGGCGCTGGGCGCGAAGATCGACCGGACCCCGGGCAAGGACGGCTTCGGCGACATCTTGAAGACGCGGACGCCGTGGGGCGGCGACGGGCCGGGCATCCTGGTGCTCAGCCATCTCGACACCGTGCATCCGATCGGCAGTAAGGAGGAGTACAACCCCTGGCGGCGCGAGGGCGACTCCGTTTTCGGCCCCGGCATCTATGACATGAAGGCCGGCGCCTATCTCGCCTATTACGCCTATCAGCATCTGGTGCGGATGGGGAAGCAGACACCGTTGCCCGTGACCTTCATGTATATCCCCGAAGAGGAGATCGGCAGCCCCACGTCGCGCGCGCTGATCGAGCAGGAAGCCAGGAAGAATAAGTACGTGCTGGTGACCGAACCGGCGCGCGAAGGCGGCAAGATCGTTACCGGGCGCAAGGGTGTCGGCCGCTTCGAGGCGGTGACCCGCGGCGTCGCCGCGCATTCCGGCTCGCGCCACGCCGACGGCCGCAGCGCCATCCGCGAGATGGCCAACCTGATCATCGCCGTCGAGGACATGACCGACTACGCGCACGGCGTGACGACGAATGTCGGGCTGATCGAGGGCGGCACCGGAGTCAACGTGGTGCCGCATGAATGCCGTGTCGAGATCGATTTGCGGGTGCCGACGCAGGAACTCGCCGACGAATACGAGGCCAAGATCCTCGGCCTCAAGTCGCATCATCCGGATGTGGAGCTGGAGATCACCGGCGGGATCAACCGCCCGCCTTACCAGAAGGACGAGGGCATCCAGGCGCTGTTCGACCATGCCAAGGAACTGTGCGACGAGATCGGCTTCGAGCTGGAGGACATGCACACCGGCGGCGGCAGCGACGGCTGCTTCACCGCGTCGCTCGGCATCCCCACGCTGGACGGCCTCGGCGCGGATGGCGTCGGCGCGCACGCGCAGCACGAGCAGATCTATTTCTCGTCGCTGGAACCGCGCGCCAAGATGTGGATCAGGCTGCTGGAAACGCTGGAGTAGGATCGGCGGATCCGGCGCATGGACTCCCGCTTCCGCGGGAGTGACGAAGAAGGAATGCTCCTGGGCCCGGTGTCATTCCCGCGAAAGCGGGAATCCACTCTTGTAGCGATCTACGGACAGCCCAACTGGTCGGCGAGGTCGGTGAAGCTGTCGGCGACGTAGTCGAAGTCGTGCTCCGCCTTGGTGTCGGTGGTTTGGTCCGGGCCGTGTTCGGTCGGGCGCAGGACGAAGGCGGTGCGGAAGCCCTGCTGGCTCGCCGCGACCAGGTCGTTGTTGTGCGCCGCGGTCATCATGCAGCTTTCCGGCGGCAGGCCGAGCGCGTCGGCGCAGTTGATGTATGCGTCGGGGCAGGGCTTGTAGTGCCGCACCACCTCTGAGCCCAGGATCACGTCCCACGGCAGCCCGGCGTTCTTCGCCATGTTGACCATCAGCGCGATGTTGCCGTTCGACTGGGTCGCGATGATGAAGCGCTGCTTCAGGCGGGTCAGCCCCTCGACCGAATCGGGCCAGGGGGTCAGGCGGTGCCAGGCGCGGTTCAGGTGGTCGATGTCGTCCTCGGCGAGGCCCCCGATGTCGTAACGGCGCAGCAACTCGTCCAGGTTCATCCGGTGCAGCACGTCGAGCTTGGTGAACGGGATCTGGCCGCTGCGCACCCGTTCCATCGACGGGTTGTAGAGCTTGCGCCATTCGACCGCGAACTCCACCGGATCGACGCCCTTGATGCCGTGTTGGGCGAAGAAGGCCTCGGCCTCGCGCGCGACGCTGCTGCGCCAGTCCACCACCGTGCCGAATACGTCGAAGGTGAGCGCCTTGATGTCCGGTGCCGCCATGGCCTTTCTCCCGTTGGGTTCGCGTTGCAGGGACAGTCGGCCGGGACGGCGCCGCCGTCAAGGGATTGGAGCGTCTTCCCTTACCCGTCACTCCCGCGCAGGCGGGACCGCATGCCGAATTTACCGTCCTCTGGATTCCCGCTTTCGCGGGAATGACGGGAAGGTTGACGCGTCAGTCGGGTATCTCGATATCGAGCAGCGGCGCATGCTGTTGCGCGCCGTAGATATCCGAATCCGCCGGGTCGCCCGAGCGCGCCAGCCGCGGGATCGTCACCTTGATCGCATAGGCGACGTCGTAGGGGATGATCGACACTTCGTTATCCGATATGCCGTAGAGTTCGGCAATTCGCCGCACGTTGATCGCGCCGCTGTCGAGGACGCGCCGGTAGGTCGCTTCGTCCTCGAACATCATGTCGAGCGTGCACAGCAGCGCGCCCGCGTTCTTCGAGCGCAATACCTGCGCCAGATCGACCAGTCTCGCCATCATGCGCCTCCTATACGTCGACCATTTCGATGGGGAAGGGCGCCAGCGGGTCGTCCAATTCCATCGTGTGCCAGATATTGAAGCCATAGGTCATGCCGACCGGCATGTCGGACGGCGAGAACGGAATCGCCAGATTGCCCGAGATGCATTTGCGGCCCGGGAAGTCGGTGTGCAGCAGGGCGTACCGGCATTTCGCCATGACGGCCTTGCTGGTGTCCTCGTCGTCGGCCAGGACATCGACCAACACGCCGATCTCGTGCGACGCGGTCTGCTTGACCGGCTCGCGTACGCCCATCGTCGCATTCTTGCCGTAGACGCGGATATTCAGCGTGTAGCTCTCGCGGCCGATGCCCAGGTTGGCCATCTCGCCGGCCACACGCTCGTGGCAGGACTCGATGAAGCCGTCGATCCCGGCGATCAGCACCGGGTCGCGCACGCCGGCGATGAACACGGTGCGGTAACCGGTCTCCTTCACGCCTTCCAGCTTCACCGTGTAGCGGTTCGAGGCTTCGAAACGGCTGCCGCTGACCCGTACCACGCGGGGGTCGATTTGCTCGTATTCGGAATCGGTGGTGACCAGCGTGCCGTCCGGCTCGACCAGATGATAGGGGCTGGGATTCTCGTACAGCGTATGCGCGGCGATCCGCATCCGCGTGCAGCGCTTGTCGGGATGCCCCGGTTCGACCAGGAAATGATCGTCGGCCAGAGTGCCGAGCACGCAGTCTTGGCCGGGGCGCGGGGTCGTCACCTGCCCGGCGCACTCGATGATCTTGGCGAGATGCCATACCAGGCCGGGGTCGTAGCCGCGCATCAGCGGGATCGCCGAGTAGATCGACGCGTCCGTGGCGCGCCCGGCGATTACCACCTGCGCGCCGTCTTCCAGCGCCTTCTGGAATGGCTCCACGCCCATCATTCCCACCACGCGGCGTGTCTCGTCCACGTCTTCTTCGGTCAGGTCCGCGATCGGGCCGAGGGGCGCCACCTTGCCTTCGCCGATCTTCTGCTTGATGAAGTCCTTCGGTTGTTCGGCATGAATCACCGCCATGCGGAAGGACAGGCCCTTCTCCTTGGCGATTTCCTCGGCGATCTCGCGGACGAAGGCGACCTGCGGATCGCTGCCGCCACCGCCGGCCGAACCGACCAGGACCGGAATGTTGTGCTCGATTCCGGCCTCGATCATCAGGGCGAGGTCCCGTTTCATCGCCTTGCGCGAGACGAATGGGATGCCTTCGCCCAGATAATAGGGGCCGGGATCCATCGACCCGCCGTCCGCGGCGATGAAATCGGGTTTCTGCTCCAAACCGCGGCGAAACGCTTCTTCGGTATAGCCGTAGCCGAGCATTCCCGTGGTCGCCATCATGCGCAATTCCGGCATGGTCTGTCTCCTGGTGGGGATTCCTAGGGTCGATCCGTGCGTTAACCATAGCCGACGGCCGCGGATCGCGCTATACGCGTTTTATATCAATAGCTTGTGGGGTCACGGAATCGCCTAATTCTCTCCCAAGATTCACCCTGAATCCTCCCTTCTCCCGCCTTGACGCCCCCGCATCATAATCATCGTCGCATCCAGCGATATGGGAGCGTGTCATGAAGCAATTGAACATCGCCGCCACTTTCGCCGCCGCCACCGTGTTGACGGTCTTTTCGCTGACCTGCTGGGTCTACGAGGGTCAGCCCTTTAAATCGCCCGGAATCGATCGCATGAAGGCCACGCAGAGCGACGATGCCTTCGGCGGCCGCTTCGGCATCCGCGGCCCGAGCGGCGCGTCGCAAGCCTCGGTCGCCTGGCCGTCCGGCATGGTCGTGGACAAGTGGCCCGAAGACTTGCCGCGGCCGGTCCGTTACATCCGCTAAGCCGCCGACTTTGGCGTACCTATGCGCCCCGTCCCCGCCGTCCGCGGGGCGAGATGATGCCGACTGCCATTTCCTGTAAACTTGCCGCGTAACTTTGCACGTCAGGTATTTTGGAGGATGAGGCATGAGCGGCGCGGCAAGACTTTCGGAATCGGCGGATGCATTGACGGAGGCCCCGTCCCGCGGGCTGGCGCGTTTCGCGCAATCCCTGTCTTACGACGACATTCCCGAGGCGGTCCGCGAGCGCGGTAAGTATCTCATCCTCGACTCGTTGGGCATCGCCCTGGCCTCCACGACCTATCCTTTCGCGGAGCGGGTGCACGCCGGCGTCGAGGCATTGTCCGACGGGCCCGGCACCTGCACGGTGATCGGCTCGGACCGGCCGCTTGCCTTGCGCGACGCGGTGATGATGAACGGCGTGCTGATCCATGGCCTCGATTTCGACGACACCCATATGACCGGGCTGCTGCACGCCAGCGTGGCGTGCCTGCCGGCGGCCTTGGGCGTCGCCGAACAATTGGACGCCAGCGGCAAGGATTTCCTGACCGCCTATGCCATCGGCATGGAATCGGGCATCCGGATCGGCGCGTCAGTCGATGGCGGATTCCATCATGTCGGGTTCCACGCGACCGGCATCGTCGCGCATTTCGCCTCGGCGCTGTCCACCGGTCGGCTCTACGGCCTCGATTTGGACCAATTGGTCGCCGCGCAGGGCGTGTCCGGCAGCACGGCGGCTGCGATCCAGGTCTTTCTCGAATCCGGCGCCTGGACCAAACGGTTGCATCCCGGTTGGGCGGCGGTCGGCGGTATCACGTCGGCGCGGTTGGCGCAGTACGGCTTCGAAGCGCCGGAACGCGTCTACGAGGGCCGATACGGGCTGTTCCATACGCATCTCCAGGACCTGGAGGAGAAGGTCGACTACGCGGTGATCACCGATGGGCTCGGCGATACCTGGGAGATTCCCAACGTGGCGATCAAACCCTATCCGGTGTGCCACTTCATCCATGGCTGCGCCGACGCGGCGATCGAGCTGTATAACCGGCAGAGCTTCGCGCCCGAGGACATCGTCGGCATCCGCGCCTTCGTCGCCGAAGATACGCTGCCGATCGTGACCGAACCGATCGCCAACAAGAAAGAGCCGGCGAACGAGTATGATGCCAAGTTCAGCACCCAGTTCGTGGTCGCGGGCTGTTTGGCGCGCGGCAAGTTCGGATTGGCCGAGTTGAAGGACGAGGCGTTGCGGGACGAGGGAATCCTCCGGCTGTCGCGCATGGTCGAATGCGTGGCGGACCCGCAGTCCGAATTCCCGACCTATTTCTCCGGGGGCGTGGCGGTGACGACGCGCAGCGGCGAGGAATTGACCAGTCATGTCCGGATGAATAGTGGTGCGGGCGACCGTGCGCTCGACGGCGATGCCATCGCCGAAAAATTCATGGCCAACGCCACGCTGGCGGTGTCCGAGGGACGCTCCGCGGCCGTGCGCGACGCGATTTTGGGCCTGGACGGCCGGCCGATCCGAGAATTGACCAAGTTGTTGCAGGGTAAGGGTTAATTCGCGCTGGCTTGAACCGGGACAGCTAAATTCCCATATGCGAGGGGCGTCGGGACGTGAGATCCGGCGTACCGGGTGCCGATTGTCGGGTCCGGTAATTCCAGGCGTCTTCGGGCGCCCCGGCTACTCGCTCATGCGAAAGAGGAGGAAGCTGCGTCATGCCCCGCATGTCCGTATTCGACAGTCCGTTGCTGCTTGGATTCGATCATTTCGAGCGAACGCTCGACCAGATCTCCAAGAAAGCGGCCGACGGATACCCGCCTTACAACATTGAACAGATCGGAGAGAACCATCTCCGCATCAGCTTGGCCGTCGCCGGTTTCTCCGACGAAGACCTGACGGTCGAGATCGTCGATAATCAATTGATAATTCATGGCAATCGGCAACAGGACGACAGCCGGCGCGTCTTCCTGCACCGGGGTATCGCCGCGCGGCAATTCCAGCGCGCCTTCGTGCTCGCCGACGGGATCGAAGTTAACGGCGCCGAGTTGGATAACGGCTTGTTGCACATTGATATTGCCCGCCCGTCTCCCGATACGCGGGTCCGCCGGGTAGAAATCCGTTCCCAGAAGCGGTCCGGCGTTAAGGAATCGGCAACCAAGCTGGATTTAGAGTCTCGCTAATGTCGCAACAGGAGACATTGGTGATGGTTAACGTCGAAAAGCTTCGCGATATTTCGCAGAACGATTTGGCCCAACTCGGTGCGGACGATCTCGCTTACGTGCGGCCGATCATGCTCGCGGATGAGTTGGTTTTCGCGGTGAATACGGCCGACGGCCGGCAAATCGCCGTTGCGGATGACTTCGATGCGGCCATCGTCGCGGCGCACGAGCACAGCTACTACACCGTCAGCGTGCACTAAACTTTCATTGAGTTCCGGTCGGGGTCGGACGGCAGGGCCGCCTTAGGCGGCGTGGCTGGTCGCGGTTTCGGTCAGCAGCGCGAAGAGCGCTTCTGCCTTGTCGGAACCCCGCAATTTCTCGCACATCGCCTTGTCGCGCAGCAGGCGCGAGACGCGGGCCAACGCCTTCAGGTGATCGGCCCCCGCGTCTTCCGGCGCCAGCAGCATGAAGATCAGATCGACGGGCTGTTCATCGATCGATTCGAAGTCGATCGGGGTCTCCAGCCGTGCGAACAGGCCATAGAGCCGGTCGATTCCCGGCAGTTTGCCGTGCGGAATCGCGATTCCGTTGCCGACGCCGGTGGTGCCCAGACGTTCCCGCTCCAACAACACGTCGAAGATAGTCCGTTCATGCAGACCGGTGATCGCCGATGCATGTTTCGCCAGTTCTTGTAGCGACTGCTTTTTCGACGTGGCATGCAGATTGGCAATGACCCCGTCGGTCGAAAGCAGATTAACGATATCCATCGGTACCCCTTCCGCGCTCGTACCGCGGTAAATCCCTAGGACTTATTTTCCTGCGGGTCAATCCACCCGATATTGCCGTCGGACCGCACATACACCATGTTCAGCGCCCCGTTCGCCCGGTTGCGGAACAACATCGCCGGTAGATTCGCGAGGTCCATCCGCATTACCGCGTCACTGACGGTCAATGTCTCAATATCGGTCTGCATCTCCGCAATGATGACCGGCTGATCGCCGATTTCGGTGGCGTCGCCGGCGTCCGTTTCCGGTATCTCTTCGTTTTCCGGCGCCAGAACATACTGCGCAGCCGTGAACCGCTCTTCCTTGCCGCCTTGCCGGCGGTGATGGTCGCGGAGACGCCGTTTATAGCGCCGTAACCGCTTGCCGACATGTTCCAACGCTTCGTCGAAGGAACCGTAGGCATCGCCTGACAGGGCATGCCCTTGCACCATGATGCCCTTGCCAACATGGACCGCGACATCGGTACGGAATGACGATCCTTCTTTCGAAATCGTCACGCTCGCATCCGTCGGATCGACGAAATATTTCTCGACGATTACGGGGACTTGACGCTCGATATGCTCCTTTAGAGAGCTCCCGATATCGAGCTGTTTTCCGTTCACTGATAGCTGCATAGATCCTTGCTTCGGACTTGCCGTGCAAGACTGTTCAAGGGTGCCACAACGGGCGCCTGAAAGCGAGGGGCGGAACATAGTGAGCGCGCCGACACGAGTCAATAGAGCCCGCGGCGTCGATACCGCTGCGGACCATGAGTCCCGGAGTGTGATAGGGAAAATCAATTAAAATACTAAAACTGTTGACGTTTTTGCCGTCGACGCTGCACGGAAGAAGGAATTTTCAGGGCTTCCCGGTATTTTGCGACCGTGCGGCGCGCAATGTCGATGCCGTCCCGCTTCAGTATCTCGACGATCCGGTCATCGGAGAGGATTTCATCTGCCGATTCGGCGTCGATCAGCGACTTTATACGGAAACGCACCGCCTCGGCGGAATGCGCGTCGCCGCCCCCGGTATTGGCGATCGCCGCCGAGAAGAAATACTTCAACTCGAAGATGCCGCGCGGCGTGTGCATGTATTTGTTGGTCGTGACGCGGCTGACCGTGCTCTCGTGCATTTCGATCTCTTCGGCGATATCGCGCAGCACCAGCGGTTTCATGTGCGCGATGCCCTTGCGGAAGAAGGCATCCTGCTGGCGCGTGATCTCCGACGCGACCTTCAAGATCGTGGTCGCCCGCTGATGCAGCGATTTGACCAGCCAATTCGCCGACTGGAAACACTCGTTGATGTATTCGCGTTCTTCCTTCTTCCGCGTCGCTTTCCGCACGCGGGAGAAGTAGTCGACATTGACCAGCACGCGCGGGAGCGTTTCGGGATTCAATTCGATTGTCCAGCCGCCGTCGGGATGCGGGCGCATCAGGATGTCCGGGGTCACGGTCTGCGTGACCTCGTGATCGAAGGCCTGCGCCGGCTTCGGATTGAGGGCGCGAATCTCGGCGACCATGTCGGTCAGGTCTTCGTCGTCCACGCCGCAGACCCGCAGAAGCGCGGATTTGTCGCGTTTGGCCAACAGGTCGAGGTTGTCCAGCAAGGCCTGCATTGCGGGGTCGAGGCGATCCAGGTCGCGCAGCTGCAACGCCAGGCATTCGCGAAGGTCGCGGGCGAACAGACCCGGCGGATCGAACCGCTGCAAGAGCGTCAGCACCGACGTGACCCGATCGACGTCGCAGTTCAAGCGTTCGGCGATCTGGTCCAGCGGTTCGGAAATCCATCCGGACTCGTCGAGCGTCTCGATCAACTGGATGCCGATCAGCCGGTCGCCGGGGTCGGCGATGTCGACGAGAAGTTGCTCGGTCAGATGCTCGCGCAGCGTCGGTGCATCGCTCAACGTCGCTTCCAGATCGCCGGCGCGCTCCGAGAAGTCGCGGTTTCCGCCGCTGACGGTACTGCTCAGGCCTGTGCTGGATCCGTCGAGCGCCGAGGTATCCACCGAATCGATCGCGTCCATTTCGTCCATCGCGCCGGTGTCGCTGCCGCCGTCCGCGACGGCATCGCCCGGCCCGTCCTCGGTCCAGACGCTTTCGCCGTCGATATCCAGCGCGCTGTCGCCGTCCGTCGGCATGGTTTCGGTCGCCGTGTGTTCGAGGGATTCGGGTTCGAACAGGTCGTCCGATTCGGCATCCCCGCCATCCGCCGTTTGCGACGCCGTATCGTCGCCGGCCGTGCTGCTTTCTTCCCGCTCGAGCATCGGGTTCTGCAGCAACTCATCTTCGACATAGGCGGACAATTCGATATTCGACAATTGCAGCAGTTTGATCGCCTGCTGCAACTGCGGCGTCATGACGAGAGACTGAGATTGCCGGAGATCCAGGCGCGGGGTTATGGCCATCGGTGGCTGCCCGGCCGCCTAAAGACTGAATCGGTCGCCGAGGTAAACGCGCCGGACTTCGGAGTTGGCGACGATCTCATCCGGACGGCCTTCCATCAGGACCTGGCCGTCATGCAGGATATAGGCGCGGTCCACGACGTCGAGCGTCTCGCGCACGTTGTGATCGGTGATCAGGACACCGATCCCGCGATCCTTGAGATGGATGACGAGCTCCCTGATGTCGCGCACGGCGATCGGGTCGATTCCGGCCAACGGTTCATCCAGCAGGATGAAATGCGGATGCGACGCCAAGGCGCGGGCGATTTCGACGCGCCGCCGTTCGCCGCCGGACAGGGCCAGCGACGGGGTCCGGCGCAAATGGGTGATCGAGAATTCTGCGAGCAGGGCTTCCAGGATCGATTCGCGGCGGTCCTGGTCTTTTTCGATGCACTCGAGGACCGCACGGATATTCTGTTCGACGGACAGGCCGCGAAAGATCGACGGTTCCTGCGGCAGGTAGCCGATGCCGATGCGGGCCCGTCGGTACATGGGCAGCCCGGTGATGTCCTGCCCGTCCATATAGACCGAGCCGTAGTCGGCCGAGATCAAGCCGGTGATGATGTAGAAGCACGTCGTCTTGCCGGCGCCGTTCGGCCCCAGCAGGCCGACCGCTTCGCCTCGTTGCAGGGAAATGCTGACGTCGCGGAGAACCGGTCGTTTCTTGAACTGCTTCCCCAAATTATGGGCCGTCAGCCCGGTGTTCTCGGCGATGAGCCGCGGCCCGTCGCTGTCACCGACACCATCGCCGCCCGGCACCTGGTTTTCCGACTCAGTCATGCGATACGTTCTTACCCTTCGTTCGGCCGCCGGCGATCACTGCTGTTCCCGGCGCGGCTGCACCAGTCCTTTGGCCCGGCCGGTCAGTTTGTAGATACCCGTCCGCAAATTGACCTCGGCGCATTTGCCGTTCAACTGATTCTTACCGCTCGTTATACGCACGTTTCCACATAATGTGGCAACCCCGCGTGAGGGAACATACACGCCCGTATCCCCGCGGACGATAGCCTTTTGCAGGGAGATATGCACGTTGCCGAAGGCGTCAACCTGACGGATTTGCGAATCACCGCCGCCGAAGCCCAGGTCCGCCCCGGGGGATTTCTTCGCCGTCGAGGTCGGCTTCTTCGCCTTTCTCTGCTTCGGTTTCGGTTTCGACGCCGTCGAGTCGGCGGCGGATTCCATATGCGCCGTCATGACGTCGGCGCGGACGCGTTGCCCGTCCTGGACGACGACCGCATCGCCGCGGGCGACGGCCAGCCGCTTCTCTTCCCAGTATTCAAGACTGTCGCGGGCGGTCAGGACGCCTTGGCTGGAGGTCAGTTTCAGGTTCTTGCCGACCAGGACGAATACCGCCTTGTCGACGTGATAGACGGCCTTGTCGCCGACCGCCTGCTGCTCGTCGGTCGAGATTTTCACGTTGCCGTCGGCGTCTACGCGGAAAATCTCCTGACCGCCGCCCTCCTTCTTCTCTCGATAGAAGGCGGTGAGGGTATCCGCATTGACCGTGGCGTTGTTTCTGTTCGCGCTGGCGTTGCCGCGGGCGATATATTTCTTTTCGTCGCGGACCCATTCGATGCCGTTGTCCGCGTTGATGGTGACCGGCGAATCGCCGCCTTTCGACAACAGCCCTTGGGCCAATGCCAATTGCGACGTCATCACGACGACAGAAGCGGCGGCAAGGATGTGGCGGGTGATCGTTGGCATCGTCTTCCGCCCTCTCATCCGCCGGGCGCCGCGTCCGGTTGCAGCACGATCGTCGACCGGCCGGTGAATTCGATACGCTCACCGCGGTTATGGATGATGAAGCCTTCCGCCTTCAGGTTGCCGAACGGACCCTGGCCCTCGACCGGTTCCGTCCCGTGGGCGTCGCCGGCATTCATGTCGACCGTGGCGGCCTCGGTCCGGAACTCGTAGCCGCTGTCGTGGAAGAGGTTCACCGCGCCGGCGAGGCTCAGGATCTTGTCGTCGCGGTTGTATTTGCCGGTCTTGGCGGTGACGGCGATCCAGCTGCCGTCCAACATCAGGATATCGGCTTTGGGGCTGACCATGTCGACCTTGGCCCAACCCGTGCTCGCAAGCTGAACGGAATCCGCCGTCAAGGTGAAGGGGCGTTGTTTTTCGTCCACCCCGGTATAGACGCCGTTGACCATGGTCACCGTTTCCGTGGCTTCCGCATCGACCTTCGCCGGCGTAATCGAGAAGCGGCGTTGCTGATCGGACAATTGCGGCCACAAGGCGACGACGATGATCAGTGCCGTCGCGACGGTCGGCAGCAAAACCCGCATGATGCCGACGAAACGGCCATAGGATCGCGAAACCCGTGGTTTCCGCGGTGCGGAAAAGGCAATTCGCTGGCGCGCGGTGTGCCCGCTGGAGGGTTCGTCTTCAGCTCGGTCCACGGTCACCTTCATAGCCTACCCGTGCCCATCGTGCGGCTGTCCTGCACGGCCACACCGTCAACACGATCCGAATGCCCCAATTTTAAACTGGTGACGCCCCGTTCCCGCATCAAGATGCGCGGCATCAGGACGCGGAAGGGCCGGCCTACATTTCGGCGCTGCTCGTCATGGATTGGGTGGTTCATACCGTTCGCCATCGATTGCCGTCGAACAGTCGTCCTTCCGGTGCCGGCCCGGTAAGGACCTTCGCCGCGCCGGATTCGAACTGCCGACCTACAATAACGCGCATAGGGTTAAGGAATAGATCACCCCGAGCAGGAAAAAGTATGCAGTGCGCTATGGTTAAGGTCAATGAAACCGGCCGTCTCCGGCCCTGGTCCTAGCTATGAGCGAAGATGTCGGTATCGGCGTATCCGGCCAGATCGAAGGCCGCGCGCGCCGGCAGAAAATCGAATGCCGCCTGGGCCAATGCGGTGCGTCCCTCGCGGTCGAGCATGTCGTCCAGAATCTGTTTGAGCTGGTGCAGGTACAGCACGTCGCTGGCGGCGTATTGCAGTTGTCCCTCGCTCAGCGTGGCCCGCCCCCAATCCGAGGATTGCTGCTGCTTGGATATTTCGACGCCCAACAGCTCGCGGCAGATGTCCTTGAGGCCATGCCGGTCGGTATAGGTGCGGCTGAGGCGCGATGCGATCTTCGTGCAGTAGACCGGCGCGCAATCGACCTCGAGATACCGTTTGATCATCGCGATGTCGAAGCGCGCGAAATGAAACAGTTTGAGGACACCTGCATCCTGCAACATTCGTTTCAGGTTGGGGGCGTCGTACTGGCCTTGCGCGAATTGGACGAGATGGCAGTTGCCGTCGCCGGACGAGAGCTGGATCAGGCACAGGCGATCCCGGTGCGGGTCGAGCCCCATCGTCTCGGTATCGATGGCGACCGTATTTCCCAGGTCCAGCCCGTCCGGCAGGTCGCCGTGGTAAAGGTCGACGTTCACCTTTTCTCCTCGGGCGGCGCCGGTACCTTACGGTCCGTGGCGGCGCATCATCCCGTATCGTCGCGGCACCGGTGTGTACCGGTGAAAAATGGTGCCCAGGAGAAGACTCGAACTTCCACGAGGTTGCCCCCACAGGTACCTGAAACCTGCGCGTCTACCAATTCCGCCACCTGGGCTTTGAGGGCGCAAATTGGTCTTTGCCGCTGCTCTTGTCAACCGCATTAACGGCTGTTTTCTGACGCTGCGCCGTCATGTATGCTGCGGCGGCGCGGCGGGGGCCATGGTTGGTGGTCCGGCGGTGGCCCGGCGCGCGGGTTTTTCCATCGGCGATTTCGCCGGTGTCGATACGCAGTGGGGGTGAAATGGCAACACGGTTGGTGACCGTCTTCGGTGCGTCCGGATTCCTGGGCCGGCACATCGTGCAACGGCTTGCGGAAAATGGGATGCAGGTGCGCGCGGCGGTACGGAACCCCGATGCGGCGCTGTTTCTGAAGCCGATGGGTGATGTCGGGCAGATTACGCCGGTCCAAACCAACATCCGCAACGCCGATGCGGTGCGGCGCGCGGTCGACGGAGCGGACGCGGTAATCAACCTGGTGGGCATTCTTTACGAGGGCGGCCGTCAACGCTTCGACACGGTGCACACCCAGGGCGCGGAAACGGTCGCGAAGGCTGCCGCTGCCGCCGGCTGCGCCGATTTGGTGCAGCTTTCGGCGCTCGGCGCCGATGCATCGTCCCAATCGCACTACGCGCGCTCGAAAGCCGCGGGCGAGGAGGCGGTCAAGAAGGCCTTCGCCGACGCGGTCGTCTTGCGGCCCAGCGTCGTTTTCGGGCCGCAGGACGATTTCTTCAACCGGTTCGCCGAGATGGCGCAGGTCTCGCCCTTCCTTCCGGCTTTCGGCTGTCCGTTCCCACGGTTCAAGGAAGGCGGCATCGACTTCTATGGTGACGGCGGGTCGCGTTTCCAGCCGGTCTATGTGGGCGACGTCGCGGACGCGGTACTGAAGGTGCTGGGCGACCCGTCGACCCGGGGCAAGGTTTACGAGCTTGGCGGACCGAAGACGTACAGCTTCGTCGACATTTTGCGCCTCATTCTGGCAGAGACGGATCGGTCGCGGTTGATCCTCCCGATGCCGTTCTGGCTCGGATCCTTGATTGGATTCTTTGCCGAATTGCTACCGATACCGCCGCTGACCCGGGATCAGGTAGCACTGCTGAAAACCGATAACGTGGTCGGTGGCGATTTGCCGACGCTGAAGGATTTGGGAATCGAGCCCACGGCCGCCGAGGTGATCCTGCCGACCTATCTGGACCGGTTCCGGCGCGGCGGCCGCTTCAGCTACACGAATTTCGCCTAAAAGGGTCCCGTCCGGGTCAGCTGTAGACCCAGTAGAGTAGACCCGCCCCAAGCAGGATTCGATAGATCACGAAGGGTAGGAAGGTGGCGCGCATCAGCCACCGCATCATTATGGCGATGGCGATCAAGGCGGCGAAAAAGGCCAGCACGACCGATATGGCGGCGTCGATCCCGAGCGCGAAGTCCCCGGTCTCGTAAACGTCGAGCCCCGCCAGCGTCGCGGCCCCCAGAATCGCCGGCATCGATAACAGCATGGAGAAGCGGGCAGCGTCGGTCCGTTCCATTCCAAGCATGCGGCAGGCGGTGATCGTGATGCCGGACCGGCTGGTCCCCGGGATCAGGGCCAGCACCTGCGCCAAGCCGACGAACAGGACCCCGCCATAGCTCAAATGCTCCAGGCGGCGCACGGTCATGCACATCCAGTCCACGACACCGAGCAGGATTCCGAACAGCAACGTCGTCCAAGCGATGACTTCGACGCTGCGCAGCGCCGTCTTGATGTACTCGTGGCCGAAATATCCTGCGGCGACGATCGGCACCGTGGCGACGATCATATAAAGCAGCAGGCGAAAGCCCTGGTTCGGTCGGCCGCCGAGCGCGCTGAACGTGCCCGTGGTGATCATCCATAGATCGCGCCAAAAATAGACCATGACGGCGAGCAACGTGCCGACATGCACGGCGATGTCGATAACCAGGCCCTGATCCTGCCAACCCAGCAGGTTCGATGTGAGAACCAAATGCCCCGACGAGCTGATCGGCAAAAATTCGGTAAGACCCTGGACAATGGCCAGGACGAGCAACTGAAAAAGCGTCACGAATAAAGCCCCGCGAATCCCCCCGCAGCCGGGCATACCCGGACCGCGCCGGCACCCTACCACCATCGAATCCGTTTTGCAGCCGTTTAGGTCGTCCGGGGAGAGGGTAATTCTACCGGCTGTGGATCCCACCGACCGTCGCGCCGTGCGAGGAAGAATTGATGCGAATAATTGTTAATTGCAATGCGGGAGAGAGGTGCCTATTATCCGCTCGTGACGATGTCGAGTCGTCAGATTGTCTGCAAGAGCGTGACCGCCCTTTCCTCTGATGGGCACCCTTTCCTTGGCGTTTATTGCAGCAAGCCACGCTGACCCCCGCCCTTACCCGGCGGGGGTCTTTTCCTCTCTGCGATCGGAGGCGTCCCGGAGCGCGGCGGCGCATTACGGTTTCCCGCCGCCGCATGCAGGACTATAGTCGCGCCATGCACCGGCTGTATCATCTTTGGCTGTCGCCCTTCTGCCGCAAGGTTCGCGTGGCGATGGCCGAGAAAAAACTGGACGTGGAGACCCGCATCGAAAAGGTGTGGGAGCGGCGCGACGAATTCCTGGCGCTCAATCCGGCAGGCACGGTGCCGGTCCTCGAAGTGCCGAGCGGTCCGGTCCTGTCCAATTCCTCGGCGATCACGGAATACCTCGAAGAAGTCCATTCCGAGCCGGGCCTGTTGGGCCGGGACCCGGCAACGCGTGCGGAAACCCGGCGCCTGGTCGCGTGGTTCGACGAAAAGTTCCACTACGAGGTGACCGATCTCCTGGTTTACGAAAAAATCACCAAGCGGCTGTTGTCGCTGGGCGAACCGAATTCGGCCTCGATCCGCGCCGGCAATGCGAATATTCACGTGCATATGGATTACATCGCTTGGCTGTCCGAAGACCGCCGATGGCTTGGCGGGGACGATTTCAGCCTCGCGGATATCGCCGCCGCGGCGCATCTTTCCTGCGTAGACTATCTCGGCGATGTGCCATGGGACGAACACGGCCGAGCGAAAGACTGGTATGCCCGGGTCAAGTCGCGGCCGAGCTTCCGCGGCATTCTCGGCGACCACATTCCCGGCTATCCGCCGCCCAAACATTACGCGGACCTGGATTTTTAACGCTGGGATTTATCCTGCGGCATAGAGTTCAGGTTGTCGCGCGCGACCGTCGCGGCGTACGAGTCCGGATGGAGCTGGATGATTCGCCGCCAATCGAGCCGCGCGCCGGCCTCGTCGCCGAAGAGACGCCGCACCAGGCCGCGTTCCAACAAGGCCTCCGGATTGTTCGGCGCCAGGGCGAGGGCGCGCTCGATATCGTCGATGGCGCGTTCGGGTCTGTCGGTGTGGCGATAGGCGCTGGCCCGCAGCACCAGAGCATCGATGGAGCGCTCGTCCAACAACAATGCGGCGCTCAGATCGATGATCGCATCCTGATACCGGCCGATCCCGGCCAACGTCATGGCGCGGTCGATCCGGATTTCCGGATCCTTCGGCGCCAGTTCGATGGCCGTGGTCAGCAGCGCGTTCGCCTTGCCCGATTGTCCGGCGTCGAGCCAAATCTGACCCGCTTGTGCCAGGATTTGCGCTCGAATGCGGTCGGGCGTCGTGTCGGGCAACTCCCAGGCAAGGGATTCGAGCGCCTCGGCCGCGGCATCGAATTGCCCGAGCCCCGCCCGTGCGACCGCGGCGCAGTGTTGGGCGCTAGGCCCGCCGCCGTCCTTGCGCCAGGCTTCGGCCTTCGCCAATCCCTTCGCGGGCACGGACCGGGCCAGCGCCATGCAGGCGGCGTAAAGATCGTTGCGCCCGGCCGCATCCAAAGGCGCGTCCGATGCCGGCGGCGCCGCGCGCGGCGACGGCCCCGTCAACAGTGCGACGGATAAACCAAAAACCAGAGGGGCGAACCTAAAGCGCATCGTCTTGTCTCACTGCTTCGGCTTCCCGTAAGGTCGTCCCAACCCGGCAACGGATCAACCCTAGAAAATGGTGACGCCCCGAATGGCCGATACATCCCGGCGACTCTTCTGTTTTGGACTTGGTTACTCGGCGCGCGCGCTCGCCGACGCGGTTCTGGCCGAAGGCTGGACGGTGGCCGGAACCTGCCGCAGCGAGGAGAAGAGGGCCGCGCTGCAGGCCGACGGCATCGACGCCTTTGTGTTCGATCGGACCCATCCGATGGGCGACCCGCGGGCAGCGTTGGACGGGGCGACGCATCTGCTGTTGTCGGTCCCGCCGGATGCCGAGGGCGACGCGGCCCTAGACGTGCATGGCGCGGATATCGCGGCCTGCGCCGGTATCGAATGGGCCGGCTATCTTTCGACGACCGGGGTATACGGCGATCGCGGCGGTGGTTGGGTCGACGAATCCTCCGACCGGCTGCCGTCCGGTCCGCGTGGCGAGCGCCGGGTCCGGGCGGAGGATGCGTGGCTCAACCTGGGACAAGCGCACGGCATACCGATGCATTTGTTCCGTCTCGCCGGAATCTATGGTCCCGGCCGCAACGCCCTGGAAACCGTTCGATCCGGCCGCGCTCGGCGCGTGATAAAGCCCGGCCAGGTCTTCAGCCGCATCCATCGCGACGATATCGTGCAGGTGCTGCGTGCGTCGATGGCGGCGCCCAACCCCGGCGCCGCCTATAACCTGTGCGATGACGAGGCCGCGCCGCCGCAGGATGTCATCGCCTTTGCTTGCGGGCTGCTCGGCGTCGATCCACCGGCGGAGGTCCCGTTTGAACAGGCCGAGTTGTCGCCGATGGGGAAAAGCTTCTACCGCGACAACAAGCGCGTTTCGAACGCGCGCATCAAAACGGAACTCGGCGTCGCGCTGAAATGGCCGACCTATCGCGAGGGATTGCGCGGCTTGTTGCCAGCCTAACGCGTCCGCAGGACGTCCGTAATCTCCGCCGTCGCCGCCAGGATGCGGGCGATATCCTGATCCCGTGACAGGCGGTGTCCGGCATTCTTGATACAGGTTACAGTCACGTCGGTTGCGGTCAGCGCCTCGGCGATGTCCAGCGAGCCGCGCCACGGCACGGCGTCGTCGAGCTGGCCGTGCAGCAGACGCACCACGCCGTCAAACCCGATCGGGCCGGGCAGCAGCAGATGGTCGCGGCCCTCTTCCAGCAGCGTCAGGGTAATGGGATAGCCGTCGGGATCGTATTCGGACGGCCGCATCCACACGCCATCGGTCTCCAGCAAGCGGCGGGTATCGTCGTCGATGCCGTCCCAGATGCGCCGGACGAAATCGATCGCGGTGGCGATGCCGACGAACCCTTTCACACGATCCGGCCGCGCCAGGGCGGCCAGCAATCCGATCCAACCGCCCATCGACGACCCGACGATGACCAGCGGCCCTTCGGTGATTTCGTCGATGACGGCAAGGGTATCGGCCAGCCACTCGCCGATCGTACCGTCCTCGAACCGGCCGGACGACTCGCCATGGCCTTGATAGTCGAAGCGGGTGAATTGCTGGCCGTTTCCGCGGCAAAACGCTTCCAGCGCGAGCGCTTTCGAGCCGGTCATATCCGACTTGAAACCCGTACAGAACAACACGCCGGGGGTCTGGCCCGGCGTGTGGTGGTACGCGATCGAAATCTCTTTCCCGCGCTGCAGAGTTGCCGCTTGTCGCGTCAAGCGATATGTCCTTTCCTTGCATGCCCGTTGCGGCTGCCGGAGGAACCGTATCATGGCCGACAATCTGGAGACCAGTGCCGCCGCGACGCGCGCGCCCGTGGTTCTACAGGTCCTGCCGGAACTGAATACCGGCGGTGTCGAGCGCGGGACCGTCGACATCGCCGAAGCGATCGTCGAGGCCGGCGGCCGGGCCTTGGTGGCGTCGCGCGGCGGCCGCATGGAACATGACCTGCAACGGGTTGGCGCGGAGCATTTCGAACTGCCGCTGCATTCCAAGAATCCGTTGATCATGCATGCGAATATCGACGCGCTCTCGGCGCTCATCGCGCAGCAAGGGGTCGATATCGTACACGCGCGCAGCCGCGCTCCGGCATGGTCGGCGTATTACGCCTGCCGCCGGACCGGCGCCCGGTTCGTGACCACGTTCCACGGCACTTATAATTTCCGGACGCCGATCAAGAAGCTCTACAATTCGGTGATGACCAAGGGCGACCGCGTCATCGCGATTTCACACTTCATCGCCGATCACATCGACAGACACTACAAGGTCGAGAATCGCCGCGTTCGGGTGATTCACCGCGGCGCGGACCTGCGCCACTTCGATCCGCGGATCGTCCCGGCGGCGCGGGTCATCAAGCTCGCGACGGACTGGCGATTGCCGGACGACGTGCCCGTGGTGATGCTGCCGGGCCGGTTGACCCGATGGAAGGGCCAGGCCCTGTTGATCGAGGCGCTGAGCCGTCTCGACGATCAAAACCTGCGATGCCTTATCGTTGGTGAAGACCGGGGCGGCGGCGGATACCGGCGGGAACTGGAGCGCCAGGTCGAAGCAAAGGGTCTCGAGAGCCTGGTTCATTTCGTCGGCGACTGCACCGATATGCCCGCCGCCTACATGTTGGCCGACGTCGTTGTTTCCGCCTCTACCGATCCCGAGGCGTTCGGCCGTGTCATGGTCGAGGCGCAGGCGATGGGCAAGCCCATCGTTGCCGCGGCGCATGGCGCGAGCCGGGAACTCGTCATTCCGGACGAGACCGGTTGGTTGTTCGACCCGGGCGATGCGGCATCGCTGGCGGTGGCGCTCGGTCATGCGTTGTCGCTCGAGACCGGGCAGCGTGAGGCCCTGGCGGACAATGCGATCCGGAACGTGCAGGAGAACTTTTCGACCGAATTGATGTGCTTGAAGACGCTCGACGTCTATCGCGAACTCCTGTCGGAACTGGCGCTTGAACAGGCCCGCGCCGTTGCGTGACGCGGTGCCGGACAATCTCCTTGTCATAAAACTCGGTGCGCTGGGCGACTTCGTCCAGGCTCTGGGACCGTTGCAGGCGATCCGGCGTCACCACCCCGAGGCCCGGATTACGCTGTTGACGACATCGCTTTACGTGCCGCTGGCCGAAGCGAGCGGGTATGTCGACGCGGTCTGGGTCGACGACCGCCCGCCGGCCTTGGCGCTCGGGCGGCATTGGGCGTTCCGCCGCAAGCTGATCGATGCCGGATTCTCCCGGGTCTACGACCTGCAAACCTCGGACCGGTCGGGCTGGTATTTCCGACTGATGACCGGCGCGCAGCCCGAGTGGTCGGGCATCGCCGGCGGGTGTTCGCATCCGCATGCCAATCCCGCGCGCGACCACATGCACACCGTTGACCGGCAAGCCGAGCAGCTGGCGGCGGCCGGGATTGCGTCTGTCCCCGCGCCGGACCTGACGTGGTTCGATGCGCCGATCGGCGCGCTCGGCGTTTCCGGCCGCTTCGTGCTGCTGGCGCCGGGCGGCGCCGCGCATCGGCCGGCGAAGCGCTGGCCCGAGGACCGGTACGCTGTGCTGGCGCGCCGATTGGCGACGCAAGGGCTGCAGCCGGTGATCGTGGGCGGGCCGGAAGATGAAGCGGCCGCCGGCGCGATTCAGCGGGAATGTCCGGATGTTCACAGCCTGATCGGCCGTACGTCGCTTCTGGAATTGGGCGGTCTGGCGCGCCGGGCCGTGGCGGCGGTCGGTAACGACACCGGGCCGATGCACATCGCTGCGGCGGTCGGATGCCGCTCGGTCGTCCTCTTCTCGAACGCCTCCGACCCGGCGCTTTGCGCCCAGCGCGGCCGGGATGTCACGATTCTGCGCCGGCCGTCGCTGGACGGTCTGCACGTCGATGAGGTTGAAGCCGCCCTGCGCTTGGGTTAAACGGTGATCCTGCCCGCGCGACGGCGGGCGTATTGATTTTGAAACAGGAATGACGATGTCGGAAAGTGCTCCCGCGGGATCCGCAAGCGGTCAGGTCGCCATCACGTTGCCGGACGGCAGCGTGCGAACGTATGACGGCGCCGTGACCGGCGGTCAGATCGCCGCCGACATCGGGCCGGGCTTGGCAAAGGCGGCGCTCGTGGTCAAGGTGGACGGCGCTTTGCGCGACTTGTCCTACGAGATCACCGGCGACGCGGCGCTCGAGATCGTGACCCGCGACAGCGACGACGCGCTGGAGGTGCTGCGGCATGACTGTGCGCATGTCCTGGCCGAGGCGGTGCAGGAACTGTTCCCCGGCACGCAGATCACCTTCGGCCCGGCGATCGACGACGGCTTCTACTACGACTTCCATCGCGAGGAGCCGTTCACGCCGGACGATTTCGCTGCGATCGAGAAGCGCATGGCCGAGATCGTCGACCGGGACGAGGCGATCACGCGCGAGGTCTGGGATCGGGCGGACGCGGTGGCGCATTTCGAGAAGATCGGCGAGAGCTTCAAGGCCGAGCATGTGGCGACGCTGCCGGAGGACGAGGATATCTCGATCTACCGGCAGGGTGAGTGGCTCGACCTGTGCACCGGGCCGCATCTCGCGTCCACCGGCAAGCTCGGCAAGTCGTTCAAGCTGATGAAGCTGGCCGGGGCCTACTGGCGCGGCGACGCGAACAACCCGCAGCTTCAGCGGATCTACGGCACCTGTTGGCGGACCGACAAGGAACTCAAGGCTTATCTGCGGCGCCTGGAAGAAGCGGAAAAGCGCGACCATCGCCGTCTCGGCCGGGAAATGGACCTGTTCCATATCCAGGAAGAAGCGGTCGGCAGCATCTTTTGGCATCCGAAGGGCTGGACCCTCTACCGCATCGCCGAAACCTACATGCGGAATCGGCTTGAACAGGCCGGCTACGAGGAGGTGAAGACGCCGCAGCTCGTCGACCGCATGCTGTGGGAAGAGTCCGGGCATTGGGAGAAATTCCGCGAACACATGTTCACGGCGGAAGACGAGGGCAACCGAACGCTTGCCCTGAAACCGATGAACTGCCCCTGCCATGTGCAAATCTTCCGGCAGGGGTTGAAGAGCTATCGCGATTTGCCGATCCGCATGGCCGAGTTCGGGTCCTGCCACCGCAACGAGCCGTCGGGCGCGTTGCACGGTCTGATGCGGGTGCGCGCCTTCACCCAGGACGATGCGCATATCTTCTGCACCGAAGATCAGATCGTCAGCGAGACGCAGTCCTTCTGCGAGCTGTTGACCTCGATCTACAAGGATTTCGGCTTCGACGATGTGGTGGTGAAGTTCTCCGACCGGCCCGAGGTGCGCGCCGGCGAAGATGCGGTCTGGGACAAGGCCGAAGCCGCGCTAAAGGAGGCCACCGAGGCCGCGGGCCTCGACTACACGCTGAATCCCGGCGAGGGCGCCTTCTATGGCCCCAAGCTGGAATTCGTGCTGCGCGACACCATCGGGCGGGATTGGCAGTGCGGCACCTTGCAGGTGGATTTCGTGCTGCCGGAGCGTCTGGACGCGAGTTATGTGGGCGAAGACGGGCAAAAACACCGGCCGGTGATGCTGCATCGCGCGATTCTGGGCTCTTTCGAGCGGTTCCTCGGCGTGTTGATCGAACATTACGCAGGCCGCATGCCGATGTGGCTGGCTCCGGTGCAGGCGGTTATCGCAACAATCACCAACGATGCCGACGACTATGCCGAGGATGTCCGGAAAGCCTGTGTGGAAGCGGGATTGCGGGTGGAGATCGATACGCGGAATGAGAAAATTAACTATAAAGTGAGAGAACATTCCCATTCGAAAATTCCCGCCATCTTCGTCGTCGGCAACCGCGAGGCCGAGGAACGGACCGTCGCGGTGCGGCGACTCGGCGGGAAACAGCAAGAAATTCTTGCGCTCGATGAAGCAATTCATAGACTTGTTAAGGAATCGGTACTGCCGGGCGGTTAGACTGGCAGGCTGAAGCGGGGCGGGTGGTCCCGCTAGATATCGTCAATAACGAAGAGGATGGTTCTATAGCCAGACGACCAATGACGGCGCCGCCGGTCCGGGAGGGTCCGCGCGTCAACGATGACATTAGAGTGGAAGAAGTCCGCCTTATTGATCAGGATGGAAATCAGCTTGGGGTCGTCCCGACCCGGGAAGCGATCTTAAAAGCCGGCGATGTCGGCCTGGATCTTGTGGAGGTAGCGCCCAACGTGTCGCCGCCGGTCTGCAAGATACTCGACTACGGCAAGCTGAAATACGAAACCCAGAAGAAAAAGAGCGAAGCGCGCAAGAAGCAGAAGACGATCGATGTGAAGGAGGTCAAGTTCCGGCCCAACATCGAGCAGCACGATTACGACGTGAAGATGAAGGCAATGCGCCGCTTTCTCGAAGATGGCGACAAGGTCAAGGTGACCTTGCGGTTCCGTGGCCGCGAGATGGTGCATCAGCATCTGGGTATGAAGGTACTCAACCGCGTCCGAACCGAGACCGAGGAGATGGCCAAGGTCGAGCAGATGCCGACCATGGAAGGCCGTCAGATGATCATGGTGCTGGCGCCGCGCTGACGCGCCGTTCCGGTTTCGCCTACTCCTGGCGTAACGCCCCGCTGCCGAATTTCAGACCCGCGCTTGCCCGCCGCTGAACGCGTGCCGGCGGCGTTACCACATGTGCGTTTTCTTGCGTTCCTCGATATAGGCGTCGATTTCGGCGGGTTCGCCGTCTTTCGTCTGGTCGGAGAGGATCGTCCCGAAAGTGGGAAAGCTCTTTCGGTCCTGCTGGGCGTCCGCGTCCCAAAGCCGCGACCGCAGGAACGCTTTTGCGCAATGAAAGAAGACTTCCCGCACATGGATGCGCAGGACGGACCGGGCGGGTTTTCCGTCGACCGCGAAGCGCGCGCAGAGCGCCGGCTCGCGCAGCACCTCCGCCTTGCCGTTGATCCGCAGCGTCTCGTTGAACCCCGGCACCATGAACAGCATCCCGACTTCCGGATGCTCGACGATGTTGCCCAGGGAATCGAGCCGGTTGTTGCCGGGCCGGTCCGGCAGCAGCACCGTGTGCTCGTCCACCGCCTCGGCGAAACCGGGATGATCCCCGCGCGGCGAGGCGTCGACCTTGCCGTCCGGGTCCGCCGTGGCGAGCACGCAGAACGGCGACAATTCCAGGAACGCGCGGCAATGCTTGTCCAGGTGATCCAGCTCCTTTTTGACCGAATTTCCGGCGGGCTGTTTGTAGGTCTCCCGCAGTTGGCTTTCCGTCGTTACGCGGTCATCGGGCATTCCATGCTTCCTCTGTTTCCGGGTTCGGCAAATCTATCACACTGATTTTTCGCGGCGATAGGCGGCGATATATCCGGTGGGATCGCCGCTTCTGTAGGCTTCGGTCAGCGACTCGATTCCGGCTGCGACGCCGTCGTCCAGCGACATTCGCTCCCAGTCGCGCATCAACTTCTTCTGCAGGCGGATGCCGGTCGCACCGTTGCGGCCTATCACGCCGGCCAGTTCGTCGATCGCGTCGTCCAATGCGTCGAGGCTCGTCACCTTCTCGACGAGGCCCCAGTCCAGGGCGGTGGCCGCGTCGATCGGGTCGCCGCGATAGAGCAGCCACGCCGTCCGTCCCCAGCCGATCAGTCGGGGGAACAGCGCCGCCTCGATCACCGACGGGATGTCGATCACCACTTCGGGCATGCCCAGCTTGGCGTTGTCCGACGCGATCCGCAGGTCGCAACTGGCCGCCGTTTCCAGCCCCGCGCCGAAGCATGCGCCGTTGATCCGCGCGATCACCGGCACCGGCAGGTCGCGGATCGCCTGGTGCATCTTCTGCAGCGCGGTGATGAAGGCGCGCGCGGCGTCCGGGCCGGCGGTGCCGAGTTCGTTGAGGTCGGCCCCCGCGATGAAGGACCGTTCCCCGGCGCCGGTCAGAACGGCGACCCGCAGCGTATCGTCGCCGGCAAGGGCCAGGAAGGTATCGCGCAACTCGTTGATCAGGGGCGAGCTCAGGCAATTGGCGCGCTTGGCGTTCTGCAGCGTGACCCGCGCCAGGCGCCCGTCGCCGCAGGTTTCGTATTCGGTGATGACACCGGCATCGCTCATGGTCGTGTCTCTCCTGAAAGGTCGGTTTTGTGTTCGGTCCGGCCGGCGGGCCCGCCGAACGATACGTCTAGCGCCGGATAGGTCTAACGCAGATGACCGCCGCCATCCACCTGCAGCACGACGCCGTTGACCCAGGACGCCCGCGGACTGGCCAGGAAGGCGACCGCGTTGGCGCATTCCTCGGGCGTTCCGGCCCGGCCCGCCGGCAATCCGGCGGACAGCTCGCGCCAGCGCTCCGGATCGCCGAATTTCTTCTCGGCGGTGTAGCGTTGCAGCTCGACCAGCCGGTCGGTCTCGATCGGGCCCGGGTTGATGGCGACCACCCGGACGCCGTGGTCGAGGCTCTCCCGCCCCAGCGCTTGGGTCAGGCCCATCAGCCCGGCATTTCCTGCGCTGCCCGCGACATAGCTCGCCGTCGGGCGGGCGCCGGCCGACCCGATGATGTTGACGATGACCCCGTCGCCCCGCGCCGTCATCGCCGGATAGTGGGCCCGGCATAAGGCGATATAACCGAAGACCTTGAGGTCCCAGGCTTCGCGCCACCGGGCGTCTCCGATCTCGTCGATCGTGCCGCGCGGGATCGCCCCGGCATTGTTGACCAGGATATCGATGCCCCCAGTCGCCTCGGCGAGCCGGGTTTGGGTCTCGGGCCTGGACAGGTCGCCCGGATGGAGCGTCACGCTGATGTTGCGGCCGGCCGCGATGTCGTCCCGAACGGCGGTCAGGTCGGCTTCCGTGCGGGCCGCCAGATGCAGATGGCAGCCTTCCGCGGCCAGTATCTCGGCGACCGCGCGGCCGATGCCCCGCGACGCCCCGGTGATCAGGGCGGTTTTCCCCGCCAAACCCAATTCCATGGCCGATTCCTTCCTGATTTTCCTTCGGTGTGGATTTGGCGCATATTCCGGCGGTAATTCCGGCCGCCGTCAAGTGCGGCGGCCTTGCATCGCCCGAGCCGTGGCGCTATAACGCCGCGTCCCGCTTCGGGGATAAAGCGACGCGCCGGGCCCGTTGGGTATGCCCTGCCGTCCATAACAGCCAGCAGCACCGCTGCACCGAACATCTAGAGATGAGGCCAGAAAATGCCCAAGTTGAAGAACAAGAGCAGCGCCAAGAAGCGCTTCAAGCTCACCGCCAAAGGCAAGGTGCGATTCAATAGCGCCGGGCTCAATCACATGCTCCGCCGCCGCCCGCAGAAGATGAAGCGGACCAACCGCGGCACGCAGATCATGGCGGCTTCCGACGCCAAGATCGTGAAGCGCAACTTCCTGCGCATGACCTGACGGAGGATTGAGACATGGCACGAGTAAAACGCGGCACCACCACCCATGCCCGGCACAAGAAGGTCATCGCCAAGGCGAAGGGATCGCGCGGCCGGTCCAAGAATACCTTCCGCGCCGCCATTCAGCGCGTCCACAAGGACGGGCAATACGCCTATCGCGACCGGCGCGTCCGCAAGCGGACCTTCCGGGCGCTTTGGATTCAGCGCATCAATGCGGCGGCGCGCGAGAACGGCATGAGCTATTCCGTCTTTATGAACGGCATGAAGCTGGCCGGGATCGACCTGGACCGTAAGGTCTTGGCCGACATTGCGGTGCATGAACCGGCGGCCTTCAAATCTTTGGCGGAACAGGCGCAAGCGGCGCTGAAGTAACGGGCCTGCCGGCCTCGGTCCCTTTATAACCGCAGTCCGGCGCACCGGGATCTCGGCGTATCGGGCGGACGATATGGAAAATCTCGATCAATTGCGGGACGACCTGCTGGGCGCCGTTGCGGCGGCCGAGGACCTGACCGGTCTGGATACCGTCCGGGTGTCCGCGCTCGGGCGGAAGGGCCGCATCACCGAATTGATGAAGGGGCTCGGCAAGCTCGATCCCGACGCCCGCAAGACCGCCGGCCAGGATTTGAACCAGGTCAAGACAGCGGTCGCCGACGCCATCGAGGCCCGCAAGCAGGCGCTGGAGGATATCGCGCTGGAAGCGCAGCTCGCCGGCGACGCGATCGACGTGTCGCTGCCGATCCGACCGGAACAGCAGGGCCTGTTGCATCCGGTGAGCCAGACCATCGACGAGGCGATTGCGATCCTCGGCGAAATGGGGTTCGCCGTGGCCGAAGGGCCGGAGATCGAGGACGACTTCCATAACTTTACGGCGCTGAACATCCCGCCCGAGCATCCGGCGCGGCAGATGCACGACACCTTCTACCTGCCCGAGGCCGAGGACGGCAGCCGCAAGGTTCTGCGCACCCATACGTCGCCGGTCCAGATCCGGACCATGGAATCGACCGAGCCGCCGATCCGGATCATCGCGCCGGGCCGGACCTATCGCTGCGATTCCGATATGACCCACACGCCGATGTTCCATCAGGTGGAAGCGCTGGCGATCGACAAGGACACGCATTTCGGCCACCTCAAGGGTTGCTTGATGGATTTCTGCAGCGCCTATTTCGAGGTCGAGGATTTGCCGCTGCGTTTCCGGCCGAGCTATTTCCCCTTCACGGAACCCTCGGCTGAAGTGGATATCCAATGCTCGCGCGAGGGCGGCACGCTCAAGATCGGCAAGGGCGACGACTGGCTCGAGATCGGCGGCTGCGGCATGGTCCATCCGAACGTGATGACGGCCTGCAATATCGATCCCGAGGAGTACCAGGGTTTTGCTTTCGGTCTCGGCGTCGAGCGTATGGCGATGCTGAAATACGGCATTCCCGATCTCCGAACCTTCTTCGAGTCCGATCTGCGTTGGCTCAAGCATTACGGCTTCCTGCCGCTCGAAGTCCCCACGTTGATCCGCGGGCTCGTTCCCTAGCACCGACCCTGGTTCCGGCTTGGGGCCGGACGACGTGACCTGAGCGCAACACCGCATACCGACTGGCGTTGGTATGCATTAACGGGCTTGCGATTCGCCGTAAGAGTCCGTATATCCCCTGTCCCGGTCCGGGCGGGAGTCCGGACCACGAAGACTGCGCGGCAGGAAATCGCCGCATGATTCATGAGGCTCTATCGATGCGTTGGATGCGACGCCACATCGTTAGCGTTACCAGCGGACCCTCGATAAGCGGGAGCCTTCAATCATGTCCATGCGCAACATCTTCAATGTCGACGAGGTCGAACAGTTAATCGACCAGGTAGCCTCCGACGCCGCGTCGGACGCCGTCGATGCGTGGCTCCGCCGCACGGCGCGCCACTGGATCCTCACCGAATATCCCGATCTTCTTCGCCTCGCGATCGACCGCGAGACCGATAGCGTTCTGCTCTTCGACATGGGGCCGCCGGAGGTGCTGCGCCGCCGTCTCGCGGTGTCCGCCGCCGCGCTTCCGGCATGGTGCCAAAAGGCGTTGGACGCTGGGCGCGAGGTTCACTACCTCAATCTCGGGCCCGCGTTGGAGAAGAAACTCCGCCGCGTCGTCGACTACTTCAATGCCGTGGGCGTCGAGGCGCATGGCGGCAAGCTGGATCACCTGAGCTTCCAGGCTGCGCAACGGGCAGCCCGCGTCTGGCGCCGCAACCAGTGGGCCGCGGAACAGCGGCAGGCCGGTATTCGGCAGGTCTACCGCGGCGACGACGGCGTGCGCATCGTACAGCTTCGGTCCGCGGCCAGTTTGGCCGACGAGGGCGAGCGCATGGCGCATTGCGCCGGGGGCTACGCCTTTGACGTCGAAAACGGCGATTGCGAAATCTATTCGCTGCGGGATGCCAAGGACAAGTCACGCGCCACCATCGAAGTGGTCGGGGGCAACAGCGTCGAGCAGGTGAAAGGCCGCGCCAATGGGGAAATCGCCGAGGCGGCGCGCCGGCATGTGCGTTCCTTCATCCGCACGCGCGGTTACGACATCGGCGGCGACCACTGGAACATCGGCGAGCCGGTAGCGCTCGGCAACGTGCGGGTCTTGCGGAACTATCTGCGCTCGGACGAGGGCCGGCGGCAACTCCGCCGGTTCGTCTTCTCGCGCAACGATCCGATCGGGCGCGCCGATCTGGTAGCGATGATCAGCTCGATCATGTACCGCGCGGAGTCGTTGTCGCTTGACGACCGCAGCATCCTGCACGACCTGCTGCTGCCGCCGCGGGACGATCCCGTTCGGCTGCGCCGCGTCGGAGCGTATTACGTCTACGACGATGCCTTGCCGCTGGTCCGCGTCGAAGTGGCGGCCGCCTGGCTCAGCTTGGCGTCGAACGGCGTGTTCGACGGCATCGATGGCGTGCGCGAGCGCTACGTCATGCTGCGCGACCGCGCGGAAGGGGCGCTGGCCGCCCTGGCCCTGCACGATCCCGACCGGGTCTTCCTGTTGGGACGCGTGGCGTATTGGGAGCTGGAGTCCGGGTCCGGTTGGCTGACGCCGGCCGATGTGGTCAGCAACACCGCGCTCGACGTCTTTCCGGCGATCCGACGCCGGCACGAGGCCTTGCGGCATCGCGTCAATCGGCAAAAGGCGCGGTCGGTCGGCCGTCACGCGCCGGTAAGTGAGGCGCACCGGGATTTCCGCCGTCTGCTCAACGGGTCCTGGGCGGAAATGGTCATCTGACGGTATAGTGGGCGGCCGGGCGGGGCTGCCCCTTGCATCGTCCCTCGAAAATGTGGAATAAGCCGCGCGGCGCGGCGTTTTGCCGGTAACCGCCGCCGCGCCGTGTTGGCTGGAGAATAGAATGAAATTCACCCTGTCCTGGCTCAAGGACCATCTGGATACGGACGCCTCGCTCGACGAGATCAGCGAGCGGTTGACCATGCTCGGCCTGGAGGTCGAAGGGATCGAGGATTCGGCCGCTGCCTTCGCCCCGTTCCACGCGGCCAAGGTGATCGAGGCGAAACCGCATCCCGATGCCGACCGGCTGCAGGTCTGTATGGTCGATACTGGCACGGAAACGGTCCAGGTGGTCTGCGGCGCGCCGAATGCCCGGACGGGCATGACCGGTGTCTTCGCGCCGTCCGGCACGCATGTCCCCGGCACCGGCATCGATCTGAAGAAAACCAAGATCCGCGGTGTCGAGTCCAACGGCATGCTGTTGTCCGAACGCGAACTCGGCCTGTCCGACGATCACGAGGGCATCATCGAACTGCCGGACGATACGCCGGTCGGCAAGTCCTATGTGGACATCGCCGGCCTGGACGATCCGGTCATCGAACTGGCGATCACGCCGAACCGGGGCGACTGTCTCGGCGTGCATGGCGTGGCGCGCGATCTGGCGGCGGCGGGGCTCGGCACCTTGAAACCCTTCGACGCGGCACCCGTGTCCGGCACCTTCGACAGCCCGGTGCAATGGCGGCGCGACCTGCCCGAAGACGCGCAGGATGCCTGCCCGATGGTGGTCGGCCGCGCCTTCCGCGGGGTCAAGAACGGGCCGAGTCCGCAATGGCTGCAGGACCGGCTCAAGGCCATCGGCCTGCGGCCGATCTCGGCGCTGGTCGACATCACTAATTATGTCACCTTCGATCTGGGACGCCCGCTGCATGTCTTCGATATGGCGAAGGTCGACGGCGATCTCACCATGCGCCTTGCACGGAACGGCGAGAAGGTCGAGGCGCTCGACGGCGAGACCTACACGCTCGACGACGGGATGACCGTGATCGCCGACGCCAATCAGGTACAAGGCATTGGCGGCGTGATGGGCGGCGCCGCGTCCGGTTGCAGCGAGGATACGACGGAGGTTTTCCTCGAAGTCGCGTTGTTCGATCCGATCCGCACGGCGATGACCGGACGCAAGCTGGGCATTCAATCGGATGCGCGTTTCCGCTTCGAGCGAACGGTCGATCCGGAGTCCGCCGAATGGGGCGCCGAAGTGGCTGCCCGCATGATTCTCGATCTCTGCGGCGGCGAGGTCAGCACGCCGACAGTCGCCGGCACCATGCCGGCCTGGCAGCGGCCGGCGCGTCTGCGTATGGCCCGGCTGGAGAGCTTCGGCGGTGTTTCGGTGCCGGAGGAAGACGTGGCGTCGATCCTTGACCGGCTCGGGTTCGCGCCGGCGTCGTCCGGAGGGGTCATCGCGGTCGAGATTCCTTCGTGGCGTCCCGATGTGGAGGGCGAGCATTGTCTCGTGGAGGAGGTGTTGCGCGTCCACGGTTATGACGAGATTCCCGCCATTTCGATGCGCCATGCGGGGGCCTTGCCGAAGGCAGCGCTCGACTTAGGGCAACGGCGCGTCGCCCTCGCCAAACGGGTGCTCGCCGGCCGCGGCATGATGGAGGCCGTCACCTGGTCCTTCATGGGCCGCGACGAGGCGGCATTGTTCGGCGAGCTGCCGGACAGCCTAGCGCTGGCGAACCCGATCAGCGCGGACCTGGATGTCATGCGTCCCTCGATCCTCGCGAACCTCCTGGGCGCCGGGGCGCGGAATGCCGATCGCGGCTATCCCGACGTGGCGTTGTTCGAAGTCGGCCCCGCCTGGCGGGACGATACGCCGGCCGGGCAAGACTTGATCGCGGCCGGGCTGCGCCAGGGGAATTGCGGTACGCGGCACTGGAACCAGGCGGCGCGGGACGTCGATGCCTATGACGCCAAGGCCGATGCGCAGGCGGTGCTGGCCGTCGCCGGCGCGCCGGTCGACAAGTTGCAGGTCACGACCGATGCGCCTGGCTACTACCATCCCGGCCGGTCCGGTGTTTTGCGACTGGGCCCGAACGTGCTGGCCTATTTCGGCGAGGTGCATCCTGCCGTGCTGCGGCGTCTCGGCTCGGGGTCCGCGACCGTTGGCTTCGAGGTGTTCCTCGAAAATGTGCCGACGCCCAAGGCGAAGGCCGGTCGGACGCGCCCGGCGCTGAACGCATCACCGTTCCAGCCGGTCGCCCGCGATTTCGCCTTCGTCGTCGATACCGATGTCGCCGCCGATGCGGTGGTGCGTGCGGCGCAAGGGGCCGACAAGGGCATGATCACGCAGGTCGGTGTTTTCGATCTGTTCGAGGGCAAGTCGCTGGGCGAAGGGCGCAAGTCGATCGCCATTTCGGTGACCTTGCAGCCGACCGATCGGACCCTGACCGATGCGGAAATCGAGGCGATCAGCGCCAAGATCGTCGCCAATGTCGAGAAGCGCACCGGCGGCACCCTGCGCGGCTGAACCGTTTTTTCCCGCAAATCGGCGCAAAAATACCCCGGATTAAGACAATTTTAACTGCGCTGGCAGTTGACTAGGCGCAGGGCCGATTGTATCTCCGGTGCAGGCTTCCCGCCGCGCTCGCGATCGTCCCCTCCGAACGGTCCTCTGCGATGGGAAGGGTCAAGCAATGGCGGCCAAGGTGCGCAAGCATTCCTATGTAATTCCATGTTCCAGTGATTTCCGCGACGCGGTTCTCGCGCTCGCGGCGCGGCGCGACGTCAATGTGGGCGATATCGCGCGCTCCGTCATGCTGGTGATCCCGACCGAGATCATCACCGCCTGTCCCGATCCGGGCGAGCCCGGTCCCAAGGACCGCGAGACCGTGACCTTGAAATCGGGCCCCAACAAGGGCAAGCCGTGGCGCCGCAAGCCGCGCCTGCAGGCCCGCCTGCCGAAGGGTTTCGAGGTCACGGACATCCGCAAGGCCTTCGGTGTCGCGCTCGCGATCGATATGAAGGAGATCACGGTCACGCTCGAGGACGGCCGCGCGCCCAAGGCGAAGGAACGGGTCCGCGAGCTGAACGACGAGATCGAACGGCTGCGCGCGGCGATGTCCGTCATCGCGCAGGAGCCGCTCGTGCAGGGCGTGCGCAATTCCCAGGAAGCCTTGTTCGTACTGGGATTCCCGCCGGGCATTAAGCCGTCGCAGGCCGAGATCAAGGCGCGCTTCCGCATGCTGGCGACGATCCACCATCCGGACGCCCCCTTCGGCGACACCCGACGGATGAGTCAGCTCAATCAGGCGATGACCTGGCTGCGCGCGGGCGCGGCATAATCACCTAAAACCAAACCGAAATTTGGCAGACCGCGACGCGATTTCGTCTAACGGACAGGGGTGTGGCCGGGGCGGCCATGGCGCCGCCCCGCAAGATGGGCGTGTTAGCTGCCCGTGCCCTTCATGCTATCCCAATACTGCTGGTTCACGCCCTTGATCATATTGTCGTGGCGCTGGCCAAGGCAGCTGCGGTAACGCGACACTTTTTCGTAATAGCCGCGGAACCACATTTCACCGTCGTCGATGTAGTCGCAGGAGGCGATGTTGTCGCGTGCTTCGTTCACATCACGCTCCAAGACCCCGCCGTCTTTTTGCGCGTGCAAGGCGATCGCGGCGTCGAAGGCGGTCTTCCGTTCGGCCTTCGTCGCCACGCGGCCACGCGGCAAGGCGTTCATCGTGTCACGCATGATATGGGCGACACGCACGTCCTTTTGCTGGCGTTTGATGGTGGCTTCGGCGGCTGCGCGCATGGGCCCCATCGAGAGTTCGATGTCGGGCTCGAGCTGCGGATTCGCATCGCCTGGCGCCCAGACGGGGGCGAGCACGACGTTATGCGTCACGCGAAGCTTGGCGGACTGGACGCCGTGTGCGGCGAGCAGCGCCTTCTTGATGCGGAAGCGCACCGCCATGTGGTCGCGTTCGGAGGCGATGTCCAGGCTTTCGATCGGCAACGGCTTCTCCATCCCGCCGGCGGTCTGGCCGATCAGCGTCAAGCCGGTTGGCCGGCCAGTGCCGTAGCGCGCCTCATTGACCAGTTCATAGGGCGTGCCCCGGGTTGGGCTTGCCCGCTCGTATTGCAGGCAGAGCGATGTTCCTTCGGCCGAGCAATGCTCCCCGGCGCAGGTGAAATGAAGATCGTCGCCCTGCGCGACCAGCAGGAGGGTCTGCGGGGCGGCTTGGGCGCCGATGGCGGCGAAGAGTGAAAATACAGCGGCGGAAACAGCTGTCAGCACAAAGCGCATGGGCAATCTCCCAATTTCCTGGGCTCGCGCCGTGCGTCGGAAAGTGACGAGACGGGGCGTACCCGAAACTCATTATCTTTTATGATAGCATGAAATTACCAAAATCTGAATGCCACACTCCGGTAGGGTCGTTTTAGCGCCGTTTATCGCGTTTTCGGGATCTTGGTCTCGGCGGCCGTAGCGACCCATTCGGCGGCGCGGGTAATGTCGGTTTCGCCGCCGAGTTGTGCCCTTACCAGCCGAAAGAACTGCCGTGTCGACTGACACACGCGCATCGGCACGCCCAGCCCCTCGCCCTCGGAGACCGCCATGTCGACATCTTTGAGAAGGATATCGATCGCCGCGCCGAAGGCGAAATCATGGGTCAGCACGTCGCTCGGGATCTTGTCCATCGTCGCGCTGTTGCGGCCGCTGCCCAGGTTGATCGCCTGCAGCATGATCTCCGGATCGAGCCCTGCCTTCACGCCCATGACCAGCGCTTCCGATGTCGCGGCCAAGGCTGTCGCCGACAGGATGTTGTTGGCGAGCTTTAGGCTTTGCGCCATGCCCACCTTCTCGCCCGCATAGGTGATGGTCCCCAATTGTTCGAGCATCGGTCTTACCTGTTCGACGGCGTCGGCGGGGCCGGACACGATGACCGACAGCGTGCCGGCCGCCGCGCCCGGTGGCCCGCCGCTGATCGGGCTGTCGATGGTGACGATATTCGATTTCGCAAGTTCGTCGGCCACGCCTTGGATATGCGCGCCGCCGACCGTGCAGAGATTGACGAAAATCTTTGCCTTGGCTCCCGAACGGATACCGCCGCCGCCGAGCGTGACTGCTTTATGCGAGGCATTGGTCGGCAGAGACGCGAAAACAACCTCGGCCGCGTCGGCAACGTCTTTCGGCGAATCCATCACCCGGGCTTGGCGATCCGCCATCGGCTTGACCGCCTCCGCGTCGATGTCGTGCACCGCGACTTGATGTCCCGCGTCGAGCAGGCGGCTGCACATGGGGTTGCCCATATTGCCGAGCCCGATGAAACCCACTGTCATGTCTGTTTGCTCCGTATTGCAATCAACTATTTCTCGCGCCGCCGCGCTCCTGAAACCCCGTCGCCATCACGACAACGCCGAGAGTTACCAAACCGGCGCATAACAGCCAGCCGCTTTCGAAGGCGCCTGTCAAATCGACGATCGCACCGAACACCGGCGGGCCGACGATACTGCCCATCGATGTGCCGACCATGTTGTAGCCGACCGCCGATCCGGTCAGCCGAGGCTGGACGGCCTCGGTGGCCATCGTCTGCATCAGCGGCGCATAGGATGCGATGGTGGCACCCAACGCGGCGGACAGGCCGATTCCGAGGGCGATGCCCCAGCCCGGCCCGACGAGGATCATGGTGGTAAGCAATGCGGCGGCGGATGCGCCGATGGCAAGAGTGAGCGCTTTCCGCCGGCCCTTGAACAGAAAATCGCTGACCGCACCCCAGCCGAGGCGCGCGGCGACGCTGAAGATTTGAGCGATGCCGTAGCACAGGCCGGCGACTTCCTGGCTTGCTTGGGCGCTTTGCCGGATGAAAAGCGTCAGGTAGGCGAAGAAACTCGCCTGCCCGAAGTTGTAGAGGAAGTTGGTCAACACGAAGCGGCCGAAATTCATGTCGCGCACAACTTCGCGCAATGACCCGGAAGGTGCGGTTGCCGCGGCGCCGGATCGCGGTTTGGGGCGCTCGACGATGGCGAGGCAGCACAGCCCGCCGGCGACAGTGATGACCGCGACGGCGGCGGTGATCAACGGCCAGCCGTCCGCCGTTGCGAAGGAGCCGAGCACGGCCGCCGTGACGCCGCCGATCGGCACGCCTGTCTGCTTGACGCCCATGGCCGTCGCGCGCCGCTCCGGCGGGAAGGAATCGAACACGCCCTTGGCGGTCGCCGGATTTACGATGGCGTAGCCCCAGCCGGTCATCAGCATCGCCGCCATCGCAATGGCGGCGCCGTCGGCTTGTGTCAGCGTCACGGCGCCCGCGATCATGAAGAGATGCGCGATAACCAACGCCCAGCCGACGCCGACCCGGTCGGCCAGCGTGCCTGCGGGAATTGAGCCGGTGACCTGCCCGACGCTGTAGGCGGTGACCAGCAGTCCGACCTGCGCGAAGGTGAGGGCGAGGTCTTCCTTGATGACCGGCGCCATTACGGTCAGCGTCGTTATGTGCAAGGTGCCCGTCACATGGGCGAGGGTCAGCACCGCGAGCCGGGTGCGCCATGGATTCTCGGCACGTCGGGTATCGGGAGGCGGAATCGTCACGCGCCGAATCTACCCATCCGGCGGCGCCGTACACACGTCTTCATAGGCATGCCGGCGGGTGATCAGGCCGCTATGCTCGAACACGTCCAGGGCGGTTTCGTAGGAGTCGCGGCCGATCTTGACCGACGGATGCCAGTTGCCGAGACCCTGGTAGAAGGCGATCGTCTTGGCCAGAACCTCCGGATCGGTATTCGGGAAGAAGTCCCGTTCGACCCTGGCGACTTCCGCCGCCGGCGTCTCGATGACGAAGGCGCGCGCCTTACGATAGGCGCGCATGAAGGCCAGCGCCATGTCGGTCGCGAGCCAGTCGCGTGTCGCGGCGAGGCTGCTGAAGGCGACCGGGCCGACCGCTTCGCCGACCGAGGCCACGATATGCCCGGCGCCGTCCTTCTCGATCTGCTGCGGCGCCGGCCCTTGCAGATGCACGTAATCGGCCCGGCGGGCGCGGAAGGCCGCTTCCATGGCGTCGCTGCCGCCCATGTCGATCGCCTCGATGCTGTCGAAGTCGACCCCCATGCGGTGCAGCCCGTATTTGAACATCGCCAAAGGTTGCGCGCCGTGATCGACCAGGACGCGTTTGCCCGCCAGTTTGTCCCAGGTGAAGTCCGGATCCGGGTCCTTGCCCGCGATGAAGAATCCGTCCATCAGATTGATTTGCGCGAAATGCACGATCGGCGTGGACCGCCCCGCCTCCATCGCGGCCCAACTGGCGGAGACCGCGTATTGCGTCACGTGATGCGATCCGTCCTCGATCGCATCCCCGGCGGACCGGTCGGGCGTGGCCACGCCATGTTCGGCATTCAGGCCCTCCTCGCGCAGGAAACCGGCGGCGAAGGTGCAAATCAGCGGGCTGTAGAATGCCGAGAACCGGCTGAACATGATGCGGATCGTGGCCACCGCGATATCTCCCTCGTAGCCTGCGCGTCGGGGTGGGGGACCGCCGGTTAGACCGGCTTGGTGCCCTCCAGCATCAGCCGGCGCAACAGGCGAAGTTGGTTCATGTCGTAGTCCGTGTGCGCCTGATGCATCGAACAGCGGTTGTCCCAGATCACCATGTCGCCGCGCCGCCACTTGTGCCGGTAGATAAAGCGGTCCTCGGTGGCATGCGCCATCAACTCGCCGAGCAGCGCGAAACCCTCTTCCTTCTCGACACCGACGAATTCCTCGATCCGCACCGGATTCAAGTACAGCGCCTTCCGGCCGGAACCGGGGTGGGTGCGGACCAACGGCTGGATTATGTCAGGACTGGAAGCCTCTTCCTCCTTGGTGCGCTTCGGCAGCTTCCGCGGTGTCCGGCTGCTGAGATAGGCATGGACCGCCTGCAGGCCGTCGATGCGTTTCTTGGTGGAGTCCGGCAGCGCGTCATAGGCGGCGCAGGTATTGGTGAATTCCGTGTCGCCGCCGCTGTCCGGCAATTCGACGGTGTAGAGCGACGTCGCCTTCGGCGGCACCTCCTTGTTCGAGTGGTCGGTGTGCCATGTGGTGCCCCGAATCAGGATCTTGCCGTCGCCCTTGGTGTCGCGGTCCCGGTTCGACACGGTGCCGACCTCGGGGCAGTCCGGCAAATGATACTGCGCCAGCAGTTGCTTCATCGGCGTGCCGAAGATGCGGGCGCCCTTCACGAACTCCTGCGGCGTCAATGTCTGATCGCGGAACACCAACGCGACCCGGTCGACGAAGGCGTCGTTGAGCCGCTTGGCCGTCTCCGCGTCGATATCATCGCGCAAGTCGAGGCCGGTGACTTCCGCGCCCGCATTCTCGGCCAGGGGTGTAATCGTGACGCTCACTGTGGGTCTCCGGTTGGTTACTCTAGGGGGCGATTACAGTGAAGTTCGCGTCGCCGTCATTGTCGATCTGCGCGGGAAGGGCCTCTTCCCAGCTCAGGTAGTCGCGCATCGCCTGCTCGTTCCCGTCGTGGCGGTCGTGCACGAAGAACAGGAAATCGATCCGCTCGGAATCGGCCGGCGCGCCGCCCGACGATTCGGTGGGCAGACCCTCGGCGACCCAAGCCTCGCGTCCGCCTGCAAGGATGGCGACCGGCGCGTCGGTCGCGGCGCGCATGTCGGCCGCCGCGAGACGGGCGCGGGTTTCATGCTCGGAATAGAGCACGACGGTCTTGCCGGCGGGAAGCTCGGCTGCGAGCCGGTCGAGCCGCGGCCGAATGCCCCAGTATGCGCCCGGCAATCGTTGATCGCGGTATTTCCCCGACAAGTCCAAATCGACGGCGACGGCGGTGCCGTCGGCCAGGGCCTGCGATAGGGCCTGCGGCGTCATCCTCTCGACCTCGATGTCGTCGAGTCCGAGGACGTTGCGTGGCGGCATGCCGGTCTCGGTCCCGGCATCGCCGATGCCGCCTTCGAGGACGTAAACGTCCCAGCCCATTTGCACCAGCCAGTGGGCCGCGGTGATCGCACGGATTTCGGTGTCATCGCTCAGCACGACGCGCGCGCCCTTCGTGCCGATCCAGGCGTCCGTTGCCTGCACCAACTGTCCGCCCGGGGCATGCACCGCGCCGGGCAGATGCCCCGCTTCGTATTCCGCCTGGTCGCGCACGTCGAGCAGGTAGAGGCTGCGGGCCGCGTCGCCGCGCCATTTTTCCACGGTCGCAAGATTGGTTTTCTTGATGTTGTAGCGCGCAACCAAGTCTGCCGCCCGCTGCTGGGCGACCTTCATGCCTTCCGCGGACACCTCGGGATAACGGCGCGTCGCGCCGTGGTCCAGCTCGAACCCGGCGAGGTTCCAGCCCATCGTGCCGGCGCGCAATGCGACCACCTTGTTGGGAATCTTCGCATTGATCAGGGTCTGCGCGCCGATGATGCTGCGCGTGCGGCCGGCGCAGTTGACCACGACCGTCGTGTCCGGGGACGGGGCCAGTTCCTGGATGCGGTAGACGAGTTCCGCGTTCGGCACGCTGATGCCGTTGGGGATGCTCATGCGCTTGTATTCTTCGGGCGTGCGGCCGTCGACGACCACCAGGTCCTCGTTGTTCTCGAACATGGCGTTTAGTTCTTCGGCCGAAATCGACGGCGTATGCGCGGCATGCTCGACCACCTCGCCGAATGCCTTGCAGGGAACGTTGACGCCCTTGAATATCTCGTAGCCTGCGTCCGCCCAGGCCGGCACGCCGCCGTCGAGGATCGAGACGTCGGTGAAGCCCAGTTCTGCCATCCGGGCCGCCGCCTTCTCGGCGACGCCGTCGCCGTCGTCGACCAGCACGGTACGCGCCGATTTGCGGGCCATGAGCGCGCCCAGCCGCCATTCCAGCACGCTGTACGGCGCGGGCACCGTGAACAGCAGATGGCCTTCGCCGAACTGTCCGTCCTCGCGGACATCGAGCAGGGCGATTTCCGCGCCGTCCGTGATCATCGATTTAAGGGTTTGAGCGTCGAGGCGGTTGGTCATATGCAATTTCTCCCGGGGCTTGGGGCCAGTCGTCGGTGTCGAATGGATGGGCCGTCTGAACGGTTCGCGGCCCGTCGGCAGGATTCGATGCATGCGCCGGGGCTCCGATCGGTTGCCCGTCGCTGCACGAACGCGTCGGCGGTCGTCCTGATTTGGGACCTTGCGCCGCCGCCCGACGCGACGATACTCGAACCGTGCCGGGAATGCATGCCCTTACGGTTCCTCCGGTAGACGCCGCGCGCTAGACCGGCACCCCGCCCTCCAACAGCAGGCGTTGATGGAGCCGTGGCTGCCCGACCGGGAAGTCCATGTTGACCGAGTGCATCAAGCAACGGTTGTCCCAGAGCAGGATATCGCCGACCCGCCATTCGTGGTGGTATTGGTATTTCGCCTGCGTCACATGGTCGAACAACTCGTCGAGCAGGGCGTCGCTCTCCTCCCGATCCATGCCGACAATCTGGTCGGTGCGGTTCGAGTTGAGATAGATCGCCTTGCGGCCGGTGTCCTCATGCGTCCGGATCAGTGGATGCACAACATCCGGCGTTTCGGACGCCTCGACGGCGGTCCGGGACGCCGCGCGGGCGGGCGCGCGCATCGTGTCGTAGCTGTGCACGGTCTTCAGCCCGTCCAATCGCGCCTTCATCTCGTCGGATAGATCGTCATAGGCTTGCCGCATGTTGCAGAAACGGGTTTGGCCGCCGGAATCGGGAATCTTGAGCGATTGATACATCGTCGCCTTGGCCGGCTTGGCGAAATAGGAATCGTCCGTGTGCCATCCGGTCAGCCGCATCATTTGCATGTCGCTCGGTTTGTCTTCCGCTTTCTCATACGTGGATTCCAGGACGGAAACCTCCGGCACGTCGCCATGGCGGCGTTTGCGCAGGAGTTGCAGCTGCGGCGTGCCGAACTGGCGGCCGAATTCGGCAAAATCCTCGGCGGACAACGGATCGCAGCGGATGCAGAGCAACAGGTGATCGAAGAACGCCTCGTTGAGCGTGGCCGCCTCGTCGTCGGTGAGCTTCCGGCTCGGGTCGAGCCCGATCACTTCGGCGCCGAGCGCCTCGCTCAAGGGGTTGATTTGAAACATGATGCCGTCTCCTGATGTCATCAGGCGGCCGGCGCGGCGGGTCAGTGTGGCGGACGCGGCGGCGCGTCTGACGATGGTCCGGATTGATCCGAGAACTATACGGTGCGCGTGCGGCGTGGCGCAAATTCACCGCCACTGCGAGGGCTTCAATCGAGGGCGCTTGCGCCCTTCCAGATCAGGGCCACGGCGGCTGCCAGCAGCACCCAGCGGAACAGACCGAAATACCGCTCCGCCGAAAGGCGCTCGCTCATGATTCGTCCCGCCCAGGCACCGGCATAGACCGCCGGCATCACCAGCAGCGATTCGACGGCGAGCTTGATCGTCAGCAGCCCGGCGATCAGCGTGACGCAGCAGCGCCACAACGTCATCGCGCCCGATGTGACGATATTGGTCGCCCGAAAGGCGCGCGGCTCCGGCGCGGCCCAGCGGATATAGACCGATAGAAAATAGTTCGAGCCGGCGCCCGCGATCCCCGCCATCAACCCCGCGACGCTGGCGAGCGAGAAGGCCACGGAGAACCGGTCCAGTTGCAGCACGGCTGCCATACGCTGGGTCAGCCGCGCCATATCGATCAGTACGGCGGCGCTCAGGATCAGGCCCAGGACGATGGTCAGCCAGGCGGCTTTCAACGATGCGAAGATCCAGACGCCGACGGCCACCGACAAGATCGTCCCAGCGATCAAGGGCTTGGTGATCTTCCAATTGGCGTCGCGGAACCCTTGCGGCAGCAATTGGACCTGCGCGAAGACAGATGTCAGCAGTGCGATGAGCACGGCGTCATGCGGCGGCAATATCCATGCGCTGCCCAGGACGGCGGGCATGGCCGAGCCGAATCCGATGATGCCGCGGATGAAGAAGGCCATGAAATAAACGGCCACGAGCCCGGCAACGGCGAAGCCGTCGATTTCCTCGAACGGTATGAAATCGAAACTCATCGCGTCCTTGATCTTATTCTCGGGCGGTAAGCGGCCGTATGCGCCGGATCCGGGCGGCAAGCGGTGGAGGAGAGCGGATTGGCGCCACTATACCGCCGCGGCCGAATCCCGCAAAACGACGGAGGGGATGGCAGGGCGGACGGCATAGGAGCGGCGCGCCGTTGACAACCGCCGGACACCGCGCCACCGTCGCGCGGATGTCCGAGCAAACCTCTTCTAGTCGTCCGGCCGTCCGAATCGTCGCGACGCTCTGCAGCGTTTATGTGGTCAGCCAGTTCTTCCGCGCATCGCATGCGGTCGTAGCACCCGACCTGGTGCGCGACCTGAATCTGACGCCGGGCGACCTGGGCCTGCTGACCGGCGCCTTCTTCGTGTCCTTCGGCGCGGCGCAGATTCCCATCGGTATGCTGCTCGACCGGTTCGGCCCGCGACGCACGGTGTCGAGCCTGTTGTTGTTGGCGGTGATCGGCGCGGTCCTGTTCGCGCGGGCGGATGGGTTGGCGGGCCTGACCCTGGCGCGCATATGCATGGGGATCGGCTGCGCCGGCGTGCTGGTCGGATCGCTGGTGGTATGCGCCCGGTGGTTCCCGCCGGACCGCTACGCCACCTTCGCCGGAATCATCATCGGCGGCGGCGAGACCGGGCATCTGCTGGCCGCCACGCCGTTTGCATCTTTGGCGGACAGCATCGGCTGGCGGAACGCCTTTCTCGTTGCCGCCGGGGCCGCGACCGTGCTGACGGCGGTAGCCTGGATCGGTGTCCGCGATGCGCCGCCGGGTGAACCGCGAAATGAATCCGCCGGCGAAAGCCTCGGCGACATGCTGCGCGGCGTCGGCGAAGCCTTGCGGATGCCGGGGATCGGTCCCGTGCTGGCTATCTCCTTCGTCGGGTATAGCAGCGCGCTTTGCGTCTTCGGATTGTGGGGCGCGCCGATGTTGAACGACGTCTACGGCCTGGACGCCATCGCGCGCGGCAACGTCATGCTGGTGATGGCGATGGCGATGCTCGCCGGGTCGCTGAGCTACGGGCCGATGGACCGCCGGTTCGACACGCGCAAGGGCGTGGTGATGGCAAGCTGCGGTGCCTTGGCCATGGCGTTCCTGGTCCTGGCGTGGCTCGACCGACCGCCGCTCTGGACCGTGACGGTCCTGTTCGCGGTGATCGGGTATCTGGGCGGGCACCGGGTGGCGATGATGGCGCATGGCCGGTCGTTGTTCCCGGCGCGCCTGGTCGGGCGCGGCGTGACCACGGTGAACACATCGATGGTCGCGGGCGTGGCCGCGATGCAGATCGTAACAGGGCTTATCGTGGGCGGGTTCGCCGACGGCGGGTCGACGGCGCCCGCGATCGCCTATCGGACGGCCTTCGGTTTCATCGCCGGCGTGTTGATCGTGGCGATGGTCGTGTACAGCCGAGCCGAGGATCGAAAACCGAGCGAGGATGCGGCCCGGTCGGCCTGAACAGAGTTGCCAAATCCTATTTCCCGACGACTGCGCTTCTGACGTAGAATATCCGCAACTCAGTTAGGGAAAGGTCGGAGAGAGGCATCATGTCGAAGATCTATCACATCGCGGTCAAGGTTCCCGACGTCAACAAGGCCAAAGCCTTTTACAAGGAAGTCTTCGGGTTCGAGGAACTCAAGCAATCCAAGGTGCGGGATCATACGTCCTGTCATCTGACCGATGGGGTCATCGATCTGGCGATCATCGAATACGAAAGCGAAGACTCGCCCGAAGCCGGATTGGCGGGCCCGGGGCCGTGCATTCATCATTTCGGCGTCGAGGTGGCGGACCTGGAGGAGTCGCACGAAAAGCTCAAGGAGATGGGCTGCGAAATCCTATCCCAGCCCGGTGTACTGCCGATCAAGTTCCGCTCGCCCTTCGGCGTGGTCGCGGAGATTTCACCGGACGGGTATTTCGACCGGGCCCATAAGCCCGGCTGAACGCGCTCCCATGCTGGAACTGTGCCGCCTCGACGACATACCGGACGGCGGCGCGCGCGGCTTCGCGGTCGAGGGGCCGGACTTGGCGCAGCGGTTGGTCGTCGCCCGGCAAGGGGAGCGTATCTTCGGTTACGTCAATCTCTGCCCCCACGCATTCTCCCGTTTGGACAGCGAGATCGGCCGGTTCTTCGAGGACGAGGACGGCGTCCATCTTTTCTGCGATAGCCATGCGGCATTGTTTCGTGTGGAAGACGGTGTTTGTATTGACGGTCCCTGCGAAGGGCAGGCGCTGACCCCGGCGGCCATACAGCTCGTCGGCGACCGCGTCTGTCTCGACCAACCGAACGTCGCGCTTGTCGATGAGATCAGCAAGATCCTGTCGGACCTGCGATAGACATACTCGATCGAACGGCAAAGACGGGATCCGTCAGGACAAGCGCGATGGAATTGTGGGTGGCCATAACCGTGGCGGCTGTCATTTTGCAGACGGTTCGCACCGGGCTCCAGAAGCACCTGAAGACCGAACTGACGACCAGCGCGATTACTTTCGTGCGGTTCTTGTTCGGCGTGCCGTTCGCCGCACTTTATTTGGTAAGCCTGATCTGGATATCGGACGAAGCGGTGCCGCCGCTGACAGCGTCTTTCGTCGGCCTGACCTTCGTCGCCGGGATCGGGCAGATCGTCGGCACCTTCCTGCTTGTCTACTTGTTTTCCTTCCGGAACTTCGCCGTCGGCACCACCTATACAAAGACCGAGGCGGTACAGACGGCGATATTCGGTCTGATCTTCTTCGGCGAGGCGTTGAGCGTTGCCGGGGCGTCGGCGATTGTCATCAGCGTGGTCGGCGTGATGATGATTTCGGTTGCCCATGGTCAGGCAACGCTGCGTGGTTTCATGACCGGATGGACCAACCGGATCGCGCTGATCGGGCTGGTGTCGGGGGCGGGATTCGCCGTCGCCGCGGTCAGCATCCGCGCGGCCAGCCTGTCGCTGGGGCTCGACGGATTTCTCCTCCCGGCGGCGCTCACGCTGATCTGGGTCACGGTGATCCAGATCGTTGTGATGGGAGCCTACATGGTCTGGCGCGAGCGCGATCAGCTTGTGGCGATGTTCCGAAATCTGAAGTTTTCGATCCTCATCGGGTTGACCGGTACGATGGGGTCGATCGCCTGGTTCAACGCCATGACGTTGGAGAACGCGGCCTATGTGCGGACGCTGGGCCAGATCGAGCTGATCTTCTCTCTGTTGACGTCCTACATCGTGTTCAAGGAGCGGTCGACCCGTTACGAGATCGTCGGCATGGTCTTGATCGTCGTCGGCATCGTCATTCTGCTGCTTTACCGCTGACCGGATTCCCGCCCGCCGGTTTCGGTCCGCCACGGAACAGTTCGGGCCAGACCACCGCGACGATTCCCAACAGGACGAAGCCTTCGGTCGCGACGATGGTCAGCGCCCAGGGCGCGCCGATGGTGTTGGCGAGCCAGCCGAGATGCAGCACGCCCAATGGGCCGGCGCCGATGCTGGTCGCCAACACGCCGAGCATCCGCGACCGCATTTCCGGCGAGGCTGCTCCGAAGATGATGGCCGACTGCGTGGTCGAAAAGCCCGCGTGACCGAATCCGGCGACCAGCAGGATGCCGAAGGCGAAGACGATGGCGTTCGATTGGGCGAAGAGTGCGACGCCCGCCAGGAACAGGAAGGACCCGAGCAGATAGGTTCGGGGAAAATTCTTCGGCTGCAGCAGCGCAATCAGGACGGCGCCGAGGAAAGCGCCGACGCCCTCGGTCGTCGCCAACGCGCCGATGAGCGAGGCGCTGAGTTCTAGGTTCTCTTTCCCGATCACCGGCACCATCGCCGAGAAGGGCACGGCGAACATGTTGATGATCACCGTGACGCAGAGGGTGCCGACGATCATCCGCCGTTGCCGCACGAAGCGGAAGCCTTCGACGATGTTCGTCAGATAGGACGCGGACGTCCCGGTCGACTGGGATTCGGCGGCGTATTCGACGCGCCAGACCAGCAGGAAGCTGATCGCATAGAGCGCGGCGCAAAGCGTGTAGGCCCCGTACAAGCCGATGATGTCGTACAGCACGCCGCCGGAGATCGGGCCGACCAGCCGCGTGAGGTTGTTTGTCAGCGAATCGAACGCCAGCGCGGCGGAAGAACGTTCGGAGCCGGCGATCTCCGCCACCATGATGCGGCGGATCGGGAATTCCGAGGTGTGCACCGTGCCGCCGAGGAACGCGCCCAGCGCTGCATGCCAGATCTCGAGATTACCCGTATAGGCGAGTGCGCTGAGCCCCGTGGTCGTGACCATCAAGACCGATAGGCCGCACAGCATGAGAACACGGCGATTAAGCCGTTCGGCGACCGCGCCGATGACCGCGCCCAGCAACACCATCGGCAACAGCCGGAAGAAGGTCATCAGGGCGGTGAGGAACGGAGAACCCGTGACCTCATATACATAGATGCTGATGACGAGCAGTTCGAGCCACCGGATCGTGCCGATGAAACCGCCCGCCAGCCAGAGGCAGCTGTAGTTGCCGTTGCGGAACAGCTCCCACGGACGGACGCGATGGCTGGCCGGCGTCGCGGTCAAACTCTGGCTCCGGACCGGGCGTGGATTTGGCGATTGGGCATGCGTAGCCTCGTGGGCGTTGGGTCGATCACGGTCCGGCTTGCGGGAACAATCGCCGAAAAGCGATGGATGAATGACTTCCGAACTTAACGGCTGGCGGGTTAGCGTGTAGGGTCCCCCGTGGCCGCCCGTTAGCATATCGTTTATTTCGAGATCATGGGAATTGTCGCGGAATTCAATCGGATACTGCCTGCCGCCCGGCCGCCGCGATTGGTCGGTCCGGAGGTTTGGCCGCGATGTGCGGAACGCTTCGAAGCGATCATGGGTCACCCCGTGAAGAAAAAGGAGACGGCATGACCGACGCGTATATGGTGAGCGGTGACGGACGGAAACCGAAACTCGTGGCGCCGCCGAAGGCGTGCGAAACCCATTCGCATATCTACGGCCCGGCGGACATCTATCCGCGGATGCCGGGCCGCAGCCCCGACTATGGCGGCTCGATCGAAGCCTATGAGACCATGCTGAACCGGCTCGGCATGGAACGCTGCGTGATCGTGCAGCCATCGCTCTATGGCCGGGACAACCGCTGCACGCTCGACGCCATGGCCCATTTCGGTTTGTCCAGGGCGCGCGGCGTCGCGGTCACCGAGAAGGACATCGGCGACGCGGAACTGCGCCGTCTGCATGACGCCGGCATGCGGGGGTTGCGCTTCTATCTGCTGGTCGACGATTTCGTGGCGGCCGACGCGCCGGAGATGGCGAGGAAGATCGCGCCGTTGGGGTGGCATATCCAGATGCAGGACGACGGCGATTGGATCGAAGACGCGATCCCGTTGATGGAGAATTTGCCGGTCGACGTGGTGATCGATCACATTGGCCGCACGCCGCCGGAAAACGGCGTGAACGATCCCGGTTTCCAGGCGCTGCTGCGTTTCATGGAGAGCGGCAAATGTTGGGTCAAGATTTCCGCGCCCTACCTCGCCACCACCGACGGTCCGCCGCACTACGCCGATGTCGGCGACAAGGTGCGGGCGCTCGTCGAGGTCCGGCCGGACCGGCTGGTTTGGGCCGCAAATTGGCCGCACCCGCACCACACGGATGCCGGCAACAAGCCGGAAGAGGCGGACTGCCTGGATGTTCTGCTAGACTGGGTGCCGGACGCGGCGGTGCGGAATGCGATTCTCGCGGACAACGCCGCGGTTCTGTACGATTTCGACGATTAGCGCCCGACGGCGTAAGCTGGGCGATGGCGAACACAAATTTGCAGCAAGGAGGAAACGATGCCCGAGGCCCTGTCCCATCTCAAGGTGGTCGACCTCACCTCGAACCTCTCCGGTCCCTATTGCGCGATGATCCTGGGCGACCAGGGCGCCGACGTGATCAAGGTCGAGCGCAAGGGCGAAGGGGACGTGCTGCGCAAGACGCCGCCCTTCGTGAATGGGGAAAGCGCGCCCTTCATGCTATGGAACCGCAACAAGCGCAGCATCGAGCTGAACCTGAAGGAAGAAGCCGACCTCGACATCTGCCGCAAGCTGATCGCCGAGGCGGACGTGCTGGTCGAGAATTTCCGGCCCGGCGTGGCCGAGCGCCTGGGCATCGGCTACGACGCGATGAGCAAGCTGAACCCGCGCCTCGTCTATTGCTCCGTCTCGGGCTTCGGGCAGACGGGCCCTTACGGACCGCGCGGCGGCTTCGATCTCGTGGCGCAGGCGATGTCGGGGCTGATGTCGATCTGCGGCGACGAGGATGGCCCGCCGCACCGGCTGCCGATCCCGATCTCGGATACCAGCGGCGGCATGTTCGCGGCGATCGGCGTGCTGACCGCGCTGGCCGCGCGGGAACAGACCGGCAAGGGGCAGCAGGTCGACGTGTCGCTGTTCGAGTCCGCGATCTCCAAATGCGTTTACGAGGCGGCCTATTACTTCGCGACCGACAAGCGGCCGGAACGGCTGGGCCAGCAGCATCGCGGCAGTTCGCCCTATCAGGTGTTCCAAACGTCGGACGGCTGGCTCGTCCTGGGCGCGGCGGCGCAGAACCTGTGGGAGAAGGCCTGCAAGGTGCTCGGCTGTGAGGAACTGATGGAAGACGAACGCTTCCTGACCAAGGCCGACCGGGTGGCAAACAACAAGGCCCTGGTGGCGCTGCTGCAGGAACGGTTCAGCACCAGGACCACGCAGGAATGGTTCGACGCGCTGGACGCCGCCAACATTCCGGCCGGGCCGGTCATGCATCACGACGAGGTCTTCCACGACCCGCATGTGCTGGCGCGCGACATGGTGGTCGAGGTCGATCACACCGCGGCGGGCCGTCAGCGGACCCTCGGCACGCCGGTGAAGCTAAATGGCACGCCCGGCTCGATCCGCCGCGCCGCGCCGATGCTGGGCGAGCACACCGACGAAATCCTCGCCGAACTGGGGATGAAGGAAGAGGCGGCGGACTAACGCCGCTGGCGCCTCAGAACGGTACCGAGCCGTTGACCGTGGTGCGGTGCATGCGGCGGCGTTGCGGCCATTCGTAGTCGCGCGGCGCCCAGTGCTGGACCGCCGCGTTGTCCCACATCAGCACGTCGCCGACCTGCCATTGGTGGCGGTACAGGAACTCGGGCCGGATGGTCCGCTCCGACAGTTCGTCGATCAGCGGCAGCGCTTCGTCGTCGGGCATGCCGGGGATGCCGATGCACTCACCGGTGCGGACGTAGAGCGCCTTGCGCCCGGTGATCGGGTGGGTGCGCGCGACCGGATGGTCCACGTCAGGATTCTTGGCGATCTGTTCCGGCGTCAGCTCGACCGGCTTCTTCACGCCGCGCTCCTTCGCCGCGAAGCGGTGGGTGGCCTTGAGGCCGTCGATCTTGGCCTTCGTTTCGTCCGGCAGCGAGTCATAGGCGGCGGTGGCGCTGGCGAACAGGGTGTCGCCGAGCGGCTTTCCGTTTTCCATCGGCACTTCGATGGCATACAGCATCGTCATGCGCGGCGGCGTCGCGGTATAGGACATGTCCGTGTGCCAGTGGCTGCCGGCGTCGGCATAGCCGATGTCCTTGCCGCCCTCCTTGATGTTGGAGACGATCAGCACCTTCGGATTGTCCGGCAGGGCGAACTTGTTGAAGGCGTTGACCTCGATCGCGCCGAACCGCTCGCTGAAGGCGACCTGTTGTTCCGGTGTGATGGTCTGGTCCCGGAACCAGATGACGGCATGCTCGTTGAAGGCGTTTTCGACCGCCGCGAAGGTATCGTCGTCCAATGGCTTCGACAGATCGACGCCGCGGATTTCCGCGCCGATCGGTGCGTCTACCGGAAGAACCTCGACCATCATGGGCCTCTTCGAGTTGCTGCCGCCAAGCGCCCCGATTATAGGAGACTTGCTCGAATCGGGCTAATTCGCGCCGGTCCGAAGCCACGCCTCGTTGACGCAATTCCGAAGCCGGCCGTCGCCGAGATAATCGACCATGGTCTCCACGCATTTTCGGCGCAGGTCGTTGTTGCCGTCGTCGCTGAAGAAGGCGGCGTGCGGGCTCAGGACCAGTCGCCCGTCGATCCAGGCCTCGCGCTTCATATAGGCGCCGATCAGGGGATGCGTCGCATCCGCCGGTTCGACCGGAAAGACGTCCAGTCCCGCGCCACCGAGCGTCCCGTCCTTAAGCGCCGCATGCAGCGCATCGAGGTCGATCACCGGGCCGCGCGCCGTGTTGATCAAAACGGCGCCCGGGCGCATGCGTCCCAGCAGATCGGCGTTGACCATGCGGGTGGTCGCCTCGGTCAGCGGCGTGTGGATGCTGACCGCGTCGACGGATTCGACCAATTCCTCCGCGGAGCCGACCCGCGTGTATCCGGTGGCGAGATCCACGCCGTCCGGCAGGTCCGGGTCGTAGAACAGCACGTCCATATCGAAGGCGCGGGCGCGCCGGGCGGCCGCCGTGCCGATACGTCCGAGGCCGATGATGCCGAATTTACGCCCGCGCAACCGGTCGAGACAGGGGGAGGCGTTGTACTTCCAACCGGCGACCGGGTCCGTGCGCAGCGCATCGTTGAAGGTGATGATGCCGCGGCGCAGTGCCAGGAACAGGGCCATGGCATGGTCCGCGACCTCGGTCGTGCCGTAGTCGGGCACGTTGCACACGGCGATCCCCATCTCGCCCAGCGCCTGGAGGTCGAGATTGTCGAATCCGACGCCGCCGCGCACGATGATGCGGCAATTCTTCAGTTTTCCGGCCATCGCCATCGCGTTGACCGCCTTGCTTTCCCGGAAGGTCTGGACGCCTTCCGCTGCGCTCCACGCGTCGTCCGGCACCTCGTCGGCAACCGGGTAGAATTCGTATTCGCCGGCCCCGCCGAGCACGGCCCGCTCGATCTCGGGGTCGTCCGGAAACCGCTTGTCCACCAGCAATAGGCGCATCTTTTTCTCCTTGTCCTTAGCGGGTCTCACAATATCGGATTGCGGGGCCGGGCGTCACCTCAGTCGGTTCGCGGTATCTCGCCTTCGTCGATCGCGACCTGTTCGGCCTGGCGGCGGGATTCGATCATCTGCCGGGCGGCCGGTTCCGGAATGCCCGCGCCCATCAACACCTGTTCGCTCAGTTGCAGGCTTGCTTCCGTCGCTTCCGGCACCGCATGCGTCGCCCCTTGGTCGATCAGACGGGAGGCATGGTCTACATCGTGCGCGCGCGCATAGATGGCGAGGCCCGGCCAATGCTTGTGCGCGGTCGCGACGACGCGTTCCGCCGCGCGCGGGCTGTCCATGGTGATGACCAGGGCGGCAGCATTGCCGGCGTTCAGTTTCTCCAGCATCTCCGAGCGGCTGGCGTCGCCGTAGAAGATGCTGCCGCCCGCGGCGCGATACCGGGCGACGATCGCCATGTCGATGTCGAGGGCCACGTGAACGAGGCGCTGCCCGTCCAGAATCGATCCCAGCAGCTGGCCGACGCGGCCGTAGCCGACGATGATGACGTGATCCGCCAGGTCGGTCGGAAGATCGGCATCCGGTGCGTCCTTGCTCGTGTCGCGTGCTTCCACCATACGGGCCAGCCGCCGCGCGACCTGGGCGACCAGCGGCGTCACGACCATCGTGATGCCTGCCACGATCAGCATGAATTGTGCTGTGCCGCCCGGCATCACGCCGAGCGTGACGGCCAAGCCGATGATCAGGAACGCGAATTCGCCGCCCTGTCCGAGCAGCAGCGCCGATTCGACGGCAGCATGCCGGGGTTCGCGGAACAGGCGCACCAGCAAGTAGATGATCGGCCCCTTCACCAGGAACAGGCCGAAGACCGATGCGATCAGCCAGTAGGGGTTGGCGGCGGTCTTGGCGAGATCGACCGACATGCCGACCGACACGAAGAACAGTCCCAGCAGCAACCCTTTGAACGGTTCGATGTCGACTTCGATTTCGTAGCGGTATTCCGTTTCGGCCAACAGCAGGCCGGCCAGGAACGCGCCCAGCGCCATCGATAAACCGGCCGTTTCCGTGACCACGGCGGTGCCCACGATGACCAGCAGCACCAGCGCCAAGAACATTTCATGGCTGGCCGCGGCGCCGATAAATCGAAATAGCGGCCGGATGACCAGCCGGCCCAATACCAGGATCACGGCGACGGCTAGGAGCGCTTGTCCGATCGCCAAGCCGAAGGCGAGCCATACCGACTCGCCGGCGCGGGCCGCGAAGGCACCGACCAGAAATAGGATCGGCAGCACCGCCAGGTCCTGGAACAGCAGGATGGCGAAGCTGGTTCGCCCGGATGTCGTACCGAGCCGACCGTTCTCCGCCAGGATTTGCATCACGATCGCCGTCGAAGACAACGCGAACCCTGCGCCGAGCACGACCGCGACCGGTAGCGTGTTGTCGAACAGCAATGCGATGCCGGTAACGACCGCGCCGGTCACCATCACCTGTGCGCCGCCCAATCCGAAGACGAGACGGCGCATCGCCCACAGACGGTCGATCGACAATTCCAGACCGATCATGAACAGCAGGAAGACCACACCGAGTTCGGCAAGCGCGCGCACGCCCTCCAGATCATTGATCACCGCGTAGCTTAGCCAGGGCAGCGTGTCGGTAAACCGCGCCAGGCCAAACGGGCCGATGATCAACCCGACGATCAGAAAGCCGAGCACCGGGCTGATGCCGAGGCGCCGGATCAACGGCACCACAACACCCGCCGCGACGAGAAAGACGATCACCTCGCGTAAATTTAACGTCTCGATATGCACGGGACCCTTCCAATGCCTTGCGCGGATGGTGTAGCGCATCGGAGCGCGCGGTTGAACCGCCAAATTGTCCTCGGGAACCGCCGCGCTGACTCCTTGCGACAGACCATCGTTGTCATGTCCGACAAATTGGTTACGATCCCGCGACGGTTTCTTATTGGGGGACTTTTGAAACCATGAATCCAATTTCCAAACTCACCGCGGGATTCAAGGAATTCCGCGGCGGGCGCTTCGAAGAACAACGAAGCGTCTATGAAACGCTGGTCGACGAGGGGCAGCGGCCGAAGGTCGCGCTCGTCGCGTGTTCGGACTCTCGGATCGATCCGGCCGCCCTGCTGCAGGCCGATCCGGGTGACCTGTTCGTTATCCGGAACGTGGCCAATTTGGTGCCGCCGTTCGAGGAAGGCGGCGAATTTCACGGCACGAGCGCCGCGCTCGAATTCGCGGTCCGGAATCTGGAGGTCGACCACCTGATCGTGCTGGGTCACGCGCATTGCGGCGGTATTCGCTCAATGTTCGAACCGCGCGGGGGCGGGGTCGATGACAGTCAGTTCGTCGTGCCCTGGATGACGCTGGTCCGGTCCGCCTATCTTCGAGTTCAAGGCACGATGCCGGATGCGCCGATCGAGGAAAAGGCGCGCGTCTGCGAGCAGAGCGCCGTGTTGGTGTCGCTCGAAAACCTGATGACCTTCCCATCCATTCGGGATCGGGTGGGCGACGGCAGGCTGCGGCTTCACGGATGGTATGTCGACATCCGGTCCTGCAGCCTTCATGCCTATGATCCGGACCGGCAGCATTTCGAACCGGTGGCGTAGGCGCCTCGGGCACGCGTTTATCGACGCCGGCATCGGAACCGTGATTGTATGACGGTCGGACGTCTCATCGAGAGGAGTAAAGAGATGACGGACCTCAACGACATGGCGGCTGCGGTCGGCGCGCTGTTGAAGGAGCGCGGCGCTACCGTTGCGGTCAACGAATCGTCCACCGGCGGGATCATCTCGGCCGCGCTGTTGGCGGTGCCGGGGGCTTCGGCCTATTTCCGGGGCGGCGCCGTCGTCTATACGCGGGAGTCGAAGCAGACGTTGGGCGGCCTCACCGATGCCGATATCGAGGTCGAGCGCGCGGCGACCGAAACCCATGCCAAGATTCTGGCCAAGTCGATTCGTGACCGGATGGGTACCGATTGGGCGATCGGCGAGACGGGTGCCACCGGGCCGACCGGCAACCGCTATGGCGACCCGGCCGGGCATAGCTGTATCGCGGTCGCCGGACCGGTCGAGCGGGTGATCACGATCTCCACCGGGTCCGACGACCGGGAGGACAACATGTGGGCTTTCGCACGCGCCGCCCTGGACTTATTGCAGGAAGCCGTCGCCGCGGCCGACTGACCGTGCCGGCCGGTGTCCGGCGCGCTACGGTGGGGAAGGAGTTGGAATGAAGTTCGATGATCTGATGCGGCGTTTCGCCGCCGCCGCGGTCTCCGGTGACGGGCATGTGTTTGCCGCCCTATTCGCCGAGGATGGCCAATATCACGACGTCTTCTACGGTACCTTCGCCGGCCGGGACGAGATCGCCGACATGCTGGAGAACCGGTTTCACCGGGACGCGACGAATTTCCGCTGGGACATGCACGACCCGGTATGCCAGGGCGATATCGGCTATGTGCGTTATCTGTTCAGCTACGATTCGACGCTTGAAGGCGCCGAAGGACGGCGCGGCATGTTCGAGGGCGTGGCGATCGTCGAACTGCGGGACGGCCTGATCACCCGATATCGCGAAGTCGCCAATGTCGGGCCGTGCCTGTCGCGCTTGGGATTTGTGCCCGATCGGCTCGCCAAGCTGATGGCGCGCGAGGCCGAGCAACTGGCCGCCCGTCCGGAGGCGGCGGGACATACCGGCTGAACGCTGAGATCGTGCCCGGTTATTCGTAATAGGCGCCGTCGCGATAGACCGGCGCTTTCCATTTATTGGCCTTGGATTTGCCCGGCAGCGGGCCGCCGTCGATCGCGATTCGCTTGCCGTGGTCGGCCCGGTCGTTGACGCAGCATCCGATGCGCAGCAGCACCAACGGATCGTCGCTGGTTGCCTGGAAGCTATAGAAGCTTCCCGCCGGCAGCATCAGGCCCTCGTTTCGCGTCAACTCGCGTTCTTCGCCGTTCGGGCCGAAGAAACAGGCCGACCCATCGAGGACGACGAACATATGGTCTTCGTTCGGATGGGCATGCAGCGTGTTCTCGCCCCCCGACGCATAGACTTTCAGCCGCGACCACATGTTATCGGTTTCGGCGAGCGGCGTGTTGCTGCGGCCGTCGTCCAACAGCTGCGCCCGCAGTTTGAAGAAGCTGGGCTTTACGCCGGTATCGACGGTTGATTTCTGATCGTCGGGCATGGCGGATCTCCTCATCGCGGTTTGCCGGTCGATTTTGCCGAAACTTTACCTTGAGCGTCCGGATCGTGCCAATCAGGCTCGATCCGCACCTCGAATGGGCGTATCGAATTCCTATTTTCGGCATCAATGTGTCGGGATTCGTCTCCAATGGGCGATTTGTCCGTAAATTCATGAAAAATCAATTACAAATAACGCTCTGAGGCGTGACGGTTAACATTTTGTTAGCAGTATCGGGTCAGAATTTTTTGAACTGGAGGACATTGCGGAGAGACACATGCCTCAGACCCTTGAAGTGGGCGTAAAATTCCGAAAAAAGGATGCCCCAGAGTTCGTTTTGGAGGTCATAGAGCTGTTCACCCCGGAAGGTGAACCGCCGCATGCGCGCGCGCGTGTCAGCATGGCAAAGCATAATTCGGATGTGCGGTTGTATTCGGTTTCCGCACTGACGGATCCCCGGTTGTTTACGCCAGTCGCGGCCAGCGGCTAACGGCCACAGGAATTGTTTGGCAAGGCCTCGTAGGGCGCCCGCTTCCGGCAGGCGCCCTTACCTTTTGCGCGCCGGGTCCGTCGGTCCCCTTCCCGGTCAAAGGGCGTCGGCGAGCATCCAGGCGAGCAGCCGCGTGCCGAGTGCGAAGTCGGCGATTTCCATCGCCTCGTCCGCGTTGTGACTGCCGTTGTCGTTGCGGACGAAGATCATCGACGACGGCACGCCGACGCGCTCGAATTCCTGGGCGTCATGCCCACCGCCGCTGGCGATGTCGATCGCCGGGATATCGAGCGCCCTACACCCCTCGTGCAAGAGCCGGCAGTGATCCGCCGCCATCACGGTCGGCTCACTGACGCTGAAGCCACCGAAATCGAATTGCACGCCCCGCTTTGCCTCGATCTTCTCCGCTGCCGTCTCTGCGCATTCCCGCATCCGCGTCAGCGTCGTCTTGTCCAGGCTGCGGATATCGAGCGTGAAGCGCAGGTCGCCCGGCACCTTCGACAGGCTGTGCATGTCCGGGTCGGTGCCGAATTTTCCGGCGGCGAAGACGATGTCGCCGCCTTCCGCCAGTACCGCTTCGGTTTCCCGGTCGAGCGCGGTCAGAAGATCCGCCCCGGCCAGCACGGCGTCGTGGCGATGCGATTGCGGCACCGCGCCGCTGTGGGTGTATTCGCCCAGAACCCGGCCATCCCGCGAGCGGGTGTTGCCGCGGATGCCGGTGACGACACCGACCGGCATTTCTTCGGTGACAAGGACGGGTCCCTGTTCGATATGCAGTTCGATGTAGGCGGATACGTCCCCGGCGGTCAGATGCGGCGGGGAGGCCATCAGCTTTTCGGGGTCGAGGCCGTAGGCCGCCATTTGCTCGCCAAGCGTCTTGCCGGTGCCAAGATGGATAGCGTTGTCCAGTTCCTCCGGCTTCATCAGGCCGAGGGCGGCGCGCGATCCGAGGTGGCCGCCGTGAGGGCCGCGGAACCAACTGCTGCACTCCTCCGACCGGATCGCCATGACCGTGACGTCCCGGGCCGGCTCGATTCCCGTCGCCTTGATCGCGGCCTGCGCGGCAAGCCCGGCCACGACACCGGCGGCCCCGTCGAAATTGCCGCCTTTCGGGACCGAATCCAGATGCGACCCGGTCATCACCTGCGGCACCGACCGGTCGCGTCCGGGTAGGGTGTAATAGGCGTTGCCCGCCAGGTCGGTGGCGACCTCGAGGCCCAACTCCCGGGCCGTTTCGGCGAACATGTCGTGGGCCAACTGTTCGCCGTCGCCGTATGAAGCGCGGGTCACGCCACCGCCTTCCGCGGTTTCCGTGGCCAGCCGGTCGAACAGCCCTTCGGCCAATGTCATGCTTTTGTCGACCGCCTTAGCGAGGCTCTCAGTCTCGGTTTGCGTCATCGTCATGGGTTCTATCCCGAAAATTCCAATAATCATGCTCGTGCATGCAAGACCGCGGGAAACGGCTTCGGTATGATACGCACCAAAAGCAGGAGGATCACCCGTGCATCTGCACATCGACAGTCTACGCGCCAAGCCCCCGCACATGCATATTTCGCCCGAGGTCTACCAAGACGCCGCCCGGCGGCATCCGGACCTGGCGTCGCAACTCACCGTCACCTTCAGCTGGGACAGCGAGGATTTCGCGACGCACATGCAGACGGCGGACATCCTCTTCGCTCAGCGGTTCCCGCGCGAAAATCTATCCACAGTCGCGCCCAACCTCAAATGGATCAACGCGCCATCCGCCGGGATCGAGTACCTGATGCCGATGGATTGGCTGCCGGAGAATGTCGTCCTGACCAACAACAGCGGGACGCACGCCCCGAAAGCTGCCGAATCGGTCGTGATGGCCGTGTTGATGCTGAACGCGCGCTTGCCCGAGATCATCGCCAACCAACGAGCCGCCCGATGGGAACAAATATTCAGCTCCACGGCGGCGGGCAGGACCGTGACGATCCTCGGTCTCGGCAATATGGGCCGCGCGGCGGCACGCGCCCTTCGGGGGCTCGGGGTCACGGTGCGCGGGGTTCGGCGCACCGCTGCGCCGGATGACGATGTCGACGCGATCTTCGCCACCGGTGACCTGCATGCAGCCCTTGCGGATGCCGATTCCCTGGTCGTCGCGGCACCGCTGACCGCCGAGACCCGCGGCCTGATCGGGGCGGCGGAACTGGACCGTTTGAAGCCGGGGGCCGGGGTCGTCAATATCGGGCGCGGGCCGATCGTCGACTACGATGCGCTCAGCGCACGGTTGGAGGATGGCCGCATCGGCGGCGCCGTGCTCGACGTGTTCGCCGAGGAACCGCTGCCGTCGGAGTCGCCGTTATGGAAGGTCAAGAACGCCATACTGACGCCGCATATCTCGTCGGATGACTCGGCGCGCTATATGCCGCGCGCCCTCGACATTTTCTTCGAGAACCTGCAGCGCATGATCGACGGCGTGCCCTTGCGCAACGTTATCGATCGGAAACTCGGATACTGAGCCGGCGGCGCGTTTCTTCGGTGCGGATATCGGGAGATCGAAAATCGGCCCGACTGCCGCGGCGGTCGGCAAATTGCTGCTATAGTCGCGGTCCGTCCCGAGAATCCGCCGCGTCCGAGCGGCCTTGAAACCGGACTGTATGCGTCAAACCTATCGTCGACTGCATGATGTCTACGCGCGCACGCCGCCCGGCCTGCGCGGCATCGTGCTGATGACAATTTCGGTCGGCATGGCGACCGGTACCCATGCGGTGATCCGGCATCTCGGCAGCGACCTGCCGCCGGAAGAGGTCGTCGTCATCCGGCATTTTTTCGCGTTGATGGCGCTCAGCCCGTTCATCATGCGGGCGGGGCTGCGGCGCACGCTTGGGACGCACCGCTTCGGCCTGCATGTCACACGCGGCATGGTCGGCGGCGCGAATGCGTTGGCCTGGTATACGGGTCTGACCCTGGTGCCCTTCGTGGTGGCGACGTCGCTCAGCTTCATGGCGGTGATCTTCTTGACGATAGGCGCGGTGCTGTTCCTTGGTGAGAAGGCCGGGCCGCGGCGCTGGTCGGCGGTGATCATCGGCTTCGTCGGCGCGTTGATCATCCTGCGCCCGGGAATCGAGGTCATCGCGCCCGGCTCGATGCTGATTATGTTGAGCGCGGTGCTATCCGGCGTGTCGATGCTGTTGTTGAAACTGCTGACCCGCACCGAATCGCCGCTCACCATCGTTACCTATATGTACCTGTTCCGCATCGGCGTGGCGGCGATCCCGGCGGCGATCGCCTGGGTGACGCCGACGCTCGAGCATCTATTGTGGTTCGTGCTGATCGGGGCGGTGTCGAGCGTGACCAACATGGCCCAGGCACAGGCATTCAAAGATGCGGACGCGACCCTGCTGGCCCCGGTGCGATTCACCCGGCTGGTGTGGGCCGCGTTGATAGGCTTCTTCATCTTCGCCGAGACGCCGGACCTCTGGACCTGGGTCGGCGCCGCGGTGATCGGCGGCAGCATCAGCTACATCGCCTTCCGCGAGGCGCAACTCAAAAAAGCGCGCGACGCCGCCGACACGTAGGCCGGGCGGATGCCTATCCCGGCGTGTAGCGCCCGCCGATGGCCGGTGCGCTGATCCCCAGGCCCGGCAACTCCCACACGCCCGCGCCGGACGGGTTGGCGTCGGCGGCGATATTGGCGTCGATTAGATAGGGTTTGTTCGCGGCGATGGCCGTCTGGATCGCGTCCCCCAGATCACCGGGGCGGTCGACGCTGGCCGCCTCGACCCCGGCGGACCGGGCCATAGCGGCGAAGTCCGGATTGTAGGGCGCGCCGGTTTCCGGGTCCTTGAAATCCGTGGCCAGTTCGCGGCCATCCAGATAGCCGCGCTGCAATCCGCGGATCGAGGCGTAGGCGTAGTTGTTCCATACCACCCAGACGGCGGGAATGTTGTATTCGACCGCGGTCGCCAGCACGCTGGCATGCATCAGGAACGCCCCGTCGCCGCAGACCGACACGCAAGGCCGGTCCGGCGCGGCGAGCTTCGCGCCCAGCACGCCGGCGACGCCGAACCCCATCGGCCCGAATCCCATCGACCCGATCAACGAGTCGGGGCGTTTGGGTTTGCAGAACTGGATGAGCCAGTTGTGATGGATGCCGATGTCGCTGACCAGGATGGCGTCTTCCGGCATCGCCTTGTCGATCTCGTGCGCGGCGCGCTGCGGATGGATCGGCGATGAGTCGTCGACGTAACCGGGCGCCACGAATTCCTCCCACTCCTTGCGGTAACCGGCGATCTTGTCGCGCCATGCCTTGCGGGCGTCGGCCGCCTTCTCGGTGGATTTTCGGCTGTCGAGTTCGTCGAGAGTTTGGCGTAGGAAGGTCCGGACGTCGGCCATCAGGCCCAAGGCGACCGGATAGTTGCGGCCGATCTCGTCGGGGTCGATGTCGACATGAATCAGTTTCGTCGGCGGGATGGTGAAGGAGTACCCCGCATGCCAGGAACTGGACGTTCGGTCGTCGAAGCGCACGCCGAGGGCCAAAAGCACGTCGGCCTGCCGCGTCGCCTGATTCGCCTGATAGGTGCCGTTGCGCGCGACCAGCCCAAGGCTGAGCGGGTTTTCGCTGTCGAGCGCGCCGATGCCGCTGGCGGAACTGGCGACCGGGATGCCCAATCGCTCGGCCAGGGTCAGCAGGTTTTCGGCCGCGCCCCCGTATTTCACGCCTTGTCCGACCAGGATGACCGGACGCTCCGCCGCCAGCAGCATGTCGACGGCCTGTCGCACCCCGTCCGGGTCGGCGCCGCAGCGGCTGCTGATGTTCGAGTTCCATTCCTCGGGTTTCGGGGTTTCCTGGGCGGCGGCTTCCTTGAAGATATCGAACGGCACGTCGAGGACGACCGGTCCTGGCCGGCCGGTCACCATCGTCTTCCACGCCTGGCGGACCGCGACGGGCACCATCTCGCCGCGCGTCGGCTGGAACACGCGCTTGCAATAGGCGCGCACGGTAGAGGGGAAATCCGCCTGATGCTGCCGGTAGGTTTCCTGGAAAGCGCCCCGGTTGAACTGGCCGGTCGGCACGTTGCCGGTCACGGCGAGGAAGGGCACCGAGTCGAAATAGGCGTTGGCTAGGCAGATCGGCATGTTGGCGGACCCGGGCCCGCAGGAGGTGAAGGTCGCCGTCGGCTGGCCCGTCACGCGGTAATACACGTCGGCCATGAAGCCTGCGACCGATTCGTGGTGCACCGAGATCGTGTCGATGTCGTCCGCCCGTTCGTACAGCGCGTCGATGAACCCGATGTTGCCGTGGCCGCACAGGCCGAAAACGTAGGGCACCTTCTCGCGGATCAGGTAGTCGACGATGAGCTGACCGCCGTCGAGCATATTGTTCTTCGCCATGGATCGATTTCTCCCCGTGCTAGGCCGCCGATGTTGGGTGATGGTAACAGCGTAACATGCCGCCCGACAAAGCATCCGCGCGGAGTTTGTCAGCGGACAATGCCGGCCTTAGTTTATGCCATGCGGAAACTTCCGAGGGACACGACCGCCGGACCGGACATGAAGCGCTACATCGTTCTGATCATCTACGTGGTGGGATTACTGCCGCTCCTCTTCGCCTACCAGCCGCTTGAAGCGATGCTGTCGCCGATGGGCTTCGTGGCCGCGGCGATCCTCTATCTGTTGGGCTTGCGGTTGCTCGCCGAGCACATGGCCGAGCGGTTCCGCGACGGAGAGGGTTCCGACCGTTAGGAGCGGCAACACCCAGGACGGCAGGGTAAGCCCGTCCTGGGTGCATACGGGGAGTCGTGCAAGCGAACTAGCAGCCGGAGACGCATTTGCCGCCGCCGTCGAACTCCATCGTCCGGCCGCTGAGCGGTACGTGGACCGGTACTTTCGTTGCCTTGATGAATGTTTCCGTTCGCGTGCCGGGCAATACCTTGCCGCCTTTGGTTGCTTCCTCGTTGGCGTGCGATGCGATCACCGACGCCGGTTTCACCAGTTCGTTGATGACATAGGCGGCTTCCGTCGGCCCGGTCGTGAAGGTGTCGCCGATATTGATCACCGCCAGTTTCGCGTTGTAATGGCCGCGCACGACGACGTCCTGTTCGGCGGTGATGCCCGTATCGCCGGACAGATAGACCACGAGGCCGTTGGTGAATTTCAGGACATACCCGGTCGGCGGTCCGACATAGGCCGTGATGCCTGCTTCTTTCATGGATTTACCAAGTTCTCCGCCAATGAACGCAGGCGCAAGGCCGTTACTGTGCACGGCGGGTACAGTGGTGATGCCGACGCCGCCGACCTTCTTCATCGCGCCGAACCGGACGAGCATGGAATCCTTCGGGTTTCCGCCCTCGGCTTTCAGCTTGCCCGCGAAAAAGCGCGGCATTTCACTGCCGGTGACGATCTTCGCCTTCTTGGCGAGCGCGATGTTCACGCTGTTCGAATTCGGCGTCGCCTTGACCGAGCGATCGGGCTTGGCGCAGGTGCCGGCGTTGACGGCCTTCATGTGCTGGTTGCCGACATGATCGCCATGCATGTGACTCACGAGGATCACGTCGATCTTGCCGAGACGCGGATCGTCCGGTCCGGCAACCGTCCGGCCGGCGTCATACAATAACCGCGTGCCGTTCGGGTCCTGGAAGATCAAAGCGCGGTCGAGGCGGCAGAACTCACCCTCCTGTCCGCCGAGCGGCGTCACCTTCACATTGGATGCCATGGCCGGTTGCAGCAGCGCGATGGTCACTCCAATGGCGCCTATCGTCGCTACCGATAGCAATTTTTTCATGCGTTTGCTCCCTATTCTCTGTCCCGTTGGCGGGAAACTTCGAGATGCCAAATTCAATTGGTCTGCTGGCGCGATTATAACATGGCAATTGTGCGCCCGTGAGGTCGCTACCCGCAGAAGAAACCCCGCCGCAGATTTTGGTGCTCCGAGGAGGGGTCCGCGGCGGGGTCCAGGGCAGCTCGATGACGAGTGACGTAATGGTCATCGGCCTATTGCAAACCGTTGGTCGGTAAAACCAATCCGAATCTTATTTCGCTTTCGCGCCACGGAACGGTTTGTGACAGCCGCCGCAACCGCGCTTGCCCATCACGCCGACTTGCTTTGCAATCGCTTGTTGATTGCCGCTCGCGGCGATGGCCGCCAATTTGGCGCTCTCTTCGGCGAGAGCCGCGTTGGCTTTTTTGAATCCCGCCCAATCTTTCCAGATTGCCGGCAACGCCCGTGTCTGCTTATCTGAATAATCGCCACGCCCGGTTCCCTTCGGGAATAAGGCGAGCATCTTGTCGGTTGTCGCGTTGATCGCTTTCGCGCGCTTGGCCACATCGGCCGCCGACCCTTGACCGCTCTTGGCATAAGCCTTGATCGGTTTCCAGTTCTTCGAAATGGATTTCATCAAGGCGCGGCGTTCTTTGATCGCTGCGCTTCCGTCGGTTGCGTCCGATGCGCAAGCGCCGAGAAATAAGGTGCCCGCGAGTGCGACGGCGGTTGTTAGGGCTGGCAATTTAATCTTGAAAATCATGTAAATCTCTCCCTCCTGAGATATTGGATGCCGCGAAGTCGAGCATCGGAGGCTCGGCGCGGCACCCGTCGGCGAAATTTTTCCGTCCATTCTTGTATCAACTACAAAAATCGCATGTGGCCGGATTCAGTTGGCCTTCATCCCTATAAACACGCCGGACCGTGGATTATTCCATTCTGAGAACGAAAATTTCTGCCCGTCCTTCCAAATCGAAATGACTTCCTGGCCGCTGCGTCGTTTACGGTTGCAGTTGGTCGAATACCGTGCGCGCGATTTTGAGCAATTCCGTCCGTGGCATTTCGGCGGTCAGGCCGTAGCCGACCCGTCCGCTGACCCAATAGAAAACGCCGACGGGACCCTGCTCCGTGTACTGAAATTCGGCCTGCCCCTGCCAATTACCGTCGGTGATGACATACAACGTGATGCGTCGGCGTTTGGCGTCTTCATACATGAATTGTGCCGCTGGCCCGTTGTCCGCCGATAGCAACCGTCCGCCGACCAGCGAGAATCCCAGATCGCCGAGCTTGGGGGCGCGCAGCGGCGCTTTGAGGACTTTCGATAACCACCGGACAAGATGGGTCTCTTCGTCCGCGGTCACTTCTACCGGGTGACGCCGTTGCGGCGTGAAGACCTTGTGGGCGACGGCAGCGCCGCGGGCGACGGCGAAAACGGGTTCGGTGGGTTTTCCGGCGAATTGTTGTAGCTGCCAGCCAATCAATCCGCCGGCGACGAACAGGACGATCGACGCCGCTGCCCAAAGCAGGTGAATGCGCTTTGGGACCGGCCGTGGCGGACTCAAGTCTTTTGGCAGATCCTCTTCGAGAACCGGGTTGAACATTGTCCGCAGCGCCTGCCTCTGCGATTCATAGTCGGCGACGCGCGCGGCGGCGTCTGGACTTTCCGCAAGATATTTCTCGACCTCCCGGCGTCGCGCCGGTTCGAGTTGATTGTCCACGAAGGCGTGCAGCTCGGCCTTGCTGACTTTCTTCGGGGCGTTCATTCGTCTTTCCCCAACTCGGTTCGTTCGGCCTCGGCCATCAACCGCCGCAGTTTCTCGCGCGCTCTGTGAATTCGGGACATCAGGGTGCCGACCGGAATGTCGAGCACGGCGGCTGCGTCTTCGTAGGTCAGATCCTCCAGGGCGATCAGCAGGAGTGCCGCGCGCTGGGGTTCCGGCAGTTTGTAAAACGCTTGCCACACCACACCGATCTCAAGCCGGTCTTCCTGCGCCGGTCGGACCGGGGGCGTGTTCGTTCCGCCGTCCAGCGGCATCAGTGTAGGTGTATTTCGGTGTTTGCGCGCGGTGTTCAAGTGGAGATTGTGAAGGATAGTGAACAGCCAGGCACGCATGTTCGTGCCTTTGGCCCAGAGGTCCATTCTACTCCAGGCGCGTTCCAGGCAATCCTGTACGAGATCGTCCGCCTGATTGCTGTCGCCGACCAGCGCGCGCGCATACCGCCGCAGATGCGGAATTTGTTGGGTGATCAAATGGCGGACGTCCGACATGTCATTAGCTTAACCGCGTAGGGGCTATGACGGAAAATCGGATTATTAAGTATTGATTTTAAATCATTTCATGAGTCGCCACAGCCGATCGACGCGCTACTTTAGCGACCGTATCCAGGATTCGATGATCGACTTGTCTTCATCGGACACGGGCGGATACGGACAGGTGGGATCGAAACAGAACTCCGCGCCCTCCGGCATCTTTTCCTCAACGATCATTTTAAAAAGCGGGGAGCGCTCGGGCGCGCCGGGGGTCACATATTTCGACGCTTTTACTTTCTCCAGGTCGAGGACGTACGAAAAATCCCGATGCGCCGGGTATAGCAGTTTCCCGGTGTTTTCATCCTTTGCCCGTTGGTCGACGTCGACGTGGCAGACGTCGCATTTGTTTCGTTTGAAAGCGGCGATCACCGCATCATCCAGCGCAGAGGCCCGGGCCTCGAGGGCGCCCTGTCCGGCAAGCGTTACACCCATCGTGCCGGTGCAGAGGGCCGCGAAGACTAAAAAATATGGACGAATTGGAAACATTCCGGTCCGTAGCTTCAATCGTTTCACGAGAATTCCTTTACAGAATGTTTGGACCTTCGGCCACCGGAATCGCCTATGGTTATTCCTGACCGCAAGGGCGTACGCTATATTCGTTGCCCAATCACACGGTGACGCGAGGCTCCTATGTCAAATGCCGACACCACCCCAACCGTCGAATTCCTGGAAGCCTATGGCGAGGCCTGGAACGATCACGACGCGGACCGGATCATGGCCGCGATGACCGACGATTGCATCTTCGAGACCGGTGGCGGCGAGGCGGCCTGGGGCGACCGGTTTGAGGGAGCCGTCGCCGTGCGCGCCCGGGTCGAGGAGGTCTGGCGCGACATTCCCGACGTGAGCTTCGACGAGGCCCGGCATTTCGTCAGCGGCGACCGCGGCTGTTCAGAATGGATCCTGCGCGGCACCCGCACCGACGGCAAGAAGGTGGAAGTCGCGGGCTGCGACCTGTTCACCTTCCGCGATGGGAAGATTCTGGTGAAAAGCAGCTTTTTGAAGAGCCGGCGCTAACGGGTCCGCCCCTACGTTCCTACAGACGACTCTTCCGGTAGGACCGTTTCGCGGCGATTTTGCCGTCGCGGATCGTCAGCACGTCCACCAGATGGATTTCATAGGGCGACCCGCCGACCGGCGTGCCGGTGGTGACCGATTCGACCACGGCGAAATCCGGCGTCACGATGTGTCGGATTTCCGCAAAATGCAGGTCCGGCACCTTCTCGAAGACCGCGGCCGCGAGCTTGCGCGCATCTTCCTTGCCGACCGCGCGTTCGCCGTAGGGCTGGCTGCCGAAGGATGCCTCGAAGACCACATCGTCGGTGAACATGTCGGCGATGCCATCCAGGTCATGATCGTCCCAGACGGTGTTGAACCGGTCGATGAAGGCTTCACCGTCGAAATCGCTCATTGCCGTCTCCCGTATCGCTATTTCCCGCGCGCAAAGCGCCAGCGGTTCGATCTTCCGTCTATCCGGCGTGAGCGGCCGGGTGCCAGACTATTGTACCCGAGATCGCCGCCGTCCCGAATTCGGTCACCGTTACGCGTATTGCCGCCGGTTCCTTCGTGCGACCAATCCCAAGCCGAGGATCGCGGTTGTGAAGAGCCAAACTGCGGGCGGCAAGGGGACGGGCGGCACGTTGTTCGAGACTTCGAGGAACAAGCTGTTGCCGTCGTTGAGCACGTTGAACGCGAACCCGTCGGGCAGGAACCCCTCGCCGAAGGCGATGCTCGAGAGAAACGCGGTGATCCCGCCCGCCGCGCGGAAGAACTCGAGGGATTTGGTTTCCTGCGGCGCGATGTCCTCGAAACCGTATCCCTCCCACGAGAGGAAGGAGATCAGGCTGCCTTCGAGGAAGGCGGCCGTCCCGGAAACGTCGAGGACGTCATGCATCCCGCTGCCGAAGCCGGCGATCTCGATCTCAAGCGTGGTGGCGTTCACGAAATCGCCGTCGATCATCGCCGTGCCGATGGAGTTTCCCGGCGCGACGACGCCGTTGTTCACGAATGTCCCGAGATAGGTGCCCGATCCCGTATACGCGCCGAAGTTGGCGAAGCTGCCGGTTGCGCTCTCTACGATGCCGTTGTTGATAATGGTGCCGTTGTTGGCGATGGCGCCCTTGTTGCCGATGATAGCACCGGGATCGTTCCACACGGTGCCGCCCAGGATATTCAGCCCCCCGTTCTCATTGATGTCGATTTGATTGCGGTTGCTGAGCGTGCCGCCCATGCGGACGTTCACGGTTCCTGCTGCACCGTTGGCACCTCGGCCTACGACAATCTTTCCGTCGCTCTCATTAATCAATTTCCCAGCGTTTCGCAGCTCTATCGTCCCGATGCCGCCATCGCCAGCTTCACCACCTTTGCCACCTTCACCGGGTGCACCGCCCTTACCGCCGGCGCCCCATCCAATGATAAAGAGGCCAGCGCCGCCGCCTCCTCCGCCGCCGCCGGAACCACCCTGGCCAGCGTCGCCTCCCCGGCCTCCATTTCCGCCGATCTGGACTGTATTCGTGTTCGTCGCGGAAGAGGTCGTCACCGCTATTTCAGAATTGCCGTCGGCCCCGGAGCCGAACACTCGTCCATCTGAACCATTAATACCCTTACCGCCGTCCCCACCTTTCCCTCCGAAAAGTCCGAGTGGCGCGTCGACATTACCGCCGCCGCCTCCGCCACCTCCCTTTACACCACCTGTTCCATTTCCCAACCAAGGGCCGCCTGTACCACCTTCTCGTATGTCCGGCGTTGGATCGCCACCACAACACTTGGTGGGATCATTTGGGTCTGGAAGTTGTGGGTCTTGCCCGTTTTGGCCACGACCAAAAATAACTTTCGCGCCATCGCCACCCCGCCCACCGAAATAGAGTCCGTCCGCTCCGTCGGCACCCGGTATTCCGGCCTGTCCCCCTAGGATAATCTCGCCTCGATTAGAGAAGGCACTTCCCGGGGACATGTTCTGAAGGATCCATGTGCCGGAACCGCCTGTCCCCCCTTGGCCGCCGGCATGCCCTTTAATACCGTTGCCGCCATCGTCTCCATTGTTGTCCGAAGACTGCCAAAATTTTCCACCTCCACCAAAACCGCCTGCACCGCCTTTCCCAACGGTCCCTGTGTCTCCATCGCTCCCTAACTGATGCGGTGAAGTGGGAAAGCCTAGGGCGGTGGGATCGCTTGTGCTCTGCGCCGCGGCGGCGCCGGTGACCATAAAGGAAAGAATGAATGCCGATGTGAATGATTTGGTTGCCTTGAACATAACGATGTGCCCCCCGGATAAGTCGTTCCAGAGAGAAATATTCGCGCTGAAATTGAGTCCGCCCGTTGAGCGAGATCAAAAAGCCGGAATTAGAATGTTCCGCACAGACTCGCGCACGCCGGTTGCGGGCAAGCGCGGCGGCGCGGCTTGAATGAACGGCGAAGCGCCCGGCATCGCCGATATCTGCCTGATCCCGGTGATGTGTGACGCCCGCTGGTTCGACTTCGAGACCGGCGGCTTTCCGTTAATCGGTTAAATAGGCGACGCCTGCCGCAGGCCCGACGAATTTCGCCAGGCGATGCCGGAGAACCAGCCCGATGTTCCGGGCGGCGGGTGATCCGGTCGCTCCCGCCTACTTCTCCTTGACGAAGCGGTTGCGCAGGATGCCGATCTGATTGATCTCGATCTCCACCACGTCGCCGTCCTTCATGTCGGGCGACGACCCTTCGGTGCCGGACCAGATCATGTCGCCGGGATGCAGCGTCAGGTATCGCGTCATCGTGGCAATGTAACGCTGCAGGCTGAACAACATGTTGTTGGTGTCGAACTGGATGGTCTGCTCGCCGTTGACCCGGACGGTCGTCTGCAGGCTGTCCAGGTCGATGTCGGTCTCGATCCACGGCCCCATCGGTTTGAACGTGTCGGTGTTCTTGGCGCGCCAGAAGGTGCGGTCGTTCTTCTGCCAGGTCCGTTCGCTGACGTCGTTTCCGATGGTGTAGCCGAAAACGCAGGACAGGGCGTTTTCCTCGGTCAGGTGCTTGGCCTTCTTGCCGATTACGGCGACCAACTCGCCCTCGTATTGCACCTTGTCGGTGGCGTCCTTCGGGATGACGATGTCCTCGTCATGGGCGATCAGGGCGTTGTTGGCGCGGTAGCCGACATCCGGTTGTTCGGGGATGTTCGGCTCGCGGCCATGCATCTCGGCCTGTTCCATGATGTGGTCCACATAGTTGAGGCCCGCGGCGTAGAAGGTTTTCGGTTCGAACGGAACCAGCAGCTTCGTGCCGTCGAGCGGCACCTTGTCGCCGGTCCGCGCGTGGTCGCCGAAGGGCGTGCCGTCGACCGCCTCGATCGTGTCCCCTTCGATGATGCCGAATGTCGCTTCGCCGTTCCGTTCGAATCGTGCCCAACGCATGGACATCTCCTTCTTTTTGCTTGTCGGGTTGCGGTGTCGGCGGCTGCGCTAGAAGAACATGCCGTTCAGCAGCCCGAAGATCGTCAGGCCGAGAAACAGCACCAAGCTGAGGATGAAATACGTGCGCACGCCGTCACTCCCACCGAAGAATCGTGATCATTGTGGTCTCAGTGTAGCGCAAACGGGGTAGGTCACAAACGAAGGGCGCATTGGCCTTGTTGTCGTCCTGCGATTGCGGTTAAGCTTGTTGATAGGGGCGCCTCATCGCTACAGCGAGTCAACTATGGGCGAAGTCGTAAATTTACGGAGTTATCGGAAACTAAAGGCGCGCGCCGCCAAGGAAGAAGCCGCGTCGGAAAACCGCACCCGTTCCGGGCGTACCAAGGCGGAGCGTGAGCGCGACGAGCGCGACGTCAAATCGACCGTCGCTTTCCTTGATGCCCGGCAGATCGATGACCGACAGGTCGATTCGGGCAACGACGAAGAAGCCTCCTGATCGCCCCTCTCGTTCCCATCCGTTTCTAATGCCGGTCCAGTTCCTTCGGGATTCCGTTGTAGTCCGCGAAATGCGGCGCGATCGGACGCGGTTCGTCGAAGGCCAGCCATAACCGCACCATATGCCGTTTCTTCGCCGGGTCGGGGTCGTCCTCGTAATCCGTCCGCGCGTGCATCACCGTGTAATTGTTGCAGAACTGAAGATCGCCCGGCTGCAGGTCCATGTCGAGCCGCATCGCCGGGTCCTCCGCCAGCGAATCGAACAGCGCCAGCGCGTCGCGTGCCGTGTCGCTGACCGGCAGGGCGTTCGCGCGGAGTGCCGTCTCGACTGTGTTGCGCTGGATGCCGCAACTCAGAACGCCGTCGGCTACGCTGAAGACCGGAATGCGGCGAGGCTCGCTGTGGCCGCCTTCCTCCACGTGGATCACCGGATAGCCTTCGTAGAAGGGCGGCAGGTAATCGGGCCGCTGGGCGAGTATGCGGTTGTGGATCGCGTGCGAGCTGACCAGGCTGCTGCGGCCGCCGCGCAGCGCCCGCCGGAGGCAGAGCAGGATCGTCATGTCCGCCCGGTCCGTGTGGAAGCGCAGGTTCTGGCTCGTCTGATAGCCGCGCACGCGCCCTTCGCCCATCTTGACGCCCCGGTCGTAGACATGGCCCAGCACCGCGCCGTATGAATCCTGCGAGATCGGCTTTCCGAAATACCGCCCGAGGCCCCAGAAGGCGGTAAAGGCATCGTCTTCGGACCAGCCGTCAAGCGGCAGACCGCGTAACACCGCGAACCCGCGGCCTTCCCGAACCTCTTCCAATAGGGCCGCGATCTTGCCGGCCAGGCTCGGCAGCGGGAAATCGCGCGGCGCGATTTGTTCCAACGCGCGGCCCTCGGCTTTCACTCTGTCCAGCGCCGCCGCGATTTCCGCCCGCTCGTCACCGGTCAGCGTCCACAGCCAGTCTTCGCCGCGCAAATCCGCGCCGGTCCACGCGCTGCGGCCGGTGATTTGTTTATCGTATAGCTCGGTCATGCGGTCAGTTTACGCCACCGCGCCTGGAACTTCCGAATCGAAGACGCCTTTCAGAAAACCCGTGACGAAGCCGGGGAAGTCGACCACCATGCGGTATCCAACCCGCCGGGCGGCGACCCGACCAAGAGCAAGCAGCCGTTCGTCCCGCGACCCCGTCTTCGATAAGAACAGGAGAAAGCGATGAGCATCGATCGTTGGCAAGGCAGCGCGAAAGGCCGCAACAAGGCCGTCCGCCACGGAGGAATCGTCTACACCGTCGCCACGGCGTCCGCCGCCGGGCCGGACATCCAGTCGCAGACGCGCGGCACGCTGGAGATCATCGAAAACAGCCTCAACGAGGCCGGGTCCGACAAGACGCGCATGCTGTCGGCGCAAATCTTCCTTGCCGATATGTCGCAGAAGGAAGGCATGGACGAGGTCTGGAACGAGTGGATCGGCGACGACTGGAACACCTGGCCGCAACGCGCCTGCGTCGGCGCCCCGCTCGCCGGCACCACCCTGGTCGAAATCGTCGTGACCGCCGCCGCGACGTAGACGTTACCGCCTCAAATCAACCGCGGTTGCCGCGTTTCCTCCGCCGCCTCCCGCCGCCGCACCACCTCGCGGGGGATACGGTGGACGCGTGCGCGGCCGCAGATCAGCACCGTGTATTTATCCTGCAGCAGCGATTCGATCGCCGGGTCGTGCACGTCCAGGCCGCCGGTATAGGCGCCGAATGCGGGCAGGATCAGCCGTTTGGCGTCGGCGACGAAACAGCGCCCGGTAACGCGGCGGCCGCGTGCGCTGACGCCCGCTTTCGGGTGGTAATGGCCGGAGACCTCGCCCGGCGACGAGCGTTTCCGCGCTTCGTGCCGGAAGATCAACTCGCCCGCGCGGAACTCGGCGGTGGTCAACCCATCGATCCCGGCGGGCGGGGCCGGGTCGTGGTTGCCGGCGATCCAGATCCAGTCCATCGCGGCGGTCATCGCCTGCAGGGTGGCGCGGTCGTCGTCCGGCAGCCGTCCCGCCGCATCGTCGTCGTGGAAGCTGTCGCCGAGACAGATCACCCGCGTCGGCCCGTAGGCGTCGATCGCCAGCGCCAGGCGGCGCAGCGTCTCCCGGCTGTCGTAGGGCGGCAGATGGCTGCCGTTCTTGGCGTAGGCCGAGCCTTTTTCCAGATGCAGGTCGGCGACCACCAGCGTCTTCTGGTCCGGCCAATACAGCGCGCCGCTCGCGTCCGCCATCAGCGATTCGCGGTTGAAGTCGAACGGCAGGGCGGTGCCCGGCATCATTGTGTGGAGTCCATCATGGCGCGCCCTCCGTCGCTTCGGCGATCAGGTCCTGCGCGGCTTCGTCGAGCATCAGGTCGATGGCCGAGCCCTCCACCCGCTCCTTGCCGATCTCCAGCAGGATCGGCACCGCCAGCGGCGACACCCGGTCGAGCCGCCGGTGCAGGATATTCCCCTTGGCCCGCTTCAGCATCCCGGCGAGCCGGCCGATATCGGTCAGCCCCCGCGCGGCGTCCCGGCGGGTCGCCTGCAGCAGGATGTGGTTCGGCTCGTGGCGGCGCAGCGTGTCGTAGATCAGGTCGGAGTTGAAGGTGACCTGCCGCCCGGTCTTCTGCTGGCCGGGATACTGCCGCTCGATCAGCCCGGCGATCACCGCCACGTTGCGGAAGGTGCGCTTCAGCATCGACGATTCGTCCATCCAGGCTTCCAGGTCGTCGCCCAGCATGTCCTCGTCGAACAGCTCGGCGACGTTGCCGACCGGTTTCAGGCTCCACACCGCGATCACGTAGTCGGTGGCGACGAAGCCGAGCGGGGCCAGGCCCGCGCGTTCCATCCGGCGGGTCAGCAGCATGCCGAGCGTCTGGTGCGCGTTGCGGCCCTCGAAGCAGTAGGCGACGGTGAAATGCTTGTCGCCGCGCGGGAAACTCTCGACCAGCAGCGCGCTCGGTTCCGGCAGCGACGAGGCCCAAAGCTGGATGTTCAGCCATTCGCGCACCTGCTCCGGCAGCGCGCGCCAGGCGGCGGGACGGGCCAGGATCGCGCGCACCCGGTCCGCCAGATGCGTGGTCAGCGGCAGGCGGCCGCCGACATAGGCGGGCACCTTCGGTGCATCGCCGGGCGCGCGGCTCGCCTCGACGGTCATCTCGCGGATGCCTTCGAAGCGCAGCATCTGGCCCGAGAAGATGAACGTGTCGCCGATTTCCAGGCCGAGCGCGAAATACTCCTCGACCTCGCCGAGGAAGGGGCCGCGCTTGATCCGCACCTTCAGGGTGTTGGCCTCGACGATGGTGCCGAGATTCATCCGCAGCCGCCGCACCATCGCGGGCGAGGCCGCGCGGTAGGTTCCGTCCGGCAGCGCTTCCAGCCGCCGCCAGCGCTCGTAGCTGCGCAGCGCGTAGCCGCCATGGTCGACGAAGGCGACGACATCGTCGAACTCCACCCGCGTGATCTCGGCATAGGGCGCGGCGCGGGTGATCTCCGCATACAGGGCGTCGGGATGGAAGGGCGCCGAACAGGCCATCGCCATGACATGCTGCGCCAGCACGTCGAGCCCGCCCGGTTGCGGCGGCTCGCCGTCGAGCGTCTCCTCGCGGATCGCGTCCATCGCGGCGCGGCATTCCAGCACCTCGAACCGGTTGGCGGGGACCAGCACGGCGCGGCTTGGCGTGTCCAGCCGGTGCCCGGCGCGGCCGATGCGCTGGATCAGGCGGCTCACGCCCTTCGGCGCGCCGACCTGCACGACCAGGTCGATGGCGGCCCAGTCGATGCCCAGGTCGAGCGACGACGTGGCGACCACCGCGCGCAGCGATCCCTCGGCCATTGCCGCCTCGACCTTCTGGCGCTGCTCGCGCGCGAGGCTGCCGTGGTGCAGGGCGATCGGCAGGTTGTCGTCGTTCACCCGCCACAGCTCCTGGAACACGATCTCCGCTTGCGCCCGTGTGTTGACGAAGACCAGCGTCGTGCCCGCCGTGCGGATTTCCTCGTAGACCTCGGGCAGGGCGTGCACCGCCATATGCCCGGACCACGGCATCTTCTCGCGCGTGACCAGCATGCGGACTTCGGAATCGACCGCGCCGCCGCCCTCGATCAGATGCACGCTGTCCGCCTTGGCGTCGGGTGCGACCCAGCGGCGGAGCGCGTCCGGCCAGGCGACGGTGGCGGACAGGCCGACACGGCGGCAGTCTGGCGCCAGCGCCTGCAGCCGGGTGAGGCAGAGCGACAGTTGATCGCCCCGCTTGTTGCCGGCCAGGGCATGCACCTCGTCCAGGACGACGCAGCGCAGGTCCCGGAACATCCGCGGCGCGTCGGCATAGCTCAATAACAGGGTCAGCGATTCGGGCGTGGTCAGCAGGATGTTGGGCGGCGTCTCGCGTTGGCGTTTGCGGCGGTGTTGCGAGGTGTCGCCGGTGCGCGTGTCGGTGATGACCGGCAGGCCCATCTCCTCGATGGGAATTTGCAGGTTCCGGTGGACGTCGACCGCCAGCGCCTTCAGCGGCGAGATATAGAGCGTGTGCAGGCCGCGCGCGCCGCCCTCGGCGATCTCGACCAGCGAGGGCAGGAATCCGGCCAGCGTCTTGCCGCCGCCGGTCGGCGCGATCAGCAGCGTCGTCTTGCCGCGCGCGGCGGCGTCGAGCAGGGCCAACTGATGCGGATGCGGCCGCCAGCCGCGCGACGCGAACCAATCGGCGAAGCGGTCCGGCAGGGTGCCGGGCAAATTGATGGCGAGTTGGCCGTCCTGGCCGTCTTTATCGCGGCGGGTTCTCTTGAGCGGGGCGTTCGCGCGCATAGGTTTCTCGGTGGGGTCCCTGTCGTCGTTGCCGCTCGATGCGCGCTTTGCTGGTTCATCCGCCGGTCTTGCCACCGGCGAGCGGCTCAAGCATATAAGGACTCGATTGGAACGGAAAGGGAACAAATGCCGCGGACGGAAAAATCTTCGCCGGAAGCGTGGTTGCGCGTTACGCCGCAGGGTTTGTACTGCGCGGCGGGGGATTTTTACATCGATCCGCACCGGCCGGTGGACCGCGCGGTGATCACCCACGGCCACGCGGACCATGCGCGGGCCGGGCATGACGCGGTGCTGACGACCCCGGGCACGGCGGCGATCATGCGGTCCCGGTTCGGCGTGGGCGCGGCGCGGACGTATGACGAAGCGGCCTACGGCGAGACCCGGTCCGTCGGCGATGCAACGGTCCGGCTTGCGCCCGCGGGGCATATCCTCGGCAGCGCGCAGGTGGTGATCGAGCATGCGGGAACGCGGGTGGTGATCTCCGGCGACTACAAGCGGCGGCGCGACCTGACTTGCGACAGCTTCGAGCCGGTGCCGTGCGACCTGTTCGTGACGGAAGCGACCTTCGCCTTGCCCGTCTTCCGCCATCCGCCAGACGGCGAGGAAATCCAGAAGTTGCTGCAGTCGCTGGCGCGCAATCCCGACCGGGTGCATCTGGTGGGGGTCTATGCGCTCGGCAAGGCGCAGCGGGTGATCGCGCTGCTGCGGGAAGCGGGATACGACCGGCCGATCCATCTGCATGGCGCGCTGACGGAACTGTGCGATCTCTATGCGGCGCAAGGCGTTGCGCTCGGCCCCCTGCAGCCGGTCGGACGCGAGAACAAGAAAGGGTTCGTCGGCGAGATCGTGTTGTGCCCGCCCTCGTCGCTGCGGGACCGCTGGTCGCGCGGCTTCCCCAACCCGGTGACGGCGATGGCGTCGGGCTGGATGCGCGTGCGCCAACGGGCGCGGCAGCGCAGCGTCGAGCTGCCGCTCATCCTCTCCGATCACGCGGATTGGGACGAACTGACCGCGACGCTGCATGATGTGCAGGCGCCGCGCGTCTGGGTCACGCATGGCCGCGAGGACGCGCTGGTGCATTACGCGCGGTCGCACGGGATCGAGGCGGAAGCGCTATCCCTGGTCGGCCGCGAGGAGGAAGACGCGTGAAAGCCTTCGCCGCCTTGCTGGACGGGCTGGTCTACACGCCGTCGCGTAACGGCAAACTGCGGTTGCTCGCGGACTATTTCCGCACCGCGCCGGACCCGGACCGAGGCTGGGCGCTGGCGGCGCTGACCGACGGCTTGACGCAGCGCCATGCGAAACCGGCGCTGGTGCGCGGCCTGACCGAAGCGCGGGTCGACCCGGTGCTGTTCCGCCTGTCCTACGACTATGTCGGCGACTTGGCGGAAACCGTCTCGCTGATCTGGCCGGACGACGGAGCGGCCGCGGAAACGCCGTTGCGTCTCGGCGATGTGGTGGCCGCGCTCCAGACCGCCGGCCGGTCCGAGGTGCCGGGATTGCTCGAAGGCTGGCTGGATTCGCTCGACGCCGACGGACGTTTCGCCTTGCTGAAGCTGATCATGGGCGGTCTGCGCGTCGGGGTGTCGGCCCGGCTCGCAAAAACCGCGCTGACTAGAATGGCGCCCGCGCCGCTGGCCGACGCGGTATCACTGGCGGAGATCGAGGAAATCTGGTTCGGGCTCGAACCGCCCTATATCCCGCTGTTCGCCTGGCTGGAAGGGCGTGCCGGGCCGCCGCCGGTGGACCGCCGCATCGCCTTCCGGCCGTTGATGCTGGCCAACCCTTTGGAAGATGGCGCGCTGGAGACGCTCGACCCGGACGATTTCCGGGCCGAATGGAAATGGGACGGCATCCGCGTGCAACTGGTCGCGGGCGGCGGCGAGCGCCGGGTCTACTCCCGCACCGGCGACGACATCAGCGCGGCCTTCCCCGATATCGTCGCGGCGATGGACTTCGACGCGGTTGTCGACGGCGAGCTGCTGGTGTTGCGCGACGGCGATGTCGCGCCCTTCAACCATCTGCAGCAGCGGTTGAACCGGAAACGCGTGACGAAGCAGATGCTGGCCGATCATCCCGCGCATGTGCGGCTCTATGACATGCTGTTCGACGGCGACGAGGATCTGCGCGCTCTGCCCTTCGACGACCGGCGGGTGCGCCTCGACGATTGGATGCGGCGCGTGCCGCCCGATCGCATGGACCTGTCGCCGCTGGTGCCGTTCAGCGCTTGGGACGATCTGTCGGCGTTGCGCGACGACGCCCGCGCCAACGGGATCGAGGGCCTGATGCTGAAACGCGGCGACAGCCCTTATACCGCGGGCCGGCCGAAGGGGCCGTGGTTCAAATGGAAACGCGATCCGATGCTGGCCGATTGCGTCGTCATGTATGCCCAGCGGGGCCATGGACGGCGGTCGTCCTTCTATTCGGATTTTACTTTCGGCTGCTGGCGGCCCGGCGGCGACGGCAAACCCGAGCTGGTGCCGGTCGGCAAGGCGTATTTCGGCTTCACCGACGCGGAGCTGGCGGAACTGGATAAATGGGTGCGCGGCCACAGCACGGAACGCTACGGCCCGGTCCGCGCGGTCGAGCCGGGCCTGGTGCTGGAAATCGCCTTCGACTCGGTGCATCGCTCCGCGCGGCACAAGTCGAAACTCGCCATGCGCTTCCCGCGCGTCCACCGGATCCGCTGGGACAAGCCGCATCACGAGGCCGACCGGCTGGAGACGCTGGAAAGTCTGATTGCGGAGTAACGGTCGGCGCGGTGAATGGTGCATTGCGTCTTGGCGGCGTCGCCCGTATCTTCCTGCCGACTCCACACCCGAGGGGATATGAGGTGAAAAAAATCATAAAGCTTGGGATCGTTGTCGCATTCGCCGGGGTGTTCGCCGCCTGCTCGCCGGAGGTCGGCAGCAAGGAATGGTGCGCCGACATGAAGAAGAAGGCGAAAGGCGACTGGAGCGCCAACGAAGCCGCCGATTATGCGAAACATTGCATCTTGTAGACAGTTTCACCGCTGACGGAGGAGTGCCGGAACGGTAATGAGCGATCTCGACCACATCCGCAATTTTTCGATCATTGCGCATATCGACCACGGCAAGTCCACGCTGGCGGACCGGCTTATCCAGGTCTGCGGCGGGCTGACCGACCGCGAGATGCAGGAACAGGTGCTCGATTCCATGGAACTCGAGCGTGAGCGCGGCATCACGATCAAGGCCCAGACCGTCCGGCTGAACTACACGGCCAAGGACGGCGAGACCTATCAGCTCAACCTTATGGATACGCCGGGCCACGTGGATTTCACCTATGAGGTGAGCCGGTCGCTCGCGGCCTGCGAGGGATCGCTGCTCGTCGTCGACGCCTCGCAAGGGGTCGAGGCGCAGACGCTCGCCAACACCTATCTCGCGATCGACAACGATCACGAGATCATCCCCGTGCTCAACAAGGTCGACCTGCCGTCCGCCGAGCCGGACCGCATCCGCCAGCAGATCGAGGACGTGGTTGGAATCGATGCGACCGACGCGCTGGAGATTTCCGCCAAAACCGGCCTCGGGGTCGAGGACGTGCTGGAGGCGCTGGTCACCCGTTTGCCGCCGCCCCAGGGCGACCGTGACGCGCCGTTGCGGGCGCTGCTGGTCGACAGTTGGTACGACGCCTATCTCGGCGTGGTCACGCTGGTCCGCGTGGTCGACGGCGAGATCACCAAGGGCATGAAGATCGAGATGATGTCGACCGGCGCGGTGCATGACGTGGACCGGGTCGGCGTCTTCACGCCGAAGCGCGAGATGACCGACAGCCTGGGGCCGGGCGAGATCGGCTTCATCACCGCCAGCATCAAGTCGGTGTCGGACTGCCGGGTCGGCGACACGTTGACCGGCGTGAAGGTGAAGGCGGCGGAAGCCCTGCCCGGTTTCCAGCCGACCGTGCCGGTGGTTTTCTGCGGCCTGTTCCCGGTCGACAACGCCGATTACGAGGACCTGCGCGAGAGTCTCGCGAAACTCGCGCTGAACGATTCGTCGCTGCATTACGAGCCGGAAAGCTCGGCGGCGCTCGGCTTCGGTTTCCGCTGCGGCTGCCTCGGCCTGCTGCATCTGGAGATCGTGCAGGAACGGCTGAGCCGGGAATTCGACCTCGACCTGATCACCACCGCGCCGTCGGTCGTCTACCGTATCCACATGACCGACGGAACGGAGATCGATCTGCATAACCCGGCGGACTATCCCGACGTGGTGAAGATCGACACGGTCGAGGAGCCGTGGATTCGGGCGACCATCATGGTGCCGGACGAATATCTCGGCGCGGTGCTCAGTCTCTGCACCGAACGGCGCGGCGTGCAGCACGAGTTGACCTATGTCGGCGCGCGGGCGATGGCGATCTACGACCTGCCGCTGAACGAGGTGGTGTTCGACTTCTACGACCGGCTGAAGTCGATCAGCCGGGGCTATGCCAGCTTCGACTACGAGCTGACGGGCTATCGGGAAGGCGATCTGGTGAAGGTCTCGATCCTGGTCAACGGCGAGCCGGTGGATGCGCTGTCGATGATCGTGCACCGCGCCAACGCGGAACCGCGCGGCCGGCAGATTTGCGAACGGCTGAAGGACCTGATCCCGCGCCAGCTTTTCAAGGTGCCGATCCAGGCGGCCATCGGCGGCAAGGTGATTGCCCGCGAGACCATCGGCGCGATGCGCAAGGACGTGACCGCGAAATGCTACGGCGGCGACGTGACCCGCAAGCGCAAGCTGCTGGAGAAGCAGAAGGCGGGCAAGAAGAAGATGCGTCAGTTCGGTAAGGTGGAAATCCCGCAATCCGCCTTTATCGACGCGCTCAAGATGAAAGACGCCTAGCCGGGGGCCGGATCAGGCGCCGCCGCTGCGCAATCCGTGCAGAATCGCGGTGTAGTCGGGCTCGGTGTCCGGGGTCAGGACGCCGTGGCGGATCAAAAAGTCGATCACCACCAAATTGCAGTTGAACTTGAATTCGGCGCTGTCGCGGACGATCTCGGCGACCTTTTCGATCGGCCAGAGATGGAAGGCCTCGACCTCGCCGTCGACGGGCGTCGGCGTGAAGCTTTCGGGCACCTCCAGGTCGTAGCAGAACATCTGATCGGGCTTGCAGCCTTCCGGTGGCTGGTGCGTGTAGGTGATCATGCCGACCGGCAGCGCGGTTTGCGCGATGTCCTCGGGGATGCCTGCTTCCTCGCCGCACTCCTTGATCATGTTGTCGTGCAGGCCGATGCCTATGGGCTGGCCGCCGGCGACCATGTTGTCGAGTTGGCCGGCAAAGGTCGCCTTGTCGCGGGCGCGCCGGGCGACCCACATATGCAGGCCGTCGGCCTTGCGGACATATCCATTGAGATGCACGCCGAAGGCGCGAATGCCGAAATAGGGCGCGGCGGCCCGTTCCAATTGCATCGACGCCGGCGCATGCCAATCCGGCTTGACGGGATAGAACTCGCCGCGCCAGCCGGAGAAGACGCCTTCGTCGGCCAGCACGCGGATCGGGCCGGCGACGGCGTCGGACCGTGTCTCGAAACTGTCCAGCCGCGGGTCGAGACGGACGGCGTCGTCGGAGACTTGGAACACCTCCGGCCAACGGCGCAGCGTGTCGGCGAAGTCGTGCCGGATGTACCCGGCTTGGCCGTCACCGACCAGGAACGGCCGGAAGGCGCTCGCATCGAAGTTGTTGATGGCGCGGATGTGATCGAGAAAAGCCATGACGGCGTCTGGATAGCCGTCGCGCGCGGTTCGATCAAGCGCCGTCGGCCGTTCGCTCCGCCGGCAGCGTGGCGTCGTGAACTACCAGCACCCGGTCGACCAGATGGATTTGCCGCAGGCAGCGGCCGATATAGTCGGCCAGCGGTTGCTCCATGCCCTGCATGCGGATGTCGATGGCAAGCTCCGGTCCGTTGACGGTCGATTGCCAATGGGTCGGGACGAGGCCGCGCTTGGCGAACAGCTCCAGGACGCGAGGCATCACGCCGGGCGAGGGCTGCGCGGTGACGGAAAACGCCGCGACCGGTTCGGGATGGGCCGAGGGTCTGCGGGATTCAGGGACGGAAGTAGACATAAGACACACCATTGTTGGAGAAACCATTGCTGCACAGGAAACGAACCCGGTCCCTAAGAAGGGCCGGGACGCTAATTCGTGCGCACAGGCTGATCCAACGGTGTGTCGACATAGCCGGACCATATCATCGGCCGCATTTCCCGGCAATCGGCCAATGGCGGTACCCGATACATGGCGATATCCGACATAAAGCGAGGCGCCGTCGCCGGCGCCTCGTCCAAGTGGTGCCCTTCGGATGGCGTCCTTAACCGCCTGCCGGGGCGGGAATCCATCCGAAGACATAGGCAAGGACCAACGCGATCGCCAGGATTCCGACGATGCCCGCTGTCCAGATAACGCTTTGTTTTGTCTGCTCAGTCATAGTCGTCTCCTTTTCCTTGCCGCGCGGCGCAAGGCCTTGTGTCGGCCGCACGAGGGAGACGCATCGTCGACGAAACGTCGTTCAACCGCCGAAAGCCCCATAAGGCCGTGGCATTCCGGACAGTCGTATTAAGGGTGGTATCGGGGAACGCCGAAATCAAGCGCCGTTTGCATCAATAGCCGCTGCCGCCGCCGAGCAGGCTGGCGAGACCGACGGCGGCCAGCGCCGGGATCAGGGCCACGCCCGCCAGCAGGATCGGCCGGACCGCTTGGTTTGTGCCACGCTGGACCCTCGGCATGCGCGACAAGGCGAGGTCGGCGAAGAAGACCGGCAGCAGCATCGCGAGCGCCGGCTTCGGTGCATCGGTGAAGACGGCGATGATGCCTGTCAGGGCAACGAAGGTCAGCCCGCCGCCGAGCACGGCGGAGCCCGCGACGGGGAACCGGGCGATCGGCCAGTTCCAGGCCAGGAATCCGGCCGTGGCCGCCGCCAGCGCGCCGGCGAGCTGGCCCAACGAGGCCGATGCGCCGAAGATCGATAGGAGCGCCAACGCGACGCAGGCGATCATCAGCTTGACGCCGGAGTCGGTGGCTGGCGGCCCGGACGCGTACAGGCGGGTCAGGACGAAGCCGCCGGCAATGGCGATCGCCGCGAGCATTGCGATATCGATCCAGTCATGCCCGGCGATGCGTGGCCAGCCCAGCCAGGCCAGCGCGGCGGCGGGCGACAGCGCGGCGATCAGCCGGGTCACCGGCGGCGCGTCGCGGGACAGGTCGAGCGCAAGGCCCAAGGCGGTCGCAATCGCGGCGATCGCGAACAGTTTTTCCCCGGAGGACTGCGGCCACCGCACCGGTGCGCCGAGGATCAGGATAAAGCCGACCAGAAAGCCGATGCCGATGCCGCCCGCCGCGATCAGGGGGCCGCGGGCCGATCCACCGACCAGCCGCAACACGCCCGCGCCGAGCGCCGCCGCGGCGAAAGGGGCAATCCCGGACTGCAGGAACAGGTCATCCATCGCCCGCATCGTCGCCGATCCATCTGCCCGAGTCCATGTCGGGGCAACCGGTTCCTGCTTCTGCCGTAACCGGTTACCGCGCGATGATCAGCAACAGCACGATCGATAGGGTGATCAGCGATGCGCCGGTGGTGAGGAAGACCGATGTCGTGGTGGTGGCGGTGCCCACGTCGTAGCGTGCGGCGAGCAGATAAGCGTTCGCGCCGACCGGGGTCGCGGCCAGGATTACCGCGACCTGCTTGTGCAACGGATCGACGGTGAAGACATGGGTCGCGAGCAACCAGACCAGCAGCGGATGGACCGCCAGCTTGAGCGTCGCCACCAGCGATGATTCCAGCACGTTGCCCGCGATACGGTATTGCGGCAGCGCGGCGCCCATCGCGAACAGGGCGCAGGGCGCCGCCGCCGTGCCGAGTAGGCGCGCGATATCGTCGACCGGCTTCGGCAGCGGCCAGGACAGGGCGGCGACGACCAGTCCCGCCATCAATCCCACGATGATCGGGTTTGTCGCGAAGGCCTTGAACAGGTTGACTGGCAGCTTCCTGAGCCCCGCCCGGCTGCCCTGGGCGAGTTCGACGATCACCGTGCCGGTCGTGATCAAGACCGCGCTGTGGAAGGCGATGATCAGGAACAACGGCAGCGCCGCCGCGTCGCCGAAGGCCGTCAGCACCAACGGCACGCCGATCAGCACCGTATTGCCATAGCCCGCGGTGAGCCCGACGATGCCCTGGCCGTCGAGCGCGCGCTTCCGCACGACTCGGCCGACGGCCATGCCGAGGATCGCGACCAGGCCCGCGCCGAGGTAGAAGGACAGTAGGTGGCCCCAAGGCAAGACCGGCGGCAATTCCGTGGTCGCCAAGCTGCGGAACAGCATGACGGGGATGGCGAAATTGAACACAAAGGTCGTAAGACCGGCGCAGGCCGCCTCACTGAAGAATCCCAGCCGCACCGCGCCGTAGCCGATCAGCATGACGCCGAAGACGGGCAAGATGATATCGAGGATAACCTGCAAGCGTCTGTAATCCCTGAATTTTATCTGGAAGGCCGAAACCCGGGACCGGGCCGGCACCATATCCCTTATGCACTAACACGATTTGCGGGGGTATGGCTGCCCAAAAGTACGATGACGATAGATTGGATTATGGGTCATCCTGTTTCATGCTTGACCGCCAGCGGACACGATTTACAGTGATCGAACGGGAGGAAAGCATGGCGACAGAGGTATCCGGTGTTTAATCTTTGGATTTATCAGCGCCGCCCGGCATGTTCGGCGCGGACTCAGCACAGCGGCTCCTCGGCCTTCACGCCGATCGAGCAGCGTGAAGAGGCGGTCGCCGAACTCTTGGCGGAATGGATCGCGGTGAACGCGGAACAGCCGGTCCAGCGCGAGGACAATGTCCTGCCGTTCAACGCCCCCCGCGATGCTTCCAGCCGCGCCGGCCGCAAACCCCGCGGACGGCCGAAGGGGCGCTAGCCGCCCGGCCCGGTCGACGGGTCTTCCGATCTCAACGAAGAATCCGGCGGTCGCCTGCCTATGCAGGCGATGCGATGACGATATCGAAGGTGCCGGACCGGCTTTCCGGTTCGATTCCCGGGGATGGCCGGAACGGCACGATCAAGGATGCCCGCGCCGTGGCATCGTCGATGCCGTTCAGGATGCTGTCGCGATCGTTCCCGTCCCCATCCGCGAAATACATCTGGGTCGTCAGAACCGTCTTACCCCGAACCAGCACCTTGAAATGGATATGCGGCGGCCGGCGGAAGAAGATCGACCCGTAGCCCGCGGGCCGTAGGGTCCGGAACCGGTAGCGGCCCGCCGTGTCGGTCGCCACCGCGCCGAAGCCCTGGAATGTGGGGTCGTTGCCGTCGCGGGGATGGTTGTAGACGCCCTTGGCGTTGGCCTGCCATATCTGCACCTCGGCGCCGGGGACGGGGTTGCCGTCGACCGTCAGCACCCGGCCCTTCACGTAGATCGTCTCCCCTTCCGGCTGTCCGGGACGGCCGCGAAGGGTCAACAGGTCGGCGTCCCGATCGGCCGGCAGCGCTGAACCGGTGGGATAAAACGGGCCCTCGGTCTGGTGGGGTGTGGCGACCGGCCGGGCGGCCCGGATCGCGGTGCTCGGCAATAAGAGTGTGCCGGCGGCGCCGCCGAGTATCCAACGGCGGCTGACCGGGTGGCGTAGGGGACGATGCGTCATCCGACTTTCCTTTTGACAGGACATACGTAGGTTTCATAAGGATCGGGTGCTTGGACGCCCGCTTCAAGAACCAACAATCCGGGCTGCGCACACAAGCGTGTGAAGGCATGCCGGGACCAAGGAGATAAAAGATGTCGGAATCCGCGACTGCGGTAGACGAAACGCTGCCGTTGGATAACGTGCTCCCGTTGTGCCACGAGGCGCTGGCCGCCGCGGATTCGCTGCTGGGCCGCGCGCAGCGGGCGATGACGGGACGCGTCGCGCCCGACGGCCGGGTCGACGGCGCGCTGTTGGAGCAGGACCAGTTCGTCGCCCATGGCTACGCCTGGCTATCGACCTATGTCGAGGCGCTGCGTCAGATGCTCGACTGGGCGTTGCGAACCGAAAAGGCCGGCAAGTTCGGCGAGCGCGAGGCGCTGATGCTGCAGGCCGCCTTCGGCGAGTATGCCCGGCAGATCATCGGCGGTATCTCCATGAGCCAGGGCGAGGTGTTCCGGCTTGTCGATCTCAACGTGCCCGCCGACGCGGTTGCGTCCTTCCTGACCAACGCGGTCGGGCGATTGGCGCAATCCGGCAATACGCCGGCGGTGCGGCACCGGCTCTGCCAATTGATCGCCGAGGAAGGTTTCGCCGACCCCTGTCTCGACGACGAAACGCTGGGACTGATGCAGGATCAGTTCAGGCGTTTCGCCGACGAGAAGATCGCGCCGGATTGCCATGAATGGCATGTCCAGGACGAATTGATCCCGTTGCCGTTGGTCGAGGAATTGTCCGGACTCGGCGTGTTCGGCCTGACCGTGCCCGAGGAATACGGCGGGCTCGGTCTCGGCAAGATGGCGATGTGCGTGGTGACCGAGGAGTTGAGCCGCGGATATATCGGCGTCGGGTCGCTCGGCACCCGGTCGGAAATCGCCGCCGAACTGATCCGCCTCGGCGGGACCGAAGCGCAGAAACAAAAATGGCTGCCGCGTATCGCGTCGGGCGAGATCTTGCCGACGGCGGTGTTCACCGAGCCGAACACCGGGTCGGATCTCGGCAGCTTGCGGACCCGGGCCGAGCGCGACGGCGACGTCTATCGCATCCACGGCAACAAGACGTGGATCACCCATGGCGCGCGCAGCGACCTAATGACCCTGCTCGCGCGCAGCAATCAGGACGAGCCGGGTTATCGCGGCCTGTCGATGTTCCTGGCCGAGAAACCGCGCGGCACCGATGCCGATCCATTCCCGGCCGACGGTATGTCCGGCGGCGAAATCCGCGTCCTTGGTTATCGCGGCATGAAGGAATACGAGATCGGCTTCGACGGGTTCGAGGTCGCGGCGGAGAACCTGCTGGGCGAGGCCGAGGGCGACGGGTTCAAGCAGCTCATGGCGACATTCGAATCCGCGCGTATCCAGACCGCCGCCCGCGCGGTCGGGGTCGCGCAGAACGCGCTCGAATTGGCGCTGACCTACGCCAAGGAGCGCATTCAGTTCCGCAAGCCGCTCGCCGAGTTCCCGCGGATTTCAGGCAAGATCGCCTGGATGGCGGTGGAAACGATGATCTCGCGCCAGCTCAGCTATTTCGCCGCGCGGCAGAAGGACTCGGACCGGCGCTGCGACGTTGAGGCGGGGATGGCCAAGCTGCTCGCCGCCCGCACCGCCTGGTCGAATGCCGACAACGCGGTGCAGATTCACGGCGGCAACGGCTATGCCGAGGAATACCCGATTTCCCGCGTCCTCTGCGATGCTCGGATTCTGAATATCTTCGAAGGCACGGCGGAGATTCAGGCGAACGTCATCGTCCGGGGATTGCTGGGCAACCGGAACTAGGACGCAGAAGCATGGAATTTCTGAACGGCGATTTGTTCGCCGCCTATCTCGTCGCGACCGTCGCGTTGATCCTCATGCCCGGCCCGATCGTGACCCTGGTCGTCGCCAACAGCTTGGGCCATGGGCCGCGCACCGGCCTTGCCACCGTCTCGGGGTCGAGCTTCGGCAACGCGCTGCTGGTAGTCGCGGGGGCGCTGGGCCTCTCGACCATGCTGACCTTGGTCGCGGATATCTTCGAGTGGGTGCGCTGGGCCGGCGTCGCGTATCTGGTCTATCTCGGCGTGCGGCATTGGCGCGCCGCGCTGCAATCGGCCGCGGACCCGCAATCCCTGCCGGCACCGCGGGCCCGCGGCGTCTTCCTGCAAGGGCTGATCGTCGCCATCACCAATCCCAAGACGATCTTGTTCTATATCGCCTTCTTCCCGCAGTTCCTGGATACGGCTCTGCCGGTCGGCCCCCAGCTCGTCACGATGAGCGTCGCCTTCGTGGTCGTCGCCGTCGTCATCGACAGCGGCTACGCACTGCTGGCGGGGCGGTTGCGCGGGCGCTTGTTGGACGCGCGCCGGACGCGGTTCCGCAACGGCATCACCGGCACGTTGCTGATCGGGACCGGCCTGGGCCTGGCGTTGGCGCGGCGTAACCCGTAACGGCGATTTCCTTGCAGCGCGTTGACCCTGTGCAGCGGCGGCAAAAGGCTCTATATCCATATCCATGACCGGATTCATCGTAGTTCTTCTGGTGGTCGCCATGATCGCCACGCTCGGCGTGCTGATGGTCGGCGTGTTCGGCATGGCGCGCGGCGGTGAGTTCAATCGCCGCTATTCGAACAAGCTGATGCGCGCCCGGATCATCTGCCAGGCGGTGGCGCTATTGCTGTTCGCCATCCTGATGGTCGTGCTGGGCAAGACCTGATGGTCCAGCTTACGCGGATCTATACGGGCGGCGGCGACACGGGCGAGACTTCGCTAGGGGATGGCAGCCGGGTTGCGAAACACGATCTGCGCGTGGCCGCCTACGGCACGGTCGACGAAGCGAATGCCGTGCTCGGGATCACGCGCGCGGAAATCGCGCGGGCCGACCCCTCCGACGCATTGCGGCGCACGGACGCCATCCTGTCGCGGGTGCAGAACGACCTGTTCGACGTGGGTGCCGACCTCTGTACGCCCGAAGAGGGCCGCAAGGGCGAGGGCGCCTTGCGGATCACCGCCGAGCAGGCGGCGCGATTGGAAACCGAAATCGACACGATCAACGAAGGGCTCGACGCCCTGACCAGCTTCATCCTGCCGGGCGGCACGATCGTGGCGGCGCATCTGCATCACGCCCGCACGGTGGCACGTCGGGCGGAACGCCTGGTGACCAAATTGAGCGCCGCCGAGAGCGTCAACCCGGCGGCGATCGTCTACCTGAACCGGCTGTCGGACCTGCTCTTCGTCATGGCGCGGGACGCCAACAACGGCGGTGCGGACGATGTCCTCTGGGTGCCGGGCGCGAACCGCTAAGCCCGTGATCCCGCGGTGATCCTCGAACTTCTCGAATATCTCACCACGTCCTGCCCGAAATATGCGCGCAAGTTGGGTTATCTGAAGGAAGCGATTGCCATCGGCGCGCGGCAAAAACGCCTGGCGGGCGCCTGGACGCCGCATTTGGAGCAATCACGAGCGGTCATCCGCGCGGCCATCGACCGGTGTCCGCGGCGCAATTCGGCCCTGATTCTGGGCTCCGGGCTCTTGCTCGACATTCCCCTGGCCGATCTGTCGCGGCAGTTCGAGCATGTGGTGCTGGTCGACGTGGTTCACCTGCGCGCCGCTCGGCGGAAGGCCGCCGAGTACGCCAATGTGACCCTGCTGGAAGAAGACGTGACCGGCATGGCGGCCGACTTCGATTTCCGGGTGTCGTCCGGCTGGCAGGGCGATCCGGTGCCGGAACCGGCAGCGTTTCTGGACCGGCCCGAGGTCGATCTCGTCGTTTCGGCGAATCTGCTGGGGCAACTGTCGATCTTCCCCGCTGCTGCACTGCAGCGCCGGACCCGGTTGGACGGCGATCCGCTCGAGGACTTCTGCCGCGCGGTGATCGAGGCCCATCTGGCCTATCTGCGGCGGTTCGACGCGGTGGTCTGCCTTATTACCGAGATAGAGCGCGCGGCCCTCGATAAGGACGGCACGGTGGTACAGCGTCATGATGCGCTCTACGGGGCGGAATTGCCCGACGGGGGAACCCAGTGGGATTGGGATCTGGCGCCGCTGGGAGAGGTCAGCAGGACCCTTGCCCTGCGGAACCGGGTGGTCGGTTTCGAGGACATCGGCGCACGGCGGACCCCGGTTTGACCTGAGGGACGCTTACGCCTATGTTTCCGCGCGAAAGCGAGCCTTTGTGCACTGCGATGTTGCACTGCAGCGTACCGGGGCCGCACTCAGGTCAATCTAAATCCAGGTTCAATCCAGTTCCAAAAAGCCTAGGGGAGAAGTGAGCGCGATGAAGGTTCTCGTCCCCGTCAAACGCGTTATCGACTACAACGTGAAAATCCGTGTCAAGGCGGACCAGACCGGCGTGGAAACCGCCAACGTTAAGATGTCGATGAACCCGTTCGACGAAATTTCCGTCGAGGAAGCCGTCCGTATGAAGGAAGCGGGCACCGCAAGCGAAGTGATCGCCGTATCGATCGGGTCGCAACAGTCCCAGGAGACGATCCGCACGGCCCTGGCCATGGGCGCCGACCGTGGCATCCTGGTGCAGACCGACGAAGAGGTCGAACCGCTGGCGGTCGCCAAAATCCTCAAGGTTCTGGTCGAACGCGAAAGCCCCGATCTGGTGATCGCGGGCAAGCAGGCGATCGACGACGACTCGAACCAAACCGGTCAGATGCTGGCCGCCCTGCTGGGGTGGAGCCAGGCGACCTTCGCGTCCGAGATCGAACTCGGCGACGGCGGCGCGCAGGTCACGCGCGAAATCGACGGCGGGCTGGAAACCATCAAGATTTCGCTGCCGGCGGTCGTCACCGTCGATCTGCGCCTCAACGAGCCGCGCTACGCCTCGTTGCCGAACATCATGAAGGCGAAGAAGAAGCCGATCGACACGTTGACCCCGGACGAGGTGGGCGTCGATGTCAGCCCCCGGCTGGCGACGCTCAAGGTCGTCGACCCGCCGAAGCGCGAAGCGGGCGTGAAGGTCGAGACGGTCGCCGAACTGGTCGATAAATTGAAGAACGAAGCGAAGGTGATCGGAACATGACGAGTCTGGTCGTTGCCGAACACGATAATTCGGAACTGAAGGGCGCGACGCTCAACACCGTCGCCGCCGCCAAAGCCATCTCCGGCGATGTCCATGTACTGGTCGCGGGCGAGAATTGCGACGGCGTTGCCGAGGCCGCATCCAAGGTCGACGGCGTCGCCAAGGTGCTGGTCGCGCAAGGCGGCGAATACGCCAACGCGATCGCCGAAAACCTGGCCCCCCTGATCGTCAAGCTCGCGGGCGACTATTCCCATGTGCTGGCGCCGGCGGATACCTTCGGCAAGAACCTGATGCCGCGCGTCGCGGCCATGCTCGACGTGCAGCAGATTTCCGACATCACCGCCGTGGAGTCCGACGATACTTTCGAACGGCCGATTTACGCGGGCAACGCCATCGCGACGGTCCAGTCGTCGGACGCGGTCAAGGTCATCACCGTGCGGACCACAGGGTTCGACGCCGTGGCGGCCGAGGGCGGTTCGGGCGCGGTCGAGACGGTCGACGCGGCCGGCGACGCGGGTCTTACCAGCTATGTCGGATCCGAAATCTCCAAATCCGAGCGTCCCGAATTGACGGCGGCGCGGGTGGTGATTTCCGGTGGGCGCGGCATGCAGAACGGCGAGAATTTCGCCATGCTCGAAAAGGTCGCCGACAAGATCGGCGCCGCGGTCGGGGCATCGCGCGCGGCGGTCGACGCCGGCTTCGTGCCGAACGACTACCAAGTTGGCCAAACCGGCAAGATCGTAGCGCCGGAACTATATATCGCGGTCGGCATTTCGGGTGCTATCCAGCATCTGGCCGGCATGAAGGACAGCAAAGTCATCGTCGCGATAAACAAGGATGAGGAAGCGCCCATCTTCCAGGTCGCGGATTACGGTATCGTGGGGGACCTCTTCACGATCGTGCCCGAGCTGGAGGAGGAACTCGATAAAGTGCTGTAGGCGGCTCGCCGTCAAAGCACGTTGGGAGTAGGGCTATGATTAAGACCATCGGCGTCATCGGCGCCGGGCAGATGGGCAATGGCATTGCCCATGTCTGCGCCGCATCCGGATTCGACGTGAAGCTCGTCGACCTGTCGCAGGACCAGCTCGACGCGGCGCTCGCGACCATCAACAAGAACATGGACCGCCAGGTCAAACGCTCGCTGTTGAGCGAGGACGACAAGGCGGTGGCGCTGGGCCGGATCGAGACCGGTATCGACTATGCGTTGTTCGGCGGCTGCGACTTCGTTATCGAGGCGGCGACCGAGAACGAAGAGATCAAGCGCAAGGTGTTCGAGCAGCTTATCCCGCATCTCAAGGCGGATGCCCTGCTGGCCAGCAACACGTCCTCGATCTCGATCACGCGCCTCGCCGCGTCGACCGACCGGCCGGAACGCTTCATCGGCATGCATTTCATGCTGCCGGTGCCGGTGATGAAGCTGGTCGAGCTGATCCGCGGGCTGGCGACCGACGAGGAGACTTTCCAGGCGATCAAGACGCTGGCCGAGACCCTGGGCAAGGATGTGGCGGTGGCCGAGGACTTCCCGGCCTTCATCGTCAACCGAATCCTGCTGCCGATGATCAACGAAGCGGTCTACACGTTGTACGAAGGCGTCGGCGGCGTCGAGGCGATCGACAAGGCGATGCGCCTCGGCGCGAACCATCCCATGGGGCCGCTCGAACTGGCCGACTTCATCGGCCTCGACACCTGCCTGTCGATCATGCAGGTGTTATATGACGGGTTGGCGGATTCGAAATACCGGCCCTGCCCATTGCTGGTGAAATATGTCGAGGCGGGCTGGCTCGGCCGCAAGGCGGGCCGCGGCTTCTACGACTACGGCGGGGAAACGCCGGTCCCGACGCGCTAGCCGCCCTCTTTCAGGTAATACCGGATCAGGGCCTTTGCGTCCTTGTCGTCCCACTCGGCGATGCCGGTGAGCGAGCCGCGGATGTTGCCGCTGCGGTCGATCAGGAAACTCGCCGGCATGCCCTTCACGCCGAGGGCGCGGGCCAGTTCCATGCGTTTGTCGGTATAAAGGCCGAGCGTATCGAGGCCGAGTTTCTTTCGCAGGAAGGGCTCGGCCGTCTTCACGCCGCCCCGGTCGATGCTGACCGCGACGACGGCGAAGTCCTTGCCGCCCATATCGGCCTGCAGCCGGTCGAGCGAGGGCAGTTCGCGGACGCACGGCGCGCACCAGGTCGCCCAGAAATTCACCAGGATGACGCGGCCCTTGAAGTCGGCCAGCGATTGCGGCTTTTCCGCGCCGTCGAAGAAGCCGGTTTCCGGCACTGGTTTGGGCGTATCGTTGGGAGTAAATTGCTCCATCCAGCCGTTGAGCGGCGGTCCGGCGAGCGCCGGGCCGGACGCCACCGCGGCGAACAGAATGATGGCCAAGAGAAGTTTTGATATGAATTCAAAGGGTTTCATCGCGCCTTCGGTCATGCCGACGATTTTGATCGGTGGTGCGCCATGAGCAGCAACAGCATGTGGGGCGGGCGCTACGCGTCGGGCCCTTCGGCCATCATGGAACAAATCAACGCCTCCATCGGTTTCGACCGGCGGCTCTTCGCCCAGGATATCGCGGGGTCCAAGGCGCATTGCCAAATGCTGGCCGATCAGGGCCTGATCAGCGCCGAGGACGGCGCCGCGATTCAGGACGGCCTCGACCGTATCCTGAAGGAGATCGAGGCCGGTACGTTTGAATTTAAGACGGCGCTGGAAGATATCCACCTGAATATTGAGGCCCGTCTCGCAGAATTGATCGGCGATGCCGCCGGCCGGCTGCATACCGCGCGCAGCCGCAACGATCAGGTTGCGACCGACTTCCGGCTCTGGGTGCGCGACGCGATTGACGGGCTGGACGAACAGCTCCAGGCGCTGCAGGCGGCCCTGATCGAGAAGGCCGAGGCGCATGCGGATACCGTCATGCCGGGCTTCACCCATCTGCAGCCGGCACAGCCCGTCACCTTCGGCCATCATCTGCTGGCCTATGTGGCGATGGTCGGGCGCGACCGCGGGCGGCTGCGGGATTGCCGTGCGCGGGTCAACGAAAGCCCGTTGGGGGCGGCGGCGCTGGCCGGCACGTCCTTCGACATCGACCGGCATGCGACGGCAAAGGCGCTCGGCTTCGACGCGCCGATGGAAAACTCCATGGATGCGGTGTCGGCGCGCGATTTCACGCTGGAATTCCTGGCGGCCTTGTCGATCTCGGCGGTCCATCTCTCGCGCCTGGCCGAGGAGATCGTTTTGTGGTGCACGCCGCAATACGGCTTCATCCGGTTGTCGGACGCCTATACCACCGGCTCGTCGATCATGCCGCAGAAGCGCAACCCGGACGCGGCGGAACTGGCGCGCGCCAAGGCCGGCCGCATCGTCGGCGCGATGACCGGATTGATGATCGTGATGAAGGGTCTGCCGCTGGCCTACGGCAAGGACATGCAGGAAGACAAGGAACCGGCGTTCGACGCCGCGGAAAGCCTGTCGCTCGCCATCGCCGCGATGGCCGGTATGGTCGGCGACATGGAAGCGGACCCGGACGCGATGGAACGCGCGCTGGTGGACGGCTTCCCGACAGCGACCGATCTGGCCGATTGGCTGGTGCGCGTGCTCGACATGCCCTTCCGGCGGGCCCATCACGTGACGGGGCAAATCGTCGCCCTGGCGGAAAAACAGGGCTGCGGTCTGGCGGATCTGCCGCTTGCGGACATGCAACAGGTGGAATCCGGGATAACCGAGGATATATACTCGGTATTGAGCAATGCGGCGGCGGTGCAGAGCCGGAAGAGTTTCGGCGGGACCGCACCGGAGCGGGTGCGTGAAGCCGCCAAGGCCGCACGGGAGCGATTCTTGTGATGCGACTGATTTTAAGGGTGTTTTTCGTCCTGGCGCTGGCCACCGGCATGGCCGCGTGCGGCAAGAAGGGGCCGCCGGAGCCGCCGGGCAAGGGCGAATACCCCCGAACCTATCCGGCGCCGCGATGAATCATTTTCAGTATCGCAACGGCGCCCTGCACGCGGAAGACGTGCCGATCACCCGGATCGCCGAGGCGGAGGGGACACCCTTCTATTGTTATTCGACGGCGACGCTGACCCGGCATTACCAGGTGTTCGCCGAGGCGTTGTCCGGCCTCGACGCCAAGATCTTCTATGCGGTCAAGGCGAACTCGAACCTCGCGGTGATCAAGACCTTCGCGGATTTGGGCGCGGGCGCGGACGTGGTGTCCGAGGGCGAGTTGCGCCGGGCGCTTGCGGCGGGCGTGCCCGCGGACGGCATCATCTTCTCCGGCGTCGGCAAATCGCAGGAAGAACTCGCCGGCGCCGTGGAACGCGGCATCCACCAGATCAACGTGGAATCGCAGCCCGAGCTCGACGCGTTGTCGGATGTCGCGAAAGCGCGCAATGCGACGATGGACATCGCGATCCGGGTCAACCCGGACGTGGACGCGAAGACCCATGACAAGATTTCGACCGGCCGGCAGGAAGACAAGTTCGGCATCGACATCGCGGACGCGGTCGAGACCTACCGGCGGGCCGCCGAGCTGCCCGGCGTCAACCCGGTGTCGGTGGCGGTCCATATCGGCTCGCAGTTGACCGACCTGGAGCCCTTCCGCACGGCGTTTACCCGCGTCGCGGAACTGGTGCGGACGCTGCGGGATCAGGGACACGCGATCACCCGGTTGGATCTCGGCGGCGGACTTGGCATCCCGTATCGCGACGAGGAGCCGCCCTTGCCGGAAGAGTATGCGGCGATGGTGCGCGAGACGGTCGGCGACCTCGGCTGCCAGTTGGCTTTCGAGCCCGGCCGCATGCTCGTCGGCAATGCGGGCTTGCTGGTCTCGCGGGTGCTGTTCGTGAAGCTCGGCAACAGCCGCTGCTTCGTGGTCCTCGACGCCGCGATGAACGATTTGATTCGCCCGACGTTGTACGAGGCGCATCATGATTTGATGCCGGTGGCGCAGGCCCCGTCGAATGCGGCCTTCGAGCCCGCCGATGTGGTCGGCCCGGTCTGCGAGACCGGTGACACCTTCGTACGGGGATACCCCCTACCGCCCGTGGTCACCGGAGATTTACTGGCATTCGCCTCCGCGGGGGCGTACGGTGCCGTTATGGCGTCGACATATAACTCGCGGCCGTTGGTGCCGGAGGTTATGGTGAGCGGAAGCGACTATTCGGTGATCCGCGCGCGCCAGAGCTACGAAGAATTACTCGGGCTGGACAGTTTCGCGGACTGGCAGCAGGACGACCCCTTGAGACGGCGGAGTATGGGATAATGCGCCCAAAGAGCCGGACGCCTAGGAAACGACGTGGATCGGCCCTTGCCGCGGTGTTGCCGCGATGGCGGATTTCGCTTTCCCGCCACATTCTTCTTTGGGAACGGCTCTGGCCGGCGCTCTGGCCCGGGCTCGCCTTCGCCGGGCTGTTTGTCGTGCTCGCGCTCTTCGGGTTTCCGCAGGCGCTGCCGGGATGGCTGCATAGTCTGCTGCTTCTGGCATTCGGCATCGCCATCGTCTGGTGTTTGTGGCGCGGTGCGCGCGCGCTGCGGATCCCGGATCGCGACGAATCGCTCCGCCATATCGAACAGGTCAACGACCTGGACCATCGCCCGCTGGAGACGCTAGAGGACAACCTGGCGACCGGGTTCGGCGATTCGGCTTCGCGCGATCTGTGGCGGCTGCATCAGGAACGCATGAAGGCGGCGGTTGCGCGCCTGCGCATCGGGTGGCCGCGGCCGCGGCTCATCCGGCGGGACCCGTTTGCATTCCGCATCGGGCTGGGCGTTGCGTTGATCGCCGGGTTCCTGGCGGTCGGCAACCAAGCCGGCGACCGTATCCTGCAGGCCTTGACGCCGGACGTCTTGGCCGGTGACGGGAAGGTGGCGGTCAAACTCGATGCCTGGATCACGCCGCCGGATTACACCCGGAAACCGCCGGTCTTCTTGGCGTCGGGCGATCTGGCCGGCGCGGCGACCGAAACGGCCGAGAAGACCGAGACGGCAGACGGTTCCGCCACGCCGAAGTCGGTTGCGCCGGGGACGGTCATCACCGTGCCGAAAGGCAGCAAGCTGGTGATTCGCCTGACCGGCGGACGGACAACGCCGGAACTCGGCATGGGCGATGCGGCCAAACCGTTCGAGGGTGACGACAAGGCCGGGTTTCACATCGAGAACGAACTGACGGAACCGGGCCGTGTTCTGGTCCGGCAAGACGGCGTCGAATTGGTGGGATGGGATGTCGCGATCACCGACGACACGATCCCGACGATCGCCTTTTCCAACAAGCCCAGCGAGAGTCAGCGCAAGGCCTTGCGGTTGGATTTCGAGGCGGCCGACGACTACGGCGTCGAAAAGGTGACCGCAACGATCACCCGATCCGATGCGAAAGGGGAAAAATCGGCTTTGGCCGATCTGCCGCCGATCGAACTCGATCTGCCCTTGCCCGGCGTCATGGCGCGGGAGATAAAGTCGACCAGCTATCACGACTTGACGCCCCATCCATGGGCCGGTCTGCCGGTCAACATCCAGCTTATGGCGCAGGATGCGGCGGGACAGGTCGGCAAGAGCGCGGTGGTGCAGGCCGTGCTGCCGGAGCGCGTCTTCACCCATCCGGTGGCGCGGGCGATTATCAAGCAGCGCCGCCAGCTCGCCGTGTATCCGAACAAGAACCGGAACCGGGTTGCCGCCCATCTGGAAATCCTCGCTTGGGAGCATGAGCAGTATAACGGCGACGTGGTGGTGTTCATGGCGCTGACCTCCGCGTCGCGGCGGCTGGAGCGCGGGTATCGGGATACGGCGGACCATGTGGCGGGCGTGATGAAGCTGTTGTGGGACACCGCGCTGCGCCTCGAGGACGGCACCCTGTCGCTGAGCGAGCAGGCGTTGCGGGAGGCGCAACAGGCCTTGCAGGACGCCTTGCGCGACGGAGCGGACGACAAGGAACTCGAGAAGTTGCTGCGCGAGCTGGAACGCGCGATGGACGAGTATCTCAATTCGCTCGCCGAATCGCTGAAGGACATGCCGCGCCAGCCGAACGAGCTGAACCAGCAGAACGATCAGAACATCACGCTGAACCGCGACGACCTGAAGAAGATGCTGGACCGGATCCGCGAGTTGATGAAGAGCGGCCAGCGGGACGCGGCGAAGCAAATGCTATCGCAGTTGCGGAATATGCTGGAAAATCTGAAGGCGCGGCGCTTCGCGCGGCCGGGTCAAAAGCAACAGCGTGCGATGCAGATGCTGAACGATCTGCAGGATATCATTAAGGATCAGCAGAAGCTGTTGGATAAGACCTTCCGCGAGGCGCAACGCCGCGGCCAGATGCGGCCGCAGGGCAACCGGCGCTTCCGGATGCCGCCCGGCATGCGGCGTCCCGAGGGAGAGCCCAACCAATCGCCATCGCCGCTGTCGCGGGAATCGGAGACGCAGGAGGCCTTACGCAAGCGGCTCGGCGAGTTGATGCGCGAATTGGGCGAGATGTCCGATTCGGTGCCGCGCCCGCTCGGCCGGGCCGAGCGCTCGATGCGCGGGTCCACCGAACAATTGGGCAAGGGCCAGGCCGGTCAAGCGGTGCCGCCGCAGACCGATGCGATCGACCAGCTTCAGCAGGGCGCGCGCGCCGCCACGGAAGCGCTCATGCGGCAATTCGGTCAGCGCGGCCAGCGGGGCGAGGGCAACCCGACCTCCGAGGCGCGGGACCGTCAGCGCGACCCATTCGGCCGGACCCAGGATAACGACGGCCGCGGCATGAATACCGAGCAGGTCGAAATCCCCGATCAGGACCGGTTGCGCGATGCCCGCCGTATCCGCGACGAATTGCGCCGCCGCGCCGGACAACGGACCCGTCCGCAGCCGGAACTCGACTACATCGATCGGTTACTGAAACAGTTCTAGACGCGGTGTCGCCGCCCGATACCGGTCATTTCTTGTCCGGCATCGCGGAGCCGCGTCCCGCGGTCTGCGCGTCGCCCGGGCGCGTGAAGGTGATATCGAGTTTCTCGGCGGCCGCCGGCGGGTTCTTGAACTGTGTTTGGTAGGTCACCTGTTCTCCCGGCTCGACCGATTCCTGCTGTGCCGTGAAGGTCCAGATGTGCAATTCCTTGCCGTCCTTATCCAGCAGCGCGCCACGCAGGAGCGGCACCGTCTGCCGGTTGCCGGAGGTGTTCTTGATGGCGCCGTTCACGACCAGGACCTCGTCGTTTCCGTCGATTTCCTTGGTCGGTTTCGGATCGGCGATGTGAAGGCCTTGCCCCAGCACATCCGGCTTCAACCCAATCATCGCATATATCTTACTGGTTGCCGGGAACCACATCACGACCTTCGACTGCATGAAATAGCCGACGCCGACGACGGCCGTAATCAGCAGAACGAGCGCCAATAATGAAATCAGCCGCATCAAGCCGCGGCGCCCCTTGCCGCTCTCCGCCGCAACCGCCGCCTCGTCGGATTCGCCGGCCGCGCCCGGCGGGGGCGGGAAGCCGTCCGCGCGGGCATCATCCGCCGTGCCGTGATCGGCATCCTCATCCGCGGTCCAAGCCGTCGGAACTTCTTCCTCCTCCGCGGAAGCGGTGTCTTCGGCGGTGCCGTCATCGCTCGTACCCACGGTATCCGGCTCGTCGTCGGACCCGAAGATGCTGTCCATCGCCGCGTTGGAGAGGACCTTTTCGACCGAATCTTCGGCGTTGGAGGCCTCTTCGGGCGACTCTTGCGAGCCGAGGTCCGCGGGCGCCGCCTCTTCGGGGGCGGGTGCCTCGTCGGGCGCCACGTCGTCGACCGGCGTCTTTTCCGCTACGGGCTCGGCGGGGGATTCCGCGACCGGTTCCTCGGCGGCAGGCTCGGCGGCGGGAGGTTCAGCGGGTGTCGGCTCCGGTGCGGCAACGTCGGGCGCAAGCTCACCTTCCAGCGTTTCGCCGGCCGGCTCCGCGTCGGGCATTGCGTGCCACTGGTGCGCGCATTTGCTGCATTTTACCGTTCGCCCGGCGGACCCAAGCGCCTCTGGCTTCACGTTGAAGCTCGCGCCGCAAGTCGGGCAAGAGATAATCATGTCGCTGGAAAATCTGACCTAATAGTGTTCACCCCTCAGTTGGTCGGGGAGTCTAAGGGGTCGCGAGTCCCGTTGCAAGGATGGCAGTGCTTTACGCGGATGGTTCCGCATGCCATCTTGCCCGTCCGGGGCGGGATTGGGGCAGCCGGCGAGATGCCGCTTGGTTCGTCCGCCGCCGATTGGCTACCTTTCAACGAATAAGTTTCGGCGGAAGACGTGGTTCGGTTCGAAAACGTAGGCATGCGCTATGGCGCCGGCCCGGAAGTGCTCAGCGATGTGACCTTTACGCTCCCGCCCGGGTCGTTCCATTTTGTGACCGGGCCGAGCGGCGCGGGCAAATCGTCCCTCCTCAAGCTCATGTATCTGGCGCACCGGCCGAGCCGCGGCTTTATCACCTTGTTCAGCCGGGACGTCACCCGCGTGCCGCGCCGCGACTTACCTGAATTGCGGCGGAGAATCGGTGTTGTATTTCAAGATTTTAGACTAATTCAACATCTTTCGGCCTTCGACAATGTCGCGTTGCCGCTGCGCGTCTCCGGCAGCCGCGAAGATGTCGTGAACAAACACGTTACCGAGTTGCTGACCTGGGTCGGGTTGAAGGATCATCTCCATGCGCGGCCGCCGACCTTGTCGGGCGGACAGCAACAGCGCATCGCGATCGCGCGGGCCGTGATCGCGCATCCGAGCCTTTTGCTCGCCGACGAACCGACCGGCAATGTAGATGACACGATCGCGGTGCGCCTGTTGTATTTGTTCGAAGAACTCAATCGCATGGGCACGACGGTCGTCATCGCGACGCATAACAAGAGCTTGATCGAGCGGTTTTCGCACCCTGTGATGCATCTCGAAGACGGTGAGTTGACGGTCCTGAATCGCGGCGTGGAGAAGAAATGAGCGACTCGCAAGCCGTCCTTCCGCTTTCCCGCGAATCGTCGTCGCGCCTCTTGCCGTGGATCATCGGCATCATGGTCTATCTGGGGGCGGTTATCCTGGCCGGGGCGATGGTGCTGGCTGCCGCGGCCGCGGCATGGAACGATGAATTGACGGCGGCCTTTACCGTTCAGGTCTCGCCGATCGACGGGGAAAAAGACGGTGAGATCGAGAACCGAATCCGGAGCGCCGCAAAAATGCTGCGGAATGTTCCGGGCGTCGCGATCGTCAATGTAGTGCCGGCGGAAACGACCATGGCGGCACTCGAACCCTGGTTGGGCCCGAACATCGACGCCAAGGATCTTCCGCTGCCGCGTGTGATCGACGTCCGGCTCGAGACGGCAGGCGCCGTCGACTTGGCTGCGCTTGCGAAACAATTGAGCGAGGATATCAAGGGTGTCGCGGTCGACAGTCACGAATACTGGCGCGGTCAGATCGAATCGCTTGTCCGGACGCTTGAATTGCTGGCAACCGTGGTCATCGGGTTGATCGGTTTTTCGGCGATGGCTGCCGTGGTTTTCGCGACACGTAGCGGCGTCGCCGTCCATCGTGATGTGATCGAGGTGCTGCATCTGATCGGCGCGACGGATCAGTACGTCGCGCAACAATTTCAGCGGCAGGCATTCCGTGTATCACTCGTGGGCAGCTTGTTCGGTGGACTCCTTGCGGTGCTTACGCTGCTTGGGTTCGGCAAGTTGCTGTCCGACCTGGATGCCGTGCTGCTTCCGGCGCCGACCCTGGCTCCCTGGGAGTGGATCGCGCTCGGCATCGTACCGATATTGGCCTGCCTGATCGCGACGGTGACGGCGCGGCACACGGTAATCCGCGCCTTGCGGCGGATGCCGTGAGCGGGCGTGGGATCATATTCGTGAAGAAGGTGACCGGGTAATGGTGGGGTTGCACCGGCGGCAACGTACCCGGCGACGGCGGCACCGCGTCATACTCGCTTTTCTCGGTATCGCCTTGGCCGCCTGGGTGGGCGGATTGTTCGTTTTCGCGGCTCAAATACCGAAATCCGTGAAAGTATCGGCCGAGGAGACCGACGCGATTGTCGTCCTGACCGGCGGCACCCTGCGGCTTGAGCAAGGGCTGGCGCTTCTGGCACAAGGCTTCGCCAAGAAGCTGTTCGTTTCCGGCGTGCATCGAGGTGTCGACGTGCGGCAACTCCTCAAACTCTCACGGCAGTCGCCCCAGGCGCTCGATTGTTGCATCACGCTCGGCTACAGCGCGGACCATACCACCGGCAACGCCAGCGAAACCGCCGAATGGATGCGAGCGCAAGGATACCGGTCCATGCGATTGGTTACGGCGAGCTATCATATGCCGCGGAGCCTCGCCGAGTTCCACCATGCGATGCCGACGGAAACGATCCTGCCGCATCCCGTATTTCCCGCAAATGTGAAACTCGACGACTGGTGGCGCTGGCCCGGGACCGCGGGCCTTATTGCCGGCGAGTACAATAAATATCTCGTCGCGGTGGTTCGTCATTGGGCGATCGACCTGATGAAGAAGGTCGGGGCATGATGCATACCGTTCGATCGATTATCTTTGCCATCCTGTTCTATGGCTGGTCCGCGCTGCTCAGCCCGTTTTACGTGCCGTTGATGCTGTTGCCGCGGCGCGGGTTCTGGTTCATGGCCTGGATTTGGGTCAACACTTGTATGTGGATCATAAGAGGCACGGTTGGTATCCGCTGCGAGACACGCGGCGAGGAGAATTTGCCGGAGGGTGCATTCATCCTGGCGTCCAAGCATCAATCGGCTTGGGATACGTTGATCTATAACGTGGTGTTTAAGGATTGCGCCTATGTCTTGAAACGGGAGCTGTTTTGGTTTCCCTTTTTCGGTTGGTTTCTGTGGCGCGTCGGTATGATCGGGATAGACCGGTCCGGCGGTGCAACGGCGCTGAAGCGGATGGTCCAGGAAACCAGGAAATGGCTGGCCGAAGGCCGCAACATCATCATCTTTCCGCAGGGAACGCGGACACCGCCCGGGTCGGCGCGCCCCTATCTGCCCGGCGTGGCGGCGCTGTACGGGCAATGCGACGTGCCGGTCGTGCCCGTGGCGCTGAATTCCGGCATGTTTTGGCCGCGCCGAAAATTCGTAAAACGGTCGGGCACGGTCGTGTTGGAATTCCTTCCGCCGATCATGCCGGGTCTGAAGCGGCGTGAATTTTCGGCGCAGCTCGAAGAGCGGATCGAGACCGCCACCCGACGGATCGAAGCCGAGGCCGCGGAACGCTACGGCATCGACCTGGAACGTGCACCGGACCTGAAGGCCGAAGCCGCGCCTTAGGGGGTATCTGCCGCGCATCGGTAGATTGTCCGTCGATAAAGAACAAATATGGAACATTTGTTGACGCTGCGGGCGTGCGGTACTAGATTTCATGGAACAATCAGGAACGGTGGTCATGGAAAATTTGACCGGCATTTCCCAAGAAATCTGGGACATGAAATACCGGTTCCGGGCGCCCGGCGGGGAGCACGCCGAGCAATCCATCGAGGACAGCTGGGACCGCGTGGCACGTGCGCTCGCGGCACCGGAGGCCGACCCGGAACGGTGGACGCGCGAATTTCGTGCGGCGATGGACGGATTCCAATTCCTGCCCGCGGGCCGAATTCTGGCCGGGGCGGGCACCGACCGGTCGGTCACGCTGTTCAACTGTTTCGTCATGGGGATTATCCCCGACGACATGGGTGGCATTTTCGAACATTTGCGCGAAGCCGCGCTCACCATGCAGCAGGGCGGCGGTATCGGGTACGACTTCTCGACGTTGCGTCCGGCGGGTGCGCCGGTTCGCGGCGTCGGCGCCGATGCATCCGGCCCCCTCAGCTTCATGGACGTCTGGGATTCCATGTGCCGCACCATCATGAGCGCGGGTTCCCGGCGCGGTGCGATGATGGCGACGCTGCGCTGCGATCATCCGGATATCGAAGACTTCATTTCTGCCAAACGGCAGCCCGACAGGCTGCGCATGTTCAACCTGTCGGTGCTGGTGACCGACGCCTTCATGGCGGCCGTGGACGCGGACGCGCCGTGGGACCTTGTCTTCGGTGGTCATGTCTATAAGACGGTCGGCGCGCGTGACCTTTGGGACCGAGTCATGCGCGCGACATATGATTACGCCGAACCCGGCGTGATCTTCATCGACCGGGTCAACCAGCGGAACAACCTGCATTACTGCGAGACGATCCAGGCGACCAATCCCTGCGGCGAGCAGCCGCTGCCGCCTTATGGTGCTTGCGATTTGGGGTCGCTCAACCTGACGCGGTTCGTGCGCAACCCGTTCACGCCCGAGGCGCGATTCGATCTCGGGACCGTCGAACGGCTGGTCCCGACGGCGGTGCGTATGCTCGACAACGTGATCGAGGTTTCCGCCTTTCCGTTGGAGGCGCAACGGCAGGAAGCCGTCGCCAAGCGCCGCATCGGCCTCGGTGTCACGGGCCTGGCGGACGCATTGATCATGTGCGGTCTACGGTATGGCGGCGCCGAAGCGGTAGCGGCGACACGCCGTTGGATGGCGGCGATCCAGCGCTCGGCCTATCGGGCCTCGATCGACCTGGCGGCGGAGAAGGGCGCTTTCCCGCTTTTCGACCGGGATGCGTATCTCGCCGGCGAATCGGTTGCCGCCCTTGAGCCGGCGCTGCGCTCCGCGATCGCCGAACATGGCATCCGCAACGCGCTGGTCACCTCGATCGCGCCGACCGGCACGATCTCCCTGCTGGCCGGGAATGTATCGTCGGGCATCGAGCCGGTGTTTCGCTACGAGTACAGCCGAAGCGTGCTGCTCCCAGACGGTCGTCGCGAGCAGCGCAACGTGGCCGATTATGCGTGGGCGCGGTATCGCGAGATTCACGGCGCGGACGCGACGTTGCCGGACAACTTCGTCGACGCCCAGACGCTTGCGCCGGAAGACCATCTCGCCATGCAGGCGGCGGTTCAGGACTATGTCGACAGCTCGATCTCCAAAACGATCAACCTGCCCGCCGAGATTTCGTTCAACGCCTTCAAGGACGTGTATCGCCGGGCCTATGCGCTCGGGTGCAAGGGCTGTACGACCTATCGGCCGAACGAGGTCACCGGATCGGTCTTGTCGGTCGAATCCGGTGCGGCCCGGACGGCGGAGAGTCCTGGCGACGGCGGCGTGGTGTATATGGCGCAACCTTTGGAGCGCCCGGAATCGCTGGCCGGTAGCACCTATAAGCTGGTCTGGCCCGACAGCGACCATGCCATCTACATCACCGTCAACGACATTGCCGACGGCGATCGCCGGCGCCCGTTCGAGGTATTCATCAATTCCAAGAACATGGAGCATTACGCCTGGACGGTGGCGTTGACGCGGATGATCAGCGCGGTGTTCCGCCGGGGCGGGGACGTCTCCTTCGTGGTCGAGGAATTGAAGGCGGTCTTCGATCCGCGCGGCGGCCAATGGATGGAGGGCAAATATGTGCCGTCGCTGCTGGCCGCGATCGGCGGGGTGATCGAACGCCATATGATCGATATCGGCTTCATTAACATGCCGGTTGGGTCTTCCGACGGCGACGGGCCGCTCGGCCTGCAGAAGGCGGTGGGCGACATCGCGCACCGGCAATGCCCGAAATGCGGGGCGGCGAGTTTGATCCGCCAGGAAGGCTGCGACGTCTGCCTGTCCTGCAGCTATTCGAGATGCGCCTAGGCGGTTACGGCCCCTCTGGATCGGGTTTCGGGCCGGGTGCCTGTTCGGCATCCCGCGGTTGGCCGGTTTTCGCGGCGGGCGCCATATGCACGACATGCTGCGGAAACGGGATCTCGACCCCTTCCTCGCGGAAGCGGCGGTCGATCATATAGCGGATCTCCGTCGCGACCCGCAGCCGCCGGATGACGTCGCCGACGTAAAAGCGGAGTTCGAAATCTAGACTGCTATTGCCGAAATTCATAAACAGGACGAAGGGTTCGGGGAATGCGAGCACCTCGTCGCACGCCTTCGCGCATTCCAGCAGGATATCGCGGACTTTTTCCGTGTCCGAGCCGTAGGCGACACCGACGGGAATGTCGACGCGGCCGAGATTATCCTTGTGCGTCCAGTTCGTAACAGAATTGGAGAGCAGTTCCGCGTTGGGAATAATGACCGATGCGCGCTGAAAGGTCTCGATTTCGGTCGCCCGCACGCTGATCCGCTTGACGCGGCCCTCGTTCGTACCAACGACCACCCAGTCGCCGACCTGAATCGGCCGTTCGATCAACAGGATCAGGCCCGAGACGAAATTGTTCACGACATTCTGCAGGCCGAAGCCGATGCCGACGGACAAGGCGCCCGCGATCAGGGCGATGTTCGACAGGTCGAGGCCCAGCGTCGACAACATCAGCGTGATCGCCAGGATGATGCCGATATAGCCGAACCCGGCGGCAAGCGAATGCTGTACCCCGACCGCGAGGCGGGTTTCCGGCAGGATCCGATCCGCCAAGGCGCGCTGCAGCACCCGGGTGATGCCAAGGACGATTGCGAAGACCAGCAGCGACGTCACGATATCGGTGATCGATATCGTGACGCTGCCGACCTCGAAGCCGGTCAGCGCCCTGCCGCTCAACCGCGACAGGTCATCCGCCGGCACGCCCCATACGATCAGCATCAAGACGCCGCCGCCGATGATGAGCGCCGCATCCAACAATGCGCGTGCCCAGAACTTCATAGCGCTGCGCGTGGTATGCGGTAGTCCCAAGTGGCGTTTGGCCACCACGGACCGCAGACCCATCCCGACCAGTTCGCGCAACAGGCCGCGCACCAGGAAGAGCATGGCGGCGATCGCGGCGCTGGTGATCAGGGCTTCGTTGACATGGTCGCCGAGGCGCGGGTACCCGGCCAGAAAAGCGATGATCCCCCCGAACGCGATAACACCGATGATAATGCGGAGCCCCGCCCAGAAGCGGCTGACCTTTGGTTCCGCCGGCGTGGCGGCGGTTGTCGCGGGCGCTTGGTCGGGCGCCGCCTCTTCGGGGACCGGTTCCCACAGGCTGCGGAGCAACAGCAGCAAGATCAGAAGGTTCTCGACTGTGCCGAACAGGGCGCCCTGGACCGACCAGAATGCCTGGGACAGGCCGAGCGGCCGGGCGCTTTCGCGGATGAAGAAATCGGCTGCGATGATTCCGACGATCAGGATGGTGCGGCGCCCGATGATGACCGCGTTCCGCCGCTTCAGCGTTGTGAGCTGCCAGGCCGGCATGTCCGGGGCGAGCACCGCCTGCACGAGGGCGACCGCCAGAAAAAGGAAGATCATGGCACTGCAGAATGCCGTCAGCGTATCCAGCAGGTATCCCGTTATCCGCGCGTCGTCGCTTTGAATGCGCAACAGGATGGCGGCGAAAAAGAGCGCTGGAACGATGCCTCGGGCGATGCATTCGGCGAAAGCGGAGAAGAAGCGCCGTGAATAACTCGGGTCGTCATTGGTCGGGTCGCGGCCGAAGCGCCCCAGAATCCATCGCCGGAGCAGCATGCCCGCGACCAAGGCAAGCGCGATCAACGCGAGACCGACCAGAAGGCCGCCGATTTTCCGGTTCTCCGGCGGGAGGGATCGCCACCATACCTTCGGTGCATTCACCAGTTCGGTGGCAAGCTGCCAGTAGTCGTCGATTGCGGCCTCGAGGGTGCCGGGCAGATAGGGCAAGGGCATGCGCGTGAGCAGGTCGACCACCAATAGGGTGGTCGTCGCCTTCGACAGCCGGTCGTCGAGCTGATCGGCCCGCGCTCGGGCGAGCTGCGCCTGTTGCACACGGGCCTTGTAGTCGGCGATATCCCGGTTGTACTGCGCGCGTTTCAGTTTCACCGAATCGGGTTCGGCCGCATCGGTGTCGCTGGGCTCGGCGCCGAGTGTCGCCAGCAGTTGTTCGGCGGCGGTGAGGTCTTCCTCCGCCCGTTTCTCCACGGCGGAGGTTTCCTGCCGCAACCGCACCAGCAATGCGCGAAGCTGTTTCGTCTTTTCTTCCGAGTAAGACGGCTGCTTGAGATACCGTTCGACGCTTTCGAGGCTCCGGTTCCAATCGATAAGGATGCGGGCGAAGGGGCGGGTGGGTTGCGTGTCCTGGGCCACCGTATCGGTGATCGGCAGCGCAAACACCAACGCGAGCATGAAAAGCCGGAAGATCCATCCGGCTATTGTCCGATGACCCCCTGTGCGGCCCGCGGCTCCCATTCCGTTCCCTTCCTTCTGCAACGAGGTCGTCGCGGTAACGCGTTATTTCGCCGCGTCGACCAGTGGCAGCAGCTCGTGAATCGGGCCCGCCGAGATTCCGAAAGCCCGCAGATGCTCGATAGTACTGATAAGATAGTCACGATTCGAGCCTCTACCGCCATGGGCCGCGCGGATGACCGCCGCGGCGTCCGCGGGCGCAAGCCGACCGGCATAGCTTTCGTCCCGCCGGTCGGCGACGAATGTGATGCCGGGAACGCGCGCACCGTCGACGATGACGCGTACGGCACGCGGCAGATAGGCGTAGCGGATCATTTCCCGGTCCCAAAGATAATCGAGCACGGAATCGGCGATGCGCCGGTCGACGCGAAACGCCATGCCACGGCAGCACCCACCCCAATCCAGGGCGAGCACGAGGCCGGGCCGCTCCGGCGTGCCCCGGTGCCGTTTCGAATACATGCAGAAGGACCGGTGATAGCCGTGCAGCAGTGCGGGTTTTGCGGCGACGTGGTCGAAGCCTGGATCCCACATCAGCGAGCCGTAACCGAAGACCCAGAAGTCGCCGGTTGCCGGCAGAAGCGTGTGCAGCGTTTCGGGCGTTACGGCATTGTCATTCGGCATGGTCACCGGTTTTCGTTTCCGTTGGAGGCCGGATGGGTGGTTGGATGCTTTACCCTGAAGCGCGCGACTTATAAGTATTGCCGAGCATCATGTCCATGTTTCTGAGACCCGTCCTGTTGGGCCCGACCTTGTTGATCCTGCTTCTCGGGGTCGGCTATCCGCTGTTCTGGTTCTTCGTGGCCGGCCGAGTCGAGGACGGGTTCCTGCGTTGGCGCGATACCCAGAACGAGAAGGGCTATATCGTCGAGCATGGTCCGCTTGCGGTTCAGGGCTTTCCCGGCGCCGTCCGGCTCGTGATCGACGCGCCGGCCATCGCCTCGACGAAGGATGGCTGGTCGATCAAGTCATCCCAAGCCGATTTCGAGATACAGCCATGGAATTGGCGGCGATATCGGGTCGAAGCATCCGGACCGCATCATCTGGTCGGCATCGTGCAGGGGCGGCCGTTGCAGGTCGTTGCGGCGACGGGCTCGGCGTGGTTCATCGGTCATTTGAACGACCGGGGTCGGATGGCCGAAGGTGTTGCTGAAATTCGGGATTTGCGGGTGCGCGAGCCCGGTGGCGGACAACTGTCCGCGACCAAGCATGCCCAGGCCCGGCTCCGATGGCTGGATGACGTGGCGCGTCCGCCGCCATTCGACCTAACGATCCAGGCGTCGAATACGCAGCTGGCGACGAAAATCGGCGGGCCGCTCGGGACGGACCTGCGAACAGTTCGGGTTTCCGGGACACTCAACGGCAACCCGCCCGGCAAGCTTGAGCGCGACGCCCTCGACGCCTGGCGGCAAGACGGCGGCACGATCGATATCCGCCAAGTCGTATTGGGATGGGGTGCGCTGGATGTGTCGGCGAACGGTACGCTGGCGCTCGATGCCGCGTTGCGCCCGTTGGGTGCGTTCACGACGGAGCTGCAAGGGCATCGCGCCCTGCTGGCGGCGCTGGAACAGGGCGGAACGCTGCGGCGGAAGGAAGCATCAGCGGCGCGTTTGGCGCTCGATCTGTTGTCGAAGCCAAGCGGTAACGGGGATGGCCGGCGGGTCGTGACGGTGCCGTTGACGGCGCAGCGGGGGCGGCTCTATCTCGGGCCGGTCCGGTTGTTGAAACTGCCGCCTATTCTTCCTCCCGCTCCGTCGGGTTGAACGAGCCGGCCTGCTTCATATCGATCACGTCACGCCGGACCGCGCGGGTGCGGGTGAAGAATTCCTCCAGCGCGTCGCCCTCGCCCCACCGGATCGCGCGTTGCAGGGCGGTCAGGTCCTCGACGAAGCGGCCGAGCAGTTCGAGCACCGCTTCGCGGTTGTTCAGGAAGATATCGCGCCACATCACCGGGTCCGACGCGGCGATCCGGGTGAAGTCGCGGAACCCGCCGGCGGAGTATTTGATAACTTCCCGTGTTTCGATGAGGTCGCCGTTCTCGGTATCCTCGCGGCGAAGTTGGTTCTCCAGGTCGCTGGCGGTTCCGACGATCGTATAGGCGATCAGATGCGGCAGATGCGACGTGATGCCGAGAACCCGGTCGTGATGATGCGCTTCCAGAATCTCGACCTTGCTGCCGGCGCGCTGCCAGAGGGCCGAGACACGGTCGATGGCTTTCTGATCGGTGCCGGCCGGCGGGGTCAGGATGCAGTAGCGGTCCTCGAACAGTTCGGGAAAGCCCGATTCCGGTCCTGAATGTTCGGTACCCGCGACGGGATGACCGGGCACGAGATGAACGCCGTCCGGCAGATACGGGCCGACGTCGCGAATCACCGCCATCTTTACCGAACCGACATCGGTCACCGTAGCGCCGCGTTTGAGCGCCGGGCCTATTGCTTCCGCGACCGTGGCGTTGGCGCCGACGGGCACGCAGAGGACGATCAAGTCCGCATCGGCCGCGGCCTCGGCCGCCGTCTCGTGGACGCTGTCGAGAAAGCCGATCTTCATCGCCGTATCGCGCGTTGCCGCGCTGCGGGCATGGCCGGCGACGTGGCCGGCGAGGCCGTCGCGCTTGATGCGGTGGCAGAGCGACGATCCGATCAGGCCAAGGCCGATGACCGCGACCCGGTCGTAGAGGGGCGTTTCGCTCATGACCGCCCCAGATGTTCCGCCAAGCCGTCGGTCAGCGCCTTCATCTCGTCCTCGAGGCCGACCGAAATCCGTAAACAGTCGGGCAGGTCATAGCTGCCCATCTTGCGCGTGATGATCCCCTTGCGCAGCAGGAACTCATAGGCTTCGGTCGCGCCGGCGATGTCGGCGAACTGGACCAGCACAAAATTTCCGACCGATGGATGTGCAGTCAGGCCGAGGCCGCCAAGCGCGGTGGTCAGCCATGGCAACCATTTGTCGTTGTGCTGGAGGCTGGCATCAATATGCGCGGTATCTTCGATCGCGGCGATTCCCGCGGATTGCGCGGCGGCGTTGACGTTGAACGGGCCGCGCAGCCGGTTCAGCACGTCGGCGATCTCCCCCGGGCAGTACGCCCATCCAAGTCGCAGCGCCGCCAGGCCGAAGATCTTCGAAAACGTGCGGGTCATGACGACATTGTCATGCCGGTCGACGAGGTCGTTGCCGGCTGTGTAATCGTTCCGCGTGACGTATTCCGCGTAGGCGGAGTCGATGACCAGTAGGATGTCATCGCGCAGTCCGTCGCGGAGCCGCTGTAACTCGTCGACGGGCAAGTAGCTGCCGGTCGGATTGTTCGGGTTGGCCAGGAACACCATCCGTGTGCGGTCGGTCACCTTGGACAGCAGGGCGTCGACATCCGCCGTCAGCACCTTTTCCGGCGCCGCGATAGGTGTCGCGCCGACGCCGCGGGCGAAGATCGGATAGATCGAAAAGCCATGCCGGCTGTACAGCACTTCGTCGCCGGGGCCGGCATAGGCCCGCATCAGGATTTGCAGCACTTCGTCCGAGCCGGCGCCGCAGACGATCCGGGTGGCGTCGCAGCCGAAGCGTTGCCCGATGGCGGCGCGCAGGTCGGTGGCGTGTCCGTCCGGATAGCGGTGCAGCTGGCGCGATCCTGCTTCATACGCCGCGATAGCCTTCGGGCTCGGGCCAAGCGGCGTTTCGTTCGACGCCAGCACGATTACCCGTTCCACGCCGTCGACGCTGTGCAAACCGCCGACGTAGGGCTCGATATCCAGGACTCCGGGGCGGGGTGTGGGCGTCGTCATGATTCGAGTCCGGGAACTTCGGATTTCTCGAGAGGGGCCGCATAGGCGCCGACGATAATGCAGCGGTCGACGGCCTCCAGTTTTCCGAGCTCCTCCAATTGCGGGTCGGCGTCGGTGAGGAAACCGTCCGCTTCGATCAGATAGTACCAGCCGCCGCCGTTATGCGATGCGATGGGCTGGCCGGTGATCTGGACCTTTTCCAACAAGGTCGACAGACCGGCCCGGCTCAGCGCTTCGCCGGTTTCGATCACGATCAAGCTGCGGTCGTTCGCGCTTTCTTCCAGGACGATCCGGCCGACGGCGAAGGCTTCGAGCCTGCCTTCGCCGCCCGGCGTCGCGACACGCGGGCTGAACGGCAAGCGGTAGGAGACGCGCAATCCATCCTGGACCGCCAGATTGATCCACCAAGGGTCGTCGTCGCCCTCGCGCGGGCACGGCAGCACGCCGACCACGGCCTTCTTGTCCGATACCTCGCCCAGGACCTCGCGCGCGCTGCCGAAGGCGGTCATCGGCGTCGCGCTGCCGAATTGGTCGCGCGCCAGATCCCAGCAGCCCGGTGTCGCCGGGCCGGGGTAGACCGCGACGGCGTATTCCGGCATCTCCATCCGCGTGATGTTGGCGATGATTTCGCGCCAGATGCGGGCGATCGCCGGGAAGGGGAAGTTGCCGTCATGGCGGGCGGCCAGCGCGCGCATGATGTCCGCTTCGCGGCCCGGGCGTACCGTGGTGACGGAGTCCCGTGCCTTGACCATGCGAATTCGTTCGACCAAGGCGGCGCGGCGCATGATCAGTCCATGCATTTCCGCATCGATTGCGTCGATTTCGTTTCGAAGGTCCTGCAGCGAGGTTCCGCTTTCGTTCATCGTTCCCACCTGTCTGAAAAGCCGCTAACTAGTAGTGCGAGATGTACCATAAATCAAAGAAAACATTGACACTGGCAGGCATCGGACCAAAAGTATCGCGCCCAAACCGACCTGTGAGGGTGGTCCGATTTCTGAACGCGTAAAATCGGCCGAAACGCCGCCGCTGAACGATCCGAGCGAACCGGACGCGAAATTGCCCGGTCATCGCGTGCAGCTCGGCGTGGACGCCAAGCTGACGCTCGATTGCGGCGTTGAGCTCGGTCCGGTGCCCATGGCCTATTGCACCTATGGGACGCTGAACGCCGAGCGCAGCAACGCGGTGCTGGTCTGCCATGCGCTGACCATGGATCAATATGTCGCCGATACCCACCCCATTACCGGCAAGCCCGGCTGGTGGGAAGATATCGTCGGCCCTGGTAAGGCGTTGGATACGAATAGATTTTTTGTCATTTGCGCCAATGTTCTCGGTGGCTGCCTCGGCACGCTCGGGCCGACCGAGACCAATCCCGAGACCGGCAAACCCTATGCGCTGGATTTTCCCGTCATCACCATCGCCGACATGGTGCGGGCGCAGGTGATGCTGATCGATCACTTGGGCATCGACCAGCTATTTTGCGTGATCGGTGGGTCGATGGGCGCGATGCAGGTGCTGGAATGGGCGTCCCGCTACAAGGACCGGGTGTTTTCCGCGATCCCGATCGCCGGTGCGGCGCGCCATACGGCGCAGAATATCGCCTTTCACGAGGTCGGTCGGCAGGCCATCATGGCGGATCCGGACTGGCACGGCGGCGACTACGCCAGCCACGGAGTTTCGCCAAAAAGAGGGTTGGGCGTGGCGCGGATGACCGCGCATATCACCTACCTGTCCGAGGCGGCGCTGCATCAGAAGTTCGGCCGCAATCTGCAGGACCGGGAGATGCCGAGTTTCGGATTCGACGCGGATTTCCAGGTCGAGAGCTATCTGCGCCATCAGGGTTCGACCTTCGTCGACCGGTTCGACGCCAATTCCTATCTCTACATCACCCGGGCGATGGATTACTTCGATCTGGCTGCGGAGCATGGCGGTTCCTTGCCGATGGCGTTCGAAGGGACGGAGACCCGATTCTGCATCATCTCCTTCACCAGCGACTGGTTGTTCCCGACATCGGAGAACCGCGCCATCGTGCATGCGTTGAACGCGGTCGCCGCCAATGTCAGCTTCGTGGAGATCGAGAGCGATCAGGGGCATGACGCATTCCTGCTGGACGTGCCCGAGCTTCGCAAGGTGTTGACCGGTTTCATCAACGGTTGCGCCGAGCACCACGGTCTCGGGCGTGCGTGACATGGATGGATCGACGAACGTGAACTCGCGTGCGATGCGCGTCGATCTGCAATTGATCGCCGACATGATCGAACCGTCGAGCCGGTTGCTCGACGTCGGTTGCGGTGACGGGACGTTGCTGAGCTATCTCGCCGAATTCAAGCAGGTGGACGGGCGTGGCATCGAACTCAGCATGGCTGGCGTGAACGAATGCGTCAGTCAGGGTCTGTCAGTGATTCAGGGCGATGCCGATACCGACCTTGGCGACTATCCGGACGGCGCGTTCGACTATGTCGTGCTCAGCCAGACCCTGCAGGCGACCCACCGGCCGCGGATCGTGCTGGAAAACCTAGTGCGGATCGGCCGCAACACGATCCTGTCGCTGCCGAATTTCGGCTACTGGAAGGTCCGGCTCGGGTTGTTGATGGGCGGCCGCATGCCGCGGACCGACGCGCTGCCGGATCAGTGGTATGAGACGCCCAACATCCATCTCTGCACGATCCACGATTTCCTCGCCCTGTGCGACGACCTCGGCATCGTCGTTGAACGGGCGATCGCCCTGGACTCGAGCGGCCACGCGGTAAAGTTCTCTGCGAAGGGGAGCTGCGCCAATTGGATGGCGGCACAGGCGGTTTTCCACCTACGCAATCGCTAAGGACGGTTCCTCCAATCCGGTTATCCGCCGTCCGACGGGGTACCCCCGGCGGTGTCTTCGGCGCTGCGTGCCTCGCCTTCCGGGCGTTTGCCGGGGGTCGAGGCGGTTGTCGTCTCCGGCTTGTTGGACCGCGCATCGACGAGCTGTACCCGCGCATGCGGGGCATTGCCGCTGCTGTCCTCGCCGAAATAAAGAGTCCGATGCGGGAAAGGAATTTCGATTCCCTCCTTGTCGAACCGGATTTTGATCAATCGATTGAAGGCGCGTTGGAGGCCGAATTGCTTGCCCGGCTTCACCTGGATACGGGCCCGGATCACGACGGCGGAATCGCCCAGGGCCTGCACGCCCATGATGTTCATGTCCCCGTCGATGACCGCTGCATATTCCTCGTCCGCCGCCATTTTGTTGCCGACGTCGCGGATTACCTCTATGCAGCGGTCGATATCCTCGCTGTAGCCGACGCCGATGTCGAACGTGGCGAAAGAGAACTCCTTGCTCTTGTTGACCGTGGTGGTGACCTCGCTGAACGGGATCCGATGGACCTGGCCGGAGAAGTCGCGCAATTGGATCGACCGGATCGACATCGCCTCGACCTTGCCGGAATGGCCGCCCAGCTCGACGATGTCGCCGACGGCGACGGTGTCCTCGATCAGGATGAAGAAGCCGGTGATGAAGTCCTTCACCATCGTCTGGGCGCCGAACCCGACGGCAAGACCGACGATGCCCGCACCGGCGATCAGCGGGCCGATGTTGATGCCGAGTTCGGACAAAACCGTCAGAATGACCATGACGGCCAGGACGACCAACACCACATTCCGGACCAATGGCAACAAGGTTTGCGCCCGTTGACTGCGGGTGATGGTATTGCCGTCGCGATCCTTGCCGGCGAGATACTGCTCGATCGCGGCGCTGACGACTTCCCAGACGATCAGGGCGACCGCGACGATCAGAATGATCGTCGCCAGGCGTTGCAGGACGGCTTGGCCGACGGGACCGCTAAGCCATTCGAAGATGTCCAGACCCCAGACTTCGAGCACGGCGGCCGCCGCGATCACGGAGACGAGGACCTTGAACGCCGTCATGAGCATCGGTAGATAGCGGTTGGCACGCGCTTCGAGGCCCGGGAACCGGGCTTTCTGTTCCTCGTTGAGCGCGAAGGCCCGCTTCACACCGCGTCTGATGACCGCGATCAGTCCCCGCGCAATGACGACGATGACGATGGTGAGAATCGATGCGCGCAGGACATATTCGAACCCGCCCGGCAGGTCGAGAACCCATACACCGTAGGTGACGACGAGATAGATGATCAGCAGAATGTGCCAGATATCGGCCAGCCGATTACGCACCTGCCGCAGGGCGCCATCGCCATTCCCGCGAATGCGGGCCGCCACGTGATGCCGATTCTGCAGGACCAGCATAACGAGCAGCATTCCGACCAGCAGGCCGAGCAACTTCAACAGCAATAGGTAGGCTGCCGTCGCCAGGCCGAGCGCCAAGGCGGCGTTCAGCAGCAAGAAGCCGTAAGCGCAGAGATTTGTCAGGCGGCGAATCCAGACGTAGCTGTAGTTGGCCGTCTCGTCGGTCATCGGTATCAGCCGCATCTTTTCGACGCGCGGGGCCAACAGCATGCGGGCGATCGCCGTGGCAGCGCGCGCGATAACGCTGGCGTTGATGAGGGCGATCGCGATGACTTGCCCTTGGTGCGCGGGCGCTGTTAGCGTCATCATGCCGTAGGCGGCGGCCGCGAAGACCGCGATGGCGACGATGTCGAGGATGGTGCGCAACAGGACGAAGACGAGGTGAACCCAGAAGCCGTCGGTCGCCTGCGTTTCGATGGCCGCGCGCGGGCGTCGCATCGCCAATTGGGCGAGCCACTCGCCGGCGAGCCCGGCCGCCAGGATCGCCACAAGCTTCAGCAGCACTCCGAGCCAAAGCGCCCGGCGTTCCGGGTTGGACATAACCTTTTGCAGGGCGGCGCCGAGCTGCGGCAGGTCGATCAGCGTGGCGGCGGCGTCCGCCAATTCCTTGCCGGCGGCCTCGACCTTGCTGGAAACGGCTTCCAGCAATTGGGAACCGACCGGTGGCTTCACGCCTTTTTTTGCGTCTTTTTGCGCCGAGATCAGCGTCTTCAGGTCGGCGATGAAGGCGTCGCGCTTGGCCGGGTTTTCCAAGGTGTTGACGAGGCGTTCCAGGTCTTTCGTCTCGGTCTTCGCGGGCGCGCTCGCCGGGTCCGCCGCGGTGGCCGGCATCGTGACAAAAGCGAGCGCGACAATGACGAGAAGGCGTTGGAAGAGAGCGATCATGGGACTTAGCGCACGCAGGGGATTGAAGGACCGGCCTTGGAGCGTCGAAGAGTAATGGGCGAATCCGGGTTTCACAACGGTTCCCAGCCGATCCCCTTATGACCGTAGTCGAATTGGTCCGGATGCAGCATCTCGGCCAGAATTTCGAGTGAATCGGCGATGCGCGGCCCCGGGCGATTGAAGTACTGATTGCCATCCGCGACGCAGACCCGGCCGTTCTGGACGGCTCTTAATCCGTTCCATCCCGGTTGCCCGGTCAGCGCCGGCATGTCCTTGCGGGCGCGGGCGATATCGAACCCGCAGGGCAAAATGACGATCACGTCCGGATCGGCGCTCTTGAGATCGTCCCATTCCATCCATGGCGAATGCTTGCCGGCTTCGCCGAACAAGTTGTCCCCTCCGGCCATGGCGACCAGTTCGGGCATCCAGTTTCCGCCCGCCATCAAGGGGTCGATCCATTCGATACAGGCGACGGTGGGCCTTACGAGCTGCGCGCGCGCCTCTTCCTCGACCGATTCCATACGGGCCTTGAGGCGCCGGATCAAGGCCTGCCCCCGGTCCGGCGCGTCGAGCGCGTCCGCAACCCGGGCGATATCCGCCCAGATGTCCGCCAACGCGTCCGGCTTCAGGGTGACGATGCGCGGGCGGTTCTCCAGCCAATCGCACGTTGCTTCCAGCACGTCCTTTTCGCTGACAGCGCAAACCTCGCACTGCGATTGCGTGACGATAACGTCGGGCTCGTAGCTTTTCAGCGCATCGCTGTCCACGCGGTAAACCGACAGGCCGTCGCGGACGACCGCCTTCACCCGCCGGTCTATGTCGTATGAACTGCCGCTTACGTCGATCTTCGGTTCGGTGCAGTAGGGCAAGCTGCCGACGTCGGACGGGAAGTCGCATTCGTGGCTTCGCGCGACGAGCGAGTCCTTGAAGCCGAGCGCCGAGACGATCTCGGTAGCGCTCGCCAAGAGGGTTACGATCCGCATCGATCCGGTCTCCGTGCAGGCGGCTAAGTGTCGTGTCGCATCTTAGCGCCGCCGGTTCGGGTGCGCCACGCTAGCCTTCGGGCGCTTGCAGCCCCCGCCGCCGACGGCGATGCCGCGCCGTCCCGAGACCTACCGCGACGACCCCCACCAGGATCGGGATCAAACCGATGTTGATGAAGCGCAGCCATGTTTCCAGGGACTCGATATCCTCGCGTAGCGCCAGCTGGACGCGCCGCAATTCCTTGCGGGTAGCGAGGATTTCCTGCGTGAACTTTTCGGCGGTGGCTTCGACCGCCTTATCGACCGTGGCCTCGGATGCGCCCTCGGCCTTCTTCTTCTGAAGTTCGGCGAGTTTCGATTCCGCATCCTCGAGCTTCTTCTGCAGCTCGCGTTCCTCGGCGCGGAATTTCTGTTCAGCGGCAAGTTGCAGTTCCTGGATCTTGGTGAAGGGGCGTTGTGCCGTGCCCCGGCTGCGGAGGCTGATCAGGTCGTCGCCGCCCGCAAGATTTTCGATCGCGTTGACCACGAAATCCGCATTGTTCGCGAACGGCAGGCGGACGCGTTGACCGAAGAATTCCCGGTTCTGGACCCAGAACCGATCCTCCAACAGGTCCGCATCCGCGACGAGGATCACGTTCATCGGTCCGGTCGCTTCCGCGATGAAGGGAGGCGCCTTGGGCGCTTCTTCCTTTTTGTCTTCCGTCTTTGCGGCGTCTTTGGCCTCGGATTTCTCCGCGTTCGCCTTCTCCGCATCGATTGGCTTGTCGCCGGTGGGCTGTTCCGCGGCTGCCGGTTTTTCGGCCGGCGTATCGGCTTTTTCCGGTTGTCCGGTGTTCGGCGCCGCCTGGGCGACATCGCGCTCCGCCCGGTCGGCCTTTACAGCCGGCTTCGCCGGTGTCGCATCGGGTTTCGCTGTATCACCGCCCGTCTTGCCGGCATCGTCCTTCGGTTTGTTTGTCGCCGTTTCCGATTTCTTGTCGGCCTCCGCACCGCTGGCGTCCGATTTCTCTTCTTCCTTTTTCTTCGGCGGGCCGTCCGGGAACAGGGTCGGCGCCTTGCCGCTGAGGCGGGCGGCCACCACCAGCTTTTCGCCGGAGGGTTTGAAGGATTCGATGATCTTGAGAATTTCCGGCCGGGCTTGCTGCAGGAACTTAAGGTCTACTTCCTGGCTTTCCTGCGTTGTCGTGATCAGAGGCTCGAAGCGCAGCGCGGCGTCCTTCTTGCCGCGGAGCACCCCGGCGCTGCGGATGTTGAGCTGGTTGATGTTCGACGTCACCGCATCGGTCTCCGACAGGCCTTCGCGCTTGACGTTCATCCAGGTCAGGAAGGGCGCCGGAATGACCTGTTGCTGGTTCCCGGCGTTGACCATGGGGGCGAAGCGCCGGTCGCCGGCGACGCGATCCTTGACGATCTCGACACCCCAGTGATCGAGCAGCCGTTTAAGGTCCGATGCGATGCTCTGCGGAATCCCGCGTTGACGTGCGGCCGCGGATTCGTTGAACGGGTCGATGAAGAAGATCGCCTTACCGCCGCGCAGCATGTACTGGTCGAGGTTGTAGTAATCCTCGTCGTCGAGGTCGCCCGGATGAACCAGCATCAGGACGTCGGGCTTCTCTTTCCAGACATCTTCGAGCGCGAATATCTGGCGCACGTCGAATTGATCCTGCATTTGCTGGACCACGGAATAGGGTTGCGTCGGAATACCGCGCATCTGCATTTGCAGGTCGCCGAACAACGGCCGATCGGTGAAGACCGCGACGACCGTCTTACCGCCGGTGCCGAGGCGGTAGATCAGGCTGGCGATGTCGTATTCGAGGAAGTTCTCCCGTTCGATTTGCATGAACGGAATGTTGCGCTGCTTGCCGTCGGCTTCGGCGACGAGGCCGAAGTAGACCTTCTCGCCGGTCTGGTCGAGCGGCACGCCCTGCATGCCGAGTTCGACCGCCTTGTCCTCGATCTCGGAAAACGGCTTAGGTTCCTTGATCTCCAGCGTTACCTTTCCGGCGCCCGCGCTTTCGAACACGCTCAGCATGTCTTTCACGCGGCTGGCGTAGTTGCCGTAGACGGGCGCGGTCAGCCCGAGTGCGTCGGAATAGTACAGCGTCAGCGAAACCGGTTTTTCCAGTTTGCCAAGAATACTGCGCGTGCCCGGCGACAACGTGTAGAGCCGGTCTTCGGTCAGGTCGACCCTCATCCCGGCGACATTGGTCACCGACGCATTGGCCGCGAAGAAAAGCACGACGGCGATAACGGCGAGTGCGATCCAGCCGCCCTTACGATCCATGATCCAGCGAAACATTTTCTAACCCTTCCTCACGACGCCTTCAGGCGATCGATTGCGACGACGTTGAGAAATAGAAACAACACGATCAGGCTGCCGAAGTAGACGATGTCGCGGAGATCCACGACGCCCTTCGAAATTTCCGTAAAGTGGATGACCACGCTGAGCGAGCGGAAGAATTCGACCACCTCGCTGCCGAACCACTCGTTCAGGAAATCGAGGACGATGGTCGACCCCATCGCGACGAGCACGAAACAGATAGCGGCGGCCACGACGAAGGCGATTACCTGGTTCTTGGTTAGCGCGGAAATGAATGACCCAATGGCCAGGAAACTGCCCGCCAGCAGCCAGCTGCCGAAATAACCCGCCAGGATGGCGCCGTTGTCGGGCTCGCCGAGGTAATTGATCGTCAGCCAGACCGGAAAGGTCAGCGCCAGCGCGATTCCGGTAAAGCACCAGGCGGCGAGGAATTTGCCGATCACGGCCTGGCCTTGCGAAATCGGCAGGGTCATCGATAGCTCGATCGTGCCGGTGCGTCGTTCCTCGGCCCAGAGCCGCATCGACAAGGCCGGGATGAGGAACAGGTAGAGCCAAGGGTGGAAGGTGAAGAAGGCGGTTAGGTCCGCCTGATTGCGGTCCAGGATATTGCCGATATGGAAGGTCAGAAGCCCGGTGAGCACGAGATAAATGACGATGAAAACATAGGCCACGGGCGTCGCAAAGTAGCTCGACATCTCGCGGCGGAAAATCGTGATGACGTTATGCATGGCTGGATGGCGCGTTGGTGATTTGCCGGAAGACTTCGTCGAGCCGGCCGCGTTCGACGCTGATCTGGTCGATCTCGGCATCGATCCCGCGGAGCGCGGCGCTGACTTGGGAGATGATGGACTTGCCGTCCCGCGCCCGGGCGAAGAGGAACCCGTCCGGCGCGTCGACGACCGCGGCGACATCCGGCAGCGCCTCGAGGGCGGGGCGCACCGCCGCCGGCGTATTGGTCGCCAGCGTGACGCCGTTGTGGCGGTCGGACCGGGCGGCGAGCGCGGCCGGCGTGTCGTCGGCGACGATCTTGCCGCGGGCGATGATGATGGCCCGGCTGCACACGGCCTCGACCTCCTCCAGGATATGGGTCGAGATGACGATTGCTTTCTCGCCGGCCATATCGCGGATCAGTTCGCGCACCTCGTGCTTCTGGTTCGGGTCCAGACCGTCGGTCGGCTCGTCCAGGATGAGGACTTCGGGATCGTGCAGCAGCGCCTGTGCCAAGCCGACCCGCCGTTTGAAACCTTTGGAGAGCGTTTCAATCGGCTGATCCAGGACATCGGCCAGTTGCGTCTTCTTGACCGCGGCGTCGATCCGTTTGGTTGCTTCGTCGCCGGCGAACCCGCGAACCCGCGCGATGAACTCGAAAAAGGCGCGCGGCGTCATGTCCGGCCACAGCGGCACGCCCTCGGGCAGGTAGCCGACCCGCTTCTTCACTTCGATCGGATGGCGCTGCACGTCGAAGCCCGCGACCGTGGCCGTCCCGCTGGTGGGCGGGAGAAAGCCGGTGATCATTTTCATGGTCGTCGATTTGCCAGCCCCATTTGGTCCCAGGAACCCGAGGACCTCGCCCTTGGCGACCTTGAAACTGATATCGTCGACCGCCTTGATCGCCCCGAATGCCTTGGTCAGGTGATCGATTTCGATCATGTTGCTGCCCCGTGACTATTGCGAGCGACGACCCCGGGCAACGGCCCGGTTCGCCGGTAACGCGTTACGATGTAAGAAACTCTCTAATTTGTTGCAAGAGGGTTAGCCGATTTTCGGCCATCTGCAAAGCCTATCGTCGCAGCATAGTCCGCTCCGGTATCGGCGTCTCGGCGGGGTGTAGCGGTATCATATTCCGCTTTCGTTCTCGTCGCATGGGCGAATATGTCGCGTTCGCTACCATTGAAGCGGGCGAAACTGATCGCTAGCATGCGCCGCTTGCAAACAGGCAGGATTGGACCATCGAATGAGTTTAAAGACCGTCGGCATTGTGGGGGCCGGGACCATGGGCTCGGGAATCGCGATGAACGTCGCGGAAAACGCGTTCGATGTGCGTCTGGTGGATACGACCAAGGAACAAGTCGATGCGGCGCTCGGCAAGGCTGCCGCATACTTCGACCGCAAGGTAGAGCGAGGCCGGATGCAGGCGCCGGACGCCAAATCGGCGCGGGCTCGGATGAAGGGCAGCACCGATATCGCCGATCTGGCGGCCTGCGATTTGGTGATCGAGGCGGTGTTCGAGCGCTTCGACGTGAAGGCCGACCTTTACAAGCGCCTTATGCCGATCCTGTCCAAGGACACGCTGCTGGCGACCAACACGAGCTGCCTGCGGGTCACCGAACTGGCCAAGGAGGTCGACCGCCCGGGTCGGTTCCTTGGCATGCATTATTTTAATCCGCCGGCGGTCAATCCCATCGTCGAGGTCGTCCGCGGGGAGAAAACGAGCCAAGCGGTCATCGCGACGGCGCTGGCCTTTTGCGAAGCGACCGGCAAGAAGACCGTAGCTTGTCGCGACAGCTACGGCTTTGCGCTCAACCGTTTCTTCTGTCCCTATGTGAACGAGGCGATGCGTCTGCATGACGAAGGGATGGGAAGTCCGTTCGAGATCGATCGCGTCGCCGGCGATGTCTTCGGCGTTGCGGCCGGTCCCTTCGTGGTGAGCAATCTCGTCGGTTCGCAGGTCTTGTTGCATGCGCAGGAAAACCTGATGCCGTTGGGCGATTTCTACAAGCCGGCGGAGTCTGTCGTCCGTGTCGGGTCCGAAGGGGGATCCTGGGAAATCGGCGATCCGTCCGCACCGGACGCGGCCCGCGATAAGGCGATCGGCGATCGCTTGCTGGGGGCGGCATTCCTTCCGGTTTTGCAGCAGTTGGACGAGGAGGTCGCCGAGCCCGGGGCGATCGACATGGGCGCCGAGGCCGCGTTGAAATTCGGCAAGCCGCCCTGCGCATTAATGGATTCCCTGGGGCAATCGGCCGTTACGGCGTTGGTCGCCCCGTTTTGCGAGAAATACCGCGCCGCCCAACCGGCGAGCCTGTCGCGAGTCGGGGAACTGATCGGCTGACGAGGGCAGATCCCAATAGTTCAGATATCAAAGGAAAGAGGCGGACCGTGGGCCCGCCTCTCTTCATGTCGTGCCGGCACCGTGCACCGGTCGGGCCGGTATTAGCGCCCGTACCCAGATGCGCGGATCGTGACCGTTACGAGCATTTCATGGTCATGGCTTTGGTGCCGTCGCTCTTGATCAGGTCGTAGGTGTTTTTCTTGATCTTGTGGACCCGATGCCAGTCGCCGAGCGCCTTCTTGCCCTTGCCGAAGTTGGTATAGAAGCCTTGGCCAACAATCTTCCAGCGGCCTTGCATCGTCTTGTCGCCGATGTTGCGGTCCGCATCGCCGGAATACGGCCCTGCCGTCTTGAAATAGAAGTCTTCACCCTTACTGCCGTCCGGTTTGGTCCAGCTGCACTTCTTGCTGCCCTTCTTGAACTCTTTCGCCAGGCCTGCGGCATCGAGCGGCGTGCCTTTTGCGGCCATTTTGTCGCCGCCTCCTCCGGCCGATTCGCATCCCGCAAGTCCCAGCGCCAAAGCCGCGCCCAAAACGATGATTTGGTGTCTCATTTGACCCCCCCCCAAAAGTTAATTTCATCAAGTCGGGCCGGATGTTAGCTCATAAAATTGAAATTTGAAACGGTAACGATGTGGAACCGGAAAGCGCTTCCCGCCCCTAAATGTGAGTTGAAACGAGTGCGCCACTACTACATTTGCGGTTTTAGGCCGGGTGCCGGATTTCGGCGGTCACGATGCGAACGGCGCGATGGCTACTATTCCTTAACGCATTGGCCGTAGGAAGAAACCGTCACGTCTTAACGGTTGGCCGCTTCGCGTCTTCATCGCCGTCTCGCCGATGATAGGATGCGGCGGATGGCATGGAACCGGTCCGCACACCCATGTGCGGGATGGTGCACGCCGGAAAAGGGGGGTTGCCGTGGTTTCACAAGGGCTGCGTCCTACGCGCCGGTCGCTGTCACCCGTTCTTGCCGGGGCCATGATCTTCTGCCTGACCCTTGCGGCGCCAAGCGCCGCACAGGAAATTCGCGGCAACGCAAAGGTGATTTCCGGCAACCAGATCATGGTGGGTAAGCGGACGGTACGGCTTTTCGGCATGGCGGCGCCCGGTCTCGAGGACATTTGTACGATTGGCGATGTCAAGATGCGCTGCGGTATCGTTGCATGGTCCGAACTCATCAAGTTGGCGGATGGCCAGTACCTCTCCTGTGACATCGAAAAAGTACCTGCCAAGAAATCCGCCGCGGCCGACTCATCCAAGCCGAGCGAAGGCCGGACGAACGCCGCCGCGGCCGAACCCACGACGCCGTCCGGGCCGGCGTTGAAATATGCGACCTGTTATATCGGCGAGACGGATCTTAACGAGGCGCTCGTCCGGTCCGGCTGGGCCAAGGTCGTTTTGTCGCACACCGACCGGTATCAGGTGGATGAGACCGATGCTCGCGAGTCGCAGCGGGGGTTATGGGCGTCCAACGGTAAATCCCGGAAGAAGTCCCGAAAAAAACGCTAGCCGCACGGTGATGACCCAACGTGACGCCGAACATTAGGGGTCCCCGACAATTGATTATGCGTGTATGACGGAACGCAGGGCCTGCGGCGTCGATGCCGCTTTGGCCCGTTTTCCCGTTAGGCCGGCGAGCGCCGCCGATTCTGCCGACCGGTTCGGCCGCTCCGCTCAAGCCGTCCGCATGTGTGTCGTCGGGGTGGCATGTTGAAGTTTCCTGCGAGCCTGGACCGATTCGCGCAGTTGATTGGTGGCCCGGTCCTTTCCGGGCGCGGTGTCGCTATAACGTTGTGCGCCTTTTTCGTCATTGCATGGTCGTTACGGTCCTTCGTCTTCCCCGGGACGGAAGCGGACGACAGCGAAACGCTCGTTCATACCCAGCACTGGGCCTGGGGATACGATGGCCGCAACCCGCCGCTGTTCACCTGGCTCGTGAAGGCCGTCCAGACCGTATCCGGCCCGGTCGTCGCCTCGGTTGTCCTGGTCAAGTTCACGTTGCTGGGCGGTGCGTATTGGATGTTGTTCCTCGGCGCGCGGCGCGCGCTGGGCAATGAACGGCTTGCGGCTCTCGCCGCGCTTTCGCCGTTGGCGATGTATCACGTCGTCTGGGTAACGATCTTCCATCTGACCCACACGGCGGCCCTGGCCTTCAGCGTCACCTTGACCTTCTTCGCCTTGCTCCGGCTGGAAGACGGCAACCGGATGCGGGATTACGCTTTCCTTGGGATCGCCTGCGGCCTCGGCCTGTTGTCGAAGTACAACTACGCCCTGTTCGCCGCGGTTTTCTTCGCGGCCGCCTGCACGGACGAGCCGTTCCGGCGCCGCCTCTTCGACCGGCGGATTCTGCTCGCCGTTTCGCTCGCGTGTCTCCTCGCCGCGCCGCATTACCTGTGGTTCCTAAGGTGGATCGAGGGAGATCCGGCCGGGTTTTCCAGCCTACTCGATAAGCGTTTCGCCCTCGACTATGTCGCGTCCGGCTATGCATCCTGGTCGCGGGGCCTGATCGATGCGCCGCTCGCCGTGGTGCATTTCCTCTTGCCGTGCATCGTCATTCTCGGCGTGATATTCCCGCGTGCGTTTTGGAAGCCGGGCAACGGCCCGGCACCGTCGGCGCGGTATCGGCGCGTCCTTGGACTGACGCTGTTGTCGCTCGTCGTGCTGGTGATCCTTGCCGTGGGCTTCCTGAGCGTGCCGCGCGTCAAGATTCATTACATGTTCGTTCTCATCCTGTTTCCGATTTTCTTCTTCGCCAGGGTTCAGGGCGCCGGACCTACGGCGCGATCACTGAACCTTTATGCCGCCACGCTGGTGATTCTCGCCGTCACCGTCGTCGGGGCCGCAGTCGGCAAATATTTCATGGACCCGGAGCGCCGCAGCAAGGCGCGCCACAATGTGCCGTACTCGGTACTTGCCGACGGGCTTCGAGCCGCCGGTTTCGAACGGGGTACGATCCTCGGCGATTGGTTCACCTATTCGGTTGCGGGCAATCTCCGGCCCTTTTTTCCCAAGTCCACATTGATCGATCTTCGCGATTGGAATCACAAACTCGGGGAGACGCCAACGGGCACCGCCTGGATCCCGCAACCGACACCTGGAGACGGCCAGTGTCTCGTGGTTTGGACCGCCGGCGGGAACGAGCGCGAAGCGGTCATGCGCCGCAGCGCGCGGCTGTTGTTCGGCACCGGGACGCTCGAAAGCCACGCGGTCGGATATGTCTCCGCCGTCATGCCGCCGAGCCGTACGCGTCAGGTTCGCCTCGCGTATATTCTGATCCAGTCGGGCGCCGGGACCTGCCGTTGACGAAACTTCCGGCCGGTTCCGCCGCAATCACGGCTTGACCGCATCGTCGCGCATTGGCATTCAAAGGACCCTGCGGGCGCCGGAATTTCGGCGGCGCCGCGCACAGGGCCACCCGCCCGCATCGGTCATCCTAGGATAGCGGCCATGACGCGACCCAGTTCTCTAAATCGGCTCGCCGCGGCCATGCCGTTTCTCATCTGCGCGTATTTCGCGGTTCAGGTTGCCGTCCGCGTGTTGATCTCGCCGAGTTTGGGCAAGGACGAGGCGGAACAGGTGCTTCTCGCCCAGGAATGGGCTTGGGGATACGGGTCGCAGCCGCCGCTCTATACCTGGTTGGCGATCCTGATGTTCCGGGTGTTCGGGGAAGGGGTCCTGGCCTTGGCGCTGCTCAAGAATTTGTTGCTTGCGGGCAGCTATCTTCTCACCTTTGCCGCCGTGCGAGGCATGGCGCAGGATCGGATCGTCGCCGCGTTGGCGGCGGCATCGCTGTTGCTATTGCCGGAACTCGCCTGGGAATCGCAACGCGCCTTGACTCATTCGATCCTCGTCGTCTTCGGGTCGGCCCTTTTCACCTACGCTTTCGTGCGCGTCCTGCAGCAGGGGCAGGCAATCGACTATGCCCTGTTGGGTCTCGGTTTCGCGGTTGGCTGCCTCGCGAAATTCAACTTTCCGATCGTCGCCATTGCCATGCTGCTCGCGGCACTGACGATGCCGCCATTCCGGGCGGCTGTTGCGACGCCGCGCTTTTTGATCGCGCCGGCGGTGGCGGCCGCTCTGTTGTGGCAGCCCACGGTGTGGCTGATCACGAATCGCGATGCCACCCTGTCACGCGCGCATAAACTGACCATGACGCAGACCGACAGTCTGATCATGAATTACGTCTCGGGCGTGTGGGGATTGGCCTGGGGTGCCGGCATCTTCCTGGCCCTGCTCGTCGCGGTGTACGGAATTGCGCTCGTACGGTCGGCGCCGGGCAGCCCCTTGCAGGCGACGGCGGCCCAATTCGTCGGCGTGTTAATGCGGTCCCTCGGTATCGCCTTGACCCTCTGCATCATTCTGATCATCGCGTTCGAAGTGACCCAGATAAAGGACCGTTGGCTGTTGCCGTTGTTGTACTTGGCGCCGGTCATCACGTCCCTGTGGGCCTATCCCCGGCTGGCGTCGTGGCGAGTAGCGACGATATTCGCGGTCATCGGATTTTGTGCAGTGGCGGTTATCGCACTCATCGTTTTGCGGACGGTTGCCGGGCCTTCGTTCGACCGTCCGAATCCGCTCAACGGACCGTATGCCGCGTTGTCTCAGCAGATCCGCGAGGCCGGTTTCCGCAATGGCCGGATATTCGCCGCCTTCAACCTGCTGGGCGGCAATATGCGGTTACAGTTTCCGAATTCCGTTGTCATCACGCCGGAGTACCCGAATTTCGAGTTGCCGGCGTCCGGACAATCGCTGTTGGTGTGGGATGCGACACGGGGCGATCCCATTCCCGGCAAGGTAGTGGCTCTGTACGAGAAATCTTCCGGCCAGCCGATAAGCGATCGGACACCGAGATATGTCAGCGCGGTCATGCTGCATGCGGAACGGCATCACCTGCGGCTCGGCGTGATCGTCTTGCCGCCGCCGTAGGCCGCTATACGGCCTGATCGCGCGTACCGAACACGACGAATATCTGGTCGACGTCGACGGACTGCGAGCAAACCGGAAAGACGCCGCGATAAACCGAGATGAATTCGCGGTTCTCGATCGGGAGCTGCGTGGTCGAAAAAACCGGCTGCTTCGACGCCATGACGGTGGCGAATTCTTCGCGTCGCGTTTCGGTCGCTTCCGGCGGCAAATCGTCGCCGAGCGTCTTGCCAGTATAGTCGATGCCGAACAGATCGACGCACCCGGTGCCGCATAACCGGTAATGGAAAGCCATGCCGTCATCCGTCGCTTCCGCCTGAAGGATCATGATGTACGGCATGATTTTATGCACGGCGAGCGGGTCGAAGTCCGGTCGCTCCAGGCAGCCGCTAGGCCCCCGGTTCCCTTGCCAATAGGCATAGAATTGGCGAACGGGATGTTCGACGGGAATTTCGTCCAGGGTCACGAGTGCGTAAGCCATTTACCCTCGTTTCGCGCACGATTTTCAGGCTTTCGACCGTACCGAGAATTAATGAGGATAGAGTAAACGGTTTGCCGTTGTACCGGGCAGATTCGAGCCGGCGAACGAGCTCGAAATCGGGGTCGTTCTCAGCGGCCTCATCCGTAGGAAACAGCAGCTTTCGCAAAGGCCGCGCGTAGATCGTCCGCCATATCCGCGACGTCGGCACAGACCGCGTAGCGCATATAGCCGGGGAAATGGACGCCGACCACGCCGACCGTTTCGATCATCGCGAAGTTGAACGCTTCGGCGTCGGCCATCGGCTTGCCGAAGGCCTGCGCCGGGGTTTCCCACAGCGTGTAAAACCCGGCCTTGGGCTCGATCGCCAGCCGCATGCCGCACTCTTGCATCAGGTCCATCAGCACTGTAAGGCGGGCCTGATAGGTCTCTCGCATGGCATCGATATTCACCTGGTCGGTCTCGAGCGTGGCGATCACGCCGGCGGCCATCGGGGCGACAAAACCTGCGTCTGTCTTGCCTTTGACCTCTTTCACGTCGGCAATGAAATCCGGCGACCCGATCATCGCGCCGACATGCCAACCGGTACCGTTGCCGATCAGTTTCGCCGCGGTATAGGCCTCGCACCAGGACAGGTCGGGGAAGTCCACGGCGATTTCCGCCAAGGGCGCGCTCTCGCTATCGTGGCTAAGCGCGAAATAGGCTGCGTCGTTGAACAGGCGGATATCGTGATCGCTGCAGTGCTGGCACAACGCGCGCAGCCAGTCGACGGTGGCGACCTGCCCGGACGGATTATGCGGGTAGTTCGTCATGATGAGATCGGTGCCGGCCTGGATATCCGACGTGCCGAACCGGAAGCCGTTTCCGGAACTCAGCGGCAGCGCGTAATGGGTCGCATGCACATGGTAGTCGCACCAGTTCGCGGGGATCGGATAGCCCGGTTTCGTCGTCGTGGCGACGGTGACGGGCGCTTCCGCGCAGCCGCATGCCAGCGGCAAAAGGCCGAGGATCGGTTTGATGCCCGGAATCGGCACATAGTCGACGGCGGCATCCGGGAGGTCGCGGCGCAGATGCGCGGTGACGAAGCGGCGTGAAAAATCCGGCACCGCCGGGCTCTCGTTATATTGGTAGGCGTGCATCGCCTCATCCTCGCTCATCACCGCGGCCTGTGCGGCCTGCCGGGCGCTGAGCAACGCGGCGCCCTTGGGTTCGCCGATCGACAGGTCGAGCAGCGTCAGCCCTTGCGCGAGTGCGTCGGTCCGCTTCTGCCGAATTTTCTGAAAGACATTCGCACCGCCGGCCGGAAGCCTGGATCTTTGCATGCGTCTGTGTTCCCTCATGCTGCCCGTATTCTTGTTACCGGCCAGCCTAGGTCCAGTGGCCACGCGCCACAAGAAGAGATCGGCGGCGGCGATGGGACTGAAATGCACGGCTTGCTACAGGGTTGGCACCAGCATCTCGATCACGCTACAAATTGCGGCTGCACGTCCGAATAAATTACGCAAATCTAGGGAGTTTCCGATGAGAAAATTATTCTCATTCTTGGCGATTGCTGCGCTGGCGGCGGCGGTCAGCGCCCCGGCGAAGGCCAAGGACTATACGATGACGCTCTGCGGCGCGAGTCCCGGCGGGTTGTGGTCGTTGCTCGGGGCCGGTGTCGATTCCGCGATGAAGGCGGCCTATCCGGGGTCGACGGTGACCTATCAGACGTCGGGCGGCGGTTTCGCCAACGTCGGGCTGTTGCGCGGTAAGAAATGTCAGCTGGCCATCGTCCATGACGTCGAGGCGAAACTCGCTATTGAAGGGAAGCGTCCCTTCAAGCAGGCGGCGAACGATCTGCGCGCCATCGCGGTGCTGTACAATTGGGCGCCGATGCAATTCGTGATGACCGAGGATTTCGCCGACAAGCATGGCATCAACTCCATCGAGGACATCGTAAAGAAAAAGGCGCCGGTCCGGATCGCCGTGAACAAGCGCGGCAATGTCGTCTCGCAGGTGATCGAGGCCATGTTCAAGGCGGCGGGCGCTTCCTACAAGGATATCGAAGGTTGGGGCGGTCAGGTGTTGTTCGCCGCATCGAAGGAGATGAGCAACCTGATCAAGAACCGCCGCATCGACTCCTTCGGCAACGCCATCTTCGTGCGTCACCGCTCGATCCGCCAGCCGGGCGAGGCCGTGCCGCTGAGACTGCTGCGGGTCTCCGATGCGACGATTGCGAAGGTCTCGAAGGAGTTGCAGATCGGCGAATACACCGTAAAGGGCGGGTCCTATAAATGGGCGCCGGACGACGTGAAGACGGTCGCGCTGTCGGCTCAGCTCGTAACCCTGGACACGATGCCGAAGGAAGACGCCTTCAACGTCACCAAGGCGTTGATCGACAACGCCACGAAGCTGTCGGGCGTTCACAAGGCGATGAAGAAACTGGATGGCAAGTTGATGGCCAGTTCCAAATCGACCCCATACCATGTCGGCGCCGCGGAGGCGTATAAGGCGGCGGGTCTCCAATAACCCGATAACGCGGGCCTATCGGACATGAAAATCTCGGCGGCCTCGGTGCCGCCGAGACCCTATCAGGGCATCTTGCGATGAAATTGCTGTCGGTGGCGTTTTCGACCGGGGGACGCCGGCAACCAACCGGGTGGTTCAAGGCCGTCGTCACCGCCTATGCGGCCTGCGTGACGGCGTGGGTTCTTTACGCCGCGACGATCGCCTTGATCGACGCGTTGGCGCTGACCATCATCTTCCTGGCGTTGATGTTGGTGCTGGTCTTCTTGACGGTCAACGCGACGTCCGCGGACGAGGATCGTGCGCCGCCGGTCTATGACATCGCGATGGCGCTCGCCAGCGGTTTAGCCGGAATTTATTTTGCGCTCAATGCCGGCGATATCGCGGGCCGGATCACCCTGCTCGATCCCTTGAGCCGATGGGACATTTTCTTCGCGACGATCATCTGGGTGTTGACGCTCGAAGCGACGCGCCGCACCGTGGGCCTCGGTCTGACGCTGATCGTCGGGTTGTTCATCGCCTATAACCTGTTCGGCGACCGGTTCGAGGGGCCGCTCAACCATGGCCTTATTACCTACGAGCATTTCATAGACATCATGGTGTTCACCACGGACGGCATCTTCGGCGTGCCGTTGCGCGTGGCGGGGACCTATGTCTTCCTGTTCGTGCTGTTCGGCACATTCCTGTCGCGGGCCGGCGGCAGCGATTTCTTTTTCGATCTGTCGGCGGCATTGAGCGGTCGTTCGCCCGGCGGACCGGCCAAGATTGCCGTCGTGTCGTCCGGATTGTACGGCACGATTTCCGGCAGCCCGACCTCGGACGTGGTGACGACGGGCGCCGTCACCATCCCGATCATGAAGCGGCTGGGGTATCCCGGCCGGCTGGCGGGCGGGGTAGAGGTCGCGGCGTCGACCGGCGGCAGCATCCTGCCACCGGTGATGGGTTCCGCCGCCTTCATCATGGCCGATTTTACCGACCTGGATTATTTGGACATCGTCATCGCCGGCCTGGTGCCCGCGGTGCTGTATTATCTTTGCGTCTATACGCAGGTCCATTTGCGGTCGCTCAAGATGGGCTTGGCGCCGCTCGCGGACGCGGATATCCCGAAACTCAAGGACACGATGAAGCGCGGCGGCCTGTTTCTGGTGCCGCTCGTCGTCATCGTCGTGGCCCTTATCGAAGGGTTTACGCCGACCTATGTTGCGGCCTTCGGGGCGGCGACCATCGTGCTGGTGTCGCTGTTCCGCGCCGACACGCGGATGGGACCCCGCGCGATCTACGAGGCGCTGGCGGAAACCGCGATGCGCATGGTGCCGGTGACCGGCGCGTGTGCCGCGGCGGGACTGGTGATCGGCGGGATCACGATGACAGGACTCGCCGCCAAGTTCTCGCATCTGATCTTCTTCATCGCCGATGCCGATCTCTTCTTCTCCTTGGTCATCGCGGCGGCGCTCACCATCGTGCTCGGCCTCGGCATGCCGACGCCGAGCGCCTATATCCTGGCGGCGGTGCTGGTTGGACCGCTCTTGATCGACGACCTGAAGGTCAACCTGATGGCCGGGCATATGTTCCTGCTTTATTTCGCGGTGCTGTCGGCCATGACGCCGCCGGTGGCGGTCGCGGCCTATGCGGCGTCGGCGATAGCCCTGGACAACCCGATGAAGATCGCCGTCACCGCGGTGCGGTTGTCGCTGGGCGCGTTCATCCTGCCTTTCGCTTTTGTCTATGCGAACGAGATCCTGCTGATCGGCGAGACCGGCGCGATCGTGCTGATCTGTCTCAGCGCGGCGGCTGGGCTTGTGTTGCTGTCGATCGCGGTCGAAGGATACCTCAAGCGGGTGATGCCTGGGTGGAGCCGTTTTCTCGCGGCGGGCGCCGGAATCGCGCTGCTGGCGCCGACGCCGATAACCGCGCCGATCGCCCTCGGGGCTGCGGCGGTGGCGCTTCTACCCCAACTACGGAAAGCGCCCGCCGGCCCGGCCTAGCGCCGTCGCCACGCCTGGGTGCGGGCGAGGATGCCTCGTGTCAGGATGGCATGCAGCAGCCGTACGGCGGCGGCGGTGGCGACGATCATCATGCCCATCGCGGCCGCCGGGGCGATGTCGCCGGCATCGTCCATGTTCAGGATCGCGACCGAGGCGAGCGCCGTGTCCGGCGAGTATAGGAACACGACCGCCGACACCGTCGTCATGGCGTTAACGAACAAATACATCGAGATATCCAGGATCGCGGGAAGGCAGACTGGTACCGTGATGCGGATGAAGGTGCGGTAGAACGGCACCTTGAGCGAGGCCGAGACGCTCTCGAACTCGGCGTCCATCTGCTTCAGTGCGGTCACCGCGGTCAGATGCGCGACGGTGTAGAAATGCGTCACCGTGCAGATCACCAGGATCGGCATCGTATGGTACAGGAAGCCGAGCGGGTTGTCGGGGGCGTTGAAGAAGAAGACATAAGCCAAGCCCAGCACCAGCCCGGGCACCGCCATCGGCACCATGCACAGAAACTGCATGGCGGCGCGGCCGGCCAGGAACCCGTTGCTCTTCTCCACCAGGTAGGCGCCGGTAAAGACCAGCACGGTACCGATCGCCGCCGTCCAGGCGGCCATCTCGATGGAGTTGAAATAGGCGTCCCAACTGCCGCCGTCCATCAGGTCGAAGTCGTAGTGGTTCAGGACCAGCGACAGGTCGTAGGGCCAGAACTTGGCGAAGGACGCGAAGGCTGCCATCGCCAGCACCGAAATCAGGATGAAGCCGATGGCGCCGCAGAAGACCAGCATCGCCAAATCGCCGGTGCGACTGGGCTTGGGTTGGAAGGGCACTGCCCGGGCCGACAACAGCGCCACCTGTTTGCGCTGGACGACGCGGTCGGCGAAGAAGGCCAGAACGGCGGGCAACAGCAGGACCATGCTGACCACCGCCCCCATCTCGAAATCCTGCCGGCCGACCACCTGTTTGTAAATATCCGTGGCCAGCACGTTGTACTTGCCGCCGACAACCTTCGGCACGCCGAAGTCGGTGATGACCAGCGTGAAACAGACGAAGAAGGCGGACACGACGCCATATCGGACACTCGGCAGGGTGACGGTGAAAAAGGTCTTGATCTTGCTGGCGCCGAGCGCGGTGGATGCTTCGTAGAGTCGGGCGTCGGAATTCGCCATCGCGATCAGCATGATCGTCAGGACATGCGGAAAGACGTAGAAGCTCTCGCCCATCACGATCCCGATCGGGCCGTAGATGTCGTAGCCGAAAAGCCAGGATTTTATGATCCCCTGGTTGCCGAAGAGATAAACGAGCGCGATCGCCGGCAGCAGCGACGGCATCAGGATCGGGATCAGTGCCACGCCCTTGAAGAAACTCTTGAACGGCATGCAGGTGCGGGTCAGGGCATAGGCGTAGACGAAGGCGATCGGTACGACGATGAAACAGCTCAGCAATGTCACCGTCAGGCTGTTTTGGATCGACCAGAACAAGGCCGGCGTCGAAAAGAATTTGGCGTAGTTCGATAGGCCGATAAACGCGCCGTCGGCATCCTTGAAGCTCTTGGACAGGATGGCGTAGAGCGGTAACAGGATCGACACGAACAGATAGAGCGCGATTCCGACCAGCACCGCACGCATGATCCAGTCTTCGCTGCTGACCTTCGGTTTGATGACGGGAGCGGTCCCGGTGGCGACGCTGTCGGTCATGTCACGCCTATTCGGTTTCGCCCAACGCGTAGACGCGGACGAATTCCGACGGCAACAGAACGTTCAACGTCCGGCCCGTCTCGATTTGCAGCGTGCGCGCGCGGTTTGCGGAAAGATCCGCCATGAATTCCTCCCCGCTGCCGCCCGTGGGAACGAGGTGGCAGCGATGGAAGGATCCGAGGAATTCGACGTCCGAAACCGTGACCTCGAAACTGCCCGCTTGCCCGTCGGCCGTCTCGGTCACCAGCACGTCCTCAGGCCGGACGCAGATCGTCACTTTGTCGCCGGCCGCAAAGGCGCTGCAGTCGCCGTTCGCGGCGATGGTAACGCCGGCGACCGAGATGCGCCCGTCGTCGGTCATGACGCCTTCGATGAAATTCGTCGTGCCGATGAAATCCGCGACAAAGGGCGAGGCCGGTTTGGCGTAAACATCGGTCGGGGTGCTGATCTGCTCGATGAACCCCTCGTTCATCACGACGATCCGGTCGGCCATCGCCAGTGCTTCTTCCTGGTCATGCGTCACCATGATGGTCGTGACGCCGATCTTGTCCTGCAATTGCTTGATCTCATGGCGCAAATGCACGCGGACTTTCGCATCCAGCGCCGACAATGGTTCGTCGAGCAGCAACAGCCCCGGCGACGTGGCAAGCGCCCGCGCCAGTGCGACCCGCTGCTGTTGCCCGCCGGAAAGCTGCGCCGGGTATTTGTCGCGGTGTTCCTCAAGGCCGACAAGCTCGATCAATTCGGAGACCCGCGCGTCGATCTCCGCGCGGGGCTTCTTCTTGTTCTCTAGGCCGTAGGCGATGTTCCGCGCCACCGTGAGGTTCGGAAACAGCGCATAGGACTGGAAGACGATCCCGAAATCGCGTTCGCTCGGCGGCAACGCGGAGATATCGACCCCGGCTTGATGGATGGTGCCGGATGTCTGGATGTCCAAACCGGCGATCGCCCGCAGCAGTGTGGTCTTGCCGCAGCCCGAGGGGCCCAGGAAACAGACGAATTCGCCTTCATATACGTCGAGCGAGACATCCCGGAGGGCGACGAACTCGCCGAATTTTTTCGTCAGATGTTGTATGCGCAGATACGCGCCGCCGTCCGATCCAGCCATGCGCCCGATCCTCCCCCTCCTACCGTATCAGAAACGCGGCAGGGTCGGCCTAAGGAAGACGCCCCGGCTCCATGCGGAGACCGGGGCGAATTTTTCTTCCGTCAAAAAGCCGAGCCTACTTCTTCTTCGGTTCGGACTTTCCGTCGTAGCGCTTGCGCCACTCGTCCAGGATGCGAATCCGGTTGGCGGCCGCCCAATCGAAATCGTTCTTGATCATCTTGTCTTCGATGCCCGGCGGGAAATTCTTCACCGGCTTGGCGACGCCCGGCATGGCGACCACGGCGTATTCCTCGTTGTAGATCTGGTTCGCCTTTTTGGTCACGGACCAGTCCGCCAACGCCTGTGCGGCTTTCAGGTTCTTCGTGTTGTGCACGATACCGAAGGCTTCCAGGTCCCAGCCGACACCTTCCGCCGGGGCCACAACCTCAAGCGGTGCGCCCTGGTTCTTGGACTTGGCGCCGCGGTAGGCGAAGGAAACGCCGATGGGGATTTCACCCTTGGCGGCGAGCTTGCACGGCTTGGAGCCGGAATGGGTGTAGCGCGCGATGTTGGTGTGCAGCGCGTCCATGTAACCCCACGCATTTTTCTCGCCCTTCAACTGGATCCAGGACGAGACGTCCAGGAAGCCGGTGCCCGACGAGTTCGGGTTCGGCATGATCACGTGGCCCTTGTAGACGGGCTTCGTCAGGTCGTCCCACGTGCTGGGTACCGGCAGCTTATGCTTCTTGCCTTCGACCGTGTTGTAGCAGATCGACGCGATCCAGGCCCGCTGGCCGACCCAGAGCGGCGGATTGTTCTTCGAATCGACGTATTTCTTGTCGAGCTTCTCGACGCCCTTCGGCGCGTAACCCTGGAAATAGTTGTGCTTGCTGAGCAGCAAGAGGCTCGTCGCAGCGACACCCCAGACGATATCCGCCTTCGGGTTGTCCTTTTCCGCGAGCAGCTTCGACGTGATGATGCCCGTGGAGTCGCGCACCCACTTGATGTTCACATCGGGGTAATCGGATTCGAACGCCTTCTTGAATTTCTTCAACTCGTCCGCTTCCACCGCCGTATAGACCAGCAGATCGGTTTTGGCCTGGGCGACGCCGGCGCTCATCATGACGGCCGTCATGGTCGCCGCGATACCCATGCCGAATTTCGACATCAATTTCGATCTCATTGAATTGTTCCCTGTTATGACACCCGGATTATGCAAGTACATCGTTACCGGTACGTGACAATTGTACCGATTTATTCCGATGGCGGTAGGGCTTGGCGCAAATTAGTTTCCGGTCAGCCCCGGGGCTGGCCGACGCCGCCTTGATGCGCGAAGGCGCCGACGTCGACGACCGTGCCGGAAATCTGTGCGGCCTCGTCCGACAATAGGAAGGCGACCGCGTTGGCGATGTCCTGCGGTTGGGTTTGCCGGCCGCTCGCGGTGACGGGCTGCGTCCCGCTGCCGGCGCCGCTGCCCGCCATCGCCTCGACCATGCCCGAAGCGGTTTGCGGTCCCGGGACCACGACATTGACGCGGACGCGGTCCTTGAGATGGTCGTAGGCCAACGCGGCGCTGAGCGCGAAGACGCCGCCCTTGCTGGCGCAGTAGGCGGCGATACCCGGCTTACCCCAGCCCGCGCCGGACCCGATATTCACGATCGATCCGCCGCCGGCGTCGCGCATATGCGGGATCACCGCCTTGCACAATAGGAATTGTCCCTTGAGGTTCACGGCGACGACCCGGTCGAAGGTGGCTTCGTCGGTGTCGAGGACCGTGCCGCTCGGCCGCAGCGCGGCGTTGTTGACCGCGCCGTCGATCCGGCCGTGCAGCGATAAGGCATGGTCGACCACGCCGGCGACCGCTGCCGCTTCGGCCACGTCGGCTTCGATCACGTCGGCCTTGAGGCCTTCCTCGGCCAAGGCGGCCTTTGTGCCCTCGATACCATTGTCGGCGGCGCTGCCCGGTTGCTTGCCGTCGAGTCCGAAGGCCACGACATTCCATCCCCGCCGTGCCAGATCGAGCACGATCCCGCGCCCGATGCCGTAGGTGCCGCCGGACACGATAACGGTTCTGGGATCGCTGTTGGGCATGGCGTGTCCTTTGTTTGGGGTGGTTGTCCGACTTGAACGGTATTGTCATTCCCGCGAACCTGGGAATCCAGTGAATTCACTTGATGGCGAGACGGCGTGCGGGGTCAGCAGTTGGTTGGATTCCCGCTTCCGCGGGAATGACACTCGGTTTGCATTCGCTGCTTAAAAGAAAACCGTCAGGTTCTTCGCCAACAGCACGCTTTGGTCGAGGTAGATTTCGCGCGCCGCGATGGCGAAGCCGTCGTCGGTTTCGCGCAGCGTGTCTTGGCGCTTGCCGACGAAGAAGTCCGTCTCCGTCTCGGTCCGGTTACGGTAGACGATGAAACGGCAGCGGGCGGTCAGCGTTTCTTCGTCGGCCTCGGTGACCTGCAGGTTCGAGAACATGTGACAGGTCCGCGAGACCGGCTCCTCGGCCCAATGCAGACCGGTGGCGATTTGCTTGACCCGCTGCTCCAGTTCGAACTTGCCCTCGTCGAACCAGTTCAGGTCCTTGCCTTCGCGGGTGTATTCGTCATCCCACTCGCCGTGGCCCTTGTTGCGCATGACGGGCATCCAATAGCGGATATCGTCGGCCAGCAGATCGAGCCATGCCTCGAACTGGCGCGTGTCCAGCAGTTCGGCCTCGTGGATGTAGAACTGCTCGACCCGGTACCGCAGCAGCAACTCGTCGATCAGGGTGTTTTGCGGCGTTCCCTCCATGACCGTTTCCTATTCCGCCGCTTCGGCGGGTTTCGGATGGCGGCGCGCGGTCGGCGGGTCGTCCATGATCTCCGCCCAGCGGGCATAATAGGCGCGCTGGTTCTGCTCCGACACGTCCTCGGTCGCGGAGACGTTGCCGCCCAGCCATTCGACCGGCCATCCCTTGCGTTCGTAGCCCATGCCCATGCCGTAGTGGAAGTCGTACCGCCGCGCGATCGTGCCGCGGGCGCCTTCATGGGCGGAGCCCCAATTCTCCATATCGTCCTGCTCGGTCAGGCCGGACGGCCCCTGGTAGCGGATGACGTAATGGCGCAACACGTTCTTGACCTCGTCGGGTGCTTCCTTCGGTGCGAGGAAGATGCGCCAAATCTCGGTCTCGTGCGGACCGCTGGGGTGCCAGGTGCCCATGCTCTGCACGCCGTTGGAGTAGGAGACATTGGGGAAGATCGTGCCGCCATGCCCGAACCACCGGGCTTTCTCGCCGAGCCGGGATTGCCGTTGTTTGTAACAGTCGCGGAAATAGTCCTCGACCACGGCCATTTCCTGATAGGTCGGCAGATACTCGTAGTCGTCCTTGAAAAGCTCGCCCCGTGCGTTGTGCCCTTCGGGCGTCACGCAGATGTTGAGCTTGTACAACTCGCGCGCCTTGGTGACGGCGTCGTAGGTGTGGCGGCCCTTCACCCCGGCGGGCGACAGCACGATGGCGTCGACCGACGCGTGGCTCGGGTTGTGGTAATAGTCGCCGCCGAAATTCTCCGCGCCGAATTTCCAATTGCACGGGACGCGCCATTTGAAGATCCCGCCGAACGCCTCCCAATCGCCATGGGTGCCGTCGGGCAATTCGCAGTAGTCGTCGAAATAGAAACGCAGGTCGCCGAGATAGGTCTCGAAGTCCGGAGTCTCTCCGTCCCAGCAGGCGAAGATATAGCCGTGATAGTTGGCCACGCGCGCCTCGATCAGGCCCCACTCGGACTTGTCGAGTTCGTTGTGGTAGCCGGTCTCCATCTTCGGCACGCCGACCAGTGCGCCCTCGTCGGAAAACACCCAGGCGTGGAAGGGACACATGAACTTACGAGTGTTGCCGGTATCGGCGCGGCAAACACGCATGCCCCGGTGTCGGCAGTTGTTGAGGAAGACGTGCAACTTGCCGTTCCGGTCGCGGTTGAAGATCACCGACTCCTCGGCCATGCGGCTCAGGATGAAATCGCCCGGCTCGGGGATCTGGCTCTCGTGGCCGACGAACAGCCAGGAGCGGGGAAAAATCCGCTCCAACTCGTCTTCGTAGATGGCCTGATCCGTGAAGATGTCCCGGCTGATCCGCCCGGCGTCGATGTTGACCAGGTCGCCGGTGTATCGGCGGGGGCCATTGCCGCCCATGGTCGTTTCCTTCCCGCTATCGTCTTTATTTACAGAGGATTATAGCGATCCGACCAACCACCCGACAACATGAACGGGTCAGTTAAATCGCCGCAGGGCCGAGCGGATTCTCAAGGCGGTTCCGAGTGTTTCGTGTGACCCGGCCTCCTCGGCCGTCATTCCCGCGAAGGCGGGAATCCAGGCAACGATAGCCTCTGCACCCAAATATCGGGGTTTTCCCGCAACCATGGATTCCCGCCTTCGCGGGAATGACAGTTTCGGAGGGACCGTAACTAGGAGCCGCGAAACGTTATGCAACGCGTTGCGGTCTGTCCTTAAACGCCTAGAATGTGCCGGCTTATCTCAGAGCGAGCGAATCCATGAGCACCGACTCCCCGATCTGGCCGTCTCAATTGGACCATCTGCGGCTGAATTCAGACGATCCCGCAATGCTGGCGGATTTCTATGCCGATACTTTCGGCTATCAGGCGTCGCCGATGCCGGATGGGACTGTCCTTCTGCAAGGACCCGGCCGGCGCTTGGTGATCGGCCCCGGTGCGCCGGGTGAGCGACCCTACCACGGGTTCCGCGTCCAGGACCGGCAGCAGCTGCAGGACATCCGCGATTTCGTTCAAGGGCAGGGCGTGAACACCGAGCCGTCGCCGTCGACCATCTTCGAGGACGACGCGGTCGCGGTGCGGGATCCCGACGGTTGGCTGAACGTGTTCGGCTTGGTGCGCCGGGACCTGCCGTCGCACAAGGCGGTCAACACGCCGTCGGCGGTCAAACTGTCCGGGCGCTTGCAGCATGTCGTGGTCGCGACCGACAATCTCGCGCGCATGATGTCCTTCTACGAGGATGTGCTCGGTTATGTGCCGTCCGACTATTGCAGCGCCGATGTGGACGATCCGGCGACGCGCAAGGTCGCCTTCTACCGGTCGGATCCGGAACACCACAGTTTCGCGGTGTTCAGCGCGTCGCAGGTCGGTTCGGACCATCATGCCTATGAGGCGTCGTCGTGGAACGACATCCGTGATTGGGCCGATCACATGTCCTCGCGGCATATCAAGCTGTGGTGGGGGCCGGGCCGGCACGGACCCGGCAACAACCTGTTCTTCATGATCAAGGACCCGCACGGCAACCAGGTGGAGATTTCCGCCGAGCTGGAAATCATGCCGCGCGAAATGGCGCCGCGCGTCTGGCCGCTCGAGGAACGCAGTCTCAACCTGTGGGGTCCGGGCTGGATTCGCGACTAACACCAGGAAGGAAACGGCATGCCGATCACGGCACGATACATCTTCACCGCCAGCATGGACGTGGACCCGGACAAGGAAGACCTGTTCAACGAAGTCTATGACCAAGAGCACGTCCCGATGCTGCTGAAGGTTCCGGGCGTCCTCTCGGTGACGCGGTTGAAGCAGGCGCCGCTGACGCTCAGCATCGGCGGCGAGGAAAAGACGGTCGACACCAGCGCCGAGCCGACCTACAGCGCGGTCTACGAGATCGAAAGCCCAGACGTGCTGACCAGCACCGAATGGGCCGACGCGATCGAGCAGGGCCGCTGGCCGGAACAGGTCCGTCCCTACACGAGCAACCGGCGTCATACCCTGCAGAAGGTGATGGACTAGCGGCGGCATTGGCCGAATCGGTTCCATGGCCGTGTGCACAGGTGGTCCTTGAATCTTTTGGCGTGATCGCGAAAGTGCTGCGCGTATTCCGGTTGATCGATATCGTGATTTGAGGATTGCAATGGAGTTTGGCTCGCTGTCCAAAACGGACCTGGCGTCGCTGCTGGTGCAGGCGCGCGCCGATTTCGAAGAATTCCGTGCCAAAGGGTTTGCGCTCGACATGACGCGGGGCAAACCCGCGCCGGAACAGCTCGACCTATCCAACGACTTGTTGCGGCTGCCGGGCAACGCGGACTGGCATCAGGACGACGGCGGCGATACACGGAACTATTATGGCGGCGTTCAAGGTCTGCCCGAGGCGCGGGCGCTGTTCTCGACCATACTCGGCGCGCCGGTCGACCGGATCGTCGTCGGCAACAACTCCAGCCTCGCGCTGATGCATGACTGCCTTGTCTTCGCCATGCTGAAAGGTTTGCCCGACGGCGCCGGTCCTTGGCGGCCTGAGGAGACGAAATTCCTGTGCCCGGTGCCCGGTTACGACCGGCATTTCGCGATTTGCGAGGAATACGGCATCGAGATGATCCCGGTGCCGCTGACCGGCGCGGGGCCGGACATGGCGGCGGTCGAGGATCTGGTGGCCGATCCGTCCGTGAAGGGGATGTGGTGCGTTCCCAAATATTCCAATCCCACCGGGGAGATTTATGCCGCCGACGTGATCGAGCGGCTCGCGGCGATGCCGGCGGCTGCGCCGGATTTCCGGCTATTCTGGGACAACGCCTACGCGGTCCATCACCTGACGGACGAACGGCACGGCATTCCCAACATCCTGGATGTTTGTGCGAAGGCGGGCACCGCGAACCGCCCCTTCGTGTTCGGCTCCACATCGAAGGTGACCTTCGCCGGGGGCGGCTTGGCGCTTTTCGCCGCGTCGGAAGACAATGTGCGGTGGCTTGTGGACCGCTTGTCCAAACGCACCATCGGGCCCGACAAACTCAACCAGCTCCGGCATGTGCGGTTCTTCAAGGATCACGATGGGATCCTGCGCCATATGGAAGCGCAGCGTGATCTCATCACGCCGAAATTCGCGGCGGTTCACGAGGTCTTCACGAAATACCTCGACGGCACCGGCATCGCGGATTGGACCGATCCCGACGGCGGTTACTTCATCAGCGTCGACGTGCTGGATGGGTGCGCCAAACGGGTCGTTGAACTTGCGGCAGACGCCGGCATCGCGCTTGTGCCCGCCGGATCGACCTTTCCCTATGGCCGCGACCCGCGGGACCGCAACATCCGGATCGCGCCGACCTATCCGTCCTTGGCGGAGGTTGCGTCGGCGGCCGAAGGCGTCGCGCTTTGCGTCCGCTTGGCGGCCGCCGAGTCTTTGGCCGGGTAGCCTTCGGACCGATGTCCCTTCTTCGATCACCCCTGGCCGGACTGGCATGGCTCGGCCGGCAGGGGACAGGCGCGATCGCCGTGTTGGTGTTCTTCGGGATCGCGGTGCCGGCGGTCGGCGCGGTGCTCAAGCCGTATGTCGCCGAAGCGATCTTCGCGCTGCTCTGCATCGCCTTCCTGCGGGTCGACGCCATGTCGTTACGCGGCATCTTGCGGCGGCCCGGCGTCCTGCTGGCGGCGACGGGCTGGACGATGCTCGTGATGCCCTTGCTCTTTGTTGGCGTCTGCATGGCGTTTGATCTGGAAGGGCGGTTCCCCGACCTGTATCTCGCAATCATGCTTCAGGCGGTCGCGTCGCCGATGATGGCCGCCCCGGCCTTCGCCGCGTTGATGGGCTTCGACGCGACGCTCATTCTGCTCACCCTGGTCGCGAGCACGGCGCTGACCCCGCTGACCGCGACTTTCTACGCCTACTTGTTTCTCGGCGGGACGTTGTCGCTGTCGCCGATCGCGCTGGGGATCAAGCTTTTGGCCATCCTTGCCGGGTCGGCGTTGATCGCCGCGATCATCCGTCGGATCGTCGGAGGTGATGCGGTGGCCCGCCGCAAGGACGAGATCGACGGGCTTAACGTGCTGGTGCTGTTCGTCTTCGTCGCCGCGGTGATGGAAGGCGTGGCGGACACCTTCCTCGCCGCCCCGCTATTGGCGACGGCGATCGGGATTTTGGCATTCGTCATCACCTTCGCGGTATTGGGAGTCTCGCTTCTGGCATTCCTGTGGGCTGGCCGGGACCGCGCCTTCGCGCTCGCTTTCATGGCGTCGCAGCGCAACATGGGCTTGATGCTCGCGGCGACGGGCGGTGTTCTGCCGGACATGGCGTGGCTCTACTTCGCCCTGTGCCAGTTCCCGATCTATCTGTCGCCGCACCTGATGAAGCCGTTGGCGCGGCGGTTTGTCCGGACCGGTTAGGCGGTTAGTCCAGGCAGTCGGCTTCGGTCCGCAGCACCAGGCGCGCCTGATACAGGAAGGTGGCGTCGACCACCGCCGGTTTCAGGCGGTAGTCATGGGCGTCGCGGCCGCAGTCCGGGTCGAGCGGTTCGATCTCGCCCGCCGCCATGGCCAGGAGCTGAAGCTGTGCCGCCCGCTCGAAATGAAAGGCGAGGACGGCTGCCTCCTCGACCGAGCCGCCGGCGGAAAGCTGGCCGTGATGCGCCAGGAGGATCGACCGCTTGTCGCCGAGCGCGGTGGCGATCAGCTCGCCTTCGTCGTCGCCGATCGGCGGACCCGGCCATTCGCTGAGCCAGGCGCAGTCGTCATAAAACATCGACGTGTCCATATGCGAGGCGATCAACGGCACGCCGATCATCGACAGGGCCGACACATGCGGCGGGTGCGTGTGCACGATGCTCTGCACGTCCGGCCGCGCCTTGTAGACCCACAGGTGGAACCGGTTGGCGGGATTGGGCATGCCTTCGCCGTCCAGGACGTTGAGGTCGTCGTCGACCAGCATGAAGTCGGACGCGCGCAGTTCCTCCAGACCGAGGCCGAAGCGTCCGGTCCACATGGTGCCGGGTTTGTCGCCGCGCGCCGTGATCTGGCCGGCCAGACCCGACCCGTGGCCGTCGCGCGCGAGCATGCGCGCGGTCAACGCCAGCTTCTCCCGGAGGCCCCATTTCGGCTTCTCCAGGTGTTGCTCCATCTCCACCGACACGCGGGCGTGAAAGTGGGACTTGGGTTTGTGGGCGGTTTTGGCTGTGTCGCTCATGGACGTTTCCTTCCCAGTGTCTGTATGACCGGCTTACCCGAGACTATGCCACTTCGGGGCCGTGGCCCAAACTAGAGCGCGGCGCGGGCGATGATGTAGAGACCCATCGCCAGCAAGGCGACGAAGAAGACCTGCCGGAACCGTTCTTCCGATAGGCGCTGGCGGACGCGCTGTCCGACGACCATGCCGATCACCGCGGGCACGACGCCGGCGGTTGACAGGATACCCAAATCCGCCGACAGCAGGTCGTTCCCCTTGAGCGCCAACGCGAGCGCGACTGTCGAGACGGTGAACAGCATGCCCATCGCCTGGATGAACATGTCGCGCGGCAGGCCGATCGCCTGCAGGAACATGACGCCCGGTACGACGAAGGAACCGGTCATCCCGGTCAGTACACCGTTCATCGTGCCGAACATCGGCCCGGCCCAGGCCTCGTATCGCGGGGCGATGACGATCCGGACCTTCAACAGGCTCAACGCCGAATAGGTAACGAGCAGGACACCCAGCAATGCCGATAGCAGCGCCAAATCGACCCGGGTCAGCGCGGTGGCGCCGATCCATACGGTAACGGTCGCCATGATCAAGAAGGGCCAGAGCCGTCTCAACACGGGCATGCCGTTCCCGCCGACCACCGCCTGCCACAGGTTGGTGACGAAGGACGGCACCAGAAGCAACGCCATCGCTTGCGGTAGGCCGAGCGTCGCGGTGAGAAGGGCCAGACTGACGCTGGGCAGGCCGAGGCCGATCACGCCCTTTACGCTGCCGGCGATCAGAAACGTGACGAAGATGATGGCTAGGGTCGCGGGATCGGACATCGATCCAGCCTACACGGCTAGCCGATGCAATTGAAGCGAGGCGAGGAGGCGACATCCGCGCGTCGGCAACGGAGTAAGCGTCGCGTCGCCGGAAGTCGAGGATCTGGCAACACAGCCAGCCAAGACGACCGAGGACACCACCGGACAGGTTTGGCGCGTCTCATTTTCAGCTGTGTTAGGCCCGGAAATACAGGAGGTCGACACGGCTGGGTTGTGAATACCGCGCGAATGTTCACCGTAATCACGCATGGTGTAGTGGCACACATGACTCAACGACAAGGTGAATTTTCGTTTATATACAGTTCTTTAAGGGGTGTTCGCTATCGTGGCGTCAAGATCTGCTCCGTCATGTCGGGAACGAGACGCATACAGATCGGAATTCGGGCCGTAACCATCTAAACCATGACGAGTGGTGATGTCGGTGCCATCCCGGAAGGGGACATGCGGGCGATTCCTGATTTGGCCCAAGGACATGGGCCGAGACATGGTTTGGGCGGATCCGGTTCGAGGGTGCAGAAATTATTCAGTTCGAGGCGAAAAATGGTTGCGAATGGTGTTTTGACGGATTCCAAGACTCTTGGAGTAGTGCGTTTCTTCAATGATTTGAAGATTAGGTCGAAAATTCTATGCAGCGTGGCGGTCGTCCTGGCGATCCTCGTGATTGTTGCGGGCAAGGGCTACTTCAGCTTCGTGTCGGTCGGCACGGATGTGGACAAGTTCTCCGAAGCCGTCGAAGAGGCCTCGATTGCGGCGAAGACCGAGGCGAACTTTCTGAAGCTTCGCGCGCATGCCCGCGAATTTGGATACACGGGCCGCGACTCCGATGTGGCCGCCGTGCGGAAACTCGCGGAGAAGGTCACCAAGAATATCGAGCACGCGATGGCGGTGATCCACGACCCGAAACACCGGGCCAAGGTCGAAGAGATGGGCAAGGCCTTTACGGCGTACATGGCCCAGTTCAAGACGATGACCGCGCTCAAGGTCGAGCACGATACGCTGGTGCGCGAGCGGTTGTTCCCGGAAGGCGAGAAGATCGTCAAGGATCTGGAATTGATCATCAAGGAAGCGGAGCACGAGGGCAATGCGCCGGCGGTGAAGCTGGCGAATTATGCGCTCGAACACGCGCTGCTGATCCGGCTCTATACCAACATCCTGATCGGTCAGCGGGATGAGCGGTTCGCCGAGAAGACCGAAGCCGAATTCGTGGTGTTCGACAAGACGCTGAAGGAACTGGAAGGCCTGCTGAACACGGATAAGGAAAAGACGCTGTTCGCCGAGGTGGTGGAACTGTTCCACGACTACGAAAAGACCTATGGGATCGTGCACAAGGACGAGTTAAAGCTGCAGAAGCTGCTCGACACCGACCTTGCCGGCAATGCGAAGATCATCGTCGACGATGCCGAATGGATGCAGCATGCCGCCGAGAAGGAAGAGGCACGGCTGCGCGCCGAGACGGAAGAGATCATTCTCAATGGCGAAATTTCCATTGCGGTGATCAGTCTCGTCGGTCTCATCCTGGGCATTGGGATCGCTTGGGTCATGGGCAACGTGATCTCCAAGCCGGTGGTCGCGATGACCGGTGCGATGAAGGATTTGTCCGCCGGGAACCTCGACGTGGAAATCCCCGCGCAGAATCGCGCGGACGAAGTCGGTGGCATGGCGGAGGCGATGCAGACCTTCAAGGAAAGCGCGGTCGAGCAAAAACGTCTTGAGGAAGCGGAGCGCGAGGCGCAGGAACGGCGCGAAAAACGGGCCAAGTATCTGGTCGAGCTCACCGAGACCTTCGATACGCAGGCGTCGGAGATCGTGAATACCGTCGCCGGGGCGTCCGCCGAGATGCGGTCCACCGCCGAGGCGATGTCGGCGACGGCCGACCAGACCAGCAGCCAGACGACGGCGGTCGCCGCCGCCTCCGAACAGGCCACGGCCAATGTGCAGACCGTCGCCTCCGCATCGGAGGAGATGTCGGCCTCGATCAACGAGATCAACCGGCAGGTCGCCCAATCCGCGGAGATCACCGCCAAGGCGAATTCCGAGGCCGAGCGCACGAACGAAACGGTTCAGTCGCTGGCCGACGCCGCGCAGAAGATCGGCGAGGTCGTTGGCCTGATCAGCGAAATCGCCGAACAGACCAACCTGCTGGCGTTGAACGCAACGATCGAGGCGGCGCGTGCCGGCGAGGCCGGCAAGGGCTTCGCCGTGGTGGCGTCGGAGGTCAAGAACCTTGCCACCCAGACCGCGAAGGCGACCGAGGAGATCAGCGAGCAGGTCGGCGGCATGCAGTCGGTGACTGGCGACGCGGTCGGTGCCATCAAGGGCATCGGCGACACGATCGGCGAGATCAACGCGATCTCCGAGACGATCGCCAGCGCGGTCAGCGAGCAGGGGGCCGCGACACGTGAAATCGCGGAGAATACCCAGCAGGCGGCGACCGGGACTCAGGAGGTCAGCAGCAACATTGCCGGTATCACGCAGGCGGCTTCGGAAACAGGTTCCGCCGCGCAGCAGGTACTGGAATCCGCGGGCGAACTGTCGGAGCAGTCGGATAAGTTGCGAGGAGTCGTCGAAAAATTCATTTCCGACGTCAAGGCAGCCTAAGGACCAGGCGACCTGACCAGTGACGCGGCCGGCGGGTATGCCCTCGCCGGCCGCGTTCGTTTTCGGCACATCGTTCCGAAGGCGCTACTCGGCGGCGAAGCGGTATTTCACGACCCGGTCGTTGCCGGAATCCGATATCCAAAGCGTGTTGCCGCGTACTTCGATGCCCTCGGGGGTCGTGAACAGGCCCGGTCCCTTGCCGGCCGATCCGCTGCCGAGCGTTAGAAGCACGCGGCCGTCGGCGGATATGAACTTGACCTGATGGTTGTTCTTGTCGGCGGCGATGACCGTGCCGTCCGGCAGGACGTCCTGATAGCGCACGCCGTCGAACTCGAAGGGGGCGCCTTTCCATTCGCGTTTGATGTCGAGGTCCGGCGACAGCAGCAACATCCGGTCATTGCCGGCATCCGACAACCAGATATCGCCGTCGGGCGTGCGTTCGACGTCGTGCGGTGACGAAAGCCCCTTCAACTCCTTGACGACCTTGCCGTCCTTGTAGGCGACTAGGTTATTGGACCAGGCGCCGGCGACGTAGACTTGACCGTTCGGATGGACCAGCACGCCCTCGGGTCCGCTAATCCGATCCTTCAACGCGCCGACCAGCGCGGCCTTGGTCCCGGTCATTGTGTAGATCGTGACGCGTCCGTTGTGGGTGTCCGCCACATACGCGCGGCCCTCGGCGTCGAAGTCGACATCATGCGTGCCCGATTGATGGTCCGACCCGAATTCGTCGATCAGCGCCAGCGTCTCGGGGTCGAGAATCGCAACCCGGTTGTTCCCCACGTCCGAGACGAACAGGTATTTGCCGTCGGGCGAGAGTTTCAGGTCGTGCGGATTGTCGAGGTCGACCGTGCTGGCGGCGAGAAAGGCCGCCGTGGTTTGAGCCATGGCGCCGCTTGCGGCGATCAGACCCGCCAGAAGTAAGACTGCAGAGCGAAGTATCACTGTCCGTCCCCTGTGCAGCGCGCGGGACGCGCACCGATCATGCCGAGCCAATGGAGCGTCCCAGGTTATCTGCTCCGATTTGACGAGATTTCCATGACTGCAATCGAAGTTTATCGAGATTCCTTCCCGGGTCGAAGCCTGTCCGCGCCCTGCAGGTCCGGATCAAGCCGGCCGGGCTCGGGCGCGATCCAATTTTTTTGCCTTGGAGCCGACTCCACCCTTCTGCCGTGGCGTGAATGTGGTTGCGGTGTCGAAATGAAGGTGAATTGCATCGATGCCAATACAATCAAATTTTCGATCGCCCGGCGGTTCAATCGGCGGCCTGATTGGGAGACAGGGCCCGTTATACCGCCCGTTAAGATCTTGGCAGTGATTAAGCTCCGGTTAAAACCGGATAGTCGGAAATTTAGTAAAATCACGCAAAAAATATATTTTATTCAATATCTTATGTGATCCAGCCCAGCGGTTTCTTCGTATCGATATTCATGAACGGGATGGTCGGGGCCGCATGGTTCCGAGCCAGCCGACGACCTTTGTGATCCGTCTTGGCAGATACAAGGACGCGGCATCGCGTTAATCGAAATCGTTTGGATGGGGGAATGACCTATGAAGAAATTCGTTAAGCCCAAATTGGGACTGCCGCGCAGCCTTGGCGGAGTCGCCGGGCCGTTCAATGGCTGGAAGATCGGAACCAAGATCCTCTTTGGGTTCCTGGCCGTTCTGCTGCTGTTTTCGCTGGTGTCCGGCAACGCATACAAGAGCTTCGTCGATGTCGGTGTCGATGTGGAAAAATTCTCCGAGGCCGTCGAGGAAGCCGCCATCGCCGCGAAGATCGAGGTTGGCTTTCTCAAGCTGCGGGCCCATGCCAGGGAATTCGGATTCACCGGCGACCGCGCCGACGTTGCGGTGGTCGCCGACCTTGCGGGCAAGGTCGACAAGGAAATCGATCACGGCCTTGGGGTGATCAAGGATCCGAAACACCGGGCCAAGCTCGAGGAAATCAAAGCCGCATTTTCCGGATACATGGGGTTATTCGCCGAGGCTAAGGCGCTCAAGACCGAGCACGATGCGCTGGTGAAGGACCGGTTGTTCCCGGAAGGGGAGACGATCGTGAAGGATCTGGAGATGATGGTTGAGGAGGCGGAGCGCGAGGGTAACGCGCCGGCGGTGAAGCTGGCGAACTACGCGCTCGAACACGCGCTGCTGATCCGACTCTATACCAACATCCTGATCGGCCAGCGCGACGAGCGCTTCGCCAAGAAGACCGAGGCGGAGTTCGTCGTGTTCAAAAAGGCGCTATCGGCCTTGAAGAAAACCTTGAATACGGAAAAGGAACGGGTGCTGTTCGCCGAGGTGATGGAGCTGTTCCGTGACTACGAAAAGACCTACGCGATCGTGCATAAGGACGAGTTGAAGCTTCAGAAGCTGTTGGACAAGGATCTCGTGGCGAAGGCCAAGATCATCATCGACGATACCGAATGGATGCAGAGCGCCGCGGAGAAAGAAGAAGCGCGGCTTCAGGCAGAAACCGAAGAAATCATTCTCAACAGCGAGATGGTCATTCTGGTCGTTAGCATCGTCGGTCTTGTCGTCGGTTTGGCGATGGCGTGGTTCCTCGGCCGGGCGACGTCGCGGCCGATCGTCGCCATGACCGGCGCGATGGAGAGGCTCGCCGACGGCGACCTGGAGGTCGATATCCCGGCGCGCGACCGGAAAGACGAGATCGGCTCGATGGCCGCCGCGATGCAGGTCTTCAAGGATAGCGCCCTGCAGATGAAGCAGATGGAAGCCGACCGCGTCGAACAGCAGCGCAAGGCGGAAGAAGAGAAACGCCAAGCGATGCACGCGCTTGCCGACGACTTCAAGGACCGGGTCGGCGGCATCGTCGAGACGGTATCCGCTTCGTCGACCGAAATGCGCGCGACCGCGGAAGCGATGTCCGCGACCGCCGAGGAGACAAGCCGGCAGGCCACGGCGGTCGCCGCGGCCTCGGAACAGGCGACGAGCAACGTTCAAACGGTCGCGTCCGCCTCCGAGGAAATGTCGGCGTCGATCAACGAGATCAATCGTCAGGTCTCGCAGTCGGCGGAGATTGCCAACAAGGCGAATTCCGAGGCGGAACGCACCAATCAGACGGTGCAGACCTTGGCCGATGCCGGTCAGAAGATCGGCGAAGTGGTCGGATTGATCAGCGAGATCGCCGAGAAAACCAACCTGCTCGCGCTGAACGCGACGATCGAGGCGGCCCGTGCCGGCGAGGCCGGTAAAGGCTTCGCCGTCGTGGCGTCCGAGGTCAAGAATCTGGCCACCCAGACGGCAAAGGCGACCGAGGAGATCACCGACCAGGTGTCTGGAATGCAATCCGTCACCGGTGATGCGGTCGGCGCGATCGAGGGCATCGGAACCACGATCGCCGAGATCAACGCGATCTCGGATACCATTGCCAATGCCGTTTCCGAGCAGGGAGTGGCGACACGTGAAATCGCGGAAAACACGCAACAGGCGGCCATGGGCACACAGGAGGTCAGCAGCAACGTGACCGGTGTGACCCAGGCGGCGTCCGAAACCGGTTCGGCCGCGCAGGAAGTGTTGAGTGCCGCTGGTGAACTGTCGCAACAATCCGAGATGCTGCGCTCGGCGGTCGACGAGTTCATCACGGAGGTCAAGGCTGCCTAGTCACGCCAGATGGTAGCCAACTCGGAAAGGCCGGCGGGGCGCACCCCCTCGCCGGCCTTTTCCATGGATTGACCGTCATGAGCCCAGGTTTCCAATGGACAATCCAGGATTGGTTGGGCGTCTTATGGAATACCCGTTGGAACACGTCCTTTATTGAAGAAACGCTACACCTGCGTGAAGTTGACTCAAACGGACCTAAGTGGCCCTGAACGTTTAATCTTTTCGGAATCACTCCTATGCGGGCAGTGCGAATAAAAAAATACTACCCGTGGTTATTTATATGTAAAGGAATTTGGCCGACCATCCCGGAAAATGTCGAATATCGACAGATATCATATCTCCGAGGGGTGAATTAAGATGTTGGCGAACCTGAAGCTGCCGACTCGTACGGCAACCCGTAAAGATTTCTCGGCGATGGTCGATGACATGCCGATCGCGGTCATGACCTGCCGTCTTAGCGACTTCACCATCGACTACGTAAATCGGGCGACGCTCGAAAGCCTGAAAAAGATCGAACATGTTCTGCCGATTCCGGCGGATCAGATCCTCGGTCAGAGTATCGATGTGTTCCACAAGGACCCGGGCCATCAAAGGGGCATTCTCACCGATCCCGGGAACCTGCCGTTTGCCGCGAAAATCGAGATCGGCGGCGAATGGCTTGATCTACTGATCACGGCGTTGACCGACAGCGCCGGGCGGTATCTACAGCCGATGCTGACGTGGAAGATCGTCACGGAAGAACAGCGGAAGGCGGAGGAGGTGTCGCGCTTGATCCAGATGCTGGATGAGATGCCGATCAACGTGATGATGCTGGATCTGAAGGATTTCACGATCAGCTACGCGAACAAGACCAGTATCGAAACCATCCGACAGCTCGAGCATCTGTTGCCCTGCCGCGCCGACGAACTGGTCGGGCAGTGCTTCGATGTTTTCCATAAGAATCCGAAACATCAGCGCGACTTGGTTGCCGATCCCGGCAATCTGCCGTTTCGCGGGAAGATCGCGTTGGGCGAGGAATTTCTCGACCTTCGCGTTTCCGCGATCAACGACGCGACGGGTAATTACCTTGCGCCCATGCTGACCTGGAGCATCGTGACACAGCAGATGAAGATCGCCGACGATTTCGAATCCAATATCGCTTCAGTCGTCGAAGGGGTCGCTGGAGCGTCCGACGAGTTGCAGGCGAGCGCCTCGTCGATGTCGGCGTCGGCCGAGGAAACGAGTGTCCAGGCCGCCTCCGTCGCATCGGCGTCCGGCGAGCTTCGCGAGTCGATCAGCGAAATCTCACAGCAAGTCACGCGGTCTTCGGAAATCACCCGAACTGCGGTGGACCAAGCGGCCCGGTCGAGCGAGATGATGGAAGAATTGAAGTCCGGCGCGCAGAAGATCGGCGATGTGGTCACGATGATCAACGACATTGCCGAACAAACGAATCTGCTGGCCCTCAACGCGACGATCGAGGCGGCCCGCGCGGGCGAGGCGGGCAAGGGATTCGCCGTGGTCGCCGCGGAAGTTAAAACGTTGGCCAACCAAACGGCCGGCGCGACCGCCGAGATCGAAGCACAAGTGACCGATATCCAGACGTCCGCCATCACCGCCGTGGACTCGATCGGTAGTATCAGCGATGTCGTGCAGGAACTTTCGGAAGTGGCGGATTCGATTTCCGCTGCGGTCGTGCAGCAAGCCGCCGCCACCGAAGAGGTTTCGAACAACATCAACGGTGTCTCGGAAGCCTCGGGCCAATCGGGTCATGCGTCTGAGGAAATCCAGCAGGCCGCGACCGAACTGTCCAAGCAATCGTCGGCGCTGCGTGAGCGCGTCGCATCCTTCCTCGAGGATATTCGCTGATTGCGAGGCGCAGCGCGGTTGTCGTCCTACGGACCGGACGGTTCCCGATTGGAAAAAGCCGGCAGGAGGAGACTCCGCCGGCTTTTCCGGTGAGGGACCGTGCGTGGGTTGCTACACGACCGCCTTCACCCCGGTCAGGAACTTGTCGACCTCGCTTCGCATCGATTCGGATTGCTGGGCGAGTTCCGATGCCGCGCTGAGCACCTGCGCCGCCCCGGAACCGGTCTCGTTCGCGCCCTCGGCAAGAAGCACGACGTTCGAGGATACGTCCTGCGTCCCCGCCGATGCCTCGGCCACGTTCTGGGCGATTTCCTGGGTCGCAAGCCGTTGCTGGTCCACGGCCTCCAGCACGGTCGAGGCACGGTCGTTGACGCTCCGGATCGTATCGCAGATTTCCGCGATGGCGGCGACGGTTCCCTTCGTCGCGGTCTGGATGTCCGTAACCTGAGTGCTGATCTCGTCGGTGGCCGTCTGCGTCTGATTGGCCAGCGTCTTCACCTCGCTGGCCACCACGGCGAAGCCCTTGCCCGCCTCGCCGGCTCGCGCCGCCTCGATCGTCGCGTTCAAGGCCTGCAGATCGGTTTGTGCGGCGATATCGGCGATGAGGACCAGGACTTCCCCGATCCGGTCGGAGGCGGACTCGAGAGTTTTGATCCGTTCCTGCGTATCGGTGGATTTGGTTGCCGCTTCGGTCGATAGCGCGGACGCCTGGTCGACCTGTGATTTCACGTCGCCGATCGAGCGGGACAATTCTTCGGGGGCTGGTGCGACGGTATCCGACACTTAAGGTGACGGTCGGTCCGGTGCGACTCGGCGTTCCGCTGCATCGCCGGAATCACGGAATGCAAATGCGTCTTTAGGAATAGAATTGTCGCGGGAACAATGTCACGTGCGTTCGGACGGCGTTCGAACCAACTTTTTTAGACCGAGGGCGAATTTTTCGAAGGGAATGGCGCGCCCGGGAGGACTCGAACCCCCAACCTCCTGATCCGTAGTCAGGCACTCTATCCAATTGAGCTACGGGCGCGCTGTGCAAGCGTTACAGCCTGCAAGCGGCGCGGACACTAAAGAAAGCGGCGGGCATTGACAAGCATGTTTGCAAATATGCGTCACCCCGGAATGCAATGTAGGGCGGCGGCAAATGCGGCTTGTGGCCTGTCAGGTGCTAAAGTAGTATCTCGGTGAGCTTTCGCCAGTCGTAACGGGGGTGACGCTGGAATGCTCGCACCCCGTATTTGGATTCGAGAAAACGACTGGCGGGTCGTGGGGGCCTTGGGACGTATCCCAAGATAAAAAGCAGGGTGTCTGCTTCGCAATGAGATCAATGAGATCAACGCGCAATTTTGGTGTGTTCGTCGCAGGGGGCATTTTGCTTGCCGGCTGCGGCTCTAGTCTGTGGCCATCGCTGACCGGCGATGACCCGGCGGCAGGATCACAAAGCCGGGAACGTCTTGAGATTCCGGCGTCGCAGGCGGAACGCGCGGCGCAACAAGCGCAGCAGCAGGTGCAACAAGGCGCCGCTGCTGCCCGCTCGGCCGTGGCGCCCTTGGCGACGCAGCCTGCGGTACAGCCCCGGCCATTGGCGACTCAGCCGCAGGTGACCGGAAAACCGACCGGCACTTTCGTCGGAAAGAAGGTCGACGCGATGCGTCAGGACCTGAACAAATTGCGCGCGGCGGTGAACCGCCTCGATAATCGCATGGTGCAGATCCGAAGCGACAACACCGATGCGACGCAGCGTTATCTCGGAATCGTCGCGGCGATGAATTCGAAGCTGCAGGTCGGGACGACGCCCGGCAACCCGCTGCTTGTCCAGCAATGGAACGAAGCGCAAAAACAGCTCAAGCGAATCGAAGCCAATATCTCGAAGATGAACAGCCTGTCGAACGACGCCGGCGCCGAGGCCAGCGTCGCCGGGTATCTGTTGGATAGCGTGCGCGCCACCTTCACCTTGAGCGGCGCCGTCGATGAAGACCATGTCCAATTGCGCGGGCTTGAAGACGGCGTGAACCAGACGGTCGTCGGAATCGACCGCTTGCTGAACGAGTTGAGCGACGACCTCAATCGTCAGACCGGGTATCTTGGCAGCGAGCGCCGCAACCTGACCGCCATGTCGATCGCGATCAAGAACGGCGAGCGCTATGGCATGAGCCTCGTGAACCGGGCCTTCGCCCAGGCCGAGGTCAAGGCGAGCCGGGCCGCCCGTGCGCCGCTGTCGCGGAACGCGCGGCCCTTGGTCGTCATCCGCTTCGACCGGCCCAATGTCGAATACCAGCTTGCGCTGTACAATGCGGTCAGCAAGGCGCTCGAGCGCAAGCCGAACGCCGCGTTCGATCTGGTCGCGGTGCATCCGAAGACCGGGTCGCCGGCGCAGATCGTGCTCAACAGCACGGCGGCGCGCCGGAATGCGGAAAACGTGATGCGTACGCTCGCCGAGCAGGGCCTGCCGACCAGCCGTGTCGGCATGAACTCCATGTCGAGCGCCACGGTCCAGGCGAACGAGGTGCGCGTCTACGTCCGTTGACGCCGGTGGCGGCGCGGCCCACCCTGGATAGCCGACCGGCCATGTCCGACAGCGATCAGTACAGCAAAGAGTTCCCCGTTTCCTGGGAGGAGTTGCATCGTCATGCCCGCGCGCTGGCGTGGCGGCTGCTGCCCCTAGGGCCGTTCGAGGGGATCGTCGCGATCACCCGCGGCGGACTGGTGCCCGCGGCCGTGGTGGCGCGCGAACTGGAGGTCCGGCTGATTGATACGGTCTGCATCGCCAGCTACGACCACAAGGACCAAGGGGGGTTGTCGGTGCTGAAGAAGGCCGCGGCCGGCGACGGCAGCGGCTGGCTGATCGTTGACGATCTGGTCGATACCGGTACTACGGCGAAGGCCGTGCGGGATATGCTGCCGGGTGCGCATTTCGCGACGATCTATGCCAAGCCGGCGGGCCGGCCCTTGGTCGATACCTTCATCACCGAGGTGAGCCAGGATACGTGGATTCTGTTTCCCTGGGATATCGCGCCGTCCTATAGCGAGCCCATCGGGAGCAAGCGCGGCGGCGCCCCTTAGGACCGGATTCGGTCGGTCGCTATGGGCTCCGGGCGACGGGAATGTTGTCTATCAGCCGTGTCTTGCCGAGGTAGGCGGCGGCGAAAACGCGGGCGGGATGGCCGGACGCCAACAAGCCCTTGATCGGTGCCAGGGTTTCGCTGTCGCGCACTTCCAGGTAATCCACGGGATCGAAGCCGTTTTCCGCTAATGCGCCGTGGCCCCAGCTTTCGGCCTCGGCCACATCGGTACCGTCGGCGACCTTTTCGGCAACCTGCCGCATGATCGCATTGAGCATCGGCGCCTTCTTTCTGTCGGTGTCCGACAGGTAAGCGTTCCGGGACGACAGCGCCAAGCCATCCGTTTCCCGCACCGTGGGCACGCCGACGATGTCGGCCGGGATGTCCAGGTCGCGGACCAACCGCCGGATGACCAGAAGCTGCTGATAGTCCTTTTCGCCGAAATAGGCCCTGTCCGGCAGGCATTGCAGCAACAGCTTGGACACGACCGTGGCGACGCCTTGGAAGAAGTGCGGCCGGACCGCACCGCATAATCCGTCGCTCGGGCCGGCCACGGACACCGTGGTGGTGAAGCCCTCGGCATACATTTCGCTGGCGTCGGGCATATAGGCGACGTCGGTGCCGAGCGCGCCGATGGCCGCCAGGTCGCGGGCTTCGTCGCGCGGATAGGCGTCGAAATCCTCATGCGGGGCGAACTGGGTCGGATTGACGAAAATACTGACGACGGTCCGGTCGCACTCGTCGAGGGACCGGCGGACGAGCGCCAAATGGCCGTCGTGCAAAGCGCCCATGGTCGGGACGAGCCCGATACGTTCTCCGTCACCGCGCCATCCGGCGACCTGGTCACGGAGCCCGCCGACCGTCCGGACGATCTCGGGCGTGGACGACATCTCGGTTACTCGGCGGCCTGCGGCGCTTTGGGGCGGAAACACTGATCCGGTCCGGGGAAGCGCCGTGCCCGCACGTCCGCGGCATAGGCGGCGGCGGCCTTTTGCATCTCGTCGCCCAACTCGGCGTAGCGCTTCACGAATTTCGGTTTGAAGGCGGAGAACATTCCGACCAGATCGTCGGTGACCAGGATCTGACCATCGCATTCCGGCGACGCGCCGATGCCGATCGTCGGCACCGAGACTTTTTCGGTGACCGCGCGCGCGACATCTTCCATCGTGCCTTCGATCACCATACCGAAAGCGCCGGCTTCCTCGATCGCGCAGGCGTCGGCGACGATGCGGGCCGATTCATCCGCATTCCGGCCCTGGGCGCGAAATCCGCCGGCGGTATTCACGCTTTGCGGCATCAATCCGATATGGGCCAGCACCGGAACGCCTCTTTCGGTCAGGAACCGCACCGTCTCTGCCATCTCGACGCCGCCTTCCAGCTTGACCGCCTGGCAGCCGGTTTCCGCCATGATGCGGGCGGAGGTCCGGAACGCCTGCTCGGGCGATTCCTGGTAGCTGCCGAAGGGTAGGTCGACGATGACGCAGCTGTGCTCGGTGGCCCGTACCACCGCCTTGCCGTGCGCAACCATCATGTCGACGGTTACACCGAGTGTGCTGTCCATCCCATAGATCACCATCGCGACCGAATCGCCCACCAGCAGGAAATCCATGTGGGGGTCCAACAACTCGGCGACCGGGGCCGAATAGGCGGTCAACGAGACGATCGGTTCGCCGCCCTTACGGGCGCGAAGCTCGGGAACGGAGATACGTCCCTGACGCTTGGTCGATGTCATATCGATAGGTCCCTGGATGTCTTGATTGCGTCGCAGCATGCCATGCAAGGTCATGTCTTACGGCCACAAACGGGTTATAGCGCAGAGTCCTGCCGGGGACAATTGTTGCGGTGCAAAAAAATCAGGGTTGCGGCAACGATATGCGGAATGTGGTGCCGTCGCTGCCGGTCTCTACCAGATATAGATCGCCGCCATGGTTGCGGACCAGTTCGCGGGCGATCGCGAGGCCGAGGCCGGTCCCGCCGGCCCGCGCCGATCCTTCGAAGGGACGGAACAGTTTGTCCTGTGCGCGGGGCGGCAGGCCGGGTCCGTCGTCGGAGATGTCGATCTCGACCCATCGGCCGTTCGCCGTCGCGGTGACATCGATCTGTTCGGCGCCGGCCTCCATTGCATTCCGCATAAGGTTGTTGAGGACCCGGAAGAGTTGTTCACGGTCGGCCTCGACCTCGATTGTCGGGGCCACCGTGTTCTTGAAACTGGTGACCCGGTCGTCGGGCACGACGATCCCGTCCTCGACCTCGGCCACCATCGCGTGAAGCGGAAAGCGGCTGCGGTCGAACTCATGCTGGTCCTGACCGACGAAATCGAGCGTTTTGCTGCACAGCGCGACCGCACGCTCGATCGACGCGAATAGCGTCGGTGTCACCCGACGGACATCCGGGTCGTCGATCGTGCTAAGCCGGTCGGACAACAGCAGGGCGGACGCCAGGATTCCGCGCAGGTCGTGATTGATCTTGGCGACTGCCGTACCCAACGCCGCGAGATGCGCCCGCTGGTTCAGCGTCGCACGCAGGCGTTTCTGCATACCGGCGAGTTCATGTTGCGCGGTGCCGATCTCGTCGCGCCGCCCCGTCGGCTGGATCACCCGGCTCGCATCTTCCGGATCCTCGCGGAAGGTGATCATGTTTTCGGTGATCCGCCGCATCGGGCGTACCATCAGCCATTGCAGCGTCAGGAAGACCAGCATTGCGGTGATTAGGGAAATCACGATGGACAGACCGAAGATGCGCCAACTGAAGGCGGCCAGCGCGGTCTGCAGCGGCGCCTCGTCGAGCACGACCTCGATAATCACCGACCGGTCCTTCGGCGAGGGACCGACCACGCGGATGACGCGCTCCTCGGCGCGCGCCAATGTCATGAACGTGTCGGCCATCAACTCCATCATGGTGGCCTTGCCCAGGTCATAGGTTTCGGCAACGGGCGGCGGCATTTCGCCGCTCAAAACCAGTCTCGCGCCGCCGCGTCGGACGAACAGCGCATAGGCGCCGACGTGCTCGAGCAACTCGCGGCGCAGCATTTCGCTGACTATCCGGTCTGGTGTCGCGTCCAGGGCGAGGATCGCGAGATGTCCTAGCTCCAAGCGCTGGTCGATCCAGCTTTGGCGGAATCGCGCGACGGACGGCACGAAAATGAACACTTCCGCCAGCATGACGAAAATGACGGTCAACAGCAGCAAACGTGAAGACAGACTTCGCATTTTCCGTGCGGTCCAATCTCGGAAGCTCCGACCGGGTTGGCCGAAAAGCTGCCGATCCGATTAATGAAGAGCGAGTTTACCCAACACCGTGGCGATTTGCGACGGTCAGCCGCGTTTCGCTTTATAGCGCTTATAGGCCACCGGCAGCAGCGCCAGCACGGCCAATCCGACCAACGCGGTGACGATCTCCGGCGTGAGAATACCGCGCGCCGAGAACTCACCGCCGGCGTCGAAGATGCTGCCGAGCCCGGCGCCCACTGTGGCGTAGACGAAGGTGCCGGGAATGATGCCGGCGAAAGTCGCGGTAACAAAGACCCGGAGCGTCACGCCGAGGAAGGCCGGAACGAGATTGACGACGAAGAAGGGAAATAACGGGATCAGTCGCAGGACCAGGAGATAGCTCAAGGCATCCTCGCGGAACCCGGCCTCCATCTTCTGAAGGAAGGGACCCGCCTTCGCCCGCAGCAGATCGCCGAGCGCGGTCTTGGCTGCGATGAACAGGATTGTCGCGCCGATGGTGGCGGCGACCACCACATAACCCGTGCCGAGCCACTGGCCGAACAGGAAGCCGCCGGTGATCGTCATGACCGCGCCGCCGGGCAGCGAGAAAGCGACCACGGCAATGTAGATGGCCATATAGACGAGAGCGGCGAGGAGGGCGGACCGTTCAACCTGTTCCAAAAGCCAGGCGCGGTTTTCTTTCAACGTCTCGAAGGTCAGATATTGGTCCAGGCCGAAGGCGAAAAAGGCGATCAAGCCCGCGGCCAGTACGAGAATTGGGATTAGCCTTTTCCACGAAAAGCCCCCGCCCCCGCTCCTGCCTGCATTCTCCTGCGCGTCCATCGTCAACTCCTCACAACAATCGCCGCCCCCAACGGTATTGTAGTGCGTGTCTACACTGGCCGGGTTTCACTCGCGATTCACCTTACTGTGAGATTCGGGTTACCGGTAGCATCCGGCCTTGCCGGTCAGACGTTATCCGCTTGGAATCGGCCGGGTTCAAGGCGAAGATGTCGCGTGACTGAGAACTGCACTATTCGGATGTTCGAAGCGGAAGATTTGGCACGGCTGCACGCGATACGCGAGGCGGCTTTCGAGCCGGTTTTCCGCTCCTTCAGGGAGATTCTCGGCGGGCGAATCGCGGCGGTGGCCCTTGTAAGCCTGGAGCGGGAACAAGCGGAACTGCTCGATCAAATCTGCGATGCCGGCTCTTCCCACGACATGCTTGTGGTCGAGCATGGTTCGGAAATCGTGGCATTTTGCGCGGTGACCTGCGATCGGGCGTCCAAAGTCGGCGAAATCGACCTGAATGCGGTCCATCCGGACCATCAGGGCAAAGGGATCGGCGCCTGGATGTACGAGGCGGCATTGGCCCATCTGCGGGCGGCGGGAATGCAGGTTGCCACGGTCGGGACCGGCGGCGATCCGAGCCATGCGCCGGCCCGCAGGGCCTATGAGAAAGCCGGTTTCGGCCCTGCAATTCCGAGCCTGTATATGTATCGGTCGTTGTAGAGTCGTCGGCCGGCTGCGGCCATGGGGAAACCGCCGATTGACACCGGTTGACCGACCTTTTATACACCGGGCCTCTATCCTTAGGCGCTTTGGAGAGATCATCGTGAAACGCACCTTTCAGCCGGGCAACCTTGTCCGTAAGCGGCGGCATGGATTCCGCTCCCGCATGGCGACGAAGGCCGGCCGTCAGGTCCTGGCCCGGCGCCGCAAAAAGGGCCGCAAGCGGCTCTCAGCCTGACGCCATGCGGTCGCCGGTCGGCAGACTGACGCGGCGGCCCGAATTCCTACGTGCTGCGAAAGGCCGGAAATCAGTGGCTCCCGGGCTCGTTCTCCAATGTTGTCGGCAGCGTGACGCCAGCGCGCCGTTTCGGGTCGGCTTTACGGCAAGCCGGCGGGTCGGTGGGGCGGTTGAGCGGAACCGGGCCCGGCGGCGCTTGCGCGCGGCTGTCCGGGCGGTTATGCCTCAGCATGCCGAACCCGGCCACGATTATGTCCTGATCGCCCGCAAGGCAACGCTGAACCGGGACTTCGCAGCGTTGACCGGCGATCTTGAAAAAGCTCTAAAGCGTCTCGACCTATGGCGCAGCGGTTAATCCGGATCGGGAGGATCGAACACCGATGGGCTTAGTTGCCTCAGTTCTGCGCGTATTGATCCGCGGATATCAGCTTTTCCTGTCCTTGTTTTTCACAGGATCCTGCCGCTATCTGCCGGGTTGCTCGGACTATGCCATGGAGGCGGTGACGGTTCATGGCCCGCTGCGTGGGAGCTGGCTGGCGCTTCGCCGGGTCATGCGCTGTCACCCGTGGGGTGGTAGCGGGTATGATCCGGTTCCGGATGCTCGTTGCAGCGAACACCAGCCCTCGGCGCGTTCAGAAGTGGTGACACGGTAATGGCTGATCAAAAGAACCTGGTTATCGCGATCGTCATGTCGGTTGTGATCCTGCTGGTCTATCAGGTGTTTTTCGAAATGCCGCGCCGCGAGCAGGAGCTGGCCCAGCAGCAGGCGACCCAGCAGCAAACGAAACAGCAGCCGGCGCAGACGCAACAGGCGCCGGTCGAAGGTGCGCCATCCACGGCGGCGCCGGCTACCGGCAGCCCGGTCGGATCGACACCCGGCGTCCCGGGCATCTCCGATACGCCGAACCTGGGTGTCGACACGTCTGGTGTCGTCGGGGCCGCCTCGGATCCCGTCGCGCAGCGCAAGGCGGCGCTGGCGACGACGCCGCGCATCAAGATCACCAATCCGCGGCTCGAGGGGTCGATCTCGCTCAAGGGAGCTCGGATCGACGATCTTTTCCTGAAGGACTACCGGGAAACGCTCGATCCCAAGAGTCCGTTGGTCGAGTTGCTGCACCCGGCCGGCACGCCGAAACCCTACTATTCGGAATTCGGCTGGATTCCGCTCAACGGCACCAAGGTGCCGAACCGCAATAGCGAATGGACCACCACCAACACGGTGTTGTCGCCCGGGTCGCCGATCACCCTGCAGTGGGATAACGGCGAAGGCCTGGTCTTCGAACAGCAGATTTCGCTCGACGACAACTACATGTTCACCGTGGTGCAGCGGGTCCGGAACAACGGCGCAAGCGCGGTCAATGTCGCGCCCTACGGGTTGGTCTCGCGGACCGGGAAACCGGATATCCTAGATTTCTATATCCTTCACGAGGGTCTGCTCGGCGTCATCAACGATACGCTCCAGGAGATCGACTACGACGATCTGGTGGAGGAAGGGCCGAAGCGGTTCAAGACCAAGGGCGGCTGGCTCGGCATTACCGACAAATATTGGCTCGTCGCGATGATTCCGGACCAGGGCGCATCGGTGAACATGAGCTTCAACAGCGGCGCGGCCGGGACCACCAGGAAGTATCAGTCGGACTACCTGATGGACGCGATCCAGGTGCCGAAAGGCGCCACCGTCGAGGTGAAGAACCATCTTTTCGCCGGTGCCAAGCAGGTGCCGCTGCTCGACAGTTATGAAGAGAAAATCGGGATTCCGCGCTTCGACCTCGCCGTTGATTTCGGCTGGTTCTACTTCCTGACCAAGCCGATCTTCTATGCGCTGATCTGGCTCAATAATTATCTCGGCAATTTCGGCTTGGCGATTTTGGCGCTGACCGTTGGCATCAAGCTGCTGTTCTTCCCGCTCGCGAACAAATCCTATCGCGCGATGAGCAAGATGAAGGGACTGCAGCCGAAGATGCAGTCGATGAAGGAGCGGTTCGGCGACGACAAGCAGCGTATGAATCAGGAATTGATGGCGCTCTACAAGAAGGAGGGCGTCAACCCGGCGGCTGGCTGTTTGCCGATGCTGGTGCAGATCCCGGTCTTCTTCGCGCTGTACAAGGTGCTGTTCGTCACGATCGAGATGCGGCATGCGCCTTTCTACGGCTGGATCAACGACCTGTCGGCGAAGGACCCGCTAGGCCTGCTGACCCTGTTCGGTTTGGTCGATTGGAATGTGCCGGTCGCGCTCGACATGGTGAACATCGGCCTGTGGCCGATCATCATGGGCGTCACCATGTTCCTGCAGCAGAAACTCAACCCGCAGCCGACCGACCCGATCCAGGCCAAGATTTTCCTCTTTATGCCGTTGATCTTCACCTTCATCCTCGCGCCCTTCCCGGCGGGGCTGGTCATCTACTGGGCCTGGAACAACGTTCTGTCGATGGGGCAGCAATGGGTGATCATGAAACGCATGGGCACGGTCTGACCGGCGGGTCCGCCGCGGACGAGTCCGGCCCCGACGCCGAAGCGCTCGAATCCGCACGGAAGCTTTTCGCGCAGGAATGCCGGTTCGTCACGGGTGCCGCCGATCTTGGCGGCCTGCCCGAGGATCGGCTGCCGGAAATCGCCTTCGCGGGGCGCTCGAATGTGGGAAAATCGAGTTTGGTCAACGCGCTGACCGGCCGCAAGACGCTGGCCCGCACCTCCAACACGCCCGGCCGGACACGGCAGATCAATTTCTTCGATCTCGGGGGCCGGCTGATGCTGGTCGATCTGCCGGGCTACGGCTACGCGCGGGCGGCCAAGACCGAGGTCGCGGCCTGGACACGGCTTATCCAGAATTATCTCAAGGGGCGCGTTGGACTGCGGCGGTTGTGTCTCTTGGTCGACGGCCGGCACGGTCTCAAGCCGAGCGACGAGGAATTGATGGACCTGCTGGAGAATGCGGCGGTGCCCTATCGGGTCGTGCTGACCAAATGCGACAAGCTGAAAAGCGCGGCCCTGGCCGCCCGCGTTGCGGAGGTGGAGAATGCGTTGCGCAAACGCACGGCCGCCCTGCCGCGGGTGTTGCCGACCAGTTCGGTCAAAAAACGCGGAATCGCCGAATTGCGCGCCGACCTTGCCGAACTGGCGGGCGGCTAAGGAATGGTCTAAAACGGCGTCCGTTTGGTAGTGGACTGACGACCTATCGACGAAGGCGGAAAGCGACGGCGATGAGCGACGACAAAACGAACGTGCGGGCGAAGTGGCTCGAACAGGCGGGAATCCTGACCGAGGCGTTGCCCTACATGCGCCGATACGCCGGTCATACCTTCGTCATCAAATACGGCGGCCATGCCATGGGCGACGACAGCTTGGCCGGTGTTTTTGCGCGTGACGTGGTTCTGCTGAAGCAGGTCGGCATCAACCCGGTCATCGTGCATGGTGGCGGTCCGCAGATCGGCGCCATGCTGGAAAGGCTGAAGATTCAGAGCGAGTTCGTCGACGGCCTTCGGGTGACGGATGGCGCGACTGTCGGCGTCGTCGAAATGGTTCTTTCGGGGCAGATCAACAAAGAGATCGTCGCCAGCATCGGCGCGGCGGGTGGCCGGGCGGTCGGCCTGTCCGGCAAGGACGCACGGTTGATCACCGTCGAGAAGCTGAAACGCACGACGCGCGATCCGGATTCGAACATCGAAAAGGTGCTCGACCTGGGATTCGTCGGCGACCCGAAGGAGATCGATGTGCACGTTCTGAACGTGCTGCGGGATACCGACATCATCCCGGTGATCGCACCCTTGGGGCTGGACGAGGACGGTCAGACCTTCAACATCAACGCCGACACGGTCGCCGGCGCCATCGCCGGCGCGATGAAGGCGACGCGGCTTTTGTTGCTGACCGATGTGGAAGGGGTCCTGGACAAGAACAAAAAGTTGATCCCGGAGATGACGATCGCCGATGCGGCGGCCTTCCGGAAAGACGGCACATTGACCGGGGGCATGATCCCGAAGGTCGAGACCTGCGTCGAAGCGGTGCAGGCCGGCGTCGACGCGTCGGTCATCATCGACGGCCGGGTGCCGCACGGTATTCTGCTAGAGATTTTCACCGAACATGGGTCCGGTACGCTGATCCGGAACGGTTGACGCCGCGGATACCTGTTATCCGGCCCTCAACGCGCCGCGCGTTTCGCGGTGAACCGCTCGACCGGCGGGGCGAGGGCGAGGCGGCCCTTACCTTTCTGCTTTGCCTCATACATGGCGCTGTCGGCGCGCACGATCAACGTATCGCGGGCTTCCTCGCTGCGCGGATCGTAGATCGCGATCCCGATGGAGATCGCCAGCGGTTTCTCGCGCGACGCACTCATGCCGCTCATGGCCTGGGATGCGATCAGCATGTTCTCGCCGCGCTTCGCCGCCACATTCGCGTCCGTATCGTCGAGCCAGATCGCGAACTCGTCGCCGCCGAGCCGCCCGATCAGATCGTATTCCCGCGTGTTGGCGCGCAGAATATCGGCGAGTTTGCGCAGCACCGCATCGCCCTTGTCGTGGCCGAGCTTGTCGTTCACCGCCTTGAAGTTGTCCAAATCCACATAAATCAATGCGCCGCGCCGTCCGCGCTCGATCGACTGCGCGAGCCGCTGGTCCAGTTCCTCATAGAAGAAGCGCCGGTTGATCAGCCCGGTCAGCTCGTCGAATCGCGAGATGGTTTCCAGTTTTCGTTGTTCGACGATCTGCGACACCACGACGCCGATCTGCTCGCGCAGGGCCACCAAGAGCAACTCGTTGTCTTCGGTCCAATCCGCGCCGGGCTCCACCCGCCAGATCAGGAAGGCCCCGGTGGGCACGCCGCCCGACACGGTCAGCATGCCGATCGCCGGCCGTCCGGCCACGGTGGCGCGGTGCAGGTCGGACACGTCGATACGCTTGACCAATTCGTAGGAATACCGCTCGGCGATGCCAGTGTCGCCGAAGGCCGCCACGCGGGAGGCCCGGCCGTCGTCGTTGAACAGAAAGGCTTCGCAGGCGTCGCCTTCGGCCGCCTTGCAGATCGCGCGCGCTGCCGTGTCCAGCATCGACTGAGAATTGGGTTGGGCGCGGATCGAATCCAGGATGTGATTGACGACGCGATCCCGCACCCGGCGGCGGGCATCCGTGCTGTCGACCAGACGGCTGCTGGTGACGTCATGGCAAACTCCGCGCGCACCGCACCGAAGCCCCTTTTCGTCCAGGACCGGCAGGGCGGAGACGGCAAGGCAAACCGGGTGACCGTCCGCATTCCGCACCCAGAATTCCTCCTGGCGCACGGCCGCGACGGCGCTGAACGGCAGGACGGCGGCCTTGCTCGGCTCGCGCAGCAGGATGTCGCGGGCTTGCTTGCCGACCAGCGCATTCCGTGCATATCCGAGGGCGGTCGCCGGCGAAACGAAGGTGAAGACGCCGTTCTTGTCGGTCTCCCACGAAAAATCCGCCGCGATGTCGACGAGCTGGCGGTACCGGTTCTCGTCGGCACGGATCGAGGCTCGGGATTCGGTCGTATCCAGACCGATCACCAGCGCCCGGCGGTCGCCGCGCGGCAACACGGTCGTGTCGATGGCGCGCTCGCCGCCATCCGCCGGCAGCGCCAGGATATCCCGGGTCGTATTCCTTTGGTCGATGGCCTGCTTGATCAGGTCCAGCAGCCGGGAGGCCGCTTCGCGCGCTGCCGGCCGATCCAGCGCGTCGATCAGCCAGCGGCCGTCGTCGTTCATCGGCTGCAGGTCTCCGGACGCCGTAATCTGAAGTACGGGACCCGGATAGCCCGACAGTGTCGCCGGTATATCCGCCCAGTCCTCGCGGGCGCTGTCGGCGCGGCGTCCCCGGATCATCGATGGCATGAAATCTCTCCCTCCCGGCGGCGAAAAGCCACCCGAACCGCCGGACAGGAGAACGGTATCGAGCAAGGGTTTATTAAGTGTTAGCGGACGATTGCCTTTGATTAAAAGGTTGCCGGATGGCGGCGCTTGCGACACTCTCTGCTGCCATGAACGATCAATTCGGCGATATCACCCATTGGGTTTTCGACCTCGACAACACGCTGTATCCGGCGGAATGCAACCTGTTCCTGCAGGTCGATCGAAACATTCAGCAATTTATTATGGATTTGTTCGATTTGCCGCCGGACGAGGCGCGGAAACTCCAGAAATCCTATTTTCACGAGCACGGCACCACGCTGAACGGGCTCATGGCCAAGCACGGGATTGAGCCGGAAGAGTTCCTTGAATTCGTCCACGATATCGATGTCAGCCCGGTACCGCCGAACCCGGCGCTGGACGCCGCCCTCGCGAAGCTGCCCGGGCGCAAGGTGATCTACACCAACGGGTCCGTGCCGCATGCCCAGCGCGTGACCGACCGGCTCGGGGTGTCGCATCACTTCGACGGCGTCTTCGATATCGTCGCGGCGGAATATGTGCCGAAACCGGACCCGGTGCCCTATGACACGCTGATCGAGTTGTTCGAGATCGAGCCGGCCCGTGCGGTGATGGTCGAGGATCTTGCCCGGAATCTGAAACCGGCCCATGAACGGGGCATGACCACCGTCTGGATTCGCAACGACCATCACTGGTCGGGCGGCGCGGAAGACGATCCGCATGTCCATCATGTGATCGACGACCTGTCGGATTGGATCGTCGAGGTGGCGGACCGGCTCGCGCCCTCGCCTTGACACTCCGGGCCTTGTTGCCCAGAGTCGGCGCTCTTTTCAGGGCTGTACCAACAAGAGATTGATCTATGAGCCACGCAGATTTGCAAACTGCCATCGACGCCGCCTGGGAGGATCGCGATGCGATTTCCTCCGCAACCAAGGGGGAGGTCCGCGACGCCATCGAATCGGCGCTCGGCCTGCTCGATTCCGGCGAGGCGCGGGTCGCCGAAAAAGGCCCCGGCGGCTGGACCGTCAACCAGTGGCTCAAGAAGGCGGTCCTGCTGTCCTTCCGCATTTACGACATGTGGGCGCAGGGCGGCGGCCCGGACGGGTCCGCGTGGTGGGACAAGGTGCCCGCCAAGACCAAGGGCTGGACGGACGCGCAATTCGCCGAGGCCGGCTTCCGCAGCGTGCCGAACTGCGTCGTCCGGCGGTCGGCCTATGTGGCGCCGGGCGCGGTCCTGATGCCGAGCTTCGTCAACCTCGGCGCCTATGTCGGCAAGAACACGATGGTCGATACCTGGGCCACCGTCGGCTCCTGTGCGCAGATCGGCGACAACTGCCACCTGTCGGGCGGCGTCGGCATCGGCGGCGTGTTGGAGCCGTTACAGGCCGACCCCGTCATCATCGAGGACAACTGCTTCATCGGCGCGCGCAGCGAAGTCGTCGAAGGCGTGATCGTCGAGGAAGGTGCGGTGCTGTCGATGGGCGTCTTCATCGGGCAGTCGACCAAGATCGTCGACAAGGCGTCCGGTGAGATCATCCGGGGCCGCGTGCCGGCCTATTCGGTCGTCGTGCCGGGCACGCTGCCGAGCGATCCGCTGCCGGGCCAGAATATCGGGCCGAGCCTTTACTGTGCGGTCATTATCAAGACCGTCGACGAAGGGACCCGTGCGAAGACCTCGATCAACGACCTGCTGCGGGATTGACCGGTTTGATCGACGCGGTTGACCTTGCGCGTGATCTGATCCGCTGCCCCAGCGTGACGCCGAAGGAAGGCGGTGCGCTCGAGGAGTTGCAGGGCGTGCTGGAAGGCCTCGGCTTTATCTGTCACCGCCTCAACTTTTCCGATACCGACACGCCGGACGTGGACAATCTCTATGCCCGGCTCGGCACCGGGCAACCGAATTTCTGCTTCGCGGGGCATACCGACGTGGTGCCGACCGGGCCGGCCGAAGAATGGACCGTCGACCCTTTCGCCGCGGAGATTCGCGATGGGTTCCTCTACGGCCGCGGCGCGGTCGACATGAAAAGCGCCATTGCCGCCTTCGTCGCCGCCACCTCCCGCGTGACCGCGGACGGGCCGGTGCCGGGGTCGATCAGCCTGCTGATCACCGGCGACGAGGAAGGCCCCGCGATCAACGGCACCCGTAAGATGCTCGATTGGCTAGAGGAGCATGACGAACGCATCGACGCCTGTCTCGTCGGCGAGCCGACCAACCCGTCCGAAATGGGCGAGATGATGAAGATCGGCCGCCGCGGCAGCGTGAACTTCATCGTGACGGCGAAGGGCACGCAAGGGCATGTCGCCTACCCGCATCTCGCGGACAATGCGGCGCACAGCCTGACGCGGATGCTCGGCGCGTTGATCCGGGATCCGCTGGACGACGGCAACGAGCATTTCCAGCCGTCCAGCCTGCAGATCACCAGCATCGACATCGGGAACCCGACCGAGAACGTTATTCCCGGCGCCGCGGAAGGCCGGTTCAACATCCGCTTCAACGACATGCACAGCTCCGAAACGCTGGTGAAATGGGTCCGCGAGACGTTGGACAAGACCGCCGGCCCGGACGGCTACGACCTGACCTACCGGGTCAGCGGCGAATCCTTCATCTTCCCGCCGGGCATGTTAAGCGACCTGATCAGCGGTAGCATCGAGACGGTCTTGGGCCGGCGTCCGGAACTAAGCACGACCGGCGGTACGTCGGATGCGCGGTTCATCAAGGACCATTGCCCGGTCGCGGAATTCGGGCTCGTCAGCCAAACCATGCATAAAGTCGACGAACGCTGTAACCTGGACGATATCCGCGCATTGACCGATATTTATCAGAACGTCTTGATGCGGTTCTTCGAAGCGCGGTAGCCGGAGCGTCCATGATCACCATGTCGGAAGTATGGACCGGGCTGTTTGCGGCCTGGCGATTGTTCCTGCGGGATAGCCGCGCCATCGCGCTGTTCGACGATTCCGTGTCCGGCGTTATCAAGTCATTCTTTTGTGCTGCCGTCGTTCTGCCCGGCTACATCATCATCCTGGCGATTGGGCCCGGCACGATCTCGGAGGACACCGGCGCGTTCCGAATCGTCACCGTGGAGGCCATCGCCTATGTGATCAGCTGGACGGCGTGGCCCTTGCTGATGGCGCCGGTGACGAAGGCCCTCGACAAGGACGACAGGTATTGCCGCTACATCGTCGCCTATAACTGGTCGGCGGGGCCGCAGATTTTGATCCTGCTCGCGGTCATGCTGCTGTCCGCCAGCGGTATCCTGCCGCGCGACGTGCTGGTGTTGATCAATCTGGCGGCGCTCGCGATCGTGCTGTTCTACCACCTGTTCATTCTGCGCACCGCGCTTGAGGTTTCGCCCTATGTGGCGGTCGCCCTGGTGGTGGGCGAATTCATGCTGAGCCAATTCATCATCGTCACCCGGAACGGCATGCTGATCTGATCGGCCGGCCTAGGGCGCGTGTTCGTAGCTCACCCGTATCAGGTAGAGCCCGTCCGCCGGCGCGGTCGGTCCCGCCCGGCTGCGGTCGCGCGCCGCAAGGGCCGCCTCCACGTCGGCGCGGGTCCATTTGCCTTCCCCGACCATTTTGAGTGTTCCGGCGATGTTGCGGACCTGATGATGCAGGAAAGATCGCGCTTCCACGGTGATCGCAATTTCCTCGCCGGACCGCTCGACGCGCAGGATATCGAGCGTCTTGACCGGTGATTTGGCTTGGCAGGCGGCGGCCCGGAAGCTGGTGAAATCATGATTGCCGATCAGGGCGTCCGCCGCGTCCTGCATCGCTGTCGCATCGAGCGGGACGGCGACATGCCAGAAACGGCCCGCCTGCAGGGTCAGCGGTGCGCGGCGGTTGAGTATGCGGTAGCGATATGCCCGGTGCGTTGCCGAGAAACGGGCGTGGAAGTCCTCGTCCACTTCTTCGACATCGACCACCGCAATAGGCGCGGGTTTGAGATGGAAGTTAACGGCGTTTTGTACCGTGTCGGCGTCGGTGGGTTTTTCCAGGTCCACATGGGCGACTTGCCCCAAGGCGTGCACTCCGGCGTCGGTTCGCCCGGCCGCGTGCAGCGTCGCTTTTTCCCCGCTGAACGCAAGGATGGCCTGCTCGACCGCTTCCTGGACCGATGGACCGTTGTCCTGCCGCTGCCACCCGACGAAAGGGCCGCCGTCATATTCCAGCGTCAGCTTCCATCGGGTCATGACAGGACCTGTCCCGCCGGCACCGGCATCCCGCGCAGGAAATCGGCGGCATCCATGGCGCCTTTGCCTTGCCGCTGCAGGCGTTTGAGGCGCAATGCCCGCTCGCCGCAAGCGACCTTGAGGGTATCGTCGAGGACGGTCCCCGGCGCGCCGTCGCCGTCGACAACCTCGGCGGCGAGCAGTTTCACGCGTTGTCCGTCGAGGTCGAACCAGGTGCCGGGCCACGGCGTGAAGGCGCGCAGCTTGCGCTCCAAAACGTCCGCGGGTTCCTGCCAGTCGATCCGGGCCTCGTCGCGCGACAGTTTCTTGGCGTAGGTAGCGCCGTCTTCCGGCTGCGGGGTCGGCGGCAACGATCCGGCTGCGATCCGCTCCAGCGCCTCGACAATCATGCGGCTGCCCATCTCGGCCAATGTGTCATGCAGGGACTCGCCGGTGGTGGTGTCCGTAATCGGTGTGGATTCGGTCAGCAACATCGCGCCGGTATCGAGCCCCGCGTCCATTTGCATGATGGTGACGCCGGACTCGGTGTCCCCCGCCAGGATCGCGCGTTGGATCGGGGCCGCCCCCCGCCAGCGTGGCAGCAAGGACGCATGGATGTTCAAGCAGCCGAGCCGCGGCGCGTCCAGAATGGCCTGGGGCAGGATCAGGCCGTAGGCAACGACCACGGCGATGTCCAGGTCGAGCTCGCGAAACGCCTGCTGGGCGTCCGGGTCCTTTAGCGACGATGGCGTGCGCACCGGACAGCCGAGCGTCTCGGCCGCCGCTTGTACCGCGCTCGGGCGTTCCTTTTGTCCCCGGCCCGCTGGGCGCGCCGGTTGGCTGTAGACGCAGGCGATATCGTGTCCGGCCGCATGCAGCGCGTGCAGCGCGGGGACGGAAAATTCCGGTGTTCCCATAAAGGCGAGACGCAAGGGCATCGTAATGGATGGCGCGGGAGGCCGGCGTCAGTCCCCGGCCAACGCCTCCTGCTTTTTCAGTTTCGTCAGCCGCCGCAGGATCATGCGGCGCTTCAGAGACGAAATGTGATCGACGAAGATAACGCCGTCCAGGTGATCCATTTCATGCTGGATACAAGTGGCAAGCAGGCCGTCGGCTTCCAACTCCTGTTCGGTGTTGTCCTGGTCCAGATAGCGCACTTTGATCCGGGCGGGCCGTTCCACATCGGCATATTGTTCGGGCAGCGACAGGCAGCCTTCCTCGTAGGTCGCCAGGTCATCCGAATGCCATAGTATCTCCGGATTCGCCATGCGGATGGGTTCCCGCGGACCGTCCTTCGGCGCCACGTCGATCACGAGAATGCGTTTCGTGATACCGACCTGCGGCGCGGCCAACCCGATGCCGGGCGCGAGATACATGGTCTCGAGCATGTCGTCCATGGTCTTCGCGATCACCGCATCGACCGACTCGACCGGCTCGCACTTCACTTTCAGCCGGGGGTCGGGGGCGGTGATGATAGGCAATACAGCCATTTACGAGGGTCCGTGGAATTATTGTCGACTCTCAGCTAGGTATGGGGCGGAACGGCCTACGTCAAGGCCATTGATGCGATATGGAACCGCGCCATGCTAGACTTCGGCAGCTCCCATTCCGGAATGACACGCTGATGGAAGGGCAAAAACTGCAAGACATCCTGAATTGGCTGACGGGCCTGGATCTGCCCGTCGTGATATCGGTCGCCGCCATCTTTGTGGCCGTGCTGGTCGTGATTCTGCTGGTGCGGAGCCGCAACGACGGGCGCGACGCGGCCGACCGGCTCGCCGCCGCACAGGTCGATCTCGCCGGGCGGTTGAGCCAGTTCGCGGAGAACCAAATCGCGGCTCAGAATGCGCTGGGCGAACGTATCCATAACCAGGAACGCGCCCTGATGCGCACGCTGGAGGAACGCCTGGGCCAGGTTACCGAGCGGGTCAACACGTCGCTGCATAAGCAGGCCGTCGACACCGCGACGACGATGGGCGACCTGAAGGAACGGCTGGCGGTGATCGGCAAGGCGCAGGAAAACATCACCAAACTGTCCAAGGATGTCGTCAACCTGCAGGAGGTGTTGTCCAACAAGCAGTCGCGCGGCGCATTCGGCGAGACCCAGTTGGCCGACCAAGTCCGCAATGCCTTGCCGCCGTCGGCCTATGTGTTCCAGGCGACGCTCCGCAACGGGACGCGTGTCGATTGCCTGCTGACCCTGCCGAATCCGCCGGGGGCGATCTGCATCGATTCCAAGTTCCCGCTGGAGAGCTACTATGCACTGCGGGCCGCGCGCGAGGAGCGCGACCGCGTCGCGGCCAAACGTGCCTTCGCGGCGGACGTGATGAAGCATGTCAACGACATCGCCGCGAAATACATCCTGCCGGGCGAGACCGCCGAATCGGCGCTGATGTTCCTGCCGTCGGAAGCGGTATATGCCGAATTGCACGCCGAACTGCCCGATGTCGTCGAGAAGTCCCATCGCGCGCGCGTCTATATCGTGTCCCCGACAACGTTGATGGCGACCCTGAACACGATCCGCGCCGTGCTCAAGGACGCCCAGATGCGCGAGCAGGCCGGATTGATCCAGAAGGAGGTGACGGCGATCACCGACGACGTGGGCCGGCTCGATTCACGGGTTGCGAACCTGCAACGACATTTCGGACAGGCGGAGGAAGACATCCGTCAAATCCGGATATCCACCGAGAAGGTGCAGAAGCGTGCGACCCGCATTCAGGAACTCGAGCTCGACGAGGTCGAGGGACCGGAAGCCACCGATGTGCCGGAATTGCCATTGCGGAACGCCGCCGCCGGCCAGTCGGACTGATTGAACCCGCCGGGCGGATCTAAAGCTGGATTCGGACCTTGTAGGTGAGGGTCTTCGTATCCTTGGACGGCACCGTGATCGACCATTCGGCGCGATCCGATGCTGATTTCTGATGCTTGGCCGATGACTCCAAGATCTCCCAGTCGCCTGGCATACGTTCGACGAGCTTCACGGTAACCGCCTTATCGGTCGCGTTGCCGATCTTGATTTCATGGGTCGATTCATAGGTGTTCTTCGGCAGGCCCTGCTTGCGGAAATCCGTCTGTTTGCGTTTCGCCGTGATATCGAAGGCGCGGCCGAGGCGCAGCCGGACGTCGGCGCCGTCCGGCGTATGGGCGATGCGGTCCGCGCCAAAGAATGTGCCGCCCGAACCGTCGGCTTCGCCATATACCCGGATGGTTCCGGCAGGCATGGGGACGCCCAGTCCATCCTTGTCCTTGTTGTTAAAATGCAGCAGGCGTTCGGCGTTCAGCGTCAAAGGGTTGCCGAACCGTCGGGTATAAAAGCTGCCGTTTCCTTCGATCCGGTATTCCTTGGTCACCGGCACGGTCGCCGCGCGAAACAGGACGATTTGCTTGGTCGCCCGGTCTTCCAACGATGTCTTGTCCGGAATGGGATAGATATGCATGTCACCGGCCGGTTGGGGCGGAACCGGGGCGGCGAGCGCGGCTGCCTCCTTGCGGGCGGACAGCGCACGTCTTGGCTGCGGCGCGCCCTGCGGCCCCTGATTGATCGAGCCGGCGACGAGCCGCAGTGCGGCATCCCCGAAAGCGGCGCCGCTGTTATTCGTGATCGTGGCGACCGCCTGCAAGGACAAATTCGACTCCGACGCGTCCAGTTTGGCGACATAGTCGGCTTGCCAGGTGAGACCGCCGGTCAGGTAATGCAGGTCGAGGGTCGCCGCCACGGGCCGCTTCACGTCGAAGGTTGCCAGCAGCGTCGGGCTTTCCCGCAGGGTCGACGGCAACGAGTCGTAGGCGATGCGCCCGGGGACTTTGGTCTCGATCCGGTTGCCGATCTGCAAGATGGTGCCGTTACGCGTGCTCAGCACCTTGGCGATTTCGACGGTTTCCTCGCCGGTGGTCGGGTGCGTCTTGATGATCCGCACCGTGCGGCCCACCGAATGTTTCAGCAGCGAGGCCGGGGTCAGCAGATCGAAGGCGAATGTTTGATCGACCAGCGTCGCGTTGTCGGGGGCGTCCGCGAGGACCGAGGCCGTCGCCGGTTGCATCGACGGGCTGACGCCGGACAGCGCCAGAACGTTGCGGCCGGTCTTCAGATCGATCCGTCGTTGTTCGTGCACGAAGGCGACGTTGCCGTTGTAGATCGTTACCGCGATGGCGGTGCGGGCGTCCGGCGCGACGACGATCTCTTTCGTCTCGGCCTGTACCGCGCCGCTGACGAAGAGGACGGCCGCGGCGGTCAGGCCGGCGTGCCGGAGGGCGGCCCGCCAAGGCCGGGTTTTCGGGGCTCGTGTCGTGGTCGACATGGTGTCCTGCTTTTTCAGTTGGTTCTTATTGATTTTCCGGATCGGCCCAGTTTGGTGTCCATATTATATTTGCAGCGATTGGCGCGAGCGCAATGCGGCGGTCAGCGTTCCGTCGTCAAGATAGTCGAGTTCGCCCCCGACGGGCACGCCATGGGCCAGCCGCGTCACACGGACATCCGTCTCGGCCAGGCGTTCGGCGATGTAATGCGCTGTGGTCTGGCCGTCGACCGTCAGGTTCGTCGCCAGGATGATCTCGCGTACCTCGCTGGTGCCGGCGCGGTCGATCAGGCTGCCGATGTTCAGGTCCTCGGGGCCGATACCGTCCAGGGCCGAGAGATGGCCCCCCAGGACGTGATAGCGCCCCTTGAACGACCCCGTCCGTTCCAGCGCCCACAGGTCGCCGACTTCCTCCAGGACGCAGATGGTGGCGGGATCACGCTCTTGATCGCGGCAGATGCTGCATGGCGTGTCGGTATCGAGGTTGCCGCAGGTGGGGCAGGTCTTGACGGTTTCCGCGACCGCTTCGAGCGCCTGTCCCAGTGGTTGCATCAGTGTCTCGCGCTTCTTCAGCAGATGCAGAACGGCCCGGCGCGCCGAGCGCGGTCCCAGACCCGGCAGCCGTGCCAGTAATTGCGTCAGCCGTTCGACGTCGTTCATCGCGGCGCCGTCTTAGAAGGGAAGCTTGAAACCGGGCGGAAGCTGCAGCCCGCCCATCATCGACGACGTCTCTTCCTGTACCTTTTCTTCGAGGCGGGATTTCGCGTCGTTATGCGCCGCCGTGATCAGGTCCTCCAGGATTTCCGCATCGTCGGGTTTGATCAACGACGGATCGATCTTGACCGACCGCATCGCACCCTTGCCGTTCAAGATGACGGTAACCATGCCGGCGGCAGCGCTGCCGCTGATCTCCAGCGTCTCAAGCCTTTCCTGCATCTCGGCCATCTTGGTCTGCATTTCCTGGGCCTGCTTCATCAGTTGCCCGAGATTCTTCATCGCTTAATCCTCTTCATCATCTTCGTCGTCATAGCCGAGTCCGGCGCCGTCGCTGGCGATATCGGGATAATCGAGTTCCGACGGATCGCCGCGCGGCGTGACCTTGCGGATGACCGAACCCGGAAAGGCCGCCTTTACCGCCTGTACCAAGGGTAGTTCTTCCGCCGCGTCCAACAAGCGCTGTTGCGTCGCGGCGTCCTGTTCCGCCATCGTCGGATCGCCCGCTTCCTGCGAGATACTGACGACCCACCGCTCGCCGGTCCATTGGGTCAGCATTGTCGCGGTCTTGTTGGCGAGATCGCGTTGGGCGTGCTCGGTCGGCCGGAATTCGATCCGGCCCTTCTCGAACCGGACGAGGTGGACGTTGTTGTAAAGCTGGGCGCGAATGCCGACCTCGCGCTGCGCGTCGAACAACGCCAAGGCCTCGGCGAAACTGTCCGGCGACGGGGACGGTGCCGCGCTGGTTTCGGGTATTGCGTCGGGCATCGGGGACGGCGGTGGCTCCGGCGATGCGTCGGGCGCCGGGTCGGGCAAGGCGACGGCGGCCATCGCGGAGCCCGTGGGACCGCCGCTCGGTGCGCCGCTGCCGGCCGGTCCTTGTGCGGCCGGTCCACCGCCGTTGGGCGCGGTGGGATTTCCCGACACCTGTTTGGCGAGGTCGGCCGGCGACGGTAGGTCCGCCGCATAGGCGATCCGGACCAACACCATTTCTGCGGCCTGGAGCTGCGCCTCGGCGCGCTGGGTTTCCTCCAAACCCTTCAACAGGAGCTGCCACGTCCGGGTCAACACCGGCAGACCCAGTTTCGTGGCGAGGCCGCCGCCCCGGGTCTTTTCGATTTCCGGCGTATAGGCGGCGTCCGCCACCTCCGGCGCGATCTTGATGCGGGTTATCCAATAGGTCGCGTCCAGCAGGTCCTGCAGCACGGCGACCGGATCGGCGCCGTCGCGGTACATGCTCTGCATCTGGTCGAGTGCACCCTTGATGTCACCGCCCATGAGCTGCTCGAACAAGTCGAACACCGCGGCCCGGTCCGCCAAGCCCAGCATATTCTGCACCTGCTCGCCGGTCACGGTGCCGTCGCCCAGCGCGATCGCCTGGTCGAGCAGCGACAGCCCGTCGCGCACGGAGCCGTCCGCTGCGCGGGAAATCAAGCGGATCGCGTCGTCCTCGACCGTCACGTCTTCCTGTTTCGCGACATTGCTGAAATGCTCGGCCAGTTGCGCCATGTCGAGCCGGCGCAGGTCGAAACGCTGGCAGCGCGACAGCACGGTCACCGGGACCTTGCGGATTTCGGTCGTTGCGAAGATGAAGCGGACATGCTCCGGCGGCTCTTCCAGCGTCTTCAGCAACGCGTTGAAGGCGTTCTTCGACAGCATGTGCACTTCGTCGATGATGTAGACCTTGAAGCGCGCCGAGACGGGCTTGTATCGGACGCCCTCGATCAACTCGCGGATGTCGTCTACGCCGGTCCGGCTGGCGGCGTCCATTTCCATCACGTCGACATGCCGGTCCTCGGCGATGGCGACGCATTGATCGCACTTGCCGCAGGGCGTGATGGTGATGCCGCCTTGGCCGTCTTCGCCGACGCAGTTCAACGCCCGCGCGATGATCCTGGCGGTGGTCGTCTTGCCGACGCCGCGGACGCCGGTGAGCATATAGGCATGCGCGATCCGACCGCTGTCGATCGCGTTCGATAAAGTGCGGACAAGCGCGTCCTGGCCCACCAGTTCCTCGAAAGTGCTCGGTCGGTACTTGCGAGCGAGGACGCGATACGCCGTTGATTCTGTGTCCTTTGCCATGCGGCGGGACTGTTCTTACCTTCGGCTCCCATTGTCGGGTGGAAGGCCGGCCGGGCGACCCGAACCTGACTCGTTACGGCTGCTTCCTTCCGGACCTGACCGGGTTGGCGAGGGATTCGTCCGCTGACCAACCTTCCAATTTCACTATATCAGCTACCGGTGTCGAGATGGCAAGGGGAGTCGGGCCTTCCCGGCCCGGCGCCGGTTGCGTGTCCGGCGGCAACCATGCGAAATTCGCAGCATGAAAAGCGCAAATACCTATGCAAGCATCGAGATTGATCGGGCCGGTCATTTACGGCGGGACGATGATTGGCTCGCGTCGCAGCTTAGGGATCCGGCGTCGCGGGTCGTGCCCGTCTGGCGGTCGCGCAGCTTGGTGATCGAAGGCGATATCCCGCAACCGATGGCCCTGCCGACCGGACATCTGCCGCTGGACAACCACGAGGTGGTCGTTTTTCTGGGTCTCGTCGAAAAGGCCGCGTATTTCGCCATCGACGTTTCGCATCATGAAGAACCGCCGTTGCGCGATTACGGTACCTTTCAGGATCTGCGGCGCGTCGGCCCGCGCATGACGGCGAACGAGGGCGGTTTGCTGGCCTACGCCCGGGCGATGATGACCTGGCATCGGCGGCACCGGTTCTGCGGCGTCTGCGGCAGCGCGACCGAGGCCAAGGAAGCCGGTCATGTACGCCAATGCACCAATGCGGATTGCCGCACCTTGTGTTTCCCGCGCACCGACCCGGCGGTCATCATGTTGATCCATGACGGCGGCGACCGTGTGGTGCTCGGCCGCAAGGCGAACATGCTGCCGGGACAGCACTCGATTTTGGCCGGATTCGTCGAGCCGGGCGAGAGCCTGGAAGACGCCGTCGCGCGTGAAGTCTTCGAGGAGGTCGGGTTGGAGATCACCGACACGACCTATCATTCGTCGCAACCCTGGCCGTTCCCGGCCAACATCATGCTCGGCTACACCGCGCGGGCGACGACCTTCGACCTGACGGTTGACTACAACGAGCTGGAGGACGGCGCGCAGTGGTTCTCCCGCGATTTTCTGTTGAATTCGCCGGAGGACTCGACCTTCCGCCTGCCGCGCAAGGATTCGATCTCGCGGCGGTTGATCAACGAATGGCTCGGGCTGTAGCGGCTATGGGGCGGCCTTAGCCGCCGTTGATGCCGGCGCGGCGCGGCGACGCCGGATAGACACCCAGAATCTTCACCTCGCGGCTGAAAAAGCTCAATTCCTCCAGCGCGAGCCGGACCGACGTGGTGTCCGGGTGCCCTTCGATGTCGGCATAGAATTGGGTGGCGGTGAACTGGCCGCGGACCATGTAGGATTCCAGCTTCGTCATGTTCACGCCGTTGGTCGCGAAGCCGCCCAGCGCTTTGTACAGCGCCGCGGGCACGTTGCGCACGCGGAACACGAAGGAGGTGACGACTATACCGTCCGCTGGATTGGGGTCGATCGGCTCCATCGCCATCACGATGAACCGGGTGGTGTTGTGCTCTTCGTCCTCGATGTCGGTCCGCAGGATGTCGAGACCGTAGATCTCCGCCGCCAGGGTCGAGGCAATGGCACCCATGGTCCGGTCTTCGGTCTCGGACAGTTCCTTCGCCGATCCGGCGGTATCCACGTGGACGACGGCCTGCAGCCCCAAGTCGCGGATGATTTTGCGGCATTGCGACAGCGCGTGCACATGGCTGTGCACCGACGTCAGGTCTTCGATCTTTACGCCCTTGCACGCCAGAAGCTGGTGGTTCACCCGCTCGAACCGCTCGCCGATGATATGCAGGCCCGAATCCGGCAGCAGATGATGGATATCCGCGACGCGCCCGGCGACGGAATTCTCGATCGGGATCATCGCGAGCCGCGCCTTGCCGTCGTGGACCGCCGCGAAGACATCCTCGAAGGTCCGGCAGGGCAGGGTCTCCATGTCGGGATAGGCGGTCCTGCAGGCGAGGTCCGAATAAGCGCCGGGGAGGCCCTGAAACGCGATCAGGTTGTCCGAGTTTGCCGTCATGGCCGGGAATCCATCCTATCGCGCGAGTATCTGTGCCGCGCGTTCGAGGTCGGCGGGAGTATCGACGCCGAGCGGAACCGTGTCAACGAGCGCCACCTCGATATGCATGCCGGCTTCAAGCGCCCGTAATTGTTCGAGTTTCTCGCGTTGTTCCAGGACACCGGGCGGCAAGGCGATGAACCGTTCCAACGCGGCCCGGCGATAGGCGTAGAGGCCGATATGGTGCAGCAAGGGGCCGTCGCCCGCCGGCGCGGTCGCCCGCGTGAAATAGAGCGCCCGGCCCTGCCGCGCGCCCGCGGCCAACGGTACCACCGCCTTCACCACGTTGGGATCGTCGCGCTCCGCCTCCCGGGTGATAACCGCGGCCAGGGTCGCGATATCGACGCCTTCGCCGGACAAGGCCCGAAGCGATGCGTCGATCGCCGCCGGCTCGATCGTCGGCAGGTCGCCCTGCACGTTGACGACCGCATCGTGCGCACCGTCCGGGTCGAATCGCACCAGCGCCTGATGGATCCGGTCCGAGCCGGACGGCAGGTCGGGATCGGTCAGGATCGCGATGCCGCCGGCCGCCTCGACCGCATCGGCGACCTCCCGTTCGGCGACGGCGACCAGGACGGGTCCGACATCGGCCTCCGCCGCGCGGCGCATGACATGGACGATCATCGGGACACCGTCGATGGCCGCCAATGGCTTGCCGGGAAACCGGGTAGACGCCATGCGGGCGGGGATGATCACGATGGGATTCTTCGGTGCGGGCATCGGGGTGGATTATGGTGGTCGCCGGTTTGTTTCGGGTGAGGCAGGCCTGCGTCATTTTGCCGCGCGGCCCCGCCTCCGCTTTCGGCATTACAGCCCATTGGTATAGGTTACGCCAGCTTGTTGGTGACGCGCTTCGGGTGGTATGCCTGGAGCGCTGTTTTTGGCGCGCAAGGTTCAAAAAATCACAGGTCGAGGTTATGGGGAAAGATCCGCTATTCGTGAACAAGGTTGCCGGTGCCGTACTGTGCGCGGGGTTGTTGGCCATGATATCTGGTTTTATTACCGGAAAGCTCTATCACCCCACGATGCTGGATAAACCCGCCTTCGCGATCGCCGCAGACGCCGGAAGCGCGCCCGCACAGACCGCCGCCGCGCCGACCGGCCCGGCCGCAATCGGACCGTTACTTGCCGCCGCCAGTGTGGAGAACGGCGAGAAAGTCGCCAAGAAATGCTCGTCCTGTCACACCTTCGAGAAGGGCGGCAAGAACAAGATCGGGCCGAACCTTTGGAATATCGTCGGCGCGAAACCCGCCGGGGTGGATGGGTTCAGCTATTCCAGCGCATTGCAGGGCCTGAAGACGACTTGGGAATTCGAGGAACTCAGCAAGTTCCTCTACAAGCCCAAGGATTACGCCAAGGGTACCAAGATGACCTATGCTGGTCTCAAGAAGGATAAGGACCGCGCTGATTTGATCGCCTACATGCGGTCGTTGAGCGACAGCCCGAAACCGCTGCCCTAAGGGCCGCCAAGCGGGCGGCCGACGCGCCGGCACCCTTTCCATAACCGCCGCGGGACCGATCCATGACGGCAGAAAGTTGCCCCGACGAGTTCATCGCACTGGCCGGGCGGCTTGCCGATGCAAGCGGCGTAATCATTCGCCAGTATTTCCGGACGCCGATTCCCGTCGACACCAAGGCCGACGACAGTCCGGTTACGGTCGCCGACCGCGAGGCGGAGGCGGCCCTGCGGGCGATGATCGAGGACGACTACCCGGACCACGGCATCTTCGGCGAGGAGCACGGCTTCGTCCGGACGGAGGCCGAATACGCCTGGGTGCTGGATCCGATCGACGGCACCAAGGCCTTCATCAGCGGCATGCCTATTTTCGGAACCCTGATTGCGCTGATGCGGAATGGGAGGCCCATCCTCGGTGTCATCGACCAGCCGGTCTCCGGCGAGCGCTGGATCGGGGCGGCCGGCCACCCGTCGACGCTGAACGGCGCGACGATCGCGACCCGAAAGGATTCGACCTTGGCGACCGCGATCCATTACACGACGCACCCGGACATGTTCAAACGCGGCGACGAACGCGCCGCAGTCGACGCCATGGTCGCGCAGGTCGCGGTGTCGCGCTATGGCGGGGACTGTTATGCCTACGGAATGCTGGCATCGGGTTTCGTCGACGTGGTGACCGAGGCCAGCCTCAAGATATACGATTTCATGGCGCTGGTGCCGGTGATCGAGGGGGCGGGCGGTATCATGACGGATTGGTCCGGCGCGCCGCTGGACAGGCATTCGCAGGGTCATGTGCTGGCGGCCGCGAACGAAACTTGCCACCGCGAGGCGATGGCCTATTTGAAAAACGCGTAGGGGCGCGGAAATTCGCGATAAATTGCCTGTCAAATAACGAAAAACTTACAATTTTCTAATTTGACATCGAGGGGCGATTCGCGAGGATGCGTTACTCGGATTGGTCGAGGGACAATAGAATAGCCGCAACTGGGAGGCGCCTTCGATGAGATTAAAAAACGCGACCGCCGTATTCCTGATCGCCGCGTTTTGCGCGGCAGCGGGCGTATTATCAGGCTTCGGTGCGGCATCGGCCGCCGACATGTATCGCGGCCACGGCATCGCGATGCATGGCGACCTGAAATATCCTCCGGATTTCAAGAATTTCGACTATGTGAATCCGAACGCGCCCAAGGGCGGCGAGGTCAAGCTGAGTGCGATCGGCGGCTTCGACAGTTTCAATAACTTTATCGTCAAGGGCCGGTCCGCATCGGGCATCGGGCTGATCTACGATACGTTGATGGTGTCGTCGGCGGACGAGCCGTTTTCGATGTATGGTTTGATCGCCAAATCGGTGGAAATGCCGACCGACCGGTCGTGGATCATCTTTCACTTGAACCCGGATGCGCGTTGGCATGATGGGAAACCGATAACCGCGGAAGACGTCATTTGGACCTTCGAAACGTTGGTTACGAAAGGGACGCCTTTCTACCGGTTCTATTACGGCAACGTTTCCAAGACCGAGAAGGTCGGCCCCCGCAGCGTCAAGTTCTCGTTCAAGCCGGATAAGGTGAACCGCGAGTTGCCGTTGATCATCGGTCAGCTTCCCGTCCTGCCGAAACACTACTGGAAGGACCGGGACTTCACGAAGACGACTCTGGAGCCGCCGCTCGGCAGCGGCGCCTATCGCATCAAATCGTTCGAGGCGAACCGGTATGTCGAGTATGAGCGGGTCAAGGATTACTGGGCGACCAGCCATCCGACGCATATAGGGCAGTATAACTACGGCACGATGCGCTATGAGTATTATCGCGACTCCACGGTAGCGCTGGAGGCGTTCAAAGCCGGCAGCTACGACTTCCGGCGCGAAAATTCTTCGAAGAATTGGGCCACCGCCTACGATACGCGCGCGGTTCGCGATGGGATGATCCAAAAGGTCGAGATCAACCATAACCGTTCCACCGGCATGCAAGGGTTTGCGTTCAACATGCGGCGCGATCTGTTCAAGGATCCGCGGGTGCGGCGGGCGCTCAACTACGCCTTCGACTTCGAATGGTCCAACAAGACGCTTTTCTACGGGCAGTATTCCCGGACCGGCAGCTTCTTCGAGAATTCGGAACTTGCGTCGAGCGGGGTGCCGCAAGGTGACGTCCTCGCGGTGCTTCAGGAATATCGCGATCGTTTGCCGCCGGAGGTCTTTACGCAGCCCTTCACCAATCCCAAAGGTGACGGCAGCGGAAACATCCGTGCGAACCTCCGCATCGCCAACAAGATTCTCCGCGAGGCCGGATGGCGGGTCGACAAGAAGACGCGCATTCTGACGCACGGGAAGACGGGCAAACAGATGAGTTTCGAGATGCTTCTCGTGAGTCCGTTGTTCGAGCGTATCGCGCTGCCATTCAAGAAAAATTTGAAGCGGCTCGGCATCGACCTGAAGGTCCGGACGGTGGATACCGCACAGTATCAGCAGCGCGTCCAGAACTTCGATTTCGACATGATCGTTATGTCATGGGGTCAGTCGGACTCGCCGGGTAACGAGCAGCGCGATTTCTGGGGTACGTCAGCGGTCGACCGGGTTGGAAGCCGCAATTTCACCGGCCTCAAAAATGCGGTGGTAGACGATATCATCGAAAAGCTGATCGCCGCGCCCGACCGGAAGAGTTTGGTCACCTATACGCGGGCGCTCGACCATGTTCTGCTATCGCAGCATATCGTGATCCCGCATTGGCATATCCCGTATGACCGGGTGGCGCATTGGAACAAGTTCGGGCGTCCGGCGGTCACCCCGAAAAGCGGTGTTCAGTTCATGGCTTGGTGGATCGATAACGCCAAAGCCGACGCATTGCAGAACCGCCAATCGCCGCCGACGGCCAAGTGACCGTGCGGGCTGGATAAGGCGCGATGCTGGCTTATATTATCCGGCGCCTGTTCCTGATCGTGCCGACTTTGCTCGGCATCATGATCGTCAATTTCATCGTGATCCAACTTGCGCCGGGTGGGCCGGTCGAGCGCGTGCTCGCCGAGATCCAGGGCACCGCGGTTGACGCGACCGCGCGCATCACGGGTAACGAAGGTTCGGAAGTCAGCGGCGGCCAGCAGCAACGGCAGGGAGTCGGCGACGATTCCGTGACAAGCAAATATCGGGGTGCGCAAGGCCTCGATCCGGCTTTCATCAAACAGCTCGAAAGGCAATTCGGTTTCGACAAGCCGGCGCATGAACGTTTCTTGATCATGATGCGGAACTACCTGACCTTCGATTTCGGGACGAGCTACTTTCGCGACAAGAATGTCATCGGCCTGATCCTGGAAAAGATGCCCGTCTCCATATCCATCGGCGTTTGGAGTACGTTGATCATCTACCTGATTTCCATTCCGCTCGGCGTCGCAAAGGCGGTGCGCGACGGATCGCGTTTCGATGTCTGGACCAGCGGCGCGGTGATCTTCGGCAACGCGATTCCCGGGTTCCTGTTCGCGATCCTGCTGATCGTCGTGTTCGCCGGCGGGCGGTATCTCGACTGGTTTCCCTTACGGGGTTTGGTATCCGACGATTGGGACACGCTTTCCTGGCCGATGCGGATCGTCGATTATTTCTGGCATATGACTTTGCCGATCCTATCCTTGGTCATCGGCGGGTTCGCCGGCCTGACGATGCTGACCAAGAATTCCTTCCTCGACCAGGTCGGCCAGCAATATGTCGTCACCGCGCGGTCCAAGGGGCTGGGTGAACGGCAGGTTCTGTACGGGCATGTCTTCCGCAACGCCATGTTGATCGTCATCGCCGGATTTCCCGGTGCCTTCATCGGCATGTTGTTCACCGGATCGCTGCTGATCGAGGTGATCTTCTCGCTCGACGGTCTTGGCCTGCTCGGGTTCGAGGCGGCGATCGACCGCGACTATCCGGTGATGTTCGCCACGCTCTATATGTTCACGTTGCTTGGTCTGCTGCTTCAGCTCGTCGGGGACTTGACCTATATGCTGGTCGATCCCCGCATCGATTTCGAGGGGCGCGAGACATGACCGCCGCCGCCGTCGATATGCCGGTGGAGGACCGCGTTTTCGGGGTTCGGATCAAACCGCTCACGCGCCGCCGCATCGAGAATTTCAAGGCGAACAAGCGCGGTTACTGGTCGGCCTGGATATTCCTCGTTCTGTTCGTCGGGTCGCTCTTCGCCGAGGTCATCGCCAACGACCGGCCTTTGTTGATCCAGTATGACGGTGGCATTTACTTCCCGTTCGCACAATTCTATCCCGAGACGACCTTTGGCGGTGATTTCGAGGCCGAGGCCGACTACACCGACCCTTACATTATCGAGCAGATCGAGAAGAACGGTTGGATCGTCTGGCCGCTGATCCCCTATCGCTACGATACCCATATCGCCAACCTGCCGGTGCCGGCCCCGGCGCCGCCATCCGGCCAAAATTGGCTCGGGACCGACGACAACGCGCGCGATGTGACGGCCCGCATTATTTACGGCTTTCGAATATCGGTCCTGTTCGGCCTGGTGCTGACGATCCTCAGTTCGATCGTCGGCGTCGCGGTGGGCGCGGTCCAGGGCTATTTCGGCGGGTTGACCGACCTGCTGGGGCAGCGCGCCATCGAGATTTGGAACGGTCTGCCGGTGCTCTACATGTTGATCATCCTGGCCAGCGTCGTGCAGCCGAGTTTCTGGTGGTTGTTGGGCCTGATGCTGCTGTTCAGTTGGACCGCGCTGGTCGGCGTCGTACGGGCCGAATTCCTGCGCGCCCGCAATTTCGAATACGTCAAGGCGGCGCGGGCACTCGGCGTCGGCAACGGCACGATCATGTTCCGCCATCTATTGCCCAATGCGATGGTCGCGACGCTGACCTTCCTGCCCTTCATCACGTCCGGCTCGGTGGTGACGCTGACATCGCTCGATTTTCTCGGGTTCGGTCTGCCGCCGGGATCGCCGTCCTTGGGCGAACTCTTGAAACAGGGTAAGGATAATCTCCAGGCTCCCTGGCTCGGCATCACGGCCTTCGTCGTGATCGCGGCCATGCTGTCGCTGCTGGTGTTCATCGGCGAGGCGGTGCGTGACGCATTCGACCCGCGAAAGGCGCAAGGATAAGAAGATGACCAAGAAACCGATCCTGACCGTCGACAACCTCGCCGTGGATTTCAATCTGCCCGGTGGTTCGGTGAATGCGGTGAAAGGCGTCTCTTTCGACATCTGCGAGGGGGAGACCCTGGCGCTGGTTGGCGAGTCCGGCTCCGGCAAGTCCGTATCGGCGCTGTCGATCCTGCAATTGCTGCCTTATCCGCTGGCGTCGCATCCGTCCGGCTCGATCACCTTCAAGGGCCAGGAATTGCTGGGGGCGAACGAACAGACCTTGCGGCGGGTCCGCGGCGACCGGATTTCGATGATCTTCCAGGAACCGATGACCTCGCTGAACCCGCTGCACACGATCGAGAAGCAGATACGCGAGGTGCTGTTCCTGCATAAAGGCATGGCGCCGGACGCCGCGCGCAATCGGGTGCTGGAACTCCTGAATCTGGTAGGCATCAACAACGCGGAACAAAGATTGACCGCCTATCCGCACGAGTTGTCCGGCGGTCAGCGGCAGCGCGTGATGATCGCGATGGCGTTGGCGAACGAGCCGGATCTGTTGATCGCCGACGAACCGACGACCGCGCTCGACGTGACCATCCAGGCGCAAATCCTCAAGCTGCTGAATGAGCTGCAAACCAAATTCGGCATGGCGATGCTGTTCATCACCCACGATCTGGGCGTGGTCTGCAAGGTCGCCGACCGGGTCTGCGTCATGCAGCACGGCCGGATTGTCGAGGAAGGGGAGACTGGCCCGGTCTTCGAGACGCCGCAGCATTCCTATACCCAGCGTCTTATCGACGCCGAACCCAAGGGCGAGAAGGCGGCCTCGTCCGAATCCGCGCCGCTGGTGATGAACGCCGACAACGTGAAGGTCTGGTTCCCGATCAAGAAGGGCGTGTTGCGGCGCACGGTCGACTATGTCCGCGCCGTCGACGGGATTTCGGTCTCGATCCGCGAGGGGCAGACGATCGGCGTGGTCGGCGAATCCGGGTCGGGCAAGACGACGCTCGGCATGGCGTTGATCCGGTTGCAGAGCAGCGAAGGCGAGATCGTCTTCGATGGGCGGAACATACAAGGATTGTCCTCACGCTCGATGCGCCCGTTGCGCCGGGAAATCCAGGTCGTCTTCCAGGACCCTTACGGCAGCCTCAGCCCGCGTATGTCGGTTGGCCAAATCATCGACGAAGGGCTGCGGGTCCATGGCATCGGCGGCACCGAAGAAGAGCGCGACCGGCTCGTCATCCAAGCCTTGGAGGAGGTGGACCTGGACCCGGAGACGCGACACCGCTACCCGCACGAATTTTCCGGCGGGCAGCGCCAGCGGATCGCGATCGCCCGGGCCATGGTGTTGAAACCCCGTTTCGTCGTTCTGGACGAGCCGACCTCGGCGTTGGACCGGTCGGTGCAGGCGCAGATCGTCGATCTGCTGCGCTCGCTCCAGGAACGTCATAAGCTCGCGTATATGTTCATCAGTCACGACCTGCGCGTGGTCCGGGCGCTTTCCGACCATGTCATCGTCATGCGCAACGGCAAGGTGATCGAGCAGGGGTCCGCCGACCAGATCTTCCATGAGCCGGCCGAGGATTACACCAAGGCGCTGCTCGCCGCGGCCTTCGATCTCGAAACCGCGGAAGAAGCCATCGCCGCCGGGACCGTGAACATGTAATCTGCGGCCATGGCCCTGATCTTCTATTCCGAAAGCGACCGGTTCGATGCATGGCGCGATGCCCTGCATGCGGCCGTCCCCGATCTCGAGGTCCGTCCTTGGGATTCGCCCGGCGACCCGGCGGAAATCGAATTCGCGCTCGTCTGGTTGCCGCCGCAAGGCGCGCTGCGCCAGTTCCCCAATCTTAAGGCGATCCTCAATCTCGGCGCGGGCGTCGACGCGCTGTTGAAGGACCCGACCCTGCCCGAGGGCGTGCCGGTGGTGCGCATGGTCGACGACGATTTGGCGGTTTGCATGGCCGAGTATGTCTTGCTGCATGTGCTGCGCTATCACCGGGAGCAGCCGGCCCTGGATGCGCAGCAGCGCGCGCATGAGTGGCGGATGATCGCCTCGCCGGCCGCGATGCATCGGCGGGTCGGAATCCTGGGTTTGGGCGCCATGGGCGGCGAGGCGGCCCGCCTGTTGGTCGGCGCCGGTTTCGACGTTGCCGGTTGGTCCCGGCGGGCCAAGGACCTGCCGGGCGTGCAGAGCTTTCACGGTGAAGACGGCCGCGCCGCCTTTCTGGCGCGCAGCGAAATCCTGGTCTGTCTGCTGCCGTTGACGCCGGAGACCGAAGGCATCCTCGACCGCAATCTCTTTCAGGCCTTGCCCGCGGGCGCCTATTTGATCAACGCGGGCCGCGGCGGTCATCAGGTCGAGGCCGATATCCTGACCGCGCTGGAGTCCGGGCAGCTCGCGGGTGCAACGCTCGACGTGTTCCGCGAGGAGCCGTTGCCCGCCGACAGTCCCTTCTGGGACCATCCCAAAGTCACGGTCACGCCGCACAACGCCAGCATCACGAACCCGCAGTCGGCGGTCCGCCATGTCTGCGAATCGATCCGGCGCGTGCGGTCCGGCGAACCGCTGCGCAACGTGGTCGACCCGGAACTGGGGTATTGAGCGCAGCGGCCGATCCTAACCACAGCCGCCGCGCCTGGATGATCTTCGCGGCATTGGTCGGCGCGTATATCGCCAGCCAGTTTTACCGTGCATCGCTGACGGTGATTGCCCCGGACTTGATGCGGGACCTGGCGCTTAGCGCCGAATCGATCGGCGGAATCGCGGGACTGTTCTTCCTGATTTTCGGTTTGGTGCAGCTTCCCGTGGGCGTTGCGTTGGACCGGTTCGGCCCGCGCCGGGTGATGCCGGTGCTCTTCTTGGTCGCGGTTTCCGGGGCGTTGGTTTTTGCCGCGGCGGAGTCGGGTCTCGGCCTGGCGACCGGTCGCTCGCTCCTGGGGCTCGGATGCGCCTCCGGATTGATGGGCGCGATGGTGGTGATCGGCCGGTGGTTCCCGCGCGAGAAGTTCGCCACGATGGGCGGCATCCTCATGGGGGTGTCGAGTGTCGGTGTCTTGTTGGCGGCGACGCCGCTCGCCTGGGCGTCGGCGACCATCGGTTGGCGCGGGGCGTTTGTCATCTCTGCCGCCGTTACCGGGCTCTTGGCGGCGCTTCTGTACCTTATCGTGCGCGATGCGCCCCCCGACATGGGTGACACGGCGCATGTAAAGGAGACGCCGCGCGAGATTCTGGCAGGAATCGGCACGGTAATGAAGAACCGGATGCTATGGCGCATCATCGCCATGCAGCTCACGATCTATCCGAGCGTGATGACGGTGGCGGCGCTGTGGGCCGGGCCGTATCTCGCCGACGTGCATGGGCTCGACACGGAGCAACGCGGCGACGTGTTGAATATCCTCTACGGCGCGCTGGTGATCAGCCCATTGCTTTTCGGGCCGCTCGATCGCGTCTTCAATACCCGGAAGTGGGTGGTCATAGGCTCCGCGGTGTCGCTGGCCACGATCCTCGTCACCTTCGCGGTCTGGCCGCAGCCGACATTGTGGCAGGCGCTGGGTCTATTGCTGTTGCTGGGGCTCGCCAGCGCGGGGTCGCTGGTGCTCCATGCCCATGCCCGGTCCGTGCTGCCGGAACGGCTGGTGGGGCGCGGCATGACGCTCCAGAACACCGCGTCGATCGGCGGGATTTTCCTATGGCAGGCCGCGACCGGCTTCATCATCGGTGCGTTCGACGCGCCGGACGGCGTTGTGCCCGAGATCGCCTACCGCGCCGCCTTCGGCTTCCTGGGCGTCATGCTCGTCGTCTCTCTCAGCATCTACGCCTGGATCGACGACGTGAAACCGGGGCATGTTGCAAAGACGGTCTAGCCGCTAGCGCGTGACCCGGTACTCGCGGACGAAATCTTCGTCGATGGTTACGCCCAGGCCCGGCCGGTCGGGAATCTCGATCATGCCGTCCGACACGATGAAATCCTCCTTCGCGAGTTGGTGCAACATCGGGTTCGCGCCCAGCGAATACTCCAGGATGAAGGCCGACGAGGCGGCGGCGGAGGCGTGCAGACCGGCGGCGAAGGTGGTGGCGCCGCCCCAGATATGCGCGGCGAAGCGCAGCTGCCAGGCGCTGCACAGCGCCTCGATGCGCATCGTCTCGGTTATCCCGCCGGCGATCGACAGGTCCGGCTGTAGGATGTCGGCGGACCGGCATTCGACCAGATCACGGAAGTCGAACCGCGTGAACTCGCTTTCGCCGGTGGCGATGGGAATGTCGGTCGAAGCGCGCACTTCGGCCATGCCGCGTTTGTCGTCCGCGGTCACGGGCTCCTCGAACCAGGCGATCCGGCAGTCGCGCACCTGATCGCAGAAGCGTTTGGCTTCGACGACCGAAAAGGTCCCGTGGGCATCGCACATGATGTCGATATCCGGACCCAACCCTTCGCGCGCGGCTTGAACCCGGGCCACCGAGTGGGCGAGGGTGCCGTCGCCTGCGCCGACGCGCATCTTCACCGCCTTGAAATTCCCGGTGTCGAGAAACCGCTGCAGCTCTTCGACGATACCGTCGACCGGCGCCCAGCCGCCGGACGCGTAGGCCGGCATCCGCTCATGCCGCTTGCCGCCCAAAAGTTGATGAATGGGCACGCCAAGCGATTGGCCGAGAATGTCCCACAGAGCGATGTCGATGCCGCTGATACCGCAAATCCGCAACCCGCGCCGGCCCAGGTCGGGAAAGACATGACCGCGGTCGAGCGCGAGCTGTGCGCGGCTGCCGTTATACATCACGTCCCAGAGGCGGCTGATACGACGCGGGTCTTCGCCGATGATCAGCGCGCCCAGTTCCTCTTCGATCACGGTGTTGAGCGCGAAATTGGTGCTGGAACTCGACAGCGCCGCGCGAGCCTCGCCGTGGCCTACGATGCCGCATTCGGTTTCGACGCGGACGAGCGTGGTATCGAAGGATTTGATGCGACCGAAATCGGTACTGTGCTGCCGGTCTTCCGGAATCGGCGCATGCAGCCAGTCGGCGGTTACGGATTTGATTTTCATTTGGTGGCCTCACCTTGTTGGCAACCGGCTGATCCGCGAGGGTCTGCCGGTTGGTGGGCCGGTCGCGGCCGCCCTAGCTTGGCGGAACCGAAAAGTCCGGGCGCGAATCCGCCGTCCGCTGTATGGCGTCACCGATCTCTCGCAGGAAAACCGACCCTTTGACAGTTCGTTGAATCAACACGGATCGGCGGTCTTTGTCATCTGTCTTGCGTCGCAGGAGACCGTCCTCACACAAACGGTCGAGCGCTCGCGTGATGGCGGGCTTCGAAATGTTCAATCCAGACGCGAGTTCGCGAACGGTGTGCGGGCGATCCTCAAGATAAACCGTCAGTAGGACGGCGATTTGCCGCGTAGACAAATCTGGGCCTTGCATCCGCAGGATATCAACAGTTATCCCGTGCCAAAGCGCGAGAGCTTGGCCGGCGCTTAACTTCAAGGGCATAACCTGAGGTTACCTATTCGTCATTTCCGGCGAATGTGTACGACACTACCGCACAGGAAATTAGAGGACAAGTTGTCAACCGGGAATAGTGATAGGTTTTGCGCTTTGAACTTATAGGAATTTTCGTTCAATAACCTTGAAGGCGGCTCGAATCGCCATCGCTTCGCCGCCCTTGGGCCTGCCGGGCGTGTTCGACGCATTCCATCCGTAAATGTCGAAATGCGCCCATGGCACATTGTCGCCGACAAAATCGTGCAGGAAGATCGCGGCGGTGATCGCGCCGCCTTGCGGGATGGAGCCCGCGTTGTTGATGTCGGCGACCGTGCTGTCGAGATATTTACGATACGGCCGCCACAAGGGCATCCGCCACACCGGATCCTCGACCTCGTCGCCCGCAGAGCTGAGATCGTTGGCCAGTGTGTCGTCGTTGCAGAACATCGCCGGTAAAGACGGTCCGAGTGCAACGCGGGCGGCGCCTGTCAGGGTCGCGAAATCCAGCAACAGTTTCGGTTTGTCCGATAACGCTTCGGTCAAGGCATCGGCAAGAATCAAGCGGCCTTCCGCATCGGTATTGCCGATTTCGACAGTCATGCCATCGCGCGTCGAAAGCACGTCGAGCGGTCGGAACGCGTCGCCGGAAATGCTGTTCTCCACCGCCGGGATCAGCACGCGCAACCGCACCGGCAGGTTATTCGTCATAATCATCCGGGCGAGGCCGAGTGCGTTGGCAGCACCTCCCATATCTTTCTTCATCAGCATCATGCCGGCCGCGCCCTTGATGTCGAGCCCGCCTGAATCGAAACATACGCCCTTTCCGACCAGGGTCACCTTTGGGTGGCGCGCCTTGCCCCAGGTCAGGTCGATCAGCCTCGGCGGCCGGCTCGACGCGCGGCCCACGGCATGGATCATGGGATAATTTTCGCGCAGCAGGTCGTCGCCGATGATGACCTTGCAGCGTCCTTTGAACTCGCGTGCCAGGGTTTGCGCCGCCGTCGCCAACTCGCCCGGCCCCATATCCGATGCGGGTGTGTTGATAAGATCGCGCACCAAATAGATGCTCGATGCGGTTTCGTCCGCGCGGCCGGCGCGCATGGCCTTGTTGAGCACCAGCTGCGGCGAATCGCCGTCCGATTTCTTGTACCGTGTGTACCGATAGCATCCGAGTGCCCAGCCGAGCGCCGCGCGGGCGGCGGTGTCACCGCTGGCGTCGAACGCGTACCGGCCCTTGGGGAGGGCGTTGGCGGCGGACGCCCAGGACCAGATGTCCTTTTCATCCGTCACGCCGACCAACGCGCTTTGGATCGTGCCCTCGTTCTTTCGCCCGCCCGGAAGAAGCAGCACACTGCCGGGATCGGCAGAATACCCGCTCGCCGAAATCCATTCCGCTTGCCGCTTCGGCTGCTTCTTGACCCAAGAATTGAAATTCTCCGCTGATACCGCGGTGATTTCAATGGTCCGGGCATTGGATTTGCTGGCGAAACAATCGAGCATGAGACGGGCTTCCCTGAGACGGACGGTGGGTTAAACGCTTGAGCAGCGGGAATATTATTCTTACAGGCCTGGCTGGGGCGCGGCAAGAAATTGGCGTGTTGGGCGCCGTCAGGCGCCGTCTTCCCAAGCGGCGACGAGACGCCGGGCCTCTGCTTCGGGATCCTCGGCCCGCATGATGCCGCCCATGACCGCAATGCCGGCTGCACCCGCCGCCCGCACGGCGGCGATGTTTTCCGCCGCAATCCCGCCAAGCGCCAGGGCCGGAAGGCTCAATCCGCCGGCCATCGCGCGGAATCCGTCGGGCCCCAGCGCCGGGCCGTAGCCCGGCTTGCTGTCGGTCAGAAAGACCGGGCTCAGGGTTACGTAGTCGGCGCCCGCGCTCTCTGCCGACGTTGCTTCGGCTTGGGAATGCGTGGAAACGCCGATCAAGGCATCGGGACCGAGCGTGTGTCGCGCCGCGGCAAGGGTTTCCGGTTGCGCCATTCGTTGGGGAAGATGAATGCCGCCGGACGGCAATTCGGCCGCGGCGGCCAGGTCGGCGCTAATCGAGAGCCGTGCGCCATACGGCGCGCAGAGTGTTGTCAGCGACTCTGCAAGCGGCAACAGCTCGTCCGTCTCCAGGTCCGGTTCGCGCAGCAAGAACCACCGGGCGCCGCCACGCAGCGCGGCGGCAACGATATCGGTGAGCGGTCGGTCCGCCATCCGGCGGTCGGTAATGACCAGGATCGGCGGGGCAGGAAGTATCAAGTCCCGATGACGCCGGTTTTCTGGCTGGATGCTTCGGCGTGGTGCTTGCGCGGAATCCGGCCCGCGAGATGGGCGTGCCGCCCGCCTTCGATGGCATGCCGCATCGCCGTTGCCATCCGGACCGGATCGTGCGCGCGCGATACGGCGGACGCCAGCAACACACCGTCGCAGCCAAGCTCCATCGCCAAGGCGGCGTCGGAGGCGGTGCCGATACCGGCATCGACGATTACCGGAACCTCGTTCTCGGCACGGATGATCTCGATGTTGTAGGGGTTCAGGATGCCCATCCCCGACCCGATCGGTGCGCCCAGCGGCATCACGGCCGCGCATCCCAGGTCGACCAGCTTGCGGCACGTGATCGGGTCGTCGGTGCAGTAGGGCATCACGATGAAACCGTCGCGCACCAATTCGTCCGCGGCGGTCAACAGATGTTCCACGTCGGGATACAGGGTCTCGCGGTCGCCGATGACTTCCAGCTTGATCCAATTCGTCTCGATCGCCTCGCGCGCGAGTTGGGCCGTCAGCACGGCGTCCTTGGCCGTGTAACAGCCAGCCGTGTTCGGCAGGATGTGATAGTCGCCCTCCAGCAGGTCGAGCACCGTTTCGCCGCCGGCCGAAAGGTCGATTCGCCGGATCGCCACGGTGACGATCTGCGCGCCGCTCGCCTCGATCGAGTCGAGCATCACCTGGTTATTCGGGAAGGGCGAACTGCCGATTAGGAACCGGGAGGTGAAGGTCTTGTCGGCAATCGTGAGCGGGTCTTCCAACGGGCTATACATGGCGTTCCATGACTCCTGGTCCGGCGAAGGGTTCAGCCACCCGGCGCCGGGGTTACGATCTCTATCTCGTCGCCGTCCTTGAGCGGTTCGCGCTCCCATCGGCCGCGCGGCACCACGACGCCGTTAAGGGCGACGGCAACGAACCGGGCCTGTGGATCGACCTCTTCCGCCAGCAGCAGGTCGAAAACCGTCGCGGCGGTCACGTCGCGATCCTCGCCGTTGACGCGGACGGTGCTCATGATACCACTCCGAGTTTGCCGTTCGGCGCAGGCCGTTCGCGTTTGCGGCGGCCTCTGGCGAACCGGTCCAGCGTGAACGGTTCTATCGCCGGATCGACGATGTCCTCAAGGATATACCGGCTGACGGCATTGGCGGTAATCGGGGTCAAAAGAATGCCGTTGCGGTGATGCCCGGTGGCCATGACCAGCCCGTCCACGGCGGTCGGGCCCAGAATGGGCGCATCGTCGCGGCTTGTCGGGCGATGTCCGACCCACATCTCTTCGACGGACAGTTCGGTGATGCCGGGCAGCGCTTCCCAGGTATCGCGCAGCAAGTCCAGCACGCCACCGGCGGTGAGGTCGCTGTCGAACCCTTTCTCCTCGACCGTGGCGCCGATGATCAGCGTGCCGTCGTTCCGCGGCACCAGATAGATGCCCGGCGCCCACACGACATGGCGTAGTAGCGGCGCGTCCGTGTCCATGCGAAGCGACAGCATCTGCCCCTTCACCGGCCTGACGGGCGGGCGTAATTCGGCGGGCAGCCCCTCGATGCCGCGCGACCATGCGCCGGCGGCCAAGACGACGACGTCGGCGGCATGATGGATTTCGGCCTCGCCCTCGGACGCGGCGACCACGCCGCGCACCCTGTCCTGCGCGATGTCGATCGCCTTGATCGTCGTCCGTGCATGAACCGTCCCGCCGGCCGCTTCGAACGCGCGTTGCAATGCGGTGACGAGCTTGCGGTTGTCGACCTGATGATCGCCGGGACTGTAAATGCCTGCCGTGACGTTCGGCGACAGGAACGGTTCGCGCCTGCGCGCGTCGATCCCCGACAGCCAGTCGACGTCGAGGTCGAGCCGCTTTTGCAGGTCATAGGTAAAGCGCAGCGCCTCGGCATCGTCCCGCGTCAGGGCCACGATCATCGTGCCCTCGTCGCGGTAGTCGACGGACATCCCGCCGGCCGCCTCCAACTCGGCGGCGAAGCCAGGCCAGATTTCCTGCGCCTTCAGGTTCAGGTCGAGAAGCGTTTCCTCGCCGGGTTCCACCTCAGCCCGGGCGGCCAGCATGCCGGCAGCGGCCCAACTGGCGCCTTGTCCTGGTTCGGCCCGGTCGAAGACGTCGACGTGGCACCCCGCGGCGGCCAACCGCCATCCAATGCCAAGGCCACAGACGCCGCCGCCGATGATGGCGGTGCGGAGTTTCGGTCGGTTGCTGCTTCGGGCTGTCTGCAAGGACGGCTCCCTTCGCTGGCATGATCCAGATCAGGTTCAGTGGGTGTGTTCTCAGCCGGCGACTGCCGGCACCCCAGCCAAATGATTAACGGCAAGATTACAGCCTTACCGCCTCTTCGTTCAAGCGCTTCGGCGCAAGATCTACTTTTTCCCTGCCGCGGCGGTGACGTTCTTCAGCACACCGGCCATCTTATTGAACACCTTTTCGGGTTTGTCGACGCCGTGGCGCTTCGACAGATAGGCGGGATCGTTGTAGGCGATGTAGGTCTTGCCGTCTTCCGCCTTGTAGATCAGGGCCTTCAACGGCAGGTCGAGGCCCATCTGCTGGTTCTTCATCATCAACGGCGTGCCGAGCTTCGGGTTGCCGAAAACGAGCAGAACGGTTGGGCGCAGCTTCTTGCCGACCTTTTTGGCGCCGGCGGCGTGATTGATGCGGGCGAAGACGGTGGCGCCGTTTTTCTTCAGTATTTTCGTCATTTTATCGGCGGTGGCCTTGACGCTGTTGGCGCTGGCAACGCGAATGATTCCGGCGTCGCCCGCCACGGCCGATGTGCCGTAGGATGCCGCTAATACAATGCCGAGGCTGAAGACGAGGGTCAGGATCGATTTCTTGGTCATTAATTTGCTCTCCATCGTGGAACGTCTTTATTCGAAATCTATCCGCGCCGGCGGGTGCGAGGCTTGCTTTATCGCACTTGCCATATCGTACTTGCCTTATGGCAAGGGATACGCCAAATCCGTAACGCTATCCTACCATGGCGCGGCGGTCGTGTAATTCGCGGCGGGTGCATCATGGGTGAGCTTTTCCACCGAGTCGACCCTGGAATTAGGATTTATCGGGAGTTTGAGAATGGAACTGGAACGCCGCATTCACGAATTCTGGTTCGGGGTGCCGGGGTCGCCGGAGCACGGCCGGAAACGCAAGGCTTGGTTCACGGCGGATGACGCGTTCGACGCGGAAATCCGCTCGCATTTCCTGGGCGATTTCGAGATGGCGGCGCGCGGCGATCTCGATTCGATGGCGGACGGGTCCATTGGCGCGCTGGCGCTGATCGTCCTTCTCGACCAGTTTCCGAGAAATATGTTCCGCGGCACGGCGCGCGCCTTCGCGACAGATCCGAAGGCGCTTTCCATTGCCGAGGCAGCGGTGACGCGGGGTTTGGATCAGGCATTGAGCGATATCGAGCGTGCCTTTGTCTATCTGCCGTTCGAGCATAGCGAACGGATGGAAGATCAGGACCGGTCGGTTGCCTTGTTCGAAGCGCTCGGCGACGCGGAGTCGCTGGACTACGCCGTACAACATCGGGTCATCATCGAGCGTTTCGGGCGGTTCCCCCACCGCAATGCGATCCTTGGGCGGGAGTCGACACCCGAGGAAGAAGCGTTCCTCAAGGAGCCGGGCTCGTCCTTCGGTGACCAGACGCCCAAGCCCGGCTAGCGAACGCGCGGCGGTTCCATCGGTCAATCGACGAAAGACCGTAACCATTTTCGAATACCGCCGATGGCCGCTTGGTCAGAGTCCGGGGTGCCGATGCGGGTCAATTCCGGTTCGGGGACGGGCGGGATGCCGGCCAGCAGTTCCTGCCGTTTTGGCGTCGCCCCGTCCAAACGGTAGGCGGAGGTGATGTAGTCGCGCCAGATTTTCGCCGGGAGGTCGCCGCCGGATACCCGCTCCATGGGCGCGTTGTCGTCATTGCCGAGCCAGATGCCGACGATGATGTCGGCGGTGAAGCCGATGAACCAGGCATCGCGGTAGTCCTGCGTCGTGCCGGTCTTGCCGGCGACCGGGGCCGAAAGCTGCGCCGCCTTGCCGGTGCCGTGGTCTACTGTATTGACCAGAAGATCGATCATCTCGTCACGCTTCCACGGCAGCGTCGCTTGCGACCGCGGAGTCTTGGTCACGCGATGCTTGTAGAGCTGCCGGCCCGTGCCGCGGATGGCCCGCACGCCGAAGGGCGAGATTTTCTTCACGTCCGCCGCCATCGCGGCATAGGCCGCCGTCATCTCCATCAGGGTGACCTCGGACGTGCCCAGCGCCAGGCTCGGGTGCGACTTCAGCGATGACCGGATGCCCAAACTGCGCGCCACGCCGATGACGCGGCCGCGTCCGACCTTTTCGGTTAGTTGCACGGCCACCGAATTGATCGAATCGGCGAAGGCGGTGCGCAGGGTGACCTCGCCCCGGTAATGCCCGCCGTAATTTTGCGGGGTCCAGTTATCCACCTGTAGCGCCTGGTCGGTCATCACCGTGTCTGGCGTCAGGCCCGCGTCGAAGGCGGCGAGATAGACGAACAGCTTGAACAGCGAGCCGGGCTGGCGCCGCGCCTGGGTCGCCCGGTTGAATTGGCTGGTGTTGTAGTCCTTGCCGCCGACCATGGCGAGCACCTCGCCGTCATGCGACAGCACGATCATACCGCCCTGGGTAACGTTTCGTTTGGGTCCATCGGTCTCGAGCCAGTGGCGCAGCGTCCCTTCCGCCAGTTTCTGAAGGCCCAGATGCATGGTGGTCTCGACCGTCAGATCGGCCGAGAACGGCCCCAACACCGCGCGGGTTTCCGCGGCGATCCAGTCCGCGAAATACTGGCTGCCCTTGGTGATCTGCGTATTGGGGTTCACGGCGAGCGTGACCTCTTCGACCCGTGCCGCGTTGGCGGCCGGATTGTCGATGAAGTCGGCCTCGACCATAGATTTCAGCACCAGGCGCGCCCGCGTCCGCGCCGCTTGCAGGTTGCGGGTCGGCGCAAGGTGGGATGGCGCTCGGATCAGGCCGGCCAACATCGCGGATTCGGCCAAGGTCAGGCCGCGGGCCGATTTGTTGAAATACCGCTGGGCGGCGCCGTCGATGCCATAGGCGCCGGCGCCTAGATAGACCTTGTTGAGGTAGCGGACGAGTATCTCATCCTTGCTCAGGCTGTTTTCGAGCCAGAGCGCCAGGATCACCTCTTGAATCTTGCGCTTGAAGGTCCGTTCCCGCGACAGGAACATCATTTTCGCGAGTTGCTGCGTGATCGTGCTGCCGCCCTGCCGTACCTCGCCGGCCAGGAGGTTGACGGCTGCGGCGCGCCCCATGCCGATCGGGTCGATCCCGAAATGGCGGTAGAACCGCCGATCCTCGATTGCCAGGACGGCCTGAACCAAGTGGCGCGGGATGTCGTCCAGCGACAGGATTTCGGCGTCGAAGTAGCCGCGCATGGCGAAAACCTCGTCGTCCCGCGACAACAGGGTGATCGAGGCCTGCGATTCCGGCGCGCCGAAATTGTCGGAAAGGGGCAATGTGTAGGCGAAATAGGTCAGCGTGGAGAAGCCGGCGACGGCGAGGAGAAGCAGAGCGAAGACGGCGAACCGGAACCGTCGGGCCCATCGCGATGCGCCGGGCTTCAGGCGTTGTGTCCTGCGTTTGCCCCGGAGCCGCGCGCGGCTAAAAGAAAGCGCCAGCCCGCGGCGCTGTTTGCTCAACCAGTTCATTGGCCAACGACCCTCCACACATGGTCTCGGCTCTGTTCCGCGGACCGTGGTCCGGCGGAGTCAGAGCCGAGTATCACCCCATGTGCCCATAGTCGGGCATAGTTCCCCGAAGCGCGCATAAAATCCCATGAATGCGTCACTATCGGGACGGCATCGTGGCCAAATTGTGCCGGTTAAAGAACTGTTTTGTAACAGATAGTTACCGCCGTTAGGACGGCGCCGGCGGGGCCGGTCTCCGGATTGTCGGACCGAGCCGTTTCAGGACGTCTCGCGCATCGTAGGCCTGCGTCTTGTCGTCGGGCTTTTTGCCCCGGAAGAGCAGGATCGTGGCGGTCGCCTCATATTCCGTGATCGGCCGCGACGTTCCGGTCACGAAACCGGGGCCGACGCTGTGGCTGAGTCCGAATCGGTTATGACGGGTCCGGAAATCTCCGAAGGTCGTGTAGTTGGACAGGTAGCGCGTCGATTTCTCGGTATCCCGGTCCGTTAGCTCGAAGTAATCGTACCCCCGCGCCCGGGTCAGTTCGGCGGCCCGGTACAAGAGATAATTTTCAACGGTTTCCTTCGCCGTCACCGTATTGCCGGCAAAGGTTACCCGGTAGCGGGTGTCTTCGATCTGCTGTTCCGCATAACCGTATCGATCGAACAGCGGCGCATACGGGGTTGGCGACGCGCACGCGGCCAGGAACAACAAGACTGGGACCGTGCGGATCAATTTGAACATCGGCCTCTCCGATCGGGGCGTATACTGTCCAAGGAATATGAGGGTTTCGGTGGCGGATAACCAGTCTCGGCCGATCAACTCTCGGCGTTTTGGGGTGAGCTGTTTCGACTTTTGACGTGCCGGCCACAGCTTCATACACTTGCCGGACGTCCTACCATTATCCGACAAACTCATCAGACCTATTCCGGCGAAAAGTCACGCGGAGGTGACATGAGTAATTCTGTGTCCGACCACGGCACGTTCGATCCCGTCACGTTGGAAATCTTCTGGAGCCGATTGATCTCCATTGCCGACGAATCGGCGGCGGCGCTGCTGCGCACCTCCTTCTCGACCATCGTGCGCGAATCGAACGATTTCGGCACTGTCTTGATGGATGCGAACGGTGATTCGCTGGCCGAGAACACCGGCGGTATCCCATCCTTTTCGGGCATCCTGCCGCGCACGCTGAAACACTTCCTTGCGAAATACCCAAAGGAGACGTGGAAACCCGGCGATTGTGTGATCACCAACGATCCGTGGCTGGCGACGGGCCATCTGCCGGATATCACCGTGGCCATGCCGATCTTCCATGACGGAACCTTGGTCGGGTTCTCCGGATCGATCGCGCATTCTCCGGATATCGGCGGTTCGCTGTGGTCGGCAGACTGCACTGAATTGTTCGAGGAAGGCATCCGAATTCCGCCGATCAAGTTCCTGAAAGAAGGCGAACCGAACGAAGACGTGGTCGAGATGATCCTCGGCAATGTCCGGTTGCCGGAACAGGTGCTCGGTGATTTGAACGCGCAGGTGACGGCCAACCAAGTCTGCGGTCGCCGGTTGATCGAATTTCTCGAGGACTCGCAGCTCGCCGATCTGAGCGGGCTGTCGCACACGCTTCAGGGGCGGGCCGAAACCGCGATGCGCAACGCGATCGAGGAGGTACCCGACGGCACCTACCGGGCGACGCTGGACGCGGACGGCTTCGACGACGACGAAACGCATATCGAATGCGCGGTTAAGGTCGAAGGGTCGGACCTGACCATCGACTACACCGGCACGTCGAAGCAGATCGGCCGCGGACTCAACACGGTCATGAACTACACCTATGCCTACTCGGCATACCCGATCAAATGCGCCATCGATCCGCATACGCCACGGAACGAGGGGTCCTATCGTCCGGTCAAGGTTACCGCGCCCGAAGGCACCATCCTCAACCCGCGTTATCCGGCGCCGTGCAACGCGCGGCAGTTGACGGGACATCTTCTGGCCGGCGTGATCTACAAGGCGCTGGCGCAAGCGATCCCCGACCACGTGATCGCGGACAGCGGCAGCGCGCCGACCATGCGCGCCGTGTTCAGCGGCACCGACCGTCAGGACAACCGCTTTTCGCAGATCCTGTTTGCCAGCGGCGGCGTCGGCGCGTGCCCGCATAAAGACGGTTTGTCGACCACTGCCTTCCCGACGAATTCCGGTGCCGGCAGCATCGAGGCGTTCGAGAGCGTTTCGCCGCTCATCGTTTGGCGCAAGGAATTCCGGACCGACTCCGGCGGCGCCGGGGAGTTCCGTGGCGGGTTGGGCCAGGAATGCGAGATTGAGGTGCGGTCCCGGGAACCGCTGCGGCTGTCGCTTTTGTCGGATCGCTGGCGGCATCCGGCGACGGGCATTCTCGGCGGCAAGGACGGCGCGACCAGCGAAATCAGCTTCAGCGACGGCTCGGTTCCCCACCAGAAGTCGCGCACCACGATCGGTGCCGGAATGCGCTTGCAACTGCGCTATGCCGGTGGCGGCGGATACGGTGATCCCACGAAGCGGGACCGAGACCGGGTCCGGGAGGATGTGCGCAACGGCTATATCTCGGGAGAGGCGGCCCGGCGCGACTATGGGCTCGAATGAATCCCACGCTGGCGAAAGGGAATAAGGCGCCATGGAAAAAAGACTGCGCATCGGGGTGGACGTCGGCGGCACGTTTACGGATTTCGTGCTGGTCGATGAAGAACGCGACCTGATCTACACGGGTAAGCGCCTCACCACGTCCGATGACCCCAGCATTGCGATTGTCGACGGGGTCGAGCGCTTGCAACGCGAGTCCGAGACGGCGGCGGCGGCGGTGCACAGTCTCGTGCATGGCACGACGCTGGTGACGAATACGATCATCGAGCGCACCGGCGCCAAGGTCGGGTTGATCACCACGAAGGGCGTGCGCGACACGCTCGAGATGGGGCGCGAGATTCGATACGATTTGTACGATCTGTTTCTGGAAGCCCCGCCGACGCTTGTTCCGCGGCATCTGCGCCGCGAAGTGGCGGAGCGGGTGTCGCCCGACGGGGAGGTTCTGGCACCCTTCGATGCGGACGCCTTCCGCGCGGTGGCGCGGGAATTGATCGTAGACGAAAAGGTCGACGCGGTCGCGGTCTGCTTCATGCACGCGTACCGCAATCCCGACCATGAGCGGCAGGCGAAGGCGATCTTGTCCGATGAATTTCCGGACGTGCCGATCACGATTTCGTCCGAGGTCGCGCCGGAAATCCGTGAGTTCGAGCGCACCAGTACGGCATGCGCGAATGCTTATGTTCAGCCGCTGATGCAGAATTACCTCGACCGGCTCGACCGCAATCTGCGCGAGCTGGGACATTCCGGTACGCTCTATATCATGTTGTCGGGCGGCGGGATCACGACGGTGCGGTCGGCGCAGGATTTTCCGATCCGGCTGATCGAATCCGGTCCAGCCGCGGGTGCGATGGCTGCGTCCTATTACAGCGGACTCACGGGCAGCGAGAACCTGATCTCATTCGACATGGGCGGCACGACGGCGAAGATGTGCCTGATCGATGGTGGCCTGCCTGACCGCAAACATGACTTCGAAGCGGGACGGGTCCGGCGGTTCCATAAGGGTTCGGGACTGCCGTTGAAGGTTTCGGTGGTCGACATGATCGAGATCGGCGCGGGTGGCGGCAGCCTCGCGAATGTGGATCAGATGGGGCTGCTGAAAGTCGGTCCGCGCAGCGCCGGGTCGAAGCCGGGACCGGTGTGCTATGGCCTCGGCGGTGTCGATCCGGCGGTGACCGACGCGGACCTGTTCCTGGGCTACCTGAACCCCGACTACTTCCTCGGCGGCGAAATGAAGCTGGACATGGATACGGTGGAACGCGCGATCGCCGAACGGGTCGCCAAGCCGCTGGGCCTGACGACGCTGGAGGGGGCGGTCGGGATCCACAACATCGTCAACGAGAACATGGCGGCGGCGACGCGGATGCATCTGGCGGAGAAGGGCCGCGATCCCAGGCGCTACGAGATGATCGCCTTCGGCGGTGCCGGTCCGGTCCATGCCTATGGGTTGGCGCGTCTCCTTAAGCTGAAGCGTTTGATCGTGCCGTTGGGCGCCGGCGTGACGTCGGCGTTGGGGTTCTTGGTCGCGGCGCCGGCCATCGACTATGTCCGCAGTTATGTCGCCCGGCTGGAACAGATCGATTGGACCCACCTCAATGGCTTATTCGCCGAGATGGAAGACGAGGCGCGAGAGTTGCTGGTGGAGTCCGGCGCCCGTCCCGAGGACATCACGATGACCCGCACCGCCGAAATGCGCCATGTGGGGCAGGGTTTCGAAATTTCCGTGCCGATACCGAACGGGGATTTGGGCGAGGGCAGTGTCTCGGCCATGCGGGACAGTTTCTTCGATGTCTATCGCCAATTGTTCGAACGCACGGTCGAGGAGATGCCGATCGAGGCGATGAGTTGGCGACTGGCGGCGAGTGCGCCGGTTCCCAACATCGCGCTGAACTTCGGGGGTCAGCCCATCGGCACCGGCGAGGCGCTGAAAGGTCAGCGGGACGTTTACTTCCCCGAAACCGGGTTCGCACCGTGCGATGTCTACGACCGGTATGCGCTGAGCCCGGGCGACACGTTCGAAGGCCCGGCGGTGGTCGAGGAACGGGAATCGACGACGGTGATCGGGCCGGGTGCCAGGGTCACCGTCGACGAATCGCTCAACCTATTGTGCGATCTGCCGTAGAGACGCCGCGTCAAATTGCGCGGTTGCCCAGACCGAGCCGCTGTCCGACCCTGGGCCGGTGTTTGCGGTCGGACGTTTCCTTTTTTCAAGAAGCTAGGGTCAGTGGCATGACAGGATTGTTCGCATCGGCGGTTCGTCCCGTATCGATGGTGCTGCTTGCGGCAGGTTTCTTCGCCGCGTTCGCGGTGACCGGCGCGGCGCAGGCCGGGGGTGAGCAAGCAAAAATTCTGGAACCGTGGGTGCGATCCGCCCCGCCGGCGATGAAGATGCATGCCGCGTATTTCGTCGTGATGAATCCGACGGGCAAGGGGGTCGACCTCGTCGGCGCCGACAGCCCGCAATACAAGATGGCCGAGCTGCATCTCTCCAAGGTCGAAGGCGGGGTCGCGACGATGGTCAAGCAGGACCAGATTTCGGTGCCCGCCAACGGCCAGGTGGCCTTTGCGCCCGGTGGCTTCCACGTCATGTTGATGCATCCGCGGCAACCGATAAAGACCGGCGATACCGTGGACATCACCTTGACGTTTGCCGATGGAACGTCGGTATCCGTAAAAGCGCCGGTGCGGAAGACGCATGGCGCGCCGAAAAAGATGAACCACGGCGGCCGTAAAATGAATTAGGTGGTCTGTTGCGTCGTGCGGCCCTAGGGCTTTCCTTTGGTCTTGGCCCAGGTATCACGCAACGCTACCGTGCGGTTGAAGATCATTTTGGACGATGTGGAATCGGGATCGGCGGCGAAGTACCCTAACCGTTCGAACTGGAACGCCTGTGCGGTCGAGCCGGACAGGCTGGGTTCCAGGCGGCATTCGGTCAACACTTCCAGGGACTCGGGGTTGATGTCTTCGAGGAAGGGCCGTTCGGTACCCGGGCTCGGGTCCGCGAAGAGATGGCTGTATAGCCGCACCTCGGCCTCGACGGCGGTTTCCGCCGCGACCCAATGGATCGTCCCTTTGACCTTGCGTCCATCCGGCGCGTTGCCGCCACGGGTTTCGGGATCGTAGGTGCAGCGAAGCTCGACGACATTGCCGTCCGCGTCCTTGATCGCCTCCCGGCAGGTCAGGAAATAGGCGAACCGCAACCGAACCTCGCGGCCCGGCGCCAGCCGGAAGAATTTGCGCGGCGGGTCTTCCATGAAATCGTCCCGCTCGATATAGAGTTCGCGGGCGAAGGGAACCTTACGCGTGTCGCTGTCCGGCTCCTGTGGCTTGTTGACCGCCTCGAGCTCCTCGGTCTGGCCTTCGGGATAATTCTCGATCACGACCTTGAGCGGCCGGAGGACGGCCATTCGGCGCTCGGCGTGGGCGTTGAGGTGCTCGCGGATGCAATGGTCCAGCATGGCCGCTTCGACCACGCCGTCGCTCTTGGTGATGGCGAGCCGGCCGATGAAGTCGCGGATCGCCGCCGCGGGCACGCCGCGCCGCCGCAGGCCGGACACCGTCGGCATCCGCGGATCGTCCCAGCCCGCGACATGGCCGTCGTCGACGAGCTGCGCCAGGTTCCGCTTCGACAAGACCGTATGGGTGATGTTGAGACGGGAAAATTCGTACTGCCGGGGCCGGGCCGGGACGGGCAAGTTCTCGATGTACCAATCGTACAATGGCCGATGGTCGGAAAACTCCATCGTGCAGAGGGAATGCGTCACGCCCTCGATCGCATCCGACTGGCCGTGTGCGAAATCGTAGGTCGGGTAGATGCACCATGTGGTGCCGGTGCGCGGATGCGGGGCATGCATGATCCGGTACAGTGCCGGATCGCGCAGGTTCATGTTGCCCGACGCCATGTCGATGCGGGCGCGCAGGACGCGTGCGCCGTCTGGAAATTCGCCGGCCCGCATCCGTCGGAACAGGTCGAGATTTTCGTCCACCGACCGGTTGCGATAAGGGCTGTCCCGGCCCGGTTCCGTGAGCGTGCCGCGATACTCGCGCATCTCCTCGGCCGATAGGTCGTCGACATAGGCCTTGCCGGCTTGGATCAAGTGTTCCGCCCACTCGTAGAGCTGCTCGAAATAGTCCGACGCATGATGCAGATGCTCGCCCCAATCGAAGCCAAGCCAGCGCACATCGGTCTGAATGGCGTCGATGAATTCCTGTTCCTCGCGCGTCGGGTTGGTGTCGTCGAAGCGCAGGTTGCATCTGCCGCCGAACTCCTCGGCGATCCCAAAATTGAGGCAGATCGACTTGGCGTGGCCGATATGCAGGTAGCCGTTCGGCTCCGGCGGAAAGCGGGTGACAATCGTTTGATGCCGGCCGGACCGCAGGTCGTCGCGGATGGTGTCGCGGATAAAGTCCCGGTTGCCGTCTTCGATTTCTGCGTCGGCGTTACTCATAACGGTATTGCTCCGGTGCGATTGCCGGCGGCCCGTCGTGCTTGCCAGCCGGTGGCCGCATTCTCTGCCAGAAAATAACAGCCGCGCCAAGCGGTATGCGCGTAACGGGGCCTTGATTCGGCGGGGGATTTCCCCCTAATCGTCGCTGCCGGCCGATACCGTGGCCAGACCATCCCGGCGATCCGCGGCCCGCCGGGCCGGATCGCGTGTGGCGGGATCACCGAACCCACCACCGCCGGGGGTATGGATCACAAGGCGTTCGCCGGCGGCGATCCGCTGGGTTCCCTTACCTTTCAGGCGATTGCCGGATTTCAGGAACACCGCACCTTGGCCTCCGTCCTGTCCGCCGTTGCGGCCGCGCGCCGGATGTTCGATCCGGTCGAAGGCGGCCAGCATCTCGAATTCCTTATCGATGGCGCTCTCGATTTCAAGCACTTGACCGAGTCCGCCGCGAAATTCACCGGCTCCGCCGGAGTCGGCACGAAATTCCTTTCGCCAAAAAATGACCGGTGCGACCGATTCGTTGATCTCGACCGGCGTACCCTTGACGCCGCTGGGATAGGCCGTGGCCGACAGGCCGTCCTTGTTTGGCCGCGCGCCGGTGCCGCCATTGGTCACCGCGGTGACGGCGAACAGCGTGCTCTCGTTGCTGCCCCGGTCGGTCTCGCCGCGGAAGGTGAGGTTCCACAAACAGGAAGCGCCCTCGGCCGGCACCAGACCGGGTGCGACCTGCTGCAGGCATCCGAACACTACGTCGGGCAGCATCTGGCCGATCACATGACGCGTGCAGACGGCGGCCGGATAGGGTGCGTTGAGTATCGAGCCCTCGGGCGCCGTCACCGTGAAAGGCGACAGGGAGCCGGCATTGTTCGGGATCTTGGGCGAGACGATGCAGCCGAGCCCGAAACTCGTGTAGGCGGTAGTGTAGGCCGACGGTACGTTGACGCCGTAACGCGACATCGGAGACGTGCCGTCATAGTCGACCGAGATGCCGGTGTCGTCGATCGTCAGCGCAGCGACCAGGTCAAGCGACCCATCGTAGCCGTCGATCCGCATGCTGTTGCGGTAGACGCCGTTCGGCAGTTTCGCGATCTCCGCCATCACCGCGTCGCGCGACGACGTGCAGATGTAGTCCGCCAGGACATCCAGCGAGTCCAACTCGAACTCGTCCATCATTTCGACCAGGCGGGTGCAACCGATGTCGTTGCAGGCGGCCAACGAATAAACGTCGCCCTCGGACTCGACCGGCTGGCGCGTATTGGCGCGCACCATGGCCAACAAGGTTTCGTTCATCACGCCACGGTCGGCGAGTTTCAGCATCGGGATATAGATGCCCTCCATATGCACGTCGGTGCCGTCCGGCCCGGTACCGATGCCGCCGATATCGGTCAGATGCGACGTGCAGGAAAACAGCGCGACCAGTTCGCCCTTGCGGAAGCACGGCGTGGTCAGCACGAAATCGTTGAGATGGCCCGTCCCCATCCATGGGTCGTTGGTGATGTAGATGTCGCCGTCGGACATCGTCTCCAACGGAAAGTGCCGGATGAAATGATGCACCGATTCGGCCATGGAGTTGACGTGACCGGGGGTTCCGGTCACCGCCTGCGCCAGCATCCGGCCCTGCCGGTCGAAGACGCCCGCAGACAGGTCGCCGCACTCGCGCACGATCGGGCTGAACGCGGTCCGGATCAGCGTTTGCGCCTGTTCCTCGACCACGGCGATCAACCGGTTCCACATGACTTGCATGCGGATCGTGTCCATCGCGCTTTTGCCGCTCATGCCGCTGTCTCCTTCTTCCGATACAGGATCAGGTAGCCGTTCGCCGCAATGGTCGCATCGAACCGGCTATTTAGAAAAGTGGATGTTTCGTCCTCCGCGACAATGGCCGGGCCGCCGATCGTCATCCCCGGGCCCAGGTCGGCGCGGCGGTAGAGCGGGATTTCGATGTCCCGGTTTGCTTCCGCATCGAAAAGCCGGCGCATGGCGGCGGGCGGCGGGGCATCGCATGGCGGGCTCTCGCCGAACGGCGCGGGCGCGGCCGTGGCCGTGGACAGCGTCAGGCCCCAGGTCAGGACTTCCACCTCGGCGGTGGGAATCGTCCGGCGGTACAGCGCTTCGTATTGCCGGTCGAATTCGGCCTGCAGTGTCTCCGCATCGGCATCGGTCAGCGGCCGGTTCGGCAACGGGACGACGATCTCGTGCCCCTGGCCCACATAACGCATGTAGGCGATGCGCTGCTCGACCGTTCCCGCCGCCGGGGCCGCCGCATCGACGACGGCGGATGCTTCGGCTTGCATCTCGTCGATGATCGAATTCACCAAAGATGGTTCGAATTGGCGCAACCGCATGTTCCGGCTGCGCACGACTTCGTAGGCGACGGGTGCGGTCAGGAAGCCGACCGCCGACCCGACCCCGGCATTGGTCGGCACGACGATGGTGTCGATGCTCAGCTTGTCCGCCAGCCGCGCGGCGTGCAGCGGGGCGGCCCCGCCGAAGGCGACGATGGAATGGTCGGCGGCGACGCGGCCCTGCTCGACCGCGTGGACGCGGGCGGCGTTCGCCATCGTTTCGTCGACCATCTCGGTGATGCCATAGGCGGCCATCGGTGGCGTCAGATTCAGCGGGTCGCCGATGTCGCGCTTGATCGTCGCTTCCGATTGGTCGGGTGCGAGCGTCAGCTTGCCGCCGGCGAAATGCCCCGGATCGATCCGCCCGAGCAAGATATCCGCATCGGTAATCGTTGGCCTATCCCCGCCCCGGTCGTAGGCCGCGGGTCCGGGGTCGGCGCCTGCGCTGTCGGGACCGATCGTGATGCGGTTGAGCGCGTCGAGACGGGCGATCGATCCGCCGCCTGCGCCGATCTCCACCATCTCGATGACCGGGATGCGGAGCGGCAGACCGCTGCCTTTGAGGAAACGGGCGGCGCGGTCCACTTCGAACTCGCGTGCCTTGTGCGGCTGATGGTCTTCGATCAGGCAAATCTTCGCCGTCGTGCCGCCCATGTCGAAGGAGATGACCTTGTCCAGCCCGGCTTCCGCCGCGGCCTGGCAAGCGAGGATCGCGCCGCCGGCCGGACCGGACTCGACGAGCCGGATTGGAAAGCGCTGCGCCGTCTCCAGCGTCGTCAGACCGCCGCCGGACGTCATCAACAAGACCGGGCATTGGAAACGCTGCGCGGCGAGTTGGTCGCGCATGCGGCCGAGGTAGCGCGCCATCGCCGGGCGGACATAGGCATTCGCCGCGGTGGTGGTCAGGCGCTCGTATTCGCGGACTTCCGGGCAGACCTCGCTGGAGAGGGAGATCGAGAGATCGGGGAGCGCCGCGGCGATCAAATCCCGCGTGCGGTGCTCGTGATCCGGATTGGCGTAGGCGTGCAGGTATCCGATGGCTACGCTTTCGGTACCCAATTCCTCGATGGTCGGGACGAGCGCCGTCACGGCCTGCTCGTCGAGCGGCAGCAATACCTTGCCGTGCACGTCCATGCGTTCCGGAACCGTCAGCCGGCGCGCGCGCGGTACCAGCGGCACGGGTTTCTCGATCTGGACGTCGTATTGGTCGTAACGGCTTTCGTATCCGATTTCGAGAACGTCGCGGAATCCCTCCGTCGTGATCAGGCTCGTGACCGCTCCCTTGCGCTCCAGAATGGCATTGGTGGCCAGCGTCGTTCCGTGGATGACCAACCCGACGGCGGTGGGATCGGTGCCGGTATCGCGCAGCACCGCGTCGATACCGGCCATTACGCCCTGTTCCGGCGCATCGGGTGTCGTCAATACCTTTGCGGTCGCCAGCTCGTGCCCGAGATCGAGAACGAGATCTGTGAAGGTGCCACCGATGTCGATGGCAAGCCGAGGCGCTGGACTCTCTTTCGTCATGGGGGAACCGTTTCTGAATCGCCTGGCAGCGGTTGGGTCATTCGCGTGTCTTGGAGAAACGCCCGGCAAGCGCGGCGGTGCCCCGGGAAATTAGGCCGTATCTTTAACCGCTTGGTGGCGTTGCGCAATAGTGCTGTGTGACCCGACCCCAACGGACATCAACAGAAGTCGTGCATGGGGGGCACCGTCGGGTATCATAGAGTGACGAGAAATTTCCAAAATTGACTTCCAGGGAGGAACCCGTCGCATGGATCTAGGCATTGCGGGGAAACGCGCACTTGTATTGGGCGCCAGCAAGGGGCTCGGATACGCGGTGGCGCATGCGCTGGCAAGCGAAGGCGTATCGGTCGCGGTCAGTAGTTCGAGCATGGACCGCGCCGCCGAGGCGGCCGAGACGATCGGCACGGAAACCGGCTCGAAGACCGTACCGTTGCTGGGCGACGTATCGTCGTCCGAGAACATGGATACGCTGGCGGACGAAGCGGTCGCGGCGCTTGGCGGCGTCGATATCCTGGTTAACAACCATGGCGGTCCGCCGCTGGGCTTCGCGCGTGATCTCGAAGAGACGGTCCTGATCGATCAGTTCCAGAAGATGGTGGTCAGCATCATCCACATCACGAGCCGCTTGGTGCCGGCCATGGTCGAGCGGAAATGGGGCCGTGTCCTGACGATCGGTTCGTCGGGCAATGTGGAGCCGCTGCACAACATGGTGTTGTCGAACACGCTGCGCGGCGCGGTCGTGAACTACACCAAGACGCTGGCGAACGAGGTGGCCAAGGACGGCGTGACGGTGAATATCGTGGCGCCCGGCACGATCCTGACCGACCGATCGCGTTCCTCGGCGGAGACCAACGCCAAGCGGCTCGGCATCACGCCCGAAGAGGTGCTGGCCGAGCGGGTTAAGGGTATCCCGGCAGGCCGTTTCGGGGATCCGAAGGAGTTCGGTGCCGTGGCGGCCTTCCTGTGCGGCCAGAACTCGGGTTATTGCACCGGCAGCATCTGGCGGGTCGACGGCGGACGCATCAAGACCATCGTTTGAACCGTCGCTGCTGCATTCTATCTTAAACGCCTTATAGAAAACCGGCGGGCGCCGCACCCCGTGGCCGCGCGCCGTTGAGAGGGAGAGCTACCCGTGATCGATCTTTACACCTGGACGACCCCGAACGGCCGCAAGGTCTCCATCGCCTTGGAAGAGCTGGAACTGCCGTATACCGCGCATGCGGTCAATATCGGCGAGGATGAGCAATTCGCGCCGGACTTCCTGAAGATCGCGCCGAACAACAAAATTCCCGCGATCGTCGATAACGACAACGGCATGGCGATGATGGAGTCGGGCGCGATCCTGCTCTATCTCGCGAAGAAGGCGGGCAAGTTGCTGCCGAGCGACGAGAAAGCGCGCTGGTCGGCGATCGAATGGCTGATGTGGCAGATGGGCGGCGTGGGCCCGATGTGCGGGCAGGTGCATCACTTCGTGCGCTTCAACCCGGGCAAGAGCGCCTATGCCGAGGAACGGTTCCTGAAGGAGGCGAAGCGGCTCTATGGCGTGATGGACAAGCGGTTAGCCGATCATGAGTTTCTTGCGGGCGAATACTCGGTCGCCGATATCGCGACCTGGCCGTGGATCTCGCGTTTCGAATGGCAGACCATCGATCTGAACGCGTTTCCCAACGTGAAGCGTTGGTATACCGACATCGCCAGCCGGCCGGCGGTGCAGCGCGGTTACGACGTCCCGAAGAAGGTCGGCGACATCCCCATGCCATAAGCGGACGGCGGGGCTAACCGGCGTTAGCCGTTCCGGTCCTGCCAGGCGTCGACGAAGCCCTGCATCGAGTCCGGCTGTGTCTTGTGGTTCAAGGGGGACGGCGGGATTGTCACCCAGGGCTGGGCGCTGCGCGTCCAGACGCTGCCGACCGGGTTCAGCCAGCTCGTATCGTCGAGTGTCCCGGCCTTGATCGACAACGCGCCGGGATGCCGCGCCGGTGCGTTGTAAAGACGCGTCCCGCAGTCACCGCAGAAATGAGCGACCTTTGCGTTCCCGCTATCCGCGACCGTATGCCATTCCTTCGGCATACCGGCGGTGATCTTTAGCGCTTCGCTTGGAATCCGGAAGGTCATGCCGAAGGCGCTGGCGGACTGTTTCTGACAGTCCGTGCAATGGCACGCATAAAGGGTTAGCGGCTTTGCCGTGATTTCGTATCGGATGGCGCCGCATTGGCAGCCGCCGGTATAGGGTGGTTCCATACGCTTCCTCGTTGCGGTGGGGCGCCGGTTAGTCGGTCAGCGCGTCCAGGATGCGGTTGTAGACGCCGTCCGCCTTCTCTTTCTGAACCCAGCGCAGCACCGTGACGAGATCGTGGTCCGGATCGACCCAGACAACGTTGAACCCGGCTCCGGCCAGGAAGAAGCTGGTGGCCGGCGCGCTGGGGCCGCGCTCGCGCGGGCCGTTCAGCCAGAACATATAGCCGTAGTTCGGATTGTGCGGGCAGGGTTCCAGCGCCTTCGCGATGAAGTCTTCCGACAACAACTGCGTGCCGCCCCAGTTGCCCCGGCGCTGCATCAGCAGGCCGACCCGGGCGTGGTCGAAGGTATTGATGAACAGGCCGCCGCCCCAATGCCCGCCGCCCGATACGGACTGCATCCTCTTGCCGTCGATCTCGATCCAGGAATTCTCGTAGCCATGCCATTCCCAGCTATCGGAGGCGCCGATCGGGTCCATGACGTATTCGCGCAGCACCTCCGGCAGCGGCCGCTTCCAGACATGCAGTAGCGCAAGGCTCGCTAGGTTGACCCGCACGTCATTGTATTCCCAATGGGTGCCGGGTTTTTTCATCTCGCGTTTGGTGCCCTTCATATCCGTGTGCCGGTGATGGTCGAGCCAGTCCGGCTTGCCCCACAATTCGCCGCTCCACTCGCTGGTCTGCTGGAACAGCATGTGCCAGGTGATGTCGCGGTTTTGGGGGGATTCGAAGCAGCCGTTGTCGACCAGGTCGCGGACCGGCGCGTGGACGTCCGGGATGAGGCCCCGGTCAAATGCGAGGCCGAAACAGATTGCGAGGTAGCTCTTGGTTGCGCTGAAGGTCATGTCGGCCCGCTCGGTCGTGCCCCATTCGGCGACAATGCGGCCGCCCCGCAGGATGATTCCGCTCTGCTCGCCGCGACTCTTCAGCGGGCCGATCTTGGCGTTGTAGGGCGCCGGCTCGTGCATCATGTCCGCTACCGGCCGATCCAGATCACGCGTCCAGAGCGTTTCGACGGAACGGGCGTACTCGATCGCCTCGGCCAGTTTGCCGGCGTCGAGGCCCACCTCCTGCGGCGTTGCCCGGTCCCAATCATCGCCTGTTCGCGGAATATAGGGCGTGTCGGTCTGGTCGAGCATGAGCTTCCTCCGGAGAAAAGATCAGGGTCGTTGCGCGTCGGCGAAGTCTTGGTGCGGGCCGGCATCGACGATCTCGCGCATCAGCTTGCGAATGATTGCGCGCTCGAAATCCTCGAAACTCTTCGCGACGACGATGAAGGCGTTGGCGCCGGCGATGACGTTCTTGCGGTAGTAGCGCTCGATATCGTCGGGCGGCAGGCCCGAGAACTGACGGTCGTTATCATTGACGATCGGCAGCCCGTTGATCGTGATCTTGCGCTTGACGGCCTCAGCCTGCATCTGCGCCAGCGGCGGGCCGTTGTTGTTGCGTCCGTCGCCGGAAACGTCGATGACGCGGCGCTTGCTCTCGTAGGGATTGTTGTCCAGCAACGTCATGGCGTAGCCGATCGCGGAACTGATCGACGTGAAATGACCGTCCAGAATCGGAGAGGACTTCAGCCGTTCGCCAAACGCAACGGCGCTTGCCTTATCGGAAACGGTCGTCCAATCGATAAGAAGCCGCTGATTGTTCACATCCGCCCATTCGAAATAGGCCAGCGCGATCTTGCCGTGTTTGCCTTTCTGGATCGCATGCAGGATGCCGGGGTCCTTGATCGCGGAGATATATCCCTCGCGTTGCAGTTTGACTTCTTGGTTGTCGATGCTTTCGGAGGAATCGACGGCCAGCACCAGGGCGAGATCGACCGCTTCGGCCGATGCTTTGGTCATGGGCCCCAACAGCAACAGGCCGAGGAGCAGAAACCGAACCCCTATCGATCCGGTCCGCCGCATCATGCGGCTTCGGGTTTGATCGTCACCGCCTCATCGTCGTCATAGATGTGGCACTCGACGAAGGCGCCGTCTTCGCGCGGGATTTGCCGCGGCGCGCGGATGCCGCAGGCGTCGGTAGCGTGCGGGCATCGCGGATGGAAAGTGCAGCCCGATGGCGGATCGATCGGATTTGGAAATTCGATGCCCAGATGGGAGTCTGGAATGCCGAGGCGCGGTTCGGGCGTCAGCACCGACGCCAGCAGGGCTTGCGTATAGGGATGTTCGGCCTTGGTGAACAAGGCGTCGGTTTCGCGCTCTTCCACGATCCTGCCGAGATACATCACAGCGACCCGGGTCGCGATATGTTCGACCACCGCCAGGTTATGGCTGATCAGCACATAGGTCAGGCCGAGTTCCTCGCGCAGGTCCATCAACAGGTTGAGGATCTGTGATTGCACCGACACGTCGAGTGCGGATGTCGGCTCGTCGCAGATGACCAGCTCGGGCCGCATGATCAGTGCGCGGGCGATCGCGACGCGCTGCCGCTGGCCGCCGGAAAGCTGGTTCGGATAATTCGTGACATACCGTTTCGGTAAGCCGACCAGGTCCATGATCGATTCCAACATGCGCTGCCGTTCGTCCGGCGCGCCGATTTCGTGCACGCGCAACGGCAGCGAGATGATGTCGCCTATGGTCTTGCGCGGATTCAGAGAGGAATACGGGTCCTGGAAGATCGGTTGGACCCGCCGGGCCAACTCCAGCCGTGGGATGCTCGACACCGGCTGACCGTTGAGCAGGATCGTACCGCTCGATGCAGGCAAGAGGCCCAGCAGCATCAAGGCGAGGGTGGATTTGCCGCAGCCGGATTCGCCGACCAGCGCCAGGACATCGCCTTTGTTCACGGTGAGCGACACGCCGTTCACAGCGGTCAGCGATTGTTTTTTGCTGAATATTCCCGTGCCGACGGTGAAGAGGCGGCTGACGTCGTTCGATTGAAGGAGCGGTTCGGTCATTGGGCCGCCTCCATCGCCGCGGCTTGCCGAACCGATTCTTCCGGGCTCAACAGGCAGCGATAGGCACGCTGATCATCGATCATGCGCAGGTCCACCGGACCGGCCATGCAGTCGCCGAAAGCGTGTGGACAGCGGTCGCGGAAATGACAGCCCTGGATATCGCCGATCATGCTGGGCACGATGCCGGGAATGGAACCGAGATGGGTGCCGCGCTTGGTCTTGCCCGGGATCGGGATGCAGCTCAGCAGCCCGCGTGTGTAGGGGTGGAGCGGGTTCTCGAAGACTTGCTCGATGCTGCCTTGCTCGACGACCTGACCGGCATACATGACCGCGACCCGGTCGGCGACCCGGGCGACGACGCCCAGATCATGGGTGATCAGGATCAGCGCCATCTCGAACTCGCGCTGCAATTCGGCGAGCAGCAGCAGGATCTGTGCCTGAATCGTGACGTCGAGCGCCGTGGTCGGCTCGTCGGCGATGATCAGGTCCGGGCCGCACATCAGGGTCATGGCGATCATGACGCGTTGGCGCAACCCGCCGGACAGTTGATGCGGATACTGCGACAGCCGCCGCGCCGCGCCGGTGATCCCGACTTTCTCCAGCAGATAGATCGCCCGTTCCCGCGCTTCCTGCCGGCTGACCTTGCGGTGCTGCAGCATGATCTCTTCCATCTGGTTACCGATGGTGAATGAGGGATTCAGGCTGGTCATCGGCTCCTGAAAGATCATGCCCATCCGGTTGCCGCGCAGCGACGCCATCTCCCGCTGCGATGCCTTGAGCAGGTTTTCGCCGTCGAAAAAGATGCCGTCGCCGGTCCGGATGGCCTTCTTCGGCAGCAGGTTCATCAAGGCGAGCGAGGTCAACGACTTGCCGCAGCCGGACTCCCCGACGATGCAAAGCGTCTCGCCTTTATCGACGTGGAAGTTCACCTTCTGCACCGGATGCAGCATCCCGGCGGCAAGCGGGATATCGACGCTGAGGTTCTTAACTTCGAGAAGGGCGCTCAATTGCGGTTCTCCGGTGCAAGGATGTCGCGCGCGCCGTCGCCCAACAGGTTGATCGCCAGCACGAGGATGAAGATTGCGAACCCGGGCAGCATGACCAGATACGGGTCGAACAGCATGTAGTCCTTACCCTCCGAGACCATCAGCCCCCAGGACGGCGTCGGGGGTTGCACGCCGAGCCCCAGGAAGGAAAGCGCCGCTTCAAGCAAGATCGAATGGGCGATCTCGAAGGTGGCGATCACCAGCAAGCTTCCCAACACGTTCGGCATGATTTCCGAAAAGATGATCCGACGGGTCGAACAACCGATGGCGTTCGCCGCCCGGATATAATCGAGATTCCGAATCTGCATCGTGGCGCTGCGCATGACCACGGTGAAACGGTCCCACAAGAGGAACCCGAGGACGAGGATCACCGTGTTAAGCGATCCGCCCACCACCGCGACCAGGGCCAACGCGACCATGATCACCGGAAGCGTCAGGCGGGTTGTGAGCAGGAAGGTGATGACCATGTCGACACGGCCGCCGAAATAGCCGGCGCAGACGCCCATCACCGTGCCCAGCACGCCGGAGATCATCATCGCGCAGAAGCCGATGGTGAGCGAAACCCGCGCACCGTAAATCAGCCGGCTGAGGTAGTCGCGGCCCATCATGTCGGTGCCGAGCGGATAGGTCCAACTGCCGGCTTCGTTCCAGACCGGCGGCATCAGGCGGCGGTCCAGATCCTGTCCCAGTGGATCATGCGGCGCCAGCATCGGCGCGAAGAATGCCATGATGACGAGAACGATCATGATGATCGCGGCCACCATGAAGCTGCGGTGACCGATCACGCGCCGGGCGAACATGGTGAACGCGTCGGGCTGCGTGACGCTCTCGACGCTGGGAATGCCGCCGCTGTCGGGCGGCAACGCGCCCAGACCCTTGCCCACTACCTTGGAATCCGATGGAGGCATCTACGGTATCTCCTATGTCACGCGCAGGCGTGGATCGAGCCACGCGTTGAGCAGATCGCCGAGCAGCACGAGTATGATGTAAAAGCACGCCACCAGCAGCAACACGGCCTGGACGACCGGGAAATCATTCCGCGAGATCGATTCCCACGCCAAATGGCCAATGCCTTGAATCTGGAAGACGGTTTCGGTGACGACCGATCCGCCGAGCATGTTGCCGAATTGAACCGACGACAAGGCGACCACTGGGATGATCGCGTTGCGTAGCGCGTGCTTGAATAGGATGATGAAGGTCGGCAGGCCTTTCGCATGCGCGGTGCGGATGTAATCGGAGTTGAGCACTTCCAGCATGCCGGTCCGGGTCAGGCGCATCACCGCCGGCGTCGAATAATAGCCGAGCGATATGGCCGGAAGGATGAAATGGGCTAACGTTTCGTTTCCGGATATCGGTAGCCATCTGAGGAACAGGCCGAACACGAACATCAGCATCAGGGCAAACCAGAAGCCTGGTAACGCCTGTCCCAATACGGCAATGGTCAAGGCTAATCGATCCACCCAGCTATCGGGTCGAAGCGCGGCGATCACGCCCATGGGGATCGCGAGCCCCATCGCGAACAGCACGCCAAGACCCGCCAAGGTCAGTGTATTCGGCAGCCGGTCCTTGATCAGGGCCGTGACCTCTTCCGGATAGAACATCGATTCACCGAGGTCGCCCTGGAACCCGTCGCCGAGCCAATCGAGATATTGCTGATAGTAGGGCCGGTTCAATCCGTATTGCTCACGGATCAGCTCGATGTCCTGGGCGCTGGCGTCCTCGCCCGCAATCATCGTCGCCAGGTCGCCGGATAGCCGCAGCAGCGAAAACGCGATCACGGATACGGTGATCGCGACCAGCGCCGCGACGAATAGGCGCTTGGCCATGAAATTCAGCATCCGGCTCCCCTATGTTGTCGATTTGAAACGCCGCCGGACCGGTCCTGACGTCAGGACCGGTCCGGCCGCCGTTACACGCTTACTTCCACTTCGCGTTCCAGAACCGCGGAATTTCGTCGGCGCTGGGCGTGAAGTCCAACTCGTCGACATACGCGTAGTTGTAGACCCACGAGAACAAGGGCGCCCAATAGGCTTGATCGGCAATCCGCTCGAATGCCTTGGCGTAGACCTTCTTGCGGACTTCCTGATCGGTCGTGTTGCCCTGGTTCAACAAGTCGATGACCACCTTGTCCTGCGCTTGGTCATCGGAGCTGCCTTGGAACCAGTTGCCGGCGATCGCGGTGATGTCGTTGATCGACGACGATCCCCAAGTGCCGAAGGCAATCTCGACGCCCTTCTTGCGGCGCAGTTCCCGATAGGCACCGGCCTTCAGGTAGGTCAGTTTCGCCTTGATGCCGACGCGGCGGAGCTGTCCGATCATCGCTTCCGCGATCGGACGGTCGCGATAGGCGACGAAATTCGTCTCGAAGCCATTTTCGTATCCGGCTTCCTTGAGCAGCGCCTTGGCCTTCTTCGGGTCGTAGCTATAGCGCTTCACGTTGGTGTCGATGCAGCCGAACTGCGTCGGGAAGCACGCCGCGTGGATGATGCGCGAGGCCTCGCCCATCAGCGTCTTGCGAATTTTATCCCGGTCGAGCGCGTAGTTGATGGCCTGGCGAACCTTGAGGTTGGTCATCGGATGGTCGCCGGCCTTGCCCGATGCACCCATCAACAGGAAACCGACACGCATGGTCTCGCCCTGCGTCACCTGGAATCCCTTGCGGCCGTCCAGACGTTTGGCCAGATCGGGCGGAACCCGCCAAATCCAATCGGCGCCGCCGGACAGCAATTCCGCCATCTGCGTGCCGCGTTCCTCGATACGGCGGAACACGAGCTTGCCGATGGTCGGGGATTTCGGCCCGTCCTTCATGTATTTATCGTTCTTCTCCAGGACGAACCGCTTGCCGTAGGTAACCTCGGTCACTTTGTACGGCCCGGTGCCGACCGGCTTCGTGGCCATGCCCTTCGGACCGGCCTTGCCGTAATACTCGTTCGGATAAATCACGACGACGGAGGCGAAATACTGCATCGCCGCCGGGAACGGATATTTGAGCTTCGCCCGCACCTTGTATTGGCTGACCTTCTCGCCGCCCGCGATGAACTTGGTCCGGCTCAGTGCCTTCACCTTGTTATTCGGATCGGCGAGATAGTTGAGCGTGAAAACCACGTCGTCGGCGTCGAACTTCTCGCCGTTGTGGAAGACCACGTCCTCGCGCAGGTCGAACTCGATCGTCTTGTCATCGATCCATTTGTACGACTTCGCCAGGCTGGGCCGGAACTCGCCCGACTTGGGGTCGATTTCCATCAGCGCGTCCCAAACATGGCGGCCGATAATCAGGCCTTCGCGCAACGTGTTGTAGTACATGTCGATGTTGTCGGGCTCGCTGTTCGACAGCCAAGTCAGCGTGTCGTCGCTCTTGCCGGCCAGCGCGGTAGACGTCGATAAGGCTAGGGACGCCGCCATCGCGGCGGGAATAGCCAAGTGTTTTATTTTCATGCCGAATAACTCCCTGTGGGGTTCACCAGGATTGTTGCTCAGGCGGGGCGGAAACGATGCTTTTTGTGTTTTTGGGCGCTTCAGATCGCGGCACCAGCCTCGTCCGTCGTCCAAGCTGAACGTGAGATCGAAAATGTTACACACCGTCGGTGGCGCGGCACAATAAAAAAACACTCCCTCCCGGGTTGTGGCGGCTCAAAATATTTCAATGAGCGCAATATGATACACCACTTGTGACGACAATTGACGTCGGCGTTAGTCTGAATTTGTCGTTTAGATTGTGTCGGCTGTTCGTGATTTCGAATGTCGGGCACCTACCGTGGGTACCGCGATGGAGACCCGTATCATGGCGGCGTCGCCGCAAAAATACGATGGCTCGATTTTGCCGTCTCGCGCGTGATCCGGTCGACGGCGGTGCGAATTCGCGCGAGAATGCCGCATGAGCATCACCTTATTCGAATCCTTCCGCGCAGTCTTCTACACACCGTTCTACCTGGTCCACGCCTTGGGCGCCTACGAGGCCGAGGGTGTCGCGGTCACCTTGGGCACGAGCGCCAACCTCGGTTCGGTTGCCGACCAGCTTCAGTCCGGCGAGGTCGACGTCTATTGGGGCGGACCGATGCGGATCATGATGAACCATGACCGGGATCCCGGCTGCGGCATCGTCGGCTTCTGCGAGGCCGTGAGCCGCGATCCCTTCTTTATCCTCGGCGCCTCGGCACGGCCCGACTTTGCGCTCACCGATCTGGTCGATCTAACACTGGGCAGCGTAAGTGAGGTACCGACGCCATGGATGTGCTTGCAGGACGACCTTCGCCGCGCCGGGGTCGATCCGGCGGCGGTATCCCGTATCGGCGACCGCAGCATGCCTGAGAACGTAGCGGCATTACGGGCGGGAACGGTTGACGCGATTCAGGTGTTTCAGCCCTTCGCGGAAGAACTGATCGCCGATGGCGCCGGGCATCTTTGGTATGCCGCGGCGTCGCGCGGGCCGTGCAGCTACACCACATTCTACGCGTCGCGGGACACGATGGCGCGGCGGCAGGACGAATTTTACCGCATGACCCGGGCTATGTTCCGGACGCAGAAATGGCTTCACGCGAAGCGCCCGATCGATATCGCCGAGGCCGTCCGGGAATATTTCCCGGACCTCGACCTCGATACCCTCGCCGCCTGTGCGGAACGGTACGTGGCCATGGGGGTCTGGGGTACGTCGCCCCTTCTCGGGCGCGACGGGTTTGAGCGGCTGCGGGCCGCGCTATTGTCCGGCGGTTTGATCGCGCGCGAGATCCCCTTCGAGGATTGCGTCGATAACTCCCTTGCCGAGCGGGTGATCGCCGAAGACCCGCCGTCGATGTAAAGCCGTTATCGTGGGGGAATGATCGGCAGGACGACGTGCGACGGATGTGTCCGGTCCAAATGCACGGTATTCGTCGCGATGCGGCTGCGCCGGGCCAGTCCCTCCGGCTCGCCGGTGTTCGGGTTCACGTCGAAATGCGGGAAGTTGCTGCTGGCGATATCGAGGCGGATGCGATGCCCGGCCTTGAAGAGGTTGCTGGTCGGGAAAGGCTCGATCTCGATGACATAGACCTCGCCGGGTTCCATCATCGACGGCGATTCCCACGAATCGCGATACCTGCAGCGCATAATGCCGTCGGTGATGTTCAGGGCGTAGCCTTGCGGATAGTCCGCGCTCGGCGGATACACGTCGATCAGCTTCATCGTGAAGTCGGTGTCGGGGCAGGTCGAACTGATCCAGAGCTTGACCTTGACCGGCCCGGTGACTTCCACGTCCTCGGTCAGCGGCGGCGTTTCGAACACCAGGATATCCGGCCGCGCGGCCAGGGGCAGATAGGGCGGCGCGCACCCGAAGAAATCCGGCCCTTCCCGTTGATCGTAGCCGCCACCTTCCATGACCGGCGCACCCGACGTGATCGTGCCGCCGATGCTCGGCACCGGGTTCTTGGGATCATGGTCATAGGATAGCGACGCGGTCACGCCGTCGGGCGCTTCGGTGCCGAGGCCGCCATCCGCGTCGAGATAGTATTCGGTGAAGTCGGTGTCGGGGATCGGCCAATCGGCTTCCGCGCGCCATGTGCCGCCATGGTCGAGCCGGCCGTCGTCGCGGCGTCGTCCGCTGCCGCCGCCCATCACGAAGACTTGCACCGCCGGATCGGCATCCGCGCCGTTGTCGATGCCGCGCAGCCACCGGTCGAACCAGCGCAGGCGCAGCGCAAGGAAATCTTCGGCGAGCGATCCGTCGAGCGTGGATTTGGCGCCGAAATCGATGTCGCCCGCGAAACTCAATACCCGGTCGCCATGGGTCCACGGTCCGAGGATGAGGCGTTGCGGTCCCTTCTCCCGCGCCTTCAGACCGACGTAGTTGTCGGCTGCGGTCCGAGGGTAGGGGTCGAACCAACTCGACATATGAACCATCGGGATGTCGGGAAAGGCTTCATAGAACCCTTCGGCGTAGATACCGGCCTGCTTCCAGGAGTCGTCGAAGGTGCCGGCGGTCCATTGCTCGAACAAATAATCCTCGTATTCCGGCACCCAGCGCAGCGGCGAATGCCCTCGGCGCCACGGCATACGGGTGAACCAGTCGCGCATGTCCTCGGCCTCCAGCGCGGCCCGGATGACCGGGTCTTGCGCGTCCTGGCTTTCCAATGCTTGCTTGTAGGCCCAGGTCGCCTGTTTCAGCTCGAACGTGCCGCCTTGCCGGATCCCGCCTTGATAGGCGTTGGAGAAACCGCCGGAGTCGAGAAACATGCAGGCGAGGCCCGGAGGGTTCAGGCTGGCCAGCGCCGCCTGGGTATGGGCCGCGTAGGAGAGGCCCTTCGTGCCGATTTTTCCGTTGCACCAGGGCTGTTCGACCAGCCAGGCGAGTGTGTCGTAGCCATCTTCCGCGTCGTCGAGATATTTCACGAACTCGCCCTCGGACCCAAAACGGCCGCGGCAGTCCTGATAGGCGACGACATAGCCGTGGTGGACGAAATAGGCGGCGACCTCCGCCCGCGGCATCGAGTCCGTGTCGCCGAGGCGCTTCTCGGACCGTGATGCCGCCGTCTTGTCATAGGGCGTGCGTTCCAGAATGACCGGGAAGGCGCCGTCGACCGGGACCCCGTCCTTCGCGGGTCTGTAAACGTCGGTGGCAAGGCGAATTCCGTCACGCGCCGTAACCATGATGTCGTGCTCAACGGCAACACTGTTTATATCTTGGCGTTCATCGGTTGACCCGGGCATGCAAGCTTCCTATTTGGGCTGCGGGAGAAACGGCAAGTGGGGAGCACGTCCACGGGAGGGCGGGTCCACTCGCGTTTATTTATACTGTATGAAGGCGGTCCGATCGGAAACCGCCAATAAGGGCCGAGGACGTCTTATGCGGAAAATGCCATGTGCTGCGCCGTCAGGCACGACTGACGGCGGTGGGGAAAAGTTGGCCGGCGCATGATCTATCTGCTGATTCCGATCGGATTTGCCCTTCTTTTCGTGGGCGGCGACGCACTGGTCCGCGGCGCCGTCGGGTTCGCCCAGCGATTTGGGGTATCCCCGATGATGATCGGGGCGACGGTCGTCGCCTATGGCACGACAACGCCGGAGCTGTTCGTTAGCCTCGACGCCGCGTTCAAGGGGTCGCCGGGGATCGCCGTGGGCAACGTCATCGGCAGCAATATCTGCAACTTTCTGCTGATTCTCGGTTGTTCCTGTCTGATATGGCCGATCTCGCTCGAGCGCAGCGCATCGCTGAACACCACCGGGATCATTTTGACCCTCGCGACGGCCTTGCTGCTGTTGCTTGCCTGGGACGGCCAGATCGCGCGGTGGCAGGGCGTGTTGATGGTCCTGCTGCTGGTCTCGCTGACCGTCTACAATTTCCGGAAGGAACGCCGGAAGTCGTCTTCGACGAGTTCTTTCGCCGAGGAAGCCGAGGAATTCGCCGACAAGGCCCCGACATCGGTGGCGAAATCCGCGCTGACATTCGGTGCCGGGTTGCTGGGGGTGATCTTCGGGGCCGATTTTCTGGTGAAGGGCGCGGTGGCTCTCGCGCGCGATGCGGGCGTGCCCGAGGAAGTCGTGGGCCTGACCGTCGTCGCGCTCGGCACGTCGCTGCCGGAACTGGCGACGGCGGTGATCGCCGCGTGGCGGCGGCATTCCGACGTGGCGCTTGGCACCGTCTTCGGCGCCAATATTTATAACATCCTTGGGATCATGGGGGTCGTCGCGACCGTGACGCCGGTGCCGATCCCGCCGCAGATGGTCGCCTTCGACCTCTGGTTCCTGTTGGGTATCACCGCGATCCTCGCGTTCTGGGTGCGCCGGTTCAATGTGATGAATCGGGTGGCCGGCGCCGTTTTCCTGACATGCTATGGCGGCTATGTCGCCTGGCAGTATTTGGGCGTCGGCTGACCGGACGCTTTCCACGCCCGGCGTCAACTTGCGGAATCTCGGAAAATCGGGCACCCATGATGGGTGAGGCATGCCGTTTCGGCCGAAAAATAGCCATCTGAAAGCAAGAGGAATTTGCCATGGGCAAGCGGATCGTCGTGGTTGGGGCCGGCGCGATTGGCGGCTACGCGGGCGGGCACATGGCGCGGGGCGGCGAAGACGTCACCCTGATCGACCCCTGGCCGGATCACGTGAACCATATGAACGAGCATGGCATCCGGTTGGACGGCGTGACCACGCAGGAATGCTGCACGGTGCCGGTCAGGGCGATCCATCTGACCGATGTCCAAGCACTCTCGAAGGCGGACCCGATCGATATCGCTTTCATCTCCGTGAAATCCTATGACACCGAGTGGGCTACCGCGCTGATCAAGCAGTATCTGGCTCCCGATGGTTTCGTCGTTTCCCTGCAGAATTGCATGAACGAGGAAACGGTTGCGCGCGTCGCCGGCGAGGAGCGCACCGTCGGCTGTATCGCTAGTACGATCGCGGCCGAACTTGTCGGGCCTGGTCATGTCCAACGGAATGTTCCGCTCGGCGGAGAGACGCACATGGTGTTCCGCGTCGGCGAACTGCACGGCCGGATCACGCCGCGCGTCGAAGAGGTTGCCCGCCTGATGCGGCATGCGGACAGCGCCATGGTGACCAGCAATCTTTGGGGCGAGCGCTGGACCAAGCTGACGATCAACGCGATGCGGAACGGCCTATCCGCCGCGACGGGGATGAGCGGCAAGGAGCGCGACGGCGATCCCGTGACCCGGGACATCTCGATCCGGCTCGGTGCCGAGTCGATCCGTGTCGGTTGGGCGCTCGGGTATCGCATCGAGGATGTTATCGGGCTTCCGCCGGACCGGTTCGTGGCGGCCGCCGAGGGCGACGCGGCCGCCCGCCGCGATGTCGACGCTTTCATGGAAGCGGCAATCGCGGAACGCAGCGACGATCAGCGGCCGTCGATGGGACAGGACATGCGAAAGGGCCGCCGGACCGAGATCGATCTGATCAACGGTTTCGTCGCCGCGAAGGGAGACGAGATGGGCATTCCGACGCCGGTCAGTAAGGCCTTGGTCGATGCCGTGAAGCGGGTCGAGCGTGGTGAGGTCGCCGCGAGTCCGGACAATGTCGCTCACATATAATGGCACGCTCAAATAGAGATGCCCGTGCCGCCGGGCACCGCATAGGCAATACAAGCGAGCGCTTATAAGGCAAAGATCACGTAATAAGACAAAAAAATAGGGAGCAGGTTATGGCGGAGGATGCAGGTCTTACCGGTATGGCGTTTTCAACGGTCAAGGTGGCACCACGGCCGCCCAAACCGCGCGACGCCGGCCTCACCATCGTGGCCGACCGCGGTGTCGGACTGAACAGGGTCGCCGACCTGCTGGAATCCGCGGGCGCATATGTGGACTACGCAAAGATTGCGATCGGTGCCTACCGGCTTCAGACCGAGGATTTTCTCAGCCGCAAGATTGCGCTCTACCGCGACAACGCTGTCCGCATGTTTTTCGCAGGCGATGTTACCGAAGCTGCCTTCCTGCAGGGCGTGTCACGGGAATTCTATCGCGAGGTCAAGCGGCTTGGCGGTGATGCGGTGGAGATTTCGAGCGCGCAGGTTGCGATGTCGCTGGACGACAAATGCGCCTTGATCCGGATGGCGCGGGACGAAGGGCTTCAGGTGGTCGCCGAGGCTGGCCAAAAAGGTCATGACGACTGGACCCGCAGTCAGGGCTATGTGTTCCGTCAGATGGAGGCCTATTTCGAGGCCGGCGCGTGGAAGGTGTTGATCCAGGGCGAAGGGGTCAGCGAAGGCGTCGAGGCGCGGAAAGAGGATCTCATCCTCAACATCGCGGCCAATTTCGATATCAAGGACCTGATCTTCCAGGCGAAGGACGGCGCTACGCAGGCCTGGTATGTCTCAACGTTGGGGAATGCGGTCAATCTGGACGTGGACGACGATCAGGTCATCGACGTCGAATTGATGCGCCGCAACATCCGCAAGCGCGGCGCCTTCGGTCTCGTTGGAAGCCTCGACGGGGCATAGGGGAAACGGGCCGGCGGTTAGCCATTCCCCTTGCCGGCGCGTCGGGCGATCATGCCGTAGTTGAAGAGAACGCCGAACAGGCAGAGGCCGAGCCCTGCGTAATACATCGTGTTGTCCGTTGCGTTGCCGGCAATGATGAGGCCAAGCAAGGCCAGCACCGCCATTGCAAGGCCCAAAACCCACGCCGCTCCATCCTGCATGGAAGCATCCCTTTCAGTTCGGTTGTTCACGTCGTCGCACCCCGGATTTCGAGGTAGCATTTCCGATCCGAGGGTGTCTATACCAATCCAGCCCAGATTTGATCGAAATCAATGTGCACCGCACAAATGTCGGCGAGGTTACGCTCAACGACGGCGGGGTCGAGCGCCCCGTTTGGCGTGTTAGGGAAAGGGAGATTGAGGCATGGCTGTAGTGTCCAGCGTGCCCGGAACGGCTGAGTCCGTTTCCAGGGGCCAAGAGGCTGTTGTTTATAACGAGGATGTCGTTCGGCTTTTTGTCATTGCGACGGCATTCTGGGGCGTTGCGGCGTTCTTGGTTGGGGTGATTATCGCCCTGCAACTTGCCTTCCCGGTAATGAACCTGGGTCTTGAGTGGACCTCGTTCGGCCGTTTGCGGCCGGTTCACACCAGTGCCGCAATTTTCGCCTTTGGCGGCAACGCGCTCTTCGCGACCTCTCTCTATGTCGTGCAGAGAACCTGCCGGGCCACGTTGTTCGGCGGGCCGGACGTGGCGCGCTTTCTGTTCTGGGGCTATCAGGCCTTCATCGTCATGGCCGCGCTCGGCTATGTGTTCGGCATCACGCAAAGTAAGGAGTATGCCGAGCCGGAATGGTTCGTCGACCTCTGGCTGACGATCGTCTGGGTCGTCTATCTGGTGGTTTATGTCGGAACCGTCATGCGCCGCCGGGAACCGCATATCTATGTCGCGAATTGGTTCTACCTCGCCTTCATCGTGACCATCGCGATGCTGCATGTGGTGAACAATCTTGCGGTGCCGGTCTCGTTGTTCGGCGCGAAGAGCTACATTCTGTATTCGGGTGTTCAGGACGCGCTGACCCAGTGGTGGTACGGGCACAATGCGGTCGGATTCTTCCTGACGGCGGGCTTCCTCGGGATGATGTATTACCTGATCCCGAAACAAGCGGAACGGCCGGTCTACTCCTACCGTCTGTCGATCGTCCACTTCTGGTCGCTGATCTTCCTGTACATCTGGGCCGGGCCGCATCATCTGCACTACACTTCCCTGCCGGATTGGGCGCAGACCCTGGGCATGACCTTCTCGATCATGCTGTGGATGCCGTCCTGGGGCGGCATGATCAACGGCATCATGACGCTGTCCGGTGCCTGGCATAAGCTGCGCACGGACCCCGTCCTGCGCATGCTGGTCACGTCGGTCGCCTTCTACGGCATGAGCACCTTCGAGGGGCCGTTGATGTCGGTGAAGGAAGTCAACGCGCTGTCGCATTATACGGACTGGACCATCGGCCACGTCCACTCCGGCGCGCTCGGTTGGGTCGCCTTCATCAGCTTCGGGGCGCTGTACTTCCTGGTGCCGCGCTTGTGGAACCGGGAGCGGCTCTACAGCTTGCGCCTCGTCTCCTATCACTTCTGGATCTCGACCATCGGCATCGTTCTGTACATCACCGCGATGTGGGTCTCCGGTATCCTGCAGGGGTTGATGTGGCGGTCCTACGACAGTCTCGGTTTCCTGCAATACTCCTTCGTCGAGACCGTCGAGGCTATGCACCCGTTCTATGTGATCCGTGCGGGGGGCGGCATTCTGTTCCTGCTGGGATCCTTCATCATGATTTACAACCTCGTGCGCACGGTGCGCGGTGACCTGCGGAGCGAAAAGGCGTTCGTGGCGCCGCAGGCCGCAGCCGCGCCGGCGGAATAGGGGGTATTGGCCATGTTCATCAAACACGAAAAGATCGAGAAGAATGTCGGGCTGATGCTGGTGCTCACGCTGATCGTTGTGGCGATCGGCGGCCTGGTCGAGATCGTGCCGCTCTACACGATCAAGACCACGATCGAGAAAGTGAAAGGCATGCGCCCCTATACGCCGCTGGAGCTGGTCGGGCGGAACATCTATATCCGCGAAGGGTGCTACACCTGCCATTCGCAACAGATACGCCCGTTCCGCGACGAGGTGGAACGTTACGGCCACTACAGCATTGCGGCGGAAAGCATGTATGACCATCCGTTCCAGTGGGGCTCGAAGCGCACCGGGCCGGACCTGGCGCGCGTCGGCGGCAAGTATTCGAACGAATGGCATGTCGCCCATATGGTCGATCCGCGCGCCGTGGTGCCGGAATCGATCATGCCGAGCTACGCCTTCATGCTAAACCGACCGATCCGGACCGACGATATCGCGGATCATTTGAAGGCCAACCAGGCGGTCGGCGTGCCGTATACCGAAGAGATGGTCGAGAACGCCCTGGCCGACCTGCAGGCGCAGGCGAATCCCGACGCCGACACCGAAGGCCTGATGAAGCGGTATCCCAAGGCGGTCGTCGGCGCCTTCGACGGTAATCCGAATAACCTGACCGAGATGGATGCCTTGATCGCGTATATGCAGATGCTTGGGACCCTGGTCGACTTCAGGAATTACCGCACCGAAGACCTGCGGCAGTAGGGGAGCCATCATGGATATACAAGCCATCGCCGACATGCTGTATCCGGTTTGGGTGCTGCTTTTCGTGATCCTTTTCGTGGCGATCGTCGCCTGGACGTGGTGGCCGTCGCGCCGCCAGAAGGAACGGATGGAGGATCACGCGAACATTCCCTTCCGCGATGAAGAAGAAAACCGGAAACCGTCCTAGGAGAGAAAGATGCCGACAAAACCGGAAAAAGACGCCATCACCGGGACGGAAATCCGGAGCCATAAGTGGGATGGCATCCAGGAGATGGACAACCCTCTGCCGCGCTGGTGGTTGTATGTCCTCTACGCGACGATCGCGATATCGGTTGTGTACTTCGTGCTGTATCCGGCCATTCCCGGGTTGACCGGGTACACGAAGGGTTTGCTTGGATATACGGAGCGCCAAGCGCTCGACTCCGAGTTGGCGGCACACCGGCAGTCGCAGGCCGGTTATTACGACCGCATCGCCAAGGCGACGCCTGCGCAAATCCGTGAGGATGCGGACTTGCTGAACTTCGCGCTGGCCGGCGGTAAATCCGCCTTTGCCGATAATTGTGCGCCGTGCCATGCCGCCGGCGGCGCGGGACGGGCCGGCTACCCGAACCTCGCCGATGACGATTGGCTGTGGGGCGGGTCGCTCGAGGCGATCCAGACGACGCTGCTCCATGGGGTACGCTGGGTGCAGAATGACGATACGCGTGCGTCCGAGATGCCCCGGTTCATCAGTGATGAAGTTCTCACGACCGCGCAGGTCGCCGACGTGACGCAATACGTCCTAAGCCTCGTCAATCGTGCCGAGGACCCGAAAGCCGTGGCCCGGGGCGCGCCGATCTATGCCGAGCAATGCGTCGCGTGCCATGGCGCAAAGGGCGAGGGCAACCAGGAACTCGGCGCACCGCGTCTGTCCAACGATATCTGGTTGTACGAGGGGACGCCGGAGGCACTAGCGGCGCAGATCGGCAATCCGCAGCACGGCGTCATGCCGGCTTGGGTCGGACGACTGGACGAATCGACGATCAAGATGCTGACCGTTTACGTGCATTCATTGGGCGGCGGACAGTAAGGAACCGTCCCCGCAGCGCAAGCGAGCGACGACGATGTCTGAAGTTCAGTACGAAGACGCCGAATCGGTTCGGGAGCAGCAGAAAGACCTGCCGCTTTATGCGGCGCGGGTAAAGATCTTCCCGAAGAAGGTCGCCGGCGTCGTACGGCGCTGGAAATGGGCCGTGCTGATCGTCCTTCTCGGCATCTACTACATTGCGCCGTGGTTGCGCTGGGATCGCGGTCCGGGCGCGCCCGACCAGGCTTTCCTGATCGATATGCCGCATCGCCGAGCGTATTTCCTGTGGATCGAGATTTGGCCGCAGGAAGTCTATTACCTCGCCGGCTTGCTCTTGATCGGCGCGTTCGGATTGTTCCTGGCGACCGCGCTGTTCGGCCGTGTCTGGTGCGGTTTCACCTGTCCGCAGACCGTGTGGACCGACCTCTTCATGTGGGTTGAGCGCTTCGTCGAGGGCGATCGCGCCGCGCGGATTCGATTGGACAAGATGGGTTGGACCGTCGCCAAAATCGCGAAGCGGTCGCTGAAACACACGATCTGGATCATCATTTCGGTGCTCACCGGTGGTGCCTGGATCATGTATTTCAACGATGCGCCGACCCTGGTTCAGGACATCCTGCATTTCCAGGTCGCGCCGTCGGTCCTGTTCTTCATCGGGTTGTTTGCCGGCACGACCTATTTGCTGGCCGGCTTCGCCCGCGAACAGGTCTGCACCTATATGTGTCCATGGCCGCGGTTCCAGTCGGCGATGTTCGATGAAGACTCGCTCATCGTCACCTATGAGGAATGGCGCGGCGAGCCGCGCGGTCCGCACAAGAAGGGCACCGAGTGGGACGGCCGCGGCGACTGCGTCGCCTGCAATCAATGTGTCGCCGTCTGCCCTACCGGGATCGATATCCGCGACGGCAACCAGTTGGAATGCATCGGATGCGGCCTCTGCATCGATGCGTGCAATGACGTGATGGCGCGGGTCGGTCGGCCGGCTGACCTCATCACCTATGACTCGGTGAACCGGCAGAATGCGCGTGCCCGGGGGGAGACCTCGAAATATCGTCTGATCCGCCCCCGCACCATCATTTATGCCGTGTTGTTGACGATCGTCGGCGCCGTGATCATGGCGTCGCTTTGGACGCGTCCCGTTGTCGGGATCAATGTGTTGCGGGACAGGAACCCGCTTTTCGTCCGCTTGACGGACGGATCCATCCGGAACGGGTTCACCATCAAGATCCTCAACAAGCAGCGGGTGGAACAAGGGTATGTGCTCGATATCGACGGACTGCCCGGCGAGACTATGTCCGTCGTTGGACAAAATACACCGTCGACGACCGTCTACCTGACTGCGGCGCCCGATACCGTGACCACATACCGCATTTACGTCCGCGTCCCACGCGACAAACTGGCGTCGGGCGCGGTACCGTTTAACTTCGTCTTGTCGGAACACCCCATCGTCGAGGGTGGTGTGACGACCCGCCATGAAACGGTGTTCAGAGGACCGGAAAAATGAGTGACGCATCCGAAGCGAGACCGTCCGACCGCTATCTGCCGTATCTGTTTTTCGTCTTCTTCGGCGTCGTGCTGTTCGCCAACGGCATGCTCGTCTATGCCGCCGCGACCAGTTGGACCGGCCTGAATGGCGAGAAACACTACATCAGGGGGTTGGCCCACAACCGGACGCTGGAGGCGGTGGCGGCGCAGCGGGCGATGGGATGGATCGGTACCGTGTCGCTCGACCCGGGACGCGACGGCGATTCGGTGCTTCGATTCAAACTGACCGACAAGGCCGCCGCCGGTATCGTCGGCGCGACGGTCACGGCGAAGTTCGTGCGGCCGACCCATGTCGGCAATGACTTTTCCGTACGCCTCCAGGATCTGGGCGGTGGCCGGTATATGGCGCGCGCCGAGATGCCGTTGGCGGGGCAGTGGGACGTCGATGTGGTGGCGGAGCACGGCAAAGGCCGCTTCCAGGTGCTTCAACGGGTTCATGTGCCCAGATGACCGGCGTTATCGAACAGATCGAGGCGTCATCGGTCCAGGCGAAGGCCCTGCCGGACACCGGTCTCGATTCCTATATTCAGCTTACCGATGACGGCCTCCATGCCATGCGGTTGCTGGTCGACGGTATGCATTGCGCCGGATGTCAGAATCGCATCGAAACCCGTCTCGGGAAAATTCGCGGTGTCGTCGAAGGCCGCGTGAATCTGACGGCGCGGCGGTTGTCGTTGACCTGGCAGCCGGACCTCGTCGATGTAAAGACCATCATCGCCGATATCGAGGAATTGGGCTTTCGGCTCGTTCCCTTCGATCCGGAGAAACTGTCGAGCGACTTCGATCAGACCCGCAAGCGGCTGGTCCGCGCGATGGCGGTGGCCGGATTCGCCGCGGCGAACATCATGCTGTTGTCGGTCGCCGTGTGGGCGGGTTTGGCGCAGGATATGGATTCGGTCACGCGGTCGCTGATGCACTGGCTGTCGGCCTTGATCGCCGTGCCGGCCGTCGCCTATGCCGGAATGCCGTTTTTCCGATCCGCCGTCGCGGCGCTGAAGGGCCGGCGCGTGAACATGGACGTGCCGATTTCGCTGGCGGTTCTCTTGGCGACGTCCATGAGCCTGATCGAGACGGCGCGGGGCGCGGAACATGTGTATTTCGATTCCGCCACCGCCCTGTTGTTCTTCCTGCTGATCGGCCGCTTCCTCGAACAGGGCGCGCGGGGCCGGGCCCGATCGGCGGTGGAGCATCTGCTTGCCCTGAACGCGTCGGCGGTGACCGTGCTCAACGCGGACGGCACGACGCGGCCCGTTCCGCCGGATGCGGTCCAGCCCGGCATGCGCGTGCTGGTGCCTGCGGGCGGACGCATCCCCGTGGATGGCCGGGTGATCGACGGCGACTCCGACATCGACGGCAGCTTGATCACCGGCGAGAGCATTCCGGTCACGGTCCGGCAGGGCGGTACGGTTCATGCCGGCGCCGTCAATCTGACCGCCGCCTTGACGGTCGAAGTCGTCGCGGCCGGCAACGACACGCTGTTGGCGGAAATCGGTCGGTTGCTGGAGGCTGCGGAACAACGCCGCGCGCGCTATGTGGACGTGGCGGCGAGGATCGTCCGCGTCTATGCGCCGGTTGTGCATATCCTGGCTGCGACCGCGTTTCTCGGCTGGTTCCTTATCGGCGGGGCGGCATGGCAGGACGCACTGCTCATCGCCGTCGCCGTGTTGATCGTGACCTGCCCGTGCGCGCTGGCGCTCGCCGTGCCGGTGGTTCAAGTGGTGGCGGCGAACCGGCTTTTCCGGCAAGGCATCCTGGTAAAGTCGCCGACCGCGTTGGAACGGCTCGCCCGGATCGACACCGTCGTTTTCGATAAGACGGGGACGCTTACCGAAGGGATGCCCAAGTTGCTCGTCGACGGCGCTTGGACCCAGGAAGATCTGCGGACCGCCGCATCCTTGGCCACGGTTAGCCTGCATCCGCTGGCGCGGGCATTGACCGATATGGCGCCGGCCGTGCCGGCTGCCAAAAATGTGGAGGAAGTACCCGGCCATGGCCTGCGCCGGATGGCGGCCGGCGGTGAATATCGTCTGGGCCGCGGCGATTGGTGCGGAGCTGCCGAAACGGTGTCCGATTCTCCGGAGTTATGGCTTTCCCAACCGGGACGGGACCCCGTGCGGTTCACGTTCATGGATACGATCCGGGACGATGCTGTCGAAACGATACGGGCGCTTCGCAAGGACGGCATATCCGTCGAAATCCTGTCCGGCGACCGTCCGGCGGCGGTTGCCCGGGTCGCCGGTGCCTTGGCGATCGGTCGGACGAAAGCGGGCGCGACGCCGGCGGACAAAATCGCACGGCTGGAAGAACTGGCCCGGGAGGGGCGCCAAGTCTGCATGGTGGGTGACGGCCTGAATGATGCTCCGGCGCTGGCGGCCGCGCGGGCGTCTCTGTCACCGGCAACGGCCGCGGATATCAGCCAGACTGCGTCGGATGTGGTGTTCCAGGGACAGCATCTCGCGCCGGTCGCGGAAACGCTTCGGGTCGCGCGCCGGGCCGATTCCCTGGTGCGGCAGAATTTCGTGCTCGCCTTCGCCTATAACGTGGTGACCGTCCCGATCGCCATGGCCGGATTTGTGACGCCGCTCATCGCGGCCGTCGCCATGTCCACCTCTTCCATCGTCGTGATCTGCAACGCCCTTCGATTGGGCCGGATGCGTCGGTCATGAGCGGCCTTTTGTATCTCATCCCGATTGCGCTGTTTCTGGGCTTGCTCGGACTGGTCGCCTTTTTGTGGGCGATCAAGACGGACCAGTTCGAGGACCTCGACGGGGCGGCCAGCCGCATTCTGTTCGACGACGACGCGGATCGGGACAAAAAGGACGGCGACTAGGATTTCGAGTCGGGCAGTTTCTCGATCCGCATCAGGAAGACGAAGGGGGCGAGGAACACGACGATTACGGCAAGCAGCCGGAAGTCGTCGAGATACGCGAGGAATTCCGCGTGCTGCTCGATCACCCGATGAAACGCGCTGAGGCCTTCGGGGTCCGATAGGCTCCATCGGTCCGGCAGGGACAGATGCCGCAGCCGCTCGTTATAGAGGCTGACGTTTTCGTTGAGCATTGCCTGGTTCGCCTGCTTGTAGCGTAGCAACTGGCTGACCAGGAAGGACACGCCGATGCTGGCGCCGATCCGCCGCGACAGCGACAGGAAGGCGGTGCCGTCCGGCCGCAGCTCGGGCGTCAGCGTCATATAGGCCGCGGCGGTCGCCGTGGTCGACAGCATCCCGAACCCTAACCCTTGCAGACAGATGGTGAACAGCACCGTGCCCTGATCGACATCCGGCGTGAAGGTCGACATATGCCACAGCGACGCCCCCATGATGATCAGCGCGACGAAGATGATAGGGCGCGGGCCGATGCGGGCGAAGAGCATCCCCGACGCCAGCGATGCGATGAAGGTGGCGATTCCGCGCGGCGACAGCAATATGCCCGACGCGATCACCGAATAGCCGAGCTGGTTCTGCAGCATCGCCGGGAAGATCCCGAGGAAACCGAAGATCAGGACCGCCAGCGTGAAGATATAGACCATTCCGATCGCGAAATTCCGGTTCTTGAACAGCGCCGGATCGACGAAGGGGTTGCGCGCGGTCATGATGTGAATCACGAAGACGTAAAAGGCCGCCAGGGCGATGCCGGCCTCAATGACGATTTCCGTGGAGGAGAACCAGTCGAGCCGTTCGCCGCGGTCGAGCATGAGCTGGAACGAGATCAGGGCGACGGCGAGTGCGATGAATCCGGTGAAATCGAATTGCCTCGGTTCGCGTTTGGTCTCGCGCACATAGATGCTGATCATCGTGAAGGCGAAGATGCCGGTGGGGATATTGATGAAGAAGACATATCGCCACGAGTAATACTCGGTGATGTAGCCCCCCAGCAGCGGCCCGACGATCAGTCCGACAAGCATGCCGATATTGAACCAGGCCATGGCCATGCCGTGGCGTTCGCGCGGGTAGACGTCGAGCAGGATCTGCTGGGACAAGGGTACCAGCGCCGCGCCGAAGACGCCCTGGACGAAGCGGGCCGGGACAATCTGGGAAATCGTGTTCGACAGGCCGGCCAGCACCGATGCGCAGCAGAACCCGACGACCGCGATCAGCAGCAGCCGTTTTCGGCCGATCTGCCGGCTCAACCAGCCGCTGAGCGGCGTAAAGACGGCGACCGCGATCAGGAAGGAAGTCAGGACCCAGGCGATTTCGTCGTGCGCGGCGGAAAAGGCGCCCATCATGCGGGGTAACGCGATCCCGGCGACGAATGTGTCCATCGACTGCATGCCGGCGGCAAGACAGACCGAAATCGTCGTCAGGGTCAGCGACCTGGAAGGCCTCGCCTCATCGGCAAGTGCGGACGTCATCGAGGTTGGGTTTGCCTATAGTCTGGGTTATGTCTGCCGGACCGGCGTTCAACGCGCCGTTCCGCTGGATGCACCGGCAGACGAGGGATTCCAACATTAGGCTAGCCCAACATCATGGGCCGGACCAGGAAGGAAATGCGCCATGGATCGGGAATTCACCAGCGATATCGCCTTCACGCCGGCGGTAAAGGCGGTGCAAGAACGGCTCGGCTCGCGGTCCGGCTACGCCCGTATGGAAGAAAAAGGCGGATGGGCCGACCGCGTGACGCCCGATCTTGCGGCCTTTGTTGCGGCGCGGGACTCCTTCTATATGGCGACCGCCAATGCGGCGGGACAGCCATATATCCAGCATCGGGGCGGCCCGCCCGGTTTCTTGAAAGTGATCGACGAGCAAACCCTCGCCTTCGCCGATTTCAGCGGGAACCGGCAGTACATCTCGGTCGGCAATCTGTCGGAAAACGCCCAGGCGTTTCTGTTTCTGATGGACTACGCGGGGCGCCGCCGCATCAAGATTTGGGGCCGGGCGCGCTTTGTCGAAGACGACCCGGATCTATTGGCGCAATTGGCCGAAGATGGTTATGACGCAGAGCCGGAACGGGCGCTCGTCTTCACGATCGAGGCCTGGGACGTGAATTGCCCGCAGCACATCACGCCGCGCTTTACCGAACGGGAAATGGCGCCGGCCATACGCAAATCGCTGGAGTCCGCGGTGCAGCAATTCCAGGCACGGATTGACACGTTGGAGGCGGAACTGGCGGCCGCGAAGGCCGCGCTCGCGTCGATGGGCGGGGGAACCGGCGGTTAGCGCTTGCCCCACTTGGTATCTTCGACCGTCTGTTCCTCGATCTCGTAGAACTCGTCGAGGCCGATCAAATCCTCGATCGCCTGCCGCGCCGCGGTGTGGTCGTCGTGCGACATGCCGGTGTAGTCACCGGTCTTCTTGACCTCTTCCAACGCCAGTTTGGCGTGATGGAAACTGGCGAGGAGGAAGAGTTGCGCGTCGATGCTGGCGGCGTAGCCCATATCCTCGAGCTGCTGCACAGAATAGAGGGGCCGGCCGTCGCGGTTGCCCCGGCTCTGCACGTAGACCAGGGGAATTGTCGACTCTTTCGGCGCCTGCGCCGCCTCCTCGTCGTTGCGCGGGAAGATCAGGCCGAGATCGGCACCTTCCTCGGCCGCATGGTTGATCCGTTTCATCGCTTCATCCAGCCCGTCGAAACGGCAGGTATCGGACCGCGCGATAATGACGAAGTCCGGATCGACCTTGTCGCGCTCGCGGCAGGCCCAGCGAATTTTGTCGAGGAACTCTTCCATCGGCACCGCATGGGCCACGTATTTGTGGTAATGCGCGCGTTTCGGATAAAGCTGGTCCTCGATATGGATTCCCGCGACTCCGGACTGGATAAAATCGCGCACCATCCGGGTCACATGCAACGGTTCGCCGAACCCGGCGCCGGCGTCGCAGACCGTGGGGATCGAGATCGACCGTGCCACCTGTTCGGCGGTCTCGATTTGCTCCGTCATGGTCAGCAACGGTTCGGACACGGCGCGCGAGCCGCCCGTCACATACCCACCGACATAAGCCGCGTCGAAGCCCATCGACTCCACAAGCCGTCCGCCCAACGGGTAATAGACCGCCGGCATATACAGGCAGGATTTCTTCTTGAGCAATTTGCGCAGCGCGGTCGTCGGGCGTTCCATTGGGCTTTCGCTCCTTGTGCTTGATCCGGTCGGTGCCGAGACGGGCATTCTAAACCAGCGCCGGGCGGGGGTGAAATCGCCCCGCGTTGCCGGACGCCGCGTATACCGTATAGTAGCCGCCGGCCGAACCGCACGACGATCGAATGGCGCAAGATACTTCCATGAACGATTCCTCCCCGACGGTCGATATCGATCGAAGCGAGACCTATCGCCAAGCGGCTGCTTCGTCGCCGCGCGTGCTGTCCTGGTCGCGCACCAGCATTGCCGATCCTGCGGCCTGGCAGGACGAGGCACGGCTGAAACTGACCGAGCTGTGCGGCTACGGCCGGTTCGGCGGGCCGCCCGCCATCCTGCATCAGACCGACCTGCCGCCGTTGGGCGGCTATAACCATCGAGAGGTCAGCCTGCGTGTCCGCCACGGTCACGACATCGTCTTGCGGCTGGTTTGGCGGGATGGGCGGGAAGAGGCCTCGGGTCCGGCGGTCATCTGTTTGCAGGGCGGCGACTTGGATGTCGGCGTGTCTTGGGGCGAAGGGGCGGGCGTTGCCGAGACGATTGCGATCAGACAGGGCGCGGATTTTGCCTGTCAGGCGGCGGACCACGGATATCTGGCGGTTTGCGTCGCCCCACTGGGTTGTGCTGCGGTGGCGGCCGCGGACCCGGACGAAGAGTCCTTGGCAAAAGCCTTGTTGCTCGGCCGGTCGCCCGCCGGCGAGTATGCGTCCGATGTGGCTTCGACGCTCAACTGGATGCTGGACGGTGACAGCCGATTTCCGATCGACCCGGCGCGGATCACCGTTGCGGGATGGGGTACCGGCGGTTTCGCGGCTCTTGTCGCGATGGCGCTCGACCCGCGCGTCGGCGTTGGCGTCCTGGTGAATTCGTTGGAACGGTTGCGGTCTCGGGCTGTACAGGACACGGTCGACCTTTCGGTCGCCGTCCCCGGGATGCTTCGCTGGATGGATGTCGAGGACCTCTTGTGTCTCTGTGCGCCGCGGCGGGTTCTGGCCGCGGTGACAATCGATTGCGATGCCGAACGGCGGACGGAAATGACGGCGGTTCTACAATCCGGGGGCCGTTTCTACGATCGCATCGATGCGCCGGATGCCCTCGACCGGGCCCTGCATGAATGGACCCCCGGCGACGCCATGCCGGCCGTTTGGGGGGGCGGTTGAGCCCGGTCGCCAGGGCGCCCGCCGCGGGGGAACCCCTGCCTTAATCTTTTGTTAACCCAATCAAGACAAACTACGCGTGTGGTCACGACGGCGTTAGGCCGCGAATCCGGGCTTTTGCACATAGCAAATAAGAAATAGGTAATAAATTGATGCAACCAATTAAATAATTAGTAATTGCAATTAAATTGATTTAAATTGAGAAAATAAACAAAATAATATTCTAGTAATTAATCAGAAAAGATTGTATTGTTTTGCGGGATTTGTGGGGGCGGCGATGAATCGGGGGAGTAAACGTCAAGAGATTGACGTGAGCTATTTGGCGATGTCAGATGACCTGCAGATAATCAACGCAGCGCTGGCTGGGTCCGGGGATGTTATCTATTCCTGGGATCTCGTCGGCGATACCATTGCCTGGGTCGGCAATACGTCCGATATGTTCGGGATCAGCAGCCCGGATGCGATTGCCACGGGCGATGCCTATCACGAACGGATCAATCCGGACGATCTCAAGATCCGGCTGAAAGGCCTTTCCAAACATTTCACCAGCCGGACCGCCTTCGATTGCGAGTACCGTGTTCGCAACGAGAAGGGCGGGTTTTGTTGGGTCCATGAGCGGGCGACCGCGGACTTTTCCGAGGCGGGACAGCCGGTTCGGCTTAACGGCATCCTGCGGGTGGTCACCGGCCGCAAACAGCATGAAATCCTGCTGGAGCAGCGGGCGAACTACGACGAGTTGACCGGACTCTACAATAAGTCCCGGCTGCGCGAGGCGGTCGATCATGCGCTGGCCTATGCCGACCGGTATGACGTCGCGGGCGGTTTCCTGTCGGTCGGCATCGATAAGATGTCGATGATGAACGAGGCCTATGGCCGCGAAACGGCGGACGCGGTCATCGTCGGCGTGGCGCAGCGGTTGGAAGAATGCATGCGGGCGACAGACGTGTTGGGCCGGGTCGGCGGCGACACTTTCGGCATCGTCTTGGGCAATGCCGACGAGCTTGGCATCGCTGCCGCGGCGGAGAAGATCCTCAACGTTTTCCGGCAGAACGCCATCCAAACGCCCGTCGGTCCGATCCATATCACCGTGTCGATCGGTGGCGCCGGGTTCCCCGGGCTGATCCAGACTGCGCATGACCTGATGGCGAGTGCTGAAGGCGCCATGCGGGACGCGAAGCGGCTCGGCCGCAACTGTTTCGCCTATTTCGAAATGTCGGACGATCAACGTCAGCGTCAACGCGAATATATGGTCGTCGGCGAGCAATTGGTCCGGGCGCTTCAGGAAGAGCGCGTGGTGTTCGCCTACCAGCCGGTCGTCGACTCCCAAACGGGCGAGACCGCCTATTACGAGACGCTGATCCGCATGATCGACGAAAGCGGCGAGATCGTCGCCGCGGGCGCCTTCGTACCGGTCGCCGAGCGGCTCGGGCTGATGCGGCAACTCGACCGGCGGACCCTGGAAATGGTCATCGCCGATTTGACGAGCAATCCGGACATCACGTTGGCCTTGAATATCTCCAGCTTGACGGCGAGCGACCGGTCCTGGCTTCGCGCGCTGGTCAGTTCGGTGAAGGGCAAACCGGATATCGCCAGCCGTTTGATTATCGAGATTACCGAGACGGCGGCCCTGCACGACTTCGAGGACTCCGCCCGATTCGTCGCCGCGGTGCGCGACCTCGGGTGCCAGGTCGCCCTAGACGATTTCGGATCGGGTTACACCTCGTTCCGGCACCTGAAATCCCTGACGGTCGATGTCGTGAAGATCGACGGATCCTTCGTGATGGACGTGTCGGACAATCCCGACAACCTGCTGTTCATCCGGACGCTGCTGAACCTCGCCGACGGCTTCGGCATGAAGACAGTCGCGGAATGCGTGCAGAGTTCCGAAGACGCGGCGCTGCTGAAGAAAGAAGGTGTTGGATTCCTGCAGGGTTATTATTACGGACGACCGCAACTCGGCCGTCCCAATGGACCCGTGCAGGAACCGCAGGCCCACAATGAGAACCGCAGCGCGGAGACCAAGGCCCCGGCGAAGGGCACGACGCCGGATACGATGGCCGTCGGCGGCTAATCCACTAGCTTGATTTCTTAGCCATGCTGTTGAGTTGCTGCTGCAGGGCGTTGAGCTTTTCCTGCAGGTCGGCGACGGTATCGTCCTCCGATAACGCCTCTTCCGGCTGCTCGGACCCGGGTGCGGATCCTTGTCCGCCGCCCATCGGTGAGAACATCTTCATTGCCTGCTCGAAGATGGCCATGTTCTGTTTGCCCATCTCCTCGAGCGAGCTGAAGGGGAACATGCCGCCCATCGCGTCCTGCATGTAACTCTTCATGCGCTCCTGATTTTCCGAGAACATCTTCATGGAGTGCTCAAGGTAGCTCGGCAGCAGCATTCGTTGCATGTTGTCGCCGTAGAAACTTATGATCTGCCGCAGAAAGCTTATCGGCAGCAGGTTGTCGCCCTTGCCTTCTTCCTCGACGATGATCTGGGTCAGGACCGAACGGGTGATATCTTCGCCCGATTTCGCGTCGACCACGACGAACTCGACTCCGTCCTTCACCATTTGGCACAGGTGATCAAGCGTCACATAGCTGCTCGTCGCCGTGTTGTACAAACGCCGGTTCGCGTATTTCTTGATCGTAACCGTTGTGGTGTCGTCGCTGTTTTTGCCAGCCATCGGTGTCATCCCGTGTTGCCTCGTGCGCATCGGCGATTCGGCATAGGTCTTAGAATATATCGCAGCGCATGATAGCGAAAGTTATAAGAATATCCGTTAATTTGGCATTACCATTTTTGCAGTGCGAAGAACCGGAGCGGTGCTGGAATTGAGCGGTTTCTGCTCCTATAGTGCGGGGATGGCCGATACGCCCGACCTTGAGGACTTGGCGAAACGCTATCTGGACCTGTGGCAGGAACAGTTGCGCGTCATGGCGGCTGATCCGGAGACCGTTGCGTCGGTCAGCCGCCTTTTCGAGACGATGTCCGGTGCTGCGGCTGCCGGCGACAAATCCGGCGTCGCCGGTGGGATGCCGCCGATGCCGGCCAACCCGATGGCGTGGTTGACCGGGCTTGGTATGATGCCGCCCCAGGCCGCAACCGGGGGAGCCAATCCTTTTGACAGCGTCTTCGCCCAATTCCTCCAACATGCCGCCCAAGCCCCGGCTGGGTCCGCGCCCGCTGGCGCTGCATCTGATGGCGGCGGCGACGAGCTACACGAGCTCGAACGCCGCCTTGCCCTTCTTGAGCAACGGCTTGATGCAATGGAGTCCGGCGCTAAGCGAAGCGGCAAAGCCGCTACAAAAAAGTCTCGAAAACGCAAATCCTGACGCGCTCGCCGCGGCGGTCGACGCCGCCGCCCGGCAACGCCTCGGCGCGTTCCTGGACGGGGTCGAGTGTTATCGCCGCCATCCGCACCGGCGGCACATGGAAACGCCACCGGCAGTCTGGACCTCGGGAACCACGCAGCTTCGCGACTATGGTACGGGTAACGGCGGCGCGCCGGTCCTGCTTGTGCCGTCGTTGGTGAACCGTGCCTATATCCTCGACCTCTATGAAGACCGCAGCTTCGTCCGTTGGCTGGCGGACCAAGGGCTATGGCCGTTTCTGTTGGATTGGGACGCGCCCGGCGATGCCGAACGGCAATTTGGCCTCACCGAATATGTCCGCCGTTTGGAAACCGCGCTGGCAGCGGTCGCCGATCTCTCCGGCGGGCGGCCCGCGGTCCTGGGGTATTGCATGGGCGGCTTGTTGGCGCTTGCCCTTGCGTGGCGGGACCCGGATGCGATCGCCGGGTTGGTCCTGCTGGCAACGCCCTGGGACTTCCATGCCGACCGCGCGGCGCAGGCTGCCGGCGTGGCGGGGGTCGCCGTCGCGGCCGACGGCATCATGGCGGCGCTCGGAGAACTGCCGGTCGACATTCTGCAAATGCTGTTCGCCGGCCTCGATCCGGTGTTGGCGGAACGGAAGTTCAGTGCCTTTGCCGCACTCGACCCGGAATCCGACAGGGCGCGGGATTTCGTCGTGCTCGAGGACTGGGTCAACGATGGCGTGCCGCTGGCGGCACCGGTCGCGCGTGAATGTCTCGGCGGCTGGTATGGGGCGAACGCCCCGGCCGCCGGCACATGGCGAATCGACGGCGCGGTGGTCGATCCTGCTGCGGTGACTTGCCCGGTGCTTGCGGTGATCCCAGCGGAAGACCGCATCGTCCCCGCGGCGTCGGCGTTGGCGCTCAGCGAAGCCTTGCCGGATGCCCGGACGGTGCGGGTCGATGCGGGCCATATCGGTATGATGGTCAGCCAAGGAATCGAGCGCCAGCTTTGGCCCGAGATTTCGGAATGGCTGGTCCAATTGACATAAAGAAAGACTACGTTGCCGAACCGCGGCAATGCGCGCAGAATGGCCAGAAAACGGGTTGTTGCTAGGGCAACGGACGCGTATAGTGCATTTATTGTGCAGTGCAGCATAAATCGGAATCGAAGGATCGGGCTGCACGGGACTTGTTGGCCACAGCGATGGCGATAGGGAGAATCAATCCATGACCAATGTTGTTATTGCGAGTGCAGTGCGGACGCCGGTCGGCGCGTTCGGCGGCGGTTTGAGTTCCGTCCCTGCATCCTATTTGGGCGCGGCCGCCATGCGCGAGGCGATGGCGCGGGCGAAAGTCGAGGGTGGGGACGTCGATGAGGCGGTGATGGGCCAGATTTTGGCTGCGGGTACCGGGCAAAATCCGGCGCGCCAGGCCGCGGTCGACGCAGGCATCCCCGTCGAGAAGACGGCGTACCAGATCAACCAGCTCTGTGGGTCCGGTTTGCGGACGGTGGCGCTCGGCATGCAGGCGATCCAGTTGGGCGATGCGAAGATTGTCGTCGCAGGCGGCCAGGAAAGCATGAGCCAGGCGCCCCACTGCGCGCATCTGCGCGACGGACAGAAGATGGGCGATCTGAAATTCGTCGACACCATGATCAAGGACGGCCTGTGGGATGCCTTCAACGGGTATCACATGGGCAACACCGCGGAGAATGTCGCCGAAAAATGGCAGATCACCCGCGAGGAACAGGACGAATTCGCGGCGAACAGCCAGGCCAAGGCAGGGGCCGCGATGGAAGCCGGCGCCTTCAAGGACGAGATCGTCCCGGTGACGATCAAGACCCGCAAGGGTGAGATCGTTATCGATACCGATGAGCATCCGAAACCGGGTACGACGGCGGAGAAGCTGTCCGGGCTGCGTCCTGCCTTTGCAAAGGACGGCACGGTAACGGCCGGTAACGCGTCGGGCATTAATGACGGCGCGGCCGCGACGGTGTTGATGACGGCGGAAGAGGCCGAGCGCCGCGGCGTCACGCCGATGGCACGGATCGTGTCTTGGGCGACTGTCGGTGTCGATCCCGCCATCATGGGCTCCGGGCCGATCCCGGCGAGCCGGGCGGCGCTGGAAAAGGCCGGCTGGACGACCGACGACCTGGACCTGATCGAAGCCAATGAAGCCTTCGCGGCGCAGGCATGTGCGGTGAACAAGGACCTTGGCTGGGACACGTCGAAGGTCAACGTCAACGGCGGCGCGATCGCACTTGGTCATCCGATCGGTGCGTCCGGCACGCGGGTTCTTACGACGCTGCTGCATGAGATGGCGCGGCGCGATGCCAAGAAGGGTTTGGCGACCTTGTGTATCGGCGGCGGCATGGGCATCGCCATGTGCTTGGAGCGCGACTAGACGGCTTGGCGGCAAATTCGTTGGGCGGGCGGATTTCCAACGCCCGTCCGGCACGCCGCCGCTGTTTTCCTTCGATTGGGATTGGCGTTCTTGACTCAGGTCAGGGCGGCGATGGTGGACAGTGATAGAGACGTGTGGCGACAACACGTGGGTAAACGCGGGCTGCACGCGCAATATCGACTTAAAGCGGACTAGGGAGTATCTGCAATGGCACGAGTGGCATTGGTCACCGGCGGAACACGCGGCATCGGCGAGGCGATCTCCATCGCGTTGAAGGACGCGGGCTGCACCGTCGCGGCAAACTATGCGGGCAATGACGAGGCCGCCAAGGAATTCAACGAGCGTACGGGAATAGCGGTTTATAAGTTCGACGTCGGGGATTTCGACGCCTGCTCGGCCGCTGTCGAGAAAATTTCGGCGGAGGTCGGTCCGATCGATATCCTGGTCAACAACGCTGGGATAACGCGCGACGCCACCTTTCACCGGATGACACCGGACAAATGGCGGCAGGTCATCACGACAAATCTCGACAGCGTTTTCAACGTGACCCGTAACGTCTACGAGGGCATGCGCGAACGCGGCTTCGGCCGGATCATCAACATTTCGTCGATCAATGCGCAAAAAGGCCAGTTCGGCCAGACCAACTATTCCGCGGCCAAGGCGGGCATGATCGGATTCACCAAGGCGCTGGCGCAGGAATGTGCGGCGAAGGGCATCACCGTAAACTGCGTTGCGCCCGGCTATATCGGGACCGAGATGGTGCGCGCCGTCCCGGCCGACGTTCTGAACGAGAAGATCATTCCGCAGATTCCGGTCGGCCGGTTGGGCGAGCCGGAAGAGGTGGCGCGCTGCGTCGTCTTCCTGGCTTCGGACGATGCCGGATTCGTGACGGGATCGACCCTGACCGCAAACGGTGGTCAGTACTTCACCTAGTTCGACGCTAGGGCCGGGTTACGGGCCGACGCGCGGCTTGCGACCGGCCGGGGGATAGCGCGGGTCGAAATATCCGGGGCTCGACGGATGCCCCGGTGCGACGAGGGATTCGAGAAACGCTTCGTCCTCCGCGGTGAAGGTGTAATCCAACGCCGCCACGTAGCTTTTCCATTGCGCCAGCGTGCGCGGCCCGGCGATCACACCGTTGATCACGGCATTGTTCAGGACCCATTGAACGGCGAAGGCGATCGCGTCGCCGCCGCGTTTTTCCGCATGCTTCTGGATCTTTTGCGCCGCGACCAGCGATTCCTTGCGGAACTCGGTTTGCATCATGCGCGTATCCTTGCGGCCGGCCCGGCTGTCCTTCGCCGGCGCCTTGCCGGGTGCGTATTTGCCGGTCAGCACGCCACGGGCGAGCGGCGAGAACGGCACGACGCCGATACCGTAATAGTCGCAGGCGGGCAGAATATCGTTTTCCGGCATCCGGTTCATCGCGTTGTAATAGGGCTGACAGATCACCGGCCGGGGCGTGCCGGAGGCATCGCAAAGGCGTACCAGTTCCGAAATCTGCCAGGCGCGATGGTTCGAAAACCCCCAATAGCGGGCCTTGCCCGAAGCGATGATATCGCCCATCGCCGCGACGCTTTCCTCGAGCGGCGTCTTCCAATCCACATGATGCATGTAATAGATGTCGACATGATCGGTCTTGAGCCGGCGCAGGCTTTCATCGATCGCCTGCATCATCCATTTGCGGGAGAGGCCTTTATGCCGGGCCGGGGTGCCGTGGCTCGATCCGACCTTGGTCGCGACGATCCAGTCCGCGCGGTCGTCCTGCAGCAACGTGCCGACCATGGTTTCCGAGCGGCCGCCGGCATAGCCGTCGGCGGTGTCGATGAAGTTGACGCCCTCGTCCCGCGCCGCACTGGTGATCTTGCGTGCGCTGCGCAGATCGGTCCGGTCGCCGAACGTCATGGTGCCGAGGCACAACTCCGAGACCTTGAGGCCCGAGTTTCCAAGCAGGCGGTATTTCATGTCACATTCCGAGTTGATGGCCGTCTCGTTGGTGCGGCGTGCCCCGGCACGGTACCCGATTGCCGGCGCATCGCAAAGATTCACACATGACGTTGTCGAGGGGCGGCGCGGCGTGTAAAGGATGACGCGTCGGTAGAGGAACAAATCAATGTCGAGAGAATATCCGGATCGGCCTTTCGTCGGCGTCGGCGTGGTGGTGTGGCGCGGCGACGAGCTGTTGTTGATCCAGCGCGGCAAGCCGCCCCGTTACGGAAACTGGAGCCTGCCCGGCGGGCGGCAGAAAGTCGGCGAGACCGTCCGTGAGGCGGCGCTGCGTGAGATCAAGGAAGAGACCAATCTGGATGTCGACATCACGCATCTAATCGACGTCGTCGACTCGTTGACCCATGACGACGACGGCAAGGTGCGGTTTCACTACACGCTGGTCGATTTCACCGCCGAGTGGCGGAAGGGCACGGCGGTTGCCGGCAGCGATGCGGCGGGCGTCCGCTGGGTTCGCGCCGACGATCTCGACCGCTACGAATTGTGGGCGGAAACGATCCGAATCATCGAGATGTCGGCGGCGCAGCGTTGAGCGGACAGGGCCGCGATACGCTGATCGGCGGTACCGCGATTTTTATGTGGGGCGCGCTCGCGTTGCTGACCACATGGTCCGGGTCGGTGCCGCCCTTTCAACTCGTCGCCATGTGCTTCGCGCTGGCGGCCTTGTTGGGCGTAGCGAAATGGATCGCCAGCGGCGAGGATCCGCGCCGGTTTTTGCCGCGTGTGCCGGCGGTGTGGCTGATCGGTGTCGGCGGATTGTTCGGGTATCACTTTTTTTACTTCATGGCGCTGCGCAATGCCCCGGCGGTCGAGGCCAGCTTGATCGCCTATCTTTGGCCGGTGCTGATTGTGCTGTTCTCCGCCCTGTTGCCGGGCAACCGGCTGCGCTGGTGGCATCTCGCCGGCGCGTTCATTGGCTTGGCGGGATGCGTGTTGCTGGTGACCGGCGGTGGCGCGGTGTCGTTCCGCAGCGAGTTCGCCGTCGGTTATGCCGCGGCGATGGCCTGCGCGCTGACGTGGTCCGGGTATTCGGTGCTGAGCCGTCGGTTCCAGGAAATTCCGACCGGGACCGTTGCGTGGTTCTGCGCGGCGTCGGCGGTGCTCGGCGCTGTCTGCCATGTCACCTTCGAGCGGACCGTCTGGCCGCAGTCGGCTGGAGAGTGGCTCGCCGTGTTGGGCCTGGGATTGGGGCCGGTCGGTGCCGCTTTCTTTGCCTGGGATCGTGGGGTAAAACACGGCGACATCCGGATCCTCGGCGTTGCGTCCTATGGCGCGCCGTTGATTTCGACGCTTCTGCTGATCGCGTTCGGCCAGGCGGAAGCGACCTGGGTGGTGGCCGTTGCTTGTCTTGCGATCGTCGGCGGCGCGGTGCTTGCCGCCAGGGACTTTCTGTTTCCCTCGTCCAAAGGAAAACCGTCGTGAGCCATCCGCTTGTGATTTTCGATTTCGACGGGGTCCTGGTCGATAGCGAAGTGTTGTCGAACCAGGTGCTGTCCTTCGTATTGACCGAACTCGGCTATCCGGTCACGCCGGAAGAAGCCCATGAGCGGTTCACCGGCATGAAGATGCGGCGCGTGCGGGAAACGGTCGAGCAGGATTGGGGCCGGCCGCTACCGGAGCGTTTCGAGGACATGTTGCATCAGCAGGCCCACGAACGGATGGTTCCGCAAATCCAGGCGGTTGCAGGTGCGCCGGCGTTGCTCGACGGGTTCACCCATCCACGATGTATCGCATCCAACAGCAACCATACCTGGATCCGCATGGCGTTGGACGCGACGGAAATGCGCCATCATTTCGAGGATCGCGCGTTGTTCAGCGCCGCCGACGTGGCGGAGGGCAAACCGGCGCCCGACCTCTTCCTGCACGCCGCCAGCACGATGGAATACGATCCGGCTCGTTGCGTCGTGGTAGAGGACAGTATTCTCGGTGTGACCGGTGCCGTGGCGGCGGGTATGACGGTGTTCGGCTTCGCTGGGGCGAGCCACATTCAGCCGGGACACGAAGACGCGCTACGCGATATCGGCGCGGTCGCCACATTCGACGATTTGTCGCTGTTGCCGAAAATGCTGGCGGCGCTTTAGGCCGGTTACGACTCCGGCGACCAGCCGTCGGGCGCCATCTCGAACGCTGCGAAGTCGAAGGCGGGCGCCACGGTGCAGCCGACCAGCGTCCAGTCGCCCTGACTGCGGGCACTTTGCCAGGCATTGGCGGGGACGAGGATTTGCGGCCGTTGACCGGCCAACACCGCAGGGCCGAGCGTGTGACTTTCCGCGCGGCCGCCGTCGGGCGCCGCAATATCCAGCGTCAACGGCGCGCCCGCATACCAATGCCACAGCTCGTCGGCATCGGTGACCCGGTGCCACGCGGACTCCTCGCCGGCTTGCAGCAGATAATAGATTGCGGTGCAGGCGCCCCGCGCGCCGTCGCCGGTGGCGTGGCGGTAGGTTTCCGCGTACCAGCCGCCTTCGGGGTGGCGCGCCAGGTTGAGTTGGTCGATCAGTTGCTCGGCCGTAACCTCGGTCATGAAGCGATCCGTTTCGGCGGACTATTCCTTATGTTCGGTCGCCTTCATCGACGGGCGTTCCTTGAACCCTTCGTACCAGGCCGTCAGCGCCGGCCGGCCTTCGGTCCAATCGCCGACGAACCCCCGGAAGGTGATGTAGCCGAGCGCGCAGCCGACCGTGATTCGGCCGATGTCGACCGGTCCGTCGAGGCCCGCCGCCTCGGATTCCAGGGCGTCCAGCGTCTGGTTGATTTTCTCTTTCTGCCGTCCGACATGCCAGTCGGACCAGTGTTCCTTGTCGCGCCGGTTCTCGATCGAGATCGACACGCCCGCATCGAGGATTCCTTCGCCCATGGCCGCCTTCCGGAGTACGCTCCAGCGCTCGCCGCCGGTCGGGAACAAAGCCTCGCCATTGCCGAGGTCGTCGAGATATTCGCAAATGACCCGGGAATCGAACAGCACCATGCCGTCGTCGGTGACCAATGCCGGAATCTTCCGGATCGGGTTGTCTTTCGACAGATCGTTCTCGTCCCAAGGGCTGTTGGCGGCGGTTTCGATCTGATCCACCAGCCCCTTTTCGTGGGCGACGACCATGACTTTTCGGACATACGGCGAGGTCGGACTGTAGTGCAGCTTCACGGCGCTTTTTCCCCTTGCATTAACGTTGATTTCATCCAGAGTTTCCTATTGTTGACCCTGTTGCAAGCGCGAAACGGGGAATGCGCGCCGTGGGGCGCGCCGCTCCCGGTGGGCTGGGAAACACGTCATGTGGTCCGATGTTGTCGACCTGAATGATTTCTACCGATCGCGTCTCGGTCATGTGGCGCGGCGCCTGATTCGCCAGCGGATTCGCGATATGTGGCCGTCCGTTCGCGGCATGACGGTGCTCGGATTGGGCTATGCGACGCCGTATCTTGGTGCCTTTTCTGACGAGGCGGAGCGGGTCATCGCCGTCAACCCGGCCCAGCAGGGCGTAATTCGCTGGCCGGACGGCAAGGCCGGCCTCGTTTGTCTGTCGGACGAGACGGACCTTCCGCTGCCGGATTTGTCGGTCGACCGCCTCCTGCTGGTACATGCGGTGGAGAACAGCGAAAACCTCCGACCGATGATGCGCGAGGCCTGGCGTGTCTTGTCGGATAGCGGGCGGTTGCTGGTCGTCGTGCCGAACCGCCGGGGTATCTGGGCCCGGTTCGAGCAACGCTCGCCGTTCGGGCATGGCCGTCCCTTCAGCGAAGGACAGATCAAGCGGCTCTTGCGCGATTGCCTTTTTACGGCGCATGCGGCCGAACACGCGCTGTTCGTGCCGCCGTCGCAACGGCGCGTCATCCTTCAGTCGGCGCAAGCGCTGGAGAAAGCCGGCGGCCGATGGTTTCAGGCGGTGTCCGGCGTGTTGATCATCGAGGCGTCGAAACAGCTCTATGCCGCAACGCCGGTACAGGCGGCCGCCGCGAGTCGGCGTCGGCTCGTCGCAATTCCAGGCCGCGGCGCCACCATGCGCAGCGACCGGCGGCCTAAAAACTAGGCTGTCGGCAACGGGCCAAATCTATCCGATCACGGTATCGTCGCGATGCGCGGAAAGGCGTTCGGAAACGGCTGCGGCGACGGCCTTCATGCTTTCCGGCATTGGCGCATCGATTCCGTATGCCGTCTGCATAAACTTCAGCGTCGACTGTATCTCCCAGATTTCCTCATGCCGGTCGGTGCTGAACAGTTGGGCAGGGTCGCCGACCGCGATCCAGCCGACGGGAACGACGGTCTTCGGCGCAAGCACGGAATTCACATGCACGATACCGTTGATGCGAATAACGGAGCCGGACCCGATCCGGCTTGAATGGAAGATGGACACGCCAGTGGCGATGAAGACATCATCCTCGATCGTGGCGCCGACGATATGCGCGGTCGGTCCGACAAGGACATTTCGGCCGATCCGGCAATGATGGTTACCCGTGGCGCGGATCACGGCGTTTTGCAGGACGATGCAATTCGACCCGATTCTAATCTCGCCGGTCTCGGCGACGATACGCGCGCCGTGCATGATGCGCGCGCCCGCACCGATCTTCACGTTGCCGCAAACGGTCGCGTCCGGCGCGACGAACGCGGTGGGGTGAATGTCGGGGGATACTCCGAGATGTTCGATCTGCATAGAGCGCGCCTCGTAGATTGGTCTGTTTACCGCGTGTTCTCGATTTCGGTGGCGCGGCGGTTTACCGGACACGCGTTGCCGCGACACGCATCGTGGTCGCAATACCGGCAGGTCGTCCTGGCGAAGCGTCGGCCCGTTGTCGCTTGGAACAGTATCTTGTCGATCAACGCGGCGAAGACGTTGCGTTCGTCGGTATCGAGCGCGATCGCGACCCGGTGCGCCATGTCGGTCCGCGATTTTTGCAGCCGCTTGGCCATCGCGTTTCCGCGAGCGGTGAGAGCCACCGCGACATTGCGTCCGTCGCGCGCTTTCCGTTTGACGTGGGCGGTTCGTTCCAGGCCGTCCACGATGCGGGTCGCGGTCGGTTGGGTAACACCTACGATCTCCGCAATATTGGATATGGTAAGCGGGCCCCGATTCAGGAGCGTCAGCAGGATGGCGGCCGCCCGAGGCGATAAACCGTCAAATCCGCCCTGCATGGCGTCATGAATCAGCGTGCCCAAGGCCGCAATTTGATTTTCCAACAACATATGCATAGCCTATGCATATATATGACCTCGGTCAAGCGGTTGCGACACGGCTATATTGTCGATTGGGTGTTGTACGGAGGCGTTGTCGCCCGATTCCGGCAATCCCGTGGTTAGCCCCGGTTGGCGTCGGTGGCTTCGGCTTCCAGAAGCTCGGCGTCTTCGGCGTCGATGACCTTGCGCGCGATTTCGTAGCTGAAGCCTTGCCGTGCGAGGGCCGCGAGATCGCGGTCTCGATAGTCCCGCCGGTCGCGGTGGCGCCACGGTCCGATACGGCGGCGGCGGGCATAGTTGCAGGCGCCGCTGAGGTCGGCATTCGCGACCAGATCGGTCAGCGACTCCAGGGCCTCGTCGATTGTATCCGACGCGACGCCCTTGGCCGCGAGTTTCATGCGGATCATACGCCCGGACGACCCCCGCCGGTGCAATGATTCCGCGCGCATCCGGGCATAGGCTTGATCGTCGAGCAGGCCTGCATGCTGATAGCGTGCGATCAGGTCATCCACATGCGGCATTTGTTCTTCCGGGTCGGTGCCATGCGCTTCGGCCGACCGACGGACCCGCCGGATCAGCACACGGCGCAGGTTTTCGCTCGAAGTCGCATAGCGCTCCAGGTAGTGCAGCGCGATCCGGCCCAGCGAGTCTGGCGTGATCTTGCGCGGCTTGCGGCGCGTGCGGGGTTTGTCGTCTTTCTCGGGCATGGTTGCGGCCACAGTATCGGGCGTTGGCCGCTGCCGGGGAAGGCCGAATTTAGGCCCGGACGCCGCCGGCCCGGCATGGCACCGTCGCGCCGTCGGTCTTGGACCACTGTAGGATGATCGTCGCCGCAACCGTCAACGCCAGCCCCGGATACGTCGCGAGCGGTGGGAGATCCTGTCCGAGGATTAGTCCAATCATCAACACGAGTGCCGGGTTGAGATAGGTGTATGACATGACCTTGGTCGGTCCGATCACCGTCGTGTTCCACTGGGAAATGAAGAACGTGATCACCGTGGTGAAAACGGCGAGATAGGCGATCCCGGCGAAGACGGATATCGAAACGTCGCCCCACGTCACGTCGAGCAGCCTTGGGCCGGACAGCAGCAGTAGCCATCCGGTTCCGGTCACGAGCGTCCAAAAGGTCATCTGCGCCATCGGTTCGCCGCGATGGAGCAGTTTGACCATCGGTCCATAGAATCCGAAGGCGACGGTGCCGGCCAGGAAGATCGCGTCGCCCCAGCCAAGGTCCAACGCCAGGAGCGCCGTAAGATCGCCGCGGAAGATCACCCAGACCGATCCGACCACGCCGACGGGCAAAGCGATCCGGGCAGGTCCGGCCAGCCGCTCCCGGAGCAAAAATGCGGATACAACCGCTGTGAGCGCCGGCGCCAGCGTGAAGATCGTCGCCGTGTTCAAGGCCGAGGTGTAGCGCAGCGCGACGAACATGCCCCAGAAAAACGCCACGAGGAAGGCGCTGATTGCCGCGTACCGCCCAAGGTCGCGGAGGCCGGGAACCTTCAATCCGTATCGCCAGGCGACCAGCGGCGCGAACAACATCGTGGCCAACAGGAACCGCAAGAAGGTCATCACCAGGCTGTCGAGCCCGTCGGCGATCGCCGCGACCACGGGGAAGGACGTTGCGATCAGGAGGGTCGCAAGCACCATGAGCAGATGCGCTTTGTGCAGATTTGCTTTCTTGGATGTCGATCTTTTTCCCATGCCCGGACCCTTTCTTCGGCGGTTCGCCTTTATGCCGCAGCGTCGTTTTCTCGTGGGTATCGTCCGATGAATGCGATGTTGCGCAACGGCAAGCGTTGGCTGGGCGTCTCCCGGTCCCGAAGCTCGTGCGGGAGCGCCGAAGGATCGACGCGCCGGCCGATCGCGATGGCGATTTCGACGCGGAACCGACCCGGTATGGCCAGCGCGTGGGCGGCCGCCTCGTAGTCGAGACCCGCCATCGCATGCGCCTGATAGCCGAGCGCGGTTGCCTGCAACGCAATCTGCGCCCAGGCCGCGCCGGCGTCGAAGCTGTGCGTGCGCGACGGCCGGTCCGGGCGGTTGCCGTCCCCGGGCATGACGGTATCCGATAGCAGGACGACCAGCGCCGAGGCGTTTTGCGCCCATGCCGCATTCTCCGGATCCAGAAACTGCAGGAAGGTTTGCCAGTTCTCATCGCCCTGCCGTGCGTATACGAAACGCCAGGGCTGGATATTGAAGGCGGAGGGCGCCCATCGACCGGCTTCCAGAATGCTGTGCAGGTCGGGTTCCGGCATCGGCGCGGCGTCGAACGCGCGTGGTGACCAACGGTCGAGGAAGATCGATTCGATCGGATGATCGGCGCGACGATTCGTTGGCATGGTTCTTCTCCTTACGCTTTGACCAACAGGTCTGTCCGAAGTAGGATAATTTGATAGTCGATAGTTTGATATCAAATCATTTGATATCGAACTATATGGGAGACATTGATTATGAGTCAAGAGGCTGATGTGATGGCCCGGGATTCCGCGCCCGATGAAGCGCATTTGGACGCTATTTTGGCCCAATGGCGGCGGGAACGTCCGGATATTGATGCCGCGCCGATGGCGGTATGCGGTGCGGTTTGGCGCGCCGGCGACCGTTTGCGTCAGGGCGTGCTGGCCAATCTGGCGGCCTACGATCTGGATTTTGCCGGGTTCGACGTGATCATGACGTTGCGGCGGCAGGGGCGCGAAGAGGCGTTGTCACCCTCCGCCCTGGCGAAGGACATGATGCTGTCGACATCGGCGATGACGAATCGCCTGGACCGGCTGGAAAAACGCGGGTTGATCACGCGCATGACCGATCCGAGCGATCGCCGGGGCCTTAAGATTATCCTGTCGGACGCGGGATTCGCGTTGGCCGAAAGGATTGTCGGAACCCACGTCGCCACCGAGGAACGCATGCTCGCCGCGCTGACGTCGGCCGAGCGCGAGCAACTCCGTGCGCTGTTGGCGAAGGTTGGGTAGTCGCGCCTGGTCAGACATACGTGCCAATGAAACCTGGGTCGCCCATGTCATCGCCGCCGCAACTCGATCAGGAGATACTCGAGGTCCGGTTCCGGCGCTCGCATACCGTGCTGCTGTATCTGGGATCGGTGGCCTTCGTCGCGCTCGGCTATTGGTTGCGGGTCGTCGAAGCGGGGGATCCGGCGTCGAGTCAGACTGCCTATCTGAAAGAGAATTATGGTTGGGCTTTTCCGTGGCTTCCGTGGGTTTGCATGATCTTCTTTGGAGTCTGCGCACTCAAATACGGCCGGGCGGTCTTCGATCGGCGCCCGCAGCTTGTCATCGGCCGGCACGGCATTCTGTGGCGCAAATGGAGCGCTACGGCGATTCCCTGGTCCGAGATAACCGCTATCGACCTAAAGCGGATCGTTCTCAGCGATTTCATCTGCATTCTGGTGCGGGACCGGAAGCGCGTTCCAGGGTCCGGTTTGGAAAAGGTCGTCGCGCCGCTCAACCGGTTGCTACAGAACGGAGATATCTCCATTCCGGTTGTCGGCCTCGATACGCCCAAGGATGCCATCATGGAAGCCATCGCCCGGAATTTCAAAGTGCCGGATTAATCCGCCGTGTCAAAATTTCTTAAACCATAAGTTATTGTAAATAAACGAAATCCCAAAATTATCTGCAAATTCCTAACGAAAATTAACCAACTGTGATGGCCGTCACTGTTGGCGTGCGTTCGTTGCGGCATTCTTTCATCATTGAGAAACGCAAGGCTTGCATCCGAACGTCTTCTCAAAACAGTTGAACCGTTTGTCGTACGCCCACCCTGCCCCTCCCAATTGGCATCGACTGATGGTTCAGGCGGCGGTACCCGAAGGTGCCGCCGCTTTGTTTTTTTGGGCCGTTGAGACTCGGGAAGCGCTTGTCCCGGCGCCCGGTGCGGTTTAAAGCTTGCGCGCTTGAACACGCCGCTCGCGAGAAAATCAATGTCGGACTGTCCCCAACCGCGCCGCTTCGGTGCGGTCAACTGGCTTGGTCTTTGGACGCTTTATGTCAAGGAGGTGCGCCGCTTCCTGAAGGTCTACACGCAGACCGTATTGGCGCCGGTGGTGACGACCCATGTCTTCCTGGTCGTCTTCGCTGTGGCGCTCGGCCGGGCCGTGCAGGTGGTCAACGGCGTGCCTTTCATCGAGTTTCTCGCGCCCGGATTGATCGTCATGGCGATGGCGCAGAATGCCTTCGCCAACACATCGTCCTCGATCATGGTCGGCAAGGTGCAGGGCAACATTGTCGATATGCTGATGCCGCCCCTGGCGCCGGGCGAATTGACCTTCGGGCTGATCGCCGGCGGCGTCACCCGTGGCCTCGCCGTCGGGTTGGCGACCGGTCTCGTCATGAGCGTGATCGTCGGCGGTACGCTCGCGCATCCGTTTATCGCCTTGTTCTACGGCGTATCGGCTGCGCTCTTGATGTCGTTGCTCGGTACGCTGACCGGCCTGTGGGCGGAAAAGTTCGACCAAACGTCGGGCGTCACGAATTTCGTCATCACACCCTTGGCTTTCCTGTCCGGCACCTTCTATTCGATCGACCGGCTGCCGCCGGTCTTCCAGGCCTTCGCCCATGCCAATCCGTTCTTTTATATGATCGACGGGTTCCGCTACGGCTTTATCGGCGTTTCGGACGCGCCGTTGTGGATCGGCGCGCTGGTCCTGACCGCCACGAATTTGATTCTGTGGGCAATATGCTGGCGCCTGATCGCAACCGGCTACAAGTTGAAGGCGTAGTTCCGCCGGAACCTTAATTTCCCTAACGTTGACAGTCCGGTGGCATCGCTCGATACTCCGCGGCTTTCAACGGTCGAGCTAACAGAATTGGAGGATGCCGTCATGACAGCGGTGATGCCGACATATGCCCGGGCCGATCTTGCCTTCGAACGGGGCGAGGGGCCGTATCTCTACTCGACCGACGGACGACGATTCCTCGATTTCTGCGGCGGCATTGCGGTGGACGTGTTGGGCCATGCCCATCCGCATCTCGTCGAATGCCTGCAGGAGCAGGCCGGCAAGCTCTGGCATGTCTCGAACCTGTACCGCATCCCGGGCCAGGAAAAGTTGGCCGAGCGGCTGGCGGCGTCCTCCTTCGCCGATCTCGTGTTCTTTTGCAATTCCGGTGCGGAGGCGGTCGAAGGCGGCCTCAAGCTGTGCCGCAAGTATCACAGCGCGAACGGCAATCCAGAACGCTGGCGCATCATCGCCTGTTCCGATTCGTTTCATGGCCGGACGCTGGCGACGATTGCCGCCGCCAACAACGAAAAACACACCGAGGGTTTCGGACCGCGCACCGAAGGATTCGACACTGTGCCGTTCGGCAACCTGAATGTCCTGCGCGCCGCGGTCACCGGCGAGACCGCCGGAATCCTGGTCGAGCCGATCCAGGGCGAGGGCGGCATCCATCCGGCGGATATGGATTACCTGCGCGGGCTGCGCCAGGTTGCCGACGAGTTCGGTCTGCTGCTGTTCTTCGATGAGGTTCAGTGCGGCATCGGGCGGACCGGTAAGATGTGGGCGCATGAATGGTCCGGCATCACGCCGGACGTGATGGCGATCGCCAAAGGTCTCGGCGGTGGCTTCCCGGTCGGCGCCTTCCTCGCCACGAGCGAGGCGGCGAAGGGCATGACGGCGGGAACCCACGGTTCCACCTTCGGCGGTAATCCGCTGGCCATGGCGGTCGGCAATGCCGTCTTGGATGTGCTGCTGGAGGATGGTTTCCTGGCGCATGTCGAACGGGTCGGCGGCTATCTCGCCGACAAGCTCGACGACTTGGTGTCGCGTCATGGCGCCGTATTCACCGAGGCGCGCGGCTCCGGGTTGATGCAAGGCGTGGTGTGCGGCCCCGATTTCGGCGCGATCTCGAACAAGCTGACCGACGAAGGTCTGCTGACCGTCGGCGCGGCCGGAAATGTCATCCGCCTACTGCCACCGCTCATCATCGAGGAAAGCCATGTGGACGAGGCGATCGCGATCATGGATCGGGTCGCCGCCGGGTGGGATGACGCCGGATGAGCGAACCGAAACACTTTCTCGATCTGGACCGGTTCGGGAAGGACGACCTCCGGTCGATCCTTGATCTCGGCACGGCGCATAAGAAAGGCAACCCGCCGGTAGACCGTCCGCTGGACGGCAAGATTCTCGCGATGATCTTCGAGAAGCCGTCGACGCGAACGCGGGTCAGCTTCGATGTCGCCATGCGGCAGCTCGGCGGGCAGACGCTTTTCCTTGGCGAGTCCGACAGCCAGCTCGGGCGCGGCGAGACCATCGCCGATACGGCGCGTGTCCTGTCGCGTTATGTGGATGCCATCATGATCCGGACCGATGCGCATGAAAAACTGCACGAGTTGGCCGAATACGCCACGGTGCCGGTCATCAATGGGCTCACCGACCGGACGCATCCGTGCCAAATCATGGCCGATGTGATGACCTTCGAGGAGCATCGCGGCCCGATCAACGGCAAGTCGGTGGCCTGGATCGGCGATGGCAACAACGTCGCGGCCAGTTGGATTCATGCCGCCGGGCAGTTCGATTTCTCGCTGAACATCGCCTGTCCTGAACCGCTTAATCCGTCGCCGGATGTGATGGCCTGGGCGCGCGACAATGGCGCCGCCGTTACCGTGACCGACTCCGCCGCCGATGCAGCCGCCGGCGCGGACTGCGTCGTCACCGACGTTTGGGTTTCGATGGGCGATGATCAGGCCGAGTCGCGCCACAACATGCTGCGACCGTATCAGGTCGATGCCCGGCTTATGGCGCGCGCGCGGTCGGATGCCGTGTTCATGCACTGCCTGCCGGCACATCGCGGTGAGGAGGTCACCGCCGATGTGATCGACGGTCCGCAATCCGTGGTGTGGGACGAGGCCGAGAATCGCCTGCACGCGCAGAAGGGCATTCTCGCGTGGTGCCTGTCGTAATGCCGGCTGGGCCCGGCGATGGCGACAACATCGTCCAGCCCTTCGTCCTGGACACGTCCCGCTTTCATGGCCGGCTCGTCCGCCTGGGCAGTGCGGTCGACGACATCATCAGCCGCCACGACTATCCCGATCCGGTTGCGGCCGTATTGGCGGAGAGTGTCGCCCTGACCAGCGCGTTGGCGGCGGCGCTCAAGTTCGACGGCGTTTTCAATCTGCAGCTTTCCGGCGACGGTCCGGTCAAGTTCCTGGTCAGCGACGTGACCAACGCCGGCGATTTGCGCGGGTATGTCAGCCTGCGCGGCGATATCGCCGACGACGACGCGGCGAGACGTGCGCCGATCCCGCATCTGTTCGGGAATGGCCATATTTCCTTTACCGTCGATCAGGGTGTGCATACGGAACGCTATCAAGGGATCGTCGATCTTAGCGGCGCGACATTGCAGGACTGCGTTCATCATTATTTCCAACAGTCGGACCAGTTCTCGGCGGCGGTAAAGTTGCACGGGGGGCGGGATGCGTCGGGCCGTTGGCGTGCCGGCGCGATGATGCTGCAACGGTCGCCGGAAACGGAAGACCCGAACCAGCAGGAACCGACCGAGGAAGCCTGGCGCAGCTCCTTGATCATGCTGAGCAGTTGCACCGACAGCGAACTGATCGATCCGGATATCCCGGCGCATAACCTGTTGTTCCGGTTGTTCAACGAGGACGGGGTTCGTGTCTTCGACACGCGCGCGCTTCGCTTCGCCTGCCGGTGCAGCGAAGGCAAGGTCGAGCGGGTCTTGCGGTCGCTGTCCGATGCCGAATTGGCGGACCTCATCGTTGAGGACCGCGTCACGGTAACCTGCGAGTTCTGCAACGAGGAGCGCGTCTACGACCGCGCGCAATTGGCGCAGCTACGGGCGTCTTGAAGCCGCGTGGCCGGGCGGGCATAGTGGCCGCCGCTGAGTCGCAACAAGAGGGCCCGTGATCGCATGACCATGCTTAAAACGTTGGTTTTCAGTGTATTGGCGGCAGTCTTGCTTGCCGGATGCGAAACGCCCGTCGAGGAGCGGCAGTTCCCGCAGATCGGGTTTTCCCATCAAACGCCGATCGCGCTGAACGTCGCGGCGGTCACGGTCGAGAAACCCGCGCCGTCCGTCGTGGAAGGAAGCGTCGAGCACGAGTTGCCGGTCACCTTGGTGACGGTTGCCGAGCGATGGGCGCAACAACGGATCAAGCCGGTCGGTCGACAGGGCACCGCGGTCGTCAAGATCGAGGAGGCGCAGATGATCGAGGAACGCCTGAAGAAGAAGGGCGGCATCAAGGGCGCCTTCACCACCGACCAGACGGAGCGCTACCGCGCGACGCTTCGGATGTCGGTATCGATCGTCGATCAAACGGGGCAGGCCGAGGCGCGGGCCAGCGGCAACCGGACCCGGACGGTCGCCGAAGATGCGAGCTTGGCGGACCGGGAAAAGGTTTGGTTCCAGATGGTGGAAAGCCTGAGCCGGAATGTGGACAAGGTTCTCGAGGAACAAATCCGCAAACATATGACGGCCTATCTTCGATAAACCGACATAACGGGTTTCGATGGTCAGTTGCGCCAGAAGGCGGGCGCCAGCATCACCAGGATCGTGAACAGTTCCAGCCGGCCCAGCAGCATGCCGAGGCTGAGGAGCCATTTTGCGCTGTCCGGCAACGACGCGAAGGTGCCGGCCGGGCCGATAACGTCGCCGAGCCCCGGTCCCACGTTGGATATCGCCGTCGCCGCGCCGGACATGGCGGTCAGGAAATCCAACCCGATCATGCCGAGACCGATGGCGATGACCGCGAAACACAGTGCATAGAGGAAGAAGAAGCTCATCACCGAGTCGCCGACGGAATACGGGATTGGTTTGCCGTTGTAGTACGAGATGAAGACGCCATGCGGCTCGAGCAAGCGGCGGATCTGGGTCACCGCGGTCGCGTATAGGACTTGAAAGCGGAAGACCTTGATCCCGCACGTTGTCGACCCCGCGCAGCCGCCGATGAACATCAGGAAAAACATCAACGTCAGCCCGAACGTGCCCCACAGGCCGAAATCGGTGGTCGCATAGCCGGTGCCCGTGATGATCGACACCACGTTGAAGGACGCCAGCCGGAACGCTTCCCGCAGTCCGAAGCCGCTATTCATATACAGATGCAGCGCCATCGCCACGACCGCGAGGAGCACGATCGACAGGAACCAATGCACTTGGCTGTCACGCCACAGGCTGCCCGGATTCCCTCGCAGCGCACGGAGATAGAGTACGAATGGCAGACTGCCGAGCAGCATGAAGATCACGGAAATCGAATCGATCGTGGCGCTGGCGAAATGCCCGATGGATTGGTCGCTGGTCGAGAAGCCGCCGGTCGCGATGGTCGTCATCGAGTGCGCCACCGCGTCGAAGCCGCGCATGCCGGCGAGCCAATAGGACACCGCGCACAGCATGGTCATGCCGAGATAGATGAAACCGATATAGGTGATGAGCTGCGCGGCGCGCGGCAGCACCTTGTCCGAGCTGTCGGAAGACTCCATGCGGAAGAGCTGCATGCCGCCGACTTGCAGCATCGGCAGGATCGCGATGGCCATGGCGATGATGCCGATTCCGCCGAGCCACTGTAGCAACGCGCGCCAGAGCAAAATGCCCGGCGGAGCGAAATCGAGCCCGGTCAGGACTGTCGATCCGGTCGTCGTGATGCCGGACATGGCCTCGAAAAACGCGTCGGTATACGACAGTTCCAGTTCGGAGAAGGTAAAGGGCAGTGCGCCGAAGGCGGGAATGATCGTCCAACTCAACGCGGTCAGGATGAACGCCTGGCGCTGGTTGAGGTTACGCGCCCGAGACCGTGCCGTCAGCATCAGCATGACGCCGATCAGCAAGGTGAAGGCAGCCGCGAGCGCGAAGACTTCCCAGTCCGGATTGTTCACGGCGGCGTCGGCCACGGCCGGCAAACACATCGCCAGCGCGAGGGTCGACATCAAGATGCCGATGATGAAAAGGATGGGCCGGAAATCGATCAAGGTGCCGCGGCGTCCGAAAGAGCTGCGCGAACTTCGCTAATATCGCCCAAGAATCGGCTAATGCGCCGATTTTGTCCAGCTTTTGCCGACGAGGCGGCAACCGGCGCGATGGACGACGGTTAGTGTCCGATCGAATTTCCGGGATTGCCGATGATCGACAGGAATTCGCGGCGGGTCTTCGCGTCGCTCCGAAAACGGCCCAGCATGCGGCTGGTGACCAGGGAAACGCCCGGCTTCTTGACGCCGCGGGTCGTCATGCACTGATGCACGGCTTCCACGACGACGGCTACGCCCTTCGGCTGCAGCACTTCCTCAAGGGTATTGGCGATCTGCGCCGTTAGTTTTTCCTGAATCTGCAGGCGGCGGGCATAGGTTTCGATAACGCGGGCCAGTTTGCTGATGCCGACGACTCGTTCGCTCGGCAGGTAGCCGACATGGGCCTTACCGATAATCGGCACGATATGATGTTCGCAATGGGAATGAAAATCGATGTCCCGCAGGACAACCATCTCATCATAACCTTCTGTTTCACTGAAGGTTTTTTGTAACATTTCCATCGGGTCTTCGTTATACCCGGAAAAGAACTCGTCATAGGCCCGCACCACCCGTTCCGGTGTGCCGAGCAACCCGTCGCGGGTTGGGTCGTCACCGGCCCAGCGGATCAGTGTCCGAACGGCCTCCTCGGCCTCGCCTTGGGTCGGACGGTCCGGTGTACCGGATGCTTCGAGGTCCATGGCCTCGGGTTTTTGTGCCTTCTTAAGCTCCGTCACCACTAACTCCTTCCTGCGCCACGTCCCCTTGGACGCACGGCCGTCATCAATATGTCTTGATCGGCTACGATTGATCTATTTAGTTCAATTGTACCGGCTGGTGAGGGCTATCCAGGGAAAATGCCGGTATATCGACATCGAAGAATTCGCCGCTCGCCGCTTCCATTTGATAGGTCCCCACCATGATTCCCGACGGTGTTTGCAGCGGGGTACCGCTCGTATACTCAAAATCGTCGCCGGGATTCAGGACCGGCTGCTCCCCGACCACACCGGGGCCGCGTACTTCCTGCACCCGGCCAAGAGCGTCGGTAATCCGCCAATACCGGTTGCGCAGTTGCACTGTTTCGCCGCCGTCGTTTTCAATCCGCACATGGTAAGCCCAAACAAAGTGGTTTTCGTCGGGCGAGGATTGGTCTTCCAGGTAGAATGGCTTAACCGTGACTTTAATTTGACGCGTTTCTTGTTCGTACATTCTTTACTCCGGCGTGCCCCTTCACCGAGCCCCATTGCCCCATATTGGCCGGAAGCGCCTCGTTGTCAAAGCCCAATTGGAAGCAGTTCGCCGTCTCCAGGGTATCATACGTTCGGGGCGCGCAGGCGGATCAGAAATTTCAGCTCGCCCTCCAGGACAAGCTCGTCCTTCTGATTGTGGACGGTCGACCGCAGCGTCGCGACGCCGGTGGTCCGTTGTGGTTTCAGCTCGGCGACTTCAAGCAGCGGATAGAGCGTATCGCCGACATAAACCGGCTTCAGGAAGCGCGACGACTGCTCAAGGAAGCCCACAAGGGCGCTGCCGACGTAGAAGGGAAAGGTGCCGGCGCCGGGCGCGGTCTGGATCAAGGTTTGGAACCCATGCGCCAGCATGCCCGGATGGCCGTGCGCGCGGCAGTATTCCACGTCGTAATGGCTCGGATGATTGTCGCCCGAGGCGAGCTGGAAGGCGGCAAACAGCGCGTCGGTCATCGTCCGCGAGGGGATCGGGAATTGCTGTCCGATCTGCAGGTCTTCGAAGAAATGGCTGTCTTCGTCGGCGCGGACGGCCGGATTTTTCGTTGTTTCGGTCATCATAAGGGCTTTCGCGTTAGGTCGGCAGGCTGACCGCGCCGTCCCGGACCAGGCCGCCGATCCGGTCGTCGTCGAATCCGAATTCGGAAAGGATATCGCGGCCGTGCTCGCCGATCGATGGGGCGACGGGTTGCGCCTCTACGTCGGTATCCGGGTCGGTCCCGGGGATGGCGGGAATCGGGACCGGTCCCATGCCGGGCTGATCGACCATCGGGGCCGCATGGGTCGCGACGGCCTGAGGGTCCGCCAGCCAATCGCCGAAATTGGCGATTGGGCTGCACAGCACTTCATGCTCGGTAAGGGTTGCGACCCATTCGTCGGTTGTCTTGCCCAGCAGGGCTTCGCCGATGATTTCCTTTAGGCTGTCGATATGCTCCGCGCGGGTGTCGAAATTCACGAACCGGGAATCGTCGGTCAAGTCTTCTTGGCCGATCGCGTGGCATAGCTTCTCGAAATGATGTTCCTTCACCAGGGTGACGGCCAGCCAGCCGTCCTTGGTCCGGTAACTGCCGGCGGGCGCGTTGAGCAGCCGTGGCGCGCCGTCTTCGACATGGTACTCCACGACCTTGGGCGCGACGAAGGCGGCGGTGGATTGCATCAGGCTGACGTCGAGGTGAAGACCCTCGGATTCATGCTGCCGGGCGAATAATGCCGCTGCCACGGCCTGGAAACCGTAAATGCCCGTCGACGTATCGGCGATGAGCACGCCGGCCTTATGCGGCACCCCGTCCATGCCTTCGTTGACCGACATGAACCCGGAATTGGCCTGGATCACCGTGTCGGTCGCCGGCCGGCTCGATTCCGGCCCACCCTGGCCGAAACCGCTGACGGACAGGTAGATGATCCGTGGATTGATATTCTTGATGTCGGGATAGGCGATGCCCAACCGTGCCGCTACGCCGGGGCGAAAACTCTCCAGAAAGACGTCGGCGGATTCCGCCATCTGATGGACCAGGGCGCGGCCCGACTCGGTCTTCAGATTGATCGCGATGCTGCGCTTGCCGCGATTGGCCACGACGCCGAGCGGCGTGTTACCGCCGAACGATCTGCCGATGCTTCGGATCCAGTCGCCTTCGGGCGGCTCGACTTTGATGACCGATGCTCCGTACAGCGACAGCATCCCGCCGACATACGGCCCGGCGAAGCCCTGCGACACATCGAGGACACGGATGCCCTTATAAGGGTATTTGTAGCTCACGACTCATCCCTGAAAGAGTGGCGCACGGAGCGCAGGCGGATTATTCAGCCGCCGCTACCGCTTGGCAAGGTTGCTGCCAACGCAATGTTCGCTCGGTCAGGGGCACGCCGCGGAGCCGCCGGTCGGCATCGGGCATGATGTCGTCATTCGGCCAGTACCCGGTTTCCAGCGCGTCCGCATATGCCTGCGGCAGGTCCGCCGCCCGGATCGCGGCCGCAGCTCCGGCGTGATCGTAGGACAGGGCGCGCAATTCGATGCTGATCCCGGTGGCGTCCGGGGTCAGAACGCTGTACCAGACACGCGGCGTGCCGTCGTTGGCGGGCAGGCCGATCACGCCGGCGTTGTGCCAAAGCCGAGGCCCGACCGCTTCGCTGAAGGGCAGCCCGGAATGGCCGCCGATCACCATGTCGGCTCCGGCGGTATCCAGCGCGGCCGCTTTTTCGGACGCCGGCGTCGCCGGAAAGATGAACCTGTTGATTTGATCGACACCGCCATGGATGGCGGCGATCGGCACGCCGTTGAGGGACAGGTCGATTCGGCGCGGCAGGCCGCGCATCCAGCGCTTGGTCTCCCGGTCCACCGCTTCGGCCGCATAGCGGTACCAGTGTGCGGCCATCACGTCGCATTCGCTGCCGCTGGCGAATCCGCAGCCGCAATCTCCGGAATCGGCGCCGAGCGATTCTTCCACGTTGCCCATGACCACGGCTATACCCGCGTCGCGGATTCGATCGGCCACGGCCTGCGGTTCGGCGGCGTAGGCCGCAAGATCGCCGGTGCACAGCATATGGTCTGTCGGAATGCCGCGCGTTTCCGCCATAGCAAGCAACGCTTCGAGCGCCTGGCGGTTGCCGTATGGCCCGCCGAAAATCAGCAGCGGTGCATCGAATGACCCTAGATGGTGCGTTTGCGGCATGATGTCGGCTGTGTTTCCGGTCCAAACCTGCGGGGCTAGGCGGCGCTACGGCTGCAGGCCCCACCGCCGAGCACGCAGAAGCGTGCGCAGTGCGGGTGGTTCAATTTCACGGCCCTGGCCGCCTCGGTCAGCGTATGCCCCATGTCGAAGGCTTCGTCGTACGGCAGTAAGGTGCACGGGGTGACGACAGGCCGGTCGGCGCCCTTGCGTTTCACCACCATGCGCGAGGTGGCGCACATCATCGCGTCGGGCGACACGCCGAGGATATCCCAGCACTGCTCGGTAATTTCCGGTACGTCGAGCGCTTGATCCATTTCCGGCAGCAGCATGGTCGCGACCGGGTCGTTTGCGTCCACGGCGATACCCTCCCGCGCGAACATCTTGGCGAATCCGGCGCGCATGACCGGGTCCGGTTCGTTCCAGCAGGTGCGGCTCGCCACATGGATGTTGAACCCGTTGTCGGACAACCAGCGCAGTCCGTCGATCGCGGTTTGCCAGGAGTATTTGCCGCGCACCATCTCGTGCAGTTCCGCCGTATGATGATCCAGCGAAACGCGCAGCAGCAGTTGGTCGTCATAGCGCGATTTCAGATCGAGTAACGCGTCGGCGCGTTTCATCATCGGCCGCATGGCGTTGGTTAGGACGAGCGTTTGCAGGCCGCGCGACAACGTCTCGTCCAATATGGCGATGAAGTCGGGATTCATGAACGGCTCGCCGCCGGTGAAGCCGATTTCGGTCGTGCCGAACTCTTTCTCGGCAATTTCGTCGAGAAAAGCGGCCACTTCCGCGAGGCTGACATAAACGAGGCGGTCGTTCGTCGGGCTGGACTCGATATAGCAGTTCTCGCAGGTGAGATTGCACAGCGTGCCGGTGTTGAACCAGAGCGTCTTGAGCGCTGTGAGGTCGACGGAGGCGCGGCGTTCGCCGGTTGCCGTGAGGTCCGGGTGCTGAAATTTCACGGGATCCAACGGTGTGCCGGGTCCCCGATTCTGAACGGTCATAATGCGGCCTTTCGCGGCGAACCGCCCGATCCGGGCGGCTACGGCGTCAAATGTAAAGTCCGATCCGTCGATGACAACCGTAAAACGCCCGATCCGAGGGCACGGTCGATAGAAATTTCGTGATCGACGTTAGACGGGTTGGTCCGACCGAAAAGGTTGAATTTCAAGCTTTTCGCTCCATAATGGATCGTATAAATCTTGTTCTGTAAGTTTTCTATAGAACCAATAAATTTGGAATCGTCATGATACGGCGTTACGCGGCAGCTCCGATCGGGACGCTGTCGATCGACCGCACGGCCGACGAGCCGCTCTATCGTCAGGTCTATTTCGCGATTCGCGAGGCTATCCTCGACGGGCGGTTGCGGCCGAACACCCGCTTGCCGTCGACACGTACCCTGGCGTCGGATCTGTCCGTTTCGCGCAATACGGTGGTCATCGCCTTCGACCAATTGCTGGCCGAGGGATATGTGCAGGGACGGGTCGGCGCGGGCACCTATGTGTCGGCGACATTGCCGGAGGAATTGTTGTCGGCGCGGCCCGGGCGGGATGCGGCGAGCGCTAATCGCGAGGCGTCGAAGCCCAGCCTGTCGCGGCGCGGGCGGTATCTGGCGGGTATCCGCACCTCCGTCGGCGCGCGGGCGGTGGCCTTTTCGCCGGGCTATCCGGAGCTCGGGCGATTTCCCTTCGACGATTGGGCGCGGTTGCTGGCCCGGCACTGGCGCTATCCCAAACGCGAGTTTCTCGTCGGAGGCGACGTCGCGGGCTACGAGCCGCTGCGCGCGGCGATCGCCGACTATCTCGGCGCGGCGCGGGCAGTATCCTGCGATGCGGACCAGGTGCTGGTCGTGTCCGGTTCGCAGCAGGCGCTCGACCTCGCGGCCCGCGTCCTTATCGATCCGGCGGACGAGGTCTGGGTCGAGGATCCCGGCTATCTCGGAATCCGTGGTGCGTTGCTGGGCGCCGGGGCGGCGCTCGTCCCGGTGCCGCTCGACGAGGAAGGAATCAGCGTGGATCACGGCCGCCGCCGTGCGCCAAAGGCCCGGCTGGTCTGCGTGACGCCGTCGCATCACTATCCGCTCGGCGTGACCATGAGCCTGAAGCGGCGGCTCGAACTGTTGGATTGGGCGCATGCGGCCGATGCCTTCGTGATCGAGGACGATTTCGACAGCGAATACCGGTATGCGGGGCGGCCGCTGGCGGCGCTGCAAGGCCTCGATTCCGACGGCCGCGTGATCTATCTCGGCACCTTCAGCAAGGTAATGTTTCCGGGCTTGCGGCTCGGCTATCTGGTGGTGCCGCGCGATCTGGTCGATGCCTTCCGCGGCGTCCGGCAGCTCATCGATACGCATCCGTCCACCGCCGCACAGGGTGCGCTGGCGGATTTCATCGGCGAAGGCTATCTCGCCGCGCATATCCGCCGCATGCGGGCGCTCTACGCCGAGCGGCAGGCGGACTTGATCTCGGTGGTGCGGGACCGGCTGGGCGACCGGCTGGCGGTGGCGGCGCAGGATTCCGGCATGCATCTGATCGGGTATCTCGACGACGGGATCGACGACGCGGCCTTGACGCAGGCGGCCCGCGACCGCGGCGTCGAAGCGCCGTCGCTGTCCCGTCATTATCTAGAGGACACGCCGCGCCATGGCCTGATGTTGGGCTATGCCGGGGTGCCGTTGCCGGAAATGAAACGCGGCGTCGCCACGCTTGCCCGCGTCATGGATGAAGTCCGGTAACCGGTCCGGCACAATGGACTCGTGGGGTCGTTGCAATTGGCCCTGTTTCAGGGACCAATTTATCCCTTAGATCAAGCTCCCGGATCGACCGGTCCGGCGTTATGCGTGGTCACGGAGGAAAGCATGTCAGAGCAGAGCCTGCAGAAACCCAGCGTGTGTCCGATGGATTGCCCGGATACCTGTAGCCTTACCGTCACGGTCGAAGAGGATAAGGTCGTCAAGGTCCGCGGGTCGCGGGTCAACCCGATCACCGAGGGCGTGCTGTGCAATAAGGTCAGCCGCTACTATCCGGAATTCGTGCACGGCGAGACCCGCCTGACCACCCCGATGAAACGCGTCGGCGCCAAGGGCGAAGGGCGCTTCGAGGAAATTTCCTGGGACGAGGCGATCGATCTGGTGCATGCTGGCCTGTCGCGCGTGATCGACGCTCATGGCCCGCAGGCGGTGCTGCCGTTGAATTATTCGGGTCCGCACGGGTTGATCTCCTGCGATTCCATGTCGCTACGGTTCTTCCACAAGATGGGGGCCAGCCTGCTGAGCCGGCGGCCGCTCTGCGGCGGGATCAAGAGCGAGGCCTATGCCGCGACCTACGGTCTGGTGCCCGGCATGCCGCCGGAGCAGATCGAACTGGCCGAGACGATCATCGTCTGGGGTAACAACGTGACCGTTTCGAACCTGCATCTCCAACGCCGTCTCAACGCCGCGCGCAAGAAGGGTGCGAAGGTCGTCATCGTCGACCCGAAGCGGATCAAGACGGCGGAGCAAGCCGATATGTTCCTGCCGGTCCGGCCGGGCACCGACGTGGTATTGGCCTGGGCGCTGGCCAACGAGCTGGAACGGACCGGCGGCTTCGACAACGCCTTCATCGAGAAGCATGTACACGGGTTCGAGGAATTCATGGCGCTGGCGCGGGAGTATTCGGTGGAGCGCGCGGCCGAGATTTGCGGCCTGCCCGCGGAGGATATCCGCACCGTCGCCGAATGGTACCGCGAGGCCAGCCCGGCGGCGATCAACTTCGGCAACGGGCTGGAGCGGAACCGCAACGGCGGCTCGGCGATCCGCGCGATCTGCGCATTGCCCGCCCTGGCCGGCAAGTTCGGCGTCCCGGGCGGCGGATTGCAGGCGGCGTCGGGCAACGCCTTCCCGAAGACGATGGCGCGGTTGCAGCGGCCGGACCTGATCCCCGAGGGCACGCGGACGCTGAACATCATCGATGTCAGCACGCACATCCTCGACGACTCGCTCGACCCGCCGGTCAAGGCGGTGTTCATCTACAACCACAATCCGGTGATCGTGCATCCCGACCAGAACCGCATGAAGCGCGCGTTGCTGACCGAGGACCTGTTCGTCGTCGGCGCCGAGGTCGCGATGACCGACAGCATGAAATACTGCGACGTGGTGCTGCCGGCTTCGACACATTTCGAGCACGACGACCTGTATGCCGCCTATGGGCAGCAGTACCTGCAGCGGGCCGAGGCGGTGATCCCGCCCTACGGCCACTCCTTGCCGAATACCGAGATATTCCGCCGGCTGGCGGCCCGCTTCGGATACGACGATCCGATGTTCAAGGCGAGCGACAAGGAGTTGATGAGCGAGGCGATCGACGAAGGCGATATCCGGCTGAAGGGCGTCAAGCCGACGGAGATCCCGACCGACACGGCGATTCGGATGGAATTCGACGGCGAGGAGCCGGTGATGTTCAAGAATGTCTTCCCGGCGACGCCGAGCGGCAAGGTCGAACTGCTGTCCGAAGACCTGGAGCGGCAATACGGCGCGGCATTGCCCCGCTATGCGGAGCTGCAGACGGATTATCCGCTGACGCTGATTACGCCGTCCTCGGACAAGCGCATCACGTCGACCTTCGGTGGGGTGAAAGCCTGCGACGAGACGCCGAAACTCGACATGCATCCGGACGATGCCGCCGCGCGCGGCCTCGAAGACGGGACGATGGTCAAGGTCTGGAACGATCTCGGCGAGGTGCATCTGCCGCTGCGCGTCACCGATGCGATCCGGCCCGGCGTGTTGTGTTCGGTCAAGGGCGCCTGGTTCAAGACGACGGATAACGAGCAGACCGTCTCGGCGCTCGCGCCGCTGGACAAGGCCGACATCGCCAACGGCGCCTGCTACAACGACTGCTTTGTGGAGGTGGCCGCCTACGCGGGATGACCGAACGGGATCAGGTCGCGGTTGCCCACGCGACCTGATCCACGATTTGTTCCGCAATCTCGATGGGCGCGCGATCGTCGGTATCGACGATGAAATCGAACGGCGCGGATCGTTCGAGCGACAGGGCCGCTGACCACCGACATGGGAACTGCCGAAATTTCCATGAGCCGAGAATAGGGTTTCCGGGGAAGGGTTTTCGAGAGTCCCAGTCCGATTCCGGCGGATCACGTCGCGATCATCAGCACGACCCAGACGGAGACGATGGCGCGGGCCCAATCCGCCCATTTCCGGTCGCCTTCGTAACGGGCCGCGCTGCGCCATACCGCGACCAGGACCAGCAGATTATAGGGCAGCGGCAGGAAATAGACCGAAATCAGCAACCACGGACTGGCCTCTTTCACATAGAGGATCAGGTAGGCGACGCTCGTCAGCACATTAACCGCGAGCCCATACCAGACCGCATAATGCCAGAAGGCGTCATGCAGGCTGACCTCGCCGGCCCAAAGACGGCGCGGCAGGGTGGAGAGGGGCTGGTCGCTCATCGGCTTTTCCGGTTTGCACCGTGGTGCTGCATTGCGATCGTCCAATACGGTATTGAATCGCCGCCCCCGTCGTTTAGCCTGGGAATCGTCCAACAATCAACCGGGAGCGTGTGCAATGGCGGAAACGGTGGTCTTCGAACCCGGCGGGTACCGGTATCTCCGGCACGCTTTTCAGTATTCCGGCGGTGTCCGGGCGGAGCCGGGCTTCGTCGTCGAGCGCGCGCGCTTTCGCCGGCCGGTGCCGCTGGCGGAGGGGTTCAAGGCGGTCGAGGCGCATCTGACCGCGATGGGCCGGCCCTTTACGGCCTTCTGCGCCTGCGAATTGCGCTCGCCCGCGCCCTTCACCGACGAGGGATTCATCGCCTTCAACCGGATTTATGTCGGCACGTTGGAACGTTGGGGCATTTTCAAGGACGAGGAGAACCCGGTGGCCCGGTCCAACGTCTGCCCGGAAATCGACCCGCCGGCGGAGCCGAGTTTCCATGCCTTTAGCTACACCGTGGCCGCTGCGTCCGGCGACACGGCGGCCGCCGCGACCAGTTTCGTGATCTCGGGCGCCGGCGAGGCCGAGCGGAAGCCCGAGGATACGTCGCCGGCCGCGACGCGGATCAAGGCGCAATCGGTGCTGGCCTCGATGGAGGAACGGCTCGGGGCGCTGGGGCTCGGCTGGGGCGACGTGAACGCGACCCAGGCCTATACCGTGCACGAGATGCATTCCTTCCTCGCGGACGAAATCGTTGCGCGCGGGGCCGTGCCCGGCGGGCTGACATGGCATTTCGCGCGGCCGCCGATCGTGGGCCTCGATTTCGAGATGGACGTGCGCAGCGTGCCGGTCGAACGCCTGTTGTAACCAGGTGTAGTCAGGCGGTTTCCAGGAACGGTTTCATCTGCGCCGCCACCTGGTCCGGCGCTTCCAGCAGCACCGAGTGTTTCAGGTGGGGGAAGAGATGCAGCCGGCAGTCGGGCACGCGGGCGGCGATCAGTTCGGCCATGCGCGGCGTCGAGCCGACGTCGTTCTCGCCGGTCATCACCAGGGTCGGCGTTGTGATCTCCGGCAGCCGGTCGGCGAGATCATAGTCCGCCAGCACGCGATAGGCGGCGGCATAGCAGTCCGGATCGTTGTTCAGGCTGCGCCGCCGGCGTTCTTCCAGCACGTCTGGGCGGGCGGCGATGAAATCGTCGGTGAACCAGCGGTCGACCGCTTCGGTCAGATGCGTGCCGGCGCCTTTCTCCGCGAGCGTCGCCGCCCGCCGCTGCACGGCGGCTTTTTCGGCATCCGTGCGCCCGGCGACGGTGCTGATCAACGTCAGGGAGAGCAGGCGGTCCGGATGGGCCAGCGCGAAGGCCTGTGCGATCAACCCACCGAGCGAGAAGCCGACCAAGTGGGTCCGGTCGATGCCCTGATCATCGAGCAGGTCGCGAAGGTCGGCCACGAAATCGTCGAGACGATAGGGACCGGCCAATTTCGGTGAGTCGCCGTGGCCGCGCAGGTCGTAGCGCAGATACCGATACCCGCCGCCAAGCGCCGCGATCACGCCGTCCCAGCTTTCCAGGTAGGATCCGACGCCGTGGATCAGCGTAAGCGGCGGGCCGTCCCCGTCGATCCGGAAATTCGCGGCGTTTGCGCCGCTCAAACCGGCGTATCGCCTTCGATGATGACCCGGTGCATGCGGCGGCGCTTGCCGGGATAGTCGTTGATCGCGAAATGCTGGGTGCAGCGGTTGTCCCAAAAGGCCAGCGTGCCCGGTTCCCATTTGACCCGGCAGGTGAATTCCGGCCGTATTGCGTGGTCGCAGAGATACTGCAACAGCGGGGCGCTTTCCTCCATCGTCATATTTTCGAACCGTTCCGTATGCGACCGATTAACGTACAGCGCCTTTCGCCCGGTCTCCGGATGCGTACGCACGACCGGATGCAGCGACTCCAGCACTTCCGACTCGGTGTTGTACTGATTCTTCATTCCGGCCAGTTTTTCCATCTTTTTTGCACGACCGCCGCGATAGAGCTGCGCCGAATTGTTATGCGCCTTCAGCCCGTCAAGCATCTCCTTCATGCCGTCGGAGAGCGATTCGTACGCCAAGTACATATTTGCGTACAGCGTATCGCCGCCGGCATCGGGCACTTCCAGGGCGTACAACATGGAACCCATGACTGGTTTTTCCTGATAGGTCGTGTCCGAATGCCAAACACCGCCGAAATTCTCGGTATCCTGTTCGGTCTTGATGAGCTCAACGACCTCCGGCGCCCCCTCGATGCCCTTGATGAAGGGGTAAATCTCGGGCGTGCCGAACCGCCGTGCGAAATCGGCCTGTTGTTGCGGTGTGATCTTCTGGTCGCGGAAGACGATTGTCAGATAGTCGAGATGCGCCTGATGGATTTCGTCGAATTGCTGGTTGGTCAGCTCGGACGCGAGGTCCACGCCATGTATTTCTGCGCCCATCGCACCGGCCAGCGGCGCCACATCGATCGATTGATATCCCATACTTCCTCCTTCACGCTGTCTCGCGGTCCTGCTTACAGTTTATCGCCTGCGTTATGCGGCCTGGGCCGCCCGGCGCCGCAGGGCCATCCAGGTGACGCCGAGCAAGGCGACGCACATGGCGGGGATTGCGCCGGCATTCACCGCGCTCCACCCAAATTCGCCTTGCAGCGCGCCGGAACCGAATGCCGCCGCCGCGGTCGTCGAGAAGACGATGAAATCGTTGATGCCTTGCACCTTGGCGCGCTCTTCCACGGTATAGGCTTCGGTCAGCAGCGTGCTGCCGCCGACGAACATGAAGTTCCAGCCCAAGCCCATCAGGACGAGGCCGCCCCAGAAATTCAAGAAGGCGATGCCCGATAGGTTCGTCGCCAAACTGGCGCTGACCAGGACGCCGCCGATGGCGATGATCCGCAGCACACCGAATCGCGCGATCAGCGATCCCGTAAAGAAGCTCGGCAGGTACATGGCGAGCACATGCCATTGGATCACCGTCGCGGTGTCGTGGAATTCGAACCCACACGCCTGCATCGCCAACGGCGTGGCGGTCATGATCATGATCATCGCCGCATAGCTGAGCGCGCTCGCCGCCACGGCCACCATGAAGACCGGCTGCCGCGCAATCGTCGGCAAGGGTCGGCCGGAGCTGCGCCTTTGTTCCGCGGTCAGGGTCGGGATGCGGACGCCCTGCAGGATGATCAGCACTGCCAGCCCGAGTAACACGATGGTGGCGTAACAGCCGGCGTAGAGCAGCGGTTCGAACCAGTCGACGGAAAGTTTCGCGAGTTCACCGCCCGTTACCGCCGCGACGACCCCGCCCGCCAAAACCAGCGAGATCGCCTTGCTCTTGAAATCCTCGGGTGCGGAGTCGGCCGCTGCGAAACGGTAGTAGTGCACGAAGGACATGGCCGACCCGACGCACACGCAAGCGGCGATGAAGACGTAGAAGTTGGCGATCCAGATCGACCAGAATCCCAGAGCCCCGCCGGTCATGAAGATGATGGCACCCAGCGAAAGCCCCGCGCGCCGGCCGAACCGCCGCATCAACTGTGCGGCGGGGATCGTCGTCGCCATCGTGGCGGTCCATTGGAACGCCAAGGGCAATGTCGCAAAGGACTTATCGTCGACCAGCGAGTAGCCGACCAGCGCGGCGACTGCGGCCAGCATCGAAGTGCCGGAGCTGCTGATCGCTTGGCAGATCGCCAACAACAGCACGTTGCGCCGGACCGGGTCCGATAGAATCGTCATGGAGTTCGCTAGCGCCAAGGCACCCATCCGAATAAACGCGGCGATTTTTCAGGAATGGCCGAACCGTCTGCGCCGTTCCCAGCCGGCCGTTTCGTTGAATAATGTCGAGGCCGTTAATCTAGTCGATCCGTGTTATTTTAGAAAATGAATTGATTGCATGATTTTGATGCGTATTCTGCATGGATGGATCAACGCCTCTTGGAGAGTTTTCTGACCGTCGCGGAGGCGGGCGGCGTGTCCGCGGCGGCGCAACGGCTGAATATGACTCAGCCCACCGTATCGCGGCGGATCGCGGCGCTGGAGGAACTCCTCGGCGTTACCCTGTTCGACCGGATCGGCAAGCAGATCCGGTTGTCCGGCGACGGGCGGATGCTGGTCGGTCCCGCGGCGGCGGCGCTGGAGGCGATGAACGCGCTGGCGCATACGGCGCAGGAAGTGTCGCATGGCTCGGTCGGCCTTCTCACCATCGGTGCGACATCGCAGGTGATCGAGAACAATCTAGCCGGTTTCCTGCCGACATTCATCGCATCGGAACCGGGCGTCGAGTTGCGAATTCAGCAGGCCGGCGGTCAGGAAACCGTCGATGCCGTATCGCGCGGAGACGTGCAGGTCGGTCTGGTATCGGAACCCGCGCAAGATGCGGGCTTGGGGGTCCGGCCGCTGGGATTCTTCGATCTGTTGGTGGTTCGCGCCGATCAAGCTGCGGGCGTTCCGGTTCTGCTGGCCGATTTGGCCGAAACGCCGCTGCTGTTGCCCGACCGCCGGTTCCAGGTGCGCGCCCTATTCGATGCCGCCTGCCGGTTGGAGAACCTGACCCCGAATATCGTCTTGGAGAGTGATGCGCCGCACAGCCTGATCGCATTGGCGCGCGCCGGTATCGGCGCGGCGATCCTTTCCGGCATCGTCCGTCCGGCGGTGTCGACCGCGCCGTTACACGCCAAGACCGGTCCGCTACGCTTGAAGTTTGCGGCGATCTGGGATTCGCGCCGGGTCCTGCCGCGCCCGGCGGCCAACTTCATCGACGCGTTCGAGGCGCATTTTCGGAAATCCGAAGGGCGCTAGATGTCGCCCTCCACCGTTATGCGGGTGGCCAGGGACGGCCGAACGGCTTGACCAGCGCCCGCTCGACCAGTTCCAGGTTGTCCTGGCCGTAGAACATGTCGCCGTCGACGAAATAGGTGGGTGACCCGAAGACCGAGCGTTCGATCGCCTCCTCGGTGTTCTTCCGGTAGATCGCCTGCACCTCGTCCGACATCGCGGCGTCCAGCAACGGGCCCGGGTCCACCCCGGCGGCTTCGCCGATCCTGGCCAGGCTATCCCGGTCGTCCAGGTCCACGTCGTCGCGCCAATGCGCCTGCAGCATCTCGTGCGCCAGTTGGTCGATATTCAACCCCTGCAGCAGGCCCGCGATCAGCATGCCGTTGGACAATGCGATTTCATTGTCGTGATGGGTCGGTCTGTGGTCCAAGATTTCAGCGCCCCGGGCCTCGGCCCACCGCCGGATCACATGCCCCGAAAAGAATGTCCGCCGCCCTTCGGTGAGGGAGTTTGTCGAACCGGGGCCGGTGACGGCGACCACCGCGCGCAGGTCCATCGGCCGGTGATCGATCCGGCGTCCAGCATTGCTGGCGATCTCCATGAACCGGGTGGAGCCGACATAGGCGTAGCCGGAATGTGAAGAGTAGAAATATTCGATAACGGCCATCGCCGGTCCTTATGATGTACGCAAGGGACGCGTCATGCGTCGGTTGCCGCTATCCCGTCATGCGCCGCACAGAAGCGCAAGACATGATTGGCGCAGGTCGCCGGATGCAGCAATTGCACCATGTGAAATTGAGTCGGCAAGTGGATCATTTCGAATCGTTTAAGGCCTTTGCGCAACAGGTCTTCCTGGGCGTCGCTGGTGATCTGCCCGGATGTCGGGTACAAGCCCAGCACGGGTGCCTCGATCTGCGGCAGGAAGTCGGACGCGTTCGCCGCGTTGACCAGTTTCGACATGGCTACCTGCACGTCCGGGTCGCCCTTGGCGAACTCGTCGACATACCATTCGAACAGGTCGGGTTCCGCGTCGGCGGGGATACGGGTGCCGCGTGTCGTCGCGGCGACCCAGTCGCGGATTCCCATCGCTTCCATCGCGTCGGTGCGCGATCCGTGCCCCATCGCGTAGCGCGCCTTCATCGATTCCTCGATGAAGACCGGCGTTGCGACAAGCGTCAGGGTGCGGACGCGCGCCGGGTATTGCGCGGCCAGGGCCATGCCGAGGATCCCGCCCATCGATTCGCCGCAATAGTGGATGTCGTCGGCATCCAGATGGTCGAGTAGGGCCACGATGTCGCCGACCAGGGCGTCGAGCGTGATGTCCCGCTCGAGATCGAGGGTGCCGGTCGATTGCCCCAACCCGCGCATATCCGGCCGCAATACGCGATAGAACCGCGACAGATACGGAATCCAACGGTACCAGAAGGCGCCCGACCGCCCGTTGCCGTGTTGCAGCAGCAGATACGGACGGTCGGCCCACGGGTCAGTGAAGTCGTCGACCGTGTAGGCGGTCGCGATCGATCCGGGTCGCTGCAGATGCGGCATCGGCGTGGCGGTTGCCCTAGCCGACCGAAACCGGTGCGACCGCGTCCTTCAGCCAGCGTGCGAGCGCGGTGACCCGGGCGTCCTCGCCCGGCCGCCCCATCACTTGGAGACCGACCGGCAGCCCGCCGACGCTCATCAACGGCACGGTCACCACCGGCGCGAACAGCATCGAACTGGGGTAGTTGTAGATCGCATCGCCGGTTGGCCTTGGCGCGAGCGGTTCGCCGGGTTTGTCGCCGGGCCACAGCGGCGCCGGGCCCGGGCAGGCCAGCGCGACCGTTGCGTCGGCCAGCCCGCCGACTTGCCTGTGCGTGGCCTGCGCCTTCTCGCGCTGCAGCAAACGGAGCTGATAATCCTCCGGCGTCATCGCTTCCGCGCTGGCGACGGTGTTCTTGATCCGTTGGCTGACCCCGTCGGGCTTCTCGTCGATCAGGTTTCGCAGCGCCCAGTGGTTTTCCCAGGCGGTGATGCCGTTGCAGATATCGCCGGCGCCCTCGACGGCGTTCTCCAACCGTTCGACCGAGGCGGAATTGCGCCGGCGCAGCAGCTCGATGCCTTGGCTTTGCAGGCTCTCCATCAGAATTTCGAAGGCCGACTTGCTGGCGTCGTCGAGAACGCCCCAGCCGTCGCTTTCCAATACGATCAGCCGTACGGGTTTTACGGTGGGGGGTGGCGTCGATGGGCCGGCGAGGGCCATAGCACCGCGGTCGCCGCCGGCGCGGGCCGCGATTTCGATCGCCACCTGCCACATATCCTCGATGGAATTGGCGTGCACGCCATGGGTGCTCATGCTGGTCGCCTGCCGTTCGCCGCGGTTGATCGCGCCCTGCGACGGTTTCAGCGCGACATTGCCGCAGAAGGCGGCGGGCCGGATGATCGATCCGCCGACCTGGGTGCCGATGGCCGTCGGCACCATGCCGGCCGCGACCGCCGCGCCGGACCCGGAGGACGACCCGCCCGGCGTCCGCGTGGGGTCATAGGGATTGGTCGTCGGTCCGGGGTGCGATCCGCCGAGTTCGGCGGTCACCGTCTTGCCGAAGACCACCGCGCCGGCCTGCCGGAGCGCCCACACGGCCGCGTTGTCGCGCTTCGGGAAGTTACCCTCATACGCGTCGCAGCCCATCTGCGTCGGCATGTCCTTGGTTTCCAGCAGGTCCTTGATCGCGACCGGCATGCCGTCGATGGCGGACAGGGTGCGGCCGTCCTTCCAACGTGCCGTGCTGGCGTCGGCGGCTTCACGCGCGCCGTCCTCGTTCAGTGCGGCGAACGCCTTTACCACCGGTTCGCGCGCCGCAATCGTCTCGATGCAGCGTTCCAGATAGTCGCGCGGCGTGTCACTGCCGTCGCGAAACTTCTCCGTTACGTCATGGAATGTCAGACCCTGAAAGGTCTTAGGGTCATAACGCTCGCCGTTGGAATCGGTCATTGGGGGTGTCTCCTCTCAACATCGTATCCTTGGGGCATCGCAAACGGGGCGGGGTGCGCGGATGCCGTCATGCCGGGCATCGTCTTGTCCTTGGTTTTCAACGCACCGCGATATTATGCGCCACGAGGGACGCGATGGCGAGCCGCGGAAGGGTCAAAGAAAATTCACGCGACGGTGCGGTTTCCATGTTGCCGTACGGGCGAATCACGTATCCTCTCTCCCCACGCCATGACTGCATCTCCCGCCCTTCAGCCCGACGCCCCAAACGCCGCCGTTCAATCGGTGCTGCACGAGATGTTCGGGTTTTCCGATCTCCGGCCGGGTCAGTCGACGGCCATCGACGCGGTGCTCGACGGGCGCAGCGTGCTGGCGGTGATGCCGACCGGCGCGGGCAAGTCGTTGTGTTACCAATTGCCGGCGCTTGTCCTCGGCGGGTTGACCATCGTCGTTTCGCCGTTGGTGGCGCTCATGCGCGATCAAGTCCGCGCCTTGCAATTGAACGGCATCCCGGCGGCGACGATCAACTCGGATATCAGCCGCGCCGACAACGTGGAGACTTGGCACGCGGTGCGGCGGGGCGAGGTGAGCCTCCTGTATCTATCTCCCGAGCGGTTGATGACCGAACGCATGCTGCGGGCGCTCGGCGAGTTGGATATCCACCTGTTCGCGATCGACGAGGCGCATTGCATCTCGCAATGGGGACCGGCCTTCCGACCGGAATACGAGGCGCTGGCCAGCCTGCGGGAGCGGTTCCCGGCGGTGCCGATCATCGGGCTGACCGCGACCGCCGACCCGACCACGCGCGCGGATATCGAAGCCAAGGTATTCGGCGGCGATGTCGTCTCGGTGGTGACGGGCTTCGACCGGCCGAACCTGACGCTCGCGGTCACGCTCAAGGACAACTGGAAGCGCCAGGTCGCCGATTTCGTCGCCGCGCGCGCCGGGACCAGCGGCATCGTCTATTGCCTGTCGCGCCGGAAGACCGAAGAGGTCGCCGAGATGCTGCGCGAGGCTGGGCATACCGCGCTCGCCTTTCATGCCGGAATGGAAAGCTACGAGAAGGAAGCGGTGCAGAACCGTTTCATGACCGAGCCGGGCGTGGTGATCGTCGCGACCATCGCCTTCGGCATGGGGATCGACAAGCCCGACATCCGCTATGTGCTGCACACCGACTTGCCCGCCAGCCCGGAAGCCTATTATCAGGAGATCGGCCGCGCGGGACGGGACGGCGCGCCGGCGGAAACGCTGATGCTGTACGGCCTGGACGATATCCGCATGCGGCGCGTCTTCATCGAACAGGAAGAGAGCGACGACGAGCGCAAGCGCCGGGAGCATAAGCGGCTCGATGCGCTGATCGCCTATTGCGAGGCGCCCGAATGCCGCCGCCAGATGCTGCTGCGCTATTTCGGCGATCCGATCGATGCCTGCGGCAACTGCGACATCTGCCGCGACCCGGTCGAGACGCTGGACGGCACCGATGCCGCGCGCGCCGTGCTGTCGGCGGTGGACGATACCGGTCAGCGTTTTGGCGCGGCGCATATCGTGGGCGTGCTCCGCGGCATGAAGAACGAGAAGATCATCAGCTTCCGGCACGACGCGCTGCCGGCCTACGGGGTCGGGGCCGCGCGCTCGCAGCGGGAATGGCAGGGCATCATCCGCCAGATGGTGGCCGCCGGCTTGCTCGAGATCGATATCGCGGGCTATGGCGGGTTGCGGTTCGGCGATGCGGCCGCGGCGCTTCTGAACGGCGACGGGGGTTTCCGCTACCGGCCGGACCGGCTCGGCAAGGCCAAGCCGGCGAAGCGGCCGAAGGTCAGCGCCGCCGAGGCCGCCTATGATCTGGACGATGCCGGGGTGAAGCTGTTGCAGGAGTTGAAGGCGCTACGCCTCGACCTCGCCAAGGAACGCGGCGTGCCCGCCTACGTGATCTTCTCCGACCGGACGCTGGTCGACATGGCCGACAAACGGCCGCGCACCAAGGACGAGTTCGCCGATGTCTTCGGCGTCGGCGCGGCGAAGCTGCGTGACTTTGCCGGAATATTCCTGGTCGCGATCGAAGAATTCGCCGCGGCGGAGTGACGCCTGGCTAGCCGCTTGCCGCCGCCAGCGCGTCCGGCAAGACAGAGTCCAGCAAATCCAAATCCTTGTCCGTCCCCGCCGAAATCCGGATGCAGCGGTTCTGCGGTTCGACGAAGGGCATGCGGACGAAGACGTCGCGCGCGACCAGTTCGTCGAGGACGCGTTTCGCATAGGCGCCGTCGCGTCCGCAATCGACGGCGACGAAATTCGCCGCCGACGGCAAGGGGGTAAGGCCGTTCGCTTCGGCGATTGCACCGATCCGGTCCCGTGCGGCGGCGACCTTGCCGATCACCTCGGCGACATAGGCCCGGTCCGCCAATGCGGCGAGCGCGCCGGCCTGGGCGATCCGGTTGACGCCGAAGTGGTTGCGGATTTTGTCGAAACTCTTGATCACGCTTGTTTCGCCGATGGCGTAGCCGATGCGGCAGCCCGCCAGGCCATAGGCCTTGGAGAATGTCCGGAAACGCAGGACGTTCGGGTTCGATACGTCGAGCGGCGGTGCGGTGCCGTCCGGCGCGAAGTCGATATAGGCCTCGTCGAGACATAGCACCCGGTTCGCCGGGACTCGGTCGATCAACGCTTGGACCGTGCCGGCATCCCACCAGGAGCCCATCGGGTTGTCCGGGTTGGCGAAGAAGATCAGCGGCGCGTTTTCCTTCTCGGCCAGGTCGAGCAACGCGTCAGGGTCCTCCGAATCGCCCTTGTACGGCACGGTCGCGACTCCGCCGCCCGCGCCGGCTACCTGATAGTTGAAGGTGGGATAGGCGCCGGCGGAGGTGGCGACGGTGCTTCCCGGCTCGACGAACAGCCGGGCGGTGAAGCCGAACAACCCGTCGATCCCTTCGCCCACGACGATATTCTCGGGCGCGACGCCGTGATGCGCCGCCAGGGCTTGTTTCAGGTCGTAATTTTCCGGGTCGGCATACTGCCAGACCTCTTGCGCCGCCTTTTGCATCGCGGCGACGGCCTTAGGCGACGGACCGAAGACGCTTTCGTTGGCCCCGATGCGGGCGCGAAAGACGGCGCCCCGCGCGCGCTCCTGCGCTTCCGGTCCGACGAAGGGCACGGTCGACGGCAGATCTCGGACGATCGCCGCATAGGGTAATGGCGCGGTGGTATCAGTCGTCATGAAGCCGTTTCAGCCTTCTTCTTCTTGCGGGTCGCACCAGTTTCGCCACGGATTTGCGTGGTTTCAAGCCTGCATTGTGGCTTGTCCGATGGGACTAGCCCGCACCGGTCGAGGCCTCGAACAGGGCCTCGATATGGATTTCCGCACAATCGATCAATGGGTAGCCGCAATCCAAGTCGTCGAACGCCAAGAACAGGTCCGTGCCGCCTAGGACGATCGCGTCCGCGCCTTGGTCGTCGCAGAGCCGTTGGCCCATCCGGTGAAAGTACTCGCGCTGTTCCGGGGTCGCCCGGCCGGCGAGCGCCATCGCGGTATAGGTATCGCCGGCTTCGGTGAGGTCGTTGCCTTCCGGGATGACGATTTCGGCCGAGGTGATGCCGCCATAGAGGCGCGACCGCATCACGGTTTCGTTGCCGAGCAGGCCGATACGCCCGAATCCGCGCCGCCCGAATTCGGCGTCCAGGACCGGAATCGCGTTGATCATCGGCAGCGGCGCGATCGCCTCCAATTCGCCGATACAGAAATGACCGCCCATCGACGTCACCGCCGCGGCCTCGGCGCCCGCCGCCGCCAACCTCTCCACCAGGTCGCGGAATATGGCCGCTTGTTCCCGGGCCGCACCGGCGGCGACGTTCCGGACGAGGTCGCGGACCTGTGCATGCACGATGGTCAGCTCCATCGGCGTGTCCGCCGCGTCATGCGCACGGACCAGACCGCGATAATAAAACTCGGTCGCGGCCGGGCCGATCCCACCGATCAATCCGATATGCATGGCGTGCCTCTCCGTTGACTGTTGCCGCGCGGATCATTCATATGGGACGGCATCGTCCGGTCAACAGTTGGCCCGGTCAACCGTTGGATTGTACGGGTGCATTGACCATGCGAAGGAAAAGCGGCGGCGGACCATGAGCAAGGCATTCACCAAGGAAAGCGACGGCGACGACGAAGACGACCTTCCCGAGGCGGCGGACAGTTTGCCCAAGGGTGCGAAGAACTACATCACGCCCGAAGGACACGCCCGGTTGGAACATGAACTGCACCAGCTCAGCAGTGTGGAACGGCCGAAGATTGTCGATGTGGTGTCCTGGGCGGCCGGCAACGGCGACCGGTCCGAGAACGGCGACTATATCTACGGCAAGAAGAAGCTGCGCGAGATCGACCGGCGCATGCGGTTTCTGATGAAACGGCTCGAAATCGCCGAAGTGGTCGATCCCGCGCGGCAAAGTGGGCTGGACAAGGTCTATTTCGGTGCGACCGTCACCTACGAGGATTCCAAAGGAAAGGAGCGTACCGTCCGGATCGTCGGCGTCGACGAGGCGCGCCAGGACGAGGGCGACATCAGCTGGGTCTCGCCGATCGCGCGCGCCCTACACAAGGCCGAGGAAGGCGACGTCGTGAAGGTGCGGACACCGGGCGGCCTAGAGGAGATCGAAGTGGTCGAGATTCGCTACGGGAAACGGGGCGCTAAACACTAAGCGGGAGGGATTGCCCTACTGCCGCGTAAACCGCCGCCCGTCGATGTAGACGGCGTCGATATCGGTCTGGGTCAGGAAGCGCAGCGCTTCTGCAGGCGTCTCGACGATCGGTTCGCCGGGACCGTTGAAGGACGTGTTCATCACGACCGGGATGCCGGTCAGGGCCTTGTATTCCGTCAGGAGCTGATAGACCTGTCCGCATGATGGGTCGACCGTCTGGATACGGGCGGTGCCGTCGACATGGGTGATCGCCGGCAATCCGGATCCTTTTACCCGCGCGTTGAACAGCATGTAAGGCGACGGAATGGGGCAGCCTTCGAACCAATCGTCGACATCCTCTTCCAGCACGGCCGGCGCGAATGGGCGCCACGCCTCGCGCTTTTTCAGCAAATTCACGCGCGGCCAGTTCTCGGCTTTCGTGGCATTCGCCAGAATCGACCGATGGCCCAGCGCGCGTGGGCCGGTTTCGCTGCCGCCTTCGAACCAGCCGATCACTCGGTCCTCGGCCAAGTCCTTGGCGGCGGCAAGGGCGGGGCTGTCCGGCGACGACATGTCGACGCCGAAAGCCTGCCGGGCGGTTTCCAGTTCCGTATCGGCGTATGGCCGGCCGAGATAGGGCGACGCATAGGGTGTCGGCGCCGCGACCGGCTCGTTCATCAGGTTATGGTACAGATGCATGCTCGCGCCGACGCTGAGGCCGCCGTCGTCGCAACTCGGTTCGACGTAGACATTGTCGAACGGGCCTTCGGCCGCCACCCGCGTGTTGCTCGGGCAGTTCAGTGCGGTGCCGCCGCTGAGGCAGAGGCTATCGCAAGAGATTGCCGCATTTTCGAGCATACCGCTCAGTGCCGACACGGCAGCCAGGTAGATTTCTTCGAACAGCTTCTGCGTGCTCGCGGCGATGTCGGCGTTGACCGGGGCGGTCATGGCAGTCTTATCGCCATACGCCGTTAGGTCGTAGTCGCGCTGTTGGATGGCCTGTTTGCAATGTGCCAACCAAGCCTCTGTCAGCGAGGTCCCGAATTTGGGTTTCGCGCCCGGCTCGTTGCACACGTAACGGTCGTCGAACAGGGCAGGCTCGCCGTATGACGCCAACCCCATCAGCTTCCCGGGGCCGCCGACCTCACCGAGACCGATCGATGCGGCGGCCATCTCATACAGCACGCCGATTGCCAGATAATGTGGCGACAAGGGCCATAGTCGCGCGCCATCCCCAAAGGCGAAGAAACCGCCGTGATACCCGACTCCCGACCGGAACCCATCATGTGTCAGGATCGCGGCCCGGCGAAACCCGGACCGATAATAGCAGGAGGCCGCATGTGCCATATGATGGTTCACGAAGTAACCGGGAATTTCCCGGCCATCCAAGTGGACGGTTACCGGCAGGTGAAACCCGAACCGCAATTCCTCCTTGAGCTCAGCGGATTGCCTGGCGAGGGCCGGTAGGTCCGCGGGATCGCGCCAAGATCCGTCGCTGATGTAGCCGTCTAGCCATCCCACCGAGTCGAACCGATCCCAGTCGATTGTCGCGCCTTCGGGAAAGACATGCCGATAAACGACGGACTCGAATCCGGTATCATCGCCTCGGAATGTCGGCTCGACCGCTTTGACGAGCAAATCCTCGATGCGGTTGTTCGTCGCTTCCGCGGCCTTTATGAACGTTGCCGGAATGCCGTGCGCGTCGTGTGGCGATATGTCGATGTCGAGCCCGTCGATCAATCCGGTTAGGAGTTCGACATTCTGGGTCGAGGTAATCGCGACGGCGTCGATATCCGGGACCGATAGTCCCGCGTCGTTGAGGACGCTGTCGATCTCGGACCGGGTGAGTCCCAAGGCATGTTTGACCCGATTGATGCGTTCCCGCAGGACGTAGCCGGTGATCCTGCCGTTCGACAGCACCGATGCCGCCGCATCATGTCCGAAATGAAGCCCCAGGATGTGCATGCCGGTCGTTACCGATGAGGGAAACTTGGGTAGGTTGTTACAAAAAGTAGAGAGTTAAATGAGAACGACTCCATAAGTAGTCGCAAAGAAATAATATTGCTACCGTATTTCGCGATTAGATCCCGCGATCCGATGCGGCAATCCTTGTTCGGTTGCGGTCCGGCGCTCTCGATGTTGCATTTGCCGTCTTCCCGGTCTTAATGGAACAAGGATAAGTCCTTCTCGAAGACCTTTCCCGGAGATCACGTTATGAATGACACAAGCGCACCGAAGATCGATGCCGACCGGGTGTGGCGGCGGCATATGGAGTTCGCCGAGATTGGCGCGACGCCGCGCGGCGGGGTAAATCGGACGACGCTGACGCCGGACGACATCGAGGTGCATCGCCGCCTGACCGAGGTCGCCTTGGAACGCGGTTTCGAGGTATCGCTCGACGACTACGGCAACACCTTTTACCGGCTGGTCGGCACCGACCCGGACCTGCCGCCGGTGGCGAGCGGGTCGCACAGCGATACCCAGCCGACCGGCGGGCGTTTCGATGGCATTTTCGGTGTGCTCGCCGCCTTCGAAACGCTGGAGGCGATGGCCGATGCGGGCGTGCAGCCACGTCGGGGTGTCGAGGCGGTGATCTGGAACAACGAGGAAGGCGCGCGGTTCACGCCGAGTGCGATGGGCTCGGCGGTCTATGTTGGCAATGCCGAACTGGCCCCTTTGCTGGCCGGGGTCGACCGTGACGGCGAGACAATGGCGGAGTCGATCGCCGCGCTACGGAAGGCGATGCCGGATGTGGCGCATCGACCCTTCGGCGAACCGTATCATTCCTTCGTCGAGGCGCATATCGAACAGGGCCCGATCCTCGAAGCGGAAGGAATTCCGATCGGCGTCGTCACGGGCATCCAGGGGACCCGTAAATTCTCGGTGGACGTGATCGGCGAGGAGGCGCATGCGGGCACCATGCCTCGGTCCGGGCGGCGCGACGCGCTGGTCGACGCGGTCGCGGTCGTTCAGAGCCTGCACGAGATCTTCCACGACGAGGCCGACGAGGTCCGCTTCACCATCGGTCGGTTCGAGGCGTTTCCGGGCGCGCGGTCGGTGGTTCCCGGCCTCGTGAAATTCCTGGTCGATTTCCGTCATCCGGACAACGACCTGCTCGCCGAGCTGGGAGACAAGCTGGAGCCGGCGGCGCGGGCGGCGGCCAAACGCTGTGACGTTCAGGTGAGCGAGGCGAACCGCTCCGACACGGTCGTATTCGGTGAGGAAGTGCCCGCGGCGATCATCCGCAGCGCCGAGGCGCGCGGTTATGCGTGGCGGCATATTTTCTCGGGCGCGGGCCATGACGCCCGCCATATGGCGGGTCATTGCCCCAGCGGTATGGTCTTTGTGCCCTGCGAAGGCGGGATCAGCCACAACGAGGCCGAAAACGCGCGGCCCGAGGATATCGCGGCCGGTACCCAGGTGATTTCGGACACGATGTTCGATTTGGCCAACGGCGACTGATGGGAGACCCGGTGAGCAAGATCGAGAAATGGGCGGATTACCTGCCGCCCGACGAACTGGAGACATACCGCAAGGCCGCCTTCGGCAACGCCATCGGATACGGGCGGCGGGCCGGACTGTTGAACGTGGATACGACGCATATGTTCGTCGATCCGAACTATCCGCTCTGCGGCGCCGAAGACCCGGCGTTGATCGCCGCGCTGACCGAGCTCACGGCGGTCTTCCGGAGACTGTCGCTGCCGATCTACTACAGCCGGCGGGATAACCGGTCGCATCCGACGCGGCGGGGTATCTGGAATCTGAAGCTCGGGACCTCGGGCGAGTTTCAGTACACCGACGACCCGGCGGCGGACGAATGGCCCGACTCCTATGCGCCGGTGGAGCGGGACATCGTCATCGACAAGAACAAGCCGTCGCCCTTCTTCGAGACGCCGTTGGAATCCTTCATGCGTTACGACGAGGTGGATACGGTGGTGGTGTGCGGCGTGTCGACCAGCGGCTGCGTGCGCCATGCGGTGGCCGACGCGTTCTCGCATAACTTCCGGGTGATCGTTGTCGAGGAAGCCTGCGGTGATCGCAGCGCCATGGCGCATCGCGCCAATCTGTTCGACATGGATATGAAATACGCGGATGTGGAAAGCCTTGCCGCCGTAACGGCCGATCTGGAACGGCATTACGGCGGCAAGACCTAATCGAGCGTCATCTTAGAGGGCCGTCGCGGCCGTGTGCTCGATCTTCGTCCAGTTGTTGTCGGCCTTCTCGATGTTGCCGTCTAGGTCCTTTAGGAAGGTCGCGTAGATCTCCTCGTTGAGATTCAGGTACAGCTTGCCGTCCTCGATCTTCCAGAGGTTCGGGTCGCCGTCGAACTTCTTGCCGACGGACACGCCGAAGGCGCAGAACCCGCCATAGGCCGGCAGGTATTTCGCCGGGTCTTTCTCGAACGCGGTCTTGTGCGCGGCGCTGGCGAAACGGTAGGCGACGCCGTCATGCACGGCGACGATCTTGTCCGAACCACGGGTCGGTTTTCCGATGGTGAAATACGCGACCGGGTCGTAGCCGTGCAGGGCCAGCGGCTTGCCGACGATCGACAGGCCGGGAACGGCGTTGATCTCGTCGACGGCATGTGCCGGGGCGGCAACGCCCAGCAGGGAGGCCACGGCGACCGCGGCGAGGGTGGTTTTGATAAGGCTCATCTGTCTTCTCCAAATCGGGTTTCAATCGATGCGACACCGTGTGGCGCCGACACGAGGGATTTGGGAGGACAGGCTGATTTAACAATAAATTGTCCAATAATTCGCACGGCGTGCAAAAATTATGGGACGATCTGCAAAATATCAGGCTGCGGCACGGCGAACCGCGCGCGGGCTGCGGCCGTAGCGATTGGAAAAGGCGCGCGAGAAGGCGGCCGGCGACTGATAGCCTACCTGCGCGGCAACCGATTGGATCGGTTCCGTCGTGTCGGCAAGCATCGTCATCGCTTTTTGCAGCCGCAAATCCGAGAGATACCCCATCGGGGTGCAGCCCAGCATCGACTGGAAAGCGTCGGCGAACCGGCTGCGCGACATGCCGACCTCGCGGGCGATCGAGGCAAGTGTCCAGTCCTCGGTGAGTTGACGGTGCATCAGGCTGAGCGCGCGGCCGATGCGGGGATCGCTCATCGCCTCGATGATGCCGCGCAATGCGTTGTCCTGGTCGGCGCAGGTTCGGATGACCTCGATGAACAGGGCCTCCGTCAGCCGGATGACCGACGCCTTCGTGCCGGGGGTTTCGGCAAACATCTGCCGGGTAATCAGGCGCATTAGTTCGTCGAGCAAGGGCGCACGGGCGCGCAATTCGGCGGTAACCAATAGATAGGGCGGCAATGCCCGCAGCAGTGGATGATCGACCGTCTCGGCGAAGTTCAGGTGGCCGCAGATCAGCTTTGTGTCGGCATCGGGAGCAGCGTCGCCGCCATAGACCAACACGCCGTCGCCCGTATAGCCGGCCTGCTGCAGCACGTCTTCCAACTCGGCCGCCTTCACGTCCGGTGTCTCGCACAGGACATGCGCCGCGCCGTTGGGAATGACGATCATGTCGCCGGGTTCCAGCACGACATCGTACTCGTCCCCAATACGGATATGGCACCGCCCCTGGACCGCCAGATGGAATCGGGCGGACCGGCCATAGACGGGCACCGCGATCGACCACGGTGATGTGAATGCGGTTCGGAAATACAGCGTGCCGCGCAGTTGGAGCGTGTCGAGAATGTCGCTCAGTACATCCATATGCAGTTCATCGCTTGTTACGGGACGATGAGATAAATATTTAGGTTCAATAATTCGAATGTCACGGGGATTTTCATGTTCCAGGCCAAGCGCGTTTACGAACCGGCGGCGCCGGAAGACGGATACCGGGTGCTGATCGACCGGCTCTGGCCGCGCGGCGTGTCGAAGGATACGGCAGCGGTCGATCTGTGGTTGAAGGAGATCGCACCCTCGACCGAGCTGCGCAAATGGTTCGGACACGATGCCGCGCGCTGGGAGGGTTTCGCCGACGGGTATCGCGAAGAGTTGAAGGAAGCGGATCGGGCGGCGGCGTTCGAAAGGCTCCAGGCGGTGGGACGGGAACACGATGTCGTGACGTTGCTGTTCGCCACCAAAGAGTTCGAGCAAAGCCACGCGGTACTGCTGTTGGCGGCCTTGAAAGCGCGCTAGACGTCGCCTTCCGAAGAAATCCGCCGGACACGGTATCGCCATCTGCGGCAATTCGGGGATGTTGTGCTAGGCTGCCTGCCAATCCGTTCCAACCGTCAGACAATGCAAGAAGGTGCAATTCATGGCAGGCGACAAGATCTCGGTGACGTTCGAAATCCAGAAGGACGCGGAAGACATGCTGGTCTATGCCGCGGAGAAATACAGTCTCGAAGACAAATCGAAGGCGTTGCGCTGCGTCCTCGACTATGTCGCGACCGATGGCGATTGGGACGAGTTGTTCAAGAAGGTGCGCTGTGTCCGGTGTGGCGGCGACGGGTGGAGCAAGGGCGACGCCTAGGCGCTAAGCCTCGGCAGCGCTCATCCCCGCGATGTAACCCCAGGTCAGGCACGGCCCGAGCGTCGTGCCGGCCCCGACCCCTTTCGATCCGAAGGCATTCGCCATGACGTTGCCCGCGGCGTAGAGGCCGGAAATCGGCGTGCCGTCGGGGCGCAGCACTTGCGCGCGTTCGTTGGTGCGCGCCCCGCCTTTGGTCCCGAGAAAACTCGCCTTGAAAGGCATAGCGTAGAACGGCGGACGCTCGATCGTCCCCAGCGTGGGGCTCGGTCGGTGCGTCGGGTCGCCGCCGCGGTTGCGGTCCCAGGTCGTGCTGCCGCGGCCGAAATCGTCATCTTGTCCGGTGCGGGCGAAAGTGCTGAAACGCGCCGCCGTTTCGGCCAACCCATCCGGGTCGACGTCGATTTGCCGTGCTAGGTCCTGAAGCGTGTCGGCTTGGAAACGATTGCCCAGCACCGACGCTTTCGGCAGCGCATGCGGGTATTTTTCGGCGAACTGGCCGTCGTAGACGCGCCATGCGGGTAGATGCAGCGGTTCGCCGGTTTCCGCGTCCCGCTCCGCGAAGGCGAGGCCGACATTCATTTGCTTCTCGTTGACGAAGCGCTTGCCGTGCCGGTTCACGATCATCGAATGAGGCAGGAAGTAATCGGCGGCGGGCTGTCCTTGCAGCCTGCCTTCGTAGGTCACCGGCGTGGTGCCCATGATCAGCGCCTGGTCCATGCGGTCGAGATGCGCGCCGACATCGGCCGCCATGCGCTGGCCGTCGCCGGTATTGGTCGACGGGCTGGCGGTCCACTCTACGGGACCGGGAAAATGTTCGGCCATCATCTCGGCGTTCCACTCGAAGCCGCCGCTGGCCAGGATCACGCCTTTCGCCGCCTCAACCGTAACGGCGGCGCCGTTTCGTTCCAGTTCCAGGCCGGTCACCCGGCCGTCGTCGGGGATCAGGCGTTTTGCCGGGCTGTCCAGCCAGATTTCGACGCCCTTGTCGAGGCAACCTTTCAGCAGACCGATGGTCAGCGCATTGCCGCGGGTGCGCATGCCGCGTAGGTGCCGCCACAGCAATCGCGGGAAGAACCGAATCATCCCCTTCTTTGGATTGGCGTAGAAGTGGGTGTCCACGATTTCGTCATAGCTCAATTCGATCGCGAGGGTGCGGTGCCGGACACGTTTGCGCCACGGGCCCAGGATTCCGATGCGGATCGGCCGTGGCGACACGTTTCGGCCGAATTCCATCCCGCCCGGCGCCTCGGCATAGGGGTCGGGATCGCGGTTCGGCTTGAATCGCGTCGGGCTGTGCGCTTCGACGAATTTCAGCATTTCCGGCGCGCGGTCGACGAAGGCGGCCCAAAGCGGCTCCTCGAGGTTATGCCACCCGTCGGGCGAGACCGCGCGGATGTACTCCAGGGCCGCTTCCCGTGTATCGCTTACGCCGAGCTCGGCCATGTGGTGGTGACCGGGAATCCAGATGCAGCCGCCCGACATCGCCGTGGTGCCGCCGGCTACGGCCGATTTCTCGACGACAAGAACGCTCGCGCCGGAGACCCGGGCCGCCAGCGCCGCGCTCAATCCGGCGGCGCCGGTGCCGACGACGATCACGTCGACCTGATGGCTGCGCTCTGGCATCGGTCGTGCGCGCTCAGACGACTTGGTTGTGCAGCGGTTCGTCGCCGCGCGCCAAGCGGTTGAGGTTTTCGAGCAGGATGTCGATCACATTATCCTCGTATTTGCGCGTCTCGCCGCCGGTATGCGGCGTCAGGATGACATTCTCGAATCCCCACAGCGGCGAGTCCGCTTCGAGCGGTTCCGGTACGGTCACGTCGATCCCGGCGCCGGCGATCTGGTTGTCATTCAGTGCCGCAATTAGGGCGTCCTGGTCGACGCACCCGCCGCGCGCCACGTTGACGAGGTAGGCGGACGGCTTCATTGCGGCGAGGGCCGCCGTGTCGATGACGTTTTGCGTTTCCGGCGTCAGCGGGCAGGTCAGCACCACCACGTCGGCGCGCGGCAACAGCGACAGCAGATCGCCCGACGGGTGCAGTTCGTCGACATGCTCGACCGGCGTCGACGTGTCGCGTTTCAGGCCGATGACCTCCATGTCGAACGCCTTGGCCAGCTTGGCCGTGCGGCCGCCGATCTTGCCGAGACCGTAGATCAGCATCGTCTTGCCGGGCAGTTCCTCCTCGCGTTGGGAGAGATCTGAGATCATGCCGCGCCACTGTGACTTGCGTTGGTTGTCGCGCCCGGTGTGGATCAACCGCGTCAGGCCGAGGGTCAGCGCCAGGGCGTGATCGCTCACCGCGTTGACGTTGACGCCGCTGGCATTGGCGAGCCGCGCGCCCTTGGCCCGGATTCCGTCCTGGTCGAACTGGTCATATCCCGCGCCGCAGACCTGGATGAACTTCAGCCGGTCGGCGGTTTCCAGCATGTCGTTCTTCCAATAGCCCGATACGACGATCACGTCGCCGTCGCCCATGCGGGCGTAGGCCTCGTCCATGGTCCAGGACTGAAAATGCTTGATCCCGGTCTCGCGTTTCTCGAACAGTGGCGCCAACTGGTAGGCGGGATGGATGAAATGAATGGTGATGTCTTGCAGGTCCATGGACTTTCTCGGTGATCTTGTTTGGGGGCGGGTGCTGGGATGCGTTGGTGCGACGGCGTGCGCAGGCCGAATGGTGAAGCCTTGCGTCTGCCGGGTCAATCGTCTCGGTACCATCCAAGAACGGAATCGCCGCAGGATGTTGCATGCCGTCGGCCGGAGCCTATGTTCAGACCCTCAGGCGCGTGCAATCTGTGCTTTCTGGAAAGGAATGACGTCAATGCGGATCACCATGGACCATATCGTTTTGAACGTGCAGGACGAGGCGTCGATGATCGATTTCTACACCCGGGTGCTGGAAATGGAGCCGGACCGGCTCGATGCGTACCGCGCGGGCGATGCGCCCTTTCCCTCGGTCCGATTGAACAAAAACACCATCATCGATCTCTTCCCACCGAAGTTGCACAAAAAGGACCCAACGCAGGTGCCCAACCTCAATCATTTCTGCATGGTCGTGACCAAGGCCGATTGGCAACGGGTGCGGGACCGTCTCAACGAAGAAGGGACCGAGGTCGACGGTCCGCGCGCGGTGTGGGGCGCACGCGGCGATGGGCAATCGATCTATTTTCCCGACCCCGACGGGAATCGGCTCGAGCTCAAGCATTACGAGGCCTGACGCGGCTTTTCGGTGCGCGTCATCGGCGATTGGCCTAGGATTGCCGATACTCGCGCAGCCGGGCGCAGCGACCCAGCCAGGAGCAAACCATGTCAAAGTCTTCCAAGTCCGCCGAAAACGCCCTCGATATTCCCACGGAAAGCGGCTCCGCCTATCCGTCGCCTTTCAACGAACCCTGCGTGGACCGCGTGCGGCGGCGGCTCGGCGATCATTTCGGTCTGACCGATTTCGGGGTGAACCTCGTGGTTTTGCCGCCGAATGTCTGGTCGTCGCAGCGCCACTGGCACACGACCGAGGATGAGTTCATCTACGTTCTCGATGGGACGCCGACACTGGTCACCGACGCGGGCGAGACCGTGTTGCAGCCGGGCAGCGTCGCCGGGTTCGCGGCCGGTCAGGAAGACGGTCACCACTTGATCAACAAGACAGATACGCCGGTGACGGTGCTGGAGGTCGGCAGCCGACGCCCCGGCGATTCCTGCCGCTATAGCGACATCGACATGCAGATGGTCGGGCGGGGCCAGCCGGACGCAAAGTTCACGCGACGCGACGGTGAGCCGTATTAGGCCCTTCCGCTAATCGGCGTCGAGCAGGACCGTTGCGGCGCCGGCGATGCGCTTGAGTTGCGCTACGGGCGCCCCGGCCTTGGCCATGACATGCAACCCCATGTAACCGGCGGTCAATTGATCGGCGCGGCGGATCGCCTCTTTGCGCGACCTGCCGTCGGCCAACGTCGCGGCGATGGCGTCCCGCAGGCGATCCAAATGCCGCATCACGGCCGCCTCGACCTGCGGATCGTGCGGGGCGAGTTCCACCGCGGTGTTGCAGAGCAGGCAGCCGCGCCGGTCCTTTCCGGACTGCACCGCCCTGATCGGTCCGTTGAAGAGTTTTCGAATTTTTGGTTCGCCGACGCCCGGACCCGACAACAGGTCGATGGCGGCCGCGATCTCGCGCCCCCCATAGTGGTCAAGGCAGGCGAGGAAAAGTCCGCGCTTGTCGCCGAACGCGTTGTACAGACTGGCGCGGTTGAGTCCGACGGCCCGGTCGAGCTGCGCCAAGGACGTGCCGGCGAACCCATTCCGCCAAAACACCGCCGTTGCGGCGGACAGCACGCTTTCCGCATCGAATTCTCGGGGCCTCGCCATCGTGGGATTATCCGGCTCAACGGTTAATTATTGATCAATCGGTCAAAAATATCCGATTCCCGCGAGGATCGCGATCCCATCACGTGAATGTCATTGATCGTGGTTTTAAATCGGACGGTAAAAAACATAGATTGGATGGGTAAGCGGCACGCAGCGTCGTCGCTACGAGCTGACTGAACAAACAACGGTAGGCCTGTGAACTTGGACTAGACGACTCTCATCCCCCGAGGCGGTTTTCCACCCAAAAACCGTTTCGACCCTGGCTTGGTTTCGGCATGGGTTTTCTCCTCCTCTCCCCCTCTCCCGAATGTTGGGGCCAAGCCGCCGGTCGATCCTTACAAGGATCGGCCGGTTTTTGTTTCAGCGCGCCGCTTCGGCGCCGGCCCGGGCGCCGCGCTTGAGTTGCATCACACTTAGGATGCCGAGGAGATACATGGCGGCGATGGCGATGAAGACGCCGCGGAAGTTGCCGCCGTCCATCAGCCAGCCGAACAACAGCGGACCCAACGCGCCGCCGAGGTCCAGCCCCGAATAAACGAACCCGAAGACCTTGCCGGTCGCCCCCGGCGGCGTCGCGCCACGGACCAGGATATCGCGTGACGGCCCGGTCATGCCGAGGAAGAACCCGCCCGCCGTCAGCAAGGGGATGACCGCCAGCATCGGCAGAGGGACGAGGGCGATCGTGCTCATGGCTGCCGCGCCGGCGATGAGGCCGCTGGTCGCGATCAGCGCGTGACGGGGGAACCGGTCGGCCAACTCGCCGCCGAGCAGGATGCCCGCCGCGTTGCCGCCGAGATAGCCGGTCAGTCCCGCGGTCGCCAGTGCCAGGGGCGCGCCATACATCTCGACCAGTGCGGTGACCGAGAAATTCTGCACCCCGGCCAACGCGCCCGCGATCAGCGCGAAATAGGCGAAGGCGGCCATTAGCGGCAGGTTCCGCACCAGCCGTCCGTAGAAGGCGAGGCTCGGCATCGCTTCCGCGCCGGCGGCTTGGCCAGTGGGCATGCGCAGGACATCGCGGTAGCGCAGGATCAACAAGGCCGCACCCCAGCCGATCAAGCCCGCGGCGATCAGCCCGGCGCGCCACCCGGCAAAGCTAGCGACGCCGTAATAGACGATGATCGGCGACAGGAAGTATCCGCAGGTTCCCCCGAATCCGTGGATGCCGAAGGCTCGCCCGAGCCGTTCCGGACTGACCTTTTCCGAGAGAATCGAGAGGTCCGCCGGATGGAAGACCGAGTTGCCGAGCGCGGACAGCACCGCCAAAGGCAGCAACACCCAATAGGACGGCGCAAATCCCATCAGCATGACCGACGTCGACATGGTGAGAATGCCGAACAGCATCAGCCGATCGCCGCCATAGCGGTCGACCAGGATGCCGACGAAAGCCTGGCACATGCCCGAGACGCCGTAGAACAGCGAAATGATCAGCCCCAGCGCGGTGTAACTGACGCCGAACTCGGCGCGCAGCAATGGGAACAGCGGTGCGAGCGCGATCTGATAGAAATGCGACAGCAGATGCGCGAGCCCGACCAAGCCGATCACCAATGTGTCGGACCGGTGTTCCGGTGTGGTGGCGGTCATGCGCCGGTCATGCGCTGGTGGCGCGGAGTCGGTGCATGGACATTAAGCCGCCAAGAGTTCGGCGGCGCGGGCGCGAGCGGTCCCCGCGGCGTCCGGGTCGCCGCATTGGTCCAATGCCTCGGCGTACAGCTTCCAGGAAGGCGCACTGCTCGGATTGTCGGCGGTGCGTTCCGCCAACAGGGCGCGGGCGAGGCCGTGTTGGCCGTCCTTGATGGCGGCATGGAGGAACATCCGAACCCACACATCGCGCTGCGCCCAGCTTCCGCCGAGCGGCACCATGTGATAGCGGGCCTCGCGCATGATCTCGACGACGCGGCCGTAGTCCGCCGCGGCGTAGGCGAGGGTCGCCTCGGCGACCGGAATGCCCGCGTCGCGATAGACCGGGGAAATCGTCGCGTCGTCGTTGGCCGCGCTGTCGCGGAAGTCGCGCATGGACGCCAGCAGGGTCTCGGCTTCGTCCCGGCGTCCCGCCATGGCCAAGGCCATCATGAAATGCAGGTCGTTGAATGGGCGAAGGCGATGTTGCGGCGGGGCGATCCGGCCGGCGCTGACATCCGCCACCGCGTCCCAGCGGTCGCCCACGTCGATACCCAGCATGTCGAGCCGCATCAACATGCTGGCGGCGTTGCAGATGTCGATATTGTCTTCCGACGGTTCGGTCCAGAACTGCCGGTCGTAGGCGGCGAGCACGTCGTCGAACCGCTCGAGTTCAAGGTAATGCAGCGCCCGGTGCCACCACATGTGATGCGCGAAGATACCGCGTTTCTGCCAGGCGGTTTCGTGTTCGTCGATCCAGACGATGCCGTCCTGCCGCCGTCCTTGCGCTTCCAGGACATGGGCGACGCAGTGACCCGCCCATATGTCGCTCTCGTTGATCTCGACCGCGCGCCGGCCGAATTCCTCCGCCAAGGCGAAATCATGCGTCTCTTCCAGCGAAAAGCCGCGGCAGCCGAGCACAAAGCCATAGCCGGGCACGTCTTCGGTCCAGTGCGGCATGACACGCGCCATGGAATCGCGCATCTGCGCCAGGTCGCCGAGGAAGAAATGCATCGTATGCGCGAGGCGGAGCGCCAGGATGTCGAGCGGATGATCGAGCAGGATTTCTTCCCACACGGCGGTGGTCTTGCGGATGTCGCCGGCGCACCAGGCCGCCAGTGCGGCGACATGTTTCTGTTCTCGCTCGGTCGCCGTGGCCGCGAGGCCCCGTGCCTTGCCGAGGCTGTCACCGCTTTGTGCCGCGAGATGGGCCTGCGCGGGCAGGCGCTGAAAATAGCCGCGTAGGCATTGGCCCATGATCATGTCCGGGTCGACGTCGGAGACTTTCTTCAAGAGCAGCGCAGCATCGCGGCCGGAAGCCAGGAATTCGTCGATGCAACTGTCGAAGGCTTCGACGGCGTCCTGGCTCGAAGCGGTCATGGCGAGCCCGCGCTTGTCCTTAAACATTCGGTCCTCCCGGATGGGTCTTGCGGCGGCCGGCGAATGCCGGATTAGATGTATCTTTTAGTGTCTCGACCGCGCCGCCCCTGTCAATCGCAGAATGATGTACTACATGGATCGCGGAACCACGGTCCCGTGCGGCCGTGCCAACGACTGTATCGAGTGAGCCGGAGCCCGTCGATGGATTCAGCAACGCAATTCGTTCTCGGCGCAGCCGTCGGGACCGCCGTCCTCGGCCAGCGGCTGGGCGTGCGGAAGGCCGCGTTGACAGGCGGCCTGCTCGGCACCTTGCCCGATACCGACGTCTTCTGGCCGTTCGACGACCCGATCGACAGCTTCGTCCTGCATCGCAGCGTAACGCATTCGATCGTGGTGCATGCCGCCGTCGCGCCGATCCTGGGCGAGGCGCTGGTACGGGTGGCGTCGTCGCTGCGGGATGCGCGGATCCGGGCCTATCTCGCGGTTTTCCTGTGCCTTGCGACGCATGCGCTGGTCGATGCCATGACGATCTACGGCACGCGGCTGTTCTGGCCGATCTGGCCGGAACCGATCGGGCTGGGGTCGATCTTCATCATCGATCCCGCCTACACCTTGCCGCTGTTGATCGTATTCGTGTGGGCGTTGTTCCTAAAATCCTGGACCCCGCGATTCGGCAAGGCCTTGTCCGCGGCGTTGATCCTATCGACCGCCTATATGGGTTGGACCGCCGTCGGGCAGCAGATCGCCAAATCGCGCGCGCAGGATCAACTGGCCAAGGTGGGTATCACGCCGGACCGGATGTTCGTTACGCCGACGCCGTTCAACACCCTGTTCTGGCGGGCGGTCGCTATCGACGGCGCGCGCTACATCAATCTCTACCTGCCGCTGTTCGGCGGCGACGACGCGGTGACGGCCTATGTGCATCCCCGCAAACCGCAGTCAATCGCGTGTTGGTCCGGCAACGGCGTCGTCGAGACCGTAACCGATTTCAGCGAGGGCTTCGTGCGGTTCGACGCGAGTGACAAGGGCGTCGTGCTGAGCGACCTGCGGATGGGCATGACGCCGCAATACGTTTTCCGCTTCGTGGTGGCCGCGCGGCAGGGCACGGAAATCGTCGACATTCCGCCGCGCCGTCTCGAACCGGTGCGGGGGGCGCCCGGCGACGGTGAATGGCTTTGGGCCGGGGTTCGCGGCGATCCTACGATCCGGCCAATAGAAGCGGACGCGGCGATCCCGTTGAAAAATCTCCGTGTTGCGGCGGCGCCCGGAACATCGGCGGTCCCCTGCTGACGACCTGTTGCGGCGGTTGACCGGCCCCGGCAGGCGGAGGATAATCGGGCAACGGGAAAGGAACGCAGCCGATGAATGTCGAAGACCCGAACGATCCCATGCCCGATAAGATGAACATCTGGACGACGATCGGTGGTTATACCCTCGGCGCGGTGATCGTCTTCATCATGTTCTATTGGGCACTGCCGGCGACCAGCCTGAACTAGCGGCTTCAGCCGTTTCGCACAGTCACTTTGGTTTTGATCCGTTTTGCGTTGGCTAGGAGCCGAAGGCGTCCGCGGGCCGTGTCAGGCCGTAGTGCGACCGTAGCGTTTCGCCCTCGTATTCCATTCTGAACAGTCCGCGCTTCTGCAGGATCGGCACGACCTCGTCGATGAAAGCGGTCAACATCGTCGGCAGCAGCGGCGGCATCAGGTTGAAGCCGTCGGCGGCCCCGTCGGTGAACCAATCCTCGATCAGATCGGCGACCTGTTCCGGCGTGCCGGCAAAGGTGAAGTGCCCGCGCGCGCCGGCCATTTTCGACAGCAATTGCCGCAGCGTCAGGTTTTCGCGCCGGACCAGGCCGACGATCAATTCGGTCCGGCTGCGCGCCGCTTCCACGGTGGCGGGGTCGGGAAAGTCCTCCGGCGTAAGCGGAGTATCCAGCGGCAGGTGCGAAAAATCATGTCCGCCGAACCGGCTGGACAGGCGTTTCCGCCCGATCTCAGGATCGGCCAGATCGTTCAGCTCCTCCGCCAGTTTTTGCGCGTCCGTCTCTGTGGCGGCGATCACCGGGCTGAGTCCCGGCAGGATGTGAATCTGATCCGCGGCGCGTCCTTCCTCTTCGGCCAACGCCTTGAGATCGGCGTAAAACGCCTGTGCCGTCGCCTTTTCCATATGCGCGGTGAAGACGGCTTCGGCATGGCGCGCCGCGAAGCGCCGTCCGGTGTCGGAGGAGCCCGCCTGCACCAAGACCGGGCGGCCTTGCGGTCCCCGCGGAATGTTCAGCGGGCCGGCGACCTTGTAGTACGGGCCTTCATGGTCGATCGGCCGGATGCGGTCGGCATGCGCGTAGAGTCCGGTTGCCGGGTCGTCCACCAGGACATCGTCCGCCCAACTGTCCCACAGGCCCTTGGCGACCTGCACGAAATCCTCGGCGCGCGCATAGCGGTCGGCGTGGCTGACCTGGCTGTCGTCGCCGTAGTTCCGCGCGGCGGGGGCCGACCAGGACGTGACGATGTTCCAGCCGGCACGGCCGCCGCTTATGTGATCCAGCGATGCGAACTGCCGGGCAAGGTTGTAGGGCTCGGTATAGGTCGTCGACGCGGTCGCGATCAGGCCGATCCGTTTCGTCGACACCGCCAACGCGCCAAGCGCGGTGATCGGCTCGAGCCAGGCGCGGGCGGCGCGCTCCACATCGTTGCGCGCGGCGAGCTGGTCGGCGAGGAAGATCGAATCGAATAGTCCCGCCTCGGCGATCTGCGCGAGTTCCTGATAGTAGCGGATATCGGTCAGCGGGATGGTCGATGCGTCGGGATGGCGCCAGGAGGCTTCGTGATGGCCGCGGCTGTGAATGAACAGGTTCAGGTGGATTTGGCGTTTCATAAGCGTGATTTTACCAAAGCGCGGCAGCACCCGTCGAACCGGCCGTTTCGGTCATAGGAGGTCGTTGGAATGTCGCGACTCTATTGTCCCACTTCATCTTTGCAGAAGGCCCAGATACGGCCGTAGGGGCCGCGGGTCTTCAGAAGTTCCGGCTCGATTTCCGCCATGGCTTCGTCGCTCAGATACTCCACCTCGCCCATGGTGGCACTTATCCAAGTGCGGTGGGCGTTATCCTCCAGGATAAAGACCGACGCGGTCATCTCGATAATGTCTTCGCCCGTCACGACGATGCCGTGGGCCTTCATCAATGCCGCACGGTGAGAGCCCAGGGTCTGTGCGAGTGCGACGCCGCGCTCGGTCGAGTTGATGAGCCGGGAATCCGGATGGGTGGGGATGCCGTCCCGAAAAATCGACGCCAGGAAATAGGTAGGGCGCAGTTCCGCGGACGACATGCTGAAAGAGGTCGGGAAATGACAGTGGAAGTGAGCGACGCTGCCGACGTCCGGCCGGGCTTTGTAGACTTCCAAATGGATCGGCAATTCACCGGGCATCCGCGCGTCGTTGCCGATCGTGTTGCCGTTCAGATCGACAAGGGCGAAATCCTCCGGATTTGACCGTTGCCCCAGGTCGTGCGGCGATATCAGGATGTGATCGGGGTCTGCCGTCCGCGCGCTGATATGGCCGAAGCCGTCGATGAATCCGCGCCCGTAGAAGAATCGCCAAGCGATGCTGAGCTTTTCCGCAAGGGCTGCGTTCGATTCCATTTTTATATCTCCTGTGGTCATTCGATGGACCGTGCATGCATTTGCCCCGATAGTGCCTTTGCGTTAGTGCTGGGTAAAGCAGCCCGCCGGATGACGGATCGGGCGCTGTGAGCTGAATATTTTTTGGAAAGGCGGGCCCATGCGTCTCGGCATCAGTATCTCCACCACAACCGACGACACCATCACCGGCGAGAAGGTGATCGCCGGGATGAAGTCGGCCGAACGGATCGGTTTCGACGGTCTTTGGTTCTTCGACACGATCGGCCGCGGCTATCACACGCCCGACCCGTTGATCCAAGCCTCCGTCGCGGCGGCGGTGACCGAGAAGATCGAGGTGGGCACCTGTATCCTGCAGGTGCCGCTGCGCAATCCGGTCGAGTTGGCGCACCGCCTCTTGACCGCGCAGCTGATGACCGGCGGGCGGCTGACGCTCGGTGTCGGGGCCGGGTCGACGAAAGCGGATTTCGATGCGCTGGGCCTCGACTATGAGGGTCGGTTCAAGGCGCTGCGGGCCGGGCTGACATTGATGCGGCGCCTGTGGAACGGCGAGACGGTCGACGGTACGAACCTGACCCCGCCACCCGCCGCGAAGGGCGGGCCGCCGATCCTGATCGGCAGCTGGGCCGGGAGTATCTGGATTCCCCGCGCCGCGAATGAGTATGACGGCTGGATCGCTTCGGGCATGTTTACCGGCGAGCCGACGTTGCGCGCCGGTGTCGAACGGTTCCGAGGGCTCGGCGGAAAGCGTGCCATCATTACCAACATAAAGACGGACCTCACCGCGCCGACGCAGCCGTTGTCGGATGACGGGCCGTATTCCTTGGCGTGCAGCCCGGCGGATGCGAAGGACCGGCTGGCCCGGCTCGCCGACATGGGATTCGACGACGCGGTCGTCGTCGTGACCGATCCGTCGGAAGCGAACCTTCAGGCAGTCCGCGATCTGTGGCCGGGATAGCCGGACCGCGGGCCGCCGATCCGGCGCCCACGGCCCGGTCGTAAATCCCTATCGCTACCCGCCGATCACCCGCGGCAGCAACAGCACGATCTCCGGGAAGATCATCACCAGCGTGAGGCCGATGATCTGCAGCCCGATGAAGGGCAGCACGGCCAGGAATATCTCCTGCAATGTTATCTCCGGTGGCGCCACGCTCTTGAGCCAGAAACAGGCGGGTCCGAAGGGCGGCGACAGGAAATAGATCTGGATGTTCATCACGAACAGCACCCCGAACCAGATCGGGTCGAATCCCAGGCTGACCACCACCGGCGCGAAGATCGGCACGGTGATGTAGGCGATGGCGATCCATTCCATGAAAGTGCCGAGCACGATCAGGATGCCCATGATGACGAAGATCACGCCCAGCGGCGGCAGGTCCAGCCCGGTCAGCAGGCCCTGCACGAAGGTGTTGCCGCCGATGATGTTGTAGATGCCGACGAAGCTGACCGCGCCCAGGATCAGCCAGATGATCGTGGCGACGGTAATCATGGTCTTGCGCAGCGCCTCCTGCAGCATGTGCCAGGATAGCTTCTTGCGGGTGGCGGCCGCCGCCACCGCGCCGAACACGCCGACCGCCGCGGCCTCGGTCACCGTGGCGATGCCGCCGTAGATGCTGCCGAGCACCCAGAGGATGAGCAGCATCGGCAGGATCAGGCCCTTCATCTTCGCGGTCTTCTCCGCGCCGGTCAGCTGAATCAGGCCTTCCGCGGGCAACGGGGCCAAATGCGGCTGAATCTGACAGCGGATCATGATGTAGGTGATGTAGAGGCTGGCGAGCAGCAGTCCCGGCAGGAATCCGCCGAGGAACAGGTCGCTGATCGAGACGTTGGCGGTCAGGCCGTAGATGATCATGATCACCGACGGCGGGATCAACGTGGCGAGCGAGCCGCCGGCGCAGATCGTGCCCATCGCCAGTTTCTTGTCATAGCCGAGCCGCAGCATCTGCGGCAGCGCGATCAGGCCGAGCATGACGATCTCGCCGCCCATGATGCCGGTCATCGCCGCCATCAGGACCGCGACGAGGGTCGTCTGCACCGCGACGCCGCCGCGCAACCGGCCGGCGATGATCGACATGGCGTCGAACAAATCCTCTGCCACGCCGGAGCGTTCCAGGATATTGGCCATCAGTACGAACAGCGGGACCGCGACCAGCGGATAGGCTTCAAGCAGCCCTTGCGCGTTGCTGGCGACCAGAAACAGGCCGGGGACGCCGAAATAGGCCAGGGCTGTTGCGATGGAGACGGTCATGGTAACGACGCCCAGCGGAATGCCGAGCGCCATGAGGAAGATCATCGAGCCGACGATGATCAGGGTCGAGGACTGGATAGTCATCGACTTCATGTTGAAGAAGCCGTAGGCGAGGCTGATCGTAATCGCGACGACGATTACGCTGACCACGACCTGAAGGGGTCTGTTGTTCTTCATCGCCTCAATCCCCCGTCAGTTCGGTGGATTTCGGCACGCCGTGCCCGGTCAAATGCTTGACCAGGTTGACCACGAGCTGCAGGCAGTACAACACCGCGCCGACGAACAGCAGCGTCTTCAGGATCAAGGGTTCCGGTGAATTGAACGAGGTGCCGCTACGCTCCAGTCCGCGGATGGCATGCACCATCGGGTCCCACAGCGCGAAGGCGAAGGTGAACATCGCGGCATGACTGATCAACAGAATGAACAGGTCGAGCCACCACTTCGCGCGGCCGTGCACGTGTTCGTACAGAACGGTGATCGCGATATGCGACCGCCGCATCGTGACGTAGGACCCGGACAGCGCCCAGGCCGACGCGCAGACGACCATCACCACTTCGAAGGCCCACTGGGTCGGTGCGTTGAAGAAATACCGCATTGCGACTTCGTAGACGGTAACGGCGGCGCAGATCATGTAGAGGTGGGAAACCGACAGGCCGACATACTGGTTCAGGCGATCGACCGCGCGCATCAGAGCATTCATGGACAAGGCTCCACGCGAAACCAGCCGTGACGAGAGAGACTCGTCACGGCATGTTCGCTATTGGGGGGTACGGATGGTCGCCTACTTCAGCAAGCCGAGCGTTTTCATGAACTTGATGTGAGCGTCATAGGCTTCCTGAGCCAGCTCACTCTGCTTGCCGACGTCCTTCCAGGCGCCCGCCGCGATCTCGCGCAGCTTGTCGCGCTCTTCCTGCGGCCAATCGATGATCTCGACGCCGGGGGTTCCCGTGCCGGCCTTGTCCGCGGCGACCAGCTTGCGGTCCTGCAAGTCGGTGGCCCGGGTCACGTCCGTCCATGCGGCGAAGTACCAGGTTTCAAGCGCGGCCTGACCTTGCGGGCCGATCTTGTTCCAGACGTCCTTGTTGATGACGAACTGAAGCACCGCCATCGAATGGATGCCGGGATAGAGCGGGAATTTCGCGATCTTGTTGAAGCCCAGCGACGCGTTGTTTGTGTAGGAGCTCGCATCGGCGGCATCCACGACCTTCTTCTCGAGCGCCGTGTACAATTCCGGGAACGGGATCGACGTCGGAGCGGAACCCGTGCGGCGGAAGACCTCGGCGGCCATGCCTTCCGGCGACCGGAGTTTGAGGCCCTTCAAATCCTCGACCTTGCGGATCGGCACGGTCGAAACGAAGGCTTCCTTCGCGAAGGGGCCTGCGCCGACGACATGAATCTTGCCGGGGAAATGCTTGTCCCAGGCCTTCTGCAGGATCTCGGTCCCGCCGCCGAAACGGAAGAACATCTGCTTCTGGTACGGCGTGTCGTAGCCGGCAATCAGGTCGCCCATGATTCCGAAGACCGGGTCACGGCCCGCGAAATACGCAACCGCGTTCAGGTCCCCTTGCAGAATGCCGGCGGCAACCGCTTGCGGCGTTTCCCGGTGCGGCACGACGGATTTGCTGGGACGAATGTCGATCTTGAGCTTGCCATAGGTCATGGCCTCAAGTTTCGGCACCCAATTTTCATTGAGATAGTTTAGAGAGAAACTACCGGCGGCGTTTGCCGTTTGAATTTTGATAACGGTCTGTGCGTTTGCCATACCCGCAAAGGAAATGGCGGCGGCGGCAACTGCGCCGACGATGAAGCGATGCATTGTTTCCTCCCGACATTTTGATTTGAATTCGTTCGTGCCTTGCCTAGGCGCAAGTAGACTAGGTGAATTGCCGGGGAGTCAATGATGTTACGGACAAATTCGCTCTCGGAACGATTCCGGATGCGAAACGACGGGGCGGGAGTGCTGGTAAAGGGGCAGCGGTCTAGAGACCCGGCAGCACCAGGACGGTGGGGCGGTCCGGCAAGGTCTTGAGCGAGACGACGGTGGTCTTTTCCTTCTGGCGCCGAATCGCGAATTCCTTACTCATGCCCCCGAGGAATACTTCCAGCGAGTCCCCGGCGAAGTAGTGCATCGGGATCACGAGGCTCGCCCGCAACGCCTTCAGAACCTCGATCATCGACGGCAGGTCGAGGGTGTAGGTCCCGTCAACCGGTGCGAAGACGACATCGAGCCGGCCGATACGGGCGAGCTGTTGCGGTGACGGCTTGTGATGCAGGTGACCGAGATGGCCGATGCAGAGATCGGCGACCTCGAAGATGAAGATCGAGTTGCCGTCCTTTTCGACCACGTCGTCGCTCCAGGTGCGGATGTCGGTGGTGACGTTGCGGATCAGTGTGTCGCGGACGGTCAGCCGATGTTCGGCCGGGCCGCCCTTCGGATTCCAGCCGCGCAGCACATGCTCGATGGCCGGGTCGGGAAAATCGGTGTAATGCGTTTCATGCGCGTGATTCATGGTGACCACCGTCGGCACCGGCCCCTCCCCGGCGTAGCCTGCATAGTCCGTGGCGATCACGACCGCGGACGGCGTGCGCAGCCGGAAGGTGGAATGGTCGATATAGGTGATCTTCACTTCCCCCGCGTTTTGGGCGAGAGAGGATTGCGCCAGCGAAAATCCGGCGGGCACGATCGGGGGTATGTTGGCAGGGGCGTCCGGTCCCCTGTCGACGAACGCGATACACCGGCTGGCCATGGCGGGCGCCGGTAGGACAAACGACCAACATAGAAATCCGAACAACGCTGCAAAGACTAATCGCACACCAACCACCCCTCTGCTTGTTGGCGGAACGGGTTCATCGCGACCGTTCCATTCTGCCGCGTCGAATTCGCCCACGCTAGAGATGTTGTGCAGGGACGATCAAAGTCCAACCACATGGCGGGTCCGCCCCCAACCGGCGGCCATGGCGACGTATCGTTCGACATCTTCCGCCAGGATCAACCGCTTGGCGGCGAGGGCTTCCGCCGCGTTTCGGATCGCATCGACATAAGCGTCGGGCGACTCGTAACGGTCCAGCACGGACCGGCGTGGGTCGGATGTCGCCTGCCGTTCTTCCGGTGTCTCGGGGAAAGGGATGTAGGACCCGTCAAGCTTGAGGGGATAGCCCCGGCCCTGCCCGTGGGTGCGCAGGTTCCAGGCGGTATAGGTGCCGAGCGGCGCCTGCACCATCGGCGCGCGCACGCCCGCGACCTCGTTGCCGTCCTCGTCGGTGGCCGGGACGAGGATCGGATATCCCTCTGCGTCCTTGATCTCGGCCGGGAAGTTCGTGATCAGGCCGGCATCCGCGTCGGGCCCGTAGTCCAATAACGGAAGCGTCAGCGGCCCATGCGGCAGCGCCTGTCCGGGAATATGCGGAAAGGTCTCTGCGTAGCGGTCGAACGTCACCAGCGTTCCGTCTTCGCGGGACGGCACGCGGGAGTCGGGCGGCAGCGTACCGTCCGTCGCCCACCGGTCCATGGCGTCCAGCATCGCCCGGAAGAAGGGCGAGGTGTGCACCGTATTGACCAGGTTCGTACCGGCCGCCGGTTTCTTGGGCGTATCGACCAGCGGGCTCGCGAAATGCTGCGAGCTGGCCCACAGGTAGACCCGAACGGTGTCAGGCTGCGGCAGGTCGTTGCCCTGCGTATCGGTGTGAACGAGCGATCCCCGGCGTTGCCAATATTCGGTCGACGTTTGCGTGTGCATGACCAACGGGTCCGTGTCGGGCCGCTTGAGGATGGCGTCCGATTTGCCGGTGAAATGATCGGTCGTCTCCGCATAGGAAAAGGGGAACTGGTCGCCGTAGATGAAGTTGTCGACATACACGCCGCCGGAGCCGGTGATCAGGTTGGCGAAGCGTTGGTGCATGCGCATCATCCCGGCCCCCGCCACATGAGGTAGCGCGCCATCGAAGACCCTTTGCCCGTCCTTGTCCGCATTGAATCCCCGGTAGATGAAGTCGCGGATGCAACGGCCGGTTTGCGAGCGGCCCCAGCAATAGGCCTTTTCAAGAGGGCCGGCCGGGTTGGTGTTCCCGGCGGCGTCTTTTCCGCCGCGGCGCAGATAACTGACCAGGTCGCGCACCGCGATGTGCCCCAGCCCCAGCACCAGGGGATCGCGGCCCGTGTAGGTCAGTTCGTAGATCCAGCCCGGTTCGAACCCGCCCTTCACATGGAAATGCTGATCGGAGGGGTGAATGCCGATTTCGGCGCCCTGATCGTCTTGCCCTTCGCCGCCCTCGACCCGGGCGAACGCCCAGTCCTCGGGCGCCAGCTCGATGCGCTCGCTGTACGGATAGCGCCGCCTGGTCAGGCGCGCTTCACGGGTGTCGAGCGAGATCGTGGGATGGTTTCGCGTGGACACGCGGCCGGAAAGCGGCAAATACGACGTGCCCGGTGCGGATACCGAATATTCCTGCTGGATAAGACCGGTCAGCGGTCCGCCGTCGTCGCGGGCAACCGGCAGCCGCATCAGCACGCGATCGTTGCCCGGCACCAGGTCGCCTTGCCATGCGCTCCACAGCACCGTGTAGCCCTGACGGAAGAGAAAGCCGTTACCGGCTTGCGCCAGCGTTTGCGGGTCGTTGCTGCCCGGTGCGTCGTTGAAGAACTGCAGCGACCGCATGTTGCCGCGGTTGCCGAAGTCGTAGAACAGCCGGTTGTTGCCGCGCGAGGGGTCGACCGGCTGCAGGATGAAGAAGTCCGCCGTAAACTCGATCAGTCCCTTATCGTTTACCGCCGCCTTTTCGATGTCGAAGACATCCGCTTGCGCCGGCGCCGCCGGATCGACGGCGAAGTGCGCGGTGCCGCGCAAGCGCTCATACGCGCCGGTCTCACCGAACTCATGGCCGTCGGCGAAGACGCTGCGGTCGTGGACGCGAAGTTCGATCAGGTTGGTCATACGAGGTCTCCTTCTTGCAAGCCGGGCGGGGCAAGTGTGTGGCGGCACAGGACTTAAGTCTAACGCGCCCGCGGTATTCGGCAAACGCCCCGTGGGCGGGTGCGCCGCCGAACGGATTTGAGCGTAGTGACCTTGCTGTCCTAGACTATCCGAACCTACATCCGGAGGCGTTGAGCAACATGTCCATCACCATTCGCCAAATCGGTCCGTGCTTTGCGGGGGAAGTGGAAGGCATCGACCTGGCCCAACCCTTGTCGCCCGAGGACGCCGAGGCGATCCATGCCGGTATGGATGAGTACGGCGTCCTGGTCTTCCACGGACAGCACTTGAGCGCGAAGCAGCAACTTGCGTTCACCAAGAGTCTCGGGCCCATCGAGCAATCGCTTGGCACGAGCTTGCGTGCCGAGACCGATCGCCGGTTGCCGCCGACCTTCGCCGACGTCTCGAACCTGGATAAGGAGAACAAGCCGTTCGCGGTCGACGACCGCCGCCGCCTCTTCGCCATCGGCAACCGGCTCTGGCATTCCGACAGTTCGTTCAAGGCGGTGCCGGCGAAATATTCGATCCTCTATGCGCTGAGCGTCGTCTCGAAAGGCGGCAACACGGAATTCGCCGACATGCGCTCGGCCTACGAAGCGTTGGACGAGGACCGGAAAGAGCAATGCGAAGGGCTGGTCTGCGAGCATTCGCAAATCTTCTCGCGCCAGCAACTCGGTTTCACGGATTTTACCGACGAGGAACGCGAACGGTTCAAGCCGGTACGCCAGTCGCTGATCCGGACCCATCCGTCGACCGGGCGCAAGTCGCTGTACCTGTCGTCGCATGCAGGCGAAATCGTGGGATGGCCGGTGCCGGAGGCGCGGTTCTTCCTGCGCGACCTCACTGAATTCGCGACCCAGCGGGAATTCGTCTACTCGCACAAATGGGCGCTCGGCGATCTGGTGATGTGGGACAACCAGCGCACCATGCACCGCGCCCGGCCGTTCCCGCCGGAAGAGGCGCGCGACATGCGCCGCACTACCCTGGCCGGTCCGGCGCAGACCGCCGAGCAGGTCGCTTGACGGCTAGTCGGGTTGCGTCATGCCCAGCTCTTTCAACAGTTCCGCTTCGGTAACGCGGGGCTTGTCGTCTTTGAACTCGTAACGGTCCGGTTTCGAGTCGATATAGATATGCCGCTCCAGCGCCATATCTTCGATGCCGTCCAGCGCTTCCAGCGAGATTTCGAGCATGGGAGTCTCCGGATCGGCGAGACGCCAAAACAGGTTGGTGCCGCATAGCCCGCAAAACCCGCGTTCCGCCCAGTCGGAGCTGCGGTACCACGTCAGCCCCTTTTCTTCCGTGAACCGTATTTCCCCGTCGCCGTGAACCGACATCAGCGGTCCGCCGCTCAACTTTCGGCACATGGCGCAATGGCAAATGGTGAATACCGGTTGGGGCACCGCCACTTCGAACCTTACGGCACCGCAAAGGCAACGTCCCTGGTGTGTCGAGTCTGACGGCATGCGTCGCTCCTTTGCGTTTCGTGAAGGCGCCGGCGACGCCTAGGATCGAGCGGCCGCGGACGGTATTGCGATGGGATGTCTCGGAACGGGTTCAGAGACTCAATCGGGCGGCGTGATGCCCAATTCTTTCATCAATTCGGCTTCGGTTATCCGTGGCCGGTTATCCTTGAAGTCATAGCGGTCGGGTTTCGCGTCGATGAAGACATGCCGGTCGAGCCTCAGGCCGGCCGGGTCGTCCAGCGCTTCCAGCGAAACTTCCCAACTTGCGTAAGATGGATCAGTACAGTGATAAAAGAGATTGGTGCCGCACCGTTTGCAAAATCCGCGTTCCGCCCAATCGGAGCTTTTGTACCATCCCATTTCCTTGTCTTCGCTGAAGGTCGCGGCGCTCTCGCAGTGCACGCCCATAAAGGGGCCGCTGCACCATTTCCGGCACATGCCGCAATGGCAAATGTTGAAGGTCGTTCCCGGAATGGTCACTTCGAACCTCACGGCGCCGCAGAGGCAGCTTCCCTTGCGTGTCGAATTCGATGGCATACGTCGCTCCTTTCGGCAGGGTCCGGTTTGGCGAAATAGCGGGTGGAGCGTAGCATGGAGGGACCGAGGTCGGATCGGGATTTCGGGGCGGATCGCGCGCCTGCGCGATTATGACGCGGAGGAGGATTGAGATGCGGACGACGGTATTGCGGTCGGATTTTGCGGTGCGGATCGACGGGGTCGATCTTTCGAAGCCGTTGAGCGATGACGCCTTCGCGGCGTTGCGCGATATGTGGATGAAATACAAGGTGGCGGTGTTCCCCGGCCAGGATCTGGACGACGATGCGCTGCTCGCTTTCACGCGCCGGTTCGGGCCGCTCTTCGTGCATGTGCAGTCGCAACTCGTCTCGCCCGACCATCCCGAAGTGATGTATGCGATGAACCGCGAGACCAAGGCGCCGGTGAAGGGCGTGCTCGAATGGCATTCGGACCAAAGCTACACGCCGAAGCCGGTCTTCGGCACGATCCTGTACGGCGTTACCATTCCGGCAAATGGCGGCGAGACCTGTTTCGCGGATCTCGTCGCTGCGTATGACAGCTTGCCCGACGATCTGCGGGCGCGGGTGGAGCAGCAGACGGCGGTCTATTCGCCGGTGAAAAAGGGGCATATCCGGCGGCACAGCCTGTCGGCGGCGCAACTCGAGGAAATTCCCGACGTTTCCCATCCGATGGTGCGGACGCATCCGTATCTCGACCGCAAGGCGCTGTATCTCAGCCCGAACCACATGGTCGCGATCGGCGATCTGCCGAAATCCGAATCCGATGCGTTGCTGGCCGAACTGACCGCCCACGCCACGCGGGAAGAGAATGTCTATTGTCACAGTTGGTCGCCGGGCGACCTGCTGATGTGGGACAACACGTCGGTCATGCACCGGCGCAACGATTTCGATCATGCGGAACCGCGGTTCCACAAACGCACCGGATTCCACCTGCCGGACGACCTGGCCGTCCCGGCCTAGCGCGCCCGCGGCCATCGTTTCGCCTCAATGCGGAAACAATAGAAACAATTCTTCCGCCGCCGCGAGGCCGGCCGGAAACACTCGGCGCGTAGAACCCATGCCGCAGGCTGACGGGCCTGCGTCACCGATGGGTTTCGAAGAATGGGATTCTACAGTCGTTTCGTGTTGCCGCGGTTCATCGATGCCGTTTGCGGTATCGCCGATACGGAGAAGCAGCGGCGCAAGATCGTTCCGGCCGCCGAAGGCGTGGTGGTGGAGGTTGGGATCGGGTCCGGACTGAACCTGCCGATCTACAGCCCTGCGCGTGTGACCAAGGTCATCGGCGTCGATCCGGACGGCCATATCTGGAAACGTGCGACCGAGCGCCGCGCGGCGGTGCCGTTCCGCGTCGACCGCATCGGTGTGTCCGGCGAGGAGATACCGCTCGACGGCAAGACGGCGGATACCGTGGTGGTCACATATTCGCTGTGCACGATCCCGGATCCGGTCAAGGCGCTGACCGAGATGCGGCGCATCCTCAAGCCCGGCGGGCGGTTGCTGTTCGCGGAGCATGGCGAATCGCCCGACGCCAACGTGCGCAAATGGCAACATCGCATCGACCCCCTGTGGCAGCGGATCTCGGGCGGATGCCACGCGGGCCGGCCGATCCTGGACTATTTCGACCGGGCCGGCTGGACTCTGGATCGCATGGACCAAGGCTATATCCCCGGCCCCAAGACCTTGTCCTACGAGTATTGGGGCTCGGCCCGGTAGCCCTCGCTACCCGGCCGTGAAAGCCTAGCGCGTGAAGACTTACCGCGTGAAGACGGGCGGCTCGCCGGGCGCGGGCGTGCCCTCGTATTTGCCGCGCGCGATCAGCGCCTCGCGGCCGCCGTTCGCCTCGACCAAGGCGGTCTGCGCCGCATAGGCCGCTTCGTCCGCCGCGTCGGGATCGACGATGCCGCACAGGATCGCGTGAAAGTCGACGACGACGGCCTTGTAGGACGGGTCGGCGGCGAGACTGTTCAGTTCTTCCGGGTCGGCCTCCAGGTCGAACAGCTCCGGCTCGTAGCCGACATAATGGATGTACTTGTACTTGCCCTTGCGGATCATGAAGGCGGCGCGGTCGGCGGCGGCGGCGTAGTATTCGCAGAACGCCACCCGGTCCGGGTCGCTGTCCGTCCGCGCGACTTCGATCATCGAGCGGCCCGGCAGGTCGCGCGCCTCCGGCAGGTCCGACAGGCCCGCCGCATCCAGGATCGTCGGCGCCACGTCGAGCAGCGTGACCGGCGTGGTCGAGACCTTGCCTTCCGGGATGCCGGGGCCGGCGACGATCATCGGGATGAAGGACGCTTCCTCATACATGTTCGATTTGCCGAACAGCCGGCGCGCGCCGAGGTTGTCGCCGTGGTCCGAGGTGTAGACCACCAGCGTGTCGTCGCGCAGGCCGCAGTCGTCCAGGCAATCGAGCACGCGGCCGATATTGTGGTCCAGGTAGCTGACGCAGCCGTAATAGCTCGACAGCAGCACGCGCCGGGACTCCTCGGTGAGGAAATCGTTGTAGTTGCGGTTGCGCTCCATCTTCTGGATCCAAGGATGGGTCACCGCGTCCGGGTCGGACAGCTTCGGCGTCGGGATCTTGTCGTTGGGGTAGAGGTCGTAGAAGTCCGGCGGTGCGATATAGGGCGGATGCGGGCAGACGAAGGACGTGAACAGGAAGAATGGCTCGTCACTCGCGTCCCCGGCCTTGGCGCGCAGCCAGTCGCAGGCGCGGTCGGCGATGTCGTGGTCGTATTTCGTATACGGGCTCTCGCCAGGACCGATATTGGTCATCGACACGCTGCTTTTCATCGGGGGCGACATCGGCCGCTTGATGCAGCTGCGCAGGTCGCCCTTGCCCTCGACCACATGCATCGGGATGACCTGCTCGGCGAAGCCGGTCGGGTCGGTCTCGTTGCGGAAATGCAGCTTGCCGATCGAGGTCGCGGACGATCCGTTCTCCGCCAGCAGGTGGTGCCAGCTCTTGATCCGGCCGTCATAGGGATGGGCGTTGCACCAGTATTCGGATTCGAAGATATGCCGCCCGGTCGCGATCACCGCCCGCGCCGGCACGCAGATCGCCGAGTTGGTATAGGCCGTCGTGAAACGCGTGCCACGCGCCGCCAGCCGGTCGATATTCGGCGTCACCGCGAAGTCATGCCCGTAACAGCCCGACGCCTTGCCCTGATGCTGGTCGGACATGATGAAAAGAACATTCTTGGGTCTCATGGGGCGATGCCTCCGCGCCGGATACCGGGTCGATGTGAACGGGCATTGTAACGTTCGTGCGGGACCGGCGGAAATCGCGGCTCCGTGCAACCATCGCGCTTGAACTCGGCCAGGTGAATTCGTAGGGTCGGCACAGCGGGCGGGCGTAGCTCAATGGTAGAGCAGAAGCTTCCCAAGCTTACGACGAGGGTTCGATTCCCTTCGCCCGCTCCATTCTGATTAAATAAGACAACTTGGCCTCTCGCCCAGTTCGGCGGCGAGCGGGGTCGGTGCGGTTTTCCGGAACCCCTGGCCACGCGAATAAATGTTAAATCGAGAGAATGGGAGGATACCCATGGCAAACCCCTTGGAAGCAGCGGCGGCGGGAAACGATCTGCCGATGTCGGACCTCGTGGTCCTGGACCTGACGCGCGCCCGCGCGGGGCCGACCTGCGTGCGCATGCTGGCGGACTGGGGCGCGCATGTCATCAAGGTCGAAGCCACCTCCAAGGCCGACCCGCGCATCAAGGGGCAGAACTATCAACGGCTGCAGCCGGATTTCTTCAATCTTCACCGCAACAAGCGCAGCGTGACCCTGAACCTCAAGAAAGAGGAAGGCCACGCGATCTTCATGAAGATGGTGGCGAAGGCGGACATCATCGTGGAGAACTTCCGCGCCGACGTGAAGAACCGCCTCGGCATCAATTACGAAGACTGCAGCAAGGTGAATCCCCGGATCATCTACGGCAGCATCTCCGGCTTTGGCCAAACCGGCCCCTATGCGCCACGGCCTGGCGTCGACCAGATCGCCCAGGGGATGGGCGGCTTGATGTCGATCACCGGCGAGCCGGGGCGGGGGCCGCTGCGGGTCGGCATCCCGATCTGCGATCTGACGGCGGGCATGTATCTCGCCATTGGGGTGCTGAGCGCGCTGCATGAACGCCACCGCACCGGCAAGGGCCGCTGGGTCCACACGTCGTTGCTGGAAGCGATGATCGGCATGCTCGACTATCAAGTGGCGCGCTGGACCATGGAGGAAGATCTGCCGGGGCCGGTCGGCAACGACCATCCGATCAACGTGCCCACCAGCCTGTTCCCGACCAAGGACGGCCACGTCAATCTGGCGGCCGGGGGCGATCATACGTTTGCGCGTTTCTGCAAAGCGCTCGACTGCGAGGAACTGTTGAAGGTGCCCGAGTTCGCCGACAACAATCTCCGCTTTGCAAACCGCGACAAGGTAAACGAATCCGTCTCCGAGGTGACGCGGCGCTTTACGACCGCCGAGCTGGTCGAAAAACTGAACGAGATCGGCGTGCCCTGCGGACCGCAGTATTCCATCGACAAGATGCTCGAGGACGAACAGGTCAAACATCTCGGCGTCACCTGGACGACCCAACATCCCGAAAAGGGCGAGGTCCAGATCAACGGGAACGCGATCAATATCCAGGGCCACGAAAAAGGCGCCCGGATGCCGTCGCCCGACTACGGCGAATACAACGAAGAGGTCCTGAAATCGCTCGGCTACGACGACGCCGGAATCGCGGCCTTGCGCAAGGCCGAGGTGATCTGACAACTAAGCCGACTTGAGACGCCGATCAGCCGCCCAGCGCTATCCCCTCGCGGCGTGGGTCGGCGCCGCCGACGAGGGTGCCGTCGGGCAGGATCTCGATGCCGTGCAACCCGCTGGTCAGGTGGCGGACCTTCACCGAATGGTCTTTGTCCTCCAGGGCTTCCAGGAAGCGGGTCGCCAGCGTGTCCTTCTCCAACTCGGCGCGGCGGATGCGGGCGGCGAAATGCGGCAGCGATATCGCCGACTGGATGTCCATCTGCCAGTCGAGCACGGCGACGATCGTTTTCGTCACGTAACCGATGATGCGCGTGCCGCCGGGGGAACCGACGATAAGCCGCATCTGGCCATCCGGCCGGAAGATGATGGTCGGCGACATCGAGGAGCGCGGCCGCTTGCCGCCCGCCGGCGCATTGACGACCGGATCGCCGCCCTTGGTCGGCCGGAATGAAAAGGCCAGCAACAGATCGTTCAGCAGGAAGCCGCGCGTCATGATGCCCGCGCCGAACCCGCGCCCGATGGTGGTGGTGAGGGATACCGCGTTGCCGTCCTTGTCGATCGCGGTGAGATGCGTGGTCGACGGGGATTCCGGCGTGTCGTCGGCGCGGTGGTTCCACGCCTTCCGCATCGGCGGCAGCCCCGGTTGCGGCCGGCCCATCGACTCCGCCGGGTCGATCTTCTGCGCGCGCTCGGCCAGATAGGCGTGGTCGAGCAGACCGGCGGTCGGCACGGGGACGAAATCCGGGTCGCCGATATACTGCGACCGGTCCGCATAGGCGAGTTTGGACGCTTCCAGGAAGAGATGGATCGCTTCCGGCGAGTTCGGGCCCAGCCTGGCCAGGTCGAACGGCTCCAGCAGACGCAGCGTCATCGCCACGGTCAGGCCGCCGGTGGTCGACGGGCCGACCCCGCAGACGCGGTGCCGGCGATAGGTGGTACAGACCGGGGCGTGCGGTTTGATCCGGTAGGCCGTGATTTCCGCGGCGGTCAACGGGAAAGGATATTCGCTGGCGTTGGTGACCGCGTTGGCGATGTCATGCGCGATTGGACCGGTATAGAAGGCGTCGACGCCGCGGTCGGCAACCTGGCGCAGCGTGTCGGCCAGCGGCTTGTTGACCAGGATGTGGCCGACGGGCCAGGCCTCGCCGTCCGCATCCAGGAAGTAGGATGTCGCGGTCGGATCGGTGAACTTCTTGCGCTTGCCGTGTGTCTGCTTGTGCAGCCGGGGCGAGACCGCGAAGCCTTTCTCGGCCAGATCGATGGTCGGCTGAAACAGCTCCCTCCACGGCAGCTTGCCGTGTTTCGCGTGAATCTCGGCGAACAGCCGGAGTTGGCCCGGCACCCCGACCGTGCGGCCGCCGAAGCCGGCCTTGCTGCGTTTCACCGGATCGCCGTCGCTGTCCAGGAAGTGGTCGGGCTTCACCGCTTTCGGGGCGACCACGGCCGCGTCATAGGACTCGAGCGTTTTCTTCGCCTGCGACCAGTACAGCATGTAGCCGCCGCCGCCGATACCCGATGCTTGCGGCTCGACCAGGGTCAACATCAAGGCCGCCGCGATCGCCGCATCCGCCGCGGACCCGCCGCGCTCTAGGATCGCATAGCCGGCGCGGCTGGCATGCGGGTTTGCCGCGGAGATCATGAAGGACTTGGCGCGGACCGCTTCCTTCTTCTGGAAGCCCGTGTGGATTTCCGGTTGCGCCTGCGCCTGCGCCAGGGACGGCGCGGCCACAATGGCCGCTACGGCAATTGCCCGGAAAAGGCGTAAGAAATTGAGGTATTTCAACTGTATCACCGCGGCGTTTCCTGTTGGATACCCAACTTGCGTATAATTTCCGGATTAAGGAACCGTAAAAAACCACCGACGCCGTGAGGCGGATGCGTTGCGGAGGGGCATCATGCGCATCGAGAAGATCGAGACCATCCCGGTTCGAATCCCGCTGAAACGGGTCTTCGGCGGCAGCAAGTATTCGGTCCCGTCGCGCTGCACGGTGATCACCAAGCTGTACACCGACGATGGCGTCGTCAGCGAGGTCTACAACGGCGACAACCGCAACGACGGCCCGGAGATTTGCAAGATCGTCCAAGACGAGTTGGCGCCGCTGGTGCTGGGCGAGGATGCCCGGGCCATCGAACGGCTCTGGGCCAAGATGTTTCCCATCGCGCATACCGTCCGCGACCGCAAGGTGGCAATGGAGGCGATCGCCTGTGTCGATACCGCGCTGTGGGATATCGCCGGCAAGGCGCAAGGGGCCAGCGTGTCGACGCTGTTCGGCGGCTGCCGCGACCGGATGCCGATCATCTCCATCGGCGGGTATTACGAGGACGATGTCACGCTGGACGATTACCGCCGCGAGATGGAGATGCTCAAGGAACGCGGCATGGCCGGCTGCAAGTTCAAGGTCGGCGGCCTGACGCCCGAGAAGGATTTCCAGCGCGTCGCGGCGGCCCGTGACGGGGCCGGGCCGGATTTCCTGCTCGCCGTCGACGCCAACCGGGGCTGGGATATCGACGACGCGGTGCGCTTTGCCCGGATGATCGAACCGCTCGACATAATGTGGTTCGAGGAACCGGTCCACTGGTATGATGACGTGGCGGGGAACGCCGCCGTGCGGCGCGCGGCATCGATCCCGGTGACGGCGGGGCAGAGTGAGATCACCGGCCATGGCGTCCGCCGGATGATCGAGGCGGAGGCCATTGATTTCTGCAATCTCGATGCCTCGGAATCGGGCGGGCCGACCGAATGGCGGCGGGTCGCCGGGTTGTGCGCGGTCCATTCCGTCAAGATGGCGCATCACGAGGAAGGCCAAATTGCGCTGCACATGCTGTCGGGCGTGCCGCACGGCACCTATGTGGAATGTTTCGCCGACCCGGACCGCGACCCGATTTGGGACGGTATGTTCGCCAACCGCCCGTCGGTCCAGAACGGCGAGATCGCGGTGCCGACCGGCCCCGGTTTCGACATCCAGCTCGACTGGGGCATGGTGGAGAAGTACCGGATCGATTGAGGCTGGTTACCCTGGCAGCAAATCCGCGAAGACGAAGCCGTCGCGTTCGACCACCTCGCCGGGGGTCACGGCGACCGGCGTGTCGAACATCGGGCCTTGATAGGCAAAGCTGTGGAACTCGCCGTTCTCGCCGCAAGGATCGGCGCCGTCGGGCAGGTCCGCGATGAAATCCGCGTCGAAGGTACGGCCGGCGAAGGCGCGGTCGAGTTGGTTCGGGTCGACGCAGGTGACATGCGCGCGCAGCCCGCTTGCCAACATCTCCTGCGCCAGTGCGGCGGTCTCCAGACCCCAGATCGGGAACACCGGATCGATGCCCGTCGGCGCGAGTTTGTCGATGCGGTATTGCCGCACGTCCTCCAGGAACAGATCGCCGAAGGCCATCGCCGTGACGCCGTCGCGCTTGGCGTGGTCCATTGCGCGGTGCATGGCCTCCTCGTAGGCCTCGTTCGGGCAGGGGTGCGGGATCGGGACCTTGATCAGCGGCAGTCCGGCGGCCTCAGCTTGATGCTCCAGCAGCGTCTCGCGCACCGCATGCATGGCGACGCGCGACGCGGTCTCGTTGATCGTGGTCAGCAGGCCGGCGACCTCATAGTCGCCCTGCCGGCGCAGCGCGTGCAGCGCCCAGGCGCTGTCCTTGCCGCTGCTCCAGGACAGCCACAGTTTCGGTTTTTTGATGGGGGAGGCCGGCATAGAGGCGGCCGATTTTAGTTAAATGTGGAAGGATTCGCCGCAGCCGCAGCGGCCCTTCTCGTTGGGATTGTTGAAGACGAAGCCGGACTGCATCTTGTCTTCCTGATAGTCCATTTCCGAGCCGATCAGGAACATGGTCGCCGCCGGGTCGATCAGGATAGTGACACCCTTGTCCTCGACGACTTCCTCGAACTTCTTCTGCTCCTCGGCGTATTCCACGTAATAGCTCATGCCGGAACAGCCCTGCGCCTTCACGCCGACGCGTAGCCCGACCAGGGGCTTGTCGGTCTGGGACATCAGGTGTTTCACGCGGTCCGCGGCCGCGTCGGTCAGGGTCATCATCGGTGCTGGCATGGCTCTATCTCTATTGCTTACCCGTTGATATAGGGCGGTTTTACCACATGTCGAGCGCGAGACGCGCTTCTTCCGACATCCTATCCTTGGTCCAGGCCGGTTCCCAGACCAGTTCTACCGTCACTTCGCCGATCCCGTCGACGCCGGCGACCGCATTGGCCACGTCGATCGGCATCTGGCCGGCCACCGGACAGGCCGGGGCGGTCAGCGTCATCTGTACCTGGGCCGATCCGTCCTCGGCGATATCCAGCGCATATATAAGACCGAGATCGTAAATATTTACTGGAATTTCCGGGTCGTGGACCGTTTTCATCGCCTCGATCACGGCCTCCTTGTCGGCCACCGGGGTGCCGGGGTCGAGTGGTTTCCCGGCATGGGCGACCGTATCCCCGGCGCCGGCCGGCATGAAGTCCTGAAGGCTCAGGCCGTCGTTGCCGTTCGTGCCGTCGGCGCTCACGTGTCCGTCTCCGTGCTGATTTCCTCGACCCCGTCAATCGCGGCGGCGAGGGTGTGCCACGGCAGGGTTGCGCATTTCACGCGCACCGGGAACTGCCGCACGCCGGACAGGACCTGCAAGCGTTCCACATCCTCGTCGTCCTCGTCGCCGAACCCTTCGGCGTCGTCGTCGGTGCACATGTGATGAAAATTCTCGAACAGCTTCTTGGCTTCCGCGACGGTCTTGCCCTTGACGATCTCGGTCATCATCGACGCCGAGGCCATCGAGATCGCGCAGCCCTTTCCGACGAAGGCCGCGTCTTCGATCGTGCCGTCGTCGCTCAGGCTGAGATAGATCACGAGTTGGTCGCCGCACAGCGGGTTACGGCCCGCCGCCTCGTTGGTCGGGCTGTCGGGCCGGCGGAAATTCCGCGGCTGCTTGCCGTGGTCGAGGATGACCTCTTGATACAGTTCGCGCAACTCGTCGAGCATCAGCCGAAAATCTCCTGCACGGTTTCGAGCGCCTCGACCAGGGTGTCGGCGTCTTCCCGCGTATTATACAGGCCGAAGGAGGCGCGCGCCGTGGCGGCGACGCCCATCCGGTCCATCAACGGTTCCGCGCAGTGATGCCCGGCCCGGATCGCGACCCCGGCACGGTCGATGATCGTGCTGACGTCATGCGCGTGGATCTTGCCCAGTTCGAAGGACACGACCGCAGCCTTGTTCGGCGCGGTGCCGATCAGCCGCAGGTCTTCGATCGAAGCCAGTTTCTGCGTCGTGTAGTTCAGCAGGTCGTGCTCATGCGCGGCGATGGCGTCGAGCCCGATGCCGGTGACATAGTCCACCGCGGCGGCGAAGCCGATCGCCTGGACGATCGCCGGGGTCCCCGCCTCGAACTTTGCCGGCAGCGGCGCCCAGGTCGATTTCTCGAAAGACACCGAACTGATCATGTCGCCGCCGCCCATGAACGGCGGCATGGCGTCGAGCAGGTCTTCCTTGCCGTAGAGCACGCCGATGCCCGACGGACCGTACAGCTTGTGGCCGGTGATCGCATAGAAATCGCAATCGATATCCTGCACGTCGACCGGCATGTGGACCGCCGCCTGCGCGCCGTCGAACAGCACCTTGGCGCCCGCGTCATGGGCCAGCCGGGCGATCTCCTTGGCGGGCGTGATCGTACCCAGGACGTTCGAGGTATGCGTGATCGCCACCAGCTTGGTGCGGTCGGTCAGCAGGTCCTTGAAGGCGTCGATCAGGAATTCGCCGTCGTCGCTGACCGGGGCGACCTTGAGGACCAAGTCCTTTTCGTCGCGCAGCATCTGCCACGGCACGATGTTGGAATGATGCTCCATCTCGGAAATGACGATCTCGTCGCCGGGCTTCAGCGCGCTGCGGCCCCAGGCATAGGCGACCAGGTTGATCGCCTCGGTCGCGTTACGGGTGAAGATGATTTCCTTGCGGTCGCGCGCATTCAGAAAGTCGCGCAGCGTATCGCGCGCACCTTCATAAAGCGCGGTCGCCCGTTCGCTCAGGTAATAAGCGCCCCGATGGACATTCGCGTACTCGCTCTCATAGACCCGGCGCATGGTGTCGATGACCACGTGCGGTTTCTGCGCAGAGGCGCCGCTGTCGAGAAACACCAGCGGCTTGCCATGCACCTCCAAGGACATGGCGGGAAAATCCGCCCGGATCTTCTTGATATCCAATGCGGGCGTCAGGCCGGTTCCATCCGTCTTTGCCGCAGCCGTCGTGGTCATGCGTTTTCCCCATCGTTTGCACGTGTCAGCACGCCGTCGTGCAGCCAGCCGTCCACAACCTTTTGGAAGGCTTCCTGTGCGGCCGTATGGTCGATTTGCTCAACCGCTTCGCCGACGAAAGCCTCGATCAGCAGGCCCCGCGCCGTGCCTTCGTCGATGCCGCGGCTGCGCAGATAGAACAATGCCTCATTGTCCAACTCGCCCGCTGTCGCCCCGTGGCTGCAGACAACGTCGTCTGCGTAGATTTCGAGTTCCGGCTTGCTGTCGATCTCCGCGCCGCGCGACAGCAGCAGTGCTTTGTTGAGTTGCTGTCCGTCCGTCTTCTGCGCATCCTTGCGCACCAGGATCTTGCCTTGGAAGACGCCGCGCGCCGTGTCGTCGATGACGCCCTTGTAGAATTCGCGTGACGTGCTGTTCGGCACGGCATGGTCGACGAAGGTGGTGCTGTCCGCGTGCTGCTTGCCGCGCAGCAGATAGGCGCCGTTCATCGTGCACTCGGCGCGCTCGCCGCCGATGTGAATCTGGATCTCATTGCGGGCGATGCGCCCGCCGACCTGCAATACGAAACTCTCATAGGCCGCATTCTCGGCCAGCGATACCGCCGCCGCCGCGATATGGAAGGCTGCGGGATGTTCGTTCTGCAATTTGTAGTGCCGCACCCGCGCACGGGGGGCGACGGCCAGTTCGGTTACCGTGTTGCTGAAATACACGCCATCCCCGGCGCCCACATGGCTTTCGAGGATGCAGGCGCTGCTGTGTTCCTCGGCGATCACCAGCACGCGCGGTTGGAACATGACGGGGGTCTCGCCGGCGATGCCGATCGACAGGATATGCAGCGGCTTCTCGATCTCGGCGCCCTTCCGCAGGCGGATCACCAAGCCGTCGGCGGCCAGCGCGGTGTTCAGCGCGGCCATGGGCAGCGCGTCACCGTCGGCGAGTTTACCGAGCGAATGTTCCAGTGCATCGGGATCGCTGTCGGCGATTGCCGCGAAACTCTCCACCGAAAGACCCGCATCGTCCCCGGGCAGCGATGACAGGTCGGCGCGGAACACGCCGTTGACGAGCACCGCCAGATGCGCGTCGATCGACAGCGCCGCGCCCAAAGGCACGGTGTCGAGCGCGGGAACGCTATCCGGCGCGGCCACAATGCCGGCGCGCCGCAAGGCATTCAGGTTGGTGAATTTCCACGATTCGTCCCGCACGGTCGGCAGGCCGAGCGCCGCGTAACGGTCCCAGCTTTCCGCCCGCAATCGGCTCAGCCAGGGCACGGACTTGCCTGGCAGGCCGGATTCCAACGCGGTGAAGGCGTCGGCGAAGGCGAGGGGCATTTCTTTACGTGCTGCCATCGGTGCTGCTCCGCCGTTCTCAAGCCGCCTCGGCGTCGAGGAATTCGGCATAGCCGTGCTCCTCCAGCCGCTCGGCCAGTTCCTTGCCGCCGGACTTGGCGATCCGCCCGTTGACCAGCACATGCACGTGGTCCGGCACGATATAGTTCAGCAGCCGCTGGTAATGGGTGATGATCAGCATGCTGCGCGACGGATCGCGCATCGCGTTAACGCCGTCGGCGACGACCTTCAAGGCGTCGATATCGAGGCCCGAATCGGTTTCGTCGAGGATGGCGAAGGTCGGTTCCAGGACAGCCATCTGCAGCGCTTCGTTCCGTTTCTTCTCGCCGCCGGAAAATCCGACGTTGAGCGGCCGGCGCAGCATCTCGTCGCTGACGCCCAGCGTCTTGGCCTTTTCGCGCACGTGTTTCAGGAACTGCATGGCGTCGAGTTCGTCTTCGCCCCGGAACTTGCGCACCGCGTTGAGCGCCGTCTTCAGGAATGTCGTGCCGGCGACGCCAGGGATCTCGACCGGATATTGGAACGCCAGGAAGATGCCGCGGCAGGCGCGCTCGTCGATTTCTAGGTCGAGCAGGTTCTCGCCCTGATAGATGACTTCGCCTTCGGTCACCTCGTAGCCGTCGCGTCCGGCCAGGACATAGGACAGCGTGCTTTTGCCGGTGCCGTTCGGCCCCATGATGGCGTGCACCTCCCCGGCGCCGATCGTGAGATCGAGTCCCTTGATAATTTCCTTGCCGTCGACCGTGGCGTGCAGGTTGCGGATTTCGAGCATCTTACGTTCCCTGTGCTTCGCCGCTGCCGATCTGACACCGGCGGCGGTAATTATGTAATGGATTAAACCGAGTCATCGTCCCTAACCGACGCTGCCTTCGAGGCTGATGCCGACCAGCTTCTGGGCCTCGACCGCGAATTCCATCGGTAACTGCTGCAGGACCTCGCGGCAGAAACCGTTGACAATCAGGGCGACCGCCTCTTCGTCCGACAGACCGCGCTGCTGGCAATAGAACATTTGGTCGTCGCTGATCTTGGACGTGGTCGCTTCGTGTTCGACCCGGGCCGACGGATTGCGCGATTCGATATAGGGCACCGTATGGGCACCGCAGCGGTCGCCGATCAACAGGCTGTCGCACTGCGTGAAGTTCCGGGCGCCTTCGGCCTTCGGCATGATCTTCACCTGCCCGCGGTAGGTGCTGTCGGACCGGCCCGCGGCAATGCCCTTGGCGATGATCGTCGAACTGGTGTTCTTGCCGAGATGGATCATCTTCGTGCCGGTGTCGGCCTGCTGCAGGTTGTTGGTGATGGCGACGGAATAGAACTCGCCGACCGAATTGTCGCCTTCGAGGATGCAGCTCGGGTATTTCCAGGTGATCGCCGATCCAGTCTCGACCTGGGTCCAGGAGATCTTCGAGTTGCGGCCCCGGCAGGCGCCCCGCTTGGTCACGAAGTTGTAGATCCCGCCCTTGCCGTCCTCGTCGCCGGGATACCAGTTCTGCACCGTCGAGTATTTGATCTCGGCGTCGTCCAGCGTGATCAACTCGACCACCGCTGCGTGAAGCTGGTTCTCGTCGCGCATCGGCGCGGTGCAGCCTTCCAGGTAGCTTACGTAGGAGCCTTCGTCGGCGATGATGAGGTGCGTTCGAACTGGCCGGTATTTTCGGCGTTGATGCGGAAATAGGTACTCAGCTCCATCGGGCAGCGCACGCCCTTCGGGATATAGACGAAGGAGCCGTCGGTGAAGGCCGCGGAGTTGAGGCAGGCATGCTTGTTGTCGCCATAGGGCACGACCGAGCCGAGATACTTCTTCACCAGCTCGGGATGATCCTGCACCGCTTCGGAGATCGAGCAGAAGATGATGCCCTGTTCTTCCAGTTTCCCTTTATAGGTGGTGGCCACTGAGACGCTGTCGAACACCGCATCGACCGCGACGCCGGCCAGCACCTCTTGTTCGTGCAGGGGAATGCCTAGCTTTTCGTAGGTCTCCAGCAGTTTGGGGTCGACCTCGTCGAGCGATTTCGGCTTGTCCTCGTCCGACTTCGGGGCGGCATAATAATAGGCGTCTTGATAGTCGATCGGCGGGAAGTCGACCTTGGCCCATTCGGGCTCGGGCATTTCGAGCCAGTGCGCATAGGCCTTCAGGCGCCATTCGAGCAGCCACTCGGGTTCTTCCTTCTTTGCCGAGATGAAGCGGATGATGTCTTCGTTCAGGCCTTTCGGCGCATAGTCGAGATCGATGTCTGTGACGAAGCCGTACTTGTACTTGTCACCGACGGATTTGACCTGTTCGATCGTTTTGGCTGTCGCGGCCATCTAGACTCTCCCCCGCGTTGCGGTCTTCTTTTCTATCGGTGTCTCAAGTGCCGGGTAATGCTGCGGCGGACAGAGATCGGCCAGCGTCACCTCGCACAGGGCATTGCGGACGGCGGCGTTCACCTTGTCCCATCCGCCCTTCATCGGGCAGAGCGATTCCACGTTGCAGGCGTCGTCCGCGCCTTCGACGCATGCGGTAAGAGCGACCGGGCCGTCGAGGGCTTCGATGATCTCCATTGCGGTTACGTCTTCCAGCGCGCGGGTCAGCGTATAACCGCCGTTCACCCCGCGATGTGAGTCGAGCAATCCCGCCTTGGCGAGCTGTTTCAGGAGCTTGCTGACGGTCGGCGCCGGCAGGCCGGTCGCTTGCGTCAGTTCGGGCGCCGTCATCATGTCCGCCTGCTGGTGCAGTTGTGACATGACGACCACCCCGTAATCGGTCATCCGGCTCAATCTGATCAACGGAAGGAACTCCCCGGACTGGCGGCCCGCCGCGGCCGGCGGGCGGTGTTAATATCGGACTAAATTGGTTCGGTATTAAACTGGACCGCTGTGGTACGCATTTCAAGCGGGGGATGCAAGAATTTTTCGGCACTTTCCGGATTGATTGGGGACAGGTGTGATCGTCAGGCGGCAGGCCGGTCGGCCTCCGCCAGCAACCAGCGGCGGAGCGTCGCCATGATCGGTTCGTCCGCGCGATCGCTGGGGCAGACGAGGTAGTAACCCGCCGTATGCCGGTGTTGTTGCGCGAAAGGCGTGATCAGCCGTCCGCGCCGTAGATCGTCCGCCACCAACTCGCGTGCGGCGATGGCGACGCCGGCGCCGCCGAGTGCCGCGTCCAGGGCGAAATGGGTGGCGTCGAAGGATATCCGTCGTGCCGGTCGCAGATCGCCGAGATCGATGCTGCCGAGCCAGATTTCCCAATCTTCCGGGCGGGCGTCCGATGTCAGCAAGGTGTGCCGCGCCAGGTCCTGGGGCGTGTCGAGCGGCGGACCGCCGTCCATGAGGCCGGGCGCGCAGACGGGCACAATGTCCTCGTCGATCAGCCGGTCGCTGCGTAGGCCGGGCCAATGGCCGTGACCGTGGCGGATCGCCGCATCGATCCCTTCGCGCGCAAAATCGACCGTGCGCATGGTCGTCGAGACGCGCACCTCGATATCCGTATGCAGTTTCTGGAATCGGGTGAGCCGCGGAATGAACCAGCGGACTGCGAAGGTGGACAGCATGCTGACGGTCAGGACGCCGCGGCGCTGGAACGCCGACAGGGCGGCAAGCGCGTCGCCGAGCCGGTCGAACCCCTCGGTCAGGCCCGGAAGCAACACCTGTCCCGCCTCGGTCAGGACCAGCCGGCGGTTGGCCCGGCGGAACAGTGCCACGCCGAGCGTCTCCTCGAGTGCGCGAAGCTGATGACTGACCGCGGACGGCGTGACGTGCAACGCGTCGGCGGCACGGCGTACGCTGCCCGTCCGGGCGGCGGTTTCGAAGGCGCGCAGCGCGGTCAGCGGCAGGGTATCGGTCATCGACGCCTGAATATCCAAAATAATTTCATCGTACCGTCCGAAACCACCAGTTATTCAGCCAAGGTAGTGCATTTTAGATGAGATAATTTCAACGAATGCTGAAGCATCGTCAATTTAATCCGTGCGTGCCGCGCGGTAGCATTCCCCCTGGATCAGAGGAGGACGGAATATGCTACTGCCGTATTTTCAGCGCTCCGCGCGCTACAACGAGTGGACCAACAGGCGGCTTTACGACGCCTGCGCACAGTTGGACGAGACGGAGTATCATGCGCCGCGGCGGGCATTCTTCGGCTCGATACACCGCACGCTGAATCATTTGCTGCTGGTCGACCGCATCTGGCTATCGCGCATCGGGGTGGGCGACCTGGTCGCCGATCCGCTGGACACCGAACTGTATACGGCGTTCAATGATCTGCGTGGCGCGCGCGAGGCGCAGGACCGGGTAATCATCGACTATATCGATGCGCAAACCGAAGCGACGTTGGACGAGATGAAGACATATGCCAATGCATCGGGCCAGCCGCAGGAGACGCGGCACGGCGTTATCCTGCAGCATTACTTCAACCATCAAACCCATCACCGGGGCCAGGTGCACGACATGCTCAGCCAGACCCCGGTCGCGCCGCCGCCACTCGACATGATTTATTTCGTGCGCGAAGTGCCGGAGGCGGCGTGACGACCCGACCGCCTCCGTGCTGACGGTCCGCGGCCTGGCGCGCTTGGCGCTGGGCCCGGCCAATTTCGATCTCGACTCGGGACAGTGTATCGCGGTGACCGGCCCGTCCGGCGCCGGCAAGACGATGTTGCTGCGCGCCATCGCCGACCTGGACCCGGCGGACGGTGATGTCCTGCTGGACGGCGTCTCCCGAAATACGATGCCGGCGCCCGACTGGCGCGCCAAGGTCACCTATGTGCCGGCGGAAGCCGGATGGTGGGAAGAGACGGTGCAGCCGCATTTTCCGGCGTGGCGGGACGCATTGCCGCTGATTGAGCGATTTCTGTTGCCCTCCGGCTGCGGCGACTGGCCGATCGCCCGGCTGTCGACCGGGGAGCGCCAACGCCTTGCTCTGGCGCGGGCGCTGGTCCAATCGCCACGCGTTTTGCTCCTCGACGAGCCGACCTCGGGCTTGGACCCGGAAGCGACCATGGCCGTCGAAACCGAACTGCGGGCGCAATTGGCGGGCGGCGTCGGGGTTCTCATGGTCACGCACGATACGGCCCAGGCCGACCGGCTGGCGCAGGCCCGGCTGCAGATCGACAACGGTCGCGTGACGGTGATGTGATGGCGGCGGATTTCATCGCGCTCGGCTATGACGATGTGGCGCTGGCGGCGACGCTGGTACTCAGCAATGCGGCGCTGTCGCTCGCTTTTCGGCTCGGGCTCGAATACCGGTTGCTGTTCGCCGGGCTGCGCATGGCGGTTCAGTTGACCCTGATCGGGTTCATCCTGCGTTGGCTGTTCGAGTCGGCATCGCCGGTCTGGACGCTGGTGGCGGCGATCTTGATGCTGCTGTTCGCCGGGCGTGAGGCGCTGGCCCGTCAGGAACGCCGGTTCAGCGGGTGGTGGGGTTACGGGCTCGGTACCTCCAGCATGCTGATGGCCTCTTTCCTCGTGACGATCTTCGCATTGACCACGCAGGTCCGGCCCGACCCGTGGTTCGACCCGCGTTACGCGATCCCGATGCTCGGCATGATCCTCGGCAATGCGATGACTGGCGTCAGCCTGGGGCTCGACACGCTGACCCGCAGCGCCGCCCGCGAGCGCGTGATGATCGAGACGCGGCTGGCGCTAGGTCATACCCGCTCCGAGGCATTTCGCACGATCACCCGGAGCACGCTGCGGAACGCCTTTATCCCGATCGTCAATTCGATGGCGGCGGCGGGAATCGTGTCGCTGCCCGGCATGATGACCGGACAGATCCTGGCGGGCATCGATCCGGTCGACGCGGTCAAGTATCAGTTGATGATCAGTTTCCTGATCGCCGGAGGTACGGGGCTCGGCGTGCTGGCCGCGGTGCTGGGCGGCGTCATGCGTCTGACCGATTCCCGCCACCGCCTGCGCCTGGACCGGTTGTCCGGCCCGGCGTGACGGGCGGTTATCCCGTCACTCGGCGGGCGCAGCCGCGGCGCCCGTTACCGCACGCGTTTTCGGCAACATCAGCACGGCGACGAAGATCAGCGCCGCGGCGATCGCCATCACGATGAACAGCGCGCTGAAGCCCCAGCCGGCATGGATGCCCGCGATCATCGGCACCGCCGTGGCGGCGACCGAGAAGGTCACGATGTAGCGCAGGGCGTAGACGCGGCTGCGCCATTCGCTGCGGGTCATGCGGCCGACCAGCACGTCGTTGATCGGAATTTGCCCGAACACCACCAGCATGAAGCCGAGCGACACCAGCAGCGCCAAGACGCCGGTTAGCTGCACCATGACCGCGAAGAACACCGCCTGCAGCCCGGCGACCACGGCGAACACGGTGCGGATCGAGTAGCGGTCCACCATGAAGCCCACCACCAATTGTGCGAAGGCGGCGGCGGCGAAGACGAAGAAGGCGTAGGAGCCGACCGCGGTGGCGCTGCCCGCGAGATCGGTGAGCCGCTCGTCGAACACCTTTGGCAGCGCGAAGGTCGTGCTCTGGAAGATCAGGCCGCCGATCGCGGTCGAGAAGAAGACGATGGCGAAGACGCGGATCAAGGTCTGCTTGTCGAGTTCCAGCGTTCCGGCAGCGGCTTTTTTCGCCGCAACGCCGCTCGCCGCCTCGGCGGCGCGGATGTCGCGGCCGCTGAACACGAAGGCGGCGTAGCCGACGCCGATCGCCATGGATAGCACGCCCGGCAGCATGAAGGCGGCGCGCCAGTCGTAGGCGTCGATCATGTAGCCCGTGAGCAATGCGGCCGAGGCGACGCCCATGTTGCCGAAGATGCCGTTGATCGCCAGCGGCACGCCGGTCTTCTCGCGCCCGTGCACCACCATGGCGAGGCCCACCGGATGGTAGATCGCCGCGAACACGCCGATCACGAAAAGCCCGGCCCCGATCTGCAGCGGCGTCTGGGCGAAGGCCGTCAGGACGGAACAGGCGCCGATGCCGATGAAAAAGATCGTCATCATGCCCTCACGGCTCCACTTGTCGGCGAGCCAGCCGGCCGGAATGGCGCAGAGGCCGAAGGCGACGAAGCCCGGTGTGGCATATGGGATCAGCTCGGCGTAGCTCATGCCCCATTCGCTCGTCAGCCGCAGGGCCGCGACCGTCGCGAAGATCAATATGAACAGGTGATCCAGAAAATGTCCGACGTTGAGGAACAGAAAGTTCAGGCGATCACGGTCCATGGCGTATTCCAATCCCGGCATTTTGAGCTTTTCCCTATTCTGCCCCTGTCGATTGCGTCAATCTCGCGATATATTGCCAAGTAATGTTGCAAAAACGACAACGCATGGTCCCGTTGCACCCGGACCTCAAGATTATCGAAGCGCTGCCGCAGCGCGTCGTCGCCTTTCGCCGCGACCTGAAGGACGGGGATACGATCCCGCCGCACCATCACCGGCGGGCGCAGCTCGTCTATGCCAGCGAAGGCGTGATGACGGTGACGACCGACGACGGCGCCTTCGTGGTGCCGCCGCAGCGGGCGGTCTGGTTGCCGGCCGGGGTCGAGCACCGAATCGATGCCCGCGGCGCGGTGGCGATGCGCACAGTCTACGTCGAGGAAGCCGATGCCGTGGAATCGTCGACCTCTCAGGGGTTGCCGACCCAGGTCCGCGTGCTGCATGTTACGCGCCTGCTGCGGGAATTGATCCTCGCCGCGGTCGACCTTCCCCGGACCTACCGTCCCGATAGCCCCGAAGAGCGCTTGATGTCCGTCATCCTCGATCAGATTCGCGTGCTCCCGGTCGCGCCCTTGTCGCTGCCAATGCCCGACGACGCCCGGGTGAAGCGGGTAACGCAGGCGTTGCTGTCCGACCCGTCGGACGGACGCAACCTGTCGGAATGGGCGGCGGAAGTGGGGGCGAGCGCGCGGACGTTGGCGCGGCTTTTCCTGCGGGAGACCGGCATGTCCTTCGGCGCCTGGCGGCAGCAGCTTCGCCTGCTACGCGGGCTCGAGCTTTTGGCGGCGGGCCAGCCGGTAACGACAGTGGCGCTCGATCTTGGCTATGACAGCCCGAGCGCCTTCATCGCCATGTTCCGACGCAATCTCGGTACCACGCCGACGCGCTATTTCGAGCAGGCGGCCTGACCGCATGACCAAATCGCCGTATCCGACGACGCCGTGCGTCGCCGTCTGCCAGATCGACCCGAAGAGCGGATTCTGCCTCGGCTGCTACCGGACGCTGAAGGAAATCGCCCAGTGGGGGAAATTCAGCGAGGAAGAGCGCCAGGCGTTGCTGCCAGAGCTCGATCAGCGCCGCGACGAGGATTTGCGCGCTTGGGAAGCGGCGAAGGCGCGAAAGGCGCAGGCGAAGGATCCCGATGGCACCGACTGACCGGACGCTGGGCGATGGGTCGGCCGGTGTCGCCGGACATGACGCGAAGATCATCGCGCTGATCGCCGGCGGACATTTCTTCAGCCATTTCTACCTTCTGACCCTGCCGCCGCTGTTTCTGTTCATCCAGCAGGACTTCGGCGTCAGCTATGTGGCGTTGGGTCTCGCCCTGACGGCGTATAACCTAATCGGCGGCGTTATCCAGGCACCGGTGGGATTCCTGGTCGACCGGTTCGGCGCGCGTCATCTTCTGTTGGCGGGTTTCGGGCTCAACGCCTTGTCGATCGCGTTGATGGGGGTCGCCGACGCCTACTGGATGTTGCTGGTTCTGGCGGTCCTCGCCGGGATCGGCAACAGCGTCTTCCATCCCGCCGATTACGCGATCATGTCGGGGGCGATCTCCGAAAAGCGGGTCGGCCGCGCGTTCGGCCTGCATACGTTTTCAGGGTTCCTGGGCGGCAGCATCGCACCGGTGGCGATGGGCGCGATGGCGGCCTTCTGGGGTTGGCGCACCGCGCTCCTGGTCGCCGGTGGCGCGGGCCTGCTGACCTTGGCGGTGATGGCGCTGAACAGCGACATTCTGGATCGCGCCGCCCCGGGCAAGCGGTCGACACCGCCGCCGCAACACCCGGTCGAACGCGTCGTCCGCCAAGGATGGTCACTGTTGCTGACGCCGGCGATGTTGGTCTTTTTCGGCCTGTTCTGCGCCATCACCTTCACGACGAGCGGCATCTTCGCCTTCACCATCAGCGGTCTGATGGAATTGCACGGAACCCCCTATTCGGTCGCGAACATCGCCCTGACCGGTTTCCTGTTCGCCAGTTCCTTCGGGGTCCTGCTCGGCGGATTCTTGGCGGACCGGGTCGGCCGTCACGATCTGGTCGCGAGCTGCGCCCTGGTGATCGCCGCCGTATCGATTCTAATGCCCGCCTTCTTCGACCTGCCGCCGGCCGTCTTGATCGCGGTGCTCTGCCTGTCCGGCTTGGCCTTCGGAAACGTTCAGCCGGCTCGTGACATGATGGTCCGGGCGATCACCCCGCCGGGCGAGATGGGCAAGGTGTTCGGATTTCTGTCGGTCGGCATGAGCCTTGGCGCCAGTGTCGCGCCCCTGATGTTCGGCCTGTTCATGGATGGCGGCCGGCCCGATTGGATTTTCCTCGGCGCGGCGGTCTTCATGATGGTGACGCTGTTGGCCGCCCTTGCGGGGCGGTTCGTCGGCGTGCGTTCCGGGTTGCGCCGCAGCTAAACCTTTTCTTAGGCCGATAAAATTAGATTTCTGCGAGATTGCCCTGGCTTTAACGTTTCGTTATATTGCGCCGCACTATAATTGCTGCGCCGCAAAATCAATAACTTGCGGGCTTACCGAGAAAGGGAATGCGCAGATGGCTGTGGATGGCGACGGTCCGAACTCGCACTTGCACGGATATTTTATCGAAGACCTGTCGGTCGGGATGAACGCGTTATACGCAAAGACCATTACCGAAACCGATATTGTGATCTTCGCCGGCATATCCGGTGATAATAACCCCCTGCATTTGAACGAGGAATTCGCCCGCGAATCCATGTTCAAGGGGCGGATCGCGCATGGCATGCTGACCGCGGTGTTCATTTCCACCGTCCTGGGCACCAAGTTGCCGGGACCGGGGTGCATCTACCTCAACCAAGAGGTCAAATTCCTCGCGCCGGTACGGCCGGGCGACACGGTACAGACCGAGGTGACGATTACCGACGTCAACCTGGAGAAGTGCCGTGCGGTGGCCAAATCCGTCTGCACGGTCGCCGGGGAGCCGGTCGTCGAAGGCATCTCGACTCTGCTGGTTCCGTCGCGCGAACGGGTGAAAAAGCGCAAGGCGGCCTGATCCAGCTGAGCGCGGCTGGCCTTCAGCACTAAACAAAATCCTTCCGGACCGCTATACCTGTGCCCGCATGGGGCCGGCAGTGCCGGTGTGGCGAGTGGTAATCAATGCGAATCCTGCGTCATTACGACGGAGTTCCCAACGATGTGCGCGGTTGTGCCGTCGTGCTGGGCAATTTCGACGGCGTCCATCGCGGTCATCAGGAGGTGATCGGCGGCGCCGTGGCCGACGCCGCGGCGCAGGGCCGTTCGCTTACGGTCGTCACCTTCGAACCGCACCCTCGCAGCTTTTTCGCGCCGGACCAGCCGCCGTTCAGGCTGACGCCGTTTCGCAGCAAGGCGATGCATCTTGCTGCGCTCAAGGTCGATGTCCTGATGGTTCTGGCCTTCAACGAGGAAATGTCGCAGGTCGGTGCCGAGGATTTCGTGCAACACGTCCTGATCGACGGGATCGGGGCCCGCCATGTGACGGTGGGCTACGATTTCCGCTTCGGCAATGGCCGGCGGGGTGACGTGGACCTGTTATCCGGCATGGCGGCGGACGGTGGGTTCACCGTCAACGTGGTCCAGCCGGTCGCCTCCGCCGACGGCGAGATCTATTCTTCGACCCGCATTCGGGACTATCTCGCGGCCGGCAAACCCGGTCATGCCGCCGCCTTGCTCGGGCGTCCGTTCGAGATCGATGGCCGGGTCGAGCAGGGCGATCAACGCGGCCGCACCATCGGCTTTCCCACCGCCAATCTGATGCTCGGCGAATACCAGCGGCCGGCCTATGGTGTCTATGCGGTCCGGGCCGGGGTCGGCGACGGCGAGGCGACCGAGTGGTATGACGGCGTGGCCAATCTGGGTACGCGGCCCACGGTCGACGGGACGCGGCTGCTGTTGGAAACCCATCTGTTTGATTTCGACGGCGACATCTATGGCCAACACCTGCGGGTCGCCATGATCGAATTCATCCGCCCCGAGCGTAAATTCGATAGTTTTGAGGCATTGAAGGCGCAAATCGCCGAGGATAGCGCGTCGGCCGGCCGGATTTTGCGTACCCGCGCCGCCGGCGCTTCTTGACCCGGCCCTCGCGCTGTATAGGATGGCGCGCCAATCGGAAAACGAAGTCATGACCGTCGATTATAAAGACACCATTCACCTGCCGCGCACGGCCTTTCCCATGAAGGCCGGGCTGCCGAAACGCGAGCCCGAGCTGCTGGCGCGCTGGCACGAGATCGACCTGTGGGCCAAGCTCCGCGCGCAGTCGAAGGGCCGGCCGAAATTCATTCTCCATGACGGCCCGCCCTATGCGAACGGCCATCTGCATATCGGCCACGCGTTGAACAAGATCCTGAAGGACGTGGTCAACCGGTCGCAGCAGATGCTGGGCAAGGACGCGAACTATGTGCCCGGCTGGGACTGTCACGGCCTGCCGATCGAATGGAAGATCGAGGAACAGTATCGCGAGAAGGGTCAGGACAAGGACGCGGTCCCGGTGGACGAATTCCGCCAGGAATGCCGCGATTTTGCGACCCATTGGATCGACGTGCAGCGCGAGGAGTTCAAGCGCCTCGGCGTGTTCGGCGACTGGGACCGGCCGTATACGACGATGGCCTATGGAGCCGAAGCGCAGATCGCCCGCGAGATCGGCGCTTTTCTGCTGAATGGCGGGCTGTATCGTGGATCCAAGCCGGTGCTTTGGTCGATCGTCGAGAAGACCGCGTTGGCCGAGGCCGAGGTCGAGTATCACGATATTTCCTCGCCGACGATCCATATCCGTTTCCCCGTGGTGCAGGCGTCGGTACCGGTGCTCGAGGGCGCGTCGGTCGTGATCTGGACCACGACGCCCTGGACCATGCCGGGCAACCGGGGTCTCGCCTATGGCGCGGACTTCGATTACGTGGTGGTCGAGGTCACCGAGGTAGCGGAGGGCAGTCTTGCCCGGGTCGGCGAGAAGATCGCCGTTGCCGAAGTGCTGTTGGCGACCGTTTGCGAGGAAGCGAAGATCACGGGCCATTCGGTCTTGGGCAAACTCAAGGGATCGGAGCTGGCCGGGACGGTCTGCGCGCACCCCTTCCGCGGGCAGGGATATGACCACGACGCGCCGCTGATGGCGGCCGATTTCGTGACCACCGAACAGGGTACGGGGTTCGTGCATATCGCGCCGGGGCATGGCGCGGACGACTTCGTCCTGGGCGCGCAACACGGTCTCGAGATCCCGGCGACGGTGGGCGAGGACGGCGTGTTCTACGATCACGTACCGATGTTCGCCGGCAAGACGGTCTACACGGCGGACGGCAAGCCCGGCGATATCACCGGGGCTGTAATCGGCGCCATGATCGAGGCGGGCGGCCTGCTCGCCAAGGGGCGGTTGAAGCATAGCTATCCGCATTCCTGGCGGTCCAAGGCGCCGCTGATTTTCCGCAACACGGCGCAATGGTTCATTTCGATGGACAACAACGACCTGCGCGACAAGGCGCTCACCGCGATCGGCGAGACCGAGTTCTTCCCGGCGCAGGGGCGCAACCGGCTGCATTCGATGATCGAGTCCCGGCCGGACTGGTGCATTTCCCGGCAACGCGCCTGGGGCGTGCCGATCCCCGTCTTCGTCGAGAAGAAGACCGGCGAACCGTTGCGGGACGCCAAGGTCGTGGATCGAATCGTCGAGGCATTCGAAGCCGAAGGCGCGGACGCCTGGTTCAACAGCGAGCCGTCGCGCTTTCTCGGCAACGACTACAATCCGGGCGACTACGAACAGGTTCGCGACGTCGTCGACGTCTGGTTCGATTCCGGATCAACCCACGCCTTCGTGCTGGAACAGCGGGACGATCTGGCCTGGCCGGCGACCTTGTATCTCGAAGGATCGGATCAGCATCGCGGCTGGTTCCACTCCTCGCTGCTGGAGTCCTGCGGTACGCGCGGGCGGGCACCTTACGACCAGGTCTTGACCCATGGCTTCGTGATGGCCGAGGACGGCCGCAAGATGTCCAAGTCGCTCAACAATTCCGTCGGGCCGCAAGAGGTGGTCGACCAATACGGCGCGGAGATGCTGCGTCTGTGGGTCGTCGCGTCGGATTATTCCGAAGACCTGAAGATCGGCCCCGAGATCATCAAGCATCAGGTGGACGCGTACCGGCGGCTGCGCAATACGCTGCGGTACCTGCTCGGCAATCTGAACGGCTATGACGGGTCGGACCGCGTCGAGCCCGCCGACATGCCGGAATTGGAGCAATGGGCGCTGCATCGTATTTGGGACATGGACCGGATCGTCCGGGATTGCGCCGAGCGCTATGACTTCCATGCAATGTTCCGGAACCTGCATGATTTCTGTGCGATCGACCTGTCGGCCTTCTATTTCGACATCCGCAAGGACACACTGTATTGCGACGCGCCGGACTCGTTGCGCCGTCGCGCTGCCCAGACCGTGCTGGCCACGCTATTCGATTGTCTGACCGCGTGGTTCGCGCCGATCCTCTGCTTCACGGCGGAGGAAGCCTGGCTTGCCCGCAACCCGGACGAGGAGGGCAGCGTGCATATGCGCGTGTATCCCGACATCCCGGCCGATTGGCGCAACGACGCCCTGGCCGAACGGTGGGAGAAGGTGCGTGATATCCGCCGCGTCGTGTTGGGCGCGCTGGAGATCGAACGGGCCGAAAAGCGGATCGGGTCGAGCCTGCTGGCGGCGCCGGATGTCTATCTTTCGGATGATTTCCAGTTGGCGATCGAAGGGCTCGACCTCGCGGATATCGCCATCACGTCGAACGCCACGGTCCTTGCTGGACCCGCGCCGGCGGATGCGTTCACGCTGCCCGAGGTGAGCGGCGTCGCCGTCGTGCCGAAGACCGCCGAGGGCGAGAAATGCGCCCGCTGCTGGAGGGTCTTGCCCGAAGTTGGCAGCCAGCCCGAGGTCCCGGAAACCTGCAACCGCTGCGCCGACGCCGTCCGGTCCAGCCGGGTCGCCGCGTGAGTGCGATGCTGCGGCTGGGGCTTTGCGTCGCCGGCGTCATCGTTGTCGCCGATCAGATCACCAAGTGGTGGATCCTCGCCGAATTCCTCGACAATCCGCGGGTGGTGCCTGTAACGGATTTTTTCAATCTTGTTCTGGTCTGGAACCGCGGCGTCAGTTTTGGATTGTTCGCGTCCAGCGCCCAATGGATGCCCTATATCCTGGCCGGTTTGGCGATCGTGATCTCGGTTTTCCTGGTGATGTGGCTTCGGACGGCGGAAAATCGGGTTTTGGCGGCCGGTTTGGGCTTCGTGCTCGGCGGGGCGATCGGCAACGTCATCGACCGTTTCGTGCATCGGGCCGTGGTCGATTTCCTGGATTTTCACGCGTTCGGATACCATTGGCCGGCGTTCAATATCGCCGATTCGTCAATTTTCGTCGGAGTAGTTCTAATTCTTTACGACGGGTTGTTTGAAAATCGCCGAAAACCCATTTAAAACAGATACCAGATCAATATCGGGAGCGTGACGTGGAACGTGGTGTCTTGAAGATCGGAACGATGGCATTGGCGGCAATCGTGCTGTCGGGCTGCGTTCTGTTTGACGGCACTCGCCGGGCGGGCCCGGACGAGTTCGGCGTGGTATCCCGTGCACCGTTGAGCCAGCCGCCCGACTTCTCGCTGCGGCCGCCGCGCACCGGTGCGGAGCGTCCGAACGAGGTGACGCCCCGCGATCAGGCCCGATCCCGGTTGTTGGCCGGTATGTCGCCCAGCGCCGCCGGTCAGCCGCTTGGTGCCCAAAACAGCAATGGATTCAACGTTCAAATCCAGAGTGGCCCGTCCGTCGGCGAGCAGGAACTGCTCAAACTCGCGGGTGCGACCAATGTGGACCCGGACATCCGTGTGCTGGTGAACCGGGAAAGCGGCCGGGTGACGGAAGACGAGTCGATCGTCGATAAGCTGGTCTTCTGGCGGACCGCATCTAAGGCCAATGAGGTGGTCGATGCCAAAAAGGAATCCGAGCGGTTGAACCGCAAATCGGCCCTGGGCGAGCCGCCGGTATCCGAAAAGGACGAAAAGAACGCGTCGCCAAAGTAATTTCGGCGAAGTAATCTTTGTAAACAAAATAATAACGACATCGTTATACCGTTTTTACGCCCTATTGCTTTGGTAGGGTGGCGGCCGCATATATGCTGCCTGGCGTTGACCGCTGAATAGGATGGACGATGCGCATTAACACGGTTCCCCTATGGTTTCTCGCGGCGATGGCGATACTGGCGTTTTCCGTGCCGGGCCACGCCGCTGTATTCAATCCCAAAAGCTTTACATTGAAGAACGGTTTGCAGGTCGTGGTGATTTCCAACCACCGCGCGCCGGTCGTGACGCATATGATCTATTACAAGGTCGGTGCGATGGACGAACCACCCGGCAAGTCCGGGATCGCGCACTATCTCGAACATCTCATGTTCAAGGGCACCAAGACGCTGAAGCCGGGCGAATTCTCGGCGATCGTCGCCCGGAACGGCGGTCAGGAAAACGCCTTCACCTCGCAGGATTATACCGGTTACTTCCAGTCGGTCGCGTCGGATCGTCTGGAAGAGATGATGCGGATCGAGGCGGACCGGATGACCAATCTGGTGCTGTCCAATGAAGCGATCGAGCCGGAGCGCAAGGTCGTCGCGGAAGAGCGGCGCAGCCGCATCGAAAACAACCCGGCGGGCAAGCTGAACGAACAGGCCGACGCGGCGCAATACATGAACCATCCGTATCGCATTCCGATCATCGGCTGGGACCATGAGGTCAACGCCCTGACACGCGAAGACCTGCTGGCCTTCTATCGCGCCTGGTACGCGCCCAACAATGCGGTTCTGGTGATTTCCGGCGACGTGACCGTCGATACCGTGAAGCCGCTCGCCGAAAAACACTACGGTGTGATTCCGGCACGGACGCTGCCGGAGCGGCCGGATTGGCGCGAGCCGCCGCAACTGGCGGATCGCCGCGTGACCTACAAGCACAAACAGGTACGCCAGCCGACTTGGTCGCGCCGCTATCTGGCGCCCAGCTACGCGTCCGGCCCGGCAGAGCATACTTACGCGTTGCAGGTGTTGGCCGAGATCCTTGGCGGCGGATCGACGAGCCGTCTCTACAAAACATTGGCGGTCGAAGAAAAGGTCGCGGCCTCTGCCGGTGCCTGGTACGACGCCGATGCCCGCGGTCCGGGACAGTTCTCGATCTATGGGTCGCCGCGCCCCGGCCAGAAATTGGAAGAGGTGGAGGCGTTGGCCGAACGCGAGATCGCCCGGTTGCTCAAGGACGGAGTGACGGTGCAAGAGGTGGCCGATGCGGTACAGCGGCTCCAGGATGCGGCGATCTTCGCGCGGGATTCGGTCAGCGGGCCGGCGCGCATCATCGGCGGCGCCCTTATGGTCGGCATGACGATCGAGGATGTGGAGCGTTGGCCGGAGCGGATCGGCGCGGTCACGGTCGATACGGTAAACGCCGCCGCCAAAGCGGTCTTCGGGCAGATGGGCACCGTTACGGCCGTACTGCTGCCAGAAAAAACAAGCTGAGGGACATCCCATGTTCGGAAAAAAACAACATAGTCGTTTCGCCGGCCGGGCGGTCCTGCTTGTCGTATTCCTGATCGTCGGTTGGACCCATGCGGCCCGCGCGGTCGAGGTGCAGAAAGTGGTCAGTCCCGGCGGGATCAAAGCTTGGTTCGTACACGATACGTCGGTGCCGTTGCTCGCCATCGAATTCCTGTTTCGCGGCGGCGCGGCCGGCGATCCGAGCGGGAAGGGTGGGCTGGCCAGCATGACCGCATCGCTGCTCGACGAAGGGGCCGGCGACATGGACAGTCAGGCCTTTCAGGGCCGTTTGCAGAACCTGTCGATCCGACTCGGGTTCAACGCGGGATATGACACCTTCGGCGGCAGCCTCAAGACGCTCAACCGGAACCGTGACGAAGCGGTGCGGCTCTTGCGGTTGGCGATGACCGAACCGCGCTTCGACGCCGGGCCGGTGCAGCGTATCCGGGGCGAGATATTGGCGTCGCTCAAGCGCCGGTCGACCCGCCCGGGTTACATCGCCCGACGCATCTGGCAGCGCGCGGTGTTTGCCAACCACCCCTACGGCCGACCGGTCAGCGGGACCGAAACCACGATCAGTGCGATCGGGGTTGCCGATATGCGGGGATTCGTAAAACGCCATCTCGCGCGGGATCAGTTGGTGATCGGCGTGTCCGGCGACATTTCTCCGGCCGATCTCGGCGTCTTGTTGGACAAGGCTTTCGGCGACCTGCCGGCGAAGGCGGAGCGCCAGCCGCTCGAAAAGGCCTTGCCCGCCGCGCTGGGCGCGACCTATGTCGTGGAGCGTCCCGTACCGCAAAGCGTGGCGGTCTTCGGGTTGCCGGCCCTGCCGCGCCGCGATCCGGACTACTACACCGCCTATGTGATGAACCATATCCTCGGCGGCGGGTCGTTCAGTTCCTGGCTCTACGATGAGGTCCGCGAGAAGCGCGGCCTCGCCTATTCGGTCTACAGCTATCTCAGCCCGCGCGAGGGCGCGCCGTTCTGGATGGGCGGCGTGTCGACGGCGAATGCGGGGATGGCACAGTCGGTCGACCTGATCCGGGCGCAGATCCAGCGGATGCGCGAGACCGGCGTGTCGGACGAGGAACTGAAAAACGCGAAACTCTATCTCAACGGATCCTTCCCGCTGCGGTTCACCAGCAGCGACCGGATCGCCTCGATTTTGGTGTCCATGCAGTATCACGCGCTGGGGATCGACTACCTCGATCGCCGCGCCGGACTGATCGACGGCGTGACGCGGGAGGATATCGCTCGGCTCGCGAAGCGGATTCTCGATGTCAACAAGCTGACGGTGACGGTGGTCGGCAAGCCGCAGGGCCTGAAGTCGACCAGTAAGGCGCCGGAGATCGATAGCTGACGGTAACCGTGCCGAGTCGCGGCGAATAGGCGATATGGCGGTGCGGCGGTGCGGATCAGCAGCCTGGATACGCGGCGTTTTGTGGCGACCGTTGCGCCGGGCCGCGGCGGCGGGCAATATCCGCGCTGACCGGTCATGCTGTATAGCCACGACATAGAAAACTGTATTGCCGAGGCGGTCGGCGACGGCGGCTTGCCGCGCGACCGGCTGCAATCCCTGCTGAAGGCGGCAGGCGGCGCCATCGACCGCTTGCGCGCGCACCACGGGGACGGCTCCTTGCCGTTGCTGGGGCTACCGGGCAAGACCGACGATTTGCCGGCGTTGGATGAAATCGCGGCACGCTACCGGCGGGACTTCGATGATATCCTAGTGCTCGGCACCGGCGGATCGAGCCTCGGCGGCCGCAGCCTTTGCGCCCTTGCCGGTCCGGATGCGGTTCTCGCAAAAGCCAAGCCGCGCATCCATTTCATGGAAAATGTGGACCCGCACAGCTTCGACGGGTTGATCGGCACCCTCGACCCGGCGCGCACGGGGGTCGTCGCCGTCTCGAAATCCGGCGGCACGGCGGAGACGCTGACCCAGCTCTTCTGCATCTTCAACTGGCTCGCCGGGACGGTGGGACGCGACTCCCTCGCCAAGAATGCCATGGCGATTGTCGAGCCGGGCGACAGCGTGTTGCGCCGCCTCGCCGGGCAATTCGGCCTGCCCACGCTGGACCACGATCCCGGCGTCGGGGGGCGGTTTTCCGTCTTGTCGTTGGTCGGTCTGCTGCCGGCGATGATCGCGGGCCTCGACGCCGCGGCGGTTCGTCAGGGTGCCGAGACGGTGCTGCAGACGCTATTGTCCGAAGGCAACCCCGCGGCTGTGCCGCCCGCGGTCGGCGCGGCGATCGCCGTGGGACTGGCGAAAGACCGGGGCTGCGCGATGTCGGTGTTGTTTCCGTATGTCGACCGGCTGGCCCCCTTCGCGCTGTGGTACCGGCAACTTTGGGCCGAAAGCCTCGGCAAGAACGGCGAAGGCACGACGCCGTTGCGCGCCATGGGCACCGTGGATCAGCACAGCCAGCTTCAACTCTATCTCGACGGTCCGGCGGACAAGCTCTTCACCGTGGTGATGGGCCCCAATGTTGGCGCCGGCCCGGTCATCGACACTGCCCTGTTCGACGACGATTCGCTCGACTGGATGCGTGGGCGGCGCATGGGCGACCTGCTCGACTCATGCCAGCGCGCCACCGCCGAGACGCTCATCGCGCGGGGACGGCCGGTCCGGGTGATGCAGCTCGATGCGGTGGACGAGCGAACGCTGGGTGCGCTGATGATGCATTTCATGCTGGAAACGATCATCGCCGCACATCTGTTGGGCGTCGATCCGTTCGATCAGCCGGCGGTCGAGGAGGGTAAGCAATTGGCGCGGCGTTACATGGCCGCCCTCGGGGAGGCGTCGTCTTGACCATCCAGCGTTTGCCCGAAACGGTGGTCAACCGCATCGCTGCCGGCGAGGTCATCGAGCGCCCGGCGTCGGCGGTCAAGGAACTGGTGGAAAACAGCATAGACGCGGGTGCGCGGCAGATCGACGTGACGATCCGTGACGGCGGCAAATCCCTGATCGCGGTCGCCGACGACGGCTGCGGCATGGACCGGGACGACATCCTGCTGGCGGTCGAGCGGCACGCCACCTCGAAACTCCCGGATCACGACTTGTCGGCGATCGCCAGCCTGGGCTTCCGGGGCGAGGCGTTGCCGTCGATCGGCGCGGTCAGCCGACTCACCATCACCAGCCGGACGGCCGACGCCGACAGCGCCTGGATGCTCACCGTGGAGGGCGGCAAACTGTCGGGCCCGTCCCCGGCGGCCCACGTGACTGGGACGCGGATTGAGGTGCGCGATCTCTTCTACGCGACACCGGCGCGGCTCAAGTTTCTGCGGACCACGCGGTCGGAAACGCAGCAGATCAGCGATACCCTGAAACGGCTGGCGATGGCGCGGCCCGATATCGGGTTTTCCCTGACCGACGAGACCAAGACCCGCCTCCGGCTCAATGCCGAGCAGGGCGAACTGCTGGAAAGCCGGCTGCAACGGCTGTCCGGCATCATGGGCCGGGAATTCGCCGCCAACGCGCTGCCGATCGATGCGGAGCGGGAAGGTATCCACCTCACCGGATATGCGGGATTGCCGACCCTGAACCGGGGCAACGCCGCGCAGCAGTTTCTTTTCGTCAATGGCCGGCCGGTCAAGGACCGGCTGTTGATCGGTGCGGTCCGCGGTGCCTATGCCGATTTCCTGTCGCGCGACCGGCACCCGCTGATCGCGCTGTTCCTGGAGATCGAACCCCATGCGGTGGACGTCAACGTGCATCCGGCCAAGGCCGAGGTGCGGTTCCGTGATTCCGGCTTGGTGCGCGGGCTGATCGTGGGGGCGCTGAAGCATGCCTTGGCCGAGGCCGGGCACCGGGCCTCGACCACCGTCGCCGCCGCCGCTTTGGGAGCGATCCGGACCAACGCGCCGCAGCAGGGCGGCGGCCCTTTCCCCGGACCCGCCTATCGCTATCCCGGCGGCGGAGGGATATCGCGCGGGTTGGCCGAACAGGCCGCGGCCTATCAGGCGCCGTTCGGCGGTGTCGGCCCGGCGGGCGAGGTCGTCGAATTCCCGCCGGAAGCCCGCGCCGGCCATGAAGATACATCGGGGGGCGATGCGACGTCGGAGTCCTATCCGCTGGGTGCTGCGCGGGCGCAACTGCATGAGACCTATGTGGTGGCGCAGACCGGCGACGGGATCGTCATCGTGGACCAGCACGCGGCGCATGAACGCTTGGTCTACGAGCGGATGAAGGCGGCATTGGCGGAATCCGGCGTGAAACGGCAGGGCCTGCTGATTCCCGAGATCGTCGAACTGGACGAACCGGCGGTGCAGCGCTTGGTCGACCGGGCGCACGAACTGGCGGAACTTGGGTTGGTGCTCGAAGGCTTCGGGCCCGGCGCGGTCGCGGTTCGCGAGGTGCCGGCGATGCTCGGTAAGGTCGACGCCGCCGGTCTGGTGCGCGATCTCGCGGACGAATTGGCGGAACTCGGCGGCACCTTCAGCCTGAAGGAGAAGCTGGAGGACGTCTGCGGCACGATGGCCTGTCATGGCTCGGTGCGCGCGGGCCGCCGCCTCAATCAAGATGAAATGAACGCCTTGCTGCGCGAGATGGAAGGGACGCCGCATTCGGGCCAGTGCAATCACGGCCGGCCGACCTATGTGGAACTCAAGCTCGCCGATATCGAGAAATTGTTCGGACGGCGTTGAGCCGCTCCGACCCCGACCCGCACCCGCCGCATGCTACCTCTCTTTCTCGCCGCGCTCGCCAACGTCATCGGACTCGGCGTCATCGTTCCGTTGCTGCCCTTCTATGCAGGCAACGCGGGGGCGACGCCGCAGCAGATCGCTTGGCTGTTCGCCGCCTTTTCGTTGGCGCAATTCCTGACCGCGCCGCTCTGGGGTCGCTTGTCGGATCGCGTCGGGCGCAAGCCGATCATCGTGATCAGTTTCGCCGGTTCCGCCGCGGCCTATCTTTGGCTGGCGCATGCGGGCGGGCTGGCGGAGATATTCGGCGCGCGGATTTTGGGCGGTGTGATGAACGGGTGGCTCGCGACCAGCCATGCCTACATCGCCGATACGACGGCGCCCGAAAAGCGGGCGCGCGGCATGGGCTTCATCGGCGCGGCCTTTGGGGTCGGTTTCGTCATCGGCCCGGCGCTCGGCGGGTATCTGGTCGGTGGGGCAACGCCGAATTTCCAATTGCCGATGATGATCGCGGCCGGCGGGTCGATGGTCGCGCTGGCTGTCGCGGTTACCGGCATTCGCGAGCCGGCGCGGCATGAACATGCGGCGAGGGCGCATGTCCGGCTGCAAGAAGTGACCGCCGCCGCGCCGATCTTCGCCGTGATGCTTGGTCTGCATTTCTGTCTTTTTTTCGTGTTCTCCGGCATGGAATCCACTTTCGCCCTGTGGTGCGAAGCCGTGTTGGGTATGGGACCGCGGCAGGTCGGGTACTACCTCGCTTTCGCCGGTGTGTGCGGCGCGTTCGTGCAAGGGTGGCTCGTCGGCCGTTTGGTCGCGCGGATGGGCGAACCGTTGGTGTTCTGCATCGCCGTCGTCACCTTGGCCGCCGGGTTGGCGCTTCTGCCGACGACGGGCACACGGCCGATGCTGTTGCTACCGATCGCCTTGCTGTCCATTGGGTTCGGGCTCGCCAATCCGTCGTTGCTCAGCCTGATGAGCCGCGCCGCGCCGGATACGATCCGCGGCGGTGCGTTGGGGTTGAGCCAGTCCGCCGCCAGCCTGGGCCGCATCCTTGGGCCGACCTGGGGCGGGTTCGCCTTCGCCGCCGTGGGGGTCGCCTGGCCCTTCTATTCGGGGGCGCTGATGCTGGGCCCGGTCCTGGTTCTCTCGTTCATTCTGCTGAAGCGGTTTCAGCGTGCCGGGTGAGCAGGATTACCCGCGCTGCCCCGTAGCGCCGGTCGTCCAGCGTCTCGAACCCGTCGGGTGCGTCGAAACGGTCCTTCCTGCCGATCTCGACGATGCAGAGCGCGCCGTCGCCGATCCAGCCGGCGTCCGTCAGTGCGGTCAGGGCCGGGACGGCCAGACCTTGTCCGTAGGGTGGATCGAGGAAGACCAGGTCGCAGGATTCGGCGGCGGGCGGCGGGGCGAGGCAATCTGCGTTCGACATCACGGCGGCCGTTCCGCATGCCGCTAGATTCGTCTCCAGCACGGTAAGGGACGCGCGCTCCTTCTCCAGGAAATACGCTTTCGCCGCGCCGCGGCTCAGCGCTTCGATCCCCATCGCCCCGGTGCCCGCGAAGCCGTCGAGCACGACCGCGCCGGGAATCGGCGATCCGCCGCCTTCTGTGTGGCGGCCATGTTCCACGATGTTGAAGACCGCCTCGCGGACCCGGTCGCCGGTCGGGCGGATGTCCCGGCCTTCCGGCGCCGCCAGCGTCCGGCCCCGCCATTTACCGCCGATGACGCGCATGACGGCGGGGTTTGTCGGGTTTCTTGGTGGTGCGCTGCTGCGGTTTCAGGCGGGGTTTGCCGGGCCGCTCGCCGAGTTGATCCGCCAGCACGCGCGCCGGCACCGCCTCGACCGCGCCGCGCTTGAGCTGTCCGAGCTGGAAGGGGCCGTAGCTGATGCGGATCAGTCGGTTCACGGTCCAGCCGAGATGCTCGCAGACGCGCCGGATCTCGCGGTTCTTGCCTTCGCGCAGGGTCATTGTCAGCCAGGCGTTCGCCCCGGGCGCGGAATCGAGGGTCGCCTGGATCGGCCCATAGCGCATGCCGTCGACGGTGACGCCTTGGGCGAGCTTCGCGAGCGCCGCCTCGGTGACCCGGCCGTGCACGCGCACCCGGTAGCGCCGCGCCCAGCCGGTCGATGGATGCTCCAACTTGCGCTTCAACTCGCCGTCGTTGGTCAGCAGCAGCAACCCTTCCGAGGTCATGTCGAGCCGGCCGACCGCCAGCACGCGCGGCATATCCGGCGGTAGCTTGTCGAACACGGTGGGGCGGCCCTCCGGATCGCGGTCGGTCGTCACGACGCCGGTCGGCTTGTGGTAACGCCATAACTGCATCGGCGCCGGTCCGGCGAGCGGCGTGCCGTCCACGGTGATTTTCGATTTTCCGGTAACGGTGACCGCGGGACTCGTGAGGGTTTCGCCGTCCACGGTCACGCGGCCGGCTTCGATCCACCGTTCCGCCTCGCGGCGCGAGCAGAGGCCGGCGCGGGCGATCACCTTGGCTATTCGTTGCGGTTGCTCGTCGGACATGGTGGCGCGGACTGTAGGGGGCGGACCGCCGCAATGCAATCGTGGGAAGGCCGCGCAACGGGAAACGATTGACAGGGCGGATTGGCGATGATATTTAACCAAAATGTTAATTAACAAACTAGTTAAATAAAGATGACACCCGATCCTCTCAGCACCACCTTTGCGGCGCTCGCCGACCCTACGCGCCGCGCCATTCTCGCGCGGCTTTCTTTGGGGGAGGCATCGGTTACCGAAATCGGCGAGCCCTTCGAGATGAGCCTTCCGGCGATTTCCAGACATCTCAAGGTGTTGGAACGTGCCGGCTTGATCGAGCGCGGGCGCGAAGCGCAATGGCGGCCTTGCCGCCTCACCGTGGCCCCGTTGAAAGACGTCGCCGACTGGATCGAAGATTACCGGCAATTCTGGGAGCACAGCTTCGACCGGTTGGACGGCTACTTGAAGGAGCTACAGGGTACGAACGAGAAGAACCGGAAATAGCACTAGAACAATCGACATTCGCATCAAAAGAGAATTACGATCGGACGCTGGCGAAAGGGAAGAATGATATGTCGTTGGAAACCGAAGACATCGCGGAATCACCGGAACGCGTTCTCATTCTGAACCGCGTGTTCGACGCGCCGCGGGCGCTGGTCTTCAAAGCCTGGACCGAGCCGGAGCATCTGGCCCGATGGTGGGGCTGCGAGACCACGGCGATCACCGAATTCACGGGTGACTTCCGTGTCGGCGGCGCGTTCCATGTGTCGATGCGCCTCGCGGATGGCAGCGACCATCGTCTGCATGGCATGTATCGCGAATTCGACCGGCCCGAGCGGCTGTCCTTTACATGGGCATGGGAAGACGAAGATGGCGTTCCGGGTCACGAAACCCTGGTAACCGTCACCTTTACCGAGGAGAACGGCAAGACGGCCATGGCGCTGCATCAAGCGGTCTTCGAATCGGAAACCGTGCGCGACGAACATCACGAAGGGTGGAGCGTCGGGCTGGACCGCCTTACCGATTTGCTCGCGACGTTGCCGAACGCCTGACCGGAGCCGCCGGACAATGCCCACGATCGTATTCACCAACCAGTTGGAGCGGTTCCTCCCCGCGCCGACGGTCGACGTCGACGGGACGACGTTGAAAGAGGCACTCGATGCGGTCTTTGCCGGCAATCCGATGCTGCGGGGGTATGTGCTCGACGATCAGGGCGCGCTCCGCCAACACGTGGCGGTGTTTGTGAACAATATTGCGGTGGCGGACCGGACCGGACTGAGCGATCCGGTGGGACCGACGGATGAAGTCCATGTCCTCCAGGCGCTGACCGGAGGCTGAAGGAGCGAGGCATGAGCGACCGACTCTTCGTGGCGACCCGCAAGGGCCTTTTCGAATTGCATCGCGTCAAGGGCATCTGGGACATCGTTGACGTCCAGTTCCTCGGCGACCCGGTATCCGCCGTCCTGGCGTATGACGGCAGGGTCCATGCCGGACTCGACCTTGGGCATTTCGGCGCGAAATTCTGGCGTCGCGACCGGGCCGGGAAATGGGCCGAATTTCCGGCACCGGCCTTTCCCGAAAAACCGGCGGACGCGGCGGACGATCCGCATCCCTGGACGCTCGGGCGGATTTGGAGCTTCGTGCCGGGCGGCGTCGACGGGCGTCTCTGGGCGGGCACCATGCCGGGCGGCCTGTTCCGGTCCGACGATCACGGCGAGTCCTGGTCTTTGAACGAGCCGTTGTGGCGCATGCCGGGCCGCAAGGAATGGATGGGTGTCGCCGGCGGCGAGCAACCCGGCATCAGCACCGTGCTCGTCGATCCCGGCAATCCGGATGACATTCGGGTCGGCGTCTCCTGTGCGGGCCTCTGGGCCAGCACGGATGGCGGCGCATCCTGGCGTGTCATCAACGAGGGTATGGACAATGAATACATGCCGCCGGAACAGCGGAACGACCCCGCGGTGCAGGATATTCATCAGCTGGCGCATTGCACGGCACGGCCCAATGTCGTGTGGTGCCAGCACCACAGCGGTATCTACCGGTCGGAAGATACGGGCGAATCCTGGCAGGCGGTGACGGCGGCGCGCCCGTCGGCCTTCGGTTTCGCCGTCGCCAGCCATCCGCACGATCCGGACACCGCATGGTTTGTGCCGGCGGTGAAGGATGAGAAGCGTATTCCGGTGGACGGCAAGCTCGTCGTATCGCGCACCCGGGATGCCGGGCAGAGTTTCGACGTGTTGACCGAAGGTCTGCCGCAGCGGCATGCCTATGACCTGGTCTATCGCCACGCGTTGACCATCGACGAAAGCGGCGATCGGCTCGCCTTCGGCACCACGAGCGGCGGCCTTTGGATCACCGAGGATGGCGGCGACAGCTGGTCCGCTGTCGATGCCCGGTTGCCGCCGGTCGCCGCCGTACGCTTCGCGGCCGCTTGACGCCGCGCCGCCGGCCGGGGCACGGTGCGGCATGGCGCAGTCCGAATACTCCTTTATGGCGATGGCGTTGCGCGAGGCGGAGGCTGCGGGGTCCCGTGGCGAGGTGCCCGTCGGCGCGGTGGTCGTCGATCCCGAGGGCGGTGAAGTCCTCGCGCGCGCGGGCAACCGTGTCGAGGCATTGAACGATCCCACCGCGCACGCCGAGATCCTGGCGATCCGCAAGGCGGCCGTCGCCGCCGGCGCGCCCCGGCTCGACCGCTTCGATCTCTATGTCACCTTGGAACCTTGTGCGATGTGTGCCGCGGCGATCGCGCATGCCCGCATCCGACGGCTCTATTTCGGCGCTTACGACCCAAAGGGCGGCGGGGTCGAGCACGGACCCAAATTCTTCCGGCAACCGACCTGCCATCACGCACCCGAGGTGTATGGCGGGCTGGAGGAAAGCCGCGCCGGCGAGCTGCTGTTGCGGTTCTTTCGGGATCGGCGGTAGCGGAAGGCGCGCCCACACGACGCTTCACAGTTTCGTGCAAGGGGATAGCGTTTCTCGGCCAGATGGCCTATCGGGGTAGTGTGGCGGGGCGCGATAACAGAGGGGACGCAAATGTCCGATGCGCCGGTTCGAATCACGGTGTTTCGCTGGGCGGGATCCTGGGGGCCGTTCAAGGTCAACATTCCCTGCGGCGAATGCTCGCTAACGCTCGACGTTATCCAAGATACGATCGACACGGAACTCGACGGGGTTCCGGTCGAACTCGACGTGCGTGAATGGTTGTCCGAATGGTGGAAGCCGTTGCCCAAGGGTGGCTGGCATGCGCCCATCGTCATGGTCGAAGGCAAGATCGTCAGCCAAGGCGCCGCGCTCAACCGGGGCCTGCTAACGCAGGCGGTGATCGAGGCGCATGCGGATCGCGCGCCCATCGAGGGCAACCATGTCTTCGGCAAGCAGACCTGCCCCCACTGCACGCGGGCCAAGGCCTATCTGGACGAAGCGAAGATCGACTACGTCTATCACGACGTAATCAAGGAGCCGAGCGGCCTCTACGACATGCTCGCGCGCGTGAAGCCGATCATCGGACCCAAGACGCCGGTCACCGTGCCGCAGATCTGGATCAACGGGCTTTACGTGGGCGGCGCGGACGACCTGTCGAAAATCGTGCGCCGCGACGTGGAACCCAATCCCGACCGCGGGCAATGCTCGATCTCACCGGGCAGCCTGTCGGATGCGGCGGATTAGCCCGAGAGCATATCCAAAATTCAGGAATCCCGTTCGATGGCGCGCCAGCCGATGTCGCGACGGCAGAAGCCTTGCGGCCAGTCGATGCGGTTGATCGCGGCGTAGGCGCGCTGCTGCGCTTCCGCCACCGTGCCGCCGAGCGCGGTCACGTTCAGGACGCGGCCGCCGATGGCGGTCAGGGTGCCGCTATCGTCGCGGGCGGTGCCGGCGTGGAAGACCTTCACCGATTCGTCCGATTCCGCCGCCTCGACGCCGCGAATCTCGGTGCCCTTGTCGTAGGAGCCGGGGTAGCCCTCGGCGGCGAGCACCACCGTCAGCGCCGTCTCGTCGTACCAACGCAGGTCGAAGGTCTCGAGCACGCCGTCGCAGGCGGCGATCAGGGCCGGGAGCAGGTCGGATTTCAGCCGCATCATGAGGACCTGGCATTCCGGGTCGCCGAAGCGCGCGTTGTATTCGATGAGTTGTGGGCCGTCCTCGGTGATCATCAGGCCCGCATAGAGGATGCCGGTATAGGGCCGTCCTTCGGACTTCATCGCCTCCACCGTGCGGCGGATCACGGTCTCGTCGATTTCGGCGGCCAGCGCGTCGGTCATCACCGGCGCCGGACTGTAGGCGCCCATGCCGCCGGTGTTCGGCCCGGTGTCGCCGTCATAGGCGGCCTTGTGGTCCTGCGCCGCGGCGAGGGTGAGCGAGTGCTCGCCGTCGCAGATCGCGAAGACGCTGACCTCCTCGCCGACGAGGCATTCCTCGACGACGATTTCGGCGCCGGCGTCGCCGAAGCGGTTGCCCTGCAGGGCGTCTTCGGCGGCGGCGAGGGCTTCTTCGACGGTCTGCGCGACGGTGACGCCCTTGCCGGCGGCCAGCCCATCGGCCTTGATGACGATCGGCGCGCCCTGGTCTTCGATATAGGCGCGGGCCTCGCCGAGATCGGTGAACCGGCGGTAGGCGCCGGTCGGAATGTCGTATTTCGCGCAGAGGTCCTTGGTGTAGCCTTTCGACCCTTCCAACTCGGCGGCGGCGGCGGTCGGGCCAAACGCCTTGATGCCCGCCTCGGTCAGTTGATCGACAAGGCCGAGCACCAGCGGCCCTTCGGGGCCGACGACCACCAGGTCGATGGCGTTGTCGCAGGCGAATCGGACGAGGCCGCCGACGTCTTCCGCGCCGATGTCGACGCATTCCGCCTCTTCGGCGATGCCCGCGTTGCCGGGGGCGCAATAGAGCATGTCGCAGAGCGGAGAGGCCGCAATCGCCCAGCACAGCGCATGTTCCCGTCCACCGGATCCGACCACCAATACCTTCATCGTCACCCCCGCCGAAATTTGCCTTAGCTTTTGCCCATTCTTATCATAGGGTACGCTCCAGATGAGCGATAAATCACCCGACCTGACCACGAATCTTCCCGAATACTCGGTCTCCGAGCTCTCGCGGGCGCTGAAGCGCACCGTCGAGGACAGTTATCCGTATGTACGCGTGCGGGGCGAGCTGTCCGGTTTCAAACGGGCGGCGTCGGGGCATCTCTACATGACGCTGAAGGACGAGAACGCGGTGCTCGATGCGGTGTGCTGGCGCGGCACGGCGGGGCGATTGTCGATCGCCCCGGAAGATGGCTTGGAGGTGATCTGTACCGGCAAGCTGACAACCTATCCCGGGCGCTCGAAATACCAGATCGTCGTCGACCAGATGGAGATGGCGGGCGAGGGCGCGCTGCTCAAACTGCTGGAAGACCGGCGCAAGAAACTCGCCGCCGAAGGGTTGTTCGACGATTCGCGGAAACGCGAGTTGCCCTTCCTGCCGGAGGTGATCGGCGTGGTCACCTCGCCGACCGGCGCGGTGATCCGCGACATCTTGCACCGGTTGAGCGACCGCTTCCCGCGGCATGTGCTGTTGTGGCCGGTGCTGGTCCAGGGGGATGGCGCGGCGGATCAGGTGACGGCGGCGATCGAGGGGTTCAACGGGATCGAACCCGGCGGCCCGGTACCGCGTCCGGACCTGATCATCGTGGCGCGCGGCGGCGGCAGCCTGGAGGACTTGTGGGCTTTCAACGAGGAGAATGTGGTCCGCGCGGCCGCGGCGTCGGATATCCCGCTGATCTCCGCCGTCGGCCACGAGACCGACACCACGTTGATCGACTTTGCGTCCGACCGGCGCGCGCCGACGCCGACGGCCGCTGCCGAGATGGCGGTGCCGGTGCGGGCGGAACTGCAGGCAACCGTGTTGGACAACGAGCGCCGGATGATCGCGGCGATGCATCGCATGATCGACGACCGCCGGCTCCGGGTCGAAGGGCTGGCGCGCGGCCTGCCCGATCTGGACAGCCTGATCGGCACGCAGCAGCAACGGCTCGACGGTGAGGACGAGCGTCTCCGCAACGCCATGCAAAGCCTGTTGCGTGACCGGGATCAGCAGGTGGCCCACTGGGCGGCGCAGATCAAGCCGCCGCAACAAGTGCTGTTCGAGACCCAGACGCGGGTCGCGCAGAGCGTCAAGGACTTGACCGCGGCGATGCGGCGTTTCTTGGACGGCCAGGAAAATCGCGCGGGGCGAATCGCCGACCGGTTCGTGCCGGCCTTGGTCGAGCGGCAGACCGATTCCGCGGAGCAGCAGTTGAAGGCGGCGGGCGCGCTGCTGGAAAGTCTTTCCTTCCGGCGGGTGCTCGACCGCGGCTATGCGGTGGTGCGCGATGCCGACGGCAACGCGGTGATGACGGCCGCGACGTTGCAGACCGGCGATTCGGTGTTGGTCGAGTTTTCCGACGGCCGTGTCGGCGCCGATATCACCGCGACCGATGTGCTGCCCGAGCCCGGGAAGAAACCGGCGCCCCGGAAGCCGAAATCCAAGGCACAACCATCCGGCAAGGCCAAGGCCGACGGCCGGCAGGGGTCGCTTCTGTGATTCGGCTATTCGCGTTTCTGGCGCCGATGCTTGCCGCGGCTGCCGCGTCGGCGGGGAACCTGACCCTCGATGGCCGGATGATCCAGGGCGGTATGGTCGTCGGCCGGACCGATCCTGGGACCGTTGTGAAATTCCAGGGCAAACCGATCCGCGTTTCCCCGAACGGCGTCTTCGTCATCGGGTTCCACCGTGATGCGAAACCGGCGGCGTCGGTCGAACTTCGATTCCTGGACGGAAGCCGCCGCACCGTGTCGCTCGATATAAAACCCCGGAAATACAAGATTCAGCGGATCGATGGACTGCCGCCCAAGATGGTGACGCCGCCGAAAGACGTGCTCGACCGGATCAGGCGCGAGAATCGCCTGATCAAGAAGGCGCGGTCCGAGGACAGCGCAACGCCGCACTTCCTGAAAGGGTGGCAATGGCCTGCCAAGGGCCGGATCAGCGGCGTCTATGGCAGCCAGCGTATCCTCAACGGTAAGCCGCGACGGCCGCATTACGGTATCGACATCGCCGCGCCCGTCGGCACGCTGATCGTCGCCCCGTCCGATGGGGTCGTACGGCTGGCGGAACGCGATCTCTATTACACCGGTGGGACAATTATCCTCGACCATGGCCATGGCCTGAGTTCGGCTTTTCTGCATATGCAGCGGGTCACGGTGAGGCCGGGGCAGTTCGTCAAGCAGGGCGAGAAGATCGGCACGCTCGGGTCGACCGGCCGCTCGACCGGGCCGCATCTGGATTGGCGCATCAATCTGTTCGGCGCGCGCCTCGACCCGCAGCTCCTGGTGCCGCCGATGACGCCGCCGAAGAAGAATCCCAAGAAGTAGGAGCGCGCCGACAGGTTGCCGATGCGTCGTGTCAGCCGAGTTGGTCGAGCAGCGCGTCGAGCGCCGCCTCGTCCCGCCACCGCACCGTGATCGGCAGCGTGGCGAAGCGGTCGCGCACGACTTCCGGCAGGCGGACCCAGTCCTTTTCCGTCGTGACCGGCAGCGCTTCCAGGATCGCGGCTCTGTCGAGCAGCCAGCCGATTTCCGCGGGATTGAAGATATGGTGATCGTCGAAGGACCGCGTGTCGGCGATGCGGGCGCCGACCGCTTCCAGGCTGGCGTAGAATTTCTCCGGCCGTGCGATCCCCGCGAAGGCGAAGACGGTCTTGCCGGCAAGATGGTCGGTTTTCGCCGGCACGATGTCGGCGCGCAGCACGGGCAGGGTCTCCGGCAGTGTCGCCAGGATACCGTGCTCGTCTTCGCCCAGCAGGACGATCGCGTCGGCGCGGCCGATGCCGTCTTCGAAAGGTTCCCGCAATGGGCCTGCGGGCAAGACGCGGCGGTTGCCGAGCCCGTAACCGCCGTCGATAACCACCAGGGACAGATTCTGGCGGAGCGACGGGTTCTGAAATCCGTCGTCCATGACGACCACATCGGCGCCGTAATGAGCCGCGGCGGCCCCGCCCGCGGGGCGACGCCGGGCGATCCAGCAGGGTGCGGTGCGGGACAGCAGCAAGGCCTCGTCGCCCGTATGTTCGGCCCCGTGCCGGGTCGCGTCGACGCGGGTTGGGCCGCTAATGGTGCCGCGATATCCCCGGGTCAAGAAATGAGGGTTTGCGCCGCGCGCGATTAAACGTTCGGCGACGGCGATCGCCACCGGCGTCTTGCCTGCCCCGCCGGCGACGAAATTACCGACGCAGAGAACCGGCACCTTGATGCGCCGAGTCTTCTTGAGGGCGCGACGCATCCGGCCGATGGCCGTTATGCCGTGCGACAACGGCGACAGCAGGAGCGCCAGCAGACCGTCACGTTGCCAGAACTTCGGCGCCTTCATGATGCCGCCTCGCCGATCCGGTCGAGCGTGGGCGCCAGCCGCTCGCAGACGCGGTCGATCACCGCGCAATGCCGGTCGGCGACGGCCTTCGCCGCCGTGGCCAAGGCATGCCGCCGTTCCGCGTCCTGTAGCAGTGTCCCGACGGCATCGGCCAGGGCGTCGGCGTCGGCGCATTGGACCGTGCCGCCGGTTTGCATCATCTCGTCGGCGACGGCCTGGGTCTTTTTCATATCGGGCCCATGCAGGATCGCGCAGCCGAGTTGGGCGGGTTCCATCAGATTATGGCCGCCGACATCACCGAAGCTGCCGCCGATCATCGCCACCGGCGCAAGGCGGTAGAACAAACCGAGTTCGCCCATTGTATCGGCGAGATAGATATCGTCCGCCGCCGCTGGGAGTTTCCCGTCGGATCGGCGCGCGACCCGGAGTCCGCGTTCCCGAAGCTGTGTCGCGATCGCGTCGGCCCGCGCCGGATGCCGGGGCGCGATGATGGTCAACAGCGATGGGTGTTCCGTGCGCAGGGATTCGTGCACGTCGGCGGCAATCGCTTCCTCGTCGTCATGCGTGCTCGCGGCCAGCCAGACGGTCCGGTCCGCCATTGCCGCTTGCAGGGCCGACAACTCTGCCGCGTCCGCGGCCAGCGGCAAGGCGGAGAATTTCAGGTTGCCGACACACTCGACGGCCGCCGGTCCGAGGGTTCGGAACCAGCCGGCCTGCTCGTCGCTTTGCGCCAGGATCAGGTCGAAGCTCCCGAGCAATGCGCGGGCGAAACCGGGCGCCTTGCGCCAGCGCGCGAAAGAGCGTGGCGAGAGCCGGCCGTTGATCAGGATGGCCGGAACGCCGTGGTCGCGGATGGCCGTCAACAAATTGGGCCAGAGCTCGGATTCCATCCAAAGGGCCGCGTCGGGCCGCCAGTGCTCGAAGAAGCGTTCGACCCATCCCGGGCAGTCCATCGGTGCGAATTGGTGGAAGCATCGGGCCGGCAGGCGGGCTTCCATGAGCTGCGCGGAGGTGACCGTGCCGGTCGTGACCAGGATGGAGACGTTTGGGTACACCGTCGTCAGCCGTTTGACGAGGGCGAGGGCCGATTGCGACTCGCCGACGCTTGCGGCGTGCAGCCAGATCAGGGGGCCGTCCGGACGGGGCCGGGAGGCGATACCGCGGCGCTCGTCGATCCGCGCCGGGTCTTCCTTCCCCTGACGGAGGCGCCTGCGCAACAACCGGTCGAGCACCGGGGCGGCGAGCGCCGAGGTCATTCGATATGCGGGAAGGGCAACCATGCTGTCAGGACCCGACTTCAATTTCCGCCGGTGCGATATGCGGCTGGTTCACCATATCGTCCGCCTGATCGGTCAGGTCGGTCAAGCGGCGCTCCACCTCCGCGCGGATCGCCTCCATGGCTTCGTCGTCCGCATCCGCCGGCACCTCGATCGCCTCGCCCCACAGAAACTGGCCGCGCGCGAATGGGAGCGGCAGGATAAACCGGTCCCAACTGCCGAAGACATGCCGGGGCCGCACCGAATAGGTCAGCGGAAAGATCGGTGCGCTGGTGATGCGGGCGAGTTGGACGATCCCGAGACTGGCCCGCATCCGAGGACCGCGCGGACCATCGGGTGTGATCCCGACCGCCCCGCCGTCGCGTAGAATGCGGCGTAACCGCAGGAGCGCCTCCGCACCGCCCTTCCGGGTCGAACCGGCGATGGTCCGCATGCCGAAATGCGCCATGGTCTTCGAGATAAGCTGGCCGTCGCCGTGGCTCGAGATCAAGACATGCATCTTGCCGCGGTGGCGCCAGCCGCAGGGCATCATGAACAGGCGACCGTGCCATGCGGCGATGATCAGCGGTTTGCCTTGCTCGAAGAGTTGGTTTGCCGGCCCTTCACCGGTCATGCGCCAACGGCCGGTGAGCCACACCAGGCGGATATACTGCGCCGCGATCCAGCACAGGATGGCCTGTACCGCGGGCCGCTTAAAGGTTTGCTTGAGTTGCCGCAACGATCACGCTTGCGCCGCCCGGGCCTTGGCCGGGCCGGCCTCGCCCAGGGTCATGCTGTCCTCGAATTGCATCTGGCATAGGCGAGCGTAGATGCCGCCGCGCGACAGCAGTTCCTGATGGGTGCCGCTGTCGACGACCCGTCCCTGGTCGAGCACGTAAATGATATCGGCGTTGACGACGGTCGACAGGCGGTGGGCGATGACTAGCGTTGTTCGGCCTTCCATCAGACGCGTCAGGGCTTCTTGGACCTGCCGTTCGGCCTCCGAATCGAGTGCCGACGTCGCCTCGTCGAGAAGCAGGATCGGCGCATTCCGCAGCATCGCCCGGGCAATGGCGAGCCGCTGCCGTTGGCCGCCCGACACGCGCATCCCGCGCTCGCCGACGACCGTGTCGTAGCCGTCGGGCAGTTGTTCGATGAACTCGTGCGCGGCGGCGGCCTTCGCCGCGTCGATCACCTCCGCCTCGCTGGCGGACGGCCGGCCGTAGAGGATGTTGGCGCGCACCGTGTCGTTGAACAGCATCACTTCCTGGCTGACCAGCGCGATGCTTCCCCGCAGCGATGCCAGCGATGCGCCCCGGACGTCCTGGCCGTCCACCGTGACGGTGCCGGAGTTGGGATCGAAGAAGCGCAGGATCAGGTTGAGGATCGTCGACTTGCCGGCGCCGGACGGTCCGACCAAGGCGACGGTCTTACCCGGCGGCGCATCGACGGTGACGCCGTGCAGGGCGGTCTTCTTCTCATCGTAGGAGAAATGCACATCCTCCAGATGCACATGGCCACTGCTGACGTGCAATGGCTTGGCATCGTCCGAATCGGCGATGTCCGGGCGGTAGTCGATCACCGCGAACACGCGTTCCAGCGCCGCCAGACCATGTTGCAGGTTCGCGTTCAGATTGGCGAGGCTGCGCAGCGGCTGGTAGGCCGCTGCCATGGCGACGAAGAAGGTCATGAACTGACCGATTGTCGTCTCGCCTTGGCTGACCTGAAATCCGCCCCACGCCAAGACCAAAGCGATGGCGACACCCGCAAGGCTCTCCATGATCGGGTAGGAGCGTGACCGGGTCCGGCCGGCCTTGAATTGCAGCGAATAGACACGCTCGAATACCGTGCTGGCGCGATCGCGTTCGTAATCCTCCATGCCGTAGGCTTTGACCTGCCGGAAACCTTTGAAGACCTCATCGAGGAAGCCGGTCAAATCGCCCAGAGAGACCTGTGTGTTTTCCGATAAACGGCGGATGCGCCTTCCGATATAGAGAATCGGGAAAATGCTGATCGGCAGGATGACCAGGGCGATCACCGCCATCTGCCAGTTCGTGTGGACCATGACCCCGCCGAGCACGAGGATCGTCAACAGGTCGCGCCCGAAACCGGTGAAGGTTTTGACGGTCGCGTCGCGCGTGTAGTTCACGTCGTTCAGGAAGCGCGAAATCAATTTGCCCGTGGAATCGTCATGCAGGTATTTCATGTCGGCATCGATCAGGCGGCCGAACATCTCGTTCTGCATCATGACATTCACGCGCAGGCCCAGCTTCTGCATCATCACCGCTTGGCCGTAACTGGCGAAGCCCTTGAGGACCGACACGCAAAGAAACGCCAGCGGCAGGACGAGGATCAGCGAATCGTCCCCTTCGACCAAGACCTTGTCCAGCGCGGGCTGAATCAGCTTTGCCTGGGTTCCGGTCGCCAGGGCGACGAGGATCATGCAGCTCACGCCGACGACGATCTTGCCGACATGGTGCCGCAAGTAGTCGCGGAAGAGCCTGCGAATGAGATCCTTCGCGGGCGAATTGAACTGAAATTTCTTGCCTTTGCGCGACACCAACGGCTCCTCGCTGCGCTGCGGCAGAGGTATAGCATGGGGGGATAGATCGACAAACCGCTGTTATGCGGGGGATTGCGCCGGGACCCCGCTGGTGCGCACGCACTTATTCAGCTGTCGCGGGGCGTCGGGTCGCGCCTATTTTTGTATTTGCTGGCTGCGCTGGCGGTTCAGGCAGGATTCGTAGAGTTGTTGGCGGTACTTCTGGGCGTCGGCGCGGGCGAAATCCTGGAAAACCCGGCTGTCGCCACCCCGGAAATTACCCGACATCACGTCGAATTCCCGCTGCATCTGCCGCGCTGCCGTATGATCAGCATATTCCCGGCAGGACGTCACGTTCGGCGGCGGGCCCGCCTGGCTGGCCGCGGGCGCCGAGCGTGGCGAATGCTTGTCGCGTTTGGGCCACGAACAGCCGGTCACCGCGATGGAAAGGCCCAAGGCCACGGCCCAAACCGCGACGTTCAGGCGATCTCTGCGAATTCTATATTTAATCGCCAATCCCCAATCCCGAAACATATGCCCATCGTCTTTGTAATGTGGTCCTAAGTAACACACTCGGCAAGCCTGGAACCGATTGAAACGATGACAAGAATGTGGCCGGCCGGCGTGCCGGGGCCACCACCCTTACGGCGTTCGGACTTAACCTTTTAATAATGCGTAGGAATTATGTTAGAGTTGCCTCCGCGCGACAGGGAGGAGGATTCTGGATGCTATGGGCACCAGGGTCCTTTTTTGTGCAAGGAATGTCATCGGATGAAAAAAGTCCTATGTCTCGCCGCCCTAACGCTCGTCCTTTCGTCCTGCGCCGTCACCGATCGCAAGAATAAACTTGCCGTCGCCACGGTGACCGGTGGGGTCGCCGGCGCGTTTGTCGGCTGGACCGTCTTCGGTCCCGGCGGATCGGGGATCTTGGGATCGATCGTTGTCGGCAGTTTGGGGGCAGGCGCAGGCTATCTCGCGACCGATACGCTATTGCCGCGCGAGCGCGAATCCTTCCACCGCGCGACCTATCACAGCCTGCAGGGCATGCCGGAAGGCCAGCCGACCAACTGGACCAGCGCCGACACCGGCACCACCGCCAGCATTACACCGCTGCGCAGTTTCCGCGCCAAGGACGGCAAGCTATGCCGCGATTTCGTGGTCGTCTTCAAAATCGGGGAAACCCGGGAATCGGTGAAACGCACCGCCTGCCGTGGTGTCGATGGGTCTTGGCAGACGATCTAGGGCAGACGATCTAAGGCGGACTATCCGGGGTCGGCCTTCTTGGCGGGCTGGAGATAAAAAAGGGCCGCGCACGAGGCACGGCCCAAGTCTAGGGAGGAAACGCCCAAGAAGTGCGGCAAGGTAAGATTTACCTTGCAATGCAACATGAACTTGGACAACTCATGCTGCGTTGCAATATATGGCAAAGCATCCCCTAATTTTCAAGGTTAATTGGCACAAATTCGGTGGATAACTTGTCGCACCAGGACATGGCTGGATTGCAGTTGCTGCAATGCAACAGGTGTTGGGGCGTCAACGGGACCGCCTTAAGGTTGCCGTTCCCGCAATGCGCGCAGGGCCGACCGGCCTGCTAAGCCGCCAAGATGCTCGTCCATGGCGTCGACCAGGACATCCCATAGGTAGAGTGCCGAGGCACTGTCGGCCAACAGGTGGAACGCCGGACTGCCGCCATGGTCTTGACGGATGATTTGTGCCGAAAGCCGCGCCAGGGACGTTTGCGCCACCGCCAGATCCTCGAATCGGCCGATCCGCAGATCGACCCCGCAGAGTTTTTGAAGGCAGTCCGGCGCCTTGGCGCCGCATAACACGAACCACGCGTGACTGTCGCGCCTCGGAACCGGATAGCAGGCCCCGTTGGGCATGCGGGCCTCGAGCCGGCCGATCGTGTTGTCCTTGCCGTCGACGTCGCCGAGGACCGTCACTTCGGTATCGGCCAATCGGATCGCGAGCGCGCCATCGGTCTGGCGTTCGGCCCTGTTGTTCTGCGCCGGCACCGTGACCGCTTGCCGCGACAGCCATTCGAGCGTTTGCGGCCCCTTGAAGCCGATACGGGGAAGCGGCGACAGGTCGATCAAGGCTAGCCGCGACGGTAGGCCGCCGCGCCCGGGAAAGGCATCCGCGACGGCGGAATCGCCGCAATCGGTGAAGACCGCGCCGGCGTCCCGCAGCCTGCGATAGACGAAACTGCGGCGCGGAAAATGGGTGGGATCGGTGGTCATGGCGCCGCTCATCCCTCCTGCCGGGCGTTTTCAGGGTCGTAAAAGGGCATTTCGGCCACCGTCCCCTGGATGTACCGCCCCCTCGGCCCCTTAATGACGATCGGCATGCCAGGTTCCGCCTGATCGGGCGCCACATAGGCCATGCCGATCGGAAAGCCCAATGTCGGCGACCGGACGACGGAGGTGACGCGCCCGACGATGTCCTCGCCCTTGAAGACGAGATGGCATTCTTCCGGCAGGACAGCGGCTTGCGGCGGCAAGGTGAAGCCGACCAGCACACGGTCGAGGCCGCGCGCCATTTGTATGTCGATTGCGCGTTTTCCCACGAAGAACGGCTTGCGCTTGCCGACCGCCCAGCCCATGCCCGCTTCGTGAGGATGGGTCAGGCCATCAGTATCCTGTCCGATGATGATATGGCCTTTTTCCAGCCGCAGGATACGCTGCGCCTCGACGCCGAAAGGTCGGCAGTGGTAGGGACGGCCGGCATCGGTCAGTGCGTCCCATAGGGCTTCACCGAAGCCCGCCGGCACATGAATCTCGTACCCCAGCTCACCGACGAATCCCACCCGCATGAGGCGGGCCGGGATGCCGGCAACGGTTGTCTGTCCGACCGCCATATAGGGAAAGCCTGTGGCGGACAGATCGATGTCCTCGCAAAGCGGCTCCAGAACCCGGCGTGACTGCGGACCGGCAATGTTCACCGCGGCGAAGCCGCCGGTCATGTTCGCGATGTCGACGTCGAGACGCCATTGCGCGTTCCATTGCAACATCGACCGGTAGACGCCGTCCGAGTTGCCCGTCGTGGCGGTGACGTAGAAATGATCCTCGGCCATCCGGCAGGCGACGCCGTCGTCCATGATGGCGCCGGTCATGTCGCACATCAGGGCGTAGCGCCCGCGGCCCACCGGTTGTTTCGAATAACTCATTGTATACAGCCGGTTCAGGAATTCCGCCGCGTCGGGACCGCGCAGGTCGATACCGCCCAACGTCGAGACATCGATCAACCCGACGCTACTGCGGACGGCGCGGACCTCTTCTGCGGCGGTTTCCGCTGGATCCTCGCCATAACAAACCGGCCGCAACCAGGCGCCGGCGACCATCATGCTGGCCCCCGCTTCGAGATGCCGGTCGTGCATCGGCGTCTTGCGGACGGGATCGAATCCGCGGCCGGCCAGTTGGCCGATCTTTTCCGGAAAGGCCGGTGGTCGGTTGGTCCAGCCGCGCGCATCCTGGATCGGTTGCCCGGTCTCGCGGCAAAGCAGCCGAAGCGCGTTGGTGACCGATTGACGGCCCTGACTGGGGCCCATGCCGACGGTCGAGAAACGCTTCAGCAATTCGATATGATCGAAGCCCTCGGCAATGCTGTTGCGGATATCTTCGGGTGTCAGGTCCTCGTCGAAATCGACAAAGGCCTTTCCGTCACCGCCTTCCGAGCAGGGAAACGGATCGCCAACCGGCGCGTGGCTTGCCTCGGGCTGCGGCGGTGCTTCACCGCTGCTGCCGGCGGCGCGCCAACCGGCATGCCGTCCATCCGCAATGGCATCTTCCGTGTTCCAGTGTCCGCCCAGCGTGCCGACGGTCTGGATCGTGTCCGCGAGGTCGCGAACCGTGAAACCCTGCGTCGTCTCGTCATAGGCCACGGTCGCACCCGTGTGCGCCGCCAGCGACGCGGCCGGGGCCCAGCCGATGGACATGCAGAGCAGGTCGCAGGGAATGCGGTGGCGCTCCCAGTCTTGCCCGGTTCCGGTGTCGATGGGGACGAGATCGACCGCCGCGAGGTGGCGTTTGCCGTCATTGGCGATCGCGCGGTCGACCGTGACTCCTTGAAGGATACTGAACCGCCGGGAAACGGCTTCCTCCGCCCGGGGATCGGGCGTGATCTTCTCGCGGATGTCGATGATCGCTTGGATCGTGACCCCGGCCTCGGCGAGGTCCAGCGCGACGCCGTAGCCGTCGCCGTTCGCCGTGACCACCACCGCTTGCTGGCCGGGCCGGACCGCGTAGAGCCACAGCAAGCGCTGTGCTGCCGAGCCCATCATGATTCCCGGCAGGTCGTTGTTCGCGAAAACCATCGGCTGTTCGATCGCGCCGGTCGCGAGAATGACCTGTTCCGCCCGCAGTTTGATCAACCGGTTCTCGGTGACCACGGCTAGCATGTTATCGTCGAACAGTCCGGTGCAGGTCGCGTCGGTCATGATCGTGATGCGATCCTCGACCTCGGCGAGATCCTGGGCCAAGGCGCCGGCGAGATCGACGCCCCGCGTCGCACGCACGTCGATGCGGGCATGGTTCAAGGACCCTCCGAGGATCGGCTGGCGTTCGATCAGGATGACTTGGCGGCCGGCGCGCGCCGATTCGACGGCGGCGGCCACCCCGGCGGCGCCGGCGCCTACGACGGCGACATCGGCGAACGCGTATTCCTTGTCGTAATAGCGGTCGCGCACGGATTCGTTTACGACACCGAGGCCGGCCCGCGCGCGAACGTATTTTTCCCAGAAATCCCAGATTCCCCGGGGTTTGTGGAAGGCGTGATAGTAGAACCCGACCGGCAGGAATTTGGCGAACCGCTCGATCCGTTGTCCGGTATCGCTGCGCAGGCTGCCGGTATAGTGTTGCCCCGTCACGGCGAGGCCGTCGCGGATCTTGTACAGGTCGGCCAGCACATTGGGCTCGTCGGGAAGCTGCACCAGCGTGTTGGCGTCGTCGCCGGCCATGCTGAGAATGCCGCGCGGGCGGTGATATTTGAACGACCGGGATAACAGCCACATGTCGTTCGCCGCCAGCGCGCTGGCGATGGTGTCGCCGGCGTAGCCTTCGAAGGGCTGCCCTTCGAAACTGAACTCGATCGAACGGTCGCGGTCGAGCAGCAGGCCGTATGGGGGCGCCAGACGGTTTGTCATGCGTCCCCCGTTTCGGCGCCGGTCGGCGGCGCGTCGCCGGGGGCATAGGTCCGCAGGATGTCGTCGGTCCGGGTATCGCGCTCGGCGATGAACCAATAGCCGCTCGCGGCATGCATCCACCATTCCCGCACCACCGTGCCGGCGTTGTTCTCGAGGAAGACATAGTCCGCCCAGGCCGCGTCCGTCGCGTCGTCGGCGGGAACGTCTTGAACCTCGCCGCCATACACGAACTCTTGAATGTTGCGCGGGCCGTTCAACGGGCAATGCATGATTTTCATCGCAATCGCCCCTCAATGCCCGACCGAGGCCGCGCCCTTTTCGCCGACCTGGCTGAAACTTTCGAAGCGGTCGATGCGGAAAGGGTGGAGCAGGTCCGGCTGGCGATTGTTGGAGATACATTCGGCCATGCGGAAGCCGGCGACCGGCGTCGCCTTGAATCCCCAGGTGCCCCAGCCCGAATCGATGTAGTACCCGCCGATCGGCGTCATGCCCATCACGGGTGAGAAATCGGGCGTCATGTCCGCCATGCCGGCCCATTGGCGATTCAACCGAACCTCGGAAAGGAAGGGGAACAGCTCGAGGATATGCGCCATCAGCCCTTCCTTGAAGTCGAGCGTCGACCGGGTGGAGTACAGCGGGTATGGATCCGTCGCACCGCCCATCACCAACTCGCCCCGCGACGTCTGCCATATGTAGACATGCAGGCTGCCGGACACGATGATCGGGTCGAGGAAGGGTTTCAACGGGACCGACACGCAGGCCTGCAACGGAATCGTCTTGATCGGCAGTTTCAGCCCGGCCATCCCGGCGACCAGCGACGATGCCCCGGCGACCGCCTGCAGAACCTGGCCGCATTCGATCGTGCCGCGCGTGGTCTCCACGCCGGTAACCCGGCCGCCACTGACATTGATCCCCGTCACTTCGGTGTGCTGGTGGATTTCGACGCCGTGCCGGGCGGCGCCGTCGGCGTAGCCCCAGGCCACCGCGTCATGCCGCGCGGTCGCGCCGGGCGGATGATGCAGCGCACCCAGGATCGGGTAGCGGACGTCCTTCGACAGATCGAGTTGGGGGCACAGGCGAGCGATCTCGTCCGGATAGATCAATTCGGAGTCGACGCCGAGATGCTTGTTCACTTCGGCGCGCCAGCGGGCGGTGCGCATCGCGCCGTCGGTATGCGCGAGGGTCAGGTGTCCCCGGGTCGAATACAGAATGTTGAGGTCGAACTCGTCCGACAGGCCGCGCCACAGGTCCACCGATTCCTTGTAGAAGGCGACCCCTTCGGGCGTCAGATAATTGGCGCGAATGATCGCCGTGTTGCGGGCGGTGTTGCCGCCGGCGAGATATCCTTTGTCGAGCACCGCGACATTGGTGATCCCGTGCCGCGTCGCGAGGTAATAGGCGGTTGCCAGGCCGTGGCCGCCGGCGCCAATGATGACCACGTCGTATCGCGATTTGAGGTCATGTTGTCGCGGTAGGATACGGCGGGCCGGATAGGTTTTCGACAACCCGAATTTGAGTAGTCCGAACGGCATCAAAGCGACCGGATTTTATTTTGTTAGGGATGCTGCGCACCCCCGGTTCTCCCCTGTGACTGACCCTATAGCGCATGCCGCCAGCGATGCAATATCCTTTTCATTTCCGGGGGATGGCAGGTATCGACGGGTTCGCCTTTACAAAAACTTTATGGATTCGTTATTCGCGCGTTAAATCTTTTTGAGACACTCACGGAATGTTGTGTTGATTGTTATAACAATTCTAAAGATTTATGGACCAGGTTGTTTCATTGTAAGAAAGGTTAACCGATGTCCGGTATCAAGCGATCCGCATTCACCGTCGGCCTAGCCGGCGCCGCCCTGTTGGGCGCGATGTCCGTTGCCCGCGCCGCCGAACCGACCGTGATCAACCTGACACAGGTCGGGTGTCAATTCGTCGAATCGGAAAATGGCGTCGATCACAAATACACGCCGAAAAAGGCGGACGACTGCAACGCGATCAACGCGAAGTCCGGCGCCGACCGGTTGGCGAAGGCCAAGACGCTCGAGTTGAAGCCCGGGAAATATATCTTCCGCGTGACCAACAAGAACGTTCCCTACTCGCTGGGATTCTGGGTCCGCGAACATGACTACAATTGGAAGAATCCGCTGCACAAACTGAACAAGATCAGTGTTTCCGGCGGCGGTCTCGACACCGGCACGACGAAGGATTATGTGGTCGAGTTGAAGCCGGGCAAGTATCTTTACTCTTGTCCGTTGAATCCGACCCCTGACTATAATCTGGTTGTCAAAGGCTAGAATACCGTCACAGTTTTCCGCGCAGCCGCGGATATCGTCCGGATAGGGGGTCGCCTTACTAGCGAGGTGTACCGTGGAAAACCTGACGATCGATGGCCGGCGGTTGTGGGACAGCCTGATGACGATGGCTGAAATCGGCGCCACCCAAAAGGGTGGCGTCTGCCGTTTGGCGCTGACCGATCTCGACAAGCAATCGCGCGACCTGTTCATCGATTGGTGCGAGTCCGCCGGATGCCGTGTCTCGGTCGACGCGATGGGCAATATCTTCGCCCGCCGCCCGGGCCGCAACGACGACCTGCCCCCGGTGGTGACCGGAAGCCATCTGGACAGTCAGCCGACCGGCGGCAAGTTCGACGGCGCTTATGGCGTGCTTGCCGGACTGGAGGTTATCCGGTCGCTCAACGACGCGAGCGTCGAGACGGATGCGCCGGTCGAAGTCGTCGTCTGGACCAACGAGGAAGGGTCGCGCTTCGCCCCGGCCATGATGGGATCGGGCGTGTTCGCGGGACTGTTCGATCTGGCGAAGACGCACGCGACGACCGATATGGACGGCGTCGCATTGGGCGATGAGCTGACGCGGATCGGCTATAATGGCGACGGCTGCGGCGACCGGCCGGTGGGCGCGTATTTCGAGGCGCATATCGAACAAGGACCGATTCTCGAAGCCGAGGAAAAGACGATCGGCGTGGTGACCGGCGCGCAAGGTCAGCGCTGGTACGAAGTCACCTATACCGGGATGGAGGCGCATGCCGGACCGACGCCGATGGCGCGCCGACGTGATGCCTTGTTGGGGGCGTCGCGCTTGGTCGACGCGGTCAATCGGATGGGGCATGAATTTCAGCCGGACGCTTGCGCCACGGTCGGCATGATGCAGGTGCGGCCGAACAGCCGCAACGTCATTCCGGGCGAGGTCTTCCTCACCATCGACCTGCGCCATCCCGTCGACGAGCGCCTCGCCGCGATGGACGCGGCATTGCGCGAACAGGCGGCGGCGATCGCCGAGGCGGCGAAGCTCGAGATGGCTTTCGAGCAGATCCTCCATTTCGAGGCGACACCGTTCGACCCTGATTGCGTCGACGCGGTGCGCCACGGCGCCGAGCGATTCGGCTACGCCCATCGCGATATCGTCAGCGGCGCGGGCCACGACGCGGTCTACGTCGCCAAGGTCGCGCCGAGCGGGATGATCTTCGTTCCCTGCGAAGACGGCATCAGCCACAACGAGATCGAGAATGCCACGGCGGAAGACCTGGCTGCGGGCTGCCAGGTCCTGTTGCATGCGATGCTGGAGAAGGCAGGCGCCCGCTAAGCCGGTTGCCCGGGCGTGTCCGTTGTCCGATATACGGTATGGACGGCCCATACCGCGAGGCAAAAGAGCGCGATCGCGCCGCCCTGATGGGCGACGGCGAGCGGTATGGGCACGACGAACCAGAGCGTCGAGACTCCAAGCGCTACCTGTGCAAGGACCGTCACGGCAAGTAGGTCGAAGGGCCGCCGGCCCCCGCCGCGGAGGCCGTTCCGCCAAGCCGCGACCCACAAGAGCAACGCCCCCAACACCGAGGCATAGGCGAGCAGCCGGTGATCGAATTGGACGGCGGCGATATTTTCAAACAGGTTGAGCCACCATGGTGTCAGGTCGGCGTATTCTTCGGGGATGATCTGGCCGTTCATATAGGGCCAATCGTTATAGGCGTAGCCGGCGTTCAGTCCGGCGACCAGGCCGCCGGATAGCGCGGTGATGAAGATCAGCAGCAGCAGTCCGATCGTGCATCGCCGGAACCGCCGGGGCGCCGGGCTTTCGCCAGATCGGCGCGAGACGAGTCCGAGAAGGACCCATAGCATCGCGCCGAGGATGACGAAGGCCAAGCCGAGATGCACGGTCAGGCGGTATTGGCTGACATCGGCGCGGTCGACCAGCCCGCTTTTCACCATCCACCAGCCGATTACGCCTTGAGCACCGCCCAACAGGAACAGGACGAAAAGGCGGAGCGCCAGCGGCTTGTTCAGGTAGCCGCGCAGCGCGAACCAGATCAGCGGCAGGCCGAACGCCAGGCCAATCAAGCGGCCCCACAGTCGGTGGATATACTCCCACCAAAAAATCGTCTTGAATTCGGACAGGCTCATGCCGGCATTCTCCAGCCGGTATTCCGAAGTCTGGCGATACAGATCGAAGACGCGGCGCCATTCGGCGTCGGATACCGGCGGGAAGGCGCCGATGAGTGGCCGCCATTCGACCATGGACAAGCCGGACTCGGTCAGCCGGGTGATCGCGCCGATCAGCATCATCGCCACGACCATGCCGCAGCAGAAGATCAACCAGATAACGATGGCGCGATTCTTCGCTGCCGCGCGGGGCACGCCGGCGCGCGCGTCGAGTGGCGTCTCCTCTTTCGAAAGCTCGGCCATCGGCGGACTATCGTAAAGATGCCTGCGGATTGCCAGCGGTCATTTCGCCGCAATCAGATAGCGATAGCGTGGCGTGGCCGCCGGCCTCGCCTCAGCGTGTGACTTCCCAGGTATGGCCGCTGTGCAGGAGCTCGGCCATCGGCACCGCCTTGTTTTTGGCCTTTGCGGCGTCGACTTGCTGGTAGACGGCATCGGTGTATTCCGGGCCTTCCTCGCAATAGATCACGCCGAGCGCGACCGGGAATTGCGGCGGCTGCATCTGCGCGATCAAGGTTGCCAGTGGCTTGTTGGTCTCGTCGTGGACCAGGATGTCCGACTCCTCGACGCCGTTTTCGCCGAGGGTGACCACCTCAAGCTTCAGCAACTGCGGGTTCAGGCGGATGCCCTTGTCGTTGTCCTGTCCGAACAGCAGCGGCTTGCCGTGTTCCACGTGAACCTGCGTATCCGCCGCGATCTTGCGGTCGGTGAAATGCGAAAAGGCGCCATCGTTGTAGACGATGCAGTTCTGGAAAATCTCGATGAAGGACGCGCCCTTATGCGCATGCGCGCGCTTGAGGACGACCGGCAGGTGTTTCTGCAGGGTGTCGACCGACCGCGCGATGAAGCGCGCGCCGGACCCGAGCGCGAACTCGGTGGCCGAAACCGGCTCGTCGACCGACCCCATCGGCGTCGATGGCGAGCGCGTGCCCGTCTTCGAGGTCGGCGAGTACTGACCCTTGGTCAGGCCGTAAATCTCGTTGTTGAACAGCATCACGTTGACGTCGACGTTCCGGCGCAGGACATGCAGCGTGTGATTGCCGCCGATCGACAGGCAATCGCCGTCGCCCGTGACGACCCAGACGTCCAGCTCCGGGTTGGTCAGCTTGACGCCGGTGGCGATCGCCGGGGCGCGGCCGTGGATCGTGTGGAAGCCGTAGGTCGCCATGTAATAGGGGAAGCGGGCGGCGCAACCGATGCCCGACACGAAGACGGTGTTTTCGCGCGGCGTGCCGATCTCGGCCAGCGCATTACGCACGCCCTTGATGATCGCGTAGTCCCCACAACCGGGGCACCAGCGGACTTCCTGGTCCGACGTCAGATCTTTTGCCGTCAGTTTTTCGGGCGTTTGAACGACAGTCATGTCAGGACTCCAATTGTTCGTGGATCGCCGCTTCGATGGTGGCGATCTTGAAGGGTTGGCCGTTGACCTGGTTGAGCCCGACGGCGGGAACGAGATATTCGGCCCGCAGCACGGTCACCAGTTGCCCGTTGTTCATCTCGGGCACGAGGACGCGTTCATACTTACCGAGCAGGTCGCCGAGATTGGCCGGCATCGGCCAGATGTGGCGGAGATGGATATGCGATACGTCCGCGCCGTCGGCCCGCAGGTTGCTGACCGCGCGGGAAATCGGACCATAGGTCGAGCCCCAACCGACGACGGCGAGCTTGCCGCCCTCCGTGCCGACTTCGACCGTTTGCGGCGGAATGTCCTTGGCGATGCCGTTGATCTTCGCCGCCCGCGTATCGGTCATTTTCTGGTGGTTCTCGGCGTCATAGGAGATGTGTCCGCTGTTATAGGCTTTCTCGATGCCGCCGATACGATGCTCCAACGCCGGCGTACCGGGTTTGACCCAGGGCCGGGAAAGGGTCTCGGGATCGCGCTTGAAGGGATGGAAACCCTCCGTATCGGTATGGAATTTCACCGGGAACGGCTCAAAATCCGCCATATCGGGGATGTTCCACGGCTCCGCCGCGTTCACGATGTAACCATCGGACAGAACCATTACCGGGGTCATGTATTTCGTCGCGAGACGGACGGCTTCGATACCCACCTCAAAACAATCTGCCGGGGAACGCGCCGCGAGGACCACCAGCGGGCTGTCCGCGTTGCGGCCGTAGACCGATTGATACAGGTCCGACTGCTCGGTCTTTGTCGGCAGGCCCGTCGACGGGCCGGCGCGTTGCGAATTGACGATGATCAGCGGCAGTTCCGTCGAGATCGCCAGGCCGATCGCCTCGCCTTTCAATGCGACGCCGGGGCCGGAACTCGACGTGACGCCGATCGCCCCGGTATAGGACGCGCCGATCGCGGAACAGACCGCGGCAATCTCGTCCTCCGCTTGGAAGGTGACGACGTCATACTGCTTCAGCCGCGCCAAGGCATGCAGCAGCGACGAGGCGGGCGTGATCGGGTAGGAGCAGAACATCAATTTGAGATCGGCCAGCTGCGATCCGGCCAGCAGGCCCCAGGCCATCGCTTCGGTGCCGGTGATGTTGCGGTAGATGCCCGGCGCCAGTTCGGCCGGCGGCACCACATAGCTGCTGATCTCGCCGGGCATTTCCGCCGTTTCGGCGAAGGCGTGGCCCGCGTTGAGCGCGGCGATGTTGGCTTCGGCGATTTCCGGCCGGCTCGCAAACTTCTTGTTGAGCCAATCGATCGTCGGCGCACGGCTGCGTCCGTACAGCCAATAGACCAGACCGAGGGTCCAAAAATTCTTACAACGCAGACCCTCTTTCGACGTCAACCCGAACGGCTTGACCGATTCCAGGGTCAGTTTTGAGATGTCGATCTTCAGCGATCGGTATTTTTCGAGCGTGTCGTCTTCCAGCGGGTTGGCCTCGAACCCGGCCTTGTCGAGGTTCCGCGCCGTGAACGTGCCGGTATCGAGTATAATCAGACCGCCTGCGCCGATGTCTCCGAGGTTCACCTTGAGCGCCGCCGGGTTGAACGCCACCAGCACATCGGGCTCGTCGCCCGCCGTCGCGATCGATTGCGCGCCGAAATTGATCTGGAAGGCCGATACGCCGAAGGTCGTGCCCGCGGGCGCGCGAATCTCGGCCGGGAAGTCGGGAAAGGTCGCCAGATCGTTACCGGCCAGGGCCGTCGTGTCGGTGAACTGGCTCCCGGTGATCTGTACGCCGTCACCGGAATCGCCCGCGAAGCGAATGATAACCGATTCGACCTGCGCGCGTTCCACGCGTCGCGGTTCCTCTGCGGTTACAGCTGCCATTCTTGTTAAACCCTCCCTGGGATTACGAGGCTCTTGGACCGAATCCGCGAAATAACTCTAGCATCAAAAATCTCGCCGCCAAATCACAGTATCGCGTGCTTGTCGACCCTATGAGAAGCGAATTTCAGGATCATGCGTATTAGTCGGGCGGTATCGGCTCAATGACGCTTTTGGCGAAGCATGAAACCCGAAATTCCCATGCCGAAAATCAATCCCCGTAGAGTCGCCGGTAACTTATGCTTTTTCGATGCGATGTCCAGTACCGGTTGGAGTCGCGTCGAGGCATTTGAATATTGAATCCGCCGGGCATTCCCTACCCATCGAGGACTGCCAGCATGTCGTCGACACGGCTGAATTTCCGCCTCGGCGCGCCCTCGCTCGCATTGGCGATCTCCGCTTCCTCGATACGTTTCCAGTCCGGGTAGCTCACCCAACGGACGTTGCGCTCGCCCAACGTTGACTCCAATTTGTCTCGGCCGGGATTCCCGCCGTCGGTAATCTCCTCCAAGATTTGCATGGCGGCGTGATCGCCATCGTGTTTATTGGTTCCGATCACGCCGGTCGGTCCGCGTTTGATCCAGCCGACCGCGTAAATACCATCGCTGATGCGGCCGTTGTCATGCACCACCACGCCGCCCCTCTCGTCGAAGGGCACGCCGGGGAAGGGTTCGCCGTAGTAGCCGATCGCCGGGATCACCAAGCCGCAAGGAATTTCGACGAATTCTCCGGTACCGACCGCGCGCCCGTCTTCTACGGCGGTGCGCTCCATTTTGACGGCCTCGACACGGTCGCCGCCGAGGATTTCGACCGGGTTGGTGAAGAAGGCGAAATGCAGCCGTTTGGGTTTTCCCTCGGGCGACATTTCCGTGAATTCCCGAAGCGTCGCCAGATTTCGCTCGCGCAGACGTCTGTCGCGATCGTCGAAGTCGCCGGTGATTTCGTCAGGTAGCTGCGCCGGATCGACGATAGGTGCGCATTGCTCCAGTTGCCCCATCTCGCGCAGTTCGACATTCGTGAATTTGGCTTCGACCGGTCCCCGCCTGCCGCACATATAGATGTCGGTCAACGGAGATTTGTGAATCGCCTCGGCGGCGTAGTCGGTCAGATCCGTCGTCGACATTTCCTCGGGCGTCTTGGCCAGCACCCGCGCGCAATCGACCGCGACGTTGCCGTTGCCGACAACCACCGCGGCCTGGATATTCAGGTCGGGGTTCAGATCACGGAAATCCGGGTGGCCGTTATACCAGCCGACGAAGGACGCGGATCCGATGACGCCCTTCTTGTCCTCGCCGGGAATGCCGAGTTTCCGATCGAGGGGCGATCCGATAGCCAACACCACGGCATCGTACATTTCGGATAATTCGTCGATGGTGATGTCGCGGCCGACCTCCACGTTGCCGTAGTACCGCACAGCCTCGTTCAGGGCCGATTTCTCGTATGCCCGCCAGACATTCTTGGTTTTCTGATGGTCGGGCGCGACGCCTCCCCGGATCAGGCCGAACGGGGTGGGCAAACGCTCGATGATGTCGATTTGGCACTCGACGCCTGCCTTTAACAGGGCCGCGACCGTGTAAAATCCACTCGGTCCCGACCCGACAACCGCCACTTTCAATGGCATCGTCGCCAAATCCTCCCTTGGCGTTTTTATTTTGTGGCGGAAGCCTAATGCAAATTGCCGCGGGACGTAAAGTCCTGCGAGCTTAATGGAGATATCCGGCGTCGCCGACATGCAGAAGGTCGGCCGGTTTGATGATTTTGGTGCCTGCCACCTTCACCGAATGGATGGGACCATCGATGTTGTGCTGCCAGAAGATCAGGAATTTCGTCAGCTTCGGGTATCGGGGCGCCCGGTCCATGAATTGCCAGATAAAGCTCTGTAGCAGGTGGGGATGATCCGGCATGTGATACAGGATTTCCGCCGTGGTCAGCCGAGCGCCGTTGAGTTGTTCGCCGAGTTCAGCCATGGACTACTCCACTGTGTCGAACGCGTATGTCCTCTGTTTCAAAGTCTGACGCAGACTATCCTCGCGAGGCAACCCTAAAACTTTATTAAATTCAATTGTTTGGCAGCCGACTTGTTCGAGTGCTGACAATCGGGGCCCCTTCGATTTGCCAGCATCGTGCTGGCCTTGCGCGGTTGCTCCGGCTTATAAAGCGGTACGAGGTGGTGGTTGTTTGGAACGAGGGCGATGGGGGACGACGACTCTTCGAAGCGCGATGATGTGCGGCACCCGGCCGCGCGGAATACCGGATATCTGCTTTGGCAGGCGGTGAACCGCTGGCAGCGTGTGCAAAAACAGGCGCTCGGCCCGTTCAATCTGACCCCGGTGCAGTTCCTATTGCTGTCGGGCGTGCGCGAGCTGAGCGCGTCCGGCGAACCGCCGACGCAGACGGTATTGGCCCGGCATTGCCGTACCGACCCCATGATGACGTCGCAAGTTCTGCGCGTGCTGGAGAAAGAGCACTTGGTATCGCGTCAAGCCCATGACGGCGACGGCCGGGCGATGGTTGTCGAGGTCACGGGGTCCGGGCAATCCCTCGTCGCCGAGGCGATCGAAGCGGTGGACCGAGCGGAAGCAGAGTTTTTCGCCGCGCTGGGCGACAATGTATCGGCCTTCGGCGACGCTCTGACCTTGCTGACCGGTGAGCGGCCGCGCCACCGGGTCCGGGCGGGGCGGGCATAGGTAAGGCCGCACGCCGTATCCGGTGGAATCGCCTAAACCGGCCAATCCGCGTTAAGGTGATATCCGGATTGCCGCAACGGCTCTTCCCGCCGCCTGTTCGAACGGTTCCAGATCAAATCGGAGAAACGCCATGTCCCGCACCGCTGCCCAGCTTCTTGCCGCCACGTTGGAAAGCCATGATGTCGATATCGCCTATTGCGTGCCGGGTGAAAGCTACCTCGCGGTCACCGACGCGCTGATCGACCATCCGTCGATCCGGCTCGTCGTCTGCCGGCATGAGGGAGGCGCGGGTTTCATGGCGGTGGCGGATGCCCGGGCGCGCGGCCGTCCCGGTGTCTGTTTCATTAGCCGGGGTCCCGGTGCGACGAACGCCTCGATCGCCATCCACACCGCCTATCACGATGCTATCCCCGCCGTGTTCTTCATCGGGCAGGTGGAGCGGTTCGAAAAGGGCCGGTTGGCGTTGCAGGAAATGAACTACTCAAAAACCTTCTCCGATACAACGAAAGCGGTGATCGAGGTGGATGACGGCGAGCATCTGTCCGAAGCAGCGGCGCGCGCCTTCCATATCGCGCGGTCGGGAACGCCGGGCCCGGTCGTCGTGACCCTCGCGGAGGACATGCTGGATGACACCGTCGAAGCACCGGTCCTATCGCCGCGTCCGGACATTCGCATGGCGCCGCACGCCGACGATGTCGCCCGCGTCGCCGAGATGCTGGGCAAGGCCGAACGGCCGTTGGTGATCGCTGGCGGGTTGGTGCAGGGCGACGATGCGCTCGCCAACCTAACCAATTTCGCGGAAAGCTTCGATCTTCCGGTGGCGCCCAGTCACCGGCGGGCGCATGTCTTCGACAGTTATCATCCGAACTATGGCGGGTACTTGGGGAACCGTACGCCGGGTCCGCTGATCGACCTGATGAAGGAGTCCGATTTGCTGCTCGTCGTCGGAGAGCGGCTTGGCCCGTCGGTCAGCCAGAGCTACACCTTCCCGAGCGCCCCGACGCCGCAGATGCCGCTGGTCCATGTCTGGCCCGATGCCGCGGAAATCGGTCGCGTGTGGCAGCCGACCATCGGCATCGCCGCCGATCCCGCCCATTTCCTGACGGCGATGCTCGATGCCGGCGCGCCCGGATCGCCGGAAGGCCGCGGGAAATGGATTGGCCGGCTCAACAAGGTGCATCGCGACCTCACCACCTGGGAGCCGGAATCGGCGAATGACGGTGTGGTGCTCGGTGGCGTCGTCGCGGCGATCAACGAACGCATGGACGCGGATGCCGTGGTGACCAGCGACGCAGGCAATTTCAGCAGCTGGCTGCATCGCTATCTCTATTTCCGGCAGAGCAACATCTTCCTCGGGTATCAGGTCGGCGGCATGGGGGGCGGTGTACCCTCGGGCGTGGCCGCCGGGATCTGCACGCCGGGGCGTCAGATCATCACCTTCGTCGGTGATGGCGGGTTCATGATGACGGGCAACGAGTTGGCCACGGCCGTGCAATACGACGTCCCGATCAAGATATTCATCGCCAACAACAGCAGCTACGGCACGATCCGCATGCATCAGGAAGGCCGGTATCCCGGCCGCGTGACATCCACGGACCTGAAGAATCCGGATTTTGCCAAGCTCGGCGAAGCCTATGGTGCGCTCGGCCTGAAAATCGAGAATGACGGCGACGTGGAATCGGTGGTGGCCGAGGCGCTGTCGCATGATGGACCGGTCGTGGTCGATGTGCGCACGAGCCTGAACTATCTCAGCGCCTATCGGAAACTGGAGGACATGCCCGCCTACCAGTGAGGGGGCGACCCGTCAGGTCAGGTGCAGCTTCATGCCTTCGTGGGTGGCGCTGAAGCCGAGCGATTCATAAAAGCGATGCGCGTCGGGCCGGGTCTTGTCGGCGGTAAGTTGGACCATGTGGCAGCCACGCCGCTTCGCCCGATCGATCGCCCACTCGAACAGGATGCGGCCGATGCCGGCGCTACGCATCGTGCTGTCGACACGCACGCCCTCGATCAAGGCGCGAACACCGCCTTGATAGGTCAGGTTCGGGATCAGCGTGAGTTGCAGGGTGCCGATAATTCTGCCGTCGCGCTCGGCAACCACGACCTCGTTGTTGGGGTCGCCGTCGATCGCGTCGAAGGCGCTGTAATAGACGTCGGGGAGCGGGTCGGCGTAGCGTTCGCGCTTGCTGCCGAGGTGGTCGTTGGCCAGCATCGCGATGATGACCGGCAGGTCGGCACGGGTTGCCGTCCGGATGGCGATGTCGCCCGCGACCGTTTGCGTATCCGTCCCCATCGCGACCTCGTCGGCGGTTATCCCGTGGCGAACCGCGCCCGGGCGCCGCGTTCGATGGCGGCGGCGACGAGCCGGTCCACGCCCAGTTGATGCCGGATCATTTCCAGCAGGCGCATCTCTTCCGGTTCGATCCGCCGGTCCGCCGCGGCGACTTCGACCGCCAGGGCATAGCCTGTTTCCCGGAGGTTCTCCGGCAGGGTATCCGCGACGATGTCCAGCGCGGCTTCCAGTCCCTCCTCGGCCGATAGAATTTCAGCGCAGGTGCTGGTGGTCTCGGGGAGCAGATCGACGTCGTACCCGTCGAAGACCGGCAGTCGTTTCACGATATGGCCAATCAGGGACAGTTCCACATCCTTCATTTCGCGGTCCGCCGCCGAAACCATGACCATCGTGTAGATGAGGGCAGCGTGGGTGCTGACCAATTTGGTTTCCATGTGCCGTGATTCCTTGCGCCAAAGTGAAAATCCGGCGGACTTTGACGGGGAGTCGCCGGAAACTCAAGCCCCCGAATTGCGTAAATCAGTCGCAGGGCTCTTTTCCCCCGGTGCCGAAAAACCCGCGGCAGGCCGCAACCGCATCGGCGAGGCCGCAGCGCTCGATCTCCACGCCGTCCGGAAAGGCGCCTCCCAGACGCGACGGCATCATCGGGTCCAGCAGGATGAAGACGCCCCGATCATCCGCTCGCCGGACCAACCGTCCATAGGCTTGTTTGAGGCGCAGCCGCGTCAGCATATCGTCGTATTTGCGGGTGCCGAACGCCTTGCGCCGCGCGCGATGCAAGATGGTCGGCCGCGGCCAGGGCACGCGGTCGAAAACAATGAGCCGCAGGCTCGGTCCCGGCACGTCCACACCATCGCGTACCGCGTCCGTGCCCAACAGGCAGGAATCGGTCTCCGCACGGAAGATGTCGATCAAGGTCGGCAGGTTCAGCCGGTCGACATGCTGTGCATAGAGTGGCAAGCCGGCGGCGTCCATCGGTTCGGCAAGGCGGCCATGCACGGCCCGTAGCCGGCTGATCGCGGTGAACAGTCCGAGCGCCCCGCCGCCCGCTGCGAGGAAAAGCTCCCGGTAGGCGGACGCCACCTGGGTCATGTCGTCCTTGCGCACGTCGGTGACGACCATGACCCGCGTCAGCGACGCATAGTCGAAGGGTGACGCCACTTCGGCGCGCACCGATTTCGGAAGGTGGACCGCGCCGGTCCGGCTTTCCGCCGATAGCCAGTCCGCTTCGGCATCGCCGGACCCGTCGCGCAAAGTCGCCGACGTGATCAGTACGCCGTGCGACGGCTTGGCCACGGTCTCCGCGAAAGGGAGTGTGGGGTCGATCCAATGGCGGCGCATGCCGACATCGATATCGCGGCCGTCGTAGCGGTCGACCGCGAACCAGTCGACGAATTCCTCCGGCCGTTCCTGTGCCAGCGCCGCGAGCATGTGACGCCATGCACGCAGCAGGTTCTCGGCGCGAAACTCCAGCGACTGGCAGATCGCCTCGATCCGGTTCCGCGTGTTGGTGTCCAGGTCGTCGGCTTCCTCGTCCAGGCGCTTCTGCAGGATGGCGCGCAACCGGTTGATCGGCTTCACCAGCCGCCGCAGTGCGGTTTCCAACGCCGCCGCGCACTCCAAGACCGCGTCGGCGGGTTCCTCGGTTTCCGCTTCCAGGTCGAACGGGCCACGCGAATCCTGCACCCGGGCATAGACATGCGTGCGCACCGCGGCGAAGAAGGCTTCCGCCGGTCCGCGCGGCGCGCCGTCGCCGACCCGCGCATGCCAGCCCGCGTCGGGCAATGAGCCGGCGGCCGACAGGATGTCTTCCAGGGCGGCGGGGCCGTCCGCCGATTCGCCCAGCAGATCCTCGACCCTTTGTTTCAGACCGCGTCCACGCCGGCGGCTGCGGCCTTCCGCGCCGCGCAACCAACGGCGCAGCTCCGCGGTTTCCTGTCCCGTCAGATGCGCGGAAAAAGCGCTGTCGGCCGCATCGAAGACATGATGGCCCTCGTCGAACACGAAGCGCGTCGGGCGCGCCCCGTTTTCCGACAGGCCGCGCGCCATACGCGTCATCACCAGCGCGTGGTTGGCGATCACAAGATCCGCGCGGCGGGATTTGCGGATGCCGCGTTCGATGAAGCATCGGCTGTAATGCTCGCAGGCCGAATAGATGCATTCGCCGCGATGGTCGGTCAGGGCAAGCGTGCGCCGCGTGCCGAGCAAATCGACCAGCCAGGACGGGAAGTCGCCGCCGGTGACGCTGCCGTCGCGGCTGTGCGCCGCCCAGCGCGCCATCAGGCCCAGTGCGATGGCGTCGTGCTGCCGCACGCCGACGCCGCGTACCGCGTCCTGCATGTTGAGCAAGCAGAGATAGTTTTCCCGCCCCTTACGCACCACGACACGGTTCGATTTGACGCGCGGGTCCGGAAACAGGCGGTCGAGTTCCTGGTCGATCTGATGCTGCAGGTTCCGGGTGTAGGTCGAAATCCAAACCGGGGCTTCGTTCTTCTCCGCCCAGACGCTGGCGGGTGCGAGATAGCCGAGCGTCTTGCCGACGCCGGTGCCGGCTTCGGCCAGTACGAAATGCGGCTCGCCCGGTACGTCGCGGGGGATGAAAGCGCCGGCGGCGGCCGACGCGTAGTCCGCCTGACTCGGGCGGGCCTCCGACGACGGGTCGAGCAGGTCCGCCAACCGGGCCCGCGCTTCCGCCGGATCGACGGGGGCGCTGCCGGGGGGCGGCGGGGGCGCATGTTCGCTCCATTCCGGAATTTCCCGCCAGACCTCCAGCCCGCTCGCGGGGGCGCGCATTTTGTCTTCGGGTTCCACATTCAACGCGCGCAGCACGGTAGCGCCCCAGGGCCAGCCGCCCCGCATCATCGCCTGGGCCACGCGGCGGGCCGGACGGCCGACGCTTTCGTCGGATAGCTCCGACAGCAGGCGGACCGCCGCGCGGCGCAGCGTCAGGACCGCGTCGGCCAAATCGGGCGGCCCGTCCGGGTCGCTGTCCGTCGCATTCTCCAGGCCGAGCGCGTCCGCCAACCCGCGCGGGGTCGGGATGCAGAAGGCCGCCGGCCGTACGAAGGCGAACAGCTCCAACAGGTCATAGGCCCGGAACGGATCGATGCCGAGGCGACGGGCGGACGCCGGACCGTGGCAAAGGATTGGCGGATCGCCGTCACCGACGCGTTTCGCGGCGTCCTCCCGCGAGATCGTCTCGACCTCGCCGTCGGTGCTGAGCCAGGCGGCACGGGTCAGGCCGACGGCAAGGATCGGCGCTTCGGGCAGGTATATGGCGGGCGGGGACGGCATTGCCGGCGCATCATAGCGGCGGCGCGGCGGCGATGCGATGCAAGTCTGGCCCTATGACGCGACTAGGCCGTCGACGATCGATGCGGTGACCTCGACCGCGTTGGCGGTGCTGGCCGCTTTGCCGATCTGCGTAATCCGGCTGCTGCATTCGCAGCCCGGGATCATGGAAATCTCGATGGTCACCGGCAGGCCAACCGTCAACCGGTCGACCACGGAATCGGGGATCGACAGATCGGCTTCGAGCGCCCCTTCGGATTTGACCTGGAACACCGCGACGCCGCGACCGTGCCGGAATACCGGCGGACCGACGTGCCCGCGGTTTCGGTCACGGTGTAGGGCTTGATGGCGCGGATGCGCTCGGCGGTCTCCGGGAGCGTTGCATCATCGCATCCTGTCACTGCAATTGCAGCGATGAGGACGGCGGCAGGCGAAGGTAAACGGACGAGCGGCATTGTTATTCGGTCCTTGCGAGTACGAATTAAGTATGAGCCGAGTGTGCCTCTATCCGAAACGGCTGTATAGAGGAGTGGTCATCACGCCGATTGTTACCGGCGGTGGAATAGTCTCTTGCCGACTTTGCCGGTTTCCGTTCCACCCTAAATGGATCACAGTTCCCGCTTGATCCGAATTTCGAGGCGAGGACGCAACGTAATGGCACAGACATCGGTTACGCAGGGCGCGCATCACATCGGGCTTACCGTCCCCGATTTGGACGCGGCCAAGACTTTCTTCACCGATTTGTTGGGGTTCGATCTCGTCCGCGAGGTGCCGGAGTATCCCGCCGCCTTCGTCAGCGACGGCACGTTGATGATCACCTTGTGGCGCGCCGCCGATCCTGCCTCCTGTACGCCGTTCGACCGCAAGACCGTCGTCGGCCTGCATCATCTGGCGTTGAAGGTGGATGGCAAGGGCCTCGACGACATCTACGGCCGGCTCAAGGGCGCGGCCGGGGTCGAGATCGAGTTTGCGCCGGAACCGCTGCGCGACGGGCCGACGCGGCACATGATGTGCACGATCCCGGGCGGGATCCGGATGGAGTTCATCGCCCCCGAGGGCTAGTCGACCGGCGGCGTCTAGGATGCGCTGACCCGAATGCCGAATACGTCGCGAAATACACTCTCGCCCTTGCGGGTGACCGCGACGGCGCGCGAATCGCCGATACGGCGGATCCAGCCCTCGTCGAAGCCATGGGTGCAGAGGGCGGCGCCGATGGAACCGGCGATGTGCGGGCGGCGTTCGCTCCAATCCAGACAAGGCCGGCACAGAACGCGGGCGCGCCGGCCGCGCGCCGCCGACAGCGACGCCACGTCGATCCCGATCTTTTCGAAAAGTGCAATGCCGGACTCGGTCACCAGCCCGGCGTCGTTGCCGAGTTCCACGTGGCCGCCGGCGGAAAGGCCGTCCGCCAAGGCGACCCCGAGCCGTCCGGCGAGATGGTCGTAACAGGTCCGCCCCGCACGCAAAGCGGCATCGCGCGGCCCGGTGTGCGGCGGCGGACGTAGGGTGTCCAGGTTCGACGCGACCTGCATGATGCTTTCCATCATCCGGGCGACCTCCGGCGAGGCGAGACGATGATAACGGTGCCGGCCCTGCTTCGTGACCACGACGAGTCCGCCGTCCGCCATACGGGCCAGATGGCCGCTCGCCGTTTGTGGAGTGACCCCGGCGGTCCGCGACAGTTCGGTGGCGGTCAAGGCGCGGCCATCCATCAGCGCATGCAGCATGGCCGCGCGGGTCGGGTCTCCCGCGAGCGCGGCGACTTCCGCGAATTTGGCGTTGCTGGCCATGGTCGATCTCCTCGATGTGTCGAAACAGCGTACCACCCGCCGATACGCGATGCTTCGGTCCCGACCGTAGCATTTCCCGGCCATAGCCGGGCAGGGTCCCTCCGCAACAGCGAACGGCGGATGGATCGATGGCCAATTATTCTCCGGCACGGATGGGCGGTTTCTTCGGGTGGCGCGTGGTCGGCGCGGCCTTTGTCCTCGGCTTCTTCGGATGGGGCGTCGCCTTTTATGGGCCGCCGGTCTTCCTAAGCGTTATCCGCGAGACCCGGGGCTGGCCGATCCCGCTGATCTCGACGGCGGTGACCGCGCATTTCCTGATCGGCGCGCTCGTCGGGGGCAACCTGCCGCGCTTGCATGCCCGCTTCGGCGCAGGTCCCGTGACGAAGACCGGCGTCTTGTGCATGGCCTTGGGCGTCCTCGGCTGGGCTTTGGCGGACGTGCCGTGGCAGTTGTTCGTGGCGGTGCTGTTCAGCGGCGTCGGTTGGGGCACGATGAGCGCGGCGGCGCTCAACGCCTTCGTGTCGCCCTGGTTCGTACGCGCCCGTCCGGCCGCGCTCGGCATGGCCTATAACGGCGGCAGCGTCGGCGGCATCGTGTTCTCGCCGCTCTGGGTCGCGGCCATCGTCTGGCTGGGTTTTCCGATGACGGCGCTCGCGGTTGGGGCCGTCATGGCGGTGACGATCTGGCTGTTGACCGACCTCGTGTTGTCCAAGACGCCGTCGTCGATGGGGGTGCATCCCGACGGGGATGACTCCGGCGCGGCCGTGACGGCGTTTCCGCAATCATCGTCCCGTCCGCTGACCGGATCGCTGCTGTGGCGCGACCGTAAGTTCCAGACCCTGGCGGCGGCGATGGCGCTGGGGCTGTTCGCACAGATCGGCCTGATCGCGCATCTCTATTCCTTGCTGGTGCCGGCGCTCGGCAAACACTGGGCCGGGCTCGCAATGGGGTCCATTACCGTCATGGCGATCGGTGGGCGGATGATCCTGGGATGGGTCATCACGCCCCGGACCGACCGGCGGCTCGCGGCCTGTTGCGGCTATGCGGCGCAGTTGGCCGGGTCCGTCGTCTTCCTCTGCGCCGCAGGAACGGATGTGCCGTTGCTGCTGCTCGGCATCGCACTGTTCGGCGTCGGCTTCGGCAATGCAACATCGCTGCCGCCGCTCATCGCCCAGGTTGAGTTCGACCGCCATGACGTGCCGCGCGCGGTTGCCCTGATCGTCGCCATCGCGCAGGGCAGCTTCGCTTTCGCGCCGGCGGTCTTCAGCCTGATCCGGGACATCGCGCCGGTGGCCGGGAATGCCGCGCCGGGCGCGTCGCCGCTGCTGTTCGCGACGGCGGCGGGCATTCAGGGACTCGCCATCCTTTCCTTCCTGGCAGGGCAGGGCCGTTAGCCGGTTTCAACCGTTTTTCATTCGGTTGACGGCTCGGGCCGCCGAGCCTAGGTTGCCGCAGAATCAGCGATCCGGTTGTGGAGTGCGACGTGTCCGATATCCGAGAATTGGCGGAAAACGCAAAGGCTTGGCCCTTCCAGGAGGCGCGCCGCGTGCTCAAGCGCATCGGCGGCAAGACGCCGGAGAAGGGCTATGTGCTGTTCCAGACCGGCTACGGCCCGTCCGGCCTGCCGCATATCGGCACCTTCGGCGAGGTGCAGCGTACGACCATGGTGCGGCAGGCGTTCCAGCGCCTTTCCGACATCCCGACGCGGCTGTTCGCCTTTTCCGACGACATGGACGGCATGCGTAAGGTGCCCGACAACATCCCGAACAAGGAATTGCTGGAGCCGCATCTGCACAAGCCGCTGACCGCGGTGCCCGATCCGTTTGGTACGCATGAGGGCTTCGCCCAGCACAACAACGCGCGGCTGCGCGCCTTCCTCGACGAATTCGGCTTCGATTACGAATTCGTCAGCGCGACCGAATGCTACACCTCTGGGCGATTCGACGATGCGCTGCGCCGCATGCTCGAAGTCTACGACGACGTCATGCAGATTATGCTGCCGACGCTGGGCGAGGAACGGCGCAAGACCTACAGCCCCTTCCTGCCGGTCTGCCCGGAGACGGGCCATGTGTTGCAGGTGCCGGTGGTCGAGACGAACCCGGATGCGGGCACGATCGTCTACCAGCGCGACGACGGCAAAAAAATCGAGACGCCGGTCACCGGCGGGGCCTGCAAGCTGCAATGGAAGCCCGATTGGGCGATGCGCTGGTATGCGCTCGGCGTCGACTACGAGATGTCGGGGAAGGATCTGATCGATTCCGTCCAGCAGTCGAGCAAGATTTGCCGCGCCCTGGGTGCCCGGCCGCCCGAGAATTACACCTACGAGCTGTTCCTGGACGAGAACGGCCAGAAGATCTCCAAGTCGATCGGCAACGGCCTGACCATCGAGGAATGGCTGCGCTATGCGCCGAAGGAAAGCCTGGCGCTGTTCATGTACGGCAAGCCGAAGGCGGCGAAGCGGCTCTATTTCGACGTGATCCCGCGCAACGTGGACGACTATCTGACCTTCCTGGCGCGCTTCGACGGCGAGGAAGACGCGAAGAAGCTGGAGAACCCGGTCTGGCATATCCACAACGGCACCGCGCCGGGCGGCGATGCGCCGTTGAGCTTCGCCGTGCTGCTCAACCTGGCAAGCGTCTGCAATACCGAGGACAAGGCCGTGCTGTGGGGGTTCATCAGCCGCTACGTCCCGTCGGCGACGCCGGAAAGCCAGCCGCTGCTCGACGAGTTGGTCGGCTATGCGATCCGCTACTACACCGATTTTGTGAAGCCGTCGAAGAACTACCGTGCGCCGAGCGACACCGAGCGCGCGGCGCTGGAAGATTTGGCGGGCGCGCTCGACGGGCTGGGCGCCGGCGCCACGGCCGAGGATATCCAGAACCAAGTCTATGAGATCGGCAAGCGCTTTGACTTCGAGCCGCTGCGCGATTGGTTCAAGGCGCTGTACGAAATCCTGCTGGGACAGGAACAGGGTCCGCGCATGGGCTCCTTCGTGGCGCTCTACGGCGTGCCGGAAACCACGGCGCTGATCCGCCGCGCGCTGGCGGGCGAGGACCTGTCGGCGGCGTAATTCGTCGGAATCGAGCCCGGACTACTGGCTGGCCCAGATGATGCGTGCGATCCAGTCGATATCTTCCACGCCGAGCTCCAGCCCGCCATGCAGCGGGTTGAACGACACCAGGTGGACGTGCTCGGCGGTTTGGCGGCTGAGTTGCTTGGCCAGGATTTCGCCCGCCTTGGTCTTGACCACCACGCGGTCGCCGCGCCGGATGCTGGCGCTCGGCGACACGACGATCACGTCGCCGTCGCGATAGACCGGCTCCATGCTGTCGCCGGAGATTTCCAGCGCATAGGCGTTGGGGTCGCCGACATTCGGGAAGTCCACCGAGTCCCATCCGGCGCCCGTGGGATATCCCGCGTCGTCGAAGAAGCCGCTGCGGCCGGCCTGCGCATAGCCGATGACCGGGATGCGCTGCATCACGCCGCCTTCCGAGCCTTCGTGCATCAAGGCGACGAAATGGCCCAGGCTCTTATTTGTCGCTTCCAATACCTTCGCGATGCTTTCGGTCGTCGGCCACCGCGGCTTGCCGTTGCGGGCGATCCGTTTGCTCTTGTTGAAGCTCGTCGGGTCGAGCCCCGCGCGGCGCGCCAGCGCCGATGCCGAGAGCCCGTTTTCAGTCGCTAATCTGTCGATAGCGCGCCAAACATCCTGATGCCGAAGCATGTCAGCCGTACTCCACCATTTGTTATTATTCGACGTTGCGCGGAGTATAATCGGGGTAATTTTAGGATAAAAGACCTAAAAATATCACATTTTAGGAAAATGCTACCTATTAACTATAGAATCCGGGGAGTCGCCCGGATTACCGTGCATAGGCCACGCCGCCCCCGCCACGCGGATCTGCGCCGCCCTGCCACTTTCCATCCCGGACCGTGATGACATGGCCCCGGGACATCACCGGATCGAAGCTCAGGACGCTCTGTTTCACCGTGTGACCCAACGATTCCAGGTCCCGGCACACCGATCCCTGGACCCGCGCCTCGGCGTGGACGGCGGCCCCTTCGCAGTGGATTCGGGGCACCGTGACGGCCTCGACCGGCGACATGCCGAAGTCGACGATGTTGAGGATGGTCTGCAGCACGGCGCTGATGATGACGCTGCCGCCGGGCGCGCCGACAATGATCACCGGTTTGCCGTCGCGGTAGACGATGGTCGGCACCATGCCGGTCGTCCGCGCCTTTCCGGGGGCCATGGAATTGCGCGTTCCCGGGAAGGGGTCGAACAGCTTCATCGAGTTGTTGTAGACGAAGCCAAGGCCGGGCGTGATCACGCCCGATCCGGTACCCAGCGTATGGGTGCAGGAGACCGCGTTGCCCGCTTCGTCGTAGACTGACAGATGCGTGGTGCAGGAATATGGCTCCGCCTTGTCGGTGCTGGGGAAGTCGCCGGCCTTGATGACCTCGGCCCAATGCGCGGCGCGGTCCTTTGATAACAATAGGTGGGTCGGCACGTCGGCGAAGTCCGGATCGCCGAGATGTTCGTTGCGGTCCACATGCGCCGCCGCCATCGCCCGCGCCACCAGGTCCAGGTGTTCGGCGGAGCCGTGGTCGAGCGCGCCCAGGTCGAAGTGATCCAGGATCTGCAGCATCTCGATCAGCGTGGCGCCGCTGCCCGGCGGCGGGTTGGACGAAATCGTGTAGCCCCGGTAGCTGCCGGTGACCGGGTCGTGGACCTTGGGCGCGTAGTCCGCCAGATCGCGGGCGGTGACGAAGGAGCCGTTGGCTTCCAAGTCGGCGGCGATCCGCTGTCCGAGCTTGCCGCGGTAGAATTCGTCTGCGCCGCCCTCGCCGATCGCATCCAACGTGTCGGCCATGTCCGGGTTCCGGTGCAGCTCACCGACCGCATAGAGCCGGCCCTCCGGATTCAGATGGATCGACTTGCACGCCTCGGTCGCCGAGACGCGCATCATGCCATCGGGCACGCCCGCCATCATCTTCCGCGATAGGAACTCATGCGCGTAAGGCGGCATCTCCAACCCGTCGCGCGCCAGCTTCGCCGCCGGGGCGAGCAGGTCCCGCCACGGCCGGCTGCACAGGCGGTCATGCGCCTCGGCGAAGCCGGCAACCGTGCCCGGGGTCAGGATCGACGTGTAGCCCAGTTCGCTGCGATAGTCGTCGAACAGGGTGTAGCCGGAAATTTCCGTCCGGCCCTTGCTGTCCGCGGCCCACATGTCGGGGACGACCTTTGCGCCGGCGCGGGCGTGAAAGTCGATCATGCCGTGCTCGCCGGTATCCGCCCGGTAGTATTGAAAGGTGCCCATCCCGCCGAGGCCGCACATGAAGGGATCGGCGACCATCTGCGCGAAGGCGGTGGCGATGGCCGCGTCGAAGGCGGTGCCGCCCTGTGTCAGGATTTCGACGCCGACATCGGCGGCGCGCGGTTGCGGACAGACAACGACACCTTTCATGGCACGCTCCCTTAAATTTGATTCGGTCTAGGCCGGTTCGAAGGCCGGCCCGAGCGGTTCGAGCCGGACGCCGGCCCGCAGGTATTGATACGGGTATTCCCGCGCATCGACGATATGGCCGCCGGGCGCGATCACGACGATGACTTCTTCGGCGATCGGTTCGAAATCGGCGCGAAAATGGCAGGTGCTTTTCACGACGACGATCTTCTGCTCCGACGGTTCGATGCCGATATGGCGGAAGATCTCCTGGTCATGCGCCTGCATCCGTTTGCTGGCGACGACGACCGACACGCCGCCGATCCGCAGCAGCGCGGTTTTTCCGACGGCGGCGACGCGCCCGCCGACGCAGGGGCCGGTGCAGGTGAACGCGCCGTCGCTGAGCCGGACGACGTCGAACGTGCCGGCGAAGGGTTTGACACCGGGGATCGGCGTGCGCCCGCCGAGCTCGACGGTGATTTCGGCGCCTTCGCCCGCCGCATGCGCCGCGTCGGCGGCCTCGGCATCGGTCAACAGGCCGAGCACGGCGTCCTGCGCATTGTTCCGAACCAGCGCTTCCAGCACGCCGGTGGTATCGGCGCTGCCGCCGCAGCCGGGGTTGTCCTGCGTGTCGGCGATGACCACGGGTTTGCTGGCGGTTTCCGCGATCTTCATCGCGCGTTGCACGCCTTCGTCCGGCGTCAGCATCGGCTGGGCGAACTCCTCCTCGAGCGACGCGATGTAGCCGGTCAGTCCGTCCGCGGCCTTGTCGACCGTCGCCTGGTCGTAGCCATGCGCGATCACGCTGGGGCCGCAATGATGCAGGTCCGATGGCGGGAAGCCCGCGCCGTAGCACAGGTCCAGCACGTTGCCGCCTTCGCCCTCGACGGACCGTTCGACGATGCCTTTCGACGGCTCCACCATCGTGCATTGGAAATTCAACGGAATCAGGAAGGGCAGTTCCCGGAAAGCCCGTGCCGTCGGCTGGCCGCGTTCAAGCACGGTTTCGAGTATCCGGGCCGCGCGGGCGCCGGTTTCCGGCCTGTCGATATGCGGGTAGGTAAGGTAGATCGCCATGCCGTCGGTCAGCTCGGCCATCTGCGGCGTCAGGTTCACATGATAGTCGAGGCTGACGACCAGCGGGACGTCCGGGCCGATGGCGGCGCGGACGCGGCGCAGCACTTCGCCTTCGGAATCCTCGTAGTCCTCGGAACACATGGCGCCGTGCAGGTCGAGATACACCGCGTCCACCGGCATGGCCTGCGACAGGCGGCCGACAAGCTCGCCGGTGATCCGTTCGAAGGCGTCGCGCGTGACATAGCCGCCGGCACCGCCGCCGGCCCACAGCAGCGGCGCGATCTCGTGTTCGGCGCCGATCGTCTCGAGAAAGCCGGAAATGGCGAAACTCTTGCCCGGCATGATCTCCAGCGTATCGTCGCCGCGGTTCAGTTTCGGCCGGTCGCCGATATCCGCGAATCCGTCATAGTCGGTGCGGGTCGGCATGAAGCAGTTGGTCTCGTGTTGAAACCCGCCGATCGCGATGCGTGCCTTGGTGTTTTTCAGTTCCATGCCTGTCGTTCCGTATCAGTTGCTGCAAAGCGGCGGTGTGCCGAACCGTTCCCGTGCCGTGCCGAGCGTCCGCTCGAAGGCGCAGGCGATCGCGATGGCTTGCTCGTCCTCGCCGTAGGGCGCGATGATCTGCAGGCCGACCGGCATGCCCGCATCGTCGAGGGCGGCGGGCAGCGACACGCCGCAGAGCCGCAGCAGGTTCATCGGAGCGGTGTTGCGCAGCATTCCCATGTTGGCCTTGAAATACGGCTCGCCGGGTTGGGCGTCCTCCAAATCGGGCGGGGTGATCGCCACCGTCGGCGCGAGCACGACGTCGACGGAGGCCATCAGGTCCGTGGTCTCGGTTGCCAGCCCTTCGAGTTGCTGTTTACGGATGAGATAATCGCTGGCCGGGATCGCTTCCATGCGTTCGAAGCGGGCCGCGACATTCGGGTCGAGCGTGGCCTTGCGGTCGGCCATTTCGCCGTTGATGAAGGCGGTGAATTCCGGCGCGGCGAGACCGCCGCGCAGAAAGATTTCATGCGATGCGGTGACGGTCGGAAGGTCGATGCTAACGGCGGTCATGCCGGCTTTCTCCAATTCCGCGATCGTGTCGCGGACCGCTTGCGCGACGGCGGCGTCGGCGTCGTCGAAGAACCAGTCGCACACCCCGACGTGGATGTCGGTGGTCTCCAGCTCGCGCAGACGGTCGAGGAAGGCCAACGGATGGTCCTCGACCAAAGGATCGATCGTCGCGAAGGCGATCGCGGCGTCCGCGGCGCTGCGGGTCAGCATGCCCGCCGTGTCGAGCGACGGGCTGAGCGGCACGATGCCGTCGAGCGACCAGCGATGCATGCTCGTCTTGACCCCGACGGTGCCGGTCACCGACGCGGGGACGCGAACCGAGCCCGCCGTGTCGCTGCCGAGGGCGGCGACCGCGGTGCCGGCCCATAGGCTCACTCCCGCGCCGGAACTGGACCCGCCGGGTGCGCGATGACGGTCGGCGTCCCACGGGTTGCGTGGCGTTCCCCAATGCGGATTGGACCCGACGCCGCCGAAAGCGAATTCGACCGTATGCGTCTTTCCGGTGATCGTGGCGAGGCCTTGTCGCAAGGACCGCACCACCGGGCCCTCGCGCTCATACTTGGGCGGCATCCGGCTCGGGGTGCCTGCGAAGGTGGGATAGCCGGTCACCCCGTAGAGGTCCTTGACCGAGACCGGCAAGCCCTGCATCGAGCCGAAGTCCATGTCGGCGGCGAAGGCGGCGTCGGCCACCTGAGCCTGTGCCCGCAGCAACTCCGGATCCCATGTCTTGTAGATGTTCAGCGATTCGCCATGCGCAGCGTAGTTCTCGATCGCACGCTCGGCGAGGCCGACGGCGGTCACTTTGCCGCTGCGCAGGTCCGCCTGCAGGTCTTCGATGGATCGTGCGCTCAACTCGGACGTCGCCGTCACAGCATGGCTCCCTTCTGCTGCAGTCTTCCTGGTGCTTTTTGTGCGGACTCCGCCGAGGGATCGACCGGATTCCTCGGACCCGGGCATTCTTGGTAGGCAACAACTAAATCACAGCGGTTCGCGCCCGTCCATTCCGGACAGTCCCCGTTTAGACGACTTGTTCGGCACGGCAGCCATCGGATAGGGTCTGGCCCATGTCACGAATCTATCATCTAGTGCGCAGTGCGGATTGGGATGCGGCGGCCGATGCCTATCACGGCAGCGCGGAGGACACCCGCGACGGGTTCCTGCATTTCTCGACCGCCGCGCAGATCGTCGACAGCGCGGCCAAGCACCGCCGGGGCGAACGCGATCTGTTGTTGATAGCGGTTGACGACGACCAGCTCGGTGACGCGCTGAAATGGGAGGCGTCGCGCGGCGGCCAATTGTTTCCGCACCTCTATGGACCGTTGCCGATGGCGGCGGTGGCGTGGGCCCGCCCTCTGCCGTTGGGCGACGACGGGTTGCATCAATTTCCGGTGCTGGATTGACTCATGGATCTGTCCCGTACCGTTTTTCCGCTGCTGCGACGGCTTGATCCGGAGCGTGCCCATAACCTGACGATCTGGGCGCTCCGCAACGGGTTCGGCCCGGAACGGGACGTGGAGAGCGACCCACGGCTGCGCCAGACGCTTTGGGGACTGGAATTTCCCAACCCCGTCGGCATCAGCGCAGGATTCGACAAGAACGCGGAAGTCTTCGATCCGCTGCTGCGGGCCGGTTTCGGGTTTGTCGAGGTCGGCACCGTGACGCCGCGGCCGCAGGTGGGCAATCCGAAGCCGCGGCTGTTCCGGCTGTCGGAAGACGATGCCCTGATCAACCGGATGGGATTCAACAACCAGGGCCTCGATCCGGTGATCGCGCGTCTGTCCAACCGGCGCGGTGGCGTGGTCGGCGTCAACATCGGCATCAACAAGGATTGCACCGATCCGGAGCGCGACTACGCGCTGGCCGCCGGGCGGTTGGCGCCGCTGGCGGACTATCTGGTGATCAACGTGTCGTCTCCCAACACGCCGGGGTTACGCGCGCTGCAGAGCAAATCCGCTCTACGGGGCCTCGTTACCCGGGTCCAGACCGCGTTGCGGGATTCGGTGCCCAAGCCGCCGCCGCTCTTGGTCAAGATCGCGCCGGATCTGACCGTCGAGGACGAACGGGACATCGCCGACGTGGCGATGACGCTCGGGTTGCAGGGTTTGATCGTCAGCAATACGACGATCGGCCGGACGACCCCCCTGGCGTCGCCGTATCGTGATGAGGGAGGCGGGTTGAGCGGCCGCCCGTTGTTCGAGCAATCGACGGCATTGCTGGCCCGGATGTACCGGATGACCGAGGGCACAATCCCGATCATCGGTGTTGGCGGCATCTGTACCGCCCAGGACGCCTACGAGAAAATCCGGGCGGGCGCGTCGTTGGTGCAACTCTATTCGGCGTTGGCGTTGCAAGGACCGACGCTTCTGCCGGAAATTCTGGACGGACTCGGCGACTTGCTGGCCGCGGACGGCTTCGAGACCGTGGCCGATGCGGTCGGGGCCGCGCGACGCTAGATGCAGTTGTGTTTGGATCGGTGACGGCGGCCGGGCTTGTGCGTCATTTACGGGACGCGTAGGCTGCGAGACCGGCTGAGACAGCTCGGAAAAGCGACCGGGGCATTAATGTCGCGAATGCTGCAGACCCTTTATTTCGTTTGTTATGCCGTGGCGGCGATCGCCATCGCGTTTGCCGTGCCGCGGTATTTTCCGGATGCCGGACTCCTGATGGCGGTGCTGAGCGGTGCGGTGGTGTTCCTCGCGGGCGCGCTGGCCCATGAGTTCGCCGTCCGCCGGCATAACGCATCCCGGGATTTGCACCGGCTGATCCTGTTGCATCGGGCCCATGTGCGCTTGCGCGACGATTTCGAACAGCTTGTCGCCGTCGTTTCGGATTACGCCGAAGCGATCGATGACGAGAAAGTCGCGCTGACCCGCCCGGCGGAACCGACGCTGGATGAGCAGATACCGTCGCCGCAAACTCCCGTGCCGGAACCGGCACCGATGCAGGTGGCGCAACGGCCCCCCGCCCGCCCGCGTAACGAAACGTCGGACGGGCTCGCGGCCGAGGTCAAAATCCTGCACGACCTGGTGCAGCGCTTGTATGAGGGCGCCGCCGAAGACGGAATGCAACGGCGTGTCGAGGATCCGAAGATCGACCTGGTTCGCGATGCCTTACGGCAGAACCGCTTCGACCTCTACGGCCGGCCGATCGTGACTTTGCCGCAGCGCAAGCGGCGGTTCTATGACAGTGTCCCGCATGTCCTTTCGCCTGAAGGCATGCCCGTGCCGCCCGACCGGTATGCCGATGCCGTGCGGGAGCACGGGTTGGCCGCTGCCTTCGAGAACATGCTGCTGTTCCGGTCGCTTCAACGGGTCCATGCCCTGCGGGCGGAGGACCCGACGGTCGGCTATCTCTGCCGTGCGACGTCGCGCAACCTGTCCGACCGTGCATTCATGTCCGATCTTCTCGCCTATCATACGGGTACCGGGTCGCCGGGCGGTCTTGCCTTCGGAGTAACCGAGGAAGACCTTATCGGACTCGATGGCAGCGGTTTGGATTCGCTCAGTCAGATTGCCCGGAACGGCATACCGCTGTGCCTGTACCATCCGGAAAAACTGGATATGGATTCGACCCGATTGTTCGAGCATGGCTTCCGAATGATCAAGATCGACGCCTCGGTGCTGATGGCGGCGATCCCGCATGACCTCGAATCCGACCGGATGCGGTTGCTCAAACGCGCGTTGGACCGGGCCGGCATCGACCTGATCGTCGACGGGATCGACACCGAGGAGAAACTCGTGGAACTGCTCGATTTCAACATCGATTTCGGTCTTGGGCCGTTGTTCGGCGATATTCAGAAATTGGAACCGAAGGCCGGGGCCGTTTCCGAAGACGACGACCCTGTCACCCGCGCCGCCGCGGAAGGTGCGTGACGCCGCCGTCGCTTGGCGGGTATATAAGGCGCGCAACGACCTCGGAGCCACCGACCCGTGACCGACACCCGATTCTTGGACGGCATTCGTTCGATTGCCGACGGCTACGACCTGTTCCTGCTCGACCAATGGGGCGTGCTGCATAATGGCGAGACGCTGCACGACGGCGCGCGCGCGGCGATGCAGGCGTTGCGAGAGTCGGGCAAGCATATCGTTCTGATCTCGAATTCGTCGAAGCGGACCGATGTATCCGTCGCGAATCTGGAGAGGATGGGGATCGAGCGCGCGCTCTACGACACGGTGATAACGTCCGGCGAGATCGCTTGGCAGGCGATGAAGGCCGGCGACGATCCTTATTTCGCAAACCTTGGCAGGCGCTGCATCATGTCTACGTGGGGCGGCGACAATAGTTTCCTAGATGGCCAAGACCTGGAAGAGGTGGACTCGGTCGACGATGCCGATTTTGTCCTCTTGTCCGGCACCAGCGGCGCCGACGCCAGCATTTACGACGAGATGCTTCAGGCGGCAGCTGCCCGCAATTTGCCGATGCTGTGTTTGAACCGCGATTTGGTGAGCGTCGACCCTACCGGCCGGCTGATCGATTGTTCGGGCAAGGTGGCGCAACGGTATGAGAGCTTCGGCGGCAAGGTCCGCTACTATGGGAAGCCCGGCCGGGACATCTACGAGGCTTGTCTTGCGGCGGCGCCGAGCGCCGAGCAGCCGATCGCGGTCGGGGATTCACTCCACCACGATATCGCCGGGGCGGCCGGAATGGGGATCGATTCGATCTTCGTAACCGCCGGTATCCATCGTTTCGACCTGGGCGTTCCCGACGGCGGATGCCCTGATGCTGACGCGGTGGCACGACTGGCCGGCGAGTATGGGGTGACGCCGACCTTCACGATGCCGTCTTTCGTCTGGTAGAGGGTGCCCTCCAGAACGGTCAGCCGCTGGCGGCCACCGGATTGCCGCCGGTTATCTCGAGCACGGCGCTCGCGAGGCGCTCGTAATCGGACATCTCATTGTACAGATAGGCCGAGAGCCGGACCCAGAGCCGGCCATTGAACGGCGTGATATGGACTTCGATCCGATAATCGCCGCGGAGTGTCCGGCGCAAATCGGCCGCCGCCGCCGGCGTCGCGGGGCCGTCGACCGGCAAGGCGACGGTCGCCATATTGCTGAACATTTCGAGCGGCGCGCCGGTCAGCGTGTCCCATTGGTCGCGCAACAGACCGGCGGCGCGTTGCGCGAGATCCTGGGTGTAAGCCTGAACCCTGTCGCCGCCGAGTGCGCCGCGATGGCGCAACGTCTCGGAAACGGCCAGCCAGGCACTGAAATCCATGGTGCCGGGCCAATCGAAGGCTTCCGCAAAACCGTCGCCGAAACGATTGCTGATCGCCGTGGGGCGGATCAATCCTTGCCGGTCCGGATGCACCCACAGGAAACCGCATCCTTGCGGCGTGCCGAGCCAATTGTGGCAACTCCCGGCATACCAGCGGACGCCGTGGTTGCCGAGACGGTCCAGATCGACGGGGACGTTGCCCGGCCCGTGGGTTCCGTCGATGAGCACGGCGATGCCGCGCTCCGCGCATCGCGACGCGATCCGTTCGATCGGCAGGACCAGCGCGGTCTCATGCGTCACATGGTCGAGCATCACCAGCCGGGTTCTTGGCGAGATGGCGCCCACGATAGCGGAAACGATGTCGTTCTCGTTCCGCACCGGGAAGGGCACGTCGGCGAAAATCAGGCGGGCGCCGGCGCGTTCACAGACGAAATCGAGCGTGCGGCGCGCCGAGATATAGAGATGATTGGTGACCACGACCTCGTCACCGGGCATCAACACCAGCGATCGCAGGACCGCATTGATGCCGGCGGTCACATTGTTGACGAAGACCAGGTCATCGCCCGTGCCGCCGAGATGCTCGGCAAGTTCCCCGGCGGCCTGGCGCAAGGCGGTCGGCAACTGCTGTTCGAAGAATGCCGTCGGATTGGCGGCGGTTCGATCACGCCAACCGCGGGCGGCGTCTTCCACGGGAATTGCCGGGGCGCCGAACGCGCCATGGTTCAAATAGGTAATGCCTGGCTCGAATTGCCATTGGTCGCGCAGGGTATGGCCGTATCTCGGCACCGGATTGCGCACCGGCCTGCTCCTTCTCCGGATTCTTGCTATTTTTTATAGTGTCCGCCGGAGAGGCCGGGCCGTCAAGCGCGCCGGGCGATCACAAGTAATTGTGAATTGGTCATCCATGCTTGCCCGTAATCCGGGTGGAGCGGCAGACTGTCGGATGCATGCTGCGGCAACGACAAGGAGCATCCGATGAATCCCGCAAAATGGCTGTTTCCCGTCTTCCTCGGGGGCCTGATGGCGATTGCCGTTGGCGTCGACGCGCCGGTCGCCAGGGCTGGCGAGTTGCCCTATCCCGAGACCCAGGTGATCAAGACGCCATTCGGCTTCAAGGCGCTGCATCGGCGGTTGGAAGCGGCGGTCGAGAAGAACAAGGTCTTCGTGGTGACGCGGGCCAGCGCCAGCGCGGGCGCGAAGGGCCGGGGCATCACGATCCCCGGTAATCTGGTGATCGGCGTCTACCGGAACGACTTCGCCGTGCGAATGCTCGAGGCCAGCGTACCGGCCGGCATCGAAGCGCCGCTGCGCTTCTATCTGACGGAGAATTCCGACAAGACGGCGACGCTGACCTACCGCAAGCCGAGCGCCGTCTTCAAACCCTATGGCAGTAAGGACCTGGATGCGCTCGCGTCCGAGCTTGACGGGATCTGGGCGGCGATCGTCAGGGACACGTTGAAGAAATAGCCGCGTCGGCCTTCGTCACGCGAACCAGGCTTTTTTGGCTTCGTCGAACCGGCCGGCCAGCAGGGCGGCGCGGATGGTGGACATCAGGCGGGTCATGAAGGCCATGTTGTGCATGGTCAGGAGCTGAATTCCGAAGATCTCGCCCGCCTTAAGAAGATGGTGGATATAGGCGCGGGTGAAATCGCTGCAGGCCGGGCAGCCGCATTCCGGGTCCAGCGGGTCCGTGTCCTCGGCGAAGCGCGCGTTGCGCAGATTGTGACGGTGATTGTCGGCGGTCCGCGCCAGCGCCCATCCGTGCCGGGCGATCCGTGTCGGCGTGACGCAGTCGAACGTGTCGATTCCGAGCGCCACGCCTTCCCAAATGTCGTTGATGCCGCCGATGCCGAGGAGATGGATGGGCTTCGGTGTCGACGGGGCCAGCGGCCGTGTCGCGTAATCGACGATGTCGTACATCTGATCCTTGTGTGCGCCGAGGCAACCGCCGACCGCGTGGCCGAAAAACGGACGGCTGTTCAGGAATTCGGCCCCTTCGCGACGCAGGTCCTCGTAGATGCCGCCCTGCACGACGCCATAGAGCGCCTGTTTCCCGTCATGCAATCGGTCGAACGCGGCAAGGCTGCGGTCGGCCCAGCGGTGGGTCATTTCCAGCGAACGGGCGGTATAGTCGCGGTCGACGTTGAAGGGGGTGCACTCATCGAGCACGACCACCATGTCGGCGCCGAGCTGACGTTGGATCTGGATCGACGATTCCGGCGTCAGTGTGTGATAGGCGCCGTCGCGGGGCGAGCGGAAGGTGGCCCCTTCCTCGGACAATTCGGTCAGCAGGGGGGTGCGCTTCTCATGCCGGCTTCCCTTGATCTCGTCGGCATCCGTGCCTTGCCCGAGGCTGAAGATCTGAAACCCGCCGCTGTCGGTCAGCATCGGGCCGTTCCAGCCGGTGAAGGCGTGCAGGCCGCCGAGCCGCTCGATCCGCTCCGCGCCCGGCTGGATCATCAGGTGATAGGTGTTGCCGAGAATGATGTCCGCGTTCGCCGCCTTCAGGTCGTGCGGGCCGGCGGCCTTGATCGCGCCCTTGGTCGCACAGAAGATGAATGCGGGCGTCAGCAGGCTGCCATGCGGCGTCTGCAGGCGGCCCAGCCGCGCGCGGCTGCCGGCATCCTCGGCGAGCACTTCGAAGTTGAACCCGGGATAGTCTGTCATCCGGCGTACCGGTCCGTTCCGTCGATTCGTCCGCTGTCGCGGGACTGTCCGCGCTCTGTATCAGAAAATTGCCGGTTTGGCGTCAAAAAGCCCGCCATCGGGCGGGCTTTCGCTCGTCGGTCGAGACTTTCAACCGTTACGCGGCCTTGGCGATTTTCCGCTGGATTCGCCGCTTCAGGCGCAGCGCCTCGGGCGGCAGCTTGCGGTTAGGCGTGCCCAGCAGATAGGCGTCGAGGCCGCCCTTGAATTCGATCGTCCGGATCGTCCGCGGCGTGATGCGGAGGCGGACCATTTCGCCCAGGGCGTCGCTCAACAGCGATGTATTCTGCAAATTCGGCAGAAAACGGCGCTTCGTCCGGTTCTTCGCGTGGCTGACGTTATTCCCGGACATTGGGCCGGTGCCCGAAATCATACAGCGGCGTGCCATGAGCCTGATCCACTTCGCCAAACGGTTGATACAATACAATTTGAACCCGAACGCATACGACGTTCGGGGCCGGGACCGTCATTCGATGCCGACCGGCCGGTCTTGTATGGCAGAGCGGGCGGTACGTCAAGGTACAACGGACGGAAACCTTCCCTATTTTGGGTCCCTGGCATTCGGCTGTCCCTCAATTGGTTCGGCGCCGGGACCGAGGGGTTGACCGTAGCTGAATTCGACGAAATTGCCGTCCGGGTCCTTCAAACCGCAATAATAGCCGACCGGATAGGGTTCCTGTCGGGGTTCCCATTCGAGGCATCCGTCGGTCCGGGCCCGGTCGGCCAACCGATCCACGGCATCCCGGCTCTCCACCGCGAACCCGAGATGGCTGAAATCGTTCTCCGCCGGCACCCGGTTGGGTCCGCCGGAAAGCAGGACAAAGATGAATTCCTGTTCCCGCCCCGGTTCCGCCAGCCATACGACATTGGACCCGGCGGGATCGCGCCGTTCGTGCGTCACGCGCATGCCGCAGTAGCGACGGTAGAAGTCTAGGCAGGCGTCCAGGTCCCGCACATGCAACGCGATATGGGTCAACGTGATCGTCATGACGCGGACTCCGGCCTCGGATCGGGAAGTCTATGATACGCCGGGCGTGTTAAGTGCGATCGGCTTGTTCTCGGCGACTGTCGACAGCACCACCGACGACACCGTCTCCCCATGTTCGCGGAACCGTTCGATCGTCGCTTCCAGGTCGGGCATGGCGGTGGCGGCTACCTTGACCAGGAAACAGTCCTCCCCGGTCACGTGATGGCATTCCAGCACGGCCGGTAAGTCGCAGGCAAGGCGCTGTACCGCTTTGAACTTATCCGTGGTGCAGCGCACCCGTAGAAAGGCGGTGATCGGCAGGCCCGCGGCCGCCCGGTCGATCTGACCGTGATATCCGGTCAGGACGCCGGCATTTTCCAACCGGCGCACGCGGTCCGCCACCGCGGGTTGGGATAGCTCGACCCGCCGCCCAAGTGCCCGAAACGACAGCCGAGCGTCCTCTTGCAGACAGATCAACAGTTTGCGGTCGAGAGGATCGAGAGAGAATTTCATTTGAAAAGGAATATATCACTGAAAATTGCAAATGAAAGAAATTTGTAGAATTTGCATAATTATGAAATGTGATTAGTCGAATACAACATCGAACGGAATTCAGGTTCCGTTCACGAGTTATAAATTCAAAGGAAGCTAAGGGTGCCGCAGGTACGGCGATGGCGATCAGTCGCCGAGCGGGTCGCGGCCGATCGCACGGCAGACCAGCAGGTAGAGTTTGCCCACGTCGCCGGTCATGAAGGTGGAATGCAGCACGTTTTCCGGGTCCACCGCCTGCGATTCCTTCAACAGCCGCTCGAAGTAATCGATATAGCGGATGACGTAGCGGCGCATTTCCTCGTCGTTTCGCACCTTGTCGGTAATCTGCGAGACCAGATTGGATTGCCGGCCGCGCAGCAGGGCGCGGGTGAAGATGCCGCGTTCGCCGCGGACATAGCGTTTCCAGTCGGAGTCGGGAATTTCGCTGTTCAACAGGCGGGTCAGGTCGATAGAGGTGGAATGCAGGTCCTCGACGATATGACGCGCCGTCTGCAGGAAGAGATCGCGGCGGCCCTCTTCGTCCCGCTCCTTGAGACTTGCCGCCTGTTCGGCGGCGTCGGCCGACGCTTGCGTCAACATGACCGCCTGCCGGTCGAACTCGCGGCTGGCGTCCTTGGCCTTGGCGGTGACCGCCTCCATCGTGTCGTTCAACTCACGGCCATGCTGCGTCACGGTCTGCTTGATCGCTTCCATTTCGCGCTTGGCGTCGTCGGTCGTGCTGAGCAGCTTGTCGGCCTGGCGCGACAGGGCGTCGCCGACGTCGCGGATCCGATGGTTCGCCGCCTCGCTGGCGTTGTCCAGTTCCTTGGTCTGGTTGCGGAACCCTTCGGCGAGGGCGCTCAGCCGCGCGGCGACGCCGTCGGCGGATTCGGAAAGGTTGCCGACCTGCTGGCCGAATGCGCCGCCGATCAATTGCAGGCGTTCCGCGGCTTCCCGGGCCGCCGTGGTCAGCGCCTCGGATTCGGCGTTGAGCGCGTCCCGGTTGTCGTTGATCTGCATGCCGGCGCGGACCGAGGCGCTGGTCAGTTGTTCGGTCTGCTGCTCGAACTTCTCGCTGAGTTCGTCGATCAGTTTGAGCGCCTCGCGCATGGCCGCCTTCATTTCGTTCGATTCCGTGGTGAAGACGCTGCCGGCGGATGAAATCCGGGCGTTCACCGTTTCGGACGCGGACAGCAGGGCGGCGACCTGCGCCTTCAGGGCCGACTCCAATTCGCTGGTGCGGGTTCTGGAGTCGTCGCTGGATTTCCGAAGCGATTCGGCATGGCGCGCGACCTGCGTTTCCACGTCGCCGGCACGCTGCGCCAGAAGGTCCGCCAATTCCTGCAGCGTCGCGGTGTCGGCGCTCAACAGGTCGCGAATGCGTCCCGCTTCCTGGCTGGCCTTTTCCGTGGCATCGGTCAGGCCTTCGGTGTGATCGGCGATCAGCTCGCGGATATCGCGCACCTGTTTTGCGGCATGGTCCGATGCATCGTGCAGGTTACGGCTCTGCTTATCCATCAGTTCGGCGATCGAATCGGCATTGGCGGCCGACCAATCCGCGGCCTCGCGCAGCGCGGAAGCTTGCGCATGAAGGGAATCGGCCATCGCCTGAGCCTTGTCGATCGCCGGATCGATGACCTCGCCGATTTCACGCGAGCCTTCCTGCATCGATGCGCGGATTTGCGCGGTGCGTGCGGCCAAGATGCCTTCGACTTCCTTGGCCTGCTGCTCCGCGCGCTCGGACGCAGAATTCAGATGGTCGGTCTGGCGGCGCAGGGCTTCGCCGATCGCATCGGTACGCGCCGCGACCAGATCGGTCGATTTCCCGAGATGCTCGCTTTGCTCGCGCAAGGTCTGGCTCATCTCTTCCAGCCGCTCGGTCGCGCTGGCCGAGGCCGCCGTCAATTCACCCGATTGCCGCCGCGAGACTTCCTCGACCGCGTTGACCTGCAGGGCGACTTCCTCGGCGATATTGGATAGTTCCTTGCCCTGGTCCTCCAACGCTTGTCGGATGCTGTCCGCGTGCAGCCCGGTGCGTTCGGTGATGTTGGATAGGTTCTCCGCTTGCTCGCGCATGCCATAGGTGAGCGTGTTGATCTGCTCCATCGTTTGGTCGATGGCGTTGCTCAACGTATTGCCTTGCGACGTCACCGCGTCTTCTAGCCGGTCCGACAGGTCGGCCGACTGTTTGTCGATCGCAGCCTCGATATTCTTCGCATGGTTCGTGGCGGATTCGAGCAGCCGATCCAAATCCATCGCCTGTTTCTGCAGGCCCGCGTCCAAGGTTTCCGTAATCGAAACGGTTCGGCGGGTCAGTCCCTCCGCCATGCGCTCGACCCGTTCGGCGGCGCGTTCGGTCATCGTGCCGACGGCATTGGCGTGATCGTCGAAGGCGCGTTCCAGCCGCTCGGAAACTCTGCCGCTGTGCTCGCGCATCGCGTTGATGACCTCGATGGCCTTTGTCGTCACCGAGTCGCCCATGCCGCTAAGGCCGTCGATCCCTTCCTGCAGGTGAGATCGTATTTCCTGGCTTCGGGCGTCGGCGGCGTCCGTCGCGGCGTCCAGGGATTCGGCATATTTCTTGAACATGTCGGCCATGTCGCGGGCCTGCTCGGCCGAGCGGTCGGATGCGCTGGTCAGGTCGGCGGCCTGCAAGCGAAGGGCGGCATTGATCTCGTCCGAATGCAGCAACGCCCGGGTGGTGACTTCTTCGAGTTTGTTGGCGTCCGTGTCCAGTCCGTCGCCGATTTCCTTGCGCTTTTCTTCGAGGCGTTCGGCCAGCCCGTCGATCGAGTTGAGCTGCTCGGTCAACGAGCCGCCGATCTGCGAGAGTTCCGCCGCGACCTTGTTCGAGGCTTCGTCGAGCGCGCCGACTTGGCGTTCCATCGATTCCGAGAGGTTTTGCAGTTGCGCGGCGGCCTTGTCGCTGGCGCGGGTCAGTTCCTCGGACTGCCGTTTCAACGATTCCGAGATGTCGTGGATACGGGCTTCGGATTCCTCGGACGGATAGGTCAGCAGTTCGTACTGGCGTTGCAGCGTCTCCGTATATTGCCGGATTTCGTAGCTGCGCCGGAAGAAAGCGACGACGATCCATAGAATGGCGATAGGCAGCGAGGCCCCGGCGACCATCGCGCCGATTTCGTGTGGCAGCATGCGCGCCGCAAGGTCCCAGCCCAATACCGTGTTGACATAAAGAAGGCAAAGGCCGACCCAAAGCGCCGATGCGGCGACGGCGCCAACCAGCAACAGCCGCGCGACCCTCCGCGTTCGGGCCATTTCCTGCTGGATATCCGCTTCGTTTGGCCCGGATGCGTGCCGCCCGGCGCGCGGCAGTTGGGTAACCTTGGCGACCATTCTTAAGCCTATGCCAGAACGCTACGGCCTGTTCAGCCGTTATTCTGGCTATGTAACGGTTCTTTCGCGGCAGAGTCGAATCGCAAATTGCCTATTTCCGCAGATTCACGTCGAGTGTTGCCTTCGCTTGGAATGCTCCCGGCACGCCGGTATGATCGCGGCCGAATGCAGCCGGGGTATTTGGGGACCTAATGCAGAAAATTCCGAATTTCGAGAACCTCTTTGTGCTCGATCATCCGCTGATCCAGCACAAGCTGACACTGATGCGGCGCAGCGATACGCCGACCGGACTGTTCCGTCAGCTCCTGCGGGAAATCGCGCTTCTGATGGGATATGAGTTGACCCGGCCGCTTCCGTTGACCATGGAGACCGTCACCACTCCCGTTGCGGAGATGCAGGCGCCCGTCCTATCGGGCCGGAAACCCGCGATCGTGTCGATCCTGCGCGCCGGTTTGGGAATGGCCGAAGGATTGCACGAGTTGCTGCCCAATGCCCGCGAGGGTCATATCGGATTATACCGCGACCCCAAATCCCACGAGCCGGTCGACTACTATGTGAAACTGCCGACCTCGGCGGGTCGGCTCTGCATTCTCGTCGACCCGATGCTTGCAACCGGCAATTCGGCGGTCCGCGCGATCGACGTACTGAACGAACATGGGTATTCCGACCAGAACATCCGATTTATGGCGCTCGTCGCGGCGCCCGAGGGTGTGCGGACCTTCGAAAGCGCCCATCCCAACGTGCATATCTATACCGCCGCGTTGGACGAGAAATTGAACGACAAGGCCTATATCGTGCCCGGGCTGGGCGACGCGGGCGACCGGCTTTTCGGGACGAAATAGCTGGGGGTGGGTCAATGCGGAAAGCCGTTTTCCTGCTTTTCGGTCTCGCCGGCGCTGCCTTGTTGTCCCAATTCCCGGAATTCTTTCAGCAATACACGCAGCGTCTCGGCGGGCGGCTCGACGAGGTCCGGACGCAAGTCGAAGCGCTGGAGTCTCGGGCGACGGCCAGCGGCAAGAGCGTGAATGCCTATCTGGAACAATTCCTGGTCAGCCGCGACCGCGACGTGCGGCAGGAAGGGCGGGCCTTGGCCGCCTTGGTGCAGCGGCGGGCGACATTGGCCACGGCCTATTCGGCGTTGTCGGAAACGTCGCAATTCTGGCGTGCCCGCGCCTTCGCCGAGCATGTGGATATCGATATCGCCAGAGCGACCGCGCGGGACTATAAGCCGGCGACGCCGCTGACCGCGGAATCGGCGGTCTACAGCGGGGCCGGCTTCGGCATCGGCGGCGTGATCTATTCGCTACTGTTCGGGTGGCGGCGGAGGCGGCAGGAGATGCCCCGCCGTCGCGATTAAGCGGAGCGGCGGCGTCCGGCCGCGCCTTGGCGTTCGCGCGGCCCCTGCTCGTCGAACAGGTCGGCGAGCTGGTCCATCATCGTACCGCCCAACTGATCCACGTCGACGATCGTCACGGCCCGGCGATAGTAGCGCGTCACGTCATGCCCGATGCCGATCGCGACCAGCTCGACCTCGGAGCGCGTCTCGATGAATTCGATGACGTCGCGTAGATGCCGTTCCAGATAGTTGCCGGGATTGACCGACAGGGTCGAATCGTCGACCGGGGCGCCGTCCGAAATCACCATGAGGATACGGCGTTGCTCGGGCCGGCCCAGCAGTCGGTCGTGCGCCCAGAGCAGGGCTTCGCCGTCGATGTTCTCCTTCAGCAGACCCTCGCGCAGCATCAGGCCGAGATTCTTGCGGGCGCGCCGCCACGGAGAATCGGCGCCCTTGTAGACGATATGCCGGAGATCGTTCAGCCTGCCCGGGTTGGACGGCTTGCCGTCGGCGATCCACTGTTCCCGTGCCTGACCGCCTTTCCAGGCGCGCGTCGTGAAGCCGAGAATTTCGACCTTCACGCCGCACCGCTCCAGGGTGCGGGCGAGGATATCCGCGCTCATCGCCGCGATGGTGATCGGCCGGCCACGCATCGACCCGGAATTGTCGATCAGCAGCGTCACGACCGTGTCGCGAAACTCCATGTCGTGTTCGATCTTGAACGATAGCGGGTGCAGCGGGTTGATGACGATCCGGTCCAGGCGGCTGGTATCCAGCAGGCCCTCTTCGAGGTCGAATTCCCAGGAGCGCATCTGCTTCGCCATCAAGCGGCGCTGCAGCCGGTTGGCGAGCTTGCCGATCATGCCTTGTAGATTGACGAGCTGTTGGTCGAGCAGCTGGCGCAGGCGGGCCAATTCTTCCGGGTCGCACAAGAGTTCGGCATTGATGACCTCGTCGAAGCTCTCGACATAGGCCTGGTAGAACGGCTCCTTCGGCAGGTTCGACAGGTCGTTCTGCGGTCGCCAGGGCGTGCCCGGCTCGCCGGGTTCCTCGCTGCCGGGCGAGGGCATCATGTCACCGTCCTGGTCCTCGGGCATCATGTCGCCCATTTCGTCGTCGCCCGGGATCGCATCGGTGGCGTCCGCCATGGCATCCGACGACGCATCGGCCGAGCCTTCGCCGTCCTGTTCGCCTTCGGTCTGGGCGTCCGTGTCGTCGGAATCGTCCTCGCCGTCCTGGTCGCTCGAATCCGCCGACGAATCGTCGCCGAGATCGATGTTCAGATCGCTGATCAGGTCGCGCACCGCATTGCCGTAGGCCGCCTGGTCCTCGATGCATTTCTCCAGCGTTTCGAGCGCGTGGCCGATCTTCTCCTTGAGTTCCGGCTCCCACAGCTCGCACATCTTCCGCGCGGCCGGTGGGGGCGGCGCGCCGGTCAGGCGTTCCCGCGCCATCAGGCGAACCGCTTCCGGCATGGTGGCTTCGGTCTTGTCGGTGACGCGATGCAGCCCCTGGCGCCGGTAGCGTTCTTCCAGGGCGGATGCGAGATTCTCGCTGACGCCGACCATCCGCCGCGCGCCGAGCGCTTCGCAACGTGCCTGTTCAAGGGCTTCGTACAGCGCCGGGGCGACATCGCCGCCGGGCATGTTTTGGGCGTGGACCTGGGCGTCGTGATGGCGAAGCTTGAGCGATTGGGAATCGGATTCGCCGCGAACCTGCGCAACCTCCTCGATCGGCAGGTCGCGTCCCGGAATCGGCACGCGCACGCGTACGCCGCTCAATCCGGGCGGTTCGTTGGAAAAGCTGACCTCCACGTCGTCCCGCCTGGCGATCGCGCGCGCGGTCGCGGTGGTCGCTTGTTTGAACCTTTCCAGCGGCGATTCGTTATCGCTCATCGCGGGGTCCCCGGACGCTTAGGATGACGGTCAGGATATCGTGGCGGCGATACCGGTTTCCGGAAGCTCCGTACCGAAACAGCGCTGATAGTATTCGGCGACGATAGCCCGTTCCGTCTCGTCGCACTTGTTCAGGAAGGTCATCCGGAAAGCCAGTCCGACGTCGTTGAAGATTTCCGAATTCTCGGCCCAGGTGATCACCGTCCGCGGCGACATGACCGTGGAAATATCGCCGTTGATGAAACCGGACCGGGACAGATCGGCACATGCGACCATCGCGCTGATGACTTCGCGGCCTTTGTCGTTGTCGTAGGTCGGTGTCTTCGACAGGATGATGTTCACTTCCTCGTCGTGCGGCAGATAATTCAACGTGGTCACGATGTTCCAACGGTCCATCTGGCCTTGGTTGATCTGCTGCGTACCGTGATACAGGCCCGTCGTATCGCCGAGTCCGACCGTGTTCGCGGTCGAGAAGAGGCGGAAATAGTTGTGCGGACGGACCACCCGGCTTTGATCCAGCAGGGTCAGCTTGCCGTCGACTTCGAGAATGCGCTGGATGACGAACATCACGTCCGGCCGTCCTGCGTCATATTCGTCGAAGCAAAGCGCACACGGGTTCTGCAGCGCCCACGGCAGGATGCCTTCGCGGAACTCGGTGATCTGTTTGCCGTCGCGGATGACGATCGCGTCCTTGCCGATCAGATCGATCCGGCTGATGTGGCTGTCCAGATTGACGCGGATGCATGGCCAGTTCAGGCGGGCGGCGACCTGCTCCACATGCGTGGATTTACCGGTGCCGTGATAGCCTTGGATCATGACGCGCCGGTTATGCGCGAAGCCGGCGAGGATCGCCAGCGTCGTGTCGTGATCGAACACATAGGCGTTGTCGATATCCGGCACATACTCCGAGGGTTTCGAGAACCCCGGCACTTTCATGTCGACGTCGATGCCGAATGTCTGTTGGACCGAAACTTCAATATCCGGCGCATCAAGCTCGTGGGCCTTGCTGCGCTCGTGGTTGTCTGCTGTCGCCATACCTCAAATTTCCAGTCGAATTATCGGGACGGTCGGCCAGAGCGGGCACGACCGGGATGTTCCGTCACGCGGTCAGAAAACGCTTTAACGTCGTATAGGCTTCGTTGATGTCCTTCAGCCGGTCTTCCGCGGATCGGTCGCCGCCATTGGCGTCGGGATGAAGCTGTTTGACCAGTTCCTTATATCGCGTCTTAAGCTGGGTCAAGTTTACCGGTGGCACCAAGTCCAGCTTCCGCAAGGCCCGCTGTTCGGGGGTGTTCGCCGATTTAGGCTTTTTCTGACGGTTGGCCTCTCCGCGCAACTCGTCCCCGATCCCGAATCCGTCTTCGATCCGGCCGGATTCGAAGGCATGGAGCGCCGCGGACTCGCCGCCGCCCATCGGCCAGGTCGGGCGGCGCCAGACCGTATCCTCGCGGATCGCCGCCTCGATTTCCCGTTCGTTCATATTGGCGCAGAAATTCCACTGCCGGTTATAGTCGCGCACGTGATCCAGGCAGAACCAATAGAATTCGCCGAGACGGTCTCTTGACCGCGGGGCGCGGTGCTCGCCGTCCGCGTGACAGCCGGGCGCGTCGCAACGGCGCGTTGCTTGCCGCTGCTCGCTCAAGGGTATGGTCTTGATCCGGCGCATCCGACAAATATGTACACTGGAAATCCGGGTGACAAGCTATCCCGATGTCGATAGGAATTACCCCATGGCGCAGTCCGTGCCGGTGGGAATTTGGAAAGGCGGACGAATGACGGTTGCGAGCAGAATTCGGGAGAAATTAACCGAAAAACTGGCGCCATCCCGGTTGGATGTGGTCGACGATTCCCACAAACACGCGGGTCATGTGGGGGCGCGGCCGGAAGGGGAAACCCATTTTTCCGTCGAGGTCGTTTCCGCCGCTTTCGAAGGGGTATCGCGGGTTGAGCGCCAACGGATGGTCTACGAGATCCTGCAGGAAGAACTCGCCGGACCGGTGCATGCCCTGGCGCTGCGGACACTGAGCCCGTCGGACGAGGCTGCCTAGCCAGACCGGCGCTGCGGTCGCGGCGGCTTGTAGAAATCCGGGAAGGCGAATTTAACCACCTCGCTGTCTTCGCTATAGGCGTGACAGGAATTGAGGTGCCGCGGCGGGTTCTCGGTCGGTGTCGGCCGGGCCAGACCGGCGGCCCGCGCCTCGTTCATCTTGGCGGTATAGATCGTCTGATACGCGGTGGTCGCCATCGGCCGCAGCAACTCGCGCAAATGCGTACACCCATGCGTTCCGCCGACCCGTTGGTTGACCTCTTTCGTCCAGCCCTTGCCGATACGGATGCCTTTCAGCGCCTGGAAGTTCGGCGTCACGTCCGCGCAGATCGGATACGGGTTCGCCGCCATGGAGGCCTCGCAACCGTGAATCAGCAGATCGTCGTCGATCGTCAAACGGATCCACATGTCGTGAACCGGCTCACCGGCGGGCAGCGTCGGCGAATGCTCGGTCTGGAAGTCATAGGCCTTGGTGTCGACCAGATGCCCTTCGATATCCCACAGGCCGTCCGTCCGTCGGAATCCTTGGCATTGCACGGCGCGGGTATGGCTCAATTCGCGGGGCACGGGAGGTGACAAAGGCATGAGGCCTCGTTTCTGCAGGTTTCAAATGGATGGTGAAACAGCCGGTTGCTGCAGTGCAATAAATAGCGGAATCGTCGCGGGCGTCAAGCAGCCGGATCTCGGGGATCCTGCGGGCTAGGCGGCCGCAGCCGCATCAGTGAAATCTGATTGCGTTGCCGCCGCAAAATCTCGAACCGGAAGCCATGGAACATGAAGACCTGCCCTGGCTCCGGGATCGTCCGCGCTTCGTGGAGGACAAGGCCGGCGATCGTCGTGGCCTCGTCGTCCGGCAGATACCAGTCGAATTCTCGATTGAGGTCGCGAATCGTGACCGTCCCGTTGACGATGTAGCTGCCATCCGCTTGCGGCCGCACGCCGGCGACGGCGATGTCGTGTTCGTCGTCTATGTTCCCGACGATTTCTTCCAGGATGTCCTCCAGCGTGACGACGCCCATGAGCGACCCGTATTCGTCGACGACCACCGCGAAATGTTCGCGGCGTTCGCGGAAGGCGAGCAGTTGGTCCAGCAGGCTGGTGGTCTCCGGAACGAACCAGGGGTCCGCGGCGAGGGACCGGATGTCGGTATCGGCGATGCCGCGGTCCGGGTCGCGGATTTCCCGCAACAGTGCTTTGGCGTGAATGATCCCGACGATATTGTCCGGGTCGCTGTCGTAAAGCGGAAAGCGCGTGAACCGGCTGCGCAAGACGTGATCCAAGATCGTGTCGCTCGATTCGGTGCAATCGAGCATCTCCACGTTCCGTCGATGGGTCATCACTTCTTCGACCTCGACATCGTCGAGATCGAGAATGCTGTGCAGCATCTGCCGCTCATGGCGACTGCCGGGCTCGGTGCTCTCGTGCAGCGCGATCGCGCCGCGCAATTCCTCCTCGCGCTGCATATGGATCGCGTCGCTATGCGGGCTTGCCCCGAATGCGGCAAGCGTCAGTTCGACGATCTTGTTGATCGTGCCGGTAATCGGCGCCAGGACGGCGACAATCAGCTCCATCAGGGGGGCGACCCTCAGGGCCATCTTGTCCGCATGGCCGAGCGCGTAGCTTTTCGGCAGCACCTCGGCGAAGATCAGCACGAGCAGGGTCATGCCGAGGGTCGCGTAAACGACGCCCGCCTCGCCGAAGATGCTGAGCAGCAGGCTCGTCGCCAGGGCGGACGCGAAGATATTGACCAGGTTGTTCCCGAGCAGGATCGCGCCGATCAACCGTTGTTTCTTCTCATGCATCGCAATGACGATCTTCGCGCGCCGGCTGCCCTGGCGTGCGAGTTCGTACATGCGCGGCTCCGACGACGCGGTCATCGCCGTTTCCGAACCGGAAAAGAAGGCCGATAAGATCAGCAGTATGAGAATCGAGCCGCCGGTCAGCAGCCACTCGGTGGTCATGAGGTCATCGCTCCTTCGAGCAGGGTGATCAAATCGCCCCGCGATATGTCCTGGCTGAGAAATGATTTGCCGATGCCGCGGGCCAAGATGAAGGTCATCTTGCCGTCGGCGACTTTCTTGTCCTTCGCCATATGCGCCAGCAGGTTATCGTTGCTCCAGGTATTCCCGAGCGCTTGACCCGGCGTCGTCGGCAGGCCGATCGATGCCAGATGGCGGCGCACCTCGTCGGTGTCCTTGGCGGGGCAGAGGCCGAGTTGGGTCGACAGTTCGAACGCCAGAACCATGCCTATGGCGACGCCCTCGCCGTGAAGCAGGGCGTCGGAATATCCGGTCTCCGCTTCCAGTGCATGGCCGAATGTATGCCCCAGGTTCAGCAGCGCGCGTAGGCCGGCTTCGCGTTCGTCCTGCGCCACGATATCGGCTTTCGCGCGGCAGCTTTCGACGATGGCGTGCCGTCTCGCATCCGGGTCGCCGTCGCGAACGGCAGCGCCGTGACCTTCCAGCCAGGCGAAGAATTCCGGTTTGTTTATGAGCCCGTATTTGACGATTTCGGCGTAGCCCGCCAAGAGCTCGCGGCGCGGCAGCGTGTCGAGCACGCCGGTGTCGGCAAGGACCAGGCGCGGTTGGTGAAAAGCGCCCACCAGGTTCTTGCCCTGCCGCGTGTTGATACCGGTTTTGCCGCCGACGGAGCTGTCGACCTGGGCGAGCAGGGTCGTCGGGATCTGAACGAAATCCAGCCCCCGCAATGTGACCGCCGCCGCGAACCCCGTGATATCGCCGATCACGCCGCCGCCGAGAGCGACCAGGGTCGTGCCGCGCTCGATGCCCTGGTCGAGGATTTGATCGATCAGATCCTGCAGCATCTCGAATTTCTTCGTCTGCTCGCCCGCTGGCAGGACGATACTCTCATGGCGAATCGACGCCGCGTTCAGCGTGGTCTGCAGCATCTCCAGATGCAACGGCGCAACCTTTTCGTCGGTGACGACGATGACACGGGGTTGGCGCAGGACCGGGGCCATCAACTCCCCGGCGCGTGCGAGCACGTCCTGTCCGACGACGATGTCGTAACTCCTATCGCCCAGGGAGACCGTAACCGTTTCGTGCGCGCTCATTCTTCGCTTTCCGTTTTCAAGTATGCCTCGACGGCATCCAGCACACGGTCCACCGTCTTGCACAGGGGCCCCACGTCGCTGTCCACGGTGATGTCCGCTTTCGCATAGGTGGGGTAGCGCTCTTGTATCAGGCGTTCGAGCGTTTCGCGAGGGTTCTCGGTCTCGAGCAGCGGCCGGTGGTCGCGTCGCCGCACGCGGTGCCAAAGCGTTTCGATGTCGGCCCGAAGCCAGATCGAGATTCCCTTGTCGTGTATAGCGTGGCGAATGTCGCTGTCCATGAACGCGCCGCCGCCGGTCGCCAGCACGGTTGAGCCGCAGTCGAGCAGGCGCTCGATCACCCGCCGCTCGCCGTCCCGAAAGGCCGCTTCGCCGTGTACCGCGAAGATGTCACTGATCGAACAGCCCGCCGCAGTTTCAATCTCGTCGTCGGCGTCGAGGAACGGACAATCGAGCCGCTCCGCCAAGCGCCGGCCGATGGCTGTCTTACCCGCGCCCATCATGCCGACCAAGACCAGCGGCTTGGTCGGTATGTGGGTTAGGGGCGCCCGATGCGAATTGGTTTCTTTTTCCGTCACTGGAATTTGCGTCTGTCGGTCGTTGAATCCTGAAGAACAGCCCTATACACTGCCGCAGAATTGCCATAGTGGAACAGTAGCGTAAAGTCTGTACGCGTTCCGAACTCTAGTCCTGCGAAGCATTGAAACATATTTCCAGACTATCTCGTTCGCGGCACCATCAAATATAGACCCGGATGAAACGGCTAACCCTTGTATTATTGGTGTTTTTCGTCGCGCTCGTCGGTACGGGCGTCGTATTCTTGGCGACGTGGGACATTCCGCCTCCTTCGAAACCAGTGGAGCGGGTTCTCGATGACGGTCGCTTTCCGCGATAAAGCATGGGCCGCTGCCTTCGCGGCGGCCTTCTCGGTCGTGTCGACCGCCGCCGTTGCGGCGGAAACGCCGCAGCACGACTTGCGGCCGCTCGCCGATGGCGTTGCGGCGCCCGAGACACGGATTGCGCAAGAAGGTCCTGTCCGGTTGATGCCGCGGCGTGACTTCACGAAGCCACCGGCCGAACGCGAACCTGAAACACCCGACGAAGCCACGCCGCCACCGGAAATCCAGGTGCAGGATTTAGGCGAAGTCGATTCCGAGGCGGTCGGCGTTTTGGACAGCGATGCCGGCGGCTTCGGGTCAGAGATGTGGGAAGGCACGCCCCGCGACCTGATCGAAAGGTTGCTGAAGAGCATTCCGGCGACCATGACGTCGCCGGTGCTGCGCTCGCTTACCCGGCGGCTCTTGTTGTCGGCGGCAGTCGTGCCGGAGGCCGCCGAAGGCGCCAAGGCTGGCGGCCGCAAGCCGACGATCCTGTCCCAGCGCATCGCCCGTTTGCTGGCGATGGGATTGGTTAGCGATGCCGACAGGCTGATCGCCGTGTCGCCCACGCGTCAGCGCGATCCCGATATCGTCCGGCTCAATGTCGAGAACATGCTGCTCGCCCATGATGTCGGCGGGGCGTGTAACGAGGCGCGGCGGGATCCGAATCGTCTCGTCCAGCCGTATTGGCAGAAGCTTTCGGTCTTTTGCCAGGTGCTGGGCGGCAGCGCGGACGCGGCGCGATTCGGCGCCCAGATATTGGCCGAGAATCCGGAATTCGACGACAACGCTTTTCTGGCATTGGTGGATCGGCTGGGCGGTGCCGACCACGTTCAAATCAGGTCGCTGCCGAAACCGACGGCCCTGCATCTGGCGATGTTGCGCAGTGCAAACGCCGGCGTCCCCGACGATGCGGTGTCGAATGCGCCACCCTCGGTATTGCGGGCTATCGCGACCAGTCCTCATACGGCGCTGGACCTGAAATTGGAGGCCGCGGAACGCGCCGCGCTGGTCGGTGCGATTACGCCGGAACGGTTGGGCGAAGTCTATTCGAGCGTAGAGTTCGACGACGAAGAACTCGCGAATGCCCTAACGATCGCCGAGGAGAAACGAAATCCGCGCGGCCGCGCGCTCCTCTATCGGGCGGCGGCCAAACAGGCGGTGCCCACGGCGAAGGCGGCGGTCATTCGAAAGGCATTCGAATTGGCGCGCGTGGATGGTCAAGTGCCCTTGGTCGTGCGGCTCTATCGCAAGACGCTGACCGGCGTGCCGGTGTCGGCGGAGCTGGCGTGGTTCGCCGGCGACGCTGCGCGGGGCCTGTTGGCGCTTGGAGATACGGAAGCCGCCGAACCTTGGCTTGCGCTGCTGCGGGCGCGGGCGAACCGCGATCCCGAAGCGCGTACGGCGCAGGACGGCATGTGGGCGTTGGCCCTGATCGCCGGCGAGGAGCGCTACCGTGCCGACGACGCCAAGGCAATGGCGGCGTGGCTGGCGGTGCAACGCACGATCGACGCGGAAACCGCTGAACATCGGGCGGGTTTGGCGTTGACGCTGGTAAAGGCCTTGGGCGCGCAGGTGCCGGAACGCTACTGGCAGGACCTGGTGCAGCCGCCGCAGCGCCATGCCGCCGCGGTGCCGCAGTCGGCCTATCCGCAAGCGCTGGCGCAAGCAGCCAAAGGCAGCCGGCCTGCGGAGACGGTTTTGCTGCTCGTCCTGATGGCCGGATCGGCGGCCCCGGCGAAGAATGAAGCGGGTCTTCTGGAAGACGCGATCTCGGCACTACGGACGATCGGTCTGGATGCGGAGGCCCGGTCGCTGGCGCTGGAAGCGGCGCTTGCCCACGGACTTTGACCGTTAGCCCGGAAGGAGCAGCCGGCGATTTCCCGGTATATCGACAGCTTTCTTGAAATGCTCGCTGCGGAGCGGGGCGCGGCGGATAATACGCTTGCCGCCTATCGCCGTGATCTCGACGATTTCCTGCGTTTCGTTGCCGGTGGTGGCACCGGAGATTTCGACCGCGCGGCGCTAACGGCCACGACGGAAACGGTGCGCGATTTCATGAGCCATCTCTCCGACAGCGGGTTGGCGGCGTCGACCGCGTCACGGCGGCTTTCCGCGCTGCGTCAGTTCTTTGGGTTTCTCTTTATCGAAGGCATTCGGACCGACGATCCGACGGCGGTCATCGACAGCCCGCGCCGCGCCCGAGCCCTGCCGAAGATTCTCACGGAAGAGGAGGTGGACCGTTTGCTGGCGGCGGCCCGCGCGATCGAGGGGCCGGACGGACTGCGGCTGACGTCGATGCTCGAACTCCTGTACGCGACAGGATTGCGCGTGTCCGAACTGGTGACCTTGCCGCTCTCGGCGGCGCTGCGCGATCCCACGGTGCTGATCGTCCGGGGCAAGGGAGGCCGCGAACGCATGGTGCCGTTGACCGACGTCGCCCGGGCGGCCTTGCGGGACTATTGTGATGTGCGCGGATCGTTCCTGAAACGGCAGAAGGACTCGCCTTGGCTTTTCCCGTCCACCGGCAAGGAGGGACATCTGTCGCGGCAGCGGTTCGGGCAGATGCTCAAGGCGCTGGCCGTTGAAAGCGGCATCGAGCCGCGCAAGGTCAGTCCGCATGTGTTGCGTCATGCCTTCGCCAGCCATCTTCTGGCGCATGGCGCCGATCTTCGGTCGGTTCAACAGATGCTAGGTCATGCGGACATATCGACGACCCAAATTTACACGCATGTCCTGGACGAGCGCTTGCGGTCTCTGGTGCGGGACAAACATCCCCTGTCGCATCAGGGTCCGGCCGCCGGTGCACGGTGACGTGCAGGCAGCGATTTCAATTTGCCAACGGGTGTGCTAGGTACTCGCGCCTATTTGCGGGAATAATCCGGGCGCGATGAATACTTTTTTGGATTTCGAAAAACCCATCGCCGAACTCGAAGGGAAGATCGAGGAACTTCGACATTTGGCGGGGGAGGGCGACCTCAACATTGCGGATGAGGTCGCCAAGCTGCAAGGCAAGGCGGAACGCCTGCTTCGGCAGACCTATCAAAAGCTGGAACCGTGGCAGAAGGTGCAGGTCGCGCGCCATCCGGACCGGCCCCATTGCGGCGACTACCTGGCGCGGCTGATCGAGGATTTCACCCCCATCGCGGGCGACCGCTCCTACGCGGAAGACAAGGCGATCGTCGGCGGTATCGGACGGTTCCGCGGCTATTCCTGCGTCGTGATCGGCCAGGAAAAGGGCGGCGATACGACGGCCCGTGTGACCCATAACTTCGGGATGGCGCGTCCCGAAGGGTACCGCAAGGCCCGCCGTTTGATGGAGTTGGCCGACCGGTTTGGCCTGCCCGTGCTGTCACTGGTCGATACCTCCGGCGCGTATCCCGGTGTTGGTGCGGAAGAACGCGGCCAGGCCGAGGCGATCGCGCGATGCATCGATGCCTGCCTGTCGATCCGGGTGCCGCTGATCAGCGCCGTCATCGGCGAGGGCGGGTCGGGCGGCGCGATCGCGATTGCCGCGGGTGACCATGTCATCATGCTGGAACACAGCATTTACTCGGTCATTTCCCCGGAAGGCTGCGCGTCGATCCTTTGGCGCAGTGCGGAAAAGAACCAGATCGCCGCGGAAGCGCTGCGATTGACGGCGCAAGACCTGTTGAAGCTCGGCATCGTGGACGAGGTTGTCGACGAACCGCTCGGCGGCGCCCACCGCGATCCGGGCGCCACGATCGACGCATTGGGGGACGCGCTTGAGACTAAGCTGAAAGAGCTACTGGCCGTGGATGGCGGGACGCTTCATAATCGTCGGCGAGAGAAATTCTTGAATATGGATGGCCGGGAATTGTCGTGATGCGGATCGCCGTCGTTTTGTTGGTGTCAATGTTGTGTGCCGGTTGCGGCAACACATGGGAACAGTTCATGACGCCCGATTTCGGGCCGTCGCGTGGCGATGTAGCGGTGAGCAGCGAGCGGGTCGGCGCCGGCGACCGGGTGCGCGGCAATTCCCAGGTTTTCGATAAACAGGCGGCGGTCGGCGCACCGCCTGTCGGATGTTATCGCGGCCGGCTAACCGACGAAGGCGAAACCTGCCAGGCGCTCAGGACCGACGGTGGGGCGTTGTTGACCCTCGGCGGCGCGTTGCGCGGCTTCGGCAGCGGCGATTCCGTATGCGTTTGCGGATTCCGGTCGGCGAACCAGTTTTGTAAGCAGGGCATCACGATGATCGTCCGCGATATCTCGAACACCTGCGCGGATATCCGCTAGCCCGGCAAATCCAGAGATTTAGGTCTTGGCTCGCTTTCGGCGGAACCGGAAGTCGCAATGGCTTGCGCCTTCCATGACGGTTTGCGTGCGGGTGAGTTCGAGGTCCGGGTCGAAACCGTCGATCATCGCGAAATCGCGGCTGCAGTGGACCAGGAAACCGAGTTCGGGCATGCCGAGATCCTTGTAAAACTCGGCGTATTTGCAGCGCGTGACGTTGAAGTTGAACTGTTCGTCATCACCGTCCTGAACGTCGATTTCGAGGCTGCCGCCGCCGGCCCAAACGTCTGACGCGACCTTCTGGAGCCCGTCCAGATCCTTACCGTAGGTCTCGGCCCAGGCGGCGCCGTCCGTCACTGCCAGGGTCCGGATGGTTTCCGCGACAAGCGACCGGGTCGCGGCGTCGCCGAACTTTTCCCGGCAGGCTTCGATGAAGGGGATGAGGACGCGGCTTTCGATCTTGCGCCGTTGCAGATGGCTGATGGGAAGGTCGGTTCCATCGGTCATGAGGGGGCCTCACGCGATGCATCGCCGGGACGGCCACGAATTGGCCGAATGCGGCCAGCCTACAGTTTGCCGTGGCAATGCTTGTATTTTTTACCGGACCCGCAGGGGCAGGGCGCGTTTCGCTGAATCTTGCCCCAGGTCGACGGGTCGTTGGGGTCGATGTCCTCGGCGGCGACCCGGCTTCGCACCGGCGCGGTCCGCACCAGCAATTCGCCGTTCTCGTCCTCGGCGACGCCTGAGTCGATCGGCTCCGCCGGATCGAGCCGCGTTTCATGCATCTCCTGCTGCTGGTTCAACAGCATGTCGTCCGGCACGGATTCCATCTGGAATTCGACATGGGCGAGCGTTCCGGTCACGGTCTCGCGGACGCGGACCAGCATCTCCTCGAACAGGTCGAAGGCTTCTCGCTTGTACTCGTTCAACGGATCGCGCTGTCCGTAGGCCCGCAACCCGATACCCTGCCGCAGATGGTCGAGCTGCAGAAGATGTTCCTTCCAGGTCTGATCGAGAATATGAAGCAGCAGGCTCTTTTCCGCGTGGCGCATCAGGTCGGCGCCGTAATTTGCGGCTTTCTCCGCCATCTTGGTGTCGCTGGCGTTGAGGATGCGTTCCTTGATCTCTTGGTCGGCGATCCCTTCCTCGGCCGCCCAGTCGGAGAGCGGCAGGTCGAGGTCGAACAGGCGGCGGCATTCCTCGTGGAGTGAATCCATTTCCCACTGCTCGGGCATCGCGTCTTCGGGAATGCAGCGCGCGATCAGTTCCTCGATCACCTCATGGCGCATGTCGGTGACGTCGCTGCTGACGTCGTCGGTACGCATCAGGTCCTTGCGCTGTTCGTAGATCACCTTGCGCTGATCGTTCATGACGTCGTCGTATTGCAGCAGGTGTTTCCGAATGTCGAAGTTGCGTTGTTCGACCTTCTCCTGCGCTTTTTCCAACGCCTTGTTGATCCAGGGATGGATGATCGCCTCGCCTTCCTGCAGGCCGAGCTTCTGGAGCATGCCGTCCATCCGGTCGGAACCGAAGATGCGCATCAGGTCGTCTTCGAGACTGACGAAGAATTTCGACGCGCCGGGGTCGCCTTGCCGGCCCGCGCGGCCGCGGAGCTGATTGTCGATACGGCGCGACTCATGCCGTTCGGTGCCGAGCACGAACAGGCCGCCGGACTTCAGGACCTGCTCCTTCTTGGTCGCGATATCGGCTTCGATCTCGCTGGTCTTCTTGGCCCGCGCACCTTCATCGGTAATACCATCCAACTCGCGGTCGAGACGCATTTCCAGGTTGCCGCCGAGCTGAATGTCGGTGCCGCGTCCCGCCATGTTGGTGGCGATCGTCACCGCGCCGGGCGCGCCGGCGTCGGCGATGATATGGGCTTCCTGCTCGTGGTGCCGCGCGTTCAGCACTTTATGCTTGATCTTGCGCTTCTTCAGCAGGGCCGCCAGCTCTTCCGATTTCTCGATGCTGATCGTACCGACCAGCACCGGTTGCTCCCGGCTGTTGCAGTCTTCGATCTGATCGATGATCGCGTTGTATTTTTCCGCGCCGGTCCGGTAGACCTCATCGTCCATGTCGTCGCGGATCATGTCCCGGTTGGTCGGCATGTCGACCACCTCGAGACCGTAAATCTCCCCGAATTCGGGCGCCTCGGTCATAGCGGTGCCGGTCATCCCCGACAGTTTCGGATACATGCGGAAATAGTTCTGGAAGGTGATCGACGCCAGGGTCTGGTTCTCGTTCTGAATCTGAACGTTTTCCTTCGCTTCGAGCGCCTGGTGCAAGCCTTCGGAATAGCGCCGGCCTTCCATCATGCGGCCGGTGAACTCGTCGATGATGACGACCTTGTTGTCTTTCACGATGTAATCGGTGTCCCGCTGGAACAGGGTATGCGCCCGCAACGCCTGATTGACATGGTGGACCAGCGAGATGTTTTGAATGTCGTACAGCCCGCCCTCGGACAGCAGGCCCGCTTCCAGCAGCAGCGTTTCGATCTTCTGCGCGCCTTCCTCGGTCAGGGTGACAGTGCGCTGTTTTTCGTCTTTCTCGTAGTCGCTCTCGCTCAGTTTCGGGATCAGCCGATCGACATTCCGGTAGTCCTCCGCGGAGTCTTCCGTCGGGCCCGAGATGATGAGCGGTGTTCTGGCTTCGTCGATCAGGATCGAGTCCACCTCGTCGACGATGGCGTAGTTGAACGGGCGCTGGACCATTTCCTCCAGCTGGAATTTCATGTTGTCGCGCAGATAGTCGAAGCCGAATTCGTTGTTGGTGCCGTAGGTCACGTCGCAGCCGTACTGCGCCTGACGCTCCTCGTCGTCCAACTCGTGGACGATGCAGCCGACGGTCAGACCCAGGAATTCGTATATCTCACCCATCCAGCGGGCATCGCGCTGGGCCAGATAGTCGTTCACCGTCACGACATGCACGCCCTTGCCTTCCAAGGCGTTGAGGTAGACCGGCAATGTGGCCACCAGTGTCTTACCTTCACCGGTCCGCATTTCGGCGATCTTGCCGCTGTGCAGGACCATGCCGCCGATAAGCTGCACGTCGAAATGGCGCTGCCCCAGCGTGCGCTTGGCCGCCTCGCGGACGGTCGCGAAGGCCTCGATCAAAATTTCGTCAAGTGTCTCGCCGTTTTGCAGCCGCTCGCGGAACATATCGGTGCGGGCACGGAGTTCCTCGTCGGACAACGGCTCGAATTCCGACTCGAGCTCATTGATGGCCTCGACCTTCGTGCGCAACTGCCGGACGGTCCGGTCGTTGGCGGTTCCGAAAACCGATCTTAGGACATTGGAAGGCGCTTTCAGCAATCCGCCGATCATGGGGACCTCGGGGTAGAGGCGCGAAGTGGAAGCGCCGGGGTTTCTGCGGGATACGGTGTGACATAAGCATCCGCATCCTATCTGTCAACGATGTGCGGGCAAGCGTGATCGTGCCTGATGGGTCTCAAAAACCCGGGGCTTCCCGTCATGGTTTTCCGGACACGGGCAACACGCGTCCCGCCACCGCGTGATTAAGCCAAAATAGTTAAGTTTCCATGTCACCGGAACCGGTTACCGCTGCGGAATTTCCTTGCCTGCCCAGGGTCGTCCCTGCGACCCTGGTGCGCTTGTGCTGACTGCCTACATATGCATTATGCCCGCTTGTTTCGGGCGAAATTATGCCGGTGTCCAACTTCTCTGAAGGGATGGTTTCATGACACGCCTCGTTGCGGTGGCTTTTTCGGTTCTCCTGTACGGTGCGCTGGCGGCGGCGCCGGCCATGGCCCAAAAATCGGCACCGAAGGGTGCGGCGAAGTCGAGCAAGCCGGTTGTGGTCGCGAAAGTCGAAGGGCAGCCGATCTATGACCGCGAGGTGATCGCGGCTTTCCGGTCCTTGCCGCCCAAGGTGCAAAAACAGGGCATCGGCAAGCTGTATGAGCGCGTTCTCGAACTGTTGATCGAGCGCAAGATGATGGCGATCTTCGGCCGTCGGGAAAAATACGACAAGAAGCCCGAGGTCAAGCGGCGGGTGCGGCAGGCGGAGGACCAGATCATCCGCGATGTCTATCTCGGCGATTTGATCAAGAAATACCTGACGGAAGACCGCATCAAGGCGCATTACGACGAATATGTGCAAAAGAATCCGCCAAAGACCGAAGTACGCGCCCGTCACATTCTGGTGGAGAACGAGGCGAAGGCGAAGGACATCGTCAAGCAGGCCAAGAACGGTCAGGACTTCGCGAAGCTGGCCGCAAAGAATTCCGTCGGTCCGTCCGCACAGCGCGGCGGCGATCTCGGTTATTTCACGGCCAAGGAGATGGTCAAGCCGTTTTCCGACGTAGCCTTCAAGCTTAAGAAGGGCCAGATCTCGCAAAAGCCGGTGAAGACGCAATTCGGTTGGCATGTGATCAAGGTCGAGGATCGCCGGACCCGGAAAGTGCCGCCCTACAAGAAAGTCAAAGGGCAGATGACGCGTCAGGTCGGTCAGAAGCTCGGCCAGGATTTCATTCGCCAATTCCGGGAGCAGGCCAAGGTCGAGCGGTATTCGCTGGACGGTAAAAAGAAACTGCCGAAAATGCCGGCGACGCCGTTGCGTCCCGCCCCGAAATAAGAGCCGCGCCATGTTCGAGAAATCTCCCCTGGCGCCGGTCGGTGTTCCGGATATGCCGTCGATTCCCGGCGTCCGGGTCGCGGGTATGGCGGCGGGCCTGAAGGAAAGCGGCCGGCCGGATCTTTTCATGGCGGAATTGGTTGCGGGGTCGACGGTTGCCGGGGTCTTCACGCAATCGGCCTGCGCGTCGGCGCCGGTCGAATGGTGCCGCAAGGTGCTGCCCGGCGGCAGCGCCCGCGGTATCGTGGTCAACTCGGGCAACGCCAATGCATTTACCGGCAAGGCCGGCGACAAGACCGTCGCCCATACCGTTCGCACCGCCGCGCAACTGATCGGCTGCCGCCAGAAGGACATTTTCGTGGCGTCGACCGGCGTGATCGGTGTCCCGGTGTCGCAGGACTATGTTGGCCGGAAGCTCAAGCAGCTTCACAAACGCCTCAAGCCTGGCGCGTGGACCGATGCGGCCGAGGCGATCCTGACGACGGACACCTTCGCGAAGATGGCGACGCGGACCGCAAGGATCGGCGATACGGAGGTCACGCTCTCCGGCATCGCCAAGGGGTCCGGCATGATCGCGCCCGACATGGCGACGATGCTCTCTTTCGTCTTCACTGATGCCAAGATCCCGGCGCCGGTATTGCAGACGATGTTACGGCGGACGGCCGACCGCTCTTTCAACTGCATTACCGTCGACAGCGACACATCGACCAGCGATACGCTGCTGTTGGCGGCGACCGGTCAAGCGGACCATCCTGCCGTGTCGTCCGCGGGCGCACGTGTCGCGGCCGATTTCCGGCGGGCGCTGGAAGAACTGGCCATCGACCTCGCGACCCAGGTCGTGAAGGATGGCGAAGGGGCGCAGAAATTCATCACGATTGATATCAAGGGTGCGGCGTCGGATCGTGCCGCGCGCCGGATCGGGTTGGCGGTCGCCAATTCGCCGCTGGTCAAGACGGCGATCGCAGGCAGCGACGCCAATTGGGGCCGTGTCGTCATGGCGGTGGGAAAGGCCGGCGAGAAGGCCGATCGCGACCGGATGTCGATCTCTTTCGGTGGAATCGACATCACGCGGCGCGGCAAGCAGGTCGCAGGATACGATGAAGCGGAAATCGAGCGGCATCTGGCCGGCCGCGACGTCGATCTGTCGGTCGATGTCGGTGTCGGCAAGGGCGCTGCCCGGGTTTGGACCTGCGACCTGACGCATGGCTACATCACGATAAACGCCGATTACCGGACATGACCGATGCTGCCCAACGCGATGGTTGTTGGGAGGATCGCGAAGAGGCGGAACCCCTCCCGATGCTGTTCGTCGCGGCGGGCGCGCTTGTCGACGCCGATGGCCGAGTGCTCATCGCACAGCGTCCGGAAGGGAAGGCGATGGCCGGGTTGTGGGAGTTCCCGGGCGGCAAAGTGCGCGATGGCGAGACCCCGGAAGCGGCCTTGATCCGCGAATTCGAGGAAGAACTCGGGATCGATACTCGCGAGAGCTGCCTTGCCCCGATCGCCTTCGCCAGCCACCGCTACGACGACTTTCACCTCTTGATGCCGTTGTATGTCTGCCGGGTCTGGAAGGGCACGCCGACCGCGCGGGAAGGGCAAGAACTGGCCTGGGTGCGTCCGCCGCGCCTCGGCGACTACCCGATGCCGCCTGCCGATGCGCCGCTGGTCGCCATGCTGCGCGACCTGCTCTGAGCCAGGACCGATCGCCCGTTACATGTAATACGGCATGCCCGGCGATGTCGGGTGACGCAGTTCCTTGTAGATTGTCGATAGCGCGGAAACGCCGATCGCGATGACGATGTAGTTCGCGAGGTTGAGCGCCAAGGACGCGATCAAACGGAAGGTCAGCGTGTCGCCCATCCCCAACGACTGGGCGGCAAACTTGATCACCATATCCACGAAGAAGAAGAACAGGATGCCGGGCGCGCTCGCCAGCAGCACGACGGCGAATATCCGCCAGGTATTGCCGCGCGCCAGAACCCACGTCTCCATCAGGGTCAAATTATCGTCGACGGCCGCCGCGGGCAGCCACAAGGCCAACCGGCTGTTCATCAGCAGGACCACGACAACGATGATGAGCGTGCCGATGGCGCCGAGGACCGCCGGGATGGCCTTGCCCTCCGCGCCGGTCCCGATGGTGCCCACCATGCCGACGCCACCGCCCAAGATCGCAACGAAAACGCCGGCGGTAATGGCGACACCCACAAGGATGGCGCCGATGATCAGCGATCGGATCGTGAACTGGGTCTTTCGTTTGTCCCAGCGCAGCGCCGTCCAGATCGTCGTCTGTTCCTCGGGCTTCAGACAGCGCCGATGCCATGCAACGGCGAACATGACATAAAAGATGAACGAGACCCCGATCAGCAGCGCGGTGGAGATCGTGGCGGCGGTCTGCATCTCGGTGGCGGGTGCTTCCGGTTTGGGGACCAGCGCGGTGGCCGCCGTGTTGATGACGGATAGCGCGAGAACGGGCGCCGCGATCATCCGGAACAGGTCCAGCCGATTGGTCCAGAGGAAGCCGAGCACCTCCAGGATCAAATCCCGAATGGCAAGTTTTTTCATTCGAGTCAGGTCTCCTTCGCCGTCGGTCGTTGCGGTGTCGCTTTGTCGCCTGTTGGAACTTCCTCGGTTTCCAGGGCCGTTGCAAGCCGGCTTTGCGCGCTGCCGGGCCGTAACGGCTTCTGCTGCGACGGATGCGGCGCCCATCCGTGCAGGAAGATAACGTTGAATGTGGCGTCAATACGGCCGTCCGGTGCGGCGTGGTTCGATTGATACCGCTCGGCTGCCTTAAGAAACACGGCTCGGCCGGTGAAATTGCTTTGCCGTTCGCGAATCGCGTTTCCTTCCCCCATACCGCGCAGGTCGGCGAAAAGCCGGAACGCGTTTTCATACGTGACGGTGATCGTGTCGCGGTCGGCGACGGGGAGGGTAAACCCGGCACGTTGCAGCAATCCGGCGGCGTCGCGTAGATCCGGAAACGGCGATATGCGGGGGCTGACGCCGCCGGCGATTTCACTTTCCGCTTCCATCAGACAATTCCGCAGTTCCACCAAGGTCCCGCCGCCGAACATCGCGGCAAGGAACAAACCGTCCGGTTTCAACGTCTGGCGAATTTGCAGCAGGCAGCCGGGCAGGTCGTTCACCCAGTGCAGCGAGAGATTGCTGAGCACGAGGTCGAAACTCTCCGGAGCGAAGGGCAGGGCTTCTTCGTCCGCGGCAATGGCATATCCGCCGGCGCGCCGCGCCATCTCCGGCGCTAGGTCGCATTGGATCAAAGTTTCGATGCCGCCATGTCGCCCGAGCACTCGGCCCATTTGGCCGGTGTGGCATCCGAGATCGAGTGCATGCGGGAAGGTCCGGCTGATGTCCTGAAGCCGATCGGTCAGACGCTCCGCGACATTGCACAATAGGAAATCATGCGCGGAAAGGCCGTCGGCGGCACGGGCACGATGTCGCCGGACGGCATGGCGGTCGAAAACGCGCATCGGCTCATCCATGGCCGGAATATGGGGTCGGCCGGCGACGCGTGCAATTGAAAGCTGGTTGTCGGGCGATGGCGGTGGCCATAGAGTTTTGCTGAGGGTGAAATTCCGGCTGCGGGGTCAAACCGGCGACATGTCGTTCATCATCGAGCCTTTCACGACGATGCAGCGTGGGACGCGGGCCGCGTTGAACTTCCTGCTGCCGCCGCGATGCCTGTCTTGTCGCGGCCGGGTCGAGGACCAAGGCACGCTATGCGCCGCGTGCTGGAAGGGCCTCACGCTGCTCGGGGAACCGTGCTGCCATCGCTGCGGCTATCCCTTTCCGTATCGCATGCCGGAGGACAGTTTATGCCCGTCCTGTATCCGCCGGTTACCGGCGTTCGACCGGGCGCGGGCCGTTTTTCGCTATGACGATGCGAGCCGCGCCTTGATCCTGGCCTTCAAGCATGCGGATGAAATCCATGGCGCGCCGGTGTATGGCCAATGGCTCGCGCGGGCGGGTGCGGGCCTGCTCGCAGAGGCGGACCTGATCGCGCCGGTGCCGCTGCATCCCCGTCGGTTGCTGCGGCGGCGCTATAACCAGGCCGGGTTGTTGGCGCAGGCGGCGGGACGGCGCACCGGCAAACCGGTGGCGGTGGATCTGTTGCGCCGCCGGCGGCATACCGCATCGCAGGCGCAGAAGTCGCCGTCGGCCCGGCGGCGAAATGTGCAGGGCGCGTTTGCGGTCCGCCAGCAATGGACGGATCGGGTACAAGGGCGGCGGGTCGTTCTGGTAGACGATGTGCTGACCACGGGGGCGACGGTCGAGGAGTGCGCGCGGGTATTGCGACGGGCCGGCGCAGGGGCGGTGGACGTCCTGACGCTGGCACGCGTGATCCGGACGGATTAGGCGGATTTCGCGCCATGTCGCAGAAAAGGGATTGCTCTTCTTTCGCGGCGCCGTATGTATTTGGGCATCTGGCGCAAATCTAAGAACAGGCCATGGCAAAGATCGAAATCTATACGAGCCCTTTTTGCGGCTTCTGCTTCCGGGCGAAGAATTTGCTGAATTCCAAGGGCGTGGAGTATGTCGAACACGATGTCTTCATGAACGGTAAGTTGAAGAAGACGATGATAGACCGGGCTGGCGGCCGGACCTCGGTGCCGCAGATCTTCATCGACGACCGGCATATCGGCGGCAGCGACGAACTCCACGCACTTGATGCCGACGGCGGGCTGGACTCGTTGCTGGAGGGCTGACGTGGCCGATGCCCTGAAAGTCGCCTGTGTCCAACTGACCGCGACGTCCGACGTCGAGACGAATATCGCGCTGTCGACCGATGCGATCCGTGCGGCGCATGACACCGGCGCGGGTCTGATCACGCTGCCCGAGGTGGTCAACCTGGTGCAGCAGCGAGGTAACCTGGCCATCGACGCGGCGGCGACCGAGGATAGCGATCCGGCGCTGGCGGCCTATCGTGCGCTGGCAGCCGAGCTCGGCGTCTGGCTGTTGGTCGGCTCGCTGGCGATCAAGCTGGAGGGCGACGACCGGCTCGCCAACCGCTCTTACCTCCTGAATGCCTCTGGCGATATCGTCGCCTGGTACGACAAGGTCCATATGTTCGACGTCAATCTGGCGAACGGCCGGACCTTCAAGGAATCGGAAACCTACCGTCCCGGCGACCGCGCCGTGGTGGCCAGTACGCCGTGGGGATTGCTCGGTATGACCGTATGTTACGATATCCGGTTTCCGTATCTTTATCGCCGTCTGGCGCATGCGGGCGCCCGTATGTTGGCGGTGCCGTCCGCCTTCAACCGGCGCACGGGCGAGGCCCATTGGCATGTCCTGATGCGGTCGCGCGCGATCGAAACCGGTTGCTACGTGATCGCACCGGCGCAATGCGGCGACCATGACGACGGCCGCAAGACTTATGGGCATTCGTTGATCGTGGCGCCCTGGGGCGAGGTGCTCGCCGACGGGGGTACCGAACCGGGAATCGTTACGGCGGAGCTTGATTTCGGCGCGGTGGACAAGGCGCGGTCGATGATCCCGTCGCTGGAACACGACCGAAATATCACCGTCGACGCGCCGAATTCCTGAAACGGGCCCCTAGCCCGTTCGGGTGTTCCGGGCCGCGATGTGCTGGATCACGGCCGGTTTGGGCGTCTTGGTCTCAACCTGTTCGAAATCCAACACCTCAAGCTTGCCGTCGACCGCATCGCGCAATTCATCGGGCTGCAGCAGGTAATCCGGATTGCTTGGTTTCCCGAAGGCTTCGTTGCCGGCCGCGAAGGTCTCGTAGATGAGCAGGCCCCCGGGCGCGACGAGGTCGATGATTTTGGGCAGGATCGGCCGCCATAGATAGTTCGTCACGATGACGCCGGCATAGGCATGTCCCGCGAAAGGCCAGAAACCCTCGGTTTCGAGATCTGTTTCGATGATCGCGACGTCGCTGCGCCCGCCGAGATCGTCGAGGCTTTCGGTATCGACATCGACAAATGTCACCGGATGGCCGTTTGCCAGGAAAAGCCGGCCGTGACGGCCAGACCCGCAGGCAATATCGATCACCTCCCCTCCGGCCGGAACTTGCCCGGAAAATCGCACAACCCAAGGGGAAGGCTCGGATTGGCCGTGGGTCGGTTCGGGGCGATCGGTCATGGTTTGATATCCGGATATCTTGCGAAAGAGGGATTACGACACAATTTATAGGCTGAGGCGAATTTGAAATACGAGGCGAATTCTGGATATAAGGCGCTATGATTTCGTTCAACCTTCGTTGCGATAACGACCATGTGTTCGAGGCATGGTTCAAGGACGGCAAGACCTACGACCGCCAGGCCAAGCAGGGCAAGGTCGCGTGTCCTGTGTGCGGTGACGTAAAGGTCGCGAAGGCCCCCATGGCGCCCAACATCGCGAAAGGCGCATCGCGCGGCGTGGCCGGAAAGGCGCATGCGCAAGCGGCCGAGTTGCGCAAGACGTTGGAGAAGTTACAGAAGGAAGTCGCGGAAAATTGCGATTACGTGGGCGACAAGTTCGCCGACGAAGCACGCAAGATTCATTACGACGAAACGGAAAAACGCAACATTTACGGCGAGACCTCGGATGAAGAGGCGCAATCGCTGGAAGAAGAAGGCATCGAATTCGCGCGCATTCCCTGGTTGCCGCGCACCAACAGCTAACGCCGTTCCAACGCCCGAATCGGCGATTCTTTGCACATAGCCGTAATGTTGCGGGTGTGCCCTGCCTGACGTACATGCGCGGGTCCGCTATCCTGCGGGCCCCGTTCCTAATTTAATTCTCCAAAAGGCCGGCGGGTCGCCGGCATCGCAGCGAGGTTTGTCGTGGCAGAAAAGAAAAATGTCCTTCTGATCGTGGTCGACCAATGGCGGGGCGATACCCTGTCCTATATCGGCCATCCGTCGGTCCAGACACCGCATCTCGACGCGCTGTGCCGGGACGGCACGGTTTTCCGCAACCACTACACGCAATGTGCGCCGTGTGGCCCGGCGCGCGCCTCCCTCCTGACCAGCCTTTACATGATGAACCATCGCGTCGTTCAAAACGGCATTCCGATGGATACCCGTCATGCCACCCTGCCGATGGAAATGCGTAAACATGGTTACGACTCCGCGCTGGTCGGTTATACGACGACATCGCCCGATCCCCGCCTGACGCCATCCGACGACCCGCGCTACAAGTTCCGCGGCGCGTTGATGCCGGGCTGGACACCGATCGCACCGATGGACCCGGCGCGCCGGCCGTATTTTAACTGGCTGCGCCAGCACGGCATGGAACTGCCGGACCCGCCGGAGGATATCTGGCTGCCGGCCGAGGACCACGACGCGCCCGGCGGCGCCACGCGGGCGCCCTCCCGTATTTCGGCGGAGCTGTCGGACACGAGCTGGACGACCAAGCACGGCCTCGCCTATCTGCGCGGCGTCGAACGGCAGAACTGGTTCATGCATCTGGGCTACTTCCGGCCGCATCCCCCCTTCATCGCGCCGGCACCCTACAACGAGAGTCACGATCCCGACGATGCACCGAGCCCGGTCCGGGCAGCGACCCGCGAGGCGGAGGCGGAACAGCACCCGTTACTCGACCACTACATCCGGACCGAGAAGCAGTCGAAGTTCTTCCGCGACGGCACCGGTCTCGCCAGCGACATGAACGAGGAGGAGGTGCGGGTGATGCGCGCCGCCTATTACGGCCTGATGAAGGAGATCGACGATCACATCGGCCGGATCGTCGCCTATCTGAAAGAAAGCGGACAGTACGACAACACGTTGATCGTCTTTACGTCGGACCATGCGGAGATGCTGGGCGACCACTATCTGCTGGGCAAGATCGGTTACTTCGATCAGTCCTTCCATATTCCGATGATCGTGCGCGACCCGTCGCCGGAAGCGGACTCCATGCGAGGTCAGATCGTCGATGCCTTCACCGAGACCGTCGACGTCATGCCGACGATCCTGGATTGGGTCGGCGGCGCGGTGCCGCACACCTGTGACGGCGCATCCTTGCTACCGCTCTGCCGGGGACCGAAACCGGACGATTGGCGGGTTGAGGTGCATTTCGAGTTCGATTTCCGGCCCTATTTCAACAACGCGACCAATCCGCCGCCGTTTGGCTTGACACTCGACCAATGCGGCCTCTGCGTGATTCGGGATGAAAAGTACAAATATGTCCATTTCGAAGCATTGCCGCCGTTGTTGTTCGACATGGAAGCAGATCCCGGCCAGCTGGTGAACCTCGCGAAGGATCCGGCCAAAGCGCCGATCATGCTGGATTACGCGCAAAGAATGCTGTCCTGGCGCATGCGCAACGCGGACCGGACACTGACAGGCTATTCGGCGACGCCGGACGGGCTGATCAATCGCCGCGAAACCTAGCCCCGTTCAGGTATAGACAGGGGTGCGCCAGTCGGCGTGATCGGATGATACGCCGGTTACCGTGTCGAGATAGCTTTTTTGAAGCGCCCGGGTCACCGGTCCCACCGCGCCGTCACCGACCGGAATGCCGTCGAGGCTGATGATCGGCGTCACCTCCGCCAGCGTGCCGCACAGGAAGGCTTCGTCCGCGGCATACACCTCGGTGCGGTCGACATCGCGTTCCTGCGTCTCCATGTCTTGCGTCTCGCGCAGCAGGTGCATCAGCGTGTCGCGTGTGATGCTCTCCAACAGGTCGTTCGACGGGGATGGGGTCACGGGACGCCCGCTCCGGATCAGGAACAGCGTCGCGCCGGGTCCTTCGGACACCTTGCCGCGGCTGTTCAGGAAGATCGCCCGGTCGAAGCCGCCGGCGCGGGCCTCCAGCTCGGCCAACCGGCCGTTCACGTAGTTGGCGTTGCATTTGATCCGGACCGGTAAAGCGTTGTCCGCCGTCCGCGCCCAGGAACTGGTGCCGGCGGTTAGGCCGCTGCGCATGAACGGGTGCGGCGGGCACGGTCCGCCCATCGCATAGACACCGACCGGGCCGTTGTCCGTACGCGCACCGTCGGCATCGTCGAGCACGGCCATGATGCGCATCTGGATCGTCGTCTTGAAGTCGTTGGCCCGGATCATGTCGAGGACGCAGGCCTCCAGTTGCTCGATCGAATACGTGTCGTCCAACCGCAGCAGCTTCATCGATTGCTTGAGGCGCGCGAGATGTTCGCGCAGCCGGAATACGTAAAGCTGCTCGTCATCCGCGTTCCAATACCCGCGAATACCTTCGAAGACGCCGATTCCGTATTTCGCGGCCGGCGACGCGATGTTGATTTTCGCCTCGGCGCTGGGAATAACCTTACCGTTGACGGTCATGTAGGTCGTGTCGCTCATGGAAAGTTCCCTCGGTCGCGTTTTTCGGATTTGTCGCCTGCGGTAGGGGCGCGTGATTTGGCGTTTCCCCGAAAGGTCTGACAAGATTGGGGCAGGCGATAGTTTAGGAAGGAATCAGGTCATGGGTAAACTTCGGCACATCGCATTGAGCGTTCGCGATCTGGAAGAGGCGGCGAACTTCTATGAAAAGGCTTTCGGCATGGAGCGGGTACGCCAGTCCGACGTCGCGGTCATGATGTCCGATGGCGTGGTCAGCCTCGCCCTACTGCACCTGCGGTCTAACGACAACGCACCCGACGAGCGCGGGTCCGATTTCATCGGCATTCATCATCTTGGCTTCCTCGTCGACGACATGGACGAGGCCTGCGCCTCGATCGAGGAGGCCGGCGGCTATTACCACGGTCAGGTCAAGAATGTCGGCGCCGGCCCGAAGCATGAGCGGAAATACCGCGACCCCAACGGTGTCGTCTTCGATGTGGCGACGAAGGACCATGCGCAATCGTCTTGGCGTCTTGAGGTCGACGCGTCGACCAATATCGGAAACGGGGACTAGGCTCAGTTCTTTTCCGGCGTCAGGATTCGGACCGGCTTGCCGTCGAGCCAGGCCTTGATGTCCTCCAGTGCGCCGCCGTACCACAGATCGTAATTCTCGCGAGTGAACCCGCCGATATGCGGCGTGATGATGCTGTTGGGCAGCGTCCGCAACGGATCGCCCTGCGGTAGCGGCTCGGTGCCGAACACATCGAGGCCCGCGCCGGCAATGACGCTATTCTGCACGGCGCGCACCAGGGCTTCCTCGTCGACGATCGGGCCTCGCGCCGTGTTGACCAGATACGCGGTCGGCTTCATGCGCGCCAGATCTTCCTCTCCGACCAGACCTCGGCTGCGGTCGCTCAGCACGACATGGACGGAGACGTAATCGGACCGAGTGAAAAGTTCGTCCTTTTCGACGCGACGGGCGCCGACCTCCTGCGCGCGTTCGTCGGTGAGATTGGGACTCCAGGCGATGACCTCCATGTCGAACATCTTGCCGATCTGCGCCACCTTCGAGCCGAGTTTGCCGAGACCGATGACGCCGAGCACCTTGCCGGCCAGGCCGTCGGCGACCGTGACGCCCCAGTGACCCTCGCGGGTGCCGAGGTCTTCCGTCGGAATGCGCTTCGCCAATCCCAGGATGAGACCCCAGGTCAGTTCGGCCGTCGGCGTGTGCCCCAACTCGGTATGGCAGACCAGCACGTCATGGTCGGCGCAGGCCGCGAGGTCGATCGATTTGTTGCGCCCGCTGGTCGTGATCAGCAGTTTCAGGTTGGGCAGGGTTTCGATCAGCGCGCGGGGAAACGGCGTCCGTTCGCGCATGATGACCAGGACGTCATAGGGATGCAGCCGGTCGGTCAAAGCCGCTTGATCGGTCAGATGGTCCTGGTAGGCATCGACCGAACACGCCGCCGGGAGTGAGTCCCAGTCCGCCGATTTGAGCGCGACGTTCTGATAGTCGTCCAGGAGGGCGATCCGGGTCATTTTGAGCTCCCTGTCATGTCGATTCGGGTTTTTCGGCGATCGCGATGTAGTTCACGTCGAGGTCGCGGGGCGACAGCGACCATTGGTCCTTGAGCAGGTTGAAGATGACGCCGGTCACGTCGGTCATCGCCATACCCGATTGCCGCAGCGGCGCGGCAAGTTCCGACGGCCGCACGAAGCGGCGCCATTCATGGGTTCCGCGCGGCAGCCAGCGCATCACGTATTCCGCACCGACGATGGCGAACAGATAGGATTTCGGCGTCCGGTTCAACGTCGCGAGAAACATCAGGCCGCCCGGCCGGACCAATTGCGCGCAGTCGGCGATGAAAGCGTCCCGATCGGCGACATGCTCGATCACCTCCATATTGAGGACGACGTCGAACGTGCGGCCTTCATTGGCGACGTCGGACGCGGTCGCGAAACGATAGTCGATTGACAACCCCATCTGTTTGGCGTGGACGCGCGCCACTTCGACGTTGCGTTCGGTCGCGTCGATCCCGGTGACCGACGCACCGAGGCGCGCCATCGGCTCTGCGAGCAGGCCGCCCCCGCATCCCACGTCGACCACGGACAATCCGTCAAGCGGCCGGGCGGACCGGGGGTCGCGGCCGAAATGCGCCGCGATGCGGTCGCGCAGTAGCTCCAGGCGGATCGGATTGAACTTGTGCAGCGGCCGGAACTTACCGTCCGGATCCCACCATTCTTCCGCGATGGCGGCGAATTTGGCCAATTCCGCATCGTCGACGGTGCGGTCCAACGCGCGGGGCGTTTGCTTTTCCATCATGGTATTAGCCGGGTCCGTGCGGATGTGGGGGCCTTGCATGGCCGCTATGCAGAGAGTATGGATACGCCGCCTTCGCGGGGCAACCTCTGGCGCGGGCCAGAGGCGTTAATTTCCGCATTAGGGTCAGGATTATGGCGCGGATCGTAATGAAATTCGGCGGCACGTCGGTGGCCGACCTGGACCGTATTCGCAATGCGGCGAAGCGGATCAAGGCCGAGTACGACCAAGGCCATGAGATCGCCGTCGCGGTCTCGGCGATGGCCGGCGAGACCAACCGATTGGTCGATTTCGTCACGAGCGCGAACAAACTGCACGACGCGCGCGAATACGATGTGGTGGTGTCGTCAGGCGAGCAGGTGACGAGCGGCTTGATGGCGCTGACGCTGCAGGAAATGGGGTTGCCCGCGCGATCGTGGCTCGCATGGCAACTGCCGATCCAGACCGACGACGTGCACGGCAAGGCGCGTATCCAGGCCGTCGAAACCGGCAAGATGATCGAACGGTTTGCCGACCGGCAGATTGCCGTCGTCGCCGGTTTCCAGGGGGTGTCGCCGGACCAACGGGTGACCACGCTGGGCCGGGGCGGGTCGGATACCAGCGCCGTGGCGCTTGCTGCCGCCCTCGAGGCCGACCGCTGCGATATCTATACCGACGTGGACGGGGTCTATACCTCCGATCCGCGGATCGTGACGAAGGCGCGCAAGCTCGATCGCATCACCTACGAAGAGATGCTCGAAATGGCGTCGCAGGGGGCGAAGGTCCTGCAGACCCGGTCGGTCGAGTTGGCCATGAAAGCGGGCGTGCGCTTGCAGGTATTATCGAGTTTCCGGGAAGAGCCCGGAACCCTGGTTGTTGATGAGGACGAGATCGTGGAACATCAGATCGTCAGTGGAATTGCCTATAGCCGGGACGAGGCGAAGATCAGCCTCGCAGGCGTATCGGATAAGCCCGGTGTGGCGGCGGGAATTTTCGGCCCGCTCTCCGAGGCGAATGTGAATGTCGATATGATCGTCCAAAGCATGGCCGCCGACGGCCAGCGGACGGATATGACATTCACCGTCGGGAAAGCCGATTTCGACAGGGCGATGGAAGTGTTGAACGGCGTTAAGGATGCCGTCGGCTGCAACGATGTCCTGTCCGATCAGGATGTCGTCAAGATTTCGGTGATCGGCGTCGGCATGCGCAGTCACGCGGGCGTCGCACAGGTGATGTTCCGTACGCTCGCGGAGAAGGGTATAAACATCCAAGTAATTTCAACCTCGGAAATCAAGATCAGCGTCTTGGTAGCCGAGGAGTATACGGAACTGGCGCTGCGTGCGTTGCACACCGCGTACGGGTTGGATACCGATTGACGGCGACGCCCGCCGTTGGCAGTGGGCACGAGGCGGGCTAGCGGCGTAGAACAGGTTTAGCGGATGACCGATGTCACGCATTGGGTCGGGTCGCGGCAGTTGCTGCGCCGTCTGCGCGACGCCATGGCGCGCGGCGGCACAACGCAGGAACGCCTGGACCGGATCGCCGAGATCATCGCCCGCGGCATGGTGGCGGAGGTTTGCTCCGTCTACGTTATGCAGCCGGGCGAACGGCTTGTGCTGTGCAGTACCGAGGGACTGCGCAAAGATGCCGTCTATCGTACGCAGCTCGGCATAAACGAAGGTTTGGTCGGCGCGATCGCCGCCCATGCCAGCCCGCTCGCCCTGGCCGATGCTCAGAGCCATCCGCAATTCGCCTACCGGCCGGAAACCGGCGAAGAGATTTACCACTCCTTTTTGGGTGCACCCGTACTGCGCAGCGGCCGGGTCATGGGCGTGCTGACCATTCAGAACATGACCCAGCGCAACTACACCGAGGAGGAGGTCGAAACCCTCGAGACGGTCGCCATGGTGGTTGCCGAGCTCATCGCCGGCGGCGATCTCTCGGTGCCCGATGAAGTGGCAGGGCCTGCGAATACGGCGCCGGTTCGCCTCGACGGCACGCGGATCAACGGCGGGCTGGCGCGGGGCGTTGCGGTTCTCCACGAGCGCGGCGCGCCGATTTCGCAGACCATCGCGGAAGATCCCGACTCCGAACTGAAGCGGATTGCCGAAGCGATGAGCGGTATGCAACTGGCGCTGGACAGCATGGTGGACCGCCTTTCCGGCGACGCCCAATCCACGCGCTCAGGAGAGCCGCTCGATATCCTCCGGGCCTTCCGCATGATCGCCGACGATCACGGATGGATACGGCGAATTCGCGAGGCTATTCAGAGCGGTTTGACCGCCGAAGCCGCGGTCGCGAAGGTCCAGAACGACACTAGGGCGCGCATGAGTCAGGTTCGCGATCCGTATCTACGTGAACGCCTACTCGATCTCGACGACCTAGCCTATCGGTTGTTGCAGCACCTGACCCATGGCGCCGATGGCGGCAATGGTAGCTTGCCGCTTCCCGAGGACGTGGTTCTGGTGGCACGCGCGATGGGGCCGGTCGAATTGCTCGACTATGATCGAACGCGGCTTCGCGCCCTGATCCTCGATGAGGGGACGGCGGCATCGCATGTGGCCATCGTGGCGAAAGCCCTCGATATCCCGGTCATTGGCAATGTGCGCGGCGTGATCGGCAAGGTCGAGCCCGGCGATCCGGTATTCGTCGATGGCGACAACGGCGTCGCCTATGTTCGGCCGGCGGAGGATTTTCAGAAAAGTTTCACCGACAACCTTCAGAACTGGGAGAAGAAGCGCGCGGAATATGCCGCCACGCGGGATCTGCCGGCGGTGACACGCGACGGGCAGCCGGTGTCGTTGCTTATCAACGCCGGCCTCGATATCGATCTGGATCACTTGCAGGAAAGCGGTGCCGAGGGCGTCGGACTATACCGGACCGAAATTCCCTTCATGATCCATGCTCAATTCCCGCGTATGACGAGGCAGACCGATCTGTACCGCGATATATACGCGAAGGCGGGGGACTGTCCTGTTGTCTTCCGCACGCTCGATATTGGCGGCGATAAGATCTTGCCCTATCTGCGGATCGGCGAAGACCAGAATCCGGCGATGGGATGGCGCGCGTTGCGGATCGCGCTCGACCGCCCGGCGATTCTCCGCCTGCAGATCCGTGCCCTGTTGCGGGCCTCGGCCGGCCGTGAACTGCGCGTCATGTTCCCTCTGGTCGCGGAAGTCGCGGAATTCGATGACGCGAAAGCGTTGCTGGACCAAGAAGTGGAGCGCGCGAAGTCGCGGGGAAACCCGTCGCCCGACAGCATCCGCGTTGGCGCGATGATGGAAGTGCCTTCGCTGTATTTTCAGTTGCCGCAGCTTCTCGACCGGGTCGATTTCCTCTCCATCGGCTCGAACGACCTGGTGCAGTTTCTCTTCGCCTGCGACCGGGGGAATCCACGGGTCAGCGATCGCTACGACGTGTTGTCTCCGGCAGTCCTGAAATTCCTGCATGGTGTCGTCGCCGAATGCCGCAAGGCCGGCGTTCCGGTGAGCCTTTGCGGGGAAATGGCCGGGCAGCCGTTGGAAGCGATGGCGTTGATCGGGGTCGGATTCCGAATCCTGTCGATGCCTTCCGGCGCCATCGGGGCAGTCCGCCACATGATGCAGAATCTCGAGGTCGGAGAGCTCGAACGTTTCGTGGAGTCTCTCTTGGAGAAGCCAGATCACAGCCTCCGGGATGTCCTGCGGGCATATGCCGAGAGCCATAAAATCCTGCTCTAGGCGCCGGAATTGGGAACTCTTTCCCGTTTGACGATCCTCGTCCTTCTACCTTATCGGGAGGGTCCGCGAATGGTGGCTGCATTTTCGGTGTGTCCTGTAGTATAGTCGCGCCGAGTGGGGAGCGGCATCAGCGGAAGTCGCGTTTGGTAATCCAATAACAACATTGATGAATAAGGATGGATTGCCTTTAGTTCGGTGCTTTAAGGGGACCAGTTCCGCATATGGCGAAAAATCTTTGGAAGCTTGATCGAAGCGCCAAGCAGGAGTCCGTTGAATCCGGCGAGACCACGTCTCAAGCTGCCGAAGGCAGCATGCAGACAGTCGGGGCGACCTTGCGGTCACGGCGCGAGGAGCGCGGGGAGGACTTACGGTACGTCTCCCAGGTCTTGCGCATACGCTTTCCGTATCTCAAGGCGCTCGAAGACGGTCTGATCGACGAACTGCCGGGGCCGACTTATGCGGTCGGATTCGTGCGCACCTATGCCGATCATCTCGGTCTGAACAGCGAGGCGCTGGTTACCCGCTTCAAGGAGGAGGTCAAAGACCTCAGTAACCGGAGCGACCTGCATTTCCCGGCACCACTCCCCGAAGGGAAAATCCCGAGCGGGGCGGTCCTGCTGGTTGCGGTCTTGTTGGCCGGATTGGTCTATGGCGCCTGGATTTATTTCTCGTCGAAGGATCAGCAGGTCGCGGAGATCGTGCCGCAATTGCCTAGCAAGATCAGTGAAATCATCAAGGGCAAACCATCGGACGTCGCCGTCGAGACCCCGCCGGAAACGGTAAAGTCGTCGGCGGTCGATGCGCCGCCGAAAACGCCGGAGACTCCTGCCGCGTCATCGCCGTCCGAGGTCGCGAAAAAGCCGGCCGAAGACAGCACGCCGAAACCCGATTCCACGCAACCGGCCGAGCCTACGGCCCCACCGCCCGTGGCCGCCGTAACGCCTGAAGCGACGCCTGAAGCGGCCCCGGACGAGGCGCCGGCGGCAGCGCCCGCCGGTCAGTCTACGCCGGATGCGGCACCGCCCGCGCCACCGTCGTCGGATGAATCGGCTACGCCTGCCGCACCGATCGGCGCGGAACCGGGGCAACAAATCGCGGCCTTGCCAACGCCGCCGTCCGAAGACACGGAAACGGCCGAATCCGCCGATTCGCTGGCGGGCGGCAAGATTTACGGCAACGAGAATACCAACGCCCGGATCGTTGTTCAGGCGCTGTCGGACAGTTGGGTGGAAATCCGCGATAGCGAAAACGCCGAGCTGTTGTTGACCCGCGTTCTTTTCAAGGGCGATTCATATCAGGTGCCGGATCGAAGAGGATTGACCCTGTTGACGGGCAATGCCGGCGGATTGCGCATTACCGTCGATGGTGCGCCGGTGCCCTCGCTCGGTCCGCCCGGGGCGGTTCGCCGGGATGTCGCGCTTGAGCCCGAACCGTTGAAATCCGGCAACGCCGTCGGCGCCGCCGCGCCGCCGGTTGGCACCGCGTCGGAATAGCCCGGCGTCGTAACCATCGAATCTTCGGGCCTGACTTGGTCCCGGTACACGCTCTCAATCGGGCGTTTCCTTCGATTCGCCGCTTGCTTACCTGCTTGACACTGTTGGATTGTGCGGACACTCTCGCCCGCGCCGGCGCTTTGCTATGGTCACGGCCGTTTTCTAGGCTTTTCTGCAATCTGAATGACACGTAACGACATGGCCTCTCTTCAACCTGTTCGCGGAACCCACGACCTGCTGCCGGAAGCGATGCGGGGACACCGGCATGTCGTCGATACCGCGCGCCGCATCGTCGAGCGCTATGGCTTCGACGAAGTGGCGACGCCGATTTTCGAGTTCAGCCAGGTATTCAAACGGACGCTCGGTGAGGCGTCCGACGTTGTCACCAAGGAGATGTATTCCTTCACCGACAAGGGGGATGAAGAGATCACCTTGCGGCCGGAGAATACGGCCGGCGTGGCGCGCGCCTTCATTTCCGAGGGGCTCGCCCAGCAGGTCCCCGTTCGGTATTTCTATGCCGGCCCGATGTTCCGCTACGAACGGCCACAGAAAGGCCGGCAGCGCCAGTTCCACCAGATCGGTGTCGAACTCATCGGGTTGCCGCAACCGCAGGCGGATGTCGAAGTCATCGCCGCCGGCGTTCGTGTGCTGGAGGCGCTCGGTGTTCTCGGCGAGACCGTCCTGCAGCTCAACACGTTGGGCGATACTGAAAGCCGGGTCGCCTATCGCGATGCGCTGGTCGCCTATTTCGAGAAACATCGCGAGGTGCTTTCCGAGGACAGTCAGGCTCGGTTGGAGCGCAACCCGTTGCGTATTCTCGATTCCAAGGACGAGACGGATCGCGGAATCGTGGCCGACGCCCCGCTGTTCGGTGATTTCCTCAATGCCGACAGCACGGAATTCTTCGATACCGTCAAGGCCGGTCTCGACGCGCTGGACATCGAATATACGGTGAGCCCTCGGCTCGTGCGGGGCCTGGACTATTACTGCCATACGGCATTCGAATTCGTGACCACCGCGCTCGGCGCGCAAGGAACCGTGCTCGCCGGCGGCCGTTACGACGGACTGATCAAGATGATGGGTGGCCCCGACACGCCGGGTGTCGGTTGGGCGGCGGGTGTGGAACGGCTGTCGATGTTGTGTAGCGACGTGCCGCATGCGCGGCGCCCGGTCGCGTTGATTCCGCTGGGATCGGAGGCCGAGCAGGAGGTTTTCAAAATCGCCGAGCGGTTGCGGTGCGCCGGGTTCCGCATCGAACTTGGCTATTCGGGCAACTTGGGGCGGCGAATGAAGCGCGCCAACCGAGTCAACGCCTGCGCAGCGGTCATCGTCGGCGACGACGAACTGGCGCGCGGCACGGCGACGGTGCGCAACATGGAGTCGGGCTCGCAGGACGAGGTGGCGCTCGCGTCGCTTGAGGAACACCTCGCCGTCTACCGGTAGCTGTGCGATGCTTGCGCAGGGCGACGCCCGGATCTTTGCCGTTGGGGCCAATCATCGGTCCAGCAGCGCGCTGCTGCGCGACCGCCTCTTCATCGACGAAGCCATGGTGCCGCGGACCCTCGACCGGTTACGCGATGCCGGCCTGGGTCAGGCAATCGTCCTCTCGACCTGTGACAGGATCGAAATCCAAGGCGTCCATCCCGATGCGGAACGGATGGCGAGGGCGATCCGAGACGATTTCTGCGCGACCAGCAATGTCGGTGGATCCGAAATCGCGGAGCAGAGTTATGCTCACTACGACGACATCGCGCTGCGCCATATCTTCGCGGTCGCGGCGTCGCTGGACAGTCAGGTCATCGGCGAACCGCAGGTCTTGGGACAGGTTCGCGCCGCGCACCGCCTGTCGGCCGACTGCGGCATGATGGGCGCGGAATTCGAAGCGGTGCTGCAGGCAGCCTATGGCGTGGCGAAGCGCGTCCGGACCGAAACGCAGATCACGCGGCGCCCGGTGTCGATCGCCTCGGCCGCGGCGCAGGTGGCTCAGGACCTGCACGGCGACCTCTCGCGCTGCCGCGCCCTGATTATCGGACTGGGCGAGATCGGTGAATTGATCCACGACCATATGCGGCAGGCGGGCCTGCGCGATACGGCCATGACCGGCCCGTCGCAAAGGGTCGAAGGCGCGGCGCGGCGTGCCGGATTGCGGTTCGCGCCCTACGAGGAACTGGCGGCAGAAGTGGCCTTGTCGGACATTGTCGTGTCAGCGGCCGGCACGGGCCGGCAGATTGTGACCGCGGCGTTGGTCGAATCGGCCCTACGCGAACGCCGGCGGCGGCCTATCTTGTTCCTGGATGGCGGCGTTCCACCGGATATGGACGCGGCGCTCGAGCGCCATGACGGTGCGTATCTCTATACGCTGGACGACCTCGAACAGGTCGCGTTGGAAGGACGGACGCAGCGCCAGGAAGCATCGGCCGACGCCTGGCGTCTGATCGACGAAGGCGTCGCAGCCTGGCAACGGCGGCAGGCGGAGCGCGATGCGGTACCATCCGTCGTAGCGCTGCGCGAGCATTTCGAACGGGTACGGCAGGATGTGCTAGCCGAAAACCCCGGCGCCGACCCGGAAGAGGCGACCCGCTTGTTGGTTAACCGGTTGCTGCACCGGCCGACTGCGGCGTTGCGCGATCTGGCGGCCAATGACGCGGCCGACACTAAATTGAATAGAAACGACGTGGAGCAGCTGGTTGGTAAGCTGTTCACCGGTCTATCGAAGGAAGAGGAACGCTGATCCCATGAGTATGGCGGAAAAGCTATCGGCGGTTATCGCCCGGCAGGAAGAACTGACGGCGTTGATGTCGTCGGAGGATCTGAGCCCGTCGGATTTCGCGTCCTTGTCCAAGGAATACGCGGAACTTTCGCCGATCGCCGAGAAAGCGCGCGAGGTGCAGGGTATTTTGTCGGAGCTGTCCGACCTGGAAGAACTGATGGGCGATGCAGACACCGATGCGGAAATGCGCAGTATGGCCGAAGAGGAGCACCGCGAGTTGGCCGCTAGTCTGCCCGCGTTGGAGCGTGAGGTGCAGATCCTGCTGTTGCCGAAGGACGCCGCTGACGACCGTAGCGCCATCCTCGAGGTGCGCGCGGGCACCGGCGGTGACGAAGCGTCGTTGTTCGCCGCCGATCTGTTCCGCATGTATCAGCGCTATGCGGAAAATCACGGCTGGCGGTTCGAGCCGATCGAGGTCAATGATACGGAACTCGGCGGTTTTAAGGAGGCGATCGCGTCGATCGGCGGCGCGGGCGTATTCGCGAAGCTAAAGTTCGAGTCCGGCGTCCATCGGGTACAGCGTGTACCGGTGACTGAAAGCGGCGGGCGGATCCATACCTCGGCGGCAACCGTCGCGGTGTTGCCCGAAGCCGAAGACGTCGACATCTCGGTCGACGAGAAGGACCTGCGGATCGATACCTACCGGGCCTCGGGTGCCGGCGGTCAGCATGTCAACAAGACCGACAGCGCGATCCGGATCACGCATATTCCCACGGGAGTCGTCGTCCAGTGCCAGGACGAAAAGTCCCAGCACAAGAACCGTGCGAAGGCGATGAAGGTCCTGCGTGCCCGCCTCTATGAGGCGGAACGGCAGCGCCAGCAGGACGAGCGGTCCGAGAACCGGCGCAGTCAGGTTGGGTCCGGCGACCGGTCCGAACGCATTCGGACCTACAATTACCCGCAAGGCCGCGTCACCGACCATCGCATCAATCTTACCGTGCACAAGCTCGATCGGATCATGAACGGTGAGGAACTGGACGATATATTCGACGCCCTGCTCGCCGAGGATCGGGCGGAACGCCTTGCAGAGTTGCAATGAGCCTGCGGACGGTCGGGTCTTGTCTCACGGAAGGAGCGGCGCGCCTAAAGGCGGCGGGAATCGAATCGCCGCATCGCGAGGCGCGGCTGTTGCTGGCGCACGCGCTGGATGTCGACCAGGCTTCGATCGTCGGTCACCCCGAACGGGCAATCCCGGATCCGGTTGCCTATCGCGCCTTGGTCGATCGGCGTGCCCGCGGCGTGCCGGCGGCGCAGTTGCTCGGACAGCAAGAGTTCTGGAGCCTGCCGTTTCGCGTCACGCCGGACACCCTGATTCCCCGGCCGGACACCGAAACGCTTGTCGAAGCGGCGCTGGCGGTCTTGAAGGAACGGAAGCTGGCTGCGCCGACGATCCTCGACTTGGGGACGGGAACCGGATGCCTTCTCCTGTCGCTGTTGTCGGAGTGTCCGGGTGCGTGGGGCGTGGGCATAGACCGGTCCGCCGACGCTGCCGACGTCGCGCGCGGCAATGCCGAACGGCTCGGCCTTGCGGATCGCGCGCATTTTCTCGTGTCGGACTGGGCGGCGGCGCTATCGGGCCGGTTCGATATCGTTGTGTCCAACCCTCCCTATATTGCGACGGACGAGATCGGCGGCCTTCAGACCGAAATTGCGCATCACGAACCGAATCTGGCCTTAGACGGCGGCGGCGACGGTCTGGCCTGCTATCGCGCTTTCGTCGATGAGCTGCCGCGCCTGTTGAGGCCGGAGGGCGGCGTTTTCCTGGAAGTCGGGCTCGGACAATGGGAGTCGGTGGCGGCGCTGCTCGAAGCGGCCGGATTGACGGTTTCCGGACCGATCCGTGATCTGGCCGGAATTTCACGCTGCGTTGCAGCGCAAATAGCGTGAAAGCATTAACCAAAAAAAATGGTTGGAACGTCGGAGCGAACCGTCTAGTTTCTTGTCAGCACCTCGTTGAACCAGGCCCGCAGGGCTAGGCAGGAGCATCCGAGGTCGAATTAATCTTCGAAAGCTTGTCTTTTGGGGAGGCCCGCTGAAAGCGGCCTGCCGCAGGGTTGCGGCGCGTTGAAAAAGGGTCAGCTTTTTTCAGCGGAAGCAGAAACCAGCTTCGATGTGTAAGGAAATATGAAACAAGGCCAAGGCTCTAAGCGCGCGCGCGGCCGAAATGGTGGGCGTAGGGGCGCAAATCGTCAGCAGACATTCGATAGTAACGGACCAAGCGTCAGAATTCGCGGCAACGCGTTCCAGGTTCACGAAAAATACCTGGGTCTGGCACGTGACGCGGCGTCTTCGGGCGATCGTATCGCAGCGGAGAATTACTATCAGCATGCCGAACATTACTTCCGCCTGTATTCCATCGATCAGGAACAGCGGAACGAACGGCAGGCGGCAAACGCCCAATCCAACGACGGGCAGCGGCAGGGTGATGGCCAGCGGCGCCAAGGCGGCCGCGGCAATCGCGGTAATCGCAACGACGCACATGGTGCTAACGGTGCCGCGGCGTCCCACGGCGACGGCGCAGCCAACGGTGCGAATGGCGCCGAGGCCAATGTCGGCAAGCCGGGGCAATCCAACGGCGCGAAGAGCGCAAACGCTCCGAGCAAAGGCAACGGCGACGACCGTCCGATCGAGGTCGATGCAAAGCCGTCGAAGGGCGATGCGGCGGCCGGGACCGAAGCGTCCGCGTCCGCTGGCACGCCGGACGAGCAGGCGGTCCCCGAGAAGCCCGCGCCGTCCAAACGGCGTCCCCGCCGGAAACCCGCCACGAGCGACTAAGCCGTCCGGTATAGACGGCGCGGCGGTGCATCCAAGCATCCGCCGCAGGCGGGTCGGTTTTCAGGCAATATTCCATCGCGCCGCTCGCGAGCGCGTGATTTTGTCGCGTGTCGCCTGACGCTGTAGGGTTGACCGTGTCGTTCGGACCGTTTTGTCTAACGCCACCAGATATCCAACGCACAGGGGTGACACATGGTCGCAAAGGCTCTCAAGGCGAAAGATGTCGCGCGACCGGCTTTCAAGCCCGGGACGCGACAAACCGGCGATATCTTCGCGCTCTCAAGTCATAAGCGCGCCCGCGAGGCGCTCGAGTTCGGGCTGTGCATGCAGGACCCCGGCTTCAACATCTTTGTGCTGGGACCCGATCGCAGCGGTCGTATGACGGCGACCCTCGATTACATGCGCGATCATCTGGCGTGCATGCCACGACCTTACGATTGGATTTATCTCAACAATTTCCGCCGGCCCCATCGGCCCAAGCCCTATCGCTTGCCGGCGGGCGTGGGGCGCGCGTTTCGCGACCGGATGGCGGCGTTGATTCCGCAGTTGCGGGAAGCATTGGCCGGCGCGTTCGGCGGTGAAAAATATCAAAATGAAATTCGGGCACAGGGTGAAGAAGCCCAATCCGAGGTGCGCGCGGAACTCGAGGCGTTGCAGACCGAAGCGCAGCAATTCGGGCTCGACCTGGCGCAGACCCCGCAAGGCTTCATGGTGGTTGCCAGAGGTCCCGACGGGAATCCGGTCGCGCTGGAATCCTTGCCGCAGGCACAACGTCAGTTGCTGGAAGCCAAGGCCATGGAAATCGCGCAACGTCTGCAGGATATCAATCGACGCGCCGCCATGGCACAGGGCGATCTCGCCAAACGCCTCGTCGATTTGAACCGCCAGGTTGCCGATACCGCGGTCGGTGCGCTGCTGGATGAGCTTCAGAAGGAATATTCAGGGCATCGCGGATTGGCCCGATGGCTTGTCGAACTGCGGGAGGACATCGTCGATAATCTGATCGGGTTTTTGCCGCGCCCGCCGGAAACCCCGATGCCCGCGGTCGAGCCACCCGAGCGGCGCTACGCCGTAAATTTGTTGGTCGATCACAGCGACAATGAGACGCCGGGCGTCGTGCTCGAGGCCAATCCCACCTACGAGAATCTGTTCGGCCGAATCGAATACCGGCCCGTTCAGGGTGGCATGGATACCGATTTCAGCATGATCCGGGCCGGCGCATTGCACCGCGCGAATGGCGGCATACTTGTCCTTCGCGCCGATGATCTGGCGAGACATCCCAGCAGTTGGGCTTTCCTGAAAGGCGCGCTGCGGGATGGCAAGATTCAGGTGGATGAACCGCACCGGGCGAACGCGGTGCCGGTGGCCGGCGCGCCGCGGCCGAAGGCGATCCCGCTCGACCTCAAGGTGGTCGTCGTTGGGTCGCCGCATTGGTACTACACGTTCTATTCGGTCGATCCCGAGTTCCAGACCTACTTCAAGGTCAAGGCCGATATCGACAACGATATGGACGCGACCGCGCGCAATCTGTCGGTCTATGCCGGGCTGATACGCCAACGCGCGAAACAGGTGCACGGCGTTCCCTGCGACGATAGCGCGGTACGGCGCATGCTGGGGATGGCGGCGCGTTGGGCGGGTCATCGCAAGAAGCTCACGGCGCAATTCGAGCTCATCGAGGACGTGCTGACCGAGTCCGCCGAACTCGCGCGGAATAAAGGGGCGAAGAAAATCGACAACGCCGTGATCGGCGAGGCGCTCGGGCAACGGCGGCGGCGCAACGCGCGGATCGAGGACCGCATGCACGAGAGCATCTCGGACGGCACGCTGATGATCGACACGCGGGGCACCGCGGTGGGTCAGATCAACGGGCTGACCGTGCGCGACTTGGGCGACCACCAATATGGCTCGCCCAGCCGGATCACGGCGCGTGCGACGCCGGGCCGCGAAGGCGTCGTCAACATCGAACGCTATGTCAGCATGTCCGGGCCGATTCAGCAGAAGGGCGTCATGGTGTTGCAGGGGTTCATCGCCGGCCATTTTGCCCGGCGCTTCCCGCTTTCCTTCAATTCCTCGATCACCTTCGAGCAGAACTACAGCGGCGTGGAGGGCGACAGCGCGTCCATGGCCGAATTGCTGGCCGTGCTGTCCGATCTGTCCGGCATTCCGTTGCGCCAGGACCTTGCGATCACCGGATCGGTCAACCAGGTCGGCGAGACACAAGCCATCGGCGGCGCGGCGTTCAAGATCGAAGGTTTCTTCCGGGCCTGCATCGATGCCGGCGCGCTGACCGGCAACCAGGGCGTCGTCGTCCCGGCGACCAATGTGGCCAACATCATCCTCCGCGATCCGGTCGTCGAGGCGATCGAGAAGGGCCAATTCCACATCTGGAGCGTCAAGAATATCGAAGAGGCGATCGAACTGTTCACCGGCATCAAGGCCGGGCGGCAACGCGCGGACGGCAGCTATCAGCCGGGCACGGTCTACGCCCAGGTGATGGAGCAGCTCGAGACCTTCGACACCATCCTGAAGGAACGTTCCGCCGGCGTATAGCGTTACGACGCCGGCGCGAATTCGAAACTGGCGCGCTTGCCCACATGGGCGGCGTTGTCGGCCAGCCAGCTCTCGGTCCGTTCCCGGCCGACATCGTGGGCGTGTTGCAGCAATCCCCATTCGGGGTTGAGCTTGCTGACCTGCCCCAAGGACGCGAGGGCGTCGCCCGCATCGATCCGGTGGAGGCGGGCGGTAAGGAAGCGCTTGGCGAGCGGCGACGCCACCGTGCGCCGCGCCAGTCTCGCCATCCATTGGATGGTCTCCAATTCCCGGTTCAACGGTGCGGAGAAGGTCAATCGCGCCATCCGGTTCCGAATCTCCGTCGCGGTTACCGGCAGGTCCTGCTCCTCTGCCGGGTCGATCTGAATCAGCATAATGTCATCCGTGCTGCCGTGCTCGATCAGGGGGATCAAGGGCGGGTTGGCACTGTACCCGCCGTCCCAATAATGCAACCCGTCGATTTCCACGGCGTGATGTATTGCCGGGAGCGCCGCCGACGCGAGAACGCTGTCGGCGGTGATTTCAGCGGTGCGGAAGATCCGCGCCTGACCGGTACGGACCTCTGTGGCCGCGATAAAGAGTTTGATGCGGCGGTTTCGCTGCAACCGCTCGAAATCGACCGATTGCTCCAACAGGGTGCGGAGCGGGTTGTGATCGAACGGGTTGAACTGATAGGGCGACATCAGCCGGGTTGCCATGTCGAGCCCGAAATGCTGTCCGGTGCCGTCCAAATTCCAGCCGTTGAAGATCCTGTCCACGAAGGTCGCGCGATAGGGCGTGAAGATCGCCTGAGCGCTGACCCGGCGCCAGAACTGCGTCAGGTCTTCCCGGGCGGTTTCCGGGCCACCGTTGATCAAGCCGTTTGCGGCGATCACCGCATTCAGCGCGCCGGCGCTGGCACCGCTGAGCGCTTCGATCCGGAGGCCGGCGTCCTCCAGCAACCGGTCGAGCACGCCCCAGGTAAAGGCGCCATGCGCGCCGCCACCCTGTAGGGCGAGACTGACCGGTTTTCCCGATTTTGCCCGTTTGCGACCCTTTTTCTGTGGTGTCGCCGAGCCTTCGAGTTGTTCGGAAGGCGTTGAGATTCCACCGGTCGACAAGAAACGCCGCGCCCACCGCCAGGGGCGGTTCAACGGATCGGATATATGCATGAAGATCGCGTCTAATCCATGTGATTACTGCATCGCAACAACGAATCTAGGGATTATGCTGCATTGCAGCAAGACATGAAATATTTAACCTTCGATGACAAAAGAAGGGGTCTTGAGCGGTGTCCTGGAATGCCCATATATCGTGAGTGGGCGCCTTACAGGGTCCATATGATGTTTCATGAACCTTTACCGCCTTGCCTCGAAGAGGGAGGCCATCAGAGGGGTCGAGTCTATGGAATTCGAGAAATACACCGAACGGTCGCGCGGCTTCGTCCAAGCGGCACAGGCGCTGGCGCTGCGGTCCAATCACCAGCAGTTCCAGCCCGAGCATCTTCTAAAAGTATTGTTGGACGACAAGGAAGGGCTCGCCGCCGGGTTAATCGGCGCCGCGGGCGGCGACGCCGCAAAGGCGTTGAAGGACGTCGAAGCCGAGCTCGCGAAGATTCCCAGCGTGGAGGGCTCCGGCGCGGGGCAGATTTATCTCTCCCCCGCGATGGCGCGCTTGTTCGACCAAGCGCAGGAGTTGGCCGAACGCGCCGGCGATAGTTTCGTCACCGCCGAGCGGTTGCTGCTGGCCCTCGCACTCGCGCAGGGTACGGCGACCGCGAAGATTCTCGGTGACGCGGGCGTCACCGCGCAGGGCCTGAACGCGGCGATCAACGATCTGCGCCAGGGCCGCACGGCCGATAGTGCCAGCGCCGAGAACCAATATGAAGCGCTGAAGAAATACACCCGCGACCTGACCCAGGCCGCGCTCGACGGCAAGATCGATCCGGTGGTCGGCCGCGACGAGGAAATCCGCCGCACCATGCAGGTGCTGTCGCGCCGGACAAAGAACAATCCGGTGTTGATCGGCGAGCCGGGCGTCGGCAAGACGGCGATCGTCGAAGGCCTGGCCCAACGCATCGCCCGCGGCGACGTGCCGGAAGGATTGGCGGACAAGAAGCTGCTGGTCCTCGATTTGGGCGCTCTGATCGCGGGCGCGAAGTTCCGCGGCGAATTCGAGGAACGCCTGAAGGCCGTGCTGCAGGAGGTTTCCGCCCAGGAAGGGCAGGTCATCCTGTTCATCGACGAATTGCACACTTTGGTCGGCGCCGGTGCCGCCGAGGGCGCGATGGATGCGTCCAACATGCTGAAGCCGGCGCTCGCCCGTGGCGAACTGCATTGCGTCGGCGCCACCACGCTCGACGAGTACCGCAAGCATATCGAAAAGGATGCCGCGCTGGCCCGACGGTTCCAGCCCGTCTTCGTGCCGGAGCCGTCGGTCGAGGACACGATCTCGATCCTGCGCGGCTTAAAGGAGAAATACGAACTGCATCACGGCGTGCGGATCACCGACAGCGCCATCGTGTCGGCGGCGACCTTGTCCAATCGTTACATCACGGACCGGTTCCTGCCGGACAAGGCGATCGACCTGGTGGACGAGGCGGCCAGCCGCTTGCGGATGGAGGTCGATTCCAAACCGGAGGAGATCGACGAACTCGACCGCCGGATCATTCAGCTCAAGATCGAGCGCGAAGCACTCAAGAAGGAGAATGATGACGCCTCCAAGGACCGGTTGTCGAAACTCGATGAAGAGCTGGAAGGTCTGGAAGCCGAGTCAGCCCGGCTGACCAGCCAATGGCAGTCCGAGAAGGTCAAGCTGCAAGACGAACAGCAGGTCAAGGAAGAGTTGGAGAATGCCCGCCTCGAGCAGGAACGTGCGGAACGCGAGGGCAACCTCGAACGTGCTGCCGAGCTGCGCTACGGCACGATTCCCGATCTGGAAAAGCGGCTCTCGCAGAATGACGAGGACGACGGCAGCAGCATGCTCGACGAGGAAGTGACCGACGAGCATGTCGCGGCGATCGTGTCGCGCTGGACCGGTATTCCCGTCGACAAAATGTTGCAGGGCGAGCGCGAGAAACTGCTCGCGATGGAAGAGATGCTCGGCAAGCGGGTCATCGGTCAGAACGAGGCGATCGTCTCGATCTCGAACGCGGTGCGCCGCGCCCGCGCCGGGCTGCAGGATCCGAACCGGCCGATCGGATCGTTCCTTTTCCTGGGCCCGACCGGTGTCGGCAAGACCGAACTCACGAAGGCGCTCGCCGCCTTTATGTTCGACGACGACCAGGCGATGGTCCGCATCGATATGTCGGAATACATGGAAAAGCACGCGGTCAGCCGTCTGATCGGCGCGCCTCCAGGTTATGTTGGCTACGATGAAGGCGGTGCGCTGACCGAAGCGGTGCGGCGACGGCCCTATCAGGTCGTCCTGTTCGACGAGGTCGAAAAGGCGCATCCGGACGTGTTCAACGTGCTGCTGCAGGTGTTGGACGACGGCCGGTTGACCGACGGTCAGGGCCGCACGGTCGACTTCCGCAACGTGTTGATCGTGATGACGTCGAACATGGGCGCCGAAATCCTCGCCGCCCAACCGCCGGGGCAGGATTCCTCTGCCGTGCGCGATCAGGTGATGGAAGTGGTCCGGGCCAACTTCCGGCCCGAGTTCATCAACCGGATCGACGAGACGCTGCTGTTCCATCGCCTGTCGCGGGACGACATGAACGGCATCGTGGATATCCAGCTGCAGCGGCTGGACGCCTTGCTGGCGGATCGCAAGATCGTGCTGGATATCGATACGGCGGCGCGCGAATGGCTCGGCGACAAGGGCTACGACCCGGTCTACGGGGCACGTCCGTTGAAGCGGGTCATCCAGCAGGAATTGCAGAACCCGCTCGCTTCGCTCTTGCTGGCCGGTAAGATCGCCGACGGCGAAACGGTGCATGTCTCCGTCGGGGACGAGGACCTCACCATCAACGGCGAGGTCGCTCAGGCGGCGTAACGTTAAAGCTCGGGCGCCGTGAGGGTCGCGCAGTCCGGCGCGATGTCGATCGGCGCCCCGGTTTTTTCGCGCAGTTCATCTGCACTCACGCCGTCGAGGACTTCCCGCGCGACGAAGCCGCCCGGCGTCACCTCGACAACCGCAATATCGGTATAAATCTTGGTCACGACCCTTTGGGCCGTAAGCGGATAGGTGCACGCATCCACGAGCCGGGGCTCGCCTTGCTTTGTGATGTGGGCCATGATCACGCGCACCTCGCGTGCCCCGCTCGCCAAATCCATCGCGCCGCCGACCAGCGGACCTTTGTGCGGGAGTTTCGCGTCCCAGTTCGCGAAATCGCCGTTGGGCGCGACCTGGAATGCCCCAAGCATGGTGATGTCGAGATGCCCGCCGATGATCATGTCGAAGGCCCCGGCGGAATCGGTCAACGCGGCCCCGACTTGCAGGGTAACGTGCTGGCTGCCGGCGTCGACCAGATCGATGTCGATGGCGTCGTCCGACGCGGTGGGGCCGATGCCGAGAATACCGTTCTCCGATTGGAGGATGATCTCCCGGTCGCCCGGCAGGTAGTCGCCGACAAGGACCGGAATGCCGATTCCAAGATTGACATACGCGCCGTCGTGGATGTCCTGCGCCGCGCGCCACGCCATCTGTTGCCGTGTCAAGGCCGCCATTAGCCTTCCTCCGGCACGGTGACCAACCGGTCGACGTAGATGCCGGGTGTCCGAACCATATGCGGGTCTATCTCGCCGTCGGGAACGACCTGCCGTACCTCGGCGATCGTGACTCGCGCGGCCGCGGCCATAGCCGGGCCGAAATTCGCTTGCGTGCCCCGATAGGTAAGGTTGCCCCAGCGGTCGCCCCGGTCCGCGCGCAGGAGCGCGAAATCGGCGGTCAGCGCAGTTTGCAAGACACAGTCGCGTCCATCGAACACGCGGGTCTCCTTGCCCTTTGCGAGGTCCGTACCCGCACCGACCGGCGTGTAGAAGGCGGGAACGCCCGACCCGCCCGCGCGGATGCGGTGCGCCAGCGTGCCTTGCGGCACCAGTTCCAATTCGATCTTGCCGCTGTAGTAAAGTTTCTCGAAGGGGGTCGAGTCCTTGCCGCGTCCGCGGGCGCTGCTGCAGATCAAACGGGACACGCGGCCGGTGTCCATCAACTCGGCTTGCGTCGATCCGTGATGTCCTGCGCCATTCGCGATGATCGTTAAATCCTTCGCGCCGGATTCCGCCACCGCGCGGATCAGCGCATTCGCAACGCCGATCCTTCCGAATCCGCTCAGCATGATCCGCGCGCCGTCGCCGATGTCGGCGATCGCTTCTGCGATGGTGGCAACGCGTTTGTCGATCACGGGATCGGCCGTCCTGAACTGCGCGTGCCCACGGAATTGGGCAGCCTTTTGCGTCGCAACTGTGTAGCATGGCCCGCCGCACCCACGCCAATTCAAGCCCTGGCCACCCTGGAAACTGGAATGAAGATCAGCAGCAAGTTCGACTCCGGCAATATCGAGGTCGCCGACGCCACCGACCCGGCCGACATTCGCCTGCGGATTCGCAAGGATAACGGCTCCGGTTTTTTCCAGTGGTTCCATTTTAGGGCGACCGGATCGGCCGGCGTCGAACGCGCCTTCACCATTCTGAATGCGGGCGAGGCGGCTTATGCCAACGGGTGGGAGGATTACCGCGCTTGTGCCTCTTATGATCGCGAGGACTGGTTTCGGATCCCGACGACCTATGACGGAAAGCAGCTACGCTTCGCCCATGTACCGACGGAGGAATCGGTCTATTACGCGTATTTCGCGCCGTATTCGCGGGAACGGCATCGCGACCTGATCGCACGAAGCCAGATGTCGCCGCGCGCCCGGCTCGAGGTGCTCGGCGAGACGCTCGACGGGGACGATCTCGATCTGTTGGTGATTGGCGACGATACCGCGGAGGACCACAAGGCGTGCTGGTTGATCGCGCGTCAGCATCCCGGCGAAAGCATGGCCGAGTGGTGGATGGAGGGATTCCTCGAGCGCGCGCTCGATCCCGAAGACACGGTTGCGCGCGCGGTCTTGGACCGGGCGGTGCTCTACGTCGTGCCGAACATGAACCCGGATGGCAGCCGGCGTGGTCATCTGCGCACCAACGCCGCCGGGGCCAACCTCAATCGCGAATGGGCGGAGCCGTCGATGGAGAAGAGTCCGGAAGTGTTTCTCGTGCGGCAGCGCATGGTCGAGACCGGCCTGGACTTCTCCCTCGACGTCCATGGCGACGAGGCGCTGCCCTACAACTTCATTGTGGGTTCGGATCACGTGCCGTCGGCGGATGACCGGATGAAGGCCCTATTGCCCGCTTTCAAACAGGCGTATCAGCAAGCCAACCCAGACTTTCAGACCGAGCATGGATATCCGAAAGCCACCAAGGCGAATTTGGCGATCTGCTCGTCCAACCTGGCCGAGGAATTCAAGGCGCTCGCGATGACGCTGGAAATGCCGTTCAAGGATAATGCCGACGCGCCGGACGAACGGACCGGCTGGTCCCCCGGACGGTGCCGGCAGCTTGGCCGCGATGCGCTGACGGCACTGCACGCGGTGGTGGACGACCTGCGCTGAGCGGAGACCGTTATCGCTCCAGCATGCTCGCCTGGCGTTTCCGGTGGGTGCGGAATGTCAGCATTTTGTGCTTGGCGTTCGCCACCCCGGCCTTGAACCGCTTCAGATCCTTGCCCTTCAGTTTATAACCGGCGGCGAGGCGGATTTTGCGCGGGTTGATGTGCCGCCCGTTGAGCAGCACCTCATAATGCAGATGCGGGCCGGTGACGCGGCCGCTGGCGCCGATATAGCCGATGACCTGGCGCTGCTTGACCCGTGTGCCTGTCTTGATGCCCGCGGCGATGCGGCGGAGATGCGCGTAGGCGGTCTTGTAGTTGCCGTTGTGCCGGATACGGATGTAGCGGCCGTAGGCCCCGGCCCAGCCGGCTTTCTCGATCGTGCCGTCGCCGGCGGCGTAGACGGGCGTGCCCGGCGGGGCCGCGAAGTCGATGCCGCGGTGCATCCGCGTATATCCGAGGATCGGGTGCTTGCGCCGTCCGAAGCCGGAACTGATCCGGGCCGCGTCGGTCGGGGTCCGCAGCAGGCTTTTCTGCGCACTCTGCCCGTTCTCGTCGAAATAGTCGGTGAAGCCGGTCTTCGTCTTGAAGCGATACAGCGTCGTCGTCGATCCGCTGAGGGTCATCGACGCGACGATGATGTCGCCTTCCCGGACCGGGTCGCCCGCTTCGTCGGTGAGCCTTTCGTACATCACCTCGAAACTGTCGCCGGGCTGGACATCGCGCTGGAAGTCGACGTCGAAACTGTAGAGGCCGACCAGGTTGGCCAGGATGGCCGAGGGAACTTTTGCATCCTTGCCGGCGACGTAGAGGCTGGACCGGACGACGCCGCGCCCATAGCTGACCTTGGGCACCAGCGTCCGGTCGAACCGTTTTGCGGCGTAAGATCGAGGCCCGTCGCGCAGGACCGAAATTTCGACGTCGCTGGCTGCGATAAAGTCGATCGACAACAGCGTCGTGGAATCGTTGCCGGCGTGCGGTGGTTGCAGTTGCAGGAATATCTCAGTGCCGGGCTGCAGGCGTCGCAGGTCGTAGACTTTCTTGAGCGCCCGGATCGCGCCGGCGGTGTCGGCGGCGGGGACGCCGCCCCTGGTCAGCACCTTTGCGAAGGTATCGCCGCGGCGGACCGTCAATTCCTTGTCGATGGGCGGGATCGGCGCCACGCCGTCTGGTGGCTCCAGGCCGTCTTCCGACTCGTCGGGGCCGGGATTTGGTTTAACGGTCGGAAACCAGGTTTTGTAGGGCGGCGGGACGGCGCCATCGTTCGCGGACTGTTTCGTTTCGTCGGCCGGGGCGCTGTTCCAGTTCCAGCCGTTCTGTTCCTGTGGCGCCGTTTGGCCGGTCAACGGCGCAAAGGCCAGCAAAGCTGCGGTGAAAGTGGCCAAAACCGGTCGCATGGAGTGCTGGCTCGCCTGCGCGTTAAGGTTAATCCGAAGGACTTACTTATCGGATGTCGGCGGCGAAGTAAACGGTTGTTCCAATGTGTGTTTTCGTGCTGCCGATCGGATGCATTTATGTTTAATCCCGGATGATTCAAGGGCGGTATTCAGGTCCTTTGTGGCCGGCCTTGTCCGGTGTTATTGCAATGCACCATTTTTATTCCCGGGAGACCGCGTTTTTCTCGAAGCGGTCGGCGGGTTCGTGCGCGGGGCAGTTTGTATCGGTATGAACTGGAACGGTTTTTTTTATCGATCGAGTTTTAAGAAAAATGCCACAAAGCATTTGACACGATGCGTCACGAGGCGTATAAGCCGCGTCCTTGGCGTTGGCCATGCGTGGCGACGCCATTTTCTACGCGCCGGTTCGGCGCGTTCTGTTGTTTGACAAGTGAATGAATTGGAAGGGATGCGCGGGCGGCGGTTTGTGCTGTTTTTTTTGCACGGATCGGTTTTTTTGCAGTCTGTGTATCTCTTTTAAGCGAGCCTTTATGTGTCCTGGCTGGACTGCTTGGTCTGGTTGGGACGTGAAGCGAGCCAAAGAGTAATACTTTGAGTGTAAGGATCCGTGTTTGTTGGGCGTTTTGTTTGGCGCCTGATTTAACATGAGAGTTTGATCCTGGCTCAGAACGAACGCTGGCGGCAGGCTTAACACATGCAAGTCGAAGGAGAAGCAGGACTTCGGTTCTGTGGACACTGGCGAACGGGTGAGTAACGCGTGGGAACCTACCCTGGGGTGGGGGACAACCACTGGAAACGGTGGCTAATACCGCATACGCCCTCCGGGGGAAAACTTTTGTGCCCTGGGATGGTCCCGCGTCGGATTAGCTAGTTGGTGGGGTAACGGCCTACCAAGGCGACGATCCGTAACTGGTCTGAGAGGATGATCAGTCACACTGGAACTGAGACACGGTCCAGACTCCTACGGGAGGCAGCAGTGGGGAATATTGGACAATGGGGGCAACCCTGATCCAGCCATGCCGCGTGGGTGAAGAAGGCCTTAGGGTTGTAAAACCCTTTCAGCGGGGAAGATGATGACGGTACCCGCAGAAGAAGCCCCGGCTAACTCCGTGCCAGCAGCCGCGGTAATACGGAGGGGGCTAGCGTTGTTCGGAATTACTGGGCGTAAAGGGCGTGTAGGCGGTTTGCCGAGTCAGGCGTGAAAGCCCCGGGCTTAACCTGGGAACTGCGTTTGATACTGGCAGGCTAGAGGTTGGAAGAGGAGAGTGGAATTCCCAGTGTAGAGGTGAAATTCGTAGATATTGGGAAGAACACCAGTGGCGAAGGCGGCTCTCTGGTCCATACCTGACGCTGAGGCGCGAAAGCGTGGGGAGCAAACAGGATTAGATACCCTGGTAGTCCACGCCGTAAACGATGTGTGCTAGACGTCGGGTGTTCAGCATTCGGTGTCGGAGCTAACGCATTAAGCACACCGCCTGGGGAGTACGGCCGCAAGGTTAAAACTCAAAGGAATTGACGGGGGCCCGCACAAGCGGTGGAGCATGTGGTTTAATTCGACGCAACGCGCAGAACCTTACCAGCCCTTGACATCCCGGTTTTGGGGAGTGGAGACACACCCTATCAGTTCGGCTGGACCGGTGACAGGTGCTGCATGGCTGTCGTCAGCTCGTGTCGTGAGATGTTGGGTTAAGTCCCGCAACGAGCGCAACCCTCATCCTTAGTTGCCATCTTTCAGTTGGGCACTCTAAGGAAACTGCCGGTGACAAGCCGGAGGAAGGCGGGGATGACGTCAAGTCCTCATGGCCCTTATGGGCTGGGCTACACACGTGCTACAATGGCGGTGACAGAGGGCAGCGAGCCTGCGAAGGTTAGCAAATCCCCAAAAACCGTCTCAGTTCGGATTGTTCTCTGCAACTCGAGAGCATGAAGTCGGAATCGCTAGTAATCGTGGATCAGCATGCCACGGTGAATACGTTCCCGGGCCTTGTACACACCGCCCGTCACACCATGGGAGTTGGCTTTACCCGAAGCCGGTGCGCTAACTTCGGAAGCAGCCGACCACGGTAAGGTCAGCGACTGGGGTGAAGTCGTAACAAGGTAGCCGTAGGGGAACCTGCGGCTGGATCACCTCCTTTCTAAGGATCGCGCGTAGGAGAACTTGTTTCTGCTATTCGCGTTCACTTACATCAACTCCTGTAAAAACATCATGGCCGCCGCCTCCGCATCCCTTCCTTCGACGAGAACTTTGTCTCGGACAAACTCTACCGCCCTTTGGGCTACATGAGAGTTTGTCCGTTTGCCCTTCGGGGCCATAGCTCAGCTGGGCTGTGACGCGCAGCGTCGCAGCGCCTGTTTCCGCGAGGAGCCCCTGTTGGGGGTCCGAGGGGAAAACTGCAGATCCCGGGGCCGTAGCTCAGCTGGGAGAGCGCCTGCTTTGCAAGCAGGAGGTCACCGGTTCGATCCCGGTCGGCTCCACCAGTAAAGCGAGCCACAGCGAGCGATAGGGCCACACTAACAAGGGCCTGTAGCTCAGCTGGTTAGAGCGCACCCCTGATAAGGGTGAGGTCGGTAGTTCAAATCTACCCAGGCCCACCATTTTATGGCGCTACCGGCTTTCGCCTACTTGAGCGCGGATTGCCCTCAGGTAGCCGCAAGGCGGTAGGGCCATAAAGAGACACTCGTCGAAGGATGACAGGCGCTTGGCGCCGGCGCTCAAGTAGGCCAACGGCCGGTAGCGCGGACAAAGAGTTTTGTTGTTTGACATTGTGAAGAGGGTTTTGACGTAGTTGCTCTGATTCGGGCGTGAACTATTACGTGCACTATCGGCTTTCGCCTATAATGAGTGCGTAATTTGTCTCATGTCTGTTTGGAGCGACGCGGGTTTTATGATCGCTGAATCGATCTGTTGCGGTCTGCACCGATCAGGTTTTGCTCTCAAGTAGCCGCGAGGCGATAGAGCAAAAGCTGTGAAAGAGCTGATTGTGACGGATGGTTTGGATCAAGCGTTTAAGAGCATTTGGTGAATGCCTTGGCGTCAGGAGGCGATGAAGGACGTGGCACGCTGCGAAAAGCCACGGGGAGCTGCGAGCAAGCTTTGATCCGTGGATATCCGAATGGGGAAACCCGGCCCTTTAGGGTCATCCTGTGGTGAATCTATAGCCATGGGAAGCGAACCCGGGGAACTGAAACATCTCAGTACCCGGAGGAAAGGACATCAACCGAGACTCCGTTAGTAGCGGCGAGCGAACGCGGACTAGGCCAGTAGCGCACAGCAAGAGACCGGAACCGTCTGGAAAGTCGGGCCTGAGTGGGTGATAGCCCCGTACGGGTATTGCTTGTTGTGCGTTCTTGAGTAGGGCGGGACACGTGAAATCCTGTCTGAACATGGGGGGCCCCCCCTCCAAGCCTAAGTACTCCCTGACGACCGATAGTGAACCAGTACCGTGAGGGAAAGGTGAAAAGCACCCCGATGAGGGGAGTGAAAGAGACCCTGAAACCGAATGCTTACAAGCAGTTGGAGCCCCCTTGAGGGGTGACAGCGTACCTTTTGTATAATGGGTCAGCGAGTTAATCTGTCGAGCGAGCTTAAGCCGTTAGGTGTAGGCGCAGCGAAAGCGAGTCTGAACAGGGCGTTTCAGTTCGTCGGATTAGACCCGAAACCCGGTGATCTAGCCATGGGCAGGTTGAAGGTGCGGTAACACGCACTGGAGGACCGAACCCACCTATGTTGAAAAATGGGGGGATGACCTGTGGTTAGGGGTGAAAGGCCAATCAAACCGGGAGATAGCTGGTTCTCCGCGAAAACTATTTAGGTAGTGCGTCAGGTGATTACCCTCGGGGGTAGAGCACTGGATGGGCTAGGGGGACGCGAGTCTTACCAAACCTAACCAAACTCCGAATACCGAGGAGTACAGCCTGGCAGACAGACCATGGGTGCTAAGGTCCATGGTCGAGAGGGAAACAGCCCTGACCGCCAGCTAAGGTCCCTAAGTGACGACTAAGTGGGAAAGGATGTGGGAAGGCCAAGACAACCAGGAGGTTGGCTTAGAAGCAGCCATCCTTGAAAGAAAGCGTAACAGCTCACTGGTCTAATAGCCGTCCTGCGCCGAAGATGTAACGGGGCTTAAGTCGTCCACCGAAGCTGCGGATTCATGCCTTCTGGCATGAGTGGTAGCGGAGCGTTCCGTAGGCCTGCGAAGGTGTGCCGCGAGGCATGCTGGAGGTATCGGAAGTGAGAATGCTGACATGAGTAGCGATAAAGAGTGTGAGAAACACTCTCGCCGAAAGTCCAAGGGTTCCTGCGCAAGGCTAATCCGCGCAGGGTGAGCCGGCCCCTAAGCCGAGGGCGAAAGCCGTAGGCGATGGGAACCAGGTTAATATTCCTGGGCCTTCTGGGATGTGACGAATGCTGTAAGTTGTTACCGCTTATCGGATTTGTGGTGGCAGCGAAGGCGTTCCAGGAAACAGCCCCAGTAGTAGACCGTACCCTAAACCAACACAGGTGGACTGGTAGAGTATACCAAGGCGCTTGAGAGAACGGCGTTGAAGGAACTCGGCAAATTGCACCCGTAACTTCGGGATAAGGGTGCCCCATGTCCGGGCAACCGGATGTGGGGGGCACAGACTAGGGGGTGGCGACTGTTTACTAAAAACATAGGGCTCTGCGAAGCGGCAACGCGACGTATAGGGTCTGACGCCTGCCCGGTGCCGGAAGGTTAAGGAGAGAGGTGAGAGCTTTGAACCGAAGCCCCGGTAAACGGCGGCCGTAACTATAACGGTCCTAAGGTAGCGAAATTCCTTGTCGGGTAAGTTCCGACCTGCACGAATGGCGTAACGACTTCCCCACTGTCTCCAACGCCGACTCAGCGAAATTGAATTCTCCGTGAAGATGCGGAGTACCCGCGGTCAGACGGAAAGACCCCGTGCACCTTTACTACAGCTTTGCAGTGGCATTAGGAATGTTCTGTGCAGGATAGGCGGGAGCCTTTGAAGCGTAAGCGTCAGTTTACGTGGAGGCATCCTTGAGATACCGCCCTTGATGTTTCTGATGTCTAACCGCGCTCCGTGGATCCGGGGCCGGGACCCTGCATGGCGGGTAGTTTGACTGGGGCGGTCGCCTCCCAAAGAGTAACGGAGGCGCGCGATGGTGGGCTCAAGCTGGTCGGAAATCAGCTGTGGAGTGCAATGGCATAAGCCCGCCTGACTGTGAGGCCGACGGGCCGAGCAGAGACGAAAGTCGGTCATAGTGATCCGGTGGTCCCGCGTGGAAGGGCCATCGCTCAACGGATAAAAGGTACGCCGGGGATAACAGGCTGATACTCCCCAAGAGTTCACATCGACGGGAGTGTTTGGCACCTCGATGTCGGCTCATCACATCCTGGGGCTGAAGCAGGTCCCAAGGGTTCGGCTGTTCGCCGATTAAAGTGGTACGTGAGCTGGGTTTAGAACGTCGTGAGACAGTTCGGTCCCTATCTGCCGTGGGTGTACGAGACTTGAGAGGAGCTGCCCCTAGTACGAGAGGACCGGGGTGGACGTACCTCTGGTGTACCGGTTGTGGCGCCAGCCGCACCGCCGGGTAGCCAAGTACGGACAGGATAACCGCTGAAGGCATCTAAGCGGGAAGCCCCCCTCGAAACCAGGTCTCGCTTGAGAGCCGTGGAAGACCACCACGTCGATAGGCCGGGTGTGGACGCGCAGCAATGCGTGGAGCTAACCGGTACTAATCGCTCGATCGGCTTGATACCAAACCATCCGTGACAATCAGGAAACCTGATTGTTGCTTGTTAAGTTGCCCTACCGGCCCTTGGCCTACTTGAGGGCATGTTTATTCCATTCACTTTCATAAAACCCAATTACGTCAAACGCACCGCGCTAAACCGCGCTCAAACAGCCCTCAAGTAGGCGATAGCCGATAGGGCGAAAAGAGCTTCTGCGGATCGACGGCCTGGTGGTCATAGCGAGGGTTGACCCACCCGATCCCATCCCGAACTCGGCCGTGAAACCCCTCCGCGCCAATGGTACTGCGTCTTAAGACGTGGGAGAGTAGGTCGCCGCCAGGCCTTCAATCCGCAGAGACTCTTACTCAGCGCTACCGCTCGCGATGCTCGCTACTTGAGCGCAGACAAACCGCGCTCAAGCAGGCGATAGCCGGTAGCGCACCTCAAAGAGTGCACAAACCCTCTTCACAATCTCAGACACCCCTACAAGCGCTCAAGTAGCGAGCAACAGCGAGCGGTAGCGCAGACAAACAAGCGCTCAAGTAGGCCAAAGGCCGATAGCGCGACCCAATAACGCGGGGTGGAGCAGTCTGGTAGCTCGTCAGGCTCATAACCTGAAGGTCGTAGGTTCAAATCCTACCCCCGCAACCAAATATCAATAGCTTACAAAGCCTCCCCACAGGGAGGCTTTCACATGTCCGCACTGTGTCCGAAACGTACCTGTTCGTGAAACGACCATCGCATCCATTGTGAATGTGCTTAGGGAGTATCCGATCATTACCAGAAGGTCAGAGCATTCATACGGTGACGACAATTTGGGCTTCAGCGATTTGGGGTGTCATCGAGCCTTGGCTTAATCTCCGCTATCCACTCAGGCGCGGACATCAAGGAGCAGGAGTGAAGAGCCTGCTTTTGATCCTTTCGGACATTTTGCAGCGTCACGCTATGATCAGGTCATAAGTGCACTGGTTGCGATTGGCTGTTTCGAATTGCCATCATGATTGCATAAGAGGAGGTTTGAATATGGCAGCCATAGAAGGCAAAACAGTGAAGAGCGAATTCGAGGAAAACGGTTATTTTGTCCTTCGGGGTGTCCTGACTGAGACGGAAGTGGATCGGCTCGCCCGGCCAATCCGCGCCGCATTTGTCCGTGGCGATTACGATACCTTCCGCAAGGGACCGGCCTATCCGTCGCCGGGCATCCATTCGATGGGCCCGCGGGTTTTGGAAGAACACCCGGAGATCGCGGAATTGAGCCTCGCGCACCCCAAAATCACGGCAGCGGTCGAGGCGCTTTTCGGCGAACCTGCGACACTGTCGCAATACTGGTCGATTATGCGTCCGCCAGGGGCGGGCCTGGGCGACAAGCCTTTTGTCAATGGCAGCGGCGCTCATTACGACTACAAGCCATGGCGATGTGTCGGCTCATTCCTCAAATGGATGTTTGCGGTCATCCCGTTCGCTGATTACACGGAGACTGCCGGTCCTCTCACCGTTACGCCCGGTTCGCACCGTAAAACGACCGTGCTGCCGTCGGATGGACGTGTGCATCAGGTGGACGCTGCTCAGGTCCCGTCCGCCGCCGACATTACGCTGGTGGACCCGGGACTGAAAAAGGGCGATGTCGTTCTGATGAACGGCTTTCTTTGGCATGAGCCACGCCCCAACTACGGCAACGCCGATCGCGCCGGGCTCTACATGAAGTTCCACGCCAAATCGTCGCCGCCCGCCTGCGGGCCGACCATCTATCCGTCGTCCGTTCATGACATTTTGCCGGACGATGCCAAGCATCTCGTGCCCTATCACCGGGGCGACGGCCGGTACGCCGCGATTCGTGACGAGCCCGTGGGGGGCGTCGACGAGGGACGGCTGCTGATCGAAGACAGCGACGAAAAGGTGCTGGTCCTCGGAAACGACACCGATGGCTGGCGGCTTCCGAAATATGCGGCGTCGGAGGACGCCTCGGCGGGCATTCTCGATGCCTGCAATGTGATGGGTTCCGTCCTCACGCAAGCGCGCGACCAGCTGGGATTGCCATTACCATGGCTCAGCTGGCTCGCTGATCTTGCCGACCCGGCTCCGGACGGCGACACGGCCCAATGGCGATGCCGGGTCTACGGCCATCGCTTGCCGACCGCGGCCCCGGCGCTCGATACGGAAGAGCAGCTGACCGGACAACATCGCTGGATGTCGGCCGATGAACTTGCCGGCGTCAATTCAGCCGGTCTGCTGGAACGCGGTGCGGACGTGCTCAAATGGCTGCGTATGTGGCAACATGAAGAGGACGAGGATGGGAACCCCGTCACCAGAGGCTATGGGGTGCCCACTACGGATGTGGCGTACTATTCGTACAACCGGAATGGCAATCCGGAAGGCACCTATCGGATCGGTGATTTCGGCCAAGACGGCCGGCCCGTGCCGGCCTGAGGACGGATGCCGATGCCACGGTATTCCGTATTCCCGCCCTGTTACGCCGATGTCCGCTCTGTCCGTGATAGTTGACATCGCGGCCCGAACGTTCGTTTTCGGCCAGCCAACGACCGCTCATGTCCCTGAACGGGACATCTGAAGTGCGGCGGCGGGCCGGGTGCGATGTGGGGCGTCTTCGCCCCGGAACGCGTCGTGCTATAGAATAAAGACTTGGCGCGTTTAGTGTTGTCGATGCAGCGCCGCGATGCGTTGGCGCGCATGAGGAGATCGTCATGACCTTGAAGATTGCCCCCCTTTCCGAGGATATCGGCGCGGAAGCCAACGGCGTGGACCTGTCGCAGCCGGTCGACGAGGCAACGAAAAATCAGCTTAATCGAGCATTTTCCGATCACTCGGTTCTCGCGATCCGAAATCAATCTTTGTCCGCCGAGCAACTGCACGCCGCGGTTCAGAATTTCGGTGAGATCTTCCCGCAGCACAACACGCGCTTCGCGCTGCCGGAATGCCCGCAAATTCACTATCTGTGCAACCAGGACCGCTACGAAAACGGCAAGCGCTATATTCCGGGCGCGGGCTATCACACCGATCACTCCAATGACCGGGTGCCGCCAAAGGCAACGGTTTTGCTGGCACTGCAATTGCCGGACTCGGGCGGCGACACGCAATTCGTCAGCATGCATCGAGCTTATGAAGATTTGCCGGAGGAAACCAAGAAGCGGATCGACGGGATGCAGGCGAAACACGTCTATCAGAGCAAGTACAGCGAGCGGAAGCTGATGGGCCTCACGCCGGAAGCCAAGAAGAACGTTCCTGACTTCGTGATGCATCCGCTGGTCCGTACCCATCCGGAGACGGGACGCAAGTCGCTTTACCTGAACCCGATCCGTATCGAGGCGATCGAAGGCATGTCGGAAGGCGAGGCGCTGCAGCTTCTCGACGACTTACTCGATCACGCAACGCAGGAGAAATACCAGTACCGCCACAAGTGGCGCCTGGGCGACATGGTGATGTGGGACAACCGCTGTTTGTTGCACAAGGCGAACGGCGATTATGACCATAGCCAGACACGCTATCTCTACCGCGTCATGCTGAAGGGCGACGCGCCGCACTGAGCGGTTCGATTGCCGGCGCGCCATTGCGTGATAACGGCATCGCGGTTTCTTGGGGCCGCTGACTTAGGGCCAGCACCGGGCAACGTTCGAACCGGCGCGTTGCCGGCACTAGACTCCCGCTTGGCCCCCGAAAGCGGACATTAGGGTACTGGATTGGATTTTCGAGCTTTATTGGCTTTGTGACAGGAAGTCGCTTACAAACGCCGTATCACCGGTCGATGGGAGAAATTGACATGCGTCTCGTCGCTTACAACACCCAGTATTGTACGGGTAAGGACGGCCGCGTGGACATCGACCGCATTGTCGGAGAGGTCGTGGAGGCTGATGTAATTGCGATGCAGGAAGTCGATCGCTATTGGTCTCGATCGGGGATGACCGATCAAGTTCACGAAATAACCAAACGTTTGCCTGAACACCATTGGGTTTACGGTCCGGGCGTTGACCTCGATGCCAGCGTACGCGACAGCGAAGGCCGATTGGAGAACCGTCGGCGCCAGTTTGGAAACTTGCTGCTGTCACGATCCCCAATTTTGGCTTCAAAAAACCAACTGCTGCCAAAAATGGCCTTTCACGATCAGTTAAGCATCCAGCGGACGATGCTGGACGGCGTTATTGCCTGCTCTTCTGGTGCCATTCGCGTAGCTTCCGTCCATCTTGCACATTCTGCCGCGCAAGAACGGCTGGCACAGGTGAGACGATTACGCGAACTGCAGGCAGAATCGGGGCGCGACGGCGGCGTGCTATCCGGTAGGCATGAGAACTGGAACGACGCGGCAAATGCCCCGTCTTGGCCGCATAATTCGATCCTTCTGGGTGATTTCAACATGACTCCCGATGACCAGGCCTATGTTGCCATGGTGGGCTTCGACGATCCCAAATACGGGCGAATTACTGAAATCGACGGTTACCTGGATGCTTGGATTTGCAGCGGTGGAGATCCGAACGGCGGACATACAAAGTTCGAGGACACCGGGAACCGACGGATCGACTACGCGTTTATCAGTCCGGATCTGGCGGACGGCCTCCGGTCAGTCTGGGTCGATTCGGATGCGCAAGGCTCGGATCATCAGCCTCTATGGATGGAAATCCAGTTGTAAGCGCAATTAGTCAGGCTTCCGGCAACGACCGGACATTCTGAAATTTGTACCGTTAGCTTTTGTGTATGCGTGTAGCGTCGCTCATACGGCTAATGATCTGCAACCCGAAAACTGGTCCAGGCTAATGGAGAGAGTCCGGCTAATCCGAACTCTGAATGTGGAGGACGGGATGAGCCGGAAACGCTACGCCCCAGAACAGATTATTGACCTGTTGCGAGAGGCGGAGGTTCGCCTGTCGCAAGGCGAGACCGTTGGTGTGATTTGCGGTGGGCTTGGCATATCGGAGCAGGGTTACTATCGCGGGTGTTGCGACGACTGGCGAGAATGGAAAACTATGAACGGTTAATCTTGATTGCGTGTGTTGGCGATACCGTCAAGGACGAACGCGTCGAAGCTTTTCTGGATGTCGTCGTCCGCCAGCCCGTTCGTAATCACCACGATGCGCGAAACGCGTTCCGCCCCGGGCCAATCGGCCATGACGCACGACGGGCTGAACGTGTTACCGACGCCCTGAATCACGACCGGGCGGTCCGCCTCCGCGATTTGGACGATCCCCTTGAGCCGGAGAAAATCTTGACCGCGCAACGAATACACGGTTTCCAACCAATGCCTTAACCGGTCCCAACAGAGCGGTGTTGCCGTTTGAATCGTATAGGCGCAAATGTCGCCGTGCCGGTTGGCGTCCGCGTCATGATGATGGTCATGTGCCGCGGCCCTTTCGTCGAGACCGTGGTGCGCTGCATGCGCTTGGCCTCCGTCCCCGATGCGGCCGAAATTTCCGGAGGCGATGCGTTCTATCGAACCGGTGTTGGCCGCGAACAGGAGCGCCGGGTCGATGACGCCGTGCCGCACTGTCTTAACCGGCAGGCCCGGGTTGATCCGCGCCAGCTGCCTCGACAGCCGCTCGACCATCGCCCCTGGCACCAGGTCAGTTTTCGTGATCAGCGCGACATCCGCGAGGGCGACCTGACGCTGCGCCTCTTCGTAGGCTTCGAGCTGCCGGTCGGCATTCTGCGCGTCGACCGTGACGATGATCGCGTCGAGCCGGCAGCGGTCGGCGATCACCGGCTCGCCGCGGAGCGTATGAGCGATCGGCAGCGGATCGGCGAGGCCCGTTGTCTCGATGACGATCCGCGAAAACGCCGGAAGCCGCCCTTGAGCGACATTGGTGAACAGGTCGCCGATGGTATCGATTAGATCGCCGCGAATGCTGCAACAGATACAACCGCTGTCCATCACTACAGTGTTCTCGAAAGACGAATCCACAAGCTCGTGATCGATCCCGATCTCGCCGAACTCGTTGACGATAAGCGCCGTGTCGGCCATGCCCGGATGTCGCACCAAATGATTCAGCAGCGTCGTCTTGCCGCTGCCGAGAAATCCCGTGATGACCAAAACGGGGAGCTGGTTGCTGCCGTCGGTGTGGAGTGTCGGCGAAGGCATGCGTGGCTCTTGTTGTTCCCGATCCAGCATGCGACCCGAGCCCGGCAATGCGCCGCAGTCTCGAATCGATCCTTGAAGTATCATGCGCAAACGTGTTGGCATCACAAGTGCCGGATGCCTACCCAAACCGTCAGGGCCTTTGAATCGGCCGATTGATCGACGATCACGGTGCAATACGGGCCAGCTTTGCGCGCCTGCAACCAAACTGGAAAAGTTAGGGGAATTACATGTCCGAGACCGAGATGACCAACATGAAACTGTTGTCACACAACAACCTGCAAGGATTCGGTGGGTTGGGCGAGGGCATGAGCATGCAACTCGCGAAGGACGGACGGCGTATTATGTGGCTGGCTCATGAAGGGCCGCCGAAGAATTTCACCGGCGTCGACGTGACGGATCCGCGCGATCCCAGTGTCGTGGTCCAAACCGACCTGCCGCATACGAACATGCGGTCGAATTCGCTCGAAGTTTGCGACGACATCATGGCGGTCGCGTATCAGACCTACGGCTGGGACATCGAGAACGCGGGCATCGAGTTGTTCGATATTTCCGAGCCGGAGAACCCGAAGTCCATTACATTCTTCGACTGTTCTGGACCGCGCTCGCGCGGTGTCCACTGCGTGTGGTACGTGGACGGAGAATTCATCCATTGCGCCAGCGGCGCGGCGGACTTTATGCCGCGTCACCCGCGCGACGATCAATGCTATCGAATAATCGACGTGCGCAGTCCGAGCAAGCCGGAGGAGGTGGGGCGGTGGTGGCTTCCGGGCACTGAAGAGAACGACGACGCGCCGCCGCTACCGAGGCTCTACGATCATGCGCCCGACGACCCGAAAGGCCGAGATAACTACCGCGTGCACAATTCGAATGTTTATCCGGAGCGCCCGGACCGCGTCTATATCGGCTATCTCGACGGCGGCGCGATCATCCTCGATATTTCTGACAAGGCGAACCCGAAGTTCGTTTCGCAGTGGAACCCGCATCCGCCCTACCCGGGCTTCACGCATACGGCGCTTCCGCTGCCGGACAGGGATCTGATGATCGTTTCGGACGAGAGCAACAAGGAATCGGCGGAGGATTGGCCTAAGTTGACCTGGGTGCTCGACATTCGCGACGAAACCAACCCGGTATCGATCTCGACCCTCCCGTTGCCTCCAGTAGAGCAATTCCGCGACCGCGGCGGGCGGTTCGGCTCCCACAATCTGCATGAAAACCGGCCGGGCCCGGCGTTCCGGTCCGACACCGTGATTTTCGGAACCTTCTTCAACGGCGGCGTACGTGCCTTCGATATCGCCAACCCCTATCAGCCGCGGGAAATCGCGTCTTTCATGCCGGCCTGCCCGGAAGGGTCGCGCTACACGGCGAGCCAGATCAACGACGTCTATGTCGACGAGAAGGGCCTCGTCTACGCCGCAGAGCGGATTTCGGGCGGCCTCTACATCCTCGAGACGAACCTCTGACGGGTATCGTCAGTCGGAGGCGTCGAGAGATATCGGCGGCGTCAACCCTTGTGGTCTGAACGGGCTGCTGGGATACGCGACGCCACGCCAGAACGACCGAAATGCCGGTGGAAACAGCGATTCCGTGAAGATTTCCGCGCCGGCCACGAGCGCCTCCACCGGAATGGTGGCGATATGCACGCCCTGGCTCGCGAGACGGTCGCACGCTTCCGCTTCATGCGGCGGCGGCGTGGCGCTGCCGCGCAGGCGCACGGTCAGGACCTGATCGCCGGCCCAGAACGCGAAATCGTGAATCAACATCTCGCGCGGCGGGTCCTCCAGGTCCCCGGCGAATACAACGGCATTGGGCAATGGCTGCAGCGCGGCGAAGGCCCAGTCCTCGAGCCGGAATAAGCCGCCCAACGGCCGGGTTGCGCGCTCGATCTCCGCGGCGTTGGCATCGAGGCGCGCCGCGAGGAAGACGAAATACCGATCAAGCAGCCGACGCGGATGCTTGGCGAAGACGTCGAGGTCGCGTGCAATATCGGATTTCAGCCGATCCAGCTTGCTGGCCGTGTCGGGTAGGTCCGCGAGAAAGGCGGGGGCGAACCGCCTGCCGGCGTCGCCGCCCAGGCGCCGCGCCGGCGTGACGCCTGCCTCGACGGCAATGACTCCAGCCGCGTCTTTTCCGTCCCGCCAATCCGCCATCCGTTGCTGAATGGTACTGTTCGACGGCTTGCGGCCGAAGATTACGACAAAACGATTGGCCATTCGGGAATCTCTGATAGTCATCGGTGCGCCAGACATAGGCATCGTCCTTCGACGCCGCCGGATGTCGGAACTTATAATTTCTTTGAGGATTGGACAAAAAAATCGACCTTCGGCGCTGCGGCAAGAACGCTGTTGAACCAAAGCTGAATTTAAACTGAGACCAGATCGGCGGTCGTCACGAAAATTAGCCGTTCGATCCGGTCTCGTGCGCGGGCTAAAGCCCAAGGCCCCCGTCGAGCAGAATCGTCTGCCCCGTCATGTAGTCCGACGCAGCGGACGCCAGATAAAGTGTAAGAAATCCTACCTCCCGGAGTTGCCCCGGGCGTCCCAGCGGCACATCGGATTTCGCCCGTTCGTTTATTTGGCGCACACGTTCCTCACCACCGATGACGACATCGGGAAACAAGCCCGGAGCGATGCAGTTGACCTGCACGCCATGCGGCGCCCATTCCAATGCCTGTGCCCGCGTGAAGCCTGTAAGCGCCGTTTTGGCTGCGGTGTACAGGACCATGCCGCCACCACCCTGGTGTCCGGTCCACGATGAAATATTGATTACCTTGCCGGATCCTCGCTTGAGCATGTGCGGCCCGACCGCCCGCGTGCACAACAGCGCTTCGGTTAAGTTGATGTCGATGATGAAGGCGAGGTCGTCGTCGGAAATCCGGTCCCATGCTTTGTCACCACCTGGCAACCCGACCAGCGGCGTTCGAATTGAATCGCCGAGCGCATTGACCAGTACATCGATGCACCCGAGCTTGGTGAGTGCCTCGTCGACCGCCCTCTGCGCGCCGTCGGTCTTCGTAACATCAGCGATCACGGGAACGACAGTCCGGCCCGTCGCCGACGCAAGCTCCTCCGCGAGCGGCACGACATGCGTGTTTGTTAAGGCATTGATAGCGACGTCGGCGCCGGCCTCGGCGAGAACTTGCGCAATGCCCTTGCCTATCCCGCGGCCGGCCCCCGTGATGAAAACGGTTCGGCCAGTGACATCAAACTCGGCTGGTATCATGGTGTCGTCTCCAGGCAGTTCTCTATGGTCGGAAAGATTTCGATCGTACGGTAATATTCCCATACGGAGATTCAGCGGCTCAGTCATTCCGGACAATGCGGCGGATGGATTGGCTGAAATTCTCACACCGTCCAGTTCTCGACTGATGTGTCAGGGAAAGAAGACTCACTATCCAGGAAGATGTGAACCCCGCGTTGTTAACTGATTCTTGCGAACGGAAAGTCGCTTCTTCCCGTCGCCTCGAACCCAGACTTACAAATCTCTCCCCGATCGAATTCCGCTGGTACCGGAGCCTCTCAATCACTCGATTCTGTTGTCAGACCAGTTTAGTCTTCCCGCGGCCCCAGTTTCACGCCGATCATGTTCTCGTACAGCGTAATCATTGAGCTGCCGTCCTTCTTGTTGAGGCCGGCCGCGCGGGCCATCTGATACACCTGCTGCGAGGCGGCGGCCATGAACATCGGCACGCCGAGGTCCTTTGCGAAGGCGGTTTCCAATTCCTGGTCCTTGTACGAAATATCAATCGTGCCGCCGGGCGAGAAATCGCCACTCAGGTAGCGCGGCGCAACGGCCTGAAAACTGTTGCTGTTCCCTGTACTGACACTGATTACGTCGACCATCTGCCGTGGGTCGAGCCCGGCCTTTGCGCCCAGCGCCATCGCCTCGGCGATGACCACCCTGGTCGACTGGGTGATCATGTTGTTGCAAAGTTTCATGGCGAGCCCCTGGCCGATTTCGCCCATATGAAAGATCTTTGCCGACATGGCTTCGAACGCCGGCCGGCACGCCTCCACCGCCTCGGCATCGCCGCCAACGATGATCGACAGATCCCCGGACTCCGCGCGCGGCACCCCGCCGCTAACCGGCGCGTCGAGCATCCCGATGCCGCGATCGGCGAGAGTCGCGTGCAACTTCTTGACCATGAGTGGATCGACCGTGGCGCTGCAGACGAAGATGTCGCCTTCCTGCGCGCCCTCGAGAATGCCGCCGTCGCCGAGGACGACATTGCGTACCTGCGCCGTCGTCTCGACGATGCAGATGACCCTGGAGGCGGCCTGCGCTACACCGGCGGGACCGTTGGCGATCGTCGCGCCGAGGCCCGCGAACCGTTCGTTCTTGGCCGGATCGATGTCGTAGGCGACCAGGGAAATGCCGGCCTTTAGCAAGTTCGCGGCCATGCCACCGCCCATCATTCCCATGCCAATAAAGCCGATGGTTTCGTTGCGATCGCTCATTCAATTTCTCCCGATACATTAACATTGAGCCCAGTGATGGAGTCCGCGGCACTGAATCGCAGGGATATGAAATCGCCTGCCTGATCAACCGCGCAGCGCCACGATTTAATAGGATGACGGCGAGGTTCACCACAATGGCAACGAACCGTACGTTCTCCGGGTCGTATCCCTTGCGGGACATTATACGATCCAGCGACGGGGGTAAGGGCTGTTTCGGTTTACTCGTCCCTGTCAGCAGACTTCCCATAGGCTGAATCTTGCAATCAGATGTTTGGCCGACGATTCCGCGTATGCTGCCTACTCGAAAAGGCTAAACTGGCGGTTGGCACTAACCGTGGGGGCAGACCAAGGGGAGCGGTCGGGCGCCGCCAACTTTCGAGCCGTCGGCGATTGTAATACCATTTCCGGAGGGCGTTACGCGGGCGCATTGAGCGGGAGACGGCGATGAAAACGACTAAAAAACTGCGCGAGCTGTTGGCGGGCGACGGCATCGTGCTAGCGGGCGGCGCGCACGACGCATTTAGCGCGCGGCTCGTCGAGCAGGCAGGCTTCAAGATGGGCGTGGTGACCGGCGCAGGCGTGTCGGCCTGCCGCGGCTATCCCGACGTGGGCCTGGTCTCGCTCGAGGAGATGACGCGCAACGCGCGTTACATCGCCGACGCGGTCGACATCCCGGTGGTGATCGATGCGGACAACGGATATGGCAACGCGATCAACGTGGTGCGCACCGTGCGCGAGTTCGAAAACGCGGGCGTCGCCGGCATCCATATCGAGGACCAGACCTGGCCCAAGCGCTGCGGTCACATGTTCGGCAAGTCGCTGATCCCGAAAGAAGAGATGGTGCAGAAGATCCACGCGGCCCTGGACGCGCGGCGGGACCCGGACTTCGTCGTCATCGCGCGCTGCGACGCGCTGCTGCCGAATGGCCTCGACGACGTGCTCGAGCGCGGCGAGGCCTATATCGAAGCCGGCGCGGACATGCTGTTCTGCGAGGTGCGGGATTCGATGGAGGAGATCGAAACCATCGCCGAGACTTTCCGCGACCGCGTGCCGCTGCATTGGAACCACAGCCCGAGCCCGATGGTGCCGCGGCTGTCGGCAACGGAAGTCGAGGCGCTCGGCTACAAGACTTGCTGTTTCTACGTCCAGGCCCTCATGGCCGGCGTCAAGACGATGCAGCGCGTGCTGGCGCATATCAATGCGAACGGCACTTCGGCCGGACTCGAAGACGACATGATCGAGTTCGAAGAGCTGTGGGACCTGCTCGGCATCGGCGATGTGCGGGAGATGGAAAAGAAGTATGCGGTTTGACCCGGTCCGTCTCGAACTGATCAAGAACGCGATCGGGTCGGTCGTCGACGAGATGACGCTCACGGTGGTGCGGATCGCCTATTCGTCGATCATGCGCGACACAATGGACCTGTCGAGCGCCTTCTGCGACCGCGACGGGCGGATGATCGCCCAAGGCCTCAGCCTGCCGCTGCACCTGGGCTCGATCCCCGACGCCATGGATTGTGTGCTCGACCGCTGGGGAGGCGACCTGGCGCCCGGCGACGTGGTGGTTCTTAACGATCCCTATCATGGCGGCATGCACCTGCCGGACATCTTCATGTTCAAGCCGGTTTTCGCGGACGATGCGCTGTTCGGGTTCTCGGTCCTGGTGGCGCATCACAACGACATGGGCGGCCGGGTGCCCGGCTCCAGCGCCGCGGACTCCACGGAAATCTATCAAGAAGGCATCCGCATCCCGCCGGTCAAACTATACGCCAAGGGACAGCCCAACGAGACGCTGTTCGACCTGCTGCAACTCAACGTACGCCAGCCGGAAGTCATCCTCGGCGACGTGCAGGCGCAATACGCCGCCTGCCGCACCGGGGAACACGGTATGCTGGAGCTGGTGGAGCGCTACGGCGTAGCGGAACTGGAGGCGGCGTTCGACGCGCTGCTCGACTACAGCGAACGCGGCGCACGCGACATCATCGCCGCCATCCCGGACGGCGTGTACCGCTACACCGACTACCTAGACGACGATGGAATTCGTTTCGGCGAACCAGTGCCGATCGCCGTCGCCGTGCATGTGGCAGGTGACGAGCTGACCGTCGACTTCGCTGGCAGTTCGCCCCAGGTGGCCGGCGCGATCAACTCGACCCTGTCCTTCGCCAAGTCGGCGATCTACTTCGCGGTCCGCTCGATCATGGCTTCGGACGTACCGAACAACGCCGGTTTCTTCCGACCGATCCACGCCAAGGCCAAGCCTGGCAGCATCGTGAACCCGCAACCGCCCGGCGCCGTGGCGGCGCGCGGTGTCACCGGCTTCCGCATTATCGACGCGCTGGCCGGCGCGCTGGCGCAGGCGGTGCCGCATCTGGTGCGGGCGCCCGGCGAAGGCGGCACGACGAGCTACAGCATTGCCGGTTACGACGCGGACGGCCGCTATTCGCAGTTTCGCGAAGCCGTAATGGGCGCCTGGGGCGCCGGCCACGAGCGCGAGGGCATCGACGGGGTGGCCAACCCCGCCGCCAACATTAGCAACGCGCCGATCGAGGTCATCGAGAACATGGCGCCGATCCGGGTCGAACGTTACGAACTGGTGTCCGACAGCGGCGGTCCAGGACAATGGCGGGGCGGTCTGGGCGTGCTGCGCCAGCTTCGCTATCTCGGCGCCGGCGCGCGGCTGCAACTGCGGTCGGATCGGCGCGACCACACACCCTTCGGGATCGCTGGCGGCGGTTCGGGCCAAGCGTCGGATAACCGTTTCCACGATGGCGCCGGTTGGTCGCAACTACCGACCAAGTTCGTCCATCCGATGGCGCCAAATCAGGTGATCTGCCACATCACGGCTGGCGGCGGCGGGTTTGGCAATCCCTTTGCCCGGCCGGCGGAACGGGTGCTGGAAGACGTGCGCAACGGCAAAGTGAGCATCACCGCCGCGGCGCGGGACTACGGCGTCGCCGTGTCGCAAGACGGTCTCACGATCGACCGGGCGGCGACCGACACGCTGCGCGGCCAAGCGACCTAGGCCGCGATGCTGTCCGGGGCGAAACGCGGCCTGCGGGTCGGTGTAGACATCGGGGGCACCTTCACCGATCTGGTGCTGCGCACACCGGACGGTCGGCTGATCAAGCGCAAACTGTCCTCTACGCCGGACGACTATGCCCGCGCCATCGTCGACGGCATTACCTCGGTGGCCGGTGACGCGGCGGCGGACATCGACGAGATAGTGCACGCCACCACCGTGGCGACCAACGCGATCCTCGAGCGCACCGGCGCGAAGACCGCCCTGGTCACCACCGAGGGCTTCCGCGACGTCCTGGAATTGCGCCGCATCCGCATCCCGCTCTCTTACGACCTGGATTGGGAAAAGCCGCCGCCCTTGGTCGACCGCGAACTCCGCTTCGAGGTGACGGAACGGCTGGACCACCTCGGCCATGTGCTGACACCGCTCGATACCGCCGGGCTTGACTGCATGGCGGCGGCGATGACGGCGGCGGGGACCGAGGCGGTCGCCGTCGTCCTGTTGCACGCCTATCGCAACTCGGCGCACGAGGAGCGACTCGGCGCTGCGCTGCGCGACCGCCTGCCCATCTGCCATGTTTCGCTGTCCTCCGACGTGCTGCCCGAAATCCAGGAATTCGAGCGGACCAGCACCACGGTCGTGAACGCCTATGTCCAACCGCTCATCGCGCGCTATCTCGGCACTCTGCGCGAGCGGCTGCAGGCGCGGGCGATTGCCGCCCCGATCCTGGTGATGCAGTCAAACGGCGGCCTGGTGCCCGCCGGCACCGCCGCCGAGCGCCCGGTCACGATCATCGAGTCCGGCCCAGCGGCCGGGGTGGTCGCCGCGACCAAGGTGGCGGCGCAAAGCGGCATTGAGAATGTCATCACCTTCGACATGGGCGGAACCACGACCAAGGCGTCGATCATCGAACGCGGCGGCATTCTGCGGGCGCGCGACTACGAGGTCGGCGGGTCGATCTCGGTGAGTAGCCGACTGGTGCGCGGCAGCGGGTATCTGCTCCGCATCCCGGTAATCGACATCTCCGAAGTCGGCGCTGGCGGCGGCAGCCTCGCCGCCCTTGACCCAGCGGGCGCACTGCGCGTCGGCCCGCGCAGCGCCGGCGCATCTCCCGGCCCCGCCTGCTACGGCCAAGGCACCGACCATCCCACCGTCACGGACGCCAACCTCGTACTCGGCTACCTGCACGACGGGTCGCTGGCGGGCGGCGCGCTCGAGGTGGACAAGTCGCTCGCCGAACAGGCGGTCCGGACGCACGTCGCGACGCCTGCGCAGCTGTCCCTGCTGGACGCCGCCTTCGGCGTGCATGAGGTCGTGAACTCGAACATGGTGCGCGCGATCAAGACCGTCTCGGTCGAGCGCGGCCGCGATCCCGCCGACTTCGCGCTAATGGCCTTCGGCGGCGCCGGGCCGATCCATGCGGCCGGCGTCGCCGAGACGCTTAACATCCAACGCATCCTCGTGCCGCCGGCGCCGGGCCTGTTCAGCGCTTACGGCCTGCTGCACGCGGACGTGGAGCACCACGCCACCCGAACGGTGTTAACCGGCACGGCGGACGCCGACATCGACGCACTGCGGACCATCGCCGAGGGTATGCGCACGGCGCTGACCGAAAAGATTCAAGACGAAGGCTTCGACGCGGCGGCGATCGACCTCGGCTATTTCGCGGACATGCGTTATGCCGGGCAATCCTCGGAGTTGATGGTGCCGATCGACGGTGACGACCTGACGCGGGACGCCATCGCCGCGGCGGAGAACGCCTTCGAGCAGGAGTTCGAGCGGCTCTACCAGCATCGCGGCGCGCAGAAGGTCTTCGAACTGGTCAACCTGCACGCCATCGCCACCGTACAGCGCGACATGCTGCGCGACGGAACGTGGCAACGCGCCTCCGTTGGGGACGACGGGGACGGCGTGCGACCGGTCTATTTCGGACCGCAGGCGGGATTGTTGGAGACGCGCCTAATGCGCCGAGATACGTTGTCGGCAACGCCGACGCCCGGACCGTTGATAGTCGAGGAATACGATTCGACCGTCGTGGTACCGCCGGGATGGCAGGCCGCGCGCGACGACTGGGACAACATCATCCTGACCCGCTGCTGATCCCGTCCAACTCGTTCCAGCCGTGGCCGCATTCCGCCACATCGGCTCCCGTCAGCCGGCTGTACCCGGCCACGTCGGCATACAGAATGGCCGCCAAATTGCGTGTGACGTTCTCGCCTCCCATCACCCAAGCCCCGCTATAGAACGCGGTAGCTCGACCTTAGCGGGCTTAGATGAAACGATCCATCAAGTCACGCATGGACTACGCGCACCGATGCTCAAAGTTGGAGTTCTGTTTCCCTCCGCATCAAACATCGAATGTCCGCTTCTGGCTATATGCGGACATCGCAGTGCGCGACGCTGATGTCCTTTCCTGACCCGAAGGGGACTTCTAACCCTCCACATACATTAACCGGACCCTGATCCGGATAAGATCTTTCGCAATCCGTTATAGGAGCGCTGGTTTGTCGGACAAATCGAATTACCGGCATGTCTTGCGACAATACCAGATGCGCTAAATGCTTAGGAGGAAACGATGCCGCGCTCCTTTAGCTTGGCCCGCATGAAAGCGTCGAGGCCACCCGCCATCAGGATTTCATAGGGTGGCGTGCCTTCCTCCCAAGCCTCTGCTTGAAGCGTTTCGCCGGTATCCAGATTCGTCACCGCTCCCGTGACGATATTCACTTCGATCCGCTGGCCTTCTTCGACAAACGCCGTAATACCCGGTGCGACCAAAGTCGGGAGCCCTGTATTGACCGCGTTGCGCAGATGGATGCGGGAAACCGATTCTGCGAGGACTACGGCAAGTCCCAACGCCTTGAGGGATTGCGATCCGTTGCGGCTCGAACCGCAGCCGAAATTGATTCCGGCGACGAGGATATCGCCGGGCTGCACCTCGGACACGGCCCAGCCGGGACGATTGGCTTCCATGCAGAATTTCGCCGCTTCCTCCGGTGAAATGCCGGGGTTCGCCAGCACCCTGTGGCCGGGCATCATAAAGTCGGTACTGACATGATCGCCGAATTTCCAGACGCGACCGGTTCTTACTGTTTCCATCGCTTGTCTCCTTTCGGCCGCCTTACAAATATTCTCTGGGGTCGACGATCTCTCCCGCAATTGCGGATGCCGCCACTGTTGCCGGGCTTGACAGCCAGACATGCGATAGCGGACTTCCCATACGCCCCTTGAAATTGCGGTTGCTGCTTGAAATGCACGTTTCCCCGTCTCCCAGCACGCCGAGATGTCCGCCATAACAAGGTCCGCAGGTCGAGTGCTCCACAAGAGCACCGGCATTGATCAGAGTTTCCAGGTATCCTGCCTTGAGCGCCTCGCCGAATACTTCCTGCGAAGACGGGCTAACGAGCATGCGCACGTCCGGGTGAACCTTCTTGCCCTTGAGAATTCGTGCCGCAACTTCCAAATCCTCCAACCGGGCATTGGTGCAAGACCCAAGGAATGCCTGGTCAATCTTGACCCGCTCATTCCGTACGCTCTCGACTGGAACCCCATTGCCCGGATCGCCGGGGCGCGCCACCATTGGCGTAAGGTCGCTCAAGTCGAATTCATGCTCCGCTATGTAAGACGCATCCGGGTCCGCTGTCACATGCTCGTAGGAGCGGTCTACGCGGTCTTTCAGGAATGCGTCGGTCTTTTCGTCCGCTTCGAACAAGGCGAATTTCGCGCCGACTTCAACGCCCATATTGGTGACCGTCCAACGTTGCGCCATGGTCATCTGGCTCGCGACGGGGCCGACATATTCGACCGACCGATAGAGACCGTAATCGGTGCCCAGTTCGCTCGCGACCTTGAGAATGACGTCTTTTCCGACACACCAGGACGGCAAGGTGCCGTTCAGGATGACACGCACCGATTCCGGAACGCGGAACCAGAGTTCGCCGAAGGCAAGTACGTGGACCGAATCAAGGTTGGCGTTGGTCACGCAGGCATTGAAGACGCCGCCGGCCGTCGAATGGGAATCGCATTGCGCGATCAATTCGCCCGGCGCATACATGCCATTCTCCGCAAAAACTTGGTGCAGAATACCGCCGCGACCGTACTCAAAAAAGTTCTTGATATCGTACTTCTTGATCAGCCGGCGCAGTTCTTTGACCTTATTCGCGGCGGCGATGGTCGGGGGCGGCGCCTGATGGTCGTCGACCATGAAAACCTTTTCCCTGTCCCACACGCGGTCTACGCCGAGTTTCTCTAGTTCAGGCAGTCTGTGGCCGCTTGTCGCATCGACCTTGCACCAGACATATTGGCCCGGCGTGACCGAATCCGCTCCCGCATGCGCGGCCAGAACCTTTTCCGCGATCGTCATGCCCATAGCGATCTCCTATCTGTTTTCCCGTGACGACCCTTAATCCGCTTGATCAACGGAATAGCGCTTCTCGAGGTCGTAAACCTCGGGTAGCCCCAACAGGCTCGTTACTGAATTGAAGCGGTCGTTGTCACGTGGTTCGCCGATGCCGCGGCCCTCCTTGAGGTGACGCAGCGCCTGACAAACTGCCGCATAGGACAACGCATGGCCGCCCCCCGTAATGGTGATCTTGAATCCCCGCGACGCCAGGTCCGCGGCAGGAAGCAGGCTTCCGTTGTAGAGGCAGGGCAAACCTTGTTCCACCAGGCGTGTCGTGTAGGTATCCAAATCGTCCAGCGTCTTGATCCCGTCGACGAAGATCATATCCGCGCCTGCCGCGTAATAGGCTTCGGAACGCCTGATCGCATCGTCCCAACCGTTCGGGGCAACGGCATCGGTGCGAGCGACGATCACCAATCCGGAGTCTGTCCGAGCATCCAATGCTGCCTTTACTTTCTGAACATGCTCATCCATGGGCACACATTGTTTGCCCTCGAAGAACCCGCAACGTTTCGGGAAGATCTGGTCTTCCAGATGCATCGCTGCCGCCCCGGCCGTCTCATATTCCCGCACGGTACGCTGCGCATTGATCGCGTTGCCGTAGCCCGTATCGGCATCGGCGATGACCGGCACGTCCACGGCGTTGCAGATGTAGCCGAGGTTGGCTGCCATTTCGGCCATGCTGGTCAAGCCGACATCGGGCAGGCCAAGCTGTGCAGACGTGCCATGTCCCGTCATGTAGACAGCTTGAGCACCGTGTCCGGCGGCGATCATCGCGGTAAACCCGTCATATACGAAAGGCGCCAGGACCATACCGTTTGTCATAGCTTCTCGGAGTTGTGCGCCACGACCACTCATTGGGCAGGCTCCTTGTTTGCGTTAAGATCGTATAGCTGCTCCAGCTCGTAAATTTCAGGTACGCCGAGGATATCGTTCACGGTTTCCCCTTCGCCAAGCGGGCCGAATTGTGCGACCGTTTGGCGCGTGGTACCGGTACTATTGAGTTCTTGCATTGCCGCTGTTGCGCTCTTGAACACGGCGTGGAGCGATAGTCCCGCCAGAATCTGTATCTTAAAGCCCATCCTCCCCGCTTCCTCGGCAGTGACCAGACCGCCATTGTAAAGGCAGGGAACACCCTTCTGCGCCAGCTCACGGCTATAGGTTTCGAGCTCTTCAAGAGTCCGGATGCCGTCGATGAAGATGAGATCGGCGCCGGTCTCACGATAGGCGCGCGCCCGCGCCAAGGCGTCTTCCCACCCGTTCGGGGCTAGGGCATCTGTGCGCGCAATGATCACCGTATCCGAATCGGTTCGCGCGTCCAGGGCGGCGCGGATCTTTTGGACATGCTCCTCTAGCGGGATGACTTCCTTACCTTCCATGAAGCCACATTTCTTCGGAAAGACCTGGTCCTCGATGTGGAACCCAGCGACACCGGCGCGCTCATACTCACGTACGGTGCGGCGGACATTGATGATGTTCCCATATCCCGTATCTGCATCAGCAATGACCGGGAGCCCCGTCGCGCGGCAGATATGCTTCAAATTTTGCACCATCTCGGTCTGGGTAATCAGTCCGACATCGGGGTAACCGTAGCGCGCCGCCGTGCCGAAGCCTGTCACATAGACTGCGTCGAACCCGGTGTGCTCCACCGCTTTCGCGAACAGCGCGTTATAAACACCCGGCGCTAAGACGACGCCTTGTTCCATCAGCTGCCGTAACCGCGATGTACGCCGCATACCAATGCTTCTCCTTTTTGATTCGATCTGTCGCGGCAATTCGTCCGCGCATCCCTGAGCGTAGCGCCTTCCGGCTGGCTGGCACAACATAGCCGGTTTCCCATGTTTACAGCTGAGTCGTGCCATCCAATTTGCGGCAGGCCTTACGTGTGTTGTGCCTAATTGGGACATCCGGATTGTCGGGCGCAGTGTTTGCTACGTTCCTCGTAGACATTCACGAGCCACAAGTATCGTGCCGGTTTTGCAGCGAAATTGGCCGGAAGGCCCTGTGGTTTCCTTGCGACACAACAAGATTTTGGCCATCGCGGTTGGTTGAATTCTAGCGCGATAATCTAGAATGGCGACGTCCGCTCTCCGCAATTACCGGACATCCGCGCGCTCGTTAGTGACGTCCGCTTCACCCTTGAAAGCCGACATTCGGTATCGCTGTCTTCGATTACTGTTACCAGGGGAGGCCTGCCGATAGATGCCAAGCGCGTCTATTGCTCATACAAGGAGGAAGGATTGAGTATCTGCAACAAAACACCGCGACGCCGGCGCGGTCGATAATATTTAGGCCCGGTTTGTCCATAGAGTTCAATCTCACCCGCACCCCCTCTTGAGCCAGCAAAGCAGAGCGCGGACCGCCTGCATGCTGTTTCACAGTTAGAAGATGTGCAAAAGCCAGGGTTGAAAAGATTTCTGGAACAACTCCGTGTACGAAAACAGTTTCAAACTGCTGGCGGCACGCGTGCGATTACCCGTGTCGGTCTCAGAGGAGGGGCACCCAGGGATTGGATCCCTTCTCCTTTAGTCTCCGCTAATTTCGGCGTCATAGTGAGTCGGGGAGTCTTTGCCTAGTCTCGAGTGGGCTTTGGTGAGACGACGGTAATCCGGATAACAATGCCAACAGCATATTTCACCAGAGCATCATGCATGAACCGCGCTGCCGCCCCAACAACCCGGCCAAGAAGTTCTTTCCAGCTTTGGCTGCGTTCGGACCCGTAAAATCACGCCCGCCGAACACGATTGTATCGCGATAACGTCACCCGGCACGGATGTGCGGCAAATCAGGTAGGTGCCAACCCGCACCCAAATCGAAATGTCTGACGGAACATTCGTCGATTAGGTCCGCATAACCCGCAGGCAGGTACGAGCTTTGCCAATCCTCGCCAAAACGGTCTTTGACAGCGCTTAGGTCATTCCAAACGGAGCCGAATACGAACAGATCCTCGTCACCCGCAACGCTCGGTCCGTAGAAATATCCGACATTGCCCGGCTTGTCCCGGACCACCTCGATGGATGTGGTCGCGAACTTTTGCGCTAGCTCGTCTCCACGGCCTCGCTTGGCCCGTGCTTCGAACAATCGCAAAACGAGTCCGCTTGATGTGTTGTCTTGCTGCATTCGCACATGCCCTCGAGCAATGAAGTCCGGTTGAGTCGTTGGTTTTTGACAGTGTCAGGAAATTGACCAGCGAAAGGTAAAGCAAACTTCATCGCCTCAATAATGAATTTGTATGATGACATGATCTGAAATCCAGATATGCCAAATATCGCGACGCTTTCGTCGTCCGAGTTCGAGGGGCGCCTCTCGAAAGTGGCAATCTCGCCCTGAATCGCCATCCCGAACCCGGTGTGTTACCGTTTCGGTCGATAATCGAGACGGTGGCGCAAGTCTCTGGCAAACGACGGCTGCGGGCTCCATGGGGGGCACCGGGGCCGGAAGGAGTGCACATGAGCAGTCGCCCCGCAGCCATGGACGTCTTGCGGCAAGAACATGCCAACATGACGTTGCTGCTCGATTTGTTGGAGCGTCAGATCGCGGCGCTCCGGCAGGAGAAAGACACGGATTTTGTCTTGATCGGCGGGATCGTCGATTACTTCCTGACCTATCCGGATCTCATGCACCATCCCAAAGAGGATATCCTGTTCCACCGCCTGCAGGAATTGGACCCTGCGGCCGCCGAGAAAGCGCAAGGGCTGGTGTCCGGTCACGAGGCGCTCGGCCTTCTGGCCCGCAGCCTCGCCCGGGCCATGGTGGATCATCTGCTACAGGAGACGGACGAATCCCGGCTTTGGCTCTGCAGTCTCGGCCAGGACTTCATCGACAAGAATCGTCACCATATGGCCGGGGAAGAGCAGGATTTCTTCCCCGCCGCGCTCCGCACGCTCAGCGAGGACGATTGGGCGGTTCTCGGCGGTAAGATCAGCACCCGCGAAGACCCGCTATTCGGCGGCGTGGTCGAAAGCCGCTTCCAGTCCCTTCATCAATTCCTGGCGGACCGGCAGGACGAGGTCGCACTCGAGTGTTAACGCGGTGTCGGTTCGTTTGCGTGACGCTTAGGTTTCTCCAACAACCTCGGGCAATGCCTTCAACACCGCGTCGATCTCGGCGTGGGTGTTGTAGTGGCAAAAGGAAACGCGCACGCAGTCGTCCAGGTTCACCGCGTTCAAGACGAAGCGCGAGCTTGAGGCCGCGTCGCTCCCGCGGTGATGGATGCGGATTCCCCGCGCATCGAACGCATCGATGATGTCCGTGCTCTTGCGTCCCTTCACCGCGAAGCAAACGGCGCCTTCGCGGGCCTCCAGTTCCGTGTCGCCGATCAGTGTTACGGAATTGTAGGCGGCGAGGCCGGGAAGCTCGTCCGTGCCGTTGATCAACCGGTCGATCAGGTTGACCTCATGGGCCGTGGCGGCATCCAAGCCGGCGACCAGTTGGTATCGCTTGTCCGCCGAGTCGGTGAAGTGCCCACCGAGCCAGCACAGATAGTCATGCACCGCCGTGAAGGCCGCATACAGGCTAGGGTCCGGGCTGCCGAGCGTCCAGTTGGTGTCCGGCTTGCCGACCATCCGGTCGTTATGCGGCATGTTGGCGAGCCGGTCGGACATCCAGGCGAACGCGCCGCCGCGCCGTGCATAGGCTTTGTACGGGGCGAACACATAGGCATCGACATCGTCCCGCTCGGCGTGGATCGGGCCATGCGGCGCGTGCTGAATGCCGTCGCAAATGATCAGGCAATCCGGCGCTATGCCTTTGATCGCCGCCGAGATGCCGCCCAGATCGACGCGTTTGCCGCTGACATGGCTAGTGTGGATGACCGTGGCGAGCCGGGTGTCCGGCCGCATCGCATCCGCATAGTCCTGGGGCGACACGACGCCGGTGTCGGAGTCGAGCGGGATGTCGATATGCTCGTGTCCGAAAGCCTGCGCCCAGCAATGCGCGGCGTCATGGCTGGCGGCATGTTCCAACGACGAGGACAGCACAGATCCTTTTTCAACATTCTCCAGGCCGGATCGAACCAGCCGGAACAGGATTTCCGTGCCCGTCGCGCCGTACAGGACCTGTCCGCTTTCCGCGCCGAAGAACCGCATCAGGTTTTCCGTGGTCTGCCGCATCATGTCGCCAATATGCCCGGCCGCGACGTTGCGCCGGCTCGGGGAATCGGGATAGGCGGCGACCTCCGCGCTCCGCGCGATGGCGTCTTTAAGGAGCAGCGATCCGCCGCCGCTCTCCAGGAAAATACGCGGGCCGGATACGGGGTCGCTCTCCATATGGTGAAAACGGTCCCGGATTTGCGCCATCAACGCGTCGTCGATCGGGCTATGAGGGGCACTCGGCCTTGCGTCATCTGCCATGGCGAAATCTGTTCCTGAAGTTGTCGGGGGCGTTTGCGATGTTCAATCAACGCATAGTACGGGGCCGCGCATCGCCGGGGCAAATTTGAGGAACGCTAGCCGATCTTCAGCGTGGCATTCCGGCGGCGCACCGCGTCGACGATGCTCATCGCGGTGAGCCATGAGGACTTCCCGTCCTGCGGGCTGACGGTATTGGCAAGCTCGATCGTCATCGTGCCGGTCGCGCCCGTCAGGGCGATTTCGTGTGTGCTTCGGGTGTAGGCGGGGTCGGCCCAGAACTGGACGCGGGTCTTGTCGAACCCGATTCCGGCGAGCGCCAGGGTCGCGGTGACATTCGCTTTCTCCGCGAACAGAAGGGCGGCGCGCGCCGCAGTGTCGTCGAAGAACAAGACGGGGGCGGATACCGCCGACAGGTCGGTCATCTCTTCGGCGGGTGTATTCTTCCAGAGAGCAGGCGCCTTGCGCGTGATGTAGGTGACGCTGTCCAACGTTGCATGGCGGGCGGCCGTGACGACGTCGACTCCGCCAATGGCGCCGGATGGAATGATCAACCGCGCGCCGCTGTGCGCCGCGGCGCTCAAGAGCCGCTCGCGGAATGCTGGTTCCGCCGTCACACCGACGGATACGGCGATGAGATCGACCCCGGCTTCGAGCACGGCTTCGCCGTATTGCCGCAGCGCCTCGTGGCTGGCGCATTCGACGACAAGGTCCGGCCCTTGCGCCAGCAAGTTTGCCGTGGTTTCGACCACGGGAACGTTGCCCAAGGCGGCTTTCACATTGGCTGCTTGGTGCGGTCGAGCCACGACCGCCGCATAGGCGATATCCGAATCGGACTTCAGGGCGTCGGCGACGGTTCGTCCGATCCCGCCGAACCCGATTTGCGCGAGTTTCATGCCGGTCCGGCCCGGCGGTTGTCCGCATGGCGCGCGGCATTGGTCCCGGCGATCCGGCCGAATACCGCGCCGGCGACCAACCCGGATCCGCTCGGGTAGTTGAAATAGAACAGGCCGCCGATCATCTCGCCCGCGGCGTATAGTCCCGGAATCCGGTTGCCGTTGCGATGGATCACGCCGCCGTCGGTGTCGATCCGGACGCCGCCGAAGGTGAATGTAAGGCCGCAGGTGACCGCGTAGGCCTGGAACGGCGGCGTGTCGATCGTGTTCGCCCAGTTGGATTTCGGGACGGCCAGCCCGTCCGTACCCCTGCCGTCCTTGATCACCGGATTGAACGGGATGTCTTGCCGGACCGCCGCGTTATAATCCTGCACGGTTCTCAGGAAGCCGCCGGCGTCGACGCCGTCGAGCTTGGCCGCCAATTCCTCCAGGCTGTCCGCCGTCACCTTGGTGACTTGCCGGATGCGGTATTCGTCGCGCAGCAGATCGTCGACCTTGGCGTCGAACACCTGCCAGGCGAACATACCGGGCTGCTGCTGCACCACATGGCCGTATTTCGCATAGGTGAAGTTCCGGAAATCGGCGCCTTCGTCGACGAACCGCTCGCCCTTGGCGTTCACCATGATCGAGAAGATGTAGCTGTGTTTCTGAAACCCGTCGCCCACGTCACGGTCGCCGAACGGCGGCGCGTTCAGGTCCCATCCAACCGCGTGCGACCCGGACCAATGGCCCCACGGCATCGCGCCGATATCGAGCGCCATGGTAATGCCGCCGCCGTTGTTATGCTGGGTGCCGCGAACCTTGGCCAGGTCGTAGCCGGGGCCGAGATACCGCGTGCGCATTTCGGCGTTCGACTGGAAACCGCCGCAGGCCAATACGACGGCATCCGCGTGAATTTCGCGCCTCTCGCCATCGTGTTCCGCTACGACGCCGCAGACGGCCCCGCTCTTGGTGATCAGCGATATGGCGGTTGTCTCGTAGTGGACCGGAACATCATGGGTATCGGCGGCGTTGTACAAGGCCGCCGTCAACTCCGGGCCGCCGCCCCAGAACATGCAGATCTGTCCGCCGAAGAACTTTATCCGGCCGTCGATCTTTTGCGATTGGCCCTTGTACATCGGCGCGAATTTTACGCCTTTGGACTTCATCCAGACCAGCGCGTCCCGGGAGTTGTCGACCAACGTCTCGGTAAGGTCCGGATCGCAGCGGTACTGCGTCAGCCGCCCCATGTCCTCGAGATAGTCTTCCCGCGTATAGGTGCCGAAATCGACGGTGCGCAGCTCTTCTTCGGTCAGGTCCATGACCTCCTGAATCTCGTCGAGGTCGTTAAAGACCCACCGCGAGGACCCGGCGACGAAAAACGTGTTGCCGCCGCGTTCGGATTGCGGTGCCGTTTCCAGCACGACCGGGTTTGCGCCCGCGTCCTTCGCCGCGAGGGCCGCACACAGGGCTGCGTTTCCGGCCCCGACGATGACGACATCCGCTTTCTCCACCTGCATTGATCTCAAGGCTCCTCGTTCCGCGTCGATCCTGTTGTCCGCCATTGCCGCATGGACCGTGGCGCGGCGTCAAACTAGTTCGGATGTTTTGTCCGATCCCGGTATTGTGCCCTAAGATTTGTAGGCGGACGGAATGCCTGTACGAACAGGCTAGGCAGGAGAGTTGCAGATGGACGTTATCCCACTGGCGCATGCGCTTGGTGTCGAGATACGGGGAATTGATGTAACGGGTGCGGTCGCCGACGCCGATGTCGCCGCGATCAAGGAAGTGTGGCGGGAGGCGCATGTCATCGTCTTTCGGGGTGTCGACTGGACGCCGGACCAGCATATCGCCTTTTCCCGGCGGTTCCGCGACCTCGACGAACATGCGGCGACACCGCATGACACGCTCGACGGTTATCCCGAATTGCTCGAAATCACCAACATTCCGAAGAACGGCCAGCCCTCGCAAACCCGCAATACCGGCCGTAACTGGCATTCCGATTACTCCTATACGAACCGTCCCGCCGCTGCATCGATGCTGTACTGCGTGACGAAGCCGCCGGTCGGCGGCGACACGATGTTCTGCAACATGGCGCGCGCCTATGACGATTTGTCGGACAAGATGAAGGACATCGTCGCGGACTTGCAGTCGGTCTACGATTTCAGCCTCGTGTCCGGGGTCGGGAAACGCGATCCCGAAAAGATCAAGGAACTGCTCGAGATCAATCCGCCGATCGCCCATCCCTGTGTCCGGGAACACGACGAGAGCGGGGCCAAGGCGCTGTACGTCAGCGAGCGCACCTCGCATTTCGACGGCATGACGCGGGAAGAAAGCGCGCCGCTGATCCAATATCTCTGCGCGCACGCGACCCGGCCCGAGAATGTCTATCGGCATCAATGGCAGGTCGGCGATCTCGTCTGCTGGGACAACCGCACGACGATGCATCTGGCCTTGGGCGATTTCGACGAGAGCCAGCCGCGCCGCATGCTCCGCACGACCCTGCGCGGCGAACCGTCGGGATATGTCGTGCCGCCGGCGGCTTAGTCCTCATCCCGGTATAACCGGCAACTCGACGCGGGAGGCCCGCGCGGCGTCGAGATAGAGCGTCTGGCGGGCGACCTGCGTGCATCGGTTCAACCCGAGCGGTTCGCCGGTGTTCGGGTTGACGTCGTAATGCGGGAAGTTGCTGCTGGAGACGTCCACCCTGATCCGGTGGCCCGGTGCGAAGAAATTACTCGTCGCTTGCAGTTGCAGTCGGATGCGATAGACCTCTCCCGGCTCCATGAACACCGGCGCGTCGAAGCCTTCGCGGTATCGCATCCGCAGGATCGAATCGCCCAGGTTCAGCGCGTAGCCGTTGGGATAATCTTCGTTCGGCGGATATTCGTCGATCAGCTTGACGGTGAAGTCGGTGTCGACCGCGGACGAACTCACCCATAAATGGCATGTGACCACCCCGGTCACCTCCACGCCGTCCTCCAGCGGCGGCGTACGGAAAACGATGACGTCGGGGCGCGCGGCGAGCGGCAGTTTCGGGCTGTCGTCGCCGGACATCGTGCCGCTGTTCTGGTCGAAGCCCCCGCCTTCGAGGAAGCCCGTGGTGCCGTAGTTGGTGAAGTTGCCGCCGACCGTCGGGACCGGGTTCGCCGGATCGAAATCGTATTGCACGGGGGCCGCATCCGCTGCCGGGCGGTCCGGCGACAGGGCGCCGCCGGGGCGGAAATACAGCGTCGTTTCCTCGGCCCGCGCCAAGGGCCATTCCTGTTCGTCGCGCCAGCGGCCGCCGTGGATCAATCTTCCCGCCGCATCGCGTTTGCCGCTGCCGCCGCCCATGACGAAGATCTTTACCGGCGCCTCGTCGTCCAGCCCGGTGTCGAGACCTTTCATGTATTGGTCGAGCCAGCGCAGCCGCAGCCCGTTGTTGTCCTCCAGCGCGGCCTCGGGCCCGAACTCCACGTCCCCGGCCCAGGATTGGGTGAACATGTCGCCGCCGTGCAGCCATGTGCCGATCACCAGTCTCTTCGGCGTGCGGTGGCGTTTCTTTAACTCGGCGTATTTCCACAGCGTCGCCGTGATGTGATGCCCGTACCAGGATGTCTCGAGCAGCAGGGGGATGTCCGGGTAATCGTCGATGAACTCTTCGATGCAGAGATCGGGCGTCTTCCAATAATCCTCGTAGTCGCTGCGGGTGAGCATGTCGAAGAACCATTGCTCGTAATCCGGCGTGAGACGTAGCGGCGAACTGCCTTGGCGGAGCGGCTGGTGGATCAGCCACTTGGGGAGTGATGCCCACATTTCCGCGAGTTGCGCCTTGAGTCGCGGATCGGCGTTGGCTTGCTTACCGTTGAGCGCCATGAACACGACGTATTGAAAGGCGATCGCGTATTCGCAGGCACCTCCGTGGCGCATGGTCTGCCGGAAATAGTTATACGGCCCGTCGAACAAGACCTGGGTGGCGAGCTTCGGCGGATTCCGGACCGCCAAGGCCTGCTGCGTGGCGGTGGTGTAGGAGATTCCCACGGTGCCGATTCTGTCGCCGCACCATGGCTGCTCGGCTAGCCATCGCATGGTGGCCAATCCGTCGTCGGCCTCGTTGCGCAGGAACTCGAAATCCCCGTCGGACGACCACCGTCCCCGCACATCCTGGATGACATAGACATAGCCGCGCTGCGCGAAATACCGCCCGGCGATGGAGTAGGACATCCTGTCCTTGTTGTAGGGCGACCGCTCCAAAAGGACCGGCCATGCGCCATCGACGGCTTCGCCCTTCAACGCCGGACGATAAATTTCCAGATACAGCATGGCGCCGTCGTCCATGGCGACGCCGATATCCCGGTCGACGATGCTGTCGTATTGGCGGAATGACCCTTCGAAGGCTTTCATGGTTCGTCTCATGTATCGGGTTCGGCGCATGGCGGCTGGAAGTCGCCGCGTCATGGAAGATGATGCTTTCGATGCAACTTGATATCGTGATTTTGCCGACGGGGCGACGGTCAAATGGCTCATCCCGGGATGTTTTGCCCCGCCGACTTGCACAGGCTGCGGTCATCAACTACCGTCCGGCCGTCCACAGAGGAGACCCATCCATGGCTGACGATCACCCCCACGCCGAATGGTCCGGCGTGATGTTCGACATGATGCGGGATGCCGGTGTCAAACTCTTCGCCCATGTGCCCGACGCCGGCAACGACCGGCTTATTGCGCTGGCGGAAGAGCACAACGATACCCGCGCCGTGTTGCTGACCACCGAAGAAGAAGGCGTGGGAATCTGCGCCGGCGCCGATCTCGTCGGCGAACGTGCTGTCTTGTGCATGCAGTCCAGCGGTCTCGGGAATTGCCCGAACTATCTCTCGCTCGCCAAGGGCGCGCGCTTTCCCTTGCTGATGATGATCAGTATGCGCGGCGACTACGGCGAGCAGAACCCCTGGCAATACCCGATGGCGGGGGCGGTGGAGTCGTTGTTGGAGTCCATGGGCGTGTTGATCTTCAAGGTCGAGAGCCGGGATGACCTGGAGAAGGCGATAACGGCTGCGATCAGCGCGTCGGGAAAAGGCGCGCAGTCGGCCGCGATCGTGCTGAGTCAAAAATTCTTGGGTGCGAAGGGATTCTGATCATGGCGATATCACCGACAGCCAACATCGACCGGCGCGAGCTGCTGCCGCTGCTGTTTCCGAACCATCAGGACTGGCTCTTCGTAAGCGGACTGGCCGGCGCCTCCAAGGACGCGGCCGCGCTGACGAACGATGGCGCAAACATCTATACGATGGCCGGCGCGATGGGCGCGGCCGTCTCCATCGGGCTCGGCATGGCGCTCTCGGCTCCGGACCGTAAGATTGCCGCGATCAACGGCGATGGCGAGATGCTGATGGGGATCGGGTCGCTGATCACCGTCGCGTCCGAAGCGCCGCAGAACCTGACGATCGTCTGCCTGGACAACTCCATGCACGGCGAAACCGGCGGCCAGACGGGGCATACTTCGGCGACCGCGAATCTGGAAGCGATCGCGCAGGGCGCCGGCATCGGGTCGACGATGACGATCTCGGAGCCCGACCAAATCGCCGATGCGGCGAAATTCATCGCCGAGGCGCCCGGCCCGCGGTTTCTGCTGGCTCGCATCCTTCCGACGGCGCCCAGCGCGTTCAAACGCGATCTGGACATGGCCGCCTGCCGCGTGCGGTTCAAACAAGGCTTTGCCGCCGGCTAGGAATTTTCCGGTAGATCGCGCGTCCGTGCGTCAGGCGCTTGCCTGCGCCGGCGACGCGTCGTCGGTGCGCTCGGCGGCCCGCCATGCCAGTGTCTCCCCGGCATGGAACGGTACGACGGAGACGTCGCCCTGGGTTACCGTTTCCGGCACGGTTTGGGTCTCGCGGTTTAGCGTGATCGTGCCTTCGTTGAGCGGCAGACCGTAGAAGCGCGGGCCGAACTCGGATGCGAAGGCTTCGAGCCGGTCGAGGGCGTTTTCCTCATCGAAGGTGAGCGCATAGCTTTCCAGCGCCACCGGTGCGCTGAAGATGCCGGCGCAGCCGCAGGCGCTTTCCTTGTCGTGCTTCTGGTGCGGTGCCGAGTCGGTCCCGAGAAAGTATTTCGGATTGCCCGAGATCGCGGCCTGGCGCAGCGCCGTCCGGTGATGGCGGCGTTTCGCGACCGGCAGGCAGTAGGCATGCGGCCGTAACCCGCCCTCGAACAGGGCATTGCGGTCGATTCGCAAGTGATGTGCGGTGATCGTTGCCGCCAGCGTCGGTCCGGCATCCTGGACGAACTGTACGGCGTCCGCCGTGGTGATGTGTTCCAGAACCACTTTCAGCGCCGGGAAATTATGCAACAGCGGCGTCAACACTGTCTCCAGAAACGCGGCTTCGCGGTCGAAGATATCGATATCGGGCGAGGTCACTTCGCCATGCAGCAGCAAGGGCATGCCGATCTTCTGCATCCGCTCGAGAACCGGGTGAATCTTGCGCACGTCCGTGACGCCGGCCGCGGAATTGGTGGTTGCACCCGCCGGGTAAAGCTTACAGGCGGTGAAGACGCCTTTTTCGAAGCCGGCCTCGATCTCGTCGGGATCGATCTCGTCGGTCAGATAGGCGGTCATCAAAGGGGTGAAACGACGGCCTTGGGGCAACACCGCGAGGATACGGCGGCGATACGCCTCCGCGGCGGCGACCGTCGTGACCGGCGGCACCAGGTTTGGCATCACGATGGCGCGTGCGAACTGGCGGGCGCTGATATCGGCGGCCAGCGCCAGCATCGCGTCATCGCGTAGATGGAGATGCCAGTCGTCGGGCTCCCGGATGGTCAGGCTTGCCGGATTGGCCGTCATTTATGTGTTCCTTTTGGAGCGCAACGGTCGGGTTGTGAGCCGGAGGATCTTGCAATCTATCGAGACATCGCAGTCTGGTGACTTTTTCGCACAAATGAGGGCTTGGACGGAAGGGGCCGAAACGCCGCGGGACTCCTGGATTCGGGCCGTTAATCGCATTTTAAGTGCTCTCCGGCGAGAATTGCCGAAATGGGGAATGATGGGAAGACCCTGGAAATGCTTGCAATCCGGCAGCGATTGATCGAGCGGCGCCGCAATGCGCGCTACTTGATCTCGAAAAATGCGAAAATATTGTTCGACGGCGGACGCCGCGAAATGAGCTGTATGATCGTCGAAATGTCGAATACCGGCGCTCGCCTGCACCCCGCCGATCCTCAGGCCCTTCCCGAGTCGTTCGATCTTGTGGTCGCTCCCGGCGAAGACGTGACATGTGAGATCGTTCATCGCGCCGACCTGGAAATCGGCGTCCGTTTCATTTCCCAGTAGCCGTTGCCGCCTGTATCCGTCGGGCGCTTCCCAATTAAATCGACTTCCTTTGCCGCCGCGGCCGTCCTCCCGGTATAAGGTTGATTGCGCCCTGACGTAGCCCTCTCATTGCTCGTCGAATGATGGAGGGTTGCGGTGAGCAGCAATCGTTGCTGGCCGATGCGCCCTCCGATCCGATGCGTCGATCATCGATCATGGGTTCCCGTCGGTACGGCGGTTACATGAACGGGGGAGAGTCGATGACATTCGAGGTTCGGCGGATCGTTACCGGCCATGACGAGAATGGCAAAGCGAAAGTCTTGATAGACGAGATTTCGGACAACGTGATCTCGCGGCGGCCCGGGCAGCATTCGACGGTCATTTGGGCGACGGATCGGCGGATCCCGGACCTCGGCGCGCTGAACGATATCTCCGCCGGTGTTAAGGAAACGATCGTGCCGAATGGAACGGTCTTCCGCATTTCGCGGTTGGCGCCGGGTGTCACGCCGCGAACGCACAGAACGGAAAGCCTAGACTATGCCATCGTTCTTGCCGGCGCGGTCGATATGGAGCTCGACGACGGAGAGATGGTGCATCTAAAGGCCGGCGATGTGGTGGTTCAGCGGGGCACGGTCCATAATTGGATCAACAACGGGTCCGAAGATTGCGTCATGGCCTATGTCCTGATCGCGGCACCCTTGCCGGAAGGGCTCGAAGGAACCGGCTGACGCCGTAGGCTATCGAGCCAGAATAGGGATTGAATATGACGACTTCCGACACTCCTTACGACGTGATCGTGATTGGCGGTGGCCTTGCCGGTCTGACGGCGGCGCGCGAGGCCGCGGTGCGGGGTTTGTCCGTGGCGTCGGTCGATGATGGCGGCCATATGGGCGGACTGTTGATGAATGTCGGTCATGTCGAGGACTATCCCGCGGCAAGTGATGCGTCCGGCATGGACTTGGCGGTAGCCGAACTCGAGGCCCTGGTAGAGCATGGCGTCGAAATCGTGCCGGAGGCGGCGACCCGTTTGGACATCGACCAAGATATCAAGACCGTGGCGACCGATAGCGGCACACATCGGGCTAAGGCCGTGATCCTGGCATCGGGGGCGCGGTTGAAATCGCTTGGCGTACCGGGCGAGGAACGTCTGTTCGGCCGCGGCGTTTCGCAATGCGCCGGCTGCGACGCCGGTTTCTTCGTCGACCAGGATGTGGTCGTGGTCGGTGGTGGCGATTCCGCCCTCCAGGAAGCGCTGCATCTGACGGATTACGTGCGCGGGGTCACGCTGGTCACCCGTGGCGACACCCTGCGCGCGAAGCAAAGCTTCGTGAGCCGGGCGGCCGACAATCCCAAGATTGAAGTCCGCTATGAGACGGTGGCGACGGAAATCCTCGGCGAGGATGACGTTTCCGGCGTTCGTGTGACGCCGGCCGACGGCGGCCCTCCGGAAGACCTGGCGTGTTCCGGCGTTTTCGTCTTTGTCGGTCTCGAGCCGAACTTGGATTATCTTCCGGGCGGTATCGAACGGGATGCCGCTGGCCGCGTTGTGACCGGATCGGACTTTCAGACGACTGTTCCCGGTGTCTATGCCATCGGCGCCGTCCGCGCCGGCGACACGGGGCAGTTGGCGGGCGCGGTCGACGATGCCGCCGCCGTTGCCGCCGGCATCGCGGGCTGAAATCTAAGCAAGCGAAGGACGGATCAGTCGTCGAACTTGCGGACCGGCCGTGTGACCGTCGCACTGCCGCCGGACCACAAGGGGAGATGCGTCATTTTCACGCCGACGCCGCCGGTGACGATGGGGTGAATGTCCTCGGGCGTCCGCGCTAGCGGTCGGTCGTCCAATCCGTCCTCGGTGTCGAAGGGATAGGGGTGGCGTCCTTCGAACAGGAATTTCTGCACCCGGCTCAAATCCCAGCCGGCGTCCGAAATGATATCCGCCATTTCGGGTGGCAGCAGGAAGACCTGCTCGCCGCGATCCGGCCGCTCCGCCGACCCGGTGGCGTCGAGCGCGGCGTTCATCGCGGCGGCAATCGGTTGCAGGACCCGTTCGGGCGTGCCCCACGGTTTGGCGGGCAGCACTTCCGCCGTGCCGGATACGCCCAGGACGGTGACGCAGCTTTCATCCGCGCCGAAACCGCGGCGAACGGGCAGTGCCGGGAAAGCGTTATGCGTCCCCTCGGCGAAACAGAAGGTGTATTTGCCCGGCTGTCCCATCGTCGCCATGTCGCCGACACCCGGTTTCGCCCCGCCGACATTCCGCATGATCAGGCTGACCGCGCGGCCGATACAGGCGTTGGCGCGGTTTCCCGGCCCCAGGATGTTGCCACCCGCATTCAGGCCCAGTTCAGCGACGACCGGGCCATGCACGCAAACGGCGACCGCCGGCGTGCCGGTCGTGCTCAGCACGCCCAGAAGATTGAACCCTTCCTCCATCGCCGCTTCCACGGCGGTCAGCACGACCGGCAGTTCAGCCGGGCGGCAGCCCGCGAGGACGCAGTTATAGGCGACAGCCTCCAGGGTGAGGTCGCCCATCAACGGCATGACGTGGCCGAAGGAGTGCCCGGTCGGACCGCGTCCGTCGACCATGGCGCCGAACCGGTCCAGCGTCGGCGGCACCAGCGGGAGCCCGTCACCGAGGTCGAGCGCTTCCAATGCCGTTTGCGTGTCTTCCCACGAATGGGCTTCGGCGAACAGCGGCATGTCCTCCGACGAGGTCATTCTGGAGTACTCAGCCCTGCTTGATCCGGATGGAACAGGCTTCGTTGTGACCGAAGGTCGGGATATAGGCGGAATGCTTGCCCGGTCCGCCGGCGACCAGGATCTGGATATCCTCCGGGCTGCGCGAGAGATAATAGTGGTCGTTCACCAGCTCGGTCGTCCGCTCCTTGTAGAACTCCCGCTGTTCGTCCGAGACGCGGGAGACATGAATCTTGGAGTCTTCGTACAGTTGTTGCTGAATATCCGGGATGGTCCAACCGTCGCGGTGGATCGTTTGCGCATGTTCCGGACCAAGCACAATGGTATAGGGCGCGTCGCCCGAGATCACGTTCGCACCGACCTGCGAGATCGTGCCGGCGATCGTCTTCAGAAGGCCCTTGCCGGTGGTGCTGGAATGATCGTTGATGTTATGCGGCGGTTCGCTCGGCAGCAGCGTCACCACATTGTCGTCGGCTTTGAACCCGCGGCGCACGTGGAACGGCTCCCACGGGCTTTCTTCCTCATTCTCGCCGAAGCAAAAACTGTATTTCGCCGGCGATCCGTGGGTCGCCCGGTCCATCATTCCGGGCTTAGCACCACCGACATTGAGCAAGGTGAGCTGCAGCGCCCGGCCGATGGTGGCGTTCGCTTTGGTGCCTTGGCCGAAACAGTTGCTGCTGCAGTTGATGCCCAGCTCGTTTCGGATCGGGCCGTTTACGATGATACCCTGGGCGCAGGGATGCGTGGTGGCGAGGGTGCCGTGGAGGTTGTAGTCGGGATTCAGCACCGCGCGCACCGCGCCGACCACCACCGGGAAGTATTCCGGTTTGCACCCGGCCATCACCGCGTTCGCGGCGATGCTTTGCAGGGTGGGCACGACCCGGCGCGGCGACATCGGCGGGAAGGGCTCGTTGTCGCCGCGGCAAGCCTCGACCATGCGCTCGACCTTCTCCTCGGTCGGCACCATCAGGGGAAAGCCGTCGCTCCACCCCTGTTCGGCGGCATAGTCGTTCCATTGATCGAGGTCGAGGTCACCGACCTCGATCACCTCACTCTCGGTAAGGTCCGTCATGTCTTTCCTTCTCGCCGGCGATCAGGCGTCGATCGCGGTCTTCAATTCCGCCGATGCAACGTCGATCCGATCGACCAGTTCTTCCGCGTTCAATCCGCCGACCGGATGCTTGACGATCAGCAGCTTGGGATCCGCCTTGCGGGCCTTGGCTTGGGCGCGCACCAACGGCAGGAAGGTTTCGGTAACCACGATATACGTTTCGACGCCGCGTTTTTCGAGTTCGATACTGTCATGGAAACTCCACGACGAGCACGACCCTCAATCGGCTAAGGCAACGATGGCGCCTTTGTATTTATCGGCCACCTCGGCGTAGAGCGCGTCCGGCGCCGGTTTCGCCGCGCTGTCCTTGAAGAAATAGTCGATATTGTCGGTGGCGCGGAAGGCGCTCATCTTGTCGCGCACGCCTTCGAGCAACTCGCGTGCATTCGGCTTGGAATTCGAGATGATGGCAATGGCGTCCCGGCTCCAGTCGGTCGAACCCGTTTCGACCGCATCGCTCCGGTTGTCACTGCCTTCCTCGAGGCCGAAAGATGGATTGACGATTCGCATCTTTTCCTCCTGAAAGACCATTCAACTCATGGGCTGCCAATGAATATACCTCAGTCCGTCGTCGGCCCCAACCGGGCGCTCGTTCGGCGGCATGCTTCCTATCTTGATTTGCCGTTTATGTGCCGTAGGTAATTCCCTAGAATTCCCTCGAGAGACCGGAAGCGCGGCCCGACCGGTGCCGCCGCTCAACAACGAGGAGACCCACCCATGTCAGGACCGCTTCGCGGCTATCGCGTGGTGGACGTCACGAATGTGATCGCCGGCCCGTTCGCGACCATGATGCTGGCCGACCAAGGCGCCGACGTCATCAAGGTGGAGGCGCCGCACCGGCCGGACCATACGCGGCATGCGGGTCCGGGAGAGCAGGGGCTGCGCGCGTCTTTCCTCAACAACAACCGGAACAAGCGGTCTGTCGCGATCGATGTGAAGAGCGATGAAGGCCGTGAAGCCCTGTTGAAGCTGGTCGCCACGGCGGATGTCTTCATCCAGAATTTTCGGCCGGGCGTTGTCGAACGGCTCGGCATCGGCGAGCCCGAGCTGCGCAAGGTCCGGCCCGATCTCATCTATGTCTCGATGAGCGGGTGGGGCGAGAACGGGCCCTTCGCTCACAAGCCGGTCTATGACCCGATCATCCAGGCATTGTCGGGGCTGGCCACGGTGCAGGCCGGATCGGACAAGGACCGCCCCCGGCTGATCCGCACCATCCTGCCGGACAAGCTGACCGGGGTGACGGCGGCGCAGGCGGTGACGGCCGCCCTCGCGGGCCGCGCCAAGACCGGCGAGGGGCAGCATGTGAAGGTCTCGATGCTCGATTCGATCATCGCTTTCCTGTGGGCGTCCGATATGGCGGGGCAGACCTTCGTCGGCCAGGAGGTCAGCGAACAGAAGGCGGCGACCTTCATCGATCTAATCTACGAGACCAAGGACGATTACATTAGCGTCTCGACCATGACCGATCCGCAGTGGACGGCGTTCTGCAAGGTCGCGGATCGCGAACATCTGTTGACCGATGAGCGCTTCCTGACCCCGTCGCTACGGGACGAAAATGCGGACGAGCGGTTGAACCTGATCCAGGAAGCGTTGTTGGAACGCCCGGCCGCCGAGTGGTTGAAGATTCTCGACGATGCGGGCGTGCCCTGTGCCCCGGTGCTGACGCGCCGTCAGATGATCGATCACCCGCAGGTCGAGGCCAGCGGCATCGTCATCGAGTACGACCATGCCCAGGCCGGGCGGCTGCGCCAAGCGCGTCCCGCCGCCCGTTTCGAAAGCACGCCGACGGAAATTCGCAACGGCGCGCCGCTGCTGGGCGCGCATACTTATGAGGTGTTGGCCGAGGTCGGTTATAGCGAGGCGGAGATCGACGCCATGGTCGACGCCAAAGTCTTGCATGCGGTGCGTCCCGAAGCAGCGGAGTGATCATTGAATGACATATCGTCTGTATAACCGCGTTGGGTCCGGCGGATTCGTCGCCGAAGCCGCCCTGGCACTGGCGGAAGCGCCGTATGAATTGAAGGAGTTGGATTCCAAACCCGGCACGCCGCTTCCCGAGAGTTTTCGGGCGACCAACCCGTGGCGGCAGGTGCCGACGCTTATCCTGCCGGACGGGTCGACGCTGACCGAGACGGCGGCGATCCTGATCCATATCGCGGCCTGCTTCCCGGACAAGGGCCTAGCGCCGCCGCCGGGTACGCCGGAACACGCCGCCTTCCTGCGCTGGATGGTCTTCACCAACGTCAATGTCTACGAGGCCGTGTTGCGGCGGTCCTATCCGGCCCGCTACACGACCGACTCCGACAGCCTTGAGGCGACCCAAGCGGCGGCAATCGCGCGGATGGGGGATGCCCTGGCGGTCCTGGAAAACGCGATCGATCCCGGCCCGTTCCTGTTGGGCGAAACGATGAGCGTGGCCGACATTTACGTTGCGATGCTGTTCATCTGGTTCCGGGGCGAGATCGACGCGCCCCGCCTGACCGCGATGACGGCGCGTGTGCGGCAGCATCCGGTGGTCGGGCCGATCTGGCGTCGCCATTTCGGCGACCGGTAACGGACTAGGTCTAGTCCCCACCCGGAACGGCCGCTTCGATCACCTGCGGCGGGTCGCCGGCAAGGTGGCCTTCCCACATCTGCCGGTAGGCGTCTTCCAATCCGGCGACGAAGCGCCGTGCGTCGAACAACGGCGCGGTCATGCGTGCTTGGGCGATCCGGCTTTTCAAATCCCGCACGGTGTCGGCATTCTGCGCCAGCTGGATCGCCAACGTCTCATACTCTGTGGCGCTGCCGGTGATCAGGTCGTCCAAGCCGATGGCTTGCAGAATGCTGGACGACACGCGTGATGCGAAATGCGTACCCGTCCGCGCGACCACGGGCAGGTCCGCGCGCAAGGCGTCGCTGGTCGTGGTGTGGCCGCCATAGGTCCAGGTATCGAGGGCGATATCGGCGCAACGGAGCCGTTGCAGATGCTCGTTCCGGGGCAATTTGCCGCCGAACCGGATTCGGTCCACGTCGATGCCGCGCGCAGCGGCTTCGCGTTTGAGGTTGGCCGCCACGTCCTGGTTCGATTCGTAGAGCCAGAGGATGCTCGCCGGCGTGGCGTCGAGAATCCGCATCCAAGACCCGAAGACCAGCGGTTCGATTTTCTGCGCGCCGACGAAGGAACAGAATACGACGGCGTCGTCCGGCAATCCGACATCGGACCGCGCGATCGCAAGGTCGGTGTCCGTGTCCGCCGGGCCGTTCATCTGATAGCAGTCCGGCAGATAGGCGAAAGTCTCGCTGTAATGCGCCGCATGGTCGGCCGGGCTGACCGTGCGGTCGGTCAGAACGTAGTCGATATAGTCGGCACCGGTCGTACCGGGGAAGCCGAGCCAGGTCGCCTGTAGCGGCGCCGGGCGGAGAGCGCAGATTTGCAGCCGGTTGCCGTGGGTATGGCCGTTCAGGTCAACGAGGATATCGACCCTGTCGCGCCGGATTTGAGCCGCGGCGTCGGCATGCGACAGTTCCAGTAAATTGGTGAAGCCATCGCTGTCGTGCTTGACCTTTTCCACATTGTCGCTGCCGTCCTCGCCATAGGCCGCATAGGCCCGCACGCTGAACCGGTCGCGGTCGTGTAGCTCGAACAGGCCCCGCGTCAGATGCCCGACCGCATGGTCGCCGAAATCGCTCGACAAATAGCCGATCGTAATGCGGCCGTCGGATGAGGCCTTGCCACGGCGGCGTTTCGCTGCGCCGGCGCTATGAAGCCCGCTCCAATATCGGGCGATGGCGTGGTTCTGCGGCGGATCGGCAATCCGGGTCACATTGAACAGCGGCTGCTCGCCGACGCCGGATCCGTGCGCCAAGCCTTCCGCATTCTGCCGGTCGATGGTTTGCGACAAGACATCGAGACGGGACCAGTCGCAGGCATAGGATGACGCCTTGTACAGCTCGGCCGCCGCTTGCGCGGATTGCGGATCCAGCGTGACCGCGCGCTGCAAGGCGTCGATCGCGGCGGCGAGGTCGCCATCCGCATACAGTGCGGCGCCCAGGACGATATGCGCGTCGACATAGTCCGACCGCCGTTCGATGGCGCGCTCCGCGTTGGCGATGGCTTCGTCCAGGTAGCCGAGCAGGTGTTGCGCATGGGCGAGGCCGACATAGGGTTCCGCGACATCCGATGCCAGCTCGATGGCTCTATCAAAGGCCGTCATCGCTTCGTCCAACTGCCCCAACCCGGCGTAGGCGTGGCCCAGATTGTTGTAGGCGACGGCCATGTCCGGCTGCACTTTGATCGCCTTGCGGAAACTCTGAACGGCACCGGCCAGATCACCGAGGGATTTGAGCGCGTTGCCGAGATTGTTGTGCGCCTCCGCCATCGCGGGATCGAGCCGGACGGCCCGGCGGAAGCTCGCCGCCGCGTCCTCCATCCGGTCCATTTCCTCGTAGATCGTGCCAAGGTTGTTGTGCGCCGCCGGGAATTTCGGCCGCGTCTTGATCGATCGGGTGACATGCGCGACCGCGCTGGCATTGTCGCCGGCCTGATTGAAAAGCATGCCCAGCAGGTAGTTGGCATCCGGTTCGTTCGGGTTCGCGTCCAGGACTTGCCGGTAGATTTGCTCCGCTTGTTGGAATTGCCCGGCCTGATGGTGTTGCAGGCCAGCCTGCAGCATTTCCAGATGCGCCGGATCGGTACCGCCGGAGTTGCGTTTGCTGGCGCGGCGCTGTGAACGATTCATGACGTGACCGAGGCAGCGACCCGCGTACCGGGGGCGGGCGGGTCTTCCGGTGGGCCGGCGAAGCATTGCGCGACGCTCATCCAGCGCTCGGCCGGGCCGCCGGTCACGGCGAGGTCCGTATCCATAATGCTCCGGACCTGTGCCACGACCTGACAAAATGCCACGGCATCGCCTTCGACGAGATTATCGGACGACGGGTCGTTCCATTCCCAGACCGCGCCGGATGGTGCGGTCAGCCGCACATGGGGCGCGGGACCTGGAACATCCTCGCCGCGGTTGGCGAAGGTCCAGCCGTAGGTCTTGACGCCGAGCACGGCGATATTCTTGATCCGGTCGGAATTTGTCCGGTCGACGCCCTTGAGATCATAGATCTCCTGGCCGTGCGCCCAGGTTTCCATTTGCCGCGCCGTGGTGAACATGCGCACGCCCATGTCGGGGCCGGCCCAGCGTAGCCGGTCCTTGGGATCGCGCTTTTCGAGCATATCGCAGAGATCGTTCAGGGTTTCCCGCCATGTCGTCAATAGCCGGCGGCCCTTCAGGTCGCCGAACCGTTCGCGGGCCTCCTCGACACGGGTCAAACCGGCATCGCGCCGCGCCAGGATGCCGTTGCGCAGCCGGGTGTATTCTTCGGGATCGCGCGCCGACGCGGCCGCGAGAAGGTCGGAATCGTGCAGATGCTGGATGACGTCGTTGACCGTCCAGGCCTTGAAGGTGGTCGCCCGGTCCCAGTCGGTGTCGTTCAGACTGTCGAGCAACGCATAGAGGGCGTCGCCTTCTTCGCGCAGATCCACCGCCTGCTGTAGCATGAGAGTATTCCTTTGCGTCGTGTCGGCCGCGGGGTGCGGTCCGCCGCGCCGACTGTAGCGTCCCGGTTGCGGCGCGTCGAATTTGTTGATTGTGTAGTCGAAACACGACGTGACCGCGTCAAGGGAGAATGTGTCAGCGTGGCGGAAAAGTCGAAACCAGTCTGTCTTGTGGTCGGCGCCGGGGATCATCTTGGCGCGGCGATTGCGCGGCGGTTTGCCCGCGAAGGCTTCCATATCGTGGCGACCCGGCGGCGTGGCGACCTCGCGCCGCTCGTCCAGTCCGTCGACGCCGTGGGCGGCACCGTGACCGCGCTTCATTCCGATGCGCGGGAGGAGACGCAGGTCATCGAACTGATCGCCGGTATCGAAGACGATATCGGGCCTTTGACGGTCACGGTCTTCAACGTCGGCGGCAATGTCCGGTTCCCGATCGCGGAAACGACTAGCCGCGTCTACCGCAAGGTCTGGGAAATGTGCGCCTTTGCGGGGTTTCTGGTGGGCCGCGAGGCCGCCGGGCCGATGGTCGAACGGGGACAGGGCACGCTCCTGTTCACCGGGGCGACCGCCAGTGTCCGCGGATCGGCCGGCTACGCCGCCTTCGCCGGCGGCAAGCATGCGTTGCGCGCCCTGGCCCAAAGCATGGCGCGTGAACTTGGGCCGAAGGGCATCCACGTCGGGCATGTCGTGATCGACGGACCTATCGAGAATCAGAACACACGGGAACTGTTTCCCGAATCCTTCGAATCGCGCCCGCCGGATGGCATCCTGCAGCCGGACGATATTGCCGAAATCTATTGGCATTTGCACAGTCAGCCCCGCTCGGCCTGGACCTTCGAGGCCGATGTGCGGTCTTATGCCGAACCGTGGTAGCCCCCGCCGATTGGAGAAGAACAAGAAATGAGTTTCGAGAAACCGTATGAAGGCCTTCGCGTCGTGGACCTCAGCCAGGGTGTCGCGGGTCCGTACTGCGCCATGCTGTTGGGGCGGCACGGCGCCGACGTGATCAAGGTGGAGCCGCTGGACGGCGATTGGGCGCGGTTGCTGGCGCCGATCTATGGCGACAACACCGCTTTTTCGGTCTGCGCCAATATCGGTAAGCGCAGCATCGCGGTGAACCTCAAGAGCGATGCGGGCAAGGACATCGTCGAGCGGATGATTCCGGAAGCGGACGTTTTCCTTGAAGGATTCCGGCCCGGTGTCATCGACCGGTTGGGTTTCACATACGATCGGCTGTCGAAGATAAATCCGGGGCTTCTATATGTGTCGATCTCCGGCTTCGGGCAGGAAGGACCGCTGCGGGAGAAGCCGGCGATGGACCCGGTGCTGCAGGCCTTTACCGGTTTCATGGCGGAGAACAAAGGACAGGATGGCATTCCGCATCGTACCCCGACGATCATCAACGACATGTCGACCGCGCTTTACACACAACAGGCGCTCGCCGCCGCCTTGTATGCGCGGCGCGACGGCGGGCGTGGGCGCAAGATCGAAATCAGCCTGATGCAGGCGGCGGCCAACCTGCAGACGATCCGGCTGATGAGCGGGTATCGCGATGGACCGTACAAGCCGGGCATGGTGCCGAACGGGACCTACGTGACGAGCGACGGCTGGATTCAGCTTGTGATCATCCGCGATCACGAGTTCCAGAAGTTATGCGCGGCGCTGGGTCTGGAGGAACTGGGCGCCGACCCCCGCTTTGCGACGGGGGCCGGACGGTTGGAGCATCGGGACGAGGTCAATACCGCGGTCAGCGACCGGCTCAAGAGCGAGACATCCGCGCATTGGCGCGATGCGCTCACGGAAGCGGGTCTGCAGAACGAAGTGGTGCAGGACTACGAACAGTTCATCCACCATCCGCATGTCGAGGAAACCGGATTGATCTCCTGGCTGGAACAGCCGGGGTCGGAGACGCCTTGGCCGGTACCCAACATTCCGGGCCTGCCGCGTCTCGATCCGGAGGTCATGGGAACCATCGCCCCGCGAATCGGGCAGCACACGCGCGAGGTCCTTGCCGAAATGGGCTACAGCGCGGCGGACATCGATGCGTTGGCTGAAGCCGGGGATATCGGACTCTAAAGGTTCCGTGTGAGGAATAGGGGGCTGGGTCAATCCGCGCCAATTTTTTCGTCTCGGATTGCTGCATCGATTCCCGTGAGCACCTGATCGAGCGTCCGCGCGCGGTGGCTCTGAATCAACGCGGTCGCCGTGTCGACGTCGCCCGCGATTACCAGATCCATGAGACGCTGGTGCTCCTTGTCGATATTCGTCGAATAATTTTCGTCGTAGACCATGTCTTTCAAGAAGATCCGACGGTAGCGTTCGGCGTGGCTGGCCAGTTGATCGTAGAACTTCAACAGCCAGGGCGAGCCGCAATCGCTGAGCAGTTCGAGATGAAACATCCGGTGCCGGTCTTCGCGGCGGTTGACGCTTTCCATGTCGCTGAGCCGGACCACCGACGCCTTTTTCAATCGGTGCAGGGCGACCAACAGCCGTTCTTCCAAGTCTTCGCTGCGGTGGGCGATCGATTGGGCCAGCGCCTTGCATTCCAAATCGTTTCGCAACTCGTAGATATTGAGAAAGTCCTGCCGCGATAGGCCGCGGACGCGGAACCCCTTCTTCCCCTCGGCGATCACGAACCCTTCCGCCGCCAACCGTGCCAACGCTTCGCGGCACGGGCTCGTGCTGGACCGGTAGGTGGACTTCAGCCAGTCGACGCGCAATTGCATGCCGGGGTCGAGCTCGCCGTCGCGGATGCGCTGCCGCATATCCGTATAGAGGCGGAATGCGATCGTGTCGGGCTCGTGGTCGGTCAGTGTT